>NZ_CP081200.1:5762500-6441476 GCF_019710535.1 Pseudomonas sp. 3-2 | reverse complement strand
TTCTTCGGTTTTCTGTGTCGAGCGCTTGGTCGGTGCAGGCGTTGGAGCTGGCGCTGGAACGCTGGCCGGCGCGGCATTGGCGTGAGCCTGAGACACTTGCGCAGCAGCCAATGGCGCATTCGGTGCGGCACGCGGCGCTGAACTGCGTTTGCTGCCTATTAATAAGGAGAGCGACGGTGCCAGACCGTTGCCATGCTCATCCAGCAGTTCAAGGACGCGCCCCAGGTACTTTTCGTTGACCCAGTCCAGAACAAAACGGTTCGGTGCGTAGACGCGCAACTCGTCGCCTTCGGCTTCGACCTGTAGTGGACGGATCCAGGTGTTGAATTGTTGGGCAGGCAGCTCTTCGCGCAAAAGCTCCACGCACTGCTGCCAAAGTTCCACTGACACGGATATCCCCTAAGTTGAAAGCCGGTGAGGCAAAAACAAGCGGCCATTGTAGCGGCCAGTCGTCCACTTATCCACATGCAGGTTGCCCGGTGGACATGATTTATCAATGCGTTAAACGAGAAAAAGGCGACCGACGGTGTGTGCATAAGCTCTGTGGATAACCCTATCTGAGCACACTGGACAACTGGGGGCGAAACTCGGTGGATAACCAGCCTGTGGATAACCACCCATTCCACACACAGGTTATCCGACAGCGCAGCACAGGCTGAACACGGTTTTCCACTGTAGTTGTCATTCTCTGTACATCGCTTGAAACAAGGCCTCGAGCCAGTTATCCACAGAAAGTGGGGTTCCTAGCTTTTACAAGCTTTACAGAAAAGCTTTAAATAATTCCCTTCTTTATTTTTATCTCTGGCAAACGGGTAATCAGGTCCTGGACGCTCTGAAGATCTATTTATAAGGAAACGTTGGTTGGAAATTGACCTATTGGCTTGCTTTCTCTAGAATCCCCGGTCTCTTAAAACGGGGGCCATTCCGGCCCGTTGTGGACGAACCAGGTAACACGACATGAAACGTACTTTCCAACCAAGCACTATCAAACGCGCTCGTACCCACGGTTTCCGTGCTCGCATGGCTACCAAGAACGGTCGTGCCGTACTGTCGCGTCGTCGCGCCAAAGGCCGCGCACGTCTGGCAGTTTGATAATCCGGCACTGGAGGTGAGTCAGGACTTCAGTCGGGAAAAGCGTCTGCTTACACCCCGGCATTTCAAGGCAGTCTTTGACTCCCCTACCGGCAAGGTTCCGGGGAAAAATCTCCTGCTCCTTGCGCGCAACAACGATCTCGATCACCCCCGTCTCGGGCTGGTTATCGGGAAAAAGAGCGTCAAGCTCTCCGTCGAGCGCAATCGCCTCAAACGTCTTATGCGCGAATCGTTTCGCCTGCACCAGGATTCACTGGTCGGCTGGGACATCGTTATCGTCGCGCGCAAAGGTTTGGGTGACGTAGAAAACCCCGAATTGATTCAGCATTTCGGCAAACTCTGGAAACGTCTGGCACGCAACAAGCCGGCACCAGCAGTCAAAACCGAAACTGTAGGGGTAGACAGTACAGATGCGTAAACTGGCACTCGTTCCGATCCAGTTTTATCGCTACGCCATTAGTCCCCTGATGGCCAGTCACTGTCGTTTCTACCCCAGTTGTTCTTGCTACGCGTATGAAGCCATCGAAAATCATGGCCTTCTGCGCGGTGGCTGGCTGACCTTTCGTCGTTTAGGTCGCTGTCATCCGTGGAATCCCGGTGGTTATGACCCGGTTCCACCTATCCCTACCTCCCGTTCTTCTTCGATGGCCGAGTAATCATGGATATCAAACGCACGATCCTGATCGTCGCCCTGGCAATCGTGTCCTACGTCATGGTCCTTAAATGGAACCAGGACTATGGCCAGGCTGCCCTGCCGACTCAGAATGTTGCTTCCAGTACGACTACATCCGGTTTGCCGGACACCGCCACTGGCAATAACGCTGCCGCCAGTGACGATATTCCGCGCGCCGCAAGCGATACCAGCGCACCTGCCGAAACGCCGGTCGCCGTCAGCAAGGATCTGATCCAGATCAAGACCGACGTGCTCGATCTCGCGATCGATCCACAAGGTGGTGATGTTGCTCAGTTGACCTTGCCGCTGTATCCACGTCGTCAGGATCGTCCGGACGTTCCGTTCCAGCTGTTCGACAACGGTGGCGAACGTACCTATCTGGCACAGAGCGGTCTGATTGGCACCAATGGTCCGGATGCAAACCCGGCCGGTCGCCCGATCTACTCTTCGGAGAAGAAGACTTATCAACTGGCTGAAGGTCAGGACCAACTGGTCGTCGACCTGAAATTCAGCAAGGACGGCGTCAATTACATCAAGCGTTTCACTCTGAAACGTGGCCTGTATGACGTGACCGTGACCTATCTGATCGACAACCAGAGCGCTCAGCCCTGGTCCGGTTCGATGTTCGCCCAGCTGAAACGCGATGCCAGCGCCGATCCTTCGTCGACCACTGCTACCGGTACCGCGACGTACCTGGGCGCCGCCCTGTGGACAAGTTCCGAGCCGTACAAGAAAGTGTCCATGAAGGACATGGACAAAGCTCAGCTCAAGGAAACCGTCACCGGTGGCTGGGTAGCCTGGCTGCAACACTACTTCGTGACTGCATGGGTTGCTCCGAAGGGCGAAAACAACATCGTCCAGACCCGTAAAGACAGCAAAGGCAACTACATCATCGGTTACACCGGTCCTTCGTTGACCGCTGCACCGGGTGCGAAAGTCGAGACCAGCGCTGTTCTGTACGCCGGTCCGAAGAGCCAGGCTGTGCTGAAAGAGTTGTCCCCAGGTCTGGAACTGACTGTCGACTACGGCATTCTGTGGTTCATTGCCCAGCCAATCTTCTGGCTGCTGCAACATATCCACAGCATCGTCGGCAACTGGGGCTGGTCGATCATCTTCCTGACCATGCTGATCAAAGGGATTTTCTTTCCTCTGTCGGCCGCCAGTTACAAGTCGATGGCCCGCATGCGCGCCGTGGCTCCGAAGCTGGCTGCACTGAAAGAGCAACATGGCGATGACCGGCAGAAAATGTCGCAAGCCATGATGGAGCTGTACAAGAAAGAGAAGATCAATCCGTTGGGTGGCTGCTTGCCGATCCTGGTGCAGATGCCGGTTTTCCTTTCCCTGTATTGGGTTTTGCTGGAAAGCGTGGAAATGCGCCAGGCGCCATTCATGCTGTGGATTACCGACCTGTCGATCAAGGATCCGTTCTTCATCCTGCCGATCATCATGGGCGCGACCATGTTCATCCAGCAGCGTCTGAACCCTACACCTCCGGATCCGATGCAGGCCAAGGTGATGAAAATGATGCCGATCATCTTCACCTTCTTCTTCCTGTGGTTCCCGGCGGGTCTGGTGCTGTACTGGGTTGTGAACAACTGCCTGTCGATTGCCCAACAGTGGTACATCACGCGTAAGATCGAAGCGGCGACGAAAAAAGCCGAGGCGTAACTTACTCTGTGGATAACACCACTCAAAACGCCCCCTAGTGGGGCGTTTTGCTATCTGCCATTTTTGTCTGGATACCGGTTTATGAGCGCACCTCGTGAAACCATCGCAGCTGTCGCCACCGCCCAAGGCCGTGGTGGTGTGGGCATCGTTCGAATTTCCGGGCCGCTGGCCAGCGTTGCTGCCAAAGCCATCAGCGGCCGTGAACTGAAACCACGATTTGCCCACTACGGCCCGTTCTTAACTGACGATCAACAGGTGCTGGATGAAGGTCTGGCGCTGTATTTCCCCGGGCCGAACTCGTTCACCGGCGAGGACGTACTGGAACTGCAGGGCCACGGCGGCCCGATCGTCCTCGACATGTTGCTCAAGCGATGCCTGGAACTGGGCTGCCGTCTGGCCCGTCCCGGAGAATTCAGCGAAAGAGCATTCCTCAATGACAAACTCGACCTGGCTCAGGCCGAGGCCATCGCCGACCTGATCGAAGCCAGTTCTGCACAGGCCGCGCGCAATGCCTTGCGCTCCTTGCAAGGTGCATTTTCCCAACGTGTGCATAACCTCACCGAACAGCTCATCGGCCTGCGGATCTATGTAGAAGCGGCTATCGATTTCCCGGAAGAAGAAATCGACTTCCTCGCCGACGGCCACGTGCTAAGCATGCTCGACAAGGTTCGTAACGAGTTATCCACCGTATTGCGCGAAGCCGGGCAGGGCGCGTTGCTGCGTGACGGCATGACCGTGGTGATCGCCGGTCGTCCGAATGCCGGCAAATCCAGCCTGCTCAACGCTCTGGCCGGTCGTGAAGCCGCGATCGTGACCGAAATCGCCGGCACTACCCGGGATATCCTGCGCGAACATATCCACATCGACGGCATGCCGCTGCACGTTGTGGACACCGCTGGTCTGCGCGATACCGATGACCATGTGGAAAAGATCGGCGTTGAACGAGCATTGAAAGCCATTGGCGAGGCTGACCGAGTGCTGCTGGTCGTCGACGCCACTGCGCCAGAGGCCGCTGATCCGTTCGCCTTGTGGCCCGAATTCCTCGAAACCCGGCCGGATCCGGCGAAAGTCACATTGATCCGGAACAAAGCCGATCTGACTGGCGAAGCCATTGCCCTGGAAGTCAGTGAGGATGGCCATGTGACGATCAGCCTGAGCGCCAAGTCTGCAGGTGAAGGTCTGGACCTGCTACGTGATCACCTCAAAGCCTGCATGGGCTATGAACAAACATCGGAAAGCAGCTTCAGCGCACGCCGCCGGCACCTGGAAGCCCTGCGTCATGCCAGTGATGCCTTGGAACATGGACGTGCCCAACTGACGTTGGCGGGTGCTGGCGAATTGCTCGCTGAGGATTTGCGTCAGGCCCAGCATTCTCTGGGTGAAATCACCGGGGCCTTCAGTTCCGATGATCTGCTGGGAAGGATCTTTTCCAGCTTCTGTATCGGCAAATGATAAAAGGGGCTGTGGACATTTTATCCACAGCCCCTTTTTCGTCTTACCAGTTATAAGAAACCGTACCGAGCAAGGTGCGGTCCTCGCCCCAGTAACAGCGGCCGGCATCGTTGCATCCCGACACATATTCCTTGTCGAACAGGTTCTTCGCGTTCAGGTCGACGCTCCAGTGCGTGTCGATCTGATAACCGATCGCCGCATCCACCAACGTCACATCGCCGGCGTCCAGCTTTCCGTATAGCGAAGGCGAGGTGTAGGCGAACGCACTGTCGAAGTAACGCACACCACCTCCTACGTACAATCCTTTCAGATCGCCATCAAGGAAGCGGTATTTGGCCCAGACCGAGGCCTGATTACGCGGCACGCCCGTCATCTGGTGGCCTTTGACCAATGATGTCGTCGCGTCTTTGGTGATTCGGGCGTCGGTATAGGTGTAGGCCGCAGTGACATTCAGGTTCTGTGTCAGATTGCTGTTGAGTTCAAGTTCTGCACCTTTGGAACGGCTTTCGCCCACCTGACGGTAACTCGACGTCGTGGCATCGAAGTAGGTGTCGTCCTTTTTGCGCAGGTCATACACCGACGCCGTGAATGCGGTGTCCCAGCCGATCGGTTCGTACTTGAGACCCACTTCGTACTGGCTGCTGGTGATCGGATCGAGAGGCGCGCCGGCGTTGGATATCTGTTGTACCGGCACGAACGAGGTGGAATAGCTGACATACGGCGTCATACCGTTGTCGAACTGGTACATCACTCCGCCCTGATAGGTGAACTTCTTGTCCTCGGAACTGATGTCGTTGGAGCGGGCCACCTTGTCGCGGAAATCACTGTCGACCCAATCCTGACGACCACCGAGCAGGAACAGCCAGCGGTCGTATTTGCTCTGGATCTGTGCATAAACACCTTTCATCTGTTGTTCGAGCAAGGTGTTTTGCACCGCGATCGGCGTGGTCGGATCGCGCAGGTAGACGGGGTTATACACATCAATCGACCCGACCAGCCCTGCATTCCAGTCCTGATTGAAGGAGGTACGATCATAGCTGGCGCCGACCAGCACCGTATTCTCCAGGCCACCGACCTGGAATTTGCCCTCCAGTTGGTTATCCAGCGAGTACACCATCGACTTATTGAAGCGATCGTAGGCGGTCATGTTCAGACGCGTGCCGAACCCGGCGTTGTTAAGGTTGCCCGGCCAGGTCTCATGTCGGGTGATGCGCGACTGCATGTAGCGAGAGTTCTGACGGAACTGCCAGTCATCGTTGAACGAGTGGCTGAATTCATAACCAGTGCTCCACGTTTCCCTTTCGAACGTGTTCCAGTCCGGATCACCGAGCATGGTGCCTTTGGATAACTTGCCGTTGGGGTTTGTCAGCAGAGTCCCGGCGGCCGGCAGGCCAAGTTCCATGTTGGTGTGATCCTTCTGGTAGTTGGCCAGCAGGGTCAGGGTATTGAAGTCGTCAAAATTCAGGGTCAGGGATGGTGCAACGTAGATCCGGTCATCGGGGACATGATCGGTCTGGGTGTCCGATTTACGTCCGAGCATCACCACCCGCCCGAGAATGTTGCCGCTGTCGTTGAGCGGACCGGCGACATCGACGCCGACCTGCCGGCGATTGTTCGAGCCGTAGCCCAGTTGCACTTCACCCCGGGGTACAGCAGTAGGACGTTTGCTCACCAGATTCACCAGCCCGCCCGGTGCGTTTTCCCCATAAAGCAGCGAAGAAGGGCCGCGGAAAATCTCCACTCGCTCAAGGCCATAAGGCTCGGTGCTGGTGTCATAGCGGTTGCCCTGTACGCGTAGTCCATCACGCAACAGACCGTAGCCGTAATCGGTGGCGTTGAAACCGCGAATGTAGAACAGATCCCCCGCCAGACTGTCGCCGGCGGCAAACGGTGGGGCAAAGATCCCCGGTACGTAGCCAAGTACTTCGGTGAGTGTCTGTGATTTCTGATCCTTCATGCGTTGGGCGGTTACGACTGACACCGAACGTGGTGTTTGCGACAACGGCGTACTGGTTTTCGTACCGACCCGACTGTTCTGTGCCTTGTAACCGACGTCGTCGGCGTAATCCAGGTTCATCGGGTTGGCCAACTGACCATTGATATTGGTCGGTGCCAGCTCCAGCGAATCGCCGTTTGGCAGTGCCTGCAGAATGTAGCTGCCCGGCGCCTGTGGCACGGCTTGCAATCCCGACCCCTGCAGCAGTTGGGCAAACCCTTGTTCCACGCTGAAGTTGCCGTTCAGCCCGGCGCTGCGCAAACGGCTGGTCTGTTGCGGCGAGAACGACAGAATCACATTCGCGGCCGAGGCGAACTGGCTCAGGGCGGTATCGAGCGGTCCCGCAGCAATGGCGTACCGCTGAGCCGCTGTTGCAGCGAAGGCGTCATCGGTGATGACCAGGCAGGACGCAACACTGGTCATCAGTAAGCTGTAGGCAATGCAGTGGTGGGAAAAACGCTGACGGAACGTGGGAAGACGCATGTGTGGATAAGCCCTGAAAGTGGCAAAGAGCCGCGTTTATCGCGATTACCTGTAGGGCCGGGTCAGGGCAAAAAAAGATAACCCTTGTGTTCAATTATTTTTCCCCAGGTATTTTTTCGCTCAGGCGTCGTGACTGATCGAAACCCAGTAACGGGTGAAGTAGCGGACCTTGATCGGCAAGGACGCCTGAAGGTTGGCCAGCACTGCGTCGGTGGAGTCGAGACGAAAGGTGCCGGAAACCCGAAGATCCCGGGCACGGGTATCGCAATGCAAAACACCGCTGCGATAGCGCCCCAACTCGTCGATCACCTCGCCCAACCGGGCATTGAGCACAATCAACTGACCGTTGGTCCACGCTACTTCCGAGGATTTGAAAGGATGAATCAACCCGATGTGCCGACTATCAAAGTCGGCGCCTTCGCCCGCCTTCAGGATGATTGCGGTTGTCGACAGGTCGGCCGGCTGGACGCTGACCCGGTCTTCCAGCACACCCACACGGGTAGAAACCGACAACTGATGTACAGAGAATCGGGTACCCAGCGCTTGAATCCGGCCATTGCGGGTTTCGACGAAAAAAGGCCGTTGATCACCGAGCTTGCCGGTTTGAATCAGGATCTCTCCAGAGCGTAAACGGATCAGTCGCTGGGCTGCGTCAAAAGACACATCAATCGCTGTGCCGGTATTGAGCTGAATCTGGCTGCCATCGGCCAATGTAATGTTGCGGCGCTGGCCGACGCCGGTTTTATAGTCGGCCCAGACATCGCCAAGGGAGGTACGCTGCTGAACATTCCAGCCAACGAAACCAGTTCCTGCGGCGAGCAACAACAACTTCAGTACCTGGCGCCGTTGCTGGCCGGTATTCAGCGCACGACGTTTCAAATCCTGCGGCAGGGTGCCGAGGTGACGCTGTAGTTGTTCCATCTGATTCCACGCCGCCAGATGCGTTGGATCACTATCTATCCACAGTTGCCAGGCTTTCTGTTCGGTGAGGGTCGGCGGGTCGGCTTGAAACTGCACGTACCAACTGGCGGCAGTTTCGAAAACCTTGCGGCTGGGTGCGATGGCCATCAATGCTGCGCCATGATCAGGGCACATTCCGTCAAAGCGCGGATCATGTGCTTCTTCACTGTTGTCAGCGACACCTTCAACTGCACGGCGATCTGTTGATAAGTCAGCCCATCGATCTGCGAAAGCATGAAGATCCGCTGGGTTCGTGCGCCAAGACCGGCCAAGGCTTTATCCACAGCAACTAGGGTTTCGATGATCAGCGCCTTGTCTTCTTCGCTGATGGCCGTGGCTTCAGATCTGGCGGCGAGGGTCTGCAAATACGCGGCCTCGATCGCGCGTCTTCTATACCGATCAATGACCAGGCCGCGTGCAACGGTGGCCAGATAATCCCGAGGTTCGCGAATCTGAGCCGCATTGCGGGCGGCCATGATCCGCACAAACGTGTCATGCGCGACATCGGCCGCATCGCAGGCGTCATGCAATTTTCCCTTCAGCCATCCATATAGCCACGAATGGTGTTGCTCGTAGATTTGCTCGATCGCAGCGTTATGGGCGGGTAGGGACATGAGAGCAACTGGCGAGTTAATGATAATGGCTATTATTAGCCTCTGTTACGTTCTCTCACAATAGCCCCGTCACTTCCCTCCATCAGCTTCTCCACCGTCACCTGCCCCCGGACAGGCGCTTTCATGGCGCCCTGGAAAAGCCGTTTCGTCGATTTTCTGTGGATTAAGCCCTGTGAATAACTGCCACTGAGGGCAGTTGATAACAGGACCTGAAAGCTGAACATAACTGCCTCTGTGGATAACCACCCCATTCATCCACAGGCTTACACCGGTTATCCAAGGGCCTCATGGCGACATGGCCACAGGGTTTTGAATCTCTGTACACACTGAAAATAAAGGCCTGTAGAAATCTATCCACAGATATCATGGGCAGTAAGAATAAGCTTTAAAACAAAGGTTTTATAAATTTCTCTCTTTTTTATTCTTTTAACCGCAAGTTCTCCACAGCTGGTTAAATTTTGTGCAAAGGGTTCTTTAGGAAGGGCGAAGTCCCTATACTTGCCGACCAGGTCCAGAAACCTGATCTCAAACTATTCCTGAATTACCTACTTAAGCAGGCACGAGGTGCGTGGTGGATTTCCCTTCCCGTTTTGAAGTGATCGTCATCGGCGGCGGTCATGCCGGTACCGAGGCAGCACTGGCCTCAGCACGCATGGGTGCAAAAACCCTTCTGCTGACGCACAACGTGGAAACCCTCGGTGCCATGAGTTGCAACCCGGCCATCGGCGGCATTGGCAAAAGCCATCTGGTCAAGGAAATCGACGCCCTCGGCGGCGCGATGGCCATGGCCACCGATCTGGGCGGTATCCAGTTTCGCGTGTTGAATAGCCGCAAGGGCCCGGCCGTACGGGCGACCCGCGCGCAAGCCGACCGGATTTTGTACAAAGCCGCTGTCCGCGAAATACTGGAAAACCAGCCGAACCTGTGGATATTTCAACAAGCCGCTGACGACCTGATCGTCGAGCAGGAACAGGTACGCGGTGTTGTCACGCAAATGGGTCTGCGTTTTTTCGCCGATTCCGTGGTGTTGACCACTGGTACGTTCCTCGGCGGACTTATCCACATCGGCTTGCAGAATTTTTCCGGCGGTCGCGCCGGTGATCCACCGTCGATCGCCCTGGCGCATCGTCTGCGTGAACTGCCGCTGCGTGTCGGTCGCCTGAAAACCGGTACGCCACCGCGTATCGACGGCAAGTCTGTGGATTTCTCGATGATGACCGAGCAGCCAGGTGATACGCCGATCCCGGTGATGTCGTTCATGGGCAACAAGGAACAGCATCCACGGCAAGTCAGTTGCTGGATTACCCACACCAACGCCCGCACCCACGAAATCATTGCCGCGAACCTCGACCGTTCGCCGATGTATTCCGCTGCAGGCGAAATCGAGGGCGTCGGTCCGCGTTATTGCCCGTCGATCGAAGACAAGATCCACCGCTTTGCCGACAAGGAAAGCCATCAGGTGTTCATCGAGCCGGAAGGCCTGACCACCCATGAGCTGTATCCGAACGGGATATCCACAAGCCTGCCGTTCGACGTGCAATTGCAGATCGTGCAATCGATCCGCGGCATGGAAAACGCGCACATCGTGCGTCCGGGTTATGCGATCGAGTACGACTACTTCGATCCGCGCGACCTGAAGTACAGCCTGGAAACCAAGGTGATCGGCGGTCTGTTCTTCGCTGGCCAGATCAACGGCACCACCGGTTACGAAGAAGCCGGCGCCCAGGGTTTGCTCGCCGGTGCCAACGCTGCACTGCGTGCGAAAGGCAAAGAAGCCTGGTGCCCGCGTCGCGATGAAGCGTACATCGGGGTATTGGTCGACGACCTGATCACCCTCGGTACTCAAGAGCCGTACCGCATGTTCACTTCCCGTGCCGAGTACCGCCTGATCCTGCGTGAGGACAACGCCGACCTGCGTCTGACCGAAAAAGGTCGCGAACTGGGCTTGGTCGATGACGCGCGTTGGGCGGCGTTCTGCAAGAAACGCGAAAGCATCGAACTCGAAGAGCAACGCCTGAAAAGCACCTGGGTTCGCCCGGGCACCCCGCAGGGCGATGCGATTGCCGAAAAATTCGGCACGCCGCTGACTCACGAATACAACTTGCTCAATCTCTTGAGCCGTCCGGAAATCGACTACGCTGGTCTGGTCGAAGTGACCGGGCAGGGCGCCGAAGATCCACAGGTCGCCGAACAGGTCGAGATCAAGACCAAGTACGCCGGTTACATCGATCGCCAACAGGACGAAATCGCCCGTCTGCGTGCCAGTGAAGACACGAAACTGCCTGTGGATATCGATTACACCAACATTTCCGGTCTCTCCAAGGAGATCCAGAGCAAGCTGGGTGCCACGCGTCCCGAGACGCTGGGCCAGGCTTCGCGGATCCCCGGTGTGACCCCGGCAGCGATCTCGCTGTTGATGATTCATTTGAAAAAACGCGGCGCGGGCCGTCAGTTGGAGCAAAGCGCTTGAGTTCTAAGGTCACTTCGCAACACGCCGAAGAGTTATCCACAGGAGCCCGCGAGCTCGGTGTCAATCTCACTGAAACCCAGCACGAACTGCTGCTGGGTTATCTGGCCCTGTTGATCAAATGGAACCAGGCCTACAACCTGACTGCCGTTCGCGATCCGGACGAAATGGTTTCCCGTCATTTGCTCGATAGCCTGAGCGTGATGTCGTTCATCGAAAATGGGCACTGGCTGGATGTCGGCAGCGGCGGCGGAATGCCGGGGATCCCTCTGGCGATCCTGTATCCGGACTCGCAGGTGACCTGTCTGGACAGCAACGGCAAGAAAACCCGCTTCCTGACCCAGGTCAAACTCGAACTCAAACTGGATAACCTGCAAGTTATCCACAGTCGCGTCGAAGCCTTCCAGCCTGCACAGCCGTTCAACGGGATCATTTCCCGGGCGTTCAGCAGCATGGAGAACTTCACCAACTGGACTCGCCACCTCGGCGACGCCGATACGCGCTGGCTGGCAATGAAGGGCGTCCATCCGGCGGATGAGCTGGTAGCATTGCCGGCAGACTTCAAACTCGATAGCGAACACGCCCTGGCCGTACCCGGTTGCCAAGGCCAACGCCATCTGCTGATACTGCGCCGCACGGCATGATTGGGAACACAAGCAAGAATGGCTAAGGTATTCGCGATAGCGAACCAGAAGGGTGGTGTGGGCAAGACCACCACCTGCATCAACCTCGCAGCATCCCTGGTCGCGACCAAGCGCCGGGTGCTGTTGATCGATCTCGATCCACAGGGCAACGCCACCATGGGTAGCGGTGTGGATAAGCATGGCCTGGAAAACTCGGTCTACGACCTGCTGATCGGCGAATGCGATCTGGCCCAGGCGATGCACTACTCCGAACATGGCGGTTATCAACTGCTGCCGGCCAACCGTGACCTGACGGCGGCCGAAGTGGTGCTGCTGGAAATGCAGATGAAGGAAAGCCGTCTGCGCAGCGCGCTGGCGCCGATCCGCGAGAACTACGATTACATTCTGATCGACTGCCCGCCGTCACTGTCGATGCTCACGCTGAACGCACTGGTCGCCGCTGACGGGGTCATTATCCCCATGCAGTGCGAGTACTTTGCGCTCGAAGGTCTGAGCGACCTTGTGGATAACATCAAGCGCATCGCTGAACTGCTGAACCCGAACCTGAAAGTCGAAGGCCTGTTGCGGACCATGTACGACCCGCGCCTGAGCCTGATGAACGACGTTTCGGCCCAGCTCAAGGAACACTTCGGCGATCAGCTGTACGACACGGTGATCCCGCGCAACATTCGTCTGGCCGAAGCACCGAGCTACGGCATGCCGGCGCTGGCCTACGACAAGCAATCGCGTGGCGCGCTGGCCTATCTGGCCCTGGCGGGCGAGATGGTTCGCCGTCAGCGCAAAAATTCACGCATCGCCGCTGCCCAGCCAACTTAAGGAATCCCCATGGCCGTCAAGAAACGAGGTCTCGGACGAGGACTGGATGCGCTGTTGAGCGGTCCGACTGTCAGCTCGCTGGAAGAACAAGCGGCGCAGGCTGACAGCCGCGAGTTGCAGCACCTGCCGCTGGACCTGCTGCAGCGCGGCAAGTATCAGCCACGCCGGGACATGGATCCGCAGGCGCTGGAAGAGCTGGCGCAGTCGATCAAGGCCCAGGGCGTGATGCAGCCGATCGTGGTTCGCCCGATTGGTGGTGGTCGTTTTGAAATCATTGCCGGCGAACGTCGCTGGCGCGCGAGTCAACAAGCCGGGCAGGAAACCATTCCGGCGATGGTGCGTGATGTGCCGGATGAAACGGCAATCGCCATTGCGCTGATCGAGAACATCCAGCGCGAAGACCTGAACCCGATTGAAGAGGCGGTAGCCCTGCAGCGCTTGCAGCAGGAATTCCAGCTCACTCAGCAACAGGTTGCCGAGGCTGTGGGTAAGTCCCGCGTCACCGTGGCCAATCTGTTGCGCCTGATTGCGCTGCCGGAAGTGATCAAGACCATGCTGTCCCATGGCGACCTGGAGATGGGTCATGCCCGTGCATTGCTTGGTCTGCCGGACAATCAGCAGGTGGAAGGGGCGCGACATGTTGTCGCACGCGGTCTCACCGTGCGCCAAACTGAGGCACTGGTTCGCCAATGGTTGAGTGGCAAACCGGAGCCGGTCGAACCGTCCAAACCCGACCCGGATATCGCCCGCCTCGAACAGCGTCTGGCCGAGCGCCTGGGCTCTGCGGTGCAGATCCGCCACGGGAAGAAGGGCAAGGGGCAGCTGGTGATCGGTTACAACTCCCTCGATGAGCTTCAAGGTGTGCTCGCACACATCCGCTGAAACAATTCCTCTTGTAGCGCGCAGTCGGAAATCACTACCTGACAGTTGAATAGGGGCAGAACCGCCCCTATACTCTGCGCGCATTTTGTCGGCACAAATTATGCCAAGTTATTGAATTTCGGCAGCCGGCCATTGGAGAGCAATAGTGATGGAAACCCGCAAGCCAAACCGCCTGCCGTTCCATCGCCTGGCGGTTTTTCCGGTGTTAATGGCTCAATTTGTCATTTTGCTCATTGCCGCTTTGGCGCTCTGGCAATGGCACGGAGTCGTTGCCGGATACTCGGGACTTTGCGGAGGCCTGATAGCCTTGCTGCCCAATGTTTATTTCGCTCACAAGGCATTTCGGTTTTCCGGCGCCCGAGCAGCCCAGTCCATCGTCCGGTCTTTCTATGCCGGCGAGGCAGGCAAACTGATTTTGACGGCAGTGCTGTTTGCACTGGTGTTTGCAGGTGTGAAGCCACTGGCGCCGATCGCTGTATTCGGCGCCTTCGTGCTGACTCAGTCGGTCAGCTGGTTCGCTCCCCTGCTGATGAGAACAAGACTTTCGAGACCTTAGGGCGTTTGAGGCAACCATGGCAGAAACAACCGCTTCGGGCTATATCCAGCACCACTTGCAGAACCTGACCTTCGGTCAGCTACCCAACGGCGGCTGGGGCTTTGCCCACACCGCAGCAGAAGCCAAGGAAATGGGCTTCTGGGCTTTCCACGTCGATACTCTCGGCTGGTCGGTCGCGCTGGGTCTGATTTTCGTTCTTCTTTTCCGCATGGCGGCCAAGAAGGCGACTTCCGGTCAGCCGGGTGCACTGCAGAACTTCGTTGAAGTCCTGGTCGAATTCGTCGATGGCAGCGTGAAAGACAGCTTCCATGGCCGTAGCCCGGTGATTGCACCGCTGGCACTGACCATCTTCGTCTGGGTGTTCCTGATGAACGCCGTCGACCTGGTACCGGTCGACTGGATTCCTCAGCTGGCCATCCTGATCTCCGGCGATCACCACATCCCGTTCCGCGCCGTGTCGACGACCGACCCGAACGCGACCCTGGGCATGGCGTTCTCGGTTTTCGCACTGATCATTTTCTATAGCATCAAGGTCAAGGGCATCGGCGGTTTCATCGGCGAACTGACCCTGCACCCGTTCGGCAGCAAGAACATCTTCGTTCAGGCCCTGCTGATCCCGGTGAACTTCCTGCTGGAATTCGTGACCCTGATCGCCAAACCGATCTCTCTGGCTCTGCGTCTGTTCGGCAACATGTATGCCGGCGAGCTGGTGTTCATCCTGATCGCTGTGATGTTCGGCAGCGGCCTGCTCTGGCTCAGCGGCCTGGGCGTTGTCCTGCAGTGGGCGTGGGCTGTGTTCCACATCCTGATCATTACCCTGCAGGCGTTCATCTTCATGATGCTGACCATCGTCTACCTGTCGATGGCGCACGAAGAAAACCATTAAGACCAGTCTCGACTAGTCTGATGTCCTTCCCGGTCAAACGGGAAGGGGCTCCTCACGGGGCACCATGAAACGATTTGTTTTACCGCTTTAATCTAAAAAACCTAAACCATACGACGTAAAAGTCGGGAGGAAAGATGGAAACTGTAGTTGGTCTAACCGCTATCGCTGTTGCACTGTTGATCGGCCTGGGCGCACTGGGTACCGCAATTGGTTTCGGCCTGCTGGGCGGCAAGTTCCTGGAAGGCGCAGCGCGTCAGCCAGAAATGGTTCCAATGCTGCAAGTTAAAATGTTCATCGTTGCCGGTCTGCTCGACGCCGTAACCATGATCGGTGTTGGTATCGCTCTGTTCTTCACCTTTGCGAACCCGTTCGTTGGTCAGATCGCTGGCTAATCATTCGGATCTCCGAGTGATTTGGTGTGATGGACAACGTAACTGCGAGGTGTTGGCGTGAACATTAATGCGACCCTGATTGGCCAGTCCGTTGCGTTCCTGATTTTTGTACTGTTCTGCATGAAGTTCGTATGGCCTCCGGTCATCGCGGCTCTGCACGAACGTCAAAAGAAGATCGCTGATGGTCTGGACGCTGCCAGCCGTGCAGCTCGCGACCTGGAGTTGGCCCAAGAGAAAGCGGGTCAGCAACTGCGCGAAGCGAAAGCTCAGGCAGCTGAAATCATCGAGCAAGCCAAGAAACGCGGTAACCAGATTGTCGAAGAGGCCGTTGAAAAGGCCCGCGTCGACGCTGACCGTGTGAAGGTTCAGGCTCAAGCCGAGATCGAACAGGAACTGAACAGTGTCAAAGACAAGCTGCGCGCCCAAGTGGGCTTGCTGGCTGTCGGCGGCGCCGAGAAGATCCTGGGTGCCACAATCGATCAAAACGCGCACGCAGAGCTGGTTAACCAACTGGCTGCTGAAATCTAAGCGAGGGCGATCATGGCAGAACTGACCACGTTGGCCCGACCTTACGCTAAGGCGGCCTTCGAGCACGCTCAGGCCCACCAGCAACTGGCCAATTGGTCAGCCATGCTCGGCCTGGCAGCAGCGGTGTCGCAAGACGACACCATGCAGCGCGTGCTCAAGGCCCCGCGACTGACGAGCGCAGAAAAGGCCGCCACGTTCATTGACGTGTGCGGCGACAAGTTTGATGCCAAGGCACAGAACTTCATCAATGTCGTTGCCGAAAACGACCGTCTCCCGCTTCTGCCGGAGATCGCCGCTCTTTTCGACCTGTACAAGGCCGAGCAAGAGAAATCGGTAGACGTTGAAGTGACCAGTGCTTTTGCATTGAACCAAGAACAGCAAGACAAACTCGCCAAGGTTCTCAGTGCACGACTCAACCGGGAAGTGCGCCTGCAAGTTGCGGAGGATGCTGCCCTTATAGGTGGTGTCGTTATCCGCGCCGGCGACCTGGTTATCGATGGCTCGATTCGCGGCAAAATCGCGAAACTTGCCGAAGCATTGAAATCTTGAGTTTGAAGGGGCAGCAGAGCAATGCAGCAACTCAATCCTTCCGAAATAAGTGAAATTATCAAGGGCCGCATCGAAAAGCTCGATGTGACCTCCCAAGCCCGTAACGAAGGCACTGTCGTCAGCGTATCTGACGGTATCGTGCGGATTCACGGTCTGGCCGACGTCATGTACGGCGAGATGATCGAGTTTCCGGGCGGCGTCTACGGTATGGCCCTCAACCTGGAGCAAGACTCCGTAGGTGCCGTTGTACTGGGCGCATACACCAGTCTGGCTGAAGGCATGAGCGCCAAGTGCACCGGCCGCATCCTCGAAGTTCCGGTTGGTAAGGAACTGCTGGGTCGCGTTGTCGACGCACTGGGTAACCCTGTTGACGGCAAAGGTCCACTGGGCAACACCGAGACCGACGCGGTCGAGAAAGTTGCTCCGGGCGTGATCTGGCGTAAGTCGGTAGACCAGCCTGTACAGACTGGCTACAAGGCTGTCGATGCCATGATCCCTGTCGGCCGTGGCCAGCGTGAGCTGATCATCGGTGACCGTCAGATCGGTAAAACCGCTCTGGCGATCGACGCGATCATCAACCAGAAAGACAGCGGCATTTTCTGCGTCTACGTGGCAATCGGTCAGAAGCAATCGACCATCGCCAACGTGGTTCGCAAGCTGGAAGAAAACGGTGCACTGGCTAACACCATCATCGTTGCAGCGAGCGCTTCGGAATCTGCAGCACTGCAATTCCTGGCTCCGTACTCCGGTTGCACCATGGGTGAATTCTTCCGCGACCGCGGTGAAGACGCGCTGATCGTTTATGACGATCTGTCCAAGCAAGCAGTGGCTTACCGCCAGATTTCCCTGCTGCTGCGCCGTCCACCAGGCCGTGAAGCTTACCCAGGCGACGTGTTCTATCTCCACTCCCGTCTGCTGGAGCGTGCATCCCGCGTTTCGGAAGAGTACGTAGAGAAGTTCACCAACGGCGCAGTGACCGGCAAAACCGGTTCCCTGACCGCACTGCCGATCATCGAAACCCAGGCTGGCGACGTTTCCGCGTTCGTTCCGACCAACGTGATTTCCATCACCGACGGTCAGATCTTCCTGGAATCGGCCATGTTCAACTCGGGCATCCGCCCTGCAGTGAACGCCGGTGTTTCGGTATCCCGTGTGGGTGGTGCCGCTCAGACCAAGATCATCAAGAAGCTGTCCGGTGGTATCCGTACCGCTCTGGCTCAGTACCGTGAACTGGCGGCATTCGCCCAGTTCGCTTCTGACCTGGACGAAGCGACCCGCAAGCAACTTGAGCATGGTCAGCGCGTTACCGAGCTGATGAAGCAGAAGCAATACGCGCCAATGTCGATTGCCGACATGTCGCTGTCGCTGTATGCCGCTGAGCGTGGGTTCCTGACTGACATTGAAATCGCCAAGATCGGCAGCTTCGAACAAGCGCTGATCGCTTTCTTCAACCGCGATCACGCCGACTTGATGGCGAAGATCAACGTTAAAGGTGACTTCAATGACGAAATCGACGCTGGCCTGAAGGCTGGTATCGAGAAGTTCAAGGCCACCCAAACCTGGTAAGCCGCAGCGGGAGCCGCAAGGCTCCCGCTTGCTAACCTGATAGGTGTTACATGGCAGGCGCAAAAGAGATTCGCAGTAAGATTGCGAGCATCAAAAGCACGCAAAAAATTACCAGCGCCATGGAAAAAGTGGCGGTCAGCAAAATGCGCAAGGCACAAATGCGCATGGCTGCTAGCCGTCCTTATGCGGAGCGTATCCGCCAGGTAATTGGGCATCTGGCCAACGCCAACCCGGAATACCGCCACCCGTTCATGATCGATCGCGAAGTAAAACGCGTCGGTTATGTCGTCGTGAGCAGTGACCGTGGTCTGTGCGGCGGCTTGAACACCAACCTGTTCAAGGCCCTGGTCAAGGACATGGCGGTAAACCGCGAAAACGGCGTCGAGATCGATCTGTGTGTCGTTGGTAGCAAGGGTGCGGCCTTTTTCCGCAACTTCGGCGGTAACGTCGTTGCAGCTATCAGCCACCTGGGTGAAGAGCCGTCGATCAATGATCTGATCGGCAGCGTCAAGGTGATGCTGGATGCCTACCTGGACGGCCGTATTGACCGCCTGTCCGTGGTATCCAACAAGTTCATCAACACCATGACGCAACAGCCTACCGTGGAGCAGTTGATTCCATTGGTGGCGACCCCGGATCAAGAACTCAAGCACCACTGGGACTACCTCTACGAACCAGACGCCAAAGAGCTGCTTGACGGCTTGATGGTGCGTTACGTGGAGTCGCAGGTGTACCAGGCGGTGGTCGAGAACAACGCGGCTGAACAGGCTGCGCGGATGATCGCGATGAAGAACGCTACCGACAACGCCGGTGATTTGATCAGCGATTTGCAGCTGATCTACAACAAGGCGCGTCAGGCTGCGATCACCCAAGAGATCTCGGAAATCGTCGGCGGCGCTGCCGCGGTTTAACGGTTCAAATATTCAGAGGATCCAGCTATGAGTAGCGGACGTATCGTTCAAATCATCGGCGCCGTTATCGACGTGGAATTTCCACGCGACAGCGTACCGAGCATCTACGACGCCTTGAAGGTTCAAGGCGCCGAAACCACTCTGGAAGTTCAGCAGCAGCTGGGCGACGGCGTGGTTCGTACCATTGCGATGGGCTCCACCGAAGGCTTGAAGCGCGGTCTGGACGTCAACAACACTGGCGCAGCCATCTCCGTACCGGTCGGTAAAGCGACTCTGGGCCGGATCATGGACGTACTGGGCAACCCGATCGACGAAGCTGGCCCGATCGGCGAAGAAGAGCGCTGGGGTATCCACCGCGCCGCTCCTTCCTTCGCTGAACAAGCCGGTGGCAACGAGCTGCTGGAAACAGGCATCAAGGTTATCGACCTGGTTTGCCCGTTCGCCAAGGGCGGTAAAGTCGGTCTGTTCGGTGGTGCCGGTGTAGGCAAGACCGTAAACATGATGGAACTGATCCGTAACATCGCCATCGAGCACAGCGGTTATTCCGTGTTCGCCGGTGTGGGTGAGCGTACTCGTGAGGGTAACGACTTCTACCACGAGATGAAGGACTCCAACGTTCTCGACAAGGTAGCCCTGGTCTACGGTCAGATGAACGAGCCACCGGGAAACCGTCTGCGCGTAGCGCTGACCGGTCTGACCATGGCCGAGAAGTTCCGTGACGAAGGTAACGACGTTCTGCTGTTCGTCGACAACATCTATCGTTACACCCTGGCCGGTACCGAAGTATCCGCACTGCTGGGCCGTATGCCTTCGGCAGTAGGTTACCAGCCGACCCTGGCTGAAGAGATGGGCGTGCTGCAAGAGCGCATCACTTCGACCAAACAAGGTTCGATTACTTCGATCCAGGCCGTATACGTACCAGCGGACGACTTGACTGACCCGTCGCCAGCGACCACGTTTGCTCACCTGGACGCCACCGTCGTTCTGTCCCGTGACATCGCTTCCCTGGGTATCTACCCGGCGGTAGACCCACTGGACTCGACTTCGCGTCAGCTGGACCCGAACGTGATCGGCAACGATCACTACGAGACCGCTCGTGGTGTTCAGTACGTGCTGCAGCGTTACAAAGAGCTGAAGGACATCATCGCGATCCTGGGTATGGACGAGCTGTCGGAAGCCGACAAGCAGTTGGTAAACCGTGCTCGTAAGATCCAGCGCTTCTTGTCGCAGCCGTTCTTCGTGGCTGAAGTCTTCACCGGTGCTTCGGGTAAATACGTTTCCCTGAAAGACACCATTGCTGGCTTCAAAGGCATCCTCAACGGTGACTACGACCACCTGCCAGAACAAGCGTTCTACATGGTCGGCGGCATCGAAGAAGCGATCGAGAAAGCCAAGAAACTGTAATCCAGGCGCCCGGCAACGGGCGCTAATTTAGGTTGAGGCAATCAGATGGCTATGACAGTCCATTGCGACATCGTCAGCGCGGAAGGAGAAATCTTTTCCGGCCTGGTCGAGATGGTGATTGCGCACGGTGCTCTGGGTGATCTTGGTATCGCTCTGGGCCACGCGCCGCTGATCACTAATCTGAAGCCAGGTCCGATCCGCCTGATCAAGCAAGGCGGGGAAGCCGAGGTGTTCTACATCTCCGGTGGTTTCCTCGAGGTTCAGCCGAACATGGTCAAGGTGCTTGCCGATACCGTGCAACGTGCCGCCGACCTGGATGAAGCTCAGGCTCAAGCAGCTCTCAAGGCTGCCGAAGCTGCTCTGCATGAGAAGAGCGCAGATTTCGACTACGGAGCTGCGTCCGCACGTCTGGCCGAGGCTGCAGCTCAGCTGCGCACCGTCCAGCAGATCCGCAAGAAGTTTGGCGGTTGATCCGTCAGCCACTTCTTGTGCGATTGATAAAAAAGGGTAGCCTCGGCTACCCTTTTTTCTTTTCAGAATTCTACAAACCCGGTCGCAGTTGCTGACCACCCAGGATTGGTAGCCAGTCATGTCTCTTGAAATCGTTATCCTCGCGGCCGGTCAAGGCACCCGCATGCGTTCCGCGCTGCCAAAAGTGCTGCATCCGATTGCCGGCGATTCCATGCTTGGCCATGTTATCCACAGCGCCCGTCAACTTGATCCACAGCGCATTCATGTCGTCATCGGCCATGGCGCCGATGTAGTGCGCGAGCGTCTGGCCGCTGACGATCTGAATTTCGTATTGCAGGACAAGCAGCTGGGCACCGGCCACGCCACGGCCCAGGCTGTTCCTTTCATCACCGCCGATACCGTACTGATTCTCTACGGCGATGTGCCGTTGATCGAAGTCGAGACCCTGCAACGTCTGCTCAAGCACGTTGTACCCGGGCAGATGGGCTTGCTCACCGTCGAGCTGGACGATCCGACCGGTTATGGCCGCATCGTGCGCGATGCCGACGGCAAGGTTGCCGCCATCGTCGAACACAAGGACGCCAGCGAAGCGCAACGGGCGATCACTGAAGGCAACACCGGCATCCTGGCAGTGCCGGCCAATCGTCTGGCGGACTGGATGAGTCGCCTGTCGAACAACAACGCTCAGGGCGAGTACTACCTGACCGACGTGATCGAGATGGCGGTCAGCGATGGCCTGACCGTCGCCACCGAACAACCTCACGATCCGATGGAAGTGCAGGGCGCCAACGATCGCAAACAGCTCTCCGAGCTGGAGCGTCATTACCAATTGCGTGCCGGTCGCCGTTTGATGGCTCAGGGTGTCACCCTGCGTGACCCGGCGCGCTTTGATGTACGTGGCGAAGTGACCGTGGGGCGCGATGTGCTGATCGACATCAACGTGATTCTCGAAGGCAAGGTTGTCATAGAGGACGACGTGGTGATCGGCCCGAACTGCGTGATCAAGGACAGCACCCTGCGCAAGGGCGTGGTGGTCAAGGCCAACAGTCACATCGAAGGCGCGGTGCTGGGCGAAGGCAGCGATGCCGGCCCGTTTGCCCGTCTGCGTCCGGGCACTGTGCTGGAAGCCCGCGCCCATGTGGGTAACTTCGTCGAGTTGAAAAACGCGCGCATGGGCGAAGGCGCCAAGGCCGGGCACCTCACTTACCTGGGCGACGCCGAGATCGGTGCGCGAACCAACATCGGCGCCGGTACCATTACCTGCAACTACGACGGCGCCAACAAGTGGAAAACCGTGTTGGGTGAAGACGTGTTCATCGGTTCCAACAATTCGCTGGTGGCGCCTGTGGATATCTCTGCCGGTGCAACCACCGCTGCCGGTTCGACCATCACCCAGAATGTGGATAACGCGCAATTGGCTGTTGGCCGCGCACGCCAGAAGAACATCGATGGCTGGAAGCGGCCGGAGAAGATCAAGAAGAGCTGAGTTATCCACAAAGCTCGAATCACAAAAAGACCGCCGCCAGCGGTCTTTTTTTTGGGGCGCCAGCTTGACGATTCGCAGCTGATAGGTTTTGATTGCTTCCGTTATCTTTCGAATCGAAACTTAATTAGCCATGTCGAAACGCAACACACCTCAGCGCCGTCACAACATTCTGGCTTTGCTCAATGAGCAGGGCGAGGTGAGTGTGGATGAACTGGCCAAGCGCTTCGAAACTTCGGAAGTTACGATTCGCAAGGATCTCGCCGTCCTTGAAAGTCATGGCTTGCTGCTGCGTCGCTATGGTGGTGCGATCACCATGCCGCAGGAACTGGTGGCGGACACGAGCCTCAACGTTTCCAAATACAAACAGGCGATCGCCCGCGCTGCGGTTACACGCATCCGCGAGCACGCCCGCATCATCATCGATAGCGGCAGCACTACCGCCGCCATGATTCCCGAGCTCGGCCAACAGCCAGGCCTGGTGGTGATGACCAACTCCCTGCACGTAGCCAACGCCCTGAGCGAACTTGAACACGAGCCTGTGCTGTTGATGACCGGCGGCACCTGGGATCCGCACTCGGAATCCTTTCAGGGCCAGGTCGCCGAGCAGGTACTACGCTCTTACGACTTCGACCAATTGTTTATCGGTGCCGATGGCATCGACCTGGTGCGTGGCACCACCACCTTCAATGAATTGCTCGGCCTGAGCCGGGTGATGGCGGAAGTGGCGCGGGAAGTGATCGTGATGGTCGAGGCCGACAAGATCGGCCGCAAGATTCCCAACCTGGAGCTGCCATGGAGCAGCGTCCATACCCTAATTACCGATGATCGCCTGTCCCTGGATGCGCGCGATCAGATTCAGGCTCGCGGTATCAACTTGATTTGCGCGACTGTCAGTCAGGAGAAATAAGCATGTGTGGAATCGTCGGCGCGGTAGCTGAACGTAACATCACCGCCATTCTGGTCGAAGGCCTCAAACGCCTCGAATACCGGGGCTATGACAGTGCCGGTGTGGCGGTGTACACCAATGACGGCATTCTGGAACGCACTCGTCGTGTGGGCAAGGTCAGCGAACTCGACGCGGCGCTGGCCGAACATCCGCTGGTTGGCCGTATCGGTATTGCCCACACCCGCTGGGCCACCCATGGTGCGCCGAGCGAGCGCAATGCCCACCCGCATTTCTCCGGTGACGTCGCTGTCGTGCACAACGGCATCATCGAAAACCATGAGGCGCTGCGTGAACAACTGAAAGCACTGGGCTACGTGTTCACCTCGGACACCGACACCGAAGTCATCGCTCACCTGCTGACCGAAAAACTCAAGTCGTTGCCAGACCTCGCCGACGCGCTGAAGGCTGCGGTCAAGGAGCTGCATGGCGCTTACGGTCTGGCGGTTATCCACGCAAAGCAACCGGATCGACTCGTTGCTGCTCGAAGCGGCAGCCCGCTGGTGATCGGTCTGGGCCTGGGCGAAAACTTCCTCGCTTCCGATCAACTGGCCCTGCGTCAGGTCACCGACCGTTTCATGTACCTGGAAGAGGGCGATATCGCCGAAATCCAGCGCGACAAGGTGCAGATCTGGGACGTGACCGGCAAAGCCGTCGAGCGCCAGACCGTCCAATACACCGATGGCGCCGAAGCCGCCGACAAAGGCGAGTTCCGTCACTACATGCTCAAGGAAATCCACGAGCAGCCATCCGTGGTGCAGCGCACCCTGGAAGGTCGGTTGAGTGCGGACCAGGTGCTGGTGCAGGCGTTTGGCCCGCAAGCGGCCGAATTGTTCGCCAAAGTGCGCAACGTGCAGATCGTGGCGTGTGGCACCAGCTATCACGCCGGCATGGTTGCCCGTTACTGGCTCGAAGAGCTGGCCGGCATTCCGTGCCAGGTCGAAGTCGCCAGCGAGTTCCGCTACCGCAAGGTGGTGGTGCAGCCGGACACCCTGTTCGTCACCATCTCCCAGTCCGGCGAAACCGCCGACACCCTGGCCGCCCTGCGCAACGCCAAGGAACTGGGCTTCCTCGCAAGTCTGGCGATCTGCAACGTCGGCATCAGCTCGCTGGTGCGCGAGTCCGACCTGACCCTGCTGACCCAGGCTGGTCGTGAAATCGGCGTGGCCTCGACCAAGGCGTTCACTACGCAGTTGGTCGGTCTGCTGCTGCTGACCCTGTCTCTGGGTCAGGTGCGCGGTACTTTGGGCAAAGGCGTTGAAGCCACGCTGGTCGAAGAACTGCGTCGCCTGCCAACCCGTCTGGGCGAAGCCCTGGCGATGGACAGCACCGTGGAAAAAATCGCAGAGCTGTTCGCCGAGAAGAACCACACCCTGTTCCTGGGCCGTGGCGCGCAATTCCCGGTAGCGATGGAAGGGGCCTTGAAGCTCAAGGAAATCTCGTACATCCACGCTGAAGCCTATCCAGCCGGTGAACTGAAACATGGCCCGCTGGCGCTTGTGGATAACGACATGCCGGTCGTGACAGTCGCACCGAACAACGAACTGCTGGAGAAGCTCAAGTCCAACCTGCAGGAAGTCCGCGCCCGTGGCGGCGAACTGATCGTGTTCGCCGACGAAAAAGCCGGGATGACCAACGGCGAAGGCACCCACGTGGTGCAGATGCCTCACATCCACGACATCCTGTCGCCGATCCTCTACACCATTCCGCTGCAACTGCTGTCGTATTACGTTGCTGTGCTCAAGGGCACGGACGTTGACCAGCCGCGTAACCTGGCGAAGTCGGTGACGGTGGAGTGATGGGTTGCACAAGAGCGCGAGTTATTCGCGCTCTTGTGCATAACACAGATACACAGCAGTAAATTCCTACAGTAAATCCGCAAACAAATCCGCTAACTACACCCATTCATGAAATCTCCTACATTACTCAAGGCTAGGTAAATAAAGGCTTTGAGCGTAATCTTGAATTCGCAAAAAAATCCGCGATTCTGGAGATTTTATGAGTGCTGAATCTGTCTTGGGAAACCATTGGCTCGAGCCGCTGATGCCGGTATTTCCAAGTGAAATATTGCAACTGGCCGAGCAAGTGCCCTTCCAGGCTGGAAAACTCAGCGCTATGGTTTCTCCCCCCATGCTGCAACGGGTCGGCGGTCTACTGCGTGTCACCAGCAGTTTCTACAGCAACTTGATAGAAGGTCAGTTCACGGAGCCTGTGACGCTTGCTCCGACAGCTCCAAAACGTCACCGCAAAGAGCTCACAGAGCTGGCTATGACGCACATCGGCACGCAGCAGGCATTCGAACGAGCGCTGACTATGCACAAGGACCTGTCATGGGAAACCCTGTTCAGTTCGGCATTCGTTGCGCGCCTGCACAAGCGTCTGTTTCTCGGTGCTGGCGACGAGCAACTGAGTCTGAGTGACGGGAGTCAACTGGTGCCTGGTCAGTTACGGGATGTGGCGGGTCAGGAAGTGCTCGTTGGCAATCACGCGGCCCCCCCCTGCCAATCCGTATCGCCCATGCTTAACCGAATGCAGCAGATATACGGTCGTTTGCCGGACGCACGGAGTCGACTGCTTGCCGTCATGGCTTATCACCATCGATTGGCGTGGGTGCATCCTTTCGTTGACGGAAATGGACGGACAGTCAGGCTGGTGACGCATCTCCAGTTGCAGAAACTCGGGTTGGTTTCGCCGCTCTGGTCCTTATCCCGCGGGCTTGCTCGACAGCAAGCGTCCTATTACGCCCGACTGGCAAACGCCGACAAGCCGCGTCGTGGGGATCTGGATGGTCGTGGTCAACTGACGCAAGCCGGTTTGTTCGAATTTGTCGGGTTCATGCTGGAAACTTGTCTCGACCAGATGCGTTACACAGAGCAGGCGTTGAACATCTCCAATATGCGCGAAAGGTTGCAAACCATTTTTGCTTGGGACGAGCGGATCAAACGGGCGGGGATCAAGCTGGAAACCGCACGGGCCTTGCATGTTCTGCTGACGCAAGGCACGTTGAGCCGCGCGGATTTCAAGATCTTCACGGGATTGTCCGATCGGGTGGCAACGGATCAATTGAAAAGTCTCGTACAGTTGGGGCTGGTCGAAAGTGCAACGCCCAAGGCGCGTGATCTCTATCCGGGATTGCCGATCTGGTTTGCTCAACTGCTGTTCCCGGACTTGCATCAGCGGATAAACGCCGCGGTTTAGGAGTTAAACAGTGGATCGCTTCCAGGAAATGCAGGTCTTCGTCATCGTCGCCCAGGAGCAGGGCTTCTCCGCTGCCGCGCGGCGCCTGGGTTTGTCGGCAGCCAGCGTGACCCGGGCGGTGGCGGCGCTGGAGCAGCGGATCGGCACGCAGTTGTTGATCCGTACCACCCGCAGCGTGCATTTGAGCGAAGCCGGTCTGCGTTTCCTGGAAGACTGTCGGAGAATTCTCGCCGAGGTGCAGGAAGCGGAGGATTCCGCTGCCGGCAGTCATACCCAGCCCCGTGGGCAGTTGACGGTGACGGCGCCGGTTTTATTCGGTGAACAATTCGTCACGCCGGTGATGGCGCGTTATCTGACGCAATACCCGGACGTTTCCATCAACGCCCTGTTGCTCGACCGCGTGGTAAGCATGGTCGAGGAGGGCATCGACGTCGCGGTGCGTATCGGCGAGTTGCCGGACAGCAATCAGCATGCGATCCGGGTCGGTGAGGTACGGCGGGTGATTTGCGGCTCGCCGGAATACTTCGCGGTCCATGGTCGGCCTGCCCATCCACAGGCATTGGCAGGGGCGCCGGTGGTGGCGACATCGGCCATCGGTCAACAGCGCAGTTGGCCATTCATGGAACACGGTGAACTCATCGGCGTAAAACCGGAACCGCGTCTGGTGGTCACCGCCAATCAGGCTGCGATCACGGCGGCGTCGCTGGGCCTGGGGCTGACCCGGGTGCTGTCTTATCAGGTGGCCAGCAAGGTCGCCTCCGGCGAACTGGAAATCGTCCTCGCCGAGTTCGAACTGCCTGCGTTGCCGATCCATGTGGTGTATCAGGGCGGACGCAAGGCGCCGGCGCGGGTGCGCAGTTTTGTCGACTTCATGGTGAACGCATTGCGTGAGCATCCCGCCTTGAAAAATGCCGCTTTATTTCATCCAGAGAAATAATGGATTGCGTTTGCTGGTAATTCTGTTGTTTTCACGATAGGTGGAAGATGGCTCCCACGGCCGCCGTCCACCCTGAACGGCGCCTTCATCCAGCGGAGTCGACCATGCAAGCGATCAAACTCTACAACTTCCCGCGTTCCGGCCACGCCCATCGCGTCGAACTGATGTTGTCACTGTTGCAACTGCCGACCGAGCTGATCTTCGTCGATCTGGCCAAGGGCGAGCATAAACAGGCGCCATACCTGGCTATCAACAGCTTTGGTCAGGTTCCGGCCATTGATGACAACGGCGTGGTGCTGGCCGACTCCAACGCGATTCTCGTCTACCTGGCACAGAAATACGGTAATGGTCGCTGGCTGCCAAGCGATCCGGTCGGCGCCGCGCATGTGCAGCGCTGGTTGTCCGCTGCCGCCGGGCCGATTGCTTTCGGCCCTGCCGCCGCCCGCCTGATCACGGTGTTCGGGGCGAAGTTCAACGCCGAGGAAGTCATCACCCGTGCGCACAATTTTCTCAAGGTGATGGACCTGGAACTGGGCAAAACCCCGTATTTGGCAGGTACTGAGCCGACCATCGCTGACGTGGCGGCCTACAGCTACATTGCCCACGCACCGGAAGGCAATGTGTCGCTGGACGACTACGCTAACGTTCGCGCCTGGCTCTCGCGCATCGAGGCGTTGCCTGGCTTCGTCGGCATGCCGCGCACCGTTGCCGGCCTGCAAACCACCGTCTGACATTCAATCTGTGCCGATGGCGCAGGGGAGAGACCGTGATGGAACATTCACCGTGGCACGCTGGCGAGCAACAGTTACAGGCCCATGTCGGCGTTGCCGAGCGCATGGCGGAATTCGGGCGTAAGGTGATTCGCACCTGGATGCCGGATCAGCACCGTCAGTTCTATCAGCAATTGCCCTTCATGCTGTATGGCGCGGTGGATGCCGAAGGTCGCCCCTGGGCCAGTGTGCTGGAGGGCGAACCGGGATTCGCCCACTCTCCCGAGCCGACGCAACTGCAGTTCGCCAGTCTGCCGGCTGCCGATGACCCGGCGCAGTTACAAGCCGGCGCCGCCATCGGTCTGCTTGGTATCGAACTGCACACCCGCCGGCGCAATCGGCTCAATGGCCACATCGATAATCTTGACGCGAACGGGTTCGGTCTGACGGTGGATCAATCGTTCGGCAACTGCCCGCAATACATTCAATTGCGTCAGTTTCAGCGGGTGCCGCTGACCGATCCGCAGACCCGCAAAGCCGAACACCGTGACAGCCTCGACGACGCCGCCATTGCGCTGATTGAAAGCGCCGATACTTTCTTCGTCGCCAGTTACGTCGACGTCGACGGCGAGCGTTCGGTGGATGTTTCCCACCGCGGCGGTCAGCCCGGTTTTGTGCGGATCGAGGGTAATCGCCTGACGATCCCTGATTTTGCCGGCAACCTGCACTTCAACACACTCGGCAATCTGCTGCTCAATCCCTTGGCCGGCTTGCTGTTCATCGACTTTTCCACAGGCGATGTATTGCAGCTTAGCGGTCGTACCGAAGTCATTCTCGAGGCGCCGCAGATCGAGGCCTTTCAGGGCGCCGAACGCCTTTGGACATTCGAGGTGGAGAAACTGGTTCGGCGTCCGGCAGCGCTGGCTCTTCGCTGGCGCTTCGACGGCATGTCACCCACCAGCCTGCTGACCGGTAACTGGGCCCAGGCCGATGCACGATTGCAGGCCAAGGCATTGGGGGACAGCTGGCGGCCATTGCGCGTGGCAAAAGTCGAAATGGAAAGCCGTCACATCCGCTCGATTTATCTGGAGCCGGACGATGGCGCAGGACTGCCGGTGTTTCTCGCCGGTCAGCATCTGCCGCTGCGGTTCACCCTCGATGGTGAGGTGCACATCCGTACCTACAGCCTGTCCGGCGCGCCGTCGGATGATTTCTTCCGGATCAGCGTGAAACGCGAAGGCCGGGTGTCGACGCATCTGCATGAGCAGATTCGCGTGGGCGATGTGCTGGAGGCGCGCTTGCCTCAAGGGCATTTCACGGTCGCGGCGCTGGAGCGTCGTCCACTGGTGCTGTTGGCGGCCGGCGTCGGCATTACGCCGCTGCTGTCGATGCTGCGTGAGGTGGTGTATCAGGGCCTGCGGACCCGGCGGATTCGTCCGACCCTGTTTGTTCAGAGTTCCCGCAGCCTCGCCGACCAGCCGTTCCGCGCAGAGGTGGATCGGTTGCTGGAGGATGCCGGTGACGCCGTGAAAGTGTTGCGGGTGCTCAGCCAGCCGGAGGACGATCTGGTCGAAGGAAAAGACTTCGACCTGCGCGGCCGCATCGATGGCGAGTTGTTACGCAATCTGCTGACCGACGAGGACTTCGATCAGGTCGACTTCGTGCTCTGCGGTCCCGGCGGTTTTACCCAAGGTATTTATGACATCTTGCGCGAACTGGATGTGCGGGACGGGCAGATCCATGCCGAAACCTTCGGCCCTTCGACCCTCAAGCGCCAGGCCGATCCGGACGCGATCGTGATGGAACAACCGCCGGCTGCGACCACGTCGGTGCCGGTGGTGTTCGAACGTTCAGCCAAGGAAGCGCGCTGGCAGCCCGATGGCGGCAGTTTGCTGGAGCTGGCGGAAAGTCGCGGCTTGCGTCCGGAATTCAGTTGTCGCGGGGGTTCGTGCGGCACCTGCAGGACGCGGCTGATCAGCGGCGCGGTGAATTATCCACAGCCTCCGGCAGAAGTGCCGGAGGAGGGGCAGGTGCTGATTTGCTGCGCGGTGCCGGCGCAGAGTGCCCAGCCGCTGGTGCTGGATCTGTAACGGATCAGGCGTAGGACAACGCCTTTTCCTCCAGCAGCTCCTGATACAGCTCGGTCCACTTGCGGCCCATTTCATCGGCTGTGAATAACTGCCGATAGCGGGCTTCAGCCTTGAGGCCCATTTCGGCGGCGCGGGCCGGGTTTTCCCACAGGGTGCGCATCGCTTCGCGAAATGCCGGAGGATGACTCGGTGGCACCACCAGTCCGGTTTCGTTGTGGATGTTGATGTAGCTGGTGCCGGTGCCGATTTCGCTGGAGATCATCGGTTTGCCGTACATCGCGCCTTCGAGCAGCGAAATGCCGAACGCTTCCGAGCGCAGGTGCGATGGGAAGACGATGGCGTAGCTCAGTTGCAGCAGGGCGACCTTATCTTCATCGCTCAGCCGCCCGAGGAAATGAATGTTGCGCAGACCCAGGGCCGCGGCCTGGGCGTGCAGTTCCTGCTCCAGCGGGCCGGCGCCGACGATCACTACCGGATAGTCCACGTCTTTCAAGGCTTCGAGCAGGATGTGCAGGCCTTTGTAATAGCGCATCACCCCGACGAACAGGAAAAACTTGTCCCCAAGCTGCTGACGCCAGCGGTTCATGCGCTCGACGTCAGGCTGTGGATAACCGGCCTTGTTCAAGCCATAGGGGATGACGCGAGTCTTGTCCTGGAATTGCTGCAACACATCACTGGTGTGCAGATAGTTTGGCGAAGCCGCGACAATCCGGTCGGCGCTGGCGAGAAAGCGGTTCATCAGCGGGCGATAGAGTTTGAGCAGGTGCTTCTGGCGAATGATGTCCGAGTGATAGGTCACCACCGTCGGTTTGTTCACGCCGCTGGCAAAATGCACGAGATCCATGAACGGCCACGGGAAGTGGTAGTTGATTACGTCGGCTTCGGCGGCCAGTTCACGAAACTGCTTGAACACGCTCCAGGAAAAACCCGTGGAGGCGAACTGGATATCCAGTTTGGCCCGATGCACTTCATGCTGGCCGAGACGCACCACCGCAGGTTCTGGATTGGCGCTGAGGGTCAGCACCTGGCCTTCGATGCCGTGTTGGGCGCCACTTTCGCAGAGTTGAAAGATCACTTGCTCGATACCGCCGACCGAGTCCGGCAGGTACGTCTTGAAGAAATGAAGAACTCGCATTCAACCTCCCATGGCCTGGTGGTAGGCGCCGGCCGTGGCCTGCGCGCAACGCTTCCAGGAAAAAAGCCGTGCCCGCTGCAATCCGGCTTCCCGGCATGCCTGCCAGTGCGCTTGATCATCGATCAGTCGGCTCATCGCATCACGCAAGCCGTCTGCATCGTCAGCTTCAATATAGTTGCCGGCGTCGCCCGCCACTTCCGGCATGGCCGAAGAGCGGGTGATTACCACTGGCGTGCCGCTGGCCATCGCTTCCAGCACCGGCAGGCCGAAACCTTCATACAGCGACGGAAAAATCAGCGCCCGGGCGCCGGCCAGCAATTGCGCGACTTGCTCATCGGGCAGGTAGCCGAGCAGGCACACGTGCCCGCAAGCCAGCGCCTGATTCAATTCATCACTGAACTGGTCGCGCTGCCAGCCGGCCATGCCGACGATCAACAGCGGGAAACGCTGGCGCACCCGATCTGGCAACAGCGCGTGGGCGCGCAGGGCCAGGTTCAGGTTCTTGCGCGGCTCCAGGGTGCCGACGCAGAGGAAGTACTCCCGGTACTCGACCGCATGGGCCTTGAGCACCGCATCGATGTCTTGTGGATCGCGCGGCCTGAAACGCTCGGCGACACCCAGCGGCGCGACCACGAAGCGCTCGGCAGGCAGTCCGAAATACTCCCGGGCCTCGTCAGCGATGGCTTGCGAGTCGGTCAGAATGATCCGCGCCTGGCGTACGCCTTCGGTGAGCCGGCGCTCGATTTCCCGCAGCCGCGCCGGCGGCTGGGTCTCGGGGAAATGCAGGTGCGTGAGATCGTGCAGGGTAATCACGGTCGGGCCATCGAAGGCCAGCGGCCACAGGCTCGGTTCGTGGTACAGATCGACCGGTTGCGCCGGGCCCTGATCGAAGCGTTTCTGCTCCAGCCAGCGGCGCGCCTGATAGGCGCCGGGGATCTGCCGCAGCAGCGGCGTCAGGCGCGAATAACCGGGCATCGCTGCTTCCGGCAGTTGCGAACTCCAGCCCCAGCCATGGAACAACGCCAGCTCGATATCGGTTTCAGCGTGCAAGGCATTCACCAGTTCGGCCACGTAATGGCCGATGCCGGTGCGCGGTGCCTGGAGGATGCGGGCGTTAAGGGCTATGCGCATGTTGCCTCGCTGACACCTGAGGTGCCTCCAGCACCTGGCGCGCGGTACGCTCGGCCAGTTGCGCGCTGGCTTCCCGCCAGCCGATCCATTGCCAGTCACTCACATCGCGAGCGGCGGGGAATCGACCGCTGCGCTCAAAGGTCTGCAGCAGATCGGCGAGGCTTTGTGGCGATTGCAGATCGAAATACGCCATGAACTCACCGCCGATCTCGCGAAACACCGGGATATCGCTGCCCATCACCGGCAGCCCGCGTTGCATGGCTTCCACCAGCGGCAGACCAAAGCCTTCGACGAACGACGGAAACACCAGCGCACTGGCATGGGCGTAGGCGTGTTCGAGGCTGGTGTCGCTCAAGTCGTTGAACATGAACAGGCGCCGGTTCAGCTCCGGATGATGGCGAATCCGGGCCAGCAGCGCGTCGCACTTCCAGCCGATGCGCCCAGCGATGCACAACCGGGCGTTCGAGCCGTTCGCCCAGGCATGGTCGAAGGCATCCAGCAGATAGTCGTGGTTCTTGCGCGGTTCGATGGTGCTGACCATCAGGAACACCGGCTCCTTTATTGCGAACAGCTTTTGCAGACGCGGTTCGACGGCGGCTTCGACGCTCTGCAGATCCAGCTCCGAACCGAGGTGAAAGTAGTCGAACCAACGTTTGCCGACTTGTGCCGAACCAAGGCGACGTTGCAGTTCTGCACGCAGCTGATCGCGCACAGTGGCGGAGATGGCCATGAAACCGTCGGCATTACGGGCGATCCAGTCGAACCACTCTCTGTACACCTCGACCAGCCGCGTGTCGTAAAACTGCGGGTGGGACAGGGGAATCAGGTCGTAGATCACCGCAACGATGCCCAGGCCTTCCTGTTTGAGGCGCTCGGCATGCAGGAAAAAGTCCGAATGCCAGGACGAATCCAGCAGCACCAGATGATCGCCAGTCTGGTGTTGCAGTGGTTCGCAGCGTTGAGGCAATTGATAGCGATTGACCTGCTCGACCAGCCGCAGCGGTATTCCGAATGCACCGAACGAGGTCAGGCGATAGCCGACGTACAACAGGCGTCGTACCAGTTTTGTGCGGCAACCGGTATCCAGCCGCTGATGCAGTTGCCAGAAACGATGGGCCAGCCGCTCCAGGCGTTCGCCAAACGTGACGATGGCATTGAACAGCGGCGAATCCAGCGGCGCCAGACGCTTCACTCGGTACAACTGGCCCTTGAGCAGAACCACCGGCACGCATTCGACGCCTTCGGCGCTCGGCGGCAGCTGTTTGATGACGTTGCGCACCACCCGCTGAATCCCTGAATTGACCTTCGGGTGTTTGAACACGTGGGTGCATTCGACCAGCAGGCGGGTCATGGCGCGCGCTCCGCGAGGCTGTCCGCGTGGCGGGTGATCGAGGTGCTGGCGCCCAGCCAGGAACAGCCGACGAAATCTTCCTGACGGTTGTTGATCACGTGGAACACCAGGCCGTAGTCACGCCATTCGAAGTTGCGGTCCAGGTGCGAGTCCAGTCGCGACAGGCTCAGGGCCACGGAGTAATTGCCCTTGCCCAGGCCCATGACGAAGGCGAAGCGATAGGTGATGCGTTCACCCGCACGCAGGTCTTCCAGCGCCTGATTCTGGCGGTGGGTATTGATGCCGTACATGGCCTGGCCCAGGCGATCCTTGATCATGAAGCCGAGCACCAGCCGTTCGATGTCCTGGCGAATCTCCACCTCGACTTCCAGTGTCACCGGCTGACCGACTTCGGCGGCGTCGATGGAGCGTCCGCGTTCATCGAGCAGGCGCACGCTGAGGATCCCGGCCTCGCCGGTGCCGGACACAGTGCGTACCTGGCCGCCGTCGAGCAGTTCCTGGCGCACGGTCTGGCCTTCGCGTTCGGCGAGCAGGGCGTTGTAGTAATCCATGACCGCTTCGGGCTTGTCGTGCATCACCATGTGGCCGCCTTCGAGCAGGATCGCCGAGTCGCAGATCGACTGGATCGCGGAGCGGTCGTGGGACACGATCAACAGCGTGGTGCCGGCCTTGCGGAAGCTGCGGATGCGGTCGAAGCTCTTGTGCTGGAAGTAGGCGTCGCCCACCGACAGCGCTTCGTCGACGATCAGAATGTCCGGGCGGCGCGCGGTGGCGACGCTGAAGGCCAGGCGCATCTGCATGCCACTGGAGTAGGTGCGCACCGGGTGATCGATGGCTTCGCCGATTTCCGCGAAGCGTTCAATGTCCGGCATCAGTGCTTCGATGTCTTCGACCTGCATGCCCAGCAATTGCCCGGCCATCACTGCATTCTGCCGGCCGGTGAAGTCCGGGTGAAACCCCATGCCCAGTTCCAGCAGCGCCGCGACCCGGCCCTCGAGTTGAATCTGGCCGCAGGTCGGTTGGGTGGTGCCGGTGATCATTTTCAGCAGGGTGCTTTTGCCGGCGCCATTAACCCCGACAATGCCCACCGCTTCACCGGGGGCGATCTCGAAATTCACGTCCTGCAGCACCCAGTGCTGGCGATGGCGCATCGGCGAAAAAGGAATCAGCCATTCGGCCAGGCGACTCCAGCGGGTGGGGTACTGCTTGTAGGCCTTGCCCAGGCCTGTGACGCGTATGTGCCCCATCAGAGTTCATCCACCATTTCGCCGACCCGCCGACGAAACAGGCGCAGGCCGACCGCGCACAGCAGCAGGCCGATCACGAAGATCGGCAGCAGCGAACTCCACACCGGCCACTGACCGTAGAGAAACAGGTTCTGGTAACTGCCGATCAGGTTGGTCAGCGGATTGAGTTGCAGCAGGCGCTGCACCCACTCGGGCAGGATGCTCAGCGGATACACGATCGGCGTCAGCCAGAACCAGAATTGCAGGCAGATGGCGAACAATTGCCCGACATCGCGAAAGAACACGTTGAGCACGCCGAGGATCATCCCCAGTCCGGCGCAGAACAGCACTTGCAGCGCCAGCAGCGGCACCAGTGCCAGCAATGCCATGCCCGGCCAGCGTCCGCTGATCAACAGAAACCCGAGGAACAGGCCGATGATGATCGCGAAGTTGATTCCGGCATTGAGCAGCACGATCACCGGCAGGCAGAGGCGCGGGAAGCTGATTTTCTTCAGCAGGTTGGCGTTTTCCAGAAACATGTTCTGGCTGCGCAGGGTGATTTCCGAGAACAGGCCCCAGGTCAGCAGCCCGGCGCACAGGTAGACGCTGTAGGCCATGCCGTCGTCCACGCCGGGCAGACGGGCGCGCATGATGTGGGAAAAGATCACCGTGTACACGATGATCATCGACAGCGGGTTGAGTACCGTCCACAGCGCGCCGAACAGCGAATTGCGATACCGCGCTTGAAACTCCCGCTTGACGCTACCGAGGATGAAACCTCGATAGTCGTGCAGCGAGCGGTACAGGGAAAGCAGCATTCACACCGTCCTGCCGTATTGGTCTTCGAAGCGGACGATGTCGTCCTCTCCCAGGTATTCGCCGCTTTGCACTTCGATGATCACCAGGTCGATCACGCCGGGGTTTTCCAGACGGTGCTTGTGACCGGCGGCAATGAATGTCGATTCGTTCTTCGCCACCAGGGTCGTGCCGCTGCCGTTGTTGGTGACCTTGGCCATGCCTTCGACCACCACCCAGTGTTCATTGCGGTGATGGTGCATCTGCAGCGACAGCTTGCCGCCGGGTTTGACCACGATGCGCTTGATCTTGAAGCGCGGGCCTTCCTCGAGCACGGTGTAGGTGCCCCACGGACGGCTGACCGTGCGGTGCAGGCGATAGGCTTCGTGGGATTTGTCCTTGAGCTGCTTGGCCACCCGCCGCACATCCTGCGCACGGTCGGCATGGGCTACCAGCACGGCGTCGGCGGTGTCGATGACAATCAGGTCCTCCACACCAACGGCGGCCACCAGCCGGCCATCGCTTTGAACGAAGTTGTTGCGGCTGTCGATGAAGATCGCCTCGCCGCTGGCGCGGTTGTTATCGGCGTCAGCCGGCACCAGCGCGGCCACTGCACCCCAGGACCCAATGTCGCTCCAGTCGAAACCCGCCGGCACCACCACAACCTTTTCCGAGCGCTCCATCAGTGCGTAGTCGATGGAAATGTCGGTGATTTCGGCGAACAGCTGCGCGGACAATTCCTGTTGCAGGCAACCAGCGGTTTCCACCGGTTCGCTGGCGGCCATGCAGGCGCGGGCCTGTTCCAGCAGCTCGGGGGCGTGCAGCGCCAGCTCGGCGATCACCGTTGCGGTGGAGAAACAGAACATCCCCGAATTCCACAGGAAGTTGCCGCTCTCCAGATAATGGGTGGCGGTCTGCAGGTCGGGTTTTTCCACGAATCGCTGGACTTTGGCCGCGCCCCGGTCATTCAGCGGGGCGCCGGTCTCGATGTAGCCGAAGCCGGTTTCCGGGGCGGTCGGCACCACGCCAAAGGTCACCAGATAACCGTCCTTCGCCAGATTGACCGCGTGCTCGACCGCGCTTTTGAGCGCCTCTTCATTGACGATCAAATGGTCGGCGGGCATCACCACCATGATCGCGGCATCACCGTGCAGCGCTTGCAGCGACAGGGCCGCCGCCGCGATGGCCGGTGCGGTGTTGCGTCCGGTGGGCTCGAGCAGGAAGTGCCCGCGATGCCGGGACAGGCGCGCGGCCTGATAGTGATCCTTGCTCTGAAAGTAGTACTCGCGGTTGGTCACCGTGACAATGTCGCCCCAGCCGTCCAGCAGCGCGGCGGCGCGCCGGTAGGTCTTGCCCAGCAGCGACTGGCCGTCGGGCAGGGTCATGAACGGCTTCGGATGGCCCTCGCGGGACACCGGCCACAAACGGGTGCCGGCACCGCCGGACAGAATCACGGGGATCAGCATGGCCTACTCCTTGGCGACGCGTTTCATGTCCGCATCCATCATCATGCGGATCAGGGTGTCGAGGTCGGTCCTGGGTTTCCAGCCGAGCACGCGCTGGGCCTTGGCCGGGTTGCCGAGCAGCACTTCGACTTCGGCCGGGCGGAAAAACGCCGGGTCGATCTTCACGTAATCCCGGTAGTTCAGGCCGACGTGATCGAAGGCGATGCGGCACATCTCGCGCACGGTGGTGGTGACGCCGGTGGCGACCACGAAATCGTCGGGCTTGTCCTGTTGCAGCATCAGCCACATCGCCTCGACGTAATCACCGGCAAAGCCCCAGTCGCGTTTGGCGTCGATGTTGCCCAGGGCCAGCTCCTGCTGTTTGCCCTGTTTGATCCGGGCGGCGGCGTCGGTGACCTTGCGGGTCACGAATTCGATGCCGCGCAGGGGCGATTCATGATTGAACAAAATGCCGCTGCTGGCGTGCAGGTTGAAGCTTTCGCGGTAGTTGACGGTGATCCAGTGGCCATAGAGTTTGGCCACACCGTAAGGACTGCGCGGGTAGAACGGGGTGTTCTCGTCCTGTTGCTCGGCCTGGATCAGACCGAACATTTCGCTGGTGGACGCCTGATAGAAACGCGTGTGCGGGCTGAACTGCCGGATCGCTTCGAGCAGGTGGGTCACGCCCAGGCCATCGACGATGCCGGTAGTCACCGGTTGGTCCCAGGAGGCCGCGACGAAGCTCTGGGCTGCCAGGTTATACACCTCGTCCGGCGCCGACTTGATCACCGCGCGCTGCACCGAGCAGGCATCGGCCATGTCGCCATCCAGGTAGACGATGTCCGCTTCGACGCCCATCTCCCGCAGGCGCCAGCGTGAATCGCTGCTGCGCCGTGCAACAAGGCCGTGAACCTTGTAACCCTTGTCGAGCAGCAGCTTGGCCAGATACGCGCCGTCCTGGCCGGTGATCCCGGTGATCAATGCACTTTTTGTCATTCTTGTTGTACTCGCTTCTCCCAGTCGGACAGGATCGCCCGCAGGGATTGTTGTGTAGTGATTTGCGGCGTCCATCCTGTGGTCCGGGCCAGCCGTTGGTGGCTGCCGCAGACGCGACGCTGATCCGCGCGGCGCATGCGTGCCGGATCCTGAACCAGTTGCAGCTTGACCTGGGCCAGGTCGCCCATCTGTTCGATGAGGCTGCGGATGCTTTGCTCATGGCCTGAGCAAATGTTGTAGACCTGTCCCGGCGTGCCTTTTTCCAGCAGGGCGAAATAGGCCGAGACTACGTCTCTGACGTCGAGGAAATCGCGGGTGACATCGATGTCGCCGACTTCCAGGCGCGGCGCTTGCAGCCCTTGCTTGATGCGGTTGATCTGCCGCGCGGCGCTGGCGATGACGAAGCTTTCCTTCTGCCCGGTGCCGATGTGGTTGAACGGCCGCGCGACCAGTACCGGCCAGCCTTCGCTCAGCCCCCATTGCAGGCTGAGGAACTCCGCCGACAGCTTGCTGACTGCATAGGGATTGCGCGGGCAGGGTGGTTGTTGTTCGGTGATCGGCAGCGCGGGTTCTTCGACCTGGCCGTAGACATCGCCCGAGCTGACATACAGGAACGTGCCCTTGAAGCCGCGGGCCTTGAGGGCCTGCAACAGGTTCAGGGTGCCGAGCAGGTTGATGTCGAAGGTTCGTGCCGGATCGCGGAACGCTTCAGGAACAAAGGTCTGGCCGGCGAGATGAATGACCGCATCGGGCAGTTGCGGCCACAGATCGATGAGGCTGTCCGGGTTTGTCAGGTCGTAGGGTGAGGCGGCAGGCAGCAGCTCCCACGACGCGTCTTCCCCCTGGAGGCGTGACTGGATGTGTTGTCCCACGAATCCACTGAGACCCGTGATGAACAGACTTTTTTTCAAACAGCGACCCCTTGGTCTTTAACTTTCACCTCTTCCCACAGGCTATAAGGGGATGTCTGTCAGACCGAGAGAAAATCCGGCCGAGACAACGGGTGAAGTCGTTGTTGTAGTTGTTTGGTTGCCAATCTGTGCCAATTGCGCAGCAATTTCAACAGGGCAAATCGTGACTGGTCAGTTCTCGTCAGAGTAGTCGGTTTTTTCTCGCCGGGCGGTTCCCGAATGCGCGACGGATGTGTTTAGAATGCCCCTCGTCGCGATCCCCGGCGGCTGCTCGCAAGGATCGTGCGACAGGGTAAAACCGACCATTAAAACAAGAACAGAGACGTGCCCGATGATGCAGGACGAACCGCGCTGATGCCGGTTCGATCCGACGCTCGGCCGTCATAGCGTGAAGCTGCCGGGATGGCGGTTGCACCGTGGGATGCCATGAATTTCATTCTCTACTCGGACGTCAACGACCGCTCCATCAGCCAGAGTCTGGGGCGTCCCGAATACAGCTACTACTTCGTGCTCAAGGCCTATCGCCCGGTGCTGGAAAGCCTGGGGCGAGTGCATGTGGTGTCCACCAGCGCCGAGGTTGATCCACTCTACCGACAACTGCTCGCCGTCGGTGAAAGCAGCGTTTTCCTGTCCTTCACGCCGCCACAAAATACCCCGACCGACCTTGAATGCCCGACGATCTGCGTGATTGCATGGGAATTCGATTCGATCCCCGATGAGTCATGGGACGATGATCCGCGCCACGACTGGACGCAGATGCTCGCCCGACAGGGACGGGTCATCACGCTGTCGAGCCACACCGCCCGCGCGATTCGCCGCGCCATGGGCGAGGACTTTCCGGTACTCGTGCTGCCGACGCCCTTGTGGGAAAACTTCGCCGCCATTCGTGAGCAGCATGTCAGTGCGCCGATCAATCCCGGCGCGACCCTGGCCATCAAGGGCTGCATTTTCGACAGTCGCACGCTGGCGTTATCTGCCGACGACCTGTTGCCCAAGCCGCTGACTGCCGAACAACTGGCTGAAATCGAGGCGCTACGCCCTCCACCGCTGACGTTCAAACGCCGCTTGGTCATTGCCCGCCATTATCTGCGTCTGTGGAGGCTGGGGGCGGGTGAAGAACGGGTGAAGTTCCTGCATCACTGGTACTGGGAAGGTGTGCAGGATCTGCTGTCGGATCGCACACACGCCTGGCTCGAGAAACGCCTGCCGGCCATTGCCGCTCCGCATGCGGTGGCCGTGGCCGAGCCACCGCCGCTGGATTTGCCGGACACGTCCTCGGTGGTCGAGACCACGGTGGAAGGCGTGATCTACGTGACGGTGTTCAACCCCAGGGACGGCCGCAAGAACTGGCATCATCTGGTTACCGCCTTCTGCTGGGCCTTTCGCGAAACGCCTGACGCGACACTGGTGCTGAAGATCACGCAGAACGATCTGGCGTCCTACTACAGCGAACTGATGACCCTGCTCGCACAACTGACACCGTTCGCCTGCCGGGTGCTGGTAATGCACGGTTATCTGGACGACGCGCAATACGCACGGCTCTACCAGGCTGCGAGTTTCTACGTGAACGCCTCACGCTGCGAAGGCCTGTGCCTGCCGTTGATGGAGTTCATGTCCAGCGGCAAACCGGTGATCGCCCCGGATCACACGGCCATGGAAGACTACATCGACGACAGCGTGGCCTTCGTCGTGCATTCCAGCGAAGAGCTGACGATCTGGCCCCAGGACACCCGCATCATTTACCGCACCCTGCGCTACCGGCCGGATTGGGCTTCGCTCAAAAGCGCCTATGAGAACAGCTACCGGATGGCCAAGACGCAGCCGCAGGAATACGCGCGCATGTCTGCCGCCGCTGTCGAACGCATGCACGACTACTGCGCGTTTGCTCCGGTGCAGCGGCGCATGGCGGACTTTTTCGGCCTCGTGCCGCTGGCTGCCGATGCCGCCCCCGTGACGGACAACGCCTCATGCTGATCATCATTCATTCGGAAACCAACCAGCACACCATCGCGCAAAACCTCGGTCGCTCGGAGTACAGCTATTACTTCGTGCTCAAGGAATACCGGCCGGTACTCGAGCGTCTTGGGCGTGTGGTGGAAGTCGTCGACCCGGCGCGCGAAGTCGATGCGCTGTACCTGGAGTGCCTAGCCCGTGGCGAGCCGTGCGTGTTCCTGTCGTTCTCGCCGCCGCACCGCACGCCGATCCACGTGGCGTGTCCGACGCTGCCGGTGTTCGCCTGGGAATTCAGCACCATCCCCAACGAACCCTTCGACAACGAGCCGCGCAATGACTGGCGCACGGTGCTCCGGGCCTGCGGCGCGGCGATCACCCATTCCAGCTACACGGTCAACGCGGTGCGCGAGGCCATGGGCGCCGATTACCCGATTGTCGCGGTGCCGGCGCCGGTGTGGGATCGCTTCGCGGCCCGTGGCGCGCAGCTTCAGGGCCAGCCCTCGACAGGGCCGGTGCGCCTGACGATCAAGGGGCTGGTCGCCGACAGTCGTCAGCTCGATCTCGACGCGTTCGGCCCGAAACACCTGCGCCGTGGCAAGGGCATCGATTTCCAGGCGCCGGCGCGCGAGCAGGAGCTGCTGCTGGACGGTGTCGTCTACACATCGGTGTTCAATCCCGGTGACGGACGCAAGAACTGGGAAGACATGCTCAGCGCCTTCTGCGTGACGTTTCGCGAGGTCGAAGACGCGACGCTGGTGCTCAAGCTCACGCACCACGATGCCGAAGAAGCGCTCGGCGACATTCTTCATCATCTGTACAAGAACCAGTCCTACCGCTGTCGCATCGTGCTGATTTACGGCTACCTCGCGGACGCGGACTACGAGCGTCTGGTGCAGGCCACCCGTTACGTGGTGAACACTTCCTACGGCGAGGGCCAGTGCCTGCCGCTGATGGAATTCATGTCCTGCGGCAAACCGGCCGTGGCGCCGCGGACCACGGCGATGATCGATTATCTGAGTACCGACAACGCGTTCCTGGTCGAGTCCACCGATGAACTCACCGCCTGGCCTCACGATCCGCGCAAGGCGTTCCGCACGTTGCGCTACATGACCAACTGGGCATCGGTCTGCGTGGCCTATCGCGACAGCTATGAGGTGGCGAAGAACGATCCCGGGCGCTATGCGCAGATGTCGGCGCAGGCCGTTGCCAGCCTGCAGGCGTTCTGCAGTCAGGCGGTGGCCGAGCAGCGGTTGCGCGATTTTCTCGCTCAAGTGCACGAGCTCCGCGCTGTCGCTGCAACGGAAGCCACGGGCGCATGATCCGCGCATTGCTGAGGCGTTTGCGTCCGGTTGCGCATCCGGCGCCGGTATCCGTGCCTGAACCGGTTGCCGCGGGCGTGTCGCCCAGGGATGTGGGTCTGCATGACGCCATGCTCGACGGCTGGTTTCACGGCGACAGTGGTGAGTTGCTCAAGGGCTTTGTCATTGACGCGGACGACACCCTGCTCGACGTGGGGTGTGGCGAGGGTGTGGCGACATTGTTCGCCGTGCGCCAGGGCGCCTCGGTGATCTTCACCGACAGCGAACACGACAAGGTGCGCGACCTCGCCCGACAAGTCGAAGCGCAGAGCCGCAAGGCCAGTCTCGGTCTGGTCAGCAACAGCCTGCCATTGCCGCTGAGCGACGGCTGTGCGAGCAAGGTCGTGTGCATGGAAGTGCTGGAACACATCGATCATCCCGAGCCGTTCATGGCCGAGCTGGTACGCATGGGCCGTCCCGGTGCGCTGTACCTGCTCAGTGTGCCGGCGCCGGTGGGCGAGCATTTGCAGCAGGGCATTGCCCCGGCGGGTTATTACCAGTCACCCAATCATGTACAGATCTTCACCCCGGAGCGCTTCGCGGCATTGGTTGAGGATGCCGGTCTGGTGATTGAGCATCGTCAGGCAACGGGATTTTTCTGGGTCATGGGCATGATCTTTTTCTGGGCCAGCGAACGGGCTGCAGGACGTGACCTGGGCGGTGCCGTGCGCGACCGGATCCAGGCGCCGTATCCACCGTTGATGGAGAGTTGGGCCAGAACCTGGCAGGACTTGCTGGCGCAGCCAGACGGTTTGGCGATCAAGCAGATGCTCGACCGGTTCATGCCCAAGAGTCAGGTGATCATCGCCCGCAAACCGCTCGATGCAGGACGTGTGTCATGAGCGGCAAGCGGATCATGGACATTGAAGTCCTGCGCGCTGTCGCGGTACTCGGCGTGCTGTTTCATCACTTGCAAGGCAGCCTGTTCACCGACCCGGTGCCGCTGCTTGAAAGGATCCATGCCTGGGCGCAGCCATGGTGGGGCGTTGACCTGTTTTTTGCGATCTCGGGGTTTGTCATCGCCCGCAGCCTGATCCCGGCGCTGCGCGGTTGCAGCAATCGCCAGGAATACTGGGAGCAGACGCGCAATTTCTGGCTGCGTCGGGCGTTTCGTCTGTTGCCCTCGGCCTGGCTGTGGCTGGCGTTGATGCTGCTGGCGTGCGTGTTTCTGAATCGATCAGGCGCGTTCGGGACGTGGTCCGCCAACGTTCAGGCCACGTTGGCCGGGGTGCTGCAGTACGCCAATTTCCGCTTTGCCGATGCGTTCTTTCATTACGAATACGGCAGCAGTTTTGTCTACTGGAGCCTGGCGCTGGAGGAGCAGTTCTACCTGTTGTTCCCGCTTGTGATCATGCTGTGCCGCAAGTATCTGGTGTGGGCATTGCTGGCGCTGGTGGCGGTGCAATTGTTCACGGTGCGCACGCCGCTGCTGATGGTGATTCGTACCGATGCGCTGGCGCTGGGTGTGCTGTTGGCCATGTGGAGCGTGCAGCCGGGTTATCGCCGTTGGGAGCCGGTATTCCTGCGGCGGCCATGGGCCGGAGTATTCGCGCTGATCGGCCTCGGAGCGCTGCTGAGCTTCATGGCCACCGACCGTTTCACCTTCGCCGGTTACCGCATCGGGTCGATCGCCGTGCTCAGCGCCGTGCTGGTGTGGATTGCTTCATACGACCGCAATTACCTGCTGCCGGCCGGTGGCCTGCAACGGCTGATGGCCTGGATCGGCAGCCGCTCCTACGGCATTTACCTGATTCACATCCCGGCCTATCAACTGGTGCGAGAACTGATCTTTCGTTTGCAGGGCGCCGGCCTACCGAGCCCGGCGGGACATCCGATCCTGACACTGCTGATTGCCGGTGGCCTGATCGTGCTGCTCAGCGAACTCAATTACCGCTTGATCGAAATGCCCATGCGCAATCGAGGCGCCACGCTGGTGAAACGCCTCGCCACCTCGCGAACCGTCGTCTCGTCCCCTGGAGCCACCTCATGCTGAGCCTTCTGAAAAAACTCACGGCGGCTCCGGCCCCCGCACACGCTGTCGCACCGGTAGCCGACAAGGTCGACCCTTACATGCTCGGCCTGCACGATGCGATGCTCAGCGGCTGGTTCAACCAGCAAACCGGTGAGCTGTTCAAAGGCTTCCCGGTGACCGCCGATGACACCTTGCTCGACGTTGGCTGTGGCGACGGTGGCAACGTGCATTTCTGCGGCATGCGCGGGGCGAAGATCATCATCGCCGACATTGACGGCGCCAAGGTCGAGGCTACCCGCCAGCGCCTGAGCGATACCCCGGCGCGCAGCGTCGAATGCCATGTGACCGACTGCAATCCGCTGCCGATCGCCGATGGAACGGCCACTCGCGTGGTGTCCACTGAAGTCATCGAGCACGTCGACGACCCGGCGCAGTTCCTTGCCGAACTGGTGCGCGTCGGTCAGTCGGGCGCGCTGTATTTGCTGAGCGTGCCGCACCCCAGCTCCGAAGACCTGCAAAAAGACATCGCCGCGCCGGAGTATTTCCAGAAGCCCAACCACATTCGCATCATCAGCGAAGAACAGTTCAAGGCGATGGTCAGCGAGGCGGGACTCGAGATCATCAGCCACAGTCAGTACGGCTTTTACTGGTCGATGTGGATGATGCTGTTCTGGGAAGCGAAGGTCGAGTTCAGCAACCCGGATCATCCGCTGCTCAACCATTGGGCCGATACCTGGCAAGCGGTGCTCGACTCGCCGCGCGGCGCGCAGATCAAGCAGGCGCTGGATGCGGTGGTGGCGAAAAGTCAGGTCATCATTGCCCGCAAGCCCTGAACGCTTTTGTGTAACCTTGCAGCCTGATGTCTCAGGGATCTGCAAGGTATGCGCTTTATCATCGGGTGGTCCGCCCTGGTGGCTGTGTTGTTGCTGTGTGCTTGTGAGCGACAGGACGCAGTGCCACTCGATCAGCAACTTTACGTCTGGCAACGGCAATGGACGCCGGCCCATGAGCTTGCCCTGAATGACAGTCGCAACGACTTTTCGACGTTGCGGGTCTTGGCGTTGCAGGCGTTCCCGAATGCCGGATGGAGTCGGGCACGCGTCGATTCTGCGTTGCTGAGACGCGATGCCCGGCCGTTGATTGCGGTGATTCGCCTCGACGGCCAGCTCAAGGCGCTCGACCCGCAAGCGGTCACGGCGCAGATCCTCCAAGTGCTCACTGACTGGCAAGGTCAGGGACTTACCCTGGCCGGGATCGAGATCGACCATGACGCCGGCAATGCCCGCCTGCCTGCTTACACCGGATTCCTTGCTCACTTGCGTACGGCATTGCCGGCCAATCTGCCCCTGAGCATCACTGCGTTACCTGCCTGGCTCGACAGTCCGCAATTGCCGGCGTTGCTGGCGACCGTCGACAGCAGTGTGTTGCAGGTGCATGCCGTCAGCGATCCGCGTCGCGGTCTGTTCGACTCCGAACAGGCGCGGCGCTGGGCCAAGGCCTGGGGGCGAGTGACCGACAAACCGTTTTATCTGGCGCTGCCGGCCTATGGCGTGGCGCTGTTGCCGGATGTCGATGGCGCTCCGGTGGTGGAAAGCGAAGTACCGCTCGAACGGGGTGGCCAGCGCCGCGAATTGCTTGCCGATCCACAACAACTGGGCCGGCTGGCAAATGAGTTACGCGAGGATCGCCCGGCGCATCTGGCCGGCCTGATCTGGTTTCGTCTGCCGTTGGCTAACGACCGCCGAGCCTGGAGTCTGAGCACGCTGCGTGCGGTCGCCCGAGGCGATGCGTTGAGCCGCCATCTCGGCGTGGTGTTTACCGAACAGAATGGCCTGCAAGACATTGCCCTGCGTAACGTCGGTAACCTCGACAGCGCCTGGCCCGCCCGCATCACCATCCAGGCCCGGGGCTGCGAAGGGGCTGACGCGCTCGCCGGTTATGTGTTGCAACAGACGGCGGATCTGCTTACCTTCACCCGCCTGCGCGAGGGCCGATTGCCGGCGGGCGGGCAGCGTGCGATCGGTTGGGCACGCTGCGCAAATATTGATCAAGGAGGTTCGCATGTTGACCCGTAACTGGCCCCGCCATCTGCTTTGCCTGAGCCTCAGCCTGCCGCTGGGCTCGGCGCTGGCCTGTGGCCCGGACTTCCCGATGCGCCTGCTCGACGATCGCGGGCAATCGCTGGCGCAAATGCCGGAGGGCAACTTCAGGTTCGAGATCAGTCGCCTTGGCAAAACCATTGCCGGGCTGAAGAACGTCACCGCCGCCACCCACAATCCGGATGACATCTACGCCGAGACGCCAGAACCCGCCGAGGTGCGCGACAAGGCCGAGCAGATCGGCCTGACGCCTGAACAGCAAACGCTGGTCAAACGCCTGCGCAGCCTGACCGACGCGCGTCAGGTCGACGTGCAGGGCGCGAGCCTGCCGGCGGAACTGCGCCTGTATGTGGCGGGCGCCGTGGCGTTCGGCGCCGGTGACCATCAATTGGCGGTCGAGTATTTCCGCCAGTTGCTGGCGCTGCCGGCCGATCAGCGTGGGTTGCGCAGCACCTGGGCCGCGTATTCGCTGGGCCGGGCGTTCTTTGCCATGAGCAGCGAAGCGGGCGATGCGCTCGAAGCCTTGGAAAACGCCATCGACGCCTTCCGCCAGACGCGGCAACTGAGCATCGACGGCTTCAGCGATCCGCTGGAACTCGGCGTGGCCAGCCTTGGCGAAGAGGCGCGGGCGTTGCGCATGGCGGGTGACTGGAACAACGCCATCAAGCTGTATGCCGCGCAAAACCTGCACGGCTCGAACGTCGGTTACACCTCGCTGAAGCAGTTGATGAACGAACTGGCCGAGGAGCCCGAAGATCGGCTGGCGAAATTGCTGCGCCGCGAAGCGGTGCAGCAACTGGTGACCGCCTCGCTGATCAGCCGGATCGGCTGGTCGTTCGGCGATGAGCCACCGAACGAGAAGAAACTGGTCAAAGCGCTGCAAGCAAGCACCCGCGGCAGCCTCGATAACGCCGATCGATTAGCGGCGATGAATTATCAACAGGGCGATTACGCCAGCGCCAAGGCGTTCCTCGAACACGCTGGCGACAGCGGTCTGGCGTGGTGGCTGCGGGCAAAACTGGCCGTGCGCGATGGCGACAGGAACGCGGCAGCTGCGGCCTATGCGAAAGCTGCGCAAGCGTTCCCGCAGGAGGAGTCCTGGGGCGAGCGGCGCACCGCCGACTGGAATCTCGAAACCGTGCAGCCCAAATGCCGGGTCGAGGGCGAGAGCGCGATCCTTGCGCTGCAACGTGGCGAGTACCTGCAGGCCTTCGACCAGTTGTATCGCAGCCAGCACCTTTACTGGTTCGACGCTGCGACCGTGGCCGAGCGAGTGCTGACGGTCGAGGAGCTGAAAAACTATGTCGATACCAACGTGCCGGCACCGCCCGCGCTGAGCCAGCAGGATCGCGACAATTACGTGCCGCTGCCGGTGGCCGCCAGCCTGCGCAATCTGCTGGGGCGGCGGTTGTTGCGTGAGGGGCACTACGAAGAAGCGGTCGGTTATTTCGACAATGCCGATCTGCAGAACAAGGCCCGGCTCTATGGCGAGCAACGCCTGAAGGCCGACTCAGCGTGGTGGCCGACCCAACGTGCCAGCGCACTGTTCAATGCTGCGTGGACAGCCCGTGAGTGGGGCATGGACATCCTGGGCTACGAAATGGCCCCGGATTACGCGACCTTCGGCGGCAACTACAGCCTTGAAAACACCGAGCTGAAAGTCGGGCCGCTGGTCAGCGAGGCCGAAGTGCAACGTCAGAAGGCCAGTGAAGCGCAGCCGGATGAGCGTTATCACTATCGTTTTGTCGCCACGGCGCTGGCCAGCCGGGCGGCGGATAATCTGCCGCACACCAGCCAGGCGTTCGCCGCTGTGTTGTGCTCGGCGGCGGGCTGGAACAGCAGCCTGGAAGAGCAGAGCGCGTTGTACAAACGCTATGTCGATGAAGGGCCGTACGTCCCGTGGGCCGTGGATTTCGGCCATCAATGCCCTTATCCGGATTTTGAAAACGCTGACAAGCGCTACGTCACTCAGGTGACCGATTCGGTGCGTTCGACACTGCGGCCGTACAAGTGGCCGGTGCAGATCGGAGCGATCGTGGCCTTCAGCGCTGTGGCGTTGCTGCTGATCACTCGCCGCCGGCGCAAGGCCCGCAAAGCCTAAGCCTACTGGGCGAACGTCAGGCGCACGGCGAAGCCGATCAACAGGCTGCCGAACAGCCACTGCTGCACCCGCTGGGCCGTCGGGCTGTGTTTCAGCCAGCGGCCCAGCGCGGCGCCGGTCAGGGCGTAAGCGCTGTCGAACAGCAGACCTGCGCCCACCAGCATCGCACCGAGCACGGCGAATTGGGTCAGCACCGGTGCGCCATTTGCCACGATGAACTGCGGCAGCAGCACCGAACAGAACAGCAACGCTTTCGGATTGAGCAGATTGGTCAGCAGGCCGCGACGGATGGCCGCGTACCACTGCGCATGACTGTCCGTCACGGTGCCGGCGTTCAGATCCGGCAACAGCGTGGTGCGCAGGCATTGAATGCCGATCCACAGCAAATACGCCGCCCCGGCGATCCGCACAGCATCGAACGTCCACGGCGCCGCCTTGAAGAGCGCCGCCAGCCCCAACGCCGCGAGCGCTACATGACAGCCTCGGGCGATGGCCAGACCCACCGCCGTGGCCAGCGCTGCGCCGCGCCCCTGACGAGCGCCGGTCTGCAACAGCAGGATCATGTCCGGGCCGGGCAACAGAAAGACCACTGCCAGCGCCAGGAAAAACAGCCAGAGACTTGCCATGTCGCACCCCTTTCGTTGTCGATTCGGTCGCCTCAGTCTAGGGCCGAAGGGCAGGGCAGGTGGTTGCGTAGTCAGCTTCTAAAGGCCTCTCGATTGGCATAATCTGCGCTCTTTCACCGCAAAAACCATCAGGATCTGCCAACCATGAAACTGGATGCCTTCGACCGCAAGATTCTTGCCGCACTGCAACGGGACGGACGCCTGAGCAACGTACAACTGGCCGACGAAATCGGCCTGTCGGCATCGCCGTGCCTGCGCCGGGTGCGGATGCTCGAAGAGGCCGGGGTGATTCGCGGATATCAGGCCAATCTGGACCGTGATGAAGTGGGGTTGGGGCTGACGGTGTTTGTCGGGGTCAAGGTCGAGCGGCACAACGATGAACAGGCCGAGGCGTTTCACCAGGCGGTGACGGCGTTGCCGGAGGTGATTTCGGCATTTCTGGTGTCCGGGGAATCGGACTTTCTGCTGCAAGTGGTGGTGCCGGATCTGCGCGCCTACGACCGCTTTCTCACCGGTTGCCTGTTGAAGCTGCCGGGGGTGAGCGATATCCGCAGCAATTTTGCGATCCACACGGTGAAAACGCCCGGCGCATTGCCGCTGGGGCATCTGCCGTCCTGATACTTCCCGCATTGCGCGGGAAGTATTCGCACAGTGCTTACATCTGCGTCGCCATCCCTTCGACATTCATTGCCGCCTGACGCAACGCTTCGGAGCGGGTTGGATGCGGGTGACAGGTCAGCGCGATGTCTTCGGCCGAGGCGCTGAATTCCATGGCCACGCAGAACTCGCCGATCATTTCGCTGACGCTCGGGCCGACCAGATGCACGCCGAGGACTTCGTCGGTGCGTTCATCGGCGATGACTTTGGCAAAGCCTTCGGTCTCGTGATTGATCTTCGCCCGGCTGTTGGCGGTGAACGGGAATTTGCCGACCTTGTACGCCCGGCCTTCGGCCTTCAGTTGCTCTTCGGTCTTGCCGACGCTGGCCAGCTCCGGCCGTGTGTAGATCACGTTGGGAATCAGCTCGTAATTGACCTCACCGGCCTTGCCGACGATCTGTTCGATGCAGGCCATGGCTTCGTCTTCAGCCTTGTGCGCGAGCATCGGCCCGGAGGTCACGTCACCGATCACCCACACGCCGGGCGCTTCGGTGCGATGCTGTTTGTTGGCGAGCATGCCGCGTTTGTCGGTGCTCAGGCCGACGTTTTCCAGGCCCAGGCCCTGGGTGTACGGGCGACGACCAATGGCCACCAGCACGTAATCGGCCTCGAGGATTTCCGCGCTGCCGCCAGCGGCGGGTTCGACGCTGAGCTGTACGCCATTGGCCGAGGAGGTGGCGCTGGTCACTTTGGAGCTCAGCTTGAAGCTGATGCCTTGTTTGCTCAGCGAGCGTTGCAGGGTCTTGCCGGCTTCGCCGTCGACACCGGGGCAGATGCGGTCGAGGTATTCCACCACCGTCACCTGCGCGCCGAGTCGGCGCCAGACCGAGCCGAGTTCGAGGCCGATCACGCCCGCACCGATTACCACCAGATGCTTGGGCACTTCGCTCAAGGACAGCGCGCCGGTGGAGTCGAGGATGCGCTTGTTGTCGATCTCCACGCCGGGCAGGGGAGTGGGCTCGGAGCCGGTGGCGATGACGATGTCCTTGGCAGTCAGCTCGATCCGGCTGCCCTGATCGCCGGTCACGCTGACCTTTCCGGGGCCGTCGATATGGCCCCAGCCCTTGATCCAGTCGACCTTGTTCTTGCGAAACAGGAATTCGATGCCTTTGGTCAGGCCGCTCACGCTTTCGTCTTTCTGTTTCATCATTTGCGCAAGGTTGAGCGTGGGTTTGACTTCGATGCCGAGGTTGGCGAACTCCGCTCCCAGCGCCGCTTCGTAGAGCTCTGACGCATGCAAAAGCGCCTTGGACGGCATGCAGCCGACGTTCAGGCAGGTGCCACCCAGCGTGGCGCGACCCTCGACGCACGCGGCCTTGAGGCCCAGCTGGCCGGCGCGGATCGCTGCGTTATAACCGCCGGGACCACCGCCCAGAATCACCACGTCATAGTTGCTCATGCTCTTACTCCTGGCTGAAGGATGCGGATCGGTAAAAGTAGTTCGTGCTAAAAATTACGAACGTAATATGTGCGTTTCCAGACATTTCGGTCAAGGCTTCAGGCAAGCGACAGGTTGCCCATCTTTGAATGATGCAAATGAGTACAAATATTTCACGACTTTCGTTATATCGTAACGATATGTGCAGTGAGCCAAAGAGTTTGGGGGGATATGCAAGTCGATCTGGATGAAGCCACGCCGGTGACCGGGTTGCCGCGCTTTCAGCAAGCGGCAACGCAGGGCCGACGTTTGCGTCGCCTGGCGATCGGTCTGGGTGCATTGGCCGGGGCAGGGTGGGTGCTGGCGTTTTTTGTCGGGCTGTTTGCGCCGCAATCGCTGTGGCCTGCGCTGCTGGTCAATCAAAGCGCGGCCCTGCTGGTGCTGGTGGCGGGGCTGCAATCGGCGTGGTGGGTGACGCAATGGCGGGCGCGGGTGATCAATCCCGTGGTGCCGGTGACGGTTGCTGAAGAACCTGCGCCGGACGGCTGGTACGAGCGGCTGCTGGATCGGATGAGCCAGCGCAGTCTGCATCTGCTCGGGCAGATCGGCGCGTCCACGTTGTGGCTTGGCGGGTGGTCGTTGCTGGTGCTGCTGAGCATCGAACAGACGTGGAATCTGACGCTGCCGGCGGCGGGTGTGGGGGTGTCCGCCACGGTCGGTGCGGCCATCGCGTTGCTCTTGGCGTTCTGTCTGCTGGTGCTGGAGCGACAGCTGGCCCAGGAAAATCCGGCGCAATGGCCCGAGGCCGGAGCGCTGGCGCAGCTGACGCGAGTGGCAATCTTCAGTCTGGTGCTGGGCGCGTTGTGCCTGTTGTTCGCCAGTGACAGTGCAATCTGGCCGGTGCGTCTGGCGGTATTGATCGGCATTCTGCCGGGACTGGTTGCCCTGGAGTTGTTGTTGCGTGCGCTGCTGTCGCTGTTCAGCCCGCGCCGCGAACAACTCGAACCGGTGCTGCTGGCCCGCAGTTTCGTCGCCGATCTGCTGCGCTGGCCGCCACAACCTCTGCTCGCGTTGCAGCACGAATTGCACAACCGCTTCGGCATCGATCTGCGCCAGATCTGGGCCTTCAGTTACATGCGCCGGGCGTTCTTGCCGGTGTTGGTGCTGGTGGCAACGGTGGGCTGGTTGCTCACCGGCCTTCACGAAATTCCGATGCAAAACCGTGGGATTTACGAGCGCTTCGGCAAACCGGTGCAGGTGTTCGGGCCGGGGCTGCATGCGGGTTTGCCCTGGCCGTTGGGGCGTGTGCTGAATGTCGAGAACGGCGTGGTCCATGAATTGGCGACCAGCGTCGGTGAAAACCCGGCACCCGTGCAGTTGGATCCGGCAGAAGGCCCGGCGCCACTCACCGCCAACCGTTTGTGGGACGCCAGTCACGTCAATGACAAGTCTCAGGTTATCGCCAGCAGTCGGGGCGATCAGCAGAGCTTTCAGATCGTCAACATGGACGTGCGCTTCGTCTACCGCATCGGCCTGAGCGATCAAGCCGCACTGGCCGCCACCTACAACAGCGCCGATGTGCCGACGCTGATCCGCAGCACCGCCAGCCGGATTCTGGTGCATGACTTTGCCTCGCGCACACTCGACGGTTTGCTTGGCGAGGACAGGACCGGACTCGCCGAAGAAATCGGCCGCGCCGTGCAAAGCGATCTGCAGAAACTCGACAGCGGCGTGGAAATTCTCGCCACGGTGGTCGAAGCGATACACCCGCCGGCCGGGGCGGCCAACGCCTATCACAGCGTGCAAGCGGCGCAGATCGGCGCTCAGGCGTTGATCTCCCGCGAGCGCGGCGCTGCCGCCGAAGCGAGTAACCAAGCGCAGTTGCAGGCCAGCCTCGCTCGGGATCAGGCCAGTGCCAACGCCCATGAAATCAACGCCACGGCCCGGGCGGCGGATCTGAAATTCAGCGCCGAACAAAAAGCCTACGCCAGCGCCGGCCAAGCCTTCGTGCTGGAGCAATATCTCAGCCAACTCAGCCAGGGTTTGAGCAAAGCCAAACTGTTGGTACTCGACCATCGCCTGGGCGGCAGCAGTAACGCACCGACCATCGACCTGCGTACGTTCACGCTGCCGGCAGATCCGGCGCGCACCACCGCTCAGCCAGGAGCCACCCATTGAGCCAGTCGCACACTCACGATCACCATGACCACAGCGGCCACGATCATGCTCATGGCGGCGGTCATCACCATCACGGGCATCATCACCATCATCACGGTGCGCCGGAAGAGGCGGGGCCTTTTCCGTGGAAACGCATGGGCTGGGCAGCGTTGCTGGTGGCGTTCGCCATCGCGGCGGCGAGTCTGGTGCAAGTGCGTTCCGGTGAAGCCACGGTCATCACTCGTTTCGGCAATCCGTCCCGCGTGCTACTGGAACCGGGGCTGAGCTGGCGCTGGCCGGCGCCGTTCGAAGCGGCGATTCCGGTGGATCTGCGTTTGCGCACGACCTCCAGCGGCTTGCAGGATGTCGGCACCCGCGACGGTTTGCGCATCATCGTTCAGGCGTACGTGGCTTGGCAGGTGCAGGGCGATCCCGACAACGTGCAGCGCTTCATGCGCGCCGTGCAGAACCAGCCGGACGAAGCGGCGCGGCAGATCCGGACGTTTGTCGGCTCGGCACTGGAAACCACGGCCAGCAGTTTCGATCTGGCCAATCTGGTGAATACCGATGCCAGCCAGGTACGCATCGCCGATTTTGAAGCGCAGCTGCGCCAGCAAATCGATCAGCAGCTGCTCGCCACTTACGGCGTGCGGGTGGTGCAGGTGGGCATCGAACGGCTGACATTGCCATCGGTGACCCTCACTGCAACGGTTGACCGGATGCGTGCCGAGCGTGAAACCATCGCCACCGAGCGCACGGCCATCGGCAAGCGAGAGGCAGCGCAAATCCGCTCCGCCGCCGAACGCGATGCGCGAATCGTGCAAGCCGATGCCACGGTGAAAGCTGCCGATATCGAAGCCCAATCGCGGGTAGAAGCGGCGCAGATTTATGGGCGCGCTTACGCCGGCTCACCGCAGCTGTACAACTTGCTGCGCTCGCTGGACACCCTTGGCACCATCGTTTCGCCAGACACCAAACTGATCCTGCGCACCGACGCCGCGCCGTTCCGGGTGTTGGTCGACGGTCCGCCGAATCTCGACAACAAAAGCGGATCGCAGCCATGAATGAAGTTCCACGTGGAACACATTCGCTGAACAGTCCGTGGATTCAAGCGGGACGTCTGGCGTTTTTCGCGCTGTATGCGGTAACCGTGCTCGCGGCATTGGCTTGGGCATTTTCCAATGTCCGGCAGATCGACCCGCAAAATCGAGCGGTGGTTTTGCATTTCGGAGCGCTGGATCGCATTCAGAATGCCGGGTTGTTGTTGGCCTGGCCGCAGCCGTTTGAACAGGTGGTTTTGTTGCCGGCGGCGGATCGGGTGATCGAGCGCAGGGTGGAAAACTTGCTGCGCAGCGATCAGGCCCTGCAGGCGGATCGCGTGGCAACCTTCGCCACGCCGCTGAGTGATGCGCTGGCCGGTTCCGGTTATCTGCTCACTGGTGACGCCGGTGTGGTGCAGCTGGATGTGCGGGTGTTCTACAAGGTCACCGATCCCTATGACTTCGTGCTGCAAGGCGAGCACGTGCTACCGGCGCTGGATCGATTGGTGACACGCAGCGCGGTGGCGCTGACGGCCGCGCGGGACTTGGACACGATTCTGGTGGCGCGGCCGGAGTTGATCGGCGCTGACAATCAGGCGGCCGAACGTCGCGAACGGTTACGTGGCGATCTGGTGCAAGGCATCAATCGACGTCTGGCCGAGTTGAAGGCGAGCGGTCAGGGCATCGGCATCGAAGTGGCGCGGGTCGATGTGCAATCGAGTCTGCCGGAGCCGGCGGTGAGTGCGTTCAACGCGGTCCTCACCGCCAGCCAGCAAGCCGACAAAGCGGTCGCCAATGCCCGCACCGAGGCCGAGAAGCTCACTCAGTCCGCCAACGAGCAAGCCGACCGCACGCTGCAAGTCGCCCACGCCCAGGCCGGTGAGCGCCTGGCCAAAGCCTCCGCCGACACGGCGACGGTATTGAGCCTGGCCAAGGCGCAACAGCAGGGCACGGACCCGCAAATGCTGTTGCGTCTGTACCGCGAGCGGATGCCGAAGATTCTCGGTCAGGCCGGCTCGGTCACCACGGTCGATCCGAAAGACGATTCACGCCTGATCATTCAGGGAGCCAGCAAATGACTGCCACCACCACCGCACCGAGCCTGTTGTCCTCGGCCGAGCAACGCCGCGCCGCGCGCCAGTTGACCTTGGCGATGCTCGCCCTCGGCTTGCTCGGTCTGGGGCTGATCTGGCGCTGGTTGATGCCGGAACAGACGGGCGTCAGTCAGTTGCTGCTCGGATTTGCTTCTTTGTTAGTCGCGGTGCCGGTAATGCGTTCGGCGTGGTTCAGCCTGCGTTATCCGAGCCTGCACGGCATCACCGATCAGTTGATCGCTTTGGCGATGATCGGGGCCTGGGCCACGGGCGATCTGCTCACGGCGGCGCTGTTGCCGATCATCATGATCTTCGGCCACGTGCTGGAAGAACGCAGTGTGATCGGTTCCCAGGAAGCGATTCATGCCCTCGGCCAATTGACCCGCAGCCACGCGCGCAAGGTGCAGGCGGACGGCTCGATCATCGAAGTCGACAACGGCACGCTCAAGGCCGGCGACAAAGTCGAAGTGCGCGCCGGGGATCGAGTGCCGGCGGACGGTCGGGTTTTGTCCGGCCAGGCCAGCCTCGATACAGCGTCGATCACCGGTGAGTCGGTTCCGATGGAGGCGGGCGTCGGCATGGCGGTGTTCGGCGGTGCGATCAACCTCGACGGGCTGCTGCGAATCGAAGTGACCCGTACCGGGGATGAATCCACCCTCGGCAAGGTCATCGCGCTGATGCAGAACGCCGAACGCTCCAAGCCACCGATCACCCGGTTGCTCGAACGTTATGCCGGCAGCTACATGGTGCTGGTGTTGCTGCTCGCGGCGGTGACCTGGTTTATCACCAACGATGCGCAGGCGATGCTCGCGGTGCTGGTGGCGGCATGCCCATGCGCGCTGGTGTTGTCGGCGCCGGCCACGGCGATTGCCGGGGTGGCGGTGGCGGCGCGGCACGGGATTCTGATCCGCAGTTCTGCGTTCCTTGAGGAGCTGGCCGATCTCACTTCGCTGGTGGTCGACAAGACCGGCACCCTGACGTACGGCACGCTGCGCTTGCAGTCGATCAACAGCCCGCGAGCAGATCACGGGTCGGTGATGGCGCTGGCTGCAAGCCTGGGTGCGGCTAGCAGCCATCCGGTCAGCCGCGCGCTGGCCGGACTGGTCAGCGCGGAAGAGGTGCTGGTGCTGACCGATATTCATGAGCGGCAGGGGTTGGGCGTGGTCGCCGGAACTGCGCAAGGCGAAGCAGCGCTCGGGCGTCCGGAGCTGTTTGCGCAGTTGGGCATCCCGACCACCGCCATCCCCGACCACGATGGCCCGATTGCCGGGTTGGCATTGAACGGAGAATTCCTTGCCTGGCTGTTGTTGGCCGACACGGTCAAACCGGAAGCACGATTTGCGCTGAGTGAACTGCGTGACCTCGGGCTGGGGCGGCAACTGCTGTTGACCGGCGACCGGCAAAGCGTCGCGCAGACACTGGCCAAGGATGTCGGCCTGCACGAAGTCGAAGCCCAGGCGTTGCCCGAAGACAAACTCAATCGAGTGCTCAAGGAAATCGACAACGGCTTTCGGCCGATGGTGGTCGGCGACGGGATCAACGATTCGCTGGCGCTCAAGGCGGGTGTCGTGGGTGTGGCGATGGGCGCGGGCGGCGCGGATATTGCGCTGGCATCCGCCGATATCGTGCTGATCGGCAGCGACCTGCGTCGGCTCGGCACCTGTGTGCGCCTGAGCCGCCAGTGCCGACGGACCTTGCAGGTGAACGTGATCATCGGCCTGGGCTGGACGCTGGCCATCGTGGTTTTCGCCGCCTTCGGCTGGCTCGGTGCGGCGGGGGCGATGATCGCCGCGTTGCTGCACAACCTGAGCACGCTGTTGGTGCTGGGCAATGCCGGACGCCTGCTGCGTTTTCAGGAACCACTGCTGAAGCTGAAAGCGTCGGACTGATCAATTTTCGAACTGTGCGCCGCTCTCGCAGTCATTTGAGAAGGCGCACTGAACCAGGGATGACAGCGCGATGATAGCCTCTGAGGCTGATAGTCGGCGACTATCAAATCGATAGCCTGCTAATTTTCAAGGATGGTCTACCCTCAGATCAGACGTCTGAAACCAGGGGGATATTCCATGCTCGCGCAACTTCCACCGGCCTTACAGAATCTGCAGCTTCCGCTTCGCCTGCGACTCTGGGACGGCCATGAATTCAATCTGGGCCCGACGCCCAGTGTCACCATCGTGGTCAAGGACCCGTTGATGGTGTCCCAGTTGACCCATCCAAGTCTCGACGCGCTGGGGGCGGCGTTCGTCGAGGGCAAACTCGAACTGGAGGGCTCGATCAGCGAGGTCATCCGGGTGTGCGATGAGTTGAGCACGGCGCTGCTCGACGAGGACGAAGACAGTCAGCCGGTGCGCACCGTGCATGACAAGGAAACCGACGCCAAAGCCATTTCCTATCACTACGACCTGTCCAACGCGTTCTACCAACTGTGGCTGGACAGCGACATGGCGTATTCCTGCGCATATTTCGAAACCGGCAGCGAATCCCTGGAGCAAGCCCAGCAAGCCAAGTTCCGGCACCTGTGCCGCAAGCTGCGCCTGCAGCCCGGCGACTATCTGTTGGACGTCGGTTGCGGTTGGGGCGGACTGGCGCGTTATGCCGCCCGAGAGTTCGGCGCCAAGGTCTTCGGTATCACCCTGAGCAAAGAGCAACTGGCGCTGGCCCGTGAGCGGGTCAAAGCTGAAGGTCTGGAAGACCAGATCGAACTGCAACTGCTTGACTACCGCGATCTGCCCCAGGATGGGCGCTTCGACAAAGTGGTCAGCGTCGGCATGTTCGAGCACGTCGGCCACGCCAACCTCGCCGAATACTGCAAAACCCTGTTTGGCGCGGTGAAAGAGGGCGGTCTGGTGATGAACCACGGCATCACCGCCAAGCACACCGATGGCCGCCCTGTGGGGCGCGGCGCCGGGGATTTCATCGAGAAATATGTGTTCCCCAACGGCGAGCTGCCGCACCTGGCGATGATCTCGGCCGAGATCAGCGAAGCGGGTCTGGAGATCGTCGATGTCGAGAGTCTGCGCCTGCACTACGCGCGTACCCTGGACCACTGGAGCGAACGGCTGGAAGACAACCTTGAAGCCGCCGCGAAACTGGTGCCGGATCAGGCGCTGCGTATCTGGCGTCTGTACCTGGCAGGCTGCGCTTATGCGTTCGCTCGCGGCTGGATCAACCTGCACCAGATCCTCGCCGTGAAGGCCCATGCCGATGGCAGCCATGAACTGCCGTGGACGAGGGACGACATCTACCACCCTTGAACCTAGAGGATCGGTGAAATCAGCCGGGCGATCCGCATACCGACCTGTTGCAGGCGGTGGATCTCCCGGCTTTCTTCTTTGGCGACTTCGTAGGCCTGGGCGAAGTCATCGTTGAGCATCTGTTCCACGCTGGCGGCGAATTCGCTGTCGACGGTCAGCAGCATCACCTCGAAATTCAGCCGGAACGAGCGGTTGTCCAGGTTGGCGCTGCCGATGGCGCTGATCTCGCTGTCGATCAACACCACTTTTTGATGCAGGAACCCCGGTTCGTAGCGGAATACCCGCACGCCGGCGCGTACCGCTTCGAACGCATACAGGCTGGAGGCGGCGTAGACGATGCGATGGTCGGGGCGCGAAGGCAGCAACAGGCGCACGTCGACCCCGCGCAATACGGCGAGGCGCAATGCTGCGAATACGGCTTCGTCGGGAATGAAGTAGGGGCTGGTGATCCACACGCGCTCGGCGGCGGCGTGGATGGCTTCGACGAAGAACAGCGAGCAGGTTTCGTAGGCATCCGCCGGGCCGCTGGCGAGCAATTGGCAAAGCACGCCTTCATCCGGGTAAGCGTCCGGCAGGATCAGCGGCGGCAATGACCGCGCGGCCCAGAACCAGTCTTCGGCAAAAGACTCCTGCATGCACGCCACCACCGGGCCGCGCACCTGGACGTGAGTGTCGCGCCACGGTGCCAGCGGTGGTTTTTCACCCATGTATTCGTCGCCCACGTTGTGGCCGCCGACAAATCCGATCAGCCCGTCGACCACCACGATCTTGCGGTGGTTGCGGAAATTCACCTGGAACCGATTGAGCCAGCCGCTGCGGGTGGCGAACGCCTTGACCTCGACGCCGCCATCGCGCAGCGCCTGCACATAGCTGTGGGGCAGGGCGTGGCTGCCGATGCGGTCGTAGAGCAAATGAATCACCACACCTTCGGCGGCTTTCTTCAGCAACAGGTCACGCAAACGCTGGCCGAGGCGATCGTCGTGAATGATGAAAAACTGGATCAGTACGGCTTTCCGCGCTTGGTCGATTGCGTGGAAAATCGCCTCGAAGGTCGCCGCGCCATTGATCAGCAATCGCACTTCATTGTTGGCCAGGCATGGCATGCGCCCCAGCTTCGGCATTGCGCGCAACGAGTCGTAAGCATTCGAGGCCCGGGCGGTCAGGGCCTCTTCCACCCAGGGCCGCCAGTTGAGCTCGGAAATCGCCAGGCGCATCTGTTCGTTGGCCTGGCGGCGGGCCTTGATGTAGCCATCGAAGGTGCTGCGGCCGAACACCAGATAAGGAATGAGGGTGAGGTAGGGAATGAAGATCAGCGACAGCGCCCAGGCGATCGAGCCTTGGGCGGTGCGGACGGTCAACACGGCATGGATCGCGGCGATCGAGCCGAGGGTGTGTATCAGGGCGATCAGATAACCGAAAATGTGCGGTCCGAAATAATCCATGGGGCAACCTTGCTCCTGAAGATTCAATGCTTAACAGACCATGTTCCATGGCGATTGTCGCTATTTGTTTTCAAGACGCCAGCGCCCGCCATGAACCGAAACAGGCGGCCGGCGTCTAACGGCCACTACTGATCAGGAGTTTTTCAATGAACGTTCGTCTGCTGGGTTTGGCGCTGGGCCTGGGTTTGGCCTTGCCGGTGGTTGCTCAGGCGCAAATGCTGCAGCCGGGGTTGTGGGAAATGACGTCGAGCAATGTGAAGGTCGATGATCAGGTGATGGATGTGCAATCGATCCTCGGTCAGATTCAGGGCCAGATCACCCCGCAGCAGCGGGCGGAACTGGAGAAGCAGGGGATCAACATCGGTGGCAAGGGCATCCGCGCCTGCCTGACGCCACAGCAGGTAGCAACCAACGATATCCCGCTGGCGGACCCGCAGTCGGGTTGCAAACAGCAGATCACCGAGCGCGTCGGCAACCAGTGGAAATTCCGCTTCAGTTGCCCGAAAGCCCAGGGCACCGGCGTCGCGACGTTCCTCAGTGATCGTGAGTTCACCACCGTCGCCAACGGCACTTTCAACGCCATCGGGATCAACCAGAAGGGCAGTCTGGAAACCCGGGCGGTCTGGCTGGGGCAGGATTGCGGCACCGTCAAACCGAGAGCGTAAATCAAACCGCCTCCACATCGAGTGGAGGCGGTTTTTTTCAGCGCATGAACCGCAGCGGCAATCCCTGACAGTTGTCATGGATCCGATGGTCATGCCACGCGATCTGCCCCGACACCATCGTCGTGCTGACCCGATGCCGAAAGCTGCGCTGAGCGAACGGCGTCCAGCCGCATTGCGACAGAACCGGTTGGCGGGACACCGCGACACCCCCAGGCTCCGGTTGAACCAACACCAGATCCGCCCAATACCCTTCACGTAAATAACCGCGATCCGGAATGGCAAACAGATCCGCCACCCGGTGACTGGTCTTCGCCACCAGCGTGGTGATCGGCAATACGCCATCCGCCACCAGTTCCAGAAGCGCCGGCAGCGCGTGTTGCACCAGTGGCAGTCCAGACGGAGCCTGTTCATACGCTTGCTGCTTTTCCGCCCAGGTGTGCGGTGCGTGATCGCTGCCGATCACGTCCAGTCGATTGCTCAGCAGTGCCTGACGCAAGGCATCACGATCGGCTTGGGACTTGATCGCTGGATTGCATTTGATCAGGTTGCCAAGGTTCGGATAGTCACGGTCATCGAACAGCAAGTGATGCAGGCAGACTTCGGCGGTGACGCGTTTTTGCGACAGCGGTTTTTCTTCGAACAACGCCAGCTCGCGGGCCGTTGTCAGGTGCAGGACGTGCAGGCGAGTGCCATGACGTTTGGCCAGATCCACCGCCAGAGACGATGAACGAAAGCAGCTGTCGGCATTGCGGATCTGCGCGTGGGCATCGGGCGGCAGTTGGTTGCCGAAGCGTTCGCGCAGGTTCGCGGCATTCGCCTCGATGCTCGGGGTGTGTTCGCAGTGGGCCAGCAGAATCGTCGGCACTTCAGCGAACAGGCGCTCGAGGGTGTGCGGGTCGTCCACCAGCATGTTGCCGGTGGACGCGCCCATGAACACTTTGACCCCCGCCACTTCGCTCGGATTCAGCGCCGCGACCGTGTCCAGATTGTCCTGACTGACACCAAAGTGAAAACCGTAATTGGCCACCGAGTTGATTGCTGCCCGGCGCTTTTTGTCGGCCAGCGCTTCAAGGGTCAGGGTGGCTGGGTTGGTGTTGGGCATGTCCATGAAACTGGTGATGCCGCCGGCCACCGCCGCACGGGACTCGGTGTGGATGCTGCCCTTGGCCGGCGCACCCGGCTCACGGAAATGCACTTGGTCGTCAATCATTCCCGGCAGCAGCCATTGACCGTTGGCGTCGATTTCCCGGGTCGCGTTTTCACCTTCGATGCTGCCGGCGATCTTGACGATGCGCCCGTGGCTGACCAACAGATCGGCGTCGAATTCACGACCCTCGTTCACCAGCCGCGCATTGCGAATCAACACACTGCTCATGATTCAGAACTCGTTCTGCAAGGCTTTGTAGCCGCGCACCAGGTCGACGTTGGTGCGCGCCACGTCTTCGGAAAATTCCGAAGCGCTGACGCTCACTGGCGGAAATTGCGAGAGGTCGGTGCCCGGGCCGATGCGGGTGGTGGAGGGCACGTAGAACGCGTCCGGCAGGTCCCGGCCGTCGACCACCGAGTTGTGCCGCACCACGCAACCATTGCCCACGACGCAGTTGAACAGCACGCTGTTGAAGCCGATGAACACCCGGTCTCCGACCGTGCATGGGCCGTGCACGATCGAGCGGTGGGCGATAGAGCTGAATTCGCCGATGGTCACCGCCGCGCCGGATTTGGAGTGGATCACCACGCCGTCCTGAATGTTCGAATTGGCGCCGATGGTGATCGGTTCCATCTCGCCCGTGGCGTCCACTTCATCAGCGCGGATCACCGCGTACGGGCCGACGAACACGTTTTCACCGATGATGACTTTGCCGCAGATGATCGCGGTTTTATCGACGTAGGCAGACTCGGCAATCTGCGGCAAATCACCGGAAGGATTTTTTCGAATCATGGTTGGCTCAGGGCTTCGTAGAGGGTGTTGAGGTTGTATTCGAACAGCCCGGTGAAGGTGCTGGCCGGTCCTCTGGTGGCGAGGGCGTCGGAGTACAGCGTGCCGCCGATGTGTGCGCCGCTTTCGTCGGCGATCTGTTTGAGCAGGCGTGCGTCCTTGATGTTTTCCATGAACACCGCTTTGACCTTGGCCTGGCGAATCTGGGTGATCAGCGCGGCGACTTCGGCAGCGGAGGGTTCGCGTTCGGTGGACAGACCTTGTGGCGCCATGAAGTCGATGCCGTAGGCCTGACCGAGATAACCGAAGGCGTCGTGGCTGGTGACGATCTTGCGGTTACCCGGCGGCAATGAACCGAGCTTGGTTTTCGCCTGGGCGAGGAGGGCGTAGATCTGTTTCAGGTAGGCCTGGCTGTTGCGCTCGTAGTCGGCTTTGTTTGTCGGGTCAGCAGCGATCAGCGCCTTGGTGATGTTGGCGACGTACAGTTCGGCGTTTGCCAGGTTGTGCCAGGCGTGAGGGTCGGGGACGGTTTCGCCGTCCTCATCCAGCGAGCGCGGAATCACGCCGCGACTGGCGCTGATTACCGGAGCTCTGGTGTCGGTGCTGGCGACCAGCCGATCCAGCCACGGCTCGAAGCCCAGCCCGTTCTTGACGATCAGTTTCGCCTTGAGCAGGGCCTTGGCGTCATCCGGCGTCGGTTCGTAAGTGTGGGCATCGGCGTCAGGGCCGACCATGTTGGTGATCTGGATATGCTCGCCGCCGACCTGATGCACCATGTCGGCAAGGATGCTGAAACTGGTGACCACCGGCAGTTTTTCCGCCGCCGATAACGACATCGACAGCATCAGGCTGAACAGCACGAGTAGAGCGCGCATCGGGAAACACCTCATTGGGATGTGAGCAAAGGCGGGCGGCGCAACAGACCGTGCACCGGTCCGAACACCACGGACAACAGGTAACCGCCACCGGCGACCAGCACGATGGCCGGTCCGCTGGGCAGCGAGTAGTAGAACGACAGCAACAGGCCGAGCCATACCGATGCGCAACCGATGAGCGCGGCGATGGCAATCAGGACCGGCAGGCGTCGGCTCCAGAAGCGTGAAGCGGCGGCGGGCAGCATCATCAGGCCGACTACCATCAAGGCGCCGATCGCCTGGAAACCGATCACCAGATTGAGCACCACCAGCGTCAGGAACACGCCATGGGCGACGGGGCCGAGTCGGCTGACCGTGCGCAGGAAAAACGGATCGAGGGTGTCGAGCAGCAAGGGTTTGTAGATCAGCGCCATGGCCATCAGGCTGAGTGCCGACACCCACAGCATGCCGTTGAGGGTCGGCCCATCGACCGCCAAAGCGGAGCCGAACAGCAGGTGCAGCAAATCGAGTCGCTTGCCAGCGATGCCGAGAATCAGCACGCCGCTGGCCAGTGAGATGGGATAGATCGCGGCGAGGCTGGCGTCTTCGCGCAGGCCGGTACGGCGGGTGATCCACGCGGCGAGTCCGGCCATGCTCAGGCCGGCACCGAGTCCGCCGAGGGTCAGCGCCGGCAGACTCAGCCCGGCGAACCAGAACCCCAACGCGGCGCCAGGGAGGATGCCGTGGGCAACGGCGTCGCCAATCAGGCTCATCCGGCGCAGGATCAGAAACACGCCCAGTGGCGCCGTGCTGCACGCCAGGACCAGACCGCCGAGCAGGGCCCGGCGCATGAAGACGAACTCGTGGAACGGCTGCCATAAATGGCTGAGCGTCAGCATCAAGCCACCTGCGTGTGAGGCGTTTGCTGGATGAGGTCGGTGCTGCTGCCGAATGCGCAGCCGTTCTGTTTGATCAGCAAGGTCTGTGGAATGTGTTGGCGCACGGCGGCAAGGTCATGGCAAACCACGACCAAGGTTCGTCCCTGCTCATGCCAGGCGTGCAGGTGTTGCCACAACAGTTTCTGCCCCAGTTCGTCGAGCGCGGCATGGGGTTCGTCGAGCAGCAGCAACGGAGTGTCGACCAGACTCAATCGGGCCAGCAGGGCGCGTTGCAGTTCTCCGCCGGAGAGAGCCATCAGGGGACGATGCTCCAGACCGCTCAGATGCCAGTCTTCCAGTGCGGATTCGAGACGCTGGGCCCTGAGTTGCGATGACAGTCGTCGCCCCCAGAAACCGGCGGCCACCAACTCTTGAAGACTGATCGGGAACTGTCGATCCAGATGCTGTTGCTGAGGCAGGAAGGACAAACCGCTTTGGCGTGGAACACCCAGTTCGACTTTGCCGGCCAGCGGTCGCTGTAATCCGGCGATAACTTTGAGCAGGCTGCTTTTGCCGCTGCCGTTGACGCCGATGATTGCGGTCAGGCTGCCGCTTTCCAGCCGAAGGTTCAGAGGCGCAGTGAGCGGTTGGCCGGGTGTTCCCCAGCTCAGGTTCTGGCAACGAATCATGGCTGCTCCCGGCGCCAGTGACTTTCGGCGACCGCATCGTGGGCATGAAGGCTTTCGGCGTGGATGACTCGGACGTGGAACTCGCTGATACCGGCTGAACGACGCAGGGCCAGATTCAGGCGTCGAGCAGCGTCTTCGCAGAACATCAGGTTCTGGCCGTTGGCGAGGGCGAAGGCCTGTTCGTCGGCGCGTTTCACAGCGGTTTGCACGGCGGTGCCGAGGGCTGCTTCGGCGTCGTTGATGATGGACGTCAGCGGTAGTTCGTCGACGAATTCATCCAGGTGGAGATGCAGCTGTGCGGTACTGCGTTGGCTGTGAGGTGTGGCCACGATGCCTTGGGTCGAACCCAACCACGCCAACACGTCGGCGTGCTGCAGTGGCTTGTTGGCAAAGTCGTCGATGAATTGTTGCTGGATCAGTTGCCTCGCCAATGCTGCAGAACACGGGCAAGTCGACGAGTAAGCCACCTCCATTTTCAGTTCCACGTGGAACATTTTGCTTTTCAGGTGGGCTGAAACAGTGACGGGATAAGATTTCCATCCTGCCAAAGGACTGATCAATGCCGGCCTTCTCAGTAGTAAATCGGTGTGGATATTGAGATAGGCGGCTTCGGACAGATCTTCGTGGCTATCGAGAAAACGCTGCAGAACTTTTCGCAAAAGGGCGGGAGAAAGGTTCTGCTGCTCTAGCGCTTCCAGCCCCAGATAGAGCCGCGACATGTGAATGCCTCGTGCGTCTCCATCATCCAGGCTGACGCCTGCATCCGCTTTGGCAGCCAGGCGTTGGCCTTCGATAAACACAGGTAATGCGATGCCGCACATCCCCACCCATTCGAGAGGCAGGGCCTGGCGGGCGGCTTGAGCCGCGACATCCGGCAAAGTCAGCGCGTTCATGAGCAGTTCCATCATGGTGATTGAATTTAATGTTACATTATAACAATTCAAACCACGATGCGTTTTTCATGAACAGGCTTTCATATGCACAGACGCCATTTGCTCAACCTGATGCTGGCCAGCGCGGCCTTTGTTTTGCCTTTTTCGGTGTCCGCCACGCAGATACGCAATGCGCGGCTCTGGCGTTCGGATGACAAGCTTCGGCTGGTGTTCGGTCTGAGTGGTCCCGTGAGCTACAAGACGTTTACCTTGAGTGCACCGGAACGGTTGATCATCGATTTGAGCGGTGCCAGCCTGAATGGAGATTTCAGCCAGTTGGCCTTATCCGGCACCCCTATTCATTCGATTCGCTCCGGCCATTTTGGCCAAGGGAACACCCGGATCGTGCTGGATTTAAGCAGTCCGGTTCAGCTCAATTCATTCTTGCTGGCGCCTCAGGATGGGCAAGGACATCGCTTGGTTTTGGACTTGATGACTGCTTCAGCAGGGCTCCCGGCGAGCGTTCCACGTGAAACACCCCAGGGAAAATCTCACCCCAAGCGCGACATCATGGTGGTGGTCGACCCAGGGCACGGCGGAAAAGACCCGGGTGCCATTGGCGCCAAAGGCGAGCGCGAAAAGGATGTAGTTCTGTCCATTGCGCAACTGCTTGCACGTCGGCTCAAACGAGAGAAAGGCTTTGATGTGAAGCTGGTTCGCAACGACGATTTCTTCGTCCCGTTACGCAAGCGTGTGGAGATCGCGCGTCAGCACAAGGCTGACATGTTCATCTCGGTGCATGCCGATGCTGCGCCGCGTCTGACGGCTTCCGGGGCGTCGGTGTACTGCTTGTCCGAAGGTGGCGCTACGTCCGCCACCGCGCGGTTCATGGCGCAGCGTGAGAACGGTGTGGATCTGCTTGGCGCCACCAGTCTGCTCAATCTCAAGGACAAGGATCCGATGCTCGCTGGCGTGATCCTCGACATGTCGATGAACGCAACCATCGCTGCCAGTCTGCAACTCGGAAGCACAGTGCTGGGCAGTCTGGCCGGCATCACTACGCTGCACCAAAAGCGCGTGGAACAGGCTGGATTTGCCGTTCTGAAATCGCCGGATGTGCCGTCAATCCTGGTGGAAACCGGGTTCATTTCTAACGCGCGGGACAGTCAGCGTCTGGTGACCGCGCGTCACCAGCAGGCCGTAGCAGACGGTTTGTTTGAGGGCTTGCAGCGTTATTTCCAGAAGAATCCACCTGTCGACAGCTACATGGCCTGGCAACAAGAGCAGAAAGGATCGCGGGTTTAACAGCCGGTGATCCGGCTGCAGGTGAACTTTGCGCTGCTGCCGCCGGAGCTGGAGAACCGATTGATTGTCGTCCAGCCCACGCGCCGGTTGTAGCCAACCCAGGCTTCCCCATCGGAAGCGATGCCGGTGAAGAACGTCAGTTGCCCGTAGCGGCTGTTGGTTTGTGCCCAGTAGCGGTTTCCCGCTTTTTCAAATCCGCGCAGGTAAATCGTGCTGCCGACGGTGTTGACGCTGTAGGCGTTGCCGTTGCCATCGATGCACGCCAAAAGGTTTGCGCTGCGCGTGCAGTTGGCGAGCCCCGGCACTTGTGCTTCGGCATTCAGCGTCAGCAATGCCAGCCAGATAAATGAGTATTTCAACGCGGTTTTCATGACGCAACTCGGCGACGACCTGATTACAGCTTCCGGCCCTTTGTCACTTTGGGCAAGAAGAGAGTGGATTGATCTTGTTGTTATACTATAACATTAATCGGACAAGGCTTTCCGTGGCTTCCATTTCAAGCGTCCGCTTCCCTGGTGATCTCATGGAAGCCTAAGAACGCAGGTCCCCGAGAGCCTCCAGCGCTGTTTAGCGACCGTCTGATGAGGTTTATCCAATGTCTTCCCGACTTCCCGTGACCGTTTTTTCCGGCTTTCTCGGCGCCGGAAAAAGTACACTTTTGAATTACGTACTACGTAACAGAGATGATTTGCGCGTCGCCGTTATCGTCAACGATATGAGCGAGATCAACATCGATGGCAGCGAAGTCCAGCGTGATGTCAGCCTGAACCGTGCTGAAGAGAAGCTCGTCGAAATGAGCAATGGCTGTATCTGCTGTACGTTACGTGAAGACCTTCTGGAAGAGGTCAGTCAGTTGGCCCGCGAAGGCCGCTTCGACTATTTGCTGATCGAGTCCACCGGAATCTCCGAGCCGTTACCCGTGGCCGAGACATTCACCTTCCGTGATGAGCAGGGGCAAAGCCTCGCCGACATCGCACGCCTCGACACCATGGTCACTGTAGTCGACGGCATGAACTTCCTGCCGGACTACCAGGCCGCCGAAAATCTCGCCTCCCGTGGCGAATTCCTCGGTGAAGAAGATGAGCGCTCGATCACCGACCTGTTGATCGAACAGATCGAATTCGCCGACGTCCTGCTGATCAGCAAGATCGACCTGATCAGCAGTCGCGAGCGGGAAGAGCTGATGGCCATTCTCAGACGCCTCAACGCTCAGGCCGAGATCATTCCGATGGTCATGGGTGAGGTACCGCTGGAGAAAATTCTCAATACCGGTCGTTTCGACTTCGAAAAAGCCGCCCAGGCCCCGGGCTGGTTGCAGGAATTGCGTGGCGAACATGTGCCGGAAACCGAGGAGTACGGCATCGCATCCACGGCCTATCGGGCGCGCCGGCCCTTTCATCCGCAGCGTTTCTTCGACTTCATCGATCGTCCTTGGGTAAACGGCAAACTGCTGCGCTCCAAAGGCTTCTTCTGGCTGGCCAGCAAACCCACCGACGCCGGTAGCTGGTCTCAGGCAGGTGGCCTGATGCGCCACGGTTTCGCCGGGCGCTGGTGGCGCTTCGTGCCAAAAGAACAGTGGCCGCAGGATCAGGAAAGTACCGCCGCGATCATGGAAAACTGGATCGCCAGCGTAGGCGACTGTCGTCAGGAGCTGGTGTTTATCGGGCAGAACATCGATTTCGCACAGCTGTCGTCGGAACTGGATGATTGCCTGCTGACCGATGATGAAATGGCGCTCGGTACTCAAGGCTGGCTACAACTGCGCGATCCGTTTGGCTCCTGGCACGAAGAGGTGGCCTGATGCTCGCCCTGAAACCGCTGCCAAGCAGTACACGTCATCAATCGTTCGGCCAGACCCCGCAGGCGCTGGCGGACATTCTTGACGACGAGATCAACCTCGCGGTCTGGCAACGCCAGCTTCCGCTGCACATTGCCGAGTTTGCGGACTTGTTGTTGTCTCTGAACGAACCCTACGCCGAGGCACTGTGCCTGGAATTGCCGGACGAAGACGCAGAACCGGATCTCACGGGACTGGCCGGCGGTTTTCGCGACCTGGAGGGCTACGAAGGGTTTATCACCGATCTGAAATGGTTGGTCAGCGCCTTCGCGTGCCTGCTGGGCGCGCGGCGAATCGGCTTGCGCTTGCGGGTATTGGACAAGGCCATGTGTCCGCGTTTTCACGTCGATCATGTGCCGGTGCGGTTGATCACCACGTACGCCGGTGTCGGCAGTGAATGGTTAAGGGAAGGGCAGATGGACCGTCGGCAACTGGGACAACCGCAAGCCGAGCCCCAGGAGACGTCACGGATTCAGCAATTGAATCGGGGCGAAGTGGCATTGCTCAAGGGCGAAAAATGGCACGGCAACGAAGGTTTCGGCCTGATCCATCGCTCGCCACAACCGACGCCGGGAGAGCGGCGACTGATGCTGACCCTCGACTGGCTCGGATAGCGCCTCAGGGCTTGAGCCACTTCCCCTGGCTCTGGGCCTCGCAATAGGGCTGCAAATACGCCGCATCGGTGGCCACGCCGTAATAGTGGATATCCTGGCGATAAGGCATATTGGCGACTTGCGCGTTGCTGCACACGCCGAACGCGCCAGCGGGGCACTGGTTGACGTATTGAACCTCGACTTTCTGCCCGGCCAGGGTCGGCTGGCAGAAGCCGTCGTTGAACAGTTTTTCCGGGATGTTGCGGTTCTGCTGGCAGACTTTCACGTCGAGCCGCTCCGCCTGGCTGTGCACCACGCAGGCCTGTGCCAAAGCCTCGCTCGACACCAGCGTCAGCAGCAACGACCATCCCATCCACCGCATCTTCGACCTCCAGAAAACCTTGAACATGTTGCAGAACATTCCCACCCACGTCATCGCCGGCCCCTTGGGTGCGGGCAAGACCAGCCTGATCCGCCAGCTCATGGCCCAGCGACCGGCGGGCGAGCGCTGGGCGGTGCTGATCAACGAGTTCGGCCAGATCGGGCTCGACGCTGCGCTGCTGACCCGCGACGCCGATGGTATCGCACTGGGCGAAGTGGCCGGGGGCTGTTTGTGTTGTGTGAACGGTGCGCCGTTCCAGATCGGTCTGGGGCGATTGTTGCGCAAGGCACGGCCGGATCGCTTGTTCATCGAGCCCTCGGGGCTCGGACATCCGGTGCAGTTGCTGAAGCAGCTGAACGAGGCGCCGTGGCAAGGCGTACTCGCCGTACAACCTTGCGTGCTGGTGCTGGACGCCCAGGCCCTTGCCGCGGGCAAACCGCTGCCGGACGCGCAGCAGGAAACTTTGTCCAGTGCGGGTCTGCTGCTATTGAACAAGGCAGAAAACCTCGACGAGCCCACACGTAAGCGAATCACCCGACAGTTGCCGCCTGTCAGACTGATCTGGACGCAACAGGCGATGTTGTCGCTCAGCGAGCTGCCGGGGCTGGCCGTACAGGCGCAGGCAGGTGTTGATAAGTTGGTCGTGCCTCAGGGGCTGGCACAAATCCCGGCCATCTGGAGCGATCCGGCGTTGCCGATCTGCCTGAGTCAGGCGCAGGAGGGTGGCTGGAGCATCGGTTGGCGCTGGCATCCGAGCCAGGTGTTCGATGTGTCGGGGATAACCCAATGGCTGAAAAGCCTGAACTGGCGCCGGGCCAAACTGGTGATTCACAGCCCGGTCGGCTGGCAGTCAGCCAATGCGCTGGACAATGCCGAGCTCAGCTGGCTGCCCAGTGAATGGCGCAAGGATTGCCGGATCGAGCTGATTTTCGACGAGCCGCAAGCGGTCGGTGAATTACAGGCCGGGCTGGCCCGGTGTCGGCTTCAGGCGAGCTGATTCAAGGCTTCCACTTGGTGTGTTCCTGACGCCACTGGCTCAGCTCGATCACTTCACCACGCGGCTTGGTCACTTCCACCACGGGCGGTGTGTCATCGAATGGCGCCGGGTAGGGCGCCAGTTCGATCTGTGCGCTGTGCGCACCGAACTGGGTGATCGTGCCGTTATGTCGGGTTTCGCCGGTCACGGTAAATTCGAAATTGTAGACCCGGGCCAGACGTCGCCGACCGCTGGCGTCCTTGATCAGGCCGATCTTCTTCAGCGCCACGTTACCGTCGAGCAACTCGACGCCGACATTCACGCAATGCTGTTTAACCCGCTCCAGCGCCCGCTCGCGCAAGCCGTGGTTGTGCCAGAGCCACGCACCGGCGGCGGCGACCAGCATCAGCACGAAAATGTTTTCCAGGGTGAGCATCAATACGAAACTCCAAATGATGGCGTCAGCTTAACTGCGTCGCCGGTCTGTCGTACAGGCTGCGTTTCGTCGCATACTGCGCGGCTTGAATTTCAATCGTTTTACGGAAAAACCCGAATGAAACGTACGCCTCATCTGCTCGCCATCCAGTCCCATGTGGTGTTCGGCCACGCCGGCAACAGCGCTGCGGTTTTTCCGATGCAGCGGGTCGGGGTGAATGTCTGGCCGCTCAATACGGTGCAGTTCTCCAACCACACCCAGTACGGCCAGTGGGCCGGTGAAGTGCTGGCACCGCACCGGATCCCCGAGCTGGTCGAGGGCATCGCCGCGATCGGTGAGCTGGGCAATTGTGATGCGGTGCTGTCAGGTTATCTCGGCAGTGCGGCGCAGGGGCGGGCGATTCTCAGTGGCATCGAGCGGATCAAGGCGGCCAACCCGAAAGCCCTTTATCTGTGCGACCCGGTGATGGGGCATCCGGAAAAGGGCTGCAGCGTTCCTGCTGAAGTCAGTGACTTCCTGCTGGAGGAGGCCGCTGCCGTTGCGGATTTCATGTGCCCGAACCAGTTGGAGCTGGACAGCTTCTCCGGGCGCAAGCCGCAGTCGCTGTTCGATTGCCTGGCGATGGCGCGGGCGCTTCTGGCGCGTGGGCCGAAAGCGGTGCTGGTCAAGCATCTGGATTATCCGGGCAAACCGGCGGATGGCTTTGAAATGTTGCTGGTGACGGCCGAGGGCAGCTGGCATCTGCGGCGTCCGCTGCTGGCGTTTCCGCGTCAGCCGGTGGGGGTGGGCGATCTGACGTCCGGTCTGTTCCTGGCGAGAGTGCTGCTCGGTGACAGCCTGGTGGCGGCTTTTGAATTCACCGCAGCAGCGGTGCATGAAGTGCTGCTGGAAACCCAGGCCTGCGCCAGTTACGAGCTGCAACTTGTGCGGGCGCAGGACCGGATTGCGCATCCGCGGGTGAAGTTCGAAGCCACGCCGATCAGTCTGTAAGACCGAGTTGTCCCCATTCGCGAGCAAGCCCGCTCCCACAGGGGGAACGCATTCCAAATGTGGGAGCGGGCTTGCTCGCGAAAGCTATCTACAGAGCGCCGTAGATCGAAGGGCTGATCAGGCGTCGCCCTTGATTTCCTGATAGCGCTTTTCCAGCTCCTGGCGGATCTGCCGGCGCTGCTGCGCCTGCATGTAGCGGCGTTTGTCTTCGCTGTTCTGCGGTTGCAGCGGCGGTACGGCGGCGGGTTTGCGCTGATCGTCTACCGCGACCATGGTGAAGAAGCAGCTGTTGGTGTGGCGCACCGAGCGCTCGCGGATGTTCTCGGTCACCACTTTGATACCGACTTCCATCGAGGTGTTGCCGGTGTAGTTCACCGACGCCAGGAAAGTCACCAGTTCGCCGACGTGGATCGGCTCGCGGAAAATCACCTGATCCACCGACAGGGTTACCACGTAGCGGCCGGCATAACGGCTGGCACAGGCGTAGGCCACTTCGTCGAGGTATTTGAGCAGGGTGCCGCCGTGGACATTGCCAGAGAAGTTGGCCATGTCGGGGGTCATCAGTACCGTCATCGACAGCTGGGCGTTTCCGGGTTCCATAACGTTCTCACGGGTCAAGGCAGGGTTGCTGGAAGAAACACCTCTGCGGGTGCCTGGTCGCTTTTCAAAAGCACCGTTATCGGGACGCCAGGCAACTGGCCGCCGTCACGCCCGAATCGATCTGTTTCCATATATTGCACCGCCTTTCAGCCGGAAGTCGCGGTGTTACCCTGCAAAAGCGCCTCCCCAAGGGCGATTCCTACACCCAAAGCGGATTTTTACTCAGCTCACCCAGACATTTCCGATGCCTGCGTGAGCCTCGTCATTCAAGGAGCCCACACCATGCATGCCATCAGCTTTATTCAGGATCTGGCGGTGATCATGTTGGTCGCAGGTGTGGTGACCGTGCTGTTCCATCGCTTCAAGCAGCCGGTAGTGCTCGGCTACATCGTCGCCGGTTTCATCATCGGCCCGCATACACCGCCGTTCGGCCTGATCCACGATGAAGAAACCATCAAGACCCTCGCCGAGCTGGGGGTGATTTTCCTGATGTTCTGCCTGGGCCTGGAGTTCAGCCTGCGCAAACTGTTCAAGGTCGGTGCCACGGCATTCATCGCGGCATTCCTCGAAATTGTCCTGATGATCTGGATCGGCTACGAAATCGGCCGCTGGTTCGACTGGAACACCATGGATTCGCTGTTCCTCGGCGCGATCCTGGCGATTTCCTCGACCACCATCATCGTCAAGGCGCTCAACGACCTGAAGATGAAAAACGAGCGCTTCGCGCAGCTTATCTTCGGCGTGCTGATCGTCGAGGACATTCTCGGCATTGGCATCATCGCCTTGTTGTCGAGCATCGCCGTCAGCGGCACGGTGAGTTCCGGCGAAGTGTTTTCCACTGTCGGCAAGCTCTCGCTGTTCATGATTGTCGCCCTGGTGGTCGGCATCCTGCTGGTGCCGCGTCTGTTGGCTTACGTCGCCAAATTCGAAAGCAACGAGATGCTGCTGATTACGGTGCTGGGCCTGTGTTTCGGTTTCTGCCTGTTGGTGGTCAAGCTTGAGTACAGCATGGTGCTGGGGGCGTTCCTGATCGGCGCGATCATGGCCGAGTCGCGGCAACTGCTGAAAATCGAGCGCCTGATCGAGCCGGTTCGCGACCTCTTCAGCGCAATCTTCTTCGTCGCCATCGGCCTGATGCTCGACCCGATGATCCTGCTGCAGTACGCGTGGCCGATCGCGGTGATCACGGTCGCCGTGGTGCTGGGCAAGATGCTGTCGTGCGGGCTCGGTGCGTTTATCGCCGGCAATGACGGGCGAACCTCACTGCGGGTCGGGATGGGACTTTCACAGATTGGCGAATTTTCTTTCATCATCGCGGCGCTGGGGATGACCCTGCAGGTCACCAGCAACTTTCTCTATCCGGTGGCCGTGGCGGTTTCGGTGATTACCACGTTGCTGACGCCGTACCTGATTCGGGCTGCCGATCCGCTGTCGATCAAGCTGTCCGCCGCCATGCCGCAACGCCTCGGTCGAGTGTTCGGGATGTACGGCGAGTGGCTACGCAGCATTCAGCCGCAAGGTGAGGGCGCGATGCTGGCCTCGATGATCCGGCGGATCCTGCTGCAGGTCGGGGTCAATCTGGCGCTGGTGATCGCGATCTTCTTTGCCGGGGCTTTCTTTGCCGGGCGCCTCTCGATCTGGATGCAGGACTGGATCAGTGATCCGAGCTGGCAGAAAGCGTTGATCTGGGGTGGGGCGTTGCTGGTGTCGCTGCCGTTCCTGATCGCGGCCTATCGCAAGCTCAAGGCGCTGTCGATGCTATTGGCCGAGATGGGCGTGAAACCGGAAATGGCCGGGCGTCACACGCAGCGAGTGCGCCGGGTGATCGCCGAAGTGATCCCGATCATCTCGCTGCTGGTGATTTTCCTGCTGCTGGCAGCCTTGTCGGCCAGTATCTTGCCGACCAACAAGTTGCTGGTGCTGATCGCCGTGGTCGCGGCCGCCGTGGCGGCGCTGCTCTGGCGCTGGTTCATCCGGGTGCACACGCGGATGCAGGTGGCCTTGCTGGAAACCCTCGACAACCACAAGGAGCCGTCGGGGCACTGACCACCCATGGGATGGGGCGTTTCAGCTTTCCAGCCAGACGTCCCGCGCCCAGTGCCAGACCGATTCCCAGGACTCTTCGGTGATCAGTTCTTCTTCACCCGACCACAGCACCACGGTGCCGTCTTCTTCGACGCAGTAGTAGTCGTCACCGTCCTGGCAGATCGGGATCAGGTCGCGCGGCACGCCGGCATCCCAGGCGTTGGCGGCGACGTCCGGCAGGTAGGTGTGGGATTGCGGGTCGGTGACGGTCACCGGCTCCAGGCTGCCGTAAACCACGTCGCTGACGGTCAGCAGAAACTCTTTGAAGACGAACGGGATGTTGATGAAGAGTTCTTCTTCGATTTCCACCAACTGGTCTTCGTCAGGCAATTCCAAAGGAACCGGTACGGGTTCGTTGGCTTCGCGCAGTTGTTCGATGATTTCTTCCACGTCCGGGATCCTCTTGCTTGAATGGCGCGGTTTATATGGGCCGGTTTATACAGTAGCTCGCTATAGATGCAACCGCGAAATAGAAAACCCCGGCCGAGGCCGGGGTTTTTATTGCAGCGAGTAAAACGTCGGAGGTGATCAGCCGTTCTGGCGGATACCGGCGACGAGCCAAGGCTGGTTGTCGCCCTGTGGACGTTCCATGTTCCAGCTTTCGCTGAACACTTCACCCTGCTGGTCGAAACGCGAAGTCTTCGACACGCCGTTGAAGGTCAGGGTAGCGATGGTCTTGTCCGCACGGTCATCCACGCCATCCAGTTGTACCTGGAGGTTGTCGATGTAGGTGGACTGGAACGCGTCGCCCAGTTCCGCGCGCTCGCGCTTGAGGAACTCGAGCATCTGCGGGGTCACGAACTCGGCGATCTTGTCCATTTCGTTGGCGTCCCAGTGCTGCTGCAGCGCCTGGAAGTGGCTGCGGGCGGCTTCGAGGAAGCGCTGTTCGTTGAACCAGGCCGGTGCGTTGATCACCGGACGGGCGGCAGCAGGCGCCGCCGAACCACCGAAGATCGAACCCATCGCCGCTGGTTTCTGTTCGAACACTTCACGCTGCATCGGCGCGCCGGCCGGAGCGAACTGCTCCTGCTGTTTGCGGCGACGGGCGGCAATGAAGCGGAAGATCACGAACGCGATCACGGCCATGATCAGGATGTCGAAGATCTGCATGCCTTCGAAGCCGCCGCCCATGAACATGGAAGCGAGCAGGCCACCGGCCGCGATGCCGGCCAGAGGGCCGAGCCATTTCGAAGCGCCGCCGGCCTTGGCCGCAGCGCCCGCAGCACCGGCAGCACCAGCGGTCGCCGCAGCGCCGCCCATGCCTGGGGAAGAAGGAGCCATCTGGCTGGTCTGGTGCGTCGGCGCAGCGCCGGCGCTTTTGCCACCACCAAAGCGCTTGGCGTTGGCGTCGAGGCTCATCGTCAGGCCGATGCACAACGCCATGGCGATGCTAAGAAAACGTTTCATAAAGGGAATTCCCGTTTGTGGAGACACGCGCGCCATGTTGCACAGCTGAAGTGTTACTGGCTAGCGAGAGAGTGTTTCGGGCTTTTGCCTGACAGGTTACGTTCAGCTCGGTCGGGGCAATAAGGCCATGTACTTTTGTGTGTAGGAAAAGGAGATAGGTTCAGCAGGAAATGGATCAGCGCCGCAAGGCCAGCATCACCACACCGGCGGTGATCAGGCCGATGCCGCCCCACTGGCGCAGGTCGAGTTTCTCGCCCAGCAGGATCACCCCGAGCACCGCCACGAAGACCACACTGAGCTTGTCCACCGGGGCGACCAGCGACGCCGGGCCGACTTTCAACGCCCGGAAGTAGCACAGCCACGAAGCGCCGGTACCCAGGCCCGACAACAGCAGGAACAGGTAACTCTTGGCGGAGATCGATCCCAAGGACTGATATTGGCCCGTGGCGTACAAAATCAAGGCCAGGCTGACCAATACGACGATTGTGCGCAGCAGGGTGGCGAAGTCGGAGTTGACGTTTTCGATGCCGATCTTGGCGAAGATGGCCGTCAGTGCGGCGAAAGTCGCCGAGAGCAGGGCCCAGAACGTCCAGGAGGAAAAGAAGCCCGAGCCCATGGTGTTGCCTCCAGTGTTCGTGTCCGATCGTTCCCACGCTCTGCGTGGTAACGCCGCCATGGACGCTCCGCGTCCACAGTGACGCAGAGCGTCACGGGATGCATTCCCACGCAGAGCGTGGGAACGATGAGCAACGACGGGCTGCCCTTAAATGGCTTCCAGCTTCGCGTACCCGAGCATCAGCCACTTGCTGCCTTCGGCGAAGTTCACCTGCACTCGGGCCTGGGCGCCGGCGCCTTCGAAGTTGAGGATCACGCCGTCGCCGAAGATCGAGTGACGGACAGCCTGGCCGAGGCTCAGGCCGGTTTCCGGAATCTCGCTGCCGCTGAACAGGTTGCTGCCGCCCATCGACTGGTTGCCGCCGAACGGCCGACTGACGCTGTTGGACAGACGCACTTCCTGAATCAGGCCTTTCGGTACTTCCCGTACGAAACGCGACACCTTGTTGTAGGTTTCACTGCCGTACAGGCGTCGGGTTTCAGCATAGGTCATCACCAGATTCTGCATTGCCCGGGTAATGCCGACATAGGCCAGACGCCGTTCTTCCTCAAGGCGTCCAGGCTCTTCCAGGCTCATCTTGTGCGGGAACAGGCCCTCTTCCATGCCCACCAGGAACACGTAAGGGAATTCCAGGCCCTTGGCGCTGTGCAGGGTCATCAACTGAATGCTGTCTTCGTGCTCGTCGGCCTGGGTGTCGCCGGCCTCCAGCGACGCGTGGCCGAGGAATGCCGCCAGTGGCGTCAGCTCTTCGTCTTCTTCGGTGTTCTCGAAGTTGCGCGCGGCGCTGACCAGTTCCTCAAGGTTTTCTACCCGGGCCTGGCCTTTCTCGCCTTTTTCCGCTTCGTGGTAGGCGATCAGTCCGGATTGCTCGATGACGGTCTGGGTCATCAGGTGCAACGGCATCTCGGCGCACTTGGCGGCGAGGTTCTCGATCAGCTCGATAAACGCACCGAGTGCACCGGCGGCGCGACCGGTCAGGCCTTTGTTGGCCACCAGCTGGCGCATGGCTTCCCACATCGACACATCGCTGTGGCGTGCATGGTCGCGGATCGCTTCGACGGTTTTCTCGCCGATGCCGCGCGCCGGGACGTTGATTACCCGCTCCAGCGCCGCATCGTTGCCGCGACCTTCCAGCAAACGCAGGTAGGCCATGGCGTTCTTGATTTCCGCCCGCTCGAAGAAGCGCTGGCCGCCATAGATGCGGTACGGAATGCGTTCACGCAGCAAGGCTTCTTCCAAAACGCGCGATTGGGCGTTGGAGCGGTAGAGAATCGCGATATCGCTGCGAGCCAGGCCGGTTTTCAGCGCGCTTTCGATGGTTTCGACAACGTAGCGTGCTTCATCGTGTTCGTTGAACGCGGCGTAGAGGTTGATGGCTTCGCCGTCGCCACCATCGGTCCACAGCTCTTTGCCCAGACGTCCGGTGTTGTTGGCGATCAGGGCGTTGGCGGCTTTCAGGATGCCGGCCGTGGAGCGGTAGTTCTGCTCCAGACGGATGGTCACCGAATCCGGGAAGTCGGAAGAGTACTGGTGGATGTTCTCGATTTTCGCGCCGCGCCAGCCGTAGATCGACTGGTCGTCGTCGCCGACCACCATCAGGCTGTCGCCGCCCTTGCCCAGCAGACGCAACCAGGCGTACTGCACGGCGTTGGTGTCCTGGAATTCGTCCACCAGAATGTGTCGGAAACGCTTCTGGTAGTGCGCCAGCAGGCCCGGGTGGTCGCGCCACAGGTCGAGGGCGCGCAGCAGCAGTTCGGAGAAATCGATGACGCCGGCCCGCTGGCATGCCGCCTCGTACGCTTCATAAATGCCGCGCATGGTCGCCAGGAACAGATCGCCGCTGGCTTGAATGTGTTGCGGACGCAGACCTTCGTCTTTCTGCCCGTTGATGAACCATTGGGCCTGACGGGCCGGCCAGCGTTGCTCGTCCAGCCCCAGCTCGCGGATCACCCGCTTGACCAAGCGTTGCTGGTCGTCGCTGTCGAGAATCTGGAAGGTCTGGCTCAGCCCGGCTTCCTGCCAGTGCGCCCGCAGCAGGCGGTGCGCCAGGCCGTGGAAGGTGCCGACCCACATGCCGGCCGGATTGATGCCCAGCAATTGTTCGATGCGGTGACGCATCTCGGCAGCGGCCTTGTTGGTGAAGGTCACCGACAGAATCGAGTGGGGCGAGGCGTTCTCGACCTGGATCAACCAGGCGATACGGTGCACCAGCACTCGGGTTTTGCCGGAGCCGGCACCGGCCAGGACCAATTGACGACCAACGGGAGCCGCTACGGCCTGGCGTTGGGCATCGTTGAGGGAGTTCAGCAGAAGGGAGAGATCATCGCGCATCGGGGCATTCTAGGGTGCGCCGCAGGCCCGGGCAAACCGAGCTTTGCATTAGCCGATGAAAGTGCTGCCCGTGACGACCGGTCGGTCACCGGCTACAGGCGTTGGCCCGCCTGAGCTCAGGGCTTTGGTGGGGGCTGGGCGGCGGAAAAGTTTCGGTGAAATTATGATCTGGGGCAGTTTGGCAAGTGGTTCGGCTTGTGTATGCTCCGTCCACGTTTCCGGGCGCATGCTCACACTTATAAGAACAAGAACGTTGCCTATGACCCTCAGCTTCGACCTGTCGGGCCCCTCTGTGGAACCTCGGGTGATCCGCAAGCTTTACGCCACCCAGATGGCGGTCGAGCGCACGCGCCTTCTTTATCAGGGTTCGCTGCTGCCCACCCTGTTCATGTTGATCAACGGTCTGGTCTGCGCCGCTCTGCTCTGGAGCCCGCAGCGTTACTTCGTGGTCAGCGTCTGGCTGGTGTGGCTGTTGTCGCTGGTGGCGTTGCGGGTGATTCAGGTCGCCGCGTTCGACTCGGCGATTCCCGATCGCCAGGCCCAGCCGATCTGGGGGCGCATGTTCCTGCTCGGCTCGAGCATGACCGGCCTGACCCTGGCCGGCGCCGGCATCGCCCTGGTCCCGGCCGACAACTTCATGCAGCAGGCCTGGGTGTTCGGCCTGATCGGCGCCGCAACCCTGTCGGCCAGCGTGGCCTACGCCGTGAGCATTCCGGCGTTTCTTTCCTTTACCTTGCCGTGCCTGCTGCCGGCCATCGGCTACCTGTTCTGGGGCGGTGACGAACTGGCGCGGGGTTGGGGCTGGCTCGGGCTGATCCTGCTCGGCTCCCTGAGCGTGGTGGCGTGGCAGGTCAATCGGCTGATCGATCGCGGTTTGCTGCGGCGCTTCCAGAACCAGCACCTGATCGAGCACCTGCAACAAACGCAAACCCGCAGCGAACAGCTCAATCAGGAGCTGGCGAAGGAAATCGAGCAGCGGCGTTGCGCCGAGGGCAAGCTGCGCGAGGCGCAGGTCGAGCTGGAGGATCGGGTCGCCCAGCGCAGCCGAGAGCTGGATGTCGCCAACCAGGCGCTGAGCAAAAGCGAGGCGCGCCTGGCCCTGGCGTTGAAGGCCAGTGAGCTGGGGCTGTGGGACTGGAACCTGCAGACCGACGAGGTTCACCACACACAGATTCAGGAACTGTTCGGCCTCGACCCGCAGTACGTCACCGGGCTGCTCAGGCATCTGCGACCAAGGCTGCACCCGGATGATGTGCCGCCGCTCAAACGCGCGCTGACCGAGCACTTGAAGGGGCGCACCGAGGATTATCAGATCGAATACCGCGTGCGCCACGGCGACGGTCACTGGGTCTGGATCGAAGACCGTGGACGGGCGGTGGAGCGCGACGAGAGCGGGCGCGTCATCCGCATGGTCGGCACCCGCCGTGACATCAGCGTCAGCAAAAGCCTGGAAGCCCAACAGCAATTGGCGGCGACGGTGTTCGAGGCTGCCAGCGAAGGCATCGTGATCCTCGACCCGAATTACTCGCTGATCGCCATCAATCAGGCCTTCAGCCGCGTCACCGGATATGACATCGACGACATGCTCGGACGCAACGTTGTCGAACTGCCGTGCAGTCGCGACGCCCGCCGTCATTACGTCGCGATCCGCCACGCGCTGGAGCAGCACGGCAGCTGGCAGGGCGAACTGGTGGAAACCCGCAAGAACGGCGAGCTGTATCCGCAATGGCTGCAACTGAATGCCGTGCGCGACAGTCGGGGAAATGTGAGCCATATCGTCGGTTTCTTCGCCGATCTGTCGGCGCGCCGCGAATCCGAAGAGCGCATGCGCTACCTGACCCACTACGACGAGCTCACTGGCCTGGCCAATCGCTCGCTGTTCCGCGAACGCCTGCACGAAGCCCATCAGCGCGTGCGGCAGGGCGGGCGCCGGAGTCTGGCGCTGCTGCACATCAATCTGGATCGCTTCAAGCTGCTCAACGACAGCCTTGGCCACGAGATTGCCGACCAGTTGCTGCAAAAAATGTCCCGGCGTCTGGTCAATGCTCTTCCGGAAGCCGACACCATCGCCCGGCTGTCCGGCGATGAGTTCGCGGTACTGTTCGACGCCTACGGCAACCTGTCGAGCCTGGCGCGGGTCGCCACGCGACTGTCGAGCAAGCTGCGCCTGCCGTTGACCGTGGAAGGGCATGAGCTGGTGGTCAGCGCCTCGATGGGCATCAGCATGCTGCCGGACAACGCCCGGGAGATTTCCGCGCTGGTCAGCCAGTCGAACATGGCCATGCAACATGCCAAGCACCTGGGCGGCAACAACTTCCAGTTCTACACCGACAGTCTGCAGGCCAGCACGCTGGAGCGCCTGCAACTGGAAAACCAGCTGCGCAAAGCCATCGAGGACAAGCAGCTCAACGTCTTCTATCAACCGAAACTGTGCCTGGCGACCGGCCGTCTCAATGCAGCCGAAGCGCTGGTGCGTTGGGATCACCCGACCATGGGCCGGGTGCCACCGGGGGATTTCATCGGTCTGGCCGAAGAAACAGGGCTGATCGGGCCGATCGGCGAATTCGTCCTGCGTCAGGCCTGCTGGCAGGCGTGTGAATGGCAGCGTCAGGGGCTGGCGCCGATCCGGGTTTCGGTGAACCTGTCGGTGCATCAATTGCGCCAAGGCAAACTGGTCAGTCTGGTGCGCCAGGTGCTGGAAGAAACCGGCCTGGCGCCGCACTACCTCGAACTGGAACTGACCGAAAGCCAGCTGCTCGACAGCGTCGAACACATCATCGCCACGTTCCAGCAGTTGCGGGATCTGGGGGTGAAACTGGCCATCGACGATTTTGGCACCGGCTATTCATCGCTGAGCTATCTGAAGCGGATTCCGGTGGATTACGTGAAGATCGATCAGGCCTTTATCCGCGGGTTGGGCGAGGGCAGCGAAGACGCGGCGATCACCCGGGCGATCATTGCGATGGCTCATGGGCTGTCACTTAAAGTGGTCGCCGAAGGTGTCGAGCGATCCGAGCAACTGGCGTTTCTGAAAGCTGAAGGTTGCGATGAGGTGCAGGGCTATCTGATCAGTCGTCCGGTGGAGGCGGTCGGCCTTGCTGCGTTGCTGCGTGAACAGGAAAAACCGCTGTAAGGGCTACATGCAGCGCATGTCGCCTGATCCGGGGGGATCCGGTTACGCATTGAGCAGGCAAAAAGCCGATTCATGTAGTATAACTACAAGCTTGCTACATCCCTGGCATCTGGCCAAAGCACATCTTTCCATAACAAGAGTCCAGCCCCTTGAATCTGCTGCAACACATCGCCCAGTCACGTCACCTGTTACGCAAGTCGGAGCTCAAGGTCGCCGACCACGTGCTGCTTGACCCTGCGGCAGTGATGCACAGTTCCATGGCCGACCTCGCCCACAGCGTCGGCATCAGCGAGCCGACCATCGTGCGCTTCTGCCGTGCCATTGGTTGCTCCGGTTTCCAGGATCTGAAACTCAAGCTCGCGCAAAGTCTCGCGGCCGGCGCCAGTTTTGGTCAGTTCGCGATCCATGAAGACGATTCCGTCGCCGACTACAGCCTGAAAATCTTCGACACCACGTTGCACACGCTGATGGAGGTTCGCGAGAAGCTCGATCCTCTGGAGCTGCAACGGGCGGTGACGTTGATGTCCCAGGCCCAGCGCGTCGAGTTCTACGGTTTTGGTGCGTCGGGTGCGGTGGCGGCGGATGCGCAGCACAAGTTCTTCCGTCTGCTGCTGACGGCAGCGGCGTATTCCGACCCGCACATGCAGGCGATGTCAGCGGTGACGCTGAAGCCGACCGATGTGGCGATCTGCATTTCCCAGTCCGGCCGTTCCAAAGATTTGCTGATCACCGCCAACCTCGTTCGCGAGAGCGGTGCGTCGCTCATTACCTTGTGCCCGAGCCAGACACCGCTGGCCGAGTTGTCGACCGTCAACCTGGCGATCGACGTTCACGAAGACACCGAAATCTACACCCCGCTGACCTCGCGTATCGCTCACCTGGTGGTGATCGACGTGCTGGCGATGGGCGTGGCCATGGCGCGCGGGCCGAGCCTGGTCAACCACCTCAAGAGCGTCAAGCGCAGCCTGCGCAGCTTGCGGCTGTCGCCAAAATCGGTGAAAGCGCTGGATGACTGATAGTGATGGGGTGAAGGCAATCTTCATCTGCCTGTAACCCCGACGAAGCCAAACCGTCATCCCCCGGGCCTATCGTGAAACTCCCGTAATCGCCTTGGGAGACTCGAAATGGCTCAGCCTTACGAAGAACGCAACAGCGCCGCGAAAACCCGTCGTCAGCAGGAAGACCAGCGCCGCATGGAATTTCGCCGCGCTATCGAAGATCGCTTCGAACTCCGCCAGCTTCAGGCCGAAATCGGCGATTTTCCCGAGGACATCAATCACTGGCAGGCAGCGCCGGCAGCTTCCCGTCGAAGCGCTCAACCAGCGCGCTGATCTGCACCCGTTCGCTGCGGATAAACGCCAGGAAGGCGTGGGCCACCGGTGACAGCCGTTTGGCTTTGGCTTGCACCAGGCACCAGCTGCGAAACAGCGGCAACTCTTCGACCGGCAGCTCGACCAGGCCGCCGGTCGCCAGCTCCAGGTTCAGGGCGTGGCGCGTCAACAGCGCCAGGCCCAGACCCGCCACCACGCATTCACGCTGGGCTTCGGCCGACGCCACTTCCTGGGTCTGGGTGAAGTGCACGCGCTTCTCCTTGAAATACTCCTCGCAGGCCAGTCGCGTGCCCGAACCGGGCTCGCGGATCAGCAGGGTGTATGGTTCGAGGTCCTGCAAGCGCAGCGGGCCCATGTGCGCCAGCGGATGATCGGGACGCGCCACGGCAACGATCGGGTTGTTGAGGAACGGCAGGAATTCCAGGCCCATGTCCTGCGGCACCATCGACATGATCACCAGATCGTCGCGGTTGTCGGAGAGTCGACGAATCACCTGGCCACGGTTGACCACCGTCAGTTGCAGGTTCACTTCCGGATGCTGACGCTTGAACGCCGCAAACAGGTGCGGCACGAAGTATTTGGCGCTGGATTCCACCGCCAGTTTCAACTGGCCCTGCAGCGAACCCTGCATGTCCGACAGCTGCATGTCGAGGTTTTCCAGGCGGCCGAAGATGTCCCGGCTGGCGCGCTGCAGTGCTTCGGCGGCCTCGGTCATGTAGAGTTTTTTGCCGACGTAATCGAATAATGGCTGGCCGATCAGCTCTTCGAGCTGACGAATCTGTAGGCTGACGGCCGGTTGCGTGAGCGACATTTCCTCGGCCGCGCGGCTGTAGGAACGTAAATCACACACTTCGTTGAAGATCTGCAATTGACGCAATGTCATACGCATCAGGGACTTACGCATTTTCTACCGACTCTGGCCATTGGCTGATGCGATGACTATAAGTCTTTACTTATGCCTGACCCAATTTTTATTCATTTTTGTTAATCCCTTGTCAGCGCTAGTGTGGGGCCGAGACCAGATTGAAACATTTGGTCACGTGCCGACCTGGGTCTAGCAGGTCGTGGTGCCACCGGCTCAAGGGAACCTCCAAGTGATAACAAAGATCCTGATCGCCAACCGTGGTGAGATTGCCGTACGAATCGTGCGTGCCTGCGCCGAGATGGGCATCCGTTCGGTCGCGATCTATTCCGACGCCGACCGGCATGCCTTGCATGTGAAGCGTGCGGACGAGGCCCACAGCATTGGTGCCGAGCCACTGGCCGGTTACCTGAACCCGCGCAAGCTGGTGAACCTGGCCGTGGAAACCGGCTGCGATGCGCTGCACCCCGGCTACGGTTTCCTCTCGGAAAACGCCGAGCTGGCAGACATCTGCGCCGAACGCGGGATCAAATTCATCGGCCCGTCGGCGGAAGTCATCCGCCGCATGGGCGACAAGACCGAAGCACGCCGCAGCATGATCAAGGCCGGCGTACCGGTCACGCCGGGCACCGAAGGCAACGTCTCGGGCATCGAAGAAGCGTTGAGCGAGGGCGACCGCATCGGTTACCCGGTGATGCTCAAGGCCACCTCCGGTGGTGGCGGTCGCGGTATCCGTCGCTGCAACAGTCGCGAAGAACTCGAACAGAATTTCCCCCGGGTTATTTCCGAAGCCACCAAGGCTTTCGGTTCGGCGGAAGTGTTCCTGGAAAAATGCATCGTCAATCCGAAGCACATCGAAGCGCAGATCCTCGGCGACAGCTTCGGCAACGTCGTGCATCTGTTCGAACGTGACTGCTCGATCCAGCGCCGCAACCAGAAGCTGATCGAAATTGCTCCGAGCCCGCAGCTGACCCCGGAACAGCGCGCCTACATCGGCGACCTGTCGGTGCGCGCGGCCAAGGCTGTCGGGTACGAGAACGCCGGCACCGTGGAGTTCCTGCTCGCCGAGGGCGAGGTGTACTTCATGGAGATGAACACCCGGGTGCAGGTGGAACACACCATCACCGAAGAAATCACCGGGATCGACATCGTCCGCGAACAGATCCGCATCGCCTCCGGCCTGCCGCTGTCGGTGAAGCAGGAAGATATCCAGCATCGCGGTTTTGCCCTGCAGTTCCGGATCAACGCCGAAGACCCGAAAAACAACTTCCTGCCTAGCTTCGGCAAGATCACACGCTACTACGCCCCCGGCGGCCCTGGCGTGCGTACCGACACGGCGATTTACACCGGCTACACCATTCCGCCGTTCTACGACTCGATGTGCCTGAAACTGGTGGTCTGGGCGCTGACCTGGGAAGAGGCGATGGACCGTGGTCTGCGCGCGCTCGACGACATGCGTCTGCAAGGCGTGAAGACCACCGCCGCGTACTACCAGGAAATCCTGCGCAACCCGGAATTCCGTAGCGGCCAGTTCAATACCAGCTTCGTCGAAAGCCATCCGGAACTGACCAACTACTCGATCAAGCGCAAACCCGAAGAGCTGGCCCTGGCCATCGCCGCCGCCATCGCCGCCCACGCAGGCCTGTGAGGAATACAAGAATGAGCAAGAAGATCTTTGTCACCGATACCATCCTGCGCGACGCTCACCAATCGCTGCTCGCCACCCGCATGCGCACCGAAGACATGCTGCCGATCTGCGACAAGCTCGACAAAGTCGGCTACTGGTCGCTGGAATGCTGGGGCGGCGCGACGTTCGATGCCTGCGTGCGCTTCCTGAAAGAAGACCCGTGGGAGCGTCTGCGCCAACTGCGCGCCGCGCTGCCCAACACCCGTCTGCAAATGCTCCTGCGCGGGCAGAACCTGCTGGGCTACCGCCATTACAGCGATGACGTGGTCAAGGCGTTCGTTGCCAAGGCCGCGGTCAACGGCATCGACGTGTTCCGCATCTTCGACGCGATGAACGACGTGCGGAACCTGCGCGTGGCGATCGAAGCGGTGAAGGCTGCCGGCAAACATGCCCAGGGCACCATCGCCTACACCACCAGCCCGGTGCACACCATCGACGCGTTCGTCGCCCAGGCCAAGCAAATGGAAGCCATGGGTTGCGACTCGGTGGCGATCAAGGACATGGCCGGTCTGTTGACCCCATACGCCACCGGTGAGCTGGTGCGTGCACTGAAAGCCGAGCAGTCGCTGCCAGTGTTCATCCACTCCCACGACACCGCCGGCCTGGCAGCCATGTGCCAGCTCAAGGCCATTGAAAACGGTGCCGACCACATCGACACCGCAATCTCCAGCTTCGCCTCCGGCACCAGTCACCCTGGCACCGAGTCCATGGTCGCTGCGCTCAAAGGCACCGAGTTCGATACCGGCCTGAACCTGGAGCTGTTGCAGGAAATCGGCCTGTACTTCTACGCCGTGCGCAAGAAGTACCACCAGTTCGAAAGCGAATTCACCGCCGTCGACACCCGTGTTCAAGTCAACCAGGTGCCGGGCGGGATGATTTCCAACCTGGCCAACCAGTTGAAAGAGCAGGGTGCTCTGAACCGCATGGGCGAAGTCCTGGCGGAGATCCCGCGCGTGCGCGAAGACCTCGGCTTCCCGCCACTGGTCACCCCGACTTCGCAGATCGTCGGCACCCAGGCGTTCTTCAACGTGCTGGCCGGCGAGCGCTACAAGACCATCACCAACGAGGTGAAGCTCTATCTGCAAGGCGGTTACGGCAAAGCGCCTGGCACCGTGAACGAGAAGCTGCGTCGTCAGGCCATTGGCAGCGAAGAGGTGATCGACGTACGTCCGGCCGACCTCCTCAAGCCGGAAATGGCCAAGCTGCGTGCCGATATCGGCGCACTGGCCAAGTCCGAAGAAGACGTGCTGACGTTCGCCATGTTCCCGGACATCGGCCGCAAGTTCCTCGAAGAGCGTGCCGCCGGCACCCTCACCCCGGAAGTGCTGCTGCCGATCCCGGAAGCGGGCAAGGTGGCTTCGGCCGGCGGCGAAGGCGTACCGACCGAGTTCGTCATTGACGTTCACGGCGAAACCTACCGCGTGGACATCACCGGTGTTGGCGTCAAGGCTGAAGGCAAGCGTCACTTCTACCTGTCCATCGACGGCATGCCGGAAGAAGTGGTGTTCGAACCGCTCAACGAATTCGTCGGCGGCGGCAGCAGCAAGCGCAAGCAGGCTTCGGCACCGGGTCACGTCAGCACCACCATGCCGGGCAACATCGTTGATGTGCTGGTCAAGGAAGGCGACACCGTCAAGGCGGGCCAGGCCGTGCTGATCACCGAAGCGATGAAGATGGAGACCGAAGTCCAGGCCGCGATTGCCGGCAAGGTTACTGCCATCCACGTTGCCAAGGGCGACCGGGTGAACCCGGGCGAAATCCTGATCGAGATCGAAGGCTGAGATAACGGCCTCGATACAACGCTTTAAACCTCGGGGGGGCATGTGCTCCCCTTTTTTTGCCTTCAAGTTGCTGCCGCAACGTGCGGCAGCAGCCAGTCTGGGCTCAGAACGCCATTCGCCACTGGCCTGATACGCCGTGGTTTCGGTTGTCGGTACCGATCTCACCCGACAAGCCAATACCGAGTGTGTGGTTGGCCGAGACGGCCAGATCAAGCCCGGTGTCCAGCGTCAGGCTGTTGCGGTCCAGCTCTGCGCCATAAACGGTGTAGTCATGGCCACCGGTGACCAGACGTTGTCGGGTACTGGTGTCGGTCTCGCCATAAACATGTTTCCATCCCGCGCTGAATCGTGGCGTGAGGCGCATGCCGTTATCCAGCGTGCTGACTTTCGCCATGCGCAGGCCGACGGTGGTGTTGAAGTTGCCTTGGGATTGAGCATGAACCTTGAGCGCCGCCGCACCGCCTTTCTCGGTGTAGCCGTCGCGCTGGTAGCGTTGGTAACCGAGGCTGGCAAATGGCTCGATGCTGACGTTGGCCCGACCCAGGTTGTATCCCGACTCGATGAACACTTGCTGGGTGCTGGCCTGGTAGTTGCCTTTCAGTCGGTCATGGAAGCGGCCGAACGCGACTTCGCGGCGGGTACTGCCTTCATGGTTGCTCCAGGCTGCGCCGAGCCGAAGTGACAACGGACCGGTCTGGCGCAAGGCGTAGGCACCGAGGTGCCAACTGTCGAGATCGCCGTCCAGTTCCTTGCTGTCCATGCGCGTGTCGGAGGTGCCGCCCATCAAGCCCAGGCGCCATTCTTCGTCGAGGCGCCAGTCCGCACCTAGCAGCAGGCCTTTGGTGGAATGCTGCATGGGCTTCACATCGCGATCCAGTTTCCCGCTGTGGCCGAGGGCCTGCAGCCAGACCCTGCCGCTCTCAGCGTTTCCGGCTGCGTGGCGGGGTGCGTTTGGTTGATTGTCATGCAGGTTATCGAGTTGGTGCATGGCCGACAGCAAGCTGGCGCTGACCGGTGTGACGCTGCTCAAGGTTGCCTTGGCGAGGTTGGCGTTGCTGCCACCGGCCAGTTGATCGAGGGCAAGGGCGGCCGTGGTTTCGTCGGCGGCGAGCACGGCCGCAATGGCTGAGTTGCCCGGTGGTGAAGGGGAGTCCGTTGACGGTGGCTGGTCAGCCACTGGGGCTTGTTGAGCTGCGGGCGTTTCGGCCAGGACCGGTTCCGGTAAGGGCGCTGGTTTTTCCAGGCTTTCTTCGAGCGCGCTGCCACTCTCTGTCGTGGCGACTGTTTTGGATGGAATGTCGTCGGCTGGGTGAGCGGGTACCACGGGAATCTCGGTGCTGACGGGGATTTTTTCCAAGGGTGGAGCGATCCTTTCCTCACGCGTTGTTTCTTCAGCGACCTTGAGTGGAGTAGGTTTGTCCTTAGGTTTGCGCGGGTTCTTGGGTTTCACCTCTTTCACCACCGGCACGTCGGGCTCCGACTGCTCCGCCAGAGAAAATTCCACGCAACCGACTGCCAGCGCAACCGCCAGGACAAGATGTTGGAGCTTGTATTTGCATTGAATGGGCATTCCGTTCGCCTCAGGTGAAATGAGGCCAAACTGTAAAAGTCGACGCCGGTCCTCCGATGCCGGGCAATTCCGAGTCGGATGCAGGCGATGACGCCTGCTTTTGTAGCCCGGGCGCTGGCAGGTAATGAACCCGCCATGATTACCCGATCGACCAGACGCCTTTACCTACAACGCCCGCTGAAATCCGGATTGGCGAAATCTCAAAAACTCATCTGCCACTGCCCGATCAACCCGTGATTACGGCTGTTGCTGCCAATCTCGCCGCTGTATCCCAGCCCCAGCGTATGTCGTGCCGAAACGCCCAGATCCAGCCCTGCTTCCAGCACCAGACTGTCACGATCCAGTGAACTGCCATCGACGCTGAATGCGGTGCCACCCACGACGAAGGCCTGACGGGTCGAGCTGCTGACATCGCCGTAGGTGTGCTTCCAGCCAGCGGCCATGCGCGGGGTCAGGCTCATGCCATTGTCCAGCGAGCCGAGGTGCGCCAGGCGCACGCCGAAGGTGCTGCTGAAGTTGTCCTGAGTCTGGCTGTCGACCTGCAAGGCCGCCGCGCCGCCCTTTTCCTGATAGCGCTCGCGGTGATAGCGCTGGTAGCCGAGGCTGGCGAACGGTTCGGCGCTGAGCCGGCCAGTGCCCATGGCATAGCCGAGTTCGGCGAAGGCTTGCTGGCTGTCGGCGTCGTAATCGCCTTTGGGACGATCGCTGAAACCATTGAATGCGATGGTGCGTTTGCTTTCGCCCTGATGGCCGCTGTACGCCGCGCCGAGGCGCAGGGCCAGCGGGCCGTTTTGATGCAGCGCGTAAACGCCGGCGTGCCAGCTCTCGACATTGCCGTCGACGCCGGTGGCGTCCAGGTCGGTCTTCGAATAGCCGCCGAGCACGCCCAGTCGCCATTGTGGATTCAGCGCCCAGTCGGCGCCGAGCACGCTGCCCTTGGTGCGCTGTTCCAGACCGCTGCTGCCGTGTTCGCCATCCAGCTTGCCGTAGCCGCCGATGGCCTGCAGCCAGAGCCGGCCCCGGGCATTCGGGTCATTAAGGTTTCGAGCTTCGGACGGAACGCCGTTAGCCGCGAGGATCGGCGTATCACGCTGATCAAGACCGACCATCAAGCCGGGACTGCCACCCATTTGCTGCATGGCCGAGAGCATGCTGCTGCCAACCTGGCTGCTGGCGCCGAGGGTGGCGCTGGTGAGGTTGGCGTTGCTGGCGCCGGCCAGTTGCTCGATGGCCGCGCCCGCGCTGGATTGAGTGGTGTTGAGCAGGGCGTTGTACAGCGCATTGTTCTTGCCGATCGAGGCCAGGCTGTTGGCGGCGTTGCTGCCGTTGCCGGTGGCGGCGAATTCATTGAAGGCCACGTCATTGCGGGTATAGGTCAGGTCGACCTGCGTTGGTGTGTAGGCGAGGGTCGGCGTGAGGAACGCGTAGTCGCTGGTGACCGCGCCGAACGTGCCGTTGACCCGCGCTGCCTGCAGCACTGTGTAATGGCTCTGCCACGGATAAGTGCCGCTACCGGGATTGACCGCCAGCGTCGCGCCGTTGAGGTTGGCCGTGCCGCCAACCTGAACCGGTGCGCTGCTGCCATCGGCGTTGACGCCGTAGGCGAGGGTGGATGCGCCGCCCATGTTCAAGTCGTGCACGATGGTCGCGGTGCCGAGGCGGGTGTCGGTGCGCAACGTGCCATTGACGTTGAGGTTGCCCACCGAACCACCACCCGCATACACACCACCGGCGTCCACGGTCAGGTTGCCGGCGATGCCACCCTGGTTGACCAAAGTGGCGCCGTTGCGCACGGCACCGCCGTCGCTGAAGTCGCCGCTGCCGGTGAGCGTCCAGGCGCCTTGTTTGATCTCGAGCCATTCGAAATTGCGGCTGGCACCGAAGCTGCCGCCCGCCGCGTCGTCCATCACCACGCGGTCATATCCGCTGCCACCGTCGACCACGCCGACAAAGCGGCTGCCGCTGCGCAGGGTCAGGCTGTCATTGCCGCCACCCAGGTCCAGCGCCAGGCCGTTGCTGCCGCTGATCGTGCCGCCGTTGATCACGCTGTCGGCGAACTCTCCGACGAATTTCACGCCGAAGCCGTTGAGGCCCTGGATAGTGCCGTAGTTCTCCAGCGTGGTGGCCGCCAGCCCTGCACCGCCGCTTCCGTCATCTACCAGAATGGCGCTGTTGGCGCCGCTGATCAGTGCATCCTTGGCGTTGAGAATGTAACCGCCGCCCAGGGCAATGCCTTCACTGCCATTGGCGAAACCACCCTTGTCCACACCGCCGGCGCCGACGCCCTGGATGGTGCCGTAGTTTTCGATGTGGGCGATCTTGTCGATGTCCACGCCGTCGCCGTCGCCATTGGGTTGCAGCCCGGAATACGCGCCAGTGATGGTGCCGTGGTTGATCACCGTGCCGTCGCCATCGGAGCCGAAACCGGAGCCGTTGCGCCCGGTGATCTGCCCGTAGTTGACCAGCGTCGCTCCCAGGTCGGTGGTGATGCCATGGCGGCCGCCGGAAATCACGCCGTAGTTGGTCACGCTGACGCCGGTCGCGGTGTCAATATCGATGCCGTCGAATTTCTGGTCGGCGTTGTGCGAGTCACCGGTGGAGACCTCGCCGTAGTTGCTGATGGTCGCATTGGCGCCGGTCTTCATGCCGTCGCTGGCGTCGCCACGAATCAGCCCGCCCGCGCGGTTGATGATCGTGGTTTTTACCCCGTCGCTGCGCAACGCATCCAGATCGAGGCCTTGGCCGGTGGTCGAGCGAATGGTGCCACTGTTGTCGATCAACAGACTGCCGCTGACAAAGTTGCTGTCGATGCGAATCGCGTCGTTGGAACCGAGAATCTGCCCGCCGCTGCGGTTGTAGATCGCGTAGTTGCGTGCCTGGGTCAGATCGCCGCTGCTGTCGATAGCCCGGCCGCCGCTGGAAATGATCTTGCCGGCGTTATTGATGATCACACCGACGCCGCTGGTGCCGTCCTTGAGGCTCACAGCCTTGCCGCTGTTGGTGATGCTGCCCGGCGCCGAAATCGTCAGTGTGTCTTTACCGCCCAATGTTTGCGACGCGGTGGTGGCGGTGTCGATCTGCACGGTCTTGCCGTGGGCGGCGCTGGTGGCGATCAGCAGGGCAATGGCAAGCGACAGGCGCTGGGGCGGGAAGGGCATGGGCAGAACGTCCTTTTTGTTATAAGCGGGGGCGTCCTGTATAGCGGAGGGTTTTTACAGAATGATGTACGGCCTATGTGCATTCTTTTGCAGTTCAGGCCTCAGATTTGGACGTTCATCTGCAATTCATTGCAGATCCGACGGTGGTGCAGAGTCGAAATCGCAGCCTTGGACATCGCTTGAATGAGATGCCGCAGGCTGCGCTCTTCTACGTTCACTGGCTCAACCGCGGCACTCGACCAACCCCTTCACCTGCCCATCCGCCGTCTGATTCTCATCGCTCAACCAACGTTCGAACCCGGCCGCAATCGCCGGCCATTCCGAATCCAGAATCGAGTACCACGCGGTATCGCGGTTCTGACCCTTGACCACCATGTGTTGGCGGAACACGCCTTCGAAGCTGAAGCCCAGGCGCTCGGCCGCGTATTTGGAGCGGGCGTTGCCGTTGTTGCATTTCCATTCCAGGCGGCGGTAGCCGAGGGCGAAGGATTCCCTGGCCAGCAGGTAGACCGCCTCGGTGCTTTTCGGCGAGCGCTGCATCGGGGCGCCGAAGGTGACGTGGCCGATTTCGGTGCGGCCCTGAGCCGGGACGATCGACATCAGGCTGAGGATGCCTTGCACCTGGCCGCTGGCGCGGTCGATGACGCTGAAGAAATACGGATCGCTGTGGGCGGCGTGGTTGTTCAGCCAGTCATTGAAGGCACTGCGTTCCAGGAACGGGCCGTAGGGCAAGTAATCCCAGAGCTTCGGGTCGGCGCCGGGGCCTTGCAGGGCATTGAACAGGTCGTCGCCGTGGCGCGCCGGGTCGAGCTTTTCCAGGCGGATGAAGCGGCCTTCGATCAGGGTGGTCGAGGGCGGCGGCACGCCTTTCCAGTCAGCGAGAGAAATGGTCATGCGCGTGGCTCCTTAAATGGCTTTGCGAAACTGGATGAAACCCGGGCGTTCGGCGATGCGCTCGTAGAGCTGGATCGCCGTGGCATTGGTTTCGTGGGTCAGCCAGTGCACCTTGCAGCAACCGTCGGCCTTGGCCGTGGCGTAGACGTGTTCGATCAACAGGCGACCGACGCCGGTGCCACGGGTTTGCGGCTCCACCAGCAGGTCTTGCAGGTAGCAGGAGTTCTCGATGCTCCAGTTCGAACGATGGTAGATGAAATGCACCATGCCCACCGCTTTGCCGCCGGCCCAGGCGAGGGCGGCGTGGGTCGGTTCGTTCGGGTCGAGAAAGCGCTGCCAGGTGCTCTCGCTGACGGCGTCCGGCAATTCAGTGTTGTAGAAGCGCAGGTAGGCCTGCCACAGCGGCAGCCAGGCCGCGTGATCGGCGGCGCTGACCGGGCGGATATCGATCTGACTCATGGTGATTTCCTTAACGCATCAAGTGAGCGAGGGTTTGATCGTTGATGTCGGAGCTGGCAGCCAGGCCTTCGCGCACGCCGGCGATGTCTTCGGCGCTGCGGTTCTGGCTGAGCTTGCGCTTGCCTTCGAGGCGATCGATCGGAATGGCGAACCCGACGATGGCCTTGAGCATGCCGTCGATGTAATCGGCCGGGGCATCGTCGACCGACCAGGGCTGGGCGCGGCCCGCTTCATGGCGATTGGTGAGGGTGCTGACGATATCCAGCAGCCGACCGCCATCGCTGAAGGTTTCGGCGTGACCGTAGGCGTGCACGGCGACGTAGTTCCAGGTTGGCACGACTTTGCCGTGCTCGGCCTTGCTCGGGTAAAAGCCCGGGCTGACGTAGGCATCGGCACCGGGGAAAATCAGCAGGGCCTCGGCGCCGTCGCGCAGGTCTTTCCACTGCGGATTGGCCTTGGCCAGATGCCCGTACAGCGTACCGTTCGGACCTTGTTCACGATGCAGCAGCACCGGCACATGACTGGCCTGCAAGCCTTGCTCGCCGTGGCTGACCAATATGGCGAGGCGGGTGGCGAGGATCAGTTCGTGCAGTTGGGACAGGTCGTCGATGGCAAAGGCGCGGGGTGTGTACATGGAGAAAACTTCCTTGGCGAATGCCTGCATCGTAGGCAGGCTATTGGTCTGTTGTAAGAGCCATTGATGACCAATTTCATAGGTCCATTGTCATGCCCGATCCGACCACACTGTCGCTGCCGTTCAACCCTGCCGGTATCGAACTCGACCGCCGCAAAGGCCTGAGCCGTCAGCTCTACCAGGCCTTGCGCCTGCGGGTACTCGACGGGCGCCTGGCCAGCGGCACGCGGTTGCCGGCGAGCCGTGATCTGGCGGCAGCACTGGCGATTTCCCGCAACAGCGTGGTGCGTGCCTACGATCAGTTGTATGCCGAAGGCTTTATCGAAGGGCGGGTCGGGGACGGCACTTACGTGGCGCAATTACCGCAATCGCTGGCGCCCGCGAAAAAACTATCCACAAAAGTATCCACAGGGTTTTCAACAGGCTTACCCACAGCCTTATCCACAATTTCGTTAGATTCCACTGGTGATTTATCCAGCAAAGTTATCCACAGCGGTGCGTTGCAGCGGCTTGAACAGAACCATTTACCGACGCCACCAAGCGGTCCGCCGCGAGCATTCCGGGTCGGCGTTCCGGCCTTCGATCTGTTCCCGTTCGACGTCTGGGCCAAGCTGAACGCGGCGTTCTGGCGCAAACCCGATTTGCAGCAGCTGTGTTACGGCGATCCGGCAGGCGATGCGCGCCTGCGCGGTCTGATTGCCGCTTATTTGCGCAGTTCGCGGGGTATGCAGTGCTCGGCTGAACAAATTGTGATCACCAGTGGCGCACAACAGGGAATCAGCCTTTGTGCACAGTTGCTGGTGGAACCGGGCGCCGGGGTGGGCATCGAGAATCCCGGCTATCGCGCAGCGGGTCATGCGTTCGCGCTGGCCGGTGGTCGATTGCATGGCATTGCCGTGGACGAAGAGGGCATCGACTGCACGGCCCTGGCCGCCGCCGAAGACTGCCGGGTGGCGTATGTCACGCCGTCCCATCAATACCCGACCGGAGTGGTCATGAGCCTGGCCCGTCGTCTCGAACTGTTGGCCTGGGCCGAGCGCACTCAGGGCTGGATCGTCGAGGATGATTACGATGGAGAGTACCGCTACACCGGTGCGCCACTGGCCCCTCTGGCTGCACTCGACCGGCAAGGACGGGTGTTGTACGTGGGTACTTTCGGCAAAGTGGCGTTTCCGGCCTTGCGCCTGGGATATCTGGTGTTGCCGCCGGGCCTGGTCGAGGCTTTCTCGCAACGTCGCGCGGTAGACGTACGGCATTCCGAAGTCAGCACTCAGGCGGTGATGGCCGAGTTCATGGCCGCCGGCCATTTTCAGCGGCATATCCGCAGGATGCGCCGAGCCGCCCTGAGCCGGCGCGACACCTTGATGAGTGGCTGGCCGCAGGAGGTCGAGGGTGTCGGCCCGCTGCCCGCGGTCTCCGCCGGCCTGCATTTGACGGTGCCGGTGGAGAGCGTCGAGCGCGAGCGCCAGCTGATCGAACTGGCGCGCAGCATAGAGGTTGAGATCAGCGGATTGAGTAACTACTGGCTGCCCGACTCGCTGACCCCGCTCGATCGGCGAGCCGGTCTGGTGCTGGGTTTCGCCGCCGTCCCGGAGCCGGCGATCGATTCGGCGCTGGGCCGTTTGCGCCGGGCCTGGCGGGTGTGAGCCTGCGACGTGACTTCAATCGTCGACCGGGTCGCGGGGCTGCGGCTTCAGGAACAGGTCCCGAACCACCGGATCGACAATTTTACGCAGCGCATTCTCGACCGCATCGAACGTGCTCAAGGATTGCCGCGTCGCCGCGTCGAGCGTTTGCAAGTAGGGCTCGGCGGGTTTGAGGTGGGCGGTGGTGTATTTCGCGTCGGGGTCCTTCAGGGCGTCGTAATGGAAATGCGCCACCCAGAGCGGTTCATTATTGCGGGCTTTGTCGAGGATCCGGTATTCCTGAAAATAATCCCCGCGTTGCCGGGTGCGGATGCGTCCGCGTTCATCCTTGACCACCTCCACCAGCCCGTTGTCATACAGCCAGTGAAAGTACGCCTCCCGGGGTTTGCGTTGCTTGAGCATCGCGGCATAGGTGCTGATACCTTCGGTCCGGGTGCGTTGCGCTCCGTTGCGTAGTTCCTGACTGAGAGAGGCCACCGGCAGAGGGGGGCGCCCAGCCCTTTGCTGGGCTGCGAGCGCAGCGTCGACGTCGCTGGCCGTTTGCGTGAGCCTGACCGATTGCTGTTCGAACATGTCACGAATGTCCGCTGGAATGCGGCCGGGACGTTTGGCATCTTCCCGGGTTGTACGGTTGAACTCGTTGATTTTCAGATTCAGTTCCAATGCCCGCGCGATGACATCGACGGCATCGGATTTTTTGGGGAGCCGCGAACGCGACAGTTTGATAAAGGGGATTTCCCTGATGGCACCGGACTCTTCGCTCTCGCGTGACGATTCGCTGGCGCCCTGACGAGGGCGGCTCTTGCTGACCTTCACCCTGGGTCTCGACGTCGACGGTCCCGGCTGCGAAACGGACACGACCGGCTGCTCGGTGCGCTCCGGTAGTTCTGCGACCAGACGCGCTCCGGCCAACGCATGGAATTCACCGATCAGCTCATGGATGCGATCCAGTCGCGCCTGCACGAACAGTCCCGGGTGGGCGGCGGGCAATTGCTCGATCTCTTGCGCGAGGCTGGCGAAGCGGTCGTTCAAGCGGGCCAATTGCTCGATTCGTTGGCGCTGCCCGCCGGCGACGGGTTCAGCCCTGGTCAGCTCGATCAGGTCATGGCTGGCAGTCGAAGCGTTGCCGGTGATGAGGTTGACGGCTTCTCGGGCATCTTCCATGGCCGGGCCGGGCTGTTCGCGCACGCACCATTCGTAAGCCATGCTGATTTCGTTGGCCTTGAGGTCCAGATCGGTGAACGCCGGAAGCAGCCGTTCCAGATCGTGCCCCACTTTGCTCGAAATCCCCGCCAGTTGTCCCAGGGTGTCCAGCGACTGACGCAGAACCTGCCGTCGGGCGATCATCTGGTCGCTCAGTGCCGTGGCTCGGGTGGTGATATCGATCTGTTCGTCCCGTGACAGGGAGATATCTGTGCTTGCACTGTTGGCGAATTTTTCGGTCATTTGTGCATAGACACGCATCTGCAGGCGCAGTGCACCGCCCAGGCATCGGTGTTGTTCTGCGGTCAGGCGCATCAGTTGGGACTGATAGAACACGCCACCGCCTCCGCTCTGACGCCAGGTTTCCAGGTGTCCGAGCGCCTGGGTGTATTCGTCACCCAGCGCCTCGGCCAACGCCAGGTAGCGTTGGGCCCTGGGTTCGAATTCACTCGAGGAACCGTCCCGTGGCAACTCGAGCAGGGCGCTGCTCACGGCGTTTTTGCGGGTCACTTCCTGCGCCATGAACTGATGAAGGGCCGTCCAGGCTTTTTCCTTGTTTTGCGCCTTGGCGCGCCGCAGCGCCTCGATTCGCCCGGTCGGGCTGCCTCCGCGCAGTCGCAGTTTCGGGTCCCAGTGCCACTCACCCAGCGTGTCATCGAATTTGATGGCCAGGCCGGTATGCGAAGGGTCGGCCGGGTCTACGATGCAGACCGGTTCATTGTCGGGGGCCGTCACTTGAAACCAGCGCGCTCCCACGCGTGCGCATAGCCGGTCGCCGAGGGTGTAGAGGTGGCTGACCGGGGAAATCGAATGTCCGTCCAGATCCGGTTCGGGTATTTGGAAACGCTCCAGCATGGCCGTGAATCCGGCGCTGGTCGACGGGCGTACCAGAGTGCCTGGCTCGACGCTCGACAGATGGTTCGGGGCAATCACGTCGGTCATGGCGTTTGCGTTGAAACGGATGGTCGGCGGCGTTGGCGGGAAAGTACCGGAAACGGCGGGCATCTCTTCCAGTGTCTGTTCAGCCGAGGTCTCGAACAGCGCCAGGGGCGTACGACTGCGCAGCGTGGCGATGTGCTGCGTCAGGATGATGCCGAGGGTCAGCAGGATGTCTCCGACGGAGCGCCACTCCACCAGTGTGTCTCCCTGTTCCCGGGCATCGATTGCCTGCTGGATCTGTTCGATGGTTTGCCAGACCCACACGGCGGTGCCTGCTGCGCCAACCATGAAATTGGACGCGATACTGAACACCGCCCAGCCGCTGTTCGCGAGCAAGGCTCGCCGACGTTCGCTGTTGGAGACTGACTGGCGGTCGGCCAGTTCGGCCAGCGCCTGGCTGTTGGCAGTGTGAAGGGCGTCGAGGATATCGCCGGTCAGCGGCGTATCGTCCAGTCCGATCGGGCCGATCAAGTCGAAGTGGATAAAGGGCTCGAACGCCATCCGGGGAATGATCCAGGGTGACGGAATGCCGCTGGAAAAAACAAACTGGGCGTATTCGAAACTCAGCGACGGGCTGGCCAGCCAGGCCAGCACCGAGTCTCGCAACTCTCCAGGCTGATAAATGGCGTAGAGCAGGTTTTGCGGCGAAGCGAACTGCCGCAGCGGGGTGTCCGACAATGGCCGGTAAAGCAGACAGGGGCCCAGCTCCGGCTCGCGCGGCCCGATGATGAACGTGTTGGCCACCGTGTCGGTCACGTTGCTCAAGCGGAATCGAGGCCTGAAGGCCAAAGGGCGGATGTACACGCCGGGCTCGGTGTCGGACTGCCCCGCGCTGATGGATGCCATCAGTTGACAGATATACGTGTAACCGCGCTCGTCGACATCGCCTCGATGCCGGAGCTTGCACTCCAGGGCCAACAGCGGCAACAGGGTCGGCAGCTGGCGCCGGTAGCGGGCCCTGTGGCGGGTGGCCTGTTGCGGGTCGTCGATCAGTGCCTTTTTTATCAGTGCCGGATAATGGCCTCCAATATCGACCTGCTCTGCCATCTGCGTCAGGTAGTCGACGGTCAACCATGCCGGCACGCCATGGCCATTGGTGAACGCGACGCTGGCGAGATACGGCGTGGTGTTTTCAAGGGCGAACTCGCCGAGGGTCTGATGTTCCTGCTCCAGCGGGTTGGGCAGGGTCAGGCCGGCAACCTCGAAGCTGTGAGTGACGGTTATCTGCAGATCGTCGAGCGGCAGCGAGGCGGCGTCTTCGGCAGCCTTGTCGGCGACAATCGCCTCGCGCATCTGTTGTTGGGCGTAGGACTTGATCGAAAGCAGAGGCTGTCCGACGTTATCACTCGGTTCCTCCTTATGAAGCCTTCCGAGTTCGACGATGTAGCGTGTGTAAGCCTGAAAATCACGGATCGATCCTGTGTAAAGCCACTTGGGAATGGCCCGGTTCAACTGGCTGAGCCGGGCATGGTCCCTGCCGCTTAAATGCCTGTTGTGCGATGGCGAGGAAAGGGCAGTCGGAACGACGGGGCGGTTGGCGGGATCAAGGGCCTTGATGTCGTCCAGCTGAATGTTCACCAATGCCCACGTACAACTGTCGAAAATGTTCTCCTGCGGCTCCACCAGTCGCCACTCGAGGCTGCGCCCGCTCAGGTCCAGGTCGAGGCGTCCGGGCAGTGACTCTCCCAGTTCGGCGAGGGACGAAAACGATTCGTGGCCGGCGCCGATGGTGTACATCAAAAACCGTTCGCGCTGTTTGACGGTCGCGGTCAGCACGATCGCGCCTGCGATGGTCAAGTGGGTGGTGTTCGAGCCCTCGACCAGGTCGATATCCAGCAGGCAGGCGCGGATCTGGCTGAATCCGTTTAGCGTCGATTGACGCATGGGCTTTTCCGGATGGTTGGCCACCCACTGCCCAAGGGCGCAGGCGTCGGCATCCCAGCCAACAGCGGATTGCACGTCCACGGCGGTTTTCAATGTGTCGGACAGCTCCTGCCAGCGGGGGCGATGTGCGCCGGTTCCATTCCAGTAGTCGAGTTGTTGCTGTGCGAAGGCGATGAAAAAGAATGCGGCGTGCTCGTTGAGCAGCGATGTCAGCTCATCCATGTCGACGGCCAGGTGAGTGGCCGGTTGGGCGTCCGGCGTGACCGTCAGGAAATGTTCGCCTTCGATCAGGTTCGCTCGGGTTTTCTCGACACTCTGTCGGATGAGCGCGTGGGTCAGGGATTCGAACCGGAAAGACTCGATCGCGAACCCTTGTTCATCGTCGCGCCAAACCGGAGTGGCGAGCATGGTGTGATCGGGGTCGATCTGCAGGTGTGCATAGTGCTTTCCCAGCGCCTGTTGCAGTAGCGTCGAGGCCACCTGATTCAGCGTCGGGCCCTGGCTGATCAGATCGATCAGCCGGCTCTGTTCGAGCAAAAACGGGGAAGAGGCAGGCGTGGTGCCGGCGGCGGTTTCAGTCATGGTTCAGATCCCGTGTGAAAGGGCAGCGCGGCTGGCGGCCCTGATGCGACGCACGTTATCCGTGCGGGCATCGGGCAGGGCGGTGCATAGATATATGCCGGTGCGCCGATGCCCCAAATTCGCGGGCACCGGCGCACCGGCGTCAGGAAAAGAACAGCGCAGCGGCCTGCGCACGATTGATTTCACCGCGGTAAATGGCGATGAGTTCCTGGTTGCCGGTGGTGCGTGGATCGAAGCGTCCACCCAGTCGGCGTTGCTCTACGGTTTTCAGGTGCGCGGCGTTGAAGGCGGTCACCGGATCATTGATTCCGCTGTAGTGGAAGTGCGCGTACCACAGAACCGCGTGGGTTTCGTGATCGAGCACCTCGTACTCGTCCAGGTAACCCTTCCCGGAGCCCTTGAGCCGCTGCCGGGCAGTGGCTTTCGAGATGTCTACCTGGCCCTTGCTCTTGAGCCATTCGACACGGGCCGCGGTGGGTGGTTGCTGCTTGATGATCCGGATGCGTGCGCTTTGGCCGCGTTGATAAAGCGCGGTGGCGGCATCGGCGAGTTCTCTGTTCAGGGTGCTGGCCGTGGCATTGCGATCATCGGTGAGATTGCGCGCGGTCAGGGCCCGGTCGATTGCATCCCTCGCTTCGCGCAGCCGGTCGGCATGCAGGTAGTAGAGATCCTGAATTTCGCTCGGAATGCGCGCGGCCCGGTTGATGTGGGCCTCCGCGCGCCGGTGAAAGGCAGGCAGGCCATCGATCAGTGCCTGGCCTTCCTCGATACAGCGGTGCAGGCTGGGTGCCGGTCCTTTTGACACGGGTTTGGGTGTGACCCTTTCGAGCCAGACACCCGGACTCTTTTCGTGAAAGGTGGCGATGATCTTGCCCGTCAGGGGCGCGCGCACGTCGACCAGATCGGTTTCCCGGCCACTGGCGTCCTTGCGTGGTTCACCGACGACCGTGCCCTTGTAACGGGTCTTGATGACCTTTTTGGCCGACGCCGTCGATGGTTTCGAAGGGCCCGGTACGGGATCGAACTGTCGTTTGTCGCGCAGCAGGTTCACCAGCCGGTCGACCGTCCTGTCGGCAAATCCGGCAACGCGCCGGCGTACCTGTTCGATGCGATCGGCAAGCAGTTGCTCCGGATACTCGACGAGCAGGTCTGCAAAGCGCTGATCGACAGCGACGAACTGTTCGGCCAGATTGCTCATCGTCTCGATCCGCTGACTCAGATTTTGCAGACTCTCCTCGTTGCTCACTTCCAGAGAACTCTGGATGTTCAGCGCCGCATCATCGATCAGGTTTTCCAGCGCCAGCCGCGCATCGACCGGCTCTTGTGTCAGGTCCGGCCTGATGCACAGCTCCTGCTCCAGCGTGATTTGCAGCAGCTTGAGGTCATCGATCGTGTAGCGGGGGAGTTTCGCCTTGTAGTCTCGCGTGACTTCAAGGGCGTCCCTGCCCAGCAGGCTCAGTTCATCGAGTCGGCTACGGGCGTATTCGATCTTGTCGATCATGCCCTGGGTCATGTCACTGGCTTTGGTAAAAGGCGCGTTGCGCTCTGCCGACAAGGGTGCCGAGGGCTCGTCAAGCAACGCCAGGGTAGTGCTCAGGCTGCTGCGGAATTCGGACGATTGTTCGTCGAGCCAGGATTGCACCAGAAACAGCTGCAGTGATAACCGCTCGATCATGGCGGTACGGTAATTGGGGATAGGTTCGACGACGTTCATGGCCTTGAGCTGCTGGATATGCTCACCGTACGCCCTGATCTGCACCTCCAGGGTGTCGAGAAACTGCTCCCGGGCGCTCGGACGGTTATCGGGGGTGGCCTGCAGCATGGCCTCACGCACCTCTTTGAGCTGGGTCTGTTTGGCCTGCAAGGTGGCGTCGAAGTCGGTGAGCGCTGCCTTCATCTGAATCAGCCGCGCCCGGTTATCGTCCTGCAGTTTCCTGAGCCGGCTGCGCAGGCCGCCACCGTTGAGGCGCAGGCGAAGATCGACGAACCACTGACCGTCGGCATTGTGAGTCAGCAGCGGCCCGGTACGCGCAGGCTGCTGGCGCGAATCGCTGATCTGGACACGTTCGTCGTCATTCACGATCACCTCGAACCAGCGCTGACCGACTGCTGCATACCAGGCGTGCCCATGGGCATGAAGGTGTTGGTACGGGCCCTCGCCCTGGGCATCACCCAGGCCTTCGGGCCTGGGGACCTGGAGGCTGTCGAGCAGCGAGCCAAGCCCCGGTTGCGAGCGGTCCAGAGCGCCGATAGCGTTGACCGAGATGTCATGGCTGGCGGACAGTTCGCGGTCGCCGATGTCCGGCAGGCGCAGCACCTTGATGGCCGGGGATAGCGTTCGGGCAGGTGTTTCAACGACGGTTTGCGGCGACGCCGGTGATTCATGGACCGGCCTTCTGCCAACAGCGGCCCTGTGGGCCAGTACCATGCCCAGTGCCAGGAGGATGTCGGCCAGCGCGCTCCAGTCGAGTCGGGCCGGAGCCTCATTGGCGGCGTCATTCATTGCCTGCAAGTCATCGATGATCTGCCAGATCCACGCCGCCGTCCCCACGCTGCGCCCCAGGAACGGCAGCGCCGCATTGAAAATCCGCCAGCCACCATTCTTCAGCGAAGCCCAGCGTGCTTCAGCGTTGGATACCGACTGCCGGTCCGACTGGGTGAGCATGGCTTGCACATTGGCGTTGAACAGGGCTGGCAAAATCGGGTCTTCGATCACGTCGCTGGCCAACGAAACAGGACCGCTCATATCGAGGGCGGCGCTCGGATCGACCAGCGATTGGGGAATCGTCCAGATCGAAGGCAGCCTGGCGGGAAATACGTACTGCTCGTAATTGAAGCGCACGTCGTCAGGCAACCAGGCCAGTACCGCCTGGCGAATCGAGCGTGAATGCTTGATTGCGTATAGCAGGTTGGCGGGGCTGGCGTATTGGATCAGTGGCGGATCGAGCAGAGGCCGGTAAAGCAGGCAGGGGCCCTGATCGGTCTGACGCGGACCGATGATGAACATATTGGCAACGATGTCACGCGGACGCTGGCCGACAATGAAAGCCAGCGGGCGGACAACGATCTGCTGCCCATCCACTTGCCGTTCGCTGGCGGTGTCGGCCAGTGCAGCGACAATGTACCGATAGCCTCTTTCGTCGATATCCATTTCGCCACGGATCTTGTGTTGCAACGCCAGCAGTGGCAGCTCGGCGGATAACTGTCGAGTGTAAAGCTGCTGCAGGGTGGAGGCCCGCGTGCTGTCCTCGACCAGGCAGCGTTTCAGCATGGCCGGGTAACGGGCCCCGATGTCGACGGTGGTCACGAGCCTTTCCAGATAATCGGCACTCATCCAGTCAGGCACCGGAGTGCCGTCCTTGCAGCGCACGACTTTGTTGCCCGGCGGCAGCCCGGCCAGATTCTGCAAGGCGAGATCGGTGAGGGACAGCGTGAGGGTCTCGGTATTGCCCGGCCACATGAACGTGCCCCAGACCACCAGGCTGGTAATGCTGATTTCGAGGTTGTCGACCCTTACATCGTTTGTCTGGGGTTGTTCTCTGCGGATCTGTGCGCTCAGGGCTTCGAGGGTGAAAGTGCGCAGGTCGGGGACTTCGTTCTGGAACGTCTTGCCGGCGTTCTGGTGTTGTATCAGCACCAGATCCAGCAGGTGGCGGCTGTAGCAGGTCTGGTCATCGGCCCTGGCCTGGTCCAGCCAGGACGGCAGCAGTGGTCGCAAGTGCTCGGCCTGGGGTTGGAGTTGCGGTGGCAGCTCTGCGGTGTGTCTGCCGAGCGTGCCCGGATGCGGTAGAACGCCCGGCCGGGTCGAGGGCGGCGACCCGAGCGCGCCGATGGCGTCTGCTTCCAGAGCGATGAGAATGCAGGCCTGGCGATCAAAAAAATTGCCCTCCGGCTCGATCAGCCGCCAGTTCAGCGAGACCGGAACAGCCTTTGCCGGATACGCGTTCCTGATAGCCTCGCCCAGCTCCTCGAAAGAGTCGAAGCGCTGGAAACCCAGCGGCAGTGAGTGGCTCAGGATCAGGGTGCGCCCGGCTACCGAGCCGACCAGCACGGCGGTGTCGAGGACGTGGAGATGGCGGCGTTGCACCTCGTCACCCGCGTCGACATCGATCAGGTACGCGCGGGTCTTGTACTTGTCCCGTAGCAGGCGCTGCGTTTTGTCAGGATCGGCGAAAACGGCCCGGGCCATGGCCAGCCGATGTTCGTCCCAGTCGGTTGTATCCTTGACGTCCCACAGTGCACGCAAGGCGTCCGACAACGAATACCAGCGCGGATGCGACAGGCCTGTGGGTTCGTTCCAGTAATCGATCTGTTGTTCCTGATAAGCCACGAACAGCAGTGGCGCGAGTTCGTTGATCAAGCGGGCGAGCGCATCGATCTTGACCGCCAGCGTGACCGGTTGCTCATTCGTCGAGCGCCGGACAAGGTAATGCTCCCCATCGATCCAGGTGACGGTGGTCGCGCCAAGTGCGAGACGCACCAGCACATTGGTCAGGGATTCGGAGCGGCTTCGGCCAGGAATCACGCGATCTCCGTCGATTTGCCAGACCGGAGTCACCACGAGGGTCTGGCGCGGGTCGAGCTCCAGTTCCGGATACAGGGTCTTGAGTGCCGGGCGCAAGGTATTCGTGGCGACCTCCCACAGTGACGGACCGGTCACCAGTTGGGTCAGTACGTCGACAGCGCTGGGCGTCGGGATTTCAGGCATGGCCATCTCCTTGATTGAACCTCAGGCGGCCGGAAGCGGCGCCGGGTCGAGCAAGGTAGCGGGCGAGACGGGAGCGGTTGCGGTACATAAATATCGCAGGCAAAAAAAGACCCGCGTGTGCGGGTCGGGGTATCAGGTGGCGGACTTGAAGCGGCTCATTGCTCGAAACCTTCGAGCACATTCACCGCGTTGATACCGATTTCTTCTACCGCGTAGCCACCTTCCATGACGAACAGGGTCGGTTTGCCGAGGGCCGCGATGCGCTTGCCCATCGCCAGGTAATCCGGGCTGTCGAGCTTGAACTGCGAGATCGGATCGTCCTTGAAGGTGTCGACGCCCAGCGACACGACGATGATGTCGGCGCCGTAGTTATCGATCTCCTGGCAGGCCTGATCCAGCGCTGCGCTCCAGACATCCCAGCCGGAACCGGCCGGCAGCGGGTAGTTGAAGTTGAAGCCTTCGCCGGCCCCTTCACCGCGTTCGTCTTCGTAGCCGAGGAAGAACGGGAATTCCGCTTCCGGGTGGCCGTGGATCGAGGTGAACAGCACGTCGCTGCGCTCGTAGAAAATCGATTGGGTGCCATTGCCGTGGTGGTAGTCGACGTCGAGGATCGCGACTTTCTTGTGGCCCTGATCGAGGAATGCCTGCGCGGCGATGGCGGCGTTGTTGAGGTAGCAATAACCGCCCATCAAGTCGCCGGCAGCGTGGTGTCCCGGCGGACGGCACAGGGCGAAGGCACCCCGGGCGCCACGCTGGATTTCCGCTTGTGCGGTCAGCGCCACTTGCGCCGCGCTGTACGCTGCTTGCCAGGTGCCGGCGGTGATCGGCGCGCCGCCGTCGAAGCTGTAATAGCCGAGCTGGCCGTGCAGGCTGGTCGGCTTGATCTGACGCAGGGTGCGCGCCGGCCAGGTGTAAGGCAGCAAATCGCCGTCGGTGTTGAATTCGGTCCAGCGCGCCCACGCGCCTTTGAAAAAGTCGAGGTAGTCGCGGCTGTGAATGCGCTCGATCGGCCCGAGGCCGAAATCCTTCGGCGCCTCGACCGGGCCGAGGTTTTGATTTTTTACCCGTTGCAGCACGTGGTCGGCACGCGACGGCATCTCGAAGCAAGGCTTGAGTTGCCCGTCGATCAACTCGCAGCGGCCATGGTGCAGGTGGTGATCGTCAGAGTAGATCGTCAGCATTTGTTGTTCTCCGCAGGGGCTGATTCGGTTGGCTCCAGTGTTGCGGCGTGGGGCGAATCGGAGAACGGCCAGAGAGGCCAAAAGGGGATTGATGTGGCCAAAAATACTGACCTGATATCGCCCCTCGAAGGTTTAACCGTGTGGTCGGAACTGACTCGGCGCCACGCCACTCCAGCGCACGAAGGCGTGACGGAAGCTCGCCGTCTCGCTGAAACCCAGGGTTTCGGCGATGCGGTAGATCGGTAACTGATCCTCGCAAAGCATCTGCTTGGCCCGCTCGAAACGCAGTTCGTCGAGCAGCTCCTGGTAGCTGCAACCCATGTCCTTCAGATGCCGACGCAATGTACGCGGCGAGCAGTTCATCTGCTGCGCCAGACCTTCCAGCCCCGGCGCGGCGTTGAGTTGTGCGCTGAGCAACTGACGGATCCGCCCGAGCCACGCCTGACGGCCAGTGAACTCGATGTTCTGCTTGCGGCACCGCTCGGCCATGGCTTGATGGGTGATGATGTCGGCGAGTGGCAGCGGCTGGTCTAGCCAGCGTCGGTCGAAGGCGAAGGCGTTGTCTTTGGCGCCGAAATGCACGGGCGCCTTGAAGTGCTCGGCGTAGCTGTCGCGATAGTCCGGCGCAGCGTGTTCGAAGCGAGCGGCCAGCAATGGCAGCGGATGGCCGAGCAGGTCGTCGCAGATGACTTTCAACGACACCAGGCAGAACTCGGCATTGAACACCGCCATTGCCGGGCTTTCGCGGTAATCGGCGGCAACGAACCAGACGCGCTCGCCGTCGTCCTCCAGGCTCAGCTCGAAAAGTGTTCCCAGCAGCGCCGGATAACGGATCGCCAGCCGCAAAGCGTCACCGAAGGTGGCACAGGTCAGCAGCGCGTAACCGAGGATGCCGTAGCAGGAAACATGCATGCGCCGGCCCAGTTCCAGTCCGATGTCGTGCTTGAGCGCGACCGCATTGGCGCAGACCTGCATCTCCTGATTGGTGGTGATGCGGGTGTCGGCCCGGCTCAGATCCGCCGCACTGATACCGCTGCCGGCGAGCAGTGCTTCGCTGGACAGGCCTTGATCCCTGAAGGTGTTGAGCACGAGGGAGACGGCGTTGAGAGTGGTGAGGTGGGAGTGGAGCATGGGATCTTCCAGCCTTGGGATGCCGGAAACGGCAGCAAGTTGCATGCCGGGCTGTGGGAGCAGAGGGGCTCCCACAGCCTGTTGCCATCAGATGAGCTCGCCGCACAGGTCGAGTTCGACCAGTCGCCGAACTTCAGCTGTCTCAAGACCTGCACCGAGCAATCCGTTCAACTTGCCGAACGCTGCTTCGCGGGTCATGCCGCCACCGGACAACACGCCAACACCACGCAAGCGGCTGCCGGCTTCATACACATCCAGTTCCACACCGCCTTCATGGCACTGCGTAACCGCAACCACGACGACACCGTTATCCCGCGCCCTGCCGAGGCTGGCGAGGAACTCTGGATTGTCGCTCGGCCCGGTACCGCTGCCGTAGCATTCCAGCACCAGACCCTGAATGCCGCTGTCGAGCAGGCCGTCGATGATTTCTGCGCCGATGCCCGGGAAAAGCGGCAGCACCGCAACTTTGGCCAGTTGCTTCGGCTGGTTGTAGTTCAGCGCTGCCGGCAGGGACGTGGCTTTCACGCCGCCTCCCTGACGCTCCAGACGTTTGAACGGATGACGGCCGAAGCTGCGCACTTTCGCGCAACGGGTCGGGGCCAGCAGTTCGCCGTGGAAATACAGGTGCACGCCCGGCGCCAGGCCGTGGCCGAGGGCGACCAGTGCGCCGCTGAGGTTTTCCCAGGCATCGCTGTCGGTGACGCCGGCCGGCAGCATCGAGCCGGTGAAGCACACGCGGGCATGCAGGCCGAGCAGCTGGAAGCTCATGGCTGCGGCGCTGTAGGCCAAAGTATCGGTGCCGTGCAGGATCAGTACGCTGTCGCAGCCTTGCACATCGACGGCGTCGACCACCGCTTCACGCAGTTGCTGCCAGTACGCCGGGGTCATGTTGGCGCTGTCGATTAGCGGCGACATTTCACGAAAGCGCCACTGCGGCACCACCAGCTCCGGCTGGCTGTGCAGGTAATCGCGCATCCGCGCTTCGAAACCGGACGCCGGGGCCAGGCCATTGGCGCTGGCCTGCATGCCGATGGTGCCACCGGTGTACAGCACCATGACGTGCTGGGCGGCAGGGTAGGAATTGGCAATCATCTGAAGGTCTCCACAAGAGATGACAGGTGGGAGCGGGCTTGCTCGCGAATGCGGTGTGTCAGCTAAAGATGTTTCGACTGATTCACCGTCTTCGCGAGCAAGCCCGCTCCCACAGGTAATGCATTGCACTTTAACTGACGGGCGCAGGGGATGCGCCCGTCATTCTCCCGTCAGCGTTGCGCTGCCGGGATGCCTTGCGGCTGAGTGTTGGCCTGGGTGTCGGCCGACGGGTTGGCAGGCCAGGCTTTCAGGTCCAGATCCAGGTCGCTGAACTTGCTGGAGTCGAACACCGGTTGGTCGACGCCTGCGCGGCGCTGCGCATCGTAGTCGCGCATCACGCGCATGCCGACCTTGAACAGCAAGGCCAGGGCCATCAGGTTGACGAAGGCCAGGCAGGTCATGGTGATGTCGGCGAAGGCGAACACGGTCGACAGATCCTGCATCGAACCCCAGACCACCAGCGCCAGCACCAGGCCGCGGAATGTCATCAGCGCAGCGCGGTTGCGGGTGAGGAACTGCAGGCTGTTTTCGCCCAGGTAGTAGTTGTAGAGGATGCACGTGAAGACGAACAGCGACAGCGCGACGCTGACGAACATGCGGCCCCAGTCACCCACCACGGCGGCCAGCGAGTTCTGGGTCAGGACGATGCCGTCACCTTCGAAGCCCGGGGTGTAGAAGCCCGACAGCAGGATCAGCAGTGCGGTGCAGGTGCAGATCACGAAGGTGTCGAGGAACACGCTGAACGCCTGAACCACGCCCTGAGCACCCGGGTGTTTCACGGCGGCCACGGCGGCGACGTTCGGCGCACTGCCCAGGCCCGCTTCGTTGGCGAACACGCCACGCTTCACGCCCATCACGATCGCGCTGCCGAGCAGGCCGCCGAAAGCCGGGTCAAGACCGAAGGCGCTTTTGAAGATGGTGACCAGCATGGCTGGCACGTGTTCGATCTGAGTGCCGATCACGTACAGGGTCACACCGATGTAGGCCAGGGTCTTGATCGGCACCAGCAGGTCGGACACCGAAGCGATGCGCTTGATGCCGCCGATGAAGGTGATGGCCAGCAGCACTGCCAGGACGATGCCGGTGTGTTGCGGATCAAAGGCAAAGGCGTTTTGCAGCGAGTGGGTCACGGTGTAGGACTGCAGGCCGATGAAGGCGAAGCCGTAGGTGACCAGCAGCAGGATCGAGAACACCACCGCCATGCCTTTGAGCTTCAGGCCGTGCTGGATGTAGTAAGCCGGGCCGCCACGGTACAAACCGTCGCCATCGGCGCGCTTGTAGACCTGGGCCAGCGTACATTCGAAGAAGCTGCTGGACATGCCGACCAGCGCGGTCACCCACATCCAGAACACTGCACCCGGACCACCGAGGGTCACGGCGATGCCGACACCGGCGATGTTGCCTGCACCGACGCGGCCGGCGAGGCTGAGCATCAGGGCCTGAAACGAGCTGAGTTGCCCGGCGCTGCCCTTGAGGCTGTCGCGGAACACCGCGAACATGTGGAAGAAGTGGCGCAATTGAACGAAACGCGAGCGAATCGTGAAGTAGCTACCGAGCCCGACAATGAGCACGATCAGTACTTTCCCTGAGAGGAAGTCGTTGATGACTTCGAGCATGGATTTTTCCTCGCTGTTTATTGTTTAAGCAAATGCTGGATGGTCGGAAACATCGCGTTACACCGGTGTGCGTGCGGCACAACGGGCGAGGCGAGGGTTCGTCCCGGATCCATATCGCGGGTTTGTTATTAGTTCGGGTTTCGCATGGGTTATGGCCTCGTTACCGACGACCGCTCACGCGAAGAGGGGCGGCACTATACCGATCAGTGCGGCGCCCGTCTGCACGGTTGTGGTGCAAGCGACGAAACGAAGCTTTGAAACACCCGACGTTACCGGCGTCGGGCTTGTATGGGGACTGCTCTTTTGTGGGAGCGGGCTTGCTCGCGAAAGCGCTGTGTCAGGTTCATTGATGCCGACTGATATGACGCCTTCGCGAGCAAGCCCGCTCCCACATAAAGCCGTTCCCAGACATACGTTTTTCTCTGGCAAACAGTTAAAAAAAAGGGCTCGGGGAATCATCCCCAAGCCCTCAAAAGGTGAGAGGTGTCTAGTCCCTCGACCTGGTGAGCGGTGCTACAAGTCACGCGTCGGCTCAGGCTTTGAGCGGAACCAGACGCGGAGCAATCATGTTTTCCGGGCGCAGGATGTCGGCGAGCATGGCTTCGTCGAGCAGACCTTCTTCGCGCACCAGTTCCAGCACGCCGCGGCCGCTTTCAAGGGCGATACGGGCGATGCGGGTGGCGTTTTTGTAGCCGATGTACGGGTTCAGTGCAGTGACCAGACCGATCGAGTGTTCGACCAGTTCGCGGCAGCGCGCTTCGTTGGCGGTGATGCCGACGATGCAGTGCTCGCGCAGCATGTCCATGGCGCGTTGCAGCAGGCGGATCGAGTCGAGGATCTTGAAGGCGATCAGCGGCTCCATCACGTTCAGTTGCAGTTGGCCGCCTTCGGCTGCCATGGTCAGCGCCAGATCGTTACCGATGACCTGGAACGCCACCTGGTTCACGGCTTCCGGGATCACCGGGTTGACCTTGCCTGGCATGATCGAGCTGCCTGGCTGACGCGCCGGCAGGTTGATTTCGTTGATGCCGGTGCGCGGGCCGCTGGACAGCAGGCGCAGGTCGTTGCAGATCTTCGACAGTTTGACTGCGGTGCGCTTGAGCATGCCGGAGAACAGTACGAAGGCGCCCATGTCGGAGGTGGCTTCGATCAGGTCGGCGGCTGGAACCAGCGGTTGACCGCTGATCAGGGCCAGACGCTGTACGGCCAGGGCCTGGTAGCGCGGGTCGGCGTTGATGCCGGTGCCGATCGCGGTGCCGCCCAGGTTCACTTCGGTCAGCAGTTCCGGGGCCAGCGTCTTCAGACGGGCCAGGTCTTCGCCCATGGTGGTGGCGAAAGCACGGAATTCCTGACCCAGGGTCATCGGCACGGCGTCTTGCAGCTGGGTACGACCCATCTTCAGGACGTGGTTGAATTCTTCACCCTTGGCCGCGAATGCCTGAATCAGGCTGTCGAGGCTGGCCAGCAGCGCGTCGTGACCCAGCAGCAGACCCAGGCGGATCGCGGTCGGGTAGGCGTCGTTGGTCGACTGCGCCATGTTCACGTCGTCGTTCGGGTGCAGGTACTGGTACTCGCCTTTCTGGTGACCCATCGCTTCCAGCGCGATGTTGGCGATCACTTCGTTGGCGTTCATGTTGGTGGAGGTACCGGCGCCACCTTGAATCATGTCGACCACGAACTCTTCGTGGAAATCACCGCGGATCAAACGTGCACAGGCTTCGCTGATGGCAGCGTGCTTGGCTTCGCTCAGGTGACCCAGCTCGCGGTTGGCGTCAGCAGCGGCCTGTTTGACCATTGCCAGACCGACAACCAGCTTCGGGTAGTGCGAAATCGGAACGCCCGAGAGACGGAAGTTGTTCACCGCTCGCAGGGTCTGGATGCCGTAATACGCTTGAGCAGGGACTTCGAGGGTGCCAAGCAGGTCGTTTTCTGTGCGGAATGATGCAGCGGAGGACATGATAGAAATCATCTCGATAGGGACCCGGTCTGTGCCGGAACGCTGCGAATGCTAGGCTTGTGGGAATTTTTGGGCCAATGCTGTTAAACACTGCCCTATGCACATTCGGCATAATGCCCGTGTGACGCCGCGTGCGCGGCAGACGTGTGACCTGTTTTGGTGCGTGTCCGGGAGGACGTGATGAATCTGGAAAGCAAATGGCTCGAGGACTTCAGTGCTCTGGCCGCCACCCGCAGCTTCTCGCAGGCGGCCGAACGGCGCTTCGTGACCCAGCCGGCCTTCAGCCGGCGGATCCGCAGCCTGGAAGCGGCGCTCGGGCTGACGCTGGTCAACCGCTCGCGCACGCCGATCGAGCTGACGGCGGCGGGGCAATTGTTCCTGGTCACCGCGCGCACCGTGGTCGAACAGCTCGGTGAAGTGCTGCGTCATCTTCATCATCTGGAAGGCGGGCAGGGCGAAGTGATCCAGGTCGCAGCGGCGCACTCGCTGGCACTCGGTTTCTTCCCGCGCTGGATCGCGCAACTGCGCAATGAAGGCCTGAACATCGCCACCCGGCTGGTCGCGACCAACGTTGGCGACGCGGTGCACGCGCTGCGTGAAGGTGGCTGCGACTTGATGCTGGCGTTCTATGACCCGGACGCGGCCATGCAGATGGACCCGGAAATTTTCCCGTCGCTGCACCTGGGCCAGACCGAGATGCTGCCGGTGTGTGCGGCGGATGCCAATGGCAAACCGCTGTTCGATCTGGAAGGCGAGGGCAGTGTGCCGTTGCTGGCGTACAGCGCCGGGGCGTTTCTCGGGCGCTCGGTGAATGGCTTGCTGCGCCAGCGTCAGCTGCGCTTCACCACTATTTATGAAACCGCCATGGCCGACAGCCTGAAAAGCATGGCGCTGGAAGGCCTTGGTATCGCCTGGGTTCCGCAACTGAGCGTGCGGGCCGAACTGGCCCGTGGCGAACTGGTTGTCTGCGGCGGTGCGCAATGGCACGTGCCGCTGGAGATTCGCCTGTATCGCTGCGCGCTGGTACGCAAGGCCAATGTGCGGTTGTTGTGGCGCAAGCTCGAAGGCGGTGCGGCGAGTGGCAGCAACTGAATGAAAGCAGAGGCGAATCTTGTTTTTCGCCTCTGCCAAGTCGGGTGAGCTTGATTAAAATACGAGAGCTCGTGGGATGCGCCAGGTTTGCATCAATCTCAATCGTCGTCCCCGTCGTCTTCGGGGCGCGGCACAGCTCGCTGTGCAATCGGTTTGTCCAGGTAATTGCGAATGTTCTCTCTATTTTTATCACTGAAACGGTTGGCGTTGCTTCGAAGTGGTGAGAAGTCATCATCCCTCATGATTGTTTCGCTCCACCATCCGTTGTACAGGATTTCGCTGTCTTCATGAGTCGCTCCGAACATGTGGCCTGCTTCGTGAGCAGGGACCATGTCGCTTCTTATCGAGGATATACACGCGTAACCCTTGCTTTGTGCAATTCCCATTGTGCCAGGGTTTATATTGTCGCGGGTCAGTAATAAATACTTGTTGAATCTAGTGTGCGCGTCTTGCAGAAGCTTGTGGCCGAAATGGTTTCTTAGCTTTTCTGCCCAAGCGTCCAAAGAACGGGCGGCAGGTAGTCTTTTATAATCAAATCCACTCAAGGTTTCTGCTTCTGACGGGGTGAACATATTGACTAATAACTTGCGGCCGGAGAGTGCCTGGATTTCGTCGGTAAACCAGGAAAAATGGGTCTTGTACAAGTCTTGTCTGCTGCCGTCCGATAAGTCCTCATGGATGAAGACATTCAATGTTAAAGGCTGTTTGGCCATGTTCGAATCCTTTGGATGATTTCAATTGACTTGATAGTGTGATGGGCAAGCGTGATGGTGCCGGCCGTCTTGCCATTGCGGCTTTGGAAGTGCTTATAATATGGATTTGTTTCTGTGCAATATAAGTTGTTTGTTGTTTGTTGTTTGTTGTTTGTTGTTTGTTGTTTGTTGTTTGTTGTTGGCTGTTTGGTGGCTTCTTTGTTTTTAAGTTCGTGTTTGGTTGTATATCATTTAATTCTTGTTATGGCTCTTTGGAATGTTTTGATTTTTATTACATGAAGTTATGCGGAAGTTTGAGTACGCTCTCCATTCGACCTGTTGATCATGTATCCCGCGTGAAAAACGAAGCAATATTCCTGAACCTTGAGTCAGCAAAATGTGTGGTTACGCTCAGATGACAGATGGTCGCAACGGGGGCTGTTTATTGCTTTCTTTGCGGTATACTGCGCGGCCTTCGGCCGGTTCGTCCGGCCATTTTTCCTACAACAAGCCACGCATCCTGCGTGGCTTGTTGTTTTTGACGCGCCTGCGGGCGCCCAGAGAGAAGAGGCGCGACGATGAGTGCACTGGTTGGCGTGATCATGGGCTCCAAGTCCGATTGGTCCACCCTTAGCCACACCGCCGATATGCTGGAAAAGCTCGGCATCCCGTACGAGGTCAAGGTGGTTTCTGCCCACCGCACCCCGGATCTGCTGTTCCAGTACGCCGAAGAGGCTGAAGGCCGCGGCATCGAGGTGATCATCGCCGGTGCCGGTGGCGCAGCCCACCTGCCAGGCATGTGTGCGGCCAAGACCCACCTGCCGGTGCTGGGCGTGCCGGTGCAGTCGGCGATGCTTTCGGGCGTCGACTCGCTGCTGTCGATCGTGCAGATGCCGGCCGGTATTCCGGTCGCCACCCTGGCCATCGGCAAGGCCGGCGCGATCAACGCCGCGCTGTTGTCGGCGAGCATCCTGGGCGCCAAGCATCCACAATTCCACGCGGTACTGAAAACCTTCCGTGCCGAGCAGACAGACAGCGTCCTGGACAATCCAGACCCACGTATTGCCTGAGGTTGTTGAGATGAAGATCGGTGTAATCGGTGGCGGCCAGTTGGGTCGCATGTTGGCCCTGGCGGGCACTCCGCTGGGCATGAACTTCGCTTTCCTCGACCCTGCGCCGGACGCTTGCGCCGCTGCGCTGGGCGAACACCTGCGGGCCGATTACGGCGATCAGGATCATCTGCGTCAATTGGCCGATGAAGTCGATCTGGTGACCTTCGAGTTCGAAAGCGTTCCGGCGGAAACCGTGGCGTTCCTTTCGCAATTCGTGCCGGTCTATCCGAGCGCCGAAGCCCTGCGCATCGCCCGCGACCGCTGGTTCGAAAAGAGCATGTTCAAGGACCTGGGGATTCCGACCCCGGCGTTCGCCGACATCCAGTCGCAAGCCGACCTGGACGCCGCCGTTGCGTCGATCGGCCTGCCGGCCGTGCTGAAAACCCGCACCCTGGGTTACGACGGCAAGGGCCAGAAAGTCCTGCGCAAGCCAGAAGACGTGGTCGGTACGTTCGCCGAACTGGGCAGCGTGCCTTGCCTGCTGGAAGGCTTCGTGCCATTCACTGGTGAAGTGTCGCTGATCGCTGTTCGCGCTCGTGATGGCGAGACGAAGTTCTATCCGCTGGTGCACAACACCCACGACAGCGGCATCCTCAAGCTGTCGGTCGCCAGCTCCGATCACCCGCTGCAGGCGCTGGCCGAAGACTATTCCAGCCGCGTGCTCAAGCAGCTGGATTATGTCGGTGTGATGGCGTTCGAGTTCTTTGAAGTCGACGGTGGCCTCAAGGCCAACGAAATCGCCCCGCGCGTGCACAACTCCGGGCACTGGACCACCGAAGGCGCCGAGTGCAGCCAGTTCGAAAACCACCTGCGGGCCGTTGCCGGTCTGCCGCTGGGTTCGACCGCCAAGGTCGGCGAGAGCGCGATGCTCAACTTCATCGGTGTGGTGCCGCCGGTCGAGAAGGTCATCGCCATCGACGATTGCCACCTGCATCATTACGGCAAGGCCTTCAAGGCCGGGCGCAAGGTCGGTCACGCCAACCTGCGCTGCAAGGACAAGGCGACCCTCGAGCAGCAGATCCTCAAGGTCGAAGCGCTGATCGCCGAGTAACGACAGTTTCATCTGGCAGAGGCGGAACCATTAAGGGGCCGCCGTTCTCTGATGGCAGGATGCGAAAGTCTGGCTAGGCTTCATCGCATATCTACCATTCAGAGGGAAATGCCATGGGAATTATCGGAACCATCTTTATCGGCCTCATCGTCGGCCTGCTGGCGCGGTTCCTGAAACCGGGCGATGACAGCATGGGCTGGATCATGACCATCCTGCTCGGTATCGGCGGTTCGCTGGCAGCCACCTACGGCGGCCAGGCCCTGGGCATCTATCAGGCCGGTCAGGGCGCAGGTTTCATCGGTGCGCTGGTTGGCGCCATCGTATTGCTGGTGATCTACGGCCTGATCAAAAAGAACTGATTCAAAGCGACAAAGTCCTCTCCGCCAATCCGGCGGGGAGGGCTAAAATGCTCGGCGATTCAGCGTCCCCTCCCTTTTCGAGCATCCTTTACCGAGCACCTTCATGCGCCGTCTTCTGTTGACTCTCCTTTTGCTGGGCAGCGGTCTGGCCCACGCCGGCGAACTGCCGGAAACCGACTGGCTGGAACTGATGCCCAAGTCGGACCAGAAAGCCCTCGAGGCCATGCCTGAAATCGACCACAACTCCCCGGAAGCCACCGGCACCTTCACCCAGAAAGGCGGGATGAAGCAGGCCAAAGGTTTGCCGGCGGTGATGTATTCGACCAAGACCGTGGCGTCGATGAATGACAAACACATCCGCATCGGCGGTTATCCGGTGCCGCTGGAATCCGACGCCAAGGGGCGCAGCACGCTGTTCTTCCTGGTGCCGTACCCGGGCGCCTGCATCCATGTGCCGCCACCGCCACCGAATCAACTGGTGCTGGTGCGCTATCCGAAGGGTTTGAAGCTGGACGATATCTACACGCCGTTATGGGTGACCGGCACGCTGAAGATCGAAAAGGTCAGCAACGACCTGGCCGATGCGGCGTATGCGCTGGAAGCGGACAAGGTGCGGGTGGTGCAAGAGTCCGATCTCTAAGACTTGGCGCAGAACCCAATGTGGGAGCGGGCTTGCTCGCGAAAGCGGAGTGCCAGTTACATCGATTTGTCTGACACAACGCCTTCGCGAGCAAGCCCGCTCCCACAGTTATTTTGCGCTAGGGTTTAAAGCGATTTTGAACCGACGCTTACACCCATGGTGTGGCTGGAATCCGGCGCGAGGGTCACGATGTCGTCCATCACGTTCGCCGTCTCGATGCACAGCATGCGTTGCCAGCCGTCGTTGTCCATGTCGGCCAGTGCTGCCGCGCGGTCGATCCACGGGTTCCAGATTACCGCCGTGCGCGAGCCGGTAGCCGTCAGCACAATGCGCCGCTCCCAGGCCGGGTCGACGATGCTCAATTGCGGCGGGGCGTCGAGGTAAATGCGGTCGGTTTCGCCGGCAAAGTGCAGGTCGCCTTGCTGGGTGCAGGTCTTCCAGTCGTCCAGGGTCTCGATGTAATTCAAGCCATCGACGCCGGCGACGTGCACGTTGCGCACATCGCTGACGGAAAAATACGTGTGCAACGCCTGACTGAGGCTGACGGTGTCGTTGCCACGGTTGTGGCTGGTCAGGCTGAACTGCAATTGCTCGGACAAATGCAGGGTCAGGGTCAGGTCGACCTGATGCGGCCAGCCCGGCAGTCCGCCTTCGGGGTGGGGCAGCCTGAATTCGACCTTGACGCCGTCAGCCTCTGATTCGATGCCGCCCAGCTCCCAATCCATTGCCCGCACCAGCCCGTGCGCGGGGGCGGGTTGCGCACCTGTGTACATGGCCTGCACGCTCTGCGGGTTGCGTTCGAACTTGCCGAACCACGGCCAGCACACCGGCACACCGGCGCGGATGCTCTGGCCGGTCTTGAACACGGCCTTGTCGTTCAGCCAGATGATCGGCGGCTGGCCGTCCACCTGATAACTGAGGATGTGCGCGCCTTGCTGGGCCACCAGCACTTCGGCCTGACCGTGGCGGATGCGCCAGCAGTTCAGTTCATCCAGTTTCACGGCTTCAACGTTGGGCGTGTTCATGGGACAACTCTCGATCAGCAACTTGGACGACTATCGACCGTGAAACGGTCGCGAGGTTTAACGTGCGCGTGGCGGAACCGAGCGGGTGCGACCGCTGCCATCGATGGCAACGAACACGAACACCGCTTCGGTCACCTTGCGCCACTCGCTGGACAGCGGGTCGTCGCTCCACACCTCGACCATCATCTGGATCGAGCTGCGGCCGATTTCCAGGGTCTGGGTATAAAAGGACAATTGCGCGCCGACAGCCACCGGCACCAGAAACGCCATGCGGTCGATGGCGACGGTCGCGACACGGCCACCGGCAACACGGCTGGCCATGGCCGTGCCGGCCAGGTCCATCTGTGCGACCAGCCAACCGCCGAAAATATCGCCGAAGCCGTTGGTTTCGCGGGGAAGTGCGGTGATTTGCAAGGCCAGGTCGCCTTGCGGGATCGGATCTTCTTGTTCGAGCTCTATCATGCCGGGGGTGCCTCTGACCCGTGACTCTTCGTTGGTGCTGCTGGTGGTAGCCGTCTTCGGGAAAAACGATTCAGCACCGAACATACTACGTTCGTCACGTTTTCCATCAGGCGCCTAAGGAGAAACTCTGCGAAACCGGCTAATCCCGAGCAAAGGCCGGGCCAACGACGTTTTCGCACAGCAACCCCCTACAAACCGGAGCAAGGTTGCGAGTATATCGGTCGGTAGACTCCGCGACGACCGTCCGGTTCTGATTTCGACCGGCAAATACGCGCCTCTATGTGCTTTTTCGAACAATTTGCTATGGTGCCGAACCTGCCCGAGCCACAGCCAGCGTTGTTGTGGCGGCAGATCCGACTATAAGAGAAGACCTTGCCATGACCACAGCGCCCTCGAGCCTCGCGCAGCCCGACCAACCCGCACGACCGTTGACCCGCAATGACTACAAGACTCTGTCGCTATCGGCCCTGGGGGGCGCGCTGGAGTTTTACGATTTCATCATCTTCGTGTTCTTTGCCACCGTGGTCGGCAAATTGTTCTTCCCGGCCGATATGCCCGAGTGGCTGCGCCTGATGCAGACCTTCGGCATCTTCGCCGCCGGTTACCTCGCGCGGCCGCTGGGCGGGATTGTGATGGCGCACTTCGGCGACCTGCTGGGGCGCAAGAAGATGTTCACCCTGAGCATTTTCATGATGGCGGTGCCGACCCTGATCATGGGCCTGCTGCCGACCTACGCGCAGATCGGCCTGTGGGCGCCGATCCTGCTGCTGTTGATGCGCGTCATCCAGGGCGCGGCGATTGGCGGTGAGGTGCCGGGGGCGTGGGTCTTCGTTTCCGAACACGTACCCGGCAAGCACATCGGCTACGCCTGCGGCACCCTGACCAGCGGCCTGACAGCGGGTATCCTGCTCGGCTCGCTGGTCGCCACTGCAATCAACAGCATTTATACGCCAACGGAAGTTTCGGATTACGCCTGGCGCATTCCGTTCCTGCTGGGTGGCGTGTTCGGCCTGTTCTCGGTTTATCTGCGTCGCTGGCTGCACGAAACCCCAGTGTTCGCCGAACTGCAACAACGCAAGGCGCTGGCCGAAGAAGTGCCGCTGCGCGCCGTACTGCGCGACCATCGCGGGGCCATTGCAGTGTCGATGCTGCTGACCTGGTTGCTGTCCGCCGGCATCGTCGTGGTGATCCTGATGACCCCGACCGTGCTGCAGACGGTCTATCACTTCTCGCCGACCACCGCGCTGCAATCCAACAGCCTGGCGATCGTGTTCCTGAGCTTTGGCTGCATCATTTCCGGCGCGCTGGCGGATCGCTTTGGTGCCGGTCGCGTGTTTGTGTTCGGCTGCGCGGCTCTGCTGGCCAGCTCCTGGACCTTCTACCACAGCCTCGCCGATCACCCGAACTGGCTGTTCCCGCTGTACGCGTTGACCGGTTTTCTGGTCGGCACCATCGGCGCGGTGCCTTATGTGATGGTGAAGGCTTTCCCGCCGGTGGTGCGCTTCAGCGGTCTGTCCTTCTCTTATAACGTCGCTTACGCGATCTTCGGCGGCCTGACCCCGATGGTCGTCAGCCTGCTGCTGAAAGAAAGCGCGATGGGGCCTGCCTACTATGTGGCGGTGCTGTGCGGGATGGGGATCCTGGTCGGCGCGTGGCTCTGGAGCAAAGGTCGCTAAGCCACCTTCACACTTGCGGTTACAACTGAAAGGCCAGCCTTCCGACAGGGATGCTGGCCTTTCATCCAATTGTCATATTTCAGCCATAGAGTGTTCACACGGCCTGCTGATACTTGGCCCCGACTTAACACACCCTATCTGCTAGGAGTAAGGCATGAAACTGAAGCGTTTGATGGCGGCAATGACTTTTGTCGCTGCTGGCGTTGCGACTGCCAACGCGGTTGCCGCTGTTGACCCTGCTATCCCGAGCTACACCAAGACCACTGGTGTGTCGGGCAACCTGTCCAGCGTCGGTTCCGATACCCTGGCCAACCTCATGACCCTCTGGGCCGAGAACTACAAAAAAGAATACCCGAACGTAAACATCCAGATTCAGGCTGCTGGCTCCGCCACCGCACCACCTGCGCTGACTGAAGGCACCTCCAACCTGGGCCCGATGAGCCGCAAGATGAAGGACACCGAACTGGCGGCCTTCGAACAGAAATACGGCTACAAGCCAACCGCTATCCCGGTTGCCGTGGACGCCCTGGCTGTCTTCGTGCACAAGGACAACCCGATCCAGCACCTGACCATGGAACAGGTTGACGCGATCTTCTCGTCCACCCGCCTGTGCGGCGCCAAAGCCGACGTGAAAACCTGGGGCGACCTGGGCGTGACCGGCGACCTGGCCAACAAGCCGGTTCAGCTGTTTGGCCGTAACTCGGTATCCGGCACCTACGGCTACTTCAAGGAAGAAGCCCTGTGCAAAGGCGATTACAAGCCTAACGTCAACGAACAACCAGGCTCGGCTTCGGTCGTGCAGTCGATCAGCTCCTCGCTGAACGGCATCGGTTACTCGGGCATCGGCTACAAGACCGCCAGCGTGAAAACCGTGGCCCTGGCCAAGAAAGGCAGCTCGGACTTCATCGAAGACACCGAAGAAAACGCCCTGAACGGCAAGTACCCGCTGTCGCGTTTCCTGTACGTATACGTCAACAAAGCCCCGAACAAGCCTCTGGCCCCGCTGGAAGCCGAGTTCGTGAAACTGGTTCTGTCGAAACAGGGTCAGGAAGTGGTCGTGAAAGACGGCTACATCCCGCTGCCAGCCAAGGTTGCTGCAAAAGCACTGGCTGACCTGGGTCTGCAGGAAGGCGGCGCTGAAGTCGCAAAAAAGTAACAAACTGAGTCAGGGGTGAACCCCGCCTGACTCACGTGTGGGGCCCGGCCCGCAAGCGGCCCGGCCCCCACACTCCCCGAATTCTTCTATCCACTGCCAGTGCCCTGCTGGCGGCGGATTTGGTGCGTCACTGCATTGTCATCTTTCTGTCATACAGGATCGCTAGGGTGTGCGCATGAATGATCTGGCCAATTCCAAAATGACTACGAACCCTCCCAAGCGCATTGACTTCAATACGCCTGAGTTGCAACGCAAGCGCCGCATTCGCGCGCTCAAGGATCGCTTCACCCGCTGGTACGTCCTCGTCGGCGGTCTGGCGGTACTGGCAGCCATCACCCTGATCTTCTTTTTCCTCGCCTACGTGGTCGCGCCGCTGTTCAAGGGTGCCGACCTGACCGCGAAAGATGCAATCACCCCGGCCTGGATGCAGGACGCCGGCAAGCCGCTGATGATTTCGCTCGAAGAGCAGAATCAGGTGGCCATGCGCGTTTCCGACAAGGGCCAGGCGCTGTTCTTCGACATCGACAGTGGCGCTGAACTGAAGCGCGTCGATCTGCCCCTGCCGGCAGGCGCCAGTGTGACCTCCATCGGCGAAGACCAGCCGGGCCATCCGCTGGTGGCCGTGGGCCTGTCCAACGGCCAGGCGCTGGTGTTCCGTCACACCTATAAAGTCAGCTACCCGGATGGCAAGAAGACCATCACCCCGGCCATCGAGTACCCGTACGGCGAGACACCGATCGCGCTGAACGAAAGCGGCGGTGCGCTGGAGCACGTCAGCCTCAACGCCACCGATTCGACCCTGATGCTGGTCGGCTCCACCGGTTCGCAACTGAATGTGCTGTCGCTGACCAGCGAAGAAAACATGATGACCGGCGAAGTCACCAACGAGCAGAAGCGTATCGATCTGCCGCAGATGACCGAGCCCGTAAAAAACATCTTCGTCGACCCGCGCCAGCAATGGCTGTACGTGGTCAACGGGCGTGCTCAGGCCGACGTGTTCAGCCTGCGCGACAAGAGCCTAAACGGTCGCTACAAGCTGCTGGAAAACGCTGACGCTGAAGTCACTGCGACTACGCAACTGGTCGGTGGTATCTCGCTGATCGTCGGTGACTCCAAGGGTGGCCTGGCCCAGTGGTTCATGGCCCGCGACACCGATGGCGAGCTGCGCCTGAAGCAGATCCGCACCTTCCAGATGGGCACCACGCCGATCGTTGAAATTTCCGCCGAAGAACGTCGCAAAGGCTTCCTGGCCCTGGATGCCAGCGGCAAGCTCGGCGTGTTCCACAGCACCGCGCACCGCACCTTGCTGGTCGATCAAGTCGTCGAAGGCCAGGGCCTGTTCGGCCTGTCGCCACGGGCCAACCGCGTGATCGTCGAAGCCGGCGGCAAGCTGCAACCGCTGCTGCTCGACAACCCGCACCCGGAAGTCTCGTGGAGCGCACTGTGGAGCAAGGTCTGGTACGAGAACTACGACGAGCCTAAATATGTCTGGCAATCGACTGCGGCCAACACCGATTTCGAACCGAAGCTGAGCCTGTCGCCACTGACTTTCGGCACCCTGAAAGCCGCGTTCTACGCGATGCTGCTGGCCGCGCCGCTGGCCGTCGCCGCTGCGATCTACACCGCGTACTTCATGGCCCCGGGCATGCGCCGCAAGGTCAAGCCGGTGATCGAGCTGATGGAAGCGATGCCGACGGTGATCCTCGGCTTCTTCGCCGGTCTGTTCCTCGCGCCTTATGTAGAAGGGCATCTGCCTGGCATCTTCAGCCTGCTGATGCTGCTGCCGATCGGCATCCTGATCGCCGGTTTCACCTTCAGCCGCCTGCCTGAATCGATCCGCCTGAAAGTCCCGGACGGCTGGGAAAGTGCGCTGCTGATCCCGGTGATCCTGTTCGTGGGCTGGCTGTCGCTGTACATGAGCCCGTTCATGGAGAACTGGTTCTTCGGTGGTGACATGCGCATGTGGATCTCCCACGACCTGGGCATCACCTACGACCAGCGCAACGCACTGGTGGTCGGTCTGGCCATGGGCTTTGCGGTGATCCCGAACATCTACTCGATCGCCGAAGACGCCGTGTTCAGCGTGCCGCGCGGCCTGACCCTGGGCTCGCTGGCCCTCGGCGCCACGCCGTGGCAGACCATGACTCGCGTGGTGATCCTGACCGCCAGCCCGGGCATCTTCTCGGCGCTGATGATCGGCATGGGCCGTGCGGTCGGTGAAACCATGATCGTGCTGATGGCCACCGGCAACACCCCGGTCATGGAAATGAACCTGTTCGAAGGACTGCGCACCCTGGCCGCCAACGTCGCGGTGGAAATGCCGGAGTCGGAAGTCGGCGGCAGCCACTACCGCGTGCTGTTCCTCTCGGCGCTGGTGCTGCTGTTGTTCACCTTCGTCATGAACACCCTCGCGGAACTGATTCGTCAGCGTCTGCGCAAGAAATACTCGTCGCTTTAAGCAAAGGTAGAAGTCTGTGAAACAGAACTCCCTGAAAGGATGGTTCAAGAGCGGCGCCCCCGGCGTCTGGATCAGCGGCGGCGCGGTGTCCATCGCGGTCATCATGACCATTGGCCTGCTGGCGGTGATCGCCGTGCGCGGTCTGGGTCACTTCTGGCCGGCGGATCTGATCCACGCCAGCTATGACGTACCGGGCCAAGGCCAGCATCTGGTCGTGGGCGAAGTGGTGCAGAAAGAAGAAGTGCCGCGCGCCCGTCTGAAGAGCGCCGGCCTGCCGGTGCCGGACGAAGGTCCGGAATTCATGACCCGCGAGCTGATCAAGGTCGGCAACCGTGACCTGAACGGCAACGACTTCACCTGGATCGTCGGCGAGTGGCTGACCGACCAGAAGAATCCGCCGGAGCTGATGGCGCTGGAGCGTCGTGAGTGGGGCAACTTCTACGGCTACCTGGTCAACGTCAAACAGGACGGCAAGGTGATCGCCGAAGGCGAAGCGGCCTGGCCTGAGCTGCAGGCGCGGATCAACCGCGTGAACGGCCTCGCCGCGCAGCTCAAGTCGCTGGAAAAAACCGACATCGGCGCAATCAACGCCGGCCTCGAGCGCATCCGTCTGCACGGTCGCAAGCTGGAGCTGGAAGGCAAGCTCGACGCCACCGCGCAAGCGGACATGGAATCCGAGCGCGCCGAGCTGAACGCCCGCTATCAGGACATCGAAGCCCGTCTGGCCGACCTGCACGCGCAGTTCAACCGTGACGCTTTGACCGCTCGTGATGCGAACGGCAAGGAAATCGAAATCGGCCTGGGCAAAGTGGTTCACGCCTACCAGCCGAACGCGATGGGGACGTTCACCAAGATCGGTTTCTACTTCAGCAAGGTCTGGGAATTCCTGTCCGACGACCCGCGTGAAGCGAACACCGAAGGCGGGATTTTCCCGGCGATCTTCGGCACCGTGATGATGACCCTGATCATGGCGATGATCGTGACCCCGTTCGGCGTGCTGGCGGCGGTGTACCTGCGTGAATACGCCAAGCAGAACACCCTGACCCGGGTGATCCGGATCGCGGTGAACAACCTGGCGGGTGTTCCGGCGATTGTTTACGGCGTGTTCGGTCTGGGCTTCTTCGTCTACGTGCTCGGTGGCTCGCTCGACCGTCTGTTCTTCCCTGAAGCGCTGCCGGCACCGACCTTCGGTACACCGGGTCTGCTCTGGGCTTCGTTGACCCTGGCGCTGCTGGCGGTGCCGGTGGTGATCGTGGCCACCGAGGAAGGTCTGGCGCGTATCCCGCGCACCGTGCGCGAAGGCTCGCTGGCCCTCGGCGCGACCAAGGCTGAAACCCTGTGGAAGATCGTTCTGCCGATGGCCAGTCCGGCGATGATGACCGGCATGATCCTCGCCGTGGCTCGCGCCGCCGGTGAAGTGGCGCCGCTGATGCTGGTAGGTGTGGTGAAACTGGCGCCGTCGCTGCCGGTGGACGGCAACTACCCGTACCTGCACCTGGATCAGAAGATCATGCACCTGGGCTTCCACATCTATGACGTTGGCTTCCAGAGCCCGAACGTCGAGGCCGCGCGGCCGCTGGTGTATGCCACGGCGCTGCTGCTGGTGCTGGTGATCGCCACCCTGAACCTGTCGGCGGTGTACATCCGTAACCACCTGCGCGAGAAGTACAAAGCATTGGATAGCTGATTTCCTGTGGGAGCGGGCTTGCTCGCGAAAGCGGTGGGTCAGGCAGCATTGATGTTGAATGTGCCGACCTCTTCGCGAGCAAGCCCGCTCCCACACTAGATTGCGTACAGCCGCACCAAGCGGCAAACCGAACCGAATTTGTTAGCACAGGGGATCTCCCATGCAGCACGAAACACATACCCACGGCATCAACATGTCTGCCCTGGGCCGCGACAAGCAGAGCCTGAACCTCGAGCAGGAAACCGTGGCCATCGAAGTGCCGGGCCTGAGCCTCTACTACGGCGAGAAACAGGCGCTGTTCGACGTCAGCATGAACATCCCGAAACAGCGCGTGACCGCCTTCATCGGCCCGTCCGGCTGCGGCAAGTCCACGCTGCTGCGTACCTTCAACCGCATGAACGACCTGGTGGACGGCTGCCGCGTCGAAGGCGCGATCAACCTGTACGGCAACAACATCTACCGCAAGGGCGAAGACGTGGCCGAGCTGCGTCGCCGGGTCGGCATGGTGTTCCAGAAGCCTAACCCGTTCCCGAAGACCATCTACGAAAACGTGGTCTACGGCCTGCGCATCCAGGGCATCAACAAGAAGCGCATCCTCGACGAAGCCGTCGAGTGGGCGTTGAAAGGCGCGGCCCTGTGGGACGAAGTGAAAGACCGTCTGCATGACTCGGCCCTCGGCCTGTCCGGTGGACAGCAACAGCGTCTGGTGATCGCCCGTACCATCGCCGTGGAACCGGAAGTGCTGCTGCTCGACGAACCGTGCTCGGCACTCGACCCGATCTCGACCCTGAAAGTCGAAGAGTTGATCTACGAGCTCAAATCCAAGTTCACCATCGTCATCGTGACCCACAACATGCAGCAGGCGGCGCGGGTGTCCGACTACACGGCGTTCATGTACATGGGCAAACTGGTGGAATTCGGCGACACCGATACCCTGTTCACCAATCCGGCCAAGAAGCAGACCGAAGACTACATCACCGGTCGTTACGGCTGACAGTTGCGGGTTATTCACAGAATTGACGCTGCGGCCCGCCGCACCTTACCGGACGCTCCAAGGACGCCAACATGATTAGTAAAGAAGGCCTTACCCATCACATTTCCGCGCAGTTCAACGCCGAACTGGAAGAAGTGCGCAGCCACCTGCTGGCCATGGGCGGGCTGGTCGAGAAACAGGTCAACGACGCGGTCACCGCGCTGATCGAGGCCGACTCGGGCCTGGCCCAGCAAGTGCGCGAGATCGACGACCAGATCAACCAGATGGAACGCAATATCGACGAAGAATGCCTGCGCATTTTGGCCCGTCGTCAGCCGGCGGCGTCCGACCTGCGTCTGATCATCAGCATCTCCAAATCGGTGATCGACCTTGAGCGCATCGGCGACGAAGCGACCAAGATCGCCCGGCGTGCGATCCAGCTATGCGAAGAAGGCGAAGCGCCGCGCGGTTACGTCGAGGTTCGCCACATCGGCGACCAGGTGCGCAACATGGTCCGCGATGCGCTGGACGCCTTTGCCCGCTTCGACGCCGACCTGGCGCTGTCGGTGGCGCAATACGACAAGATCATCGACCGCGAATACAAGACCGCCCTGCGTGAGCTGGCGACCTACATGATGGAAGACCCGCGCTCTATCTCGCGTGTCTTGAGCATTATCTGGGTCCTGCGTTCGCTGGAACGGATCGGCGACCACGCCCGTAACATCTCCGAGCTGGTGATTTATCTGGTGCGCGGCACCGATGTGCGGCACATGGGCCTCAAGCGCATGAAGGAAGAAGTTGAAGGGACAAGTGGCGAAACCGCTAATGTTCCGGGCGATGCTGACGATAAGTAAGATTGCCTGAGAAAAGCGCCCGGCCCTTTGGCCGGGCGTTTTTGTTTCTGCTTTTCATAGGCAGAACCGAAATAAAAAGCAGCACCCGCGAACGAAAAGTCCCGGCGTGACTGAAGAGTTTTGGCAATGTGCCATCAGCCAGCGTTATGCTTGCCGGGATTTTAATAGGGGTGTTGGATGAGCAAGATCAGTGTGTTGGTCGTGGACGATGCATCGTTCATTCGTGACCTGGTGAAAAAGTGCCTGCGTAATTACTTCCCGGGGATCCGCACCGAGGACGCCATCAACGGCAAGAAGGCCCAGGCCATGCTGGCCAAGGAAGCCTTCGACCTGGTGCTGTGCGACTGGGAAATGCCGGAAATGTCCGGTCTCGAACTGCTGACCTGGTGCCGTGAGCAGGACAACCTCAAGACCATGCCGTTCATCATGGTCACCAGCCGGGGCGACAAGGAAAACGTCGTGCAGGCGATCCAAGCCGGTGTTACCGGTTACGTCAGCAAGCCGTTCACCAACGAGCAACTGCTGACCAAGGTCAAGCAGGCTCTGAACAAGGTCGGCAAGCTCGACACTCTGATGAACAGCGCTCCAACCAAGATGAACTCGGCGTTCGGCAACGACTCCCTGAGCGCGTTGACCGGCGGCAAGGCTGCCGTGGTCGGTTCCGCTCCGGCTGCTGCTGCGGCCAACCCGTTTGCCAAGCCTGCCGCTGCAGCCCCGGCACCTGCCGCCGCGCCACAGCGTGGCCTGCTCAACAGCCCGCCGGTGAAGGCTCCTGCAGCCTCAAGCGCTCCGGCCGGCGGTCGCGGTCAGGGCCAACTGCGCCTCCCTAGCGGCACTCAGCAATGCGTGATCAAGGCCCTGAGCATCAAGGAAGCGCTGCTGGTGGTGAAACGCACCGACACCCTGCCGCAGATCCTCGACAGCGCCGTGCTCGATCTGGAGCAGGGCGACAACGCCGAAATCGCCCGTCTCAACGGCTATCTGCACGCCGTCGTCGCCCACGAGCCGAAACCCGACAGCGACTGGCTGCAACTGACCTTCCGCTTCGTCGACCAGGACGCGCAGAAGCTCGACTACATCTCCCGCCTGATCGCCCGCGGCACGGCGCAGAAGCACTTCGTTCCGGGCGCATAATCTTCGTCGCCAGACATTGATCGTTCCCACGCTCCGCGTGGGAATGCCTCAAGGGACGCTCCGCGTCCCCTCACGCAAAGCGTGGGGACGATCATTCACGCCATTTTGAAACATCTGTCGACTAGCCTGGTCTGCTTCAGCTGCTAGGCTCATTCCCAGGCCTTACTCGACAGAACTTTTGCCCATGCCCCTGCGCCTGCTGTTTTTCTGTGGTCTGTTCATGGCCTCCACCTCGACGGTGGCCATGACGATTTACAAGTCCACCGATGCCAACGGAGTGGTTTCGTACAGCGACCGTCCGAGCAAAGGCTCCCAGGTGTTCGTGTTTCAGGATCGGATGGTCGAGCGCCTCGAGCGCCAGGTCTATCTCGACATCAAGAAACAGAAGGGCGCGGACGTGGTGTTCGTGCGCAACGACCTGTATGCGCCGGTCGAGGTTGCCCTGGCGTTTACCGGGATGAGCAACGTGCGCGGCGCACCGGCGCAAACGATTCGCCGGGTGCTGCCGGCGCGCAGCAATACGCGGCTGGCGTTGCTGACGCCGGTATCCGGTGGCAAACCGCTGGTGTACACGCCGATGTTCCAGTATTCCCTCGGCGACCCGGCTGGCGCGGCTCAGGGCTATCGCTATCCGTTTCCATGGCGTGGCGGGCCGTTCCGCCTCAGCCAGGGCGCCAATGGCGATTACAGCCACTTCGGGCCGAAGAACAAATATGCGATGGACATCGCCATGCCGGTCGGCACGCCGATCATCGCGGCGCGCGCCGGGGTGGTGGTGAAGACCGAGAATTCCCAGAACGGGCGCGGCACCGATCCGTCCGGCAACTTCGTGCGGATCCTGCACGACGACGGCACGATGGGCGTGTACCTGCATCTCAAACAAGGGTCGGTGAGTGTGCGCGAGGGGCAGCGAGTGGCGGTGGGCAGTCCGCTGGCGCTGTCCGGCAACACCGGCAACAGCAGCGGCCCGCACCTGCACTTCGTGGTGCAGCGCAATACCGGGATGGGGCTGGTGTCGATTCCGTATCAGTTCAACCAGCCGCTGGGGGCGTTGCCCAACTTTGCGCTGGGCAAGCAGTAAACCCCGTCAGTCGAGCATCAGCACCTTGGCCAGAATGATCTTCGGACCTTTCATCTTCTTGATGATGATCCGCAGGCCTTCGACTTCCAGCACTTCTTCCTCTTCCGGCACCCGTTTCAGGGTTTCGTAGATCAGCCCGGCGAGGGTTTCGGCTTCGATGTGATCCAGGTCGATCCCCAGCAGGCGCTCGACCTTGAACAGCGGCGTATCGCCCCGCACCAGCAACTTGCCCGGCTGGTAGGCGAGGATGCCGCGCTCGGCCTTGCGGTGTTCGTCCTGGATGTCGCCGACCAGCACTTCCAGCACGTCTTCCATGGTCAGGTAGCCGATGATGTTGCCGTCGGCCTCTTCGACCACAGCGAAGTGCGAGCCGCCCTTGCGGAACTGTTCCAGCAGCTGCGACAGCGGCATGTGCCGCGACACGCGTTCCAGCGGGCGCGTCAGTTCGGCGAGGTTGAACGACTCGGGAATGTGATCCAGCGCCGCCAGCTCCAGCAGCAGATCCTTGATGTGCAGCAGGCCGACGAACTCCTTGCGCTCGCTGTCGTACACCGGATAACGGCTGAACTTGTGGCGGCGGAACATCGCCAGGATTTCTTTCAGCGGGGCGTTGAACTCGAGGGTAATCAGGTCTTCCCGGGAGTTGGCCCAGTCGACCACTTCCAGCTCGCCCATTTCCACCGCCGAGGCCAGCACGCGCATGCCCTGGTCGCTCGGGTCCTGGCCACGGCTGGAGTGCAGGATCAGTTTCAGTTCTTCGCGGCTGTAATGGTGCTCGTGATGCGGGCCGGGCTCACCTTGCCCCGCAATGCGCAGGATGGTGTTGGCGCTGGCGTTGAGCAGGTAGATCGCCGGGTACATGGCCCAGTAGAACAGGTACAGCGGCACCGCCGTCCACAGCGACAGCAATTCGGGCTTGCGGATCGCCCAGGATTTGGGTGCGAGCTCGCCGACCACGATGTGCAGGTACGAAATGATGAAGAACGCAGTGAAGAACGAGATGCCTTTGACGACTTCGGCCGACTGCACGCCGACCGCGCTCAGCAGCGGCTCGAGAATGTGCGCGAACGCCGGCTCACCGACCCAGCCCAGGCCCAGGGAGGCGAGGGTGATACCGAGCTGGCACGCCGAGAGGTAAGCATCGAGCTGGCTGTGCACCGTGCGCAGGATGTGCCCGCGCCAGCCGTGCTGCTCAGCGATGGCTTCGACCCGGGTCGAGCGCAGTTTGACCATGGCGAACTCCGCCGCAACGAAGAAGCCGTTGAGCAAAACCAGGATCAGAGCGAAAAGAATCATGCCGAAATCGGCGAATATTGTTGCGAGGGACAAGCCAGGGGAAGGGTCCATGATGGAGTTTTGCGGGTTCCGTGTGATTCGAAAGAAAGAAAAATCCGCACCTGAAAGGCAGGCGCAAGTCAGCCAATGTAGCGGCTGACCTGGCGATTGCCTAGTCCGGCATTACTCAGCGGCGCTGATGACCCGTGCCTGAGCGACCTGGGCCGGGGCGAAATGGCAGGTGAAGGTGCTGCCATGACCGGGCACGCTGCTGATTTCCATCCGGGCGCGATGGCGCAGCAGCACGTGTTTGACGATGGCCAGTCCCAGGCCCGTGCCGCCGGTGTTGGAGTTGCGGCTGGAGTCGACGCGGTAGAAGCGTTCGGTCAGGCGCGGCAGGTGTTTGCTGTCGATGCCGATCCCGGAATCCTGCACGCTCAGGTGCGCGCCCTGATCGTCGCCCCACCAGCGGATGCGGATATTGCCCTCGGCCGGGGTGTATTTGACGGCGTTGAACACCAGGTTGGAAAACGCACTGCGCAGTTCCGCCTCGCTGCCCTTGAGCAGGATGCGGGTGTCGGCTTCCAGGGTGATGCGCTGATTCTTCGAGCCGGACAACTGCTGCGCATCACTCTTGATCGATTGCAACAGGGTGTCGATGTGCACCGGCTGGTTGTCCGACGGGTAGTCGGTGGCTTCCAGTTTGGCCAGCAGCAGTAAATCGTTGAGCAGGGTCTGCATGCGCCCGCCCTGTTGCTGCATCTGCTGCAGGGCGCGGCTCCAGCGCGGGTTCACTTCCTCGACGTTGTCGAGCAGGGTTTCCAGGTAGCCGCAGATCACCGTCAGCGGGGTGCGCAGCTCGTGGGAGACGTTGGCGATGAAGTCCTTGCGCATCTGTTCAAGCTGATGGATGCGGGTGACGTCGCGGACCAGCATCAGGTGTTCGTTGTTGCCGTACCGCGTGAGGTACAGCTGGATGCGTACGCGATCGTTGGTGGGCGAAGGGATTTCCAGCGGTTCGGCGTAGCTTTCCTGCTCGAAGTATTCCTTGAAGCGCGGATGGCGAACCAGATTGGTCACCGGTTGGCCGCTGTCCTGCGGGGTTTTCAAGCCGAGCAGGGTTTCGGCGGCGCGGTTCCACCATTCCAGGTTGCCGTCGCTGTCGAGCATGATCACCGCGTCTTTCAGCGCGGCGGTGGACTCCTGAACGCGGTCGATCACCGCTTGCAGGCGTCCGCGCACTCGTTGGTCGCGGCGTTGCAGGTGGTAGATGCTGTCGAACACCTCGCCCCACAGGCCGTAGCCGTCGGGCGGTGCTTCATCGGGTTGGTGCAGGCGCAGCCATTCGTGCAGGCGCAGCAGTTGCTTGAGCGTCCAGGCCAGGTACAGGCCCAGGCCCGCCGCCAGGCTCCAGCCGTAGTAGCCGGTGATCAGGCCGATCACCAGACAGCCGGTGACCAGCAACAGCATGTGGCGAATCAGGGTGCCATGCCAGTTTTGGTTCACGGAAAATGCGGTCCTTGTCTACGGTGAGGGCGCTCGGCTCAGGCCTTGGTGGAGAACCGGTAGCCGGTGCCGCGCACGGTTTGTACCAGATTTTCGTAGGCATCGCCGAGGGCCTTGCGCAGGCGCCGGATGTGCACGTCGACGGTGCGCTCTTCAACATAGACGTTGCCGCCCCAGACCTGATCCAGCAACTGGCCACGGGTGTAGGCGCGCTCCTGGTGGGTCATGAAGAATTGCAGCAGACGGTATTCGGTCGGGCCCATCTCGGCCGGGCGGCCGTCGATGGTCACGCGATGGCTGATCGGGTCGAGCAGCAGGCCGCCGACTTCGATCGGCGCTTCGCCATCGGTCGGGCCGGCGCGACGCAGCACAGCCTTGAGGCGTGCGACCAGTTCGCGTGGGGAAAACGGTTTGGTGATGTAGTCGTCGGCGCCGACTTCCAGACCCTGGATCTTGTTGTCCTCTTCGCCCTTGGCGGTGAGCATGATGATCGGGATGTCCCCGGTCAGCTCGTCACGCTTGAGGCGGCGGGCCAGCTCGATGCCGGAGGTGCCGGGCAGCATCCAGTCGAGCAGGATCAGGTCCGGCTTGCGGTCGACGATGATGGCGTGGGCCTGCTGCGAGTTCTCTGCCTCGAGGCAGTCATAGCCGGCCATTTCCAACGCAACGGCGATCATTTCGCGAATGGGCGCTTCGTCGTCGACGATCAGAATGCTCCTGCCAACCATGCCTTAATCCTCTTGTCATTTAACTGTCTTGCGCCGCATTAGATAACGGAATTATTGCAGTCGTGTGACAGTATTTTAGTCCGGCGGCGATTGTGCGAATCCTGAACTAAGCTTTAAGTCCGAATCCTGACAACCACAAGAGAAGGTTTCCATGACTCAAATGACTGCTTCCTTTAAGGCTTTGCTGATGGCTGCCGCCCTGACCTTGCCTGGACTGGCGATGGCGGCCGAGCCGGCCATGATGAAAGACGGCATGATGGTCGACCACAAGGGCATGACGCTTTACACGTTCGACAAGGACAGTGGCGGCAAGTCGATGTGCAACGGCGACTGCGCCAAGAACTGGCCGCCGTTGATGGCGCCGGCAGATGCCAAGGCTGAAGGTAAATGGACAGTCATCAAACGCGATGACGGCATGATGCAGTACGCCTACGACGGCAAGCCGCTGTACACCTTCGTGAAAGATGCCAAGCCGGGCGATATGACCGGCGACAAGATGAAGGACGTGTGGCACGTGGTTCACGAGCACAAATAAACGCAAATCCCCTGTGGGAGCGGGCTTGCTCGCGAAGGCGTCTTTTCAGTCAGCCTATGTGGCAACTGACCCAACGCTTTCGCGAGCAAGCTCGCTCCCACAGGTTTTGTGTTTCAGCGCAACGCGTAATCCAGCACGATCCCGATGAAAATCGTCAGCCCGGCCCAGTGGTTGTGCAGGAACGCCTTGAAGCAACGCATCCGGTCCCGGTCGCGGGTGTACCAGAATTCCCAGGCGTAGCACCCGGCGGCTACCAGCAGGCCGAGGTGGAACCAGATTCCCAGCTCGAATTTCGACCCCGCCAGCACCAGACAGCCCAGCGACAGCGCCTGCAAGGTCAGGATGATCGCCCGGTCTGCATCGCCGAACAGGATCGCCGTGGATTTCACGCCGATCTTCAGGTCATCGTCGCGGTCGGTCATCGCGTAATAAGTGTCGTAGCCCACCGTCCACAGCAGATTGGCGATCCACAGCAGCCAGGCGGTTGCCGGCAGCTCACCGGTTTCGGCGGTGAACGCCATCGGCATGCCCCAGGAGAACGCCGCGCCCAGCACCACTTGCGGGTAATAGGTGTAACGCTTCATGAACGGATAAGTGAACGCCAGCGCCAGACCGCCCAGCGACAGCCAGATGGTCGCGGCGTTGGTGCACAGCACCAGCAGGAAACTCACGCCCATCAGCAGCGCGAAGAACACCAGCGCCTCTTTCGAACTGATCCTGCCGGCAGCAATAGGTCGCTGCGCAGTGCGTTTGACGTGGCCGTCGACCTTGCGGTCGGCCCAGTCATTGATCACGCAACCCCCGGCGCGGGTCAGGATCACGCCGAGGACGAAAATCACGATGTTGGCCAGCGATGGCGAGCCTTTACCGGCAATCCACAGGGCCCAGAGCGTCGGCCACAGCAGCAGGTAAATGCCGATCGGCTTGTCCATCCGCGTCAGCTGGATGAAGTCCCAGGCGCGCGGGTTCAAGCGATTCAGGGATTTGAGCAGGCTTTGGTACATCAGCAGTTCTCCGGACGGGCGCGGACAGCTTCCCACAGCGCAGGCAGGAAAATCTCCGCCACCAGTACGCTCAAGGCGCCACGGTCGAACCGCGAGCGCCGTCCCCACAGGCCGGCAGCCCGGGAGCCTTCCGGCAACCAGTGTTTCGGGTAATGGCAGACTTCGATGGCGCGACGCTGGAAGGCGTGATCGCAAAACAGCAGTTCGCCCAGCGAGCGGCTGCCCAGTTCATCCATGTGCAAGCCGTCGCCCTGCAAGGCACTGCGCGACGCCACGCTGCGGGCGAACACCCAGGCCTCGCCATGCCCGCGCAGATACACCTCGCGCACCCAGCCCTCGCTGCCTTCGGCCAGGTCCAGCGCGGCGCATTCGTCGTCGCGCAGGGTCTGCCAGCCTTCGAACAGCGGCGTCACGCTGAAGCCGTCATCGGACAGGCGCGTCAGCCGGCGGGTCAGGGAGCCTTCATCGAACAGCCAGTCGAGCGTGGATGTGTCGGGGAGGGGGGTCAGTTCGCTTTGCGGGCGCCACAGCGGAGCGTTTGTGTGTTGCACAATGAGTCATTATTGGCAGCAAATGAGGCGGCGAGCTTACCATGCTGAACCGAGAGTTTGATTGATCCGGGTCGCCGCTGCGCCGAACAGGCTTGCATCTGCCCGGCCCGATCAGTACAAAACGCCCTGAGCCGGACGGCAACGCTGCACCATCGACCGTCCGCGCCGGCTAAAGCCTGAACCCTGAGGAAGTACCTGAATGAAAAAGTGGCAATGTGTGGTCTGCGGCCTGATCTACAACGAAGCCGACGGCTGGCCGGATGACGGCATTGCGCCGGGCACCCTGTGGCAGGACGTGCCGGAAGACTGGCTGTGCCCGGACTGCGGCGTCGGCAAGATGGACTTCGAAATGATCGAAATCAACTGAGAAAACACTGAGGAGTAGGGCATGAGCGCACCTGTCGTCATCATTGGCACCGGGCTTGCGGGTTACAATCTGGCCCGCGAGTTTCGCAAACTCGATGGCGAAACCCCGTTGCTGCTGATTACCGCCGATGACGGTCGCTCCTACTCCAAGCCGATGCTTTCAACCGGCTTCGGCAAGCACAAGGACGCCGACGGCTTGAGCATGGCCGAGCCGGGCGCGATGGCCGAGCAGTTGAAGGCCGAGATCCGCACCCATACCCGCATCAGCGGCATCGATCCGGGCCACAAGCGGCTGTGGATCGGCGAGGAAGCGGTGAGCTATCGCGACCTGATCCTCGCCTGGGGCGCGGAAACCGTGCGTGTGCCGATCGAAGGTGACGGCGGGGATCTGGTGTTCCCGATCAACGATCTCGAAGACTACGCGCGCTTTCGCGCGGCGGCCGCCGGCAAGCGTCGGGTGCTGTTGCTCGGTGCCGGGCTGATCGGCTGCGAGTTCGCCAATGACCTGATTCTCGGTGGCTACGAGGTGCAACTGGTTGCACCGTGCGAGCAGGTGATGCCGACCCTGCTGCATCCCGCTGCGGCGGCTGCGGTGCAGGCCGGGCTGGAAAGTCTCGGCGCGCGTTTCCACCTCGGCCCGGTGCTGACCCGCCTGCAAAAAGTCGCTGACGGACTGGAAGCGCACCTGTCCGACGGTCAGGTTGTCCCGTGCGATGTGGTGGTTTCGGCCATCGGCCTGCGCCCGCGGATCGATCTGGCGGCGGCTGCCGGCATCCAGACCAATCGCGGCGTGGTGGTCGACCGTCATCTGCAAACCTCTCACGCCAACATTTACGCCCTAGGCGACTGCGCCGAGGTCGACGGGCTGAATCTTCTGTACGTCATGCCCCTCATGAGTTGTGCGCGAGCGCTGGCACAGACCCTGGCCGGCAACCCGACCATGGTGAACTACGGACCGATGCCGATCACCGTAAAAACCCCGGTCTGCCCGCTGGTGGTTTCCCCGCCGCCACGGGGCCGCGAAGGCGTCTGGACGGTCGAAGGGCAGGGCGCTGACATCAAGGTGCTGTGCCACGACGCCGAAGGGCAATTGCTCGGTTATGCCCTGACCGGCACGGCGGTGATGGAAAAACTTGCGCTGAACAAACAGCTTCCGGCCTTGCTGGCGTAAATACCGGTCGTTCTGTCGGAATCACCCCGCTTTTGCCCCCACAAAGGTCGCGGGGAGACTGGCGCCGCCCTTATCCGCGTGCCATCCTCACTCCCGTCTGCCGCAGAGTAGAGCCTGCGGCGCCTTGGGCGCTGTTCCAACGAGAACAGCACGGACATAACAACAAAAAACCGTCAAAGGGGCTTCACTAATGCGTAAACCAGAACTCGCCGCTGCAATCGCTGAAAAAGCGGATCTGACCAAAGAGCAGGCCAACCGCGTTCTCAACGCCGTTCTCGAAGAAATCACCGGCGCCCTGCACCGCAAGGACAGCGTCACGTTGGTGGGCTTCGGCACCTTCCTGCAACGCCACCGCGGTGCCCGCACCGGCAAAAACCCGCAGACCGGTGAACCGGTGAAGATCAAGGCCAGCAACACCGTTGCGTTCAAGCCAGGCAAATCGTTGAAAGACAGCGTCAATCCATAATGGCGGTAAACGCCCGGTCAGCCGGGCGCGCTGCATGAAAAATGGGCATACCGATTGCGGTCGGATGCCCATTTTTTGTGCTCGATGATTTCGTCCGGATCAGCCATAGGTAGCCAATACCATCCTGGCAAACTCTTTCTTGCTTGCCTGAGGTCCATACTGTTTCAGGTAATCGCGCCATTCAGACTCCAGTATGGGACCTTCATGAACGCCGTCAGTTGCCAGATGCGCTGCAGCATCATCTATCAAGGCCTGGGTGTAGTGTTTCGACGGACCGTCGTCACTGGCCTCTGAGGTTGTAATGATCGGCCTGACCGTTGTGTAGAGAAAACCAATCCCAGTCAGCATTGAGAATTCGAGGGGACCGCCGTTTACTGCGCATCCAAACCCAACACAGCCTTCAGCTCGAACGGAGATATTTACCGCGAGAGTTACCACGACAACCCAACAATATTTGCGGAGAAGTCCTGATCTATCATGGAGTCGATCTGTCATGAATGCGGTGCCTTTTCTTGCTACGGTTAAATAGTACAAAGCTTCTTAATCTGGATGGCATCTAGCTTGTCGAGGTATCGATGACATGACGACGAAGGCTCTTGCGGGCTTCACCAACTGTTATATGGGATACCGTATTTTTCGATGTAGGCCTTGGATTCCTCATGGAGCTGTCGATGTCTTCCGTTGGACCTCCCATCGTAGGGGCCTTTGGGGTTGATCGTGGCCTGGACTCGCATGATTTCAGTTGACCGAAGACACTGGCCGCCCAGCCAGACCTTGGCGATGCCGCCGGGCACAAGGCCAATGATCACCATGTTTCGGTAATCCGTGATCCATTTGCCGTCTGCCCCACAGAAAGCTTTTTCACTCTTGAGCATAACTTGGCGCGCCGACTCCGGAATCTCTATGTAGGCTTCGTAGGTTTGCGGCTCGGCCATGGATTGCCAGCGCACGTAGACCAGACGTGGCAGTGCGGCGCCCGTGACATATCGGCCTTTGCCTACGGGATGTTCCGGCCACCCAATTGGTTTCCCCCGGAACTTGGTGGGTACACCTTTACTGAGTGGCCGAGGGTAGGAAATGGCCGGAATTCCAAAGGCTGCGCCTCGAAACACGCGCTTGTTGACGTCCACAACGTCGGCAGTTTCGATCCAGACCTCCATGTAATCGGGAGCAAAAAATCTGAGCATCCAGCCGTCGTAAGGCAGTGATTTTCTGTCGGCGAACGCGCAGCCGCCCAGCAAAACAGCCAATGTCAGAGCGAAGACAATCTTGAGCATGTACGAGTTCTCACGCATTGGGGTGCACCACACGAGCGGACTTGTCGGCGGGGCGATTGATAAACAGGATGTTCAGCCCGGTTTCGTTGAATCCCTTCGCAGCATTCCAGTTGGATGACAGATGAATGTAGCGTTGCGCGAGTAGCGCTTGCTCGTTCAGGTTCAGATCGATACTGCGGGTTTCGCCCAACGCATAAGTCATCAGTTTCTTAGCGATACTCTTGAGTTCTTCTGGTAGCACGTATTTCTGATCTTCTTCATCAATTGTCTGGAACTCGACCCCGTGCCTGGTCGCCAACTCCCGCATGATTCGCAGGTAAATCAGGGACAGGTCATTGCGCACGACTCGTTCGCTGTAGACCGCTGCATAGACATTTTTTGATTTGCGCCGATCACCCTTGACGTTGCTGGCCGTTTCCACCGCCCAGGTTTTGACTTGAAGCGTCAGTCCATAGAAATGCAGTTGGTCCTGAAGCCTGCCGAGCTCTTGCTCAGCCAATCGATAAGCGTTGGTCGAAGACGAAGGGGTATTGAAGTCCACGTCGCGACTACAGCGCGGCTTGCTAAGCAGTACCCGTTCGACAAGATTCGGTAAGTATCCGCCGCCCAGGTCGGAATGGACGCCCGGCAACACAATGTCGGCGTTTCCGGCGCTGTTAAGCGAAAAGTTGTGGCGGCGTTCGTCCCGCGCAACCAGGTGCACGACTTTCTTCGCAATGTCCGGCGCCAGATACAGGTTGACTCCGGGATTGTTGGCGTCATGGACGCTGAAGTCGCCGTCAGCCATGCTGCCTATGGCGGCAGCTGTGTCGAAGATGCCTATAAAGTTGATGCTGACATCAGTGTTTTCCCGCCAAGAAAAGCTTTCAGGGAAGAGTGGCGAGTCCGCCGGCAATAGCTGCGCCAGCGGGTTTTGATCGCCTTTCATCACTTCATTGGCGAAGTGTCTCGCGGCAGCGGCGCCGCGGCTGAAGCCGAAGATATCGAACTCAACTGACTCAACCTTACGGGTCGGGTTTGCCAACTCGAAAAGTCGAATTCCTTTAAAGATGCTAGTTGGGCTTTGTTCAACCTTCGCCAATACACCTTGTGCACCTGTGCCGGTCATTTGCGAGAAAACCGAGTCGTCCTCATTACCACTTGTACCGATGCCATCAAGGTAGACCGGGATGTATCCAATCTTTTCTCCCTCTGTCAGTTGCCGGTTTTGGTCATCGCGATACAACCCATACAACTTCGCCACATTGCTCGCATCATTCCCATAACTGTTATCCGGCACATTGCCCTGTCCGTCATAACCATGCATCTGGCAGAACTGTCGAATGTCCTCGGCTTCCTCCTCAAGATTCACATCCCGCGCATAGCAGCCTTTCACCTGTTCGCTGTTGAACAGATTGTTCCCCGTCCCATCGAAAAACACGCCGATCCGCAAGGTGATGCCAGCAGGTAACTCGTCTTCCAGTTCGACCTCTTCCTCCTCTTCTTCGAGTTCTCCTTCCTCCGCTGCTTGAGTGGAAGCAGTTGCTGGTCCTGCGGCCAAGGCACCCGCCATCGCGGCTTCTGGATGATCAGCGGCTCCGCTGGCGGACGTCTTTCCACTCGCCACCATCTCGGTACTGCTGAAGATCCCGCCGCTGTCGATCACGATGTGGTGACTGCCCGCCTTCAGCGTGATGCTGGCGCCGGCATCCAGCACTACGCTGGCGCCGGCCTTGATCTGCACCTGCTGGCCCGCCTCGACGGTGATGATTTTCCCGGCCGTCGTCTGGCTACTGCCCTGGATGCTTTCCCATCGATCGCGCCCGACCGCCAGCCGGCTGTCATGGAGAACCTGCCGCTCCATGTCGCGCTGGGCGCGCAGGTAAACCAGTTCCTGACCGGCGCGATCTTCAAGCGTCAGTTCGTTGTAGCCACCCGTGTCAGGCGAGCTGCGACTGCGCAGCACGGTTCGGGTCTTGTGCTCGGGAAGCTTGTACGGCGCGGGGGTTATCTTGTTGATCACGCAGCCGGTAATCAGCGGCTTGTCGGGATCACCTTCCTCGAAGGTCACCACCACTTCCATCCCGATTCGGGGGAGGATGACGGCACCGAAACCGTTACCGGCCCAGCTCGACGCCACCCGCACCCAGCAACTGCTGCGCTCACTGTTGAATTCAGCGCGGTCCCAGTGGAATTCGACTTTTACGCGGCCGAACTCATCGCAGTAGATCTCTTCCCCTTTGGGGCCGGTTACTCGAGCGGTCTGGCTGACCAGCGGTGACCGGCGTGCGGGCAGTGGCGGGCGGAACACTACTTCGGCAGGAATCGCGCGGAAGGTGTTGCGATAGCCTTGGGTAAAACCGTCCGCCGATTGAGTTTCGCTGCTGGCCGACTCCTCCAGAACTTGCGGCTGCCGTCCGGTGTGGGTGACACCGAGCAGCAGCCACAGACCGTTGTATTTCTGGCGAGGGTGTTCGGTCAGTTCAAGCAGATGGCCACAGCGCAGGGTCGGTTGGTTGCTTTGACCCTCGACCAATTCATAGTCGGCGCGATGGCGTTCCAGAGACTGACGGGCCAGCTGCTTGCCGCGCTTTTCGTTCTCCAGCAGCAGCGGGTATCGATAGTCCTCAAGTGTCGGCGTGAATTCAGCGCTGAAGCGGCTTTCGAGTAAAAGCGTCGGTCGCCTCAGGTCATAGTCGCGTCGCGTGACCCGGCTTGTCCGAGCGGCGGCGCGCAAGGAAAACCTGCTGACCACCGTATATTCCGGGACCATCCCGCTATCCCGGCGATAGGGTGTGGCGCGCAAAGTCGGGAGGAACACCGCGTCATCGGTGAACACCAGCAAATGGCCTTGCGCGGAGTGCTGGTGATGCCAGGCGATGCCCTCCTCGGCACACAAGCGCTGAATGAACTCGAAATCACTTTCGCCGTATTGGGTGCAGTACTCCCGTGCCGCGAGGGGCTGGACATGAAAGGTGAACGCATCGGCGAGGATGCCATGTCGCTTGAGCGTTTGCGTGATGATCTGCGGGACAGTCTGCTCCTGGTAAATCCGTTGATCGTGACTGAACTGCAAATAGTGGAGGCTCGGCACCAGTGTCAGGCGATAGCGGGTCAGGCGTTTTTCCGACTCACCCGCCAACACATCTTCGATGCGCCCGTGAATGCCTTCGCCGTTGAGGCCGAACTGCAGGAAGGCAGGCTGACTGAGCAAGCCTTCCATATCGAAGTCGGGGTCTTCACTGACCAGTTCGATGTGGAGGGAGTAAAGGGTACTGATGGTCTCGGTGCCTTCGAAGGCCAGCACCTTGAAATCGTTGCGAACGGCAGGAATCAGCAACGCAAAGTGCGCAGAACTGACAGCTCCAGGCATACGCTTGTCCTTAAGCAGAGAGGGGAAGACGGCGTGATGTCGAAACCCTCCCTGGTCAGCGCACGCGAACATTGGCCGGCACGCTAACAAGGTGTTAAACAGATTTATGTAAGAAGGATCGCTTGTTTAAGTCGGAGCTTTCCGGGTTGTAAAACAAGGTAGAAATTGTGGGAAATGGCTGTGAGAAAGTGACGGCGAATGATTGGAATCCTGCGTAATAGTCTTATGCAGGCAAGGATCCAGGACTATTAAACATATAAATGCCATCAAATTGATGGCACTTTTAATGGTGTCTGTTGTCGCCAGTCATTTGTTAATAAATGGCGGTGTATTTTCGGAAGAGTCCTACTTCAAATTTTTTCGGGGTTTGTCATGCTTTCGCCGCTTACTTGTGGAACGAGCGTGCAGATGTTCTCGATGCCGCGTGCCGGCCGCTCTGGACCAATGCTTTCGGAATGGATACGCGAAAAAGTGAAATATAAAAGGACATCAGGGAAACCCCTGTCACATATAGGGCGATCTCCTACACCGCCCAATGAACAGTTCGTCTTGTTGTTTAAACGGATGCTTGCTAGTGGCCATCATAGTGATTACGATGCGCGCACTTGAAAGAGCAAACACTCAATTGGATGAGTCTTCCGACTGCTCTTCGATACTGTCCCGCGCCGCTGCAACTCCAATAGGCGCACGACCGTAATCCTGATAAAGGCCATGGATGTCCTACTCAAGCAAACTTTCCGCCCATTACCTCGAACTCGCTAAAGTCTCTGTTTCCAAAGAGAATTTTGCGGGCGAAGACGTTCGTTTCTCGAGCGAATTCGAGGCCCTGGAAAGCGAGCTGGCCAAAGCCTCGTCGATGCACGAAAGCGGGCAGATCGACTGGCTGAAAATTCGCGAAAACAGTGAAAACCTCCTGCGTACCCAATCCAAGGATTTGCGTGTCGGCGCCTGGCTGACCTGGTCGCTGTACCAGCGTGAATCCTTCCCCGGCCTGCTGGCCGGCCTCGGTTTTCTGCACCATTTGTCGGAAAACCACTGGGCCGAGATTCACCCGCTCAAACCCCGCACCCGGGCCGCCGCCATCGGCTGGCTGGTGCCGCGTCTTGAGCAGGTGATCACCGAAAATATCGCGATCAAGGAACAGCTGCCGATGTTCCGGCAGTTGTCCGAGCATCTGTCCGGTCTCGACGCCGCCTGCACCGAGCATCTTGGCGATGATGCGCCGCTGCTGCTGCCGCTCTCCCGCCGCCTGAAAACCATGATCCAGCGCGCCGCCGACAACCAGCCGGCACCCGGTGTGGTGGGGGCGGCGGTGGCGCAGGTCAAGCAGGCCGCCAGCCAGTTGCTGGCGCCCGGCGCGCCGATCGACAACGAGAAAGAAGCCCACAAGGCCCTGCGCGCCCAGCAGGAAAGCGCCCGCCCGCTGTGCGCCTGGTGGCTCAAGCAGAAAGCCACCGACCTGCGCGCCCTGCGCCTCAACCGCACCTTGCTGTGGATGACGATCGACGCGGTGCCCGAGCGCAACGCCGAGCAGATCACCGTGCTGCGCGGGTTGCCGGTGGACAAGCTCAAGCAGTATCAGGACCGTTTCGATCAGGGCAAATACGCCGACCTGCTGGTGGAACTGGAGGCGAGCCTGGCGAAGGCGCCGTTCTGGTTCGATGGCCAGAGGATGGTCTGGGAATGTCTCCAGAACCTCAACGCCGAGCTGGCCATGCGCGAAGTGGAAATCCACTTCGCGCTTTTGATTCAACGCCTGCCCGGCATCATCGAGCTGCGTTTCCATGACGGCGCGCCGTTCGCCGATCCGTCCACCCGGGCGTGGATCGCCGGCAACGTCATGCCGCACCTGCAAAGCGCCAGCGCGCCGCGCAAGGTTGAGACCGAGAACGCCGAAACCCAGCCGGCCTGGGAAAAGGCCCTCGAAGAAGTCCAGCCGATCCTGCGCAAGGAAGGCCTCAAGCCCGCAGTTCAGATCCTCAAACAGGGGCTGCAATCGGCGCACGGCGGCCGCGAACGCTTCTTCTGGCAGTTCGCCCTCGCGCGGCTGTGTTTCCTGGCCAAGAAATACGAGCTGGCCAAGAACCAGCTCGAAACCCTCGATCAGACATTACAGGACTCAGGTCTGCACGCCTGGGAGCCCGATCTTGCATTGGAAGTGCTGCACCTGCTGCACAGTTGCTGCGAGTTGTTACCGCAGAACCATGCCGTACGTGAACGCAAGGAAGAGATTTATCGCAGGCTGTGCCACCTCGACCTCGAAGTGGTACTCGAATAGGCCCCAGGGCCACAACCGCAAGGAGAAAAGCCATGGCCAAAGAAGGCTCGGTAGCCCCCAAGGAACGCATCAACGTCACCTTCAAACCCGCCACCGGCGGTGCTCAGGAAGAGATTGAACTGCCGCTGAAGCTGCTGGCAATCGGTGACTACACCCACCGCAAGGACGATCGCAAGATCGAGGATCGCAAGCCGATCAGCATCGACAAGATGACCTTCGACGAAGTGCTGGCCAAGCAAGAGCTGGGTCTGACGCTGAGCGTGCCGAACCGTCTGCAGGAAGATGGCGAGGCCGACGAGCTGGCTGTGCAACTGCGCGTCAACTCCATGAAGGACTTCAACCCGGCCAGCCTGGTCGAGCAAGTGCCTGAGCTGAAAAAACTGATGGAACTGCGCGACGCGCTGGTGGCCCTCAAAGGCCCGCTGGGTAACGCACCTGCGTTCCGTAAAGCCATCGAAGGCGTGCTCGCCGACGATGAATCCCGCGGTCGCGTACTCGGTGAGCTGGGCCTGAACGCCGCAGCTCCGGACGCTTGAGACTCCAGCAGCCAAGGAAGCCAACACAATGAGCACTAGCGCAGCACAACAGAACGCCGCAGAAAACGGCGAATACAGCATCCTCGACAGCATCATCGCCGAAACCCGCCTGACGCCGGACGACGAAGCCTACGACATCGCCAAGCGCGGTGTGTCCGCGTTCATCGAAGAGCTGCTCAAGCCGCAGAACAACGGTGAGCCGGTCAAGAAAGCCATGGTTGACCGCATGATCGCCGAGATCGATGCCAAGCTCAGCCGTCAGATGGACGAAATCCTGCACCACCCGGACTTCCAGGCCCTGGAATCGTCGTGGCGTGGCCTGCAACTGCTGGTCGACCGCACCAACTTCCGCGAAAACATCAAGATCGAAATCCTCAACGTCTCCAAAGAAGACCTGCTGGACGATTTCGAAGACTCGCCGGAAGTCATGCAGTCGGGCCTGTACAAGCACATCTACACCGCTGAATACGGCCAGTTCGGTGGTCAGCCGGTTGGCGCGATCATTGCCAACTACTACATGTCCCCAAGCTCGCCGGACGTGAAGCTGATGCAGTACGTGTCCAGCGTAGCCTGCATGTCCCACGCACCGTTCATCGCCGCCGCCGGCCCGAAATTCTTCGGCCTGGAAAGCTTCACCGGTCTGCCGGACCTGAAGGATCTGAAAGATCACTTCGAAGGCCCGCAATTCGCCAAATGGCAGAGCTTCCGTACCTCGGAAGACTCCCGCTACGTTGGTCTGACCGTGCCGCGTTTCCTGCTGCGTAACCCGTACGACCCGGAAGAAAACCCGGTCAAATCGTTCGTGTACAAGGAAAACGTTGCCAACAGCCACGAGCACTACCTGTGGGGCAACACCGCTTACGCGTTCGGCACCAAGCTGACCGACAGCTTCGCCAAATTCCGCTGGTGCCCGAACATCATCGGCCCACAGAGCGGCGGCGCCGTTGAAGACCTGCCTCTGCACCACTTCGAAAGCATGGGCGAAATCGAAACCAAGATTCCTACCGAGGTTCTGGTTTCCGACCGTCGTGAATACGAACTGGCCGAGGAAGGCTTCATCTCCCTGACCATGCGTAAAGGCTCCGACAACGCGGCGTTCTTCTCCGCAAGCTCCGTGCAGAAGCCGAAGTTCTTCGGCATCAGCGCAGAAGGCAAGGCTGCAGAGCTGAACTACAAACTCGGCACCCAACTGCCGTACATGATGATCGTCAACCGCCTGGCTCACTACCTGAAAGTGCTGCAGCGCGAGCAACTCGGTTCGTGGAAAGAGCGTACCGACCTCGAGCTGGAACTGAACAAGTGGATCCGCCAGTACGTGGCCGACCAGGAAAACCCGAGTGCCGAAGTGCGTGGCCGTCGTCCGCTGCGCGCTGCGCAAGTGATCGTCAGCGACGTTGAAGGCGAGCCGGGCTGGTACCGCGTCAGCCTGAACGTGCGTCCGCACTTCAAGTACATGGGTGCCGATTTCACCCTGTCGCTGGTTGGCAAGCTGGACAAAGAGTAAGAGCGACTCATGGACGGATACGGCAGCCTTTTCGAACGCCTCAACGGCGACGCGGAACTACGCAAGGGCAGGAGCCTCGAGGCTTCGGCCATGGCGTCGGTGGCTGCCCATCTGGCCAAAATGCTCAGCACCCGGGCCGGCAGCGTGCAAACGCTGTCCGACTACGGGTTGCCCGATCTCAATGACATGCGCCTGAGCCTGCACGACTCCCTGAGTCAGGCCCGCCTGGCCATCGAAAGCTTCATCGAAGCCTACGAGCCGCGCCTGAGCAACGTGCGTGTCATTTCCCTGCCGCGTGACCACGATCAGCTCCGCCTGGCCTTCAGCATCGAAGGCCTGCTGGAAGTCGAGGGTTTCAAGCGTCAGGTCAGTTTCTCCGCGCGCCTGGATGGCAGCGGTCAAGTGAAGGTCAACTAAGGAGAACCCCGATGTCTGGCAAACCTGCAGCACGCGTATCCGACCCCACCGCTTGCCCGCTCCCCGGCCACGGCACCAACCCGATCGCCGCCGGTTCCGGCGACGTGTTCTTCGACGGCCTCGCGGCCGCCCGCGAAGGCGATGCCTCCGCGTGTGGTGGTGCGTTGGTCGGCGATCTGGCGACCACGGTTCTGATCAACGGCAAACCGGCCGCCACGGTCGGTTCGGTTGGATCTCATGGCAATAAAGTCACGGCTGGATCCGGGACGGTGATTATCGGCAATTCGCATTCGCCGGCGCCGTTTGTGCCGCCGTTGCCGGTGGAGATTCAGTGGCCGTTCAACGAGCACTTCGTAATCAATTGTCAGGACAGCGGGAAACCACTGGCTGGCGTTGCATACACGCTGAAAACCGCTTCAGGAAAAATCATCAACGGTGTTACCGGTGCCGATGGCAAGACCCAGAAAATTTCTTCAGATCAAGCTGAAGCCCTGGAGTTGGTGATTGAGCAGCAAACAGAAGTAATGATTGGCTGAACGCCAGGCTGGTTTCTGGAAATGAACTTTTGATTCTGGTGTGAGTTGAGGATTCTGAAATGGCAGACACAGTAGTGGCATCTAGTTTGACTCCGGCGAGCAATAAAACTGGAAAGTCTACCGTCGTGCGCCATTTCAAAGTGAGCGATATCCCAGCTGCGATGGACAAGATGAAGTGGCCAGTGGCTGCAGCACTAATGCGCCATTGGTTTAAAGGTGAACCCTGGAAAAATGCCAGTGGCGGGATGGAGAAAGAGGAGAAAGAACACACCCGGCCAATGCCTGAACAATATATTGAGGAAGATATAGTCAAGATGGACTGGGTGCTTAAGTTCAAGAAGCCCAGTGATACTCGACAAGAGTTGAAAGGGGCATGGAATAACGAAAAAGCCATGCCTGAAATCAAGACAAATATCTTGCGGGCGTTTGGCAAGTCCGGGCCTGGTTGTTATCCAGTAAAGTTCAATGGCAAGGGGCGTGCAGCCGAGAAGTTTGGCTACTTCAACTCACGCGCCGTTACGTTCAGTCAGATGGGTGGCGGTGAGCTGGACGAGTTGCGTGGGGCATTGGCGAATTTCAACATGCGCGTTATCGCCGAAGGCGTTGTAAACGTCTTTGACAAAAAAATCGTGTTTGTTGCAGACCGCTTGGGCTATTACGTCGAAGACAACTATGACTTTAATGACGGTGACGACTTCATCAGTCAGCCGCTCGGGTACTGGAATTTCGATGGTGTCGCCGGAGTTGTCGAGGCCAACGCGCAGAATATAGCGATTGATCAAGAAACCGCCGGGATTATGCAGTCATCCATTTTTGGGATGAGTGAAACGTCAGAAAAGCGGTTTGTGGAAATGGCTAACAAGCGATTTTTCTTTATTCAAAACAAACATTTTGTGGAATACAGAAAGCTTCACGGTAAAGGTGGGGACTTCAAGCTTTTTTCCGATATTTTTTACGAAAGTATCGCTCCTGTTTCCATTGAGCTGGTGAGAAGTTGATGCGAATCAGAAGGCATGCATGGGTACTCTTTTTCCTGATTGTTGCGATCAGTGTTTTTATTATTTCCTTGAAAAGTATGCTGGAGCGCGAAGCCAGCAGTTCTGTACTTAGTGAGTCAGGGAACTATCTTATTGAAAATGTTTCCGTCAGAGGCCCTCTCGTACCTTTTGATGACCTGGCTTACTTGCGAATTACCGACAAAAGAGATTCGAATGCAGTATTTCGCTCTCCTTTGTATGACCGTAGCTCAGTGGACATGCGCTCTCACGAAGACGCAGGGGTTGTGGGCATTGTCTGGATTGATTTCTACAAGCGTGATCAGCACTTCGGCATTCGCATGCCGGAATGGAAAACGCATTGGCTCAACCGTTTTATCAGCAATACCCCTTATGAAGTCATTGGGAATGATTGAACTCAGCGTTCGTTATAAAGCACTGTTTTTTTTCATGAGTTCCACTACCAGGCAGGTAACCCGTGTCCTTTAACCACTACTACCAAAGCGAACTCACCGCACTGCGCCAACTGGGCCGCCGTTTCGCCGAGCGTAGCCCGGCGCTGGCGCCGTTCCTGGGGCAGGCCGGGCGGGATCCGGATGTGGAGCGGTTGCTGGAAGGCTTTGCGTTTCTGACCGGGCGGCTGCGCCAGAAACTCGATGACGAGCTGCCGGAGCTCAGCCATTCGCTGATGCAATTGCTGTGGCCGAACTACATGCGTCCGCTGCCGGCGTTCAGCATTCTGCAGTTCGACCCGCTCAAGCGTTCCGGGCCGGCGCTGAAGGTCGAGCGTGACACGCCGATCGAGAGCGTGCCGATCGAAGACGTGCGCTGCCGCTTCCGCACCTGCTACCCGACCGAAGTCATGGCCCTGGATCTGGCCGCGCTCAACTACTCGGTGAAGGGTGACGGTTCGCTGCTAAGCCTGCGCCTGGAGATGAGTGCCGACGGCCACCTCGGCGAGCTGGAGCTGAGCAAACTGCGCCTGCACTTTGCCGGCGAGCGCTATATCAGCCAGATGCTCTACCTGAGCCTGCTGCGCAACCTCGACGGTATCGAACTGATCCCGCTTGACGGAGCCGGCAAGCCGATCGATGGCGTGAGCGGCAAGCCGATGGCGTTCAAGATTCCGGGTGACCGGGTCAAACCAGTGGGCTTCGCCGAAGAAGAAGCGCTGATCCCGTATCCGCTGAACACCTTCCGGGGCTATCGCTATCTGCAGGAATATTTCGCCTTCCAGGACAAGTTCCTGTTTGTCGATGTCCACGGTCTGGACATCCTCAAGGCGCTGCCGGAAGACACCCTCAAGCAGATGCGCGGCCTGGAATTGCGCTTCGACATCCGCAAGAGCGGCATCATGCGCATGCGTCCGACCCTGGATAACGTGAAGCTGTTCTGCACGCCGATCGTCAATCTGTTCAAGCACGACGCACTGCCGATCCGCCTCGACGGCAAACAGGACGAATACCTGCTGCTGCCGGCTGAATACGATCTGGAAAACTGCGGCGTGTTCTCGGTGGAAACCGTAACCGGCTGGAAACCCGGCGGCCTCGGTTATCAGGAGTACGTGCCGTTCGAATCCTTCGAGCACGACCCGAGTTTCGACGTGCCCAACAGCCGTCCGCATTACAGCATCCGCCAGCGTTCGTCGCTGTTGCACGACGGCCTCGACACCTACCTGAGCTTCGGCATCCGCCACACCGAAGCCCATGAAACCCTGTCGATCGAGCTGGTCTGCACCAACCAGAACCTGCCGCGCAAACTCAAGCTCGGGCAGATCTGCATGGCCTGCGAAGAGACCCCGGAGTTCCTGAGTTTCCGCAACATCACCCCGGCCACTTCCAGTTTCGCGCCGCCGCTGAACCGTGACTTCCTGTGGAAGCTGATCAGCAACATGTCGCTTAACTATCTGTCGCTGGCCGACGTCAATGCACTGAAGGTGATTCTCGAAACCTACGACCTGCCGCGCTACTACGACCAGCACGCGGAGAAGGTCAGCAAACGCCTGCTCGGCGGCCTCAAGCACATCAAGCATCACCACGTGGACCGCTTGCACCGTGGTCTGCCGGTACGCGGTCTGCGCACCGAACTGACCATCGACCCGGAAGGGTATATCGGCGAAGGCGATCTGTTCGTCTTCGCCTCGGTTCTCAACGAGTTTTTCGCGCTTTACGCCAGTCTCAATTCATTCCATGAGCTGCGGGTAAAAAGCACACAGGGAGAGGTGTACCAATGGACACCACGTATGGGCCTGCAGCCCCTGCTTTAAGCGGGCTGACGAAGGTAATACGCGAGTACTCGCTGTTTCAGGCCGTGCTGCTGGTGATCGACCGGCTGCGCGATGCGCACCCGTACCTGAGCGAAGACGATTTGTACGACCAGCTGGAATTCCAGGCCAACCCGAGCCTCGGATTTCCGCGCAGCGACGTCGATCGCGTGGAGTTTTTCGAAGAGCACGGGCAGATGCGCGCGCGCCTGCGGTTCAACCTGATCGGTCTGGTCGGTTCCGGTTCACCGTTGCCGGCGTTCTATGGCGAGCAGGCCTTGGGCGACAGCGAAGACGGCAACCCGACGCGCAACTTCCTCGACCTGTTCCACCATCGCCTGCAACGGCTGATGCTGCCGATCTGGCGCAAATACCGTTACCGCGCGAGCTTCCAGAGCGGCGCGGTCGACCCGTTCTCGTCACAGCTGTTCGCCCTGATCGGCCTCGGCGGCGACGAGATCCGCAAGGCCAAGGAACTGAACTGGAAACGCCTGCTGCCGTACCTCGGCCTGCTCAGTCTGCGGGCGCACTCGGCGGCGCTGATCGAAGCGGTGCTGCGTTACTACTTCAAGCACGAAGACCTGGTCATCGAGCAGTGCATCGAGCGCCGCGTGGAGATCCTCGAAGAGCAGCGCAACCGCCTCGGCTTCGCCAACAGCCTGCTCGGTGAAGACCTGGTGCTGGGCGAACGCGTGCGCGATCGCAGCGGCAAATTCCGCATTCACATCACCGAACTCGACTGGGAACGCTTCCACGAATTCCTGCCCATCGGTTTCGGTTACCAGCCGCTCTGCGCGCTGGTGCGGTTCACCCTGCGTGACCCGCTCGATTACGACATTCGCCTGGTGCTGCGCCCGGAAGAAATCCGCGAACTGCGCATTGGCGAGAAGAACGACTGTCGCCTGGGGTGGACCAGTTGGCTGGGCTGCGAAAAAGCAGACGGCGTGGTGACCCTGGGCAGCAAAATTCATTAAGGACGTGAGCCATGATCAACGTAGACCTGCAACAACTCATCCAGGCGCTGGACGCCGAAACCCGTCGCGATCTGGAGCGTTCGGCCGAGCGCTGCGTGGCCCGTGGCGGCAGCAAGATTCTGGTCGAAGACTTGCTGCTCGGCCTGCTGGAGCGCCCGAACGGTCTGCTCTCCCGTGCGCTGCAGGATGCCGACGTTGATGCCGGCGAACTGAGCGCAGCCCTGCAATCGCGGGTCGAGCACAGCGCTTCGCGCAACCCGGTGTTCGCCCCGGAACTGGTGCAGTGGCTGCAAGACGCGCTGCTGGTGGCCAACCTTGAGCTGGGCCAGACCTCGGTCGAAGACGCGGCGCTGATCCTCGCGCTGTTGCGCAACCCGATGCGCTACGCCGGCAGCCGCTACCAGCCGTTGCTCGCCAAACTGAACATCGATCGCCTGAAGGAGTTTGCCCTGTCGCAACAGCCTCAGGCAGCAGCCAACGGTAAACCGGCCGCCCAGGGCGAATCGCTGCTGGAGCGCTTCACCCACAACCTGACCCAACAGGCCCGCGACGGCAAACTCGACCCGGTGCTGTGCCGTGATGGCGCGATCCGCCAGATGGTCGACATCCTCGCCCGTCGCCGCAAGAACAACCCGATCGTGGTCGGTGAAGCCGGTGTCGGAAAGACCGCCATCGTCGAAGGCCTGGCCTCGCGCATCGCTGCCGGTGAAGTGCCGCAGGTGCTCAAGGGCGTCGAGCTGCTGTCGCTGGACATGGGCCTGTTGCAGGCTGGCGCCAGCGTCAAAGGTGAATTCGAGCGTCGTCTGAAAGGCGTGATCGACGAGGTCAAAGCCTCGCCGAAGCCGATCATCCTGTTCATCGACGAGGCCCACACTCTGATCGGTGCGGGCGGCAATGCCGGCGGTTCCGACGCGGCCAACCTGCTGAAGCCGGCACTGGCTCGTGGCGAACTGCGCACCATCGCCGCGACCACATGGGCCGAGTACAAGAAATACTTCGAGAAAGACCCGGCGCTGGCCCGTCGCTTCCAACCGGTTCAACTGCACGAACCGACCGTGAGCGAAGCCGTCACCATCCTGCGTGGCCTGGCTCAGGTCTACGAAAAGAGCCACGGCATCTACCTGCGCGATGACGCAGTGGTTTCCGCGGCGGAACTGTCCGCCCGTTACCTGGCCGGTCGGCAACTGCCGGACAAGGCTGTCGATGTGCTCGACACCGCGTGCGCCCGTGTTCGCATCAGTCTCGCCGCCGCCCCGGAAAGCCTGGAGCGCCTGCGTGGCGAACTGGCTGAAGGCGGTCGTCAGCGTCAGGCCCTGCGTCGCGATGCCGAAGCCGGTCTGCTGATCGACCACGAAGCGCTGGAGGCACTGGAAGCGCGTCTGGACGAAGCCGAAGCGGAAAGGGTCGCACTGGAAACCCAGTGGACCGAGCAGAAACAACTGGCCGAGCGTCTGCTGGAACTGCGCCAGCAACTGGCCAAGGCCCGTGAAGCCGCTGCGGTCGAGCCGGTGGTCACCGTTGAAGAAGACGCCGAAGGCACCGTGATCGAAAGCGTTGCTGCTGAGGTTGAAGAAGGCCAGAGCGTAGAAGCGCTGGAAGCGCAACTCAACGAAACCCACAGCGCCCTGACCGCCGCACAGGTCAAGGAGCGTCTGGTCAGCTTCGAAGTCTGCCCGCGTCTGGTGGCCGAAGTGATCAGCGCCTGGACCGGCGTGCCGCTGGCGCAACTGGCCCGCGAACACAACGCCAAAGTCGCAAGCTTCGCCACCGACCTGCGCACCCGCATCCGTGGTCAGGAACAAGCCGTGCACGCACTGGATCGCTCGATGCGCGCCACCGCTGCCGGCCTGAACAAGCCTGATGCACCGGTCGGCGTGTTCCTGCTGGTCGGCCCGAGCGGCGTCGGCAAGACCGAAACCGCCCTGGCGCTCGCCGACCTGCTGTACGGCGGCGACCGTTTCATCACCACCATCAACATGTCCGAGTTCCAGGAGAAGCACACCGTTTCCCGCCTGATCGGTGCACCGCCAGGCTACGTTGGTTACGGCGAGGGCGGCATGCTCACCGAAGCCGTGCGCCAAAAGCCGTACTCGGTGGTGCTGCTCGATGAAGTCGAGAAAGCCGACCCGGACGTGCTCAATCTGTTCTACCAAATCTTCGACAAAGGTGTGGCCAACGACGGCGAAGGTCGCGAGATCGACTTCCGTAATACGTTGATCCTGATGACCTCGAACCTGGGCAGCGACAAGATCAGCGACCTCTGCGAAGACGGCGCGCGTCCGACCGCCGAAGTGCTGGAAGAAACCATTCGCCCGGTGCTCAGCAAACACTTCAAACCGGCGCTGCTGGCGCGGATGAAAGTGGTGCCGTACTACCCGGTCGGCGGCCCGGTGCTGCGCGAGCTGATCGAGATCAAGCTCGGTCGTCTGGGCGAGCGTCTGAACCGTCGCCAGCTGGACTTCACCTGGTGCCAGAACCTCGTCGATCACCTGTCCGAGCGCTGCACCCAAAGCGAAAGCGGTGCACGCCTGATCGACCACTTGCTCGACCAGCACGTGCTGCCGCTGGTGGCCGACCGTTTGCTCGACGCCATGGCCACCGGTGAAAGCCTCAAGCGCGTGCATGCGACGCTCGACGGTGAAGCCAGCGTGACCTGCGAGTTCGCCTGAGGTGAGTGTGATGTTCACTCAAGTGCCGCAGCCACTGCTCTATGCCGAAGCCTTGCTGGCGCAGTTCGCCAGCCTGTCGCGCGCGGCGGACGGTGCTGCGCTGCTGGGTGACTTCGTGCGCGGTCTGGCCGGGCTGAGCGGTTGCGAACTGACGCAGCTGTACTTGCTGGATGCCACGCACACGTCGCTGGGGATGAACGCCGAATGCCTCGACGGCGTGCTGCAACCGCGCAGTGCGGCGAGCCTGCCGGCGGACTACAACGGCGAGCAACTGTTGCAGTTCGCCCTGTGCCAGAACCGCGTGGTGAGCTTCGACGACCTGGGCGGCAGCCTGCACGAAACCAGTTTTCTGCCGGCGTCGTCCACGCCGTGGCAGTCGCTGTTGTGCGTGCCTCTGGTCAATCAGCAGAAGGCCGTCGAAGGCCTGTTGCTGTGCGCCAGCCGTCGCCACATCAACCTGCAAGGGTTTGCCGATTCTCTCGGCCAGCTCGGCTCGTTCGTGCTTGGTCAGTTGCACTTGCTGCAACGCCTGCGCCAGCCAGTGGATGCGGCCGCGCCGGTCGTGCGCAGCCTGCCGAGTGCCAGCGGCTACGGCCTGATCGGCAAGAGCGCGGCAATGCGCCAGACCTACTCGCTGATCAGCAAAGTCCTGCACAGCCCGTACACCGTGCTGTTGCGTGGCGAGACCGGCACCGGCAAGGAAGTGGTCGCGCGGGCGATCCACGATTGCGGCCCGCGTCGGTCGCAAGCGTTCATCGTGCAGAACTGCGCAGCGTTCCCGGAAAACCTGTTGGAAAGCGAGTTGTTCGGCTACCGCAAAGGTGCTTTCACCGGTGCCGATCGCGACCGCGCCGGGCTGTTCGACGCGGCCAACGGCGGCACTCTGTTGCTCGATGAAATCGGCGACATGCCGCTGTCGCTGCAAGCCAAGTTGCTGCGCGTGTTGCAGGAAGGCGAGATCCGTCCGCTGGGTTCCAACGACACCCACAAGATCGACGTGCGCATCATCGCTGCAACGCACCGCGATCTGTCGGTGCTGGTCAGCGAAGGCAAATTCCGCGAGGACCTGTACTACCGCCTCGCGCAATTCCCGATCGAGCTGCCGGCCCTGCGTCAGCGTGAAGGCGACATCCTCGACCTGGCCAAACACTTTGCCGACAAGGCCTGCACTTTCCTGCAACGTGACCCGGTGCGCTGGTCGGACGCGGCGCTTGAACACCTGTCCGGCTACACCTTTCCCGGCAACGTGCGTGAACTCAAAGGCCTGGTCGAGCGGGCGGTGCTGTTGTGCGAGGGCGGCGAGTTGCTGGCCGAGCATTTCTCGCTGCGCCTGGAATCGGCGCCGGTGCCGGAAGACCACTGCGGCCTCAATCTGCGCGAACGACTGGAAGCGGTCGAACGCAATCTGTTGCTCGATTGCCTTCGCAAGAACGACGGCAACCAGACGCTCGCCGCCCGCGAACTGGGCTTGCCGCGCCGCACGCTGCTGTACCGGCTCGGCCGCTTGAACATCAATCTGGGTGATTTCGATGGGTAGGCGAAAGTCCGTCGGATTCACCTCGAACACCTATTTCAGCGCCGCCCGCAAGGGTCGGCGCTTTGTGCTTTGTCTACACCTGGAGACCCTCTGATGTCTGTTCGTCACTGGCACGCTGTCCTGCTGACCCTCGTCGTTCTATGCGGCCTCGGCGGTTGCAGCGGCAATTACAAATTCAACGATAACGATTACCGCCCGTTGGGTGATCCGCAGGCGGTCAATCGCGGCAAGTGACCGCAAGGAGCATCAAACATGGAATTGGTTTTCGAAATGCTGAACACCAAGCAGTTCGTGCCCACCGAGCTGTGCCAGCGGACCTTCAAACAGGCCGGTGGCGTGATCGGGCGGGGCGAGGACTGCGACTGGATCATCCCTGACCGCAAGCGTCACTTGTCCAATCACCACGCGATTGTCAGCTATCGTGAGGGCACGTTTTTCCTGACCGACACCAGCAGCAACGGTGTGCAGGACGGCGACAGCGGCGCACGCCTGCACAAGGGCGAACCGGTGCGCATCGAGCACGGCAGCACCTACGTGCTGGGCGACTTCGAGATTCGCGCACGACTGGTGCGCGACCCGGCGACGTTCGACGGTGAAGTCGGCCTGCCACGCGCCGCCGGCACCATCATTCCGGACGACGCGTTCCTCGACCTCGACCCGCTGAAGTCGCTGGAGCAGCAAGAGCGCGTGTACTCGGAATTCGAGGAAATGCTCGCACCGGTGACCGACCCTGAAGACTCCCGTCAGCGCGCCGACTATGCGCGTATCGACATGGAAAGCCTGATGGTGCCGGAGCTGATCGTCGAGCCCACGCCTGAGCCCGCACCGGCGCCGAAAGCGGTCGAGCGTCAGAGCGAAACCTTCTGGGATAAATTCGGCGCGGCCCTTGGTGTGAACGTGAAGAACCTCAGCCACGACGAGCGTGAAGCTCTTGCGCTTAACGCTGCACGTCTGCTGCGCCAGAGCGTCGGCGGTCTGCAACAGAGCCTGCGCACCCGTTCCGAGCTGAAGAACGAACTGCGTCTGGCCCAGACCACCGTACAAGGCACCAACAAGAATCCGCTGAAATTCGCCGTCGACCCGAGCGAAGCGCTGGACATCCTGTTGCAGCCGCACAAGCCGGGCCACTTGCCGGCCGAGCAGGCGATCTCCCGTGCGTTCCGCGACTTGCAGGCGCATCAGGTGGCGCTGCTGACCGCCAGCCGCGCGGCGGTGCGCGGCACCCTGGAGCACTTCTCGCCGGAGCAACTGACCCTGCGTTTCGAGCGCGACAACAAGCCGTTGCTCGCCACCGCTGGCGGGCGCTGGAGAGCGTTCAACCGTTACCACCATGCGCTGCGTCAGGACGACGACTGGAGCGAGCGCCTGCTGGCTCGCGACTTCGCCCAGGCCTACGAAGAACAGATCCGCCTGATCTCCACCCTCCACACCGACCACCAAGGATGATGCGCATGTCTCGCCGCTCGACCGTTTTTTTCAAGACGCTGACCGCGCTCACCCTGTTGGTGCTGCTCGCCGGTTGTTCGTCGCTGTCGCCGTATTCGAAAGTGACCAAGATCAACCTGAAGCTGACCGGCAGCGATCAACTGAACCCTGACCTCAACGGTCGTCCGTCGCCGATCGTGGTGCGCCTGTTCGAACTCAAGCACCCGGTGACCTTCGAGAACGCCGATTTCTTCAGCCTCTACGAGCGCGCCAAGGAATCCCTCAACCCGGATCTGGTGGCCAGCGAAGAACTCGAACTGCGCCCGGGTGAAACCGTGGAACTGAAACTCAGCGTGGAGGAGGGCAGCCGCTTCATCGGTATCCTCGCCGCGTACCGCGACCTGCCGGAAACCAAATGGCGCCACACGTTCCCGATCACACCGCTGGAAGTCACCGAAGCCGATCTGACCCTGGATCAGGCCGGTATCCGCAAGACCAACGAAGTGCTCGCCAAGGCGGATGACTGATCATGAATACTCATAAAGTCATCTGGCAGGAAGGCATGCTGCTGCGTCCGCAGCACTTCCAGCACAACGACCGCTACTACGATCACCAGATGAAGACCCGCACCCGGTTGCTGGGCGGCTACACCTGGGGTTTCCTGAACCTTGAGATCGACCTGCAGTTCCTCAACATGGGCAAACTGGTAATCAGTGAAGCCTCGGGAATTCTGCCGGACGGCAGCCTGTTCGAACTCGGCGGCAACACCGAACCGCTGGCGCTGGACGTGCCGCCGAACACCGGCAACACGCCGATCTACCTGGCGCTGCCACTGGTCACCGGCAACCACATCGAGGCCCGTCGCCCGGAGCAGTCCGACGTGCTGGCGCGTTACACCGCGTATGACGCCGAAGTGGCCGACTCCAATGCCGGTGATGATTCAGCCAGCCAGGTCAGTTGCGGTCGCCCGGACTTCAAGCTGTTGCTCGGCGAGCAGCAGAGCGACCAGGCCTACGTGAAGCTGAAGATCTGCGACGTGCTCGACACCACGCCGGACGGCGTGATCAGCCTCGACCCGGATTTCGTGCCGACCTACATTCAGGCCCACGCCTCCAGCTACCTGCTGTCGTGCCTGAAAGAAGTGATCAGCATGCTCGGTCACCGGGGCGACACCATTGCCGAGCGTATTCGTTCGAACGGCAAGGTCGGTGGCGCGGAAATCGGCGACTTCATGATGCTGCAACTGATCAACCGCACCGAACTGCTGCTGCGCCACTACCTGGGCCTGGAACAGGTTCACCCGGAAGAGTTGTACCGCACGCTGCTGACCATGCTCGGCGATCTGGCGACGTTCTCCAGCGACAGCAAACGCCCGCGTCTGGACAGCCGCTACTCCCACGCCGACCAGGGTGCGAGCTTCCGCAAACTGATGGAGTCGATCCGTCAGGTGCTGTCGATGGTGCTGGAACAGCACGCCATCGAACTGATCCTGCAAGCGCGTCAGTACGGGATCATCGTGTCGCCGCTGCACGACCACAAACTGCTGGGCTCGGCGTCGTTCGTGCTGGCAGCCAGTGCCAACTGCGACTCCGAAGAATTGCGCAACCGCTTGCCTGCGCACCTCAAGGTCGGCCCGGTGGAGCGCATCCGCCAACTGGTCAACCTGCACCTGCCGGGGATCAAGGTCAAACCGTTGCCGGTTGCCCCACGGCAGATCGCGTTCCACTCGAACAAAACCTATTTCATCCTCGAACTCAGTTCCGAAGACCTGGCACAACTCGAGCGCTCCGGCGGCTTCGCGTTCCACGTGTCCGGCGAATTTGCCGAGCTTGAACTGAAATTCTGGGCCATCAGGAACTGACCGACATGATCAAGGACATGGAACACAACCAGGACGACAAAACCGTCCTGCTCGACCGTCAGGGCCATGGCCCGGCGGCGAGTCCGCTGACCGACTTCGCTGCGCCACCGCGCTTCGAACAACTGGAAGAACGGATGATCTACGCCGCGCGCCTGCGCCCGGCGGAAGCCTTCAACATCAGCCTCAATTCGCTGGTGGCGGCGTCGTCCGAACTGCTGTCGGAAGTGGTGCGCCTCAAGCACAGTGAAACCCGCGAAGACCTCTACGCGCTCAACGAGCGCCTGACCGCCGGGCTCAAGCTGTTCGAAGTGCGCGCCCTGCACAACGGCGCCGAAAGCAGCCAGGTGATGGCCGCCCGTTACGTGCTCTGCACCGTGGTCGACGAAGCCGTCGTGACCACGCCGTGGGGCAACGAAAGCGAGTGGTCGCAGATGAGCCTGCTCAGCAGCTTCCACAACGAAACCTTCGGTGGCGAGAAGTTCTTCCAGCTGCTCGATCGGCTGTCGAAAAACCCGGTCAAGCACCTGCCGATGCTGGAACTGATGTACCTGTGCCTATCCCTCGGTTTCGAGGGCAAGTACCGCGTGCAGGCGCGCGGCATGCTGGAACTCGAAGGCATCCGCGACGCCCTGTACCGGCAGATCCGTCAGTTGCGTGGCGACGTGCCGCGCGAATTGTCGCCGCAGTGGGAAGGCCTCAACGATCAGCGCCGCAACCTGGTGCGCATCGTGCCGGCGTGGATGGTGGTGCTGTTCACCTTCGTCTGTCTGGTGATGATGTATTCGGGCTTCGCCTGGGTCTTGGGCGAGCAGCGCGACACCGTTCTGCAACCATATCAGCCGCTTGATCCGGCCGCGGCCTCGCCGCAGTCGCAGCCGTAAACAGGGACGTGTGATGAAAAAGTTTTTCAAGAAAGTCGGCGCCTTCCTGCGCCAGACCTGGGTCTGGACCTTGCTGCTGGTGCTGTTCGTGGCGCTGCTGGTGTGGTTCGTCGGCCCGTTGTTGGCAGTGGATGACTACAAGTTCTGGGAAAGCGCGACTTCGCGTCTGCTGACCATCAGCGTGCTGTTCCTGATCTGGGGCCTGACCATGGTCTTCGTCAGCTGGCGCGCCGGTATCCGCAAGAAAGCCGTCGAAGAAACCGAAGACGGCCAGGACCGTATCCGCCGCGAAGAGTTGATCGACGAAGAGCAGAAAGAGTTGAAGGAGCGTTTCAAGGACGCCCTGAAAACCCTCAAGACTTCGAGCCTGTATCGCGGCCGCAGCGAACGCTGGCGCAATGACTTGCCGTGGTACTTGCTGATCGGCCCGCAGGCCAGCGGCAAGACCAGCCTGCTGGACTTCTCCGGGCTGGAATTCCCGATCAACAAGATCGACCGCAAGTTGACCCGTGACACCCACGGAACCCGTCATTGCGACTGGTACTTCGCCGACCACGGTGTGCTGATCGACACCGCCGGCCGCTACCTGACCCAGCCGGATGCGGAAGTCGACGGCAGCGCCTGGACCACCTTGCTGGAGTTGCTGCGCAAGCGTCGTCGCGGTCGTCCGCTGAACGGCGTGCTGGTGACCATTCCGGTGGAAACCCTGACCGGTGGCAGCGAACAGGACATCGAAACCCTGGCCCGCCAGGTGCGTGCGCGTCTGCAAGACGTCTATCAGAAGCTGCACGTCGATGTGCCGGTGTATCTGGTGCTGAGCAAGGCCGACAAGCTGCTGGGCTTCGACGAGTTCTTCGACCAACTGACTCGCGAAGAAAGCGATCAGGTGCTGGGTACCAGTTTCCGCAAGGATCAGGTCGGCACCGACGTGACGGTGCTGCGCAACGAGTTCGAAGAGCTGCTGCGTCGCCTCAACAGCCAGGTGATCATGCGCATGCACTCCGAGCGCGACACCCAGCGCCGTGGCCGCATCCTCGACTTCCCGCACCAGATGGGCCAGATCGGCGAGCGTCTGTGCCTGCTGGTCGACATGGCGTTCACCGGCAACCGCTACCAGCGTGCGACGCAACTGCGTGGTTTCTACCTGACCAGCGCACCGCACCTGACTCAGGAAATGGATTCGACCACCGCCGGCATCGGCGCGAGTCTGGGCATGAGCGCCGGCGTGCTGCCGACGCTGCGCAGCGGTCGTTCGCGTTTCATCCATCACTTGCTCAGCCGGGTGATTTTCCCCGAGGCCGATCTGGCCGGTCTGGACAAGCGCGAGCGCAGCCGCATCCACTGGGGCCAGCGTGCGTTGTACGTCGGCGCACTGGGTGCGCTGGTGCTGTTCGGCATGCTCTGGGCCGGTGGTTTCTCGGCCAACTACGAGCGTCTGGAAAACCTGCGCAATCTGGCGCAGAACTGGACGCAGCAACGCACGGCACTGTCGCCGCGCGATGACGCCATGGGCGCACTGAAAACCCTCGACACCAGCTACGCTGCCACCCAGGTGTTCCCGAAAAAAGGCGACGCGGCGTACCACGAACGGATGGGTCTGTATCAGGGCCAGGACGTCAATCCGGTGGTCAAGGAGGCTTACGAGCACGAGCTCGAAAAGCAACTGCTGCCGCGCGTTGCAACGATGCTTGAAGGCCAGATCCGCGCCAACATGAAGGACCGCGAAAAGCTGATCAACAGCCTGCGCGCGTACCTGATGCTGAACATGAAGGATCGTCGTGACGCGGCATGGCTCAAGGACTGGATCGCGGCGGACTGGTCGCAGCGTTACACCGGCAACACCGCGGTGCAGAACGGTCTGAACACGCACCTCGAGCGTCTGTTGCAGCAGCCGTTTATCTATCCGCTCAACGAGCAACTGGTGGCCCAGGCGCGTCAGATCCTGCGCAGCGAGTCGCTGGCGACCGTGGTTTACCGCATGCTCCGCGAGCAGGCGCGCAACCTGCCGGATTACCGTTTCAGCCAGCACCTCGGGCCGCAGGGCTCGCTGTTCATCGGCACTGAATACGTGATTCCGGGCTTCTACACCCAGACCGGTTATCAGCAGTATTTTTCGGTGCAAGGCGCGTCGCTGGTGACCGACATCCTGCGTGACAACTGGGTGCTGGGCGAAGGCGCGGGCATCAGCGACATGGATCTGCGTCGCCTGATGGTCGAACTGGAGCAACTGTACTTCCGCGACTACGCCAACTACTGGAGCGAAGCCGTTGGCCAGGTGGCGCTGCCGCCGATCAGCGATGCCGGTGAAGGCGCCGAGCAACTGGCGGGCCTGACCTCGGCCAACTCGCCGGTGCTGGCGCTGCTGACCGAAGTGCGCGAGAACACCCGTTTCCCGGCCGCTGCCGATCCGGTGGACGAGGCGGGTGACGCGGCTGATGCGCTGGCCGGACAGAAAGGCAAATTGGGCAAGGTGGGCAAACTCGCCGCGGCGGCAGCGGACAAGGCCTCGGCCCTGAACGTGGCGAAGAACCTGCCGGACACCGCCAAGAAGTCCCTGCAACGTCGCTTCGAGCCGCTGCACAAGTTGCTCGACGACAACAACGGCCCGGCCGCTGACCTGACCCCGGCCTTCACCGCACTCAACGACCTGCAACTGCAACTGGCGGGCCTCGCCCGTTCCAGCACGCCGGAGCAGGCCGCGTTCGAGCTGGCCAAGACCCGCATGAGCGGCCAGCGTGATGCGCTGACGAACCTGCGCAATGCGTCGGGTCGTCTGCCGCGTCCGCTGAGCGTGTGGTTCAACGTGCTGGCCGAAGACTCGTGGCGCCTGGTGCTCAACGATGCCTACCAGTACCTGAACGGCCGTTATCAGAACGAGCTGTACAGCGTGTATGGCAAGACCATCAACAAGCGTTACCCGTTCAGCGCCTCAAGCACCAGCGATGTGGCGATCAGCGATTTCCGCGAGTTTTTCCGGGCTCAAGGCACCATCGACCGCTTCTTCGACAGCTACATGCGTCCGTTCGTCAGCGGTGATCCGGGCAACTACCGGATGCGCAGCGTCGACGGTCGCAGCCTGCCGGTGTCGAAGGTCTTCCTCGATCAGATGGCGGCGGCCCTGAACATTCGCCAGAGCTTCTTCTCGATCAACCCGGCCGAGCCGACCGTGCAGTTCAAGCTGGAGCCGTACACCCTCGATCCGGCGGTCAGCCGTTCCGAGTTCAAGTTCGGCGACAAGACCATGGAGTACCGCCACGGTCCGATCCTGCCCATGAGCTTCAAGTGGCCGACCGATGCTGAAGACGGTCGCACCAGCCTGGTCATGGACAAGATGGCCGGGCGCCCGATCGGTATCGAGAAGAACTCCGGCCCGTGGTCGCTGTTCCGTCTGTTCGACCTGATGCAGACCGAGTACCTGACCGGTCGCGACGTGCTGGTGCTCAAAGCCGACGTGGGTGGCCTGCGCGCCAACTACCTGCTGACCAGCCAGCGCACGCCGAACCCGTTCGACATGGGCGTGCTGCGTACCTTCCGTATGCCGGTGCAGCTCTGATGCTGGTGGCCAGTCCCTGGCGCAGCGCGGCGCGAACCGACCCGGGCAAGGTGCGGTCGCGCAACGAAGATGCCTTCCTCGACACCCCGCAGCATGGGCTGTGGGTGGTCGCGGACGGCATGGGCGGTCATCAGGGTGGCGACATCGCCAGCCAGTTGATCGTCGCCAGCCTGGCTGAACTGCCGCAGCACGAAGACTTCGACGAACGCCTCAAAGCCATCCGCCAGTGCCTGCACTGGCTGAACCGGCGCCTGGGGCAAGAGTTGACCGTCACCGCCGGGCGCCACGACAGCATCATGGGCAGCACCGTCGTGGCGCTGCTGGTGGAAGGCAATCGCGCGGCCTGCATCTGGGCCGGCGACAGTCGTTGTTATATGTGGCGCGGGCAGCGGTTGTATCAGCTGTCGAAGGATCACTCGCTGCAACAGCAATTGATCGACGAGCAACAGATGAGCGTCGAACAGGCAGCGGCGCACCCGGCGGCCCAGGCCCTGACCCGGGCGGTCGGCGCGGCGGAACAACTGACGCTGGATGTGCTGGAGCTTGAGGTGTATCCGGGCGATGTATTCCTGCTGTGCAGCGATGGTTTGTATCAAGGCCTGAGCAGCGATGCCCTCGGCAACGCCCTCAGCCTGGCGGCGCCACATGTGGCGCTGGAACGTCTGTTCGACGGTGCCCTGCGGGGCGCCGCCCGCGACAACCTGACGGCCGTGGTGATCCGCCAATGACTGAAATCGAATCCTCAGTCGATGACTTGCTGATGAGCGAAGAGCAGGCCAACAACCTGACCTATTTCGCTTTTGCAAAGCAGCACAACGCCGAACCCGCGCTGGCGCCAACCAAGGCCAGCGTCGGCGCACTGCCGGATGTTCTGGCAGGCCGCTACCACCTCGAGCGTCTGCTCGGGGCCGGTGGCATGGGTGCGGTTTACCGGGCCCGGGATCTCCTGCACGAGCAGTTCGGCGATCCCGATCCTTACATTGCGCTGAAAATCCTCAGCGAAGAATTTGCCGAGTCGCCGGATGCCAGTGCCTTGCTCTACAGCGAGTTCGCCCTGACCCGACGCCTGCGCCACGACAATGTGCTGCGACCGCACACGTTCGAAGTGGACACCGATTGCCAGCGGGCCTTCATCACCATGGAACTCATGCGTGGCCTGACCCTGGACAAACTGCTCTGCGAGCGGCCGCTGGGCCTGCCGTGGAAAGAACTGCGCGACATCGCGCTGCCGCTGCTCGACGCGCTGGCCTACGCCCACCGTCGCGGCGTGCTGCACGGTGACATGAAACCGAGCAACGTCATGCTCAGCGAAGACGGCGTGCGCCTCTTTGACTTCGGTCTCGGGCAGGCCGAGGAGGGCATCCTGCCCGGCCTGCCGCACCTGAGCCGCGAGCGCTTCAACGCCTGGACCCCGGGCTACGCCGCCCCCGAACTGCTTGAGGGCCAACCGCTGTCGGCCAGCGCGGACGTGTACGGCGTGGCCTGCGTGATCTATGAACTGGCGGGCGGCAAACACCCGTTCCGCCGCTTGCCCTCGACCCAGGCCCGTGACGAACACCTGGATCGCGAACTGCAAGCCCCGGCAAATCTGCCGACACACTGCTGGCCCGCGCTGCGCACCGCGCTGGCCTTTGACGCGGCAGAGCGCAACATTTCTGCCGAACAATTGCGTGACGCCTTGGGCGCCACTTCGTCCTGGCTGCAGCGTTTGCGGCTGAGGGCGTAACGGATGACATTCGAACAGGGAGCACTTTATGTTCAACCCAGCTAACGAAACGCACTTCAGCCTGACTGTTGAAGATTACGTAGGCGACCTGCAAGTCCTGTCGTTCACCGGCACCGAAGGCATAAGCCAGCCGTTTCGTTTCGACATCGAACTGGTCAGCGAAAACCCGGATCTGGACCTGGAAAAACTCCTGCACAAACAGGCATTCCTCGCCCTCGATCCGCAGGGCTCGGGCATCCACGGCCAGATCTACCGCGTGGCCCAGGGCGATGCCGGCAAGCGCCTGACCCGCTACAAGGTTTCGCTGGTGCCGCAGCTGCAATACCTGCATCACCGCACCAACCAGCGCATCTACCAGCAGATGTCGGCGCCGAAAATCATCGCGCTGATCCTCGACGAGCACGGCATCAAGGGCAACGCCTACAGCTTCCAGCTCAGCCAGCCGTGCCCGGATCGCGACTACTGCGTGCAGTACGACGAAACCGATCTGCACTTCGTCCAGCGTCTGTGCGAAGAGGAAGGCATTCACTACCACTTCCAGCACAGCAAGAAAGGTCACCTGCTGGTGTTCGGCGATGACCAGACCGTGTTCCCCAACCTCGGCCAACCGACCGCTTACGTGCAGGGCAGCGGCATGGTCGCCGAAGAACCGGTGATCAAAGGCTTCAAGCTGCGCCTGGAAACCCGCACCAGCCGCACCACCCGCCGCGACTACGATTTCGAGAAACCGCGCCTGCAAATGGAAGCCGCGTACAAACCGGACGGCGAGAGCACTGAACCGGATCTCGAAGACTACGACTACCCCGGTCGTTTCATCGACCGCGCGCGCGGCAAGTTCCTCAGCCAGCGCGCTCTCGAACGCCACCGTGCCGACTACCGCCAGGCCGAAGGTCGCGGTGACCAGACCAAACTCGTCAGCGGCCACTTCATGGAAATGTCCGACCACCCGCGCAGCGAGTGGAACGACCTATGGCTGCTCACCGAAATCTTCCACGAAGGCAAACAGCCGCAAGTCCTCGAAGAGTCGGTCACCAGCGACACCACCGACAACAAGGACGACTTCCACCAGGGCTATCGCAACCGCTTCCTCGCCACCCCGTGGGACGTGTTCTACCGCCCCGCGCTGGAGCACCCGAAGCCCCGCGTGCTCGGCAGCCAGACCGCCATGGTCACCGGCCCCAAAGGCGAAGAAATCCACTGCGACCAGTACGGCCGCATCAAGGTGCAATTCCACTGGGACCGCGAAGGCCTGGCCGACGACAAGACCAGCTGCTGGCTGCGCGTCTCCAGCTCCTGGGCCGGCGACCGCTACGGCGCCATCTCCATCCCGCGCATCGGCATGGAAGTCCTCGTCACCTTCCTCGAAGGCGACCCCGACCAACCCCTGGTGACCGGCTGCCTGTACCACAAGGAAAACCCGGTGCCCTACGCCCTCCCGGCGAACAAAACCCGCAGCGTCTTCAAAACCCTCAGCTCCCCGGGCGGCGGTGGCTACAACGAACTGCGCATCGAAGACAAAAAAGGCGCCGAACAAATCTTCATCCACGCCCAGCGCGATTGGGATGAAAACGTCGAGCACGACCAGAAAATCCGTGTCGGGAATGAACGTCACGACACCGTAGTGAAGAACACCTACACCGAGCTGAAGGCTGAAGAACACCGCACCACGATTTCCGATCGCAAGATCGAAGCGCGGATGGACGACCACCTGACCATTGGTGAGAGCCAGCATGTGAAGCTCGGGACGGCGCAACTGACCAGTGTCGGGAAAGAGATTCACATCAAGGCGGGGGACAAGATTGTCATTGAGGCGGGGACTGAGCTGACGATTCTCGGCGGTGGCAGTTTCATCAAGCTCGATGGCGGTGGTGTGACGGTGGTTGGGCCGGTGGTGAAGATTAATGCTGGCGGGTCGGCGGGAAGTGGCACCGGGATCGGGATTAAGCCGCCGGTGCTGCCGGGGGCGGCGGATAAGGATAAGGCGGGGAGTTTGATGGATCAGGCGTTGTTGAATGCGTCTGAGGAAAAGATCAAACGCAAACCGAAACGCATGCTCAATTTCTCCGGGTAAGACATCGACGGCAATCCAAGCCACCAGGGATCAGAATTCAGGTAATTGGTAATGACAGAGACAACAAACAAAATTCAAAAATGGTCGTATCCCCTGAAAGTGGGGACAGCTGAAGCGACCGATCCGCAACAGTTCTACAAGGCGTTAGCCAAAGCGAAGGACGGCTTCTATCCGTTGGGGGCCAATGGGCTTTGGCATGGTGGTGTGCATTTCGATGAAGATTCGGGTCTGGTGCAGGACTCGACAGAAGTCCGATGCATAGCGGACGGGGAAGTGGTTGCCTATCGAATCGATAACATCTACCCCAAGTCAAATTTCGGTACAACCCAGTCCGACTTTTCCACTGGCTTTGTATTGGTCAAACATCGATTGGAAGTGCCGATGCCGCCAGCGCCGCAGGTACCAGCGGGATCCCCTCCTGCAGCACCCGTTCCCGGCCCGAGTCTTACCTTTTTCAGTCTGTACATGCATTTGTTGCAATGGAAAAGCTACGAAGAAACTCCGGCACTGTCGCGGCCGGCCTTTTGGAGCGGCGGTACGTTGCAGGTGAAGGCAACTGCCAATGACGAACTCCTGGGCTTACGTGTCCGCCAGGAACCACGAGGAAGGCCCGGGTATGCAACGGTCTTGACAGTTTTGAATCGCGGCACGGTTGTCGAGACAGGCGAAGAGCACAATGGTTGGCTCAAGGTTGTTAGCGTCACGCCTGCCAGTAGCGACCTGCCGCCCGGTACAGGCTGGGTATTCAAAAGAGAGATGACCGCAGGTCCAACGACCAATACTTACGTCATTGGTGCTGCTGCCAAAGACCCAATGACTCCGCCTCAGAAGGGTCTTGTTGTGCGCGCCTCTGCCAGCCAGTCAGGCGCTGTGAGAGCAATTTTGCCGCACGGTACGCAAGTTAAAATCGGAAACGACGGGACGCGTGGCAAGTACCAGAAACTGCTGGAGATCGTCAGCGGGAATGCTGTTCCACCGCTGGCAGCGGGGGAGGTGCTTGGATATGTCTGGGAAGGGCTACTTGAGGCCAAGAGTGAGCCAGCCGAAAAGGACGCCGTGCATGTCTTGGCGACTCCATTCCCGATTACCGCGGGCAGTCTGATTGGACATGTAGGGAAGTATCAGAATCACTCCGATTCGGCCCCCAACAATCTACTGCACGTTGAGCTGTTCAGCTGTGAAGACGTGAAGGCCTTTACCGCGCTGAGCAAAGAGAAGGCTGCGGGACTGCCAGCAGCTGAAAAAACGCTAGTGAAAATTCCTAAAGGCAGCGTGGTGGTTACTCACGTGGAGGGAATGGGTCCTACCAATCCACCTAAAGTGACTGATCCGCACAAAACGGTTGGTTATGATTTTCTGGTTCCTGTCGGAGTGCTGGAAGCTTTACCGGCTGAGAGAAAAATAAAGGTTCCTGTCGTCATGGGAGGAAGCACTACCTATACGTTGTGGTGGCGCTTGGACGGGGTATTGGGTGATGCCGACGGGAATGAGCTCAATGGATGGTTTGCAGAGCCAGATACCAAGTTATCGCGGCATTCACCCTTTGAGTGGGAAGGTTTCAGTTTCATCGAAGAAACTGTCAGTAATGCGGACCACCTCGCTGCATCTCTCCATGCTCAGGAAAATTTGACCGAGGAAGAGCGAGCGACATATTTGCCAAACGTTGGCAATGCCAATGACGGCCCCGCAAAGCAGCATTTGTACAAAATGCTTGATAAAAACGGCGACAACAAACTTACGCCTGCGGAAATCAAAGAAGCGTTAAGCAAGCCTTGGTTTTCTCAGCCGATATCCCAAATGGTTACGCGTTACGAAAGCGAGTGGCAGTTCAAAAGAGAAAAGTGGGATTCGCTGGACGAGCTGATTGGGCATAGTGTCTCGGATCCTCATCAGCAGTGGGTGGAAGAAAAACTTCGAATTGAACGCTTGAGTTGGTGGGATAAGCTGGTCGGGAAACATGGCATAACCAATGATAATAATGTTCAGCATATTCATTTGCTTGGTTTATTGGGCGGTTTCTTGTCCGGCTGTCCTGAAAAGTGCAAGGCTGAAGTCTATACCCTCGACACAACAGTTGGGCCATATGTAGTATCGAAGAAACTATTTGAATTTCTGTTGGCAATCGAAGCTTATCGAGAACATCCATATGCATTGCCTGATGCCAGCAGTGGAGTAACGATAGGTTATGGTTACGATCTGGGGCAGCAAACAGCAGCGAGAGTTGATGCGGAGCTTAAAGACCTGTATACCCCTGAAGAAATAGAAAGATTAAAAGGAGCTCTTGGCAAGAAAGGTCAAGATGCGCGCGATTATGTGCACAACGTCAGCTCGATATCCATTAGTAAGGATAATGCTTTAAAGTTGGCTGTCATCATGAAAAAACGGTATGCGCAACAAGTTGTTGATGTATACCCTAAAGCTATAAATTTGCATCCGGATTGTCAGGGTGTATTACTTTCTCTAGTAGTGAATCGGGGCAATTCCTTATCAGGGAATACGCCCGCTAAGGCGTTGAAGCGGCTAGAGATGAAACAGATAAAAGAAGATTTTGATAACGATAAGCCCGAACTGATTCCATCCCGGCTACGTAGCATGAAGCGGCTTTGGGAAAATGACCCTAATACCGTCGGTGTAGCCACTAGACGTGAAAAAGAAGCGGTATTTTTTGAGGAGGCGTTGAAATGCAATTGCTGGAAGTGACGAAGAAAGTCTTTTCTGTTTTATCGGTCGTATTTCTTTCTACCGGCGCTGCGTCGGCCGATGTTGATTGTAGCTCCGTTAACTCAGCGAATCCTGACATTATCAGCTGTTCCCAGAAATCGTTTGAAAAAATTGATAAAGTCCTGAATGAGCAATACAAAGCTTTGTCTGCCGAGCTCGATTCATCAACTAGGGCGGAGCTGCTTTCTACGCAAAAAAAATGGATAATCCTTAGGGATGAATACTGCAAAAACGATGATGAAGAGGGCGGAGAGTCTCCGATTGAGCAATTGTCGTGTAAGAAGCAGTTGACGAGTTTTCGTGTGGCTGAACTTGTTTATCTTCGGACCGGAGTCATAGGGGATGGTTTTTATAAGGCCGTATCGCTAGTTAATGAAAAAGCCACTGCCATGAACTATTCGGAAGCTTTGAAGTTTGTCGGTGGTAACGAAGATTTCGGATCGGCTTGGAAAGGATATGCAGAAGAAAACTGCGCGATAACATCCAGGTTGTTCAGCGAGGCTAAAGATCGGTGCATGGGGAGAATGCGTTTTCAGATTCCGATTTTTTGATTGCTGGTCGCGGTGATGCAGAGTGGTGAATAGGACCAGATCACCTTTTAGTAGTCTCAGAAAAACGAGTCTGTCCCTATTTTTCCATTGTCAAACGCAAAGCCCGAATGACTCAAGGATGAACACAGTGAGCCGTTTTGTTTTAACCCTGCTGGCGATGCTGCTGCCGGCTTCAGCGGCCTATGCGCAGGACGACTGCAGCCATGTCACCTCAAGCCTGGAAATGGTGCCCTGCTCGGAGTCGGCGAAGAAGGCTGCCGATGCGCAGTTGAATGTCAGTTACAAGCAGTTGATGACGCGGCTTGAATCTGACTATCGAACAGATCCTGCGTTGGGCGCGGAGTACGCGGCGAAGGTCAAGGAGTCGCAGCGTGCATGGTTGAAATTGCGCGATGCGAACTGCCCGTTGGAGGCGTTCGAGATTGAGACGGGGATGCCGGCGCATGTGTTTGCGGTTAACTCGTGCATCGCCAGAATGAGTCGCGAGCGCTCGGCGTACCTGGACAAGATCGTCCCTGTTCTTGCATCCGACAAGAGCACTTCGACGGCGCCGGCCAACGGCGCTTGTCCTTCGGAGGAATTCCCTGCTTTCCTGACAGCATTTTCCGCCAGCAGTGAATCACAACGCCGTCTCGCTGCGATGACAGTCAAATCGCTGGTGTTGAAGCCGGTTGCCGGCAAGGATCGTAGTACCTTTGAGCCTTCGACCTCGGGTGTCAGCGGAGCTTCTTTCACCTACCCGCTGATGGCCGCCATCACACCCGGCAAGACACCTGGAGTCGAGATTGAAGAAGTCGATGACAGTCACGTCAACGTGGTCGATAAGCGGGCGGGCAACAGCAATGTAAAAATCTTCAATTTCTCTCGTCAGGCGTGCTGGGTGCTTGAAGGCGTTGAAGACTGGTCGATCAGCGAGAAGGATCTTGTCGCAACACGTAACCCTGCAATGAGCCGTGCCGAGAACTTCTGTGATCAACGTGCCGAGGCTTTGGGAGGGCTGGGTTCGCTTGAGCAATACCGTCTGACTGCGGAATTGTTAGAAGCGTCCCTGGAAAATTATGTCTGTGCGGCAGAATCGGGTGACCCTGAGGCGAGTCTATCAGCGGCAAGCTTGAGTCTTTCGCAGATGGCATCTCAGTTGGAAACCAGCAAGGTTGAGGCGTTGTTCAAAGCGGCCTCGAAAATACCGAGTGGTGCGTTGGGCTATGCCACGTTTCTTTGCTCAGGAAACTCCACCGACTATAACGGTCCTTGCCTCCATCCCAAGCAGGCAGAAGAGCAGGTCATTCGGGCGATTAACATGGGCTCCAAGGAAGCGATGTTTTATCTGGCATCTACTTTTGAGGGTGGCGAGTTGGGAACGAAGGATATGTCTCGGGCATTAGCCTGTTATCAAATGGCGGCTGAAAAAGGTTATCGGTCGGGCGTCGACAGCGTGGCGCGATTGAAGTCGCAAGTTCCAGAGCCGATCAAGGCGAGCCACTGCATTTGAAACTCGGAGCGCGGATGTGTCGCGATTCTTTGCCGTTAAATTCCAAGTGAGTGGAACTGTGCCTGACTTGTCGATTCCGGGTTTCGTGAGACGTCGATATCTGCGGGTATTGCTGATCAGCGTTGCTGCTTTCGCGCAGGCCAGTCATGCCGCCGCAAGTGTTGTCTCGGTGGGTAATGCGTCGGGTCAGTCGCAGATCGCGCAAGGCCCAACCGAAGCTGCGGTCGATATGGCACCTTGTCGGTTTTCAATGACGCTCTCGAAAGATCAATGGTTGCAGTTCAATATGCCTGATCTGGTATTCACTGCGACCAAACAACTGCCTGAAACCTCTAGCGCTCCGCGTTTATCGCAAGCTCAGACCTTGACGGGTTATGAGTGGAATTTCAAAAAGCCCACAAACCTGAGCCAGCCCTGGTTCGGTGTTATGTGTGAAAACGCCAACAACTTTTCTGCGCTCACCACTCAGAAGCCGCCGCTTGATGACACGATTGAGTTGCAACTAGTGCGAGAGAGTAACAACCTTAAATGCCCAGCGACCCTGACCGATCATGGTTGGGAGCCGACGTCGCTGGCGGGGCCAAAAAACAGATACACCTTTGAGGCGTTAGGTGGGGAGAAGTCCTCGGGGTTCATCTTCGGTTTCCACGACAAGTCACGACGTCACATCACCCGCGTCGCGTTCTGCCTGCTGCGCGGCGAAAGCGTGCTGATCGGCTCGGCGGAGTCAGGCTCGCCCACCCCGCTGGCGATCAGCGCCGAAGGATTTGAACAAATCAAAACAGCGGTTCGCAGCATGGCTTTTGAGTAAGCCTGCAGGACCCGAACGGAGTTACAGCGTGAAAGGATGTTCAGTTCTACTCGGTGGCTTCCTGACCATTGTCACGTCCGTGGCTTTCGCCGCTGACCTAGCCTTCAAGGATTACACCGTCACCCCAGTGTTCACCGGCATTAATCACCAACCGGTGCCGCAAAAACACAGCAACCCGATGATGGATATGGATCGTGCACAGGCACTCAAAGGCAAGGTCAACTTTGCCGGGCACTACATCCTGTACCGAGTCGGTTGTGGTGGCAGTGCCATTTGCGGCGAAGTGCTGGATGCTCGTACGGGGGAGGTTGTCGGCGGACTGCCGAATGCATACGACGGCAATACCTTCAGCCTGTCGAACAAGCCCGATAGTCGTTTGCTCATTGTTTCCGGCATTGCGGCCGATACCGAAGAGGATGCGAAGGGTAATGAGCTAGAAAGCCGCTACAGAACCCGCTACTTCGAGTTTGTGAATAACGAGTTCCGGCTGCTGACGTTCAAGGATTTGTGATCGCCGCTGTTTGATTAAGGATGATTGGATGAACCATTTTCTCGCGGGCAGCCTTTCGCTGTTGCTCTCGCTTCCAGCTTTCGCCGCTCCCAAGGACGCCTACACCCAGCGCGATGTCATGCAATGTGGCGGCGTTGAAGTGGTGATGGTGTCGTCCTGCCGATCCGTGACGGTGGATGACGCGGAAACCCACCTCATCCCGGTTTGCTCCGACCAGACGATCAACATTGGCGGCAAAGTGTTGCGCCGCAATATTGACAAGGTTTCACAGCTCACTTCTGACGGTAAGAAAGCGAAGATGCTGAGTAACGTTGTCGTGGCGATGGATTGTGTGAAAGGCACCAAGGGCAGTCTTGTTTCGATAGGTGGCTACGGCGGTTGCGGTGCCTGTCCTGAATGGCGCGGCTATTACTCGACGGCGGGGCGATTGGAGCAATACAGCTTCGATAATACCCAGCGCTCATTTGGTTCGAAGGGTTCCTGGGAAGAACTGATCAAGGCTTACGGCGTGACGAAGAGGCAGTTGCAGTCGGAAAGTCCGTCAGTGAAAAGGATCGACTATGGGCAGCCTTAAGTGGGTATTGATGATCGGCAGTCTGTGCAGCGCTATGGGCGCGTTTGCCGAGGACCCGCCAATAGTCGGTGTCGACGGGCACACGGTGTCGTTTCGGGCTACAAAATGGACGATGCCCGGTGTGGATTCGGCGACTGCATGGTTCACCGCCAATGGCAAAACCTTCCCGCTCTTTGGCGCCGATATTGGCGCCGATGGGCACTCCAATATGCTCAGTCCTGACAAGAAAACCTTGCTGCTCGACCCGGTGATTTTCGGCATGTTGTCGGACGAAAACGGTGAAGAGAAGCTAGTGTCGCAACAGCATTGCACGGTTATCTCAATGGAGACCGGTTGCGTGCTGGCTGATCGTTCGGCCACTTTTTGTGTCGGCCAGTGGAAGGGCAATCAATGGGTCACCGACGACGGCGAAGTGCTCACTCCCGCCCTGGAGACGAGGTCTCCAAAGGACTTGCTGAAACATGTCACAAGTAACGAACTGGCGCAGTCCCGAGCAGAGTCCATCGAATGGGGTCTGGTCTTTTTAAGTCCAGAGTCCTATATGGCGTGCCATCCCCCGGCGCAAAATGTTCAGGCCTATAACGACCTGGGCTTTTACCTGGCCGAGGGCGGCAAAGATGAGCTTGCACTGAAGTTTTATCGCGGCGTCGAGGCCGTCCGTAAACGGACAGTTCTGATGTTGAACATCGCAGACTCACTCTGGCGCCTTGATCGCAAAGACGAAGCGCAGCGTTATTACAGCCAGTACCGCGACGCAATGAGCGCCGACGGCAAGGCGCAGAAAATACCTCAACGCGCAGTTGAGCGATCCGTCATTCAGGGAATGAAACATTGAACATGTTTGTGCGTTTTATCGCGTTGTCCTTTGGATGCCTGTTTGCCACTTTCGCAATGGCCGATGACGACTGCAAGGAGATCACCGTGAGCTCGCAGGTTGATCGCTGCGTGGAGGCGGCCCGCAAGGAAGCCGATGCACAGCTCAATATCAGCTACAAAAAGCTATTGGCGCGTTTCGAGTCTCAGCAGCAGAGCGATCCGGAGCAGGGCAAGACGCTGGTTGCCATGACCAGAGAATCCCAGCGCGCCTGGATCAAACTGCGCGACACCACGTGCCCGCTCGAAGCCGCTGAAATTGAGCCGGGGATGGCTGCGCATGTCACGACCATCAACAACTGCGTGGCCAGAATGAGCCTGGAGCGTGCTGCTTATCTGGACACGATCGTCGCTGACGAGCCGGGAAATGTGGTTGATCTCAACAAGGTGTTCCTGTCCGGTTCCCAGCGCTTCGGCGATGTCGTGGCACGTTATGTCAGCACCTTTGGCAGTCCTTGTTTGACTGTTCAGATTCTGGCGCCTAACGGCGGTTGGAGAGTGCTTTCCTCCAAGCGGTTTTGCAGTTTTGACGGCAAATCGTTTTGGAATGGTTATGCCAGCGCATTGTTTGAGGATCATGCATTTGCTGCTGATGGCTTGCACCTGAGGCTCAGCTTGTTCGAGCTTCGTGGAGATGGAGAGAAGCGCCTGACCTGCATGATTCCGATTCAGAACGAGCAGATCAAAGAGCTGAAATGCGGTGCACCTGAATCATCGTGAGGCCACTCGCGTTGGTTTTTTGAAGATTGATCAATTTGTCGATCAACAAGGAAGTAATGGAAGTGACCAGGTTCTCAAGTTGTGTGTGCATGCTCGTATCGATCATCGGTTTTACAGCACAACCGGCAGCAGCTGATGACCTGCAAACCATCAAGCAAATGCATCCGCCGGTGGTGGCATCAGTGGGCGAGCAGAAGATCACCGTGTTGTTTTTGAAGAACACGCTCAAGGGTCAGACGACAGTCGCCTACGTTCCCGGTGGTGAGGTTTTTTACTCGACGATGAGTCCCACGAAGCCGGAACTCTCGTTTGTGGCGCCGCTCATGGGTGATGAAATCGCGTCGGTGTTTTTCTTTGAACGCAAATTTCCTGAGCAAGCGGGGAAATCCCTGTACGTGCTCACGAAGCTAAAAGAGTCATACGGTAACTTTGAAGGCTACACCTATTGGACGCTGGAATTGCCGCTCATCAAGCAGGGGGAACAGTTGTCTTTGCGGTTTTTCCGCGGTGATCCACCAGACCCCGAATTGCAGAACTGTCGCGACGGCCGAGACCTTGAGCATGGCGTCGATGTCGTGTGTGCCTACAAGGATGCAGCGAGTATCAAAAAGCGTCTGGCAGACCTTGATGCAAAGATCATTGCCGATTCGAAACTGCAAAAGGAGATCCGCCAGACAGCGTTAAAGACCGACGATGACGTGACCAGTGTTGCTTGCCCCTCACCCAACTTTTCAACGTTCCTCTCAGCCTTCTCTGAACGCGCGGACGTGCAGAAAGCCTTCGTCCAGCAGCCGCTGAAAATGGTCACGACCGTGGCCGGTGATCCCGAGCCCGAGATGCAAAAAAGCAGCCTCAGCGGCGATCAGCTCAAGTTCCCGATCATTCCGGATGCGGCGAAGCGAGAGGCCCAGGGCCTGACGTTGACCATCAAGGAAGAGCAGGGTGATCACGCCGTCGCCATCCTGCAGAAACCGGATACCGATTATGTCTTCGAGTATCGGTTTGTCCGTGGGCAATGCTGGCAGCTTGAAGAAGTCATGGATTACTCGCTTTGAAACAGGTGGCAAGTTGAAAAGATTAGGCTTGATCGCGTTATTGCTGTGTTCTTTCTCTGCGGTGGCGGGGCCGATGTTCCCGTCTCTCACGTCGTGCAGGGATGCTGACAGCGACTGTGCGCTGGCGCTGAAGGACAACTTTCTGGTGGACTCACACTCCGGGCAGCGTCTCTCCGAGATGGAGGAACCGGCAGGGGCGATGAGTGGCTTTTGGCTGTACCGAGATGGTGAACGCTACATCCTTCAGGAAGAAAACTACTCCCAGGCGAAGTCGCGTCGTTGGCTGGTTTTCACCTACGACAGCGGCAAAGTGGTGCTCGACGGCGCTTATGTTTTCTCGATCGACATTGATATGAACACCGGGCCCTACTGGCATGGCTATGACTGCCGAGGTGATGCCAAGCCGCTTGCCGTGCCAACGAAAGACTCGTTCAGTGAAGTCGCCTTGGAGGCGTTATGCGGGGAGGCCGAAGGCTGGGTCGTCTCGGGCGGGGATGCCAAGGTGCCGGTGTCGGCCAAGGGGCTGGCCGTCAGTGTTCCCGTTTATCACGCCCGCAACCGTGAGGGGTCAGCGACGTACCTGTTTGCTGAAAGCGATGTCCCGGATCTTTCGAAACTGGTTTGCCTGTCCAACTGTGCTGATGTCGCGCAAACGCCGGAGCGCGTTTCTCAGGAGACGGCGCTGTTGAAGGGCGGGCAGGATGAAACGTTGTGCTCGGATGACGAAGACATCTACTTCAGCTGCCCTTTGGAGGGCGGCAAGACGGTTTCCGTTTGTGCGCGGGGAAACAGCAAGCCCACGGCCGGTTCTGTTCAGTATCGCTACGGTGTGCCGGGGAACATCGAGATGGTCTACCCGAAGAACGCTACGCCACCCAAGGGCAAATTCTTTGTTGTAGATGCGTCGGAAGGCAGCGTGAACCTGAACATCATCAAGTTCAAAAGCGGTGCGTATACCTACCTCGTTAGTCAGGCCTTCGTGAGTTTTCTGACAGTGCTCAAGGAGGACAAAGTTGTATTCAGGCAGCGATGCGACTCAGGAAGTTATTCCTTCATAAACCGGGCGGCGCTTCTTGGGTTGGAGTCGCGACCCAAAAGCGCAGAGGACTTTCGTTAGTCGCTGCTGCCGAAGATCAGGAAAGGGGACTCAACGTCCCCTTTTTGCCGCCCGCGATTCAGCTACGGCTTGGCTTGATACTCCCGAAACTCAATGTGATCGAGCGTGCCTTCCACCATCAATCGAACGCCGTCCGCCATTCTGCTAAGGCCCAGCGCCATCGAGCGGCGGGGGCCGTCGAGGTCGTCGGCCAGGTTGGCGGCGAAGGCGCTGATGGAGAGCAGGTCTTCGGAGGCGTTGGCCATGAGGGCTTCGGCGTCGGCGTTGGGGCAGAGGGCGAACAGGCCGCCCAGGCGTTTGGGGCGTGGGGTGGTGGGTTTGAAATGGTGGTCGAGGGCGCGTTCGGCGGCTTCGTGGAGTTTCTTCGAATCGGGAGATTCGTAGGGGGAGGTTTCTGGGATTTCAGGAGGGTTGGGTGTTGGTTTGATCATTGGAATTTACGGATTGATGGAGCTAGCAACCTCTCGCTTGCACTTCGAATGAGGTGGCAGCTGTGTATAGGTGTGCAAGACCGGTAATCGATAAACCCGGCAGACCCGAAGATCTCCCACACACAGCCGCCATAACGATTCGCGAGCATAAGAAAACACTCGGTGAATGGCTATAACTGATGTGCATCGATTCCGGACTTGCACGTCCGAGTCACCGATTTTGCGGTGACGGAAAGAGGTTATCGATGAACCTCAAGCACGCCTAGTTCATGGACAGCACCGCAGTTTGAAGGACATTTCCCAAGGATTTGCGGGGTCGAGGAACAAGAAACCAAAGCTCTCGGCAGCTCCTACAGGAATGTGTTTCTTCAGGTGTAGGACGGGAGGATGGTGTGACGCGGAGCGTCACGGGATGCATTCCCACGCAGAGCGTGGGAACGATCGGGTTCAGGGGTTGGAATTCGTGACTTGGTAGTCATCTGGCAGGAAAATCGCTGCATCGTCTTCTATCAGTCTTGGATAGTGGCGAATCTATCCGAATCCCTTACACTCCCCCAGCCGTTCATTTCCCTTTTGAGGCTGTGCGCATGAAATTTCGTTTTCTTCTGTGGATGCTGGGTCTGTTGATGGGTAAGGCCAGTCGGACAAATCCTGCGTTCCAGCAGCAGTTGGGTGACAAGGATCTGGTGTTTCAGCTACAGACTCTGGACGGGAAAGTGGCGCGGCATTTCGTGGTGAAGGACCAGCGCATTACCAGCAAGTCCGGGGTGGTGGCGGAGCCGGCGTTTGCGATTGCCTTTAAAGACGCGGCGTTCGGGTTTGCCACGATGCAGGCCAAGAACAAGCAGTTGGCATTCATGCAGGGGATTCAGGACAAGTCGATTCAGCTCAAGGGCAACCCGGCGCTGGTCATGTGGTTTCAGGGGTTGATGAAGTATTTGAAGCCTAGGAAGGCCAAGCCGAAGTCATAGGGCTTTCAGGTAGCTTGCCGGGACAGTTCAGCGTTTTCAGCTGTCCGGTTCAGGGGGCTCGGCGTCCAGTGGCTGGCCCCGGTACGTCTTGTAGATCTGCTGGACTTTCGGGTTGTCCAGCTTCTCGTAAGCGATGTCTTCCTTGTCCAGGCCATCCAGGCCTCTGATGCCACTGATGGTCTCTGGCCATTCGTCACGACTGGATATATCGACTACGAACGGGTTGAGGTAGTTATCGAGATGCCTTTCGCGAGGTTCTCGGATCTCGTCGCTGAGTGCCCGCAAGTAGTCGTCTTTGTTTGTTCTTGACCAGTCGATGGCGAACCCGGCTCGATAACAGAGTTCCATGAAGACCAATAGAATCGCGCGTCCATTGCCGTCCAGGAAGGGGTGTGCGAAAGCCAGTTGGCCCATCACTCCACCGGGATGGTCTCTGAAGCGTTTTTTGTCTGATGCGAGCTTGAGCGCATAGTCGACAGACATTTTGATGGAGTCCGGGCGCTCGAAGACGGTGCTGCGAGGGTCGTCGAGAGAGCCCTTGAAGACTGCCAGGTGGGGGACAAGCTCGTTCCGGTCTTTTCCTGCCCAGTGATAGAAGCCGGAGAACAGGATTTCGTGAACCTTGAGTACAGTCTGGTAATCGATTGGCTTTTTCTTGGCCAGATAGGCAAGCGCCTCTTCGATACTCAATTCGAACGAAAGATGCTCTGACTCTTTTACTTCAACGGGATCTTTCAGTTGCAGCGAGTTTTGAAGATATCCAGCCGTGTCGAAGTCGCCGAACGGATCAAAAGTCATGCGCTACGTTTCTGTGCGCGCCTTTCTTGAAGATAGCGCCCTTGGAGCGCCAGGATTTCAGATTTGCTCAGAACGCCTTTTCGCTTGAGATTGACGAGCAACTGTTCGATGCCATCCAGCTCGACGACATCGCCAGCCAAACGGGTAATCCCCACGGCCATACGACTCATGCCGTCACGACTGGCTGTAACCTTGTTGTCTTTGGCTAGCTTGCGCACTTCGCTTGCAACGCTGACAGCATCTGTTTGGGTCATCGGAAATTCCTCTGATTGCCGTCAAATCATAGCAGGGCGCTTGTTTGCTGTCGTTGCTGGCAAAGTGGCCGAAATCTGTGGAGCCAGGGCCCTATCTGCAATCAACACAGGCCCTGGTTGACGTTCCGAAGAATGCTTTAAGCCTGGCTGAACTGCGAAGCCAGTTCCCGCAGCAGCACTTCCGCCTCAAGCACTTTGCTGACCACATCATTGGCCTTGTCGCGGCTCAGGCCAACGCGTTCCAGCAGCGCATCCGGAATGTCTTCATCCGGGCCGGAGCCGATCCCGCGACTGCGCAGCAGGCGCACGGCCAGGCAGACGAGGTTCGGGTATTCGGCGTAGGCGCCGTCGTAGTTCGGGTCGTGCTGGAAGCGCAGGGCGGTGGCCAGTTCGTCCGGCATGTCCCAGTAGCGCATCAGCCAGGAGCCGATCTGTTCGCGGCTGATGCCCAGCAGGTGTTGCTCGACATAGCTGTGGCACAGGTGCGGGTTGACCTCCAGGTGGCGGCAGATCAGTGAGAAGTGCGGCGGGAACACGTGGGCCAGCAGCAGGTAGCCGAAGTTGTGCAGCAGGCCAGCGAGGTAGGTCAGGCCGGATTCCGGGCGCTGGGCACGCGGCATGGCGCGGGTCAGGCCTTCGATGACGGCGGCGGTGTAGATCGACTGTTGCCAGTACGGCGTGGTGTGTTGCGGGTGGTCTTTGGGCAGGCTCAGGGTCTTGCCGAGGGCCAGGCCCAGCGCCAGGTTGATCACCAGGTCGAAGCCCAGCACGCGGACGATCGCGTCTTCCACCGAACGGATCTTGCCCGGCGAGGCGTAGTACGGCGACGCCGCCCAGCTCACCACTTGCGCGGCCAGTGCCGGGTCGGTTTCGACCACGCCGGTGATGTCGTCGATGGTGGCGTTCGGGTCGACGCGCAGCTTGATGATTTTTTGTGCGGTTTCGGCCAGCGGCGGAATCTCGATGGTCGCTTCCAGACGTTGCTGGATACGCCGCGCGGTGAACGCCTGCACGGCCTGGGTGATTTCCTCGCGGTCATCGTCCGGGCGGTCGAGGTTCGGACGGATGCTGCTCAGGGCTTCGCCGAAGTTGGCGGCGCTGGCCTTGGTCAGCATGGTCTTGAAGTCTTCGCTGGCGATTTCCAGCAGCAGGCCCGGCTCGCCGGAGTTGATCAGCAACTTCGGCTCGCGCAGCAGGCCTTCTTCGTAGAGGCACGGCGAGCTGGTCAGCGCCGGCAGGCCCGGCAGCAGGCTCAGGCTGTGTTTGCCGAGCATCTTTTCCAGGCGCTCGGTGGACACGGCGGTCAGGCGACGGCCCGTCAGCTCGGCGAGGCGGTTGAGATCCAGCAACTGGCTCTGTGGAAACAGCACCATCAGCGCGCCGACCGCGTCGTCCAGCAACACTGCCTGGACTTTGCGCGAGGCATTGAGGCCGTGGTGGTCGAGCACTTCTTCGTAGGCGACGCCCAGCTTGTTGAGCAGCAGCCGAATAACAGACGGAGCGTGCGGTGATTCGGGGGCGAGAGCAGCTTCGGTCATGGTCTGTATCCGTTTTTGAAACAATTGCAGGAGTATAACCAGCTTGGTTGGAACGAGCTGTCAGAAACTGCGACGGTGCTCACACTTGGCCGTATTGCTGCCCGTGTCGCAGCCAGCGGTCGAGCAACGGGCTGACGTGGGTAGGCCAGCGTTCGAGCAAGGCCTGGGCGGCATCGCGCACGGCGGGCAGCAGATCGGCGTCGCGCATCAGGTCGGCGACCTTGAATTGCAGCAGACCGGTCTGGCGGGTGCCGAGCATTTCGCCGGGGCCGCGCAATTCAAGGTCTTTTTCGGCGATGACGAAACCGTCGTTGGTCTCGCGCATGATGCCCAGGCGCTGGCGGCCGATCTGCGACAGCGGCGGATGGTAGAGCAGCACGCAATGGCTGACGGCGCTGCCCCGGCCGACGCGACCGCGCAACTGGTGCAGTTGCGCAAGGCCCAGGCGCTCGGGGTTTTCGATGATCATCAGGCTGGCGTTGGGTACGTCCACGCCGACTTCGATCACGGTGGTGGCGACCAGCAGTTGCAGGTTGCCGGCCTTGAATTCGGCCATGACGGCGGCTTTCTCGGCGGGTTTCATGCGGCCGTGGATCAGCCCGACTTTCAACTCGCCGAGGGCGGCGGTCAGGTCTTCGAAGGTGGTTTCAGCAGCCTGACAGGTCAGCTCTTCGGACTCTTCGATCAGCGTGCACACCCAATAGGCCTGACGACCTTCGGCGCAGGCGCTGCGCACCCGTTCGATGACTTCGACGCGGCGGGTGTCGGTGACCAGCACGGTGTTGACCGGGGTTCGGCCGGGCGGCAATTCGTCGAGGATCGAGGTGTCGAGGTCGGCGTAGGCGCTCATCGCCAGCGTCCGCGGAATCGGCGTGGCGGTCATGATCAGTTGATGCGGACACATGCGCCCGCCGACGCCTTTCTGCCGCAGCGCCAGACGTTGCTGCACGCCGAAGCGGTGTTGTTCGTCGATGATCACCAGCGCGAGGTTCTTGAACTGCACTTCATCCTGGAACAGCGCGTGGGTGCCGACCACCATCGGCGTGCCGCTGGCGATCTGTTCCAGCGCGGCGACGCGGTTCTTGCCCTTGAGCTTGCCGGCCAGCCAGGCCACGTCGATGCCCAGCGGTTCGAGCCAGCGCTTGAAGGTGATGAAGTGCTGTTCGGCGAGGATCTCGGTCGGCGCCATCAGTGCGACCTGATAACCCGCCTCCAGCGCTTGCAGCGCGGCGAGGGCGGCGACCACGGTTTTACCCGCGCCGACGTCGCCCTGAATCAATCGCAGCATCGGTTCGTGCTGGCTGAGGTCGTAGGCGATTTCGTTGCCGACCCGCTGTTGCGCGCCGGTCGGATTGAAGCCGAGGTTGGCCAGGTATTTCGCCGGTAGCTTGGTGGCTTTCGGCATCGCCGGCGCGCGCAGGGAGCGCATGCTTTCACGCAGGCGTTGCTGCGATAGCTGGTGAGTCAGCAGTTCTTCGAAAGCCAGGCGATGCTGGGCCCAGTGATGGCCGAGGGCGAGTTCGTCGACGTCGGCATCGGCGGGCGGGTTGTGCAGGTAGCGGATCGCGTCGGCCAGCGGCGCCAGTTGATAGTCGCGGGCCAGTTCGGTCGGCAGCCAGTCGGGCAGGGTGGCCGGCTTGAGCAGGGTCAGCGTCTGCATGCACAACTGGCGCAGACGGGCCTGGGTCAGGCCTTCGGTCAGCGGGTAGACCGGGGTCAGGGTTTCATCCACCGGCGGCGGCTCGTCGCCGTTGATGGCGCGGTATTCCGGGTGGTAGATCTCCAGCCCCGAGGCGCCGGGCCGGGCTTCGCCGTAGCAGCGAATCCGCGTGCCGCGCTTGAGACCTTCTTTCTGCGCGTTGCTGAAGTGGTAGAAGCGCAGGCTCAAGCCACCGGTGCCGTCCTGCAAGCGCACGACGAGGCTGCGGCGTCGGCCCATGACCACGTCGGCGCCGCTGACGGTGCCTTCGACCACGGCGTCCTGCCCCGGCCGCAACGCGCCGATCGGCACCACGCGGGTGCGATCCTGATAACGCAGTGGCAGGTGAAACAGTACGTCCTGGAGGTTTTCCAGACCGACCTTGGCCAGTTTCTCGGCCATGGCTTCACCGACACCCTTGAGTGCGGTGACCGACACCTGCGACAGCTCCGTCATGACGCTGGCTTAACCGGCCGTGACCGGCGCGGCAGGCTTGGCGACCGAGCACAGGCGAATGGAGTCGGCGAGGATCTCGATGGCTTTCGGCCGTGGGAAGCTCGCGCGCCAGGCGATGGCCACGGTGCGGAACGGCACCGGTGCCGACAACGGACGCACTTCGATTACGCCCGGGGCGTAGTGATGGCTGTCCACCGCCGACAGCGGCAGGATCGAGATGCCCAGACCGGACGCGACCATGTGGCGAATGGTTTCCAGCGAGCTGGATTCGACCGTGGTGTGCTTGGCGCCGTCGTTGCCCTTGGTCAGGGTCGGGCAGGCTTCCAGCACCTGATCGCGGAAGCAGTGACCTTCGCCGAGCAGCAACAGGCTCTTGTCGTTGAGCAGCGCGGCGTCGATGGATTCTTTCTGGGTCCACGGGTGCTGGGCCGGCATCAGGACGTAGAACGGCTCGTCGTAGAGTTGCAGGGTCAGCACGTCGGCTTCGTTGAACGGCAGGGCGATGATGATTGCGTCCAGCTCGCCGTTGCGCAGTTTGTCGCGCAGCACGTGGGTGAAGTTTTCTTCGATGTACAACGGCATCTGCGGGGCGACCCGGTGCAGTTGCGGAATCAGGTGCGGGAACAGGTACGGGCCGACGGTGTAGATCGCGCCGACTTTCAGCGGGGCGGTCAGCTGGTTCTTGCCGGCCTGGGCCAGTTCGCGAATGCCTTGGGCCTGCTCCAGCACTTTCTGCGCCTGGGCGACGATGCCTTCGCCGACCGGGGTCAGGCGCACGGCGCTTTTGCTGCGCTCGAAAATCAGCACACCGAGTTCGTCTTCAAGCTTTTTCACGCCCACCGACAGGGTCGGCTGGCTGACGTGGCAACGCTCGGCCGCGTGGCCGAAATGCTGCTCTTGGGCGAGGGTAACGATGTAGCGTAATTCTGTGAGAGTCATAGCAAGCGTCCATGAAGATGCGGGCCAAGCATACCGGCTGCAATCGATAGACGCACGTTATCAGACTGAGTGATGAATGCGACACCGGGCAATGCCGGTTTGCCGTGGATGGATAAGCGAAAGGCACCTTTCGGTGCCTTTTTTGCCTGGTTCTCTCGGCTGAGCACTTAACCCTGTGGGAGCAAGCCCGCTCCCACACTTGATCAGCGGCGGCGTTCCAGCGAGTACACAAACGGCGCAACAATTTCGATCGCGCCATTGGTCAGCATGTCCGCCGGTGGCTTGGGCAGCGGCTGGGCACGGCGGATCATTTCCAGGGTGGCCCGGTCCAGATCGGCGTTGCCGGAGCGACCCACCAGTTCGAACGACAGCACGTTGCCTTCGCCATCAACCACGAAACGCAACCGGTTCAAGCCTTCCTTGCCCCGTGCCTGAGCGCTGGCCGGGTACTTCTTGTACTTGGCCAGATGCGCGAGCAGGGTGCCTTGCCAGCTGGCCTTGGCGGCCAATTGTGCAGGCGACAGGCCCGGTGCAGGCTGGGCGGATTTCTCCGTCGGGGCCTGAGTCGGCTGGGTATCGGCCGGCTTCTCTTCGGACGGTTTCTCCTTCGGCGGATCGGGCAGTTTCTTCTCGATCGGCTTCGGCGGTTTGGGTTTCGGCTTGGGCTTCGGTTTCGGTACCGCGATCTCGGCTTTCGGCGCTTCGGCCAGTTTCGGGATCGGCAGTTCCTCAACCGGAGCCGGTGGCTGCGGTGGCGTGACGACTTTCGGCGGTGCAGGCGGTGGCGGGGCCGGAACCGGTGCCAGCTCGACCATCATTGCCTGCGGCGGCAATTCGATGGGCGGGCGGACATTCCAGTTCAGCGCCAGCGCGATGGCCAGCGCGTGAACACCCAGCACCACGGCCAGGCTACCGCTGTAACGCGTCAGCTTATGGCGCGTGGTGATCATTTCTTGACTGCGCTCTCGAGCCCGACCAGACCGACCTTCAGGTAACCGGCAGCGCGCAGGTTATCCATCACGCTCATCAGGTCGCCGTAATCCACGCCTTTGTCGGCCTGGAAGAAGATCGTCGTGTCTTTCTTGCCCTGGGTCTTGGCGTCGAGGACGGCGCCGAGGGTTTCGGCTTTCACTTCGTCATCGCCAATGAACAGGCGCTGGTCAGCCTTCACACTGAGGAACACCGGTTTCTCCGGCCGCGGCGCCGGTTTGGCGGTCGAGGCAGGCAGGTCAACCTTGATGTCCACGGTGGCCAGCGGCGCGGCCACCATGAAGATGATCAACAGCACCAGCATCACGTCGATGAACGGCGTGACGTTGATTTCGTGGTTCTCGGCCAGATCGTCGTCTGCGCCTTCTTTCAAATGCAGGCCCATGGCCGATTACCCCACTTTCACCATGTGCGGTTGCGAGCTGTTGCGCTCAGGCTGGTGGTCGAGGTCGCGGCTGACCAGCAGCAGCACCTGCGCCGACGCATCGGACACCTGAGCCTTGTAACCGGCGATGGAGCGGGCAAAGACGTTGTAGATGACCACGGCAGGAATCGCGGCAACCAGACCCAGTGCGGTAGCCAGCAGCGCTTCAGCGATACCCGGTGCTACGACGGCAAGGTTGGTGGTCTGGGTTTTGGCGATGCCGATGAAGCTGTTCATGATGCCCCACACGGTACCGAACAGACCGACGAACGGTGCGGTGGAACCGATGGTGGCGAGGACGCCGGTGCCGCTGCTCATGTTGCGGCCACAGGCTGCGACCAGGCGCTCGAGGCGGAAGCTTACGCGCTCCTTGATGCCTTCTTTTTCGCGGGCGTTGGTCGACAGGCGCATTTCTTCCAGCGCGTCGTGTACCAGCAGGTTGGCGAGGGTGCCTTCCTTCGCGGCGGTGGCGCTGGCCTCTTTGAGCGTGGCGGCTTTTTTCAGGGCGGCAATCTCGCCGCGCAGACGACGCTTGGCGCCCATCAGCTCGAAGCCCTTGGCGATCCAGATGGTCCAGGTGATGATCGAGGCGATGGCCAGGCCGATCATCACGGCTTTAACGATGACGTCGGCGTTCTGGTACATGCCCCATGGCGACAGGTCGTGGGCCATGCCCAGGGTGTTGTCGGCTTCGAGGACTTCCGGCGCGTCGGCGGCGCTGGCGTCTACGGCCTGCACCGGGTCGGTCGCGGCAGGTGCGGCGGCCGGAGCGCTTTGCTCGGTGGCAGCTGGCGCGGCCGGGGCTTGTGCGTCAGCGAATGCGGCGACCGGCGCCAGCATCAGGCTGACCAGCAGGGCAGCCACGGCGCTCCAGGCGCGAGGTCGGTTGGTTGGCGAAGCGGAGTTTTGAATGCGTGTCATGCTGGCCGGACCTGAGATAGAAAAACGGTAATGCTCTTCCAGGCCTCGTGAGGCCGAGAACAAAAGTGGCGTGCATTATTGCAAGTAATTCTTGTTAACAAAAGTAATAGAGTTGCTTTTTTTCCTTCATTGCTAGCCGCTCGTCCCTTGCCGAGGCTAGTCTGTCGCTTTCCGATGGGAGATTTTTGATGTCCGCGCCTTCTGTTTTGATCGCCGGTTGCGGTGATGTCGGCAGCCGTCTGGCCACGCAATTGCTGGCTGCCGGCTTCCAGGTCTATGGCCTGCGCCGTGATATTTCACGTTTGCCGGACGGCGTTATCGGTGTGGCCGGTGACTTGTTCAATGAGGATTGCCCCGAGACGTGGCCGGTGGGCGCTATCGATTACCTGGTGTATAGCGCGGCGGCCACCGATCACGATGAGGCCGGTTATCGCGCGGCGTATGTGCAGGGTTTGCAGCATGTGCTGGGTTGGCTGAACGATTATGGGCAGGAGCCTGAGCGGTTGCTGTTTGTTTCCAGCAGCAGTGTTTATGGCCAGCAGAACGGCGAATGGGTCGATGAAAAATCCGAAACCGTCGCCGCTGGTTATTCCGGTCGGGTGATGCGGGAGGCCGAGCAGGTTGCGCTCAACAGCGGCATTCCAGCGAGCATCGTGCGCCTGACCGGTATTTACGGCCCCGGCCGTGAGTGGCTGCTGACTCAGGTGCGGCGTGGTTATCGGGTGGCGGTCGATCCGCCGCTGTATGGCAATCGCATCCATGCCGATGACGCGGCGGGGTTGATGGCGTTCTTGCTGGAGGCAGCTCGCAAGGGCGTGACGCTGGATGACATCTATATCGGCGTGGACGATGCGCCTGCGCCGCTGGCCGAGGTGGTGGCCTGGTTGCGTGAGTATCTGGGGGTCACCGAATGGTCGGAAGACGAGAGCGTGCGTCGCACCGGCAGCAAACGTTGCAGCAATGCCCGGGCGAAGGCGCTGGGTTGGGTGCCGAAGTATCCGAGTTATCGCGAGGGGTATGCCGCGATTCTTGAGGGGCGCTGCTGACTTCCGGCATTGCACAGTAAATGTGGGAGCGGGCTTGCTCGCGAAGGCGTCGCGTCAGGCGGCATCTTGATTGCCTGACAGACCGCATTCGCGAGCAAGCCCGCTCCCACATTCGATTTACTGTGTTTTCAAAGGTGGGTTATTGCTTCTCGAGCAACCACTTGCGCTCACCCGGGGTGAACTGCGGTTGTTCATCCGCCAGTGCCGTGTTCACGGCCTGCAGGATTTCCAGCTCTTTGCCCTTGCGCACAAAGATCCAGTTGTTGCCCTGACCGTTCTGCTGCAACCACATGCTGTCGTTGCCGCTGCTCATCGACGCGCAATCGCCTGCGAGGCACAGCGCATAACGATCGGCACCCGGCAGGCCGGAGACTTGGCCGTCAGCCTGGAACTGCACGGTGGCGCCTTCGCCCTGGCCGCTGGTGATCGTCCAGTTACCGCCCAGATAAGCGGAATACAGCGCGCGTTCGAAGCTGGCGCCGATCGGTGCGCCGTCCGGCACCGGGATCTGAGCGCGGTCGAAGACCTGTTCCGGTTCGTTTTCGTTGGCGGCTTGTTGCAGTTGACCACCGTCACGTTTCAGCTCGCTGGCGGAGCTGCCATAGAAGTCGACTTTCCAGGCACCGGACTGTTCGCCGAGCAAGCGACCTTCGACGTTTTCGAAACCGTTGGTGTAGCGGGCCTGACCGGCCTTGGTGTTGACGTCCCACTCCAGGTTCGGGCCGTAAGCCTGAAGCGCTTCGCGCAGGGGGCCGCCCTTGGCAGCGGCATCGATGGCGACCTGATTGATCCAGGTGCCGCTGATGTCACGGTCGGCAGGGTTGCTGGCGCAACCGCCGAGGAAAATGGCGAGCAGCGAGAGAGCAAGCGCTTTGCGCATGGTGGAATCCTTTCAAAACCTTTTCTTTACCGCAGAGCAGTCGGCGCGGCGTGAGGCCGCGCCGTGCGCATTACTCGATGACCAGAATGGCATCCATTTCAACCTGCGAACCCTTTGGCAGGGCTGCCACGCCGATGGCGGCGCGCGCCGGGTACGGCTGGTCGAAGTACTTGCCCATGATCTCGTTGACCTTGGCGAAGTGGCTCAGGTCGGTGAGGAAGATGTTCAGCTTGACGATGTCCTTGAACGAACCACCGGCGGCTTCGGCCACGGCTTTCAGGTTCTCGAACACCTGGACGGTCTGGGCTTCGAAGCCTTCGACCAGTTCCATGGTTTTTGGATCGAGGGGAATCTGACCCGACATGTAAACGGTGTTACCGGCCTTGATCGCCTGGGAGTAAGTACCGATGGCGGCCGGGGCCTTGTCGCTGGTGATAACAGTCTTGGTCATGTATGACTCCTTGTAATGTTTGAGTTATGCACGCATGCGGGTGATGCGGATCACCCCGGTCAGGGCGCGCAGTTTCTTGATCACGCGGGCCAGGTGCACACGGTCGTGGACGCTGACCACCAACTGGACAACGCTGATGCGGCCATCGCGTTCGTCCATGCTGATTTTCTCGATATTGCCGTCGGCTGCGTTGACGCTGCTGGCCAGCAGGGCGATCAGGCCGCGCTGGTGCTCCAGCTCGACGCGCAGTTCGACGTTGAATTCGCCGGTGACATCCTTGGCCCACGAGAGCTGGATGCATTTTTCCGGGTTGTGCCTGATTTCGCTGATGTTGCGGCAGTTGTCCAGGTGCACGACCATGCCCTTGCCCGCCGACAGGTGACCGACAATCGGGTCGCCCGGGATCGGCGTACAGCATTTGGCGTAGCTGAGGACCAGGCCTTCGGTGCCGCGAATCGCCAGCGGGCCTTCCGGACTTGGCAGTTGTTCGCCTTCGCCGAGCAGGCGGCGCGCCACGACGTAGGCCATGCGGTTGCCCAGGCCAATGTCTTCCAGCAAGTCTTCGATCAGTTCGAGGCGGTACTCGGTGAGCATCGCCTTCACGCGTTCGGCCGGAATCTGTTCCAGCGCGCTGTCGAAGCCGTTGAGCACCTTGTTCAGCAGGCGTTCGCCGAGGCTGATGGATTCGGAGCGGCGTTGCAGTTTCAGCGCGTGGCGGATATGGGTTCGCGCCTTGCCGGTGACCACGAAGTTGAGCCACGCCGGGTTCGGCCTTGCGCCGGGAGCGCTGACGATCTCGACCGTGGAGCCGCTTTGCAGCGGTTCGGACAGCGGTGCGAGACGACGGTTGATCCGGCAGGCGATGCAGCTGTTGCCGACGTCGGTGTGCACCGCGTAGGCAAAATCGACCGCCGTGGAGCCTTTGGGCAGCTCCATGATCCGGCCTTTGGGCGTGAACACGTAGACCTCGTCCGGGAACAGGTCGATCTTCACGCTCTCGATGAATTCCAGCGAGTTGCCGGCGCGTTGCTGCATTTCCAGCACGCCCTTGACCCACTGACGGGCGCGGGCATGGGTGCCTTTCGGCTGCTCGTCGCCGCTGGATTTGTACAGCCAATGGGCGGCGATGCCGTTGTTGGCCATCTCTTCCATTTCACGGGTGCGGATCTGGATCTCGATCGGTACGCCGTGCATGCCGAACAGCGTGGTGTGCAGCGACTGATAGCCGTTGGCCTTGGGGATAGCGATGTAATCCTTGAAGCGCCCCGGCAACGGTTTGTACAAATTATGTACGGCACCCAACACGCGGTAGCAGGTATCGACCTTGTCGACGATGATCCGGAACGCGTAGACGTCCATGATCTCGTTGAAGGCCCGACGCTTGCCGCGCATTTTCTTGTAGATGCCGTAGAGGTGTTTCTGGCGACCGCTGACTTCGCCCTGGATGCCGTCGATGGCGAGGCAGTGGCCAAGGGATTCTTCGATCTTGTTGACGATTTCCTTGCGGTTGCCCCGGGCGCGTTTGACCGCCTGGTAGATCCGCGCGGAACGCATCGGATGCATGGCCTTGAAGCCGAGGTCTTCGAACTCGATGCGGATCGCGTGCATGCCCAGCCGGTTGGCGATGGGTGCGTAGATCTCGAGGGTTTCCTTGGCGATGCGTCGGCGTTTTTCGCCGGACAGCACTTCCAGCGTACGCATGTTGTGCAGACGGTCGGCGAGCTTGACCAGGATCACGCGAATGTCGCGTGCCATGGCCATCGCCATCTTCTGGAAGTTTTCCGCCTGGGCTTCAGCCTTGGTTTCGAAGTTCATCTGGGTCAGTTTGCTGACCCCGTCGACCAGTTCGGCCACGGTTTCACCGAACTGCGCTTGCAGCGCTTCTTTGGCGATACCGGTGTCTTCGATCACGTCATGCAGCATCGCAGCCATCAGGCTCTGATGGTCCATGTGCATGTCGGCAAGAATATTCGCCACGGCAAGAGGATGCGTGACATACGCCTCGCCGCTGCGGCGGCGTTGGCCGTCGTGGGCTTGTTCGGCGTAGAAATACGCTCGGCGGACCAGGTTGACCTGGTCGTTGCCGAGGTAGGTCGATAAGCGATCGGCGAGGGCGTCTATGCTCGGCATGATGTCTCCTGCCGTAAGCTGTGATCCCGCGCCGTGCTACGTCGACCAGGCATAGGCTTAGACGGCCTCGTTGGACTCGTCCTCGAACGCAGCGAAGACAGGGTCTTCGTGGACGATTTCCTGCTCGGCGATGAACTCGTAGCTCATCAGGCCTTCAGCGATTTCACGCAGCGCAACTACGGTCGGTTTGTCGTTTTCCCACTGAACCAGAGGCTCTTTGCCGCCGGTGGCCAGTTGACGGGCACGCTTGGTAGAGAGCATGACCAGCTCAAAGCGGTTTTCCACGTGTTCTAGGCAGTCTTCAACGGTTACGCGGGCCATGGTATTCCTCGGAGCGAATGCAATATGCGCGCTGCCCGGTTGGGCGAGCGGACTCAACAGTTTAAAAAATCACCAGCGATTAGGGAAGCGCTGATTTTTTGACCAGACTCTTCAACGCGCTGCAAGTGCCAATGTAAAGCCCTTGCAGCGGTTTTGGGAAGTGCTGTTTCAGCCGAGCAATTCAGCCAGCAATTTGCCGAAACGCACTTGCTGACGTTTCTGTTGCAGCTGATTGGCGCGGAAAATCGCCTTCAGATCGTCCAGCGCGTGGGCGAAATCGTCGTTGATGATCAGGTAGTCGTACTCGACGTAGTGGCTCATCTCGCTGACCGCTTCACGCATCCGGCCGTCGATGATGTCGTCGCTGTCCTGGCCACGGTTGGTCAGGCGCTGGTGCAGGGCCTGCAGCGATGGCGGCAGAATGAAGATCGAACGGGCCTGCGGCATCAGCTTGCGCACTTGCTCGGCGCCTTGCCAGTCGATTTCCAGAATCAGGTCGTGGCCTTCGTCCAGGGTCTGCTGCAGGCGGCTTTGCGAGGTGCCGTAGAAGTTGCCGAAGACTTCGGCGCGTTCCAGGAAGTCGCCGTGCTCACCCATCTTCACGAACTCTTCGCGGGTCACGAAGTGATAGTTCACGCCGTCCACTTCGCCCGGGCGCATGGCGCGGGTGGTGTGGGAAATCGAGACGCGGATTTCCGGATCGGCGTCGGTCAGGGCCTTGACCAGACTGCTCTTGCCCGCGCCCGAGGGGGCGGAAATGATGTACAGGGTGCCGGTGCTGTGGGTCATGTCGGGGGTAGCCTTACTCAATATTCTGCACTTGTTCGCGCATCTGCTCGATCAACACCTTGAGGTTGACCGCCGCCTGGGTGCTGCGCGGGTCGAAGGCCTTGGAGCCCAGTGTGTTGGCTTCGCGGTTGAGCTCCTGCATCAGGAAGTCCAGGCGCCGGCCGGCGGCACCGCCGGACTTGAGCACCCGGCGAACTTCGATGATGTGGGTGCTCAGGCGATCCAGTTCTTCGGCCACGTCGCTCTTTTGCGCGAGCATGACCATTTCCTGTTCCAGGCGCTGCGGGTCCATCTCGGCCTTCATGTCGGCGAAGCGGTCGAGGACTTTCTGGCGCTGGGTGGCGAGCATCTGCGGAACCAGTTCGCGCAGGGTGACCACGTCTTCCTCGATGGAGGTCAGGCGATCATTGATCAGGCGGGCCAGCTCCGCGCCTTCGCGCTCGCGGCCGGCCTTGAGGTCTTTCAGGCCTTGATTGAACAGTGCCAGCGCCTCGGCGTTCAGCGCCTGCGGGTCGGTGGCGTCGGCCACCAGTACGCCCGGCCAGGCAAGCACTTCCAGCGGGTTCAGCGCGGCCGGGTTCTTGATCAGGCCGGCGACGGTTTCGGCCGCGGCGACCAGTTGTGCAGCGCGCTCGCGATCCACCTGCAGCGGCTTGCCGGTGCTTTCCTCGGTGAAGCGCAGGGTGCATTCCAGTTTGCCGCGCGACAGGCCCTGGCGCAGGGCTTCGCGGACAGCGCCTTCGAGGTCGCGAAACGACTCCGGCAGGCGCAGGTGGGGTTCCAGGTAACGGCTGTTGACCGAGCGCAGTTCCCAGCTCAGGGTGCCCTGGACGCCGGCTTTTTCGACGCGGGCGAAGGCGGTCATGCTGTGCACCATGGGGTGACCTCGCGATACAGATCGGCGCGAATTGAAGCTCCGCAGCTCGATATCAATGAATTTAAGCCGACTGGCAGCAAAGGCGCAGGATTGTAGCGCAGTGCGGCAGATGCGCCCAAACACACGGTGTGACAAAGGGCTGCAGGCCGTCGGCAATGCGCGTTTCAGGGCCTTCGGTCGTCGGCCGGATTTTTTAACGAGTGCCCAGGCGCGGTGCGCGGCTCTATAATGGTCCGCAGTTTTCCGTCCCCAGTACAGGTATCTCCTATGAAACGTCCAAGTGGTCGCGCTGCCGATCAGCTCCGCTCGATCCGCATTACCCGCAACTACACCAAACACGCCGAGGGATCGGTACTGGTCGAATTCGGTGATACCAAAGTCATCTGCACCGTCAGCGTCGAAAACGGCGTGCCGCGTTTCCTCAAAGGCCAGGGCCAGGGTTGGCTGACCGCCGAATACGGCATGCTGCCGCGCGCCACCGGCGAGCGTAACCAGCGTGAAGCCAGCCGTGGCAAGCAGGGCGGTCGTACCCTGGAAATCCAGCGCCTGATCGGCCGTTCCCTGCGCGCCGCGCTGGACATGTCCAAGCTGGGCGACGTCACCCTGTACGTCGACTGCGACGTGATCCAGGCCGACGGCGGTACCCGCACTGCGTCGATCACCGGCGCCATGGTTGCGCTGGTCGATGCACTGAAAGTGATCAAGAAGCGCGGCGGCCTGAAAGGCGGCGACCCGCTCAAGCAAATGATCGGTGCCGTTTCCGTGGGCATGTACCAGGGCGAGCCGGTGCTGGATCTGGACTATCTTGAAGACTCTGCCGCCGAGACTGACCTCAACGTGGTGATGACCAGCACCGGTGGTTTCATCGAAGTGCAGGGCACCGCCGAAGGCGCGCCGTTCCAGCCTGAAGAGCTGAACGCGATGCTGGAGCTGGCGAAGAAAGGCATGAACGAGATCTTCGAACTGCAAAAGGCTGCACTGGCCGACTGAGCAGGTTCGTAACCCGCAAGGAGGACGCAATGAGTGGTGAGCAAGAGTTGCTGCCCAAACCGAGCCAGGAGGTTCGCCAATGGGCCATGTTTTGTCACTTGTCCGCCTTGCTGGGGATCTGGATTCCGTTCGGTACGCTGATCGGGCCGCTGGTCCTGTGGCAGATGAAGCGCGAGACCGATCCGTTCATCGACGCCCAGGGCAAGGAAGCGCTGAATTTCCAGATCACCGTGGCGATCGCTTCGATGATCTGTTTCGTGCTGATGCTGTTGCTGATCGGGTTCGTGCTGTTTGGCCTGCTGGCCATCGCGGCGCTGGTGTTGACGATTATCGGTGGTGTGAAAGCCAACGAAGGTTTCCCGTATCGCTATCCGTTCACTTGGCGGTTGATCAAATAGCATCCGGCCGCAAGGTGCATGTTGGAATAATCATTCCGCATATTTAAAAGCCCTGACTTGCCAGGGCTTTTTTGCAACTCAATAAGCCTGTAATGCTTGTAGGAATAATCTTTCTGCGATGAATGGTAGATGGTATTTAATATATTCATCAGCCTTACATTTTTAGTCACAAGTACGATGCCTTTATGTTGTCGAAGAACATTGGCAGCATGACTTTATGCTTGGTATGGTTGTCGCACGTTATATTCCTTCAGAAATATTTCGATATGTTCAAGCCATCGAAGGCTTTTGAATTCCAGTGTTTCCGGTGTTGAAAAGTTCGCCGGTTCATGAGGCGTATCCAGGGAAAGTTCGCCTCTGAATATATAGCCAAGAATAATCCAGATGATTCAGCTCGATTTCTACGGCACGCTCGTGGCCGCTTCACTCGTACTTCTGCTGGGGCGTGGCTTTGTTGCCCGTGTTGGTGTACTGCGCAATTTCAATATTCCCGAACCCGTTGCGGGTGGTTTGCTGGTTGCGCTGGTTCTTCTGGTATTGCGAGCGCTTGATATAGAAGTTCGTTTCGATACCTCATTGCAGACACCGCTCATGCTGGCGTTTTTTGCCACTATCGGTCTGAGTGCCGATTTCGCCAGTCTCAAGAAGGGCGGTCGCGTAGTCGGAATGTTCTTGTTAGCGGTCATCGGCCTTCTGATTCTGCAAAACGCCATGGGTATCGGACTCGCAAAAGTGCTTGGCCTTGATCCGCTGATGGGGCTGCTGACGGGGTCGATTACCCTGGCGGGCGGTCACGGTACCGGCGCTGCATGGGGTGCGGTATTCAATGAAAAATACGGCCTGGCCTCCGCCTCGGAACTGGCGATCGCCTCTGCGACGTTCGGTCTTGTACTGGGTGGTCTGATAGGCGGTCCGGTTGCTCGTTTACTCATCAAGCGTGTGGAAGTGCCTGGCTGCAACGCCCAGGCGCCGCAAAGCCTGCCACGGGGCTTCGAGCAGCCGAACAAAGAGCGCTCGATCACGCCATTTTCCTTTATCGAAACCCTGGCTCTGATCGCGGTCAGCTTGCTGGCGGGTAATCTTCTTAATGGCCTGCTTCACGGCACGGCATTCGAATTGCCGACGTTCGTTTGCGTGCTGTTCGTGGGCGTGGTGCTGCGCAACGGTCTTTCAGCGCTGGGGTTGTATCAGGTGTTTGAACGTGAAGTCTCGGTGTTGGGGAATGTCAGCCTTTCGCTGTTTCTGGCGATCGCCCTGATGTCGCTCAAATTGTGGGATCTGGCGGCGTTGGCGTTGCCGATCTTCATCATTCTGGCTGTACAGGCGCTGGTCATGGCGCTGTTCGCGATCTTTGTGACGTTCCGGATGATGGGCAGTAACTACGATGCTGCCGTACTGGCGGCGGGGCACTGCGGTTTTGGTCTCGGTGCCACGCCGACTGCCATCGCTAACATGCAAGTGGTTACGCAACGCTATGGGCCTTCGCAGATCGCGTTTCTGGTCGTACCGATGGTGGGGGCGTTCTTCATCGACATTATTAATGTCATCGTGATCAAGCTGTATCTGATGCTGCCTTTCTTCGCCGTCATCTGAGTTCGATTTCACTTCGAACGCAGACAAAAAAATGCCCGTATCTTGTGATACGGGCATTTTTTCAACTACGAAACTGCGCTTAGATGGTCAGCGTCCAGTCGTAGTCGACGATCAGCGGCGCATGCTGCGAGAACCGTGGCTGACGTGGCAGGCGTGCGCTGCGCACGAAGCGCCGCAGCCCTGGAGTCAGGATCTGGTAGTCGAAGCGCCAGCCCAGATTCAGCATCTCGGCCTGTTCGTTGTCCGGCCACCAGCTGTACTGGTCACCTTCGCGGCTGACTTCGCGCAGGGCATCTACGTAGCCCATGTTGCCGACAATCTCGTCCATCCAGGCGCGTTCCGGCGCCAGGAAACCCGGGGATTGCTGGCTGTCGCGCCAGTTCTTGATGTCGAGCTTCTGCTGCGCGACGTACAGCGAGCCACAATAAATGTACTCGCGACGTTTGCGCCGCTGTTTGTCCAGGTACTTGCCGAAATCGTCCATGAGCTTGAACTTCTGGTTCAAGTCCTCATCGCCGTTCATCCCCGAAGGAAGCAGCAAGGTGGCAATACTGACTTTGTCGAAATCTGCTTGCAGGTAGCGCCCGTAGCGGTCGGCCGTCTCGAATCCGAGACCGCTGATGACAGCCTTCGGTTGCAACCGCGAATACAAAGCCACGCCGCCTTGGGCAGGGACTTCAGCATCGCAGGCATAAAGGAAGTAGCCATCCAGTTGGAAGGCTGGGTCGTCCAGTTCAAAGGCGGAGGCACGGGTGTCCTGCAGGCAGATGACGTCGGCATTCTGTGCCTGCAGCCAACTGAGCAAACCGCGCTCGACTGCAGCCTGAATACCATTGACGTTCACACTGATGATCCGCATAAATGGCCCCAAAAATCGCGTGCGTGTATGATACACGGCGTCAAGCTAATTAGCTAAATCCGTGGTATTTGGGGTTTTTTTCATGCAAGCGTATCAGCGCGATTTCATTCGTTTTGCCATCGATCGCGGCGTTTTGCGCTTCGGTGAGTTCACCCTGAAGTCCGGGCGCACCAGTCCTTACTTCTTCAATGCCGGCCTGTTCAACTCGGGTTCGGCCCTGGCGCAGCTCGGTCGTTTCTATGCCGCAGCCATCGCCGAGAGCGGCATTCCGTTCGACGTGCTGTTCGGCCCGGCCTACAAAGGCATCCCGTTGGCGGCAACCACTGCCGTGGCGCTCGCCGAGCACCACAACCGTGATTTGCCATGGTGCTTCAACCGCAAGGAAGCCAAGGCCCACGGCGAGGGCGGCAGCCTGGTCGGCGCACCGCTGACCGGTGATGTGCTGATCATCGACGACGTGATCACTGCCGGCACTGCGATCCGTGAAGTGATGCAGATCATCGCTTCCCAGGACGGCGCCAAGGCCGCCGGCGTGCTGATCGCCCTGAACCGTCAGGAGCGCGGTAACGGCGAGCTGTCGGCAATCCAGGAAGTCGAGCGTGATTTCGGCATCCCGGTCATCAGCATCGTGTCGCTGAACCAGGTGCTGGAATTCCTGGCTGACGATCCGCAGCTCAAGCAGCACCTGCCAGCCGTTGAAGCCTATCGCGCCCAGTTCGGCGTCTGATCGCAGCTTCAGGCAAAAAAAGACCCCGCTCAGCCAGGCTGAGCGGGGTCTTTTTGTTTGCGCGAGCGCTTACGGACGCTTGCGATTGCTGATCAGCGTACCCACACCGGTATCGGTGAAGATTTCCAGCAGGATCGCGTTCGGTACACGGCCGTCGATGATCAGCGAGCTGCCCACGCCGCCCTGAACCGCTTCCAGTGCACAGCGGATCTTCGGCAGCATACCGCCGTAGATGGTGCCGTCGGCGATCAGGTCGTCGACCTGCTGGGTGCTCAGGCCGGTCAGTACGGTGCCCGACTTGTCCATCAGGCCGGCGATGTTGGTCAGCAGCATCAGCTTCTCGGCTTTCAGCGCTTCGGCGACCTTGCCGGCCACCAGGTCAGCGTTGATGTTGTACGACTCGCCGTTCTCACCCACGCCGATCGGCGCGATCACCGGGATGAAGTTGCCTTTGACCAGCAGGTTCAGCAGTTCGGTGTTGATCCCGACCACCTCGCCCACATGGCCGATGTCGATGATTTCCGGCTGGGTCATCTCCGGGGTCTGGCGGGTGACGGTGAGCTTCTTCGCACGAATCAGCCCGGCGTCTTTACCGGTCAGGCCGATGGCGCTGCCGCCGTGACGGTTGATCAGGTTGACGATGCTTTTGTTGACCTGACCGCCGAGGACCATTTCCACCACGTCCATGGTCGCGGCGTCGGTGACGCGCATGCCGTCGACGAAGTGGCTTTCGATCGACAGGCGCTTGAGCAGATCACCGATCTGCGGGCCACCGCCGTGCACGACCACCGGGTTGATGCCCACGGCCTTCATCAGCACGATGTCGCGGGCGAAGCCGGTTTTCAGCTCCTCGCTTTCCATCGCGTTGCCGCCGTATTTGATCACCAGGGTCTTGCCGACGTATCGGCGGATGTAAGGCAGCGCTTCGGACAGGACCTTGGCAGTGTTGGCGGCGGCATCGCGTTCGAGGGTCATTCAGGGCTCCGGGTGAATCAGCAATCAGAACGGTAGTTGGAGATCAGGTGCAACGCGTTTCAGTTGGGCATGGAACACAGCCTTGATGCGCTGCAATTCAGCCTCGTCATCGGCCTCGAAGCGCAGCACCAGCACCGGTGTGGTGTTGGACGCGCGCACCAGGCCCCAGCCTTTGGCGTAGTCGACCCGCACGCCGTCAATGGTGGTCAGGTCGGCGCCTGGGCCCCACTGCGCATCGTGCAGTGCATCAATGATGCTGAATTTGCTCTCTTCGGTCACATGGATATTGATTTCTGGCGTGGAAATATCGTTCGGGAAGGTCGCGAACAGCTCCTCCGCCGAAGATTTTTCCTTGCTGAGGATTTCCAGCAGCCGTGCGGCGCTGTAAATGCCGTCGTCGAAACCGAACCAGCGTTCCTTGAAGAAAATGTGCCCGCTCATTTCGCCGGCCAGCAGCGCGCCGGACTGTTTCATTTTCTTTTTGATCAACGAGTGACCGGTCTTCCACATTAGCGGCCGACCGCCATATTCCTTGATCAACGGGATCAGGCGACGGGTGCATTTGACGTCGAAGATGATCTCCGCGTCCGGGTTGCGCGCTACCACGTCACGGGCGAACAGCATCAGCAGACGGTCCGGGAACACAATGGTGCCGGTGTTGGTCACCACGCCGACGCGGTCGCCGTCGCCGTCGAAGGCCAGGCCGATGTCGGCGTTGGTTTCCTTGACCTTGGCGATCAGGTCGACGAGGTTTTCAGGCTTGCCCGGGTCCGGGTGGTGGTTCGGGAAGTTGCCGTCGACTTCGCAGAACAGCGGGATGACTTCGCAGTTCAGCGCTTCGATCAGCTGCGGGGCGATCACGCCGGCCGCGCCGTTGCCGCAGTCGACCACGACTTTCAGGCGGCGGGCCAGTTTGATGTCCTGGACGATTTCGGTGGTGTAGCGGTCGAGGATTTCGACCTGGGTCACGCTGCCCGTGCCGCTGCTCAGGTTGCCGGTCTTGATACGCTCATGCAAAACCTGAATCTGTTCATTGGCGAGGGTGTCGCCGGCGATCACGATCTTGAAGCCGTTGTAGTTCGACGGGTTGTGACTGCCGGTGAGCATCACGCCGGATTTGCCGGCCAGCACATTGGCGGCGTAGTACAGCGCCGGGGTCGGCACCAGGCCGACGTCGCTGACATGGCAGCCGCTTTCGGCGATGCCGCGAATCAGCTCTGCGACCAGTTCCGGGCCGGACAGACGGCCGTCACGACCGACGGACACGTTCGGTTCGCCTTGGGCCAGGCTCTGGGAGCCGATGGCGCGACCGATCCAGTAGGCGGTTTCGCCATTGAGGAATTCCGGCACGGTGCCGCGAATGTCGTAGGCGCGGAAGATGCTGTCGGGAAGCTTCGGGGCGACTTGGGCGGGGGTGCTCATCTGCGAAAATGCTCCATCTCGAAAGTGGCTGGACACACCGACGACTATTCGACGGCAAGCTCAAACTGAAGGGTATGACGGCGGTTTTCACAGAGAGTTCGTGGTGTGAAAGGGCCATGACGCCTTGTACGGCGTGGCTTTGGCCTGTCAATGCCTTGATTTTCAGCGGTAAAGCTTGCAGATGAATCTGCGTATTTTTATGGCGAGAGAGCAGGCTCCCTCGCCACAAAACCAATCACTTGGTGCCGGAATGGCCGAAACCGCCAGCGCCGCGTTCGGTTTCGACGAACTCTTCAACCATTTCGAAGTGCGCCTGAACCACCGGCACCAGCACCAGCTGCGCCAGGCGCTCGCCAACCGGCATGGTGAATTCGGTCTGGCCACGGTTCCAGCAGGAGACCATCAGCGGGCCCTGGTAGTCGGAGTCGATCAGGCCGACGAGGTTGCCCAGCACGATGCCGTGCTTATGGCCCATGCCCGAGCGCGGCAGGATCAGCGCGGCGAGGTTCGGGTCGCCGATGTAGACCGACAGACCGGTGGGGATCAGCACCGTTTCACCCGGCTTGATCACGATGTCCTCTTGCAGCATGGCGCGCAGGTCGAGGCCGGCGGAGCCCGGTGTGGCGTATTGCGGCAGCGGGAATTCGGTACCGATGCGTGGGTCGAGGATCTTGGCTTGCAAAGCGTGCATGTAAATTAAACCTGGTTCAGACGTTCGGCGATAAAAGTGACCAGTTGGCGAGCGATCTTGCTCTTGCTGGTCTGGGCGAAAAGCGTGGCGTGCAGCGCACGGTCGATGACGCTGCAGGCGTTTTCTTCGCTGTTGAAACCGATGCTCGGGTTGGCGACGTCGTTGGCGACGATCAGATCGAGATTCTTGTCCTTCAGCTTGCGTGCAGCGTAGTCGAGCAGGTGTTCGGTCTCGGCGGCGAAGCCGACACTGAACGGACGGTCGGGACGGGTCGCGATGGTGGCCAGGATGTCCGGGTTACGCACCATTTGCAGGACGAAGCCGTCGCCGCTCGTAGGGTCTTTCTTCAATTTTTGCGGGGCGACGACTTCCGGACGGTAGTCCGCAACCGCCGCCGAGGCGATAAAGATGTCGCAAGGGATCGCGGCTTCGCACGCGGCGAGCATGTCTCGGGCGCTGACCACGTCGATCCGGGTGACGCGATCCGGCGTCGGCAGGTGCACCGGGCCGCTGATCAGCGTGACTCGGGCGCCGGCTTCCACCGCCGCTTCAGCCAGGGCGAAGCCCATTTTGCCGGAGCTGTGGTTGGTGATGTAGCGCACCGGGTCGATGTTTTCCTGGGTCGGGCCGGCGGTGATCACCACGTGCTTGCCGGTCAATGCCTGACGCTGGAAGCAGTCCGCCGCGAGCTGGGCCAGGTCGGTGGCTTCCATCATGCGGCCCATGCCGACGTCGCCGCAGGCCTGGCTGCCCGAGGCCGGGCCGAAGGTCTTCAGGCCACGGCTTTCAAGAAGTTGCAGGTTGGCCTGGGTCGCCGGGTCGCGCCACATGGCCTGGTTCATGGCCGGGGCGACCGCTACGACCGCGTCGGTGGCCAGCACCAGGGTGGTCAGCAAATCGTTGGCAATGCCTTGGGCCAGACGGGCGAGCAGGTCGGCGGTGGCCGGGGCGATCAGCACCAGATCGGCCCATTTGGCCAGTTCGATGTGGCCCATCGCCGCTTCGGCGGCCGGGTCGAGCAAGTCCAGGTGAACCGGGTGACCGGACAACGCCTGCATGGTCAGCGGGGTGATGAATTCGCTGCCGCCACGGGTCATGACCACGCGCACTTCGGCGCCCTGATCGATCAGGCGGCGCACAAGGTCGGCGCTCTTGTAGGCAGCAATGCCGCCGCCGACGCCCAGAACGATGCGTTTCCGATACAGCCGCTGCATAGGTCTGCCTTTCATTTCGTTGGTGACATACGTGGCGAAACCCCCTCCCCAGGGTGAATTCGCCCGCAAAAAAGATGGGCTACGATATCACAGCGACCGCTACGGAACAGCGGCGCCCACAGACAAGGAAGGTGTATGAGTATTCGCGATTGGCCGGCGGCGGAAAGGCCGCGGGAGAAGCTGTTGGAACAGGGCTCGGGAAGTCTTTCCGATGCCGAATTGCTGGCGATTTTTCTACGTACCGGCGTATCCGGCAAAAGTGCGGTGGATGTAGCAAGGCATCTGTTGAGTCAGTTCGGCAGCTTGCGTGCTTTGCTTGAGGCCGATCTCGCAACGTTCAGTGAACAACTGGGCCTGGGCCCTGCGAAGTTCGCCCAGTTGCAGGCCGTGCTGGAAATGGGGCGGCGACACTTGGCCGAGCGCATGCGCCAGAAAACGGCACTGGAAAATCCGCAGGTCGTGCGTGATTACCTCAAGGCCATGCTGCGCCACGAGCCGCACGAGGTGTTCGGTTGCCTGTTTCTCGACTCCAAACATCAGGTGCTGACTTTCGAGACGCTGTTTCGCGGCTCGATCGACAACACGGCCGTGCATCCCCGGGAAGTCGTGAAGCGTTCCCTGGCCAACAACGCGGCAGCGGTGATCCTGTGCCATAACCATCCGTCGGGAAACTCCGATCCCAGTCAGGCTGATCGATTATTGACCAAGCGCTTGCAGAAGGCTTTGGAGTTGATTGATGTGCGGGTGCTGGATCATTTCATCGTTGGCGATGGTGAACCGCTGTCGATGGCGGAATGTGGCTGGATGTAGCTTTCAAGTACAAACGCTAATCCCTGTGGGAGCGGGCAAGCCCGCTCCCACAAAGGTTTTGTGTTGTGGCGGGTTACTTCAGGGTGACCTTGGAGTAATCCTGCCGCCCGAACGGGCTCACCGAGTAACCCTGCACGTCCTTACGCGTCAGCGCATAGGCCGTCGGATGCGCCAGCGGCAGCCACAGTGCCTGCTGCTGGATCTGCGCCTGCGCCTGTTCGTAGAGCTTGGTGCGTACGCCTTGTTCGCTGGTGGTCTTGCCGGCGCTGATCAGCTTGTCCAGGTCGGCATTGCAGTAGCGGGCGAAGTTGGTGCCGGATTTGACCGCCGCGCAGGAAAACTGCGGCGTGAGGAAGTTGTCCGGGTCTCCGTTGTCGCCGGCCCAGCCCATGAACAGCAAGTCATGTTCGCCAGCCTTGGCGCGACGGATCAGTTCGCCCCATTCGATCACGCGGATTTCCGCTTGAATGCCGATTTCTGCCAGATCCGATTGCAGGAGCTGCGCGCCGAGGCTCGGGTTCGGGTTGAGCAGGCTGCCGGACGGGCGCGTCCAGATGGTGGTCTGGAAACCGTCCTTCAATCCGGCCTTGGCCAGCAGGGCCTTGGCCTTGTTCACGTCGTGGGCGTAACCCGGCAGGTTCTTCGCGTAGCTCCAGGTGTTCGGCGGGTACGGGCCGTTGGCGGCTTCGGCGGTGTCTTCGAATACAGCCTTGAGGTAGTTGGCCTTGTCGAAGGCGAGGTTGATCGCCTGGCGCACTTCCGGTTTGTCCAGCGGCGGGTGCTGGCTGTTGATGCCGACGAAGGCGGTCATGAACGCGTCAGTCTTTTCGACTTTCAGCGTCGGCTCTTGCCTGGCAGCCTGTACGTCCAGCGGTTTTGGCGACAGGGCAATCTGGCACTCGTTACGCCGCAGCTTTTGCAGCCGCACGTTGGCGTCCGGAGTGATGGCGAAGATCAGCGGGTCCACCGCAGGTTTGCCGCGGAAGTAATCCGGGTTGGCCTTGTAGCGGATCGAGGCGTCTTTCTGGAACCGGGTGAAGACGAACGGGCCGGTGCCGACCGGCTGGCTGTTGAGCTTGTCGGTGGCGCCGGCCTTCAACAGCTTGTCGGCGTATTCAGCAGAATAAATCGAGGCGAAGCCCATGCTCAGGGTCGCGAGGAACGTCGAGTCCGGGTGATCGAGGGTGAAGCGCACGGTCAGCGGATCCAGTGCGTCGATCTTCTTGATCAGGCTCGGCAACTGCATCGACTGGGCGTGCGGGAAACCGCTCTGGGCGACCTTGTGCCACGGGTTGGCCGGGTCGAGCATGCGGTCGAAACTGAATTTGACGTCTTCGGCGGTCAGTTCGCGGGTCGGCTTGAAGTAGTCGGTGGTGTGGAACTTCACCTGCGGGTGCAGTTTGAAGACATAGCTCAGGCCATCGGTACTGACTTCCCAGCTGTCGGCCAGGCTCGGGACGACCTTGCCGCTGGCGGTGTCAAAATCCACCAGACGGTTCATCAGCACGTCCGCCGAGGCGTTGGTGGTGGTCAGCGAGTTGTACTGCACCACGTCGAAGCCCTCGGGGCTGGCCTCGGTGCAGATGCTCAGGGCGGCGGCCTGGGCCAGTGGACTCAGTAACAGCGGGGCGAAGAGCAGGGGGAGGGCAGCGAGGCGCATGGTCGGCTTCCTTTACAGATCGAAGGCCCATCTGCAAGTGCAGTCTGGAAAAGGCCTACCCTAGTGGTCGCGATTGCAAATGACTATCCCCTTTTTGCATTTTCGGGGCTGCGCGGTTAAGGATTTGTCGGAAGAGGCGGCAGGAAAAGTCTCGAACGCGGGTATGATCGGTTTTCTTCGACGAATGGTAAAAATTGCCGGCGGCCTTTGCCCAAGGCGCTTGCGGCCGGAAAAAGCGACCTTTTAGCCATTCATTGCACACGGAAAGTTGTTGCTCCGTGGTCTTTCTGGTATAAAGCAGCGCTCTTTTCTAGGGGCCCGGTTCCTTCGCTTGTAGGTGTAGCCGGTAAGACCTCTAAAGAATCGCGGCGCCTGGCGCCACAATGACTAGAGATTAAGCGGCCAACCCATGCCGGGTTGGGCATGTGGTTTTAGAGGGCTGAGGCATGTCTAGAGTATGTCAAGTTACCGGTAAGGGTCCGGTGACTGGGAACAACATTTCCCACGCAAACAACAAAACCCGTCGTCGTTTCCTGCCGAACCTGCAGCATCACCGCTTCTGGGTTGAAGAAGAGAAACGTTTCGTACGCCTGCGCGTTTCCGCCAAAGGCATGCGTATCATCGACAAGCGTGGCATCAGCGTTGTGCTGGCCGAGCTGCGTCGCGACGGCAAGGTTTAAGGGAGCTAATCATGCGTGAATTGATTCGTTTGATCTCGAGCGCCGGTACTGGTCACTTCTACACTACCGACAAGAACAAGCGTACTACCCCGGACAAAATCGAGATCAAGAAATATGATCCGGTTGTTCGCAAGCACGTGATCTACAAGGAAGGCAAAATCAAGTAATTGATTTTTCCCGACTTACGAAAAAGGCCCGTATCTCACGATACGGGCCTTTTTTGTTGCCTGGCGATTAGCAATCAGCCGCAGATCAGTTCATCGATCTCATTGCGATCGTTGACCAGCACCCTGATCCGGTCAGGTTTGGGCAGGAGATTGAACAAGTCCTCCGGCCGTTCCAGTCGATGTTTCTGAACTCCGGCCGCAGTGCGGATAGCGCTCAGGGTCTCTGGGGTGGCGACTTGGCCGACAGCAAATTGCGCGGCGTTGATATTGCAGAAATCAGGCATGGTGCCTCCTTGCGTTCCATTCGGTTGGGAGCGCTCGCCGGTCAGTCCTGCCGAGACATCCTGCCTCGGTAGGAAATTGCCCGATGTATGAGCGCTGCCGCGAAGTTTCACTCAGAAGCACTGCACGCGTCTTACTCGTGTAGTCACCACTTGTGTCGGATCAGGCCTTCTGTTCGAAGATCACATAGACCTTGCGGCACGCTTCCAGCACTTCCCAGGTGCCACGGAAACCGGCCGGAATCACGAAGCGGTCGCCGACACGCAGGGTCTTTGCATTGCCTTCACCGTCACGCAGCACTGAAACACCTTGCAGGATTTCGCAGTATTCATGTTCGGTGTAATTCACCGTCCACTGCCCGACCGCACCTTCCCAAACGCCAACGCCCATTTGCCCACATGGGCTGTCGTACTGGTTGAACACCGCCTGCTCGGGATCGCCCTTGAGCACTTTGGCCGGGTCCGGGCGATAGCGTTCGGCTTCGGTTGTGGTCAGGCTGATGTCGACGACGTTCTGGATGTTCATTGTTGTTTTCTCCCGTGATGACGGCGCGGTGGCTTGAAAGGGGCAAAGTCTATGTTGATTAAATTGAACGCCGCAAGGCGGTATAACCGCCTTATGTCAAATATATTGAAACAACCCCGGCCGCTGGTTTAGGGTGGCGGATGCCTCGGGCCGAAAAGCAGGCTGGCCGGGCAGTATTCCTGAGGACGACCGCGACGATCGCGGCGCTCGTATTGAACAAGAGGAGGACACTCGAATGACCACCCTGACTCGTGCCGACTGGGAACAACGCGCTCGCGACCTGAAGATCGAAGGCCGCGCCTTCCTCAATGGCGAGTACACCGATGCCGTCTCCGGCGAGACCTTCGAGTGCATCAGCCCGGTCGATGGCCGCCTGCTGGGCAAGATTGCCAGCTGTGACGCCGCCGACGCTCAGCGCGCCGTGGAAAACGCCCGCGCCACGTTCAACTCCGGCGTCTGGTCGCGCCTGGCGCCGACCAAACGCAAAGCCACCATGATCCGTTTCGCCGGCCTGCTCAAGCAGCATGCCGAAGAACTGGCCCTGCTCGAAACCCTCGACATGGGCAAGCCGATCAGCGATTCGCTGTATATCGACGTGCCGGGTGCCGCGCAAGCGCTGAGCTGGAGCGGTGAAGCGATCGACAAAATCTACGACGAAGTCGCCGCTACCCCGCACGATCAACTGGGTCTGGTAACCCGTGAGCCGGTTGGCGTGGTCGGGGCCATCGTGCCGTGGAACTTCCCGCTGATGATGGCCTGCTGGAAACTCGGGCCGGCGTTGTCGACCGGTAACTCGGTGATCCTCAAACCGTCGGAAAAATCCCCGCTGACCGCCATCCGCATCGCCGAACTGGCGGTCGAGGCCGGCATCCCGAAAGGCGTGCTTAACGTGCTGCCGGGCTACGGCCACACCGTCGGCAAGGCGCTCGCGCTGCATAACGACGTCGACACCTTGGTGTTCACCGGTTCGACCAAGATCGCCAAGCAACTGATGATCTATTCCGGCGAATCGAACATGAAGCGCGTCTGGCTGGAAGCCGGCGGCAAGAGCCCGAACATCGTGTTTGCCGATGCGCCGGATCTGCAAGCCGCTGCCGAATCCGCCGCCAGCGCCATCGCCTTCAACCAGGGCGAAGTCTGCACCGCAGGTTCCCGTCTGCTGGTCGAGCGTTCGATCAAGGACAAATTCCTGCCGATGGTGATCGAGGCGCTGAAAACCTGGAAACCGGGCAACCCGCTGGATCCGGCCACCAACGTTGGCGCGCTGGTCGACACTCAGCAGATGAACACCGTGCTGTCCTACATCGAGTCGGGCCACACCGATGGCGCCAAACTGGTGGCCGGCGGCAAGCGCATTCTTCAGGAAACCGGTGGCACCTACGTTGAGCCGACGATTTTCGACGGCGTGAGCAACGCGATGAAGATTGCCCAGGAAGAGATCTTCGGCCCGGTGCTGTCGGTTATCGCCTTCGATACCGCCGAGGAAGCGATCAGCATCGCCAACGACACGCCTTACGGCCTGGCGGCGGCAGTCTGGACTCAGGACATTTCCAAGGCACACCTGACCGCCAAGGCCCTGCGGGCCGGCAGCGTGTGGGTCAATCAGTACGATGGCGGCGACATGACCGCACCGTTTGGCGGCTTCAAGCAGTCGGGCAACGGCCGCGACAAGTCGCTGCACGCGTTCGACAAATACACCGAGCTGAAGGCGACCTGGATCAAGCTGTAAACAGTTAGCGGTAGCCCGGTCACTCCAGGCACCCTGACGAAACAGAGATCCCTTGTGGGAGCGGGCTTGCTCGCGAAGGCGGTGTGTCAGTCAGCAATAATGTCGACTGTCAGACTGCATTCGCGAGCAAGCCCGCTCCCACATTGGTTTTGTGGTGCACATAAAAATTATCCACAGGAGCGTGGACCATGCGTTGGGCGACGTATTTCGCCGTGTTGGCGTCTGTCTTGAGTGTTGGTCTGGCCCTGGGGGTCAGCATGCCGCTGGTGTCGTTGCGCCTGGAGGGTTGGGGTTACGGTTCGTTTGCCATTGGTGTGATGGCGGCGATGCCGGCCATCGGCGTGTTGCTGGGGGCGAAGGTTTCCAGTCATCTGGCCGCGCACTTCGGCACGGCGAACCTGATGCGCCTGTGCCTGTGGGCCGGGGCGCTGTCCATCGGCCTGCTGGCGCTGCTGCCGAGCTACCCGATCTGGCTGGTATTGCGGCTGATGATCGGCGTGGTTCTGACCATCGTGTTCATCCTCGGCGAGAGCTGGATCAATCAACTGGTGGTCGAGCACTGGCGCGGACGATTGGTGGCACTGTATGGCAGCAGTTATGCGCTGAGCCAACTGTCTGGTCCATTACTGCTGGGTGCGCTTGGCACCGATCACGATTACGGCTTCTGGGTGGGTGTCGGTCTGCTGATCGCTTCGCCGTTTCTGCTGCTGGGCCGCAGTGGCGCGCCGAGCAGCGAGGCCAGCAGCGTGACCTTCGGCGATCTGTGGGGCTTCGCTCGCGAACTGCCGGCCATCGCCTGGGCGGTGTCTTTGTTCGCCGCATTCGAAGCGATGATCCTGACGCTGTTGCCGGTGTATTGCCTGCAACAGGGCTTCACCGCTGAAATCGCGCTGGCGATGGTCAGCACTGTGGTGGTGGGCGATGCGCTGCTGCAATTGCCCATCGGTGCGCTGGCCGACTACCTGTCGCGACGGACCCTGTTCACCGGCTGCGCCGTGGTGTTGATGCTGTCGAGCCTGGCGATCCCGATCCTGCTCGACACCTTGCTGATCTGGCCGCTGTGGGTGCTGTTCGGCGCCAGTGCCGGTGGTCTGTTCACGCTTTCGCTGATTCTGATTGGCGAGCGTTACCGCGACGATGCGCTGGTGCGCGCCAATGCGCATGTCGCGCAGCTGTGGGGTGTCGGTTGTCTGATCGGGCCGTTGATGGCGGGCGCGGGCAGCCAGTGGATCAGCGGACATGCGTTGCCGTGGCTGATGGCGGCCGGCGCGTTCGGGCTGGTGATTCTGCTGTCGCGGCAAGGGGCGTTCGGCAAGGTGCCGGAGCCCGCTTGATGAGGCGGTTGGAGCGGGTCGCTACAGCATCCGCTCCAGTCCCACCGTGGTGCTGAACCACGCATTGAAGCGCCGCCACCAGTTGCCGGGCTCCTTGGTCAGCGTGTGCATCTGGCCATTGTCCTCGGTGACCCACACCACTTTTCCGTCCTGCAGTTTCGCTTCGTAGCTGAGCGCCGGCGCCATGCCTTGCAAGGCCAGTTCGCGCACGTGCGCCGCCAGTTCGGGGCTGTCCACCAGCACCCCGACTTCGGTGTTCCACAGCACCGAGCGCGGGTCGAAATTGAACGAGCCGATGAACGATTTTTTGCCGTCGAAGATCATCGCCTTGCTGTGCAGGCTCGAATCCGAGCCGCGATAGGACTTGCTGTAAAACAGGTGCGGGCCACTGCCGTCGTTATCCCCAGGCTGGCGCCGCAGCTCAAACAGCTTCACGCCATGTTCCAGCAACGCCTTGCGATACGGCGCATAACCGCCGTGCACCGCCGGCACGTCGGTGGCTTCCAGCGAGTTGGTCAGCAGGCTTACCGACACGCCCGCATCGGCGCGGCCGGTCAGGTAGACCAGCCCCGGTTGTCCCGGCACGAAATAGGCAGAAATCATCACCAGTTCTTTGCTGACACCGGTCAGCTCCGGCGCCAGTTGTGTGGTCAGCAGCAGCTGCGGGTCGGGTTCGCCCTTGGCCAGCACCTTGCTCGGCGCATCCCACAACGCCTGATTCCAGGCCCAGATCAGCTCCCGGCGCCAGACGTCCATGCGCGGAGCGGTGCGGTAAGTCATCAACTGCTGATACAGCGCGTGATTCTGTTTGCGGGTCTCTTCCAGGGATTCTTCCAGGCGCGTGCGGGTGTTCTGCAGGTCTTTGGCCGTGGGTTTGCTGGAGAGGAATTCGTCGATCGGCTTGCTCAGGGCACTGTTCCAGTACTGGTCGAAACTGTGCCCGAGCTGTTCGGCGACCGGCCCGACACTGAGCATGTCGATGTCGGTGAAGTTCAGGTTGGGCTCGGCATCGAAGTATTCATCGCCCAGATTGCGCCCGCCAACGATGGCCACACTGTTGTCCGCCAACCACAACTTGTTGTGCATGCGCCGATGTTGCAGCGACAGGTTGAACAGCCGCCCGGCCGCACGGGTCACACCGGTGCTGCGCCCCAGGTGCAGCGGATTGAACAGACGGATCTGGATCTGTGGATGCGCCGCGAGGGTGGCGATGATGAGGTCGAGACCGTCGCTGGTGGTGTCGTCCAGCAGGATCCGCACCCGCACGCCACGGTCGGCAGCCTTCAACAATTCTTCCACCAGCATTCGGGTGCTGATGCCGTCATGGACGATGTAGTACTGCAAATCGAGGCTGCTTTGGGCGTTGCGGATCAGCTCGGCGCGGGCGGTAAAGGCTTCGGTACTGTTGGACAGCAGGCGAAAACCGGACTGGCCCTTGTAGGGCGCCGCCTGGGCCTGGATCGAACGGCCGAATGCCGATCCGTTGGCTGGCAGGGTCTGGCTGGGTTCTCGTGGAACATCCAGTGAGGCGCACCCGGCGAGCAGCAGGGCGAACATCAGTGCAAATGGCAGGGAATGTCTTGAGCTCAAGTCGGATCGTTCCGGGTGTGGGCGAGGTCAGGAGTATGGCACGGCGCACGCAGCGTGTTATCCGTTCGACGGTCAGTCAATCCGAGCCCTGGACCAGAGCGGCTTGTAGCTTATGACTGTCGGGCAAGCGAGAGTTCTTAAACGAATTGACGATTTTTCCGGCTCACATCAGCTACACCTTGCAGCGATTTTTCCGGTGCCGATTAAGCCCTCGCCTTACATCACTCCCATGACGCAATCGGAATAATCGCCGTGCTGATTTTGAGGAAGGGCATTTCTGTTTTTCACTCAGAAAAGGCGCAGCTGGCTGTAATTTTTTGATTCTTATGGAGTGAGAATTTTCATGCGCAAGACCTTTCGTGCGATAGCTGTCGCAAGCGCCCTGTGCCCGGCATTGGCCATGGCCGACGGTGCGGATCTGACGATCACCGGTACTATCATCCCGACTTCGTGTACGCCGGCCTTCGCCGGCGGCAACACGGTGGATCTGGGCAATATTTCCGCCGCCGCACTGAACCGGGACAGTCAGACCGAACTGACCAACCACAACGTCACCCTGAGTGTCAGTTGTTCGGCGTCCGCACCCATGGCCATCAAGGTGCATGACAATCAGGCCCATACTCAATTGCCTGGTATCGTCGTCGACGGCTCGGATTGGGCCATGTACATCTACGGGATAGGTGAGGTGGCGGGTACCAAGATCGGTGGGTATGGCCTGCGATTCGGCACGCCGACCGTCGATGGCCAGACCTCTATCGTGATGTACAAACAGGGTGCAAACGCCAATTGGGATATTCCGGCGCCTGCCACGCTGGTCGGGAAAAACTACGAAGGCAATCTTCGCTATTCCTGGGGGCGCAGCCTGGCTGCAGGTCCATTGCCAGGGGTGGTGCACACTTTTCCCATGACGCTGGTGCCGGTGATCGGGCCGGCGTCGAACCTTCCGATCACTTCTGAAATCGCGCTCAGAGGCTCGGCGACTTTCGAGCTGCTCTACCTCTGACAGGGCGCGCAACGCGCAACCATCGACAGGCTTCGGTCGCTTCCGAGGCCTGTCCTTTCCAATCAACCCGATCGGTTGGTCCGTAGCCCGGCATGGATGCCGGTTGCGTGCTTGCCTGTGGAAAACTCCATGAACGCCATTGTGCGAAATGCCATCGCCAGCGTGTTGCTGGTTTCTTTGTGGGTGCCAAAGCCGATCCACGCAGCGGGAATGGTTCCCGAGACCCCTGTCGTGGTGCTGGACGAAGGCGTTGGGGAAGCGGGCATCAACGTGTTCAATAGCGAGCCGCATCCAGCACTGCTGCACACGTCCATTGAAGACGTACCGCAGGACACCGAGTCATTGTTGCTGCTGACGCCCCCGGTCGCCCGGGTCGAACCCGGCACCACGCAGCGTGTGCGCTTCATCCTTCGCAGCGCCGAACCTTTGAAGACCGAGCGCCTCAAGCGTGTGGTGTTCGAGGGCATCGCACCGCAGGACTCCTCGAGTAAAGCCCAGGTCAGTCTGAGCGTGCGGCAAAACATTCCAGCGATCCTGCGCCCGGCGAGCCTGCCGGTCGACCGAGAGCCATGGAAGCATCTGGTCTGGTCGCGAAAGGGCGCTGAAGTACAAGTTCTCAACCCCAGTCCGTATGTTGTGCGGCTGGGGCATTCGGTGACTTTGTTGCCAGGCAAAAAGGAAATGGATCTGGGTCGCACCTATGTACTGCCCGGTGAGCAACTGACCTTGAGCGGGACGGCTGAGCCGAGCCATTCGCCAACTCAGGTGCGGCTGTTCCCGGTCACCACCTATGGTTTCGCCATCGCGCACTTTGACGCTCCGTTGGTGACGGACTGATGCATTGGCGTGGTTATGCCGACGCTGTGTTGATGGTGGTTTTGAGTTTCGTTCATAGCGCCGAAAGCGCAGAGCTTGGGGGGGTGCAGTTCAATGAGGATGTACTGAAATCACGTGGACTGGATCCGCGCCTGGCCGAGTATTTCAGCCAGGCACCGCGCTTTCGCGAGGGCGTGCAGGCCGTAACACTCTCGGTCAACGGCGTCCCCAAGGGGCGGGTACAGGTCGCGTTCGATGCCGAGGGCGAGTTGTGTTTCGCGCCGTCACTTCTGGAGCGGGGTGGCATCAGGGCGACGGATCACGTCGAGTCGACGGGTGAAACGGGGTGCGAGCTGTTTGCCCGGTATTTTCCGGACGCAGTGGTGCAGGCCGATCCGTCGCAGGAGCACGTCGCGTTGTTGATGCCCACCGATAAACTGTTGCCCGAGCGTCCGGCTCGCCGCAGCTTCGTCAACGGTGGTACGGCGGGCCTGTTCAACTACGACGCCTTGCTGCTTGGCAGCCGTTACGCCAGACAGTCTTCGCAGTACCGTAGCCTGAACGCCGAGCTGGGCTTGAATGCGGCGGACTGGTTGTTTCGCAGTCGTCAGGTGTACAGCGAGTTTGCCGGTCAGGAGCGTATCGAGCACCTGTATACCTACGCTTCGCACACTTCGGAACACTATCAGGCCAACTTGCAACTGGGTCAGTTGAACCTGGTATCGCCACTGTTTTCCGGTGAGGCTTTTAATGGCTTTCAGGTGCAGCCGGAGCTCGCCTTGATGGCGCTGGACGAAGACAGTTCGGGTGCGCGGGTCGAAGGGATTGCCTATTCCGCGGCCCGGATCGAAGTCACCCAGAACGGTGCGCTGATCTACACCACGGTGGTGCCCAGTGGTCCGTTCACGCTGGTGGGTTTGCCGCTGCTCAGTCAGAGCGTGGATCTGGAGGTGACGGTCCACGAGGAAGACGGGCAGCAACGGCGTTTTATTGTGCCGGCGACACAATTGCGGGGTGGGATGACGGGCCGGGCGCCAGGTTATGGGCTGGCGGTCGGTCAGGTACGACGCTATGCCGGTGATGAGCGCGATGCTCCGGCGTTTGCGGCAGCCAGCAAGGACTGGCCACTGAGCCCACGCTGGCAGGCCACGGCCGGTGCGATGCTCGGCAGCGGCTATCAGTCGCTCGGTTGGGCACTGCAGGGCGGCGTTGGCGATCGCCTGGTAGTCAGTGGTCGTCAGGTGCTTTCCCGGGCGCAGGACCAGGCACTGACCGGCACGCAGTTGCAGTGGACCGCGAGCGGTTTGTTGAGTGAAAGGTTATCGGCAAGTGTCGCGCTGACCCAGCAGACCCAGGGTTTTCGCACACTCTCGGATACCACCTGGGATGCGCGCAATGATCGACCGTTCCAGCGGATGCGCAATCAACTGACGGCCAACCTCAGCACCAGCAGCCCGATGTTCGGTGGGTTTTCCGGCAGCTACTCGCGGTTTTCCATGTTTGACGGGACGGCCAACTCAAGAGTTGCCTTGGCCTGGTCGCAGAGCATTCGCCGGGCCAACGTGACATTGACGGTTGAGCGCGCTGTCGCGGGGGCCACGGACGATGCCCGCGGCACAGCGGCCTATCTGAGCGTCAGTTTGCCGCTGGGCAAGCGCCGGACCGTGCACGGCTATGTGCGCAGCGACGACGTGAGCGGTACCCGCAGTGGTCTGCGGTTCAACGAACAACTGAGCGATACCCTGGCTTACAGCATCGGCGCCGAGCGACCGGATGACGGCCGTGCCGGGTTCAACGGGCGGGTCAATCTGTTGCCCCGCTACAGTCAGATGGACATGGGCTATGCCCGCAGCGGTGCCGGCGACCAGAGCTATGACATCGGCCTGCGTGGCGGTGCACTGGTGCACGGTGGCGGCGTGACCCTGTCGCCCTATCCGCTGCGCGAAACCTTCGCCTTGCTCAAGGCCGGTGACAGTGCTGGCGTCAAATTGAATACCCCGCGCGGTCCGGTCTGGACCGATGGCTCCGGACACGCCGTGGCGGCCAGTCTGCCGGCGTACAGCAAGGCACGGGTCGAACTCGATACGGCCAGCCTGCGGCGCAATGTCGATGTGCACAACGCTTATCAGGAGGTCGAGGCCGGACGTGGCGCGGTGCCGCACCTGGCGTTCGAGATGGTGACCGCACGGCGCGTGCTGTTGCAGGCGCGCATGCCGGATGACGATTTTGTCTACAAGGGTGTCGGCGTGTTTGACGGGCAGGGACAGTACGTCACCAGCGTGCTGGAGGCCGGGCGGATTTTCCTGTCCGACTTGCAGCCAGGCCTTCAATTGCACGTGCTGTTGCCGGATGGTCAGCGTTGTCGCCTGGAGTTCGCCCTGAGCCTGGAGCCTGACGCCGACGCACTGTATGAAACTGCATCGGCTATCTGCCGGATTGCCTGAAAAAGGAAAACATCATGCAAGGATTGAAGAACGGCGCTACATGCGTACTGCTGGCGGGCACTTTGACAGCCATGGCCCGGGTAGAGGCGAACCCCGATTGCACCGTCAGACTTGGCCCGGCCGTCATCGACTTCGGGACCACGACGCGCGGGCAATTACTGGCGCAGTCTGTCCAGGGTGATCCGTTGAGTTTCGGTCTTCGTCGCGCTCAGGCCTCCGTCCAATGCAGCCGGTCAGGCCCGTTGCGACTGGAACTGGTCGGGCCCGCCGCGGCTGCCGGGCTTTACCGTTTCGGCGCCGGTACGCTCAAGGTGCGTGTGATGAGTGTGCGGGTCGACGGCAAACCGGCGCAGTGGCTCAGCGAGGGGCTGGTAGACGGGCCGGACGCTGATGTCCTGCGTCCTGGTTCCAGACTGATACCTGCGCTCGCCGGAGTCGGGATAGAGGGGCAGGGCATGGAGGTCGAGCTGGAACTGGACGCGCGGATTCCATCTGCGGCGAGCCGGGTCAGTGACCTGACCCGCTTCGAGACTGATCTGGGATTGCGTCTGCGCTAAAGCACCTCCGCGTCAGCAGTTGTCACTTTCAGCCAGCAGCTTGATGGCGGCCGCGCCGACCTTGCGCACTGCTTCTTCGATCAGCGGCGTCGGTTTGGCCGCGTAGTTCATGCGCAGGCAATTGCGATATTTGCCCGAGGCGGAAAAGATGCTGCCGACGGCAATCTGTACGCCCTGATCGTGCAGCGCACGATTCAGTTTCAGCGTATCGAAACCTTCCGGCAGTTCGACCCAGAGCATGAAGCTGCCCTGCGGGCGGCTGGCGCGGGTGCCGGCCGGGAAGTAGCGCGTCACCCAATCGATCATCACGTCGCGATTGCGCTGGTATTGCGTGCGCATCCGCCGCAAATGCGGTTCGAAGTGCCCGGCCTTGAGAAATTCGGCGATGGCGATCTGCGGTTGCGGTGCCGTGGAGCCAGTGCTGATGTATTTCATGTGCAGCACCCGCTCGAGATAGCGGCCGGGCGCGACCCAGCCAATGCGCAGGCCCGGCGCCAGGGTCTTGGAGAACGAACTGCAGAGCAGCACACGGCCGTCTTCGTCGAAGGATTTGATCGTGCGCGGGCGTGGGTAGGTGTAGGCCAGTTCGCCATACACATCGTCTTCGATGATCGCCACGTCGAAGCGCTGGGCCAGGTTTAGCAGGGCACGTTTGCGCGACTCCGGCATGATGTAGCCGAGCGGGTTGTTGCAGTTGGGCGTGAGCTGGATGACCTTGATCGGCCATTGTTCCAGCGCCAGTTCCAGCGCTTCGAGGCTGATGCCAGTGAGCGGGTCGGTGGGGATTTCCAGGGCTTTCATGCCCAGGCCTTTTAGGGTCTGCATGGCGCCGTGGAAGCTCGGCGAATCCACCGCGACGATGTCGCCGGGCTCGCAGATCGCGTGGATGCTGGTGGATAGCGCTTCGTGGCAACCAGTGGTGACCACCAGATCGCTGGCGCTCAACTGGCAGCCGGAATCGAGCATCAGCCGGGCAATCTGTTCACGCAATTCGAGAGTGCCGTGGATGTTGTCGTAATACAGACCGGGCATGTCCTGACGGCGGCTGATACGGGCCAGTCCGCGCAGCAGCGGTTTCATCGTCGGCGACGAGATGTCCGGCATGCCGCGACCCAGCTGCACCACGTCCTTGCGCGGCACGGCGCGAATCAGTTCCAGCACCTGATCCCACTGGGAAATTTCCACCGGCCGCTGCGCCGGACGCCCCACCGCCGGCAGTTCCGGCAACTCGCGACCGACCGGCACGAAGTACCCGGACTTGGGTTTCGGCGTGGCCAGGCCGCTGTCTTCCAGCATGCGATAGGCCTGCTGCACCGTGCTCAGGCTGACCCCGTGTTCGACGCTCAGGGCGCGCACCGACGGCAGTCGGTCGCCGGGGCGGTAGAAGCCTTGTTCGATGCGCGTGCCGAGCAGTTCGGCGAGGTTTACATACAGGGTCATGACACTGCCTCGGTGCAGGTGATTCGGTAAACCGGTACAGATGCGGCAAAAATCGACAATTCAGAGCTTGGGACGATCAATCTGTATGGAATTAATACAGATCTGTTGAATCTGTAATGCTTTTGCCCGCCCGCGCATCATGGAATCTCTGGCTACCCAAGTAAACAGGAGCAATGAAAATGAACGGCTTGAGCGATGTGCGGCTGACGTTACACAGTCAGGAACTGGAGGCAGGGCAACAGGACAATGCGCGCAACGAGAGCATGTGCAACGCACCGTCCGGCCTGAGTCGCTGGGACCTGTTCTGGCACCGTCTGCACACGCGCAAGGCGTTGCTGCGCCTGACGCCGGAACAGCTCAAGGATATCGGGCTGACCCGCGAGCAGGCGCTGGAGGAGGGATTGAAGCCGTTCTGGCGGATCTGAAATCTTCGATGCCTGTTTCGGCCCCCTTCGCGAGCAAGCTCGCTCCCGAATTCGACCGTGTTCTCCAGTCGAAGCGCGGTCACCTGTGGGAGCGGGCTTGCTCGCGAAGGCGTATTCAGAGCCTCAACAAAAACATCAGACCAACTCTTTGAGCCGATGCCACAACATCCCCAACGCCAGCAGCGGCGAACGCAGATGTTTGCCGCCGGGGAAGGTGATGTGTGGCACTTTGGCGAACAGGTCGAAACCGCCGCTGTGCTGTCCGCTGATGGCTTCGGCCAGTAGCTTGCCCGCCAAATGCGTGGCATTCACGCCATGGCCGGAATAGGCCTGGGCGTAATACACGTTCGGCTGCTCCGCGAGCCGGCCAATCTGCGGCAGACGGTTAGCGCCGATGCCGATCATCCCGCCCCACTGATAATCAATATTTACCGAGGCCAGTTGCGGAAACACTTCCAGCATTTTGGGCCGCATGTACGCGCCGATGTCCTTCGGATCGCGCCCCGAGTAATGGCAGGCGCCGCCGAACAGCAGGCGCCGGTCCGCCGAGAGCCGATAGTAATCCAGCGCCACCCGCTGGTCGCAGACCGCCATGTTCTGTGGCAACAGGTCGTGAGCCTGTTCTTCGCTCAGCGGTTCGGTGGCAATGATGTAGCTGCCGGCCGGCAGCACCTTGCCGCTGAGTTGCGGATTGAGGTCATTGAGATAGGCATTGCAGCCCAGCACCAGAGTTTTCGCCCGCACCGAACCTTGTGCGGTGTGCACCCGGACTTCAGGGCCGTAGTCGATGCGGGTGACCGCCGATTGTTCGAACAGCTTCACCCCCAGTTGCTGCGCTGCTGCGGCTTCGCCGAGTGCCAGGTTCAGTGGGTGCAGATGCCCGGAGCCCATGTCGATCAGTCCGCCGACGTAGCGTTTGGAGCCGACCACGGTGTGCATTTCGTTCGCTTGCAGCAGGCGGGTTTCGTAGCGGTAACCGAGGCTGCGCAGCTCTTCGGCGTCTTCGGCAAAACCTTCAAGGTCGGAAGGTTTGTTGGCGAGGTCGCAGTAACCCCAGGTCAGGTCGCAGGGGATCTGAAATTTTTCGACGCGCTGGCGGACGATTTCCACCGCTTCCAGGCCCATGAGTTTCATCTGACGTACGCCGTCGGTGCCGATCACGTTGGCGAATTGATCGAGGCCGTGACCGACCCCGCGAATCAGTTGCCCGCCGTTGCGACCGCTGGCGCCCCAGCCGATCCGGTTCGCCTCCAGCAACACGACGCTCAAACCCCGTTCAGCCAATTCCAGCGCCGTGTTCAGCCCGGAGAAGCCGCCACCGACCACGCACACGTCCGCGATCAGTTCACCTTGCAGCACCGGATGGTCGGGGTGCGGCAGGCTGCTGGCGGCGTAATAAGAGGCAACGTGGGGTTGGCTCGCGGAGGCGTGGGAGCGGGCATTCATGGGCGTCATCCTGAGCGGGTGTCGAGAAAATTTGACGGAGCATAAGCCGCAGGCCCGAGGACGGGCAACATTGGTCGGCCCGTGGTGTCTGGATCACGGCTTTTGCGGCACAATTGCCGCCTATTCCGCTCCGGTTACCGCTGCAATGAGCTGCAACAGTCAGAAAATCCGCGCCCTGCGTCAGCAGATTCCCACGTTCGAGTGCGTGCCGGGCTGTCATGACTGCTGCGGGCCGGTGACCACTTCGCCCGAGGAAATGTCCCGCCTGCCGCGCAAGACCCGCGCCGAGCAGGATGCGGCCATGGAAGAACTCAACTGTGTGCATCTGGGGCCAAATGGCTGCACGGTGTATGACGAGCGGCCGCTGATTTGCCGGTTGTTCGGTACGACGCAGACCTTGCCGTGCCCCAACGGCCGACGACCGGTGGAGCTGATTCACCCGCGGGTCGAGAAGCAAGTGTTCGAGTACATGGCCGAAAATCGGCAAGTGCTGGTTTGAGCGATCAGTCCGGAATCGGCAGGCTCAGGCTCTCCTTTACTTCTTCCATGACGATGTAGCTCTTGGATTCGCGCACGTGCGGCAACTTGAGCAGGATGTCGCCCAGCAATTTGCGGTACGAAGCCATCTCGGAAATCCGCGCCTTCACCAGATAGTCGAAATCCCCTGACACCAGGTGGCATTCGAGCACGTGGGGCAATTTCAGCACCGCACGTCGGAACTCTTCGAAAGTATCGCCGGATTTGTAGTCGAGACTGATCTCGACGAAAACCAGCAGACTACCCTTCAAGTGCTGCGGATTCAGGCGGGCGTTGTAGCCCATGATGATCCCCTCGCGCTCCAGGCGCCGCACCCGCTCGGTGCACGGCGTGGTGGAGAGCCCGACCTTTTCGCCCAGTTCGGTGAATGAAATACGCCCGTCCGCCTGCAGGATCCGCAAGATGTTGCGGTCGATCTTGTCCAGCTCACGTTTGGTTTGAGTGTTGGTACGCATAGGGGATGCGCCTCCGTGAAAAGGGTTTTTGCCGAGAATTGTCGCCAAATATAGGCGCTTATACAGTGAAAAGCACTGGCAAATCTTTTTTACACTGCGCGCATCATTGCTCTAACAACAGACGTACGCGGCACGCCGCGATGAGGGATACAAAATGCGCGTTATGGTCTTGGGTAGCGGCGTCATCGGTACCGCCAGTGCTTACTATCTGGCCCGTGCCGGGTTTGAAGTGGTGGTGGTCGACCGGCAGCCCGCTGCGGCCATGGAGACCAGTTTCGCCAACGCCGGCCAGGTCTCGCCAGGCTACGCCTCGCCGTGGGCTGCGCCGGGCGTACCCCTCAAAGCCATCAAGTGGCTGCTGCAACGCCACGCGCCGCTGGCAATCAAGGCCACCGCCGACATTGATCAGTACCTGTGGATGGCGCAGATGCTGCGCAACTGCACCGCCAACCGTTACGCGGTCAACAAGGAGCGCATGGTGCGTCTGTCCGAGTACAGCCGCGACTGCCTCGACGAATTGCGCGCCGAGACCGGCATCGCCTACGAAGGCCGCAGCCTCGGCACCACCCAGTTGTTCCGCACCCAGGCACAACTGGATAACGCCGCCAAAGACATCGCCGTACTGAAAGAATCCGGCGTACCGTTCGAAGTGCTCGACCGCGACGGCATTGCCCGCGTCGAACCGGCGCTGGCGGGTGTCACCGACATCCTCGCCGGTGCCCTGCGCCTGCCGAACGACCAGACCGGCGACTGCCAGATCTTCACCACCCGCCTCGCCGAAATGGCTACCAAGCTCGGTGTGGAATTCCGCTTCGGCCAGGACATCCAGCGCCTCGACTTCGCCGGTGACCGCATCAACGGCGTATGGATCGACGGCAAGCTGGAAACCGCCGACCGCTACGTGCTGGCCCTCGGCAGCTACTCGCCGCAACTGCTCAAGCCGCTGGGCATCAAGGCCCCGGTGTATCCGTTGAAGGGCTACTCGCTGACTGTGCCGATCACCAACCCGGCCATGGCTCCGACCTCGACCATTCTCGACGAGACCTACAAGGTCGCGATCACCCGTTTCGACAACCGCATCCGCGTCGGCGGCATGGCGGAGATCGCGGGTTTTGACCTGTCGCTCAACCCGCGTCGGCGCGAAACCCTGGAGATGATCGTCAACGACCTTTATCCTCAGGGCGGCAATCTGGCCGAAGCGAGCTTCTGGACCGGCCTGCGTCCAACCACCCCGGATGGCACGCCGATCGTCGGCGCCACCCCGTTCAAGAACCTGTTCCTGAACACCGGTCACGGCACTCTCGGCTGGACCATGGCGTGCGGCTCCGGTCGCTTGCTGGCCGACCTGATGGCGAAGAAAAAGCCGCAGATCAGCGCCGAAGGTCTCGATATTTCCCGTTATGGCAACACCACCCAGGAGTCCGCAAAGCATGGCAATCCAGCGCCAGCTCACCAATGAGCGCATGAGTCAGATCGTCAGCCACAACGGTACGGTGTATCTGTCCGGGCAGGTCGGCGATGACTTCAACGCCGGTGTCGAACAGCAGACCCGCGACGTACTCGCCAACATCGAGCGCCTGCTCGATCTGGCCGGCACCGACAAGCAGCATCTGCTGTCGGCGACGATCTACCTGAACGACATCGAGGCGCACTTTGCCGGCATGAATTCGGTGTGGGATCAGTGGCTGCCCAAAGGCGCCGCCCCGGCCCGCGCCACCGTCGAAGCGAAGATGGCCAAGCCGAGCATCCTGGTCGAGATCTCTATCGTCGCCGCGTTGCCGTAACCCGTTGTAAAGATCCCTCTCCCGGTGCTGTTGGCGGTTCACGCCGTCAGCCAGCGCCGGTTTTTATTCCCATGACCGCCAAGAAGTCTGCTGCCATGCGTCCTGCCCGTGCCCTGATCGACCTTCAAGCCCTGCGTCACAACTACCGTATCGCCCGTGAAGTCACCGGTGCCAAGGCACTGGCGGTGATCAAGGCCGATGCCTACGGCCATGGCGCGGTGCGTTGCGCCCAGGCGCTGGAGGCTGAAGCGGACGGCTTCGCGGTGGCGTGCATCGAAGAAGCCCTGGAGCTGCGTGCCGCCGGGATTCGCGCGCCAGTGCTGCTGCTTGAAGGTTTTTTCGAGGCCGATGAGCTGGCGCTGATCGTCGAGCACGATTTCTGGTGCGTGGTGCATTCGCTGTGGCAGCTCGAAGCGATCCAGCAGGCGGCGTTGAGCAAGCCGATCACCGTGTGGCTGAAGCTCGATTCGGGCATGCACCGCGTGGGCCTGCATCCCAAGGATTACCCGGCGGCTTACCAACGTTTGCTGGCCAGCGGCAAAGTGGCCAAAGTCGTGCTGATGAGCCACTTCGCCCGGGCCGATGAACTGCACGAGCAGAGCAGCGCCGATCAGGTCGCGGTGTTCGAAGCCGCGCGTCAGGGCCTGGCGGCCGAAGTCAGCCTGCGCAACTCGCCGGCGGTGCTGGGCTGGCCGCAGATTCACAGCGACTGGGTGCGCCCGGGCATCATGCTCTACGGCGCCACCCCGTTCGAAGAAGCCAACGCCGTGGCCGAGCGCCTGCAGCCGGTGATGACCCTGGAATCGAAAGTCATCAGCGTGCGCGAATTGCCGGCCGGCGAGCCGGTGGGTTACGGCGCGAAGTTCATCACCGACAAACCGATGCGCATCGGCGTGGTCGCCATGGGTTACGCCGACGGTTATCCGCGTCAGGCGCCGACCGGCACCCCGGTGCTGGTGGCCGGCCAGCGCAGCCGCATTCTTGGGCGGGTGTCGATGGACATGCTGTGCATCGACCTGACTGACGTACCGCAGGCCGGCCTCGGTTCGACCGTCGAGTTGTGGGGCAAAAACATCCTCGCCAGCGATGTGGCGAAGTGGGCGGACACCATTCCGTACCAGATCTTCTGCAATCTGCGCCGGGTGCCAAGGCTCTATTCCGAGGGTTGAAGCGCTAGCGGGGCCCAAGTGTTGTAAATACTGAACGCTGTCGCCATGATAACGCTCAATATTTCTACAACATCAGGAGGCTCCAGCCTTGGACGTCGGTGAACGACTGCAATCGATCCGCAAGCTCAAAGGGCTTTCCCAGCGTGAACTCGCCAAGCGCGCGGGCGTCACCAACAGCACCATTTCGATGATCGAAAAGAACAGCGTCAGCCCTTCGATCAGTTCGCTGAGGAAGGTTCTGGGCGGGATTCCCATGTCCATGGTCGAGTTCTTTTCCGAAGAGATCCTGCAGGAAAAACCGACCCAGATCGTCTACAAGGCCAACGAGCTGATCGACATTTCCGACGGCGCCGTGACCATGAAACTGGTCGGCCGCGCGCACCCGAGTCGGGCCATCGCGTTCCTCAATGAAATCTACCCGCCGGGCGCCGACACCGGCGAAGAAATGCTGACCCACGAAGGCGAGGAAACCGGGATTCTGGTGGAAGGGCGCCTGGAACTGGTGGTAGGCCTTGAAACTTTTATCCTCGAAGCCGGCGACAGCTACTACTTTGAAAGTACCAAGCCGCATCGTTTCCGTAACCCTTTCGATGCACCGGCGCGACTAATCAGCGCAGCCACGCCGGCGAATTTTTAAACCAAGAGGCGCCAGGCCATACGGCAAAGGCACCCGAAACGTTTTTCCACAGCGCGATATAACCCCTTCGACTTTGGGGTTGTTTCAGTGAAGCGGGCTAACCGCTATACTTGCGCCCGCCTGCGAACCGTGGCCGCAGGCGTGAATAGCCACCATTGAGGGTGAACGCGTGAACCTAATTATGAAAATGCTGGCTGCACCAGCAACCGTACTGGCCCTCTGGGCTGTCAGCGCTCAAGCTGCGACGAATGACGACATTGCCAAACGCCTTGAGCCGGTCGGCCAGGTGTGTGTTCAAGGGCAAGAGTGCAAGGGGATGGAAGTCGCTGCTTCGGCAGGCGGCGGTGGCGGCGCCAAGACGCCGGACGAAGTGATTGCCAAACATTGCAACGCTTGCCACGGCTCCGGTCTGCTGGGCGCCCCGAAAATCGGTGACGCCGCAGCCTGGAAAGAGCGCGCCGATCACCAGGGCGGCCTCGACGGCATCCTGGCCAAGGCCATCACCGGCATCAACTCGATGCCGCCAAAAGGCACCTGCGCCGACTGCTCCGATGAAGAGCTCAAGGGCGCGATCCAGAAGATGTCCGGCCTGAAATAAGCCGCGCTTCTGACGAAAAAAACCGTCTCCGGACGGTTTTTTTGTGCCCGCGATTCAGGCCTGAGGCTGTTCTTTGCAGCAAACAACCGGCAATCTCGGTCGTACCTCTATTCACGGAACGGGCAGGAGGCTTCAGATGGTGCAGTTGTGTTCGATCGAACAGGCGGTGGACGACGTGCTGGCGCGGTTGCCGGCGCACATCCACATGGGCCTGCCGCTGGGCCTGGGCAAACCCAATCCCTTCGTCAACGCGCTGTACCGGCGGATTGCCGGATTGCCCGAACGTCAGCTGACGATCTACACCGCCTTGTGCCTTGGCCGTCCGACCCTGGGCGATGGTTTGCAGAAGCGCTTCATCGAACCCTTCGTCGAGCGGGTGTTCGGCGATTACCCGGAGCTGGAATTCCTCGCCGACCTGCACCGCGACAGCCTGCCGTCCAACATCCGCATCGAGCAATTCTTCATGCAGCCCGGCAGCCTGCTCAACAGCGCGCCGGCCCAGCAGGATTACGTCAGCAGCAACTACAGCCACGCCGCCCGCGACATCAACGCCGCCGGGCTGAATCTGGTGGCGCAATTGCTCGCCAGCAGCAGCGAACACCCGGATCGCCTGAGCCTCAGTTGCAACCCGGACATCACTCTCGACCTGTTCCCGATGATCGCCAAACGCCGGGCGGCGGGGGAGACCATTCTGCTGGTCGGCCAGGTGCACACCGAGTTGCCGTACATGCCGGGCGACGCCGAAGTCGACATCGATACCTTCGACCTGCTGATCGACGAGAAGGACAGCAGCACGCTGTTTTCCACACCGAACATGCCTGTCGGCTTTCAGGATCATTTCATCGGTTTGCACGCCAGCACCTTGGTGCGCGATGGCGGCACCTTGCAGATCGGTATCGGCTCGATGGGCGATGCGCTGACCGCAGCTTTGCTGGCGCGTCAGGCCGACAACGCCGGATATCAGGACTTGCTGACCGATGTGAACCTCAGCCAGTGGGCGCAGTTGATCGAACGCGAGGGGGGCATCGAGCCCTTCGCCAAAGGCCTGTACGGTTGCAGCGAAATGTTCGTCAACGGCCTGCTGGTGCTGGCCGAAGCCGGGATCATCCGGCGCAAGGTTTACCCGGATGTACAGACTCAGGAGCAGGCCAACGCCGGGACCCTCGACGAGGCGGCGCAAACCGACGGCATCTCGATCCACGGCGGATTCTTCCTCGGACCGCGCAGTTTCTATGAACGCTTGCGTGAGTTGCCGCTGAGCAAACGCCTTGAATTCAACATGACTCGCATCAGCTACATCAACGAGCTGTACGGTCAGGAAGAGCTCAAGCGTCTGCAGCGTGTTGATGCGCGGTTCATCAATACCGTGTTCACCATGACTCTGCTGGGCGCGGGTGTGGCGGATCAACTGGAAGACGGGCGGGTGCTCAGCGGCGTCGGCGGGCAATACAACTTCGTCGCTCAGGGCCATGCGCTGCACGATGCGCGCTCGATCCTGCTGATGCGCAGCTGGCGCGAATCCGGCGGCGATGTCAGCTCGAACATTGTCTGGGAGTACGGCCACTGCACGATTCCACGGCACCTGCGCGACATTGTGGTCACCGAGTACGGTATCGCCGATCTGCGCGGCAAGTCGGATGCGGTGGTGATCGAAGCGCTGCTCAATATCAGCGATTCACGCTTCCAGCAGGGCCTGATCGAACAGGCACAGAAGGTCGGCAAGCTACCGAAGGATTTCCGTCTCGACCCGCGCTTTACCGACAACACCCCGCAACGCTTGCAGGCGATTGCCGCACGACATCCGAACCTGTTTCCGGAGTATCCGCTGGGCTGCGATTTCACGGAGGTCGAAAAGGATCTGTTGCGGGCGCTGAACTGGCTCAAGAGCAAATTCAAGCTGACGGAGATTCTGGAGTTGGGCAAGGCCGCGCTGGATGCGCCGCAGGCTTCGCTGTATCCGGAGCATCTGGCGCGCATGCAGCTGACCGATCCGGAAGGACTGAAGGAAGACCTGTTTCAGCGGTTGCTCCTCACTGGCCTCAAAGCTACCGCGCAATAATGTTCACCGTAAAACCAACTGTGGGAGCGGGCTTGCTCGCGAAGACGCCGTGTCAGTCGACCTATACTTTGACTGACACAACGCCTTCGCGAGCAAGCCCGCTCCCACAGGGATAATGCGATGAAGCCGGGTTACTCGATGAAGGTAACCACGCCATCCTTCAGCGACTTCACGCGAGCCAGCGACTCGACGCGGTAACCCTGCGAATCCAGCTCCGCACGGCCGCCCTGGAACGACTTCTCGATCACGATGCCCAGGCCAGCGACGGTGGCGCCGGCCTGCTTGATGATCGAGATCAGCGCCTGGGACGCCTTACCGTTGGCCAGGAAGTCGTCGATGATCAGCACACGGTCGCTGCTGGTCAGGTGGCGCGGGGAGATGGCCACGGTGCTTTCGGTTTTCTTGGTGAACGAGTAAACGGTCGCCGACAGCAGGTTTTCAGTCAGGGTCAGGGACTGTTGCTTGCGGGCGAAGATCACCGGCACGCCGAGGTTCAGGCCGGTCATGATCGCCGGGGCGATGCCCGAGGCTTCGATGGTGACAATCTTGGTGATGCCCGAATCCTTGAACAGCGTGGCGAATTCGTCGCCGATCAGCTTCATCAGGGCCGGGTCGATCTGGTGGTTCAGGAAGGCGTCGACCTTCAGGACCTGGTCGGAAAGCACGATGCCTAGTTCGCGGATTTTCTGGTGCAATGCTTCCATGAAGCTGTCCTCATTTGGCGCTTTGTGCGCCGAAGGTCTAGTAAAAAGTGGTCAATTCTAGCGCTTTAACATCGCGCGTATATCAGCCAGTGCGCTATTGCCCCGCACGGCTTTGACTTCGGTCGGTGTGTCGTCGTTGCCTTCCCAGGCCAGGTCGTCCGGCGGCAGTTCATCGAGGAAGCGGCTTGGCGCGCAGTCGATGATCTCGCCGTACTGTTTGCGCTTGGCGGCGAAGGTAAACGCGAGGGTCTGGCGCGCGCGGGTAATGCCCACGTAGGCCAGGCGGCGTTCTTCTTCGATGGTGTCGGCTTCGATGCTGGAACGGTGCGGGAGGATTTCCTCTTCCATGCCCATGATGAACACGTAGGGGAATTCCAGGCCCTTGGACGCATGCAGGGTCATCATCTGCACGCCTTCGGCGCCGTCTTCCTCTTCCTGCTGACGTTCCAGCATGTCACGCAGGACGAGTTTGCCGATGGCGTCCTCGACGGTCATTTCGCCGTCTTCGTCTTTTTCCAGGGTGTTCTTCAAGGCTTCGATCAGGAACCAGACGTTGCTCATCCGGTAGTCCGCGGCCTTGTCGCTGGAACTGTTGGTGCGCAGCCAGTTCTCGTAGTCGATGTCCATGACCATGCTGCGCAGGGCGGAGATCGGGTCTTCGCCGGCGCACTGCTCGCGCACCTTGTCCATGAAACGCTTGAAGCGCGACAGGCGGTCGGTGAAGCGGCTGTCCAGATGTTCGCCCAGGCCGAGTTCGTCGGTGGCGGCGTACATCGAGATCTTGCGTTCGGTGGCGTAGTTGCCGAGTTTTTCCAGGGTCGTCGAGCCGATTTCCCGGCGCGGCACGTTGATCACCCGCAGGAAGGCGTTGTCGTCGTCCGGGTTCACGATCAGGCGGAAGTAGGCCATCAGGTCTTTCACTTCCTGACGACCGAAGAAACTGTTGCCGCCGCTCAGACGGTACGGCACCTGATGGTGCTGCAGTTTCAGCTCGATCAGCTTGGCCTGGTAGTTGCCGCGATAGAGGATCGCGAAATCGCTGTACGGGCGGTCGGTGCGCAAGTGCAGGCTGAGGATTTCCATGGCCACGCGTTCGGCTTCGGCGTCCTCGTTGCGGCAGCGGATCACGCGGATCTCGTCGCCGTGGCCCATCTCACTCCACAGCTGCTTCTCGAATTCGTGCGGGTTGTTCGAGATCAGCACGTTGGCGCAGCGCAGGATGCGGCTGGTGGAGCGGTAGTTCTGCTCGAGCATCACCACTTTCAGGGACGGGTAGTCGTCCTTGAGCAGCATCAGGTTTTCCGGCCGCGCGCCGCGCCAGGCGTAGATCGACTGGTCGTCGTCGCCCACCACGGTGAACTGGTTGCGTTTGCCGATGAGCATTTTCACCAGCAGGTACTGGCTGGCGTTGGTGTCCTGGTATTCGTCGACCAGCAGGTAACGCACCTTGTTCTGCCACTTTTCGAGGATGTCGGCGTGCTCTTCGAAGAGTTTCACCGGCAGCAGGATCAGGTCGTCGAAGTCCACCGCGTTGAACGCCTTGAGCGTGCGCTGGTAGTGGGTGTAGACGATGGCGGCGGTCTGTTCCTTGGGGTTGCGGGCGTTTTCCAGGGCCTGGGCCGGCAGGATCAGGTCGTTTTTCCAGGCGCCGATCATATTCTTGATCTCGTCGACGCCGTCGTCGCCTGCATATTCCTTCTGCATGATGTCGGTCATCAGCGACTTGACGTCGGTTTCGTCGAAGATCGAGAAACCGGGTTTGTAGCCCAGCCGTTCATGTTCCTTGCGGATGATGTTCAGGCCCAGGTTGTGGAAAGTGCAGACCGTCAGCCCGCGTCCTTCACCTGGACGCAGCAGGGTGCCGACCCGCTCTTTCATCTCGCGCGCGGCCTTGTTGGTGAAGGTCATGGCGACGATGTACTGGGCGCGGATGCCGCAGTTCTGGATCAGGTGCGCAATCTTGCGCGTGATCACGCTGGTCTTGCCGGAGCCAGCACCGGCGAGCACCAATAGAGGGCCGCCGACGTAGTTCACGGCTTCTTGCTGCCGGGGATTGAGTCGGGACATACGAAAATTCGGGAGTCGTTGACGAAATGGGCCGGCATTTTAACAGGCTCAGCGATTTGTGCTGCTCTCTCCGACTTGTGACGCAGCACGCGATTCAAATTTGCCGGTTTTGTTACTTTCACGCAGGATGCGCGGTGATTTTGCGGCTAATGTTCTCATTCGTGACACAAAATAACGTTTTGATAACCGTTGTCGTTTGGTCATTGGTTGCCGCAACGGCATAATGCCCGCCGCCCACATCATTGCAGAGTCTAGGGAGTCAGCTTGACTACGCCTGTCGAACCCTTGCGTTTGCTGCTACTGGCCGAAGAGCCAGCGTGGACAGCGTTATTGCGCGAGTGTCTGGCTCCGTTGGGGAGTGCGGCGGTGCTGATCAGCGCGCCGAGCTGGGAGTCGGTCAGCAGTCTGTTCGAAGACAACCGCCACGCGGTGTTGTTGACCGTTCCCGCGTTGCAGCCGGCGCCCGGCCGTTGCAGCCTGCCGACGGTGTTGCTGTTGGAACACGAGCCGGCGACCGCGCCCGATGGTGTCAGCGACTGGCTGGTGTTCGATGCCCTCGATCCCGGCATGCTTCGACGTTGCCTGCGGCATGTGCGCGAACGCGGCGTGCTGGAAAACACCCTGCAACGCCTGGCCGAGCAGGATCCGCTGACCGGCATCGCCAACCGTCAGGGCTTCCAGACCCTGCTGACGGCGCGCCTGGCCGAAAACGACGGCCGCGGCCTGGCCCTTGGGCACCTCGATCTCGACAACTTCCGTCACGCCAACGATGCCCTTGGCCACCAGGCCGGCGACCGCCTGATCCTGCAAGTCGTCGCACGGCTGAAAAGTCAGCTGGAAGTCGGCGATCAACTGGCGCGCCTGGGCAGCGATGAATTCGCCTTGCTGATCGATACCCGCCGCGCCCCGCAACGGGCGGAATGGATGGCCGAGCGCATTACCGAAGCCTTGGCCGAACCTTACTGGGTCGACGGCGAAAGCCTGTTGATCGGCTCCAGCCTGGGCATCGCCCATGCCCGCGCCCAGGGCGGCGCCGATCCGCTGATGTGGCACGCCCACATCGCCATGCAGCAGGCCAAGAGCACGCAAGGCTGCACCTTTCACATCTTCAACGAACGAATCAACCGCAACGCGCGAAGCATGGCCGACCTCGAAAGCGAGCTGCGCCGGGCCTTGCGTCGTGACGAGCTGGAGCTGCATTACCAGCCGCGCCTGAACCTGCAGGACGGCCAGATCGTCGGCCTCGAAGCGCTGGTGCGCTGGCGTCACAGTGAGCGCGGCCTGCTGCCGCCGAGTGAATTCGTGCCGCTGGCGGAGCAGAGCGGCCTGATCGTGCCGCTGGGTTACTGGGTGATATCCCGGGCCCTGCGCGACATGCAGGCGTTGCGCGAGCGCGGACTGCCGGCGCTGCACATGGCGATCAACCTGTCGTTCCGCCAGTTTCAGGACAGTCAGTTGCTGCCGACGCTCAGTCGTCTGATCGCCGAGCGCGGGGTCGAGGCGCAGTGGCTGGAATTCGAACTCACCGAAACCGCCGTGATGCGCCGCAGCGATCTGGTCAAGCAGACCATGGACGCCCTCGGTCGCCTCGGCGTGCGATTTTCGCTGGATGATTTCGGCACCGGGTTCTCGTCGTTCGTGCACCTCAACAGCCTGCCGATTACCTTGCTGAAGATCGACAAGAGCTTCGTCGGCGGCATGGAGCAGCGCGAAGAGAACCGCAAACTGGTGCACGCGATGATCAATCTCGCGCACAACCTGCACCTGGAAGTGGTGGCCGAAGGGGTGGAAACCCGGGAGCAACTGGATCTGTTGCGCGGGTTCGGCTGTGATCAGGTGCAGGGTTACCTGATCAGCAAGCCGCTGCCGTTGGCGGAACTGGTTGAATATCTGGTGGTTGACGCCAGCCAGCCGCCGCTGGGTATCGTGGTTTAGCCTCAAACCCCTGTGGGAGCGAGCTCGCTCCCACAGGGAGACTCATTCGGCCTGAGCGATTTTGAAGCCTTGAGATTGCGGCTCAAGCCGAATCATTCGCTTCATCTTCCATTCGAACGCCAGCGTCAAGCTCACCGCCGCACAGGCCAGCCCCAGCGCCAGACCCCACCAGACGCCGGTCGGCCCCCAGTGCAGATGAAACGCCATCAGCCACGCCGCCGGCGCGCCGATCAGCCAGTAGCAAACAAGCCCGACCAGGAATGTGGTCTTGGCATCCTTGAGGCCGCGGATGCAGCCCATGGCAATCGTCTGCGTGCCGTCGAACAGCTCGAACCACGCCGCCACGGCCAGCAGGCTCACGGCCAGACGAATCACTTCGGCAAACGCCGGGTCGTTATGGTCGAGGAACAAACCGACCAACTGATTCGGCAGCAACCAGAACACCATCGCAAACCCCAGCATTACCACCGCACCAAAGACGATGCCGACCCTTCCCGACATCCGCGCATCGTTCAATTGCCCGGCGCCGTAATGCTGGCCGACGCGCATGGTGATCGCATACGACATCCCCGCAGGAACCATGAATGCCACCGAGACGATTTGCAGGGCGATCTGATGCGCCGCCAGTTGCGTGCTGCCCATGGTGCCCATGCACAGCGCCGCGAAGGCGAACAGCCCGACTTCCACCGCGTAGGTGCCGCCGATGGGCAGGCCCAGGCGCCAGAGTTCTTTCAGGTACTGCCGGTTCGGCCGCGACAGACCTTCGCGAAGCGGGTAGGCGTCATAGGCCGGATGCCGACGAATGTGCCAGGCCAGTGCCAGCGCCATGCAGTTGGCGACAATTGCCGTGACCAGGCCGATACCGGTCAGCCCGAGTTTCGGCAGGCCGAACAGGCCGGTGATCAGCGCGTAGTTGAGCAGGAAGTTGGCCACCGTGCCGGCGAGGCTGATGACCATCACCGGCGTTGCCCGGCCGATGGCGCTGGTGAAACCGCGCAGGGCCATGAAGCTCAGGTAGCCGGGCAGGGCGAAGGGCAGGGCGATCAGGAACTGCCCGGCGGCGTTGACGTTGGTCTCGGTCTGGCCGAACAGCAGCAACACCGGTTTCAAGTTCCACAACAGCAGCCCGGCACCGAGCGCCATCAGCCATGCCAGCCACAGTCCGGCCTGGGTCAGGCGGGCGGCACCGATGATGTCGCCAGCGCCCTGACGAATCGCCACCAGAGTGCCGACCGCCGCGATCACGCCGATGCAGAAAATAGACACGAATGAATAAGTGGCCGCGCCCAGACCGCCACCGGCTAGCGCTTCGGGACTGAGGCGCGCCATCATCAGGGTGTCGGTCAGCACCATCAGCATGTGCGCCAACTGCGAGGCGATCAACGGCCCCGCCAGCCGCAGGATGGCCCAGAGTTCGGTACGCACAGGACGCTGCATGGCGTTCACATCCTTATAAAAGAGGGAGCAAGAGACCGTCGATTCTCAGGGTTTGGCGCAGGTTGCACAAAGGGATAAAAAGGATGGGTGGCATGATTAAAACTCATCCTGCCGCGATTCTGCTAAGTTGGCGCAATCCCGCCATTGGAGCGTTGTGCATGTCCCGTCGTCTTCCACCCTTGTATGCCCTGCGCGCATTCGAAGCGGCGGCACGCCACAGCTCGTTCACCCGGGCAGCCGAAGAGTTGTCGATCACTCAAAGTGCGGTGAGCCGGCACATCCGCACGCTCGAAGAGCATTTCGCCTGCCGGCTGTTCCACCGCAGCGGGCGCAACCTGCAACTGACCGAGTCGGCACGTCTGCTTCTGCCGGGCATCCGTGATGGCTTTGCTGCGTTGGAACGGGCCTGCAATACCTTGCGCGCCGAAGATGACATCCTGCGCATGAAAGCCCCGTCGACCCTGACCATGCGCTGGTTGCTGGCGCGGCTCAGTCGTTTCAGGCATTTGCAGCCAGGCAACGAAGTGCAACTGACCAGCGCGTGGATGGACGTGGACTCGGTGGACTTCAACAACGAGCCCTTCGATTGCGCGGTGCTGCTGAGTGACGGACATTTCCCGCCGGACTGGGAAGCCAGCCTGCTGTTTCCAGAGGAGCTGATTCCGGTTGGCGCGCCGAACCTGCTCAACGATCAGCCGTGGGACGTGGCGCGGCTAGCCAGCGCCGAGCTGCTGCACCCGACGCCGGATCGCCGGGACTGGCGCAGTTGGCTGGAACACATGGGACTGTCGGAACAGGTGTCGCTCAAGGGCGGGCAGGTGTTCGACACCCTGGAGCTGGGCATGATCGCGGCAGCCAGGGGCTATGGGGTGTCCATGGGCGATCTACTGATGGTGGCCGAGGATGTCGCGCAAGGGCGCTTGAGCCTGCCCTGGCCGACGGCGGTCGCCAGCGGACTGAATTATTACCTGGTATGGCCAAAGACCCGCCCCGGAGGTGAACGTTTGCGCCGCCTCAGCGACTTCCTGCAAGGCGAAGTCCGCGCCATGGCGCTGCCGGCGGTCACGCGCTTGAGCTGAATCGTTCGAGCCTGCACAATGCCGGCCTTTCGCCATAACCCTGCTGTTCGCTCAAGTATTCGGTTTTACCGCCGAATACGTGCATGTGGAACCGTCGTGCCGGTCTCCACGATTCACCCCCATTAGAAAATTATCCGAGCTGCGATCAAGGAGGATCGGAAGTTCGGCCAGGAGCTGTCCATGTCTCAACCTCGCGCTCGGATCGCCTCGCAGCTGGGCCTCGCGCTCGCCGTGATACTGGCGATTGTCATCAGCGGCAGTACAGTCTTTGCTTTGCGTTCGCTGGATACCGCCAACCTCGCCACTCGTGAGGAGCACCTCGCCAGTGAAGCGCGTCTGCTCGCCGACCAATTGAGCACCTTCCACGGCACGCTGCGCGAAAGCACCCAGCGCCTGAGCGGGTTGTTCGAGAAGCGCTTCAGCGCCGGCCTGAGCATTCATCCGAGCGAGCCGGTGACCGTGGCCGGCACCCAGACGCCGGGCCTGCACCTGGGCAGCGAAGTGTTGAACAACAACTTCAAGGAAGTCGACGAGTTCAAACAGATGACGGCCGGTGTCGCCACGCTGTTCGTGCGTAGCGGCGAAGATTTTGTGCGGGTCAGCACCTCCCTGACCAAACAGGATGGCACCCGCGCCATTGGCACCTTGCTCGACCACGCCCATCCAGCCTATGCGAAGTTGATGGCGGGGCAGGGTTATGTCGGCCGCGCCTTGCTGTTCGATCGTTCCTACATGACCCAATACACCCCGGTGCGTGACAGCAGCGGCAAGGTGATTGCGGTGTTGTTCGTCGGTTTCGATTACACCGACGCGCAGAACGCCCAGTTCGCCAATCTCAAGCGCTTCCGCATCGGCCAGACCGGTTCGCTGGCATTGCTGGACGAGAAAAACCAATGGCTGGTGGCCCCGGCGGGCGTGCAGGCGCTGGATCAAGCGATTCCGGTAATCAACGATCTGGCGAAAGCGCCGGGTAAGGGCCGGTTCTGGAGCGACAAGTCCGAAGATTTCTACAGCATCGCCGTGCCGTTCGAGGGTGGGCCGTGGTCGGTGGTGGCGAGCATGCCGAAGGCCGAGATCCGCGCGGTGACCTGGAGCGTCGGCACTCAGCTGGCCATCGGCAGTCTGCTGGCGATGCTGCTGGCGGTCGGTTCCGTGGTCTGGTTGCTGCGCAGCAAACTGGCGCCTTTGGGTGATCTGGTGCGTCAGGCCGAAGCCTTGGGCGCGGGTGATCTGAGCGTGCGCCTGAGCGTGTCGAGCAACGACGAGATTGGTCAGTTGGCCCGCGCCTTCAACCAGATGAGCCAGGCGCTGTCGACCATGGTCGAGCACATCCGCCGCGCCTCCGAAGAGGTCAACCGTCGGGCTCAGGCGCTGTCCGGTCTGTCCGGCGGCGCCTATGAAGGCATGGAGCAACAGTCCGGCGAGATCACCAGCATGGCCGGCGCGGTAGAGGAGTTTTCCGCCACGTCGCTGAACATTGCCGACAACATGGGCAACACCCAGCGTCTGGCCCAGGAAAACGCGCAGCAGACCCAGATCGGTCGCACGTCGATGGAGGAAGCGTCTTCCTCGCTGGAGCAGATTGCCGGCGCACTGAACACCACCGCGACCGTGATCAACACGCTCGGTCAGCGTTCCCAGGAAATCGGCGGCATTGTCAGCGTGATCACCTCGATTGCCGAACAGACCAACCTGCTGGCACTCAACGCTGCGATCGAAGCCGCCCGTGCCGGTGAACAAGGTCGCGGCTTTGCCGTGGTGGCCGACGAGGTACGCAGCCTGGCCTCGCGTACCCGTCAGGCGACGGATGAAATTTCCAGCATGATTCACAGCATCCAGCAGGAAACCGGCAACGCCATCAGCAACATGGAGCAGGGCAACCTGCTGATGCAGGAAGGCCTGTCGCGAAATGCCAACGTGGCGTCGGCGCTGGCGCGCATTGACGAGCAAAGTCGCTCGGCGGGTGAGCAGTTTGCCGCGATCACCACCGCGACTCAGGAGCAGAGCAGCACCGCGACTTTGCTCAGCAGCAACTTGCAAAGCATCGCGATGGCCAACAGCGAGCAGCGCGAAGTGGTGTCGAACCTGGCCATCACCGCCAAGGAACTGGAAGGCCTGGCAGCCGACCTGCGCCAAGAGGTCGACCGCTTCCGTTGAGGCGTCTCTGAACCAGCGATCGCGAGCAGGCTCGCTCCCACAGGGTCTACGTTGGACTTGTGGGAGCGAGCCTGCTCGCGATTGGGGCCACCCCAAACTCAGCACTTACTGAGTCACCGGCCGATATTGCAACGCTTCGGCCAGATGCTCGCGACTGATATCTGCGCGCTTTTCAAGATCCGCCAATGTCCGCGCGACCTTGAGCAGCCGGTGCGCCGAGCGCAGCGACAAGGTCAATCTTTCGCACGCGGTCTCCAGCCAGGTTTCATCGGCTGTGGATAACTTGCAGTGCTTCTTCAGCCCCGGCAAATCGAGAAACGCATTGGCGCAACCCTGGCGTTTTTGCTGACGCTCGCGGGCCTCGGCGACCCGCGTGGCCGCGCTGGCGCTGTCCTCTCCCGGTTTCACGGCAGGGTTAAGCGCTGTCGCCTCCCGCGCCACCGTCAGGTGTAAATCGATCCGGTCCAGCAACGGCCCCGACAGTTTGTTGCGATAGCGCTGCACCATGTCCGGTGTGCATGAGCATTTGCCGCTCGGTTCGCCGAGATATCCACAGGGGCAGGGATTCATCGCCGCGACCAGCTGGAATCTCGCGGGAAACCGCACCCGTTCCTTGGCCCTTGCGATCACGATGCAGCCGGATTCCAGCGGTTCGCGCAGCACCTCCAGCACCTTGCGATCAAACTCGGGCAGCTCATCGAGAAACAGCACGCCATGGTGGGCGAGGGTGATTTCGCCGGGCTGAGGTTTTGAACTGCCACCGACCAATGCCGGCCCGGAAGCCGAGTGATGCGGTTGGCGGAACGGGCGTTGCGGCCAGTGAGTCAGCGGCGCGCCACTGGCGACGGATTGAATCGCCGCCACTTCCAGCGCTTCACTCTCGGTCAGCGGTGGCAGCAGCCCTGGCAAACGACTGGCCAGCAATGTCTTGCCCGTCCCCGGTGGCCCGCTGAACAGCAGGTTGTGGGCGCCGGCAGCGGCAATCAGCAGCGCCCGTTTGGCCGCCAGTTGGCCCTGGACTTCATTCAGGTCGGGATAAGGTTTGGCAGCATGGATCAGCCCGTCCGAGACATAAGGCTCGACTGGCGTATGCCCGTTGAAATGCGCCACAGCCTCCAGCAGATGATCCACCGCAATCACCCTCAGTCCCGACGCCAGACAAGCCTCCTCGGCATTCGCCCGCGGCACCACCAGCGTCCGCCCGGCCTTGCGCGCTGCCAGTGCCGCCGGCAACACCCCGCGCACCGCCCGCACGGCGCCGGACAACGCCAGTTCGCCAAGGCACTCCACGTCATCCAGCGTCAAGGTCGGCACCTGCACACTCGCCGACAGAATCCCCAGCGCAATCGCCAGATCGAACCGACCGCCATCCTTGGGCAGATCCGCCGGTGCCAGATTCAGAGTGATCCGCCGCGCCGGAAACTGCAGCCCGGAATTGATGATCGCACTACGCACCCTATCCTTGCTTTCCTTCACCGCCGCTTCGGGCAGGCCGACCATGGTCAGCGAGGGCAGGCCGTTGGCCAGGTGGACTTCGACGGTGACGGCGGGGGCATCCACGCCAATCTGGGCGCGGCTATGGACGATGGCGAGGGACATGGTCGTTCCTTGAGTTGAATCGGGGGGGGCCGCTTCCTGCGGGTTTTTTAAGGGTAGTAGGGGGCGTGGAGTTTTGCGGGAGATTACGAGGACAAATATAAACCAAATATTACTTGGATTTACTTTATGGACAAAACGACAAGCGTTTAAGTTTTAAGTAGAAGATGGAGAGATATTCTCACCATCTTCATTTTTTAAGCCGCTCTTGGCGGTGTAGGAGAGGACGGCGGTGGAGGAACATCTATAGGGGGAGTTGGTTGTGTAGAGGGAGATACCTTGGACATTAGGTCTTGAACAACCTTTCCTTCGATTGTTTGATAGGGGTCAAGATACTCCGTTCCAATATGCGTTGCGTCAGTTTTGATTATATCAATTGCCGAACCTGAGCTATCCTTTCTGTTGCCGCGAGCTATGAAGAATGATGCATATTTGCTCGGCGCTACTCCTGAGAATGTTTCAAACAAGGTTTTTCCGACATGGTTTTCATCGGTTGTAATTGCATCTTCATGAAGGTCTAATGCGAGACTTTTTTCGTAAGGCTCAATGTAAACTACACGCTTGATTCCCGCAGCGATAATATGTCTGGCGCAATTGTGGCATGGAAATGTTGTTGTATATAGTACGCAGGAGTCAGTAGAGTTTCCTTGCGAGCGCGCGAGTCCTAATATAGCCTCCATTTCCGCATGAATAGCTCTGGAAAACTCAATGATTGATCCTGCTCTGGTTTCTTTCTGAATTAGTTTTGCTAGCTCGTCTTTTACGTCGTCGGTTACAGTTATTTTTTGGCTAACAATTTTTACAATGTCTTGAATGAGTGCTGACTTATGAATGTCGTTATAGCATTTTCCGCCATGGTAAATACATCTTTGATCGTTTTTAGAGTCTGAAGTGTAGAGCCCTCCTCCAAACTTTGGTACGTCATTCCATCCCAAAGAAATTATGTTGCCCTCTTTGTTCGCTATTGCAGCACCCACTTGCCTGCTTAAGCAAGCGGACTTCAACGAGGCGGAGTAGGCAGCATACATTCCTGATTCGTCCTTGGTAGGAGTTACACCATTTTTTCCATGTACTAGAGCTACGAAACGTTGGCAGGGATGTAGCAGATTTGAAATAGAGTCCTGATTGTTTCGGATGAAATAATCGGCAAGTTGGACAGTTTTTTCTAATTTTTGCCCATATGAAGTTCTTAACTCGTCTCTGTCCCGATCTATCAGGAACTGTGCGTCGTGACCAGGTATGCGTTCAGTTCTTGTTAAGTAATTGAACCTGACATTCTGCGGGCTCAAAACACCAATAAGATAAAATATGTTTCCATAAACGAGTTTGAATAGTTCAACTTCTTCGGGGTGTTTTAGCTGGTCAACTATATAGACCGTTTTGGGCGGTTTTTCTATATCATTTTTTCGCATGGCGATGTCGCGGTTTGCGGCTACTTTTGCCATGGTGAGTGCAGCTAATATCTGGGAGTCAAAGCGTTGACGTAAATCATTTCCAAGGTCTTGCAGTGTTGTATACCGCTCTTTACCCGGCGAGGGGTTCAACGACAATTTTGAGAGTCTCGGAGGTAGTCCATTTTCTCTGTAATAGTCTTTAATTATATCGCTGATCTTAATGTGTTCGGTTAGGTACCCGTACTCTTCGAACTGAGCTCGAATAGTTCGTATTACATCGGCAAGGTTACAGCCTACGGGACCGCAGAACGCAATAACTATTTCGTCGCTGCGGCGACCTTCTATGCGTTCCCCAATTGTTCGAATATTTGAATGGCTGTCATTATTTTTAGGATGACTTTCCTTGGGGACTGCTGACATTTTTCGCGCCTTTCCCTGCGCGAGCTAAAGGAGCTGGTGTGTTACCAGTCAACTTTTTGCGCGCGAGCCAAAATGTTATTTATTGCTTTTTTATATTCTTCATCGGCTTTTTTTTCTTTGAAAGCGGCGAAGCCGATAATGTTGGAGCTCTGATTGTTGTCCAGACGTGACGATTTATCATTTTGATAAATTTTTGTGTCATCAGATCTCTTCATTTCGTTTCCCTTCCTCTCAATGCATACGAGGTTTGACTTTAAAAATCGGAGCATTCTACAGTCAATAATCACGAAATCAACGGCTTTGCAAGCCATAGATTAGCTTGTGATGGAGTGATGGCAAGCTGATTGGAAAAATTGACATTTGCATGGTGAAGCTCCACGAGATTTGAAGGCCGCTGGCTTTAAGCAATGCTCGAATCTGATCTGAGGCGTTCTGAGGAGCTCATTTTGAGATTTGCTGCCAGACGGCCGAATCATAGGTTAAAGAGAGAAGAGCTAGAATCAGGCGCGAGAGCTAATCCTTGTAGGACCATGCCCAAATTGCTGAAGGACGTCGGCGAAAGGGTTCGGAGGTCTTGAATAGCTGGATTGGATGTTCCAGTTTGGCCGCTCAATGCAGCTGCTGGAGGCAAAAAATGGACCGCAATGGTATGCGCCCGATTCATCCGGGCGAGGTGCTGAATAAGGAATTCATGGAGCCATTGGGCATGACGGTCATGGACTTGGCCATGCCCACGAACTGGCCTGAAACCGAGATCGAAAAGCTTGTGAAATGCCAGCTCAGGATCTGCGCCGATTTGGCAATCAGGCTGGCCATCCACCTCAACACCACACCTGAGTTCTGGATGAATCTTCAGTCGACTTACGATTTACGCAGGGCTCAGCTCCGGCATGCGGGCCTATAGCGATTGCAGCATCCGCGAAGCCCTCTTCCACCAAGTGCCCGGTTCTGGGCGCTTTAGCTTTTCCCGTTCTACCACCATCAATGGCACATCCTGCAACCGAATCCACGGCTGGTTATTCCAGTGCAGCAAACTCAACGACATCTCGGGCCAATTCAGCAGGCTTAGCTGTGGGCGTTCGCTTGTTGTGGGGTGCTGGGCGTCGCGCAGGGTGGGGATAACCTGATGGGTGAGCCATTCGCGTAGCGCTCGGTATTCGGGGCAGTAGTGATAGACGAGGAGGGCGTAGATGCCGGATTCGCTAATCAGGAGGGTGTTTTCGATCTGGTTGTGGATCAGGGTTTTGCGGGTTTGGTATTGGTCGGGGTCGAGTTTTCGCAGCATGCGTTCGTTGAGGTAAATGTGCAGCAGGCGGCCCAGGTCGCGGGCGGAGAACCAAGGTTGGTTCTGGATAAGAAGGGCGTGAAGGTGGAGTTTGTGGCGGATGAAGACGTTGGGAATTAAATAGCTTTCGTCCATGACTCGGTTCTCGAATGTGGTGAAGAAAGCTGCCTCTGATCGTCGCCAAACAAAAAGGGTGGCAGCTATGCGCGGATTGGCGAACCGGGACATTCGAAAACCGGCAGACCCGAAGGTCTCCCACGCACAGCCGCCATAATTCGAGGTGGGAGTATTTCCCTCGTTCGAACATCATCGCGCTGCGTCAAATGTTGCCGGGTCGCCAAACCCAGTGCTGAACATTCAGCATTGGGTGAGCATAGGAATCAGGGCTTCACGACGCAATCGGACGGCGGGGTTGCAAGCTGTAGGATTCTGCCGAGATTCGGCAGCGAATCCTGAATGGCGGGAAGGTCGTTCCGACCTTCATTCGCGGGCAAGCCCTCTCCCACAAGGGGCCGCATTCACAAAGACACGAGGTGTTACTCAGCCGGCGGCGTCAGCTTCGCTTCCATCTCCGCCACCTTCGCCTCAAGGCTCTCGAGCCGGGCGCGAGTGCGCGCCAGCACCACCATCTGACTGTCAAACTCTTCACGGCTCACCAGGTCCAGTTTGCTGAAGGCACTTTGCAGCAGCATCTTGAACTGGCTTTCGATTTCGGCTTTTGGCAAGGGCGTGTCGCCGCTGAACAGGCGGGAGGCGGTGCCGCTCAGGGCGTCGAGGAAGTCTTTGGGCGCGAGCATGGGATATGTCCTGGAAACAATGGCCGGCAGTGTATCACGCAGTGTCTATAGTCATTGGCGCAGGCACGGATGCACGCTTTTCGCGCAACGGGATGCACGGCCACGCACCGTTGTTGTGCGTATCCGGAGTGCCATTTGGGTGATGGCATCTGTGGCAGCGGCCAAGGGATTGAAATCAGTGGTTTTTGGCGAGATGGCAAGCTTTCTGCTTAGTCACCCTCGACCCATGCACTGATGCAGTCGCTGTGACGAATGCAGTGCGGCAGACGGAGCGGGGAGTTTCGTCTGGAGCGGTTAGCTGGCGTCGACAACGAAGCGTTACAAAGCCAGGCACTGCGCTTAGACTTGAGTCGGGTTTGTTTTCCTGGGGCAAGTCCACCAATTCGGGAGAGAGTTTCATGAAGCTAGTCACTGCCATCATCAAGCCGTTCAAGTTGGACGACGTGCGCGAGTCGCTGTCCGAAATCGGCGTGCAGGGCATTACCGTTACTGAAGTCAAAGGCTTCGGTCGGCAGAAGGGTCACACCGAGCTGTATCGCGGCGCGGAGTATGTGGTCGATTTTCTGCCCAAGGTGAAAATCGACGTTGCCATCGACGACAAGGATCTGGATCGGGTTATCGAGGCGATAACCAAGGCTGCCAACACCGGCAAGATCGGTGACGGCAAGATCTTCGTGGTCAATCTGGAACAGGCGATCCGCATCCGTACCGGCGAAACCGATACCGACGCGATCTAAACGCCGCCACAAACCCAACGCCCCAGGAGAAAACAATATGACTCTGCGTAAATTCGCAGGGCTAGGAGCCCTGTTGTCTATCGTAATGCCCGGCCTGGCCATGGCGGCAGACGAAGTGGCAGCCCCAGTCCTGAATTCCGGCGATACCGCCTGGATGCTTACTTCCACAGCCCTCGTGCTGTTCATGACCATTCCCGGCCTAGCGCTGTTCTACGGCGGCATGGTGCGGTCGAAAAACATTCTTTCCGTGATGATGCAGTGCTTCGCCATTACCGGTCTGATCAGCGTCCTGTGGGTCATTTATGGCTACAGCATCGCGTTCGACACCACCGGCATGGAGCAGGGCGTCGTCAACTTCAACTCGTTCGTGGGCGGTTTCGGCAAGGCGTTCCTGGCCGGTGTCACACCAGCGAGCCTGACCGGCCCGGCAGCGCTGTTCCCAGAGGCGGTGTTCATCACCTTCCAGATGACCTTCGCGATCATCACTCCGGCGCTGATCGTCGGTGCGTTTGCCGAGCGGATGAAGTTCTCCGCGATGCTGATCTTCATGGGCATCTGGTTCACCCTGGTTTATGCACCGATCGCGCACATGGTCTGGTCCGGCAACGGCGGCCTGATGTGGGACTGGGGCGTGCTCGACTTCGCCGGCGGCACCGTGGTGCACATCAACGCCGGTGTGGCCGGTCTGATCGCCTGCCTGGTACTGGGTAAACGCAAAGGTTTCCCGACCACTCCGATGGCGCCACACAATCTGGGTTACACCCTGATGGGCGCGGCGATGCTGTGGGTCGGCTGGTTCGGCTTCAACGCCGGTTCCGCTGCGGCCGCCAACGGCACCGCCGGCATGGCGATGCTGGTCACTCAGATCGCTACCGCTGCTGCTGCATTGGGCTGGATGTTCGCCGAGTGGATCACCCACGGCAAACCAAGCGCACTGGGTATCGCATCCGGCGTCGTTGCAGGTCTGGTCGCGATCACTCCGGCCGCTGGCACTGTGGGCCCGATGGGCGCCCTGGTGATCGGTCTGGCAGCAGGCGTGGTGTGCTTCTTCTGCGCCACCACCCTGAAACGCAAACTCGGTTATGACGACTCCCTGGACGCCTTCGGCGTGCACGGTATCGGCGGTATCCTCGGCGCGATCCTGACCGGTGTGTTCGCTGCACCGTCGCTGGGTGGCTTCGGCACCGTCACCGACATCGCCGCACAAGTCTGGATTCAGTGCAAAGGCGTCGGCTTCACCGTGATCTACACCGCCATCGTCACTTTCATCATCCTCAAGGTGCTGGATGCCGTGATGGGTCTGCGTGTGACCGAGGAAGAAGAATCGGTCGGCCTGGATCTGGCACAACACAACGAGCGCGGCTACAACCTGTAAGCACGCGCCGCAAAAAACTTGCCCGGCTTGCCGGGCATTTTTTTATCTGGAATTTGTCTTCCCTGATACAGCTGAAAGGATTTTTCGTACTGCTTTGGTCGTGTTTACGACGAGTGTTTTTCTGCGGCCAAAGGCTTACATCATTGAAGGAATATTAGGGCCTTTGTTTTTTTCCAGAGCGCGCTAGAATGCGCCCCGAACGTGCGGAGAACTGTATGTGGCAACAGACTCTGATAACCCTGCGGGCACGGCCCCGGGGCTTTCATCTGGTGACGGACGAGTTGCTCGCCGGTCTGCCTGAACTCAAGGCATGCCGGGTCGGTCTGTTGCATTTGTGGCTGCAGCATACCTCGGCGTCGTTGACCATCAACGAGAACGCCGATCCGGCGGTACGTCGCGACTTCGAACGATTTTTCAATCGTCTGATCCCACAAGGAACAGACGGCTATGAGCATAACGACGAAGGCCTGGACGACCTCCCGGCGCACTTCAAGGCCAGCGTGCTGGGCTGTCAGATCAGTTTGCCGGTAACGGCGGGCCGACTGGCACTGGGCACCTGGCAAGGCGTTTACCTGGGCGAGCACCGTGATCATGGCGGTGCCCGTAAAGTCCTCGCCACCTTGCACGGTGAAGGGGCATAAACCGTTGGTCACCAATGGTTACCGATTTTTTTCCGGCGACTTTCGACAGTCGCCAAAGCTGGTCTATAACTAATCTGCTTTTCGCAAGTCATGAGGTAGAACATGAGCGACGATGATCTGGAAAACGACGACCTCGAAGTAGGCGACGAAGACGAGGCCGAAGACGGTCTGGAAGCAGCAGCGGAAGACGTTGCTGAAGACGATGGCGGTGACGATACGCCGGCCCCGGCTGCCAAAGGCAAGGCCAAGGCTGCGGTATCGGTCGACGAGTTGCCGAGCATCGAAGCCAAGAACAAGGAGCGCGATGCCCTGGCCAAGGCCATGGAAGAGTTCCTTGCGCGCGGTGGCAAGGTTCAGGAAGTGGAGGCCAACGTGGTCGCCGATCCGCCCAAGAAGCCAGACAACAAGTACGGCAGCCGCCCTATCTGAGGCGTGTCGCTTGCTTGCTGAAAAAGCCCGCCGTCGCTGCGGGCTTTTTCATGGGCGAAAGAAAACTAGCCGAGACTGTTCCAGCGGGCGAGCACCGCGGGCAGATCGTTCAGGCTGCGAATCTCGGCATCCGGCAGGCGCTCCGCTTCCCAGACCTTGCCGGCGGGGTTGAACCAGATCGCTCGCAGACCGGCCTGCTGCGCCCCGGCGATGTCGTCCCCCGGGTGATCGCCGATATGCACGGCGGCTTCGGCGCTCACGCCACCGCGCTGCAACGCTTCATGGAACAGGCGCGCATCCGGCTTGGCGATGCCGATGTCTTCGGCGCACAGCGCAAACTTGAAGTAGTCCGCCAGTCCGAGACGACGGACATCGGCGTTGCCGTTGGTGACCACCCCGAGAGCGTAGTGTTTGGCGAGGGTTTCCAGGATCGGCTCGACCTCCGGGAACACTTCGATCTGATGCCGCGCATGCAGAAACACTTCAAAACTCTTGTCCGCCAGATCCGACGCTTCGCCGTGGGCATACCCGGCGTCCTCCAGCGCATGGAATAGCACTCGCCGGCGCAGCGCGCTGATACGGTGTTTCAGTCCCGGTTCACTGGCCAGTACCCGCTCACGGATCGACCACAGATGCTCCACCGGCACCGCGCCCAGATTCGGCGCATGCTCGCCCAGCCATTGGCGCAAAACCGCTTCGGCGCTGACGATCACCGGAGCGGTGTCCCACAGGGTGTCGTCGAGGTCGAAGGTGATCAACTGGATGCTCATGAATCGTCGCCTTTCATGCGTTTGGCCCGTGGGTGGGCGCTGTCGTAGACCGCCGCCAGGTGCTGGAAGTCCAGGTGGGTATAGATCTGGGTGGTCTTGATGTCCGAGTGGCCGAGCAGTTCCTGCACCGCGCGCAAGTCCTGGGAGGACTCGAGCAAATGGCTGGCGAAGGAGTGCCGCAGCATGTGCGGGTGCAGGTTCTGCCCCAGTTCGCGCTCGCCGGCCAGTTTGACCCGCACCTGAATTGCGCGCGGGCCGAGGCGTCGGCCTTGCTGGCTGACGAATACGGCGTCGTCCGCCGGATTGGTCAGCGCCCGCAGTGGTAGCCAGTGCTCCAGCGCTTCCCGGGCCTTTTTACCGACCGGCAACAGGCGCGTCTTGCTGCCCTTGCCGAGTACCTGAACCATGCCGTCGGCCAGATCGAGCTGATCGAGATTGAGCCCGGTCAGCTCCGACAGGCGCAGGCCGGAGGAATAGAACAACTCCAGAATCGCCTGATCGCGGCGCGCGAGAAAATCGTCCTCGACCGCACCTTCAAGCAGTTGCAGGGCGCGGTCGGTGTCGAGGGTTTTCGGCAGGCGGCGTTCGCCTTTGGGCGGTGCCAGGCCGGTGGCCGGATCGTGATCGCAGAGGCCTTCACGATTCAGATAATGGTAGAGCCCGCGCACGGCCGAGAGCAGGCGCGCCAGACTGCGCGACGACTGGCCCTGGGCATGCAGGCGGGCGATCAGGCTGCGCAGACGCTGGATGTCCAGCGCCTGCCAGCTGCCGATGTTCTGTTTGTTGCACCAGCCGAGGACTTTGTCGAGGTCGCGTCGGTAGGCCGACAGCGTGTGCGGCGACACCTGCCGCTCACTGCGCAGGTGTTCGCAGTAAGCGTCCAGTTGCCGTTCCATGTTCAGCGTACCGAGCGCAGGGAGCTGTTGACCCGTGGCAGCACGCGACCCATGACTTCGGCGATGTAGCTGAGGAACAGCGTGCCGACCGAGCTCTTGTAGTGCTGCGGATCACGGCTGGCGATGGCCAGGATTCCGTGGATGCCCTGGTGGCTGACGGCGACCACGGCGGTGGAGCCGATCTGCTTGCGCTGCTCTTCGCCGAACAGGAAGTCCAGCTCGTGTTCACGCAGGCTACCGCTGACGCTCTTGCCTTCGGTGAGCAACCCGCCGATGGCAGTTTGCGCGTCGGCGTGGGTCACCCAGCGGCCGACCGGGGCCGGGTTATCGCCGAGCAGGATCAGGCTGACGAAGGGCACCTGGAAATCCTGGCGCAGGCTGTCTTCGACGCTGATCACCACATCTTCCAGAGTGGCAGCGTCCATCAGGGCGAGGATCAGGCGACGGGTCTTGTCGAACAGGCGATCGTTGTCCCGGGCGACGTCCATCAAGTGCGAGAGGCGGTGACGCATCTCGATGTTGCGGTCGCGCAGGATGGCCATCTGGCGCTCGACCAGCGAAACGGTATCGCCGCGCTGATGGGGGATGCGCAGGGACGGCAGCAGTTCTTCATGCTCGACGAAGAAGTCCGGATGAGCCTCCAGGTACGCGGCAACCGCTGCCGCCTCCAGGCTCTCGGACGCTGATTCACCGGACTGTCGGGCGGGTACCTGAGGCTTATCGGTCATGGCTTCTGCTCACTCAAAGACGCACTTGTCCTTCGTATACGCGCACTGCCGGGCCGGTCATCAACACCGGTTGGCCGGGGCCTGCCCACTCAATGGACAGGCGCCCGCCCGGCAGGTCGATCAACAGTGGCGAATCCATCCACCCCTGACTGATCGCCGCTACAGCAGCAGCGCAGGCACCGGTGCCGCAGGCCTGGGTTTCCCCGGCGCCGCGTTCCCAGACGCGCAGTTGTGCGCGGTGGCGGTCGATGACCTGGAGAAAACCGACGTTGACCCGCGCCGGAAAGCGCGGATGGTGTTCGATTTTCGGCCCCAGTTCATGCACCGGTGCAGTGTTGATATCGCTGACTCGCAGCACCGCATGGGGGTTGCCCATGGACACCGCCGCCAGATCGACCGGCGTACCGTCGACATCGACCTGATAACTCAGGGCCTGCTCCGGCGCCTGGAACGGAATGTCCGCTGGCACCAGGCGCGGGGCGCCCATGTTCACGCCGATCTGGCCGTCGTTACGCACGTCCAGTTCGATGATGCCGCCCTTGGTCTCGACGCGGATCTGCCGTTTGGCGGTCAGGCGTTTGTCGAGCACGAAGCGGGCGAAGCAGCGCGCACCATTGCCGCACTGCTCCACTTCGGAACCGTCGGAGTTGAAGATCCGGTAACGGAAGTCCACATCCGGATTGCTCGGCGCTTCGACGATCAGCAACTGGTCGAAACCGATGCCGGTGTGCCGGTCGCCCCACATTTTTGCGTGCTTGGGCTGAATATGCGCGTGCTGGCTGACCAGGTCGAGGACCATGAAGTCGTTGCCCAGGCCGTGCATCTTGGTAAAACGCAGCAGCATGGGGTTACTCCGGCAGCAGGCTTTCGCCGGCAAACAGCTCGGCCACGGTTTCGCGGCGACGCACTTCAAAGGCCTGATCGCCATCCACCAGCACCTCGGCGGCACGGCCGCGGGTGTTGTAGTTGGAGCTCATCACGAAACCGTAGGCACCGGCCGAATGCACGGCCAGCAGATCGCCTTCTTCCAGCGCCAGTTCGCGTTCCTTGGCGAGGAAGTCGCCGGTTTCGCAGATCGGGCCGACCACGTCGTACTTGCGTGCAGCGGTGTCGCGCGGTTTGACCGCGGTCACGTCCATCCAGGCCTGGTACAGCGCCGGGCGGATCAGGTCGTTCATGGCCGCGTCGACGATGGCGAAGTCTTTGTGCTCGGTGTGCTTGAGGTATTCGACTTGAGTCAGCAGCACGCCGGCGTTGGCGACGATGAAGCGGCCCGGTTCGAACACCAGCGCCAGATCACGGCCGACCAGGCGCTCGCGCACAGCCTTGATGTAATCGGCAGCCAATGGCGGCTCTTCGTCGCGATAACGCACACCCAGGCCGCCACCGAGATCGATGTGGCGCAGGTGGATGCCGCAATCGCCAAGGCGATCGACCAGATCCAGCAGGCGATCAAGGGCATCGAGGAACGGCGGCAGAGTGGTCAGTTGCGAACCGATGTGGCAGTCGACGCCGACCACTTCCAGGTTCGGCAAGTGCGCGGCACGCACGTACACGTCTTCGGCGTCGGCGATGGCGATGCCGAACTTGTTCTCTTTGAGACCGGTGGAAATGTACGGGTGGGTGCCGGCATCGACGTCCGGGTTCACGCGCAGCGAGATCGGCGCGCGAACGCCCAGCTCGGCGGCGACCACTTGCAGGCGCTCGAGCTCGTCGGTGGATTCGACGTTGAAGCAGTGCACGCCGACTTCCAGCGCACGGCGCATGTCGTCACGGGTCTTGCCGACGCCGGAGAACACGATCTTGTCCGGGCTGCCGCCGGCGGCCAGAACACGTTCCAGCTCGCCACGGGAGACAATGTCGAAACCGGCGCCGATACGGGCCAGGACATTCAGGACGCCGAGGTTGGAGTTGGCCTTGACCGCGAAGCACACCAGGTGCGGCATGCCGGCCAGCGCATCGGCATAGGCCAGGTACTGGGCCTCGATGTGGGCGCGGGAGTAGACGTAGGTTGGTGTGCCGAAGCGATCGGCGATGGCGGACAGCGCCACACCTTCCGCGAACAGCTCCCCGCCACGGTAGTTAAAAGCGTCCATGGCGATCCCTTAGTAAACGTCGTGCTTGTGTGCCTTGGAGGCAGGCTGCTTTTGCGAAGACTGGGCTTGCTCGGCCGGGTCCTGATCTTCATCGGGCAGGTACAGCGGGCCTTTTTGACCACAAGCCGAAACAAGGCAGGCAACCGCGACGAGCGCAGCAAGGGAAGAGATCAGGCGCTTCATGGCGAAATCCTTGAAAATGCGTTAATTGCGCCGGAGTATACCGGCCACCCGGCAGCTTGCCTATGCGACGGAACTCCCGTCCGGCGGGGCTTGCCCGCAGGCGGGTCGATCAAGTGCAATCCTTGTGGGAGCGAGCCTGCTCGCGATAGCGTCGGCACCTTCAACATCCGCGTGTCTGATCCACCGCAATCGCGAGCAGGCTCGCTCCCACAGGAGACAATGCAGGCAGGGTTGTTGGTCGTTATCCTTTGCAATCGGCCGGCGGCGTCCGTATCTTGCGGCGCTTGAGCCTGATCAGACATTTTTTGAGGTTGCCGCAATGAGTTTGTCCGAAGCCCGTTTCCACGATCTGGTCGATGAAACCCAGGAAAAACTGGAAGACATCTTCGACGACAGCGACCTGGACATCGACATGGAGAACTCGGCCGGTGTGCTGACCGTCAAGTTCGAGAACGGCACCCAGCTGATCTTCAGCCGTCAGGAACCGTTGCGTCAGCTGTGGCTGGCCGCCGTGTCTGGCGGTTTCCACTTCGACTACGACGAAGAAAGCGAACGCTGGATGTGCGACAAGAGCGAAGAGCAGCTGGGCGAAATGCTCGAGCGCATCGTCAAGCAGCAGGCTGGCACCGAATTCGATTTCGAAGGCCTGTGATTTCGTGATTGATACTGCGCCCGTCCGTCCGCCGAAGCCGCTCTACAGCAACGTCAGCCCGGCCGTGCCTTCGCCGTGCACCGGCGTGTGCCGGTTGGATGAGCAGAAGATCTGCCTCGGTTGCATGCGTCATGTCGAAGACATCCGCGAGTGGCGCTCGGCCGATGACGCGCGCCGCCGGGTGATTTGTGCGCAGGCGGCTCAGCGCCGGCAGCTCACCGGAGCGTAGCTTGTATATTTTTTGAGCTGTGGTAGTGTCCGGAAACGCCTCAACCCATCGAGGCCTGGTGAAAACCCCGTCTTTTTTGGCGGGGTTTTGCTTTTTTTGTGTGCAGAAGAAAGGAGTCTGCCCGGATCATGACCGCACCTTCCATCACCCTTACCCGTCTGGACGTGCAACGTCTGGAGCGCCTGATCGACAGCCTGGATGACACGCTGCCGGGCGTGATCGCGCTGCAAACCGAACTGGACCGCGCCGATACCCTGGTCGGTCACGATGAAGTGCCTGCCGATGTCGTGACGATGAATTCCCGTGTGCACTGCCGCGAAGAAAGCAGTGGCAAGGACTACCACCTGACCCTGGTCTATCCGAAGCACGCCAACGCCGACGAAGGCAAAGTCTCGATCCTCGCTCCGGTCGGCAGTGCGCTGCTGGGCCTGAAGGTTGGTCAGCACATCGACTGGCCGGCTCCGGGTGGCAAGACCCTGAAACTGACTTTGCTCGAAGTCGAATCGCAGCCGGCCAACGGCGGTGATTTCCCGGAGTAACCCGCCTCAGACCTGCTCGAGCGCCTCGTTCAGAGAGCGTTCCAGGTCGGCCTTGTAACGCAGATACAGATTGCTTGAACTCTGCCCGTCACCGATCACACCCGACAGGTCCAGGTCGGTGATGTAGCAGCGGTAGCGCTCGGTTTCCCGACGCTGTCCGACGATCTCCCGGGCGACCACGCTGAAAAGCTGGTCGCCATGTTCCAGCTCGCTGAATTCCCGTTGATTGCAATACAGCGTGACCTGCACTTCGCCGGGTGCGGCTTTGCCGACGATCGCCTGCACGTCGTAGAACGGTTTGTTGACCGGCGTCTGCGGCGCCGGGCGCATTTCGACCCGTCGCGCGCGTCCCGGTCCTGATGGCAATAACTGGTAATACAAGATTTCAAGACTGGCGGCATGGTTCGAATCCATCGGCAGCAGCGCTTCGCGACGGAACTGGATCGACTGCAGGAACCGCTGCAATGGCACCAACAGGCTTTGCTCGTCGTGAAAGGGCAAGTGCTGTTGCCACAGCGCGTTGAACTCATCGAGCACGTACAGCTCGGCGGTTTGTTCGGTGATCCGGTAGAACACCTGAATGCATTCAGGCTGGCCCATCGGCAGGATCAGCGCCAGGTCGTGGTCTTCCAGCGCCATCGGGTCCAGGTGCAGCGGGCTGTAGCGCGGCTGTTCCTCGCCCAGGTAATCGAGCAGCGCCGGCAGGGTGGCGAGGGCGACATGGCTGACCTGGCCCGGCACCAGTTCCAGAACGTGGTAATGCTGCTGCACCTGGATCAGGTAGCGGTGATTCAGGTCGCTGAGCAACAGGGTCTGCGCGGTGTCGATGATTTCTTCCACCCGGCGCGCGATGAATTGCGCGCGGTTGTGACAGAAGCAGCGCACTCGCAGCGAGGGTTGTTGCGCTCCGCGCGGCAGATTGTTGAGGTAATCGCGCAGGCAGTCCATCAGGGCATGCGGGCCATCGAAGCGGTTGACCAGCACTTCGTTCCAGCTGTTGAGCGTGACCTGATCCAAGGTCAACACCAGGTTCTCGCGCACACCGGCGTAGCTCAGCGAATCGGTACGCTCGGTGGTCATCAGGATGTTCAGGTCGCGGTGATGCTTGAGCGGATCGACCCCGACATTCACCAGCATCAAGACTTCGTTCGGCACGGCGGCGCGCAGCAGCGGTTCTTCGGCAACGGTCGGCAAGGGTAGGGGGATGCTCTGTTGCAGGCTGCCGAGCAGGTTGAACAGCTCGAACTCGCTCATGTCGCTGGTGCCGGGGTGCAGGGCCAGTCGGGTGCTGCTGTCGATCACGCCGTTGCGGTGGCACCAGGTCAACAATTCCAGCAACTCGCGGCTGCGCTTGATCGGTGCGAAGTGTTCCCACTCCAGCGCTGTCAGGCTGCCGTTGTACAGGCCCCACTGGGTTTGGCCCGGTTCCTTTTTGTTCGGCGATTGCACCAGAGTCAGCGTGTCTTCGGCCAGGTCCGGGGCGATGCCGGGATTGATGAACTCGACCTTGTCCGCCTTGCGCTCGAACGCCGCATACAGGCGCCGTCCGAGAACGTTGAGGTCGCGCTTGTTGATCAGGCTGACGGTCTGCTCTGCGCGAGCGAACTGGGTCAGGAAGCGATAGCTGTAATTGAGTTCGTTCACCAGCGCCCGGCGTTCGGCGCTGACCTGGCGGACTTTCCACTGACTGCGGCTGTCGAGCAGCGCCAGTTGCCGCTGATCCCAATGCCATTCACTGGCCAGTCTTTCCAGCAGTGAACGCTGCCAACTCTGGGTTCGGCTGTTGCCGGTGAGCTTGCGGTTGACCTTGAGGTACAGCGCCCGTCGAACCAGCTCAAGGCGTTCCGGCTCATTGCGCGCAGTAAGGTATTCCTCGATCCGGCGGTAGACCACCATGTACGGATCCAGCTCGTCGAGATCCAGCCGGTTGGCGAACACCGCCTGCTTGAAGCGCAGGCTCAGGCACTGCACATGTGGATGCTCGCTGGCGTAGACCTCGGTCAGCAGCAGCTTGAGCACCGATTTGTAAGGTGACTCGATGCCCTTGAACAGTTGCCACAGCCCGGCGCCGACGAACTCGCCCGGTGGAATGTACGCCATCGGCCCCAGGTCGAGGGTTTCATCGTTGCGGATGAAGCGCTTGGAAATCAGGGTATGGGTGTACGCGTCATAGGCGCGTTCTTCGTAGACCGGCACCAGCCACCAGATCGGCGTGCGCCCGGCAAGCCAGATCGCGGTGCGGTAGAACTCGTCCAGCAGCAGATAGTGCTGGGTGGTGCCGCAATCTTCGGAGCTGAGTTGAGTGTCGCGTTCGCCTTTGACGAAACGCACCGGGTCGATCAGGAAGAAGTGCGCCTCGGCCCCTTGGCTGGCAGCCCAGGTTTCGAGCAACTGGCACTTCTTGCGCAGTTCGGCCAGCTCACTGTCGCTCAGGTCGGGGGCGTGGCAGACCCACACGTCCATGTCGCTCTGGTCCGCCTGGGCCAGCGTGCCGAGGCTGCCCATCAGGAACAGGCCGTGAATCGGTCGTGGCGGGTTGCTGCCGTGACGCGGCTTGTAGGAGAACGAGCGGGTCAGGCGCTGGGCTTCGGCGAGCGTCTCGGCGTCCGGTTCGTAATTCGACAGCCCGGCCGGCGTGCTGCCCGAGACATAACCCGGCAACAGCGGATGATTAACGTGAAAAAACAGCGGCAGCAACGTCAGCACACTTTGCTGGCGCGTCGACAGGCCTTCCCGCGCCCGGTTCAGGCGGCCTTCATTGAGTTTCAGAAAGCGTGCACGTAGCTGGCTGAGTACCTTGCGGTCGATGCCTTCGTCCAGGTCGGGGCGGATTTCATGGGTGCGGGTCATGTCGGCTCAAACCGGCGCGCAGGGCTCGGAGGCAAGGGGTCTCGGGTGTCCGGGAGTTTAGCGCCTGAGCGGCAGGAGTTTTAAGCTGAATTTGTTTTTTGACGTCAGATTTCTATCGCGCGGTGATGGACGATGTTCATGGCTGGCCCGCGGAAATCCCGTGACAGGGGTTTCCGTGGGCAAAGTCGGGAGGATCAGGCGGTTTGCTGCTCTTTGAGAATCGTCAGTACGGTTTGCACGTTTTGTGCGGCATCGCGACCGAGGCTGGTCAGGTAACCGCCATCAGGCTGGTCTGTCAGTTCTTTTTCGAACAGGCGTTGTGCGGCGGCAATGTGCTTCGGGGCAGCGGTCTGATGAATTTTCAGACCTTCCTGGGAACTGTCCAGGTTGAAGAGTGCGAGGACTTCCAGTTCGGCAACCAACTCAGGGGTAAGCGACATAAGGACTCCAGACTTTCTAGGAATTGGACGACAGCGCCCCTAAGGTGAACCTGCCGGCGCGGCCTGTCCAGTGCGCGTGTCAGGGTTTTTGTCCCGGGGTGGATTCCAGTGTAGTCAGGGAGCGGCAGAAGACCGCGCAGATGGGTGACAAATTGTGTGGGAGCAGGCGGGCTCCCACAGGGCGGGGCCGTTTACTGCTTTTCCGGTGGCAGCTCGGGCAGTGCGCGCAGCGCGGTTTCGTACCACTCGGTATCGAACGCGCGGTCTTCGTCGAGCATCGCGTCGATTTCACAGGCCAGCACGTGGGCCATCAGATTCAGGATGTCATCGCGTTCGTAACCGACCAGCGTCAGCTTGTTGAAGGTTGCCTTGGCCGCTGGCGGGTTGTCGCTTTCGATCTGGTTCTCGATCGCTTCGATCAGCGTCGATTCGGTGAACTCTTCTTCATCATTGTCGATGTCAGTCGGCTCGCTCATGGCAGGCTCCTCAAGGAAAGGCGCCAGTTTACCCGCATTCATCAGCGTGATGCTGCTGGCACGAATACCCGGGGCGATCTATAAACAGGCACTGCCCACCCCGCACGGCCTGGAGGCTATGTGATGTTCAAACTCTATGGATTCTCCGTCAGCAACTACTACAACATGGTCAAGCTGGCGCTGCTGGAAAAAGACCTGCCGTTCGAAGAGGTCACGTTCTACCCGACGCCAACGCCGGAGTCCCTGGCCATCAGCCCGCGCGGCAAGGTGCCGGTGCTGGGGGCTGAAGGTGGTTACATCAATGAAACGATGGTGATGCTCGAATACCTCGAAAGCACCCAGAAGGGTGCTCCACTGCTGCCGGCCGAGCCGTTTGCCCGAGCTCAGGTGCTGGCAGTGGCCAAGGAAATCGAGCTGTATATCGAGCTGCCGGCCCGTGCCTGCTATGGCGAGGCGTTTTTTGGCATGGCACTCCCGGAGGCGATCAAGGAGAAAACCAAGGCTGAATTGCTGCTGGGTTTCGCGGCGCTGGCACGTCACGGCAAGTTCGCTCCGTATGTGGCGGGCGACAGCCTGACTATTGCGGATTTGTACTTCCTCTACAGCGTGCCGTTGGCAGTTGCGGTGGGGCACAAGCTGTTCGGTCTGGATTTGCTGGCGGAGATGCCGAAGGCCAAGGCACTGCTGGAGCGGCTTGAGCAGAATCCGCACGTGCAGAAGATTGCGGCGGACAAGGATGCGGCGATGCCGGCGTTTTTGGCGATGATCGCAGCGAAGAAGTAATTTTTTGGAGTTTTCGAGATAGCTTTCGCGAGCAAGCCCGCTCCCACACTTGATCTCGATTGGACACCTGTTCGGTGTTCGCAGCAGATCAGATGTGGGAGATTCTATGTTGCAGGGGAACCCTGCAACCTTAAATTCGGTTGGTATTCGCTCTGGTTTTTCATGAGGGCGAATGCCACCCGGCAAAGCTTGCGGGCGAGGATGACCAAGGCTTGGGTTCTGGCTAGACCTCTTGCCAGATAGGACTCATAGAACGGTTTCCAGACAGGGGACCGACAAGCTGCCATAGCTGCATTGTGTGCAAGACGCCGTAATTCCCCGTCACCTTTTTTGCTCAAGTGGCGAGGACTGTGTTTCTTACCTGAGTCTTTTGCCTTCAAGTCCATTCCCAGAAAGGCGATGAACGCATCGGCGCTGGCGAACTCACCTCGCATGTATGTAGTTGCCAGGCCCGTTGCCGTGAGTTCACCAACTCCTTCAATCGCTTTGCAGCGTCTGATGTTTTCACTAATTCCGGCTTCTTGGCTGACTTTACGAAGCAACTCCTGAATGGCCTGATCCAGCTGTTTGAAATGCTTCAACCCATCGGCCAAAAGATCTTCAAGAAGAGGTTCGGTTGACCAGCTCAGCTTGATACTGACTCGGACCTTCATCAGCTGTGCACGCTTGTTAAGCAGACTTTTCAACACTGTGTAGTGCCGCGGTGGTGGGTTCCAGACCCGCAGCCGATGCTGTTCACTGGTTAGATAACGCGCCAGAAGACGTGCATCACAAGGGTCGGTTTTTGCACGCTGACCGATGCTTTCGCGGTAATGGCTCACCCGGTAAGGGTCCACGATGTAAACCCGATGCCCCATACCATGGGCCAGTTCGGCCGTGTCCAGGTGGTAGAGATTAGTGGCTTCCAGGGCGATTGAGCTTTGGGCGGGCAGGGTCTTCAGCCAATGACCTACAGATGTGCGGTCGTTGTTGATGGCCTGGATGATTTTCAGATCTTCGCGATAAACGACGATTTCGGCCTTGGCCACATCGACACCAATCACCGTTGGCGAGGTAAGGATTGTCATGACGAATCCTCGGAGCTAGGGTTTAAGAGCTTGTCGGGGTCTACCGTAGCGCTGGCTTGCCTCTATCGTCGGTTTTACCGATGAATTCCTTATCGGCGCTTTAGGTAGAAAGGGCGGGACGAGAAGTCTCCCACGGTCCGTACTGGCTAGAGTCGGAATCGAGCTTTTAGTCCCGCCCACCCCTTCAAGTCTAAACATACAAGCGAGCTTGCTCGCGAAGCTTTGACTTTTAGCGGCTGGCGATCAGCGCCTGACCGCGAACCACGGCAGCCTTGACCTGCGCCGGCGCAGTGCCGCCGATGTGGTCACGGGCATTTACCGAACCTTCCAGGGTCAGCACGGCAAACACGTCCTGCTCGATCTGGTCGCTGAACTGGCGCAGTTCTTCCAGGCTCATTTCCGCCAGATCTTTGCCGGTGTCGACGCCGTACTTCACCGCGTGGCCGACGATCTCGTGGCAATCACGGAACGGCAGGCCACGGCGAACCAGGTAGTCGGCCAGGTCGGTGGCGGTGGAGAAACCGCGCAGCGCCGCTTCGCGCATGATCGCGTGTTTCGGTTTGATCGCCGGGATCATGTCGGCAAAGGCACGCAGCGAGTCGCGCAGGGTGTCGGCGGCGTCGAACAGCGGTTCCTTGTCTTCCTGGTTGTCCTTGTTGTAGGCCAGCGGCTGGCCTTTCATCAGGGTCAGCAGGCCCATCAGGGCGCCGAACACGCGGCCGGTCTTGCCACGTACCAGCTCCGGAACATCCGGGTTTTTCTTTTGCGGCATGATCGAGCTGCCGGTGCAGAACCGGTCCGGCAGATCGATGAACTGGAACTGTGCGCTGGTCCACAGCACCAGCTCTTCGGAGAAGCGCGACAGGTGCATCATCGCGATGCTCGCGGCCGAGCAGAATTCGATGGCGAAGTCACGGTCGGACACGTTGTCCAGCGAGTTGCCGCCGACGGCGTCGAAGCCCAGCAACTGCGCGGTGTATTCGCGGTCGATCGGGTAAGTGGTGCCGGCCAGCGCGGCGCTGCCCAGCGGCATGCGGTTGGTGCGCTTGCGGCAGTCGACCAGGCGCTCGTAGTCGCGGCTGAGCATTTCGAACCAGGCCAGCATGTGGTGCCCGAAGGTCACCGGCTGAGCGGTCTGCAGGTGGGTGAAGCCCGGCATGATGCTGGCGGCTTCACGCTCGGCCTGCTCCAGCAGGCCTTTTTGCAGGCGGGTGATCTCGGCCAGGATCAGGTCAATTTCGTCACGCAGCCACAGGCGGATGTCGGTGGCGACCTGGTCGTTGCGGCTGCGGCCGGTGTGCAGCTTCTTGCCGGTGACGCCGATGCGGTCGGTCAGGCGTGCTTCGATGTTCATGTGCACGTCTTCGAGGTCGACGCGCCAGTCGAACTGGCCGGCCTCGATTTCGCCCTGGATGGTCTTCAGGCCATCGATGATGCTGTCGCGCTCGGCATCCGTCAGCACACCGACCTTGGCCAGCATGGTGGCGTGGGCGATCGAGCCCATGATGTCGTGGCGATACAGGCGCTGGTCGAAAGTGACGGAGGCGGTGAAGCGGGCGACGAAGGCGTCGACGGGTTCACTGAAGCGGCCGCCCCAGGACTGATTGGTCTTGTCAGTGCTCATGAATTCGCTCGTATCGGCTTGAAGAAAGAAGGCGTGAAACGCTGGCGCGGATAATAACAGGGTTGCCAATCCTGTCGCTGACACTGGTCGATACGTTTTTTTCTCATTCGCTCCGCCATAGTTGTCGGCGTCCCCGGGGGATTTGCGCAAGGATATTTTTCGATTGAGCAATATCGGCCCGACGAGCGTCTACAGTAGGACATAGGGGTCGGGTGACCACGGATCGGGCAAAGATCCGGCCACCGACTATAAGAAGAGAGAGGGGTGGGTGTATTGGCCATTGGCATACCCTGCGTAAAACGCAGTCGGCGACGGGCGTCGGGCGGTACGTTGCAGGTGTCGGCAAATATTGCCGGCCGACGTACGGCACTTTTTGGCGCTCGCGCTAGTCTTAGCGTGGATCGCGGTGACGGACGTCACTCCACTTGTCTACGCTATCCTTGTGCGAGACTCACGCAGGAATCCAGCGCAATATGAATGTCCTGATCGTTGATGACGAACCACTGGCCCGCGAGCGACTCAGCCGAATGGTGAGCGAGCTCGAGGGCTACACAATCCTGGAGCCCAGCGCCACCAATGGCGAAGAGGCGTTGGCACTGATCGACAGCCACAAGCCGGATATCGTACTGCTCGATATCCGCATGCCGGGCCTCGATGGCCTGCAGGTGGCTGCCCGTCTGTGCGAACGCGAAACCCCGCCAGCCGTGGTGTTTTGCGCAGGTCCCGATGAATTTGCCGTGGAAGCCCTGCAGGCCAGCGCCGTGGGCTATGTGGTGAAACCCGTGCGAACCGAACATCTGCATGACGCCCTGAAACGGGCTGAACGTCCCAACCGGGCCCAACTCTCGGCCCTGACCCGTCCTGCCGCCGAAAGCGGTAACGGCCCGCGCAGCCACATCAGCGCCCGGACCCGCAAAGGCATCGAACTGATTCCGCTGGATCAGGTGGTGTACTTCATTGCCGACCACAAATACGTGACCTTGCGCCACGAAGCTGGCGAAGTCCTTCTGGATGAGCCGCTCAAGGCGCTGGAAGACGAATTCGGCGAGCGCTTCGTGCGGATTCACCGCAATGCGCTGGTCGCCCGCGACCGCATCGAGCGACTGCAACGCACACCGCTGGGCCACTTCCAGTTGTTCCTCAAGGGCCTCAACGGTGACGCGCTGATTGTCAGCCGTCGACATGTGGCGGGTGTGCGCAAAATGATGCAGGGGCTTTAGTCCGCAGGCTCCGGGCGGTTCTTTGTTCATTTCACCAGGCATTGCAGGCCAGGGAGGCCACGCCGTATCTGATTCAGGTCAAAGTGGATTTGGCTGAGCTGTTATTATCCGCCGTATCTATTCAGTACGGATTGATCCATGTCCTCTCGCGAAATCCGCATCGCCACCCGCAAAAGTGCTCTGGCCCTCTGGCAGGCCGAATACGTCAAAGCCCGTCTTGAAGCATCCCACCCGGGCCTGCTGGTGACGCTGGTGCCCATGGTCAGTCGCGGCGACAAGCTGCTCGATTCGCCCCTGTCGAAAATCGGTGGCAAGGGCCTGTTCGTCAAGGAACTGGAAACCGCGCTGCTGGAAAACGAAGCCGACATCGCCGTGCATTCGATGAAAGACGTGCCGATGGATTTCCCCGAAGGCCTCGGTCTGTTCTGCATCTGCGAGCGCGAAGATCCCCGTGACGCGTTTGTCTCCAATACGTATTCCAGCCTCGATGCGTTGCCTGCCGGCAGCATCGTCGGTACCTCCAGCCTGCGGCGTCAGGCGCAGTTGCTGACGCGCCGTCCGGATCTCGAGATCCGTTTCCTGCGTGGCAACGTCAACACCCGTCTGGCCAAGCTCGACGCCGGCGAGTACGACGCGATCATCCTCGCGGCAGCGGGCCTGATCCGCCTCGGTTTCGAAGATCGCATCACCTCGGCCATCAGCGTCGATGACAGCCTGCCGGCCGGTGGGCAGGGCGCCGTCGGTATCGAATGCCGCAGCGCCGACACTGAAATCCACGCCTTGCTCGCGCCCCTGCATCACGCCGACACCGCTGACCGTGTCACCGCCGAGCGTGCCCTCAACAAACATCTGAATGGCGGCTGCCAGGTGCCGATCGCCTGCTACGCCGTGCTCGAGGGCGATCAGTTGTGGCTGCGCGGTCTGGTGGGCGAGCCGAGTGGCGGCAAGCTGCTCAGCGCGCAAGCCCGTGCGCCGCGTGCGGCAGCCGAGACCCTGGGTGTGCAGGTGGCCGAAGACCTGCTGAGCCAGGGCGCCGACGATATTCTCAAGGCAGTCTACGGCGAGGCAGGTCACGAGTGACCGCCTGGCGCCTGCTGCTGACGCGCCCGGCGGAAGACTGCTCGGCGCTCGCCGCCGTGCTGGCCGAACAAGGGTTTTTCAGCAGCTGTCTGCCGCTTTTGGAAATCGCGCCACTGCCGGTCTCTGACACAATGCGCCGCACAATCACGCAACTGCCGCGTTACAGCGCAGTGATCGTGGTCAGCAAGCCAGCGGCGCGGATCGCGGTGGATCTGCTCGACTCTTTGGGCCTGGCGACTCCTACGATGCCGTGGTTCAGTGTGGGTGCAGCGACCGCCGCTATCCTTCGGGATCGGGGGCTGGATGTGAGCTTCCCGGACGCGGGTGACGACAGCGAGGCCTTGCTGCAATTGCCGCGTCTGCTTGAGGCGGTGGTCGTGCCCGGTTCGCAGGTGTTGATTCTGCGTGGGGAGGGCGGACGCGAGCTGCTGGCCGAGCGCCTGCGCGCGCTTGGTGCTAGTGTCGAATACTTGGAGTTGTACCGTCGCGACCTGCCGGACTATCCGCCGCAGGAGCTGCCCCGCAGGATTGCAGCGGAACGCCTGAACGGGCTGGTGGTCAGCAGTGGACAGGGTTTTGAGCACCTGCGCCAACTGGCGGGCGACAGCTGGCCTGCACTTGCGCGGCTGCCGTTGTTTGTTCCAAGCCCAAGGGTTGCCGAGCAGGCCAGTGCCGCCGGGGCCCGAACAGTTGTGGATTGTCGCGGCGCCAGTGCCGCGGCCTTGCTGACGGCGTTACGGGAGCATCCCGTGCCCGTTCTCTAATGCAAAGGATGGATACGTGAGCGAAACAGCCTTGCCTAAAGATGACGTTCAACCTGTGATCGATGCACCGGTTGATGCACCGCCACCGGCCGCGGAACCGCGCCGAGGCAACGGATTGGCCATACTCGCGCTGCTGCTCGGCGCTGCCGGTGTTGCGGTGGGTGGCTGGGGTGTGTGGCAGGTGCGACACCTGCAGACCAGCACTCAGAATCAGTTGAATCAGGTTCAGGCGTTGAACGATCAGGCACAGACCCTGAAGCTCAACGAGCAACGACTGACCGAGCGCCTCGGGCAATTGCCCGGTGCCGATGAACTTGCCGAACGCCAGCGTCTAGTGACCCAGCTTCAGGGCGATCAGCAACGCCTCAACCAGCGTCTGGAAACGGTCCTCGGCGCCAGCCGCAAGGACTGGCGGCTGGCCGAGGCCGAGCACTTGCTGCGGCTGGCCAGCCTGCGTCTTTCCGCCCTGCAGGACATCAGCAGCGCCCAGGCGCTAGTTCAGGGTGCCGATGAAATCCTGCGCGAGCAGAATGATCCCGGCTCGTTCGCCGCCCGCGAGCAAGTGGCGAAAACCCTGGTAGCGCTGCGCAGTACCGAGCAGCCGGATCGCACCGGGCTGTTCCTGCGCCTGGGCGCCTTGCGCGATCAGGTCGTCGGCCTCACCGAGCTGGCGCCGGAATACAAGGATCGCGGCGATTCACTGCTGGGCCTGACCTCCGATGGCGACGGCGCCAGTCGCTGGGCGCAGTGGTGGGATCAGATATCGCGCTACATCCGCATCGATTTCAACGCTGACAAAAACGTCCGGCCGCTGCTTGCAGGCCAGAGCCTGAGCCAGGTGCGCCTGGCCCTGAGCCTTTCGCTCGAGCAGGCGCAATGGGCTGCGCTCAACGGTCAGGCGCCGGTGTACACCCAGGCGCTGGCCGAAGCGCGTGACGTCCTCACGGGCAACTTCAATCCGGACAACCCGCAGAGCAAAATCATGCTCGAGCAGGTCGCGGAATTGAGCAAGCAACCGGTTACCGTCAACACGCCGGATCTCGCTGGAACCTTAAGTGCGGTGCAGGCCTATCTGGAGCGCCGCAACGTCAACGCCGAAGACTCGGTGAAACCCTTCGCCAAACCGGCTGCCAGCACCGCGCAGGAGGCGACACCATGAAGCGCCTGTATGTGATCGTGTTTCTGGTGATCGCGGCGACGGCGGCGCTGGGCCTGGCGATTGCCGAGCATTCCGGTTACGTGCTGGTCGCCTACAAAAGCTTTCGTTATGAATCGAGCCTTTGGGCGACCCTGGCGGTGGTGGCGGTGCTCTGGCTGCTGGTCTGGGGCATCAAGGCGCTGGTCGAGCTGGTACTGACCTCCGGCGGAGTGGTCAATCCGTGGTCGCGTCGTAACCGCAGCCGCCGTGTGCAGGTGGCGATCGAGCATGGTCAGCTCGACCTGGCCGAAGGGCGCTGGGCCAGCGCCCAGCGTCATCTTTACCGGGCCGCCGAAGCCGAGCGTCAACCGTTGCTGTATTACCTGGGCGCCGCCCGCGCCGCCAACGAACAAGGTCATTACGAGGAAAGCGATCGCCTGCTGGAACGCGCCCTCGAGCGTCAGCCGCAGGCCGAGCTGGCGATCGCCCTAAGCCATGCGCAGTTGCAGACCGATCGTGGCGATACCGATGGGGCGCTGATCACCTTGCAGGCGATGCACGAGCGCCATCCGCACAATGCCCAGACCTTGCGCCAGTTGCAGCGCCTGCATCAGCAGCGCGGTGACTGGTCGTCCGTGATTCGGCTGTTGCCGGAGCTGCGCAAGGACAAAGTCTTGCCACCGGCCGAACTGACCGAACTCGAACGTCGCGCCTGGGGGGAAAACCTGTCCCTCGCGGCCCAGCGTGAAGAGGACGGCGCAGTCGGTTTACAGTCGCTCAACCGCGCCTGGCAGCAACTGACTTCTGCCCAGCGCCAGGAGCCGGCACTGGTGCTGGCCTACGCCGAGCAGCTGCGCCAGCTGGGTGCTCAGGTCGAAGCGGAAGAAGTGCTGCGCACGGCGCTCAAGCGCAAGTACGACAGTCATCTGGCGCGCCTTTACGGTCTGGTGCGTGGCAGCGATCCGGCGCGTCAGTTGCAGACAGCCGAGGGATGGCTCAAGGATCATCCGGGCGATGCCAGCTTGCTGCTGACGCTGGGACGCCTGTGCCTGCAAGCCAGTCTGTGGGGCAAGGCGCGGGACTACCTGGAAAGCAGTCTGCGAGTGCAGCGCAATCCGGAAGCGTGCGCCGAGTTGGCGCGTCTGCTGGCCCGGCTCGGTGACACCGAGCGCAGCAATCTGCTGTTCCAGGAAGGGCTCGGTATGCTGGATGAGCGCCTGCTGGCTGCACCATTGCCGGTAGCCGCTCGAGCATGATCAGAAAGGGGGAGCGTTGCTCCTCCATTTCTTTCCCGGTGACTGAATTGTTACCGGTAAATCCTCTCCCGAGCAAAATCCTACAATGGGCTACACCGAATCCTTCGGTGCCTGTCGGGATTTCCCTACACTTCTGATGAAGTGTCGCCAGTGACCTGCCTTGAAAGCCCGAGGCGCTTTCCTCTACCGTAACTGCCTGTCTTTATTGTTACGGATAAGCCATGTCGTTGGCCTGCTCACGCTCCCTGTTCTTTATGGCTTTCACTGCGGGGATTCTGGCCCTGGGAGCTTCTTATTACCTCGAATACGCGGTCGGTCTGGTGCCCTGCAGCCTGTGTCTGGTCCAGCGTCTGTTCATGTGTATGCTCACCACTTTTTGTGGTGTGGCGGCGGTCCATGGGCCGCAGCGTGTCGGTCTGTCGCTGTACTGGATGATGGCGTTGCTGACCAGTCTTGGCGGGATGACGGCGGCCTGGCGACAAGTACTGTTGCAAAGTGATTCCCTGCAAAGGCTGGCGCATTGCGGGCCAGGGCCGGAGGAAATGTTCAGCAGCCTGCCGTGGTTATGCGCACTGATGCGTATGTTCAACGACACTGCCGATTGCACGGAGTTGTCCTGGACACTGTTCGATTTGAGCATTCCGGAGTGGAGCCTGCTGTTCTTCGTGGGGATGTCGATCCTTGCCGCTTACCAGTTGCTGCGACAGGTCTGGATGGCTTTACAGCGACCACTTAGCGGCCAACCGTCGCACCCGGCGCTGGTCAGGGATTAAACACTTGTATGAACTTTCTCTCCTGCGTACCTTGAAGCCATAGGCGTGCGGGCATAATCTGGCCCGCACGTGTCATTGGAATTGTGTTGCTCGATGACGCTCTGCCCGGCCGCCTCTCAAAGCAATAGCCACAAGAAGAGGCGCGGGTGTAGGGCAGCATGACCCACAAGGGAAGAGAGATCACCATGCTCGAAAGTTGTCAGAATGCTCAGGAACGTTGGGGTGGAGTTCATCTGCTGATCGACCGCTGGCTGCAGGAGCGTGAGGAATTGATCGCTGCCTATGACAAGCTGGGCGCCAAACCTCAGGCGCTGTCCGAGGATCGAAAGCCTTTGCAGGAATTCTGCGGTGTGCTGGTCGATTACGTCTCGGCCGGGCACTTCGAAATCTACGAACAGCTGACGGGCGAGGCCAAGGCCTTCAATGACAAGCGCGGCCTGGAACTGGCCGAGACGATCTATCCGCGGATCGATGTCATCACCGAAAAGCTGCTCGCGTTCAACGACCTTTGTGATGAAGGCAAATGCGTTGCGGAGAAATTCAAGGAGCTGGGCGGCCTGCTCCACGAGCGCTTCGAACTGGAAGACTGCCTGATCGAAGTGCTGCATACCGCACACAAGGAAGAGGATTCGGTTCAGGCCTGAAACGAACCTCGCAAGACACAGAAACGGTGCGCCCCAAACGCACCGTTTTTTATTGGGCGATCAACTGGTCGCGCCGCGCAATTCCACTTCGAACACCAGCGGTGTGAACGGCGCGATCAAGTCGCCTGCACCGTCGGCGCCATAAGCCTGATCCGATGGAATCACCAGACGCCACTTCGCGCCGACCGGCATGTTTTGCAGCGCGGTGCGCCAGCCGGCGATCACGCTGTCGAGATTGAACCACTGCGGCTGGCTGTTCTGATCGAACACGGTGCCGTCCGGCAGTCGGCCGATGTACAGCACCTGCACTTTTCCATCCGGGCCGGCCTTCGTGCCATTCCCCGGCGCAAGCTCGGTCAGCAGGATGCCGTCGGCCAGCTCCTTTACACCCGGTTTGGCTTTTTCGGCGGTGAGAAAACGTCGCTCGTTTTCCATCGCGGCTTCAGTCGAAGGCATCGCCGCCTGCTCGGCCGTCTGCGATTCGTGATCGGCGAGGATCTGCTCGATGCGAGCCTCGCTCAGTGCCAGCGGCTTGCCTTGATAGGCCTGCTGCAGACCTTCGATCAACGCCTGGATCTGCAGCTGCGGCACTTCCTGACGCAGTCGTTCGCCGAGGCTGGCGCCGAGGCTGTAAGCCAGATCGTGAGCGTCATTCGCCGTCGTTTTTTCGTCGGCCTGAGCCACGGAAAAAATCATGCAGAGGGATAAAAAAAAGTAGCGCGACATGGGCACTCTCCATCCTGAATTGCGGTGGATTATGCCAGCGCGAACGTCTGCAACGGTGAACTGCTTTTGCCAATGCGCAGAAGTTTTTTGCAACCCTGCAACCGAGTGCTTTCGATACTGTCAACATGCCCTAGCGGCGGTAGCAGCAGAGGTCTAGTATGAGCCGCACTCACGTCAGCCAGGAGGTAAACCATGTCGGCCACCAAGAAGCCTGTAAACACTCCGTTGCATTTACTCCAACAACTCTCGGGCAGCCTGCTCGAGCATCTGGAAAACGCTTGCTCCCAAGCCTTGGCTGATGCTGAAAAACTGCTCGCCAAACTGGAAAAGCAACGCGGCAAGGCGCAAGAAAAACTGCACAAGTCCCGCACCAAACTGCAGGACGCAGCAGCAGCCGGTAAAGCCAAGGCGCAGACCAAGGCCAAGGCTGCCGTGAAGGAACTCGAAGACCTGCTCGATGCGCTGAAGGAACGTCAGTCCGACACCCGCAGCTACATTCTGCAACTCAAGCGCGATGCCCAGGAAAGCCTGAAACTGGCCCAGGGTGTCGGTCGTGTTCAAGAGGCTGTTGGCAAGGCGTTGTCCCTGCGTTCGGCCAAACCGGCAGCGGCACCTGCGAAAAAAGCAGCCGCCAAACCTGCTGCAAAAGCACCGGCCAAGGCTCCTGCAAAAGCCCCTGCAAAAGCCCCTGCAAAAGCGCCAGTGAAAGCCGCTGCAAAACCAGCCGCGAAGAAACCCGCAGCCGCCAGCGCTGCTAAACCTGCGGCCAAAACCACAGCGGCCAAACCCGCTGCCGCCAAGCCGGCTGCTGCAAAACCAGCCGCCAAACCTGCGGCGAGAACTGCTGCTGCGAAAGCGGCTCCAGCGAGAACTGCCGCTGCGAAACCTGCTGCCAAGCCAGCCGCCAAGCCGGCAGCAAAACCAGCCGTTAAAGCCGCCGCTAAACCAGCCGCCAAAACAGCTGCTGCCAAGCCTGCGGCGAAAACCGCTGCCAAACCGGTTGCTGCCAAACCTGCTCCCAAAGCGGCAGTGAAACCAGCGGCCAAGCCTGCGGTAAAAGCTGCGGCCAAACCCGCTGTAAAACCAGCCGCCAAACCGGCTGCCGCCGCCAAGCCTGCAACGACCGCCGCCAAGCCAGCGACCACCGCTAAACCGGCCGCCAAGCCAGCAGCGAAACCTGCTGCAAAACCTGCTGCAAAACCTGCGGTGAAAAAACCTGCCGCTGCCAAGCCGGCTGCCGCGAAACCCGCTGCAGTAAAACCGACCGCTGCTCCTGCTGCCAAACCTGCCGCACCGGCAACTCCGGCTGCGACCGCTGCACCTGCACCGGCCGCCACTACCTCGACCACCGCAACCACGCCATCGTCGGCGCCGGTGTCGAGCGTCGCCAGCAACCCGTCCAGCGCTTCCTAAGCGCCGGTCGCCGCGACGCGCAGCACTTGCAGCGCGTCGCGGTTCAGGTTGGCCGCAGGGCCGGCCAGCACTTCCAGCCAGTCACTCGATTCCTTCGAATTCCGCTTCCAGCCTTGTGCGGCGCCTTCCAGTCGCGACAGCAGAGCACGTTCCGCTTCCAGTTCCAGTCCCTTGATCTGCTCGCGCATCCCCTTGAGCACCGGATCGGTTTCGGCCAGCGCTTTCCACTGCATGCGCAATGTGCGCAACGGTTGCACCACCTCCCGGTCCCAAGGCTCTGTCAGTTCAAGAAGTTGCCGGGCTCGCACCTCGTTGCAGGTGGCATCGCGTTGTTCCAGCCATAAACCGCACAGCATCAGGCACACGTTGGCCCCCGCCGATTGCAGGCGCAGGCAGGCATCCTCCACGCCGGGACGGGCGTAGACGGCAAGGGCAAAGCTCCACAGGTCAGAGGACATCGTGCTACTCGCGCCAGTTGCGGGGGAAGCTGGTAGACTCCGCCGCCATTATGATCCGACTTCAGAACCTGACTTTACAGCGTGGCCCGCAACGTCTGCTAGAAGACGCCGAGCTGACCCTGCACGCCGGCCACAAAGCCGGCCTCATCGGTGCCAACGGCGCCGGCAAATCCAGCCTGTTCGCCTTGCTCCGCGGTGAGTTGCACCCGGACTCGGGCGACTGCCTGCTGCCGGCCGACTGGCGTATCGCCCACATGCGCCAGGAGGTCGACACGCTCGAGCGCCTGGCGGTCGACTATGTGCTCGACGGTGACCTGCGCCTGCGCGAAGTGCAGCGCGAGCTCGCGGCAGCCGAAGAGGCCCACGACGGCACCGCGCTGGCCCGCCTGCACGCCGAACTCGACAGCGCCGACGGCTACACCGCCGATGCGCGGGCGCGCAAGCTGCTCGCCGGCCTCGGTTTCACCAACGAGCAGATGGATCGTCAGGTAGGAGATTTCTCCGGTGGCTGGCGGATGCGTCTGAACCTTGCGCAGGCTTTGATGTGCCCATCGGACCTGTTGCTGCTCGACGAGCCGACCAACCACTTGGACCTCGACGCCATCATCTGGCTCGAAGAGTGGCTGAAAAGTTACCCCGGCACCTTGCTGCTGATTTCCCACGACCGCGATTTCCTCGATGAAGTCGTCGATCACGTGGCCCACGTCGATCAGCGCAAGCTGACGCTCTACCGTGGCGGCTACACCGCGTTCGAACGCGCCCGTGCCGAACGTCTGGCCCAGCAGCAACAGGCCTACGAGAAGCAGCAGGCGCAGCGTGCGCACATGGAAAGCTACATCGCCCGGTTCAAGGCCCAGGCCACCAAGGCCCGTCAGGCCCAGAGCCGGATCAAGGCGCTGGAGCGCATGGAAGAGCTGTCGGCGGCCCACGTCGATTCGCCGTTCGACTTCGTGTTCCGCGAGTCGACCAAGATCTCCAGCCCGCTGATCGACCTGTCCGATGCGCGCCTGGGTTACGGCGAGAAAACCGTGCTGGAGAAGGTCAAGCTGCAACTGACCCCCGGCGCGCGGATCGGCTTGCTCGGCCCCAACGGCGCGGGCAAGTCGACCCTGATCAAGAACCTTGCCGGCGAACTCGAACCACTGGCCGGGCGCCTGACTCGCGGTGAGAACACTGTGGTTGGTTACTTCGCCCAGCATCAGCTCGACTCGCTGGATTCCAAGGCCAGCCCGTTGCTGCACTTGCAGCGTCTGGCGCCGACCGAGCGCGAGCAGACCCTGCGCGATTTCCTTGGTGGTTTCGACTTCCGCGGCGCACGGATCGACGAACCGGTGCTGAATTTCTCCGGTGGCGAAAAGGCTCGTCTGGCTTTGGCGCTGATCGCATGGGAACGGCCGAACCTGCTGCTGCTCGACGAACCGACCAACCACCTCGACCTGGAAATGCGCCTGGCGCTGACCATGGCGTTGCAGGAATTCAGCGGCGCGGTGTTGGTGGTTTCCCACGATCGGCATCTGCTCAAGAGCACCACCGACAACTTCTTCCTGGTCGCGGACGGCAAGGTCGAGGAGTTCGACGGCGACCTTGAGGACTACGCCCGTTGGCTGGTCGAGTACCGTCAGCGCAACGCCCCGGTCAGCAACACACCGGTCAACCCGGACAAGACCGACAAGAAGGCCCAGCGTCAGGCTGCCGCTGCGTTGCGTCAGCAACTGGCGCCGCACAAGCGCGAGGCTGACAAGCTCGAAGCCGAGCTCGGCAAGCTGCACGAGAAACTGGCGAAGGTCGATGCCAGCCTCGGCGACAGCGACCTCTACGAGCCGGCGCGCAAGAACGAATTGCGTGACCTGCTGGCCGAACAGGCCAAGCTGAAAGTCCGCGAAGGCGAACTTGAAGAAGCATGGATGCAAGCCCTGGAAACGCTGGAAAGCATGCAGGCGGAGCTGGAGGCGTTGTCCTGATGGACGCCTTCAGACTTCCATTGCCGGCGATGTGGGCCGAGCCGATCTGGCTCGGTGTGCAGATTCTGCTGATTCTGTTGGCCGGCTACTTCGCCCAGCGCGTCGTCGCCCGATTCCTGACTCGCCTGGGCGAGAAGTATCCGTTCCCGCCGCAGTTGCTGATGCCGCTGCGCGGCGGTCTGCGCTGGCTGATCATGGGCAGTGCGCTGATCTTTGTGCTGGAGCGTCTCGGGGTGTCGGCCACGGTGCTCTGGACCGCGCTGTCGGGCTTCGTCGCGGTGGCGGCGGTGGCGTTCTTCGCCATGTGGAGCGTGCTGTCGAACCTGCTCTGCGCGATTCTGATCTTCACCGTTGGCCCGTTCCGTCTCGGCGACGTCGTCGAACTGGTGGACACCACCGACAAGCCCGGCGTCAAAGGCCGGGTGGTGGCGATCAATCTGCTCTACACCACGCTGATCGAAGCCGAAGAACTCGGCACCGGCAGCGCCATGGTGCAGGTGCCCAACAGCCTGTTCTTCCAGCGTTCGGTGCGCCGCTGGCGCGGCACTGATGTGTTCCCTTCCAGCGGTTTCGAAAAGTGATCGGACGCCGGCCACATTGGTCGGCGCCCGCAACATCCTGCAAAAAATCGGTGGTCATCCAGCCAATTCCGCATTAGCTTTGAGGATTGTCACGAGTCCGAGTCGAGGTGTGCGATGGAGCTTCAAACATGGCTGGCGTTTTTTGCCGCCTGCTGGGTGATCAGTCTTTCTCCGGGTGCCGGCGCCATTGCGTCGATGTCCAGCGGTCTGCAATACGGTTTCTGGCGCGGTTACTGGAACGCCCTGGGCCTGCAGATCGGCCTGGCTGTGCAGATTGCCATCGTCGGCGCCGGTGTCGGCGCGATCCTCACCGCTTCGGCCACTGCGTTCCACGCGATCAAATGGTTCGGTGTCGCGTATCTGGTTTATCTGGCAATCAAGCAGTGGCGCGCACTGCCGATGGACATGAGTGACGACGCGGCGGTCCGGCCGATCGGCAAGCCGCTGGCGCTGGTGTTCCGTGGTTTTCTGGTGAACATCAGCAACCCCAAGGCCCTGGTGTTCATGCTCGCGGTGCTGCCGCAGTTCATCAATCCGCATGCGCCGCTGCTGATCCAGTACGTGGTGATCGGCGTGACCATGATCGCGGTCGACCTGATCGTCATGGCCGGCTACACCGGTCTGGCGTCGAAGGTGTTGCGCCTGTTGCGCACACCGACCCAGCAGCGACGCATGAACCGCACGTTTGCCGGGCTGTTCATTGGCGCTGCGGCGTTCATGGCGACATTGCGCAAAGCGGCCGCATAAAGCGTGCAGCCACAAAAAAAGGCGACCTGAGAAGGTCGCCTTTTTCGTTTCCGGCAGTCGGTCAGTGAAGAATCACTGGCGCCGTATCACGCGGCAGATTGTTGCGCTGCTGCGGTTCGCGCGGCTGCTCGTAACCGCCACCGCCGAGCTGCATGCTCAGCTGTCCGGCCACGTCTTCGCCCAGCGCCTTCGAAACATCGCGCACCACCCGCGGGCGGTTGAGCGAGATCTTGATGTCGCGGTGGTTCACCAGTTTGGTGTCCTGCGCTTCGCCCATCGCCGTGAAGGCCGAGGTGATTTCGAAGGTCTTGGTGTTGATCAGGCTGAAATCGGCCACCAGCGTCAGGCCCAGCACGGCGGAATAGCTGTCGGTGTTCGCCAGCTCGTTTACGTCCTGGGTGAAGTCGATGTCCGACACCGTGCCGAACAGCACGTAGTCGGCACCCTTGAAGTTGCCGGCCTTGATCCGCTTGATCACGTCGTAGACGTCACCCTTGGACGACGCCGTGTACGGCGTGCCCTGCACCAGCTGGAACATGCCGGTACGCAGGATTTCACCCTTGATGTCGCCGGTGAACTTGCGCAGCTCGGTCTGTTCGATGTAGCTGGTGGTGGCTTCGAGCTCGTTGTAGCTCGAAGAACCGCTGGAACTGTAGTAGCCCTCGCGGTAATTGCTCTGGGCCGAAACGATGTGGATGTATTGCTCCACACGTTCCTGATACGCCAGATCCGTCACCGCGACTTTCGGGGCCGCCTGCACGCTGAACGCGCAAGCCAGGGCCATCATGCCAATCCATGTGCGCATCGATTAACGCTCCGTGGTTTTGCGGATCTCTTTCTCGTCCATCCACTCGGCCAGACCGCTTTCAACGTCGATCAGTTGCAGGCTGAATTTGTAGAAGACGTCCTTGTAGTCGCTGCTGCGCTTGACGATCGAGCTGATCGAACCTTCAAGACGGTATTTGGCGGCGATCATGTTGCCAGTCTTGGCCACGGTGCTTTTCTTGTACAGGCCGCTCTGGTTTTGCAGCTTGAGCTGGTCGACCTGGCTCTGCATCGCGGTGTTGTCGCTGGCGAAACGGGCGGTGCCGGACTTCATCAGCTGGGTCTTGATGCTGGTGGTGATTTCGCGGGTGTCGATGTATTCGCTGGTCTTGTTCTTCACGTCGTAGACCTGCACCACAGGACGACCCTGCAGAATGCCGGACTGGGCCAGGGAACGGGTCATCGACTCGGCGATCATCTGCAGGTCGGTCGAACCGAACTCGTTGGTCACGGTTTCAACGGCCTTGGTGTCGCCGTAGCTGATGTTCTTGCTGCCCAGGGTCGGCGAAGTGTTGGCGCAACCGCTGGCCAGCAGGGCGAGGACGGCGATGAAGGAAAAGCGTGCAAACATGGGAATGCTCTCTGAATCGGGAATAGGGTGTCGGGCTTAAGGCGTCTTGAGTTCCAGACGGAAGTCCACGGCTTTGGGCGTCGGGGCGATGCCCTGGATGAAGCTGGTCTGGGCGCCGTACATCATCTGGCTCTTCCAGACTTCTTCTTCGGCGATCGGGAAACCTTCCGGCCCGAGCCAGGCGAAGCGGTAGTAGAACGTCTTGTTGCTGTTGAGGGTGTTGCTCAACTGCACGTTGACGGTCATGAAGCCGTTTTCGCGGGCTACGCGCATCGCGCCGACCACGATGTGTTTCTGCGGGCCCATGGCCACGACCTTGCTCGCGGCACTGCCCGGCTCCGGTGGTGGCGGGGTGGCGCAACCGCTCGCCAGCAGGGCGAGGGCGGCGACGGCGATGAGTTTGAAGCGCATGCAAAGACTCCGTTCTTAAGGTTGTTTGAGGCTGGCCACGGCGGTAGCGCCAGCGCTCGGGGTGACGTGGGCGGCGAGGCCGGCAGCGAACACCTGATTGCCGACGGCGCGCAGGGTGATCACCTGATAACGCTGATCGACGGTGACCTTGACCTGAGAGCCACCGACGGCGCTCGGCAGAGTGACCAGGTGCTCACCTTTCTTCAAGCGCAGACGTACAACCTGAGTCATGTCCGGCAGAGTACGCCACGTACGGGTATCGGCACCTTCGAGCACAGCTGAAGAAATACCCACAGCCAGGCCCGCCAGCGGGTTGGTTTCGTTGATCTTCTTCTGCGCTACACCTTTGGTGATCGCGCGCACGGTGGTGCGCAGGATGATCCCCGGCATGTCATCGCGCAGGGCGCGGCGGGACATGGCGGTGGTGCTGTTCAGCGCGGTCAGGTCGACCTGCTGGCCATCGACACCGATCTGCGCGAACGTCGCGGTGGAGGTGTCGGGCTTGATGATCGGGAACGACAGCGGAATAATCACTACGTTGTTGGAGATTGGCAGCGGCAACGGCACGCGGATCGAATCGCGGGCCGGCGCCAGACCGCTTTGCACCACGATCAGGATGTCGCTGTCGTCGCTCTTGACCGGCTTGTCGAGGTTGACCAGCGCCTGCTCCAGCAGTGGCGTGTTCGGGCGCAGTTCGGCAGCCTTGCGATAGCCCGGCGCAGCGAGGTCTTTTTCGCCCAGAGCTTCATAGACGAAACCGGCCAGGTAATGGCTGAACGCACTCTGGTAGCTGTTTTTCAGGCCGACCACTTCCGGCGCGTCGAGGCTGGCCACCGGGTAGCCCTGCAAATCCTTGTATTCGGTCTTGATGCCTTCCTTCTCGGCTTCCTCTTCGCTCTTGAGGTATTCCTTGTCGCGCAGGTCGGCGATCACCGCTTCACGTTCGTGAGTCTTCTTGATCGCGGTGCGGGCGCCGTCGAAGTCGTTGACCGCCAGCAGGTTCAGGGCCATCTGCGTAGTCAGCATGACTTTTTCGTAGTCGTAGCCTTCGTAGCGGCGCACCTTGTCGTTGACCAGGAAACTGCCGAACTGGGCCAGGTACTTGTCGGTGTCGAGTTTGACCGAGTCTTCCCACTTGCCCACCACCTGGTCGGCGCTGGTCCAGGCATTCTGGCTGCCGGACAGATCGCCCTTGGCGCGCAGCAGTTCACCTTTCTCGAAGTAATAGAGCAGGTCTTTGTCCGGGCCGGTGTTGTTCTTTTCCAGCAGAGTCAGGGCGGCGTCGACGTTGCCGGTGGCCAGTTGCTGGTTGGTCTGGGCCAGTTCGGAATCGTAGTTGCGAAACGCCGAACAGCCGGACAGCAGGGTGACAGCGCTGAGCGCAATCAGAGTGGGAGCGCGGAATGCCATGGGTTACTTCTTCCATGAGTAGCGACAGCCTCGGGTGCGGGTCGGGCTGCTGGGACCGATCGGCAGTGGCACTGGCCTCCTGCCAATTCCTCATAAAAAGAGGAGCTTTAATGCCGCAACGCGATAGCGCGGGCGCGGCATTATAAGCGGGCGATGCTGGCTATGTAATAGCTTTTTAATTGCACTGGTTGGTTGGGTGCCATTACTTATCTGGCAGTCTGGCATTGCCGATTACGTTGGCGATATCTCTCAGAACTCGCAGGTTGACCAATTGGTGATCGCGATCGATGCGCAGGGTGACCGATGACGCTCCGGGTGCATTGGGCGCATTGAATTGGTGATCGCCTTTCTTCAGCCGTATGCGCGCCACCAATGTCTTGTCGGGGAGCGTACGCCACGTTCGGGTGTCGGCCTCCTCAAAGGGGTCGTGCTCGGTGACGACCAGCGAGGCCTTGGCCGGATTGCGTTCGTTTTCCTGAGCCTGCGAGATGGCGGCCATGTTGGCGCGGAACATTGCCCGGGAAATGATCGCCGGCATGTCATCGCGCAGCGTACGAAACGCCATGTCGGTGACGCTGTTGATCACGGTCAGCGGGCGTTTGCGGCCATCCACCAGGATGTGGTCGAACGCTGGTGTGACGGTGTCCGGCACCAGGATGGGAAACGAGATCGGCGCAGTAATGACCAGATTTTCATTGAGCCGCACCGGGATCGGCACCGTTACCGAGCTGCGGGCCGGCGCCAGACCGCTCTGGACGACGATCAGAACATCGCTTTCATCATCCTTGGCCGGTGGCTGGTCGAGATTGCGCAGCGCCTGTTCGAGGAAGGGCGTGTTCGGGCGCAACTCGATTGCCTGGCGATAACCCGGTGCGGCCAGATCCCGTTCACCCAGCGCTTCATAGGTGAACCCGGCCAGGTAATGGCTGAAAGCACTCTGGTAGCCGTTCTTCAGTTCGATAACCGCTGGCGCGTCCAGGGTGGTGACGGGATAGCCTTTCAGGTCCTTGTAATGAACGGCGATACCCTGAGCCTTGGCCTGCTCTTCGAGTTCTTCATACTGGCGCTCACGCTGGCGGGCGATCAGTGCTTCACGTTCGTGGGTCTTCTTGATGTCTGCCCGGGCGCCGTCGAAATCGCTTTCGCCCAATTGGTTGAGGGCCATCTGTGTGGTCAGCATGACTTTTTCGTAGTCATAGCCTTCGTAGCGGCTGAGCTTGTCGTTGACCAGCAGGGTGCCCATTTCATAGGCAAACCGGTTGAGCAGCTTCATGGGGGCGGAAGGCACGGCTTCTTCGCGCTGGAACACCATCCGGTCTGCGCTGCGCCAGGCTTTCTGGCTCTGCGGGCGGGCGTTGGCGAAGCTGAGAATCGAACCCTTCTCGAAGTAGTAGAGCAGGTCCTTGTCTTCCCACGGGTTGTGCCACTCCAGCACATCGAGGGCACCCTGATAGTCGCCGAGCATCAGCCGGTCGTTGGTTTGCTGCATTTCCAGGTCGTAATTGCGGTAAGCCGCGCAGCCGCTCAGTTGCAGGATCGTGCTGATTAACACCGGGAGTAGCAGGCGTTGGCGCATGGAGTGCAGCTCTTCCTGGAGCAGAGAGGCGAAAGGTGAAGGATTATAGGGGTGGGCAGTGGCCATGTGCCGGGTATTGGAGAGAAAGCTTGAGGGAATCGCGCTCGAAGTGAACAATATGTAACTTCGCATTTCCACTTGAGACTCATTCATGACTGCCGCGTCCCGATTTCTGGCCTGGCTGGTGTTCCCGCTGTGCGCCCTGAGCAGCTTCAATCTGCTGGCCGACACCGTGGAAGGCGCGCCGCAAGCGTTGCACCTGCTGGATTACATCAGCGCCGATTACCCGCCGACGGTAGCGGCAGGCAAGGTCATCGACGATGGCGAATACCGCGAGCAACTGGAATTCACCCAGGTGCTGCAAGGGCTGATCGCCGGCCTGCCGGCCAAACCGGAGAAAGCGGCGCTGGAACAGGGCGTCAGCGCCTTGCACGCCGCGATCACGGCGAAACAGGACGGTGCGGACGTGGCCCGTCAGGCCCGACAACTGGGGGCGAAACTGGCGGTGGCTTATGAAGTCAGCCAGGCCCCGATCATCACGCCTGATCCGACCCGTGGTGCGCCGCTCTACGCGCAAAACTGCTCGGTGTGCCACGGCGACGCGGGTGCCGGCGACGGCCCGGCAGGTCTCGGTATGACGCCGGCGCCGGCCAATCTGCGCGATGCTGCGCGGATGGATCACCTGAGCCTGTATGCGATCTACAGCACCCTCGGCCAGGGCGTCGAAGGCACGGACATGCCGGCGTTTGCCGATCAACTGGACGACCGTCAGCGCTGGGATCTGGCGACCTATATCGCGCAGTTCAGCGCCGATCCGGCCACGGCCAAAGCCGACAAGACCTACAACATTGCCGATCTGGCCCGCCAGACCCCGGCCGAGGTGCAGGCTGCCGAGGGCGCTGAAGCCGCCGCGATCTTCCGTGCGCAACGGGCGCAGCCGCCGCAGGTCAAGCGCGGCCCGGCGCAGTTGCTCGACTACACCGCCGCGACCCTGGACAAGAGCCTGGCGGCGTACCGTGCCGGTGAACACGATCAGGCTTACGACCTGTCGGTGGCGGCGTATCTGGAAGGCTTCGAACTGGTCGAAAGCTCGCTGGACAACGTCGACGCCAACGTGCGCAAGGACACCGAAAAATCCCTGATGGCCTATCGGCAATCGCTGCAGGACGGCTTGCCGGTGGAGCAGGCCGAACAGCGTCTCGATGCGGCCAAGGCCAAACTCAAGGAGTCTGCCGGCCTGTTGGGCAGCGATGGATTGAGTTGGTCGCTGAGCTACATCTCCGGGCTGTTGATTCTGCTGCGCGAAGGTCTGGAAGCGATTCTGGTGCTGGCGGCGATCCTCGCGTTCCTGCGCAACACCGGCCAGCAATCGGCGGTGCGCAGCGTCAACGTCGGCTGGGGTCTGGCATTGCTGGCCGGTCTCGGGACCTGGGCGCTGGCGGCGTACGTGATCGATGTCAGCGGCTCTCAGCGTGAACTGCTGGAAGGCGCCACGGCGCTGTTTGCCAGCGTCATGGTGTTGTGGCTCGGGGTGTGGATGCACGACCGTCGCCACGCGGCAGCCTGGCAGGATTACATCAAGCAGAGTCTGGTTGGCGGAGGCGGGCGTTTCGGTTTCGCGATCCTGGCGTTCTTCTCGGTGTACCGCGAGCTGTTCGAAGTGATCCTGTTCTACGAAACCCTGTGGCTGCAGGCCGGTCCTGCCGGGCACAACGCGGTGTTGGCGGGCGGTGCGACGGCGCTGGTGCTGCTGTTCGGTCTGGCGTGGGTGATCCTGCGCGGTTCGGCGAAACTGCCGCTGGCGCTGTTCTTCAGCATCAACGCCGCGCTGCTCTGCGCGTTGTCGGTGGTGTTCGCCGGTCACGGCGTGAAGGCGCTGCAGGAAGCCGGGATCTTTGGCACCCGGCCGGTGGCATTCTTCGATTTCGACTGGCTGGGGATTCATGCCGACGCCTATTCGCTGACGGCGCAGGCCGTGGCGATCGCGGCGATCATCGTGCTGTATGGCCGCAGTTGGGTGGCTGAAAAGCGCCGCATGGCGGCTTGAGATGATGCGCGTATGGATCGATGCCGACGCCTGCCCGAAGATGGCCAAGGAGTTGGTGGTGAAGTTCGCCCTCAAACGCCGCTTCGAAGTGGTGCTGGTGGCGGGGCAGCCGCAGAGCAAACCGACGCTGGCGATCGTCAAGCTGATCGTGGTGCCGAGCGGCCCGGATGCGGCGGATGATTATCTGGTGGAGCATGCGGTGCCGGGTGAACTGGTGATCTGCAGCGACATTCCACTGGCCGACCGTCTGGTGAAGAAGGGCGTTGCAGCGCTGGACCCGCGCGGCAAGGAGTTCGACGCGCAGAACATGGGTGAGCGGCTGGCGACACGCAACCTGTTCACCGACCTGCGTGAGCAAGGCCAGGTCACTGGCGGCCCGGCGCCGTTCGGTGACCGCGAGAAGCAGGCGTTCGCCAATGCGCTGGACCGGATCCTCACCAGGCTCGCCCGCAAAACCTGAACATTACACAAATCCCTTGTGGGAGCGGGCTTGCTCGCGAAGGCGGTGTGTCATTCAACGAATAGTTGTCTGACCTGACGTCTTCGCGAGCAAGCCCGCTCCCACATTGGGTGTGTATTCGACCAAGAGATCAGGCGTCGTTTTCGTGGGTCAGCTCTAGCACCCGATCCACCAGCTTGTTGATCCCCGAAGCCGCCTCGCTGATCGACTGCGCCAACATGTAAGCCGGAGTGGTCACCAGTTTGCGCGCCTTGTCTTCGATGATGTCGGTTACCGCGCAGTCTTCGTGGGTGGCGCCCATCTTGTTCATGGCGGCGACGGTGTCGGCGTCGTTGCCGATGGTGCAGGTCACGCCGGGGCCGTAGATTTTCGCGGCCAGCGCCGGCGAAATGCAGATCAGGCCCACCGGTTTGCCCGCTTCGGCAAAGGCTTCGGCCAGCGCCAGTACTTGCGGCTGCACGGTGCAGCCGGCGCCTTCGATGGCGAAGTTCGACAGGTTCTTCGCCGCACCGAAACCGCCTGGCACGATCAGCGCATCGAAGTCCTCGACATCGGCCTCACGCAGATCCTTGACGTTGCCCCGGGCGATGCGAGCCGATTCCACCAGCACGTTGCGCGACTCGGGCATTTCTTCGCCGGTCAGGTGATTGATCACATGCAATTGCGCGATGTTCGGGGCGAAGCACTGCACCTGGGCGCCGCGCTGGTCGAGGCGCAACAGGGTAATGACGCTTTCGTAGATCTCGGCGCCGTCGTAAACGCCGCAACCGGACAGGATCACTGCAACTTTTTTGCTCATGGGTTTCTCTCCAGATTCATGGCGCTAAATGTCCTCTAATTTGTCGTTCGTTGCCATAGGATCAAGCCGCGGCTACACCTAGGATCTGTGCTACAGATTCCGACCAGGGCGCGTCATGAACTTCATCCTGTATGCGGTACCGTTTTTCTTCGTGTTGATTGCGGCGGAACTCATCGCCGACCGCTGGCGCGGGATGAGCAACTATCGCCTGGCCGATGCGGTGAACAGCATCAGCACCGGGGTGTTGTCGACCACCACCGGCCTGTTGACCAAGGGCGTGGGCCTGGTGACCTATGGGTTTGCCCTGGAGCATCTGGCGCTGGTCAGGTTGTCTGCGGACAGCGTCTGGGTCTGGGTGTTTGCCTTTGTCTTCTATGACTTCTGCTATTACTGGCTGCATCGCATGGGCCATGAACGGAACATTCTCTGGGCGGCGCATTCGGTGCATCACCAGAGCGAGGACTACAACCTTTCCACGGCCTTGCGCCAGACCAGCACCGGGTTCCTGCTGAGCTGGATCTTCTACCTGCCGATGGCCGTGCTCGGGGTGCCGCTGCTGGTGTTCGTCAGCGTTGCGGCGCTGAATCTGCTGTATCAGTTCTGGGTTCACACCAAACACATTCCCAAGCTCGGCTGGTTCGAGTGGTGCTTCGTCACGCCGTCCAATCATCGGGCCCACCATGCACAGAACGCTCTCTACATGGATCGCAACTACGGCGGGGTGTTCATTATTTGGGACCGACTGTTCGGCTCGTTCCAGGAGGAGGACGACAACGAGCCGGTGATTTTCGGCGTGACCACGCCGCTGGCGAGCTGGAATCCGCTGTGGGCCAACCTGCAGTTCTACGCGCAGCTATGGGATGACGCGCGCCGGGCCGAGCGCACGTGGGACAAGCTCCGGATCTGGTTCATGCGCACCGGCTGGCGTCCGGCGGACGTTGCGGCGAAGTACCCGATGAACAAGCCGGATCTGAGTCAGTTCCGCAAATTCGAAGTGCCGCTGGACAGTCGTCAGCAGTGGTACGTGGGGTTGCAGTTTGGCGTCTATGTGGCGCTGGGCAGTTATCTGATGAATCTGGAACACAGTCTGCCCACCGGAGCATTGCTGCTCGGCTGGGGCGCGGTGGCGTTCGGTTTGTTCGTGTTGGGCGTAGCCCTGGAGAATCGCCCGTGGGCGGCGAAGCTGGAAGTGTTGCGGCTGGCATCGAACCTGCCGCTGGTGTGGCTGGCGCCGCTGGTCGGGCTCTGGCCGGCCAGCCCGGGGATATGGGTTGGCCTGCTCAGTTACAGCCTGCTCAGCGGCATCGGGCTGTATTGCTGTCGCCAGCGACTTACTCGGCTGGCGTCTTAGGATCGGCGGCGTTGGTCATTTCGGCTTTGTGCCGTTCGGCCTTGGCCAGCAGCTCGGCCTGTTCTTCCTCGTAAACCTTTTTCGCCAGCCGGGCATTCTTGAACCGGCGGCGCAGCCATAGGCCCAGGCCGAGCACCAGCAGCGCGCCCAGCACCCACAACTCATACTTCTTGATGCTGCCGAGCATGCCTTCGAGCACGGCGCCGAAATGGTAAGCAGCGGCGGCCAGGGCGGTGGCCCAGATCGCGGCGCCGATACCGTTGAGCAGCAGATAACGTCCCGGCGGATAGCCCGAGAGGCCGATTGCCACCGGCATCACCGTGCGCAGTCCGTACACGAAGCGAAAGCTCAAGACCCAGATGTCCGGGTGCTTGCGGATGTGTTCCAGCGCGCGGTCGCCCATCATCTGCCAGCGCGGTTTGCGCGCCAGCAGCTTGCGCCCGTGCTTGCGGCCCAGGAAGTACCACAGCTGATCGCCGGCATAGCTGCCGAAGAACGCCACGACCACCACCAGTTTGATGTCCATGTATTCACGGAACGCGAGGAAGCCCGCGAGCACCAGGATGGTTTCGCCTTCGAAGAACGTGCCGAGAAACAGGGCAAAGTAGCCGAAGTCATGCAGAAATTGTTGGAGCATTGTCTGGGTGCTGGCGAAATGAACGCGCAGCCTAACCCTTCGGACACATTCAGGAAAGTGTCGAAATGTGTCTCGACGTGAACATTTCCTACACGGACAATGGAAAGCGACTACCTGTCGCAGGGGTGCACATAACTGTCATACGACCGTCATAATGGCCATCTATAACTGTCACGCTCGCCCGTTTGCGCGGGCTCAGGAGTCTGCCGTGAGCTTTACCCCAGCCAACCGTCTGTTCCCTGCCACCCGCCTGCGTCGCAATCGCCGTGATGATTTTTCCCGGCGGCTGGTGCGTGAGAATGTGTTGACGGTCGATGACCTGATCCTGCCGGTGTTCGTCCTCGACGGTGAAAACCGCCGCGAAGCCGTGGCCTCGATGCCGGGTGTCGAGCGTCTGACCATCGACCTGCTGCTTGAAGAAGCCGCCACATGGGTCGAGCTGGGGATTCCGGCGCTGGCGCTGTTCCCGGTCACCCCGCCTGAACTCAAATCCCTCGATGCCGCCGAAGCCTGGAATCCCGAAGGTATCGCTCAGCGCGCTACTCGCGCCCTGCGTGACCGGTTCCCGGAACTGGGTGTTATCACTGACGTAGCCCTCGACCCGTTCACCACTCACGGTCAGGACGGCATTCTCGATGAAGAAGGCTATGTGCAGAACGACATCACCGTCGATGCACTGGTCAAGCAAGCCTTGTCCCATGCTGCTGCGGGCGCCCAGGTGGTTGCCCCGTCGGACATGATGGACGGCCGCATCCAGGCCATCCGCGAGGCGCTGGAACTGGCTGGCCACGTCAACGTGCGGATCATGGCCTACTCGGCCAAGTACGCCAGCGCCTATTACGGCCCGTTCCGCGACGCCGTGGGTTCGGCCGCGAACCTGGGCAAGGCGAACAAGGCCTCCTATCAGATGGACCCGGCCAACAGCGACGAAGCCCTGCACGAAGTGGGCGCGGACTTGTCTGAAGGCGCGGACATGGTCATGGTCAAACCCGGCATGCCGTACCTGGATATTTTGTTCCGGGTAAAAGATGCCTTCAAAGTGCCGACCTTCGTCTATCAGGTCAGCGGCGAATACGCCATGCACATGGCGGCGATCCAGAATGGCTGGTTGAGCGAAGGCGTGATCCTCGAATCCCTGACCGCCTTTAAACGTGCCGGCGCTGATGGCATCCTGACTTACTTTGCTGTCCGTGCCGCTCAATTGTTACGAGAGCAGAAATAGCCCTCCCAGGAACATTCGATGAATACCGAAGGACTCACTGAAGTTGCCGTAAAAGAAGCTCAACCCGTGGTCGAGCAGATTACCGAAACCCCGCCGGAACTGGAGCCTGCGCCACCCGCGCCGGCAACCGAGCCCGCCGCGGCGGTGCCGGCGATCGCGATTCCCGGCCTGGATGACAGCAGCCTGTACATCCACCGTGAATTGTCGCAACTGCAGTTCAACATCCGCGTGCTGGAACAGGCGCTGGACGAGTCCTACCCGTTGCTGGAGCGGCTGAAGTTCCTGCTGATCTTCTCCAGCAACCTCGACGAATTCTTCGAAATCCGCGTCGCCGGCCTCAAGAAACAAATCACCTTCGCCCGTGAACAGGCCGGCGCCGACGGCCTGCAACCGCACCAGGCCCTGGCCCGGATCAGCGAGCTGGTGCACGGTCACGTAGATCGCCAGTACGCGATCCTCAACGACATCCTGCTCCCGGAGCTGGAAAAGCATCAGGTGCGTTTCATCCGTCGTCGCCACTGGACGACCAAGATCAAAACCTGGGTCCGCCGCTATTTCCGCGACGAGATCGCGCCGATCATCACTCCGATCGGCCTCGACCCGACGCACCCGTTCCCGTTGCTGGTGAACAAGAGCCTGAACTTCATCGTCGAGCTCGAAGGTATCGACGCCTTCGGTCGCGATTCCGGTCTGGCGATCATCCCGGCACCGCGCCTGTTGCCGCGAATCATCAAGGTGCCGGAAGAAGTCGGCGGCCCTGGCGACAACTATGTGTTCCTGTCGTCGATGATCCACGCCCACGCCGATGACCTGTTCCAGGGCATGAAGGTAAAAGGCTGCTACCAGTTCCGCCTTACCCGAAACGCCGACCTGGCGCTCGATTCCGAAGACGTCGAAGACCTGGCCCGCGCCCTGCGTGGCGAGTTGTTCTCCCGCCGTTACGGTGACGCCGTGCGCCTGGAAGTCGCCGACACCTGCCCGAAACACCTGTCGGACTACCTGCTCAAGCAGTTCAACCTGAGCGAGACCGAGCTGTATCAGGTCAACGGTCCGGTGAACCTGACGCGTCTGTTCAGCATCACCGGCCTGGACAGCCATCCGGAGCTGCAATACACGCCGTTCACGCCGCAGATCCCGAAACTGCTGCAAAACAGCGAGAACATTTTCAGCGTGATCAGCAAGCAGGACATCCTGCTGTTGCACCCGTTCGAGTCGTTCACCCCGGTGGTCGACCTGTTGCGCCAGGCCGCCAAGGACCCGCACGTTCTGGCCGTTCGCCAGACCCTGTACCGCTCCGGCGCCAACTCGGAAATCGTCGATGCGCTGGTGGACGCCGCGCGTAACGGCAAGGAAGTGACGGCGGTCATCGAGCTGCGAGCACGCTTCGACGAAGAGTCCAACCTGCAACTGGCCAGCCGTCTGCAAGCGGCGGGCGCGGTGGTGATCTACGGCGTGGTCGGCTTCAAGACTCACGCCAAGATGATGCTGATCCTGCGCCGCGAGGCCGGTGAGATCGTGCGTTACGCGCACCTCGGCACCGGTAACTACCACGCAGGCAACGCCCGTCTGTACACCGACTACAGCCTGCTGACCTCCGACGACGCCTTGTGCGAAGACGTCGGCAAACTGTTCAGTCAGTTGATCGGCATGGGCAAGACGCTGCGTATGAAGAAGCTGCTGCATGCGCCGTTCACCCTGAAGAAGGGCATGCTCGACATGATCACCCGCGAGACGCAATTCGCGCTCGACGGTAAACCGGCGCACATCATCGCCAAGTTCAACTCGCTGACCGATCCGAAGATCATCCGCGCGCTGTACAAGGCCAGCCAGTCCGGCGTGCGCATCGATCTGGTGGTGCGCGGCATGTGCTGCCTGCGTCCAGGCATCGCCGGGGTTTCGCACAACATCCACGTGCGCTCGATCATCGGTCGCTTCCTTGAGCACACCCGAGTGTTCTACTTCCTCAACGGTGGCGAGGAGCAGATGTTCCTCTCCAGCGCCGACTGGATGGAGCGCAACCTCGACAAGCGCGTCGAGACCTGCTTCCCGGTGGAAGGCAAGAAGCTGCTGACTCGGGTCAAGAAAGAGCTGGAGCTGTACCTGACCGACAACACCCACAGCTGGAGCCTGCAATCGGACGGTCGCTACATCCGCAACACGCCGACCGGCAACCAGAACCCGCGCAGTGCGCAGGCGACGTTGCTGGAGCGGTTGGGCAGCCCGATTCTGCCGGTGAGCAGCTGACCGCAGGTTTCATAGCCATGAAAAAGGCGATCCATCCGGATCGCCTTTTTTGTGCCTGCCCGTTACTCAATGAACGGTCAGGACAATCCCCACCCGCGTCAGCCACTCCGCCTCAAGCCCGAAATCCGCCTGGGTCAGCTGATTTTCATCCAGCCAGTTCTCCGGGAATTCCACGTCGAGGTGGTTGCCATTTGCATGCAGCGTCACTTGCGGCATCGCCTGGGTGCCACGGATGTGGTGGAACAGGATGGCGAAACGCAGCAGCACGCACAGGCGGATCAGCTTGTCGCCGTCGTCGCCGAACTCGGCGAACTTGTCCTTGGGGATGTTGCGACGGTGGCCGCGCACCAGCAGGGCGAGCATTTGCTGGTCTTCGCGGGAGAACCCGGCGAGGTCCGAGTGCTCGATCAGGTAGGCGCCGTGTTTGTGGTAGTGATAGTGCGCGATGTCGAGCCCGACTTCGTGCACTTTCGCCGCCCAGCCCAGCAGTTCGCGCCAGATGCCGTCGTCCAGCTCCCAATCCACGGCCACTTGATCGAAGGCGTGCAAGGCTTTGCGCTCGACCCGTGCGGCCTGTTCCTGATCGACGTGGTAGCGCTCCATCAGCGAGGTCAGGGTGCGTTCGCGCACGTCTTCGTGGTGATGGCGGCCGAGCAGGTCGTAGAGCACGCCTTCACGCAGCGCGCCTTCGCAGTGGTCCATGCGTTGCAGTTCGAGGGCGTCGAAGATCGCTTCGAGAATCGCCAGACCGGCCGGGAAGATCGCCCGACGATCCGGCTTGATGCCTTCGAAATCGATCTTGTCGACATCGCCGAGCTTGAACAGGCGGCGCTTGAGCCACGCCAGGCCTTCGGCATTCACCTCGCCGGTGCCATGACCGCCGGCCTTCAGCGCCAGACCGATGGCGCGGATGGTGCCCGAGGAACCGATGGCTTCATCCCAGGTCAGGCGGTGCAACGCATGTTCGATGCTCATGATCTCCAGGCGCGCCGCCGTGTACGCCTGGGCGTAGCGGGCCGGGGTGATCTTGCCGTCCTTGAAGTAGCGCTGGGTGAAACTCACGCAACCCATTTGCAGGCTTTCGCGCAGCAGCGGTTCGAAACGCTGGCCGATGATGAATTCGGTACTGCCGCCGCCGATGTCGGCGACCAGGCGTTTGCCCGGGGTGTCGGCGAGGGTGTGGGACACGCCGAGGTAGATCAGGCGGGCCTCTTCACGGCCGGAGATGACTTCCACCGGATGGCCGAGGATTTCTTCGGCGCGGCGGATGAATTCGCCACGGTTGCGCGCCTCACGCAGGGCGTTCGTGCCGACGATCCGCACGGCGCCCAGTGGCATGCCGTTGATCAGTTGGGCAAAGCGCTTGAGGCAGTCGAGCCCGCGCTGCATGGATTCTTCGTTGAGCTGACGCTCATCGTCGATGCCAGCGGCCAGCTGAACCTTTTCTCCGAGCCGTTCGAGAATACGGATTTCGCCGTTCTGGGCCTTGGCCACGACCATATGGAAGCTGTTGGAGCCCAGGTCGATCGCGGCGATCAGGGACAGATTCTTGGCTTGGGATTGCGGCATGGTCTGGGGTCTCGGTCGATAACCCCGACATCGTGCCACGATCAAACGCTGCCGCCAACGCGCATGGTTCAAACCCTTGATTCAGCGCATAAAGTCTCAAGACCGCGGCGCGGCCATTCGCGGGCAAGCCCGCTCCCACAGGTTTTGTGTCGAACACAAAACCGTATCCCGCTAGAGAACCCTGTGGGAGCGGGCTTGGTCCGGGCGGCGATCCGACGATGAGGTCAGAAAAGTCCCTGAAAATCCTTCAGGCAGTCGCCTCGACGGTGCCAATGAAGTTCGCCAGTTCCGGCGTCTGCGGATCGGCAAACAGCACTTTCGGGTCCCCTACCTCGTGCACCTTGCCCTGATGCATGAACACCAGTTTGTCCCCGACCTCCCGGGCGAAGCGCATTTCGTGGGTGACCATGATCAGCGTCATGCCTTCCTTCGCGAGCTGACGAACCACACTGAGCACTTCGTTGACCAGCTCCGGGTCCAGCGCCGAGGTGATCTCGTCGCACAGCAGCACCTTGGGCGACATCGCGAGCGCCCGGGCAATCGCCACGCGCTGTTGCTGACCACCGGAGAGCCGTTCCGGGAAGGCGTCGAATTTCTCGCCCAGGCCCACACGCTCCAGCATCTGTCGCGCCAGTTCTTGTGCCTTGGCCTTGGGCACTTTCTGCACCACCTGCGGCGCGAGCATCACGTTTTCACCCACCGTCAGGTGCGGAAACAGGTTGAACTGCTGAAACACCATGCCGACTTTCTGCCGCAGGCTGCGCAGGTCGGCGCGGGCGGCGTCGAGGTATTCGCCGTCAACTTCGATCACACCGTCGTTGATCGACTCCAGACCGTTGAGGGTGCGCAGCAGGGTGGACTTGCCTGAGCCGCTGCGGCCGATGATCGCCACCACCTGACCTTCCTCGACGCTCAGGTCGATGCCTTTGAGCACGTGGTGATCGCCGTAATATTTATGCAGGGCAGAAATTCTAAGCAGAGGCATGCAGTCTCCTTTCCAGGTAGCGCGCACTGAGGGACAGGGGGTAGCAGAGCAGGAAGTAGCCCAAGGCAACGAGGCCGTAGACCATGAACGGTTCGAAAGTGGCGTTGGCGAGCATGCCGCCGGTCTTGGTCAGCTCGGTGAAGCCGATGATCGAGGTCACCGCGGTTCCCTTGACCACTTGCACCGAGAAGCCCACGGTCGGCGCCACGGCAATCCGCAGCGCTTGCGGCAGGATCACGTAGCGCAGTTGCTCCAGCGGATTGAGCGCCAGGCTCGACGAAGCTTCCCACTGACCATTGGGAATCGCCTCGACGCAGCCGCGCCAGATCTCCGCCAGATAAGCGCTGGTGAACAGGGTCAGGGCAATCGCCGCCGCCATCCACGGCGAAATTTCCACACCGGCCAGGGCCACGCCGAAGAACACCAGAAACAGCTGCATCAACAGCGGCGTGCCCTGGAACAGTTCGATCCAGGTGCGGGCGATGCTGCTGGGCAGCGGGTTTTTCGAGATGCGCATGATCAGGATCAGCAACCCGACGATACCGCCGCCGATGAACGCCACCAGCGACAGCGCCAGCGTCCATTGCAGGCCGGTCAGCAGATTGCGCAGGATGTCCCAGAACGTGAAGTCGCTCATTGGCTGCTCCTTGCGCTGCTTTTAGACAGATAACGCCGACCGAGCCAGTTCAACAGCTGACGGATCAGCAGCGCCATGCACAGATAAATGAGGGTGGTCAGGGCGTAGGTTTCAAAGGCGCGGAAGTTGCGCGATTGAATGAAGTTGGCGGCGAAGCTCAATTCTTCGGTGGCAATCTGCGAACACACCGCCGAACCGAGCATGACGATGATGATCTGGCTGCTCAGCGCCGGCCAGACCTTGCCCAGCGCCGGCAACAGCACCACGTGGCGGAACGCTTCGAAACGGCTCATCGCCAATGCCGCTGCGGCTTCCAGCTGCCCGCGCGGAATCGCCTGGATACCGGCGCGGATGATTTCGGTCGAGTACGCACCGAGGTTGATCACCATCGCCAGCACCGCCGCCTGCCACTCGGAAATCTGCACGCCGAGGGACGGCAGGCCGAAGAAGATGAAGAACAACTGCACCAGAAACGGCGTGTTGCGGATCAACTCCACATACACGCCGAAGATCGCCGAGAACGGGCGGATGTTCCACGCCCGCACCAGCGCCCCGACGATGCCCACGCCAACCCCGAAGAGTGCGCCGATGGCCGTCAGCTCAAGGGTGAACAGCGCCCCGCGCAAGAGCAGGTCGGTGTTTTCCACCACCGGCAAAAAATCGAACTGATAGGCCATGAAGGTCTCCCGCGTCGCCGGTCAGAGGTCGGCCGGCAGCGGCTCTTTGAGCCAGGTCTGCGCGTTCTTTTCCAGCGCGCCGTCAGCCTTGGCGGTGGTCAGGATCTCGTTGACCTTGCCCAGCAGCGCCGGCTCGTTCTTGTTCACGCCGACGTAGACCGGCGAATCCTTGAGCTTCACTTTCAGCGCGGGGACGCGTTTCGGGTTCTTTTCGCTGATTGCGACCATCACCACGTTGCCGCTGGCGATCAGGTCGACCTGACCTGCGAGGTAGGCGGCGATGGTCGAGTTGTTGTCTTCGAAGCGCTTGATGGTCACGCCTTCGGGGGCGACCTTGGTCAGCTCGATATCTTCGATGGCGCCACGGGTGACGCTGATGGTTTTGCCCTTGAGATCGTCGAGGGTGCTGACCGCTGCGTCCGGCGGGCCGAACACGGCGAGGTAGAACGGCGCATAGGCGCGGGAGAAATCGATGACCTTCTCGCGCTCGGGGTTCTTGCCGAGGCTGGAAATCACCAGGTCGACCTTGCCGGTGGTCAGGAACGGAATGCGGTTGGTGCTGTTGACCGGGGTCAGTTCGAGTTTGACCTTGAGCTGCTCGGCCAGCAGTTTCGCGGTGTCGATATCGAGGCCGCGCGGCTTCATGTCCGGGCCGACCGAACCGAACGGCGGGAAGTCCTGGGGCACGGCGACTTTCAAGGTGCCGCGCTTGACCACGTCATCCAGACCGTCGGCATGGGCGGGGGCCTGGCTCAACATCAGACCGGCAAACAGGGCGGCGAGGAGGGCGCTGTAACGCTTCGTCATGGACAATCTCCGGATCGGCGGGAAGTGAATTCTGCGATCGGACAGAGCACGGGCCGTGCCAAGACAGGGGGTTGGCGTCGCAAAGCCACGGGTTTGGCGGGTTTGTTCGGTCTTACTGGTCTGAACAGTCAGGTCGGATTTCGCACTGCGATAGCGCATCGACGCGCACCGTCGAACCCCGCTGGGGCACGACTTGCCTGATGCCTCGAATAGCTTTACAACTGGCCGCACCTTGGCCTGGTCCGTCTGGAAAACCATGAACTCGATCTCCCGCGCCGTACCCGAAGTGGCGCTGCAAGCGATCCGCAAACTGATTACCGAGCAGGGCTTCGGCCCCGGCGATGCGTTGCCCTCGCAGCGGGATCTGGCGGTTCAGCTGGGCGTCAGCCGCGCCTCGTTGCGTGAGGCGTTGTCGTCCTTGAGTGCGCTGGGTGTGGTCAGCATTCAACCGGGCAAAGGCGTGTTCGTGCAGGCGCCGGTCGAGTTGCCTCGTGGCGAGGGCGCACCGGCCTGGCCGTTCGCCGCCCAGGCTTCGCCGCTGGAAATCTTTCAGTTGCGCTATGCGCTGGAAGGGTTTGCGGCCGGTCTGGCGGCGGTGACGTTGAGCACGTTTGATCTGGACGAACTGGAAGACAACGTCGCCGCCATGCGCGAGCAACTGCGCGCCGGCGACTTCGAGGCTGCGGCGAAACTGGATTTCGAATTCCACCGGCGGATCCTCCTGGCCAGCGGCAATCAGGCGATGCTGAGCATCCTCACCGCCAGCGCCGACATCTTTCTGGAGAGCCAGAAACTACCGTTCATCCGCGCCGAGCGGGCCATGGAAACCTGGCAGGAACACCGCAAGATCCTCCGCGCCCTGGCCCGTCGGGCGTCCGCCGCCGCGCAGAAAGCCATGCAGGAGCACGTGCGCAACGCAGCCCTGCGTACCGGAATCGCCTTCATCGCCCCCGCCGGCGCTTGACTTGAGCTATACCCAAATTCATCGAGTGCCATAGCAAGACTCAATCATGTGCGGCTTCCTGAACAAGGGAAGGGCGGCTATGATGGGCCACGTTTTTTTGCTTACAACCTGGAGAATTCCATGAGCAGCGATCTGATCAAACACGTTAGCGACGCTAGCTTCGAAGCCGACGTACTCAAGGCCGAAGGCGCTGTCCTGGTCGACTACTGGGCTGAATGGTGCGGCCCTTGCAAAATGATCGCTCCGGTTCTGGACGAGATTGCAGAGACTTACAAAGGCAAGCTGACCGTTGCCAAACTGAACATCGACGAAAACCAGGAAACCCCTGCCAAGCACGGCGTACGTGGTATTCCGACCCTGATGCTGTTCAAGAACGGCAATGTGGAAGCGACCAAGGTCGGCGCTCTGTCGAAGTCGCAACTGGCTGCTTTCCTCGACGCCAACATCTAAGCGTCGCGGTAAAGTCGTCCTCAAAAAGCCCCGCAAATTGCGGGGCTTTTTGCGTATTCAGGGCTAGACGCTCCGAAACTCAGGTGGTACATTCGGCCCCGCACTGGTTTCTCCACTGCCCCCTGCTAGCCGTCGCCGACGCACTCCTTTTCGAATAAGTACGCGATCCTGTCGCCTCTCCGCGGCGCGGCCTCATTAAGCCAAAAGCTTAATTTCCCCCCCCTCCATAAATGATTACGTCATTCCTATATGAATCTGACTGAACTCAAGCAAAAGCCGATTACCGAACTGCTCGAATTGGCCGAACAGATGGGCATAGAAAATATGGCCCGTTCGCGCAAGCAGGACGTGATTTTCTCCCTGCTGAAAAAGCACGCTAAAAGCGGTGAGGAAATCTCCGGTGATGGCGTGCTGGAGATTCTCCAGGACGGCTTCGGCTTCCTGCGCTCCGCTGACGCTTCCTACCTCGCCGGTCCTGACGACATCTACGTCTCGCCGAGCCAGATCCGCCGTTTCAACTTGCGCACCGGTGACACCATCGTTGGCAAGATCCGCCCTCCGAAGGAAGGCGAGCGTTATTTCGCCCTGCTCAAGGTCGACACGATCAACTTCGATCGTCCTGAGAACGCGAAGAACAAGATTCTCTTCGAGAACCTGACCCCGCTGTTCCCGACCGTGCGCATGAAGATGGAAGCCGGCAACGGTTCCACCGAAGACCTGACCGGTCGTGTGATCGACCTGTGCGCTCCGATCGGCAAAGGCCAGCGTGGTCTGATCGTTGCACCGCCGAAAGCCGGTAAAACGATCATGCTGCAGAACATTGCAGCGAACATCGCCCGTAACAATCCTGAAGTTCACCTGATCGTGCTGTTGATCGACGAGCGTCCGGAAGAAGTGACCGAAATGCAGCGCACCGTGCGCGGCGAAGTGGTTGCCTCGACTTTCGACGAGCCACCGACCCGTCACGTGCAAGTGGCTGAAATGGTGATCGAGAAGGCCAAGCGCCTGGTCGAGCACAAGAAGGACGTGGTGATCCTGCTCGACTCCATCACCCGTCTGGCCCGTGCCTACAACACCGTGATTCCGAGCTCCGGCAAGGTGCTGACCGGTGGTGTCGATGCCCACGCCCTGGAGAAACCGAAGCGTTTCTTCGGCGCCGCGCGCAACATCGAAGAAGGCGGCTCGCTGACCATCATCGCCACCGCGCTGGTTGAAACCGGCTCGAAGATGGACGAAGTGATCTACGAAGAGTTCAAGGGCACCGGCAACATGGAGCTGCCACTGGACCGTCGTATCGCCGAGAAGCGTGTGTTCCCGGCGATCAACATCAACAAGTCCGGTACTCGTCGCGAAGAGCTGCTGACTGCCGACGATGAGCTGCAGCGTATGTGGATCCTGCGCAAACTGCTGCACCCGATGGACGAAGTGGCGGCCATCGAGTTCCTGGTCGACAAGCTGAAGACGACCAAGACCAACGACGAGTTCTTCCTGTCGATGAAGCGCAAGTAATACGCTGTTGTTTGAAAAAGCGCCCCATAAGGGCGCTTTTTTTTCGCGACGGATTATTTGTATCTGGATTGAAATGCACGTGGCTGATAACTTTCGCGCTTTCCAAGGACTCTGTATCCAGAAACGAGAAAGGTCATGCACACGTTTGGCAATCGCCGTGATATCGACGGATTACGAGCTCTGGCGGTTATTCCCGTCGTACTGTTTCATTTTGGATTCAGTACATTCAGTGGCGGTTTTGTCGGGGTTGACGTTTTTTTCGTCATTTCCGGCTTCCTGATCACAACGATCCTGTTCCGCGAAATCAGCGCTCAGCGCTTCAGCTTCATTGATTTCTGGGCACGCCGTGCCCGCCGCATCATTCCTGCCCTGAGCGTGGTCATGCTGGTGACGCTGGCATTGGGCTGGTTGCTGCTGACGGCCAAGGACTTCGCCGAACTCGGGCGAACAGTGCGTTATCAGTCGCTGTTCATCTCCAACATTCTGTTCATGCGCGAGGACGGCTACTTCCAGCCAGCCTCGGATCTGAAGCCGCTGCTGCATACCTGGTCGCTGGCGGTGGAAGAGCAGTACTACATCTTCTTTCCGCTGTTGTTGGCAGTGCTGATCCGCTATTTCCGCCATTGGCGCTGGATGCTGTTCGCCGTGTTGCTGGTATCGTTCGGCTTGAACATCGCCAACATCGAACACAAGCCGGAATTCACCTTCTTCTCGCTGCCTACCCGGGCCTGGGAGTTGCTCTGCGGCGCGATGCTCGCGGTAATTCCGGCGCCGAAGCAGGCGGTGCGTCCGTGGTTGTACCAGGCCGTGGGGCTGGCCGGTCTGGCGGCAGTGCTGGTCGCGGTGTTCACTTTTGACAAATCCACCGTGTTTCCGGGCTGGGCAGCCTTGTTGCCGGTGCTGGGGACGACGGCGCTGATCTGGTCGGGCGCGCAAGGTGCGAGCCTCACCGGGCGGCTCTTGAGTCTGCGGCCGTTGGTCTGGGTCGGCTTGCTTTCGTATTCGCTCTATCTTTGGCATTGGCCGGTGTTTGTCTACGCCAACGCGATTTCCATCGATGGCATTCAGCCTGTTGAGGCAATCGGCTGGATAGCCTTGGCGCTGGGCCTGGCCTGGCTGAGTCTGCGCTATATCGAGCTGCCGTTTCGCGAAAAACGCTTGCTCGCCTCGCGTAATGCAGTGCTGGCAGGCGGTCTGGCCGCCATCGTTGCACTCGTGGCGACGGGGTCGGCGATCCGTTCCGCCGACGGTGTCCCTCAGCGTCTGACCGGTAAAGCGCTGGAGTATGCACAGTCCCGTGAGTGGCATGCAGGGCAGATGAAATGCATGCTGGTGACTCAGGATAAAGAGCTGGACAAGGCCTGTCTGGTGGGTGGCAACGAGGATGTTCCGGCCACTCAATTGTTCTGGGGCGACAGCCACGCCGCCGCCTTGCTGCCGGCCATCGAGAATAATGCCCGTCGCGAGGGGCGTCCGGTTTGGCTGTACAGCATGAGCGCTTGCCCGCCGATTCTCAGCGACGACCCGCGTCAGCGCTGCAAGGATTTCAACGAACAGACCATGGAACGTGTGCGCAGCCTCGGCATCAAGGATGTGGTGCTGGCGTCCAACTGGAGCCTTTACGTGTATGGCCGCGAAGACGGCGATAAGAAGGTGCTGCTCAATTCGCAAGACGATACCGTCCAGGCCGAGCAACGCATGGCCGCAGCGCTGAAAGCGCGAGTTGCCGCATTGAGGGCAACGGGGGCGCAAGTCTGGCTGTTCAAGGAGGTGCCGCTGCAACGCAAAGGCACCATCAACCGCTTGACCAGCCTGGCGCGGATCGGAAGGTCCGCCGAAGGGCTGGGTCGTCCGCTTGAGGAACATCTGGCGCGCCAGCATTTCCTCAGCAGCCTGTTCGACTCCATGAGCGCCGCTGATCCGGGTGTGCACGTGATCGATCCAACGCCGCTGATGTGCGGCAATGGCGTCTGCGGCATCGAGGTCAACGGCCATTCGCAGTACAAGGATGAGGATCATCTTTCGGACGCGGGGAGCTCCCGGCTGAGCCCGCTGTTTGCACCTCTGCTGCTGGGGACGAGCCACAATTGAGCGAGGCCTGATGCTGACGGGCTGCTGTTTGCCCGTCAGAGCAGGTAGGATGTACGCCTATTTTGAGGGTGCCATCGTCAATGAAATTCAAGGATCTTCGGGATTTCGTGCAGCAGCTTGAGCAGCGCGGAGAGTTGAAACGCATCCAGATTCCCGTTTCGCCGGTGCTGGAAATGACCGAGGTGTGCGACCGCACGCTGCGGGCCAAGGGCCCGGCGCTGCTGTTCGAGAAGCCGACCGGTTACGACATCCCGGTGCTCGGCAACCTGTTCGGCACGCCCGAGCGGGTCGCCATGGGCATGGGCGCCGAGTCGGTCAGCGAACTGCGCGAAATCGGCAAGCTGCTGGCGTTTCTCAAGGAGCCGGAGCCGCCGAAGGGCTTGAAGGACGCGTGGTCGAAGCTGCCGATCTTCCGCAAGATCATCGCGATGGCGCCGAAAGTCGTCAAAGACGCACCTTGCCAGGAAGTGGTCATCGAAGGCGACGACGTCGATCTGGCGATGCTGCCGGTGCAGACCTGCTGGCCGGGCGACGTGGCGCCGCTGATCACCTGGGGCCTGACGGTCACCAAAGGTCCGAACAAGGATCGGCAGAACCTTGGCATCTACCGTCAGCAAGTGATTGGCCGCAACAAAGTCATCATGCGCTGGCTCAGCCATCGTGGCGGTGCGCTGGATTTCCGTGAGTGGTGCGAGAAGCATCCGGGCCAGCCGTTCCCGGTGTCCGTGGCCCTGGGTGCGGATCCGGCGACCATTCTCGGCGCGGTCACCCCGGTCCCGGACAGCCTCTCCGAATACGCCTTCGCCGGCCTGCTGCGTGACAGCCGCACGGAGCTGGTGAAGTGCCGTGGCAACGACCTGCAAGTGCCGGCCACTGCCGAAATCATCCTCGAAGGCGTGATCCATCCGGGCGAAATGGCCGATGAAGGCCCGTACGGCGACCACACCGGTTACTACAACGAAGTCGACAGCTTCCCGGTGTTCACCGTCGAGCGCATCACCCACCGGATCAAACCGATCTACCACAGCACCTACACCGGCCGTCCGCCGGATGAGCCGGCGATTCTCGGCGTGGCACTGAACGAAGTGTTCGTGCCGATCCTGCAGAAGCAGTTCCCGGAGATCACCGATTTCTACCTGCCGCCGGAAGGCTGCTCATACCGCATGGCCGTGGTGACGATGAAGAAGTCGTATCCGGGCCACGCCAAGCGCGTGATGCTGGGTGTCTGGTCGTTTTTGCGACAGTTCATGTACACCAAGTTCGTTATTGTCACCGACGACGACATCAACGCGCGGGACTGGAACGACGTGATCTGGGCCATCACCACGCGCATGGACCCCAAGCGCGACACAGTGATGATCGACAACACGCCGATCGACTACCTCGACTTCGCCTCGCCGGTGTCGGGACTCGGCTCGAAGATGGGCCTGGACGCCACCCACAAGTGGCCGGGCGAAACCACTCGCGAGTGGGGCCGCGTCATCGTCAAGGATGACGCCGTCACCCAACGGATCGATGCCATCTGGAATCAGTTAGGAATAGATTGATGCGTGTAACCCTGCAGCCCTCCGGAGCGGTGCTCGAGATACGGCCCGGAGAGCGGATTCTCGATGGTGCGCGGCGCCTGGGCTACGAATGCCCGCAAAGCTGTCGCAACGGCAATTGCCATGTGTGTGCGGCGCTGCTGGTGGAAGGCCGGGTCGAACAGGCCGGCAAGGTGCACGACCACGGCGAGTTCTACACTTGCATAGCGGAGCCGCTGGAAGACTGCATCGTGCTGTGGGATGGCGTGCTCGCGCTGGGAGAACTGCCGGTGCGCAGCGTGTCGTGTCAGGTCATCGAATGCCGGGACGTCGGTGGCGATACCTTTCGTGTGCGGCTGCGGGCGCCGGCCGGCAAGCCGCCGCGCTACCACGCTGGCCAGTATTTGATGATCGAGCGCGAGAACGGCGAGAAGTCGGCGTTCTCCATGGCTTCGGCGCCCCACGGCGGTCGCGATCTGGAAATCCATGTGCTGGCGCGCGAATCCAGTGCGCTGAGCCTGATCGATCAGCTCAAGCGCAACCCGATGGTGCGGGTCGAGCTGCCGTTCGGCGACACTCACCTGGCGGAACTGCCGGACGGGCCGCTGGTGCTGATCGCCGCTGGCACCGGTATGGGCCAGATCCACAGCCTGATCGAACATTGCCGGGCCAGCGGCTTCAAGCATCCGGTGCACTTGTACTGGGGCGTGCGTCGTCCGGAAGACTTCTATGAAATCGAACATTGGGACGAATGGCTGAAGTTGCCCAATCTATTCCTGCACAAGGTCGTCAGTGACCAGTGCGGCTGGGAAGGGCGTTGCGGGATGTTGCACGAAGCCGTCTGCGAGGATTTCCCCGATTTGAAGCCGCTGCACGTCTATGCCAGCGGCTCGCCGGCCATGGTCTACGGCACGCTGGATGCGCTGGTGGAAGCGGGGATGGATGCCCATCAGATGCGTGCGGATGTGTTTGCTTACGCACCCCGCGCCTGAGTTCGTTATAACTCTTCATATAGCCGATCGGTATTTATGTAATTGCATAAATGCCGGTAGGTTATATATCAAACAGGCAATCAATTAAGAACTGTGCCATGGCACTCAAATTGCCTTAAAACATATGTGCCTTATTGTTACAGCGGTGCGTTCTATTAAGTAATTCTTCACCCGCGGGGAGCTGAACGCTATTCGCCATGAGCGCCATTGAAAACGCTTTTCTGAACCTGGCTTACCCTCCGCGGCTCGATCTTGGGCCGCAGCTGACGCACGAACAACTTCTCGCTTCCATGCAATCGACCATGGCACGCCACAAGGGCGGGCCGGTGTGGCTGTTCGCCTACGGTTCGCTGATCTGGCGGCCGGAATGCACAGCCGTGGAGCGGGTGCGTGGGCGCGTGCATGGCTATCACCGTGGTTTGTACTTGTGGTCCCACGAGCATCGCGGCACGCCGGAAATGCCCGGTCTGGTCTTTGGTCTGGATCGTGGCGGCTCGTGCAGCGGCTTCGCCTACCGGTTGCCGGAAGAAAATCTGGACAGCGCGCTGTATGCATTATGGAAGCGCGAAATGCCGTTCCCGTCCTATCGGCCACACTGGCTCAACTGCCGACTCGAAGATGGCAGCCAGGTTCAGGCGCTGGGATTCGTATTGGAGCGACACCTGCCCAGCTATGCCGGCAACTTGCCAGATCATGTGCTGAGCCAGGTGTTCGAAAGCGCTTGCGGGCGGTACGGCACGACTCGCGATTATGTCGAGCAGACCGCTCACGCCCTGCGCAGCCACGCCATGCCAGACCGGAATCTGGAGGCGCGGCTCAAGCGCTGTAAGTCAAAGGCCGATCAGGCGACTGCTTCGCGGCTCTGACTGGCGACTTGCTTGTGCCACAGGGTCGGGGCCAGGAAGGCCATCGACAGCAGGCAAGCGCCCACCAGCAGCACGAAACCACCATCCCAGCCGAAATGGTCCACGGTGTAGCCCATTGCTGCACTGGCCGCGACCGAACCACCCAGATAACCGAACAGACCGGTGAAGCCCGCAGCGGTGCCGGCGGCTTTCTTCGGCGCCAGTTCCAGCGCCTGCAGGCCGATCAGCATCACCGGGCCATAGATCAGGAAGCCGATGGAGAACAGAGCGATCATGTCGATGGTCGGGTGGCCGGCCGGGTTCAGCCAGTACACCAGCGTCGCGACGGTCACCAGTGCCATGAACACCATACCGGTCAGGCCACGGTTGCCACGGAAGATCTTGTCCGACATCCAGCCGCACAGCAGCGTGCCCGGAATCCCCGCCCACTCGTAGAAGAAATAGGCCCACGAGGTTTTATCCACGGTGAAACCCTTGGCTTCTTTCAGGTAGGTCGGCGCCCAGTCCAGCACGCCGTAGCGCAGCAGGTAGACGAAGACGTTGGCCATGGCGATATACCAGAGCATTTTGTTGCGCAGCACGTATTTGACGAAGATTTCCTTGGCGCTGAATTCGTCTTCGTGGCTGGCGTCGTAGCCTTCCGGGTAGTCGTTCTTGTACTTCTCGATCGGCGGCAGGCCGACCGATTGCGGGGTGTCGCGCATGGTCACGAAAGCGAACACTGCTACCGCCAGGGCGACGGCAGCCGGGACGTAGAACGCTGCGTGCCAGTCGTTGAACAGGCCCATGCCGATCAGGAACAGCGGGCCGATCAGGCCGCCACCGACGTTATGCGCCACGTTCCACACCGACACCACGCCGCCACGTTCCTTCTGCGACCACCAGTGCACCATCGTGCGTCCGCTCGGCGGCCAGCCCATGCCCTGGGCCCAGCCGTTGATAAACAGCAGGATGAACATCATGGTCACGCTGGAGGTTGCCCAGGGCGCGAAACCGAAAATGAACATCACCCCGGCCGAGACCAGCAGGCCGAACGGCAGGAAGTAACGCGGGTTGGAGCGGTCGGACACCAGGCCCATGAGGAACTTGGACAGACCGTAGGCGATGGCGATGGCTGACATCGCCAGGCCCAGGTCGCCACGGCTGTAGCCTTCGTCGATCAGGTACGGCATTGCCAGCGAGAAGTTCTTGCGCAACAGGTAATAACCCGCATAGCCAAAGAAGATGCCGGCGAAGATCTGCCAACGCAGGCGTCGGTAGGTGCTGTCGATTTTTTCTTCAGGCAATGGAGCCTGATGTGCGGCAGGACGAAAGAAAGCAAACATTCAAGAGCTCCAGATTTCTTGTTTTGACTGCGGATGCGAATGTTACAGTTTCGTTACCGAAAATAGCACCGCTTCCCATCGGCAAAACAGTGGAAATGTTGGATGTCGCGCGTTCCTTTATGAACATGTCGCTCAGATATAAGTGCAGGGCGTTGTGGGAAAGGTTACCTCGGCGTCTTCCTGCGGGGTTCCAGTGCGTTGTAGGGCAGAACTCGAGGAAATGTCCTGCTTCCAACGCAGAAGCGACGACGTTCTGTTTTGGCTGGCGGCACCTTAACCTTTTCGCAGATGCCTGATCGGGCATTCGGGTCGCAAGGGGAGGGGTTATGCCGTGGTGTGTGTTGTTGATTTTGCTGTTGGTGGCCGCCAGTTCCAGGGCGGCTGAAGTGTTCTTGATTCCGGAACATAATCCGAAACCCATCTACCCGCCGGGACTGCAACGGGCCGGGTTTACCGGAGGAGTCAAAGTAAGCTTCATCGTCAGTGCGGACGGCGCAGTGAGTAAGGTCGGAATTTTGAAAAGCGATCATGCCGAACTGTCCGATGCGGTGAAAAACGCTCTGGCGCAATGGCGCTTTAAACCGTGGACTGTTGAAGGAGAGCGCCCGCCAGAACAGGAAATCATCGCGCCGATGACGTTCGGATTCGATTCTCCTGAAGGCGTGAACCTGTGGCTAAAAGATCTCAAATGTCGTGAGTTCAACAGTTTGCTGGCGCATTACCCAAAACATTCCTGGATGGATGCTGCACCGTTTCATTACGTGCGCGGCTATCTGGCAAGTACGTTTTTCCAGAGGCAGATCCCAATGGAGCAACGTTTGGCGATGATTGCCAAAATGAACAAGCGTGTTCCCGGCATTGTGATGCGTTGCCAAAAGAGTCCAGGCCTTAAGTACGTAACCCTTCTGCCGGAAGACATTCGTAAGGTTTTATGAGAACAGCGCATGCCTGTCTGGTCAGGTGTATGGCCAGACAGCTTTTTCTGTTTAGCGCACGCTGACCACCACCTTGCCCACGGCCTTGCGCTGCCCGAGATCATTGATCGCCTGCGCGGCATTGCCCAGCGGATAGACCTGCGACACCAGCGGCTTGAGCTTGCCCTCGGCAAACCAGCCGAACAATTGCTGGAAATTCGCCGCGTTGTCCTGCGGCTGGCGCTGGGCGAAGGAGCCCCAGAACACGCCGAGTACCGCAGCGCCTTTGAGCAGGGCGAGGTTGACCGGCAGTTCGGGAATGCGTCCGCTGGCGAAGCCGACCACCAGCAGGCGGCCGTTCCAGGCGATGGCGCGGATGGCCTGGTCGAACAGGTCGCCGCCGACAGGGTCGTAGATCACATCCGCGCCCTGGCCGTCGGTCAGGCGCTTGATTTCGTCCTTGAGGCTGGTTTCGCTGTAGTTGATCAGTTCGTCGGCACCGGCAGCCTTGGCCACCGAGAGTTTTTCCGCGCTGCTGGCGGCGGCGATCACCCGGGCGCCCATGGCTTTGCCGATTTCCACGGCGGCCAGGCCAACGCCGCCGGAGGCGCCGAGTACCAGCAGGGTTTCGCCCGGTTGCAGATTGCCGCGCTGCTTGAGGGCGTGCATCGACGTGCCGTAGGTCATGCTGAAGGCGGCGGCGGTGTTGAAATCCATCGATGGCGGGATCGGCAGCACGTTGTAGCCCGGCACCGCGACCTGCTCGGCGAAGCTGCCCCAGCCGGTCAGGGCCATGACCCGGTCACCGACTTTCAGGTGACTGACCTTTTCACCCACTTCCCTGACCACGCCGGAGGCTTCGCCACCCGGCGAGAACGGGAAGGGCGGTTTGAACTGGTACTTGCCCTCGATGATCAGCGTGTCCGGGAAGTTGACCCCGGCGGCGTGCACGTCCAGCAGGATTTCGTTCTTCTTGGCGACAGGACTGGCGACGTCTTCCAGCACCAGCGATTCGGCAGGGCCGAAGGCTTTGCACAGCACGGCTTTCATCAGGGCTATTCCTTTGGAAGTGATGGCCGATAAGTGTAGGTGTGGCAGTCAACGGGTCAACGAGCATGCCCGGCCCTGATAGTCCGCCATAAGCTTGTGCTTGCGCGGCGGGTCGTTATGCTAGGCCGCAAACCGGATAAGGAGCGAATTGTGAAAGCGTGGATCATGTTGTTGCTGGCCCTGTCTCTGCCTGTGGCAGCGCTGGCCGAAGAAGCCAAAGAGGGCGAGGCGCCGAAGGTCAACTACATCACCCTGAGCCCGCCGTTCGTGGGCAACTACGGGCTCGATGGCACTCCGAAGCTCAAGGTCTACAAGGCCGACGTGGCACTGCGGGTGACTGGCGAAGAGGCGACCAAACTGGTCAAGGCCAACGAGCCGCTGATCCGCAATCAACTGGTGGCGCTGTTCACTCAGCAGACCACCGATGCGATGGGCAGCATCGAAGGCAAGGAAAAACTGCGTCAGGAAGCCTTGAAGCAGACCCAGCAAGTGATGAATGACGAGACCGGCAAGCCGGTGGTTGAAGATCTGTTGTTCAATAACCTGATCATTCAGTAAGGCATTCGTTGTCAGGGCGGTCCCCATCGCTGGCAAGTCGAATCGTCGCACCGCAGCTCCCACAGGGATTTTTAGTGAACACATTATTTGTGACCACCAGAAATACCTGTGGGAGCGGGCTTGCCCGCGAAGGCATTTTGTCAGGCGAAGGATGATTCAGGGTTTGAGCGCCATCACCGCCGCCCACTGCTCGGCGGTCACCGGCATCACCGACAGCCGCGAACCCTTTTGCACCAGCGGCATCTCGGCCAGCGCGGTCTGCTGCTTCAGATAATCCAGCTTCAAGACCCGGTTGAAAGTCTCCACGTGGGCGATATCGATCGCGCTCCAGGCGTTCTTCTCCGGCGTGGCTTTCGGGTCGAAGTAATGGCTTTCCGGTTCCAGTGCGGTGGGATCCGGGTACGCGGCTTCGATTATTTTGCCGATTCCGGCAATCCCCGGCTCCGGGCAGCTGGAATGGTAGAAAAAGAACTCGTCCCCCACCGCCATGGCGCGCAGGAAATTGCGTGCCTGATAGTTGCGAACCCCGTCCCAGCGCGCTTTGCCGAGCTTTTCCAGGCCCTTGATCGAGAGCTCGTCGGGCTCGGATTTCATCAGCCAGTAGGCCATGGTGTGTGCTCCTGAAGCGGTCATTGGGCAGGTTGTCCGGCAATTTTATGACAAACCGACGGTCGGTTGACGTCAGCATTTGCGCGACGGTTCACGTTGTCGCAAAATGCCGGCCTTTAAAGCTTGACGCTGCTGCACGGCCTACGAATGGAAACCGCTGCTGTCATCGTGATGATGTGCCTTGAGGGGGGCAATCGATGAAACGCAAACCGGATTTGCTGTGGACTTTGGTAATTTTGTTCGGTCTGGGCGTCGTGACCACCGGTTATGCGCAAAGTCTGTGGGCCAACAAGGCCGATGCACCGATTGAAGTGGCGCAACAAGTACAACAGTCGACAGCTTTCAAGCGCTGAAACTGCCTTTTCGACGCCGCTGATCTACGCGGCGTCTATCCTGCGAAATACCACGCCTTGTCTGTCACCGTTCCCTGCAACGGTACATCCCAGCTCGCTTGCGCGAGACGTTCGACCTTCTGACATTCATGGGCCAGCCCCAACAGCGTCGGCTTGCGCCAGTTCTGGCGTCGGGCCAGATACGCCAGGCTACGGTCGTAGAATCCGCCGCCCATGCCCAGGCGCCCGCCGACATCGTCGAATCCCACCAGTGGCAACAACACCAGATCCAGTGCCCAGACCTTGCGCTGACGGGCCAGATTGGCGCGCGGCTCAAGGATGCGGAAACGGTTGGGTTTGAGCTTTTCGCCGGGGCGGATCTGCTGAAAGACCATTTTGGTTCGTGGCCAGGCACTGAGCACCGGCAGGTAGGTTTTCTTGCCGCGACGCTGGGCAGCGCGCAGCAACAGGCGCGGGTCGATTTCACCGTCGGTCGGCAGGTACAGGGAAATGTGTTTCGCCCGGCGAAAGTGCGGGTCTTGTGCCAGTTGCCTGTACAGACCTTCGGCGGCCTGGCGCTGCTCGCTTCGCGTCAACGAGCGACGGGCCTTGCGCAGCAGGCGGCGCAGTTGGGGGCGGGGCAGCAACGCGGGTTCGGTCATGGTTCGGCTTCGGCAGGGTGGGGACGAAAACGTACGCATAAAAAATCCGATGCCGGCATGCACCGGCATCGGATTCGAATCAGGCTCCCCGGATGAGCCGCTGTCGACTTAGCCCTTGAACCCGAGAGTTCAAGGTGGAGGATGCAGTAGGCTTTAAGGCTTTCCGTCTGGCGGACATGCACACCAGCCCAACGTGCAACCCCCAGGGTAGTGCAAATCGGCTCAGGGACATCGTCAACTGGCAAGCACCCCAGGGAGTGCGGCGAGTATAACTCAAGCGGCCTGGCGAATCAGCCCTTGGTGACGTCCGGATCGGTCGCCAGCACCAGATCGACACGATCGAGCAAGTCACGCACCTGTTCACGGGTCGAGCCGCTGGCCTGGATGTCCGGGCGCTCTTCTTTGTGCAAGAGGTCGTGGGTGATGTTCAGCGCGGCCATTACGGCGATGCGGTCGGCGCCGATGACTTTGCCGCTGCTGCGGATCTCGCGCATCTTGCCGTCCAGGTAGCGGGCGGCGCTGATCAGATTGCTGCGCTCTTCCTGGGGGCAGATGATCGAATACTCTTTGTCGAGGATCTGCACGGTAACGCTATTGCTTGAACTCATGAGTCTTGCTCCAGGGCCTTGAGGCGCGAAATCATCGATTCGACCTTACGCCGGGCGATTTCGTTTTTTTCAATGAGGTGCGCGCGTTCCTCGCGCCAGGTCTTTTCCTGAGCAAGTAAGAGTGCATTTTGACTCTTTAGTTGCTCGACTCGGGTAATCAGCAGTTCGAGTCTGGCCATCAGCGCTTGCAGGTCGGTGTCTTCCATTGTGTCCACTGATTCGGTCTGATGGGTTTGGCTGGCGGACAGCCTTTAATGGTCTTGGCGAGTCTGTCGATGTAGGATACAAGGCCTTCATTCTAGACATAGCGCCGTCTGGCGCCTAGCTGCCCATGCCCATTCAGAATTCCCCGTACCAAGGCTTTGCCACCCTGCTGAACTCCAGCGGTCATTCCGTTTCGCCTGCCGAACTGCACGGCCTGTTGCTGGGCCGCAGTTGCGCCGGCGCCGGCTTCAATGCCGAAGAGTGGCTGATCGATGCCGCCGAGCTGCTCGAAAGCGAGCCGCAGGACAACGTCCGCAACGCGCTGATCGGTCTGCAGGAAATGGTCAAGAGCGAACTCACCGGCGATGACGTCACCGTGGTTCTGCTGCTGCCGAACGATGACACGCCTCTGGCCGAGCGTGCCGCCGCGCTGGGCCAATGGTGCCAGGGCTTCCTCACTGGGTTCGGCCTGAACTGCCGCGACAGCAGCATGCTGAGCACCGAGGCCACCGAAGTGTTGCAGGATCTTGCAGCGATCTCCCAGGTGCAAGACGCACTCGAAGAATCCGAAGACGGCGAAAGCGACTATATGGAAGTCATGGAGTACCTGCGTGTCGCTCCGCTGCTGCTGTTCTCCGAAACCAAAAAGGCCGACGTGCCGCCAGCGGCCAAGCCGTCGCTGCACTGATCGCGTGCCAGGGAAAGCCATCTGCCCATGATCCATATCCCGAAAGCGGAATACGCCCGGCGCCGCAAGGCGCTGATGGCGCAGATGGAACCCAACAGTATCGCGATCCTGCCGGCCGCCGCGGTCGCCATCCGCAACCGCGACGTCGAGCACGTCTATCGCCAGGACAGCGACTTCCAGTACCTCAGCGGTTTCCCCGAGCCACAGGCGGTCATCGTCCTGATGCCCGGTCGCGAACACGGCGAGTACGTGCTGTTCTGCCGTGAACGCAACGCCGAACGCGAACTCTGGGACGGCCTGCGCGCCGGCCAGGAAGGCGCGATCCGCGATTTCGGCGCCGACGACGCTTTCCCCATCACCGACATCGACGACATCCTGCCGGGCCTGATCGAAGGCCGCGACCGGGTGTATTCGGCGATGGGCAGCAACCCCGAATTCGACCGTCACCTGATGGACTGGATCAACGTGATCCGCTCCAAGGCGCACCTCGGCGCCCAGCCGCCGAACGAATTCGTTGCCCTGGATCACCTGCTGCACGACATGCGCCTGTATAAATCGGCGGCAGAAGTGAAGGTGATGCGCGAAGCGGCGCGGATTTCCGCCCAGGCTCACATCCGGGCGATGCAGGCCAGTCGTGCCGGGCTGTACGAGTACAGCCTCGAAGCCGAACTGGATTACGAGTTCCGCAAGGGCGGGGCGAAGATGCCGGCTTATGGTTCGATCGTCGCTGCCGGGCGCAACAGCTGCATCCTGCATTACCAGCAGAATGACGCGTTGCTCAAGGACGGCGATCTGGTGCTGATCGACGCCGGTTGCGAGATCGACTGCTACGCCAGCGACATCACCCGCACCTGGCCGGTCAACGGCAAGTTTTCCGCCGAGCAGAAAGCGATCTACGAATTGGTGCTGGCCTCGCAGGAAGCGGCGTTCGCCGAAATCGCTCCGAACAAGCACTGGAACCAGGCGCACGAAGCCACGGTTCGGGTCATCACCACCGGGCTGGTGAAGCTGGGGCTGTTGCAGGGCGAGGTGGACGAGTTGATCGCCTCCGAAGCCTACAAGGCGTTTTACATGCACCGCGCCGGCCACTGGCTGGGGATGGATGTGCATGACGTCGGCGAATACAAGGTCGGCGGCGAATGGCGGGTGCTGGAAGTCGGCATGGCGCTGACGGTGGAGCCGGGCATCTACATCGCCCCGGACAATCAGAACGTAGCGAAGAAATGGCGCGGCATTGGCGTGCGCATCGAGGATGACGTGGTAGTGACCAAGAGCGGTTGTGAAATCCTGACCGGCGGCGTGCCGAAAACCGTCGCCGAGATCGAAGCCCTGATGGCGCAAGCACGGGCCTGCGCGGCATGAGTCGGGTCAATCTGGCAATCATCGGTGGCGGTCTGGTCGGCGCCAGTCTGGCGTTGGCCTTGCAGGCCGGGGCCAAGGCCCGTGGCTGGAAGATCGTGCTGATCGAACCGTTCGCCCCCGGTGACACCTGGCAGCCAAGCTATGACGCGCGCTCCTCGGCGCTGTCTTTCGGTTCGCGGCAGATTTATCAGCGGCTGGGCGTGTGGCAGGAAATCTCCCGCCGCGCCGAGCCGATCAAGCAGATTCATGTGTCCGACCGTGGTCGTTTCTCCACTGCTCGCCTGTCGGCGATGGAAGAGGGCGTCCCGGCGCTCGGCTATGTGGTAGAAAACGCCTGGCTCGGCCAGTGCATGTGGCAGCACCTCGACAAAGACGTGATCAGTTGGCGCTGCCCGGCGGAAGTTTCCCGCATGGAGCCGCTGCCCGACGGCTATCGCCTGACCCTCAACGACGAAACTACCGTCGAGTGCGATCTGGCGGTGCTCGCCGATGGCGGTCGTTCCGGTCTGCGCGAGCAACTGGGCATCAACGTGCGCAAGCGCCCGTATAACCAGAGCGCGCTGATCGCCAACATCACCCCGAGCGAAGCGCACAACGGCATGGCGTTCGAGCGTTTCACCGATGAAGGCCCGATGGCGCTGCTGCCGCTGCCGGAGAACCGCTGCGCGCTGGTCTGGACCCGTCTGGGCATGGACGCGCAACGGCTGGCGGATCTGAGCGAGCGTGATTTCCTCAGCGAGCTGCAAGGCGTATTCGGTTACCGCCTCGGCACCCTGAAGCAGGTCGGCGCGCGACATTTGTATCCGCTCGCGCTGGTGGAGGCCGAAGAGCAGGTGCGTTCGCATCTGGCGGTCCTCGGTAACGCTGCCCACAGTCTGCATCCGATTGCCGGGCAGGGTTTCAACCTGTCCCTGCGCGATGCCGATGCGCTGGCTGCGGCGCTGCTGACCAGCGACAAACCGCTGGGGGATTTCGCCACGTTGCAGGCCTATCGCGAGCGTCAGCGTCTCGATCAGGATCTCACCGTGGGCTTCTCCGATCAGGTCACGCGCCTGTTCGGCAGCACCCAGCCGCTGGTGTCGCTGGGGCGCAACATCGGCCTGCTCGGCCTCGATCTGCTGCCGCCGGCCAAACGCTGGTTCGCCCGTCAGGCCATGGGGCTGGGGACGCGGCCGGATGCGTGAGTGGCTGATCAGACGGTTTGGCAAGGCGCGGCTGATGCGCTGGATCATGACGCTCTACCCGCCGTACTTCGGCGCCGGTGTCCGGGTGCAGCACATCAGCGATGACTTTCGTGACATCCGGGTCTCGATGGGCCTGGGCTGGTACAACCGCAATTACGTCGGCACCCAGTTCGGCGGCAGCCTGTATTCGATGGTCGACCCGTTCTTCATGTTGATGCTCATGGAGAACCTCGGCTCGCGGTACATCGTCTGGGACAAGGCCGCCGACATTGATTTCATATCGCCGGGCAAAGGCCCGGTGTTCGCCCGGTTCAACATCGACGATACCCTGCTCGACGAGATCCGTCGGCAGACCGCCAGTGGCGAGAAATACCTGCCGCAGTTGCAGGTCGACATTCATGACGGCGCCGGCAACCTGGTGGCGCGGGTCGGTAAAACCCTTTACGTGCGGCTCAAGCCGCCAGCGAGACAGGCTTAAAGCATGGAAATGCGCGCGGATGTGCTGATTGTCGGAGCCGGAATGGTCGGCAGTGCTTTGGCGCTGGCGTTGCAGGGCAGCGGGCTGGAAGTGCTGCTGCTCGACGGCAGCCCGTTGAGCGTCAAACCCTTCGACGGCGATGCGCCGTTCGAGCCGCGGGTGAGCGCGCTGTCGGCGGCCAGCCAGCGGATCCTCGATCGCCTCGGCGTGTGGGACGGCATCGTCAGCCGACGCAGCAGCCCTTACACCGACATGCACGTCTGGGACGGCAGCGGCACCGGCCAGATTCACTTCTCGGCCAGCAGCGTGCACGCCGAGGCGCTCGGCCACATTGTCGAAAACCGCGTGGTCCAGGATGCCTTGCTCGACCGTCTGCATGATTGCGACCTGGGTCTGCTGGCCAACGCGCGGCTGGAGCAGATGCGCCGGTCCGGTGACGACTGGCTGCTGACCCTGGCCGACGGCCGCACTTTGCGCGCGCCGCTGGTGATCGCGGCGGACGGCGCCAACTCCGCCGTGCGCCGTCTGACCGGCGTCGCCACTCGCGAATGGGATTACTTGCACCACGCCATCGTCACCAGCGTGCGCAGCAGCAAGCCGCACCGCATGACCGCGTGGCAGCGTTTCACCGATCACGGGCCGCTGGCGTTTCTGCCGCTGGAGCGTAGCGGGCAGCAGGACTGGTGCTCGATCGTCTGGTCGACCACGCCGAGCGAAGCCGAACGGCTGATGGCGCTGGATGAGGCGGATTTCTGCCGCGAGCTGGAGCGCGCGTTCGAAGGTTGCCTCGGCGAGGTCATCAGCGCTGACCCGCGCCTGTGTGTGCCGCTGCGTCAACGCCACGCCAAACGCTACGTGGCCGAAGGCCTGGCGCTGATCGGCGATGCCGCGCACACCATTCACCCGTTGGCGGGGCAGGGCGTGAATCTCGGCTTCCTTGACGCCGCGGTGCTGGCCGAAGTCTTGTTGCAGGCCAACGAACGCGGCGAACGCCTGGCGGACGGGAAAGTCCTGAGCCGCTACGAACGCCGGCGCATGCCGCACAACCTGGCGCTGATGGCCGCGATGGAAGGCTTCGAGCGGTTGTTCCAGGCTGATCCGCTGCCGCTGCGCTGGTTGCGTAATACCGGGCTGAAAATCGTTGAGCAGATGCCTGAGGCCAAGGCGTTGTTCGTGCGTGAAGCATTGGGGCTGACCGGCGACTTGCCGGCCTTGGCCAAGGCCTGACAAATGTTGTGCAACATCTGGTAACTCCTTGGGAAAGTGTTCGATTGAGCTGGTAAATGTGAGTCCTTATCATTTGGGCCACTTTTCCCGACCGAGAGACCGCTCCCATGTTGGCATCCAAGCGTGTTCTGACCGCACTGGCCCTGACCCTGATCGGCAGCACCGCCGCCCAGGCCGCCGACGAGGTGGTGGTCTACTCCTCGCGTATTGATGAGCTGATCAAGCCGGTGTTCGATGCCTACACCGCCAAGACCGGGGTGAAGATCAAGTTCATCACCGACAAGGAAGCGCCGCTGATGCAGCGGATCAAGGCCGAAGGCGAGAACGCCACCGCCGACCTGCTGTTGACCGTCGATGCCGGCAACCTCTGGCAGGCCGAGCAGATGGGCATTCTCCAGCCGTTCACCTCGAAAACCATCGACACCAACATTCCCCTGCAATATCGCTCGTCCAGCCACGCCTGGACCGGCCTGAGCCTGCGCGCGCGGACCATCGCCTACTCCACCGAACGGGTGAAACCGGGCGAACTGACCACCTACGAAGCATTGGCCGACAAGAACTGGGAAGGTCGCCTGTGCCTGCGCACGGCGAAGAAGGTCTACAACCAGTCGCTGACCGCCACCATGATCGAAGTCCACGGCGCCGAGAAGACCGAGCAGATCCTAAAGGGCTGGGTCAACAACCTGTCCACCGACGTGTTCTCCGATGACGTCGCGGTGCTGGAAGCGATCAACGCCGGCCAGTGCGACGTCGGCATCGTCAACACCTACTACTACGGTCGCCTGCACAAGCAGAAGCCGGAACTGCCGGTGAAACTGTTCTGGCCGAATCAGGCGGATCGTGGCGTGCACGTCAACCTCTCGGGCATCGGCCTGACCAAACATGCGCCGCACCCGGAAGCGGCCAAGGCGCTGGTCGAGTGGATGACCACGCCTGAGGCGCAGAAGATCTTTGCCGATGTGAACCAGGAGTTCCCGGCGAATCCGGCGGTGAAGGCTTCGGAAGAAGTGGCGGCGTGGGGGCAGTTCGTGGCTGATACGCTGCCGGTTGAAGTGGCGGGCAAGCGACAGGCTGAAGCGATCCGGATGATGGATCGGGCGGGTTGGAACTGAGTCTTTCCTGACAGCACTGTTTGATCGTTCCCACGTCGAACCGTGTGTGGGAATGCAGCCCTCGACGCTCTGCGTCGCATCATCGACAGCGTGACGCAGAGCGTCACAGAATGTGTGCCCACGCAGAGCGTGGGCACAATCATTTGAACGAGACTGTTTCCTTGGCCCACCCCGCCCAACGCCGCTGGTACCCCATCGTCTTCGCCATCGCCGCGTTGGTGCTGCTCCCCCTCAGCGTGCTCCTGCTCTCATGGCAAACCATCGATCACCAGATCTGGTCGCACCTGTGGGAAACCCAGATGTCGCGTCTGCTGGGCAATACGTTGACGCTGGTCCTCGGCGTAGGCATCGGTGTAACGCTGATCGGCGTAAGCCTCGCCTGGCTCACCAGCCTCTGCGAATTCCCCGGTCGCCGCTGGCTCGACTGGGCGCTGATGCTGCCGTTCGCCATCCCGGCCTACGTGCTGGCATTCGTCTTCGTCGGACTGCTGGACTTCGCAGGCCCCGTGCAAACCCTGCTGCGCGAAGGGTTCGGCAGCGGCCTGCGCCTGCCGCGAGTGCGCTCCACCGGTGGCGTGATTCTGGTGCTGGTGCTGGTGTTTTATCCCTACGTTTATCTATTGGCGCGTACTGCGTTCCTGGCTCAGGGCAAGGGCCTGATGGAAGCGGCGCGAGTGCTCGGTCAGTCACCGTGGCAAGCGTTCTGGCGTGTCGCATTGCCGATGGCGCGGCCGGCCATCGGTGCTGGTGTGGCGCTGGCGCTGATGGAAACGCTGGCGGATTTCGGTGCGGTGTCGGTGTTCAACTTCGACACCTTCACCACTGCCATCTACAAGACCTGGTACGGCTTTTTCAGTCTGCCCAGCGCTGCGCAACTGGCCAGCCTGTTGCTGCTGGTGGTGATGCTGGTGTTGTACGGCGAACGTCGCGCGCGCGGCGCCAATCGGGCGAGTAACGAGCGGCCACGGGTCAAGGCGCTGTATCACCTGCGCGGGCCCAAGGCCTGGGCGGCGACCGGCTGGTGCGGTCTGGTGTTCGCCTGCGCGTTTGTCATTCCGGTGCTGCAACTGGTGGTGTGGTTCTGGCAGCGCGGGCGCTTCGACCTGGATGAGCGCTACGCCGGGCTGATTCTCCATACGTTGTATCTGGGCGGCATGGCGGCGCTGATCACGGTCAGCGTGGCGATGTTGCTGGCCTTCGCCCGGCGTCTGGCGCCGACCCGGACGATCAACTCCGCAGTCGGTCTGGCCAATCTCGGTTATGCCTTGCCGGGCTCGGTGCTGGCAGTGTCGATCATGCTGGCATTCAGTTATCTGGACCGAGAGCTGGTGATTCCGCTGTCCGGCTGGCTCGGCGGGGCGGGCAAACCGTTGCTGCTGGGCAGTCTGGCGGCGCTGCTGCTGGCGTATCTGGTGCGTTTCGTGGCGGTGGCCTATGGGCCGCTGGAAAGCAGTCTGGCGCGTATACGGCCCTCTTTGCCTGAAGCGGCACGTAGCCTGGGTGTCAGTGGGCCGCGACTGTTTTTCAAAGTGTATCTGCCGTTGCTGCTGCCCGGCACGCTCAGCGCCGCCTTGCTGGTGTTCGTCGATGTGCTTAAGGAAATGCCCGCGACCTTGCTGATGCGCCCGTTTGGCTGGGACACACTGGCGGTGCGGATCTTCGAAATGACCAGCGAAGGCGAATGGGCGAGGGCGTCGTTGCCGGCGCTGACCCTGGTATTGGTCGGTCTGTTGCCGGTCATCGGTTTGATCCGACGCTCAGCGCACAGAAACACTTAGTCGTCAGTCCTGAATCATGCGGCTACAATGCGCGGCATTCGGTGCGGTCCGTCTGACAGACCCTGTCGCTGAAATCGGCTGAAGGCCCTTTTTTACAGGGTTTTCCGAACCGTGCAGCAGCGCTCCGCACCTTCGCCACGCCCGGAAGGAGAAACCCATGGGACAGCGTACGCCTCTGTATGACCTGCATCTCGCCCTCGGCGCGAAGATGGTCGATTTTGGCGGTTGGGACATGCCCCTGCATTACGGCTCGCAGGTCGAGGAGCACCATCAGGTGCGTCGCGATTGCGGGGTGTTCGATGTTTCCCACATGACCGTGATCGATGTCACCGGCCCCCAGGCCAAGGCCTGGCTCCAGCATTTGCTGGCCAATGACGTCGAACGCCTGCACAGCCCCGGCCGTGCGTTGTACAGCACCATGCTCAACGAGCGCGGCGGCATCGTCGACGACATGATCGTCTACCGCCTCGAAGACGGTTATCGTCTGGTGGTCAATGCCTCCACCCGCGATCAGGACCTGGCCTGGATGCAGGCACAGTTGGGCAGCTTCGATGTTCAGATGACCGAACGCTCCGAACTGGCGATGCTCGCCATTCAAGGTCCCCATGCCCGGCACAGGATTGCCGAGCTTGTGACCCAGTCCCGCGCCAATCTGATCCAGATGCTCAAGCCTTTTGAAGGCCATGTCGACGGCGACTGGTTCATTGCGCGCACCGGCTACACCGGTGAGGACGGTCTGGAAATTGCCCTGCCGGCCGATCAGGCCCCCGGATTTTTCAACGATCTGGTGGGCGCCGGCATTTCCCCCATTGGTCTCGGCGCTCGCGACACGCTGCGGGTCGAAGCCGGCATGAACTTGTACGGCCAGGACATCCATCAGGACATTTCGCCACTGGCCTCGAACATGGCCTGGAGCATCGCCTGGGAACCGGCCACGCGCCGCTTCATCGGTCGCGATGCGCTGGAGGCGGAAAAAGCCGTTGGTGTGCAGCACAAACTGGTCGGTTTGGTGCTTGAGGAGCGCGGGGTTTTGCGGGCTCATCAGGTGGTTCGTATCGCTGATGTTGGCGAAGGGGAGATCACCAGTGGTAGTTTCTCTCCTACGCTTAGCAAGTCGATTGCCCTGGCGCGTGTACCGATGGCGACTGCCGACCGCGCCGAAGTGGAAATCCGTGGCAAGTGGTATCCGGTACGAGTGGTCAAACCGACCTTTGTCCGTCACGGCAAAACCCTGATCTAAACCTTTTCCGGCGGGCACGACCGCTGACAATTTCTTGAGGACACCGAGCATGAGCAACATTCCAGCTGAACTGCGTTTTGCCGAAAGTCATGAATGGGCGCGCCTTGAAGCCGACGGCACCGTCACCGTGGGCATCAGCGATCACGCCCAGGAAGCGTTGGGTGATGTGGTGTTTGTCGAGCTGGCAGAAGTGGGCAAGGTGTTCGCCGCCGGTGATACCGCCGGTGTCGTCGAGTCGGTCAAGGCCGCTTCCGACATCTACTCCCCGGTCGGTGGCGAAGTGATTGCCGTCAACGAAGACCTGGCCGGTTCGCCGGAAGAACTGAACAACGATCCGTACGCCGCGTGGATCTTCAAGCTCAAGCCAAGCGACAAGGCCGAGCTGGACAAGCTGCTCGACGCGGCCGCCTACAAGGCTGCCATCGGCGAGTAAGCTGCAGGCGAGACTCCAAAGCCCCGACCCGTCGGGGCTTTTTTCTGCCCGGGACTTTTGCCGTCGGGGTGGCTGCTATGCTGGTTTGACCGTGTTGCATTGACGCCGAGCCGCCAGCCAAGAGAGAGCCCGTCATGTCCCAGTTGCCATCCCTGAGCCAGTTACGCGATCCCCATGCCTTTCTGCGCCGCCACCTCGGCCCCGATGCCGCCGAGCAACAGGCGATGCTCGACAGCCTCGGCCTCGGCAGCCGGGTCGAACTGATCGAACAGACCGTGCCGCCGGGCATTCGCCTCAACCGCGAGCTGGACCTGTCGCCGGCGCTGGACGAACAGGCAGCGCTGGCCAAACTGCGCGGTTATGCCGAACAGAACCAGGTCTGGACCAGCCTGATCGGCATAGGCTACCACGGCACCCTGACGCCGACCGTCATCCTGCGCAACGTGCTGGAAAATCCCGGTTGGTACACGGCTTACACGCCTTACCAACCGGAAATCGCTCAGGGCCGGCTCGAAGCGTTGCTCAACTTTCAGCAACTGACCATTGACCTCACCGGCCTTGAACTGGCCAACGCTTCGCTGCTCGATGAAGCCACCGCCGCCGCGGAAGCCATGGCCCTGGCCAAGCGCGTGGCGAAGTCGAAGAGCAATCTGTTCTTCGTCGACGAAAACTGTCATCCCCAGACCATTTCCGTGGTGCAGACCCGCGCCGAAGGCTTCGGCTTCGAGCTGATCGTCGACGCTGTGGATAACTTGAAGCAGCACCAGGTGTTCGGCGCATTGCTGCAATACCCCGACACCCACGGCGAGATCCGCGACCTGCGACCCTTGATCGATCACCTGCACGCGCAGCAGGCGCTGGCCTGCGTGGCGACCGACCTGTTGAGTCTGTTGCTGCTGACCCCGCCGGGCGAACTGGGTGCCGACGTGGTGTTCGGTTCATCCCAGCGCTTTGGTGTGCCGATGGGTTACGGCGGCCCGCACGCGGCGTTTTTCGCCAGTCGCGAGGAATACAAACGAGCGATTCCCGGGCGGATCATCGGCGTATCGAAAGATGCCCGTGGCAACGTCGCGCTGCGCATGGCCCTGCAAACCCGCGAGCAGCATATTCGTCGGGAGAAGGCCAATTCGAACATCTGCACTGCCCAGGTCCTGTTGGCCAACATCGCCAGTTTCTATGCGGTCTATCACGGCCCGGAAGGGCTGAAACGAATCGCCCAGCGCGTGCACCGGCTGACCTGCATTCTCGCCGCCGGGCTCGACCGCCATGGCATCCAGCGCCTCAACCAACACTTCTTCGACACCCTCACGCTGGACGTGGGCGGGGCGCAAACCGCGATCATCGAAAGCGCCCGGGCCGCGCAGATCAACCTGCGCATCCTCGGTCGTGGCCGACTGGGTCTGAGCCTTGACGAGACCTGTGATGAAAGCACCGTGGCCAGACTGTTCGATGTGCTGCTGGGCGCCGATCACGGGTTGAACGTCGCTGATCTCGACGCTGAAACGCTGGCCTCCGGCATTCCCGACACGCTGCAACGCAGCACGCCGTACCTGCGCCACCCGGTGTTCAACGCCCATCACAGCGAAACCGAGATGCTGCGCTACCTCAAGCAACTGGAGAACAAGGATCTGGCGCTTAACCAGTCGATGATTCCGCTGGGCTCCTGCACCATGAAACTCAACGCCACCAGCGAGATGATCCCGATCACCTGGCCGCAATTCGCCAACCTGCACCCGTTCGTGCCCCGGGAGCAGGCGGTCGGTTACACGCTGATGATCGAAGAGCTGGAGCGCTGGCTGTGTGCGATCACCGGGTTCGATGCAATCTGCATGCAGCCCAACTCCGGCGCCCAGGGCGAGTACGCCGGGTTGCTGGCGATCCGCAAATACCACGAGAGCCGCCAGCAGGGCGGGCGCGACATCTGCCTGATTCCTTCTTCGGCCCACGGCACCAACCCGGCCTCGGCGCAGATGGCCGGGATGCGCGTGGTGATCGTCGAGTGCGACGACGCCGGCAACGTAGATCTGGAGGATTTGAAAGCCAAGGCGTCCGAAGCCGGGGCCAAGCTGTCGTGCCTGATGGCGACCTATCCGTCGACCCACGGCGTGTACGAGGAAGGCATCAGCGAAATCTGCGAAGTTATCCACAAGCACGGCGGCCAGGTGTACATGGACGGCGCCAACCTCAACGCTCAGGTCGGGCTGGCGCGGCCGGCGGACATCGGCGCCGACGTGTCACACATGAACCTGCACAAGACCTTCTGCATTCCCCACGGTGGAGGCGGGCCGGGCATGGGACCGATTGGCGTGCGTGCGCACTTGGCGCCGTTCGTCGCCAACCATCCGGTGATTCCGATCGACGGACCGCATCCGCAGAACGGTGCGGTCAGCGCCGCACCGTGGGGCAGTGCGAGCATTCTGCCGATCAGCTGGATGTACATCGCGATGATGGGGCCACAACTGGCGGATGCCAGCGAGGTGGCGATCCTCGCGGCCAATTATCTGGCGCAGCATCTGTCCGGTGCTTTCCCCGTTCTGTACACCGGCCGCAACGAGCGGGTCGCCCACGAATGCATTCTGGATCTGCGGCCGCTGAAAGCGCAGACCGGCATCAGCGAAGAAGACGTCGCCAAACGCCTGATGGATTACGGCTTTCATGCACCGACCATGTCGTTCCCGGTGCCGGGCACCTTGATGGTCGAACCGACCGAAAGCGAGTCCAAGGCCGAACTGGATCGCTTCATCGGCGCGATGCTGAGCATTCGTGCAGAAATCACTGAGGTGCAAAACGGCAACTGGCCGGCCGAGGACAACCCGCTCAAACGGGCGCCGCATACCCTGGCCGATATCACCAGCGTGTGGGAGCGGCCGTACAGCATCGAGCAGGGCATCACGCCGGATGCACACACCAAGGCGCACAAATATTGGCCGGCGGTGAACCGGGTCGATAACGTCTACGGCGACCGCAACCTCTTCTGCGCTTGCGTGCCGGTGGACGATTACCGCTGAATAGCGGGCAAAAAAATGCCGCTCATTTCGAGCGGCATTTTTGTGAGCCTCTTATTCCGACGCCACAGCGTTCTTCGCCAGAATCGCGTTCGCCAGTTCCATATCCGTTGCCTGCAGGCCCGGGTTATCGGCGCGGACTTTCTGCATCGCCGCTTCCAGGTACGGGCCACGGATACCGCCGTCGCTGGCGACGAAGCTGCCAGCATCGTCCTGGGCGGCAACGATCAGTTTGTGATCCTTGAAGGTCAGGTAGGTCGAGCCGGTGGTGGCACCGGACGAAATGACGTTACGCCAAAAGCTGTCGGCCATCGCTGAACCAACAGGGAGGGACAGCAAGGCGAGGGTGGCGACAGCAAGTTTGAGACGCATGTTGGGTGACTCCACTGGTGTTGAATAACCGGTTGGATCGCCGTTTCCCCGATCCGGTTCCGTGAGCGGCTATTTCTGCTCGCTCTGTGGTGTCACCCGCAATACTTCTTCAAGCGTTGTCAGCCCCGCCGCGACTTTCTGCGCGCCGGACAATCGCAGGCTGCGCATGCCTTCCTTGAAGGCCTGGCGACGGATCGCGGTGAGATCGGTGTCGGGGCTGATCAAGGCCTTGAGGCTGTCGCTCAGTTGCATGATTTCGTAGACCCCGGCGCGACCGTGATAACCGGTGTCGCGGCACTCCAGGCAACCGATGGCCCGTTGCGCATTGCCCGGCAGCGGCGCCTGCCACGGCCGGGTCAGGGTTTGCCAGTCTTCTTCGTCCAGTGTCAGCGGCGCCTTGCAGTGCGGACACAGTGTGCGCACCAGGCGTTGCGCCATCACGCCAAGCACGGTGGCCTTGATCAGGTAATGCGGCACGCCGAGTTCCAGCAGACGGCTGATGGCGCTCGGCGCGTCGTTGGTGTGCAGGGTCGAGAGCACCAGGTGCCCGGTCAGCGCCGCCTGGATCGCCATTTCGGCGGTTTCCAGGTCGCGGATCTCGCCGATCATGATGATGTCCGGGTCTTGCCGCATCAGCGCCCGCACGCCGGCGGCGAACGTCAGGTCGATGTTGTGCTGGACCTGCATCTGGTTGAAGGCCGGCTCGACCATCTCGATCGGGTCTTCGATGGTGCAGAGGTTGACCTCCGGCGTCGCCAGTTTTTTCAGCGTGGTGTATAGCGTAGTGGTCTTGCCGGAACCGGTCGGGCCGGTGACCAGGATGATGCCGTTGGGCTGGCGGGTCATGTCCTGCCAGCGCCGCAGGTCGTCGGCGGAAAAGCCCAGCTGATCGAAATCCTTGAGCAGCACCTCCGGGTCGAAGATTCGCATGACCATTTTTTCGCCGAACGCGGTGGGCAGGGTCGACAGCCGCAACTCGACTTCACCGCCGTCCGGAGTCTTGGTCTTGACCCGGCCGTCCTGGGGTTTGCGCTTCTCGGCGACGTTCATCCGGCCAAGGCTTTTCAGGCGGCTGACGATGGCCATCGTCACCTGCGGCGGAAATTGATAGACGTTGTGCAGCACGCCGTCGATGCGAAAACGCACCGTGCCTTGCTCGCGCCGGGGTTCGATGTGGATGTCACTGGCCCGCTGCTGAAAGGCGTACTGGAACAGCCAGTCGACGATGTTGACGATGTGCGCGTCGTTGGCATCCGGTTCCTGATCGCTGGCGCCGAGGTTGAGCAGTTGTTCGAAGTTGCCGAGGTTGCCGCCCTGCGCATCGGCATTGCTGGCGCCGCTGACCGATTTGGCGAGACGGAAGAATTCGACGCTGAAACGCTGAATGTCCGCCGGGTTGGCCACCACCCGTTTGATCGGCAGTTTCAGCACGTGAGTCAGATCGGCCTCCCAGCCGCCGACATAGGGCTGGGCGCTGGCCACGGTCACCGCGTCGCGGTCGACCGACACCGCGAGGATCTTGTGGCGCTGGGCAAAGGCATAGGACATCAGCGGCGTGATGGCGGCGACGTTGATCTTCAGCGGATCGATCCGCAGGTACGGCTGGCCGGCCTGTTGCGCGAGCCACAGGGTCAGGCTTTCCAGGTCGAGGTGTTTGCCCGGACGGCTGAGGTCGTCCAGTTGCTGGCTGGCGATGAATTCCAGCGGGTGCTTCTGGCCGTGGGCGGCATGCCGGCGCCGGGCATTCAACGCCTGCTCGGCCGAGTCCTGGCAGATGAAACCCTGGGCGACCAGTTCACGCAGTACCTCATTGAGATCCAGCCAGCGGTCCTGAGTGGCGAGTTGAACGGACATGCGGGCTCCTTTTGAACGACAGTGCGCAAAGGATAGTCGTGGCCCCGCCGACCGTTGGGCCACTACCCGACGAAGACGTTTCGGTTCTTGTCAGCCGGCCGCCTGTGCCGGCGCATCCCACGCCGCTTCGGGGTTTTGCAGGTCCACCGAGCAGACGCTGATCAGGTTACGAAGTTTTTCCGCGATCACCTGGGCGCGGTGCCAGCTCAGGCCACCCATGACGATGTCGATCGACAGCAAGTCGTCCAGCCGCTGGACATTGACCTGTTCCGGGGTGAGGCACTGCAAGGCGAACAGGTTCAGCACCCGCACCAGCAAATCCGGCTCGGCCTCGGCCAGGATCTGGTATTGCGCAAGGCAATGGGCGTTGCTGGCGTTCCACACATCGGCACGGGGCGCGGGGGTGTTCACGGCTTTGAGGTGTGGCATGGCAGGTCTCCGGAATCAGTGGAGGAATTTTTACATTCGATGCCGGGCATTTCTTGTCTAAGATGAGCTGATCAGGCGATTGGTAAGGTTGATCAATTCGCCATTAGCTTATTTTGGGGATTATTTATGCACAGCGAGCTGGACAGCTACGACCGGCGCATTCTCGCCCTGCTGCAAGAGGACGCTTCCTTGTCCAGCGCACAGATCGCCGAACAGGTGGGTCTGTCGCAATCGCCGTGCTGGCGGCGGATTCAGCGGATGAAGGAGGAGGGGATCATTCGCGGCCAGGTGACCCTGCTCGATCGCAAGAAAATCGGCCTGAACACGCAGATCTTCGCCGAGATCAAACTCAACGCCCACGGCCGTTCGAACTTCACTGAGTTCACCGAGGCGATTCGCGGCTTTCCCGAAGTGCTGGAGTGTTACGTGCTGATGGGGGCGGTGGATTTTCTGTTGCGGATCGTCGCGGCTGACATCGAGGCGTATGAGCGGTTCTTTTTCGAGAAGCTGTCGCTGGTGCCGGGGATTCAGGAAGTGAACTCGATTGTGGCGTTGTCGGAGATCAAGTCGACGACGAGTTTGCCGGTACTGCGTTGATGATCGTTCCCACGGGTGGGAACGATCATCATCCGGGGGTTACATACGCAACAGCATTTTCCAGGCGCGGTTCTGATACACCGCAATCGCCTGATGCTTGCGTGCATCGAGCAGTTCGTCGGTGATGGTCGGCTCGTTGGCCAGTTGCGCGAGTTTGTTCAGCTCGCCGTACAGGCGATCCATTTCCGGGATCTCCAGCACGTTGCGCGCGTGGTGCAGCCAGACCTGGATGCGTTCGATGCGCGGCAATTGCTCGGCCAGATCTTCCGGCTGCTGCTGATAACGCTGCAGTTGCAGCGAAGTGGCTTCTTCGCCCAGCAGGCGCGGCAGCCAGCTTTGCAACTGCGCGGCACCCTGGCGATTGCCACGGGTGTTGCGGTCAGCCGTCCAGGTGCGGGCCAGCAACCAGCGCGAAGCGTTCAGCGAGAACAGGCCCCAGCGCGGGTCTTCCAGTTCTTCGAGGAACTGCTCAGGCGCGGCCTTGCGCACGTCTTCGTCTTCGATGCCGACCTGTACCAGCGGGCGCCAGTCTTCCAGCAAGGCGTCCAGCGCAACGCGCAAGTCGTGGGTCGACGGACGCGGTGCGGCCTGGCCGAGGCTGCTGAGCAGGGCGCGCATTTCCGCGAGGTTCTCGACCCAGTCCTGCAACAGGCGCCAGTGGCCGTTGAAGCGATACTGTTCGGCCAGACGCTGGCTGCTGCCGAGCAAGTGCCAGGCCAGGGCGGCGAAGGCGTCGTCCAGCGGGGTTTCGGCGGTAATGGCCGGCGCCGGCAGGCTCAGCGAGTAGCTATTGGCGTCGTACAGGCGATAGCCGCGCTCGGCCTTGCTGATGTCGCACGGCATCAGGGCCAGGGTTTCGGCCAGTTCGGCGGCCAGTTCCAGCAGCGCGGCAGGCTCGCCTTCGCGCAGCTCCAGTTCCAGCTCACAGATTTCTTCTTTCTGTTTGCCGACTACCACGTGGCCCAGGTCCAGCGCGGCTTCGATGACCACTTTGGTCTTGCCACGGCCCCAGGCGATTTCGGCGCGCTCGCGGACGAAATCGGTGGTGAAGATCGGCTTCAGGGTTTTCTTGTCCAGCTCGGCGAGGGACTCGGGCCAGCATTCACCGTCGAGTTTTTTCACGTCGAGCTTGGCTTTGGGCAGGTTCCAGTCGTACTCGTTACGCTCGGACAGGCCGGCGACGCTCTGGCCACGGGTCTTGAGGGTCTGAATGACTTCTTCGCCGTCCTTGCGCAGACGCAGGGCAACCTTGGCCCGGGCCAGGTCACGCTCAGGCGTGTCGAAATACTGATTCATCAACTCACGGCGTTCCCAGCCACTTTTGTTGCGTTTTTTCAGGAGAGGGTGCTCGCGCAGGGCGGCGAGGGTTTCGCGGCTGACGCGGAGTTTGATTTCGGTTTCTTTCTGCATGGCCGGAAAATCCAGGATCGGGAGCGCAGCCGGGGGAATGTGTGGCTGCCAAGGCCGTGCAGTGTACAGGACTGAACCTTCCTACGCTTTGCGGCGGTTTATTCTCGGCGCCGGATGGTTCTATGATGAACCTCAATCCGGGAGTTGGAGTCAGCGATGCCTTTGCCGTCCATGCAAGACCAGTTCGCTGCACTGATCGCCACGCCGTCGGTCAGTTGCACCCAGCCGGGCCTCGACCAGTCCAACCGGGCGGTGATCGATCTGCTCGCGGGTTGGCTTGGCGACCTGGGTTTCAGTTGCAACATCCAGCAGGTCAACCCCGGCAAATTCAATCTGCTCGCCAGTTTCGGCAGCGGCCCCGGCGGGCTGGTGCTGGCCGGACACAGCGACACGGTGCCGTACGACGATGCGCTGTGGAAAACCGACCCGCTGAAACTCACCGAAGTCGACGGCCGCTGGGTCGGCCTCGGCAGTTGCGACATGAAGGGCTTCTTCGCCCTGATCATCGAAGCCGTGCAACCGCTGCTCGATCAATCCTTCAAGCAGCCGCTGCTGATCCTCGCCACCTGCGATGAAGAAAGCTCGATGTCCGGTGCCCGTGCGCTGGCCGAAGCGGGGCGACCGCTGGGCCGGGCGGCAGTGATCGGCGAGCCGACCGGGCTCAAGCCGATCCGCATGCACAAGGGCATCATGATGGAGCGCATCGATATCCTCGGGCAGAGCGGCCATTCGTCGGATCCGCGCCTGGGGCACAGCGCCCTCGAAGCGATGCACGATGCCATCGGCGAACTGCGCGGCCTGCGCCTGTTGTGGCAGCGCGAATTCAACAACCCGCAGTTCAGCGTGCCGCAGCCGACCATGAACTTCGGCTGTATCCACGGTGGCGACAACCCCAACCGCATCTGCGGTCAGTGTTCGCTGGAGTTCGACCTGCGGCCGTTGCCGGGGATGGACCCCAAGCTCTTGCGCAGCGAGATTCTGCGCAAGCTCAACCCGGTCGCCGAGCGGCATAAAGTGAAGATCGATTACGCGCCGCTGTTTCCCGAAGTGCCGCCGTTCGAACAGGCCGAAGACGCGGAACTGGTGCGAATTGCCGAAAAACTCACCGGCCACAAGGCCGAAGCGGTAGCGTTCGGCACCGAAGCGCCTTATCTTCAGCGCCTTGGCTGCGAAACCATCGTACTCGGCCCCGGCGACATCGCCTGTGCGCACCAACCGGGCGAGTACCTCGAAATGTCACGTTTGCAGCCTACCGTGCATCTATTGCGGCAGTTGATCGAACATTACTGTCTCAAAGCTGTATAAATTGCCCACACACCCACCCGTATTCATGAGGAGAGCGCGCGTGTCGCCAAGCCTGTTCCGACGATAACCATCAGCCCGCTGTGCGTTTTCCGTTCTGCCCTTTTTCCGGCTGCTATTTATTACAGGCCCAGGTTCATGCCCGAATACGTCAATTGGCTTCGCCACGCGTCTCCTTATATCAATGCTCACCGCGATTGCACCTTCGTCGTCATGCTTCCGGGCGACGGCGTGGAGCATCCGAATTTCGGCAACATCGTCCATGACATCGTGCTGCTGCACAGCCTCGGCGTGCGGCTGGTACTGGTTCATGGTTCGCGTCCGCAAATCGAAACCCGCCTTGCCGCACGCGGCCTGACCCCGCATTACCACCACGGCATGCGCATCACCGATGCCGCGACGCTGGAGTGCGTGATCGATGCGGTCGGCCAGTTGCGCATCGCCATTGAAGCGCGGCTGTCGATGGACATGGCCTCTTCGCCGATGCAGGGCTCGCGCCTGCGGGTGGCCAGCGGCAACCTCGTGACGGCGCGGCCGATCGGCGTGCTGGAAGGTGTCGACTATCACCACACCGGCGAAGTGCGCCGGGTCGACCGCAAAGGCATCAACCGCCTGCTTGACGAGCGCTCCATCGTATTGCTGTCGCCGCTGGGGTATTCGCCGACCGGTGAAATCTTCAACCTGGCCTGCGAAGACGTGGCGACCCGCGCCGCCATCGATCTGGGCGCCGACAAGCTGCTGCTGTTCGGCGCCGACCTCGGTCTGATCGACGAAAACGGCAAACTGGTGCGCGAACTGCGTCCGCAACAAGTGCCGGCACATTTGCAGCGTCTGGGCAGCAACTATCAGGCGGAACTGCTCGATGCCGCTGCCGAAGCCTGTCGTGGCGGCGTGGCGCGCAGCCATATCGTCAGCTATGCCGAGGACGGCGCGCTGCTGACCGAACTGTTCACCCGTGACGGTGGCGGTACGCTGGTGGCCCAGGAGCAATTCGAACTGGTGCGCGAGGCGGCGATTGAAGACGTCGGCGGCTTGCTTGACCTGATCAGTCCGCTGGAAGAGCAGGGCATTCTGGTGCGCCGTTCCCGTGAAGTGCTGGAACGCGAGATCGAACAGTTCAGCGTGGTCGAACGTGAAGGGATGATCATCGCCTGCGCGGCGCTGTATCAGATTGCCGATTCGGATGCCGGCGAGCTGGCGTGTCTGGCGGTGAATCCTGAGTATCGCCATGGCGGTCGCGGCGACGAATTGCTCGAGCGCATCGAGACCCGTGCCCGGGCGCAAGGCCTGAAAACCCTGTTCGTTCTCACCACCCGCACCGCCCACTGGTTCCGCGAGCGTGGCTTCGAACCAAGCAGCGTCGAACGCCTGCCGGCGGCGCGGGCTTCTCTTTATAACTATCAGCGCAATTCGAAGATCTTCGAAAAGTCGCTGTGATGTGACGCCCCCATCGCGAGCAGGCTCGCTCCCACAAAGGTTCACTGAACCGGTGAGGGAGCGAGCTTGCTCGCGATAGCGTTTATTCGGCTACAAACTTCGCACTGACGTATGGCGAGTAGTCAGGCAAAACACTTTCGACCTTGCCCTGTTCCTTCAAGAATTTCGCCGTCTCACCAATCGCCTTCGCCGTGCCGCCGTCCAGCAGCGCCGTGGTCTGTTGCGCCTTGGCGTCCGGGAACGCCGAGCCCGCGAGCAATTCCGGAACGTCGGCAGGATTGGCACCGGTCAGTTTGGCGATTTTCTGCACAGGCACCGAGTCGGCCGTCCAGCTGTCTTTATGGGCCGCGTAATCAGCGAACGAGTCCAGGGTCACCTTGGCGAACCTGGCCACGACTTCAGGATGCTTCTCCGCAAAGTCCTTGCGCGCTACCCAGACTTCGAAGGTCGGCGCGCCCCATTGGCCGACCTGCGCGGCATCGGTCAGGGTCTTGCCGGTTTTGCGGATTTCACCCAGCGCCGGCGACCAGACAAAGGCGCCGTCGATGTCGCCACGTTTCCAGGCCGCCGCGATTTCTGCGGGTTGCAGGTTCACCACTTTGACTTTCGAAGTGTCCAGGCCCCAGTGCTTGAGCGCGCCGAGCAGGCTGTAGTGGGAGGTGGAAACGAACGGGGTGGCGATGGTCTTGCCGATCAGGTCTTCGGGCTTGTTGATACCGCTGCCGTTGCGCACCACCAGCGCTTCGGCGGCATTGATCTGCGCCGAGACGATAAAGGCCACGATCGGCAGATTGCGCGAAGCGGCGGCCGCCAGCGGGCTCGAGCCAAGGTTGCCGATCTGCACATCGCCGGAGGCGATGGCTGTCACAACTTCCGGGCCGCTGTTGAACCGGCGCCAGTCGATTTTCTCGCCGATGGCCTTCTCGTACACGCCGTCGGCCTGGGGGACTTTGCTCGGGTCAATACCGGTCTGGTAGCCCACAGTGAGGTTGGCGGCATGGGCTGAAAAAGAAATCAGCGCCGACACACAAACTGTAACAAATTGACTAGATAGTGCGCGTTTGGCCATCATGGCGTCGCCTTTTCGATAGGGTTTGACGAATCGGGGTTGCGTCAAAGCTAATCGATCTAAAAAAAGGCTAACAAATACCATTTAGTAATGAGCTTAGTCGCCGATACGCTGTATCCCGGTGAAGATGGCAAATGGCTGGCCATATAGCCGAATGGTATGAAAAAGAATGAATAAATTCTTTTTCGGTTTATCAGGAAGTCTTTACCCTGCAGGGACCAAATCACTGCGATTAGACCTTGGTCGTAGACATACAAGGTTACGATTGACTTGTCAGTCACGGTCTGGCGCTAATCGCGCATCTTAGGATCCAGGGGCATCAGACCCCGGACCAGGAACACAAGAATTAGAAACGAGAGGAGCGAAACATGAACAAGTCCACCTTGGCCCTGGCCGTGGCCGTAGGGGTTTTGGCGCAGCAGGCAGGCGCCGCCGGTTTCATCGAAGACAGCAAGGCCACTCTGGGTCTGCGTAACTTCTACATCAACACTGACAACCGCGATGGCGCTGGTGCCAACAAGAACGAAGAGTGGGGCCAAGGCTTCGATCTGCGTTTCATCTCCGGCTACACCCAAGGCACCGTAGGCTTCGGTATTGATGCCATCGGCCTGCTGGGCGTGCGTCTGGACTCGGGCGGCGGCACCAACGGCAACAGCGGCACCGCTTACGGCGGCACTGTGTTCCCGAGCGAGTCCAACGGCAAAGCAGTGGACAACTTCTCCAGCCTGGGTCTGACTGCCAAAGCCAAGATCTCCCAGACCGAACTGAAGCTGGGCACCCTGCAGCCGAAAAACCCGGTGATCGTGACCAACGACGGTCGTCTGCTGCCACAAACCTGGCAGGGCGGTCAGATCACTTCCGGCGAAATCAAGGACCTGACCCTGGTCGGTGGTCAGATCGAAGCCGTGAAAGGCCGTAACTCCAGCAACAACGAAAACCTGTCCATCGGCGGTGCAAACACCCGTGGCGCTGGCTTCCGTGACAGCAACAAGTTCATCTACGCCGGTGGCGACTACAAGATCACCAAAGACCTGACTGCCCAGTACTACTACGGCAACCTGGAAGACTTCTACAAGCAGCACTTCCTGGGTCTGGTACACAACTGGGCCATCGGCCCGGGCGTATTGAAGTCTGACTTCCGTTACTTCAACAGCTCCGACGACGGCAAGAACGGCACTGATCCGGCCTACTACAGCAGCGGCAACTACACCGGTTTCCGTTCCGGTCGTGGCGAAGTCGACAACAACCTGTACAGCGGCCTGTTCCTGTACACCGTTGAAGGTCACACCTTCGGTGGCGGTTACCAGGTTTCCAACGGCAGCTCCGACTTCCCTTGGCTGAACCAGGGCGACGGTTCGTCGAACTACACCATCACCGACATGCAGATCCAGAAGTTCGGTCGTGCCGGCGAGAAAACCTGGCAGGCTCGCTACTCGTATGACTTCGCTAAAGTCGGCGTACCTGGCCTGACCGCTGGTGTGGTTTACCTGAAAGGCGATTCGATCGACACCGTTGGCACCAACGGCCGCGAAAACGCTTCGAACCGTTCCGAGTGGGAACGCGACTTCACCATCGGTTACGTCGTACCGGAAGGTCCGTTCAAGAACGTCGGCCTGATGTGGAAAAACGCTGTATGGCGCACCGACCTGCCGAACACCCGTTCGCAGGACGAAAACCGCCTGATCGTCAGCTACTCGATCCCGCTGCTGTAATAGCGCGCTCCTGCACTGATGTAAAAAAGCCCCGTCCAGCATCGCGCCGGACGGGGCTTTTGCGTTTTCGGATCCGGCTCACCCCCGTAAGCCTTCCCCGATGTTCCCCTCTTTACAGCAACTCAAGGCCTTCTCGAACCTTGAGGGCGATGTTCGTCGCGATGCGGCGGGGCGTCCAGTGAACAGAAGTTTAATATTCAATATAGATATAAATATCTAGTTATTTATTCTTTTTCAGAAGATCGAATCCCGAGCTACAGTTGAGGTCTCCAACAACTCATCAGGAGCCGCACCATGAGCCTCAGACTTGGCGATATCGCCCCCGATTTCGAACAGGATTCCAGCGCCGGCAAGATTCGTTTCCACGAATGGCTGGGCGATAGCTGGGGCGTGCTGTTTTCCCACCCGGCGGACTTCACCCCGGTGTGCACCACCGAGCTGGGCTTCACCGCCAAACTCAAGGACGAGTTCACCCAACGCGGCGTGAAGGCCATTGCACTGTCGGTCGACCCGGTGGACTCGCACCACAAGTGGATCGAGGACATCAACGAAACCCAGAACACCATCGTCAACTTCCCGATCCTGGCCGATGCCGATCGCAAGGTGTCCGATCTGTATGATCTGATTCACCCGAACGCCAACGACACCCTGACCGTGCGTTCGCTGTTCGTGATCGATCCGAACAAGAAGATCCGCCTGACCATCACTTATCCGGCCAGCACCGGGCGCAACTTCCACGAGATCCTGCGGGTGATCGACTCGCTGCAGCTCACCGACAACTACAAGGTGGCCACCCCGGCCAACTGGCAGGACGGTGAAGAAGTGGTGATCGTGCCGTCGCTCAAGGACGAAGACGAAATCAAGCAGCGCTTTCCGAAAGGCTACCGCGCGGTGAAACCGTACCTGCGCCTGACCCCACAGCCGAACAAATAACCTACCTCGGATCGTTCCCACGCGGAGCGTGGGAACGATCCGTCACTAGGAACCACGATGCAGGGTTTCAGGCCGTTTTCACGGCCTGTTTTTTTGCCCGCTGCAAAGGGAAATACATATCTCCATAAAGAATAATCAAATGAATAAATATGATTTATGGATATATAAATCAGCTGGTAAGGTCACTCACATCGAAGCGAGATCGCAACCCGCGAATCGCCTGTAACGCGCAAGGAATTCTCTGAATGCTGGTCGTCTCACTCGGTGGCAGTCCCAGTCAACGTTCCCGCTCAGGGGTGTTGCTGGAACGCTCGCAACGCTGGTTGCAGCAGCAAGGGGTGGAAGTGGTGAGTTATCAGGTGCGGGACTTCCCGGCCGAAGACCTGCTTCACGCCCGCTTCGACAGCCCGAAGGTGCTCGACTTGCTGCAACAGATTGAAAACGCCGATGGCCTGCTGATCGCCACGCCGGTGTACAAGGCGTCGTTTTCCGGTGCCCTGAAGACCGTGCTGGATCTGCTGCCCGAGCGTGCGCTGAACCACAAGATTGTTTTACCGATGGCTACCGGCGGCAGCATCGCTCACATGCTGGTGGTCGATTACGCCCTCAAACCGGTGCTGTCGGCGTTGAAGGCCCAGGAAATGCTGCAAGGGATTTTTGCCGAGGACAGCCAGATCGCCTACGGCGAAGGCAGTGCCCAGGCCCAGTTGGCTCCGGCTCTGGAGCAGCGGTTGCATGAAGCGCTGGACCAGTTTGTCAGCGCCATGGCCCGCCGGCCGAAGCCGCTGGAGCCGGGGCTGCTGAACGAACGTTTGTTGAGTGCTCGCTGGAGCATTTGAGCCACACCGAAACTTGAAGTACTCACCTTACTCAGCCGCCAACGGCCAAGCAGGTGCAGCCAAAACCCAACAGCAAAAAGGAGAGCGCTATGCGCACTGTATTTTTGCGTCGTGGTCTGGTCGCTCTGTTTGCTGCGGCTGTGTCCTTCGGCGCCATCACTCAAGCTCAAGCTGAAACGCTACGAATCGGTTACCAGAAGTACGGCACTTTGGTGCTGCTCAAAGCCAAGGGCACCCTGGAAAAACGTCTCGCCGCCCAAGGCGTCGACGTGCAATGGACTGAATTCCCCGGCGGCCCGCAACTGCTCGAAGGCCTGAACGTCGGCTCGATCGACTTCGGCGTCACCGGCGAAACCCCGCCGGTCTTTGCCCAGGCGGCCGGTGCCGATCTGCTCTACGTCGCTTACGAGCCGCCAGCGCCAAACAGCGAAGCGATCCTCGTGCCGAAAGATTCGCCGATCAAATCGGTGGCGGATCTCAAGGGCAAGAAAGTCGCCCTGAACAAAGGCTCCAATGTTCACTACCTGCTGGTGCGTGCGCTGGAAGATGCCGGCCTCAAGTACACCGATATTCAAACCGTATTCCTGCCGCCGGCCGATGCCCGCGCCGCGTTCGAACGTGGCAGCGTCGACGCCTGGGTCATCTGGGACCCGTACCAGGCCGCCGCCGAGAAGCAACTGCAAGCGCACACCCTGCGTGACGGTAAAGGCATCGTCGACAACCACCAGTTCTACCTGGCGACCAAACCCTACGCACAGAAAAATCCCGAGGTGATCAAGACCCTCGTGGAAGAAGTGCGCGCCGTCGGCGAGTGGTCCAAGGCCAACCCGGAAGACGTGACTCAACAGGTATCGCCGCTGCTTGGCCTGCCGGCAGACATCACCCTGACCTCGGTGAAGCGCCAAGGCTACGGCGCGCTGTTCCTGACCCCGGAAGTGGTCGCCGCGCAACAGAAAATCGCCGACACCTTCTACCAGCTCAAGCTGATTCCCAAGCCGTTGAGCATCAAGGACGTGATCTGGACCCCACCGGCCGCAGTGGCCCAAAGCTCGGTCACCCAAGCCCAGTAAATCGAATCCCCAAGGAGACCACTCCATGAGCCTCAACATCTTCTGGTTCCTGCCTACCCACGGCGACGGCCATTACCTTGGCACCGCCGAAGGCGCCCGCGCCGTCGATCACGGCTATCTGCAACAGGTCGCGCAAGCGGCGGATCGTCTGGGTTTCGGTGGCGTACTGATTCCCACCGGCCGTTCCTGCGAAGACTCGTGGCTGGTGGCGGCCTCGCTGATCCCGGTGACCCAGCGTCTGAAGTTCCTTGTCGCCCTGCGCCCCGGGATCATTTCCCCGACGGTGGCAGCGCGTCAGGCAGCAACGCTGGATCGGTTGTCCGGCGGTCGTGCGCTGTTCAACCTGGTGACCGGTGGCGATCCGGAAGAGTTGGCCGGCGACGGTCTGTTCCTCGATCACGAAGCGCGCTACCAGGCCTCGGTGGAATTCACCCGGATCTGGCGCTGCGTGCTAGAAGGCGAAACCGTGGATTACGACGGCGAGCACATCAGCGTGAAGGGCGCCAAATTGCTCTATCCGCCAATCCAGCAACCGCGTCCGCCGCTGTATTTCGGTGGTTCTTCGGAAGCCGCGCAGGATCTGGCCGCCGAACAAGTGGAAATGGTCCTGACCTGGGGCGAGCCGCCCGCAGCCGTTGCCGAGAAAATCGAGCAGGTTCGCGCCAAGGCCACCAAGCTCGGTCGCACCGTGCGCTTCGGCATTCGTCTGCATGTGATCGTGCGGGAAACCAACGCCGAGGCCTGGCAAGCGGCAGATCGCCTGATCTCGCATCTGGACGACGACACCATCAAACGTGCCCAGGCTTCGCTGGCGCGGTTCGATTCGGTCGGCCAGCAGCGCATGGCCGCGCTGCACGGTGGCAGCCGCGACAACCTCGAAGTCAGCCCGAACCTGTGGGCGGGCGTCGGTCTGGTGCGCGGCGGTGCCGGGACGGCGCTGGTTGGCGACGGTCCGACCGTGGCTGCACGGGTGAAGGAATACGCGGATCTGGGCATCGATACCTTCATCTTCTCCGGTTATCCACACCTCGAAGAGTCGTATCGGGTGGCCGAACTGCTGTTCCCGCACCTCGACGTCGAGCGCCCGGAATTGCCGAAAAGCGCCGGTTACGTCAGCCCGTTCGGGGAGATGGTGGCCAACGACATTCTTCCCAAAGCCGCGTCCCAGAGCTGAGGCGCCGCCATGAAGAAATTTATCCACAGCCTCGCGCCCTGGGCGTTGCCGGTGTTGTTGCTGGCGGTGTGGCAGTTGTCGGTGTCGGCCGGTTGGCTGTCGACGCGGATTCTGCCGGCGCCGGTGGCGGTGATCGAAGCCGGCGTGAGCCTGGTGCGCAGCGGCGAAATCTGGACGCACCTGGCGATCAGCGGCTGGCGCGCCGCGCTGGGCTTCACCATCGGTGGCAGCATCGGCCTGGTGCTGGGTTTCATCACCGGCCTGTCGAAGTGGGGCGAACGCCTGCTCGACAGCTCGGTGCAGATGATCCGCAACGTGCCGCACCTGGCGCTGATTCCGCTGGTGATCCTGTGGTTCGGCATCGACGAGTCGGCGAAGATTTTCCTGGTGGCATTGGGCACCTTGTTCCCGATCTACCTCAACACCTATCACGGCATCCGCAACGTCGATCCGGCGCTGGTGGAAATGGCACGCAGTTATGGCCTGTCCGGCTTCAGCCTGTTCTGGCAGGTGATTCTGCCGGGCGCGCTGCCTTCGATTCTGGTCGGCGTGCGTTTCGCTCTGGGCTTCATGTGGCTGACGCTGATCGTGGCGGAAACCATCTCCGCGAGCTCCGGCATCGGTTATCTGGCGATGAATGCCCGCGAGTTCTTGCAGACCGATGTGGTGGTGCTGGCGATTCTGCTGTACGCGGTGCTCGGCAAACTGGCCGACCTTGCGGCCCGTGGACTTGAACGTGTGTGGCTGCGCTGGCATCCGGCGTATCAAGTGGCGAAAGGAGGTGCGGCATGACCGCTCAACAACCTCCACGCCTGCTGCGCGGGATTCCGCTGGCGGTGCGCAACCTGCAAAAGACTTTCGGCTCGCGGCAGGTACTGCGTGACATCGATCTGCACATTCCGGCAGGGCAGTTTGTCGCCGTGGTCGGGCGCAGCGGATGCGGCAAGAGCACATTTCTGCGCTTGCTTGCCGGCCTCGATCAACCCACTGGCGGCGATCTGCTCGCCGGTGCCGCACCGCTCAGCGATGCGCGGGATGACACCCGGTTGATGTTCCAGGAAGCGCGGCTGCTGCCGTGGAAGAAGATCATCGACAACGTCGGTCTCGGCCTCAAGGGCAACTGGCGTGCGCAAGCCTTGCAGGCGCTGGATGCGGTTGGCCTGGCGGATCGTGCAAATGAATGGCCGGCAGCGTTGTCCGGCGGACAGAAGCAGCGTGTGGCGCTGGCGCGAGCCTTGATCCATCAGCCGCGTCTGCTGTTGCTCGACGAGCCGTTGGGCGCACTGGATGCGCTGACTCGGATCGAGATGCAGCAACTGATCGAACGTCTCTGGCAACAGCACGGGTTCACCGTGTTGCTGGTGACCCACGATGTCAGCGAAGCGGTGGCGATTGCCGACCGGGTGATTCTGATCGAGGACGGCGAAGTCGGTCTCGACCTGCAAGTGGAGCTGCCGCGTCCTCGGGTGCGTGGCTCCCATCGCCTGGCCGCGCTGGAAACCGAAGTGCTCAACCGAGTGTTGTCCCTGCCCGGCGAGCCGCCGGCGCCGGAACCCGTTTCACCCTTGCCTACGCAACTGCGTTGGGCTCAATAACTCAAGCAAACGACAGGAATCAATGCCATGACTATCAAAGCCATCAACGTACGCAACCAGTTCAAAGGCGCGATCAAGGAGATCGTTCTCGGCGACGTGCTGTCGGAAATCGACGTGCAGACCGCTTCCGGCATCGTCACTTCGGTGATCACCACCCGTTCGGTCAAGGAGCTGGAACTGGAGGTCGGCAGCGAAGTGATCGCCTTCGTGAAATCCACCGAGGTGTCCATCGCCAAGTTGTAAGCCTGTGAGTAAAAAACAACCCCGAAGGGTGTGAGCCCTTCGGGGTTTATTGTGTCTGACTGGAAATCGGCGGTGCGGCCTTCGCGAGCAAGCCCGCTCCCACAGGGGATGGTATTCCAAATGTGGGAGCGGGCTTGCTCGCGAAGAGGCCGATCAGGACGCTAGAGAATTCTCTTGGGCAGATAGGGCGGAAGATACAGCCCGATATAGGCATCGAACACCCGCATGCCTTCCTCGGCCATGCGCGGGGTGATCTGTCCGTGCTGCTGCACCGAGCGGGCGTAGACGCGGTCGCCCAGTTCCATGGCCAGTGCGAACACATCGACGTCATCCGGTAGTCGCGGCAGTTCGAAGTGATGATCGAACAGCTTGTGCATCAGGTCGCCGAGTTCGAGGTCGTGCTGGCGGTCGGCCTGGGTGACTTCGGTGAGGCCGTGCTGCGCGAGGATCAGTTGGCGGGCGGCGGCATCCTCGCCATAGATCTCCAGCATCCGCTCTTCGACCAGCCGCGACAGGTCGCGCCAGTCGCGCAGGGCATCGTGATCGATCGGTGCTTGCAGGCAGGCACGGAAGGCCGCGTGCACATCGGCGGTCAGCGCTTCGAGCAGTGCCGGGACGCTGGCGAAGAAGTGGTAGACCGAGGAGGGCGGAATCTGTGCGCGCTCGGCCACGCTGTAGATCGACAGGCTCGCCACGCCCTCGGCGGCCAGCAGCGTGCGCGCGGCGTCGAGTATCGAATCGATCCGCGCCTGACTGCGGGCACGGGGTTTGCGGACGGGGGCGGGACGCGTCATGAAAGTCTCCTGCGGGGCAGCGGGCATTGTACGAGCCGGCTCTTGTGTTGTCTTGTCGGCCGCTTTCGGGAGCAGGCCCCCTCCCACGGGGTATCTCCTGTGAGATGAAATTTTCTGTTCGCAGGAGATGGAGATTCATTGTGGGAGCGGGCTTGCTCGCGAACCGCCGCAGGCGGCCATAAAAAAAACGCCGCTGGCTGCGATAGCCGACGGCGTTCTTTTTGGCGCTGCAATCCGCTTAAACGGTATGCAGGTACCAGTTGTACTCGAGGTCGGAGATGGAGTGTTCGAACTCCTCCAGCTCGCTCTCTTTACAGGCGACGAAGATATCGATGTATTTCGGATCGATGTACTTGGCCATCACCTCGCTGTCGTCCAGCTCGCGCAGGGCATCGCGCAAGTTGTTCGGCAGGCTCTGCTCGTTCTGCTCGTAGCTGTTGCCTTCGGTGGGAGGCGGCGGCTCGATCTTGTTGGTCAGGCCGTGATGTACGCCCGCCAGCACCGAAGCCATCAGCAGGTAAGGGTTGGCGTCAGCGCCGGCCACGCGGTGTTCCAGACGGACCGCGTCGGCGGAGCCGGTCGGTACGCGCAGGGCCACGGTGCGGTTGTCCAGGCCCCAGCTCGGCGAGTTCGGCACGTAGAACTGTGCGCCGAAACGACGGTAGGAGTTGACGTTCGGGCAGAGGAAAGCCATCTGCGCGGGCAGGGTCTCGAGCACACCGCCGATCGCGTGACGCAGCGCGGCGTTCTGCTCGGGATCCTCGCTGGCAAAAATGTTTTTGCCTTCTTTGTCGAGAACCGAAATGTGGACGTGCAGACCGTTGCCTGCCTGGCCCGGATACGGCTTGGCCATGAAGGTGGTGTCCATTTCATGGTCGTAGGCGATGTTCTTGATCAGACGCTTGAGCAGGACGGCGTAGTCGCATGCCTTGATCGGGTCGGCGACGTGGTGCAGGTTCACTTCGAACTGCGCCGGGGCACTTTCCTTGACGATGGCGTCGGCCGGGATGCCTTGCTCTTTGGCGCCTTCCAGAATGTCCTGGAGGCAGTCGACGTATTCGTCGAGGTCGTCGATCAGGTAGACCTGGGTCGAATGCGGGCGTTTGCCGGAGATCGGCGAGCGTGGCGGCTGAGGGCGGCCGTTCACGTTTTCCTGGTCGATCAGGTAGAACTCGAGTTCGAACGCGGCGCAGATGGTCAGGCCGAGCTCGTCAAACTTTGCGACAACTTGACGGAGCACTTCGCGCGGGTCGGCGAAGAAAGGGTCACCTTCGAGTTCGTGCATGGTCATCAACAGTTGCGCGGTCGGGCGCTTCTGCCATGGCTCGTTGCACAGGGTATCGGGGATTGGATAGCAGATACGGTCGGCGTCGCCGATGTCCAGGCCCAGGCCGGTGCTTTCCACCGTGGAGCCATTGATATCCAGAGCAAATAGAGAGGCCGGCAGGTTGATGCCTTTCTCGTAAACCTTGTGGAGGCTGGTGCGTTCGATGCGCTTGCCGCGCACCACACCATTCATATCCGCAATCAGAAGGTCAACGTACAGAACCTCAGGATGTTCCTTAAGGAACGCGTTCGCTTCGTTAAGCTGAACGGCACGCGGGGGTACCGACATGATGCAACACCTTTGTTGTTAAAAATATCAATCATTGATCTTTTCTGGTTTCAGTCAACCCGAACGGCCTGCCGAAGTCAAGCGAGGCCTTTTGTGCCCTGAAAAAGCGCCGCGAGGGCGTTTATGGGGCACTTTGGGGCATTTTTTTATCCGTGAAGGACGCGCCACCCGCAGGCTTGAGCAGGCCGTGTTGTATTTTTTACGGGGGTGTTGTGTAAAAAAATGAACAAGGCTAAGCTCCGATCAAACCCATAACAGCAATAATACCGGGGTGCTTCATGTCTCGCCTGCCGTTAATCGGCGTCACCGACTGCTCTTTGCAGTCCGGTCTGCATGCTTATCACATCAGTGGCGACACGTCCGTCCACAGCGCGGCCAGCAAGGCCTGCAACGTGTCAGCGATCTCCAGATCCATGGCAGATCGAGCGGCAGCGTCCGATATTCTGGACGTGTGCGAGGGCATCCTCTTTAGCGGTTCTCCTTTCAATATAGATCTCTTTCCCTCTCCCGGCCTGCACCGCGTCCGTCGTCGTGCCCGTGATTCTGCACGCCCGGGATGTGCACAGGAAATGCAACGCCAGCGTAAAGGGCAGGTAAGCTCCTCCTTCATTGTCTATGCGCGGTGCCGGGCGTAAGCCGGCACTGCGCGCAAGCAAGGCCCTTTAACGCGACGCCTGGTGCGTCAAACATTGCCTGACATCTGTCAGGAGACTCAGCCCAGAGGCATTTATGAGTAACAACCTCGACCAGCTCACCGATTGGTTGAAAGACCACAAGATCACAGAAGTCGAATGCATGATCGGCGACTTGACCGGCATTACCCGGGGCAAGATCTCGCCGACCAACAAGTTCATCGCCGAAAAAGGCATGCGCCTGCCAGAGAGCGTTCTGTTGCAGACCGTGACCGGCGACTACGTCGAAGACGACATCTATTACGAACTGCTCGACCCGGCCGACATCGACATGATCTGCCGTCCCGACCAGAACGCCGTGTACCTGGTGCCATGGGCCATCGAGCCGACCGCCCAGGTGATCCACGACACCTACGACAAGCAAGGCAACCCGATCGAGCTGTCGCCGCGCAACGTCCTCAAGAAAGTCCTGAAACTCTACGCCGACAAGGGCTGGCAGCCGATCGTGGCGCCGGAAATGGAGTTCTACCTGACCAAGCGCAGCGACGACCCCGACTATCCGTTGCAGCCGCCAGTCGGCCGCTCCGGGCGCCCGGAGATCGGTCGTCAGTCGTTTTCCATCGAAGCGGCGAACGAATTCGATCCGCTGTTCGAAGACGTCTACGACTGGTGCGAATTGCAGGAGCTGGACCTCGACACGCTGATCCACGAGGACGGCACGGCGCAGATGGAAATCAACTTCCGTCACGGCGATGCCCTGTCGCTGGCCGACCAGATTCTGGTGTTCAAGCGCACCATGCGTGAGGCCGCCCTCAAGCACAACGTGGCCGCGACTTTCATGGCCAAGCCGATGACCGGCGAGCCGGGCAGTGCGATGCACCTGCACCAGAGCATCATCGACATCGAGACCGGCAAGAACGTGTTTTCGAATGAAGACGGAACCATGAGCCAACTGTTCCTGCACCACATCGGTGGCCTGCAGAAACTGATCCCGGAATTGCTGCCGCTGTTCGCCCCGAACGTCAACTCGTTCCGCCGCTTCCTGCCGGACACCTCGGCGCCGGTGAACGTGGAGTGGGGCGAAGAAAACCGCACCGTGGGCCTGCGTGTCCCGGATGCCGGCCCGCAGAACCGTCGGGTGGAAAACCGCCTGCCGGGCGCCGACGCCAACCCGTACCTGGCGATTGCCGCGAGCCTGCTCTGCGGCTACATCGGCATGGTCGAAGGCATCAACCCGAGCGCGCCAGTGGTGGGCCGTGGTTACGAGCGCCGCAACCTGCGCCTGCCGCTGACCATCGAAGACGCCCTGGAGCGTATGGAAAACAGCGCGACCATCGAGAAATACCTGGGCAAGACCTTCATCACCGGCTACGTCGCGGTCAAGCGAGCCGAGCATGAAAATTTCAAGCGCGTGATCAGTTCGTGGGAGCGGGAATACCTGCTGTTCGCCGTCTGATGCGCCCGGCGCGGCGGTCGAACGCCGCGCCTTCACCGATAACAAGGAGAATTGGCATGACCAGCAACAACCCGCAAACCCGTGAGTGGCAAGCCCTCAGCAGCGATCACCACCTGGCCCCGTTCAGCGACTTCAAGCAGCTGAAAGAGAAAGGCCCGCGGATCATCACCAATGCCAAGGGCGTGTACCTCTGGGACAGCGAAGGCAACAAGATTCTCGACGGCATGGCCGGCCTTTGGTGCGTGGCGATCGGCTACGGTCGCGATGAACTGGCCGACGCCGCCGCCAAGCAGATGCGCGAGCTGCCTTATTACAACCTGTTCTTCCAGACCGCCCACCCGCCGGCGCTGGAACTGGCCAAGGCCATCGCCGACGTGGCGCCAGAAGGCATGAACCACGTGTTCTTCACCGGCTCCGGCTCCGAAGGCAACGACACCATGCTGCGCATGGTTCGCCACTATTGGGCGATCAAGGGCCAGCCGAACAAGAAAGTCATCATCAGCCGCAAGAACGGCTATCACGGTTCCACCGTGGCCGGCGCGAGCCTGGGCGGCATGACGTATATGCACGAGCAGGGCGATTTGCCGATTCCGGGCATCGTCCACATTGCTCAGCCGTACTGGTTCGCCGAAGGCGGCGACATGACCCCGGAAGAGTTCGGGATCTGGGCGGCCAATCAGCTGGAAGAGAAGATTCTGGAAGTCGGCGTGGACAACGTCGGTGCCTTTATTGCCGAGCCGATCCAGGGCGCCGGCGGCGTGATCATTCCGCCCGACACCTACTGGCCGCGCATCAAGGAAATCCTCGCCAAGTACGACATCCTGTTCGTGGCCGACGAAGTGATCTGCGGTTTCGGCCGTACCGGCCAATGGTTCGGCAGCGATTTCTACGACCTCAAGCCACACATGATGACCATCGCCAAAGGCCTGACGTCCGGCTACATCCCGATGGGTGGCCTGATCGTGCGTGACGAAGTGGTGGCGGTGCTCAACGAGGGTGGCGATTTCAACCACGGCTTCACCTACTCCGGTCACCCGGTGGCGGCGGCGGTGGGTCTGGAAAACATCCGGATTCTGCGCGAAGAGAAAATCATCGAACGCGCCCATGAAGAAACGGCACCGTATTTGCAGAAACGTCTGCGCGAACTGAACGATCACCCGTTGGTGGGTGAAGTGCGCGGAGTCGGTCTGCTGGGGGCCATCGAGCTGGTGCAGGACAAGGCCACTCGCAAGCGTTACGAAGGCAAGGGTGTGGGCATGATCTGCCGCCAGTTCTGCTTCGACAACGGGCTGATCATGCGTGCCGTGGGCGACACCATGATCATCGCGCCGCCGCTGGTGATCAGCAAGGCGGAGATCGACGAGCTGGTGACAAAGGCACGCAAGTGCCTGGACCTGACCCTGAGTGCGTTGCAGGGCTAAGTGCTAGGCTCTGAGCGATGGAGCTGTTGCGCTGTCGCTCGGAGCTGTCAGAAAGGCTGGTCTTTTCTTGAAAGACCGCCTCGGATCTTGCCAGACTAGCCGCGGTTCCAGTTGTCCGGGTTCGGCCGCTGAACAAAGTGGTTCAAAAAAGAAAAATTTGGAGCATTAACGCATGAAGGCATTAGGCAAAAAGCTCGCTGGCAAGACTCTGCTCGCCATGTCCCTGATGGGCGTGATGGCGGGTGCGGTTCAGGCGGACGACAAGGTGTTGCACGTTTACAACTGGTCCGACTACATCGCGCCGGACACGGTTGCCAATTTCGAAAAAGAGACGGGCATCAAGGTCGTCTATGACGTTTTCGACAGCAACGAAACCCTGGAAGCCAAGCTGCTGGCCGGCAAATCCGGTTACGACATCGTGGTGCCTTCCAACAACTTCCTGGCCAAGCAGATCAAGGCCGGTGTTTATCAGGAACTGGACAAGTCCAAGCTGACGAACTGGAAGAACCTCGACGAAGACCTGCTCAAGGCCGTTGGCGACGCCAGCGACCCGGGCAACAAGCACGCGTTCCCGTACATGTGGGGTTCGATCGGCATCGGCTACAACCCGGCCAAGGTCAAGGCCGCGCTGGGCATCGACAAGATCGATTCCTGGGACATCGTGTTCAAGCCTGAAAACATCGAGAAGCTGAAAAGCTGCGGCGTGAGCTTCCTCGACGCGCCGACCGAAATGATTCCGGCGGCTCTGCACTATCTGGGCAAGCCGACCAACAGCAAGGACAAGGCTGACCTGAAAGCCGCCGAAGACCTGTTCCTCAAGATCCGTCCTTCGGTGGCTTACTTCCATTCCTCGAAGTACATCTCGGACCTGGCCAACGGCAACATCTGTGTAGCGGTCGGCTACTCGGGTGACCTGGAACAATCCAAGACCCGCGCCAAGGAAGCCGGTGACAAGGTCAAACTGGCCTACACCATTCCAAAAGAAGGTGCCGGTACTTTCTACGACATGGTCGCCATTCCAAAGGATGCCGAAAACGTCGAAGCCGCCTACAAGTTCATGAACTACCTGCTCGAGCCGAAAGTGATGGCCGAAATCACCAACGCCGTGCGTTTCCCGAACGGCAACAAGGCGGCCACCGCCCTGGTGGACAAGGAAATCACCAGCGATCCGAGCATTTACCCTTCGGCTGAAGTGAAGAAGCAGCTCTATGCGATCAGCGATCTGGACGCAGCGACCCTGCGCCTGATCACTCGCAGCTGGACCAAGATCAAATCGGGTAAATAAGCCGGTTTGAAGTAGCTATCGCTGGCCGCCGCCTTCACCCGGGCGGTCAGCGGTGCAATTAAATGACAGAAAGTTTTGCTGGAACGGTTTTTCGAAGGTAAGTTGCGCGCCGGTTTTGTTGCCGGGCAACCGTGACTGTCATGCAGCACGGGGCAACTTGGGCCCAACTAAATCAGAGGACCTCCACTTGCCTATTTTTTCTTCTTTGCGCAATGCCCTGCTGGCCGCTGCCGGCCTGACGTTCGCTGTCGGTGCCCAAGCCGCCGGTACTGTGCATATTTATAACTGGTCGGATTACATCGGCGAGACCACCCTGGCCGATTTCCAGAAAGAAACCGGGATCAAACCGGTCTACGACGTGTTCGACTCCAACGAAACCCTGGAAGGCAAACTGCTCGCCGGGCGTACCGGTTACGACGTGGTCGTGCCGTCGAACCACTTCCTCGGCAAGCAGATCAAGGCGGGCGCTTTCCAGAAGCTCGACAAGGCGCAGCTGCCGAACTATTCCAACCTTGATCCGGTGCTGCTCAAGCGCCTGGAACAGAACGATCCGGGCAACCTGTACGCCGTGCCGTACCTGTGGGGCACCAATGGCATCGGCTACAACGTCGACAAAGTGAAAGCCGTGCTCGGCGTCGACAAGATCGACTCCTGGAGCGTGCTGTTCGAGCCGGAGAACATCAAGAAGCTGCACAGCTGCGGCGTGGCGTTCCTCGATTCGGCCGATGAAATGATGCCGACCGTGCTCAACTACATGGGCCTGAACGCCAACAGCACCAATCCCAAGGATTACGAGAAGGCCACGGCCAAGTTGCTGGCGGTGCGTCCTTACGTGACCTACTTCCATTCCTCGAAATACATCGGTGACCTGGCCAACGGCGACATCTGCGTGGCCATCGGTTTCTCCGGCGACATCTTCCAGGCGAAGAATCGTGCCGAAGAAGCCAAGAAAGGCGTGAACATCGCCTACTCGATCCCGAAAGAGGGCGGCGCGCTGTGGTTCGACATGCTGGCGATTCCGAAGGATTCGGCCAACGTCAAAGAGGCCCACGCCTTCATCAACTATTTGCTGAAACCTGAGGTGATCGCCCAGGTCAGTGATTACGTCGGTTACGCCAACCCCAACCCGGGTTCGGACAAGCTGATGGAGCAGTCCATCCGCACCGATGAGTCGGTTTATCCACCGCAGGCGGTGCTCGACAAGACCTACGTGTCGATCGAGCTGCCACCGAACATTCAGCGTTTGATGACCCGCAGCTGGACCAAGGTCAAGTCGGGTAAATAGCGTCAACGTACCAACTATCCTGGGTTCGTCTTGCGTGGGCGGACTGCACTCTTTTTTTCTGGGAGTTTCGTAAATGGCAGTTGCCTCCGGCGCCTATAAGAAAGCCCTCGAGGGCGACCAGACACCGAAACAGGTGCTGGTCAAAATCGACCGGGTCACGAAGAAGTTCGACGAGACGGTTGCCGTGGACGATGTGTCCCTGGAAATCAAGAAGGGCGAAATCTTTGCCCTGCTCGGCGGTTCGGGATCGGGCAAATCCACTCTGCTGCGGATGCTGGCAGGGTTCGAACGGCCCACGGAGGGGCGCATTTTCCTCGACGGCGTCGACATCACCGACATGCCGCCGTACGAGCGACCGATCAACATGATGTTCCAGTCCTACGCCCTGTTCCCGCACATGACCGTGGCGCAGAACATCGCCTTCGGCCTGCAACAGGACAAGATTCCCAAGGCCGAGATCGACGCCCGCGTGGCCGAGATGCTCAAGCTGGTGCAGATGAGCCAGTACGCCAAGCGCAAGCCGCACCAGCTGTCCGGCGGCCAGCGGCAGCGTGTGGCGCTGGCCCGTTCGCTGGCCAAGCGGCCGAAGCTGCTGCTGCTCGACGAGCCGATGGGCGCACTGGATAAAAAACTGCGTTCGCAGATGCAGCTGGAGCTGGTGGAGATCATCGAGCGCGTCGGCGTGACCTGCGTGATGGTGACCCACGACCAGGAAGAGGCCATGACCATGGCCGAGCGCATCGCGATCATGCACCTGGGCTGGATCGCCCAGATCGGCAGCCCGATCGACATCTACGAAACCCCGACCAGCCGTCTGGTCTGCGAATTCATCGGCAACGTGAACATCTTCGAAGGCGAAGTGATCGACGACGCCGAAGGCCACGCGACCATCACCTGCAAGGACCTCGACCGGCAGATCTACGTCGGCCACGGCATCAGCACCTCGGTGCAGGACAAGTCCGTGACCTACGCGATCCGTCCGGAAAAACTGCTGGTCACCGCCGATCAGCCGACCTGCGAGTACAACTGGTCAAGCGGCAAGGTGCATGACATCGCCTACCTCGGCGGTCACTCGGTGTTCTACGTCGAATTGCCGAGCGGCAAGCTGGTGCAGTCGTTCGTGGCCAACGCCGAGCGCCGTGGCGCACGTCCGACCTGGGGCGATCAGGTCTACGTGTGGTGGGAAGACGACAGCGGCGTGGTACTTCGCTCATGAACATGCGCAAATTCAAACGCCGGCTCAATCGAATAATTCCCGGTGGCCGCCAACTGGTCATCGGGGTCCCGTTCATCTGGCTGTTCCTGTTCTTCATGCTGCCGTTCTTCATCGTCCTGAAGATCAGCTTCGCCGAAGCGGACGTGGCCATCCCGCCGTACACCGAGATCTACACCTACGCCGAGCAGAAGCTGCAACTGCTGCTGAACCTGGGCAACTACGCGATGCTCGGCGATGACGAGCTGTACATCGCCGCCTACCTCGGCTCGCTGAAGATGGCGTTTTTCAGCACGTTGTTGTGCCTGTTGATCGGCTACCCCATGGCCTACGCCATCGCCAGCGCCCGCAAAGAGCTGCAAACGGTGCTGGTGCTGCTGATCATGATGCCGACCTGGACCGCGATCCTGATCCGCGTCTATGCGTGGATGGGCATCCTCAGCAACAACGGCCTGCTCAACGGCTTCCTGATGAGCATGGGTTTGATCGACGAGCCGCTGCAGATCCTCAACACCAACCTGGCGGTGTACATCGGCGTCGTCTACTCGTATCTGCCGTTCATGATCCTGCCGCTGTACGCCAACCTGGTGAAGCACGACACCAGCCTGCTAGAGGCCGCTTCCGACCTGGGTTCTAGTACCTTCAACAGCTTCTGGAAAATCACCGTACCGCTGTCCAAGAACGGCATCATCGCCGGCTGCATGCTGGTGTTCATCCCGGTGGTGGGCGAGTTCGTGATCCCGGAACTGCTGGGCGGTCCGGAAACCCTGATGATCGGTAAAGTGCTCTGGCAAGAGTTCTTCAACAACCGTGACTGGCCGGTGGCGTCCGCCCTGGCGGTGGTGATGCTGGCGATCCTGATCGTGCCGATCATCCTGTTCAACCGCAGTCAGGCCAAGGAAATGGAGGGTAAAGAATGAAGCGCTTCCGTTTCTCCAGCCTGATGCTGGTGCTCGGCCTGTTGTTCATCTACCTGCCGATGCTGATCCTGGTGATCTACTCGTTCAACGCCTCGAAACTGGTAACGGTGTGGGGCGGCTGGTCGGTGAAGTGGTACGTCGGCCTGCTCGACAACTCGCAACTGATGGGCTCGGTGGTGCGCTCGCTGGAAATCGCCTGCTACACCGCGATTGCCGCCGTGGCGCTGGGGACGCTGGCAGCCTTCGTGTTGACCCGCATCACCCGCTTCAAGGGCCGCACGCTGTTCGGCGGCCTGGTCACTGCGCCGCTGGTCATGCCTGAGGTGATTACCGGTCTGTCGCTGTTGCTGCTGTTCGTGGCCATGGCGCAGATGATCGGCTGGCCGCAGGAGCGCGGCATCGTCACCATCTGGATCGCTCACACCACATTCTGTGCGGCGTATGTGGCGGTGGTGGTGTCGGCCCGTCTACGTGAGCTGGATCTGTCGATCGAAGAAGCGGCGATGGATCTGGGTGCGCGGCCGTGGAAGGTGTTCTTCCTGATCACCATCCCGATGATCGCGCCGTCGCTGGCGGCGGGCGGCATGATGTCGTTCGCCCTGTCGCTGGATGACCTGGTATTGGCGAGCTTCGTCTCCGGCCCGGGTTCGACGACCCTGCCGATGGAAGTGTTCTCGGCGGTGCGCCTGGGCGTGAAGCCCGAGATCAACGCCGTGGCCAGCCTGATTCTGCTGGCGGTGTCGCTGGTGACCTTCCTGGTCTGGTTCTTCAGCCGCCGTGCCGAAGAAGCCCGCAAGAAAGCGATTCAGCAGGCCATCGAAGAAGGTGCTGCGGATTCGTGGAAGCAACCGGACGTGCGCCGGGCGCCGACGCCGGAAGCGGCTTAAGTCTGCGGACACAAAAAACCTCGCGACCGGAAACGGTCGCGAGGTTTTTTTATGCCGGTCAGGAAACCCAGGGCGACTGGCGAATCACCTCGACGAAGTTCATCGGCTTGAACCCCGGCACCTGATCCTTCAGCACATCGGTCTTCACATTGCCGAACGTGGTCTGCGGACGATGACGCAAGCCATCGGCGAACGCGCAGATGATGCACTCCTTGAAGCCTTCGCCCCGTGGATGCGCATGCACCACTGCTTCGCGCTGCACCGTGGTGAACGCCGCGTAGTCCATGCCCAGCACGTCCATCTCGACGCCCGCCGTCACCAGCGCCACGGTCGGACGCAGATGCTTCGGCACTCCCGGCGTGGTGTGCAGGGCGATCGACAGCCACACCTGCTCGATGTCGTCATCGCTCAACCCGTACGGTTTGAGAAACGCTGCGGCTGCGTTGGCACCATCGACTTCGAAGCGCTCGTCGTCGCTGCGGTGCCCTTCGACCAGGCCCAGGTCGTGGAACATCGCGCCGACGTACAGCAACTCCGGATCGTAGGCCAGTTGCTTGCGTTCGCCGCTCAAGGCACCGAACAGAAACACCCGGCGCGAGTGGTGGTAAAGCAGATCGGATTCGATGTCGCGAATGTATTCGGTGGTGGCCCGGGCGAGGGTGCTGTCGGGGATCCGGATACCGGCAATGGTCGTGGTCATGTTGAGCTTCCTCGTCGAAAACGCCGTCACGGCGCTGATGGAGAAAGTCTGTTCCCGGGGGGCAGACCGGACAATCGATCCATGGCTGCGATCCTTGCCATTGCACCTGCAAATCGTGCCAGCTCGCTTCTGCGGCGAGGATTGGCTAGGGTTGGCGCTGATCCGCCATTCCCCGGGAGTCGAGATTGCCATGAACAGAACCGTCGCCATCGTGGTGTTTCCCGGCGTGCAGGCGCTGGACGTCAGCGGGCCGATGGATGTGTTCGCCGAGGCCAACCGCTTCCTGGCGCCGGAGGATCACTACCGGCTCGACGTGATCGGCGTCGAGCGCGGGCCGATGGCGTGTTCCAACGGGCTGACCCTGAGTGCGAATCGGCACTTCAGCGACGTGCAGGACGCTTACGACCTACTGCTGGTGGCAGGCGGGCCGCAGTTGCCGTTCCTGGATTTCGGCGAGACGTTCGATGCCTGGCTGCGCGAGGCCTGTGGGCGGGCGCGGCGTTTTGGCTCGATCTGCAACGGCGCGTTCATGCTCGCCCGTGCAGGATTGCTGGACGGGCGCACGGTCACCACTCACTGGAATGACGCCGAGGCACTGGCGCAGTTGTGCCCGTCGAGCCGGGTCGAGGCTGATCGGTTGTACGTCGAGGACGGTCAGCTCTACACCTCGGCGGGGGTGACGGCGGGGATCGATCTGTCGCTGTACCTGCTGGCGCGTGATCACGGGGCCGAGGTGGCGCTGAGCGTGGCCAAGCGGCTGGTGGTGTTCACCCAGCGCTCCGGCGGGCAGTCGCAATTCAGTCCGTTCCTCACGCCCCATGCCGAGCCGACGTCGGCGGTGGCGATGGTGCAGCTGTATGTGCTGGCCAATCTCACCGGCGACCTGACCATCGCCGACCTGGCGAATGCCGCGAACATGAGTGCGCGGAATTTCTCTCGGGTGTTTGCCAGGGAGGCGAAAGTCACCCCGGCGGAGTTCGTCGAACGGGCGCGGGTGGATGCGGCGCGGGTGATGCTCGAAAGCACCACGGCGCCGCTGAAGACGGTGGCGTATCAGTGCGGGTTTCGCGATGCGCAACATATGCGCAGCGTGTTCAACCGGCGGCTGGGGGTGACGCCGCAGCAGTTTCGGTTGAATTTTGCGGCGATGGTTTGAGCGACACCTATTGCGCCGCTCGCGCCGGCAACAGCTTCAAGGTACTGCGCGTATTCGCCGTCACCTCTTCATCACTGAAATGCGCCTGCACATACATCCCGTCCACATACGCGTCTGCCTGATCGTCATAGTGGCTGTCGAACGGCACGCCACTCTGGCCGACCGGGTTGATCGTCAGGCTGTGAGCGGGATCTGCGAAGTCCACCAGCCGCCGAGTCGACGGGCCGTAGGTCACCGGCCACGGCGCCGGGCCGATCTTCGCCGAGAGGTTGTTCGGCACTTCATGGGAGCCCGGTGCGGCGAACGGGCCGACGTTGAAAATGCGGTCCAGCGGCTTCTGCTGGCCCAGCGGATGACCATGGGTCAGCGTATGGGCCTTGCCCCATTGCCAGCCGGAAGCGTCGTCGCCGAGGGTCGATTTCAGGTGCGTCATGCTGGCCTGCCACGCGCTGCGCACGGTGTCGACGCGGGTCTCCTTGTTTGGCGTGCCGCGGTTGTCCCACCACGGCGAATCGGCATTCGCCGCCAGCCGGGGCAGGGCGGCATCGATCACTCGGGTCGACAGCAGGGTTTCGAAGAAATCATTGCCCAGCTCATCGCGCATTGCCGCGTCGGCGAGGTTGAACAGGAACTGGTTGAACACCGTCGCACTGACCGAATCCAGCGGGTAGTCGCCTTGCCATATGGCCAGTTGTTCGATCAGCTTCTGCTCGGCAGGATTGCCCGCCACCTCGCGCAGCACCGGCAGCAACGGCGCCAGCAGACGCGGGCCGTAACCGGTGGTAGTGCCCAGTTGCAGCTTCTGGTTGGCCTCGTTGTCCCACTTCACGTTCTTGTCGGCGAGCTGGCGGTTGAGCTGCTGGCCACGGTCGGCGAGGTTGTAGTAACCGGGAATCTCCATGCCGGTCGGTGACACCGGCTGGAAGTTGGCCGAGACGATATAGCCCCGCGCCGGGTTCTCTTCCTGTGGGTTGGCGCTGAACGGGAAGTAACCGTCCTTGTCCGCCTGATTGCTGCTGCCGTCGAGAATGAAGCCAGGCTTCACGCCGGCCGGACGCTTGGGCAGCAGCGCCGAGGCCCACCAGGCGATATCGCCCTTGGCGTTGGCGTAGACGATGTTCAGTCCCGGTGCCTGCACCTTGGCCGCTGCGGCGCGGGCCTTGGCCAGAGTGTCGGCGCGGTTGAGCTGGTAGAAACCTTCAAGGATCGGATTCGGTGTTTCGAGAAACGCCCACCACATCGCAATCGGGGTTTTTCCGGCGGCGCTGCCGAGGGCGTCGTTGACGATCGGCCCGTGGGGCGACTGGCGCAGGGTGATGGTCGCCGGGGCCTGGCCTTTCACCGCGATCTGCTGCTCGGTCTTGACCATGTCGGTCCACTGGCCGCGATACCAGACCTGATCCGGGTTGTCCGGATTGACCTTCTCGGCGATCAGATCGAGGTCATCGTTCTGGAACATGGTCAGGCTCCAGCCGAAATCCAGGTTATGGCCGAGAAACGCGAACGGCACCAGCGCCTGATGATGGCCGTACAGTTCAAACCCCGGCGCCGATAACTGCGCTTCGTACCATACCGACGGCACCGAGAAGCGGATGTGCGGATCGCCCGCCAGTAAAGGCTTGGCGCTCTTGCTGTGACTGCCGGCGATCACCCAGGCGTTGCTGCCTTCGAATTGCGGCAGGCCGTTGTCGATCAGCGCCTGTTGGCTGACGCGGGCGAGGGTGTTCAGGTCTTTCCAGTCTTCGGCGGCGAGGGCCGGTACGGTGCCGGCGTGGCCCTTGGCGAGCACGCCCTTGGGTTGCCAGTCGAGGTCGAAGACGTTGAGGTAGTCGGCGCCCAGTTGATCGCGCACGTAGGTCAGCAGCGGTTCAGTGCGAAACGCTGCGGCAAAGCTGTAGGCCATGTAGCCGGCGACGCTGATGCTGTCCTCGGCGGTGAACGGCCGCTTGGGGATGCCCAGAACGTCGAACTCGATGGGGGCGGCGTGCGAGTCCTGATATTGATTGATGCCGTCCAGATAGGCTTGCAGGGCCTTCCACGCCGGTGACTGCTTGTCGAGGCTGGCCACGTAACTGGCGGCACGTTCGCGGATGCGCAGGCTGCGGAACAGCTTGTCGGTGTCGAGCAGTTTCGGCCCGAGCACTTCGGCCAGTTCGCCCCGGGCGAGACGGCGCATGGCCTCCATCTGAAACAGGCGATCCTGGGCGTGGACATAGCCGAGGGCGCGATAGAGGTCGGTTTCGTTTTCAGCGCGGATGTGCGGCACACCGCGCTCGTCGTAACGCACAGTCACCGAACCTTGCAGGTTGCCCAACTCCACCTGGCCCTGACGCGTCGGTTGCTTGCTGTAGAGGTAGCCGCCGACCCCGATGGCGGGAATGACGATCAGCAACGCAAGTACGGTCAGGCCTTTTTTCATGAAAAATCTGCTCCCTGTCGTTCTATTTATATGAAGGCATTGATGGTGCTGATCTAGTTGAAGATCGCAACCGGGATTTCATAACACAGTATTTCTTGAATAGGAAGTTTCCTTCAGGTTTTCGGGAAGTGCACTACAAGTTTGTTGTTGCGGCGTTTAACAGGGCGGGCCTATAAAAGACCTTGAGAAAAAGCAGGGGACGAAAACGAAGTTAGCGAATTCAATACATGGAATAACTGACATGGAGAAGTCGTATGAGTGATATTGAAAATTATCTTGGACCTCACAGGCAGACCGGGCCGGGCAGATATGAACTGGCTCCCATACCGGTTCGGGACAGGGCTCCGTCTCGATTGGGGCAGGGTGGGTTTTTCTCGGGAAATTGGGGGTTGAATGAAGCACCGCATAGAGGGACGGGTCAAGGGTCTGGGAAACTTGATCCGTTAACTCCCTTTATCTGGAATGATTTGATGCAGGAGCAGCAGAATGCTCAGGCATATATTGATTTTGAGTATGCTGGAGTATTCAGCAATATTCTGGCGGCTTCAAATAATGAAGTGGAACAGGCCAGGCAAACAGCCAGTGCAGGACTTTCTCCGGCGCAAAAGGTCAAGGCCGATCAGGAAGTAACCATTCAGGTTATTCATTCAAAGTTGTCGGAGTATCGGGCTCATACCGAGACCGCTTACTCGTTGTATGGACATAATCCATTTTTCCTGATGAAGGATTTATCCTTCAAAAAGATACGCGACAGTCTGGCATCGCCCAATCCGGATGTGTCCGTCGCCTACGCCGCGATTGACAGGGCATACCGTTCGGCAATGGAGCTCCGGCGCCTTTCATGGGTGATGGCCATTATCGCCAATCAACTTCCGGAACTGGCCGCAAGAAGAAGCCAGGTTGAGGCCGCGACGCCAACCACGAGGGACGCCCAGCAGATTCTTTCTGCCGAAAGGCTATCCGTGGTGAATCTGGAAACGAATATCCGCCTGCATTTCCTGCCGGTTTTTCTGGTTGAAAGAATCGCCGCTGCAGCGGGCTCAACCGGATGCAGTCTCTCTCAAACACTCACAAATTATAAAATTGCAGCGGACAACATCCGTGCTGTCGAGCAGGCAGCCGTCCGGCCTTATGCAATCGCCAATCCGGCGATCAACGCCCCGTTGAGCAAGCCTGAGCTCGAAGCGCTGAAGAACCTGGTGGACTTGCAGGCCACGACCGAACTGGGCAAGCGCTGGCAGGACTATCACGCGTCACTCCTGCACTCGGAAAGTGCCCGGCATATGGCAGCGGCGGCGGACGTATTTGCCGGTCTGATCGCCCGCGCCCAAGAGGCGGAGCGTCTGCAGGAGCAGATACGCATTGCTCGTGAGCAGGAAGCCCGGCATTTGCTGGAACAGGCACGTATTGCCGCCGAAGCAGAGGCAAGGCGCCTTGCCGAGGAACAAGCGCGCATAGCGGCAGAGGCCATTCGCAACGCCCATACCTTCCGCGCGCCAGGTGCCGCTTCGGCGACAGGGCCGTTGTTCATGACGTCAGCTGGAGTCGTGGCAGTTGCCGAGGCCGCTGCGGCCAGTCTGCAAGCTACCGTTCGCGGCGCCATCGCGGGCTTGGGCAGTCTTGCTGCGAGTGTCGGGGCTGGCGCGGTCGTCGGTGTTTCAGCGTTGGTCTACTCGTCGAAACTGGGCAACGGCGAATTGCCGGACCGTTACGCCTTCAGCACGCCGCTGTCGGACCTCGCGCCAGATTTCGCACCCGATCTGCACGCCATCGCGGCGGCTGGCGGTACGGTTGACGTGCCTTTCCGCGTCAGTTCAAAGACCGACGCGAACGGGCAGTCAGAGGTTTTTGTCGTCAAGACTGATGGGCGGAATATTCCGTCAGCGGTCAGGGTGGTGGCGGCCTCCTACGACACCGAACGCAACGTCTACACCGCGACCACCTCCGATGTTCCACCACGCACCCTGACGTGGACCCCGATCGTCAATCCGGGAAACAACTCGACGACCTCACCGGCCGGGCAGCCGGATGTGCCTGCCTATACTGGGGCGACGGTGGTCCCGGTAGAGGGACGCCTCGATTCGTTCCCGGGCGTTTTCGAAGCCGGATTCGATGACTATGTGCTGGTGTTCCCGCAGGACTCCGGGCTGCCACCGAACTACACGATGTTTCGGGATCGGCGGGAGGATCCGGGCGTCGCGTCAGGTGTGGGGCAGGCGGTATCGGGCAACTGGCTCGGGAGTGCATCGCAGGGCGAAGGCGCGCCGGTGCCGGCGCAGATTGCCGATCAGTTGCGAGGGCGGGAGTTCAGGAATTTTCGGGCGTTTCGGGAGGCGTTTTGGAAGGCGGTGGCTGGGGATCCGGAGTTGGCGGCTCAGTTTCAAAAACAGAGCCGTTCTACGATGGAGAAAGGAAAATCACCCTACGTTTCAAAAGTGGAGCGGGCAGGAGAAGCAGTGAAATTTGAGTTGCATCACAAGATAAGAATCTCAAAAGGCGGTAGTGTTTATGGTCTTGAAAACATTCGGATAGTTACTCCTCGGCGTCATAAGGAAATTCATAAGGCGGAGAGTCGGTATGAGTGATAAGTTGATTTCTGAGTATACGGAAAAAGAGTTTTTGGATTTCGTGGTTGAGATTTGTGATAGTGGGGCTAGAACGGAAGAGGAAGATGTTAAGTTGATTTTTGAGTTCGAGCGATTGACTGAACATCCAGATGGTTCGGATTTGATCTACTATCCACGGAACGATAGAGAGGATAGCCCGGAAGGTATTGTGAAAGAAGTCAAAGAGTGGCGGGCTGCCAATGGAAAGCCAGGGTTTAAAAATTGATTTATTAAATTAGTACGGTGCTCCTGGCATCATTTTGTCAGGAGTGCCATTTCTGAGGGCGAGGAAGTGTTAGATATTTCAGACTATACGGAAGCGGAGTTTTGAATTTTGTAATTTCAATTTGTGATGCTAGTGCTCGAACAGAGGAGGAAGATGTAAAGCTGGTATTGGAATTCAGGCGGTTAACAGAGCATCCGGACGGCTCGGATCTGATCTACTACCCCAGAGATGATAGGGATGACAGTCCTGAAGGGATTGTAAAGGAGGTTAAAGAATGGCGCGCTGCTAATAACAAGCCCGGATTCAGGACGGTTTAGTTTTCAACTCTCAATATGTCTCCGGCGTCTTTGGTTGATGCAGTTTCTATTGTCTGCCCGAAGCCGTTCACTCCCCACTAACCCACGGGCAGTAGCAACCAACCGCCAACGTATGAGTCGCATTGACCGGGCGATCATCACTCAACGCTTGCAGGATCGGTTCGATAAAACTGTTGCTGGAGTTGCACGTCAGGCCTTCGCTGTACGGGCCGAAGTACGCCAGTCTGCCGCTGCGGTCCCAGATCGCCACGGCCGGGCTCGCGGGAATCTGTTCGGAGCCGGGCAGCACCGCGATGGTTTTAAGATTGCTCAGGGTGGCGGGCAACTGGCCGTGGCTGCCGGCCTTCTGCACCGCAAAGAATTCCACGCCCCTGGGGCCGAACTGTTCGACCATCTCGGTCAGGTGCTGTTGGTTGCCGACGTTGCATGGGCAGGCGGGATCCCAGAAGTGCACCAGACGGATATTGCCGGGGCCGGCGAGGTCGTCGGGCAAGCGCAGCGGGTCACCGGAAAATACCGCAGTGTGTTCGCTGAACGCCCGCAGGTAGCGGCCCTGAAACCAGTCGTATGCGGCCCACAGCACGCCGGCACACACGATGGCGAGCAGGCTGGCAAACAGTGCGGTGCGGTAGGGCGAACGCATGGTTTTGATTCCTCGAAGGCCGGCTAGCTTGCCATGCTTGCCGCGACAGATGAATATCGCAGGCCGATAAAGTCCGTTTACCGTTCTGGAATTGCCCATGTCTGTTGCTTTCGATCCCGATCATCTGCGTGCGAGCCTCAAGCCTCTGGCCGAGTGGCAGCCGTTGTCCGAGGAGGCGAAGGCGTATCAGCGGTTCTACAAGACAGACTTCCCCGAGCGTGATGTCTGGCGTGGCATGGGCCGGTTCGACATCGATGGCTATCAACTGGTCAGCCATTGCTGGTGGCCGGCGGAAACGGCCAGGGCCACGCTGTTTCTGGTGCACGGTTTTTATGATCACACTGGTCTTTACCGGCATGTGATCGAGTGGGCACTGGATCAGGGCTTCGCCGTGATTGCCTGTGATCTGCCGGGGCATGGTCTGTCCAGCGGCGAGCGGGCGAGCATCCGTGACTTCTCGGAATATCAGGATGCGCTGCAAGGCCTGTTCGCCGAAGCGCGCTCGATTGCCCTGCCGCAGCCGTGGCACCTGTGCGGGCAAAGCACCGGCGGGGCGATCATTGTCGATCACGTGCTCAATCATGGTGAAAACAGCCCGGCGCAGGGGCAGTTGATTCTGCTGGCGCCGCTGGTGCGTCCGCGTGCCTGGGGCTGGTCGCAGTTCAGTTATTACCTGCTCAGGCCTTTTGTCAGGGGTATCGCCCGGCGTTTCAGCGAGAACTCCAATGACCCGGATTTCCTGCCGTTTCTGCAGGCCGATCCGTTGCAGCCAAAACGCTTGCCGACCGCATGGGTCGGGGCGTTGTCACGCTGGATCAACCGGGTTGAATACGCGAAGAAAAGTCCGCGCCGGCCGCTGATTGTTCAAGGCCAGGCGGACATGACCGTGGACTGGCAGCACAACCTGCAGGTGTTGAAGTGGAAGTTCGACCGGCCACAGATTCTGTTGCTGGCCGAGGCGCGGCATCACCTGGCCAATGAGACGGCGGAAATGCGCGAGGAGTATTTCGAGTTCTTGCGCAAGCGGATCAATGGGCGGAATCACTCGTGATCCTGAGTGCCCTTTCGCGAGCAAGCCCGCTCCCACATTTAACCGTGCTTATCCAGCATCAACTCGGTCGAATGTGGGAGCGGGCTTGCTCGCGAAGGCGGTCTGTCAGGTCGTAAAGATCACTGGGTGAGATTCGAGGTGCTCTGGCCGACGGCCAGCCCGGCGCGGATCGCGGCCAGCGCGGCCTGATAGTAAGCCTTGCCTTCGGTGGATTCGGCAAAGGTCGCGAACTCTTCCAGCTCTTCATCCGACAGGTCGCGATAGACGTAGAGCAGCGTGTTGTTCAGGTCGGCGCCGATCTGATCCATCAGGCGCTGGCGTTGACCGTTCAACATGCCCTGGGCCTGACCGCCGCCGAGCAGGCCGGGGATCATCGAGCTCAGGCTGTCCGCCGCCACGCCGGCAATCGCCAGGCTGACTTCGGCACCGGCTTCACGGGCGGGCAGGGCCTGGGCGAGGTGGCCGATGATCAGCAAGCGGCTGTCGCTGGCCGGCATCTTCGGCAGGCCCTTGGCGTTCTTTGCCAATTGATCGCGACGGGTCGCCAGCAGTTCGGCGGCGACGATCTTCTTGCCCAGCGGTGACTGAAAGAACGAGAGGGCCGGTTTCGGATCGGCGAGGTTCTTGCGCAGTTGCGCTTCGGCGCGTTGATCCACGGCCTGGGGGGCGAAGCGCTGGTTGCTGTTGTTCACCAGCGCCTGAAACACCGCCGGCGGCAGGCTGTTCTGGTAACGCTGCTGCGCGGCACTCAGGGCGTCGTTGAAATGCGCGCGTTGTTCTGGCCAGCCGGCGACCTTGTACAACTGGTCGTGGCCGTCCGCCCAGGCGGGCAAAACGCAGAACATCAACAGTGAAAAAAGCAAACGGCGCATAAGGACTCCTGTCGGCAGCCGACTATTCTCCGTGCGGTGCCAGTACTTGTCGAGAATTCGTATCAAGCCGCCGCGTGGCTCTGTCGGATTTCTTGCCGCAGGCATACTATGCGCGCCATGCAAATATCCTCTGATCACCCGCTGCTGTTACGTATCGTCGACGACCTGGCCGAGCGCGGCTGGTCGCAGCAGAACATTTTCCTGCCTGCGGATTTGACCCGCGCACTGGCGGCCGAGTGCCGCAAACGTGACGCCGAAGGTGAACTGGCGCCGGCGGGGGTCGGACGTGGCCCGTTTTCGGAGATCCGCGAGGGGATTCGTGGCGACCATATCCAATGGATCGACCCCGGTCAGGCCGAGGCCAGTGACCGTTACCTGAACCTGATGGACAGCTTGCGTGAAGCGCTCAACCGGGGCCTGTTCCTCGGGCTTGAAGACTTCGAGTGCCACTTCGCCCTGTACCCGCCGGGTGCTTTCTATCGCAAGCATGTCGACCGTTTCCGCGACGATGACCGGCGCATGGTCTCGGCGGTGATCTACCTCAATGACGGCTGGCTGCCGGAGGATGGCGGGCAACTGCGCATGTACCTGGAGCATGATCGCGTTCATGACGTGCAGCCTACGGGCGGTTGTCTGGTGGTGTTTCTCTCCGGCGAAGTCCCTCACGAAGTATTGCCAGCCAGCCGCGAGCGGCTGTCGCTGACAGGCTGGTTCCGCCGCCGTGGCAACGAGCCGTTCTGAGATGCACAGGATTCTTGTGAGTCGCTGCCTGCTGGGCCATCGCGTGCGTTATGACGGCGGGGCCAGCGGGCCGTTCGATTTGCTGGAACAATGGATTGCCGAAGGGCGCGTAGTGCCGCTGTGTCCGGAAGTCGCCGGTGGTTTGCCGACGCCACGCGCGGCGGCGGAGATTCCGGGCGGGCAGGGCCGCGAAGTGCTGGACGGACTCGCTTCGGTGATCACTACCGAGGGCGAAGACGTCAGTGCGCAGTTTCTGGATGGCGCGCGGCAGGCGCTGGCGCTGGTGCAGAAGCACGGGATTCGGGTGGCGGTGCTCAAGGCCAACAGTCCTTCGTGCGGGAATCTGTTGACCTATGACGGGACGTTCAGTGGGGTGAAGGTGAGTGGCGAGGGGGTGACCGCTGCGTTGCTGAAGCGCCATGGGGTGCAGGTCTTCAGCGAACTCGAACTGCCGCAAGCCGCACAGGCCCTCAGCTTGCTCGACTAGTCACGTTCACTTCAGTTTTCCGTAGCCTGCACACTCAACCACTTCTGCCTCAACGCCTCCAACCGCCCATCCGCCCTGATCCGCTGCAAGGCATTCTCCAGGCTCGCGTGAAACGCCGGGTTGCCCTTCTGAAACGGAATCGCCAGATCTACTGGCGGCCCAACCTTCGGCTTTTCCTCAGTCAACGTCTGCACCAGCACCAACGGCCGGGGCTGCTCGTCCTTTTTCGCCAACAACTGCGCATTGACCTGCGTGTAAGGCTCGCTCACGTCGAAACGATCCTTGAGTTCCGGGGTCAGTGCTATGTGGTTGAGCGCGACGTCGTACTTGCCGCTTTCGACGCCCTGGAGCAGATCGGCTTCGTCGGTGACGATGAAGTCGGCGCGCACATCCAGCTCGTTGGCCAGCAGTTGCCCAAGCTCGACCTCGAACCCCGTGAGCGTGTCGCCGTCCTTGAAATTGAAGGGCGGTGTATTAGCCTCAAGGGCTATGCGCAACTCGCCACGGTCGTAGACGTCATCAATCAGTTCGGCGTGAGCCAGAGGGCTCAGAAGGGGAAGCAGGCAGATCAGGCCAGGCAGAAAACGCATGGTCACTCCTTTGAAATCGATATCGGCCTGTTTTCCAGGCTCGCTTTGCTATGGTTGTCGAGTGCCTTCGACAACGAATGGTCATGAAGTTGTCATGACCGTGCGGATTTTACGGAAAAACTGGAGAAGAAAATGAAAAGCTTTATGTCACGTGCAGCGTTGGCCGGTGTGCTGATGGGTGTTTCGGTACTGGCCAGTGCGGCCACACCGGCACCGAAAGGCGCCGAAGTGTTCATCGTTTCTCCCGAGGACGGAGCCACGGTTCCGCAGACCTTCACGGTCAAGTTCGGTGTAAAGGACATCGCGCTGGCACCGGCCGGTGACGTCACCAAGAACACCGGTCATCACCATCTGCTGATCGATGCCAAGGAAATCGTTCCGGCCGGCTCCGTCGTGCCGACCGACGCCAACCACATGCACTTCGGCAAGGCGCAGACCCAGGCCGACATCAAACTCGCGCCGGGCAAGCACACCCTGCAGCTGGAGCTGGGTGACAGCGGCCACATGGCGTTCGATCCGCCGATCGTGTCGAAAAAGATCACCGTCAACGTCGAATGACGTTGTCGCGAGCATGAAAAAGGGAGCCCGAAGGCTCCCTTTTTTGTCGCTCAACGCTTGATCAGAACAACACACGGCTACGGATGGTGCCGTTGATGTGCTGCAGCTTCTCTTGCGCCAGGTCCGAGTACTCGGCGTCGACGTCGATCACCACGTAGCCGACCTTCTCGTTGGTCTGCAGGAACTGACCGGAGATGTTGATGCCGTTTTCGGCGAAGACCTTGTTGATCTCGCTCATCACACCCGGGATGTTCTCGTGGATGTGCAGCAGGCGGTGCTTGCCAGGGTGAGCCGGCAGGGCCACTTCCGGGAAGTTCACGGACGATACCGAAGTACCGTTGTCGCTGTACTTGACCAGTTTTTCTGCCACTTCCAGACCGATGTTGGCCTGCGCTTCAGCGGTGGAACCGCCGATGTGCGGGGTCAGGATCACGTTGTCCAGGCCACGCAGCGGGCTTTCGAACTCTTCGTCGTTGGAACGCGGCTCGACCGGGAACACGTCGATGGCGGCGCCGATCAGGTGCTTGTCCTTGATCGCAGCGGCCAGGTGATCCAGCTCGACCACGGTGCCGCGTGCAGCGTTGATCAGGATGCCGCCCTTCTTGATGGCGCGGATTTCCTTCTCGCCGATCATCCACTGGGTCGCAGCGGTTTCCGGAACGTGCAGGGTGACGATGTCGGACATGCCCAGCAGCTCGTGCAGGTTGCCGACCTGGGTCGCGTTGCCCAGTGGCAGCTTGGTCACGGTGTCGTAGAAGAACACCTGCATGCCCAGACCTTCAGCCAGGACCGACAGCTGAGTACCGATCGAGCCGTAGCCGACGATGCCCAGTTTCTTGCCACGGATCTCGAAGGAGTTGGCTGCGGACTTGATCCAGCCGCCACGGTGGCAGGAAGCGTTTTTCTCAGGGATGCCGCGCAGCAGCAGGATCGCTTCGGCCAGCACCAGCTCGGCAACGGAGCGGGTGTTGGAGTACGGCGCGTTGAACACGGCGATGCCGCGCTCGCGGGCCGCTTCCAGGTCAACCTGGTTGGTGCCGATGCAGAAACAGCCGACCGCGACCAGTTTCTTCGCGTGATCGAAGATCTCTTCGGTCAGTTGGGTGCGCGAACGAATGCCGATGAAGTGAGCGTCAGCGATCTTTTCCTTGAGCTGGGCTTCCGGCAGGGAGCCTGTCAGGTATTCGATGCTGGTGTAGCCCGCCGCCTTGAGGACGTCGACAGCCGATTGGTGGACGCCTTCGAGAAGAAGGAACTTGATCTTGCTCTTATCGAGAGAAGTCTTGCTCATCTGCGTAAACCTGTATCCCGGAGAAAAATGGCAGGAAATGGTCAACAGACATTGACCTGGACGACAAGAAAGCCGTCACCGCAGAACCGGCCTTGGGCACTGGCCTGCGGGGTCGGTATGCTAGCATAGCCACCCCGCTAAACACTCATTCCTGCGACGTGAAGCGTTCTCAGGATGACCATGAATTGTTCGAGAGTTCCGTCGATGACCAATCCTGCCCTGATTGATGAACTGAAGACCCTGGTCGAGCCTGGCAAAGTCCTGACCGATGCCGACTCCTTGAACGCTTACGGCAAGGACTGGACCAAACACTTCGCCCCGGCGCCCAGCGCCATCGTGTTTCCCAAGACCATCGAGCAGGTGCAGGCCGTCGTCCGCTGGGCCAACGAACACAAAGTGGCGCTGGTGCCGTCGGGCGGGCGCACGGGGCTCTCCGCCGCAGCCGTGGCGGCCAATGGCGAAGTGGTCGTGTCGTTCGACTACATGAATCAGATTCTCGACATCAACCTGACCGACCGCACCGCCGTCTGTCAGCCGGGCGTGGTCACCGAGCAATTGCAGAACGCCGCGGAAGAACATGATTTGTACTACCCGGTGGACTTCGCGTCGGCCGGTTCCAGCCAGATTGGCGGCAATATCGGCACCAATGCCGGCGGGATCAAGGTCATTCGCTACGGCATGACCCGCAACTGGGTGGCGGGCATGAAAGTCGTGACCGGCAAGGGCGATGTGCTGGAGCTGAACAAGGATCTGATCAAGAACGCCACCGGTTATGACCTGCGGCAGCTGTTCATCGGCGCCGAAGGTACTCTCGGTTTTGTGGTCGAGGCCACCATGCGCCTGGATCGTTCGCCGAAAAACCTGACCGCGATGGTCCTCGGCACCACCGATTTCGATTCGATTATGCCGGTGCTGCACGCCTTCCAGGGCCGGCTCGACCTGACCGCGTTCGAATTCTTCTCTGACAAGGCCCTGGCCAAGGTCATGGGCCGTGGCGATGTCCCGGCGCCGTTCGAAACCGCTTGCCCGTTCTATGCGTTGCTGGAATTCGAGGCGACCACCGAAGAAGTGGCCAACACCGCCCTGGAAACATTCGAGCATTGCGTGGAGCAGGGCTGGGTGCTGGACGGCGTGATGAGCCAAAGCGAAACCCAGTTGCAGAACCTGTGGAAGCTGCGCGAGTACATCTCCGAAACCATCTCCCACTGGACCCCGTACAAGAACGACATCTCGGTCACCGTCTCGAAAGTCCCGGCGTTCCTGCAGGAAATCGACGCGATCGTCGGCGAACACTATCCGGATTTCGAAATCGTCTGGTTCGGTCACATCGGCGACGGCAACCTGCACCTGAACATCCTCAAACCGGACAACCTGAGCAAGGACGAGTTTTTCGCCAAGTGCGCCACCGTCAACAAGTGGGTGTTCGAAACCGTCGAGAAGTACAACGGTTCGATTTCTGCCGAACACGGGGTGGGCATGACCAAGCGCGATTACTTGACCTACAGCCGCTCGCCGGTGGAAATCGAATACATGAAAGCGGTCAAGGCGGTGTTCGACCCTAACGGCATCATGAACCCGGGCAAGATTTTCGCGGTTTGATTGGCAATCCCTGATGAATCAATGAAGGCAGGAGTCGGTAATGAGCTATCAGCACCAGTATGTCGACGGTACGCGGATTCATTTTCCGCTGGGGAAAGTGGTGTGCATCGGCCGTAACTACGCCGAACACGCCAAGGAACTGGACAACCCGGTGCCTACCGAGCCGTTGCTGTTCATCAAGCCGGGCAGTTGCGTGGTGCCGCTGGAAGGCGGTTTCAGCATTCCGACCGAGCGTGGCTCGGTGCATTACGAGGCGGAAATCGCCGTGTTGATCGGCAAACCGCTGTCGACCAAACCGAGCCGTGAAGAAGTGCTGGACGCGATCTCCGGTTTCGCCCCGGCGCTGGACCTGACCCTGCGCGACAAGCAGGCCGAGCTCAAATCCAAGGGCCTGCCGTGGGAAATCGCCAAGTCGTTCGACGGCGCGGCGGTGATTGCACCGTTCGTGGTCGGCAGCACTTTCGCCGACCTGACCGACATCGGCATTCGCCTGACCATCAATGGCGAAGTGCGCCAGGACGGTAACAGCAGCGCCATGCTCAACCCGATCGTGCCGATGATCCAGCACATGGCCGGCTGCTTCTCGCTGCAGGCCGGTGACGTGATCCTGACCGGCACGCCAGTGGGCGTCGGCCCGCTGAACGTTGGCGATGAGATCGTGCTGGAACTGCCGGGCGCCAGTCGTTTCACCAGCAGCGTTCGCTGATCCGTACATCGCGTTGCCGAGCGGGAGATGGCAGGTTTGAGCTCAGCCCTCAGTCTGCAATCTCCCGTTTTCGTTTTGTGATGCGGCCTGCAAAGACGCAGGGCATTCCGGCCATTTGCCGTTTTTTTCACATTCTGTCCGGATAATTCCGGTCATTCTGGCGTCTGAGCCGGCCTCTTTGTGCTATTACCCGTAGCCTGAATTTTCGGAACGCGTCCTTTGATGTCATCTCAAACTCAGCTCAAACCCGCCCGCCGTTCACGCTTCGCCCTGCGCTGGTATTCCTGGCTATTGCTGGCAGCCGCCGCTGCGTACGGGCTGGCGTTTGCCATGCATTGGGATGACCGTGGCCTGTTGTGGGTGCTGGAACGCTTCGAAAGCACGTCCGAGAAACAGGAAAGCGTCTGGCTCCCGGACTACCGGGTGGTCATCGACGCCAAGCTGCTGCCGGGGATGGAAAAGGACGAAGCTTCGGACCTGTCCTATAACCCCCAGACCAAAACCCTGTTTTCGGTGATGGGCAAGAATCCGTTTCTGGTCGAGCTGACCCTGCAGGGCGACGTGTTGCGCAAGATGCCCCTGGTGGGCTGGAGCAATCCGGAAGGCCTGACGGTGATGGAAAACGGCTTGATGGCGATTGTCGATGAGCGCGAGCACCTGCTCTCCATCGTCAAGGTCGATGCCCAGACTCGCGAACTGAAGCGTGACGATTTCCCGAAATACGACCTGGGCCCGTCGAAGGACCAGAACAAGGCCTTCGAAGCCATCACCTGGGACGCCCGCAACCAGCAACTGCTGCTGGGCGAAGAGCGTCCGCCTGCGCTGTTCACCTGGAAAAGTGACGGCAGCCAGACGCTCAAGGGCGACAAGCAGAAACTCGACAGCGACGAACTCGATATTCGTAACCTGTCGGCCCTGGCGATCGATCCTCGCACCGGTCATACCCTCGTTCTGTCCGCTGATTCGCACCTGTTGCTGGAGTTGGACGAGAAGGGCGAACAAGTCAGCTTCATGACCCTGCTTGGCGGTTTCAACGGTTTGAAGAAAACCATTCCCCGCGCCGAGGGCGTGACCATGGACGAGGCGGGCTCGCTGTACATGGTCAGCGAGCCGAACCTGTTCTACCGCTTCGAAAAGCAGAAGTAATCTCTCCTACAGCGATTGCAGATCTGTGGAGTTGTGGCCTGAGGCAAGTGGCCATTAAGCTTCAGTTCAGACAGGCGTGATATTTCATCCGCCTGTTTTGACTCCGAGCCTGCCTGAATGCGTCGACTTGCCCGCCCCAAGCCTCTGTTCATCATCCTGTCGATGATTGCCCTGATCGCATTGATTGCGATCGGCCAATACATGCGCCTGTTCGAGCGTGCCTGGTTCAACCTGCATACGCTCTGGCAGCCGATGAGCAGCCAGTCCATCGGGCTGGATCAATATCGGGCAGAGATTGAAGCGAAAGTCATCGATGGGCTGAACGACGACGTGTCCGCGCTGACCTACGATCCGGTGCGCAAGAGCCTGTTCACCGTGACCAACAAGAATGCCGAACTGATCGAGCTGTCGCTGGACGGCGCGATCCTGCGTCGGGTCGCCTTGATCGGCTTCGGTGATCCGGAGGCGGTGGAGTTCATCAGCGCCGACACCTATGTGATCACCGATGAGCGCCAGCAACGGCTGATCAAGATCCATCTGGAACACGACACCACGTTCCTCGATGCAGCGGACGCCGAGCAAATGACCCTCGGTGTGCACATGAGCGGCAACAAGGGCTTTGAAGGCCTGGCTTACGACTCGGTGGGCAAGCGCCTGTTCGTGGCCAAGGAGCGGGATCCGATGCTGATCTATGAAGTGCACGGTTTTCCGCACTTCAATCCTGAGAAATCCTACGCGGTACACGTGATCAACAATCCCAAGCGCGATGCCGGGATGTTCGTGCGCGATCTGTCGAGCCTGCAATACGACGAGCGCAGCGGTCATTTACTGGCGCTGTCCGACGAGTCACGGCTGATTCTTGAACTGGATGTGGACGGGCGCCCGTTGAGCACCATGTCGTTGAGCGGTGGCCGGCAGGGCCTGAAGAAAACCGTGCCGCAGGCGGAAGGTATCGCGATGGACGACGACGGGACGTTGTATCTGGTGAGCGAACCGAACCTGTTTTATGTCTTCAGGAAGCCTGCGCAGAACTAACCAGCACCATCTAACAATGTGGGAGCTAGCAAACTGGCTCCCACAGTTTTTTCATCTGCCCACCAAAATACGGGCAGTTTCGGCTTACTCAGCCTTCAGTGTTTTCACACCTTCGGAAGTACCCAGCAACAACAAATCCGCCGGACGCGCCGCGAACAGGCCGTTGGTGACCACGCCGACGATCGCGTTGATCTGCGCTTCCAGCTCCACCGGATTGGTGATCTGCAGGTTGTGCACGTCGAGGATGATGTTGCCGTTGTCGGTCAGCACGCCTTCGCGGTAGACCGGGTCGCCGCCCAGTTTTACCAGTTGGCGGGCCACGTGGCTGCGGGCCATCGGGATCACTTCCACCGGCAGCGGGAACGCGCCCAGCACCGGCACCAGTTTGCTGGCGTCGGCGATGCAGATGAAGGTCTGGGCCACGGCCGCGACGATCTTCTCGCGGGTCAGGGCTGCGCCGCCGCCCTTGATCAGGTTCAGGTGTTCGTCGCTTTCATCGGCGCCGTCGACGTAGAACTCCAGGTTGCTCACGGTGTTCAGCTCGTACACCGGAATCCCGTGGCCCTTGAGGCGCGCGGCGGTGGCTTCGGAGCTCGCGACCGCGCCATCGAACGCGCCCTTGTGCTGGGCCAGGGCGTCGATGAAGCAGTTGGCGGTGGAGCCGGTGCCGACGCCGACGATGCTCTTGTCGTCGAGTTTCGGAAGGATGAAGTCGACGGCAGCCTGGGCCACGGCCTGTTTGAGTTGATCCTGGGTCATGCGGGCTCCGGAAGCGGGCAAGGTAAGAACGGAAAGGCCGGCATTATAGCCTCAAGCCGGGCTAAAACCTCGGGATTCGTGTGGTCGTGCGCCCGAAAGCCGGGTTAGACTCGTTGGCCCTGCCCAACCCGCTCAGTGATGCTTTCCGATGCTCGAACAGTACGTCAAGAAGATCCTCACCTCGCGCGTTTATGACGTTGCCGTAGAAACCCCGCTGCAGAACGCCCGCCAGCTCTCCGAGCGGCTGGGCAACGACATCTGGCTCAAGCGCGAAGACTTGCAGCCGGTGTTCTCGTTCAAGATTCGCGGTGCCTACAACAAGCTGACCCAGTTGAGCGACGAAGAGCGCGCTCGCGGCGTGGTCACCGCGTCGGCGGGCAACCATGCACAGGGCCTGGCCCTGGCGGCGAAAGTGTTGGGCGTGAAAGCGACCATCGTGATGCCCAAGACCACCCCGGAGATCAAGGTCGAAGGCGTGCGCTCGCGCGGTGGCAAAGTGGTGCTGCACGGCGATTCCTTCCCGGAAGCGCTGGCCTACTCGCTGAAGCTGGTCGACGAAAAAGGCTACGTCTACATCCACCCGTACGACGATCCGCACACCATTGCCGGGCAGGGCACCGTGGCGATGGAAATTCTGCGCCAGCACCCGCAGCCGCTGGATGCGATTTTCGTTCCGGTGGGCGGCGGCGGTCTGATCGCCGGCATCGCGGCCTACGTGAAATACCTGCGTCCGGACATCAAGGTCATCGGCGTCGAGCCCGACGACTCCAACTGCCTGCAAGCGGCGATGGCGGCAGGCGAACGCGTGGTGCTGCCGACTGTAGGCATCTTCGCCGACGGCGTGGCGGTGGCGCAGATCGGCCAGCACACCTTCGATATCTGCAAGGATTACGTCGACGAGGTGATCACCGTCAGCACCGACGAGATCTGCGCGGCGATCAAGGACATCTACGACGACACCCGTTCGATCACCGAACCGGCCGGCGCCCTGGGCGTGGCCGGGATCAAGAAGTATGTCGAGCAGCGCGGCGTCAGCGGCCAGACCTTTGTGGCCATCGACTCCGGGGCCAACGTCAACTTCGACCGCTTGCGCCACGTCGCCGAGCGCGCCGAACTGGGTGAAGGCCGCGAAGCGATCATCGCCGTGACCATCCCCGAGAAGGCCGGCAGCTTCAAGGCCTTCTGCGAGGCCATCGGCAAGCGCCAGATCACCGAATTCAACTACCGCTATAACAATGGCAGCGAAGCGCACATCTTCGTCGGCGTACAGACTCACCCGGACAACGACCCGCGCAGTGCACTGCTGGCGAGCCTGACCGAGCAGGGTTTCCCGGTACTCGACCTGACCGACAACGAACTGGCCAAACTGCACATCCGTCACATGGTCGGCGGTCGCGCCGCGCACGTGGTCGATGAAGTGGTGCTGCGCTTCGAGTTCCCGGAGCGTCCGGGCGCGCTGTTCAACTTCCTCAACAAGCTCGGCGGTCGCTGGAACATCTCGATGTTCCACTACCGCAACCACGGTGCAGCGGACGGCCGCGTGGTGGCGGGCCTGCAAGTGCCCCACGACGAACGTCATCTGGTGCCCGCAGCCCTTGAGGAAATCGGCTACCCGTACTGGGACGAAAGCGACAACCCGGCCTATCAGCTGTTTCTTGGCTGAACGGCTACGCTGATGGGTATGGCCCAAGGAAAGAGAAATACATGGAAACCCTGACCACCCTGAAAGTCCTTCACGTCGCGGCGACCGTGGTAATCCTGGCGAGCGGGCTCGGGCTCGCCGCTGCTTCCTGGCGTAATCGCAGCGAAGGGCCGGCCAGCACGATGCAGCGACCCTGGTTGTTCGTCTGGTGCTTGATGCTGATCGGCGTGCTCAGCATGCCTTTCACCGGCTGGTGGCTGGTGCACCTGGTTGGCTGGCCACTGGGGCAGTTCTGGATTCTGGGGTCCAGCGTGATCTATGCCGTGGCCACCTTTAGTGCGGTCTGGCTGCTTGTTCGGCTTAATCGGCTGTGGACAAGCGGGGTCGGCAACCGGAAATTCAATCTGGCGCTGGCGGTTGTCAGCGGCGTCGGATTTCTGGCCATTGCGGCGTTGATGGGGGCCAAGCCGGTTTGAGGCTTGGCACCGTGTCGACCCGTTCGCGAGCAGGCTCGCTCCCACATTGATCTGATGCGTTCACAAATCCCTTGTGGGAGCTGCGGTGCGACGATTCGACTTGCCTGCGATGCGATATCAGCCGCGCAGACTGATGACGGGCCAGCCGCGCTTCTCGGCTTCGGCCCGCAGGTTCGGATCCGGGTCGACTGCCACCGGATTCGCCACCTGCTCCAGCAGCGGCAAGTCGTTCATCGAGTCGCTGTAGAAGTAGCTGCCTTCCAGCGAATATCCGGTTTCTTCCAGCCAGCGGTTCAGGCGCGTCACCTTGCCTTCGCGGAAGCACGGCACGTCGGTGCTGCGTCCGGTGTAGCGACCGTCCTGCATCTCGCACTCGGTGGCGATCAGGGTTTCGACGCCCAGGCGCACGGCGATCGGCGCGGTGACGAAGCGGTTGGTGGCGGTGATGATCACCAGTTTGTCGCCGGCATCGCGGTGCTTTTTCAGCAGATCGAGCGCCTTGGGCAGGACGATCGGCTCGATGCAGTCGCGCATGTAATCGCTGTGCCACTGCTCAAGCACGGCCATCTCGGTGCGGCCGAGGATTTCCAGGCAGAAGTTCAGGTAAGCGGCGTTATCCAGTTTGCCGGCCAGGTAATCCTGATAGAACTCATCGTTGCGCGCTTTGTAGGCGATCGGGTCGAGGAAGCCGCGTTCGCACAGATAATCGCCCCAGGCGTGATCGCTGTCGCCGCCCAGAAGGGTGTTGTCCAAATCGAATAAAGCCAGGCGCATTGCAGTTACCCGCTGAAAAGTCAGTAAAAAGGCCACAAGAATACGGTCTTTTCACAAGAGTGCACATAAGCTCGGAACCTTCGTTGCCGCCTTCACAACCTTTGTGGAACAATGCGGCGACATGCGTTTGCGAGGTTGTTGCCGTGATCGACCCCGATGGTTTCCGCCCTAATGTCGGGATCATTCTGACGAATGACGCCGGCCAGGTGCTATGGGCTCGCCGTATCAATCAGGATGCCTGGCAGTTTCCGCAAGGGGGAATCAACCCCGAGGAGACGCCCGAAGACGCCTTGTACCGCGAGCTGAACGAAGAAGTTGGCCTGGAACGCGAAGATGTTGAAATTCTCGCCTGTACCCGGGGCTGGTTGCGCTATCGTTTGCCGCAACGTCTGGTGCGAACCCACAGCCAACCGCTGTGCATCGGCCAGAAACAGAAATGGTTTCTCCTGCGCCTGATCTCCAACGAGCAGCGGGTGCGGATGGATTTGACCGGTAAACCGGAGTTCGATGGCTGGCGCTGGGTCAGTTATTGGTATCCGTTGGGCCAGGTGGTGACATTCAAGCGCGAAGTGTATCGCCGCGCTCTCAAAGAGCTTGCCCCGCGCCTTTTAGCGCGCGACTGACGACGGAGTTCGACCCCGAGCCATGCTCAATACGCTGCGCAAGATCGTCCAGGAAGTTAACTCCGCCAAGGATCTCAAGGCGGCGTTGGGGATTATTGTGTTGCGCGTCAAAGAGGCCATGGGCAGCCAGGTCTGCTCGGTCTACCTGCTTGATCCAGAGACCAACCGCTTCGTGCTGATGGCCACCGAGGGCTTGAACAAGCGCTCGATCGGCAAGGTCAGCATGGCACCCAACGAAGGTCTGGTCGGCCTGGTCGGCACGCGTGAAGAACCCCTGAACCTCGAAAACGCCGCGGATCACCCGCGCTACCGCTACTTCGCCGAGACCGGCGAGGAGCGCTACGCCTCGTTCCTCGGGGCGCCGATCATTCACCACCGCCGCGTCGTCGGCGTGTTGGTCATCCAGCAGAAAGAACGCCGCCAGTTCGATGAGGGTGAAGAAGCCTTCCTCGTGACCATGAGCGCGCAGCTCGCGGGCGTAATCGCCCACGCCGAGGCCACCGGCTCGATCCGTGGCCTAGGCCGTCAGGGCAAGGGCATCCAGGAAGCCAAGTTCGTCGGCGTGCCGGGTTCGCCGGGCGCGGCGGTCGGTACCGCGGTGGTCATGCTGCCACCGGCGGATCTGGACGTGGTGCCGGACAAGACCATCACCGACATCGACGCTGAACTGGCGCTGTTCAAGACCGCCATCGAAGGCGTGCGCGCCGACATGCGTGCGTTGTCGGCCAAACTGGCGACCCAGCTGCGGCCGGAAGAGCGCGCGCTGTTCGACGTCTACCTGATGATGCTCGACGATGCCTCGCTGGGCAGCGAAATCACCAACGTGATCAAGACCGGTCAATGGGCCCAAGGCGCGCTGCGCCAGGTCGTGACCGACCACGTCAACCGTTTCGATCTGATGGACGACGAGTACCTGCGGGAGCGGGCGTCGGACGTCAAGGACCTCGGCCGCCGGCTGCTCGCCTATTTGCAGGAGGAGCGTCAGCAGAATCTGGTCTACCCGGAAAAAACCATTCTGGTCAGCGAAGAACTGACGCCGGCGATGCTCGGCGAGGTGCCGGAAGGCACACTGGTCGGTCTGGTGTCGGTACTCGGTTCGGGCAACTCCCACGTCGCGATCCTTGCCCGGGCCATGGGCATCCCGACAGTAATGGGTCTGGTCGATCTGCCGTACGCCAAGGTCGACGGCATCGAAATGATCGTCGACGGCACACGGGGCGAGGTCTACACCAACCCCAGCGAAGTGCTGCGCAAGCAGTTCACCGAGGTGGTGGAGGAAGAGAAGCAACTGGCGCTGGGGCTCGATACCCTGCGCGACCTGCCGTGTGTGACCCTGGACGGTCACCGCATGCCACTGTGGGTCAACACCGGCCTGCTGGCGGACGTGGCGCGAGCGCAGAAGCGCGGCGCCGAAGGTGTCGGTCTGTACCGCACCGAAGTGCCGTTCATGATCAACCAGCGCTTCCCGAGCGAGAAGGAACAACTGGCGATCTACCGCGAGCAGCTTGCCGCGTTCCATCCGCAACCGGTGACCATGCGCAGCCTGGACATCGGCGGCGACAAGTCGCTGTCGTACTTCCCGATCAAGGAAGACAACCCGTTCCTCGGCTGGCGCGGGATCCGCGTCACCCTCGACCACCCGGAAATCTTCCTGGTGCAGACCCGCGCGATGCTCAAGGCCAGCGAAGGCCTGAACAACCTGCGGATCCTGCTGCCGATGATCTCCGGCATCCACGAGCTCGAAGAGGCGCTGCACCTGATCCACCGGGCGTGGGGTGAAGTGCGCGACGAAGGCACCGACGTGCCGATGCCGCCGGTGGGCGTGATGATCGAAATTCCTGCGGCGGTTTACCAGACCAAAGAGCTGGCGCGGATGGTGGACTTCCTGTCGGTCGGCTCCAACGACCTGACCCAATACCTGCTGGCGGTGGACCGCAACAACCCGCGGGTGGCCGATCTCTACGACTACCTGCACCCGGCGGTGCTGCAAGCCCTGCAAACCGTGGTGCGCGACGCCCATGCCGAAGGCAAACCGGTGAGCATCTGCGGCGAGATGGCCGGTGATCCGGCGGCGGCGGTGCTGTTGATGGCAATGGGTTTCGACAGCCTGTCGATGAACGCCACCAACCTGCCGAAGGTGAAGTGGATGCTGCGCCAGATCAACCTAAGCAAGGCCAAGGATCTGCTGGCGGAACTGATGACCATCGACAACCCGCAGGTGATCCACAGCTCGCTGCAACTGGCGCTGAAGAACCTCGGGTTGGCGAAGATGGTCAATCCGGCGGCGGTCAAGCCTCTCTAGACCGAGTCGCGCCTATCGCGAGCAGGCTCGCTCCCACAAGGAAATGCATTCCAAGGTGGGAGCGAGCCTGCTCGCGATGGCGTCAGTTCAGGCGCCGCTAAATCAGAATTTCCACTTCCCCCAGATGCCCGCCATACGGCCCGAAACTGCGCTCCACCATCCGCCGCGTCCCGTCCGCCTGCACGATCAACGCCGTACTTGCGCGCGTCCCGTAGCTCTGGCTGGCAATAAACACACTCGACAACAACGACTCGGTCGCCAACCCCACGCCGGTATCTGGCAGATCAGCAAACGGCGCCGTTTGCGCATCCCCCAACAATGCCAACAATCGCTCGGGCTGCGGATCATCCAGCACGGCACTCAATGCCGCCTTGGCCCTGAGCAGTTTCGGCCACGGCGTATCCAGCCCGGCGTTGGACAGACCATAGACGCCAGGCTGCAACATCACCGGTTCCGAAGACCGCGCATTGAAGTGCCACAGCTCGTTGGCATTGCCCAGCAGCAGGTTGAAGCCGGCATAGTCCGGCGAACGGGCGACAACGTCGGACAAATAGTCATCGATCGACAGGTTTCCGGTCAGAAACCCCGCCACCAGCTCGCCCCGAGAACGTCGTGCCGGCGGCTGATGCGGATCGCGAATGTTGGTCAGCGCTGCGAAGCGACCGTTGGCGCCCAGGCCGAGCCAGGTTCCCCCAGCCTCGAGATCGCGACCGGCGTGAACCTGCGGCGACTCGGGCCACTGGGCCAGCGGCAGGCTGGGCCGGGCGTAAAATTCGTCACGGTTGGCCGCGACGATCAGCGGCTGGGCATGCCCCGGCCGCCAGGCGAAAACGATCAGGCACATAAGGTGGTCCTTGTGTGTTTTTTGCCCACTCTACGCAGACATCGTCCGTGCATCCATCGCCAGTGGAGCCGAAGGGTATCCATCCGTTACCATGCCGCTCCGGTTTTGGGGACGCGCCTTGGGAGGCAGCCATGGAATTTCTGCTCTATCTGGCGCTGGGCGCCTGTGCGGGCGTACTGGCCGGGCTGTTCGGGGTGGGCGGCGGGATCATCATCGTCCCGGTGCTGGTGTTCAGTTTCACCTTGCAGGGCTTCGATCCGTCGATCCTGACCCATCTGGCGGTCGGCACGTCCCTGGCGACGATCATCTTCACCTCGGTCAACGCCGTGCGTGAGCATCACCGGCGCGGTGCGGTGCGCTGGCCGATCTTCCGCTGGATGACCGTCGGCATTCTGCTCGGCGCCGGTTTCGGTGCATTGACCGCCGAAGCGATCTCCGGCCCGAACCTGCAAAAGATCATCGGTGTGTTCGCCCTGATAATCGCCGCGCAGCTGGCGCTGGACGTCAAACCCAAGGCCAGCCGAACGGTGCCGGGCAAACTCGGTCTGACCGTGGCCGGCAGTGTGATCGGCTGGGCGTCGGCGATTTTCGGGATTGGCGGCGGCTCGCTGACCGTGCCATTCCTGACATGGCGCAGCGTGCCGATGCAGCAGGCGGTGGCGACCTCGTCGGCCTGTGGCCTGCCGATCGCCGTCGCCAGTGCCATAAGTTTCATGATTCTGGGCTGGCATGATCCGTTGCTGCCGGCCCATAGTCTCGGTTTTGTGTATTTGCCGGCGCTTTTGGGCATTGCCCTGACCAGCATGGTGTTCGCCCGTCTCGGCGCGCGGCTGGCGCACAGGTTGTCGCCGAAGTTGCTGAAACGGCTGTTCGCGGCTTTGCTGTTTTGCGTGGGCCTGAGCTTTCTGTTCTGAGCCGTGTGTTTTGGCAGGTCGCAATCCTGGCTTAATCCTGAGGTGACAGCGTCGCCCGGGAATTTTTGAAGATTTGAATGCTAACGAGGAGTCGCAATGCTGCCTTACCCGCAGATCGATCCGGTGGCTTTGGCCATCGGTCCGCTGAAAATCCACTGGTACGGCCTGATGTACCTGGTCGGCATCGGCGGCGCGTGGCTGCTGGCATCGCGCCGGCTCAACCGTTTCGACCCGACCTGGAACAAGGAAAAGCTGTCCGACCTGGTGTTCTGGCTGTCGATGGGGGTGATTGTCGGCGGGCGCCTGGGCTATGTGCTGTTCTACGACCTGAGCGCTTACCTGGCCAACCCGACGCTGATTTTCGAAGTGTGGAAGGGCGGCATGTCGTTCCACGGCGGTTTCATCGGCGTGATGCTGGCCGCATTGTGGTTCGGCAAGCGTAACGGCAAGTCGTTCTTCCAACTGATGGACTTCGTCGCGCCGATGGTGCCGATCGGCCTGGGCGCCGGGCGTATCGGCAACTTCATCAACGCCGAGCTGTGGGGCAAGGCCACCGACGTGCCGTGGGCCATGGTGTTCCCGCCGTTCAGCGACCCGGCGCAACTGCCGCGTCACCCGTCGCAGCTGTATCAGTTCGCACTGGAAGGCGTGGCGCTGTTCCTGATCCTCTGGCTGTTTTCGCGTAAACCGCGACCAACCATGGCGGTCTCGGGCATGTTCGCGCTGTTCTATGGCATCTTCCGTTTCATCGTCGAATTCGTCCGCGTGCCGGACGCGCAACTGGGCTATCTGGCCTGGAACTGGCTGACCATGGGTCAGGTACTCTGCGTACCGATGATCATCGGCGGGCTGTTCCTGATCTGGCTGGCCTACCACCGCGCCCCGGCGGCGCCGGTTGCACCGACAGCTTAAATATTCGAACCCCGGCGACGTTTGCCGGGGCTCAAGGACACAGGTAACTCATGAAGCAATATCTCGATCTGGTGTCGCACGTCATCAACAACGGCACCAAACAGGCCAACCGTACCGGCGTGAACACCATCAGCTTTCCGGGCGCCATGCTGCGCTTCGATCTGCAGGAAGGTTTCCCGGCGATCACCACCCGCAAGATGGCCTTCAAATCGGCCATCGGCGAGATGTGCGGCTTTCTGCGTGGTGTGAACAACGCTGCGGAATTCCGTGCGCTGGGCTGCAAGGTCTGGGATCAGAACGCCAACGAAAACGCTCAGTGGCTGGCCAACCCGTTCCGTCAGGGCGAAGACGACCTCGGCGAAATCTACGGCGTGCAATGGCGCAAATGGCCGGCGTACAAGCAGATACCGCTGAGCAACGCCGCCGCCATCGAACAGACCCTGAGCAACGGCTACAAGCAGATTGCCCAGGGTGAAGAAGACGGCCAGGCCTACGTGGTGCTTTACAAGGCCATCGATCAGGTGCGCCAGTGCGTCGACACGATCATCAAGGACCCGGGCAGCCGCCGTATCCTGTTCCACGGCTGGAACTGCGCCCAGCTCGATGAAATGGCCTTGCCACCATGTCATCTGCTGTACCAGTTCCACCCGAATGTCGAGACCAAAGAGATCTCGCTGACCCTCTACATTCGCTCCAACGATTTGGGCCTGGGCACACCGTTCAACCTCACCGAAGGTGCCGCGCTGCTGAGCCTGATCGGTCGCCTGACCGGCTACACCCCGCGCTGGTTCACCTATTTCATTGGTGACGCCCACGTCTACGAAAACCACCTGGACATGCTCAACGAACAGCTCAAGCGCGAGCCGTTCGCCATGCCGAAACTGAAGATTTCGGATCGCGTGCCGGAGTTTGCCAAGACCGGTGTGTACCAGCCGGAGTGGCTGGAGCTGGTAGAGCCGAGCGACTTCTCGCTGGAAGGCTACGAGCACCATGCGCCGATGACTGCGCCGATGGCGGTCTGAAGCACGAGTGACAAATACTGAGGGAGCCAAATGGCTCCCTCAGTTGTTTCTGGCGTTCTTAATGACCGTGACTGCGACCCACATGCGAATGCTCAACCTCCGCCGCCACAACCCCGCCACTCACCTCCAGCCGCTGCAGGATACCGCACTGATCCGCCTCCGGCCCTTCGCCACAGCGCTGGCGCAGGTCGAGCAATTGCGTCTGCAATGCCAGTAACCCATCGATCCGCGCCTTGACGTGCTGGATGTGCTCGTCGATCAGCGCATTCACGCTTTCGCACTGATCCTGCGGACTGTCGCGCAAGGCGAGCAGGCTGCGGATTTCTTCGAGGGTCATGTCGAGGGTGCGGCAGTTGCGGATGAAGGTCAGGCGCTCGGCGTGGGCCTGGGTGTAGACGCGGTAGTTGCCGTCGCTGCGGGCCGGTTCCGGCAGCAGGTTTTCACGCTCGTAGTAGCGGATGGTTTCCACGGCGCAATCGGTCTGTTTCGCCAGTTCTCCGATCTTCATGGCGGCAATCTCCAAAAGGGTGCTTGACCCTATAGTGGCTACAGGGTCTTTACTTGGCAACAGGCACCTTCATGGACGCGACCAATGAGCGATTCCCTGCACACCCACAAGCCCGGCGACGGGCACGATCACAGTCACAAACTGCAGCCTGTGCATAAACATGCCCACGGCGGCGATTCCTGCTGCGGATCGAAAGTTGTTACGCCTGCGCCGGCTCATTCGAGTGAAGATTCCTGCTGCTCGACGAAAGCCGCCGCGCCTGCACTGGTGCAACTGAGCGAGGCAAAAAGTGCCGACGCCCGGCTGAGCAGCTTTCGCATCGAGGCGATGGACTGCCCGACCGAACAAACCCTGATCCAGAACAAGCTCGGCAAACTGGCCGGGATCCAGCAGCTGGAATTCAACCTGATCAACCGCGTGCTCGGCGTGACCCACAATCTGCCGGACACCGCGCCGATCATCGACGCGATCAAATCCCTGGGCATGCAGGCCGAGCCACTGGAGGCGGGCGTTGAAACGCCAACGCCAGCGCCGGTGAAAAAACACTGGTGGCCACTGGCGCTGTCCGGCGTCGGTGCGCTGGCCGCCGAAGTGATCCACTTCACCAGCGCCGCGCCGACCTGGGTGGTGGCGATCATCGCGCTGATCTCGATCCTCAGCGGCGGCCTCACCACCTACAAGAAGGGCTGGATCGCCCTGAAGAACCGCAACCTCAACATCAACGCCCTGATGAGCATCGCCGTGACCGGCGCCGTGTTGATCGGCCAATGGCCGGAAGCGGCGATGGTGATGTTCCTGTTCACCGTGGCCGAGCTGATCGAAGCGCGCTCGCTGGATCGCGCGCGCAACGCCATCAGCGGCCTGATGCAGATGACGCCGGAGCAAGCCACTGTGTTGCAGGCGGACGGCAACTGGGTCGAACTGGATGTCAAAAGCATCGATCTCGGCGCCCGCGTGCGGGTGAAACCCGGCGAGCGCATCGCGCTGGACGGTGAAGTCGTGAGTGGCAGTTCGACCATCGATCAGGCGCCCATTACTGGAGAAAGCCTGCCGGTGGAAAAAAACGTCGGCGACAAAGTCTTTGCGGGCACCATCAACCAGGCCGGTTCGCTGGAATACGCAGTGACAGCCGCAGCCAACAATTCCACCCTGGCGCGGATCATCCACGCCGTGGAACAGGCGCAAGGCGCGCGGGCGCCGACCCAGCGCTTCGTCGATCAATTCTCGAAAATCTACACACCGGTGGTCTTCGTTCTGGCGCTGGCCGTGGCGATCATCCCGCCGCTGTTCATGGGCGCCGCGTGGTTCGACTGGATCTACCGCGCGCTGGTGCTGCTGGTGGTCGCTTGCCCGTGTGCGCTGGTGATTTCCACCCCGGTGACCATCGTCAGTGGCCTCGCCGCAGCGGCGCGCAAAGGCATTCTGGTCAAGGGCGGCGTGTACCTGGAGGGCGGTTTCAAGCTTGACTATCTGGCCCTCGACAAGACCGGCACCCTCACCCACGGCAAACCGGTGCAGACCGATTACCTGTCCCTCGACCCGACTGCCGACGCCACGGCCCCGGCGATCGCCGCCGCGCTGGCCGGTCGCTCCGATCACCCGGTATCGCTGGCCATCGCCAATGCGGCTGTGGATAAAGGTTTGGCGGTTCTGGCTGTGGATAACTTCGAAGCGCTGGCCGGCCGTGGGGTAAAAGGCGAGGTCAACGGTCAGGTCTACCATTTGGGCAACCACCGTCTGGTCGAAGAGCTAAGCCTGTGCTCGCCGCAACTGGAAGAAAAACTGTTCGCGCTGGAGAAACAGGGCAAGTCCGTGGTGCTGCTGCTCGACCGCTCCGGCCCGCTGGCGCTGTTCGCCGTGGCGGATACGGTCAAGGAAACCAGCCGCGAGGCGATCCGCCAACTGCACGAACTGGGCGTGAAAACCCTGATGCTCACCGGCGACAACGTCCACACCGCCCAGGCGATTGCGGCGCAGGTCGGGATCGGTCAAGCCAAGGGCGACTTGCTGCCCACCGATAAACTGCAAGCCATCGAAGACCTGTACGCGCAGGGCCATCGGGTCGGCATGGTCGGCGACGGTATCAACGACGCGCCTGCACTGGCGCGGGCGGAGATCGGTTTTGCGATGGCGGCGGCAGGCACCGACACGGCGATCGAAACCGCCGATGTCGCCCTGATGGACGATGATCTGCGCAAGATTCCGGCGCTCATCAGCCTGTCGCGCCATACCGCCGCTATCCTCAAACAGAACATCGCGCTGGCGCTGGTGATCAAAGCGATCTTTCTTGGGGTAACCTTCGCCGGATTCGCCACCATGTGGATGGCGGTGTTTGCCGACATGGGCGTGAGCCTGCTGGTGGTGTTCAACGGTTTGCGCCTGTTGCGCAAATAGAGGAAGAGGGGCGGTTGTGCTGAGTGCCGAGCTGAAAGCGTTTTACATGGTGGCCCGCCTGGGCAGCATCACGCTGGCGGCGAAAAAGCTCGGCCTCAGTCAACCGACCGTGACCACCCAGATCCGCAATCTGGAAAGCCAGTATTCGGTTGAGCTGTTCTACCGTGGCGGCCGGCGTCTGAGCGTCAGCGACGAAGGCGCGCGGCTGTTGCCGATGGTCAAGGCGCTGTTGCAGCAGGAAGCCGATATCGAATTCTTCCTGCGCAACAGCGGCCAGGTCCAGGGCACGCTGCGCATCGCCGCCACCGCGCCGTATTACATCCTCGATCTGGTGAAGACCTTCCGCGAGCGCCTGCCGCAGGTGGAGGTGTCGGTGGAAATCGGCAACTCGCAGCAGGTGCTCGAAGCGCTGGAGGATTACCGGGTGGATGTCGCGGCGTCGTCGCAACTGCTCGACGATGCGCGGCTGATCCGCCGGGTGCTCGGCAGCGATCCGCTGGTGCTGGCGGTGCATCGCAATCATCCGCTGGCGGCACACGACCATGTGACGCTGAGTGCGCTGGCCGGGCATACCTTGCTGATGCGTGAATCCGGCTCGACCACCCGGCGGCTCACCGAAGAATTGCTGGCCAGTGCCGGCGTCAGTTTCGGCCCGTTGCTGGAGATCGGCAGCCGCGAGTCGATCCGCGAAGCGGTGCTGCGCAACATCGGCATCAGCATCATCGCCCGTCAGGAGGTGCCGCACGATCCGCAGTTGCGGGTGCTGACCCTCGAAAATGCGCCGCAGATTCCCGAATACCTTTACTGCCTCAAGGAACGCAAGAACGCTCGTTTGCCGGCCGCGTTTCTCGGCCTGGCGCAGGAAATGTCCCCGGCCTGAGATGTTTCAGTGCCTGTGCCGGCCTCTTCGCGAGCAAGCCCGCTCCCACATCGGATCTGTGTTGTGAACACTATCCCCTGTGGGAGCGGGCTTGCTCGCGAAGGCGTCGGACCAGGTAACGCAGGACTTGAGAACTGAACCAAAATCCCTGAATACCACTATCGGTCGATTTTGCCTTGTTGCCATATGACCGACGCATTACAACTCTAGGATTCGTCTCATCTGCTTGATGAGGCCTGTCCATGAACCCTGCAATCGCAACTGCCCTGACCAACCCCGGCGCACCGATGAAAGTGCGCGGCGTGCAGAAGCGCTTCGGCGCTTTCACGGCGCTGGATAACGTCTCCCTCGATGTCGCGGCCGGTGAGCTGGTGTGCCTGCTCGGCCCGTCGGGCTGTGGCAAGACCACGTTGTTGCGCTGCATCGCCGGTCTGGAGAAACAGGACAGCGGCGAGTTGTACCTCGGCGAGCGCGACGTTTCCCACCTCGCGCCCCAGGCTCGGGATTACGGCATCCTGTTCCAGTCCTACGCGTTGTTCCCCAATCTGACCGTCGAAGCGAACATTGCCTACGGCCTCGCCGGCAGCGGTCGCGATGAAGTGCGCCGTCGCGTCGGTCAGATGCTGGAACTGGTCGGCCTCAGCGGCAGTGAGAAAAAGTACCCGGGCCAGTTGTCCGGCGGCCAGCAGCAACGGGTGGCGTTGGCCCGCGCCCTGGCCCCCGCACCGTCGCTGTTGTTGCTCGACGAACCGATGTCGGCCCTCGACGCCCGGGTGCGCGAGCATCTGTGCACCGAGCTGCGCCAACTACAACGCAACCTCGGCATCACCACCCTGATGGTCACCCACAATCAGGACGAAGCGATGCTGATGGCCGACCGCATCGCCGTGATGAACAACGGCAAGGTCGAGCAGTACGCCACCCCGCAGGAAATCTACAACCGCCCGGCCACGCCGTTCGTGGCCGAGTTTGTCGGCCAGGGCAACTGGCTGCCGTTCCAGCGCAGCAGCGACAGCCACGCCAAGGTCGGCGGGATGAACCTGCGCCTGGCCGACGGCAGCGTCCACAGCCCATCGGGCCGGTTGTTCTGCCGTCCGGAAGCGATCAACGTCAATCCGCTGGTGCACGAAGAAAACCTGTTCCCGGCCAAGGTCCGCGAGATCACCTTCCTCGGCAACCGCTGCCGCATGAGCTTCGAGCTCGATCAACTGCCCGGTCACGCTTTGCTCGCCGAACTGGCGCCGGAAGCCATGCCGCGCCTCGGCGCCCAGCAGATCATGGTTGCCTTGCCGCCACGCAGCTTGCAGGTGTTTGCCTGATGAACAGCAACCTCGCACTGCCGCTACCGCAAAAGCAGGCGCGGCAGGTGTCCGGGGCCGAGGTCGGCGACCGGATCTTCGTCCTCGGCGGCAAACTCCTGCTGCTGGTGCTGCTCGGTGTGGCGGTGCTGCTGCCACTGCTGGCGATCTTCTGGCGCGGCTTCAGCAGCGAAGCCGGGCAGGGCGGTGGCTGGCTCGCCGCCAAGGAGCTGGTGAGCAGTGACAATTTCCACTGGCTGCTCGGCAACAGCCTGAAGGTTTCCCTCAGCGTCGCGGCGATCGTCGTACCGCTGGCCTACCTGTTTGCCTACGCCTTGCAACGCACGTTGATTCCGGCAAAAGGCATCTGGCGCGGTATTTCGCTGCTGCCGCTGATGGCACCTTCGATGCTGCCGGGGATCGCGCTGGTCTATCTCTTCGGCAATCAGGGCCTGTTGCGCGGGCTGCTGTCGGACAACATTTACGGTTTCTGGGGGATTGTTCTGGGCGAGGTGATCTACACCTTCCCACACGCCTTGATGATTTTGCTGTCAGCCCTGTCGCTGGCGGATGCGCGATTGTTCGACGCTGCGTCGAGCATGGGCGCGAGCCCGGCGAAAGCCTTCCGCAGCATCACCTGGCCGGCGACCCGCCAGGCTGTGTTTGCCGCGTTCTGTCTGGTGTTCACCCTGACCATCACCGATTTCGGTGTGCCGGTGGTGGTCGGTGGCGACTATCAAGTGCTGGCGCTGGAAGCCTACAAAGCGGTGGTCGGCCAGCAGCAATTCGGTCGCGGCGCGTTGATCGGCATGGTTCTGCTGCTGCCGGCGCTGTTCAGTTTTGGCGTCGATGCCTGGCTGCGTCGCCGTCACGGCGACTCCATGAGCGGTCGCGCCCAGGTGTTCAAACCGGCGCCGTCGAAGAATCGCGATGCCTTTTATCTCAGCGTTGTCCTGCTGATCAGCGCCGCGTTGCTGCTGGTGTTCGGTATGGCGGTGTTCTCGTCGCTGGTGAAGTTCTGGCCGTACAACCTGTCGCTGTCGCTCAATCACTACCAGTTCAACGAGACCGCCGGCGGTGGCTGGCTGGCCTACGGCAACAGCCTGAAGATGGCGCTGGGCACGGCTCTGATCGGCAGCGTGCTGATTTTCACCGGCGCCTACCTGATGGAAAAGACCCGCAGCCAGCGCGGACTCAATCTGACACTGCGCATGCTCAGTTTCGTACCGATGGCGGTGCCGGGGCTGGTGCTCGGTCTGGGTTACGTCTTCTTCTTCAACCTGACCGGCAACCCGTTGCACGTGCTGTACGGGAGCATGACCCTGCTGATCGTCTGCACTATTGCTCACTATTTGACCACCGCGCAGATGACCGCCACCACCGCGCTGCGTCAGCTCGACGCCGAATTCGAAGCCGCCGCGCTGTCGCTCAAGGCGCCGCTGTACCGGCATTACCTGCGGGTCACCGTGCCGATCTGTCTGCCGGCGCTGCTGGACATCGTGCGCTACCTGTTCGTCTCGGCCATGACCACCGTGTCCGCCGCGATCTTCCTCTACAGCCCCGACACCCTCCTCGCGGCGGTGGCGGTGCTGAACATGGATGACGCCGGCAACGTCGGCGGCGCGGCGGCGATGTCGACCCTGATTCTGTTCACCTCGGCGGGCGTGTCCTTGCTGCTGGCGTGGGCTTCGCGCGGCTTGCTGCGCCGTTCCCAGGCCTGGCGGCAAACGGCGCCCGGTCACTGATCCACGACTTGTCCCTATCGCCTCAACTCACCTACAGGAAAACGATCATGTTCAAGCCTATGGCCCTGGCCGCTGCTGTGCTCGCGACTTTCAGCCTGAATGCCTTCGCGGCAAAAACCGAGTTGACGGTGTACACCGCCCTCGAAGCCGAGCAGTTGAAGTCCTACAAAGAGGCCTTCGAAAAGGCCAACCCGGACGTGGAGATCAAGTGGGTGCGCGATTCCACCGGGATCATCACCGCCAAACTGCTGGCCGAAAAGGATCGCCCGCAGGCTGACGCGGTGTGGGGCCTGGCGGCGTCCAGCCTGGCGATCCTCGATCAGCAAGGCATGCTGCAAAGCTATGCGCCGAAGGATCTGGGCAAGATCGGCGCGAACTACCGCGACGCCGCCAATCCGCCAGCCTGGGTCGGCATGGACGTGTGGGCCGCGACGATTTGCTTCAACACCGTTGAAGCCGAGAAGCAGGGCCTGACCAAACCGGTGAGCTGGCAGGACCTGACCAAGCCTGAGTACAAGGGCAAGATCGTGATGCCGAACCCGGCCTCGTCCGGCACCGGTTTCCTCGACGTCAGCGCCTGGCTGCAAACCTTCGGCGAGAAGCAGGGCTGGGCCTACATGGACGGCCTGCACCAGAACATCGGCCAGTACGTTCACTCCGGTTCCAAGCCTTGCAAACTGGCGGCGGCGGGCGAATTCCCGATCGGCATTTCCTTCGAATACCCGGCCGTTCAGCTCAAGCGCCAGGGTGCACCGCTGGACATCATCCTGCCGAAGGAAGGCCTCGGCTGGGAGATCGAAGCGACTGCCGTGATCAAAGGCACGCCGCACGAAGAGGCCGCGAAAAAACTGGCCGACTTCTCCGCCAGCGCTCCGGCGATGGACCTGTACAAGGAAAACTTCGCTGTCCTTGCCCAGCCGGGCATCGCCAAGCCGCAGACCGAGCTGCCGGCCGACTACGAGCAGCGCCTGATCAAGAACGACTTCGCCTGGGCCTCGAAGAACCGCGACGAGATCCTGACCGAATGGCGCAAGCGCTATGACGGCAAGTCCGAGAAAGTCGCTGCCAAGTAAGGTCTTCATCGACTGACAGGGCCTCTTCGCGAGCAAGCCCGCTCCCACACTGGATCGCATTCACAACGTAAATCCCTGTGGGAGCTGGCTTGCTCGCGAAGGCGGTCTCCCATTAAGGGAAAATCTCCATGACACAACACAAAGACTTGCTGATCGTCGGCGCCGGCATCCTGGGGCTTTCCCACGCCTATGCCGCCGCCCGGCGCGGTCGCAAGGTCACGGTTTTCGAACGCACTGCCACGCCACTCGGCGCGTCGGTGCGCAACTTCGGCCAGGCGCTGGTCACCGGCCAGCCACCGGGCCCGATGCTCGAACTTGCCAAGGCCAGCCGCGACATCTGGGGCCAGTGGGCGCAGCTCGCCGGCCTGCAACTCAAGCGCAACGGCTCGTACCTGTTCGCCCGCACCGAGGCCGAAGAGCACTTGCTCGAAGCCTTCTGCGCAGGGCGGGCCGTGGAGCACGACTACCGCGTCGAACTGCTGCGCGGTGCCGCGCTGCGCGATCTGTACGGCGGCCAGTTCAGCCATCACCGCGCCGCGCTGCACGGCATGGACGATCAACAGCTGTATTCCCGGGAAGCGATTCCGGGGCTGATCGAATATCTGCGCCGCGAACTCAAGGTCGAATTTCACTTCTCGACGCTGGTGCGTGACGTCGAACCGGGGCGCCTGCACAGCACCGCCGGGATCTTCTCCGCCGAACAGATCATCGTCTGCTCCGGCCACGACTATCAGACCTTGCTGGCCGAGCCGATTGCTGCCCTCGACCCGCAAATCTGCCGCCTGCAAATGCTCCGCGCCCGGCCGCAGATTGACCTGAACTTGCAACACGCCTTGCTCACCGGTCTCAGCTGTGTGCATTACGGCGCCTTCGCTGACTTGCCGGAAGCGGCGGCGGTGCAGGCGCAGATCCTGCGCGAGCAACCGCACTTGCAGGAAAACGGCATTCACCTGCTGATCAGCCCGACGCCGTATGGCGAACTGATCATTGGCGATTCTCACCATTACGGCAGCGATCCATCGCCGTTCAACGCCGAGCAAGTCGACAACTGGATGCTGGAGCTGGCCGAACAGACCCTCGGCTGCAAGGTGCAAGTGGTCGAGCGCTGGCAGGGTGTCTATGGTGCCCGGGGGCCGGGGCCGTTTTCGTTCCTGCGTCCGGCGCCGGGGCTGAGTGTGGCGCTGATGCACAGCGGCGTCGGCATGAGCGTCGGCCCGGCCATGGCCGAGCGCAATGTTGCACAGCTTTTTGGAGAGAACGGATGTTGAGTCACGAACAAGTCATCGACCGGGTGTTCGGCCTCTACGAGCGGTTCGGCGCCAGCGACTACATCGGCGAACCGGTGTCGCAGATCGAGCACATGTCCCAGGCGGCGCAACTGGCCATCGCCGAAGGCTTCGACGACGAAGTGGTGCTCGCCGCGTTCTTCCACGACATCGGCCACTTGTGTGCCGAAGGCGCGGAAAACATGGGCGGTTACGGCGTGGTCAGCCACGAACGCCTCGGCGCGGACTATTTGCGTGAGGCCGGATTCAGCGAGCGCCTGGCGCGGCTGGTGGAATATCACGTCCAGGCCAAGCGCTATCTGACGCTGAGGGAATCGGGTTATTACGAGCGCTTGAGCGAAGCCAGTCGCCGCACCCTGGAGTATCAGGGTGGGGTGATGACCGAGGCTGAAGCGGATGTTTTCGAGCAGGATCCGTTGTGCGCTGTCAGCCTGCGAATGCGCCAGTGGGATGAACTGGCGAAGGAAATGGCGGTGCCGGTGATGGATCTGTCTGTTCTCAAGCGCAAGGCTGAAGTTTTGTTGTCGACCGGGTGAGGGCGCGGATCTAAAGCTCAAGCACCTTCCCGACCAACAACTCAATCTGCTCCTGCCGCTCCGCCTGATTCAGCTTCGAATGCGGATTCAGCGAAGACCATTGCGGATGCGCGCGCGCCTTGTTGAGTGCTTCCGGCAGCTTGCCCTCACGCCAGGTCTTGTCCTGCGGCGTCGCTATCTGAATGCTGTCCAGCGCCGCATGGCCACGGGCGTTCAGCGCTTGCAGCAGTTGCCGCTGACGCAGGGCCAGCAGGCGCAGCACGTTGTCGTCGACCGTCAGTTCCCGCTGCCCTTTGATCTTGCCGAGCAGGCGGTTGCCATAGCTGCGGGCGGTTTGCAGGGCGCCGCCGGCAATGGCACCGGCCAGCGCGGCGGCGCCGAGGGTGATGCCGCCGACCAGCAAATCCACACCCGCACCGGCTGCGGCACCGGCGGCAATCCCGCCGCCGACCCGCACGCCGAGTTGCTTGAGGGTTTCCGGGTTGAACAGGTCATCGCCCCAGCGCCCGTCGAGCAGCGGCAGATCACTGGCGGCGGCGTCCTGCGGGCGGAAGGCGTAGAGCTTGAGCAGCGCTTCGACGCAGCGTTGTTCGCGCTGGCGCACGGCTTTGCGCAATCCGCTGATGGCCTGTTGTTCCTGTTCGGCGTTGCTCGCCACACTGCGTCGGCACGCGGCGCAGTCGATCAACAATTCGGCAATCAGGCGCGCGGCGCTTTGCTCGCGGGCAAGGCGTTGCGCTTGTTGATCGGCGATCAGCCGTTCAAGTTGTGGGCGGGCGTTTTCCAGCAACAGTGCGAGGCTTTCATACAACCGCCGCTCGCCATCTTCCGGCGGGGCGACGCTGTCGAAGCGCACCAGCGCGTGCAGGCCGAGACGCGCCAGTGCTTCGCGCCAGTCTGGCTCGCGGTGGTTGGCACTGCTGACGAAATTCAGCACCGGCAGCAACGGCTTGCCGCAACTGGCCAACACTTCCAGTTCGTCGCGGTACTTGGCCAGCACCGGTTCGCGGGCGTCGATCACGTACAGACCGGCATCGGAATCGAGCAGTTGCCGCAGCACCTTGGCTTCCTGTTCGAAACGCTGACGAGCCTCGCTGCCGTCGAGAAACCGCGCCAGCCGTGCCGGGCCGTCGAGGCGTTCGCCGGGGCGTTCCAGGCGTTCGAGAAAATCCAGCAGGGCGATGGCATCTTCCAGACCGGGTGTGTCGTAGAGGTCGAGCAACGGCTCGCCATCCACCGACAACCGCGCGCCTTCGACATGCCGCGTGGTGCTCGGGCGATGAGAGACTTCGCCGAAGCCGACGTCGCGGGTCAGGGTGCGCAGCAGCGAAGTCTTGCCGACGTTGGTGTGGCCGACCACCGCCAGTTTCAGCGGCGCTTTCCAGGCATCAGTCATGTCCGTGCTCCAGCCAGTTCAACGGGGCGCAATCGGCGAACGGCAGCTCCAGCTGTTGCAACGCGACGTGCCAGTCACCGAGGCGTTCGGCGTCCAGCGCCTGTCCTTGTGGCGCCTGCAACAGCCAGACCCGGGTCGCGGCGGCATTGCGCGCCAGCTCGGCAATCAGCGCCAGGCTGCCGCGATCCGGCGAACGCCGTGGGTCGCAGGCAATCGCCAGGCGCGCCGGCGGGAAGCGGCTGAGCTGTTCGAGCAGTTTGTTGCGCGATTCCCGACTGTCGAGGATGCCGGCGTTGCTGACGTTTTTCGGCAGCGTCGGCGGCCATGAGTGTTGGTCGTCGAGTTCGATTGCCACGAGCAGCGCGCCGTCGCTGGCGTGTTCGCCCACGGTGCTTTCGACGCGGTGCAATTGCGCAGGCTCCGGGTCGGTGATGCCGAGGCGTTCGCTGGTCGGCATCAGGCGTTCGCGCAGTTGGGCGTAGCCGGGCAGGTTCAGGTCCAGGCGCAACGCAGCCTTGCCGCTGTTCCAGCGCCAGAAGCAAAAAAGCGCCAACAGCAGACGCGGCAGCACGCCGTACACCACCAGCACGCCGACCAGCCAGGTCGCCCAGGCCTGACGGGCGCTTTCGATGTTCAGCACGGTGTCGCCGCTGGCGCGGATCATGTCCACGGTCGGCACGTTGAAGCCCAGCAGCGCGGGCAAGGCGCCGAAGGCCTGGGTCATGTTGATGAACGTGTCGGCACTGAGAATCGTGGTTTCCCAGACGAAGCCGTAGCGCCGGGTCGCCATCAGCGTCAGCAGCAAAACCAGCGCGCTGACCATCGCCAGCAACCACAGGCCGTTGACCAGCGTGCCGAGTGCCCAGCGATTGAGTTTCTGGCGTTGCAGCATCAGCAGCAGCGCCGGTGCGAGTTGCGCAGCCTTGGCGTCGCGGGCGAGTTTTTCACTGAGCCATAGCCACAAGCGGCCGAGGGTGGCGCCGTGTTCGCCAGCGAAGATCAGCCCCAGCGCCCAGCTCAGCAGCAGAATCAGGTTCAGCCCGAGCAGACTGCCCAGGGCCCAGAACACATTGACCGGCGTCTGGCCCAGTGCGGCGAAGGCCAGACCGGCACCGCTCAGTACCGCGAAGATCGCCAGCAACACCAGCGCGAGGCGTGCACCTTGCAACCAGTGCTTGAGCGCGGCGGTCAGGCCGTCGCGCTCGGCCAGCCACAGGGCGCGGCGCTGAATGCGTCCCGGCAGATCGCCGCCGGCCGCGCGGGCCAGGCGATTGGCTTCCAGATCGTCCAGCGGGCCTGCGTGTTCTTCGCGCAGGCGCACGGTTTCGGTGAGCCAGAGGTTTTGCAGTGAAGTCAGTTCAGTCACGCGGCATCCCGTTGCTTGATTGAGCCGTGAGCATAACCGCTGTGGCGCTTATCGGGGTAAGGGCGGCTCTGGTATCCTCGCCGGCATGACTAAATCACTCCCCCTCAGCCTGATCGCAGCCCTCGGTGAAAACCGTGTGATCGGCGTCGACAACAGCATGCCCTGGCACCTGCCGGGGGACTTCAAATACTTCAAGGCCACGACGCTCGGCAAGCCGATCATCATGGGCCGCAAGACCTGGGACTCGCTGGGTCGCCCGTTGCCGGGGCGTTTGAACATCGTGGTCAGCCGTCAGCAGGATCTTGTGCTGGAAGGCGCGGAAGTCTATCCGTCGCTGGAAGCCGCCGTGGTTCGCGCCGAAGCGTGGGCGAAAGATCAGGGCGTCGACGAATTGATGCTGATTGGCGGGGCGCAGTTGTATGCGCAGGGGCTGGCGCAGGCGGATCGTCTGTATCTGACCCGTGTGGCACTGAGCCCGGAAGGCGATGCGTGGTTTCCGGAGTTCGATCCGAACCAGTGGAAGCTGGTGTCGAACGTGCCGAATCCGGCTGAAGGCGACAAACCGGCTTACAACTTCGAAGTCTGGGAAAAAGCCTGAATCTGTGGCGAGGGAGCACGCTCCCTCGCCACAACGTCAATCAAGCCTGAGCCAGTTCCGCATGCTCATCGGCATCCATCAGGGCCTTGTCGGTCTGCTGCATCACCTGGCTGGTAATCGCACCGGCCGTGATCGAACCACTCACGTTCAGCGCCGTGCGACCCATGTCGATCAGCGGCTCGACCGAAATCAGCAACGCCACCAGCGAAACCGGCAAGCCCATGGCCGGCAGCACGATCAGCGCGGCGAAGGTCGCACCGCCACCCACGCCCGCCACACCGGCCGAACTTAAGGTAACAATCGCCACCAGCGTCGCGATCCACAGCGGATCCAGCGGGTTGATGCCGACGGTTGGCGCTACCATCACCGCCAGCATCGCCGGGTACAGGCCGGCGCAGCCGTTCTGGCCGATGGTCGCGCCGAACGATGCGGCGAAGCTTGCCACCGATTGCGGAATGCCCAGACGACGGGTCTGCGCTTCGATGCTCAGCGGAATGCTCGCGGCGCTGGAGCGGCTGGTGAACGCGAAGGTCAGCACCGGCCAGATCTTGCGGAAGAAACGCAGCGGGTTGATCCCGGCCGCCGACACCAGCAGGCCGTGCACTACGAACATCAGGCCCAGGCCGAGGTACGACACCACGACGAAACTGCCGAGCTTGATGATGTCCTGCAGGTTGGAACCGGCCACCACTTTGGTCATCAGCGCCAGCACGCCGTAAGGGGTCAGCTTCATCACCAGACGCACCAGACGCATCACCCAGGCTTGCAGGGTATCGATGGCGTTGATCACTTTCTGACCTTTCTCGACGTCATCCTTGAGCAGTTGCAGCGCGGCAACCCCCAGGAACGCGGCGAAGATCACCACGCTGATGATCGAGGTCGGCTTGGCCCGCGCCAGGTCGGCGAACGGGTTCTGCGGGATGAACGACAGCAGCAGTTGCGGCACATTCAGGTCGGCGACCTTGCCGGCGTAGTCGGTCTGAATGGTTTGCAGACGGGCCATTTCCTGGGTGCCGGCGACCAGGCCTTCGGCGGTCAGGCCGAACAGGTTGGTCAGGCCGATGCCGATCAGCGCCGCAATCGCGGTGGTGAACAGCAGCGTGCCGATGGTCAGGAAGCTGATCTTGCCCAGCGAAGAAGCGTTGTGCAGACGGGCCACGGCGCTGAGGATCGAGGCGAATACCAGCGGGATCACGATCATTTGCAGCAGTTGCACATAACCGTTGCCGACCAGATCGAACCAGCCGATCGAGGCTTTCAGCACTGGGTTGCCGGCGCCGTAAATCGTGTGCAGCGCGACGCCGAATGCCACGCCCAGCACCAGCGCGAGCAGGACTTTTTTCGCCAGGCTCCACGTGGTGTGACGGGTTTGCGCCAGACCAAAAAGCAGGGCGAGGAACACCAGCAGGTTGAGAATCAGGGACAGATTCATGAGGACTCCAGAAAAGACTGTGCCAACAGCCTTCCGGGGCTGCTGCGAACCGGCAAGCCTAACAGCTTGATTTCCAATGATTTAATACCGAAATCAAAGGTCGTCAGTCGTTTTTGGAATAAGCGGGTGTCGCTCTCGGGGATGCAGCTGGCGCGAAACGGACGTGGACGGTCGCTGACAGACGAGGACTGTCACACATATTTGTTAGCGTCGATTTCTTTGACCCAGGGAGAAAGCGCCAATGAAGTTCACACCGAAATTTCTGGCTGTCGCACTGACTGTGGGGATGGGCCTGGCCACTCAGGCATTCGCCACCGACCTGAAGCACTGGCCGGCGGATCAGGCCAAGGCATTGGACGCGATGATCGCCGCCAACGCCAACAAGGGTAACTACGCGGTGTTCGACATGGACAACACCAGTTACCGCTACGACCTCGAAGAGTCGTTGCTGCCGTTCATGGAAAACAAGGGCCTGATCACCCGCGACAAGCTCGACCCCTCCCTGAAACTGATGCCGTTCAAGGACTCCGCCGACCACAAGGAAAGCCTGTTCAGCTACTACTACCGCCTCTGCGAAGTCGACGACATGGTCTGCTATCCATGGGTCGCGCAGGTGTTTTCCGGTTTCACCCTCAAGGAGCTCAAGGGCTACGTCGATGAGCTGATGGCCTCGGGCAAGCCGGTGCCGGCGACCTATTACGAAGGTGACGTGGTCAAGAACCTGGACGTGAATCCGCCGAAGATCTTCACTGGCCAGAAAGAGCTGTACAACAAGCTGATGGAGAACGGCATCGAGGTCTACGTGATGACCGCCGCCTCCGAAGAGCTGGTGCGGATGGTCGCGGCCGATCCGAAGTATGGCTACAACGTCAAACCGCAGAACGTGATCGGCGTGACCACCTTGCTGAAGAACCGCGACACCGGCGAGCTGACCACCGCGCGCAAGCAGATCACTGCCGGCAAATATGACGAGAAAGCCAACCTCGGCCTCGAACTGACCCCGTACCTGTGGACCCCGGCGACCTGGATGGCCGGCAAGCACGCGGCGATCCTGACCTACATCGACGAATGGAAAAAACCGGTACTGGTGGGTGGCGACACGCCGACCAGCGACGGCTACATGCTGTTCCACGATGTGGACGTGGCGAAGGGCGGCATTCACTTGTGGGTCAACCGCAAGGACAAATACATGACCCAGATTCAGGGCATGATGGCCAAGCACGCGGCGGCCCAGGCGAAAGAAGGCTTGCCGGTGACGGCGGACAAGAATTGGGTGATCGTCAAACCTGAGGAAATCCAGTAATTGCTACGGTGATCGCTCCCACGTCGAGGCGTCGAACCGTCCGCGTGGGAACGATCAAACCTGAAGGCAAAAAAAAATGCCCCGCACTTGGCGGGGCATTTTTGTTTCTGCGATTTGACGCTTACAGCCCGTCGAGCATCGCCTTGTTGCGCACCGCACCCTTGTCGGCGCTGGTCGCCAGCAGGGCGTAGGCCTTGAGGGCAGTGGTCACTTTGCGTGGACGCTGTTCGACCGGTTTCCAGCCTTTCTTGTCCTGCTCGACCCGGCGGGCAGCCAGTTCTTCGTCGCTGATCAACAGGTTGATCGAGCGGTTTGGAATGTCGATCAGCACCTTGTCGCCGTCCTGTACCAGACCGATCGCGCCGCCGGCCGCAGCCTCTGGCGAAGCGTGGCCGATGGACAGACCGGAAGTGCCGCCGGAGAAACGGCCGTCGGTCAGCAGGGCGCAGGCTTTGCCCAGGCCTTTGGATTTCAGGTACGAGGTCGGGTAGAGCATTTCCTGCATGCCCGGGCCGCCTTTCGGGCCTTCGTAGCGAATGATGACGATGTCGCCTTCCTTCACTTCGTCGGCGAGGATGCCACGTACCGCGCTGTCCTGGCTTTCGAAGATCTTCGCGTTGCCCTCGAACACATGGATCGACTCGTCGACGCCGGCGGTTTTCACCACGCAGCCGTCCAGGGCGATGTTGCCGTACAGCACGGCCAGGCCACCTTCTTTCGAATAGGCGTGTTCGAAGCTGCGGATGCAGCCGTTCTCACGGTCGTCGTCCAGGGTTTCCCAGCGGGTTGACTGGCTGAACGCGGTTTGCGTCGGAATGCCCGCCGGGCCTGCCTTGAAGAAATGGTGCACGGCTTCATCGTCGGTCTGGGTGATGTCCCACTTGGCGATGGCTTCTTCCATGCTGCGGCTGTGCACGGTCGGCAGGTCGGTGTGCAGCAGGCCGCCACGGGCCAGCGAACCGAGGATGCTGAAGATGCCGCCGGCGCGGTGCACGTCTTCCATGTGGTACTTCTGGATGTTCGGCGCAACTTTGCACAGTTGCGGCACCTTGCGCGACAGACGATCGATGTCACGCAGGTCGAAGTCGATCTCGGCTTCCTGGGCCGCGGCCAGCAAGTGCAGGATGGTGTTGGTCGAACCGCCCATGGCGATGTCGAGCATCATCGCGTTCTCGAACGCCTTGAAGTTGGCGATGTTGCGCGGCAGTACCGACTCGTCGTTCTCGCCGTAGTAGCGTTTGCACAGCTCGACGATGGTGCGGCCGGCCTGCAGGAACAGCTGTTCGCGGTCGCTGTGGGTGGCCAGGGTCGAACCGTTGCCCGGCAGTGCGAGGCCCAGGGCTTCGGTCAGGCAGTTCATCGAGTTGGCGGTGAACATGCCGGAGCACGAACCGCAGGTCGGGCAGGCGCTGCGCTCGTACTCGGCAACCTTCTCGTCAGAAGCGCTGGAGTCGGCGGCAATCACCATGGCGTCGACGAGGTCGAGACCGTGGCTGGCCAGTTTGGTCTTGCCGGCTTCCATCGGGCCGCCGGAGACGAAGATCACCGGGATGTTCAGGCGCAGAGCGGCCATCAGCATGCCCGGGGTGATCTTGTCGCAGTTCGAGATGCAGACGATGGCGTCGGCGCAGTGGGCGTTGACCATGTACTCGACGGAGTCGGCGATGATCTCGCGGCTCGGCAGCGAATAGAGCATGCCGTCGTGGCCCATGGCGATGCCGTCGTCCACGGCGATGGTGTTGAATTCCTTTGCAACGCCGCCAGCGCGTTCGATCTCACGGGCAACCAGCTGGCCCAGATCCTTCAGGTGAACGTGGCCCGGTACGAACTGGGTGAAGGAGTTGGCAATGGCGATGATCGGCTTCTTGAAGTCGTCATCTTTCATCCCGGTGGCGCGCCACAATGCGCGGGCGCCGGCCATGTTGCGGCCGTGGGTGGATGTTTTCGAGCGGTAATCTGGCATGGAGCACTCCGGGCGGCTAATCAGGTATCAAAGGGGAGTGAGCTTCTATTGACGTCTGGAACACTCAGAAATGGCCGTGTGTCCTGATGTTGCCGATGACGTTGCGGGATCGCCGCTGGTCTCAGCCTGAGCTCATAAACCCGCCGGGGATGAATGGCGATGAATCTCGCGATTCTACACCGCTGGCGTCAGGAGGGAATGGCGCAAAACGTTGTTCCAGTGCTGACGAAGCGTGCGGGATGACGACCGGCAGGGTTAATCGCTGTCCGGTTGCCCCACAAGATCGCTGCGCCGACTGATTCGGGCGTTCAATGCCAGTGCCACTCCGCTGAGTATCACGAAGCTGTAGCCCAGCGTGGATTGCAGGTTGGCAGGGCTCAGGCTGATCAGGGCACTGATCAAGCCGCCGCAGATGAAAATGATCGTGCTGCCGGCCGAGGCCGAGGTGCCGGCGTTTTCGGGAAACAGACTCATCGCCCGCGAGGTAGCTGCGGGCCGGGCGATGGTGGTGCCGGCGGTGCAGATCAGCATCGGGATCAATACCGTGGCCGGGGTCAGCGCGAAGTTCGATGACAGATAGAGCATGCTCAGGCCGGCGAACAGGATCAGGCTCAACCCGACGATAATCTGCTGGCCACCGTTGATCCGCCTGCTCAGCACGCTGGCCAGGATGCCCCCGACTATATACGCCGCGCCGTAGATCAGCAGGAACAGCGAGAAGTCATAAGCGGACAGTTGCAGGCGGTCCATGAAAATCAGCGGCGAAATCACGATGAAGGAAAAGTGACAGGCGAAGGCAAAGGCCGAAATCAGCCAGTAACCGACGAAGTCGAAATCTCCCAGTACCCGTCGGTAAGCCTTCAGAAAGTGGGTGGGTGTGCCCCGGGCTGCCGGCCGGCTGTTGTCCAGAAACCACCAGGCCTTTAGCAGCACGATGGCGGACAGCGCGGTAAACACCCAGAAGCTGCCGCGCCAGCCCAGCGTTGCCTGAAGAAAGGTACCGGCAAGAGGCGATACCGAGATGAAAATTCCGGTGGCGGTGACCATCAGGATCCGCAAGCGATTACGCTCCTCGCCTTCGAACAGGTCCTGCACCAGCGCTTGTGATAGCACGAAGCAACCGCACCCCAGCGCCTGCACCACCCGAAACATCAGGAACAGCGAATAGTCCGAGGTCATCACGCACCCCAAGGCGCCGATCATTGAAGCGCTCATGCCGGCGAGCAGCAGGCCTTTGCGTCCGATCACATCCGACAATGGACCGATCAACAGCTGGGCGAAGGCAATCCCGACAGCGAACAGGCTGATCGACAGGGCGATGTCCGCCGGGGTGCGGCCAAAGTGTTCGGCCAGCGCCGGGAACGAAGGCAGCAGGACATCCAGCGGGAAGACGCCGAGCAACACCATTGCCAGCAGGAGGCTGACAGCCCCGCGCCGCTGTCGCGGAGTCACCACAGATTGTCCGTCATCCATCGATCAGTCCTGCCCTGGCAAAAAGTGTCTGGTTTTGAGGTTCGGCGAAAAAACCGGCTTTCTTCAACGCGCTCAGTGTGGCGAGGCTGCCGGCGCGTGCCCGCCGCCGACTGGCCTGGGTCGTTGTCATCGTGGCGAGAATGTCCATCACCGTGGTGTTTGCAATGCCCGCGCCACCGAGGCTTTCCTGCAGCCAGTGCTCATCCACTTCGAAGAAAATTTGCAGAATGTCGAGCAAGGTCGTCGCGGTAAACGTTCGCTGTCGCGGGTTCAGGTGCAACCAGAGGTAGTGGAACACTTCTGTGAAATACCGGCTGTGGCGGGCTTCATCGGTGAGGTGATCGCGCAGCATGTCGTTGACACCGGACACCAGACTGTCGCGGCAGACATCCAGCAGTTCACGGGCAATGATGGTTTCCGAGACGAAACCCAGAAGAAAGCACGCCAGCGGCCGTTGCTCCTGACTGGTGCGAGCTATCAGCAGGTTCATCCGGGTGATCCGTCTGGGCATCACCGGGCGCCCGGTGATGGCGTAGAGGCTGGCGATCTGCTCCGCCACCTGACTGGAAAACAGGGCGTGATAGCCCTCGTCGGTGTAGAGCTGGAGCGCGGCGGTTTTCATCGGCGCCGGCACCGCGACCGGAAGCTCGCCATGCACGATGGTTTCGACGGCGCGATTGACGATCCGGTGTTCGAGCAACGTGGTGTAGTCGAGAAAATGCACCAGATGTCGGGCCGTGAGCCGATGCAGCATCGAACGGCCCGCTGCTTCAATGGACGGGTGGGCCAGATAGGGCAGGAACGCCGGCGGAAACCAGTGCCGGGTCTCCAGTTGTTCCTGCACGTTGTCCGGCAAGTGGTAATCGTGGGGGCTGGTGCGGACCGAGGCGCGGGTGTTCCAGTCGCTCAGGGTGAACTGAAAGACCGGCTTCGGGGCGAGGGCGCTCATGACTGTGCCTCACGCAGCAGGTCGCGCATTTCCTGACACATCGCTTGGCCATCGCTTTCCCCGCAACCGACGAAGAACAAGGGTTGTTCCGCACTGTTCTCGAGCTTCAGCAATGTTTCGACCTGCTCATCGGAAAACGCGCCCGTGAGCCAGGTGTTCATGCCCAGCGCGGTGGCCACCAGTTGAAACGTCTGCGAAAGGTGCCCGGCTTCGACGAACGCCATTCGATAGGCGCGCGAATGCGGGTATTTCCACCAGAGCCGGTCGAAGCGGGCGGTGATGAACAGGCCCAATGGCAGGTTGTTGATGAAGTGCTGGCCCCCCAGCAGATTGCCAAATTCGCTGTCGGGCAAGGGACTGATGAAGCTCAGGGCGTGTTCGGCAGGGTGGTAGACATAGACGCCAGGCGCCAGTGCGTCGACGTTCTGCACCAGCACGAACCCGGCGCAGGCATTGAGGCCGCCTCCGGAAGGGCTGCTGCGTCGCGCTCCAAGTCCGTCGGCGATGCTGTCGTCGCGGTCGGCTGCGCGTTCTCGCAGGTAGCCGAGTGACAGGTAAAGCAAGGTGCCGACATCATCCAGCGAAACGGCGGCACCGGTGAAGGAGCGGCAGGTCTTTCGTCGGGTCAGTGAACTCAACAGGCTGTCGTCATTCAGTACGAGCGGTGCGGGCAGGGTGATGAGCGCGTTCGGACCGGTATCCGCAGGGATGTCGGGCGGAGGTGAAGTGGCAAGCACTGTGTTGCAGTGTTCGAGGTATTGCCTGGACCATTCCTGAATATTTCGGGGAGTCTGTTCGCACGGAATATCCCGAGTGCCGATATGGTAGATCCTGGATAGTTCATCCCAGCCCCAGACGGGCGCTGGTTTTTTTGAAGAAATCAGTATTCCGCTATCTAAAAGTTGTGTGTCTATTGTGTTGCTGTTGTCATATAAATCAGGGTTGTGAATAAGTTGCGCCAATCGAGTGGAATACTCAAGGTCAAGTTCATGTTGAGTATGGTCTTTGTAATTCCAGACTATCTGGCCGGGTGTTCGTGGCAGTATGAATAAATAAGGGTTTATATGCATGTCGGGGCACGTTGCTCTGGATGGATGCTTTGTCAGAGGCGCTGGGTAGCCGGCTATACCCAGCGCCAACCTTACTTAACGGACTTTAGGTGCGACCAGAAAAGCCAGGTTTGCGAGGGTGCGGGATTCCAGAGTAATTGCTTTCATGATTGAACTCCTTGTTCATTGGTGCTTCGTGGTTAGTTTGTGTCACCTCCGTGGTGACGACTTAATAATAGTTTGTAATGGGTTAATCGCAAGCAAATATTAAGTAGGAATAATCCAGTAATTTTGTCGGAGTCATCTTCGGCTGGAAGTGGATGTGTAAGTTAAATATCAGTAAATAAATTATTTGCGGAAATATCCTGCACGTCGGGGGGACGATAAATGTAGGAAAGCAAAGTGCAAGACAAAAAGAAGGGGAGCCCGTGGGCTCCCCTTTCGACAGCGTCAGTGCCGTGTGGCTGTCAGCTGTTAGGCAGCAGGCGGCAGGTGATGCTCTTGATGTAGCGGGTTTCCGGAATGGCCGGGTGTACCGGGTGATCCGGGCCCTGGCCGCCACGCTCCAGCAACTGGATGTTGCGGTCCAGGTGACGGGCGCTGGTCAGCAGGATGTTCTGCAAGTCGTCTTCCGGCAGGTGCATCGAGCACGAAGCACTGAACAGGATGCCGTCCTTGTTGAGCAGGCGCATGGCTTGCTCGTTCAGGCGACGGTAGGCGCCTTCACCGTTTTTCAGGTCTTTCTTGCGCTTGATGAACGCAGGCGGGTCGGCAACGATCACGTCGAAGCGCTCTTCGCTGGCCTTGAGTTCCTTGAGGGCTTCGAAGACGTCGCCTTCGATGCAGGTCATCTTGTCGGCAAAGCCGTTCAGTGCAGCGTTGCGCTCAACGCCATCGAGGGCGAAGCCCGAAGCGTCGACGCAGAACACTTCGCTGGCGCCGAACGTGGCCGCCTGCACACCCCAGCCACCGATGTAGCTGTACAGGTCCAGCACGCGCTTGCCCTTGGCGTAAGGGGCCAGGCGTGCGCGGTTCATGCGGTGATCGTAGAACCAGCCGGTTTTCTGACCCTGAACCACCGGCGCTTCGAATTTCACGCCGTTCTCTTCCAGCGCCACCCACTCCGGTACCACGCCGAAGACGGTTTCGGTGTAACGCTCGAGGCCTTCGGCATCGCGGGCGGCGGAGTCGTTCTTGAACAGGATGCCGCTTGGCTTGAGTACTTGGGTCAGCGCCGCGATCACGTCATCTTTATGGGCTTCCATGGTCGCGGAGGCGAGTTGCACCACGAGGATGTCGCCGAAACGGTCGACCACCAGACCCGGCAGCAGGTCGGAATCGCCGTAGACCAGACGATAGAACGGCTTGTCGAACAGGCGCTCGCGCAGCGACAGGGCCACGTTCAGGCGATGCACCAGCAGCGACTTGTCCAGCGGCAGCTTGATGTCGCGCGACAGCAGGCGCGCGCAGATCAGGTTGTTCGGGCTCATGGCGACAATGCCCAGCGGCTTGCCGCCGGCGGCCTCGAGGATCGCCTGGTCGCCGGCCTTGAAGCCGTGCAACGGGGTTGCGGCCACGTCGATTTCGTTGCTGTAGATCCACAGGTGACCGGCGCGCAGGCGACGGTCGGCGTTGGCTTTGAGGCGCAAGCTAGGCAGGGACATGACGTCGCTCCGGAAAAAAGAGCGGGAGTATACCGTGTTGCGCCTTATGCCGGGTTTGGCGTGCGATGAAACGCGCCGGAGCCCTACGCCGACAGCGCGTCGATCAGTGCGTCGCTGAACGCCGGAATATCGTCCGGTTGGCGGCTGCTGATCAGGTTGCCGTCCTTGACCACCTCCTGATCGACCCAGTTTGCCCCCGCGTTGACCAGATCGTCCTTGACCGTCTTGTAGCTGGTCATGGTCTTGCCATTGACCAGTCCTGCCGAAATCAGCAGCCAGCTGCCATGGCAGATCACCGCGATCGGTTTGCCGGCGGAGGTGCCGGTCTTGACCAGGTGCTGGGCGTCCTGGTCGATGCGGATGGTGTCAGAGTTCTGCACACCGCCGGGAAGCACCACGGCGTCGTATTGTTCGATGCTTGCGCCCTGAAAGGTCTGGTCGACCTTGAAGTCGTCTGCAGGTTTATCGTGGTTCCAGCCTTTGACGCTGCCGGCTTCGGCGGAGAGGATGTCAACCTGCGCTCCCGCCTGCTCCAGTGCCTGTTTGGGGCCAGTCAGTTCAACCTGCTCGAAACCGTCGGTTACGAGAAAAGCGACGCGCTTGCCGCTGAGAGAAGTAGCCATCGTTAAGCTCCTGAGTCTGTTGGAATTACTGCCCGAGACAGATGGAGAACTGCTCCGGGCACTACAGATTCCGAAGGCTGGTGGAAAGTGAAAGTTCCTGCGAATTGCCCACTGGTGTGTCGTGCGTCGGTTTTTAGAGGTTAGAATCGCCGCCTGTCCCAGAGTGTGTACTTATGTCCCAAGAGCTGACCACCGAACAGATTCAACAGTCCCTGCAAGGCATCAGTGTGCCCGCGCAGCCGCAGATCATGGTGGATCTGCAAATGGAGCAGTACATGCCCGACCCCGACCTGGAGACGATCGCCAAGCTGATCTCCCAGGATCCCGGCCTGTCCGGCTCGCTGCTGAAAATCGTCAATTCGCCCTATTACGGCCTGAGCAACAAGATCACTTCGATCAAGCGCGCGGTGAACCTGTTGGGCAGCCGTTCGATCATCAATCTGATCAACGCGATGTCGATCAAGGGCGAGATGAACGACGACACCATCGTCACCCTCAACCGTTTCTGGGACACCGCCCAGGACGTGGCCATGACCTGCCTGACCCTGGCCAAGCGTGTCGGCACCGAGGCGAGCGACGAGGCTTACGCCTTGGGCCTGTTCCACGATTGCGGCGTGCCGCTGATGCTTCAGCGTTTCCCGGATTACATGACGACGCTCGAAACGGCTTACGCCAAGGCGGGTGCCGAGCGCCGGATTGTGGACACCGAGAACGACGTCTACAACACCAATCACTCGGTGGTCGGCTACTACACCGCCAAGTCCTGGCGCCTGCCGGAGCATGTCAGCGCGGCCATCGCCAATCACCACAACGCGCTGGCGATCTTCAGCGACGAGACCTCGCGCAACAGTCAGATGAAAAACCTGCTGGCGATCCTCAAAATGGCCGAGCACATCTGCGCGTCGTACCGGGTTTTGGGTAACCAGACCGAAGACTTCGAATGGCAGGCGGTCGGGCCGCTGGTGCTGGAATACATCGGCCTCTCGGATTACGACTTCGAAACCTTGAAGCAGACCATCCGCGAACTTGGCGCGCACTGATTTAAAAAGACCCTTGATTCGAGACACTCATGCCTGAATTGCCGGAAGTCGAAACCACCCGCCGCGGTATTGCCCCGCACCTGGAAGGCCAGCGTGTCAGCCGGGTGATCGTGCGTGAGCGGCGGCTGCGCTGGCCGATTCCCGACGACCTCGATGTGCGCCTGTCCGGGCAGCGCATCGTGCTGGTCGAGCGGCGCGCCAAGTATCTGTTGATCAACGCCGAAGTCGGCACCTTGATCAGCCATCTGGGCATGTCGGGCAATTTGCGGCTGGTTGAGGTCGGGATGCCGGCGGCCAAGCATGAGCATGTCGATATCGAACTGGAGTCGGGCCTGGCCCTGCGCTACACCGATCCACGGCGCTTCGGGGCGATGCTCTGGAGCAACGATCCGCTCAATCACGAATTGCTGATCCGTCTGGGTCCGGAGCCGTTGACCGATCTGTTCGATGGCGAGCGGCTGTATCAGCTGTCGCGCGGGCGGTCGATGGCGGTCAAGCCGTTCATCATGGACAACGCGGTGGTGGTGGGGGTCGGCAATATCTACGCGACCGAAGCGCTGTTCGCCGCCGGCATCGATCCGCGCCGCGAAGCCAAGGGCATTTCCCGGGCGCGCTACTTGAAGCTGGCGATCGAGATCAAACGCATCCTCGCCGCGGCCATCGAGCGTGGCGGCACCACGTTGCGCGACTTCATCGGTGGCGACGGGCAGCCGGGGTATTTCCAGCAGGAGCTGTTTGTCTACGGTCGCGGTGGCGAGCACTGCAAGGTCTGTGGCACGGGCCTGCGGGAAATCAAGCTCGGCCAGCGCGCCAGCGTCTGGTGTCCGCGCTGCCAGAGCTGAGCAGGGCATCCGAAAAAGTCCTACGGTCTATAGTGAGATGTCTCACTGTTCAGCCCGAAGGATCGTGCCATGAAGTCCTTGCAAACCCTCATCGTCGCACTGCTGCTGTGCTTCAGTCTGACCGTTCAGGCCACGGAAGGCGGCAGCGGTGATCCGCGTTACGCCATCCAGAATCCACCGGCTTACGCCATGCTCGGCGACCTGCTGATTGCCCGACCATTGCTGGTGGTGGCGACGGTGATCGGCGCCGGGGCGTTTGTCGTGTCGTTGCCGTTCACCGCGCTGGGTGGCGGAATTGGCGATGCGGGAGAGGCGCTGGTGGTGGCGCCGGCGAAAGCGGCGTTCGTGCGTTGCCTGGGCTGCACTGGAGAAGGATTTGAGCAGCGCGAATAGTCAGATCGCAGCCAAAGCTGCGATCTAAAAAGAGACTCAAGCCTTGCCGGTGATCTTGCGGTACTTCTCCATCAACTGTTCTTCAGTCTCCGGATGGGCTTCGTCCAGTGGAATGCAATCCACCGGGCAGACCTGCTGGCACTGCGGCTCGTCGTAGTGACCGACGCACTGGGTGCACAGGTTCGGGTCGATCACGTAGATCTCTTCGCCTTGGGAGATGGCGGCGTTCGGGCACTCGGGTTCGCAGACGTCGCAGTTGATGCAATCGTCGGTGATGATCAGGGACATGCTAACTCCAGCCGGGGCGGGGAGCCCGGGCGCTATGAATCAATGCGCGCAATTGTGCCGCATTGGCGCCCGTAGTGCACGCGGGCGCCGTTTGAACGGTCGTTACTTCTTGAAGCGCAGGGTCAGGGCCTCGGCCACCGCCGGGTGGACGAACTTGCTGATATCGCCGCCCAGGGCCGCGATTTCCCGCACCAGGGTCGAGGAAATGAACGAATAACGTTCGGACGGGGTGAGAAACAGGCTCTCCACATCCGGCGCCAACTGGCGGTTCATGTTGGCCAGCTGGAATTCGTATTCGAAGTCCGATACCGCGCGCAGGCCACGCAGGAACACGTTGGCGTTCTGCTCTTTGGCGAAATGCGCCAGCAGCGTCGAGAAGCCGACCACTTCCACGTTCGGCAGGTGTTTGGTGACCTCGCGGGCCAGCTCGACCCGTTGTTCCAGCGGGAACAGCGGATTCTTCTTGGGGCTGGCGGCGACCGCAATGATCACGTGGTCGAACAGGCGCGAGGCGCGTTCGACCAGATCGCCATGGCCCTTGGTAATAGGGTCGAAGGTACCTGGGTACAACACTCGGTTCATCGCGTCGTCCTGGCGGGAATCCGTTGGGGAGTCGGATGGTATCGCAGCCGTCCCGGTCGGGAAAGTCGCCTGTTGGATAAGAAAGCACTATAGACGAGCGGAATTTTCGTCTTTTTCACGGGTTTCTCAGCCGTTCGCCGAGGGATGTCGCCAGTTGCGCCGTCAGACCATACACCGACAACTGCGGGTTGGCGCCGATGCTGGTGGGGAACAGCGAGCCGTCATGAATCGACAGATTACGCAGTTGATGATGGCGGCCGAGGCTGTCGGTGACCGTGCTTTTCGGGTCTTCGCCCATTGCGCATCCGCCCATGACGTGGGCGCTGCCCAGGCGGGTGCGATACAGCTCGAGGCTCAGGCTGTCGATCAACGAGCGGGCCTCGGCCAGGCTGTTCACGTAGCGCGCATCGGCGTGCATCGGCATCACCGCTTTGGCGCCGCCGGCGAACTGGATCTCGGCCATGCTGTGGAAGGATCGGCGCAAGCCTTCCCAGGTGTAAGGCGACACCTGATAGTCGAGCACTGGCGAGCCGTCACCGCGCAGCTCGACGCTGCCGCCCGGGCTGTCCGGGTGAAAACCGTCACGCAGCAGGGCCAGCATCGCGTGGGTGTGGGGCAGGTCCGCCATGTGTTGCGCGCTTTCCTGACCGAACCCGCCGAGCAACGTGGCGGCCAGCGCCGGGTGCAGCGGCGGCACTTCGAGTTTGTAGGCCATTGGGCCGGTGGTGCCGTCCTTCCACTGGAAATGATCCGAGTAGATCGATTGCGGCGCACCGTAGAACGGGTTGATCACCTCGTCGAAACGCCCGGCGGACATGTTCACCAAATGCAGGAAGGTGCGCTTGCCCAGCCGTTTGTGCGGATCCGGTGCATCCGAACGCATCAGCAGCGCCGGGCTGTTGATCCCGCCGCCGGCCAGCACGTAGTGGCGTGCCTTGACGGTAATGGCGTGCCCAGTCGGCTCGACGCAACGTTCGTCCATCGCCACGCATTGCAGGCCGATGACCTTGTCGCCGTTGATCAAAAGCTTTTCGGCCCGGGCCAGATAGAGCAGCTCGCCACCCTTTTCCAGGGTCGCCGGAATGGTCGTGACCATCATCGATTGCTTGGCGTTGGTCGGGCAGCCCATACCGCAGTAGCCGAGGTTCCAGCAGCCGCGTACGTTGCGCGGGATCACGTGCCAGCTGTAGCCGAGTTGTTCGCAGCCTTTGCGGATCACGTCGTTGTTGGCGTTGGGCGGCACCATCCACGGGGCGACGCCGAGTCGCTGCTCCATTTTTTCGAACCACGGCGCCATGTCGGCGGGGCTGTGGCCTTTGACGTTGTGTTCCCTGGCCCAGTGTTCGAGGGTCGGTTCGGGGGTGCGAAAACTCGATGTCCAGTTGATCAGCGTGGTGCCGCCGACCGCGCGGCCCTGAAGGATGGTGATCGCGCCGTCCTTGCTCATGCGGCCGATGCCTTCCTGATAGAGGCTGCTGTAGGCCTGGTCTTCCAGCAGTTTGAAATCGCTGCTGGTCTTGAGCGGGCCTTCTTCGATCAGCAGCACTTTGTAGCCGGCGGCGCTGAGGATTTCCGCCGTGGTGCCGCCACCAGCGCCGCTGCCGATGATGGCCACGTCGGCTTCCAGGCTCAGGTCATCGGTAAGTTGCGCGCCGTTGTAGGTTTTCCAGCCACGGGCAAGGCCTTCGCGAAACGGGTCGGGTACGGGCATCGATCAGGTTCTCTTATTATTGTTTTGCGTGGGTCGCCAGGCTCAAACGGCGGGCGGGCCGGGGTAACCGCAATGGGCCCAGGATTCGGCGCGGGTGTACCAGGCCATCATCACCATTTGCAGCAATGAGCTGTGGCCCATGCGCAGCAGGCTCAGCGAGCTGTTTTCCCAGCGTTCGAGGAAGTGACGGATCGCCTCGGGGCTGGCGTTTTCCCAACTGCCCCAGATCCCGGTCAATGGCCCGCGCGTCACCGCCATGCCCAGCACGTCGAACAGTTGCCGGGTGAGCTTGAGCATTTCCGGCGACAGGTGATCGAGGCTGTAGTCCAGCGACTTAAGCGTTCCGTCGACAGCAGCGGGCATCTTTTCCACAGTAACGGCGCCCTCCAGCATCACTGGAATCAGCGCACGCAGAAACAGCAGATCAGCGCTGCGCAGCGTGGCGAACCCGTTGGCTGAAGCGCTCGACGAACAGCCGCTGAGGCTGGCGCCAAGGCCGGCGGTAGCGAGGAAAGCCGTGGCGCCGAGGCTGAATTTCAGCAGGCCACGGCGCGACAGGGCAGGTGTTTCGGTCAGGCTTGGGTGCATTGTTGTTATTACCCGGCGGTGACGTTAGCGAATGAACAGTTTCTGGATCAGTTTCTGAATGGATTTGCCGTAGGGCGGGTAGATCAGCTTCGCCGCGTTGAAGCGTTGTTTGACCAGCACACCCTTGGCCTTGCTGAACGTCAGGAAGCCTTCGTGCCCGTGGTAATGACCCATGCCCGACGGGCCGATGCCGCCGAATGGCATGTCGTCCTGCGCCACGTGCAGCAGCGTGTCATTGAGGCAGACGCCACCGGAATGGGTTTCGCTGAGCACGCGTTTCTGTTCGCGCTTGTCGTAGCCGAAGTAGTAAAGAGCCAGAGGACGTGGCCGCTGATTGATGTAAGCAAATGCCTGATCCAGATCCTGATAGGGCACGATCGGCAGCAACGGGCCGAAGATCTCGTCCTGCATGACCGTCATCTCGTCGCTGACATTCAGCAGCAGGCTGTGCGGCATGCGTCGGCCCTGGCCTTGGTCGAACAGTGGAATCAGCAGCGCGCCCTTGCTGGTGGCGTCGCTGAGGTAGCTGTTGAGCCGCGCCAGTTGGCGCTCGTTGATGATCGCGGTGTAGTCCGGGTTGTCGGCGAGTGTCGGATAAAACCCGCGCACGGCCTGGCGATAGGCTTCGACGAAACCGCCGATGCGCTCTTCCGGCACCAGCACGTAGTCCGGGGCCACGCAGGTCTGGCCGGCGTTGAGGGTCTTGCCGAAAGCGATGCGCTCGGCGGCGTCCTTGAGCGGCACGTCGCGGGAGACGATGGCCGGGGACTTGCCGCCCAGTTCCAGGGTCACCGGCGTCAGGTTCTCTGCCGCTGCGCGCATCACGTGCCTGCCGACGCTGGTGGAGCCGGTGAACAGCAGGTGGTCGAAGCGCATTTTCGAAAACGCCACGCCGACATCGGCCTCGCCGAGCACCACGCACACCAGATCCTCGGGGAAGATTCGCGCCAGCAGTTCCTTGAGCAGCAGGCCGGTGGCAGGGGTCGATTCGCTGAGCTTGAGCATCACCCGATTGCCGGCCGCAAGGGCGCCGGTCAGCGGGCCGATGGCCAGGAACAGCGGGTAGTTCCACGGCACGATGACGCCCACCACGCCCAGCGGCTGGTACACGACTTTCGCCGACGCGGGCTGGAAAGCAACGCCGACTTTGCGTTTTGAAGGTTTCATCCACTGGCTGATGTGCCGACTGGCGTAGTGAATGCCGTGCAGGCTCGGCATCAGCTCGGCGAGCAGGGTTTCATCGGCGCTGCGGTGGCTGAAGTCGGAGCTGATGGCGTCGATCAGGGCCTGCCGCTCGTTGCTCAGCAAATCGCGCAGGGCCTTGAGCCATTGCTGGCGCTGGGCCGCAGGCGGCATCGGGTTGGCGGCGTAGGCGGCACGCTGCGCGTCAAACAGCCGGTTGAGCTCTTCCAGCGGCTGTTGCAGCGTTTGCAGGTAGGCAATATCGGCAGTCATCGGCGGCTCCGGAGTTGTTGTTGTGAGGAGCTTTTTAGAGTCTATGCTCTAGAAAGTCAAATGGCTTCCTTGCGCATCCTGGTTTTATCCCGTTCCGGTTAGGCCGTAAGATGCCCCCCAACGCACTCTGAATTAAAGCTCAAGCCATGGCCCCACGGATCAAAACCAGCGAGCGCATCGTGCAGAACAGCCTCGAGCTGTTCAATCAGCAGGGCGAGCGCAGCATCAGCACCAATCACATCGCCGCCCACATGGAGATATCTCCGGGCAATCTGTACTACCACTTCCCCAACAAGCAGGCGATCATCGCCGTGCTGTTCAGTGAGTACGAAAGCCTGGTGGACAGCTTCCTGCGTCCGCCTCAGGGCCGTGCCGCGACGGTCGAAGACAAGCGCTTCTATCTCAAGGAGCTGCTGTCGGCGATGTGGCGCTACCGTTTCCTGCACCGCGATCTCGAGCATCTGCTCGACAGCGATCCTGAGCTGGCCGGGCGCTACCGGCGCTTCTCCCAGCGCTGCGTGATCCAGGGCGCGGCGATCTATGAAGGGTTCGTTGCCGCCGGCATCCTGAAAATGGATCGGGTGCAGATCGAATCCCTGACCCTCAACGCGTGGATCATCCTCACCTCCTGGGTGCGCTTCCTGTGCACGACCCGGGAGAATTCCAACTACCTCAGCGAACAGGCCATCAAACGTGGCGTGTATCAGGTGCTGGTGCTGGAAGCAGGGTTCGTCACCGAGCAGGCCCGCGATGAGGTCAACGCCTTGTTCGAAGAGTTCTACGTGCCGCTGGCCCAGGCCCTCGAAGAGAGACCGTAAGCCCATTTCCTCACTGGAGTCGTTCGCTATGCCGATTGCGCAACTGATCAGCCCGACCGCACTGGATGCCCGCAAGGCGCAACCGGGGCTGGTGATTCTCGATTGCCGCTTTGCCCTCGAAGACCCGGATTACGGCCAGCGCAGCTACGCCGAGGGGCACATTGCCGGGGCACATTTCGCCGATCTTGAACGCGACCTCAGCGGCCCGGTGATCAAGGGCGTGACCGGTCGCCATCCGCTGCCGGAACCGGCGGCGCTGATCGAACGCCTGCAAGCGTTCGGCATCAATAATGACAGCGACGTGGTTCTGTATGACGACGGCCCGGGCGCCTATGCGGCGCGGGCCTGGTGGTTGCTGGCGTGGCTGGGCAAGCGTGACGGCGTGTTCATTCTCGATGGCGGGCTCAAGGCCTGGCATGCGGCGGGGCTGCCGTTGAGTCTTGATCCACCGTCAGCGGCCCGGGGCAACTTCAGCGGCCAGCCGGACATGCGCCTGCTGCTCAGCGCCGAGCAATTGCAGCAACGCCTCGGCCAGCCGGCCCTGACCCTGCTCGATGCCCGCGCCTTGCCGCGCTTCAAGGGCGAAGTGGAGCCGATCGACCCGATCGCCGGGCACATTCCCGGCGCGCAATGCGCGGCGTTTACCGACAACCTGGGCAGCGACGGGCGTTTCCTGCCGACCGATCAGCTCAAGCAGCGTTTCGCCGCGAAACTCGGCGAGCGTTCCCCGAACGATCTGGTGGCTTACTGCGGCTCCGGGGTGACGGCGTGTCACAACCTGTTTGCCCTGTGTCTGGCGGGTTATCCATTGGGTTCGCTGTATGCCGGATCGTGGAGCGAGTGGATCAACGAGCCTTCGCGCGGTATCGCCACCGGCGAGTAATCGCTCAGCGATCCAGCCGCGCGCTGCGATAGGCCGCCGGCCCCACGCCATAAACCTGTTTGAATTGCCGGCTCAGATGGCTCTGGTCGGCAAATCCCAGCTGCGTGGCGACTTCCACCGGCAGGCAGCCGCTCTGCAACAAGCCCCGCGCGCAGGCAATTCGCTGCTGCATCAGCCAGCTGTGCGGCGGCATGCCGGTGGCGCGGCGGAACACCCGGGCGAAGTGGAAGGGCGAGAGGTTCACGGCCGCCGCCAGTTCTTCCAGCGAGGGCGGCGCCGCCAGTTGCGCGTGCAGCAACTCCTTGGCCATCGCCACCGCGCGGTGCTCCTTGCCGGGGTTGCCGCTGATCTGCACCGCTGCGTGACGCTGCAACAGCAGCATCATCATTTCCCGCCACACGGTTTGCTGTTGCAACGCGGTGGCGGGGCTTTCCAGCAAGCGGTGCAACTGACAGAAACCGTTGACCAGGTCCGGATCGCGATACAGCGTCGCCCCGAAGGCCGGCATCGGTGCGGTCGGCAGTTCCAGTTCATTCAACAGCGCGACGATCTGCCCGGTGTCGGGATAAAACGCCCGGTACAGCCAGCCGTCCTCGGAGCCCTTGTGGCCGTTATGCACTTCGTCCGGATTGATCAGCACCAGCGTGCCGCTGCCCGCCAGGTGTTCGGCGCCGCGATAACGGTAGCGCTGGGCGCCGGCCATGATCATGCCGATCACATAACCGTCGTGGACGTGCGGGGCGAAACGATGCTCGATGTAGCGCGCGGTCAACAGCTCGACCCCGGCCAGGGGCGCGGCTTGCCAGAAGCGGATCGACTCGCCCTGATCGCTCATGACCTCATCGCCCCGCGTCGGCCAGCCACTGCGGAATCCGTCGTTCCAGGTAATAACCCGGCTGGCGGAGCGTGCCGTCGACGAAGCCGACGTGCCCGCCCTTGTTCTGCAATTCGAATTGCGTCGTTGCCGACAACTCACTGGCCTGCGGCAGGCTGTGGGGATACACGAACGGGTCGTCCGCTGCCTGAATGATCAGGGTCGGTGTGCGGATCTCACCGAGAAAGTAACGGCTCGATGCCCGGCGATAATAATCCTCGGCATCGGCGAAACCGTGCAGCGGCGCGGTCACCCGGCCATCGAAATCCCAGAAGGTGCGCATGTTTTCCAGCGAGCCGAGGGCCGCCAAAGCTGCAATCCCATCTTCGCGCCCGTCATGCTGGAACTGACGCTGCTTGTTCCTGATGTAGGCCACCATCTCGCGCATGAAGTGCGCCTGATAGACCTTCGAGAAACCCTGGCCAATACGGTCGGCACATTGATCGAGGCGAAACGGCACCGACACCGCCACCGCACCGAGCACGCCACTGGCGCTGCCGGTTTCCCCCAGGTGCTTGAGCAGCACATTGCCACCGAGGGAATAGCCGACCGCATACAGCGGCGCCAATGGCCGCTTGGCCTTCAGGTGGCGGAGGGTTTCGGCGAGGTCTTCGCTGGCCCCGGAGTGGTAGCTGCGCGGCAGCAGGTTCGGCTCGCCGGAGCAGCCGCGCCAGTTCAGCGCGACACTGGCCCAGCCTTGCGCGGCGAGCGCTGCCTGGATTCCGGCGACGTAGGGGGAGTTGGAAGAGCCGGTCAGCCCGTGCAGCACCAGTACCAGTGGCGCTTCAGCGCTGTGCGGGCCATACCAGTCGAGGTCGAGGAAATCGCCGTCGTCCAGCCACAGCCGTTCGCGCTGGCGATCAAGGTGCACGGTTTTACGCCATAGTGGCCCCCACAAGGTTTGCCGGTGTGGATTGCCGAGGCCGAAGGCGGGTGTGAAACGAAATCCGGGTTCGGAAGGAGCAAGAGGTGCGCGCACAGTAAATCTCGACGGTGTCATGCATGAAGTGGTCGCCACACAAAGGGCTGCCACTTCAAGGGAGATCTAACTTGCCACAAAGCCTGCATCAGCGCGACACGAATGCCCGGACGGCTCGACGGTCGGGACAATGGCCGGTTGCGGGAGCGGCAGTTGGGGTGTCGTCGGACCTACGGTCACTACCCGCCACTGATCGTCAGGCAGATGTTTGTCCACTGCCATTCTGATCTGCTCCAGCGTCAGGCTCTGCACCTGTTGCGCGAAGAAATCCAGGTCGAGCGGCAAGTGGTGGCGGTTGATCTCGATCAGGCGCGCGAGAATCTGCCCGTTGCTGGCACTGCCAGTGATATTGGCGTTGGCCAGTCGGCGTTTGAAGTGATCGAGCTCCTCCTGCGAGGGGCCATCACGCCGGAAATCGCTGAGCATCGATTTCACCAGAGCCACCGTTTCATTCACGAATTGGGGGCTGGTCTGCAGAGCAATTGATGTCAGTCCGCCGCCTGCCCAGTCTTTGGTGCGAATGCTGACGTCGTATACCAGGCCTCGTTTGTTGCGCAGTTCTGTCATCAGGCGGGAATTTGCGCCACTGCCGAAAATCAGCGTCCCGGCATACAGCGCAATGAAATCCTCGTGTTGGCGCGACAGGCTGGGTTGCCCAAGCAATACGTGAGTCTGTTCTTGTGTGCGCTCTACATGGTGATGCATTTCAGTGCCGAACGCTTTGGGCGGTTCGACGGCGGGGAGTGCAACGGTGGGGGCGGGTAGCGCATTGGCGATTTGCAGGCTGATGGCCTGTGCCTGCTCGACGGAAAGGTCTCCCACCAACGTAATTTGTGTCTGGCTTGCCGAGTGGGTTTGTCGGTGGAACGTTTGAACGGCCTGACGGGTGATCGAGGTCATGTCGGTATCGGTTCCGTAGATCGAACGGGCGTAGGGCGTGTCCGGAGCCAGCAGCTCCTGAAGGCGTTGCCTGGCAATGTCCGCAGGTTGTTGCTGTTGTGCCAGCTGCAAGCCACGAAGCTCGCTCTTGACCCTCAGCAGCGCTTCATCGGAAAGGGAGGGCTGCCCCAGCATTTGCGTAAACAGTTGCAGCGCCGGGGCGCTTTTGTCTGGATCGCTGAGGCTGCGCAACGTGAACGTGGCACGCTCCTGATCCAGAACCATACCGACTTTCGCACCCAGCCCGTCAAAGACTTCGGCGATCGCTGCATGGTCATTCTTGCCGCTCACCCCCTCGTTGAACAGGCTGAATGTCAACGCTGCCAGACCGGGGTTGTCGCCATCGTGTGCACTGCCGGCGGCGAAACTGACGTGAACATCGAACATCGGCAACTCCGCCGTACGGATGAATAGCGTTTTGATGTCTGTCGTGGTTTTCCAGCCCTTGATGGTCAATGGGCGTGGCGTCTGTCGGGACGTGTCTGTTTCCGACAGCGATTGCAATCGTGATTTGGGAAAACCGGCTGGCGCAGTATCGGCAGCAACCGGACTGGCTGACAGCCAGAGGGTGAACGCAAAACCGGCCATGGCAGACCGAAAGACGTGCGCAGATTTATCCATGTTTTTTCTCCGCAAGCACGTGGGCTGTGCTGAGGCGTTCGCGGATCAGGTACTTTTCAGCGACCTGGCGGAGGTCCTCGGGGGTCACTTTCTTGAGCTCGGCGATCTCCTGATCGAGCAATTGCCACGACAGGCCAGCGCTCTCGAGGGCGGCCAGATGTATGGCAGTGTTCATGATCGAATCCCGGGCAAAAACTCTCTGGGCGATCAGTTGGGTCCGCGCGCGTTCCAGTTCTTCGGGAGAGGGGGGCGTGGTGCGCAGTTCTTCGAGCAGATCCCAGACTCGTATTTGTGCGGTTTCCGGGCTTGTGGGTTGTGAGCTGTCGAGGCGGGTGCTCAATGTCAGAAGAGTATCGCCGCGACTGTAAAGGTCGTAGCTGGCGCTGACATGGCTGAATACATGCTCCTTGTGTTGCAGGTGTTTTTGCAGGCGAGCGCTCTGGGAGCCTGCCAGCAACATTTCCATCAGGCGCAGCGCATGCGCAGTCCGGTATGTATCTGCCGTAGCCAGGCTGGGAACGTTGAACGCCATGATCAACTGCGAGGCGGGCACCGGTTGGTTGAGGATGAGGCGGCGTTCGCCTGGCTGCGGCAATTCGCGCGGTTTTACGGTTTGGGTGAGGGGGCGACTGGCGAGGCCGCCGAAGTAGCGTTGAGCCAGAGGTTGAACGTAATCGAGGGTGACGTCGCCGACGACGACCAGCGTGGCATTGCCAGGGGCATAGCGTGACTCATACCAGTCGCGCAACTGAGCGGTGTTCAAGGTGCGCAGATCGTTCATCCAGCCGATGACGGGGGGCCGGTAGCTGCTGGAGGGATAGGCCAGGGTTTCCAGACGCTCCAGTGCGGTGTCCAGAGGACTGTCTTCCACACTCAAGCGGCGCTCTTCTTGAATGACACTTATCTCGGAAGCGAAATCTTCAGGTGTGAGGTGAGCAGTCGACATCAGGTCGGCCATCAGCTCGAATGCGACCCCCAGATAAGGCTTGGGCAAAGTCTGGTGATAAGCAGTGACGTCTTTACCGGTAAAGGCATTTTCCGATGCCCCCAGGGATTCCAGTATGGCGGATGCTTCGCCCGGACAGGTCTTGCTGCTGCCCTTGTAAAGCATGTGCTCCAGCGCGTGTGACAGTCCGGTCTGACCCGGTGCTTCGTCAGCCGATCCGACCTTGAACCACAGTTGGGAAGTGACCAGCGGGGCTCGGTGATCCTCGCGGACGATGACCTTCAGGCCGTTGTCCAGCAGAAACTCATGGGTGGTCGGTGGTGGGGCGGCCAGCGCCAGCAGCGGGGCCAGGGCCAGGCAAGGCAGCATCCTGCTGCACAAAGTGTCCATAAATGATGGGTCCTCAATGGATTACTGAAATGGCGTAATCCACTGTGGAGATTTTGCGCGGGCGGCGTGCGGTAGTTATCTACCGCGCGCCAGATTCGGCGTTCGCCAGACGATTGTCAGAGAGAGGGCAGGCCCCGTTGCCACAACGCGTAGTACACCCGCCCGGATTTCTGCTCGCGGTGCAGGCGCCAGTTGCCCGGCAGGCCGAGGGTCGATGGCGCGGTTTCACTTTCAGTGTAGATCCACGCATCGTCGGCCAGCCATTGGCGCTCTTCCAGCAGCGTGCACACGGCGGGCAGCAGGTTCTGGTTGAACGGCGGGTCGAGGAACACCAGGTCGAACGCGGTCGCAGTCTGGGTTTCCAGATATCGCAGGGCATCGGCGGTCTGCACGTGACCGTTGGTGCAGCGCAGCGTGCCGAGGTGTTCTTTCAGGCTGGACACCGCGACGTGGCTGGCATCCAGCGCCTGACCCAGGGCCGCGCCACGGGACAGTGCTTCGAGAAACAGCGCGCCGCTGCCGGCGAACGGGTCGAGCACCTTGGCCCCGGCAACGTAGGGCGCGAGCCAGTTGAACAGGGTTTCGCGCACCCGGTCCGGCGTCGGACGCAGACCCGGCGCATCAGGGAAGCTCAGCTTTCGGCTGCGCCATTCGCCGCCGATGATGCGTAACTGGTTCACACCGTTGTGCAGTTTTTGTACAGGTTTCTTTGGACTGGCCATTAATGCTCCGGAACCCCGAGCGGCTGCTCGGCAGGTTTATCAGATGGGGCCGGTAACGGCTTTTGCGGCACGGTCGGGCCAGCGCTGACGATGACCAGTTTATCCGTGCTCAAGTGTTTGTTCAGAACGTCGCGAACCTGCTCGACCGTCAGGCTCTGGGACTGACGCATGAAGTCGTCCAGATAATTCAGCGGCAGGTTGTAGAAACCCATGGCACCGAGCTGGCCGACGATATCGGCGTTGCTCGCGGTGGACAGCGGGAAGCTGCCGGCCAGTTCGCGCTTGGCGTCATCGAGCTCTTTCTGGGTCGGGCCGGTCTTGAGGTAGTCGGCGAGCACGTCCTGCACCAGTTTCAGGGTGCCTTCGCTCATTTCCGCGCGGGTCTGCAGGTTGATCATGAACGGGCCGCGCGCCTGCATCGGGCTGAATGCCGAATACACGCCGTAGGTCAGGCCGCGCTTCTCGCGCACTTCGCTCATCAAGCGAGTGCCGAAGCCACCGCCACCGAGGATCTGGTTGCCCATCGACAGCGCGGCGTAATCCGGGTCGTCACGGTCGATGCCCAGTTGCGCGATCATCAGGTTGGTCTGCTTCGACGGAAACTCGATGTGGCCGATGCCGGGTTTCGGCTCGATCGGTTGCTCGACTTTCGCCAGCGCCGGACCTTTTGGCAGTGCAGCGGACACCTGATTGGCAATCGCCTCGGCTTCGCTGCGGGACAGATCGCCCACCAGCGCGATCACCACGTTGCCGGCCGCATAGGCCTTGGCGTGGAACTCACGCAGTTGCGCCAGCGTGATCTTCGGCACGCTTTGCGCATTGCCGTCGCTGGCGTGGGCGTACGGGTGATCGCCGTAGAGGCGCTTCATCAGCTCCAGGCTGGCGAGTTTGCCGGGGTTCTGTTTCTGGTATTCGAAACCGGCGAGCATCTGGTTCTTGATGCGCGCGAAGGAGTCGGCCGGGAAAGTCGGTTTACCCACTACTTCCGAGAACAGCTTCAGCGCTGGCTCGCGTTTGTCGGCAGCACTGAGGCTTCGCAGCGACGCGATGGCCATGTCCTTGTAGGCGCCGTTGCCGAAATCCGCGCCCAGGCCTTCGAAACCCTGAGCGATGGCGCCGACATCCTTGCCCGCCACGCCTTCGTTGAGCATGGCGTTGGTCAGCAGGGCCAGGCCCGGCGCGTTGCCGTCCTGGCTGCTGCCGGCGGAGAAGATCAGGCGCATGTCGAACATCGGCAGTTCGCGAGCCTCGACGAACAGCACTTTGGCGCCTTCGGCGGTGTTCCAGGTCTGCACGTCGAGCTTGCGGCTGGCCGGGGCCTTGCCGTCTAGCTCGGCCAGCGATTGCAGCTTCTGGCTGGACTTGGCGTTATCCAGCGCTTCGCTGGCCTTGGTGTTGTCGCTTGGCACCAGGTAGAACGCAGCGGAGCCGATGATGGCCACGGTGATCAGGCCGAGCAGCAGGCGTGGGGTTTTGCGCTCACTCATGAGTCGTCTCCAGGGGCAGGACGTGGGCGACGCTGAGACGTTCGCGGGTGAAATACAGCTTGGCGGCGTTCTGGATGTCTTGCGGGGTGACGCTTTCCAGATCGGCCAGTTCGGTGTCCATCAGCTTCCACGACAGACCGACGGTCTCCAGCTGGCCGATGGCGGTGGCCTGGCTGGTGATCGAATCGCGCTCGAAGACCAGGCCGGCGATGACCTGCGCGCGTACGCGCTCCAGTTCTTCGGCGGACGGTGCGGTGGTTTTCAGCTGTTCCAGCAGTTTCCACAGACCGGCCTCAGCCTGGGCCATGGTTTTTTTCTTCTGGGTGTTCGGCGTGGCCGACAGGGTGAACAGGCTGTCACCGCGAGTGTAGGCGTCGTAGCTCGACGAACCGCCGGACACCAGCTCTTCACCGCGCTCCAGTTGGGTCGGGATGCGACCGCTGTAGCCGCCGTCCAGCAACGCCGAAATCAGGCGCAAGGCGTTGACCGAGCGTTTGTCTTCGGCAGTGGCGATGCTCGGGACGTTGAAACCGAGCATCAGGCTCGGCAGTTGAGTCTGCACGTGCAGGGTGATCTGGCGCTCGCCGGGCTCGGCCAGCTCCAGCGGCTTTTTCGCCGGCGGCACGTCGCGTTTCGGGATCGGCCCGAAGTAGCGCTGGGCGAGGGTTTTCACCTCGTCCGGGGTCACGTCGCCGACCACCACCAGCGTGGCGTTGTTCGGCACGTACCAGGACTGATACCAGTGGCGCAGCTCTTCGACCTTCATCCGCTCAAGGTCAGCCATCCAGCCGATGGTCGGCGTGTGATAACCGCTGGCCGGGTAGGCCATGGCCTTGTAGCGCTCGAAGGCCTTGGCCATCGGCTTGTCGTCGGTGCGCAGGCGGCGCTCTTCCTTGATGACTTCGATTTCCTTGGCGAACTCGTCGGCCGGCAGGCGCAGGTTGGCCATGCGGTCGGCTTCCAGTTCGAAGGCCACGCCCAGACGGTCGCGGGCCAGGACCTGGTAATAAGCGGTGAAGTCGTCGCTGGTGAAGGCGTTCTCTTCGGCGCCGAGGTCGCGCAGGATCAGCGAGGCTTCGCCGGGGCCGACTTTTTCGCTGCCCTTGAACATCATGTGCTCGAGGGCGTGGGACAGACCGGTCTGGCCCGGGGTTTCGTAGCTGGAACCGACCTTGTACCAGACCTGCGACACCACCACCGGCGCGCGATGGTCTTCGCGCACGACGACCTTCAAGCCGTTGTCGAGGGTGAATTCGTGGGTCGGTTGCGGGTCGGCCGCCAGGGCCGAAAGGGGCAGGCAGACTGTGCTGAGCAGCAGGCCTGCGGCGCGGCGGGCTAGAGCATTCATTCGTTTTTAAACCTGTTGGGCTGCCCGCTTGGTCTTAGCGTCGGCGGGCGAGAGGGTGCTAGGATACTGATCCGTTTTACTGGCGGCCACGCCTATCAGGCCACTGATCGGTCTATAGGTTGTACGGGTTACCGGCAGAAGCTTTGAGTTTCTCAGCTAAACTCTGCGTTTTCGCCGACGATGCCGTTCCAGTCCTTCGTATTTAATGACCTTTGAGGTGCTTTTGGCGCCTCGACAAAATGTTGCGCGTGAACAAGCTGGGTGAAACACAGTCTGTTCTGCATCGAATATTTATTTGCCGGGGCGCCCCTGTGGCGCGTCGCTACCGTGAGATAGCCGTCCTCCATGTTTGGTTCCAACGACGACAAGAAGACCCCAGCTGCGGCTGGCGAGAAGAAAGGCCTGTTCGGATGGCTGCGCAAGAAACCGCAGGAACCCGTCGTCGAACAGCCGACTGCCATTCCTGAGCAGGCCCTTGCGCCTGCTCCCGTAATAGAAGAAGCGCCGGCACCGGTCGTGCTGCCGATCGCCGAGCCGGTGCTGCAACCGGTGGCCGAGGCCGAGCCTGAAACGCCGGCTGCCGCCGAACTGCCGCTGACCCCGGCCAGCGAGCCGTGGCTGACCTTGCCGGTAGCGGAAGAGCCGGTGGCGCTGGTCGAAGAGGCCGCTCCGCACGTTACGCCAACGATTCCCGCGCCGGCTGCGTTCATGCCAGAGCCTGTTCAGGCGCCGGTGGTGGAAGCCGCTCCTGTCATTCCAGAGCCCGTGGTTGCTGCCCCGGTTGCCCCGATTGTCGAAGCGCCCGAGCCTGCACCTGCACCTGCACCTGCACCTGCACCTGCACCGGTAGCAGCAGTGCCAGTCGTTCCTGTGGAAACCCAGGTCGAAGCCCCGGTCGAAGCCCCGGTCGAGGCCCCGCGTACCGAAGAAACCAAGGCCGGCTTCTTCGCCCGTCTCAAGCAGGGCCTGTCCAAGACCAGCGCCAGTATCGGCGAAGGCATGGCCAGCCTGTTCCTCGGCAAGAAAGCCATCGATGACGATCTGCTCGACGATCTCGAAACCCGCCTGCTGACTGCCGACGTCGGCGTCGAGGCGACTTCGGTGATCATCCAGCGCCTGACCCAGAAGGTCGCACGTAAAGAGCTGGCGGATTCCGACGCCCTGTACAAATCCCTGCAGGCCGAGCTGGCTGCAATGCTCAAACCGGTCGAGCAGCCGCTGAAGATCGCTTCCCAGAACAAGCCGTTCGTGATTCTGGTGGTCGGCGTCAACGGCGCCGGCAAGACCACCACCATCGGCAAACTGGCGAAGAAACTGCAGCTGGAAGGCAAGAAAGTCATGTTGGCCGCCGGTGACACCTTCCGCGCCGCCGCTGTCGAGCAGTTGCAGGTCTGGGGCGAGCGCAACAAGATCCCGGTGATCGCCCAGCACACGGGCGCGGACTCGGCTTCGGTGATCTTCGACGCCGTGCAGGCCGCCAAGGCTCGTGGCATCGATGTGCTGATCGCCGACACCGCCGGTCGTCTGCACACCAAAGACAACCTGATGGAAGAACTGAAAAAGGTTCGCCGGGTGATCGGCAAGCTCGACGCCGATGCGCCGCACGAAGTGCTGCTGGTGCTCGACGCCGGCACCGGCCAGAACGCCATCAACCAGGCCAAGCAATTCAACCAGACCGTCGAACTGACCGGCCTGGCGCTGACCAAGCTCGACGGCACCGCCAAGGGCGGGGTGATTTTCGCCCTGGCCAAGCAGTTCGGCCTGCCGATCCGCTACATCGGCGTCGGTGAAGGCATCGACGATCTGCGTACCTTTGAAGCCGAACCCTTTGTCCAGGCACTGTTTGCAGAGCGGGAGCGTTCATGATTCGTTTCGAACAGGTCGGTAAGCGCTACCCGAACGGTCACGTCGGCTTGCATGAGCTGAGCTTTCGAGTCCGTCGCGGCGAGTTCCTGTTTGTCACCGGCCACTCCGGTGCCGGTAAATCCACATTGTTGCGCCTGTTGCTGGCGATGGAACGTCCGACCAGCGGCAAGCTGCTGCTGGCCGGGCAAGACCTGAGCACCATCAGCAACGCGCAGATTCCGTTCCTGCGTCGGCAGATCGGTGTGGTGTTCCAGAACCATCAACTGTTGTTCGATCGCACGGTGTTCAATAACGTCGCGCTGCCGTTGCAGATTCTCGGGCTGTCCAAGGTCGAGATCGCCAAGCGCGTCGATTCGGCGCTGGAGCGCGTGGCGCTGTCGGACAAGGCCGAGCTGTATCCGGGTGACCTGTCCACCGGTCAGCAGCAGCGCGTTGGCATTGCCCGCGCCATCGTTCACCGTCCGGCTTTGCTGCTGGCGGACGAACCGACCGGTAACCTCGACCCGCGTCTGGCGGCGGAGATCATGGGCGTGTTCGAAGACATCAACCGTCTGGGCACCAGCGTGCTGATCGCCAGTCATGACCTGGCGCTGATCGCGCGCATGCGCCATCGCATGCTGACCCTGCAACGCGGCCGATTGATCGGCGACGGGGAGGCCGGCGTATGAGTGCAACACGTAGTCCGAAGGTTTCCGAGCGCGTGGCCCCGAAGGCCGCCGATCCGCAACCGCCAAAGAAGAAAAAGCACGACGATGACGACGGCCCGGACTTCGCCACGTTGTTCCGTGCCTGGATCGAAAGCCATCGCGCCAGTTGGATCGACAGCCTGCGTCGTCTCGGCAAGCAGCCGATCGGCAGTTTCTTCACCTGCATGGTGATGGCAGTTGCGCTGAGCCTGCCGATGGGTCTTTCGCTGTTGCTGAGCAATGTCGAGCGCTTGGGCGGTTCGTGGCAGCGTGCGGCGCAGATTTCGCTGTACCTGGAGCTCGAGGCGACTCCGGCGCAGGGCGAAGCATTGCGCGACCAGATCAAGGGCATGCCGGGCGTAGCTGATGCTGAATATGTCGGTCGCGACCAGGCACTGGAAGAGTTCCAGCAGCAGTCGGGCCTGGGCGAAGCCCTGCGCGAACTTCCGGAAAACCCTTTGCCGGGTGTGGTGCTGGTGACGCCGAACGAGGTCGACAAGTCGACCCTGGAAGCATTAAGACAAAAACTTTCCGAGCTGCCCAAGGTACAACAGGCGCAACTTGATCTAGTCTGGGTCGAGCGTCTGGCCGCCATCCTCAAGCTCGGCGATCGTTTCGTCTTCGGTCTGACGGTGTTGCTGGTTTCCGCATTACTTTTGGTGATAGGCAATACCATTCGTCTTCATATTGAAAACCGCCGCACCGAGATAGAAGTGATTAAACTCGTCGGCGGCACCGACAGCTATGTGCGTCGTCCCTTCCTTTATATGGGCGCGTTGTATGGCTTCGGTGCGGGACTGCTGTCCTGGGGTGTATTGGCGTTCGGCCTGAACTGGCTGAACGATGCGGTGGTCGGGCTGGCCGGCTTGTACGGCAGCGATTTCGCACTGGCCGGCGTGCCAGTTGCCGACGGTCTGTCGCTCTTGCTTGGCGCGGTGCTGTTGGGTTATATCGGTGCATGGATTGCAGTCGCACGTCATCTCAGGGAGCTGGCGCCGAAGTAGAATCTTTTTTGCGCGTGATTGACCTTTCAGTGGTTAAGGAAACTTTCATTTGAGTTTCCGGTCAATTTTTCGCAATGCTGAAAAGCATGAGTATGTAAGTCGGAGGTTTTTCCGTATGTCCAATTCTTTGCAACCTGCGTATGCATTGGTTCCAGGCGCAAACCTGGAAGCCTACGTGCACACCGTCAACAGCATTCCATTGCTGACGCCGGAGCAGGAGCGTGAACTGGCCGAGAGTCTCTACTATGAGCAGGATCTGGGGGCGGCTCGGCAGATGGTGCTCGCCCACCTGCGGTTTGTCGTACACATCGCCCGTAGCTATTCCGGCTACGGTCTGGCTCAGGCTGACCTGATCCAGGAAGGTAACGTCGGCCTGATGAAGGCCGTGAAGCGTTTCAACCCGGAAATGGGCGTGCGTCTGGTGTCCTTCGCGGTGCACTGGATCAAGGCCGAGATTCACGAGTTCATCCTGCGCAACTGGCGGATCGTGAAAGTCGCGACCACCAAGGCCCAGCGCAAGCTGTTCTTCAACCTGCGCAGCCAGAAGAAACGTCTGGCCTGGCTGAACAACGAGGAAGTCCACCGTGTGGCGGAAAGCCTCGGCGTCGAGCCGCGTGAAGTGCGTGAGATGGAAAGTCGCCTGACCGGCCATGACATGGCCTTCGACCCGGCTGCGGAAGCAGACGACGACAGCGCTTTCCAGTCGCCGGCCAACTACCTGGAAGACCACCGGTACGACCCGGCGCGTCAACTGGAAGATGCCGACTGGAGCGACAACTCCAATCACAACCTGCACGAAGCGCTGGAAGTGCTGGACGAACGCAGCCGCGACATCCTCTACCAGCGCTGGCTGGCAGAAGAGAAAGCCACGCTGCACGACCTGGCGCAGAAGTACAACGTGTCGGCCGAGCGGATCCGTCAGCTCGAGAAGAGCGCGATGAACAAGCTCAAGTTGTCGATTGCCGCATAACCGGTAGTCCGGCAATAAAAAACGCCCCGATCAGTGATGATCGGGGCGTTTTTGTTTGCCTGTCGGAAAGTCATTGGGCCCAGGGCGCGCGGCGCGAATCATTGAGCGTCAGCAGGTAGCTGTCGCCACCCAGCTGGCTCATTTGTTGGCGAATCCAGCCGGCTCGGCGCGACACATAAGCGGTCGGATGACTGGCGCTCCAGACCCGGGGATTCGGCAGCACAGCCGCCAGATAACTCGCCTGCTGCCGGGACAGCGACCTGGCGCCTACGCCAAAGTGATGCCTTGCCGCCGCTTCGGCACCAAACACGCCGTCATCCCACTCGACGCTGTTCAGGTACACCTCGAGAATCCGCTGCTTGGGCCAGAACACTTCGATCAGCGCGGTGAACCACGCCTCCAGGCCCTTGCGCAGATAGCTGCGGCCGGACCACAAGAACAAATTCTTCGATACTTGCTGGCTCAGGGTGCTGGCGCCGCGAATCGAGCCGCCGAGCTCGTTGTGGGCCAGTGCGGCCTTGATCGCACTCAGGTCAAACCCCCAGTGCTCGGGGAATTTCTGGTCTTCGCCGGCAATCACCGCGACCTTCAGGTCATCGGAAATCTCGTCCCACGGCTTCCAGGTGCGTTGCAGATCGATCGGCTCGCCGTCGACCCAGGATTCGATCTTGCGCTCGACCATCAGCGCCGTGAACGGTGGCGGCACAAAGCGAAACACCAACACCAGCAATACGCTGCCGCCCGCGAACCAGAGCAGGGCCTTCGTGAAACGACGGAGAAATAAACGCAGCATAGAGATGGCTTGGCCGAACCGGTTGAGCGGGCCATTATACAGACCCTGCCGATCGAGTCTGACTGGAGTTCTACATGCTGCGTAGCTTTCTGATGCTGGCTGCCTTCTTTGGTTTCACCGGTGTCGGCCTCGGCGCATTCGCCGCCCATGGCTTGAAAAACCGCCTGACACCCGAATACCTGGCGATCTTCCACACCGGCGTTACCTATCAACTGGTGCATGCACTGGCGCTGTTTGGCGTGGCACTGCTGGCCACGCAGCTACAGGGGCGGCTGGTCGCCTGGGCCGGCATATCGTTCAGCGTCGGCATCCTGTTGTTCTCCGGCAGCCTGTACCTGCTGACCACCCTCGGCATCGGCAAGCTCGGCATCATCACCCCGTTCGGCGGTCTGGCATTCCTGATTGGCTGGCTGTGCCTGGGGCTGGCCGCCTGGCGCCTGTATCCAACCGCTTGACGCTTGGTGCTGACCTTTAGGTCATGATCGGGCTAGAATGCCACCCCCTAAAAAGTGATGGCGGCGTTGCGCATGCGCATTCAGTTGAACGGTGAATCCTTTGAACTGCCCGACGGTGAAACCGTTGCGGCCCTGCTGACCCGTCTGGACCTGACCGGACGCCGGGTGGCGGTCGAACTCAATCTGGATATCGTCCCGCGCAGCCAGCATGCCGACACCACTTTGAACGACGGCGACAACGTCGAAGTGGTGCACGCCATCGGCGGCGGCTGATCCCAAACACTGTGAAAACTGCTGCGTGCTGGGCGCCTTCGGCGCACGCAAGAAATACTGCGTTAAAAACAGGCTCGGAATGCTCATTTACAACCCGTAAACTCCGCTTCCTCGCCTGTTTTTGCCTTGTCTTTCCTTCGCTCGCGACGTTTTCACAGCGTTTGGCTATTTAAGGCATTCTGCAAGACCCTCACCCCAACAGAGGATTCCCCATGAGCATCGTTCGTAGCGACAAGCCTTTCGTTCTGGCCGGTCGTACTTACCAGTCGCGTTTGCTGGTCGGTACCGGCAAGTACCGTGACATGGAAGAAACCCGTCTGGCCATCGAAGCCTCGGGTGCCGAGATCGTCACCTTCGCCGTGCGCCGCACCAACCTGGGCCAGATCGAAGGCGAGCCGAACCTGCTCGAAGTGCTGTCGCCGGATCGCTACACCTTCCTGCCGAACACCGCCGGTTGCTACGACGCGGTCGAGGCCGTGCGCACCTGCCGCCTGGCCCGTGAACTGCTCGATGGCCACAACCTGGTGAAGCTGGAAGTGCTGGCCGACCAGAAAACCCTGTTCCCCAACGTGATCGAAACCCTCAAGGCCGCCGAAGTGCTGGTCAAGGAAGGCTTCGACGTGATGGTCTACACCAGTGATGACCCGATCATCGCCCGGCAACTGGCGGAAATCGGCTGCATCGCGGTGATGCCGCTGGCCGGTCTGATCGGTTCGGGCCTGGGGATCTGCAACCCGTACAACCTGCAGATCATCCTCGAAGAAGCCAAAATCCCGGTGCTGGTGGATGCCGGTGTCGGCACCGCTTCCGACGCCACCATCTCCATGGAACTGGGCTGTGACGCCGTGCTGATGAACTCGGCCATCGCCCACGCCCAGCAGCCGATCATGATGGCCGAAGCCATGAAACACGCGATCGTCGCGGGCCGCCTGGCCTACCTCGCCGGCCGCATGCCGAAAAAACTCTATGCCAGCGCCTCTTCGCCGCTGGATGGTCTGATCAAGTAAGAGCTATTGATGACTGAATCGAACGACACGCCAATCCAGACGGAAGAAGGCGACGAGCGCCAACACCGCCGCATCAAGAGTTTTGTGATGCGCGCCGGGCGCATGACCGAAGGCCAGCAGCGCGGCCTGGATCAGGGCGCGCCGAAGTTCGTCCTGCCGCTGGCCGATGCGCCGGTGGATTTCGACCAGGTGTTCGGCCGTTCCGCGCCGCGTTCGCTGGAGATCGGTTTCGGCATGGGCCACTCGCTGCTGGAGATGGCCGCCGCTGCGCCGGAGCAGGATTTCATCGGTGTCGAGGTTCACCGTCCGGGTGTCGGCGCACTGCTCAACGGCGTGCTGACTCAGGGCCTGACCAACCTGCGGGTCTACGACTGCGACGCGATCGAAGTGCTCAACCGCTGCATCGCCGACAACAGTCTCGATCGCCTGATGCTGTTCTTCCCGGATCCGTGGCACAAGAGCCGTCACCACAAGCGCCGCATCGTTCAGGCGTCCTTCGCTGAACTGGTGCGCAGCAAGTTGAAGGTTGGCGGCATTCTGCACATGGCCACCGACTGGGAGCCGTACGCCGAATACATGCTGGAAGTGATGAACGTCGCCCCGGGCTATCGCAACCTCGCCGAAGACGGCAAGTGCGTACCCCGCCCGGCCGAACGGCCGATCACCAAGTTCGAACGCCGCGGCGAACGTCTTGGGCATGGCGTGTGGGATCTGAAGTTCGAAAAGCAGTCCTGAATATCACGCAACAATAAATGTGGGAGCGGGCTTGCTCGCGAAGGCGTCATTTCAGTCGATATCAATATCGAATGATCTACCGCTTTCGCGAGCAAGCTCGCTCCCACATTTGCGTTCTGTGTGTACTGAAAATCAGCGGCGGTCGGCCACTACGCCAATCAACACCAGCACCACCAACAACACCGGCGCCAGGCTGTAGTTGTTGAACTGGCTCAAGCCCTTCACCACCCAGGGTGTGGCGTAGATCAGCGCCGCGCCGCTGCCGATCAGACACAGCAGGGCCATCAGCGGCACGCGCAGGGCGCCGGCGATGCTGCCCAGGCGTTGCTCGACCCAGCCCTTGAAGTCGGCGCCGAACAGCACCAGCAGGCAGCCCACCAGGGCCAGAGCGATTTCCGAGAGGTTGCTGCGGCTCCAGCGGGACACGGTGGCGAGCAGGTCGAGAATCAAATCCATGTTTTTTCCTTAGGGCTGCCGTTGGGCGTTGGGCTCAGCTCAGAAATTTCTGCAGCAAGTCGTTGAGGAACAGTTGTCCGCGCTCGGTGGCCGCCAGACGTGACGGTTCGACCTGCAACAGACCGCTTTGTTCGGCCTCGCGCCGGTGTTCGTCGAGGCTCTCCAGCGGCAGGCCGGTGCGCTCCGGGTACAGGCGCGATTCGACGCCGGCGGTCAGGCGCAGGGCGTTCATCAGGAATTCGAACGGCATCTCGTCGTTGGTCAGGGCTTTCTCGCCGGCCTGGAAGCTTTTTGCCGGGTTGAGGTAATCCTTCGGCAAGCGCGTCTTCCAGGTGCGCACGATGCGCCCGTCCGGATGGCTGAGCTTGCCGTGAGCGCCGGCGCCGATGCCGATGAAGTCGCCGAAGCTCCAGTAATTGAGGTTATGCCGCGCCGGGCGGCCCGGTTGGGCATACGCCGAAACTTCGTACTGCGCGTAACCGTGCTCGGCGAGCAGTGCCTGCCCGGCCTCTTGAATGTCCCACAGCGTGTCGTCTTCCGGCAGCACCGGCGGCTGGTTCCAGAACACGGTGTTCGGCTCCAGCGTCAACTGATACCAGGAAATGTGGGTCGGCTTCAGCTCGATAGCCTGGCGCAGATCGCTCAGGGCATCGTCCAGCGACTGGTCCGGCAAGCCGTGCATCAAGTCGAGGTTGAAGTTATCGAACCCGGCTTGGCGCGCCATGCCAGCTGCGCGTACCGCTTCGTCGCCGTTGTGGATACGGCCGAGGGCCTTGAGCTTTTCCTGCTGGAAGCTCTGGATGCCGATCGACAGGCGATTGATCCCCAGCTTGCGGTAGGCGACGAACTTCTCTTGTTCGAAGGTTCCGGGGTTGGCTTCCAGGGTGATTTCGATGTCATCGGCAAACGGGATGCGCTGTTTCACGCCTTCCAGCAATCGACCCAGGGCTTCGGCGCTGAACAGGCTCGGCGTGCCGCCGCCAAAGAAGATCGAACTCAACTCACGGCCATACACTGCGTGCAGATCCTGATCGAGGTCGGCGAGCAGCGCGTCGACGTATTCCTGCTCCGGCAGCACCGGGCTGGCGGTGTGGGAGTTGAAGTCGCAATACGGACATTTGCGCACACACCACGGTATGTGGATGTACAGCGCCAGGGGCGGCAGCGTCGGCAACGGCGCCCGAGGCGAGGAGGCGGCGCCGCCGATAATCAGCGACGACACGGAAGAACTATCGGTCATTTCAAGCCCAGACGCTGGCGCAGCAGATCCATTGCACGGGCGCGGTGGCTGATCTGGTTCTTGTCGCTCGGGCTCAGCTCGGCGCTGGACACGTTACGCTCCGGCACCCAGAACAGTGGGTCGTAGCCGAAACCGTGTTCACCGCTGGCAGCGGTCAGGATGCGCCCGTGCCACAGACCTTCGCAGAGGATCGGCAGCGGATCGTCGGCGTGACGCACCAAGGCCAGCACGCAGACAAACTGCGCGCCGCGCTCGGCTTCAGGCACATCCTTCAAGGCGTCGAGCAGTTTGGCGTTGTTCGCCGCGTCGCCTTTGCCGTCGGCGTAGCGCGCCGAATAGATGCCCGGCGCACCGCCGAGGAAATCCACCGCCAGGCCCGAATCGTCGGCCAGCGCCGGCAATCCGGAAATGCGCGCAGCATTGCGGGCCTTGAGGATCGCGTTCTCGACGAACGACAGACCGGTTTCTTCCGGCTCCACGCTGCTGAATTCGCCGATCGAGCGCAGTTGCACCGAGTCGCCGAGCATGGCCTGGAGTTCCTTGAGTTTGCCGGCGTTATGGCTGGCCAGTACGAGTTGCTTGAGATTGATCATTGGCCAGGGAAAAGCTCTTGGTTGAAATTGAGGGTGTTGATCTTGTCGCCGGTCTGCACCTTGATTTCAAAAGTGCGGGTTTCCTGCTGCTCCACCGGGTACTGGGCGATGTAATAGATCGCGCCCTGTTCGGTGATCTGGCGGAAGGTCAGCGGCACACTCTGGCTGGTCAGGTCTTTGACGGTGCCGGTGACCTGGGCGATCAGCGGCTTGCCGTCCTTGATCACCGAGACATTGATCACACCCCGGTTCTTGCTGCGGATCAGCTCGGCAGCCTTGGCGATGTCCGGCGTCAGGAAGGTCGAGTTGAAGGTGTTGTAATGCACGGTGACATCACCGAACACTTCCTTGCGTTCGCCCTTGATGGCATCGGCGGCCACGGCCGACAGGCTCAGGCAGGCGGCCAATAGCGCGGTAATCAAGCGTCCCATGTTCGTTCTCCTCGCAATGTCGTGGTTCAGACCGCGATTCTGTGATCCGCAAGCCCCGGGCTGCTGACGCGGTAGATACCGATCTCACCTAACAGATTAGGCCATAGCTTACTGGCCCACCCGTGGCGGTGCTGTTGATCCACGGCAAGCCGATCAATGACCTTCGCCTCACGTTCGCGGCAAAGTTCTTCAAAGTCTTCGAAGGTGCAGAAGTGGATGTTCGGCGTGTTGTACCAGGTGTACGGCAGAAATTCCGACACCGGCATCCGACCCTTGCTCGCCAGGTACCAGCGGCAGCGCCAGTGACCGAAGTTGGGGAAGGTGATGATGCACTGGCGGCCGACACGCAGCATTTCGTCGAGGATCTTGTCCGGGTAATGCACGGCTTGCAGGGCCTGGGTCATCACCACGATATCGAAGCTGTTGCTGGCGAAGTTGCCCAGGCCTTTGTCCAAGTCCTGCTCGATGACGTTGATGCCCTTGGCCACGCACTCGGCGATGTTGTCCGGGTCGTTTTCCAGGCCATAGCCGGTGACCTGCTTGTGGTCGCGCAGCCAGGTCAGCAACTCGCCGTCACCGCAGCCGAGGTCGAGCACGCGGCTGCCGGCGGGGATCCATTCCTGGATGATTTCCAGATCAGCTCTCATGGCTTTCTCACAACGTAATGCGGTTCATGTAATTGCCGAACGCCTGCAAATAACGCGGGATCGGAATCAGGAAGGCGTCGTGGCCCTGGGGTGCGTCGATTTCCAGGTAGCTGACGTCCTTGCGCGCGGCCATCAGCGCGTCCACCAGTTCCCGCGAACGGGCCGGGGAGAAGCGCCAGTCGGTGGTGAACGACATCACGCAGAACCTGGCTTTCGCACCTTCGAAGGTTTTCGCCAGGTTATCGTTGAAGTTCGCTGCCGGATCGAAGTAGTCCAGCGCCTTGGTCATCAACAGATAGGTGTTGGCATCGAAGCGCCCGGAGAACTCTTCGCCCTGATAGCGCAGGTAGCTTTCGACCTGGAACTCGACGCTGTGGAAGTCGTAGTTGAGCTTTTCGCTCTTCAGGCCACGGCCGAATTTCTCGCCCATGGAGTCGTCGGACAGGTAGGTGATGTGCCCGACCATCCGCGCCAGCATCAGGCCGCGCTTGGGGATTACGCCGTGTTCCTGGAACGAGCCACCGTGGAATTCCGGGTCGGTGAGGATCGCCTGGCGCGCCACTTCGTTGAAGGCGATGTTCTGCGCCGACAGCTTGGGGGCCGAGGCGATGGCCAGGCAGTGGCGCACGCGATCCGGGTAAGTGATGGTCCATTGCAGCGCCTGCATGCCGCCGAGGCTGCCACCGATCACCGCGGCCCATTGGCCGATGCCGAGCAGGTCGGCCAGACGTGCCTGGCTGTGCACCCAGTCTTCCACGGTCAGCACCGGAAAGTCGGCGCCGAACGGCTTGCCGGTTTCCGGGTTGAGGCTGCTCGGGCCGGTGGAGCCGTTGCAACCGCCGAGGTTGTTCAGGCTGACCACGAAGAACTTGTTGGTGTCGATCGGTTTGCCGGGACCGATGCAGCTGTCCCACCAACCGGGCTTGCGGTCGTCGACGCTGTGATAACCCGCAGCGTGGTGGTGGCCGGACAAGGCATGGCAGATCAGCACGGCGTTGCTCGCTTGCGCGTTCAGCGTGCCGTAGGTTTCGTAGATCAGGTCATAATCGGCCAGCGAACGGCCGCAGGCCAGGGCCAGCGGTTCGCTGAAGTGCGCCGTTTGCGGCGTCACCAGACCAACAGAATCGGGGGGAAAGGCAGCTGGCATCGACCCTGCTCTCGTTGAAATGAGGCGTAAGTCTAAAGACCGGTGGGGTTAGCGGCAAGCAACGATCAGGGGCGGCAGAGCCCCGGCAGATCCGGCAGCTTTTTCGGTGCGCTGATGCGCACTCGCTTCTGCTGGTTCAGCTCACCACTGAGCAAACTGACCTGACTCTTGGAAACCCCAAAAGCCTTGGCCAGAAACCCCATCAGGTAGGCATTGGCCTTGCCCTCGACCGGCGGCGCGGTCAGGCGGATCTTCAGGCGATCGCCGTGCAGCCCGCAGAAATCATCGCTGCGGGCGGCCGGTTGCAGGTGACACTCCAGAATCAGGTCGTCACCGTCCCAGCGAAACCAGCTCACATCAGCAGGCGCAGGATTTCCGGCATCATCGTCATCGCCGCGAGGTTGTTGATCACCAGCATGTCGATCAGCTTCAGCACGAGGAAGGCGAAGATCGGCGACAGGTCCAGACCGCCGAGGTTCGGCAGGATGCGGCGGAACGGCGCCAAGGCCGGTTCACAGATCTGGTTCACCAGCTCGGCGCCCGGATTGTGGCTGCCCGGTGCGACCCAGGACAGGATGATGCTGATGATCATGGCCCAGAAGAAAATCTTCAGGAACAGCGCCGTCACGCCGATCAGCGACCAGATCAGCAGTTGCAGCGGGTTACCGGTGGTGCCGTAGGTCAGCAGCAGGGTCAGCGCCATCAGCGCCAGTTGCACGAGGATCGCCAGTACCAGCGACGACATGTCGAGGCCGAACAGGCTCGGAATGATCCGGCGCAGTGGCTTGAGCAGCGGCTGGGTGGCCTTGACCACGAACTGGCACAGCGGGTTGTAGAAGTTCGCCCGCACCAGTTGCAGAACGAAGCGCAGCAGCACGATCAGCAGGTACAGGCTGCCGAGGGTTTGCAGCACGTAGACCGCTGCGGTGTTCAATCCAATCATGTGAGGCTCCTTATTTGCCCAGTTGTTCGGCCATTTCGGCCGAGCGGTGCGCGGCGGCGCCGAGTGCTTTTTCCACCAGGGCTTCGAAGCCGCCGGCCTGGAACGATTTGATTGCAGCTTCCGTGGTGCCGGCCGGCGAGGTCACGCGGCGGCGCAGTTCGGCAGCGTCGACGTCACTGGACACCGCCATATGCGCGGCGCCCAGAGCGGTCTGCAGGGTCAGTTGCTCGGCGGTTTCCTTCGGCAGGCCGAGTTTGACGCCGGCGGCGGTCATGGCTTCGATCAGCAGGAAGAAGTACGCCGGGCCGGAACCGGAGACGGCGGTGACCGCGTCCAGTTGCTGCTCTTCGTTCAGCCACAGGGCGATGCCCACGGCGGACAGCAGTTCTTCAGCCTGTTGGCGTTGTTCGGCGCTCACGGCGCCGGTGGCGTACAAGCCGCTCACGCCCTGACGCAGCAGCGCCGGGGTGTTCGGCATGCAGCGCACGATCGGTTGCTCGCCGAGCCATGCGGTCATGCTGGCGCAGGTGATGCCGGCGGCGATCGAGACCACCAGTTGATTCGGTTTCAGGCTCGGGCGAATCGCTTCGCACACGGCTTTCATGGCCTGTGGCTTGACCGCCAGCACGACAACGTCAGCGCCGTCGATGGCCTGGGCGTTGTCGGCGAAGGTTTCGATGCCGTGTTCGGCGCTGACTTTGGCGCGGGTTTCTTCGCCCGGATCGCTGGCGCGAATGTGTGCAGCTTCCAGACCCTTGGCCCGCAGGCCGCCGATCAGGCTGGCGGCCATGTTGCCGGCACCGATAAAGGCAATACGTGTGTTGCTCATGTCAGGTCCTTATCTGGAAATGGTCAAGATTGGGAATAGTCGCGGGCGCCGAACAGGGCCGTACCGATACGGACCCAGGTCGCGCCCTGGGCAATGGCCGACTCGAGGTCGTGGCTCATGCCCATGGAAAGTGTGTCGAGCGGCAGATCGAGGCCGGCCTGCAATTTCTGAACGGCAGCGAATGCAGCGTCTTGCTCGGCGCGATCTTCGGTCGGCTCGGGAATCGCCATCAACCCGCGCAGTTTCAGGCGCGGCAGGGCGCTGATGGCCTGGGCCAGGGCCGGCAGGTCTAGCGGGGTGCAGCCGGACTTGCTGGCTTCACCGCTGACGTTGACCTGAATGCAGATGTTCAGTGGCGGCAGATCCGCCGGGCGTTGCTCGGACAGGCGTTGGGCGATTTTCAGACGATCCACGGAGTGCACCCAGGCGAAATGCTCGGCAATCGAGCGGGTCTTGTTCGACTGAATGGGGCCGATGAAGTGCCAGATCAAGGGCAGGTCGGCCAGTTCGAGCTGCTTGCCCAAGGCCTCTTGCAGGTAGTTCTCGCCGAAATCGCGCAGGCCGGCGGCGTACGCTTCGCGCAGGGCTTGTGCCGGTTTGGTCTTGCTCACGGCGAGCAGCTGGACGCTGTTTTCATCGCGTCCGGCCGCTTTGACGGCTGCTTGAATACGCGAACTAACCAGTTGGATGTTGTCTGCTATCGTGGACATCAAATCCTGCCTGAAAAGTGCCTGCACTCGATCATGCGGCGTTAAAAGTCGCCTCAGAATGCTCATTGACTGACGTCAACTCCGCTTCTTCGCCGACTTTTGCCTTGCCTGATCATCGTTCGGCTACTTTTCAGGCAGGATTTGGCGCCAGCGGTCTGAAGGTTCGCGGCATTCTACTGGAATTGAGGGACGCTATGGATATCACTGAACTGCTGGCCTTCAGCGCCAAACAGGGTGCTTCCGACCTGCACCTGTCGGCCGGTCTGCCGCCGATGATCCGCGTGGATGGCGACGTGCGGCGGATCAATCTGCCGGCGCTGGATCACCAGCAAGTGCACGAGCTGATCTACGACATCATGAACGACACCCAGCGGGTGGACTTCGAGAAACATCTGGAAACCGACTTTTCCTTCGAAGTCCCCGGCGTGGCGCGCTTTCGGGTCAATGCCTTCAACCAGAACCGGGGCGCCGGGGCGGTGTTCCGGACCATCCCGTCAAAAGTGCTGACCATGGAAGACCTGGCCATGGGCGACGTCTTTCGCAAGATCACCGATGCGCCGCGCGGGCTGGTGCTGGTGACCGGACCGACCGGCTCCGGCAAGTCCACGACACTGGCGGCGATGATCGATTACCTCAACACCCATCGTCATCACCACATCCTGACCATCGAAGATCCGATCGAATTTGTCCACGAATCGCGCAAATGCCTGATCAATCAGCGCGAAGTCCATCGTGATACCCGCAGTTTCGCCACTGCGTTGCGCTCAGCGCTGCGCGAAGACCCGGATGTGATCCTGGTGGGCGAGATGCGCGATCTGGAAACCATCCGCCTGGCGCTGACCGCGGCCGAGACCGGGCACCTGGTGTTCGGTACCTTGCACACCACGTCGGCAGCCAAGACCATCGACCGGGTGGTGGACGTGTTCCCCGGGGACGAAAAGTCCATGGTGCGCTCGATGCTGTCGGAGTCGTTGCTGGCGGTAGTCTCGCAGACGCTGATCAAGAAGATCGGCGGCGGTCGGGTGGCGGCGCACGAGATCATGCTGGGTACGTCGGCGATCCGTAACCTGATCCGCGAGGACAAGGTGGCGCAGATGTATTCGGCGATACAGACCGGTGGCTCGCTGGGAATGCAGACACTCGACATGTGCCTGAAGGATCTGGTGACCAAGGGCTTGATCAGCCGTGAACATGCGCGGGAGAAAGCGCGCACGCCAGATAAATTCTGAGGGGGATTTTCGGTGTTACCACCGGCCCTTCGCGAGCAAGCCCGCTCCCACATTGGAATGCGGTTCCATGTGGGAGCGGGCTTGCTTGCGAAGGGGGCAGTACTGGTTAAGCAAATCCTGGATCAGTCAACTTAGCGCTGAACCACGCGCATCTGCCCTTGCTCTTTCGGCAATACGCGTTTGGCCACCACGTAATGCTTTTCCCAGTACGGCTTGTTCAGAGTGTCGATGCTCACCGCTTTGCCGCGCCGTGGCGCATGGATGAACCGGTCGTTGCCCAGGTAGATGGCAACGTGATTGACCCGACGGCTCTTGATGTTGAAGAAAATCAGGTCGCCCGGCTTCAGGTCCTTGCGTTCGACTTTCTCGCCGTGACCACTGGCCATGGCGTTCGAGGTGCGTGGCAGGTCGAACGTGGCGTCGTTGAACGCGTATTTCACCAGACCGCTGCAGTCGAAGCCTTTACTCGGGCTGCTGCCGCCCCAACGGTATGGCGTACCGAGGACGTTTACCGCGCGACTGAGGACGTTGCTGCTTTCCTTGGTCGCCATCGGTGGCACCAGCTTGCTTCGGCCGGTGCTGCTCAGCGTGGTGTGCTTGACCTGTTTGCCTTTGTTCGAAGGAGCAGAGGCATGGGATTTAGGTGTGAAACCGTTAACGTTTGGAAGACGTTGCTCACGATTGGTGGCGTGGGCGGCCAGTGGCATTAATAGGCAAATAGTTAGCCATGTCTTGAAAAATGGACGCATTAGGCAGGGCTCTTGATGTGTTAGCGCGCAACTTTATAACAGCTTTTTTGTCACTTCCGAGGCCGTTGGTCGATTCAATCCGATGCCAACGGAACCAAATAAGCGGCAAAAAGACGCAATTGTCGGACAGAAGTCCGGTGCTATAAGGCTTTGACGGGACACACGCTAGCATTTGCCATACGTCGGCTACCTGTAAAAAAGTCACAAAGAATTAAAGAATATTTATCTATCGCGTGTATCGAGGTCTTAATGAACGGCTATCAGCTGCCCCGTGTGAAGGAAAAAGACACCCACAGCAAGGTGATCGGTTACCTGTTGTGGATTTTCGGTTTCACAGGCTCCCACCGCTTCTATTACGGCAAGCCGGTGACCGGCACGATCTGGTTTTTCACTTTCGGGTTGCTGGGGATCGGCTGGCTGATCGACGTGTTCCTGATCCCGGCGATGGATCGCGAAGCCGACCTGCGTTTCGCCGCGGGCCCGATCGAGTACAACGTGGCGTGGATTCTGCTGACCTTCCTCGGCGCGCTCGGCGTGCACCGGATGTATCAGGGCAAGTGGATCAGCGGGTTGGTGTATCTGCTGACCGGCGGGTTGTTCTTTCTTGGGGTGCTGTATGACTTCTGGACGCTGAACGATCAGGTGTCGGTGCGTAATGCCGAAGGGCGGGGCGCCTTTCAGTAAGTGATGGCGAGGGAGCTGGCTCCCTCGCCATTTTTTTTACGCCTGGTGACTGATCCGGCCATCCACCAAGGTGTAACGCACCACACCCGGCAGGCTATGGCCGAGGAACGGGCAGTTCTCGCCTTTCGACAGCCAGGTTTCGCCGGCAACGGTCGAGGCCTTCGGATCGAACAGCACGATATCCGCCGCACCCCCCACCGCCAGCTTGCCCGCCGGCAGGCGCAGGGCCTCGGCCGGGCCGGCGCTCAGGCGGGCCAGCAGGGTCGGCAGGTCCAGCAGACCATCCTCGACCAGCGTCATCGCCAGCGGCAGCAGCAATTCGACGCTGCTGATGCCCGGTTCGGTGGCGCCGAACGGTGCCAGTTTGGCATCGCGTTCATGGGGCTGGTGATGGCTGGAAATCGCCGAAACCACGCCGGACTTCACTGCTTCACGCAGGCCGTCGCGGTCGGCGCGGGTGCGCAGCGGCGGTTGCACGTGATACAGGCTGCTGAAGTCGATCAGCGCTTCGTCCGTCAGGATCAACTGATACAGGGCGACATCCGCCGTGACTTTCAAACCACGAGCCTGGGCCTGAGCGATCAAGGCCACGCCGCGAGCACTGGTCAGCTGGCTGAAGTGCGCACGCACGCCGGTTTGCTCGACCAGCAGCAGATCACGGGCCAGGGCCACGGTTTCAGCGGTTTCCGGGATGCCTGGCAGGCCGAGGAAGCTGGCGGTGGCACCTTCGTGGGCCAGGCCGCCGTCGGCGAGGTCGTGATCCTGCGAGTTGAAAATCACCGTCAGGTCGAACGTTGCCGCGTAATCCAGCGCCCGGCACAGGGTGCGGGTGTTGCGGAAGCTTTCCAGGCCGTTGCCGAACGCTACGCAACCGGCGTCACGCAGGGCAACCAGTTCTGCGAGCTGTTCGCCATCCAGACCTTTGCTCAGCGCGCCGATCGGGAACACCTTGGTGTTGCCGGCCTCGCGGGCGCGGTCGAGGATCAGTTCGGCCACGGCGGAGGTGTCGAGCACCGGTTTGGTTTTCGGTGGGCAGCACAGGCTGGTCACACCACCGGCCGCAGCGGCGCGGGTTTCGCTGGCGATGGTGCCTTTGCGGCTGTAGCCCGGCTCGCGCAGGGCGACGTTCAGGTCGACCAGCCCCGGAGCGGCCACCAGGCCTGTGGCGTCGATGGTTTCGACGGCGGTGAAACCGGCCGGTGCCGCGCCGAGGGCGACGATCTTGCAGGCTTCAACGTGAATATCGGTGATTTGATCCAGGCCGCTGCTTGGATCGATGACGCGGGCGCCGAGAATGCTGAGCTTCACTGGGCGTTCTCCTGCTCGAATTGACGTTGCGCCGTTTGCCCGCTCATGGCCATCGACAGCACGGCCATACGGATCGCGATGCCGTAGGTGACTTGATTGAGGATCACCGAGTGCGGGCCGTCGGCCACCGCCGACTCGATCTCCACGCCGCGGTTGATCGGCCCCGGGTGCATGACGATGCAATCGGGCTTGGCGCCGGCCAGGCGCGCGGTGGTCAGGCCGAACAGGCGGTAGAACTCGCCTTCGCTCGGCAGCAGGCCGCCGGTCATGCGCTCACGCTGCAGGCGCAGCATGATCACCACGTCGACGTCTTTCAGGCCTTCGGTCATGTCGGTGTAGACCTTCACGCCGTATTGCTCGATGCCGATCGGCAGCAGGGTTTTCGGCGCGATCACGCGGATGTCCGGGCAGCCGAGGGTCTTCAGGGCGAGCATGTTCGAGCGCGCCACCCGCGAGTGCAGGATGTCGCCGACGATGGCTACCGAGAGGTTCTCGAAACCGCCCTTGTGGCGGCGGATGGTCAGCATGTCGAGCATGCCCTGGGTCGGGTGCGCGTGTCGGCCGTCGCCGCCGTTGATGATCGCCACCTGCGGGCAGACATGTTCGGCGATGAAGTGCGCGGCGCCCGAGTCACCGTGGCGCACGACGAACATGTCGGCAGCCATGGCTTCGAGGTTGCGCAGGGTATCGAGCAGGGTTTCGCCCTTGCTGGCCGACGAGGTCGACACGTTCAGGGTGATCACGTCCGCCGACAGGCGCTGGGCCGCGAGTTCGAAGGTGGTGCGGGTGCGGGTCGAGTTTTCGAAGAACACGTTGCACACGGTCTTGCCGCGCAACAACGGAACCTTCTTCACGGCCCGGGCGCCGACTTCGAGGAACGAGTCGGCGGTGTCGAGGATTTCCGTCAGCAACTCGCGGCGCAGGCCGTCGAGCGAGAGGAAGTGGCGCAGCTGGCCCTGATCATTGAGCTGCAGCGGGCGCTTGGTATCTAGAGGCGTCATCGCGAGGGGGACTCTCAATAGGGCGGATTAAAGGGCAAGGTCTTGCAGTTCGAGTGCCAGCTCCGGACCGGACAGCTTGACCCGCTCGTGGGCGGCCAGCGACAGGGTCGCGCCGACCACGTTGGGGCGGATCGGCAGTTCGCCGGCGTCCAGGTCCAGCAGACAGACCAGCGTCACGCTGGCCGGGCGGCCGTAGTCGAACAGTTCGTTCATGGCGGCGCGGATGGTCCGGCCGCTCATCAGTACGTCGTCGATCAGCACCAGATGCTGGCCTTCGATTTCGAAGGGCAGGGCGGACGGGCGCACTTGCGGGTGCAGGCCGTTCTGGCTGAAGTCGTCGCGGTAGAAGGAAACATCCAGCGTGCCCAATGGCGCGTCGCTGCCCAGCTCTGCGAGCAGGGCCTGGGCGACCCAGACGCCGCCGGTGCGGATGCCGATGTAACGCGGTTCGCTGATTTCACGCTGGGCAAGGTGCGCCTTGAGGCGGGTCGCCATCTGGCTGATCAGATCGGCGGGATTGGGCAGGCTCATGGTTGCTCCTTCTCGGGGTCGAGCCGGTTCTCGCGAACCGGGGCTCGGGTTGTAACCAAAAGAAAAGCGCCGTAGCGCTTGTCAGGATTCAAATAGTGCGGTGTTTTCGTCGAGCCAGCCTTGCAGCAGCAGGGCGGCGGCGATGGCGTCCACCGGGTTGTCGCGGTAGCTGCCTTTCTGCCCACCGCGTACCAGTCGTTCGCCCTTGGCTTCGAAGGTGGTCAGGCGTTCATCGTGGGTATAGAAAGGCAGGTTGAAGCGGCCGTTGAGGCGGCGGGCGAATTTCTCGGCGCGGGCGCACATCTCGCTGGGCGTGCCGTCCATGTTCAGCGGCAGGCCGACCACCACGGCGTCGGGCTTCCATTCCTTTATCAGGGCTTCGACCTGATTCCAGTCCGGCACACCGTTTTGCGCCTTCAAGGTGCACAGTTCGCGGGCCTGGCCGGTAATCACCTGGCCGACCGCCACGCCGATCTGTTTGGTGCCGTAGTCGAAGCCGAGGATCAGGCGCAGGGCCATCAGGCGTGTCCTGCCTGGCTGGTCAGCAGGCTGAGGTTGATCCCCAGGTGCCTGGCCGCCGCTTCCAGGCGCAGTTCGCTGCTGGTGTTGAACAGGATGTCGGCGTCGTACGGGCAGGTCAGCCAGGCATTGTCGGCCAGCTCGGCTTCCAGTTGTCCCGCTTCCCAGCCGGCATAACCGAGGGTGATCACGCTTTTGGCCGGGCCCACGCCGTCGGCGATGGCGAACAGCACGTCCTGCGAGGTGGACAGGGCCAGATCGCCCTCCAGCTCGACGGTGGCCTGGAACGTCTTGCCCGCCGGGTGCAGGACAAAACCGCGATCAGTCTGCACCGGGCCGCCGATGAAGATCGGCACATGCTGGCACAGCGCTGGCGGATCGATGTCCGGGCGCAATTGCTCGAGGATGTCGGCCAGATTCAGCTCTTGCGGTCGGTTGACCACCAGCCCCATGGCCCCATTGGCCGTGTGCTCGACGATGTAGGTCAAGGTGTGGGCAAAGTTCGGGTCGGCCATGTGTGGCATGGCGATCAGGAAGTGATGCTTGAGGTAGCTGGGGCTGACGTTTTTCATGTGCGCTAGTGTGGCGTTCGGGGGGCGAACTGACAAGCTGGAGCGGGCAAAAGATCGACTCAGTTACTGGACAGCCGGTCACCCCGGGCGAATTTCCAGGTGCGGATGATTTCCAGCCGGTCGATGTCCGACAGGTCCCCGGTAAACGGTGCAAACGGTGCCGCCAGTCGCACGATACGTTGCGCCGCCTGATCCAGCAGCGGCTGGCCGGAAGACTCCAGCACCAGCACTTCATACAGCGAGCCGTCGCGGTTGATCGACACCATCAGGCGCAGATTGCCGTAGATCTGCTTGCGCCGGGCTTCGTCGGGGTAATTGAGGTTGCCGATGCGCTCGACCTTCTTGCGCCACTCGTCCTTGTACCAGGCACCCTTGTCGCGCATGGTCGACGCAGCGCTGAGGCGGTGGATGCGCGGGCGCTTGGCGTACAGCTGTTGTTCGTTGGCCAGTTCGGCTTCGAGGCTGGCGATGTCGCTGGAGAGCTGCGAGCTGTCGAAGGTCGGTGCATCGACCGTCGGTTTGGTCTCGCTCTTGGCTTCTTCTTTCTTGGTCGGCGCCTTTTTCGGTTTCGGCGCGACGGTGGTCACGGCCGCCTTGGGCGCGGCTTCCTGCACTTCCGGCTTGGCGGCGGGCGGCGGGGTGACTTTCTTGACTTCATTTGCCTGGAACGGCGCGACCTCGGTGGTCTTGGGGATCGCCTTCTTGTCGAGGGTACCACTGCCTTCCTGGTTTTCCTGAGCGAGGAAATCGGCCTTCGCCGGCTTCTTTTCGCTCTTGAAGGTAGCGAGGGTGATTTCCAGGGTTTTGCTGATCTGCTTGGGCTCGACCATGGTGAAACCCACGCCGAGCAACAGCGCCAGATGGATCAGCGCCGCGAGAAACAGGGTAAATCCGAGGCGATCGACCGGGCGCACGCCTTTATGGGCGAGTTCAGCGGGCAGATCGGACGGAAGTGTCATGACAAGAAAACCAACATCGCGTTTTTCACAGGCCGCGCATGATAACGCAATGTTGGTTTCACGCCTTGGGCTTCAAGCATCAAGCGACAGGCTGCATGTGATGCACATCAAGCTTGCAGCTTTTTCTCGATGGCATCCATCAGCAGGCCGCCGATGTCGGTGCCGAAGGCATTGTCGATTTCGCGGATGCAGGTCGGGCTGGTGACGTTGATTTCGGTCAGGTGCTCGCCGATCACGTCCAGGCCGACGAACAGCAGGCCTTTTTCGCGCAAGGTCGGGCCGACCTGGGCGGCGATCCAGCGATCCTTGTCGGTCAACGGACGAGCTTCGCCACGGCCACCGGCTGCGAGGTTGCCACGGGTTTCGCCCTGGGCCGGAATCCGCGCCAGGCAATAATCCACCGGCTCGCCGTCGATCATCAGGATGCGCTTGTCGCCGTCCTTGATCGCCGGCAGGTAGGCCTGGCCCATGATCTGCTGGGCGCCGAGGGCGGTCAGGGTTTCCAGGATCACCGACAGGTTCGGGTCGCCGGCGCGGTGACGGAAGATCGAAGTACCGCCCATGCCGTCCAGCGGCTTGAGGATCACGTCGCCATGTTTGGCGGCGAATTCACGCAGCACGTCGGCGCGGCGGCTGACCACGGTTGGCGGCGTGCACTGCGGGAACAGCGTGGCGAACAGCTTTTCGTTGCAGTCGCGCAGGCTCTGCGGTTTGTTGACCACCAGCACCCCGGCGGACTCGGCCTGTTCGAGCAGGTAGGTGGAGTAGACGAACTCCATGTCGAACGGCGGATCCTTGCGCATCAGGATCACGTTCAGGTCGCTGAGCAGCGAATCCTGTTCGGCGCCCAGTTCGAACCATTTTTCCGGGTTGGCGAAGACTTTCAGCGGCTTCATTCGCGCCCGTGCCTGGCCTTCACCCTGGTAAAGGTCTTTCTGTTCCATATAGAACAGTTCCCAGCCGCGCTTCTGCGCCGCCAGCAGCATGGCCAGCGAGCTATCCTTTTTATAGGAAATGCTGGCGATTGGGTCCATGACAATCCCGACGCGAACGCTCATTGGGTTTTCCTCGAAAATTGGCTACCGGATCGGTATGAAAAAAGTGCCGCCAGAGTGGCGCCGGGCGGGTTTTCGGTCAAGGAAAAACCCGTCGATAGATTGCGTCTGGAGACTGTGCTAAAAAGGCTCCCAGCCGTGCTGGCCCTTGAGCATCAAGGGTTTCCAGCCATCAGTCATCGCAAAACGGACAAATTGATTCGCAAAGGCGACGGTAGAGCCCCCTTATGGAACAGCAGTCCAGCGCCTTGAAGGTCATGGTGATCGACGACTCGAAAACGATTCGTCGCACCGCCGAGACCCTGTTGAAAAATGCAGGGTGCGAAGTCATCACCGCGATCGACGGTTTTGACGCCCTGGCGAAGATCGCCGACCACCATCCCGGGATCATCTTTGTCGACATCATGATGCCGCGTCTGGATGGTTATCAGACCTGCGCTTTAATCAAGAACAACAATGCGTTCAAGGGCACGCCGGTGATCATGCTGTCGTCCCGGGACGGGCTGTTCGACAAGGCCAAGGGGCGGATTGTCGGTTCCGATCAATTTTTGACCAAGCCTTTCAGCAAGGAAGAACTGCTCGACGCGATCTCGGCCCATGTTCCGGGCTTCGCTGCCGCTTTGCCGCAGTAAGACACGCACAGAGACGCTCGGCCAGCGGGCCCGGTGTCGACAAGAAAAATGGGGAAGACCATGGCACGTATCCTGATCGTCGATGATTCGCCGACCGAAATGTACAAACTCACCGGCATGCTGGAAAAGCACGGGCACGAAGTGCTGAAAGCCGAAAACGGCGCCGACGGCGTGGCCCTGGCCCGCCAGGAAAAACCCGACGCGGTGCTGATGGACATCGTCATGCCCGGCCTCAACGGCTTTCAGGCTACCCGCCAGTTGACCAAGGATGCGGAAACCAGCCACATCCCGGTGATCATCATCACCACCAAGGATCAGGAGACTGACAAGGTCTGGGGCACCCGCCAGGGCGCCAGGGACTACCTGACCAAACCGGTCGACGAAGACACGCTGATCAAGACCCTGAACAACGTGCTGGCCGGTTGATCGCGCCGCCATGAGCGAGTCGCTGACCGCGTTCGAACTGTTGTGGCAGATCGACCAGCGCTGTCGCCTGCTGGCGGCGGACCTGCCGTCGCAACCGGCGCGCCAGGATCGCTGGAGCGGCATCGGCTTTCGTCTGGGCGAGCACTGGTACGTCACGCCGATGGGCGAAGTCAGCGAAGTGTTGCCCGAATTGCGTGTCACCCAGTTGCCGGGCGTGAAGCCGTGGGTCAAGGGTGTGGCCAACCTGCGCGGGCGGCTGCTGCCGGTCATGGACCTGTGCGGCTTTTTCGGCCATGAGCTGTCACCGATGCGCAAACAGCGGCGGGTATTGGTGGTAGAGCATCAGGACGTGTTTGCCGGGTTGCTGGTCGATGAAGTCTTCGGCCTGCAGCACTTCGAGCAGGACAGTTTCGAATCCGTCTCGATCAGTAAACGGCAAGGCTCCAAAGGCGAGTTCATCAAGGGCTATTTCCGGCGCGAGCAGAACTGGCGGGTGTTCAGCCTGTTTGCGCTGGCGCAGTCACCGAGTTTCATGCACGTCGCGGTTTAACAGGCGAGGACCGATGATCAAAGCAAAAACAGGCAAGCCCGCAGAAGGCTCGCGCAGCCGCTCGCAGATCATCGTGCTGTTCATCGCACTGATCGTGTTCATCATGCTGCTGTTCGCCAACTTCGCTTACCTCAACACCCAGGCCAACTACGACAAGCAGTACATCGGTCACGCCGGCGAGCTGCGGGTGCTGTCGCAGCGGATCGCCAAGAACGCCACCGAGGCTGCCGCCGGCAAAGCCGCCGCGTTCAAGCTGCTCAGCGATGCGCGCAACGATTTTGCCCAACGCTGGGGTTACCTCAAGAAGGGCGACCCGAGCACCGGCCTGCCGCCGGCGCCGTCCGTCGTGCGCCCGGAAATGCGCGCCGTGCAGCTGGACTGGGAACGCCTGCTGAAAAACACCGACGCGATTCTCTCCAGCGAGCAGACCGTGCTGTCCCTGCATCAGGTGGCCGCGACCCTGGCCGAAACCGTGCCGCAGTTGCAGATCGAATACGAAAAGGTCGTGGAAATCCTCCTGCAACGCGGTGCGCCGGCGGCGCAGGTGGCGATGGCCCAGCGTCAGTCGCTGCTGGCCGAGCGGATTCTCGGCGCGGTGAACACCGTGCTGTCGGGCGATGAAAACTCCCAGCAAGCCGCCGACGCTTTTGGTCGCGATGCCGCGCGCTTCGGTCAGGTGCTCAATGGCATGTTGCAAGGCAACCCGGCGCTGAAAGTCAGCCAGGTGGAAGACCGCGACGCCCGCGCTCGCTTGAGCGAGATTTCCGAGCTGTTTCAGTTTGTCTCAGGTTCCGTGGATGAAATCCTCGAAACCTCGCCGGAGCTGTTCAAGGTCCGTGAATCGGCCACCAATATTTTCAGCCTGTCGCAGACCTTGCTCGACGAAGCCTCGCACCTGGCCAGCCGTTTCGAAAACCTTGCCGGCGGGCGTAACACCGACACCATCGGCGGCTACGTACTGGGCCTGCTGGCGCTGGCCTCGATCATCCTGATCGGCCTGGTCATGGTCCGGGAAACCAACCGTCAGTTGCGCGAGACCGCAGAAAAGAACGAACGCAACCAGAACGCGATCATGCGCCTGCTCGACGAGATCGAAGACCTCGCCGACGGCGACCTGACCGTGACCGCCTCGGTGACCGAAGACTTCACCGGAACCATCGCCGACTCGATCAACTATTCGGTCGACCAGTTGCGCGATCTGGTCGCCACCATCAACCTCACCGCCGGCCAGGTCGCCGCTGCGGTGCAGGAAACCCAGGCCACCGCCATGCACCTGGCCCAGGCATCGGAGCATCAGGCCCAGCAGATTTCCGAAGCCTCGACCGCGATCAGCGACATGGCTCAGTCCATCGATCAGGTGTCGGCCAACGCCGCCGAATCCTCGGCAGTGGCCGAGCGTTCGGTGGAGATCGCCAACAAGGGCAACGAGGTGGTGCACAACACCATCCACGGCATGGACAACATTCGCGAACAGATCCAGGACACCGCCAAGCGCATCAAGCGCCTGGGCGAGTCGTCCCAGGAAATCGGCGACATCGTCAGCCTGATCGATGACATTGCTGACCAGACCAACATCCTCGCCCTCAACGCGGCGATTCAGGCGTCGATGGCCGGTGATGCCGGGCGCGGTTTTGCCGTGGTGGCCGACGAAGTGCAGCGGCTGGCCGAGCGCTCGTCCGCTGCGACCCGGCAGATCGAGACGCTGGTGCGGGCGATCCAGACCGACACCAACGAAGCCGTGATTTCCATGGAGCAGACCACCACCGAAGTGGTGCGCGGCGCGCGGCTGGCGCAGGATGCCGGGGTGGCCCTGGAAGAAATCGAAGGCGTGTCCAAGACCCTCGCGGCGCTGATCCAGAGCATTTCCAACGCGGCGCAGCAGCAGACGTCTTCGGCCGGGCAGATTTCCCTGACGATGAACGTGATCCAGCAGATCACTTCGCAGACCTCGTCCGGCTCCACGGCCACCGCCGAGAGCATCGGCAACCTGGCGAAAATGGCCAGCCAGTTGCGTCGCTCGGTGTCCGGGTTCACCTTGCCGGCGGCGTCTGCGCCCGTCTCGGACAAGGCGTGAGGCCTGCGGGCGAGGCAATGTCGAGCGGAGTGGTTATGGGTGACCGGCACGATTACGTGGCCCTTGAATGGGTCAAGGGTGAAATCGCCGAGACGCTGAGGCAAGCGCATCAGGCCATCGAAGCCGTGCTCGACGATCCGCAGTCCGTGCCCGGGCTGGACGAATGCCTGGCCTGCATCCATCAGGTGCACGGCAGCCTGCAGATGGTCGAGTTCTACGGCGCGGCATTGCTCGCCGAAGAAATGGAACACCTGGTCGAAGCGTTGCAGAACGACCGCGTCAGCCACCGTGACGAAGCGCTGCACTTGCTGTTGCAGGCGCTGGGTCAATTGCCGATCTACCTCGACCGCGTGCAGGGCGCCCGCCGCGACCTGCCACTGGTGGTGCTGCCGCTGATCAACGACTTGCGCAGCGCCCGGGGCGAAAGCCTGTTGTCGGAAACCAGCCTGTTCAGCCCGCAGTTGCCCGAGCTGGCGCCGCTGGGCGAGGAAACCCTGGCGCTGCTGGAGCCGGCAGAGCTGCCGAATGTGCTGCGCAAATTGCGCCAGATGCTGCAAATGGCGCTGGTCGGATTGCTCCGCGAACAGGATGACCAGACGCACCTCGGTTATCTGGCCAAGGTCTTCACCCGCCTCGAAGCGTTGAGCGGTAACTCGCCGCTGAGCCCGTTGTGGCAAGTCGCCTCGGCGCTGGTCGAAGGCATGCGTGAAGGGCGAATCGCCAACAGCCCGGCGCTGCGCAGCCTGTTCAAGGACGCCGACAAGGAACTCAAGCGCCTGCTCGAACAGGGCATGCCCGGCCTCAACCAGCCGCCACCGCATGAACTGCTGAAAAGCCTGCTGTTTTATATCGCCAAAGCCGAACATCCCACCGGGCAGATGCTGACCATGAAAGATCGCTACTCCCTGGACGACGCGCTGCCCGACAGCGCGATGGTCGACGAAGAACGCGCGCGCCTGGCCGGCCCTGACCGCGATGCCATGCGCTCGGTGCTCGCGGCGCTGTGCGAAGAACTGGTGCGGGTCAAGGAACGCCTCGACCTGTTCGTGCGCAGCGACCGCCAGCACGCCTCGGACCTGGACAGCCTGCTGGCGCCGCTGCGGCAGATCGCCGACACCCTGGCGGTGCTCGGTTTCGGCCAGCCGCGCAAGGTGATCATCGATCAACTGGCGGTGGTGCTCAGTCTCGCCCAGGGTCAGCGCGAACCGAACGACGCCACGCTGATGGACGTCGCCGGCGCCTTGCTCTACGTCGAAGCGACGCTGGCCGGGATGGTTGGCACGGTGGAACCGGAGAGCCCGGAAGACTCGCGCCTGCCGACCACTGACCTGACGCAGATCCATCAGATCGTGATCAAGGAAGCGCGCATCTGTCTGCAACAGGCCAAGGACATGATCGTCGACTACATCGACGCCGACTGGGATCGCCAGCAACTGCAAAGCCTGCCGGCGCTGCTGACCCAGGTGCGCGGCGCGCTGGCGATGATTCCGCTGGCGCGAGCGGCCAGCCTGCTCGAAGCCTGCAATGGATTTATCCGCGAGCATCTGTTGCTCGACCCTCACGAGCCGGGCTGGCAGCAACTCGACAGCCTCGCCGACGCCATCACTAGCCTCGAGTATTACCTCGAGCGCCTGACCGACGACCCGCAGGCACCCAGCGAACATTTGCTGGATATCGCGCAGAAAAGCCTCGCCAGTCTCGGTTTCTTTCCTGACGAACAGCCCGGCGAGCCGCATGTGCCGGTGCTCGACGATGTGCTCAGCCCCAGCGAAGCGCTGGTGATGCAGGATTTACAGGAGCTGGACGACCCGCAGATCGTGCAGTCGTTGGCCGAAGTGCTGGCCAGCCCGGTCTCGGCGGTCAACCCGCCGGCGCTGACCACGCCAGGCAGCCTGCTGCCACCACCGGCCGATGAAGAACCGGTGGATGACGAGCTGCGCGAAGTGTTCCTCGAAGAAACCGGGGAAGTGCTCGAGGTGCTGAGCGACTACCTGCCGCGCTGGTCTGCCGAGCCCGATGACCGCGCCGCCCTCAGTGAGCTGCGCCGCGGCTTCCATACGCTGAAGGGCAGCGGCCGGATGGTGCGCGCGCTGGTCCTCGGCGAGCTGGCCTGGGCGGTGGAAAACCTGCTCAACCGGGTGCTGGAACACAGCGTCGAACCCGGCCCCGCGGTGCGCCAGTTGTTGGCCGACACGCTGCTGCTGTTGCCGGACCTGATCGCCGAATTCGCCACCAACGGTCAGCGTCAGCGCCACGATGTCGATCAACTGGCGGCCCGCGCCCATGCGCTGGCCAAGGGCGACACACCGCTGCCGGCCGAAGACGTGGAAGACGTCGCGGCCCTCGATCCGCTGTTGCTGGAGATTTTCCGCAACGAAGCCGAAACCCACCTCGCCAGCCTCAATCGTTTTCTCGATCAGGCTGCCGAGCATGTGCCGTTGCAGGCCAGCGACGAGTTGCAGCGCGCGCTGCACACCCTCAAGGGCAGCGCCTCGATGGCAGGAGTTTCGCCGATTGCCGAACTGGCGGCGCCGCTGGATAAACTGGCCCGGGAATTCAAGGCCCATCAATTGGCGCTGGACCTCGACGAAGTGGAACTGCTGCTCGAAGCCGAGGGCCTGTTTCGCGTCGGTCTGCGTCAGCTCAAACACGATCCGCTGGCGCCGATTGTCGGCGCGCAGTCGCTGATCAAACGCACCGAAACCCTGCTCGGCGAGCGTTTGGAGTCGATCCTCAGCGCCCCCAGCAGCGCCTTGCGGGTCAAACGCGATCCGCAACTGATCAACAACTTTCTGGCCCAGGGCATGGACATCCTGCTCGACGCCGAAAGCCTCTTGCAGCGCTGGCAGCAGCACCCCGGCGAACGTCAGGAACTCAGCGCGCTGCTCGATGAGCTGACCACCCTGGGCGAGGGCGCGCACCTGGCGGATCTGCTGCCGGTGGATGTGCTGTGTGAAGCCTTGCTCGATCTATACGGCGCCGTCGAGGAAAGCAGCCTGGCGGTCAGCGAGCGGTTTTTCCATGAGGCGCAGCAGGCCCATGAAGCGCTGATCAACATGCTCGACGAACTGGCCGCCGGCCAGGAAATCACCCCGCAACCGCAACGCATCCGCGCCTTGCACGAACTGCTCGACGAGAGCCTCGACCCGTCGGCCATGGGCCTGATCCGCAGCGATGGCAGCCGCACCACGAGCATCCGCGAACTGGGCAGCGCCACCGCCGAACTGCAACAACACAGCACCGACAGCGGGCCGGACGACGAGATCGTCGAGATCTTCCTCGAAGAGGCGGTGGACATTCTCGACAGCGCCGGCCAAGCCTTGCAGCGCTGGCTGAAGGATCCGGAAAACGGCGCACCGCTGTCGTCGCTGCAACGGGATTTGCACACGCTCAAGGGCGGCGCGCGGATGGCCGAGGTGGCGGCCGTCGGTGATCTGGCCCATGAACTGGAAGGCCTTTACCAAGGACTGGTGGATCGTCGTTACAGCCACAGCGAAGCCCTGGATCGATTGCTGCGCCAGAGCCACGAGCGCCTGGCGCTGTTCCTCGAACAGTTGCACCGGCACCAGCCGCTGGATCCGGCGCAGGACCTGATCGAGGCGATCCGCCGCTTTCGCCAGGGCCCGAGCGCCAGTTCTGAGACGCCGACCGCTTCCGCCACACAGGACGGCCCCGGACACGATCCGGAGCTGCTGGAGATCTTCCTCGAGGAAGGTTTCGACATCATCGAAAACTCCGGCGCCGCGTTGCTGCGCTGGCAGGCCGAACCCGGCAATCGCCAGGAAGTGGAAACCCTGCTGCGCGATCTGCACACCCTCAAGGGCGGTGCGCGGATGGTGGAAATCGGCCCGATCGGCGACCTTGCTCATGAGCTGGAAAACCTCTACGAAAGCCTGTCTGCCGGCACCCTGCAGGGCAGCGCCGAACTGTTCGCGCTGTTGCAGCGCGGCCATGACCGCTTGGCGCAGATGCTCGACGGGGTGCGCGCCGGTCAGCCGTGTCCGCCGGCGGACCGGCTGATCAGCGCGATCCAGAATTTCAGCCATCCCGTGCTGGTGCAAACCCCGGCGCCCGTGCCGCCGGTTGCGGTCAAGGCCGAGCCTGCGGCCCCGGCGCCCGAGACCGGGGCGGACATGGTCAAGGTCTCCGCCGAACTGCTCGACGAGCTGGTCAACCTCGCTGGCGAAACCTCGATTTTCCGTGGGCGCATCGAGCAGCAAGTCAACGATGCGCAGACCGCCCTGCACGAAATGGAAACCACCATCGAGCGCATGCGCGACCAGTTGCGCCGGCTCGACACCGAAACCCAGGGGCGGATCCTCAGCCGTCAGCAAGTGGATGCCGAACGCCTCGGTTACGAAGATTTCGACCCGCTGGAAATGGACCGCCATTCGCAGTTGCAGCAGCTGTCACGGGCGCTGTTCGAGTCTGCTTCCGACTTGCTGGACTTGAAGGAAACCCTCGACCGGCGCACCCACGACGCGGAGAACCTGTTGCAGCAGCAGGGGCGGATCAACACCGAGTTGCAGGAAGGCCTGATGCGCACGCGCATGGTGCCGTTCGAGCGCATGTTGCCGCGTCTGAAACGCATCGTGCGCCAGGTCGCCGAAGAGCTGGGCAAGGACGTGGCGTTCAGCGTCGGCAACGCCGAGGGCGAGATGGACCGCAACGTCCTCGAGCGCATGGCCGCACCGCTGGAACACATGCTGCGCAATGCCGTCGACCATGGCCTGGAGTCCGCCGAAGTCCGGCTGGCGGCGGGCAAACCGGCGCAGGGGCAGATCAGCCTCGACCTGTCCCGCGAGGGCGGCGACATCGTGTTCGACATCCGCGACGATGGCGCCGGCGTGCCGCTGGATGCCGTGCGACGCAAGGCGATCAAGCGCGGCCTGCTGGCGCCGGACGCCGAGATCAGCGACCGCGAGGTGTTGCAGTTCATCCTCCAGCCAGGTTTTTCCACGGCCGAGAAAATCACCCAGATTTCCGGGCGCGGCGTGGGCATGGATGTGGTGCATGAAGAAGTGCGGCAACTGGGCGGCACCATGAGCATCGATTCGGTGCCGGGGCAGGGCGTGCATTTTCGCATTCGCCTGCCGTTCACCGTCTCGGTCAACCGTGCGCTGATGGTGCAGTGCGGCGAGGATCAATACGCGATTCCGCTGGACACCATCGACGGCATCGTTCGCGTACTGCCGAATGAACTGGACGGGCATTTCCGTCTCGACCCGCCGACTTATCAGTACGGCGGCCAGCGTTATGAACTGTGCTATCTGGGCGAGCTGCTGAAAACCGCGCCACGGCCGAAACTGTCCGGCCAGAGCCTGCCGGTGCCGGTCTTGCTGGTGCAGTGCAACGACCGGTACATCGCGGTGCAGGTCGACACGATGGCCGGCACCCGCGAGATTGTGGTCAAGAGCCTCGGCCCGCAGTTTGCCTCGGTGCAGGGCGTGTCCGGGGCGACAATCCTCGGCGATGGCCGGGTGGTGCTGATTCTCGACCTGCTGGCGCCGATCCGCGCGATGCAGGCGCGGTTGCCGCAGCGCCCGGCCAGTCACGAAATCGAAAGCGAACCGCACAAGCCGTTGCTGGTGATGGTGGTCGACGACTCGGTGACGGTGCGCAAGGTCACCAGCCGTTTGCTCGAACGCCACGGCATGAACGTGCTGACCGCCAAGGACGGGGTCGATGCGATGCTGCTGCTGGAGGAGCACATGCCGGACCTGATGCTGCTCGACATCGAAATGCCGCGCATGGATGGCTTCGAAGTGGCGACCCAGGTACGCCAAGATGAACGCCTGCAGCATCTGCCGATCATCATGATCACCTCGCGCACCGGCCAGAAACACCGCGACCGCGCGATGGCCATCGGCGTCAACGACTACCTCGGCAAGCCGTACCAGGAATCGGTGCTGCTCGAAAGCATCGCCCTGTGGAGCAAAAAACATGCATGAAACCCGGCACAACCAACGCAGCAGCCAGCTCACCGGGCTGCTGCTGCCGCTGGCGGATCGCAACCTGATCCTGCCCAACGTCGCCGTCGCCGAGCTGATCGACTACCAGTCCAGCGCCTTCGATCTCGACACGCCGCCGTGGTATCTGGGGCGGGTGACCTGGCGCGAGCGGCAGATTCCGCTGCTGAGTTTCGAGTCGGCGTGCGGCAACAGGATCGTCATCGGCGAGCGGGCACGGATCGTCATCCTCAATGCCCTGGGCGGGCGGCCGGAGTTGAAGTTCATCGCGCTGCTGGTGCAGGGGATTCCGCGCTCGTACAAGCTCGACAGCCAGTTGAGTTATGTCGACGTGCCGTTGTGTGCGCTGGAGCAGGCGGCGGTGCAGGTGGGGGAGCAGGTGGCGAAGGTGCCGGATTTGTTGGCGCTGGAGAAGTTGTTGGTGGATGCCGGACTTGTCCACTGATCCAAAGTCTTCGGTGTTCGGGTTGGCCTCATCGCGAGCAGGCTCGCTCCCACATTTGAAATGCGTTTCCCTGTGGGAGCGAGCTTGCTCGCGATAGCTATTTAAACCATTCCGATCATTTGACAGCACCTACAGGATTTGGGTGGCACTACGGTAAGCGCAAATCTTCATGATTTAACGCCACGCGTTACCGATGCGCCGGCCACGCCGCCTTGAATTCATCAAAGTGTAAAGCTCGGGTTCAAGGCGCCGATAAGGGAGAGTCTGAAAATGAAGGAACGATCATCAAATGATGCTTCTGGTCAGTAACGCAATGGATTGGTTTTTCACGTTTTACAACACAACTCCGTTTGCAGGAGTTCTGCTCTGCTGGGCAGCTTTTGTATTTGCCACCGCCGTAGTGCTCTCAGTGAATCGCGCAGTGATCGGGAAAATGACCGGTTTTGTGATCTCGATGACGGGAACAGTGTGGATTCTGACGTACATGGACCTATCGACATTTTATGGATTGGAAAAGCAGGGCAAGGAGGTCATCAAGAATCTCGTCATCATGAGCCTTGGCGGGGTAGGTTCTGCTCTTCTGGTATCTGCCATGCTCACTAAACCCAGGCGGCGTGATGAAATCAGGCAGCGTGAATTCATTCGTAGCCATGTCATGGCCGTATTTAAGATTTTGTTCTGGTTCGGACTCTTCGCAAGCTTGCTGGTGTTGATTTTGAGTGCAGGCCTGGCGCTCTTTGCACATCCTGTAACGACCAACGGACAATTCATCGGCTTGATGGTGAGTACGGTGCTGGCAAGTGTCGGATTGCCGGTTGCCGAAGTAGGAAAGCGCTGGGTCAAGCTACAAGGTTTATTGCTGTTGACTCTATTAGGCCTGTTTATGTTGCTTCTGGCCGTGTTCTTTCAGTCACTCGTGGGTATATGGCTTTTTTCCCCATCGGCGGTCATTGGAAGTTTTACTGCTGCACTAGTCTGTCTGAGGTTTATCGGTTTTCGAGTGTGGGGTCGTAGTAATTTTCAAGAGACAATCAGCACGCCGATTGATCAATAGCGCCGGTTCGCGAACTCGCCACTGATCGTTACGCTCACCGTAACGGTTCGCCACCGCGCTTGATTGATGCCCCTCGATCACACTCCTAAGGTAGCTCCACGACAGCGAACCCTGTGGAGTGAGCATGACAACAACCCTTTCCCCCGACTCGCGCTGGACGCGGCGGCGTGACGAGAAGCAGCGGCGCCTCGACAAGGTGCGCGGGCTGGCCGACGGTGCGGTGTTGCCCACCGACAAAATCGTCGCGGCACTTGAGGCGCTGATCCTGCCCGGCGACCGTGTGGTACTGGAGGGCAACAACCAGAAGCAGGCGGATTTCCTCTCGCGCTCTCTGGCCAAGGCCGATCCTGAAAAGCTCCACGACCTGCACATGATCATGCCCAGCGTCGGCCGTTCCGAGCATCTGGACCTGTTCGAACGCGGCATCGCCCGCAAGCTCGATTTCTCCTTCGCCGGCACCCAGAGCCTGCGCATCAGCCAGTTGCTCGAAGACGGTCTGCTGGAAATCGGCGCGATCCACACCTACATCGAACTCTACGCCCGGCTGGTGGTGGACCTGATCCCCAACGTCGTGCTCTCGGCCGGGTTCATGGCTGACCGGGCCGGCAACATCTACACCGGCCCGAGCACCGAAGACACCCCGGCGCTGATCGAACCGGCGGCGTTCAGCGACGGCATCGTCATCGTCCAGGTCAATCAACTGGTGGACGACGTCAGCGAACTGCCGCGCGTGGACATCCCCGCGTCGTGGGTCGATTTTGTGGTGGTGGCGGACAAGCCGTTCTACATCGAGCCGCTGTTCACCCGCGACCCGCGCCACATCAAGCCAGTGCACGTGCTGATGGCGATGATGGCCATCCGTGGGATCTACGAAAAACACAACGTGCAGTCGCTGAACCACGGCATCGGTTTCAACACCGCGGCCATTGAACTGATCCTGCCGACCTACGGCGAATCCCTCGGCCTCAAGGGCAAGATCTGTCGCAACTGGACGCTCAACCCGCACCCGACGCTGATCCCGGCGATTGAAAGCGGCTGGGTCGAAAGCGTGCATTGCTTCGGCACCGAACTGGGCATGGAAAACTACATTGCCGCCCGGCCTGATGTGTTCTTCACCGGCCGTGACGGCTCGCTGCGTTCCAACCGGATGTTCTGCCAACTGGCCGGGCAGTACGCGGTGGACCTGTTCATCGGCGCGACCCTGCAAGTCGATGGCGACGGCCATTCCTCCACCGTGACCCGTGGCCGTCTCGCCGGTTTCGGCGGCGCGCCGAACATGGGCCACGATCCACGCGGCCGTCGTCACGGCACTCCGGCCTGGCTCGATATGCGCCATGACGATTCGCAGCAGCCGATGCTCGAGCGCGGCAAGAAACTCGTGGTGCAGATGGTCGAGACCTTCCAGGAGGGCGGCAAACCGACCTTCGTCGAAACCCTCGACGCGGTTGAGGTGGCGAAGAAAAGCGGCATGCCGCTGGCGCCGATCATGATCTACGGCGACGACGTCACCCACCTGCTGACCGAAGAAGGCATCGCCTACCTGTACAAGGCACGTTCGCTGGAGGAGCGTCAGGCGATGATCGCAGCGGTGGCCGGCGTCACCGCCATCGGCCTGCGCCACAACCCGAAAGACACCGAACGCATGCGCCGCGAAGGCCTGATTGCCTTGCCCGAAGACCTCGGCATCCGTCGCACCGACGCCACCCGCGAATTGCTGGCGGCGAAAAGCGTGGCCGATCTGGTCGAGTGGTCCGGCGGCCTCTACAACCCGCCCGCCAAGTTCAGGAGCTGGTAATGCACGCATTCAACCTGCAACCGAAAACCATCACCCTTGCGGAACGGCTGGCGGACCTGGCCGTGGACGCGCTGATCGACGAAGCCGACCTGTCGCCGAAACCGGCGCTGGTCGACCGTCGCGGCAACGGCGCGCATACCGACCTGCACCTGGGATTGATGCACGCCTCGGCGCTGGCATTGTGGCCGGCGTTCAAGGAAATGGCCGAGGCCGCGCTTGAATTCGGCGAGATCGGCTTACCGCTGCGCGAAGCCATCGGCCGCATCGGCCGGGAAGGCGAGCAAGCGATGCTCACCACCACCCACGGCGTTAACACCCATCGTGGGGCAATCTGGGCGTTGGGCCTGCTGGTCACGGCTGCTGCGCTGGACACGAAATCCACCAGCGCCAGTGCCGTCACTCTGCGCGTTGCGCGTCTGGCGTTGCTCGATGACCGTTATGCGCCGCGTCCGCTGAGCCATGGCGCCCAAGTCGCCCAACGCTATGGCGCTCGCGGCGCCCGGGAAGAAGCGCAACTCGGCTTCCCGTCCGTAGTGCAGCGTGGCCTGCCGCAGCTCAAACGCAGCCGCGCCGCCGGCCATGGCGAACAGAACGCCCGGCTCGATGGCTTGCTCGCAATCATGACTGAGCTGGCCGACACCTGCGTGCTGTACCGCGCCGGCGAACAGGGCCTGCACGCCATGCAACACGGCGCCCAGGCAGTGCTCGACGCCGGCGGCAGCGCCAGCCTCACCGGTCGCCGTCGCCTGCACGAACTCGATCAACAACTCATCGCATTGAATGCCTCGCCCGGTGGCGCCGCCGACTTGCTCGCCGCCACGTTGTTGCTTGATCGAATCGAGCGCGACGGCATCCTTCAGGGAGCGTTTTGATGGAAACCTTATCCTTTGAATTCCCCGCCGGGCAGCCGCCGCGCGGTCGGGCGCTGGTCGGTTGTGTCGGCTCCGGCGATCTGGAAGTGCTGATCGAACCGGGCCTGGCCGGCAAGCTGACGATCAATGTGCAGACCTCGGTCAACGGTGCGCAGCAGCGCTGGCAGCATCTGTTCGCGCGGATGTTCGACGGCACCACGCCACCGGCGATGGCCATCGATATCCACGACTTCGGTGCGACCCCGGGTGTGGTGCGCCTGCGTCTGGAACAAGGCTTCGAGGAGATCGGCCATGACTGACACCTCAGCGCTTTTGCACAAACATTCGTTCGTCGAACTCGGCGCACGGCAGCGGGCGAAAGCCTTGCTCGACACCGGCACCTTCCGCGAACTGCTCGATCCGTTTCAACGCGTCATGTCGCCGTGGCTCGAACGCCAGGGCGTGGTGCCCCAGGCCGATGACGGTGTGGTGATCGCCAAGGGCAGTCTCGACGGTTTGCCGGTGGTGATCGCGGCCATCGAAGGTGCGTTTCAGGGCGGTAGCCTCGGTGAAGTCGGCGGCGCGAAAATCGCCGGCGCGCTGGAACTGGCCGCCGAGGACAACCGCAAAGGCATCCCGACCCGCGCCATCCTGCTGCTGGAAACCGGCGGCGTGCGCTTGCAGGAGGCCAACCTTGGCTTGGCGGCGATTGCCGATATCCACGCGGCAATTGTCAATCTGCAGCAGTACCAAACGGTGGTCGGCGTGGTGGCCGGCAGCGTCGGTTGCTTTGGCGGGATGTCGATTGCCGCCGCGCTGTGCAGCTATTTGGTGGTGACCCAGGAAGCACGCCTCGGCCTGAACGGCCCGCAGGTGATCGAGCAGGAAGCCGGGATCGAGGAATACGACTCCCGCGACCGGCCCTTCATCTGGAGCCTGACCGGTGGCGAGCAACGGTTTGCCAGCGGCCTGGTGGATCGCTATGTCGCCGATGACGTGGCGCAGATTCGCGGGCAGGTCGGCGAGTTGCTGCAACAGGGCCTGCCAGCGCAACCGCGCAGTCAACGGGCCGAGTGGTTCCTGCAACGCCTGACGAGCCTGGACACTGACAAGCAAATCGAGCCTTCGGTGGTTCGCGATCTGTATCAAGGAGAGCGCTCATGAGTGGTTATTCCGTGCGCGGTTTGAACTGGTTCAACGCCTTGAGCGCTGGCGCGAATGCCGTTGAAGGTTTACCGCCCTCGCTGAAGGTCGCTGACGGGCCACTCGGGCGCTTCATCGCGGTGGTCGCCGATCCGCAAAACCGTTTCCCTCGCGCTTGCAACGGCGAAGTCGGTTTGCTCGAAGGCTGGGGCCTGGCCAAGGCGGTGGATGACGCGATCACCGCTGACCGCGACAAGACGCAAAAACGCCCTTTGATCGCCATTGTCGATGTGCCGAGCCAGGCCTACGGTCGCCGCGAAGAAGCCCTCGGCATTCATCAGGCTCTGGCCGGCGCCGCAGACGCTTATGCCCGCGCGCGGCTGGCCGGGCATCCGGTGATTGCGCTGCTGGTGGGCAAGGCCATGTCCGGGGCGTTTCTGGCCCACGGTTATCAGGCCAATCGCTTGATCGCCCTGCGTGATCCGGGGGTGATGGTGCATGCGATGGGCAAGGCTTCGGCGGCGCGGGTGACCTTGCGCAGCGTCGAAGAACTGGAAGCTCTGGCGTCCAGCGTGCCGCCGATGGCCTATGACATCGACAGCTATGCCGGCCTCGGATTGCTCTGGGAAACCTTGTCGGTGCAGCAGATCGAACAGCCGACGGCGGAGGATCTGGCGCGGGTCGGCGAATGCCTGAAGCAAGCCATCGAAGATGTTGGTGCGACTGATTTGAGCAATCGTCTCGGCGCGAAAAACCGCGAAGCCTCCAGCCGTGTACGTGAATTGCTGAGGGCGCAGTGGTGAACAGCGTTCTCGCCCACGACCTGCTGTGGGGCATGACGCCGGCGCAGTTGCCGGCGGATGCGCCGCAGTGGGCGATTGATTCGCTGGCTGGCGGGCAACCGGTGGTGGTGCGGCGGGCGTTGAGTGAAGACGGATTCGTGGCGGTGGGCGTTCGCGGTCGGTTGCGCGAGCAGCGGTTGGCGGCGTTTATGTCTGTCGATTCGATTGCCTGTCGGGTCAGCCCGGAAGCGCTTTGTCATGTAGAGAGCGCGCGTGATCTGCCGGTCATGCAGGCGCTGCGGCAACTGCGGCCGGTGCTCGATGATTGCGGTTGGATCTGGGGTGTCAGTGGCAGTGTCGGGTTTGAGCTGGCCAGTGGATTTACGGCAATGCACGAGCGCAGCGATCTCGACTTGATTCTGCGTACACCGCAACTCATCACCCGTAACCAGGCGCGCAAACTGGTGGCGCATTTCGATCAGGCGATCTGCCGGGTCGACCTGCAATTGCAGACGCCGTTCGGTGCCGTCGCCCTGCGCGAATGGGCCGGAAATGCTTCGCGGGTGCTGCTGAAAAACGCCCATGAAGCCTGTCTGGTGTCTGATCCGTGGAACCCGCAGGAGCAGGCAGCGTGAGCAGCCTGCTGGTGTTTCCCGGCCAGGGCGCGCAACAGCCCGGCATGCTTCAGCGTTTGCCTCGCAAAACGCTGATCGAGGCCAGCGACGAGCTCAGTGAAGATGTCTTGCGGCTGGATTCCAGCGAAGCGCTGCGCAGCACCCGGGCGGTTCAGCTCTGCTTGCTGATCGCCGGCGTTGCAGCCTCGCGGCAGTTGTTGCAGGACGGACTCACCGCAGATTACGTCGCCGGCCTGTCCATTGGAGCGTATCCGGCAGCGGTGGTCGCCGGAGCGTTGAGCTTCAGCGATGCGCTGCATCTGGTCAGCCTGCGCGGCGAGTTGATGCAGCAGGCTTATCCACAGGGCTTCGGCATGACCGCGATCATCGGCCTGCAATTATCCACAGTCGAAATGCTGCTGGCGCAGGTGCACGGCGCAGAAACACCGGTGTACCTGGCCAATATAAACGCCGATAACCAGGTGGTGATTGCCGGCAGCGACAAGGCGATGCAAGCGGTCGCCGAGCTGGCGCGCAGTCGTGGCGCCGGTCTGGCAAAACGGCTGGCGGTCAGCGTGCCGTCGCACTGCCCGTTGCTGGATGAGCCTGCGCAAACCCTCGCCGAAGCGTTCACCAGGGTAGAACTGAAAACACCGAACATCGCTTACCTGAGCGGCAGTCGCGCCAGGCCTGTGACCAAGGTAGAAGCGCTGCGCGACGACCTCGCCTTCAACATGTGCCGCGTGGTGGACTGGCGCGGCACCGTACAAAGCGCCTACGAGCGCGGCGTACGTCTACAGATCGAACTGCCGCCCGGTGCGGTGCTGACCGGGCTGGCGCGCCGGGTGTTCGAACAGGGGACTGTCACTGCCTTCGACAGTGCCCGGCTCGACACCTTGCAGGCGCTGTTGCGTGAAGAGGAGGGCCGCCGACTCTAGACCGCTGCGACTCAGGCTTCGAACAACAAAAACAATTCGACGATGCACTTTGAGGACTACAACAATGATTATTTACGGTGTGGCGCTGCTGGCGATCTGTACGCTGGCAGGGGTGATCATGGGTGACATGCTCGGTGTTCTTCTGGGCGTCAAATCCAACGTCGGCGGGGTCGGCATCGCGATGATCCTGTTGATCTGCGCGCGGTTGTGGATGCAGAAACGCGGCGGCATGACCAAGGATTGCGAGATGGGCGTCGGCTTCTGGGGCGCCATGTACATTCCCGTGGTGGTGGCGATGGCCGCGCAACAGAACGTCGTCACCGCCCTGCACGGCGGCCCGGTGGCGGTGCTGGCGGCGATCGGTTCGGTGGTGGTCTGTGGCTGCACGATTGCTTTGATCAGCCGCACCCATAAAGGCGAGCCTTTGCCCGACGAGCCGGCGGAAATCTCCCCGGTCGGCACACCGGTAGGAGGTCGCTGACATGTGGGATCTCATTGAAAAGGGTCTGGAACACAACGGTCTGATCACCGCGTTCGCCTTCGTCGGCGTAATCATGTGGGTCTCGGTGATTCTCTCCAAACGCCTGACCTTCGGACGGATTCACGGCTCGGCGATTGCCATCGTCATCGGCCTGGTGCTGGCCTGGGTCGGCGGCACTATGACCGGCGGGCAGAAGGGCCTGGCGGACCTGACGCTGTTCTCCGGCATCGGCCTGATGGGTGGCGCGATGCTGCGGGATTTCGCCATCGTCGCTACCGCATTTGAGGTGCAGGCCACCGAGGCGAAGAAGGCCGGGATGATCGGCGTGATTGCGCTGCTGCTGGGCACGATCCTGCCGTTCATTGTCGGTGCGTGCATGGCTTACGCGTTCGGTTATCGCGATGCGGTGAGCATGACCACCATCGGCGCGGGTGCGGTGACTTACATCGTCGGGCCGGTGACCGGTGCGGCGATTGGCGCGACTTCGGATGTGATGGCGCTGTCGATTGCCACCGGGTTGATCAAGGCGATTCTGGTGATGGTCGGCACGCCCGTGGCGGCGCGCTGGATGGGCCTGGATAACCCGCGCTCGGCGATGGTGTTTGGCGGGCTGGCCGGGACGGTGAGTGGCGTGACGGCGGGGCTGGCGGCGACGGATCGGCGGTTGGTGCCTTATGGGGCGTTGACGGCTACTTTCCACACCGGATTGGGTTGTCTGCTTGGGCCTTCGTTGCTGTTCTTCATCGTGCGCGGGATTGTGGGTTAGGTTTGGATGATCGTTCCCACGCTTCGCGTGGGAACGATCATTGTGAGCCTTGGCGATTCGCATACATCCGACACTCCGCCAGCAACGCCAGCAAATTCGGATCCCGCTCTTTAGCCTTCAAAAAAACCACGCCAATGTGCTGCTGCAACCGGTACTTCTCCTGCAGCGGAATCAGCTTCACCCGGTTCTCGTACACCGCCGCAATCCTCCCCGGCAGCAACGCATAACCGACCCCGGAACTGACCATGCTCAGCAGGGTGAAGATGTCGTTGACCTGCATCGCTACCTTCGGCTCGAACCCCGCCTGCCGGAACACTCGGATGCCGTCCTGGTGGGTGGCGAAGCCTTGGGTGAGGGTGATGAAGGTTTCGTCGCGCACCTCCGCCAGGTCCACTTCGCTGCGTTGGGCGAAGCGCGAATCGGCCGGGGTGGCGAGGAAAATGTCGTCGGAAAACAGTGGAATCTGCTCGCAGTCCGGGTCGTTGACGGTGTCGTCCAGCGACACCAGGATTGCGTCGACTTCCATGTTTTTCAGCTTGTAGAGCAGGTCGATGTTCGAGCCGAGAATCAGGTCGATGTTGAGTTCGCTGCGGCGGATCTTCAAACCCATGATCAATTGCGGCACGGTCTTCACCGTCAGCGAATACAGCGAGCCGAGCTTGAAGCGCTCGGCCGAGAACCCGGCGGCTTCGCGGGTCAGGCGCACGCTTTCGACCACGTCCTGAATCAGCTTCTGCGCCCGCTCTTCGAGCACGTAGGCGCTTTCCAGCGGTGTCAGGTTGCGCCCTTCGTGTTTGAACAGCGGACAGCGCAGGGCGCTTTCCAGCGAATGGATCGCGCGGTGCACGCTGACGTTGCTGGTCTGCAACTCGGCGGCGGCGCGGGCGAGGTTGCCGGTGCGCATGAAGGCGAGGAACACCTCGAGTTTCTTCAGGGTCAATTCTTCGTCGATCAGCATGGCGCGGACTCTTCTTGGTATCGCTCGATTGTGCCCAAATATCAGGACAGGTGCCTGCCTGCGTTGAACGGAAACATTGCGCTTTTACGCTCAAGGCCCGAGCCTTGCGCGCTGCAGTAAATGAAATCGAGGTGTGCGACACATGTATCACGGAGAAAAACTGAACGCCTGGACGCATCTGGTCGGGGCGGTAGCGGCGTTTGTCGGAGGCGTCTGGATGCTGGTGATTGCCAGCCTCGACGGCAGCCCGTGGAAGATCGTCAGCGTGGCGATTTATGCCTTTACGTTGCTGGTGCTCTACAGCGCGTCCACCGTGTACCACAGCGTGCGCGGGCGCAAGAAAGCGATCATGAAGAAGGTCGATCACTTTTCGATCTACCTGCTGATCGCCGGCAGTTACACGCCTTTCTGCCTGGTGACCCTGCGCGGGCCGTGGGGCTGGACGCTGTTCGGGATTGTCTGGGGGCTGGCGCTGATCGGCATCCTGCAGGAGATCAAGCCGCGCTCGGAGGCGCGGATCCTGTCGATCGTGATCTACGCGGTGATGGGCTGGATCGTGCTGGTGGCGGTCAAGCCACTGATCGCAGCGCTCGGGACGGCGGGGTTTGCCTGGCTGGCGTCGGGCGGCGTGCTGTACACCGTGGGGATCATCTTCTTCGCCCTCGACCATCGGTTGCGGCATGCCCACGGGATCTGGCATCTGTTCGTGATCGCCGGGAGCCTGCTGCATTTTGTGGCGATTCTGTTTTACGTCCTTTAACCAGGGTTATCCCCAATTCATTGTGGGAGCAAGCCCGCTCCCACATTAGATCTATGCAGGGTTCAGGTTGTTGAGTTGTTCGCCGGCGCGCTGACTGAAGATCTGCAGCAAATCATGCAGCGTATGCGGCGGTGGCTCGGTGGCGCGGGTCACGGCGTACAGCGTGATCGGCAGCGGCGGGGCGAGAGGGCGAATAGTGGTGGTGGCCGATGAGGCACCCAGCGCGGTGAACGGATCGATCACCGCGACCCCGGCGCCGGACTCCACCATCGCCCGCGCCAGCGAATACGTCTGCACGGCAATCCGCACACGCGGCGGTGGCTCGACCGCTTCGAGATAACTATCGAGGCGGGCGGCCAGCGGGTCGGCGCTGGACAGCCCGATCAGCGGCGCTCCCGCCAACGCCATCAGCGGCAACGGCTGACCGGCATCTTCCTGCGGCCAATAACCTCTCGGTGCCAATGCCACCAGAACTCCCGAGGCCAATGCCTGGGCCTTCAGCCCCGGATGGTCCGGCAACTGCAACGTCAGGGCCACGTCCACTTCGCGCATCAGCAGGTTCTGCATCAGCTCGCGGCTGTGGGCGCTCGACAGTTCGCAGGCGATGTCCGGGAACTGTGCCGTCCATTGCCGGATCGCCGGCGGCAGCAACGACAGCGCCAGCGCCGGGGTCGCGCCGATCCGCAGGCTGTGGCCGGGTTCGCGGCGCAGGCTCTGGGCCAGACGCCGCACGCCTTGCAGGCTTTCGGTGACCTTGTCGACTTCGCGCTCAAGTTCCAGCGCTTCCGGAGTCGCCTGCAACTTGCCGCGCACCCGCAGAAACAATGGAAAACCCAACTGCTGCTCGGCGTGCTGCAACACCTTGGTCACCGCCGGTTGCGAGACGTGCAGCAACTGCGCAGCGGCGCTGATCGAGCCGGTCTGGCGAATGGCCTGGAAAATCTCGATATGTCGAAGGCGCATGACGATCCCATAACCTTTGTTTATAGGTTTGGCATCTTTATTCATTGTTCGGCGCCTGTCACCTCGCCCTAACCTCGGCCTCGTCTTCAAGAACGATTAAGGACGGACATGGCTCAGCGTGTGTGCATCATCGGCGGCGGCGTGATCGGCTTGGCAACGGCCTGGGCGCTGGTGCGCGACGGCTTCGAGGTGACGGTGGTCGAGGCGCGGCAGTCGCTGGGCAGCGAAACCAGCTTCGCCAACGGCGGCCAGTTGTCCTACCGCTACGTCGCGCCGCTGGCCGATGCCGGCGTGCCGTTGCAGGCGATCGGCTGGATGCTGCGCGGCGATTCACCGCTGAAATTGCGCCCGCGCCTGGACCCGGCGCAGTGGCGCTGGATGGCCTTGTTTCTCGCCGCGTGCCGCACCTCGGTCAACCGTGAGAACGCTGCGCATCTGCTGCGTCTGGCGTTGTTCAGCCAGAGCACCCTGAAACGCTGGCGTGAGGACGACGGGCTCACCGGTTTCAATTGGCGGCGCAACGGCAAACTGGTGACCTTCCGCAACGCCGCCAGCTTCGAGCATGCACGCAAAGGCCTCGCCGATCCGCAGCAACAGCAGGTGTTGTCCGCCACCGAATGTGCGCAACTGGAAACGGCACTGACCGATGCGCCGTTTGTAGGCGCGATCTACACGCCGGATGAAGAAGTCGGTGACTGTCACGGTTTCTGCCAACAGTTGGCGGCGAGATTGGAAGCGTCGGGCCGCTGCGAATTTCGTCTCGGTCAGGCAGTCACCGGCATTCGTCACAGCCACGGCGCGGTATCGGCCATTGAACTTGGCGAAGAGACCCTGCCGGTCGAACAACTGGTAATCGCCGCCGGCCATCGCAGCCCGTTGCTCGCGCTGCCCGGCCTGCGCCTGCCGCTGTATCCGCTGAAGGGCTACAGCCTGACCGTGCCGATTGGCAACGAGCACCGGGCGCCGGGCGTGAGCATCACCGACTACGACCGCAAGATCGTCTACGCGCGTATCGGCGAACAACTGCGGGTGGCGGCGATGGTCGACATCGTCGGTTTCGACCCGGCGGTGGACCCCGAGCGACTGGCGCTGATCAAGCGCCAGGCCCGCGACACCTTTCCCGACGCCGGCCACTATGACGCCGCCGTCGAATGGGCCGGCATGCGTCCGGCCACCCCCACCGGCGTTCCGCTGCTGGGCGCCACGGCCTATCGCAATCTGTGGCTCAACCTCGGCCACGGCGCGCTCGGTTTCACCCTGGCCTGCGGCAGCGGGCAGTTGCTCAGCGAACTGATCGGCCAGCAGCGCACATCCATTGATCTGCACGGGTTCAATCCCCGTGCGGCGTGACGGTTTCTGCTAAAACACCCCACCCACAACGGAGAATAACAATGCAAAAAATCACGTTGCTCGGCTGCACTCTGGCGCTGGTTTTCGGTGCTCAGGCTCAGGCCAATGAAGTGCCGCTGACCGGTACGCTTGGCAAGATTGCCAGCGCCAACAGCATTACCCTGGGGTATCGCGATGCGTCGGTGCCGTTCTCGTATGTGGGCGATCACACCGGGCAGCCGATGGGGTATTCGGTGGAGCTTGCGGGCAAGATCGTCGAGCGCATCAAGCAGCAACTGGCGCTGCCGGAGCTGAAGGTGAAGTACAACCTGGTGACGTCGCAGACGCGGATTCCGCTGGTTCAGAACGGCACAGTCGACCTTGAATGCGGCTCCACCGGGGTAACCGCCGAACGGCAGAAGCAGGTCGCGTTCTCCTACGGTTTTATCTACGTCAAAGGTCAGCTGCTGACTGCCAGGGACAGCGGCATCAAAAGCTTCGATGACCTGCGCGGCAAGAACGTGGTGACCACCGCCGGCACCACCAACGAGCGTTATCTGAAGAGCTACAACCTCGACCACAAACTGAACATGTTCGTCATCAGCGCCAAGGATCACGGCGAGGCATTCCAGATGCTGCAATCGGGGCGCGCGGCGGCGTTCTACATGGACGATGCGTTGCTCTACGGCGAGCGGGCCAAGGCACGCGATCCGCACAACTGGGTCGTTGTGGGGGAGGAGCAGTCGCGGGAAATCTACAGCTGCATGGTGCGCAAGGATGATCCGCAGTTTCTTGCGCTGGTGAATGGCGTGTTGGCCGACCTGTACAGCTCGGGGGAGATCAACGGGATCTACCGCAAGTGGTTCGAGCAGCCGATCCCGCCGAAGGGTTTGAACCTTGAATTCCCGATGACCGGCGAACTCAAGGCAATCATCGCCAGACCAACCAGTGATCCGGTGCAGTGACGGGTTAGAAATCACCCCACAGTTGCTGCGCCACCGCCAGTGCCACAACCGGCGCGGTCTCGGTGCGCAGCACACGCGGGCCGAGGCGGGCGGCGTGGAAGCCGTTGCCCTTGGCTTGCTCGACTTCGGCGTCGGACAGGCCGCCTTCAGGGCCGATCAGGAACGCCAGCGTTGATGGTTTGGCATGGCTGATCAGCGGTTCGGCCACCGGGTGCAGCACCAGTTTCAGTTCGGCTTGCGTCTGTTTCAGCCAATCGGCCAGCAACAGCGGTGGATGAATCACCGGCACCCGCGACCGACCGCATTGCTCGCAGGCGCTGATCGCCACCTGACGCCAGTGCAGCAGGCGTTTGTCGGCGCGTTCGTCCTTGAGGCGGACTTCGCAGCGCTCGCTGAAAATCGGGGTGATTTCAGTCACGCCCAGTTCGGTGGCTTTCTGGATCGCCCAGTCCATCCGCTCACCCCGGGACAGGCCCTGGCCGAGGTGGATGTGCAGCGGAGATTCGACTTGACCGGCGAACTGCTCGTCGATCTGCACCACCACGCGCTTCTTGCCGACTTCCACCAGCGATCCGCGAAACTCATGGCCGGAGCCGTCGAACAACTGCACCGCATCGCCTTCGGCCATGCGCAGCACGCGGCTGATGTAGTGCGCCTGGGCTTCCGGCAGTTCGTGTTCGCCAGTGCTCAGCGGGGCGTCGATAAAAAAGCGGGACAGTCTCATTCGGAGTCTCTGGAAAGATGTGAATCAGTTAAAACGGTGTCGACTTCATTCGCGAGCAAGCCCGCTCCCACAGGGAAATGCATTCCAAATGTGGGAGCGGGCTTGCTCGCGAAAGCGGAAGTCCAGGCACCACAGATCTTGAATAATTTGGATCAGCCCGGATCACGAAACCCGGGATGGAAATCCTTCGGCACCGCCACACTGACGCTGTCACGAGTGGCGATGTCGATGCCTTCGCTGGCGACTTCGGCGAGGAAGTCGATCTGCTCCGGGGTGATCACGTACGGCGGCAGGAAATACACCACGCTGCCCAGCGGGCGCAGCAACGCGCCACGCTCCAGCGCATGCTGGAACACCTTCAGGCCGCGACGTTCCTGCCACGGATAAGCCTCTTTCGTGGCTTTGTCCTTGACCATCTCGATCGCCAGGACCATGCCGGTCTGCCGGACTTCCGAAACATTCGGATGATCCACCAGATGCGCCGTGGCCGAAGCCATGCGTTGAGCCAACGCCCGGTTGTTCTCGATCACGTTGTCCTGTTCGAAGATATCCAAAGTCGCCAACGCCGCCGCACACGCCAGTGGGTTGCCGGTGTAGCTGTGCGAATGCAGGAAGGCGCGCAGGGTCGGGTAGTCGTCGTAGAACGCGCTGTACACCTCGTCGGTGGTCAGGCACGCGGCCAATGGCAGATAGCCGCCGGTCAGGGCTTTCGACAGGCACAGGAAGTCCGGGCGGATGCCGGCCTGTTCGCAGGCGAACATCGTCCCGGTGCGGCCGAAGCCGACGGCGATTTCGTCGTGGATCAGATGCACGCCGTAACGGTCGCAGGCTTCGCGCAGCAGCTTGAGGTACACCGGGTGATACATGCGCATGCCGCCGGCGCCCTGGATCAGCGGCTCGACGATCACCGCAGCGACGCTGTCATGGTTTTCCGCCAGCGTCTGTTCCATGGCCGCGAACATGTTGCGCGAATGCTCTTCCCAGCTCATGCCCTGCGGGCGCAGGTAGCAATCCGGGCTCGGCACCTTGATGGTGTCCATCAGCAGCGCTTTATAGGTTTCGGTGAACAACGGCACGTCACCGACTGACATCGCCGCCATGGTTTCGCCGTGGTAGCTGTTGGTCAGGGTGACGAAGCGTTTCTTGTTCGGCTGACCGCGGTTGAGCCAATAATGAAAGCTCATTTTCAGCGCGACTTCGATGCAGGACGAACCGTTATCGGCGTAGAACACCCGGTTCAGGCCTTCCGGCGTCATCTTCACCAGACGCTCGGACAGTTCGATCACTGGCTGATGGCTGAAACCGGCCAGAATCACGTGTTCCAGTTGATCGACCTGATCCTTGATGCGCTGGTTGATGCGCGGGTTGGCGTGGCCGAACACGTTGACCCACCAGGAGCTGACCGCATCCAGATAACGCTTGCCCTCGAAGTCTTCCAGCCAGACGCCTTCACCGCGCTTGATCGGGATCAGCGGCAGCTGTTCGTGGTCTTTCATCTGGGTGCAGGGATGCCACAGCACCGCGAGATCGCGTTGCATCCACTGGTTGTTCAGGCCCATGTTCAGTCTCCTCGAGGCGGCTCGCGTCAGGCGCGGGCAAACAATCGCGCAAGCCTATGCAATGCATCGCGCCGGAACAACCCATTGTGTCGATTGAGCTACTTTGTATGGGCCGATAGACGTCGCTGGCGGCGTTTTGATGGCTGACGTATTCTTCGCGGTTCTTTGGGTCGTCTGACCCGCAAAACTGCTTTTTCCTACGTGTATTTCCGGAGTTCGCTGAATGTCTGTCGGTTGGCTGCGCGCCTGTGCGCTGGTGGTGTTGGGGCTGTTCAGCGTTACGGCGCTGGCCAAGGATAAAACCGCAATCGTGATCGGCGGCGGCCTGTCGGGCCTGACGGCGGCTTACGAACTGCAGAACAAGGGCTGGCAGGTCACGCTGCTCGAAGCCAAGCCGAGCCTGGGCGGTCGCTCGGGCATGGCCACCAGCGAGTGGATCGGCAACGACAAGACTCAACCGGTGCTGAACAAGTACGTTTCGACGTTCAAGCTGAGCACCACGCCGGCCCCTGAATTCGTACGGACCCCGGGTTACCTGATCGACGGCGAGTATTTCTCCGCCGCCGACCTGACCGCCAAACAGCCTGCCACGGCTGAAGCGCTGAAGCGTTACGAGAAAACCCGTGACGATCTGGCGCGCTCGATCGACGATCCGCAGAACCCGGCGGCGACCAACACCCTGCACGCCCTGGATCAGATCAACGTCTCGAGCTGGCTCGACAAGCAGAACCTGCCGGCCACCGCACGTCAGCTGATCAACCAGGATATCCGCACCCACTACGACGAGCCTTCGCGCCTGTCGCTGCTGTACTTCGCGCAGCAGAGCCGGGTGTATCGCGGTGTGTCCGACCGTGACCTGCGCGCTTCGCGTCTGGTCGGTGGCAGCCCGGTGCTGGCCCAGGCCTTCGTCAAACAGCTGAAAACCATCAAGACCAACTCGCCAGTATCTGCCATCACCCAGGACAAGGACGGCGTGACCGTCAAGGTCGGCAGCGTCGGCTACCAGGCCGATTACGTGGTGCTGGCGGTGCCGTTGCGCGCCCTCAACAAGATCCAGCTGACTCCGGCGCTGGACGCCCAGCACCTGGCCGCGATCAAAGGCACCAACTACGGCTGGCGCGACCAGATCATGCTGAAGTTCAAGACGCCGGTATGGGAAAGCAAGGCGCGGATGTCCGGCGAGATCTACAGCAATACCGGCCTTGGCATGTTGTGGATCGAGCCGGCCCTGAAGGGCGGCGCCAACGTGGTGATCAACCTGTCCGGCGATAACGCCCGCGTCATGCAGGCCTTCGGCGACAAGCAGATGGTCGATCAGGTGCTGATTCGCCTGCACACGTTTTATCCACAGGCTCGTGGTTCGTTTACCGGTTATGAAATCCGTCGCTACAGCACCGATCCATCGACCGGTGGTTCCTACCTGGCCTTCGGCCCTGGCCAGATCAGCAAATACTGGCGCCTGTGGGAGCGTCCGCTGCAGCGCGTAGCGTTTGCCGGCGAACACACCGACACCTTGTACCCGGGCACGCTGGAAGGCGCACTGCGCACCGGCCAGCGTGCAGCCAGTCAGGTTGAAGACCTGGCGGCGGGCAAATCCTTCGAACCGGCCAAAGTCGGCCCGGCAGCGGCCACCGCCGCAGCAGCGGGTGCGGGCGCGGCAGTAGCGGCGAAGAAAGGCAACTTCTTCACCAACCTGTTCGGCGGTTCGGACGACGACAAGAAGCCAGAGCCAGTGAAAGCGCCAGAGCCGGCACCTGCTCCAGCCGCTCCAGCGCCTGCACCGGCTCCGGCCCCTGCGCCAGCCCCGGTGGAAGCACCGAAGCCAGCGGCCCCGGTGAAAGCCGAGCCGGCGAAGAAAGCGGCAGCCAAACCAGCAGCGAAGAAACCGGCGGCCAAGACCGAGGCGAAAAAAACCCCGGCCAAACCTGCAGCGAAAAAGGCTGAGCCGGCGAAGAAGCCAGCGGCCAAACCGGCGGCAACCACCGAGACCAAAGCGCAGTAAGGCTTTGCGGTGAATGAAAAAGCGCGGCTTTCAAGCCGCGCTTTTTTTTGCGTGGGATTCACAACATCCCGCCACACTTTTGTCTTTAATCTTTCCTTAACTCCCCTGTTCAAGACTCTTGATCGTATTTCTCGATATTTCAAAGCAAAATTTTCCGCTTTAATTCGATAGATAACTCGCTAGTCTTGGTTCGCAGTTCTCACAGGATTTGGGCAATGCAGCTACGTAACTCTTCTTCGCGCTACGGTTGGGTCAGCATCTTCATGCACTGGGGTGTGGCGCTGGCGGTCTTCGGGCTGTTCGCGCTCGGTCTGTGGATGGTGGGGCTGGATTACTACAGCACCTGGCGCAAAGACGCGCCGGATCTGCACAAGAGCATCGGTCTGGTGCTGCTGGGTGTGATGGTGTTGCGGGTGTTGTGGCGCTTTGTCAGTCCACCGCCGCCAACGTTGCAAAGCTACAGCCGCATGACCCGCATCGGTGCGAAGTTCGGCCATGGGTTTCTTTACCTTGCGCTGTTCGCCGTGATGATTGCCGGTTACCTGATTTCCACCGCAGACGGTGTCGGGATTCCGGTGTTTGGCCTGTTTGAAGTTCCTGCACTGGTTTCCGGACTACCGGATCAGGCAGATACCGCCGGTGTGATTCATCTCTGGCTGGCGTGGGCGCTGGTAATTTTTTCCGGTCTCCATGCGTTGGCAGCATTGAAGCACCACTTTATCGATCGTGATGCGACCCTGACACGAATGCTGGGACGCAAAGCCTGATGTTCAACCTCGACTCCAAAGGAAAACAAAGCATGTTGAAAAAGACTCTGGCCGCTCTGGCAATCGGCTCTGCCGTCCTGTCCGCCAACGTGATGGCCGCTGACTACGTAGTCGACAAAGAAGGCCAGCACGCCTTCGTCGACTTCAAGATCAGCCACCTGGGCTACAGCTACATCACCGGTACCTTCAAGGACATCAGCGGCAAGTTCAGCTTCGATGCTGCCAAGCCTGAAGACAGCAAGATCGAGTTCGACGTGAAGACCGCCAGCGTGTTCACCAACCACGCCGAGCGTGACAAGCACATCTCCAGCAAAGACTTCCTGGACGTGGGCAAATACGCTGATGCCAAGTTCGTCTCCACCAGCGTCAAGTCCACCGGCAAGAACGCCGATGGCAAAGACACTGCCGACGTGACGGGTGACCTGACCCTGCACGGCGTGACCAAGCCGATCGTGGTCAAGGCCACTTTCCTGGGTGAAGGCAAGGATCCATGGGGCGGCTACCGTGCCGGCTTCGAAGGCACTACCAGCATCAAGCGTTCTGATTTCGGCAAGATGATGGACCTGGGTCCACAGTCTGACAAAGTCGACCTGTACATCTCGTTCGAAGGTGTCAAAGCGAAGTAATTTTCGCCGGCCATACAAAAACGCCCCCGGTCTTGCGATCGGGGGCGTTTTTTATTGCCTGCCGCCACTTTCGTTTCAGCGGCGCACAAAAAATGCCCCGGTTTTCAGGCCGGGGCATTTTTCATTGCAGTCGAAAACTCAGCGATTGCGGGTCAGCAAGGCCGGTTTTTCACCGCGTGGGCGGCTTGGCAGTTGATCCAGCTGCTCAGGCGTCGGGAAGCGGTCGGCTTTCGATTCCTTGTGCATGATCTTCGGGCCGCTGCTGCGCGGGTTCTGCACGGCCGGTTCAGCGCGTTGCTGGTCGTCACGGGCCGGACGGCGGTTGCGCGGGTTCTCATCGCGACGACCCTGGCCGTCACGCGGAGCACCGTTGCGTGGGCCACTGCGTTTGCCTGGCGGGGTGCCGGTGCTCGAGCCGTTGCTGTTGCGCGGGCCGTTCTGGCGACCTTGCGACTGACCGCCGCGTGGTGCGCCCGAACCTGCGCCTTGCGCCGGAGCGCCTGGACGACGGTTGCGACCACCGGCCGGAGCCTGCTTCGGCACGTAATCAACGCGGTTACCGAAGTTATCGATATCGTCGTCGAGGAATTCGTCCGGAGCACGGTCAGCAGCGGCGCGTGGCGGCTGGCTTGGCTGGCGTTGTTCGCGGGCCGGGGTGCCTTCACGCGGCTTCTGTTGACGGGCTGGACGCTCGCCACGTTCGCCGGCCGGTTTTTCCTTGCCCTTGTCTTTGCCTTTGTCTTTACGACCGCCGCCACCGCCGCCGCCATTCGGGCCGTCGCCGCGTGGGCCACGGGCATTGCGCGGGTTGCGCATGTCCGGACGTTCACGGGCTTCCGGCTTCTCGGCCTCGATGGTGCTGGCATCGAAGCCCATCAGGTCGCCGTCGGCGATTTTCTGCTTGGTCATGCGTTCGATGCTTTTCAGCAGTTTTTCTTCGTCCGGCGCGACCAGGGAGATCGCCTCGCCCGAACGACCGGCCCGGCCGGTACGGCCGATACGGTGCACATAGTCTTCATCGACGTTCGGCAGTTCGAAGTTGACCACGTGTGGCAACTGGTCGATGTCCAGGCCACGGGCGGCGATGTCGGTGGCAACCAAAATGCGCACTTCACCGGCCTTGAAGTCGGCCAGGGCTTTGGTGCGGGCGTTCTGGCTCTTGTTGCCGTGGATCGCCACAGCCGGCAGGCCGTGTTTGTCCAGGTACTCGGCCAGACGGTTGGCGCCGTGCTTGGTGCGGGTGAACACCAGCACCTGTTCCCACGCTCCGGCGGTAATCAGGTGGGCCAGCAGCGCACGCTTGTGGCTGGCCGGCAGACGGAACACGCGTTGTTCGATGCGCTCGACCGTGGTGTTCGGCGGCGTCACTTCGATGCGTTCCGGGTTGTGCAACAGCTTGCCGGCAAGATCGGTGATGTCTTTGGAGAAGGTCGCCGAGAACAGCAGGTTCTGGCGTTTGGCCGGCAGGCGCGCGAGGACTTTCTTCACGTCATGGACGAAGCCCATGTCGAGCATGCGGTCGGCTTCGTCGAGCACGAGAATTTCGACGTGGGACAGATCGACGCTGCCCTGGCCGCACAGGTCGAGCAAACGACCGGGGCACGCCACCAGCACGTCAACGCCACGGGACATGGCCTGAACCTGCGGGTTCATGCCGACGCCGCCGAAGATGCACGCGCTGACGAATTTCAGGTCGCGGGCGTAGATCTTGAAACTGTCGTGAACCTGCGCCGCGAGTTCGCGGGTAGGGGTCAGCACGAGCACGCGCGGTTGGCGCGGGCCGTGACGCTGGGATTTGTCCGGGTGACCGTTGGGAAACAGCCGCTCCAGGATCGGAAGGGCGAAACCGCCGGTTTTACCAGTACCTGTCTGAGCCGCAACCATCAGGTCGCGACCTTGCAACACGGCGGGAATGGCCCGCTGTTGCACCGGAGTAGGCTCGGTATAGCCCGCATCTTCGATAGCGCGGACCAAAGCCTCGGAGAGACCGAGGGAAGCAAAGGACATGAGTAATCCTGTTTTAGTTAGGGCTTGGCCCAATGGGAGTCTTGCCTGGCGCGAATGGCGTTTAAGAGGACGCAATCCCGTCCGGTCCTGCTGCGGTTCCGAAGGCACGTCCGGAGCGCTCGCGCGGGCTGAAAAGCTGCGCTGTAGCGGGTCGGGAGGCCTGTTACGGTTCCGGGCGTCCGGGCGTGAGCCTGGCGGGAACGCCGGAGTATAACAGAGCAATCACTGCGCGCCGCTTTCCTGCTGCTCAACGGTTTTGCCGCTGGCGGTGGCGTTGCCCAGCGGTGCCGCCAGGGCGGGGGCTGCGCCGTAGCGGGCGCTGAGCTCCGCATAGGCCGGTTCGCGCTTGAAACGCTTCAGTTCGGCACCGAAACGCTGCACCAGCAAATCCATCCCCGCATTGCGTCGCACGGCCAGAAACTGGCTCTGGCGGCTGATGACCGTGGGGTTTTCAGTGATCTGGTTGCGGATATCCAATTCATCGAGCAAATGCTGGCCCACGCGGCGGTCGGTAATCAGCAGGTCGATACGCCCGCGCACCAGTTTGCCGAAGTTGGCTTCGTGGGTTGGGGCCGGCTCGCGGGTGAACAGCGTCGATTCGCGAAAGTCGGGGCTGTACAGATAGCCCGGCGACGTACCGATGGTCAGGCCCTTGAGGTCTTCGAGGCTGCGAAAAGGGTGCGGGCGGTCGTTGGCGTAAAACATCACGAACTCGACGTCCGACAGCGGTTCGCTCGGATAGAGCAGGGTGGCGTCGCGTTCATCGCTGTGGAAGATATCCAGCGCGCCGTCGGCCTGGCCGGTTTCGAGCATCGACAGGCAGCGTTTCCACGGCAGGAACTGCCATTCGACTTCAATGCCCAGGCGCTTGAACACGATGGCGGTGGTTTCGTAATCGAGACCGAGGTTCTTGCCGCCTTGTTCATAGACGTACGGCGCCCACGGTTCGGTGACGATACGCAGCTTCTCGCCCCGAGCCGCAAAGCTCAGGCAAGCAAAAACCAGCACGGCGAATAACTGCGTGATCAAAGGCATGGCTTGAGATTACGACGAGAAACGGCAAAGAGCCAGAAACTGGCCGCAGAAGCTCTGTTTCGGGCGTTAAAAGCAAAAGATCGCAGCGGCGAAAACGCTGTTGGCGCTGTCGCGGCTACGATCTTCTGGTCCTGCGGTGACGTCTTTTTAGCGCGGCAGCTTCAGGTTATTCCAGATCGCCAGACTCGGTTCGGCCTGGTTCATGGAATAGAAGTGCAGGCCGGGTGCGCCGCCTTGCAGCAGGCGTTCGCACATTTCCGTGACGACTTGTTCGCCAAAACGCTGAATGCTTTGGCTGTCATCGCCGTAGGCTTCCAGCTGCTTGCGAATCCAGCGCGGGATTTCCGCACCGCAGGCATCGGAGAAACGCGCGAGTTTGCTGTAGTTGGTGATCGGCATGATCCCCGGCACGACCGGAATGTCCACGCCCAGCGCCTGCAAACGGTCGACAAAGTAGAAGTAGCTGTCGGCGTTGAAGAAGTACTGAGTGATCGCGCTGTCGGCGCCGGCACGGGCCTTGCGCACGAAGTTGGCGAGATCGTCCTCGTAGTTGCGCGCTTGCGGGTGCATCTCCGGGTAGGCGGCGACTTCGATGTGGAAATGATTGCCGGTTTCTTCACGAATGAATTCAACCAGTTCATTGGCGTGACGCAGCTCGCCGCTGGTCATGCCCATGCCGGACGGCAGGTCACCGCGCAGGGCGACGATGCGCTTGATGCCGGCGGCCTTGTACTCGTTCAGCAGGCCGCGCAGGTCGTCCTTGCTGTCGCCGACGCACGACAGGTGCGGGGCGGCGGGGATTTTGACTTCGCTTTCCAGCTGCAACACGGTGTTCAGCGTGCGGTCACGGGTCGAACCGCCCGCGCCGTAGGTGCAGGAAAAGAAGTCAGGGTTGTAGGTGGCCAACTGACGGGCAGTGGCGAGCAGTTTTTCATGCCCAGCATCGGTCTTGGTCGGGAAGAACTCGAAGCTGTAGCGACGGTCTTGGGACATGGGAATACCCTTGGAAACACGAAGCCTGTGAGGCTTGCACCGCCGATGTGGGAGCGGGCTTGCTCGCGAAAGCGGTGGGTCAGGCAACATCAATGTTGAATGACATTCCGCTTTCGCGAGCAAGCCCGCTCCCACAGGGAGAGCAGGCCGCCGCGTCAATCAGTAGCGGTAAGCGTGCGGCTTGAACGGGCCTTCGACGGTCACGCCGATGTAGTCAGCCTGTTGCTTGGTCAGTTGAGTGACCACACCGCCGAAGCCGCGAACCATTTCCAGGGCCACTTCTTCGTCGAGTTTCTTCGGCAGTACTTCAACGGTCAGGCGCTCGGCTTTCTGGGCTGGCGACAGGTCGGCGTACTTCTGGCCAAACAGGAAGATCTGCGCCAGCACCTGGTTGGCGAACGAACCGTCCATGATGCGGCTTGGGTGACCGGTAGCGTTGCCCAGGTTCACCAGACGGCCTTCGGCCAGCAGGATCAGGTAGTCGTCGTTCTGTGGGTCGAACGAGCCAGCACCAGTACGGTGGATCTTGTGTACCTGTGGCTTCACTTCTTCCCATGCCCAGTTCTTGCGCATGAAAGCGGTGTCGATTTCGTTGTCGAAGTGACCGATGTTGCAGACAACGGCGCGCTTCTTCAGGGCTTTGAGCATGTTTGCGTCGCAAACGTTGACGTTACCGGTGGTGGTCACGATCAGGTCGATCTTGCCCAGCAGCGCTTTGTCGATGCTCGCTTCAGTGCCGTCGTTGATACCGTCGATGAACGGCGAAACCAGTTCGAAACCGTCCATGCAGGCTTGCATGGCGCAGATCGGGTCGACTTCGGAAACCTTAACGATCATGCCTTCCTGACGCAGGGACTGGGCCGAACCCTTGCCCACGTCACCGTAGCCGATGACCAGCGCTTGCTTGCCGGACAGCAAGTGGTCGGTGCCGCGCTTGATGGCATCGTTCAGGCTGTGACGGCAGCCGTACTTGTTGTCGTTCTTGGACTTGGTCACCGAGTCGTTGACGTTGATGGCCGGGATTTTCAGCTCGCCCTTGGCCAGCATGTCCAGCAGACGGTGTACGCCGGTGGTGGTTTCTTCGGTCACGCCGTGGACGCGGTCCAGAACCTGTGGGTATTTCTTGTGCAGCAGCTCGGTCAGGTCGCCGCCGTCGTCGAGGATCATGTTGGCGTCCCATGGCTGGCCATCCTTCAGGATGGTCTGCTCCAGGCACCACTCGTACTCTTCTTCAGTCTCGCCTTTCCAGGCGAAAACCGGGATGCCGGCAGCGGCGATGGAAGCGGCGGCCTGGTCCTGAGTCGAAAAAATGTTGCAGGACGACCAGCGCACTTCGGCACCCAGGGCAACCAGGGTTTCGATCAGCACGGCGGTCTGAATGGTCATGTGGATGCAGCCGAGGATTTTTGCGCCTTTCAAAGGCTGCTCGGAAGCGTACTTGCGGCGCAGACCCATCAGGGCCGGCATTTCCGATTCGGCGATGATGGTTTCGCGACGGCCCCAGGCAGCCAGGGACATGTCGGCAACTTTGTAATCGTTAAAATCGGCAGGCGTGATAACAGCGCTCATGAAGAGCCTCCATTCGTAATGTATGCGAATGGGCGCCGTTGTGCGTTTAGTGTCCGGCCTGAGCCGGTCAACGCCCCATCCGAGCCTGACAGGTTGAACCTGCTGCAGCGCCCCTCGGACAGGTGGCGGGAAAACGGTAGCAAGTGAAGGTTACCGTTTTGAAACGGGGGCGATTATAGCCGTCTAGACTGATCTTCCAAAGGGTTTCTGTCGGCCAGATGAAGATCGCCAATCGCGACCATAGTAGAAGCCTCATGGAGCATGACCGCTCAGTCTGCCAAGATGGCGCCATCATTCGGCAAGACGCTCAGGAGTGAAGATGAATTTCCACACCCGCAAGTGGGTAAAACCCGAAGACCTCAACCCCAACGGCACCCTGTTCGGCGGCAGCCTGCTGCGCTGGATCGACGAGGAAGCGGCGATCTACGCCATCGTTCAACTGGGCAACCAGCGTGTGGTGACCAAGTACATTTCCGAAATCAACTTCGTCAGCGCCTCGCGCCAGGGCGACATCATCGAACTGGGCATCACCGCCACCGAGTTCGGCCGCACCTCGATCACCCTGACCTGCGAAGTGCGCAACAAGATCACCCGCAAGAGCATCCTGACCGTCGAGAAGATGGTCTTCGTCAACCTCGGCGAAGACGGCCTGCCGGCGCCGCACGGGCGAACCGAAATCAGGTACGTAAAAGACCAGTTCAAGGATGACGTGCCCGTTACCGAATGATATCGGCGGTGCCCCCATCGCGAGCAAGCCCGCTCCCACATTAGACCCCGTGCTCCTCCCGCAACTCGGTCAACTGTGGGAGCGGGCTTGCTCGCGAAAGCGGTTGTGCAGTCACCGAAGATTTATCTGGCTACTGAACAGCCATGAACCGCAGGGGTCGTAGCTAAAAGCCCCTCTACGGTTCCCACGCCATGACCACCCCAACAGACGGCAAGACCCCCGACCTCTCGGCCAAGGAACAACACGAAGTCGAGAAAAACCAGCCGCCCCGGGCGGCGGTCCTGCATGAAATCATCCGCAAACAAGGCGACCAGGAACTGGAGCGCAGCATCGCCGCGCTGTGGTGGTCGGCGCTGGCAGCCGGGCTGACCATGGGCCTGTCGCTGATGGGCATGGGCCTGCTCAACTCGCGTCTGCCCGACGGCGACGAATTCAAAGTGATTGCCAGCTTCGGCTACTGCGCAGGCTTTCTCGCGGTGATTCTCGCCCGCCAGCAACTGTTTACCGAAAATACCCTGACCGCCGTGCTGCCGGTGATGACCAAGCCGACCCTGGCCAATTTCGGCCGGTTGATCCGGCTCTGGACCGTGGTGCTGTTCGGCAACCTGTGCGGGACGATTCTGGTGGCGTACGTGATGCTCGAACTGCCGATCTTCGACAGCAAGACCGACGAGGCCTTCCTCGAAATCGGCCGCAAGGTCATGGAGAACCATGCGAGTCAGATGTTCGCCAAGGGCATCGTCTCGGGCTGGATGATCGCCACCATGGTCTGGATGATCCCGTCCATGGAAAGCGCGAAGATGTGGATCATCATCCTCATCACCTATCTGATGGCACTGGGCGATTTCACTCACATCGTGGTGGGGTCGGCGGAGGTGTCGTATCTGGTGTTTGCCGGCGAGTTGCCGTGGAGTGACTTCTGGGCGGTGTTTGCCGGGCCGACGCTGGCGGGAAACATCATCGGCGGCAGTTTCATCTTTGCCCTGATCAGTCATGCGCAGATCCGCAGTGAAAGCGGTGCGCCGAAAGAAACGGATGCGCCGAAGGAATCTGCGGACCAGGCCGAAAAGCCCGATCCGCAGCGGATCAAGAAATGATCAATGGTGCGCGGGCTCGGCAGCGGTCGCCGGCTCATCGCGGGTTGCGTGCTTGACCAGTTTGCCGATGGTCAGGCCCTGCAACAGGATCGACGACAGCACCACGATGTAAGTGATGCTCAGCAGCAGATCGCGCTCCGGGCCCAACGGCAGGGCCAGGGCCAGTGCCACCGAAACACCGCCGCGCAATCCGCCCCAGGTCAGGATCCGGATCGTGCCGCGCGGCACCGTGCGCCAGCGCCGCAGCAAGACGATGGCCGGGGCCACGGTGAGCAGGCGCGACAGCAGAATCGCCAGCGCCAGCAAACTCGCCGCCGCCACGTGCAGCCAGTTGAACGGCAGCAGCAACAGCTCCATCCCGATCAGCGCGAACAGCAAGGCGTTGAGCATGTCGTCGAGCAACTCCCAGAAACCGTCCATATATTTGCGCGTCATGTCGTTCATCGCCAGGTTGCGACCGAGGTTGCCGATGATCAGACCGGCGACCACCATCGCAATCGGCGCAGACACGTGCAGCTCGGTGGCCATCGCCGAACCGCCGATCACCAAGGCCAGGGTCAGCATGACTTCGATCTGGTGCTGCTCGATGCTCTTGATCATCAGGTACACCAGATAACCGATCAGCCCGCCGAACAGCACGCCACCGATGGCTTCATGAGCAAACAGCATGGCCGTGGCGCCGATAGTCGGGGTTTCGCCCAGTTGCGCGATGCCCAGCAGCACGGTGAACACCACTACGGCGGTGCCGTCGTTGAACAGCGATTCGCCGACGATGGTGGTCTTCAGCGGCTTCGAGGCATTGGCCGTACGCAGCACGCCGAGGACCGCAATCGGGTCGGTCGGGGAAATCAGCGCGCCGAACAACAGGCAGTAGAGGAAGCTCACGTGCCAGCCGAACAGGGCAAAAATGTAATAGGCGAGGCTGCCGATCACGGCGGTGGCGATCAGTACGCCGAAGGTCGCCAGCAGGCCGATGGGCCAACGGTAGCTGCGCAGGTCGTTCAGGTTCACGTGCAAGGCGCCGGCGAACAGCAGGAACGAGAGCATCCAGTTCATCAGCAGATCGCCGAAGTCGATCTGGCCGATCAGTTGCTGCACGCGCTCTTCCAGACCGGGGTAACCGAGCAGGCTCAAGCCTTGCAGCAACAGGGAAAACATCAGTGCGGTAACCATCACGCCGATGGTCGGGGGCAGGCCGATGAAGCGGAAATTCACAAAGGTGAGGAGGGTGGTGAGGCAGATGAAAGCGGCGACGAGTTCAAGCATCCGGGGTCCTTTGGATGGGGGGTGAAAAGACAGCGCGCCCATTCATGGACGCAAGGGTTGGATGGGCTGACGGCGGGTGGGGACACAATTGTGTCCCCCGGGAAAATCAGCCGGACACATTGACCGCAGCGACACCCCGACGTTGCAGGTAGATGAAAAACAGCGCCGTCAGCACGGTCAGCACGCCTACCAGCGCGCCGGTCCACGGCAGGTCCGCCAGATCCGCGCCACTGGCCACCACCAATCCGCCGATCCAAGCGCCGGCCGCATTGCCGAGGTTGAACGCGCTCTGGTTCAGGGTCGAACCGAGGTTCGGTGCTTCATGCGCCTGATCGATGATCAGCAGTTGCAGGATCGGACACAGGGCGAAGGCAAAAATCCCCCACAGCACCAATGTGATTGCCGCCGGAACCACCGAGCGACTGGTCTGGCTGAACGCCGCCAGAATCACCACCACCGCCAGCGCAACACCCACCAGCGACGGCAGCAGGCGGCTGTCGGCCAGGCGTCCGCCGAGCATGCTGCCGCCGGTCAAACCGACACCGAACAACAGCAGCATCACCGTCACGCCGTGAGGGCTTACGCCGGTGATGTCCTGCAGAATCGGCGCGATGTAGGTGAACACGCTGAACAGGCTGGTGGATGCCAGCACGCTCATGCCCAGTGCCAGCAACACGTTGACCTTGCCCAGCACCTTGAACTCGCTGGCGAGGTTGGCCTTGTCCATCGGGATATGTTTCGGCAACCACAGCCATTGGGCGAGGGCGGCGATCACACCGATCACCGAGACCGCCCAGAAGGTCGAACGCCAGCCGGCGTACTGGCCGAGCGCGGTGCCCAGCGGTACGCCGAGAACGTTGGCCAGGGTCAGGCCGGTGAACATCATGGCAATCGCCTGCGCCCGCTTGTTCGGTGCGACCAGCCCGGCGGCCACTACCGAACCGATGCCGAAGAACGCCCCGTGGCACAGCGCGGTGACCACTCGCGCCGCCATCAGCGTTGCGTAGTTCGGCGCCAGTGCGCACAGCACGTTGCCGAGGATGAACATCAGCGTCATGCCCAGCAACGTGGCCTTGCGTGGCATGTTGGCGGTGCCGATCGCGAGGATCGGCGCACCGAACACTACGCCCAGGGCGTAGCCGGTGATCAACAGGCCAGCGTGGGGAATGCTCACCGCGAGGTCGCGGGCGACATCGGGCAGCAGGCCCATGATGACGAATTCAGTGGTGCCGATGCCGAAAGCGGCAACAGCGAGTGCAAGCAAAGCGAGTGGCATGCGCAAGGTCTCTGTCGGTAGTCTTGACGCTTTGATCAGGCATACGCAGGCCGGCGACCGGTCTCGGGCGAGAACGGGGCAGGCAGGAATTATTGGAATTTATCTGTGCGCAACTGAGTGCGGCGTGGTCGCTTGCAGTATAAACAGCTGCTGACACATCGCGAATCAATAATCTGACTAATTGGCTCAGGTTCAACAACAAGAACAAAGGAGTGGCACGTGCTGGCGACAGCTCTGGTGTTGGTGGCGGCGCTGTTGCACGCAGCGTGGAACACGTTGATCAAGTTCAGCGCCGAACGGCTGCTGGTGGTGGCCTGCATGGACACCGTGGCGCTGTTGTTCGTGGCGCTGGCGATGCCTTTCATCAGCCTGCCGCCGGCGGAAATCTGGCCGTGGATTCTGGCGTCGGCGGCGTTCGAGCTGCTTTATCGCTACCTGTTGATCCAGGCCTATCGGGTCGGCGACCTGGGGCTGGTCTATCCGTTGATGCGCGGATTGTCGCCGCTGGTGGTGCTGGCGCTGACCCTGATCTTCGCCGGCGAAGTGCTGACCACCCAGCAAATCTTCGGAATCCTGTTGATCCCGCTGGGCATGGCTTGCCTGCTCTGGCAGGGCGGCGGCGGGAAACATTTGCCGTGGGCGATGCTGCCGGTAGTGGCGCTGATCGGCTTGTGCATCGGTTGCTACACCTACATCGACGGTCAGGCGTTGCGGCGCTGGTCGCATCCGCTGGATTACCTGGTCTGGGTCACGCTGCTCAGTGCCTGGCCTTTCCCGTTGCTGGCGTGGGTGGCCAAGCGGCCGGCGTTCAAGCTGTTCTGGCGCGAGCAATGGAAGCTGGGACTGGCGGTCGGGTTCTGCGTGTTGTTCAGCTACGCTCTGGTGCTGTGGGCGATGCAGTTGGGCTCGATTGCCGAAGCAGCGGCGTTGCGTGAAATCAGCGTGATCCTGGTGGTGCTGTTCGGCATGCGTTACCTGAAAGAACCTTTCGGCCGGCCGCGGCTCTTAGCCTGTGGGCTGGTGCTGATCGGCATGTTGGTGATGAAGTTCTGAGCGCCCGGCAACTCTAAAACTCGAAAGAAGGACGGTGTTATGACGGTGGCTTTGTGGTGTGTGTTGATCGCGATTTTTCTGCCCTATCTGTGCACCGTCGTGGCCAAGGCCTCGGGTGGTTTCAGACTGCGGGACAATCATGATCCCCGGGACTTTCTGGACAGCGTGGATGGCGTGGCGCGCCGTGCCCATGCGGCGCAGCTGAACAGTTTTGAAGTGACCCCGGCGTTTGCGGCGGCGGTGATCGTCGCGCACCTGGTGGGCACGGCAGAGCTGGTGACGGTCAATGTGCTGGCGGTGCTGTTCATCACCAGTCGACTGCTCTACATCATTTGCTATCTGGCGGACTGGGCGGCTTTGCGCTCGTTGGTCTGGTTTGTCGGGATGGTGCTGATTGCCAGCTTCTTCTTCGTTTCGATCTGAACCTGAAAAGATCGCAGGCTGACGAGGCCTGCGATCTTTTGCATTGTGCTTACGGCTTGTCGGCTACCTGCGGCACTTGCGGCAACGCCGCGCCTTTCGGCCAGAGCATCCAGATCTGTCCTTGCTGTTTCATGTCGCCCGCCAGTTGCCCGGCGGCATCGCCGGTGCCCCAGAACAGATCCGCGCGAACCTCACCGGCAATCGCGCCGCCAGTGTCCTGCGCAGCCACCGGGCGTACCAGCGGCGTGCCGTCGGGGCGAGTGGTCGACAGCCACAACAGGCTGCCCAGCGGAATCACCTTGCGGTCCACTGCCGCGCTGTAACCGGCGGTCAGCGGCACATTCAGCGAGCCGCGCGGCCCTTCGTTGCTGTCCGGGTTGCGGGTGAAAAACACGTAGCTCGGATTGCTCGCCAGCAGTTCCGGAATGCGCGATGGGTTGGCCTTGGCCCAGTTGCTGATCGCGCCCATGGTCACCTCTTCTTTTTTCAGCTCGCCCTGTTCCACCAGCCAGCGGCCGATCGGTCGGTACGGGTGACCATTCTGGTCGGCGTAGGCGATGCGCAGCTGGCGACCGTCATCGGTCTGAATCCGCCCCGAACCTTGAATCTGCAGGAATTGCAGGTTCATTGGATCGGTCAGCCACGCCACGACCGGCGCCTTGGCGCCTTGGCTTTCGATGGTCGCCGCATCGTCGTAAGGCTTGAGCACGCGACCTTCGAGGCGGCCACGCAGGCGCTTGCCTTTGAGTTCCGGGTAAATACTGTCCAGCGAGACAATGATCATGTCTTCGGGCACGCCATACACCGGCACGGTGGCGGTGGCGGTTTGCGTCAGGCTGCCGGGATAGACCGGTTCGTAGTAGCCGGTGATCAGGCCGTTGGGATTGTCGTTTTCGGCGCGCAGGCCGAAGACGTCGAGGTTCTGCTTGAGGAAGGCGCGGATGTCGCCGGCACTTTGCGGGACATTGGCGGCGGCTGCACAGGTCGGGCCCCAGACCGGGTCAGCCTTGAGCCGGGTGCAGGCGCTGCGCCACGAACCGAAACCGGCCACCAGATCGCTGTCGGACACCGCAGGCAACGCTTCCCAAGTGGCGCTGGAGTAGGTGGCCAGGGCGTGGGTTTTCGGCTTGGCGCTGTCGCCACCGGTGCAGCCGGCGAGGATCGCCAGCAGCGGCAGGGTGACGATGAGCGGATGACGCCAAGCCTTGAAGCGGCTGTTCATGGAGAATTTCCTGTGCCGGTTGCTGAAGTGCTCCATGCGCTCAAGCAACCCTTATTGTTAATAGGGCTATTGGTGTTTGGCGGTGACCCGAGGATACTGGCCGCCGATTTCCGTGACCTGAAGCCACCATGACTCTTAAAAGAACTTCTGTTGTATTGCTGGCCTGTCTGACCTTGTCCGCCTGTGGCGGTGTCGACCCGAATTCCCCGCTGGGCCAGCGCAAGGCGATCTTCAAGCAGATGCTCAGGACCGGCGAAGACCTGGGTGGCATGTTGCGTGGGCGCATCCCGTTCGACGGAGCGAAATTCGCCGAAGGCGCGGTCAAGCTCGATGCGTTGTCTCATGAGCCGTGGAAACATTTTCCGCAGGTGCGCGAAGAAGATCACACCAGCGCCAAGGACGATGTCTGGCAGAAACAGGCCCGTTTCCAGGAAATGGCCCGCACCCTTGAGGCGGCCACCGGTGAACTGGTGATCGCCAGCAAGGTTCAACCCTACAAGGCCAGCAACCTGGGGCCGGCCGTGCAGAAAGTCGAAGAAGCCTGCAGTGCCTGCCATAAAGAGTTTCGCGACCACTGATGTTCAAGGGATCACAGCCTTTGGCCGTGATCCCCGGCTTTCTTACTTGTCGAGTTCGTCCAGCGCGTCCTGCAATTCCTTGCGCGATTCAGCGAGCTTGTTCTTGCGCTTGTCGATCTTCTCCGGATCGCCCTTCTTCATGGCCTTGTCCAGATCAGCCTGACGCCTGCTCACTTCGTGCTTGGCGTCGAGTACCTTGTTTTCCCGCTCTTTCTTCAGGCCGGCGTCGGTGCAGTGTTCGGTGACTTCGCGCAGGGCGGTTTCGAGGCCGGCCTGCTGGTCGGCATTGCCGCGGGACTTGGCCTGTTCGATCTGATTGATGATGCCCTGCTTCTTGGCAGCACAACCGGTCAGGCCCGGCGCGTCTTCGTCGGCCATCACGGGGGCGGCGAGGACTGCGCAGAAAGACAGCAGGGCGAGCGGTGCGAGAAATTTCATAAAAGCTCCATGTGCAAAGGCAATCGTATCGGTGAAGCACTGCGCTGTTGGAGCGCTCCGGCGGACTTGGGTTCCCGGTGGGCCGGGGATTGCGTGTTCAGAAGCCGTCGACACCGGCGGCTTGCAAGGTTTTACTCAGGGCCAGTACCTGCGGGTCACGAAAAAAGGCGCTCAATTGCGCCGCGCGACCCGGGCCGATTCCGGCTTCTGCCTGCCATTGTTCGGTGTTGCGTTGTGCCAGCGTTTGCCATGAACCGGCGAGTGTTGCCTGACCGGTCGGTGGCAGCCCCAGGGCTTTGAGCCACTGCAGGAACGGCCGTTGGCGGGCGCTGTGAAAACTGTGCAGCAGGCGGGCACTGCTGCGCTCGCCGAGACCGGCAATGTTAGCAAGCTCCGGCCCGTCGAGGGTCAACCAATCCAGCAGGCTGTTCAGGCGGCCTGTTTCCAGAAGTTTCTCCCAGGTGCCGCGACCGACATGGGGCAGGGCCAGTCCCTGCTTGCCGCTGAGCCAGGTCAGGCGGGCGAGGAACTGGCTTTCGCAGCCCGGCGTCGGTTGCCAGCAGCTCAGGGCGTGAAAGTCGCGGGCGAGCGGAACGTTCAGCTCCACGCGTTCGGTGCTGCGCAGCACCACGCTGTCCAGGCGCGGAATCGTCAGTCCGGCCAGGCTGATCGCGACCTGATCGCCGGGGCGAATGTCCAGTTCCTGCCAGCGCCTGAGCGAACTGACACTGACCCGTTTGATCTGCCGGTCATCGAGCATCACCGGCGACAGTTCGAGCACTGGCGTGATGCGCCCGGTGCGGCCGATCTTGAAGTTCACCTTGCGCACATCGGCCAGTGCCTGGGCAAAAGGGTATTTCCAGGCGACAGCCCAGTAGGGCGGACGAGCCTGCCAGCGCTCTGCCGGTGGCCGCAGGCTTTGGCGCAGAACCACTCCGTCCGTGGCAAATGGCAGTGGCGAGCGATACCAGTGATCGCGCCAGTGTTGCGCGTCGTTCAGGCTGGCGACGGCCTGGGTGTAGGGCTCCGTGGTAGGAAAACCGAACTGCGTAAGGGCCGCGATTCGCTCCGGCAAGTCCTTCGGCCCTTGCGGCCAGTCCCAGACAAACAGCCCGATGCCGGCAGCGTGTTCCGCGTCGATTTCCTTGCGCCCCAACAAACCGGCCACGGTGGCGCGGGCGTTGGCGCTGCCGGCACGTGCCTGCTTATGGCCGTTCAAACGCCAGTAGAGTTCGCCTTGCACCAGCAGATCCTGCGGTTGCGTCAGCTGTTGCGGAATGGCTCCGATCCTTTTTGCCGATACGGTCCAGTCCTGCCCGCGAACCCCATCCCCGCGACTGATCGCCTGATGCAGTCGGCCGTTGCGATAGATCAGGGTGACTGCCACGCCGTCGACCTTGGGTTGCACCCATACGTTTTGGCGGTCGTGCAGCCAGGTGGCGATGTCCGCCGCGTCATGAAGTTTGTCCAGACCGGTGTGAGCGACCGGGTGCGCAACCGGGCCTGATGCGGTGCGCACCGGCTCGGGCGGTGCGGGAAGCTTGAAGCACCGGCGCCATTCGTTCAGGCGCAGGCGTGACTGATCGTAGAGCTCATCGGCGATCACCGACCGGCCTTCGCGATGATAGGCGTCGTCCCAGCGGTCGATCTGTTGTTGCAGGGCGGCGACTTCGCTCGAAGCCCGGGCGGCGGCCCAGTCGGGGCAGTCGGCAGCGAAGGTGTTGAGGTGGAAAAACGGCAGGAAAAACAGAAACAGGCGCAGTGTGGCAAGCATCGTGAGCGTCCTTGCTCAGAGAGATACCTCAAGGCTAGCCGGGATTTCCAAGCGGGCCGGGCGGCTGTTTTGCCGGTTGTTTCGCGGCCATGAAAAAGCCCCGCACGGCGAACCGTGCGGGGCTTTTTGTACCGCCAGGAAAATTACAGGCCGGCAGCGGAACGCAGAGCGTCGGCGCGGTCGGTTTTTTCCCAGGTGAACGTGGAGAAGGTGTCTTCGCCAACGGTCTTGGTCTGCGGAGCGCGGCCGAAGTGGCCGTAGGCTGCGGTTTCCTGGTACATCGGGTGCAGCAGGTCGAGCATGGTGGTGATCGCGTATGGACGCAGGTCGAACACTTCGCGGACCAGTTTGATGATCTTGTCATCGCTGATCTTGCCGGTGCCGAAGGTGTTCAGCGAGATCGAGGTAGGCTGGGCCACACCGATCGCGTAGGAAACCTGGATCTCGCAACGCTCGGCCAGGCCGGCCGCCACGATGTTCTTGGCAACGTAACGGCCAGCGTAGGCCGCCGAACGGTCAACCTTGGATGGATCCTTGCCGGAGAACGCGCCGCCGCCGTGACGGGCCATGCCGCCGTAGCTGTCGACGATGATCTTGCGACCGGTCAGACCGCAGTCACCTACCGGGCCGCCAATGATGAACTGGCCGGTCGGGTTGATGTGGAACTGGGTGTCCTTGCTCAGCAGTTCGGCAGGCAGCACGTGCTTGACGATCAGCTCCATCACGCCTTCGCGCAGGTCGTTGTACGACACTTCAGGGTTGTGCTGGGTCGACAGAACCACGGCGTCGATACCGACAACCTTGCCGCCTTCGTAACGGCAAGTCACTTGCGACTTGGCGTCCGGACGCAGCCAAGGCAGCAGACCCGATTTACGGGCTTCGGCCTGACGCTGCACCAGCTGGTGCGAGAAGGTGATCGGTGCCGGCATCAGCACGTCGGTTTCGTTGCTGGCGTAGCCGAACATCAGGCCCTGGTCGCCGGCGCCCTGATCTTCAGGCTTGGCACGGTCAACACCCTGGTTGATGTCAGGGGACTGCTTGCCGATGATGTTCATCACGCCGCAGGTCGCGCCGTCGAAGCCGACGTCGGAGCTGGTGTAGCCGATGTCGCAGATCACGTCACGAACGATCTGCTCCAGGTCGACCCAGGCACTGGTGGTCACTTCACCGGCAACGATGGCCACGCCAGTCTTGACCAGGGTTTCCACCGCAACGCGTGCGTGCTTGTCCTGGGCAATGATGGCGTCCAGCACTGCATCGGAAATCTGGTCGGCGATTTTGTCCGGATGTCCTTCAGACACGGACTCGGAGGTGAAGAGGGAGTATTCGCTCATCTCGATGTTTTCCTGAATTTACCGATGGTGAGTGTCGCCAGCCGGTCGCTGAAAATGGCGAACCTGGATCTGGAAACCATTACGTAAGCCTACATAGAGGCTTTCCCCGGGAACGAGTCCCGCAGCGGTGGCCCAACGGGCCAGATCGTCCTGTTCAAACCCCAACCACAGATCACCGCAGGCCTCCCTGGCCCAACTCTGGTTGTGGCTACATAACTCTGTCACGAGCAGGCTACCGCCCGGTTGCAGCAGGCTGGCCATGTGCTTGAGCGCTTCGGCCGGCGCGGCGAAATGGTGCAACACCATGTTCAACACCACGCAATCGGCCTGAAGGCTCACGCCATTCAATGCATCGGCCAATTGCAGGCTGACGTTAGCCAGCTGTTCACGTTCACATACCTGACGGGCCAGTTCGAGCATCGCCGCGCTGTTGTCCAGTGCGGTTACGGTGCCGAAGCGACGCGCCAGTTCCGGCAGGAAAGCTCCATCGCCGGGGCCGACTTCAATGGCCGTGGCTGCGCCATCGAAATTCAGTTTGTCGAGCAGGGCCAGCACGCTTTCACGGTACTGCGGCAGGCCGGCAATCAAATCTTGCTGGGCGCGGAATTTCTCCGCGACCCGGGCGAAAAAGTCCTGGCTGTTGGCCGCGCGTTGCCCATGAACCTGTGCGATCCGGGTTTCCACGTCGGCCGGCAGCGGCAGATTGTCGACTTCTTCTAACAATGCAGCGTGCAACTTGCCGCCCAGCAACTCGGTGTGGGGCAGGGCGCGGCGATAGAACACCGCATTGCCTTCGCGGCGAGTCGCCACCAGATCCGCCTGCGCCAGCACTTTAAGGTGATGGCTCATGCCGGACTGGCCGATACCGAAAATCTGCGCCAGTTCCAGTACGCCGAACGAGTCGTTGGCCAGAGCGCGCAATACATTCAGCCGCAGCGGATCGCCGCCGGCCTTGCACAGGGCCGCCAGCTCGTCGCAATCGTCATGGCGAATGGAAGGCACGCGTAGGTTCATAGGGCTGGCAGTCTAGTGACGGCCTGAAGGCATCGCAAGGTCTATATCAAAAAGTTTTGATATTGCTCGATGGATGGCGCATTCGATTGCACTTCTCACCGCCCGGTTAACTCTACAAACCAACAGCGGAAAGGTTTCACCAACCGAAACCGATGTTATCCATTGGAAAAACGTCTCCGGATGACTATCTGTCATTGCCCCGAGGCGCTCGGGTGAGGGAAAATGCCCTCCTTTTTTCCGTTTCAATCTATTCACACCCAGGAGATCAGCGATGCCTAGCCGTCGTGAGCGTGCCAACGCCATTCGTGCCCTCAGCATGGATGCCGTGCAAAAAGCCAACAGCGGCCATCCCGGTGCCCCTATGGGTATGGCAGATATCGCCGAAGTGCTTTGGCGCGACTACCTCAAGCACAACCCGAGCAATCCATCGTTCGCCGACCGTGACCGCTTCGTGCTGTCCAACGGCCACGGCTCGATGTTGATCTACTCGCTGCTGCACCTGACCGGCTACGACCTGTCGATCGACGACCTGAAGCAATTCCGTCAATTGCACAGCCGTACGCCGGGCCACCCGGAATTCGGTTACACCCCGGGCGTTGAAACCACCACCGGCCCGCTGGGTCAGGGTCTGGCCAACGCCGTGGGCTTCGCCCTGGCAGAAAAAGTACTGGGCGCGCAGTTCAACCGTCCAGGCCACAACATCGTCGACCACCACACCTACGTGTTCCTGGGTGATGGCTGCATGATGGAAGGCATTTCCCACGAAGTCGCTTCCCTGGCCGGCACTCTGGGCCTGGGCAAGCTGATTGCCTTCTACGATGACAACGGCATCTCCATCGATGGCGAAGTCGAAGGCTGGTTCACCGACGACACGCCGAAGCGTTTCGAATCGTACAACTGGCAAGTGATCCGCAACGTCGACGGTCACGACCCGGAAGAGATCAAGACCGCCATCGAGACCGCTCGCAAGAGCCCGCTGCCGACCCTGATCTGCTGCAAGACCACCATCGGTTTCGGTTCGCCGAACAAGCAAGGCAAGGAAGATTGCCACGGCGCCCCGCTGGGTGACGCGGAAATCGCCCTGACCCGTCAGGCGCTGAACTGGAACCACGGCCCGTTCGAAATCCCGGCCGACATCTATGCCGAGTGGGATGCCAAGGAAAAAGGCCGCGCCGCCGAAGCCGAGTGGGACCAGCGTTTCGCTGCCTACTCCGCCGCGTTCCCGACCGAAGCCAACGAACTGATCCGTCGCCTGAGCGGCGAGCTGCCGGCCGACTTCTCCGAGAAGGCTGACGCCTACATCGCCGACGTTGCGGCCAAAGGCGAAACCATCGCCAGCCGTAAGGCCAGCCAGAACGCCCTGAACGCGTTCGGCCCGCTGCTGCCGGAAGTGCTGGGCGGTTCGGCTGACCTGGCCGGTTCCAACCTGACCCTGTGGAAAGGCTGCAAAGGCGTCAGCGCCGAAGACGCCAGCGGCAACTACATGTACTACGGCGTGCGCGAATTCGGCATGACCGCGATCATGAACGGCGTTGCCCTGCACGGCGGTCTGGTGCCTTACGGCGCGACCTTCCTGATGTTCATGGAATACGCCCGCAACGCAGTGCGCATGTCCGCCCTGATGAAGCAGCGCGTGATCCACGTCTACACCCACGACTCCATCGGTCTGGGCGAAGACGGCCCGACGCACCAGCCGATCGAGCAACTGACCAGCCTGCGCAGCACGCCGAACCTCGACACCTGGCGTCCAGCCGATGCCGTTGAATCGGCCGTGGCCTGGAAAAACGCTCTGGAACGCAAGGACGGCCCGTCGGCGCTGATCTTCTCGCGTCAGAACCTGCAGCATCAGACCCGTGATGCCGGCCAGATCGCCGACATCCGCCGTGGTGGTTACGTGCTCAAGGACTGCGCTGGCGAGCCTGAGCTGATCCTGATCGCCACCGGTTCGGAAGTTGGCCTGGCGGTTCAGGCCTACGACAAACTCACCGAGCAGGGCCGCAAAGTGCGCGTGGTTTCCATGCCATGCACCAGCGCGTTCGACGCTCAGGACGCCAGCTACAAGCAATCGGTCCTGCCGTTGCAGGTCAGCGCGCGTATCGCGATCGAAGCGGCCCACGCCGACTTCTGGTTCAAGTACGTGGGTCTGGAAGGTCGCGTGATCGGCATGACCACCTACGGCGAATCAGCTCCGGCTTCGGCACTGTTCGAAGAGTTCGGCTTCACCCTGGAAAACATCCTGGGTCAGGCTGAAGAGCTGCTGGAAGACTGATCCAGAAAAGGTGTCGCCTGAACTGGCGTATTCGCGAGCAAGTCGAATCGTCGCACCGCCGCTCCCACAGTGTTTTAGGTTGATCACACATTTTGTGTACACCAAAGAACCTGTGGGAGCGGGCTTGCCCGCGAAAGCGGTGGTTCAGGCAACATTGCACTGCCTGATTTACCACGGTAATCGAGAACCCCATGCCTCAACCGCGTCCCTACAAAGTTGCACTCAACGGCTACGGCCGGATTGGTCGTTGCGTCTTGCGTGCGTTGTTCGAGCGAGGCCCGGCGGCAGGGTTTGAAATTGTCGCGATCAACGATCTGGCCGACATGGCCAGCATCGAATACCTGACACGCTTCGACTCCACCCACGGCCGGTTCCCCGGCGAAGTGAAGGTCGACGGCGATTGTCTGCATATTAATGGCGACTGCGTGAAGGTCCTGCGCAGTGCCACCCCCGAAGGCATCGATTGGGCGTCGCTGGGCGTCGATCTGGTGCTCGAATGCTCCGGCGCCTGGCACACCCGTGCAGACGGCCAGCGTTTCCTCGACGCTGGCGCGCCGCGTGTGCTGTTCTCGCAGCCGATGGCCAGCGAGGCGGATGTCGACGCCACCATCGTCTACGGCGTCAATCAGGATTGCCTGACCGGCGACGAACTGCTGGTGTCCAACGCCTCCTGCACCACCAACTGCGGCGTGCCGCTGTTGCGTCTGCTGGATCAGGCGGTCGGCCTGGATTACGTGTCGATCACCACGATTCACTCGGCGATGAACGATCAGCCGGTGATCGACGCCTATCACCACGAAGACCTGCGCCGCACCCGTTCGGCGTTCCAGTCGGTGATCCCGGTGTCCACCGGTCTGGCGCGTGGTATCGAGCGCCTGCTGCCGGAACTTGCCGGGCGAATTCAGGCCAAAGCCGTACGCGTGCCGACGGTCAACGTGTCCTGCCTCGACATCACGATGCAGACCGCGAGCGACACCGACGCCGGCGAGGTCAACCGGATCCTGCGCGACGCCGCCACCAGCGGCCCGCTCAAAGGTCTGCTGGCCTACACCGAATTGCCTCACGCCAGTTGTGATTTCAACCATGACCCACATTCGGCCATCGTCGATGCCAGTCAGACCCGCGTTTCCGGCCCTCGGCTGGTGAACATCCTGGCCTGGTTCGACAACGAATGGGGTTTTGCCAACCGAATGCTGGATGTTGCAGAACACTATCTGCAAACAGCGACTTCAAAAAAACCGTAGGAAGTGCGACCCATGACCGTGTTGAAGATGTCCGACCTCGATCTGCAAGGTAAGCGCGTATTGATCCGCGAAGACCTCAACGTCCCAGTCAAGGACGGTGTTGTCACCAGCGATGCGCGTATCCTGGCTTCGCTGCCGACCATCAAGCTGGCCCTGGAAAAAGGCGCGGCCGTGATGGTCTGCTCGCACCTGGGTCGTCCGACCGAAGGCGAATTCTCCGCCGAGAACAGCCTCAAGCCTGTCGCTGACTACCTGAGCAAGGCCCTGGGCCGCGAAGTGCCGCTGGTGGCCGACTACCTGGGCGGCGTTGACGTCAAGGCCGGCGACATCGTGCTGTTCGAAAACGTGCGCTTCAACAAGGGCGAGAAAAAGAACGCCGACGAACTGGCCCAGCAATACGCCGCCCTGTGCGACGTGTTCGTGATGGACGCTTTCGGCACCGCTCACCGCGCCGAAGGTTCGACCCACGGCGTCGCCAAGTTCGCCAAAGTCGCCGCTGCCGGCCCGCTGCTCGCCGCTGAGCTGGACGCACTGAGCAAAGCCCTGGGCGCCCCGGCCAAGCCAATGGCGGCCATCGTTGCCGGCTCCAAGGTGTCGACCAAACTCGACGTGCTGAACAGCCTGAGCCAAATCTGCGATCAACTGATCGTCGGCGGCGGTATCGCCAACACCTTCCTCGCGGCGGCCGGTCACCCGGTCGGCAAGTCGCTGTACGAGCCGGACCTGCTGGACACTGCGCGCGCCATCGCCGCCAAGGTCAGCGTGCCGCTGCCGGTCGACGTGGTGGTTGCCAAGGAATTCGCTGAAAGCGCCGAAGCGACCGTCAAGCTGATCGCTGACGTGGCTGCCGACGACATGATCCTCGACATCGGCCCGCAAACCGCGGCCAACTTCGCCGAACTGCTGAAGTCGTCGAAAACCATCCTGTGGAACGGCCCGGTCGGCGTGTTCGAATTCGACCAGTTCGGCAACGGCACCAAAGTGCTCGCCGAAGCCATCGCCGAAAGCGCGGCGTTCTCGATTGCCGGCGGTGGCGACACCCTGGCGGCCATCGATAAATATGGCGTGGCTGAAAAGATCTCCTACATTTCCACCGGCGGTGGCGCGTTCCTCGAATTCGTCGAAGGCAAGGTACTGCCGGCCGTTGAAGTCCTGGAAAGCCGGGCCAAGGCCTGAGGCCGCCCGATTGGCCAGGCAAAGGAGTGTTCAGATGGTCAAGTCGTTAGCGCTGTTGCTGCTGACCGGTACGCTGGCGGCCTGCGGGAGCAACCCGAAGGCCGAGCCGACACCGGCACCGGGCGAGGCCCAGAAAGGCTGCTACCAGGCCGACTGGCAGGCCGAAACCAACCCGGTGCTGAACAAGCGCTCGGGCCCGGACGGTCTGGACAAATACGAGACGCAAACCCCGGCCAAGGAACATGGTTGTCCTTGACCGGTCTGACTCTTTACTCAAGTCCGGCGGCGTGCGCTGTCGGTCGAGGAACACGGATGAAAGGCTTGATCGCCGTTGCGGCACTGGGATTGTTGGGTGGTTGCGCGCAGTGGAACCCGTTCCAGTCGTCCGCCCCTGTGGATAACTGGACCACCTGGACCTGCGACAGCCAGGCCAAGGTGCTGTGGCGCTTCACCGATGCCGCCCGCAAGGAAGTCGATGTGCGTCTGGGCGGCGGTGATCAGGTCTATCACCTGAAAGAAGAGCCGGGCGCCTCGGGCGCGCTGTACAGCGACGACATGCTGGCGTTTCACATCAAAGGTAATGAAGGCCTGGTCTACTGGGTCGCCACCAATGATTTGATCGGTCGGGGCTGCAAAGCCGAATAAAACAGAATTTGCTTTATCGAATCACCAGGCCGGGCCTCAACCCCCGATCTGCAATCACTTGAATAGCCGCCGCCGCTCCGGCAGGCTGGCACGATTAACGACCCAAACCGGGAGAGACACACACAATGGCACTTATCAGCATGCGCCAGATGCTGGACCACGCAGCCGAGTTCGGCTACGGCGTTCCAGCCTTCAACGTCAACAACCTTGAGCAGATGCGCGCCATCATGGAAGCCGCTGACAAGACTGACTCCCCGGTGATCGTCCAGGCTTCGGCCGGTGCCCGCAAATACGCCGGCGCCCCGTTCCTGCGTCACCTGATCCTGGCGGCAATCGAAGAATTCCCGCACATCCCGGTGTGCATGCACCAGGACCACGGCACCAGCCCTGACGTCTGCCAGCGCTCGATCCAGCTGGGCTTCAGCTCGGTCATGATGGACGGTTCCCTCGGCGAAGACGGCAAGACCCCGACCGACTACGAATACAACGTCCGCGTGACCCAACAAACCGTCGCCATGGCTCACGCCTGCGGCGTTTCGGTTGAAGGCGAGCTGGGCTGCCTGGGTTCGCTGGAAACCGGCATGGCCGGTGAAGAGGACGGCATCGGCGCCGAAGGCGTTCTGGATCACAGCCAGATGCTGACCGACCCGGAAGAAGCCGCTGACTTCGTCAAGAAGACCCAGGTTGATGCCCTGGCCATCGCCATCGGCACCAGCCACGGCGCCTACAAGTTCACCAAGCCACCTACCGGTGACGTGCTGGCCATCGACCGCATCAAGGAAATCCACAAACGCATCCCCAACACTCACCTGGTGATGCACGGTTCCTCGTCGGTTCCGCAAGAGTGGCTGGCGATCATCAACCAGTACGGCGGCGACATCAAAGAAACCTACGGTGTACCGGTTGAAGAAATCGTCGAAGGCATCAAGCACGGCGTGCGCAAGGTCAACATCGACACCGACCTGCGTCTGGCATCCACCGGCGCCATGCGTCGCCTGATGGCCACCAACCCGAGCGAGTTCGACCCACGTAAATTCTTCGGCGAAACCGTGAAGGCGATGCGCGATGTATGTATCGCTCGTTACGAAGCTTTCGGCACTGCCGGCAACGCTTCGAAGATCAAGCCGATCTCGCTGGAAAGCATGTATCAGCGTTACCTGAAGGGTGAGTTGAACGCAAAGGTCAATTGAGACTGGGTGTTTAGCTGATTTGAAAGAAACCCGCCGTGAGGCGGGTTTTTTGTGGGTGGTGATTTTTGCGTGGATTAAGAACTATCCAAAAATCGGAGATCATTTGAATACCTCCGCGAGCTCTTCAAGAGTCGGCATAACCGCTGGAATGACAACAAGCTCACTATCCAGAGCCGCCAGGGTGCGTGCGTAGGTGATCATGCTGACAGATGGAGCGCCTTTCTCCACTGCGATGATTTTGTATCGTGTCAGCCCTGCGAGCTCGGCAAGTTGTACTTGCGTCAGGCCACGAGCTATACGTTTTTCGCGTAGTTGATTACCTAGACGGCTGATCAATAAGACGTAGTCCATGTTCCGCTATCGCAACATTTGAAGGCTCATGTTGTGTAAACACAACATTTCATTTCGAGAAACCCGCCGTGAAGCGGGTTTTTTTAGATAGAGCGGATTATTTCGGCTCAACGTGATCCAGCGCCTGATTCACCGCCAGTTCTCCAAGCATTACCAACTGCGCAATGCCAATCGCGGTTTTGCGGTCGGCGGGGGTGAGGGAGGCGGCGAAGTTGTTGAGCATTTCGCTGGCGGAGCCGAGGGTTTCGCTGGCGTTGGCCAGGAGGGATTCGGTGTTGTAGGCGGGGTTGGCGAAGTACATGCGGTCCGGTTCGTTGACCGTGGCCATGATGCGGGCGCCGGGGCAGAGGTAGTGGTCGAGGGCGCGTTCGGCGGCTTCGTTGAGTTTTTTGGGGTCGATGGAGTCGTAGGGGGAGGCCGGGTCTGTGACCGGCGGATGAGGCGTAGATTTAGTCATTTGCTCGAAACCTGATTGGAGTGCCCCCGCTCTGGCTACTAATCAAAGTGGAGGCAACTGTACGCAGGTTAGTAGACCGGGGTTTCGAGCAAGCCGGCGCACCCGAAGGTGCCCTGCGCACAGTCGCCATCAGGTGCAGGAATCGAAATTCCTGACTGATAGATGCTTGTGCACAAGCTCGAAGCCACGGGCTACTAAACCCGATCACTGCGAATCAGTGACCCGAATCAAGTTACCGATGGCCCTCCAGGCGCACAAGCCGGCGGATTCTGGCGTACCGGTAGGCCGTGACGCAAGCCGTTGTAGGCTTCGGGACGTTACGCGCACTGCCTTTAAACAGAAGCCTTAAACGGTCGCGCGGCTGCTATTTATCGTGATCGATATCCAGCTTGCTGAACGTCACCTGCCCACCCTCGCTGGTGTAACCGGTGTTGTCCTGCACATACACCCCCGCCTTGAAATACAGCGGTTTGTTGCGCCACGTCGCGCTGATCTGCGAATCCCACTGATACCCGGCCGCACTCACGCCCAGTGCACCGCCGGGGCTCAGGTGAATGAGGTAGTTGAACTCGCGATTGAGTTTGATCCCGGTGGCGAGGGTGATAACGCGGCTTTCGTCCTGATCCGGATGGGTGCGCAGTTTGATCACCAGGTTGCCGGTCTCGGTTTTTTCTTTGTATTGGTACTCAAGCTTGAGCATCGGCTTCTGGCTTTCGTAGGCGTGGATCTGGCCGATGACGATCTTGCCGGAACTGGGCACCTTGTTGACCGAAAGGGTCGCGCGCAGCAGGTTGTCGGCGTCGGGGTAATACCAGTTGCGCAGGGTGCCGTTGCTGTAGGTTTCGCGCAGTTCGGTGCGCGGGTAGATGGCGTTTTCGGTTTTCGAGCCGGTCACCGGGGACCAGAAGAACAGGGTGCCGGTGTCGGAATGGAAGTACTGATCCTTGAAGCCGTTCACCAGTTTGGAGGTTTCGACGGTGTAGGGCGGGCTGCCAACGGGAACGCTGAGGTTCCAGGTTGCGAGGTCGATCATGTCGGTTCTTCCACTCTATTTCTCTTGCACGCGCGTGCCAGAAGCTCTAGCCCGCGCCTCTTGGGGGCGGCCTTTATAAGCGTAGAGGGATTTTTTGTTAATGGCCGTCCGGCAGATGATTGGCGTCAACATCCTGTCGAAATGCCACCTTTCCCGGTTTTCGGGGGCTTCAGCGGTGACCGTTAGTCGGCTGCCTGCTGGTTTGTTTAAATGATGGCTGGATGACAGCTATTGCTTTTACAGATCCCGGACTAGAGTGAAGACTCGGTGACTGTACGGTTTTCACGAGAAGCCGCCCGGAACACTGACCCGAGATGCCCCGACACGAGTTGTCCCGACAAGAGAAGCAGCATGGAATGCGCGCAACCCCAGCCAGGTGAAGGCAGCTCAGTCCTTTTGATCGTCGATGATTACCCTGAAAACCTGATCAGCATGCGCGCGTTGCTGCAGCGCCAGGACTGGCAGGTATTGACCGCCGCTTCCGGTTACGAAGCGCTCAACCTGTTGCTCGAACACGACATCGACCTGGTGCTGCTGGATGTGCAGATGCCGGGGATGGACGGTTTCGAAGTCGCGCGGCTGATGCGCGGCAGTCAGCGCACGCGCCTGACCCCGATCATTTTCCTTACCGCCAACGAGCAGTCCCAGGACGCCGTGATCAAGGGTTACGCCAGCGGTGCGGTGGATTACCTGTTCAAACCCTTCGATCCGCAGATTCTCAAGCCGAAAGTCCAGGCGCTGCTGGAACACCAGCGCAATCGTCGGGCGTTGCAGCGTTTGAGTCAGGATCTGGAATCGGCGCGGGCCTTCAATGCCTCGGTGCTGGATAACGCCGCCGAAGGCATTCTGGTGTTGGGTGAGGATGGCTTGATCCGCTTCGCCAACCCGGCGATTTCCCGGCTGCTCAATGCGCCGGTGAAGGAGCTGGAAGGGCAGGAGTTTCTCGATTACCTGCAGAAACCGCATATTCCGCTGTGGGCCGATTCCGAGTTTTACGCCGGTTACAAACGTGGCGAGACGCTGCGTCTACACGATGCGTCGCTGCGCACCGCACCGGGGCAGCAGGTGCCGGTGGCCTTGTCCTGTGCGCCGCTGCCGAGTGAACAGCACGCGATGGTGGTGACGGTGCTGGACATGTCGGTGGTGCGTCATTTGCATCAGCAGCTGGAATTTCAAGCTGTGACCGACCCGCTGACCGGGCTGCTCAATCGACGGGGTTTTTACCAGACTGTGGAAAACCTGCTGTTGCGCGGCGAGCGCACGGACAGCAGTTGGGTGTTGATGTACCTCGATCTCGACGGCTTCAAAAGGGTCAACGATTCCCTCGGCCATGATGCCGGGGACCGGGTGTTGCGCTGGGTCTCCGAACAATTGAAAGCCTGCCTGCGGCCGTTCGACATTCTGGCGCGGATGGGCGGTGACGAGTTCACCGCGCTGCTGGATCTGGAATTCCCCGAGCAAGCGGCGAAGATCGCCGAGAAGCTCATCGAGCGGGTGTCGATCTGTCAGCAGATTGAAGGGCTGGATATTGCGCTGGGTGCGAGTATCGGCATCGCCACTTATCCGGATTGCGGCAACAACCTCGACGGTTTGCTGCGCGCCTCGGACATCGCCATGTACGAGGCCAAGCGTGCCGGGCGTCAGCAATATCGCTTCTACGATCATGAAATGAACGGCCGCGCGCGGTCGCGGCTGATGCTGGAAGAAAGCGTGCGTAATGCCATCGAGAACCGCGATTTCAATCTGGTGTATCAGCCGCAGGTGGCCATTGGCGATGGTCGCGTTCGTGGTTTCGAGGCGTTGCTGCGCTGGCAGCACCCGAGCGTCGGCGACGTACCGCCGGGGTTGTTTTTGCCGTTGCTGGAAGAGGCGACGTTGATCAGCCGCCTCGGCAGCTGGATCTATCACCGCAGCGCCGGGCAGCGTAAGGCGTGGGAGGCCGCGTTCTCCAAGGATCTGGTGATCGGCGTGAGCCTGAGCAACACTCAGTTCGGCCTGCCGAATCTGGTGACTGAATTGCGCCAGGTGCTGGAGCGCCATGGTTTGCAGCCGCACCAGATGGAAGTGGAAGTCACCGAAGAGGCGCTGACGATCAACCCGGACGAGACCCGCAAGCAGCTGAAGCTGCTGCGCAATCTCGGGGTGCGGGTGGCGCTGGATGATTTCGGTTCTGGCGCCTGCTCGCTGGCGCATCTGCGTGATCTGGAGCTGGATACCCTCAAACTCGATCGCCACCTGATCGCCCGATTGCCGGACTCGTCCCGCGACGCTTCACTGGTGCGCACGGTCATCGACTTATGCAAGGAATACGGCTTGCTGGTGATTGCCGAAGGCGTGGAAACCGTCGAGCAATACCAGTGGCTGCAAGCCCATGGTTGTCAGTACGTGCAAGGCTTTCTGGTGGCGCGGCCGTTGGTCGCCGAGGACACCGCACGCTTTACCGAGCCGTTCGACTGGAGCGCGTTGGCCGGTTGAATTCGCTACACTGGCGGCCTTTTCATGACCCGTGCCGCCCCATGACTGCGTTGAAATACCTCCAGGCCTATCCCGCGAATTTGCAGGATCAGGTGCGCCAATTGATCGCCGACAACCGCCTCGGTGATTACCTGAGCCAACGCTACCCGGGCCGCCACGATGTGCAGAGCGACAAGGCGTTGTACGGCTACGCGCTGGACTTGAAGCAGGAATACCTGCGCAACGCCCCGGCCATTGACAAGGTGCTGTTCGACAACCGCCTCGACCTGACCCATCGCGCCCTCGGCCTGCACACCACGGTGTCGCGGGTGCAGGGCGGCAAGCTCAAGGCCAAGAAAGAGATTCGCATCGCCTCGCTGTTCAAGGACGCCGCGCCGGAGTTTTTGAAGATGATCGTCGTGCACGAGCTGGCGCACTTCAAGGAGTCGGATCACAACAAGGCGTTCTATAAGTTATGTGAGCACATGCTGCCGGGCTACCACCAGGTCGAGTTCGACCTGCGGGTGTACCTGACGTGGCGGGACATGCAATAAGACATCAAACAACGGAGCGCATGCATGGACGTGAGCAAGACAAAGAGCAGTTTCTACCGGCGCTTGTACGTGGCGTACCTGATCGACAGCGGCCTGGCCAGCAGCGTGCCGGCGTTGACCGAGGTCACCGGCATGCCCCGGCGTACGGCGCAGGACACGATTGCGGCGCTGGCGGATCTGGATATCGTCTGTGAGTTCGAACAGGAAGAGGGCGCGCGCAATCATGCGGGGCGCTATCGGATTCGCGACTGGGGGGCGATTGATCGGGGGTGGATCGAGCGGAATTTGCGGCAGATCAAGGCTGTTCTCGAGTATCCCTGACCTTTGCAGCCCCTTCGCGGGCAAGCCCGCGAAGGGGGAATCTCAGGAGCGCCGCATCCCGATGTGCGGAATGTCATCCTCCAGATATTCCTCACCCGCCACCAAAAACCCGTACCGCCCGTAATACCCCTGCAAATGCGCCTGCGCCGACAGATAGATCGGCACTTCAGGCCAACGCTTCTGCGCCTGTTTCAGCGCCTGCTCCATCATTTCATGCCCCAACCCTTTGCCACGCCCGGCCGGCGCGGTCAGCACGCGGCCGATCACCACGTCGCCACCCTGGGATTCCGGGTCCAGCAGGCGCAGGTACGCCACCAGTTGATCATCGTCCCAGCCCATCAAATGGCAGGTGTCACCGTCCAGATCCTGACCGTCCGGATCCAGGTACGCGCAGCGCTGTTCGACCACGAACACTTCCGAGCGCAATTTCAAGATGGCGTACAGCTGCTCCAGTCCCAGATCGCTGTGATGTTTGCAGACCCACTCGATTGTCATCTTCCGATTCCTTGAACAACGTCGCCCGATACTAAGCGTCCCGCCGAAATATGTCTGTATGGCTGAGAAATCTGTGACAAAGGCCAAAATGCCATCATTCCAATATCGCGGCTCGCCGTACTTTGTGTAATCTGCTGGGAAGCACTGTGCAATGGCTTCAATGAGCTAAGGTTAGGGCCTGGGATTCGCCGGTAAGGGGCCTTGGGGTTTTGACTGAAAACACGCCGGGCGGCCCGCCCGCTAAGGATTTTCAAGCATGCCGCGATTGCATCGAGCCTTTGCTTTGATCGGATTGCTGTTGCTGGGTCAAAGCGCGGCAGCGGAGAAATTGCGTCTGGTGTTCGACGTCTGGCCGCCCTTTACCGATGACACGCTGGTCAACGGTGGGCTGGCGACCGACATCGTCAGCACGGCCCTGGCCCGTGCCGGTTATGCCAGCGGTTATGAGCAGGTGCCGTGGGCGCGGGCGTTGCTGGGTGTTGGCGAAGGGCGTTACGACGTGCTGGTCAACGCCTGGTACAACGACGAGCGCACGAAGATCGGGCAGTTTTCCGCCGAGTACCTGCTCAATCGCGTGCGCTTCCTCAAGCGCAAAGACGCGCCCATCGAATACAACAACCTGCAGGAACTGCACACCTATCCGGTTGCGGTAGTGCGCGGCTATGCCTATTCGGCGCCGTTCGATGCCGACACCGCGTTGCAGAAAGTCCCTGTGCATAACTTCGCCATGGCCGTGCGCATGCTCGCGGCGGACCGGGTCAAGCTGACCCTGGAAGACGAATACGTGGCCCGCTATTACCTGGCCCGGGAATCACAGAAGGTACGTAACGCGGTGGAGTTTCTGCCCAAGCCGCTGAGCGAGAACAGCCTGCATATTCTGGTCAGCCTGAAGAACCCGCAGCACGAACAGATCGTGGCCGGGTTCGACAAGGCGATTGCATCGATGAAGGCCGATGGCAGCTATGACAAGTTGCTCAGGCAGCACGGGATGTGAGGCGGCTCAATCTTCGGCTGTGTCCTTGATCAGATGCGCCGCCAGCGTGCGCAACGGGCCGAGCTGGCGGCAGATCAGCGCCAGTTGCGTCTGCACCAGTCGCTGGCCTTCGTCGATTTCGTCCGGCATCTGCTCCAGCTCATTGGCCAGCGCTTCTTCCTCATCGCTTTGAATGGCAATCGGCTGTTTGCTCGCCAGACCCTGGGCGATCTCATCGATGCTCGACGCCAGACTCACCCCGGCGCCGTCGATCAGGTGTTCGCGCACTTCCGCCGGCAGTTGGGTTTCCCGGTGCGCGCCGAGGCCTGACAGATAGCTGAGCAAGGTGTGCGACAGCACCAGGAAGCGGAAGCCGACATCGGCTTCCTTCCGGAAATGCCCCGGCTCCATCAGCATGTTCGCCAGGGTTGTTGATAGTGCGGCGTCGGCGTTGTGCGCGTTGCGCCGGGCCAGGCGATAGGCGAGGTCGTCGCTCTTGCCGGCGGCGTATTGCTGCATGATCTGGCGCAGGTAGATGCTGTTGCAGGTGAGGGTGTTGGCCAGCACTTTGTTCAGGCGCCGACCTTGCCAGTCCGGCAGGAACAGGAATACCGCAAGCCCCGCAATCAGGCTGCCGAGCAAGGTATCGAACAGTCTCGGCACGAACAGCCCGTAGCCGTCACCGACCTGGTTGAAGCAGAACAGCACCATGATCGTGATCGCGGCGGTGGCCACGGTGTAGCGGGTGGTGCGGTTGGTAAAGAACACCACGCCGGCGGCGATGGCGAAGCACGACTGCACCAGCGGGCTTGGGAACAGATCGAACAGCGCCCAGGCAATCGTCAGGCCGATCGCCGTGCCGAAAATCCGCTGGCCGAGTTTGCGCCGGGTGGCGCCGTAGTTCGGCTGGCAGACGAACAGCGTGGTGAGGATGATCCAGTAACCCTGCGACGGGTGTATCAGGTGCACCATGCCGTAGCCGATGCTCAACGCCAGCGGCAAGCGCAGGGCATGGCGGAACAGCAGCGAGGTCGGCGTCAGCTGCGTGCGCAGACGAATCCACACGTCCTTGAAGTTGCGCGGCGAGCGGTCAAGCAGACTGCTGTCGGTGGCATCTGCCAGGGCATCGGGGTTGCTGGCGTCGCTGAGCAAACGGTCGAGGGTGCCGAGGTTGGCCGCCAGTGCGCGCAACGAACGGAGCAGTCCGCGCCAGGCCGGGTTGCTCTGGATGCGCAGGTGTTCGAGGGAGGCGTGCAGGTCGCTCAGGGCTTCGGCGAAACTCGCGTCGTAGGTGAACGGTTGGCGCATCTGGATCGATTCCGCCAGCGCCCGGCAGGCCTTGCCTTGCTGGCGCAGCAGGCGCTGGCAGCGGAACAAGACATCGCTGTGGAAAAACGCATCAGCCAGGGCGTTGTACGGGTAGTGCGAAGAACTGGCGCGTTCGTGAATGTCCTGAGCGAGGAAGTACAGCTTCAGGTAACGGCTGACTTTCGAGCCCGGACGACCGTTGCCGACCCGGTGCAGGATGATTTCCTTGGCGCTGTTCAGGGCTGCGACGACCCGGCCGTTTTGCTGGGCCAGCTCCAGTCGCCGTGCTTCGACGTCCATCTGACGGATCGGCTCGAACAGCGAGGATTTCAGCTTCAGGTAATAGCCGAGTTCGCGGAACAGCCGCGCCAGACTCTGCTGCACCGGCTGATTGGAAAACATCGCCTGCCACAGCACCGACAACAGGCCGTACCACGCGGCGCCGGCCACCAGCAGCATCGGCTCATGCCAGAAATCCGTGACCGCGCCGCCGCGCTGGTCGACGCCGATCATGGTGTAGACGGAAAGAATCAGGGTCGCCGAAGCAATCGCCCCGTAACGTTCGCCGAGTGCGCCGAGCATGGTCAGGCTGAAACTGGCCAGTGCCAACGCAATCACGAACACGATGGGGTAGGGGAACAGCAATTCAACGGACAGCGCCGCGACGCTGAAACACACCAGCGTCACCGCCAGTGCGTTGAGACGGCCCTGCCAACTGTCGTCGGTCTCGGCCAGGGCGCTGGCGATGATCCCGAGGAACAACGGGATCAGCAGCCCCATTTCATCCTGATACCAGCAAAGCGCCATGCTGCCGGTCAGGGCGATGAACACCCGCACGCTGTAGCTGAATTTATCCAGCGCCCACAGGCGCCGCAAAGACTGACGAAACGAGGTCGAGGACATGAAGTGCGAAGGCCTTCCGAGGCGATGCCGCTAAATTGAGCCAGTAATGACGCCGACGCAATGGCGCCGATCACATCTGACAGCAAAAAGTGTTCCTTTCATGCACCACACACCACTGTGGGAGCGGGCTTGCTCCCACAGGGTTTTGTGTATGGCTTTGGGTCAGACGTACTGCGCGGCAGCGTAGCCAGAGGCCCACGCCCACTGGAAGTTGAACCCGCCCAGATGCCCGGTGACGTCCAGCACTTCGCCGACGAAGTAGAGGCCCGGGCTTTTCAGCGATTCCATGGTTTTGGACGACACTTCGCGGGTGTCGACGCCACCGAGGGTGACTTCGGCGGTGCGGTAGCCTTCGGTGCCGGCCGGCACGACTTTCCAGCTGCCGAGCTTCTCGGCGATGTCCGCCAGTTCGGCGTGGGTGTACTGCTTCATCGGTTTGGAGACGAACCAGTTGTCCGCCAGCAGGTTGGCCATCTTCTTGGTGAAGATTTCACCGAGCAACGTTTTCAGTTCGCTGTTCGGGCGCTCGGCGGTCTGCTGTTGCAGCCAGCTTGCGGCGTCATGATCGGGCAGCAGGTTGATTTCGACCGTGTCGCCCGGTTCCCAGAACGAGGAAATCTGCAGAATCGCCGGGCCGCTGAGGCCGCGGTGAGTGAACAGGATGTTCTCGCGAAAACTCTGGTCGTTGCAGCTGACCAGACAATCCACCGAGGTGCCGGACAGTTCGGTGCACAAATCCTTGAGCTGATCGGTGATGGTGAACGGCACCAGACCGGCGCGGGTCGGCAGCAGTTCATGGCCGAACTGTTTGGCGACCTGATATCCGAAACCGGTCGCGCCCAATGTCGGGATCGACAGGCCGCCGGTGGCGATTACCAGCGACTGGCACTGGATCTGGCCGAGAGTCGTGTCGAGCAGGTAACCGCCCTCGATTTTCTCTATGGTCTGGATCGAGGTGTCGAGGTGCAGGTTGACGCCGACCTGATCGCACTCGTCCAGCAGCATGCCGAGGATGTCGCTGGATTTGTTATCGCAGAACAGTTGGCCGAGTTTCTTCTCGTGATACGGCACGCCGTGCTTGGCGACCATGCCGATGAAATCCCACTGGGTGTAGCGGGCCAGCGCGGATTTGCAGAAATGCGCATTCTGCGAGAGGAAATTGCTCGGCTCGGTGTACATGTTGGTGAAGTTGCAGCGTCCACCGCCGGACATCAGGATTTTCTTGCCGGCCTTGTTCGCGTGGTCGAGCAGCAACACCTGACGCCCGCGCCCCGCGGCGGTCAGTGCACACATCAACCCTGCGGCGCCAGCGCCAATGATCACGACTTCGGTAGAGCGCAAAACGGTGTCCTCACGTTGTTCACCACAAAACAAACTGTGGGAGCGGGCTTGCTCGCGAAGGCGGTGTGTCGGTTGACACATAGGTCGCCTGAGTGACCGCTTTCGCGAGCAAGCCCGCTCCCACAAGGATCTACTTTGGATGGTAGATCGTTTACAAGACCCGAACGCGCAGCGAACGGCCCTTGATCTTGCCGTTGTTCAAGCGCTGCAGCGCCTGCATGACCACGGTGCGTTCAACGGCTACATAGGACTGGAAGTCGAAGATCGCGATCTTGCCGACCTGGGCGCCCGGAATCCCGGCCTCACCGGTCAGTGCGCCAAGAATGTCGCCCGGACGTACCTTGTCTTTCCGGCCGCCAGCGATGCACAGCGTGCTCATCGGCGGTTGCAGCGGGGCACCGCCCTGGGACTTGAGGTTATCCACCTGATCCCAGTTCAGCGGGGTTTTCTGCAGTTGTTCGATGGCTTGCGCGCGGTGCGCTTCGGACGGCGCCACCAGGCTGACCGCGATGCCTTTCTCGCCGGCACGACCGGTACGGCCGACGCGGTGAATGTGGATTTCCGAGTCGCGGGCCAGTTCGACGTTGATCACCATGTCCAGCGCATCGATGTCCAGACCACGGGCGGCAACGTCAGTGGCGACCAGTACCGAAGTACTGCGGTTGGCGAACATCGCCAGTACTTGATCGCGGTCGCGCTGTTCCAGGTCGCCGTGCAGGCCGACGGCGGAAATGCCTTTGGAGGTCAGGTGATCGACGGTTTCCTGCACTTGCTGCTTGGTGAAGCAGAACGCCACGGTGGAGGCCGGACGGAAGTGGTGCAGGACCTTGGTCACCGCGCTCATGCGTTCTTCCGGGGAAATCTCGTAGAAGCGCTGTTCGATCTGGGTGTCGTCGTGGAACGCCTCGGCTTTCACCGTTTGCGGATCACGCATGAACTTCGACGCCAGCTGCTTGATGCCCACCGGGTAGGTCGCCGAGAACAGCAGGGTCTGACGGCGGGCCGGGGTCTGTTCGATGATGTCTTCGATGGCGTCGTAGAAACCCATGTCGAGCATGCGGTCGGCTTCGTCGAGGATCAGCGTGTTGAGGCCGTCGAGGACCAGCGAACCCTTGCGCAGATGTTGCTGGATGCGGCCCGGGGTGCCGACGATGATGTGCGCGCCGTGCTCCAGCGAGCCGATCTGCGGGCCGAAGGACACGCCGCCGCACAGGGTCAGGACCTTGATGTTGTCTTCGGCACGGGCCAGACGACGGATTTCCTTGGCGACCTGGTCGGCCAGCTCACGGGTCGGGCAAATCACCAGCGCCTGGCAACCGAAGTAGCGCGGATTGATCGGGTTCAGCAGGCCGATGCCGAACGCGGCGGTCTTGCCGCTGCCGGTCTTGGCCTGGGCGATCAGGTCCATCCCCTTGAGGATCACCGGCAAGCTCTGCGCCTGGATCGGCGTCATCTGGGCATAACCGAGGGAGTCGAGGTTAGCCAGCATGGCGGCGGACAGCGGCAAAGTATTAAAAGCGGTGGCGATGGTGGTCACGGGACTGGCCTGCAAAACAAAATGTCGCGCAGTGTAGCAGCCTCTGGCCACTTTCCTCGAAAGTTCTGGACGAACGCAAAGCCTGTGACGAGGGCCGGTTCCCTCGCCACGCAGACCCCGGTCAATGCTCGATGTGTTCCTCCCGGCGCTTGGCGCGCCGTCCGTCCTCTTTCGAGAGCTGCGAGAAAATGGTCGCCGCCAGCATCGCCATGATCCCGACGGTCACGAACGTGAGCTGGAAAGCGCCCAACACGGTCTCGACGCCATCGTTGCCGATCTCCGCCGTAAAGCCGCCGAGCAGCGCACCGGCACACGCCACGCCAAGGCTCAGCGACAACTGCGCCACCACCGACAGCAAACTGTTGCCGCTGCTGGCGCTGGCGTCGTCGAGGTCGATCAGGGTCACGGTGTTCATCGCGGTGAATTGCAGCGAGTTGATCGCCCCGAGAACCGCCAGCAGGCACAGCAGCAGCCAGTACGGCGTCTGCTCGCTGACCAGCCCCATGCTCGCCAGCATGATCCCCAGAAACAGGGTGTTGCCGGTCAGCACGATGCGATAGCCCAGGCGCTCGATCAGCGGCCGCGCGCCCCATTTGGCGACCATCGCCGCAGCCGCCAGCGGCAGCATGCTCATCCCGGCCTGGGACGGCGAATAACCCAGCGCCACTTGCAGCAGCAACGGCACCAGAAACGGCAGGGCGCCGCTGCCCAGGCGGGCGAACAGGTTGCCGAGGATGCCGACCGCGAAGGTGCGGGTCTTGAACAGCGACGGCGCGAACAGCGGGTTTTCAATGTGCCCGGCGCGCAGCCAGTACGCCGCCAGACAGGCCATGCCGCCGAACAGCAACAGCATCACTCGCAGGTGCGGCAGGTGCAGTTCGCCGAGGCCTTCCATGGCGATGGTGATCAGCACCATCGCCGCGCCGAACAGCAGGAACCCCAGGCTATCGAAACGCGTGCGCTCGGTGCCGCGCAGGTCGGGGATGAACTTCCACACCGCATAGCAACCGATGACGCCGACCGGCAGGTTGATCAGGAAGATCCAGTGCCACGTCAGGTATTCCACCATCCAGCCGCCCATGGTCGGGCCGATCAGCGGGCCGAGCAGGCCGGGAATGGTGATGAAGCCCATGATCCGCACCAGTTCCGAGCGCGGGTAGGCGCGCAGCACCACCAAACGTCCGACCGGCAGCATCAGGGCACCGCCGAGGCCCTGGATCACGCGCGCGCCGATCAGCATGCTCAGGCTGCTCGACAAGGCGCAGAGCAGCGAGCCCAGGCTGAACAGCAGGATTGCGCCGAAGAAGATCTTCTTGGTGCCGAAGCGGTCGGCGATCCAGCCCGAGGCCGGGATCAGCAGGGCCACGGTGAGCATGTAGGCGATGATCACGCCCTGCATGCGCAGCGGGTCTTCGGCCAGGTCCCGGGCCATGGCCGGCAAGGCGGTGTTGAGGATAGTCCCGTCGAGGGACTGCATGAAGAAAGCGATGGCGACGACCCATGGCAACCAGCGGGCGGTGATGGCGTCGAGAGGCGGGCGGTTGGGCATGGAACCTCTTGTGGTTGGGGTTAATGCATATCCATGGTCGAGCACGGTCAATGTGGGAGCGGGCTTGCTCGCGAAAGCGGTAAATCAGTCGACATCAATGTTGAATGAAGTGGCCTCTTCGTCGGATCGCCGCCCGGAGCAAGCCCGCTCCCACAGTAGATCTGCGGTGTTCCGCCGATCCGGGGGTTACAGGGTCAGGGTCAAACGGCTCACCAGCGCCCCGGGCAACAACGCCGACGAGGTACTGCGCTGGCTATAGGTGCTCGCCGACAGCAGCAACTCACGCTCGGCGGTCAACGCTTCCAGCTGCGAACCCAGCAGGCTGTAGGCGCTGTCGTCGAAACGCATGGTGCTGACCGGCGCCTGAATCTCGCCGTTTTCCACCCAGAACGTGGCAAATCGGGTCATGCCGGTCAGGCGCGCCGCCGGTTGATCCGAGAAGTTCAGGTACCAAAGGTTGCTGATATACAACCCGGTACCCAACTGCTTGAGGATCTCGGCCTGGGACAAGTCGCCGGCGGCCATGTTCAGCGCGCTGGGCGATTCACCGCCGCCGGCGCCGTTGGCGGTCAGGCCGTATTCGGCGGCGCTGCGCGAACCGACCAGTTGCTCGCCGGCCTGACCTTCGATGATCAGCCGCAGATCGCTGCGCGGGTAACCTTCGCCGGAAAACGCCGGGCTTAGCGAACCACTGACTTTTTCGTCGAGGGACACCAGCGGGCTGAACGCCTGATCGCCGGCATACAGCCTCTGCAACGGGCTGCTCTTGCTGGCAATCGACTGCGCCGAGAAACCGCCCCAGCACAACATGCCCATGATTTCTTCCAGCGCCGCCGGCGCCAGATAGGCGCGGTACTGGCCGGGCGGCAAGGTGCGCAGCGGGCGACCGAGAAATTCGAGTTGCTCGCGGGCCTGCTGGAAGCGGTGGGCGAAGTCTTCGCTGTTCCAGTCATGTCCGGCGTAGCTGGCCTTCACCGCTTCGCCGTTCTCGTGGAACAGGCTGAAGTCGAAGTTGAAGCTGTTGGCCTGATGCCAGCCGTACGCCCCGGAAGAACTGGCAAAACCACGGCTGATCGGGCCGGCGGCATAGAAGCCGACCAGATCCAGACCTTCGGCCGCCTGGGCGATTTGCGCCACGACCTGCTCGGTGTCCGGCAGCGGATGCTCCTGCACATTCTGGCTCTGCCAGCCGTTGTGGTTGAGCAGCAGGTACGGGTCCTGCGGCAGCAGCGGCAGGGTTTCACGCAGCTGTTGCAGGCCTTCGGCAAGGCGTTGCAGGTCGGCTTCCTGATCGCCGGACAAGGTGATCTGCAGATCGGCATGGCGACCGTCGTCGATCAGTTTCAGACCGATACCGGCTTGCTGAACTTGCCCGGCCTGACGCACCTTGGCGTGGTTGAAACGGACGAAGGCCGACGATTCGGCGTCGTAACTCAGGGTGAACTGTTCCGGCTCGCGCACGGCATCGCGCAGCCAGTTGACCAGCAGCTTGAACGCCTCGGACTGGCTCTTGGAAATACTCATCAGGCGTCTCCCCCAAACACATCAACATTGCTGAACACGCAGGCCGGTGAAGCGTGGCCGACGCGGATCACCTGGTTCGGTTCGCCCTTGCCGCAGTTCGGCGTGCCCAGCACCTGGGTGGTGGCGGCGTTGCCGACGGCGCGCAGACTCTTCCAGAAGTGCGCGGAAATACCCCGGTAGTTCGGGTTTTTCACCACGCCCTTGAGTTCGCCGTTTTCAATCAACTGGCCCCATTCGCAGCCGAACTGGAATTTGTTGCGCGCATCATCGATCGACCATGAGCGGTTGGTGCTCATCAGAATGCCGTTTTCGATACCGCCGATCAGTTGCTCCAGCGACTGGTCGCCCGGCTCGATGTTGAGGTTGGCCATGCGGTCGATCGGCGGTCGGTTCCAACTGCAGGCGCGGCTGTTGGCGACGCCGTCGAGACCTGCGCGAAATTGCGACAAGGCACCGCCCAATGGCCGGACCAGCAGGCCTTCGCGAATCAGGAATTGTTTGCTGGCTTTGGAGCCGTCGTCATCGTGACCGTAACTCGCCAGTTCTTCGGGAATGTCCGGATCGAACGTCACATTGAGCAGTTTCGAGCCGTATTGCAGGCTGCCGAAATCCGAGGCTTTGACGAAGCTGGTGCCGGCGTAATTGCGCTCGTCGCCGAGAATCCGGTCGAGCTCCAGCGGGTGGCCGATGGATTCGTGGATCTGCAGCATCATCTGGTCGGGCATCAGCAGCAGGTCGCGCGGGCCTTGCGGGGTGTTCGGCGCGAGCAGCAATTGCAGGGCCTGATCGGCGACTTGCGGGCCGGCACCGATCAGGCCGCAACGGTTGATTACGTCGGCGCCGCCCTGCTGGCCGAAGTTCTCGCGGCCGAGGCTGCGGGTCTGGCTGTCGTTGCCGTCGTAGGCGGTGACGTCCAGGCTCGGGTAGACGAAGCGTTGGGCCTGGCGCAATTCGGCGCCGGCGCTGCTCAGGTAGATCTGTTCGACGTGGGTGATGCCGATGCTCACTTGCCAATTCACCAGGCGCTCATCCCTTGGCACCGAGGCGGATTCCGCGCCGAGCAGCTCGAAGCATTCGCTCAGGGACGGGAAGGGTTGTTCGAGATTGGGTGAAAAGTAATCGGCGCGGTCGCTGGAAACCGGCTGCTGGCTCAGGTCGAGCAGGGCATGGGGCTTGAGCCGCCGGGCCTGTAGCTCGGCACGCTCGAGAGCGGCTTGCAGGCCCTGCTGCGACAGGTCATTGGTCGCTGCGTAGGCCTCGACGCCATTGACCCGGACAGTCAGCATCGCGCCTTCGTCGCGGCTCAGGCTCGGCGGTTCGGCGACGTTCTTGCGCACCGACAGGTACTGCCCGGATTCGCGCACATACCGCAGGGAAAAAAATTCGGCGCCCGTGCGCAAGGCAGCGAAGCGCTGCTTGAGCTGGGGGTGGAAATCGAACATCAGGGGAACCTCCTTGTTATGGGAGCAGCGGTGACGCGAATTCGGCGGGGAGGGGGTGAAACGATTGGGCGAGGACTAGAGTAGGCCTGCGAGGGGGTAGGATCAAGTGAAGAGGGGGGGTAGGGGGATTTACTGTGTAGCGGGGAGATTTGTGCTGAATGATAGGGCCTCATCGCTGGCAAGCCAGGCTCCCACAGGTTTTCTGTTGAACACAATATTTGTGAACGACGCAAAACCCTGTGGGAGCCTGGCTTGCCAGCGATTAGCCTTGATGCGGTGTAGCTGAATTACTGAGCAACAGCACTCACATCACGCATCGGCTTGCCTTTCACCGGCGCATCGCCAGCGACGTAGTACGGCGCCTTGCTGCGCGGCAGCGGCTGGCGGCCACGGATCTTGTCGGCGATTTTCTCGGCGATCATGATCGTCGGCGCGTTCAGGTTGCCGGTGGTGATGATCGGCATGATCGACGCATCGACCACACGCAGACCCTGCATGCCATGCACGCGGCCTTCGCCGTCCACTACCGCCATGTCGTCCGTGCCCATCTTGCACGAGCAGGACGGGTGGAACGCGGTTTCGGCGTGCTCGCGGATGAACTTGTCCAGCTGCTCATCGGTTTGCACTTCGATGCCCGGGCTGATTTCACGGCCACGGAACGCGTCCAGTGCAGGCTGTTGCATGATTTCACGGGTCAGGCGGATGCCGTCGCGGAATTCCTGCCAGTCCTGCTCGGTGGCCATGTAGTTGAACAGGATGCTCGGGTGCTGGCGCGGATCCTTGGATTTGACCTGGATGCGACCGCGGCTCGGCGAACGCATGGAACCCATGTGCGCCTGGAAGCCGTGCTCTTTCACACCGTTGCTGCCGTTGTAGTTAATCGCCACTGGCAGGAAGTGGTACTGGATGTTCGGCCACTCGAATTCCGGACGGGTGCGGATGAAACCGCCGGCTTCGAACTGGTTGCTGGCGCCAATGCCGGTGCCGTTGAACAGCCACTCGGCACCGATGGCCGGCTGGTTGTACCAGAGCAGCGACGGGTACAGCGAAACGGGTTGGGTGCAGGCGTATTGCAGGTACAGCTCGAGGTGATCCTGGAGGTTTTCGCCGACGCCCGGCAGATCGTGAACCACCGGGATGTCGAGGCTTTCCAGCAGTTTCGCCGGGCCGACGCCGGAGCGTTGCAGCAGTTGCGGCGAAGCGATCGCGCCGGAGCAGACGATGACTTCCTTGCGGGCGCGGGCTTCAACGCGCTCTTCAGCCGCGCCGACCAGGTAACGCACGCCAACGGCACGCTTGCCTTCGAACAGAACCTTGTCGGTGAGGGCGTGAGTGACGATGGTCAGGGTCGAACGCTTCTTGGCCACGTCCAGGTAACCACGGGCGGTGGAAGCACGACGGCCGTTCGGCGTCACGGTGCGGTCCATCGGGCCGAAGCCTTCCTGCTGGTAGCCGTTCAAGTCTTCGGTGCGCGGGTAACCGGCCTGCACGCCGGCTTCAACCATGGCGTGGAACAGCGGGTTGTTGCCCGCTTTCGGCGTGGTCACGCTGACCGGGCCGTCGCCACCGTGGTAGTCGTTCGGGCCGATGTCGCGGGTTTCCGCTTTGCGGAAATACGGCAGGCAATCGAGGTACGACCAGTCTTCCAGACCTGGCAGTTTGGCCCAGCCGTCGTAGTCCATTGCGTTGCCACGGATGTAGCACATGCCGTTGATCAGCGAGGAACCGCCGAGGCCCTTGCCGCGACCGCATTCCATCCGGCGGCCGTCCATGTGTGGCTCCGGATCGGTTTCGTAGGCCCAGTTGTAGCGACGACCTTGCAGCGGGAATGCCAGGGCTGCCGGCATCTGCGTGCGGAAGTCGAGACGGTAGTCCGGGCCGCCGGCTTCAAGCAGCAGGACGGTGACGCCTTCGTCTTCAGTCAGACGGGTCGCCAGGGTGTTACCGGCAGAGCCGGCACCGACGATGATGTAATCGAATTCTTGGGACATTGGATGCACCCTCTTTGAAGTTGGTCAGGTCAGGCCTGGGTGAGTGCTTTGCACTCGATTCGCGGGCAAGCCCGCTCCCACAGGGATCGGGTCTGCCACAGACTGGGTGGACGACATCCAACCTGTGGGAGCTGGCTTGCCAGCGAAGGCGGCCTCGCAGGCGATAGAGCGCTCGGGTCTTAGAACACCGAGACGTAATCGCCCAGCTCGACCTGTACCGATTTGATGCGAGTGAAGTTGTTCAGCGAGCTGATGCCGTTCTCACGGCCGACGCCCGACTGCTTGTAACCGCCAACCGGCATTTTTGCGTCGGACTCGCCCCAGGCGTTGATCCAGCAGATACCGGCTTCCAGTTGATGAATCACGCGGTGCGCGCGGTTCAGGTCGCGGGTGACGATGCCGGCGGCCAGGCCGAAGTCGGTGTCGTTGGCGCGGCGAATCACTTCTTCTTCGGTTTCGTAGCTCAGGATCGCCATCACCGGGCCGAAGATTTCTTCACGGACGATGGTCATGTCGTCGGTGCAGTCGGTGAACACGGTCGGGGCCACGAACGCGCCTTTGGCGAATTCGCCGTCGGTCAGACGCTCGCCGCCGCACAGGACGCGGGCGCCTTCTTCTTTACCCTTGGCGATGTAGCCCAGCACGCTTTCCATGTGCGGGAAGCTGACCAGCGGGCCGAAGTTGGTGTTTTCGTCTTCCGGGTTGCCAACGCGGATGCGCGCAACGCGCTCGACGATCTTGGCTTCGAAAGCGGCTTTCAGGTGGCTCGGCACGAACACGCGAGTGCCGTTGGTGCAGACCTGACCGGAGCTGTAGAAGTTGGCCATCATGGCGGTGTCGGCGGCGCGATCCAGGTCGGCGTCGTCGCAGATGATCAGCGGGGACTTGCCGCCCAGTTCCATGGTCACGTCTTTGAGCGACGAAGCCGAAGCGCTGGCCATGACCTTCTTGCCAGTGTCGGTGCCGCCGGTGAAGGAGATCTTCTCGATGCGCGGGTGCTCGGTCAGCCAGGTGCCGACTTCACGGCCGCTGCCGGTCAGCACGTTGAACACACCGTTCGGAACGCCGGCTTCGGTGTAGATCTCGGCCAGTTTCAGGGTGGTCAGCGAGGTGACTTCGCTTGGCTTGAAGATCATCGCGTTACCGGCCGCCAGGGCTGGCGCGGATTTCCACAGGGCGATCTGGATCGGGTAGTTCCATGCGCCGATACCGGCGACAACGCCCAGCGGCTCGCGACGGGTGTAGACGAAGGAAGTGTCACGCAGCGGGATCTGCTCGCCTTCGATGGCGGGTACCAGGCCTGCGTAGTATTCCAGCACGTCGGCGCCGGTGACGATGTCGACATACTTGGTTTCGGAGAAGGCTTTACCGGTGTCCAGGGTTTCCAGGGCTGCCAGTTCATCGTTGCGCTCGCGCAGGATGTCGACGGCGCGACGCAGGATGCGCGAACGCTCCATGGCGGTCATCGCGGCCCAGATTTTCTGGCCCTTTTCGGCGCTGACCACAGCGCGCTCGACGTCTTCCTTGGTCGCACGTTGCACCAGTGCGAGGACTTCACCGTTAGCCGGGTTGATGGCTTCGAAGGTGGCATCGCTGCCGGCGTCGGAGTACGCGCCATCGATGTAGAGTTTTTGCAGTTCGAAACGGGCCATAGTGTCCTCGCAAGTGCATTAGTGGTTGGCGTTGGTCACCGGGTGAGCCATATAGCTGTGGCATCGCGGGTCGGTGACAGTTCAGGGGCCGAGCGTTTTCTCTGTGCTCTAGCTCACCTGCTTGGCCAATTGGAAATCCATGTATTCGTAAGCGATCTGTTGCGCCTGCGCAGTGTCGAAAGCGTCTCCCGACAGCGCGCCGCGCAACCACAAGCCGTCGATCAGAGCTGCCAGTCCACGGGCGGCGGTGCGCGCATCTTCGAGCGGCAACACACGGCGGAACTCGCAGCACAGGTTGGAATACAGACGGTGATCGTTGATCCGCTGCAACCTGTGCAAAGACGGCTGGTGCATGCTGGTGGCCCAGAAGGCCAGCCAGGTTTTCATTGCCGGGCCATTGACCTGGCTGGCGTCGAAGTTGCCTTCGATGATCACCTGCAGATGCGCCCGGGGGCTGCTGTCTGCCAGCGCCTGACGGCGCGCGGTGACGTTCTCGCTGAGGACGCTCATCAGATACCGCATCGTGGCGGCAATCAGGCCGTTCTTGTCCTGAAAGTAATGACTGATGATGCCATTCGAGACACCGGCCAAACGGGCGATCAGCGCAATGCTGGCGTCCCCCATTCCGACCTGATCAACCGCCTGCAAAGTGGCTTCGATCAGTTGTTGGCGGCGGATGGGTTGCATACCGACCTTGGGCATCTTGCACATCTCCTTAGGCCTTCCGACGGGCGAATGACGCCTATCGGATTGAGGGCCAGTCTATTTTGTTTTGATTGAACGTTCAATCAACAAAGAATAAGATCTGCGACAAATCGTCGCTGCCTACAGAATTTTCTTACGTGTAAGTGGCGATAAAACCGACATCCGAAAAGGCTCGAAACCTGCGCGGGGCAAGGCGCGGTTCGACGTTCGATGGACGTGTTGAATGGGCAAGACGCTCAAGGCCAGGTTTCGGATGAACGTCCATGCCTCGGCCACGACGGCGATTCGCGGTGCCATCTCTGCAGGTTCGGGCTTTTTTCGGGGTGTCTTTATATCACCCGCCGGTCGGCTGCCAACTAACCGATTGGTCGGGTTCCGTGTTGCCTTGTGTTCTTCTCTCGCACTGCCTGGAGCATTTGTGCCATGAGTTCTGCCTCGCTTATAAAGACCCCGCCCGAGAAGGTGACGGTCAACGGTTGGGTGTTTTACACCTCTACCGCGCTGATTCTGTTGTTGACCGCCATTCTGATCATCGCCCCGCAAGAGGCCGGCAGAATGCTGGGAGTGGCTCAGGCCTGGTTGTCCCGCAGCTTCGGCTGGTACTACATGGTGGTGATCGCCGCTTACCTGGTATTTGTGGTGGGCCTGGCGTTTTCCTCGTACGGCAAACTCAAACTGGGCAGCAAGGACGACACCCCGGATTTCAGTTACGGCGCCTGGGCGGGGATGCTGTTCTCGTCGGGTATCGGTATTTCGCTGTTGTACTTTGGCGCCTCCGAGCCGCTGGATCACTACTTCAATCCGCCGGAAGGCGCGTCCGCTACCAACATGGCGGCACGTCAGGCTGTTCAGCTGACTTTCCTGCACTGGGGCCTGCACGGCTGGGCGATCTACGCACTGGTCGGTCTGGCCGTGGCCTATTTCGCTTACCGTCATAACCAGCCGCTGGCCCTGCGTTCGGCACTGTACCCGCTGGTGGGCGAGCGTTGGGTCAAGGGCGCTGCCGGTCATGCGGTAGACGGTTTCGGCATGTTCGTGACCCTGCTGGGTCTGGTGACCAACCTGGGGATCGGCTCGCTGCAAGTGTCTTCGGGTCTGGAAAACCTGTTCGGCATGGAACACAGCAACACCAACCTGCTGATCGTGATCATCGTGATGAGCACCGTGGCCACCATCGCCGCCGTGTCCGGTGTAGAAAACGGCATCCGTCGTCTGTCCAACCTCAACATCATCCTGTTCAGCGGCCTGCTGATTTTCGTCCTGCTGTTCGGCCCGACCCTGCACTTGCTCAACGGCTTCGTGCAGAACATCGGGGACTACCTTAACGGCGTGGTACTGAAGACTTTCGACCTGTACGTCTATGAAGGCGACAGCGAGAAGTCCGACCGCTGGCTGGGTCTGTGGACGCTGTTCTACTGGGCCTGGTGGATTTCCTGGGCCCCATTTGTCGGCATGTTCATCGCGCGTATTTCCCGTGGTCGTACCGTGCGTGAGCTGGTGGCGGGCGTGCTGCTGATTCCGCTGGGTTTCACCCTGGCGTGGCTGTCGATTTTCGGTAACTCGGCGCTGGATCTGGTAATGAACCAGGGCGCGGTGGAACTCGGCAAGACGGCGCTGGAACAGCCGTCCATGGCGATCTATCAGTTGCTGGAACACTACCCGGCGTCGAAAGTCGTGATCGGCGTGTCGATCTTCGTTGGTTTCGTGCTGTTCCTGACCCCGGCGGACTCCGGCGCGGTGATGATGGCGAACCTGTCCTGCAAGGGCGGCAACGTCGACGAAGACGCTCCGCACTGGCTGCGAATCTTCTGGTCGGTCGTGATCACCCTGGTGACCATCGGCCTGCTGTTCGCCGGTAACTTCGAAGCCATGCAGACCATGGTGGTGCTGGCCGGTCTGCCGTTCTCGGTGGTGCTGGTGTGCTTCATGTTCGGCCTGCACAAGGCGATGCGCCAGGACATGCAGATCGAACAGGAGCAGGCGCAACTGGCTGAACGCGGTCGTCGTGGTTTCAGCGAGCGCCTGACCCAGCTGGACCTGCAACCGAGTCAGTCGGTGGTGCAGCGCTTCATGGACAAACACGTCAGCCCGGCGCTGGAAGATGCCGCGGCGCAAATGCGTGCACAGGGTCTGGAAGTGCAGACGCTGCTGGGCAAGTCCAAGCGCTGCATGGGCGTGCGGGTCGAGATGGAAGAGGGCAACCCTTTTGTCTACGAAGTGAGCCTGGACGGCTACCTGGCCACCCCGAGCGAGTCGGTTCAGTCCGATGAAGCGCGCCAGCGTTTCTACCGCGCCGAGGTGTACCTGCACAACGGCAGCCAGGACTACGACCTGATGGGCTTCACACAGGATCAGATCACACGCGATGTGCTCGATCAGTTTGAAAGCCATCGGCAGCTCCTTGGCCGGGTTTATAGCTGAGTTGTGAAGTGATCAATCCCACGCGATGCGTGGGATTGATGAAAACAAAAACGCCGCGATCCTCTCGCGGCGTTTTTGTGTCTGCTCTCTTTATCCCAGGTTCTTGCCGAGCAGCGCGTGATACAGCTCGCTGTCCCCAAGAATCCCCACCACATGGTTGTTGTCGTGCAGCACCAGTTTGTTGCCGGTCTGGTAACGGATCTGCAAGGCGTCGCGCATGCCGATGTTCGAGTCCACCAGCGTCGGCTTGCGCTCCAGGCCTTCCACGGCTTGCCCCGGTGCCCAGTTCTGCAGGTTCAGCACCGAACCGTTCTGCCGCGCTCCCTTGATGGTGTTGCCTTCGGCCAGATCCAGCCACGAATCGCCGCCCGGATCCAGGCATACCGAACCGTTGATGCGTTTGCAGTTGTCCAGGGTGCGCATCAGGCTGCGACCGCACAGCACGTTCAGCGGGTTGGTGTGGGCGACGAAGGTGCGCACGTAATCGTCCGCAGGATTGAGCACGATCTCTTCCGGCACGCTGTACTGGATGATCCGGCCGTCCTTCATGATCGCGATGCGGCTACCGAGTTTCAGCGCTTCGTCGAGATCGTGGCTCACGAATACGATGGTCTTGCTCAGCTTGCGTTGCAGTTCCAGCAGTTCATCCTGCAGGCCCTGACGGATCAACGGGTCGAGGGCCGAGAACGGCTCGTCCATTAGCAGAATGTCGGCGTCCATCGCCAGCGCGCGGGCCAGGCCGACACGCTGCTGCATGCCGCCGGACAGCTCGTCGGGCTTCTTGTTGCGCCATTGGGTCAGGCCCACCAGTTCGAGTTTGTCATCGACCAGTTTGCGCCGTTCCTTCTCCGGGCGGCCCTGCATTTCCAGACCGAAACTGATGTTCTCGCGCACCGTCAGCCAGGGCATCAGGGCGAATTTCTGGAACACCATGGCGATGCGTTTGGTGCGCATCATTTTCAGCTCGGCCGGGGTGCAGGAGGCGATGTCGATCTGCTTGCCCTCGTGTTCGACGAACAGCTTGCCGCGGCTCACGGTGTTGAGGCCGTTGATGCAGCGCAACAGGCTCGACTTGCCGGAACCGGACAGGCCCATCAGCACGCAGATCTCGCCTTTGTTGATGTCCAGGCTGGCCTTTTCAACGCCGACGATCTGCCCGGTCTTTTTCAGGATCTCACTGCGGGTCAGGCCCTGATCGAGAAGTTTCAGTGCTTCGCGCGGATCCTTGGTGAAGATCACGTCAACGTTATCGAAGCGAATTATGCTCATGCGTCACCCCCTACTTTGGCGTCGGGTTGTTTGCAGATACGGTCGAGCATGATCGCCAGCAGTACGATCGCCAGGCCCGCTTCGAAGCCCAGGGCGATATCAGCAGTGTTCAGTGCGTTGACCACCGGTTTGCCGAGTCCGTCGGCGCCCACCAGTGCCGCGATCACCACCATCGACAGCGACAGCATGATGCACTGGGTGATGCCGGCCGCGATGCTCGGCATGGCGTGAGGCAGTTCGATCCGTGAAAGCAGTTGGCGACGCGAGCAGCCGAAGGCCTTGCCGGCGTCCATCAGTTCTTGCGGGACATCGCGGATGCCCAGGTAGGTCAGGCGGATCGGCGCGGCGATGGCGAACACCACCGTCGAGATCAGGCCCGGCACCACGCCCAGCCCGAAGAGGGTCAGGGTAGGAATGAGGTAAACGAAGGTCGGTACGGTCTGCATCAGATCGAGTACCGGCCTCATCAAAGTGTAGAACATCGGTTTGTGCGCGGCGACGATGCCCAGCGGCACGCCGATGACCACGCAGACCAGGGTCGCGAACATGACCTGGGCGAGGGTTTCCATGGTTTCCTGCCAGTACCCCAGGTTGAGGATCAGCAGGAAGGAGGCGACCACGAACGCGGTCAGGCCCCATTTGCGTTGAATGAAGTGGGCCAGCAGGGCGATGAGGCCGATCAGCACCAGCGGGTTGAACCAGGTCAGCGCAAACGTCACGCCGTGGATCATCGTTTCCAGTGTCACGGCGATTGCGTCGAAGGTGTTGGCGCCGTGTTGCGTCAACCATTCAACGAAGCCCGCGATGTACTGGCCTAAAGGGATTTTCTGATCAATCAGCATGGTAGTGAACGTCCGCATGCAAGGAAATAAACAGCCCGGACGGCGTGAGCCGTCCGGCATAAGCGATTACTGGGCAATCTTGGCTTTCACGGCCTCCAGGCCAGGTTTACCGTCAATGGTGGTCACGCCAGCGAGCCAGGTATCGAGCACCTGTGGATTCTTTTTCAGCCAGGCCTTGGCGGCCGCGTCAGGCTTCATCTTGTCGTCCAGGATGTTGCCCATCAGTTCGCTTTCCATGTCGACGGTGAACTCCAGGTTTTTCAGCAGTTGGCCAACGTTGCTGCATTCCTCGGCGTAGCCCTTGCGGGTGTTGGTCGCCACGGTGGCGGCGCCGAAATCCGGGCCGAAGAAGTCATCGCCGCCGGTCAGGTACTGAATCTTGAAGCGCTTGTTCATCGGGTGCGGCGCCCAGCCGAGGAACACCACGGCGGTGTCGCGTTTCTGTGCGCGGTCGACCTGCGACAGCATGCCCGCCTCGCTGGATTCGACGACCTTGAAGCCGGCGTCTTTCAGGCCGAAGGCGTTCTTGTCGATCATGCTCTGGATCAGACGGTTGCCGTCGTTGCCCGGCTCGATCCCGTAGATCTTGCCGTCGAGTTCCTTCTTGAATTTGGCGATGTCGGCGAAGTCGTGCAGGCCCTTGTCATACAAAGCCTGGGGAACGGCGAGGGTGTACTTGGCGCCCTTGAGGTTGGTGCGCACGGTTTCCACGGTGCCGGCGTCGCGGTAGGCCTTGATGTCGTTTTCCATGGTCGGCATCCAGTTGCCGAGGAACACGTCCATGTTCTTGCCGTCGGCCAGCGACTTGTAGGTCACGGGTACGGAGATCATGGTGGTCTTGGTCTTGTAGCCGAGGGCCTGAAGCACGACGGAGGTGGTGGCGGTGGTTGCGGTGATGTCGGTCCAGCCGACATCGGAGAAGTTCACGGTACTGCACTGCGCCGGTTCTGCGGCTTGAGCCAGTAACGGCAGACTCAGCATGGCGGCCAACAACAACGACGGGGAACCTTTCATGAATGGACTCCTTGGTGTTTTTTTTGGCAGTGTTCCGATTGGACCACCGCACTTATGGGTTGCGGTTGGATGGCGTTCTGGAGACAGCTCTACCGCAGCGCCTTGCAATCGAGTCGATACGATCATGTACCAGTGAAAATCTGACGCCTACAGGGTGCGTCGTATCCAGTACAGGGATGGTCGCATCCAGTGTCAGTGACGTCGTTTACAGCTTTTTTCTGCCCTTTCTGGCCATCTGAACCGCATAAAAACGGCGAAAACACGGGCTGAAACCGGCACGGCGTTAGTGGGCATGAGTGCGTCGGTGTCAGACGCCGAGCGACCGGGGAAAAGCCCGATGATGCGGGCATTCCGGCGGATCGCAGCTTGAGCGTAGCAGCTCCGCCAGCGGGCGCTTCACGCCCCGGACCGGCACTTTCAGGAGCTCTGCAGCAATGGCTATCAGCGTTTTCGACCTGTTCAAAATCGGCATTGGCCCTTCCAGTTCCCACACCGTCGGGCCCATGCGCGCCGCCGCCCTGTTCGTCGAGTCATTGCGCGACAAACATTTGCTGGAGCAGGTGCGTCGCATCGAGGTGCAGCTGTTCGGTTCGCTGTCGGCCACCGGTGTCGGTCACGGCAGCGACAACGCGGTGATCATGGGCCTGATGGGCGAGTGGCCGGACGCGATCGACCCGTCGCAGATCGGCCCGCGGATCCAGGCCTTGCGTGAAACCCATACGCTGTTGCTCGACGGTCGTTTGTCGGTGCCCTTTATATGGGGCCGGGACATGCGCCTGATCGACGAGAACCTGCCGTTCCATCCCAACGCCATGACCCTGGTTGCCGAAGGCGATCACGGCGAGTTGCATCGCGACACCTACTATTCGGTCGGCGGCGGTTTTGTGGTGGACGAGGCGCAGGCCTCCAGCGGCGTGGTGGATCTGGATCGCACCGAGTTGCCTTACGACTTTTCCAGCGCGGTGGAGCTGCTGGAGCTGTGCAAGACCCATAACCTGCGCGTGGCCGAATTGATGATGGCCAACGAGAAGGTCTGGCGCAGCGAAGAAGAAATCCGCGCCGGCCTGATGAAGCTCTGGCGGGCGATGCAGGATTGCGTCGAGCAGGGCCTCAAGCACGAAGGCATCCTGCCGGGCGGCCTCAACGTGCGCCGCCGCGCGGCGAAGTTGCACCGCAGCCTTCAGGAACTGAACAAGCCCAACGTGATCGGCTCGACCCTCAGCGCGATGGAGTGGGTCAACCTGTTCGCCCTGGCGGTGAACGAGGAAAACGCCGCCGGCGGGCGCATGGTCACGGCACCCACCAACGGCGCGGCGGGGATCATTCCGGCGGTGTTGCACTACTTCATGAAATTCAGCGAGGCGGTGACCGACGCCAACGTGGTCGACTACTTCCTCGGGGCGGCGGCGGTGGGGATTCTGTGCAAGAAGAACGCCTCGATCTCCGGTGCTGAAGTGGGTTGCCAGGGAGAGGTTGGATCGGCCTGTGCGATGGCGGCGGCAGGGCTGGCGGAAATTCTCGGCGCAAGTCCGGAGCAATTGTGCAACGCGGCGGAAATCGGACTGGAACACAACCTGGGTCTGACCTGCGATCCGGTGGGCGGCCTGGTGCAAGTGCCGTGCATCGAGCGCAATGCGATTGCGGCGGTGAAGGCGATCAATGCCGCGCAGATGGCCTTGCGCGGGGACGGTCAGCACTTCATCTCGCTGGACCGGGTGATCCGGACCATGCGCGATACTGGCGCGGATATGCATGACAAATATAAAGAGACTTCGCGAGGCGGGTTGGCGGTCAGCGCGGTTGAATGTTGAGTCAGTAAATCCGAGGTGTGGCCTTCGCGAGCAAGCCCGCTCCCACATTCGATCGCATTCCGGCAGAGGAACCCGCTCAATTGTGGGAGCTGGCTTGCCAGCGATGAGGCCGGACCAGTCAAAACTGCGCACCAAGTGAGCACCGGATATCAAACGCGCCACCTTTTGGCGCGTCGCTATCGGATAAGAGTCTTTCCTGCCTCCAGCGCCTGATTCGCAGGCGCTACCGTCCGTCACCCGTGCCTGCGGTGACACTGTAGGACAATCGCGCGCAGGCCAGTTCCCACAAGTGCTACCGATTTGCTCACACGCTCCGGGGCAGGGCTTCCGCGGCCGCTGATGGCACTTCGAATTACCCTCCGGCGGAGCGCTTGTATAGACGCGTCGCGACGTCGTTTTCAGGAGTTATTGAACAGCCATTCAATTTTAGGCATGGCAATTGCTCTGTCATAACAAAGCCCGTCTCACGCAAGAGAACGATGGCAATAACAAGAGCCTCCGCCTGAGGCCATCACCCGCTTTGTGTGAGGAGATACCGCGATGACGTCGTTCAACTCCGGGGCTCAACCCCAGAACCGTGCGCCTCAATCCATCGGCTTTCTGCTGCTGGACAATTTCACGCTGATTTCCCTGGCTTCCGCAGTCGAACCGCTGCGCATGGCCAACCAGTTGTCCGGTCGCGAGCTGTATCGCTGGACCACCCTCACCGTCGACGGCGGCCAGGTCTGGGCCAGTGACGGTCTGCAGATCACCCCCGACGCTTCCATGCACAAAGCCCCGGCCCTCGACACCGTCATCGTGTGCGGCGGGATCGGCATTCAACGCACCGTTACCCGTGAACACGTGTCGTGGCTGCAAAGCCAGGCGCGCCAGTCCCGCCGCCTCGGTGCCGTGTGCACCGGCAGTTGGGCCCTGGCTTGCGCCGGCCTGCTCGACGGTTTCGATTGCAGCGTGCACTGGGAATGTCTGGCGGCGATGCAGGAAGCTTTCCCGCGCGTTGCGATGAGCACCCGTCTGTTCACCCTCGACCGCAACCGTTTCACCAGCTCCGGCGGCACCGCGCCGCTGGACATGATGCTGCACCTGATCAGCCGCGATCACGGTCGTGAACTGTCAGCCGCGATCTCCGAGATGTTCGTCTACGAGCGCATCCGCAACGAGCAGGATCACCAGCGTGTGCCGCTCAAGCACATGCTCGGCACCAACCAGCCGAAACTGCAGGAAATCGTTGCGCTGATGGAAGCCAACCTGGAAGAGCCGATCGACCTCGACGAACTGGCGGTGTACGTCGCCGTGTCCCGTCGCCAGCTCGAGCGCCTGTTCCAGAAATACCTGCACTGCTCGCCGTCGCGCTACTACCTCAAGCTGCGCCTGATCCGCGCGCGGCAACTGCTCAAGCAGACGCCGATGTCGATCATCGAAGTGGCGTCGGTCTGCGGGTTTGTGTCGACGCCGCACTTCTCCAAGTGCTATCGCGAGTACTTCGGCATTCCGCCGCGTGACGAGCGCGTCGGCTCCAACACCACCCAGCAGGTGGCGATGATGCCGCTGCCGCAGGCCATTGTGATGTCGCCGCTGTCCGGGCCAATGTCGGCGCTGAGCCAGGCACGCAACGAATCCACATTCGCCAGTGTAAGGCTGTAGACCGGGTCATCGTTTTTCGCGAGCAGGCTCGCTCCCACACAGGAATGCATTCCAATGTGGGAGCGAGCCTGCTCGCGAATGAATTTTTCAGGCGCTATGGGTTTGCTGGTATTGCGCCAATGCCGGCAACAATTGTTTGTCGATGGCCTGACGCACTGCAGGCTGGATGCTGGCGCCGCTGGTGTACATGTCCTTGACCATCTTGCGCAGTTCAAAGGCGCGAACGTTATCCAGACCGCGCACCGCATACTCACAGGCCTGCTCGGCAGTTGAACCGCTCGGCACTTGAAAACCCAACGACTTGAGTTGGCCCAACAGGTCTTCCTGATCGATCAAATCGGCATACATCATGACGCGAATCCTTCTTCGGCAACGGAGGTCGTGGCTCGATTCTGGTAGGCCTGCCCAGGCACGGCAAGGGCGATTTGTCGCAGTGGCCGCGACGGCTATGAACAGGTCGTTTTCGGCTAACTCGCCGTCAAGGGGAGTGGGCACACTGGCCTCAGCTCGCTTCACGAAGGTTTGGTCACCCTCGCCACGGCAGCTCCTCAACAGTACCCTCGCCCCGATCCTGTCACGGCTTGTATCGGGGATTTTTTTGCCTGCGAATCCGGGAGAGGTGTGTTGCCGGATCTGACGCTTTCGTCGGAACGCCGCCCGGAGCAAGCCCGCTCCCACAGGTGACCGCGCTCATTCATGGGAACGCGGTGAAATGTGGGAGCGGGCTTGCTCGCGAATAAGGCTGACGCGGTCTAGCGTTGCAACACCAGAATCCGCGACAGCAACTCATCCCGATCGATGTAGCAGCCCTGAAAATGCCGGGCCCCGGTGGTCGGGTCGAACGCATTGCGCGCGTGCAAAGCGCGGCGGTTGTCGAAGCACCACAACTCGCCCGGATTGAGCCGCTGCATTACCCGAAAGCGTGGCTCGCGGGTCATGGCGATGAAGCGCCGATAAGCGCGATACAGCAGGGGCATCTGCTCCACGGACGTGTCGAACGCGCCGCGCAGGAAGTTGGCCATGCGGATTTCCGCGACCCGGCCCAACGCATCCAGGGCGATGATCGGTGCGAGGCAGCGATAGTCGCTGTGGCGGTCCTTGTTGCGAAACTCCACCGGGATCTCGCACAGCGCCTGAAACGACGCGGGGTCTTCCTGGCGCAACGCTTCGGCAATCGCAAAACCGTCGACGAAAATGCTCTCGCCACCCTCGGCGTCGTTCACCAGGCAATGCAGAAACTGCAGGCCCGGTTGCAGCTCGCGGGTCGGCAGGTCGGTGTGCAATGGCAGGTTGAAAGCGGTGTAGGCATTACTGTCGGCGTCGGCCTTGGACTGCACGTTGAACAGCACGCCGAAATTGCTCTCGCGGATGAACGAAATACGCTGGGCGATCAGCTTCAGCGAACCGGGTTCGGTGCGTACGCCGCGCACCTGGGTCAGGCCGATGTCGCGTACCGCCAGCAACCATTGCAGCAGTGCGGCGTTGTCGTTCATCAGCGCCGCATAGTCGAACACCGGCAACTGCAAATCACTGCGCCACAGGAAGGGTTTCGGCCTGGAGGCGAGGCGTTCGGTGCGCGATTCATCATCGTAGGCGTGGGCGCGCAACCAGCCGGCATCAAAGCGGCTGAGGTGGCCGTCCTGCCAGTCGATACGCAGGCAGCCATCGGTGTCGATGTGCAGCGCGGATGGCGTCAGGTCGGGAGCCGCATCGATGATCTCGAACACCTGCTCGCGGGTGACGCTGTAGACGCAGTGCGGACACGGGCAATTGTCCCGCAGCCACACGTGGTGGAACGGGCTGACGCGCCCGTCAGCCCATTCGATCAGGACGCGATCCGCCAGGGTCTGCACGCCGTTCAGCGCGCTGATCAACGGATAAGTACGGAAATCGGCAACTGCGGCGGCGGTTTGCATGGTGGCTCCTTGCGATGGATGAGTTTACCGGGCTGGGGGCAGGGCGATGATCCGGCCGATGTAAGCCGGGGCGGGCAGGTCGGCCTGCTCGGCGAAGATGGCTTGCAGACGGCCCAGGGTGTCCGGGGTAAACGGCGCGGAACGCGGCCCGGCGAGGTCGACGTGCAGCAGCATCTGTTCGTTGCCGGCCAGCTCCTTGTCACCGCCGGCCAGGTGCAGGCTGTGATAGAGGTGCAGGCGTTTCTGGTCGTGACCGATGATCTGCGTGCGCACTTCGACTTCGGCATCGAGCTTCACTTCGTGCAGGTAATTGAGGTGCAGTTCGAGGGTGAACAGCGAGTGACCGCTGGCTTCGCGGTTGTTGCTGTCCATGCCGAGGCGATCCATCAGGGCGTCGGTGGCGTAGCTGAAGATCAGCAGATAAAAGGCGTCGCGCAGGTGGCCGTTGTAGTCGACCCAGTCGGGGATGATGCGGGTTTGGTAGGTGGTGAGGGTGGGCATGTTTATCTCCAGATACGATCGTTCCCACGCTCTGCGTGGGAACGCCTCCTGTGACGCTCTGCGTCACGCTTCTGGGACGCAGAGCGTCCCGGGCTGCATTCCCACGCAGACGGTTCGACGCCTCGACGTGGGAGCGATCGGTTACTCGCTGAAACTCATCCCATGCTTCTCTTTGGTGGTCTTCACCGCCTCAAGCACCGCCAGCAGGCAATCATCACGATAGCGCTCCAGTGCCGAAATACTGTGCCGGCCCAGTTGATCGCTGGTGCCGTCCACCACATCGTCGATCAACTTGTCGGTCAGCTCCGGCGCCGGCAGGTATGTCCACGGCAACTGCAACGCCGGGCCGAACTGCGACATGAAGTGGCGCATACCGGCATCGCCCCCGGCCAGGGTGTAAGTCAAAAACGTACCCATGAACGACCAGCGCAGACCCGCGCCAAAACGGATCGCGTCGTCGATTTCACCGGTGGTTGCCACCCCGTCGTTGACCAGATGCAGCGCCTCGCGCCACAGCGCTTCGAGCAGGCGGTCGGCGATGAAGCCCGGGACTTCCTTGCGCACATGCAGCGGGCGCATGCCGAGGGATTCGTAGACTTTCATCGCGGCCTGCACGGCTTCCGGCGCGGTGTTTTTGCCACCGACGACTTCCACCAGCGGCAGCAGGTAAACCGGGTTGAACGGGTGACCGACCACGCAGCGTTCCGGGTGGATCGAGCTCTCGTAGAACTCGCTTGGCAACAGGCCGGAAGTGCTGGAACCGATCAACGCATTCGGCTTGGCCACCGCGCTGATTTTGCTGTGCAGATCCAGTTTCAGTTCGAGGCGTTCCGGGGCGCTTTCCTGGATGAAGTCCGCATCGCGCACGCACTCTTCAATGGTCGCCACAAAGCGCAGGCGATCCTGCGAAGCGCCCGGCGCCAGACCGTTTTTCTCTAGCGCGCCCCAGGCATTGGCCACGCGTTTGCGCAGCGCCGCTTCGGCACCCGGCGCCGGGTCCCAGGCCACCACGTCGAGGCCGTGGGCGAGGGCGCGGGCGACCCAGCCGCTGCCGATGACGCCGCTGCCCAGTGCTGCGAAGGTTTTGATTTCGGTGATAAAGCTCATGGTGATTTCCTAGGAAAATTCGGTGATTCCCTGTGGGAGCGGGCTTGCTCGCGAATGCGGCGGCACTGCTGATGAAGATGCTTCGGATGTACCAGCCTCTTCGCGAGCAAGCCTGCTCCCACAGGGTCAGAGGTGAATTCGAATCAGCCGCGCTGGGTCAGGCCCATCTTCTTGCGACCTTCAGCCGGGGTCAGCACACGTGCGCCGAGGCGGCTGAGGATCTCGCTGGCACGTTCGACCAGTTGGCCGTTGGTCGCCAGCACGCCTTTGTCCAGCCACAGGTTGTCTTCCAGGCCGACCCGCACGTTGCCGCCGAGCAGTACCGCTTGCGCCGCCATCGGCATCTGCATCCGGCCGATGCCGAACCCGGCCCACACCGCGTCGGCGGGCAGGTTGTCGACCATGGCTTTCATGGTGGTGGTGTCGGCCGGCGCGCCCCACGGGATGCCCAGGCACAGCTGGAACAGCGGGTTGTCGAGCAGACCTTCCTTGATCATCTGTTTGGCGAACCACAGGTGGCCAGTGTCGAAAATCTCCAGCTCCGCCTTCACGCCCAGCTCGGTGATGCGTTTGGCGCCAGCCCGCAGTTGGGCCGGGGTCGAGACGTAAATGGTGTCGCCGTCGCCGAAGTTCAGGGTGCCGCAATCCAGGGTGCAGATTTCCGGCAGCAGTTCTTCGACGTGGGCCAGACGGGTCAGCGGGCCGACCAGATCGGTGTTCGGGCCGAACTCCATCGGGTTCTCGCCGGGGCCGATTTCCAGGTCACCGCCCATGCCGGCGGTGAGGTTGACGATGATGTCGACGTCGGCTTCGCGGATGCGCTCCATGACTTCGCGGTACAGCGCCACGTCACGGCTGAACTTGCCGGTCTGCGGGTCACGGACGTGGCAGTGCACGACCGTGGCGCCGGCTTTGGCCGCTTCTACTGCGGCAGCGGCGATCTGTTTCGGGGTGACCGGCACGTGTGGGCTTTTGGCGGTCGTGTCGCCAGCACCGGTGAGTGCGCAGGTGATGATGACGTCGTGATTCATGGTGCGTTTTCCTTCAGGCGTGATGGGTCTGTTCGCAGCCCGTGGCGGGCTGCGAAGTGGTTCATTCGTTGCGGTTTATTTGCTGGTGAGCTGGAGGTTTTCAGCCGCCGGTTTGCCATCGAAAGTGGTAACGCCTTCGAGCCAGCGCTGTTTGTCCTGCGGGTGATCCTTGAGCCACTGCCTGGCTGATTCGAAAGCGTCCTTGTGATCGAGCAGCGGCTGCATCATCCGGCTCTCGTCTTCGGCGGTGAACGTCAGGTTGCTCAGCAGGCGGCTGACGTTCGGGCATTGTTCGGCGTATTTCGGCGCGGTGACGGTCCACACGGTGGCCATGCCTTCGTTCGGGCCGAGGGCGTCGTCGCTGCGGTCAGATAGGTCATCTGCACGTTGACGTTCATCGGGTGCGGCGCCCATCCGAAGAACACCACGGCTTCCTTGCGGCGCACGGCGCGATCGACGGCGGCGAGCATGCCGGCCTCGCTCGACTCCACGAGCTGGAACTTGCCGAGGCCGAACTGGTTCTTGGCGATCATCGCCTTGATCTGGGTGTTGGCGCCCGAGCCAGGCTCGATGCCGTAGATCTTGCCGCCCAGCTCTTTCTCGAACTTGGCGATGTCGGCGAAGGTTTTCAGGCCCTTGTCCGCCAGATAGGTCGGCACGGCGAGGGTGGCGCGGGCGTCCTTGAGGCTCGGCGCTTCAAGCACCTTGACCTGGTTGGCCTCGACGAACGGGGTGATGGTCTGGGTCATCAACGGGTTCCAGTAGCCGAGGAACAGATCCAGACGCTGGTCGCGGATGCCGGCGAAGACGATCTGCTGGGAGGCGCTGGTCTGTTTGGTGCTGTAGCCGAGGCCGTCGAGCAGAACCTGGGCCATGGCGCTGGTGGCGATCACGTCGGTCCAGTTCACCACGCCCATGCGCACGTTCTGACACGATGCGGAATCGGCCGCCATGACACTGGCGCTTAAAAACGCGGTACCGCTGAGTGCAAGAACACAGCTGCTGATCAGTCGTTTCATGTCGGGTTCCTCGGCAGGTCGTTATTGTGGGTTCCGGCATCTGTGCGCCGGTGATGCTCAAATTACGCAGCAATGCCCCTGTAAAAACGCACTGCGGCGACCAGCTCTTGCACTGCAGCGACCTGTGCTCTTGAATGCCGCCGACAACTGGCGTATCAACGTTGCACGCTACCCGCTGACCGAGTGCGCGCCATGTCCCAGGATTTCTACTTTCTGTTGATGCCGGGTTTTTCCGCCATCGGTTTCATCTCTGCGATCGAACCGCTGCGGGTGGCCAACCGCTTTCGCGGCGAGCTGTACCGCTGGCACGTGTTGAGCGCCGATGGCGGGGCGGTGCTGGCGAGCAACGGGATGTCGGTCAACGCCGATGCGGCGCTGGAGCCGCTGAAGAAAGGGGCGACGCTGCTGGTGGTCGCCGGTTTTGAACCGCTGAAGTTCGCCACCCCGGCGCTGGAGCACTGGCTGCGACGGCTGGACAACGAAGGCGTGACCCTCGGCGCCATCGACACCGGCAGCTTCGTCCTTGCCGAGGCGGGCCTGCTCGATGGTCATCGCCTGACTCTGCACTGGGAGGCCATCGACGCCTTCAAGGAATCTTATCCACAGCTCAGCGTCACCCAGGAGCTGTTCGAGATCGACCGTCGGCGCATCACGTCGGCCGGCGGCACCGCGTCCATCGACCTGATGCTCGACCTGATCGCCCAGGCCCACGGCCCGCAACTGGCGATCCAGGTCAGCGAGCAGTTTGTATTGGGGCGGATTCGTCCGCGCAAGGACCACCAGCGCATGGAAGTCGCCACGCGCTATGGCATCAGCAACAAGAAACTGGTGCATGTAATCGGCGAGATGGAACAGCACAGCGAACCGCCGCTGACCACTTTGGAACTGGCGGAATCGATCAAGGTGACGCGGCGGCAACTGGAGCGCCTGTTTCGCCTGCACCTGAACGACACGCCGAGCAATTTCTATCTGCGCTTGAGACTGGAAAAGGCCCGACAGCTGCTGCGCCAGACCGACATGAGCGTGCTGGAAGTCAGCATCGCCTGCGGGTTTGAATCCCCGTCGTATTTCACCCGCAGCTACCGGGCGAAGTTTGCACGGTGTCCGCGGGAGGATCGGCGACGGGAGGCCGTTTGACGGACGATTATAGTTAATTATACTTTCAGGTATAAATTACAGTCGTTTGAAATAATTGAGTGTAAAACCATGTCCCGAAACAACGGCTTCGTTTTCCGCCGCCCCGCTCTGGCCCGCAGCGTTGCCGATGGTCTGGTGGGTGCAGGTCTGCAGGATTTCACCTCCGGTCTTTTTCTGGCAGCGCCGCGCCGCACCGGCAAAAGCACCTTTCTGCGCGAGGACCTGATCCCGGAATGCCAGGCCCGAGGCTGGCTGACGGTTTACGTCGACCTGTGGGCCGACAAGGAAAAAGACCCTGCTGACCTGATCGCCAGTGCCATTGCAGGTGCTTTGGTTCCCTTTGAAAAGGGCATCCGCAAACTGGCGAAGAATATCGGCATCGAAAAACTCAGCTTTCTGCGCACCTTGTCCTGGGATTTCACCAAGCCGCAACTGCCGACTGGCGCGACCCTGACGCAAGCGCTGGAACTGCTCCACAGCGCCGCCGAAAAAACCGTAGTGCTGGTGATCGACGAGGCCCAGCACGCACTCACCACAGCAGCGGGCATTAACGCAATGTTTGCCCTGAAGGCCGCACGGGACCAGCTCAATCAGGGGCGTGAAGGCGAGGGCAGCGGGTTGCATCTGGTGTTCACTGGTTCCAATCGCGACAAACTCGCCCACCTGGTACTGGGCAAGAGCCAACCGTTTTTCGGCTCGAGCATCACGCCCTTTCCATTGTTGGGAAAAGAGTTCACCCAGGCGTACACCTCGCACCTCAACGCCCATCTGGCCGAGACCAACCAGTTCAGCGCTGCCGATATCGACGACGCCTTCGAGTTGGTGGGGCGGCGCCCGGAGATGTTGCGCACCATCATTGGTGAAGTGGCATTGGAGCTGGGCGAGGCCAGCAATCTGGGCCAATTGCTGCAGAGCCGCGCCGAATTGTTGCGCGCCGGCGTGTGGACCGAGTTCGAGAGCGCCTGGAACGCTCTGACCATCCCTCAACGCGCCGTGCTGGAAGTGATGGTGGAGCGCTCACAGAACAACGAGCCTTTTGCCCCTTTCACCGACAGCACACTCATGGCAGTCGGCAAGGCACTGGAAAACATGGGCAGCGACGTGGTGCCGGGCACCCAGACCATTCAGGCCTGCATCGATGCCCTGCGCGACAAGGAACTGGTGTGGAAGTCGAGCCGTGGTGGTTATGCGCTGGAAGACAAGTCCTTCGGCGACTGGCTGAGCGCACGTAAAGCGCGCTAGTTACTTCTTCACCAAAGCCGAACACGCTGCCTTGTAGGCTTCATGCTGATACTTGTTCAGCGTGCCCGGCAGCTCAAAGTTGTGCTTCTTGGCCTGCGCATTGATCGTCTGCGGCGACAGCAGCGTCACCTCGCAACCGTCCAGCAACTGAAACACACCCTCGATCTTGAACGTGGTCGGCCCACCGGCAAACTCGCCCTTCTTGCTGCGCTTCTTGATCGCGATGCGATCGATGGAGTTCTCGCGCACGAACGACGCCACTTGAGCGGCGAACAGCTTCACGTTGGCCGCCTCGTCGTCATCGTCCAGGGCGATTTTCTTGATGCTCAGAGCCACATGGCTCAGCCCCGAACCATCGAGGGACGCCACGGCGATGATCGCTTCACTGCCTTTGATTTCGATACCGCAGATATTCATGTGAATCCCTTGATTGGCTGAAGAGGTGCAGCTTACAGCTCAAGCTGGTTGGCGGTGATACCAAACGCCGCTGCAATCTTCTCGCGAGTGGCCTTGCGCGGCTTTGCAACGGTTTCCTGTTGGGCAAAGGCTGGCTGCGAAATACCCATGCGTTTCGCCACTTCTTCCTGAGTCAGGTTGAGATGTTCGCGCCAAGCGCGAACCGGGAGGGCGCCGTCAACGATGCGGCTAACGACTTCGTGGGGAATCATGCTTTCCATCTTCGACTCACTCCTGCCCAATCGACTCCAAAAACTCCGACCGCTCGTCACTCATCCGCGCCACGCAATCATTCTGCGCAATCTTGAACGCCTTGCTGCCGTCCGTCGCCGGGAAGGCTTCGACGGCGCAGTCGGCGTCGCGGGTCTTGAGCCATTGTTGCTGGGCGGTCTTGAGTTTGGCGGTGATGTCGGCCAGTTGTGCCGGGTTCTTGCCGTAGGCGGTCTGCATGCGCTCGTTGAGGCTGGCGTAGTTGTCCTTGAGCAGGTCTTCGGCGGTGGTGCGGCTGTAGGCCGAGCATTCCAGGGTCTGGATGTCGTTTTCCACCGCGTCGCACGGGTTGTTGTCGGACTCTTCGGCGGCGTGTACGCCGGTCGCAATCAGGGCCAGGGCCAGGAAGATCGATTTCATTGATGTCGCCGCTCTAATCCAGTGGTGTTTCCGGGATGCGGCAGATTCTGGCTCAAGCTCGCGGGCTTGAACAGGTGGCCGGTCGGACCGGTTGGCGACCCTTTGTCGCGGATTGACGCTTTCGGCAATTCCCCTGTCGTTTTTGCACCCGGCTGGTCGCGCACCGAGGCATATGCTGGCCCCAAAGCGCCGGCAGACGATTCGGCGCATGAATCGCCAATAAGGGGACGCCTGATGAGCCCAGCCGAATTACACGCCGACAGCATCGTTATCGACGGTCTGATCATTGCCAAATGGAACCGCGAGCTGTTCGAAGACATGCGCAAGGGCGGTCTGACGGCGGCCAACTGCACTGTGTCGGTGTGGGAGGGCTTTCAGGCCACGGTCAACAACATCGCTGCCAGCCAGAAACTGATTCGCGAAAACAGCGACCTGGTGATCCCCGTCCGCACCACCGCCGACATCCGCAAGGCCAAGGAGCAGGGCAAGACCGGCATCCTCTTCGGCTTCCAGAACGCCCACGCGTTCGAAGACCAGATCGGCTATGTCGAGGTGTTCAAGCAGCTCGGCGTCGGCATCGTGCAGATGTGCTACAACACCCAGAATCTGGTGGGCACCGGTTGCTACGAACGTGACGGCGGCCTGTCGGGTTTCGGTCGCGAAATCGTCGCCGAGATGAACCGTGTCGGTGTCATGTGCGACCTGTCCCACGTCGGCTCCAAGACCTCCGAGGAAGTCATCCTCGAATCGAAAAAACCGGTCTGCTATTCCCACTGCCTGCCGTCGGGGCTGAAAGAGCACCCGCGCAACAAATCCGATGAAGAGCTTAAGTTTATTGCTGACCACGGCGGTTTCGTCGGCGTGACCATGTTCGCGCCGTTCCTGGCCAAGGGCATCGATTCGACCATCGACGACTACGCCGAAGCCATCGAATACACCATGAACCTGGTCGGCGAAGACGCCATCGGCATCGGCACCGACTTCACCCAGGGTCACGGCCAGGACTTCTTCGAATACCTGACCCACGACAAGGGCTACGCCCGCCGTCTGACCAACTTCGGCAAGATCATCAACCCGCTGGGCATCCGCACCGTCGGCGAGTTCCCGAACCTGACCGAAACCCTGCTCAAGCGCGGCCACTCCGAGCGCGTGGTACGCAAGATCATGGGCGAAAACTGGGTGAACGTCCTGAAAGACGTCTGGGGCGAATAAGCCGCCGCTTCCCGAATACTTTCCCCCGGCCGTCCGCGCCGGGGGCAACACCAAAATTTTTCTGGAGTTAAGTTTCCATGGCCAAGATCGCCCCGCAATTGCCAATCGAAGTCGACAGCGAGACCGGTGTCTGGACCTCCGACGCCCTGCCGATGCTGTACGTGCCGCGCCATTTCTTCGTCAACAACCACATGGGCATCGAGGAAGTGCTGGGCGCTGACGCCTATGCCGAAATCCTCTACAAGGCTGGCTACAAGTCCGCCTGGCACTGGTGTGAAAAAGAAGCCGAGTGCCACGGCCTGGAAGGCGTCGCGGTGTTCGAGCACTACATGAAGCGCCTGTCGCAGCGCGGCTGGGGCCTGTTCAAGATCCAGGACATCGACCTCGACAAAGGCACCGCCAGCGTCAAGCTCGAACACTCGGCATTCGTCTACGTCTACGGCAAGGTCGGGCGCAAGGTCGACTACATGTTCACCGGCTGGTTTGCCGGTGCCATGGACCAGATCCTCGCCGCGCGCGGCAGCCAGATCCGCACCGTAGCCGAGCAGGTTTACGGTGGCTCCGAAGAAGGCCACGACGACGGCCTGTTCACCGTCAAGCCGTTGTAAGTCGAGGAACCCGCCATGGCTTTCGAAGCAATGTTCCAGCCAATTCAAATTGGCAAACTGACCATCCGCAACCGCGTGCTCAGCACCGCGCACGCCGAGGTCTACGCGACCGACGGCGGCATGACCACCGAGCGGTACGTCAAGTATTACGAAGAGAAAGCCAAGGGCGGCATCGGCCTGGCGATCTGTGGCGGTTCGTCCGTGGTGGCGATCGACAGCCCGCAGCAATGGTGGAGTTCGGTGAACCTGTCCACCGACCGGATCATCCCGCACTTCCAGAATCTCGCCGACGCCATGCACAAGCATGGCGCCAAGATCATGATCCAGATTACCCACATGGGCCGTCGCTCCCGTTGGGACGGTTTCCACTGGCCGACCCTGATGTCGCCGTCGGGCATCCGCGAACCGGTGCACCGCGCCACCTGCAAGACCATCGAGCCGGAAGAGATCTGGCGGGTGATCGGCAACTACGCGCAAGCCGCGCGCCGCGCCAAGGCCGGCGGTCTGGACGGCGTCGAACTGTCGGCCGTGCACCAGCACATGATCGACCAGTTCTGGAGCCCGCGCGTCAACAAGCGGACCGACGAATGGGGCGGCACTTTCGAAGGCCGGATGAAATTCGGTCTGGAAGTCCTGAAAGCCGTGCGCGCCGAGGTCGGTGACGACTTCTGCGTCGGCATGCGCATCTGCGGTGACGAGTTCCACCCGGACGGTCTGTCCCACGAAGACATGAAGCAGATCGCCAAGTATTACGACGACACCGGCATGCTCGATTTCATCGGCGTCGTCGGCTCGGGTTGCGACACCCACAACACCCTGGCCAACGTGATTCCGAACATGAGCTATCCGCCGGAGCCGTTCCTGCACCTGGCGGCCGGGATCAAGGAAGTGGTCAAGGTTCCGGTGCTGCACGCGCAGAACATCAAGGACCCGAACCAGGCCACGCGGATTCTCGAGGGCGGTTACGTCGACATGGTCGGCATGACCCGCGCCCACATCGCCGACCCGCACCTGATCGCCAAGATCAAGATGGGCCAGATCGACCAGATCAAGCAGTGCGTCGGCGCCAACTACTGCATCGACCGTCAGTACCAGGGTCTGGACGTGCTGTGCATCCAGAACGCCGCGACTTCCCGTGAATACATGGGCGTGCCGCACATCATCGAGAAATCCACCGGGCCGAAACGCAAGGTGGTGATCGTCGGTGCCGGGCCGGCGGGGATGGAAGCGGCCCGCGTGGCGGCCGAACGTGGCCACGACGTGACCCTGTTCGAGAAGAAGGAATTCATCGGCGGCCAGATCACCACCGCCTCGAAAGCGCCGCAGCGTGACCAGATCGCCGGTATCACCCGCTGGTTCCAGCTGGAGCTGGCGCGGCTGAAAGTCGACCTGCGTCTGGGCACTGCGGCGGATGCCGACACCATCATGGACTTGCGTCCGGACATCGTGGTACTGGCCGTTGGCGGGCATCCGTACCTGGAACAGAACGAACACTGGGGCGCCGCTGAAGGGCTGGTCGTCAGCAGCTGGGACGTGCTCGACGGCAAGGTTGCGCCAGGCAAGAACGTGCTGGTCTACGACACCATTTGCGAGTTCACCGGGATGTCGGTGGCCGACTTCCTCGCCGACAAGGGCAGCCAGGTCGAGATCGTCACCGACGACATCAAGCCGGGCGTGGCCATCGGCGGTACGTCGTTCCCGACCTACTACCGCAGCATGTACCCGAAAGAAGTGATCATGACCGGCGACATGATGCTGGAGAAGGTCTACCGCGAAGGCGACAAACTCGTCGCCGTGCTGGAGAACGAATACACCGGCGCCAAAGAGGAGCGGGTGGTGGATCAGGTGGTCGTCGAGAACGGCGTGCGCCCGGACGAGGAAATCTACTACGCCCTCAAGGACGGCTCGCGCAACAAGGGCCAGATCGACGTCGAGGCGCTGTTCGCGATCCAGCCGCAACCTTCGTTGAGCAGCAATGGCGATGGTTACCTGCTGTTCCGCATCGGTGACTGCGTGGCGCAGCGTAATACCCATGCTGCGATCTACGACGCCCTGCGCCTCTGCAAGGATTTCTAAAAGCTTGCCCAAGACCCTGTGGGAGCGGGCTTGCCCGCGAATGCATTCTGTCAGTCACCGCTGCATCGACTGACCCGGCGCTTTCGCGAGCAAGCTCGCTCCCACAGGAACACGCCGAACGTGTTTCTCCAGGCTGTACTGGTGGGAGCTTCACCATGTTGAACACCCTTCTTCCAATCCTGTTGTTCGCAGCCCTGGCCCTCGCGGTGCTGGGGGCGTTGCGGCGGGTGGCCATGTGGCGCCGGGGCCGGGCCTCGAAGGTCGATCTGATCGGCGGCCTGTTCGCCATGCCCAAGCGTTACATGGTCGATCTGCACCACGTGGTGGCGCGGGACAAATACATCGCCAACACCCACGTCGCCACGGCGGGCGGTGCGGTGGCGTCGATCGTGCTGGCGATTCTGGTGCACGGTTTCGGCCTGCATAACCGCATTCTCGGCTACGCGTTGCTGCTGATGACGGCGGTGATGTTCGTCGGGGCGGTCTTCGTTTATCGGCGCCGGCTCAACCCGCCGGCGCGGCTGTCGAAAGGCCCGTGGATGCGCCTGCCGAAAAGCCTGCTGGCGTTCTCGGCGTCGTTTTTCCTGGTGACCTTGCCGGTGGCCGGGATCCTGCCGGAGAACTTCGGCGGCTGGGTGCTTGCAGCGATTCTCGGCATCGGTGTGTTGTGGGGCGTGTCGGAACTGTTCTTCGGCATGACCTGGGGCGGCCCGATGAAACACGCCTTCGCCGGTGCCCTGCACCTGGCCTGGCACCGTCGCGCCGAACGTTTTGGTGGCGGTCGTTCCACCGGTTTGAAACCGCTGGACCTGAATGATCCGACCGCGCCGCTGGGCGTGGAAAAACCCAAGGATTTCACCTGGAACCAGTTGCTCGGTTTCGACGCCTGCGTGCAGTGCGGCAAGTGCGAAGCGGCGTGCCCGGCATTCGCCGCCGGCCAGCCGTTGAACCCGAAAAAGCTGATTCAGGACATGGTCGTCGGCCTCGCCGGCGGCACCGATGCCAAGTTCGCCGGCAGCCCTTATCCGGGCAAACCGGTGGGCGAACACAGCGGCAATCCGCATCAACCGATCGTCAACGGTCTGGTCGACGCCGAAACCCTGTGGTCGTGCACCACCTGCCGCGCCTGCGTCGAGGAATGCCCGATGATGATCGAGCACGTCGATGCCATCGTCGACATGCGCCGCCACCTGACCCTGGAAAAAGGCGCGACCCCGAACAAGGGCGCCGAAGTCCTGGAAAACCTGATTGCCACCGACAACCCTGGCGGTTTTGCCCCGGGCGGACGGATGAACTGGGCGGCCGACCTGAACCTCAACCTGCTCAGCGAGAAGAAGTCCACCGACGTGCTGTTCTGGGTTGGCGACGGTGCCTTCGACATGCGCAACCAGCGTACTCTGCGGGCGTTCGTCAAAGTGCTGAAAGCGGCCAAGGTCGACTTCGCGGTACTGGGGCTGGAAGAACGCGACAGCGGCGACGTGGCCCGACGTCTGGGTGATGAAGCGACTTTCCAGTTGCTCGCCAAACGCAATATCCAGACCCTGGCCAAATACAGCTTCAACCGCATCGTCACCTGCGATCCGCACAGTTTCCACGTGTTGAAAAACGAGTACGGCGCGTTCGATGGCAACTACCTCGTGCAGCACCACAGCACTTATCTGGCGGAAATCATTCAGGCCGGCGCGCTGAACCTCGGTCAGCACAAAGGCAACAGCGTGACCTATCACGATCCGTGCTACCTCGGCCGCTACAACGGCGAGTACGAAGCGCCGCGCGAAGTGCTGCGCGCCCTCGGCATCGAGATCAAGGAAATGCAACGTTCCGGCTTCCGTTCGCGCTGCTGCGGCGGCGGTGGCGGGGCGCCGATCACTGACATTCCGGGCAAGCAGCGGATCCCCGACATGCGCATGGAAGACATTCGCGAGACCGGCGCCGAGCTGGTGGCCGTGGGTTGTCCACAGTGCACGGCGATGCTCGAAGGCGTGGTCGAACCGCGTCCGCTGATCAAGGACATCGCCGAACTGGTGGCCGACGCGCTGCTCGAAGACGCCGCGCCGAACAAGCCTGCCACCCCGGCCAAACGTGAACCCGCGGAGGCCCACTGATGAGCGACATTATCCGCCGCGACCCCCGCGCCGAATGGATCGCACGCAACCGCCTGCACCCGCTGCACGCGGCCATGCAACCGGCGCAACACAGCTGGATGGGCCCCAACGGGATCATCCGCAAGAACCTGCACGGCATCGGCTTTATCGGACCGAACGGCATCAAGCGCATCGACCGCAGCGGCGCTCAACAGGGCGGGGCGGTCAAACGCTCGGCCGCGGTCGAAGTGCAATTGCCGCTGCATCAGGTGCCGGCCCCGGCGTTCTACATCAGCGTGGTTCCGGACATGGTCGGTGGCCGCCTGAGCAGCCACGACCGCGACTTGCTCGGCCTGGCTCATCAACTGGCCGGCAGCGACGGTGCGGTGCTGGCGGTGGTGTTCGGCGAGCACAAGGAAAACGCTTTCGCCACCGCAGGCGTTGACCGCTTGCTGGTGCTGGAAGGTGAAGAATTCAGTGGTTATGCACCGGAGCAACGGATCCAGGGCCTGCGGGCTGTGGATAACCAGTTCAACCCGCGTCACTGGCTGCTGCCGGACAGCCGCAGCGGTGGCGGCGAACTCGGGCGGCGCTTTGCCGCTGCACTGGGTGAACGCCCGGCGACACGGGTGTGGCAGGTCAAGGATCAGGAGTGCATCGGCCGCGCCGGTGCCGGGTTGCAGGATCTGGCCCGCCCGGTGGCGCGGTTGATTCTGGCGTCCGCCGAATGTGCCGAACCGGTCAGCGAAACCCGTCACGAAGCGCTGCCGGTGGAGTTATCCACACCCGTCGCGCGCAGCTTGTCGCGGATCGAGGATCTGGGCGCGGTGGCGGTGGATCCGGCAGCTATTCCGATGGCCGAGGCCGAGTTCATCTTCTCCGGCGGCAACGGGGTCAAGGACTGGGAGCTTTTCCACAGGACCGCCGCCGCTCTCGGCGCCACCGAAGGCGCCTCGCGGGTGGCAGTGGACGACGGCTTCATGGCCCGCGACCGTCAGGTCGGCGCGTCCGGCACCTGGGTCACCGCGCGGGTTTACGTGGCCGTGGGGATTTCCGGGGCGATCCAGCACCTGCAGGGCATCGGTGCCTGCGACAAAGTGGTGGCGATCAACCTCGATCCGGGTTGCGACATGATCAAGCGTGCCGACCTGTCGGTGATCGGCGAAAGCGCGGAAATTCTTCAGGCCTTGATCGCGGCGGTAGAGGCTTACCGCAACGAAGCCAAGCGCGATGCGGCTTAAGGAACGGTTATGAGCACAAAGATCATCAGTCTGGTTTCAATCGGCGCCCACCCGACTTCCGGCCGCCCGCGCCGCGCCGATCAGGACGCCCGTGCGGTGGAGCTCGGCCTGCAACTGGCGGGGGATAACCTGCAAGTGCTGCACGCCGGCGACATCGCGGAACCGGCGCTGCGCGCCTATCTGGGCATGGGACTGGAACAGTTGCACGTGCTGGAACAACCGGCCGGCGCCGATGCGTTGCCGGCATTGACCGAGTATCTGCGTGATGCTGGCGCGCAAGTCGTACTGACCGGCAGTCAGGCGGAAACCGGAGAAGGTTCGGGGATGCTGCCGTTCCTGCTGGCCGAAGGGCTGGGTTGGCCATTGGTGGTGGGTCTGGCTCAGGTCGAGTCGATCAACGACGGTTCAGCGCTGGTGCTGCAAGCGTTGCCCCGTGGGCAGCGGCGCCGGTTGAAGGTGCGGCTGCCGTTTCTGGCGACTGTGGATAACGCTGCGCCCAAGCCTCGGCAGAGTGCTTACGGTCCGGCGCGGCGTGGGGTTCTTCAGGCGAAAGACGTGGAAGTGGTGGATGACGAACTGCTCGCGGTGGCGACCCTGCAACCGGCCAAGCCCCGGCCGAAACGGTTGAAGGTGATCAAGGCCAAGAGCGGGGCGGACCGGATGAAGGCCGCGACGGCCAAGGCCAGTGGCGGTGGTGGGCAAGTCCTGAAAGGCGTGACGGCGCAGGCCGGTGCTGAAGCCATTCTCAAACTGCTGATCGAAGAAGGTGTTGTCCGCTGAGACCTTTGCTGACCCTCTCCCTTTGGGAGAGGGCGCTTTACCCACAATCCCTGTTGGTGGATCTGTGGATAACGTGTTCGCCCCTCCCTGCACCCCACGCCAATCAAGCTCTCCAGCCCCAAGATCAAAAAACAACCAGTCTAACTAGCGGTTTTTTCTGAGTTTTTCTCCAAAACAACTCCCGGACTTGCCCCCAATCTCTGTTGGCGCTTCTGTGGATAAGATGTTCGCTATCCGCTAAGAGCCCTATAAACCGTGGCTTACAACGATCTGATCAAAAAACGATCAATTCTCCCTTTTAATCCACCAAACCCAAAGCAAACCCCGATTTATCAACGCCTCCAGCGCTTTTCCACAGCATCCGCCAAGTTACCCCCGAACTCTGTTGGCGCTTCTGTGGATAAGGTGTTCGCCATCCTCTGCAAACCACGTAATCCGTGCCATGTAGCGACTTGATCAAAAAACACTCAATCGCTTGTGGAAACCCTGCTTCTGGATAAGTCACGGTTTTTCTTCACAAAACCTCGATTATTTTTCCAGGTCATCCACAGTTGTCCCCAATAGCTGTGGGTGGCTATGTGGATAACTTGTTCGCCAAACCCTGCAACCCCCGGCGGGCTTAGTCCAAAAGGCGATTGATCAGATTTCATACAGTTCTAAGAGGCTTCCTTGACTTCGATCCGGTGCCTGTCTTCACTGCAATGGCACAAGGACAGCTGTCACTTATCCACATCTGGTTCAGGGAGAACGCGTGATGGATACCCGGCCCCACCGCTTACCCCTCAATCCCTGCATGCTTCGTGCTCTGCCGGCACCTTCGCCGCGCAAGCGCACGTTGCGTCGTGCCGCCAATCAGCACGCCCGTCTGTAGCGCCTGATTCCTGCCCAAACCGCTGTACTGCCGTCGGGATTACCCGAAGGCCAGGTGCCCGTTCGCCCATCGATTGCAGGCAACCGCAGAGTTGCCCCATCTGCCTGAGAGAGGAACCACCTCATGACACGGATCGCAACGCCCATCAGCGAAATCAAGGAACACTACGACGTGATCGTCATCGGCTCCGGGTACGGCGGCGGCATTGCCGCGTCGCGCCTGTCCCGGGCCGGTAAAAGGGTCTGTCTGCTGGAACGCGGTCGGGAGATCCAGCCCGGCGAATACCCCAACACCATGATCGCCGCGACCGAAGAATTGCAGGTGCACGACCCGGACGGCCACATCGGCTCGCGCACCGGGCTGTTCGATCTGCACGTCAACGCGCAGCAGAACGTGGTGGTCGGTTGTGGCCTCGGTGGCACGTCGCTGATCAATGCCAACGTTTCCCTCGAGCCGACCGATGAGGTATTCCAGGATCCGCGTTGGCCATTGGCTGTGCGCGAGGACCACGACGGCTTGCTCAAGGCGGGTTACGAAAAAGCCCGGGAGATGCTCAAACCCAATCCCTACCCGAGCACCGCGCCGAACCTGCCGAAGCTCGATGCGAACAAAAAATCCGCAGATTTCCTCAAGCAAGGCGCGCACTTCTACAAGCCGCCGATCAACGTGACCTTCGACAAACTGCCGAACAACCTCAACCACGTCGGCGTCGAGCAACTGCCGTGCAACCACTGTGGCGACTGCGTTTCGGGCTGTAACAACAAGGCCAAGAACACCACGCTGATGAACTACCTGCCGGACGCCACTAACCACGGCGCAGAGATTTTCTGCCAGGCCCAGGTGCGGCATCTGGAGCGCGACGGCAATGGCTGGATCGTGCACTTCCAGTATCTGGACAGCGGTCGCGAGAAATTCGACGCGCCGACGCTGTTTGTGAAAGCCGACATCGTCGTGGTCTCCGCCGGCACCCTCGGCTCTACCGAAATTCTGCTGCGCTCACGGGACAAAGGTCTGGTGATGTCCGGCCAGCTCGGCGAGAACATGAGCGGCAACGGCGACATCCTCGGCTTCGGCCACAACTGCGAGCAGACCATCAACGGCATCGGTTTCGGCGCGCATTCGGCCAAGGAACTGCAACCGGTCGGCCCATGCATCACCTCGATCATCGACATGCGCACCGAGGGTGACCGCAGCAGTCGCATGGTCATCGAGGAAGGCTCGATCCCCGGCGCTCTAGGCCGGCCGATGGTGCCGGCGATGGCCGGGTTCGCCGAGATGATCGGCAAGCCCACCGACGACAGCTTCAGTGGCAAGGTGAAGTACAAGGAGCGCGAAGCCGAAAGCTTCCTGCGCGGCCCGTACCACGGCGCGCTGCACAACATGCAGACCTACCTGATCATGAGCCACGACAGCGGCCAGGGACGCATGGTTCTCGACAGCAAGGATCAACTGCGCATCGACTGGCCGGGCGTCGGCGAGCAGGAAAACTTCAAGATCGGCAACCAACGCCTGTACCAGAGCACCAAGGCCCTGGGCGGGATCTGGGTCGAGAATCCGATCTGGACCAAGCTGCTCAAGCACAGCATCGTCTCGGTGCATCCGCTGGGCGGTTGCGTGATGGGTGAAGACGCCGCGCAAGGCGTGGTCAACCACAAGGGCCAGGTGTTCAGCGGTGCCAGTGGCACCGATGTCTACGCCAACCTGTACGTGACCGACGGCGCGGTGATCCCGACGTCACTGGCGGTCAATCCGCTGCTGACCATCTCCGCCGTGAGCGAGCGCAACATGGGCCTGCTGGCGGCAGACCGAGGCTGGACGATCGACTACACGCTGCCGTCGGCGCCGCGCAAACAGACCGCGCCGCCGACCCTTGGCGTGCAGTTCACTGAAACCATGAAAGGCTACTTCTCCCGCGCCTTCACCGCCGCGCAAAGCACCGACCTGAAGGTTTACGAGGCGGCTGCCAAACGCGGCGAGGCGGACAACTCGCCGATCGACTTCACCCTGACCATCACCGCCAACGACCTCAACCGGATGATCAAGGAGCCGGAACACGCCGCGACCATCGTCGGCACGGTGATTGCCCCGGCGCTGTCGCCAGAACCGCTGACCGCCAGCAACGGTGTGTTCAACCTGTTCGAGCAGTTCGAGCAGCAGGTCGATACGCGCCACATGAAGTACGACATGAAACTGTCCGCCGAGGACGGCAACGACTACTTCTTCAGTGCCTTCAAGACCGTGCCGGAAGACAACGGCGTGCTGAATATCTGGCACGACACCAGCACCCTCTACGTCACGCTGTATCGCGGGCCGGACAAGACCGGCGAGGTGATCGGCTCCGGGGTGATGCACATCAAACCGACCGATTTCGCCAAGCAGATGACCACCATGAAAGTCCTCAATGCGCGCAACGAGCGTGAGCGCATCGAAGGGCTGGCGCGGTTCGGCAAGTTCTTCGCCGGGATTCTCTGGGAGAGTTACGGCGGGGTGTTCGCCGGTGACAAATACTTCAACCCCGACGCGCCGCCACGGCTGAAACGACCACTGGATGCGCCGACGCCGGCCGTGCATTTCTTCTCCACCGAAGATGGCGTGCAGTTGCGCCTGACCCGTTATCAGGCCGGCAGCAAAGGCCCGGTGATGTTGGTGCATGGCCTGGGTGTGGGCTCGAATATCTTTTCCACCGATACGATCCAGACCAACCTTTTGGAGTTTCTCTGCAAGCACGACTACGACGTGTGGCTGCTGGATTTCCGGGTGAGCATCCTGCTGCCGGCGAGCAAGAAAGAATGGAACGGCGACCAGATCGCCCAGTACGACTTCAAGGCCGCCATCGCGCAGATCCAGCAGGAAACCAAAGCCAAGGACGTGCAGTGCGTGGTGCATTGCTATGGCGCGACCACGTTCTTCATGTCATTGCTCGCCGGCTTGCAGGGCGTGCGTTCGGTGGTCTGCTCGCAGATTGCCGCCGACACGGTGGTCGCAACCGCAACGGGGTTGAAGGCCGGTCTGCACTTGCCGGGAATGCTCGACGCGATCGGCATCAAATCCATGACCGCCTACGCCGACAGCAAGGAGAACTGGTTCAACCGGCTCTACGACAAGGCGCTCAACGGCTACGCGCGGATCGAAGCTCAAGGCTATTGCACCAATCCGGTGTGCCACCGCATCACCTTCATGTACGCCTCGCTGTATCGCCACGACACCCTCAATGAAACGCTGCACGACAACCTGCACGAACTGTTCGGCGAGTCGAACATCGAGACCTTCGAGCACCTGGCGCTGATCGTGCGCAAAGGGCATCTGGTGGATTTCAAGGGGCACGACGTGTACATGCCGCACTTTGATCGGCTGACCATGCCGATCTGCTTTATCAGCGGTGCCGACAACCAGTGTTATCTGCCGGAAAGCACGCTCAAGACCTATCAGCGGGTTTGCGAGAAGCACGGGCCGGAACGCTACAGCCGGCATGTGGTGCCGGGTTACGGCCACATCGACTGCATGTTCGGCAAGAACGCGGTGGTCGATGTGTATCCGATCATCCTTGAACACCTGGAGAAAACGGCCCTCGGTTGATCTCAGGCCGAGTCGACCGCTTCGCGGGCAAGCCCGCTCCCACAGGGTTTTGTGCCAGACACAAAATCAGCAGACACCCCAGCCCAATGTGGGAGCGGGCTGCTCGCGAAGGCGGTAGGTCAGGCAATACATCTCTCGGGTCTGCACAAGGAAATGGATGACATGGACAGCTACATCCGCTGGTTTCAACGCTTCATCTGGCTCGGCATTGCGATGAACATGGTGTTCGCGGTCCCGGCGCTGTTCGCGCCGGGGTTGCTGACATCGGTGGTCGGCCTGCCGCCACAACTCTCCGACCCGTGGCTGGAAAACGCCGGGATGCTGCTGGTGGGTATCAGCGTGTTCTACATGCCGTCGGGCTTCAACGCGCCGCGCTATGTGGTGCACTCCTGGCTGTGCGTGCTGACGCGGCTGATCGCCGTGGTGTTCTGGATCTACCTGATCAACACCAGCAGCCAGGGCTCGGTGTTCGTGCCGATGCTGATGGGCGATCTGAGCTTTTTCCTGATCCTCGGCATTCTGCTGTACCTCGGCACCCCCCCTGAAAACCGGCCGCTTGCGCTGCTCTGTGACGGCTGGCGCGAATGGCGGGCGGCGTGGGCGCGGCGCTGGCAGAGCCACGGGTTCAAGGTCGGCACGCTGGTCGTGGTGGCGCTGCTGGCGTTCATCGGTTACCAGACCTGGTATCAGATGCTGCGCGTGGTGCCGGAGCAGGACTACGCCTCCGACGAAGATCACTACAAATACGCCGCGATTGGCCTGGGCATCGAAGCGCGGATTCCGTATTACCTGTTCTCGGTGCTGCCGCAGATGTGCCCGGAAAAGCTGCCGAAACCCGGTGGCTGGGAAGTCTTCGGTTTCCTGTTCGAGAACGGCAAGGACCTGCCGATCGGTATGGCCAAGCGACAGATCGGCTACCCGACCGTCGAGCCGAACTGCGCGCTGTGCCACACCGGTTCCTACCGGGCGAATGCCAGCGACGTCGCGGTGAATGTGCCGAGCGCACCGGCCAACACCCTGCAACTGCAAGCCTTCCAGTGGTTCGCCTACGATTGCGCCAGCGATCCGAAATTCACCACCGACGCGGTGATGGCGGCGATCAACAGCAAGTTCCAGCTCGGCTTTTTCGAGAAGCTCTACAACCGCTACCTGATCATCCCGATGGCCAAGAGCGCGTTGCTCAAACAGAAGCAGGCCTACGCCTGGCAGAAGCTGCGCCCGCAACAGGGACCGGGGAGAACCGACACCTTCAACCCGACGAAAATGGTGGTTTTCGGTTTCCCGGATGACTCGACCATCGGCACCGTCGACCTGCCGCAAGTGTGGAACCAGAAACCCCGGGAATCGATGTACCTGCACTGGGACGGCAATAACAACAAGATCCACGAGCGCAACTACGCCGCTGCGATGGCCGTGGGCGCGACGCCGGAATCGGTGCTGCCGCCGAGTTTCAACCGGGTGACCAACTGGCTGCTCGGGCACAAGGCGCCGGCGTGGCCGTGGGCATTGGATCAGGCCAGGGTCGCTCAGGGCAAACCGGTGTGGGAGGCTAACTGCGCGGGTTGTCACGATTTCGGTCGCGTCGACACCGGGCAGGTGACCACCAATATCGACCAGCTCGGCACCGATCCGCACCGGCTGAACTCGTTCACCACCGGGCTGGTGGCCGCGTTCCACACCTTCAAGAAACCGCCGTTCGATTTCGGCGCCTATCGCAAGACCCAGAGCTACAGCAACACGCCCACCGACGGCATCTGGCTGCGCGCGCCGTACCTGCACAACGGTTCGGTGCCGACCCTGTGGGACTTGCTGCAACCGCCGGAAAAACGTCCGCAGGTGTTCATCACCGGCTCCGATGTCTACGACCCGGTCAACGTCGGCTTCGTGACCAGTGGCGCCCAGGCCAAAGCCTCGGCGGATTTCACCTACGACACGCGCCTGGAGGGCAACCACAACAGCGGTCACCTGTACGGCACGACGCTGTCGGACGACGACAAGCGTGCGCTGATCGAATTCATGAAAACCCTGTGAACCCCTACGGATAGAGGATTACGCCATGTCAGCGGTCGGTCATCTGAAACACGAATACGACAAGGTCAAGCTGCGCCTGCACGGGTTGTTCACGCGCATCGAAATGGCCTGGATGAAGCTCATCAGCGAGCTGGAGCCGCAGGAGTTTCAAGCCATCATCAAGTTGCTCCAGCGCGGTCACGATCAGGCGCAATACGTGCTCAAGCACGGCGAGCTGCCGGACGACGAACCGGCGGTGCCGTGGGAGTTGTCCCACGGCCTGTCGATCCTGCGCATCGGCAATGCGACGCCGTTGCCGCAATCGCCCGATCAACTGCAGACCAAGGTGCTCAAGGACGGCACGCTGCTGGGCTGCCGCAAATGGGAGCTGCTGGATCTGCTGTGGAGCGAGGCGCTGCTGAAGTGGATCGAGAACCTGCGCCATCACGCGACCTTCGGCACCGATCCGGCGCTGGTGACCATGGATCGCGAGGTGACGCTGGCGATTGCCGGCGACTGGGGCACCGGGCCGTTCAACAGCCATGCGCCGGCGGTGTCGGTGGCCAACCAGATGCAATTGGCCAATGCCGATTTCACCATTCACCTGGGGGATGTCTATTACGCCGGCACCCACTCCCAGGAAGACACCGACATGGCCGGCTGGCCGATGGGCACCCACGGTTCGTTCACCCTCAACTCCAATCACGAGATGTACAGCGGCGCCCATGGTTATTTCAAGGAACTGGCCGCGCGTTTTCCGGGGCAGCAGGGCACCAGCTACTTTGCCCTGATCAATGACGACTGGCTGATTGTCGGTCTGGACACCGCGTACGCCTCGGATGTCATGAACCTGTACATGGACGGCACCCTCAACAAACCGCAGATCGAGTGGATGAAAAGCCTGCCCAAACGCAAGAAACTCATGGTGCTCAGCCACCATCAGGGCTTGGACATCACCGGGCACAACAAGACCGCGCTGTATCAACCGGTGTGCGATGCACTGGGGCGCGAGCCGGATTACTGGTACTGGGGGCATCTGCACAATGGCATCGTCTATGCGCCGCAGGGTGGGCTGCACGCGCGCTGTGCCGGGCATGGAGCGATTCCCTACGGCACCACCAGCGAGCTGAACGGGCATTCGCGGGTGCTGTTTTCGGAGACGCAGGATGCCAACGATCCGGACTATCCGCTGCGGGTGTTGAACGGCTACGCGAAGATCAGGTTGGTGGGGGAGGAGATTTTCGAGGAGTTTATTGGTGAGGATGGCAGTGTGAGGTGGTCATCGAAGTGAGGCGGTGTCTGTAAGGACGCTATCGCGAGCAAGTCGAATCGTCGCACCGCCGCTCCCACAGGGTTCTTCGGTGTACACAAATGTTGTGAGCACCATGAAAACTGTGGGAGCTGGCTTGCCAGCGATGCTCTTAGCCTTGGACCGGCACGCCTTTGAGATACGGCGCAGGCTCGGCCCCGAGGTTGCTCAGCATCCGCTCGCTGTACCAATCGACGAAGTTGACCACGCCGAACTCATAGGTCTTGGAGTACGGGCCCGGCTGGTAGGCGGTGGAGTTGATCCCGCGCTGGTTCTCTTCGGCCAGACGACGGTCCTGATCGTTGGTCGCATCCCACACCTGGCGCATGCGTTCGACGTCGTAATCCACGCCTTCGACCGCATCCTTGTGCACCAGCCACTTGGTGGTGACCATGGTTTCCTGGGCGCTGATCGGCCACACGGTGAACACGATGATGTGGTCGCCCATGCAGTGGTTCCACGAGTGCGGCAGGTGCAGGATGCGCATCGAGCCCAGATCGGGGTTCTTGATCCGGCCCATCAGCTTGGCGCAGCCCTGTTTGCCGTCCATGGTCATCGATACGGTGCCCTTGAGCAGCGGCATGCGCACGATGCGGTTGCGCAGGCCGAAACTGGCGTGGGCGTAAGGGATTTTCTCGGCTTCCCAGGCAGCGGCGGAGGCGGCGACGTGATCCTTGAACGCCTGATCGGCGCGCGGGTCGGTGACGTCGTCCCATTCCAGCAGGGTTTTCAGCAGTTCAGGGTGGGAGCCGTTGCAGTGGTAGCACTCGCGGTTGTTTTCCAGCACCAGTTTCCAGTTGGCCTTTTCCATCAAGGTGGTTTGCACCGCCACCTTGGTGTTTTCCATGTCATACGGTTCCATGTAGTGGTTCAGGGTCGACAGGAAGTCATCGATGGCCGGCGGGTTCTCCGCCAGGCTGATGAAGATGTAGCCGCCGGCAGTCTTCACGTTCACCGGTTTGAGGCCGTATTGCTTCATGTCGAAATCGGCACCCATTTCGGTGCCGGCGAACAGCAGGCGACCGTCCAGCTCATACGTCCACTGGTGGTAATGGCAGACCAGTTTGGCGACCTTGCCCTTGTCGCTGGTGCACAGGCGCGAGCCACGGTGGCGGCAGACGTTGTGGAACGCGTGCACCACGCCATCGGCGCCGCGAATGACGATGATCGGGTTCTTGCCGATCTGCAGGGTGATGTAGTTGCCCTTGGCCGGGATCTCGCAGGTCATGCCGGCGATCAACCACTCTTTCTGGAAGATCTCCTGCATGTCGATATCGAACAGGCGCTCGTCACTGTAGAACGGTTGCGGCAGCGAATAGGTGCGCTCCCGTTCCTGCAGCATTTGTGCGGTGGCCTTGCGTGCGGGTTCCAGCGGGTCGCCCAGGCTGATTTTTGCGGTGTCCATCGATGTAATCCTCAAGGCCATCTGCGTGGCCGCGAAAGTGGCTGATCGGGTGTGCGGCTAAGGGGTGCTACGCAAGGTGTAAAGAATCTGTTTGTGTTGGGGCGAGTGTGGGGCCGCCGCTGCCCGGAACCTTATCCATGGGCGACATGGTGCAATCTGTTCCCGACGCGCAACCCCCGGTGGTTGGGGGCTGGTCGCGATAAGTATGTGAATGTCGCGGATAGGTAAACGGGGCGTTCGCGCTATACGCAGAATCGCCACATGAAGGCCGACAGTCGGCCGTGGAGAACAGCATGTCGAACAGCTTCCTGAATCCGGTCACCACCCAGACCTGGGCCAATGGCCGACACATCGTCCGTTGCGTCAAAGTCATCCAGGAAACCTGGGATGTGCGCACCTTCTGTTTCATGGCCGACCAGCCGATCCTGTTCTTCTTCAAGCCCGGGCAGTTCGTGACCCTGGAGCTGGAAATCGAAGGCCAGCCGATCATGCGTTCGTACACCATCTCCAGCTCGCCGTCGGTGCCGTACAGCTTTTCGGTAACCATCAAGCGCGTGCCGGGGGGCAAGGTGTCCAACTGGCTGCACGACACGCTGCATGAAGGCCAGGAGCTGGCGGTGCACGGGCCGGTCGGGCTGTTCAACGCCATCGATTTCCCGAGCCCGAAAGTGCTGTACCTGAGCGGCGGTGTCGGCATCACGCCGGTGATGTCGATGGCGCGCTGGTTCTACGACACCAACGGCAACGTCGACATGACGTTCATCCACAGCGCCCGTTCGCCGAAAGACATCATTTACCACCGCGAGCTGGAACACATGGCGTCGCGGATCGACAACTTCAGCCTGCACCTGATCTGCGAAAAGCATGGGCTGGGCGAGCCGTGGGCCGGCTATCGCGGCTACCTCAACCACAAGATGCTGGAACTGATGGTGCCGGACTTCCTCGAGCGCGAAGTCTTCTGCTGCGGCCCGACGCCGTACATGACCGCGGTCAAGCGCCTGCTGGAAAACGCCGGCTATGACATGAAGCGCTATCACGAGGAATCCTTCGGCGCCACGCCGCCGGAAGCTCGTGCCGACGCGGTGGAACAGGCCGAACAAGCAGCGGAAGCACCGGAAGTCCCGGCGGCGGATCTGCACCTGGTGGAATTCACCTCTTCGGACAAGAGCATCCGCGTGGCCCCGGGCGAGACCGTGCATGCGGCGGCTGCCAAGGTCGGCCTGATGATCCCGAAAGCCTGCGGCATGGGGATCTGCGGGACGTGCAAGGTGCTCAAGCTGGGCGGCGAGGTGGAGATGGATCACAACGGCGGGATCACCGAGGACGACGAGGCGGAGGGGTACATTCTTTCTTGCTGCAGTGTGCCGAAGGGGGATGTTCGTATCGAGTTTTGAGTAGGTTTGCACTTAGGGCGATCTCCTCTTTGAGGAAATCGCCTGGAAAATGCGATTTCAAATCAGTCCGGACATGGCGAGCAAGGCAAAGCCCACGAACGTAAAGCCAAATATTTGCTGGCATTTATTCAGTTTAAGCAAGTCGCGTTTGAGTTTCGGTGGGAAATTCTTAACGTCTCTTGCGCTTACTTTGCCTTGGGAAATATACCGTGAAGGGTTTTTTAGGATGCCAGAAATCTCTCCCAACATATAAATTCGCCCCCCCAAGCCCGCTTGCCATAGCATGAACAGAGACGAGGTGATCGAGCTGTGTTTAAGGCTGGTAAGGATTATTTCTAGTCTTCTTTTGGCGACATAAAGCAAAATTCCATTTACTAATAACAGACCTGTGAAGCTCACTATTGTCATAATTACTATTGGGTTTATTGCGATGTCTTGCATATCTTCTATGTATGCGACTAACCCCAGGCATATCATGATTGCGTAAAAAATGAATACGAGTCTGTATAAGGTAATTAATTTTTTTCTAAGTTTTCGTGGGAAGTTTTCAAAGTCTTTCGCGCAAAGCTTTCCGGTATGAATATAAATCGCAGGGCTTCTCATGATGGCGAACACTTCTCCCATCATGTAAATTCTGCCCCAAGGTCCTCCGTGCCAAAGCATTGTTATTTTGCTCGAAATTGAACTGTTTGTTAGGTGGCTTAATATGGTTTCGGTTTTTGTTTTGGCGACATACAACATCACGCCTATCAGCGTAAATATACCGATGAAATCTACAATGCCGATCAACAACAATATTTTCTCTGTAATGCAAAGAATCATTTAGCAGCCTCGTATACTTTCTCCGCGACCTGCTCGCCGCCTTTTTCGCCCAAAGTCCCGCCCGCGTAATTTCCGACTCCTGCCAATAGAGCAGCACAAAGGGCAGTACCGAGTCCGCCAGTCGGGAGACCAACTCCTACGCAGATCGTTGAGGCCGTTAAGCTCACGAGCGCGCCGGCAACCATTCCGCCACCCACTCCACCCAAAAAGCTACCGGTCTCCGTGAACTTCACCTTTTCACACGCTTCAATGCTGCCATTTGAGCAAACATCCTGAACCTTCACTGCCGATGCGCTACCTCCCACAGCGGTGCCAATCCAACCTCCATATTTGACATATCGCGATGCCTTGGTGACGGCTTGAATATGAGTGGCATATCCCGGGTTCTGGCCGATGCCGCCAGCCTTTCTCCATCGATGCACCAGGTGCGGATGATCAATGCCGAGGGCTGCTTTGAGGTTCGGGTGATCAGGCAGGCCAATGGTTATTTTGGTGAAGTCGGTGAGTCGGCTATCCAGCTTGTTAAGCAGCTGTGTACGTTGTTTTTTAAACGCTTTTGAGTTCAGGCTGCCATTCGCGTTGAGGGTTTTGGTATGCAAGTTTTCGATTTCTTGAAGCGCGTTTTTTATTCCATCCAGATAATTGGCCGCCATGGCCGTGGTGACGCCTATCACTTTCGATTCAACTGAAAGTGCACTCTGAATAACGCCGTGGTGTTGCGCCATGAAATCAGCTTCTTCCAGCGTCAGCGGCTCCAGCGCCATGCTGACGATGTGCGCGGTTTCCATCAGCAATGATTCTTCATAGGTGCATTGCTGATTGTTCGGGTCGCTCAGGACAATCAGCGTTCCGGCTTTCACCACGTCGTCCAGCTGATTGAGGCTTTTGAATTTGGCGATGACATTCGGATTGGGCGACGGAAACAGTTGCGCCTGCAGTTTCTCGGCGGGCAGGCTTTTGGGCACGATGTAGAACCCGGGCTCCTCCGGTGCCGGCAATTCCTGGGGCCAGTGTTCGCGGGGGAAGAATCGCAAGTCGTTGACTGGATGCACAGATGAGAGCGGGGCTGAGTTCAGGCGCTTCACTCTCAGATTCTGCTGGCGAACGGCCCGTAGTAAACGTTGCGGATCGGGGTTTGCTGCGGCATGTGGAAGCATCGACAAGCGTGGTGTCCTGGCCGCGCCGGTGAGCGTGCCGTGTCTGTTCTGCTGCAGGGCTCGGGACTGGATCAACAGGTTTCGTTGTTCCTGCGCAAGCGAATTGATCCCTTGCTGCGGCGTGAGGCGTCCGTCCGCTACCTCCTCGGTAATTTGCTTGGCGAAGTACGCGACTTGTTGATGGAATTGCACACGTGCAATGCCAAATGCCAGATGACGGTTTCCGATGGTCAGTGCCTGTCCAAGCAGGTTGCCGGCGGCGTCCTGCACATCGCACAGATCATGCTGCCGTGAACTCAACCCGCTTCGCCCCACGAGGTATAGCCAGTGGTGCCTGCAATGTGGTGTACCCAACTGATGCCGCGGTAACGAATGGCCAGTTGTTCTTGAGGCTGGGCATCATTTTGCAGAATCACGTGCGGCACATCCTGCGACAGTTCAGCGAGAACCGCCCCGTCGAGGGTGATCGAATAGAATTTTTCCTGCTGCCCTTGGGGCGAAGTGCGGTAGAGGCTGATCGTGCAGTCCAGTTCTTCGCTGTTCGAATGCGCCTGAGCCAGCAATGGGGAAGATTTGTCGACCGCTTTGGTGATGATGACCGGCCGGTGGACGGGTTTTCCCAGATTGGCGTCGCGGCGCATTTCATGGCTCAGGGCGAACACCATGATTTCATCGGTATGGGCCGTCTGGTATTTGTTGCCGACCGATTCCGGCGTCGAACATCCGGCTGAAATAAGGCCTTGGGTCTTGCCGGTGATGGTCATGTAGGCAGGGTTCGCCATAGTCTGCGCTCCTCGAAAATGGAGTCGGCAGTCTATGGCGAGGCCTGTTTGGTTTATGTAGGCCCTGGCGTAGGTCGTTTCTGAAAATGCTCAGTCGATAAACAGGTCTGTCATCAACTTCGCATCACTCCCCGGCTCAAAGCGGTAATGATCGAACTCGGTCACGCCGCTCTCCCGCAAAATCTCCTCATCAATCAACAACCGCCCGGTAATCCGCCGCCCGCTGCTGCTCAAAATCACATGCGCCGCATCCGCCATGATCGCTGGCGTGCGCGCATGCTTGAACGACTCGCGATTGCCCAGCTGAAATTCGATGGCCGCCGTGGCGATCATGGTCTGCGGCCACAGCGAATTCACACTGATCCCGTAGTTGGCGAATTCCTCGCTCATGCCCACCGTCAGCATGCTCATGCCGTACTTGGTCACGGTGTAAGGGCTGTATTGCGCGAACCATTTGCTGGCCAGATTCAGCGGCGGTGACAGGTTGAGAATGTGTCCGGAGGATTTTTTCAGATAGGGCAGGGCGGCCTGGCTGCACAGCAACACCGCGCGGGTGTTGATCTGATGCATCAGGTCGAAACGCTTGAGTTCGATGTGCTGCACACCGGTCAACTTGATCGCCCCGGCGTTGTTCACCAGTGCGTCGATTCCGCCGAAGTGTTCGTTGGCCTGGGCCAGCGCTTGTCGCACTGCGTCTTCATCACGCACATCCAGTTGCAGCGCCAGTGCCTTGCCGCCGGCCGCTTCGACTTCCGCGGCGACGCTATGGATGGTGCCGGGCAACTTGGCGTGCGGCTCGGCGCTCTTGGCCGCGATCACGATATTGGCCCCGTCCTTTGCTGCCCGCAGCGCAATCTCACGCCCGATGCCACGGCTGGCGCCGGTGATGAACAAGGTTTTGCCTTTTAGCGACATGCGCAAGCTCCTGCTTATTGTTATGTGAGCGATGGCTCGACAGACAATGTAGACGATGGAGCTGAAACGGGAGGGAGCCTGATCGTTCCCACGCAGAGCGTGGGAACGATCAGGAGAAGGGGGAGGAAGGGATAAATCAGGCCGACATGACTTCGCGGATGTCGCGCGCCAGTTCGCGTACGCGTTCTTCTTCGGTGTCCCACGAGCACATGAAGCGGGCGCCGCCTTTGCCGATGAAGGTGTAGAAGCGCCAGTTCCTGGCGGTCAGGGCGGCAATCGCCGGTTCCGAGAGCTGCAGGAACACGCCGTTGGCCTGGACCGGAAACATCAGTTCCACGCCCGGGATATCGCTGACCAGTTCGGCCAGCAGTTGCGCGCAGTGGTTGGCGTGGCGGGCGTATTTGAGCCAGGCGTCGTTTTCCAGGATGCCGACCCACGGCGCCGACAGGAAGCGCATTTTCGAGGCCAGTTGCCCGGCCTGTTTGCAGCGGTAGTCGAAGTCTTCGGCCAGTTTGTGGTTGAAGAACAGGATTGCCTCACCCACCGCCATGCCGTTTTTCGTGCCGCCGAAGCACAGCACGTCGACGCCGGCCTTCCAGGTCAGGTCTGCCGGCGAGCAGCCGAGGAAGGCGCAGGCGTTGGAGAAACGCGCGCCGTCCATGTGCAGGTTCAGGCCCAGCTCCTTGCAGGTGTCGCTGATGGCGCGGACTTCTTCCGGGGTGTAGACGCTGCCGACTTCGGTGGCCTGGGTCAGGGTCACGACGCGCGGTTTCGGGTAGTGGATGTCCTGGCGCTTGAGGGCGACTTCGCGGATCGAGGCCGGGGTGATCTTGCCGTTTTCAGTACCGGCGATCAGCAATTTCGAGCCGTTCGAGAAGAATTCCGGTGCGCCGCATTCGTCGGTTTCGACGTGGGCGGTTTCCGAGCAGATCACGCTGTGGTAACTCTGGCACAGCGATGACAGCGCCAGCGAGTTGGCGGCGGTGCCGTTGAAGGCGAAGAACACTTCGCAGTCGGTCTCGAACAGCTTGCGGAAATCATCCGAGGCGCGGGCTGTCCATTCATCGTCGCCATAGGCGCGCTGGTGGCCGTGGTTGGCCTGTTCCATGGCAGCCCAGGCTTCAGGGCAGATACCGGAATAGTTGTCGCTGGCGAATTGTTGGCTCTTGTCGGTCATGGCCGGCTTCCGTGGTCGGCGCGCTTGTGGCGCTCCGTTGGTCAATGATGGTGCGCACTTTACCGAAGATCATCCGGGGAGCACACGGGATGTCGCTGTCAGAACATTACAGGGATGCGAGCCGATTATGCACCTGAGCCAGCGTGACGGCGCACTCGATCTGCTCAAGTGGCTGGCGTTGCTGAGCATGCTGCTCGATCACCTGCGATATGTCGGGATCAGCGCCGATTGGCTGTATGGGCCGGGACGGCTGGCCTTCCCGTGGTTCTGTCTGGCGATGGCGGCGAACCTGGCACGGGACGGCGCGCGCAAGACCGAATGGCGTTATCTGGGCTGGTTGTTGCTGTTCAGTCTGCTCAGCGAGATTCCCTACCGTTTGTACATTCCAGAGCCCGACACGTTGAACGTGATGCCGACGCTGGCGCTGGGCCTGCTGGTGGCGCGGGGCTGGCAGGATCGAGCGCTGATTTCGCGACTGCTGGGCGTCAGTGCTTTGCTGGTGGCCGCGCTGTTCCCGGAGCGACTGATGTTCGGTTTGTTCGGTGTCCTGCTGCCGCTGGCGATGTTGCTGGTGTTTCGCAAACCCTGGTTTTTCAGCCTGTTGCCGGGCCTGCTGTGTCTGGCCGCTAATCAATGGCGGGTGCTCTACGAATCCGCGCAGTTCGGCAACTTCGTCGCCATCCTCGGGATTGCGACCTGCCTGATCGCGCCACTGCTCGGAATGTTCCTGTTGCGACACGCCACTTGCCTCCACGCGCCACCCATGCGGCGCTGGGCGTATGCGCTCTATCCCGCGCATTTCATGGTTCTTCTGGCCTTGCGCCAGCTGCTTGTTTGAGTCCGTCGCCGCCGCCATGTCGTAAACGCACCTTTGCGTGGCGTCCGTAGGCATTTGACCTCCCTGCGCCGGCCATACCATCGCATCAAAGGGCATTGGCTGAACGCCGTGCCTTACCGAGACGAATGGCGCACAGATGCCGCTGGGAGAGACGCGATGTTCAGCAAGCAAGACCAGATCCAGGGTTACGACGATGCACTGCTGGCGGCGATGAATGCCGAGGAGCAACGTCAGGAAGATCACATCGAGCTGATCGCGTCGGAGAACTACACCAGCAAACGCGTGATGCAAGCGCAAGGCAGCGGCCTGACCAACAAATACGCCGAAGGCTATCCGGGCAAGCGCTACTACGGTGGCTGCGAGCACGTCGACAAGGTCGAAGCCCTGGCCATCGAACGCGCCAAGCAACTGTTCGGCGCCGATTACGCCAACGTCCAGCCGCACTCCGGTTCCTCGGCCAACAGCGCCGTGTACCTGGCGCTGCTGCAAGCGGGCGACACCATTCTCGGCATGAGCCTGGCCCACGGCGGTCACCTGACCCACGGCGCCAAGGTGTCGTCCTCGGGCAAGCTGTACAACGCCGTGCAGTACGGCATCGACACCAAGACCGGTCTGATCGATTACGACGAAGTCGAGCGTCTGGCCGTCGAGTGCAAACCGAAGATGATCGTCGCCGGTTTCTCGGCCTACTCGAAAACCCTCGACTTCCCGCGCTTCCGTCAGATCGCCGACAAGGTCGGTGCGCTGCTGTTCGTCGACATGGCCCACGTTGCCGGTCTGGTGGCTGCCGGTCTGTACCCGAACCCGCTGCCGTACGCCGACGTGGTCACCACCACGACGCACAAGACCCTGCGCGGTCCACGTGGCGGCCTGATCCTGGCCAAGGCCAACGAAGAAATCGAGAAGAAGCTCAACGCCGCGGTATTCCCCGGCGCCCAGGGCGGCCCGTTGATGCACGTCATCGCCGGTAAAGCCGTGTGCTTCAAGGAAGCACTGGAGCCGGGCTTCAAGGCCTATCAGCAACAAGTGATCGACAACGCCCAGGCGATGGCGAGCGTATTTATCAAACGTGGCTACGATGTAGTGTCCGGCGGCACCGACAACCACCTGTTCCTGGTCAGCCTGATCCGTCAGGGCCTCACCGGTAAGGACGCCGACGCCGCACTTGGTCGCGCGCACATCACCGTCAACAAGAACGCCGTACCGAACGACCCGCAGTCGCCGTTCGTGACCTCCGGCCTGCGCATCGGCACCCCGGCGGTGACCACTCGCGGCTTCAAGGTGACCCAGTGCGTGACGCTGGCCGGCTGGATCTGCGACATCCTCGACAACCTCGGCGATGCCGATGTCGAGGCCAACGTCGCCCAGCAGGTTTCGGCCCTGTGCGCTGACTTCCCGGTTTATCGCTGAGCGTTCTGGAGTACATGACTATGCAACGCTATTCGGGCTTCGGCCTCTTCAAACACTCCCTCAGCCACCACGAAAACTGGCAGCGCATGTGGCGCACGCCGACCCCGAAAAAGGTCTACGACGTGGTCATCGTCGGCGGCGGCGGGCACGGTCTGGCGACGGCCTACTATCTGGCCAAAGAGCACGGCATCACCAACGTGGCCGTGGTCGAGAAGGGCTGGCTGGGTGGCGGTAACACCGCGCGCAACACCACCATCGTTCGCTCCAACTACCTGTGGGACGAGTCGGCGCACCTGTACGAACACGCGATGAAACTGTGGGAAGGCCTGTCTCAGGACCTGAACTACAACGTGATGTTCTCCCAGCGCGGCGTCTACAACCTGTGCCACACCCTGCAGGACATCCGTGATTCCGAGCGTCGGGTCAGCGCCAACCGCCTCAACGGCGTCGACGGCGAACTGCTCAACGCCAAGCAGGTCGCGGACGAAATCCCGTACCTCGATTGCTCGAAAAATACCCGCTACCCGGTGATGGGCGCGACCGTTCAGCGTCGCGGCGGCGTGGCCCGTCACGATGCCGTGGCCTGGGGCTTTGCCCGTGCCGCCGACGCCCTCGGCGTGGACTTGATCCAGCAGACCGAAGTGATCGGTTTCCGCAAGGAAAACGGCGTGTGCATCGGTGTTGAAACCAACAAGGGCTTCATCGGCGCCAAGCGCGTCGGCGTGGTCACCGCCGGTAACTCCGGGCACATGGCCAAGCTCGCCGGTTTCCGTCTGCCGATCGAGTCGCACCCGTTGCAGGCACTGGTGTCCGAGCCGATCAAACCGATCATTGACAGCGTGATCATGTCCAACGCCGTGCACGGTTACATCAGCCAGTCCGACAAGGGCGACCTGGTGATCGGCGCCGGTATCGACGGCTACAACGGCTACGGCCAGCGCGGTTCGTACCCGGTGATCGAGCACACCATCCAGGCGATCGTCGAGATGTTCCCGGTGCTGTCCCGAGTGCGCATGAACCGTCAGTGGGGCGGCATCGTCGACACCACGCCGGATGCGTGCCCGATCATTTCGAAAACCCCGGTCCCGAACATGTTCTTCAACTGCGGTTGGGGCACCGGTGGCTTCAAGGCCACACCTGGCTCGGGCAACGTGTTTGCCGCAAGCCTGGCCAAGGGTGAAATGCACCCGCTGGCCGCACCTTTCTCCATCGACCGTTTCCACAACGGTGCGTTGATCGACGAACACGGCGCTGCGGCTGTCGCCCACTAACAGGAGAAATCCCATGTTGCATATCTTCTGTCCTCACTGCGGCGAACTGCGCTCCGAAGAGGAATTCCACGCATCCGGCCAGGCGCACATCCCGCGCCCTCTGGACCCTGCAAGCTGCACCGACGAGGAGTGGGGCGACTACATGTTCTTCCGCGACAACCCGCGCGGTCTGCACCACGAGTTGTGGGATCACGTCGCCGGTTGCCGTCAGTACTTCAACGTCACCCGCGACACCGTGACCTACGAGATTCTCGAAACCTACAAGATCGGCACCAAGCCGCAATTCACCGACAAGGCTGACACTGCGAAAACAGCCACGACGGCGCTGGGAGAGAAGGTATGAGCCAGACCAATCGCCTGTCCAACGGTGGACGGATCGACCGCAACAAAGTGCTGAGCTTCACCTTCAACGGCCAGACCTACAAGGGGTTTGAAGGCGACTCGCTGGCCGCCGCCCTGCTGGCCAACGGCGTCGACATCATTGGCCGCAGCTTCAAGTATTCGCGTCCGCGCGGCATCTTCGCCGCCGGTGCCGAAGAGCCGAACGCTGTCCTGCAAATCGGCGCGACCGAAGCCACCCAGATCCCTAACGTGCGCGCCACGCAACAGGCGTTGTACCAGGGCCTGGTCGCCACCAGCACCAACGGCTGGCCGAGCGTCAACAACGACATGATGGGGATTCTTGGCAAGGTCGGCGGCAAGCTGATGCCGCCGGGTTTCTACTACAAAACCTTCATGTACCCGCAATCGTTCTGGATGACTTACGAGAAATACATTCGCAAGGCCGCAGGTCTTGGTCGTTCGCCGACCGAAGTCGATCCGGACACCTACGACTACATGAACCAGCACTGCGACGTGCTGATCGTCGGCGCCGGCCCGGCCGGTCTGGCCGCTGCACTGGCGGCTGCGCGCAGCGGTGCGCGAGTGATCATCGCCGATGAGCAGGAAGAGTTTGGCGGCAGCCTGCTCGATTCCCGCGAAAGCCTCGACGGCAAACCGGCGATGGAATGGGTGGCCGGCGTCATCGCGGAATTGAAGAGTACTCCGGACGTGCTGCTGTTGCCGCGCGCCACGGTCAACGGTTACCACGACCACAACTTCCTGACCATTCATGAACGCCTCACCGATCACCTCGGTGACCGCGCGCCGATCGGCCAGGTGCGTCAGCGCATCCACCGCGTCCGCGCCAAGCGTGTGGTGCTGGCGACTGGCGCTCACGAGCGTCCGCTGGTCTACGGCAACAACGATGTGCCGGGCAACATGCTCGCCGGCGCGGTGTCGACTTACGTGCGCCGTTACGGCGTGGCACCGGGCAAAAAGCTGGTGCTGTCGACCAACAACGATCACGCCTACCGCGTGGCGCTGGATTGGCTCGATGCCAGCCTGCAAGTGGTCGCCATCGCCGACGCCCGCAGCAATCCGCGTGGCGCACTGGTTGAAGAGGCGCGCGCCAAAGGCATTCGCATCCTCACCGGCAGCGCCGTGATCGAGGCCCGTGGCAGCAAGCACGTCACCGCTGCCCGCGTGGCGGCGATCGATGTCAAAGGCCACAAGGTCACCAGCCCGGGCGAATGGCTCGACTGCGACCTGATCGCCAGCTCCGGCGGTTACAGCCCGGTGGTGCACCTGGCGTCGCACCTGGGCGGCAAGCCGATCTGGCGCGAAGACATCCTCGGCTTCGTACCGGGCGAAGCACCGCAGAAACGTGTGTGTGTCGGTGGCATCAATGGTGTCTACGGCCTCGGCGATTCTCTGGCTGACGGTTTTGAAGGCGGCGTGCGCGCTGCGTCCGAAGCCGGTTTCCAGGCCGTTGAAGCCGTGTTGCCGAAAGCCCTGAGCCGTCTCGAAGAACCAACCCTGGCGCTGTTCCAGGTGCCGCACGAGAAGGGCACTTCCCGGGCGCCGAAGCAATTCGTCGACCTGCAGAACGACGTGACCGCCGCCGCCATCGAACTGGCGACCCGCGAAGGTTTCGAGTCGGTCGAGCACGTCAAACGCTACACGGCGCTGGGCTTCGGCACCGATCAGGGCAAGCTCGGCAACGTCAACGGCCTGGCGATTGCCGCCCGTTCGCTGAACGTGACCATCCCGCAGATGGGCACCACGATGTTCCGTCCGAACTACACGCCGGTGACGTTTGGCGCGGTAGCCGGTCGTCACTGCGGGCACATCTTTGAACCTGTGCGTTACACCGCACTGCATCAATGGCACCTGAAAAATGGCGCCGAGTTCGAAGACGTCGGTCAGTGGAAACGTCCGTGGTACTTCCCGAAAAACGGCGAAGACATGCATGCGGCCGTCAAACGCGAATGCAAGGCTGTGCGTGACAGCGTCGGTCTGCTGGACGCTTCGACCCTGGGCAAGATCGACATCCAGGGCCCGGACGCCCGCGAGTTCCTCAACCGCGTGTACACCAACGCCTGGACCAAGCTCGACGTGGGCAAGGCCCGTTACGGCCTGATGTGCAAGGAAGACGGCATGGTCTTCGACGACGGGGTGACGGCGTGTCTGGCCGACAACCATTTCGTCATGACCACCACCACCGGCGGCGCGGCTCGCGTCCTGCAGTGGCTGGAGCTGTACCACCAGACCGAATGGCCAGAGATGAAGGTCTACTTCACCTCCGTCACCGACCACTGGGCGACCATGACCCTGTCCGGCCCGAACAGCCGCAAGCTGCTCAGCGCCGTGACCGACATCGACCTGGCCAACGAAGCGTTTCCGTTCATGACCTGGAAAGAAGGTCTGGTCGGCGGTGTGCCGGCGCGGGTGTTCCGCATCTCGTTCACCGGTGAGCTGTCGTACGAAGTCAACGTCCAGGCCGATTACGCGATGGGCGTGCTGGAAAAAATCGTCGAGGCGGGCAAGCAGTACAACCTGACGCCTTACGGCACCGAAACCATGCACGTTCTGCGGGCCGAGAAGGGCTTCATCATCGTTGGCCAGGACACCGACGGCTCGATGACCCCGGACGACCTGAACATGGGCTGGTGCGTCGGTCGCACCAAACCGTTCTCGTGGATCGGCCAGCGCGGCATGAACCGTGAAGACTGCGTGCGTGACCAGCGTAAACAGCTGGTGGGCCTGAAGCCGATCGATCCGAACGTCTGGCTGCCGGAAGGTGCACAGCTGGTGTTCAACACCAAGCAGTCGATCCCGATGACCATGGTCGGCCACGTGACCTCCAGTTACGCGCACAACTCCCTCGGCTATTCGTTTGCCATGGGCGTGGTGAAGGGCGGTCTCAAGCGCATGGGCGAGCGGGTGTTCGCACCGCTGGCGGATGGCAGCGTGATCGAGGCGGAAATCGTTTCTTCGGTGTTCTTCGATCCGAAAGGCGATCGCCAGAACATCTAGTGGCTTCAGGACTTGTGAGTGGGCAATGACACCGAGTCGGCCCATTCGCGAGCAAGCCCGCTCCCACAGGGGAATGCGGTCGAATGTGGGAGCGGCGGTGCGACGTTCGCCTTGCTCGCGAAGGCGGCGGTACAGCCACCACAAGGGCCGTAATCAACAGAATTCAGGAAGGTGTTTTATGACCGCAGCCAACGTTTACCAACAACGCCCGACCACCGGGGCCAAGGCCGAGTCGTCGCTGCACCACGCCGACCTCGCCAGCCTGGTCGGCAAGGGCCGCAAGACCGCCGGTGTGACCGTGCGCGAGAAAAAACTCCTCGGTCACCTCACCATTCGTGGCGACGGCCACGATGCCGCGTTCGCTGCCGGCGTGCACAAGGCCCTGGGCATCGAGTTGCCGGGCGCCCTGAGCGTCATCGTCAAAGGCGAAACCAGCCTGCAATGGATGGGACCGGATGAGTGGCTGCTGATCGTGCCGAGCGGTGAAGAGTTCGCCGCCGAGCAGAAACTGCGCGAAGCGCTGGGCGATCTGCACATCGCCATCGTCAACGTCAGCGGCGGCCAGCAAGTGCTCGAATTGAGCGGCCCGAACGTGCGTCAGGTGCTGATGAAATCCACCAGCTACGACGTGCACCCGAACAACTTCCCGGTCGGCAAGGCGGTCGGCACGGTGTTCGCCAAGTCGCAGCTGATGATCCGCCACACCGCCGAAGACACCTGGGAACTGCTGATCCGTCGCAGCTTCTCGGATTACTGGTGGTTGTGGTTGCAGGATGCGTCCGCCGAATACGGCCTGAGCGTTCAGGCCTGATCAGGAGAAAACGATGAGCCGCGCCCCGGATACATGGATTCTGACCGCCGACTGCCCCAGCGTTCTCGGCACCGTGGACGCGGTGACGCGTTTTCTGTTCGAGCAGGGCTGTTATGTCACCGAGCACCACTCGTTCGATGACCGGCTCTCGGGCCGGTTCTTCATTCGGGTGGAGTTCCGTCAGCCCGACGGTTTCGACGAGCAATCCTTCCGCGCCGGCCTCGCCGAACGCGGTCAGGCGTTCGGCATGATCTTCGAGCTGACCGCGCCGAACTACCGGCCAAAAGTGGTGATCATGGTCTCCAAGGCCGATCACTGCCTCAACGACTTGCTCTACCGCCAGCGCATCGGCCAGTTGTCGATGGACGTGGCGGCGGTGGTGTCGAACCACCCGGACCTCAAGCCGCTGGCCGACTGGCACCAGATTCCCTACTACCATTTCCCCCTCGATCCCAACGACAAACCGGCCCAGGAGCGGCAGGTGTGGCAGGTGATCGAGGAGGCCGGCGCCGAACTGGTGATCCTCGCCCGTTACATGCAGGTGCTGTCGCCGGAGCTGTGCCGCAAGCTCGATGGCAAGGCGATCAATATTCACCACTCGCTGCTGCCGGGCTTCAAGGGCGCCAAGCCGTATCACCAGGCCTACAACAAGGGCGTGAAGCTGGTGGGCGCCACCGCGCACTACATCAACAATGACCTCGACGAGGGGCCGATCATCGCCCAGGGCGTCGAGGCGGTGGATCACAGTCATTACCCGGAAGACCTGATCGCCAAGGGCCGCGACATCGAAGGCCTGACCCTGGCCCGGGCTGTTGGGTATCACATTGAAAGAAGGGTTTTTTTGAACGCCAACAGAACCGTCGTTCTTTAGATCGCCATCGCGAGCAGGCTCGCTCCCACAGGGGATTTGTGGTTTGAGCAAGATGGCATGCACCCAAGAGAGCCAATGTGGGAGCGGGCTTGCCCGCGAAGGGGTCATAACTGACAACGCAAAACCAACAAGCAATAACCCGAGCATTTACGCGCTGCCTGCCTGGGCGGCGCGGTTCCATAAAAACAACAGCGAGGTGAAAGCATGTCTGGCAATCGTGGTGTGGTGTATCTCGGCGCTGGCAAGGTCGAAGTACAGAAAATCGACTATCCGAAAATGCAGGATCCGCGCGGCAGGAAGATCGAGCACGGTGTCATCCTGCGTGTGGTTTCAACCAACATTTGCGGCTCCGACCAGCACATGGTGCGCGGCCGTACCACCGCTCAGGTCGGTCTGGTGCTGGGACACGAGATCACCGGTGAAGTGATCGAGAAGGGCAGCGACGTCGAAAGCCTGAAAATCGGCGATCTGGTCTCCGTTCCGTTCAACGTGGCTTGCGGGCGCTGCCGTTCCTGCAAGGAGCAGCACACCGGCGTCTGCCTGACCGTCAACCCGGCTCGCGCCGGCGGTGCCTACGGTTACGTCGACATGGGCGACTGGACCGGCGGCCAGGCCGAATACGTGCTGGTGCCGTATGCCGACTTCAACCTGCTGAAACTGCCGGACCGCGACAAGGCCATGGAGAAAATCCGTGACCTGACCTGCCTCTCCGACATTCTGCCGACCGGTTACCACGGCGCCGTTACCGCGGGCGTCGGTCCGGGCAGCACCGTTTACATCGCGGGCGCAGGCCCGGTCGGTCTGGCCGCTGCCGCCTCCGCCCGTTTGCTCGGCGCTGCGGTGGTGATCGTCGGCGACGTCAACACCGTCCGCCTGGCCCACGCCAAGGCTCAGGGTTTTGAAATCGTCGACCTGTCGAAAGACACCCCGCTGCACGAACAGATCGCCGCGCTGCTGGGCGAACCGGAAGTGGATTGCGCGGTGGACTGCGTGGGCTTCGAAGCCCGTGGTCATGGTCACGACGGCGTCAAATCCGAAGCCCCGGCCACCGTGCTCAACTCGTTGATGGGCGTGGTGCGGGTCGCCGGCAAGATCGGTATTCCGGGCCTGTACGTGACCGAAGATCCGGGTGCTGTGGACGCTGCCGCGAAAATGGGCAGCCTGAGCATCCGCTTTGGTCTGGGCTGGGCCAAATCCCACAGCTTCCACACAGGGCAGACTCCGGTGATGAAGTACAACCGCCAACTGATGCAGGCGATCATGTGGGACCGCATCAACATCGCCGAAGTGGTGGGCGTGCAGGTCATCAGCCTCGACCAGGCGCCGGAAGGCTACGGCGAGTTCGATGCGGGCGTGCCGAAGAAGTTTGTGATTGATCCGCATAAGTTGTTCAGTGCGGCGTAAGTTGCGCAGATGAAAAAGGGCAGCCCGTCGGGTTGCCCTTTTCCGTTGTATAGATTCATTGCGGTAAATAATTTTCACATCACTTGAACGCGCACTTCGTCACGTCGCTGTCTTTGGTCACGCAATCATCACCCTGCCAGTTCGAGCCAGCTGGTTGGATCGGGTTCCCGGTCTTGATGACCAATGACGCTCCGAGCAGTGAAGGTTTCTTTCCATCCTCGTACTGGCAGGCTGCTCTGGCAGTGGCTTGCTCTTTGTCCTTGAGACGGGCTGCTGTAAAAAACATTTTTTGAACATCAAACTGAGAGGCGGTGGCTGGATCGACCGTCACCGGAAACGTACCCTCCGGGGTAGTCACAACGAAATCGCCGTTGGACTTTTTTGTAATCGAAGTGGCGTTCGGGCAATCAGCATAAGCGGTGCTTGCGAGGGCGATACTCAGCAGCGCGGCAGCAAATGGTTTTTTTAACATCAGTTGTACTCCGACACGGTTATTGGAGTAGCCATACTCTCTGTCCGTTGTTTTCGCGACAACTGTCATATATGGCAGTCTTTAAGTTCTATTTGAAATAGTTGCTTCATAATTCAGAGGTTACTGATCTAAGCGCACGGCCAGCTGAATGTTTATAGACGGAAAATGATCTTTGCAGTCTGGAACATGCAGGAAGTCCCCCCCCGGTCAAACCGGCAGTTTGATCGTCTGTATCCGGGCGGTCTTCACGCCACAAGAGGATGTCCGAATGAAGATTTCACGCGGTTTTGCCCTGACATCTTTCCTGGTCGGGCGGCGCAGGCAATCCTGGACCAGTCCCACAGCTTCCACACGGGGCAGACCACTGGTAATGAAGTACAACCGCCAACTGATGCAGGCAATCATGTGGGACCGCATCAACATTGCCGAAGTGGTGGGCTTGCAGGTCATCAGCCTCGACCAGGCGCCGGAAGGTTACGGCGAGTTCGATGCAGGCGTGCCGAAGAAGTTTGTGATTGATACGCACAAGTTGTTTAGTGCGGCGTAAATATATCCAAATGAAAAACGGCGCTCTTGAGCGCCGTTTTTTTTGATAGACAAGGGGGCGGTGCGGCAAATACCTTATTCGGGTTTCACATGTGCCGCCTGCATTCCTTTCTGCCCTTTTTCAGCGATGAAAGTGACTTTCTGTCCTTCTTTCAAAGTTCTGAATCCATCTATATCAATGGCTTTGTGATGAACAAAAAGGTCATCGCCTCCACCTTCTGGGGTTATGAAGCCAAATCCTTTTTCATCATTGAACCATTTGACTATACCCGGCTCTCTTTCGCCTGCCATGTTCGTGCTTCCTGTTTCTATTGATTGGTTAAAACTTCACAGTAAAAAAGCAGAAGCTTGGATGGGATTGGGTATTTCCTCTTCTTGAGCCAGTCTGATGTCGACTGCATAAAACTGGCCGTTATCACCACGCACAAGGTCATAAGTCACCTTCTGCCCCGCTTTGATGTGTTTGATGATCGGATCGTCCGGACTGATGCAGAAGATGATCGACGGGATGCCCGGATCAAGCAGTTCATTGCGCTGTACGCATTGCTTTTCCATCGCCGTATCTCCCATTTAAATGGCTGGCGCCTGCCCTTCACTGTTCCGATTCATTAATGCAACACCAATGTATTCCAGTCCCGAGGAGCTGTTAACTGTCATATCTGACAGGTTTTTAAATCCCTTCGGCATCAAATAATTGCTTTTTATAAAGGGGAGAAATAACGGATTGCTGAAGTGGGTAACCATGCCTCACGCTTCCTTCACAAACAGGATGTGAATATCCAGTGCACGCCGGAACATGCTGCCGCCTGCTCGGTCAAACCGGCAGTTTGATCGCCTGTATCCAAGCGGTCTTCACGCCACAAGAGGATGTCTGAATGAAGATTTCACGCGGTTTTGCCCTGGCATCGCTCCTGACCCTGGCGGCAGGGCCGGTGTTTGCCGGTTTCAGTTTGAGTGACGTGGCCGGTGCGGTATCGGGCATGCAGGGTGGGGACAAGGCTGCCGCTGCGGCGCCGACGTCGGAAACCGCCGGTCTGTTGAGTGCCCTGAGCGCGCTGAACGTCACGCCGCAGCAAGCGGTCGGCGGCACCAGTGCCATGCTGGGGTTGGCGAAAAACCAGCTCAGCAACACGGATTATTCCGAGCTGGCCAAGGAAGTGCCGGGCATCGACAAACTGTCGGGCGGCAGCGGCAATCTGGCGGCGTTGAGCGGCTTGCTCGGCTCGTCCGGCAAGTCCGCCGGGCTGGAAAATGCGCTGGGCAACGTCAAGGACACCAATGACCTGAACAACGCCTTCGGTGCGTTGGGCATGGACAGCGGGATGGTCGGCCAGTTTGCCCCGATCCTATTGCAATACCTCGGTCAGCAGGGTGTCGGCGGTTCGCTGCTGCAAAGCCTGGGCAGCATCTGGGGCACCGGCACCAACGGTTGACTCAGCGGCGCTCGCCCTTGAGTTCGGCGATGCGCTGATCCTTGAGGGTCCAGAGCTGGTTGACCCAGTTCTGGACCTTCTCGCGAAACGCCGGATCGTTTTCGTAATCGCCCTGCCACAGGGTCGGGTCCAGTTCGCGGGTCTGGATGTCGACGATCACGCGTGGCACGTTGCCGCTGATCAGGTCCCAGAACCCCGGTATCTTCTGCTGTGGATAAACCACGGTCACATCGAGAATCGCGTCCAGCTGCTCGCCCATCGCCGCCAGTACGAACGCCACGCCGCCGGCCTTGGGCTTGAGCAGATGGCTGAACGGTGACTGCTGCTGAGTGCTTTTGGCAGCGGTGTAACGCGTGCCTTCCAGATAATTCACCACGGTCACCGGCTGGCGCTTGAACAGCTCGCAGGCGGCCTTGGTGATTTCCAGATCCTTGCCGGCCAGCTCGGGGTTCTTCGCCAGGAACGCCTTGGTGTAGCGCTTCATGAACGGGTAATCCAGCGCCCACCAGGCCAGGCCCAGGAACGGCACCCAGATCAGCTCTTTCTTGAGGAAGAACTTGAAGAACGGGGTGCGCCGGTTGAGGGTCTGAATCAGCGCCGGGATATCGACCCAGGACTGATGGTTGCTGATCACCAGGTAGGAAGTGTCGCTGCGCAGGTCTTCGCCGCCGCGAATGTCCCATTGCGTGGGAATGCACAGGCGGAATATCAGTTTGTCGATCTCCGCCCAGGTTTCGGCGATCCACATCACCGCCCACGAGGCATAGTCGCGAAAGCGCCCGGGCAGGATCAGCTTGAGCACGGCGAACACCATCAGCGGGCCGAACAATACCAGGGTGTTGGACAACAGCAGCAGGGTGACGAAACAGCCGGTGAGCAGGCGGCGCATAAGCAACTCTTGGAAAACGGATGGGCGCGCCATGATAAGTGGCTTCGGCCGGCAGGCCAAATCCGCCGGTGACGAATGTTTCACCTGTGGCGCGATAACCTGCCGGGAACGTTCATGCGAACAACGGTCTAAAATCTCGCGTCTGACGCCCCCATTTCCCAAGGAAGCCCCTTACGTGAAATCCCTCCTTGCACTGCTTTCCCTCGTCGCCCTGCCGGTGCTCGCCGCCGAACCGACCCTGTACGGTCGTTACGAATACATCGCGCTGCCGGAAATCGGCGGAGAAGTGCTCAAGGCCAAGATGGACACCGGCGCGCTGACCGCCTCGCTGTCGGCCAAGGACATCGAGACCTTCACCCGCGACGGCGAAGACTGGGTGCGTTTCCGCCTGGCCACCAAGGACGCCAGCAACAAGGTGTACGAGCACAAGGTCGCGCGGATCAGCAAGATCAAGAGTCGCTCGGATGAAGAAGACGAGGGCGAAAGCACCGAAGTGGCCAAGCGCCCGGTGGTCGATCTGGAGCTGTGCTTGGGCGATGTCAAGCGTACCGTGGAGGTCAACCTGACCGACCGCAGCAACTTCAACTACCCGTTGCTGATCGGTGCCAAGGCCTTGCGCGAGTTCGGCGCGGCGGTGAACCCGGCACGACGTTTCACCGCTGACAAACCTGATTGCTGAAACAAGTGGTCTCATTGACGTAACGCCGGGCTTGGGGCACCGTTCGCGCACTTAACCCACAGGCTCGGACGCCATGCCTCATATCCTGATTGTCGAAGACGAAGCGGCGATTGCCGACACCCTGATTTTTGCCTTGCAGGGCGAGGGCTTCACCACGACCTGGCTGAGCCTGGGCGCGGCGGCGCTGGAGCATCAGCGCCAGACCCCGGCGGACCTGATCATCCTCGACATCGGTCTGCCGGACATCAGCGGCTTCGAAACCTGCAAGCAATTGCGTCGCTTCAGCGAGGTACCGGTGCTGTTCCTCAGCGCGCGCAACGCCGAGATCGACCGGGTGGTGGGCCTGGAAATCGGTGCCGATGATTATGTGGTCAAACCGTTCAGCCCACGGGAAGTGGCGGCGCGGGTCCGGGCGATTCTCAAGCGCATGGCGCCACGTCCGGTCATCGAAGCGTCCTCGGCGCTGTTTCGCATCGATCCCGAACGCGTGCAGATCAGCTATCGCGGCCAGCCTCTGAGCCTGACCCGCCACGAATTCCGTTTGTTGCAATGCCTGCTCGAACAACCCGAGCGGGTGTTCAGCCGCGAGCAATTGCTCGATGCGCTGGGGGTGGCGGCGGATGCCGGTTACGAGCGCAGCATCGACAGCCATATCAAAAGCGTGCGCGCCAAATTGCGCCTGGTGCGCGCCGAGGCCGAGCCGATCCAGACCCATCGCGGCCTCGGCTACAGCTACAGTCCGGGGCACAGCTGATGTCGCTGGGGCTGCGGATTTTCCTGGTGTACGTGCTGTTTATCGGCCTGACCGGGTATTTCGTGCTCAACACCGTGATGGAAGAAATCCGCCCCGGCGTGCGCCAGTCCACCGAAGAAACCCTGGTCGACACCGCCAACCTGATGGCGGAAATCCTGCGGGACGATTTCAAGGCCGGGACCCTCAACCAGAATCGCTGGCCCGAATTGCTCCGTGCCTATGGCGAGCGCCAGCCGAAGGCGACGATCTGGGGCCTGGCGAAAAACCAGGTCAACCACCGCATCTACGTCACCGACGCCAAGGGCATCGTGGTGCTGGACTCCAGCGGTCTGGCCGTCGGCCAGGACTACTCGCGCTGGAACGATGTCTACCTGACCCTGCGCGGCGAATACGGCGCACGCTCCAGCCGCAGTGACCCGAATGACCCGAACTCCTCGGTGATGCACGTCGGTGCGCCGATCCGCGACAACGGCGCGATCATCGGCGTGGTCACCGTGGCCAAACCCAACAGTTCACTGCAACCCTATGTCGATCGCACCGAACGGCGCTTGCTCGGTTACGGCGCCGGATTGATCGGCCTCGGCCTGCTGCTGGGCGCCGTGCTGTCGTGGTGGCTGAGCCGCGCGCTGCACCGCTTGACCGTGTACGCCCAGGCCGTGAGCGAGGGCCGTCGGGTGGCGGTGCCGCACTATCGCGGCGGCGAGCTGGAGCAGTTGGCGACCGCCGTGGAACAGATGCGTACCCAGCTCGAAGGCAAGGCCTACGTCGAACGTTATGTGCACACCCTGACCCATGAATTGAAGAGCCCGCTGGCGGCGATTCGCGGTGCCGCCGAGTTGTTGCAGGGCGAGATGCCGGCGGATCAGCGATTACGCTTTGTCGGCAACATCGACAGTGAAAGTGCCCGGATGCAGCAGTTGATCGAGCGCCTGCTCGATCTGGCTCAGGTGGAGCAGCGTCAGGACCTGGAAGAACGTGTCGCCGTACCGCTCGCGGCGTTGGTCGATGAAGTTTTGCAGGCACAGGCCGCACGGATTGAAGGGCGGCAACTGAGAATCGAACGGGCCATCCCCGCCGATCTGGCATTGCTCGGCGAGCCGTTTCTGCTGCGCCAGGCCTTGGGCAATCTGCTGGAAAACGCGCTGGATTTCACGCCACCCAAGGGCTTGCTGCGATTTGATGCAGAGCGGGTTGGCGACGAGATTGTGTTTCGCCTGTTCAACGAGGCCGCGCCCATCCCCGATTACGCGCTGATGCGTCTGACCGAGCGCTTTTATTCATTGCCGCGTCCTGACAGCGGGCGCAAAAGCACGGGGCTTGGGCTGAACTTCGTCGAGGAGGTGATCAAGCTGCACGGTGGTTCTCTGCGCATCGAGAACCTCGCAGGGGGCGTGCAGGTGCAATTGCACCTGCCGTGATTAGCCCGGTAATCCTTCGCCCGCTCAGGACGGCGTTGCCGCTTCGTTGATTCGAGCCTTGTTTCGGCGATGCGCCCATTGCAGCGCCGGTCGCTCGACCCAGTGCCAGGAGGCGATGGCCAGCACGATCACGATCAGCGCCGACAGCAGCATGGAGGGCACGAACGTCAGTGATGTCTTGTTGATCACCAACTGCTGTACGGGAAACGCATACAGGTAGATGCCGTAGGACAGGTCGAATCGACCCCGGATGGTGCGATCGACGTAGAGCAGGCCCACACTCAGGGTGGCCAGGCAGATGCTCAGGGTGACGACCACGCCGGCCACCGGTGTCCCGATTGCCAGTGAAGCAATCCCGATAAAGGCCAGCAGCATGATTGCCAATCGGCGTCTGTCGCCCAGCAATTGCTTGTAGAAGGCCAGCAGCGATCCGGCAAAAAACGCGATACCGGCACATCCATACACCGCGAGCTTCTGAGTCAGCGCTGTGGCAGGGCCGTTGCCCAGTACAAAGGTCGCCACGCAGAACAGCGCAAGCATCGCACCCGCTGCTGCCGCCCGTCGGTGCAGACTCAGCACCACCGCGACCAACAGATAAAAAGCGAATTCGATTTTCAGTGTCCAGAGGCTGCCGTTGAAGGATTCACTGAAGATAAACCCGTCAGTGACTGGCTCGATGCTCGCCCGACCGAACAGCGAGATACGCAGGAAGTCGATCAGGACGGCGGGGCTCGTCACATAGCCCTCGGCAAACAGCGCGCCGGCCACAAACGTCATGAGGAAGGCGCAAACGATCAGCGCCGGAAAGATCCGCGCGACACGTTTGCCCAGATAGTCAGCGAGGCCCTTGGCATTGAGGAAACTGTGGGTAATCAGCAAGCCGGAAATCGAAAAGAAGGCAATGACCGCAATGCCACCCAGTGAGTTGTAGCCAGAAATGCCCGGCTCCTGCAAACCGCTCAGGGCGAAGTGGTGGCTGACCAGCACCAATAACGCGGCCACGTGCCTGATCAGATCGAAAGAGTTGTTACGCAATCCAATAGTCCTTTGTTCCATTTGTCCGCCGGTGCCGGAAAAGTCGGGTGGCGGCTCCCGTGGAACAGCGTTTTACAGGTATTTCCACGTAAAGCCCACACAACCTCCATAACAAATCCATACAGCGTTTGCAGACTCGCTCCATTCCAACAAGGGAGCGTTCCGATGAACCGAAATCTGACATTCAAACTCGGGGCCATTGCCCTGCTGATCCTGGTATTGCTGGTGCCGCTGTTGATGATTGACGGCATCATCGACGATCGCCAGCAACTGCGCGACGGTGTGCTGGAAGACATTGCCAGAAGCTCAAGCTTCAGCCAGCAACTCAGCGGGCCGGTGATGGTTGTGCCGTATCGCAAAGTGGTGCGCACCTGGAAAACCAAAGAGAAAAGCGATGAGCGTTACCAGGAAATCGGCGAAGAACGTGGACGCCTGTATTTCCTCCCGGAGCGTTTTGAGCTCGACGGCCAGGTGCAGACCGAGCTGCGTGCCCGGGGCATTTACGAGGCGCGGCTGTTCCATGCCGACAACCGCATCAGTGGGCATTTCTCGCTGCCGGCGCAGTTGGGGATCAAGGAGGATTTTGCCGATTACAGCTTCGAAGCGCCGTTCCTGGCGGTCGGTATCAGTGACATTCGCGGGATTGAAAACGCGCTGAAGCTGGAACTGGGCGCGCAACGCCTGGACTTCGTGCCCGGTACTCAGGTTGGCTGGCTGGGCGAGGGTGTGCGAGTGACGCTGCCGGCGCTGGACACCAGCAAGACCACGGAACTGGCCTTCGGTTTCGACTTGCGCCTGCAAGGCACCGGTTCGTTGCAGGTGCTGCCGGTGGGCAAAACCAGCCGGGTAAACCTCGCCGCCAACTGGCCGCACCCAAGCTTCATCGGTAACTTCCTGCCGGCCAAACGCGAGATCAACGATCTGGGTTTTACCGCTGACTGGCAGACCTCGTTTTTCTCCACCAATTTGCAAGAAGCGATGAGCCGCTGCGTGTCGGGCAATGATTGTGAGGCGTTCAACGGGCGCAGTTTCGGCGTGAGCTTCATCGATCCGGTGGATCAGTATCTGAAGAGTGACCGGGCGATCAAATATGCGCTGCTGTTCATCGTCCTGACGTTCGCCGGTTTCTTCCTGTTCGAAGTGCTGAAAAGCCTGGCGGTGCACCCGGTGCAATACGCGCTGGTGGGTGTGGCGCTGGCGTTCTTTTATCTGTTGCTGCTGTCGTTGTCGGAGCACATCGGTTTTGCCTTGGCGTATCTGTTGTCGGCCAGCGGTTGTGTGCTGTTGATCGGGTTCTACGTCTGCCATGTGCTGCGCAGCGTGCGGCATGGCTTGAGTTTTTCGGCGGGGCTGGCGGCGTTGTACGGCTTGCTCTACGGCCTGCTGAGCGCCGAGGATTACGCGCTGCTGATGGGCTCGCTGCTGCTGTTCGGTCTGCTCGGTGTGTTCATGGTGCTGACCCGCAATCTGGACTGGTACGGGATCGGGCAGAAACCGGCCAAACCGCTGGAGTTCGATATCGGAGCGGTGCAATGAGCCGGTTCGTGGGGCTGCGTGAGGAGCAGCGGGAGGCCGAGTTGTTGATGACGCTGATCTTTGCCTCGCTGCCTCCCGCCCGGCACATCAAACCTTCGGCATCGTCGCAATCATCGACGGCCGCTGGCTCACTTCAAAGAACCAGTTGGCCAGTTGCGGATTGGCTTCACGCCAGCCCAGATCCGGGAAGCGCAGATCCAAGTAACCCAGCGCACAGGCCACGCTGATCGCGGCGACGTCAAAGTGGCAGGTCAGTTCGGCAATCGCGTCGCGTTCCAGCAGGGCGAGGGCGCGGCGGATCTTCTCGCGCTGGGCCTCGAGCCATTCGTCCCAGTGTTTTTCCGGGGCGCGCAGGGCCTGCTCGTAACGCACCATGACCGAGGCGTCCATGATCCCGTCGGCCATCGAGGCCAGGGTCAGGCGCCGCCAGCGGGCCGAGCCGTCGCGGGGAATCAGCGGGTTGCCGACGTGCTGGTGGTCGAGGTAATCGAGGATCACCCGGCTGTCATGGATGACATTGCCGTCGGCCAGGCGCAGGGCCGGGATCTTGCCCAGCGGGTTGTCTTCGTTGAGGGCGGCGTCCGGGCTGACAGGGCTGAGCACGCAATCCTGCAGCGCGACGCGATCCTGCTGGCCGGTCTCGTGCAGCAGCACCATGACTTTGCGCACGAACGGGGACAGGGTGTTGTGGAACAGGGTCATGCTGGGAGCGGACATGGGCATTCCTCGGCAGTCTTCAAAGTGCAAAGGCGTAGCCTAGTAAGTTCCGGCGTGGCTGGCGAGAGTTTGATAGCGTCTTTGCAGACGCCTTCGCGGGCAAGCCCGCTCCCACACGTTCTCGGGTGTTCACCGATCCCGTGAACACCGCGAACCCTGTGGGAGCGGGCTTGCCCCGGGCGGCGATCCGACGAAGAGGCCAGTCCAGCCAATGCAAATCTCAGCGACGTTGCAGCAATCCGCGCAGGGCAAGGGCTGTGGGAATGCCCAGACCCACCCAGCTCAGGCCATCCCAGATCCCGTCGCCCAGCAGCGCCGCGAACAGGCCCGCCGCACTCAGAAGCGCGATCACCAGCGGCGTGCTGAAGACTTTCCAGAAATTCGACTGACGCGGCTTCATGCAGCGGCCTCCGCCGTTTCCAACACCGGTTTCGCGGCCTTGCGCCGTACCACCCACAGGTACACGCCGCTGGCGAGGACGATGATGGTCAGCACGTCCAGCGTGGCCCAGAGGATTTTCATCGGCATGCCGCCGTAGTCACCGAAGTGCAGCGGCTGCGACATGCCCATGGCGTCCATGTACCACGGTCGCTCTGCCACCGCCGTGACTTGCAGGGTGCTGGCGTCGATCAGCACCGGGGTCAGCAGGTGCGAGGTCAGGTGGGTGCCGCCCTTCATGAACACCGAGTAATGGTGCTCGCTGGAGAAGCGCGTGCCGGGGAAGGCGATGAAGTCCGGTTTCATCCCCGGTGTGACGTCACTGGCAATCTCCAGCACACGGGTCGCCGGGGCCAGTTGCGTCAGGGGCGGGGCATCGCGGTAGGGCGCGATCAGGGTCGTCAGGGCTTCGGCCCGCCACGCGGCGATCAGCAGATCGGCGCAGGCGCTGATGACACCGGTCACGCCGACCACCAGCGCCCAGGTCAGGGTCACCACGCCGATCAGGTTATGCAGGTCGAGCCAGCGCAGGCGGGTGGATTTGTCCTGGCGCACGGTGCCGAACTTCAAGCGGCGCATGAACGGCAGGTACAACACCGTGCCGGACACGATCGCGACCACGAACAGCAAACCCATGAACGCCAGCAGCAGCTTGCCCGGCAGACCGGCGAACATGTCGACGTGCAGGCGCAGGATGAACAGCATCAGCCCACCGTTGGCCGACGGCATTTCCAGTGCTTCGCCGGTGCGCGCATCCAGCATGAAGGTGTGCGAGGAGTTGGGTTCGGTGCCGGCGGTCCTGGCCATGATCGTCAGCACGGCATTCGGTTCGTCGTCTTCGAAACCGAAGTACTGCACGACCTCGCCGGGCCGATGCTTCTCCGCCGCTTCGACCAGTTGCGCCAGGTTCAGATGCGGCGTGTCCGCCGGCATCACCCGCAACTCGGGCGCATCGCCCAGCAGGTGGTCGATCTCGTGATGGAAAATCAGCGGCAGGCCGGTCAGGGCCAGCAGCAGCAAAAACACGGTGCAGATCAGGCTGGTCCAGGTGTGGACGAAGGACCAGCGGCGAATTGTTTTACTTTTCATTTCATGACCTTCAAAAACACCCAAGCCGTCCACGAGGGACGGCCTGGTTGCAGGGCCTGTTCAGCTCAGGCGCTTACCACTTGTAAGTGGCGCTGGCGACGACGCTGCGCTGGTCGCCGTAGTAGCAGTAGAAGCTGTCGCAGGTGGAAATGTAATCCTTGTCCAGCAGGTTGGTGGCGTTGAGTGCCAGCGACGCGCCTTTGAGGCTGTTGTCCAGACGACCGAGGTCGTAATGCACGGCGGCGTCGAACACGGTGTAGGCGTCTGCCTTGCCCAGCCAGGTATTGGCTTTGTCGCCGTAGGTGTTGCCGGTGTAGCGCGCGCCGGCGCCGATGCCGAAGCCGTCGAGCACGCCGCTGTGCCAGGTGTAATCGGCCCACAGTGAGGCTTGCTGATTCGGCATCAGTTGCAGGCGGTTGCCCTTGTCGGCGCCGTTCTGCACTTCGGACTTGGCCAGGGTGTAGGCGGCGATGACCTTCAGGTTGTCGGTAACGTCGGAGACGGCTTCCAGCTCCAGGCCTTTGACTTTGACTTCACCGGTCTGGCTGGTGATCGATACGCCGTTGACGAACGAGCTGACCGAGACGTTTTTCTGGGTCAGGTCATACACGGCCGCAGTCAGCAGGGTCTTGCTGCCCGGTGGCTGGTACTTGATGCCCAGTTCCCACTGCTTGCCTTCGGTGGGTTTGAGCGATTCGGTCGACGAGGCGTCGGCGCCAGTGGTCGGCTGGAATGATTCGGCGTAGGACAGGTACGGCACGAAACCGGAGTCGAAGACATAGCTGATCGCCGCGTTACCGCTGAACGCCTTGTCGCGCTGGGTGTTGGTGGCGTCACCCTTGTTGATGAATTGAGTGCTGGTATGCACCCAGTCTTCACGACCGCCCAGGGTCAGGCGCCATTGGTCCAGGGCCATTTGGTCCTGGACGTAGAGGCCGGTCTGGTAGGTCTTCTGGTTGTAGTCATAGAAGGCGGTGGAACGCGCCGGGCGCACGATCGGCTGACCATGGATCGGGTTGTTCACATTGATCTCCGGTGCGCTGCCGAAAATCGAGGTGTAGTTGGTGTTGCTGCGCTGGTGATCCAGGCCCAGCAACAGGGTGTGGCGGATGTCGCCGGTGGCGAAGTCGGCCTGGAAGTTGTTGTCCACGGCGAACTGGCTGATGTCCTCGTCGACGATGGTCGTGGTACGGCCGACGTTGCCGTCATTGTCCACTTGAGTGAACGGATACGAGCCGACGGTGATGCCCTGGAACGACAGATCCGACTTGGTGTAACGCAGGTTCTGCTTGAACTGCCAGGTATCGTTCAGGCGATGTTCGAAGGCATAGCCCAGCGCGTAGTAGGTGCGGTCGTAGTATTCCCAGTCCGGATCGCCGAGGTTCTTGTGATGGGAAACCTTGCCGAACGGCATGTCGATCTTGGTGCCCTGCACCGGCAGGAACTGGCTGGTGATGCCGGTATCGTCGCGGGTGAACTGGGTCAGCAGGGTGAATTTTGTGTCGTCGTCGATGTTCCAGGTCAGGCTCGGCGCGATGTTGTAGCGCTTGTTGTCGACGTGGTCGATCTGCGTGCCGCTGTCACGTACCACACCGCTGAGGCCGTAGAGAAACTGGCCGGCGTCGTCGATCTTGCCGGTGCTGGCGAAGTTGATCTGGCGGTGGTTGTCGCTGCCGTACTGCAACTGGATTTCGCTGCTCTGCACATCGCTCGGACGACGGCTGACCATGTCGAGCAGGCCGCCCGGCGGGGTCTGGCCGTACACCGACGAGGCCGGGCCGCGCAGCAGGGCGAGGCGGTCGAGGTTCCAGGTTTCCTGTTTCGGGTTGGCGTACACGCCTTTTGGCAGGGGCAGGCCGTCGAGGAACTGGGTCGGTTCGAAGCCGCGCACGCGCAGCCAGTCGGCGCGAGTGTCGCTGCCGTAGCTGCTGGCGGTGATGCCCGGCATGTAGCGCACGGCGTCATCAAGGCTGTGCACGCCTCGGTCTTCCATTTGCTGGCGCGTGGCGACCGAAATCGAACGCGGCGCTTCGACCAGCGCGGTGTCGGTCTTGGTGCCGGCGGCGGTGCGCGTGGCGGTGTAGCCTTCGACCGGGCCCCAGGCGCTTTCGAAGTTTTCCACGCCGATCACCGAGGTTTCCGGCAGGGCCATCGCGCCTTCCGGCACGGCGACCAGGGTGTAGGTGCCAGAGCCGCTCTGTTCCAGTTGCAGGCCGGTGCCACGCAGCGCCGCGCGCAGGGCGCCGGCCGCGTCATATTGGCCGGTGACCGGCGCCGAGGTCTTGCCCGCCGCCAGCGACGGGTTCAGCGACAGCGTCAGGCCGCCCTGGCTGGCGATTTGGTTCAGGGTGGTCGACAGCGGGGCCGCCGGCAGGTTGTAGGCGCGCACGCTCGATGCCTGTTCAGCGGCGATCAGTTGGCTGCTGGCCAGCGGGGTGCAGAGGGCAATGGCGACCGCCAGCAAACTGGGGCGCAACAAGGTGTCTAGCGAACGGGACATACGGCGGCTCCTGAATGGAAATATTTCTCAATTGCCTGTGTGCCGGACGAGATTCGAAAAGTGATAGGGCTGGATGAAAATAATTTCGATTAACGAACGACATGGCTGCGCAAGTCAGCAGAAAGTCCGTTTTCAGGGGTGTGGCAGGCGGCCAGTCGTGGGCAGGCAGTGCTGAATGTCAGGGCTTCGGATCAGCCTTGGCCACGGTTACCCACCATGGGGTGTGCTGCTCGATCTGCACCGGCAGGGTTGGCAGCAGGGCGTTCAGCGCCTTGTCGGTGTCGTGCAGCGGGAAGCTGCCGGTGATGCGCAGGTCGGCGACTTCCGGCGCAATGCCCAGATGGCCGCGACGATAGCGGCCAAGTTCATGCACCAGGTCTTCCAGGCGCGCGTTGTCCACCACCAGCATGCCGCGGGTCCAGGCATCGGCGCCGGGGTTGAGCGCCACCACCGAATCCAGACCGTTGTGGCGGATCAGCACTTGCTGGCCTTCGCGCAGGATCTGTTCCTGCGGATCGGATTGCGGATGCGCCGCCACCGCCGACCGCAGAACGCTCAGGCGCGTGCCGGCGTCTTCGCGCTTGACCAGAAACCGCGTGCCCAGGGCGCGCATGCTGCCCTCGGCGGTTTCGACGATGAATGGCCGCGCATCGCCGTGACCGGTTTCGACAAGGATTTCGCCTTCCTGCAACACGATCAGGCGTTGTTTTTCATCGAAACGGACATCCACCGCGCTGTGGGTATTGAGGTTGAGTACGGTGCCGTCGGCCAGGCGCACGGTGCGCTGTTCGCCGGTGGCGGTGCGTTGATCGGCGAGCCAGTAATCCAGCGGCAGATAACGTTCGCCGGCAAACAACGCCAGACCGACCACCGCCACGACACTGGCCAGCCCGCTGCCCAGCTTGCGCACCCGGCGGCGGATACCTTCGCGCGATTGCAGCAACGCGTTGCGTGCCGGGCCCTTGGCCACGCTGAAACGCTGGTCGAGCATGCCCAACTGGCGCCAGGCGCGGGCGTGTTCTTCGTTGGCCGCGTGCCACTTTGCGAACTCTTCGCGCTCCAGTGGCGTGCTGGAATCGAGGGTCAATTGCCAGGCAATCGCCGCGTCCAGCACATGGGCCGGGACCGGTCTAGAACTGGCCGGGCTCATGTTGGCTCACCGTACAACGCGATGTAGCACTGTCGAATACCCTGGGCCAGGTACTGGCGTACGCGCGGGACCGACACGCCGAGTTTGTCGGCGATCTCGGCGTGGGTCAGGCCATCGAGGCGGTTATAGAGGAAAGCGGCGCGGGCCTTGGTCGACAGCTTGCCGAGCATGCGGTCGATGGCCTTGAGGTCTTCGAGGATCAGTTGCTGTTCTTCGACCGAGGGCTGTTCGCCCTCGGGGATCAGCATCAGTTCGGTCAGATACGCCTGTTCCAGCGCGGCCCTGCGGAAGTAGTCGAACAGCAACCCTTTGGCGATCGCCACCAGAAACGCCCGGGGTTCGCGGGGTGTCAGCAACTCGTCGCGGCCGAGCAGGCGGACGAAGGTGTCCTGGCTCAGGTCCTCGGCGCGTTGCGGGCAAGCCACGTTGCGCCGCAGCCAAGCCAGCAGCCAGCCGCGGTGGTCGCGATACAACGCACCGACGAGCTCACTTTGAGGGCTTTGGGCTGAAGACACGACGACACCGACTGGGAAGTGTTAACTAACGAGAATTGTTCGCGATTGTGGCAGAGGTGGGAATGGTTAGCAATTGGCCACCGGTCGGGTTGTCGGGCGACAACCCGGATTCAGAACGAATGCGTCTGCTGGCGGCGTTTCCACTGACTCAGGCGTTGCTGCAGATTCAGCGGACTGTGGATCTGCTGCTGGCGTGCCCGGCTGAACAGGATCAGCGCCAGTTCCGCCGTGGCCAGAGCATCGGCGCTCGCATGGTGACGTTCGAACACTTCGAGCTTGAACCAGTCGATCCACTCGTCCAGCCCCGCCTCGCGAATGTGCGCCTGGGGGCAAACCAGCGGGGCGATCTGCGCCACATCGAGGAACACCGTCTGCAACTTGTGCCCCAGATGTTCCTTCAATGCGCGGCCGAGCATGTGCTGGTCGAAGGAGGCGTGAAACGCCAGCACCGGACTGTCGCCGATAAACTCCAGCAGCTCGACCAGGGCTTCGGTGGGCTCGCTGCCGGCGGCAATCGCGCTCGGTGCCAGACCGTGAATCAACACGCTCGGGCCGAGTTTCAGCTCGCGGCATTGCAGGGTGCGTTCGAACTGCTGACTGAAGTCGATCGCTCCGTCCTCGATCACCACCGCGCCGATCGACAGCACCCGGTCCTTGTTCAGGTTCAGCCCGGTGGTTTCCAGATCCAGCACCACCCAACGCTGTTCGCGCAGACTGCACTCGCGCAGCTCGCCGATGGCCGGGAGTTTCGTCAGGCGTTGTTGCAGGTCGTGCGGCACAACGGGGCTGGCCGGGCGCAGCCACGAAAACAGGCTCATAGCTGATACCGCAAGGTCAGGCTGCTTTGCAGGCGCTGGGCCTGGCGCAGGGATTCACGCAGGATGCGCCGGTCCAGATGATTGAGGCTGTCGGGATCGACCCGGTTCGAGTACGGCAGGTTTTCCCGGGTCTGCAGTTGATGCTGCTGCATGCGCGTCTGCTGGATGAAGTGATAGGCCTCTTCGTACGCGGCGCCATCCAGCCGGTCGATGACTTCTTTATCCACCAGTTGGCGAAAGCGTTCGAGGGTGTTGTTGGCGTCGATGCCATGGGCCAGTGCGAGCAAACGTGCGCCGTCGACAAAGGGGGTCAGGCCCTGGATTTTCAGGTCAAGCGTGGCTTTCTCGCCGTTCTTGCGGGTCAGCACGAACTCACGGAATCGCCCAACCGGCGGACGGTTGCGCAAGGCGTTCTCGGCCATCATTCGCTGGAACAGACGATTGTCGCCGACCTGATCGAGAATCCCGCGGCGCAATTGCTCGCAGCCCTGTTCATCACCCCAGACCACGCGCAGGTCGAAATAGATGCTGGAGCCCAACAGGTTCTCCGGCGTCGCCTCGCGAATGAACGCGGCAAAGCGTCGGGCCCATTCGGCGCGGGACAGGCACAGCTGCGGATTGCCGGCCATGACGTTGCCCTTGCACAGGGTGAAACCGCATTGCGCCAGGCTGGTATTGATCTGCTGGGCGATGGGCAGCAGCTTGCCGCGAATCTCCGCCGCATGGGCCGCATCCCGCGCGTCGAACAGAATGCCGTTGTCCTGATCGGTGTGCAGAGTCTGCTCGCGCCGGCCTTCGCTGCCGAAGCACAGCCAACTGAACGGTACGCCGGGGTCGCCTTTTTCGGCAAGGGTCAGTTCGATTACCCGGCACACGGTGTGATCGTTGAGCAGGGTGATGATGTGGGTGATCTGGGTCGACGAGGCACCGTGAGCCAGCATGCGCTCCACCAGTTGGCCGATCTCGCCGCGCAGGGTCACCAGCTGTTCGACCCGTTGGGCGCTGCGAATGGTCCGCGCCAGGTGCACCAGATCGACCCGTTGCAGCGAGAACAGATCCCGTTCGGAAACCACGCCGCACAGGCGTCGATCCTTGACCAGACACACGTGGGCGATATGCCGCTCGGTCATGGCAATCGCCGCGTCGAAGGCGCTGTGATCCGGCGACAGATGGAACGGCGAGCGGGTCATGTGACGCTCGATCGGCTCGCTGAAGTCGCCAACTCCTTCCGCCACGACATGGCGCAGGTCGCGCAGGGTGAAAATCCCCAGCGGTGCCTTTTGCTCGTCCACCGCGACGATGCTGCCGACCTGCTGTTCGTGCATCAGCTTCACCGCTTCGCGCAGTGGGGTGGAGGGGTTGCAGGTCACCGGATGGCGCATGGCCAATTCGCCGAGACGGGTGTTCAGCGAGTATTGGGTGCCGAGGGTTTCCACGGCTTTCTGCTGGACTTGCTGATTGACCTGATCCAGCAGGCTGCTGACTCCGCGCAGGGCGAAGTCGCGGAAGGTGCTGGAAAGGGCGAACAGCTTGATGAACGCCAGTTTGTTCAGTTGCAGGCAGAAGGTGTCTTCGCCGGCCAGGTGTTCGGTGCGGGTCGCCCGTTCGCCGAGCAGCGCAGCGAGGGGAAAACACTCGCCGGTGGTGATTTCAAACGTGGTTTCGGTGCCGCCATTGGCCGTGTGCGGACGCTCGCCGACCACTCGGCCCTGCTTGACGATATAGAAGTGTTCGACCGGCCCGTCGGCGGGTTTGATGATGCTTTCGCCCTGACCGTAGAAGCGCAGCTGGCATTGCTCCACCAGGTAGGCCAGGTGGGCGTGTTCCATTTGATTGAAAGGGGGGAAGCGCTGGAGGAATTGCAAAGTGCCCTGAATGTTCTGCAACACCGCGGTTTTCCCTGCCTGGGTGAAGGCGTCCGCTTTACTCATAACCATTACCGCAGTCTTTTTCGAATTGTTGTTGTCGGATCGTTGCAGCCATGGTCGACCCCATCGCGCGGGGTGCCCATTGGACGTAAGTCTAGGTTGGGCATGCCGTTGGGGAATTTTCGGATATGCCCTACAAAATCAGTCGGAAATTCTTCGGTTCGCCCCTTGGAAAAAAATCCGACGAAGTGCACATTGAAGCTCTGCCCAGCGATGTCTGACCACTGTGCCAGGGGATCGAACTGAAAACGTAGAGAACGCCATGTCCGACCACGATATTTTGAGCGACGCCGAGCGCGAAGCGCTCAGCGCTGTAATGCTCGAACCCGATCTGCCACCGCAGCGCGTATTGATCGTCGATGACGACAAGGACGCCCGGGAGCTGTTGTCGGAGATTCTCGGGTTGGACGGTATTCGTTGCATGACCGCGGCCAGCGGTGAGTCCGCGCTGAAGATGCTCGAGGAAAGGCCCTCCATCGGCCTGGTGATCACCGATCTGCGGATGGGCAATGTCGATGGGCTGGACCTGATTCGTCAGGTGCGTGAATCGGTACGGGCGGCGATGCCGATCATCATTGTTTCGGGCGATGCCGACGTGAAGGACGCGATCGCGGCGATGCATTTGAGTGTGGTGGATTTCCTGCTCAAACCGATCGATACCGCCAAGTTGCTCGGTCTCGTCAGACATGAACTGGGGATCGAGCCCTGAATCGGCTATGTTCGTTTTGGTATTGCCGTTGATCTGAAATCATTGTCAACTGTCAGTTCTGACAGTAGCCATACACTTCCGAAACTCCGTTAACTGAGCGCTCCAGGGCTGACAATCAGTCAGCGCCTAAAACCCGGTTAAAGGAGTTTGTCATGAGTACCCAGGATTCCGCATCGCCGAAAGTGACCGTAACAGGTACTTTTCTGGTTTATGTAGGGGATGAGCCGCCACGCAAGTTTGAAGTGGAAGACGGCATCGCCTATCTATCGTATGCAACGCTCAATGGTGAATGGCCTGAAAGTGTCTTTGTCCAATACGGCTCTGCTCTGCCTGACGGTACGCACACCATAGATTACGCAGCGCAGCCCGGTCAACGGCTGGACTATCGTGATCCCGAAGGTACTGAACATTTCGGTCCGAAAAGTGGCAAGCTCACGGTAATCGTCGAGCGTCCTCCGTTCGGTGGGGACTTCAAACATCACGGTACGCTGGAGAACGTAACGTTTTCGGACAGTGTTCCGATTGTCAAAATCTCCGGCAGCTATACGGCTTCGTCCGATTGATGTTTATCACAAACAAAAAAGCCCTGACCAAAAGATCAGGGCTTTTTCATGTCCGGCATCCGCGAAGGTTACAGGCCGTTGGCAGCCTTGAACTCGCGACGACGACGGTGCAGAACCGGCTCGGTGTAACCGTTCGGCTGTTTGGTGCCCTCGATCACCAGTTCGACTGCCGCCTGGAAGGCGATGTTGCTGTCGAAGTTCGGGGCTAGCGGGCGGTACAGCGGGTCGTTGGCGTTCTGACGGTCCACCACCGGCGCCATGCGCTTGAGGCTTTCCATCACTTGCGCTTCGGTTACCACACCGTGACGCAGCCAGTTGGCGATGTGCTGGCTGGAGATACGCAGCGTTGCACGGTCTTCCATCAGGCCGACGTCGTTGATGTCCGGCACTTTCGAGCAGCCCACGCCCTGATCGATCCAGCGCACCACGTAACCGAGAATGCCCTGGGCGTTGTTGTCCAGCTCGTTCTTGATCTGATCCGGGGTCCAGTTCGGGTTGACCGCCAGCGGGATGGTCAGGATGTCATCGACCGAAGCGCGGGCACGTTTGGCCAGCTCGGCCTGACGGGCGAACACGTCGACCTTGTGGTAGTGCAGCGCGTGCAGCGCAGCGGCGGTCGGCGACGGAACCCAGGCGGTGTTGGCGCCGGCCATCGGGTGAGCGATTTTCTGTTCGAGCATCGCCGCCATCAGGTCGGGCATCGCCCACATGCCTTTACCGATTTGCGCACGACCTTGCAGGCCGGTGCTCAGGCCGATATCGACGTTCCAGTTCTCGTAGGCACCGATCCACTTCTCGGCCTTCATGTCAGCCTTGCGAACCACCGGGCCGGCTTCCATGGAGGTGTGGATTTCGTCGCCGGTGCGGTCGAGGAAACCGGTGTTGATGAACACCACGCGCTCGCTGGCAGCCTGGATGCAGGCCTTGAGGTTGACCGTGGTGCGGCGCTCCTCGTCCATGATCCCGACTTTCAGGGTATTGCGTTTGAGGCCCAGCACGTCTTCGATGCGACCGAACAGCTCGTTGGTGAACGCCGCTTCTTCCGGGCCGTGCATCTTCGGTTTGACGATGTACACGGAACCGGTGCGGGTGTTCTTGCGCGAAGTGTTGCCGTTCAGGTTGTGCATCGCCGCGAGGCAAGTCACCAGACCGTCGAGGATGCCTTCCGGCACTTCGTTGCCGTGCTTGTCGAGGATCGCGTCGATGGTCATCAGGTGGCCGACGTTGCGCACGAACAGCAGCGAGCGGCCGTGCAGGGTCAGTTCGCTGCCGTCGACCTTGGTGTAGGTACGATCCGGGTTCATGGTGCGGGTGAAGGTCTGGCCGCCCTTGGACACGGATTCCGCCAGATCGCCCTTCATCAGGCCGAGCCAGTTGCGGTAGATCACCACTTTATCGTCGGCATCGACAGCAGCCACGGAGTCTTCGCAGTCCATGATGGTGGTCAGGGCCGCTTCCATCAGGATGTCTTTGACGCCGGCGGCATCGGTCTGGCCGACCGGGGTGCTGGCGTCGATCTGGATCTCGAAATGCAGGCCGTTGTTTTTCAGCAGAATCGCGATCGGCGCATTGGCGTCGCCCTGGAAACCGATCAGCTGTGCGTCGTTGCGCAGGCCGCTGGTGCTGCCGCCCTTGAGGGTGACGACCAGTTTGCCGTCAGCGATCTTGTAGCCGGTGGAATCGACGTGGGAGCCGGTCGCCAGTGGCGCGGCTTCGTCGAGAAATGCACGGGCGAAGGCGATGACTTTGTCGCCACGCACCTTGTTGTAGCCTTTGCCTTTTTCCGCGCCGCCGGCTTCGCTGATGGCATCGGTGCCATACAGGGCGTCGTACAGCGAACCCCAGCGGGCGTTCGAGGCGTTGAGGGCGAAGCGGGCGTTCATCACCGGCACCACGAGTTGCGGGCCGGCGGTACGGGCGATTTCGTCATCGACGTTTTGCGTCGTTGCCTGGAAATCAGCCGCTTCTGGCAGCAGATAACCGATCTCTTGCAGGAAGGCTTTATAGGCCACGGCGTCGTGGGGCTGACCGGCACGGCTCTGGTGCCAGCCATCGATACGAGCCTGGAAGTCATCGCGTTTGGCGAGTAGGGCTTTGTTCTTCGGCGCCAGGTCGTGAATGACCTTGTCGGCACCTTCCCAGAATTTGTCGGCGGTGAGGCCGGTACCGGGAATGGCTTCGTTGTTCACGAAGTCGAACAGGACTTTGGCGACCTGCAGGCCACCGACTTGAACGTGTTCAGTCATTGCTTGCCTCACTCTGCTCAGCTATTTCGCTTTTCAGCTCGTCAATTTAACAATGAAGCCTCTGGCCATTTAAACCACAAACCCTTCGACCAGTACATGCCATCGCTGGCGGCTGGGTTGGGACCAATCAACGGCTTGGGGGCCTTGCTGACGGGGCTTTCAGGGTTGCGAACGTGCCTTGGGCAGACATCGATCCAGCGTTATGTAGTGCGCGCTGCGGCATACTACATGATGAGTTGCGGTTGTGAAAATCGGACTAATTACGTCGTTCTGCGACCCCATGACGCATTGCGGTCACGGCGCGGAACGGGATGTTCTCAAAAAACCAATGGATTGTTCCAGTTAAATATAAAAAGTTGTACACGATTTGTGACTTCGAGCGTCTGAGGCGTCTGTAGAACGCTTGCCTATACTTGCTTTTCTATAACAAAAGTCATGACAAGAGGGCTGCGCCATGGATCACCTCGTACTCACCGTCTTCGCACCGGACAAGCCCGGGCAGGTCGAGCGCATCGCCCAATGCATCGCCGAACACGGCGGCAACTGGCTGGAAAGCCGCCTGTCGTGCATGGCCGGGCAGTTCGCCGGGATCCTGCGGGTCGGCGTGCCGGCGGAGGCTTACGACGAATTAGTCGATGCCTTACAAGCACTGTCGGCACAGGGCATTCGCGTGTTGGTGGCGGAAAGCGGTATCGAACAGGCCTGCACCTGGAAACCGATCGCCATGGAGTTGGTGGGCAATGATCGTCCCGGCATCGTGCGCGACATTACTCGGTTGCTGAGCGAGCAGGGCGTCAACCTCGAACGGCTGGTGACCGAAGTACGACCGGCGCCGATGAGCAGCGAGCCGCTGTTCCACGCCGAGGCGATCCTGGCAGTGCCGCTGACCCTGTCGCTGGACGTGCTGCAATCGCGCCTGGAAACCCTGGCCGATGACTTGATGGTCGAACTGGTGCTGCGCACCGACCTGTGAAGACGGATCTGGTTATCCAGTTTAAACGTGCACCTGCCTGTGGATAACCTGTAGAGACCGGACGCCAGGCCACGTCCGCTGTGGCTTGGCGAAAATTGATCAAAAAACCGTCGGCATTCAGTGACTTGCGCACAAACGGCGGGGATCACGCTGTGGATAACCTTGGGAAGGAACGATACAGGCCACGAGAACCGTGGCCTGTGGAGGTTTGTGCGTTTTTTGATCAGCTGCGCCGGCGCAAGCTCATCCATGCATCGACGCTGTACACCGCCAGACCGGCCCAGATAAACATGAAGGCGATCAGCGTGCTGGACGACAAGTGCTCGCCGAACAGCAGCACGGCTTGCAGCAGTACCAACGTCGGCGCCAGGTATTGCAGGAAACCGAGGGTGGTGTAGGGCAGATGCCGTGCCGCCGCGTTGAAGCACACCAGCGGCACCAGCGTCACCGGGCCGGCCGCCACCAGCCACCAGGCTTCGGAGGTGGTCCAGAACTCGGCCTGGGCGCTGGTGGCGGTCGGATTGAACAGCAGCCACGCGAGGGCGATCGGCACCAGCATCCAGGTTTCCACCACCAGCCCCGGCAACGCCTTGACCGGCGCCTGCTTGCGGATCAGCCCGTAGAAACCGAAGGTCAGCGCCAGCACCAGCGATACCCACGGCAGACTGCCGACCTGCCACACCTGCTGCGCAACACCGACCGCCGCCAGACCAACCGCCAGCCACTGCATGCGCCGCAAGCGTTCGCCGAGGATCAGCATGCCCAGCAGCACGTTCACCAATGGGTTGATGTAGTAACCGAGGCTTGCTTCCAGCATCCGGCCGTTGTTCACCGACCACACGTAGGTCAGCCAGTTGGCCGCGATCAAGGTGCCGCTGAGCGCAAGAATCGCCAGGCGTTTCGGGTTGTCGCGCAGCTCCTGCCACCAGCCGGGATGCTTCCACACCATCAACAGCAGCGCGCCGAACAGCGCCGACCACAGCACCCGGTGAATGATGATTTCCACCGCCGGCACTTCGGCGATGGCTTTGAAGTAGAGCGGGAACAGTCCCCAGATGATGTAGGCGCTCAGGCCCAGAATGTACCCGCGACGCGGGTTGGCGGCTTGCATGCAGAATCCTTGCTTAGGCAGCTAACAAAGCAGCGATTGTACGGGCAGTTGTATAGACGTGTCGTGTCAGAAAAGCTTCAACGGCTCTTCGTTCAACGCCGCCAGTTGCTCGCGCAACGCCAGCACCTGATCGCCCCAATACCGCTCGCTGCCGAACCACGGAAAGCTGCGGGGGAACGCCGGATCGTCCCAACGCCGGGCCAGCCAGGCGCTGTAATGCATCAGGCGCAGGGCGCGCAGCGGTTCGATCAGCGCCAGTTCGCGCGGGTCGAAGTCATGGAATTCGTTGTAGCCGTCCATCAATTCCGACAGCTGCCCGAGACAATCCTGACGGTCGCCGGCGAGCATCATCCAGATGTCCTGCACCGCCGGGCCCATGCGGCAGTCGTCGAGGTCGACGATGTGGAACATCTCGTCGCGGCACATCATGTTGCCGGGGTGGCAGTCGCCGTGCATGCGGATGTTCTGGTGCGGCGTGCTGGCGTAGACGTCTTCCACGCGCTTGAGCAGATCGCGGGCGACGGACTCGTAGGCCGGCAGCAGGGCCTTGGGAATGAAGTTGCCTTCCAGCAGTGTGGTCAGCGAGTCATGGCCGAAGTTCTTCACGGCCAACGCTTCGCGGTGTTCGAACGGTTTGGTACCGCCGACCGCGTGCATGCGCCCGAGCAACTGGCCGAGGCGATACAACTGATCGAGATTGCCCGGCTCCGGCGCCCGGCCACCGCGACGGGGAAACAGGGTGAAACGAAATCCGGCGTGTTCGTGCAGGGTTTCGCCGTTGTGGATCAGTGGCGCCACCACCGGGATCTCGACTTCGGCCAGTTCGAAGGTGAACTGGTGCTCTTCCAGGATCGCTTCGTTGGTCCAGCGCTGCGGGCGATAGAACTTGGCGATCAGCGGTTCCGAGTCTTCGATGCCGACCTGATAGACGCGGTTTTCATAACTGTTGAGCGCCAGAATGCGCGCGTCGCTCAGGAAGCCGATGCTTTCGACGGCATCGAGCACGAGGTCTGGGGTGAGGGTTTCAAACGGGTGGGCCATGCTGACTCCTGCGCGCAGCAGGCTGCCGCGTCCGGCTCAGCATGGTAGCGCAGACGGGCTGTCTTGAGTGGGATCGTTCCCGGGCAGCGCACGGGAACGATCAGAGTGTCGCCCGATCAGGCGCCGACGATCCCGCCATCCTCACGGGTAATCGCCATCACCGATGAGCGCGGCTTGCCGTTCGGCAAATGCTCGGGGAAGGTCGAACCGCCGTTCTCGCCCGGGTGCTGAATCCCGACGAACAGGGTTTTCTGATCCGGCGAGAAGCTGATCCCGGTGACTTCACAGCCGATCGGCCCGACCATGAACCGGCGAATTTCCCCGGTGGCAGGATCGGCGCAGAGCATCTGGTTGTTGCCCATCCCGGCGAAATCACCGGCGTTGCTCGAGTCGCCGTCGGTGAGAATCCACAACCGTCCGGCCTTGTCGAAGCCGAGGCCGTCGGGGCTGTTGAACATGTTCTGCGGCGTGATATTCGACGAACCGCCTTTCGGCGTACCGGCGTAGACGCCCGGGTTGCCGGCGACCACGAACAGGTCCCAGGCAAAAGTCTTCGACGCGTGATCGTCGCGGTCGGTGCGCCAGCGCAAGATCTGCCCGTAGACGTTCTTCTCGCGCGGGTTCGGTCCGCCCACCGGTTGGCCGTCTTCGCCGCGCTTGGCGTTGTTGGTCAGGGTGCAATAAACCTGGCCGTCTTTCGGGCTGACCACGATCCACTCCGGACGGTCCATGCGCGTGGCGCCAACCACGCTGGCTGCCAACCGCGTATGAATCAGCACTTCGGCCTGATCGGCGAAACCGCTGCTGGCGTCGATGCCGTTCTTGCCGTGGGTCAGTTCGATCCACTGGCCTTGGCCTTTCGGGTGGTCCGGGTTGCCGTCGCCCGCATCGAACTTGGCCACGTACAGCGTGCCGTGATCGAGGATGTCGCGGTTGGCCTTGGCGTTGCGGTGATTGATCTTGTCGCGGCTGACGAATTTGTAGATGAACTCGCCGCGTTCGTCGTCGCCCATGTACACCACGGCACGACCGTCATCGGTCTCGGCCAGCGCGGCGTTTTCATGTTTGAAGCGGCCCAGCGCAGTGCGTTTGACCGGGGTCGATTGCGGATCGAACGGGTCGATCTCCACGACCCAGCCGTGACGGTTGAGCTCGTTGGGGTTCTTCGCCATGTCGAAGCGCGGATCGAACGGATGCCAGTTGATCTCGCGGCTGGCGGCCGATACGCCGTAGCGCTTTTGCGCCGGGTCGAACTGTTGCTGGGCGTTGCTGCTGCCGAAGCAGTCGGTGAAGTTCTCTTCGCAGGTCAGATAAGTGCCCCACGGTGTCTTGCCGTTGGCGCAGTTCTGGAAAGTGCCGAGGACTTTTTTGCCGTGCTTGTCGGCGCTGGTTTTCAGCAGTTCGTGGCCGGCGGCCGGGCCGCTGATGCGCAGCGGCGAGTTGCCGTGAATGCGCCGGTTGTAGCGCGAGCCCTGGACGAACTGCCACTGGCCGTTCTTGCGCTGCACTTCGATCACCGACACGCCTTCGCAGGCCAGGGCCTTGCGCACGTCCTCGGCCGATTGCGGCATGCCGCCGTGCGGATAGAGGTAGCGGTAGTTGGTGTATTCGTTGTTGATCGCCATCAACGCGCGGTTTTTCTCGCCCGGGAATTCGAACAGGCTCATGCCGTCGTTGTTGTCGCCGAACTGCACTTCCTGTGCGGCCGCGGTGCCGTTGCCGCTCGGGTCGAAGGCCGGGCCGTTCTTGTGCAGCGGCTGGCCCCAGCTGATCAGCACCGACGACTTGTAGCCCTTGGGCAGGCTGATGGTGTCGGTGGTGGCCGCCGGAATGCTGTCGAAGCCAAGCAGACGGCTGTTGCCGGCGCTGACACTGGCGGCCAGCACGCTGCGACTCAGCAGGTTGCCGCCGAGGAACATCGCCGCGCCGCACAGCGCGCCGGCGCTGATGAAACCGCGACGGCTCAGGCCGACCATTTTTTCCAGGTCTGTGGATTGGTTTTCTTCTAATAGGCTCACATCAGGCTCCCTGCATGGTTTTGGCAGCCACCTTAATGCGGGTCGATGACGCTTTCGTTGCAGTGCGCTCAGAGCGGTGTGCCCAGCAGCACATTCGACGGGGAAAACTGCACCTGCACCGCTTGCTCGACCGTCAGGCCCCGGCTGCGCAAGTCCAGCGGTTCGGCCAGCGCGCACAGGGTCTGGCCGTTGGGCAGCGCGATGCGCACTTCGCTCGGGCCATCTTCGGCGTCGAGAATCGCCTCGATCCGACCGTTCAACAGGTTGTGGCCGACCGCAGGCGTGGCCTGTGGAGCGAGCAGTTCGAGCCAGCCGGCCTTGATCAGCGCCACCACTTCGGTGCCCGGTTGCAGTTCCAGATGGACGGTGCTGTCGTGGGTGATCTGCGCGTTGATCGACAGGCCCTCGGCCAGTTCGAGGCGGATCAGGTCGTTGCGGCCCTGACCTTCGATCAGCACGACTTTGCCGTGCAGCTGATTGCGTGCGCTGGTCCTGAGCATCAGCCGACCGAGCAGATCCAGATCGCTGGCATCCTCGGCCGCCTCCAGTACCTGAGCCTGCAAGGCTTGCAGCTTTTGATAGAGGCGCAGCACTCGCTCGCCCTCGCTCGACAGTTTGGCTCCGCCACCGCCCTTGCCGCCTACCGCGCGCTCGACCAGAGGCTTTTGCGCGAGGTTGTTCAGCTCATCGATGGCATCCCAGGCCGCCTTGTAACTCAAACCGGCGCTCTTCGCTGCGCGGGTGATCGAACCCTGTTCGGCGATGTGTTGCAGCAAGGCGATGCGCTGCGGACGGCGGACGATGTGCTGGGACAACAGACTGGGCAGGGACATGGCGGACGCTTTGTACTGAAGGGTTGAGGGAGGACGTTGGCGGCTCATGGCGTATCCGTCAAGCCGCGTCGCCGGGTTTTGGCGTGCGGGCCAGGCAGTACACATCCACCCGCGCGGCGCCGGCGTCCATCAGCAAACGGGCCAGCGCCTGGGCGGTGGCGCCGGTGGTCAGCACGTCGTCGACCAGGGCCAGGTGCCGGCCTTTCACTTGGGCATCGGGGCTCAAGGCGAAGGCGTGACGCAGATTGTGTTTCCGCGCCTTGGCGTTCAGCGCCTGCTGGGCGTCGGTATCCTGCACCCGCAAAAGACTGTGTTCCTCGCAAGGCAGGTCGAGTGACTTGCCCAGCCACTGCGCGAGCATCGCCGCTTGGTTGAAGCCGCGCTGGCGCAAGCGTTTCGGCGCAAGCGGCACCGGTAGCAGGGCGTCCGGGCGAGGCAGGTCTTCTTCGAAGCGATGTTGCAGAAACTCGCCGAGAACGTCGGCGAGCAAGTGGCCAAGCGGCCATTTGGCGTTGTGCTTGAAACGGGTGATCAGCGTGTCCACCGGAAAGCCATAAACCCAGGGCACAGCCACCTGTTCAAAGGCCGGTGGATCCTGCAGGCAGCCACCACAAGTCAGGCCGGCTGCGAGGGGCAGGGCGCAGGTCAGGCATTGATCGCCCAGCCACGGCAAATCGGTTTCGCAGGCGGTGCAGATCGGGATTTGCGCGTCTGCCGGTTCGTCGCACAACAAGCAGTTCTGTTTGTTTTTTAACCAGATGTAAACCGGCCTTTCGTAGTGTGGTTGACAGCGCATGACTCTTCCTTAAATATGCCGAACATCCGTGTCGTGCCTGTGGGTATTCCGTTTCCCCAGGCGCCAGCCAAGCATAACCAAGGAAACGCCCATGAGCGCCAGCACCACTGCCACCCTGCGTCACGACTGGACTTTGGCCGAAGTCAAAGCACTCTTCGTTCAGCCATTCAACGACTTGCTGTTCCAGGCGCAGACGGTGCACCGCGCGCATTTCGACGCCAACCGCGTTCAGGTTTCCACCCTGTTGTCGATCAAGACCGGGGCCTGTCCGGAAGATTGCAAATATTGTCCGCAGTCCGGTCACTACAACACCGGGCTGGAAAAAGAAAAGCTCATGGAAGTGCAGAAGGTCCTCGAAGAGGCTGCCCGCGCCAAGGCCATCGGTTCGACCCGTTTCTGCATGGGCGCGGCGTGGAAACACCCGTCGGCCAAGGACATGCCTTACGTGCTGAAGATGGTCGAAGGCGTGAAGGCCATGGGCCTGGAAACCTGCATGACCCTCGGCCGTCTCGATCAGGACCAGACCGAAGCCCTGGCCAAGGCCGGGCTCGACTACTACAACCATAACCTCGATACCTCGCCGGAGTTCTACGGCAGCATCATCACCACCCGCACCTATGCCGAGCGTCTGCAGACACTGGCCTATGTGCGCGACGCGGGGATGAAGATCTGCTCCGGCGGCATTCTCGGCATGGGCGAGTCCCTCGATGACCGTGCCAACCTGCTGATCCAGCTGGCCAACCTGCCGGAGCATCCGGAATCGGTGCCGATCAACATGCTGGTGAAAGTTGCCGGCACGCCGCTGGAAAACGCCGACGACGTCGATCCGTTCGATTTCATCCGCATGCTCGCCGTGGCGCGCATCCTCATGCCGCAATCCCACGTACGCCTGTCCGCCGGCCGCGAAGCGATGAACGAGCAGATGCAGGCCCTGGCATTCTTCGCCGGCGCCAACTCGATCTTCTACGGCGACAAACTGCTGACCACCGCCAACCCGCAGGCCGACAAGGACATGCAACTGTTCGCGCGCCTGGGCATTCAGCCGGAAGCCCGCGAAGAGCATGCCGACGAAGTCCATCAGGCCGCTATCGAGCAGGCGCTGGTGGAGCAGAAGAGCAGCGAGCAGTTCTACAACGCGGCGGTCTGATCGCCCGTCCTTCTCAGGCGCTGCCTCGGACGGCGCCTGCTGATTCATTTGCCACCCGTGAGGCTTGCATGTCTTTCGATCTCGCCGCACGCCTTGCTGCCCGTCGTGCCGAAAATCTCTACCGCCAGCGACCGCTGCTTGAAACCCCGCAAGGGCCGCAAGTGGTGGTCGACGGTCAGCCGTTGCTGGCGTTCTGCAACAACGATTACCTGGGCCTGGCCAATCATCCGCAAGTGATCGAGGCCTGGCGCGCCGGTGCGTCGAAGTGGGGCGTCGGTGGCGGTGCTTCGCATCTGGTGATCGGCCACAGCGGCCCGCATCACGAATTGGAAGAAGCCCTGGCTGACCTCACCGGACGGCCGCGTGCGCTGTTGTTCACCACCGGTTACATGGCCAACCTCGGCGCGGTCACGGCGCTGGTCGGGCAGGGCGATACGGTGCTGGAAGACCGGCTCAATCATGCCTCGTTGCTGGATGCCGGATTGTTGTCCGGCGCGCGCTTCAATCGTTATCTGCACAACGACGCCGACAGCCTCGCCAAGCGCCTGGAGAAAGCCACCGGCAATACACTGGTGGTCACTGACGGCGTATTCAGCATGGACGGCGACCTTGCTGATTTGCCGGCGCTGGCCCGGGAAGCCAAGGCCAAAGGCGCCTGGCTGATGGTCGATGACGCTCACGGTTTCGGTCCGCTGGGGGCGAACGGTGGCGGCATCGTCGAGCATTTCGGTTTGAGCCAGGAGGATGTGCCGGTACTGGTCGGCACCCTCGGCAAAGCGTTCGGCACGGCGGGTGCGTTCGTCGCGGGCAGTGAAGAGCTGATCGAAAGCCTGATCCAGTTCGCCCGCCCGTACATCTACACCACCAGCCAACCGCCGGCGCTGGCCTGCGCAACGTTGAAAAGTCTGGAACTGCTGCGCAGCGAACACTGGCGTCGCGAACATTTACAGACGCTGATCCGCCAGTTCCGCCACGGCGCCGAACAGATCGGCCTGGAACTGATGGACAGCTTCACGCCGATCCAGCCGATCCTGATTGGCGATGCCGGTCGCGCCGTGCGTCTGTCGCAGATGCTGCGTGAGCGTGGGCTGATGGTCACCGCAATCCGCCCGCCGACCGTGCCTGCCGGCAGTGCGCGGTTGCGGGTGACGCTGACCGCTGCCCACAGCGAGGCGCAGGTGCAGCTATTGTTAGAAGGACTGGCCGATTGCTTTGCTCAACTTACGTCGGAGCCGAGTCATGCGTGATCGCCTGATTTTGTTACCGGGTTGGGGGCTCGGCGTTTCGCCGCTGGAGCCGTTGGCCGCTGCGTTGCGCGGACTCGACGAACACCTGCAGGTCGACATCGAGCCGTTGCCGGAGCTGGACTCCAGCGATCTGAACGACTGGCTCGACGAGCTCGATGAGCGCGTCCCCGAAGATGCCTGGCTTGGCGGCTGGTCGCTGGGCGGCATGCTCGCGTCCGAGCTGGCGGCCCGGCGTGGCGAACATTGCTGCGGCTTGCTGACCCTGGCGAGCAATCCTTCGTTTGTCGCCCATGAACAATGGCCGAGCGCGATGCCCGGCGAAACCTTCGATGCGTTTCTGGCCGGCTGCAGCGCCGACCCGCGCACGACCCTCAAGCGATTCTCGCTGCTGTGCGCCCAGGGCGCGCAAGACGCGCGCGGCTTGTCGCGTCTGTTGCTCGGCGGCGCGCCGAACACCTCGCCGGCCGCTTTGATGGCCGGTCTGGAGTTGTTGGCGCAGATCGATACGCGGGAAGCGTTGCAGGCGTTTAGTGGCCCGCAATTGCATTTGTTCGGCGGGCTTGACGGGCTGGTGCCGGCGGAGGCCGCGGGCGAGTTGTTCGCGTTGCTGGCGGATGTCGAGGTCGGTCTGATCGAGCAGGCCAGCCATGCGTTTCTTCTGGAAGATCCCCACGGTGTGGCGGGTGCGATCCAGGCGTTTTTGAGTGAGTGCGGTGATGACTGATTTGTCTGTTGCGGCGTTGCCCGGCGGCTTGCCTGACAAGCGCCAGGTCGCGGTTTCTTTTTCTCGCGCAGCGGCCAGCTACGACAGCGTCGCCGAGTTGCAGCGCGATGTCGGTACGCAGTTAATGAATCGCTTGCCGGTGGATTTTCGGCCGGCACGCTGGTTGGATCTGGGCTGCGGCACCGGGTATTTCACTCGGGCGCTGGCCGAGCGATTTGGTGAGGGGCTGGCGCTGGATATCGCTGAAGGCATGCTCAATCACGCGCGGCCGTTGGGTGGCGCCACGCACTTTATCGCTGGCGATGCCGAACGTTTGCCGTTACAGGATTCGACATGTGATCTGATCTTCTCCAGCCTCGCCGTGCAGTGGTGCGCAGACTTCGAAGCGGTGCTCGGCGAAGCGTTTCGGGTGCTGAAACCGGGGGGGATTTTCGCGTTTGCTAGTCTTTGTGTAGGGACGCTGTACGAATTGCGCGACAGCTGGCGTCAGGTCGATGGCCTGGTGCACGTGAACCGCTTCCGCGAGTTCGCCCGCTATGAGCAATTGTGCGCGGCCAGTGGTTTGCGTACGGCCAGTCTGGAGAATCGGCCGCATGTGCTGCATTACCCGGATGTGCGCAGCCTGACCCACGAACTCAAGGCACTGGGCGCGCATAACCTGAACCCCGGTCGGCCGGGTGGTTTGACCGGACGGGCGCGGATTCTGGGGCTGGTCGAAGCCTACGAGCAGTTCCGTCAGCCGCAGGGCTTGCCGGCGACTTATCAGGTGGTCTACGCCGTGTTGGAGAAACCCTTATGAGCGCAGCCTATTTCATCACCGGAACCGACACTGACGTCGGCAAGACCACCGTCGCCGCCGGGTTGCTGCACGCTGCACGGTCGGCGGGGCTGAGTACGGCGGCGGGCAAACCGGTGGCGTCCGGTTGTGTGGTGACGCCCAGAGGTTTGCGCAATTCCGACGCGCTGGCGTTACAGGCCGAATGCTCGTTGCCGCTGACCTATCAACAGGTTAACCCGGTGGCGTTCGAGCCGGCCATCGCGCCGCATCTGGCAGCGCGTGAGGCGGGTGTGGCGCTGACCGTGCAATCGTTGCTGGCGCCGATGCGCGAGATCCTGGCCATGAACGCCGACTTCACGCTGATCGAAGGCGCGGGCGGTTGGCGAGTGCCGCTGGCGGATCAGGACAATTTGTCGGATCTGGCCATTGCGTTGAAATTGCCGGTGATTCTGGTGGTCGGCGTGCGTCTGGGCTGCATCAGCCATGCGTTGCTGACTGCCGAGGCAATTGCCCGAGACGGGCTGCAATTGGCCGGGTGGGTGGCGAATATTATTGATCCGAAGACTTCGCGGCTGGAGGAAAACCTGGCGACACTGGCCGAGCGAATCCCGGCGCCGTGCCTGGGGCGGGTGCCAAAACTCAAGGCGGTCAGCGCCGAAGCGGTTGCCGATCACTTGCAACTGGATCTGCTCGACTGATTTTGGCTATGACAAGGCACTGTGCCATTAGTGTTTTTGACGGGTGTTTTTCTGGCGCCTCTGGTTCAATGGCGACCATTGATCCTTCCCAAGGATGAGAGCTCCCATGGAAATCTCCGGAAACACAGCTTTTTATGCAGGTCTGAGCACCATTCAGACCGGGCAGAACCGCGTCGATCAGGCGGCCAGCCAGATCGCCAGCAGCACTATCGAGCGTTCGGTGACCAGCCAGTCTTCGGAAGTGCAGGTCGATCGTCTGCGTTCGGTGGATCGCGCCCAGCAATCGGACCTGTCGAGCAACATGGTCGAGATGGCCCAAGGCAAGTTTCAGGCGGAACTGGGCGTGAAAGTCGCCAAGGCTTCCGATGAAATGCTCGGTACGATCATCGACACATTCGCCTGATTTTTTTGATCTGCGCTTTGCCAGACGCCGCGACTGTTCGCGGCGTTTTTCGTTGTAAGTCCTTCTCCCTCAACTAATCTTTTTTCAGTGCACATGGCTCGGTCGGGCACATGTCGCGCTGCTGTGTCCGGCGTTCGGAAAATGTGATGACGAATGGCAAAAGAACGACGCTTGACAAGATTTCGGCGTAAACGTATGTTTCAAACAACTGTTTGACCGTCACAACAAATCAACGCGGTCGTTCATTCCCGGTTACATCAGCAGAGGTTTATCGCTATGCCTGACTACAAGGCCCCCTTGCGTGATATTCGCTTCGTTCGTGACGAACTGCTCGGCTACGAAGCGCACTATCAGAGCCTTCCAGCGTGTGCAGAAGCAACGCCGGACATGGTTGACGCCATTCTCGAAGAGGGCGCCAAGTTTTGTGAGCAGGTGCTGGCACCGCTGAACCGCGTGGGTGACACCGAAGGCTGCACCTGGAGCGAGTCCGGCGTGAAAACCCCGACCGGCTTCAAAGAGGCCTACAAGCAATTCGTCGAAGGCGGCTGGCCGAGCCTGGCCCATGACGTCGAGCACGGCGGTCAGGGTCTGCCTGAGTCGCTGGGTCTGGCTGTCAGCGAGATGGTCGGCGAAGCCAACTGGTCGTGGGGCATGTACCCGGGCCTGTCGCACGGCGCGATGAACACCATCTCCGAGCACGGCACCCCAGAGCAGCAGGAAGCCTATCTGACCAAACTGGTCTCCGGCGAATGGACCGGCACCATGTGCCTGACCGAGCCGCACTGCGGCACCGACCTGGGCATGCTGCGCACCAAGGCCGAACCTCAGGCCGACGGTTCCTACAAAGTTTCCGGCACCAAGATCTTTATCTCGGCCGGTGAACACGACATGGCCGACAACATCGTCCACATCGTACTGGCCCGCCTGCCGGACGCACCGGCCGGCACCAAAGGCATCTCGCTGTTTATCGTTCCCAAGTTCATGCCGAATGCTGATGGCACCGTCGGTGCACGCAACGCGGTGACCTGCGGTTCGATCGAACACAAGATGGGCATCCACGGCAACGCGACCTGCGTGATGAACTTCGACGGCGCGACCGGCTTCCTGATCGGCCCGGCGAACAAAGGCCTGAACTGCATGTTCACCTTCATGAACACCGCACGTCTGGGTACCGCACTGCAAGGTCTGGCTCACGCCGAAATCGGCTTCCAGGGCGGCCTGAAATACGCTCGCGATCGCCTGCAAATGCGTTCCCTGACTGGCCCGAAAGCGCCGGACAAGGCTGCTGACCCGATCATTGTTCACCCAGACGTACGCCGCATGCTGTTGACCATGAAGGCATTCGCCGAAGGCAACCGTGCGATGGTGTACTTCACCGCCAAACAGGTCGACATCGTCAAATACGGCGTGGACGAAGAAGAGAAGAAGAAAGCCGACGCATTGCTGGCCTTCATGACTCCGATCGCCAAAGCGTTCATGACCGAAGTCGGTTTCGAATCCGCCAACCACGGCGTACAGATCTACGGCGGCCACGGCTTCATCGCCGAGTGGGGCATGGAGCAGAACGTTCGCGACAGCCGCATCTCGATGCTGTACGAAGGCACCACCGGCATCCAGGCACTCGACCTGCTGGGCCGTAAAGTGCTGATGACTCAAGGCGAGGCGCTCAAAGGCTTCACCAAGATCGTCCACAAGTTCTGCCAGAACAACGAAGGCAACGAAGCCGTCAAAGAGTTCGTCGCACCGTTGGCTGCACTGAACAAAGAGTGGGGCGAACTGACCATGAAGGTCGGTATGGCCGCCATGAAAGATCGCGAAGAAGTCGGCGCGGCCTCCGTGGACTACCTGATGTACTCCGGTTACGCCTGCCTGGCCTACTTCTGGGCTGACATGGCGCGTCTGGCTGCTGAAAAACTGGCTGCCGGCACCAGCGACGAGGCGTTCTACACCGCCAAGCTGCAAACCGCGCGCTTCTACTTCCAGCGCATCCTGCCGCGTACCCGTACGCACGTGGCCACCATGCTGTCGGGCGCCAACAACCTGATGGACATGAAAGAAGAAGACTTCGCACTGGGCTACTAAGCCTTAACGCGGTCTTTCAAAAAACCGCTGCTCCCTCGGGGGCAGCGGTTTTTTTGTGCCCGGATTTCCCCAATCCCGGGGCTGATTCCCCAGCATTGATGAAGCCACTGCTCGGCCGAATCCCTGCGCTTATTGATTCAAAATGTTTCCAGAAGAGTGGCCAATTAATTGCACTGCCCGATTTACCGGTGCTAACCAGAACTGCCTGCTCAAAGAAGCAAGACGCCCGGCACTTAACAACAACAGTCAGGGTGAAGCCTATGAACATCAGTCGACTCGCTCGTTTGACCTTCTGGTTACCCATCGCGCTGTCAGTCCACAGCGCATGGGCCGCCGACCCCGCCGAAGTCGATCCCCCGGTGCCGGAAGTCCCTTCGCTGCAATCGTTGCGCGGGATGGTGCCCCCTGATCCGTCCGGAACCGAAGGTGGGCGCAAGGTCGACCTGATGACCGACTACGTGCTCAATCGCCAGGCTGCGATCCTGTTGGGCAAGGCGCTGTTCTGGGACATGGAGATCGGCAGCGATGGGTCCACGGCCTGCGCGTCCTGCCATTACCACGCCGGCGTCGACCACCGCATCACCAACCAGCTTAACCCCGGCCAGGCGCACACCAACGCCAACGTCGCGTCGATCTTCAACAAGCCGTTTGTGGCGTCGGACATTCCCGGTGACGTGGCGTCCTACGCGACATTGTCCGGTGGCAAGGGTGGCCCGAACTACACGCTGAAGAAAACCGACTTCCCGACCCACGTGCTGAGCAATCCGCTGGAGCGCAACTCGCCCATCGTGTACTCGACGGACGACGTGGTCGGCTCGCAAGGCGTGTTTGACGCCAACTTCGTCAAACCCAACCAGCCGCGTTTCGACAAATGCACCCAGCAGCCGGACGGACTGTTTCAGGTAGGCGGCATCAACGTACGTCGCAGTACTGGACGCAACGCGCCGTCGGTGATCAATGCCGCGTTCAACGTGCGCAACTTCTGGGACGGTCGGGCCAACAACGTGTTCAACGGCTTCTCGCCGTTCGGTAAACGCGATCCGGATGCCGGGATCTACGTGACCAGCGAACGCAGCACGGTCGCGACCAAAGTGCGGCTGGCGCTCAACGATGCGTCTGCCGCCTCGCAAGCCGTCGGCCCGCCCGGCAGTCCGGTGGAAATGTCCTGCGGTGGCCGCACTTTTGCCGACATTGGTCGCAGGATGCTCGACACGCTGATGCTCAAGCAGCAGCGGATCTCATCCACCGACTCGGTGCTGGCTCCAGTGTCCGGCGCACGGCGTCCGACCTATCGCGAGCTGATCAAGAACGCCTTCCAGCCCCGGCTGTGGAACGCCACGCAAAACGTTCTGGTGGGAGGTGCGCCGTACACCCAGATGGAGGCCAATTTCCCGCTGTTCTTCGGCCTGGCGATCCAGATGTATGAGGCCACGCTGGTGTCCGATCAGGCGCCGATCGATGCCTATCTGCAAGGCGATCACACGGCGATGAACGCGCAACAGGTCGAGGGCATGAACCTGTTTCTCGGCAAGGGCAAATGCGTCAATTGCCACGGCGGACCGGAGCTGACCAACGCCGCCAGCCGCCTGCTGATGCATCCGCGCGAACGCATCGAGCGCATGGTGATGGCCGACAACCTGACCACCCTTTACGACAACGGTTTCTACAACACCGGTGTGCGGCCGACCTCGGAAGACCTGGCCCTTGGCGGCGCGGATGCGTGGGGCAATCCTTGGTCGTTCACCCGGCAGTACAACAGCGTGCTGCAGGGCGGCCGCTCGGTCGATCCGCTGGACGTCGATGTCTGCACGTTCGAGGCGCCATTGAGCGCGGCGATTCCGTGCGATGCCACGCTCAAGCCGAATGTCGGTTTCCGCGACTCGGTCGACGGTGCTTTCAAGACCCCGACCCTGCGCAACATCGCCCTGACCGGCCCGTACTTCCACAACGGCAGCCGCTCGACGCTCAAGCAGGTGATGGAGTTCTACAACCGTGGCGGTGACCGGCGCGGCGAGGACGCCAACAACACCAGCGGCTTCGAGCATCCGGCGGTGAATCAGCACAACACCTCCAATCTCGACCCGGACATGACGGCGCTGAACCTGACGCCCGATGAAATCGACGCTCTGGTGAAATTCATGGAGGTCGGCCTGACCGATCCGCGCGTGGCGTGGGAGCGCGCACCGTTCGATCATCCGTCGCTGGTGATTCCGCAGGGCCACATCGGCGATGAAAACGCCGTGACCCAGCGTCCGGCCAGTCCGAAAGTCACGACCCGTCAGGCGATGGACGCATCGCTCAATCTCAAGCCTTACGGTGCTGAAGGCCGGCCGGCGGCAGAGGGGCCATTGCAGCCGTTCTACAACGATCTCTGAGCAGAAAAACACACCATGGCCATCAAGAATGATGGCCATGGTGGCCGTCTAGCAGCCATTGCGCAAAAAACCTTACTAAATCCCTCAGTAACTTCAGATTTCGGCCGTTAAAGAGGCTGCCTGTGATCTGGATCACATTGTGTGTGCTTAACTGGCCACATTGCAGGCACAATGCCATCTCTTTGCCAAGACGGTCGGAGCTTTACCCTTGCCGCGTTCTTCCGCTGTACGTTTCAGTCATTTCATTCCTTCACTGCTGTTGTTGCTTGCGGGGTTGGCGGCTGCGTACGTCAAAGACCTCAACGTGTTCTTCACCTCGCTCTTCAACGTATTGCCAACCTTGGTGCTGCTGTTGGGCGGTTCGTACTGTGCGGTTTACCGACGCCAGCGCGAGCTGTTTCTGATGGTCACGGTGTACATCGCCTACTTCCTGCTCGACACCCAGACGGACTATTACCGTGACAACGGCAAGGTGCGCGAAGACGCGGCAGTCGTCTTCCATCTGGTCTGTCTGCTATTGCCGCTGTTGTTCGGACTATTCGCCGCGTGGCAGGAACGCACGCACCTGTTTCAGGACATGGTCGCGCGCTTCGCCGTGCTGCTGGCGTTTGGCAGCGTGGCGCTGGGACTTGAGCAAAGTTATCCGCAGGCCTTGCTGATGTGGCTTTCCGAGATCCGCTGGCCGGCGCTGCACGGCGCGTGGATGAGCCTGATTCAGTTGTCGTATCCGGTGTTCATCTCGGCGTTTCTGCTGCTGGCCTGGCAATACTGGCGCAACCCGCGGCCGCTGCACGCGGCGCAACTGGTGGGGTTGCTCGGGGTGTTCTGGATGCTGCCGAAAACCTTCATCCTGCCGTTCACCCTGAACATCATGTGCAGCCAGGTGATGCTGATGATTGCGGCGGCGGTGGCGCACGAGGCTTATCAAATGGCATTCCGCGACGAGCTCACCGGCCTGCCCGGCCGCCGCGCACTCAACGAGCGCATGCAGCGTCTGGGGCGCAACTATGTGCTGGCAATGAGCGACGTCGATCACTTCAAGAAATTCAACGACACCCACGGCCACGACGTGGGTGACCAGGTTCTGCGACTGGTCGCCAGCAAGCTGTCGAAAATCAGCGGCGGCGGTAGGGCGTATCGCTATGGCGGTGAGGAATTCGCCCTGGTGTTTGCAGGCAAGACCCTTGAAGAGTGCATGCCGCACCTGGAAGTCATTCGCGAGTCGATTGCCTCCTACAACATCCAGCTGCGCAATCAGGAAAGCCGCCCGCAGGATGATCAGCAGGGCCGCCAGCGTCGCTCGGGTTCGGGCGCGTCCAGTGTGTCCGTCACGGTCAGCATCGGCGTGGCCGAACGCCTGGAACAGCGCACGCCGGAAGAGGTACTGAAATCCGCCGACCAGGCGCTCTACAGCGCCAAGGGCGCAGGGCGAAACTGCGTGATGGCGTTCGGGCAGAACCGCCGTGGCGCGGTGCGCATGGACAGCGCCGCAGGTTGAGTGATGACGGCGCATTCAGCGTCTGGACAGTGATTGTGGGGCAGGGTGGCCGGCAGTAGGTTGAAGCAATCTGCTGAAGGAGAAGCCACCATGCCCGAGTACAAAGCTCCCTTGCGCGACATGCGCTTTCTGATCGACCACGTCTTTGACTTCCACACTCAGTACGCGGCCCTCGGCGCCCACGACGCCAGCCCGGACATGATCAACGCGATCCTCGACGAGGGCGCGAAGTTCTGTGAGAACGTGCTGGCACCGCTCAATCGCAGCGGTGACGAAGAGGGCTGCCATTTCGACAACGGCGTGGTAACAACGCCTACAGGCTTCAAGCAAGCCTTCGCACAATACGTGGAAGGCGGCTGGCACGGTCTGGCGGCAGATCCGACCTACGGCGGCCAGGGCCTGCCGAGTTCGCTGGGGCTGGTGATCAGCGAAATGGTCGCCTCCAGCAACACTTCGTGGGGCATGTACCCGGGCCTGACCCACGGCGCCATGTCGGCGATCCACGCCCACGGCACCGAAGAACAGAAAAACACCTATCTGCGCAAACTCACCGCCGGCCAGTGGACCGGCACCATGTGCCTGACCGAAGCCCATTGCGGCACCGATCTGGGCATCATCAAGACCCGCGCGGTGCCTCAGGCCGACGGCAGTTATGCAGTGACCGGCAGCAAGATTTTCATCTCCGCCGGTGAGCACGACATGAGTGACAACATCATTCATCTGGTGCTGGCCAAGCTGCCGGACGCACCGGCCGGGACCAAAGGCATTTCGCTGTTCATCGTGCCGAAATTCCTTCCGGACGCAGCCGGTGAGGCGGGTGAGCGCAACGGCGTTTCCTGCGGCTCGATCGAGCACAAGATGGGCATCAAGGCCTCGGCCACCTGCGTGCTGAACTTCGACGACGCCAAAGGCTTCCTGATCGGCGAGCCGAACAAGGGCCTGAATTGCATGTTCACCATGATGAACCATGCGCGCCTCGGCACGGGAATGCAGGGCCTGTGTCTGGGCGAAGCGAGTTTTCAGGGCGCAATCAAATACGCCAACGATCGCTTGCAGATGCGTGCCCTGACCGGCGCCAAAGCTCCGGACAAACCGGCCGACCCGATCATCGTCCACCCGGACGTGCGACGCATGCTGCTGACTATGAAAGCCTTCAACGAAGGCAACCGCGCGCTGACCTATTTCACCGCTCAGATGCTCGATGTCGCGCACCTGAGCGCGGACGCCGAGGCGCGTCAGCAGGCCGAAGACCTGTTGGCGTTCCTGACCCCGATCTGCAAAGCGTTCATGACCGACACCGGCCTTGAGGTGACCAACCACGGCATGCAGGTGTTCGGCGGCCACGGATTTATCCGCGAGTGGGGCATGGAGCAACTGGTTCGCGATTGCCGGATCGCGCCGATCTACGAGGGCACCAACGGCATTCAGGCGCTGGATCTGCTCGGGCGCAAGGTGCTGGGCAGCCAGGGCAAGCTGCTGCGAAACTTCACCAAAATCGTCCACAAGTTCTGCGCGGCCAATGCCGGGCATCCGCAACTGGGCGGGTTTGTCGCGCAGCTTGATGGCCTCAACCAGCAGTGGGGCGAGCTGACCATGAAGGTCGGCATGGCCGCGATGAAGAACCCGGATGAAGTGGGCGCCGCGTCGGTGGATTACCTGATGTACAGCGGTTACATCGTTCTCGGCTATCTGTGGCTGCGCATGGCGCTGGTCGCTCAGTCGCAGCTGGAGTCGGGCGAGGGTGATGGCGATTTCTGCCAGGGCAAACTGGCGACGTGCGAGTTTTACTTCAAGCGTCTGTTGCCGCGCATCGCGGCGCATCGTGCGGCGATCGAGGCGGGCAGCGATTGCCTGATGAAGCTGCCGGCCCAGTTGTTTGCGCTGTAACGCGCGCCTGTTAAACAAAAGAGCCCGCTGATTGCGGGCTTCTTTATGCTGGATGGCTGGTGACTAAAAATAACAAAACAGTCACTGCCTGACCCTATGTGTCGCAAAAGTTGTTGGGTTACACTCCAGCTCAACGAAAACACCCTTCCACGAATCACCTGTTTAGATCTTTGCGAGGTTTGCCATGGCTGACTACAAAGCGCCGCTGCGCGATATGCGCTTCGTCCTCAATGAAGTGTTCGAAGTCGCCAAACTCTGGGCCGAACTGCCGGCGCTGGCTGAGACCGTGGACGCGGAAACCGTCGAAGCCATTCTCGAAGAAGCCGGCAAAGTCACCAGCAAAAGCATCGCGCCCCTGAGCCGTGCCGCCGATGAAGAAGGCTGCCACTGGGCCGACGGTGCCGTCACCACGCCGGCTGGTTTCCCACAGGCCTATCAGACTTACGCCGAAGGCGGCTGGGTCGGTGTTGGCGGTGATCCGGCTTACGGCGGCATGGGCATGCCAAAAGCCGTATCGGCCCAGGTCGAAGAAATGGTCAACTCCGCCAGCCTGGCCTTCGGTCTGTATCCGATGCTGACCGCCGGCGCCTGCCTGTCGATCAACGCTCACGCCAGCGAAGAACTGAAAGCCGCTTACCTGCCGAACATGTACGCCGGTGTCTGGGCCGGTTCCATGTGCCTGACCGAGCCGCACGCCGGCACCGACCTGGGCATCATTCGCACCAAGGCCGAGCCTCAGGCCGACGGTTCCTACAAGGTCAGCGGCACCAAGATCTTCATCACCGGTGGTGAGCATGACCTGACCGAAAACATCATTCACCTGGTGCTGGCCAAGCTGCCTGACGCACCGGCTGGGCCGAAGGGCATTTCGCTGTTCCTGGTGCCGAAGTTCATGGTCAATGCCGATGGCAGCCTGGGCGCACGCAACCCTGCGAATTGCGGTTCGATCGAACACAAGATGGGCATCCAGGCCTCGGCCACCTGTGTGATGAACTTCGACGAAGCGGTGGGTTATCTGGTCGGCGAGCCGAACAAGGGCCTGGCGGCGATGTTCACCATGATGAACTACGAGCGTCTGGGCGTCGGCATCCAGGGCCTGGCCACCGGCGAGCGCTCGTACCAGAACGCCATCGAATACGCCCGCGACCGCCTGCAGAGCCGTTCGCCGACCGGCGCGCAGAACAAAGACAAGGTGGCCGACCCGATCATCGTCCACCCGGACGTGCGTCGCATGCTGCTGACCATGAAAGCCTCGAACGAAGGCGGCCGTGCGTTCTCCACCTACGTGGCGATGCAACTCGATACCGCCAAGTTCAGCGAAGACGCCGCCACCCGCAAGCGTGCGGAAGATCTGGTTGCCTTGCTGACGCCAGTGGCCAAGGCCTTCCTGACCGATTTGGGTCTGGAAACCACCGTCCATGGTCAGCAGATCTTCGGCGGCCACGGCTACATCCGCGAGTGGGGCCAGGAGCAACTGGTGCGGGATGTGCGCATCACCCAGATCTATGAAGGCACTAACGGCATTCAGGCGCTGGACCTGGTGGGGCGCAAGATCGTCGGCAGCGGCGGCGCGTTCTACAAGCTGTTCGCCGACGAGATCCGCCATTTCACCGCGACCGCCAGTGCCGATCTGGGCGAGTTCACCAAGCCGCTGAATGACGCCGTCGACACCCTCGACGAGCTGACCTCGTGGTTGCTGGACCGGGCGAAAACCAACCCGAACGAAATCGGCGCGGCATCGGTCGAGTATCTGCAAGCGTTCGGCTACACCGCTTACGCGTACATGTGGGCGCTGATGGCCAAGGCATCGCTGGGCAAAGAAGCGCAGGACGATTTCTACGCGAGCAAACTCGGCACGGCGCGGTTCTATTTCGCCCGTGTGCTGCCGCGGATTCACTCGCTGAGCGCGTCGGTCAAGGCTGGTAGCGAGTCGCTGTTCCTGCTGGACGCTGCGCAGTTCTGATGATGTAACGTCATGTAAGCGATCTCTTACATGACGTGCTGCTGTTCTCCCATAGGCGTAGATTGGATCCAGAGCTAATCTACTTTCCATGGACGTCGCGCAGGAAGCGCAAAGCAACAACACGGACACGTAGGATTCTGCCAGGGTGGCGGAGTGAAATGGATGTCAGGGAAACAGTCTGCAAAGCCCCGCTTCGGCGGGGTTTTCTTATGCCCGCAGAAAAGTTTTCAGCTCAGCGCGTCCAGCGGTGGTGCACCTTTCAGCGGTTTGTCCTCACGCTGCATCACCTCTTCCAGCAACGTTCGCAGCAAGGCCAATGGCGCCTGCTGGCGCTGCACATCGCGACACACCAGCCCGACCTTCAACGGTACACGCGGCTCACTCAACGGTTTCCACAACAGATCCTGATCGTCGTACTCCTTTTGCGAACGACCGGGTAGCACCGTCGCCAGACGCGTATGCGGCAGGCTGTCTAGAATCCCGACCATATTGTTCAATTCGGCCTGCACTTGCGGGCGTCGTCCGAGGCTGGCCAATTGCGCCTGCCAGATCTGACGGATCTGAAATTCTTCGCCCAATAGCAACATCGGCAATTCGGCCGCCTGACTCATCGAGACTTTCTTGAATTCCCGCAGCGGATGATCCGCCGGGATGACCAGCGTCAGTTCATCTTCGTACAGCATTACGCCGTGCAGCCCCGGCTGACGTGGCGGCAAATAGCTGATGCCGATATCCAGCGAGCCGTTGAGCAGTCGCCGCTCGATCTCAAGCCCCGTCAGTTCATAAATTTGCACTACCAGATGCGGCTGGGCCTTGCGCACCCGCTCAAGCATCTGCGGCACCAGGCTGGTGTGCACGGTTTGCAGTACACCAATCGCCAATGTGCGCAGTGCCTGACCCTTGAAGTTGCCCAGCGCCTCGCGCGCCCGCTGCATGCCGTCGAGCAGCGGCAGGGCGTGGTTGTACAAGGTGTGGGCGGCGAGGGTCGGCAACAGGCGTTTGCTGCTGCGTTCGAACAGGGTGACGTCGAGGTTCTGTTCCAGCTGGCGGATCTGCTGGGACAGCGCGGGTTGAGAGATCGACAGGCGCTCGGCGGCGCGTCCGACATGACCTTCTTCGTAGACCGCGACGAAATAACGCAGTTGTTTGAAATCCATAAGTAATACTTATCGAAAATGCTGGGAAATCGAAATGGCTCGACGCCGTGAACCGGCCTAGTCTAACCGCATTCACAAGGCTTACAGGGCCGGAAAGCGCAATGACCAGCGTTTGTTATGAAAGTGTTTGCATAGGCAGTTCAAAAAACCTCGATCGAGGTTTTTTTCAATGAATCTGTTCAGTTTGCGGCGCCAGACGCCGAGCCTCGATGACCTGGTTTTTGAAACCCAAGAATCGAACGTCGCTGATGGCCTGAATGCCGAACGTCTGATGCCCAGCGTCGAGCGCCCGCAGCAGGTATTCGTTCGCGGCCAGGGCTCCTGGCTATGGGACAGCAATGACCGCGCCTACCTGGACTTTTCCCAGGCCGGCGGCGCCAACAGCCTTGGCCACAGCCCTTCGGCGCTGGTCAAGGCCATCGCCAGCCAGGCCCAGGCCCTGATCAATCCCGGCTTCAATCTGCACAACCGCGGCATGCTCAGCCTCGCCGAGCGCCTGTGTTCCAGCACTGCCAGCGATCAGGCGTACCTGCTCAACAGCGGCAGTGAGGCCTGTGAAGCAGCGATCAAACTGGCGCGCAAATGGGGTCAACTGCATCGCGGTGGCGCTTCGCGGATCATTGTCGCCAGACAAGGCTGTCACGGACGTAGTCTGGCGACGATTTCGGCGTCGGACAGTTGCAACCTGCACAACCGCTTCGCGCCGCTGCTGCCGGGTTTCGATCTGGTGCCGTTCAATGACCTGCCGGCATTGCATGCAGCGGTCGACGCACAAACCGTGGCGATCATGCTCGAACCGATCCAGAGCGATGCCGGAGTAATCCCGGCGACCGAGCATTACCTCAAGGGTGTCGAACGTCTGTGCCGTGAGCTGGGGATTCTGCTGATTCTCGACGAAGTTCAAACCGGCATCGGCCGCTGCGGCACCTTGCTCGCCGAACAGTCCTACGGAGTGCGCGCCGATATCGTCGTGCTCGGCAAAGGCCTCGGCGGCGGTGTTCCACTGGCGGCGCTGCTGGCGCGAGGCAAGGCCTGCTGTTTCGAACCTGGGGAATTGGGCGGTACGCATCATGGCAACGCACTGATGACCGCCGCTGGCCTGGTGGTGCTCGACAGCGTGCAGGACCGCGCCTTCCTCGAACAGATCCGGGACAACGGCCAGCATCTGCGCGAAGGGCTCGCCCGTCTGGCCCATCGTTATGAACATGGCGAGTTGCGCGGGCAAGGGCTGTTCTGGGGACTGACCCTGTCGGAAGACTCCGCCGAGGCCGTCGTCAAAGCCGCACTTCACGAAGGTTTGCTGCTCAACGCCCCGCAAGCCAGCTGCCTGCGCTTCACCCCGGCGCTCAACGTCAGCCAGGCCAACATCGACGAAATGCTCCTGCGTCTGGCCCGCGCCTTCTCCCGGGTACGCACCGCGCAGCTGCAATGCCGCAAAGGGATTGCCGTCTGAGCTGAAATTTCCCACCCGAATTCAAGAACCGTCTCGCGGTATAACGCACGCCCCACGCCTGATTCTTTTGGCGTGGGGCGTTTTTTTGTGGCCGGGTAATGGCAATCAGATGGCGAGATTGCGGTTTGCACTGAACCCTGACAAACGGCACAGGTCGATTAGCTTGTATGGCTCAGGTGAGCCAACCCCCAATCAGGAGCTGCCCCATGGACTTTATCCGCATCATCATCGCCATTCTGTTGCCGCCACTGGGTGTGTTTCTGCAGGTCGGGTTCGGCGGCGCGTTCTGGCTGAACATTCTGCTGACGTTGTGCGGTTACATCCCGGGGATCGTGCACGCGGTGTACATCATCGCCAAGCGCTGAGTCTCAGTCCGTCAAACCCATCACTCGCCGGTAGAACCGCCATTCCTGCTCCAGCGCATGGGCCTGGTTGGCGGCCCGGCGGAAGCCGTGGCGTTCGTCGGCGTAGTAATGCGCTGCGACCTCAATGCCGTTTTGCTCCAGAGCCGCGACCATGTCGCGGGTCTGTTGCGGCACGACGACGGCGTCCAGTTCACCCTGAAAGAAAATCACCGGTACGCGGATGTTGCCTGCGTGCAGCAACGGCGTGCGGGCGGCGTAGCGTTCGGCGTCCTTCTCTGGATCGCCGATCAGCCAGTCCAGGTAATCGCCTTCGAACTTGTGCGTAGCACGGGCTAGGGCCACCGGGTCGCTGACACCGTACAGACTGGCGCCAGCGCGGAATACCTGATGGAACGCCAGTGCGCACAGCGTCGTGTAACCGCCGGCGCTGCCGCCACGGACAAACGCACGGTCGCCATCGATCATGCCGCGTTCGGCCAGATAGGCCACCACTGCGCAAGCATCCTCTACATCCACCACTCCCCAACTCAGATGCAGGGCCTGTCGATACTCTCGGCCATAGCCGCTGCTGCCTCGGTAGTTGAGATCGGCGACGGCGAACCCGCGTTGTGTCCAGTACTGAATGCGCGGGTCGAGCATCGGGTAGCAGGCCGACGTCGGGCCACCGTGGATGAACACCACCAGCGGCGGTTTCGCATCGCCATTCGTGGCCGGGTAAAAGAATCCGTGTGCTTCACCCGAACCGCTGGGGTAGCGCAGGGTTTGCGGGCGGCTGATGCGCTCGGCGGGCAGCGGTGCGACACCGCCGGCCAGGACATTCACTTCACGCGATTTGCGATCAATGGCGATCACCGCTGAAGGGCTGATCGGTGAGGCGGCAATGCAGTAAATGAACTGATCATCGACAGCCAGATGACGGAAGCGGCTGTAGTCGCCGGTGAAGTCTTCGCCGTTGAGCGCCAGACGACCGAAACCGCCTTCGCTCCAGCTCGCCAAAAAACCTTCGTCGGTGGGCAGCCAGGTGCAGCCGCCAAGTTGCCATGGGGCTGGAGCGTGATCGGCTTCGGCGCTGGCTAACGGTTGCAAGCCGTTTGCCGACTCGACCCACGGTTGCCAATAACCAGCACGATCGGTCAGACAGCCCAGTCGGCCATTGGCATTGAATCGCGGTTGCTGGACCGACTCTTCAAACGCTTCACCCGCCACACAACGCGGGGCGGAAAATCCATTGGACGAGCGCTCGGCGATCATCAGTCGGGTGGAAGTCCACGGCTGATGCGGACGGCTCCACTCGATCCACGCCAGGCGCTGGCCGTCCGGACTGATGATCGGCGACGCGTAAAAATCCGCCCCTTCAACCAGCATTTGGCGGTCGCCATTCGCCAGATCGATAGCCACCAGCCGATGGCGATCACCGTTCTCTTCAACGGCCAGCACCTGCCCGTCGGCGTAGTTCAGATCGCCATAACGACACTCGCCAGACGTCAATGCCACGGGCTCGCCATCCAGCGTCTGGCGATACAGCTGCTGATCCGCCTCGTTGACAAAAACCACCCCGTCAGGCGTCAGGCAAAACGCCCCACCGCCATATTCGTACACCCGGCTGCGCACGCTGAAACCCGCGGGTGTCAGACATTTCGCCGTACCATCGCGCCAGTGCCAGATCCGGCATGCGGCGTCTGTCGGGCGATATTCATTCCAGAACAAACCCTGGGCGCCGAGCTGCAATTCGGCGAAGTCCACGCCGGCGGCAACCGCGGCGGTAGCGCTGAAAGGCTCAGCCTTTGGCGATGAGGCGCGAGTTTCGTTCATTGCGAAAGGCCAGTTGTTCGATGGTCTGGGTGGCGTGCTCGGCTTCTTCGCGGGCCTTGAGAATCACGCCGTGATGTTCTGACTTGCTGCACACCGGGTCGGCATTGCTGGCATCGCCGGTGAGCATGAAGGCCTGGCAGCGGCAGCCGCCGAAGTCCTGCTCTTTCTCGTCGCAGGAGCGGCACGGCTCGGGCATCCAGTCATAACCGCGAAAGCGGTTGAAGCCGAACGAGTCGTACCAGATGTGCTGCATGCTGTGGTCGCGCACATTGGGAAATTGTACCGGCAGCTGTCGGGCGCCATGACAGGGCAGGGCGGTGCCGTCCGGTGTGACTGTCAGAAACAGACTGCCCCAGCCATTCATGCAGGCTTTCGGGCGTTCTTCGTAATAGTCCGGGGTGACGAAAATCAGCTTGCACGGATGCCCTTCGGCTTCCAGCTTGGCGCGGTATTCGTTAGTGATGCGTTCGGCGCGGATCAGTTGCTCTTTGGTCGGCAACAGACCGACACGATTGAGCTGCGCCCAACCGTAGAACTGGCAGGTGGCGAGTTCGACGAAGTCGGCCTCCAGCGCAATGCACAGCTCGATGATGCGGTCGATCTTGTCGATGTTATGCCGATGGGTGACGAAGTTCAGCACCATCGGATAGCCGTGCGCCTTCACGGCGCGGGCCATTTCCAGTTTCTGCGCGAAGGCCTTTTTCGAGCCGGCGAGCAGGTTATTCACTTGCTCGTCGCTGGCCTGGAAACTGATCTGGATGTGGTCGAGGCCAGCCTTCTTGAAGTCGCTGATCTTCTGCTCGGTCAGGCCGATGCCGGAGGTGATCAGGTTGGTGTAGAAACCCAACTGGCGCGCTTCGTGGATCAGCTCGGCAAGGTCCTGGCGTACCAGCGGTTCGCCACCTGAGAAGCCCAATTGCGCTGCGCCCATCTCCCGCGCTTCGCGGAACACCTTGATCCACTGCTCGGTGCTCAGTTCTTTGCCCTGCTCGGCGAAATCCAGCGGATTGGAGCAGTACGGGCATTGCAGCGGGCAACGGTAGGTCAGCTCGGCGAGCAGCCAAAGCGGCAGGCCGACTTCCGGTTTGGCCGGGACTTGCACCGATGACTCAGGCAAGTTCGATCCAGTGTTGCGCACGGGCAACCTCCATGAATTGCTCGATGTCGTCACCGAGCTCGGGCACGCCGGGAAACTGTTTGTCGAGTTCGGCAATGATTGCCGCGACGTCCCGCTCACCGTCGATCAGGCCGCCGATCAGCGCGGCACTTTCATTGAGCTTGATCATGCCTTCCGGGTACAGCAGCACGTGGCCTTTCTGGGCCGGTTCGTACTGGAAACGGTAGCCGGGACGCCAGGTCGGGGTCTTGCTGCGGTCGAAACTCATAAGGCGATTCCTTTATGCCAGACCCGTTGATCGGTGACGCTGTGATACGGCGGGCGGTTCAGTTCGTAAGCCATGCTCATGGCATCGAGCATGCTCCAAAGAATGTCCAGTTTGAACTGGAGAATTTCCAGCATGCGCTCCTGACCTTCGCGGGTCCTGTAGTGCTCCAGCGTAATCGCCAGACCATGCTCGACATCGCGGCGGGCCTGACCGAGACGGGTGCGGAAATATTCGTAGCCGGCCGGGTCGATCCACGGGTAATGCTGCGGCCAGCTGTCGAGACGCGACTGGTGGATCTGCGGCGCGAACAGTTCGGTCAAAGAGCTGCTGGCAGCTTCCTGCCAACTGGCGCGGCGGGCGAAGTTGACGTAGGCATCGACGGCGAAACGCACGCCGGGCAGCACCAGTTCCTGGGAACGCAATTGATCCGGATCGAGACCGACGGCCTGGCCCAGACGCAGCCAGGCTTCGATGCCGCCGTCCTCACCGGGCGCGCCGTCGTGGTCGAGCAGGCGCTGAATCCATTCGCGGCGGATCTCGCGATCCGGGCAATTGGCGAGGATCGCCGCGTCTTTCAGGGGAATGTTCACCTGATAGTAGAAACGGTTGGCGACCCAGCCCTGAATCTGCTCGCGGGTGGCCCGGCCTTCATACATCGCCACGTGATACGGGTGATGAATGTGGTAATAGGCGCCCTTGGCGCGCAGGGCCGCTTCGAATTCGGCGGGGGACAGCGGGGTGTCGGTCATTGCGGTTCTCCGGGCCATTCGTTACAGGACGATGCTCATGCCGTCATACGCCACTTCAACATTGCGCCGCACCAGCTCCGCGCGCTCCGGCGAGTCCTCATCGAGAATCGGATTGGTGTTGTTGATGTGGATAAGCACCTTGCGCTGCTCGGGAAGCTGTTCCAGCACTTCGAGCATGCCGCCGGGGCCGTTCTGCGCCAGGTGGCCCATTTCGCGGCCGGTGCGTGTGCCGACGCCACGACGCTGCATTTCATCGTCATCCCACATCGTCCCGTCCACCAGCACGCAGTCGCTGCCGGCCATGATTTCCAGCAACGGCGCATCGACCTTGCCCAGGCCTGGCGCATAGAACAGTTTGCCGCCGGTGCTGAGGTCTTCGACGATCAGGCCGATGTTGTCGCCCGGGTGCGGGTCGAAGCGGTGCGGCGAGTAAGGCGGTGCGGCGCTGCGCAGAGGCAGCGGGGTGAAGCGCAGGTTCGGGCACGCGGCGACGGTGAAGCTCTGGTCGAGTTCGATGCGGTTCCAGTCCAGCCCGCTGTTCCAGTGCTTGAGCATGGTAAACAGCGGGAAACCGGTGCTCAGGTCTTCGTGGACCATGTCCGTGCACCAGACCTGATGCGGGCAGCCTTCGCGCAGGCTGAGCAGACCGGTGGTGTGGTCGATCTGGCTGTCCATCAGAATGATCGCGCTGATGCCGGTATCACGCAGGGCACGGGCCGGCTGCATCGGGGCGAAGCTCTGAAGCTGCGCGCGGATGTCCGGCGAGGCATTGCACAGCACCCAGTTCACGCCGTCATCGGAAATCGCGATGGACGATTGGGTACGGGCCTGGGCATTCAGGCTGCCGTCGCGAAAGCCTGCGCAGTTGACGCAGTTGCAGTTCCACTGCGGAAAACCGCCACCGGCGGCCGAACCCAGAATCTGGACGAACATGAACGCTCCATCATTTCAACGCTGAAAATAAAACGCCCCGGCGAGCCGAGGCGTTGCACTGCAATGTTCTGCTTGAGGCAGGACTCAGCGGCTGGCGAAGTACATGGTGACTTCGAAGCCGATGCGCAGGTCGGTGTAAGCAGGTTTGGTCCAGGCCATCGGGTGACTCCTTTTTCAGGTGGGTGGGATAGCGCTATCCATAGGTATAGTCCACGGCAGCGCAGGGATGTTCCAAATAGTTAGGTGGCTATGTTACTCAAAATTTCAGGGGGTTTGCCCGTGAATCTTTGAGAAAGCTCCTTGCAGCCCCGGTAATGATCAATTTGCCGCTTGCCAGGGCGCGCCGGGCGAAGGGCTGTTGGCCAGGACGTGCCAGCCGCCTTCGGCGCGGATTAAACAGTGTGCGGCGGCCAGCAATGCCTCGCGGTCAAGCTGACTTATGGCATTGCTCAGTTGAATCAGGTAATCCGACGAGTGGCCGGCGAGTTTTGCCTGCCACAGAAGTTCGGCAGCCTCCTTGCCGGACAGGATGCCGGCATCCAGGTGTACGGCGAGGATCTGGCGCTGCTCGACGAGGAAGGCATCATCAATGTTTTCGACCAGCGCGGGGATGCCTTCGATGAACTGTTGAACGTGATCGAGCAGTTGCGCGGGAGTGGCGGTCGGCGATTGCACGCCGAACTGCCATCCACCTTGACCGTGTACCTGTCTGAAAGCACTGAACACCGCGTATCCCAGTTGCAATTCACCTCGTAGCCGCTGATAGAACGGCGTGTGACACAAGCGCGCAAGGAAGCGCCACGCGGCTTCGCTGGGAATGTCCGGTCTGGCGGTCGGGCAGAACAGTAGTAATGCGTGTTCGCTGGAGGCGGTGTCGAACTGATCCCAGCGATGTTGTGCGTGGAATGCCGGCAGGGTTGGTAATTCATTGGATGGCTTGCCGGGAATGCGGCTCAGGGCCAGTCCCATGGCCGATTGGGTATGGGCATCGAGACCCAGCGCCAGACCATCCCAACGGGAAGTTGTCCACAGCTGCTTGGCATCATCGGATTGCGCAACCACGGGCAGGCAACGCTCGGGCCATGCCTTGAGCAATTGACGGATCAGCATCGACGGCACTGGCGGCTCACCGCTTGGCGAGTCGGCATCGACCTGCGTCAGATATTTCAGCGCATGTTCCAGCACTACGGGCAGCGTGTCCTGCAGGCCGGTCAATTTCAGCAGCCACTGATTACCCGTAGTGCTGAAGGACAACTCCACCCCGGCCTGACGCGCGTCGTCAGACACTTCCCGCAGGCTGCGTTGCAGTTTCGCTTGCAGCTCGGCCGTGGCCGCCGCTTCCGTCTGCCAGCGCACATACACCGCGCCTTCGTCGCCGTTATCCGGCAGCGCCTGGCTGAATTGCATCGGCGAGCGTTCGCGGCGGCTGCGCGAGCGATCCTGAGCGAATGTGCGCAGGCCTCGGTGGGCGCTGGTCTGGCCGCGGATCAGACCGGCGTTGGCCAGCGGCTCGGCTGCGCGCAGAAGCGGGTTGGCAGCGGGCAGATGCCAGTGACTGCTGAAGTTATCCACAGTGCCGATTTTGCCGAGAATTACTTTGAGCGCCGTAACGGCCGCGTCGGACAGGCCGCTCTCGAGTTGTTCGCTGTCGAGTCGCGCCCGTTGCAGCGCGCCGCTGACCTGCTGCTGACGCTGAAACTGTGCCGAATATTCCTCCCGCAAAGTCGGCCAGTCCTGCTGGGCTGCGAAGAAGCTCAACCAGTCGAGAAACTGTGCGCGGATGGCGTCGAGTGGACCGGATGGCGTCGTGAATTGAAGGTGCAGCAAAGCTTGCTCGGCAAACTGATACAGGACACAGGCCTGCAAACCTTCCGCCAGACCCTGCTGCTGCAAATGGGCGAGCAAGCCACCGGGTTTGGCGCTGTTCAACCAGTGGCAGAGAAACGCCAGCGCTTCGGCTGACGACTCCGGTAACTCCTCCAACGCAAACAGCAGATTGCCGCGATGCTCGCCGGCCTGTTGATAACTCTCCTCAGCGTTGCCCATCAAGCGTACGGCAGCTGCCTGTGCAGTTTTATCCCCAGGCGTCAGCGTGGCGGCAAACTGTTCGGCCAGCGTGCGCAGCTCTTTAACACTCTGCGGCCCGACCAGGCTCAGGGTCATTTGCCCGGTGCGGTAGAACTGCTGATGGAAGTCTTTCAATGCCTGTTTAAAGTCCGCTTGCTCCACCGGCAGGCTGTCGCGGTTTCCGGCGTGGAAACCGCGCAACGGATGTTCCGCTGACAACCCTTCGAACAGCGCTTCTTTCTGCTGAGCCGCAGCATCCTGCGTCCACGCGACAAACTCCGCCTGCAACACTTCCCGTTCCCGCAACTGATCGTCCGGATTCATACGCGGATGGGCGAGCATGTCTGACAGACGCTCCAGCCCAGCGCTGAACGACGCTGGCGGCAATTCAAAGAAGAAATCGGTGGTGCGCTCGCGGGTGCTGGCATTCACCTGGCCGCCGTGACCTTGCACGTAGGCCATCAGCCCTTGCTGTGCAGGAAATCGCTCGGTGCCGAGAAACAGCAGATGCTCAAGGAAGTGCGCCAGCCCCGGCCATGCCAACGGCACGTCATGACTGCCGGCCGCCACTCGCAACGCAGCGGCGCTGCGTTTCAGGCCGGGCACGTGACGCAGGGTCACGCGCAAGCCGTTGGCCAGGGTTTCGGTGTGGGGGCGGGGGTGAGTCGGCGCAGGCATGGGCACTTCCAGAACAGTGAAGTGCCAATGCTAGCGGATTAGCGCTTGTTGAGCGCGTCGTAAAGTTCGGGACGGCGGTCGTTGAAGTAACGGTTGGCGCTACGGGAGTCGACCATCAACTGGCGATCCAGCTCACCGACGATCAGTGCTTCATCCAATCCTGCCTGGGCGATGCGGCTGCCATCCGGCGCGGCGATGCTGCTTTGCCCGCAGTAATGGATGTCGCCCTCGTGGCCGCAGTAGTTGGCGTACGCCACGTAGCACTGGTTTTCGAAAGCCCGGGAGCGCACGGAGACGTCGGCAATGAAATCGAAAGGAATCATGTTCGCTGTCGGCACCAGAATCAGTTCGGCACCTTCAAGGGCCAGGCGCCGGGCGTTTTCCGGGAACTCCAGGTCGTAGCAGATCAGGAACCCGAGCTTCCAGCCGTTGAGCTCGACGATGGGAAACTCGCCATCGCCGGCGCTGAACATCGAACGATCCAGATCGCCGAACAGATGCGTCTTGCGGTAATTGCACAGGCGCTCGCCGTTTGAGTCGATCAACTGCACGGCGTTGTAGATCTGTCCTTCGGCGGTGCGCTCAGGGTAACCGTAAAGAATCGCCAGGCCGGCAGCCTTGGCGATACGTCCGACTTGCTGCGCCCACTCACCGTTGTAGACCTCGGCCAATGTCGCGACTGCCTCCTTGCCGATGTTGTAGCCGGTCAAGAACATCTCCGGCACCACCAGCAGATCGGCGCCTTTGGCCTCCATCGCCAGTTGATGCAGGCGCTGAAGGTTGGCGGCGGGTTCCAGTGGCAGCGGTGGACATTGGTAAAGGGCTACACGCATCGGGGATTCCTCTTACTCGGGCAGGGCGATCGGGCCGATGTCTTTGAACACATCGCCCGGGCCGGGGTTCTCTTTATGTGTGGACCCGCCGAAGTGCTTCATGATTCCCCACACCGCGTTGAGCGACGTTTGCACCGCGCCTTCAACCCAGGCCGGCGTCCACGACACGTCGTCACCGGCGATGAAAATCCCGCGCTGCTCCGGCGGCATGTCGTCCTGCATGAAGTGCGCGTACATGCGCTGGTTGTAGCGATAGTGGCCGGGCAGGGCGCCCTTGAACGCGCCAAGGAAGTGCGGGTCGGCTTCCCAGGACACGGTGATCGGATCGCCGATGATCCGCGCGGCGATGTCGACCTTCGGGTAGATCTTCTTCAGCGCATCCAGCGCCAGTTTCACGCGTTTTTCCACCGGGTGCGGGAGCATCTTGAGCGCATCGCTCATCCACGAGTACGACAGGCAGATCACGCCAGGCTTGTCGTCGCCGTTATCGAACAGGTAGGTGCCACGGGTCAGGCGATCGGTGAGGGTCATGCTCATCAGGTCGCGGCCGGTTTCCGGGTCCTTGTCCTTCCAGAACGGGCGGTCGACCATCACGAAGGTCTTCGACGATTGCATGTAGCGCGTGCGGTCCAGTGCCATCCACATCTTTTGCGAGAACAGGCTTTCGTCGCATTCGATCTGAGTGGTCAGCAGCCAGCTCTGGCAGGTGGTCAGTACGGCCGCGTATTCGCGGGTGTCGCCGTTGTTGTCGGTGACTGCGAAGCGTCCGTCAGGCGCGTGGGCGATTTTCTTCACCCCGGAGCGCGGGGCGCCGTGGTGCAGCGATTTCAGGCTGGTGCCTTGCGGCCAGTGTACGCAGCGTTCCGGCGCATGACGCCAGATGCCTTGCGGCACTTGTTCCACACCGCCGACCACCAGATGCTGGTGATCGTCGCAGTTGGTCATCACCACACGGAAGATTTCCAGCATCGAGTTGGGGAAGTCCGAGTCCCAGCCGCCGGTACCGAAACCGACCTGACCGAACACTTCACGGTGATGGAACGACAGTTTGGCGAAGGCTTTCGATGTGGCAACGAAATCGTAGAACGTGCGGTCGTCCCATAGCGGTACGAGGGTGTTCCACAGTTCCTTGAGGCGTGGCACGTCGCGGTCGCGGATCGCTTGCTGGATATCGGCGAACTGCGAGCCGGCCTCCAAAGCGTCGGCCCAAGCGTCAGCCACTTCCTGGAACAGTGCAGGAAGATCCTTCAGGCTCTGTGCGTAATGGGTTTTGCCTTCCAGGTCGATCACGGTGCTGCCGGAGGCCGGCGTCAGCGGGTTGGGGAAGGGCTTGGTCTCGAGGCCGAGTTTGTCGACGTAGTGATAGAACGCGGTGGAGGACACCGGGAAGCGCATGCCGCCGAGCTCGGCGACGATGCCGTCGGTACCGTTGAACGCTTGCGAACGCAGGCGTCCACCAAGCTTCGAGGCCTCATACACGACCGGTTTCAAGCCGAGCTTCATCAGCTCATAAGCCGCCACCAGACCGGCGATGCCGGCACCGACGATGGCCACTTCGGCCCCGTGGTTATGCTCGGGAATGCTGCCCAGACCGGCCGGGTGTTCGATCCAGTCGTCGAAGGCGAAAGGAAAGTCCGGGCCGAAAATGGTGACGGGTTTCTTACCGTCTGCAGGATGGCGATTGTTCTTGTTCATGGCTGACCTTGCTGGCGACCCGACGCTGGATGCGCGTCTGAGTATAGGAAAAGATGCCAGCCATTCTAGGGAGCGTAGAACACGTTAATAAGACGCAATGTGTCGTCGTTTTGAACGTTAGTGCTGCAATATGACGAAAGTAGTGATCAAACTGGATGCCCGCGATCAATCTTGCTGCTGAGGATGATCGAAGTTGTGGTCTTCTCCACGCCGTCTACGCTGCCGATCTGATCCAGAAGCTGATCGAGCTGCTCCGGGGAATCGGTTCGCAGCCAGGCTACGTAATCAAATTCACCACTCACCGCGCACAATTGCTGTACCTGGGCCATCGCGCTCAACCGGCGCAGCACCTCTTTGCCGGAGCGTGGCTGCACTTTGATCCCGACGTAAGCCTGCAATCCGCCGTCCACCACGCGCTGACCCAGACGCACACCATACCCGGTGATGACCTTGGCCTTTTCCAGTCGCGCCAATCGCGAAGTCACGGTGGTGCGGGCGATCCCCAATTGCCGCGCCAGCATCGCCACGCTTTCGCGGGCGTTGATTTGCAGGGCAGCGATCAACTGGCGGTCGATTTCATCGAGCACGGGTGGGCGGATGTCGGACAAGGGGCGTCTCCATGGGCGCGGATCTTTGGCTGCGCATGTTACAGGCTCGGCCGGCGGTAAGCTTGTGGGCGACACTCGCGCGGTTTTCCATAGGAACTGTCTTGATATCAGACGCTGGCAAATGCCTCGCGAAACCGTCGCATGTCGTCTTCCGTGCCAACGCTGACCCGAATCCAGGTCGGCCACTCTTTCCATACCCGGCCTACTTTTACCCGGCGATCGGCCAACGCCTGCACCACCTCCGTGGCAGGACGTTTCACGTCGACCATGAAGCAGTTGGCCTGCGACACCGTGCAGCGAAAACCACGAGCGGCCAGCCAGCTGATCGTCTCGTCACGCAGCTTCGTGTTGGTGTGCTTGCGTTGTGGCAGCAACTGCGTGTCCTCGAGACTGGCTATGCCGCCCAAAAGTGACGGAGCCGCCGGCACGTTATAGTTGCCGAACACCTCCAGTTGCTCCAGCAGGGTCGGGTTGGCTATCGCGATACCCAGGCGAGCGCCCGCCATGCCATAGATTTTCGAGAAGGTTCGCAGCACCATCAGTTCGGGATGGTCCTTGACCAACGGGATGCAGGTTGGCGCATTCGAGAAGTCGATATAGGCCTCGTCCACCAACAGAATCGTTCCCTTTGGCTTGTTCGCCAGCGCGAGCAGGATATCTGCGTGGGGCGTCACCGTACCGGTCGGATTATTCGGATTGCAGACGTAGATCAGTCCCGCCTGCGGGTCGGCCGCCAACATGCGTGGCAGATCATGGGCGTGATCAGGATTCAGCGCTATTTCGTGGACCGCGACCTGGCTGCCACGCGCCGCCTCGACAGGGTCTTCATAAGAGGGCGACGCGACGACCAGGCTGCCCCGTCGAGTGAAGGCGTGAACCGCATGCTGCAAGGCCATTTTGGAGCCGCAGAAGGTCTGAACATACTCCTCCGGTATGCCTTGTTGGCGGGCAAATAGAGCGTTGAGTCGGTACTGGATCTTGTAGGGATAACGCCCGCACAGTGCAATGCCTTCCTGCATCGCCTGTCGGGCGGTGAGTGCCGGTCCCCAGGGGCTCTCGTTGAAATTGATCAGTACCTCATCGCCGGGTACCGGTGCCGGTACATCCTGACGTTGCGCCTGTCCCCAGGATGACTGCGCGAGCAGGGGGAGTGCTGCGGCGATTCCCATGAGTGAGCGGCGAGTGACATCAACCATAAAAATTCCTTTTTCGAATCATCAGATGTGCCTCGGCTTTGGGTGCCAGGACAAAAGTGTAACGAAATGGTTAGTTGTCGATTTAAACAGGCACGAGGCAAGCCTTGTTCACGCTTTCGGAAGTCGCATGTTTTGAGGGAGATGGAACGACTGCCCCCGGGCCGGAATGGCAGAAACGAAAAAGCCGCGCGAATGCGCGGCTTTTTCATGTTTGGTGGGCCCACACGGACTTGAACCGTGGACCAAAGGATTATGAGTCCTCTGCTCTAACCAACTGAGCTATAGGCCCTCAGTAGGCCGCGGATTATAGCGACGGTTTCTCGGCTGTGCTATCCGAAAAATCTGATACGGCTATACGAAGAAACGTCGCGGCGAACTCTTCTGGTGGCAGCGGCAGGCTGACGATGTAGCCCTGGATCTGTTCGCAGCCTTCGGCGGCGAGGAACTGTTGTTGGGCCTGGGTTTCCACGCCTTCGGCAATTACTGTGAATTGCATGCTGCGGCCCAGGGCGATGATGGCGCGGACAATCGCCGCGTCGTGCGGGTCATCGGGCAGGCCGCGCACGAAAGACTGGTCGATCTTGAGGATGTCCAGCGGCAGGCGCTTGAGGTAACTCAGCGAGGAATAACCGGTGCCGAAGTCATCAATGGCCAGTTGCACGCCGAGGTGTTTGAGCTGGTGCAGCACTGCCAGCGCCTCTTCAGCCTGGCTCATGATGAAGTTTTCGGTAATTTCCAGTTGCAGTAATTCCGGTTGCAGGCGGTTGTCCTTGAGCAGTTGCTCGATGCGTCCCAGCAGGTTGGGTTGGCGCAGTTGTGCGCCGGCGAGGTTCACCGACAGCGGGCCGAGGGATTCATAGATCTGGCCCCACTCGAACATTTGCCGGCACGCGGTTTCCAGCACCCAGTCGCCGATTTGCAGAATCATGCCGTTCTCTTCTGCCAGCGGAATGAAATGCTCTGGCGGCACTTCGCCGAAGTTCGGGTGGCGCCAGCGGATCAGGGCTTCGGCGCCGACCAGATTGTGATCGTCGAGGCTGATTTTCGGCTGGTAATAAAGGTACAACTCCTCGCGCTCGATGGCCCGGCGAAGTTCGTGTTCCAGTGCTACGCGTTCGCTGGCCTGGGCGGTGAGGTCGCGGGTGTAGCTTTCGACCCGGTTGCGGCCCTTGGCCTTGGAGCGGTACATCGCCGCGTCTGCGTTCTTGATCAGGGTCGCGACATCGCAGCCGTCGCGCGGGTAAAGGCTGGTGCCGATGCTGGCGCTGATGAAGAACTCATGCTCGCCGGCCTGGAACGGCGCGCCAAAGCAGTTCAGAAGTTTGGTGGCGATGTTGTCGGCATCGCCGGGTTGCTGCAGGCCGGGCAGCAGAATGATGAATTCGTCGCCCCCCAGCCGCGCGACGGTGTCGATGTCTCGCAGTTGCTCCTTGAGGCGTACGGCGATGCCCTTGAGCAGCAAATCGCCGACCGGGTGACCGAGGCTGTCGTTGATGTGCTTGAAACGGTCGAGGTCGAGGAACAACACCGCGCCCTGGCCGCCGTTTTCCTGCTGACTGTTGAGTGCCATCAACAGGCGGCTTTCGAACAGCGTGCGGTTTGGCAGGCCGGTGAGCGGGTCGTGATGGGCCTGGTAGTCGAGTTTGGCCTGGGCGTGCTTCAGGCTGGAGATATCGGCGAACACCGCGACGAAGTGGGTGATGAACTTGTCGCGGTTGCGCACGGCGCTGATGGTCAGCCAGCTTGGGTAGAGCTCACCGTTCTTGCGCCGGTTGGAGATTTCGCCCTGCCAGTGGCCTTCGTCGGTCAATTGATGCCACATCGCCGCGTAAAACGCGCTGTCGTGCAGTCCGGAGGCCAGCAGGCGCGGAGTGTGACCCAGCGCTTCGCTTTCGCTGTAACCGGTGATTTCGGTGAAGGCGCGGTTCACGGCACTGATATGTTGCTGGGTGTCGGTGATCAGCACGCCTTCGGCAGTGCTCTCGAACACGGTTGCAGCCTGCTGCAGTTTTTCCTGCATCAAGTGGCGTTCGGTGATGTCCCGGGCGATGGTCAGCATGCAGTCTTCGTCGCCGATCGGCAGTGGACGGCTGGAGACCTCGCAGAGCCGGATCTGGCCGTCGCTGCGGCGGATGTGGCAGCTGAAGTCGCGAACGAACCCGTCGCGGTGCAGCAGATCGAGCATTTGCTTGCGTTCGTTGAGGTTGACCCAGATGCCCAGGTCCAGCGCCGAGCGATCCACCGACATGGCGCTGTTGAAACCGGTGATGCGACTGAAACCTTCGTTGACCTCCAGCAGCAGGCCATCGCTCTGGCGCGACAGCAGCAGACCGTCCGGCGAGGCGTGGAAAGCCTTGGCGAACTTTTCTTCGGAGGTTTGCAGTTGCTGCTGGGTTTCCTTGAGCTGGGTGATGTCGCGCACCACCACGACCAGCGCCGGTGTGGTGTCGAGCTCGAAGGGTTCTGCGGAAATCAGCCCGGTGAACACCTGACCATTGTTGCGGCGAAAGGGCATCTCCAGGTTGCGAATGCTGCCGGCCTGCAGTCGCTGAAGCAGGCCGGGACCAACACCGGGAATGCCCCAGATGTTGAGTTCGGTGGCGGTCTGGCCGATGACTTCTTCGGCCTTGAGCCCGATCTGCTCCTCAAAGGCTTCGTTGACCTCCAGCAGGCAGCCGTCGGAGAGCCGTGCAATGACCAGGATGTCCGGGCATTGCTGGAATACCGACGCGAACTTCTGTTCCGACAGGCGCAACGCCTCTTCAGTGCGTTTGGTTTCGCTGATGTCGATCATCAGACCGCGCATCACCGGTTCATGGCCATGTTCGATCAGGCTGACGATGTCGCGCACCCACAGGCAGCGGCCGTCAGCGGTGATCACCCGGTAATCGAGGCTGTGGTCGCGTCCAGCCAAGACTTCGTGATCGCAGAAGCTCTGGGCGCGGGTCAGATCCGCCGGGTGAATGATATTGCGCCAGAAGCCCGGAATCAGCCAGTGAGACAGCGGATAACCGAGCAGATCTTCGGCGTGGGGCGAAACATAGCTGTAGGTGAAGTCACTGATCCGCGCTTCCCAGGCGATGGCCGAAAGACTCTCCACCAGTCCGCGATAGTGGTATTCGCTACTGCGCAGTTCCTGTTCGAGGTCGATACGCCGGGCGATTTCCGAACTGAGGCGGCGGTTGATGCGGATCACCACCGCCAGCACGATGACCAGAAGCGAGAGCCCCGGTACACCGTAAACCAGCAGATCGGACCAGAATGTCCGGTGATCGAGGACGTTGCCCACCCAATGTTCCTGAATGCTGCTGATTTCCTCCGGGGACATATCGGCAAGCACCTTGTCCAGAATCCCCACCAGCATTTTGTTGTCCCGAGGGACGCCCATCGCCAGTTGGTAGCGATAAGGGGTTTCGCCGCTGACATACAATCCATCCAGTTTGAGCTGGCGCAGGCTCCAGACGCTGGAGGCCAGATCGCCGACCACGGCGTCCACTTCATCGGTGGCCAGGGCCTGCAGCGCAGAGCTGACGTTGGGCATCGCCACCAGGTTCAGGTCGGGATGATGGGTGCGCAGCAGTTCGTGGGGCGCGTAGTTTTCCACCACGGCGATTTTCAGGCCGTAAAGCTCCTCGAGCTTGCGCGGTTGTGGGCCGCCGACGTGGGCGAGGATGACGATCGGAAAGTCGAGATAAGGGCGGGTGAACGACAGGTAGCTCTGGCGTTCCGGGGTGGACATGATGCCCGGCAACAGGTCGATCTTGCCGTTTTTCGCCTGTTCGAGCACTACGGTCCAGCTCACCGGCTCAATGGGCGTGAGTTTGATCGCCAGGCGTTGGCGAATCACATCGATATAGTCCGCCGCCAGGCCCTGATAGCGATTCTGGTCGTCGCGGAACTCGAAGGGTGGCCACGATGCATCGACACCCAGGCGCAGGTCCGGGTGAGCCGCCAGCCAGCTACGTTCTTCATCGTTCAGAGTCAGCGCGTCAGCCGTTGCGGTCCAGATCATCAGTGGCAGCAAAAAAAGCACGGACGCCAGTCTGGGCATAACGGTCTCGTTATGGCTCGGGGGAATGTTTCGAGTGTAGACGGGCTGTGCGCGGGGGAGGGCGGAGCTGAGTATTTAATCTGCCCTATAAACAAAACCCCCGGCCTGGGCCGGGGGTTCTGGTATCACTCGTCGAGGAAGGAGCGCAGATGCTCGCTTCGCGTCGGGTGGCGAAGCTTGCGCAGCGCCTTGGCTTCGATCTGACGGATCCGCTCGCGGGTCACGTCAAACTGTTTGCCGACTTCTTCGAGCGTATGGTCGGTGTTCATGTCGATACCGAAACGCATGCGCAGTACCTTGGCTTCACGGGCAGTAAGGCCGGACAGTACTTCGCGGGTCGCTTCTTTCAGGCTCTCAACAGTGGCGACATCGATTGGCGACTGCATGGTCGAGTCTTCGATGAAGTCACCCAGATGGGAGTCTTCGTCATCACCGATCGGGGTTTCCATGGAGATCGGCTCTTTGGCGATCTTCAATACCTTGCGGATCTTGTCCTCAGGCATTTCCATGCGTTCACCCAGCTCTTCCGGGGTCGGTTCGCGACCCATTTCCTGCAGCATCTGGCGGGAAATGCGGTTGAGCTTGTTGATCGTCTCGATCATGTGCACCGGAATACGGATGGTGCGGGCCTGGTCGGCGATCGAGCGAGTGATCGCCTGACGGATCCACCAGGTGGCATAAGTCGAGAACTTGTAACCACGACGGTATTCGAACTTGTCCACCGCTTTCATCAGACCGATGTTGCCTTCCTGGATCAGATCGAGGAATTGCAGGCCGCGGTTGGTGTACTTCTTGGCGATGGAGATCACCAGACGCAAGTTCGCTTCAACCATTTCTTTCTTCGCGCGGCGGGCTTTTGCCTCACCGATCGACATGCGACGGTTGATGTCCTTGATCTCGGCGATGGTCAAACCGGTCTCGGTTTCCAGCGCGGTCAGCTTCTGCTGGCAACGGATGATGTCCGGTTGCACGCGAGCAATGGCTTCGGCGTACTTGCTCTTGCCTTTGGCCAGGGCGTCGGACCAGCTTTCGTCGACTTCGTTGCCCGGGAACTGGCGCAGGAAGTCGGCGCGAGGCATACGTGCATCACGTACGCAGAGTTGCATGATCGCGCGCTCTTGCTGACGCAGACGATCCAGGGCACTGCGAACACGCTCGACCAGGGCTTCGAATTGCTTCGGCACCAGTTTGATCGGCATGAACAGCTCGGCCAGGGCCAACAGTTCGGCAATTGCCGCCTTGTTGTGACGACCGTGCTTTTTCAGGGCCTTGCGGGTGATTTCCATCTGGTCGGCGACAGCACCGAAGCGCTGTGCGGCAATGACCGGATCCGGACCGCTTTCGGCTTCTTCTTCGTCATCGGAAGCTTCGGCGTCGTCATCGTCGTCGGATTCTTCGGCTTTCGCCGCTTTCGCGTCGATCGGCGGCGGCACTTCGGCGGCAGGCGGCGCAATGCCGTCGTCCGGGTCGATGTAACCGCTCAGAACGTCGGACAGGCGACCACCCTCGGTAGTGACGCGAGTGTACTCGGAGAGAATATGGTCAACCGTGCCAGGGAAGTGCGCGATGGCGCTCATCACTTCACGGATGCCTTCCTCGATGCGTTTGGCGATTTCGATTTCGCCTTCACGAGTCAGAAGCTCGACCGTACCCATTTCACGCATGTACATGCGCACCGGGTCGGTGGTGCGACCGATATCGGTCTCCACCGCCGCCAACGCAGCGGCTGCTTCTTCCGCAGCGGCCTCGTCGGTATCGGCGTCGGCCAGCATAAGGGCGTCCGCATCCGGAGCACTCTCGTGTACGGGGATCCCCATGTCGTTAATCATGCGGATGATGTCTTCCACCTGCTCCGGATCTGAAATATCCTCGGGCAGGTGGTCGTTGACCTCGGCGTAAGTCAGATACTTCTGCTCACGACCCAGTTTGATCAACTCAATAATACGAGACTGCTGTTGCGCTTTTCCGGACATAACACCCTATCCACTGAAGGTCTTGGCGGGCAAAAAACAAGCCGAGGATTATACCTGAGCTATGACCTCACGCGCCAGTTGAGGTCGGGTTTGATGCGGAAACATTGCGACTTAAAAGGTCGCGCAGTTGATTTTTCTCTTCGGCGCTCAGTTCGCTTTGACGCGCTTTCCTGAGCAGTTGTTCCAGATTTCGCTCGCGTTGGCGGGCTGACAAGCTAGTAATGGTGTCGAAAAACTGTTGTTCAAGGTTGTCTCCGTCAATCAGCCATTCCTTTTCCGCCAGCGCCTTTAGCAAGCGGCCCTGTTCGGTTCCGTGCCATCGCGCGATCAACTGAAATGAGTTTAGCTTGGGATTCTTCTGTACGGCTTCGAGCAGTGCCACCAGCAGTTGTGCGTTGGTCTGGGTCTCGTCCGCGAAGTGCCCGGCGTCCTCGACTTTCTCCGCCAGTTGCGGGTGATGCAGCAAGGTTCTCAGGGCGGCCAGGGTCGGTGGTTCGACGGCGGCCGGCACGCGTGGGGCACGGGGCTGGTCGCGATCGCCGCCACGCTTGCCATTCTTGTCCCACGGTTTCTTGTCCCATTTCTTGCCGCCGGCACCGGGTTTCTTCGGCGTCCATTCCTGCTGCGGCACATACATGTCCTGTGCCTGCGGCTGATGGTAGTCGCTGTAGTCCGGCATGGCGTCATAGTCGATGCCCGGGTCGTAGGCCGGCGGTGCTTCCTGCGGCGCGCTCTGGGCCAGTTGGCTGACGCTTTCACTGCTCAGGCCGGTGATCTCGCTCAGGCGCTGACGCATCAGGATGCGCAGGTTGGCGCCAGGGACCTTGTCGATCAGCGGTGCTGCGAGCGTGGCCATGTGGGCCTTGCCCTCCAGCGAGCGCGGGTCGGCTTCTTCGGTCAGTTGCTGGAAGAAGTAGTCCGCCAGCGGCTGTGCGTGCTGATTGATCCGGGCGCGGAAGGCGTCAGTGCCCTCGGCGCGAATCAACGTATCCGGGTCTTCGCCTTCAGGCAGAAACAGAAAGCGTGCACGGCGCCCGTCCTGCAGGCAGGGCAGTGTGGCTTCCAGTGCGCGCCACGCGGCATTGCGGCCAGCCTGGTCGCCGTCAAAGCAAAACAGTACGTTCGGCACGACGCGAAACAGGCGCTTGAGGTGTTCTTCGCTGGTGGCGGTGCCCAATGTCGCGACGGCATTGCGCAGGCCTTGCTGGGCCAGGGCGATGACGTCCATATAGCCCTCGACGACGATGATTTCGTCGAGGTTGCGATTGTTCTTGCGTGCTTCGTAGAGGCCGTAGAGTTCCTGGCCTTTATGGAACACGGGGGTTTCCGGCGAGTTCAGGTACTTTGGCTTGTCGTCGCCGAGCACTCGGCCGCCGAAAGCGATGATCCGCCCGCGGGTGTCGCGGATCGGGAACATCACGCGATCGCGAAAGCGGTCGTAGCGTTTGCCGGTTTCGGCGTTTTCGATCAGCAGGCCGGCATCGATCATGGCTTTCTGCTGCAAGGTGTCGCTGCTCAAGTGTTTGAACAGGTTGTCCCAACCCGGTGGGGCGAATCCGAGGCCGAAGTCCCGGGCGATTTCGCCGGTCAGGCCGCGCCCCTTGAGGTAATCCACTGCCGCCTTGCGTGCCGGATGGCTCTTGAGCGCCTGTCGATAAAAGTCGGCGGCGGCGGTGAGCAGTGGATAAAGTGGCGAGTCGGTCGGCTGGCGCGGTTTGTTCGTGCGACCGCCTTCTTCCCGTGGGACTTCCATGCCGGCGGCTTTGGCGAGGTCTTCGACGGCCTGAGGGAAGTCCAGGTTATCGTGATCCATGAGAAAACCGAGGGCGTTGCCGCCGGCGCCGCAGCCGAAACAGTAATAGAACTGTTTGTCGGGGCTGACGCTGAACGACGGGGTTTTCTCTTTATGGAACGGGCAGCAGGCGGTGTAGTTTTTGCCGGCCTTCTTCAATTGCACGCGCGAGCTGACCACGTCGACGATGTCGGTGCGGTTCAGAAGGTCGTCAATGAAGCTCTGGGGAATCAGCCCGGCCATGGCGTTCTCGTCTGCGCTGTAATGGATCCGATGCGAAAGGCGGCCAGACGCGGGTCAATGAGTGATGCGCGCACGTGGGGCGGCTCGACCGGTGTCGTTTGCGTAATCGCTGTCGGGAAGTGTATCTGCCGAAAATCCACTGACGTTAGTAATCATCAGTCTTCGACTATTCGAAAATGTTGCGCTGAATCCGCTGACGGCTGGTAATCGGCCTCGGATAGCTCATGAAGCGGGCACGCAAGCAGGTGCCTTGGGCTGATCGTCGTAAGAGGAATCAGTGGGTGTGCTCGTCAGTAGCCTTGAAAGGCTCGTCAGAAAAGACGTGCACCGCTGGCAAAAGAGCCAGGCCTGACGCGGTGAAGCGGGTTTGTCTCGGTCGCATCTGCGGCTTCGACGGTGAAGCATCAAGCGTTTTACGCAAATGCCATTAGCCCGGCTGAGGGCCGGGCTTGGCAGAAGCTTGCTACGATCGTCTGTGTATTAGTACAGACGAACGGCGCGGCGCTGTTCGCGCTGAACTTTCTTGGCGTGACGCTTAACAGCAGCAGCTGCCTTGCGCTTACGCTCAGAAGTTGGCTTCTCGTAAAATTCGCGGCTACGAACTTCAGCCAGTACACCGGCTTTTTCGCAGGAGCGCTTGAAACGACGCAGAGCTACGTCGAAGGGTTCGTTCTCTTTAACTTTGACGGCTGGCATCCAGAGCTACCTTCATTCATTACCGGGGTCAACATCCTCGCGGCAAAAGAGCACTTGAAGACGTCGGTTTTTAAGGGTTGCGGATGTTAACCCCTCATCGCTCGGAATGCAAAGCCTCTGATCGAAAACCGCTGGTCGGGGCATCACGCGGCGACTATTATGCGCGCCTTCGAATTCAGCCTAAACAAGGCGCAAACCCATGCTAGTACTGGGATTAGAAACTTCCTGCGACGAAACCGGCGTCGCTTTGTACGACAGTGAGCGCGGTCTGCTGGCCGACGCGCTGTTCAGCCAGATCGACCTGCACCGCGTCTATGGCGGCGTGGTGCCGGAGCTCGCCTCGCGCGATCACGTCAAGCGCATGCTGCCCCTGATTCGTCAGGTGCTGGCCGAGGCTGACTGCGTACCGACCGAGATCGACGCCATCGCCTACACCGCGGGTCCCGGCCTGGTCGGGGCGCTGCTGGTGGGGGCTTCCTGCGCCCAGGCGCTGGCGTTTGCCTGGGGCATTCCGGCGCTCGGCGTGCACCATATGGAAGGCCACCTGCTGGCGCCGATGCTGGAGCCAAAACCGCCAGAGTTCCCGTTCGTCGCTTTGTTGGTCTCCGGTGGTCATACGCAGCTGGTTCAGGTCGATGGCATCGGCCAATACAGCCTGCTCGGCGAGACGCTGGACGATGCGGCGGGCGAAGCTTTCGACAAGACTGCCAAAATGATGGGCCTGAATTATCCGGGCGGACCGGAAATCGCCAAGCTCGCAGAGAAGGGCGTCACAGGACGTTTCACCTTCCCGCGTCCGATGTGTGATCGCCCGGGCCTGGATTTCAGCTTCAGCGGCCTGAAGACCTTCGCTCTCAACACCTGGCAGCAATGCGTCAGCGCCGGGGACGACAGCGAGCAAGCCCGTTGCGACATCGCGCTGGCGTTCCAGCAGGCCGTGGTGGAGACTTTGACCATCAAGTGCAAGCGGGCCCTGAAGCAGGCCGGCATGAAGCGTCTGGTGATCGCCGGCGGCGTCAGTGCCAACAAGGCCCTGCGTGTGTCGCTGGAGAAAATGCTCGGCGACATGAAGGGCGATGTGTTTTATGCCCGTCCCGAGTTTTGCACCGATAACGGCGCGATGATCGCGTTTGCCGGCTGCCAGCGTTTGCAGGCCGGTCAGCAGGAAAGCCTGGCGATCAGCGTGCAGGCGCGCTGGCCAATGGAGCAACTGTCGGCGCTGTAATGAGCGGCGCTCACGTGCGGTATTTAAAAATGCCGTTCGCGCCCGGCGAACAGGTCGCGTAGATTGCCCCGGTGGCGCCAGACGATCAGCAGTGTCAGCGTGCTCATCGGCAACAACGCTGCCGGTTCCTGCCACGCCAGCAGTGGCAGAGTCAGGGGTGTGGCGATCAGCGCCGCCAGCGAACTGGTGCGGGTCAGATAGAACGTCAGCAGCCAGGCGCACACGGCCAACAGCGCGGCGGGTGGATAAAGGCCCAGCAACATGCCGGCCGCTGTAGCGACGCCCTTGCCGCCGCGAAAACGGAAGTACAACGGGAACAGGTGACCGATCACGGCGCAGACGCCGATCCACGCCTGATCCTGCAGCGAAAGGCCTACAGCCGAAGCGATCAGCACCGGCAGCAGGCCTTTGCACAGATCACCCAGCAGGGTCAGGATCGCGAGTTTGCGTCCGGCCAGGCGTAGCATGTTGGTGGCGCCGGCATTACCCGAGCCACTCATTCGCGGATCCGGATTTCCGGTCAGGCGGCTGAGCAAAATGGCGAAGGACAGAGAGCCGAGCAGGTAGGCGAGGATCGCCAGTAACCAAAACATGCTAACTATTCCGGGCGAGGACGCCCTGATTCTAACGGCGCATTGCGCCCTTGTCGTGCAGCGGAGAGAAGTGCTTGGACAGAGTGTTTATCGAGGGCCTGGAAGTCGACACCGTGATCGGTGCCTACGACTGGGAGCGCGGCATCCGACAGTGCCTGCGTCTTGATCTGAGCTTCGCCTGGGACAATCGGCCGGCCGCCGCCGGTGACGACCTGACCCTGGCGCTCGATTACGCCAGTGTGTCCACGCGGATCCAGGCCTTTGCCGAGCAATCCCAGTATCAACTGGTCGAGACTTTCGCCGAACGTCTGGTTGAAGCGCTGATGAGTGAATTCAAGATCACCTGGGTGCGCCTGAAGCTGACCAAGCCAGGTGCCGTACCGGCCGCCAAGGGTGGCGTGGGTGTGGAGATCGAGCGCGGATGTCGCTGACCCAGGTCTATCTCGGGCTCGGTAGCAATATCGAGCGCGAAACCCATTTGCAGGCCGGTCTGGATGCCTTGTCCACGTTTCTGGTGGATATCCGCTGTTCGCCTGTGTTCGAAAGCCAGCCGGTGGGGATCAAGAGCGGGCCGTTCTTCAACTTCGTGGTGTCGGCTTTTACGGATCTGCCGTTGATCGAACTGGATCGCCGCTTGAAATTCATTGAAGCGGACAATGGCCGTTATGCGCCGGATCGCAAGGGCTTGCCGCTGGATATCGACGTGCTGCTGTACGGCGATCTGGCGGGCAACTTCGATGGACTGGTCCTGCCTCGGGCGGAAATCCTGAAAAATGCCTTTGTGCTGTGGCCGCTGTCTTTGATTGCGCCGGATCGGGTGCATCCTGGTGTGGGAAAAAGCTTTGCGACATTGTGGGCTGAGGCGCAGATCGATCAGGTGCTTGCACCGGTCGGATTTGAGTGGCGCGGTACTCAGCTCACGCCTTCGGGCATGCGTTGAACTGCCTGATCCGTCCTCGCAAGGGCGGATCACCTGATTTCAGAACGCTGCCGACTCCTTGTGAGCCTTTAGCGCCTTTAGCCGTTCGCGCTTGAGTGCCTCGCCCAGTTCCGGGCCCTTGAATCCCTTCTCCAGCAACGGCTGTACCGCCACGCTGCGCGCCACATTGGCCGCACCGCGCAGGTAATCGGCCTGTGGATAACTGCGCTGCTCAAGCCCTTTGCGGCCTCGGGCGTCCATCTCGCACGCGGCGATAAATTCTTCGAAACGCTGTGGTCGACGGTAAATGTCAAAGCTTTGCAGCAACTCAAGCAAAGTCGACGCTTTCAACTCCAGGGCGCGATGCCCGTGGGTGTGATATTGGCCGACCAGCAAGGCCAACTCCTGACAGTCCTTCGGTGCCTTGAAGCGTTCGTTGACCGCTTTGATCAATGTCAGGCCTTTGTGCTCATGGGCGATATGTCGTGGCCATTCCGCCTCTGGCGTCAGGCCTTTGCCGAGGTCGTGCAGCAGACAGGCCCAGCGCACGGTCAGCGGTTGCTTGTGCAGGGCCGATTGCTCGAGCACGCTCAGGGTGTGAATGCCGCTGTCGATCTCCGGGTGATGGGCTTCCGGCTGCGGTACGCCGAACAAGGCGTCGACTTCTGGCATCAGCACCTTCAAGGCGCCGCAATCGCGCAGTACCTGAATGAATACCTGGGGCTGATCTTCCATCAGTGCGCGGGAAATCTCTTTCCAGCTGCGTTCGGCGGTAAGGGCTTCCAGTTCGCCCGATTCGCTGAGCTGACGCATCAGCTCCAGGGTCTCGGGCGCCACCTTGAAACCGAGCTCCGCGTAGCGGGCAGCAAAGCGCGCAACACGCAGAACCCTGAGCGGATCTTCGGCAAACGCCGGGGAAACGTGACGCAGAATCCGTTCTTCGAGATCGCGCTGGCCATGATAGGGATCCGTCAGGTTTTGCTGATCGTCTTCGGCCATGGCGTTGATCGTAAGATCACGGCGGATCAGGTCCTCTTCAAGCGTGACCTCGGGGCTGGCGTGAAAGGTGAAGCCACCATAACCGCGACCGCTCTTGCGCTCGGTGCGGGCGAGGGCGTACTCCTCGCCGCTTTTCGGGTGAAGAAACACCGGGAAATCCGCGCCGACCGGGCGAAATCCCTTGGCAAGCATTTCTTCCGTGGTCGCGCCGACCACCACCCAATCGATATCGGTGACCGGTTTGCCCAGCAGGCGATCACGTACCGCACCGCCGACCTTGTAAATCTGCATAAAAAACCTCCGTTGGCCCGACAGGATAACCCTTGCGCCGGACTTTCGGAGGCCTGAACGGGATCAAAGATGAATGACGGCCAGGTCGAGTCGACCGTAGTCCCCCTCGCTGTGTTCGCTGCGGGGCGGAACATGATGGGTCTTCATGATCTGGTCGCCCTGCAGGGTTTCCAGATGAATGTCGAAGCCCCACAGCCGGTGCAGGTGTTTCAGGACCTCCTCGGTGGAGTCGCCCAGCGGTTTGCGGTCGTGTTGCTGGTGGCGCAGGGTCAGCGAGCGATCGCCGCGGCGGTCGATGCTGTAGATCTGCACGTTCGGTTCGCGGTTGCCCAGGTTGTATTGCGCCGCGAGCGTTTCGCGAATGATCCGGTAACCACCCTCGTCATGGATCGCCGGTACCAGCAGATCGTCCTTCTGGTCGTCATCGAGGATGCTGAACAGCTTCAGGTCGCGGATCACCTTGGGTGACAGGTATTGCAGGATGAAACTCTCATCCTTGAAGCTGCTCATGGCGAACTTGATGGTCGATAACCAATCGCTGCCGGCGATGTCCGGGAACCAGCGGCGGTCTTCTTCCGTGGGCTCTTCGCACATGCGCCGGATGTCGCGATACATGGCAAAGCCCAGGGCATACGGGTTGATGCCGTTGTAATACGGGCTGTCGAACCCAGGCTGGAACACCACGCTGGTGTGGGACGTCAGGAACTCCATCATGAAGCCGTCGGTCACCAGGCCTTCGTCGTACAGGTCGTTCATCAGCGTGTAGTGCCAGAACGTCGCCCAGCCTTCGTTCATCACCTGGGTCTGGCGCTGTGGATAGAAATACTGGGCGATCTTGCGCACGATCCGCACGATCTCGCGCTGCCAGGGCTCCAGCAGCGGAGCATGTTTCTCGATGAAATACAGGATGTTTTCCTGCGGTTCGGCCGGGAAGCGCGCGTTGTCCTTGTCGCTGTACTTGTCTGCGCCTTTGGGAATGGTGCGCCACAGGTCGTTGATCTGCTTCTGCAGGTGTTCTTCGCGATCCTTCTGCCGACGCCGCTCTTCTTCGGCGGAAATCGGGTACGGACGTTTATAGCGGTCGACACCGTAGTTCATCAGGGCGTGGCAGGAATCGAGCAGATCCTCCACGGCATCGATCCCGTGGCGCTCCTCGCACTGCATGATGTACTGCTTGGCGAAGACCAGGTAATCGATGATCGAACTGGCGTCGGTCCAGGTGCGGAACAGATAGTTGCCCTTGAAGAAGCTATTGTGGCCGTAGCAGGCATGCGCAACCACCAGCGCCTGCATGCAGATGGTGTTTTCTTCCATCAGGTAGGCGATGCACGGGTCCGAGTTGATCACGATCTCGTACGCCAGCCCCATTTGCCCGCGACTGTAGGATTTTTCGGTGCTGAGGAAGTGCTTGCCGTAGGACCAATGGTGATAGCCCAGCGGCATGCCGACCGACGCATAGGCGTCCATCATCTGTTCGGCGGTGATCACTTCGATCTGGTTGGGATAGGTATCCAGGGCATAGCGGGCCGCGATACGGGCGATTTCACGGTCGTACGTCTGGATCAGCTCGAATGTCCATTCCGAGCCGGTGGAAATGGGTTGGCGCTTCTGCTCTTTGGCGGTCATGTCACTAACCTGCGCTGGAAGAGTTCACGGAAGACCGGATAGATATCCCCGGCCGAGACCAGTTGTTGCTGGGCAAAAGTGTCGGAAAAGGCTTCGGCGATGCGCTCGTATTCGTACCACAAGGCCTGATGTTCGCGCGGGGTGATCTCCACGTAAGTGTAGTACTGCACGAATGGCATGATCTGGTTGATCAGGATGTCGCGGCAGATCGGCGAGTCGTCGTTCCAGTTGTCGCCGTCGGAAGCCTGGGCGGCGTAAATGTTCCACTCGTTGCTCGGGTAGCGCTCGGCCATGATCTCCTGCATCAGCTTGAGTGCACTGGAAACGATGGTGCCGCCGGTCTCGCGGGAATAGAAAAACTCTTCTTCGTCCACTTCCCGGGCGCTGGTGTGGTGGCGGATGAACACCACGTCGATCTTGTCGTAGTTCCGCTTGAGGAACAGGTACAACAGGATGAAGAAGCGCTTGGCGATGTCCTTGGTCGCCTGGGTCATGGAGCCGGAAACGTCCATCAGGCAGAACATCACGGCTTTGGAGCTGGGATTGGGTTGCTTGACCAGCAGGTTGTATTTCAAATCGAAGGTATCGAGAAACGGCACGCGATGGATACGCGCACTGAGTCGCTCGATTTCTGCTTCAAGATCCTGGATATCGCCGAAGTTGTCCGGCTCTTCCCGTTTCAGCCGAGCCAACTCCTCTTTGGCTTCCCGCAATTTGGCGCGGCTGCTGCCCGACAACGCAATGCGCCGTGCATGAGCCGAACGCAGGGTACGGATGATGTTGATCCGCGACGGGTTGCCCTCGTTGCTGATCCCCGCACGTACCGTCTTGAAGGTGTCGGTGCCGGTCAGGTTGCGCTTGACGAGGTTGGGCAGTTCGAGGTCCTCGAACATGAATTCGAGGAATTCTTCCTGGGTGATCTGGAAGACGAACTCGTCCATGCCTTCGCCGGAGTTGCCAGCCTTGCCTGGCCCACGGCCACCTCCGCCTCCCGGCGGACGGGCAATATGTTCGCCGGCGGTGAACTCCTTGTTGCCGGGATGGACCACCGTCTGCTTGCCGCCGCGACCATGGTGAAGCACCGGCTCGTCGATATCGCGACCGGGAATGCTGATCTGCTCACCGTGCTCCATATCCGTAATGGAACGCCGGCTGACCGCCTCTTCGACAGCCTTCTTGATGTGGTCACGGTAACGCCGCAGGAAGCGCTGACGGTTCACCGTGCTCTTGTTCTTGCCATTGAGACGTCGGTCGATCACATAGCTCATAGGAGGCCCTCCGGGCAGCTTCAAGTAGTGAGCTGCGAGCCGCAAGTGCAGGCATATGCCCTGGCATCAGGCTCATGCGCTTTTTACTTGCAGCTCGAAGCTTGTAGCTTGCAGCTGCTTTACTGCGATTTCCGGACCCGCAGATACCACTCGGAGAGCAGTCGTACCTGTTTGTCGGTGTAGCCGCGTTCGACCATTCGTGTAACGAAGTCGTTGTGTTTCTGTTGATCCTCTTTGCTGGCCTTGGCGTTGAAGCTGATGACTGGCAGCAGGTCCTCGGTGTTCGAGAACATTTTCTTCTCGATGACCACCCGCAGTTTTTCGTAGCTGAGCCAGGTCGGGTTCTTGCCGTTGTTGTTGGCCCGGGCACGCAACACGAAGTTGACGATCTCGTTGCGGAAATCCTTCGGATTGCTGATGCCGGCCGGTTTTTCGATCTTTTCCAGCTCCTCGTTGAGGGCAACGCGGTTGAGGATCTCGCCGGTTTCCGGATCGCGGTATTCCTGATCCTGAATCCAGAAGTCCGCATACAGCACGTAGCGGTCGAAGATGTTCTGGCCGTACTCGCTGTAAGACTCGAGGTAGGCGGTCTGGATTTCCTTGCCGATGAATTCGATATAACGCGGCGCCAGGTATTCTTTCAGGTAGCGCAGGTAGCGCTCGCGGGTTTCGGCCTGGAACTGTTCCTGTTCGATCTGCTGCTCCAGCACATAGAGCAGGTGCACCGGGTTGGCGGCGATTTCGTGCGGATCGAAGTTGAAGACCTTGGACAGGATCTTGAACGCGAACCGGGTCGACAGACCGTTCATGCCTTCGTCGACGCCCGCTGCATCGCGGTACTCCTGGATAGACTTGGCCTTCGGATCGGTGTCCTTGAGGTTTTCGCCGTCATACACGCGCATCTTGGAATAGATGTTGGAGTTTTCCGGCTCCTTCAGGCGTGACAGCACAGTGAACTGCGCCAGCATCTTCAAGGTGTCCGGCGCGCAATGGGCCTTGGACAGGGAGCTATTGAACAGCAGCTTGTCGTAGATCTTCACTTCGTCGCTGACCCGCAGGCAGTACGGCACCTTGACGATGTAGATCCGGTCGATGAAGGCTTCGTTGTTCTTGTTGTTGCGGAAGGTGTGCCACTCCGACTCGTTGGAGTGGGCCAGCAAAATCCCGGTGAAAGGAATCGCTCCCAGGCCTTCGGTACTGTTGTAGTTGCCTTCCTGAGTGGCGGTCAGCAACGGGTGGAGCACCTTGATCGGTGCCTTGAACATCTCGACGAACTCCATCAGGCCCTGGTTGGCCCGACACAGCGCACCGGAGTAGCTGTAGGCGTCGGCGTCGTTCTGCGGAAACTCTTCGAGTTTGCGGATATCGACCTTGCCCACCAGTGCGGAGATGTCCTGGTTGTTTTCGTCACCCGGTTCGGTCTTGGCCACGGCGATCTGGTTGAGGATCGACGGGTACAGCTTGACCACGCGGAACTGGCTGATGTCGCCGCCGAATTCGGCCAGGCGCTTGGTGGCCCATGGCGACATGATGGTGTTCAGGTAGCGCCGTGGAATGCCGAAGTCTTCCTCGAGGATCGCGCCATCTTCGGTGGCGTTGAACAGGCCCAGAGGCGATTCGAATACCGGCGAGCCCTTGATGGCATAGAAGGGCACTTTTTCCATCAGTTGTTTCAGCTTCTCGGCCAGGGACGATTTACCACCGCCGACGGGGCCGAGCAGGTAAAGGATCTGTTTCTTCTCTTCCAGGCCCTGGGCCGCATGCCGGAAATACGACACGATCTGGTCGATGCATTCTTCCATCCCGTGGAAGTCTTCAAAGGCCGGATAGCGGCGGATCACCTTGTTGGAAAAGATTCGTGACAGCCTCGAGTTGGTCGAGGTGTCGAGCAGTTCCGGTTCGCCGATGGCCATTAACAGACGCTCGGCGGCGGAAACGTAGGCACTGCGATCCTTTTTGCACAGTTCCAGGTACTCCTGCAGGGAGAATTCTTCCTGGCGTGTGGACTCGAAGCGTTGTTGGAAGTGGCTAAAGATACTCATGACGTCACCTCGCTCGATACGTGGAGCCGACGCCGGATCACTCAGTCGATGCTGGCAAGCAGCCGCTGTGGCAGCTGATTGTTTACCCCCCAGAACACTTTCGCGGTCGACAACCTTGAAAGTCACTCCCGATGACCCGTGCGCCGGTGTACCGGCTCTCCCCTGTTTTGGATGGCCTGGGCTTAAGGATAGTTGGGAATTCGGGAGGTAAAGGCGAGATACGTAATTAGTTGTGGCAAGACCGTTCGTCTGCCGGCGCAGGCCCACGGGAGCCGGGGCCTGCGCGTTACAAAAAAATTATTCGGAGGTGCCTTGCGCGGTTTCCGAAGGAAAAGTCGTACGCCACAGTTCGAAGCCGCCGTCCATGCTGTAGACGTCGGAGAAGCCCTGGCTCACGAGGTACGCCGCAGCACCCTGGCTCGAGTTGCCGTGATAGCAGACCACGACGGTCGGAGCATCGAGGTCGGCGCCCTGGATGAAAGCATGCAGGGAATGATTATCCAGATGCTTCGAGCCGCTGATGTGCAGGGCGGCGAAGGTCGCCGGGTCGCGAACGTCGACCACGACTGCACCTTGCTCGCGCAGGGCCTGGGCCTGCTCTGGGGGAATACGTTTGAATTCGCTCATGGCGGGTTCCTGTTGCTCGGCTGATAGCGCAGTCTAACGCGGGACGCTGACTGGCGAAGTTTCGGGGATAAGTGGTGCGACGGTTGGGGCAATGCCTCCATGCTCATCGCATTTGCATGACAGGCGTTCGCCGCTGTCGACGTTCATCAGGGTCAGACTGCCGCCCCAGACACAACCGGTGTCCAGTGCGCAGATGCCTGGCTCATGGACATTGCCTTCCAGCGCCGCCCAGTGACCGAAGATGATCCGCAGACCTTTGGTCTTGCGCTCCTTGTGCTGGAACCAGGGCTTATACCCCGGTGGCGCGGTGTCGAGGCCTTCCTTGCTCTTGAGGTCAAGCTTGCCTTCGGCGGTGCAGAAGCGCATGCGCGTGAAATAGTTGGTGATGACTCGCAGGCGGGTGACGCCTTTGAGATCGTTGTCCCACTTCGCCGGTTCGTTGCCGTACATGCCGTCGAGGTAGGCGGGAAACAGATTGTCGTCGCGCAGGGCGGTTTCGACTTCGGCGGCGCACTTCAGAGCGCGCCGCAGCGACCATTGCGGCGGGATGCCGGCGTGGGCCATGGCGACATCACGCACTTCGTCGTAGTGCATCAGCTTTTGCTGACGCAACCACTCCATCAGCACCGGGCCGTCGGGGGCTTCGATAATCTCGCGCAGGGTGTCGGACTTTTTCAGGCGCTCGATCTTTTTAGCGGCCGCCAGCAGGTGCAGGTCGTGATTGCCCAGCACGCAAACCAGCGATTCACGCATGCCATATAGAAAACGCAGGGTTTCCAGCGATTGCGGGCCACGGTTGACCAGGTCGCCGACCAGCCACAGCCGATCGATCGCCGGATCGAACGCAACCTGCTTGAGCAGGCATTTCAGCGGTTCGAGGCAGCCTTGCAGGTCCCCCACGGCATACGTCGCCATCAGTGCAGGGCTCCGGGGACGGCGAGGCGGAAGGGCTTGATGATTGCGTCGAAATGTTTGCCGTCGCTGGCAACCATTTCGTAAGTGCCTTGCATGGTGCCGACCTTGGTGGTCATGACCGTGCCGCTGCTGTACGTGTGGCTTTTGCCTGAATCGATCAGTGGTTGCTGGCCGACGACACCGGCGCCGCGGACTTCTTCGACATGGCCGTCGCCGTCAGTGATCACCCAGTGACGCGACATCAGGCGTGCGGGCTGCTCGCCATTATTCTGCACGGTGATGGTGTAGGCGAAGGCGAAGCGGTCGTGCTCGGGTTGCGATTGGTCTGCCAGATAGTGGGTAACGACGCTGACATCGACCTGATAACGAGGATCGGACATGCAAAAGGGCCTTAAACGAAGCGGAACGCGAGGCGTAGCTGATGGGGAATCAGTCTAGGCAAGTATCGGGCAGTAAACCAGAGTGGCGTCCTGCCCGATAGCGTTCATCGGCTGTCAGTCGGCGGCGGGGGTTGCCGGGACCTGTACCGCGAGCTGGTCGGCCAGACGTACGAATGCCGCCAGATCCAGTTGCTCGGGACGCAGACTGCCATCAACGCCGGCGGCTTCGATTTCAGCGTTGCTGAGCAGTTGTTTGAGGGTGTTGCGCAGGGTTTTGCGGCGCTGGTTGAAAGCTTCGCGAACCACGCGTTCGAGCAGGCGATGATCCTTGGCCGGGTGCGGCAGAACCGCGTGCGGCACCAGGCGAACGATGGCCGAGTCGACTTTCGGTGGCGGGTTGAATGCGCCCGGCCCCACGTTGAACAGATGCTCTACGCGGCAATGGTACTGAACCATGATCGACAACCGACCCCAGTCACCACCACCCGGACCTGCGGCCAGACGTTCGACCACTTCCTTCTGCAGCATGAAGTGCATGTCGCGGATGATGCCGGCGTTGTTCAGCAGGTGGAAAATGAGAGGCGTGGAGATGTTGTACGGCAGGTTGCCGACCACGCGCAGGCTGTTCGGCGCAGCATTCAGGCTGTTGAAGTCGAACTTCAGCGCATCGCCCTGATGCAGGTTGAAATTGCTCTTGCCGGCGAACTGCTGATTGAGGATCGGGATCAGGTCCTTGTCCAGCTCCACCACGTCCAGCTGGGCGCCGGAGTTGAGGATGCCGGCGGTCAATGCGCCCTGGCCCGGGCCGATCTCCAGCATGCGGTCGCCGGCCTTGGCACTGATGGAGCGCAGGATGCGGTCGATGACGCCGGCATCATGCAGGAAGTTCTGGCCAAAGCGTTTGCGCGCCTTGTGTTGGTATTGCTCGGTCATAAACGGGTCTCGGCCATCTGATAGGCGGTTTCCAGGGCGACTTGCAGGCTGCCGGTGTCGATCCTGCCGCTGCCGGCCAGATCCAGGGCGGTGCCATGGTCGACCGACGTGCGGATGATCGGCAGGCCCAGGGTCACGTTGACCGCAGCGCCGAAGCCTTTGTACTTCAGCACGGGCAGGCCCTGGTCGTGGTACATCGCCAGCACTGCGTCGCAGTGCTCCAGATATTTGGGGGTAAACAGAGTGTCGGCAGGCAGCGGGCCAAGAAGGTCCATGCCCTCGCCGCGCAGGCGCTCCAATGTGGGTTCGATGATGTCGATTTCTTCATGGCCCAGGTGTCCGCCTTCACCGGCGTGCGGGTTGAGCCCGCAGACCAGGATGCGCGGTTGGGCGATGCCGAATTTTTGTTGCAGGTCGGCGTGCAGAATCCGCGTGACCCGTTCCAGCCGCTCCGGCGTGATCGCATCGGCGATGTCGCGCAAGGGCAGGTGAGTGGTGACCAGCGCCACGCGCAAACCGCGGGTGGCGAGCATCATTACCACTTGGGCGGTGTGGGTCAGGTCGGCGAGAAATTCGGTGTGACCGGAAAACGCGATACCCGATTCGTTGATCACGCCTTTGTGAACCGGGGCGGTGATCATCCCGGCGAAATCACCGTTCAGGCAGCCATTGCCGGCGCGGGTCAGGGTTTCGAGGACGAATGCGGCGTTGGCCTTGTCCAGTTGCCCGGCGACCACGGGGGCGCTGAGCGGGGTGTCCCAGACGTACAGGCTGTTGGCGGGCGCCGGAGCGTCCGGCCAGTTGCCTGGTGCGACTTCCAGCAGGCTGACGGCCAGCCCCAACTGCGCGGCCCGCTCTTGGAGCAGGTCGCGGCTGGTGATGGCAATCAGGGGATGTGGCTGGGCTTGCGAGGCGAGCAGCAGGCACAGGTCGGGACCGATGCCGGCCGGTTCGCCGGGTGTCAGCGCGAAACGCTTGGGTTTCACTGCGCTGCCTGGTCTGCACCAGGGAGTTTGATCTCTACGTACGCTTCGTCACGGATCTGACGCAGCCAGGTTTGCAGCTCTTCGTCGTATTTGCGGTTACGCAGTACGGTCATTGCTTGCTGCTCACGGGCCTGTTCGGTGCTGTCGGTGGCGCGACGGCCAAGGACTTCCAGAACGTGCCAGCCGTACTGGGTCTGGAACGGCTTGGACAGCTGACCCTGCGGGGACTTGGCCATCACGGCGCGGAATTCCGGTACCAGTGCGTTCGGGTCGATCCAGTTCAGGTCGCCGCCGTTGAGGGCGGAGCCCGGGTCTTCCGAATACTTCTTGGCCAGTTCGGCGAAATCTTCACCGGCTTCGATGCGGTTGTAGAGCGACTGAGCCAGTTCCTTGGTCTTGGCTTCGTCGCGAACCGGACTTGGCTTGACCAGGATGTGACGCACATGCACTTCGTCGCGCATCTGGCTCTCGCCACCACGCTTTTCCAGCAGCTTCAGGATGATGAAACCACCTGGAGTGCGTGCCGGTTGAGTGATGTCACCCGGTGTCATGCTGCTCAGTTCACGGTCGAACGGCGGTGGCAGTTGAGCGGCTTTACGCCAGCCCATATCGCCGCCTTCCAAGGCGTTGTCACTTGCGGAGTAGGCCACGGCCATCTGGCCGAAGTCGGCACCTTGCTTGAGCTGCTGGTAAACGTCCATTGCCTTGCGAGCAGCACTCTGAATCGCTTCGGAGTTGGCGCTTTCCGGGGTCGGAATCAGGATGTTGGCCAGATGCAGCTCTTCGGACAGTTGCATCTTGCCCAGATCGGAGGCGAGGAAGTTCTTCACTTCCTGTTCCGAGACCTGAATACGTTCGGCCACACGACGCTGGCGTACACGGCTGATGATCATTTCACGACGGATCTGCTCGCGAGCGTCCTCGTAGGACAGGCCATCGCGGGACAGGGCGATGCGGAACTGCTCCGGGGTCATGTTGTTGCGCTGGGCAATGGTGCCGACCGCCTGGTTCAGCTCTTCATCGGTGATGCGGATGCCGGAACGTTCGCCGATCTGCAGTTGCAGGTTCTCGACGATCAGGCGCTCGAGCACCTGTTGATCCAGTACGCCCGGAGGCGGCAAGCCGCCGCCACGCTTGGCGATGGTTTGCTGAACTTCGTGGACGCGTTGATCCAGCTGGCTCTGCATGACCACGTCGTTGTCGACGATGGCCACAACCTTATCGATGGACTGCACCGCGGCGTTAGCCGCGGTACCCAGGAACAGCGCGCCCAGCATCAGCGGGCGCAGACAATCAGAAAGCTTGGTCTTCACGTTGACGATAACCTTGGATGCCTTTGTCGAGGAAGCTCTCTACCTTGGCGCCGGTGAGGCCGCCGAGTCCCTTCAGAACAATTTGGAGGAAGACGCCGTGGTCGCCTTTTTCGTTTTCCGGGGCGTTCTGACTGAATTCGTCATAGCTGACCCAGTAACGGTTGATCAGGCGCAGTTTCCAGCAGCAGTTGTCATATTCGAAACCACCGAAGGCTTCCAGCGTGCGGTTGCGGTTGTAGTCGTACTGCCAGCGGCTGATCGCGCTCCACTGCGGAACGATCGGCCAGATGACCGAGAAATCATGCTGCTGGATCTTGTAGTAGTCCTTCACGTAGCCAGGCTGGCCAGGCGTGCCGTAGTCACCACCGCCAACGGCCCATTTACCGGTGTTCTGGTCGTAGCGGACCTGGTCGTTGCGATAGCGATAGCCGACGTTGACCACCTTGTTCGGGTTGTCTTCAGGCTGGTAGTGGAACATCGCGCTACCGGAACGCGGGCTGCGGCTGTCCGGATCCCAGTTGTAGTCGGCCGTGGTGCGCCAGTCGCGGTTCCAGCGGTATTCGTATTCCAGCGCGTAAGGCGAAACATTGGCCTTGGCGTCGTCGCGGTCGTTGAACGCGATGCCTGGCAGTTGGACTTCGCGATCCTTGAAGTAGAGAGCCTGGCCGACGCTGATGCGTTGACGCTCGAACCCGTCGTCTTCGATCCAGCGACTGGTCACGCCCAGCGACAGCTTGTTCTCGTCGCCGACACGGTCGGCGCCGGAGAAGCGGTTGTCGCGGAACAGCGACGCATAGTTGAAGGTGTATTCGCTGGTATCGAATACCGGAATGTCTTCCTGATCCACCTTCGGCACATAGAGGTAGAACATGCGCGGTTCAAGCGTCTGGCGGTAGTTCTTGCCAAAGAAGGACGTATTGCGGTCGAAGTACAGGCCACCGTCAACGCTGGCGATAGGGACGCCACGACTCTGGTTGCTGTCGAAGGTGCCGTTGAGTTTGTTTTGCTCGGCATTTTGCGTCGCAATGTCGCGTTTGCCTTGACCATCCAGATCCAGTTGGTACTGGGTGTACTGGTACTTGAGCGACGGCTTCAAGAAGCCATAGGTCCAGTTCATCGGCAGGCTGACGCCTGGTTTCAGGTTCAGACGGTCACCGTTGGCGCGAGCCAGGCCGAACACGTTGTTATCGAGGCGGCGCTCGATCGTGCCGTCTTCGTTGACGAAATTGCCGTCCTTCAGATCGCGGTCAAACCGAACGATCTCGGTCTCGTAATCGAAGTTCAGACCCTCCGGATGATACGGCAGCTGACCATTGAAGGTGATCTGCGGCAGACGGTCATATGGCGTGATGTTCGATACGGTTGCCAGTTGGTACGCCTGGGCGTTCAAGCGGGCGGTGTAGCTGTCACCACGATAGGTGACCGAGCCCTGCTGGTTCACGAAGTCGGCACTTTTCACGCCGATCTGATCGGTCTGCAGATCCTGGAAGTAGTAGGGGTCGCTGATCTTGGTGTAGTCAACCTGGGTGAACACGCGGGAGTCGAGACCGCCCTTGTGTTGCCAGTTGTACATGTAGCGATTCTTTTGGTAGTCGGTCTGTTTGCTGCGCTCGGTTTCCTCGTCGTTGAGGTACGCCGCACCGAACTGACCTTCGCTGGACTTGGTGAGGTAGCGGAATTCGCCTTCCATCAACAGGCCGCGTTTAGCCATGTAACGTGGATACAACGTGGCATCGTAGTTCGGCGCCAGGTTGAAGTAGTACGGGGTCACCAGCATGAAGCCGGTGTCGCTGCCGGTGCCGATGGTCGGCGGCAGGAAACCCGACTGACGACGATCGTCGATCGGGAAGTAGATGTACGGCGTGTACAGGACCGGAATGTCCTTGACCCGCAGCGTCACGTTGGTCGCGGTACCGAAGCCGGTGGCAGGGTTCAGGGTGATGTTGTTGCCCTTGAGCTGCCAGGCGTTGCTGTTCGGTTCGCACGTGGTGTACGTGCCGTCCTTCAGACGGATGATCGCGTTTTCGGCACGCTTGGCGTACAGCGCGTTACCGCGGATGCGCGACTTGTGCATGACGTATTCGGCGTTGTCGACCTTGGCTTCACCGGTGTCGAGCTGCACGTCGGCGTGGTCGCCGACGATCAGCGCGCCGTTGTCGCGAATGCGCACGTTGCCCGCCAGTTCGCCACGGCTTTCGGCCTGATACAGGTTGGCCTCGTCGGCTTCGACCTGCATGCTGCCCTGACGCATGACCACGTCACCGGCCAGACTCGCAACCTGCGAATCCTGCTGATAACGCGACGCCTTGGCGCCGATGAAGGTCGGGGCATCACTTTTATTCGTCTTGTCATTCATGCCAGGACGAATCGGTTCGATATAGGAACCAGAGCAGTAAGGACCGGTCTCGGCCAGTTGGGCGGCAGTGAGCTTCTCGCGCGGAACCCAGTCGAGGTGACTGTAGTCTTCGCTACGGGATTTCAGGCCGCGGCCCTTGGACTCGGTAACCAGTACCGGCTTGGGCCCGGACTCCGCAGTGGAGCCGCTCTCGGCCGGGGCTTCGCCAGCGGCGCTGACGGCACTGCCGTCATGCACGGGACGCGGCGGCAAGGCAGCGGCCGGCGTCTTCGGCGAGCAGGCCCAGCCACCCGTTGCCGAGACGGCGCAGTCATACTGCTCGGCGGCAACAACGAATGAACTGGCCAGAGGTTGCATAGCCAGCAGACTGCCGGTTACCAACAACGGAAATTTTTTACGAAACGCGGGGGATTTCAATGCCATCTTATTAGTCCGGGCTTCCTGCGTGCCATCTGCCCGCGGTGTGGGCCGCACGCCTCTCGATGGTCTGAAAAAGATGCTGGATAATAAAGCATGACCCGCTTGACGGCTAGCGCCGTCGGAGACCCTTGCAATGCCTGATCAAGATGTACGCTTGCAACACCTGAAAGTTTGGCTCGATGAACAGTTGGCAACCCTTTTTGCAGATCAGGGCTGGGGAGCCGTACCCCCGGCCACGTTGACCGCGGCCAGCAGCGACGCGAGTTTCCGCCGGTATTTCCGTTGGGAAGGCGCGGGTCGCAGCTTCGTCGTGATGGACGCGCCGCCGCCTCAGGAAAACTGCAAACCGTTCGTGGATATCGCCTTTTTGCTGGCGAAATCCGGTATCAACGTGCCGAAAATTTATGCCGAAGACCTCGAACGTGGCTTTCTTTTGCTCAATGACCTGGGCAACCAGACCTATCTGGACGTGATCGACAGCGAAAATGCCGAAGCGTTATTCAGCGATGCCCTGCAAGCGCTGCTGGCTTTTCAGCAGTTGCCGATGGTGGCACCGCTGCCGAGCTATGACGTCGCGTTGTTGCGCCGCGAGCTGGAACTGTTTCCCGAGTGGTACGTGAAACGCGAGTTGGGCGTCGAGTTCGATGCCACCCAACAGCAGCAGTGGCAAAAGGTCAGCGAGCTGCTGATCGACAGCGCCCTGGCCCAGCCGAAAGTGCTGGTGCACCGCGACTACATGCCGCGCAACCTGATGCTCAGCGAGCCGAATCCCGGCGTGCTGGATTTCCAGGACGCGGTGTATGGCCCGGTGACCTACGACGTGACCTGCCTGTTCAAGGACGCCTTCCTCAGCTGGCCAGAAGAGCGTGTGCGCGGCTGGCTGGAAAGCTACTGGCAGCAGGCGTCAGCACTGAACATCCCGGTGCAGCCGGGCTTCGAAGAGTTTATGCGCGCCAGCGATCTGATGGGCGTGCAGCGTCATCTGAAAGTCATCGGCATCTTCGCCCGTATCTGCCATCGCGACGGCAAGCCGCGTTACCTCGGTGATGTGCCGCGTTTCTTCTCTTATATAGAAGCGGTCGTCGCCCGCCGTCCCGAGCTGGCGGATCTGCAGGCACTGCTCGCCAGCCTGCGTGGTGGAGTGACGGCATGAAGGCAATGATTCTGGCGGCCGGCAAAGGCGAGCGCATGCGCCCGCTGACCCTGACCACCCCCAAACCGCTGGTGCGAGCCGGTGGGGTGCCGCTGATTGAATATCACCTGCGTGCCCTGGCCGCAGCCGGTTTCAATGAGATCGTGATCAACCATGCCTGGCTCGGCCAGCAGATCGAAGATCATCTGGGCGATGGTTCGCAGTTCGGCGTGTCGATCCAGTACTCGCCGGAGGGCGAGCCACTGGAAACCGGCGGCGGCATTTTCCGCGCCTTGCCGCTGTTGGGCGACGACGCGTTTCTGGTGGTCAACGGTGACATCTGGACGGATTACGACTTCAGCGTGCTGCATCAGCCGATCACCGGGCTGGCGCATCTGGTGCTGGCGGACAACCCGGCCCATCACCCGACAGGCGACTTCACCCTGACCGACGGCCAGGTGCGTGATGGCCAGGCTGACGCGGCGACCCTGACCTACAGCGGCATCGCCGTGCTGCACCCGCAGTTGTTCGATGGCTGCAGCAACGGTGCCTTCAAACTGGCGCCGCTGCTGCGTAAAGCCATGGCGGAGGCGCAGGTGACCGGCGAGCGACTGAAAGGTCACTGGGTCGATGTCGGTACCCACGAGCGTCTGGCCGAAGCCGAAGCCTTGATAGAAGCGAGTCGCTGATATGTTGTGGCCAGGGACTCTGATTGGAGCCGGAGCGGGTTTTGCTATCGCGAGCATTCCGGGGGCCATGCTTGGGGCTTTGTTGGGGCAGGCGCTGGATCGGCGCCTGCATTTGCAGAGCTGGGGGCATTTGCGGGAAAAACTCGGCGGGCGGCCGATGCTGCGCAACGACGAACTGTTATTCGTGTTGCTCGGGCGTCTGGCCAAGAGCGACGGGCGGGTCACGGACGGTCACATCCAGCAGGCGCGGCATGAGATGCGCGCGCTGGAAATGAGCGAGCCGGCGCAGCGCCGGGCGATTGCCGCGTTCAATCGCGGCAAGTCCGGCAACGACAATCTGCGCGGTTATCTGCGTCGATTGAGCACTCAACCTCACGCGGCTGAAGGTGTATTGCGCGCCTGCTGGCGAATGGTCTTCGCCGATGGTCGGGCCGGCGTCAGCGAGCGGGAATTGCTGGCGCAGTGGGGCAAGTGGCTGGGCTGGACGACCCAGCAGATCCAGGCGCTGGCGGCGGACTACGAGCCACACAAGCGTCCGATCGTCAGCGCGGCGGTGAGCTATCAGGAAGCGATGCGCCTGCTCGGCGTCTCAGCCACCAGCGAACCGGCACAGATCAAACGCGCCTATCGGCGTCTGCTCAGCCGGCATCACCCGGACAAGGTGGCCGGGACTGGGGCCACGCCGGCGCAGGTGCGTGAGGCCACCGACAGGACCCGCGAATTGCACAATGCCTACACGTTGATTCGCGAACGGCGGGATTTTCGCTAGGCATAAAAAAATCGCAGCGTTGGGCTGCGATTTTTTTTCTGCGCTTTGTCAGTCCGGGCTCTGCGGATTCAACCAGCCCCGCACCCGGCGGAACAACTGCTCCTGCTCGGCCTTGTTGTCCGGCAAAGCCTTGAGTGCGACCTGACTGAACGCGGAGGTCTTCAGTCGCTTGCTCGCCTGCATGCGCTCCAGTGCCGCGTTGCGGTCCAGCGCTTTATCCATGTAGAAAATGTCCGCGGTCGGCAGCTTCAGGGTCGGCGTCAGTTCCACCAGTTGCGGTTGGGCCTTGGCCGGGGTCTGCGCGGCTACCAGGACCAGCTTCTCGACCTGCGAGCTTTGTCGCTCGCTCATGTAGCGCGCCGCCCAGTAAGCACCGGTGCCATGGCCGAGGACGACGATGCTGCGCGCGCTCTGTTGTTCGGCGTAGGCCAGCGCGGCGTCGATGCGGGCGAAAATTCGCTCGGCATCGGCCTTGGACTGCTCCTCGGTGGTTTCGGCAACGACCTTGTCGGCCACGTCGGCTTCGCCGCCGGCGGCTTGTTCGATCGGCTCGGCGGTGGTCGAATCCTTGCTGCCGGGGTCAGCGGTTTTCGCTGCGGCGGGGGCTTCGACCACGCGCGGGGCGATGGCATCGCTTTGCAGATCGGGCAGGGTGATACTCAGGCTGCTCCACTCGACGTCCGGCAACTTGCGGCGCAACGGGCCGATCGCTTGGGGCCAGTCAGCGGTTTCGCCGGCACCGGGAATGAGGATCACCGCGCCTTTGGGTTCGGCGGTGTTGGCCGGTTTCCACAGGGCAAGGAAGGTGTCGCTGCCCGCTTGCAGTTGCTGTTGTTCCTGGGCTGGAACCTTGCGTTCGAGTGCCGCGGCTTCTTCCTGACTACGCTCAAGCAGTGGCTGGCGTTCGACCGGTTTTTCTTCGGCGGCTTTTTCTGCGGCGGGGGCAGGTGCCGGATCCGCGGCTTCGACGGAAAACGCACAAGGCAGGATCAGCGACAGGCACAATGCTGGCATTGCCAGGCGATAGACAGGGGGCATCGGTTATTCCAGGCCAGAAGTTATCCCGGCAGCCTAATGGGTTGGTCAGAATTTGTCAGTGTATGAGACTTCAATGATGCGTTTTTGCTGCCTGTGGGTTATCGGCTGTCTGGCGTTTCCCTTGATGGGCTGGGCGGCGCCTGCGCCACCGAGCCACCTCGCGCGGTTATCGGCGAGCGAACAACAGTGGCTCGCACAGCACAACGAATTGCGTGTCGGTCTGGTGCTGCAGGCGCCGTACGCGCAATACGACCGGCGCTTGCAGCGGCTGTCGGGGGCCAATGTCGAAGTGATGAAGGCATTGGCCAGAGCGCTGAATGTCGAACTGAGCTGGCGCAATTTTCAGGATCTGGCCCAACTCGAGGCCGCCGCCCGGGACGGCGAAATCGACATTGCCCCGGGTCTGACCCAGACCCCGGGCGGGCTGCGTCTGTGGCAGTTCTCCGACCCGTACATGCGTGTGCCGCAACTGGTGGTCAGCGACCAGAAAAGCAGCGCGACCGTGGAGCTGGAAAAACTCGACAGCCAGACCCGCGTCGCCGTGCGCATGCCCGGCGTCACCGCCGATTATCTGCGCGGCAACTATCCGCACCTGAATCTGCAAGGCGTACCGATGGAGCGCCAGGCGCTGCAACTGTTGCTGAGTCAGCAGGCGTCCTACGCGGTGGTCGATGAGGCGCAGCTCGGGCGGCTGTCGGCGGAACCGGAGTTTGCCGGGCTGGTGGTGGTCGGTGACATCGGTCTGCCGCAACTGCTGCGCATCGGCACCCGTCGTGACTGGCCGGAGCTGGCCGGGATCGTCGAGAGTGCCTTGCGCGCAATCCCGGCCAAGGATCTGGAGCGCCTGCATGCGCAATGGCTGCAACCCAAATATCCGCGACTCTCCGAATCGCCGGGCTTCTGGCAGAACCTGAGTCTGTTGTTCGCGGTGCTACTGCTCAGTTGCGTGGCCATCGTCTTCTGGCAGCGCCGCCAGCAGCGCAGTCTTGAACAGCGCCTGCTCGACGCGCGTGAAGACATCGCCCTGCGCGCCGCCAGCGAAGAGGCCTTGCGCCTGACCCAGTTTTCCATCGATCAGAGCACCGTCGGCATTCTCTGGGTCAATTGGGACAGCCATGTGCGCTACGCCAACCGTGCGGCAGAAAACATGCTCGGTTATCCACAGGGCGCCATCATCGACCGACCGTTGATCGACTTCGAACCGGGCCTGCACATGGATCGCTGGCTCAACCTGTGGAAACGCGCCCGAGCCAGCGAAGAAGGGCCGCTGAGCTTTGAAACCAATTGTGTGCGGGCCGATGGCAGTGTGCTGCCGGCGGACGTGTCGCTGAGTTTTCTGCGTTTTCGCGATGGCGAGTATCTGGTGGTTTACCTCACCGATGTCACCGAACGCCGTCGTGCCCTGGCTGCGTTGCAAGAAAGCGAGGCGCGGCTGCAAGGCATCGCGGCCAATGTGCCGGGGCTGGTGTTCCGTCTCGAGCGTGCACCGGTAACCGGGCAGATCGACTTTGCCTACATCAGCGAGGGCAGCGAAAGTCTGGTCGGCTATGCGCCGGCCGCCATCGCCCATCGCGACATGGGACTTCGCAGTCTGGTGCATCCGGATGACCGGGCCGCTTATCACCAGACTCAGGACCAGGCGCTGGACACCGACAGCGACTGGTCGTGGCAGGGCCGGATTCTCACGCGCCAGGGCGAGCAGCGCTGGGCTGAGATCAAAGCCATCACCCGTCAGCTGGAGGGCGGTGCCTATGTCTGGGACGGCATTGTCTGGGACATCACCGAAAGTAAACGCATCGAACTGGAGCTGGCGGCCTCCCGCGAACAACTGCGCGAACTGTCGGCGCACCTGGAAAGCGTGCGGGAAGAGGAAAAGGCGCGCATCGCCCGGGAGGTTCACGATGAACTGGGGCAGATGCTGACGGTGCTGAAACTGGAAACGTCGATGTGCGAACTGGCCTACGCGCAACTTGATCCGGGTCTGAACGAGCGCTTGAACAGCATGAAGCGCCTGATTGCCCAGTTGTTCCAGCTGGTGCGGGATGTGGCGACGGCGCTGCGCCCGCCGATTCTCGATGCCGGGATCGCCTCGGCCATCGAGTGGCAGGCGCGGCGGTTCGAGGCGCGCACGCAGATTCCGTGTCTGGTGCAGGTACCGGACAACCTTGCGCCCCTCAGCGACGCCAAGGCCATCGGCCTGTTCCGTATTCTTCAGGAGGCGTTGACCAACGTCATGCGCCATGCTCAGGCGCATACTGTGGAACTGACGCTGACGCAGGAAGGCAACGAATTGTGTCTGACGGTCAGCGATGATGGCGTAGGATTTGTCGCCGCTGCCGGCAGGCCGACATCCTTTGGACTGGTGGGCATGCGCGAGCGGGTGTTGATCATGGGCGGGCAGCTGTCACTCGACAGCGAGCCGGGCGAGGGCACCACGCTGAGCGTGCGGGTGCCACTGGATGAGGAGAAGTAAGTGATCCGTGTACTGGTAGCCGAAGACCACACCATCGTTCGCGAAGGCATCAAGCAATTGATCGGCCTGGCCAAGGATCTGCAAGTAGTGGGGGAGGCGAGCAACGGCGAGCAATTGCTCGAAACCCTGCGCAATGTGCCCTGCGAAGTGGTGTTGCTGGACATCTCGATGCCCGGCGTCAACGGGCTCGAAGCGATTCCACGAATCCGCGCGCTGAACCATCCGCCGGCGATTCTGGTGCTGTCGATGCACGACGAAGCACAGATGGCCGCCCGGGCGCTGAAGGTCGGCGCCGCCGGTTATGCCACCAAGGACAGCGATCCGGCGCTGCTGCTGACGGCCATTCGCAAAGTGGCGGCGGGCGGGCGCTACATCGACCCGGAGCTGGCCGACCGCATGGTCTTCGAAGTCGGCCTGACCGATGCGCGACCACTGCACTCGTTGCTGTCGGAGCGCGAATTCTCGGTGTTCGAACGCCTGGCGCAAGGCGCCAACGTCAACGACATCGCCCAACAACTGGCCCTGAGCAGCAAGACCATCAGTACCCACAAGGCGCGGCTGATGCAGAAACTCAACATCACTTCGCTCGCCGAGCTGGTGAAGTATGCGATGGAACACAAGCTCCTCTGAGCGACATATCCAATAGCGACAGGCGCTTTTGCCGGTTCTGACGGCTTGAGCCCCGACCCATGCGTCGGGTTTGCCAAAACACGCCATCCTTGTAGGGCAATCCCTACCCCCGGCCTTCCATCCGGCTGAGGCAATTCTCTCCTGCGCCCCGATTTGCGTGACTGCAAGCAGCCACTAGGCTTAATCCCACAGCAGTCATCAATAACAAAGGTGTGGGTATGAGCCAGGTCGAATCAAACGCAGGGGCCAGCGATGTGCTGGTCAGCTTTCGTGGAGTGCAGAAGAGCTACGACGGCGAGAACCTGATCGTCAAAGACCTCAACCTGGACATTCGCAAGGGCGAATTCCTCACCTTGCTCGGGCCGTCCGGCTCGGGCAAGACCACCAGCCTGATGATGCTCGCCGGTTTCGAAACGCCGACCGCCGGTGAAATCCTCCTCGCCGGGCGGGCGATCAACAACGTGCCGCCGCACAAGCGCGACATCGGCATGGTGTTCCAGAACTACGCGCTGTTCCCGCACATGACCGTCGCTGAAAACCTGGCGTTTCCGCTGACCGTGCGTGGCCTGAACAAAAGCGACGTCAGCGACAAGGTCAAGAAAGTCCTGAGCATGGTCCAGCTTGATGCGTTCGCATCGCGTTATCCGGCGCAATTGTCCGGCGGTCAGCAACAACGTGTGGCTTTGGCCCGCGCGCTGGTGTTCGAGCCGCAACTGGTGTTGATGGACGAACCCCTCGGCGCCCTCGACAAGCAACTGCGTGAACACATGCAGATGGAAATCAAACACCTGCACCAGCGCCTCGGCGTGACTGTGGTCTACGTGACCCACGACCAGGGCGAAGCCCTGACCATGTCCGACCGCGTGGCCGTGTTCCACCAGGGCGAGATCCAGCAGATCGCCCCGCCGCGCACCCTCTACGAAGAACCGAAAAACACCTTCGTCGCCAACTTCATCGGCGAGAACAACCGCCTCAACGGTCGCCTGCTCAGCCAGAGCGGCGAGCGCTGCGTGGTCGAGCTGGGGCGCGGGGAAAAGGTCGAGGCGCTGGCGGTCAACATCGGCCAGACCGGCGAACCGGTCACCCTGTCGATCCGCCCCGAGCGCGTCAGCCTCAACGGTTCGAGTGACCAATGCGTCAACCGCTTCTCCGGGCGGGTGGCCGAATTCATCTATCTGGGCGACCACGTCCGGGTGCGCCTGGAAGTCTGCGGCAAGACCGACTTCTTCGTGAAACAACCGATTGCCGAGCTCGATCCAGCGCTCGCGGTCGGCGACGTGGTTCCGCTTGGCTGGCAGGTCGAGCACGTTCGCGCGCTCGATCCACTAGGGGACGCCCTCACTTAGTTTCCACACCGCGCCGGGTCTGCTGTTGTGCAGGGCAAGGCGCGAGAAGCGTGGTTTGGTCATTCCAAATAAGCTTCGAGCAACGCAGCCCTGCACAACAGCAGGCCCGGCCCTTCGGGTTGTGCCTTAAAGCGGGCCATGCTGCGTTGCAGGCCTTGGAAAGGGAACACCATTCCCTTCGGCCTGCGCCTTGCCTGGCCCGCTTTAAGGCGACAACGCGGTGAGGAAACTAAGTGAGGGCGTCCCCATGAGGCGCACTGAAACGCCCCGCAATACCAACACCAACCCTGCACGTGGAGAGAACAATAAATGTTGAGATCCCTGAAGTTCACAGCCCTGACCCTGGGCCTGATGGGTGCGGCAAGCGCAATGGCCGCCGGCCCGGATCTGACCGTGGTGTCGTTTGGCGGGGCGAACAAGGCGGCGCAAGTCAAAGCCTTCTACGCACCGTGGGAAGCGGCGGGCAACGGCAAGATCGTCGCCGGCGAGTACAACGGTGAAATGGCCAAGGTCAAAGCCATGGTCGACACCAAGAGCGTGTCCTGGGATCTGGTAGAGGTTGAATCGCCGGAACTGTCCCGTGGCTGCGACGAAGACATGTTCGAGCAACTGGATCCTGCGCTGTTCGGCAAGTCCGAAGACTACGTCAAAGGCGCGATCCAGCCGTGCGGCGTGGGCTTCTTCGTGTGGTCGACCGTGCTGGCCTACAACGCCGACAAGCTGAAAACCGCACCGACCAGCTGGGCGGATTTCTGGGACACCAAAAAATTCCCGGGCAAGCGCGGCCTGCGCAAAGGCGCCAAGTACACCCTCGAATTCGCACTGATGGCCGACGGCGTTGCGCCGAAAGACGTGTACAAGGAACTGGCCAGCAAGGGCGGTCAGGATCGCGCGTTCAAGAAACTGGATGAGTTGAAACCGAACATCCAGTGGTGGGAAGCCGGCGCCCAGCCGCCGCAATACCTCGCTTCCGGTGACGTGGTCATGAGCTCGGCCTACAACGGTCGTATTGCTGCCGTGCAGAAAGAATCCAATCTGAAAGTGGTGTGGAACGGCGGTATCTACGACTTCGATGCCTGGGCCATTCCGAAAGGCCTGGACGCCAAGCGCGCCGAAGCGGCGAAGAAATTCATCGCGTTCTCGGTGCAGCCACAACAGCAGAAGACCTACTCGGAAAACATCGCCTACGGCCCGGCCAACTCTCAGGCAGTGCCTTTGCTGGACAAGGCGATCCTGAAAGACATGCCGACCACCCCGGAAAACATCGCCAACCAGGTGCAGATCGACGTCAGCTTCTGGGCTGACAACGGCGAGCAACTGGAGCAGCGCTTCAATTCCTGGGCTGCGAAGTAACCAGAGGGCTTGCCCTCCTGTGGGAGCGGGCTTGCTCGCGAAAGCGTCAGCACATTCACCTTGATGTCGACTGACACGCCGCCTTCGCGAGCAAGCCCGCTCCCACATTAAAAGTTCGAGGTGGCTTGCCGCCTCTGTAACGATCAAAGATTTGCGGAGTACGTCATGGCCATCGCCGTTCCCCTGAACGAGGGCAACAGCCCCACCTTGAAGCAGCGGCTCAAGCACGCCGAGCGGGTCAACCGCTGGAAGGCCCAGGCGCTGATCGCGCCGCTGGTGCTGTTTCTGTTGCTGGTGTTCCTGGTGCCGATCGTGGCGCTGCTCTATAAAAGTGTCGGCAACCCGGAAGTGGTTGGCGGCATGCCGCGCACCGTAACCGCGATTGCTGCGTGGGACGGCCGAGGCCTGCCCGCCGAACCGGTCTACAAAGCCGCCAGCGAAGACCTCGCCGAAGCGCGCAAAAACCAGACCCTGGGCGATCTGTCCAAGCGCCTGAACATGGAGTTGGCCGGTTATCGCAGCCTGCTGACCAAAACCGCTCGCTCGCTGCCATTCGCCAGCGAACCGGCCTCTTATAAAGAAGCACTGGAAGGCCTCGACGAGCGTTGGGGCGACCCGGCCTACTGGCAAGCGGTGAAGCGCAACACCAGCAGCATCACCCCGTTCTATCTGCTGGCGGCGGTGGATCATCGTATCGACGACCTCGGCGAAATTGCCCCGGCGACTCCGGATCAGGCGATCTACCTCGACATCTTCGCCCGGACTTTCTGGATGGGCCTGATCATCACCGTGATCTGCCTGGTGCTCGCTTATCCGCTGGCCTACCTGCTGGCCAACCTGCCGTCGCGTCAAAGCAACCTGCTGATGATTCTGGTGTTGCTGCCGTTCTGGACCTCGATTCTGGTGCGAGTCGCCGCGTGGATCGTGTTGCTGCAATCCGGCGGATTGATCAACAGCGCGCTGATGGCGATGGGGATCATCGATAAACCGCTGGAGCTGGTGTTTAACCGCACCGGGGTTTACATCTCGATGGTGCACATCCTGCTGCCGTTCATGATCCTGCCGATCTACAGCGTGATGAAAGGCATCTCGCCGACCTACATGCGTGCCGCGATTTCCCTTGGCTGCCATCCGTTCGCCAGTTTCTGGCGGGTGTACTTCCCGCAGACCTACGCCGGTGTCGGCGCCGGTTGCCTGTTGGTGTTCATCCTCGCCATCGGCTACTACATCACCCCGGCGCTGCTCGGCAGCCCGAACGATCAGATGGTCAGCTACTTCGTCGCGTTTTACACCAACACCAGCATCAACTGGGGCATGGCCACCGCACTCGGCGGGCTGTTGCTGCTGGCGACTGTGGTGCTTTATCTGATCTACAGCTGGCTGGTGGGCGCCAGTCGCCTGCGCCTGAGCTAAGGGGAATTTGAAATGCTGAGTCCTTATATGTCGCCCATCGAGCGGGTGTGGTTCTACAGCTTGCGGATCCTCTGCGGCTTGATCCTGTTGTTCCTGATCCTGCCGGTGCTGGTGATCGTGCCGCTGTCGTTCAACTCGGGCAGTTTCCTGGTGTATCCGCTGCAGGGCTTTTCGCTGCACTGGTATCAGGATTTCTTCGCCTCGGCGGAATGGATGCGCGCGTTGAAGAACAGCATCATCGTCGCCCCGGCCGCGACGGTGCTGGCGATGGTGTTCGGCACGCTGGCGGCCATCGGTCTGACCCGTGGCGACTTTCCCGGCAAGCCGCTGGTGATGGCGCTGGTGATTTCGCCGATGGTGGTGCCGGTGGTGATCATCGGTGTGGCGAGTTACCTGTTCTTCGCGCCGCTGGGCCTGGGCAACAGCTTCTTTTCGCTGATCGTGGTGCACGCGGTGCTCGGTGTGCCGTTCGTGATCATCACGGTGTCGGCGACGTTGCAGGGCTTCAACCATAATCTGGTGCGGGCGGCGGCCAGTCTTGGTGCTTCGCCATTGACCACGTTCCGCCGGGTGACTTTGCCGCTGATTGCGCCGGGGGTAATTTCCGGGGCGCTGTTTGCCTTCGCAACCTCGTTCGATGAAGTGGTGGTGACGCTGTTTCTTGCAGGTCCCGAGCAGGCGACGTTGCCACGGCAGATGTTCAGCGGGATTCGCGAGAACCTGAGTCCGACGATTGCTGCGGCTGCGACGTTGTTGATTGCCTTCTCGGTGATTCTGTTGCTGACGCTGGAATGGTTGCGTGGGCGGAGTGAAAAACTACGCACCGCTCAAGTCTGACGACTGCAAGATCCGGGTTGTCTGCCATTCATGCGCTGAATGACAGACAACCTGATTTCCCCAGCTACGCTTGTGCTCAGCTCCCCCATCTATAAGAGGCTGCGCACGATGAGTCTTTCCTCGTTCAAGATCGCTCACAAACTGATCACCGGCGCCGGGGCCATCGAGCAACTGGCGGCCGAACTCACGCGGCTGGATATCGACAACCCGCTGATCGTCACCGATGCCGCGCTGGTCAAGTCCGGCACGGTGGAGCTGGCGCTGGCGCAGATCGGCGAGCGCGAGTACGAAATCTTCGACCGCGTGCTGCCGGACCCGGAAATCGCCATTGTCGAGGATTGCATGCGCGTCTACCGAGAGGGCGGGCATGACGGTCTGATTGGCCTCGGTGGCGGCAGTGCCATCGACATCGCCAAGAGCGTCGCGGCGTACGCCGGTTATCACGGCGCACTGGAGGATCTGTTCGGCGTCGATCAGGTGCCGCGCAAAGGCCCGCCGCTGATCGCCATCCCGACTACGGCCGGCACCGGTTCTGAAGTGACCAACGTCGCCATTCTTTCGGACAAGGTCGCCCAACTGAAGAAAGGCATCGTCAGCGACTACCTGTTGCCGGACGTGGCGCTGGTCAGTCCGCAGATGACCCTGACCTGCCCGCGCAGTGTCACCGCCGCCAGTGGCGTCGATGCGCTGGTGCATGCCATCGAGTCCTACCTGTCGCTGAATGCCTCGCCGATCACCGATTCGCTGGCCATCGGCGCGATCAAGTTGATCGCCCGGTCCTTGCCCAAGGCCTACGCCAATCCCTCCAACCTGCAAGCCCGAGAGGACATGGCCACCGCCAGCCTGATGGCCGGCATGGCGTTCGGCAATGCCGGGGTCGGCGCGGTGCATGCGCTGGCGTATCCGCTGGGCGGGCGCTTCAACATTGCCCATGGTGTCAGCAACGCCTTGCTGCTGCCGTATGTCATGACCTGGAACAAGATGGCCTGCGTCGAACGGATGCAGGATATTGCCGAAGCCATGGGAGTAAAGACCGCTCATCTGAGTCTCAATGAAGCCGCCGATAGCGCCGTCGCGGCGATGACCGAACTGTGCGCGGCGGTGGAAATCCCGCTGGGTCTGCGCAGTTTCGGCGTGCCTGAAGAAGCGATCCCGGCCATGGCGGTAGAGGCCGCGGGAATCGAGCGCCTGATGCGCAACAACCCGCGCAAGCTCAGCGCCGCCGACATCGAGAAGATCTACCGGGCGGCGTACTGAGAACCCGCCGGTCATCGGTCATGGCACAACCCAATCATCGCGGTCACGGTGCGCGCGCGGAAACTTGAGGTATACAATGCGCGCCATCGTGATTTAGCTCAGAAAAGGTGCGTCATGCAGCCCTTCGTTATTGCTCCGTCGATTCTTTCCGCCGACTTCGCCCGCCTGGGCGAGGAAGTGGACAACGTTCTGGCCGCCGGTGCCGACTTCGTCCACTTCGATGTCATGGACAACCACTACGTACCGAACCTGACCATCGGCCCGATGGTCTGCGCCGCGCTGCGCAAGTACGGCGTGACCGCGCCGATCGACGCCCACCTGATGGTCAGCCCGGTGGATCGCATCGTCGGCGACTTCATCGAAGCCGGCGCCACCTACATCACCTTCCACCCGGAAGCCACGCTGCACGTCGATCGTTCGCTGCAACTGATCCGTGAAGGCGGCTGCAAATCCGGCCTGGTGTTCAACCCGGCGACCCCGCTGGACGTGCTCAAGTACGTGATCGACAAGGTCGACATGGTCTTGCTGATGAGCGTCAACCCGGGCTTCGGTGGACAGAAATTCATTCCCGGCACCCTCGACAAGCTGCGCGAAGCGCGGGCGATCATCGATGCCTCGGGCCGTGACATCCGCCTGGAAATCGACGGCGGCGTCAACGTCAACAACATCCGCGAAATCGCTGCCGCTGGCGCCGACACCTTCGTGGCCGGCTCGGCGATCTTCAATGCGCCGAACTATCAGGAAGTCATCGACAAGATGCGTTCCGAATTGGCGCTGGCTCGCCCATGAGCGGTTTTGAGCAGCTGTTCCCGGGGCAACTGCCGCGGTTGGTGATGTTCGATCTGGATGGCACGCTGATCGATTCGGTACCCGACCTGGCGGCGGCTGTGGATAACATGCTGCTCTCGCTCGGGCGCAAGCCTGCCGGTATCGAGTCGGTACGCGAGTGGGTCGGCAACGGTGCGCCGGTGCTGGTGCGCCGCGCATTGGCCGGCGGCATCGATCATTCCTCCGTGGATGACGTCGAAGCCGAGCATGCGCTGGAGGTTTTCATGGAGGCCTACGGCGCCAGCCATGAGCTGACCGTGGTCTATCCCGGCGTGCGCGACACCCTGAAATGGCTGCACAAGCAGGGCGTGGCCATGGCGCTGATCACCAACAAGCCGGAGCGCTTCGTCGCACCGCTGCTGGATCAGATGAAGATCGGCCGCTACTTCAAGTGGATCATCGGCGGCGATACCCTGCCGCAGAAGAAGCCTGACCCGGCGGCGCTGTTCTTCGTGATGAAGATGTCCGGTATCCCGGCCTCGCAATCGCTGTTCGTTGGCGACTCGCGCAGCGATGTACTGGCGGCGAAAGCGGCGGGGGTCAAATGCGTCGGGCTCAGTTATGGCTACAACCATGGCCGGCCGATTGCCGAGGAATCCCCGGCGCTGGTGATCGACGACCTGCGCAAGCTAATTCCCGGTTGCCTGGATACGGCCGCTGAGATAACGTTGCCCGACGCTTCTCAATCCCCTTCTGGAAACGCCATCGTGGTGGTCACCCGCAAACTCTGGATGAAAGTCATCAAGGCCCTGGCCCGCTGGCGTTGGCGCGCCTGACTTGTTCCTGGCCGGCCTGCCGGCGCGTTTGCACACCTGACTGATTTGCCCCTCACACCACGAGGCACCCTATGATCCGCGAAGAATTCCTGCGTCTGGCCGCTGACGGCTACAACCGCATTCCGCTGGCCTGCGAAACCCTGGCCGACTTCGACACCCCGCTGTCGATCTACCTGAAACTGGCCGACCAGCCCAACTCCTACCTGCTCGAATCGGTGCAGGGCGGCGAGAAATGGGGCCGTTACTCGATCATCGGCCTGCCGTGCCGCACCGTGCTGCGGGTTCACGACCATCACGTGAGTATCACCGTCGATGGCGTCGAGACCGAAAGCCACGACGTCGAAGACCCGCTGGCCTTCGTCGAAACCTTCAAGGCCCGCTACAACGTGCCGACCATTGCCGGTCTGCCGCGCTTCAACGGCGGTCTGGTGGGGTACTTCGGTTACGACTGCGTGCGTTATGTAGAGAAGCGCCTCGGCAAATGCCCGAACCCGGATCCGCTGGGTGTGCCGGACATTCTGCTGATGGTCTCCGATGCGGTGGTGGTGTTCGACAACCTCGCCGGCAAGATGCACGCGATCGTGCTGGCCGACCCGACGCAGGCCGATGCCTACGAGCAGGGCCAGGCGCAATTGCAGCAACTGCTGGAAAAACTGCGTCAGCCGATCACCCCGCGCCGTGGCCTGGATTTCAGCAAGCCGCAGGCGGCCGAGCCGGTGTTCCGTTCCAGCTTCACTCAGGACGACTACGAAAAAGCCGTCGACACCATCAAGGAATACATCCTCGCCGGTGACTGCATGCAGGTGGTGCCGTCCCAGCGCATGTCGATCGACTTCAAGGCAGCGCCGATCGATCTGTACCGCGCACTGCGTTGCTTCAACCCGACGCCGTACATGTACTTCTTCAACTTCGGTGACTTCCACGTCGTCGGCAGTTCGCCGGAAGTGCTGGTGCGGGTCGAAGACAACCTGATCACCGTGCGCCCGATTGCCGGCACCCGTCCTCGCGGGGCCACCGAAGAGGCGGACGTGGCGCTGGAAGAAGACCTGCTGTCCGACGACAAGGAGATCGCCGAGCACCTGATGCTGATCGACCTCGGTCGCAACGACACCGGGCGCGTATCGGAGATCGGCTCGGTGAAGCTCACCGAGAAGATGGTGATCGAGCGTTATTCCAACGTGATGCACATCGTGTCCAACGTCACCGGTCAGTTGAAGGCCGGGTTGACGGCGATGGACGCACTGCGGGCGATCCTGCCGGCGGGCACCTTGTCCGGCGCGCCGAAGATCCGTGCGATGGAAATCATCGACGAGCTGGAGCCGGTCAAGCGTGGCGTGTATGGCGGCGCGGTCGGGTACTTCGCCTGGAACGGCAACATGGACACCGCGATTGCGATCCGTACCGCCGTGATCAAGAACGGCGAACTGCACGTGCAGGCCGGTGGCGGCATCGTCGCTGACTCGGTGCCGGCGCTGGAATGGGAAGAAACCATCAACAAGCGCCGGGCGATGTTCCGCGCCGTTGCACTGGCCGAGCAAACCCCGGACTGAGTGATTGCTGATTCAGCCAAAAAAAACGCGGCGCCTGTGAGGGCGCCGCGTTTTTTTATGGCCTGCGAATCAGAAGTCGAGCGCTACGCCGACGTTGATCCCTTGCTGGGTAAAGTCGTCATCCTTGCGGATGTCGTAGCTGGCGCGCAATGCCAGATCCTTGGTGAGGTTGTGGCTCACGCCGAGGTTCAGGCGGTTCAGGTTGGTTTGAGGGGCATAACCGGCCAGGGTATAGCGGTTGTTCGGCAGGCTGTTGAGGTTCATCGTCACATTCTGGGTGTCGTCGTTGTACTCGCGCTCGTGGGCCAGTTCGCCGAACACCTGGGTCTGCGAGGTGATCTGGTACTTGCCCTGGATCCCGAGGCCGAGACGCCGGGAAATGCGCGACTGGTCATCGAACGTCAGTGCCGTGGAGTCGGCGCCATTTTCCGAGTAGCCATCGACTTCAACCTTGGCGAAATCGGCGCTGACGAATGGCGACAGGTGCCATGGGCTGCTCGCTTCTGGCGCAATGTCGTAGCCCACGCGTCCGCTGAAGGCCAGAACATAGCCGTCGGTATCGCCTTTCTCGCCGCGTTCGTTGACTCCCAGCTGGAATTTGCGTTTGAGGCTGTCGTAATCCAGATGCCCGGCGGTCACGGCGGCGTCACCCCACCAGCGGTTCTGCTGGTACTGGGCGAATGCGGTGCCCAGATAAGTGTTCAGCTTGTAGTCCGAGTCGTTGTCGCCGGCCTCGAGTTTCTGATTGTAGAAACCGGCCGCCACGCCCACGCGCCATGCGTCGTTGAGGCGGTAGCTGCCGCCGATGTTCAGGTTGTAACCGTTGCCGTCGGCGCTGGCGCCGCTGCGCTGGCTGTCGAAGTCCTGATGCTGGCCGCCGCCGGCGACAATCGCCCGCCATTGGCCAACGGCCTGCCAGTTTTGCCAATCCGCCAGCCACTGGTTGCGCAGTTCATCCTGATGCGAGCGCAGGGTGCCTTGGGCCATTTGCGGCAACAGGGTCGCTTCCCATGGTGCGGCCAGCAGCGAGTAGGCGTAATCGGCAATCAGGCGCTGCCCGGCTTCGGTCGGGTGGACGGCATCGTTGTAGATCAGCTTGGTCGGATCCGGGGTGGCGCTGTTGATCCCGTACCGCGCGTTCTCCGTGCAACTGTTGCCGCTGAAGCAGGTGCCGACCAGATTCTGGTCGGTCGCCAGACCGAACTGCGCCGGATTGGCGAATGCCTCTTTGAGCAGAACCGGGACGTTCAGCGGGATGACGTTGGCATTGACGCTCTGCAACTGGCTGACCAGTTCGGTGTTGAACTGGGCGCTGAGTTGCGAGGTGAAGGCTTGTAGCGGCGAACCGTTGATGGCCGGGGTCAGACCGATGTCCGGCAACAGCCAGACCATGATGTAGCGGGCGCCGGCACCTTGCAGTGTGCGTACGCTGTCGACCAGTCGATCGGCGGCGGCATTCGCCTGAGGGAGACTGGTGACCCGGCCCTGGAGGAAGTCGTTGCCGCCCCCGGTCAGGTAATACAGGGCATTCGGGTCGGCGCGGAAACCGTTCGACGGCAGATAACCGGCGCGGGTACGTTCGCCGGTGGCGGACTGGCCGGTGATCGAGTCGAGAATCTGGTCGGTGCGGTAGCCGCCCACAGCCCAGTTGTTACCGTCCGGCTGGCCTTGGCCGGCACGTACCGCGGAGGACGAGGAGGCGGTTTGATCGGGGGTGAAGCCGAGGCGGCCACCGAGCAATTGCGTGGCGTTGAGCGAGTAGAACTCACCGCTGCCGTCCTGATAGTTCGGACCGGTACGGTTGGTGTAGCGTTCGGTGGCGCCGGCCGGGCCGCCGCTGTCGGTGAAAGTCCCCGCATCGCTGAGGCTGTCGCCGAAGACCACGAAATTCGAATAAGGATTGGGTGCGGCGTTCGCCTGGGCGCAGGCCATCGCGAGCAGGCATCCGGCGAGCGGTACAAACAACGTCTGTTTGATCATGAGCAAGTCCGTTTATTTATTGTTGTAGTGAACGAAACGACAGTACCAAAAACTTCCGGCGTTTTGCCATCGGTCGTCAACCCTCCCATTGTTTTATCCCCCACGGCCCCGGCCATATTGCACGCTCCGCCCAGCTAAGTTACTGTGCCGAAACGTATGAACGAGACCTTCCCCGTGTTGATCACCAGCAAACTTCTGGATCAAGTCATCAAGGCACACGCCCGCTGGCGTTGGCGCGCCTGAATCTATTCTGCCGGCTCCGCCGGATCTGTATCGCTTTGCCTTCCTTGCCCGTTTGAAATGCCGCTGTGCCGACGCGACCTGCGCGTCTGACCGTGTGCAGCGCCTGGCAAGTCATCCGAAGGCTGTCTTCAAGTCAGAATTCAAGAGGTTCGAAACGCCATGTTGCTGATGATCGACAACTACGACTCCTTTACTTACAACGTTGTGCAATACCTCGGCGAGTTGGGTGCCGAGGTCAAGGTGGTGCGCAACGACGAACTGACCATTGCCGAAATCGAAGCGCTCAACCCTGAGCGCATCGTCGTATCCCCGGGCCCGTGCACACCGACCGAAGCCGGTATCTCCATCGAAGCCATCAAGCACTTCGCCGGCAAACTGCCGATCCTCGGCGTCTGCCTCGGCCACCAGTCCATCGGCCAGGCTTTTGGCGGCGACGTCGTCCGCGCCCGCCAGGTGATGCACGGTAAGACTAGTCCGGTATTCCACGAGGACAAGGGTGTGTTTGCCGGGCTGAACCGCCCGCTGACCGTCACCCGCTATCATTCCCTGATCGTCAAGCACGAAACGTTGCCCGATTGCCTGGAGCTGACGGCGTGGACCCAGCACGATGACGGTTCGGTCGACGAAATCATGGGCCTGCGTCACAAGACCCTGAACATCGAGGGCGTACAGTTCCACCCGGAATCGATCCTCACCGAGCAGGGCCATGAACTGTTCGCCAACTTCCTCAAACAAACCGGCGGCACGCGCTAAGGACTTTCCATGAATATCAAGACAGCCCTGAGCCGTATCGTCGATCACCTCGACCTCAGCACCGATGAAATGCGCGACGTGATGCGCGAAATCATGACCGGCCAATGCACGGACGCGCAGATCGGCGCGTTCATGATGGCCATGCGCATGAAGAGCGAAAGCATCGACGAGATCGTCGGCGCCGTGTCGGTGATGCGCGAACTGGCGGACAAGGTCGAACTCAAGACCCTCGACGGCGTGGTCGATGTGGTTGGCACCGGCGGTGACGGGGCGAATATTTTCAACGTGTCGACCGCGTCTTCCTTTGTGGTCGCTGCTGCTGGCTGCACCGTGGCCAAGCACGGTAACCGTGCGGTGTCGGGCAAGAGCGGCAGTGCCGACCTGCTGGAAGCCGCCGGCATCTACCTCAACCTGACCCCGGTTCAGGTGGCGCGCTGCATCGATAACGTCGGCATCGGTTTCATGTTTGCCCAGACTCACCACAAAGCCATGAAGTACGCCGCCGGCCCGCGCCGCGATCTCGGTCTGCGCACCCTGTTCAACATGCTCGGCCCGCTTACGAATCCGGCCGGTGTGAAGCATCAGGTGGTGGGCGTGTTCACCCCGGCGCTGTGCCGGCCGTTGGCTGAAGTCTTGCAACGTCTGGGCAGCAAGCACGTGCTGGTGGTGCATTCGAAGGATGGTCTGGACGAATTCAGCCTGGCGGCGCCGACGTTTGTCGCCGAGCTGAAAGACGATCAGATCACCGAGTACTGGGTCGAGCCGGAAGATCTGGGCATGAAGAGCCAGAGCCTGCATGGCCTGTCGGTCGAAGGCCCGGAAGCGTCGCTGGCGCTGATCCGCGATGCACTGGGCAAGCGCAAGACCGAGAACGGCCAGAAGGCTGCCGAAATGATCGTGCTCAATGCCGGTGCGGCGCTGTACGCCGCCGACCTGGCGACAAGTCTGAAAGAGGGCGTGGCACTGGCCCACGACGCTCTGCACACAGGTCTTGCTCGGGAAAAACTCGAGGAGTTGGGTGCCTTTACCGCGGTATTCAAAGTGGAGAATGAGGGATGAGTGTACCGACGGTTCTGGAAAACATTCTGGCCCGCAAGGTTCAGGAAGTCGCCGAGCGTAGCGCTCGTGTGAGCCTGAGCGAGCTGGAAAGTCTGGCCAAGGCGGCCGATGCACCCCGTGGTTTTGCCCAGGCATTGCTGGCGCAGGCCAAGAAGAAACAACCGGCGGTCATCGCCGAAATCAAGAAGGCGTCGCCGAGCAAAGGCGTGATCCGCGAGAACTTCGTTCCCGCCGAGATCGCCAAAAGCTACGAGAAGGGCGGGGCGACCTGCCTGTCGGTGCTGACCGATATCGACTACTTCCAGGGCGCCGATACCTACCTGCAACAGGCCCGCGCGGCGTGCTCACTGCCGGTGATCCGCAAGGATTTCATGATCGATCCGTACCAGATCGTCGAAGCCCGTGCCCTGGGCGCCGATTGCGTGTTGTTGATCGTCTCCGCGCTGGATGACGTGAAAATGGCCGAACTGGCGTCGGTGGCCAAAGATGTCGGCCTCGATGTGCTGGTGGAAGTGCACGACGGCGATGAGCTGGAACGCGCGTTGAAAACCCTCGACACGCCGCTGGTCGGAGTCAACAACCGCAATCTGCACACCTTTGACGTGAGTCTGGAAACCACCCTCGACTTGCTGCCGCGCATTCCGCGTGATCGCCTGGTCATCACTGAGAGCGGCATCCTCAATCGTGCCGATGTCGAGTTGATGGAAATCAGCGATGTCTATGCGTTCCTGGTCGGCGAAGCGTTCATGCGCGCCGAAAGTCCGGGCATCGAACTGCAGCGTCTGTTCTTCCCGGAGCGCGGCGTTCCGGTGAGCGGTTCGACCCTCGACTGATCGAGTCTTCGCAGGCGCCCGTCCCCTTGTGGGAGCGGGCTTGCCCGCGAAGGCGGCATAAGATTCACCTCAGACTCAACGTCCTATGGAAACCTTATGATCCCCACTTCCCTGACCATCGAAGCCGGCCTGCAAGCCGAACAGGATCTGCTGGCCTCGGTCTGCGCCGGTGATGCCGAATTTGGCTTGCTGTTCTGGCAGCCCAGCGATCGCGCTTTGGTCATGCCGCGCCGTTTGAACCGCTTGCCCGGATTCGATCACGCCTGCGAAGTCTCCGCTGCTGCCGGTTGGCCGGTGTTGCTGCGTGAAACCGGCGGCGAACCGGTTCCGCAATCGGCTTCCACCATCAACATTGCACTGGTCTACGCACCGCCTCGCAGCGAAGGCGATTTGAACCGCATCGAAACCGGCTACCGGCGGTTGTGCGATCCGATCTGCGAGTTGCTGGATGAGTTGGGTGGGACTTCGTCGTTGGGTGAAATCGACGGTGCGTTCTGCGACGGTCGCTTCAACGTCAATCTCGACGGTCGCAAGATGGTCGGCACCGCGCAGCGCTGGCGCCAGAGTCAGGGTGGTCAGCGTCCGGTGGGGTTGGTTCACGGGGCGATGCTGGTGGATGACGAACGTGAGTCGATGGTCGCGGCGGTCAACCGCTTCAACGAAGCGTGTGGTCTGGAGCAGCGGGTTCGTGCCGCCAGCCACATCGCTCTGCATGAAAAATTCCCGGCGCCCCATGCACTGGCGCGTCTCGATGAACTCTTCCGTTTGATGCTGGCGCAGGTCTACGCCGGCTGAGCTTTGGAACTCAGCGAGTGCCGAAGACCACCATGGTCTTGCCTTTCACATCCACCAGGTTGCGTTCCTCAAGATCCTTGAGCACGCGACCGACCATCTCTCGCGAACAACCGACAATCCGGCCGATTTCCTGACGGGTCACCTTGATCTGCATGCCGTCCGGGTGAGTCATGGCGTCCGGTTGCTTGCACAGCTCCAGCAGGCAGCGAGCGACACGGCCGGTAACGTCGAAGAACGCCAGGTCGCCGACCTTGCGTGTGGTGTTGCGCAGACGTTGTGCGATTTGTCCGCTGAGCACGTAAAGAATGTCCGGATCCTGTTGCGACAATTCGCGGAACTTGGCGTAGCTGATTTCCGCGACTTCGCACTCAACCTTGGCCCGCACCCAGGCGCTGCGCTGCTGTTCCTGGCCGGCCTCTTCGAAAAGACCCAGCTCGCCGAAGAAGTCCCCGGCATTCAGGTACGCGATGATCATTTCGCGGCCGTCGTCGTCCTCGATCAGGATCGTGACCGAACCGCGGATGATGAAATACAGCGTGTCGGAGCGATCTCCGGCGCAGATGATGTTGCTCTTGGCCGCGTGACGGCGGCGCTGGCAATGCATCAGCAGCTTGTCGAGGTTCTTGATTTTGGGTGTGGGGGTAATACCAACCATGGTTGTATCCCGAAAAGACTGCACGGTTATATTTGGTTTTTATATGAGGCGCTGAGGCGGTCGCTACACAGTCTGGCGAAGGCGCCAGTGAATTGGCGCCAGCTTACCAGACACTTCGTCGAAATTTCGAGAAATCACCTACGCTGAAGGTGCATTCGTCCTAGGAACCTGCTCGCTGTCCGGGCGGGGCCCTGTGCTAAGCTGGCGACCCTTTTTTCTACAGTGGAGTCTTGGCGATGAAGGCACGCATCCAATGGGCTGGCGAAGCCATGTTCCTCGGCGAATCCGGCAGCGGTCATGTCGTGGTCATGGACGGTCCGCCGGACGCCGGTGGTCGTAACCTGGGTGTCCGCCCCATGGAAATGCTCCTGCTGGGTGTCGGCGGTTGCAGCAATTTCGACGTGGTCAGCATTTTGAAGAAGTCCCGTCAGGCCGTTGAAAGCTGCGAAGCCTTTCTGGATGCCGAACGCGCGACCGAAGATCCGAAAGTGTTCACCAAGATCCACATGCACTTCGTAGTCAAGGGCCGGGGCCTGAAAGAAGCCCAGGTCAAACGCGCCATCGAACTGTCTGCGGAGAAGTATTGCTCGGCCTCGATCATGCTCGGCGCGGCTGGCGTAGCGATCACCCACGACTACGAAATCGTTGAACTCGGCTGAGCCGACATTCAACTATCATAAAAGCAGTGCAGACTCTGGCGATCCCCCGCTGACGTCTGCATAATGCGCCACTTTTTTCAGGGCCGTGATCAGTCAATCGACGGGTCATCCGCCTGAACAGATAACCAAAATCGCCATCGCGAAGAGGTGTTAACCGTCCTACGCAGGTGCGTTGTTCGCACTTGACGGGCATGCTTGATCACGCGGCCGTGCCGCATACATAGAGAGTTTTTAACGGTGAAAAGCAAACTCAAGCTCCACGGGTTCAATAACCTGACAAAGACCTTGAGCTTCAACATCTATGACATCTGCTACGCGGAAACCCCGCAAGACCAGCAGGCTTACGTCGAGTACATCAATCAAGAGTACAACGCCGAACGCCTGACGCAGATCCTCACGGAAGTTGTCGAAATCATTGGTGCCAACATTCTGAACATTGCGAGTCAGAACTATGAGCCTCAGGGTGCCAGCGTCACGATTCTGATCTCGGAAGAGCCGGTGACCCCGACCGAAAGCCAGATCGAAGAGTCCCCGGGCCCATTGCCCGAAATCATCCTGGCCCACCTCGACAAGAGCCACATCACGGTGCACACCTACCCGGAAATCCATCCGGATGCCGGTATCGCGACCTTCCGTGTGGACATCGATGTGTCGACCTGTGGTGTCATTTCACCGCTCAAAGCGCTCAACTTCCTCATTCACCAGTTCGATTCGGACATCGTGACCGTGGATTACCGTGTGCGCGGCTTCACCCGTGACGTTGAAGGCAACAAGCACTTCATCGACCACGAGATCAACTCGATCCAGAACTACCTTTCCGATGACACTCGCGACGCGTACCAGATGACCGACGTGAACGTGTACCAGGAAAACCTGTTCCACACCAAAATGCTGCTGAAGAACTTCGAACTGGACAACTACCTGTTCGGCGATGCCACCAGCAACCTGTCTTCCGAGCAACGCGCTCAGGTGGCCGAGCGTGTGAAGCACGAAATGCTGGAAATCTTCTACGCGCGCAATATGCCGAGCTAAGAAATCCGGGCACAAAAAAAGGCGACTGCTTTGCGGCAGTCGCCTTTTTTACGGGCGTTTTTCAGATCCGGTAAGTGCTCTTGGTCATCACTTTGGCCAACAGGCTCATGCCGAACTTCACCGGAGCCGGAAAACGGAAACCACCAGCCTCCAGTGCACTTTCCGCATGATGCTCTTCATCAATACGCATCTGTTCCAGAATCGCCCGGGATTTTTCGTCCTCGGCCGGCAGTTGCTCAAGATGCTCGTTCAGATGCTTGCAGACCTGATGCTCGGTCGCCGCGACAAATCCGAGGCTGACCTTGTCGCTGATCAGCCCGGCGACTGCGCCGATCCCGAACGACATGCCATAGAACAGCGGATTGAGCACGCTGGTGTGGCTGCCCAACTGGTGAATGCGCTGTTCGCACCAGACCAGATGATCGATCTCTTCTTCGGCCGCATGCTCCATGGCCTCGCGCACCTGCGGCAGCTTGGCGGTCAGCGCCTGGCCCTGATACAGCGCCTGGGCGCAGACTTCGCCGGTGTGGTTGATGCGCATCAGACCGGCGACGTGGCGGGTGTCTTCATCGCTCATCTGCACATCGGGCTGCACGATCGCTGGCGACGGACGGTACGGCTGGCCGCTGAAGGGCAGCAAGGTACGCATCGCGGCATCGGCTTGCAGCAGAAGACGATCAATGGGCGAGTAGTGACGTTGGGTAGTCATGCTGACCTCCGGGAAGAATCTCGGCGGCCAGTTTAACCGAATCGGCCGTGGAAGGTTTGCGCTGGGTCATGTGGGAGCGGGGCGCTCCCACCGATCTCTGGGTTCAATCAGCCCGGCGGCCAGTTCATCTGGCGTTGACCGAGAACGTGCATGTGAATGTGGTAGACCGTCTGCCCGCCCATTTCATTGCAGTTCATCACCACCCGGAAGCCTTCCTCGCAGCCCAGCTCCAGCGCCAGACGCTGGGCGGTGAACAGGATATGCCCGGCCAGTGCCTTGTCGTCTTCGGTCAGGTCATTGAGGGTGCGCACCGGTTTCTTCGGGATCACCAGAAAATGCACCGGTGCCTGTGGGGCGATATCGTGGAACGCCAGAACCTGGTCGTCCTCGTAAATGATCTTCGCCGGGATTTCCCGGTTGATGATCTTGGTGAACAGAGTATCCACAGCTGTTTTCTCCGTTGTTTGGGCTGGCCTGAGTGTACTCATAGGGTGATAAGGCCGCCCAGTGTTTTGCCGTAGGACTTTTCAGCGCGGGCAGTAAGCCTTGTTGACCATGCCGATAATCGTGCGATTGAGCCAGCGCGAACCGAGCCGTGGCAGAAAGGCGAACCAGCGGTTTCGGCGTCCGGGAATGATGATTGCGCGGTTTTTCTCCAGGGCGCGCACGGTATACAGCGCGACCTCCTCGGGGCTCATCAGCAATTTGCTGGCGTTGAGTTTGTCGTTGTTCAGTTGCGCGGTGCGAAAGAACGCGGTGCGGGTCGGACCGGGGCAGAGCACCGACACTTTGACCGCACACTTCTTCAATTCCACCCGCAGTGCTTCCGAGAAGTGCAGAACATACGCCTTGCTGGCGTAGTAGGTGCTCATCCAGGGCCCAGGGTTGAAGGCCGCCACCGACGCGACATTGAGAATCTGCCCGCCGCCCTGCAACGCCATGCTGTTGCCGATGGCATGGCAGAGGCGGGTGAGGGCGAGGATGTTCACTTCGATCAGGTCCTGTTCGGTCATCCAGTCCTGGGCCAGAAACGGGCCGCAAGTACCGATGCCGGCGCAATTGACCAGCAGATCGATCTGCCGGTCGCCTTCTTCCAGCTCCAGCAGGAAACCGGACAGGCGCAGCGGCTCACCGAGGTCGCAGGCGCGGAACAGCACCTCCACGCCGAAGCGTTGGGTCAGTTCAATCGCAATGCTTTCCAGCTGATCACGCTGGCGGGCCACCAGAATCAGGCTGCGGCCACGGCGCGCCAGGGCTTCGGCCATCGCCAGGCCGATGCCACTGGAGGCGCCGGTGATCAGAGCGTAACGGGTCATGCAAATCTCCATCGCAACAGCGCCGCGCCGTCGACGCAGGTGTCACGGCGGGGAGTGTTGTTCATTCTTTCGCAGAGTCTACAGGGGCGAGGGCGGCTTCGGCTGCATCGTCTGCCGAATTCGCGGCGGGTTCGACTTCGACCTCGATTTCATCGGTGGTCACCGAACCGCTCTCATAGCTGCTTTCAAGACTGCTTTCGTACTCTTCCTGGATGGCGGTAATCCCGCCCAGCATGCCGGCCATGAAAAACAGCCCGATAAACACGATCCACAAAGAGCACAGCACTTTGACTGCCGTACTGTTCGGCGGAGGGGGTGGACCGTAGCGGTTGGCGCCGGTATTGCCCGGCACGACCATGATCACCAGCGGGAAGAAGCTGCCCACGAAAGGCACCAGCGTCAGCAGCCAGAGCCAGCCGGACCAGCCAATATCGTGAAGGCGCTGGATGCTGAACAGGATCCCGACAATCGCGAAGGCCAAAAACAGGAAGAAGGCGAGGAGGCCGCCGATGATCAGGCCGGTGGTCGAGTCGGCGCTCACCAGGCCCAGGCCGATCAGCGCGAATACGCTGACGATTGGCAGGGCTACCAGGCTCAACACCATCGACCATGCCAGGTAACGCAAACGGCCGATCCGGCCTTCGACGCTGAGCGGCTTTAGAGGCGCGAATGCCGGCAGGCTTTCACCGACGGCGGCGCGAGGAGGCGCGTAAGGCGAGTCGGGTTCGGTGACGGCGGCGCCTTGCTCGTGGACATCCGACAGATTCAGTTCGATGGGCGTTTCCGTTTCGATCCGGGCATCGATCCCGGTCTTGCCCAGCGCTTGCAGATAAGTCTGCGCATCGCTGTGCGACAGATCACGCTTGAGCGCGACGGTGCGGCCATTGAACAGACGCTCGATGGCGGCAACATCGCTTTTGAACAGATTGGCCAGGTTGAGCTTGGCCGTGGTGATATCGACGCCGGGCTGGAGCGCGCCGTCGAAAACGATCTTGTAACGGGGTTCGCTCATGGCCGAGGCATCCTTGTCGCGAGATAAATTGAGTCTAAGGCCAGTCAGACAGCGACCGGCCAGGTTTCATTCAGCGCGGCCAGCGTTTCGGCAGTTGCGCTGCGTGCTCCAGGGCTTGGCGATACTCCGCATCAAGACGCGCCACCAGTTGATCCACGCTTGGCAGATCGTCGATCTGCCCGACGCCTTGACCCGCCGACCACACGGTTTTCCAGGCCTTGGCTTCGTCATTGATCGGCTTGAGTTTGTCGCCGAAGTTCACCTCACCCTTGCCCTGCAGGGCTGCCATGTCGAAACCGGCGGCCTCCAGGCTTTGGCGCATGAAACTGGCCGGAACACCGGACACGGCAGGAGTATGAATGATGTCGGCGGCTTTGGCAGTCAGCAGCATCTGCTTGTAGGCGTCAGGCGCATGACTTTCAGTGGTGCCGATAAATCGCGTGCCGAAGTAGGCCAGATCCGCGCCGAGCAGTTGTGCGGCGAGAATCTCATGCCCATGGTTCAAACATCCTGCAAGCAACAGGGTCTTGTCGAAGAACTCGCGGATCTCGGCGATCAGCGAGAACGGGCTCCAGGTCCCGGCGTGCCCACCGGCACCGGCCGCGACGGCGATCAAGCCATCGACATCGGCCTCGGCGGCTTTCTCGGCATGGCGGCGGGTCGTCACGTCGTGGAAGACCAGGCCGCCGTAACTGTGCACGGCGTCTACTACTTCCTTCACCGCGCCGAGGCTGGTGATGACGATGGGGACTTTGTGTTCGACGCAGATGTTCAGGTCCGCCTCCAGACGTGGATTGCTCTTGTGAACAATCAGATTCACGGCATAAGGCGCCGGGTTCTCCAGTGTCGCCAGTCCCGCTTCGATCTGCTCCAGCCAGGCCTTGAATCCGCTGCTTTCGCGTTGATTCAGCGCCGGAAAGCTGCCGACCACGCCGTTACGGCAGCACGCCAGCACCAGTTCAGGATTGGAGATCAGAAACATCGGTGCTGCCACTACGGGCAGACGCAGACGTTGTTCGAGCAGAGCGGGCAGCGACATCGGAAGTACCCCGGAAAGTTGTATTTGTAGAAGTTAGAACGGCTTGACCACGACCAGAATTACGATAGCCAGCAATAGCAGAACCGGCACTTCATTGAACCAGCGATAAAAGACATGGCTGCGGGTGTTCTCGCCACGGGCAAAACGTTTTACCTGCGCGCCGCACATGTGGTGGTAACCGATCAACAGCACGACCAGGGTCAGTTTGGCGTGGATCCAGCCACCGCTGCTGAAGATGCTCGGGTTCAGGTAGATCAGCCAGCCGCCGAAGATCAGCGCGGCGATCATTGCCGGGCCCATGATGCCGCGATAGAGCTTGCGTTCCATGATGCTGAAGCGTTCCTTGCTGATCGTGTCTTCACTTTGCGCGTGATAAACGAACAGTCGCGGAAGATAGAAGAGGCCGGCAAACCAGCACACGATGCTGACGATATGTAGCGCTTTGATCCACAGATAGAGCATTTTTGGTTATTCCCTAAGTCACGGTAGGCCGGATAGTAGAGGCTTGAGCGTCCGCACGTCACCTTGGCGGTTGTCGCAGGCGCGCGCGGCCCCTATTATCGACGGCTTTCCAGTGGGTTCGTTGAGGGCAGGTTTATGGTCAAGGTCGGTATCGTCGGCGGCACGGGTTACACCGGTGTCGAACTGCTGCGTCTGTTGGCACAGCATCCGCAGGCAGAAGTGGTGGTTATCACTTCCCGATCCGAGGCCGGTCTGGCCGTGGCTGACATGTATCCGAACCTGCGCGGCCACTATGACGGTCTGGCATTCAGCGTGCCGGACATCAAGACGCTGGGCGCTTGCGACGTGGTGTTCTTCGCAACTCCCCACGGCGTCGCCCACGCACTGGCCGGCGAACTGCTGGCGGCAGGAACCAAGGTCATCGACCTGTCGGCAGACTTCCGTCTGCAGGACGCCGATGAATGGGCCAAGTGGTACGGCCAACCGCACGGTGCACCGGAGCTGCTGGACGAAGCGGTTTACGGCTTGCCAGAAGTCAATCGTGAGCAAATCAAGAAAGCACGCCTGATCGCGGTGCCGGGTTGCTATCCGACCGCGACGCAGCTGGGTTTCCTGCCGTTGCTTGAGGCGGGCATTGCCGATGCTTCGCACCTGATCGCCGACTGCAAATCCGGTGTCAGCGGTGCCGGTCGAGGTGCTGCCGTAGGCTCGCTGTACTCCGAGACGTCGGAAAGCATGAAGGCCTATGCGGTGAAAGGTCACCGTCATCTGCCGGAAATTCGCCAGGGACTTCGTCGTGCCGCAGGCAAGGACGTCGGTCTGACTTTCGTGCCGCACCTGACGCCGATGATCCGTGGCATTCACTCTACGCTCTACGCGACTGTGGTGGATCGCTCGGTGGATCTGCAGGCGCTGTTCGAGAAGCGTTATGCCAATGAGCCGTTCGTCGATGTGATGCCAGCCGGCAGCCATCCGGAAACCCGTAGCGTGCGTGGCGCCAACGTCTGCCGAATCGCGGTTCACCGTCCACAGGATGGTGATCTGGTGGTGGTGCTTTCTGTGATCGACAATCTGGTCAAGGGCGCGTCGGGTCAGGCCGTGCAGAACATGAACATCCTGTTCGGGCTGGATGAGCGTCTGGGCCTGTCCCACGCTGGCATGCTGCCGTAACGACCGATCTTGCTTGGTAAAAAGGCCCGTCTAACGGGCCTTTTTGCATTCTGGTGAGTGAATCAGCTTTATTGATATACCGTAACAATAGTTGACCGATTTTCTAGGACAAGCGGATAATGCGCGTCATCACGCATTATGGCGGCGTAACGCCGGGAGATAGTCAGCATGAGCGTCGAATCCTTCACCCCCACGGCTTTGCAATTCACTCAAGGTGCCGCGCACAAGGTGAAGAGCCTGGTCGATGAAGAGGGGAATGATCGCTTGAAGCTGCGCGTATTCGTTACGGGCGGCGGTTGTTCAGGGTTTCAGTACGGCTTCACCTTCGATGAGGATGTGGCCGAGGACGACACCATCGTCGAGCGCGAAGGCGTCAGTCTGGTGGTTGATCCGATGAGCTTCCAGTACCTGGCAGGTGCCGAGGTGGATTATCAGGAAGGTCTGGAAGGTTCGCGTTTCGTGATCAAGAACCCGAATGCCACCACCACTTGTGGTTGCGGCTCCTCGTTCTCGATCTGATCGCGTTTCACCGAACACAATAAAACGCCGCAGAGCCTCACGGTTCTGCGGCGTTTTGTTATCTGCAATTTGTCAGTTGGGGTAGATGGCGCCGAGTACACGCAGGCCTTTGGCGCCGGTGACGCTCGGGCGATTGGCGGCGATGCCTTCCAGACAGCAGTGAGCCAGCCAGGCGAAGGCCATGGCCTCGACCCAGTCCGGATCAACGCCATGAGTCGACGTGCTGGCGACCTTGGCGTTCGGCAGCAACCCGGCCAGACGATTCATCAGTGTGGCGTTGTGAGCGCCACCGCCGCAGACCAGCAGTTCCCGAGTGTCGGACTGAGCGCTTTGCAGTGAGTCGACAATAGTCAGTGCGGTGAGCTCCAGCAGCGTCGCTTGCACGTTCTCCGCCGGGAACACTGGCAGGCGCGAAAGGTGTTGCTCCAGCCAGGGCAGGTTGAAGACTTCGCGGCCGGTGCTCTTTGGGCCTTGCGTCACGAAAAACGGATCGCTGAGCAGGGCTTTCAGCAGGGTGGGCTCAACCTTGCCGCTGGCTGCCCATTGCCCGTTGCGGTCGTAGTTCTCGCCCTGGCGCTGATGAATCCAGGCATCCATCAGCACATTCCCCGGCCCACAGTCGAAACCGGCTACAGGCTTGTTCGGCTCGATCAGACTGAGATTGCTGAAACCGCCGACATTCAGGACCGCACGGTTACCGGTACGCTCTTCGAACAACGCTTCATGAAAGGCCGGAACCAGTGGGGCCCCCTGGCCACCGGCGGCTACATCGCGGCTACGGAAGTCGCTGACGACGGTGATGCCGGTCAGTTCAGTGAGCAGGGCGGGGTTACCGATCTGTACGGTGAAACCGCGCGCCGGTTCATGGCGAATGGTCTGACCGTGGCTGCCGATCGCGCGAATGGCTTCAGGCTTGAGCTGTTGCTGTTCGAGGAGGGTATGGATTCCTTGCGCGGCGAGCTTTACCCAGTTTTGCTGAGCAATCGCCGAGCGGGCGATCTCGTCAGGGCCGCTGGCGCACAAGCCAAGCAGCTCGGCGCGCAGGGTTTCAGGCATGGGGATGTAGTGCGTGGCGACCAGATTGATCGCCGAGGATTGCTCGATCAGGGCGATGTCCAGCCCGTCGAGACTGGTGCCGGACATCACGCCGATATACAGAGCCATGGCTTAACGTTTGCTCGAAGCCAGCATGGTGGCTTTTTCCTGATCCATACGAGCCATCAGTGGCTGGCTCTGCGCCAGGAAGCGAGCTCGTTCGGATTTGGCGATCGGGTCGGCCATCGGCAGCTTCTGGCCCAATGGATCGACGTGGACACCGTTGACCTGGAACTCATAGTGCAGGTGCGGGCCGGTGGACAGGCCGGTGGTGCCGATGTAACCGATCACTTGGCCCTGTTTAACTGTGCCGCCGGTCTTCACGCCCTTGGCGAAGCCCTGCATGTGTCCATACAGCGTACGGTAAGTGTTGCCGTGCTGGATGATTACGGTGTTGCCGTAACCGCCGCGACGGCCGGCCAGCAGCACTTTGCCGTCGCCGGCAGCCTTGATCGGCGTACCGCGTGGAGCGGCGTAGTCGACGCCTTTGTGGGCACGGATCTTGTTGAGGATCGGGTGTTTGCGGCCCATGGAAAATTTAGAGCTGATGCGGGCGAAGTCCACCGGTGTACGGATGAACGCCTTGCGCATGCTGTTGCCATCGGCGGTGTAGTAGCTGCTGTTGCCTTGCTTGTTGGTGTAACGCACGGCGGTGTAAGTCTTGCCGCGGTTGGTGAAGCGGGCGGACAGGATCGGACCGTTGCCAACGGCTTTGCCGTTGACCACTTTCTGTTCATAGATCACATCGAACTCGTCACCCTGGCGGATATCCTGGGCGAAGTCGACGTCGTAGCCAAAGACACTGGCCATGTCCATGGTCAGGCTGTGGGACAGGCCTGCGCGGGCGGCGGACTGCGACAGCGAGCTGTTGATCACACCGTGTACATAAGCGGTGCGAACAGTCGGTTTGGCGGTAACGCGGTTGAACACATAACCCTTGTCATTCTTGGTCAGGGTGATGGTTTCAACGTCGCTGATCTTGCTGTGCAGGTTGGTCAACTGACCTTGTGGATTCAATTCGAATTCGAGTTTCTGGCCATGTTTGAGCTGACTGAACTGCTTGGCTTGTTTATCACTGGCCAGCACTTCATGGACGGCCGCGGCCGGGAGGCCGACTTTCTCGAACAGTGTAGAAAGCGTATCGCCCTTGGAGACGATCACTTCCCTGTGATTTGGGGCCTTCTTTTCTTCAGCTACCGGTGTCGGCGCTGGTGCAGTCTGAGCGGTTTCCTGCGTCTCTTCGGCGCTGTTTTCGATCTGCGCGAAAGGGGAGGCTACGGACTCATTTGTGGCTTGAGCTGCGTCGGCAGCGTCTTGATCTTGTGTCAGTTGTTCAGCAGGACTTTCCAGTTCAAGGCTCAGCGTTGTCTTTTTGGCTTCAACATCACTGGATGGAAACACCAGGAGCGCCAGGCTGAGAAGGGCGGCGATACCACTTGCGGCGAGCAGGTGGGTCTTCGGGTA
>NZ_CP081200.1:5422500-5757500 GCF_019710535.1 Pseudomonas sp. 3-2 | reverse complement strand
GTGAAAAGGGAAACAACCCAGACCGTCAGCTAAGGTCCCAAAGTTATGGTTAAGTGGGAAACGATGTGGGAAGGCTTAGACAGCTAGGAGGTTGGCTTAGAAGCAGCCACCCTTTAAAGAAAGCGTAATAGCTCACTAGTCGAGTCGGCCTGCGCGGAAGATGTAACGGGGCTCAAACCATACACCGAAGCTACGGGTATCACGCAAGTGATGCGGTAGAGGAGCGTTCTGTAAGCCTGTGAAGGTGAGTTGAGAAGCTTGCTGGAGGTATCAGAAGTGCGAATGCTGACATGAGTAACGACAATGGGTGTGAAAAACACCCACGCCGAAAGACCAAGGTTTCCTGCGCAACGTTAATCGACGCAGGGTTAGTCGGTCCCTAAGGCGAGGCTGAAAAGCGTAGTCGATGGAAAACAGGTTAATATTCCTGTACTTCTGGTTATTGCGATGGAGGGACGGAGAAGGCTAGGCCAGCTTGGCGTTGGTTGTCCAAGTTTAAGGTGGTAGGCTGAAATCTTAGGTAAATCCGGGGTTTCAAGGCCGAGAGCTGATGACGAGTTGCCTTTAGGCGACGAAGTGGTTGATGCCATGCTTCCAAGAAAAGCTTCTAAGCTTCAGATAACCAGGAACCGTACCCCAAACCGACACAGGTGGTTGGGTAGAGAATACCAAGGCGCTTGAGAGAACTCGGGTGAAGGAACTAGGCAAAATGGCACCGTAACTTCGGGAGAAGGTGCGCCGGTGAGGGTGAAGCACTTGCTGCGTAAGCCCACGCCGGTCGAAGATACCAGGCCGCTGCGACTGTTTATTAAAAACACAGCACTCTGCAAACACGAAAGTGGACGTATAGGGTGTGACGCCTGCCCGGTGCCGGAAGGTTAATTGATGGGGTTAGCTAACGCGAAGCTCTTGATCGAAGCCCCGGTAAACGGCGGCCGTAACTATAACGGTCCTAAGGTAGCGAAATTCCTTGTCGGGTAAGTTCCGACCTGCACGAATGGCGTAACGATGGCGGCGCTGTCTCCACCCGAGACTCAGTGAAATTGAAATCGCTGTGAAGATGCAGTGTATCCGCGGCTAGACGGAAAGACCCCGTGAACCTTTACTATAGCTTTGCACTGGACTTTGAATTTGCTTGTGTAGGATAGGTGGGAGGCTTTGAAGCGTGGACGCCAGTTCGCGTGGAGCCATCCTTGAAATACCACCCTGGCAACTTTGAGGTTCTAACTCAGGTCCGTTATCCGGATCGAGGACAGTGTATGGTGGGTAGTTTGACTGGGGCGGTCTCCTCCTAAAGAGTAACGGAGGAGTACGAAGGTGCGCTCAGACCGGTCGGAAATCGGTCGTAGAGTATAAAGGCAAAAGCGCGCTTGACTGCGAGACAGACACGTCGAGCAGGTACGAAAGTAGGTCTTAGTGATCCGGTGGTTCTGTATGGAAGGGCCATCGCTCAACGGATAAAAGGTACTCCGGGGATAACAGGCTGATACCGCCCAAGAGTTCATATCGACGGCGGTGTTTGGCACCTCGATGTCGGCTCATCACATCCTGGGGCTGAAGCCGGTCCCAAGGGTATGGCTGTTCGCCATTTAAAGTGGTACGCGAGCTGGGTTTAGAACGTCGTGAGACAGTTCGGTCCCTATCTGCCGTGGACGTTTGAGATTTGAGAGGGGCTGCTCCTAGTACGAGAGGACCGGAGTGGACGAACCTCTGGTGTTCCGGTTGTCACGCCAGTGGCATTGCCGGGTAGCTATGTTCGGGAAAGATAACCGCTGAAAGCATCTAAGCGGGAAACTTGCCTCAAGATGAGATCTCACTGGAACCTTGAGTTCCCTGAAGGGCCGTCGAAGACTACGACGTTGATAGGTTGGGTGTGTAAGCGCTGTGAGGCGTTGAGCTAACCAATACTAATTGCCCGTGAGGCTTGACCATATAACACCCAAGCAATCTGTAGACTCGAAAGAGACCAGATTGCGGTGTGTGAAGACGAAAATGAACCGAAAGTTCGACGCTCACAAAACACCGACAGCTGTCACATACCCAATTTGCTGAAGCGAGACCATCCGGTCACGAGTCAGTACCCGAATTTCTTGACGACCATAGAGCGTTGGAACCACCTGATCCCATCCCGAACTCAGAAGTGAAACGATGCATCGCCGATGGTAGTGTGGGGTTTCCCCATGTGAGAGTAGGTCATCGTCAAGATTAAATTCCGAAACCCCAATTGCGAAAGCAGTTGGGGTTTTGTTTTGTCCGCAGGAAAATGGGTTGTTTGAATTCTATGCAGCGGCCCGGTGCATGGCTATTATTCGGGCCTCATTCTGAGGCGAGACCTGCATGCTGACGTTGTTGAACCTTCTGAAGGATGGTCGATTCCATTCCGGTCAGGCCCTGGGCGTTGCTCTGGGAATTAGTCGAAGTGCGGTGTGGAAGCAGCTTCAGCATCTGGAGACGGAGCTTGGGTTATCCATACATAAAGTTCGAGGGCGGGGCTATCAATTGGCTTCGCCGCTGGCGTTGCTTGACTCGCTCGCAATAGAGGAAGGTCTTGCCGGCTGGTCTGTCAGTGTCTTCGATTCCATCGACTCAACTAATGCTGAATCGTTGCGAGCGGTAGATCGAGGGCGGGTTGCGCCTTTTCTAATACTGGCTGAGCGTCAGAGTTCCGGGCGCGGGCGCAGGGGGCGTAAATGGGTAAGCCCGTTTGCTGAAAACCTTTATTACAGCCTCGTGTTGCGTATCGATGGAGGGATGCGTCAGCTCGAGGGGTTAAGTCTCGTTGTCGGTCTCGCGGTCATGCAGACCCTGCGCGCGTTTGGGGTGCCAGGTGCGGGACTGAAATGGCCCAATGATGTTTTGGTCGGGCGAAAAAAAATTGCAGGCATCCTGCTGGAGCTCGTCGGAGATCCAGCGGACGTTTGTCATGTAGTGTTGGGCGTGGGCATTAATGTGAACATGCAGGCTACAGACGAAGTCGATCAGCAATGGACTTCACTGCGTCTAGAGTCGGGTAAATCTTGTGATCGCAATATTCTGGCGGTTGAGCTGAGTAAGCAGCTGCAACTCTATCTGCGACGTCACCAGTCAGGCGGCTTCTCTGCGCTTCAGGCGGAGTGGGAGGCGAGCCATTTGTGGCAGGGGCAGCCGGTTTCTCTCACTGCCGGTGTCAATCAGGTAGAGGGTGTCGTGCTGGGAATCGATAATCAAGGCGCGCTGCGGCTAAAGGTAGATGGTGTGGAAAAGGTCTTTAGTGGTGGTGAGCTCAGCTTGAGGTTGCGTCATGATTCTTGAGCTCGATTGTGGAAACAGTTTTATCAAATGGCGGGTGCTGAGTGCAGAGTTGGGCGCCTTGGTCGCAGAAGGTGTGGTCGACTCTGATGGCGCCTTGGTCGACAGTCTTCGGTCGCTTGAGAAGATATCTCTCGGTAAATGTCGCCTTGTCAGCGTAAGAACTGAAGATGAGACCAATTTGCTTATTGGCTTGCTCAGGCGCGAGTTCGGCATTTCCGTTGTCTGTGCGTCGCCCGCTCGCGAGATGTCTGGCGTAACGAACGGTTACGACGACTATGAGCGCCTCGGTCTCGATCGCTGGCTGGCGATGCTTGGTGGTTTTCACCTGGCTAAAGGTGCTTGTCTGGTTCTTGATTTCGGGACGGCGGTGACCGCGGACTTTGTCTCCGCGGACGGTGAACATCTGGGAGGCTTCATTTGTCCTGGCATGCCGCTGATGCGTAATCAGTTGCGTACGCATACTCGGAAAATTCGCTATGGGGATCTGGCGGCGGAGCGGGCATTGGCGAGTCAGGCTCCTGGGCGCAACACGGCCGAGGCTGTCGAGCGTGGCTGTTTGTTGATGCTAAGAGGATTCGTATTGACGCAGCTGGAGGTGGCGCGTTCCTACTGGGGTGACGACTACAGGGTCTTCATTACGGGTGGTGATGCCGAGTTGGTTTCGGATGTTGCGCCTGAGGCTCGGATTGTTTCCGATCTGGTGTTCGTGGGTTTGGCTATGGCGTGTCCTTTGTCCTGAGGTTTGTATGCGTTGGTTGTTCCTTCTGCTTCTGGTACTCAATGTGTTTTATTACGTCTGGCATCAGCAGGAGGCCCCGCTACGCGCAAAGGATGTCACGCCTCTCAGTCTTTATCGTGGGTCGCAACAGGATATTCGCTTGCTGAGTGAGGCTGGTGGTGATGCTTCCCGTGAAAAAAGGACTGGAGGAAAGCCTGATGGGCAGTGCCTTTATGTGGGTGGTTTGGCGCGCCCCGAGTCCGCTCAGGCGTTGGAGCAGCGTTTGACGGAGCTTGGTGCAAAAGTTCTTCCTTCGTCAAAAGAGTCTTCCGGCGGCTCATATTGGTTCAAGGTTACGCCCGAAACCCAGCATTTGTTGGGTGATGCTCAGCTGCAAAACCTTTCCAAGGAATTCAATGAGTTAAAACATAAAATAATGCTGTGCGAGGGGGTTGCACCTACTGAATAGTTTGCATAGAATGGCGCCCGCTCCACAGCGAAGACCTGAAAAGGTTGGTATGATGGAGTGATGTCAACGCAGCTAACCTCAGGTTTTTAAATGAGAAAATGCTTGACAGGGGGTTGGCATAGTATAGAATGCCGGCCTGATTAGGAGGGGTTCCCGAGCGGCCAAAGGGATCAGACTGTAAATCTGACGTCTACGACTTCGAAGGTTCGAATCCTTCTCCCTCCACCAGATTTTAGCGTGAGCTGCAGGCTCCGCGGGTATAGTTTAGTGGTAGAACCTCAGCCTTCCAAGCTGATGATGCGGGTTCGATTCCCGCTACCCGCTCCAAGTTTGCAGGTTGTGCAAAGTGTTACGCTCTTGTAGCTCAGTTGGTAGAGCACACCCTTGGTAAGGGTGAGGTCAGCGGTTCAAATCCGCTCAAGAGCTCCATATAACAAGGCAGATATGAAAATATCTGCCTTTGTTTTAATGGCTTGTGTTGTTTGCTCAATTTCTTCTGTTAGGGGTGATATCGATGGCTAAGGAAAAATTTGATCGTTCCCTGCCGCACGTCAACGTTGGCACCATCGGTCACGTAGACCACGGTAAAACCACGTTGACCGCTGCTCTGACTCGCGTCTGCTCCGAAGTTTTCGGTTCGGCCGTAGTTGAATTCGACAAGATCGACAGCGCACCAGAAGAAAAAGCTCGCGGTATCACCATCAACACCGCGCACGTTGAGTACAACTCGAACATTCGTCACTACGCTCACGTTGACTGCCCAGGTCACGCTGACTACGTGAAGAACATGATCACTGGTGCTGCGCAGATGGACGGCGCGATCCTGGTTTGCTCGGCCGCTGATGGTCCGATGCCGCAAACCCGTGAGCACATCCTGCTGTCCCGTCAGGTAGGCGTTCCGTACATCGTGGTTTTCCTGAACAAGGCTGACCTGGTAGACGACGCTGAGCTGCTGGAACTGGTTGAGATGGAAGTTCGCGACCTGCTGTCCACCTATGACTTCCCAGGCGACGACACTCCGATCATCATCGGTTCGGCTCGTATGGCGCTGGAAGGCAAAGACGACAACGAAATGGGCACCACCGCTGTTAAGAAGCTGGTGGAAACTCTGGACAGCTACATCCCAGAGCCAGAGCGTGCTATCGACAAGCCTTTCCTGATGCCAATCGAAGACGTGTTCTCGATCTCGGGTCGCGGTACTGTTGTGACCGGTCGTATCGAGCGCGGTATCGTTCGCGTTCAAGATGCTCTGGAAATCGTTGGTCTGCGTGATACCACCACCACCACCTGCACCGGTGTTGAGATGTTCCGCAAGCTGCTGGACGAAGGTCGTGCTGGCGAGAACTGCGGCGTTCTGCTGCGTGGCACCAAGCGTGACGACGTTGAGCGTGGTCAGGTTCTGGTTAAGCCGGGTTCGGTTAAGCCGCACACCAAGTTCACCGCAGAAGTTTACGTTCTGAGCAAGGAAGAAGGCGGTCGTCACACTCCGTTCTTCAAAGGCTACCGTCCGCAGTTCTACTTCCGTACTACTGACGTGACTGGTAACTGCGAGCTGCCAGAAGGCGTTGAAATGGTAATGCCAGGTGACAACATTCAGATGACTGTTACCCTGATCAAAACCATCGCGATGGAAGACGGTCTGCGTTTCGCAATCCGTGAAGGCGGTCGTACCGTTGGTGCTGGCGTAGTGGCCAAGATCATCGAGTAAACAGTTGTAATGTCTTTTTCAGGCCGGCATAATGGTCGGCCTGATTTTGTTTTAGGTCAGTAGCTCAATTGGCAGAGCGACGGTCTCCAAAACCGTAGGTTGGGGGTTCGATTCCCTCCTGACCTGCCAGATTCACTCGGTGTGTCTGGCTTTCTTTTCACAGGATCTTCATAGATGACTCCTAAAGCTGAAGCTCAAGGCTCTCGCTTCGATTTGCTCAAGTGGCTTGTAGTGGTCGCTTTGGTAATTGTTGGCGTTGTCGGTAATCAGTATTACGCTGCTTCGCCGATCCTGTACCGTGTACTCGCATTGCTTGTTATTGCTGCTGTAGCTGCCTTTGTAGGCCTGCAGACTGCCAAGGGCAAGTCTTTCTTTGTACTGGTTAAGGAAGCTCGCACCGAGATTCGTAAAGTCGTATGGCCAACTCGCCAAGAAACCACGCAGACCACACTGATTGTTGTGGCTGTTGTCCTGGTTATGGCGTTGCTGTTGTGGGGGCTTGATTCCCTGCTCGGTTGGCTTGTTTCCTTGATTGTCGGCTAAGGGTGTCCCGTGGCTAAGCGTTGGTACGTTGTGCATGCTTACTCGGGTTACGAGAAGCATGTCATGCGTTCGTTGATCGAGCGTGTAAAGCTGGCTGGCATGGAAGATGGCTTCGGCGAAATTCTGGTTCCCACTGAAGAAGTGGTTGAAATGCGTAATGGCCAGAAACGCAAAAGCGAGCGCAAATTCTTCCCAGGTTATGTGCTGGTTCAGATGGATATGAATGAGGGTACTTGGCACTTGGTCAAGGATACTCCTCGGGTGATGGGTTTTATCGGCGGTACTGCTGATAAGCCGGCACCAATCACCGATAAAGAAGCTGAGGCGATTTTGCGTCGCGTTGCCGACGGTAGCGACAAGCCGAAGCCGAAGACGTTGTTCGAGCCAGGCGAAACCGTTCGAGTCAATGACGGGCCGTTCGCTGACTTTAACGGCGTTGTTGAAGAAGTTAACTACGAAAAGAGCCGGATCCAAGTGGCAGTGCTCATTTTCGGACGCTCTACTCCGGTAGAGTTGGAGTTCAGTCAGGTCGAAAAGGTCTAGCTGAGCAAGCATCCCAACCCCGCAGCCCTAGGCTGTGGGGTTTTGTCGTCACTGGGATAAACGCGCAAGTAACCGGGGAGCCTTTCGAGGCGTTCGAACCCGTAATTGGAGTGCCTCATGGCCAAGAAGATTACCGCTTACATCAAGCTGCAAGTGAAGGCCGCTCAGGCTAACCCAAGCCCACCTGTTGGTCCTGCTCTGGGTCAGCACGGCGTGAACATCATGGAATTCTGCAAAGCTTTCAACGCCCGTACCCAGGGTCTGGAAGCTGGTCTGCCGACTCCAGTGATCATCACTGTCTACAGCGACCGTAGCTTCACTTTCGAAACCAAATCCACCCCTGCTTCGGTTCTGCTGAAGAAGGCGGCCGGTCTGACCAGCGGTTCCGCTCGTCCGAACACCGTTAAGGTTGGCACTGTTACCCGTGCTCAGCTGGAAGAAATCGCGAAAACCAAAAACGCGGATCTGACTGCAGCTGATATGGATGCAGCCGTGCGTACTATCGCCGGTTCTGCTCGTAGCATGGGCCTTAACGTGGAGGGTGTGTAATGGCTAAGCTGACCAAGCGTCAAAAGGCTATCGCCGGCAAAATCGAAGCAGGCAAGGCCTACAACATTGTAGACGCCGCTGCACTGCTGGCCGAGCTGTCGACTGTCAAGTTCAGCGAGTCGTTCGACGTAGCTGTAAACCTGGGCGTAGACCCGCGTAAATCCGACCAGGTTGTTCGTAGCGCTACTGTGCTGCCACACGGCACTGGCAAGACTGTTCGCGTTGCTGTGTTCACCCAGGGTCCAGCTGCTGAGGCCGCTCTGGCTGCCGGCGCTGACCGTGTAGGTATGGACGACCTGGCTGCCGAAATGAAAGGCGGCGACCTGAACTATGACGTAGTGATCGCATCCCCGGATGCCATGCGCGTTGTAGGTCAACTGGGTCAGATCCTCGGTCCACGTGGTCTGATGCCTAACCCGAAAGTCGGCACTGTTACCCCAGACGTCGCTACCGCGGTTAAAAATGCCAAGGCTGGTCAGGTTCGTTATCGCACCGACAAAAACGGCATCATCCACACTTCCGTTGGCAAGATCGGCTTCGATGCCGTCAAGCTGAAGGAAAACGTTGAAGCCCTGATCGCTGATCTGAAGCGTATCAAGCCAGCTTCTTCGAAAGGTATCTACGTCAAGCGCGTTACCCTGAGCACCACTATGGGCCCAGGTCTGGTTATCGACCAGAGCTCGCTGGACGCGTAAGACAAAAATTGGCGCAGTTGACTGCGCCAATTGAAAGATTGGGGTCCCTGCCTGGCGGGGGCTATCCAAGACCGTAGGCGACGCAAGTCTTAAACCTCAAGCCTACGCAGATGGTGCTCCCGGTTCCTTACCGAATCAGACACCAAAACGACATTCGGTTTCGATCGAATGAAACGGTAACAAGCAGGAGTTAAACCCGTGGCAATTAATCTCGAAGACAAGAAGGCCATCGTCGCTGAAGTCAACGAGGCTGCCAAAGTCGCTCTGTCCGCTGTCGTGGTTGATGCCCGTGGCGTAACAGTAGGCGCAATGACCGGACTCCGTAAAGAGGCTCGTGAAGCTGGCGTTTACGTACGTGTTGTACGTAACACCCTGCTCAAGCGCGCTGTTGCTGACACTCAATACAGTGTCCTCAACGACGTGTTCACCGGCCCGACCCTGATCGCATTCTCGAACGAACATCCGGGCGCTGCTGCTCGTATTTTCAAAGAGTTTTCGAAGGGTCAGGACAAGTTCGAGATCAAGGCAGCTGCGTTCGAGGGCAAGTTCCTCGCAGCTAATCAGATCGACGTTCTGGCAACTCTGCCGACCCGTGACGAAGCAATTTCCCAGCTGATGAGCGTGATTCAAGGCGCTACCAGCAAATTGGCTCGTACTCTGGCGGCAATTCGCGACCAGAAAGAAGCTGCTGCAGCCTAAGGCTCGTCAGCTTCTCGCGTTTTTTGTTTATTTCGATGGTCGCGTAGGCCGTCCCCCAATTCAGGAATTGAGTCATGTCTCTGACTAACGAACAAATCATCGAAGCAATCGGCCAGAAATCCGTAGTGGAAATCGTTGAGCTGATCAAAGCGATGGAAGAAACCTTCGGCGTGACCGCTGCTGCTGCTTCGGCTGGTCCAGCTGCTGCTGCCGCTGTTGTTGAAGAGCAAACCGAGTTCAACGTTGTTCTGCTGGAAGCTGGCGAGAAGAAGGTTAACGTGATCAAGGCAGTTCGTGAACTGACCGGTCTGGGCCTGAAAGAAGCCAAAGAGAAAGTAGACGGCGCTCCTCAGGTTGTAGCTGAAGGCGTTTCGAAAGAAGCTGCTGAAGACGCCAAGAAGAAGCTGGAAGAAGCAGGCGCTAAAGTCGAGCTGAAATAAGTATCGACTTTGCTCCTCCAGCCCGAGCGTCAAGCGACAGGCTGATGGCTGGTGGCTCTTGCCACCGGCCTTTTTCCGTTATTGGCAGCCGACTGGGTCGGTGTCGATAACGAGCTGTAACCACCCGATGCGGTGGCGCAAACCATGGGGTTTGCACGATTTTCTGGCTGCTCCCGTCGGGAGAGGCCAAACAAGCAGGTGACCAAGCTGGGGAACGCTGATGGCTTACTCATATACTGAGAAAAAACGTATCCGCAAGGACTTTAGCAAGTTGCCGGACGTCATGGATGTGCCTTACCTCCTGGCCATCCAGCTGGATTCTTATCGTGAATTCTTGCAAGCGGGAGCGACTAAAGATCAGTTCCGCGACGTGGGCCTGCATGCGGCCTTCAAATCCGTTTTCCCGATCATCAGCTACTCCGGCAATGCTGCGCTGGAGTACGTCGGTTATCGCCTGGGCGAACCGGCATTTGATGTCAAAGAATGCGTATTGCGCGGTGTAACTTTCGCCGTACCTTTGCGGGTAAAAGTGCGCCTGATCATTTTCGACAAAGAATCGTCGAACAAAGCGATCAAGGACATCAAAGAGCAAGAAGTCTACATGGGTGAAATCCCATTGATGACTGAAAACGGTACCTTCGTAATCAACGGTACCGAGCGTGTTATCGTTTCCCAGCTGCACCGTTCCCCGGGCGTGTTCTTCGACCACGACCGTGGCAAGACGCACAGCTCCGGTAAACTGCTGTACTCCGCGCGCATCATTCCTTACCGCGGTTCGTGGCTGGACTTCGAGTTCGACCCGAAAGACTGCGTATTCGTGCGTATCGACCGTCGTCGCAAACTGCCGGCCTCGGTACTGCTGCGCGCGCTCGGTTATACCACCGAGGAAGTGCTGGACGCGTTCTACACCACCAACGTATTCCACGTGAAGGGCGAAGGCCTGAGCCTGGAGCTGGTGCCTCAGCGCCTGCGTGGTGAAGTTGCGGTTCTCGATATCCAGGACGACAAAGGCAAGGTGATCGTTGAGCAGGGCCGTCGTATTACTGCCCGCCACATCAACCAGCTGGAAAAAGCCGGGATCAAAGAGCTGGACGTGCCTCTGGATTACGTTCTGGGTCGTACCACCGCCAAGGCGATTGTGCATCCGGCTACCGGTGAGATCCTGGCAGAGTGCAACACCGAGCTGTCGACCGAAATCCTGGCGAAAATCGCCAAGGCCGGCGTCGTACGCATCGAGACTCTGTACACCAACGACATCGACTGCGGTCCGTTCGTCTCCGACACGCTGAAGATCGACTCCACCAGCAACCAATTGGAAGCGCTGGTCGAGATCTATCGCATGATGCGTCCAGGCGAGCCGCCAACCAAAGACGCTGCCGAGACCCTGTTCAACAACCTGTTCTTCAGCCCTGAGCGCTATGACCTGTCTGCGGTCGGCCGGATGAAGTTCAACCGTCGTATCGGTCGTACCGAGATCGAAGGTTCGGGCGTGCTGTGCAAGGAAGACATCGTCGCGGTACTGAAGACTCTGGTCGACATCCGTAACGGTAAAGGCATTGTCGACGACATCGACCACCTGGGTAACCGTCGTGTTCGCTGCGTAGGCGAAATGGCCGAGAATCAGTTCCGCGTTGGCCTGGTACGTGTTGAGCGTGCGGTCAAAGAGCGTCTGTCGATGGCCGAAAGCGAAGGCCTGATGCCGCAAGACCTGATCAACGCCAAGCCAGTGGCTGCGGCGGTGAAAGAGTTCTTCGGTTCCAGCCAGCTGTCGCAGTTCATGGACCAGAACAACCCGCTGTCCGAGATCACCCACAAGCGTCGTGTCTCTGCACTCGGCCCTGGCGGTCTGACTCGTGAGCGCGCGGGCTTCGAAGTCCGTGACGTACACCCGACTCATTACGGTCGTGTCTGCCCGATTGAAACGCCGGAAGGTCCGAACATCGGTCTGATCAACTCCCTGGCTGCTTACGCTCGCACCAACCAGTACGGCTTCCTCGAGAGCCCGTACCGTGTGGTGAAAGAGGGTGTGGTCACCGACGACATCGTGTTCCTGTCCGCCATTGAAGAAGCCGATCACGTGATCGCGCAGGCTTCGGCGACCATGAACGAGCAGAAAGTCCTGATCGACGAACTGGTGGCCGTACGTCACCTGAACGAATTCACCGTCAAGGCGCCGGAAGACGTCACCTTGATGGACGTTTCGCCGAAGCAGGTAGTTTCGGTTGCAGCGTCGCTGATTCCGTTCCTCGAGCACGACGACGCCAACCGTGCGTTGATGGGTTCCAACATGCAGCGTCAAGCTGTACCAACCCTGCGCGCTGACAAGCCGCTGGTCGGTACCGGCATGGAGCGTAACGTGGCTCGCGACTCCGGCGTTTGCGTCGTGGCTCGTCGTGGCGGCGTGATCGACTCCGTTGATGCCAGCCGTATCGTGGTTCGCGTTGCCGATGACGAAGTTGAAACCGGCGAAGCTGGTGTCGACATCTACAATCTGACCAAATACACCCGCTCGAACCAGAACACCTGCATCAACCAGCGTCCGCTGGTGAGCAAGGGTGATCGTGTTCAGCGTGGCGACATCATGGCCGACGGTCCGTCCACCGACATGGGTGAACTGGCTCTGGGTCAGAACATGCGCATCGCGTTCATGGCATGGAACGGCTTCAACTTCGAAGACTCCATCTGTCTGTCCGAGCGTGTGGTTCAGGAAGACCGTTTCACCACGATCCACATTCAGGAACTGACCTGTGTGGCTCGTGACACCAAGCTTGGCCCAGAGGAAATCACTGCGGACATCCCTAACGTGGGTGAAGCTGCGCTGAACAAGCTGGACGAAGCCGGTATCGTTTACGTAGGTGCTGAAGTCGGCGCAGGCGACATCCTGGTAGGTAAGGTCACTCCGAAAGGCGAGACCCAACTCACTCCGGAAGAAAAACTGCTGCGCGCAATCTTCGGTGAGAAAGCCAGCGACGTTAAAGACACTTCCCTGCGTGTGCCAACCGGCACCAAAGGTACTGTCATCGACGTACAGGTCTTCACTCGTGACGGCGTTGAGCGTGATGCTCGTGCCCTGTCGATCGAGAAGTCCCAGCTGGACGAGATCCGCAAGGATCTGAACGAAGAGTTCCGCATCGTTGAAGGCGCGACCTTCGAGCGTCTGCGTTCCGCTCTGGTAGGCCACAAGGCTGAAGGTGGCGCGGGCCTGAAGAAAGGTCAGGACATCACCGACGAAGTACTCGACGGTCTTGAGCATGGTCAGTGGTTCAAACTGCGCATGGCTGAAGATGCTCTGAACGAGCAGCTCGAGAAGGCCCAAGCCTACATCGTTGATCGTCGCCGTCTGCTGGACGACAAGTTCGAAGACAAGAAGCGCAAACTGCAGCAGGGCGATGACCTGGCTCCAGGTGTGCTGAAAATCGTCAAGGTTTACCTGGCAATCCGTCGTCGCATCCAGCCGGGCGACAAGATGGCCGGTCGTCACGGTAACAAAGGTGTGGTCTCCGTGATCATGCCGGTTGAAGACATGCCGCACGATGCCAATGGCACACCGGTCGACGTCGTCCTCAACCCACTGGGCGTACCTTCGCGTATGAACGTTGGTCAGATCCTTGAAACCCACCTCGGCCTCGCGGCCAAAGGTCTGGGCGAGAAGATCAACCGGATGGTCGAAGAGCAGCGTAAAGTCGCTGAACTGCGCACCTTCCTGGACGAGATCTACAACCAGATCGGCGGTCGTAACGAAGATCTGGACAGCTTCTCCGATCAGGAAATCCTGGATCTGGCTAAGAACCTGCGTGGCGGTGTTCCAATGGCCACTCCAGTGTTCGACGGTGCCAAGGAAAGCGAAATCAAGGCCATGCTGAAACTGGCAGACCTGCCAGAAAGCGGCCAGATGCAGCTGACCGACGGCCGTACCGGCAACAAGTTCGAGCGTCCAGTTACCGTTGGCTACATGTACATGCTGAAGCTGAACCACTTGGTAGACGACAAGATGCACGCGCGTTCTACCGGTTCGTACAGCCTGGTTACCCAGCAGCCGCTGGGTGGTAAGGCGCAGTTCGGTGGTCAGCGTTTCGGGGAGATGGAGGTCTGGGCACTGGAAGCATACGGTGCTGCTTACACTCTGCAAGAAATGCTCACAGTGAAGTCGGACGATGTGAACGGCCGGACCAAGATGTACAAAAACATCGTGGACGGCGATCACCGTATGGAGCCGGGCATGCCCGAGTCCTTCAACGTGTTGATCAAGGAAATTCGTTCCCTCGGCATCGATATCGATCTGGAAACCGAATAACACGTGACGCGATCGAGAGCGGGGCAGGATTGCCCGCTCTCTGCTCCGCCAGGAGGAAAGGCCTTGAAAGACCTACTGAATTTGCTGAAAAACCAGGGTCAAGTCGAAGAGTTCGACGCCATCCGTATCGGATTGGCCTCGCCTGAGATGATCCGCTCGTGGTCGTTCGGTGAAGTTAAAAAGCCGGAAACCATCAACTACCGTACGTTCAAACCTGAGCGTGACGGTCTGTTCTGCGCCAAGATCTTTGGCCCGGTAAAGGATTACGAGTGCCTGTGCGGTAAGTACAAGCGCTTGAAGCACCGTGGTGTGATCTGCGAGAAGTGCGGCGTTGAAGTTGCACTGGCCAAGGTTCGTCGTGAGCGCATGGCGCACATCGAACTGGCTTCGCCGGTTGCCCACATCTGGTTCCTGAAATCGCTGCCGTCCCGTATCGGCCTGCTGATGGACATGACCCTGCGTGATATCGAACGCGTTCTCTACTTCGAGAGCTATGTCGTTATCGATCCGGGCATGACCACTCTTGAAAAAGGTCAGCTGCTGAACGACGAGCAGTACTTCGAAGCGCTGGAAGAGTTCGGTGACGATTTCGACGCCCGCATGGGTGCCGAAGCTGTCCGCGAACTGCTGCACGCTATCGACCTGGAACACGAGATCGGCCGGCTGCGTGAAGAAATTCCGCAAACCAACTCCGAAACCAAGATCAAGAAGCTGTCCAAGCGTCTGAAGTTGATGGAAGCCTTCCAGGGCTCCGGCAACCTGCCAGAGTGGATGGTGCTGACCGTTCTGCCGGTTCTGCCGCCAGATCTGCGTCCACTGGTTCCACTGGATGGCGGTCGTTTCGCGACTTCCGACCTCAACGATCTGTATCGTCGAGTGATCAACCGTAACAACCGTTTGAAGCGCCTGCTGGATCTGTCCGCTCCGGACATCATCGTGCGCAACGAAAAGCGTATGTTGCAGGAAGCTGTCGATGCACTGCTCGACAACGGTCGTCGTGGCCGCGCTATCACAGGTTCGAACAAGCGTCCTCTGAAATCCCTGGCTGACATGATCAAGGGTAAGCAAGGTCGTTTCCGTCAGAACTTGCTCGGTAAGCGTGTTGACTACTCCGGTCGTTCGGTAATTACCGTTGGTCCGACCCTGCGTCTGCACCAGTGCGGTCTGCCGAAGAAGATGGCTCTCGAGCTGTTCAAGCCGTTCATTTTCGGCAAGCTGGAAATGCGTGGTCTGGCGACCACCATCAAAGCGGCCAAGAAAATGGTCGAGCGCGAACTGCCAGAGGTTTGGGACGTTCTCGCGGAAGTGATTCGCGAACACCCGGTTCTTCTCAACCGTGCACCGACCCTTCACCGTCTGGGTATCCAGGCGTTTGAACCGGTACTGATCGAAGGTAAGGCTATCCAGCTGCACCCTCTGGTCTGCGCCGCGTACAACGCCGACTTCGACGGCGACCAAATGGCCGTGCACGTACCGCTGACGCTGGAAGCCCAGCTCGAAGCGCGTGCGTTGATGATGTCGACCAACAACATTCTGTCGCCAGCCAACGGTGAGCCAATCATCGTTCCGTCGCAGGACGTTGTATTGGGTCTCTACTACATGACTCGTGAAGCGATCAACGCCAAGGGCGAAGGTCGTGTGTTCGCGGATCTGCAGGAAGTTGACCGTGTGTTCCGTGCCGGCGAAGCCGCACTGCACGCCAAGATCAAGGTTCGTATCAACGAAACCGTGAACGATCGTGACGGCAACAGCGTGAACAACACCCGTATCGTCGACACCACTGTCGGCCGTGCGCTGCTGTTCCAGGTTGTGCCAAAAGGTCTGTCGTTCGACGTCGTCAACCTGCCGATGAAGAAAAAGGCGATCTCCAAGCTGATCAACCAGTGCTACCGCGTGGTTGGTCTGAAAGAGACCGTGATCTTTGCTGACCAGTTGATGTACACCGGTTTTGCCTACTCGACCATTTCCGGCGTTTCCATCGGTGTTAACGACTTCGTTATCCCGGATGAGAAAGCCCGCATCATCGGTGCTGCCACCGACGAAGTGAAAGAGATCGAGAGCCAGTACGCCTCCGGCCTGGTAACCCAGGGCGAGAAGTACAACAAAGTGATCGACCTTTGGTCGAAAGCGAACGACGAAGTCTCCAAGGCGATGATGGCCAACCTCTCGAAAGAGAAAGTCATCGACCGTCACGGCGACGAAGTCGAGCAAGAATCGTTCAACTCGATGTACATGATGGCCGACTCGGGTGCGCGGGGTTCCGCAGCACAGATTCGTCAGCTGGCCGGTATGCGTGGTCTGATGGCCAAGCCGGACGGTTCCATCATTGAAACGCCGATTACTGCGAACTTCCGTGAAGGTCTGAGCGTACTCCAGTACTTCATCTCGACTCACGGTGCTCGTAAAGGTCTGGCGGATACCGCGTTGAAAACTGCGAACTCCGGTTACCTGACTCGTCGTCTGGTAGACGTGGCGCAGGATCTGGTCGTGACCGAGATCGATTGCGGCACCGAACACGGTCTGCTGATGACTCCGCACATTGAAGGCGGTGACGTTGTAGAGCCGTTGGGTGAGCGCGTATTGGGTCGTGTCATTGCTCGTGACGTATTCAAGCCGGGTACCGAGGACGTTATCGTTCCTGCAGGCACTCTGGTAGACGAGAAGTGGGTTGAGTTCATCGAGCTGAACAGCATCGACGAAGTAATCGTGCGTTCGCCGATCAGCTGCGAAACCCGCTATGGCATTTGCGCCAAGTGCTACGGCCGTGACCTGGCTCGTGGTCACCAGGTGAACATCGGTGAAGCGGTCGGCGTTATCGCTGCCCAGTCCATCGGTGAGCCGGGTACCCAGCTGACGATGCGTACGTTCCACATCGGTGGTGCGGCAAGCCGTACTTCCGCAGCCGACAGCGTTCAGGTGAAGAATGGCGGTACCGTCCGTCTGCACAACCTGAAACACGTTGAGCGTGTGGATGGCAACCTGGTTGCCGTGTCTCGTTCCGGTGAGCTGGCAATCGCTGACGACTTCGGTCGTGAGCGCGAGCGTTACAAGCTGCCGTACGGTGCCGTGATTTCGGTTAAAGAAGGTGACAAGGTCGACGCTGGCGCAATCGTGGCCAAGTGGGATCCGCACACTCACCCGATCGTTACCGAAATGAAAGGTACCGTGACCTACGTGGGCATGGAAGAAGGCATCACGATCAAGCGTCAGACTGACGAATTGACCGGTATGACCAACATTGAAGTACTCGATGCCAAAGACCGTCCGGCTGCCGGCAAGGACATTCGTCCTGCGGTGAAGATGGTTGATGACAACGGCAAGGATCTGTTGCTGCCAGGCACTGACGTTATCGCTCAGTACTTCCTGCCAGCCAACGCCCTGGTCGGTGTTGCGGACGGTGCGAAGATTGCGATCGGTGACGTTATCGCTCGTATCCCGCAAGAAACTTCGAAAACCCGTGACATCACCGGTGGTCTGCCGCGTGTTGCCGACCTGTTCGAAGCCCGTCGTCCGAAAGAGGCGTCGATTCTGGCTGAAGTCAGCGGCACCATCGCGTTCGGTAAAGAGACCAAGGGCAAGCGCCGTCTGGTCATTACCCCGAACGACGGTAGCGATCCGTACGAAGAGCTGATTCCGAAGTGGCGTCACCTGAACGTGTTCGAAGGCGAACAGGTAAACCGCGGCGAAGTTATCTCCGACGGTCCGAGCGATCCGCACGACATCCTGCGTCTGCTGGGTGTAAGCGCGTTGGCCAAGTACATCGTCAACGAGATCCAGGACGTTTACCGCCTGCAAGGCGTGAAGATCAACGACAAGCACATCGAGACCATCCTGCGTCAGATGCTGCGTAAAGTTGAGATCTCCGAGTCCGGCGACTCCAGCTTCATCAAGGGCGACCAGATGGAACTGACTCACGTACTGGTGGAAAACGAGCGCTTGGCGACCGAAGACAAATTCGTGTCCAAGTTCACTCGCGTGCTGCTGGGTATCACCAAGGCGTCGTTGTCGACTGAATCGTTCATCTCGGCGGCCTCCTTCCAGGAGACCACTCGCGTACTGACCGAAGCAGCGGTAACCGGCAAGCGCGATTACCTGCGCGGCCTGAAAGAAAACGTGGTTGTGGGTCGTCTGATCCCGGCCGGTACCGGTCTGGCTTATCACAGCGAGCGCAAGCGTCGTCGTGATGCAGACAAGCCGTTGCGCGTAAGCGCCAGTGAAGTGGAAGCTGCACTGACCGAAGCGCTGAACTCGAGCGGTAACTGAGTTCTGCGAAAAAATGAGCTGAGGCCCTGATCAAGCCGTTCATCGAATCAAGACAATTTGTCGAGGTTCGACGAGCGGGGAGGTCGGGGCCTTGCCTTGACTGGGGACAAGATCCTCTTTAGACTCTTGATCCCCTAAATTTGGCGGGAATTCGTTCCTGCCATTTTGCTTTTCTTGCAAGACAATAGCGTCGCAAGACAACAGTGGAGCTAGTAGATGGCAACTATCAACCAGCTGGTACGTCAGCCGCGTAAGCGTATCGTCGAGAAATCCGACGTGCCTGCGCTGCAGAACTGCCCGCAACGTCGTGGCGTGTGCACCCGTGTGTACACCACTACGCCGAAAAAACCTAACTCGGCACTGCGTAAAGTATGCCGTGTGCGTCTGACCAACGGTTTCGAGGTTTCCTCGTACATCGGTGGTGAAGGCCACAACCTGCAAGAGCACAGCGTGGTACTGATCCGCGGCGGTCGTGTAAAAGACTTGCCAGGTGTTCGTTACCACACCGTTCGCGGCTCCTTGGATACTTCCGGCGTTAAAGGCCGTAACCAGGGTCGTTCGAAGTACGGTACCAAGCGTCCGAAGTAATCGGCCGTTTTGCAGTTTTTCATTTTATTGAGTCGATAAGAGTAAGGTCGGGCGCGCATCCACTGGATCTGTCCCGAGCTAACCTGAAGACCGTTTGAGGGCTTATCAATGCCAAGACGTCGCGTAGCAGCAAAGCGTGAGATTCTGGACGATCCGAAATACGGAAGCCAAATCCTCGCCAAATTCATGAACCACGTTATGGAAAGCGGCAAGAAAGCCGTTGCCGAGCGTATCGTTTATGGTGCCCTGGAAACCGTTGCGGCTCGCAAGACCGGCACCGATCCCCTGGAACTCTTCGAAAAAGCACTCGACGCCATCGCTCCGCTGGTCGAAGTGAAGTCGCGCCGCGTTGGTGGTGCTACTTACCAGGTTCCGGTCGAGGTTCGTCCGTCCCGTCGTAACGCTCTGGCAATGCGCTGGTTGGTAGACTTCGCCCGCAAGCGTGGCGAGAAGTCTATGGCTCTGCGCTTGGCTGGCGAGCTGCTGGATGCTGCTGAAGGTAAAGGTGCTGCTGTTAAGAAGCGTGAAGACGTGCACCGTATGGCCGAAGCTAACAAAGCTTTCTCGCACTACCGCTTCTAATTTTAGCTTCACTAATTTTGCGAGGGCTTTATGGCTCGTACTACTCCGATTAGTCGCTACCGTAACATCGGTATCGTCGCTCACGTGGATGCTGGTAAAACCACCACCACCGAGCGCGTCCTTTTTTACACTGGCAAAAGTCACAAAATGGGCGAGGTGCATGATGGCGCCGCGACCACAGACTGGATGGTTCAGGAGCAGGAGCGTGGTATTACCATTACTTCTGCTGCCATTACCGCCTTCTGGAAAGGTTCCGAGAAGCAGTACCCACACGAGCATCGCTTCAACGTAATCGATACCCCGGGCCACGTAGACTTCACTATTGAAGTAGAGCGTTCCCTGCGTGTACTCGACGGCGCTGTCGTTGTGTTCTGCGGTACTTCGGGTGTTGAGCCTCAGTCGGAAACCGTATGGCGTCAGGCCAACAAATACGGCGTTCCACGTCTTGTTTACGTAAACAAGATGGACCGTGCTGGTGCCAACTTCCTGCGCGTGATCGGTCAGATCAAACAGCGTCTGGGTCACACTCCGGTGCCGATCCAGCTGGCTATCGGTTCGGAAGATAACTTCCAGGGCCAGATCGACCTGATCAACATGCAAGCTGTCTACTGGAACGACTCTGACAAGGGTATGGTTCCGGTTCGCAAGGAAATCCCTGCGGACATGCTTGAACTGGCTGAAGAATGGCGCAACAACATGGTTGAAGCCGCCGCCGAAGCCAGCGAAGAGCTGATGAACAAGTACCTGGAGGGTGAAGAGCTGTCGATCGAAGAGATCAAGGCTGCTTTGCGTGCGCGTACTATCGCCGGTGAAATCGTTCTGGCTGTTTGCGGTTCTTCGTTCAAGAACAAGGGTGTTCCCCTGGTTCTCGACGCCGTTATCGACTTCCTGCCTGCTCCGACCGACATTCCTGCTATCAAGGGTTCCAACCCTGATAACGAGGAAGAAGAGATGGAGCGTCATGCAAGCGACGACGAGCCGTTCGCGGCCTTGGCGTTCAAGATCGCTACCGACCCATTCGTGGGTACCTTGACCTTCGTCCGCGTTTACTCGGGCGTGTTGAACTCCGGCGACGGCGTGATCAACTCGGTTAAAGGCAAGAAAGAGCGCGTGGGTCGTATGGTGCAAATGCACGCAAACGCCCGTGAAGAGATCAAGGAAGTACGCGCTGGCGACATCGCGGCCCTGATCGGCATGAAGGACGTCACCACTGGTGAAACCCTCTGCAACGCTGACAAGCCAATCATCCTGGTTCGTATGGACTTCCCGGAGCCGGTTATTTCGGTTGCCGTAGAGCCTAAGACCAAGGATGACCAGGAAAAAATGGGTATCGCTCTGGGCAAGCTTGCTCAGGAAGACCCGTCTTTCCGCGTTAAAACTGATGAAGAGACTGGTCAAACGATCATCTCCGGCATGGGCGAGCTGCACCTGGACATCCTGGTTGACCGGATGCGCCGTGAGTTCAACGTCGAAGCCAACATCGGCAAGCCACAGGTTTCGTACCGTGAGCGCATCACGAAGAACTGCGAAATCGAAGGCAAGTTCGTTCGTCAGTCCGGCGGTCGTGGCCAGTTCGGTCACTGCTGGATTCGCTTTGCTCCTGCTGACGAAGGTCAGGAAGGTCTGCAATTCCTGAACGAAGTAGTGGGTGGTGTGGTTCCTAAGGAATACATCCCGGCTATCCAGAAGGGTATCGAAGAGCAGATGAAGAACGGCGTTGTTGCCGGCTATCCGCTGATCGGCCTGAAGGCTACCGTGTTCGATGGTTCTTACCACGACGTCGACTCCAACGAGATGGCGTTTAAAGTGGCTGCTTCCATGGCGACCAAGCAACTGGCCCAGAAGGGCGGTGGTGAGTTGCTCGAGCCGATCATGGCGGTAGAGGTTGTTACGCCTGAAGACTATATGGGTGATGTGATGGGCGACCTTAACCGTCGTCGCGGCATGATCCAGGGTATGGAAGACACAGTGTCCGGCAAGGTTATCCGTGCCGAGGTTCCACTGGGTGAGATGTTCGGTTATGCGACCGACGTTCGTTCCATGTCCCAGGGTCGCGCAAGCTACTCTATGGAATTCAAAAAATACGATACGGCTCCGTCGCACATCGTCGAATCCGTTACCAAAAAACAAGGCTGATTCAGCCCCTTTAGGCTAGGAGTTAATTGTCGTGGCTAAAGAAAAATTTGATCGTTCCCTACCGCACGTAAACGTTGGCACCATCGGCCACGTTGACCACGGTAAAACCACTCTGACCGCTGCTCTGACTCGCGTCTGCTCCGAAGTTTTCGGTTCGGCCGTAGTTGAGTTCGACAAGATCGACAGCGCACCAGAAGAAAAAGCTCGCGGTATCACCATCAACACCGCGCACGTTGAGTACAACTCGAACATTCGTCACTACGCTCACGTTGACTGCCCAGGTCACGCTGACTACGTGAAGAACATGATCACTGGTGCTGCGCAGATGGACGGCGCGATCCTGGTTTGCTCGGCCGCTGATGGTCCGATGCCGCAAACCCGTGAGCACATCCTGCTGTCCCGTCAGGTAGGCGTTCCGTACATCGTGGTTTTCCTGAACAAGGCTGACCTGGTAGACGACGCTGAGCTGCTGGAACTGGTTGAGATGGAAGTTCGCGACCTGCTGTCCACCTATGACTTCCCAGGCGACGACACTCCGATCATCATCGGTTCTGCTCGTATGGCGCTGGAAGGCAAAGACGACAACGAAATGGGCACCACCGCTGTTAAGAAGCTGGTGGAAACTCTGGACAGCTACATCCCAGAGCCAGAGCGTGCTATCGACAAGCCTTTCCTGATGCCAATCGAAGACGTGTTCTCGATCTCGGGTCGCGGTACTGTTGTGACCGGTCGTATCGAGCGCGGTATCGTTCGCGTTCAAGACGCCCTGGAAATCGTTGGTCTGCGTGACACCACCACCACCACCTGCACTGGTGTTGAGATGTTCCGCAAGCTGCTGGACGAAGGTCGTGCTGGCGAGAACTGCGGCGTTCTGCTGCGTGGCACCAAGCGTGACGACGTTGAACGTGGTCAGGTTCTGGTTAAGCCGGGTTCGGTTAAGCCGCACACCAAGTTCACCGCAGAAGTTTACGTTCTGAGCAAGGAAGAAGGCGGCCGTCACACTCCGTTCTTCAAAGGCTACCGTCCACAGTTCTACTTCCGTACTACTGACGTGACTGGTAACTGCGAGCTGCCAGAAGGCGTTGAAATGGTAATGCCAGGTGACAACATTCAAATGACTGTTACCCTGATCAAAACCATCGCGATGGAAGACGGTCTGCGTTTCGCAATCCGTGAAGGCGGCCGTACCGTTGGTGCTGGCGTCGTAGCTAAAATCATCGAGTAATCTCTTTATTGAGTCAGCTTTGATGAGTTGAAAAAGCCCCCGCTTAGCGGGGGCTTTTTTATTGGGTTGACACCTATCTGGGGCGTCTATAGAATTGCGCCTCCTTTTAACGGGCGTATTGCGCCCGGTGGGAATAGCAGCCGGAGTCTGAAATCCAATGCAAAATCAGCAAATCCGTATCAGGTTGAAGGCTTTTGACCATCGCCTGATCGACCAATCAACCCAGGAAATCGTGGAAACCGCGAAACGTACTGGTGCTCAAGTGCGTGGTCCAATTCCACTGCCTACCCGTAAAGAGCGGTTCACCGTTCTGGTTTCTCCGCACGTCAACAAAGACGCGCGTGACCAGTACGAGATCCGCACTCATAAGCGCGTTCTGGACATCGTCCAGCCAACGGATAAAACCGTTGATGCACTTATGAAGCTTGATCTTGCGGCCGGTGTGGAAGTGCAGATCAGCCTCGGCTAAGACTCGGTCTTGGTCGTGTAACGCTCTGAAATGGGCGGCCATAGCGGGTGAAAGCCCCGTACACTCATGAGGTTTACAACATGACTATTGGTGTAGTCGGTCGTAAAGCGGGTATGACCCGTATTTTCACCGAAGAAGGTGTCTCCATTCCGGTCACGGTCATTGAGATCGAGCCGAATCGCGTCACCCAGTTCAAAACTGAAGAAACCGATGGCTATCGTGCAGTGCAAGTCACTGTCGGCGAGCGTCGTGCTTCCCGTGTTACAGCTGCTCAAGCTGGCCACTTCGCCAAGGCGAACGTTGCCGCTGGTCGTACCGTAATGGAATTCCGTCTTGAAGAAGGCGAGTACCAGGCCGGCGATCTGATCAACGCTGAAATCTTCGCTGCTGGTCAACTGGTTGATGTAACCGGTCAGTCCAAAGGTAAAGGCTTCCAGGGTACGATCAAGCGTTGGAACTTCCGCGGGCAAGATAACACCCACGGTAACTCCGTATCCCACCGCGTCCCAGGCTCTATCGGCCAGTGCCAGACTCCTGGTCGTGTATTCAAGGGCAAAAAAATGTCCGGTCATATGGGCGCTGAGCGCGTGACCGTGCAGTCCCTGGAAGTAGTGCGCGTGGACGCTGAACGCAATCTGTTGTTGGTCAAGGGCGCTGTACCTGGCGCTACTGGCGGCAACCTGGTTGTACGTCCGGCAGCCAAGGCTCGCGGTTAAGGGGAAGCTGACATGCAATTAAATGTAAATGACGCTCAAGCGATCGAAGTTTCCGAACTGACATTTGGCGGCGAGTTCAACGAGACGCTGGTTCACCAAGCAGTCGTGGCCTACATGGCTGGCGGCCGTCAGGGTAGCAAGCAGCAGAAGACCCGTTCCGACGTTCGTGGTGGCGGCAAGCGCCCATGGCGTCAGAAAGGTACTGGCCGTGCTCGTGCCGGTACTATCCGCAGCCCAATCTGGCGCGGCGGCGGCACCACCTTTGCAGCTCGTCCACAGGATCACTCCCAGAAGCTGAACAAGAAGATGTATCGCGCAGCAATGCGTTCCATCCTTGCTGAGCTGGTGCGTACTGATCGTCTGGTCGTGGTTCAGGATTTCGCAGTTGAAACTCCGAAAACCAAAGACCTGCTGGGCAAACTGAACAACATGAGCCTGACCGATGTTCTGATCGTGTCGGATGCTGTTGATCAGAACCTGTACCTGGCTGCTCGCAACCTGCCGCACGTAGATGTACGTGACGTGCAAGGTTCCGATCCAGTTAGTCTGATCGCATACGACAAGGTGTTGATCACCGTGTCGGCCGTGAAGAAATTCGAGGAGCTGCTGGGATGAACCAGGAACGCGTATTTAAAGTTCTGCTTGGCCCGCACGTTTCCGAGAAGGCTACGGTTCTGGCAGACAAGAAAGGCCAGTTCGTTTTCAAGGTTGCTACTGACGCAACCAAGCTGGAAATCAAGAAGGCCGTCGAAAGCCTGTTCAGCGTGAAGGTTGAGCGTGTTACTACCCTGAATGTTCTGGGTAAGAGCAAGCGCACCGCTCGCGGTCTGGGCAAGCGTAATGACTGGAAGAAGGCAGTTATCTCCCTTCAGCCAGGCCAAGATCTCGATTTCAGCAGCAGTGCTGAGTAAGGAAGGGGTGCATCATGGCAATCGTTAAATGCAAACCGACTTCCCCTGGCCGCCGTTTTGTGGTCAAGGTGGTCAACCAGGAGCTGCATAAAGGCGCTCCTTACGCACCGCTGCTCGAGAAAAAATCGAAGTCTGGTGGTCGTAACAACAATGGCCGTATTACCACTCGTCACATCGGTGGTGGTCATAAGCAGCATTATCGTCTGGTCGACTTCCGTCGCAACGACAAAGATGGCATCGCTGCCACTGTCGAGCGTATCGAATACGATCCAAACCGTACTGCTCACATCGCTCTGCTGCTGTACGCAGATGGCGAGCGTCGCTACATCATCGCCCCTAAAGGCGTGAGCGCTGGCGACCAGCTGATCGCAGGTGCTCTGGCACCGATCAAGCCGGGCAACGCTCTGCAACTGCGCAACATTCCAGTTGGTAGCACCGTACACGGCATCGAACTGAAGCCAGGTAAAGGCGCGCAAATCGCTCGTTCCGCTGGCGCTTCGGCTCAGCTGATCGCTCGTGAAGGCGTTTACGTGACCCTGCGTCTGCGTTCCGGTGAAATGCGTAAAGTGCTGGCTGAGTGCCGTGCGACCCTGGGCGAAGTCTCGAACTCCGAGCACAGCCTGCGTTCGCTGGGTAAAGCTGGTGCCAAGCGCTGGCGTGGCGTTCGCCCAACCGTTCGTGGTGTTGCCATGAACCCGGTTGACCACCCACATGGTGGTGGTGAAGGTCGTACCTCTGGTGGTCGTCATCCGGTATCGCCATGGGGCTTCCCGACTAAGGGCGCGAAGACTCGTGGTAATAAGCGTACCGACAAAATGATCGTCCGTCGTCGCAAGTAAATAGAGGGATACGACAGTGCCACGTTCTCTGAAAAAAGGTCCTTTTATTGATCTTCACCTACTGAAGAAGATCGAAGTGGCGGCGGAAAAGAACGATCGCAAACCAATTAAGACTTGGTCGCGTCGTTCGATGATCCTGCCACAAATGGTCGGTCTGACCATCGCAGTACACAACGGTCGTCAGCACGTCCCAGTTCTCGTTAACGAAGACATGGTCGGCCACAAACTGGGCGAGTTCGCCGGTACCCGCAACTATCGCGGGCACGTGGCAGACAAGAAAGCCAAGCGTTAAGGGGTAAGGAAATGGAAGTAGCCGCTAAGTTGTCGGGCGCTCGAATCTCCGCCCAGAAAGCCCGCTTGGTCGCCGACCAGATCCGCGGGAAGAAGGTGGGCGAAGCGCTCAACCTGTTGGCTTTCAGCAGTAAGAAAGCCGCCGAGATCATGAAAAAAGTGCTGGAGTCGGCCGTAGCCAACGCCGAGCATAACGAAGGCGCAGACGTTGATGACCTGAAGGTCAGCACCGTTTTCGTCAACGAAGGGCGTTCGCTGAAGCGCATCATGCCACGTGCCAAAGGCCGTGCTGATCGCATCGTCAAGCGGTCTTGCCATATCACTGTCAAGGTTGCTGACAAGTAACGGAGTCGAAGAGATGGGTCAGAAAGTACATCCCATTGGCATTCGCCTGGGAATCGTCAAGGAGCACACCTCCGTCTGGTACGCAGACGGTCGGACTTATGCGGACTACTTGTTCGCTGATCTGAAGGTGCGTGAATACCTCCAAGACAAACTAAAAAGCGCGTCCGTAAGCCGTATCGATATCCATCGTCCGGCCCAAACTGCACGCATCACCATCCACACCGCTCGTCCAGGTATTGTTATCGGGAAGAAAGGTGAAGATGTTGAGAAACTGCGTCAGGACCTGACCAAGCAAATGGGTGTGCCTGTGCACATCAATATCGAAGAGATCCGCAAGCCGGAGCTCGACGGTATGCTGGTTGCGCAGAGCGTAGCTCAGCAGCTGGAGCGTCGTGTAATGTTCCGTCGCGCCATGAAGCGCGCTGTACAGAACGCCATGCGCATTGGTGCCAAAGGCATCAAAATCCAAGTGAGCGGTCGTCTCGGCGGTGCTGAAATCGCACGTACTGAATGGTATCGCGAAGGTCGTGTGCCACTGCACACCCTGCGTGCCGACATCGACTATGCCAACTACGAAGCTCACACCACTTACGGTGTGATCGGTGTAAAGGTTTGGATCTTCAAAGGCGAAGTAATTGGTGGTCGCCAAGAAGAGCTGAAGCCACAAGCACCAGCGCCTCGTAAAAAAGCTGCTAAGTAAGGGGTACGCCAAATGTTGCAACCTAAGCGTACGAAGTTCCGCAAGCAGATGACCGGCCACAACCGTGGTCTGGCACTGCGCGGTAGCAAAGTCAGCTTCGGCGAGTTCGCGCTGAAGTCTGTAGCTCGTGGTCGTCTCACCGCTCGTCAGATCGAGTCAGCGCGTCGTGCACTGACCCGTCACGTAAAACGTGGCGGCAAGATCTGGATCCGTGTATTCCCGGACAAGCCGATCTCCAAGAAGCCTCTCGAGGTTCGTATGGGTAAAGGTAAGGGTAACGTGGAGTACTGGGTTGCCCAGATTCAGCCAGGCAAAGTCCTGTATGAAATCGAGGGTGTTTCTGAAGAGCTGGCGCGTGAGGCTTTCGCCCTGGCTGCTGCAAAGCTGCCGCTCGCCACCTCCTTTGTTAAACGGACGGTGATGTGATGAAAGCGAATGAACTTCGTGAAAAATCCGCACAGCAGCTGAACGAGCAACTGCTCGGCTTGCTGCGCGACCAGTTCAATCTGCGCATGCAGAAAGCAACTGGCCAGTTGGGGCAGTCTCATCTGCTCTCGCAAGTTAAGCGTGACATTGCTCGCGTGAAGACTGTGCTCAACCAGCAGGCAGGTAAGTGATCATGGCTGAAGCCGAAAAAACTGTCCGTACGCTGACTGGCCGTGTTGTCAGCGACAAGATGGACAAAACCATCACCGTTCTGATCGAGCGTCGCGTTAAGCACCCGATCTACGGTAAATACGTTAAGCGTTCGACTAAGCTGCACGCGCACGACGAAACCAATCAGTGCCACATCGGCGACAAAGTCACTATTCGTGAAACTCGTCCGATGGCCAAGACCAAGTCTTGGGCGCTGGTTGATGTTCTCGAACGCGCTGTGGAAGTCTAAGGGCTAGGGGTCGGAGAAATTATATGATTCAGACTCAATCCATGCTCGATGTGGCCGATAACAGCGGCGCTCGCCGTGTTATGTGCATCAAGGTGCTGGGTGGCTCCCATCGTCGTTACGCTGGTATCGGTGACATCATCAAAGTTACCGTGAAGGAAGCAATTCCTCGCGGTAAGGTGAAAAAAGGCCAAGTGATGACTGCTGTTGTAGTCCGCACTCGTCACGGCGTACGTCGTGCTGATGGCTCCATTATCCGCTTTGATGGCAACGCTGCTGTTCTTCTGAACAACAAGCAAGAGCCGATCGGCACCCGTATCTTTGGGCCAGTGACCCGTGAACTTCGTACCGAGAAGTTCATGAAGATCGTCTCGCTCGCCCCAGAAGTGCTGTAAGGAGATCCGACATGCAAAAGATTCGTCGTGACGACGAGATCATCGTGATCGCCGGCAAAGACAAAGGTAAGCGCGGTAAGGTGCTGAAGGTTCTTGCTGACAACCGTCTGGTTGTTGGTGGTCTGAACCTGGTCAAGCGTCATACCAAGCCTAACCCGATGTCGGGCGTACAGGGCGGTATCGTCGAGAAAGAAGCGCCACTGCACGCTTCCAACGTCGCCATCTTCAACGGCGAAACCAACAAGGCTGACCGCGTTGGTTTCAAAGTAGAAGATGGTAAGAAAATTCGTGTCTTCAAGTCGACCCAAAAAGCGGTTGATGCTTGAACACTGCTAGGTAGAAGACCATGGCACGACTAAAAGAGATTTACCGGAAGGAAATCGCTCCGAAACTTAAGGAAGAACTTAAGCTTTCGAACGTGATGGAAGTTCCGCGCGTTACCAAGATCACCCTGAACATGGGTCTGGGCGAAGCGATCGGCGACAAAAAAGTCATCGAGCACGCTGTTGCTGACCTGGAAAAGATCACCGGCCAGAAAGTCGTTGTGACCTACGCTCGCAAATCCATCGCTGGCTTTAAAGTCCGTGAAGGTTGGCCGATCGGCGTCAAAGTGACCCTGCGCCGTGAGCGTATGTACGAGTTCCTGGATCGTCTGCTGTCGATCTCCCTGCCTCGGGTTCGCGACTTCCGCGGCCTGAATGCCAAGTCCTTTGATGGTCGTGGCAACTACAGCATGGGCGTGAAAGAGCAGATCATTTTCCCGGAAATCGACTACGACAAGATCGATGCTCTCCGCGGTCTGGACATTACCCTGACCACCACTGCTAAGAACGATGACGAAGGCCGCGCTCTGCTGCGTGCTTTCAAATTCCCGTTCCGCAACTGATTGGAGTAGGAAAATGGCCAAGAAGAGCATGAAAAACCGTGAGCTGAAACGTCAGCTCACCGTTGCCAAATACGCCGTCAAGCGTGCAGCGCTGAAAGCTATCATCGTCGATCTGAACGCAAGTCCAGAAGCGCGTTGGGAAGCTACCGTAGCTCTGCAGAAGCAACCGCGTGACGCAAGCGCTTCGCGCATGCGTAACCGTTGCCGTCTGACCGGTCGTCCGCACGGCGTTTACCGCAAGTTCGGCCTCGGCCGTAACAAACTGCGTGAAGCGGCAATGCGTGGTGACGTACCAGGTCTGGTTAAAGCCAGCTGGTAATTGCTGTCAAAGCCTTGATGGTCGGGGTCGCAAGAACCTGACCATCGGTGGCCTTGAACTTGAATCAAGCCCCTTTTGGGGCTTGATTCATTTCTGGGGTGTGTCTAGAATGACCGGCTCGCCTGAGCCCGTGTTTTTTACGCCCGGAATTCCTCGGCGACAAGTAGTAGCCGCAAGGCTAATTTTTCTGTATTAGGAGCGTCTAGCCCATGAGTATGCAGGACCCGTTAGCGGACATGCTAACTCGAATCCGTAATGCCCAGATGGCTGAAAAGTCCGTCGTAAGCATGCCGTCTTCCACGTTGAAGGTGGCTGTAGCAAAAGTCCTGAAGGACGAAGGTTACATCGCGGGTTATCAGATCAGCAGCGAAACCAAGCCGCTGCTGTCCATCGAGCTGAAATACTTCGAAGGCCGTCCGGTCATCGAGGAAGTGAAGCGCGTTAGCCGTCCAGGCCTGCGTCAGTACAAGTCCGTCGAAGATCTGCCAAAAGTACGTGGCGGCCTCGGTGTGTCTATCGTCTCCACCAACAAAGGTGTGATGACTGATCGTGCTGCGCGCGCTGCCGGTGTCGGCGGCGAAGTTCTTTGCACTGTGTTCTAAGGGGGGATAAGCATGTCTCGCGTCGCTAAGAACCCCGTTAAGCTGCCAGCCGGTGTCGAAGTAAAATTCGCAGGCCAACAGCTTTCGGTGAAGGGTGCCAAGGGTACTCTTGAACTGAACGTCCATTCGTCCGTTGAAGTCGTTGAAGAAGCCGGTGAGCTGCGTTTTGCTGCTCGCAATGGCGATCAACAGACTCGCGCAATGGCCGGTACCACTCGTGCGTTGGTAAACAACATGGTCCAGGGCGTAAGCCAAGGCTTCGAGCGCAAGCTCCAGCTGGTCGGTGTTGGTTACAAAGCGCAAGCAAAAGGTCAGGTGCTGAACCTGGCTCTTGGCTTCTCGCACCCAGTGGATTACGAACTGCCGGAAGGCATCACCGCTGAGACTCCTAGCCAGACCGATATCCTGATCAAGGGCATCGACAAGCAGCTGGTAGGTCAAGTGGCCGCCGAGATCCGCGACTTCCGTCCACCAGAGCCGTACAAAGGCAAAGGTGTGCGCTACGCGGACGAAGTCGTCCGTCGTAAAGAAGCCAAGAAGAAGTAGGGCATAGCAAATGACCGACAAAAAAGTTACTCGACTGCGTCGCGCTCGCAAAGCACGCCTGAAAATGCACGAACTCGAAGTCGTGCGTCTCTGCGTGTTCCGCTCTTCGCAGCACATCTACGCCCAGGTCATTTCGGCCGACGGCAACAAAGTCCTGGCAAGCGCCTCGACTTTGGATAAAGAACTGCGTGATGGCGCCACTGGCAACATCGACGCGGCCACTAAGGTTGGCCAGCTGGTCGCTACGCGTGCTAAGGCCGCTGGCGTCTCGCAGGTGGCTTTCGACCGCTCTGGCTTCAAGTACCACGGCCGCGTTAAAGCGCTGGCTGATGCTGCTCGTGAAGCTGGGCTGGAGTTCTAAGTTATGTCAAATAACGACCAAAAGCGCGACGAAGGCTACATCGAGAAGCTGGTTCAAGTTAACCGCGTAGCCAAAACCGTTAAAGGCGGCCGTATCTTCACTTTCACCGCGTTGACCGTGGTTGGTGATGGTAAAGGGCGTGTTGGCTTCGGCCGTGGCAAGTCGCGTGAAGTGCCTGCTGCGATCCAGAAGGCAATGGAAGCTGCTCGCCGCAACATGATCCAGGTTGATCTGAACGGCACCACTCTGCAGTACGCAATGAAGTCCGCTCACGGCGCTTCGAAGGTGTACATGCAGCCTGCTTCTGAAGGTACCGGTATCATCGCTGGCGGCGCTATGCGTGCTGTCCTCGAAGTTGCTGGCGTTCAGAACGTTCTGGCCAAGTGCTACGGCTCGACTAACCCGGTAAACGTGGTTCACGCCACTTTCAAGGGTCTGAAAGCTATGCAATCTCCTGAGTCCATCGCTGCCAAGCGCGGCCTGACTGTCAAGGAGATCTTCTGATCATGGCTACCGTTAAAGTAACGCTGATCAAAAGCATGACCGGCCGCATCCCTAACCACAAACTGTGCGTGAAGGGTCTGGGTCTGCGTCGCATCGGTCACACTGTAGAAGTCCAGGATACTCCCGAGAATCGCGGGATGATCAACAAGGCTTACTACATGCTGCGTGTCGAGGGTTAATCGATGAAACTCAATGATCTGAGTCCAGCGCCGGGTTCCCGTCGCGAAAAGCATCGTCCGGGCCGTGGTATCGGTAGTGGTTTGGGTAAGACTGGTGGCCGTGGTCACAAAGGTCAGACTTCCCGCTCCGGTGGCACCATCGCTCCAGGCTTTGAAGGCGGTCAACAGCCGCTGCATCGTCGCCTGCCGAAGTTCGGTTTCGTTTCCCTGAAAGCCATGGACCGCGCAGAAGTGCGTCTGTCCGAGCTGGCTAAAGTGGAAGGCGACATCGTCACCGTGCAGTCCCTGAAAGATGCCAACGTGATCAACGTCAACGTACAGCGTGTGAAAATCATGCTGTCCGGTGAAGTGACTCGCGCTGTCACTATCGGCAAGGGAATCGGCGCCACCAAAGGTGCGCGTGCGGCTATCGAAGCAGCTGGCGGCAAGTTCGAGGAATAAATGGCTAAGCAAGGTGCTCTCTCTGCGCTCGGCAAAGGCGGTATGTCTGAACTTTGGGCTCGTCTGCGTTTTCTGTTCCTGGCGATTATCGTCTACCGAATAGGCGCACACATCCCGGTTCCAGGTATCAACCCGGACCGACTCGCAGACCTGTTTCGACAGAATGAGGGGACCATTCTTAGCTTGTTCAACATGTTTTCCGGCGGCGCGCTGGAGCGGATGAGCATCTTTGCACTGGGGATCATGCCGTACATTTCGGCATCGATCATCATGCAACTGATGACCGCCGTCAGCCCGCAGCTGGAGCAGTTGAAGAAGGAAGGTGAAGCTGGCCGTCGCAAGATCAGCCAGTACACCCGCTACGGCACCGTCGTCCTCGCTCTCGTTCAGGCCATTGGCATGTCCATTGGTCTGGCGGGGCAGGGCGTTGCGTTCACTGGTGACTTTGGCTTCCATTTCGTCGCGGTCTCCACGTTTGTGGCTGGCGCGATGTTCATGATGTGGCTGGGTGAGCAGATTACTGAGCGTGGTGTAGGCAACGGTATCTCGATGTTGATTTTTTCGGGTATCGTCGCCGGTCTTCCGAGAGCAATCGGGCAGTCTTTCGAGTCTGCGCGTCAGGGCGATATCAATATCTTCGCCTTGGTTGCCATCGGTTTGCTGGCAGTAGCGATTATCGGTTTCGTGGTGTTCATTGAGCGTGGTCAGCGTCGTATCGCTGTTCACTACGCCAAGCGTCAGCAGGGCCGCAAGGTTTTTGCTGCGCAGACAAGCCACTTGCCGCTGAAGGTGAACATGGCCGGTGTTATTCCGGCTATTTTCGCGAGCAGCATTTTGCTGTTCCCGGCTTCGTTGGGTGCCTGGTTTGGTCAGTCTGAAGGTATGGGCTGGTTGCAGGACATCTCGCAGTCGATCGCTCCTGGTCAGCCGTTGAATATTCTGCTGTTTAGTGCAGGGATTATTTTCTTCTGCTTCTTCTATACGGCGTTGATGTTCAATCCGAAAGACGTAGCGGAAAACCTGAAGAAGTCCGGTGCCTTTATTCCGGGCATCCGTCCAGGTGAGCAGTCCGCACGCTATATTGATGGCGTTCTGACTCGCTTGACCATGTTCGGTGCTCTTTACATGACGGCCGTGTGCTTGTTGCCCCAGTTCCTGGTGGTTGCAGCAAACGTTCCGTTCTACCTTGGCGGGACCTCGTTGCTGATCGTGGTCGTGGTTGTGATGGACTTCATGTCCCAAGTACAATCGCACCTCGTTTCGCACCAGTACGAATCCCTGATGAAGAAAGCCAACCTGAAGGGTTACGGCAGCGGCATGTTGCGCTGAGTACCCATAAGGTTCGAGGAGTTGGTGATGAAAGTTCGTGCATCGGTGAAAAAGCTGTGCCGTAACTGCAAGATTATTCGCCGCGAAGGTGTTGTTCGAGTAATTTGCAGCGCGGAACCGCGTCACAAACAGCGCCAAGGCTGAGTGTGATTGTGCTTCAAGCCCGGTAGCTAGTGCGCTACCGGGTTGATTATTTGTTATTACAGCGATATTATCTCGCGCCCTATTTCTTGGCTTCCGGGGCGTAGGTAGCTGTCAATTGGAGTCCCACTGAATGGCCCGTATTGCAGGCGTTAACATTCCAGATAACAAGCATACTGTTATCTCGCTGACCTACATCTATGGTGTTGGTCGCACTACTGCACAGAAGATCTGTGCAGAGACTGGGGTAAACCCAGCCGCAAAGATCAAGGATCTGAGCGACGAGCAGATTGAACAGCTGCGTGGCGAAGTGGCGAAGTTCACCACTGAAGGTGACCTGCGTCGCGAAATCAACATGAAAATCAAGCGCTTGATGGACCTCGGTTGCTATCGCGGTCTGCGTCATCGTCGTGGTCTGCCAGTACGCGGTCAGCGTACCAAGACCAACGCGCGTACCCGTAAAGGTCCGCGTAAGCCGATCCGCAAGTAATCGCCCCAGCGAATCGACAGGAATTTAATCATGGCAAAACCTGCTGCTCGTCCTCGTAAAAAAGTTAAAAAGACAGTGGTTGATGGCATCGCCCACATCCATGCCTCTTTTAACAACACCATCGTGACCATCACCGACCGTCAAGGTAACGCTCTTTCCTGGGCTACCTCCGGTGGTTCGGGTTTCCGCGGTTCCCGCAAGTCCACCCCGTTCGCTGCTCAAGTAGCTGCTGAGCGTGCTGGTCAAGCTGCGCTGGAATACGGCCTGAAAAACCTCGACGTGAACGTCAAGGGCCCAGGTCCAGGTCGTGAATCCGCAGTCCGCGCTTTGAACGGCTGTGGCTACAAGATCGCCAGCATCACCGACGTGACGCCAATCCCGCACAACGGGTGCCGTCCGCCGAAGAAGCGCCGCGTGTAATCCAGGAGATTGTAAAGAATGGCTCGTTACATTGGTCCAAAATGCAAACTCGCTCGTCGCGAAGGCACCGATCTCTTCCTGAAGAGCGGCGTGCGCGCGATCGAATCGAAGTGCAACATTGAAGCAGCACCTGGTATCCACGGCCAACGCCGCGGTCGCCAGTCCGATTACGGCACCCAACTGCGCGAAAAGCAGAAGGTCCGTCGTATTTACGGCGTTCTCGAGCGTCAGTTCAGCGGCTACTACAAAGCTGCTGCCAGCAAGAAAGGTGCAACTGGTGAAAACCTGCTGCAACTGCTCGAATGCCGTCTGGACAACGTTGTATACCGTATGGGCTTCGGTTCGACTCGTGCCGAATCCCGTCAGCTGGTATCGCACAAGTCGATCAGCGTTAACGGCCAGACCGTAAACGTTCCGTCCTACCAGGTTCGTGCTGGTGACGTGGTTGCTGTTCGCGAGAAGGCAAAGAACCAACTTCGCATTGTCCAAGCTCTCGAGCTGTGCGCCCAACGTGGTCGCGTAGAATGGGTAGAGGTAGATGCTGAGAAGAAGTCGGGCGTTTTCAAGAACGTTCCTGCTCGCAGTGATCTGTCCGCCGACATCAACGAAAGCCTGATTGTCGAGCTCTACTCCAAGTAAGTAAGGGCTAGAAAATAGGTGCATCCATGCAGATTTCGGTAAATGAGTTCCTGACACCCCGCCACATTGATGTGCAGGTTGTCAGTCCAACCCGCGCCAAGATCACTCTCGAGCCTCTCGAGCGTGGTTTTGGCCACACCCTGGGCAACGCGCTGCGCCGCATCCTGTTGTCCTCAATGCCCGGCTGCGCAGTAGTCGAGGCCGAGATTGACGGTGTGCTCCACGAGTACAGCGCCATCGAAGGTGTACAGGAAGACGTAATTGAAATCCTGTTGAACCTTAAAGGTCTGGCCATCAAGCTGCACGGTCGTGACGAAGTTACGCTGACCTTGTCGAAGAAGGGTTCGGGGGTGGTTACCGCTGCCGATATTCAGCTGGATCATGATGTCGAGATCGTTAATCCCGATCACGTAATCGCTAACCTGGCGTCTAACGGCGCCCTGAACATGAAGCTCACCGTAGCTCGTGGTCGTGGTTATGAACCAGCCGACTCGCGTCAGAGCGATGAAGACGAAAGCCGTAGCATCGGTCGCTTGCAGCTTGACTCTTCGTTCAGCCCGGTTCGCCGTATCGCATACGTGGTGGAAAACGCCCGTGTCGAGCAGCGTACCAACCTGGACAAGCTGGTTATTGATCTGGAAACCAACGGTACCCTGGATCCTGAAGAGGCTATCCGCCGCGCTGCAACCATCCTGCAACAGCAGTTGGCTGCGTTCGTCGACCTCAAAGGTGACAGTGAGCCAGTGGTTGTCGAGCAGGAAGACGAGATCGATCCGATCCTGCTTCGCCCGGTTGACGATCTGGAACTGACTGTACGTTCGGCTAACTGCCTTAAGGCGGAAAACATCTACTACATCGGCGACCTGATTCAGCGTACCGAAGTAGAGCTGTTGAAGACTCCGAACCTGGGCAAGAAATCCTTGACTGAAATCAAGGACGTTCTGGCCTCCCGCGGTCTGTCCCTCGGCATGCGCCTCGACAACTGGCCGCCTGCAAGTCTTAAGAAGGACGACAAGGCGACTGCCTGATCGTCGTAATCACCGAACGTAGTGTTTGGTAAGGAATGAACCATGCGTCATCGTAAAAGTGGGCGTCACCTGAGCCGCACCAGCTCGCACCGCAAGGCCATGTTCCAAAACATGGCGGTGTCGCTGTTCGAGCACGAGCTGATCAAAACTACTCTGCCAAAAGCCAAAGAACTGCGCCGCGTTGCCGAGCCGCTGATCACTCTGGCCAAGACAGACAGCGTTGCTAACCGTCGTCTGGCTTTCGACCGTACTCGTTCGAAAGCTATCGTTGGTAAGCTCTTCAACGACCTGGGCAAGCGTTACGCTACCCGTGAGGGTGGCTACCTGCGCATCCTCAAGTGCGGTTTCCGCGCTGGCGACAACGCGCCTATGGCGTACGTCGAACTGGTTGATCGTGCTGTCGGCGGTGAAGCTGTATCCGCTGAGTAAGACGTCAGTCTGAAACAAAGAACCGGGCCGAGTGCCCGGTTTTTTGTGCCTGTAAGAAATGCGCTGTTCGTACAAGCTTCTACCCTGTTTGGGTCTGCACTATGTGTGCGGATTGATCGTTAGTTTTTATCTATTGATGACCATAAGTTAATGAATTTGTGGCTGTCATATTGATGATCGATACTCCCCAACAAGCCGATTAGCCGGCAGTTCAAGACCGATAGAGGATGAAGATCGCATGAGCCAGAACAAGACGCTTACGACCGCCAGTGGCGCACCTGTCGCCGACAACCAGAACTCTCGCTCCGCTGGCCCTCGTGGCCCGTTGCTGCTCGATGACTTCCACTTGATCGAGAAGCTCGCCCACTTCAACCGGGAAAACATTCCTGAGCGTCGTGTACACGCCAAGGGGTCGGGTGCCTACGGCACTTTTACCGTCACCCGTGACATTACTCAGTACACCAGCGCCAAACTGTTTTCTGCCGTCGGCAAGCAAACCCCGACATTCCTGCGCTTCTCCACTGTAGGTGGCGAGCGTGGCTCGGCTGACACCGAGCGCGATCCACGTGGCTTCGCTCTCAAGTTCTATACCGAAGAAGGCAACTGGGACATCGTTGGCAACAATACGCCCGTGTTCTTCATTCGTGATCCACTGAAATTCCCTGACTTTATCCACACCCAGAAACGCCTGCCGCAAAGCAACCTGAAAAGCGCGCAGATGATGTGGGACTTCTGGTCGCATTCGCCTGAAGCGCTGCACCAGGTCACGATTCTGTTCTCTGATCGCGGTATTCCGGACGGATATCGCCATATGCACGGTTTCGGCAGTCACACCTACAGCCTGATCAGTGCTCAGGGCGAGCGTCACTGGGTGAAGTGGCACTACAAGACCAAGCAAGGGATCAAGAACCTTGCGCCGGCAGACGCTGCACGCCTGGCGGGCACTGATCCGGATTACGCACAGCGTGACCTGTTCGAAGCCATCGAGCGTGGTGACTTCCCGAAATGGAGCGTATGCATCCAGATCATGACCGAAGCCCAAGCCGCTGCGCACTATGAGAACCCGTTCGACGTGACCAAGACCTGGTCGCAAAAGGAGTTTCCACTGATCGAAGTGGGTGAGCTGGAACTGAACCGTAACCCGCTCAACTACTTTGCCGAAGTCGAGCAAGCCGCGTTCGGCCCGAGCAACATGGTGCCTGGCGTAGGTCTGTCGCCAGATCGCATGCTGCAAGGTCGGGTATTCGCGTACGCCGATGCCCACCGCTATCGCGTAGGTACCAATCACCAGCAACTGCCAGTGAACGCTCCGCGTAGCCCGGTGAATACTTACCAGCGTGATGGTTCGATGGCTTTTGGCAGCAATGGTGGCGCAGCGCCTAACTACGAGCCGAACAGCTACGTGGAGTCGCCGAAACAAGCGCCGCACTACGCCGAGCCTGCACTGGCCCTGAGCGGCGCGGCTGATCGTTACGATCACCGTGAAGACACTGACTACTACAGTCACGCCGGTGCGCTGTTCCGCTTGATGAGTGACGAACAGAAAGCGCTGCTGGTCAGCAACATCGCCGGGGCGATGGCGGGGGTGTCGAGTGACGTCGTCGATCGTCAGCTGCAGCATTTCTACACGGCCGATCCGGCGTACGGAGAAGCAATCGCAAAGCTGCTCAACGTACAGCTTAACGAAGTCTAAACGAGAAGCAGAACCGCCCTCATTTGGGCGGTTTTTGCGTTATTTAGGCTGCTTTTCTCGGAATATCTTCGCTTTTATTGCGCTAAGTGAGTGACCTTCCAGTCAGGTTGGTTCAAACTACAGACTTTCAAGCAGGGAGATGTAGGGCGATGCAAGGCCACCCAGACGTTATCGATTACCTCAACACGTTGCTGACCGGCGAACTGGCCGCGCGTGACCAATATTTCGTTCACTCGCGGATGTATGAGGACTGGGGATTCACCAAGCTCTACGAACGAATCAACCACGAGATGGAAGAAGAGGCCGGTCATGCCGATGCGCTGATGCGCCGGATTCTGATGCTTGAAGGCACCCCGCGCATGCGCCCGGATGATCTGGATGTCGGCACTACCGTGCAAACCATGCTCGAAGCGGATCTGCGCCTGGAGTACAAGGTGCGCGCCGCGCTGTGCAAGGGCATCGAACTGTGCGAACAGCACGGCGACTATGTCAGCCGCGAGATCCTTCGGGTTCAGCTCAATGACACCGAGGAAGATCACACCTACTGGCTGGAAAAGCAGCTCGGCCTGATCAAGCTGATCGGTATCCAGAACTACCTGCAGTCCCACGCGTCCTGATTGCAATTGATACAAAAAAAGCCCTTGTCACTGACGAAGTGACAGGGGCTTTTTCATGCCCGGTAATCAGGCCCGATCGCGAATCAACAGCGGCTTGAGATAGTGACCGGTGTGAGATTGCTTCATCTCGGCCACTTCCTCCGGCGTACCGGTGGCGATGATCTGTCCACCTTTCGAACCACCCTCGGGGCCAAGATCCACCAGCCAGTCGGCCGTCTTGATCACGTCGAGGTTGTGCTCGATCACCACCACGGTGTTGCCGTGGTCGCGCAGGCGATGCAGTACGTCGAGCAGTTGCTGGATATCCGCGAAGTGCAGACCGGTGGTCGGCTCATCGAGGATGTACAGGGTTTTGCCGGTATCGCGCTTGGACAGTTCGCGGGACAACTTGACCCGTTGGGCCTCACCACCAGACAGCGTCGTGGCCGACTGCCCGAGCTTGATGTACGACAGGCCCACATCCATCAGCGTTTGCAGCTTGCGCGCCAGCGCCGGCACCGCGTCGAAGAACTCCCGCGCTTCCTCGATAGTCATCTCGAGGGTTTCGTGGATGCTCTTGCCCTTGTATTTGATCTCCAGGGTTTCGCGGTTGTAGCGCTTGCTCTTGCACACGTCACACGGGACGTAGATGTCCGGCAGGAAGTGCATTTCCACCTTGATCAGACCGTCGCCCTGGCAGGCCTCGCAACGCCCGCCCTTGACGTTGAACGAGAAACGCCCCGGCCCGTAACCACGGGAGCGGGACTCGGGCACGCCGGCGAAGAGTTCGCGAATCGGCGTGAACAGGCCGGTGTAGGTCGCCGGGTTGGAGCGCGGCGTGCGGCCGATCGGGCTCTGGTCAATGTCGACGACCTTGTCCAGATGTTCCAGGCCCTTGATGCTGTCGTGGGCTGCCGCTTCCAGGGTAGTCGCGCCATTGAGTGCCGTGGCACTCAGCGGGAATAGCGTGTTGTTGATCAGCGTCGATTTGCCGGAGCCGGAGACGCCGGTCACGCAGGTCAGCAGGCCGATCGGGATTTCAAGGTCGACGTTGCGCAGGTTGTTGCCCCGCGCGCCCTTGAGCGACAGCACCTGTTTCTTGTTGCGCGGCGTGCGCTTGGCCGGCACCTCGATCTTGACCCGGCCCGACAGGTATTTACCGGTCAACGAATCCGGGTGCGCCATGACCTCGTCCGGCGTGCCTTCAGCGACGATCTGCCCACCATGAACACCGGCGCCCGGGCCGATATCCACTACGTAGTCGGCCAGTCGAATCGCGTCTTCGTCGTGTTCGACCACAATCACCGTGTTGCCGATGTCGCGCAGGTGCTTGAGGGTGCCGAGCAGCCGATCGTTGTCGCGCTGGTGCAGACCAATCGACGGCTCATCGAGGATGTACAGAACACCCACAAGGCCCGCGCCGATCTGGCTGGCCAGACGAATCCGCTGCGCTTCACCGCCAGACAAAGTGTCGGCACTGCGATCCAGCGACAGGTAGTCGAGACCGACGTTAACCAGAAACTGCAGGCGCTCGCGGATTTCCTTGAGAATCTTGTCGGCGATCTCGCCACGGCGGCCGGTCATCTTCAGCGCCCCGAAGTAATCGCAGGCGTCACCGATCGGCAGGTTGGTCACCGCCGGCAGGGTTTTCTCGCCGACCCACACATGCCGCGCTTCGCGACGCAGGCGGGTGCCACGGCAATCCGGGCACGACTGGGTGCTGAGGAACTTCGCCAGTTCTTCACGCACGCTGGCCGATTCGGTTTCGCGGTAGCGGCGCTCAAGGTTCGGCACGATGCCTTCGAACGGGTGCGAGCGTTTGACGATGTCGCCCCGGTCGTTGAGGTATTTGAAATCGACGTTCTGCGAACCGCTGCCGTGCAGGATGAACTTCTGCTGATCGGCCGGCAGCTCGTTGAACGGCTGCTCCAGACTGAAGCCGTAATGCGCGGCCAGTGAGCCGAGCATCTGGAAGTAATAGACGTTGCGCCTGTCCCAGCCACGGATCGCGCCTTCGGCCAGGGTCAAATCACCGTTGACCAGTCGCTTGATGTCGAAAAACTGCTTCACCCCCAGACCATCGCAGGTCGGGCAGGCGCCGGCCGGGTTGTTGAAGGAAAACAGCTTGGGTTCCAGCTCGCTGATCGCGTGGCCGCAGACCGGGCAGGCGAAGCGCGCAGAGAAGATCATCTCTTCGCCCGGCTCGTCGTCCATCGAGGCCACCAAAGCGATGCCGTCGGCCAGCTTCAGCGCGGTTTCGAAGGATTCGGCCAGACGCTGCTGCAGGTCGGCGCGAACCTTGAAGCGGTCGACCACCACTTCAATCGTATGCTTCTTCTGTTTATCCAGCTTCGGCAGTTCGTCCAGCTCGCAGAGCCGGCCGTTGACCCGGGCCCGGACGAAGCCCTGGGCACGCAGTTCTTCGAACACCGACAGGTGCTCGCCCTTGCGCTCGCGGATCACCGGCGCCAGCAGCATCAGCTTGCTGCCTTCCGGCTGAGCCAGCACCAGGTCGACCATCTGGCTGACGGTCTGCGCTTCCAGCGGAATGTCGTGATCCGGGCAGCGTGGCGTCCCGACGCGCGCATAAAGCAGACGCAGGTAGTCGTAGATTTCGGTGATGGTGCCGACCGTGGAGCGCGGGTTGTGCGAGGTCGACTTCTGTTCGATGGAGATCGCCGGCGACAGGCCTTCGATGGTGTCGACGTCGGGCTTCTCCATCATCGACAGGAACTGTCGGGCATAGGCCGACAGGGATTCGACATAGCGGCGCTGACCTTCGGCGTACAGCGTGTCGAAAGCCAGGGAAGACTTGCCGGATCCGGACAGGCCGGTGATGACGATCAGTTTGTCCCGTGGCAGGGTCAGGTCGATGTTCTTCAGGTTGTGGGTACGGGCCCCACGAATCAGGATCTTGTCCAAAATGGCCTCGCTCGGCGGGCGTCGAAAACACAGGAGTATACGGCCAAATACTGGATGGATGCACACTATCAAGTGAAGGGTTTTTTGCCTTACATGAAGAGAGTTTCATCTGTACGCGTCAAAGCGTCGCGATATACCCCGTCTCTCGATGGGACTGGTAGAATCGCCGCCGGTTCACACGAGGTTTTTCCATGCACGATCCCCACAGCGAACGCATGAGTGGCAGCGAGACCCGCGCGGCGAGCGGTCTGGCCCTGGTGTTCGCCTTCCGTATGCTTGGCATGTTCATGGTGTTGCCGGTACTGGCGACCTACGGCATGGATCTGGCGGGAGCGACCCCGGCCCTGATCGGGCTGGCGATCGGCGCTTACGGCCTGACCCAGGCGATTTTCCAGATTCCGTTCGGGATCATTTCCGACCGCATCGGTCGGCGTCCGGTGATTTACCTGGGGCTGATCGTCTTTGCCCTCGGCAGCGTGCTGGCGGCTCAGGCCGATTCGATCTGGGGCGTGATTGCCGGGCGGATCCTGCAGGGCGCCGGGGCGATTTCGGCGGCAGTCATGGCCCTGCTCTCCGACCTGACCCGCGAACAGCACCGCACCAAAGCCATGGCCATGATCGGCATGACCATCGGCCTGTCGTTCGCCGTGGCCATGGTGGTCGGCCCGCTGCTGACCCGTGCGTTCGGCCTGTCCGGCCTGTTTCTCGCCACCGGCGGCATGGCCCTGGTCGGGATCGTGATCGTGATGTTCATGGTGCCGAAGTCCACCGGGCCGCTGAGCCACCGCGAATCCGGCGTTGCACGCCAGGCGTTGATGCCGACGCTCAAGCACCCGGACCTGCTGCGGCTGGACCTGGGCATTTTTGTGTTACATGCGATGTTGATGTCGAGCTTCGTCGCACTGCCCCTGGCGCTGGTCGAAAAGGCCGGTCTGCCCAAGGAGCAGCACTGGTGGGTGTACCTCACCGCACTGCTGATTTCCTTCTTCGCCATGATTCCGTTCATCATCTACGGCGAGAAGAGACGCAAAATGAAACGAGTTTTGCTCGGCGCCGTGATGACGCTGATGCTCACTGAGCTATTCTTCTGGCAGTTCGGTGACAGCCTGCGGGCTCTGGTGATCGGGACGGTGGTGTTCTTCACCGCGTTCAATCTGCTGGAAGCTTCGCTGCCGTCGCTGATCAGCAAGGTTTCACCGGCAGGTGGCAAAGGCACGGCCATGGGCGTGTACTCCACCAGTCAGTTCCTCGGTTCGGCACTCGGCGGGATTCTCGGCGGCTGGATGTTCCAGCATGGCGGTCTGTCGGTTGTGTTCCTCGGATGTGCCGGGCTGGCTGCACTTTGGCTGGCCATTGCTGTTACCATGCGCGAACCTCCCTACGTGACGAGCCTGCGCCTGCCGCTGTCGCCCGAAGCGATCCGCGAAGCGGGTCTGGTCGAGCGTCTCAAGGCCCTCGTAGGGGTAACTGATGCAGTGATAGTCGCTGATGAAGCGGCGATCTACATCAAACTGGACACCGAATTAATGGATCGCACCACTCTCGAACGCCTGGTGAACAACCCGGCGCAGACTGCGTGCGAAGCCTAGGAGAACGTTATGGCCCGTGGGGTTAACAAAGTCATTCTGGTCGGTACTTGCGGCCAGGATCCCGAAGTACGCTACCTGCCCAACGGTAACGCCGTGACCAACCTGAGTCTGGCGACCAGCGAGCAGTGGACCGACAAGCAGACCGGTCAGAAGGTCGAGAAGACCGAGTGGCACCGCGTATCGATGTTCGGCAAGGTTGCCGAAATCGCCGGCGAATACCTGCGCAAGGGTTCGCAGGTCTACATCGAAGGCAAGCTGCAGACCCGTGAGTGGGAAAAAGACGGTATCAAGCGTTACACCACCGAGATCGTGGTCGACATGCAGGGCACCATGCAACTGCTCGGCGGCCGTCCACAACAGGGCGACCAACAAGGCGGTGGCAACAACTACCAGCAGCAGGCGCCACGCCAGCAGGCTCCGCGTCCGCAGCAGTCGGCACCTCAGCAGCGTTCGGCCCCGGCTCCACAGCAGGCCGCACCGCAGCCGGCTCCGGATTTCGACAGCTTCGATGACGATATTCCGTTCTGATTCGCTGCTGAATTCGCGCTGAATAAAAAAGGCCCGTCGCTGAACACGACGGGCCTTTTTCATGCCCGCAGGTTTTTCAGTCAAGAATCAAATGCGGCAAAAACCGGCTCGAATCCTTGGTGATCAGGCTGTTGTCTTCGCGCACGCCAATCCCGGCCGCCTGGTCGCCGATCACCCAGGAACCGATCAGCGTGTAGCTGTCGTCGAACTTCGGCAAAGGGGCAAGTTCCTGCAGGATGAAGGGCGCATCGGTGTAGGGCCCATCCTCTTTGACGATCAGGCCTTCAGCGGTCTGTAACTCGATGTTGGCGCCTTCCCGAGAGAAGTACGGTTTACGCACCCAGCCCTTGGGCACCGCGCTGCCCGGATTCGGGTCGAGGTGCGCGGCGAGCAGATTCGGGTGGCCCTTGTGAAACTCCCATAGCAGGGGCAGGGCGCCCTTGTTGGAAAGAATCGACTTCCACGCCGGTTCGAAAAACTGGGTGTCGCATTCGGCGATCGCCGCGCCGAACGGTTCGTGGAAGATGAACTCCCAGGCGTGCAGCTTGAACAGGTGCGGGATCCAGCGATCTTCGAGATCCACGAAACGACCGTCAGCGCTCAGGCCGATGTCTTCGATGTCGATGTGCCGCGATTCGATGCCGACCTTCTCTGCGATCAGCCGCAGGTAATCCGTGGTGCCCTTGTCTTCGACCGAGTCTTTCATCGAGGCGAAGTAAAACGGCCGCTTCAGTTTCAGTTGAGCAAAGGCCTCGTGCAGCCGGGTGTCGATGCTGTTGAACTGGTCCGCATGGCGCGGCAGCATCCCGCGCTCGATGCATTGCTCCAGCCAGCCCCACTGAAACGCCGCCGCTTCATAAAGGCTGGTGGGCGTGTCGTAGTTGAGTTCGAGCAGCTTCGCCGGGCCCTTGCCGCTGTAGGAGAAGTCCATACGCCCGTACAGATGCGGATGACCTTCCAGCCAGGACGTTCGGATCATGTCGTAGTACGACGCCGGAATGCTCAGGCGATCCAGCAGTTCTTCGCTGTGCACGACGCGGTCGACCAGGTCCATGCACATCTCGTGCAGTTCAGTGGTCGGATCCTCCAGATCGTTTTCGATCTGTGCGAGCGTGAACTGGTAGTAGGCGCGCTCGTCCCAGTACGGCTCGTCGTCGATGGTGTGAAACAGAAAGCCGAGGCTCTCGGCGGTCTGTTTCCAGTCGTGGCGCTCGGCGCAGTGGATCTTCTTCATGGTCAGCTGCTCGAACGGCCCCAGCCGCCCCAACCACTGCGTGCGCTGGACTGGCTGCCGAAGCCGCCACGGGAGGTGGACGCAGCGACGTTGACCGGTTTGCGGTAATCGCTGTCGTAGTCCCGGTGGCTGCGGCTCGGCGCCGATTCGATGCGACGGTTCAGCGTCGAGGTGTCGTAGGTCTGGCGGGTATTGCGCTCACGATAAACCGGCCGCGAGTCGATCGCGCGGTTGTTGCTCATGGCATTGCCGATCAGCCATCCGGTGAGCCAGCCGTTGCCTGCACCGCTGGACGAGTGCGAAGTGCTGGTCTGATTGCTCTGCACGGCGGCCGCGTCGCCGGCGGGCATCTGGGCATTGGCGATCGCATCGAGGTTCTGTGCCGGCTCACCGTCCTGCGGCACTTTGAAGCCACCGAGTTTCGGTACGAAACGGCCGGCGGAATTTTTCTGACACCAGTCGGCGGCGAAGTCCGCGTCGCAGGCAGCCTTGTCGTCGTAGGCCGGGGAGATCCGTCGGTGTTCGGCCAGGGCTGCGACGTAGGCGTTCGAGCAGACATCCGGCGCCACTTCGGCGTCGACGCATTGTTCGACGCTCTGGAAGTTGCGTTGCTGCTCCTGGGCGGCCACTTCAGCGGAAATCGCCAGGGCTACCGAAGCGGCCAGCGACAGTTGAACGTACTTGCTTCGTTTCATCTCAGGCTTCCTGCCGATCAGTAGGACGGGGTCATGCACGCGGCGTTGAGCATGCCGACGCTGATCGCCACCGCCGCCACATAGATGCCGGCGGCGATTTCACCGTTAACGATGCGCTGGGACGTGCCTTTGAGCACCAGCCCGGTCGCCAGGAAAGCCAGCAATTGCACCGCGGCCGCGATCACCGCCCAGAGAACGAAGTCGAGGACGTTGATCGAATGAGCGATCACGTTGCTGGCCGGAATCGCGAAGCCGATGATCGCGCCGGACAGTGCGATCGCGGCGGCGTTGTTGCCAGCACGGATCAGCTCGAATTCCTTGTGCGGCGTGATGCGGGTGTAGACGAACTGAAACAGCATGAACAGCAGCACGGCGCCGATCAGGTAGGCGACGAAACCGACCAGCGCGGCTTTGTTCAGGGAGATGGACAACGCTTCCAGCATGGAAAACTTCCTTTTAGATGGTGCTCAAATCAGTGGTGTACAGCGAGATGCCCAGCGAAGTGCTCAGGCTGACGGTGCCTTCTTCGTCCTGCTCGACGGAGAACAGCAAGAGCTCGCGGCGATCGGTCAGGCCGGTCTCCCGGGCGTAGAGCATCGAGTGATGGTTGATGGTGTACGACTCGTCGGGGTTGACCACCTGTTCGGTGAGCGGCACCAGTTCGGTCTGGCCGCGTTCGGTGCCCCATTCACGGGTGTATTCGACACCTTCGTGGCGATAGGTCGGCAGGCCGATCAGGCTGTTCGGTCCGGCCAGGCGCTGCAGTTCGGCGTCACTGTTGACCGTCACATAGCTGACGTAATTGAACAGCGTCACCGATTCGATCTGATCGTCGCCCGTGACATGGATCTGTACCCAGAATTCTTCATCGTTCAGGTAGTAGCGATGCAGTTTGTTCGACTGTCCGAGGTCGATCCAGCCGGCGCTCCAGATGGCCTGGGCGTCGGGAACCCGCACTGAAGTGCTGCCGTCGAGCAACAGGCCGAGGGTCGTGTCGAAGCGGATCGCCTTGCCCTGCGCCAGTCCGAGGGGGCCGCCGGCAGACCCGGACGCCGGCGCGGCCGACTGCCAGTTGCTGGTGCCGAGCAAATCTTTGAACCATCCCATGGGTACATTCCTTGAAGCGGGTGGAGGTATTCGTTTGCAAAAACGCCGCTAGTGTACCGGGCGCGCGGCGAACGAGCAGGCAAAAAAGAAGGGCACCCGGTGCCCTTCTTTACTCCCGCCGCCGTTACTGGGCGGACTTCTGCTTCAGACGCTCGAGGATGGCGTTGGCGCTGCCTTCGTTCGGCGTGATGCCGGCTTCGCGCAGCTTGCGATCCAGGTCGTTGCCGGTCGACGCATCGGCCAGTTCGTCGGCAGCGCTCAGCTCGGCAGCGCGTTGCTGCTGCTTGGCTTGCAGACGGTTCAGGGTGCCGACGGCGGTTTCCAGCTTGCCGTTGGCGCCGCCGCTGGCGATCGAGGCGCTGACCTGAGCCTTCTGCACGCTGTCACGGGCCTTGGCCATGTCCACTTGCTGGCGCAGGCTCTTGATCCGCGCTTCGGCCTTGTTGATGTCCTTGCGCATGTTGTCGGCGTAGGTGCCGAACTCGTCGCTTTGTTTCTTCTCGACGCCCAGGTCGTTGGTCAGGGTCGAGATCGCTTCGGCGACTTCCAGCGCCAGGTCTTCACGGCCGGCGTTCAGGGCGGAAACAGCCTTGGCTTCCAGGTCCCTGATCTTGGCTTCGTATTCGCTCACGCGGTCGGCGGAGAGTTTGTGCTTGGCCATGATGGTGACCAGTTCGCGACGGGCGTTGGACAGCGCGCTGTCGGCGTCACGGATTTCCTGATCGAGGATGCGCAGGGCCTGTTGATCGGCGATCGCTTCGCCGACTTCGTTGGCGCCGCCGCGCAGCGCGGTGAACAACTTGCTCCAGATGGACTGAGTCATTGGATATTCCCTGTTGATTACTTGAAGAAGTGTTCGAAGGCTTCGCTGGCGCGCTGCACGTTGTCGACCAGGGTTTTCACCTCGGTGACCACGTTGGTCAGGCTCGAGTCGGCACTCAGTGCACCGAACATGTTGTAGACGGTCTGGCCGTTGGGCATGGTCTCGATGCCGATCGACGACAGCGGGAACATTTCCCGGCTGCGCAGCACGGCGTCGTTGAAGGCGCGCACGTCGGTGATCGAATCGATGTCCACCAGCACGGTGTCGACGATGATCTGCTGACCGGCGAGGGCGATGTGAATCGGCAGACCGCCGAATTCGTTCATTTCCAGCTTGAGGCTGGGTTCGGAGCTCTGGATCAGAGACAGCGTGATCTCCTGCGAAGCCACCTCGTCCAGCGCCTTGAAAGCGTTGTAGAGGCTATCGATGTTCCAGTTGTTGCCTGCGCTCATGTAATTCTCCGACATGAAAGAGCCAGCCAGAATCGGTTGGCGTAGCTGTTGCTCCATTTGCTTGAGCAAGCTTCGGTTTTCCGGAAGCACCCAAGTTTCGTGTTTCACATAACCGGCGGCAGCCAGGCCCGCGCGCATCTGCTTCATGTAGAAGCTCGACGGTTTTTTCGCGGACGGTGTCGAGCGCACTCCCTTTGGGCTCTCTGACTGGGTGGCAGGGGAGCGGCTTTTCATGGCGATGACTCCGTTATGAACATCTCACGCGTGAGCCACACTACAACCAAATCAAAATGCCATCAATGGCTCACGCGTGAGATTTTCATGACCCACGGAAAAACGCCCGCAACGAGGCGGGCGCAGGTATTTCCAGTTGTATCAGAGCGGGCTCAGCGGCTGGCGGCGAGGAACTCGTCGGTGGACACCACGCTGGCGTAGGCAAAGCCCAGCGCCGACATGAACGCCGCATGCACGTGGGCGGCGGGCACGGTCAGACCGTTGAATTCCAGGTCACGGCTGGCGCAGGCATCGTGGATCACCGTAACGGTGTAACCCAGATCCGCCGCCGCACGGGTGATGCCGTCGACGCACATGTGGCTCATGCTGCCGACCACCACCAGCTCCTTGATGCCTTGTTCGTCGAGGATCGATTGCAGATCGGTTTCGCGGAACGAGTTGACGAAGTGCTTGAGCACCACCGGCTCGTCGGTGCGGTTGAGCACTTTCGGATGCAGTTTCGCGCCTTCGGAGCCCGGGGTGAAAAACGGTGCCTCGGGCGAGGTGAATTCGTGGCGGATATGCACCACCGAATCACCGGCTTCACGGAAGGCCGCGATCAGCCGGGCGGCGTTGTCGGCGGCGGCGTCGGCACCGGCCAGCGGCCACTTGCCTTGGGGGAAGTAGTCGTTCTGGATATCGACTACGATGAGCGCTTGCTTGGCCATGGGTGTGTCCTCGAAGTGTGGGTTGGCGTGGGTTCAGTATTGGCGCTGGCCACGGTTTCGAGGATTGGCCGCACCGACAATACACAGGGGAAAACTGACAATGGGTGCAGAAAGGACCGTCGCGGAACTGGGCGTGCTGATGTATCCCGGGGCGCAAATGGCGGCGGTGCATGGCCTGACCGACCTGTTCGGGGTCGCCAACCGGATCGCCGCCGAACACCAGTCCACACAGCTGCCGCTGCTGCGGATCAGCCACTGGCAGGTCGATGGAGATCGGCCACCGGTACGGGTCCATGACAGTCATCCAGCTGCCGACAACGGTTTGCTGGCGGTGTTGATCCCGCCGTCCATTGCCGGTTTTTCCGCGGCACAGATGCCGGCCGGGCTGCTGCCCTGGCTGCGTGAACAACATGCTCGTGGCGCGACGCTTGGCGGGGTTTGTGTCGGCTCGTGGCTGCTGGCGGAGAGCGGGTTGCTCGATGGTCGCAGCGCTACCACGCACTGGACTTCGGCCAAGGCCTTCGCCGAGTGTTACCCGAAGATCAGGCTCAAGGCCGACACGCCGATTGTCGATGACGGTGACCTGATAACGACGGCGGGGCTGATGGCCTGGTCAGAGCTTGGTTTGCGGCTGGTGGACCGATTGCTCGGGCCGAGCATCGCCAGCAGCACCGCGCGGTTTCTGGTGGTGGAGCACAGCGACAGCGCCAGTGCGTGCGGCAGCAATTTTGCGCCGATTCTCAATCATGGCGACGGGCCGATTCTTCAGGTTCAGCATTGGCTGCAGGGCACCGGCGCGACCGATGTCTCGCTGACGGCAATGGCCGAACGTGCGGGTCTGGAAGAGCGAACATTTCTGCGCCGGTTCCGTGCGGCGACCGGCCTGAAACCCACCGAATACTGCCAGCACCTGCGAGTCGGCAAGGCCCGGGAAATGCTCGAGTTCACCAACGGCACCATCGACCATATTGCGTGGACGGTGGGCTATCAGGATCCGGGAGCCTTTCGCGCGACGTTCAAGAAAATCACCGGGCTGGCGCCGAGTGAATATCGCGCGCGATTCGGCGTGAGTCCGCAGGCGACCGTGGCGAAGTAATACGCATCTGTCGTGCAAAATGCCGGACCCTGCAGCGCGGTCGTGCAGATTGAAACGGGCGCGGTGCCAGTACGGGTTTTTCAAGTGGCTGATTTTCAGAGTGTTTCAGGCGAGCCCCGGTTGGCCTGATCTCTGCACCCTCTGACCTACATTCAACCCGCCGTTGGAGGGGGACGCATGACCCCGACATCCCGCAGGAAAGTGGTCGTCGCCCATTCGGTTCGGCCCGGCGCACCACAACATGAAGTGCAGACCAACAAGGCCCTCGCGCGATGGCTGGCGCAGATCCTCGGCCTCAAGTTCGGCGGCAGTTACGACGCTGAAAAACATCGCGGCCGGGACATTTACCTGTTGCCGACCCAGACCCTCGTCGGCGCGGCGGCACGCGAACTGGGGGTGAGCGGCCCGAACGATCTGTGGGGCGGTTTCGTCGAGCACGATTTCATCTGCACCAAAGCCATCAGCCACGGTTTGCGCAGCCATCAGGCCCATGCGCCGCAAGGCTGGTCGCCATTGTTTTCCGAACGGGTGCGCACCGTGGTGCTGGACGGGCTCAGCGTCTTTGCTCTGGAGGATGCACGGCCCGCCGCCGAACATCTTTTGTACAGCGGACCGATCCGGATCAAGCCGATCCATGCCTGTGCCGGGCGGGGTCAGGAAGTGATCAAGAGTCTGGATGCGTTCGACGAAATTCTCGCCCGACCCGAGGCCGGAGAACTGTTCAGCGATGGCGTGGTGCTGGAGCAGGACTTGAGTCAGGTGGTTACCCACAGCGTCGGCCAGTCGTTCATCGGCGGCAGGGTGCTGAGTTACTGCGGTGATCAATACTTGACCAAGGACGCCCACGGCGAAGAGGTGTACGGCGGCTCGAACCTACTGGCGGTGCAGGGCGGTTACGAGGATCTGCTGGCGCTGGATCTGCCTAACGACGTGCGTCTGGCCATTCAGCAGGCGCAGGTGTTCGACCGGGCGGCGGACGAAGCCTATCCGCGTTTCTACGCCTCGCGGCGCAATTACGACATCGCCCAGGGCCTGGACAGCGAAGGCCGGCCGCGCAGTGGCGTGCTCGAGCAGTCCTGGCGCATGGGCGGCGCCAGCAGCGCGGAAGTGGCGGCGTTGCAAAGTTTCGTCAACGATCCTTCGATGCGCGCGATCCGCGTGTCATCGGTGGAAACCTATACCGATCAAGCCCTGCCGGCGGATGCCATTGAGGTGTATCGCGGGCCGGCCGAAAACAGCGACTTTCTTCTCAAATACGTGATGGTCAAATCCTATGACGGCTAGAAGCGAAAGCATTCAAATCGACATTGATGACGAGCAGATGAGCGGGACCTTCCTCAGTCCCAAATCGAAAGTCCCCGGCGTGTTATTCGTACACGGCTGGGGTGGCAGTCAGGAGCGGGATCTGGAACGGGCCAAGGGCATCGCAGGCCTGGGTTGCGTGTGCCTGACGTTCGACCTGCGCGGGCACACCGGCGGTACCGGCATTCCGCTGAGCCGGGTCACCCGTGAAGACAATCTGCGTGATTTGCTGGCGGCCTACGACCGGCTGCTCGCCCACCCGGCGCTGGATACTTCGGCCATCGCGGTGGTGGGCACCAGCTATGGCGGTTACCTCGCCTCGATCCTCACCTCGCTGCGCCCGGTGCGCTGGCTGGCGCTGCGGGTGCCGGCGCTGTACCGCGACGAGCAATGGCACACGCCCAAGCGCGAGCTGGACAAGGCCGATCTGCGCGATTATCGCAGCACGCTGATCCGCGCCGACAGCAACCGCGCCTTGCACGCCTGCTCGCAATTCACCGGGGACGTGCTGCTGGTGCAGTCGGAAACCGATGAGTACGTGCCCCACGCGACCATCATGAGTTACCGCGCCGCGTGCCAGCAGACCCATTCGCTGACCCACCGCATCATTGATGGCGCCGACCATGCCCTGAGCGATCCGACCTCGCAGCAGGCCTACACCTCAATCCTGGTCGACTGGATCACCGAGATGGTGGTGGGTGAGCGATTGAGCATCATTCAGTCCACATGATTTGTGCTGTCTCTTCGGACGCCTTCGCGAGCAAGCCCGCTCCCACGTTTGGAACGCGTTCTGCCTGTGGGAGCGGGCTTGCTCGCGAAGGGGCCACCAGCCATAACAAAAAAATCAGGACGGCTTCTTCTCGATCCGCAACGCCTTGGCCTTGGCTTCCACCACCAGGTACATCAGCACGGTGATCAGCAGCGGCAGCAGGAAATAGATTGCCCGATAGGCCAGCAATCCTGCCACCAGACTGCCGCGTGAGGCCTCGTGTTGCAGCAGCGCCACGAACACTGCCTCCAGCACGCCCAGCCCGGCGGGAATGTGGGTGATGACCCCGGCAATCGCACTGATCAGCAGCACCCCGAGCACCAGCGGATAGTCGAGCTTGCTCGGCAGCAAGGTGAAAATCACCGCCGCCATTAACGACCAGTTGAGCGCCCCGAGCAGCAATTGCAGAACCGCCATGCGCAGCGATGGCAGGTTGATTTCCACCCCGCGAATCGACCACTCGCGACGCCGGGAAAACTGGCAGGCAACCAGATAACCGACACTGACCAACAGCAGCAACACGCCAATGCCCTGCAACGCGCCGCTGCTGACCTTCCAGCCCGGTGGCATGCGCACCAGCCCACTGGCAAACACCACGCCGGCGATGGTCATGTAGCCGAACCAGTTGGTCGCCAGGCTCAGGCCGAGGATTTTGGCGATGTTGCTTTTGCTCACCCCGAGCCGCGAGTACAACCGATAACGCATGGCGATCCCGCCGACCCATGCGCTGAGGTTGAGGTTGAATGCATAGCTGATGACGCCCACCGGCAGGATCTGTTTCCACGTCAGGTCCTGACGAATGTAAGTACGGCCGATCAGGTCGAAACTGGCGTACACCAGAAAGCTCAGCAAGGTCAGGCTGGAGGCGATGATCAGCGTGCGTACCTTGAAGTCGGCAAGGGTTTGCAATACCTCGGCCCATTCGATGCGGCTGGCGAACATCGTCAGCAGGACGATCAGCGCCAGAAAAAACAGCAGGGTCAGCGGACGTTTCCAGCGACTCCAGCGGGACTTGCTCGCCGGTGCCGGATGCACGGCTGCGTGGGCTTCGGAATGGCTCATGAAGGATCACTCCCAGCGGCATGGGAAAAGGGTTTGAGTCGTGGCTTGTGCGCCGGCAGCCAACCGGCCATGGCCGGAAAATGCCGCAGGAAGTGAAACACCAGAAAGCCCACGGTCATGTGCCAGATCCGTCCACGTGGCGATTTCGTGGCGTCCATCGCCTTGCAGTGGTTGTGGCTGAGGTCTTCGAGGCGTTCGAACAGGTGGCGATTGAAGGCGCGGTCGCGGATCAGCACGTTGGCTTCCAGGTTCAGCGACAGGCTCAGCGGGTCGAGATTGCTCGAGCCGACGGTGCTCCATTCCTCGTCCACCAGTGCCACTTTGCCGTGCAGCGGCCGCTCGCAATATTCGTGAATCTGCACCCCGGCCTTGAGCAGGTAGTCGTAGGTCATGCGCGCGGCGAGTTTGGCCACCAGCATGTCCGGCTGCCCCTGCAGAATCAGCCGCACCTTGACCCCGCGCCGGGCGGCGTTGCGGAGCTCGCGCAGCAGGCGGTAGCCAGGAAAGAAGTAGGCGTTGGCGATCACCACCCGCCGTTGGGCGCGGCGCAGCACCTGCAGATAGACGTCTTCGATATCGGTGGGGTGGCGATCGTTGTCGCGGAACACCAGACGCACCTGACCGTCGTGATCATCGAATGCCATCTCGGCGCGCCGCTGTCGACGGCGTTGCCACCAGAACCTTGCGCGTCCCGGACGGCCGCTTTGCAGCAGGGCGAAATGATGGATGTCGGCCACCGCCGGGCCCTGAATTTCCACCGAGTAATCCTGCTTCGCTTCGGGACCGAAATCGGCCAGATGATCGCCGGAAAAATTGATCCCGCCGATGAACGCAACCAGCCCGTCGACCACCACAATCTTGCGGTGCAAACGGCGGAACCAGTTGGTGCGAATACCCAGATGCTTGGGGGCCGGATCGAAGATCTGCAGGTGGACGCCGGCTTCGCTCAGCGCGGCCAGATAACCGGTGCTCAGTTCGCCGCAACCGAAGCCGTCGAGGCTGACGGTGGTGCGCACGCCACGGCGGGCGGCATCGATCAGAATTTCCTGCAACTCTTTCCCGACCTTGTCTTCGAAGACGATGAAGGTCTCCAGCAGGATTTCGCTTTTCGCTGCGCGCATCGCTTCGAAGACCCGGGGGAAATACTCTTCGCCGTTTTCCAGCAACTCGACGCGGTTGTTACACTGCCAGCGATACTCGACATCGACGGTGCCGGGCTGGCGCACGGGTGGGTTGATGCTGACCGGCTCTACGGCGGATTTCTCCAGCGGTGCACTGCTCATAGTTCAATCTCCACCGATAGCGGTGCATGGTCGGAAAGGTGTGACCAGGGACGGTTCGCCAGCACTTTGGGCTGACTGGCCTTGAGGTTGCGCACGTAGATCCGGTCCAGGCGCAGCAACGGCATGCGGGCCGGAAAACTGCGCGCCGGTTTGCCGTGATGCGCCGCAAACACCTCGCGCAGGCCACAGGGTTCAAGCAAGGCATCGGCGCGCTGGCGCCAGTCGTTGAAATCGCCGGCGACGATCACCGGCGCATCCTCAGGCAGTTCGGCCAGGCGCTTTTTCAGCAGAGCCAACTGATCGTTGCGATGGCTTTCGCGCAGGCCCAGATGGACGCAGATCGCGTGCACTTCACGGTCGTCTCCCGGCAGGCGCAGCACGCAATGCAGCAGCCCGCGGTTTTCGTGGCCGCTGATTGACACGTCGAGGTTGTCATGGCGCACGATCTGGAATTTCGACAGCACCGCATTGCCATGATCGCCCTCCGGGTACACGGCGTTGCGGCCGTAGGCGAACTGCGGCCAGAGACTGTCGGCGAGAAATTCGTACTGCGGCATCGTCGGCCAATTGTTGTAGCGCTTGGGATGATGTTCGTGGGTGCCGTGAACTTCCTGAAGAAACACCACGTCGGCGGACACGCTGCGCACCGCTTCGCGCAATTCCGGCAGGATGAAGCGCCGGTTCAGGGCGGTGAAACCCTTGTGGGTGTTTACCGTCAGCACAGTGAAACGGCGCTCGGTGGTGATGACCGTGGACTGCTCGTCGGTGAAGCCGAGCGGCTCGGGAATGCTCATGCGAGTACCCCCTCGGCAGCCGGTTCGCCGGGCACGGTTTCGAGTGTTTTATCCAGATCGAAGCGCTGCAGCAGGCTGCGGGCATCGAACGGCGCGCGGACCTTGATGTCGTTGTCGAAGTAGCAGAAAACCTCACGGGATTTACGGGCCCGAGGCTTCAGGCGCGGGGCGATCAAATGGGCGTCGCCCGGTTGCCGGCCATGGTGCCAGTCATCAATCCGTTCGGCCCAGCGTCGCAGCGCAGCTGGGGTGTAGCCGCTGGCGTAAAGTTCTTCGGCACCGTGCAGGCGCAGGTAGACGAAATCGCTGGTGAGGTCTTCGCGGTACGGCCATTTCCCGGCGGTGTCGGCGATCACCAGCGCAGTGTTGTAGCGCTTGAGCAGGCGCACGAAGTCGGGGTCGATGAAACTGTCGTTGCGGATTTCCACGGCATGGCGCAGCGGTTTTTTGCCGTAGGCCTTCAGGCTCGCGTGGCCGTGCAGGTGTGAGTCGTGCTGACGGGCGAGGGCGGCAGCGGCCTGGGTGTCGTGGGGCAACTGGTCGAGAAAGGCTTCGAAACGCACGGGGTCGAAAGTGAAGTTGGGCGGGAATTGCCAAAGGACCGGCCCGAGTTTTTCCTTCAGTTCCAGCACCCCGGAGGCGAAAAAATTGGCCAGGGGTTTTTCGATATCGCGCAGACGGCGGATGTGGGTGATGAAACGGGGCGCCTTGATGCTGAACACGAAATCGTCCGGCGTTTCGGCGTACCACTGGGCATAACGTTCAGGCCGCTGCAAGGCGTAGAACGATCCGTTGATTTCGATGCTGTTGACCGCCCGTGAGGCGAACTGCAATTCGCGTTTCTGAGCCAGCCCCTTCGGGTAAAAGTCCCCGCGCCACGGGGCGTAACGCCAGCCTGAAATACCGATATGAATCGTTGCCATGCCGCCCTCCCGTCGAAAGTCCCCATACGGCCTCTGTCTGTGGATGACTGCGGGCGGTCGCGGAAAGTTTCGACGGGATTACGGACGGTCGGGCTGCTACGGATCAGTGCCCGGTGACGATCCGGGTCGAGCCTTCGGCGGGTTCGGCGTACACCGGGCCCAGGCGATCGAGGCGACCGCTCCAGGCCGTCAGGGCCAGTGCCACCAGCACCACCAGGCCGCCGATCCACGCGGTGTGGATCAGGCCGATGTGTTCGACGATCAGACCACCACCCCACGCGCCACCGGCAATACCGAGGTTGAACGCGGCAATGTTCAGCCCCGAGGCCACGTCCACGGCGTGCGGTGTGTGATGTTCAGCCTGACGCACCACGTACACCTGCAAGCCCGGCACGTTGCCGAAGGCGACCGCGCCCCAGACCAGCACGGTGGCCAGTGCCAGCCACGGGTTGGCGGCGGTGAAGGTGAGCACGAACAGCACGGCGGCGAGCAGGGCGAAGATGATTTTCAGTGCGCTGATCGGCCCGCGTTTGTCCGCCAGTTTGCCGCCCCAGAGGTTGCCGACCGCCACCGACACGCCATACACCAGCAACACCAGGCTGACAGTGCTGGCGCTGAAGCCGGAGAGGTCCTGAAGAATCGGCGCCAGGAACGTGAAGGCGATGAACGAGCCGCCGTAACCGATGGCCGTCATGGCGTAGACCAGCAACAGGCGCGGTTGCTTGAGCACCTGCAATTGCTGCAACAGCGACGCCGGTTTGCTGTGGGCAATGTTGTTCGGCACATACAGCAGGCTGCCGATAAACGCGATCACGCCCAGTGCTGAAACGGCAAGGAAGGTTTCACGCCAGCCGAAATGCTGACCGATGAACGTGCCCAGCGGCACGCCGGTGACCAGCGCCACGGTCAGGCCGGTGAACATGATCGCAATCGCACTGGCGGCTTTCTCCTTGGGCACCAGGCTGGTGGCGATGGTCGAGCCGATCGAAAAGAACACGCCATGGGCCAGACCCGTGACGATCCGCGCCAGCACCAGCGATTCGTAACTCGGCGCCAGCCAGGCCAGCAGGTTGCCGAGGGTGAACAGCACCATCAGCGACAGCAGCAACAGTTTGCGCGGGACCTTGCCGGTGAGGGCGGTCAGCACCGGCGCACCGATGGCTACGCCGAGGGCATACAGACTGACCAGCAGACCGGCGGACGGCAGGCTGACGCCGAGATCGGCGCCGATGGTGGGAAGCAGGCCAACGATGACGAACTCGGTCGTCCCGATGGCGAAGGCGCTGAGGGTCAGCGCGAGCAGGGCAATGGGCATGACGGCACTCCGGTGGGGGATTGAATGGAGCGCAGTGTCGGGGTTTGGTGGGGGTGGAAAAATACAGGGGTGGGCATTTGATATTTGATCTCGGCGCAAAGATCAAAGAGCGGCTCTCGAGGCGTTCTTGAACTTTGCCAAGCCAAAACCGATCAGTTCCTTACAGGTTCAACCAAGGGAGCTCTGCGTTTTGACCAGGTTCAGGATCGCGATTCTATTGGGGGCATTGCTGTTGTTCGGCGGCCATGCAGTGCAAGCCGCCAGCCTGCCGGGCGTTCCGGCAGCCAGCGAAGAGCCGGCGAAACCGGAGCCCATCGTGCAGGGCGGACTGCTCGGCGCCATCAGTTCCAGCATTGACGACGTGCAGGAAAAACTCGATCTCAACGAGCATCTGGTCGACGCCTGGCGCCTGCGCGCCGATCGGGCGGCGGATGAAGTCGACAGGTTGGTCAATCAACCTTCGAACCGTTCCGGCTGGAGCGTGGCGGGGGATTTCCTGATGCTCTCCGGCGTATGGCTGGGCACGTTTGCCGTGTTGACGGTGCTCGGCAGCGTGCTGGGCAAGCGTCTGCGGGAGGGGCGCTGGCTGCGCACCCGCCAGCGCAGTCAGGACCTGCTCGGTTACCTGTTGCCCTACACGCTGCCCGCGCTGATCTGCCTGCCGCTGACCCTGTACGTCAGCCATTTTCTGTCGGCCTCGGTGGGGCGAGCGCTGGCGCTGTGTTTTGCCTACGCCACCAGCAGCGGGATATTTTCCACGTCGATGCTGTTGTGCGTGGTGGTGATGTTCAATGTCGGCCACAAGCGCCGCGCCGTGCAGATCATCCGCGACTACTGCCCGAAACCGCTGTTCCTGATCGGCTTTCTCGCCGCGTTGAGTGACGCCCTGACCAGCCCGCAGATCGCCCGGCAACTGGGCGGCAACATCACCAGCAGCATTGCGGTATTCACCGGTCTGCTGGCGTCGATCATCTTCGGCCTGCTGGTGATTCGCCTGCGTCGGCCGGTGGCGCACCTGATCCGCAATCGCCCGCTGGCCCAGCGCCTGAAGCAGCCGTCGCTGCAGGAGTCCCTGAGGATTTTTTCCGGGCTCTGGTACTGGCCGATCGTGCTGATGGTGCTGGTCTCGGCGGTCAATCTGATCGGCATCGGCGAGGACAATCAAAAGGCCCTGCGATGTGCGCTGTTCACCACGGTGCTGCTGATCGGCACGGTGTTTCTCAGCACGATTCTTCAGCATCTTTTCAAGTCGCGCAGGGCCGAGGCGATCCAGCGCAGCAGTGCCTACAAGGAACGCTTTCTCAGCCTGTTGCACGCCTTGCTGCGGATCGTCATTGCGATTGCGTTCATCGATATTCTCGGGCGGATCTGGGGAGTGTCGCTGCTCGATTTTGCGCAAAGCAGCACGGTCGGTCGGGCGATCAGCAATGCGCTGAGCAGCATCGGCTTGATCTTCCTCGTGACGTGGCTGTTGTGGGTGGTGCTCGACACGGCGATTCAGGAAGCACTGAAACCGCCAGTCAGCAAACGCTCGGTGCGTCAGCCCAGCACCCGGGTGAAAACCATCCTGCCGCTGCTGCGCAACGCGATCAAAATCATCCTGGTGGTGATCTGCGCGATCACCACCATGGCCAATCTCGGGATCAATGTCGCGCCGCTGCTGGCCGGTGCCGGGGTGGTCGGCCTGGCCATCGGTTTCGGCTCGCAGCAACTGGTGCAGGACGTGATCACCGGGCTGTTCATCATCATTGAAGACACCCTGTCTATCGGCGACTGGGTGGTACTCGATTCCGGGCATGCCGGCACGGTCGAAGGCCTGACCATTCGCACCCTGCGCCTGCGTGACGGCAAGGGCTTCGTGCATTCGGTACCGTTTGGCCAGATCAAGGCCGTGACCAATCAATCGCGACAGTTTGCGTTCGCGTTTTTCTCGGTGCAGTTCACCTATGACACTGATGTCGACAAGGCCATCGAGCTGATCCGCGAGGCGGGGGATTCGATCCGCGAAGACCCGTTCCTCAAGTACAACCTGCAAGGGCCGCTTGACGTGTTCGGTGTGGACAAAATGGACCTGAACGGCGTGGTGCTGACCGCGCAATTCCGCACGGTCTCGGGCGGGCAATACGCGGTGAGCCGCGCGTTCAATCAGCGCTTGAAAAAGCTTGTGGATAACAGCCCGTGGGTGCATTTCGCGCAGACTTATCCACAGCAGGTTCTGTTGCCCAAGCGACAGGACGAAGAGGTGGCGCCGGCGCATTCGTCGGTGGTGTTGCCGGAGCAGGCGCGCACTCAGTGACGGGTCAGCTTGTTGCGGATTTCGCTCATGGCGGCGGAGTCCAGCTCCACCCAGAATTGCGGCTTGCCCGCGACCTCGGCAGCGACCGGCAACCCATCGCGATACACCAGCCGATTGCTCGCCAGCGCCGGCACTTTCGCCCCCGGCAACAAGGTCCCGGCGAGGTTCAGCGGGTCGACGCCGCACACCGCGACCAGGCTGCCGTCATGGGGGCGACGGCGGACTTCGCGCAGCAGCGCAATTGCCTCGGGCAGGGCGAATTGCTCGCCGGCCAGACCGCTGACAAAGCGCCCGCCGCGAATCTCGCCCCGCGCTTCCAGTCGATGGAACGTGCGCAGAAGTTCGCGCCAGCTCGGCAGCCAATCGGCCTCTCGTTCCAGCAGGCGCCAGAACACCACGCCATAGCGGCGTAACAGAGTCATGGCGATGTGTTCGAGGGTTTCGGGCAACGCCGTTTGACGGTTTTCCACCACCGGCCCGCGACGCAAAAGCGCCCAGCGCCCGGCATCGTCCATGCCACCGACAAACGCCCCGCGCCCGCGTCGACTGCTGCGCTGCTGGCGCTTGCTCGCCGGGGTGATCAGCGCCCGCAATCCGGCAAAGCTGTCGGCATTCACCAGCCCGGCGCCGACCAGTTCCTGCAAGGCGATTTCGAGCTCGGTGCGCAGCAGGTGTGCTTCATGAATCAGCTCATCGAAAAACAACGCACCGTGCTGGCTCAGCGCGTCGAACACCTTGCGGGTTTTGGGCGACAGTTCGCTGACCGGCGTCTGCTCGGCCAGCGCGCTCCACAAGCCGACCTGACTGCGCGGCAGCAACACGATGGGGGTGCTGCGCAATGCCGTGCCACTGCTGTTTTGCCGGGCGCTGAGGCGCGTCCATACCAGTTTGCCGCTGCGGCACAGATCATCCAGCCAGCTCGGTGAATAATCCTTGAGCCGCGCCGGAAGGAGGTCGCTGTCCCACGCTGAAGCGGCGGCCGGGTAGCCTTCGAACTGGCCGACAATCGCCGGCAATACGGTGTTGCCCTGACCACGGGTGGACGGGGACACGTGCTGCCAGTCGAACAGAAACCGCATGAAATCCTGCAACGCCACCGGCTCGATTTCCCGGCGCAAACGCTTGACCGTATAGCGGTGAATGCGCGCCAGCAGATGCCGTTCGCACCATTCTTCAACGGTCGACCCCGGCGTGAACTGGCCGCGCAGTACATAACCTTCGCGCTCCAGATGAGCGAGGGCTTGATGAACAGCGGCCGGCATCAGGGTCAGCGGCTCGGCAATCGCCACCAGCGGTTGCGGACCGAACGCGCCGAGCCGCGCGCGGATCACTTCGATCAGTGCCTCATCGGCGGTCCATGCTTCGTCGAAACCGGGCAACGCGGCCAGTTCAGAATGCGCCTGTGGATAAAGCGCTTGCAGACAGGTCCGGCGTTCTCTCGCCAGCCACAGTGAGTGCTCGGGATCGATCTGCAATCGGCAGGCTCGCCCGGTTTCGGCCAAAGCATTCAGCCACTCGCGCCATTGCGGATTGGCCTCGACTTCGCCGTCACTGATGCAGGCCAGGCTCATCAGCGCTTCATGCATTTCATCGGCGCTGTTCGGCGTCGGCCAGGCCTCTTCGCGCACGGCGTTGATCGCGTCGGCGTCCAACGCGCCGAGGTCGTCGGTGGATTGCGGATCACTCCAGCGGCGGTTGAGCACGGCCTGGGTGCGACGCTCTTCCAGCGGCGCGTCGTCGAGAAAGGTGTAGGGGCGGGCGCTGAGGATTTCCGCCGCCAGCGGTGAGGGCGCCGGCAGGTCGCGGGCAATCAGGCGCACTTCGCCGCGCTCCATGCGCCGCAGCAGTTGCAGCCAGCCTTCGCTGTCCATCGCTTCGTGCAGGCAATCGTCGAGGGTCTGTTCCACCAGCGGATGCTCGGGAATTTCCCGTTCACCGGCGAGGTTTTCCAGGCAGGCGATCTGATCGGGAAACACACTGGCGATCAGGTCTTCGCTTTTCATCCGCTGCAATTGCGGCGCGACCTTGCGCCCGCCGGTGAAGCGCGGCAGGGCCAGCGCCACCCCGGCATTCCAGCGCCAGCGCACGCCGAACAGCGGCGCATCCAGCACCGCTTGAATCAGGATGTGCTCGGCGCTGTTGCTGTGCAGGTAGCGCCAGACTTCATCGAGTTCGAAACTGTGGCTGGTGGACAGCGACAGCACGATCGCGTCTTCGCTGGCGGCGGCCTGCAATTCGAAGTTGAAGGTGCGGCAGAAACGCTTGCGCAGGGCCAGGCCCCAGGCGCGGTTGATTCGGCTGCCGAATGGCGAATGGATGATCAACTGGGTGCCGCCGGACTCGTCGAAAAACCGCTCCATCAGCAGCGTGTCCCGGGATGGCAAGGCACCGAGGGCGAGGCGGGCGCGGGCCAGGTAATCCACCAGTTGCTCGGCGCTGGCCAGGTTCAGGCCGAGGGTGTCGGTCAGCCAGTCGAGGGCAGGTTGCAGGTTGCCGGGGCTGGCGCTGAGCAGTTGATCGAGCTGCGCGTGCAGGCGCGCCACGGCCGCCGACAGTTCATCGCTGCGCCCCGGCGCCTCGCCGAGCCAGAACGGAATGGTCGGCGGCAGGCCCTGGGCGTCTTCGACCCGCACCTTGCCGGCTTCCACCCGCAGGATCCGGTAAGAGGCGTTGCCGAGCTGGAACACATCGCCGGCGATGCTTTCCACGGCGAAGTCTTCGTTGACGCTGCCGATGTTCAGGCTCTGGGGTTCGAGCAAGACGCTGTAGTCGGCATTGTCGGGGATGGTGCCGCCGCTGGTGACTGCCGTCAGCCTTGCACCGCGCCGTCCGCGCAGGGTTCGGCTGATGGCGTCGCGGTGCAGATAAGCGCTGCGGATGCCCTGACGGCCGTTGTAGCCTTCGGCGAGCATGCCCAGCAGCGCCTGATAATGTTTTTCGTCAAGGCGGGCGTAGGGCTCGGCCCGGCGGAACAGCGCGAGCAAATCGTCTTCGGCCCATTCCTGGCAACTGACCTCGGCGATGATCTGCTGCGCCAGCACATCCAGCGGCGCCTCGGGGATGTGCAGCGTATCGAGTTCACCCCGGCGCACGCAGTCGAGCAGGGCGGCGCACTCGATCAAATCGTCGCGGGTGGTGGCGAACAGGCGGCCCTTGGGCGTACCGCCGACCTGGTGCCCGGAGCGGCCGACTCTTTGCAGAAAACCGGCAATCGAGCGCGGTGAAGCGATCTGGCAGACGAGGTCGACTTCGCCGATATCGATCCCCAGCTCCAGCGAGGCGGTGGCGATCAGCACTTGCAGCTCGCCACGCTTGAGCCGTTGTTCGGCGTCGAGGCGAAACTCCTTGGCCAGACTGCCGTGGTGCGCGGCCACGGCGTCTTTTCCGAGGCGTTCGCTGAGGTGTCGACTCAGGCGCTCGGCCAGACGTCGGGTGTTGACGAAAATCAGCGTGGTGCGGTGTTCACGGGCCAGTGCTGCGAGGCGGTCGTAGACCAGTTCCCAGACGTCGTTGGCCATCACCGCCGTCAACGGCACCGGCGGCACTTCGATGCCCAGATCCCGTGGACGCGCGTGGCCGATATCGATGATGTCGCATCGGCGCTCATGGCCGACCAGAAACCGCGCGACGGCATCGATCGGTTTTTGCGTGGCCGACAGACCGATGCGGGTCAGTGGTTCAGGACACAGCGCCTGCAAGCGTTCGAGGCTCAAGGCCAGGTGACTGCCGCGTTTGCCGGCAGCGATGGCGTGGATCTCGTCGACGATCACCGTGCGTGTGGTGCCGAGCATTTTTCGCCCGGACTCGGAGCCGAGCAGCACGTAGAGCGATTCCGGAGTGGTCACCAGTATGTGCGGCGCGCTCTTGCGCATGGCGGCGCGGTCTTTCTGCGGGGTGTCGCCGGTGCGCACGGCGGTGGTGATTTCCAGCGCCGGCAGATCCATTTGGCGTAGCTGCTCAGTAATCCCGGCCAGCGGGTTCTGCAAGTTGATGCGGATGTCGTTGGACAGCGCCTTGAGCGGCGAAATGTAGACCACCAGGGTTTCGTCCGGCAGACCTTCCGGGGTTTCCAGGCCGCGGTGGACCAGTTCGTCGAGCACGGCGAGGAACGCGGTGAGGGTCTTGCCGGAACCGGTGGGCGCGGCGATCAGCGTCGAACGGCGCTGGCGGATCAACGGCCATGCGCGGGCCTGGGCGGCGGTTACCGTCGGGAAGGTGCTGCTGAACCAGGCGCTGACGGCGGGGTGAAAGCCTGCCAGCGCCGCGTCCGTGGGAAGGGGCAGATTCATGGTTCCAGTTATGCGGGTGGGTGGGCGAAGTTGCAAGTACCGCTCGGGATCTACACTTTACGGGTGACGGTTGCGCACTAAACCCGCAAAATGCAACGATTCCGGCAATTATCGACGACGGTGTCACAAGCATCGTCGCCAAAGCCATCGTTCCAATCAGACTGGGCCTGCTGACTCTATGCGAATGCGCCTTATGTTACTGGGCGGCGGAAATGCCCTTGGGCAGGCGCTGATTCGCCTCGGTGCGGAGGAAGACATCGGTTTCCTCGCCCCCCGCCCGCCCGAAGACGGCTGGGATGCCGCGAGCCTGACCCAATTGCTCGACGACACCCGTCCCGATGCATTGATCAACCTTGCCTACTATTTCGACTGGTTCCAGGCCGAGGTCGTCAGTGAAAGCCGTCTGGCCGGGCAGGAACGCGCCATCGAACGCCTGGCCGAACTGTGCCAGCACCACAACATCGTGCTGGTGCAGCCTTCCAGTTATCGAGTGTTCGACGGCTCCCGCGCCACCGCCTACAGCGAAAAGGACGAACCGGTGCCGTTGGGCCTGCGCGGTCAGGCGTTGTGGCGGATCGAACAGAGCGTCCGCGCCACTTGCCCGCAACATGTGCTGCTGCGCTTTGGCTGGTTGCTCGACGACAGCCCGGAAGGGATCCTCGGACGCTTCCTGGCCCGTGCCGAACAGCCGGAAGAGTTGCTGCTGGCCGATGACCGGCGTGGCAATCCGACGCCGGTCGACGATGCCGCGCGGGTGATCATTTCGGTGCTCAAGCAACTCGATTGCGCCGCGCCGCTGTGGGGCACATACCACTACGCCGGCCACGAGGCGACCACGCCGCTGGCGCTGGGTCAGGCGATTCTCTCCGAAGCGCGCAGCCTGCACCCGCTGGCCATCGAAGCGCCGACCGCCCAGGCCCACGCCGCGCGGCCGGATGCCGCTGAAGAACCGCAACACGCGGTACTCGCCTGCAAGAAAATTCTGCACACTTTCGGGATCAAGCCGCGCGCCTGGCGTGCCGCACTCCCGGGCTTACTGGATAGGTTTTATCGTCATGGCTGAAGGCCCCGTTCTCATCACCGGCGGTGCCGGTTTCATCGGCTCGCACCTGACTGACGCGCTGCTTGCCAAGGGCCATTCGGTGCGGATCCTCGATGACCTGTCGACCGGCAAGCGCAGCAATCTGCCGCTGGACAATCCCAGGGTCGAACTGATCGTCGGCGATGTGGCCGATGCCGCATTGGTCGCACAGGCAATGCAGGGTTGCAGCGCGGTCGCACACCTCGCCGCCGTCGCTTCGGTGCAGGCATCGGTGGACGATCCGGTGAAAACCCACCAGAGCAATTTCATCGGCACGCTGAACGTTTGCGAAGCCATGCGCGAGGCCGGCGTCAAACGCGTGCTGTACGCTTCCAGCGCAGCCGTCTACGGCAACAACGGCGAAGGCGAGTCGATTGACGAAGACACGCCCAAGGCACCGTTGACGCCTTATGCATCGGACAAACTGGCCGGCGAGCAGTACTTCGATTTCTACCGCCGCCAGCACGGTCTGGAACCGGCGATCTTCCGTTTCTTCAACATCTTCGGCCCGCGCCAGGATCCGTCCTCGCCGTACTCCGGGGTGATCAGCATCTTCAGCGAACGTGCGCAGAAAGGCCTGCCGATCACCGTGTTCGGCGATGGCGAGCAGACCCGGGATTTCATGTACGTCGAAGACTTGGTCGATGTGCTGGTGCAGGCGATCGAGAAGCCGCAAGTGGACGTCGGTGCGGTGAACGTCGGCTGGAATCAGGCGACCAACCTCAAGCAGATGCTGGCCGCGCTCGAAGCGGTGGTCGGCGAGTTGCCGCCCGTCAGCTATGGCCCGGCGCGCTCCGGTGACATCCGTCATTCGCGGGCGAACAACCGCCGGTTGCTGGAGCGATTCAAGTGCCCGACGCCAACGCCGATGAACGTCGGCCTGGCCCGTCTGCTCGGCCGCTGAGCTTTTCGCAGACATGAAAAAGGCGCCTTTTGACAGGCGCCTTTTTCACGGCCGGAAATCGGCTTTCAAACCTGTTTCCTGTAGCGAGGGAGCTTGCTCCCCGGTCGATTGCGTAACATCGCCGTCAGTTCTGAGCTGCCCGCCACCAAGCCTCATTCACCACCACGTGAACGTTCTTTAGAACTTGTAGCCTAGACCAACCATGTAGATGAAGGGATCAACGTCCACATTCACCCGTGCACGGGTGCCCGGGGCCACGGCGTTGTTCTCGACGGTGGCGCGGGTATCGATGTCGATGTAGCGCACCTGGGCGTTGAGCATGATGTTGTCGGTCAGCATGTAGTCGGCGCCGACCTGCCAGGCCAGGCCCCAGGAGTTTTTCGCCTTGAAGTTGCTGAAGCCGTTGGACTGGGCTTCGCTGCCGACGTGCTCGTCGTAGATCCAGGTGTAGTTGATGCCGCCGCCGATGTACGGCTGGAAGGCCGATTTCGCGTCCAGCGGGTAGTAGACGACGCTCAGGGTCGGCGGCAGGTGTTTGAGGGTGCCGAGTTTGCCGTTGGCGGCTGGCAGGGCGGTGCCCTTGAGCTTCACGTCATGTTCGAACGGCGAGGCGGCCAACAGCTCGATACCGATGTTGTTGGTCAGCATGTAGGCGAAGTTCAGGCCCAGTTGGGTGTCGCTGCTCATGGTCGCCTTGCCGCCCAGGTTGGCGCCGCTCAGCGGACCCTGATCGACCTTGACGCTGGAGCTGTCGGCCTTCGGGTTGACGGTGATCGCACCGGCACGAACGATGATGTCGCCGGCTTCGTGGGCGTGGGCGAGCGGGGCTGCGAGCGCGAGGGCAAACAGCGAGGCGCTGAGCAAGGACTTGTTCATGGAAGCTCCCAAAGGACGTTAAAAATGTTTGATGTCCTATGGTACGAATCCGTCTGATACGGTCTTTTGACTCAGCTCAATGAAACAGTGATGGCGGGTTTATTTGTGGAACCTTTGCCGACCCCTTCGCGAGCAGGCTCGCTCCCACAGGTGAATGCATTCCAAATGTGGGAGCGGGCTTGCTCGCGAAAGCTATTGATCAACCGGTACAAAACTATCGGGATTTACTCCGGCAGTTCGTAGACGTAAATCTTGTCCGCTTCCATCTGATACCCGGCATCGGCCAGTTCGCTGGTGGACTGCTTGACCTGCAACGGCCCTTCCACCCAGTACGGCTGATACAGCTCGTCGAGCTTTACGCCGAGTTCGCTTTTCACGTGCACGATCTGATTCGAGGGCGGCGGCGGCACGTGGATGCAGGCGCCGAAATATGGCACCAGCAGGAAATCCGTGGTGCGACCTTCTTCGCTCACTTCCAGCGGCACGATGTAGCCCGGCAGGCGGATGTTCTGGCCATCGAGGCTTTGCACCACGGGGGCGTTGGGCATGTCCTGTTTGGCCGCTGGCGCGGACTCCGCCGACAGCGCGTCGCCCATCTTCGACAGGTCGTGCAGCGGCGTCATGTTCGGCACTTCGGGCGCGGCGTCCGGCGGGATCATTTCCGACCAGGTCAGGTCTTTTGGCGCCGCCGCCCACACGGGCAGGGCGACCAGCAACAGCAGCGCAAGCACGGCGCGGGGCATGGTGAACATCCTCATAAACGGATCGACAGGCCGTCGGCCAGAGATTGGCGATACGCGCGCCAGGCCGGCACGCTGCCCATCAGCAGCGCGGCCGCCAGAATGCCACCGAGCAGCGTCCATTCATACTCGCTTGGCCAGGCCAGCGGCAGATACAGCCCGTAATTGGCCTGCACATAACCCTGAGCGGCGGCGATGCCGAGGTACAGCAACGCCAGCCCGGCGATCACCCCGGTCAGCGCCAGAGCAAAGGCTTCCAGCACCAAAAGACTTGCGATATGCCACGGCCGCGCGCCCACCGAACGCAGGATCGCCATCTCGCGGCGGCGTTCGTTGAGGCTGGTGAGAATTGCCGTGAGCATGCCGATCAACCCGGTCAACACCACGAACAGCGAGACCACGAACAGCGCTTTTTCAGCGGTGCTCATCAGGCTCCACAACTCCTGCAAGGCCACGCCCGGCAGGATCGCCAGCATCGGCTCGCCACGGAACTCATTGATCTCCCGTTGCAGGGCGAAGGTCGAAATCTTGCTGTTTAGGCCGAGCATGAACGCGGTGATGGCTTGCGGCGTCAGATCCATGTTGCGCGCCTGATCGGCGCTGATCCGGCCGTTGCCACGGGCCGGCACGCCGTTGTGCCAGTCGATGTGAATCGCCTCCATGCCGCCGAGGCTGATGTGCAACGTTCGGTCCACCGGGGTGCCGGTGCGCTTGAGAATGCCGACCACGGTGAACGGCTTGTCGTCGTGCTTGACCAGACTGATCGCCGCGACGCCATGGGCCAACACCAGTTTGTCGCCGAGCTTGTAATGCAGCGCTTCGGCCACTTCGGCACCGAGCACCACTTCGAACGGATCGGTGGCGAAGGCGCGGCCGTCGGCCAGTTCCAGATGCTGCTGGCGACCGTACTGGTAATGCTCGAAATAGGCTTCGGTGGTGCCCATCACCCGGTAGCCGCGATGGGAGTCACCGAGGGACATCGGAATCGCCCACTTCACCTTCGGGTTGCTGGCGAAGTGTTCGAAGCTGTCCCAGCGGATGTTGTTGGTGGCGTTGCCGATGCGGAACACCGAATACAGCAACAGGTTCACCGAGCCCGAGCGGGCGCCGACGATCAGGTCGGTGCCGCTGATAGTGCTGGCAAAACTGGCTTTGGCTTCAGTCCGCACCCGTTCGACTGCCAGCAGCAGGCAGACAGAAAGCGCGATGGCGAAAGCAGTGAGCAGGGCGGTGAAACGCCGGTTGGCGAGGCTGGCCATGGCCAGACGGAACAGATACATCTCAGACCTCGGCAGACGTGGCGGCGCGATTGAGTTCGGCCAGGGACAGGTGACGGTCGAACAGCGGCGCGAGGCTCTGGTCGTGGCTGACGAACAACAGGCTCGAGCCGGCTTCGCGGCACTCGGCGAACAGCAGGCGAATGAAGTTTTCCCGGGCGTCGTAATCCAGTGCGGAGGTCGGTTCGTCGGCGATCACCAGTTCCGGTTGCCCGATCAATGCACGGGCAGCGGCGACCCGTTGCTGCTGACCGATCGACAGCGAATCGGCGCGGCGACTCAGGAGGCTTTCGTCCTTCAAACCCAGGTGGGCGAGCAGGGTGGCGGCGGCCTGATCAACGCTGCCGTGACGCTGTTTCGCACGCTCGGCGCGCAGCTTCGAAAAGTGGCACGGCAGCTCGACGTTCTCGCGCACCGAGAGAAACGGCAGCAGGTTGAACTGCTGGAAAATGTAGCCGGTGTGGTCGACCCGAAAGCGATCACGGGCGCCGGCACCCAGTTCGGTCAGTTCCTGGCCGAGCAGGCGAATGCTGCCGCGACCGGGTTTCTGCACCCCGCCCAGCAGTCCGAGCAGGGTGGTCTTTCCGCTGCCGCTGGGGCCCTTGAGGAACAGGGTTTCGCCGGCTTCCAGGCGAAACGCCGGGATGTCCAGCAGCGACGGGTGACCGGGCCAGTTGAAGCCCAGGTCGGACAGTTCGATGAGTGCTTGGGTCATGGCGCCGTTTCGTGTCAGAACTTCAGGGCGGCGGCCTTGGCCGTCACTTCCGTGCCTTGCTGGCCGCTCGGGCTGATCAGTTGTACCTGAATTTTCTGGGTGGCCGGGAAGGTAGTGAACAGGTTCGCCAGATCCAGGGTTTTCAACGCACCCGGTGCCGCACAGCTGAACTGGTAGTGGGCGTGGATTTCGCTGTGGTCGTGATGATGCTCGTGACCGTCCTTGCCGGCCTCCTCTTCGTCGTGGTCGTCGGCATCCGGCTTGTCGCCGAACAGCGGGCTTTCCAGCTCCTGGCTGGTGACTTTGCAACCGGCGGCGGCCGGCAGGCTGAACAGCGCCAGCGGTTTTTCCAGCTGAGCGCGAGCGGCGGCGACCTTGGCCTTGTCGGCATCGCTGGTGGCGACGTGTTCAAAACCCACAAGGTTCATCGCCGGGCTTTCCAGCTCCAGCTCCAGGGTCTGGCCGTCGAGCGCCGCGTTCAGGCGTCCAACGCCATGTTCGTGGGCAGCGAGGCTGCCGTGCTCATGGTCGTGATCATGCTCATCGGCAGCCTGGGCGATGGCCAGCGGCAACAGGGCAAACGGCAAAGCGAGCAGCAGACGACGCATGGCGGTCTCCGGGAAGTAAAGTGAAGAGTTTGTTATGTAATCTTATAACGAAAGTGCGCAGAGTTTGCCCGCCTGACACGTTTTGCGCAAGGTGTGGCTGCGCACCGCCCGGAGCTCGGTCCGGACGGTGCGTAGATCAGCGAGAGGTGAAGTGCTTCAGAATCCGCTACCGGGATAGTCGAACCAATAACGACCCGATAACACTTGAGTGATCAATCCGGTGTCCAGCAACTTCGGCGCATCACGGTGGAAGCGTTCACGCCATGCCGGCAGCCACCAGTAATTGATTGCTGTGCCGCGGGGTTGAAGAATCAGGATCATTACGTCGCGATCAATCCTGCCTTGGGTATAGAGCAGATGGCCGTTGTCCATGAATCCCATGTACTGTTTGATCGGCAACTGGAACATCAATGCTGTGGTGAAGATTTTTTCACTCTGGCTGAACGCAGGGCTTTGCAGAAGCTGTATCGCTTCACAGACATGTGCTTGGGGTTGGCTGGCGATTTTCTGTCCTTCAGGTGTCGATAGCACATCGAATCGATCATCCAGTTCGCGCCAGTCGACACGATCATTGCGCTCGAAGTAGTCCCGTATGAACGCTGTCAGTGATCCGGCTGTGGATGCTCCGGAGGTACAGGTCGACAGGTCGGCGGGCGACCAAAGTCGCCACGCCATGATCAGCAGGAGTGGAATGGCGAGGAGTATCCAGAGCAGTCGTTTCATTGTGGTGTGCTGTATTTGTATCGTCGAAAAATGGTGAAGTCATGATCGCTATCAATGGCGTTGCCGGACGCCCGTCGGAAGCCGACATCGTTGACTTCGATTTTTTCCCAGCTGGCGGATATGCAGACACCTTGGGAAAGCACGAAGCCGACATGGCCGCTGGCGTCCGAATAGTTGACAGCATACGCACCTATGTCACCGGGCAGCGCGGAGCGTTGCACGCTCCAGCTTTTAAGTAATCGATTCTCGTCGGCCCACTCTCCGGCAAGTGGTGGACTGACTTTTGAGTATCCCCAAATGTACTTCGACTTGCCGTGTTCGATCAGCGCTACGTTGATTCCGACAGCTGTCAGCACGTCATAAACGAACAAGTTGCATTTGTTGGTATTGGCGGGGAATTCCACGCTCTTGCTTGATTCATCGGCGGTTCTATGAGGCAAGGATTTTTTGCTTCTGTTGCCTGCCCATGCTGTGGAGTTTCGGTGAGAAAGTGCCTCCAGCAAGATTTTTCGCGGCAGATCCTGAATGAAAACCCTCACCGTATTGGTCTTGTTCTGACGTTTCACCCCGTATTCCACCTCGTAAAACGTATCACCGGTGACGGCTCCGCTGTTGGACAAAGGCACCTTCACCCAAGGTGAAACGGCCACGATGGTCAGCAATTTGCCCTGATTCAGAGTGGCCTTGTGAATCGCTTTCGTTACTCCGCTGCCTCCGATGATCTGCAACGTGATCTCATAGCTATCGCGGCTCTTTATCGTCGATACCTTTTTTTCTTCATCGCGGATGACGGTTGTTTGTCCTTTATCCGAAAAAAAAGTGTAGGTAGTTGGTGTGTCTTTTTTCTGGACGATATTGCCATCAACGAGTTGTTCGTTGATCAGCAATTGAAACTGCACGCCCTTGGGGGGCTGCATCAGAAAATCCTTAAAGGCAAGTTTGATTTTCGATTTCATGACGCGTCCTGTTTCAACGGTTCTTCATAGGAATAGAACGTCCATTCGGCATCTTCACCAATCAGGAGAGTGTCGTAGTCCTCAGGGTTCTCGACCTGGTGTTCGCAACCTTCACCTGTGGCAGTGCAGGTACTGTCCTGCAGAATGGCCGCCTTTTTCTTGTCCTTGAGTTTGTAGGCAAGTCCCGGTTTCCGGGTGTCGTCCAAGCGTTCGATGATGACTTGCAGATAACGATGCGAAGCCAGGGCGGCAATGGGTGGGCCCATATCGATGGGGGCCGGGCGGCCTATGCCGGCGAAACCGCTGTGTTGCTGGGTGAGCAGTTTGTTGGCCATGGGCGGGCAGCCGCAGGCGACGTAGTCACCCTCCAGTGCAGCCGGGCCGGCAGGCAGGATCAGCGTTCTTTCGCCAACGGCGACGATCGCTCCCTGGCCAGCACTGCACGCAGGGCAACTGGCAAGTTGTCCGATCGAGGCGATGATTTCGCCTTCTATACGCAGGTTTTCGTTTCCTTCGAGAATCACACCACCTGTAGAGGTAGGGCCTCCCTTCGACGCCAGTTTTCTTCCTGAAGACATGGGGTTCCTTCCCATGAAAAAAGAAGAAATGTAGCCGATAAGGTAAACGTCGCCAGCTCCTGACACTTGGCGTTACACAAGTCCCATGGGAGCATGCAGATCAGAAATGTGCGGGAGAAAGCTTATGTTGCGGATACGCGGAACCGTCGGCGAGTTGCCGGTGGATTTGACCCTGGAACTGGATGAAAGCGACTGGGCGCGGCTCGGTGCGCAGTTTGGCGTGCAGGTGCAGACGGCCCAGCCGCAAGCAGCAGCGGCGGCGCCGGTGGCGAAACCGGTGAATCAGGATGACGCGTTGTGGCAGGTCGCGAGGGATCTTTTGCGCAAGGCCGGGCAGCTCAGCGGCCCGGATCTGCTGGATCAGCTCGAAGGGCTGACCGGCAGCGCAGCGGCGGGCAAGCGCTTGCTGGTGCGCCTGCGTCATTCATCCGATGTGAAGGTGGCGAGCGGCGGCGATACGCCGCTCTACAGCTGGATCGAGTAAGGGGTTAGTACAGCGCGGCGAACACCTTGCGCCGGTAAGCGGTCACCAGCGGGTGATCGTTACCCAGCAGTTCGAACACTTGCAGCAAGGTCTTGTGCGGCAGACCTTCGCCGTAGCTGCGGTTGCGGATGAACAGCTTGAGCAGCGCGTCCAGCGCCGCTTCGTATTGCTGGCGGGCCAGTTGCTGGATTGCCAGTTGATACACCGCTTCATCGTCCTGCGGGTTCTGCGCCAGACGGCTTTTCAGGTCGGCAGCATCCGGCAGGTCACGGGCCAGTCCGAGGAACTTGATCTGCGCCTTGGCGCCAGCCAGCGCGGCTTTGTGCTCATCGCTCTTGACCGCGTCGAGCACGGTTTGCGCTTCGCCCAGTTCACCGCGTTCGGTCAGGCAGCGAGCGTAGAGAATCAACGCCTTGGCGTTGGTATTGTCTTCGCCCAGCAGCGTGACCAATGTCGCTTCCGCGTCGGCGTAGCGGCCCTCGTCAAACAGTGCCTGAGCCTGTTCGAATGGATCGGCAGCCGACGGCGCGGGCATCTGTACATGGGGTTCGAGCAGGGCGCGCACGGCGGATTCCGGTTGCGCGCCGGCAAAGCCGTCTACCGGTTGACCGTCCTTGAACAGCACCACGGTCGGCAGGCTGCGGATGCCGAAGCGGGCGACGATGTCCTGCTCGATATCGCAATTGACTTTGGCCAGCAGCAACTCGCCCTGATAGCTCTCGGCGATCCCTTGCAGCATCGGCATCAGCGCCTTGCACGGCGCGCACCATTCGGCCCAGAAATCCACCAGCACCGGTTTTTGGAAGGAAGCCTCGATCACCGACTGGTCGAAGTCGGCCGTCGTGGCGTCGAAGATGTACGGCGTTTGCTGACTCATGGGGTATCTCGTAAAAGCGTGAATGGGGCAACTATACGGTCAGGCGCGGGCCGCATGGTAGAGGCTGACATGGCGAAACTCTTCCGGCTCGGCCAGATCCGGCAGGGTCATGGCTTCGAGCATTTCGATGCGTCGGTACAGCGGATGACGGAAATCCCTGACCCGTGAATCCGCCACCAGCGCTTCGCGGCCACGGCTCAGGAAGGCGTCGAGCAGCGGCAGGTTTTCCCGGTCGTAGAGCACGTCGGCCACCAGGATCAGATCGAAGCGATCGGCCTCGGCGAAGAAGTCCGTGGAATAGCTCATTTGCACATCATTGAGTTCGGCATTCGCCCGACAGGCGGCAATCGCCAGCGGGTCAAGGTCGCAGGCCACCACTTCCAGCGCGCCGGCCTTCACCGCCGCGATGCCGGCGATCCCGGAACCGGCGCCGAAATCCAGCACCCGTTTGCCCCGCACCCACTCGGGAAACTCTGCCAGATAGCGCGCCACCGCCAGACCGCTGGCCCAGCAGAAACTCCAGTACGGCGGTTCATGCAGGATGCGTTGGGTTTCTTCCTGGCTGAATTCACGCGCCATGTTGTCGCCATCGATCAGCCACAGCTGCAAATCGGTGTCCGGCAATGTGCAGGCTTTCAGTCGCGCGTCGCCGAGCAACTCGCCCAGCGACTGTTGCAGGTCTGACGGGGCATTCATGGGGCTTTGACAAATTGCAGCTGGCCCAGCGCCTGGGTGGTTGGCTGAGTGATGGTCTGCGACGGCAGGTGCAGGATCAACTGGCCGGACTGGCTGGCGCGGCCGCGCAATTCAACCCGCGCGCCAACCGGGAAGGATTCGGGGTTGAAACGCAGGTGAAACGGCAGAATCTGGTTGTTGCCGATCAGGCTGGAACTGGCGAGCAATTGTTGCGGACGATCCTTTTCGTCGATCACCAGCAGCGCCAGTTCGACTTCGGCGCCGGCCGGCACGCCTTGCAGGGTGCCGCTCAGTTCGCGTTGATACGCGGGCAGCGGGCCGAGGTCGGCGGCTTCCCGGGCTTTTTTCTGCGCCTGTTGCGGCGCCGGGCCCGGCGTGGGCGGCTGAGGCTTGGGCGCGTCGCTGCCACAGGCCACCAGCAGGCTGAAAACACTGAGCAAAACGAGCGGTCGTAGGGACATTGGTGGCTCCAGCAAAATGAAATCCATGGATCAAACGATCATGGCAGTCTGTATACCGCAAAGCCTATGGCTTGTCTTGCCACCGGGATGCGCTACCATGGCCCTCCCTTTTTTTGTTGCCAGCCACCATGCACTGTCCCTTCTGCGGTGCCAACGACACCAAGGTCATCGACTCGCGTCTGGTCGCCGAGGGCGAACAGGTGCGCCGCCGGCGTGAATGCCTGGCCTGCGGCGAACGTTTCACGACGTTCGAGACGGCCGAACTGGTGTTGCCGCGCCTGATCAAAACCGACGGCAGCCGCCAACCGTTCGACGAAGAAAAACTCCGCGCCGGCATGCAACGCGCCCTGGAGAAACGTCCGGTGAGCGTCGAGCGCCTCGAATCCTCGCTGGTCCATATCAAGCACAAGCTGCGCGCCACCGGCGAGCGCGAGGTCAAGTCCCTCGTGGTCGGCGAACTGGTGATGGCCGAGCTGCAAAAGCTCGATGAAGTCGCCTACATCCGTTTCGCTTCCGTGTACCGCCGCTTCCAGGACCTCAACGAATTCCGCGAAGAGATCGACCGCCTCGCCCGCGAACCGGTGAAAGAATGACCACTGCCGCCGAGCAGGCCATCCTCGACGCTCACTTCATGGCCCGGGCCCTGGAGTTGGCGCGCAAGGGGCATTACACGACTCACCCCAATCCACGGGTCGGCTGCGTGATCGTGCGCGACGGGCAAATTGTCGGCGAAGGCTGGCATGAGCGGGCCGGCGAACCCCACGCCGAAGTCCACGCCCTGCGCGCCGCCGGTGAACGGGCCCGGGGCGCCACGGCTTACGTGACCCTCGAACCTTGCAGCCACCACGGCCGTACGCCGCCGTGCGCCGATGCGCTGGTGAATGCCGGTGTTGGCCGGGTGGTCGCGGCGATGCGTGATCCCAATCCTCAAGTCGCCGGACGCGGTCTGCAGCGCTTGACCGATGCCGGCATCGCCACCGAAAGCGGCGTGCTGGAAGCTGAGGCGCGCAAGCTCAATCAAGGTTTTCTGAAGCGCATGGAACACGGCTTGCCGTTCGTGCGGGTCAAGTTGGCCATGAGCCTCGACGGTCGTACGGCGATGGAAAGCGGCGAGAGCCAATGGATCACCGGCCCTGCCGCGCGTTCGGCGGTGCAGCGTCTGCGCGCCCAGGCCAGCGTGGTGCTGACCGGCGCCGACACGGTGCTGGCCGATGGCGCACGCCTGACCGTTCGCGGCGATGAGCTGGGGCTGGATGCCGAACAAACCGCACTGGCCCTGAGCCGCCCGCCGCTGCGGGTATTGATCGACGGGCGTCTGCGGGTGCCGCTGGATGCGCCGTTCTTCAAGGCCGGCCCGGCGCTGGTCGCCACCTGCGTGGCCATTGAAGAACAGTACGCCCACGGTCCGGAATGCCTGATCGTGCCGGGCGATGACGGTCAGGTCGATCTGCACCAGTTGCTGGTCGAACTCACCAACCGTGGCGTCAACGAAGTGCTGGTCGAGGCCGGCCCGCGACTGGCCGGCGCGTTTGCCCAGCTCGGACTGGTCGACGAGTTTGTGATCTTCATCGCCGGCAAGTTCCTCGGCTCCACGGCGCGTCCGCTTCTGGACTGGCCGCTGGCCTGTATGAAGGATGCGCCGGAGCTGAAAATCACTGAAATTCGCGCGGTTGGCGATGACTGGCGAGTCACTGCCATCCCTGTCCCATCGGCGAGCGTATAATTCCCGGCCATCGCGTTAGCGCTGGCTTCGTTCTCAAGGAGAACCCCATGTTTACCGGCATCATCGAATCCATCGGCAGTATCCGCGCACTGACCCCAAAGGGCGGTGATGTGCGGGTGCATGTCGAAACCGGCAAGCTCGACCTGAGCGACGTCAAACTCGGCGACAGCATCGCGGTCAACGGCGTGTGCCTGACTGCGGTTGAACTGCCGGGCAACGGCTTCGCCGCCGATGTCAGTCGCGAAACCCTCGACTGCACCGCCATGAATGACCTGAAAAGCGGTAGCCCGGTCAACCTGGAAAAAGCCCTGACCCCGACCACCCGTCTCGGCGGTCATCTGGTCAGCGGTCATGTCGACGGTGTCGGCGAAGTGGTTTCGCGCAGTGACAATGCCCGCGCCGTGGAATTTCGCATCCGCGCGCCGAAAGAGCTGGCCAAGTACATCGCCCACAAAGGCTCGATCACCGTCGACGGCACCAGCCTGACGGTGAACGCGGTCGATGGCGCCGAGTTCCTGCTGACGATCATCCCGCACACCCTGAGCGAAACCATCATGGCGTCCTACAAGCCAGGTCGCCGGGTGAACCTGGAAGTCGACCTGCTGGCGCGTTATCTGGAGCGTCTGCTTCTGGGCGACAGGGCCGCTGAGCCTGACTCTTCACAAAAGCTTGGCGGTGGCATCACTGAAAGCTTTCTGGCCGCCAACGGCTACCTCAAATCCTGACTGAAGGGGGTGCCTTGTGGCGCTCAATAGCATCGAAGAACTGGTTGAAGACATCCGCCAAGGCAAGATGGTCATCCTCATGGATGACGAAGACCGCGAGAACGAAGGCGACCTGATCATGGCCGCCGAATGCTGCAAGGCCGAGCACATCAACTTCATGGCCAAATACGCCCGTGGCCTGATCTGCATGCCGATGAGCCGCGAGCGCTGCGAAACCCTGAAGCTGCCGCTGATGGCGCCACGCAACGGTTCCGGTTTCGGCACCAAGTTCACCGTTTCGATCGAAGCGGCCGAAGGCGTGACCACCGGCATTTCCGCCGCTGACCGTGCGCGCACCGTGCAAGCGGCCGCCGCGAAAGACGCCAAGGCCGAAGACATCGTCAGCCCGGGCCACATTTTTCCGCTGATGGCCCAGGCCGGTGGCACCCTGGCGCGCGCCGGCCACACCGAAGCCGCCTGCGACCTGGCGCGCATGGCCGGTTTTGAGCCGAGCGGCGTGATCTGCGAAGTGATGAACGATGACGGCACCATGTCCCGTCGCGCCGAGCTGGAAGCCTTCGCCGCGGAACACAACATCAAGATCGGCACCATCGCCGACCTGATTCACTACCGGATGATCCACGAACGTACCGTTCAGCGGATTGCCGAGCAGCCGCTGGACAGCGAACTGGGCCAATTCAACCTGGTGACCTATCGTGATTCCGTGGAAGGCGACGTGCACATGGCACTGACCCTGGGCACCGTTTGCGCCGAAGAGCCGACCCTGGTTCGCGTGCACAACATGGACCCGCTGCGCGACCTGCTGATGGTCAAGCAACCGGGCCGCTGGAGTCTGCGCGCCGCCATGGCTGCGGTTGCCGAGGCCGGCAGCGGTGTGGTGCTGTTGCTCGGTCATCCACTGGATGGCGACGTGTTGCTGGCGCACATCCGCGAAACCGGCGATCAGGCCGCACCGAAAAAACCGACCACCTACAGCATTGTCGGTGCCGGTTCGCAGATCCTGCGTGACCTCGGTGTGCGCAAAATGCGTTTGATGAGCGCGCCAATGAAATTTAATGCGATATCCGGTTTCGATCTGGAAGTTGTAGAATACGTGCCCTCCGAATAATGACCGGTTGTTTCCGGCCCTGTATTCGCGGCAAATAAATCACTGAGGGACGCGAAACAGACGCGTCCCGGCTCTTTAAGAGATCTGACGAATGACCCTGAAGACCATCGAAGGTACCTTCATCGCCCCTAAAGGCCGCTACGCTTTGGTAGTGGGCCGCTTCAACAGCTTCGTGGTTGAAAGCCTGGTCAGCGGTGCAGTTGATGCCCTGGTTCGCCACGGCGTGAGCGAAAGCGACATCACCATCATCCGCGCACCTGGCGCCTTCGAAATCCCGCTGGTTGCGCAGAAAGTCGCCCAGAAAGGCGAGTTCGCAGCAATCATCGCCCTGGGCGCGGTCATTCGTGGCGGTACTCCGCACTTCGAATACGTGGCGGGCGAGTGCACCAAGGGTCTGGCCCAGGTGTCCATGGAATTCGGCGTACCGGTCGCTTTCGGCGTCCTGACCGTTGATTCCATCGAGCAAGCCATCGAACGTTCCGGCACCAAGGCCGGCAACAAAGGTGCTGAAGCTGCCCTGTCCGCTCTGGAAATGGTCAGCCTGCTGGCGCAGTTGGAGGCCAAGTGATTAGCGACGAAAGCGATCGTTTCAACCCGCGCGATCCGAAACCTGCGGATGCCGGCAAGCCATCGAAGAGCGCCAAGCGCCGCGAAGCCCGTCAGCTCGCGACCCAGGCCCTGTATCAATGGCACATGGCTCGGCAATCGTTGAACGAGATCGAAGCGCAGTTCCGGGTCGATAACGATTTCACCGATGTCGACGGTGCTTACTTCCGCGAAATCCTCCACGGGGTTCCGCAGTTCAAGACTGAAATCGACACCGCGCTCACGCCTTGCCTGGACCTGGCGATCGAAGAGCTGGACCCGGTTGAACTGGCGGTTCTGCGCCTGTCCACCTGGGAACTGCTCAAGCGCGTCGACGTGCCGTACCGCGTTGTGATCAACGAAGGTATCGAGCTGGCCAAGGTGTTCGGTTCGACCGACGGCCACAAGTTCGTCAACGGCGTGCTCGACAAGCTGGCTCCGCGCCTGCGTGAAGCTGAAGTGAAGGCGTTCAAGCGCTGATCCGCGCTTGAATACTTTTTCTCAGCCATGGGCGAGTTTGAGCTGATCCGCAATTTCTTCGCCGCCGCGCCTTGTGCGCAGGGCGGCGAAGGCGTTGCACTGGGGATCGGTGACGACTGCGCCTTGCTGGCGGTCCCTTCCGGGGAACAGCTGGCGGTTTCCACCGATACGCTGGTGGCCGGCGTGCATTTCGCCGATCCCTGCGATCCGTTTCTGCTCGGTCAGCGCTCGCTGGCCGTGGCGGTCAGCGACCTCGCTGCCATGGGCGCCACGCCCGTCGCCTTTACCCTTGCCCTGACCTTGCCGACGGTGACCGCCGATTGGCTGCAAGCCTATGCCCGCGGTTTGAACCGCATGGCGCAGGACTGCGGCGTGGCACTGGTCGGCGGCGACACGACCCGCGGGCCGTTGAGCCTGACCGTCACCGTGTTCGGTCGCGTCCCGGTCGGTAAAGCGCTGACCCGCAGCGGCGCGCAGCCGGGCGATCTGCTGTGTGTCGGCGGTGAGTTGGGCAATGCCGCCGGGGCCTTGCCGCTGGTGCTGGGTCAGCGTGACGCCGAGCCTCACATTGCCCAGCCGCTGCTTGATCATTACTGGTCGCCGCAACCGCAACTCGCTCTCGGTCAGGCCCTGCGTGGCAAGGCCACTTCGGCGCTGGACATCTCCGATGGGCTGCTCGCCGATTGCGGTCACATCGCATTGGCCTCGAAGGTCCGCCTCGAAGTCGAGCGCGAGCGCGTTCCGTTGTCGGAGGCGCTGGTGGCGTTTCTCGGTCAGCGCGGCGCCGAACGTGCGGCGTTGAGCGGTGGCGATGACTACGTGCTGGCCTTCACCCTGCCGGCCGTCGAGTGGCCGGCGCTGCTCGCCGATGGCTGGTCGATCCATGTGATCGGCCGCGTGACGCAAGGGCAGGGCGTAGTGTTGCTGGATCGCGACGGGCACGACATCACCCCGCAAATCCGGGGTTATCAACATTTTCAGGAGTCACCGTGACAGATCACCCGAAACAGGTTCCGGCCGAATTCGTTCCGCCGTCGGTCTGGCGCAATCCCTGGCATTTCCTCGCGTTCGGCTTTGGCTCGGGCACCTTGCCCAAGGCGCCGGGCACTTGGGGCTCGTTAGTTGCGCTACCCTTTATCCCGTTGTGGCAGATGCTGCCGGACTGGGGTTACTGGCTGATGCTCGGGATCACCATGTTGTTCGGCTTCTGGCTGTGCGGCAAAGTGGCCGACGATCTGCGGGTGCACGACCACGAGGGCATCGTCTGGGACGAAATGGTCGGGATGTGGATCACCCTGTGGCTGGTGCCGGAAGGCTGGTACTGGTTGCTCGCCGGGTTCCTGGTGTTCCGCTTCTTCGACATTCTCAAACCGTGGCCGATCCGCTGGATCGACCGGCATGTTCACGGCGGCGTCGGCATCATGCTCGACGACGTGCTGGCCGGCGTGTTTGCCTGGCTGGCGATGCAGGGACTGGTGTGGATTTTCGCCTGATTTCCGGGCGTGGAGGAGGGACGCAGGGATGACTCGACGCTGGTTGGCGATAGTGGTTTTGACCTTGCTTGGTGCCGTGGCCCAGGCACAGGACGCATCGCCGTCGGTCATTCACCTGGCCAGCGAAGACTGGGAAGACTACACCGCCGCCGACGGCCATGGCCTGGCCTGGGATGTGTTGCGCAAAGTGTTCGAGCCGGCCGGCGTGACCCTGGATATTCGCACCGTGCCCTACACTCGTTCGGTGGGGCTGGTACAACTGAAGGAAGTCGATGCACTGGTCGGTTCCTATCGCGGCGAAGCCGAGCAGGTGCTGTACCCGAAATGGAATTTCGATTCCGACCACATCTACGCGCTCGGCCTGGCCAGCAATCCTTCGCCGACCCAGGCGACCCTGGGCAAGTACCGACTGGCCTGGGTGCGCGGCTATCGCTACGAAACCTATCTGCCGAACGTCAAACGATTCAACCAGATCGAGCGCCGCACCGGGATCCTGTCGATGCTCAAGCAGGGGCGGGCGGATTACTACATCGATGCGCTGACGGAAATCGAAGCGGTGCTGCGAAACGCCGCCGATCCTTCGCCGTACCGTTATTCGCATCTGGCAGAGTTGCCGCTGTACCTCGGCTTCGCCGACACCCCGCAAGGCCGGGCGCTGATGTCGATCTACGACCAGCGCATGGAGCAACTGGTGAAAAGCGGCGAGTTGAAGCCGATCTTCGAGCGCTGGAAGCAGCCGTATCCGTTCGAGTAAAGGCGATAGCGACGAGCCTGTCATCAAACTTTTTGATAGTTATCCCCGATAATTCAGCCTAAGCGCCTGTAGGAACCTGCTGTTACAATGCCGCCCAGCGAATCTCGGACTTTTCAGATCAGGAGCACACCGGTGCCTGTCGTTTTTGTCGCCGCTTCCAAGCTGCCAACGCCTTTTGCGCAATTCACCATGCACGGTTTTCTCGATGAAGCCACCGGCCGCGAGCACGTCGTGCTGAGCCTGGGCGAGATTGCCGACGGTGCCCCGGTACTCGGCCGTCTGCACTCCGAATGCCTGACCGGCGATGCCTTGTTCAGCCAGCGTTGCGACTGCGGCTCGCAACTGGAAGGCGCCCTCAAGGCCATCGCTCGCGAAGGCCGTGGTGTGCTGCTGTACCTGCGTCAGGAAGGGCGCGGCATCGGTCTTTTGAACAAGATCCGTGCCTACGAATTGCAGGACGGCGGCGCCGATACCGTTGAAGCCAACGAGCGTCTGGGCTTTGCCGCCGACCAGCGTGACTACGCCATGTGCCTGCCGATGCTCGAGCATCTGGGCGTCAAATCCCTGCGCCTGATGACCAATAACCCGCGCAAGGTCAAAGCCTTGACCGACATGGGCATTGTCGTCGCCGAGCGCGTGCCGCTGCACACCGGCCACAACCCGCACAACAAACTCTATCTGGCGACCAAGGCCAGCAAGCTCGACCACATGATGGGTAACGAGCATCAGGGCGAGGTAGACCGGGCGTGACCCGCGGGCAAGTGCGGCGCCGTCTGTCGATCGCCTGGTGGAAATACCTGGCGCTGGCGCTGGTGCCGCTGTTCGTGATCAACGCTGTGTTCGGCCAGGGCGAGGCAATTCTGCCGGTGCTGGCGATGCCTTTCTTTATCGCTGGCGTGGCCTCGATGTTTGTCAGCCTGAAGTTTTTCGGGCGCTACAAACATGCGCTGATCGCCACGCAAAAAGCCCTCGATACCCCTGAAGAGCCCGCTGCCTGGATCGCCCTGGCGGCCTGCCTTCGCAGTGCATTCGTGGTCGCGGCACTGCCGGCATGGATTGGTGCGCTGGCGGTGTTCGTCGGCCTTGAAGCGGTGCCGCTGATGTTGCTGGCGCTGTCCACGGCGGTGCTGTTCTACCTCTACCGTATCCCGCGTCAACTCGCCTGATGCGTCGTCTCTGGCTGGCGGTTCTGCTGCTGGCCGTCAGCGCTGAGGCGCTGGCCGCTCTGCGGGTGGTCAGCCTCGCGCCATCCCTGTCTGAAATCGTTGTCGAACTGGATTCGGCCGATCTGCTGGTCGGCGTGCTGGATGCCGGTGAGCGGCCATCCGCGATCAAGGACGTGCCTTCGGTGGGCCGTTATGGCCAGCTCGACATGGAACGGCTGCTGAGCCTCAAACCTGACTTGTTGCTGTTGTGGCCTGGCAGTGTCGGTCCGGCTCAACGCGATCAGCTCAAGCGCCTGAACATCCCGACTTTTGTTGCCGAGCCCCACAGTCTCGAGCAACTGACCGCGCAGATTGAAGCCATCGCGACACAGCTGGGTCGCCCGGAGCGTGGGGTTGAACGGGCCGCCGAGCTACGGCGCAACCTCGATGAGCTGCGCCAGCGCTACCGGCGGGAAGCGCCGCTGCGGGCGTTCTACCAGGTCTGGGACAAGCCGCTGTACACCGTCGGTGGCGGACAGATCATCAGCGATGCGCTTGAAGTGTGCGGCGCACGCAATGTGTTTGCCGACCTGAGGCTGCCGGCGCCGCAGGTGAGCATCGAAGCGGTTTTACAGCGTGATCCCGAAGTGATTCTGGCTGGCGATCAGCCGCAACTGGATGCGTGGAACGCCTGGCCACAGGTGACAGCGGTCAAGCACGGGCAGTTGCTGCTGGTCACCGACAAAGGTCTGGAGCGCCCGAGCGGGCAGATGATCGAAGCCACCGCCAAGCTCTGCAAGTTGATCGCGCCAGACCGCTGAGACCGAGGTGAATTCTTCGCGAGCAAGCCCGCTCCCACATTTGGAATGCGTTTCCCCTGTGGGAGCGGGCTTGCTCGCGAAGAGGTCAGTCAATGCAGCGCAAATTCTGGATCAGAGTAGCGGTGTCCAGGTCACGCCGAACATGAACGCCCGACCTTCCTCGCGATAGCCATACTGACTGCCGTCATGGCTGTACAGCGCCCGGCTGTAACCCTTGTCCAGCAGGTTGTCGACCTTGAAATCCAGCTTGATCTCGCGGTTCAGCGCCCAGTTGCTGCGCAGTCCGAGCAGCGCATAACCGCCCAGTGGTTGCTGATTGTTCAGGTCGTCGTAGCTACTGCTGACGGCCTGCCAACTGGCGCCGAGGCCAAGGCGATCAAACTGTCGATCCAGATCCCAGCTCAAGGTGCGACGGGCACGACGTGCCAGGGTGTGGCCGGTGTCGCGGTCGCGGGGATCGATGATCGCCACGCCGAGGTTGCTCTGCCAGCCGAACAGCTCCTGTTTCAGCGCTGCTTCGAAGCCGTTGATTCGCGCCGAGGCGACGTTTTCCGGGCGTGAGTTGCTGCCGAAGATGATCGCGTCTTCCAGATCGGTCCGATACAACGAGGCCTCGAGGCGAGTGCTGTCGCTCAACTGGCTGCGCCATTGCAGCTCGTAGCTTTTCGAGGTTTCCGGTTTCAGGTCGGGGTTGCTGAAATCCGGGTAATACAGATCGTTGAAGGTCGGCGCGCGAAAGCCTTCGCTGTAGCTGAGCAGCAGATCGTTGTCCGGGTTGACCGGCAACGTCAATGTGCCGCTCCAGCTGTTCTGGCCGCCGAACTGCTGATTGTCATCGCGACGCAGGCCGAGTTCGGTGGAGAAGCTGTCGGCCTGGAAGCGATGCTGTATGAACGCGGCGCGGTTCCAGCGGCTGTCTTCGTCGAACGCGGTGCTGCTGTTGATCCGGTCTTCGTACCAGTCGCCGCCAAGGATCAGGCTGTTGCGCGCATCGAGGGTCAGGTCGTTCTGCCAGGTCACCGAGTCGCGGTAGGTGTTGAATACCGAGCGTTCGTCGCTGAGTTTGTCGAAGGACTTCTCGCGGTTTTCGCTGTGGCCGAGTTCCAAGCGCGACTTCCAGCGCTCGTTGAGCCGAGCGTCGATGTAGCTGCTGAAACTGCTGACGGTGAAATCGCTGTAGGGCTGCTGCTGGAGGGAGTCGAAAGTCACCGGGTCGAAGCGGCCGAACGGGTTGTCGAACTCGCTTTTGCCCCGGTTATCCAGCAGGTTGGCGCCGACTTCGATGTCATCGGTCAGCGCATGGCTGAGGCTCAGGCTGATGGATTTGTTGCGATAGGCGTCGTGGTCGCTGTCGCTGGGATACGACGCGTGGGTGCGGTCGATCCCGGCGGTTTCATCGAGACTGGCGCCGAGGTTGAAGCGGGTTTTTTCATCGCCACCGGACAGACCGACACTGCGCTCCCAGGTCTGGTGGCTGCCGAAGCCCACATGCATCCGCGGCTGCAAGCCCTGTTCGCCGCCGCGCCGGGTGAAGATCTGAATCACCCCGCCAATCGCATCGCTGCCGTAGATCACCGAGCGCGAACCGCGCAGCACTTCGACCCGCTCGATCTGTTCGATGTTGAGGTGTTGCAGGTTGCTGTCGCCGGACGTCGAGTTGCCGATGCGCTGGCCGTCGACCAGCACCAGGCTTTGCGCCGATTGCGTGCCGCGAATGTAGACCCCTGGCAGGCTGCCGCGTCCGCCGGTCTGCGCGACTTGCACGCCTGGCACCCGCTGCAGCAGATCGGTGACGCTACGGGGTTGCAGGCGCTCGATGTCTTCGCGGGTGAAAACCGTATTGGCAGCGCTACTGTCGTTGCGCGCTTCGACCTGGCGGTTGGCGCTGATCAGCACGTCCGGCAGCTTCAGGGCCTGGTCGCGTTCGAAGGTGTCGGCGAGGGCGTTGGCGGTTGGCAGCAGCAGGAAGGGCAGGGCGAGACGCGAGAGGTTCATCGGAGTCCGTTGGCACTTGAAGTGTTCACAAATCAAATGTGGGAGCGGGCTTGCTCGCGAAGGCGGAGTGTCAGTCAACTCATCATCGACTGATCCGACGCTTTCGCGAGCAAGCCCGCTCCCACATGGGGTTTTGCGTGTATCCAGCGAGCTAGCGGTTAAGCAGTTCCAGGCGCTCACGCACCGCCGCTTCGATCCCCACTTCATCCAGCCCGCATTCGGCCAGCATCTGCGCCGGTTTGGCGTGCTCGACATAAACGTCCGGCAAGCCCAGGTGCAGCACCGACTTGAGGATGTTCTCGCGGGCGAGGAATTCACTGACCGCGCCACCGGCGCCGCCCATGATCGCGTTTTCTTCGATGGTCACCAGCAGATCGTGGCTGTTGGCAATCTCGCGCACCAGCGCTTCGTCCATCGGCTTGACGAAACGCATGTCGACCACGGTCGCGTCCAGCGTCTCGGCCACTTTCAGGGCTTCGGCCATTTGCACGCCGAACACCAGCAAGGCGACCTTGCTGCCTTGGCGACGCACCACACCCTTGCCGATCTCGATCGGTTCGAGGTCTTTTTCGATGGTCGCGTTCGGGCCGGTGCCGCGCGGGTAACGCACCGCCGCCGGGCCGTTGTACAGGTGGCCGGTGGTGAGCATCTTGCGCAGTTCGTTTTCGTCGCTCGGGGTCATGATGACCATGCCCGGGATGCAGCGCAGGAATGACAGGTCGAAGCTGCCGGCGTGGGTCGGGCCGTCTTCGCCCACCAGACCGGCGCGGTCGATGGCGAACAGCACATCGAGGTTCTGCACCGCGACGTCATGCACCAACTGGTCGTAACCGCGTTGCAGGAACGTCGAGTAGATCGCCACTACCGGTTTCGCGCCTTCGCAAGCCATGCCGGCGGCGAGGGTCACGGCGTGTTGCTCGGCGATCGCCACGTCGAAGTAGCGCAGCGGGAAACGCTCGCTGAACGCCACCAGATCCGAGCCTTCCTTCATCGCCGGGGTGATGCCCACCAAGCGCGGGTCGGCAGCGGCCATGTCGCACAGCCATTCACCGAACACGCCGGAATACTTCGGCCCGCCGGCCTTTTTCGGCGCAGCGGCCGGGGCGTCCAGCGGTTCGAGTTTGGTGATGGCGTGGTAACCGATCGGGTCGACTTCCGCCGGGGCGAAGCCTTTGCCTTTCTTGGTGACGATGTGCAGGAACTGCGGGCCTTTCAGATCGCGCATGTTGCGCAGGGTGGCGATCAGGGTCGGCAGGTCGTGGCCATCGATCGGGCCGATGTAGTTCCAGCCCAGTTCTTCGAACAGGGTGCCGGGGACCAGCATGCCTTTTGCGTATTCTTCGGTGCGGCGGGCGATTTCCCAGGCGCCGGGCAGGCGCGACAGCACTTTCTTGCTGCCCTCACGCATGCTCGCGTAAGTGCGGCTGGAAAGGATCTTCGCCAGATAGTTCGACAGCCCGCCGACGTTGCGCGAGATCGACATGTCGTTGTCGTTGAGGATCACCAGCATGTTGGCGTCGACTTCCGGCGCATGGTTCAGCGCCTCGAACGCCATGCCGGCGGTCAGTGCACCGTCGCCGATCACCGCAATCGCCTTGCGATCACTGTTCTGCAGGCGGGCGGCGATGGCCATGCCCAGCGCGGCACTGATCGAGGTGCTGGAGTGGCCGACACCAAAGGTGTCGTACTCGCTCTCGGAGCGGCGCGGGAAGGCGGCGATGCCGTCCTTCTGGCGCAAAGACTCCATGCGCTCGCGACGACCGGTGAGGATCTTGTGCGGATAGGCCTGATGACCGACGTCCCACACCAGCCGGTCGTCCGGGGTGTCGAAGACGTAATGCAACGCGATGGTCAGCTCGATGACGCCCAGGCCGGCACCGAAATGCCCACCGGTCTGGCCGACCGTGTAGAGCAATTCCAGGCGCAACTCATCAGCCAGGGTTTCCAGCTCGGCTTCGCCTAACCGGCGCAGGCCGTCCGGCGTGTTCGCGCGGTCGAGCAGGGGCGTGGTCGGGCGCTTGCGGGGAATCTCATGAAACGTCGTGGGCATCAGGCGAATCGTTATAGGTATAAAAGATGCGGCAGTTTACCTGATGCATCGCCCCCTGCCCACGCGTTGGTCTTTTTTGGCAGATAAGCCTTCAGTTGCGCCGGTCGACGATATACCGGGCCAGATCGCGCAACGGCTCGGCAGCCGCGTCAAACGGTCGCAGCGCGTGCAGGGCCTGATCGCGCAGTTCCAGCGCGTAAGCCTTGGCCGCGTCGAGGCCGAGCAGGGCCGGGTAAGTTGGCTTGTCACGGGCAATGTCGGCGCCCTGGCGTTTGCCGAGGGTTTCGGTATCGCTTTCGACGTCGAGAATGTCGTCCTGGACCTGGAATGCCAGCCCGATGGCCTGTGCATAAGTCTGCAGGGACTTCAGTTCATCCTTCTCGGCACGGCCGCTGGCCAGGGCGCCGAGCTTGACGCTGACTTCGATCAGCGCGCCGGTCTTGTGCCGGTGCATCTGTTCCAGCGCTTTCTGATCAAGCTTGAGGCCGACCGAACCGAGGTCGATGGCCTGACCGCCGACCATGCCGGCCGGGCCTGCCGCGTGCGCCAGCGCTGTGACCTGTTGCAGGCGGATGTCCGCGCTCAGGTCGCTCAGGCGCGGGTCGAGCAGGGCGCTGAACGCCAGGCTCTGCAAGCCGTCGCCGGCCAGGATCGCGCAAGCTTCGTCAAATTTCTTGTGAGTGGTCGGCTGGCCGCGACGCAGATCGTCGTCGTCCATCGCCGGCAAATCGTCGTGTACCAGCGAATACGCGTGGATCAGCTCAACCGCACACGCCGCGCCGTTGGCCTGTTCGGCCTTGCCGCCGAGGGCTTCGCACGCCGCGTACGCCAGCAGCGGACGCACGCGTTTGCCGCCGTTCATCACGCTATAGCGCATGGCTTCATAAAGGCGCGCCAGTTCTGGCAGCGGGGCGTTGAACAGGGTTTCCAGTGCCGCGTTAACCCGCGCCTGGCTGGTGGCCGAATACGCTGCAATCATTCTGGCTGATCCGCGTCGAAGGGTTCCTCGGCGAGTTCGCCATCGCGCTCCAGCAACACCTGGACCTTCTGCTCGGCCTGGGCCAGCGCCGCCTGGCAGTCACGGGTCAGGCCGATGCCTTGCTCGAAAGCGGTCAGCGAGTCTTCCAGCGACAATTCACCGTTCTCCAGACGCTCCACCAGCGTTTGCAGGTCGGCGAGGGACTGTTCGAAATCCAGTGCAGCTTTTTTGCGGGCCATGGCGGCTAATTCCGGTTGACGTTAAACCGGCGCGACACTAGCAGATAGGGGGGGTATGGGCAAATGAGCGGGGGTTGCATCACCCTGCGGATTTGCCTGGAAAACTGATCTGATAGCGCGTGCTGCGCCCACCGCCGGGCAGGCGTTCGAGACAACCCTTTTCCAGCAGATCCACCAGATGTCGGGTCGCCGTCGCCTTGGAGACTTTTGCCACGGCCTGATACTGCGCCGCACTGATACCGTGCTCGAAACCACGTTCACCTCCGTCGAGCAGGCGATTGAGCACTTTGATCTGCTCCACCGACAGCTCGGATTCGCGGTGCGTTTGCCAGAAGCGCGACTTGCCCACCACGCCTTCAATCCGCGCGATGGCCTGTTGCAGGCTGCGAAGCAGGGTTTGCAGGAACCATGCGAGCCAGTCGGTGATGTCCAGCGTGGCTTTCTGGCTGGATTCGAGAATCCGGTAATAGCCCGCACGGTCGTCGAGAATGCTGGCCGACATCGCATAAAAACGAATCGCCTGCGCTTCGCCCTGGGCCAGTGCCAGATCGGTGAGGGTGCGGGTAAGACGGCCGTTGCCGTCATCGAACGGGTGCAAGGTGACGAACCAGAAGTGCGCGATGCCTGCTCGCAGCAAAGGATCGAGGCCGGCCTGATGCTGACTGGCGTCGAACCATTTGAGAAAACTGTCGAGTTGTCGCTCAAGCCCTTGTCGCGGTGGCGCCTCGAAATGCACGGTCGAGCGGTCGATTCGCCCGGAAACCACCTGCATAGGCTCATCGCCGCGTAATGCACCGACACTGATTGCTCGCGAAAGGAAACCACTCTCCTGTTCTGGAAACAGCCATGAATGCCATTCCAGCAATCGTTCCAGCGTCAGCGGTTCGGCAAAACGTTGAGTGGCATCGAGCATCAGTTGCGCAAGCCCCTCGCTGCGCTTGCTGACTTTGTCACCATCCGGTGATTCCAGCCCCAGGCGTCGAGCCAATGAAGAGCGCACGGATTCAACATTCAACTGCTCCCCCTCGATGGCCGAGGAGGTCACGATGTTCTGCAGCAACGCGTCCAGCTCAGTCTGAGCGCTCAGTGAATTGCCCACTGATCGCGCCATGCCCATCAATTGTCCCTGCGCCTGAACGCATTCGCGCAACAGCGCAGTGAGACGCTCTGCCTGCCAGTTGAAGTCGGGCCAATCGGGCTGCTGCCAGATCCAGTGAGTTGCCATGAAATGCCGTTCCTGAGTGCGTGAGCCGAATAGAAACGCTATTCGGCTCATTTCGTGAGCCGAATATGACGCCTATTCGGCTCATCGTCCACTGAACGCCGTGATTCCCACCGCAAAAGCAGATGTATCCGATTGTTAAAAAACTGCCGAATCGCTAACCTTCGCGCCTTCTACGACCCGACAGTCACGGGTCTTTCAGACGAAACGCAGTTTTCACCGCTGTGAAGTACCGAGGATCGGGTGCAAGGTTTCGTCAGGCATGGCAGGAGGCATCACATGCGTTCACTTCTTTTGCTGCTGATCGGGTTGGCCTGCGCGCCCGCGCTGCTGGCAGCGCCGAGTGCGGAGCTGTCGGAGCCGGTTGGCGGCTGGCGCTATCACGGGCTGCTTGATCGCACGGAAAACCCGCAAGTCGCCTATCCCACGCCGCCGATCGATCGCGGCATCCAGCGCAATCGCACGATGATTCAGGGCCAGCTCAAGGCGATCGGGCATCTGCGTCCGCCCCACAGCCTGGCAGTGAATGGCAATCCACTGAATCTGTACACCGACGACGATGGGCGTTTCGCCCGGCCGTATGCGTTCGGCGCCGGCTCCAACAGCGTCGAAGTGATCAGCGCCGACGGCCAGCCGCTCAAGCGCGTTCAATTCTACGAAGCCAACAATTTGCGCACGCCGGCGCGGATCCGCGTGGTGCTCGGTTGGGACGACCCTAAAGCCGAACTCGACCTGCACGTCATTACGCCTGACGGCCAGCACGCCTTCTGGGCGCGTCCGGCGATGAGCAACGGCGGCGGCCTCGATCCGGACGGTGTCGACGGCCTCGGCCCGGAAATGTTCACCATGACCGCGCCGCTGCACGGTACCTATCTGGTTTACGTCAACTATTGGGGCAACTTCGGTAACGGCGGCTATAACTTCGAGGAGACCAGCAACCAGAACGAGGTGATCACCTCGCAGATCACGCTGGTGCTCAACGAAAACACCGTCGACGAAAAACGCGAAACGTTCATCGTGCCCCTGCGGGCCATCGGTGATCTGCTGCTGGTCAAGACTTTCAACTATTAAGCATCCCGCCACGGATGAACTCGGGTTCTGGAAAGATGAGCGATAACACTGCTGCACCGGCCGCCGTAACACCTGCCGGCAAACCTTCCCGGCGCTGGCCGTTACTGGCGGTCGGGCTGTGCCTTGTCGCCGGCGTGGCGGGCGGGCTCGGCTGGCTGATGCACAAACCCAAGGCGCCACCGGCGGAACTGGCCAGCGACAAGCTCGGCCTGAGCCGCCCGGACGCGCTGCTGGAAACCCGCTCCCTGAGCCAGTTGCCCAAGGACCTGCTGACGGTGCCGTTCCTCAAGGCCACGCTCACCGAGGATTTCGTCTTCTATTACGAAACCCACGCCGACCGCCTCGGGCTGATCGGCAGTCTGCGGCGGATCATCTACGAGCATGACCTGAAGCTGCAGGACAGCTTGATCGAGCAGCTCTTCGATCAACCGGCAGACGTGGCGTTGTGGCGCGGCGCCGATGGTCGCTTGAAGGATTTCCTGCTGGTGATGGATCGCGGCGGGCTGGCCAAAGTGCTGGAGCCGCTGGCGAAAGTCGCGCTGGATGATTCGCAACTGAGCGTGCTCAGCACCCTGAAAGTCGGCGGTGACGAAGTGCCGCTGTATCAGCTGACCTACAACGCCGGCAAATCCCTGCTGTTCGCCTCCCATGGCGACAAACTGGTGGTGCTGTCGAACCCCACCAAATTCTACGACCCGGAAAGTGGTGCTTCCGAGGAGTCCGGCCACGTCTCGCCGCAAGCCCTCGCTGCGCTGCTCAATGGTGAAAAACTGTTCCCCGAAGCGTTCGGGCTCACGGCCAAAACATCTGAAACCAAACAACGTCTGTCGGTCAATTCCAGCGTCCTGGCCATGGGTTACCAGCGCTTCATCCCGAATTTCGCCGGCCTGCGTTTCGACATGGACGACAAGGGCTGGCACAGCTATCTCGCGATGGACGAACTGGAGAACCAGCCGGACTTCGATTTCAAACCGGTCTGGCAAGCCATGCCGCTGGGCGCCAGTGCCTGTGTGACCCTGCCGGTCGCTGCCGAACCGCAGAAACCGTTGCTGGTGAAGCTCGGCGCCGAAGAAGCGGTGGCGCAGAAACTCACCGAGCACGTGGCCGGCGCGGCGGGCCTGTGCTGGTACGCCGATTCGCGGCTGTACACGCCATTGCTGGTGGCCAGCCTGAACGACGAAGACAACGGCAAACTCGACGCGGATATCGGTACGCTGTTCGATTCGATGGTCGGTGCCTACGAAGGCAAGGTCGACGAGCACGCGTTCCCGGTGGTCGAGAAACAGGAAGGCCAGAGCCACCTCTGGCAGCGTCAGGTCAGCTCCAACTTCGGCCCGTATGCGGCAAAGGATGCCGAGAATCCGGACGCGATCACCGGCCGTGCGTTCATGAAAGTCAGCCTGGCGCGCCATGGTTCGACGCTGCTGTTTTCCCTCGACGACAAACTGGTCGACAAGGCCCTCGGCACCCTCGACAAACGCTTCCCGCCGATGGCTGACGTACTGCCGAAAGACGTGCTGATGCCGATCTACTTCGGCCCGGATTCGATGGCGCAACTGATCCGGCAGGAAACCCTCGACAGCCTGCCGCAGGACATGGAGCCGGTGTTCTACAACGCCGCGCAAACCTACCTGATCCCGAAACTGCGCACCCTCGGCGGCATGGGCAAATACGCCCTGACTTTGCCGGAAGGCAGCGAGCCTGACGGGCACTGGCAATGGCTGCCGCTGGAGTGGAAAGCGCTGTGACCAGACTGATTCGCAGCCTCGGCTTGCTGGCGCTTTTGCTCAGCGCCGGCGCCCGAGCCGTTGAGGCGCCGGCCCTCGATCCGCAGCAGTCTCAGGTGTTTCGCGCCTGGTTCGTGCGCATCGCCCAGGAACAATTGAGCAAAGGCCCGAGCCCGCGCTGGTATCAGCAGGATTGCGCCGGCCTGGTGCGGTTTGCCGCCAACGAAGCGCTGAAAGTCCACGACGACAAATGGCTGCGCAGCAATGGCGTGTCCAATCGCTACCTGCCGCCGGAGCTGGACCTGAGCGCCGACCAGCGCAAGCTCGCCCAGCAATGGCAACAGGGCGGCGGCAAGGTCGGGCCCTACGTCAACGCGATCAAACTGATTCAGTTCAACAGCCATCTGATCGGCCGCGACGTGTCCCAGGCGCGCCCCGGCGATCTGATGTTTTTCGATCAGGGCGACGACCAGCACCTGATGATCTGGATGGGCCGCTACATCGCCTATCACACCGGTACGACCACCCCAACCGACAACGGCATGCGTTCGGCAAGCCTGCAGCAACTCATGACATGGAAGGACACCCGATGGATACCCGACGCAGCCAACCCCAACTTCATCGGCGTCTATCGACTGAATTTTCTCTCCCAATGACCGGTGCCCGCATGCTGCGTTTACTGCCTTTTCTGTTGCTGTTGACCCTGCCGTTTTCGGCCGTGAATGCCGAAGACACCGTGGAGCCAAGCGGCTACGCGCCGGTGGCCGGTGAAAGCTTTTTCCTGCTGGCCGACAGCAGTTTCGCCGCCGACGAACAGGCAGTGGTGCGCCTCGAAGCGCCGGGTCGTGACTACCGTCGTTTCCGCATGGAACCGTACGGCGGCGCCGACATCCGCGTGTACAAGATCGACAAGCCGCTGGACTTCCTCAAGCGCCAGAAGAACCTGCACCGCGTGGTCAGCGACGGCCAGTTCAAGGGCGAAGGCCTGTCGAACACCCTGGCGTACCTGTGGGACAACTGGTACCGCAAATCCCGTCGGGTGATGCAGCGTGCCTTCTCTTACGAGTCGCGCCAGCAAGTCACCGAGGAAGTGCCGGAGCTGAAGATGGGCAATGCCATCGCCGCGCCGACGCCGTACGACGCGCAACCGCAGTTCGCCCTGATTCCGGGCCTGCCGGTGGTCAGCCAGTTCCGCTATCCGCTGTGGCAGGCCAAACCGATCCAGCCGCCGACCGACGTCAATCTGGCCGGGTCTTCCAGCGAGTTCGTCAGCGTCGCGCCGGGTAACGTCTACATCCCGTTGGGCAATCTGAAACCGGGTCTGTATCTGGTCGAAGCGTTGATCGGCAAGTACCGCGCGACCACCATGGTGTTCGTTTCCAACACCGTGGCGGTGAGCAAGATTGCCGGTGATGAATTGCTGGTGTGGGCTGCGCGCAAGCACGAAGGCAGCTCGGTGCCGAAGGTGAATGTGCTGTGGACCGACGGCCTCGGCGTGATGAGCAGTGGCGCCACCGATACCGATGGTCTGCTGCGCCTGAAACACGTCAGCCCCGAGCGTTCGTTCGTGATCGGCGAGGACGAAGAGGGCGGCGTATTCGTCTCGGAAAACTTCTATTACGACAGCGAAATCTACGACACCAAACTCTACGCTTTCACCGACCGGCCGCTGTATCGCCCGGGTGATTGGGTGTCGCTGAAAATCGTCGGCCGCGAGTTCAAGAACCCCCGCGACTCGGTGTTGCCCGGCGCAGCGGACGTCAGCGTCAGCGTGCTCGATGCGACCGGTACCGAGTTGCAGCGGCTCGATCTCAAACTCGATTCCAAGGCCGGCACCCAGGGCCGTTTCCAGTTGCCGGACAACGCGGTGGCCGGTGGTTACGAGCTGCGTTTCAACTACAAGGATCAGGCCTACAGCAGCGCGTTCCGGGTGGCGGAGTACATCAAGCCGCACTTCGAAATCTCGCTGAATCTGGCCAAGCAGGATTACCGCACCGGCGAACCGGTGAAGGGCAGCCTGGTGCTGCTGTACCCGGACGGCAAACCGGTGGCCAACGCCAAACTGACCCTGAGCCTGCGCGCCCAGCAACTGTCGATGGTCGACAACGAGCTGCAATACCTCGGGCAATTCCCGGTGGAACTGACCAGCACCGAACTGACCACCGACAGCAAGGGCAATGCGAGCCTCGACCTGCCAGCCGCCGACAAACCGAGCCGCTACATGCTCACCGTATTCGCCAGCGATGGCGCGGCGTATCGGGTCAAGACCACCAAGGAAATCCTCATCGACCGCGGCGCCGCCAGCTTCCGCCTGAGCGCGCCGCAGCGCTTCAGCGCGGTCGGTGACAAGGTCGCGTTCAGCTTCGCCAACGAGGGCGGCAGCCAACAGGCGCAGGCCGTGGTGCCGAGCAGCTACAGCTGGGTGCGTCTCGAAGACCAGACCACCGGCGAAGGCAAACTGGCGGCGAAAGACAAAGGCTTCAGCGTCGCCTTTGATCGTCCGGGCACTTACAACCTTTCGCTGAAAGATCAGCACGGCCGAGTGCTTGGCGCGACTGGTCATTCGGTCACCGGCGACGGCGTGAAGGCTGTGCCGGGTACGGTGGAAATCGTCCTCGACAAACCCGAGTACAAGGCTGGCGACGAAGCGCTGGCGCTGATCACGTTCCCCGAACCAGTCAGCGATGCACTGCTGTCGCTGGAGCGCGACAAGGTCGAAGCCACCGCGCTGTTGGCCAAGGGCGGCGACTGGCTGAAACTGGAAAAACTCAGCGACACCCAATACCGCGCACGCATTCCGGTGAAGGACAATTTCGCGCCGAACCTGACGTTCTCCGTGCTCTACACCAAGGGCGGTCAGTACAGCTTCCAGAACGCCGGGATCAAGGTTGTTGCGCCGCAGATCGACGTGGCGATCAAGACTGACAAAGAGACCTATCAGCCGGGCGATACCGTGACGGTCGACCTGACCACGCAGTTCGCCGGCAAGGCTGTGCCGGCGCACCTGACGGTCAGCGTGGTTGATGAAATGGTCTATGCGTTGCAACCGGAAGTCGCGCCGACCATCGACCAGTTCTTCTACCACCCGCGCCGCAACAACGTGCGCACCAGCGCCAGCCTGTCGTTCATCAGCTACGACGTGGCGTTGCCGGGCAGCCCTGGCGCACCGGGCAAGGCCAACCGCAGCGAGCGCGGGGTGAAAGTGCTGGAGCGGCCGCGTCGCGAAGACGTCGACACCGCTGCGTGGCAGCCGGAATTGCTGACCGACGCCGACGGCAAGACCCGCTTCACCTTCAAGATGCCGGACTCGCTGACCCGCTGGCGCATCACCGCGCGAGCGATTGCCGATGACGGTCAGGTCGGGCAGAAGAAGCAGTTCGTCCGTTCGGAAAAACCGCTGTACCTGAAGTGGAGCGGGCCGAGCAAATTCCGCAAGGGCGATCAGCCGCAACTCGGTGTGTTCGCCTTCAGCCAAGCCGAGAAACCGGTCAAGGCTGAACTGGTGACGCACTACGCCGGCGCCGAACAACGTCTGCCGGTGACCCTCAACAACGGCATCAACTACCTGCCGCTGCCGGCCTTCGCACTGGCCACCGGCGAATGGACCGCCGAACTGGTGCAGGACGGCAAAACCGCCGACGCCCTCGCGGTGCGCCTGACCGCGACCGGCGAAGGCTGGCAAGTGACGCAGACCCAGAGCCTCGACGTGGCCAGCGGTGACACGCCGCTGAGCCTGCCGGCGGACGCCACCGACATTCGCCTGCGTCTGGATGACAGCCCGCAAGCGCTGTTCCGTTCGGCCCTCGATGACCTGCTCAGCTATCCGTACGGCGGCGTCGAGCAGACCGCCAGCCGTTTGCTGCCGCTGAGCATCGCCTATCCGTCGCTGGCGTCGAGCCCGCAGATCCGCGATCGCTTGCGCCTGATCATGCAGAACAGCCGTCTGCGCCTGGTGCAGATGGCCGGGCCGTCGGCGAGCTTCACCTGGTGGGGCTTTGACGGCGAACCGGATGCGTTCCTCACCGCTTACGCCTATTACGCCGACTGGAACGCCAGCCAGGTGCTCGATCTGACCTTGCCGCCGGAGCACTGGCAGCGGGTGCTGGAGGTCTACGCCAAGCAGGCGCCGAATACACCTTTGCTGCAACGGGCGCTGATTCTGTCGTTCGCCAAGCAGATGCATCTGCCGGTCAACACACTGCTCAGCGGTTTGATGGACGATCTGGCCAAGGCCGGGGAAGGCAATGCCGAAACCTTGATGGACGATGGCGAAGACAGTCTGGTGATGGGCGATCCGGATTCGGCGCTCGGTCTGGCGGCGGCGCGGGTCTTGGCCGCATCGCTGGCCACGCAGTCGAAAGTCGCTTTGCCGGATGCGTTCAATCGTCAGTTGGGCGCTGCGCAACAGCGCTTGTCGGTCAGTTCGCAGCCGTTTGCCGAAGCGCTGAACCTGTCGCTGCAATCGTTCGATCAGGCTCGTGCGACAGCGTTGTTGCAACGCCTGTTGCCACAGCAATCGACCCTTGAACGTGCGTTGGCGCTGACCTGGCTGCAACGCAGCATCGCCCAGGCGTCGCCGACCATCGCGCTGGCACCGGGCGAAGGCTGGAAGAAAAACTACGGCGCGACCGGCGAGATGTACTGGACGTGGCAAGGTGCGGCGCCGGTGCCGAGCGTGTTGTCGGTATCGGGCACTCAGGAGCGTCTGTTGCGTGCGGTGCTGAGCTTCCAGACCCAGCAACCGGCGGTCGATCCGATGGCGGTAACCATCACTCGTCGCCTGTCGCGTCTGGTGCCGGGTGATGAAGCGTTCACCTTCAAACTGGAGCCGGTCGGCACTAAACCGCTGTCCAGCGACAGCCTGTATCTGGACGAGGTGATCCTCACCAGCAAAGCACCAAAACCGTTGCGCTACGGCATGCTCGAAGTGCCGTTGCCGCCGGGCGCCGATGTTGAGCGCACCACGTGGGGCATCAAGTTGCAGGGCAAGGACGGCACCGAGCCGACCGCGCTGGAGAAGGCGCGTTTCGAACCGGGCCAACTGGCCTACGCGGTGCCGGTGGATGCGCTGAGCGGTGAATTGCGCCTGCGGCATCTGGTGCGCTTCTCGCAGAAGGGTCAGTTCAACCTGCCGCCGGTGCGCTTCACTCAGGTCTACGCACCGCAGCATCAGGCCCGCGAAGCGAAAGCGGCCCTTGGTCAGGTCACGGTCAACTGACATGACCCGGCCGCTGGTCTGGCTGCTGATGTGTGTGATTCCTGCGCTGGCGACGGCGCAGGATGAGCCGTTGCGCGTGGCCTACAAGGGTGAGTTGCTGTCGCTGAATACCACTCAACTGACCGCTCGCGAGCCGTTGCCTTCGTCGCTGGATACGCCGCTGGGTAGTTTGTGGAAGGTGTTTGTCTACGCGTGGCTGGTGGATACCGGTGCGCGGGAACCGGCGTATGCATGTCGCGGGCAGTCGAAGGAAGAAGTTTATTGCTGCACCGCGGGCGGCAAGATCGAGCGTGATCAGGCGCTGGTGAAATCCTGCGGGCTGTATTTCGAGCCGGCGCGGTTGGGCATAACCGCTGGCGATTGGAGAACCTATTGGCAAGCCCGACAGGCGCCGTCGTGGTTGTTGGATTTGCCATCGGTGCAACCGGCTACTCGGGTTTCCGTGGCTGACTTGCTGAAGGTTCTGGTTTTGCTGCCGGCTCAGGAGCAGATGCGCCGTGTGCTGCTCGACGTGGTGCTGAACGCGGCGGACGGCAATGTCGTCGGCGAACTCGGTGGGCGCTTGCGGGTGAAAACCTGGAGCTGGCTCGGCGATCAGGATCCGCAATCACGTCAGGGCGGGTTCGCTGGGTGGACGGCGGATGGCTCGCCGATCTGGGCCGGTGGCCGGGGCACCAGTCAGATGGTTTTGCGGCATTATGGTTCGGCGTTAGCGACGGTGTTGCCCGCATCATGGCCGGCGGAAGCGGGGCGTTGTGTTGAGGTCGGGCTGTTCTCGCGTTATCCGGTTTCGCGGGTTCTGGCCGGTGATCGAGTGGTGAGCTCCGGCCCGTTGCAGGGCGATTACCGCGTCGAATTCGCCAATGGTAATGCGCTGGATATCCACAGCGACGGCGAGCTGTTTCTGCTCAACGACAAGCTTGTGGCTCGGCTGGATCGCGAAGAGTACGTCGCCCGTGTGCTGGAGCGTGAAGCCAAACCTGAACCGGCCGAAGCCGCGAAAGCGTTAGCCGTGGCGATCCGCACGTATCTGCTGCAAAACGCCACGCGCAATGGCGAATGTTTGAGCATCGACGACAGCAGCATTCGCCAGCGTGTTGCACCGCGTCCGGCCTCCGCCGAATCTCGCAACATCGCCGCTTGGACGGCGGACCTGGTATTGGCCGGCAGCACCGTCACCTATCACTCCGATCAACCCGGCCCCGACAAACTCGCCTGGCAGCAAGCCGTCGAGCAAGCCAATGCCGGCCAGCGTTACGACGCTATTTTGCTGCACGCCTATCCGCGCGCGAGCCTCAGTCGCTGGGACAACCCGGTGGCGTCCTGTGAAGCGCTGCCCGCCGCGCAAGACTGGCTGCAAAAGCAACGTCGCGGCTGGCGTCCGACGCTTGAAAGCGAAACCGGCTACAACGAAGTCAGCACTTTCGCCGTCTGCAAACTCGCCTTTGGCCGCCCCTTCGTCGACCGCGAACGTCAGCGCATCTACGTGCGCGGCGTGCTGTCCTTGCAGGACCGCCTCGACCTGACTCACGAATACCTGCACCTGGCCTTTGAAGCTCACCCCAATGGCCAGGATGAAACCTATATCGAAGGGCTCGCCCGTCACCTTTTGCTGGAATAGACCATGACACTCCGTTATCCACAGGTCTTGCTGTTGCTCTGCGTATTTGCCGCGGTTTCGCCGGTGATCGCTGCTGACGGCGTCAAACTCGACACCCCCGTCGGCGGTTGGCGCAGCGGCGCGCCCGAAGGCGAGGGCGAGAGCTTCCGCCAGACCGTCAACTATCCTGCCTCCTCGGTGAACACACCGCTCGGCCAGGCCAACACCGCGCGCATCAGCGGTGAAATCAAAGCCACACCGAAAAACAAAGAGCCCGGCCGACTGATCGTCAACGGCGTCAGCATGCCGCTGAAAATCGACGACAGCGGCCGCTTCGACCGCCCGTTCTCGTTTCCCAACGGCAGCAACAGCGTCGAAGTCCGCAGCCCCGACGGCCAGCAACGGCATCGCACGCAGTTTCTCAGCACCAGCGGTGGCGCTACTCCGGCCAAACTGCGGGTGTTGCTGGCGTGGGACAGTGACGGCACCGACCTCGACCTGCACCTCATCACACCTGACGGCGCACACATCTGGTACGGCGACCGCGTAGCCCCCAATGGCGCGGCTTTGGACGTTGACGTGACCACCGGTTACGGCCCGGAAATCTTCGCCATGCCGGCGCCGATCAAGGGGCAGTATCTGGTGTACGTGAATTATTTTGGTGGTGGGTATCGCGGGGATGATGAGGGTGGGGAAGAGGCGGTGCAGCCGTTGACGACCGCGCAGGTAACGGTGATTACAGAAGAGGGGACGCCTAGCGAGAAGATGGAGACGTTCCTGGTGCCGATGCGGGCGGTGGGGGAGTTGACGCTGGTGAAGTCGTTCAGTTATCCGTGACGGTAATTGGGGCAGCAGGTTGCTGCCCCAATTTCAGTATCGATCCTGATGATTAACTGGCTCAGGGTTGGGACGACAATCGATCCTGTGCAGCGTCATAAGCCGCCTCTCGCTCTCTCTTTCCGATAGCGACTACGAACACCACAATTTCGAGATCAATCACCTGATAAATCAGGCGATATCCAGCGCTTTTCAGCTTCACCTTGTAGCAATCTGGCAGCTCGCGAAGCCTGTTGGCTTCTATGCGAGGATTTTCGAGAACCTCGGAGAGTTTCTTTTTGAACTGCTCGCGAATTGTATCGCCCAGCTTGTTCCATTCCTTCAATGCACGACGATCAAACTCAAGGTTATAGGTCATCCAGACTTACCTTGACTCGCTGAGGAGCGGCAAGACGTTCAGTGACCACGGCGATAAGCGCTTCATCCTCTTCACTGAGCAATGCCGCTTTGAACGGCAATTTGCCCCGGTCCGCGACGTATTGAAGCGTTTGGCGCAGAAGCTCTGAGGGCGAAAGCCCGAGCTTTTCCAGCTCTGCGAAGGCGCGTTTTTTCAGTTCGTCGTCGATACGAATGTTGATGGATGCCATGATGGATTACCTGTAATGACGTTTGTCTTTACGGTACAAGCGCGTTTGGTATCCGGCAAGCGGCGATTCTGAATTCGGACGGTAGGCATTGGCTTTTGGCAGGCATTAAAAAGCCGGCTTGTGGCCGGCTTCTCGGGGACTGGCTTGGTTTATTTTTGGTAAACCGCGCCAGCCTTCAAAACGTACATCCGGATCTTGCGTCCGGCTGTGGGACTTGGTCAGACAGTGGTCTGCCGCGTCAGGCGTCATCTGGGCCGCTTGGCGGGTCGATGCGCGAATGTGGGGCGCAGGATACTGAGTTTTGTTGGGGATTCCCAGTGCGAAGTGCGGGATAGAGCGTTCTATCCATGAAAAATCCCGTATTTGTACCGACTATCCGGGCCGGTTGCCCCTCACGACAGAAGCAGGATCAGAGAAACGGCACCACCGGCCGCCGCTTGCCCAGCGTCGACCACCAGAACACCCATCCCAACACATGAATCCTCTGCTCTTCGATCTGTGAGGCCCGGAAGATCTCGTCCGGGTATTCGGCGCTGTTGTGGCTGCGCAGGCGCAGGGCGTTGCCGGGCATGCGGTGCAGGTATTTGATGCGCAGCATGCCGTCGTGTTCGATGGCGTAGATTTCGCCGTCCACCACCTGGGTGAGGCCGCGGTCGATGGCGAGGGTTGAGCCGTCTTCGATTTTCTCGGCCATGCTGTTGCCGATCATGTGGGTGCAGATGGCATCGGTGTGACGAATTTCCAGGGCTTCGAGGTGGCTGCGGGGCAAACGGATGGTTTGGTCCGGGTCCTTGATGACGTGGGTCTTGTCGGAACCAGGGGCAGTCGGGGCTTCCTTGTAGAGCGGCAGTTCGATGTCGTTGGTTTCGAGCACCGTGTAGACGCCGCGAATGGCATGGGCATCGAGGATGTCGCCCGACTCCGTATGCAGGTGCGGGGCGTCTTTCGGGCCTTCGCCGGTCTTCAGCCATTGGCTGTTGACGGACAGCAGGCGCGCAACTTCTTCCATGCGGTACGCGGGTACGCCCCGGGTGTACCAGTTATGAACGTTTTGGGCTTCCGTGCCCCAGAACTTTGCGAATCCCGTGGTGGTGATGTTCGCAGCTTCCAGGAGTGCCTTGAATCTTGGACCGCTAGTGTTCTTTCTCATAAACACGAGTCTACGACCGGCCTAGAGCGGTTTGAATAAACCTTGCGTTCAAAATCAGGGCAAATTTTGCGACGGGATGTAAGACGTTCTTGTGGGAAATTACACACACTAAAACTTTTCTGTAGGTCGCCATAAACAAGCTGTTTAAGAACCTTTCGGGCAGGCACAAAAAACCCCGGATCAACCGGGGTTTTCTTCAAGCGTGTCGCAGGTCGCGAGGCTTAGCCTTTGTAGGCAGCAACCGACTTGGTGATCGCGGCGCGGGCAGCGTCAGCGCCGTCCCAGCCTTCGATTTTCACCCATTTGCCTTTTTCGAGATCTTTGTAGTTCGCGAAGAAGTGCTCGATCTGCTGGATCAGCAGGGCTGGCAGGTCGGTGTATTCCTTCACGTCCACGTACAGCTGGGACAGCTTGTCGTGTGGAACGGCGATGACTTTGGCATCGCCGCCGCCGTCGTCGGTCATGTTCAGGATGCCGACCGGACGCGCGCGGATCACCGAACCTGGAGCAACCGGGTAAGGGGTCACGACCAGCACATCGAGGGGATCACCGTCGTCAGCCAGGGTGTTCGGGATGTAACCGTAGTTGGCCGGGTAGAACATCGGGGTGGCCATGAAACGGTCAACGAACAGGCAATCGCTGTCTTTGTCGATTTCGTATTTGATCGGCGCGTGGTTGGCCGGGATCTCGATCGCGACGTAGATGTCGTTCGGCAGGTCTTTGCCAGCCGGAATCTTGCTGTAGCTCATTGGGCTTTGCCCCCGTTAGTTGACCAAAAACACTTGGCCGGATTGACCAAAAAGTGGCGGCGATTATAGGCATATTCTGCCGTGGACGCCATGTACCGGAAGTCGTGCAGACCTTTACTCGTGAGCCTGATAGACCGGGTCGCTGGCCTGAAGTTGCTTCAGGCGGGTCAACGGATCCTGGCGATAGAAAAGCTGCAACTGCGCATACACCTGTGGGTAAGCCTCGTGCAACAAGTCCGGAGCGCTGAAGAAGTACTCACTGGTGACGGCGAAGAACTCAGCCGGGTTCTCGGCGGCATACGGGTCGATGGCGGTTTCGGCGTCGGGATGGCGGTCGAGCTGGCGATTGAGGTCGTCGTACGCTGACTGCATCACTTCGGCCCAGTCTTTCACCCGCATGTCGGCATGCAGCGGGGGCAGGCCGTTGGCGTCACCGTTGAGCATGTCGAGCTTGTGCGCCAGTTCGTGGATCACCAGGTTGTAGCCTTCCCAGCCACCACTGGCCATCACGCCGGGCCAGGCGAGGATGATCGGCCCTTGTTGCCACGCTTCGCCGCTGTGTTCGCCGTCCCACTCATGCTCGACGCCGCTGGCATCGCGATGGCGCTGGGGGCTGAGGAAGTCGTCGGGGTAGAGGACGATTTCGTGGAAACCCTGATACCAGTTCAGATCGCCGAGATGCAAAAGCGGCAATTGCGCCTGGGCAGCGAGCAGCAGGCGTTGTTCCTGGTGCAGCTCGACGCCGGGCAGGGCGGTCAGGTGTTTGTCTTCGAGGAACAGCACGCTGGCTTCACGCAGCCACTGGTCTTCAGCGGGCGTGATGCCATCGAGAAAACTCAGGTGATGGCGCACCCGCTGCCACAGTTCGTCGGCAATCGGGTGCCTGGCCAGAATGCGCCGGCGGCGCCAGGCGCTCAGCGACCACATCGGCTTAGTGCGATTGGGCTTTGGTGCCGCCGAAACGGCTGCGAACCACGCCGATGATCATCGGAATCAGCGACAGCAGGATGATGCCGACCACCAGCAGCGACAGGTTCTTCTTGATGAACGGCACGTTGCCGAAGAAATAACCCAGCGTCACCAGACCGCCGACCCACAAAACCGTGCCGAACACGCTGAAGCCGAAGAACCGCGGGTAAGGCATCTTCGCGACACCGGCGACGAACGGTGCAAAGGTGCGGATGATCGGCAGGAAGCGCGCCAGGGTCACGGTTTTTCCGCCGTGCTTGTCGTAGAAATCGTGGGTCTGTTGCAGATAGTCGCGGCGGAAGATTTTCGAGTTCGGATTGCTGAACAGCTTTTCACCCGCCGTTCGCCCGATCACGTAGTTGGTACTGTCGCCGAGAATCGCCGCGAGCATCAGCAAGCCCGCCAGCAATACCGGGTCCATACCGCCGCCCGCAGCCACTGCGCCGGCGATGAACAGCAGGGAATCACCCGGCAGGAATGGCATCACCACCAGACCGGTCTCGCAGAAGATCACCAGAAACAGGATGGCGTAGATCCATGGCCCGTAATTATTCACCAGCAGGTCGAGGTAAACATCGAGATGCAGGATAAGGTCGAGCGGGTTGAAATCCATGGAGGCACCTGTGGTGACGGTCTGACTCGGCAGACCTGTGCGGATGACTTCGTGTAAGCCTACAAGCGGGTGTAGTTTTTCTTACAAGCCGGAAAGATCGGGATTATACGGGCTGAGGGGTGAAAAGCGCGTTGGTTTTGTAGCGGGGGATGTCGGTGTGAATAAATGTCGGGTTGGCATTCATTTTGGGGAGGGAGTCGGCTCCCTCCCCGCAGGACACTCGGCGATCAGAGCTCGTCGCTGATCGGCAGCACGTAGTTCTTGAACTCGGTGTCTTCCTTGAACCCGATGGATTCATAGGTTTTCTGCGCCACTTCGTTGTCGGCGCTGGTGGAGACGCGCATGCGCACGGCCTGGGTTTCCTTGGCCATTTTCTTGGCGGTGCGGATCAGGTTGTCGGCTACCAACTGGCGGCGGGCGTCTTCGGCGACGTAGATGTCGTTGAGGATCCACACGCGCTTGAGCGACAGGGAGGAAAAGCTCGGGTAGAGCTGGCAGAAGCCCATGAGCTTCCTGTCGTCGTCATCGGCCAGGGCCAGGTAGATCACCGATTCCTTGCGTCGCAGGCGCTTTTCGAGAAAGGCCCGGGACGAGTCCGGATAGGGCAGGGAGCCGTAGAACTCGCGGTACTTAACGAACAACGGGGTCAGCAAATCCAGGTGTTCGAGGGTCGCTTGGATAATCCGCATGGTAGGTCTCGTCCTTCAAGTGGCTGTCTTCACGTGCTCTGACGGCGATGGGAAACCCGGGCGGCCGTGCATCGATCCTGCCTGAAACCGGCGCAGAAAGGCAATGCGGAAACGGTTCAGGCTGGGGGCAGATCGAGTAGGAAATTACTCTTCATGTCTGCACCGGCTTCCGATTCCAGCGTCTGAACCTGCGCCTCGTCCTTCAGATTGACGCCCGACAGCTGGCGCCGACAGGCTTCGCGCATCAGATACAGCAAGCGATGCGCCGCCATGCCATAGCTGAGCCCTTCCAGCCGCACATTGGAGATGCAATTGCGGTAAGCATCCGTGAGGCCGACCTTTGGATTGTAGGTGAAATATAAACCCAGGCTGTCCGGCGAACTGAGGCCCGGACGCTCTCCAATCAGCATCACAACCATTCTGGCGCCCAGCAACTGGCCGATTTCATCGCCAATCGCCACGCGTCCCTGTTCCACCAGCACCACCGGCGCAGTCGACCATTGGTCGGCGCTCATCTGTTCTTCCAGGCGGGTGAGAAACGGCAGGGTATGCCGATGCACCGCCAGTGCCGAGAGGCCGTCCGCCACCACCATCACCAGATCCACGCCGCCCGGATGCGCCTCGGCGTATTCGCGCAGGGCTCGCGCCGATTGATCGCTCAGCTTGCGCCCCAGATCCGGGCGTTGCAGGTAGCTGTTGCGATCCACCGCCGCGCTGTGCAGCAGCAGACTGTCGCGTTGGCGCTCGGTCAGTTGGGCGCTGAGCGCGGCGTGATCGAACGGCAAATGCACGGCGTCCCGCGCCTGGGCGTGGGCGTACTGGAAATCCAGCTGTGCACTGGTTGGCAGACTGGTGCCAGTACGACCGAGGGCAATGCGCGCCGGGGTCAGACGACGCAGCTCCAGACATGGGTTTTGTGGATCGACGGGTGGTTTTTCCATCTGACTCATCCCAGTTGCGCCAAGGCCTGACGAAAGGCCGGCGGCAGGTTGTTGCCGAAGCGGACCTTGCCATCCGCCTGAGTGAAAATGCCCATGTTCGCCAGCCACTGCTCGAACTCCGGCGCCGGTTTCAGGCCCAGGGTCTGGCGCGCGTAGAGCGCGTCGTGGAACGAAGTGGTCTGGTAGTTGAGCATGATGTCGTCGGAACCGGGGATGCCCATGATGAAGTTGATCCCGGCCACGCCGAGCAGGGTCAGCAGGGTGTCCATGTCGTCCTGGTCGGCTTCGGCGTGGTTGGTGTAGCAGATATCGCAGCCCATCGGCACGCCGAGCAACTTGCCGCAGAAGTGGTCTTCGAGGCCGGCGCGGATAATCTGTTTGCCGTTGTAGAGGTATTCCGGGCCGATGAATCCTACGACGGTGTTCACCAGAAACGGCTTGAAATGGCGCGCCACGGCGTAGGCCCTTGTCTCGCAGGTCTGTTGATCGACGCCGTGGTGGGCGTTGGCCGACAGCGCGCTGCCCTGACCGGTTTCGAAATACATCAGGTTCCGCCCGAGTGTGCCGCGATTGAGGCTCAGGCCCGCTTCATAACCTTCCTGCAAGATGTTCAGGTTGATACCGAAACTGGCGTTGGCCGCTTCGGTGCCGGCAATCGACTGGAACACCAGATCCAGTGGCACCCCACGGTTGATCGCTTCTATAGAGGTGGTGACGTGTGTCAGCACGCAGGCCTGGGTCGGAATGTCGTAGCGCTGGATGATCGCGTCGAGCATTTCCAGCATCGCGCAGATCGAGGCGATGCTGTCGGTGGCCGGGTTGATGCCGATCATCGCGTCGCCATTGCCGTACAGCAGACCGTCGAGAATGCTCGCGGCGATGCCGGACGGCTCGTCAGTCGGATGATTGGGTTGCAGCCTTGTGGATAACCGCCCACGCATGCCGAGGGTGCCGCGAAACTTCGTGACCACGCGGATCTTCTGCGCCACCAGCACCAGATCCTGCACGCGCATGATCTTCGACACGGCAGCGACCATTTCCGGCGTCAGGCCGGGGGCGAGGGCGCGCAGGCTGGTTTCATCGGCGGCGTCACTGAGCAGCCAGTCGCGAAAACCGCCGACGGTGAGATGGCTGACCACGGCGAAAGCCTGTTTATCGTGGGTGTCGATGATCAGTCGGGTGACTTCATCGGTTTCGTAGGGAATCAGCGCTTCCTGCAGGAAATGCGTGAGCGGGATGTCGGCCAGTGCCATTTGCGCGGCTACCCGCTCGCCATCGTTGAGCGCGGCGACGCCGGCCAGGAAATCCCCGGAGCGTGCCGGGCTGGCCTTGGCCATCACGTCCTTGAGGCTGTCGAAACGATAGGTCTGGGCGCCGACGGTATGAGCAAATGCGGCCATTGGGCGCGTTCCTCCTGATTCTGTGGATAACTCGATCCCCTGTGGGAGCGGGCTTGCTCGCGAAGGCGTCGTGTCAGGCGACATCATTGTTGAATGACGCACCGCATTCGCGAGCAAGCCCGCTCCCACATTGGATCTTTATGCACTTCTATATAGCGGGCACCGGGCGAAAGGCGCGGTGCCGGTGCAACTCATATACCTTCGAGCATAGCGTCTGCCGGTGCTTCGGAGCGTTGCTTGGCGGTCAGCTGGAAGTACAGGTAGCCAGCGGCCATGAACCCGAGGAACACACAACCGATCAGCGTGTTGAACCAGGCCATCGCCACCAGGCACACCAGCGCCAGAAACAGCGCGATGGCCGGCACCACCGGGTAACCGGGCGCGCGGAAGGTGCGTTCCAGATTCGGCTCGGTTTTGCGCAGTTTGAACAGGCTGAGCATGCTGATGATGTACATCACGATGGCGCCGAACACCGACATGGTGATCATTGCCGCCGTCAGGGTCATGCCTTGCAGATTGACCAGACCGTCGCTGTAGATTGCCGCGATGCCGACCACGCCGCCCGCCAGGATCGCCCGGTGCGGCGTCTGGAAGCGCGAGAGTTTGGCCAGACCTTTGGGCAGATAACCGGCCCTGGCCAGGGCAAAGAACTGTCGCGAGTAGCCGAGGATGATCCCGTGGAAACTCGCCACCAGCCCGAACAGGCCGATCCACACCAGCATGTGCATCCAGGTCGAATTGTTGCCGACTACCGCTTTCATTGCCTGCGGCAGCGGATCGTTGATGTTCGACAGTTGACGCCAGTCGCCGACGCCGCCAGCCATCACCATCACGCCAATGGCCAGGAACACCAGGGTCAGGATGCCGCTGACGTAGGCCCGTGGAATCGTGCGTTTCGGGTCCTTGGCTTCCTCGGCCGCCATGGCCGCGCCTTCGATGGCGAGGAAGAACCAGATCGCGAAGGGAATAGCGGCGAAAATGCCAGGAATCGCGCCCATCGTAAACTCATTGGCGCCTGACCAGCCGTTCAGCACAAAGTTGCTGAAGCTGAAGCCCGGTGCGACCACGCCCATGAACACCAGCAATTCGGCGACAGCGAGCACGGTCACCACCAGCTCGAAGGTCGCGGCGATGCTGACGCCGAGGATGTTCAGGGTCATGAACACAAAATACGCGCCGACCGCCGCAAGTTTGGGATCGAGCCCCGGATATTGCACATTCAGATAGGCGCCGATGGCCATGGCAATGGCCGGCGGGGCGAACACGAATTCGATCAGGGTGGCGATGCCGGCGATCAATCCGCCTTTTTCGCCGAACGCCCGACGGCTGTAGGCAAACGGCCCGCCCGCGTGAGGAATCGCGGTGGTCAGTTCGGTGAAACTGAAGATGAAGCAGGTGTACATGGTCGCGACCATCAGGGCCGTGACCAGGAAACCCAGGGTTCCCGCGGTGCCCCAGCCGTAACTCCAGCCGAAGTATTCGCCGGAAATCACCAGGCCGACGGCAATGCCCCAGAGGTGCAGGGTGCCGAGTGTGGGTTTGAGCTGTGTGGTGGAAGTCATAAGTCCTCTCTGTCTTTTTTATTGTTCGATCTGTTGGACTTTCAGGAGTAGCGGTTGGGTGGGTGGAGGCTGTTCACGCAGCGGCAGTGTTCAGGCAAATCCTGAATGACGGGTACGCAAGGCCCGTGCCAGAGCGGCCAGGCTATGTATGTAGTCATCAAGGACGCCAATCGCGAGCAGGCTCGCTCCCACAGGGGGAACGCGTTGTAAGTGTGGGAGCGAGCCTGCTCGCGATAGCGGTAGAAAGGCTAGGCAAAAACACCTGCCTAGCCCGTGTTTTAGAAGAAGCCCAGCGGATTGATGTCGTAGCTCACCAGCAGGTTTTTGGTCTGCTGGTAGTGGTCGAGCATCATCTTGTGGGTTTCCCGGCCGACGCCGGACTTCTTGTACCCGCCGAACGCGGCGTGCGCCGGGTACAGGTGGTAGCAGTTGGTCCATACACGACCGGCCTTGATGGCGCGGCCCATGCGATAGGCGCGGTTGATGTCGCGGGTCCAGAGGCCGGCGCCGAGGCCGAACTCGGTGTCGTTGGCAATCGCCAGGGCTTCGGCTTCGTCCTTGAAGGTGGTGATACTCACCACCGGGCCGAATATTTCTTCCTGGAACACACGCATCTTGTTGGTGCCCTTGAGCAGCGTCGGCTGGATGTAATACCCGGTCGCCAGGCTGCCCTCGAGTTTTTCCACCTTGCCGCCGGTCAGCAGTTCGGCACCTTCGCCCTTGGCGATTTCCAGGTACGACAGGATCTTGTCGAATTGCTGCTCGGACGCCTGGGCGCCGACCATGGTGTCGGTGTCGAGTGGGTCGCCACGTTTGATCTGGCTGACTTTCTTCATCACCGCTTCCATGAACTGCGGATAGATCGATTCCTGAACCAGTGCACGGGACGGGCAGGTGCAGACTTCGCCCTGGTTGAAAAACGCCAGCACCAGGCCTTCGGCGGCTTTTTCAATGAAGCTTGGCTCGGCCTGCATGATGTCTTCGAAGAAGATGTTCGGCGACTTGCCGCCCAGCTCAACGGTGGACGGAATGATGTTTTCGGCGGCGCATTTCATGATGTGCGAGCCGACCGGGGTCGAGCCGGTGAAGGCGATCTTGGCGATGCGTTTGCTGGTGGCCAGGGCTTCGCCGGCTTCTTTGCCGAACCCTTGGACAACGTTAAGCACGCCCGGCGGCAGCAGGTCACCGATCAGTTCCAGCAGCACGCTGATGCCCAGCGGGGTTTGCTCGGCAGGTTTGAGCACCACGCAGTTGCCAGCGGCCAGGGCCGGGGCGAGTTTCCACGCAGCCATCAGGATCGGGAAGTTCCACGGGATGATCTGGCCGACCACGCCCAATGGTTCATGGATGTGATAGGCGACGGTGTTGCCGTCGATCTCGGCGGCGCTGCCTTCCTGGGCGCGCAGGCAACCGGCGAAATAGCGGAAGTGGTCAGCGGCCAGCGGGATGTCGGCGTTGAGGGTTTCGCGGATGGCTTTGCCGTTGTCCCAGGTTTCGGTGATCGCCAGGGTTTCGAGGTTCTGTTCGATGCGGTCGGCGATTTTCAGCAGGATCAGCGAGCGCGCCTGGGCGGAAGTCGAGCCCCAGGCATCGGCAGCGGCGTGGGCGGCGTCCAGGGCTTTTTCGATGTCTTCGGCCGTGGAGCGCGGGAATTCGGCAATCGGTTGGCCATTTACTGGCGAGGTATTGGTGAAGTACTGACCTTTGACAGGCGCGACGAACTCGCCGCCGATGTAGTTACCGTACTTGCTCTTGAACGAGACTTTGGCGCCTTCAGTACCGGGGTGAGCGTAACGCATGATGTTCTCCTTGGCTGTTGTACTTATCAGAGAGACGCGCATGAGCGCTTGCTATAAGCGTAGAGCAAAGGCCGGGCCACTGCCGTGCAGGTCAGGCAAATCAAGGCCTTGCGTGATTTCTGTCGGACAAGTGGCAAGCATCTGTGACGGTATCGGTACAGCCCGGGTGACAGTTTGTACCGCTTCTGGCACAGCCCGTGACCGGGCGGTCTTGCCAGCATTGCAAAGACCGGTGGGCTGGAGGATGCTGGGCACCACTTCACGCATGGGCCGATGAGCCTCGGGGAGAATAATAAGAAATGCACGACAATCATTTGAGTCGCCATGCCCGGCAGGTTCTCACCGTCACCCAGGGCAAGCCGCACCTGCACGGCCCCGGTGCCGACCCGTCGATTGCCCGTTCGTGGCTGCGTTGTCTTGAGGACTATCACCTCGACCCGGCCCTGACCATGGCGCCGACCGTGCTCGAACACGGTCGAATCCTCGAAAGCCGCGAACGGCTGCAACAGGTGTTGCAGATTGCCGGCAATGAAATGAGCAGCCTGCATCAACAACTCTCCGGCGCCGGCCACGCGGTGCTGCTGACCGACGCGCGCGGGGTGATCCTGAACTGCGTCACCGCTCCCGCTGAACGCAAGATTTTCGAACGCGCCGGCCTGTGGCTGGGTTCCGACTGGAGCGAGGCCTGCGAGGGCACCAACGGCATCGGCACCTGTCTGGTGGAGCGTCAGGCCCTGACGATTCATCAGGACGAACACTTTCGCGGCCGTCACACGGGCTTGACCTGCTCGGCGAGCCCGGTGTTCGACCCGCACGGCGAACTGCTGGCGGTGCTCGACGTTTCCTCGGCCCGGCATGACGTATCGCGCCAGAGCCAGTTCCACACCATGACGCTGGTCAATCTGTCGGCGAAGATGATCGAGAGCTGCTACTTCCTGCGCTGTTTCGATAACCAATGGTTGCTGCGTTTTCATCTCCAGGCCGAGTCCGTCGGGCTGTTCAGCGAAGGGCTGCTGGCGTTTGACGGGGAAGGGCGGATCAGCGCGGTCAATCAGAGCGCATTGAATTTGCTCGGGCACATTCGTGGCGGCTTGCTCGGTAAACCGGTTGAGGCGTTTTTCGATTGTTCGCTGGATGAATTGCTCGGGCGCGCCAGTGCCAATGCCAGCGCCAGTTGGCCGTTGCGCACTCGTGACGGGCGGCATCTGTTTGCGGTGCTGCGCGGCGAAACCCGTCGGCCGCTGCCGGTCGCGCCGGTTCCCACGCCGGTCGAAGCGCCGCGTCTTGCAGGCATTTGTCTCGGTGATGCGGCGTTGCAGGCGGATTTTCGCAAGTCGTTGCGGGTATTCGAGCGTGACGTGCCGCTGCTGATCAACGGTGAAACCGGCTCCGGCAAGGAGGCATTCGCCAAGGCTGTGCACAACGCCAGTCAGCGCGCCGGCAAAGCCTTCGTTGCCCTCAACTGCGCGGCGATTCCCGAAAGCCTGATCGAGAGCGAACTGTTCGGCTATCGCGGCGGCAGTTTCACCGGCGCGCGCAAGGACGGCATGCGCGGAAAGCTGCAGCAGGCCGATGGCGGCACGCTGTTCCTCGATGAAATCGGCGACATGCCGCTGGCTCTGCAAACCCGTTTGCTGCGAGTGCTGGAAGACCGGCAAGTGGTGCCGATCGGTGGCGAGCCGGAAGCGGTCAACGTGCGGATCATCAGCGCCACCCACCGCAATCTGCTGGAGCGGGTTGGCGACGGCGGTTTCCGGGAAGACTTGTACTACCGGCTCAACGGGCTGGAAGTGGCGCTTCCACCGTTGCGCGAGCGCAGTGACAAGTCGCAGCTGCTGGATTTTCTGCTGGCCGAAGAGGCGGGCGGGGAAACGATCCTGATCGAAGAGCCGGCGCGCCAGGCGTTGCTGGGCTTCAACTGGCCGGGCAATGTGCGGCAGATGCGCAATGTGCTGCGTACGCTGGCGGCGTTGTGCGATGAAGGGCGGATCGGACTGGAGGATCTGCCGGCGATGTTTCGGCAGGTGCAGCCACTGTTGGTCAAAACCGATGAAGCGGCGTCCGGACAGCCGCTGGAAGATGCCGAGCGGCTGGCGTTGCTCAGTGCGCTGGAACACACGCGCTGGCACATGACCCACACGGCGCAGCAACTGGGCGTCAGTCGCAATACGCTCTACAGAAAGCTGCGCAAGCACGGGATCGCCCGAACTGCTTGAATCCCCCTCCCGACAAGGTCGGGTGATCAGCTAAAGAGTGCGATTTCCCCCTCCCTGCGCTAACCTGCGGCCATGTTTTACGAGGTCGACTATGCACATTCATATTCTGGGTATCTGCGGGACTTTCATGGGCTCGATGGCGGTTCTGGCCAAAGAGCTGGGCCATCACGTGACCGGCTCCGATGCCAACGTCTATCCGCCGATGAGCACCCAGCTCGAAGCTCAGGGTATTCAGCTGACCCAGGGTTACGACCCGGCGCAGCTTGATCCGGCGCCGGATCTGGTGGTGATCGGCAACGCCATGTCCCGCGGCAACCCGGCGGTGGAATATGTGCTGAACAAAGGCTTGCCATACGTTTCCGGCCCGCAGTGGCTGGCCGACCATGTGCTGCAAGGTCGCTGGGTGCTGGCGGTTGCCGGTACGCACGGCAAGACCACCACCAGCAGCATGCTCGCCTGGGTGCTGGAGCATGCCGGCATGAGCCCGGGTTTCCTGATCGGCGGCGTGCCGCAGAATTTCTCGGTGTCGGCGCGTCTGGGCGGCACGCCGTTCTTCGTGATCGAAGCCGACGAGTACGACAGCGCGTTCTTCGACAAGCGTTCGAAGTTCGTCCACTACCGTCCACGTACGGCGATCCTCAATAACCTTGAGTTCGATCACGCTGACATCTTCCCCGATCTGCCAGCCATCGAGCGGCAGTTCCACCACTTGGTGCGCACCATTCCGAGCGAAGGGCTGGTGATTCACCCGACCACCGAACCGGCCTTGCAGCGTGTGATCGAGATGGGTTGCTGGACCCCGGTGCAAACCACCGGTGCCGGCGGTCAGTGGCAGGTCAAGTTGCTGAAAGACGACGGCTCGGCGTTCGAAGTGATGTTCGAAGGCGTGTCCCAAGGCGTGGTCGAGTGGGAGTTGACCGGTCAGCACAACGTCGCCAACGCCTTGGCCACTCTGGCCGCCGCGCGTCACGTCGGCGTTGTGCCGTCGATGGGCATCGCCGGGTTGAGCGCGTTCAAGAGCGTCAAGCGCCGGATGGAGAAAGTCGCGGAGGTGCGCGGCATCACCATCTACGACGACTTCGCCCACCACCCGACCGCGATTGCCACCACCCTCGACGGCCTGCGCAAGCGCATTGGCGATGCGCCGCTGATCGCGATCATCGAGCCGCGCTCCAACTCGATGAAGCTTGGCGCGCACCGTGACGGTCTGCCGGACAGCGTGGTCGATGCCGATCAGGTGATCTGGTACGCCCCGGCCAACCTCGGCTGGGATCTGGCAGGCACCGCCGCGTTGTGCACCGTGCCGTCGATCGTCAGCGATTCGCTGGAAGGCATCATCGAACGCGTGAAGAGCCAGGCCCAGCCCGGCACCCACGTGGTGATCATGAGCAACGGCGGCTTCGGCGGCCTGCACGGCAAACTCGCCGAGGCGCTGAAATGAACACTCGTTTCGAGAGCAACGGCCCCGAACGCATCACGCTGGCGATGACCGGCGCGTCCGGCGCCCAGTACGGTTTGCGCCTGCTGGATTGCCTGGTGCGCGAGGATCGCGAGGTGCACTTTCTGATCTCCAAGGCCGCGCAACTGGTGATGGCCACCGAGACCGACGTGTCGTTGCCGGCCAAGCCGCAAATGATGCAGGCGTTCCTCACCGAATACACCGGCGCGGCCGCCGGGCAGATCCGCGTGTACGGCAAGGAAGACTGGATGTCGCCAGTGGCCTCGGGCTCCGGCGCTCCGGCGGCCATGGTGGTGGTGCCGTGTTCGACGGGCACCTTGTCGGCCATCGCCACCGGCGCCTGCAACAACCTGATCGAGCGGGCGGCGGACGTGACGTTGAAGGAGCGGCGCCAGTTGATTCTGGTGCCGCGCGAAGCGCCGTATTCGAGCATTCACCTGGAACACATGCTCAAGCTCTCGAACATGGGCGTGACCATCCTGCCAGCGTCGCCGGGTTTCTATCACCAGCCGCAGACCATCGATGACCTGATCGATTTCGTGGTGGCGCGGATTCTCAATCTGCTGGGCATTCCGCAGGACATGCTGCCTCGCTGGGGTGAACATCACCTGAGCAGCGATGAATAAGCTGCTGGCGCTCCTGCTGGCGCTGCAACTGACCGGCTGCGCCACGGCGCGCACGCTCGATGCGGCCAAGCCCGGCGCGCCGGTGGTGTACTCCGGCACGCGGCTGGACTTATACGCCCTGAACGGCGGCTGTTGCGCAAAGGATCGCTTCGGCGCCGAGGCTCCGGGCTATCCCGGAGTCGACCTGCCGGCCAGTGCGTTGCTCGATACCCTGCTTTTACCGTTGTCTTTGCTGACGGTGATCGGCGTAGGCTTTCAGGCGACCGGAGGTTTATGAAAATCATCGGCTCGATTTGGCAAGAGCGAGCCGATTAAGCCTCCTACAGAGTGATTATTTCGGGAGGAAACTCGATGTCGTTGGAGAATATTGCGTTTCCCGTCGGCAACTCGAGGATGCGTTTGCCGGCGTTCGCGACTTCATCGATCAATGCGTCATATTCATTCCGGTTGAGAGCCCCGGCTTTCGTGCGGGCCTGGATGGCGTCGGCGCGGGTCTGATTCGAGCCGGTGGCGTGTGCAAGTGCCTGCAAATGTACATCCTCCACGGTAGCTGCACGGGTCATGGCTGAGTTGACCAGCCAGACCCGTCGCGACGTGAAACCGATGGGTGACGTCGAAACATGGCCCTCCATCCGCATGCTCGGAAACCACGTGCTGTCGCCCGGGGAGCTTTGTTCGAGCCGCGCTGAGTTGTAGGCGCGATTTTCCTGTCCTGGAACGACCTCGATATTGCGGGTATCGAGCAGGTAGCAAAACAGGATGCGCTGAGCGTGGGGCGTCGAAGCGCCGCTACTGGTCTGGTGCGATTCGTTGCCGGTCAGCGGATCCTTGGGTTGCGTGTAGTTCGAGCCTGTTACGTCTTTAACCTCGTTCGCGAAATCCATTGCAGCCTTGAGGCTGAACATTGCGCTTACTGGCGTCTCGGTCGTGACGACTCGGGCCGATACCTTCTGCGGAACCATGACCGCAGGCCTGGCGATGTCGAAGGGTGTCCGCTCATCCGCCTTGAATACCGCCGGGATGTCGGTTCTGTACAGATAATCCTGTCCGTTGCGCTGATAGCCACAGAGTCGCAGTAACTCCTGAAAAAACGGTTTTGTCAGAGTGGCCTTCAGGATACTGGTGCCTTCCCCCCGGTTTCTAAGCCTGATGATTTCGGCGTTCATTTCCGGCAGAAACGGATCGAAAAGTTTTGAATTGGTGACAAGCCGCGTGCGAGCCTGATGCGTCGTCACCCATGCAGGCACGTCATCATTGATGAGGTGTTTGAACTGCCCTGTTGGCGAAATTTCCTTGCTCAGTCGAGCGAATTGCAGAGTTGACAGATTGTAGGGCTGGAAGCGGGCAAGGACCTGTTCCTTTGATTTGAGCGGAGAATCAGGATTGGTCCATAGCCGCAGGTAGTCGATCAACTGTTCACGCCGGGAAGGATAGTCCCGTTGTATGGCCCACTCTGGTTCTTTCATGTGGAGCGCAACATCCCGACGAAAGCGCAGGATGTCTTCCCCTTCGATCCTGTACAGGTTCCAGATATCGACGTCTCGCCAGAAGGGCCGCAGAGCAGTCTCTTTATGCAGTGGATACCCGGTCGGCTTGACGATAGTCAGCGCAATGCCGTCACGGAACGCTACTTGAACGAGCGGGCCGTGACTGTCATCCAGACCGGGCTTGCGCTGCATCTCGACGTAACCATGAAAGTTTGTCTTGCCGAGGTCCCAGGTGTAGTAACTCTGGTCCCCGTACGCTGGCGTGGTGTCTGTTGTCTCGGGCGTTGCGGGAGGCGGCAGGCGTGGTGACGGCGTTTGCGTGGTTGGTGTGTCGTGGTGCTCCGGCGTTTCGGGTCTCGGCAGGCCCGGCAATGGCGTTTGTGTGTCTGGAGTACTGCGGTGCAGCGTGACGGATTCGAGGTGCTCTGCCCACTTGGCGGGCGTGAGCCTTTGGTGCTCCAGAAGGCGGTTGAACATATCTCGGTCCATCTCAGGGCCTAGCCAGCGGCGAAGCTCGTCATACAGGTACGCATTCTCCAGCCTTTGTTCCCGTACCTTGGCCCACTGTGGTTTTCTGCCCGTGCGATCTGCTTCGGTGCGAAAGCGAGTGATCTCTGCGCCCTGCAGACCGTAGAGATCCCAGATGTCGCGGTCTGTCCAGGCAGGCAGCAATTCGGCGGGCTGATCGATACGTGGGGCAGAAGGCTCGACGCTGGTGAACGACCCGTTATCGTCCATGAAGGCATGGTGCATCAGAGGGCCGACGGAGTCGTCCAGCCGCATTTTTCGGTGCATGACCACGTAGCCATGGTGATTGGTGGCGGTGTTGTCCCAAATGTAGTGCCGGGTGTCGATGTGAGCTGTCACAGTGTTCGATTGCGTTCGGGAGGAGCTGCCCGCAAGTGACGCAGGGATCTGCGCCGGGGTGTCATCTGTGTTGTCTGCCGGCCGATGTATCTGCTGTTCTATGGTTTGAGGAGTCTTTTGCGGCTCGCCAACCCGCCAGGTATTGCTGGCGGGGTCGAAGTGCAGGGCAGGGCCAGAGGGTTGCGCTTCCTGTGGAAACATGGCCCGGTAGGTTCCGAGGCTCTCGTCCCAGGCCACCATGACCGTTCCGGTTGTGGTGTACTGCACTTCGGCATAAATACGCCCCCTGTGGACGCGCAATCCTTCGGTGATGACGTCGGGCAAGAGCGTTCGCGTCTGGGGCGGCAACTCGTAGTGGCGGATCGATTCAGTCGAGCGCGGGTCGCTGGATGGGCCTCTTCCACTTTCCCTGACCGAAGGGGACAAGTCATGGATATGTACTGTGGGCAACTGATTGTCCGGCGGCGGCAGTGTCGCCAGTTGTCGGTCGGAGAGGTAGATATCCGGTCCTCCGGGGCGAATCACCACTGGAGGCTCAGAACGCGGAATCGGCAGAGGATGCGGTGTCTCGGGGTGACGGTGAGGTGTGCCGGGTAATTTCGGTGTCGGGTTTTTGGGTCGCATCAAGGAATCCGTTCATTGATTATCTGGCGTTCAGGCTGCCATCCGATAACAGGATGGCAGACGCAGGCATGCCGGGGAGGGCACGTTATCCATGAAAGGAAAGGGGCGAGTGGTAGATAGTTACGACACGATGGTTGATTCGAGTCGGTTCATTTCAGTTGTCGGGTGGTTCAACGCAATATCCTCGGACATTCATTGCAAATGTTTGTGCGGATCTGCGTTGAACCGCTGTGAGCTTATTTGCCGAGTTTTCTCAATTCATCCGACTCGACAATTCGCACGCCATCCTGCTCTTCAAGTGCCAGACGCCACATGGCCCGGGCCAGTTGGCAGGCCTCGATGCCACGGTATTTGCCGGGAATCAGTTTTGAGAGTGGTGCGGCCAGCTGTTCGCCCAGGCGGGGCTCGCTGCGTTCGCCGAGCAACAGCGACGGCCGGCAAATGGTGAGTTGCGGCCAGTTTTGCGCACGCAAGGCGTATTCCATCTCGCCTTTGACCCGGTTGTAGAAAATCGAGGATCGGCGATCGGCGCCCAGGGCACTGATCACAATCAGGTGCCGTGCGCCCATTTCCCGGGCGCGCTTGGCGAAGGCTACGACCATGTCCAGATCCACGGCGCGGAACGCTTCTTCGGAGCCGGCCTGCTTGATGGTGGTACCCAGGCAGCAATAGGCGATGTCGACGCGACCCGCCAACTGCGGCAGGAAGGTCTGTGGGTCGCCGACCGGGTTTTCCAGATGCGGATGTTCGGCCAGTGGCCGGCGTGAGGGGGCCAGGACACGGCTGATCGTCGGCTCGTTGAGCAGACGGTCGAGCAGATGTTCACCGGTCAGACCGGTGGCTCCGGCAAGCAGGACATGCTGAGGCGTCAAGTACATAGTGTCTCTCCCTTGATACTGTTCAGCTTAGTTGCTGTTTGTCGCTCCGTCGTTCAACGCAGCACTTTGCAATGCTTTTCTCGCTTGTTGTTTACGCAGCAGTTGCCAGTGCGCCAGCACGGTTTTCGGCGCCCAGATCTGCGGTTCAGAGGCTTCGAAATTGTCCGCCAGTTCGCGCTCGGCAACGGTAGCCTTGGCCAGTTTGAAGGCTTGCTCCAGGTCGTCGGTCTGGTTCAGTGCCTGGGCAAACAGGGCATCGCCGAAGTAGGTGAAGTTGGCCTCCTCGGAGCAACCGAACGACACGCGGTCGGCGCGTGAGGCGGTCATGATCAGCGTGCGTTCGTCCTTCAGCGCCGGTATGAAACCGCCGGAATAGCACGAGGAGATGACGATGATCTTGTCGCGGTTCTTCAGCGGTGCGAGCACGGCGGCGAGTTCGTCGGCGGGCAGGTCGGCCAGTTCCATTCGCGGCTGATCGAGCACCAGCTCGTGCTCGGCGGTGCCATGGCTGGTCAGATAGATGAAGACCAGATCTTCCGGGCCGCTGCGTTCGGCCAGGGTTTGAGCGGCGCGCCGCAGATTTTCGCGGGTGGCCATCGGCCGGTCGCCGAGGTGGTCGCGGTGGTTGACCAGGCGAATCTGGCCAAAGGCACCGAAACGGCTGGTGAGCATGTTCGCGACGTAATCGGATTCGCGCAGGAACACGCTCTGTTTGCCGTCGCCGCCGAGGGTCAGGGTGTACAGCTCAACGGCCGGGGTTGAGGCCGGTACGTTGGCCAGCGCCTCGTCGAGCAGACGACCCTGGGCCAACAGGCCGAGTTCGAGGGTGTCCGGCAGCAATTTGCCGTCGGCATCGCGCACCCGCTGGCCGTTGATCCAGGTGCCGCTGAGCACGCTGCCATCGGTGAGCACCAGGGTGCCGCGTCCGGAATAACTGTCGCTGTCGAATCCGCCGACGTAGAAACTGCCATCGGACAGGTTCAGGCGGCCCTGACCGCTGAAGCGCCAGTCATTGAAATAACCGATGTAATGGCTGCCGTCGGCGCCGATCAATTCACCCTTGCCGGTCAGCGCGCCTTCCTTGAACTGCCCGAGCCAGACGTCGCCATCGGCGTTCTCGTAGCGGCCCTTGCCGTGCAGTTGATTGTTCTTGAAACCACCGACGTAGATATCGCCATCTGCGCTGTTGAAGGTGCCGTTGCCTTCGAGCTGGCCGTTGACGAAATGGCCGGTGAACTGATTGCCGCTGGCATCGCCGCGCTGGCCTTCGCCATTGGGTTTGCCGTGGGCGAACTGGCCCTGATAGGAGCTGCCGTCGTCCAGCTCCAGGCGACCGAGCCCGGAGTACTGGTCGGCCTTGAATTCGCCGCGATAGGTCATCGCGTTTTCCTTGAGGGTGCCTTCGCCGTCGCGCCGGCCCAGCTTGAAACCGCCTGTGTAGCTGCCGGCGGTGGTGGTCAACGTGCCCTGGCCGTCGAACAGCCCTTGCTGGAAGTTGCCGCGATAGACCTCGCCATTGCTGCCGTGCCATTCGCCCTGGCCATGCCATTGCCCCTTGTCGAACGCCCCGGCGTACCAGCTGCCGTTGGGGTAGTCGACCCGGCCCTGGCCTTGCAGCAAGCCATCGACCAGTTCACCGCGATAGCGGCCGCCGTCGGGCAGGCGCGCATCCGGCGGCAACAACGATTCGCCGTCGCCACACGCGGCCAGCAACAGGGTCAAGGCAAGGGGAGCAAGAGGGGCGAATGAGCGCATAGCGGGATCCGGGCAATTAGGCGACCGAGTATGCCGCAGCTATGTGACCTTATACAGCCGGCAGGGAGGAGCGGATGCGAAACAGCGTGAGCCGCTTCGCATCCAGGCGCTTAAACGAAGCAGAGCGACAGTGGTTCGGCGATGTAGGCCGGTTTGTCCGAGCCTTCGATCTCCAGGGTGGCGGTGGCCTTGAGCAGCCACTGGCCAGGTTTTTTCTCGGTCACTTCACCCAGATCGACCTTGAGCCGGACTTTGGAGTCGACCTTGACCGGCTGGATGAAGCGCACGCTGTCCAGGCCGTAGTTGACCACCATCTTCACGCCTTGCGGCAGAACCAGAATGTCTTCCATCAGTTTGGGGATCAGCGACAGCGACAGGAATCCGTGGGCGATGGTGCTGCCAAATGGCGTTTGCGCGGCTTTGACCGGGTCGACATGGATGAACTGGTAATCCCCGGTGGCTTCGGCGAACAGGTTGATGCGCTCCTGATCGATGGTGAGCCATTCGGAACGTCCGAGTTCCTTGCCGACATAATCTTTGAGCTCTGCAACTGGAACATAGGGCATTGAGACTCTCCTTGGGTTCATCGGTTTTATAGTTTTTCAGGTGGGGGATTTGACCGCCCTGCGAACCACTGTAGATCATCATGGCGATTTGCTCAGGTCAACCGACCATGCTTTTGGCGAATGCCGATCCATAGCGCAGGCGTGCTTATAATGCCCGGCCCGTGCTTGGCGGGATGTCGGACGGAGATGACGGATGTTGCTACGCGGCCTGACCATGCTGGTGCTGTTTCAATTGCTCGGCACGGCCCTCAATCATTTGCTGTTGCCGGTGCTGCCGGGGCCGATCATCGGCCTTTTGCTGTTGCTGGTGTTCCTGATCGTGCGCGGTGAAGTCGGCGAGCCGCTGAACCTCGCCGCCGGCAGCCTGTTGCGTTATCTGCCATTGCTGCTGGTGCCGCCGGCGGTGGGTGTGATGGTCTACGCCACGGCGATTGCCGCGGATTTCTGGGCCATCGTCGGTGCGCTGGTGGTCTCGCTGATTCTGTCGATGGCCTTCGCCGGCGTGCTGATGCAACGGCTGGTCAAGCGTCACGCGCCGCCTTCGGAGGAATCCTGATGCTGTTCGACTGGCAAGGTGCCTGGGCTTCGGTGATTCACCACCCACTCTTTGGCATCGGGATCACCCTGGGGGCTTATCAACTGGTGCTGGCGGCGTTCGAGAAAACCCGCTGGATCTTCCTGCAACCGGTGCTGGTCTCGATGCTGTTGGTGATCGGCGTGCTGGTCGGCTGCGGCCTGACTTACGCCGAGTACCGCAAGAGCACCGAGATCCTCAGTATTCTGCTGGGTCCGGCGACCGTTGCGCTGGCCGTGCCGCTGTATTTGAATCTGCGGCGCATCTGCCAATTGTTCTGGCCGATTTTTACTACGCTGGTGATAGGCGGCGTGGTCGCCACGGGGATGGGCGTGGCACTGGGCTGGTGGTTCGGGGCCGATCACATGATTCTGATGACCATGGCGCCCAAGTCGGTGACCTCGCCGATTGCCATGCTGGTGGCCGAGCAGATCGGCGGTGTCGCGGCACTGGCGGCGGTATTCGTGTTGATCACCGGAGTCATCGGCGCGATCTTCGGCCCGGCGCTGCTGACCCGCCTCGGCGTGCACAGCCCCGAGGCGCGTGGCATGGCGCTGGGCATGACGGCGCATGCGGTCGGCACGTCGGTGGCGTTGCAGGAAAGCGATGAGTGCGGCGCCTTCGCGGCGCTGGCGATGAGTCTGATGGGCGTGGCCACGGCGGTGTTCCTGCCGTTGGCGGTGTCGATGGTGGTGTAAGGAAATGTCTATGAGTCTGCCGCTTTTTCCGCTGAACACGGTGCTGTTTCCCGGCTGCAATCTGGATCTGCAGATCTTCGAGGCACGCTACCTGGACATGATCGGTCGCTGCATGAAACAGGGCGGCGGCTTTGGCGTGGTATGCATCCTCGAAGGCCACGAAGTCGGAGTGGCGCCCGAAGGATTTGCGATGGTCGGGTGCGAAGCGCGGATCACCGATTTCCAGCAACAGGACAACGGCCTACTGGGGATTCGTGTGCAGGGCGGGCGGCGCTTTCATGTTCTGCGCACCGAGGTGCAGCGCGATCAGCTGATCGTCGCGGAGGTCGAGTGGCTGGATGAAGAGCCCGAGCAGCCTCTGCAGGACGAAGACGCTGATCTGGTGGCGCTGCTCAAGGCCCTGGCCGAGCATCCGATGGTCGAAGCGCTGAACATGGGTATCGAAGCGGCGGGGCAGCAGGCGCTGGCGAACCAGTTGGCCTACCTGCTGCCGTTTGCCGAGGAAGACAAGATCGACCTGTTGCAACTCGACGATCCGCAGCAACGCCTGGATGCGATCCAGGCGTTGCTCGACGAGTTGCAGGGTGAACTGTTCGCCTAGGACCGCCTCGGTCACTCAGGCCAGACGATATCGTTGGCGAACCACTTCTTGCCCTTGTCCAGATACACAATGGGGTTGCCTGCTGCCGCCGCATCGTCGATCAACGTGTCATAGACAGACTGGTTGCGGTCGCCGTTGTGCGTTGCGTCCTCTATACGGCTTCGATCGTAATAGGGCGTCAGCTCGGCGATATCGTCGACCTTTGCCGCACGGGTGCGAGTTGAGTCGAGCAACCAGATGCGTTCCGAGGGAATGCCCCTTCTTGAGGCGGAAATCAAGGCTTCGTTTTCGTCTTCCGGGAACCACGCGCCGCGATCTCTGGCGCTCCCATTCAACAAGATGTTCTCTTCACGCAAAACCACTTCCATGTTCCGAGTATCGATGATGTATTCGAAGATGAAGCTTTGGTCGTGTCGGATCGTTTCATAGTTTCGCTCGGAGTCCAGCTCGACATCGGAGGTCTCGGACCATTCGTTGTCGGACTTTCCGGAGTCATTGTCGGACTCACCGGGTTTTTTCCCGGGGTATTGGTTCTTCTGATTGTTGTAACGCAGGTATTCCGGATCCGGCTCGGCCCTGCCGTGGCCCGCGTACTCGTGAACCAGTTCCAGGCCGACCGTAGCGCTGATCGGCTTTTCGCTCGTTGCGCCCCGTTTGTGGTGCATGCGTGGCAGCATCCGGCGATCGTTGTACAGCTCGAACGGTGTGCGCTCATCGGCCCTGAACAGGCCGGGGATGTCGGTCCGGTACAGGCAGCCGCTGCCATTACGCAGGTACCCCAGCTTTGCGAGGAATCCGTCGAGGAATTCGCGGCTGACGCTTTCGCTGAAATCTTCATGATCGCCCAGATGACTGAGCAGTAACTTGCCGTTTCTCAGTGGCAGGAGCAGGGGCTCTATTTCCTGATGCAGTGCGTCGTAGCGTGCAGGGTCGTCCGCGTTCAGTGACCGGCTCTTGTGCTGTGCGACCCATTCCGGAAGCGCTGACGGATGGGCGATGAGGTCGTCGCGCAGTCGGACGTGCTGGAGAGGCGACAGGTTGTACGAGCGCAATTCCATGACCCGTTCGCCGTGATTCATCTGCGGATGCAGCAGTGCGAAATGTGTATCCAGCAATTCGGACGTTGCCGCCTTCAATTGTGCGGGCATCGACGTGATTCGAGGCTGTCTGGTGGGCACCGCCGCTTCTGCGGCACGGTTATCTGCATTCGGCCGTTTGAGTGGATTGCCTATATCGGTCTGGCGAGCAGGGCTCCAGGTTGATTCGTCGATGTTTCTGTAGAGCACAGGTCCCGGTGCGAGCTTTTTGTACAGATCCATCGCCCGATAGGCACTCGGGTTCGGATCGAACTCCACATACACAGTGCCGCTGTCTTTCACATCAACGAACTTGCGTCCGACGACATAACGCAAGCCTTCTTCATTGGCCGGCTGCATGTTGCGCAGCAAGGCGGGGCTCAACAGGTAGTGGCTCAATACGGGTGTCGATTCCCGGGGCAGCTCAGGCAAATCCGAGACTTCGATTCTCGAAGGGCCGGGTATCGTTGCGGGTGGCAGGTGATGGCCCGGGTTTTGATTGCCTGATATGACCGGATCGGAAATTGAATCATGTGAGTGTGGGGCCTGACCCTGTGGCCGGAGCCGGGGAGGTTGTATCGATGGGTTGGCAGACGTGTCGATCCTGGACGGCGTCGGCGTTGAGGGGGCTTTGGGGTGCATGGTGTCATTCCTTGACGATGGACAGTTGTTCGATCGATATCACCCGGGACGGCTCGCTCTCGAGTCTCCAGATGTTGGTGGCGACGTTGTAAAAAATCCTGCCGGGAGCGGCATCGTGCAAGCGCAGGTTCAGGACCTGCAAGTCACTGCGTTCAAGCTCGTCGCGATGCTGGTGATCCTTTGCGTCCTGAACAAGTGCATCAATTGTCGAGTAGGCCCGAGCATCGGCAGCGCAGAGGCCGATCACCTCGAACAGGGCATTGATCCGGTAACGGTTCCCCGATGAGATCGCCACCTCGATGGTTTCCAGTGGCAGTAGTGGATCATTGCTGTCCGGCAGGTGGACGTGAACGCTGCCGATCCTGATCAGGTCGTTCTTGATGCTGAGGTCGCGCCGGGTGATTTTTTCGGGCAGAAGATGCGTATGAATGAGCCACGTGGAGGAGCCGGAAAGTCTGGCCTCAGCGTCGGCGGTGGACAGGCGGATTGAGAGATTGCTGGCAGGAAAAAGCTCATAGCTTGCCGATCTTCCTTCCAGCCAGTAGGTTGCGTTGTGCTCGGTGGCCAGAAAATCGACCCGTTGCGGCGTGTTCTTCAGGGTGCGCTTGCTGACAGACGGTCTGACGAACAGGTATCGACCTGCCCGCTCGCGTAATGAGGCACGACTTTCAATGACCCGGTAGCCCGGGTTCCTTGCATCCTCCAGATAGGTGTTCCGAGGGCAGTCCAGATGGTAAGAAACGCCATCTCGCATCACCAGGGTCAAGGGATGATTCATTGCCCATCCGGCGGCCATGTTGCCGGCGCCCATGTCGCTCTTTCGGTCCCGGCTCCCGATCACGTTTCCATGTAGCGAGAGCCGGGCTCCCGGAGCGAAGGTCAGGGTGAAATAGACATTGTCGTAATCGAGGAATGTGAACGCCTCAGTCTCCGTGATGCTCACGACATAAGTGGCATTGACGCTGGAAATTTCCTGGCTGTCGAAATCGACGTACACGGTGCTGTGCGAAGGAAGGCCATCTTTCGGGGCGAACAGGGCGGCGCGACGGATCTGGCGGGAAACGAAATAGTGGGAGTGTGCTTGAGCCGAAAGTACGTGCGGATGATCGTTGATCTGCACCGGAGACGCCTTGGGTACGCCTGATGTGGGGATTGTGACGCTGACGGGCAGATCGCCGGACTCCGGAATCTCGGTGGGCCAATCCGGCTGCAAGTGAAAACCGTCCTGGGTAATGAACGCCCATTTGTCGTGATGCAGGATGCGCTTGCCATCGATGGTCTGGTAAGCGTTCTCCAGTATCAGTTCGCGCCTGGGCGACCGGAGGTCATCGTCTCGAAGTGACTCGATCACCAGCGCGTTCTCCCGGACGAACCAGCGCTGGATGGCTTCAAGCGATACGCCCAGATAGACCTTGCTCGGCTCCAGACCGTCTTCGGTGATGGAGATCTTGTGGCACATCGGGTCGAGATAATAGGTATCACTGCCGCGACCGCCATCGACTGTGGCATTCAGACCACGTACGGATATCTGATCGTCCCCGGCCCCGGCATCGACGTGATCGTTGCCATTGGCCGCAATGATGTCCGCCTGATCGGAGCCGGTGACCCGATTGGTTGCGCCGGCAAGTGTTTCGACCTTTTCGATGGACTTGAGCGTCGAATGCAGTACCGGTTCAAGTCCCGGGCTCGCGGGGCGCAACGCCAGCCTTCCACGTTTCAGATCGATGTCATAACCGAGGTGGCGGGGTGGGTCTGGAACATGGTCGAGGTGTTTGTGCGTGCCTTGAAGCCACAACAGATCGATTCCGTCGCCCCCCGACAGCTCGCTGACCCTGATCGGATCGTAGGAGAGTGCTTCTGACGCTGTCTGAAACACAAAGGAGTCGTTTCTGTCGCCCCCGCTCAGGGTTTTGCGGCCTGTGGTGTAGCTGAAGAAGTTTGGCTTGTCCTTGGCACCCTGCACCGTGTCATGGCCACCGCCCAGATTCCAGAAAACCCCTTTGGCAGGGTCGCTTTTCGTTATGGAGACGACGGAATCCGAATCCGGTAAACCGTCTCGCGTGTCATACGAGTCGTCCGTGTCTTTGGTGAGGGGCAGGTTTTCGATGGTGTAAGGCGTTTCGCCCTTGTCTTCGTCCCATTGGTAACGATAGAGGCGGGTGGGTTGCAGTGTCACCTCGAATCGACCGTTGACAATGACGTCGACGGTTTCCCTGAATTCATTGGCCAGCCAGTGAAGGCTGCGGGTTTTCAGGGCTTTGGTGTAGTCGGCGGTGGTCTTGGCGATCAGGTAGCGATCCATGAGCGCCTTGTCCTGATCCTGTCCGGTGAACGCAAACCAGCCGGCCCGCCAGCGCTCGTTCACCGTCAGCTCGATGTAATCGTCGATGTCGTCGACGGCTCGCACGGCACCATAGATTCTTGCCCCGACAATCATTATTGCGGCGGCGGCAATGCCCAGCGGACCCGCTGCCTGGAACCCTGTCAATGCCGCGCAGCCAAGTGCCAGGGACAATGCGCCGCTGAACACGCTCAGTCCACCCGTCACGTACAGATCCTGAGCTTCCTTGCCCTGAACCTTGGCGGCATCGTTGAAGGACTTGATCGCGATATAGATATCGAAAGGTAGTGTCAGCACGCTGGCGATCAACCCGGCCCCGCGGCATAGCCACTTGCCCATGGAAGTCCTGCCGAATTGTTCGAAGGCCATGGATCCCTGGCGGATCATTTGTTCCCCGCTCTTGCTCAGGGCGTACTCGACGCCCAGAGAGGTGATTTCCGCGACGCCTCCACCAACATTGATCAGCGCTTCACCTGTGTCGCCCTTCTTGAGGGCATCGATAGCACCGATGTAAGCGCTGTAGAGTCCATACGCCTGCATGCCGACACCCATGCTGGTCATTCCGCGGCTTTTGGCCTTGTCGACCCAGTTCGGCAGGTGCTCGGGCAGCGGGTCTCGACGAATGTCGAGGCGTTGGGTGGCGTTCAGTAAATGGTTGATCTTGTTCATGGCATCAGCGAACTCGCCGGTGGGCATCTCGCGCATGAGCGGTGCCGCATCGGGGGAGCGTTGGGTGACGATTTCGTACAGCAGGGGAGGGATCTGCAGGTTTTCGGGCGAGGGTACGGCTCTCATCCGTTGTTCCATTTGAACGGTGTCGAATTCCAGCGCATCGATGAATGCCTGGTCAGGGTCGGCAAAGTAGGTATTGGCCGCCGATAGGGTTTGCCCATCGATTCGGACGCCCAAGGCCTGAAGCGTCTGGCGACTGACACTGAATTCACCGATACGCAACGGGCCGAACAGGTCGTCCAGGTCTGCGAGCCCCGGCTTTTGGCCCGAGGGCGGGGGGCTGTACTGGATGGGGTGATCCGGTTGGGTGGTCAGGTCGGATATTTTGATTGGCGCTGACGGTCGGTCAGCCCGGGGAGGGTGGATCGGTTGATTCATCAAAGTCATTGCTCTTTTCACAAGTCCGTTTGTGGTGCCGCTGCCGGAATGTGGCATGAGGCACGGACTTGTTCATGAGCTTTTGCTTTGCCAAATGTTTGCCGGCGCTCACCGCCCGGGCATGCGCCGGTAGGCGTTGAGCGCGGGCCTAGTAGGCATATCGCAACAAGGTGTGTGGCAAGTGTCGCAATACGAAGAAGCCAAACAGAGCGACCAGGGCCGGCAATACCAGCCACCAGACTTTCTGCTGCATTGCACCCAGAGGTGCATGGCGTTGACTGAGCCACAGGCCCGCTGCGCAGACACAGGCGGCGAGCATGGCGCCGGCCAGGACATCCGTTGGCCAGTGCGCGCCCAGATACACCCGTGACAGGGCAATGGCCAGCGCCGGTATGCAGCCGAGCAACAGCCAGGTGAGGCGTAGCCGTGGCGGCTGCCCGCGTCCGGCCAGCACGGCGAGCGCCAGGAACAGCGCGAACGACCCCGAAGCGTGACCACTGGGCATGCTGTAGCTGGTAAGCGGATCAGTCAGTACTTCCGGGCGCACCCGGGCGAAGAACATTTTGGTGCCGGTGTTGGCCAGGGCCGTGACGAGCAGGGTGCCGCCCACGAATATCGCGTGGCGCCACTGTCGGCACAGCAACAGCAACGCAGTCAGCAGGGCGCTGAACAGCAGCATGTTGCGGAATTCACCGATCAGGGTGAAAACCACCGCGACTTCATCCAGCGCCGGGCGGCGGTGTTCCTGCACCAGGGCCATGACGCCCTGATCGAGGGCGGTCAGGTACGGGTAGCCGATGAACAGGCCGATCAGGATCAACAGGCTCATGCTGCTGATCCAGAGCGTCGCCCGGCGATGACGACGTAAGCTGCTGTTGGCACTCAGGCCGACCATCACCGCGATGCTGCCGGCAACGATCCCGGCCTGCAGCCAGAAGCCTTCCGGCAGTGGCAGCCGAATCGCCGCTCCGGTGGCCCAGCCCGGCAGCAGGTACGCGAGGCTCCAGCCGGCGGCGGCCAACAGACTTACGGCCGCAAAGCGCGGGAAGGGCATGTCGCACATCCCGGCGACCATCGGCAACATCGGCCGCAACGGCCCGATGAAGCGTCCGACCAGCAGGCTGGCAATGCCATAGCGCTGGAAATAGGTTTCCGCGCCGGCCATCCATTCCGGGTGATGGCGCAGGCCTGGCAGACGCCGGATGTTCTGGTGGAAGTGGCGGCCGAGGAAATACGAAATCACATCACCGAGGATCCCGCCAAGGAAACCCAGCAACAGGGTTTCACTCAACGACAGCGCTCCGCTGCCGGCCAGCACCGCCACCGCAAACAGCAATACCGTGCCGGGCACGATCAACCCGGCAATCGCCAGGCATTCCACGCAGGCCACGATGAACACAGCGGCGGCCAGCCACTGCGGATTGGCGGCCAGCCACCCGGTCACGCTATCGAGCCATGGGCCCATACAAACCACTCCATTTCATTGATGTCCCTGAACGGCGAGCCGCAGGGTGTGCATTCACAGCAGAAAATAATCGCGACCTTCGACCTGACCCCGGCGCAGCGGGTTCCGCGTGCACCACTGGGCATAGGCGGCATCGACGAAGCGATACATCAGGTGTTCGTCGCGGCCATGGGGAATGCCCAGGCGGGTGGTCTGAATTATGTGGGTCGGCGCAGGGCCGGTGTCTTCCACCAGCAGAATGTCGTGGTCGAAGCGCTTGGCATCCCACACCGGCACTTTCAGTCCCAGCGCCTTGCACAGAAGCGTCTGCCCGGCACACAGTTTCTGTGACGGGCGCGGTCGCCACTGGGCATCTGGGTTGTTCAGCAGCATCTGCGCCAGGCTGGCCGGGCCGCTGATCTCGTCGACCCACGGATAGGCCGATTTGATCAGCACCGCATTGCCAGGGCCCTGCGCGCTGAAGTTCAGCGAATCGCCGCCCCGGGCGTAATACATATAGATGTGGCCGCCATCCAGAAACAAAGCCTTACGCTTTTCTGTGTAGCCGAGGGACGCGTGGCTGCCTTTTTCTTCGCAGTAATACGCTTCGGTTTCGATGATCCGGGCGCTGAGCCATAAATCGCCGACCCGATGGCGAATGACTTTGCCGAGCAGATCCTTGGCCAGCGTCTGGGCGTCACGGTCGAAAAAAGCGTCCGCGAGGCCGACGGGCTGGCGCGCGGAGGGGGCGCGAACGGTCAGGTTGGACATGGCAAACACTGGTTATCCAGGCGAAGGAGGTCGTGATGATAACAATTCGCGGCTTAATCCCGGCTGAACGTCGGCAAATCGCCGTCCATTTCGACCATCCGCCCGTCACCGCTGTTAGTCCCGGGACGCGGCAGCTATAATCTGCCGCTTTCCTCTTTGCCAAGACCCCAGCAGACCATGACTGAGTCCGTTCTTGACTACATGACCCGATTGGGTCGCGCCGCCCGCGAAGCCTCCCGCGTCATCGGCCGTGCCAGCACCGCGCAGAAAAACCGCGCCCTGCTGGCCGCCGCCAATGCCCTGGACGCCGCCCGCGCCGAGCTTGCGGCAGCCAATGAACAGGATCTGGCCGCCGGTCGCGCCAACGGTCTGGAGCCGGCACTGCTGGAACGTCTGGAACTGACCCCGGCACGCATCGACGGCATGATCGTCGGCCTGCGTCAGGTCGCAGCGCTGCCGGATCCGGTCGGTGCAATCCGCGACATGAGCTTCCGTCCGTCGGGCATTCAGGTCGGCAAGATGCGTGTCCCGCTGGGCGTGATCGGGATCATCTACGAATCCCGTCCCAACGTGACCATCGATGCCGCGAGCCTGTGCCTGAAGTCCGGCAACGCGACGATCCTGCGCGGCGGTTCCGAAGCGATTCATTCCAACCGCGCGATTGCCGCCTGCATCCAGCGCGGTCTGGCCGAAGCCGAACTGCCGGCCGCCGTGGTGCAAGTGGTGGAAACCACCGACCGCGCCGCCGTTGGCGCGCTGATCACCATGCCCGAATACGTCGACGTGATCGTACCGCGCGGTGGCCGTGGCCTGATCGAGCGCATCAGCCGTGACGCCCGAGTGCCGGTGATCAAGCACCTGGACGGCATATGCCACGTCTATGTCAGCGAACACGCCGACCTGCCGAAAGCCCAGCGCATTGCCTTCAATGCCAAGACCTATCGCTATGGCATCTGCGGTGCGATGGAAACGTTGTTGGTCGATCAAAGTGTTGCGAAGGATTTCCTGCCGTCGATGGCGAAGCAGTTCCGCGAAAAAGGTGTCGAGCTGCGCGGTTGCGAACGCACCCGGGCGTTCATCGAAGCCGTAGCGGCGACCGAAGAAGACTGGAGCACCGAATACCTGGCGCCGATCCTGTCGATCCGCGTGGTGGATGGCCTGGATCAGGCCATCGAGCACATCAACCGTTTCGGCTCCCATCACACCGACGCGATCGTCAGCGAAAACCTCGCCGACACCCGCCAGTTCGTGGCTCAGGTCGACTCGGCGTCGGTGATGATCAACACCCCGACCTGCTTCGCCGACGGATTCGAATACGGATTGGGTGCCGAGATCGGCATTTCTACTGATAAGCTGCACGCCCGTGGCCCGGTGGGCCTGGAAGGACTGACCTGCGAGAAGTACATCGTGGTCGGTGATGGCCAGTTGCGCGGCCAGGCGACGGTCTGACTTGTCCGACCTCGACCTGAAAGCGCCGAAGCCCGGCAAGAAGTCCCGTCCCCGGCGCATCGGCGTACTGGGCGGGACGTTCGACCCGGTGCATGTCGGCCATTTGCGCGGTGCGCTGGAAGTTGCCGAAGCGCTGGGGCTCGATGAGCTGCGCATGATGCCCAGCGCCCGGCCGCCGCACCGTGATACGCCGCAGGTGTCGGCGCAGGACCGGCTGGCGATGGTTGAATGTGCGGTGGCCGGTGTGCCGCCGCTGGTGGTGGACGCCCGTGAGTTGCAGCGGGACAAACCGTCCTGGACCATCGATACCCTGGAGTCGCTGCGTGCCGAAATGGCCGCCGAGACCCAGGTTTTTCTGCTTCTGGGCTGGGACGCATTTTGCGGCCTGCCCACTTGGCACCGCTGGGATGAGTTGCTCCAGCATTGCCACATCCTGGTGCTACAGCGCCCGGACGCCGACAGCGAACCGCCGGATGCCTTGCGCAACCTGCTGGCAGCGCGTTCGGTGAGCGACCCGTTGGCCCTCAAAGGGCCGAGCGGACAGATTGCATTCGTCTGGCAGACACCGCTCGCGGTTTCCGCCACCCAGATCCGTCAACTGCTGGCCAGCGGTAAGTCGGTACGTTTCCTGGTGCCCGACGCGGTCCTGGCCTACATCGATGCGCACGGTCTGTATCGTGCGTCGAACTGAACAAGGCGTGCTTCACTGATACGAATCCACGTGTCGCCAAGCCGCCGAAAATATGAGCAAAACGAGTTTTATATGACTGACAAAGACCAAACCAAAGTAAAGCGCAAAGGCACATTCAAGAGCGCCCCGCTGCCAGAACCGGTCAACACCAACGAACCGCTGAAGGGCGACGAGCTGGTCAAGGTGGCCGTGGCAGCCCTGGAAGACGTCAAGGCCCAGGACATCCAGATCATTGATGTGCGCGACAAGCAGAGCATCACCGACTACATGATCATCGCCACCGGTACCTCCAACCGCCAGATCAACGCGATGCTGGACAAGGTTCGCGAAGAAGTGAAAAAGCAGGGCGCCAGGCCGCTGGGCGAAGAAGGCAAGGGCGACAGCGACTGGGTGCTGCTGGACCTGGACCTGGTGATCGTGCACATGATGACTGCCTCGGCACGTCAGTTCTACGACCTGGAACGCCTGTGGGCCGGTGCCGAGCAGAGCCGTGCGGCGGACGCCAAGCACCACAGCCCGGAAAACACCCACGAGCATTTCACCAAGCTCAACAAAGACCAGCTGTAGGGGATTGCTGTGCGACTGCGACTGATCGCCGTCGGTTCACGCATGCCCAAGTGGGTGGAAGAAGGCTGGCATGAGTATGCCAAGCGTCTTCCGTCCGAGCTGGCGCTGGAACTGGTGGAAATTCCGCTCAATACCCGTGGCAAGAACGCCGACGTGGCCCGCTTTATCCGTCAGGAAGGCGAAGCCATGCTGGCCAAGGTCGGGCAGAACGAGCGGATCGTCACCCTCGAGGTTCATGGCAAGCCGTGGAGCACCGAGCAACTGGCGGTCGAACTCGATCGCTGGCGCCTGGACTCGCGCACGGTCAACTTCATGGTCGGTGGCCCGGAAGGGTTGGCGCCGGAAGTCTGTGCCCGCGCGGATCAGCGCTGGTCGTTGTCGCCGCTGACGCTGCCGCACCCGCTGGTGCGCATCCTCATCGGCGAGCAGTTGTATCGTGCCTGGACCGTGCTGTCCGGCCACCCTTACCACAAGTAACCCGCCCTCATGTCTCAGCCGATCCGCATCAAGGACCACGAAAAAGACGCCCGTCTGGTGCGTGGTCGCGTCGTGTTCGGCGCAATTGCGGTGGTGGCGCTGATCTGCGTGCTGATTGCACGGCTGTATTACTTGCAGGTGATTCAGTACGAATATCACTCGACCCTGTCGGAAAACAATCGGGTTCACGTTCAGCCGATCCCGCCGACCCGTGGCCTGATTTTCGACCGCAACGGCGTGGTGGTGGCGGACAACCGTCCGAGCTTCAGCCTGAGCATGACCCGCGAGCGCTCCGGCGACTGGCAGCAGGTGCTCGACGTGATCGTCGAGGTGCTGGAGCTGACGCCGGAAGACCGGGTGATCTTCGAGAAACGCATGCGCCAGGGCCGCCGGCCGTTCGAGCCGGTGCCGATCCTGTTCGAACTGACCGAAGAGCAGATCGCCCGGATCGCGGTGAACCAGTTCCGTCTGCCGGGTGTCGAGGTGGTCGCGCAGTTGGTGCGTCATTACCCGCAGGGCGCGCATTTCGCGCACTCGGTGGGTTACATGGGGCGGATCAACGAGAAAGAGCTGAAGACCCTCGATCCGGTCAACTACAGCGGTACCCACCACATCGGCAAGACCGGCATCGAGCGCTTTTACGAAGCCGAGCTGCACGGTCAGGTGGGTTACGAAGAGGTCGAGACCAACGCCCGTGGCCGCGTCCTGCGCGTGCTCAAGCGGACCGATCCGGTGCCGGGCAAGGACATTGTCCTGAGCCTCGACATCAAATTGCAGGAAGCCGCCGAGGCTGCGCTGGGCGGCCGGCGTGGCGCGGTGGTGGCGCTCGATCCGAAAACCGGCGAAGTGCTGGCGATGGTCAGTCAGCCGAGCTTCGACCCGAACCTGTTCGTCACCGGCATCAGCTTCAAGGCTTACGCCGAGCTGCGCGATTCGATCGACCGGCCGCTGTTCAACCGCGTGCTGCGCGGTCTGTACCCGCCGGGCTCGACGATCAAGCCGGCGGTGGCGATTGCCGGTCTCGATGCGGGTGTGGTGACGGCGTCGAGCCGGGTGTTCGACCCCGGTTACTACATGCTGCCCAACTACGATCACAAGTACCGCAACTGGAACCGCACCGGGGACGGCTTCGTCGACCTCGACACGGCGATCATGCGGTCCAACGACACCTACTTCTATGATCTGGCGCACAAGCTGGGCATCGATCGGTTGTCGGCCTATATGAACAAGTTCGGCATCGGCCAGAAGGTCTCGCTGGACATGTTCGAAGAGTCCCCCGGCCTGATGCCGTCCCGCGAGTGGAAACGCGCGACCCGGCGTCAGGCGTGGTTCCCCGGCGAAACCCTGATTCTCGGGATCGGCCAGGGCTACATGCAATCGACCCCGCTGCAACTGGCCCAGGCCACGGCGCTGGTGGCCAACAAGGGCGTGTGGAATCGCCCGCACCTGGCCAGGACTATCGAAGGCGAGAAGCCCAAGGATGAAAATCCGATGCCGGACATCATCCTTCGCGATCCTTCGGACTGGAACAAGGTCAACCACGGCATGCAGCAGGTGATGCACGGTGCCCGTGGCACCGCGCGCAAGGCCTCGATCGGCGCGCAATACCGGATCGCCGGCAAGTCGGGTACGGCACAGGTCGTGGCGATCAAGCAAGGCGAGAAGTACGACCGCTCCAAGGTTCAGGAGCGCCACCGTGACCACGCCCTGTTCGTCGGTTTCGCGCCGGCGGATGACCCGAAAATCGTGGTGTCGGTGATGGTCGAGAACGGTGAGTCCGGTTCCGGCGTCGCGGCACCGGTGGTGCGCCAGGTCATGGATGCCTGGCTGCTGGATCAGGACGGACGGTTGAAGGCCGAATACGCCAGCCCTATCAGTGCGGAGGCTACGGCCCGTGATGAATAATTTCGATCGCATGCTCTCCAGCGAGGATGTGATGCGTCGCCGGGCGACGCTGCTGCAACGTTTGCATATCGACGGCCCGTTGCTGGTGCTGTTGTTGATCCTGGCCGCCGGCAGCCTGTTCGTGCTGTATTCGGCCAGCGGCAAGAGCTGGGACCTGCTGGCCAAACAGGCCACGTCGTTCGGCATCGGTCTGGTGTCGATGATCGTCATCGCCCAGTTCGAGCCAAGGTTCATGGCGCGCTGGGTGCCGCTCGGCTACGTGATCGGGGTGGTATTGCTGATGGTGGTGGACATCATGGGCCACAACGCCATGGGCGCGACCCGCTGGATCAACATTCCCGGGGTGATCCGCTTCCAGCCCTCGGAATTCATGAAGATCCTGATGCCGGCGACCATCGCCTGGTACCTGTCCAAGCGCACGCTGCCGCCGCAGCTCAAGCACGTGGGCATCAGTCTGCTGCTGATCGGCGTGCCGTTTGCCCTGATCGTGCGTCAGCCGGATCTGGGCACTTCACTGCTGATTCTGGCCGGCGGCGCCTTCGTATTGTTCATGGGCGGGCTGCGCTGGCGCTGGATTCTCAGCGTACTGGCGGCGGCGATTCCGGTGTCGGTGGCGATGTGGTTCTTCATCATGCACGACTACCAGAAGCAACGGATTCTGACGTTCCTCGACCCGGAGAGCGATCCGCTGGGCACCGGCTGGAACATCATTCAGTCGAAAGCCGCCATCGGTTCCGGCGGTGTATTCGGCAAGGGCTGGCTGCTGGGCACCCAGTCGCACCTGGACTTCCTGCCGGAAAGCCACACCGACTTCATCATCGCGGTGCTCGGCGAAGAGTTCGGGCTGGTGGGCATCTGCGCACTGTTGCTGATCTATCTGCTGCTGATCGGCCGCGGCCTGGTGATTACCGCCCAGGCGCAGACGCTGTTCGGCAAATTGCTCGCCGGTGCTCTGACCATGACGTTTTTTGTTTACGTTTTCGTCAACATCGGTATGGTCAGTGGCCTGTTGCCGGTGGTGGGGGTGCCGTTGCCGTTCATTAGCTATGGCGGAACTTCGCTGGTGACGCTGCTGTCAGCGTTTGGGGTTTTGATGTCGATCCATACCCATCGCAAGTGGATCGCACAGGTTTGAATAAGGTGAAGAGTTCAATGCAAGTAATGCGTGACTGGGCGACACGATACGCACCGTGGCTCGGCCTGGTAGGCATCCTTGGCAGCGCGCAGGAAGCGTTGGCCGGCGATTACGAAGGCTCGCCCCAGGTGGCCGAATTCGTCGGTGAAATGACCCGCGACTACGGTTTTGCCGGCGAACAGCTGATGGCCGTGTTCCGCGAAGCCCAGCGCAAGCAGGCGATTCTCGACGCCATTTCCAAACCCGCCGAACGGGTCAAGCAGTGGAAAGAATACCGGCCGATGTTCATCACCGACGCGCGCATCGCCCGCGGTGTGGACTTCTGGCGCCAGCACGAGGCCACCCTGGCCCGCGCCGAGCACGAATACGGTGTTCCAGCCCAGGTGATCGTGTCGATCATCGGCGTTGAGACCTTTTTCGGACGTAATACCGGCAATTACCGGGTGATCGATGCCTTGTCCACGCTGGGTTTCGACTATCCTCCCCGTGCCGAATTTTTCCGCAAGGAGCTGCGTGAGTTCCTGCTGCTGGCGCGGGAAGAGCAGGTCGACCCGCTGACCCTCAAGGGTTCCTATGCCGGGGCGATGGGTTTGCCGCAGTTCATGCCGAGCAGTTTTCGCGCCTACGCGGTGGATTTCGACGGCGACGGCCACATCAATATCTGGAACAACCCGGATGATGCGATCGGCAGCGTCGCCAGCTATTTCAAGCGTCACGGCTGGGTCGCCGGTGAACCGGTAGTCAGCCGCGCGGATGTCCGTGGCGAGCAGGTGGATGAAGGCCTTACCACCGGCATCGAGCCGACGAAAACCGTCGGGGAGTTGCGAGCGCTGGGCTGGTCGAGTCATGATGCGCTGCGCGATGACATGCCGGTCACCGCATTCCGCCTGGAAGGCGACAACGGCCCGGAATACTGGATGGGCCTGAAGAATTTCTACGCGATCACGCGTTATAACCGCAGCGTGATGTACGCCATGGCCGTACATCAACTGTCTGAACAGCTGGTACAAGCACGGGGCGTCAAGTAATGCGGGCATTGCCTATCAATAAACCCCTGAAGCTGGTGGCCTTTGCTGCATTGGCGGTACTGGTCGCCAGTTGTTCGACCAGTCGTTCGCCGACCCAGAAGCCGACCACCGCCGTACGTTCGCAGCCGGGCCTGGACATCAACCGGGCCCACAAGGACGGCGCGCCGTGGTGGGACGTCGACGTATCGCGCATCCCGGACGCCACGCCGACCCTGCACACCGGCCCGTACAAGGCCAACCCGTACACCGTGCTGGGCAAGACCTACTTCCCGTTGCAGGAATCCAAGACTTACGTGGCCTCCGGCACTGCGTCCTGGTACGGCACCAAGTTCCACGGTCAGAACACCGCCAACGGGGAGGTCTACGACCTGTACGGCATGAGTGCCGCCCACAAGACATTACCGCTGCCGAGTTACGTTCGGGTGACCAACCTGGACAACAACAAGAGCGTGATTCTGCGGGTCAATGACCGCGGGCCGTTCTACTCGGACCGGATCATCGACCTGTCCTACGCCGCCGCGAAAAAACTCGGTTATGCCGAAATCGGCACCGCGCGGGTCAAGGTCGAAGGCATCGACCCGCAGCAATGGTGGGCCGCCAAGGGCCGTCCGGCGCCTTTGATGCTCAACGAGCCGCAAGTCGCGCAGAATAGCGCCCCGGTGATCACGGCCTCGGCCGGCACCGTCGAGCAATGGACTCCGCCGCCGCAGCAGCACGCCGCGGCCGTCGTGCCAGTCCAGCTCGATGCAAAAAAAAACGCTTCTGCACCAGCGTCTGGCCAGTATCTGCAGGTGGGCGCGTTCGCCAACCCGGACGCTGCAGAACTCCTGAGGTCGAAGCTCAGCGGGATGGTGAGCGCTCCGGTGTTCATCAGCTCGATCGTGCGCAATCAGCAGACCCTGCACCGGGTTCGCCTGGGGCCGATCGGTTCGCCGGGTGAAATTGCCCAGGTACAGAACAGCGTGCGCCTGGCCAACCTCGGTTCGCCAAGTGTGGTCACCGAGTAAACGTAGGACTTGATTGACGGTTCACCAGCGATTGGGGGGTGAACCAGGTTGTTGGCTCGTCGAAGAACAAAAGCCCGGCAAGGGTGACTGGAGTGAGCAACTGAACACGCGATGCTCGTAGGGTTTGCTCGAAAGCTCGCCGAGCGGCGATCAGGCAAGGCAAAAACAGGTGAGGAAGCGGAGTGTAGGGGACCTACATGAGCATTCCGAATCTGTTTTTAACGCAGCATGATCGTCGCGCAGGCAGGTTTCGGGCAAAGCCTGAAAGACATCTGATTAAATTTTGTCCGCCAGGACAGTTTCCATTAGCGATTTCGAGAGACGGATGAACATCACCACCTTTGCCAAACGCCTGTGTCTGCTAGTCCCGCTGCTCCTCTCGCCTGCCGCGTTCGCGGCCGAGATGATGCCGTCGCCACCACAACTGGCCGCCAAATCCTACGTGCTCATGGATGCCAACAGCGGCAACGTGCTGGTGGAGAACAACGGTGACCAGCGTCTGCCGCCGGCCAGCTTGACCAAACTGATGACCGCGTACATCGCCACGCTGGAAATCCGTCGCGGCCAGATCGGTGAAAACGACCCGGTGACCGTCAGCGAAAACGCCTGGCGCACCGGCGGTTCGCGGATGTTCATCAAGGTCGGCTCGCAGGTCACTGTCAGCGACCTGCTGCACGGCATCATCATCCAGTCCGGCAACGACGCCAGCGTCGCGGTGGCTGAACACATCGCGGGTAGCGAAGACGCCTTCGCCGACTTGATGAACAAGACCGTCGCCGATCTGGGCATGACCAATACCCACTTCATGAACCCGACCGGTCTGCCGAACCCCGAGCACTACTCGTCGGCTCACGACATGGCGATCCTGGCGCGCGCGATCATCCACGAAGATCCGGCTCACTACGCGATCTACTCGCAGAAAGAGTTCTTCTGGAACGGCATCAAACAGCCTAACCGCAACCTGCTGCTGTGGCGCGACAAGACCGTTGACGGTCTGAAAACCGGCCACACCGACGAAGCCGGCTACTGCATGGTGTCCTCGGCCGTACGTGATGGCATGCGCCTGATCGCCGTGGTGTTCGGCACCAACAGCGAAGTGGCTCGCGCCGCCGAGACCCAGAAGCTGCTGACCTACGGTTTCCGCTTCTTCGAAACCCAGACCTTCTACCAGAAGGGCACCGAACTGGCTCAGGCCCCGGTGTGGAAAGGCACTACCAGCCAGGTCAAGGCCGGCCTGGCACAAGACCTGACCATGACCCTGCCGAAAGGCCAGCTGAAGAAGCTCGCTGCCAGCATGACCATGAACCCGCAACTGACCGCGCCAATCGCCAAGGGCGACGTGATCGGTAAAGTCGAAGTGAAACTGGACGACAAGGTGGTGCACAGCGCCGACCTGATCGCCCTGGACGCTGTCGAGGAGGGTGGTATCTTCCGCCGCATGTGGGATAGCATCCGTCTATTCTTCTACGGCTTGTTCAACTGATTTGAGTTGACCTGCATGGCCCCGTTCCGATCCGGAGCGGGGCCTTGTTCGTTACCGGGCTTACGCTTACGAGGCCGTTACGCCATGACCGATACCGAAGTAAAGGCGCCAAAGATCGAATTTCCCCAGGTTGATTATCCGGTTAAGGTGATCAGCGATACGGGGGTTGGCCACAAAGACAAGATCATCGAAATCGTGAAGAAATTCGCGAAGATCAACGATGAGCGTGTCGACGAGCGTTCGAGCAGCAACGGCAAATACACCACCATTCAGTTGCACATCGTCGCGACCGATCAGGATCAGCTGTACAACATCAACAGCGAACTGCGGGCTACCGGTTTCGTGCACATGGTGCTGTGATGCCGGGCACGCTGGGCTTTCGCGAGCTTGGCCAGATGGCTTACGAGCCGGTCTGGCAGGCCATGCAACGTTTTACCAACGAGCGTGGCACCACGGCCCCGGACGAAATCTGGCTGGTGGAACACCCGCCGGTGTTCACCCAGGGCCAGGCCGGCAAGGCCGAGCACCTGTTGCTGCCGGGGGATATTCCGGTGGTGCAGGTCGACCGCGGCGGTCAGGTGACCTACCATGGCCCAGGCCAGTTGGTGGCCTATCTGCTGCTGGATGTGCGCCGACTCGGTTTCGGCGTGCGCGATCTGGTCAGCCGCATGGAGCGCTGCCTGATCGAACTGCTGGCCAGCTACGGCGTGACCGCCGTGGCCAAGCCGGATGCTCCCGGCGTCTACGTCGACGGAGCGAAGATCGCTTCTCTGGGTTTGCGGATTCGCCACGGTTGCTCCTTTCATGGCCTGGCCCTGAACGTGGACATGAACCTGGAACCGTTTCGACGGATTAATCCCTGCGGCTATGCCGGGCTGGCGATGACCCAGCTGAGCGAGCACGCAGGATCGATTGAATTTGCCGAGGTAAGTGCCCGGCTGCGCGCGCAGCTCGTCAAACACCTCGACTATGCTGAGCAGACGACCCTGACGGGCGGAATCGACTGATATGACTACTGATGCAGTGCAAACCATGATCCCGACGCTCGACGTGACCGAGCGCCCGGCCCCGCGTCCCAAGGTTGAAGCCGGCGTCAAGCTGCGCGGCGCCGAGAAGGTTGCACGCATCCCGGTGAAGATCATTCCGACCACCGAACTGCCGAAGAAACCCGACTGGATCCGCGTGCGCATCCCGGTTTCGCCGGAAGTCGACCGCATCAAGAGCCTGCTGCGCAAGCACAAGCTGCACAGCGTCTGCGAAGAAGCATCCTGCCCGAACCTGGGCGAGTGCTTCTCCGGCGGCACCGCGACCTTCATGATCATGGGTGACATCTGCACCCGTCGTTGCCCGTTCTGCGACGTTGGCCACGGTCGTCCGAAGCCACTGGACGTCAACGAGCCGGAAAGCCTGGCCATCGCCATCGCCGATCTGAAGCTCAAGTACGTGGTGATCACCTCGGTTGACCGCGACGACCTGCGTGACGGCGGTGCCCAGCACTTTGCCGACTGCATCCGCGAAATCCGCAAACTGTCGCCGAACGTGCAGCTCGAGACCCTGGTCCCGGACTACCGTGGCCGCATGGACATCGCCCTGGAAATCACCGCTGCCGAGCCGCCGGATGTGTTCAACCACAACCTGGAAACCGTACCGCGCCTGTACAAGGCTGCGCGTCCGGGTTCGGATTACCAGTGGTCGCTGACCCTGCTGCAACGCTTCAAGCAGATGATGCCGCACATCCCGACCAAATCCGGCCTGATGCTGGGCCTGGGCGAGACCGACGACGAAGTCATCGAAGTCATGAAGCGCATGCGCGAACACGACATCGACATGCTGACCCTGGGCCAGTATCTGCAACCGTCCCGCAGCCACTTGCCGGTGCAGCGTTTCGTGCACCCGGACACCTTCGCCTGGTTCGCCGAGGAAGGTTACAAGATGGGCTTCAAGAACGTCGCGTCCGGCCCGTTGGTGCGTTCTTCGTACCACGCTGACGAGCAAGCGAAACTGGTCAAGGCCGAGCTGCTCGGCTCCTGATTCAGCGCTGAATGAAAGAATGCCCGCCGGGGTTTATCGCCCGGCGGGCATTTTTTTGCCCGGCCTACACTCGTTACTGACTTTTCCCGCAATCTGCGGCGCAGCTGAGACTCTTCTGTTTGTCGCCGTTCCTGACTACTGTGTGAGCATGACTTCACACAGGGAGATCCATGGATGACCGTTCGACCGACCCACACCCTTTTTCCGCACAAGCCTGTGCCCGCACTGCCGTCGGAAGGGCTGATCGGCGTCATTGCGCCCGCCGGCCCCGGCACGCTGGATACCGAAAAGGCCGTTCAGTGGATGCGCGCCCGGGGTTACGGTTTACGGGTGTTCCCGGGCGTCTATGAAAAGGACGGTTATCTGGCCGGCAGCGACGAGGTGCGGCTCAACGATCTGCACGCGGCGTTCGCTGACGAAGAGGTCGATGCGATCATTTGCCTGCGCGGTGGTTACGGCACGCCACGGTTGCTGGATCGGATCGATTACGACCTGCTGAGCCGCCATGCCAAGCCCTTCGTCGGTTACAGCGACATCACCGCACTGCATCTGGCCATCAGTCGCTACGCCGGGTTCGTGACCTTTCACGGGCCGCTGTTGAATGCCGATCTGCTGGGTGACAAGGAGCCGCCGACGGTAACGTCGTTCTTCGCCATGCTGCGCGGTCAGTTGAAGGCCGGCAGTGTACTGAGTCATCCGGCGGCTTATCCGTTGACCACCGTGGAGCCCGGCATTGCCCACGGGCGTTTGCAGGGCGGTAATCTGGCAATGATCGCCTCGACTCTTGGCACGCCTTACGAAATCGATGTCGAAGGGGTGATTCTGCTCATCGAGGACATCAACGAGCCGCTGTACCGGATCGACCGCTTGCTGACCCAGATGCGTCTGGCGGGCAAATTGGCCCGATTGCGTGGGGTGCTGGTCGGGGACGTGGCGGGCGTGGATGTCGAGGCCTTGAACCGCTTGCTCAAACAGACCTTTGAACCCCTGCGGATTCCGGTGCTGTCCGGCTGGCGCAGCGGGCACTGCGATCCGAACCTGACGTTGCCGCTGGGGGCGTTGGTTCGACTGGATGCGGGCAAGAAGGAGTTGATGCTGGAACAGGATGTGGTGATCAAGGCGTAGAGACTGATCGCCTGATAGTCAGTCATCGCGGGCAAGCCCGCGATGCTTTTTACTGGTTACGCAGGCTTTCCAGCAGCTTGTGCGTCGGATAACCATCCGCCGGCCAGCCAAATGACTGCTGCGCAGCGCGAATCGCCTTGCGCGTATTGGCACCGATGATCCCGTCGGCGGTGCCTGCGTCGTAGTTGCGCGCGGTCAGCAGGTTTTGCAGTTCGATCCGCTCGGTGCGGCTCAACGGCAGGTCGTCTTTTGGCCAGGTGCCATTGATCAGGCCGGCGCCGTTGAAGCGCTCGGACAACAGGCTGACGGCCAGTGCGTAGGACGACGAATTGTTGTACTTGAGGATCGCCCGGAAGTTATCGAGGATCAGGAACGCCGGGCCACGGTAGCCAGCCGGCAGCAGCAGAGCAGCAGACAGTTGCTCGGAGCCGGCCGGCACCTGGCCGCCGTTCGGCAGGGTTACGCCCAATTGCCGCCATTCGGCGACGCTTTTTCGAATAGCGCCGTCGGCCAAGGTGTAGTTGAAACCGCTTGGCAGTTGCACTTCGAAGCCCCACGGCTGGCCACGCTGCCAGCCCGAGCTTTGCAGGTAATGCGCGGTGGAGGCTAATGCGTCAGCCGGGCTGCCCCAGATGTCGCGGCGACCATCGCCGTCAAAGTCCACAGCATGGGTGTTGTAGGTGGTCGGAATGAACTGGGTCTGCCCCATGGCGCCGGCCCACGAGCCAAGCATCTTCTCCGGCGTAATATCACCCTGCTGCAGGATCTGCAGGGCGGCGATCAGCTGTGCATGAGCAAAACCCGGGCGGCGGCCTTCGTAGGCGAGGGTGGCGAGCGAGTTGATCACCGACTTGCTGCCCTGGAACTGGCCGAAGTTGCTTTCCATGCCCCACACCGAGACCAACGCCTGACGGTCAACGCCGTAACGCTGTTCGATGCTCTGCAGAATGTCGGCGTACTGGCTGATCAGTGCCTGGCCTTTGCGCACGCGCAACGGCGACAGTGCGCCATCCAGGTATTCCCAGACCGGCCGGGCGAATTCCGGCTGGCTGCGGTCGGCGCGAATCACGCTGGCATCGAAGCTGACATTGGCGAAGGCACGGTCGAACAGGTCGGCACGAATGCCGGCGGCCAGGGCTTCCTTGCGGAAACCTGCCTGCCATTCGGCAAAGGTCTGGGTCGGTTGCAGGTCGAGGTTATCACCGGACGGCACTACCGGCGGGATAACCGCTGGGGCTGTGGCAACGGGGACGGTCTGAAGCGGTTGAGCGTCAGCGGCGGTGGGTTTTTCCGCGCAGGCGACGAGCAATACGAAGCTGGAGGCAGCGATCAGTTGGCGCAAGGGCCAACGACGGGAAAGACTGAGGGGCATGCACGGGTCCAGGGAATACGAATCAGGTGCAGACCTTAACATGAGGAAGGGGTGCTGCGCTTCAAGCGGCCAGAAAGTAAGAAGCCTCCCAGCTGTCAGACTGGAAGGCTTCGCGGCGGTAGCTGCCTTTACCCTTGGTTGGTCGTTCCTGACGGCTGCGGAACAGGGGTTGGGCGACGATGGATTTGGCCTTGTTGTGGCCATGTTTCGATGGCTTTTTGCTCATGATGATTCTCTCGATTGAGTGAGGTTTTGCGCGGCAGATAATCTGCCGATCTAGAGCGTCTGTCTATAGGACCGACGGCGGGATGTTCTGTAGGAAATGGACTCGGTAAACAACGGGACCGCCGCGCGCGATCCCGGATTTCATTCGGCAGGTAATGTCAGACGCTGACCGGCCATCAGCAGCGCCAACCGGCTCAGGCTCATCCACGGCGAGCCGGCCGCCTGGCCCTTGATTTGTGCATCGATGCGCTGGGCTTCCAGCAACAACTGCGCCCAGCGTTGCGCCGAGTAGCGTTGCAGGGCCTTGCTCATCAGCGGTTTGCGCTTGTCCCAGACCGGCGGCTTGGCCTGACTGAAGCACTTGTCCAGCGGCGTGCCCTGGCTGTATTGCAACGAGATGTTGGCCAGCAGCCGTAACTCCCGAGCCAGGGCCCAGAGGATCACCGGCGGCTCGACCCCTTCACCGCGCAGCCCTTCGAGCATGCGCAGGGCGTGGGCCGGTTCGCCGTTGAGCACTGCATCGGTCAGGCCGAACACGTCGAAACGCGCACTGTCGGCCACGGCCGCCTGTACGGTTTCGATGGTGATCTGTCCGCCCTCGGCCATCAGCTTAAGCTTTTCGATCTCTTGCGCAGCGGCCAGCAGGTTGCCTTCGACCCGCGCGGCAATCAGCTCGACCGCGTCCTGGCTGGCCGACAAGCCGGCCTGGGACAGGCGCTGACGAATCCAGCTCGGCAGCTGGTTGGCGTCCACCGGCCAGATCTGCACGAACTGGGTCTGCTGACCTTCGACCAGCGCCTTGCCCCACTTGGTTTTCTGCGCGCTACCGTCCAGCTTCGGCAGGCTGATCAGCAGCACCGTGTCTTCAGCCGGGCGCGAGCAATATTCGATCAGCGCGGCGGCGCCCTTGTCACCGGGCTTGCCCGAAGGCAGGCGCAGTTCCAGCAGGCGTTTTTCGGCGAACAGCGACATGCTGGCGCCGGCCTGGAGCAATGTCCCCCAATCGAAATTGGCGTCGGCGGCAAACACCTGGCGTTCATCGAATCCTTGCTGGCGGGCAGCGGAGCGGATGGCGTCGGCGGCTTCCTGACACAGCAGCGGGTCATCGCCGCTGATGATGTAGACCGGCGCAAGAGCGCCTTGCAGGTGTTTGCCGAGTTGGGCGGGAGCGAGCTTCATAAGAGAGGGCGAACGGGGCGCCTGAGCGCCCCGAACGTCTTACTGCTGCGGCAGTTCGAGCGGCGACTGGCGCGGGGTTTCCGCTTCAGCCTTCTGTGCCGCTTCGAGGGCGTCGGCTTCTGCCTTGGCCCGTGCGTTGGCGGTTTGCTGCAGAGCGTCAAGCTGTGCCGGTGTCAGCTGTTGCAGACGCAGCATCATGCGCTGTACCAGCTCGCGTTGTGTTTCACGTCGGGCATCGTTGGCTTCCTGGTCGGAACCCACCAGGTTGTTGCCGTCGTGGATGAACACTTTCTGCACTTCAAGCTTGTCGCTCTTGAGCAACAGGTCCTTTTCGCCGCGGATATCGTAGGTCAGCACGGTGCTCACCTGATATTCGCCAGTACGACCGGCGCCCGCGTAGCTGAGGATGCGCTGGCTTTCCTGCTCATCGGACAGGTAAAGCTTGTACGGCGCACCGGAAACGACCTTGACGCCGCTGGCCTCCAGCACCTGACGCAGTTGCGTCACGGTTTCGCCGTAGGCGTTGCGGGCGCTCAGATCGAGCTCCTTGATCGAAAGTTCGTTGGTGCCGGTACCACGCAGCTGGAAACCGCAGGCGCTCAACAGGACGGCGAGGCCCATCACCAGCAGATTGCGTTTGATCATTGTGTTGCTCCCCTTGAAACCATGTGGGCCGACTCTGTGGCCCGAAAGGTTTTACTGGGCGTCAGGCACACCTGACGCCCGATCCAATTAGCTGGCGACGATATTGACCAGTTTCCCGGGCACTACGATCACTTTGCGAATCGTCAGGCCGTCAACGAAACGCAGTACGTTCTCGTTGGCACGGGCTGCCGCTTCGACTTCTTCACGGGTGGCGGCGGCCGGCATTTCGATCTGGCCACGCAGCTTGCCGTTGACCTGGATCACCAGCGTCAGGCTGTCCTGAACGAGTGCGCTTTCATCCACCACTGGCCAGCCGGCGTCGATCACAGGGTCGGCGTGGCCCAGTTGATTCCACAGTTCGTGGCAAATGTGCGGGGTGATCGGAGCCAGCAACAGCGTAACGGCTTCCAGACCTTCCTGAACCAGCGCGCGATCCTGTTCGGTGGATTGTGCTGCTTTTTCCAGCACGTTCATCAGCGTCATCACCTGAGCGATGGCGGTGTTGAATTTGTGATTCTGGCCGACGTCATGGCTGGCCTGCTTGATCGCCTGGTGGATCGCGCGACGAACGGCTTTCTGCTCGTCGTTCAGGCCGGCGATGTCCAGTTTGCCCGGCAGGCCCTGAGTGACGTGGGCCTGAGCCAGACGCCAGACGCGCTTGAGGAAGCGGTGCGAACCTTCAACGCCGGAGTCGGACCACGCGGCGCTCATGTCGGGCGGCGAGGCGAACATCATGAACAGGCGGCAGGTGTCCGCGCCGAACTGGTCGATCATCGATTGAGGGTCGACGCCGTTGTTCTTCGACTTGGCCATTTTCTCGGTGCCGCCGATTTCCACCGGCAGACCGTCGGTTTTCAGTCTGGCGCTGGTGACGTTGCCCTTGCCGTCGCGTTCGAGATCGACGTCCGCCGGGTTGAACCAGGTGTAGGCGCCGTTGGCTTCGCGGCGATAGTAAGTCTCGGCAATCACCATGCCTTGAGTCAGCAGGTTCTTGAACGGCTCGTTGGAGCTCACCAGGCCTTCGTCGCGCATCAGCTTGTGGAAGAAACGCGCGTACAGCAGGTGAAGAATGGCGTGTTCAATGCCGCCGATGTACTGATCCACCGGCAGCCAGTGGTCGGCCGCGGATTTTTCCACCAGACCGCCTTCGAAGTGCGGCGAGGCGTAACGGGCGTAGTACCAGGACGACTCGACGAAGGTGTCCATGGTGTCGGTTTCACGCTTGGCAGGCTGACCGCATTTCGGGCAGGTGCACTCGTAGAACTCGGGCATGCGTGCCAGCGGCGAGCCGGCGCCGTCCGGCACCACGTCTTCCGGCAGGACGACCGGCAGTTGATCTTCCGGCACCGGCACGTCGCCGCAGGCATCGCAGTGGATGATCGGGATCGGGCAGCCCCAGTAGCGCTGACGGCTGATGCCCCAGTCGCGCAGGCGGAACTGGGTGCGCGAGGCGCCGAGGTTTTTCTTGATCAGGGCGACTTCCATGGCGTCGAACGCGCCAGCGAAGTCCAGACCGTCGAATTCGCCGGAGTTGATCAGCGTGCCGTGCTCGCCGTAGGCGTCTTGCCATGGCGCCGGGTTGGTTTCACCGGAGCTGGTGCGCACCACGGATTTGACCGGCAGGTTGTACTTGTGGGCGAATTCGAAATCGCGCTCGTCGTGCGCCGGCACAGCCATGACCGCGCCGTCGCCGTAGTGCATCAGTACATAGTTGGCGACCCACACCGGCAGTTTTTCGCCGGTCAGCGGGTGCTCGACGAACAGGCCGGTCGGCAGGCCTTTCTTCTCTTGAGTGGCGACGTCGGCTTCGGCGACGCTGCCGCCCTTGCATTCGGCGATGAACGCTTGCAGCTCAGGGTTGTTCTTCGCGGCGAGAGCGGCCAGGTGGTGCTCGGCGGCCACGGCAACATAAGTTGCGCCCATCAGGGTGTCCGGACGGGTGGTGAAGACTTTCAGGGTGCCGGTTTCGCCGATCGAGTCGACGTTGTACGGGAACTGCACTTCCATCCCGCGCGACTTGCCGATCCAGTTGCGCTGCATGGTCTTGACCTGCTCAGGCCAGCCGGTCAGTTCGTCGAGGCTCTCCAGCAGCTCATCCGCGTAGGCGGTGATCTTGAAGTAGTACATCGGGATTTCGCGCTTTTCGATCAGCGCGCCGGAACGCCAGCCGCGACCGTCGATCACCTGTTCGTTGGCCAGAACGGTCTGGTCGATCGGGTCCCAGTTCACGGTGCCATTCTTGCGGTAGATCACGCCTTTTTCGAACAGGCGAGTGAACAGCCATTGTTCCCAGCGGTAGTAATCCGGCTTGCAGGTGGTGACTTCCCGCGACCAGTCGACCGCCAGGCCCAGGCTGCGCAGCTGGGATTTCATGTAGGCGATGTTTTCGTAGGTCCACTTGGCCGGGGCCACGTTGTTCTTCATGGCGGCGTTTTCCGCCGGCATGCCGAAGGCGTCCCAACCCATCGGTTGCAGAACGTTCTTGCCGAGCATGCGCTGGTAGCGGGAGATCACGTCGCCGATGGTGTAGTTGCGCACGTGCCCCATGTGTAGCTTGCCGCTGGGGTAAGGGAACATCGACAGGCAGTAGTAGGTTTCCTTGCCTGGCTGTTCACTGACTTCAAAGGACTTTTGCTCGTCCCAGAACGATTGGGCGGCGGCTTCGATTTCACGGGGCTGATATTGTTCGTGCATGGCTACTTTTGTACTGGATAGGGGTGGCCTAATCCTCTTCAATGCGACGTCCCGGGCATGTCGGACGAGCTGGAAGTGGAGTTACAGGAAGCGCCGTAGCATACATGACCGCGCTTGGCCTAGGGAAACCCTGATTGCAGCCGTTTGACCGGCCGAAATCGCGGCGAGGGCCGTTGGTCGCGGCACGCAGCCGGTTTGTGCAGCGAAGCTAAGCTCTAACTGGGGAGTGAGTCTTATCTTCAATGAGGTGAGGGATGGTGGAGTCACAGCAAAAAAACGTTACCAAACCCGAGTTGTACGAGCGGTTGATCGATCGTCTGGGGATGGCCCTGGACGCGGCAAAAACCGCTGGAAGGCTGCGCGACGAGCGCCCCCTGGAGCTGGAATTGCGTGGCTTGAGTCCCGCCGAGTTCAAACTGGTCAAGGCCTATCTGGATCGCAGTGAGCGTGAAACCCACGGATACCTGTCACAAGCAGTGAAACAGCTCGATGCTGCCCATTCGGCCAAGGTCATCTGGCTCAAGGACAAGGCACCCGGCAGAGACGCCGTCAAAGTGCGGACTCTGCAGGCCAAGTAAACGCATGGCAGGTCAAAAAGCGGATCTTTTTCAACGGGATCCGACCCTACTGGTTGTCGTGCTGTATCAACCCACTTAGGCTTCGGGCATCTCTGGAGATGCTCGATGCCTTTTCGTTATTTCATTAAACAACTTCTATTGCCGCCAGGCCTTCTCTTGTTGCTGCTACTCGTCGCCTGGTGGTTGCGACGTTCGCGGCCGCGACTGGCCGGGCTGTGTTTCGCCCTGGGTTTTGGTGGCTTCTTGCTGATGAGTCTGCCGGTGGTCGTGCAGTGGGGCGCCAAGGCTCTGGAACGCGAGCCGCCGCTGGCCCGGGAAGCATGGACAAATCTGGCGCAGCGCGCCGATGCGATTGTGGTGCTGGGTTCCGGCCGCGAGCGCGGCGATCTGGCCTGGGGTGAAGATCAACCGACCGGTGTCGGGCTCGAGCGCCAACGTTATGCGGCGCGACTGGCCAAGGCGTCGGGGCTGCCGATTCTGACCAGCGGTGGCCTGCATTACGGTACGCCGCCGACTGAAGCGAAACTGATGGCGGATTCATTGCGCGATGACTTCGGCGTGACCGTGCGCTGGCAGGAGGGAGAGAGCCGCACTACGTGGGAGAACGCCGAATTCAGCGCCAAAATGCTGTTGCCGGAAGGCGTCAAACGCATCGTGCTGGTCACCCAGGCCTGGCATATGCCGCGAGCGGTGTGGAGTTATCAACAGGCCGGGTTCGAGGTCGTGCCGGCGCCGGTCGGTTTCCTCGGCACGGACAATGCGCGACCGTTCGGCGGCTGGCTGCCGGAGTTCAAGTCGATCTGGCAGAGCGGGCAGTTGATGAACGAGGCGGTGGGGCAGATCGGCTATTCGCTGTTCTACCGAGGGAATGGCAGCACCGATTGATGCGTTGTCGTTGATGGCGCCTTCGCGAGCAAGCTCGCTCCCACAGTGGTCAACTGTGGGAGCGAGCGATTTCTCAGAGCGTCTTGGACATCCGGTTGGTCATCAGCGCCCAGCCGAACAGCACCACACACAGGATGATCAGCGGCCACGAGCGCCATTGCAGATACGGCGTCAGGTTGTGCATCGGCACCACTTCGCCGTAGAGCACGCCCTGCTCGAACTGCGGAATTCGCTCGGTGATCTGGCCGAACGGGTTGATCAGCCCGGTCACGCCGTTGTTGGTCGCGCGAATCATCCAGCGTCCTGCTTCAAGCGCGCGCATCTGCGCCATTTGCAGGTGTTGCAGCGGGCCGATTGACGTACCGAACCAGGTGTCGTTGCTGATCGTCAGCAGCAGATCGCTGCGTGCCGCCAGGCCTGCGGCGAATTCCGGATACACCACTTCGTAGCAGATGAACGGCGCGATCTGGTAGCCCTTCGCTTGCAACAGCGCCTGATCGGCAGGGCCGCGGGCGAAGTCGGACATCGGCAGGTCGAAGAACGCGATCAGCCCGCGCAGGATGTCCTGCAACGGTACGTATTCGCCGAACGGCACCAGTTTCTGCTTCAGATAAGTGCCGTCGCCTTCGCCGACTACGGTGATGCCGTTGAAGAAGCGTTTTTCGTGACGGACCATTTCGCGGATCGGCACGCCGGTGATCAGCGCCGATTTACGCTCGGCGGCGAAGTTGCCCATCATGGTCAGGTAGCCCTCGGCGGACTCCTTGAGCACCGGGACAGCGGTTTCAGGCCAGATCAACAGGTCGACCGGTTTGGAGCGGAAGCTAAGGTCGCGGTACAGCGCCAGTTGCGCATTGAGCTCGGCCGGGTCCCATTTCATGCTTTGTGCGACGTTGCCCTGAATCGCAGCAACGGTCAGCGGCGCGCCGGCCGGGCTGGTCCAGGCATGACCCTTGAGTGCAATGCCCGCTGCCCATGGTCCTATCAGCAATACCAGCCCAGCAGCGATGAACGCTTTGCGGCGGGTTTGCAGCAGGCGCGGTGCGTTGTAGATCAGTGCAGCGGTCAGTGCGAGGACGAACGACACCAGCCACATGCCGCCCACCGGCGCGAGTCCGGCCAACGGGCCATCGAGCTGGCTGTAACCGGAATACAGCCACGGAAAACCGGTGAGGAACCAGCCGCGGAAAGCTTCCTGGCCTACCCATAGCGCCGCAAATGCAAGGGCGTCGGCCACCGGCGCTTCGTTACGCCGCAACCAGCGCGCCCAGAGCCAGGCGGGCAGGGCGAAGAACCAGGCAATGGCCGCCGTGAAGATCAGCATCAGGAAACCGGCCAGCAGCACCGAAGCTCCGCCGAAGTGGTGGATGCTGTAATAGATCCAACTGGTGCCGGCGCCGAACAGGCCGAAACCGAAGCACCAGCCACGACCCAGTGCCTGACGTGGGCTCAGCTCGCGCAGGCCGGCGTAGAACAGGCCGACCGCCAGCAGGGCCAGCGGCCAGAGATCGAACGGTGCCAGAGCGAAGGTGGTGATTGCACCGGCCGCCACGGCCAGCAGGTTACCGGGCCAGCCGGGGCGGGTTGTCCAGCGCATTTCAGTCCTTAAATTTACCGGGCGATTGGCGTGAGTCGCAGCAAGTGAATCCGACGGCTGTCGGCGTTCAGGATGCGGAAGCGATAGGCGCCGATTTCAGTGATTTCGTTGCGTTTTGGCAAGTGCCCGAACGCGCTCATCACCAGCCCGCCGACGGTGTCGAACTCGTCGTCGGAGAATTCGCTGTCGAAGAATTCGTTGAAGTTTTCGATCGGCGTCAGGGCCTTGATCAGGAAATCACCGCTGGGCAGCGGCTTGATGTAGCTGTCTTCTTCGACGTCGTGTTCGTCTTCGATGTCGCCGACGATCTGCTCGAGCACGTCTTCGATGGTCACCAGACCGGCCACACCACCGTATTCGTCGATCACGATGGCCATGTGGTTGTGGTTGGCGCGGAATTCGCGCAGCAACACGTTCAGGCGCTTGGACTCCGGCACGAAGGTGGCCGGGCGCAGCAGGTCCTTGATGTTGAAGCTGTCGCCGTTCTCCTTGAGGATCAGCGGCAGCAGATCCTTGGCCAGCAGCACGCCCATCACGTCGTCATGGCTTTCGCCGATGACCGGGTAGCGCGAGTGGGCCGAGTCGACCACGGCGGGGAGGAATTCGCGGGGTGTCTGGGTCGCCTTGATGCTGATCATCTGCGAGCGCGGCACCATGATGTCGCGAACCTGCAGGTCAGCCACCTGGATGGCGCCTTCGACGATGGCCAACGCTTCGCTGTCCAGCAGTTTGTTCTGATGTGCATCGCGCAGCAGCTCAAGCAGCTCCTGGCGGTTCTTCGGCTCGTGGGCAAAAGCCTGGGTCAGTTTACCCAGCCATGACTTTTGCCCGTTGCTCGATCGATCTTCGCTCATAGCGATTACTCTGAATCCTTTGTTGTAACAGTAGGGGATGTTTCGGTTTCGTCGTCCGCGTACGGATCGGGATAACCCAATTCGGCAAGCAACTCGCGTTCCAGTGCTTCCATTTCCTCGGCTTCCTCGTCATCTATATGGTCGTAACCAAGCAGATGCAAGCAGCCGTGAATGACCAGATGTGCCCAGTGGGCCTTTAGTTCCTTGCCCTGTACGGCAGCTTCGCGCTCGACCACGGCCACGCAGATCACCAGATCGCCCAGCAATGGAATGTCGAGAAACTCGTCGGGCACTTCGGCGGGAAAGGACAGGACGTTGGTCGCGTAATCCTTGTGCCGCCAGGTGTGGTTCAGTTCGCGGCCTTCTTCCTCGTCGACCAGACGAATGGTCATTTCCGAGTCGGCGGTGCGCTGACGCAAGGCCAGTTCGCACCATTGGCGGAATTCGGCTTCGGTCGGCGCAGACGCTTCGGTCGCGATTTGCAGGTCAAGCTCAAGCATCGTGGCGAGTGTCCTTTGGCGCTTCTTCAGCGATACGCGTCTCGAAGCGCTCGTAGGCTTCGACGATGCGTTGCACCAACGGGTGGCGCACCACGTCTTTGGGCTGGAAATGGGTGAAGCTGATGCCCGGCACATCTTTCAGGACTTCGATGACGTGATGAAGTCCGGATTTGGTGCCACGCGGCAGGTCGACCTGGGTGATGTCGCCGGTGATCACAGCTGTGGAGCCGAAACCGATCCGGGTCAGGAACATCTTCATCTGCTCGACGGTGGTGTTCTGGCTTTCATCGAGAATGATGAAGCTGTTGTTCAGCGTGCGACCGCGCATGTAGGCCAGCGGCGCAACTTCGATCACCTGACGCTCGATCAGCTTGGCCACGTATTCGAAGCCGAGCATCTCGTACAGCGCGTCGTAGAGCGGGCGCAGGTACGGGTCGATCTTCTGCGACAGGTCGCCGGGCAGGAAGCCGAGTTTTTCACCCGCTTCGACCGCCGGACGCACCAGCAGGATGCGCCGGATCTGCTCGCGCTCCAGGGCATCGACGGCGCAGGCCACGGCCAGATAGGTCTTGCCGGTACCGGCGGGGCCGATGCCGAAGTTGATGTCGTTGCCGAGGATTTCCTTCACGTAGCGCAGCTGATTCAAGCCGCGTGGGCGAATCATGCCTTTCTTGGTGCGCAGGGCGACGGAGGCTTCGGCGGGGGCGTGGTTGTCCAGTTGCTCGACGGCCGATTCCTGGAGGAACAGGTGAACCGTATCCGGCGACAGCTCTGAACCCTTGGTTTCCCGGTACAGGCGGCGAATCAGGTTTTCCGCGGAAGTGGTGTGCTTGGGTTCGCCGATCAGCTCGAACTGATTGCCGCGGTTGCGGATCTCGATGGCCAGGCGCTGTTCGATCAGGCGCAGGTGCTCGTCGAACTGCCCGCACAGATTGGCGAAGCGGCGAGCCTCAAAGGGCTCGAGGATAAAACGATGTGGTTCGATGGGTGCGTTCAAGGTCGTATTTAGCCGCCCTGGGGCAATTGGGATGAATTGAAGGATAACGCCAGTGGCGTGGGTGCGAAAGCTCTTAAATAGCGCAAGATCAATCACAGTTCCTGTGGGAGCGGGCTTGCTCGCGAAAGCGGTGTGTCAGCACAGTCAATAGTGGCTGATACGACGTCTTCGCGAGCAAGCCCGCTCCCACAAGGGAAATATGCGGTGTTACTGGATCAGCGAGCCGCGCAGCGAGTGCGGTTGCGCCGCGTCGATGTGCACGTCGGCGAACTGGCCGATCAGGGTCGGATTGTCGCAGCGGAAGTTGACGATACGGTTATTCTCGGTTCGCCCTTGCAGCTCGCCCGGGTCTTTCTTCGAATAATCGGTCACCAGAATCCGCTGGATCGAACCGACCATTTGTCGGCTGATCTCGAACCCTTGCTGATTCAAACGGTGCTGCAAGGCGTTCAGGCGTTCTTTCTTCAGTTCTTCCGGGGTGTCGTCGGCCAGATCGGCGGCCGGGGTGCCCGGGCGCTGGCTGTAGACGAACGAGTAGGAAAAGTCGAAACCGACGTCGGCAATCAGCTTCATGGTCTGTTCGAAGTCTTTCTCGGTTTCCCCCGGGAAGCCGACGATGAAGTCCGAACTGATGCAGATGCCCGGTACGGCGGCGCGCAGTTTGCGCAGCTTGGATTTGTACTCCAGTGCCGTGTGGTTGCGCTTCATCGCGGCCAGGATCCGGTCCGAACCCGACTGCACCGGCAAGTGCAGGTGCTTCACCAGTTCCGGCACTTCGGCATGGGCCTGGATCAGGCTGTCGGAGAACTCCAGCGGGTGCGAGGTGGTGTAGCGGATGCGGTCGATGCCGTCGACCGCCGCGACCACGCGGATCAGTTCCGCCAGATCCGCCAGGCGACCGTCGTGGGTCAACCCGCGATAACCGTTGACGTTCTGCCCCAGCAGGGTCACTTCACGCACACCGTTTTCGGCCAGGTGGATGATCTCGGCGATCACGTCGTCGAACGGGCGGCTGACTTCTTCGCCGCGGGTGTAAGGCACCACGCAGAACGTGCAGTACTTGCTGCAGCCTTCCATCACCGACACGTAGGCGCTGGGGCCGTCGATGCGCGGCTCGGGCAGGTGGTCGAATTTTTCGATTTCCGGGAACGAGACGTCGACTTGCGGCAGCTTGCTGATGCGCGCGGCGTCGATCATTTCCGGCAGGCGGTGCAGGGTCTGCGGGCCGAACACCACGTCGACATACGGCGCGCGATCACGGATCGCCGCGCCTTCCTGGCTGGCCACGCAACCGCCGACGGCGATCACCATGTCCGGGTTCGCCAGTTTCAGTTCGCGCCAGCGGCCGAGCTGGGAGTACACCCGGTCCTGGGCGCGTTCGCGGATCGAGCAGGTGTTGAGCAGGATCACGTCGGCATCTTCGGCGCGCGCCGTGACTTCCAGGGCCTGGTGTTCGCCCAGCAGATCGACCATGCGCGAGCTGTCGTACTCGTTCATCTGGCAACCGTGGGTTTCGATGTAAAGCTTCTTGGCCATGGAATAGGGTCGTCACGTGGTTCAAAGAACCGCGCATTATAGGGAACATGTCCCCAGGTTCCTACCGCTGTGCGTCCGGTGGCTATGCTATAGTTCGCGCCCTCATTTTTTACCCCGATGCTGTCTGCCCGCCATGACCAAACGCGAAGCTCCAATCTACAAGGTGATTTTCCTCAACCAGGGCCAGGTGTTCGAAATGTACGCCAAACAGATCTATCAAAGTGATCTGTGGGGCTTCCTGGAAGTGGAAGAGTTCGTCTTTGGCGAGCGCACGCAAGTCGTCGTCGACCCGAGCGAAGAAAAGCTCAAGGCGCAGTTCGAAGGTGTGGTGCGCAGCTTTGTGCCGATGCACTCGATCGTGCGCATCGACGAGGTCGAGCGTCTGGGAACGCCGAAGATCAGCGAAGCCCGTGGCGGCGTTGGTAACGTGATGCCGTTTCCGATGCCGATGCCTGAGAAGTAAACCGTAAGACCGAGTCGCCTCATTCGCGAGCAAGCCAGAAAAATCTATAGAGAAATCAGGGAAGGGGCGAGAACGGCGTACGCCCGTCGGCGCTTTGCAGTTCCATCAGGTATTTACGGAAAATTTGCCCGAGCACCTGGGTGGCGGTTTCCAGATCCTCGCGGGACATCTTTTCAGAAACTTCGTCGGCGGTGTCGAGCGCGTCTTCGGCGCCGTTGACCGCCGCCATCTTCAGCACGATGTAGGCCTGAATGTTGTTGGCCTGCACGCCTTCCCCGTGGAAGAACATGGTGCCGAGCTTGAACTGCGCCTGGGCGTGACCCTGCAGCGAGGCCTTTTCGAAATAGCTCAGGGCTTGATTGAGGTCGCGCGGCGTATTCTTGCCGTCGTAGTAGAACTCACCCAACTCGTATTGCGCTTGCGCATCCCCCTCGTCCGCCGCTTTCTGGCAGGCGGCGAGGGCCTGCGTGACGTCTTGCGGCTGAGTATTGAGGGTGCAGCGACCCATCGCCGGGATCAACAACGAGTTGCCGCCTGCTTGTGCATGTGCGAGCAGCGGCTGAAGGAGCAACAGGCAGCCCAAGGCAAGGGTGCGGCCGGTGCGGTTCATGGGAATCGACTTACCTCTGAAGGGCGCGCGGACCCGTCGAGGGATCCAATAAGCGCGCATTATGAAATAAGCAGGGCCATCCTTACAAAGTCTTTACTCGATTTTCTGCTGCGCGGGAAATATATCGCCCACTTTATGGGAGATTTTTGGCAGGCATGTCGGAAAAGGCGTGCAGATGTAGGAGAACGCTGACGCTGGCAATGGCCAACGTCAGCGGCGGGGCGTTTTACTTCAACTTGGCGAAGGCGCGTTCGGCAGCGTCGAGGGTCAGTTTCAGTTCGGCTTCGCCGTGGGCGATCGAGGTGAAACCGGCTTCGAAGGCGCTCGGTGCCAGGTACACGCCACCTTCCAGCATCAGGTGGAAGAAGCGGCCGAACAGCGCTGCATCGCTGGCCATTACGTCTTCAAACGTAACAATGTCGTCGGCACCGCTGAAGTACAGACCGAACATGCCGCCCGCCTGGGTGGTCACGAACGGAATGCCGGCGGCATCGGCGCGCTGTTGCAGGCCGTCGAGCAGGCGCGTGGTGTAGTCGGTCAGCTCGGCGTGGAAACCCGGACGGCTGATCAGGCGCAGGGTGGTCAGGCCGGCGGCCATCGCCAGCGGGTTACCCGACAAGGTACCCGCCTGATAGACCGGACCCAGCGGCGCGATGCGCTCCATGATCGAGCGCTTGCCGCCGAAGCAGCCGACCGGCATGCCGCCGCCGATGATCTTGCCGAAGGTGGTCAGGTCCGGGGTCACGCCGTAGTAGGCCTGGGCACCGCCGAGGGCGACGCGGAAACCGGTCATCACTTCGTCGAAAATCAGCACCACGCCGTGCTTGTCGCACAGGCTGCGCAGGCCTTCCAGGAAACCCGGCGCCGGTGGTACGCAGTTCATGTTGCCGGCCACTGGCTCGACGATGATGCACGCGACGTCCTGGCCGACTTCGGCGAGCATTTTTTCAACCGCGTCGATGTCGTTGAACGGCAGGGTCAGGGTGTGTTTGGCGAACGCTGCCGGTACGCCGGCCGAGCTTGGTACGCCTTGGGTCAGTGCGCCGGAGCCGGCCTTGACCAGCAGGCTGTCGGAGTGACCGTGGTAGCAGCCTTCGAACTTGATGATGCTGTCGCGGCCGGTGAAACCACGGGCCAGACGGATCGCGCTCATGGTCGCTTCGGTGCCGGAGCTGACCATGCGCACCATCTCCATCGACGGCACCAGCGAGCAGACCAGGTCGGCCATCTCGGTTTCCATCGCGGTCGGCGCGCCGTAGGACAGGCCGTGCTGCAACTGGTTACGCACTGCGTCCAGCACGTCCGGGTGGCTGTGGCCGAGGATCATCGGGCCCCAGGAGCCGACGTAATCCACATAACGCTTGTCGTCTTCGTCAGTGACGTAGGCGCCTTCGGCGTGCTTGAAGAACAGCGGCGTGCCGCCAACGCTCTTGAACGCGCGCACCGGCGAGTTCACGCCACCGGGAATGTGTTTCTGGGCGTTGGCAAACAGGGTTTCGGAACGAGACATGATCGGGCTCTCAGACTTTTAATAATTCATTGAAGGCGCGGGCGCGGCGGGTCACTTCGGCGCTGCTGTCGGCGCCGAACAGGCCATGGACCACGGCCAGCAGATCGACACCGTGGGCCACCAATGGCGCAGCGTTGTCGAGGGTGATGCCGCCGATCGCGCAGATCGGCAGGTGCAGGGTGCGCTTGGCTTCGTCGAGCAGATCGAGGCTGCAACTCGGTGCACCGGGTTTGGTGTTGGAATTGAAGAACCGACCGAAGGCGACGTAACTCGCGCCTTCCCTGGCGGCCTGTTCGGCCAGTTCCAGCTGCGCGTGGCAGGTCGAACCGATGATCGCCTTGGAGCCGAGCAGGGCGCGGGTCGGCGACAGCGGGCCGTCGGTCTGGCCCAGGTGCACGCCGACGTTCAGGCGCGCGGCCAGTTCGGCGTCATCGTTGATGATCAGTTGCGTCTTGTAGCGCTCGCACAGATCGCGCAGGGCTTCGGCCTCACGCAGACGGCGGGCCTCGTCGCTGCTCTTGTCGCGGTATTGCAGCAGGGTGACGCCGCCTTCCAGCGCCGCCTCCACGTAGGACAGAAACTTGCCGGCCAGCAACTGGCTGTCGGTGATGGCATACAGGCCACGTAGTTTCATCGCGCAGACCTCAGGCTCGGAACATCAGGAACAGAAATCCAGCGGCAGACGACGCGGCACGAACTGGCCTTTGCCCAGCTGTTCGGCATCGCGCAGGGTGCGCCAAGTGTAATCCAGCGCAGTACGCACCGCGCTGGCGAGGTTTTCGCCCAGTGCCAGGCGGCCGGCGAGGGTGCTGGCCAGGGTGCAGCCGGAACCGTGATAGCTGCCGGGCAGGCGCTGGCACTTGAAGGTTTCGCGCAGACCGTCGCGGCTGTACAGGCGGTTGTGGATTTCGGTTTCGTCGCCGTGACCGCCGGTGATCAGCAGGTTCTTGATGAACGGCAGGAGTTTTTCAGCGCACTCGTCCGCGGTGCCTTCCGGCAGTTCGGCAAGGATCCGGGCTTCGGGAAGGTTGGGGGTGGCGATGATCGACAGCGGCAGCAGGCGTTCGCGCATGGCGTAGCCGACTTCGTCCTTGCCCAGGCGTCCGCCGCCGCCGGCACGCAGCACCGGGTCGCAGACCACTGGCAAGTGCGGGTGCGCCTGGAGCAGTTCGACGACGGTGTCGACCATTTCCAGGGAACCGAGCATGCCCAGTTTCACCGCCGCGACTTCGGAGTCGTTGAGCACGGCATTGGCCTGGGCCAGTACCCACTCACGGTCGAGGACGCGAAAGTCAGTGACGTTGACGGTGTCTTGCACGGTCAGGGCGGTGACGGCCGGAGCCGCATGGCAACCCTGAGCGAGCAGGGCTTCGATATCTGCCTGCAGGCCGGCGCCACCACTGGGGTCGTGGCCGGAGAGACAGAGGACAACGGGGCGTGAGCTGTAGATATTCATGGTGCGCGAGCTTACCACCAAACCTGTTTTCCGGGTGTTGTGGCGCAGTGCGCGGCCGATAACCCGGGTAGCGAGATCCACAGCGCTTGCCACAATCTGACCGAGCCAACAGCTCTAGTCCGGTGTTTTGCTCTGGAACGCCCGTTCTAGAGCCTTTGTGGGAAAAATTTCCATGGTGCTCAATGGCCATCAACGGCTATGCTAGAGTGGATCCAAACCAATAACAGGTAATACCGGTTTTACGTCATCTCAAAGGGAATGGGGGGCTTCCTGACACAACCGGCCAAGCCACGCTGGGGCTTCAATGCGCTATTTGTTGATGTTGCTGTTCTGCTTGCCCCTCCTGGCAAGCGCCGTCGAGTTCGACGAGTTCACCCAGAGCCTCCCGCTGGGTCGATCCCTGCAAGTGTTCGAAGACCCGAGCGGTGAGGCGAGCATTGCCGACGTCCGCGCGCAAGCCGCCGCCGGAAACTTCAAACCCCATGACAAAGCCACGCTCAATGCCGGTTATTCGCGCTCGGCGTTCTGGCTGAAGATCGACCTGCATTACCGCCCGACCAACCCGTCGGCGCAGCGCAGCTGGCTGCTGGAACTGGCGTATCCGCCGCTCGATCATCTCGACCTGTATCTGCCCGATGCCGCCGGCGACTACCGTCTGGTGCGGCAGACCGGGGACGCCTTGCCGTTCGCCAGTCGCGAGATCCGCCAGAACAATTACCTGTTCGACCTGGCGTTCAAGCCGGATCAGCAACGAACCGTTTACCTGCGGTTGTCCAGCGAAGGCTCGATCCAGGCGCCGGTAACGTTGTGGTCGAGCACCGCGTACCTCGAAGACCAGCCGGTGCGCCTGTACGTGCTGGGGATCATATATGGCGTGCTGTTGGGGATGCTGGTCTACAACCTGTTCATTTACCTCAGCGTGCGCGACACCAGTTACCTCTATTACATCTTCTATATCGCTTCGTTCGGCCTTTATCAGCTCTCGGTCAACGGCGCGGCGGTCGAGTATTTCTGGCCGGATAACCCGTGGTGGGCCAACGCCGCCACGCCGTTCTTCATCGGTTGTGCGGGGCTGTTCGGCAGCCAGTTCGCCCGCAGCTTCCTGCAGACCAGGAACCACAGCCGCTGGCTCGATCGCCTGCTGATTGCCCTGATAGCGTTCGGCGCCGTGGTGATCGGCCTGTCGTTGATGACCAGTTATGGCCTGGCCCTGCGCCTGGCGACGACCCTGGCCCTGACCTTTACCGTGGTGATTTTCGCCGCCGGGATCCTGGCCTGGTGGCGCGGCCTGCGGGTGGCGCGCTATTTCATCATTGCCTGGTCGGCGTTCCTGATCGGCGGCATCGTCAACACCATGATGGTGCTGGGCCTGCTGCCGAATGTGTTCCTGACCATGTACGCCAGCCAGATCGGTTCGGCCATTGAAGTGGCGCTGCTGTCCCTGGCGCTGGCTGACCGCATCAACGCCATGCGCGAACAACAGGCGCAGACCCTGTTCGACGCCGGCCAGAAACTTGAAGTGCTGAACCAGCAATTGGCCCACAGCAACAAGCTCAAGGACGAATTCCTCGCGACCCTGACCCACGAACTACGCACGCCGATGAACGGGGTGATCGGTTCGCTGGAGCTGATGCAGACCGTCGAACTCGATCCGGAACTGGAGCAATACCAGCAGACCGCCGCCGGTTCGGCGCGAGACATGATGCGCATGGTCAACGGCATCCTGACCCTGACCGAATTGCAGGCCGGCAAGCTCAAGGCCACGCCGGGCAGTTTCAGCCTGCGCGGGGTGGTCGAGGCGTTGCGGATGCAGTTCGATGGCAATGCTTCGAGCAAGTCGCTGGACTTCAAGGTCGACGTGCTGCCGACCCTGCCGGATCGCCTGCACGGCGACAGCGCCAAACTCGCGCAATGCCTGGAATGCCTGCTGGACAACGCGATCAAGTTCACCCGCGTCGGCGGCCTCGCCTTGCGGGTCACCGGCAAACCGTCGACGGACAATCGCCTGGCGCTGTCCTTCGCGGTGATCGACACCGGCATCGGTTTTACCGATCTGGGCGAGGCGACGATGTATCAGCGGTTCTTCCAGCTCGACGGCTCGATGACCCGCGAATATGGCGGGCTGGGCGTCGGCCTGGCGATCTGCCGTCAACTGGTGGAATTGCTCGGTGGCAAGCTCACGCACCGTTCCGAACCGGGGAGTGGCAGCCGCTTTCAACTGGATGTCGAGTTTGAGTTGCCGGAAGTGGAAGCCGTGCCCGCGTTCAGCCGCGACACCGTGCGCGCGCCGCAGGATTGCACCGTGCTGCTGGTGGACGACAACAGCGTCAACCAGTTGGTGATGCGCGGCATGTTGCTCAAGCTCGGATTTCGGGTGCGCACTGCCGACCACGGCGCGGCGGCGCTCGACTGTTTGCAGCGCGAGCGCTTCGATGCGGTGCTGATCGACTGCCAGTTGCCGCCGCTCGACGGGGCATCGCTGTGTTGCCAGATTCGTGACCTGCCGGGATGCGCTCATCTGCCGGTGTTCATGATCGCGCTGGGGGCGGATCGCGAGCATTGTGCGTCGGGTGGCTCGATCGACTACCTGAGCAAACCGGTGAAATTCGAGGATCTGCAGGTGGCGATGCAGCGGCGGGTGTTGAGTTGCTGACAGGGTGAAAGCGTCGGTATTAAGGCCGATATGACACTTTGATCGGTTTCGGGGCGGTGCTTAACTGAGGTTCTGGCCGATCAAGGAGCCCCGTCATGAACCTGCATCAGTTCGCCGAAACCCACGAAGTCACCAACCAGCCACCGTCGCTGGACGGCACCAACCTGTACCGCATTGACCTGCCATTGCAGGAGTGGTCGCGGCGGTTCGGCGCCGGCTGGGCCGAGTCGCGGATCGACGCTTACGGCGCCTTGGCCGGCGGCCCGTTGATGGAGGCCGGGTTCCTCGCCAATCAAAACAAACCGGTGTTCGCCAGCCATGACCGCTACGGTCATCGCATCGACCTGGTGGAGTTTCATCCGGCGTATCACGAGCTGATGCGCACCGCCATCGAACATGGCTTGACGTCGTTGCCCTGGGCTCATCCACAGGACGGCGCTCATGTTGCCCGTGCCTCCATGACCTATTTGCACAGCCAGGCAGAAGCCGGCAGCGGTTGCCCGCTGACCATGACCTTCGCCAGTGTCCCCGCGCTGCGTTTACAGCCGAATCTGGCTGAGCAATGGCTGCCGAAAGTCCTTGCCACCGAATACGACCCGCGCAATGTCGGCATGGCCCACAAGGCTGGCGTAACCATCGGCATGGCGATGACCGAGAAGCAGGGTGGCACCGACGTGCGCGCCAACACCACCAAGGCTTATCCGGTCGGCGCCAGTGGCCCGGGCCAGGCTTATGAACTGGTGGGGCACAAGTGGTTCTGTTCGGCGCCGATGTGTGATGCGTTCCTGACGCTGGCGCAGACCGACAAGGGCCTGAGCTGTTTCCTGCTGCCGCGCCATCGTCCGGACGACACGCGCAACCAGTTCTACATCCAGCGCCTGAAAAACAAACTCGGCAACCAGTCCAACGCCTCCAGCGAAGTGGAGTTCCGTGGCGCGCTGGCGTGGATGGTCGGCGAGGAAGGACGCGGCGTGCCGACCATCATCGAGATGGTGGCCATGACCCGTTTCGACTGCATGGTCGGCTCCAGTTCGCTGATGCGTCAGGCGCTGACCCAGGCCAGCCATCACTGCGCCCATCGCAAGGTCGGCGGCAAACTGCTCAGCGAACAACCGCTGATGCAGAACGTGCTGGCCGATCTGGCGCTGGAAAGCGAAGCCGCGCTGGCTCTGAGCCTGCGCATGGGCAAGGCGCTGGATCATCTGGACGACGGCCATGAAGCGCAGTTCGCCCGGCTGGTGACAGCGGTGGGCAAATACTGGATCTGCAAACGTGCGCCGGGGATGATCAACGAAGCCGCCGAGTGTATGGGCGGCGCCGGGTATGTCGAAGACAGCATTCTGCCGCGTCTGTACCGCGAGGCACCGGTGAACTCGACGTGGGAAGGCTCCGGCAATGTGCAATGCCTCGACGTGCTGCGCGCCTTGTCGAAAGAGCCGGGCGTGCTCGATGTGCTGTTCAGCGAGTTGGGCGACGGCCATGGAGAAAAGCGTCTGGCCGCGCACATTCAGCAATTGCAGGCGCAGTTCAAGGACACCAGTGACATTCAGTACCGCGCTCGGCAATTGACCGAAGACATCGCTTTGGGACTGCAAGCTAAGCTGCTGCTGGAGGCCGGGAATTCGGCGGTCAGCGATGCTTTTATCGCCAGTCGCCTGAGCGGTGGCGGCCGGGTCTACGGCGCGTTGCCGCGTGGGCTGGATGTCGAGGCCATCGTCGCTCGCTCGACACCGCAAGGTTTCTGAAGCAAATCTCCCACACACTGCAATACCCTGTGGGAGCTGGCTTGCCAGCGATGACGGCCTGTCAGTCAACATCGATGTTGAATGTGATGGCCTCATCGCGGGCAAGCCCGCTCCCACAGGTATCTTCATTGTTTGAAAGATTAGGGTGAACCCACAACGCCACTGTTTCCGTGACGCCACGATGCAGGCAAGATGAAGCCCTGCAAGTCAGAACACAGGAAGCTGATCGTGACCGAAGCGTTTATTGTCGTTCAAACCGCCGAACAGGCCGTGGATCGTCTGGCCGAGCTGCATGAGCAGGCCACCACGGCGCTGAACTCGGCGCTCAAGCGTTACCTCAAGGACCGCGTCGAGCCCGACGCCGAGCAACGTGCCCTGTTCCGTTATCCCGAACTGCGTCTGACCTACCACTGCCAGGGTGAAGTCCCGCAGACCACCCGCGCCTACGCCAAGGTGCAGCTGCCGGGCACCTACAGCGTGACCGTTACCCATCCGAAGGCGTTTCGCAAATACCTGCTCGAGCAGCTCACGCCGCTGATGCACGACTTCACCGTGACCGTCGAAGTCGGGGTCAGCGGGCAGAACATTCCGTACCCGTACGTGGTCGAGCAGGGCGATGAACTGGCCGGCTCCGGCGTCACGGCTGCCGTGCTGGCGCGAGTGTTCCCGAGTACCGACCTGTCCGCCGCCACCGATGGCATCGCCGATGGCCTCTACGACTGGGAAAACACCGATCCGCTGCCGCTGGCGCTGTTCGATGCGGCGCGCGTCGACTTCTCGCTTCGTCGTCTGGTGCACTACACCGGCAGTGACTGGCGCCATGTGCAGCCGTGGATTCTGCTGACCAACTATCACCGTTATGTCGACCAGTTCATCGTCCATGGCCTGGAACAACTGCGCCGCGACCCGCGCTTCGTGCGCATGGTGCTGCCGGGCAACGTGATCATCGAAAAAGGCATGGATCACGGCGAAGCCTCGGCAATTGCCGCCGGTGTGGTCTGGCACCGCTACCAGATGCCGGCCTATCACCTGATCGCCAGCGATGGCCACGGCGTGACCTTGGTCAACATCGGCGTCGGCCCGTCCAATGCCAAGAACATCACCGACCACCTGGCCGTGCTGCGTCCGCATTGCTGGCTGATGATCGGTCACTGCGGCGGCCTGCGTCAGTCGCAGACCATCGGCGACTACGTGCTGGCTCACGCTTACATGCGTCGCGACGGGATTCTCGACCGGGTGGTGCCGCCGAACATTCCGATTCCGGCCCTGGCCGAAGTGCAACTGGCGCTGCAACAAGCGGCGGCCAACATCACCGGCGAAAAAGGCGAAGAACTGAAGAAACGCCTGCGCACCGGCACCGTGCTGACCTACGACGACCGTAACTGGGAACTGCGTTGGGCCCAGGAGCGACCGCTGATCAACCTGTCCCGCGCCGTGGCGGTGGACATGGAAAGCGGCACCATCGCCGCCCAGGGTTATCGCCTGCGAGTGCCGTACGGCACGTTGCTGTGCGTTTCGGACAAGCCGCTGCACAGTGAAATCAAGCTGCCGGGTTCGGCCAACGCGTTTTACGAACGTGCGGTCAGTCAGCACTTGAAGATCGGCATTGAAGCGGTGGATCTGCTGCGCACCGAGCTCAACTCGCTGCACTCGCGCAAACTGCGCAGCTTCGACGAACCGCCGTTCCGCTAACGGTTTGTCATGGTCATTTGGCGGTCGGGGCACTAGCATTGTCAGCCCTGATCGCCAAATGCCTGTGCACTTATGTCCCGTCCCCAACGTCCACCTTCCCGCCGTCCCGGCGCGAAGCCAGCTTCTTCAGCCCCGCGCCGTGTCGCCAAGGCACCGCCCGCTGAGCCGAAGCTGATCCTGTTCAACAAACCGTTCGATGTGCTGACGCAGTTCAGCGACGGTGAAGGGCGGGCGACGCTCAAGGATTACATCGACATTCCGGGCATCTACCCGGCCGGGCGGCTGGACCGCGACAGCGAAGGTTTACTGCTGCTGACCAACGACGGCCAGTTGCAGGCGCGGATCGCCGACCCGAAGCACAAGCTGGCGAAAACCTATTGGGTGCAGGTCGAAGGCGTGCCGACAGCCGAGCAGTTGCAGCGCCTGCGTGACGGCGTCGAGCTGAATGACGGCATGACCTTGCCCGCGCAAGCGCGGCAACTGGATGAGCCCGAGCTGTGGCCGCGCAATCCGCCGGTACGCTTTCGCGCAACGATTCCGACAACCTGGCTGGAGCTGGTGATTCGCGAAGGGCGCAACCGCCAGGTGCGGCGGATGACGGCTGCGGTGGGGCTGCCGACGTTGCGGCTGGTGCGGGTCAGGATTGGTGACTGGACGATCGAAGGGCTCGATCAGGGCCAGTGGAAAGAAGTGCCGGCGCGCTTATAAGGCGCCGGACTCGATCAGGCCGATCACCACACTCTTGATGATGAACGCGGCCACGCCCAGGCCCAGCACGAAGAACAGAATGAACGAGCCGAAGCGCCCGGCCTTGGACTTCTTCGCCAGATCCCAGACGATGAAACCCATGAAAATGATCAGGATGCTGACAAGGCCAGTCATCATCCACTCTTCAAATACTGCTGGATCCATCGGGCATCTCCGGCGCTGCGCGGCTGAAAGGGCGGCCGGGAGTATACGCCAGCGGTGAACGACGCAGCATTGACCTGCGTCGGTGTGCCGCAGTCATTCGTCGATTTCAGTTGCGCAGGTGAGTCAGCGGCAGTTCGGTGCTGTTGAGCACCTGATTCAGCACAAAGCTCGAGCGCACGCTGGTCACGCCTTCGATCCGTGTCAGATGCCCCAGCAGCAGCTTCTGATAGTGATCCATGTCCGGCACCACCACTTTCAGCTGATAGTCGGCATCCACCCCGGTCACCAGGCTGCATTCCAGCACTTGCGGCAAAGTGCGGATTGCGGCTTCGAAGTTCTCGAAACGCTCCGGCGTGTGCCGGTCCATGCCGATCAGCACGTAGGCGGTCAGGCTCAGGCCGAGCATCTTTCGATCGAGCAGGGCGACCTGACGGGAGATGTAGCCGTCATCCTCCAGTTGCTTGACCCGGCGCGAGCACGGGGAGGGCGACAGACCGATGCGCTCGGCCAGTTCCTGGTTGGAGATGCGGGCGTCGCGCTGCAATTCCGCCAAAATACTCAGGTCGTAACGGTCGAGTTTGCTCATCAAACGGTCCTTTGTCTTAACTATTGCGGCAGATTATCTATCCAGGGTTAAAAATTGCGCAAGTGATGTTTATTTGAGCAATCTTCGCAATCATCTGTCGCGGCTCCGAGCCTATTCTTATCACCAGAATCACTGCTCGGTAACACAGTCCACTGCGGCCCGCCCAATCCGGCCCGCCGCGGCCGCCACCCCCACCGGGGTTGTGCCGGCCCCCGAGCTGCACACTGTCCAGAAGACGGCGTGAGGTGAGCCGACGTCAAAAGCGTCGAGCCAGGACGAAGTTCTCTAGAAGGGAGGCCGACGGGTCTCCCTTTTTTCTTGCCCGCGATTTGGCCCCTCTCGCTCAATAAATAAATGCCGTGACTGATAACCTGTAGCAGAACCCGGTGTGTCCATCCCCGGTCTTAGCTACACGCCCTCTTAATTTCAGGCGCTAGTCCGCAGTGAGGAATTTCATGAAGTCGCGCATCTGGCGTCTGGCCAGTGTTGGTTTTCTGTGTGTGAGTATCGGTGCGCAAGCGCTGGCGGATGAGCCGCAGAATCGCGGCCCCGACGGCGGCGGACGCGGGCCGGAGCATCAGGGTAACAATCCGGGGCATGGCGGCGGCAATCAGCAGCGCGGCCAAGACAATCCGCAGCGGCAGAACAACGACATCATCCGTGGCGACAATAGCCGCCAGTTCGAGCACAACGGCCAGCAGAACCGCGGCCAACCGAACAATGGCCAGTGGCAGAACCAGAACCAGCCACGTCCGGCCTACAACCCCAACCCGGTGCGCCAGCCGCCACCGCCGCCGCAACTGCCGGCCAATGACCTGCCGATCCAGCCGCGCCCCGACACCGTGCGCCAGACCCAGGAACCGCGTCAGGGTTACTACCGCGACGAGCGTCCGCAGAATGGTTATCACCAGAACTGGCAGACCGGCAACCGCCCCAACGACAACCGCTGGCCGGGTCGCCCCGACGGGCATGGCAACGGCTGGGGCCCCGGTCCGCAATACCGGCCGGGTCATGTAATCGATCGTTTCCCGGATCGCGACTACCGCGTGCCGTATCGCGGCCAGGACTATTTCTACTCCGGCGGCTACTGGTATCGCCCGCAAGGCCCGCGCTACATCGTGGTCCAACCGCCGCGCGGAATTCGCATCCAGTACCTGCCGGATTACGCTCGTGAGGTGTGGATCGGCGGTTCGCTGCTGTTCCTCGCCGCCGGCTCGTACTACGCCTATCAGGAAGCGACGCAGGATTACGTGGTGGTCGAACCGCCGGTGCAGCAACCACCGCAGCCGACCGGCAATGGCTACGACGTGGAGGCCTATCCGGCCAACGGTCAGTCACCTGAGCAGGTTCAGCGCGACGGCTATGAGTGCTATCAGTACGCGGTGCAGCAGAGCGGCTTCAATCCGCGCACCGCGACTTATCAACCGGCGCCCGAAGTGGTGCAGGCCTACCGCCAGGCCCAGGGCAATTGCCTGAGCAGTCGCGGTTATCAGGTCAACTACTGAGCCCGAGCGGCTTTGACCACTTCCTGCGGGTCGGCGTGCACCAGCACTTCGGCCCGTGGGTAGGCTTTGTGAATGGCATCTGCCGCCTGATCGCTGATGCCGTGAGCCACTGACAGCGTCAGTTCCCCCGGCAGTTCCAGGTGCAACTGCACGAACCAGTGATTGCCGGAAATCCGTGTGCGCAAATCATGCGCGCCCAACACGCCCGGTACGCTGCAGGCCAGTTCGAGCATGTGCTGACTGACATCCGCCGGCAGCTCTTCATCCATCAGCACCGAAAAACTTTCCCGGGCGATCTGGATCGCGCTCCATAGGATGTACGCCGCGATCCCCAGACCGAACCACGCATCCAGCTGCTCGAACCCCAGCCCGGCCAGCACCAGCGCAATCAGAATGCTGCCGTTGAGCAACAGGTCCGAACGGTAATGCAGCGAGTCCGCCCGCACGGCGTTGGAGCCGGTCTGCTTGATGACCCGATGCTGCAGCATCAACAGTGCGACAGTCAGCAGCAGGGAAAACACGATCACACCAATGCTCAGCCACGGCGCGCCGAGTGGCTCGGGATGTTTCAGGCGCTCATAAGCCTGAAACGCGATCAGCACCGCACTGCCGCCAATGAACAGCGCCTGCGCCATGCCCGCCAGGGATTCGGCCTTGCCGTGGCCATAACGGTGATCGTCATCCGCCGGGCGCAGCGCGTAGTGCACCGCCAGCAGATTGAGCAACGAAGTGACGCCATCGAGGGCCGAGTCGGTGAGGCCGGCGAGCATGCTCACCGAACCGCTCAGCCACCAGGCGATGGCTTTGGCGATGATCAGCGTACAGGCCACCGCCACCGAGGCGCGGGTCGCCAGCCGCAGCAGGCGGGCGTGTTCGGTGCTTGTGGTCATGGGTGCGTCAATTCCTTATGCGGCAGGTTGCAGGCCGAACATCGCCAGTTGCTGAGTGCTGCCCTTGTGCTGGATCAGGCGCGGGTCGTCCAGCGGCAGATTGCGGCCCAGCTCCGTTTCGAGAATAGCCTGCAACTTCAAGTTATCGACTTGACCGTCCGGGCCGATGGCTTGCTTGAGCTTGGCCGGATCGACTTGCGCCGTGTGGCCCGGTTCGAAGTAGATCGCGCCGGTGGCGAAGTCCACGGCAAACGCGATTACGCCAGGAAGGATATAGAACAGCAGGCCCACGGCATCGAGCACGGCAATCGCCGGGTCGATCTTGCCGTCGATCTGGCCGCGCCGGTCGGGATAGAAAATCGAACCGCACGCGGTGATCTGAGTGAGCAGGGTGGCAACCAGTACACCGCCGATCAGGCGAAAAGGTAAGCGCATGGGAATCTCCTGAGTCATCTGTTAACGAAGCGTCATCGTGTGAAGTTAAGACCCTGACGAACGCCTGGCAGTTCGCCGTTATACTCGGCCCTCTGTTTTGGAGCCAGCATGAATTCGTTGCCGATCGATGACGTTTTACCCGCCCTGCGTGAAGCCCTCGCGACACGCCACGAAGCCGTGCTCGAAGCACCGCCCGGCGCCGGTAAAACCACCCGCGTGCCCTTGGCCCTGCTCAATGAAGCGTGGCTGAACGGGCAGACCATTCTCATGCTCGAACCGCGTCGGCTGGCCGCCCGCGCAGCCGCGGAACGGCTGGCCAGCGAGCTGGGCGAGAAGGTCGGTGAAACCGTCGGTTATCGCATCCGCCTCGACAGCAAGGTCGGCCCGAATACGCGCATCGAGGTGGTCACCGAAGGCATCCTCACCCGGCGTTTGCAGGACGACCCGGCGCTGGAAGGCGTGGGCCTGCTGATCTTCGACGAATTCCACGAACGCAGTCTCGACGCCGATCTGGCGCTGGCGCTCAGTCTGAACGGTCGCGAGCTGTTTCGAGCTGAACAACCGCTGAAGATTCTGCTGATGTCCGCCACCCTTGAAGGTGAACGTCTGGCCGGGCTGCTCGACGACGCGCCAATCCTGCGCAGCGAAGGCCGGATGTTCCCGGTGACGATGCGCTGGGGCCGGCCGTTCCAGCCCGGCGAATACATCGATCAACGCGTCACGCAAACGGTGCTCGAAGCGCTGCACGATGAAACCGGCAGCCTGTTGGTGTTTCTGCCGGGGCAGGCGGAAATCCGCCGTGTTCATCAGCAGCTGGTGGACGCCATCGGTGAGCGCAGCGACGTGTTGCTTTGCCCGTTGCACGGCGAACTCGACCTGAACGCACAGCGCGCCGCCATCGACCCGGCCCCGGCGGGTCAGCGCAAAGTGGTGCTGGCCACCAACATCGCCGAGACCAGCCTGACCATTAACGGCGTGCGCGTGGTAATCGACGCCGGGCTGGCGCGGGTGCCGCGTTTCGACCCGGGCAGCGGCATGACCCGCCTCGACACCCAACGCATCTCTAAAGCCAGTGCCACCCAGCGTGCGGGCCGGGCCGGGCGTCTGGAGCCGGGCGTGTGTTATCGCCTGTGGTCGCAGGACCAGCATGAGCAACTGGCGGCTTATGGCAGTGCGGAAATCCTCTCGGCGGATCTTGCGGGCCTGGCCTTGCAACTCGGGCGCTGGGGTGTGGCGCCGAGTGATCTGATCTGGCTGGACGTGCCGCCGGCCGCCGCTTATGCACAGGCTCAAGACCTGTTGCAGCGCCTCGGTGCGCTGGACGGCGAAAGCCTCAACCGCCACGGTCAAGCCATGGCTGAATTGCCGGCACATCCGCGCATCGCCCATTTGCTGTTGCGCGGTCAGGCACTGGGATTGGCAAACATGGCGTGCGACGTCGCCGCGTTGCTCGGCGAGCGCGACATTTTGCGTGGCGCCGGGGCCGATCTGCACAGTCGTCTGGCGCTGCTGTCCGGCGAAGAGCGCGCGGCTCGTGGTGCCCAGGGCGGTGTGCAGCGCGCCCGGCAATTGGCGCGGCAATATCGCGGCTACTTGCGTGGGCAACCGAGCGAGCCGGTCGCCGACCCGGATCATCCGCGCTGGCTCGGTGCCTTGCTGGCATTGGCCTACCCGGATCGCGTTGCACAGCAGCGGCGTCCTGGTGGCGCCGAATATCGTCTGGCCAACGGTCGTGCGGCGCTGTTCGCCGAAGCCGACAGCCTGATGAAGCAACCGTGGATCGTGATCGCCGACCTCGGCAGCCGCCAAGGCCAGCGTGAAGAACGGATCTATCTGGCGGCGGATTTTGATCCGGCGCTGTTCGATTCGGTGCTCGCCGAACAGGTGCACAACGTCGATCAACTGGACTGGGACGAACGCGAAGGCGTGTTGCGCGCCGAGCGTCAGCGCAAGGTCGGCGAACTGATCCTCAGCCGCGAGCCGCTGACTGGTCTCGACGAAAACGCCCGCAGTCAGGCGCTGGTCAATCTGGTGCGCCGCAAAGGTCTCGAGCTGCTGCCGTGGACTCCGGAATTGCGCCAGTGGCAGGCGCGAGTCGCGTTGCTGCGCCAGCTCGATCTGGACGCCAAGGGCGACAGCCAATGGCCGGATGTCAGCGACGCCACACTGCTGAAAACCCTCGAAGACTGGCTGATGCCTTACCTGGGCAAGGTTTCGCGCCTCAGTCATTTCGCCAACCTCGACCTGTCGAGCATCGTCCGTAATCTGCTGCCATGGCCGCTGCCACAACAGCTCGACGAACAGGCGCCGCATCACCTGAGCGTGCCGTCAGGCTCGTCGATTCGCCTCGACTACAGCGAGCAGCCACCGATTCTCGCGGTGCGCTTACAGGAGTTGTTCGGCCTCGCGGACACACCACGCATCGCCGGCGGCCGGCAAGTGGTCAAACTGCACCTGCTGTCCCCCGCACGGCGGCCGGTGCAGGTGACGCAGGATCTGGCCAACTTCTGGCGCAGCACCTATGCCGAAGTGAAGAAGGATCTGAAGGGGCGGTATCCGAAGCATTACTGGCCGGATGACCCGCTGGTGGCCGAAGCCACCGCACGAGCCAAACCGCGCGGTACTTGAGGGTCAGCGACTGGCCTTCGCGGTCAGCTGCTCCCGGCAATAATCGGCAAACAACTGCGCCGGTTTGGTCAGTTGTCCGCGTTTGAGCCACGCCGCCACCAGGCCTGAGCCGGTGACGTCTTCGACGATGTCCACGCACACGACTTTCTTGCCGTCGTAGGTGCATTCCGAATGCGGGCGGGTGACCAGGATCGAGAAGCCGAAACCCTGGCCGACCATGCCGCGCACCATTTCGATCGAAGGTGAGCTGAACTCGATGCGCGGCGACAGCCCGAGTTCTTCGAACAGGCTGACGAAGTAGGTGCGGCTCGGTTGCACGTCGAGCAGGATCATCGGTTCCAGGCACAAGTCCCGCAGCGAAACCTGCTTGAGCTGGGCGAAGCGGTGATCCGCCGGGAGCAGGGCGTAAGGTCGTTGGGCCGGCATCAGCGGTTCGGTTTCGATGGTGGCGTCGAGGTCGTGCTTGTACAGGATCGCCAGGTCGAAGGTGCCCGAGGTCAGGCCTTGCACCAGTTCCTGTTGTTCGCCGTCGCGGATGCGGATCTTTACCCCCGGATACAGCGCCGAGAAGCCTGCAATCAACTGCGGCAGGTACAGCGGCGCGACCGTTTCAAAACAGCCGATATCGATCTGCCCGGCCACCACGTCGTTGTCGGCGAGGGCGTTCTGTTCGAACTCCTTGGCCATGCGCAGCAGTTCCTGGGCCTTGCGGAAGAACCGCGCGCCGCTAGGCGTTAGCGACACGCCTTGGGCGTGATGGCGGATCAGCAGTTGCACGCCGAAGCTGTCTTCCAGCCCCTTGATCGCCGTGGAAATCGCTGGTTGCGCGATGTACAGCTTGCGCGACGCTTCGGCGACGCTGCCGCATTCGACGGTGGTGATGAAGTATTTCAACTGACGCAGATTGTAAGCGGCCACGGTGAACCTCAAAGCGAACGGATTTCACATCCAAGCAATTTGTAAGCCGCCGGCCTCCGTTCTGTCGGCGGTTTTTTTGTCCCTGAACAATAGCCCCATACGCGCGCGAAGGGGCCATCGGCTGGTTACCTTTTTTATTGTCTGCGAAGACATTTTTACTGGTTTTAGCCCGCACGGGCCTGAGCGACTATCACTGCGCACTGTTCTCAAAAGAATAGAAGTCCAAGGAGCAACCACCGTGTTCGAGCTTGCAGACTGGCAGCGCAAGGCCGCTGAATTGAGCTATCCGTACCAGGCCGTGATCGACGGCAAACTGCGTGCGGCGCAGTCGGGGCAGACCTTTGCCGCGATCAACCCGGCCACCGGCCAACTGCTGGCAAACGTTGCCGCGTGCGGTGAAGAGGATGTCGACGCGGCGGTGCAGAATGCGCGGCAGGTGTTCGAGGCCGGCACCTGGGCCGGGCGTTCACCGACCGAGCGCAAGCAAGTGCTGCTGCGGCTGGCAGACCTGATTCTGGCCCATCGCGAAGAGCTGGCGCTGCTCGATTCGCTGAACATGGGCAAGCCGGTGATGGACGCTTACAACATCGACGTGCCGGGCGCCGCCGGGGTGTTTCGCTGGTACGCCGAAAGCCTCGACAAGCTCTACGATCAGGTCGCGCCAAGCGCCTCGAACGTGCTGGCGACCATCACCCGCGAAGCGCTGGGCGTGGTCGCCGCCGTGGTGCCGTGGAACTTCCCGCTGGACATGGCCGCGTGGAAGCTGGCACCAGCGCTGGCGGCGGGCAACTCGGTGATTCTCAAACCCGCCGAGCAATCACCATTCTCCGCGTTGCGTCTGGCCGAGCTGGCGTTGGAAGCCGGGCTGCCGGCCGGTGTGCTGAACGTGCTGCCGGGGCTCGGCGAACAGGCCGGCAAAGCCTTGGGCCTGCACCCGGATGTCGATTGCCTGGTGTTCACCGGCTCGACCCAGGTCGGTAAATATTTCATGCAGTACTCCGCGCAGTCGAACCTCAAGCAGGTGTGGCTGGAGTGCGGCGGCAAGAGCGCCAATCTGGTGTTTGCCGACTGCAAGGATCTGGATCTGGCGGCGCAGAAAGCCGCGTTCGGGATCTTCTTCAATCAGGGCGAAGTCTGCTCGGCCAACTCGCGATTGCTGGTGGAGCGCTCGATTCATGACGAGTTCGTCGAGCGGCTGAAGGCTCAGGCCGAGCGCTGGCAACCGGGCGATCCGCTGGACCCGGCAAGTGCGGCCGGGGCGATCGTCGACACCCGTCAGACCGAAAGCATTCTGCGCTTCATCCATCAGGCCGAACGCGAAGGCGCGACCCGCGTCTGTGGCGGGCGGCAGCTGAGTTTCAACGGCTCGGACAACTTCGTTCAGCCGACGATTTTCACCGGCGTGCAGCCGCACATGACCCTGTTTCGTGAAGAAGTGTTCGGCCCGGTGCTGGCGGTGATGCCGTTCGATGACGAGGCCCATGCCGTGCAACTGGCCAACGACAGCGTCTACGGTCTGGCGGCGTCGCTGTGGACCGATGATCTGCACCGCGCGCACCGGGTGGCGCGGCAATTGCGAGCCGGTACGGTGTCGGTCAACAGCGTCGATGCGCTGGACGTGACCGTGCCGTTCGGCGGTGGCAAGCAATCCGGTTTCGGCCGCGATCTGTCGCTGCACGCGTTCGACAAATACACCCAGTTGAAAACCACCTGGTTTCAACTGCGCTCATGACAGCCGCTCACAACAAGAAAGGAGATCCGGCGATGACCACGTCACGTGAAACCCGCGACTACCAGGCCGCCGATGCAGCGCACCACATTCATGCGTTCGTCGACCAGAAGGCCCTCAACGACGAAGGCCCACGGGTGATGGTGCGCGGGGAACGCCTGCACCTGTGGGACAACGACGGTCGGCGCTACCTCGACGGCATGTCCGGGCTGTGGTGCACCAACCTCGGTTACGGGCGCAAGGATCTGAACGCCGCCGCGAGCCGGCAACTGGAGCAGTTGCCGTACTACAACATGTTTTTCCACACCACCCACCCGCAGGTGATCGAGCTCTCCGAGCTGCTGTTCAGCCTGCTGCCGGGGCACTACAGCCACGCGATCTACACCAACTCCGGCTCCGAGGCCAACGAGGTGCTGATCCGTACCGTGCGCCGTTACTGGCAGGTGCTGGGCAAGCCCGAGAAGAAAGTCATGATCGGCCGCTGGAACGGCTATCACGGTTCGACCCTGGCGGCGACGGCCCTCGGCGGCATGAAGTTCATGCACGAAATGGGCGGGATGATTCCCGACATCGCGCACATCGACGAGCCGTACTTCTTCGCCCACGAAGGCAATCTGACCCCGGCAGAATTCGGCCTGCGGGCGGCGCACCAACTTGAAGCGAAGATCCTCGAACTGGGCGCGGACAAGGTTGCCGGCTTCATCGCCGAACCGTTCCAGGGCGCGGGCGGGATGATCTTTCCGCCGGAAAGCTACTGGCCGGAAATCCAGCGCATCTGCCGCCAATACGACGTGCTGCTGTGCGCCGATGAAGTGATCGGTGGCTTCGGTCGTACCGGCGAATGGTTCGCCCACGAATACTTCGGTTTCGAGCCGGACACCCTGTCCATCGCCAAGGGTTTGACCTCTGGTTACATCCCGATGGGAGGCCTGATCCTGTCGAAGAAAATGGCCGACGTGCTGGTGGAGCAGGGCGGTGTGTTCGCCCACGGTTTGACCTATTCCGGGCACCCGGTGGCGGCGGCGGTGGCGATTGCCAACCTCAAGGCATTGCGCGATGAAGGCGTGGTGACGCGGGTCAAGGATGACATCGGCCCGTACCTGCAGCAGTGCCTGCGCGAGGTGTTCGGCAATCACCCGCTGGTGGGCGATATCCAGGGCACCGGCATGGTCGCGGCGTTGCAACTGGCCGAAGACAAGGCCACGCGCAAGCGCTTTGCCAATGAGAACGACATCGCCTGGCGCTGCCGCACGATCGGTTTTGAAGAGGGGGTGATCATTCGCTCGACGCTGGGGCGGATGATCATGGCGCCGGCGTTGATTGCCAGTCGTGAAGAGATTGACGAACTGGTGGGCAAGACGTTGAAAGCGGTTGATCGTACGGCGCAGGAATACGGTCGCCTCTAGGTATTCGTAGGGCTCAAGGGCCCCTTCGCGGGCAAGCCCGCTCCCACAGGGATCCCGAGCGTACACAATATTTGTGTTAGCCAAGAAACCTGTGGGAGCGGGCTTGCTCGCGATTGCGTCAGTCGACTCACCACTGTTTTAGCTGTCTTGCACCCCCTCCGGGCGCCCCCGCCCGATGCGCCCTTTCGCGGTGCGCACTACCCAGTTTTTTCATCGTTCGCGTCTAACTATTTCCTCGTTTTCCTGAGGCCAAGCCTGGGTCAACATCGATTTCGCCAGCCAAGGCATTGCCCGCCAGAGTCCAGCAGAGACCGCAGCGTGCATCCGCGCCGACGAGGCTGGCCGTACTGCCCATGACAACTAAATCAACAGCGTTGGGAGTGCTCCATGAACAAGTCCTTGTTTACCCGTCTTGCAGGTCCTCTGGCGATTTCCGCCCTTTCCATCACCGCCGCCCAAGCCGGCACCTTGTCGATCGGCCACACCACGTGGGTCGGTTACGGCACCCTGTATCTGGCTCAGGATCTGGGCTACTTCAAGGAGAACGGCCTGACCGTCGAATTGCCGGTGGTCGAAGAGGCTTCGATGTACATGGCCGCCCAGGCGTCCGGGCAATTGTCCGGCTCGGCGTCGACCATCGACGAAGTGCTGAAGTACCGCCCGCAGTTCTGTTTCAAGGCCGTGGCCGCGCTGGATGACAGCCATGGCGGCGATGGCGTGCTGGTCGGTAAAAACGTGAAGAGCCTGCAAGAACTCAAGGGCCAGGCCGTGGCCGTCAACGAAGGGTCGACCTCGCAGTTCTGGCTCTCGTACCTGTTGAAAAAGAACGGCATGAGCATGAGCGACATCACCGTGCAGAACATGACTGCCGACGACGCCGCCACCGCGTTCATCGCCGGCCGTGTGCCTGCCGCCGTGACCTGGGAACCGCATTTGTCGATGGTGCGCGACAAGCAGCAGGGCAAGGTGCTGATCGACAGCAGCAGTACGCCGGGGGTGATCGTCGATGTGGTGGCGCTCAACTGCACGGTGATCGAGAAGCAGCCGGAAGATGTCAAGGCGTTGGTCGCCGGTCTCTACAAAGCGGTGCAATACACCAAGGACCATCCACAGCAAGCGTACGAAATCATGGCCAAGGGCGTCGGTGGTTACCTGTCCGATCCGAAGGAACTGGCCGCCGCTGCGCAAGGCGTGCGCTTCTACGATCAGGCCATGAGCGAAAAACTCCTTGGCTCGCCGGGCAAGCCGGGTGACAGCGCACCGCTGATCAAACTGGCCAACGAAACCGCCAGCGAATTGCAGGGCAAGCCCTACAACGTCAGCAACGACGATCTGGTGGATAACCGTTTCGTCAGCCCGCTCTAGGAGACTGGTCATGTTCAAGCGCAATTCATGGCTGAGCCGTTGCATCACGCCGAAGACCGGCTTGCCGGTGCCGGTGGTGTGGAGCGCCAGCGGGCTGGCCTGGGTGTTGCTGGTCGGCCTGTGGGCCGGGTTGTCCTATGGCGGCGTCGTGCCGGGGATGTTCCTGCCGACGCCCGGCGCGGTGGTCGAAGCCGCCGTGCGCCTGAGCCGTGACGGCACCTTGGGCCAGCATGTCTGGGCCAGTGTCGAAGTGGTGATGGTCGGTTTCATCGTGTCGTCGCTGGTGGCGGTGCCGCTGGGTTTGTTGATGGGCAGTTTTCGCATCGTCCAGGCGTTCCTCGAACCGCTGGTCAATTTCATCCGCTACCTGCCGGTGACCTCGTTCGTGCCGCTGTTCATCCTGTGGATCGGTATCGGTCTGGAGCAGCGGGTGTCGGTGATCATTTTCGGCGTGTTCTTCCAGCAACTGGTGATGATCGCCGACGTGTCCAAAGGCATTTCCAAGGACTTGATCAACGCCTCCTACACCCTCGGCTCGAACCGGCGTGACGCGGTGCTGCATGTGATCGCCCCGGCGTCGTTGCCCGGCGTGCTCGACACCTTGCGGGTGACTATGGGCTGGGCCTGGACCTATCTGGTGGTCGCCGAACTGGTCGCCGCATCGAGTGGCCTTGGTTACTTGAGCCTCAAGGCCATGCGCGGCTTTCAGGTCGATGTGATTTTTCTCGCCATCGCGATCATCGGCCTGCTCGGCCTGGTCACCGATCAACTGTTCCGCTTCTTGCGTTTGAGGATTGCCGCATGGGCTCAGTAACCGCTGCCAACCGTCGTTTCATCGAGCCAGTCGCCGCACCGGCCCACGCCGCGCCAAGGTTGCAGGTGGACAAGGTCAGCCTGCGCTACAGCAAACCCGGCGGCGGTACATTCACTGCGCTGGAAGAAGTGTCGTTCGAAGTGCCGGATCAGCAGTTCGCGGTACTGGTCGGGCCGTCGGGCTGCGGCAAGTCGAGTCTGTTGTACCTCACTGCCGGCCTGGCCGAGCCGAGCTCCGGCGAAATCTACGTCGGCGGCCAGCAAGTGCAGGGCCCCGGCGCGGATCGCGGGATGGTGTTCCAGAGCTACACGCTGTTTCCGTGGCTGACCGTGCGGCAGAACGTCGAGTTCGGCCTCAAGCGCCGGGGCATGCCGGCGGCCAAGCGCAAGGAGATTGTCGATCACTATGTGCACGAAGTCGGCCTGTCGGGATTTGCCGACAACTACGCCAAGCAGCTCTCCGGCGGCATGATGCAGCGGGTGGCGATTGCCCGGGCACTGGCCAACGATCCGCAGATCCTGCTGATGGACGAACCCTTCGGCGCCCTCGACAGCCAGACCCGCCTGCAAATGCAGCAGCTGTTATTGCGGGTGTGGGGCAACAGCAAGAAGACCGTGCTGTTCGTCACCCACGACATCGACGAGGCGATCCTGCTTGGCGACCGGGTGTATGTGATGGGCGCGCGGCCTGGGCGGATCAAGCAGATTCTCGATGTGCCGATCGAACGCCCACGCACCCTGGACATGGTGATGGAGCGCTCATTCATCGACATGAAGCGGCAGATCTTCGGGCTGTTGCACGATGATCTCGAAGAGACTCATTGAGGTCAGTTGGGCGGCAGGAGGAACTTGGCAATCACCGGTAAATGATCGGAAATGCGCAAGGTATCGTCCTGCCGCACCGTGGCTTCGACCCGTTTGATCTTCGGGCTGTAGAACAGGTAATCGACCGTGCGGTCCGGGCCGTTGAGGCCGGGGTCGTTGGGGTAATGGGTCAGCCATTTGGCGCGGTCGATGCCGCTGGCTTCGTTGTTGGTCGGGATCATCGGGTACTTGTCCCACAGCACATGCAGCGCACTGTCGGCGGAGTAAGGCGTGCGCTGCTCGGTGGGCAGGCGCCGGTACTGGCCGAGCGGCAACAGGTTGAAGTCACCGCCGATCAGCCACGGCGTGCCGTGGCTTTCGTGTTTGTCGAGAACCTTGGCCACCGCGGTCACCTGCGCCTGCAAGGTGTCGTCCGGCTGTACGGCGCGATCCAGATGGGTGTTGAACACCACCAGTTGCCCGCCATCGCTGAGCGGCAAAGTGGTGGCGAGCAGCGCATCTTTCGGCTGGAACTGACGGCTGATGAGGTTCGCCGGCTGCACCGGCAATTGCAGGCGCTCGGCGTGTTCGATGCGGTAGCGGCTGAGGGTCGCGAGTTGCCGGCCGACGCTGCCGAAGATGTGCGGATCCGGGACGAAGTCGGCCTTCCAGTCAAAGGCGTGGGCGCTGCACGGGTAGAGGTCGGTCAGGCGCTCCTGCAACAGCTTGAGCTGGTTCTGATAGTCGCTGGCCTTGGCGCCGTCATCCAGTTCCTGCAACAGCACCACGTCGGGCTGTTCGTCGCGGATCACCCGCGCCACTTCATCGAGGCTGAACGCCATGTCTTCCGGGGTCGGGGCTTCGTCGTCGCCTTGCGCCAGGTCATTCCAGAACACGTAGCGCTTGCCGGCCAGGTATTGCACGTTCCAGGTCATGACCTTCAGGGCCTGGCCGGGGACCAGCGTCGGCGGTTGCCCGATGCAACTGACCGGCAGGGTTTCCCGGGCGTCGGGGCGCCAGGTCAGGCTGTAGATCAGCGTGCCGATCAGGGCGAGGGCGAGCAGTACGGGCAACAGGATGTAGCGCAGTAGACGGGTCATGGCTCGGCTTATAGCGATACGGAAGTGGTCCCGAGCATACCCGAGACCCATCGATCAGCCCAAGCTCGGTGCAGTCAGACTAATCCGTCACGTTTGTCGGGCAATTCGCTGATCAGCATGAACAGGCGGAACAGCACCACGCTGGTGAACAGTTGCAGGAAGCTGTGGCCGCTGTCGATCAGCACCGCGATCAATGGATTTTGCGGATCCGGATAGACCTGCAGGGTCAGGCCCTTGAGCAGCCACAGCGGCCCCATTACACACAGGATGCACACCAGAATCCGCAGAAAATGCCCACGGCTCAGGCGCAGGCTTTCCTTCATCGCCTGCAACGGCCCGTAACCGCGCAGCACCAGCAGGTATTCACCGAAGGCCAGGGTGACCATCAGCCACAGCCCCGGCAGGAAATACAGCGACAGCCCGAGCAGGATCAACAGCGTGTTCAGCGCGGTGAGCAGGGCAAAGCGCGGCCAAAGACGAGCGGCCATCGCCAGCAGATCGCGGGTTTGCGGGGATTCGCCGCGGGTGCGGGCATCGAGAAACAGAATCAGCGCGGCGGTGTACAACGGATACACCAGCAGGCCGACGATCACGCTGATGGCCGAGTAGCCGTCCGGGTCGCTGGCATGGTCGACCACCTGTTGCAGCACGGCTTCGACAATCACCAGCGGCAGGCACAACTGGACGATCCGGCCCAGATTGCGTTTGAAGAAATACAGGGAGTCGCGCAGCACATCGAAGGCATTCATCAGTCGGTATCGCAGGTCAAAAACAGTGGCCCACTTTAACCGATGATCCGTTTCGCTGCGCAAACGTAAACGTTCGGTAAAGGTCATTGAAACATTCTGTTGCTGCCTCCATTACAGAGGTGCGCCTCCTCCGACGTGGAGGAGGGCAACGTTATCTCCGGCAATCTACGAGGTCGCCATGAACAGCGAAGAACAAACCCTGATCGACGGACTGTTTTCCCGGCTGCAACAGGCCGAAACGGAGGCAGCCCCGCGCGACGCACTGGCTGAAGCGCGGATCAAGGAACACCTGACGCGCCAGCCGGCCGCAGGTTATTTCATGACCCAGGCGATTCTGGTGCAGGAGGCTGCCCTCAAGAGCCTCGACGAACAGAACAAACAACTGACTCAACAGGTCAAGCAATTGCAGGCCGAACTGCAATCGGCCAAGGCGCAGAGCGCGCCGCCGGCCTCCAGCGGCGGTGGCTTCCTGTCGAGCATCTTCGGTGGCAGCAGCCCGCGCCCGGCACCGCCCCAAAGCGCCCCGGCGTCCACCGGCGGCTGGCGTGAGCCGGCACCGCAGCAGAATTTCGGTGCGCCCGCGCCGCAACAGAATTTCGGCGCGCCACCACCGGGTTATGGCCAGCAACAAGCGGCTCCGGCGGCCGGCAGCAGCTTCCTCGGCGGTGCCCTGAAAACGGCGGCCGGTGTGGCGGGTGGCGTGATGCTGGCACAAGGCATCAGCAGCCTGTTCCATCACAACCAGCAGCCGGAAGAAATCGTCGAAGTCATCAAGGAAGAGCCGGCCCAGGTCAACGACCAGAGCAACAACGGCTGGGGCGATGACCAGCGCATGGCCAACAACGACACCTACGGTAATGATCAGGGCGGCTTTGCCGACACCGACTACAGCGACGACAACTCATCGTTCTTCGATGACGACGATTCCTTCGTCTGATTCACCATTCGTCCGGGGCGCCTGATCGCCCCGGGCCGATTATTCGCGGAACCTTCCTTCGGGCTGGCATACTGAGCGCCTTTTTCGGGCCAGGTGCCTGATCCGGCTCATGCGCGTCAGCGCTCACAGGAACTCCGGTGAAAAAAATCGCAGTGTTCGCCGATGTGCAGAACCTCTACTACACCGTGCGTCAGGCCTATGGTTGCCACTTCAACTACGCGGCGCTGTGGGCGGATGTCAGCCAGCACGGGCAGATCGTCGAGGCCTACGCCTATGCGATCGACCGGGGCGACAGCAAACAGCAGCAGTTCCAGCAGATCCTGCGCAACCTCGGTTTCACCGTGAAACTCAAACCCTACATCCAGCGCAGCGACGGCTCGGCCAAGGGCGACTGGGACGTGGGCATCACCCTCGACATCATGGACGCCGCCGACCACGTCGACGAAATCGTCCTGGCCTCCGGTGATGGCGACTTCGACATGCTGCTCGAACGCATCATCAACAAACACGGCGTGCAAGCGGTGGCCTACGGCGTTCCCGGCCTGACCGCCAACTCGCTGATCCGCGCCGCCAGCCGTTATGTGCCGATCGAAGGCGCACTGCTGTTGAAAAACTGAGCGTTGCTCAAGAATTGAACGGAGTTGAACCCGGTTTGGAACGCATTGCAGTCATCGACTTTGAAACCACCGGCATCTCGCCGAGCAGCAGCTGCCGGGCTACGGAAATCGCCGTGGTCATGCTGGAAAACGGCCGCATCGTCGAGCGTTACCAGAGCCTGATGAACGCCGGCGTCCGCGTCCCGGCCTTCATCGAACAACTCACCGGCATCAGCAACGCCATGCTGCGCACCGCGCCGTCGGCCGAGCAAGTGATGAACGAAGTCAACGAATTCGTCGGCTGCACGCCGCTGCTGGCGCACAACGCCGCGTTCGACCAGAAGTTCTGGGACTTCGAACTGGGCCGGATCAAACGTACCCGTTTGCAGAACTTCGCCTGCTCGCTGCTGCTGGCCCGTCGTCTGATGCCGGCGGCGCCGAACCACAAGCTTGGTACGCTCACTACCTTCGCTCAACTGCCGCACACCGGTCAGGCGCACCGGGCGATGGCGGATGCGGAGATGGCGGCGAACCTGATGGCGCACATGGCTGAAGAGTTGCGGCGCAAGCATGGGGTGCGGGAGCTATCGCACGATCTGCTGTGCAAGTTGCAGAAAGTCCCGGCCGCCAAGGTCGGTGAGCACCTTCAGCGCTATCGCTGATTTTCAGGCAAACACATTTCCCTGTGGGAGCGGGCTTGCCCGCGATGGCGTATTGTCAGTCACCCAAATTGTTGGATGTGATGGCCTCATCGCGGGCAAGCCCGCTCCCACAGGGATCACTCTTGTCTCAGGATTTGCCGTTGCCTTCAATGTGGCCGAGCGGCACCCGCTTCTCTATCGCGCTCGACAACACGATCGAGGTCTTGCTGAAGCCGAATTTCGCCACCCGGTTGATCAGTTCTTCCAGCTCGGTCATCGAGCCCACGGCTGCCTGCATGATCACGCACGGGTCGCCGGTGACGCGGTGGCATTCGGTGAGTTGCGGAATTCTGATCAGTTCGTCGTACACCTTCGGGTTGCCGTGCTGGTTCAGGCGCAGTTCGATAACGCACTGGATCGGCAGGCCGAGTTTGGCCATGTCGACTTTGGCCGAGTAGCCGGTGATGACGCCGCTGGCCTCGAGTTTGGCCACGCGTTCGGCGACGGCGGGGGCTGAGAGGTTCACTTTGCGGGCGAGGTCGGCGTAGGACGCGCGACCGTTTTCGAGCAGGGCGCTGAGCAGCATGCGGTCGTATTTGTCCAAGGTCGGACTCCTGAAAATGCCAGACTTTCGAAATCGCGGTTTTGGCCGTCGATCTCCGTGTTTTCAAAAGTGTACCGGCGCTATAAACAGGTTTTGTAACTTATTTTTAGCGGTTGGCCTTTCTAGAATAACCCATCCCCTGAGTCTGACTTTCGAGCTGCCCATGTCTGCCTTGCGCCGTTTTTCCCTGCCCTTGATCGCTGCGTTTTTTGCGCTGTACGTGATTTGGGGATCGACCTATCTGGTGATCCGCATCGGCGTCGAATACTGGCCGCCGCTGATGCTCGGCGGCGTGCGCTTCGTGATTGCCGGCACCCTGATGTACGCGTTCCTGCGCTGGCGCGGAGCACCGGCGCCGACCTGGGCGCAGTGGAAGGCGGCGGGGATCATCGGGATTTTGTTGCTGAGCTTCGGCAACGGCGCGGTGACCCTGGCCGAGCACAGCGGCGTGGCGTCGGGTGTTGCTGCGCTGGCGGTAGCGACGGTGCCGCTGTTTACCTTGCTCTGCGGTTATTTCTGGGGCGCGCGCAACACTCGCCTGGAGTGGGCCGGGGTGGTGATGGGGATTATTGGCATCGCGATGCTCAACATGGGCTCCAACCTGCAATCGAGTCCGCTGGGCGCGGCGTTGCTGATTTTCGCGGCGGCGAGCTGGGCGTTCGGTTCGGTGTGGAGCAAGCACTTGCCGCTGCCCCAGGGTGCAATGGCCAGTGCCGTGGAAATGCTGGTGGGCGGCGTGGTGCTGTTGATCGGCAGCGCGGCCAGCGGTGAGCACCTGCAGGCCATGCCGCCGCTGGAAGGCTGGCTGGCGCTGGCGTACCTGATCTTCTTCGGCTCGATCATCGCCTTCAACGCTTACATGTATCTGTTGAAAAACGTTCGTCCGGCGGCGGCCACCAGTTATGCCTACGTCAACCCGGCGGTGGCGGTGTTGCTGGGGATCGTGTTTGTCGGCGAGACCATCGGCATCGAAGAGGCGCTGGCGATGCTGGTGATCATCGGCGCGGTGGTGCTGATCAGTCTGCCGCAGTGGCGGCGTCCGGCGCGGTCGCCGGTGGTCAGCGAGCCGGCTGCCGCAGCGAAGGTCATAGCGACGGAGCAGCGTGGGAATTAGGGTAAACTGCGCGTCATCGCATACTTGTTTTGCACAACCGCTCTGATTTTTCCTACGGTACTCCCATGACTTTCGCCACCCTTGGCCTGATCGAACCCTTGCTGCGCTCCCTCGAGAAGCTCGGCTACCAGACCCCGACGCCGGTGCAGGCGCAAGCCATTCCGGCCGTGCTGGCCGGTCGCGACCTGATGGCTGCGGCCCAGACCGGCACCGGCAAGACCGCCGGTTTCGCTTTGCCGCTGCTGCAACTGCTGGCGATGGAAGGGCCGAAAGTCACCGCCAACTCGGTGCGCGCGCTGATTCTGGTGCCGACCCGCGAGCTGGCCGAGCAAGTCCACGAAGCCGTGCGCCAATACGCCGAAAACCTGCCATTGCGCACTTACGCGGTGTACGGCGGCGTCAGTATCAACCCGCAGATGATGAAGCTGCGCGGCGGCGTCGATCTGCTGGTCGCGACCCCGGGCCGTCTGCTCGACCTGTTCCGCCAGAACGCGCTGAAGTTCAATCAGCTGCAGACCCTGGTGCTGGACGAAGCCGACCGCATGCTCGACCTGGGCTTTTCCGAAGAGCTGGCGAACATTTACCGCGCGCTGCCGAAGAAGCGGCAGACGCTGCTGTTCTCCGCAACCTTCTCCGATGACATCCGCCTGCTGGCCGGGCAGATGCTCAACGATCCGCAGAGCATCGAAGTCAGCCCGCGCAACGTCGCCGCCAACACCGTCAAGCAGTGGGTGGTGACGGTGGACAAGAAGCGCAAGCCGGAACTGTTCGTGCACCTGCTGCGCAAGAACAAGTGGAAGCAGGTGCTGGTGTTCGCCAAGACCCGTAATGGTGTGGACGCGTTGGTCGAGAAACTTCAGGGCCTGGGCGTGAACGCCGACGGGATCCACGGCGACAAGCCGCAGGCGACCCGGCAGCGGGCGCTGGACCGCTTCAAACTGAGCGAAGTGCAGATTCTGGTGGCCACCGACGTGGCGGCCCGTGGTCTGGATATCGAAGACCTGCCGCTGGTGGTCAACTTTGATCTGCCGATCGTGGCCGAGGATTACATTCACCGTATCGGCCGCACTGGCCGCGCGGGTTCGACCGGTGAGGCGATTTCGCTGGTGTGCGCCGATGAAGTGAACATGTTGTCGGCGATTGAAATGCTGACCCGCAGCACGTTGAAGCGCGAGGTTGAGCCGGATTTCGTGCCCGAGCACCGCGTGCCGGACACCGATGCCAGTGGTCAGGTGATCAAGAAGCCGAAGAAACCGAAAGCTTCCGGTGGCGGTGGCAAGCGCAATCTGGGCAAGTGGGTGGACAGCGGCGAGACCCAGGCGCCGGAGCCTTCGATCAAGCCTGTGCGCAAGGTGCCGGTGTTCAATACCGGGCCGCGTAAGCGTAAGCCTTAAGCGTCAGACAGGGTCGTTCCCGCGCAATGCGGGAACGATCAGTTACGCTGTTTCAACCAGTCCAGCATTCCAGCTCCGGCCGCCCGGCCACTGGCAAAACACGCCGTCAGCAAATACCCGCCAGTCGGCGCTTCCCAATCCAGCATTTCCCCCGCACAAAACACCCCCGGCAACGCCTTGAGCATCATCCGCTCATCCATCGCCTCGAACGTCACCCCGCCAGCACTACTGATCGCCTCATCCAGCGGACGGGTTTTCACCAGCGTCAGCGGCAAAGCCTTGATCGCTCTCGCCAACAACGCCGGATCAGCAAACGTCGCCGCATCAGTGAGTTCCCGCAGCAACGCCGCTTTCACCCCATCAATCCCGACCTGACTGTGCAGATGCTTGGCCATCGAGCGCGAACCCCGTGGTTTGCTCAATGCCGCCTGCAATTTATCCACAGGTCGGCCGGGCAGCAGGTCGATGTGAATGGTCGCGGCACCGTGCACATTGATCGCCTCACGAATCGGCGCCGACAGCGCGTAGATCAAACTACCCTCGATGCCGGTTGCGGTAATTACGCATTCACCCAGACGCGGAACATCGTCGTTCAAACCGATGGCGATATTTTTCAGCGGCGCGCCGGCGAATTTGCTGACCATCACTTCGCTCCAGGCCTGCACCTCGAAGCCGCAATTGCTCGGCTGCAACGGCGCCAGTCCTACACCGCGTTGCTCCAGCGGCAGCATCCACGCGCCGTCGGAGCCCAGTCGCGACCAGCTGCCGCCGCCGAGGGCGAGCAGGGTGGCGTCGGGGGAAAGGGTTTTCTCGCCTTCCGGGCTGTCGATGCGCAGTGCGCCTTTTTCGTCCCAGCCGAGCCAGCGGTGGCGGGTGTGGATAACCACGCCGCTGTCGCGCAGGCGCTTGAGCCAGGCGCGCAGCAATGGCGCGGCTTTCATGTCGGTGGGGAACACCCGGCCGGAGCTGCCGACGAAGGTTTCGATGCCCAGTTCGTGAATCCAGCGGCACAGTGCATCGGCGTCGAACGCGCGCAGCAGCGGGGCGATGTTCGCGGCGCGTTCGGCGTAGCGCGAGAGGAACGCCGGGTAGGCTTCGGAATGGGTGATGTTCATGCCGCCGACCCCGGCCAGCAGGAACTTGCGGCCCACCGAGGGCATGCCGTCGTACAGATCGACGCGGACTCCGGCCTGGCTCAGCACTTCGGCGGCCATCAGGCCGGCGGGGCCACCGCCGATGATGGCGACGTGAGCGGGAAGGGCGGCGGAAGTCTGGGTCATGGCAGCGGCAATAGCGTGGCGGAATAAGCCGCGCATTCTAGCAGCAGCGGCCATCGTCAGACCTGATCAAAAAACAACCAGTGCGCTGCAAGCCATGTTCAGCGTGGGCTGTAGTCCCTTTCGCTCAGGTTATCCACAGGCCGTTCCACAGCCATTGTGGGTAACGCAGCACAACTCAATGACAACCGGATGACTGCCAGACGCGCTGCGCACTGTGATGCAGGATCCCGTGGCGGCGGGCGAGGGCGTGGCGATCCTTGCTGTAGCCGCCGCCGATCACCCCGACCACCGGGATGTCGCGACCCAGGCAGTGGCGCATCACGCTTTCGTCGCGGGCGGCGACGCCTTCGTCGGTCAGTTGCAGATAACCGAGGGCGTCGTCCTTGTGCACGTCGACACCGGCGTCGTACAGCACCAGGTCCGGCTGATACAGCGGCAGCAGATAGTTGAGTGCGTCGTCGACAACTTTCAGGTAGTCGGCGTCGCCCATGCCGTTGGGCAGCGGAATGTCCCAGTCGCTTTCGGCCTTGCGTGCAGGAAAATTCTTTTCGCAGTGCAGGGAAACGGTGATCGCTTCCGGCGTGTTGTGCAGAATCCGCGCAGTGCCGTCGCCCTGATGCACGTCGCAGTCGAAGATCAGCACCCGGTTCACCCGACCGCTTTGCAGCAAATAGTGACTGATGATTGCCAGGTCATTGAAGATGCAGAACCCGGCGGGGTAGTCGTAGTGGGCGTGATGGGTGCCGCCGGCGAGGTGACAGGCCAGGCCATGTTCCAGCGCTTTTTCCGCTGCCAGAATCGAACCGCCGACCGCCCGCACCGTGCGTCGCGCCAGCGCTTCATTCCACGGCAGACCGAGGCGCCGCTGGTCTTCGCGGGACAACTCGCCGCTCATGTAGCGTTCGATATAACCGCGGTCATGGGCCAGGGCGAGAATGTCGGCAGGGCACAACTCGGGGCGCAGCAGGTCTTCGTCGCGTGTCAGGCCGCTGTCCACCAGGTGATCGCGCAGCAGGCGGAACTTGTCCATGGGGAAGCGGTGATCCGCCGGAAATTCCGGGCTGTAGTCTTCGTGGTAGATCAGCGGCAACGGCATGGTGGACTATTCATAAAGGCTGCAGGAAAGAGTGCAAAGCCTAACAGCGATGTAGACTGACGGCATCAAGCGGAGGGGCGGGATGGAACCGATACTGGAGCTGCAAAGCGCAAGGCTGCTGATGCGCCAATGGCAGGACGAGGATTTGCCGGCGTTCGCGGCCATGTGCGCCGACCCGCAGGTGATGCGCTACTTCCCCGCGCCTTTGAGTCGGCTGGAAAGCGCCGCGTTGATCGGCCGGGTGCGTGGGCATTTTGCCGAACACGGTTACGGCCTGTGGGCGCTGGAGCGCAAAGACACTGGCGAATTCATCGGTTTTACCGGGCTCGGCGTGGTCGGCTTCGATGCGCCGTTCACCCCGGCGGTGGAAATCGGCTGGCGGCTGGCCAAGGAACATTGGGGCCTGGGTTATGCCAGCGAAGCGGCGTGGACCGCGCTGCGTTGCGGCTTTGACCGTTTGTCCCTGAAGGAGATCGTGTCCTTCACCGCGCAGAGCAATCTGCCGTCGGAAAAAGTCATGCAGGCGATCGGCATGCATCACGATCCAGCCGACGATTTCGATCACCCGAAACTGGCTGTCGACCATCCGTTAAGTCGACATGTGTTGTACCGCATCACCCGGGAGCAATGGCTGCAGACCTTGCATGGCTAAGCCGACACGGACGTTTACAATGGCGCGATCAATGGCTCGCGCCAGAATCTGAATTGGCCGCCGCAGCCAGGGCTGCGCGGCATAGCGTTGTGTGAGGAGAGTCTGAATGAGCCAAGTGTTGGAAGATCTGGTGGATCTGCTGACCCTCGAACCGATCGAGGAAAACCTGTTCCGTGGTCGCAGCCAGGATCTGGGCTTTCGCCAGTTGTTCGGCGGCCAGGTGCTCGGCCAGTCGCTGTCGGCGGCCAGTCAGACCGTTGAAGAAGCGCGCCATGTGCATTCGATGCACGGTTATTTTCTGCGTCCGGGCGATGCCAAGTTGCCGGTGGTCTACTCGGTTGACCGTGTGCGCGACGGCGGCAGTTTCAGCACCCGCCGCGTGACCGCGATCCAGAAGGGCCACCCGATTTTCACCTGCAGCGCTTCGTTCCAGTACGACGAAGAAGGCTTCGAGCACCAGAGCCAGATGCCTCAGGTGGTCGGCCCGGAAAACCTGCCGTCGGAGCTGGAACTGACCCAGCAACGCGCGCACCTGATCCCGGAACACATGCGCGAAAAGCTGCTGTGCCCGAAGCCGATCGAAGTGCGCCCGGTCACTGAAAAAGACCCGTACAACCCGCAACCGGCGGATCCGATCAAGTACGTGTGGTTCCGCGCCGACGGCGCGTTGGCAGACATCCCGGCGCTGCACAAATACCTGCTGGCCTACGCTTCGGACTTCGGTCTGCTGACCACCTCGATGTTGCCGCACGGCAAATCGGTCTGGCAGAAAGACATGCAGGTCGCCAGCCTCGACCACGCCTTGTGGTTCCACAATGATCTGCGTGCCGATGACTGGTTGCTCTACGCCATGGACAGCCCGTGGGCCGGCAACTCTCGCGGGTTCTCCCGTGGCAGCGTGTTCAACCGCGCCGGGCAACTGGTGGCGTCCGTGACCCAGGAAGGCCTGATCCGTCATCGCAAGGACTGGGCATGAGTCTGGCGGAAGTGCGGCACTGGGTGTTCGACATGGACGGCACCCTGACCGTCGCGGTGCATGATTTCGCGGCGATTCGCGTGGCGCTGTCGATCCCGGCGGAGGACGACATCCTCACCCACCTCGCGGCATTGCCCGCCGAGGAAGCGGCGGCGAAACATGCGTGGCTGCTGGAGCATGAGCGCGATCTGGCGCTCGGCTCGACCCCGGCGGTCGGCGCGGTGGAGCTGGTGCGCGACCTGCACGCCCGAGGCTATCGCCTCGGCATCCTGACCCGCAATGCGCGGGAGCTGGCCCACGTGACGCTGGAGGCCATCGGCCTGGCTGACTGTTTTGCGGTGGAGGATGTGCTGGGCCGCGATGAAGCACAGCCAAAACCGCATCCGGGTGGTCTGCTGAAACTGGCCGAGGCCTGGCAAGTGCCGGCGAACGAGATGGTGATGGTCGGTGATTACCGGTTTGATCTTGATTGCGGCCGGGCGGCGGGCGCACGCACGGTGCTGGTGAACCTGCCGGACAATCCATGGCCGGAGTTGACCGACTGGCATGCGAAGGATTGTGTGGAATTGCGGCGAATGTTGTTCGCCTGAGGCCTGCATTGTCTGCACGGACGCCTTCGCGAGCAAGCCCGCTCCCACAGGGAAACGCATTCCAAATGTGGGAGCGGCGGTGCGACGACTCGACTTGCTCGCGAAGAGGCCAGACCATCCACCCAACAACTTATTGCTCGAACAGTGCTTTCTGGCCTTCCGGCGAGGTCAGCATGCCGTCGCCGTTATGCCCGACGCCGGGCACTTCGATCAGGCGCTGATTGACCCCTTCAGGGTGACGACGCAGCAAGTAACCGAAAAACAGCTTCCCGCGCTCCAGTCGATAAGCCCCCTGGGCTTTGGCGGCACAGCTCTTGTCCAGCGCCGGGTGTTGCGGGTCGGTGTCCTGCTGGCCCAGCAGATAAATCACCTCGCGTTTGACGTAACGGCCTTCAAGTTGCGCGGGCGTCTGCCCACCCGCGTAGATCGGCGGGTCCACCAGACCGTACTTCCAGCGGTTGAAACCCGGGCACTTCGCATGATCGAAAGCTACCGGGCGTTGCTCATTGAAGTAGGCGTACGACGACGGGTTGGCTACCACGTAGCGCAGGCGAATGCCCTCGGTCTTGAGCGCCGGCTGTTCCTGGGCCAGCAGCGCGTAACGCTGCACCACCTGCGCGCCGCCGGAGTGGCCGAAGATCACGATCTGCTTCACGTCCGGAAACTGCTTGCGATCGCTCAGCCTTCCGACGATTTCGTCCAGTGCGGCGTAGGAACTCAGCGGATTCGGTCCTGTGGATAACCCGCCACCCATCCATTCGTTGCCTTGCCAGCGCAGCACGCTGGCGGGTAACGAGTAGAGCGACACATCGCTTTCGTTGAGAAACTGCGGGGCGATCACCAGGGTGTTGGCGGTTTGCCCGGCCAGTTCCGCCGCGACTTCACCGCTTTTGCGATAGGTCTCGGCGTTGCGCAGACGGCCATGAATGACGATCAGCACGCGCTCGATTTTCGCCGGCGCCGGGCCGATGCCCACCGCCATTTCGCCGGCCTGCAATTGCAGGCGCCCGGGACTGATTGCGTCGACGCCGGCCGCTTGGGCGGTGCCGCCGATGAACAGTAAAGCCAACAGCCATTTATGCATTTACAGGTTTTTCGCCGCAAAGGTATCGCACTGGCCGACCTGGCCCTGGGCGAATCCGGTTTTGAACCAGCGCACCCTTTGCGCCGACGTACCGTGAGTGAACGAGTCCGGCACCACACGGCCCTGACCCTGTTGTTGCAGGCGATCATCACCGATGGCGTTCGCCGCGTTCAAGGCTTCTTCGATGTCGCCCGGTTCCAGCCAGTTCAGGCGCTTCTGGGCGTTGTAGGCCCAGACCCCGGCCAGGCAGTCGGCTTGCAGTTCCTGACGCACCAGCAGACCGCCGTCGCCTTCCATCTGCCGGCCTTGCTGACGGGCTGTCTGAATTTTCGCCGAGACGCCGAGAAGCGTCTGCACATGGTGTCCGACTTCGTGAGCAATCACGTAGGCCTGGGCAAAGTCGCCGGCGGCCTTGAAGCGCTGGGCCATTTCCTGGAAGAACGCCATGTCCAGATAGACCTTCTGGTCTGCCGGGCAATAGAACGGGCCGGTGGCCGAGGTTGCCAGACCGCAGGCGGAATTGACCCGGTTGCTGAACAGCACCAGGGTCGGATCTTTATATTGCCGGCCGGCCTGTTGGAAGATTGCGCCCCAGGTGTCTTCGGTGTCGCCGAGGATCGAACGCACGAATTCGGCCTGTTCATCGTTGGCCGGCGGCGCCTGACGGGTTTGCGAAGTGGGGGCCGATTGTTCGGTCATCTGCCCGGTGAGCTGGCCGAGGATCTGTAACGGGTCCTGCCCGGTGATCCAACCGATACCGACGATCAGCAGGATCGCCCCGAGGCTCAGCCCCTTGCCACCGCCGAAGCGCATGCCGCCGCCACCACCCATGTCATCGCCACGGGCATCGACGACGTTGTCACTGCGTCGGCCTTTTTTCCATAGCATGTGGGAATCCTCTATCTGTAGGTGGTGATGAGTGTTGCTGGTGTGTGAGTGTGGCGCCAGTCCGGTCGTCCGTCTATTCGCACACACGTACAAAGGCCCGGCCTCGGGGTGATGAGGTCGGGCCTGTTATTGACGAGCGCGAGCGCCGGGAATTCAATCCGGCGGCAGATTTCTTTCGCCGGGTCGGGTGTCAGCGGTCGAAGGCATCCCACACCGGCGCGAAGTCCGGGCTGACCTGACGTTCGCGCTTGGGCAGCGCGGCGATCAGCGCCCGGTCATCATCGTCCAGTTCGACCTGCAGTGACGCCAGGTTGGCCAGTTGATTGGTCTTGCTGCTGGCCTTGGGAATCGCCGCCACGTTGTCTTGATCCAGCAGCCACTTCAGCGCGACCTGAGTCGGCAGCACGCCGTGTTTTTCGGCGATCTGCTGAATCTGTGGAATCTCCGAGACCTTGTTACGTGCCAGTGGCGTGTAGGCCGTCAGCGCCAGATCATGTTGACGGGCGTAGTCGAGCAGGGCGTTTTGTCCGAGCAGGACGTGGTACTCGATCTGAATGGCTGACAGAGGAATGCCGTATTCCTCGACGACTTTGCGCAGCATCGGCAGCGGAAAATTCGCTACGCCGATGTTGCGAGCCAGCCCCTGTTCCATGAACGACGCGAGGGTTTCAAGAGTGCGCGGCAGGTCCCAGTCAGTGCTCGGCCAATGGATCATGAACAGATCAACGTACTCGCTGCGCAAGGCCTTGAGGCTGCGATCCAGCGAGTGACGCATGGCGTCCGGTTGCAACTGATCCCACCAGACCTTGGTGGTGACGTGGATCTGCTCGCGGGGTGTCGGCGTATTCGCCAGCGCCTGTCCGACTGCGTCTTCGTTGTTGTAGGCCGCTGCCGTGTCGATGTGTCGGTAACCGAGTTCCAGGGCTTGCTCCACGGCGCGGGTGCATTCGTCGCCGAGCATCGGCCAGGTGCCGAGGCCGAGTTTTGGCAGGTTCAGTCCTTTTTTGTTAACGATGTGCTGCATGGTCGATCTCCTGTTCGAAAGCCGTGACGCCTGCCATGTGCCGGGCGGCGATGTAACCGAAAGTCAGGGCCGGGCCGAGGTTGATCCCGCCCGCCGGATAATGCCCGCCCATGATGCTGGCCATGTCGCCACCCGCCGCGTAGAGCCCGGCGATAGGCCGGTCTTCGGCGTCGAGTACTTGCGCGTGCGGGTTGACCTTGAGCCCGGCGAAGGTGCCGAAGCAGCCCGGCTGCACCTTCACCGCGTAAAACGGGCCTTGTTCGATGGGCGCCACGCACGGATTGGGCTGTTGCGCGGGATCGCCCTGTTTGCGGTTGTACGGGGTCGAGCCGCGACCGAACTGCGGGTCTTCGCCGTGCCGGGCATGGTGGTTGTAGTCATCGACGGTGACGCGTAAACCCTCCGCGTCGATGCCGCATGCAGCGGCCAATTCCTCAAGGGTATTGCCGGTTTTCAGATAGCCGCTGCGGATAAAACCTGACACCGGAACCGGAAACGGCCGAGACATGCCGAGCCCGTAACGTCGCTGGAACGCGCGGGTGCAGATCAGCCAGGACGCAACCTCTCCGCCCTCGGGGGCGGCGGCGACCATGGCGCTGACGTAGTCGTAATAGCCGTTGGCTTCGTTGACAAAGCGCTGGCCGTTGCGCAGTACGCCGATGACGCCCGGTTTGCCGCGCTCGATGATGTGTGGGAAATGGCCGATGCTGCCGTCGGAATGTGGCACCTGCGAGACCGGTGCCCAGGCGACTGGCGAGGCCACATCGGTGTTGACCCGGGCTCCGACGGTTTCACCCAGTCGCAGGCCATCGCCATTGACTGCCAGCGGAGGCAACGCCCAATGTTCATGACCGGTGGGCGTGCGAGGGAACAAGGCCTTGCGCCGCTCGATGTCATTGGCAAAACCGCCCGCCGCGAGCACCACGGCTTTGCGTGCATGGACGGTGACCGGGCCTTTTGCGGTGTTCACGCGAGCGCCGGTGATGCGTGATTCGTCGCGCAGCAGTTCCGTCACTGGCGCCGATTCCCACAGCAATACGCCGAGGTCTTCGGCGGATTTCGCCAGCCGCGCTACCAGCGCCACGCCGTTGACCAATTGCATCGCCCGGCCATGCAACGCCAGATCCAGCAGATGACGGGTGAAACGCCGGGTCACGTGCCAGGCCGCCGACAACGAGCGGGTCAGATTGAGAAACGCCGACAGATCCGCCCCCGCCATGATCGGCATGCCCATGAATGAAGTTTCGCGCATGGTTGTGCGAAGACGCTTGAGCAGGCGCCCGACCTTTCGCCCGTCATAGGGAGCGGCAATCACCGAGCGTCCGCCGGTGCCGGCGCCCGGTGTTTCGCCGTGGATGTCGGCGATGGCGTTGCCGTCGGCAAATTGCAGGGCGGTGTGTTGTTCGAAGAACGCCACCATGCGCGGGCCGGCTTCAAGGAAGGCGTCGATCATGGCCGGGTCGTAGTGCTCGCCGAGTTCGTGGCGCAGATAGGTGCGCGGCAATTCCACGTCTTCGACGATCCCGGCGCGCCGGGCCAGCGGATTGCACGGCACCCACGCCCAGCCGCCGGACCACGCGGTGGCGCCGCCGAACACCGGATCCTTTTCCACCACGATGACCTTCAAGCCATGCCAGGCGGCGGTGACGGCGGCCGACAAACCGGCGGCGCCGGAGCCGACCACCAGAACGTCGCAGTCGATATCGGGAAGGGCAGACATCAGCAAGGGCTCCAGCAATCAATTTTTTTTAGAATCATGTTCCAGAAAATAACCAGTGTGGGCGAAGCAGATCAACCGACTGACGCGCAAAGTGGGCGGTTATCGGACGTCGGGTTCCAGATTTCGCATTCCTCGGGATGTCTTCTAGAATCGGCGAAATTTCACCGAGAGCGCACCATGGCCGGCAGTCAAATCGAACGGGTTTTCAGCGTGCTGGAAAGCCTCACCAGTGATCCGCGCGGGCTGCCGATGCAGACCCTGGCCGAGCAACTGGACATTCCGAAGAGCGCGACGCACCGCCTGCTCGCCGAGCTGATCCGCCTGGGTTATGTGCGGCAGAACCCGGAGACGTTGCGTTATCACCTGTCGACCAAACTGGTGGCGATGGGCTTTCAATATCTGTCGAGCAGCGGTGCCGACATTGTGCAGCCGGTGCTCGATCGACTGGCCCAGGAAACCGGTGAGCTGGTGCGTCTGGGGGTGATCGACGGCGAGCGCCAGACCTGGATCGCCAAGGCCCAGGGCGCTCGTAGCGGTCTGCGTTACGACCCGGACATGGGCCGCGACGCGCCGCTGTTCTACACCGCGTCGGGCCATGCGTGGCTGGCGTGCATGAGCGACGCCGAGGCGTTGTCGCTGGTCGAGCGCCAGGGCGCGGAGGTGCCGGCGGATATCGGGCCCAATGCGCCGCGCTCCAATATTGAACTGCTCGAACGCCTGCGCGTGGCCCGGGAACAGGGCTATGCCTGTGTGGAAGAAAGCTCGGCGGTGGGCACTTCGGCGATTGCTGCCGTGGTGAAACATCCCGCCGATGGTCGGGTGATTGGCGTGCTCAGCATAGCGGGGCCAAGCGCAAGGATGTCGGCGGCGCGCTTGCATGAATTGGCGCCGGTGCTGCTGACGTTTACCGAGGAGTTGTCGGCGGCGAGCCTGGCCTCGGAGTTGTTCGTTTAAGCAAAGCTGTGCGCTGTTCGCCCACTTTTCGGTCGGGTGGGTGTGAGAATCTGGAACCCGGTTCTAAATTGTTGATGGAGTGACTTTTCCCACAACAATCACAAGAGGATCGCACCTTGAACCCGCCCCTTCGAATTGCCCTGATCGGCGCCGGCAACATGGGCCAGCAACATTACCGGCACCTGAAGAATCTCACTGAGGCCACGTTATGCGCCGTGGCCGACCCCGGCCCTCAGGCACCGGCCCTGGCGGCGGAGTGGGGTGTGGCGCATTTCGCCGATCACCGTCAGATGCTGGAGCAGAACCGGCCAGACGCAGTGATCGTCGCCAATCCGAATAATCAGCACGTCAGCACCGCGCTGGATTGCTTGGCCGCTGGCGTTCCGGTGTTGCTGGAAAAGCCGGTGGGCGTAAACCTGGATGAAGCGCGGGAATTGGTGGCGGCGGTGAAGCGCAGTGGCGTACCGGTGCTGGTCGGCCATCATCGGCGGCACAATCCGTTGATCGTGCGTGCTCATGAGCTGGTCAAGGATGGGGCGTTGGGACGGCTGACGCTGGTGACTGCGCTGTTCCAGCTGCGTAAGCCTGACCAGTATTTCGAAACCGCGTGGCGGCGCGAAGCCGGTGCGGGCATGCTGCTGACCAATCTGATTCACGACCTCGATCTGCTGCGTCACCTGTGTGGTGAAGTGCGTTCGGTGCAGGCGATCACCGACCGTTCGGTGCGCGGTTTTGCCAATGAAGACAGCGCGGCGATTCTGCTGCAATTCGATGGCGGAGCGCTCGGCACCCTGACCGGTTCCGATGCGGTGGCGGCTCCATGGAGCTGGGAGTTGAACTCCGGTGAGAACCCGGTCTATCCACGTCAGGCGGATCAGCCGTGCTATTTACTGGCGGGAACGGCCGGGGCCTTGAGCATTCCGCAACTCAAGCGCTGGCATTACCGCGCCGAGCAGGTGGACGCCGGTTGGCATGAGCCGTTGCTGTCCGTTGATGAACCGTTCACACCGGACGAAGCCCTCCGGTTGCAGTTGCAGCATTTCGTCCGCGTGGTACGGCGGGAAGTCGAACCGTTGGTGAGTGCCGCCGACGCCGCCCGCACGCTGGCGCTGGTCGAGGCCATCCGTGAAGCGGCGGCCAGCGGTCGCGCCACCGAACCCGCGCAGATCGAGGCCTGAACATGAGCGAACGAATTCTGTCCCTGGCCAGCCTGACCGTGCTGGAGTTGTCGCCACCCGAGATGGTCGAGGTCGCGGCCCGTGCCGGATACAGTCATGTCGGCCTGCGTCTGGAGCCGGCGACGCCAGAGGAATATCACTTTCCGTTGGTAGCCGATGGCGATTTGCGGCGTCAGACACTGGCGCGTTTGCGTGACACCGGAATCGGTGTGCTCGACGTGGAAATCCTTCGATTGAAGCCGCAGACAGTGGTGGCGGATTTCGAGCCACTGCTCAGCGTTGGCGCGGAGTTCGGTGCCAGTGAATTGCTGGTCGCCGGTAACGATCCCGACGAACAGCGGCTCACCGATAATTTCGCGGCACTGTGCGATCTGGCGGCGCGCTACGGTTTGCATCCGCATCTGGAGTTCATGCCCTGGACCGATGCACGCAATCTTGAGCAGGCGTTGCGCATCGTCGCCAACGCCGGGCGCGAAAACGGTGCGGTGCTGGTCGATGCGTTTCACTTCGACCGCTCCGGGTCGCGGCTGGAGGAGCTGGCCGGCGTGCCGGCCTCGCGGCTGCGCTACGCACAGTTGTGCGATGTTGCCGGGCCGAGGCCGACGGACATGGCCGAGATCTTGCGTCAGGCCCGCAATGAGCGACGGTTTCCCGGCGAGGGCGATTGTGACTTGATCGGCTTGTTGCGCTGTCTTCCGGCTAACCTTCCCCTGAGTCTGGAAATTCCCACGGTCAAATTGCTGGAGCAGGGCGTGAGTGGATTGCAGCGGGCGCAAATGGCGATCGACCGGACACGGGAATTGTTGGCCCGACTTTAAGTCTGCTTCAAGGGGCGAGGGCGCACGCGACCTCGTCACCGTTTATTTTTCATTCAGAGAGAGCCAATGACCGTCAGCACTCCGCTTTCCGGCGTCAACCAACCCTTCAAGGGGATCTTGCTGATTGTCGTGGCAACCTTCCTGTTTTCCAGTCACGACGCGCTGTCGAAATACCTCTCGGGTTTTTATCCGATCGTCATGGTGGTGTGGGCGCGGTATCTGGTGCACACGTTGCTGATGGCGGGGATTTTCCTGCCGCAGTCCGGGCTGCGTGTGCTGCGCACCAAACGCCCGTTGTGGCAGTTGGCGCGGGCGTTGTGCCTGTTGGGCACCAGCCTGTTTTTCACCACGGCGTTGCTGTACATCCCGCTGGCCGAAGCCACGGCGGTCAACTTTCTTGCGCCGGTGCTGGTGACGGCGCTGTCGGTGCCGCTGCTCAAGGAACGGGTGACGCGCGGTCAGTGGATCGCGGTGGTGTGCGGGTTCATCGGGGTGCTGATCATCGTCCATCCGGGCGGTGACCTGTTCACCCCGGCAATTTTGTTGCCGTTCTGTTCGGCGCTGTTTTTCTGCTTCTATCAGTTGCTCACCCGCAAGCTCGCGGAAGTCGACAGCCCGACCACCAGCAACTTTTTCGCCGGGTTGTGCAACACGCTGGTGATGAGTGCGCTGGTGCCGTTCTTCTGGCAGGTGCCGAGCCTGGGGCATGCGCTGTTGATGCTGGCGCTGGGCAGTTGCGGAATGACCGCGCACCTGTTTCTGACCCAGGCGTTCCGCCATGCCGCGCCGGCGTTGCTGGCGCCGTTCGGTTATTGCCAGATCGTGTTTGCGGGGCTGTTGGGCTGGTTGCTGTTTGCTCACACACCGACCCTGATGACGGTGATCGGGATCGCGGTGATCTGTTGCAGCGGGCTGGCGGCAGCGTGGCAGCAGAGCCGGCGCTGAAGACGTGACCGGCCTGAAATCAGGCCGGTCGGTGCAGGACGGCTTCTCAGTATTGAAGGGCTACTCGGTGACGGTAGGAATCTTGCGCGGTGCCATGAAGTACATCCAGGTCAGGGCAATGAAGTACATCGCCGGGATCAGGGTGAACAGCACGGTGTAGTTGTTGTTGGTGACGGTCAGGATATGGCCGACGATCTGGGTCATGAACATCCCGCCGATCGCCGCGCACATGCCGCCGAAACCGAACACCGTGCTCATCATGTGCTTGGGCGTGTAGTCCATCACCAGGCTCCAGATGTTGGCGGTCCAGGCCTGGTGCGCGCCGATGGCCAGGGAGATGGCGGCGACGGCAATCCACAGGTTGGCGGAACCGGCGGCCATGACCACGCCGATGATGCAGCAGGCGAACAGGAACATCGACAGCAGCCGCGCCTTGATCGAGTTCATGCCGCGACCGATCAGGAACGAAGACAGAATCCCGCCGCCCACGCTGCCGAAGTCAGCGGTGACGTAGATGATGATCAGCGGAATGCCCATCTGGGTGACGTTGATGCCCAGGTTGTATTGCTGATTGAGAAACGGCGGCAGCCAGTACAGGTAGAACCAGAACACCGGCGCGGTCAGCGAGTAGGCGAGGGCAAAGGCCCAGGTGCCGCGCATCCGCAGGATCTTCGAGAACGGCACGCGGGCCTGTTCCGGTTCGACTTCTTTCTGGATGTATTCCAGCTCCGACTGCTTAACGTTTGGGTGATCTTCCGGGTTGAAATACTTCAGGCCCCATAACAGCAGCCAGATCCCGCCCAGTGCCGACATGCACAGGAACGCGGCCTGCCAACCCCACACGTGAAGGATCAGCGGCAGCAGCATCGGGGTGAACATCGCGCCGACGTTGGTGCCGGCGTTGAAGATGCCGGTGGCCACGGCGCGCTCGCCGGCCGGGAACCACAGGCGCGTGGTCTTCACGCAGGCCGGGTAGTTGGCTGCTTCGGTGAGGCCGAGGATGAATCGGCAGACCATGAAGCCCACCGCCGAGGTCGCCAGACCGTGGGCGCCGGTGGCCAGGCTCCAGAGCAGCACCGCGCAGAAGAACACGCGCTTGACGCCGACCCGATCGATCAGCCGTCCTTGCAGCACGAAGCCGATCGCGTAGCCGACCTGAAACCAGAAGTTGATGTTGGCGTAGTCCATCGCCGTCCAGCTCATTTCCTTGGCGAGGATCGGCTGCATGACGCCGAGTGCGGCGCGGTCGATGTAATTGAGGGTGGTGGCGAAAAACACCAGCGCCAGCATGCCCCAACGGGTCTTGCCGACGGCCATGGCGCCGCGGATCTTGTCGCCGATGCCACCCGTGGCAGTGCTCATGGCCGGAGCCATGCGGGAAGTCTGTGAAGGAATCATGTGTTCCACCCGTTTTTGGATTTGTTATTTGGTGTGCTTTTCTTGTGCACGCTGCGACCGGTGGTTCAGTTCCGGACTCAAGGTGAGACGGATGTTGGGCAGTGGACGAAAAATCGTCAATTCGCCAAACCGGCATTCTGTTCGATAATCGCACGCAAAACTAACCGGGTAGTACAGTTTAAATTGCTCAATGAAAAACCGGGACCAATAATTCGCTCACCCTATAAAAGCGGCGCAATTTCCGTAGCCGACGTCTCCACCGGGAGTTGAAACATGCAGCGATCCATTGCCACCGTCTCCTTGAGCGGAACCCTGCCGGAAAAACTCGAAGCCATTGCCGCCGCCGGGTTCGACGGGGTGGAGATTTTCGAGAACGATCTTCTGTATTACGACGGCAGCCCCCGGGAAATCCGGCAGATGTGCGCCGACCTCGGAATCGCCATCACCCTGTTTCAACCGTTCCGCGATTTCGAAGGCTGCCGCCGCGATCGCCTGGAGCGCAACCTGGAGCGGGCCGAGCGCAAGTTCGACCTGATGCAGGAGCTGGGCACCGACCTGGTGCTGGTCTGCAGCAACGCCTCCCCCGACAGCCTCGGTGATCAACAAATCCTCATCGACGACCTGCGCCTGCTGGCCGAGCGCGCCGGCGCCCGTGGCCTGCGCATCGGTTATGAAGCGCTGGCCTGGGGCCGTCACGTCAATACTTATCAACAGGTCTGGGACATTGTGCGTCAGGCCGATCACCCGGCCCTCGGCGTGTTGCTCGACAGTTTCCACACCTTGTCGCTCAAGGGCGATCCACGGGCGATTGCCGAGATTCCCGGCGACAAGATTTTCTTCGTACAGATGGCCGACGCGCCGATCCTGGCGATGGACGTGCTGGAGTGGAGCCGGCATTTCCGCTGCTTCCCGGGGCAGGGCGAATTCGATCTGCCGGGCTTCCTCGCGCCGATCATCCAGAGCGGCTACACCGGGCCGCTGTCGCTGGAAATCTTCAACGACGGCTTCCGCGCCGCGCCGCCTCGGGCCAATGCGGCCGACGGTCTGCGTTCGCTGCTGTACCTGGAGGAGAAAACCCGCCAGCGTCTGGAGCAGGAAATCCGTCCTGTGGATAACCGCGACATCCTCTTCGAAACGCCGAAGGCCAGCGAATACAACGGCATCGAGTTTCTTGAGTTCGCCGTGGATGAAAGCCTCGGCGCCAAGCTGTCGAACTGGCTGGAACGGCTGGGTTTCGTCAAGGCCGGACAGCATCGCTCCAAGAGCGTCAGCCTGTTGCGTCAGGGTGATATCAACCTGATCCTCAACTCTGAACCCTATTCGTTCGGCCACAGCTTTTTCGAGGCCCACGGCCCGTCACTGTGCGCTACTGCCGTGCGGGTCAAGGACAGCGCCAGCGCGCTGGCCCGCGCCGTCGCCTATAAAGGTCAGCCGTATCGCGGACTGGTCGGCCCCAATGAACTGGAACTGGCGGCGGTGCGTGCACCGGACGGCAGCCTGATTTATCTGGTGGATCAGGAAGCGGATGTCTACGGCACCGACTTCAATCTGCTGCCGGACGCGGTGGCTCGCAGCGGGCTCAAGCGCATCGATCACATGGCCATGGCGCTGCCGGCGGACAGCCTCGACAGTTGGGTGCTGTTCTACAAGAGCCTGCTGGATTTTGAGGCTGACGATGAAGTGGTGCTGCCCGATCCGTACGGGCTGGTGAAGAGCCGCGCCCTGCGTAGCCGCGACAGTTCGATCCGGCTGCCGCTGAACATTTCCGAGAACCGCAACACCGCGATCTCACACGCGCTGTCGAGTTATCGCGGTTCCGGGGTGCATCACATCGCCTTCGATTGCGACGATATCTTCGCCGAAGTCAGCCGAGCGAAAGAGGCAGGCGTGCCGCTGCTGGACATCCCGCTGAACTATTACGACGATCTGGCGGCGCGCTTCGATTTCGATGACGAATTCCTCAGCGAACTGGCGTACTACAACGTGCTGTACGACCGCGATGCGCAAGGTGGCGAGTTGTTCCACGTCTACACCGAGCCGTTCGAGGGGCGCTTCTTCTTCGAGATCATCCAGCGCAAGAACGGTTACGCCGGTTATGGCGCCGCCAACGTCGCGGTGCGGCTGGCGGCGATGGCCAAATCACGCAGTGGTGCGGTTCGCCAGGCGAAGTTGTAGGAAATTCGTAAACGCGGGATTAAACACCGGTCGCGCGGCTTCCTTCACTGGGGCGCGCGGCCCATAATCGCCAGCCTGTGCAGTGATGGCCGTGAGCCCGCAATGACAATGACTTCAGAACTTCCCGCAGCTCCCGTTCTCCCCGCGGTAGAGCCGCGCAAAAGTCGCAAGAACAACCCGGAAAAGACCCGCGAGAATATCCTGCAGGAGGCGATCGTCGAGTTCGTCCAGCAGGGGCTGTCCGGCGCTCGCGTCGATGCGATCGCCGAGCGTATCCACACCTCCAAACGCATGATCTATTACTACTTCGGCAGCAAGGAGCAGTTGTACGTCGAAGTGCTGGAGAAGCTCTACGGCGATATCCGCAGCACCGAAAACCGCCTGCACCTGGCTGAATTGCCGCCGGTGGAAGCGATCCGGCGTCTGGTGGAATTCACCTTCGATCACCACGATCGCAACGTCGATTTCGTGCGGATCGTCAGCATCGAAAACATCCACAACGCCGAGTACGTGAAGCGTTCCGATGCGATCAAGGCGATGAACAACACCATCCTCGATTCTCTGGGCGAGATTCTGCGTCGGGGTGCTGAAGAAGGCGTGTTCCGCGCCGGGCTCGACGCGCTGGACGTGCATCTGTTGATCAGTTCGTTCTGCTTCTATCGCGTATCGAACCGCCATACCTTCGGTGAGATCTTCCAGATCGACCTGCCGGACGAAAGCATCAAGCAACGTCATCGCGAGATGATTTGTGAGTCGGTACTGCGCTACTTGCAGGCATGACCATGTCGAGGGGGCCAGGCCCCCTCACGGTTTTAGCCATTCATGCTTTGAAAATGCGCGAGCATTCGCTGCGCATCCGGCACCTTGCCGCTGAACAGCTCAAACGCCTTCACTGCCTGAAACACCGCCATGTTGCCGCCATCCAGGGTTCGGCAACCCAGGGCGCGGGCGTTGCGCAGCAGTTCGGTTTCCAGCGGGAAATACACGATCTCCGCCACCCACAACTCGGGCCGCAGCAACGCCGCCGGCACGGGCATGCCGGGTAATTTGGCCATGCCCATCGGCGTGGTGTTTACCAGACCATCGGCCTGACTCAGCGTGCTCGCCAGATCATGTCCGGCCACGGCCCGACCGGCACCGAAATGCTGGTTGAGGTTGTTGGCCAGGCTTTCGGCGCGCTCCACGTCCACATCAAAAATGCTCAGTTGCTGTACGCCTTCGCTCAACAAGGCGTGGGCCACTGCCGCGCCTGCGCCACCGGCGCCCATCTGGACTACACGTTCGCGGGTAACGTCTGGCAGGCCGCGACGAAAACCTTCGGCAAAACCCAGGCAATCGGTGTTGTGGCCGACGCGTTTACCGTCTTTCAGTACTACCGTGTTCACGGCGCCGATGCCTCGGGCTTCCGGGGACAATTCATCGAGCAGCGGGATGATTGCCTGCTTGCACGGGAAGGTGATGTTCAGCCCGGTGTAATTCATGCGTTCGGCGGCCTGCAACAGATCGGGCAGGGCGCTGCTGTCCAATTGCAGTTGATCGAGGTCGATCAGCCGGTACAAGTAGCGCAGGCCCTGTTCGTCGCCTTCGTGTTCGTGTAGCGCCGGGGTGCGGGAGGCCTGGATGCCGGCGCCGATCAGCCCGGCGAGTATCACGTTGTTACGATTCATGCGGTTCGCCCCTTCAGCCGCTGGCTGAAATGTTCCAGGGCCAGGCGATAACCGTGGCTGCCGAAGCCGCACATTACGGCGGTGGCGATGGCCGAGACGAACGAGTGATGACGGAACGGCTCGCGGGCATGGACGTTGGACAGGTGTACTTCGATCACCGGCAATTCGCTGGCAACGAGGGCGTCGCGGATCGCTACCGAAGTGTGGGTCCAGGCGGCCGGGTTGATAACGATGCCGGCGCAGCGCTGGCGGGCGCCGTGAATCCAGTCGAGCAGTTCGCCTTCGTGGTTGGTCTGGCGAAACTCCACGGCCAGGCCGAACTCTTCGGCGGCGCGCCCGCACAGGGCAGAGATGTCGGCCAGAGTTTCATGACCGTAGGTTGCCGGTTCACGGGTACCGAGCAGGTTCAGGTTCGGGCCGTTGAGCACCAGAACGATAGGGGGCATGGGGGCAAACTCCACTTATTGTTTTTGGCTTGGGCCGAGGGTTTCGACCTGTGGAGTTAAATTGTACTAGATGGTTACTTTAATCAATTGCTCTGCATCGACAGTCCGGTTTTGTGTGCGGTGATCGCACACAGGTGAAATCAATGCGGCAACTGCTCGACCAGAAAATCAATGAAAGCCCTGACGCGCAGCGGCATGTGGCGATTCTGCGGGTACAGCAAAGTGAACGGCCGCGAGCGTCCGCTGTAGGGCTGGAGCACTTCCACCAACGAGCCGTCGGCGAGTTCTTTTTCGACAATGAAGCGATACGTCTGGAACAACCCGGCGCCATGTTTGGCCAGGGTCACGCCACCGAGCACGTCATCGGAGCAGCAGAAGTTGCCCTCGGCGAGGATTTCCCGTGGCGCGTCTTCCTCATAGAACAGCCAAGTGATCCGCCGCCCACTGCTGGGCAATTCGTACTGAATACACTCGTGTTGTTCGAGGTCTTCGAGGGTCTGCGGCGTGCCGGCGCGTTTGAGGTAGTCGGGGCTGGCGACCATCACCAGCGCTGCGTCCTCCAGATGGCGGGCGATCAGGCCGGAGTCGGGGATTGCCCGCACGCGGATCGCCATGTCGTAACCCTCGCCGATGAAGTCGATGTTGCGGTTGCTGATGTGCATGTCGACCTTCACCTGCGGGAAGCGCGCACGAAACGCGGGCAACAGCGGCAGGATCCGGTGATGGGCGTAGGTTGTAGGAATACTGATACGCAGGGTGCCGGACGGTTCCTGCTGCTGGCCCATGACTTCCCGTTGCGCCTCGACCAGTTGCGCCAGCGCCTGCCTGCACTCTTCGTAGTAGCGCCGGCCGCTGTCGGTCAGTTTCACGCTGCGGGTGGTGCGTGCAAACAGCCGCACGCCAAGGCGTTCTTCCATGCGGGACACCGAGCGGCTCACCGCTGCCGGCGTCACCGAGGCCGCTTGCGCCGCGCCGGTGAAACTGCCGCACTCGGCGGCCAGGCAAAACAGCTCGATGCTGCCCAGCTGAAGATCGTCGAAGTGTCTCTGCATGATTGATTACGCCGGGGAATGAGTCTTCGTATGTAGCAAATGCGTGGCCGCTGCGAAAGAACTGCTTACCATTTTGCGCGGGGCTTTCCTGAATCCCGCACTAGGCTCGAAAACGTAATGACCATTTGAGACAGCAATGCCGATGGTCGGAATTGTCAGGGAATGGCAGTTTTCGAAACTCTTTAACCTAACGGATGGGTTAGCATGAAAGTGTGCAGTTACAAGGGATTGTCGGTGGTGATCATGCTGCGAGACGAACATTGTCCGCCCCATGCGCACGTTGATTCAGGTGCATGGAGTGCCCGTTTCAAATTCAGCTTCTGGCACAACGGCGTGGAGTTATGGGATGTGGTGCCCCTGTCGCGTCGGCCACCGATTGCAGTGCTTGAGGGGCTGCGTCAATCGCTGCGTGAAACTGTTCATCTGCGGCGGGCCCGTCGAATCTGGTGGACTCGTTTGCAGACGGCGTGTCTCGATAATCAATGGTGGGACGGGGACTCGAACGAAGTGGCCGTCATGCGCGAAGTCACCGGAGCAACCTTCAGAATCGGATCGGCGTATTACGAACCAGAAGAAAACAAAACCCTGCTGGCCCTGGTTGGTGCTCAGGAAGGTGTGGAGATCGAACTATGAAAACAGTAAAAGCCGGTTTGCATGCTGATCGACCGGTAACAGAAAAGCGTCTCGATGAAGCTGTTGAGCGGGGAGGGCTGCGCCGACGCAGCAGCCTTCAAGCCGTGTCGGTGGCCTTTCAGAAACCCTGCCTGGTGATTCACTTCGAGGACGACAGCGGCGTGCTGCTCCCAGTGAATCTCTACCGCGAATTCGATGATTTCGAACCGGAAGATTTCAGCGGATTGCACGTCGGCTTTGCTGGCACCGCGCTGTGCCACGACGGCAAGGATCTGCAGGTTTCCATCGCCGGCATGATCTCGGCCAGTCAACCATTGATGGCCATGGCAGCCTCGGTGATCGCTTCTCGCAATGGCCGCCAGAGCAGCACTGCGAAAGCTGAAGCTGCACGGGCCAACGGCAGGAAGGGCGGGCGTCCGCGCAAGATCGATCCCGTGCCATGAACAGGCACAAAAAAGCCGTCGATGAGGACGGCTTTCTTGTTTCTGGCACTTGCGATCAACGTCGGGTCAGCAGCACGCCGGATTCCATGTGGTGAGTCCAGGGGAACTGGTCGAACAGCGCGCAGCGGGTGATGCGGTGCGTGTCGTGCAGTTGGGCGATGTTGGCCGCCAGCGTTTCCGGGTTGCAGGAGATGTACAGGATGTTGTCGAAGCGACGGGTCAGCTCGCAGGTGTCCGGGTCCATGCCGGCCCGTGGCGGGTCGACGAACACGCTGCCGAACTCGTAGCTTTTCAGGTCGATGCCGTGCAGGCGACGGAACGGGCGAACTTCGTTCAGTGCTTCGGTCAACTCTTCGGCGGACAGGCGCACCAGCGTGACGTTATCCACAGCATTTTCGGCCAGGTTGCTCAGTGCGGCGTTGACCGAGGTCTTGCTGATTTCGGTGGCCAGCACTTTGCGCACGCGGGTTGCCAGCGGCAGGGTGAAGTTGCCGTTGCCGCAGTACAGCTCCAGCAGATCGTCGTTGCGATCGCCCAGCGCTTCGTATGCCCAGTTGAGCATCTTCTGGTTAACGGTGCCGTTCGGTTGGGTGAACGCGCCTTCCGGCTGGCGATAGCTGAATGTGCGACCGCCGACGTCGAGCTTCTCGACCACGTAATCGAGGCCGAGTACTTCGCGCTTGCCCTTGGAACGGCCGATGATGCAGACGCCCAGATCCGTCGCCAGTTGGGTCGCCGCCGCGTGCCAGTGCTCGTCCAGCGGACGGTGATAGCACAGGGTGATCATCGCGTCGCCGGCCAGGGTGGTCAGAAACTCGACCTGGAACAGCTTGTGGCTCAGCGCCGCGCTGGCCTGCCAGGCCGCTTTCAATTGCGGCATCAACTGGTTGATGCGCAGGCTGGCGATCGGGAACTCGTCGATCAGGATCGGCGTGCGTTTGTCGTCCTGGGAAAACATCGCGTAATGCCGCTCGCCGGCCTCGCGCCACAGGCGGAATTCGGCGCGCAGACGGAAGTTCTGCAACGGCGAGTCGAACACCGTTGGCTCCGGTGCATCGAATGGGGCCAGCAGGTCACGCAAACGCGTGACCTTGTCTTCGAGTTGTGCGGCGTAGGCCTGGGAATCAAAAGTCATGCGTTGAACCAACCCAGCTTGATCACGAACAGAATCGACAGGATCACCAGCGCCGGGTTCAGCTCACGGGCGCGGCCGGACAGCAGTTTGATCGCAGTCCAGGCGATGAAGCCGAAGGCGATGCCGTTGGCGATGGAATAGGTGAAGGGCATCGCCAGGGCGGTGACCACGACCGGCGCGGCGACGGTGATGTCTTCCCAGTCTATTTCCGCCAGGCCCGAAGTCATCAGCACGGCGACGAACAGCAGCGCTGGTGCGGTGGCGAAGGCCGGTACGCTGGAGGCCAGTGGCGAGAAGAACAACGCCAGCAGGAACAGGATCGCGACGACGATGGCGGTCAGGCCGGTGCGGCCGCCGGCACTCACGCCCGCAGCGGATTCGATGTAGCTGGTGGTGGTCGAGGTGCCCAGCAGCGAGCCAGCCATTGCCGCCGTACTGTCGGCGATCAGCGCACGGCCCATTTTAGGCATGTGGCCGTCCTTGCCCATCAGGCCGGCGCGCTTGGCGACGCCGATCAGGGTGCCGGAGTTGTCGAACAGGTCGACGAACAGGAAAGCGAAGATCACGCTGACCAGACCGATGTCCAGCGCGCCCTTGATGTCCAGTTGCAGGAAGGTCGGGGCCAGCGAAGGTGGCATCGAGGTCACGCCGCCGAACGGGGTGAAGCCCATCACGATCGAAACGATGGTCACCGCCAGGATGCCGATCAGCACCGCGCCGCGTACTTTCAGGGCCTCAAGGGCGACGATCAGGGCGAAACCGAGGGTGGCGAGGATCGGGGCCGGTTGTTTCAGGTCGCCGAGGCCGACCATGGTCGCCGGGTTGCTGACCACAATGCCGGCATTGTGCAGGGCGATCAGCGCCAGGAACAGGCCGATACCGGCGGCAATCGCCGAGCGCAGTGGCAGCGGGATGCTGTTGATGATCCATTCACGGATGCGGAAGATCGATAGCAGGAAGAAGCACACGGCCGAAATGAACACCGCGCCCAGCGCCACTTGCCAGGTGTGGCCCATGTGCAGCACGACGGTGTAGGTAAAGAAGGCGTTCAGCCCCATGCCCGGCGCGAGGGCGATCGGGTAGTTGGCGATCAGGCCCATGACCGTGGAGCCGATGGCGGCTGCCAGGCACGTGGCGACGAACACCGCACCTTTGTCCATGCCGGTCTCGCCGAGGATGCTCGGGTTGACGAACAGAATGTAGGCCATGGCCAGGAAGGTCGTGACGCCCGCCAGAATCTCGGTCCGCACGTTGGTGTTGTGTGCCTTGAGTTGAAACAGCCTTTCCAGCATGTCTGCTCCCCGTGGCGCGCGTGGCGCCGTGAATGTATCGACCTCAACAGCAAAGCACAGACCGTCGCAAGCGCCTGGAAAATTGTGGTGGGCCGGAAAAAGCCGCGCATCATACCAGCAGCGTGAGGAAGATGGCGGATGTTGGTGTCGATCGTCGGCGAAGTTTTGCACCACGACCAAGTACGCCATACTGCGCGCTGTTTTTTCGGGGATGGATCGCATGAACAAGGGTTGGATGAAGACCGCTGGACTGATGGCCTTGCTGCTGGCCGGTGTACCGGCTGCACTCGCGGCGTCGGCACCGCCATTGAGCGAGGTGAAAGTCATCAAGGTTCAGTCATCGTCCTGCGGGCTCGAAGACATTACCGATGGCCAGGTGCAGACCCGCTGCGATCACAGCGCGCCGGGCATCAAGGTGTATGTGCTGGAAATCGGTTACGGCCAGAGCCAGCCTCAGGCAGCGCTGGACGGCTTTGAAGTGAACGGCACCCGGAGCCCGGTCTGTGCTTTCTATAACGGCAACCTGACCGAATGCACGCCAGGCGCGAAAACCGTCGGTTCGCTGTACACCTTCGATCTGGCGGCCCGTCAGGAAGGCACTTTTACCTTCAGCAATACCTCGATCAACGCCCCGCGCAACACGCTGTCGACCCAGCTTTACATCAAGTAACGGCTGTCACCGAACAGGGCAAGGCAAAGCTGACTACGCTTTAAGGATCAACCAGCGGATGGCGCCCATGACCTTTAGAGCCCTGATTACCCTCGCCGAGGGCATCGATGATCTGCAATGCGTGACCCTGATCGACGTGCTGCGCCGCGCCGGCATCGAAGTGGTGGCGGCCAGCATCGAAGGCCGGCGCATGCTGACCTGCGCCCGAGGCACGCGCCTGACCGCCGACGGCATGCTCATTGATGTGCTGGCCCAGACCTTCGACCTGATCGTCCTGCCCGGCGGTGCGGTCGGCGCACAACACCTGGCCGCGCACCAGCCTCTTCAACAACTGCTAAAGGACCAGGCCAGTGCCGGACGCCTGTTCGCCGCCATCGCCGAAGCCCCGGCCGTCGCCCTGCAAAGCTTCGGTGTATTACGTCAACGCAGGATGACCTGCCTGCCCGTCAGCAGTCATAACCTTTCCGGTTGCACCTTTGTCGATCAACCCGTAGTGGTCGACGGTAATTGCATCACCGCCCAAGGCTCCGGCGCCGCGCTTGCGTTTGCGCTGACACTGGTCGAGCAACTGGCGGGCAACGCCGTCAGAGCGAAGGTGGCGGGGGAGTTATTGGCCTGAGAGCGTCAGGCCTTCACCTCTTCCACCGGCACATGCATCCGGTCGCGGTTGGCCAGGGTCGGGAACAGTTTGATCCAGGTTCCGGTCACCACCAGCGTGCCAACCCCGCCCATCACCACCGCCGGCACGGTGCCGAACCAGTGGGCGGTGAGGCCGGATTCGAATTCTCCCAGCTGGTTGGAGGCACCAATGAACAGGCCGTTCACCGCGCTGACCCGGCCGCGCATTTCGTCCGGGGTTTCCAGCTGCACGAACGAGGCGCGGATCACCATGCTGATCATATCCGCCGCGCCGAGCACCACCAGCACCGCCAGGGAGAACCAGAACGAGGTCGACAGACCGAAGGCGATAGTGGCAACACCGAACACGCCAACGGCAGTGAACATCACCCGGCCGACGTTTCGCTCAACGGCAAACCGCGCCAGGAACAACGACATCATCAACGCCCCGACCGCCGGCGCCGAACGCAGCAGCCCGAGGCCCCACGGCCCGGTCAGCAGGATGTCCTTGGCAAACACCGGCAACAGCGCCGTGGCGCCACCCAGCAACACGGCGAACAGATCCAGCGAAATCGCCCCGAGAATGTCCGGGCGGCTGCGGATAAAGCGAATCCCCGCCAGCAACGAGTCCAGCGTCGCCTTGCCTTTGTTCAGCGGGGTTTGCCGGGCCGGCAGGTTGAGCATCAGCGTGCAGGCGATGACATACAGAATGACCGTCGGGCCATAGACCCACACGCTGCCGAAGGCATAGAGCAGACCGCCGAGCGCCGGGGCGACGATGGTGGCCGATTGCTGCGCCGATTGCGCAGCGGCAACCGCCCGTGGAAACAGCGCGCTGGGCACGATGCTCGGCAGCAGCGCCTGGGTGGTCGGCATTTCGAAGGAGCGTGCGGCGCCCAGCAGGAACGCCAGGATAAAGATCATTTCCCGGGTGACATGGTCAGTGGCGCTGCCGATGGCCAGTGCCAGGGCGATCAGGGCCTGCAGCGACTGGCAGATCGCCGCGACCTTGCGCCGGTCGTAGCGATCGGCAACGTGGCCGGTGTGCAACATGAACAATACGCGTGGCGCGAATTCCACCAACCCGACCAGACCCAGGTCGAGCACATTGCCGGTCAGTTGATAGAGGTTCCAGCCGATCGCCACGGTGAGCATCTGAAAACCGCTGGCGGTGAAGATCCGGGCAAACCAGAACGCAACAAAGGGACGGTGGTGACGTAACAGCAAGGGCTCTTGGCTGGGCATTTGCGGGCCGGTCTTGATCGAGGAGAACCGCGAGATTATCACCAGTCTGTAACAGGAAGTTGCTATGACAAAAAATTTAGTTAGCCAGGCATCGATTTTTCCCCGCCGTGGCGCGAACCCCGGCCTCGGATGTATTTCAGGGCGTTGCCAGGTCTGTGAGGCAACTTGTCACGCGGCAAAAGACCACGCGGTTCTCCGTCGGAAATGGGACTACTCTTTCAACGTTGATTGATCCAGATCAAGACCCATCGCGGAACTGATCCGGGACCCGTCGGCAGACTCCCTGCGTCGCGATGCCTGTAAAAAGAAGAACGAATTCGAGTTCGCCGCACTCCATACCCGTGGGGGCAGTGGTTCAAGGCCGCCAGTCCTGGAACCGTTATCTGATAGAGGAAAGCTTATGTTCGGTTTAGAGGCCCTGGATCTCGCCCGAATTCAGTTCGCGTTCACCATCTCGTTCCACATCCTGTTCCCGGCGATCACCATCGGTCTTGCGAGCTATCTCGCGGTGCTCGAAGGCCTGTGGCTGAAAACCGGCAATGACACTTACCGTGACCTCTACCATTTCTGGTCGAAGATCTTTGCCGTGAACTTCGGCATGGGCGTGGTCTCGGGGCTGGTCATGGCCTACCAGTTCGGCACCAACTGGAGCCGCTTCTCGGACTTCGCCGGTTCCGTCACCGGGCCCTTGCTGACCTACGAAGTGCTCACGGCGTTCTTCCTCGAAGCCGGTTTCCTCGGGGTGATGCTGTTCGGCTGGAACAAGGTCGGACGCGGCCTGCACTTTTTCTCCACGGTGATGGTGGCCATCGGCACGCTGATTTCCACGTTCTGGATTCTCGCCTCCAACAGTTGGATGCAGACCCCGCAGGGCTTCGAGATCGTCAACGGTCAGGTCATTCCAACCGACTGGCTGGCAATCATCTTCAACCCGTCATTCCCCTATCGCCTGATGCACATGGCGACGGCGGCGTTCGTCGCGACGGCTTTCTTCGTCGGCTCGTCGGCAGCCTGGCACTTGCTGCGCGGCAAGGACAACCCGGCGATCCGCACCATGCTGTCGATGGCGATGTGGATGGCGCTGATCGTTGCGCCGATCCAGGCAGTCATCGGCGACTTCCATGGCCTCAATACCCTTGAACACCAACCGGCGAAGATCGCCGCGATCGAAGGTCACTGGGAAAACGTCGGCAACGAAGCGACGCCGCTGATCCTGTTCGGCTGGCCGGACATGAAGGAAGAGAAAACCAAATACGCCGTCGAGATCCCGTACCTCGGCAGCCTGATCCTGACTCACTCGCTGGACAAGCAAGTCCCGGCGCTCAAGGAATTCCCGCCAGAAGACCGGCCGAATTCGACCATTGTGTTCTGGTCGTTCCGGATCATGGTCGGCCTCGGCTTCCTGATGATCTTCACCGGCCTCTGGAGCCTTTGGCTGCGCAAGCGCGACACGCTCTACACCTCGCGGCCGTTCCTGTACCTGGCGCTGTGGATGGGGCCATCCGGCCTGATCGCGATCCTGGCGGGTTGGTTTACCACTGAAATCGGTCGTCAGCCATGGGTGGTCTACGGGCTGATGCGCACGGCGGATGCGTCGTCCAACCACAGTTTCATGCAGATGAGCATCACGCTGATCATGTTCGTGGTGGTGTATTTCGCGCTGTTCGGTGCGGGGCTGGGCTACATGATGCGCCTGGTGCGCAAAGGGCCGAAGACCGACGAAGGCAAGGAAACCAACGAGGGTGGTCCTGGCCAGAAACGTACGCCGGCCCGTCCGTTGTCCGCTGCCGACGACGATGGCGCCGAACACGACCGCAGCCTGACCAAGGAGATTTGAATCATGGGTATTGATCTTCCGCTGATCTGGGCCGTGATCATCATCTTCGGCATCATGATGTACGTGGTCATGGACGGTTTCGACCTGGGGATCGGGATTCTCTTTCCGTTCATCCCCGGCAAGACCGACCGCGACGTGATGATGAACACCGTTGCCCCGGTGTGGGACGGCAATGAAACCTGGCTTGTACTGGGCGGCGCGGCGTTGTTCGGCGCGTTCCCGCTGGCTTATTCGGTCGTGCTGTCGGCGCTGTACTTGCCATTGATCTTCATGCTGATCGGGCTGATCTTCCGTGGCGTGGCATTCGAGTTCCGCTTCAAGGCCAAGGACGACAAGCGTCACCTGTGGGACAAGGCGTTCATCGGTGGTTCGGTGGCGGCGACGTTCTTCCAGGGCGTGGCGCTCGGTGCGTTCATCGACGGCTTGCCCGTGGTCAACCGGCAATATGCCGGCGGTTCACTGGACTGGCTGACGCCGTTCACGCTGTTCTGCGGCGCCGCGCTTGTTGTGGCGTATGCGCTGCTCGGTTGCACCTGGCTGATCATGAAGACCGAAGGCAAGCTTCAGGAGCAGATGCATGACCTGGCGCGCCCGCTGGCCTTCGTGTTGCTGGCGGTGATCGGCATCGTCAGCCTGTGGACGCCGCTCTCTCACCCGGAAATCGCCGAGCGCTGGTTCAGCCTGCCCAATCTGTTCTGGTTCCTGCCGGTGCCGATTCTGGTGTTGGTGACGCTGTACGCACTGATCCGTGCGGTGGCGCGAAACGCCAACTACATGCCGTTCCTGCTGACCCTGGTGCTGATCTTCCTCGGCTACAGCGGTCTGGGCATCAGCCTGTGGCCGAACATCGTGCCGCCGTCGATCTCGATCTGGGACGCCGCCGCGCCGCCGCAAAGCCAGGGCTTCATGCTGGTGGGCACGCTGTTCATCATCCCGTTCATCCTGGGTTACACCTTCTGGAGCTATTACGTGTTCCGCGGCAAGGTCACCCACGAAGACGGTTATCACTAATGGTGATCACGATGGCGCCGAGCGCGGCGCCATCTCCCGCAACCGGAGGATGCAAGCATGACCGGCAAACATTCCCTGCACGATATTGAAGAAGCCGAAAAAAAGCCGCTGTGGCAGCGGCTCGGCTGGTTGGCCATGATCTGGGTCGGCAGCGTCGGTGCTCTGTTCGTCGTCGCCAGCCTGATGCGCATGTTCATGAACGCCGCAGGTCTGACCACGCACTGAGACTTCCCATCCCGCTGCCTTGCGGCACGGATTTTTGACCCTCCGACCGGAGGGTTTTTTTTGCCCGGATTATTTGCGCGCCTTGAGGATCACGAATTTCGGAGTCGCGGCGACTTGCTCGACACCCCGGAACAGTCGCGCCAGTTTGCTGTGATAACCCAGGTGACGGTTGCCGACGATGTACAGCGCGCCACCGACCACCAGCGCTTCGCGGGCCTGCTGGAACATGCGCCAGGCGAGGAAATCGCCGACCACCTGTTGCTGGTGGAACGGCGGGTTGCACAGGACTACGTCCAGCGATTGCGCTTCCTGACCGGCCAGACCGTCGCCGGCGCGTACGATCACGTCACGTTCACCGAACGCCGCGCGCCAGTTCTCGACTGCCGATTGCACGGCCATGAACGATTCGTCCACCAGCGTGTAATGCGCATCTGGGTTTTGCAGGGCGCTGGCGATGGCCAATATGCCGTTGCCGCAGCCAAGATCCGCGACTCGTGCAGCGCCAAGATTTTTTGGCAGGTGCGCAAGGAAGGCACGGGTGCCGATGTCCAGCCCTTCACGGCAGAACACGTTGGCGTGATTGAGCAGCTCGATGGCCGGCTCGTCGAGGCGATAGCGAGTTGGGTAGGGCGAGACGGCCGGTGTCTTGGGCTCGGGCGTGGCGATCAGCAGTCGGGCCTTCTTCACTGCCAGCGAAGCCTGAACCGGCCCGATGTAGCGTTCCAGCAGATCACCGGCGGCACGCGGCAAATGCTTGACCATCGCCGCTGCCACTACCTGAGCGCCCGGTGCCAATTGGCCTTGCAGGCGAATCAGTTGTTCTTCCAGCAGCGCCAGAGTTTTCGGGACGCGAATCAGCACCCGGTCGAACGGCCCGACCAATGGCGCGCTGGCGGGAATACCGCGCACAGCATCGAACGCCTTGCTGTTGCGCAGCAGGTTTTTTTCCAGCCCCTGAAACGCCAGGAATGAATCACCGCTGGTGCTGACCTGCAGTTTGCCCGAGAGGCTGATGGCCAGGGCGCCGAAGCTGTCGTTAAGTACCAGAACCCGTGTCTCGATCGGCAGGTTCTGTTCGGCCAGATGATTGAGCAGGTATTCGTCGGCTGCGTCGAAGGCTTGCAGCGGGTCCTTCTGCTGTTCGGGCTGGCGGATCAGATCGAGCTGGGCGAAGGGCGTATCGAGCAAAGGCATGGGGCGGGGACTCTGGGTAATCGACGGGTGTCCCGCGGCCCAGGAGTAGTGCGGCGGAACCGTCCGAGTGGACAGCGGCGCAAAAGATCGCGTCATCACTCAGGAAGGTTGCAAATGGTACGTTTTTTTTATTGGCAATACTCGTCTGATTTCAGCAAGGGTGATTGGGAATGAACCCGGCCCTGGTGGCGGCGATGACGGCTGACATCTTGTTGCAGGCGTTGAACTTAACAATCAGGTTTTTGATGTGATAGTTCACGGTCCGTTCGGCCACATTCAGAATCTGACCGATTTCCCAGGCGGTCTTGCCCAAGGCGCACAGCCTCACGATTTCGAGCTCTCGGGCAGACAATCGTACGGGCGGTGATTTGGCCTGTGCTGGCGGGAGGGCGCGAACGATCATTTCACTCAAATGCTGCGTGATGAAGTGCATCAAACCGTATTGTTCGTAGAGCTCCAATGCAGAGATTTCGCAGTAGGTTCGCGCCAGACTGATTGTGCAGCATAGGTCGTTCTCTTCGTCGAGATACGACTGTGACCAGCCATGTTCCATCCCGTGGTTCTGAAGTGCACTCCACATTTTCGGTGTCCTGGAAAATGCTTTCCTGGTCCAGAGAAACGGCAACATTGATTGATGGCAAAAAGCCGCAATCGGGTCGCTTTCACAGCACTGTTTTTTCGTATTCGTCGTTCCACGCCTCTGTGAAGTTATTGATATAAAACGGTTTGAATGACTGGGAGTCAGGCCGCGAGATTGTAATGCCGCAGAATTGAAAACCGATGTTGTTGGCAAAATTTCTCAAGATCGGGAATGCGTTTTCAATATTCTTCGCGCGCGTAAGCTGTTCTATTTGATACTCCTTCCACCTTTCCATTTCGAGAGTTCTCCATCTCTTCTATTTTGTGAGAATGCTGGATTGGATCCAAGGCGCCGACACGGATGGAAGTGTAGGAGGATTCCCACAAGTCTGTTGGATTCTTTTGCTCTTGAGCGATGCTTGTAATGGGAATATCAGATGACGATTTATATGCGGAGGATCATTTAAAGAATTGCATCGCTTGAATGTTATCTACTACTCCTTCTCAGGGTGGTGGCACATTGAAATAGCATTACAAACCGTCGGTGTTCCAATGAGGATTAATGCGTAACAATTCAGTCATTGTTGATGGAGTGACCCAATGACCGCCAGCAGCGAAAAATTCAGCCGCCAGACATTGCTCGATGTACAGTCGCTGACCCCCAGTCTGTTCACCCTGCGTACCACACGGGATGCCGGTTTTCGCTTCCGAGCCGGACAATTCGCCCGGATTGGCGTGACCCGTGAGGATGGCAGCACGGTGTGGCGCGCCTACTCGATGGTGTCTTCGCCGTTCGACGAATTTCTCGAGTTCTTTTCCATTGTGGTGCCGGGGGGCGAGTTCACCAGCGAACTGAGCCGCCTGAAGGTGGGGGACAGCTTGCTGATCGAGCGCCAGGCCTTTGGCTATCTGACGCTGGATCGATTCATTGATGGTCGTGATCTCTGGCTGTTATCCACAGGCACGGGTGTGGCGCCCTTTCTGTCGATCCTGCAGGACTTCGAGGTCTGGGAGAAGTTTGAGCGAATCATCCTGGTCTACAGCGTGCGAGAGTCTCGGGAGCTGGCTTATCAACAGCTGATCGCGGAACTGACACAGCGCGACTACCTCGCGGAATACGCCCACAAGTTCCAGTTTATTCCGGTGGTCACGCGTGAGCCGTATGCCGGCGCCCTCAACGGACGCATCACTACGCTGATCGAAAATGGCGAACTCGAAAAGATGGCCGGTGTGGAGCTGACGCCGGCGCATTCCCGGGTGATGCTCTGCGGCAATCCGCAGATGATCGATGACACCCGGGCCTTGCTCAAGCAACGCGGTATGGCCTTGAGCCTGGCCCGGCGACCGGGGCAGGTGGCAGTGGAAAACTACTGGTAAGGAAACGGCGCCCTAAGGCGCCGTTTCAGTCTTCAAGGCTGGTTGTTCCGGGCCTTGAGCAGATCGCGAATCTCGCCCAGCAGTTCTTCTTCCTTGGTCGGCACCGGTGGCAAGGAAGGAGCCACGGCTTCTTCACGCTTCAGGCGATTGATGGCTTTGACACCCATGAAAATCGCAAAGGCGACGATCACGAAGTCCAGAACACTCTGGATGAACTTGCCATAAGCCAGCATCACGGCGGGGGCATCGCCCTGGGCAGCCTTGAGGGTGATCGCCAGGTCACTGAAATCCACCCCACCGATCAGCAGGCCGATTGGCGGCATGATCACGTCGCCGACAAATGACGAAACAATCTTGCCGAAGGCCGCGCCGATGATGATACCGACGGCCATGTCGACCACATTGCCTTTGACCGCGAAGGCCTTGAACTCGCTGAGCACGCCCATAGTTATTTCCTTGTTACAGATGAGTTTGGTGTACGCAGTGTAAATCAGCATAACGCGTCCTGCGCGAAACACCTTCTTACAAAGCCCGCTTTTATCGACACACCATTTCGCAATTAGTTTGCAAAGTGCCACTAATCGCGCGCGAAATACGCTGCAACGTGCTGATCTTCAAGAAAAAATGCTCAATCGTCGCGTTACGAACTTTCTATTTATGTTTGGCAAGCTGAGCTTCTAGCCTCTGGCAGGCGCACCTGGATGCGCCTCAAAATAACAGAGGAGTCTGAAATGAATTCCATGCATGGCCTGAGGGCCTTTTCCCTTCGTCATACCTTCGGTTTATTGACTGCCGGCCTACTGACCCTTTCCGCGAGTGCGGCGCCGTTGACCCGGGATAACGGTGCGGCGGTCGGCGACAACCAGAACTCACAAACTGCCGGCGCAACCGGCCCGGTACTGTTGCAGGACGTGCAACTGATCCAGAAGCTGCAACGCTTCGACCGCGAACGCATTCCCGAACGCGTCGTGCATGCCCGGGGTACCGGTGCTCATGGCACGTTCACCGCGACCAACGACCTGAGTGATCTGAGCAAGGCCAAGGTGTTCGCTGTCGGCCAGGTCACGCCGGTGTTCGTGCGTTTCTCCGCGGTGGTGCATGGCAACCATTCACCGGAAACCCTGCGGGACCCACGGGGTTTCGCCACCAAGTTCTACACCGCTGACGGCAACTGGGATCTGGTGGGCAACAACTTCCCGACGTTTTTCATCCGCGATGCGATCAAGTTCCCGGACATGGTGCATGCCTTCAAGCCCGATCCACGTACCAACCTTGACGATGATTCACGCCGCTTCGACTTCTTCTCCCATGTACCGGAAGCCACCCGCACATTGACCGAGTTGTATTCCAACTCGGGTACACCGGCCAGTTATCGGGAGATGGACGGTAACAGTGTGCACGCTTACAAGTTGGTCAATGCCAAGGGCGATGTGCACTATGTGAAGTTTCACTGGAAAAGTTTGCAGGGCATCAAGAATCTCGATCCGCAACAAGTTGTGCAAGTTCAGGGCCGGGATTACAGTCACATGACTCACGATTTAGTAACAAATATTAACAGCGGAAATTTTCCCAAGTGGGACTTGTACATCCAAGTATTGAATCCGCAAGATTTGTCCAAGTTTGATTTCGATCCTCTTGATGCAACCAAGATTTGGCCAGGTATTCCTGAGCGAAAAGTTGGACAAATGGTCTTGAACCGCAATCCTTCTAATGTCTTCCAGGAAACCGAACAAGTGGCCATGGCGCCATCGAATGTGGTGCCGGGCATCGAGCCTTCGGAAGACCGTCTGCTGCAAGGCCGTATATTTGCCTATGCCGATACGCAAATGTATCGCCTCGGCGCCAATGCCCTGCAATTGCCGATCAATGCTGCCAAAACTGCAGTCAACAATGGCAATCAGGATGGCGCGATGAATGCCGGTGCGAGCACCTCGGGCGTCAACTATCAGCCAAGCCGTCTGCAACCACGTGAAGAGACGCCAGGTGCGCGCTACAGCCAGACCGCGCTGCAGGGCAGCACGCAACAGGCGAAGATCCAGCGTGAGCAGAACTTCAAGCAGGCTGGCGATCTGTATCGCTCGTTCAGCAAGAAGGAACGTCAGGACCTGATCGAGAGCTTCGGCGGTTCGCTGGCGGGTACCGACGACGAGAGCAAGCACATCATGCTGTCCTTCCTTTATAAGGCGGATCCGGAATACGGCGCCGGTGTGACCAAAGTGGCCAAGGGTGACCTGGAGCGGGTCAAGGCCCTGGCCGCCAAACTGGTCGACTGACAGCGACCCTTTCAAACACCGGCAACTGTCGGGGTTTGACCGACAGCAGCGCCGCGCGTCTGGCCAGCGGAGAAATCCATCCCGCTGCGCCGCGCTGATCGACGATGGCTGCGTTATCATCGCGGTTTTTGTCGGGGGTTCAGATGGCCAAGGCCAAGCGCATGTACGGCTGCACCGAGTGCGGCGCAACCTTTCCCAAGTGGGCCGGGCAGTGCGGCGAATGCGGCGCCTGGAACACCCTGACCGAAACCATGGTCGAGAGCGGCGCTGCCGCCGCCCCGAGCGGGCGCACCGGTTGGGCCGGGCAGCAAGCGCAGATCAAGACCCTGGCCGAAGTCAGCATCGAAGAGATTCCACGTTTTTCCACAGCCTCCGGCGAGCTCGACCGCGTGCTCGGCGGTGGTCTGGTGGACGGTTCGGTGGTGCTGATCGGCGGCGACCCGGGCATTGGCAAGTCGACGATTCTGCTGCAGACCCTGTGCAACCTCGCCAAGACCATGCCGGCGCTGTACGTCACTGGCGAAGAGTCTCAGCAACAGGTCGCCATGCGTGCACGTCGTCTGGGTCTGCCGCAGGATCAACTGCGGGTCATGACCGAAACCTGTATCGAAACCATCATCGCCACCGCCCGCCAGGAAAAACCCAAGGTGATGGTGATCGACTCGATCCAGACGATTTTCACCGAACAATTGCAATCGGCGCCGGGCGGGGTGTCCCAGGTGCGCGAGAGTGCGGCGTTGCTGGTGCGGTACGCCAAGCAAAGCGGCACGGCGATTTTCCTGGTCGGCCACGTGACCAAGGAAGGCGCGCTCGCAGGGCCGCGGGTTCTGGAGCACATGGTCGATACCGTGCTGTATTTCGAAGGCGAGTCCGACGGGCGGTTGCGTTTGCTGCGGGCGGTGAAAAACCGTTTCGGCGCGGTGAACGAGCTCGGCGTGTTCGGCATGACTGACAAGGGCCTGAAAGAAGTCTCCAACCCTTCGGCGATTTTTCTTACCCGCGCTCAGGAAGAAGTCCCGGGCAGTGTGGTGATGGCGACGTGGGAAGGCACCCGGCCGATGCTGGTGGAAGTTCAGGCGCTGGTGGATGACAGCCATCTGGCCAACCCGCGTCGGGTGACGCTGGGTCTGGATCAGAATCGTCTGGCGATGTTGCTGGCGGTGCTGCACCGTCATGGCGGCATTCCGACCCACGATCAGGACGTGTTCCTCAACGTGGTCGGCGGGGTGAAGGTGCTGGAAACCGCCTCCGACCTGGCCTTGATGGCAGCGGTCATGTCGAGCCTGCGCAACCGCCCGTTGCCCCATGACCTGCTGGTGTTCGGCGAAGTCGGCCTGTCCGGCGAAGTGCGCCCGGTGCCGAGCGGTCAGGAGCGGTTGAAGGAAGCTGCCAAGCACGGTTTCAAGCGCGCGATTGTGCCCAAGGGCAATGCGCCGAAGGAAGCGCCGCCAGGCTTGCAGATCATTGCGGTGACACGTCTGGAGCAGGCGCTGGACTCGTTGTTCGAGTGATCAGACGTCTATCAGCGCCCCGAGCTCGCGTTCCAGTTCGGTTTCGTCGGCCAGATTGAGTTCGATCAGGCGACGCAGGCGCTGAATCGACTCCAGGCTGATATGCCGGCACACGAAACCGAGCTGGCCGTGATCTTCATGCGCCAGTTGCACATCCATCTCGATGTGTACGTCCTCGCTCAAATGAATGTCGACGAAAAAATCCTGCTCGGGATTGCCCAGCCAGGGCTCGGGCCGCTCGATCAACAGCCCCTTGAGCGACAGATCGATCAGCTTCACCGGCCAGATGTACTCGCCCTGGCTCAATTCGGTTCGGGCATCGAAAGCGATACGTTTGAAGCGGCGACGCTCGGACGGGTGCTCGCTCATGGCGCAATCCTCAGGAAGGTCAGCTGACTATAGACCCGACCGGCGGGGTGTTGCCAACGAATGGACTGTCTAGACCAATGTCGGGGTATGGCCTTTGCCGCCAACAGCGCTAAACTCGGGGTGGCTGTCTTTCTTGTCCACCCTGGCTGGAATAATAAAATGAAAAATAATAATAGCCTGCTACGCCACTTACCCTGGCTGCTGCTGGCAATCGTAGGAGCGTGCGCCCTGGGCGTAGTGGCATTGCGCCGAGGCGAGGCGATCAACGCCTTGTGGATTGTGGTCGCCGCCGTGGCCATTTATCTGGTTGCGTACCGTTACTACAGTCTGTTCATCGCTAACAATGTGATGCAACTCGATCCGCGTCGGGCCACCCCCGCCGTGCTCAACAACGACGGTCTGGACTACGTTCCAACCAACAAACACATTCTCTTCGGTCACCACTTCGCAGCCATCGCCGGCGCGGGGCCGCTGGTCGGCCCGGTACTGGCGGCGCAGATGGGCTATCTGCCCGGCACGCTGTGGTTGATCGCCGGCGTGGTGCTGGCGGGCGCGGTGCAGGACTTCATGGTTCTGTTCATGTCCACCCGTCGCAACGGCCGTTCCCTGGGCGACATGGTGCGTGAAGAAATGGGCCGCATCCCCGGCACCATTGCCCTGTTCGGCTGCTTCCTGATCATGATCATCATCCTCGCGGTGCTGGCGCTGATCGTGGTGAAAGCCCTGGCTGAAAGCCCGTGGGGCATCTTCACCGTGATGGCGACCATCCCGATCGCGATGTTCATGGGCATCTACATGCGCTACATCCGTCCGGGCCGCATCGGCGAGATCTCGGTAGTCGGCGTGTTGCTGCTGCTGGGTTCGATCTGGCTCGGTGGGCAGATTGCCGCCGATCCGGTCTGGGCCAAGGCCTTCACCTTCACTGGCGTGCAGATTACCTGGATGCTGGTCGGCTACGGTTTCGTCGCCGCTTCGCTGCCGGTGTGGCTGATTCTGGCGCCGCGTGACTACCTTTCCACTTTCCTCAAGATCGGTACCATCGTCGCCCTGGCGATCGGCATCCTGGTGACCATGCCCGAGCTGAAAATGCCGGCCCTGACCCAGTTCGTCGACGGCACCGGTCCGGTGTGGAAGGGCGGTCTGTTCCCGTTCCTGTTCATCACCATCGCCTGCGGTGCGGTATCGGGCTTCCACGCGCTGATCTCCTCGGGGACCACGCCGAAGCTGCTGGATAACGAAACCAACGCCCGCTACATCGGTTACGGCGGCATGCTGATGGAATCGTTCGTGGCCATCATGGCCATGGTCGCTGCCTCGGTAATTGAGCCGGGCGTGTACTTCGCCATGAACAGTCCGGCCGCCGTGGTCGGCGGTGACGTGGTGTCCGTGGCAACCGCAGTCAGCAACTGGGGCTTTGCAATTACCCCGGAAGCCCTGCAAGCGGTAGCGCATGACATCGGCGAAACCACCATCCTGGCCCGTGCCGGTGGTGCGCCGACCCTGGCGGTCGGTATCGCGCAGATCCTGCACAGTGTCCTGCCGGGTGAAAACACCATGGCGTTCTGGTACCACTTCGCGATCCTGTTCGAAGCGCTGTTCATCCTGACCGCAGTCGATGCCGGCACCCGTGCCGGTCGCTTCATGCTGCAGGACCTGCTCGGCTCCTTCGTTCCGGCACTCAAACGTACCGAGTCCTGGTCCGCCAACCTGATCGCCACCGCCGGTTGTGTGGCGATGTGGGGCTGGTTGCTGTATCAGGGCGTGGTTGATCCACTGGGCGGGATCAACACCTTGTGGCCGCTGTTCGGTATCTCCAACCAGATGCTGGCGGGTATCGCGCTGATGCTCGGCACCGTGGTCCTGATCAAGATGAAGCGCCAGCGCTACATCTGGGTCACCCTGCTGCCGGCCACCTGGCTGCTGATCTGCACCACGACTGCTGGCTTCATCAAGCTGTTCGACGCCAACCCGGCGATCGGCTTCCTGTCGCTGGCCAAGAAGTACAGTGATGCACTGGCCAACGGTCAGGTGCTGGCGCCGGCCAAGAGCGTCGAGCAGATGCAGCACGTGATCTTCAACGCCTACACCAACGCTACATTGACCGCGCTGTTCCTGTTCGTGGTATTCAGCATCCTGTTCTATGCGCTCAAGGTCGGCATCGCCGCCTGGGGCAAAAAAGAGCGTACGGACAAAGAATCGCCATTCCAGGCCCTGCCGGACGCGTAACCAGAGGATTGCAGCATGTTCAATGACCTGAGTCGCCTCGGTAAATACCTCGGTCAGGCCGCGCGCCTGATGGTCGGCATGCCCGACTACGACACCTACGTCGAGCATATGCAGACCAAACACCCGGACAAACCGGTGATGAGCTACGAGATGTTCTTTCGTGAACGTCAGGAAGCCCGTTACGGTGGCAAGGGTGGGCCGAAGTGCTGTTGATCTGACAGCCTTCGGTTGATGCAGTCCCCAACTGTGGGAGCGGGCTTGCTCGCGAAAGCGGTGTGTCGTTAGCAATGATGTCGACTGACACGACCCTTTCGCGAGCAAGCCCGCTCCCACATTTGTTTTGTGTTGCTCATCAATTTTGTGAAGGGGATCGATGTTGTCTTCTCCAATACCTGTAACGGTACTCAGCGGTTTCCTCGGCGCCGGCAAGACCACTTTGCTGCGCCATATGCTGAAAGCCGAGCACGGCCTGAAAATCGCCGTGATCGAAAACGAATTCAGCGACGCCGGTATCGACACCCAACTACTGGGCGACGAGCCGGTGCAAGTCATGACCCTGGCCAACGGCTGCGTCTGCTGCACCATCCACACCGACCTGACCAAGGCCCTGTACCAGCTGCTCGAACGGCTGGACAGCGGCGAAATCGCCTTTGATCGGCTGGTCATCGAATGCACCGGCCTGGCCGACCCGGCCCCGGTAGCACAGACCTTTTTCATCGACGAAGAACTGCGCGAGCGCTATTTGCTCGACGGCATCATCACCCTTGTGGATGCGGCCCATGCCGAACTGCATCTGACCCAGACCATTGCCCAAGCGCAGATCGGTTTTGCCGACCGCTTGCTGGTGAGCAAGACCGATCTGGTGGACGAGGCCGCGTTCACGGCGCTCAGCGAACGCCTGACCCGCATCAACCGCCGCGCACCGATCCGCGTGGTAGAGCACGGCAACATCGATCTGGCCGAGTTGCTCGATGTGCGCGGTTTCAACCTGAACGCCGATCTCGGCGGCGGGGTGAGTCTGCGACCGGTCAGCAAGGCGCCGTCCATCGACCGGATTTCCAGTCTGGTGCTGCGCACTGACCAGCCGCTGGATATCGATCAGCTCAGCGAGTTCATGAATGAATTGCTGGAAGATCACGGCAAGCAATTGCTGCGCTACAAAGGCGTGCTGAACATTGCCGGTGAAGATCGGCGGCTGGTGTTTCAGGGTGTGCTGAAACTCTACGGCTTCGACTGGGACACCGAGTGGGCGGAAGGCGAAACGCGAGAAAGCGTGATCGTGTTTATCGCCGACGATTTGCCGGAAGAGAAAATCCGGGCGGGGTTTGCCAGGGTGGCTGCACAGCAAAACTGAATTTGTGGAGGCTCGAAGGGCCTCTTCGCGAGCAAGCCCGCTCCCACAGTAGATCGCATTCTGTCAGGAAGAATGCAGTTCATTGTGGGAGCGGGCTTGCTCGCGAAGGCGTTCTAACCAGCAACACAATATTCAGATTCTGAACCCAGCAACGTCTGCTCAAGGTGATCCAGATGCCGATTCATCAGCATGCCGGCTTTTGAGATATCTCCGCGCTCCACCGCCTCTACAATTTCAAAGTGTTCCTCCCATGCGCAACATCTGTGCGTCTGCTTACCGCATCGCGCTATCGCCAGTGAGGTCAGCGGCACCAGCGTGCCGAGAAAATGCGCCAACGGTGCATTCCGCGCCATTTTCGCCAGCTGCAAATGAAACTCCCCGGACAGGCGAATGACTGCGCCCCGTCGATCTTTATCCACAGCCTGGCGCTCACCTTCGATCAAGGCGCGCAGGCGCTTCAGATCTTCAGCCTGCGCATGCTGACAAGCCAATCGAACCAGCGTGTTCTCGGCCAGACGCCGGGCGTGCAGTGCCTGACGTGTCTGCTCGGCGTCCGGCGCAGCAACACGCGGCCGATGGTTGGCCCGCAGCACGATGATCTGTTCGTGGGACAGTTGGATCAGCACCCTACGCACATCGGCGCGGCTGACGCCGAACATCTGCTTGAGACTTTCTTCGGTGAAGCGGCTGGCGGCATTCAGGCGCTGTTCGAGGATTGCGTCGAACAGGCGCGGATACAGATCGTCCACCGGCGCGTGCAGGCGGGAGAAGGGCAGGGCCGTCGAGGTCGGGCGAGGGTGCGACGGCGTGGCAAGACTGTTCATGGCCGGTCTCCAGTTTGAGGCGTTTCAGTGGCTCAGGTTGTCATCCGGAATGTTCAGCTCGATGCCCATCCGCTGGCCTTCACGCAAAATGTGTCGGCGCATTTCGGCGCTGGCCTGAGCGCTGTTCTTGCTGCGGATCGCGCGCACCACGGCTTCGTTTTCTTCAAGGCGTTCGGCCAGGTGCTCCGGCGAATTGCGCAGCACTTCGGCGCTTTGCTTGAGGGCGTTGCTGGTCTGTTGCACCACACTCTGGAAAATCGGGTTCGAGGTCAGGGTGAACAGTTCTTCGTGAAACGCGATGTAAGCGCTGACGCCGGCTTCGCTGTCGCCGGCTTCGAGAGCTTCGCGCATGTCCATCAGGGTCAGGCGCAGTTGCCCGACTTCCTTGCTGCTGATTGACTGCGCCACCAGCCCGACGATGAACGGCTCGAGGGTGTAACGCAGTTGCAGCACGTCTTCGAGACTGGCGCCGGCTACCGCGCTGTCGTGGCTTTGGCTGTCACTGGCCTGGGCGTCGAGCACCACCACGCCTTTGCCTGGCATCGAGCGCACCAGACCGAGGGTTTCCAGCACGATCACCGCTTCACGCAGGCTCGGGCGGCTGATGCCCAGTTGTTCGGCCAGTTCGCGCTGGCCCGGCAGCATCTCGCCGGAGCGCCACTGACCACGGGCCAGCGCAGCCCGAAGTTTTTCTACCACTGAGTTGACGACAGTTGATGAAGTAATCACGGGTTCGCTCCATGTGCCGTGCCTGCATTGGCGCAGGCACGGCGGTCATTCAGAATTCTTTGGCTGCCGCTTGAGCGACGGTTTTTCTCGGCTGAAAGTTATAGCCCTGCTCGCCGTTGAGCACCTTGTTCGCCCGTTGCACATCGATGTCCTTTTCCCAACGGGCGATGGCCACGGTGGCAACGCAGTTGCCGATCAGGTTGGTCAGCGCCCGGCCGATGCCCATGAACCAGTCCACCGCCAGCACCAACACCAGACCGACCACCGGAATCGCCGGGATGGCCGTCAGCGTCGCCGCGAGAATCACCAGCGCCGAACCCGGAATGCCGTGGGCACCTTTGGAGGTAATCAGCGATACCAGCAAAATCGTCAGCAGATCGGTCATGGCCAGCGGTGTACCGGTGGCGTTGGCGATGAACACGATGGCCAGGGTCAGGTAGATCGAGAAACCGTCGAGGTTGAACGAATAACCGGTGGGAATCACCAGGCCGACGGTCGAGCTGCCGATGCCCAGATGTTCCAGCTTGCGCATGATCTGCGGCAGCACGGCATCGGAGGACGCAGTGCCCATGACGATCAGCAGTTCTTCACGCAGGTACCTGAGCAGCGGCCACATGCGCAGGCCCGAGAGGCGCATCACCAGACCGAGAATCAGCGCGACGAAGGCGATGCAGGTCAGGTAGAACAAGCCGACGAGGCTGCCCAGGTGTTGCAGGGAATCGAGGCCATATTTGCTGGTGGTGAAGGCGATGGCGCCGAACACGCCGATCGGTGCCAGACGCACGATCATGCCCATGATGCGGAAGATCACATGGCTCAGTTCGTTGATCAGCCGCGAGATTCCGGAAGCTGCTTCGCCCACCAGATTCAACGCGCTGCCGAACAGCACCGAGAACAACAGCACTTGCAGGATGTTGTTGTCGGCAAAGGCGCCGAGTACCGAAGTCGGAATCAGGTCCATCAGGAACTGAGTGGTGGTGTGCATGTGCTGGCCGCGTTCGGCGATGTCGCCCATGTCGGCGGCGGACAGTTGCTCCAGATGGATGTTGGCGCCGCTGCCGATCCCGGTGGTGAAGGCGAACACCAGACCGATCACCAGGGCGATGGTGGTCAGCACTTCGAAGTAGATCACCGACTTGAGGCCGATACGCCCGACCTTCTTCAGATCGCCCGCGCCGCTGATGCCGCTGACCACCACGCAGAACACGATCAGGCCGATGAGCATCTTGATCAGTTTGATGAAACCGTCGCCGAGCGGTTTGAGCTGGGCCGAGTATTCAGGAAGGGTCAGCCCGCAGACGATGCCGAGCATCAGTCCGAGAACCACTTGGAGGAAGATTGAACGCGAGCACCATCTGAGCATGGGAGGAATCCTGGTCGGTGTCCTGGCTGCCGTGCGCGGAGCGCACAGATTCAGGACTTAATTATTGTGGTCTTACCGGTATGTCCAGTGCGGGTGCAGTCTAGGCGCTGTTTTTCTCGGGCTGCAAGTGAAAAACACAAAAATGGCATGACCGGTCTGACCAGTGGTTATTTTTGTGTCATCGGTCATGCAAAAGGCTCAAGGGTTTAATAGTCGAGTACCGCTGCAGGAGTCGTGAGTGATCGCAACGGGGACTGAAGATGGCGGATTTATCTGGCCAGTCATCTGGAGGCAGGTATCTGCTTTCAGGTGCAGTCCCATGTACCGACCAATAAGAGAGATCGGCTGCAGAATAACTTTCGAAGTGATCAGATTTCGTCGGGATGATTAATGTAAGGGGCGTTTCGCTCAATGATTGTAAGATTGAATTTGAAGGGCTTGCCGCCTTTGTCGGCGAAATAAGTGAACTTTGAATCGTGTAACCGGTGTGTATGCAGCAAGCTTGGCGATCCTGAGACTTGTAGATATGCCTCCAACTTGTTTGATTGGTGGTCCTCAATCGAGAGTGTGTTCCCCTGCTTTCCTATAAGTTGATAAAAACTCGAACCATCAGGAGCGAATGCTCCCAGGATCCCGTCTTTGTCAATACCCAGGCATTTTCCGTAATAAGGTCCAGGGGTGCGGATATAGAGCCTGTATCCCCGGTCGGTGTACCTGAAATACAAGGTTAGACGGGGTTCCGGGCGTAAGCTCAAACGGTGTGAGTCATCACGTGATTGCGGCTTTCCAGTGAAGTGCCCGCCACTGAACATGGACGAGTTTACGGTTGCTTTCTCGCCATTTACCACGTCAAGAAAATGCACCAGATTGGTTTGGATGCCAACAATTGCAATAAAGGATTTTTGTCGGTCAGTACTCATGTTGCTCTCTCAATATCCATTTGATTTATTTTGGGAAGCAGGAGCTTTGTTGCTCATGTGCAGGTTTGGATCATGTGCTGTTTTAGAGTTGGTGGTGAAGGGTAAGTGTGCATCAAATTGTTTGTAGTGCTGTTTGGTGAAGTAGTTGTTTAATCCTGAAAGTCGAGGCTGCCCCTCGCTTGTTGTTCGCGCAAAAAAAAGCCCGATCATTTCTGATCGGGCTTTTCTTGAGCGGTAGTGCGGACTTGTTAAGCGCCGTATACCGGCAGTTTCTTGCAGATGGCTTTGACTTTCTCACGAACGGCGTCGATCACCGCTTCGTTGTTCAGGTCTGCCAGGATGTCGCAGATCCAGCCAGCCAGCTCTTTGCACTCAGCCTCTTTGAAGCCGCGAGTGGTCACGGCCGGAGTACCGAAGCGCAGGCCGGAGGTGACGAACGGGGAGCGTGGGTCGTTTGGCACGGAGTTCTTGTTCACGGTGATGAACGCTTTGCCCAGAGCGGCGTCGGCGTCTTTACCGGAGATTTCCTGCTTGATCAGCGACAGCAGGAACAGGTGGTTTTGAGTACCGCCGGAAACCACGTCGAAACCGCGCTCGATGAACACGCTGGCCATGGCCTGGGCGTTTTTCACCACTTGTTGCTGGTAAGCCTTGAACTCAGGCTGCAGGGCTTCCTTGAAGCAGATCGCTTTGGCGGCGATCACGTGCTCCAGCGGGCCACCCTGGGCGCCCGGGAATACGGCGGAGTTCAGCTTCTTCTCGATGTCGGCGTTGGCTTTGGCCAGGATCAGGCCACCACGTGGACCGCGCAGGGTCTTGTGGGTGGTGGTGGTCACCACGTCAGCGAACGGAACCGGGTTCGGGTAGACGCCAGCGGCGACCAGACCGGCCACGTGAGCCATGTCGACGAACAGGTACGCCCCCACCTTGTCAGCGATGGCGCGGAAACGCGGGAAGTCGAGGATCTGCGAGTAGGCAGAGAAACCGGCCACGATCATTTTCGGCTTGTGCTCGACAGCCAGACGCTCGACTTCGTCGTAGTCGATCAGGCCGTTGGCGTCGATGCCGTACTGGATGGCGTTGTACAGCTTGCCGGAGGAGGAAACGCTGGCGCCGTGGGTCAGGTGACCGCCGTGAGCCAGGCTCATGCCCAGGATGGTGTCACCGGCCGACAGCAGGGCCAGGTAGACAGCAGCGTTGGCTTGCGAACCGGCGTGCGGCTGAACGTTGGCGTAGTCGGCGCCGAACAGTTCCTTGGCGCGGTCGATGGCCAGCTGTTCAACAACGTCGACGTACTCGCAACCACCGTAGTAGCGCTTGCCCGGGTAGCCTTCGGCGTACTTGTTGGTCAGTACCGAGCCTTGAGCTTCCATCACCGCTGGGCTGGTGTAGTTCTCCGAAGCGATCAGCTCGATGTGTTCTTCCTGGCGCTGGGCTTCTTGCTCCATGGCGGCAAAAAGATCGGCGTCGTACTTGGCAATAGTCAAATCACGGCTGAACATGGCGGTCCTCAAGGATCGGGGGGCAGAAAAGGGGGGCATTCTAACCCAACGGGTTTTGGATGGCATATGAAACGACATCATGTCGCAGACAAGTGGCGTTCATGACAGATGTGCGGTGCTTTTGAAGGCCTCTTCGCGAGCAGGCTCGCTCCCACAGTAATCGAGGCAGGCCTGAGATTTTGTGATCGACATCAATTCCTGTGGGAGCGAGCCTGCTCGCGAAGGCCGCACCGCAGATGTCAGTCAAACATGAACAGCGCGTCGTTACTGAACTGCGCCTCGAACCGTCCCGCCGGCATCGGCCGCCCGAACAGATAACCCTGAACCTCGTCGCAGCCATGCTCGCGCAGGAAGTCCAGTTGCTCATGGGTTTCCACGCCCTCGGCGATTACCGCCAGATTCAGGCTGTGGGCCATGGCGATGATCGCCCGGGCGATCTGCGCGTCCTGCTCGCCGGACGGCAGGCCATCGACGAAGGTGCGGTCGATCTTCAGCACGTCGATCGGGAACTGCTTGAGGTAGTTCAGCGACGAGTAACCGGTGCCGAAGTCGTCGACCGCAATGCTCAGGCCGAGATTCTTCAGCCCGGCAAGGATCTGCATCGCCTCGCTGACTTCGCGCATCAGGATACTTTCCGTCAGCTCCAGCTCCAGGCAAGCCGGCGGCAGGCCGGTTTCGCGCAGGATCGTGGCGATCCGCGTGCCGAGCTGGCCGTCGGAGAACTGCCGCGCCGAGATGTTCACCGAGACTTTCGGCACGCGCACGCGGCTCTGGTGCCAGGTCTTGAGCTGGCGACAGGCTTCGCTGATCACCCAGTCGCCGACGTCCACCACCAGCCCGAGTTCTTCGAGCACCGGGATGAAATCCCCCGGCGGCACCAGCCCGCGACGCGGATGACGCCAGCGCAGCAGGGCTTCGGCGCCGGTCAGGCGTTTGCCGTCGCCGCTGAACTGCGGCTGGTAATACAGCACGAATTCGTTCTGCTCGAGAGCGTGGCGCAGGTCGCTTTCCAGTTCCAGGCGTTCCAGTGCACTGGCGTTCATGTCGGCCTGATAGAACTGGAAGTTGTTCTTGCCGCGCTCCTTGGCGTGGTACATCGCGGTGTCGGCGTTCTTCATCAGTTGGCTGAGTTCGTTGCCGTCCTGCGGACTCAGGGCGATGCCGATACTGGCGGTGACGAAGAACTCGCGTCCCTCAAGTACGAACGGTCGTACCAGACTGCCAAGGATCTGTTCGGCCACGTGGATCGCACGGTTCAGCGCCATTTCACGGCTGGAGCGGTGTTGCAGCAGCAGAGTGAATTCGTCGCCGCCCATCCGCGCCACGGTGTCGTCATCATCGACGCACGCCAGCAGGCGCGTGGCCATGTCCTTGAGCATGCGGTCGCCGGCGGCGTGGCCGAGGGAGTCGTTGATCGGTTTGAAACGGTCGAGGTCAAGGAACATCAGCACTACCCACGACTTCTGCCGTTCGGCCGATTGCAGCGCGGTGTGCAGGCGATCCTGGAACAGCGTGCGGTTCGGCAGGTGGGTCAGGGCGTCGTAGTAGGCGAGGCGGTGAATCCGCTGCTCGCTGGCCTTGCGCTCGCTGATGTCACTGAAGAAGCACACGTAACTGGCCAGGTCGCCCTCGTCATCGAGCACGGCGGTGATGCCGACCCACGCCGGGTAGTGCTCGCCGTTGCGGCGCTTGAGCCAGACTTCACCTTCCCAGGTGCTGTGCTGATGCAACTGCTTGAGCACGTAGCGCAGGTGCGCGTCCTGCTGTTCGTCGACGGTCAGCATGTTCGGCAACTGGTCGAGCACCTCACCCACCGCGTAACCGCTGACCCGGCTGAACGCCTCGTTGGCCTGGACGATATAACCGGCCGGGTCGGTGATCAGGATCGCCGAGGTCGAGTGCTCGAATACCGTGGCCGCCATCCGCAGGTCTTTCTCGGCGCGGCGTTGCTGGCTGATGTCGCGACCGACCCCGAGTACGCCTTCGAAGGCGCCATGCTCGTCCCACACCAGCACCAGGCGCAGTTCGATCGGGATCTTGCGACCGTCGGCGCGCAGGCAGTCGAACAGGAACAGCTGGGTCTGCACCTGGCTGCGCAAAATCACCAGTTGCTCGGGTTTGCCCAGGGCTTTGCTGACGCGATCCATCAGGTGATAGATGCCGCTCAGTTGCTGTGGGTTGGCGATGGTCGATTGCCATCCGTTCTGGAAAATCCATTCGGCGTCATAGCCCAGCACTGCCTGCACCGAGGGGCTGACGTAGTTCAGCGAGAGCTTGCTGTCGGTGGAGAAAATCACGTCGCTGATGCTTTCGGCGAGCATCCGGTAGCGTTGTTCGCTGTCGCGCAGGGACTCGCTGGCTTCGATCTGCTCGGTGATGTCCTTGGCCACGCCGATGATCCGCGTGACCTGGTCGTGCTTGTCCCGGGCCAGCGCCTGTTCGCGAATGTCGAAGCGCCGCCACTCGCCGTCGCGATGACGGAAGCGCAACTGACATTGCAGCAACTGGCTGTAACCGGCGTGACGCTGCATCTGCCGCGAGCGGTGGTAATAGTCGGCGTCTTCCGGGTGCAGAAGGATTTCCCAGAAATACTCGCCCATCTGATGCAGCTCGGTGCGGTTGTAGCCCAGGGTCTGGCCGAGGTGGTGGTTGCTGAAAATCATCCGCTGGCTGATCACGTCCTGCACATACAGATGATCCGGCACGGTACGCACCACATCCGACCAGAAACCTTCGCGCTCCAGCAGCGACAGTTCGATCAGCTTGCGGCTGGTGATGTCGTTGATGCTCAGGATCACGGCCTTGTAGTCGTGCTGTTCCTGAGGCAGGCGCAGCACCAGCCACAGGTGCTGGTCGCGGCCATTGATGTCCGGGAGCTTGATTTCCAGTTCCAGCTGCTTTTGCTGCTGGAGCACGGCGTCCAGCACCTGATTGCCGATGGCGCACTGACTGTGCGGCTGACCGTCGATCAACAGTTGCCAGGCGTGGTCGCAGGAATTGACGTTGAGCAGTTGCAGCGCGACCTGGTTGACCTCGGTGACCCGCAGTTCGTGGAGCAATTGCTGGCGCTGCGCCGGCTGGTCGAGCCAGGCCTTGAGCTGGTCGCTGGTCTGGATCTGGGCCTTTTCGAAAACCTGCTTGAGCCCCGAAAGATCCAGCACGCACAACGCCACGCCGGTGCCTTCGAAAATATCCTGATAACGCCGACGCCCTTCATGCACCTGACGCTGACGGCGACGCATGTTGAGCAACGCGATAAACGGCAGCAGCGACAGCGCCAGGCCCAACAGGCATTTGCCGATGAACGCCGGCAACAGTTGTTCAAGCACATGCTGGCGGTCGAACAGGCCACGCAGTTGCCAGTCGCTGCTGCTCAGCGGAACGGTCAGCACGCTGTTGGCCAGATCGTCCGGGGTCAGGACGCTGGTGCTGCCGATGGGCATCGCTTCGTCGCGGCTGATGATCTGATGGTTGATGCGGTTTTCCACCAGCCACAGAGGACGGATGCCTGTTTCGCCTTGTTTGGTCAGTGCTTTAAAGAAGGTGGGTGTCAGCCGCAGCGCCCAGTAACCGCGAGTGCTGCCACTGGCCTGATGCAGCAGCAGATGCACCACCGAACCGTCTTCGTCGTTGCTGAAGTAATGCGCCTGAGCGCGACTGCGGCGCACCAGATCGCTGAGGTAATCGGCGTCATGGCTGTCGGCGGCGCTGTCGCTGAGGATCTTTCCGGACGGGCTGAGCAGGGCCAGGCTGCGCAGGTCGGGCAGTGATTTCTGAAGTTTGCGCAGGAGTGCCTGCTGTTCGTCGGCCGACTGCGGTTGTTCGACGATCGGTAGCAGGTTGAGGGCGATCTGCGCGTTCAGCGCCATGTTCAGGCTGACCTGAGCGGCGAGGTCGGCGGTGTAGTCGATGGTGTACTGACGCTGGTTTTTCTGGGTTTCGCGCAGTTGATCGAGCAACTGCCAGAACAGCAGCGCGAGCAGCAACAGCACCAGCGTCGCCAGCGCGCCTTTCAAGGTTCCGCGCAGGGACGAGCCGGGCGCCGGTTGGGTGCTGCTCACAGAGGCTGGCGGAGTGACGTTGGACAAGCTGTAATCCTGCGGTCTGGCTGGACTGGCGCGACGTGCACTATAAGCCGGACGCCCAAGGGGCGGCTAGCATGCCTTGAGTTGTGGCGAAGTGCCAGCCCCACTCGGCTGGACTGCCTTCCGTCATTCAGGTAGCTTTGCCGGTTACGCGGGAGCGTTCCAGCTCCTAGACTCAGACTTTTTCAGCGCGCACGCATTGATGACCATCAAGTGAACGACGCGCATCGGTCTGGCCGGGCATCGCCTGCGCTCCAATCATTCATCTGTCACTGACCCAAGGTTCTCCATGGCTCAATACGTCTTCACCATGCATCGGCTGGGCAAAGTTGTTCCGCCGAAGCGGGAAATCCTGAAAAACATTTCGCTGTCTTTCTTCCCCGGCGCCAAGATCGGCGTACTCGGCCTCAACGGTTCGGGTAAATCCACGCTGCTGAAAATCATGGCCGGCGTCGACACCGAGTTCGAAGGCGAAGCGCGCCCGATGCCGGAACTGAACATCGGTTACCTGCCGCAAGAGCCGCAACTGGATCCGACCAAGACCGTGCGTGAAGTGGTCGAGGAAGCGGTCAGCGTGATCAAGGATGCGCAAGCGCGTCTGGACGAGGTCTACGCCGCCTACGCCGACCCGGACGCCGACTTTGACAAGCTGGCCGCCGAACAGGCCAAGCTCGAAGCGATCCTGCAGGCCAGCGACGGTCACAACCTGGAGCGCCAGCTGGAAGTCGCCGCCGATGCGCTGCGTCTGCCGGCCTGGGACGCCAAGGTCGAACACCTGTCCGGTGGTGAAAAACGTCGTGTGGCCCTGTGCCGTCTGCTGCTGTCCGCCCCGGACATGCTGCTGCTCGACGAACCGACCAACCACCTGGACGCCGACTCCGTTGCCTGGCTCGAACACTTCCTGCACGACTTCCCGGGCACTGTGGTCGCGATCACGCACGACCGTTACTTCCTGGACAACGTTGCCGGCTGGATTCTGGAACTCGACCGCGGCGCGGGCATTCCTTACGAGGGCAACTACTCGGGTTGGCTGGAAGCCAAGTCCGATCGTCTGGCCCAGGAATCCAAGCAGCAATCGGCTCACGAAAAAGCCATGAAGGAAGAACTGGAGTGGGTGCGCAAAGGCGCCAAGGCCCGCCAGTCGAAATCCAAGGCTCGTCTGCAACGCTTCGAAGAAATGCAGTCGCAGGAATTCCAGAAGCGTTCGGAAACCAACGAGATCTACATCCCGGCCGGTCCGCGCCTGGGCGACAAGGTCATCGAATTCAAGAACGTCACCAAGGGCTATGGCGATCGCGTACTGATCGACAACCTGTCGTTCTCGATGCCCAAAGGCGCCATCGTCGGCGTGATCGGCGGTAACGGTGCCGGTAAGTCGACCCTGTTCCGCATGCTGATGGGCAAGGAAACCCCGGACTCCGGCAGCATCGAGATCGGCGAAACCGTGCAGCTTGCCTGCGTTGACCAGAGCCGCGAAGACCTGGACGGCAGCAAGACCGTGTTCCAGCAGATCTCCGACGGTTCGGACCAGATCCGCATCGGCAACTACGAGATCCCGTCGCGTACCTACGTCGGTCGCTTCAACTTCAAGGGCGGCGATCAGCAGAAGTTCGTCAAGGACCTGTCCGGTGGTGAGCGCGGTCGTCTGCACCTGGCGTTGACCCTGAAGGAGGGCGGCAACGTCCTGCTGCTCGACGAACCGTCCAACGACCTCGACGTTGAAACCCTGCGTTCCCTGGAAGAAGCCCTGCTGGACTTCCCGGGCGCCGCCATTGTGATCTCTCACGATCGGTGGTTCCTTGACCGCGTCGCTACCCACATCCTGGCGTACGAAGACGACTCGCAAGCGGTGTTCTTCGAAGGCAACTACACCGAGTACGAAGCCGATCGCAAAAAGCGCCTCGGCGAAGCAGCGGCCCAGCCACACCGGGTACGCCACAAGAAACTGGCCTGATTACGGGTTGGTTGCATAAAAAAGCGGAGCCTTCGGGCTCCGCTTTTTTTTGCCTGCAATGCAGACTGTTTTATACATTGTGTACTATTTGTTTTCATAAATGCGACATTTTTGTCTGTTGCTGTGCACATGTCGTTTGTTACAGTCCGGCTCAATCTCCTCCAACGACAACAAATTTGCCGAGACTTTCCCCATGATCGAATCCGTCGAATCCTTCCTCGCCCGTCTGAAAAAACGCGATCCGGATCAACCCGAATTCCACCAGGCCGTCGAAGAAGTCCTGCGCAGCCTGTGGCCGTTTCTCGAAGCCAATCCGCACTATCTGACCTCGGGGATTCTGGAGCGCATCTGCGAGCCGGAGCGGGCGGTGGTGTTCCGGGTGTCGTGGGTCGACGATCAGGGCAAGGTGCAGGTCAATCGCGGTTTCCGCATCCAGATGAACAGCGCCATCGGCCCGTACAAGGGCGGCTTGCGCTTCCATCCTTCGGTGAATATGGGCGTGCTGAAATTCCTCGCCTTCGAACAGACCTTCAAGAACTCCCTGACCTCATTGCCCATGGGCGGCGGCAAGGGTGGCTCGGACTTCGATCCGAAGGGCAAGAGCGACGCAGAAGTCATGCGTTTCTGCCAGGCGTTCATGAGCGAGCTGTACCGGCACATCGGTGCCGACGTGGACGTGCCGGCCGGTGATATCGGTGTCGGCGCACGGGAGATCGGTTTCCTGTTCGGCCAGTACAAACGCCTGAGCAACCAGTTCACCAGCGTGCTGACCGGCAAGGGGATGACCTACGGCGGCAGCCTGATCCGCCCGGAGGCCACCGGTTTCGGTTGCGTGTACTTCGCCGAGGAAATGCTCAAGCGTCGCGGGCAGACCGTCGAAGGCAAGCGTGTGGCGATCTCCGGTTCCGGCAACGTCGCGCAATACGCAGCCCGCAAGGTGATGGACCTGGGCGGCAAAGTGATTTCCCTGTCCGACTCCGAAGGCACGCTGTATTGCGAGGCGGGCCTGAGCGAAGAACAGTGGCTGGCGCTGCTGGAACTGAAGAACGTCAAGCGCAGGCGGATCAGCGAATTGGCGGCAGCATTCGGCCTGGAATTCCGCGCCGGTCAATTGCCATGGTCGTTGCCGTGCGACATCGCGCTGCCATGCGCGACCCAGAACGAGCTCGACGCGGAATCCGCCCGCACCTTGCTGCGCAACGGCTGCATCTGCGTGGCCGAGGGCGCAAACATGCCGACCACTCTTGAGGCTGTGGATATCTTTATCGAGGCCGGCATTCTGTTTGCGCCGGGCAAGGCCTCGAATGCCGGCGGCGTGGCGGTCAGTGGGCTGGAGATGTCGCAGAACGCCATGCGCCTGCTGTGGACCGGGGGCGAAGTGGACAGCAAGTTGCACGGGATCATGCAGTCGATCCACCACGCCTGTGTGCACTACGGCGAGGAAAACGGCCGGATCAACTACGTCAAAGGCGCGAACATCGCCGGCTTCGTCAAAGTCGCCGACGCGATGCTCGCCCAAGGCGTGGTTTAAGCAACCGGGTTCAAGAGCGCTCGATGCGGATCACTTCGATCAGTTGATCGCCTGCCGGGCGCTGCCACAGCACTTCATCGTTGAGCCGCGCGCCAAGCAGCGCACGGCCCAGCGGTGAGGCCCAGTTGATCAGGCCGTTGGCCGCATCGGCCTGGTCTTCACCGACCAGTTGCACCCGGTGCTCGGTGTCGTGTTCGTCGGCGTAGGTCACCCAGCTGCCGATCTGCACTTTGTCGGTAGATGTCGGGGCCGGTGCGACCTGAGCGCTGCCGACCCGTTGATTGAAATATCGCAAATCCCGTTCGAGATCGGCCAGCCGCTGTTTGTCAGCCTGTTCGCCCTTGGCCGACTGCTCGGCGTGCAGGCTTTGCAGCTCGGCGACTTTTGCCTGCAATTGGGCAAGCCCTTGCGGCGTGACGTAATTGGGCTGTGTGCTGACCTGCCGTTCGACCGGCTGATCGGCTTGCGCAGCAGCGTTGTCTTCGTTGACGAAAGCGCGACTCATGGTGGGCTCCTGTTATAGCCGTTGGGCCATGGTCGCAGGCAAAAGGTTTCGCTGGATGTCTGGATGCGACCTACTGCGAACGATAAGCCCGCGCGGCGCCCTGATCCTTCTCCTGCTGCCAGGCGCGCTCGCGTTCGTCCCAGTGTTCGTTGCGATACTGTTCGCGGTCCTTGTTTTCCAGCATCGCCTGACACTGGCGGAAGCCGTCGCTCCAGCCTTCGGCGTATTGCTTGTCCTTGAGATAACGCGGCACGTTCTTGCGAAATTCGCCGCTGATCGAACCGGCCGCCTGACGACCGCTGATGCACCCGTCATCGAAACCGTCGGCGAACGCCGGTGGATAACCCTTGGCAATCAGGTCTTCGTGAGTGCTCTGACAGCCACCCAGCAACAGCAACACGCCCGCGAACACCGCACACCGCCACATCACACTCTCCCGGGCCGTCACACGGCTGATACGGAAAGTCTAGAAGGTGATTCGTCGGGCTTTGGTGAAAGGCCTGTCAGTAATTCGTTAACCAGTAGAGATTCCTGTGGGAGCGGGCTTGCCCGCGATGAGGCCATCAGACTCAACATTTCTGTTGACTGATAATTCGCTATCGCGGGCAAGCCCGCTTCCACAGTTTCAGGGATATGTTCGGGATCAGTAGTGATACCACTTCACTTCCAGCATCACTTCGGTCTCCGGCGTGGCCAGATGGCTGAACTCGCGCTGCGCACTCAGGCGCAGGCCGAGATTGCGCGACAGTTCCCACTGTTGGTTCAGACTCAGGCTGCGGCGTACTTCACCGTTGAAGAAGTAATCGCCTTTGGCCTCCACGCTGAGATTGCCCAACGGGTTTTTCCACAGTACGCCGGTATTGAAACCGCCTGCGGGGGAAACGAACTCGGCGAAATCATTGTTGTGTTCAACGCGCACCGTGCCGAGAGCAAAACCCAGCACATCGTCACCCAACGCCCAGGTGCCGCCACCGCCACCGTTGACGTGGCTGACCAATGTCTCGTCATCGTGCTTGCCCGGTACGCGTTCAAGACCACCGGTGACTTGCCACGACAGCGGCTGCAACAGCGCGTTGCGCGGCGTCAGCGAGCGGATGGTCGCCAGATCCAGTTGCTGAAATTGCCAGTGATTGCTTTCGTACTGGCGCAGCTTCATCTGCAGGATTTCGATCTGGGCACCGAGGGGGAAACTCTCGGCGTTGTCGTTGAGGTCGTGATAGGCCATGCGCAAGCCGTACTCACCAAACGCGCGGTCACCCCGAGTGCCGACACCGGCCTGCCAGGTGCGCGATTCATGGCCGTCCTCGGGCAGGCCCGGTTGGGGAATTTGCAGCTCCGGCGCCGGGTTCTTGTTGATCGCTCGCAGCAATTCGAAACTGCGTTGCGCTCGCTGTGGATCACGCTCCTGGCCGTTGGCGCGGTAGCGCTCCAGCCGATACGCCGCGTCAACAATCAGCGCCTGGCGATCCCCGGGCAGGGCCTGGAAGGCTGGATCCTGCAATTGCTGCTGGTCGGCGCTGACTTTCAGCACCCAGTCCTGTTCTTCGCCGCTCAGGGGCTCGGCGCGGCTGAGCAATTCGCGCTCGCGGGACGGACGGTATTCGATGTGCTCGACCAGTCCGGCCTCCTTCACTGCTTTGACGGTGTCGGTGGGGATCGCCGTCAGCGGGAATTGCTCGGTCAGGCGCAGGCTTGGGCGCGCTACCTGCAGCAGTTCGAGCAGGCGATAGGAGCAGTTTTCATCGAAGAAGAAATAGTCGAACTGGATCTGCTTCAGCTCCCACACATGCTCGACCATGCGCGCGGTTTCGGCTTGCGTCAGATTGAGCCGGTACTCCCACAGGTCGCGGTTTTCCAGGCTGCGGTATTCCGAGAGTTTTTCCTGATAAGGCACCAGCGCGAACAACCCCGGATAACCACCCATCAGGCCTTTCCAGGCGTAAAGAATGCTGTTGTCCGAGCCTTCGATGTAGGCGCCGAAGTTGATCGCGTAGCTGAGCAGTGAAGTCTTGTCGCTTTGTACGTCAGCCTGGTCGATGCGCAGCAGGGTGTGGCCGAACATCGACGACGGGCTGTTGAGGTAGGCCGCCGGGAAAATCATCACCGCGCTGTGGGGCGAGACGTCCTTGAACCATTTCTTGAATTCGGCGCAGTCCGGCGTCGGCAGGTCAGTCAGGTTGAGTTGATCTTTCAACCAGCGGGTGCGTGCCGGGTAAACGCACTGTGCGTGTCGCTCACCGAGACTGGCCGGGGCGTACAACGCCTGCACGGTGGCGGCCAGTTCATGGTCGGGGTGTTCGTTGCCGTCGGGGGCGAGGAAGAATTTTTTGTCACTGACGTAGCTGCGCCAGCCACCGAGTTTGGCGGTTTCGTAATGACCGAGAGAAATCCAGAAGCGGTCGTTGGCCAGTTGCTGCAAACGTTGAGGGTCGATGTGAGGCGCGGCGGACAACGGGGCGCAGACACACAGCGCCAGCCAGGCAAGGCGTTTGAGCATAAATGGCAACTTAAGTCGAAAAGAAACAAAGCCCGGGAAGGGCAGGCCGAAAAAATAAAACCCGCTTCCCGAAGGAAGCGGGTGGGTCGAGCTTAAGCCTGAGTCGCGTACTTGGCCAGACGTGGGTCTGCCTTCAGAACGGCCAGGGTGTTGGTATGCACGTCTTCAGCGGTCACGTCAGCCTTGCTGAAGATCTGCTGGAAGTGCTCGTGAGTGACAGCGGCGAAGTGCGCACGGTCTTCCGGCGCCACGCCCAGTACCACGGCATAGGTCGTCAGCGCTTCGCCGTTGCCTTTTGCCATGTCTTCGGACAGCTCGTTCATCATGCCATTCATGGCAAACCAGGATTTGCCGCCATAGGTCAGCGAAGCGTTGGTGGAGCAGCCGTTGGTGCCGGACGTCATGCCGAACGTCGCGTTGCCGGAGGTGCCGTTGGTGGTGGATGCCAGGAAGTGTGCCGGGGTGCCACGCTGACCTTCGAACAGCATGTTGCCCCAACCACAATCCGGGCCGCCCGGAGCTTGCGCCATGGCGTTGATGGAAACAGCGGTGAAGAGAGTACCGAGAAGAATCCGTTTCATAGCTTTGTTCTCTTTGTGTGCATACCAATGGACAGGGTTCTGGCCCCCAAGCTCTGTACGAAACAGATCCAGACGAAGCCAGTGGGCCGGTATTAGTTCCAGCCGCGCAGTTTGGAGTTTAGGCACGTTCCGAGGGTTCCGTGAGTTTTTGCACAATATTTGGAATAAACCCCGGTTTCACGGGGCGGCGCCGCGTGCAGGGCGGTTGTCTATGCTTTGTCGTGTGGCGCGCCTTGCCAGTGGGGCTCGGGCAGCGCCAGAATGCCGCTATCTGCCCCGCCTGATTGTTAAGGAAGCCCGATGCCTGATCCTGTTGCTGCCAGCTTGCGTCTAGCGCCCGAAGCGCTGACCCGTCCGTTTTCCGCTGAACAGTTCAGCTTCACTACCACCAATGATCTGGAGCCCTTTCGCGGTGTGCTCGGCCAGGAACGTGCGGTCGAAGCCTTGCAGTTCGGTGTGGCCATGCCACGCCCCGGTTACAACGTATTTGTCATGGGCGAGCCCGGCACCGGCCGTTTCTCGTTCGTCAAACGCTACCTGAAGGCCGAAGGCAAACGCCTGCAGACCCCGGCGGACTGGGTCTACGTCAACAATTTCGATGAGCCGCGCGAACCCCGCGCTTTGGAGCTGCCGTCGGGCAGCGCCGCTGCTTTCATCGGCGACATCAACGGCCTCATCGACAACCTGCTGGCGACCTTTCCTGCGGTGTTCGAGCACCCGTCCTACCAGCAGAAGAAAAGCGCCATCGACCGCGCCTTCAACCAGCGCTACGACAAGGCACTGGATGTCATCGAACGTCTGGCTTTGGAAAAAGACGTCGCCCTGTATCGCGACAGCAGCAACATCGCCTTCACCCCGATGCTCGAAGGCAAGGCGCTGGACGAAGCCGAGTTCGCCCAGTTGCCGGAGGCCGAACGCGAGCGTTTTCATGACGACATCTCCGGCCTCGAAGAGCGCCTGAACGAAGAGCTCGCCAGCCTGCCGCAATGGAAGCGCGAGTCGAGCAACCAGCTGCGTCAGCTCAACGAAGAAACCATCACCCTGGCCTTGCAGCCCTTGCTTGCACCGCTGTCGGAAAAGTACGCGGAAAATGCGGCCGTCTGCGGTTACCTGCAAGCGATGCAGGTCTATCTGCTGAAAACCGTGGTCGAGCAACTGGTCGATGACAGCAAGACCGACGCCGTCGCGCGCAAGCTGCTGGAAGAGCAATACGCCCCGAGCCTGGTGGTTGGTCATCCGGCCAGCGGCGGTGCGCCGGTGGTCTTCGAGCCGCATCCGACCTACGAAAACCTGTTCGGCCGCATCGAGTACACCACCGATCAGGGCGCGCTCTACACCACCTATCGCCAGTTGCGTCCGGGTGCGTTACACCGCGCCAATGGCGGTTTCCTGATTCTTGAAGCGGAAAAAATGCTCGGCGAGCCGTTTGTCTGGGATGCGCTCAAGCGCGCCCTGCAATCGCGCAAGCTGAAGATGGAATCGCCGCTGGGCGAGATGGGCCGTTTCGCCACCATGACGCTCAACCCGCAGCACATTCCGTTGCAGGTCAAAGTGATCATCATCGGCGCGCGTCAACTGTATTACACGCTGCAGGACCTCGATCCGGACTTCCAGGAGATGTTCCGTGTTCTGGTGGACTTCGACGAAGACATCCCTATGGTCGACGAAAGCCTGGAACAGTTCGCCCAGTTGCTGAAAACCCGAACTTCGGAAGAGGGCATGGCGCCGCTGACCGCCGACGCGGTGGCGCGCCTGGCGACTTACAGTGCGCGTCTGGCCGAACACCAGGGGCGTTTGTCGGCGCGGATCGGTGATCTGTTCCAACTGGTCAGCGAGGCGGATTTCATCCGGCATCTGGCCAACGATGAAATGACCGACGCCGGCCACATCGAGCGTGCGCTCAAGGCCAAGGCCACCCGCACCGGCCGGGTGTCGGCGCGGATTCTCGATGACATGCTGGCGGGGATCATTCTGATCGACACCGACGGCGCCGCAGTCGGCAAGTGCAACGGGCTGACCGTGCTCGAAGTCGGCGACTCGGCGTTCGGCGTGCCGGCGCGGATTTCCGCCACGGTGTACCCGGGCGGCAGCGGCATCGTCGACATCGAGCGGGAGGTCAATCTCGGTCAGCCAATCCACTCCAAGGGCGTGATGATCCTCACCGGGTATCTGGGCAGCCGTTACGCCCAGGAATTCCCGCTGGCGATTTCCGCGAGTATCGCGCTGGAGCAATCCTACGGCTACGTCGATGGCGACAGTGCGTCGCTGGGCGAGGCGTGCACACTGATTTCGGCGTTGTCGAAAACCCCGCTCAAGCAGTGCTTCGCGATCACCGGCTCGATCAACCAGTTCGGTGAAGTGCAGGCGGTGGGCGGGGTCAACGAGAAGATCGAAGGCTTCTTCCGTCTCTGCGAAGCACGCGGGCTGACGGGCGAGCAGGGCGCGATCATTCCCCAGGCCAACGTTGCCACGCTGATGCTTGATGAAAAAGTACTGGCGGCGGTGCGTGCCGGGCAGTTCCACGTTTACGCGGTGCGTCAGGCCGACGAAGCGTTGAGCCTGCTGGTGGGCGAGCCGGCCGGTGAGCCGAACGAACAGGGCGAATTCCCGGAAGGCAGCGTCAATGCGCGGGTGGTGGAGCGTCTGCGGGTGATTGCCGAGATGATCAGTGAAGAGGATCTGAAAGAGGCCGAGAAGGAACTGGCGCAGGAGGCGCTGGCGGAGGCCAAGCCGGCTTAAGTCAGGCGGCAGTCAAAAAAACGGGAGCCTTGGCTCCCGTTTTTGTTTTGTCGCGAACGTCGGCAAAAGTGCCATCACTCTGGCGTCAATATTCACACAATGACCATTCGGCGCCTTCTGGTTCTGTGCGGCTTGCGCGGCGGACTTTTCTTCTATTCTCTGCTCAAGGACATCGACAGTATCACTGGATCGAAACAGCTCTTCAGCAAGGGCTGAACACCGGCTTTACCGAGGGTCGCCGCCATGTCGCGCAACCTCTGCCTCACCCGTCAGTGCCTGGGTCTCGTGACCCGTATCGAATGCGCCATCAAGCCTTTGGCTGGCGATAACGGCATGTGGACGTTGCTCTTCGCCGCCGGCATGGCCGGTGAACAACCTTCCGCCATCAAGGCCCAGGGCCCGTTCCACGGACCGATCGCCGCCGAGTCGATTCTCGACACCATCGTTGAAAGCCTGACGATGCACGGCTATGAACTGGCCAATGATCCACAGATCTGGTCGTTGCATCTGCAGGCGCAGTTGCGGCAGATCAACGGTGGACGCGGACGCAGCATCGGCACTTTCGATCACTAGAGTGCCGATCATCAGCGCCGATCAGGGCGCAGCGCCCTGGGTCTGCGCCTTGTCGAGTTTGACCTCAAAGCCGTATTGCACGGTGGCGAGGTCGGTTCGCTGGTAGGTTTCCACGTGCGTCGGACGGCCGTAGAAATAATGCACGCCGAATAACGCCGGCCCTTCCGTGCTCGCGTCGTGGCTGACCGACAGAATCCGCTTCAGGTAATGACCGCTGTCGTCCTTGACGAAGAATCGCCATTCGTTGGCGGGGAATCGCTTCAAATCCACCACCAACGCGTTGTTCCTGATTTCCAGACCTTTAGGCAGGGCCTTGGCTTCATAAGCCTGTTTGTCCACCGTGGCCAGGAACAACGGCATCGAGCCGACGGCAATCGCCGGGGTTTCCGGGAACAGGTTCAGGTCGTAGGTGATGGTCGCCTGCAGTGGGTCGACCTGATACGCCTCGGGCGGCAGTTCGATGGGCTCGTCGAGTTTGCCATTGTGTTTTTCAGTGAAGAACGTCACCGGGCTATCGCCGGGGCTGAAGTCGTCGCCGAGCATTTCATCGTTGAAGGTTTTGCGGTGGTCGAACTCGATCCGTGCGGCGCTCGGCTCTTCAACCGACTGGCGGATATGGACGCCGCTTTTCAACTGTTCTTCAGTCAGGGACGCGCCCTTGAGCCAGTCGGGCGCGAGGTCATCGTAGACGGTGATCGGCAGGTCGAGCGGCTGCACGGTTTTTTCCGTGGTGTGCGGATCGAATTCGCGCACGGGCAAGTCCAGCGCCTTGCGGGTGACGGTTGCTTCGGAAAAGTCCAGCAGGCTGACTTCGAGGGTGTCGATCGGGCCGTTGAAGTACACCTTGTTGTAGTGGCGCGGATGCTGCTGTTCAAAGGCCTGTTGTTCATCGTCCAGCTTTTTTTCCAGCGTCTCGCTCCAGGCTTTTTGCTGTTGCAGGTAGGCCAGCTGCTTTTGATAGAACGCCACCTGCTCAGGGTTTTCGTTGATGGCGCCGGCCCGCACCAGATACTGGCCCGTCGAGTCGCGGGCCTGGACGATCAGCGGATTGAGCCGGGTATTGGCGACTTCCGGGGCGAGCGGCAGTTGGTTGCTGAACTCGAGTTCGGCGTAGTGTGTGTCCAGTTTCAGCAAGGTCACGCTGAGGTTGCCATCGGAGCGGGTCTGGCCGACGTCCTTTTTATCCAGATTGAAACTGTGCAGGCGTTTCGGGACGATGACTTCCACCTGGCCTTGCAGGCTGACCGGACGCGGCAGGTTCTTCTTGTCGACATTCAGCCCTTCGATGAACGGGTAAGTGACAGTCAGGTCATCGGGGTTGGTGACGTTGGAACTGGAAGGACTGAGCTGAATGCCCGGATCGGTTTCCGACCATTCCGGTTGATAGGCAATCACCCGTTTGTTGCTCAGGGTGACCGAGTGCCACTCCACGCCATGGGGGAACAGAAAGCCGCCGGGGATGTTGAGATTGAAAGGGAACACCGGTTGCAGATCGGTGAGGTAATCGGAACTGGAATCCTTGTGCAGCACGAACAGGCCGTTGATGAAGGTATCGACCAGCGTCTGCGGCGTGGGGTAGTGCCTGAGCACGCCGAGGGCGTCTTCGCCGTATTCGGTAATGGACGGTTTGTTGTCGAGCTTCTGTTGCGCGCGTTCGAGCAACAGCAGCGAACCGCCGAGTTCGGTCACGGCGTCCTTGAGTTTGGGGTCGGTGATGGCGTCCAGCGACTGCTCGAACTGCGCGGTCTTTTCCTCGAGGCTGACGGCAGGCTTTTCATCGCCGGGCGAACACCCGCCAAGCAACAGGGCAAAGCAAATTCCGGCAGTCGTTATCGGCAATCGCACATCCATTTCCCGTCTTCCTGTGCACTGTCGCTGGGCTGTCAATGGTTTGGACACTAGCAGAAAAACTTTGACACACACACGCAGGTGGCGGATTTCCGGGCGGTTTCTGGCTGTCATGGGCGGCTGGTATACTCGCCGCCGATTTCAACCCTTCTTGTGTGAGAGTCAATGGAACGCTTTATCGAAAATGCAATGTACGCCACGCGCTGGCTGCTGGCGCCGATCTACATCGGGCTGTCCCTGGGGCTGCTGGCGCTGGCATTGAAATTCTTCCAGGAAGTGTTTCATGTCATTCCCAACGTTTTCTCCATGGCCGAGTCCGAGCTGATTCTGGTGCTGCTGTCGCTGATCGACATGGCGCTGGTCGGCGGCTTGCTGGTGATGGTGATGATTTCCGGCTACGAGAACTTCGTCTCCGAGCTGAACATCGATGAAGGCAAGGAAAAGCTCAGCTGGCTGGGCACCATGGACTCCTCGTCGCTGAAGATGAAAGTGGCGGCGTCGATCGTGGCGATCTCCTCGATCCACCTGCTGCGGATCTTCATGGATGCCAAGAACGTCGATCCCGAGCACCTGATGTGGTACGTGATCATCCACATGACCTTCGTGATCTCGGCGTTTGCCATGGGTTATCTGGACAAGCTCACCAAGCACTGATGAGCTGACGATTGCTGTAACAAAACCGCCCGTCTGTTGCGAAACAGACGGGCGGTGTCGTTTGTGGCTTGTACTTTGATTCGCCGAGGCATATCCCTGTAGGTCTCAAGGCTCGTCACCGCGTGAGGTGCGTTCATGAACCTGCAAGAGTTGAATGCGTTTGCCGTCGCCAGAAAGGTCGACGAACTGAACCTGATCTCCATGGAAGGCGGGATCTATCTGCTTGAGGCCCGGATGCATGGCGCGGCGTATCCGCTGAGCGATCCGCAGGGGAATATGCTGACGCTGCGTTCGGTCGAGCATGCCCGGGATGTGCTGCATAACTTTCCGGTGCTGCCGTTCAACCTGGTGCACACCTCGGTGCACGATGAAATGTGCGGTCTTGGCGCCAGTGGCGAAGAAAGCCTGAAGGTGCCGCTGGCCTGGCGATCCGCGCTGTAGGCCCTGGGGCCTGATCAATGCCGGAACATCTGTGCTAGTCTGCTCGCCCTTTTGGTTCCGGGCGCGCCGGGACGCGCTGTGTACGCACGGCAGGTCCTGAGGCCGTCCGCACAGCGGAGCAGTGTCATGTCCGAAGTAAATCTGTCCACCGACGAAACCCGCGTCAGCTACGGTATCGGCCGTCAGCTGGGTGACCAGCTGCGCGACAACCCGCCACCGGGTGTCAGCCTGGACGCCATCCTGGCCGGTCTGACCGACGCATTCGCCGGTAAGGAAAGCCGTGTAAGCCAGGAAGCCATGTCCGCCAGCTTCAAGGTGATCCGCGAGATCATGCAAGCCGAAGCCGCTGCCAAGGCTGAAGCCGCCGCTGGCGAAGGCCTGGCATTCCTGGCTGAAAACGCCAAGAAAGAAGGCATCACCACCCTGGCCTCCGGTCTGCAATTCGAAGTGCTGACGCAGGGCGAAGGCGCCAAGCCATCCCGTGAAGACACCGTGCGTACTCACTACCACGGCACGCTGATCGACGGCACTGTGTTCGACAGCTCCTACGAGCGTGGCCAGCCGGCTGAATTCCCGGTTGGCGGCGTTATCGCTGGCTGGACCGAAGCCCTGCAACTGATGAATGCCGGCAGCAAATGGCGTCTGTATGTGCCGAGCGAGCTGGCTTACGGCGCTCAAGGCGTTGGCAGCATCCCGCCGCACAGCGTTCTGGTGTTCGACGTCGAGCTGCTCGACGTTCTGTAATCCCGTTACCCTGCACAAGCGTGGCTTGTGCAGGGTTTCCTCGCCGTTCTCATACTTCGATCTTGTGATGCAGCTCACTGGTCGGGCGCAAGGCCCGGGCATAGCAGAACAGGAACAGATTGCGCACCAGCTCCTTGAGCACCAAGGGCTCGCTGGAACTCAGGCCGCTGACATCCAGATCCCCTTGATCCTGCAACTCGTGCAGGGCTTCTTCTTCCAGTACGGCACAGACTTCACCGGTTTCCCGATGCAGGATCCTGAGGTACGGATGCGGGCGATCCAGCCAGGCGTCGATCAAATAAGTCATGGGTCTCATCTCCATTGAAAGGTTTCAATGAGAATAATTCTTATTCGTCAAATAGCAAGCGCCTATTGGCGGTTTGTGATTTTTTGCGGGTAAAGATTGCGTAAGGTCAAAACGGCTGGCGTTTGGCTATCGCGAGGATTTGTTGGGGATTGCGGGGGAAGGCGAAGCTCCATCCCACGGCGGGCGCGGGATGGAAGACAGCAGACTCAGACTTTTCTGACGAACTCGGATTTGAGTTTCATCGGGCCGATGCCGTCGATCTTGCAGTCGATGTCGTGATCGCCATCGCACAGGCGGATGTTCTTGACCTTGGTGCCGACCTTGACCACCAGCGAGGTGCCCTTGACCTTCAGGTCCTTGATCACGGTGATGGTGTCGCCGTCCTGCAGGACGTTACCGACCGAATCTTTCTTCACGGCGTCATCGGACGCCACTTCGGCTTCACCGCCGGCAGACCACTCGTGGGCGCACTCCGGGCACACCAGTTGGGTGCCGTCTTCGTAGGTGTATTCGGAATTGCATTTCGGGCAGGGTGGCAACGTGCTCACTAAGGCTCCTTGGAGAGGGGATCGCTAAAAGTCGCACATTGTATAGGGTTTTAGCCGCCGATGGCAGGCAACAAAAACCGCAGGCTCCAACGGAGGCTGCGGTTTTGAGATGACGCGATGCTGATCAGTGCGTGCGGGCGACCGCGAACTCGCTCAGCTCAACCAGCGCATCGCGGTATTCGCTGGCCGGCAGCGCGTCGAGGCACTTGATCGCACGGGCCACGTAATCACGGGCCAGTTGCGCTGTGTATTCCAGCGAACCGGAGGCTTCCACGGCGATGCGGATGCTTTCCAGGTCTTCGATCCCGCCTTTCTGGATCGCCTGGCGTACCAGTGCGGCTTGCTCTGGCGTGCCTTCGCGCATGGTGTAGATCAGCGGCAGGGTCGGCTTGCCTTCGGCCAGATCGTCACCGACGTTCTTGCCCAGGGTTTCGGCGTCGCCCTTGTAGTCGAGCAGGTCGTCGACGAGCTGGAACGCCACGCCCAGGTGATCGCCGAAGGTGCGCAGGGCTTCGCTTTGCTCGGCGGTGGCACCGGCCAGCGCCGCGGCACTGTGGGTCGAAGCCTCGAAGAGCATCGCGGTCTTGCCGCGGATGACTTCCATGTAGGTTTCTTCGGTGGTGCTGGCGTCGCGAACCTTGGACAGTTGCAGCACTTCGCCTTCGGCGATGATGCGCGTGGCCTGGGACAGGATCTTCATCACCGGCATCGAGCCCAGTTCGACCATCATCTCGAACGAGCGCGAGTACAGGAAGTCGCCCACCAGTACGCTCGGGGCGTTGCCCCACATGGCGTTGGCGGTGGAACGGCCACGGCGCATGCCGGACATGTCGACCACGTCGTCATGCAGCAGGGTGGCGGTGTGCAGGAATTCGATGGTGGCGGCCAGCAGGCGCATGTCGTCGCCTTCGCGACCCAGGGCCTTGCCACACAGCAGCACCAATAAAGGACGCAGGCGTTTGCCGCCGGCCGACGTGATGTAATCGCCGATTTTCGATACCAGCGGCACTCGGGAAGTCAGCTGCTTCTTGATGATGCCGTCGACGGCGCTAAAATCGTCCGCCACCGCGCGGTAGAAAGCTTGGGGTTGCATCAGCGACAGGTGCTCCAGAAGGGTTGCGCGGCATGCTAGGACCCACGTCCGGGCCTGTCAAGGCGCGATGGACGGCCCCTTGCATGACTTCGAAGGCTTGCGTACAATCGCGCACCCTGAACTTCCTGGGCAGCACCTGCCTTACGCAATTGCACTTGGGCCGTTCCAGCCCCATGCAGCCATGCCAGCCAATACCTCTTCTTATAAAGAGCTGGGTGAGCAGGATTATCGGAGAAATACCATGTACGCAGTAATCGTTACCGGCGGTAAGCAATACAAGGTCGCTGAAGGTGAATACCTGAAGATCGAAAAACTGGAAGTCGCCACTGGCGAATCCGTGACTTTTGACCGCGTTCTGTTGGTCGCCAACGGCGACGACGTGAACATCGGCGCACCTGTTGTTGCTGGCGCAACCGTCAAGGCTGAAGTGATCTCCCAAGGTCGTCACGATAAAGTCCGCATCATCAAGTTCCGTCGCCGTAAGCACCACATGAAGCGTATGGGCCACCGCCAGTGGTTCACCGAGATCAAAATCACCGGTATTCAGGCTTAATTACAGCCTAATTCCTCACTAGGAGAATTGAACTCATGGCACACAAAAAAGCTGGTGGTAGTACCCGTAACGGTCGCGACTCAGAAGCCAAACGCCTTGGCGTGAAGATGTATGGCGGCCAGGTCATCAAGGCCGGCAACATCATCGTGCGTCAGCGCGGCACCCAATTCCACGCTGGCTACGGCGTTGGCATGGGTAAAGATCACACCCTCTTCGCGAAAATCGAAGGCGTGATCAAGTTCGAAGTAAAAGGCGCCTTCGGTCGTCGTTACGTGAGCGTTGTCGCAGCCTAACTGCGAGAGTGCTGGAGAAGCCCTGTCTTGCGACGGGGCTTTTTCGTTTGTGGGGTGAGTCTCTTGCAAAGCTGTTTGTATGGGCTGCCGGCGTGCGATGCAGGTCGTGGATTGGGGTCGCTGCGCTCATTTTTGCAAGAGTCTTATGTCTTGATTGTTTTTCGGCTCGTCCGTACGGCGAGAGGCGTTGGTTATGAAGTTTGTTGATGAAGTATCGATCCGCGTAAAGGCTGGCGACGGCGGCAATGGCTGCATGAGTTTCCGTCGGGAAAAATTCATTGAAAACGGCGGCCCGAACGGTGGTGATGGCGGTGACGGCGGTTCCATCTACATGATGGCCGACGAAAACCTCAACACCCTGGTGGACTACCGTTACACCCGGCACTTCGATGCCGAGCGTGGCTCCAACGGCGGCAGCACCGACTGCACCGGCAAGAAGGGTGAAGACCTGATCCTGCGCGTGCCGGTCGGCACCACCGTGATCGACTCCGCCACCCAGGAAGTCATCGGCGACCTGACCAAGGCCGGTCAGAAGCTGATGGTGGTGCAGGGCGGCTGGCACGGTCTGGGTAACACCCGTTTCAAATCCAGTACCAACCGTGCGCCGCGCCAGACCACGCCGGGCAAGCCGGGCGAGCAGCGCGACCTGAAACTGGAAATGAAAGTGCTGGCCGACGTCGGTCTGCTCGGTCTGCCGAACGCCGGTAAAAGTACCTTTATCCGCTCGGTGTCGGCTGCCAAGCCGAAAGTTGCCGATTACCCGTTTACCACCCTGGTGCCGAACCTCGGTGTGGTCAGCGTCGATCGCTGGAAAAGTTTCGTCATCGCCGACATTCCGGGTCTGATCGAAGGCGCTTCCGACGGTGCTGGCCTGGGTATTCGTTTCCTCAAGCACCTGGCGCGTACCCGTCTGTTGCTGCACCTCGTCGACATGGCGCCACTGGATGAAAGCAGCGCTCCGGACGCCGCTGAAGTGATCGTCAACGAGCTGATCAAGTTCAGCCCGTCGCTGGCCGAGCGTGATCGCTGGCTGGTGCTGAACAAGTGCGACCAGATCCTCGAAGAAGAGCACGAAGCGCGGGTCAAGGAAATCGTCGATCGTCTGGAGTGGACCGGTCCGGTCTACGTGATCTCGGCCATCGCCAAAGAAGGCACCGAGCGCCTGACGCGCGACATCATGCGTTATCTGGAAGATCGTGCCGATCGCTTGGCCAATGACCCGGCCTACAAGGAAGAGCTGGCCGATCTGGATCAGCGCATCGAAGACGAAGCCCGTGCGCAGTTGCAGGCGCTGGATGACAAGCGTGCCCTGCGTCGCAGCGGCGTGAAGTCGGTCCACGACATCGGCGACGATGACTGGGACGAAGAAGATGTGGATGACGAAGACGGTCCGGAAATCATTTACGTGCGTGACTGATTCGTTGCAGTAAACTTAAGCGCCGCTCAATCGAGCGGCGTTTTAGTATCTGGAAATCGATTGTTGGTCACGAAGAACCACGAATAACGTCACGGGCAGTGCCAGGTCGCGCTGCCCTCAAGCTAAGGTTGAAGATGATGCGGAGCAAGGTGACAGGTGCGCAACGTTGGGTCGTGAAGATCGGCAGCGCTTTGCTGACGGCGGATGGCAAAGGGCTGGATCGCGCGGCAATGAGTGTCTGGGTCGAGCAGATGGTGGCTTTGCACGAGGCCGGCGTCGAGCTGGTGCTGGTGTCCTCCGGGGCAGTGGCGGCGGGCATGAGTCGCCTGGGCTGGACCGCGCGACCCAGTGCGATGCACGAGCTCCAGGCCGCCGCAGCAATCGGTCAGATGGGCCTGGTGCAAGCCTGGGAATCGAGCTTTGCCGAGCATGGCCGGCATACTGCGCAGATTCTCCTGACCCACGACGACCTGTCTGACCGCAAGCGCTACCTGAATGCCCGCAGCACCTTGCGTGCGTTGGTCGAGCTGAAAGTTATCCCGGTGATCAACGAGAACGACACCGTGGTTACCGACGAAATCCGCTTCGGTGACAACGACACGCTCGCGGCGCTGGTTGCCAATCTGGTCGAGGCCGATCTGCTGGTGATCCTGACGGATCGCGACGGTATGTTCGACGCCGATCCGCGCAATAACCCTGACGCCCAGCTGATTTACGAAGCGCGCGCCGATGATCCGACGCTGGATGCGGTGGCGGGCGGTACTGGTGGTGCATTGGGTCGTGGCGGCATGCAGACCAAGCTGCGCGCGGCGCGTCTGGCGGCGCGTTCCGGGGCGCATACCATCATTGTCGGCGGGCGTCTGGAGCGCGTGCTCGATCGCCTGAAGGCGGGTGAGCGGATTGGTACGCTGCTGTCGCCTGAGCGCGGCATGCTCGCGGCGCGCAAGCAGTGGCTGGCCGGTCATCTGCAAACCCGTGGCACGCTGGTGCTGGATGATGGCGCGGTTTCCGCTCTGTCTCAGGGCAATAAAAGCCTGCTGCCAGTCGGGGTCAAGCTGGTTCAGGGCAGTTTCCGTCGCGGCGAAATGGTGGTGTGCGTGGCGCCGGACGGTCGAGAGATTGCCCGTGGCCTGGCCAACTACAGCGCGCTGGAAGCACAAAAAATCATCGGTCAGTCGTCGGATGCGATTGTCGGTTTGCTGGGTTACATGGCTGAGCCGGAACTGGTTCACCGTGACAACCTGATTCTGGTGTAAGGAAAGACGCGATGCGTATGGCAAAAGGATTGTTGGGCTTGCTGGTGGCGTTGCCGTTGCTGGCCTCGGCCGAGGAAATCGGCCAGGTGTCGACGGTGTTCAAGTTTGTCGGGCCGAACGACCGGATTGTGGTCGAGGCATTCGATGACCCGAAGGTTGAGGGTGTGACCTGCTACCTGTCGCGCGCCAAGACCGGTGGTGTGAAGGGTGGGTTGGGTCTGGCGGAGGATCGTGCCGAGGCGTCCATTGCTTGCCGCCAGGTCGGGCCGATCAACTTCAGGGGCGAGTTGAAGGATGGTGAAGAGGTGTTCAAGGAGCGCACTTCGCTGGTGTTCAAGACCATGCAGGTGGTGCGCTTCCTCGACAAGAAGCGCAATACGCTGGTCTATCTGGTCTACAGTGATCGTCTGATCGAGGGTAGCCCGCAGAATGCGGTGACGGCGATTCCGATTCTGCCGTGGGTGTCAGCTCATTAATCACGCGTAAAAAAAGAGGAGTCGATTGGCAAGCCGATTGGCTCCTCTTTTTTGGGCCTTGATTTCAGCAAATCGCAGGCAATAAAAAACCGACCCTGAGGTCGGTTTTTTAATGACTACGTCGCTTAGGCAGCTTCTTTCAGTGCCTTGACGTGGCCATTCAGACGGCTCTTATGACGAGCAGCCTTGTTCTTGTGGATGATGCCTTTATCGGCCATGCGGTCGATAACTGGCACAGCCAGAACGTATGCAGCTTGAGCTTTTTCAGCGTCTTTTGCGTCGATGGCTTTAACTACATTCTTGATGTAGGTACGAACCATGGAACGCAGGCTGGCGTTGTGGCTGCGACGCTTCTCAGCCTGTTTTGCACGTTTTTTGGCGGAAGGTGAGTTGGCCACCGTCGAGCTCCTCGAAAGACTTTTTAGGAAATAGCAAACAAAATAGGCCGCGAATCATGCCGATGAGTTGAAGTCTTGTCAAGGGCGCTTGAAACGTTCCGCTAAGTGGTAGGCGTGGTGCGACGGGATATTTCTTTCCGGCGTGTGACCTGTAAACTCGCGAGCTTTGGCTCTGTGCTGTTGCGGCGCGGAGTATCGCACAAGTGGGCGCGTTATTCGCCTGCTGTTTATCGACAGGCACACATTCCTTCAATGAATCTGCTCAAATCGTTGGCCGCCGTCAGCTCTATCACGATGCTTTCCCGGATTCTCGGGTTTGTTCGCGACACGCTCATTGCCCGCACCTTCGGCGCCGGAATGGCGACCGACGCCTTCTTCATCGCCTTCAAACTGCCCAATCTGCTGCGCAGGATTTTCGCCGAGGGCGCATTTTCCCAGGCTTTTGTGCCGATCCTGGCCGAATATAAAAGCCAGAAGGGCGAAGAGGCGACCCGCACCTTTATTGCCTACGTTTCCGGTCTGCTGACGCTGGTGCTGGCGCTGGTCACCGCACTGGGCATGATTGCCGCGCCCTGGGTGATCTGGGCCACGGCGCCGGGTTTCACCGATACCCCGGAAAAATTCCAGCTGACCTCCGACCTGCTGCGAGTGACCTTCCCTTATATATTGCTGATCTCCCTGTCTTCCCTGGCGGGGGCGATCCTCAATACCTGGAACCGTTTCTCGGTACCGGCATTCGTGCCGACCCTTCTCAACGTCAGCATGATCGTGTTTTCGCTGTTCCTGACGCCGTACTTCGATCCACCGGTCATGGCCCTCGGCTGGGCAGTGCTGGTCGGCGGCCTCGCGCAGTTGCTCTACCAACTGCCGCACCTGAAAAAGATCGGCATGCTGGTACTGCCGCGCCTGAATCTGCGCGATACCGGTGTCTGGCGGGTCATGAAACAGATGTTGCCGGCCATCATCGGCGTCTCGGTCAGCCAGATTTCCCTGATCATCAACACTATTTTCGCCTCGTTCCTGGTGGCGGGCTCGGTGTCGTGGATGTATTACGCCGACCGTCTGATGGAGCTGCCGTCCGGTGTGCTCGGTGTGGCGCTGGGCACGATCCTGCTGCCGACATTGGCCAAGACCTATGCGAGCAAGGATCGCCACGAGTATTCGCGGATTCTCGACTGGGGTCTGCGCCTGTGCTTCGTGCTGGTGCTGCCATGCGCGCTGGCGCTGGGTATCCTGGCCGAACCGTTAACCGTTTCGCTGTTCCAGTACGGCCAGTTCAGCGGCTTTGATGCGCAGATGACGCAGCGGGCATTGATTGCCTATTCTGTCGGTCTGCTCGGGATTATCGTGATCAAGGTGCTGGCTCCGGGCTTCTATGCGCAACAGAACATCCGTACACCGGTAAAAATCGCAATCTTCACTCTGGTGGTCACGCAGTTGTTCAATCTGGTGTTGATCGGCCCGCTGGCGCACGCTGGCCTTGCGTTGGCGATCAGCGCCGGTGCCTGCCTGAACGCCGGACTGCTGTTCTATCAACTGCGCAAGCAGCAGATGTATCAACCGCAGCCGGGCTGGCTGAAGTTCGGTTCCAAGCTGTTGGTCGCGGTGGCGGTGATGTCGGCGGTGCTGTTGATCGGCATGCATTTCATGCCCGCGTGGGATCAGGGCCACATGCTTGAACGCTTCCTGCGCCTGGGGGTGCTGGTGGTTGCCGGCGTGGTTGCTTATTTCGGCATGTTGCTGTTGCTCGGTTTCCGCCTGCGCGACTTCAATCGCAAGGCCTTGAGCTGAGGTTTCACCCCTGAAAGACGGGCGCGAGCCGGCAGTTTTGTCGGCTCGATCACTTTGGGTTACGGTGTTGCCTGTCGTCGGCCGTCGGGTGTGGTTATAATCGGCCACTTTATGAGCAAGAAGCGCGTTATGCAGCTGGTTCGAGGCCTCCACAATCTGCGCCCCCAGCATCGGGGCTGCGTCGCCACTATTGGCAACTTTGACGGTGTTCACCGTGGTCATCAGGCCATCCTGGCCCGACTGCGTGAGCGTGCGCTCGAGTTGGGCGTACCCAGCTGCGTGGTGATTTTCGAGCCGCAGCCACGGGAATTCTTCGCCCCGGAGACCGCGCCGGCGCGTCTCGCCCGGTTGCGCGACAAGCTGCAACTGCTGGCCGCCGAAGGTGTCGACCGGGTCTTGTGTCTGGCCTTCAACCAGCGCTTGAGCAAGCTCAGCGCCAGCGAGTTCGTCGATACCATCCTGGTCGATGGCCTCGGCGTGCAGCATCTGGAGGTCGGTGATGATTTCCGCTTCGGTTGCGACCGCCTCGGCGATTTCGATTTCCTGTTGCAGGCCGGGCAGGTTCACGGTTTTACCGTCGAAGCCGCGCAAACCGTCGAGCTGGACGGCATTCGCGTCAGCAGCACTCAGGTGCGCAACGCGCTGGCCGCCGCCGATTTCGCGCTGGCCGAACGTCTGCTCGGCCGCCCGTACCGGATTGCCGGTCGCGTGCTGCATGGCCAGAAACTGGCCCGCCAACTGGGTACACCCACGGCGAATATTCAACTGAAACGCCGTCGCGTGCCGTTCACCGGGGTTTACCTGGTCGACGTCGACATCGACGGCAAGACCTGGCCCGGCGTCGCCAATATCGGCGTGCGGCCCACGGTCCAAGGTGATGGCAAGGCCCACCTTGAAGTCCATCTTTTAGATTTTGCCGGCGATCTGTATGACCGGCGTTTGACGGTGGTTTTCCACCAGAAGCTGCGTGAAGAGCAGCGTTTCGCCTCCCTGGAGGCATTGAAAACGGCGATCAGCGCGGATGTCGCCGCCGCCCGTGCACTAGCCGCACCTAGCGCCCATCGCTAATGAAGAGCCTTAAATGACCGACTATAAAGCCACGCTAAACCTTCCGGACACCGCCTTCCCAATGAAGGCCGGCCTGCCACAGCGCGAACCGCAGATCCTGCAGCGCTGGGACAGTATTGGCCTGTACGGAAAGTTGCGCGAGATTGGCAAGGATCGTCCGAAGTTCGTCCTGCACGACGGCCCTCCGTACGCCAACGGTACGATTCACATCGGTCACGCACTGAACAAGATTCTCAAGGACATGATCATCCGCTCGAAGACCCTGTCGGGCTTCGACGCGCCGTATGTCCCGGGCTGGGATTGCCACGGCCTGCCGATCGAGCACAAGGTCGAAGTGACCCACGGCAAGAACCTGGGCGCGGACAAGACCCGCGAACTGTGCCGTGCCTACGCCACCGAGCAGATCGAAGGGCAGAAGACCGAGTTCATCCGCCTCGGCGTCCTGGGCGACTTCGCCAATCCGTACAAGACCATGAACTTCAAGAACGAGGCCGGTGAAATCCGCGCCCTCGCCGAAATCGTCAAGGGCGGTTTCGTGTTCAAGGGCTTGAAACCGGTGAACTGGTGCTTCGATTGCGGTTCGGCCCTGGCCGAAGCGGAAGTCGAGTACGAGAACAAGAAGTCCTCGACCATCGACGTAGCGTTCCCGATCGCTGACGAGGCCAAACTGGCCGCCGCATTCGGTCTGCCGTCCCTGGGCAAACCGGCCTCGATCGTGATCTGGACCACCACCCCGTGGACCATCCCGGCCAACCAGGCGCTCAACGTTCACCCGGAATTCACCTACGCCCTGGTCGACATCGGCGACAAGCTGCTGGTGCTGGCTGAAGAGCTGGTCGAATCCTGCCTGAGCCGTTACGGCGTCGAAGGCACCGTATTGGCCACCGCACCGGGTTCGGCGCTGGAACTGATCAATTTCCGTCACCCGTTCTATGACCGTCTGTCGCCGGTGTACCTGGCCGACTACGTGGAACTGGGTGCCGGCACCGGCGTGGTTCACTCCGCGCCGGCCTACGGCGTGGACGACTTCGTGACCTGCAAGAAGTACGGCATGGTCAACGACGACATCCTCAACCCGGTACAGAGCAACGGCGTCTACGTGCCGTCGCTGGAATTCTTCGGCGGCCAGTTCATCTGGAAGGCCAACCCGGCCATCGTCGAAAAACTGACCGAAGTCGGTGCGCTGCTGCACACCACCGTCATCGAACACAGCTACATGCACTGCTGGCGTCACAAGACCCCGCTGATCTACCGCGCCACCGCGCAGTGGTTCATCGGCATGGACAAGGAGCCAGTCAGCGGCGACACCCTGCGCGTACGCTCGCTCAAAGCCATCGAAGACACCAAGTTCGTTCCGGCCTGGGGCCAGGCGCGCCTGCACTCGATGATCGCCAACCGTCCGGACTGGTGCATCTCCCGTCAGCGCAACTGGGGCGTACCGATCCCGTTCTTCCTGAACAAGGAAAGCGGCGAACTGCACCCGCGCACCGTCGAGCTGATGGAAGAAGTGGCCAAGCGCGTTGAAGTCGAAGGCATCGAAGCCTGGTTCAAACTCGACGCTGCCGAACTGCTGGGCGATGAAGCGCCGCAGTACGACAAGATCAGCGACACCCTCGACGTCTGGTTCGACTCGGGCACCACCCACTGGCACGTCCTGCGCGGTTCGCATCCGATGGGCCACGAGACCGGTCCGCGTGCCGACCTGTACCTGGAAGGTTCGGACCAGCACCGTGGCTGGTTCCATTCGTCCTTGCTGACCGGTTGCGCCATCGACAACCACGCGCCATACCGCGAGCTGCTGACCCACGGCTTCACCGTGGACGAGTCCGGCCGCAAGATGTCCAAGTCCCTGGGCAACGTGATCGCGCCGCAGAAAGTCAACGATACCCTGGGCGCCGACATCATGCGTCTGTGGGTCGCGTCGACCGACTACTCCGGCGAAATGGCCGTGTCCGAGCAGATCCTGCAGCGCAGCGCGGACGCCTATCGTCGTATTCGTAACACCGCGCGTTTCCTGCTTTCCAACCTGACCGGTTTCAACCCGGCCACCGATCTGCTGCCGGCCGAAGACATGCTGGCGCTGGATCGCTGGGCGGTGGACCGTACGCTGCTGCTGCAACGTGAGCTGCAAGAGCACTACGGCGAATACCGGTTCTGGAACGTCTACTCGAAGATCCACAACTTCTGCGTGCAGGAGCTGGGTGGTTTCTACCTGGACATCATCAAGGATCGCCAGTACACCACCGGCGCCGACAGCAAGGCCCGTCGTTCGTGCCAGACCGCGCTGTTCCACATCTCCGAAGCGCTGGTGCGCTGGATCGCGCCGATCCTGGCGTTCACCGCCGACGAGCTGTGGCAATACCTGCCGGGCGAGCGCAACGAATCGGTGATGCTCAACACCTGGTATGAAGGCCTGACCGAGTTGCCGGAAGGCTTCGAGCTGGGTCGCGAGTACTGGGATCGCATCATGGAAGTGAAGGTGGCGGTCAACAAAGAGATGGAAATCCAGCGCGCGGCCAAGGCCGTCGGTGGCAACCTGCAAGCCGAAGTGACGCTGTTTGCCGAAGACGCGCTGACTGCCGACCTGGCCAAACTGAGCAACGAGCTGCGCTTTGTCCTGATCACCTCGACTGCCACTGTTGCGCCGTTCGTGCAGGCTCCGGCCGACGCTGTGGCCACCGAAGTCAGCGGCCTGAAGCTGAAGATCGTCAAGTCTGCCTTCCCGAAATGTGCCCGTTGCTGGCACTGCCGCGAAGACGTCGGCGTGAACCCGGAGCATCCGGAAATCTGCGGTCGTTGCGTGGACAACATCGATGGCGCCGGCGAGGTTCGTCACTATGCCTAATGCCGTTGGCCGTTTCGGACGGCTGAGCTGGCTCTGGTTGAGCTTGCTGGTTCTGGTCATCGACCAGGCCAGCAAGTTCTACTTCGAAGGCAAGCTCGAGATGTTCCAGCAGATCGTGATCATCCCTGATTACTTCAGCTGGACCCTGGCCTACAACACCGGCGCTGCCTTCAGCTTCCTCGCGGACAGCTCCGGCTGGCAGCGCTGGCTGTTCGCGCTGATCGCGATTGTGGTCAGTGCGGTGCTGGTGGTCTGGCTCAAGCGCCTGGGCCGCAACGAAACCTGGCTGGCCATCGCGCTGGCGCTGGTGCTGGGCGGCGCATTGGGCAACCTTTATGACCGCATTGCCCTGGGCCATGTGATCGACTTCATTCTGGTGCACTGGCAGAACCGCTGGTACTTCCCGGCATTCAACTTCGCCGACAGCGCCATCACCGTTGGTGCGGTGATGCTGGCACTGGACATGTTCAAAAGTAAAAAAACCGGAGAAGCCGTTCATGACTGAACAGGTATTGGCTGAGCAACGCATCGGCCAGAACACGGAAGTCACCTTGCACTTTGCATTGCGCCTGGAGAACGGCGACACGGTCGACAGCACTTTCGACAAAGCCCCTGCGACCTTCAAGGTCGGCGACGGCAACCTGCTGCCGGGTTTCGAGGCTGCGCTGTTCGGCTTCAAGGCTGGCGACAAGCGTACCCTGACCGTCGAGCCGGAAAACGCCTTCGGCCAGCCGAACCCGCAAAACGTACAGATCATCCCGCGTTCGCAGTTTGCGGACATGGAACTGTCGCCGGGGCTGCTGGTGATCTTCAACGATGCGGCCAATACTGAGCTGCCGGGTGTGGTGAAAGAGTTCGACGACGCACAAGTGACCGTCGACTTCAACCACCCGCTGGCAGGCAAGACGCTGACCTTTGACGTGGAAATCTTCTCCGTCAAAGCGCTCTGAGTAACACAGCAGAACCCCTGTGGGAGCGGGCTTGCTCGCGAATGCTGACTGACATTCAACATAAAAGTTGTCTGGCACACCGCTTTCGCGAGCAAGCCCGCTCCCACAGGGATTGCAATGATCCATTTTCTTGCGCGCAAGACACGAGGCACAGCATGCAAATCAAACTCGCCAACCCCCGTGGCTTCTGCGCCGGCGTGGACCGGGCGATCGAAATCGTCAACCGCGCCCTGGAAGTCTTCGGGCCGCCGATCTATGTGCGTCATGAAGTGGTGCACAACAAGTTCGTGGTCGAAGACCTGCGCAGTCGTGGCGCGATCTTTGTCGAAGAGCTGGATCAGGTGCCGGACGATGTCATCGTGATCTTCAGTGCCCACGGCGTCTCGCAAGCTGTGCGTAGCGAAGCCGCCGGCCGTGGCCTGAAAGTGTTCGACGCCACCTGCCCGCTGGTGACCAAGGTGCACATCGAAGTCGCGAAATACAGCCGCGACGGCCGTGAATGCATCCTGATCGGCCACGCCGGTCACCCGGAAGTCGAAGGCACCATGGGCCAGTACGACGCCAGCAATGGCGGCGCGATCTACCTCGTCGAAGACGAGAAGGATGTCGCCGAGCTGCAGGTGCGCAACCCCGACAAGCTCGCCTTTGTCACCCAGACCACGTTGTCCATGGATGACACCAGCCGTGTCATCGATGCGCTGCGTACGCGTTTCCCGGCCATTGGCGGGCCGCGCAAGGACGATATCTGCTACGCCACCCAGAACCGTCAGGACGCGGTCAAGCAACTGGCCGACGAATGCGATGTGGTGTTGGTAGTGGGCAGTCCGAACAGTTCCAACTCCAACCGCCTGCGTGAGCTGGCCGAGCGCATGGCCACGCCGGCCTACCTGATCGATGGCGCCGAAGACCTGCAGAAGAGCTGGTTCGACGGTGTCGAGCGCATCGGCATCACCGCCGGCGCCTCCGCCCCGGAAGTTCTGGTACGTGGCGTGATCCAGCAGTTGCAGGCCTGGGGCGCCACCGGCGCCGACGAACTGGCAGGGCGTGAGGAGAACATCACGTTCTCGATGCCTAAAGAGCTGCGCGTCCGTTCGATCTGATCGCTTTATCCTTTCGGCACAACGCCTGTTCAGCCTTTTGGCTGGCCAGGCGTACGCGACCGGTCGCCGCCAGCACCACCTGAAGCTGGCTGACCGGTTCACGAGCCGAACATAGATGTATCGTCCCCGCCTGAAACTTGCGGTCCGGCACCAGTGGCTGGCCCAGGCTGCTGAAGCGTATGTACCGGCTCACCAGCCAGTTGCCGACAATCGGTATCTTTCCGTCATTCGCCTGCTCGATCAGCAATGGATTACCCGCATCCGCCGACCCCTTTCCATTGAGATCCAGAATGATCCGCCAGCCCTGACCCCAGTCACCGTTGATGCCATGAATCACCACGCTCTGGTTGCGCGTGATGGCCATGCTCCGGGCATTACGAATCCCGTCGAGCAAAGACTGCGCGGCCTGCTGCCGCCGGTTTGATTCGGTGAAGTCCGCCAGCGCCGGACTGACCAGCGACAGAACAATTGCGCCGATCGCCAGTCCCATAAGCAGTTCGACCAGACTGAAACCCTGTTGCGGCATGTGCGCCTCCTCCCTGGATTGTGCACGGCGGCGCAATCCGTGCGCCGCACGCGGTAAATCAACCGGCGCATGCCGGTCGAATGTTCTAGGTTTGTACAGGTATAGCCGACGGCAACGGAGGGCATCGATGGATCATCGTACAAAAGGTTTCACGCTGATCGAGCTGTTGGTGGCGGTCGCGGTGTTTGTGATCCTGATCACGATGGCGGTGCCGGCATTCACCCGTTCGGTGCAGGGCAGCAAGGCCGACACCGAGGTCGGCGACCTGCAACGGGCCCTCAACTACGCCAGGCTCGAGGCGATCAACCGGGGCGTCACCACTCGCTTGCGGCCGAGCGCCGGCGGCAGTGTCTGGACCGGCGAGTTGTCGGTCTACGACAGTACTGGCACTCCGGCCAATGTATTGCGGGTTGTTCCAGCAATGAGCAGCGGTGCGACTCTGACGCTACCCTCTGGGGTGACCGCACTGGATTTCAATAATCTGGGCGGGCTGGCGGCGCCGTCCACGGCGGTGGTCATCAGTTACACGCTGGGCACGCAAAGCAGGACGCTGAACGTGTGTCTGAACGGACGAATTCAATTGGGTGGAAGTTGCGGATGAGGGCAGGGAGCAAGCACGCACAGGAGGGCATGACGCTGATCGAAGTGCTGGTCGCGTTGTTGATTCTGACGGTCGGGTTGCTGGGCGCGGCGGCGGTTCAGCTCAATGCGCTGAAGTACACCGACAGCTCGCGGATGACCAGCCAGGCAAGTTTCATCGCCTACGACATGATGGACCGGATTCGCGCCAATTCCGGCGCCGACTACACCGTGACACCACCGACCACGGGCAATCTGAGTGTCGCCCGGGATCAGGATCTCTACGATTTCAGCACCAACATCGTCAATTTCGGCGGCCCGACCGCCACCGGCAGCATCACCCTCAATCAGCGCGTGTACACCATCACCATCACCTGGAGTGACGCGCGCGCCGCCAATACGACCGGTGCAACCCGCAGCTTCGTCCTGACCAGTCGCGCCGCGGTCGATCCGGTGACCACACCATGAAGCGCCATAACCTGGGTTTCGGTCTGATCGAAATGCTGGTCGCTCTGGCGCTGGGGCTGATCGTGGTGCTCGGCGTGGTGCAGATCTTCCTGGCGGCGAAGAACACTTACGTCAGTCAGAACAGTGCGGCCGCCATGCAGGAGGACGCGCGGTTTGTGCTGAGCAAGATGATTCAGGAACTGCGCATGGTGGGCATGTTCGGCTGCCTGGGCACCATTACCGATTCCAGCTCGGCGGGGGATTTCACGGCGGCCCAGATCATGCCTATCAGTTGGGACAACGCCAACCTCAAGCTGACCCTGGTCACCGCTGATGTCGGCAGTGCGGGCGGGACCCCGACCTGGACGGTGGTCTCCGATTGCCGCAACAGCGCCACGGCTTATACCGGCGCGCGGGTGGCGGCGACAGGACAGATCGCGTTTCCGATCCGTCGGCTGATCTACAGCTTCAGCAACAACCAGATTCTGATGGGCACCGGCAGCGGCAACCCCGCCCAGCAGGTGCTGGTGAACAATGTCAGTGCGTTCACCGTGATGTTTGGTCTGGCGAGTTCTGCGACCGATGTCGCGGCGTCCACCTACAGCGCCAACCCCGGTGATCCGGCGCGGATTCGCAGCGTGCGCCTGAGCCTGACCCTCACTGACCCGAACAACCGGGTCAGCAATCAAACCTTCAACGTGGTTGCCGCCTTGCGCAACCGCTTGCAGTGAGGGGCGAGCGATGAACGTTTCTCTCCATCGGCGAAGGTCCCAGGGCGGCATGGTGTTGCTGGTCAGCCTGGTATTTCTGCTGCTTCTGACGGTGATCGGCCTGTCATCGATGCAAAGCGCCAACCTGCAGGAAAAAATGGCCGGCAGCGTGAGTTTGCGCAATCAATCGTTCCAGACTGCCGAGGCGGCGCTGCGCATCGGCGAAAGTGCGGTGCAACTGGATGGCTACGCGCTGGCGGTGTGCGCCAGCCCTACCCAATGCGCGCCGCCGGCGGAGTCCTCGGTGGTCAGCGCGGCCGGGTTCAATTCCACGTCGGGGGTCACCTGGATCGCCGCCGGCAGCGGGTTTTACGGAGTACAGAACATCGGCACGACCCTGACGGCGGTGAACGTACCGAGCAACACCTCGGCGACGTTGTACCGGGTCACGGCCGTCGGCATCGCCGGCACTTTGCGCAGTGTGGTGGAGAGTGTCTATGCGAAGTACTGAGCGACGCTTCAAATGGTTGTCGCTGCTGCTCGGCATGCTGACCGGGCTCTATCTGGCTGCACCGGCGTATGCCTTCACGCCGTCCGATTCGCCGCTGTTGAGCGCGGCTGCGGTGTCTCCGAACGTGATGTTGATGATCGACGACTCGGGCAGCATGAACAGCATCATCTATGCAGCAGGGTTCGATCCGACCGTGGATCGCACGCCGGCTCGGCAGTGCAACGCGGTCATCGGTCTGTGTCTGAGCTCGACCGCCATTACCGGCGATACGATCTTTCTGTCGAGCCTGCCGACCTCCGGCTGCTCCGGCGGCGCCTATGCGTTCTACAACAACAGCCTGACGCCGCTCTGCCTGAAGCTGCCGGATCCGGTGGGCAGCGGCAACACCCGCTATTCGGCGGATTACATTTCCTACGTGGTGAGTCTGGCGATCAACAACGGCACACGCGACTTCACCACCGGGGCGATTCCCAACGATTACCGGATCAACGTGGCGCGCAACGTCTCCACCGCACTGGTCACCAGCAACCGCAACCTGCGCATGGGCCTGGCCACCTTCAATCCGGCCACCAGCAACAACCCCGGCAACGGCGGTTTCATTGCCCGCTCCATCAGCGACCTGTCACCGGTCAGCGGCAGCGTGACCCAGGCCCAGGCCGATACCAACTACAACGCACTGATTTCCTCGATCAACGGCCTGAGTGCGGTAGCCAATACGCCTCTGGCCGAGACCTATTACGAGATCACTCGCTACATGCGCGGGATGGCGCCGTACTACAACAGCACGCCGAGCACTTACACCAGCCCGATCCAGTACCGCTGCCAGAAAAACTACGGGGTGGTGATCACTGATGGTTTGCCGACCTATGACCGCACCTTTCCCAGCAACGACCCGCTGGGTGGCAGCCGCTTGCCGAACTGGGACGGCATCAACAATGACGGGAACAACCTCAACGGGGACGGGGAGGGCGATACGCTGTATCTGGACGATATCGCCAAGTTCGCCTTCGACATCGACATGCGTTCCACCGGCACCGATGCAGCGGGTAAGAGCTGGAACGCGGTGGATTTCCCCAGGCAGAACATGAACACCTACACCGTGGGTTTCACCGCTTCCAACGACATGCTCTCGGACGCCGCCGATTACGGACAGGGCCGCTACTACCAGGCGACCGACAGCGCCGGCCTGAATGCCGCATTGTCTTCGGCGTTGAGCGATATCACTTCCAAGGCTGGTTCCGGCGGCAGCGGCGTGGCCAGTGGCACCACGCTGGCGAGCGGCACCAGCTATTTCCAGACCAGTTATGACCCCAAGGACTGGCGCGGCACGATCAAGTCCTTTGGCTTCAACTCGGCCGGGGCGGTCAACACCTCGGCGGTATTGTGGACCACCGACACCACCATCGTGCCCGGCGCCACCGCGCCGACCTACCAGTCATGGAACACTCTGAACAACGCGGCGGTGACGCTGGCTTACGGCAACTTCTCGTCGGCCCAACAGACCGTTCTCAGCCAGGGTTTGCCCGCCGGCATCAGCGGCATCGACCTGGTTGAATGGAGCAAGGGCACCAACAAGGCCGGCCTTAAAGTGCGCAGCGTGTTGCTCGGAGACATCATCAACGCGCCGCTGGTGCTGGCTTCGCCCACGGAAAAAACCGCCTCCGATCTGGCCGGTGACACCACCTACAGCACCTACCTGACCACCAAGGCTTCGAACATGAATGCCAGCCTGGTGGTGAACGCCAACGACGGTTTTGTCAGCGTCATCAACTCGGCCAACGGTACCCGGCGCTATGCCTACATGCCGTCCAGCGTATTGCCCTCGCTGCGCCTGATTGCCGATCCGAACTACGTCAATGGCGTCAGCCACAAGTTTCTGGTGGATGGTCAGATCGGTGTGTTCGATGCGCAATTCGGCACGGCCTGGAAAACCCTGGCCATCGGCGGGACAGGAGCCGGTGGCAAGACTTTCTACGGGCTTCAGCTGTTCGACGCCTCGGCAGGCAACGTCATCCGTGCCTTGTGGGAAGTCAGCGCGCCGACAACCGTCAGTACTTCCAACGCTTTCAATGATCTGGGTTATGCCTATGCCCGTCCGGAAGTGGCACGCTTGGCCGATGGTCGCTGGGCGGCGTTCATTGCCAACGGTTACGGCAGCAACTCCGGGGTGGCGGCGCTGTATGTGCTGGATGTGCGTGACGGCTCGCTGATCAAGAAAATCGTCATCGACAGTACGGAAACCACCAACGGTTTGTCCTCGGTGAAGCTGCGGGTCAATTCGCAGAACGTGGTGCAGGCGGCGTATGGCGGTGACTTGAAGGGGCGGTTGTGGAAGTTCGACCTGAGCGCCACGTCCTCCGACAGCTGGGGCGTAGCGTTTTCCGGCAAGCCGTTGTTCACCACGGCCGGCGGGACGAGTCAGCCGATCACCGCGCAGCCATTACTGGCGGACAACGCTCTGGGCGGCAAACAGATTTTCGTTGGCACCGGCAAGTTCAACGAAGCCGCCGACAAGACCAACAAGGATTTGCAGGCGTTCTATTCGGTGTGGGATGCCGATGGCGGGTCGGGCCAGATCACGGTCAGCAGTTTGCAGGCGCAGGCGATTACCGGGGTGTTCTCCGGCAGTACCGGGCAGTTCGTCACCACCAGCCAGAACGACACGACTTATCCGGCGGAGAAGGGCTGGTATCTGCCGCTGGTGTACAACAACGCCTTGACTGGCGAACGGGTGATCAATCAGGCCAGTCTGGTGCTGGGACGCATCGTGTTCACCACGGCCAGTGTCGATACCACCGACCCGTGTTCCAGTTTCGGTACCGGCAAACTGATCGAACTCGATGCGTTCAGCGGTAAGATGCTCAACTACGCGGTGCTCGACACCAACGCCGATGGCGTGGTCGACAGCAACGACACGATTTCCAGCGGCGTGGTGTTCACCGGTGGTATCCCGACCTTGAACGCCATCGTCAACGGTGCATCACGCAAGGTCGTGAACGATTCCAGTGGCGGTATCACCACCCTGGTGGAAAAATCCGGCGGCGGCAGCCGTCGTATCATGTGGCGGCAAATTCAGTAAGCGAGAGTTCGAGGCATGCGCAGATCCAACCGAGGTTTCACCCTGATCGAAATCATGATCGTGATTGCGATCATCGGTATCGTCATCACCATCGGCTATCCGAGCCTCACCGAATACGTGAAGAAGGGCCGTCGTGCCGACATGGTCAGCACTTTGTCGGAACAGGCACAGATCCTCGAGCGCTTCTATTCGAAGAACAACGTCTACACCGGTGTCACCGGGTTGAGCACCGGCAACGATTTCTACACCATCACGCCGACGATCACCGATCAGACCTTCCTGCTGACCGCGACCCGCAAGACCGGCACGGCCATGGCCACTGACAAGTGCGGGGATTTCACCCTCACCAACACCGGTGTCAGAAGCATGAACAATGCGACCACCGGGCTGACCACCAAGGATTGCTGGGGCCGCTGAGCCGCATTATTTCGGGCGCCTTTTGCGCCCACTGTCTTTTTTACGGTTGGATCAAACATGACCAGGCAACAGCAAGTGGTGATTGTCGGTGGCGGGGTGATTGGCCTGCTCACTGCGTACAACCTCGCCTCCGAGGTCGGCAGCGTGGTGCTGCTGGATCGTTCGAACGTCGGCCAGGAATCGTCCTGGGCCGGCGGCGGTATCGTGTCTCCGCTGTACCCGTGGCGCTACAGCCCGGCCGTCACCGCGCTGGCGCATTGGTCGCAGGATTTTTATCCACAGCTGGGCGAGCGTCTGTTTGCCGATACCGGGGTCGATCCCGAAGTGCACACCACCGGCCTGTACTGGCTGGATCTGGATGACGAAGCCGAAGCGCTGGCCTGGGCCGCGCGGGAGGACCGTCCGCTACGGGCTGTGGATATCTCGGCGGCGCATGATGCGGTGCCAGTGCTCGGTGGCGGCTTTTCCCGGGCGATTTACATGGCCGATGTGGCCAACGTGCGCAATCCGCGGCTGGTGAAGTCTTTGAAAGCGGCTTTGCAGGCGTTGCCGAACGTGACGATTCACGAGCAGTGCGAAGTCAGCGGGTTTGTCCGTGATGGCGAGCGGGTGGTGGGCGTGCAGAGCTCCACTGGTGTGATCCCCGGTGATCAGGTCGTTCTCACCGCAGGTGCGTGGAGCGGCGAACTGCTCAAGACCCTGGACCTGTCGCTGCCGGTGGAACCGGTCAAGGGCCAGATGATTCTCTACAAGTGCGCGGCGGATTTCCTGCCGAGCATGGTGCTGGCCAAGGGGCGCTACGCGATTCCGCGCCGTGACGGGCATATTCTGATCGGCAGTACGCTGGAACACGAAGGCTTCGACAAGACCCCGACGGACAACGCACTGGAAAGCCTCAAGGCATCGGCAGTCGAGTTGCTGCCGGCGCTGGCCGATGCCGAAGTGGTGGGGCACTGGGCCGGGCTGCGACCGGGTTCGCCCGAGGGCATCCCTTACATTGGCCGGGTTCCGGGTTTTGACGGTCTATGGCTGAACTGCGGGCATTACCGCAACGGGCTGGTGCTGGCGCCGGCGTCCTGTCAGTTGTTTGCCGATGTGATGCTGGGGCGCGCGCCGATCATTGATCCGGCGCCGTATGCACCGGCCGGACGGATCTAGTCAGTTTTTTAGCGGTGCCTGATAAATCGCTTTCGCGGGCAAGTCGAATCGTCGCACCGCCGCTCCCACAGGGTACGGCGCTTTACTCAAAAGTTGAGCACGGCACAAAACTGTGGGAGCGGCGGTGCGACGATTCGACTTGCCCGCTAAGGGGCCCTCAATCCAGACCCAGTTTCTTGAGCCTGTAGCGCATCGACCGAAATGACAGGCTCAACCGCTGCGCCGCCGCCGTGCGATTCCAGCGGGTTTCCTCCAGCGCCTGCAAAATCAGTTTGCGCTCGACGCTTTCAAGATAGTCTTCGAGGTTGTCGATCTGGGTGAGATCGGCAACCCCGCCCTCGGCGGCGCCGTTACCTTCACTCAGGCGTAAGTCATCGGTCTCGATCGTGCGGTTTTCACATAGGGTGTGCGCCCGCTCGAGCACGTTCTCCAACTCCCGCACGTTGCCCGGGAAGCGGTAGTTTTTCAGCGCCTCGAGGGCATGGGGATGAAGGCGTGCCGCCGGCTGCCCGGTGCCATTGGCCAGGCGCTTGAGCATGTGGCCGGCCAGTGCTTCGATGTCCTCGCGACGTTCGCGCAGGGACGGCACACGCAGTTCGATCACGTTCAGCCGGTAATACAGATCCTGACGGAAACGCTCGGCAGCCACTTCCGCATCGAGGTCCTTGTGCGTCGCGCAGAGGATGCGCACATCGACCACGGTTTCCTGTTGCCCGCCGACGCTGCGCACGGCTTTTTCCTGGATCGCCCGCAGCAGCTTGACCTGCATCGGCAGCGGCAAATCCGCCACTTCATCGAGAAACAGCGTGCCGCCATGGGCCGCCTGAAACAGTCCCGGTTTATCCTCCACCGCGCCGCTGAAACTGCCTTTGCGGTGGCCGAAAAACTCGCTCTCCATCAACTCCGAAGGAATCGCCCCGCAGTTCACCGGTACGAATGGCTGGCTGGCGCGCGGGCCCTGCTCATGAATCAATCGGGCCACCAGTTCCTTGCCGCTGCCAGATTCGCCGCTGATGTAGACCGGTGCCTGGCTGCGGGCAAGTTTGTCGATCTGTTTGCGCAGGTTGCGCATCGGCGGTGAATCGCCGAGCAGCCGCCGGTCGATCGAAGTGCAGACATTGCCCGGCGCCGGCATGCGCAACGCCGAGCCGACCAGCTCGCGCAGGCGTGTCAGATCCACGGGTTTGGTCAGGAAGTCGAAAGCCCCGGCCTTGAGGGCGTTGATCGCCGTTTCCAGGCTGCCATAGGCGGTGATCATCGCCACCGGCAGTTGGGGATAACGTTGCTGAATGTGCTGCACCAGTTCCAGGCCGGTGCCGTCGGGCAGGCGCATGTCGGTCAGGCACAGATCGAAGGTCTCGCGGTGCAGCAGCGCCTGGGCCTCTGCGAGATTGCGTGCGCTGAAGGTGTCGAGTTTCATCCGTCCCAGGGTGATTTCCAGGAGTTCGCGGATATCCGGCTCGTCGTCGACGATGAGGATTTTTTGCCGTGGGCTCGTATTCAACTTTGTTTCCGTCCGTGAGCAAAGGTGATGCGAAAGCAGCCGCCGCCTTGGCGTGATTTGAAGTCTAGGCGCGCTTGATTGCTTTCGCACAGCTCACGGGACAGATAAAGCCCAAGGCCGGTGCCTTGGCTGCTGGTGGTAAAGAACGGTTCGAACAGGTGAACCTGTTGATCGAGCGGCACGCCGGGGCCGTTGTCTTGCACTTCGAGCACGGCCAGCGTGCTCTCGGGGTCGATGGATAGCGTCAGCCAGATCTCGGCCGGGTCGTGCAAAAGGGCACTGTGGCGCCAGCCGTTGCGTAACAGATTGTCGAGAATCTGCGTGAGCTGGCCGGGATCCATCAGGGTGCGAAAATCCCCCGGACCGATTTGCAGATGAATGTGCTGGCGCTCGCCGGCCTGTTCGCGGCTCTCGTCGACGAACTGCTCCAGCCACGGCTTGAGATCCAGCCGTTGCGGCGCGCTCTGCTGGCGGCGGGACAGTTGCAGGACGTTTTCGATGACTCGGTTCATGCGCTGGGAGTGGTCTTGAATGATCTGCGTCAGACGCCGATCCGCGCCGTCGAGTTCCTCGGATTCCTGCAACAGCTGCGCGGCATGACTGATGGCCCCCAGCGGATTGCGGATTTCATGGGCGATACCGGCAGTCAGCCGGCCCAGCGCGGCGAGTTTCAATTGCTGGGCCTGCTGGGCGATCTGGGCGAGGTCTTCGAGAAACACCAGGGTCTGGCGGTTCGGACTCTGTTCCAGGGCGATGAAACTCGGTTGCAGCTCCAGGCCGTTGCCGGCGATTTTCAGGCTTTGCGGGCGCAGGGTCGGGTTGTTCAGCCACAGTTGCAGGCGTTCGACCAATGCGCTCGAGTGCTCGTCGATCAGGTCGCCTTCAAGATGTGTCTGGCCCAGCAGGGTCTTGGCGCTGTGATTGGCCAGTTGTACCCGGCGCTGTTCGTCGAGCACGAGAATGCCGGTGCGCATGCGTTGCAGGATCAGCGCATTGAGGGCTTCGAGCCCCACCACTTCGCTGGCGCGCTGCTCGGCCAGGTTCTCACTGACTTCGAGACGGCGCATCAATCCTTGCACCAGCAATGACGCCGCGAAGCATAGAGCGCCGAGGGTGCCGGCCTGCAGATAGTCGTTGGCGCTCAGGGAATGGCTGAAACTCAGCAGAAAGCTGAGCCCGACAATGCCCAGGGTGGCGATGGCGGCGATCAGCAAGCCGATACGTCGTCGCAGCAAGGTGTTGCTGATGGCCACCGAAACGATCAGCAAGTTGCCAATCGCACTGTCCACACCGCCGGCCGCATAGAACACGCCGCACAGCAGCAGAATGTCGACCAGTGCCAGGCCGAACAACTGGGCTGGGCGGCGGATATTCTCGAGGAACACCACCAGCAGGATGTTCAGCACCAGGTACAACCAGCTGCCATTGCGCAGCCACTCGTCGTTGGCCGAGGTCAGCAGGCGGTTGTCCATGTTGCTGGAGATCAGCAACACCAGGGTGATGCCGACACTTAAACGGTACAGATGATAGAGACGCAGCAGTCGCTGGGCCTGTTTGCTGTCGGCGTTGTCGGCCTCAGCGATCACTGGAACCGGGGCCTTGCTCAAGGTGAGCCTGGCTGCAATACCACTGTTGTTGAAGGTTCAGCGCGCGGTCGCGGGGCAGGTGCACGCCGCAATGGGCGCAGCGCACCATCGGCGCGGCATCCTGTTCGCGAGGCGATCGGGTGGACGAGGCGGGGGCCTTGAATTTGCGCCACAACCAGACAGCAGCGGCGATCAAGGCAATCCAGAACAGTAAACGAAGCATGATGGGCGGCTTTTCGGCTAATGATTCGGCAGTTTAGCCAAGGACCCGACAGGCGCACAGCCCAATCACACGCCGCAATAAAAAGGGAGATCCGAAGATCTCCCTTTTTGGCATCACCGCAGTGATCAGTCGAACAGACCGAAGGTCATGTAGCTGAAGATGGAACGGTCGCTGTCGCTCGACTCCGGTTCCGGCTCTTCGATCACGTCGCCGTTTTCGTCTTTCGGCTTGAGCTCGTTCGGGATCGCGTCTTTCGCGTCCTGGAACTGCTTCTGCACGTCCTGGTTGGCGCGGGTCTCTCCCGGCGGCAGCGGCGGACGGGATTCGATCAGACCCAGGGTGGCCTTGCTCAGGAACGAACGGTTGTCGGCTTCGGCAACGCGAGGCACGAACTGACCGTCCTGCAGGCTCGGGTGGTTCGGGTAGTTGAGCTTCAGGGTTTCCAGACTGGTGGCCGCCAGTTCGTCCAGATGCAGACGCTGGTAGGCTTCGGTCATCACCGCCAGGCCGTCACCGACCGATGGGGTTTCCTGGAAGTTTTCCACGACATAACGACCACGGTTGGCAGCGGCGACATAGGCCTGACGGGTCAGGTAGTAGTCGGCCACGTGGATTTCGTAGGCAGCCAGCAGGTTGCGCAGGTAGATCATGCGCTGCTTGGCGTCCGGCGCGTAGCGGCTGTTCGGGTAGCGACTGGTCAGCTGGGCGAACTCATTGTAGGAGTCGCGGGCGGCACCCGGGTCACGCTTGGTCATGTCCAGCGGCAGGAAGCGCGCCAGCAGGCCGACGTCCTGGTCGAACGAGGTCAGGCCCTTGAGGTAGTAGGCGTAATCGACGTTCGGGTGCTGCGGATGCAGACGAATGAAACGCTCGGCAGCGGATTTTGCAGCTTCCGGCTCGGCGTTCTTGTAGTTGGCATAGATCAGTTCCAGCTGCGCCTGATCGGCATAGCGACCGAACGGATAACGCGACTCCAGAGCCTTCAGCTTGGCTGTGGCGCTGGTGTAGCTGTTGTTGTCCAGGTCCTGTTGAGCCTGCTGGTACAGCTCGGCTTCACTCAGGTTTTCGTCTACGACTTCCTTCGATGAGCAAGCAGCGGTCAATGCGAGGATGGCGATCAGCAGCAGGTGTTTCACTTGCATGGCGGCTTGCGTCCCTATGACGGCCGCTGTCTTGGGCGGGGCCGTCCTGTTATGATGAGCGCCCCGTTGAAAAGCCCCGGGGCAAAAGACGCCGTATTTAACCACAAGCGCGCAGCCGAAACCAAAGGCTGTAGCCGACGCCCAGTCCGAGCATGTCCGATAAAATTGAACTTCGCGCAGAGGTGCCGTCCGAATTGGGCGGCCAACGCCTCGATCAAGTCGCCGCCCAACTCTTCGCCGAGCACTCGCGCTCGCGCCTTTCCGCCTGGATCAAAGAAGGTCGCCTGACTGTGGACGGGGTGGTCATCCGCCCGCGCGACATTGTTCATGGCGGTGCCATCCTTGAACTCACTGCCGAGCAGGAGGCCCAGGGTGAATGGGTCGCTCAGGACATCGAACTCGACATCGTCTATGAAGACGACGACATTCTGGTGATCAACAAGCCTGCGGGCCTGGTGGTGCACCCGGCTGCCGGTCACGCTGATGGCACCTTGCTCAACGCCTTGCTGCACCACGTGCCGGACATCATCAATGTCCCGCGCGCCGGTATCGTGCATCGTCTGGACAAGGACACCACCGGTCTGATGGTGGTGGCCAAGACCATTCAGGCGCAGACCAAGCTGGTCGCGCAGCTGCAAAGCCGCAGCGTCAGCCGGATCTACGAGTGCATCGTGATCGGCGTGGTGACCGCCGGCGGCAAGATCAACGCCCCGATCGGCCGTCACGGCCAGCAGCGCCAGCGCATGGCGGTGATGGAAGGCGGCAAGCCGGCCGTCAGCCACTACCGCGTGCTGGAGCGCTTCCGTTCCCACACCCACGTACGGGTGAAGCTGGAGACCGGTCGTACTCACCAGATCCGCGTGCACATGGCGCACATCAACTTCCCGTTGGTCGGCGACCCGGCGTACGGCGGTCGTTTCCGCATTCCGCCGGCCGCGAGCCAAACCATGGTCGAATCCCTCAAGCACTTCCCGCGTCAGGCCCTGCACGCGCGGTTCCTCGAGCTGGATCATCCGACCACCGGTGAGCGCATGAGCTGGGAATCGCCGCTGCCGGAAGATCTGGTGTGGCTGCTGACCCTGCTCAAGCAGGATCGCGAGGCATTCGTCGGATGAACTGGCTGACGCCGGACTGGCCCGCGCCGGCCAGCGTCAAAGCCTGTGTCACCACCCGAGAGGGCGGCGTCAGCGAGGCGCCGTTCGACAGCCTCAATCTGGGCGATCATGTCGATGACCGCCCGGAGGCTGTTGCCGAAAACCGTCGGCGTCTGACCGAACACTTCTCTATAAAGCCTGCCTGGCTGCAGCAAGTGCACGGGATTGCCGTGGCGCATGCGGATCCGTCCGTGGTGACCACGGCGGATGCCAGCTGGACGGCAACGCCCGGTATCGCTTGTGCGGCGATGACTGCCGATTGCCTGCCGGCGCTGTTCTGCGACCGTGCCGGCACTCGCGTTGCTGCCGCTCACGCCGGTTGGCGTGGATTGGCGGCCGGCGTGCTGGAGGCTACCCTCGACAGCCTGGATGTGCCTGCCGAAGACATTCTGGTCTGGCTCGGCCCGGCCATCGGCCCGCAAGCCTTTGAAGTCGGCCCGGAAGTCCGGGAAGTGTTCATCAATCAATTGCCCGAAGCCGAGACAGCCTTTGTCCCGAGCCACAACGCCGGCAAGTTCATGGCTGACATCTATAAGCTGGCGCGGCTGCGTCTGGCGGTTCGTGGTGTCACCGCTGTTTATGGTGGCGGTTTCTGTACCGTGACCGATCCGCGCTTCTTCTCTTATCGCCGTGCATCGCGCACTGGTCGCTTCGCTTCCCTCGTTTGGCTCACCCGCTAAACTGTCTGATCTGCATCAACTGTCCCACGCTTGAATCTTCCAGAATCGACCGCATCTATAGCGGTATCTGGCAGGTTTCTTTATTCAGGATGGTTTTCAGGTCCGGCCTGCTCAAAAGGAAGGTGACCCATGCGTATAGACCGTTTAACCAGCAAATTGCAGTTGGCGTTGTCCGATGCCCAATCTTTGGCCGTCGGCCACGATCATCCAGCCATCGAGCCGGCGCATTTGATGCAAGCCATGCTTGAACAACAGGGTGGTTCGATCAAACCCCTGTTGATGCAGGTGGGCTTCGACGTCAACAGCTTGCGTAAAGAGCTGACCAAAGAGCTCGATCAATTACCGAAAATCCAGAACCCGACCGGCGACGTCAACATGTCGCAGGATCTGGCGCGTCTGCTCAATCAGGCCGACCGTCTGGCCCAGCAGAAGGGCGATCAGTTCATTTCCAGCGAGCTGGTACTGCTTGCCGCGATGGACGAGAACAGCAAGCTCGGCAAGTTGCTGCTCGGCCAGGGCGTGAGCAAGAAAGCCCTGGAGAATGCAATCAACAACCTGCGCGGTGGTGAGGCAGTCAACGACGCCAACCATGAAGAGTCCCGTCAGGCGCTGGATAAATACACCGTCGACCTGACCAAGCGCGCCGAAGAAGGCAAGCTTGACCCGGTGATTGGCCGTGACGATGAAATCCGTCGCACCATTCAGGTCCTGCAACGCCGCACCAAGAACAACCCGGTACTGATCGGCGAGCCTGGCGTGGGTAAAACCGCGATTGCCGAAGGGCTGGCCCAGCGCATCATCAACGGCGAAGTGCCGGATGGCCTGCGTGGTAAACGCCTGCTGTCCCTCGATATGGGTGCGCTGATTGCCGGCGCCAAGTATCGCGGTGAGTTCGAAGAGCGCCTGAAAGCGCTGCTCAACGAGCTGTCGAAGCAGGAAGGGCAGATCATTCTGTTCATCGACGAACTGCACACCATGGTCGGCGCCGGCAAGGGCGAAGGCTCGATGGACGCCGGCAACATGCTCAAGCCGGCTCTGGCCCGTGGTGAGCTGCACTGCGTCGGCGCGACCACGCTCAACGAGTACCGCCAATATATAGAGAAGGATGCGGCCCTCGAGCGGCGCTTCCAGAAAGTGCTGGTGGACGAGCCGAGCGAAGAAGACACCATCGCGATCCTGCGTGGCCTCAAGGAGCGTTACGAGGTTCACCACAAGGTGGCGATCACCGACGGCGCGATCATCGCGGCAGCCAAGCTCAGCCATCGTTACATCACTGACCGACAGCTGCCGGACAAGGCGATCGACCTGATCGACGAAGCGGCCAGCCGTATCCGCATGGAGATCGACTCCAAGCCGGAAGTGCTGGATCGCCTGGAGCGGCGCCTGATTCAACTGAAGGTGGAATCCCAGGCACTGAAGAAAGAAAGCGACGACGCGGCGAAGAAACGTCTGGAGAAACTCCAGGAAGAAATCGATCGCCACGAGCGTGAGTACTCCGATCTGGAAGAAATCTGGAACTCGGAAAAAGCCGAGGTGCAGGGCTCTGCGCAGATTCAGCAGAAGATCGAACAGTCCCGTCAGGAACTGGAAGCCGCGCGCCGTAAAGGCGACCTGAACCGCATGGCCGAGTTGCAGTACGGGGTGATCCCGGATCTGGAGCGCAGTCTGCAGATGGTCGACCAGCACGGCAAAAGCGAAAACCAGTTGCTGCGCAGCAAGGTGACCGAAGAGGAAATCGCCGAAGTCGTTTCGAAGTGGACCGGCATTCCGGTGTCGAAAATGCTCGAAGGCGAGCGCGACAAGCTGATGAAGATGGAAAGCCTGTTGCATCAGCGCGTGATCGGTCAGGACGAAGCGGTGGTGGCGGTAGCCAATGCGGTGCGGCGTTCCCGGGCCGGGTTGTCCGACCCGAATCGTCCGAGCGGCTCGTTCATGTTCCTCGGCCCGACCGGTGTCGGTAAAACCGAGCTGTGCAAGGCGCTGGCCGAGTTCCTCTTCGACACTGAAGAGGCGATGGTGCGGATCGACATGTCCGAGTTCATGGAGAAACATTCCGTGGCGCGGCTGATCGGTGCACCACCGGGCTACGTCGGCTATGAAGAGGGCGGTTACCTGACCGAAGCGGTACGGCGCAAGCCTTACTCGGTGATCCTGCTGGACGAAGTCGAGAAGGCGCACCCGGACGTGTTCAACATCCTGCTGCAAGTGCTGGAGGATGGCCGTCTGACCGACAGCCATGGCCGCACGGTGGACTTCCGCAATACCGTGATCGTCATGACCTCCAATCTCGGTTCGATGCAGATCCAGGAACTGGTCGGTGATCGTGAAGCACAACGGGCAGCGGTGATGGATGCGATTTCCACCCATTTCCGTCCGGAGTTCATCAACCGGGTCGACGAAGTAGTGATCTTCGAGCCATTGGCGCGGGATCAGATCGCGGGCATTACCGAGATCCAGCTGGGCCGTCTGCGCAGCCGTCTGGCCGAGCGCGAGCTGAAGCTGGAACTGAGCCCGGAAGCGATGGACAAGCTGATTGCTGTCGGCTATGACCCGGTCTATGGCGCACGGCCGCTGAAGCGGGCGATCCAGCGCTGGATCGAGAACCCGTTGGCACAGTTGATCCTGTCGGGGCGTTTCCTGCCAGGCGAGACCGCGACCGGCGTCGTGGAGAACGACGAGATCACGTTCAACTGACGCTCGACGGTGGTGTCGTCATCAAGGCCTCGCAATGCGAGGCCTTTTTTTTCGCCAGGCTGTTGAACTCAAAGGAAAAGGCTTGTAAAGTGCGCCCCGCAGTCAGTCACCAACACGGTTTCAGCTCACTGGGCAGAAATCTGAAATAAGTTGCAAATCATTAACTTGAAAGCAATTTAGGGGGTTGACAGAGGTGTTCTAGGTTGTAGAATAGCGCGCCTCAGACACACGAACGCAGCGATGCGAAAACGATGTCGAGAAGCTGCAAGTTTCACCGTAGTAAATTGAAATGTGTAGTTCCGTGATAGCTCAGTCGGTAGAGCAAATGACTGTTAATCATTGGGTCCCAGGTTCGAGTCCTGGTCACGGAGCCAATTTCAAACCGGGGTATAGCGCAGTCCGGTAGCGCGCCTGCTTTGGGAGCAGGATGTCAGGAGTTCGAATCCCCTTACCCCGACCATTTTTGGGTCGTTAGCTCAGTTGGTAGAGCAGTTGGCTTTTAACCAATTGGTCGTAGGTTCGAATCCCACACGACCCACCATTTTTGAAACCAGGTAACACTGGGATCGAATCTTAAGATCAGAGGCCAAAAGCGCTGATCGAAGAAGGCGATCTTTGAAAGATCGCCTTTTTTTTACCGGGGTATAGCGCAGTCCGGTAGCGCGCCTGCTTTGGGAGCAGGATGTCAGGAGTTCGAATCCCCTTACCCCGACCATATTAAAAATCCTCGTATCGAAAGATACGGGGATTTTTTTTGCCCTCCGGAAATGTTTCATTCAAGTCGTCATACAACTTGCCGATAGCCCGCTAACGAAAGGGGCCTGCCGCATCAAACGCCCCTGAATTCTGCCAATACAAGAAAAAGGGCGTTCGTCATGTTGCTTCGTCAGTTGAATATTGCTCCCCGCGCCGCTCTGGGCTTTGCCCTGATCGCGTTACTGGTGGCGTTGCTTGGGGTGTTCGCGCTGGGGCAGATGTCGAGCATCCGCGACAGTGAAGTGGCGGTGGAGACCCAGTGGCTGCCGAGCATTCGTGGCGGCGACGAAATTCGCGAGATCATGCTGCGCATCCGCACCATCTCCCTGCGCATGGCGCTGGATCAGGATCCGGCCAACATCGCCACGTACCGCAGCCAGATGGACACCCGGGACAAAGAGTTGAGCGAGAAAATCGCCGCCTATGATCGACTGGTGACCACCCCGGAAGGTCAGCAGTTGTATGAACAGTTCAAGAAAACCTTTGCCGCCTACCGCACCGGGATCGCCCAGTCGTTCACCCTCGCCGAGCAGGGCAAGCGCGACGAGCTGACCAAACTGCTGCTGGTGGACATGAAAACCGTGGTCGACGGCTCCGGTAAACAACTCAACGACCTGGCGGATCTGTTCGCCCGCCAGGTCGCCGCCGAAAGCCAGAACTCTGCGGCCCACTACGAAACCTCGCGCACCATCGTGACCCTGTTTATCGCGCTGGCGGCGCTGGCCACCGTGGCTCTGGCCATGTTGCTCACCCGTAGCATCGTCCGCCCCCTGAGCGTCGCTGTCGACGCTGCTGAGCACGTCGCCAGAGGCGATCTGACCCGCCCGATCGAAACTCACGGCAACGATGAAGTCAGCCGGCTGCTCAAGGCGTTGGCAACCATGCAGCAGAACCTGCGCGAAACCCTGCAGGGCATCAGCGGCTCGGCCACGCAACTGGCGACCGCTTCCGACGAACTGAGCGCGGTCACCCATGACAGCACGCAAGGACTGCAACAACAGAACAACGAAATCGAACAGGCCGCCACCGCCGTCAACGAGATGACTACGGCGGTTGAGGAAGTCGCCCGCAATGCGGTGTCGACGTCCGACGCCACCCGCCAGTCCAGCGAATCGGCGCAGTTGGGCCAGGAACGGGTCAGCGAAACTGCCGACGCCATCAACGCCCTGGCCAGCGAAGTCGAGCACACCGGCGAACTGGTGCAATCGCTGGCCAACCAGTCGCAGGACATCGGCAAAGTGCTGGACGTGATTCGAGCGATCGCCGAGCAGACCAACCTGCTGGCGCTCAACGCCGCCATCGAAGCAGCGCGAGCCGGGGAGAGCGGGCGCGGGTTTGCGGTGGTTGCCGATGAGGTTCGCGCGCTGGCTTATCGCACTCAGCAATCGACCCAGGAAATCGAGCAAATGGTGCAGGGCATGCGCAACGGTTCGAGCCTGGCGCTGGCGTCGATGCAGGCCAGTGCCTCGCGCGCCGCCACCACGCTGCTGCTGGCCGAGCGAGCCGGTGAAGCGTTGCAGACGATCACGGCGTCGGTACACGAAATCCACGAGCGCAATCTGGTGATCGCCAGCGCCGCCGAAGAGCAGGCGCAAGTGGCGCGGGAAGTGGATCGCAACCTGGTGAACATTCGCGACCTGTCGGTGCGCTCGGCGGCGGGTGCCGATCAAACCAATGCGTCGAGTCATGAACTGTCGCAACTGGCCAATGCCCTGCAGGGCATGGTGCGGCGCTTCCAGCTGTAATCATGCAGGCGTGAAAAAGCCGCGCGTCTCGTCAGAGAAAGCGCGGCTTTGTTTTGTCGGCCGGGCTGAAAAAATCAGGCACCGTCCTGGTCTTTCAGGTGTTCGAACAGACCTTTCGGCATTTTCTTGCCGTTGGCTTCGAAATTGGCTTTGACGTTGTTGTACGCCTCTTGCTCGTCGATGAAGCCGTCGTGGTTGGTGTCGATCTTGTCGAAGTCGGACTTCGGTGCAACTTTCAGAAACTCGGCGCGGGAGACCTTGCCGTCGCCATCGGTGTCGGTCTTGGCCATCGACGCATCGCCGCATTTGCCTTCACCGCATTTGCCTTCCGGGGTTTTCACCGAGGTCTCGGCCGAAGCGACCATGTAGCCCTGGGCCAGCGGTTGCGCGGCAAACACCGAGCCGGACAGCATCATGCCGCCGGCCAGTACGGCACCGACCAGGCCAAGGGAGTTTTTGCCGATTTTCGAAGTACGGGACATTGCATTCTCCTTCGGTTGCACAGCGCAACCACACGTTAAGGGCGATCAAGCCGGAGCAGGTGTGCTCGGGTGTGGCCATTAAGCGGTGGCGGTGTATCGCGTCTGTGTCGAGGAGCGGGGCGTTTGTAAGCGAAGGTGGGGAAAGCGAGGGCAGATACAGTAGAAAACAAAACACCGTGAGGGCGAGCCCGCCCCCACGGTGTTTTTACATCAGTGCAGCTTCAGGCGTGGTTCGGTGCCGCGTCCGATCTTGCTGCCGAGCATCAGCATCGCCGTGCGGAACGGCCCATAAAGCGCCATCTGGTGCATGCGGTATAGCGACACGTAGAACATCCGCGCCAGCCAGCCCTCGAGCATCACGCTGCCGGTCAGGTTGCCCATCAGGTTACCCACCGCCGAGAAACGCGACAGCGAAATCAGCGAGCCGTAGTCGGTGTACTTGTACTCCGGCAGGGTTTTGCCTTCGATGCGCAGCTTCAGCGATTTGGCCAGCAGCGACGCCTGCTGGTGCGCAGCCTGGGCCCGTGGTGGAACGTTGCGATCCGAGCCCGGTTGCGGGCAGGCGGCGCAGTCACCGAAGGCGAAAATGTTCTCGTCGCGGGTGGTTTGCAGCGTCGGCAGCACTTGCAGCTGATTGATGCGGTTGGTTTCCAGGCCATCGATGTCCTTGAGGAAACCCGGTGCGCGGATCCCGGCGGCCCAGACTTTCAGACTGGCCTTGATCTCGTTGCCATCGGCGGTGATCAGGCTGTCAGCGGTGACCTGGCTGACCGAGGCGTTGGTCATCACGTTGACCCCGAGTTTCTCCAGGGTCTTGTGCACCGGCCCGCTGATCCGCTCAGGCAGGGCTGGCAGCACCCGTGGCCCGGCTTCGATCAGGGTGATGTGCATGTTTTCCGGTTTGATCCGGTCCAGACCGTAAGCCGCCAGTTCATGGGCCGCGTTGTGCAGCTCGGCCGCCAGTTCGACGCCCGTGGCGCCCGCACCGACGATGGCCACGCTGATCTGCTGAACCACATCGGTCTGCCCGGCGTGGGCGCGCAGGTAGTGATTGAGCAGTTGCTGGTGGAAACGCTCGGCCTGCTTGCGGGTGTCGAGGAACAGGCAGTGCTGCGCGGCGCCCTGGGTGCCGAAATCGTTGGTGGTGCTGCCGACCGCGATCACCAGCGAGTCATAGGGCACTTCCCGCGCCGGGACCAGTTCAACGCCGTTTTCGTCGTAGGTGGCGGCCAGCTGGATCTTCTTCTGCTCACGATCGAGCCCGCTCATGCGCCCCAGCTGGAACTCGAAGTGGTTCCATTTGGCCTGGGCGACATAGTTGAGTTCGTCTTCGGAGGAGTTCAGCGATCCGGCGGCCACTTCGTGCAGCAGCGGTTTCCAGATGTGCGTGAGGTTCGCGTCGACCAGCATGATGCTGGCGGTGCCGCGTTTGCCCAGAGTCTTACCCAGACGGGTAGCCAACTCCAGACCGCCGGCGCCGCCGCCGACAATGACAATACGATGGGACATAGGGATAGCTCGCAAGGTTTTTAAAGGAAAACGGTGTGGTTACCCGAGCGAGCGCGATGCAGCTCATAGCGTCAGGTAACTGATAAATCGGCTCAACAGGCCCAGACCAATGGTCACTGCCAGCACCAGCACCAGGAGCATCCACGGCCGGAATGGCCGGCGCTCGACACGGTGTTGGGACAACTGCAGGTACTCTTCGACATGCTTCTGGTCTTCGGGGTTCAGGCGGCTGGTCATAAAGGCCTCGTCAGGTAGACGTTACTGAATGAGAACACGCTACAGCGGTTTTCAACCGGGATTGAAAGGAGCATAGCCACTGTCCGGGACCGGTTCGACCGACACGCCATCGTCGAGGCGAATGATCCCGCTTTGTAACACTCGCGCAGTGATTCCGCCATGCCCGCGCACAGCCTGGAACGTGCCCGGGCCAAGGTTGTTCTGCAGGCGCGCACACGGCTGGCACCAGCCCGTGGTTTCGAAAATCGCCTGACCAATGCGAAAGCGCCGCCCCTTGAGGCTGAACAGGTTGATCCCGCTTATGACGAGATTGCGCCGCAGATCTTCAGGCGCGACCGGTTGCTCGTGGGGACGGCCCATCAATGCACTGATCACGGCCAGGTGTTCGAACTGAATCAGCGTGACCTGTCGGGCGTTACGTACTCCGGGGCGGGCATGATCCCCGGTCAGTCCCGCTTCAAGGCGTGCCTCTACGGCGTCGAGCTCGATCATCGGTCCACGAGATTCAGGACGCACGCCAATCCAGCGTACGCGGCCGCTCTGCGGGACCTCGGCGATCAATTGTTGAAGCGGCGTCACAGGCTGATCCCTACATCGAACACGATGCTGCGCCCCAGGTTGCCGCGCAGAAAATCCGGGGCATCGGGATGGGCGAACAGCACCCGGGCGAACGTAGGTCCGACCAGCGACAGCGAACGCCAGCCCTGACGCAGGTATTCGGTGGGCGGCGGAAAGTGGCTGTTGAGGTCGAGCACTTCGCGTTTGAGGCTGGCGAAGGCAATGATGTCCAGCTCGCCCAGGTCCATGCCGCGTTCCTTGTAGTTGTGCGCTTTCTTGCGCAAGGTCGGCGCCAGTCTCAGCAGAAATTCATTGGCCGGAATTCGCCGTGGCTTGGCTTCACGTCGCACCAGTTGGCTGAGGGAAAACGCGCTGCGCCGACGTTGCAGCTCATCGCGCCATTCGTCGTTGAGCCGACGGCCCTCGTCGAGGACGAAAAACACCTCGAAATTGGCGTCGCGAAACAGCACGTCCGGTGGTTCCCCGGCGGGAGCGAATTCGTCGGCGCGATAAGGAATATTCAGGCCTTGCAGGAGGCGCTGGCAGACCCAACGCTCACGCTCCCATTTGCGGGCATTGGACAGGAAAGCGTTGGCTTGCTCGGCCGCAATGGTCAGCAGGCGTAAGTAATCTGAGTCATCCATAGGCCCAAGCTTAGCGTTCAATTGCGACAAGCAGAAAGCTTTGCATCGGCAGATGTGCCGCCGTGCAGGTGTAGACTTCGCCGCAGGAGCGCCAATCAAAGGAGTCTGCGGTGCGAATGAAGGTGATGGGATCATGATCGGTGCAGAACTGCTGTCATCGAGCAGTCTGACCCTCGGCTGGCTGATTTACCTGCCGGCGCTGCTCTGGGCGATTGTCCGCGCACCGTGGGTCGAGCTGTTCAGCGACAACCGCCGTCAGCATTTGCTGTTCGGTACGGTGTTCGCGTTGTTTCTGCTGTGGCTGGTGCGCAGGGATTTCGACACCGGCGTGTCTTACCACTTCATCGGCATGACGGCGGTGACACTGCTGCTGGACTGGCCACTGGCGATCGTCGGCGCACTGGTGGCCCAACTGGGGCTGGTGCTGCTGGGGCGACAGGATCTGGTGGCCGTCGGGGTCAATGGCACCTTGCTGATCCTGTTGCCGGTGCTGATCACCGAATGCGTGGCGATTCTGGTCGAGCGCGCCCAGCCGCGCAATCCGTTCGTGTACATCTTCTGTTCCGGTTTTTTCGCCGCGGCGCTGTCGGCGTTGTCGTGTCTGACGCTGAGCCTGACCTTGCTCTGGTACGACGGCCTCTTTGCCATGCCGGAATGGCTGGAGGATTTCATCGGTTACCTGTGGCTGCTGATTTTTCCCGAAGCCTTCATCAACGGCATGGTGGTCAGCGCGCTGGTGGTGTTCTGCCCGGAGTGGCTGGAGACCTTCAACCGCACCCGCTACCTTTCGGCGCCCTGGAAGGACGACGATCCCAAGTCTTGATCCACATCAAATCCACTCTGCGCGCGGCATTTCATGCTCGGCCAAATTCCTTCAGGAGCAGCGGCATGAGCGTGTACGAGTGGGCGAGGCAGGAAACCCGGCAGAGTCTGGAGATGGCGCAGGAGGTAGGGTTCGATCCGGGCCTGAGCCTGCGCGCCTTGCTCAGCGCTGTGGTGCAGCAGAGCAAGGCGGTGCGCAACGCCGAAGACCTGGCCGACGAGTTGCGTTTTCTGGCGGAAAACCTCGACGACGATCAGGACTACGGCTTCATGCGGCCCTGAACGGGATCAGTGACGCGGATCGAAATCGCCGGAAAACAGTTCGTCCTCGGCATCCGGGGCGACCGGAATCTTGTGTTCTTCCGACGCCCAGGCGCCGAGGTCTATCAGTTTGCAGCGGTCCGAGCAGAACGGACGGAATTTGTTTTCCGGGGTGAATTCCACGGGCGCGCCGCAAGTCGGGCAGTTGACGGTTGGGGTCTGGCTCATGATTGGCCTCCGGATAAAGTCAGGTAAAAGTGATGCAGGCGCTCGACCTCGCTGTGCAGCCAGGCGAGGTCGCGGTCGTTGACCACCACGTCGTCGGCACGGCTGACGCGGTCTTCGCGGCTGGACTGGGCCTTGAGGATCGCCTGGACCTGCTCTTCGCTGGTCTGGTCACGCTGCAAGGTGCGTTCGATCTGCAGTTGTTGCGGGGCGTCGATTACCAGGATGCGTTGGGTCATCGCGTATTGCCCGGATTCGATCAGCAGCGGCGAAACCAGAATCGCATAAGGCGATTTTGCCAGCGCCAGGTGATGGGCGATTTCTTCGGCGATCAACGGATGCAGCAAGGCCTCAAGCCAGCGCCGTTGCTCCGGCACCTCAAAAATCAGTTTGCGCAGGGCTGCACGATCCAGCGTGCCGTCGGCCTGCAACACATCGGGGCCGAAGTGTTCAGCGATCTTCGCCAGCGCCGGGCGGCCCGGTTCGACCACCCAGCGCGCCGCGTGATCGGCGTCCACCACGTGGATACCAAGATCAATGAAGTGCTGGGCGGCGGCGCTTTTGCCGCTGCCGATGCCGCCGGTCAGGCCGAGAATCCAGGGTTTTTCCACAGGGGTATTCATTTCAAACCGACAAACTGCCAATAGAAGCCGGTTATTTGACCACCCCAGAGCAAGGCAATCCAGCCGGCAATTGCCAGATACGGGCCGAAGGGGATCGGCGTCGAGGTTTTCTGGTCGCGCAGCTTGAGCAAAATCACTCCGAGCACGGCGCCCACCAGCGAGGACAAGAGGATGGTCAGCGGCAGAATCTGCCAGCCGCCCCAGGCCCCGAGCAGCGCCAGCAGCTTGAAATCGCCGTGACCGATGCCGTCCTTGCCGGTGAGCAGTTTGAACAGCCAGAACACCGACCACAGGGCCATATAGCCCAGCACCGCGCCCCACAGGGCGTCGTGCAGCGGCACGAACAGCTCGAAGCTGTTGACGATCAGCCCCAGCCACAGCAGCGGCAGCACCAGCACGTCGGGCAGCAATTGATGTTCGGTGTCGATCAGGCTCATGGCCAGCAGGCCCCAGGTCAGCACGATCAACAGGCACGCCGGCCAGCCGAAACCCAGGTGCCAGGCGATGAACGCCGAGAGCAGGCCGCAGGCCAGTTCGGTCAGCGGGTAACGCTTGCTGATCGGTGCGCTGCAACTTGAACAGCGCCCGCGCAGGCACACGTAACTCAACAGGGGAATGTTTTCCCACGCACGGATCCGGTGGCCACAGTGCGGGCATTGCGAGTGCGGCAGCATCAGGTTGTAGGTGGGCAATGGCGATTCACCGGGCAGGCCCAGTACATCGTGAGCCTGCTGGCGCCATTCGCGCTCGAGCATTTTCGGCAGGCGCCAGATCAACACGTTGAGGAAACTGCCCACCACCAGCCCCAGCAGCAGGGCGGCGACGACAAAGGCCAGCGGATACAGGCTGAGGAGTTCGTCGATAGGCATGTCAGATCGCTGAGCCGAGTTGGAAGATCGGCAGGTACATCGCCACCACCAGACCGCCGACGATCACCCCCAGCACCACCATGATGAACGGCTCCATCAGGCTGGTGAGGTTGTCGACCATGTTGTCCACTTCGTCCTCATAGAAACCTGCGACCTTGTCGAGCATCTCGTCCAGTGCGCCGGACTCTTCGCCGATGGCGGTCATCTGCACCGCCATGTTCGGAAAGATGCCGGTGGAACGCATCGAGAAATTCAGCTGCATGCCGGTAGAGACGTCCTGGCGGATGCGCAGCACGGCACGCTTGAACACCACGTTGCCGGTGGCACCGGCCACCGAGTCCAGCGCTTCCACCAGCGGCACACCGGCGGCGAAGGTAGTCGACAGGGTCCGGGCAAACCGCGCCACGGCGGACTTGTACATCAATGTGCCCACCAGCGGCAGCTTGAGAAACCAGGCGTCGCGTCGATCGCGCAGGGCCTGGGATTTTTTCAGGGCATGGCGGGTGCCGAAAAACGCGGCCACCAGCGCACCGAGAATCGCCCACCACCATTGCTGCATGAATTCGGACAGGCTGATCACCATCAGCGTGAAGGCCGGCAGTTCGGCACCGAAGCCGGAGAACACCGACTGAAACTGCGGCACCACCTTGACCAGCAGAATCCCGGTGACCACCGCCGCCACCAGTACCACGGCGGACGGATAGGTCATGGCCTTCTTGATCTTGGCCTTGAGGCTTTCGCTCTTTTCCTTGTAGGTCGCGACCCGTTCCAGCAGGGTGTCGAGGGCGCCGGACTGCTCGCCGGCATCCACCAGGTTGCAGTACAACTCGTCGAAATATTGCGGCTTCTTGCGCAGCGCGGCGGCGAAACTGTTGCCGGCGGCCACCTCCTGTTTCACCTCGTCGACCAGCTTGCGCATGGCCGGGTTTTCGAAGCCTTCGCCAATGATGTCGAACGACTGCAACAGCGGCACGCCGGCCTTCATCATGGTCGCCATCTGCCGGGTGAACAGGGCAATGTCCTGGGCCTTGATGCGCTTGCTGAAGCTCAGCAACGAGGCGGATTTCTTGCGCACCTTGCCGGGGTTGATGCCTTGCTTGCGCAACTGGGCCTTGACCAGTGCGGGGTTTTGGCCGCTCAACTCGCCGGTTACCTTGCTGCCTTTACGGTCCGTGCCTTCCCAGGCGTAGACGCTGACTTTTGCTGCCTTGACCGCCATGTTCAGTCCTTGGTGACCCGGTTGATTTCTTCAAGGCTGGTAATGCCTTGCATGGCCTTGATCAGGCCCGAGGTACGCAGGTCATTGAAGCCGTCCCGGCGCATCTGGGTATCGATTTCCAGTGAGTTGCCCTCGGCCATGATCAGCCGTTGCAGATCGGGGGTGTTCTTTACCACTTCATAAATCCCCACGCGACCCTTGTACCCGCCGTTGCAGTGATCGCAACCGGCGGGCTCATAGATCGTGAAATGGCCGATGCGTTCCTCGGGGAAGCCTTCCTTGATCAGGGTCTCGCGTGGGATCTCGATGGGTTTCTTGCAGTGGCTGCAGAGTTTTCGCGCCAGACGCTGGGCAATGATCAGGCTCACCGAGGTCGCGATGTTGAAGCCGGGGATGCCCATGTTGTGCAGGCGGGTGAGGGTCTCTGCTGCGCTGTTGGTGTGCAGGGTGGACAGCACGAGGTGACCGGTCTGGGCGGCCTTGATCGCGATTTCGGCGGTTTCGAGGTCACGGATTTCGCCGACCATGATCACGTCCGGGTCCTGACGCAGGAACGAGCGCAGGGCCTGGGCAAAGTCCAGTCCCTGACGGGGATTGACGTTGACCTGGTTGATGCCTTCCATGTTGATCTCCACCGGGTCTTCGGCCGTGGAGATATTGATGTCGACGGTATTGAGGATGTTCAGCCCGGTGTACAGCGACACGGTCTTGCCCGAGCCGGTGGGGCCGGTCACCAGAATCATGCCTTGCGGCTGTTTGAGCGCGGCCATGTACAGGTCTTTCTGCTCCGGCTCGTAGCCGAGGGCATCGATGCCGATCTGGGCGCTGGACGGGTCGAGGATCCGAATCACCACTTTCTCCCCCCAGAGGGTGGGCAGGGTGTTGACCCGGAAATCGATCGACTTGCTTTTCGACAGACGCATCTTGATCCGCCCGTCCTGGGGTTTGCGTCGCTCCGAAATGTCGAGGCTGGCCATGACCTTCAAGCGTGCAGCGATGCGCCCGGCCAGTTGAATCGGCGGCTTGGCCACTTCCCGCAGAATGCCGTCGGTGCGCACCCGCACCCGGTAGTTCTTTTCGTAAGGCTCGAAGTGCAGGTCGGATGAGCCGCTCTTGATCGCGTCCAGCAGCATCTTGTGCACGAAGCGCACTACCGGGGCATCTTCGGCGTCGATTCCGCCGAGGGTGTCCTGCCTGCTGTCGTCGACCGATTCGATGTCCAGCCCGTCAAGGTCGACATCGGCCATTTCCTCCAGTCCGGTGGCGTGGGTGTCGAAGAATTTTTCGATGGCGTCGGTGAGCTTGTCGTCCTCGACCAGAATGGCTTCGGTGCTCAGCCCGGTGCTGAACTGAATGTCATTGATCGCCTGATGATTGCTCGGGTCGGAAATCCCCACGAACAGTTTGTTGCCACGCCGCCAGAGGGGCAGGGCATGGTGCTGGCGCACCAGTTTTTCACTGACCAGGCCTTTGGGCTGGGTTTCCTTGTCGAGGCAGTTGAGGTCGAGAAATGCCATGCCGAAATGCTCCGAGGCAATTTCCGCAACCTGCCAGCTCTTCACCAGTTTGTTCTGCACCAGGTAACTGACCAGCGACAGGCGATTGCGCTGCGCCTGTTGCCAGGCCTGCTGGGCACTCTTTTCCGTGAGCAATTCGGCCTGGACCAGTTGCTTGGCCAGACCGCTCAGAGCGATGTCATTCATGGGATTTCCACGTGCTTGCCGTTCATGACTTATAGCCTAGTCAAGTGACAGCGCCATACACGTGGAGTGCGGGTGACAAAAAGTGTCAGATAGTGCGGTTACGGGTTGTAGGAATCGGCATGTCAGCCGGATGGCGCCCAGCGGGTATGGGTTGCCAGCGTTTGGCACGGGCTGTGCTGAGTCTTGAACAGATCATGAGATTTCGACTCATGCATGGAGCGTGTCTATGAATAAACAACAGGGTTTCACTCTGATCGAGCTGCTGATCGTCGTGGCGATCATCGGTATTCTCGCGACTGTGGCGCTGCCGCAGTACTCCAAATATCAGGCGCGGTCGAAGGTGACGGCGGGGTTGGCCGAGATCTCGGCGATGAAAGTGCCGTTCGAAGACATCATCAATCAAGGAACGAACCCCACGCTGGCCGCCGTCAAAGGCGATGCGGCTACTTCCACCTCCAACTGTGCGTTGAGCGCTTCGGGGACGGCTGCAGATGGAGCAGGCTCCATCGTGTGTACGCTGGCCAATGCGCCGGCACCCGTGGTGGGCAAAACCATTACGCTCACGCGTACGGCTGCCAACGGCTGGTCATGTGCAACGACAGTCGCGCCGGACTATTCACCTAAAGGCTGCGTTGCGAGCGGTACCTGATCAGTATTTTGAACTGGAACGATGCCCCGCTTTGCGGGGCATTTTTCATTGCGCGACACTTCACAAAAGCTTCAATAATTTCAGGCTGTTAGGAACTTTCCGAAAAGCCGCAACTTGCATGTAGATATTTCACGACTCATGCAATTTGCATGATTCCGAAAAAATGCAACATTTATAAGTTATTGATTTATAAGGTTTTAATCTAATTTTGAAAGTTGGCACAGCGTTCGCAATATCTCCAGTAACCCTGCTGACAAGACAACCAGCAGACTTTCCAGAAAAACAGGAGTTACTCGTATGAAGAAGTTCGCTATCACTGCCGCTGCTGCTACCGCGCTGACCCTGACCATGGCTTCGGGTGCATTTGCTCAATCGACCCAGACCACTCAGGCTCCAATGACCCTGGCTGCCGGTGAAGTCACCAAGGCTAAAGAAGCTACTTCCGATACCTGGATCACCACCAAAGTCAAAAGCGACCTGGTAACCGAAAAAGGCATTCCTGGCACCGACATCAAAGTTGAAACCAACAAAGGCGTGGTTTCCCTGTCTTCTGACGTCGCGATCACCGAAGCTCAGAAAACCACCGCTGTGAACATCACCAAGAAAATCAAAGGCGTGCAAGCGGTCTCCGCTGACGGCCTGAAAGCCCAGTAAGGCAAGACTTCTCGCCTGGACCGGGAGAAGACGCGACAGGCGGGCCGAGCAATACGTCTGCCGCACTTTAGAGTTCATGCGACCGGCCACACGGAATGTGGCCATTACAGGCCCCGGCATTCATGTCGGGGCCTGTTCTATTTCAGGGGCCGGAAAAAGGCGCGGAAGGTCAGTTGCCGCGCTTGCTGTTGATCTGTTTCAGGCGATTGCCTTCAAAACGCAGGTATTGATACATGCCGTTGTTGGGGCCGTAAGTCCATTCCTCGACCTGAAACTCTTCACGACGGTTGGCGCTGCGTTTGTAACCGAGCAGATCGCGACCGACCGGCTCGCCACATTTTTGCAGCACCTCGCTGGCGCGGTCGCCAAGGCTCACCAACTGGCTGCCGCAGCGCAGGGTATCGGACGCCGCAGCCTGGCTGGCGAGAAATACCAGCCCCAGTGCAGCCAGCCACTTTGGGTTCATCACTCGGCATCCAGATGCATTTGTGTCACTACCCGGCCGTCGCTTTCCGCTTCGCCGAGGTTGGCGTCGATGAAGTACACACGATCGTCCGCCAGTTGGCCCTTGTCTACCAGGTAATCCTTGATGCTGCTGGCACGGTCCTGACCGAGCTGGCGCAGCAGCACGTCGCTGGAGCTCCAGAACTTGATCACGTCGGCGCGCATTTTCGCGGTGCGTTCTTCCTTGCCCAGGTCCTTCCACTCGGCCGGTGGCTGGGTTTTCAGGCGGGTGCGATAGATGCCCTCGAGCAGTGGGCCTTTTTCGTTATCCGGGACCTGGATCAGCGAAGCCTGCGCCGGCACCTTGTCGCCACGGCGCTGGAGCATCTTGTAGTAGTTGTACTGGTATTCACGTTCCAGGCGCTGTTCCGCGAGCAACGGGCCATCACTGCTTTTTGCCGCGGTGCCTTCGATTTCCAGGCGCAGGGCCGGACGTTCCTTCAGCGCTTGCGACAGCTTCACCAGCGCCGCTTCGGCGTCTTTGCTCAGGTCGCTGGAACCCGGTGCAAAGGACACGGTGCCGAGGTCTTCCGACCCGCCACCGCTGACCAGGCCGCCGATCAGCTTGAACGGTGCGGCGGCAGCCTTGACGATCAGATTGCGCAGGGTCTGCCAGACAATCGGCATCACGCTGAATTGCGGATTGTTCAGGTCACCAGTGACCGGCAGTTCGATGGAAATCTTGCCGTCGACGTCCTTGAGCAGGGCGATCGCCAGTTTCAGCGGCAGGCTCACGGCATCCGGGCTGTCGACTTTCTCACCCAGTTGCAGCTGCTCGACCACCACTTTGTTCTCGGCCTTGAGCTGGCCTTTGGTGATCAGGTAATGCAGGTCGAGGTTAAGTCGGCCCTTGCGGATCCGGTAGCCGGCGAACTTGCCGGAGTAGGGCGTCAGGGTGGTCAGTTCGACCCGTTTGAAACTGGTGGCGATGTCGAGGCTGGCCATCGGGTCGAACGGGTTGACCGCGCCTTTGATGATCACCGGCGCATAGCGGTCGACCTTGCCCTTGATGTCGACGCTGGCCGGTTTCGCCTGACGGCTGTCGATGGTGCCGATCTGGCCGTTGAGTTGCTGGACCGCCGTGGCGAAGTTGGGGGTCAGGCTGAAGTCGGCGAAGTTGGCCGAGCCGTCGTTGATCGCGATGCCGCCGATGTGAATACCCAGCGGTTTGTCATTGCTCGCCGGTTTCGCCGCGGCGGTCTTCGCCCCGGAATCGGCCGGCTGCGGAATGAGCAGGTCGTCGATGTTGGTGGTGCGATCATCGTTGATCATGAACCGCGCATACGGCTGGAACAGGTTGACCCTGTCGATCGACAGGCTGTCGCCATGTTGATAGTTCAGGCCTTCGACCACCACTTGCTGCCACTTCAGGAAGTCGCGGGTTTTCAGGGTGTCGAGGGTGTGCAACTGATCGATCTGAGCACGACCGGTGACGCTGAGGGCCAGCGGGTCAGTGCTTTTCAGGTTCACTTTCAGGTCGCTGCCGAGCATGCCGCTGCGCAGTTCGAGACGAATGAACGGGTTGATGTAGGACTGGGCGACCCGCAGATCGATGTCCTGGGTTTTCACGTTGAGCTGTGCGGTGACCGGCGCCAGGTTGACCACGCCATCGGCGCTGATCTTGCCTTGCTTGCCCAGCCCGGTGTCGAGCCTGAGGTTGAAGGGCGAGCCGTTGAGGCTGTCGAAATTCTGCAGATCGACGTTCAGCGGCGTGACATCCAAAGTGACTTCCGGCTTCGCCGAACGGTCGGCCAGATGCACTTTGTAGTCACGCAGTTGCACGTCCTTGATCAACACTTGCCACGGTTTGCTCGGCGCGGTCGGTTCGGGTTTCGGCGAGTCGGCTGCCGCCGGTGTGTTCGCAGGTTCGGCAGCCGCTTTTGCGGCGGGTTTCGACGGCTGGCTGGCAAACAGTTTCTGCCAGTCCAGTTGGCCGTCCGCTTCAAGCGCAGCCCAGGTTTCCAGTTTCTGGCTGCGGATCTTGCCGACCACCACTTGCTGCTTGGCCAGGTCCACCGTGGTGTCGCTGACGTCGAGACGCTCGAGTTTCGCCAGCGGGCGTCCGTCCGGCGCCTTGATGGCGAACGGCGCGATATTGATCGCCACGTTGCTCAGCAGCAGTTCGGTTTCCTTGGACAGGTTGAGCTTGTAGTCGGTGCTCAGGCTGACGACCCCGTTTTCCAGCACCAGTGGCACGGCATCACGCACGTAGGGCCAGAAGGCTTTCATCTGGCCGTCGGTGATCTTGAGCGTGCCTTCGGAGGCGATCGGTATCAGGCTGAAGTTGCCTTTCCAGTCGATCTGCCCACCGGCCGGGCCGATCGCGACGAGGGTCATGTCGGCGTTGTCTTCGGGCAGGGTGCTGAGGTTTTTCAGCTCGAAGTCGAGCTTGTCGTAGAGAAATTCGATCGGCTCGCTGGGCCGCGCATCCACGAAATGCAGGTTGCCGCCGACCAGCTGGATCCGGTCGATGCGCAGCGGAAACGGTTTGGCGTCGGGATCGGCCGGGGTGGGCTCGCTGGCCGGGAGCTTGAACAGACCGAGCAGGTTGAGCTGACCGTCCTTGGCGAACAGGATCTCGGTCCTGGATTTTTCCAGTTCGATGTCGGACAGATGCAGGGCTTTGGTCCACAGGCTGTCGAGTTGCAAGTTGGCATACAGACGTTCGAAGCCGACCTGTTCCTTGCCCGGCTCGCCGATCACCAGGCCCCACAGCGTGAGTTCAAGGCTGAACGGGTTGAGTTCGATACGTTGCAGATGCGCCGGCACCGTGGCGTAGTTGGCCAGTTGCTGATTCACCACCCTGAGCGCAATGCCCGGCAAAATCAGGAACCCCAGCAGGCTGTAGAGGGCCAGGGCAGTCAACAGGGCGCCAATCGCGCGAATCAATCCTTTGGGCATGTGCGGCTTCATCTGTCTGAATCGGAGTGCCTTGGAGTATGGCACGCGATTCCGGTTCCGAAGCAATTGCCCATGCTCAGGATTGTTCAGATATTTCCGTGGGAAATTTCCTTGGCAACGCTTAGAGCTGAAGGATCAGGGTCTTCAGCGGTGGCTGCTGATCCAGCGACGGGAAGTCGCGGCCCGGGGTCATCACGCTCCACTCACGCACCGGCCGCCCGGCTTTTTCCGCGCAGCGCAGCACCTGCTCGCGCCAATCGTCCATGCTGACTTTCGCCAGGTTGTTGCAGCAGATCAGCACGCCATTCTCGGCGGTGGTCAGCAGGGCCGGCTTGAGCAGGCTTTGATAATCGCGCAGCAGGTCGACGGTGCCGAAGGCGCTCTTGGCCCATGCGGGCGGGTCGAGCAACACCAGATCGTACTGGCGCTGTTCGAGGCGTTGATAGCTCGGCAGTTTCTGCCCGCGACGCTGGCTGATCGGCAGGCCGGCCAGTTGGCGGATGGCCGGGAAGTAGTCGGACTGGATGAATTCCATGGTCGGCAGTTGCGGATTGAGCAAGCCGTTTTCGCGGCCGACCGCCAGATTGCCCTCGGCGAAATCCAGGTTGCACACCTCGCGTGCACCGCCGGCCGCCGCGCTGAGACCGACCCCGCAGGTATAGGCGAACAGGTTGAGCACACTTTTGCCCTTGGCGTGATCCTTGACCCAGCCGCGGGTGTTGCGCAGGTCGAGGAACAGCAGCGGATCCTGCCCGGCGTGGCGTCCACGCACACGATAATTCAGGCCCCATTCGTGGCCGACCAGATCGGCCAGCGCGGCGTCGTCGGCGCGGTAGACGCTGTCTTCACGATCGATCCGCGAGTTGCCACGGGAGCGGTCGTTGTAGACCAGCAGGGTTTCCAGGCCCAGGGTCTGGTCAACCATGGTGTGCAGTTGCAGCAGGTCTTCACGCGCCAGGGTCTGGTGGAAGCTTTGCACCATCAGTTGCGGGCCGTAGCGGTCAATGGTCAGGCCGCCGGCGCCTTCCTGGCTGCCGTGGAACAGCCGATAGCAGTCGGTGCCCTGGCGGTGCAGCTCGGCGAGCAGATCCTGGCGTTGATCGAGAGCGGCGCGCAGCGCCAGGTTCAAGGAAGACATGCGGGCGCCTTGCTGGAGGGAATTGGGGCGCGGGAGTTTAGCAGTTTGGCAGGCACTCGAGGGGGTCCCATCGCGAGCAGGCTCGCTCCCACAGACGATCATAAGTCCTTGTGGGAGCGAGCCTGCTCGCGATGCGTTTGCGGCCTTACTGGTTCAAGCGTTTATCGATCAAGCCCTGCACTACGCTCGGATCCGCCAGCGTCGAGGTGTCGCCGAGGCTGTCGAGTTCGTTGCAGGCAATCTTGCGCAGGATCCGCCGCATGATCTTGCCCGAGCGGGTCTTCGGCAGGGCCGGGGCCCACTGGATCAGGTCCGGTTTGGCGAAGCTGCCGATTTCCTTGCTGACGTGGGCCAGCAGTTCCTTTTTCAGCTCGTCGTTGGGCTCGGTGCCATTCATCGGTGTGACGAACGCATAAATCCCCTGGCCTTTGACGTCGTGTGGATAGCCGACCACAGCGGCCTCGGCGATGCTGTCGTGCAGCACCAGCGCGCTCTCTACCTCGGCGGTGCCGATGCGATGGCCGGAGACATTGATCACGTCGTCGATGCGCCCGGTGATCCAGTAATCGCCGTCCTCGTCACGGCGGGCGCCGTCGCCGGTGAAGTAGTAACCGGGGTAGGGCTTGAAGTAGGTGTCGACCATGCGCTGCGGATCGCCGTAAACGCTGCGGATCTGCGCCGGCCAGCTCGACTTGATCGCCAGCACGCCACTGCCGGCGCCCTGGATTTCCTTGCCGTGTTCATCGAGCAGCACCGGTTGTACGCCGAACATCGGTTGGGTGGCGCAGCCCGGCTTGATCCGCTGGGCGCTGACCAGCGGGCTGAGCATGATGCCGCCGGTTTCGGTCTGCCACCAGGTATCGACAATCGGGCAACGCTGTTCGCCGACCACGTTGAAATACCATTCCCACGCTTCCGGATTAATCGGCTCACCGACACTGCCGAGCAATCTGAGGCTTTGCCGCGACGTTTCCTGCAACGGCCCGGCGCCTTCACGCATCAACGCGCGCAGGGCAGTGGGGGCGGTGTAGAAGATGTTGACCTTGTGTTTGTCGATCACCTGCCAGAACCGCGAAGTGCTCGGGTAGCTCGGCACGCCTTCGAAGATCAGGGTGGTGGCGCCGTTTGCAAGCGGGCCGTACACGATATAGCTGTGGCCGGTGACCCAGCCGACGTCGGCGGTGCACCAGAACACTTCGCCGTCGCGGTAGTCGAGCACGTACTTGAAGGTCATCGCCGCCTGCAGCAGGTAACCGCCGGTGGTGTGCAGCACGCCCTTGGGTTTGCCGGTGCTGCCGGAGGTGTAGAGGATGAACAGCGGGTCTTCTGCGTCCATCGGTTCCGGCGGGCAATCGTCGCTGACGTCGCGCACGGCCTGGTGATACCAGAGGTCGCGGCCTTCGACCCAGTCGACTTCGTTCTGGGTGCGCTCGACCACCACGACGGTGCTGACATTCGGGCAACTCTGCAGGGCCTTGTCGACATTCTGTTTCAGCGGCACGAATTTGCCACCGCGCACGCCCTCGTCGGCGGTGATCACGGTGCGGCAGTCGGCGTCGAGAATGCGGTCGCGCAGGGAGTCCGGAGAAAAACCGCCAAACACCACCGAATGAATCGCGCCGATCCGCGCGCAGGCGAGCATCGCGTAGGCCGCTTCGGGGATCATCGGCATGTAGATGCACACCCGGTCGCCTTTTTTAACGCCACGGCTCTTCAGCACGTTGGCCAGGCGGCAGACATGGTGATGGAGTTTGCTGTAGGTGATTTGTGTCGATTCGGCGGGGTCGTCGCCTTCCCAGAGGATGGCGGTCTGATCGCCGCGCTTTTCCAGATGGCGATCGATGCAGTTGTAGCTGACGTTCAGCTTGCCACCGGCAAACCAGGCGGCTTCGCCGGTCTTCAGGTCATAGCGCTGGACGGTCTGCCACGGCGTGCTCCAGTCGAGGAAGCGGGTGGCCTGTTCGGCCCAGAAGGTACTGGGGTGTTCAATCGATTCGCGGTACAGGCGCTGGTAGTCGTCCTGACTCAACTGTGCAGCCCGGCGGACGGCATCGGCTTTGGGGAACGTGCTGATATCGAACATGACGGTTCCTTATTCTTGTTGTGCGACAAGGATAAAGATGCGCCGAGAGCGGGGAGGGTTCAATACCTGTAAACAAACACCCCCTCATGGCGAGGGGGTGTGTTCGGGGCTGGATCAGCCGCGGTGACGGCCGCGGAAGTAGTTGATCAGGCCTTGGGTGGACGCGTCTTCGGCGGCGGTTTCTTCGCTGCCGACCAGACGGTTGTACACGCCCTTGCCCAGTTCCTTGCCCAGTTCCACGCCCCACTGGTCGAAGGCGTTGATGCCCCAGACCACGCTTTGCACGAAGACTTTGTGTTCGTACATCGCCACCAATGCGCCGAGACGGCGCGGGCTGATGCGCTCGACCACCAGGGTGTTGCTCGGACGGTTGCCCGGGATCACCTTGTGTGGTGCGAGTTTCTGCACCTGGTCCTCGCTCATGCCCTTGTCGCGCAGTTCCGCTTCGGCTTCCGGCAGGGTCTTGCCGAGCATCAGCGCCTGGCTCTGCGACAGGCAGTTGGCGTACAGCCATTGATGGTGGTCGGAGACCGGGTTGAAGCTGACGATCGGCACGATGAAGTCGGCCGGGATCAGTTGGGTGCCCTGGTGCAGCAGCTGGTGGTAGGCGTGCTGACCGTTGCAGCCAACGCCGCCCCAGATCACCGGCCCGGTATCGGTCGACACCGGGGTGCCGTCCTGACGCACGCTCTTGCCGTTCGATTCCATGTCCAGCTGTTGCAAGTGCTTGGTGATGTTACGCAGATAGTGGTCGTACGGCAGGATCGCATGGCTTTGCGCGCCCCAGAAGTTGCCGTACCACACGCCGAGCAGGGCCAGCAGCACCGGCATGTTCTGTTCGAACGGCGCGCTCTGGAAATGCTGGTCCATGGTGTAGGCACCGGACAGCAGTTCCTTGAAGTTGGACATGCCGATGGCCAGCGCGATTGGCAGACCGATGGCCGACCACAGCGAATAACGACCGCCGACCCAGTCCCACATCGGGAAGATGTTTTCTTCGCGGATACCGAAGGCCACGGCTGCCGCGTTGTTGCTCGATACGGCGATGAAGTGGCGATACAGCTCGGCTTCCGAACCACCCTGGGCCAGGTACCAGGCGCGTGCGGCCTGGGCGTTTTTCAGGGTTTCGAGGGTGTTGAACGATTTCGACGAAACGATGAACAGCGTGGTCTCGGCGCGCAGTTTTTGCGTCAGCTCGTGGAATTCGCTGCCGTCGATGTTCGCCAGATAGTGGCAACGCACGCCTTTCTGGGCGTAGGACAGCAGGGCTTCGGAGACCAGCTCGGGGCCGAGGAACGAACCACCGATGCCGATGTTCACCACGTCAGTGATCGGCTTCTCGGTGTAACCGCGCCACAGACCGTCGTGGATGCGGCCCACGAGATCGGTGATCTGGTTCAGCACCTTGTGTACTTCAGGCATCACGTTGACGCCGTTGACCGACAGCTTGTCGCCGACCGGGCGACGCAGGGCGGTGTGCAGCGCCGGGCGGCCTTCGGAGGAGTTGACGATTTCGCCGTCGAACAGCGCCTTGATCGCGCCCTTGAGATCGACTTCATTGGCCAGACCCACCAGCAGGTTGCGGGTCTCGGCGTTGATCAGATTCTTCGAATAGTCGAGAAACAGTCCGCAGCTGCTGAGAGTGAACTGATTGAAGCGCTGCGGATCGGCGTTGAAGGCTTCGCGCATGCTGAAATCCTGCATGGCTTGGCGGTGATCTTTCAACGCTTGCCAGGCAGGCAGAGCGGTAACGTCATGAGGAGTGCGGTAGTACGCCATCGCTGCGGTTTTCCTTTTTACTTGAACGGCCTTTTGAACTCTGAAAAGACCTCCCCGCCATGTTTGGGCGAGGGGGCAACTGCGTCGACACGATTACTTTGGCGCAGGGCGAATACAGTAAACCCAGCGCCGCGATCTGTCTTGGCTTTGTCTGACCTGTTTTCGGTACTTTTTTAACATTGATAACAGACGGGGCCGACAGACGGCGAGTAATGCGAGCAAGTCCCTGCTTTTGCGCGCAGTGGAACGGCGGGCAGTTTGCCCGATGGTCAGGTGCTCAGCAATACAGTCTGGAAGTGGGTACAGACGCTGTGGGAGCGGGGTTGCTTCCACAGCGTCTGCCGGTGTTCAGGCGGGGGTATCGAGATTCAGATGCAGGTTGTCGATCAACCGGGTGGTGCCGAGGAAGGCCGCGACCAGAATCACCAGATCACGATCTTCCGCCGTTGCCGGACGCAGGGTCAGGGCGTGGCGAATTTCCAGGTAATCCGGACGCAGGCCGGCGGCTTCCAGTTGCTGGCGTTGCGCCTGGATCAGGGCAGGGAAGTCGCGCTCGCCCTGCTTGATCGACTCGGCAATGCTGCTCAGGCTGCGATAGACCACCGGCGCCACGGCGCGCTGTTCTTCATTGAGGAAACCGTTGCGCGAGGACAGCGCCAGACCGTCGGCGGCGCGTACGGTCGGCTCGCCAATGATCTGGATTGGCATGTTCAGGTCGTGCACCAGCGCGCGGATCACTGCCAGTTGCTGGAAGTCTTTCTGGCCGAAGATCGCCAGGTCTGGCTGGACCATGTTGAACAGCTTGCTGACCACCGTCGCCACGCCTTCGAAATGCCCCGGACGGCTGGCGCCGCACAGGCCTTCGGACAGTTGCGGCACGCTGACCCGGGTCTGACCGGCCATGCCGTCGGGGTACATTTCCTCGACGGTCGGGGCGAACAGCAGATCGCATCCGGCTTCCAGCAGTTTTTCCTGATCCGCCGCGAGGGTGCGTGGGTACTTGTCGAGGTCTTCGCCGGCGCCGAACTGCAGCGGGTTGACGAAAATGCTCGCAACCACGAAGTCCACGCGCTGGGTGGCCTTGGTGATCAGCGCGATGTGGCCGCTGTGCAGGTTGCCCATGGTCGGCACGAAGCCGATGCGCTTGCCTTCACTGCGGGCGCGCGCCACGGCGGCGCGCAGTTCACGTACGGTTTTGACGGTGTTCATGCAGAGAATCCGTGTTCGATCCCGGGGAAAGTGGTGGCTTTGACTTCACTGACGTAAGCCTTCAGCGCGGACTGGATGCTGTCCTGACCCTGCATGAAGTTCTTCACGAACTTCGGCACGCGGCCGCTGATCGACAGGCCGAGCATGTCGTGCAGTACCAGCACCTGACCGTCGGTGTCGCTGCCGGCGCCAATGCCGATCACCGGAATCTTCACGGCCTGGCTGATTTCAGCTGCCAGTTCGCTCGGCACGCATTCGAGCAGCAGCATGGCTGCACCGGCCTGCTCCAGCGAGATCGCGTCGGCGCGCATCTGGCGAGCCTGGTTTTCGTTGCGACCCTGCACTTTATAGCCGCCGAGAATGTTCACGGCTTGCGGGGTCAGGCCCATGTGGGCGCAGACCGGCACACCGCGCTCGGCCAGCAGGCGGATCGAGTCCGCCAGCCACAAGGCGCCTTCGACCTTGACCATGTGCGCGCCGGCCTGCATCAGCAGGGCGCTGTTGGTCATGGTTTGTTCGAGGGTGGCGTTGGCCATGAACGGCAGGTCGGCCAGGATCAGGGCATCAGAGTTGCCGCGTTTGACGCTGGCAACGTGGTAGGCCATTTCTGCGGTGGTCACCGGCAGGGTGCTGTCGTGACCCTGCAGGACCATGCCGAGGGAGTCGCCCACCAGCAGCACTTCGACACCGGCCTCGTTGCAGGCGTGGGCGAAGGTCGCGTCATAGCAGGTCAGCATGGTGATCTTTTCACCTTTCTGCTTGAGGCTCTGGAGCGTGGTCAGGGTGATGGCTGGCATGTAAGAAATCCTCGTTCAGGCGCTTTGGAAACTACTGCGAGTAACGCGCGTGATTCGTCATCTATTCAGGCGCACGCTCTTTTGTCGTGCTTATAAGGCCTGGATTGCGCCCTTGTATGCCGGGTTGGCGGCAGCGGGACGCCTATAGTCGTGATGAGGCCTCAGGAAGTCAATTGCATGTGTTACCGCATTGTTACGAGGGGAGTGTTACCGGCGTTACTGATGCGATTCAGCGGGCCGGGGGGCCTGATCTGCGGTTTTTTTGTCCGACAAAAACCGGGATTTGGACAGGTCGATGTGGGAGCGGGCTTGCTCGCGAAGGCGTCGTGTCAGTCAGCATCTTATTGAGCTGATACACCGCATTCGCGAGCAAGCCCGCTCCCACAGGGGATAGATGTCAGGGGTGGGGAAGGCGTTCGAGGCCGACGAACGGGCAGGCGGCGAGAAGATCCGCAAGAGTGCGGCCATCGGCCAGACGCAGATCATCGGGAGCCAGTTCGGCCAGGGGATAGAGAACGAACGCGCGTTCCTGCATGTGGTAATGCGGGACTTTCAGGCGCGGTTCATCGATCAGGCGATCACCGAATAACAGAATGTCCAGATCCAGCGTGCGCGGGCCCCAGCGCTCCAGGCGTTCGCGGCCCTGATCGTTTTCGATGGCTTGCAAGGCATCGAGCAGATCCAGCGGGGCGAGCGCGCTGTCGAGCGCGGCAACCGCGTTGGTATAACGCGGTTGCCCCGGCAGCAGGGAGTCGCTTTGGTAGAAGGCAGACACGCCGACCAGTTCGGTATCGGGCAATTGCCCCAGCGCGTCGACCGCGCTGCGCAGTTGTTCGGCCGGGTCAGCCAGGTTGCTGCCCATGCCGATGTAAATGCGTTCCATGCCTTATTCGCCCGTGGCGCTCGGTGCGCCGGCGCGTTTGCGCTTGGAACCGCTGCTGCGGCGACGCTTGCGCGGTGCACCACTGGCGTCATCACCCTTGCCGCTGAGGTCACGGATCATGTCACGACGTTCGCTGTCGTTGGCGTCCTGATAATCGGTCCACCATTCGCCCAGGCCATCGGTCTGCTCGCCGGCGCTTTCACGCAACAGCAGGAAGTCGTAGCCGGCGCGGAAGCGCGGATTGTCCAGCAGCAGGTCGGCGCGTTTGCCGCTGCGGCGTGGCAGGCGTTCCTGCATGTCCCAGATCTCGCGGATCGGCATGGTGAAGCGTTTTGGAATTGCAATGCGCTGGCACTGTTCGGCGATCAGTTCGTGAGCGCCTTCCTGCATCGCCGGAATCGGCGGCATGCCGCGCTCTTGCAGACGCAACACGCGGGCCGGCAGGGCTGGCCACAGCAGGGCGGCAAACAGGAACGCCGGGGTCACCGGTTTGTTCTGCTTGATCCGCAAGTCGGTGTTGGTCAGTGCTTCGCTGATCAGCGTGTGGGTGTATTCCGGGTTGTGTTCCAGCGCATCGGCACTGGCCGGGAACAGCGGCGCGAACAGTTGCAGGTCGACCAGCATCTCGAAGGTGATGGCGCCGTGACCGGAGAGGAACAGCTTGAGCACTTCCTCGAACAGGCGGGCTGGTGGGATTTCGCGCAGCATCGGTGCCAGCTCGCGGATCGGCTGGACGGTGTGCTTTTCGATACCGAAATTGAGCTTGGCGGCGAAACGCACGGCCCGCAGCATCCGCACCGGGTCTTCCTGGTAACGTTTCTTTGGGTCGCCGATCAGGCGGATCAGGTGGTTGCGGATGTCGTGTACGCCGTTGGCGTAGTCGAGGATGCGCTCGCTGACCGGATCGTAATACAGGGCGTTGATGGTGAAGTCGCGGCGCTGCGCGTCTTCTTCCAGGGTGCCGTAGACGTTGTCACGCAGAATGCGCCCGCTCTCGTTGCGCGAGGACTGGTTGCTGTCTTCGTCGTCTTCGTTTTGCGGGTGATTGGCGCGGAAGGTCGCGACTTCAATGATTTCGCGGCCGAAATGGATGTGTACCAGCTTGAAGCGGCGACCGATGATCCGCGCATTGCGGAATTCGGCGCGGACCTGCTCGGGGGTGGCGCTGGTGGCGACGTCGAAGTCTTTGGGCGTGATGCCCAGCAGCATGTCTCGCACGCAACCGCCAACCAGGTAGGCCTGGTAGCCGGCGCCCTGCAGACGTTCGACGATGTTGACCGCGTACCGGCTGAATTGCGCCTTTTGCAGCGAATGTTGGCCGCTGTTGAGGACTTCAGGCGTGCTACGGATGTGTTGCGTACGACGCAGGGGAGTTCGGAATGACTGGAACAGCTTCTTCAGCATGGGATGCACTGTTTGAAGGAATGTTCGGCCATACCAGAGAATGACCGCATGATGGGCCGGGATTCTAGCATTTAGTCGAGGGATGGTGTAGGACGCTGCCGTTTTGCGCTGCAAGCCGCGGGCTAGAGGGGTGTGGGAGTGTGGTGGAGGAGAGATTTACCGTAAGGGAGAAACTACAAGGGGAGCCGAAGCTCCCCAAGAAGTAGTTGCGTGCTCTTTTTATTATTGATTCGGGCTTCTTGTTTTTGTTGAGTGCCCTCGTCATGAAGCTTTTCCTTCATGACCCTCCCAATCGGGAGCCAAGAGCAAACGGATTGCTTTGGTCGCTGTGTTGCAGTGATCTTGCGATCCAACCAGTACAGGCTCTGTCTTAAGACAGTTTTTGTTGTTCTCGGCCTGGTCGTGGGGCTAGCCCCAAATACAACGCCTCTCCAAAAGAATCAGTTAGCTGCGCCTCTCGCCGTCTTGTTTTTATTGTGCGTGAGTCGATTCGTCTTATTTTTATTGTCTTGTGCATTGCTTGTTATTGTTCTTGTACCAAACATATAGCAGGTGCCGTGCCAACTTTTGCGAACCCCAATAAAACAAGGGGTTAGGTCGATATAACCGTTTTCGCAGGGCGAAAAAAAGCCGGGGTTTCGTTACCGATAATCCCGGCTTCTGTTACGTGAAAAGACTGAGGTAACAGTTTTTTCACTTCTTTAGCGGTTACCCGCACACTCGACAGGTAACGTTCAGCTCTCGCTGGCGACCCCGGTCTTGCGCCGCGGAATGCCCAGACGCTGACGGCGTTCCCACAGGCATTTGCGGCTGACGCCCAGTTTGCGCGCCAGTTCGGTCTCGGTCATGTGGTCCTGATGCTCGAGCACGAAATGCTGGAAGTAGTCTTCCAGTGACAGGTCTTCGGTCGGTTCGTGGCTGCTGTTGCTGGCGTTACCGGCCGGTTGCGCCGGCAGGCCGATGAATTCGTCGTCCTCCAGATCGCCCAGTTCGATGTCGATCCCCAGCAGGTCGGCAGAGATTTCCGGGCTTTCGCTCAGAATCACCGCGCGCTCGACGGCGTTTTCCAACTCCCGCACGTTACCCGGCCAGGAATAGTGCCGGATCGCCTGTTCGGCATCGGCGGCAAATTTCAGGTCGGTGCGGTTGATGCGCGCGCTCTGACGAGCGAGGAACGCATTGGCGATTTCGTTGACGTCGGCGCCGCGCTCGCGCAGGGCCGGCAGTTTCAACGCGATCACGTGGAGGCGGTAGTACAAGTCTTCACGGAACTGGCCGATTTTCGCCAGGCTCTTGAGGTCACGGTGGGTCGCCGCGATCAAGCGGACATCGACTTTCTGTGACTGGACCGAGCCCACCCGGCGAATTTCGCCTTCCTGCAACACGCGCAGCAGGCGAGCCTGGGCTTCCAGTGGCAACTCGCCGATTTCGTCGAGGAACAGCGTGCCGCCGTCCGCCGCTTCCACCAGACCGGCGCGACCGGCGCTGGCACCGGTGAACGCACCTTTCTCGTGACCGAACAGTTCGGACTCGATCAGGCTTTCCGGAATGGCGGCGCAGTTCACCGAGATCATCGGCGCCTTGGCGCGTTTCGACAGGTTGTGCAGGGCGCGGGCCACCAGCTCTTTACCGGTGCCGGACTCACCCTGGATCAGTACGTTGGAATCGGTCGGCGCGACTTTACGGATCTTGCCGTAAAGATCCTGCATCGGCGGACACGAGCCGATAATGCCGATTTCGCCATTACTGTTGTCGATGGCGGATTTGCCGCTGCTATTGGCCGATTTGGCCGGAGCTACTTCGCCGGCGGCAGGCGCCGACTGGCGATCACGCAGGATACGCGCGACAGCCTGAAGCATTTCATCGTGGTCGAAAGGCTTGGCGATGTAGTCCACCGCGCCCATCTTCATCGAGTCGACCGCCGAGCGCAGGCTGGCGTAGCTGGTCATGATCAGCACCGGCGTGCCTTGGCCGAGCTTGATCAGCTCGGTGCCGGGAGCGCCCGGTAGTCGCAGGTCGCTGACGATCAGATCGAATGTGGGAATACTGAAGCGTTCTTGTGCTTCCTGCACTGAACCGGCTTCGCTGACCTGGTACTGGTTGCGTTCCAGCAGGCGGCGCAAGGCGGAGCGGATAATGGTTTCGTCTTCGACGATCAAAATGTGCGGCATTGATTCGATACTCTCGACGGTCTCAGTTCACAGCGGACGTCGCTTCGACATGGCGCGGCAATGTCACCCGGATACGGGTGCCGCGCTGGCTCTGAACATCAGCCGGGCTGTCGATGGTGATTTGTCCATAATGCTCTTCAACGATGGAATAGACCAGTGCAAGGCCCAGACCGGTGCCTTCGCCAGGATCCTTGGTGGTGAAGAAGGGTTCGAACAATCGGTCCATGATGCTCGACGGAATACCGCTGCCTTCGTCTTCGACGATCAGATCGACCGTGTGTTCGCCGGCTTCGCTCTTGACCCGCACCGCGCTGCCGGCAGGCGAGGCGTCGCGGGCGTTGGAGAGCAGATTGATCAGCACCTGGGCGAGCCGCTGCGGATCGCCTTCGACCCAGTGATCGGGATCGCACAGGTTATAGAACTGGACTTCGAAATTGCGCCGGTTCAGGGCCAGCAGGCCGATGGCGTCCTGGGCCACTTCCGCCAGACAGACGGGCTCGTCGCTGTGCTGATGGCTGCCGGCGTGGGCGAAGCTCATCAAGGACTGGACGATGCGTGACACGCGTTTGGTCTGTTCGAGGATCTGGCCGCTGATTTCCGTCAGCTCACCGTCCTCTTCGCGCTCTTCGCGCAGGTTTTGCGCGAGACAGGCGATGCCGGTGATCGGGTTGCCGATTTCGTGGGCCACACCCGCCGCGAGTCGGCCGATGCTGGCCAGGCGCTCGGAATGCACCAGTTTGTCTTCGAGCATTTGGGTTTCGGTCAGGTCTTCCACCAGCAACACCAGGCCGCTGTTGCCCGGTGCCAGCGGCTCGTCGATCGCCGCTTTGTGCAGGTTCAGCCAACGGGTCTGGCCGTCGAGGGCCAAATGCTGTTTGTGCAAATGCTCATCCGGCAGATGGATGAAGCCTTGCAGCAGGTCTTTCCACGGATTGGCGATGGTACTCAGGCGCGAGCCGACCACCCGTTGCGCAGCAATTCCGGTCAGCTCTTCCATGGCCTTGTTCCACATCAGGATCTCCTGATCCTTGGCCAGCGAGCAGACGCCCATCGGCAGCTCTTGCAGGGTCTGACGGTGGTAGCGGCGCAAGGCGTCGAGCTCGGCAGCGAGGCCGGTGAGGCGCGAGTGATAATCCTCGAGGCGGCTTTCGATGAAGTGGATGTCTTCGGTGACGTAGTTTTCACCGCCAGCCTTGTACGGCAGAAAAGTTTCCACCATGTCCTGGGCGACGCTCGGGCCCATCAGGCCGGAGAGGTTGGCTTCGATCCTGTCACGCAGGCGGCGCAAGGCATAAGGGCGGCGCTCGTCGAATGGCAGATAAAGGTCGCGCAGGGCCTGTTCGACTTCTTTCTGGGCAGCCTTGGCGCCCAGCGGCTTGGCCAGTTGCGTGGCGAATTCCTGCGGGGAGGCTGCGTGCAATTCGCGGCGTTGCGGGCGACGTACGTTGTCCACCGCGCAGGCTTCGGCGGCGCTGGCTTCTTCGGGGCTGGCATTGGTGAACAGCGAAATCAGCGTGAACATCAGCACGTTGGCCGCCAGCGAGGCGATGGCCGCCATGTGCCAACTGGTGTCGTCCAGTACGTAGATCATGTTCAGCAGCGGAATATAGAAACCCTGCAGATTGCCGACCAGCGGCAACAGCATGGTCACGACCCACACGACAATCCCCGCCAGCAGACCGGCGATGAAGCCTCGGCGATTGGCGGTCGGCCAGTACAGCACCGACAGCACGCCCGGCAGGAATTGCAGGGTCGCGACGAAGGCGACGATGCCGAGGTTGGCCAGATCCTGCTCGGCGCCGAGCATCAGGTAGAAGCAGAAACCGGCCATGATGATCGCGACGATCAGCGCCCGGCGGGTCCATTTCAGCCAGCGATAGATATTGCCTTCGGCCGGCGGCTGGTAGAGCGGCAGCACCAGATGGTTCAGGGCCATGCCCGACAGGGCCAGCGTGGTGACGATGATCAGGCCGCTGGCCGCCGACAGACCGCCGACATACGCCAGCAATGCCAGCGATTTGCTGTTGGCGGCGATGCCGATGCCGAGGGTGAAGTATTCCGGATTGGTCGTGGCGCCGAGTTTCAGGCCGGCCCAGAGAATCAGCGGCACCGCCAAGCTCATCAACAGCAGGAACAGCGGCAGGCCCCAGCTTGCGCTGACCAGTGAGCGCGGGTTGAGGTTTTCAGTGAAGGTCATGTGATACATGTGCGGCATCACGATCGCCGAGGCGAAAAACACCAGCAGCAACGTGCGCCACGGGCCTTCCTGCAACGGCGTGTGCAGGGCGGCGAGGGCGGTCTGATTCTGCAACAGCCACAGTTCAAGCTGTTGCGGGCCGTCGAATACGCCGTATAGCGCGTAGAGGCCGACGCCGCCAAGGGCCACCAGTTTGATCACCGATTCGAAGGCAATCGCGAATACCAGCCCTTCGTGCTTTTCACGGGTGGCGATGTGACGGGAGCCGAAGAAGATCGTGAACAGAATGATCAGCGCACAGAATGCCAGGGCGACGCGATTCTGCACCGGTTCGCCGGTGAGGATGCCAATCGAGTCGGCCACCGCCTGAATCTGCAACGCCAGCAACGGCAAGACGCCGATCAGCATGAAAATCGTGGTCAGCGCACCGGCCCAGGTGCTGCGAAAGCGGAAGGCGAACAGGTCCGCCAGCGACGACAGTTGATAAGTGCGGGTGATCTTGAGGATCGGGTACAGCAGCACCGGCGCCAGCAGGAACGCGCCGGACACCCCGAGATAACTGGACAGAAAGCCATAGCCGTACTGATAGGCCAGACCCACCGTGCCATAGAACGCCCACGCGCTGGCGTAAACCCCCAGCGACAGGGTGTAGGTCAGCGGATGGCGAATGATCGCCCGCGGGATCATGCCCCGTTCACTGATCCAGGCCACGCCGAACAGCGCGGCCAGGTAGGCGGCGCTGATCAGCAGCATCTGGGTCAGGCTAAAGCTCATCGGCATCTTTTTGGCTCTGCAGGATGAAGGTCACGACAATCAGGATCAGCCAGAGCAGATAAGGGCGATACCAGGCGCCCGTCGCGTCGATCCACCAATCCATGATGGCGGGGGAGAACAGGTAGATCCCGACGACCAGAAGCAGGACCAAGCGATAGATGTACATCCCGGCCTCTCTTTTTTATGCGCGTGCCCGAAAACGTGCGGCGATGGTAACGGATGGGCGCGCCACTGCAAGTGTCGTCACAGCAGTTGCGCTTCGGGCAGGGTCAGTGTGCGCGGGATCTTCGTCGCGTCCCAGTGGGCACTACCCCATTTCAGCAGCTCTTGCGGCGAGGCGTGGGCCAGTTCGGGCCCCGGGTTTTGCCCCAATGCACGCAGGGCCCGCAGCAACAATGGCGTGGCCTGATCGGCTTCCAGCGGTGGAGAGCGATAGGACTTGCCGAGCTTGTTGCCGTCCGGCTGGGTGATCAATGGCAGATGCAGGTAGCGCGGTTGGCGCAGGCCCAGCAGTTCTTGCAGATAGAGCTGGCGCGGCGTGGAGTCGAGCAGATCGGCGCCGCGCACGATATCGGTGATGCCCTGCCAGGCGTCGTCCAGCACCACCGCCAGTTGGTAGGCGTAGAGACCGTCGCGGCGGCGGATCACGAAATCACCCACGTCGCGGCCCAGATGCTGGCGGTATTCGCCCTGCACCCGGTCGATGAAGTGGTATTCCAACTCCGGCACGCGCAGGCGAATCGCCGCGTCTTCCTGGCCATGGCCGGCATTGCGGCACAGTCCCGGATAAATGCCGTGGTATGGCTCCAATTGTTTGCGCGAGCAGGTGCAGGCGTAGGCGAGGCCGTGATTGAACAGGCTGTCGAGCACTTGCGCGTAGGCCTCGTGCCGATCGCTCTGGCGAACCATCTCGCCGTCCCATTCGAAGCCATAGCTTTCCAGCGCCTTGAGAATCGCCGCTTGCGCGCCTGGCTCTTCACGGGGCGGATCGAGGTCTTCCATGCGCACCAGCCAGCGACCGCCCACCGAGCGTGCGTCCAGATAAGAGGCCAGGGCGGCAACCAGCGAACCGAAGTGCAGGTGCCCGCTGGGGGTCGGGGCGAAGCGGCCAATATAGGCGGGGGAGGTGTTGGCAGTCATGAGGGCGATGTTACTTGAGAGTCAAAAACAGCAGAAACAAAAACGGAGCGTTCGCACGCTCCGTTTTTCGTTCAGGCCGGGATTATTTGCCGACCTGCTTTTCCTTGATTTCCGCCAGGTTCTTGCAGTCGACGCACATGTCGGCAGTCGGACGGGCCTCGAGGCGCTTGACGCCGATCTCGATGCCGCAAGAGTCGCACCAGCCGTACTCTTCGTCTTCGATCAGTTGCAGGGTCTTGTCGATCTTCTTGATCAGTTTGCGCTCGCGGTCGCGGGCGCGCAGCTCGAGGGCGAACTCTTCTTCCTGGCTGGCACGGTCGGCCGGATCAGGAAAGTTGGCCGCTTCGTCTTTCATGTGATCAACAGTGCGGTCGACTTCCTGCATCAAGTCGAGTTTCCACTTGGTCAGGATCTTGGTGAAGTGCGCACGCATAGGCGCGCCCATGTACTCTTCGCCCTCTTTAGGGACGTAAGGTTCGAAACCGCTGAGTGTCTGACTTGCCTGTTGCTTTGCTTGGGTGGGCATGAAATGGACCGCCTCTACTCTTGTAATCCATTGCGCAGGATTGCTCCATCACCGACACCTGCCGGCCCTGCGGCTGCAAGCGGGCGAACTTACCAGATCAATTCGACCCGCGCTACTCCCGGATGTCGAGCGCGTGGCCGATGGGGCTTGCAAATGTTTGCCAAGCCATGTCCGGCGGTGCTGCAAACCTGCTCAATCACTGATTTTAGTCAATCCTGGAGCGTACGCGCGGGGCGTTACAGTCCAGTGTTCTTGAGGCTGTGACCGCTGCGGGTTCTCGCTCGTTCCGGCAGATGGGTAGAATCGTTTCTTTTCCCTCGTTGAAGGAAGGCCAATGGCTCAGCCCTACAGTGCGCGCAGTCGTGCGATCGAACCGTTCCATGTCATGGCGTTGCTGGCGCGGGCCAATGAATTGCAGGCCGCCGGCCACGACGTGATCCACCTGGAAATCGGCGAACCGGACTTCACCACCGCCGAGCCGATCATTCGCGCCGGCCAGCAAGCCCTGACGGCGGGGAAAACCCGCTACACCGCGGCCCGTGGCATTCCCGAACTGCGCGAGGCGATTTCCGGTTTCTATCAAACGCGCTACGGCCTGAACATCGATCCTCGACGGATTCTCATCACCCCCGGCGGTTCCGGGGCGTTGCTGCTGGCCAGTGCGTTGCTGGTGGATCCGGGCAAGCACTGGCTGCTGGCCGACCCCGGCTATCCTTGCAACCGGCACTTTTTGCGTTTGGTCGAGGGCGCGGCGCAGCTTGTACCGGTGGGCCCGGACGTGCGTTATCAGCTGACGCCGGACCTGGTGGCACGCCACTGGGACCACGACAGCGTCGGTGCGCTGGTTGCCTCGCCGGCCAACCCGACCGGTACGATTCTGACCCGCGATGAGCTGGCCGGATTATCCACAGCCATCAAGGCGCGTCACGGGCATCTGGTGGTGGACGAGATCTACCATGGCCTGACTTATGGCACCGACGCCGCCAGTGTGCTGGAAGTGGACGACAGCGCCTTTGTCCTCAACAGTTTCTCCAAATATTTCGGCATGACCGGGTGGCGCCTCGGCTGGCTGGTGGCGCCGGATGCCGCCGTCAGTGAGCTGGAAAAGCTCGCGCAGAACCTCTACATCAGCGCGCCAAGCATGGCCCAACACGCAGCGCTGGCCTGTTTTGAACCGGACACCATCGCGATTTTCGAAGAGCGCCGCGCCGAATTCGGCCGTCGCCGTGACTTTCTGCTGCCAGCATTGCGGGAGCTGGGCTTCAACATTGCCGTGGAGCCGGAAGGCGCGTTCTATTTGTATGCCGATATCAGCCAGTTCGGCGGCGATGCCTTCGCGTTCTGCCGGCATTTCCTCGAAACCGAACACGTGGCATTCACTCCGGGGCTGGATTTCGGCCGCTATCAGGCCGGTCATCACGTGCGCTTTGCCTACACGCAAAACCTCCCACGCCTACAGGAAGCGGTAGAACGTATCGCCCGTGGCTTGAAGAGCTGGCAAGGCTGATGCGCTTTCATCCTCCGCTCGAAGAAGGCCGATTGATCCGCCGTTACAAGCGTTTTCTCGCCGATATCGAAACCGTTGGCGGCGAATTGCTGACCATTCACTGCCCGAACACCGGCTCGATGCTCAATTGCCAGGTCGAGGGCGGGCAGGTCTGGTTCAGCCGCTCCACAGATCCGAAACGCAAACTGCCCGGCACCTGGGAAGTCGGCGAAACCCCGCAGGGACGGCTGTTTTGTGTCAACACCGGGCGCGCCAACGCTCTGGTCGAAGAAGCCTTGCAGGCCGGCGTCATCAGTGAGCTGAACGGTTTTACCGGGCTCAAGCGTGAAGTGGCGTACGGGCAGGAAAAGAGCCGGATCGATTTTCGCCTCGACTACCCGACGGGCTCGGCCTACATCGAAGTGAAGAGCGTCACTCTGGGTTTCGACGGCACGGCGATTGCGGCATTTCCCGATGCAGTGACCCAGCGCGGCGCCAAGCATTTGCGTGAGCTGGCGCATCTGGCCCGGGACGGGATTCGCGCGGTGCAGTTGTACTGCGTCAATCTCACGGGTGTCGAAGCGGTGCGCCCGGCCGAGGAAATCGACTCGGCCTACGCCGCTGCGCTACGTGAGGCGGTGGCGTGCGGGGTCGAGGTCCTGGCGTACGGCGTGCGGTTGAGCCATGAAGAGATGGTGATCGACAGGCGCCTGGACGTGCTGCTCAACGGTTAAACGTCGATCCACAGCCCTTGCGCGTCTTCATGACAAGGGATGGCCGTCAGCGATTGTCCGGCGCAGGGGCCGGCGACGCATTCTCCGTCTTCGATCAGAAACAGTGCGCCGTGGGTGGCGCATTGGATCAGGCTGTTGCTGGGGTCGAGAAACTGGTCGGGATGCCATTCCAGACCGACGCCCCGATGCGGACAGCGATTGAGATAGACATACGCCTGCCCCGCGCGGCGCACAGCCAACAGTTTTTTCCCGTCGATATCGAAACCGCGACTGCCGCCCTCAACCAGGTCGGCGCCCGCGCAAAGAAACTTCATGGCTATCCTCAAGTGTCGGCTCGTGTCCGGATATGTCCGAGCTTGACGTTCAAATGCAAACAATTATCAAATGGTCGCCTTCGCCCGTGGCGAGGTGATCGCTGCCGAGGATACTTGGCCTGCCGTTCCGGTGCCCGGAAAAACCTTTCAAGGAAGCTGTCTATGCGCCTGAGTACCCGCGTTGCCGTGCTGTGTGTCGGACTTTGGGTCAGCCACCAGGCTGCAGCGGCCGAGTTGCCGCAACGTTGGGTCAGCGCCGGCGGTGCGTTGTCGGAGTGGGTCAGTGCGCTGGGCGGCGAGGCCAAACTGGTGGGCGTCGACACCACCAGCCAGCATCCGCAATCCCTCAAGTCCCTGCCGAGCATCGGCTACCAGCGCAGCCTGTCGGCCGAAGGCATCCTCAGCCTGCGCCCGGACATTCTGATCGGCACCGAAGAAATGGGCCCGCCGCCAGTGATCTCCCAGGTTCGCAGCGCCAAGGTGCGGGTGGAATTGTTCTCGGCTCAGCCGGATCTGCCGACGCTGGAGAAAAACGTTACTCATCTGGGGCAGTTGCTGGGGGCCGAAAGCCAGGCCGTGCAATTGCTGCACAGTTATCAACAGCAACTCGATGCTCAGAAGGCATGTGTGGTTGCGGTGCAATCAAAGCAGAAAGCACCGGGCGTGCTGTTGCTGCTCGGCCATGCCGGCGGCAAACCACTGATCGCCGGCAAGGACACCGCCGCCGATTGGCTGCTGCAGCAGGCGGGCGGGCATAACCTCGCGACCCACACCGGTTACAAGCCGTTTTCCGTGGAATCCCTGGCCAGTCTTGATCCTGAAGTGCTGGTGTTCGCTGACCGTGCGCTGACCGGCGAGGCGGCAAAAGCGGCGTTGTTCAAGGAAAACCCGATCCTCAATTCCAGCCGTGCCGCCAAGACCGGCCGTGTGCTGGAGCTGGATCCGACGCTGCTGGTGGGCGGACTCGGGCCGCGTTTGCCGGCTGCGCTGAAGACTCTGTCTGACGATTTCTATCCGGCCTCGAGCGGCCAATGACCACCCTGGTCAAACCCCGTGGCTTGTTCATCGGCCTGATCCTGCTGTGTCTGCTGGCGATCTGGCTGTCTCTGGCATTGGGGCCGGTCAGTCTGCCGTTGTTCGATACCTTGCGCGCTGCGCTGCGCATGATCGGTGTGCCGCTGGCGCCGGACGGGCTGGAGCAGGCTGAACTGATTCTCGGGCAGATTCGTCTGCCGCGTACGATGCTCGGGCTGGCAGTCGGCGGCGTGCTTGCCCTGTCCGGTGTGGCGATGCAGGGGCTGTTTCGCAATCCGCTGGCCGATCCGGGGTTGGTGGGGGTCTCCAGTGGCGCGGCGCTGGGCGCGGCGGTGGCGATCGTCGGCGGCTCGTTTTTTGGCGGGCTGCCAGAGTGGTTCGGGCCTTATCTGCTGTCGGTTTGTGCGTTTCTCGGTGGCCTTGGCGTAACTGCGCTGGTCTATCGACTCGGCCGCCGCAACGGGCAGACCAACGTGGCGACCATGTTGCTGGCGGGGATTGCCCTGACCGCGCTGGCCAGTTCGGCGGTGGGGCTGTTTACCTATCTGGCCGACGACGCCACATTGCGCACGTTGACGTTCTGGAACCTGGGCAGCCTTAACGGCGCGCGCTATGCGCGGTTGTGGCCGCTGCTGATCATCACTGCCGGTGTTGCACTTTGGCTTCCGCGTCGGGCGACGGCACTCAATGCATTGTTGCTCGGCGAGTCGGAAGCCGGGCATCTGGGGATCGATGTCGAACGGCTCAAGCGCGAGCTGGTGTTTTGCACGGCGCTGGGTGTCGGTGCGGCGGTGGCGGCGGCAGGGATGATCGGTTTCGTCGGGCTGGTGGTGCCGCATCTGGTGCGCTTGCTCGCCGGGCCGGATCACCGGGTATTGCTGCCGGCGTCGGTGCTGGCCGGCGCCAGTCTGTTGCTGCTGGCGGATCTGGTTGCACGTCTGGCACTGGCGCCGGCAGAGTTGCCGATCGGTATCGTCACCGCATTCATCGGCGCGCCGTTCTTCCTTTATCTGTTGCTGCGAGGGCGTGCCTGATGCTGCGTGCGCACAATCTGCACATCCGCCGTGGCCGCAAGACCGTTCTGGCCGATGTCAGCCTGCAACTCGAACCGGGCGAAGTGCTTGGCGTGTTGGGGCCGAATGGCGCCGGTAAAAGTACCTTGCTCGGCGCGTTGTGCGGTGAGTTGAGCGCGCACGAGGGGGAAGTGCTGCTGGACGGTGAGGCCTTGAGTCATTGGAGAGGCACTCAGCGCGCCCAGCGGCTGGCGGTGCTGCCGCAGGTGTCGACCCTGGATTTCGCCTTTCGTGTTGAGGAAGTGGTCGGCATGGGGCGTCTGCCTTATCAGAGCGGGCGGGTGCGCGACGACGAGATCGTCGCTGCCGCATTACGGGCGGCCGATGCCGGACACCTGAGTGGCCGCAGTTATCTGGCGCTGTCCGGCGGCGAGCGTCAACGGGTGCATCTGGCGCGGGTGCTGGCGCAACTCTGGCCGGGGCAGGCGGGGCAGACTCTGCTGCTTGATGAGCCGACCTCGATGCTTGATCCGTTGCATCAACACACGACGCTGCAAGCGGTGCGCGAATTTGCCGATCGCGGCGCGGCGGTGCTGGTGATCCTGCATGATCTGAATCTGGCGGCGCGCTATTGTGATCGCATCCTGCTGCTGGAAGGCGGGCGCCCGGTTGCGCTGGGCACGCCGCAGCAGGTATTGCGTCCGGAATCGCTGAAGGCGGTGTTCGGTCTGGAAGTGCTGGTGCAGCCGCACCCGGAGCGCGGGCATCCGCTGATCATCGCCCGCTGATTTCGTCATCGAGGTGAGTGTATGCGCGGGATTTTGCTGTTGGCGGTGTTGTGGCTTGCAGGTTGCCAGCATGTTGCGGCGCCCCCGGTCGTGGGCGAGATCCGTGATTTGCGCAGCGGCGAGCATCTGACGGCGCAGCAATTACTGGCTCGGTTGAGCAGTCCATCGCAGGTGATTGTTGGTGAGCAGCATGACAACGCTGATCACCATGCCCTTCAATTGTGGCTGTTACAGAACCTGGAAAAGGCGCGGCCCCAGGGCAGTCTCCTGTTGGAAATGCTGACACCCGATCAACAGTCGCGGGTTGATGACGTACGACATGCGTCAACGCCACCGGCTGATCTTCCTGCTGCATTGGCCTGGCAGGACGGTTGGGACTGGAATCTCTACGGCCCGATTGTGCGGTTCGCCCTGACGCAATCCTGGCCGTTGCTGGCGGCGAACCTCGATAACATCGAAATCCGCGCGTTCTATCGCGATCCTCCGGTTCTGAGCGGTGAGCGCAGCAATGCCAAATCTGTGAAAGAGACGCTGTTGGAGCAGATCGGCGATTCTCACTGCGGCTTGCTGCCGTCATCACAAATGCCGGCGATGCTGGCCGTTCAGCAACAGCGGGATCGGCGCATGGCCTCGCGTTTGCTGGCAGCGCCTGCGCCTGCCTTGTTACTGGCGGGTGCGTATCACGCGCGCAAAGATGTCGGGGTGCCGCTGCATGTGCTGGATCTGGGCGCGCCGCAAGCGCCGACGGTGTTGATGCTGGCGGAGCAGGGCAGTGGGGTTACGGCGGCGATGGCTGATTATGTCTGGCTCACCCCAGCCACGCCGAAACCGGATTATTGCGCGCAGATGCGTAAGCAGTTCGGCAAGGAATGACTTTTCCACAGGCAAAAAAAGACCCGGTAAAAACCGGGTCAAATAACCGTGATTAGCCTGATGAGGAGATAATCTGAGAGTCCGAACCAAGGGCTTTTCAGAATATCGACTGATCTCGCGATCAGTTGTGATAATCATAGCGATTCTCATTAGCGAGTCAACTGCTGTTTTTTCATTTCTGTCGTTTTGTCCCGGCAATGGCGTAAACGCCCCGTGAACAGGGCTTCAGTTCTGGCTGTTAAATCCCGTGAGCTGCTTGTTGAGCTGGTCGATACGCCGCGCCATGCTTTCGATCAGGCTGTGGGCGATTTTCGGATTGGTGCGGGTCATGCTCAGAAACTGATCGCCGGGAATCAGCATCACCGTGCTCGCTTCCCGGGCAATGACCGTTGCGTTGCGCGGTTCGCCAGTGAATACAGCCATTGCGCCGAAGATCTCATCCTTGGGCACATCGCCTACCTTGTGCCCATTAACAAAGGCTTCGGCGTGTCCTTCGATAATCACGAATACATGGTCAGCGACATCGCCCTGGCGTATCAGAACGTCTCCGGCCTCGACACGCTTGAACCCATTGGTGCTGCGAAACTCACGTGGCTTGAACTCGGCAACGGCGTGGGCCAGCAGCGCCATTTGCCCCAGCAGGTAGCGCAGAAACTGCTCCGAGCGAGATGAATCGCTATACACATGCTGAAACAAATCACTTCGTCGATAGGGCAGCAACGTCAGCGGGTTATCCGTGCCCAAGGCGCAATCAGCCCATTCCGGCCCCTGCTGCAGGCCGATGAGGTCCCCCTCATGCCAATAGAACAGACCGCGACCGCTCACTCTGCCGGTGATGACACCTTGCATGAGCAAGAACAATTGGTCGTCCGGCAAGCGTGTCAGCAAATCATCCGTGGCTTCCAGTTCCAGCGCCGGCCCGCACGGCGCCAGGCCTTCGAGCCATTGCGCAGGCAAGCTCTGCAAGTGGTTGATCAATGCATCGGCCTTGGCCGATTGTTCCCCGAGCAGGTACATGGCGGTCAGTGCCCGTCAGTTCTTGTGGCGAGAGGAAATGGCTTCCAACTGCTTGTTCAGCGCATCCTTGCGTTCGGCGGGTATGTCGTTCCAGTGCACATCCATCAGTGCTCCTTCGATCGCGTACAACAACACCTTCGACGCCCGGAACCCGCGGGTACGCACGGCGCGATAGGCATCCACCGCGCCCAGGCGACGCAAGTCGGAGGCGCTATGGATGCCCACGGCATGCAGCCATTGCGCCGACGTCTTGCCAAGATTCTTCAGGTGTTGCAGTTCATCATTCATCAAGCCTCCTTGCGACGGCCGAATGGTGCGTGGGCGAGCTTCTCAGGAGTGTAGCCATCAGTAGGAAAAGCGTGGTTGTTTGGTCGGGTTCGACGCAAACGCTTCTAAGAAACGTCAGTTTTTCGCTGATGAATCTGCACGGAGCAGGGCGAGGGGGAATTACCAACAGCACGCAGTCCAGCGCAAAGCGGGGGCGCTGGACGGTTCAGGTTTTTAAAAGCTTCAGCGAGTGCGATAACGCAGGCGCGTACCGAAATTCATCGACATCAGGATTTCGTCGGCACTCAGCTCCGGCGGGAAGTAGGCACCGGAAATCTGTGCGTGGGCCAGGCTCGCGCCCTCCAGCGAAGCGTTGCGAAAGTCGATGCCGCGCAGGTCGGCGGAACGGAAGTAGGCGTCCCGGAAATCCACGCCATCGGCGTTCAGTTCGCGTAGGTCGAGACCACGAAAATCACCGCCGACCATGTCGATCGGGCCGTCTTTCGGCCGTTCATTGTTGAAACCTGTGATGTCGTCTTTGTGCAGCAAGGCATAAAGCGGGGTGTCGAGAAGTTTCGGCTGGCTCATGTCAAATCACCTGTTGGTTTTATGACGCCAGTATAGTGCCACTATTTGACGGCCGTGAAGCGAGCGAGGGCTTCACGGCCGAAATAGTTTCTTACAGGCCGGGCAGACGCTGGCGGATTTGCGCCACGACGGTATCCAGGGTGCCGGATTCATTGGTCTGCACGCGTTTGCTGCGCAGGATTTCTTCCGGCGTCAGGGCTTCGCGGTTGGCCTGTTGTGCTTCGATCACGGCGAGGGTCGCGTCGGACGGATCCTTTTTATCTGCCTGACGAATCGCCAGCCAGCTCTCGATCACTGCCTGCGGAGCATTGCAGTCGAGGATCAGGAATGGCGCGCCGGTGGCTTCGGCAACCTTGGCGGCGTTGTCGCGTTGTTCGCGCTTGAGGTAAGTGGCGTCGATCACCACCGGGAAACCGGCGTGCAGGATCACTTCGGCGATTTCATGCAGGCGAGCATAAGTCGCGGTGCTGGCATCGGCGCTGTAGATCCCGGCCTGAACATCATTGGCAACGGTTTGCTCGCCGAACAGGCGTTTGCGCTCGACATCGGAGCGCAGGCGGATCGCGCCCAGCGCTTCCACCAGACGCATGGCCACGTGGCTTTTACCGACCGCGGAAACGCCATGGGTGATCGCCATGAAGCGCGAAGGAATGGTGCTGTAGCTTTCCGCCAGGTTGGCGTAGTTGCGGTACTGGCGCAGGGTGGTAGCACGCTGCACCGGAGTGGCATCGGCCGGCATGCTGAACAGTGCAACCTTCGCACGCACCAGGGCGCGGTAAGCCTTGTAGAAGTTCAGCACTTCCAGGCCTTGATAGTCGCCGGTCAGTTCCAGGTATTGGCTGATGAAACGACGGGCGAGGGATTTCAGGCCACGGTCTTCCAGGTCCATTGCCAGGAAACCGGTGTCGGCCCAGACGTCGGTGAAGCGGAACGGTTCGTTGAATTCGATGCAGTCGAAGATCACGACTTTGCCGTCGATCAACGTGGCGTTGCCCAGGTGAATGTCACCGTGGCACTCGCGAGTGAAGCCGTCGGCCTTGCGCTGGGCGAACAGCGGCTTGAGGCGATCGAAGCTGCTTTCCGCCCACGCTTGCAGGGCGTCGAGTTGCAGCAGGTCGTTCTTGTCGCTGAGGAAAGGCAGGATCTGTTCGAAGTTCTGACGCACCGGCGCCATCACGCTTTCAGGCGTGCCGGCATCGTGTTCGGCCGGGACTTTCGGCGCGTTGAGGTGGAAGCGGGCGATCTGCTCGGCCATCGCGTCGATGTGCGCGGTGGTCAGCTCGCCGTTGGCTTGCAGGGTGCTGAGCAGGCCGGTCTGCGGGAACTGGCGCATTTTCAGCACGTATTCGATGGCCGGGCCTTCGCCACCCAGTTGCGGGGCTTCGGCGCTGCCGGTCACTGGAATCACTTCCAGATACAAATCTTCGGTCAGGCGCTGGTTCAGGCGCAGCTCTTCACCGCAGAAGTGCTCGCGGGAGTCGAGGCTGGTGAAGTCGAGGAATCCGAAATTCACCGGTTTCTTCACTTTATAAGCGTAGGGACCGGTGAGCAGCACCCACGAGATATGGGTTTCGATGACCTGGAACCCTTCGACGGGATGCGGGTAGAGGGCCGGGTTTTGCAGGGCAGCGATCAGGGACTGGCTCACGGACGATCCTTCAGAGACTGGGGGAAATTCAAGGCGCTCATTATGGCCGCTCGCCAGCCCGACGCAAACCTCGGAGCGCTCCTGTTGAGTATGAATAAAGTGCGTATAATCCGCCGCCATGACTCGTACTCGATCCCCCCGTTCCCCTAAAAAACCAGCTTCCCGGGGCCTGCGCCCATGGTTGGGCTGGGCCCTTAAACTCAGTCTGGTCGGCCTTGTGGTGCTGGCCGGCTTCGCCGTTTACCTCGATGCCGTGGTGCAGGAGAAGTTCTCCGGCAAGCGCTGGACCATCCCGGCCAAGGTGTACGCGCGTCCGCTCGAGCTGTTCGTCGGACAAAAGCTGAGCAAGGACGATTTCCTCACCGAACTCGATGCCCTGGGCTATCGCCGCGAAGCCGTGAGCAACGGTCCCGGCGCGGCGGCGGTCAATGGCAACACGGTTGATCTGAATACCCGTGGCTTTCAATTCTATGAAGGCCTCGAGAAACCGCAGCCAGTGCGCGTGCGGTTCTCCGGCGATTACGTGGCCGAACTCTCGGCGATCAACGGTTCAAAGCTCTCCGTGGTACGCCTGGAGCCGCTGATGATCGGCGGTATCTACCCGAAAAATCTTGAAGACCGGATTCTGATCAAGCTCGATCAGGTGCCGCCGTATCTGCTGGAAACCCTGGTCGCCGTGGAAGACCGGGATTTCTACAGCCACTGGGGCGTATCGCCGAAATCGATTGCCCGCGCAGTCTGGGTCAACACCTCGGGCGGCAAGATGACTCAGGGCGGCAGTACACTGACCCAGCAACTGGTCAAGAACTTCTACCTCACCAACGAACGCAGCCTGACCCGCAAGCTCACCGAAGCGATGATGGCGATGCTGCTCGAGCTGCATTACGACAAAAAGGAAATCCTCGAGGCGTACCTCAACGAAGTCTTTGTCGGTCAGGACGGTCAGCGAGCGGTGCACGGTTTCGGTCTGGCCAGCCAGTTTTTCTTTGCGCAGCCTTTGTCTGAGCTGAAGCTGCACCAGGTCGCGTTGTTGGTCGGCATGGTCAAAGGGCCGTCCTATTACAACCCGCGTCGCAACCCGGAGCGGGCGCTGGAGCGACGCAATCTGGTGCTCGATGTGCTTGAGCAGCAGGGTGTCGCCTCCGCCGAGCAGGTGGCTGCCGCGAAGAAAATGCCGCTGGGCGTAACCACGCGCGGCAAGCTGGCCGACAGTTCGTTTCCGGGCTTCATCGATCTGGTCAAACGCCAGTTGCGTGAAGACTACCGCGACGAAGACTTGACCGAAGAAGGCCTGCGGATTTTCACCAGCTTCGATCCGATTCTGCAGATGAAAGCCGAAGCGTCGGTCAACGACACTTTCAAGCGCCTGTCCGGTCGCAAGGGCTCCGACGACGTGGAAGCGGCGATGGTCGTTACCAACCCGGAAACCGGCGAAGTCCAGGCCATGATCGGCAGCCGTCAGGCGAGTTTTGCCGGGTTCAACCGCGCGCTGGATGCGGTACGGCCGATCGGCTCGCTGATCAAGCCGGCGGTTTATCTGACGGCACTGGAAAAGCCGAGCCAGTACACGTTGACCAGTTGGTTGTCGGATGAGCCGCTTTCAATCAAGGGTGCGGATGGTCAGGTCTGGAAACCGCAGAACTATGACCGTCGCTCCCACGGTACGGTGTTCCTGTATCAGGGGCTGGCACATTCCTACAACCTGTCGACCTCGCGTCTCGGTCTGGCGGTTGGCGTTCCGAATGTCCTCAAGACGCTGGGGCGCCTGGGCGTGACCCGCGAGTTTCCGGCGTTCCCGTCGATGCTGCTCGGTGCGGGCGGCATGACCCCGATCGAAGTCGCGACCATGTACCAGACGCTTGCCAACGGTGGTTTCAATACGCCGATGCGCGGGATTCGCAGCGTGCTGACTGCCGACGGCGAACCGCTCAAGCGTTATCCGTTCCAGATCGAGCAGCGTTTCGACCCGGCCTCGATCTACCTGATCCAGAACGCCATGCAGCGGGTCATGCGTGAAGGCACCGGCAGTTCGGTTTATAACGTGTTGCCAAGAACCCTGACACTGGCGGGCAAGACCGGCACCAGTAACGATTCGCGCGACAGCTGGTTTGCCGGCTTCAGCCAGGATCTGCTGGCGGTAGTCTGGCTCGGCCGCGACGACAACGGCAAGACGCCGTTCACCGGGGCCACCGGTGCGTTGCAGGTCTGGACCAGTTTCATGCGCAAGGCCGATCCGCTGCCGCTGGACATGCCGCAGCCGGATAACGTGGTGCAGGCCTGGGTCGATTCGCGTACCGGCCAAGGCTCCGATGCCAACTGTCCGGGCGCCGTGCAGATGCCGTATATTCGCGGCAGCGAACCGCCACCCGGCGCCTCCTGTGCGGGCGAAAGCCCGGCATCGGGCGAGTCGGTGATGGATTGGGTCAAGGGCTGGATGAATTAAGCAAAGAGGGTTTCAAGTGAACAAGTGGTTGATTCCAGCGGTGACCGCCGTGGCTTTGCTCAGCGGCTGCTCCACCGTACAGCGTGGTTCGATCCCGGTCGTGGATTCCGGCACCGCCGTGTCCAACAGCGAGCGCATTTCGGCCAATGGCGGTTTCCGTCAAACGACGGTGAAACGTCCTGCACAGGCCCAGACCCAAGCGATCCCGCAAGGCGATACCGGTGTGGTAGTGATGGTGCCGGGCGGCGCAGCGGCTTCGGCGCCGATCAGCACTTCGCCGATCGTTCCGGGCCCGGCGTCCGGCGGCATCACGCCGGGGCCGTACAACCCGTCGGCGGTCGAGTCGGCGCCGATCAGCTCCGGCAGCTACAGCATGCCTTCGACGCCGAGCGGCATTCCTTCGGCCAGCAGCGGCGGTGGTCTGTCTGCCGATGAACAACTGGATGGCCCGGTTCTCGCTCTGTTGACCACTGCGCAACAGCAGCAGGCCGGTGGCGACCTCAACGGCGCGTCCTCCAGCCTGGAGCGTGCGCAGCGTGTAGCACCGCGCGAGCCGCAAGTGCTTTACCGTCTGGCGCAGGTGCGCATGGCCCAGGGCGATGCGCCGCAAGCCGAGCAGACCGCTCGTCGCGCACTGACCATGGCCAATGGTCGTCCGGACTTGCAGGCCAGTCTGTGGGAATTGATCGCTCAGGCGCGTGAGAAACAAGGTGATTCCGCCGGCGCCACTCTGGCCCGTCAGAAGGCCAAGGTTTCGCTGTGATGGACAGTCGTTTCTCCAAAGTCGCCGATCAATTGCTGTTGATCGAGCGCGAACTGCGCGCCCAGGGCTGGTGGGATGACGTCCAGCCCTCGGTCGAAGCCCTGAGCAGCGTCGAGCCGTTTTCGGTCGACACGCTTGATTTCGAGCAGTGGTTGCAATGGATCTTCCTGCCGCGGATGAAGATGATCCTCGAACAGGATCTGCCATTGCCCAATGCCTCGGGCATTCAGGAAATGGCCGAAATGGTTTTTGCCCAACGCAACCTGCAGGGCAAGGATCGGCAGCTTCAGGTGTTGCTCAAAGAGTTCGACCTGCTGATCACCGCTTCACGCTGAACCGGGAGCTGCCAGTCGTCACTGGCAGTTTTCCGCTATCTGTTTCTTTGCCTCGTCAGTACGTTGCTGTCGCTGGTCGTCGCTCAGACGCCGCAGTTCTCCCTCCACCTCCTCCCTCAAGCGCGGATTGTTCTGCAGTTGCGCGAGATTCGTGCGCGCCTGTTCGCAAAATGCCTTGAGTTGATTCTGTTGTTCGGCCACTTGCTTCTTGACCTTGTCATCGATGGCTTTCTGATCGCCCAGCGTTCCGCCGCCAGGTAGTGCGGCAGGTTTTGGCGCGGGCGAGGAGGGCGTCTCCACGGCGGTGGATGACTGCCCCTGAGGTGGCTGCTGATCGAAATGGGTGACGCCCTGGGCATCGACCCATTTGTAGATCTGAGCGGCCATGCACCATGGGCTGGCGCTGATTAACAGAATTAGGAGAAGCGTTCGCATGCTGATTCCTTGGCAAAACTGCGCAATTGAAGCTAACAGAGTAGCGGTTTCCAGGTTTTTTCTTGCGTTCTCATGTGCTTACCCACAATTAAGCACATAGACGGCTTGACTTGCAGAGGGCGAAACAGAAGAATCCAAAGTCCGCTGTACAGGGACTGCCAGAAGCAGACCCTCTCGGCAGATCATGAGGCGCATATCCGCGTCGACCTGTTACACCCGCAACGCGTTACCTCGCGCTGGGTGGGAAAGGCCCGCAACACTTGGGACGATCCCAATACTTGCTCAGTCAGTGCTGACGTAGTCGGCGACCACCGTCGCTCATGCTCTGCCGAGAAGTAAACCTATTAAGACCCGTTCGCCTTTTTGTGGACGGTATTCTGGCGTTTTAGAGGTGAACAACGTGGAGCTTTTATCTGGCGGTGAGATGCTCGTCCGCTTTTTGCGTGACGAAGGCGTCAAATATATCTACGGGTACCCGGGTGGTGCTCTCCTTCATGTTTACGATGCCCTGTTCAAAGAACCGGAAGTAACCCACATCCTGGTTCGTCACGAACAAGCGGCTACCCATATGGCTGACGGCTACGCCCGTGCCACTGGTAAAGCCGGCGTGGTATTGGTGACTTCCGGTCCAGGCGCCACAAACGCCATCACCGGTATTGCCACTGCCTATATGGATTCGATTCCAATGGTGATCATTTCCGGTCAGGTGCCAAGCACCATGGTCGGTACCGACGCGTTCCAGGAAACCGACATGATCGGTATCTCCCGGCCGATCGTGAAGCACAGCTTCATGATCAAGCACGCCTCGGAAATCCCGGAAGTCATGAAGAAGGCCTTCTACCTGGCGCAATCCGGTCGTCCGGGCCCGGTCGTGGTCGATATCCCGAAAGACATGACCAACCCGGCCGAGAAGTTCGAATACATCTTCCCGAAGAAAGCCAAACTGCGTTCCTACAGCCCGGCCGTTCGCGGTCACTCCGGGCAAATCCGCAAGGCGGCAGAAATGCTCCTGGCGGCCAAGCGTCCCGTGCTGTACTCCGGCGGTGGCGTGATTCTCGGCAACGGCTCCGCGCCGCTGACCGAACTGGCGCAAATGCTCAACCTGCCGGTTACCAATACCTTGATGGGCCTGGGTGCCTACCCTGGCACTGACCGTCAGTTCATCGGCATGCTCGGCATGCACGGCAGCTACACCGCTAACCTGGCGATGCACCATGCCGACGTGATCCTGGCGGTCGGTGCGCGTTTCGACGATCGCGTGATCAACGGCGCGCCGAAGTTCTGCCCGAACGCCAAGATCATTCACATCGACATCGACCCGGCTTCGATTTCCAAGACCATCAAGGCCGACGTGCCAATCGTTGGTCCGGTGGAGAGCGTCCTGACTGAAATGGTCGCGATCCTCAAGGAAATCGGCGAAACCCCGAACAAGGAAGCGGTCGCCAGCTGGTGGAAGCAGGTTGACGAGTGGCGCGGTGATCGTGGCCTGTTCCCTTACGACAAGGGCGACGGCAGCAAGATCAAGCCACAGACCGTGATCGAAACACTGTGCGAAGTGACCAAGGGCGATGCCTTTGTGACCTCCGACGTGGGCCAGCACCAGATGTTTGCTGCGCAGTACTACAAGTTCAACAAGCCGAACCGCTGGATCAACTCCGGTGGTCTGGGCACGATGGGCTTCGGTCTGCCGGCCGCGATGGGTATCGCTTTGAGCTTCCCAGATACCGATGTTGCGTGCGTCACCGGTGAAGGCAGCATCCAGATGAACATCCAGGAGCTGTCGACCTGCCTGCAATATGGTTTGCCGGTCAAGATCGTCATCTTGAACAACGGTGTTCTGGGCATGGTTCGTCAGTGGCAGGACATGAGTTACGGCAGCCGTCACTCGCACTCCTACATGGAATCCTTGCCTGACTTCGTCAAGCTGGCCGAGGCCTATGGCCACGTCGGCGTGCGCATCACCGAATCGAAAGATTTGAAGTCGAAGATGGAAGAGGCGTTCGCCATGAAAGATCGCCTGGTGGTGATCGACATTTCGGTCGACACCAGCGAGCACGTCTATCCGATGCAGATCAAAGACGGCTCGATGCGCGATATGTGGCTGAGCAAGACGGAGCGTACCTAATCATGCGGCACATTATTTCCTTGCTTCTGGAAAACGAACCCGGTGCTTTGTCTCGCGTAGTCGGCCTGTTCTCGCAGCGCAACTACAACATCGAAAGCCTGACCGTGGCGCCAACCGAAGACCCGACCCTGTCGCGTCTGACGCTGACCACCGTCGGTCACGATGAAATCATCGAGCAGATCACCAAAAACCTGAACAAGCTGATCGAAGTGGTCAAGCTGGTGGACCTGTCGGAAAGCGCTCACATCGAGCGCGAACTGATGCTGGTCAAGGTCAAGGCCACTGGCGCCCAGCGCGCCGAGATCAAACGCACCACCGATATTTACCGTGGACAGATCGTCGACGTCAGCGCCAGCGTGTATACCGTTCAATTGACCGGTACCAGCGACAAGCTCGACAGCTTCATTCAGTCCATCGGCACCGCATCGATTCTGGAGACCGTCCGCAGTGGCGTCACCGGTATTGCCCGCGGCGACAAAGTACTCAGCATCTAAACCAAATTAGCGAATGGCCTGAACGGCCTGGATATAAAGGGGAAATTCATGAAAGTTTTCTACGATAAAGACTGCGACCTGTCGATCATCCAGGGCAAGAAAGTTGCCATCATCGGTTACGGCTCCCAGGGCCACGCCCAGGCGTGCAACCTGAAAGATTCCGGTGTCGACGTTACCGTCGGTCTGCGTAAAGGTTCGGCTACCGTTGCCAAGGCTGAAGCCCACGGCCTGAAAGTGACCGACGTGGCTGCCGCTGTTGCCGGTGCCGACCTGGTCATGATCCTGACCCCGGACGAGTTCCAGTCCCAGCTGTACAAGAACGAAATCGAGCCGAACATCAAGAAAGGCGCCACACTGGCCTTCTCCCACGGCTTCGCGATCCATTACAACCAGGTTGTTCCGCGTGCCGACCTCGACGTGATCATGATCGCGCCGAAAGCACCGGGCCACACCGTACGTTCCGAGTTCGTGAAAGGCGGCGGTATCCCTGACCTGATCGCGATCTATCAGGACGCCTCGGGCAACGCCAAGAACGTTGCATTGTCCTACGCCGCCGGCGTTGGTGGCGGTCGTACCGGCATCATCGAAACCACCTTCAAGGACGAGACCGAAACCGACCTGTTCGGCGAACAAGCCGTTCTGTGCGGTGGTACCGTTGAACTGGTAAAAGCCGGTTTCGAAACTCTGGTTGAAGCTGGCTATGCGCCGGAAATGGCCTACTTCGAGTGCCTGCACGAACTGAAGCTGATCGTTGACCTCATGTACGAAGGCGGCATCGCCAACATGAACTACTCGATCTCCAACAACGCTGAATACGGCGAGTACGTGACCGGTCCGGAAGTGATCAACGCCGAATCCCGTCAGGCCATGCGCAACGCCCTGAAACGTATTCAGGACGGCGAATACGCCAAAATGTTCATCAGCGAAGGCGCAACCGGCTACCCTTCGATGACCGCCAAGCGTCGTAACAACGCCGCTCACGGTATCGAAATCATCGGCGAGCAGCTGCGCTCCATGATGCCGTGGATCGGTGCCAACAAGATCGTCGACAAAGCCAAAAACTAAGTCGTCGAACCTTGTATGAAAAAACGCGGCCTCGGCCGCGTTTTTTCGTATGGGCCGGCGGTTCTGGTATAAAGCTGCATCGTTTGTGGCCGAACCGTCGTCCCAGACACCTGTCGAAAATGTCCAATCCGTTGCAAGGTACTGTCCATGAGCGAACGTCCCGAAGAGCCGAACCAGGCTTCAGACGCCGAAAGCCTGCTGCCCATCGATGAGCACATCGAAGAAGGGCATGACGCAGAAGGCCGTAAAGTCCGGCATCGTGGTATCTATCTTCTGCCGAATCTGTTCACCACTGCGAATCTGTTCGCGGGGTTTTATTCCATCATCAACTCGATGAGTGCCCAGGCTGCCTTGAGTGCCGGGGACGCGGCGAATGCGAGCAAGTATTTCGCCTTTGCCGCCATCGCGATTTTCGTCGCCATGGTGCTCGACGGCCTTGATGGTCGCGTGGCACGCATGACCAATACCCAAAGTGCGTTCGGTGCCGAGTACGACTCGTTGTCGGACATGGTTGCCTTCGGTGTCGCGCCGGCGCTTCTGGCTTTCGGCTGGGCACTGGGTGACATGGGCAAGGTCGGCTGGATGGTTGCCTTCATCTATGTGGCGGGTGCGGCGTTGCGTCTGGCGCGTTTCAACACTCAGGTGGGGACCGCCGACAAGCGCTACTTCATCGGTCTTGCCAGCCCGGCTGCTGCCGGCGTTGTTGCGGGGATTGTCTGGGCGTTCAGCGATTACGGGATTCAGGGTTCGAAGATGTCGTTCCTGGTCGCGCTGATGGTTGCGGCCGCCGGCATGCTGATGGTCAGCAATATCAAATACAACAGCTTCAAGGAGCTGGATCTGAAGGGGCGCGTGCCTTTCGTGGCGATTCTGGCGGTGGTGCTGGTGTTTGCCGTGGTGTTCAGTGATCCGCCTCGCATTCTGCTGCTGGTGTTCCTCGCCTATGCCGCGTCGGGCCCGGTGCAGTATCTGTTGCATCTTCGTCGTCACAAACACGCCGAGTGATGTAATTTCCCTCATACTCCGCAGTCTATGGTGCATCTGTCCTCCAAAGCTGCGGAGTTGCCATGCTGATCAAAGTCCCCAAAGCGTCCGACTGCCATGAGTCGGACGTCACGCCTGAATCCATTTATCTCTCTCGCCGTCAATTGCTCGGAGCAACCGCGGCCGGTTTGGCCATGAGCACTTTGCCGCGCTGGGCCAGTGCCGAAGAGGCTGCCCGCTATGCCGATGTCGAAGCCGGAAAGGCGCCCGCCTGGTTTGCCGAGAAACTGCCCTCTGTCAAATGGGGGGCGGTGAGCGTCAAGGATGAGGCGATCACACCTTTCAAAGACGCAACCCATTACAACAACTTCTATGAATTCGGTACCGACAAGGGCGACCCGGCGGCCAATGCGGGTTCGTTGAAAACCGAACCGTGGAGTGTTGTCGTGGACGGGGAGGTGGGCAAGCCGGGGCGTTATGCTCTGGAAGACTTTATGAAGCCTTACCAGTTGGAAGAGCGCATCTATCGCCTTCGTTGTGTTGAGGCGTGGTCGATGGTGATTCCCTGGATTGGTTTCCCCATGTCGGCGCTGTTGAAGCAGGTAGAACCTACTTCCAATGCCAAATACATTCGCTTCGAAACCTTGCAGGATCCGAAGAGCATGCCCGGACAGCGTTCGGGATTTGCCCTGATCGACTGGCCCTATGTTGAAGGTTTGCGCTTGGATGAGGCGATGAATCCCTTGGCGATTCTTGCGGTAGGTATGTATGGCCGCGAATTGCCCAATCAGAACGGTGCGCCTTTGCGTCTGGTGGTGCCCTGGAAGTACGGATTCAAGAGCGTCAAATCCATCGTGCGGATCAGTCTGGTCAGCGAGCAGCCAAAGACGACCTGGCAGAGCATTGCGGCGGATGAGTACGGGTTTTATGCGAATGTGAACCCTACGGTCGACCATCCACGTTGGACCCAGGCGCGGGAGAGGCGGTTGCCCAACAGCCTGTTCAAGCCGAATGTGCGTGATACGCAGATGTTCAACGGCTATGCGGACGAGGTCGCTTCTTTATATACAGGGCTCGATCTGCGGAAGAACTACTGATGCGATATCCGATCTGGCGCGTAGGTATTTTCCTGGCTGCGGCAATATGGCCGCTGTTCTGGTTCTATCAGGCCTTTGCGGATCTGCTTGGGCCTGATCCCGGGAAAGTCCTGGTTGATCGACTGGGCCTCGGGACATTGGTGTTGCTGTTGATCACCTTGAGTATGACGCCGTTGCAGAAGCTTACGGGGTGGGCCGGGTGGATTGCTGTGCGCAGGCAGTTGGGGCTTTGGTGTTTTGCCTATGTGGTTCTGCATCTTTGCAGCTATATGGCGTTCATTCTCGGTTTTGACTGGTCGCAACTGGGCGTCGAACTGCGCAAGCGTCCTTACATTATTGTGGGTGCTTTGGGTTTTCTGGGATTGTTGGCATTGGCGGTTACCTCCAACCGATACAGCCAGCGCCGTTTAGGTACCCGCTGGAAGAAGCTGCACCGGTTGGTGTATGTGATTCTCGGGTTGGGATTGCTGCATATGTTATGGATCGTACGTGCCGATCTCAAAGAGTGGGCGATCTATGCCTTTATAGGTGTTTTCCTTCTAGCGCTGCGAATTCCTCCCTTGACCCGTCGGATCCCGCGTTTGATGGGTAAGAAGCAGGTTTTTCAAGAAAAGCGAAATTAAGTGTTGACG
>NZ_CP081200.1:2767500-5417500 GCF_019710535.1 Pseudomonas sp. 3-2 | reverse complement strand
TACTCCGGGGATAACAGGCTGATACCGCCCAAGAGTTCATATCGACGGCGGTGTTTGGCACCTCGATGTCGGCTCATCACATCCTGGGGCTGAAGCCGGTCCCAAGGGTATGGCTGTTCGCCATTTAAAGTGGTACGCGAGCTGGGTTTAGAACGTCGTGAGACAGTTCGGTCCCTATCTGCCGTGGACGTTTGAGATTTGAGAGGGGCTGCTCCTAGTACGAGAGGACCGGAGTGGACGAACCTCTGGTGTTCCGGTTGTCACGCCAGTGGCATTGCCGGGTAGCTATGTTCGGGAAAGATAACCGCTGAAAGCATCTAAGCGGGAAACTTGCCTCAAGATGAGATCTCACTGGAACCTTGAGTTCCCTGAAGGGCCGTCGAAGACTACGACGTTGATAGGTTGGGTGTGTAAGCGCTGTGAGGCGTTGAGCTAACCAATACTAATTGCCCGTGAGGCTTGACCATATAACACCCAAGCAATCTGTAGACTCGAAAGAGACCAGATTGCGGTGTGTGAAGACGCAATGAACCGAAAGTTCGACGCTCACAAAACACCGACAGCTGTCACATACCCAATTTGCTGAAGCGAGACCATCCGGTCACGAGTCAGTAGCCGAATTTCTTGACGACCATAGAGCGTTGGAACCACCTGATCCCATCCCGAACTCAGAAGTGAAACGATGCATCGCCGATGGTAGTGTGGGGTTTCCCCATGTGAGAGTAGGTCATCGTCAAGATTAAATTCCGAAACCCCAATTGCGAAAGCAGTTGGGGTTTTGTTTTGTCCGTTGAAAAGTTTTACTCGCGACAGCGAACAAATTTGCACAGTTATTTTCGAATCAGAACACTAGAATAGCCCCACCTTTTTCGGAGCCAGAGCCTTTATGTCAGATCCGGTTGGCGCCCAAGGGCTGTCAGAATTACCGCTGGAAGACTTGGTGGCCTGTCATGAGTGCGACCTGCTGATGCGCAAGCCAACCCTTGCTCATGGCGAAAAAGCCCTCTGCCCACGTTGCGGTTACGAACTGTATGCCCATCGCCATAATGTGGTGCAGCGCAGCCTTGCCCTGGTGATTGCGGCATTGCTGTTGTACATCCCGGCAAACTTTTTACCCATCATGCAGCTCAATATCCTCGGGCAATCCTCGCAGGATACGGTATGGAGCGGCGTGCTCGGTCTGTTCAACACTGACATGCAGGGCGTTTCGATCGTGGTATTTCTGTGCAGCATGGCCATACCGCTGCTCAAGCTGCTCTGCCAGTTGTTCGTTTTACTCACAATTCGCTTCAATGTCGGCCGCAGCTATGGTCTGTTGCTCTACCGCATTTATCACCACCTCAAAGACTGGGGCATGCTTGAGGTCTATCTCATGGGCGTCCTTGTCGCGATCGTCAAACTGGCGGACATGGCGGCCATCACCGTCGGCCTCGGTCTGGCATGTTTCATCGGTTTGTTACTGGTTCAGGTCTGGCTCGAAGTGGTGATGTCGCCGCACCAGATCTGGCAGGCGTTATCAGGAGAAGATGCCCATGCGGGCGATTGATGCAGGCATTCTGATCTGTACCGAATGCCACGAACTGAACAGGCAGGATACCGACAGCGATGTGCAGACCTGCACCCGATGCGGTGCGCTGGTTCACGCCCGGCGGCCCAACAGTCTTGCGCGAACGTGGGCGCTGTTGATCACGGCTGCGATTATCTACATCCCGGCCAACGTGCTGCCGATCATGACCGTCAGCTCGCTTGGTCAGGGGGATCCGAGCACGATCATGTCCGGTGTCATCCAATTGGTGCAGCACGGCATGATTCCCATCGCCGCCGTGGTGTTCATCGCCAGTATCCTGGTGCCGACATTCAAGCTGGTGGGCATCGCGCTGCTGCTGTTTTCCGTACAGCGCCGCCAGCCCTTGTCCGCACGTCAGCGGATCTGGATGTACCGCTTCATCGAGTTCATCGGCCGCTGGTCGATGCTTGATATTTTCGTGATCGCCATTCTGGTGGCGGTCGTCAACTTCGGCCGGCTTGCCAGTGTCGAAGCCAATCTTGGCGCCATCGCCTTCGCCAGTGTGGTGATTCTGACGATGCTCGCCGCTGTCACTTTCGATCCCCGACTGATTTGGGATAACACGGAGTCGGACGCCGACCATGACTGATTTGCCTGTAGCGAAAACCCGACCGGCTTCGAACTGGTCTGCCATCTGGGTGCTGCCCCTGATCGCCCTGATTATCGGCGGCTGGCTCGGCTGGCGTGCCTACAACGAAACCGGCATCGAGATTCAGGTGCGTTTTGAAAGCGGTGAAGGCATTCAGGCCAACAAGACTGAAGTGGTCTACAAAGGCATGCCGGTCGGCAAGGTGAAGGCCCTCAAGCTCGATGATGAAGGCAACTCCAAAGGTGTCATCGCAACTATCGAGATGAACAAGGATGTCGACCAGTACCTGAAGACCAGCACCCGTTTCTGGCTGGTCAAACCGAGTGTGACGCTGGCCGGGATCACGGGTCTGGAAACTCTGGTATCGGGTAACTACGTCGCTATCAGCCCTGGTGAAGGCGAACCGACCCGAAAGTTCAAGGCCCTGGCCGAAGAACCGCCGCTGTCGGACTCCAAGCCCGGCCTGCACCTGACGATCAAGGCCGATCGCCTCGGTTCGTTGAATCGCGGCAGCCCGGTGTTCTACAAGCAGATCAAAGTCGGTCAGATCAAAAGTTACGTGCTGTCGGAAGACCAGAGCACGGTCGAGCTCAAGGTGTTCATCGAACCGACCTACGCCAAACTGGTGCGCAAACACACACGATTCTGGAATGCCAGCGGCATCAGCATCGACGCCAACCTGTCCGGCGTGAAAGTGCGCAGCGAATCCCTGGCCAGCATCGTTGCCGGCGGCATCGCCTTCGCCACCCCGGAGAACCGCAAGGACAGCCCGCCCACCGATCCAAGCCTGCCGTTCCGTCTCTACGAAGACTTCGATGCGGCCGCCGCCGGCATCCGGGTGAAGGTCAAACTCAGCGATTTCGAAGGCCTGCAGGCCGGGCGTACGCCGGTTATGTACAAGGGCATTCAGGTCGGTAACCTGAAAGCGCTGAAGATCGATCCGGACCTGTCCAGCGCGACCGCTGAGCTGACCCTCGATCCGTTGGCCGAGGACTATCTGGTTACCGGCACGCAGTTCTGGGTGGTCAAACCTTCGATCTCCCTGGCCGGCATCACCGGTCTGGAAGCGCTGGTAAAAGGTAACTACATCGCCGTACGTCCGGGCGACAAGGGCGGTGCGCCACAGCGTGAGTTCGAGGCCCGGCCCAAAGCGCCGCCGCTGGATCTGCGCGCACCCGGCCTGCACCTGGTGCTGTTCACCGACACCCTAGGCTCGATCGATGTCGGCAGCCCGATCCTCTATAAGCAGGTCAAGGTCGGTTCGGTGCAGAGCTATCAGTTCTCCAAGACCCGCAAGCAACTGGTGATCGGCGTCCACATCGAGAAGGAATACGAAAACCTGGTCAACGCTTCGACCCGGTTCTGGAACGTCAGCGGCGTCACGCTGACCGGCGGGTTGACCGGCGGCATTCAGGTCAAGAGTGAATCGTTGCAGACCCTGATGGCCGGCGGCATCGCCTTCGAAACGCCGCAAGTCAAGGCACCGCTGCAAAAGCGCATTCCGCGTTTCCGTCTGTTCGCCAACCATGATGAAGCGAATCAGAAAGGCGCCGTCGTCACCATCAAGGTCGATCGCGCGGACGGTCTGCGCAGCGGCACCCCGGTGCGCTTCAAGGGGCTGGACGTCGGCAAGATCGAAAGCGTCGACCTGACCGATGATCTGCAATCGGTGATCCTCACCGCGCGCATCACCGAAGTCCCGGAGAAGATCGCCCGTGTCGGTAGCCAGTTCTGGGTGGTCAAACCGGAGTTGGGGCTGATCAAGACCTCGAACCTGGAAACCCTGGTCACCGGCCAGTACATCGAAGTGCAACCGGCAGCCAAGAACCTCGGCCCGCAGAAGAACTTCGTGGCGCTGGCCAATGCGCCGGAAGTCACCAAGCAAGAGGCTGGCTTGAGTCTGGTACTGAGCGCTGCCCGTCGTGGCTCGCTGAAACCGGGCGTGCCGGTCACCTACCGTGAGATCACCGTAGGCAAAGTTACCGGTTACGAACTGGGCCAGACAGCGGATCGCGTGTTGGTACACATCCTGATCGAACCGAAGTACGCGCCACTGGTGCGCAGCGGCAGTCGCTTCTGGAACACCAGTGGCGTCGGTTTCGACATCGGGCTGTTCAAAGGCGTAACGGTGCGCACGGAGTCGCTTGAGACAGCTATTCAGGGCGGCATTGCCTTCGCCACGCCGGACGGCGAGCAGATGGGCAACCCCGCGCGCGCCGAACAAACCTTCCCGCTGTTCGACAAGTTCGAAGACGAGTGGCTGAACTGGGCACCGAAAATCCCCCTCGGTAAATAATCCGGGAAATATGGGGCGTTGTTGAGGACGCCTTCGCGGGCAAGCCCGCTCCCACAGGTTTTTGTGTTGAATACAAATTTGTGTAAGACATCAATCCCTGTGGGAGCGGGCTTGCCCACGAAGAGGCCCTGTCATTCAGCACAAAATTCCGAGACATGAAAAAGGGCCGCGATCCAATGGATCGCGGCCCTTTTTTGTGCCCGTCAGTTACGCATCAAACCGCATCCAGCTCCGGCTCGTCGGCCTGGACATTGACGGTGGCCTTCACCACATCGTGGCGACGGATGTACTTCCAGTCCGCCTCGTCGATGTAGATCCCGGCCGGGCCGCTGCCGCCTTCCAGGTCGATGGCGACACTGGCGCAGACCTGCGGCTTCACGCTCGCCAGAATCGGCACGAAGCCCAGTTGCAGGCTGGTTTCCAGCAGCGCAGCCTGGTTCTTCTCGTCGATGTCCGCCGCCTCGTCGAGGTAGTACGGCAGGCGCACGCGACCGGCCAGGTCGCGGTCCATCAAGTGCAGCAACAGGTACATGTTGGTCAGCGCCTTGATGGTCATCGTGGTGCCGTTGGAGGCCGCGCCATCGATGTCGGTGTGGATAACCGGCTGGCCGTTGACCTTGGTGATCTCGAACGCCAGTTCGAACAAGTCCTTGAGGCCGAGCTGGTTGTGGTTCGCCGCCACCAGCCGCGCCAGGTATTCCTTGGCCTCTTCGTTCTTGTTGTCCTGTTCCGCGCTTTGGCTCAGATCGAATACCGACAGGGTTTCGCCTTCTTCGTACTGACCGGCGCTGTGGATGATCTGGTCGATGTGCTTGAGCGCTTCCTTGTTCGGCGCGAGCACGATGCGGAAGCTCTGCAGGTTGGACACCTGACGCTTGTTGATCTCGCGGTTGAACAGCGCCAGTTGGTGCTCGAGGCTGTCGTAGTCGCTGCGGATGTTGCGCAGGGTCCGTGCGATATCGGTCACGGCGGCACGACGGGCCTTGCCCAGGGTCAGGGCTTCGTCGGTACGGTGCGCGTAAGCGTTGATCAGCAACGACAGACGGCGCTCCATGTCGTCTTCACTGTCGAACTTGGCCACGCCTTTCAGACGCACCTGCGCGTACAGCGCTTCGATCTGGCCATCGGCACGCAGCAAGCCTTGCCAGCTGTCCTGATAGTCGTTGAGCAGCGGCAGCAGGTTGTCCATCGAATCGTCGACCGGATCCATGAACGGAGTGCCGAATGGCAGGTCCGCCGGCAACAGCTGACGACGGCGCAGGGCGTCGTCGAGGGTGCGTTGCTTGGCTTCCATGTCGGCGATCTGCCGGCCGACCAGTTGCAGCTTGGCCGACAGCTGCTGGACGCGCTCGGTGAACGCATCGCTGGAACGCTTGAGTTCGTCCTGCGCGGCTTCCATCTGCGCCAGTTGCTCCAGCTTGTCGCCTTCTTCGGCGCTCAGGGTCTGGGTGCGACGGAAGTCTTCCAGCGCTTTCTGCGCATCCAGCACCTGCTGGTACAGCGCTTCGGTCTGGGTCTTGCTCGCGGCGCGGTCAGCGGCCACGGCTTGCTGGGTCTTGAGTTGCTTGAGCTCTTTTTCCAGACGCTCTTTCTGATCGCGCAACGCGGCACGGTCGGCCAGCGCTTGCAGAGCCGGCGGCTCGATGTGCGAGATGTCGATCGACAGGCCCGGCACTTCGAAACGCTCGCCCTTGAAGCCGTCGAGGATCAGCTCCACGGACTTCACCCACTCGCCGTTCTCGTCGAGGGTGATGCCGTGCTCGCCCAGCGGCAGACTGAACAGCGCACTGTTGAACAGGCGCATCAGACGCTCGACATCCTGTTGCGAGAACTCTTCGCGCAGGCGCGCATAGCTGTTGTTGTCGGCGTGATCGAGTTGCTGCTTCACCGACTTCAGGCGTTTTTCCAGATCGCGAAGACGTTCTTCCAGATCCTCGGCGCTGAATTGACGGGACTGCGCCAGCGCACCGGCCAGTTCGTCGTGAGCGTCCTTGGCTGCCAGCAATTGCTGCTCCAGAACCTTGACGTCATCGACCAGCGCGAAGCGGTTCTTCAGCACCGACAGTTCACCGAGCCAACGCTGGATGCCGGAGATTTCCCGCTCCAGACGCATCAGTTCCTGAGTGCCACCGCGCTGATCGTTTTGCAGATCGTCCTGCTCGCGACGGTAGTGCTCGGCCTGAATGGTCAGCTCTTCCTTGCGCGCCGTGGCGTAGTCCGACCAGGTGCCGAGCAACGAGTCGAGCAGCGGCGACAGGCGATGCAGTTTGCCGCGCAGTACATCGCGCTGTTTCACGCCGTTGGCCAAGGCTTCGACCAACGGGCCGGCAGCTACCAGCGAGTTGTAGTCCTGTTCCATGCGACGCACATCGCGGAAGGCTTCTTCGCACGCGGCGATGTAATCGACGCTGCCAGAGCGCAGGCTGTGTTCGAACGCATCGAGGAACAATTGCTTGAGCTTGGCCGCGGTGATTTCGCGCATGTGCAGCAGGTTGATGAACAGCGCGCGGAAGGTCTTCAGGCTCTGCTCGCTGGTGGAGCGCAGCGGGATCAGCGTCAGATCCAGCGGGATCGACGTGTGACCGCCAACCAGCAAGCGACGCAGCTCATCAGGCTTGAGTTCGTAGGCTTTCAGGCCTTCTTTCTCAAGGTTGCTGAATAGCTCTTTCTGCCGCAGGCAAGTGTCGTTTTTCTGGTAGTGCGCCAGATCGAGCTTGCCGGCGTAGGCAAAGAACTGGTGACCGAAACCGCCGCCCGGGCCGCGACCGACCACGCCGATCACGTGCGGGCCATGAGGCAGGTTCACTTCGACGAGGATGTAGCTAGTGTCGGAGGCAAAGTAGAAACGCCGGGACTGCTCCAGGCTGTACTTGCCGAAACTCATGTCCGACATGCGCGCCAGGATCGGGAACTGCAAGGCGTTGATCGAGGCGGATTTGCCGAGGTTGTTTGCGCCGTAGACCGACAGCGGTTCTTCCAGCGGAAACAGGCCGAGGCTGTAACCGGCGGTGTTCAAAAGGGCAAAGCGGCGGATGCCGTAGCGTTCCTGGCTCATGCGTCGGACTCCTGTTCTTCGGCAATGGCGCGGGCCAGTGCGTCTTCTTCGCTCTCTTCCTCAAATTCGCTGAGATCGAGCGGGTCGTCGGTGGCGAGGAATTTCGCCTCGGCCTCTTCGTCGATCAGCACCGGTGCCGGCAGGGGCAGAACGCTGTGCACGCTGGCCGCCAGATCGCGGTCCTGCTGAACCGACAGGCAGACGTCGAGGAACCGGTGCATCGGCGGCAGGAAACGGTACACGCCGTTTTCCTCGCTGGCGAAGCCGAGCTGGGTCATGCGGCGCATGATTTTTTCTTCGAGTTCTTCGACGGTCTGCACTTCAGCCTGGATGAACAGGTCGCGGTACTTTTCCAGCAGCGACGGCAGCTCTTCACGGCCGAGGCTGCCACCGTCGAGCACGGCGATCGGGTCGCGGCCCTGATCGGCCAGATGTTCGACCAGGATGAAAGTGAACAGCGCCAGGCGCTGGGCAGTCTTGTTCACCGCCGCAGCCGCCATGTCCGGCACGAAGTAATAAAAACCACGGGTGTCGCAGACCAGTTCGAAGCCCAGTGCCTTGAACAGCGTGCGGTATTGGTCCTGGAAGTTCGACAGTTGTGCGTACAGCTCCGGGTCGCGGCGGCTGACGTGGTAACCCTTGAACAGCTCGCGGAAGATCGGCGCGAGTTGCGACAGTTCGGATAGATCAAGATGCATTGGGGATGCTCGCAGAATCCTCGGCGGCGGTGTCGGCGGCCGAGAGCAGGGCGAAGGAGCGCAGGCTGACCTGGTGCTCGTGAGTGTGATATTCGCGGCGTTCCAGACGCTCGCGCTTGAAGCGTTTTTCCCGCGACAGACGCGAGAACCAGTAAAGCAATTCGTCGGTGGCGCCGTCCGGTTCCTGCTCCAGCAGCCAGGTCATCAGATCCGGCATCGGCAGGGACTCTTCGCAGCGGTCGACCATCTCGCGCACGGTGCGCGGTGCACGTGGAGCATCGCCGGTCTTCTGCGACTTGTGTGCCTTGGGGAAGCGCGCCGGTTTCGGCTCGAAACGGGCCAGGGCGTAGACGTAGGCCTCAACCTGACTGGCGCTGCCGAGGAAGGTGCTTTGCGGCCGGGTGAACAGCGGCATCGCGGCTTGCGGTACGGCGTCAATGCCTTTGCGGCGGATCGCGGCCAGCGCCAGTGCAGCACCACGGGTCACGGCGTTGTGTCGGCGAGCCTCTTCACGCAGCGGCAGCAACAGTTCCCGGGCGTGACGCAAGGTCAACTGGGCACTGGTCTGCATTTCGAGGATTCGCGCGTGGGTGCGCAGCAGCATGTCGTCATCGACCAGATGGCCGAGGCGCTGCTGTTCGCTGAGCATCTTCAGCAGGACGGTTTCGACCTTGCGCACGCCTTGCTCGAAGGCGCCGTCGGCGTTCACCAGATCGATCATCGGCTCGACATATTCGTCCCAGGTCGCCAGCACTTCGGCATAACGCTGACGCAGCGGAATCTGCCGGTCGCTGGTCTTGGCCCGTTCGGCCACGGCCACCAACGCCTGTTCGTCGTTGTCGAGTTTCTTCAGAACGTCGCGCACGCGCATGTCGAGCAGACGCAGCTGACGGGCCAGATCATTGCCGTCACGGACGTCGAACGCATCCTGGATATAACCGGCCAGACGCTCGAGGTGACGCAGATAGGCTTCGATTTCCAGGCACAGGCCCAGACGGTGCTCGCGGCGCAGGTAGGCGAGGAAGTCGTGAATCTGCGCATTGAGCTCGAAACGGTTCGGGCTCTTGGCCACGGGAACCAGAATGTCGAGGCGGATCCACACGTCGAGCAGGCTGGTAATGTCCTGCGGCGTGCTGTCCAGTTGTTGGGCGGCCAGTTGCGTGCGCAGTTCGTTGAGGCTCAGGGTGCCCTGGTCGAAGTGCTCGCACAGTGGCTCCAGAAGTGCCCAGTGTTCAGCGAGGGCGCGCAAGACGCGCTTGGGTTCGATCATCGGAATGGCCGGCTGGTTGGCGATTAAAAGCCGCGATTGTACTGCATCACGAAGGATGCGATTCACTCTCGGGACGGGCTGTCGCTTTTCTTTGCGTCAAGGTATCGGTCAAGACTATCGATCAACAGCGGGCGATCTTGAGCGAAGGGCGGTAGAATCAGCGCACTTCAGTTATCCACAAGTGGCCGACCCTTGCTAATCGAGTCCCGCCGCCGCGCCTATTTGAACGCCATGCAGGTGGTCAACTGGCTGCCGCGCACCGAATTGCCCTTTGCCGCGCCATCACGGCCCGAGCTGCTGGACATGCCCGAGCCCGAGCCCGGAATTGCCGCGCCGGTGATTCCGGCAACCCCGGCCGAAGCGCCGGAGCAGCCGGCTGCGAGTCCGGTCGAGCGGCCGAAGATCGAGGTTCCGCGACCTTCGCTGGCCAGCACCCGTACGGGCGCCAAACCGGTCGAAGAAGTCGACGAAACACCTGTGGTGGCCAAGCCGGCGCCGGTGCCGCCACCGCGTTTCGCCCTGCAATTGCTGCGCGCCGGCCGTTGCCTGCTGCTGGTGGAGTTACCCACAGGCGAAGCCTTCCAGTCGCGCGATCCTGCCTATCTGTTGCTCAAGGACATGCTGCGTGCCGCCGGCCTGCCGGACGCGCCGCAGATTGTCGGTGAGCCGGTGCGCTGGCCGTGGCTGAACCGCGGCACGATGGATCAGGGCCCGGAAGCGGCCCGGGATTTCGTCCAGGGTTTCCTGTCGGTGCAGATGGAGGCGGCGCCGTGCGCCTGCCTGTGGCTGATCGGCCTGCCGGCGGTGCGCTTTGCCGGTGAAGCGGATGCTGAAGCGTTCAACCGTGAATTGCAGATCGAGGGTCTTGGCCTGGCGTGGGCCGTGCCGGGGCTGGAATTGTTGATGGAAGAGCCACAGCGCAAGGCCGCCGTGTGGCAAGCCATGCGTCGGCTGATGGCGCGCTGGAAAGAATCGAATGAGTGACGCTGTATCGTTTCGCCCGATGACCGAGGCGGATCTGGACGCTGTGCTGAAGATTGAATTCGCCGCGTACAGCCATCCGTGGACCCGCGGGATTTTTCTCGATGGCCTGGGCAAGTACCAGATATGGCTGATGTTCGAAGGCGAGCAACAGGTGGGACACGGGGTGGTGCAGATCATTCTCGATGAGGCGCATCTGCTCAACATCACGGTCAAGCCGGAAAACCAGGGGCGCGGGCTGGGGCTGACCCTGCTCGAATACCTGATGTCCCGCGCCTACGCCGCCAATGCCCGGGAATGTTTCCTGGAAGTGCGCGACAGCAACACCTCGGCGTTTCGCCTGTATGAACGTTATGGCTTCAACGAGATTGGCCGGCGCCGGGATTACTACCCGGCGGTCGGCGGGCGTGAAGATGCCGTGGTCATGGCCTGCACGCTCGTCGACTGATCCTTTTTAAAAGCTTCGCGAGCAAGCCGCTCCCACTTTGGGATTGAGTCGTTCACAAATGTAGTGATTCAATCAAAACCAATGTGGGAGCGGGCTTGCTCGCGAAGGCGTCATATCAGGCAACGAGATTAGCGCTTGCGATCCAGCGGATCGCGGCGCGCCAGTTCCGCTTCATCCAGCCCGTTGCCGCCGCCGATGTCGTCCTCGTGGACCACGCTCAGATCCCAATCCGCCGGGTTGCCTTCGCCAGCTTCCTCGGCGTCCCGCGCACCGTCTTCATGGATCAGGGTTTCCGGGCTGAGGTCGTCGTCGGTAGGTTCATGATCGGCGGTCGATGCCCCGGTCAAACCGGCTTCGCGCACGCGCTCGCGCGGCATAAGCTGCTCGCGCTCGCGTTCGGGCAGTTCATCGCCGATCTTCGCACTGGGCTCTTCATCGTCGAAATCCAGCTCGTGCACCGACCCCATGCGGTCTTCGTTATCATCGATGGGCTCCGGTTGCACCGCATCATATGGACGTCGTGAATCAGTCATGGCAAATCCTCATACTGTAGGCCTTACTGAGGTGGACTCACCGGGCGCGCGAGAATTCAAAGCAAATCACCCGCGATTCCTGCGTGACCCCGACGGGCGGTCGACTGTCCTACCAGCGCATCTTTCTTGAGGCCTTACAGCATGCATGACTTACAAGACCTGATTGATAACAACGAGCGTTGGGCTGACGCGATCACCAAGGAAGACCCGGATTTCTTCGCCAAGCTGGCCCGCCAGCAAACGCCTGAATATCTGTGGATCGGCTGCTCCGACGCACGGGTGCCGGCCAACGAAATCGTCGGCATGCTGCCGGGCGATCTGTTCGTTCACCGCAACGTCGCCAACGTGGTGCTGCACACCGACCTCAACTGCCTGTCGGTGATCCAGTACGCGGTGGACGTTCTCAAGGTCAAACATATCCTGGTGACCGGGCACTACGGCTGCGGCGGTGTGCGGGCGTCGATGCAGGATCGCCAGTTCGGCCTGATCGATGGCTGGCTGCGTTCGATCCGCGACCTGTACTACGAAAAACGCGAAGAACTGGCCAAGCTGCCGACCGAAGAAGAACAGGTCGACCGTCTGTGCGAGCTCAACGTGATCCAGCAAGTGGCCAACGTCGCCCACACCAGCATCATCCAGAACGCCTGGCATCGCGGGCAGAGCCTGTCGATCCACGGCTGCATCTACGGCATCAAGGATGGTCGCTGGAAAAGTCTGAACACCACGATCAGCGGTTTCGAGCAATTGCCGCCGCAGTACCGTTTGCGTCCGGTCGGCGCGCCTTGATCGGTCGTTCAGCGTAAACCTTGCCGACGCCGCCAGTTCAGCAAATAGCGCTGGCCTTCAATATTGGGTGTTTCGTCGTAACCGGTGATCCACCCACGGCAGTTCGAGGACCCGCAACCACAGGCAAACTGCCGCAGCAGTTTGTCTTCGGTGGCGGTGTAATCGATGGTCAGCCTTTCACCCTCCACAATATCGCGCAGGGCCCACACCCATAACTCGCTCATGTCGAGAAAGGTGTTCGGGTCGCAGCAATGCTCGAACGCGCCGCAAAAACGCGGATCGTAGAGGTGGATACCGGCCAGCAGTTGCCGGGTCTGCCGGCATCGATAGGGCAGCAGTTGGCCAGAAACCCGGCACATTCGGGTGATACGCAGGAATGCCCGGCATGCTACGACAGCGGTGGCCACGCCCTCGGGATCGTGAACAATCTCGAAATCCTGCTTCGACGGAAACCCATGCGCACGGGGAGCCCGGCAAAAGGATAAATGCCCTCGGTATCGCGCGCCGGTTTACCCGGTAGTGCGTAAGTGTTCATAACGGTCCTTGTTGGCTTCGGTGTCGCGACTTCCCTCGGCTGGCGTCCTGTCAGTCCTGCAACACGATGATTGGATCCAAGATCCCGCAAATCACACTAACGGTCTACTGTCAGATCTGACAGGCGAAATAGACGCTTTCCCGGGTCAGCCAGGGCTGACACGGGAAGAACGTCCGATTGCTCAGAGGTGGGCGGCGGGCGCGGCCATGTCCGGCAATGGGCTTTTCAGCTCTTGTAGCTGGGATTTGACCGGTGAGGTCGAGCAGGTTTTGTCCGCTTGTGCCACGGTCTCGTTGCGGATCGTGGTGTAGAACAGCTCGCAGGTCTTGGCTTTCTGCGTCACTTGCCAGGTCTGGGTACAGCTGTTGAGCAGTGTTTTCGGGTCGGTGCCTGGTTTGCTGCCCATCCCGGCCTGCCAGCAGGCGGCGCTCAAGTCCTGACCCATCACCTTCAGACCCGCGGCATCGGCCTTGGCCTGGGCATCGTCGCCGGTGTAGTTGCTCGGATCGGCGGCGTACCAGATGTAGCTCGGGTGGTTGGAACCCAGCACCGGCACATTTACGCCCGCACTCGGGCTGATGGTCGCCAGGCCCAGTACATTCACGCTCGCACCGTATTGCTGCTTGATCCAGTTACGCACCGGCGCACCAAAGGCAACCATTGGCAGTACGGCGCCGCTGGCGTTCTGGCTGACCTGCTTGACCATGGTGGTCTGGTAGTCCTTGAAGTAGTCGTACACGCCTTCCAGATCCTTGCCGGCGCTGGCAGGCGCGGCGATCGGGGCGATGTCGATGATGGTCTGGTAGGCCGGCGTCTGGTCGGCGGGGATGCCATTGTCGGTCAGCAGCGCGGCCCAGCGGTCGGTGGTGTTCGAGCGCAGGTAATCCTGGGCCTGGGTCAGCGAGTAATCCGGCGGGAAGTGCAGCAGCTCGACACTCTTGCGGTTTTCCAGCGCCATGCCCAGTGGCAGGAACAGGTACCAGCTATACGCCCATTTGCCGTCGGCGTTGAGCTTGCTGGCGCCGGTGTAGGCCAGATCGCCGGCGTCCAGCAGCGCGGTCAGCGGTTTGTCGTAACCCTGTGGTACGCCGCTGATTTCGGCATAGAGCTGATCGTTGTCGTTTTTCACCAGCACTTTGGCGTTGGTGTAGCCGTCACGCTGCACGCTCTGGCTCAGGTAGTGGGCGACGGTCTGCTCCAGCGTCCAGTTGCGAAAGCAGATCACGCTGCAATTGTTGGGGTAGGCGAAGAGGCGGGTGACGCGTTCGGTGCTGCCCAGTTTCAGGTCGACATCGGCGTGGGCGGCGGCGCTCAGCGTGAGCGCCGCGAGGGTGAGGCCTGCAAGTTTCAACATGCTCAGATCCTTTTCAGCGAGGGTAAAACCTTGGTGGAGGGCAATCCGGCTCGCGTCTAGCCTAGCCGGGGAACAGGAGTTTCAGCGAATAACCAAGCTGACTCGCAAGAATCACGCCGGTCATGACCACCAGAAACAGCAGTTGCAACGGGCTGAAATGCGCCCAGTGCAGCGCGGTCAGCCATGGGTGCTTGTCGCTGAACTCCGGGTCGAGCGTGCCGATGCGCCGCTTGTGCCAGAGCCCGATCAGGATCACCCCGATATAGGTGAAGGCTCCCAGACCACCGAGCATGACCGAGAACAGCAGGATCATCACGGCTTGCGGTACGCCATGGCGCAGCACGAGCCAGCGGGTATCAGGGTTCCATCGGCGTGGAATGATCCTTTCGGTCAACCACAGATCCTGAACGATCAAATGGGCGCTGATCAGAAACCAATAACTCAAGCCGATCCGGAAAAACCAGACAGGAACGCAGGCGAAGGCCAGGGGAATGACGATGCTCATCGCCGTGGTCTTGTGCTCGGCGGGCAGATAGAACAGCCACAGCGCCAGCGCAATCGCGGCCCATGACCGCACCCAGGTTTCGGCGGCGATGTAGCGCGGCAGAAACCGTCGCCAGTAGAAGACGTCGGCATAGGGCAAGCGGGCAAGCAGGTCGGGGAAGCGCCACTTGAGGGTCTCCGACAGCTGCTGGCAGGCCTGCCAGTCCGCCGGAATGAAGCGGTCGGTCAGGTCTTTGTGTTGCCGCGGCTTCATCGGGCTGATCAGCATGCGCGCGGCCAGTGCGTCGGGCGACCCGTTGCGCAGATCTTCGGCCCGGGCGCAAAGAGTGTCGTAGAGGCTTTCCTGGTTGCAGCGCTCGATCAGCGCCTGCCAGAGCCAGTCCGGTTGCGGATGAATGCCCTTGGTGTCGTCCCAGCCAAATAATTGGGAGATACGGTCGAACAGCGGAACGCTCCACTCTGTGTCCTGCAGCAGTTGCAGAATGATCTGCTGCCAGTGTTCCCGACGGTCGAACACCTGGAGCCACGGTTGGGCCGTATAAGTCCTGAGCAGCGCGAGAAATTCGCGCTCGTTTTGCGAAGCGAGCAGCGTTTCCAGCGATTGCCGGTAATCCGTCAGCAGCTCGTTGGCGAGAATGCTGCGCTGCCCGTCGCCGATGACGATCTCCTGCCAGGGGCCCAGCCAACCCAGGTGCTGCACCGCCCAACGGGCAATCGAAAGGCGCAGGGCGGGCTGAGCGAAGCACAACGTCAGCAACAATGTCTGGAACGCCTGCGCACAATCCTGCTGGCGCGCTTGCTCCCAGCGCTCGTCCAGGTTGGCTTCCGAGAGGCCGTTCAGCAATTGCGATGCGGCTTCAATGGCCGGGTCGGCGGTCGGCTGCTCGGGCTCCAGGTTAAGAGGCTCCGGATTCAGGGGCTGTACCCGCAAGATCGGCGATTCGAGCGGTGCTTCGGGCGCGGCCGGGGTCACCGGTTCAAATAGCGCCGCAGGGTAATCCCAGGCATCGGTCCCGGTCTTCTGCAGCGGCTGAGCCATGGACTGCTCTTGTGCCGCCAGCGCGGCGATCCCCGGAGCCTGCATGACGTCGCCGTGTTCCTCGGTCTCTTCGTTTTCCAGGCGCCATTGGGCAATCGACAGTGCGCGCTCATAGGCCTCGCGCAGGCGCTGGAAGCCTGCGGCATCCTCATCTGGCCGGAAGACTTTCAGCAGACGCGCATAGCTGCGCTTGATATCACGCAGCCCGGCGTCTTCGGGCAGTTGCAGGACGGACCAGCATTCCATGTCGTGCTTCCTTACTGCCAGGGGCTGCGGTCGAGGGCGCTCAACTGCTTGCTCAGTTCGGTGCGGGTCTCACGGATCTGCCGCTCGTCCTGAGAGTCCAGGGCGTGCTGGAATTGCTTGGCCCAATGGCCGATCTGATCGCGCAAGTCGCCCAGGCTTTCCTGATACAGACGTTCCAGTCGTGCACTGAGCAGGGTGTTCACCTGTTGCTCGCGCGGATGGATCTTCAATTGCGCCAAGGCTTGCAGACGCTGCTGGATTTCCTCGGGCGTCAGCACGCCGGGGTTGTTCTCGATGACCAGCGAGTGTTGCTGACCGGTCAGGGGGATGCTGACCTGGGCTTCGAGCAAGCCGTTGTTGTCGTAGGTGAAGCGTACATCCAGCTCGACTTCGCCGGCCTTGCGCTTGGGCACCTTGATGTCCAGTTGGCCGAGCGCCACGTTGTCTTTGACCAGGCGGCTTTCGCCCTGAAAGATTTTTACGACCACCTGTTCCTGATTGTCGTGAAGGGTCTGCACGGTTTTCACCCGGCTGACCGGTACGATGCTGTTGCGCTCGATGATCGGCAGGTAATGACCGCTCTCATACTGGCGACCGACCTGGGTGGAGGTCTCGATCCCCAGGGTGTAGGAGCAGACATCGGTGAGCACCACTTCTTCCAGCGCGGCCGAACGGGCCTTGAGCGCTGCCTGAATGGCGGCGCCCTGTGCCACGACCTGATCCGGATCGAGGCTGATCGACGGGAAGCGGCCGAACAGCCCGGCAGCCAGTTTGCGCACCAGTGGCATGCGGGTGGTGCCGCCGACCAGCAGGATTTCGTCGAGGTCGCTGACGCGGATGCGTGCGTCGCGCAGGGCTCGTTCGATCGGCGCGCGCAGGCGTTCGAGCAGCGGCATGTACAGCGTCGCCATTTGCGCCTGGGTGATGGTCTGGGTCCATTGTTTTTCGCCGACTTGCACTCGGAATTCGGCGCTGGCGTCCTGGCCCAGTGCGCGGCGCACACGCTCGGCTTCGCGGCGCAGCGGCTGGAGGATGGTGGAGCGCTCGGGGAAATCCGACACGTTGCGATGTTGGTCGATAAAGTGCTCGAGCAACACGTTGTCGAAATCCTCGCCACCGAGGAAGTTGTCACCGGCGCTGGCGCGCACTTCCATGACGCCTTCGAAGAGTTCGAGAATCGACACGTCAAAGGTGCCGCCGCCCAGGTCGAACACCAGGAACGAGGTTTCCTTGTCCCGTTGGTGCAGGCCGTAGGCGAGTGCGGCGGCGGTGGGTTCGTTGATCAGCTTTTCGACTTTCAGGCCCGCCAGCTCACCGGCGATACGCGTGGCCTTGCGCTGGGCGTCGCTGAAATAGGCCGGCACGCTGATCACGGCTTCCGTGACGGTCTGGCCGTAGGTGCGCTCGACGTCTTCTTTCAGGCTCTTGAGCACCAGCGCCGACAATTCCTCAGGGCGGAATTTTTTATCCCCGAGGTAAACCTCCGTGGCGCTGCCCATGTGTCGCTTGAACAGCGAAGCCGTCAGGCGCGGATGAGTGTGCAGACGCTCACGGGCGGCTTGTCCGACCAGAATCCGGCCCTGATCGTCCAGACCCACCACGCTGGGTGTCAGGAACTGCCCCAGGGCGTTGGGCACCAACTCGGTGGCGTCGCCCTGCCATACGGCAACAAGGCTGTTGGTGGTTCCCAGGTCAATCCCGACGATCATTGCAACGAACTCCCTTTGCGCTCTGACAAAAAATGAAACAGATATTGGCGCGCAAGAATATTACCGAGGCAGTGGCGCGGTAAAGAAAGATGATGGCTCTGAGCCATTATTTGCGACAGGCAACCGCAGAAAGGATCGTTCGGGGCGTTTTTGTCGAAGAGAGGACAGGGCGCCGGAGCCGGCACCCTGTCGTCATCGCTTACGGCATTACGGGCGGTAGATAGGAAAGCGTCGTGCCCAGCGCCCACAGCAACACCAGCACCAGCGGCGTGTGCACCAGCAATTGCACGAACGAGAAACCGATCAGATCCCGCGCCTTCAGCCCCAGCACGCCCAGCAACGGCAGCATGTAGAACGGGTTGATCAGGTTCGGCAGGGCTTCGGCGGCGTTATAGATCTGCACCGCCCAGCCGAGGTGATAGTTCAGATCGTTGGCCACCTGCATCACGTACGGCGCTTCGATGATCCACTTGCCGCCGCCGGACGGAATGAAAAAGCCGAGAATCGCCGAGTACACGCCCATCAGCAGTGCATAGGTGTCGTGGGAGGCAATGCTGACGAAGAAGGTCGAGATGTGATGGGCCAGAGTCTGGGCGTCAGTGCCCTTGACCGTGGTCATCAGCGCCGCAATCGAGCCGTACAGCGGGAACTGGATCAGCACACCGGTGGTGGTCGGCACGGCGCGGGACACCGCGTCGAGGAAACTGCGCGGGCGCCAGTGCAGCAACGCGCCGAGCATGATGAACAGAAAGTTGTAGGTGTTGAGCCCGGAAATCGCAGTGATTGCCGGTTTGGCAGAGAACTCGTGGAACAGCCATCCGGCCGCCAGCAGCACCAGCAGAATGATCAGCAGCGGGCTGTGTTCCAGCCATTCGCCTGGGCGGGTGCGCGGTTGCAGCGGCGGCAGGTTGAAGGCCGGGTCGATGCCGCAGGCCTTGGCGTCACGTGCCGAGTTCGGGCCGGGCGCGGTGGCGTAGGCGACGATGATCGAAATCACGATCAGCGCCAGCAGCATGACTCCCGACTGCCAGAGGAAAATCGTCTGGGTGAACGGAATCACCCCGGTGATCGACAGGATCGACGGCGGCAGGCTGGCCGGGTTGGCCTGCAACTGCGCGGCGGACGACGACAGCCCCAAGGCCCACACGGCTCCGAGGCCAAGGTAGGCGGCGGCACCGGCGGCGCGGTAGTCCATTTTCAGATCGGTGCGGCGGGCGAGGGCGCGGACCAGCAGGCCGCCGAACACCAGCGACAGCCCCCAGTTGAGCAAGGACGCGACCATCGAGATCAGCGCAACCCAGGCCACGGCGGAGCGGCCGTTCTTCGGGATCCGCGCCAGGCGATCGATCAGCTTCACGGCAGGCGGCGAACTGGCCACCACGTAACCGCCGATCACCACAAAGGCCATCTGCATGGTGAACGGGATCAGGCTCCAGAACCCGTCCCCGAAGGCCATGGCGGCGTCGGTGGGTTTGGCACCCATAGCCAGGGTCGCCAGCGCGACGATGATCACCGCCAGCGCGGCGAAGACCCAGGAGTCGGGAAACCAGCGTTCGGCGAAACTTGAACAGCGCAAGGCAAAGCGCGCAGAGCGGCTATCTTCGATATCAACGGCCACGGGAGTACCTCGGATTTTTATGTTTATTGTGGTCTTCGGGGCTTGGCCGGCCCGTCTGGACAGGTGCCAACAGTAAATCAACCGGCGGATTTTTGTGACCGTGTTTTGCCGAATCAGACTATGGTCTAACGGGTTGTCCGGCGGCCTGTTTGCGTAGACCATGGGCGCCTTGGTTTTTTGCCTGCCAGAGTTCTTTGCCATGACTGCCCATTCCACAGCCCGACCGGCGCCGTTCAGCCGTTCCGACTACAAGACCCTCGGCCTTGCGGCCCTGGGCGGGGCGCTGGAGATCTACGATTTCATCATTTTCGTGTTCTTCGCCCTGACCCTCAGCCAGCTGTTCTTCCCGCCGGAAATGCCCGAGTGGCTGCGCCTGCTGCAAAGTTTCGGGATCTTCGTCACCGGCTATCTGGCGCGCCCGCTGGGCGGAATCCTGATGGCGCATTTCGCCGACCGGTTGGGGCGCAAGAAGGTTTTCAGCCTGAGCATCCTGATGATGGCGCTGCCGTGCCTGCTGATCGGGATCATGCCGACCTACGCGCAAATCGGCTATTTCGCACCGCTGTTGCTGCTGGCGCTGCGCATCCTGCAAGGCGCAGCGGTGGGCGGTGAAGTGCCGAGCGCCTGGGTGTTTGTGGCCGAGCACGCGCCGGCCGGCCATCGCGGTTATGCCCTGGGCTTTCTGCAGGCCGGTTTGACCTTCGGTTATTTGATCGGCGCACTGACTGCGACCTTCCTGGCGCAAGTGTTCACCCCCGCCGAAGTGCTGGATTACGCCTGGCGTTATCCGTTCCTGCTCGGCGGCGTGTTCGGTGTGATCGGCGTCTGGTTGCGCCGCTGGCTGAGCGAAACCCCGGTGTTCATGGCCATGGAGGCGCAGCGCGAGGCGCGGGTCGAACTGCCGCTGCGCACCGTGCTGCGCGATCATCGCCTGGCCATGTTGCCGGCGATGCTGCTGACCTGCGTGCTGACCTCGGCGGTGGTGGTGTTCGTGGTCATCACCCCGACCATGATGCAGAAATCCTTCGGCATGACTGCCGGCCACACTTTTGCGCTCAGCGCATTGGGCATCGTCTTCCTGAATATCGGCTGTGTGATTGCCGGCCGGCTGGTCGATCGCATCGGCGCGTGGCGCACGGTCATGCTCTACAGTCTGTTGCTGCCACTGGGGATCGGCCTGCTTTACACCTGCCTGATCAGCGGCGGTGACTGGGTCGGTCTGGCTTACGCCGTCGCCGGATTGTGCTGTGGCGTGGTCGGTGCGGTGCCGTCGGTGATGGTCAGCCTGTTCCCGGCGCGGATCCGCGTTTCCGGGATCTCCTTCACCTACAACATTGCCTACGCCGCCTGGGCGAGTGTCACACCGTTGCTGCTGATCGGTCTGATGCCGTGGAGTCCGTGGATCTGTGTGATGTTCTGCGCGGTGATGGGCGCGGTAGGTGTCGCCAGTGCGGCGTATTTTGGTTCGCGAATGCCACGCGCGGAGCGGTGTGCCGTGGCCGGCACCGCCTGAGTTGTCGAGGCGTAACTATTTTTGTAGGACACGCCTCAAACGCTCTTCAGAAAAGCCCTCCAAGGCCGATGGTTAGGCTGTGTGTCCGCTATCCATCCAGTCCATCGGTGCTCTCCCCCATGTTCAACAAACGCCTGAAGCAAGAGCTGGCGGCTCTTCGTGAAGAACTCTCCAGCCTTCTGCAAGTGAAGGAGAGCCTGGAAAGCGAGATGCTGGTGCTCAATCTCGAGCCTGACGGACGGATTCAGTCGGTCAACCAGAACTTCCTCAGCGAAATGCTCTACAAGAGCCACGACCTGATCGGCCGCGCCATCGAAGACATCGTGCCGGCCCATGTGAAATCCGACGAGTTTCATCACCGCTTCAAGGCCGCTTTGACCCGTGGCGAGCATTTCGCCGGCGCTGTGCGTCTTTCCCGCGGTAATGGCGAAGAGGCGTGGTTGCGTTCGATCGTGCAGCCGATTCGTTCATCGGATGGCCGGATCAAACATTTTTCGATTTTCTCCAGCGACCTGACCCGCACCATCGAGGCCTCCCGCGAACACGAAAACCTGATCGGCGCACTGGTGCGTTCGACCGCCGTGATCGAGTTCGACCTCAGCGGAAACGTGCTGAGTGCCAACGACCGGTTTCTCCAGGGCATGGGTTACAGCCTGGCGCAGATCAAGGGCAAACATCACCGCCAGTTCTGCGAGCCGGAGGAGTACAACAGCGCCGAGTACCAGAACTTCTGGCGTCGCCTGAACAACGGCGAATTTGTCGCCGGCCGTTTCAAGCGGATCGACAGCCATGGTCGTGTCGTCTGGCTGGAGGCGTCTTACAACCCGGTGCTCGATGCCAACGAAAAACTCTACAAAGTGGTGAAGTTCGCCACGGTGATCACCGATCAGGTCAATCAGGAACAGGCCGTTGCCGATGCCGCCAATATCGCCTACAGCACGTCCCTGCAGACCGACAGCACGGCCCAGCGCGGCACCCGTGTGGTGACTGAAGCGGTCAATGTGATGCGCGATTTGTCCAGGCACATGCAGACTGCCGGCGAAGGCATCGAGGCGCTGAACGAGCAATCCCAGGTGATCGGCACCATCGTCAAGACCATCAGCGGCATTGCCGAACAGACCAACCTGCTGGCGCTTAACGCCGCCATCGAAGCCGCTCGCGCCGGTGAACAGGGGCGCGGGTTTGCGGTGGTGGCCGACGAAGTGCGGCAACTGGCCTCGCGGACCAGCCAGGCGACCGAAGAAATCGTCGGCGTGGTGCGCCAGAACCAGGACATGGCGCGCAACGCCGTGGCCCTGATGACCGACGGCAAGCAACAGGCCGAACAAGGGCTGGCGCTGGCGGCCGAGGCCGGTACGGTGATCGTCGAGATCCAGGACGGCGCGCAGAAAGTGGTGAACGCGGTCGGCCAGTTTGCCAATCAGTTATCCAGCTGATGCTGTCAGGCGAAGGGATTGTCCATGGCAATCCCTTCGCGGTTTTTATCCCGCTACAATCGGCTCTTTTTCCCGGAGCAGATCCCATGAGCGAGTCTTTCCGTCGCCCGGTTCCCCTGAACAAAGCCTACCGCCTGCTCAATCACGGGCCGACCGTGCTGGTCAGCGCCGCCCATGCCGGGCAGCGCAACATCATGGCCGCGGCGTGGGCCATGCCGCTGGATTTCGAACCGCCGAAAGTCGCGGTGGTCCTCGACAAATCAACCTGGACCCGGCAACTGCTCGAGGCGTCGGGCACCTTCGTTCTCAACGTTCCTTGTGTGAATCAGGCTGACATCGTGCAGACCGTCGGCTCGACTTCAGGCCTGGAAATCAATCGCGATCAAGGTCAGGACAAGTTCCAGGCGTACGGCTTGCAAAGCTTCGCTGGCGAGCAGGTCGAGGCACCGATGCTGGACGGTTGTGTGGCCTGGCTCGAATGCCGGTTGCTGCCGGAGCCGCGCAATCACGAACAGTACGATCTGTTTCTGGCCGAGGTGATTGCGGCGCAGGCTGATTCGCGGGTGTTCAGCGATGGACGCTGGCATTTTGAAGGGCATGACGGCTTGCGCACTCTGCACCATGTGGCTGGCGGGCATTTCCTGACGATTGGCAATCCGGTGGATGGCAAGACGCTTGAGGTTTGAGCGCCGCTGAATGACAAGTCATGGCCGGATGTTGCAATACAAAAAAGGCTTACCTCTCGGTAAGCCTTTTTCAGTTGGCAGCGTTGATTCAATCCCCCAACGCTACTCCTTCGCGCCGAGGATCTGCCCCACCTGACAGCGTTGCCTTCCCCGCAGCATCCTTGACCCGCACGATGGCCTGGGTGCCGCTGGTCATGTCGATTTCGTTGACGGTGTGGCCCTTGTCCTTGAGTGCCTGGATCAGCGTCGGGCTGAACTGGCCCTGTTCCAGTTCAGTGGGGCCGTTGCGGCTGCCGAAGTTGGGCAGGCTGATGGCGCTTTGAGGGTCGAGGTTCCAGTCGAGCAGGCCGACGGTGGTTTTGGCCACGTATTCGATGATCTGCGAGCCGCCGGGAGAGCCAACGGTGGCGACGAACTCGCCGCTGTTGCGGTCGAAGATCAGGGTCGGCGCCATCGACGAGCGCGGGCGTTTGCCGGGCTCCACGCGGTTGGCGACTTTCTGTCCGTTCTCTTCCGGGATGAACGAGAAGTCGGTCATCTGGTTGTTGAGCAAGAAGCCCTGAACCATCAGGTGCGAGCCGAAGGCTGCTTCGATGGTGGTGGTCATCGACACGGCGCCACCGAAGTCATCCACGGCAACCACTTGCGAGGTGGAAATGCGCAGCGGCGAGCGATCCGGCGCGTAGGCGACCTGCACGCCCGGAGGTGTGCCGGGTTTGGCTGTGCCCATGCTGCGTTCGCCGATCAGGCTGGCGCGGCTGGCCAGGTAACCTGGATCGACCAGGCCCTTGACCGGCACCGGCACAAAGTCGGTATCGGCTACGTATTGCGCGCGGTCGGCGTAGGCCAGGCGCTCGGCTTCGGCGATCAGGTGCACGGCTTGCGGTGCCGGTTCGATGCCGGCCGGTTTATCGGTCTTCACAGGCTTGAGCGGCGTCAGGGACAGGCGCGGATCGCGGGTTTCCAGCGCCTGCAAGGTGCCGAGAATCTGCGCCACCGCAATCCCGCCCGATGACGGCGGCGGCATTCCGCAAACTTGCCAGCGCTTGTAGTCGGTGCACAGGGGCGCGCGTTCCTTGGCCTGATAGTGCTGAAGGTCGGTCAGCGACAGGCTGCCGGGGTTGGCGTGACCCTGAACCTTGGCCACGATCTCTTCGGCGATCGGGCCTTTGTACAGTGCGTCCGCACCTTCGTTGGCGATGCGTTTGAGAACGGCGGCCAGCGCCGGGTTCTGCAAGCGAGTTCCGACGGCTTTGACGCTGCCATCGCTGTTCAGAAAGTACTTGGCCATGTCCGGCGAGCGGCGAATCACCGGGTCGGACTCCAGCAGCGAATGCAGGCGCGGGGAGATCGCAAAACCCTGCCCGGCCAGTTTGATCGCCGGCTCGAACAATGTTGCCCACGGCAAGCGGCCGTGCTTTTTGTGCGCCAGTTCCAATGCACGCATCACGCCCGGCGTGCCGACGGAGCGTCCACCGATCTGCGCCTGCGGGAACGGCATCGGTTTGCCGTCGGCTTGTAGAAACAGCTTTTCGGTCGCACCGGCCGGTGCGGTTTCGCGACCGTCATAGGTGCGCACCTGTTTACCATCCCACAGCACGATCATCGCGCCACCGCCGATCCCCGAGGACTGCGGTTCGACCAGGGTCAACACGGCTTGCATTGCAATGGCGGCATCGATGGCGGAACCACCCTGACGCAACATCTCGCGCCCGGCCTCGGCGGCTAATGGATTGGCAGCGGCGGCCATGTGTTTTTCGGCGTGGCTGGCTTGCAGGCCGGTGCGGTAACCGGAGGCGGCTTCCGGTGCCAGCGGCAGGGTCGAGGAGGGCGGGGCGTTGCAGGCCGTGAGGGCGATGGCGCTGACGATCAGCGTCAAGGCGGGCAGGCGGAAACGGTTCAGGGGCAGGGCTGGAAACACGCGGGGCTCTCCGTCCGTGGGATAAAAGTCTGACGGACTGTATCGACCGGCCGTGTACGACGCAAACCGCAGGTGTGTTTGTCCTTCATGCCTTGGCGAATTTTCTGTAGGGTCAGAGCCAATAGTGAAGCCAGAACAATCAACAGAGGCCGCCATGCACAACGCATTTCCGACACAGCCCAGCTATCGCGAACAGCGCGAGCGCTTTCTTGCCGCCGCGAAGGTGGCGGGTGCCACGCTCTCTTTGTACGTGCATCCGCTCAATGGGCCGTTTGGCGAGTCTTTGGGTACCGATGTCGCGGTGCTGGGGGATCCAGCGGCCAAACGGCGCCTGGTGGCGCTCAGCGGCACCCACGGTGTTGAGGGTTATTACGGTTCGGAGTGCCAGATCGACTGGCTGAAGCATTTCACGCCGGAGTCGCTGCCGAAGGATGTCGCGGTGGTGATGGTTCACCTGATCAACCCGTGGGGCACGGCATGGCTGCGGCGGGTCAATGAAGACAACATCGACCTCAACCGCAATCACCTGGATTTCAACCGACCGCTTCCGGACAACCGTGCTTACGCCGCGCTGCATGAAATCTACGCCTGCACCGACTTGAATGGTCCCGAGCGGCAAAAGGCTGATGCCTTGCTCGATGCGCAAATTGCCGAGCATGGCTGGCCGGCAGTCATGTCGATTGTCGAGGGCGGGCAGCACAGTCATCCCGACGGATTGTTTTTTGGCGGGCTCGCGCCGAGCTGGTCGAATCGCACGCTGCATTCAATCATCGAGAGTCATCTGGCCGGTGCTGAAACCGTGATGTGTTTCGACCTGCACACCGGCGCCGGCGAGTACGGGCATCCGATGCTGCTGACGATTACCCAGGCGCCGTATCCGGCACTGGCCCAAGCGCAATCCATTTACGGCCCGTGGCTCTACACGCTGCACACCGGTGCCGAAACCTTGAGTGATACCGGTGTTGCGGCAACCGCTACGGGTTACACCTCGCAGGCGCTGCTTAGTGCGCTGCCGAATGTGCAACTGATGCCGTTCGTGATCGAGTGCGGGACTTACCCAGGGCCGGACGTGCATCGTTACCTGCGCGACGATCACTGGCTGCATCTGCATGGCAATCCGCTGGATGCGACGGGGCGCGAGATCAAACTGAATCTGCTGGAGCAGTTCTATCCCGCCGATCCGGACTGGCGGGCGATGGTCGGTTTACGGACGCGGCAGATTTGGGCGAAGGGGCTCAGGGCGTTAGGGGGCGAGGCATAAACAAACGGCTTGCCTTTCGGTAAGCCGTTTTGACTGCTTGGATATTTGCAGTGGTGGGACTATGGCCGGCTGATGTTCACTGCTTGAAGCCTGGCAGTCCGTTGGTAGCACGCCATTCTTTTACGGTCTTCGTAATGCCCACGGCAGAGTCGTCCTCTCCTGGTTCGGGATAAAAAATCAAGTCGGTGCCATCCGGGTGACCCGTAAGCTTTCTGAATTGTGCCAGCAGCTCGCCAAGCTCCGTATCCGATCCACTTTTATTGGTGGCACGTATTTTTTCGATGAAACGGATAAATTCGGTTTCAGTGTATTCAGATATTTTTTCCATGTGTGTTCACTGTTTTTTATGTTGAAAGATGTGATTTTTAGGGGTGTTGATTCGGAGGTTGTCTATGTCGTAGACAGCGCCGCCATCAGTAATCCGCTCGACGTGATGTATTTCAAATACCCCTCTTGTGCCTACAGACTCCCTGTCTCGAACCGCGGGTGCGTTGCCCGACATTAAACGATCTTGGGCATCCGAATTGAACTGATCGAAAAGTTCTGGATCATCCCGCACGGCTTGCCAGAGTGCTTTTCTGAACGCGTCGAAACTTGAAAACTCCCGCCCTCTGAGCCTGTCCGCTATTCGCGTGGGAATTGGCACACCAATCCCCGTTCCTGCTCCCGCCAGCCATATCCCGGAAACATCCTCACCAATCCCCGTCACCGTCCCGGGCGTCAATCTGGCCGGCTTAGAAAACACCACATACAACGACTTCAACCCGGTCTCCGCCGGAAACGCCAGAATACAATCCTCGGCGGTGATGTCTTCGCCGGGCAGGATTTCAATCTGGCTGTCGGTGTTCGCGGCGATCGGGTGGACGAGGATCGTACTCAGTGCTTCGCCGTGCTCCGGGTGAACCAGCGGCGGCATCGATCCCAGCGGCCCGCGTTGCGGCGTCCACAAAATCGTGATGCCGTTGAGCTTCGCCTCCATGGCGCTCTTATCGCTGTTCCACTCGACTTTTACGGTACGCACCGAGTCGTCGCCCGAAGCGCCGGTGTGGATGCCGTAGACCTGCATGACCCCACCGGCATCACGCCGGAACTGGAAGCGCACGCGAGTGATGGCGCGGGGTAGGGTGCGCAGTTGTTCGTCGGTATAAAGGGTGCCGTCGCCCATTCTGGCCGGCAGCATCCCTAGGATGAAAACACTGGCCGGGCCTGTCGGACCACGGATTACCCAGTTGAGACGTTGCTGCAGAATTCCACCGCCCGCCATGCGCCCCAAGGCCAGATCGGCGCCGATTGCTTTCGCTACGACCTTACTGGCTGCGGGAAAGCGTATGGCGCCCGCCACCATGATCTTGCCGAAACTGGAGGCGGGCTCAGGTGTTGTGCCGGCATCCGTTCGACACCAGTTGTCCGGTGTGCAGGACTTGGCAAAAACCAGATCGTCGCGAGGTTTTGGGGATGGCCATTCGTCCGTCGGGACGTAGAGGGCCTCTGGCTTTCGGGGCGGAAACCAGGCGGCCCATGAGGCGCCACCGTTCGGAAGTTTTCGGCGCCAGATATCGTCGAAAGGGTCTCTGTCCGGGTCCATGACAACTCCCTGTCTGTCGTTGGATCGAGACAGGGGAGCTTGTCGGCCAATCGCGATGGCGATCAAATCGACTGGTAGGGATGCAGGTGCCTGAACGAACGAAAAATCCTCTTCGTACGCTTTTCGCACCCGGTTCCTACGGAGCCAGCCGATTCACTGAGGAAGGGCACTTTTCTCGAGGCATAAAAAAACGGCCTACCTTTCGGTAAGCCGTTTTTAGTACTTGGTGGCTACACAGGGACTTGAACCCCGGACCCCAGCATTATGAATGCTATGCTCTAACCAACTGAGCTATGTAGCCAAGTGGCGCGCATTATTCCCCTGAAATGGAAAAGCGTCAAGCGTAAATTCAAAATATTTCTTCTTATTTTCAACCGCTTATCCTCCCGCGCCGAAAATCGGCGCGGGAGGGGCTTTCAACGCAGCTGAAATCTTCCGGTGTTGGCACTCAAGGCATGGCTGCCCTGGCTCAAGGTGTCCGCCGCAAGATTCACGGCCCGCGCGCCTTCGAGCAGGCGAACCGCCGCCTGATCCACCTGCTGGATATTGCCGCTGACCTCATCGGCGGTGCTGGCCTGTTCTTCGACCGCCGTGGCGATCTGGGCGAGGGTGTCGGTGACGCTCTGCACGGCGCTGGCGATTTCCCCCAGGCGTTCGCCCAGTCCCGTGACGGCTTCCGCGTCCGATTGCGCCTGGCCGCATGCCGCTTCCATCAGGCTCACGGCTTCGTTGACCGTATTGCGCAGGCTGTCGACCGTACCGGCGATCTGCGCCGTGGATGATTGCGTACGTTGCGACAGGCTGCGCACCTCGTCGGCCACCACGGCAAAACCGCGACCCTGTTCACCCGCACGAGCGGCCTCGATGGCGGCGTTGAGCGCCAGAAGGTTGGTCTGTTCGGCGACGCCGCGAATGGTGTCGACCACCAATTGAATCTGCTGCCCTTGCTCGCTGACCCGGCCGAGCGCTGCGGCAGTTTCGTTCAGGCGCTGATTGAGCTGCTGGATACTCGCTGTGGTGCGTTGACTGTCACGGCTGCTGTCGGCAGCGATGCGCTGGGTGTGCTGGGCGCTGCCCGAAGCCTGTTCGCAACTCTGCGCCACGCCTTGGGACGTCGCCGCCAGTTGCGTGGCCGCTGCGGCGATCTGGCTGATCTGCAATTGCTGCGCCTCGACTTCGCTGAGAGCGCCGCTGGAGTGATCGTTGAGGCTGCGCACCGCATTGCTCAGTTGCGAAGTCTCGTGATCGACACCCAGCAGGCTGGTGCGCAGTTGCACCACCGCCACGTTAAGCGCGGTGCTGATCGACGCCAATTCATCACGGCCCACGACCGGCACTTGCAAGCTCAGATTGCCGTCGCGCAGAGCCTCGGCGAGCAGCGTGATGCCGCTGGCGCTACGACGGATCGAGGCTTGCAGGCACACGAACAAATATAGCGCCGCCAGCAACAGGCAACCGAAGACCGCCGCGACAACGATGAACTGACGAATCGCCGATCCGTGGTAGTCATCCAGCCGCTGATCCAGCGACACCAGCGATTGCTGGCGCAGCGTGGCGAGGTTGCCGAGCAGGGCGTCGAGGCTGCGCTCGAACTCTTCCGGCTTGAGATTGATGCTGCCGCCGAACACGCCGTCATCCAGCACTTTGAGACCGGCATCCAGCTGCTTGAGGCTGTCGTGATATTGCCCGGCCCAGCTTTGCAGAGCTGGCGGCAGACGCGCTTCAAGCAGGCCAGCGGTTTTTACCAACTGCTCGCGGGCATCGCCGATACGGCTGCGCAGGTCACGCAGTTGCAGACGGCTTTGCAGGGTGAACTGACCGGAAACCACGGACGCCTGGCCGACGGCTGCCAGTCGGCCGACCCGCTCGATCAGATCCGGTGCGTGCTGGGTGGAAATCTGTGTCAGCAGATAGGTTTCCAGCCATGGCGCGAGGATCAGGCGATTGTCCATCGCGATTTGCTCACGCAAAGCTTGCAGGGCGCTGAGGGCGTTGGTGAAGCGGTCGTAACCATCCGGCCACCAACCGACACCGGAAAGGCTTTTCGAGTCCAGACCGTTGAGCGCGGCTTGCAGGGCCTGATAGCGGGTCAGGGTTTCACCTTCCGCGCCTTCGGCTTGCAAGGCACTGCCCAGCTCCAGCGTCGCTTGGGCAACGGCAGGCTGCACGCCATCGAAGGCGGCCACGGCGGCCAGAGTCGCGGGTGTCGGCTGGCGGTTGGTTTCCGTGGCGCGCCAGCGGGCGGCGCGGTCGCGTTGGGCGGCGAGCAGGTTGTCGAGTGCATCGAGGGCGAGCAACTGCCGCACACCGGCACGTTCACCGGCGATCAGGTTAAGTTTGTCGCGATAGTCCTGGCCGATCATCAACAGGCTGCCGGCCAATGGCAGGATAAACAGCAGAAACAACAACTGGAATTTACGTGCGAACCCAAATCGCCCCAGCAACCTGATCCCCGGTGATAAAAAAGCCTGCATGCCCCATGACTCCTCTGGACACCACGCACCATCGGCGTGCATCGCGGTCGTTGCGACCGGGATTGGTGCCCTGCTAAAAGGCCTCGAAAGTTCACCCTTGCCCGCTCTGTAGGCCGGCTCTGTAGCGAAACTTCCCATTCTCGATGCCCTTTGTAAGGGCGCCGCGTTCAAGCGGATAAGCAAGGCAAGATTCAGACCATGGCGTTGCGCTATCACTTGTGGCGCGACGACTGAATAGTTCGTTAGCTGGCTAAGGGGATGGCGCTGGCGCACCGAAAAATGGCACATTGACGCACCTGCCCGCGTGCACCCATCTGCAGTCCGGAAATTCCCATGGCTATCAGCAACGTTCAGACCGCCGCTGCCTCGGCGTCCGCTCCTCCCCAGAGCAGTCCACTGGTGATGCGCATCATCGGCGCGGTGGCGCTGGCGCATTTGATCAATGACCTGATCCAGTCGGTGCTGCCGTCGATCTATCCGATGCTCAAGGCCAACTATGGTTTGAGTTTTACCCAGGTCGGCCTGATTACCCTGACCTTTCAGTTGACCGCGTCGCTGTTGCAGCCGTGGGTCGGTTATCACACCGACCGGCATCCGAAACCGTGGCTGCTGCCCGCCGGTTCCGTGTGCACGTTGATCGGCATTGTCATGATGTCGATGGTCGGCAGTTTCCCTCTTATCTTGCTGGCGGCGGCGCTGATCGGCATCGGCTCTTCGACCTTCCACCCTGAAGCTTCCCGCATCGCGCGGTTGGCCTCGGGCGGGCGTTTCGGTCTGGCGCAATCGACCTTTCAGGTCGGTGGTAACGCCGGTTCAGCCTTCGGCCCGTTGCTGGCAGCGGCGATCATCATTCCTTTCGGGCAGGGCAACGTGGCGTGGTTCGGGCTGTTCGCGGTGTTTGCGTTGTTCGTGCTCTATCGCATCAGTCGCTGGTACGCCCATCACCTGAACCTGTTCAAGCTCAAGGCCGGCCAGGCCGCCACTCATGGACTTTCGAAGGGCAGGGTGGTCAGTGCGCTGGTGGTGCTGGGTCTGCTGGTGTTCTCCAAGTATTTCTACATGGCCAGCCTGACCAGTTACTTCACCTTTTACCTGATCGAGAAGTTCGACCTGTCGGTGGCCAGTTCGCAGCTGCATCTGTTCCTGTTCCTCGGCGCGGTGGCGGCGGGTACGTTCTTTGGCGGGCCGATTGGCGACAAGATCGGGCGCAAGGCGGTGATCTGGTTCTCGATCCTCGGCGTGGCACCGTTCACGCTGCTCATGCCCCATGTCGACCTGTTCTGGACCAGCGTCCTGAGCGTGGTGATCGGCTTCATCCTGGCTTCGGCCTTCTCGGCGATTGTGGTGTACGCGCAGGAACTGGTGCCGGGCAATGTCGGGATGATTGCCGGGGTGTTCTTCGGTCTGATGTTCGGTTTCGGCGGGATTGGCGCGGCGTTGCTCGGTCATCTGGCGGACATTCACGGCATCGAATACGTGTACTTCCTGTGCTCGTTCCTGCCGCTGTTCGGGGTGCTGGCGATCTTCCTGCCAAGAACCAAGAAGGCCTGACGGGCCGAATTTCAGGCACAAAAAAGCCGCGTATCAAACGCGGCTTTTTCATGGGTGCAGCTTTTACACGTTGAAGCGGAAGTGCATCACGTCGCCGTCCTTGACGATGTAGTCTTTGCCTTCCAGGCGCCATTTACCGGCTTCCTTGGTGCCTGCTTCGCCCTTGTACTGGATGAAGTCGTTGTAGGCGATCACTTCGGCGCGGATGAAGCCTTTCTCGAAGTCAGTGTGGATCACACCAGCGGCTTGCGGTGCGGTGGCACCGACGCGGACCGTCCAGGCGCGGACTTCTTCGACACCGGCGGTGAAGTAGGTCTGCAGGTGCAGCATTTCGTAGCCGGCGCGGATCACGCGGTTCAGGCCAGGCTCTTCCAGGCCCAGGGCCTCGAGAAACATGTCTTTCTCTTCGCCGTCGTCCAGCTCGGCGATTTCCGCTTCGATCTTGTTGCAGACCGGAACAACCATCGCGCCTTCTTCTTCGGCGATGGCTTTGACCACGTCCAGATGCGGGTTGTTCTCGAAACCGTCTTCAGCGACGTTGGCGATGTACATGACCGGCTTGGTGGTCAGCAGGTGGAAGCCCTTGATGATCGCCTTTTCGTCGGCGCTCATGTTCTTCATCAGGCTGCGCGCAGGCTTGCCTTCGCTGAAGTGCGGGATCAGTTGTTCCAGCAGAGCCTTCTGGGCTACTGCGTCCTTGTCACCGCCCTTGGCGTTGCGCGCGACTTTCTGCAGTTGCTTCTCGCAGCTGTCGAGGTCGGCGAAGATCAGTTCCAGGTCGATGATTTCGATGTCGCGCTTCGGGTCGACGCTGTTGGAAACGTGGATCACGTTCTCGTCTTCGAAGCAGCGCACGACGTGAGCGATCGCGTCGGTTTCGCGGATGTTGGCCAGGAACTTGTTGCCCAGACCTTCACCTTTCGACGCGCCGGCAACCAGGCCCGCGATGTCGACGAATTCCATGGTGGTCGGCAGGATGCGCTTCGGATTGACGATGGCCGCCAGAGCGTCCAGACGCGGATCCGGCATCGGCACAATGCCGCTGTTCGGCTCGATGGTGCAGAAGGGGAAGTTCTCGGCCGCGATCCCGGATTTGGTCAGGGCGTTGAACAGGGTGGACTTGCCGACGTTAGGCAGGCCGACGATGCCGCAATTGAATCCCATGGTGTTTCCCCTCGGATTAGAGTCAGGCCTTCTGGCTGTGCAGGTTTTTCATCGCGCGGTTCCATTCACCGGCGAGGATATCCGGCAGCACGCCGAGGGCAAAGTCGATGCTGGCATCGAGTTTTTCCTGTTCGGCGCGTGGCGCACGACCCAGGACGAAATTTGAAACCATACTGGCGACGCCCGGGTGGCCGATGCCAAGCCGCAGGCGGTGGAACGTATTCTGATTGCCCAATTGCGCAATGATGTCGCGCAACCCGTTGTGACCGCCATGGCCGCCGCCGACTTTGAGTTTGGCGACGCCCGGAGGCAGATCGAGTTCGTCGTGTGCCACCAGGATCTCTTCAGGCTTGATGCGGAAGAAACCGGCGAGTGCCGCCACGGCCTGGCCGCTGCGGTTCATGTAGGTGGTGGGAATCAGCAGACGAACATCCTGAGCCTGATGCGAAAAACGCCCGGTCAGGCCGAAATACTTGCGATCGGCCACGAGATTCACATTCTGTGCGTGGGCGATGCGCTCAACAAAAAGGGCCCCTGCGTTATGCCGGGTCTGCTCGTATTCAGCGCCTGGATTTCCCAGGCCAACGATCAGTTTGATGGCAGTCACGATAGGGGCCCTTCCTTTGAGTGGTGGATAACATCGCCGCGATCAGGGAAGGCGGCGAAAGTGGACGAAAAATGCTCATTTACCATGGATGTAAACTCCGCGTTCCCGCCCGCTTTCTCGCTACGTTCCAGTCCGCGATGTTACCTGCTCACTCAGGCATGACAGAGTGAATTACTCTGCTGCGCCTTCTTCGGTAGCTTCTGGAGCAACACGTGGAGCGTGGACGTTGGCAACAGCCTTGTCATCGCCGTGTGCCAGAGCAACGAACTCAACGCCTTTAGGAGCCTTGATGTCCGACAGGTGAACGATGGTGCCGATTTCAGCGTTAGCCAGGTCGACTTCGATGAACTCAGGCAGATCTTTCGGCAGGCAGGAAACTTCGATCTCGGCAACAACGTGCGAGATTTCGCCGCCTTTCTTCACTGGAGCAGCTTCGTTGATGAAGTGCACAGGAACGATAGCGGTCAGTTTCTGGCCAGCTACAACGCGTACGAAGTCAGCGTGCATCACGTGGCCTTTGGCCGGGTGACGTTGCAGAGCCTTGATGATCACGTTCTGCTTGGTGCCACCAACGTTCAGTTCGATAACGTGGCTGTAGGCAGCTTCGTTTTCGAGCAGTTTGGCAACTTCTTTAGCCAGCATGCTGATGGATTCAGGGGCTTTGTCGCCACCGTAAACAACAGCTGGAACCAGGGCAGCGAGACGACGCAGGCGGCGGCTCGCACCTTTCCCCAGGTCGGAACGCAGTTCAGCATTCAAAGTAAAATCGTTCATTTTGTATCTCCAAAATAGCCATGACCGAGTGGCGTTTGCGACCAGCGCCGAACACGGTATGGGCAAAAAAGCCCCGCCCCGGCAGAAATGCCGGGGCGGGGCGCTTTTCGTCAACGAGACATTTCGAGAAGGGCAGGGCCCTTAACGGAACATCGCGCTGATCGATTCTTCATTGCTGATGCGGCGAACCGCTTCGGCAACAACCGGTGCGATATCCAGTTGACGGATACGTGCACAGGCTTGTGCTGCAGCGGACAGCGGGATGGTGTTAGTGACCACCAGCTCGTCCAGCACGGAATTTTCGATATTCTCGATGGCCCGACCCGACAGCACAGGGTGTGTGCAGTAGGCAAAGACCTTGGCTGCGCCATGCTCTTTCAGGGCCTTGGCCGCGTGGCACAGAGTGCCGGCGGTATCGACCATGTCATCGACCAGGATGCAGGTACGCCCTTCGACATCACCGATGATATGCATCACTTCAGAGTGATTGGCTTTTTCACGGCGTTTGTCGATGATCCCGAGATCCACGCCCAGGGATTTGGCAACGGCACGTGCACGCACGACGCCACCAATGTCCGGGGACACGATCATCAGGTTCTCGAAGCGCTGATCTTCGATGTCATCCACCAGAACCGGGGAGCCGTAGATGTTATCTACCGGAATATCGAAGAAGCCCTGAATCTGGTCAGCATGCAGATCAACCGTGAGAACACGGTCGATGCCGACTACGGTGAGCATGTCAGCAACGACTTTCGCGCTGATAGCCACACGTGCGGAACGCGGACGGCGATCCTGACGGGCATAACCAAAATAAGGAATAACAGCAGTGATACGAGTAGCCGAGGAGCGGCGGAAGGCATCAGCCATCACTACCAGTTCCATCAGGTTATCGTTGGTCGGAGCGCAAGTCGGCTGAATAATGAAGACGTCTTTACCGCGAACGTTTTCATTGATCTCGGCTGTAATTTCGCCGTCGGAGAATTTACCGACAGAGATGTCACCGAGAGGGATATGCAGCTGACGTACGACACGCCGAGCCAGATCGGGGTTAGCGTTCCCCGTAAAGACCATCATCTTGGACACGCGCAGTACCTGAAGGCTGAGGGTATACCTGGATGAGTATAGGAAAATGGCAGGGGCGGCTGGATTCGAACCAACGCATGGCAGGATCAAAACCTGCTGCCTTACCGCTTGGCGACGCCCCTGTATCTGTTGCTTGCAAGTGCCGGGCACTTGATTCCTTTAGAGCAGACTTTGCAGCTTGCGATGCAACATCGAAACGTTGCTTCCTTTTGCTACAAACCCTGTAAGGGTCTCTGTCAGAAGGGCCGAGACTTTATCAGCTTCAGCTTTGCTTGGGAAGCCCCCAAACACACAACTTCCAGTTCCGGTGAGTTTTGCTTCGGTAAAATTACCTAACAAATTCAATGCGTTACGTACTTCTGGATAACGCCTCGAGACCACCGGCAAGCAGTCATTTCGACTGTTTCCCTCGGGAACGGGGCGCACTTTAATGGGCGGCGTGTTACGTGTCAACAAAGGATCTGAAAAAATTTCTGCCGTACTAACAGAGACTTGCGGAACGAGCACGACGTACCACGGTTCGGCGGGCTCGACCGGGGTCAGTTTCTCGCCGACACCTTCGGCGAAAGCTGCGTGGCCACGCACGAACACCGGCACGTCCGCGCCCAGCGTCAGGCCCAGTGCTGCCAGGCGATCTTCATCCCAACCCAGTTGCCACAAATGATTGAGACCGAGCAGGGTGGTGGCCGCATTCGAGCTGCCGCCACCAATGCCGCCGCCCATCGGCAGGATCTTGTCGATCCAGATATCGATGCCGAGCGAGCAGCCGGATTGTTCCTGGAGTTTCTTCGCAGCGCGCACGATCAGATTGCTGTCGCGGGGCACGCCTTCGAATTCGGTGTGCAGGCGAATCACGCCGTCGTCACGTACGGCGAAGGTGATTTCGTCGCCGTAGTCGAGGAACTGAAAAAGCGTCTGCAACTCGTGATAACCGTCTTCACGACGACCGAGAATGTGCAGCATCAAATTGAGTTTGGCTGGCGAAGGCAAAGTGAGGCGTGGAGCGGTCATGCGTTATTGCCCCAATTTGCGCGGTTGCCAGGTCTTGATGACCAGCGTCACGTCCAGATCGGTACCGTGCAGCTTGATCCGCTCGGGCAGCCAGTAACCGTTCTGTTCGGCATAGCTGAGGTATTCGACCTGCCAGCCATCCTGATCCAGATTGGCCAGACGGCTGTTGCCGTCCAGGGTCAGACGGCTTTTGCTGTCCGGTGCCGGGAGGCCTCGAACCCACCAGGCCAGATGCGAGACCGGCAGTTTCCAGCCCAGTTGCTCTTCGACCAGCGCTTCCGGAGTCGGCGCTTCATAACGGCCCTGATTCGCCACTTCCAGCGACACTGCGCCCGGACGGCCGGTCAGTCGCGCCGCGCCACGACCCAGCGGGCCGGACAGGCGGATGTCGTAGTAATCCTGACGTTGCAGCCAGAACAGCGTGCCGCTGCCCGAATCTTTCGGGGCGCGGATGCCGATCTTGCCGTCGATCTGCCAGCCGTCGAGGCCGGTCAGTTGTTGTTTGTGCTCGCGCCATTGGCCCGGATTGCCGTGGCCTTCGACCGATTCACGGGCGCCGAAGCCCGCGCAACCGGCGAGCAGGGCGATGAAGCTGAAAACTATGACGTGGCGCAAAAACATGAGTTAAAGAGTCTCGGATCCGGTCAGGCGCTTGATGGTGCTGCGCAGGATGGTGCTGTCAGGCTGGTCTTTGAGGAACTTGCCCCAGATTTGTTTTGCTTCGCGCTGTTTGCCCTTGGCCCACAGCACTTCGCCCAGATGCGCGGCGACTTCATGATCGGGGAAACGCTCGAGGGCCTGACGCAGGTATTTCTCGGCGTCTTCCAGATTGCCCATGCGAAAGTTCACCCAGCCGAGGCTGTCGAGCACTGCCGGGTCTTCCGGGTTGATCTGGTGCGCCTGCTCGATCAGCGCCTTGGCTTCAGCGTAGCGGGTGGTGCGGTCGGACAGCGTGTAGCCGAGGGCGTTGAGGGCCATGGCGTTGTCCGGATCGCGCTTGATGATCAGGCGCAGGTCTTTTTCCATCTGCGCCAGGTCATTGCGTTTTTCCGCCTGCATCGCGCGGGTGTAAAGCAGATTCAGATCGTCCGGGTACTGCTGCAAGGCTTGTTGCAGGACTTTCCAGGCCTTGTCGCCCTGATTATTGGCGGACAGGGTTTCGGCTTCGATCAGGTACAGCTGGATCGCGTAATCCGGCTGCTCGTCACGCTCGGCGGCCAGTTTGCTCTGGGCTTCGGCGGTCTTGCCGTTGTTCATCAGAATATCGGCCTGACGCAGTTGCGCCGGCAGATAGTCGTTGCCCGGGCCGACCTGGGCATACTCGATGAGCGCGCCTTGCGGGTCGTTGCGCTCTTCGGCAATGCGGCCCAGGTTCAGGTGCGCCGAATCGACATGGCTTTCCCGGGCGATCAGGTCTTCCAGATAGTCCTTGGCCTCGTCCCAGGCCTTGGCTTCGAGGCAGACCAGCGCCAGGGAATAACGCAGTTCGTCGTCTTCCGGGTATTGCTGAACCAGGGTGGAGAACTCGACCTTGGCGTCGTCCATCCTGTCCTGTTCCACCAGCATCCGCGCGTAGGTCAGGCGCAGGCGCTTGTCGTCCGGATACTTCTTGATGCTCTTTTGTAGCAGCGGCAGCGCTTCGTCGCCGCGATTCAGTCCTTGCAGCAGGCGCGCGCGCAGCAGGATCGGGGCGATCTCGCCGTCTTCCGGCGGATGGTCTTCGAGCAGGGCAAGCGCACCTTTGGTGTCGCCATCCTGCTGCATCAGCAGGGCCTTGCCGAAAATCAGCTGATTGTTGTTCGGGTGACGCTGCAACAGGCGGTCGAAGCTTTTCATCAGGCCGTTGCGGGTTTCCTGATCGGTATCGGCGGCCGACAGCGCGAGGAAGTCGAAATGGGTGTCGCCCTTGCCCTGCAGGACTTTCTCCATATAGACCATCGAGTCGTCATAACGCCCGGCGCGCGCCAGTTGAACGGCGGCGGCGCGTTGCGCTTCGAGGTCGTCCGGGGCGTTTTTCGCCCAGATCAGCGCGGTATCGAGGGCCGGCTGGTCGGCGCCCAGGTACTCGGCGATGCGGAACGCACGCTCGGAAACACCCGGATCCTGGGTGTTGATGGCCTGGGTCACGTAGTTGTCCAGGGCAATGTCGAAACGATTGCGCTGACCGGCGAGCTCGGCGCTCAGCAGGCTGAACACCGTCTCCTGGCTGAACGAGCTGTAAACCTTGGGCTTTTCAGGGGCCGGCGTGGTGTCTTCGACCGGTGAGGCACCGTCCTGCGGAACGGGGGCCAAGGCCTGGCAGCCGCTGAGGAAGACAAAAGCGAGGAGCAACGCGGAAGATCTATTCATATAGGAAGAGGACGACTAACCTGCGGTCGGATCATCATGACACAAGCCTTCGGCCAAACATAACCGAGTCTCGATTGTGGCCATTATAGGGGCCGGCAATTGGGACAATAGTCAGCGGTAGTTGTTCTGAATCTGACGAAGTAGGACAATTGCCGGCTTCACGTCACCATCAGCGACCTTGAATGGCCTTCCTTGCACTCGGTATCAACCACAAGACTGCTTCAGTAGACGTCCGCGAGCGCGTGGCCTTTACCCCTGAGCAGCTGGTGGAGGCCTTGCAGCAGCTCTGCCGACTCACCGACAGCCGCGAAGCTGCGATCCTCTCCACCTGCAATCGCAGTGAGCTGTATATAGAACAGGATCAGCTGTCGGCCGATATCGTGCTGCGCTGGCTGGCCGACTATCACCATTTAAGCCTCGATGAGCTGCGCGCGAGTGCTTATGTGCATGAAGACGATGCGGCCGTTCGTCACATGATGCGCGTCGCCTCCGGGCTCGACTCGCTGGTGCTGGGCGAACCGCAGATTCTCGGCCAGATGAAATCGGCCTACGCCGTGGCCCGCGAGGCCGGCACCATCGGGCCGCTGCTCGGGCGACTGTTCCAGGCGACCTTCAATGCTGCCAAGCAGGTGCGCACCGACACTGCCATCGGTGAAAACCCGGTGTCCGTGGCGTTTGCCGCCGTCAGCCTGGCCAAACAGATTTTCAGCGACCTGCAACGCAGCCAGGCCCTGCTGATCGGTGCCGGCGAGACCATCACCCTGGTCGCCCGCCATCTGCATGAACTGGGTGTCAAGCGCATCGTGGTCGCCAACCGGACGCTGGAGCGCGCCAGCCTGCTCGCCGAGCAGTTCGGTGCCCACGCAGTGTTGCTCTCGGACATCCCGGCTGAACTGGTGCGCAGCGACATCGTTATCAGCTCCACCGCCAGTCAGTTGCCGATCCTTGGTAAAGGTGCGGTGGAAAGTGCGCTGAAGCTGCGCAAGCACAAGCCGATCTTCATGGTCGACATCGCTGTTCCCCGTGACATCGAGCCGGAAGTCGGCGAACTCGACGACGTTTACCTCTATAGCGTCGACGATCTGCACGAAGTAGTCGCCGAAAACCTCAAGAGCCGTCAGGGTGCAGCGCAGGCGGCCGAAGAGATGGTTTCGGTCGGCGCCGACGATTTCATGGTGCGCCTGCGCGAGCTGGCGGCGGTCGATGTGCTCAAGGCCTATCGTCAACAGAGTGAACGCCTGCGCGACGAAGAACTGCAAAAGGCCCTGCGCCTGCTGGCCAATGGCGGCAACGCCGAAGACGTCCTCGGGCAACTGGCCCGTGGCCTGACCAACAAACTCCTGCACGCCCCGAGCGTGCAGTTGAAAAAGCTTTCTGCCGAAGGCCGCCTCGATGCGCTGGCCATGGCTCAGGAACTCTTTGCCCTCGAGGGCTCACCGGATAGCTTTTCGGATAAAAAACCGCAATGAAAGCGTCACTGCTCAATAAGCTGGACATTCTCCAGGACCGTTTCGAGGAACTGACCGCGCTGCTCGGCGACGGCGAAGTCATTTCCGACCAGACCAAATTCCGCGCCTATTCCAAGGAATACGCCGAACTTGAGCCGGTGGTACAAGGCTATAAAAAGTTGCTCGGCGTACAAAGCGATCTTGAAGGCGCGCAGGCGCTGCTCAAGGACAGCGACCCGGACATGCGTGAAATGGCCGTGGAAGAAGTCCGCGAAGCCAAGGAATTGCTGATCACGCTGGAATCCGACCTGCAACGCATGCTGCTGCCCAAGGATCCCAACGACGGGCGCAACGTGTTCCTCGAAATCCGCGCCGGCACCGGTGGCGACGAGGCGGCGATCTTCTCCGGCGACCTGTTCCGCATGTATTCGCGTTACGCCGAACGGCGTGGCTGGCGGGTGGAAATCCTTTCGGAGAACGAAGGCGAACATGGCGGCTATAAAGAAGTCATCGCCCGCATCGAAGGCGACAACGTTTACGGCAAGCTGAAATTCGAATCCGGCGCGCACCGTGTACAGCGTGTACCCGCCACCGAATCCCAGGGCCGTATCCACACCTCGGCCTGCACCGTGGCGGTGTTGCCCGAGCCGGACGAGCGTGAAGCCATCGAGATCAACCCGGCGGATTTGCGCGTCGACACTTACCGCTCCTCCGGGGCCGGTGGTCAGCACGTCAACACCACCGACTCGGCGATCCGCATCACCCACATCCCGACCGGCACCGTTGTCGAGTGCCAGGAAGAACGTTCCCAGCACAAGAACCGTGCCCGGGCGATGGCCTGGCTGGCGGCCAAGCTCAACGACCAGCAGACTGCTGCGGCGGCCAACGCCATCGCCAGCGAACGTAAATTGCTGGTGGGCTCCGGTGACCGCTCCGAGCGTATCCGCACCTACAATTTTGCCCAGGGCCGGGTCACCGACCATCGCGTCAACCTGACCCTGTATTCCCTCGACGAAATCCTCGCCGGCGGCGTCGAAGCGGTGATCGAGCCGTTGCTGGCCGAATACCAGGCTGACCAGCTCGCAGCGATAGGTGAGTAAATGACCATCATCGCCAGCCTGTTGCGCGCCGCCGAACTGCCGGATTCGCCTACCGCGCGTCTGGACGCCGAATTGCTTCTGGCCGCCGCGCTGGGCAAGTCGCGCAGTTTTCTCCACACCTGGCCCGAGCGCATCGTGCCCAGCGAAGCCGCACTGGTCTTTGCCGAATACCTGCAACGCCGCCGCAGCGGCGAGCCGGTGGCCTACATTCTGGGCCAGCAGGGTTTCTGGAAGCTGGATCTGGAAGTCGCACCGCACACGCTGATCCCGCGCCCGGACACCGAACTGCTGGTGGAAGCCGCGCTGGAGTTGCTGCCGGCGACCCCGGCCAAAGTTCTCGATCTGGGCACCGGCAGCGGGGCGATTGCCCTGGCTCTGGCCAGCGAGCGCCCGGCGTGGAAGGTCACCGCCGTGGATCGCGTGCTGGAAGCCGTGGCCCTGGCCGAACGCAATCGCCAGCGTCTGCACCTGAATAACGCAACGGTGCTGAGCAGTCACTGGTTCAGCGCCCTTGAAGGCAAGCGTTTCGAGCTGATCATCAGCAACCCGCCGTACATCCGCGCCGCCGATCCGCATCTGGTTGAAGGTGATGTGCGTTTCGAGCCGGAAAGCGCCTTGGTGGCCGGCATCGACGGGCTCGACGATCTGCGGCTGATCATCGCCCAGGCGCCGGCCCATCTCGAGGCCGGTGGCTGGCTGATGCTCGAACACGGCTATGATCAAGCCGAAGCCGTGCGCGATCTGCTGCTGACGCAAGGTTTTGACGAAGTCCACAGCCGCACCGATCTGGGCGGCCATCAACGGATCAGCCTGGGGCGCCTGCCGTGCTGAATGATCAGGAATTGTTGCGCTACAGTCGGCAGATCCTGCTGCAACACATCGACATCGATGGACAGTTGAAGCTCAAGGACAGCCGGGTATTGATCGTCGGCCTCGGTGGTCTCGGTGCGCCGGTGGCCTTGTATCTGGCGGCGGCGGGTGTCGGTGAGTTGCACCTGGCGGATTTCGACACGGTCGACCTGACCAACCTGCAACGCCAGATCATCCACGACACCGACAGCGTCGGCATGACCAAGGTCGACTCGGCGCTCAAGCGCCTGAGCGCGATCAATCCTGAAATCAAACTGGTGCCTCATCGTCAGGCGCTGGACGAGGATTCCCTCGCCGCAGCCGTGGCGGCGGTGGATCTGGTGCTCGACTGCTCGGACAATTTCTCTACCCGCGAAGCGGTCAACGCCGCGTGCGTGGCGGCACGCAAGCCCTTGGTCAGCGGCGCGGCGATCCGCCTCGAGGGGCAACTCTCGGTGTTCGACCCGCGTCGCGCCGAAAGCCCGTGCTACCACTGCCTGTACGGTCACGGCAGCGAAGCCGAACTCACTTGCAGCGAAGCCGGCGTGGTCGGGCCGCTGGTCGGTCTGGTCGGCAGCCTGCAAGCGCTGGAAGCCTTGAAGTTGCTGGCGGGTTTTGGCGAACCACTGGTGGGCCGTCTGCTGTTGATCGATGCGCTGGGTTCGCGCTTCCGTGAGCTGCGGGTCAAGCGCGACCCCGGTTGCAGCGTCTGTGGTTCGCAGCATGCGTGAAGCGCCGATCGCCGTATTCGACTCCGGTGTCGGCGGCGTGTCGGTGCTGGCGGAAATCCAGCACCTGCTGCCGAATGAATCGCTGCTGTACCTCGGCGATTGCGGCCACATCCCTTATGGCGAGAAAACCCCGGAATTCATCCGCCAGCGTTGTAGCGTGATGGCCGGTTTTTTCCGCGAGCAGGGGGCCAAGGCGCTGGTGATCGCGTGCAATACCGCGACCGTGGCCGGCGTTGCCGATCTGCGCCGGGACTTTCCCGACTGGCCGATCGTCGGCATGGAGCCGGCGGTCAAACCGGCCGCCGCGGCCACCCGCAGCGGCGTGGTCGGCGTACTCGCCACCACCGGCACCTTGCAGAGCGCCAAGTTCGCCGCATTGCTCGACCGCTTCGCCACGGATGTGCGGGTCATCACTCAGCCGTGTCCTGGACTGGTCGAGCGGATTGAAAGCGGCGATCTGCACAGCGCCGAGTTGCGTGCATTGCTCAAGCACTACGTTGACCCGCTACTGGCCAACGGCTGCGACACGATCATTCTGGGCTGCACCCATTACCCGTTTCTCAAGCCGATGCTCAAGTCGATGATCCCCGAGAGCATCAGCCTGATCGATACCGGCGCGGCGGTAGCGCGGCAACTGCAGCGGCTGCTGGCCGAGCGTGATCTGCTCGCCGAAGGTCCGAACCGACCGGTCAGATTCTGGACCAGCGCCGATCCCGCGTCTTTACGCAAGACCCTGGTCCTGCTGGATCAAGTCGTTGGCGACGTTAAAAGATTCACTTTGTAAAAAAAATGTGAAATATCTAAAAAGTCAGCTGAACTTCTGACCAAGCGCAGATTTCTATAGCGCAGAGTGACCTAAAAAACCAAACGATCGTTCCGGAAAAGGAAGTTTCAACGTGAAGCGACTATTCTGCTTGGCCGCGATTGCGGCTGCACTGATGGGGCAAAGTTTTACCGCACAAGCTGCTGGCGTCGAGTTTGCAGTGGGTGCTACCAGCGATTCGACCATGACTTATCGCCTGGGCATGAATTTCGATTGGGATAAAAGCTGGCTGCAAAGTGACGTGGGTCGTCTGACCGGTTACTGGAGCGGTGCCTACACTTATTGGGAAGGCGACAAGACGTCGAGCAACAACAGCCTGTCGTTCTCGCCGGTATTTGTTTACGAGTTTGCCGGTCAGTCGGTCAAACCGTATGTCGAGGCGGGGATCGGCGTGGCGCTGTTCTCCAACACCGAATACGAAGACAACAAGCTCGGCGGCTCCTTCCAGTTCGAAGACCGTATCGGTTTCGGCCTGCGCTTCAATGGCGGGCATGAAGTCGGGATCCGTGCGACGCACTATTCCAACGCCGGTCTGAGCAGCGAAAACGACGGGGTGGAAAGCTACGCACTGCATTACACGATGCCGCTGTAAAACGGCTTCATGTAAAAAGAGTGGGAGCGAGCTTGCTCGCGATTGCGATTTCACAATCAATGCTTATGTTGACTGGTGATCCGTTATCGCGAGCAGGCTCGCTCCCACAGTCGTTTTAGGGTGACTGAACGGTCAGCGATACGCCGTGGCAATTCCCTGGCGTTCGTCGATGCATTCCGGGGCGCCCATTTCGAATTCGCGGCAGATCAGCGGGCGCTTCTCGTAAATCGTGCACATCATCGTGTCGCGATCCAGCGCCGCGCACCAGCCGTCGTCCAGACGCAGCATCACCTCGCCACCCCAATCGTCGGTATCGATAAAACGCTCGGGGACGCCAGTGTCGGTGATCAGCATCACCTCAAGCTGACAGCAGCAGGCTGCACAGGTCGAACAGGTGACCTCAGGCTCGGCAATTTGCCGATGGGGAATGGTTTTCATGGCGCCAGTGTACGGCAGTGACCGGTGAGCGTGTGAAAGGCCTGACAGGCGTTTAACGCGCCAGCCGTCGGGACAATTGGTGCAGCAGCGGAAACAGCAACGCCCACAGCAGTGCGATGCCGATCAGGGTCGGTAACTCACCGAAAGGAAATTGCACACCGGCCAGTCGTCCGCCGGCGCCATAGGACAGCGCGCCACCTGCCGCGCCGAGCAGACTGGCCAGCCACCACGGCCGTGCGCTCCATTGCAGGCAATGACGCAATGTCGTGGCGAACAACGCCCACAGCAACATCAGCCACAGCGGAATCAGCGGCGACAGATCCTTGAACTCGAAAACCCCGAGGCCGCGCAACACGCTGTCCACCGCCGTGCCGATAATCACCACGCTGAGGATCAATCGGCCTTCATGCGCCCAATTGCTGATCCAGCGCAGATGAATCACCAGCACCGCCAGCGCCAGCAGCAACCACAAACTGTTACCGCCGAGCACGCAGGCCAGCCAGCCGATCTGGAACAGCACCGCGTTGGCCAACCGCTCAAGCATCGAATCGGCCCAGCAAAGGCGCGGTCATCGCCGCCGGTTTGGCCAGCACCAGCTGTGCGGTGCCGATGGTGCGCTCGAGGAATCCACCCTCGCAGTAACACAGGTAGAACTCCCACAACCTGAGGAAGTAATCGTCATAGCCCAGTTCGCTCAGACGGCCGTGAGCATGGCGAAAGTTCTCGTGCCACAGACGCAGGGTGCGGGCGTAATGCAGGCCGAAGTCTTCCATGTGCAGCAGGTTCATGTCGGTGTCGCGGCCGACGATTTCGAGCATTTTCTGTACGCAGGGCAGGGCACCGCCGGGGAAAATGTAGCGCTGGATGAAGTCCACGCCACGGCGCGCCTGTTCGTAGCGCTGTTCGCGGATGGTGATTGCTTGCAACAGCATCAGGCCGTTGTTCTTGAGCAGGTGCGCGCACTGTTTGAAGTAGGTCGGCAGGAAGCGGTGGCCGACCGCCTCGATCATTTCGATCGACACCAGTTTGTCGTACTGGCCGGTGAGGTCGCGGTAGTCCTTGAGCAGCAGCGTCACTTGATCCTGCAAACCGAGGCGTTCGATGCGGGCCGCGGTGAAGGCGAACTGCTCCTTCGACAGCGTCGTGGTGGTGACTTTGCAGCCGTAGTGCTGCGCCGCGTAGAGCGCCATGCTGCCCCAGCCGGTGCCGATTTCCAGAAGGTGGTCACCGGGCTTGAGCGCGAGTTTCTGGCAGATCCGCTCCAGTTTGTTCAGTTGCGCCTGCTCCAGGCTGTCGTCGGGGCTGAGAAACTGCGCAGCCGAATACATCATGGTCGGGTCGAGGAACTGCTCGAACAGGTCATTGCCGAGGTCGTAATGCGCGGCGATGTTTTTCTGCGAGCCCTGGCGCGTATTGCGGTTGAGCCAGTGCAGCCCGCGCACCAGCGGGCGACCGAGCCGGGCCAGGCCACCTTCCATGGCGTCGAGCACTTCAAGGTTGCTGACGAACACACGCACTACGGCCGTCAGATCCGGCGAGCGCCAGTAGCCATGAATAAAGGCCTCACCGGCACCGATCGAACCATTGCCGGCGACCAGCCCCCAGACGGCGGGATCCAGCACCTGAATTTCCCCCACCAGCGTGCTGCCCGGCGTACCAAAGACGTGGCGTTCGCCGTCCTCGATCACGATCAGTTGACCCTGCTTGAGCTGCTCGAGCTTGCGCAGCACTCCCCGGCGCAGCAGCGATCCGCTCAGGCCGTGGGGGCTGAGCAGGCTGGCTTTGGCCGAGACGCTAGTGGATTTCATGGTGGCGTTCCTCGGTCGGTACGGTGGCGGTTCGAAAGCGGTCGTCGGCACGCTGGTGGTCATACACCGGGGTGCGCTTGAGCAACAGGCGCAGCGCCTGCCAATAAATCGCCAGCGCGGTCTTGGCGGTCATCCAGGGGAAGCGCCACAGGTGCCGGTGCAAGTGGCGCCGATCAAGGGGGACGCGTCGCAGATCGAGGGTGGCGTCGAACAGTTTTTGCTCGCCTTGCCAGTCGGCCATGTGCACACCCAGGACCTGCGCGGCAGGGCTGAAGCTCATGCGGTATTCCAGGTCCGGCGGCAGGAACGGCGACACGTGAAAGGCCTTGGTCACGGCAAAGTGCTGGTGAAAGTCCTGAAGCTGAGTCGGCGCTCGAGCCGGCAGCACGTAGTGATAACGCTCGCGCCACGGAGTGTTGCGGACTTCGCAGAGAATCGCCGCCAGTTGGCCGTCGGCCTCGTGGCAATAGAAAAAACTCACCGGGTTGAACGACAGGCCCCAGCTGCGCGGCTGGGTCAGCAGGCAGATCGAACCTTGCGGCGCATGGCCCAGGGCTTCGCCGACCAACTGGCGCACCGCATCGCTCAGGCGTATACCCCGGCCGGTGAAGGTTTTCAGGTAGTCGGTTTCGCGGAATGAAAACGGCGCAAAGCGGCTGGTGCCTGCCAGGTGGGACAGGCCCAGCACGGTCTCCTGTTCAGCCAGATCGAGATACAGCATGCCGATCCGGTAACGAAACTCATGACGGCGCGGAGCAAATCGCCGATGGGCGATCCAGCCACTGTAGAGCGCGCTGTTCACAGGCTTTCTCCGAAGGCTGCGGCCACGCGCAGGGCGCTGACCACGCCGTCCTCATGAAAACCGTTGGCCCAATAGGCGCCGCAATAATGCGTGTGTTGCGCGCCGTCGATTTCAGCCCAGCGCTGCTGTGCCGCCACGGCCGCGAGGCTGAATTGCGGGTGGGCATAGGTGAAGCGCGCCAGCACCTTGGACGGCGTGATGCCAGCGCTCTGGTTAAGGCTGACGCAGAACGTGGTGCCGCTCTGGAGGCCTTGCAGAATGTTCATGTCATAAGTCACGGCCGCCCGGGTATGACCCGCTCCGCCGAGGCGATAATTCCAGCTGGCCCAGGCCTGTTTGCGTGTGGGCAGCAGGCGGGTGTCGATGTGCAGCACCACTTCGTTGTCGGCGTAGGGCAGGGCGCCGAGGATTTCCCGTTCTTTATCGTCAGGATTTCCCAGCAGTCGCAACGCCTGATCGCTGTGACAGGCCAGCACCACTTTGTCGAAACGTTCGATGCCGGCCGGGCTGTGGATAACCACGCCGTGCGCATCGCGATCGATCCGGCTCACCGGGCAGTTCAGGCGGATGCGTTCCTTGAACGACGCGGTCAGCGGCGCGATGTAAGCACTTGAGCCACCCTCGATCACCTGCCACTGCGGCCGGTTGCTGATCGACAGCAACCCGTGATTCTCGAAAAAACGCACGAAGAACTGCAGCGGGAAATTGAGCATCTCGGCCATCGGCATCGACCAGATCGCCGCGCCCATCGGCACGATGTAATGCAGGATGAAACGCTCGCCGTACCCGCCGGCCTTGAGGTAATCGTCCAGGGTGGTGTCGGCGGCGATTCGCTGTTCGGCAAGGTCGCGCCGGGCCTCTTTGTTGAACCGCAGGATGTCGCGCAACATGCCCCAGAATCCTGGGGACAGCAGATTGCTGCGCTGGGCGAACAGGCTGTTGAGGTTGTTGCCGTTGTATTCCAGGCCAGTGTCCGGATCGTTGACCGAAAAGCTCATCTCGGTGGGTTTGAACGTCACACCCAGTTGGCCAAGCAAACGAATGAAGTTCGGATACGTCCAGTCGTTGAACACGATAAAGCCGGTGTCCACCGAATACTCGCGCCCGTCCACGGTGACCGGCACCGTGTGCGTATGGCCGCCGATCCGGGCGTCTGCTTCGAACACGGTGATTTCGTGTCGGCGTGCGAGCAGGTACGCGCAGGTCAAACCGGCGATGCCGCTGCCGACGATGGCGATTTTCATGTTGCATCCCTGAGCGGCGGGTTGCTGCGCACCATGCGTTTGCCAATCGCCAGTTGTACGCGGGCGGGCATTTTCGACAAGGGCCACAGGGCTGCCATGAACAGTGCGGGGAAGGCGATCTCCAGCGGCCGATCCTTCAGCTTGGCGAAGATATGCCGCGCGGCTTTGTCCGCAGGCCAGCTGAGTGGCATCGGAAAATCATTTTTGGCGGTCAGCGGTGTATCGACGAATCCTGGGCTGATTACCGTGACTTCAATACCTTCGTCCGCCAGGTCGATGCGCAGGGATTCGAACAGATAACGCAGCCCGGCCTTCGATGCGCCATAGGCTTCGGCGCGTGGCAGCGGCACATAGGTCACCGAGCTGGCCATCCCCACCAGATGCGGTGCCGTACCTTTGCGCAGCAAGGGCAGGGCGGCTTCGATGCAATAGCTGCTGGCGAGCAGGTTGGTACGCACCACGTGCTCGATGATCGAGGCGTCGAACTGGTGAGCGTCGACGTATTCGCAGGTCCCGGCATTGAGGATGACGGTATCCAGCGAGCCCCAGTCCGCGGCTATCTGTTCGCCAATTTCGCGTACGGTCTGGCTGTTGGTCAGATCGCCGGGCAACACCAGAACCTGTCCCGGATACCGTTGTGACAGAACCTTGAGCGGCGCGACCTGGCGGGAACTGACCGCCAGCTGTGCACCGCTTTTGAGAATGTCTTCCGCGAGTGCTGCGCCGATGCCACTGCTGGCACCGGTCAACCAGTAACGACGTGGAGCTGTACGACTCATCCCAATCTCCTTTTCAGCCAGGCGATCACCCGGCCCAATACAGGTAAATGTTCATAAAGCAGCGCTCCGGCATCGAAGTAATCCCGATGGCGGTAAACCTTGTCGCGCCAGAGCAGATGCGAGCAGCCGGCGACGCGGATCAGTTGCCCACCGCTCAGGCGCGGGTGGCGGTAACTCATGACCCAGCGCAGATAACCTTCGCCTTCGCCGATCTGGTCGAAGCCGTGGAAATCGAAGCGCAGTTCGTTGACGTTGGCGTACAACTCGCTGAAGTAACCGCGCAGGTTCGTCAGCCCCTGCACTTCGTGCATCGGATCGGTGAAATGAATGTCCTCGCTGTACAGTCCGTCCAGGGTGCGCAGGTTGTCTTTATTCAACTGTGCGAACCGCTGGGCGAAACCGCGCAGGAATTCACTCATCGCTCACTCCTTGAGACGCGCGCGACGGCAGGTTCTTGAACGCTGCCAGCGCCCGCTCCCGTGATGCATTCAGATTAACGATCGGCGCCGGATAGTCGGCGACGCCGAACAACCCGCCAGCACTGGCCGGGTTGTGCACTTCTTTCTTGTTCAGCCCGGCCAGCTCCGGCAGCCAGTGCTTGATGAACAGGCCTTCGCTGTCGAATTTTTCCGACTGGCTGAGCGGGTTGAAGATGCGGAAATACGGCGCCGAATCGGTGCCGGTCGAGGAACTCCACTGCCAGCCGCCGTTGTTGGCGGCCAGATCGCCGTCGATCAGGTGGCGCATGAAGAAACGCTCGCCTTCGCGCCAGTCGATCAACAGGTTCTTGGTCAGAAACATCGCCACCACCATCCGCAGGCGGTTGTGCATCCAGCCGGTTTCCAGCAGTTGGCGCATGGCTGCATCGATGATCGGCAAGCCGGTGCGCGCCTCTTGCCAGGCGGCCAGATCCTCTGGTGCGTCGCGCCAGGCCAGGGCTTCGGTTTCCGGACGGAATGCGCGATGCCGTGAAACCCGCGGATAACCGACGAGAATATGTTTGTAGAACTCGCGCCACAGCAGTTCGTTGATCCAGGTGACGGCGCCGACCTTGCCGCTTTCGAATTCACCCTGATTGCTTTGCAGGGCGGCGTGCAGGCATTGGCGCGGCGAGATCACGCCTGCAGCCAGATAGGCCGAAAGCTGGCTGGTGCCGGGTTTGGCCGGGAAGTCGCGTTCGCTCTTGTAGTAGTCGATCTGTGCATCGGCGAACGTGTCGAGGCGACGCCGGGCCTCGGTTTCACCGGCGGGCCACAAGGCGCGCAGGGAGTCGCCGGGTGTCGGGAACCCTTCGATGGTTGTTGGAACGGGGTCACTGTCGATGTTCAACGCCGATTGTTTGCCCGGGGCCTGTTTCAGCGAAGGCATCGAGCGGTGCAAGCGTTCGTAGCAGACCTTGCGGAACTGGCTGAACACCTGGAAGTAAGTGCCGGTTCGGGTCAGCACGCTGCCGGGCTTGAACAGCAATTGGTCGAGGTAACTGTGGAAGGTGATGCCTGCCGCTTGCAACGCTTCGGCAACTGCCTCGTCGCGACGGCTTTCGTTGATGCCGTATTCTTCGTTGACGTGCACCGCCTCGATCTTCAGTTGCCGACACAGTTCGAGCAGCACGGCGGGTGCCTGATCCCAGCGAGGCGCGGTGCGGATCAGGAGCGGGATGTTCAGGTCGCCAAGGCTTTTGCTCAATTCACGCAGATTGCGCAGCCAGAAATCGATCTTGCACGGCGCGTCGTCATGTTCCTGCCATTGCTCAGGGCTCAACAGGTACACGGCGACGGTCGGGCCGCGTTCGGCGGCGGCCGCGAGGGCGGTGTTGTCATGTTGGCGCAAGTCGCTGCGCAGCCAGATCAATTGCATGTCGGTCTCTGTCGGAATCATTAAATCAACCCACGCTCAATGAGTGCCCGATGTGCCGAAAGGGGGGCTTCGGCCAGGAACAGATCAGCGAGTTCGGAAGTCTTTGCGGACAACTCGGCGTGGTGAATACACACCGTTGGTCCGACAATCAGTTTCGGGCAGCTGACACCGTTGAACAGTTTCGGTAGCTGCGCCAGGTTCAGGGCTTTGCTGGAATACAGCAGTACGCCACGGGCTTTCAGGGTATCGGTTGCCAACGCCAGTTCGCCGGCCGGCAGCGGCCAATCGAATACCTGCACCGGGCAATCGGCGCTGCTGATCAGCCAGGCGCAGAGCCACAGATGCGGCTCCAGTGGCAGGTCCGACTGGTTAATCAGCAGCAGCGGCGCGGTGCGCAACTGACGATTGTTATGGTAGATGCGTGCGCCGAATTTGCTGCGCAACCAGGCATAAAAGAACACCCGCTCCATCTGCGCGCCGAACTGGCCCTGCCAGCGCTGTTCAAGATCGCTTAGTAGCGGCAGCAGCAATTGCTCGCACAGAGTGCGTGGCGGATACAGCGCCATCGCCTGGTTGATGCCGTCGTCGAGGCTGCGCTCGTTCATGTGGGTGACCGCCAGCAGGGCGGCCTGGCGCAGCGGATGCCATTCGTCCTGCGCCGGTTCGTTGAACGTCTGCGCGGTGTCGAGCAGCGGTTTGACCTGGCTGACCGCTACGCCACGGTTGAGCCAGGTAAGGATGTTCTGGATACGTTGCACATGCTCAGCGTTGTACAAGCGATGGCCCTTGGGCGTGCGCTGCGGAACGATCAGCCCATAGCGCCGTTCCCAGGCGCGCAGGGTGACGGCGTTCACGCCGGTCTGACGGGCGACTTCGCGGATCGGCAGCCAGCCCTCGTCGAGGGCTTTCTTGAAGTCGGCGCCGAGGTCTTCCCGGGCGCTGGTGTCGGGTGAGTCGTTCATCAAATGGCGTTTCGCAGGCTGAGGTTTTCCGGATGCGGTTGCAGGTACACCTGCTGCGCAATGTAGGGATCCGGGTGGAGGCGAAAGTGATGCTTGAGCAGCGTCAGCGGCACCACCAGCGGCACGATGCCGTGCCGGTACTGGCCGATGATGTGCTGCACTTCCTGTTTGTCTTCGGGGCTGATCGCCTGTTTCAGGTAGCCACTGATGTGCTGCAGGACGTTGCTGTGGGTACGGCGGGTGGCGCATTTTTTCAGTGCCGCCATCAGTTCGCTGAAATAGCGCGGGCCCAGCTCGGCCGGGTCGGTCTGGCCCATGTTGCCCAGCAGATTGCCCAGCGCCTTGTATTGCACCGGGTTGTGCGCCATCAGCAGGTATTTGTAGCGCGAGTGGAATTCGGTGAGCACGCGGCGGCTCAGGCCCTGCTTGAGCACTTGTTGCCATTCGCGGTAGGCGAGCACGCGGGTGATGAAATTCTCCCGCAGCACCGGATCGTTGAGACGCCCGGCTTCTTCCACCGGCAGATCCGGGTGCTGTGCACAGAACGCCTCGGCGTAGATGCCACGCCCACCACCATTCACCGGTGCGCCGTTGGCGTGGTAGACCTTGACTCGCTCAAGTCCGCAGGACGGCGATTGCTGCATGAAGATGTAGCCGCAGATGTCATTGAGCTCCCCGGCCATTTTCTCGCCGTAGGCGGCCAATGGCTGGGTGACGTTGATCGACGGATTGACGGTGCCGACTGCATCAGGCTTTTGCGGATCGCCCACCAGCCGAATCGGCTCGCGGGGAATCCCCAGACCAATCGCTACTTCAGGACAGACGGGAACGAATTCGAAATGCTCGGCCAGGGTGCGGCTGCACAGCCGCGATTCCTTGTGCCCGCCGTTGTAGCGCACTTCGGCGCCCATCAGGCAGGCGCTGATGGCGATTTTCGGTAGGGACGTCGATGAGTCGGACATGCAGCAACCTCGAATCTGAACCTGTACAGACAAATAGATTTGTACACCATGCTTTCAGCATAGATTTATGGGTGTACAAGTCAAACTTTTTGTATAAGTTTTTTTGAGGTTTTTAGCGCCAGCCCATTTTCCAGCGTGAATCATCCTGCAGGGCATGCCAGTCGCATTGCTCAGTACGCCGGGTCAGCACCGCCTGCAATTCGATTTCCAGCACCGTGCCGTCCTCGTCGCGGAACAGTTCGGTCACCAGAAAATGCTTTTCGCGGTTTTGCGGGTGGGCTGCTGTCCATTTCGACAGCAGCAATTTGCGCGGGTTGATGCGATTCACTGCAGGTGTTCGTGCAAGCGTCTTGCCGCCTCCTGGCCACTGAGCCATGCCCCTTCGACCCGACCCGACAGGCACCAGTCGCCACAGGCATACAGGCCCAGATCGGCGTCGGCCAGGGTGCCCCATTCATGACTGCTGGCCGGCCGGGCATAGAGCCAGCGGTGGGCGAGGCTGAAGGTCGGGGCCGGCATGGCGCTGTGCAGCAATTCGGCGAAGGCACCGTGCAATTGTTCGATCACCGCTTCCTTGGGCAGATCGATGTGCTGCCGGCTCCAGGCACTGGTGGCGTGCAGGACCCAGGTGTCGCACGTGGTGTCGCGTCCCGGTTTGCTGCGGTTGCGGGCCAGCCAGTCGAGGGCGCTGTCCTGGACGAAGCAGCCTTCGATTGGCGTATCCAGCGGTGTATCGAAGGCGAGGGCGACGGCCCAGGTCGGGTCCATTTTCACGCCGGCGGCGGCACCGGCGAGTTTCGGTGCGGAGGCCAGCAGGGCTGTAGCCTGAGGCGCCGGTGTGGCGACCACCACGTGGCTGAACGGCCCGTGGGTGAAACCTTCGGCATCTTGCAGGTGCCAGTGTTCTTCGCCGCGATAGACCTCGGTGATCCGGCAGGCGAAATGCACTTCCAGGCCATCGAGCAGGCCCCGGGTGATGGCGCTCATGCGTGGCGTACCGACCCAGCGGGTCTGTTCGTCCGGCGACAGGTTCAACTGCCCGCCATGAAAGGTGTAGAGCTGCGGTGCCCATTCGGCGACCCAGCCTTTGCTTTGCCAGCGCTGGACTTCGGTCACGAAGCGCCGATCACGGGCGGTGAAGTATTGCGCGCCCATGTCCAGCGAACCGGCATCGCTGCGCTTGCTCGACATGCGCCCGCCGCTGCCGCGACTTTTATCGAACAACTGAACGGTATGCCCGGCATCTGTCAGCGCCTGGGCGGCGGAGAGTCCGGCGATGCCGGTGCCAATGATTGCGATAGGTACAGTCATAGGGGCCTCGTTTACCTTTCTGTACAGACTACGCCGTGGATGAAACCTGTACAATTATGTTTTTTGGTATAACTTCCAGCGTTCTTGTTCTGACAGCTTGGCCTATGGTTAAACAATAGAGCCTGCCCGATAGAAAAGATCCCTGTTTATAAAAATAGACTAGTGATCGGGGTAAAACGCCACGCGAGGAAGAAGTCATGCACATATTGCTGACCGGCGGTACTGGATTGATCGGACGTCAGCTTTGCCGGCACTGGTCCGCACAGGGGCATCGCCTGACGGTCTGGAGTCGTCGTCCAGAAAAAGTCGCGAAAATCTGTGGCGCCCAGGTGCGTGGCATTGCGCGTCTGGAGGACCTTGGCGACGAACCGGTCGACGTGATTGTCAACCTGGCCGGCGCGCCGATTGCCGACCGGCCGTGGACCCATCGGCGCAAGGCGTTGTTGTGGAGCAGTCGGATTACGCTGACCGAAGCGTTGCTGGCGTGGCTGGAACATCGCGGGCAGAAACCGTCGCTGCTGATCTCGGGCTCGGCCGTGGGTTGGTACGGTGACGGCGGCGAACGCGAGTTGACCGAGGACTCGCCACCGGTGATTGACGATTTCGCCAGCCAGTTATGCATCGCCTGGGAGGAAACCGCGCAACGCGCCGAAGCGATGGACATTCGCGTGGTGCTGGTGCGCACCGGGCTGGTGCTGTCGGCCGAGGGCGGCTTTTTGTCGCGCCTGCTGCTGCCGTTCAAGCTCGGGCTGGGCGGGCCTTTGGGCAACGGTCGGCAGTGGATGCCGTGGATTCATATCGATGACCAAATCGCCCTGATTGATTTTCTTCTGCACCGCGATCAGGCGAGCGGTCCTTATAATGCGTGCGCGCCGAAACCTGTGCGCAATCGCGAATTCGCCAAGACCCTGGGCAGCGTGTTGCACCGCCCGGCGTTCATGCCGATGCCGGCCCTCGCCTTGAAGGTCGGGCTCGGCGAGATGTCATTGCTGTTGCTGGGTGGCCAACGGGCCACGCCCAAACGCTTGCTGGAAGCGGGATTCACTTTCCGGTTCACGGATTTACGCGCGGCCCTGGACGATCTTTCCAGCCGCCTCTGAAATAGGACGTTGCATGACCGATCACGCCTTGCTTCTGGTCAACCTGGGTTCGCCGGCCTCCACTTCGGTGGCCGACGTGCGCCGCTATCTCAATCAATTCCTGATGGACCCGTACGTGATCGACCTGCCGTGGCCGGTGCGGCGTCTGCTGGTGTCGCTGATTCTGATCAAGCGCCCGGAGCAGTCGGCCCATGCCTACGCCTCGATCTGGTGGGACGAAGGGTCGCCGCTGGTGGTACTCAGTCGTCGCCTGCAACAGCAGATGAAGGCGCAGTGGACCCACGGCCCGGTGGAGCTGGCCATGCGTTACGGTGAGCCGTCCATCGAGACAAATCTGCTGAAACTGGTCGCGGCGGGACACAAACGCATCACCCTCGCGCCGCTTTATCCACAATTCGCCGACAGCACCACCACCACCGTGATCGAAGAAGCCAAGCGGGTGGTGCGCGAGAAAAAACTCGATGTGCAACTGTCGGTGTTGCAGCCGTTCTACGATCAGCCGGAATATCTCGACGCCCTGGTGGCCAGCGCCAAACCGCATTTGCAGCAGGATTACGATCACCTGTTGCTGAGCTTCCATGGTTTGCCTGAGCGGCACCTGACCAAGCTCGACCCGACCGGCAATCATTGCTTCAAAAATGAAGATTGCTGCAAGAACGCCTCGGCTGCCGTATTGGCCACCTGTTATCGCGCCCAATGCCTGCGCACAGCGGCGTTGTTCGCAGAACGCATGGGGCTGCCGGACGGCAAGTGGTCGGTGTCGTTTCAGTCGCGGCTGGGCCGGGCGAAATGGATCGAGCCCTACACCGAAGCGCTGCTGGATGAACTGGCCAAAAGCGGCGTGAAGAAGATTCTGGTGATGTGCCCGGCGTTCGTCGCCGATTGCATCGAGACCCTGGAAGAGATCGGCGATCGCGGCAAGGAACAGTTTTGTGAGGCAGGGGGCGAGGAGTTGGTGCTGGTGCCGTGCCTGAATGACGACCCTCAATGGGCGAAGGCGTTGGCAACACTTTGTGAACGGGCGCCACTGGCCCTCTAGTAAGAGCCAAAAGCTTCGCGAGCAAGCCCGCTCCCACATTTGATTGCATTTCAATGTGGGAGCGGGCTCGCTCGCGAAGGCTGACTGTCAGGCGATGAAGATCTAAAAGTTTAGATCAGCGGCTCATCCGCCTTTTTCTGCTTCCAGCCGTCATTGCCCGGCAGCAGCAGGTTAAGCGCAATCGCCACCACCGCGCACAGCGCGATGCCTTTGAGACCGAAGTCGTCCGGACCTGTGCCGGTGCCGACCAGCACACCGCCGATACCGAACACCAGGGTTACCGAAACGATCACCAGATTGCGCGCTTCGCCCAGGTCGATCTTGTGACGGATCAGGGTGTTCATCCCCACTGCCGCGATCGAACCGAACAGCAGACACAGAATCCCGCCCATCACCGGCACTGGAATACTTTGCAGCAGGGCGCCGAACTTGCCGATGAACGCCAGGCTGATGGCGAAGATCGCCGCCCAGGTCATGATTTTCGGGTTGTAGTTCTTGGTCAGCATCACCGCGCCGGTCACTTCCGCGTAGGTCGTGTTGGGCGGACCGCCGAACAGGCCGGCTGCCGTGGTGGCGATACCGTCACCGAGCAGGGTGCGATGCAGGCCCGGCTTCTTCAGGTAGTCGCGACCCGTCACGCTGCCGACGGCAATCACGCCGCCGATGTGTTCGATGGCCGGGGCCAAAGCTACCGGGACGATGAACAGGATTGCCTGCCAGTTGAACTCCGGTGCGGTGAAGGCCGGCAAGGCGAACCACGGTGCCGCGGCAATTTTTGCCGTGTCGACCACGCCGAAGTAGAAGGACAGGGCAAAACCCACCAGCACGCCGGAAATGATCGGCACCAGACGGAAAATGCCCTTGCCGAACACCGCCACGATCAACGTGGTCAGCAGCGCCGGCATCGAGATCATCATGGCGGTCTGGTAATGGATCAGTTCCGAACCGTCGCCGGCCTTGCCCATCGCCATGTTCGCGGCAATCGGCGCCATGGCCAGACCGATGGAAATGATCACAGGACCGATCACCACCGGCGGCAGCAAACGGTCAATGAACCCGGTGCCTTTGATCTTCACGGCCAGGCCGAGGAAGGTGTAGACGAAACCGGCCGCCATCACGCCGCCCATGGTCGCGGCGAGGCCGAACTGGCCCTTGGCGAGAATGATCGGGGTGATGAAAGCGAAGCTCGACGCCAGGAATACCGGCACCTGACGCCCGGTGACGATCTGGAACAGGATCGTTCCCAGACCTGCGGTAAACAGTGCCACGTTCGGGTCAAGGCCCGTGATCAGTGGCATCAGCACCAGGGCGCCGAAAGCCACGAACAGCATCTGTGCGCCGGACAGCACCGTGCGCCAGAGCGGATCGTTGAACTCTTGCTGCATGCTTACGCGTCCTTCTGCTTGGTGCCGAAGATCTTGTCACCGGCATCGCCAAGCCCAGGAATGATGTAACCGTGCTCGTTGAGTTTCTGATCAATGGACGCGGTGTAGATGATCACGTCCGGGTGAGCTTTCTCGACAGCGGCAATGCCTTCCGGCGCGGCAACCAGCACCATCGCGCGGATGTCCTTGCAACCGGCTTTCTTCAGCAGGTCGATGGTTGCGACCATGGAGCTGCCGGTGGCGAGCATCGGGTCGATGATCATCGCCAGGCGTTCGTCGATTTCCGGAACCAGTTTTTCCAGGTAGGTGTGGGCCTGCAGGGTTTCTTCGTTACGGGCAACGCCGACGGCGCTGACCTTGGCGCCCGGGATCAGGCTGAGCACGCCTTCGAGCATGCCGATGCCGGCACGCAGGATCGGCACGACGGTAATTTTCTTGCCGGCGATTTTCTCGACCGACACAGTGCCGCACCAACCTTCGATATCGTAGGTTTCCAACGGCAGGTCTTTGGTCGCTTCATAGGTCAACAGGGCACCGACTTCCTGCGCGAGTTCGCGGAAATTCTTGGTGCTGATGTCTGCACGGCGCATAAGGCCAAGTTTGTGACGGATCAGCGGATGGCGGATCTCTTGGATGGACATGGGGAAAGGCTCCGGCGGCGGGCAAAAAAACCGGCCTAGATTAATCTATCCAACGGTGATGTCCTATAGGACATACAGTACGTTAGTCCACAAATGCTTGATTCGGCCGTGCGGGATGCGTACCTTTGCCCGCTTTTCCGAAACAGACCCCCCTTGGAGAGCGCCATGTCCGCTGATCTCGAGCATATCCGTCAAATCATGCGAGAGGCTGACTGCCTGTACACCGAAGCTGAAGTCGAGGCTGCCATTGCCCGCGTCGGTGCACAAATCAACGAACAACTGGCCGACAGCAACCCGGTGGTGTTCTGCGTGATGAACGGCGGCCTGATCTTCTCCGGCAAACTGCTGACCCATCTGCAGTTCCCGCTGGAAGCGTCCTACCTGCACGCCACCCGCTATCGCAACGAAACCAGCGGCGGCGACCTGTTCTGGAAAGCCAAGCCGGAAGTCTCGTTCATCGACCGCGACGTGCTGATCATCGACGACATTCTCGACGAAGGGCACACCCTGGGCGCGATCATCGACTTCTGCCGTCACGCCGGCGCGCGCAAAGTGCACACCGCCGTGCTGATCGACAAGGACCACGACCGCAAGGCCCGTCCTGACCTGAAAGCCGATTTCGTCGGTCTGCCGTGCATCGACCGTTACATCTTCGGCTACGGCATGGACTACAAAGGCTACTGGCGCAACGCTAACGGGATCTTCGCCGTCAAAGGCATGTAAGCCGCGCCCGGATCTCAATGTGGGAGCAAGCCCGCTCCCACAGTTGTTTTCGGTGTGCTGATCCACTTGTGTACACCCATGCTAGAGTGCTCGGCCCCGCCTTCCGGAGTCTGTCATGAGCCTCTTGATCCGCAGCTGCGCCGCCCTGTTGCTGACCCTCAGCCTGCCCCTGGCCGCCGCCCCGATGCACAGTCAATTCCTGCCGCCGGACGACCTGACCCTGCGTGATGCCGATCCCGAGCAGCAGCAACTGTTGCAGGTCACCGATTATTCCGTGGTGGTCGGCGCTCAGCGCCAGTCCAATCAGCAGCCGATTCCGGTCACCTCTTCGTTGATGATCCGCCTCAAAGGCAAGTCCCTGAACAAAGGGGCGACGATCAATCAGGTGCTGGTCAACTTCGATGGCGAAAGCAAAAGCCTGAAAAAACCGGTGTATGACGACAAGAGCAAGACCCTGACGCTCTACTACCCGCTGGCCCAGTACCGGGTGGTGATCGATCTGTTGCGCAACGATACGGTCTACGTGCAATTTCTCAGTTACGCCAACGGCCACATCTGGGCCGATTTGCACACCGGCAGCACGCGCTCGCGTTGAGCCTTGTGCCTGCGCAGGGGTAAACTGCCCGCCCCGTGAAATGTCTGCGAGCTGGAGTCGGCAATGCGTAAAGATAAGAAGCAAGTGATTGGTGACGAGATCGGCGATGAGCAGATCAAGCTGTTCCTCGATTTTGAGCCGGTCGACACCACCTCGCCGTCGCTGCACAAACTGGTCAAGGCTTACCGTGGCCTGCGCATCGACGATTTCGAACGCTTCCTGACGTTCTTCGTCGAAGCCGGTTATGACCTCGATGGCAAGGACGAGCACGGCAAGACTTTCATCGACCAGATCCGCGATCAACGCAACGCTGCGGAATACATCGAGCTGATCGAGAAAGCACGCGGCTGATCGCCCGAAGTTTTCCACAGGCATAAAAAAACGCCCCGCACTCATCGAGTGCGGGGCGTTTTTCATGGAGCCGAATCAGGCGTAGCTTTCGGTCTCGTTGCTGGCTTCAACCAGTTCCAGCGCGACGTTGTTCTGCGTGTTGATCTTGCGATACAGCGCAGCGTCGGTTTCCAGGACCTTTTCACGGGCCGGGAAGATTTCCGCCAGTTTGGCAGCCCATTCACCCTTGGCCTTGGCCGGGAAGCACTTCTCGATCAGTTCCAGCATGATCGAAACGGTCACCGAAGCACCCGGCGAAGCACCGAGCAGGGCGGCGAGGGAGCCGTCCTTCGCGGCCACCAGTTCGGTACCGAACTGCAGGATGCCGCCCTTTTTCGGGTCTTTCTTGATGATCTGCACCCGTTGACCGGCCACTTCCAGGCGCCAGTCTTCGGCTTTCGCCTCGGGGTAGAAACGGCGCAGGGATTCCAGGCGCTGTTCCATCGACTGCATCACTTCGCTGACCAGGTACTTGGTCAGGTCCATGTTGTTTTTCGCCACGGCCAGCATCGGCCCGATGTTGCCGGCGCGAACCGACAGCGGCAGGTCCATGAAGGAGCCATGCTTGAGGAACTTGGTGGTGAAGCCGGCGTATGGCCCGAACAGCAGGGATTTCTTGCCGTCGACCACGCGGGTGTCCAGGTGCGGTACCGACATCGGAGGCGAACCCACGGCGGCCTGGCTGTAAACCTTGGCCTGGTGATGCTTGACCACTTCCGGGTTGTCGCAACGCAGCCACTGGCCGCTGATCGGGAAGCCGCCGAAGCCTTTGCTTTCTTCGATGCCCGAAGCCTGCAGCAGCGGCAGGGCCGCGCCACCGGCGCCGAGGAACACGAACTTGGCGTCGACTTCACGGCTGCTGCCGCTGTTGACGTCCTTGATGCTGACGGTCCAGCCATTGCCGTTACGCTTGAGGCCGGTCACGCGCTTGCAGTACTTGACCTGGGCATCGGGGGCGCTGGTCAGGTGCTTGAGCAACTGATTGGTCAGGGCGCCGAAGTTGACGTCGGTGCCGTTGATCACGCGGGTGGCGGCGAGTACCTGGTCTTTTGGACGACCCGGCATCATCAGCGGCATCCACTCGGTCATCTTCGCCTTGTCTTCGGTGTATTCCATGTCGGCGAAGGCGTGGTGCTTGCGCAGCGTATTGAAACGTTCCTTGAGGAACGACACGCCTTTCTCACCCTCGACGTAACTCAGGTGCGGCACCGGGCTGATAAAGGATTTGCACGAGCCGAACGTGCCCTTCTTGGTCAGGTACGACCAGAACTGCTTCGACACCTCGAACTGGGTATTGATGTGCACGGCCTTCTTGATGTCGACGGTGCCGTCGGCAGCCTGCGGCGTGTAGTTCAGCTCGCACAGGCCGGCGTGGCCGGTACCGGCGTTGTTCCATGGGTTGGAACTCTCCGCGGCACCGGAATCCATCAGCTCGACGACTTCCAGCTTGATCGCCGGGTCGAGTTCCTTGAGCAGTACTGCAAGGGTGGCACTCATGATGCCGGCCCCAACCAGAACTACGTCGACTGCTTCGTTATGCGCCATTTAACGCGTCTCCAAAATCTGCAGCACCAAATTGTCGGCATGGCTGCCAGGCGTCCAGGGCAGGTCAGTGAGGCCCCGGGTATCCTTGGTCAGGTGTGCCATGTCCGAATCTTCGCAATTTTTCGCAACTTCGACGGATGCGTGCGGCCTGGCTTCAAGAGTCCCATGAACTCATTTCGGCACGGGGCTGGCAATTCGACTTATGGTCGAGACATCCGTTTGTGCAACCAAATCCGTAGCGGACAGGCTTCAGGCTCCGGTAGTCGAGGCGTTCCCGTTCCTGTGTCGTTGGGCTGTTTCAGACGCTAATGGTGCATGTTCAGACGCAAAACTATTCATTTGCTCGCCACACTCTTGTGAAGTTGTGAAAACCCGTTTTTTTCACGCTCTTTTGAAGACGTGAACCTCAAAAAGGGCTGTCCGGGGCTGGCACCGTGCCCGGAGGGGCAAACAACTCAGTGGCCGAGCGTCATGACAGCTCTGCAGATTCGCGAAAAGCGGGATTTGCCAGGGAAACAGCAAGCACGCCAGCTTCACTCGATCTGTGTGGGCGGCTCTCTGTGGGCGATTTGGATGCCAATGCAAGCGCATTGACGCTGTTGCGGGGCCCGATCAGGAGACGTCCTTATAATCGGGGGGAGATTGTATCGAAGAAATGCGCGGAGTTGGTCGAGTTTAATGACTTTTATTAGGCATCCGGTCAGATGCTCAACATCGCCTGAGCCCGTGCGCGTGGGCGCTGCTGTTCGACCCGGGCGCTGGCGGGCAGTGGCTGGTGCAGCCAGTTGAGACGGATTTCCTCGATTTCCACCCAGCCATCACCCATCGGTTGCAGGCTGCATTGCTTGAAGGCCTGGCAATGGCCGTTGCGGTCGAGCAGGGCGAAGCTGCGGTGCAGTGGGCGTGGGGCGAACAACGAGATCAGATAGCGCATGGCAGTGCTCCTTTTGGGGATCTGTGAGGAAGATTGGCAAAGGGCCGTGACGCGCACGTGTATGGGGGGTGACGAATGTGTGACAGGAACCGCTGGCAGCGGGTTTTGTCAGAGATTTCAGTGCTGGTGACCCACAGTGGCCCACCGCTATACTGCCGGCCTGTCTGTGCCTGATTCTGGAGAGAAGAGCATGTTGCAACGCCTGTTGTTCGGTTTGATCACTGTGACCAGTTTGACCCTGGTTGGCTGCGCCCACAGCCCGCAACAACTGAGCCCGGAACCGAAGCTGACCACTCAGCTGGCACCGGTCGGCCATGGCCAGCCTGTCGTGGTCCGCGTGGTCGACGGTCGTTCGTCGCCAACCCTCGGCACCCGTGGCGGCCTGTACCCGGAAACCAGCGCCATCACCGTGCAGCGCGAGCAGATCCTGCCGAAGCTGCAAGCCCAGGCTGAAGCCGCCGTGCGTCTGCTCGGGTTCACCCCGACCAACAACGCGCCCAATGCACCGCAACTGACCGTGACCCTGGCCGAACTGAAATACCAGTCGCCCAAAGAAGGCATGTACGTGACCGAAGCCACCATCGGCGCCACCTTCCGCTCCGACGTGCAGAACGCCAACCGTCGTTACAGCGGCCGTTACGGTGCCTCGCTGGACCAGCGTTTCGGTATGGCGCCGAACCAGGAAACCAACACCAAACTGGTCAGCGATGTGCTGAGCGATGCACTGACCCGTCTGTTCAAGGATCCGACCGTGGGTCAGGTCCTCGCCGAGTAAGTATTCGGTTGCTGTGAAAAAGCCCGGGGCCAGTGATGGCTCCGGGCTTTTTCGTTCAGGCGGCTTGTGAATAGAAGTCGAGAACGCTGACGCCGGTCAGCAAATCAGTCTCGGGCAAGTCCGCATGCTGATGGCCGCCGAGGGCGCAATACACCAGCCAGTGGCGGTCCTGAACATTGAAGGCCAGGCTGCCGACGAGGGTCTGCTGTTCGTCGGACGGGGAGATGAGGTACAGGCGATCCTGGTTTTCAGCGTGAAGCATGTCGCGTTCCGTGTCGGTTTCGAGGCGCGCAGGGTGACTGAAACAAATGACGATGCCGTGACACAGGACAGCCATCGGTCGATTGTGGGGTTATTTGTCGTAAAGATTGGGGTTGGCGGGGAGGGTTCCGGTAGAATCCGCGCCGCGGTCGTCGGTCTGGCGCTCGCCATACCGGTTTAGATTGAGGTCTGTGATGTCGCTGCACTTGATGACGCTGTTTACCGCCCATCCCGCCAAACTGATCAATCTGCTCGCCCTGCTGTTGGCCTTTCCCGGCAGTTGGCTGCTGCACGCGACCCGTCGCCGTGAACAACGGGCGATGGCCAGTATCGCGGCCCAGCGCCAGAGTCAGCCGAATCAGGAACCGGTGCTCGATTGGGCGACCCTGCGCATGAACCGCTTCTTCTACCGCTTCGGTTTTGCCTGCCTGGGCCTGGCGCTGCTGGTGTCGTGGATCAGTACCCGCTTCTGAACGAAGAACGGCGCCCGAAGGCGCCGTTTTTGTCTCTTGCCGAAACCGCTTACAGCGGCAGGCCAGCCTTGACCCGGTACTGATTGCGCACCGGCGTCGCATATTGCAGCACCAGATACGGACGATGCTCCTCAGGGCAGGCGTCCAGACGGTTCTGCCATTCTTCCTGGGCCTTGGCCAGTTCCTCGGCACCGAACACGTCGGTAGCCTTCGGTACGTTCAGCTGCGGATCGGCATCCGCCCATTGCGCATACGCCAGGTAATGCACCGGGAACAGCCGGTAGCCGCCGAGAATCTGCTTGTCCATCTCGACCGCCAATTGCTTGGTGTCCTCGTACAGCTCGGTGATCGGCGCGGCGAAGTTCACGTGCACCCGGCCCTTGTAGCCGGTGATGCCCTTGGCGATGCTCACGTCATCCTCGCCCGGCGCCTTGCTGTAGGTGCCGGTGGTGGCGCGGATGTACAGCTCGCGGGCCTTGGCCTGGTCGCACGGGTCGTATTCGTAGCTGATCGACACCGGGGTCAGGTTCAGCGACTGAATGACTTCGCCGAACGGCTCGTCCTTGCGACTCATGTGGAACATCTTGAGAATCGCCGACTCGGTACGGTCATCGCCGTCCTTGGCCCGGCCCTCGGCCTGGGCGATCCAGATCGAGGCGCAGTCGTTGCGGATCGAGTGGTTGATGTACGCCGACAGCAGTTGATAGGCGGCCATTTTCTCGCGGCGCCCGGTGATCGAACGGTGCACGATGAAGCTCTTGTTCAAGCGCATCAGGTCGCTGACGAACGGCTTTTGCAGCAAGTTATCGCCAATCGCGATGCGCGGCGTCGGCAGGCCGGCGTGGTACACGGCGTAGTTGACGAAGGCCGGGTCCATCACGATGTCGCGGTGGTTGGCGATGAACAGATAAGCGCTGCCGGACTTGAATTGCTCGACACCGGTGTAGGTCACGCCGTCGGTGGCGCGCTCGATGGTGTGGTCGACGTAGAACTCGACCTTGTCCTGCAAAGTGGCCACGGAGGTCACGTCGGCAAACTCACGACGCAGCCGATGGGCTATAAGTGGTTTGAGCATCCAGCCGAAGGCACCGGCAAAACGCGGGAAGCGGAAGTGGGTGAGGATATCTAGAAACGCCTTGTCGCCGAGCAGTCGCGCCAGTACCGCAGGTACTTCGCTGTCGTCGTAAGGTCGGATGGCATCGAATTCGCCCATCATGCTCTCTTGTTGGAAACGGCTAGGGTAAGTAAAGGTTTTGATCGAAAACCAACGGGGCACGGTCTGAAAAAGTAGCCAGACAAAAATAGCCCTGCAAATAGACCGGCGATTATACGCACAAGTCACCTGGGAGACCGCGATGCTGGAAAGCGCAGTATATGAATGTCCGTATTGTGGTGAAGAGGTCGAGACGACCGTGGATCTCTCCGCTGGCGACCAGACCTATATTGAAGACTGTCAGGTGTGTTGTCGGCCGATCACCTTTGTGTTGCAGGTCCATGGAGAGGACTGGTTTCTGGAAGTCTTCAGCGAAAACGAGTGAGGCGCGCCCATGCAGCGAATCTACGAACCGGAAAACCTGATGGAGGGCGAGATGCTCAAGGGCATGCTCGCCAGCGAGGGCATCGAGGCGCATCTGGTCGGGCGCGATCTGCTGGGCGGCACGGGCGAGTTGCCGATCTTTGGCCTGTTGGGCCTGTCGGTCGATAACGACCAGGCCGAATACGCCCGCGAGCTGATCAGTGCGTACAATGCCGCGCTGCCGCTGCCCGGCGATGAACCGGACAGCTATCCCGGGACGCTGGTCTGTTAGGCTGGCGTTCGTTTTATTTGTGAGTCGTGCTGCCCCATGTGTGGACGTTATGCCCTGTTTCGCTGGAACCGCGATTTCGCGAGCCTGCCAGGTTTTCCTGCCGATCAGCAGGCGCAGTGGAACATTTCCCCCAACGATTCGGTGTTGATGCTGCGCGCCGAACCCGACGGCCAGCGCACGCTGGCCCGTGCCCGTTGGGGGCTGACACCGCCGTGGCTGACCGACCTGTCGCGCACCCCGGCCCACGCCCGGGCCGAAACCGTCGCCGAGCAACCGATGTTTCGCGAGGCCCTGCGCCTGCGCCGCTGCCTGCTGCCGGCCAACGGTTTCTACGAATGGCGCGGCAATGTGCGCAAACGGCCGTACTGGCTGACGCCGGGGGAGGGGGCTTCGTTGTTTTTTGCGGCGATCTGGGAGGCGTATCCGGTGCAGGAACAGGTGTGGCTGAGCACGGCTGTGATCACCCAGTCGGCGGCCAGTCAGCGCCGGCCATTGATTCTCGATGAGGCGGGGCAGGCGGCGTGGCTTGATCCGGAAACGCCGCTGCATGTCCTGCAAGGCCTGCTCGCCAGCGAACCCGCCGCCTTGCGCGAGCGGGTGCTGGCGAACCTGGTCAATGATCCGAAGCTCAACGGGCCGGAGTGCCTGACTCCGGCCTGATCGGTCAGACCTTGAACTGATTGATCAACCGCCGCTGCTGCTCCGCCAGTTTGGTCAGATCGGCACTCGCCGAACTCGACTCATCCGCACCACCCGCCACTTCGTTCGCCACCTGACCGATATTGATCACATTGCGGTTGATATCGTCGGCCACCGCGCTCTGTTCTTCGGCGGCGCTGGCGATCTGGGTGTTCATGTCGTTGATCACCGACACCGCCTGAGTAATGGTCTCCAGCGCCTCCGCGGCCTTGGCCGCGTGCTGCACGCTTTCGTCGGTGCGGTTCTGGCTGTCCTCCATGACCCGCACCACATCGCGGGTGCCCTGTTGCAGTTGCTGGATCATGCTCTGGATTTCTTCGGTGGCCTTCTGGGTCTTCTGCGCCAGGTTGCGCACCTCATCGGCCACTACCGCAAAACCGCGTCCTTGTTCACCCGCACGAGCCGCTTCAATCGCCGCGTTGAGGGCCAGCAGATTGGTCTGCTCGGCGATCCCGCGAATGGCGATGAGGATCGCGTTGATGTTCTCGCTGTCCTTGGCCAGGGTCTGCACCACGTCCACAGCCTTGCCGATTTCCACGGCCAGTACGCCAATCGAGTTGGAGGTGTCGCGCACGATCTGCATGCCCTGGCTGGCGGCCTGATCGGCGTGGCTGGCCGCTTGTGCTGCCTGGGTCGCGTTACGCGCCACGTCTTGCGCGGTGGCAGTCATTTCCTGCACGGCGGTGGCGACCTGATCGATTTCGGCCATCTGTTTCTGAATGCCGATATTGGTGCGGATCGCGATGTCCGCCGTGTGCTCCGAGGAATCGCTGACGCTCTGTACCGACGACACCACCTGCGTGATCATCCCCTGCAATTTGGCGAGGAAGGTATTGAAGCCTTTGGCGATTGAACCGAGTTCGTCGTTGCGATCACTGGTCAGGCGACGGGTCAGGTCGCCTTCGCCTTGGGCGATGTCATCGAGCATGGTCACCATTTGTTTGAGCGGACGGGCGATGCCGTGGCCCACCAGCCAGATCACCAGCAGGCCGAGGCCGGCAATGATCAGGCCGACCATGGCCATGCCGAAGGTGTCGGATTTGCGCTGGGCGTCGAGGTCGCCTTGGAGCTTTTGCAGATCGGCCATCACCGCGTCGAGCGGCAGTTGCAGCATCAGCGTCCAGCGTGCGTCGGTCTGGCCGATGCCGAATGGCAGGTACAACTCGATCCGGCCTTGCTCTTTATTGACGGTGTAAGTCACTTCGCCGCGCTTGAGATTGGCCATGTTGGCAATCTGCTGGGCGTCGAGGATGTCGCTGACCTTCTCGCCGAATTTGCTCGGGTCCTTGGTGTAGGCGACGATCCGGCCGTTGCCGCCGATCAGGGCCATTTGCCCGGCGCCGCTGTACAGTTTCTGGTTGGCGCTCAGGAGCATTTCCTGGATGAAGTTCACTGACAGGTCGGCGCCGACGATGCCCTGGAAGGCGCCGTTGAGCATGATCGGTTCAATGAAGGAGGCGAGCATGACGATCTTGTCGCCGACCTTGTACGGGGCCGGGTCGATCACGCAGGGCTTTTTGGTTTCTTTCGAGCACAGGTAGTACTCGCTGGCGCGCACGCCGGTGGACAGGACTTTCTGGTCGTCGACGTCCACCAGTTTGTCCAGGCCCAGGGTGCCGTCGTCATTGCGGAACCACCACGGCAGGAAGCGCCCGTTGCCAGGGTCGATCCCGACAACCTGGGTGCCGACGTAGGCCGCGTCATTGTGATCCAGTGCGTTTTTTTCCCAGCCAATGTAAGTGCCGAGAATCTTCGGATTCTTCTCGACGTTTTCCTTGATCAGGCTGATCAGTTGCTCACGGCTGACGGTCAGTCGTGGCTGGCCGTCGGCGCCCGGTGTGCCGAGCAGGGCGTTGACGCGTACCAGTCCGCCGGCAATCAGCAGCGGCGCTTCGAGTTCGCGCTGGATCTGGCTGACCTGAGTCTGCGCCAGCGACGTCAGGCGCTGTTCGATGACTTGCTCGAACTGGGCCTGGGTCCGTTGCTGGACCATTTCCTGGGTGCGGGCACCGGAGAACAGCGCATACAGCACCAGCGCGGCGACCACGCTGAGTACGATGGCGCCGGCCAGGGCGGCCACGGAAAACTGGATCGACTTGAACTTCATGGGAGCTCCGCACGCGAGAGGACGTCTGCGCTGTTGTATCGGCAGCCACTATTGCGCCATGAGGTGACGAGGGATCAATTGAGGGCGGATGTCGCAAATGGATCAGTGCGCGACGCTGTGGCAGAGGGATTGGCGGCGGATGTGAATCTTTTCCTACAGGGGCGGGCGGGGCTTGCGAAAGTGGATGCATCACGTCCGTTGTATCTGGCGCCGATACAATTACCCGCCTAGGATACGCGACAGGTTTTCAGGGAGCTTTTGAATGAACAAGACATTGGTTGTAAGTGCACTGAGCGCAGCGCTGTTGCTGGCCGGTTGTCAGTCGGTCAACACCACCAGCGGCGGTGCCGTGGGCGTGGAACGCAAGCAGTACATGTTCAGCATGCTGTCCTCGCAAGAGGTCGACCAGATGTATGCCCAGTCCTATCAGAAGACCGTGGGCGAAGCGTCCAGCAAAGGTGTGCTGGACAAGACCAGCAACGATGCCAAGCGTGTTCAGGCGATTGCAAACCGTCTGATCGCTCAGGCACCGAACTTCCGCCCGGACGCTGCGCAGTGGAAATGGGAAGTCAACCTGATCAAGAGCGACGAGCTCAACGCCAACTGCGGTCCTGGCGGCAAGATCATTTTCTACACCGGGCTGATCGACAGCCTGAAACTCACCGACGATGAAATCGCCGCAGTCATGGGCCATGAAATCGCCCACGCCTTGCGCGAGCATGGTCGTGAAGCGATGTCCAAGGCCTATGGCATCGAAATGGCCAAGCAGGGCGCCGGTGCGTTGCTCGGCCTGGGTCAGGACAGCCTGGCGCTGGCCGATACCGTGGCCAACTACGGCATGACCCTGCCCAACAGCCGCGCCAACGAGAACGAAGCCGACCTGATCGGTCTGGAACTCGCCGCGCGTGCCGGGTACAACCCGAACGCCGCCATCACTTTGTGGGACAAGATGAGCAAGGCCTCTGAAGGCGCGCCGCCGGAGTTCATGAGCACTCACCCGTCTTCCAGCAGCCGCACGGCTGCGTTGCAGGCGGCGATTCCGAAGGTCATGCCGCTTTACGAAAAGGCGCCCAAGTCCTGAAGCCATGATCGCTCCCGCACTCAATGCGGGAGCGATCTGCCGGATCAAACCCAGCCGCTGCTCTGCATCGCCTTGTACACCGCGACAATCGCCAGGATCAGGAACGCCGAGGCCGCCAGTCGACGGATCAGGGTCAGCGGCAGTTTCTCCGCCGCAAAATTACCCGCCAGTACCACCGGCACGTTCGCGATCAGCATGCCCGCCGTGGTGCCAATAATCACCAGCCACAGCTCCGGGTATTGCGCGGCCAGCATCACGGTGGCGATCTGAGTCTTGTCGCCGATTTCCGCAAGAAAGAACGCAATCAGCGTGGTCAGGAATGGCCCGAACTTGCGGGCGGTGCTGGCTTCATCGTCATCCATCTTGTCCGGCACCAACGTCCACAGGGCGGTGGCGGCGAAGCTCGCGGCAAGAATCCAGTGCAGGACCGAATCGGAGAAGAAACTGCCGAACCAGGCGCCGACCGCACCGGCTGCCGCGTGGTTGGCCAGGGTCGCAGCGACGATACCGGCGATGATCGGCCAGGGTTTGCGAAAGCGAGCGGCCAGAATCAGCGCGAGCAGTTGCGTCTTGTCGCCGATTTCGGCCAAGGCAACGATTGCGGTGGGAACGAGTAACGAGTCCAGCATCAGGATTTCCTAAGGGGCGGGTCGACACGGCTATGACACGTACAGCCTTCCCGCCCCGGGTAAGGTGTGCGTGTCATAGGTCTTGTCAAACCCTGCGATCCGTCTGCTGCGGACGCTTGGGTCGCATACGCCATGATCTGAGGATCAAGTATGTTGACGTATGCCGGACGAGCATGGCGCTCGTGGGAGACTACTCCCCTAGGACGGAGCGGATTCTGCCTAGGCAGAATCCATTCGGCAAGTGCTAATTTTCAGCCGCGCTTGGCCCGGTAAATCCGGAATCCATTGCCTTCGGCCTTGATCGCACAGACCCCGAGATGCTCTTCGATCAGCGGTTGATATTTCAGGAAGCTGTTGGCAACCAAGCGAAGTTCGCCACCGTTTTTCAGATGTTTGGCCGCTTTTCGTAGCAAGTTTTCGGTAGCGAAATAGTCGGTATGCACACCGACATGGAACGGCGGGTTGCTCAGGATCGCGTTCAAACCCATCGGCGCGGCATCGATGCCGTCACCGGTCAGCACCTCGGCTTCCAGACCGTTGGCCGCCAGGGTCAAACGGCTGCTGGCGGCAGCGAAGGCATCAACGTCGAGCAACGTGACCTGATTGTGCGGGTAACGACGCTTGACCGCCGCACCCAGCACGCCGGCGCCGCAACCAAAGTCCAGCAGATGGCCGCTCGGCAGTTTGTCCAGATGTTCCAGCAGCAGGGCGCTGCCGCGATCCAGTCGGCCGTGGCTGAATACGCCTGGCAGGCTGATGACTTTCAACGGACCTTCGGCCAGCGGCAGTTCGTAGGTCTGCGCCAGGCTTTCCAGCGGTTTGGCTTCGGGAGCGTTGGCCACCGTCACTTGCCACAATTGGCAATGGCGCGCGCTGTCGAGCTTGCGCGGCTTGCCGAACGGGTTGAGCTGTTTGGAGGCGCCTTCGATACCGCTGCGTTTTTCCCCAACCAGATACACCTCGCGTCCGGCCAGGCGTGAAGCCACGGCATTGAGGATGTAATCGGTCAGGTCCTTGGCCTTGGGCAGGAACACCACGGCGTTGGTGAATTCGCGCTCCGGCACGTTCACGCCAAAATGGCTGCGGCCTTCGAAACGCGCATCGAGTGCAGCCTGGTCGCCGGCGTGCCAGCACCAGCCAAACGCCTCGGGCAGGCGCCCCAAAAGATCATCGGCAGGCAAACCGGCCAGCAACACTGAACCCTGGAATAACTCGGCCTGACGAAGCAGTACTTCACTGCGCGGATCCATAACTGCTCCTGTGAAAAAAAGTGCCGCAGTTTATCAACTGACGACCCGCAGCGCCTTACCGCTGTAGAACGCCTGGGTGTTTTCCACCAGTTGGCCGACGATTCGCTGCCGCGCTTCGCGGCTGCCCCAGGCGTTGTGCGGGGTAATGATCAGGCGCGGGATGTCGGCGGCCAGCAGCGGATTGCCTTGGGTCGGCGGTTCGACGCTCAGCACATCGGTGGCCGCGCCGCCCAGATGACCGCTGCGCAGGGCATCGGCCAGGGCCTGTTCGTCGATCAGTCCACCACGGGCGGTGTTGACCACGAAAGCGCCGGGTTTCATCGAAGCGAGTTCGCGGGCGCCGATGAAGTGCCGAGTGTGTTCGTTGAGCGGGCAGTGCAGGGTGAGGGCGTCGATCTGCGGCAGCAATTCTTCCAGCGGCAGACGATCCGGACGGGCCGGTCGCCCCGGAATCTGCCCCAACAACACGCGCATGCCGAAGGCTTCGGCCAGACGCGCGACCGCGCCGCCGAGTTCGCCGTGACCGAGCAAGCCAAGGGTTTTGCCTTCCAGCTCAACGATCGGGTAATCCAGCAGGCAGAACTGTTTCGCCTGCTGCCAGCGACCTTCACCGACGGCTTTTTGATAATCGGCCAGGCGCGTGGCGAGGTTGAGCAGCAGCATGATCGTGTGCTGCGCCACCGACGGGGTGCCGTAGCCCTGGCAGTTGCACACGGTGATGCCGTGGGCGCGGGCGGCGGCCAGATCGACGTTGTTGGTGCCGGTCGCGGTGATCAGGATCAGTTTCAGTTGTGGGTTGGCGGCCATGGCGGCAGCATCGATCAGCACTTTGTTGCTGATCGCCACGGTTGCACCTTGCAGGCGCTCGGCTACCTGCGCAGGCAACGTCTGGGCGAACAGTTGCAGATCACTGAAGCAGTCACGCAAAGGGCTCAGATCGAGATCGCCAAGATCCAGCGAAGGGTGATCGAGGAATACGGCGTGGTGGGCGTTCGTCATCAACTGTACCTGTCGTGCTTTGAAGGGAAGGCGTAATCTGCCGAGCCTACCAAATGAAACAACTCGTTACGCTTGGCCGAAAGGAGCCCCCATGTACTGGACCGAATTCTTGACCGTTGCCCTGATCCACCTGTTGGCCGTTGCCAGCCCCGGTCCTGATTTCGCCGTGGTGGTGCGCGAAAGCGTGACCCACGGTCGACGCGCCGGGACCTGGACCGCGTTGGGCGTGGGCACGGCGATTTTCCTGCACGTCGGCTATTCGCTGCTGGGGATCGGCCTGATCGTTTCCCAATCGATCGTGCTGTTCAACGCCCTCAAATGGGCCGCCGCCGCGTACCTGCTGTACATCGGCTTCAAGGCCCTGCGCGCGCAACCGGCGAAAACCGTGACCGATGATCTGCATAAAGAGGCCGGCGAGCGCACCGCCCGTGGCGCCTTCACCTCGGGTTTCGTGACCAACGGCCTGAACCCGAAAGCCACGCTGTTCTTCCTGTCGCTGTTCACCGTGGTGATCAACCCGCACACCCCGCTGACAGTCCAGGCCGGTTACGGCATTTATCTCGCCGTTGCGACCGCCACCTGGTTCTGCCTGGTGGCCATGTTGTTCAGCCAGCAACGCGTGCGCGCCGGTTTCGCCCGCATGGGCCACTGGTTCGACCGCACCATGGGCGCGGTGCTGATCGCCATCGGCGTGAAACTCGCGTTCACCGAGATGCATTGATCCTTCTGCGCTGTCATCTGTTTCGGCAAATGCTGGCGCAAAGCTAGCATTTGTACGGCTCTGCAAATCATTCCTTTGGCTGATTTGGCTGACGTATAACGGTTCTAGAGTACGAAACTCCAAAGCCAACACCGTGCAGTCAGAAAAGGGATTCTTATGTTGCAGACTCGCGTCATTCCGCCCGCCGAAGGGGCGTACCAGTATCCACTGCTGATTAAACGGCTGCTGATGTCCGGTGCCCGTTACGAGAAAACCCGCGAGATCATCTACCGTGACCAGCTGCGCTACAGCTACCCGACCCTGATCGAGCGGGTCGCGCGGCTGGCCAACGTGCTGACGGCGGCCGGGGTCAAGGCTGGTGACACCGTGGCGGTGATGGACTGGGACAGCCATCGCTACCTGGAGTGCATGTTTGCGATTCCGATGATCGGCGCGGTGATCCACACCATCAACGTGCGCCTGTCGCCGGAACAGATCCTCTACACCATGAACCACGCCGAGGACCGCTTCGTGCTGGTCAACAGCGAGTTCGTCGGGCTGTACCAGGCCATTGCGCCACACCTGACCACGGTGGAGAAAACCCTGCTGCTGACCGATCTGCCGGAAAAAACCGCCGATCTGCCGAATCTGGTCGGCGAGTACGAGCAACTGCTGGCGGCCGCGAGTCCGCAGTACGACTTCCAGGATTTTGACGAAAACTCGGTCGCCACCACGTTCTACACCACGGGCACCACCGGCAATCCGAAGGGCGTGTATTTCACCCATCGGCAACTGGTGCTGCACACCATGGGTGTGTCGACCATCATGGGCGCCATCGACAGCGTGCGGTTGCTGGGCACCAACGACGTGTACATGCCGATCACCCCGATGTTCCACGTGCATGCCTGGGGTCTGCCGTATGTGGCGACCATGCTCGGGCTCAAGCAGGTTTATCCGGGGCGTTATGACCCGGAATTCCTGGTCGAGTTGTGGCGCAAGGAAAAGGTCACGTTCTCCCACTGTGTGCCGACCATCCTGCAGATGGTGCTCAATGCCAAGGGCGCGCAGGGCACCGATTTCGGCGGCTGGAAAATCGTCATCGGCGGCAGTGCGCTGAACCGCACGCTGTATGAAACGGCGAAGAGCAAAGGCATTCAGCTGACGGCTGCTTACGGCATGTCGGAAACCGGGCCACTGGTTTCGTGCGCGCATCTGAATGATGAGTTGATGGCGGGCACCGAAGACGAGCGCACCACCTATCGAATCAAGGCCGGCGTGCCGGGGCCATTGGTCGAAGCGGCGATCGTCGATACCGAAGGCAATTTTCTCCCGGCCGACGGCGAGACCCAGGGCGAACTGGTGCTGCGCGCACCGTGGCTGACCGAAGGCTATTTCAACGAACCGCAGAAGGGCGCCGAGCTGTGGGCCGGCGGCTGGCTGCACACCGGCGACGTGGCGACGCTCGACGCCATGGGTGTGATCGACATCCGCGACCGGATCAAGGACGTGATCAAGACCGGCGGCGAATGGATCTCCTCGCTGGACCTCGAAGACCTGATCAGTCGTCACATCGCGGTACGTGAAGTAGCAGTGGTGGGGATCGCCGATCCGCAGTGGGGCGAGCGTCCGTTTGCCTTGCTGGTGGTCCGCGAAGGGCATGCCATCGGGGCACGCGAGCTCAAGGAGCACCTCAAGCCGTTCGTTGAACTGGGGCACTTGAGCAAGTGGGCGATACCAAGCCAGATCGCGCTTGTTACTGAAATTCCCAAGACCAGTGTCGGCAAACTCGACAAGAAGCGCATCCGCCTCGACATCACTGAATGGCAGGCCAACAACAGCACCTTCCTCTCGACGCTTTGAGCGTCCGCTGGCGCGCCGAAAACGGCGCGCCAGACCCACCAAGCAAGCGCTTGGCTTGTGAAATTCGAATTTTCAGCCATCCTTGCCGTGCCGACATGTGTCGGACTGGCGAAAGGACTGTTCCAGAGTGGCCGGCAGCTGCAAATCACACTTTAGAGGGATCAAGCAGTACCACCTGCTGGCTATAGTCCGCTCAAGGATTTTTAAGAACGGGGCACACGCACAAACGGGGCGATGCAACATTGAAGCGATTTCGGGAAGCCGCTGGCACCCGGTCCTTCAGGCGTTTTTAAAAGTACTCACTGCCATAACAATAATGCACATGGAGTAGCGTCGATGACCTCAGTAAACCAGTTCTGGCGCCGGGCAAAGCTGCCTCTGGCCGTCAGTCTTGCTTCTTCGCTCGCCGGGCCCGCATTCGGCGTCAGTTTCAACGTCGGTGAAATCGAAGGCCAGTTCGACTCCTCCCTGTCGATCGGTGCCAGCTGGTCCACCCAGAGCCCGAACAAGAACCTCATCGGCGTCAACAACGGCGGTCACGGTCTGTCCCAGACTTCCGACGACGGCCATGCCAACTTCAAGAGCGGCGAAACCTTCTCGAAGATCTTCAAGGGCATTCATGACCTCGAACTGAAATACGGCGACACCGGCGTGTTCGTCCGTGGCAAGTACTGGTATGACTTCGAACTGAAAGACGAGAGCCGCGAGTTCAAGGACATCAGCGACAGCAACCGCAAGGAAGGCGCCAAGTCCGCCGGCGGTCAGATCCTCGACGCCTTCGTCTACCACAACTACGCGATCGCCGATCAGCCGGGCTCCGTGCGTCTGGGCAAACAGGTGGTGAGCTGGGGTGAAAGTACCTTCATCGGCGGCGGCATCAACTCGATCAACCCGATCGACGTTTCCGCTTTCCGTCGTCCGGGCGCCGAGATCAAGGAAGGCCTGATCCCGGTCAACATGTTCTACGTGTCCCAGAGCCTGACCGACAACCTGTCGGCCGAAGCCTTCTATCAGCTGGAGTGGGACCAGACCGTCGTCGACAACTGCGGCACGTTCTTCTCCCAGCCGGACATCATTGCCGACGGTTGCACCGACAACCTGCGCGTACTGAACAAGCGCTCGCAGATCCCGGCCATTGCCCTGGGGCCATTGGCGGCCAACGGCGTCAACGTCAATGAAGAAGGTGTGCTGGTGCCGCGCGGCGCCGATCGCGATGCGCGGGACAGCGGCCAGTGGGGCGCGTCCCTCAAGTACATGTTCGAACCGCTGGACACCGAATTCGGTGCCTACTTCATGAATTACCACAGTCGTGCGCCGATCTTCAGTGCCACCGGCGCGCCGCAATCGGTCTACAACGGCGTAGCTGCATTGCCAGGTCCGTTTCAGGCACTCGGGCCTCTGTTGGTTGCCGGCAATTCGAAGTACTTCGTCGAATACCCTGAAGACATCCGCCTCTACGGTCTGAGCTTCTCCACCACCTTGCCTACCGGTACGGCGTGGAGCGGTGAGATCAGCTATCGCCCGAATGCACCGGTGCAACTGAACTCCACCGACATCCTGTTCGCCGGTGTGCGTCCACTGGGTGGCCCTTACGCCAACGCATCGCTGCTCAATGGCGTGCCGGGTCAGGATCTGCATGGCTACGAGCGCAAGGAAATCACTCAACTGCAAACCACCTTCACGCACTTCTTCGATCAGGTCATGGGCGCCAGCCGTCTGACCCTGGTGGGTGAAGTGGGCATGACTTACGTGGGCGGTCTGGAAAGCCGATCCGACAAGCGCTATGGCCGCGATCCGGTCTATGGCCCGGGCGAGCTGCCAGCCACCGGTACCACCAACACCTGCGTCAACATCCTCAACAACGGCACCATCAACGGCGCCGGACCAGGTTCGCCGCAGAACAACCGCAGCCGCAATTGCGACAACGACGGTTTCACCACGTCGATGTCCTGGGGCTACCGCGGCCGTGCAATCTGGGAATACAACGATGTCTTCGCCGGCGTGAACCTCAAGCCGAACGTGGCCTGGTCCCACGACGTCAGCGGCTACTCGCCGGGCCCTGGCGGCAACTTCGAGGAAGGTCGCAAGGCCGTCAGCCTGGGCGTCGATGCCGAGTACCAGAACACCTACACCGCGAGCCTGGCTTACACCAACTTCTTCGACGGCAAGTACACCACCGTGGATGACCGCGATTTTGTGGCGCTCAGCCTCGGCGTGAACTTCTAAGCACTGCATTTCAGGACGAACGAATTTATGAAAATAACAAAGAGTCTGTTCCACGCCGGTGTTCTGGGCCTGTCGCTGCTGGCGACCGGTGTCATGGCGGCGGTGCCTGCCGCCGAAGCGGACAAGCTGGGCAAGAGCCTGACCCCGATGGGCGCCGAAATGGCCGGCAACGCCGACGGCTCGATCCCGGCCTGGAAACCGATGTCGAAAAATGCCGGCACCGTTGACAGCAAAGGTTTCCTGTCCGATCCGTACGCCAGTGAGAAACCGCTGTTCACCATCACCAAGCAGAACGTCGATCAGTACAAGGCCAAGCTCGCGCCGGGCCAGTACGCGATGTTCCAGCGCTATCCTGACACCTTCAAGATGCCGGTCTATCCGTCCCATCGCGGTGCCACCGTGCCGGATGCGGTGTTCGCAGCCATCAAGAAGAACGCCACCACCACGACCCTGGTGTCGGGCGGCAACGGCCTGGAAAACTTCGATACCGCCGTGCCATTCCCGATTCCGAAAACCGGTGTGGAAGTGATCTGGAACCATATCACCCGCTATCGGGGCGGCAGCGTGACCCGTCTGGTGACCCAGGCCACGCCGCAACCGAACGGCTCGTTCAGCCTGGTGTACTTCCAGGACCAGTTCGTGTTCCGCGACAAGATGAAGGACTACGATCCGGCGAACCCTGGCAATATCCTGTTCTACTTCAAGCAGAAAGTGACCGCGCCGGCACGTCTGGCTGGTGGCGTGCTGCTGGTACACGAAACTCTCGACCAGGTGAAGGAGCCGCGTTCGGCGTGGGTCTACAACGCCGGTCAGCGTCGTGTACGTCGCGCTCCGCAAGTGTCCTACGACGGACCGGGTACAGCGGCGGATGGCCTGCGTACTTCCGATAACCTGGACATGTTTAACGGTGCGCCGGACCGTTACGACTGGAAACTGGTCGGCAAACAAGAGATGTACATCGCCTCCGACAGTTACAAGCTCGACGATCCGAAGCTCAAGTACTCCGACATCATCAAGGCCGGGCACATCAACCAGGATCTGGCGCGCTATGAACTGCGTCGTGTATGGCACGTGACCGCGACCCTGAAGGAAGGTCAGCGCCACATCTACGCCAAGCGTGACTTCTTCATCGACGAAGACACCTGGCAAGCGGCGGTGATCGATCATTACGACGGTCGCAATCAACTGTGGCGCGTGGCGGAAGCCCACTCCCAGGACTACTACAACGTGCAGGTGCCTTGGTACACCCTGGAAACCCTCTACGACCTGCAATCCGGTCGTTACCTGGCACTGGGCATGAAGAACGAAGAGAAGTCGGCGTATGACTTCGGCTTCACTGCCACCACCAGCGACTTCACCCCGGCCGCCCTGCGTCAGGATGGTGTTCGCTAAGCTCCTGTAAATCGAGGCCGCATCCTCGTGAAAACGCCCCGACAGGTTCGGGGCGTTTTTTTTGCTTGCAGTTTTTCCGTAGGCTTTTTGTAGCCATTTGTAGCAACGACCTTCATAACCGCTCCGTTTAAGGCTAGTCTGCGGGCATCTGCTACGCCGCCAACAGCCATACGAACAAGAGCCGGCCATGACTGATCTGTCCCCACTTCCGGGTCTCGCAAGCGTTGCCGTCGCGGCACTGGACGGACGTTTTTTCCGTCCTCCGCTGCCTGATGGGTACGTATTGCGACCACGACTTTGCGAGCGCCTGCAAGCCGGGCTCGGTGGACGTCTGTTGCTGGTCAGCGCCCCGGCCGGGTTTGGCAAAAGCTCGCTGGCCGTGGAATTCTGTCAAAGCCTGCCGGGTCATTGGCAAAGCCTGTGGCTGGGACTTAGCGCTCGCGACAGTGATCCGGGACGCTTCCTCGAGCGCTTGCTCGAGGGCCTGCAGGACTACTTTCCCGAACTCGGCAGCCGCGCACTCGGTTTGTTGAAAATGCGCCAGCGTCATCAGCCGTTCGCCTTCGAAGAATGGCTCGACGGCTTGCTCGATGAGCTGGCACTGCACCTGCTACCGACCTCGCCGCTGCTGCTGGTACTCGACGATTACCACCTCGCCCAAGGGCCGGTGCTCGATCGTTGCCTGCAATTTTTCCTCAACCATTTGCCCGATGGTCTGCTGGTCATGGTCACTAGTCGGCAGCGCCCGGACTGGCATCTGGCGCGCTTGCGTCTGTCGCGGCAGTTGCTGGAGTTGCATGAGCAGGATCTGCGCCTGACCCATGACGAAGCCCTCACGTTACTCGATCGCCACAGCAGCTCTTTGCGCGGTGAAGCGCTGGAAAGCCTGATCCAGCGCAGTGAAGGCTGGGTGGCGGGGTTGCGATTCTGGTTGCTGGCGATTTCTGAAGCAGGTACCGAATCGGCGTTGCCGCAGGCTTTGAACGGCGGGGAAGGGCTGATCCGTGAATACCTGCTGGAGGAAGTCATCGACTGTCTGCCGGCCGAGGTGCAAGCGTTCCTTTATGACACCGCACCGCAGGAGCGCTTTTGCAGCGAGCTTTGCGATGCTGTGCGCGAAGCCCACGACAGTGCCGAAATCCTGCGTTTCCTGCTGGCGCATCAGGTGTTCCTGGTGCCGCTGGACGAGCACGGTCACTGGTATCGCTATCACCATCTGTTTTCCGATCTGTTGCGCAGTCGGCCGATCACCCGGGCGATAGTCCCGGCCGCCACGCTGCACTTGCGCGCCTGCCGCTGGTTCAATGCCCAGGGCCTGCTGGATGAAGCGGTGGAGCAGGCCCTGCGCGCAGGACATCTGGATGTCGCAGCCAATCTGGTACAGAACCTGTCCGAGGAACAGCTGCTGGCCGAACAGAACGTCGGCATGCTGCTGCGCTGGAAAATGGACTTGCCCGACAGCCTGTTGATCAGCACGCCACGGTTGATCGTTTTGTACAGCTGGGCTTTGGGATTGGCGTGCCAGCTCGATGCTGCCGAAGAACTCGCCAGTCACCTGAGCCGGTTTCTGCCGGCACCCTCGGCCACTGCACAGAAATCGATGTTGGCCCAATGGCTGGCGCTCAAAGGCATCATCGCCCGTGGACGGGGCCATCGCGAGCAGACCATCGAGTATTGCAGCGAGGCACTGGAAAGCCTGCCGGCCAAGCGTTACGGCCAGCGCCTTATGTGCCTCTCAACCTTATCCAATCTGGCAATCGCCGACGGTGATCTGTGGCGTGCACGGGGCCTGAACCGCGAGTCGCTTGAACTGGCGCAGCGCGTCGGCAATCCCTTGTTCGAGGCGTTGGCGCATTACGATCGTGCCCGGGTCCTGCAGGCGCGCGGCGAAATCCTGCGCGCGCTCGATGAAGTGCACCAGGGGCTGGAGCGCTTGCGCGGATTGTCCGCACAGCGTTTGTACGCCGTGCGTGCGCGCCTGACGCTGTATGAGGGGTTTCTGCTGGCCATGCGGTTGCAGCCGCAGGCGGCAAGGGCGCGATTGCAGGCAGGCCTGACGGAAGCGCGGGCCTGTCGTGACATCAGTGTGTTGATCGGCCACTGCGTGATTGCACGACTCGACGGCAGCAGCGGCGATTTCGCCAAGGCCTTCGCCGAGCTGGCCGAGGCCGAACGTCTGATGCACATCTGGGACGTTCCGCCGATCTATTATCTGGCGATGATCACTCTGGTCAAATGTGAGCTGTGGCTGGCCCAAGGGCGCATCGATCTGGCTGAAGCCTGGCTGGCTCGACTGGGCCAGACCTACACCGGTGAACGCGCGGCGGCGCCACCGGAGTTTCATCCGCAGTTGCCGTTGCATGTCGAATTGCAGCGGGCGTTGCTTGACATGATTCAGGGGCAACCGATGCTCGCCGAAGGCCGATTGAACGCATTGCTGGAGAACGGTCAGCAAACCGGGCGGCAGTTGTTGAGTGTGATGGCGTTGACACAGAAGGTGGCGTTGCTGCTGGTGAGCGGTCGAGAAGCCGAGGCCCGCAAAGCATTGGCCCAGGCCATCGATGCTGCCAGTGGCGGGGTGTTGCAGCCATTCGATGTGCTGATCAAGGATCACGCTGACTGGTTGCGAGCGCAATTGTCGCTGACCACTGTGAATCCTGTCGGTCAGCAGTTGCTCGAGCATTTTCCGACTCCAGCGTCGCGCATGGCACAGGACACTTCTATCACCGAACAATTGAGTAGCCGGGAGCTGGCAGTCCTGCGGCTGATTGCCCAGGGCTGCTCGAATCAGGAAATCAGCGAGCAGTTGTTCATCTCGCTGCATACCGTGAAAACCCATGCCAGTCATATCAATAGCAAGCTGGGCGTGGAGCGGCGGACACAGGCGGTGGCGCGAGCCAAGGAACTCGGGGTTTTGAACTAGACATTCGGCGTTATTGACGTAAACAGAAACGCCCCGAATCATCGGGGCGTTTCTGTTTGGCTCCCGACCTGTGAAAACAGGTCGGGTGTCGGGTTGTATCAGGCCACCAGATCGTTGGCACTGAAGCTGTTCACACCCACCAGCTGGATTTCGAAGTCCGCACCGGTGTTACCGCTCACGTTGCCTGAGAGCACGTGATCGATGAACCGCAGTTGGCCCGCGCCAGTGAAGTCGCCCGCACCGATGAAGGTGAAGCCGTTGAAACCGGCGGTCAGCAGGTTGGCATCAAACTTCGTCAGATCGATTTTGTCCCCCTGTGCGCTGTTGAAGTCAGTGATGACATCGCGCAGATTGCCCACTCCACTCTCGTTCCAGTCATTGAACGTGAACACGTCTGCACCGCTGCCACCGGTCAAGGTGTCAGTGCCCAGCCCGCCGATAAGTGTGTCGTTGCCGGCCCCCCCATTGAGCAGGTTGTTGCCGGCATTGCCGGTCAGTACGTTGTTCAGACCATTGCCAGTGCCGTTGAGGTTGGCAGTGCCGGTGAGTACCAGATTTTCCAGGTTGTCGCCCAGGGTCCAGTTCACCGAAGAACGCACGGTGTCGATTTCGCTGGCCAGGGTGCTGGTCTCGATGATGGTGTCACCGGCGTTGTCGACGATGTAGGTGTCATTGCCCAGGCCGCCGATCATGGTGTCGGCACCGGCCTTGCCATCAAGGATGTTGTTGCCGTCGTTACCGGTCATGCGGTTGCCCGAACTGTTGCCGGTGCCGTTGAGATCGGCAGTGCCGGTCAGGAACAGGTTCTCGACGTTGGCGGTGAGGGTGTAGTCGATGGAGGCGAAGACCCGGTCGTAGGCGGTCGGCGAGGCATCGGTCTCGATCACCACGTCGCCGACGTTGTCGACGTAGTAGGTATCGACACCGTCGCCGCCGATCATGGTGTCTGCGCCCAGACCGCCGTTGAGTGTGTTGGCGCCGCTGTTGCCGGTGAGGACGTTGTTCAGGCTGTTGCCGAACAGGTCGATAGCGGCGGAACCGGTCAATTGGCCGTCCTCGACATTGGTCGAGAGGGTATAGCTGACAGAGGTGCGGATCAGGTCACGGCCCTGGTTGGCGAGTTCGAGCACAGTGTCATTGGCGTTGTCGATCACATAGATGTCGTCGCCGAGGCCTCCGGTCAGGGAGTCTGCGCCCTGGCCGCCGTCGAGGATGTTGTTGCCATCGTTGCCGGTCAGGGTGTTGTTCAGACCGTTGCCAGTGCCGTTGAGGTTGGCCGTGCCGGTGAGTACCAGATTTTCCAGGTTGTCGCCCAGGGTCCAGTTCACCGAAGAACGCACGGTGTCGATTTCGCTGGCCAGGGTGCTGGTTTCGATGATGGTGTCACTGGCGTTGTCGACGATGTAGGTGTCGTTGCCCAGGCCGCCGATCATGGTGTCGGCACCGAGGCCACCGTCGAGGATGTTGTTGCCATCGTTGCCGGTGATGCGGTTGCCCGAACTGTTGCCGGTGCCGTTGAGATTGTCGATACCGCTCAGGAGCAGGTTCTCGACGTTGGCGGTGAGGGTGTAGTCGATGGAGGCGAAGACCCGGTCGTAGGCGGTCGGCGAGGCATCGGTCTCGATCACCACGTCGCCGACGTTGTCGACGTAGTAGGTATCGACACCATCGCCGCCGATCATGGTGTCTGCGCCCAGACCGCCGTTGAGGGTGTTGGCGCCGCTGTTGCCAGTCAGGGTGTTGTTCAACTCGTTACCGGTGCCGTTGAGGTTGGCCGTGCCGGTGAGTACCAGATTTTCCAGGTTGTCGCCCAGGGTCCAGTTCACCGAAGAACGCACGGTGTCGATTTCGCTGGCCAGAGTGCTGGTTTCGATGATGGTGTCACTGGCGTTGTCGACGATGTAGGTGTCGTTGCCCAGGCCGCCGATCATGGTGTCGGCACCGGCCTTGCCATCAAGGATGTTGTTGCCGTCGTTACCGGTCATGCGGTTGCCCGAACTGTTGCCGGTGCCGTTGAGATCGGCAGTGCCGGTCAGGAACAGGTTCTCGACGTTGGCGGTGAGGGTGTAGTCGATGGAGGCGAAGACCCGGTCGTAGGCGGTCAGCGAGGCATCGGTCTCGATCACCACGTCGCCGACGTTGTCGACGTAGTAGGTATCGACACCGTCGCCGCCGATCATGGTGTCTGCGCCCAGACCGCCGTTGAGGGTGTTGGCGCCGCTGTTGCCGGTGAGGACGTTGTTCAGGCTGTTGCCGAACAGGTCGATAGCGGCGGAACCGGTCAATTGGCCGTCCTCGACATTGGTCGAGAGGGTATAGCTGACAGAGGTGCGGATCAGGTCACGGCCTTGGTTGGCGAGTTCGAGCACAGTGTCATTGGCGTTGTCGATCACATAGATGTCGTCGCCGAGGCCTCCGGTCAGGGAGTCTGCGCCCTGGCCGCCGTCGAGGATGTTGTTGCCATCGTTGCCGGTCAGGGTGTTGTTCAGACCGTTGCCAGTGCCGTTGAGGTTGGCCGTGCCGGTGAGTACCAGATTTTCCAGGTTGTCGCCCAGGGTCCAGTTCACCGAAGAACGCACGGTGTCGATTTCGCTGGCCAGGGTGCTGGTTTCGATGATGGTGTCACTGGCGTTGTCGACGATGTAGGTGTCGTTGCCCAGGCCGCCGATCATGGTGTCGGCACCGAGGCCACCGTCGAGGATGTTGTTGCCATCGTTGCCGGTGATGCGGTTGCCCGAACTGTTGCCGGTGCCGTTGAGATCGGCAGTGCCGGTCAGGAACAGGTTCTCGACGTTGGCGGTGAGGGTGTAGTCGATGGAGGCGAAGACCCGGTCGTAGGCGGTCAGCGAGGCATCGGTCTCGATCACCACGTCGCCGACGTTGTCGACGTAGTAGGTATCGACACCGTCGCCGCCGATCATGGTGTCTGCGCCCAGACCGCCGTTGAGGGTGTTGGCGCCGCTGTTGCCGGTCAGGGTGTTGTTCAGGCTGTTGCCGAACAGGTCGATAGCGGCGGAACCGGTCAATTGGCCGTCCTCGACATTGGTCGAGAGGGTATAGCTGACAGAGGTGCGGATCAGGTCACGGCCTTGGTTGGCGAGTTCGAGCACAGTGTCATTGGCGTTGTCGATCACATAGATGTCGTCGCCGAGGCCACCGGTCAGGGAGTCTGCCCCCTGGCCGCCGTCGAGGATGTTGTTGCCATCGTTGCCGGTCAGGGTGTTGTTCAGTGCGTTGCCAGTGCCGTTGAGGTTGGCCGTGCTGGTGAGTACCAGATTTTCCAGGTTGTCGCCCAGGGTCCAGTTCACCGAAGAACGCACGGTGTCGATTTCGCTGGCCAGGGTGCTGGTTTCGATGATGGTGTCACTGGCGTTGTCGACGATGTAGGTGTCGTTGCCCAGGCCGCCGATCATGGTGTCGGCACCGAGGCCACCGTCGAGGATGTTGTTGCCATCGTTGCCGGTGATGCGGTTGCCCGAACTGTTGCCGGTGCCGTTGAGATCGGCAGTGCCGGTCAGGAACAGGTTCTCGACGTTGGCGGTGAGGGTGTAGTCGATGGAGGCGAAGACCCGGTCGTAGGCGGTCGGCGAGGCATCGGTCTCGATCACCACGTCGCCGACGTTGTCGACGTAGTAGGTATCGACACCGTCGCCGCCGATCATGGTGTCTGCGCCCAGACCGCCGTTGAGGGTGTTGGCGCCGCTGTTGCCGGTCAGGGTGTTGTTCAGGCTGTTGCCGAACAGGTCGATAGCGGCGGAACCGGTCAATTGGCCGTCCTCGACATTGGTCGAGAGGGTATAGCTGACAGAGGTGCGGATCAGGTCACGGCCCTGGTTGGCGAGTTCGAGCACAGTGTCATTGGCGTTGTCGATCACATAGATGTCGTCGCCGAGGCCACCAGTCAGGGAGTCTGCGCCCTGGCCACCGTCGAGGATGTTGTTGCCATCGTTGCCGGTCAGGGTGTTGTTCAGACCGTTGCCAGTGCCGTTGAGGTTGGCCGTGCCGGTGAGTACCAGATTTTCCAGGTTGGCGCCCAGGGTCCAGTTCACCGAAGAACGCACGGTGTCGATTTCGCTGGCCAGGGTGCTGGTTTCAATGATGGTGTCACTGGCGTTGTCGACGATGTAGGTGTCGTTGCCCAGGCCGCCGATCATGGTGTCGGCACCGAGGCCACCGTCGAGGATGTTGTTGCCATCGTTGCCGGTGATGCGGTTGCCCGAACTGTTGCCGGTGCCGTTGAGATTGTCGATACCGCTCAGGAGCAGGTTCTCGACGTTGGCGGTGAGGGTGTAGTCGATGGAGGCGAAGACCCGGTCGTAGGCGGTCGGCGAGGCATCGGTCTCGATCACCACGTCGCCGACGTTGTCGACGTAGTAGGTATCGACACCATCGCCGCCGATCATGGTGTCTGCGCCCAGACCGCCGTTGAGTGTGTTGGCGCCGCTGTTGCCGGTGAGGACGTTGTTCAGGCTGTTGCCGAACAGGTCGATAGCGGCGGAACCGGTCAATTGGCCGTCCTCGACATTGGTCGAGAGGGTATAGCTGACAGAGGTCTTGATCAGGTCATGACCTTCGCCGGTCAATTCGATAACGGAATCGTTGGCGTTATCGACGATGAACGTATCATCGCCCACACCGCCACTCATGGCGTCGGCACCTGCACCTCCGTCCAACTGGTCGTTGCCGGTGCCGCCTTGCAGGATGTTGTTGGCTGCGTTGCCGACCAGGATGTTGTTGCTGTCGTTACCAATCAAGGTGAACGCACCTGCACCACTGACCATGACGTTTTCGACGTTCAACAGGTTGGTCTGGGTGAGGTCTACAACATAGGTCTGGGCATTGGCGTTGTAGACAATGTTGAGAGTGTCCAGGCCCTCGTTGGCGTTTTCTTGCAGCAACGCCAGCTCCCCGGCTTGATCGAGACTGTATAGGTCGTCACCCGCACCGCCAATCATGGTATCCAGGCCACCGCCACCGCCCAGCAGATTGTTCCCGGCATTGCCGATCAGAACGTTGTTCAGATTGTTGCCAATCGCATTGATGTTGTCCGAGCCCGTCAGGGTCAGGTTTTCAATATTGGCGCCGAGAGTGAAGCTGACGGACGAAAGGACGGTGTCGATCTCATTCGGCAGTTCGCTGTTCTCAATGACCGCATCGGAAGCGTTGTCGACGATATAAGTGTCGTTGCCCGTGCCACCGATCATGGTGTCGGCACCAAGGCCACCATCGAGGATATTGTTGCCGTTGTTGCCTGTGAGCGTGTTACTCAGGGCATTGCCGGTGGCGGTCAGGTCGTTCCAACCGATGAGGGTAAGGTCTTCCAGATTACTGCCCAGAGTGTAGCTGATTGACGAAATGACTGTGTCGATGCCAGATCCCACAGTTGCCTGTTCGACAATGACGTCACCTGCATTGTCTACATAGTAGGTATCGTTGCCATCACCGCCGGCCATGGCATCGGCGCCGGCCATGCCATTGAGCGTGTTGTTTAGCGCGTTTCCGATCAGGGTGTCATTGAACTGAGACCCCGTGGCGTTTTCGATCTTCGCCCCATAAGCAATCGCCAGCCCGTCATTGATGGCGGTATTGTTGTTGAGGTCAACGAACGCCTTGCCAATCTGACTGTAGCTGCCTTCATTCAGGTTGATGATGACCGAACCAAGCTGGTTGCTACCATCAATCGTGTCATTGCCACCCGCATCCCAGATTGTTTCAAAAATCGACTGGTTGGCATCCCACTTGTAAACGTTGTCGCCGGTCTGCCACAGCATGTTGGCGCCATACAGGCTCTGCATCGTGATGATGTCCAGAACCATCGGCGTCGTTGGCTGATAGGAGTAGTTACTGTTGTAACTCATCACTGTGAAGTGGACGTCGTCGAGTGACGGATCAAGCAATAGCTTGTTGGTGTTGCTCGCATCGAAAGGATGTTTGAGACCCAGCGCATGGCCGATTTCATGGACGAATGTCAGGTAGTCGTAGCTACCTTTGCCCGGATTGGGATCATTGGTCTGAGGCCCGATCCAGACGTCGCCCGCAGTCGGTGTATCGGCAGGGAAATAAGCCCAGGCTGCCGTTTTGTCATCCATCAATCGGTATGCGCCAAAGCGCAGGTCGCCGACGTTGAACAAGGTATCGGTGGTCAATGTGAAATTCAGGTTCGCGACGGCGCTCCATGCATTGAGCGCGCTGGTCACCGCGGTCTTTTGACCGGCCGTCAACTCATACAGGGCGTTGTATTCATTGTCAGGGCTGTAGTTGGTGATGAAGTACGAGGTCACCGGAGCCATGAAGCTGTAACTGAGGTTGGTCGGCCCGTTGGGCGTCCAGTTGGAACCCAGCCAGAAGGTGCCGGAGATCAGACTGTCGACAATGGCATTGCCAGTCAGGGTGGCGGTGAAGGTAGGGGAATACGTCTTGGGCGTCGGCATGGGATTTCCTGAATGCGCTGCGGCCCTTCCTGAATGCGACCGCTACAAAAAAAAGCGATTTTGCACCAGATTTTGTACATTTGACATCATTGAGCCATCATTTTCCGATTGGTGGCGTCAAATTACTGACCCGGCGATCTATATCGGCTTGTGGGATAGAATCATTAGCGAACGCGTATTGCCGTCTGTCGAGGATTCAATGTCTGCCCCAAATCCTGCGCTTCTGCGCGAAACCTTCCCCGTCGGCCCCCTTCAGTGCAATTGCACGATCATCGGCGACCCGCTCACCAAAAAGGCCATCGTCGTTGACCCGGGCGGCAACCCTGACCTGATCATGGCCCGCCTCGATGCGTTGGGCCTGAAAGTGGTCAGCATCATTCACACGCACGCACACCTCGATCACTTCCTGGCGTCCGGGCAAATGAAAGAAAAGACCGGCGCCACCTTGCATCTGCACAAGGAAGATCAGTTCCTGTGGGACAACCTCGAGATGCAATGCCAGATGTTCGGCGTGCCTTACACCCCAGTGCCGTCGCCGGATCGCTGGCTGAGCGACGACGAAGAACTGGCCTGCGGCTGTGGCGTGGCGCTGCACACGCCGGGACATACGCCAGGTTCCATGAGCTTCTGGTTTTCCGAGGCTAAGCTGTTGATAGCAGGCGACACGCTGTTTCGTCGCGGAGTAGGGCGCACGGATTTGTGGGGCGGCGATCAGGCGACCATCGTGCGATCGATCAAGCAGCGGCTGTACACCCTGGATGAAGACGCGACTGTTGTGGCCGGGCATGGTCCGGATACGCGTCTGGGGGATGAAATGCGCGAGAACCCGTTTGTGCGTGCCTAAACATTTTGTCACGGGTGCCCAGTGGAATTTTTGTGCATTGTCATGATCCAACGCCCGCACGGGCCAGTTGCCAATGTCCGCTGCACCACAGAATGCAAAATGTAGGAGCACTCCATGTTCACCACGCGTCGTTTGATTATTGTCGCTACTGCCGTGGCCGTTTTGTCCGGCTGCGCCTCGCCCAACCCGTATGACAATCAGGGTCAGGCCGACGGTGGCTCCCAGGGCATGAGCAAAACCGCCAAATACGGTGGCCTCGGTGCTTTGGCCGGCGCGCTGGCCGGTGCCGCCATCGATCACAACAACCGGGGCAAGGGCGCGCTGATCGGCGCAGCCGTCGTCGGTGCCTCGGCCGCTGGTTACGGCTACTACGCCGACCAGCAGGAGAAAAAACTGCGCGCCAGCATGGCCAATACCGGGGTTGAAGTGCAGCGTCAGGGCGATCAGATCAAGCTGATCATGCCGGGCAACATCACCTTCGCCACCGATTCGGCGAACATCGCTTCCAGCTTCTATCAACCGCTGAACAACCTGGCCAACTCCCTGAAGGAGTTCAACCAGAACCAGATCGAAATCGTCGGCTACACCGACAGCACCGGCAGCCGTCAGCACAACATGGACCTGTCCCAGCGTCGTGCGCAGAGCGTGGCCACCTACCTGACTTCGCAAGGCGTCAGCGGTGCCAACCTGAGTGCCCGCGGTGCCGGTCCGGATAATCCGATCGCCAGCAACGGTGACGTCAACGGCCGGGCGCAGAACCGCCGCGTCGAAGTCAACCTCAAGGCGATCCCGGGCCAGCAGTACGGTGGTCAGCAACAACCGGGCACGGTTCAGCAATACCCGTAACCGTCAGCTACAAAAAAGCCCCCGGACAAGTGATTGTCCGGGGGCTTTTTGCTGGCGCGAAGGTTGATTACTTCTTCAGGCCGTAATGCTCATCAAGCATGCCCGGCGAGTTCGGGGTCTTCGGCGCGTAGTCACGCGGCGGTTCCTGATCCCGTGGTGGCGTCAGGCGTTCCCGTGGGGCCTGTGCTGCTTCGGAGTGCAGCGAGGCCAGCAGGCGTTGACGAGTCTGTTCGTCCAGCGCCAGACGGTTGGCACCCTCGGCGAGGTGATCCTGCACTTCCTGATAGCTCTGGGTCAGTTTCTTGACCAGATTGGCGGTGCTGTTGAAGTGGGTCACCACTTCGTTCTGATAACTGTCGAAACGTTCCTGAATATCGTCCAGTTGACGCTGCGTGCGGCTGGGCGCGGCGTTCGGCGCAACGCGAGCGATCAGGAAACCAATGGCGACACCCACAACCAGGGCAAGAGTCGGTAACAACCAAACTAAGAGCGAGTGTTCCACGAGTCCTTCCTCTATAAACGGCTTTGCTTTACGTTAACGGCTCGAACCTGCGCTGTATACCGCGATTCACTCGCAATAGACTGGCACAGACAATTTGCTAGACGAGTCGACCCGATTCGAGGTCACGGAGTTCCTTCCTTGCTGATGCGTGAAACCCCTGTAGTGATTGATGGCCCGGTAGGGCAACTTGAGTCTTTGTATCTGGACAACGAGCAGCCGCGCGGCATCGCGTTGATCTGCCATCCTAACCCGGTGCAGGGCGGCACCATGCTCAACAAGGTCGTCTCGACCCTGCAGCGCACCGCGCGCGACGCCGGTCTGATCACCTTGCGCTTCAACTATCGCGGCGTCGGTGCCAGCGAAGGCTCCCATGACATGGGCACCGGTGAAGTCGATGACGCCCAGGCCGCTGCCGCATGGCTGCTGGAAAAACACCCGGATCTGCCGCTGACCCTGTTCGGTTTCTCCTTCGGCGGATTTGTTGCCGCAAGTCTCGGCGGCCGTCTCGAAGCCCAAGGCGTCACGCTCAAGCACCTGTTCATGGTTGCGCCGGCGGTGATGCGTCTGGGCGAGCAGGATCAACTGCCGCAGCAGGGCGAGCTGACCGTGATCCAGCCGGAAACCGACGAAGTGATCGATCCGCAGCTGGTCTACGACTGGTCTGACAAACTCCAGCGCCCCCATGAGCTGCTGAAAGTGGCAGAATGCGGACACTTTTTTCATGGCAAGCTGACCGATCTCAAGGATCTGATCCTGCCGCGTCTCTCGAATTGATTGCAGTCTGACAAGCGATTACCCATGACGAACCGTACCCGCATCCTCACCGGCATCACCACCACCGGCACCCCGCACCTGGGCAACTACGCCGGCGCCATCCGCCCGGCGATTCTCGCCAGCCGCGAAAGCCATGCCGATTCGTTCTACTTCCTGGCCGACTATCACGCCCTGATCAAGTGCGATGACCCGCTGCGCATCCAGCGCTCGCGTCTGGAAATCGCCGCGACCTGGCTGGCCGGTGGCCTGGATGTGGATCGCGTGACCTTCTATCGTCAGTCCGACATCCCGGAAATCCCCGAGCTGACCTGGCTGCTGACCTGCGTCGCCGCCAAGGGCCTGCTCAACCGCGCCCATGCTTACAAGGCTTCGGTGGACAAGAACGTCGAGACCGGCGAAGACCCGGATGCCGGCATCACCATGGGCTTGTACAGCTATCCGGTGCTGATGGCGGCGGACATTCTGATGTTCAACGCGCACAAGGTGCCGGTCGGTCGCGATCAGATCCAGCACGTGGAAATGGCCCGCGACATCGGTCAGCGCTTCAACCACCTGTTTGGCCAGGGCAAGGAATTCTTCACCATGCCTGAAGCGCTGATCGAGGAAAGCGTGGCCACGTTGCCGGGCCTGGACGGTCGCAAGATGTCCAAGAGCTACGACAACACCATCCCGCTGTTCTCCAGCGCCAAGGAAATGAAGGACGCGATCTCGCGCATCGTTACCGACTCCCGCGCGCCGGGCGAAGCGAAAGATCCGGACAATTCGCACCTGTTCACCCTGTTCCTGGCGTTCTCCACGCCGGCGCAGGCCGACGAGTTCCGCAGCGAACTGCTGGGCGGTCTGGGTTGGGGCGAGGCGAAGAACCGTCTGTTCCAGCTGCTCGACAACGAGCTGGGCGAATCCCGCGAGCGTTATCACCAGTTGATCGAACGTCCGGCAGATCTGGAGGACATCCTGCAACACGGCGCCCAGAAGGCCCGTGCGGTGGCGACGCCGTTCCTCAACGAGCTGCGCGAAGCGGTCGGCCTGCGTTCCTTCGTCAATCAGGTTCAGGTGGCCGCAACCACCAAGAAGAAAGCTGCGAAAGCCGCACGTTTCGTCAGCTTCCGTGAAGACGACAGCAGCTTCCGTTTCCGTCTGCTGGCGGCTGACGGCGAGCAACTGCTGCTGTCGCGCAACTTCGCCGACGGTAAAACCGCCGGTCAGGTGACCAAGCAGCTGCAATCGGGTCAGGCGCTGGATGTACGTAGCGAAGGCCTGGGCTTCAGTGTCTGGCTGGAAGGCGAGTGCGTCGGCGACAGCCCGGCGTTCGCCGACGTGGCTGCGCGGGATGCAGCTGTCGAGGCTTTGCGGATCGCTCTGACGCCGGTTCAGGAATAATCAACGGGCCGGCCCGACCAAGGGCCGATTGCCATTCCCACGGGCCATCGCTACAGTGACGGCCCGTTTTTGTTGCCTTGCTAACGAATTATGACGCCCCTAGAACGATATCAAGCTGATCTGAAACGCCCGGACTTCTTCCATGATGCCGCGCAGGAAACTGCCGTTCGTCATCTGCAACGCCTGTACGACGATCTGATCGCGGCCGAGCAGAACAAGCCGGGTTTGCTGGGCAAGCTGTTTGGCAAAAAGGATCAGACGCCGGTCAAGGGTCTGTATTTCTGGGGCGGCGTGGGTCGCGGCAAGACTTACCTGGTGGACACCTTCTTCGAAGCGCTGCCATTCAAGGAAAAGACCCGTACTCACTTCCACCGCTTCATGAAGCGTGTGCACGAAGAGATGAAAACCCTCGGCGGCGAGAAAAACCCGCTGACCATCATCGCCAAGCGTTTTGCGACGGAGTCGCGGGTCATCTGCTTCGATGAGTTCTTCGTCTCGGACATCACCGATGCCATGATCCTCGGCACGCTGATGGAAGAGCTGTTCAAGAACGGCGTGACCCTGGTCGCCACTTCGAACATCGTGCCGGACGGCCTGTACAAGGACGGCCTGCAACGCGCGCGCTTCCTGCCGGCCATCGCGCTGATCAAGCAGAACACCGAAATCGTCAACGTCGACAGCGGCGTCGACTACCGTCTGCGCCACCTCGAACAAGCGGAACTGTTCCACTTCCCGCTCAACGAAGCCGCTCATGAAAGCCTGCGCAAGAGCTTCCGCGCGCTGACGCCGGAATGCACGGCGGCGGTGGAAAACGATGTGTTGATCATCGAGAACCGCGAAATCCGGGCCCTGCGCACTTGCGACGACGTGGCCTGGTTCGACTTCCGCGAACTGTGCGACGGCCCGCGCAGCCAGAACGACTACATCGAATTGGGCAAGATCTTCCATGCCGTGCTGCTCAGTGGCGTGGAGCAGATGAGCGTCACCACCGACGACATCGCCCGACGCTTTATCAACATGGTCGACGAGTTCTACGACCGTAACGTCAAACTGATCATTTCTGCCGAAGTCGAGTTGAAAGACCTGTACACCGGCGGGCGTCTGACGTTCGAGTTCCAGCGTACCCTCAGCCGTCTGCTGGAGATGCAATCGCACGAATTCCTGTCCCGGGCACACAAGCCTTAAGCGGATTCGGCAAACAAAAAGGGCCTGCAGATGCAGGCCCTTTTTTGTGTCTGGTCGAGTCGTCAGGCAGCCTGCTGAAACTGCTGTCGATACTGGTTCGGCGACAGTTCGGTGTGTTGGCGGAACAGCCGTGCGAAGAAGCTCGCATCGTCGTAGCCGACTTCGTAGCTGATGGTCTTGATGCTCTTGCGGCTGCCGGAGAGCAGGCCTTTGGCGGTCTCGATGCGCAGCCGTTGCAGATAGTGCAGCGGTTTGTCGCCGGTGGCGGTCTGGAAGCGGCGCATGAAGTTGCGAATGCTCATGCCGTGCTCGCGGGCCACATCCTCGAAGCGGAACTTGTCGGCGAAATGCTCTTCGAGCCAATGCTGGATCTGCAGGATGATCACGTCCTGGTGCAGCTTCTGACCGCCGAAACCGATGCGTCCCGGGGCGTAGCTGCGCTGCACTTCATAGAGAATGTCGCGAGCTACTGCCTGGGCCACGTTGGCGCCGCAGAAGCGCTCGATCAGGTAAATGTAGAGATCGCAGGCCGAGGTGGTGCCGCCGGCACAATACAGGTTGTCGGCGTCGGTCAGGTGCTTGTCCTGATTGAGATAGACCTGCGGAAAGCGCTCGGCGAAGGCGTTGAAGAAACGCCAGTAGGTCGTCGCTTCCTTGCCGTTCAGCAATCCGGCCTCGGCCAGCCAGAACACCCCGGTGGCCTCGCCACATAGCACGGCGCCCCGGGCATGCTGTTCGCGCAGCCACGGCAGGACCTGTGGATAACGCTGGCACAGGGTATCGAAATCGTCCCAGAACGCCGGGAGGATGATGACGTCGGCGTTTTCCAGGCCGCCGTCCACCGGCATGACCACGTCACTGAAGCTGTTCACCGGTTTGCCGTCGGGGCTGACCAGGCGGGTTTCGAACGCCGGAGTCAGGCCGTGGCCCAGTTGTTTGCCGTAACGCAGGCTGGCCAGATGGAAGAAATCCTTGGCTTGCATGAGAGTGGAAGCGAAAACCCGGTCGATCGCCAGGATGCTGACGCGCCGCAAGGGCGGGGAGACGTGCTTGGACATAATTCAACTTTTGTTTTTATAAGGGAAAGTGGTCACCAGACGGCTGGATCGTCTTATTTTTTGTCGGATGTGTCCAGTGTCCTGTATCGGAAGTGAGGCTTAGTCTCTGAAGGTCTGATCCCTCCAACAATAAAGAAAAGGTGCCGCATGATTCCCAGAACCTTGTTCAGCTCCGAGCACGAATTGTTCCGCGACAGCGTACGAACATTCCTCGAAAAAGAGGCCGTGCCGTTCCATGGGCAATGGGAAAAACAAGGCTACATCGACCGCAAACTGTGGAACAAGGCGGGGGAGGCGGGGATGCTCTGTTCGCACCTGCCGGAGGAATACGGCGGGTTGGGCGCAGATTTTCTTTACAGCGCGGTGGTGATCGAGGAAGTCGGCCGGTTGGGCCTGACCGGCATCGGCTTCTCGCTGCATTCGGACATCGTTGCGCCGTACATCCTGCATTACGGCAGCGAGGCGCTGAAGCAGAAATACCTGCCGAAGCTGGTGTCCGGCGAGATGGTCACCGCGATCGCCATGACCGAGCCGGGCGCCGGTTCCGACCTGCAAGGGGTCAAGACCACCGCGGTGCTGGATGGCGACGACTATGTGATCAACGGTTCGAAAACCTTTATCACCAATGGCTTCCTGGCGGATCTGGTGATCGTCGTCGCCAAGACCGATCCCAAGGCCGGCGCCAAGGGCACCAGCCTGTTTCTGGTGGAGGCGAACACGCCGGGCTTCGACAAGGGCAAACGCCTGGAGAAGGTCGGAATGAAGGCGCAGGACACGTCGGAATTGTTCTTCCAGGACGTGCGCGTGCCGAAGGAAAACCTGCTGGGTCAGGCCGGGGCGGGGTTTGCCTATCTGATGCAGGAGCTGCCGCAGGAGCGTCTGACTGTGGCGATTGGCGGTCTGGCTTCAGCCGAGGCGGCGCTGCAATGGACGCTGGATTACACCCGCGAGCGCAAGGCGTTCGGCAAGTCGATCGCCGATTTCCAGAATACCCGCTTCAAACTGGCGGAAATGGCCACCGAGATTCAGATCGGCCGAGTGTTCGTCGACCGCTGCCTGGAGCTGCACCTGCAAGGCAAGCTCGACGTGCCGACAGCGGCGATGGCCAAGTATTGGGGGACCGATCTGCAATGCAAGGTGCTCGATGAGTGCGTGCAACTGCATGGTGGCTACGGTTTCATGTGGGAATACCCGGTGGCTCGGGCCTGGGCGGATGCGCGGGTGCAGCGGATCTATGCCGGGACCAATGAAATCATGAAGGAGATCATTGCGCGGTCGCTGTAATGCAGTGTGATCGTTCCCACGCAGACGGTTCGCCGCCTCGACGTGGGAACGATCATCGTCTTGGATCAAGGCGCCGGGTTCGGATGATCCTTGTGAATCGCTTCGATCCCTTCCAGCACTTCCTTCGACAGTTTCAGCTCGTAGCTGGCGATGTTGCTGTCCAGTTGCTCCAACGTCGTCGCGCCGATGATGTTGCTGGTGACGAACGGTTGCTGATTCACAAACGCCAGGGCCATTTGCGCCGGATCCAGGCCATGTTCACGGGCCAGTGCCACATAGCGGCTGCATGCTGCTTCCGATTGCGGGTTGAAATAGCGGCTGAAGCGGCTGTAGAGGCTCAGGCGGCCTTTCGGCGGACGCGCCCCACCTTCGTACTTGCCCGACAGGAAACCGAACGCCAGCGGCGAATAGGCGAGCAGGCCGCACTGTTCACGGATGGCGATTTCTGCCAGGCCGATCTCGAAGCTGCGGTTGAGCAGGTTGTACGGGTTCTGGATCGACACGGCGCGCGGCCAGCCCCGCGCTTCGGCCAGGGCGAGAAAACGCATTGTGCCCCACGGCGTTTCGTTGGAAAGACCGATGTGGCGGATCTTGCCGGCCTTCACTTGCTCATCGAGCGCCTCAAGGGTGTCTTCGAGCGGCGTCAGGTTGGCTTCGGTCTGGTGCTTGTAGCCCAGTTGTCCGAAAAAGTTGGTGCTGCGCTCCGGCCAGTGCAACTGGTAGAGGTCGATGTAGTCGGTCTGCAGGCGCTTGAGGCTGGCATCCACCGCTTCGGTGATGTGCTGGCGGTTGTGGCGCAGGTTCCTGTCGCGGATGTAGTCGATGGTGTTGCCGGGGCCGGCGATCTTGCTGGCGAGGATCCAGTCGGCGCGGTCGCCGCGGCTCTTGAAGTAATTGCCGATGTAGCGCTCGGTGGTGGCGTAGGTGTCGGCTTTGGGTGGCACCGGATACATCTCGGCGGTGTCGAGGAAATTGATCCCGGCCTCTTTTGCCCGTTCGATCTGGGCGAAGGCTTCAGCTTCAGTGTTTTGCTCGCCCCAGGTCATGGTGCCGAGGCAGATTGCACTTACGTTCAGGTCGGTACGGCCTAGCTGGCGATAGTCCATCGGGTGCTCCTTGGGCAAAACAAGCATAAAAGCAGGTTGAAATTTTTTTCGCAATCTGCATAATTGCCGACCTCTTTCTGCAGTGGAAGTGATGCCCCGCCGCCGAAGAATCTTGCCGTTGAACGGACGCGCCGACCCGAGCCCCCGAAAGCGTCTGTATCCGGCTGCCTTTGACTTGTCAAAGTACGCACTATTCAGTAAGATCCGCCGTCTTATTTACAGGCGGCCCCTGAGGCTATAAAGAATGAAAACTTTTACTGCTAAACCGGAAACAGTAAAGCGCGACTGGTTTGTCGTCGACGCTGCTGGTCAGACCCTGGGTCGTCTGGCCACCGAAATCGCGAGCCGTCTGCGTGGCAAGCACAAGCCTGAGTACACTCCTCACGTTGACACCGGCGACTACATCGTCGTAATCAACGCTGAGCAGATCCGTGTTACCGGCGCTAAAACCACTGACAAAATGTACTACTCCCACTCCGGTTTCCCGGGCGGCATCAAGTCGATCAACTTTGAAAAGCTGATCGCCAAGGCCCCTGAGCGCGTGATCGAGACCGCGGTTAAAGGCATGCTGCCTAAAAACCCACTGGGTCGCGACATGTACCGTAAGCTGAAAGTCTATGCGGGCGCTGCACACCCTCATACTGCTCAGCAGCCCCAAGAACTGAAGATTTAACGGAATAGTTCATTATGTCGGCGACTCAAAATTACGGCACTGGCCGTCGCAAGACCGCAACCGCACGCGTTTTCCTGCGTCCGGGTACTGGTAACATCTCCATCAACAACCGCTCCCTGGACACGTTCTTCGGTCGCGAAACTGCCCGCATGGTAGTTCGTCAGCCGCTGGAACTGACTGAGACTGTCGAGAAGTTCGACATCTACGTCACCGTCATCGGTGGTGGTGTAAGTGGTCAGGCTGGCGCAATCCGCCACGGCATCACTCGCGCTCTGATGGACTACGACGAAACCCTGCGTGGCGCTCTGCGCAAAGCTGGCTTCGTTACTCGCGACGCCCGTGAAGTTGAACGTAAGAAAGTTGGTCTGCGTAAAGCGCGTAAGCGTCCGCAGTACTCGAAGCGTTAATTTCGCTTCCACGTTCAAAAAGAACGCCCGATTCCTCACGGAACCGGGCGTTTTTTTATGCGTGCGATTTCTTGAATAATTGCGCTGTGACAACTTGCCACATTCGTAGACCCCCTATACTACAAGGCTTGAGGGCCAGCCCTCCGGGTAATTACCTTGTCAGAATTGGGGGTTTTCATTACCATTCGGCAAAATTTTTATAAGTACATAGTTTCAATTTAGTAGACGCCTGATTTAACAGGCCACAAAGCTGATGGGAGAGGACTGAATGAGCAATGACGGCGTGAATGCAGGCCGGCGTCGCTTCTTGGTAGCAGCCACATCCGTGGTGGGTGCTGCAGGAGCGGTGGGGGCTGCGGTCCCGTTCGTGGGGTCATGGTTTCCCAGTGCCAAGGCGAAGGCTGCCGGAGCACCGGTGAAAGTGAATGTCAGCAAAATCGAGCCAGGACAGCAGATGATTGCTGAATGGCGAGGCCAGCCGGTGTTCATTGTCCGCCGTACCGAGGAAATCCTGGGGAATCTCAAAAAGATCGAAGGCCAACTCTCCGATCCGACCTCCAAAAACTCCACGCAACCCACTTATGTCGACCCTGAAGTGCGCTCGATCAAGCCGGAAATCCTGCTGCTGATCGGGATCTGCACTCACCTGGGTTGCTCACCGACCTTCCGTCCCGAAGTGGCACCCGCGGATCTGGGCAAAGACTGGGTAGGCGGTTATTTCTGCCCTTGCCACGGTTCCCACTACGATCTGGCTGGCCGCGTCTACAAGTCGCAACCTGCGCCTTTGAACCTGCCAGTACCCCCGCATTCCTATGAGACCGATGACCTGATTGTCATTGGCGTCGATACGGAGAAAGCGTGATGAGCAAGTTCATGGATTGGGTTGATGCACGCTTCCCCGCCACCAAAATGTGGGAAGACCATCTCAGCAAGTATTACGCTCCAAAAAACTTCAACTTCTTCTATTTCTTCGGCTCGCTGGCGCTGCTCGTTCTGGTCAACCAGATCGTCACCGGCGTCTGGCTGACGATGAGCTACACCCCGTCGGCGGAAGAAGCGTTCGCTTCCGTCGAATACATCATGCGCGACGTCGAGTACGGTTCGATCCTGCGCCTGCTGCACTCCACCGGCGCTTCGGCGTTCTTCATCGTGGTCTATCTGCACATGTTCCGTGGCCTGCTCTACGGTTCGTACCAGAAACCGCGCGAGCTGGTGTGGGTCTTCGGGATGCTGATTTATCTGGCGCTGATGGCCGAAGCCTTCATGGGGTACCTGCTGCCGTGGGGCCAGATGTCCTACTGGGGCGCCCAGGTGATCATCTCGCTGTTCGGCGCGATCCCGGTGATCGGCAACGACCTGACCCAGTGGATCCGTGGTGACTACCTGATTTCCGGGATCACCCTGAACCGCTTCTTCGCCCTGCACGTGGTTGCGCTGCCGATCGTGATTCTCGGTCTGGTGGTGCTGCACATCCTGGCGCTGCACGAAGTCGGTTCGAACAACCCGGACGGCGTGGACATCAAGAAGCACAAAGACGAAAACGGTATCCCGCTGGATGGCATTGCCTTCCATCCTTATTACACCGTGAAAGATATCGTCGGCGTCGTGGTGTTCCTGTTCATCTTCTGCTTCATTGTGTTCTTCTTCCCGGAAATGGGCGGTTATTTCCTCGAAAAGCCTAACTTCGAGCAAGCCAACCCGTTCAAGACCCCTGAGCACATTGCACCGGTCTGGTACTTCACACCGTTCTACGCAATCTTGCGGGCGGTCCCTGACAAGCTCATGGGCGTTATCGCCATGGGTGCCGCGATTGCGGTGCTGTTCGTCCTGCCATGGCTGGACCGCAGCCCGGTCAAGTCGATGCGCTACAAAGGCTGGATGAGCAAGATCTGGCTGGTGGTGTTCTGCATTTCGTTCGTGATCCTCGGCATTCTGGGCGTTCTGGCCCCGACGCCAGGCCGTACGCTGCTGTCGCAGGTCTGCACCTTCCTGTACTTCGCCTACTTCATTCTGATGCCGTTCTACACCAGGCTCGAGAAGACCAAACCGGTTCCGGAAAGGGTGACTGGCTGATGAAAAAGTTATTTTTTGCTCTGATTTTTGCTGCTCTGCCAGTGCTGTCTTTCGCGGCCGAACACGGGGGGCCGGAACTGGAAAAGGTCGACATCGACGTTTCCGACAAGGCTGCCCTGCAGGATGGTGCGCGTACGTTCGCCAACTATTGCATGGGTTGCCACAGTGCCAAGTTTCAGCGTTACGAGCGTGTCGCCGATGACCTCGGCGTTCCGCACGAAATGATGCTGGAGAAGCTGGTGTTCACCGGTGCCAAGATCGGCGATCACATGAACATCGGTATGCAGCCGGCCGACGCCAAGACCTGGTTCGGCGCAGCGCCGCCGGATCTGACGCTGGTGGCTCGTGTTCGCGGCACCGACTGGCTCTACGGTTACCTCAAGTCGTTCTACGAAGATCCTGCACGTCCATGGGGCGTGAACAACAAGGTCTTCCCGAACGTCGGCATGCCTAACGTGCTGGTCGGCCTGCAAGGTCGTCAGGTCGTGGGTTGCAAACAGGTACAGATCGTCGAAGACGGCAAGAAGCAATATGACCCGCTGACCGGTACGCCTTTGACTCATGAAGCGTGCGATCAGTTGACCATCGTGCCGAAAACCGGAACCCTCAACGAAGAGCAGTTCGATGAGAAGGTCAAGAATCTGGTAACCTTCCTGGCTTACTCGGCTAACCCGGTTAAGCTGCAACATCAGCGCATCGGTACTTACGTCTTGTTGTACCTGGCGTTCTTCTTTGTGTTCGCCTACCTGCTCAAGCGTGAATACTGGAAAGACGTGCACTGATACGCTTCAAGCAATTGCTGTTAATCGCGCGCGCCCAAGGGCGCCTCTGAAAACGCAACGCCTGGTTCACCAGCCGTTGCGGGAGGCGCCCTCTGGGCGCGCGCGTTTTTCCGGCTCCGACTATTTCAACAAGCGAGGAGGATCGCCATGGGCGTGACCAATCGGTTGGCCTGTTACTCCGACCCCGCCGACCACTATTCCCACCGAGTGCGCATCGTGCTTGCAGAGAAGGGTGTCAGCGCCGAAATCATTTTTGTGGAGGCTGGTCGTCAGCCGCCTAAACTGATTGAAGTGAACCCTTACGGCAGTCTGCCCACGCTGGTCGATCGTGACCTGGCGTTGTGGGAGTCGACCGTGGTGATGGAGTATCTGGATGAGCGTTACCCGCATCCACCGTTGATGCCTGTATACCCGGTGGCACGTGCCAACAGCCGTCTGCTGATTCATCGTATTCAGCGCGACTGGTGTGGTCTGGTGGATCTGATTCTGGATTCGCGCACCAAGGAAGCGGCTCGTGCCGTGGCGCGCAAGGAATTGCGCGAAAGCCTGACGGGCGTGTCGCCGCTGTTTGCCGACAAGCCGTTTTTCCTCAGTGAGGAACAAAGTCTGGTGGATTGCTGCCTATTGCCAATACTCTGGCGTTTGCCGATTCTGGGTATAGAACTGCCGCGGCCGGCCAAGCCGCTGCTTGATTATATGGAGCGTCAGTTTGCGCGTGAGGCATTCCAGGCGAGTCTGTCTGGTGTCGAACGCGACATGCGCTAAGGCTTAAGGAGCCGCTATGAACTCCAGTCGACCTTATCTGGTCCGCGCGCTCTACGAGTGGATTGTAGATAACGATTGCACCCCGCACATGCTGGTCAATTCCGAGTACCCGGCGGTGCAGGTGCCACAGGGATTTGCCAGCGACGGGCAGATTGTCCTGAACATTTCGCCAAGTGCCGTGCGGCATTTGCACATGGACAACGACGTTGTGACCTTCGAAGGTCGCTTCGGCGGCGTCCCGCATAGTCTGTACGTGCCGATTGCTGCAATCCTGGGCATCTACGCCCGGGAAAACGGTCAGGGCATGGTGTTCGATCTCGAGTCGCCGATGGATGACGAGGACGAGATCGAGCAGGACGACGACGTTCCGCCACCGGACAGCGAGCCGCCACGCCCAAGCGGCCGGCCAAGCCTGAAAGTGGTGAAGTAATAAAAAAGGCGATCCGGTTGGATCGCCTTTTTTGTGCCAGTGGGAGCGAGCCTGCTCGCGATAGCGCTTTCGTAAGCGCCACCGAGGGCAAGTCGTTCTCAGTCGATGTACTCGAACAGCTTCACAATCTTCTGCACACCGGAAACGCCCTGCACCAGGTTGGTCGCCTGGGCGGCTTCCTGTTTGGTCAGCAGGCCCAGCAGGTAGACGATGCCGTTCTCGGTCACGACCTTGATCCGCGAGCCGGGAATGCTGGCGTCGGTGAGCATCTGGGTCTTGATCTTGGTGGTCAGCCAGGCATCGTTCTGGCGGGCCAGCAGGGAGGAGGGCTGCAACACTTGCAGTTCGTTATGGACCTTTTTCACGCGCTGAACGTTGGCGGCGGCCTGTTCGGCCTTCTCCTTGAGGTCCGCGCGCGGGGTCTGACCGGCCAGCAGCACAACGCCGTTGAAGCTGGTGACGACGATGTGCGAGTCGTTGTCCAGGGCCGGATCGGCCTTGGCCACGTTGACACCGACTTTGGTTTCGATGAGCGAGTCATCGATCTTGCTGCCGAAAGTGCGGGTACCGCGGTCGTCTTCGATCGGCGCTTCACGGCTGGCATTCACCACAGAGGTGCAGCCGCTGATGCCGAGGCACAGGGTCAAGGCCAGAAGGCCAAGGCGATTAGGGGTCATTCTTCACTCCCGAACAGTTGGCTGTCGATCAGATCGCAAAGGCAATGGATCGCCAGCAAGTGGACTTCCTGAATACGTGCGGTGACATTGGCCGGTACGCGAATCTCGACGTCTTCAGGCAGCAGCAGCGAAGCCATGCCGCCGCCATCGCGTCCGGTCAATGCTACGACAATCATTTCGCGATCATGTGCGGCCTGGATCGCCTGAATAATGTTCGCCGAGTTGCCGCTGGTCGAAATTGCCAGCAGCACGTCACCCGGCTGGCCGAGTGCGCGGATCTGCTTGGAGAACACTTCGTTGTAGCTGTAGTCGTTGGCGATCGAGGTGATGGTCGAGCTGTCGGTGGTCAGCGCGATGGCTGGCAGGCTCGGGCGCTCACGCTCGAAACGGTTGAGCAGTTCCGAGGAGAAGTGCTGGGCATCGCCGGCCGAGCCGCCGTTACCGCACGAGAGCATTTTGCCCTCGTTGAGCAGGGCGTTGACCATCACCTGGCTGGCTTGCTCGATGTGCGGTGCAAGTACGTCCATCGCCTGTTGCTTGGTGTCGATGCTGGCCTGGAAAAGCTGGCGAATTCGGGATTGCATGTCCATCTGTGTGACCTTAATTAGCGCGGCTGTCCGGCACGTGAATGTGCAGCCCGCAAAGCAAAGAGCAAAAGTGTTGAGTGAAAGTGTCCGGGTCGGAGCAGGCGGTCAACTGTCGAACGCATTCTGCAACCAGTTCAGCTGACCGTGGCGGCTGTCGATGGCCACCACGTCGAAGCGGCAGGGGGAATTGGCCCAACGCGACTCGCGCTGAAGAAAATACTGTGCGGCGAAAATCAGTTTCTGCCGTTTGCGCTCATCGATGCTGTCGAGTGCGCCACCCCATTGAGTGTTCTTTCGGTAACGGACTTCGACGAATACTACTGTATCGCCATCAAGCATGACCAGATCAAGCTCACCGCGTTTGCATAACCAGTTCTGCGCCAGCAGGCGCAGACCCTGGTGTTGCAGATGCTCGAGCGCCTGGCGCTCGGCATCCTTGCCGCTTTGCAGGTTTGACCTGTCGGGCATCAGCGTGGAGTGTCCGGCAGACGCTGGATCTGACCGCTGACGAACTGCGCCCATGGCAACTGACGCACAACGCGCTGGGACTGGGTCATGCCCAGGCTGCCCGACTGACCTTCGATACGGCTGTCCGGCAGTGCCTTGAGCTGATCCAGTCGTGGCGCCAGGCGGTAGGCGTCGACGCCCATCGCGTACAGGCGGCCCAGGCTGCCGGCGGCTTGCGGCCATTGCGCGGTGACCTGCTGACGCAGCGGATCGCTGGTTTCCAGCAGCCACGGGGTTTCGCAGAAACGCACGCCGTTCATGTCGTTGTACTGGTTCACGTCGCCGCTGGCGCTGAACACGTGGGAGGTCGCGTAGACCGGCACGTCACCGGCGTACTGGAAGTTCAGGGTCGGCTTGATCTGCTGCGCCTGTTGTGGGGTGGCGGCGAGGAAGATGAATTCGATGTCCTGGCGACGCGAAGGCTGGGCGGCAACGTTGGTGCCGGCGGCATTCTGCAGGCTCTTGGCGCGAGCTTCGCTTTGACGCAGCTGGAACATGTCGGCGATCTGCTGGGCCAGTTGCACTGGCTGATCGACGCGTTCGGTGGCGACGATGCTGCCGCCGTTGGCTTGCCAGTCCTGGCTGAAGGCGCGCAGGACGCGGTCGCCCCATTCGCCTTTCGGCACCATGATGGCGGCGCGGTGCAGGCCGTCGGCACGGGCGCGGCGGGAGACTTCGCGGGCTTCGTCTTCAGCGGCCAGGCCGAACTGGAACAGCTGCGCCGGGCCTTGGTCACCTTCGCTGTAGTTCAGAGCGAGGGTGGTGATCGGCAGTTGCGGGCGAGTGCTCAGCTGTTTGACCAGCGGCTTCTCCAGCGGGCCGACGACCAGTTGCACGCCATCGGCCTGGGCCTTGCGGTAGAACTCGTCGAGGTTGGTCAGTTTCGAGCTGTCATAGAATTCGATGGCCGGTGGTTTCTGGCCGGCTTGCTGAGCCTGATAGTGCGCGGCCATGAAGCCGTCACGCAGGGCCTTGCCGACCGAGGCCAACTGGCCGTCCTGTGGCAACAGCAGGGCAATCTTGCTCAGAGGCTGGCTAGCCAGCTCCTTGAGTTTGGTCAGGGGCAGCGGCAGGTTGATTGCAGCTGGGTGTTTCGGATGCTGGTTGCGCCAGTTGTCGATGGCGGCTTGCTGTTGCTCCAGGGTGCCGGCGGTTTTCACTGCCAGAGCCAGGCTCATCCAGCCGCCAAGGTCATCGGTGGTGTTCGCTTGCAGTTGATCGGCCGGCAGCGACGCAATCAGGGTCCAGATCGCTTCGTGGTTCTTGCTGGCGGCTTCGCCTTCCAGCATCGGCGCGATGAAGATGCGTTCGCGGGCGGCCGCCAGGGTCTGGCCGTCGGCTTCAAGGGCGCGGGCGTGAACGGTGCCGGCGCGAACTTGCAGCGGTACGGACATTTCGCTCAGGCGTTGCAGGCTTGGGTGGCTCAGGGCGGTCAGCGCGGCTTTCGGCTGATTGCGGGTCATGGCCAGTTCAGCAGACAGGGTGCTGGCGAATGCCTGCTGGCCCGGCTGGAGTTGTTCCATCGGCACTTGCTGCAGGATTTGCGCGGACTGTCCGGCATTGCCTTGGCGGTACGCCATGTCTGCCGCACTCAGGCGCAGCAGCGCAGCCTTGTCCGGCGATTTGGCCTGGGCAGCCTGTTCGAGCAGTTGCTCGATAGTGGCATCCGGGGTCCGTGGAAGTTCGCCAAGGCTGGAGGAAGGGGAGCTGGCGCAAGCCGCCAGCAAGGCAGCGAGGCAGAGGGCAGTGAACAGCCGCAGGCAAGCGATCATGTAAGTGTTCCTGATACTCGATCAAATTAGCGTCGAATTGTACCCAAGCACTGGCCGGGGCGCGATGTTACTGGCGTGAAACCGTCAATTTAGCTGATACAAAGAGTGCGCAGCCTCACAATGGTGCGACAAACCGTGTCCGACCCGGACGCGTCGTCCGGCGTGCGACGCGCTACAATGGCGGCTTTTACCGATCATGAGGTGTGCGCTTTGACTGCTCCAGGTCCTTTGAATTCCGCTGCGGGCTCGCTTTATGTGGTGGCGACGCCCATCGGCAACCTGGATGACATCAGCGCCCGGGCGTTGAAGATCCTGCGCGAGGTGGCGCTGATCGCCGCCGAAGATACGCGTCACTCCCAGCGCCTGATGCAGCACTTCGGCATTTCCACGCCGCTGGCAGCCTGTCATGAGCACAACGAGCGGGACGAAGGCAGTCGTTTCATTACCCGTCTTTTGGCAGGTGACAACGTCGCGCTGATTTCCGATGCCGGTACGCCGCTGATTTCCGATCCCGGTTATCACCTGGTACGGCAGGCTCGTGCTGCGGGGATCAATGTGGTGCCGGTGCCAGGTGCGTGCGCATTGATCGCGGCGTTGTCGGCTGCCGGTCTGCCGTCCGACCGCTTTATCTTCGAGGGTTTTCTGCCGGCCAAGGCGGTGGGGCGCAAGGCGCGCCTGGAAGCGATCAAGGAAGAACCGCGCACGCTGATTTTCTACGAGGCGCCGCATCGCATTCTGGAATGCCTGCAGGATATGGAGGCGGTATTCGGCGCTGATCGTCCTGCATTGCTCGCTCGTGAAATCACCAAGACTTTTGAAACCCTCAAGGGATTGCCGTTGAGCGAGTTGCGGGCGTTCGTCGAGGCGGACAGTAATCAGCAGCGCGGCGAATGCGTTGTGGTAGTGGCGGGCTGGACCGCGCCGGAATCCGAAGACGCCGTCAGCAGTGAGGCGATGCGCATCCTCAATCTGTTGCTGGAAGAGATGCCGCTCAAGCGTGCGGCGGCCCTGGCAGCGCAAATCACCGGTGAGCGCAAAAACGTGTTGTACCAAGTGGCACTGGATCAGCAAAAAGGCGCGTAACCCGTCGCGCAGACCGGTTTGCGGGCTATTAGCGCTTGTTCTTCGGCCGCTCTGCCGTTAACCTGCGCGGCGGAGAGTCGATCGGACAGTCGCTGCCCTCTATGAAAATTAGGGGGGGGAGGAAAGTCCGGGCTCCATAGGGCGAAGTGCCAGGTAATGCCTGGGAGGCGTGAGCCTACGGAAAGTGCCACAGAAAATAACCGCCTAAGCGCTTCGGCGCCGGTAAGGGTGAAAAGGTGCGGTAAGAGCGCACCGCACGTCTGGCAACAGTTCGTGGCTAGGTAAACCCCACTTGGAGCAAGACCAAATAGGGTCCCAAGGCGTGGCCCGCGCTGGGACCGGGTAGGTTGCTAAAGATGTCCAGTGATGGCCATCGTAGACGAATGACTGTTCAAGACAGAACCCGGCTTACAGATCGACTCTCCACCTTTTTCTTTTCCCTGCTTGAATTAAAGGCGACAGGGCTGTTTATTATCAGCAGGCCTGCGCTGGAAACCCGGCAGCGGCAAACGCAGTAATAGCCATTTCCCACCTTGCTTCAATCAACAGCAGAAGCGCTTTTGTAATACCGAAAAAATCTTACTCTTAACAAATTACTTTAACTTTCGAGCGCAGCTTTCAGTGCTGCTTCAAGTTATTGGATAAAAGCATCCGCCAGATTCTCGTTGCTCCTCCTTTTATGCTCCTAAATCTCCGTTCTGTAAGGGTTTTCCTTTAATCCGCGCCTTGACGGTGTGGTGGGCGCATTCCTATAGTGTGCGCAAGTGGCGGAAAGTGGCATGAAGTGGGTTTTTTGAGCTCAAAACGATAAAAATTGGAGAAACGCAGACGTGTTTCGCGGAGCTAACGCTATCAGTCTCGATGCAAAGGGCCGTCTCGCCATGCCGAGCCGGTACCGTGACGAGCTCGATTCGCGCAGCTCCGGCCAGTTGATCGTGACCATTGATGCCGTTGATCCATGTTTGTGTGTCTACCCGCTCGATGAGTGGGAAATTATTGAAACCAAGTTGCGCGCGCTTCCTTCGCTTCGCGAAGAGAACCGTCGTCTGCAACGTTTATTGATTGGTAATGCCGTTGACCTCGAGCTCGACGGCAGTGGTCGTTTCCTGGTGCCGCCGCGCCTGCGCGAATACGCGAAGCTCGACAAGCGCGCGATGCTGGTGGGCCAACTGAACAAGTTCCAACTGTGGGACGAAGATGCCTGGAACGCGGTTTCTGCCGCTGACCTGGCTGCCATACAACAACCGGGCGCCATGCCTGACGAACTGCGTGATCTGATCCTGTGACTATTGATAGCGGCTTTAACCACATCACCGTACTGCTTGACGAAGCCGTCGAGGCTCTCGCCGTACGTCCTGATGGCTGCTATCTGGACGGCACGTTCGGTCGCGGCGGGCACAGCCGGTTGATCCTGAGCAAGCTCGGGCCGGATGGTCGGCTCATCGGATTCGACAAGGATCCTCAGGCGATTGCCACCGGGCAAACGCTAGCGGCCGAAGACGGCCGCTTTGTCGTTGTGCAGCGCAGCTTTGCCGAGCTCGGTTCGGTGGTTGCCGAGCAGGGTCTGGCCGGCAAAGTCAGCGGCATTCTGCTGGATCTGGGCGTGTCTTCGCCGCAGCTCGATGATGCCGAGCGCGGCTTCAGCTTCCTCAACGACGGTCCGCTGGACATGCGCATGGATCCGTCCCGTGGCATCAGCGCCGCCGAGTTCGTCAACACCGCGCCGGTGGAAGAAATCGCCCGTGTGTTCAAGGAATACGGCGAAGAACGTTTCTCCGGTCGCATGGCCCGTGCCGTGGCCGAGCGTCGTGACATTACGCCGTTCGAGCGCACCGCCGATCTGGCCGAAGTGCTGAAAGTCGCCAACCCGGCATGGGAAAAGGGCAAGAACCCGGCAACCCGAGCCTTCCAAGGCCTGCGCATTCACGTCAACAACGAACTGGGCGATCTGGAAGCGGGTCTTGAAGCCGCGCTCGAATGCCTGGAAGTGGGCGGTCGTCTGGTCGTGATCAGCTTCCACTCGCTGGAAGACCGTATCGTCAAACTGTTCATGCGCAAGCTGGTGAAAGGCGAAGCCGACAACCTGCCGCGCAACCTGCCGGTTCGCCACGTTGCGTTCGAACCGAAAATCAAAGTCCATGGCAAAGCGCAGACGGCCTCCGACGCCGAACTCAAAGCCAACCCACGTTCCCGAAGCGCCGTCATGCGCGTCGCGGAGAAGCTGCGGTGAGCAAGCTTTTCGCCAAGCCACTGCCCGGCGGCAGCTTTTTCATGCTGCTGTTGTTCATCGGCGTGCTCGTGTCGGCCATCGGCGTGTCTTACAGCGCCCACTGGAACCGGCAGTTGCTCAACACCCTTTACAACGAACTGAGCGTGCGCGACAAGGCGCAGGCCGAATGGGGGCGCCTGATCCTGGAGCAAAGCACCTGGACCGCCCACAGCCGGATCGAAGTACTGGCCACCGAACAACTGAAGATGCACATCCCTGGCGCGGCTGACGTGAAGATGGTGGCGCCATGATGAAACTCGAGGGGGCTCTTTTCCCGTGGCGCTTCCGTCTGATGGTGGCACTGCTCGGCGTGATGGTCGCGGCCATCTGCTGGCGCATCATCGACCTGCAAGTGGTTGACCGAGACTTCCTCAAAGGCCAGGGCGACGCGCGCAGTCTTCGGCACATTCCGATTCCGGCTCACCGTGGTCTGATCACCGACCGTAACGGCGAGCCGCTGGCCGTGAGTACCCCGGTGACCACGCTGTGGGCCAACGCCAAGGAAATGCAGACCGCCAAAGAGAAGTGGCCGGCGCTGGCTGCCGCGCTGGGGCAGGATCCTAAAGCCTTGGCCGAACGCCTCGAAGCCCAGGCCAACAAAGAATTCATTTATCTAGTGCGCGGGATGACCCCCGAGCAGGGCCAGGCCGTGCTCGACCTGAAAGTGCCGGGCGTCTACGGCATCGAAGAGTTCCGCCGGTTCTACCCGGCCGGTGAAGTCACCGCGCACATGGTCGGGTTCACCGACATCGATGACCACGGTCGTGAAGGCGTCGAGCTGGCCTACGATGAATGGCTGGCCGGCGTGCCCGGCAAGCGGCAAGTCATCAAGGATCGGCGCGGACGGCTGATCAAGGATGTCCAGGTCACCAAAAACGCCAAGGCCGGCAAGCCCTTGGCGTTGTCGATTGACCTGCGCCTGCAATACCTGGCCAACCGCGAACTGCGCAACGCGATCATCGAGAACGGCGCCAAGGCCGGCAGTCTGGTGATCATGGACGTGAAGACCGGCGAGATTCTCGCCATGGTCAACCAGCCGACCTACAACCCGAACAACCGTCGCAACCTGCAACCGGCGATGATGCGTAACCGCGCGATGATCGATGTGTTCGAACCCGGTTCGACCATGAAAGCGATCTCGATGAGCGCCGCGATCGAAACTGGCCGCTGGAAACCGAGCGACACCGTCGAGGTGTATCCGGGCTCCCTGCAGATCGGCAAATACACGATCAAGGACGTATCGAAGACCGAAGGTCCGGTACTCGACCTGACCGGCATTCTGATCAATTCCAGTAACGTCGGCATGAGTAAGGTCGCGTTCGATATCGGCGGCGAAACCATTTTCCGCCTCGCACAGAAAGTCGGCCTCGGCCAGGACACCGGCCTCGGCTTCCCGGGCGAACGTGTCGGCAACCTGCCGAACTACCGCGAGTGGCGCAAAGCCGAGACCGCGACGCTGTCCTACGGCTACGGTATCTCGGTGACCGCGATCCAGCTGGTGCACGCGTTCTCGGCGCTGGCCAATAACGGGCGTCTGGCACCACTGACCCTGATCAAAACCGACAAGGCGCCGCAGACCACCCAGGTGCTGCCGGAAGCCGTCGCGAAAACCATGCAAGGCATGCTGCAACAAGTGATCGAGGCCCCGCGCGGCGTGTTCCGTGCGCAGGTGCCGGCGTATCACGTGGGCGGCAAGTCCGGTACCGCGCGTAAGACATCGGTCGGCACCAAGGGTTACGCCGAAAATTCTTACCGCTCGCTGTTCGCCGGTTTCGGCCCGATGAGCGATCCACGTTATGCAATCGTCGTGGTGATCGATGAACCGACCAAGGCCGGTTACTTCGGTGGCCTGGTCTCGGCGCCGGTGTTCAGCCGTGTGATGTCGGGCACCCTGCGCCTGATGAACGTCACCCCGGACAACCTGCCAACCACACAACAGGCCAACGCCACCCCGGTCGTTCCGCTGAAAGCCAATGGAGGGCGCGGCTGATGTCTCTGAGTCTGAACAAGATTTTCCCCCACGCCGGCCACGATCTGTTGATCCGTGAACTGGCGCTCGACAGTCGCAATGTACGCGCGGGTGATCTGTTCCTCGCGGTGCCGGGCGGCAAGTTCGACGGGCGTGCGCACATCGCCGACGCCTTGCAGCGCGGTGCTGCTGCCGTGGCCTATGAAGTGGAAGGCGCAACGGTGCTGCCGATCACCGAAGTGCCGCTGATTCCGGTCAAGGGGCTGGCGGCGCAGCTTTCGGACATCGCCGGGCGTTTTTACGGTGAGCCGAGCCATCACCTGAATCTGGTGGGCGTGACCGGCACCAACGGCAAGACCAGCGTGACCCAACTGGTGGCGCAGGCGCTGGATCTGCTCGGTCAGCATTGCGGTATCGTCGGCACCCTCGGCTCCGGTTTCCACGGTTCGCTGCAAAGCGGCCTGCACACCACGCCGAATCCGATTGCCATGCAAGCGACCTTGGGCGACCTGAAAAAGGCCGGCGCCAAAGCCGTGGCCATGGAAGTCTCGTCCCACGGTCTGGATCAGGGCCGGGTTACCGCGCTGGCATTCGATGTGGCAGTGATGACCAACCTGTCCCGCGATCACCTCGATTACCACGGCACCATGGAAGCGTACGCCGAGGCCAAGGCCCGGCTGTTCGCCTGGAATGACCTGAAGTGCCGCGTGGTCAACCTCGACGACGATTTCGGCCGGCAACTGGCCGCTGAAAAGCGCGAGTCACGTTTGATCACTTACAGCCTGCTCGACAGCAGCGCCTATCTCTATGTGCGTGAAGCGCAGTTCGACGACGAAGGCGTGCGCGCCACGCTGGTCACGCCGCAAGGCGAACGCCATCTGCGCAGCACGCTGCTCGGCCGTTTCAACCTGAGCAACGTACTGGCCGCCGTCGGCGCATTGCTCGGTCTCGACTACGCCCTCGACGAAATCCTCAAGGTGCTGCCGAAACTCGAAGGCCCGGCCGGACGCATGCAGCGTCTCGGCGGCGGCACTCAGCCGCTGGTGGTGGTCGATTACGCCCACACTCCGGACGCGCTGGAAAAAGTGCTGACCGCATTGCGCCCGCACGTCAAAGGCCAATTGCTGTGCCTGTTCGGCTGCGGCGGTGATCGCGATCGCGGCAAGCGTCCGCTGATGGCTGAAGTGGTCGAGCGTCTGGCCGACCGCGTGCTGGTCACCGATGACAATCCGCGCACCGAAGACCCGGCGGTGATTTTCGATGATATCCGCGCCGGCTTCACGGCTGTGGACAAGGTGACGTTCGTGGCCGGTCGTGGCCAGGCCATCGCGCAACTGATTGCCGGCGCTTCGGCGGATGACGTGATCGTTCTGGCCGGCAAAGGTCACGAGGACTATCAGGAAATCAACGGCGAGCGCCATGCATTCTCTGATCTGGTCGAGGCGGATCACGCCCTGACCGCGTGGGAGGTGGCCCATGCTTAAGGCCCTGAAACTCAGCGAGCTGACCAGCGCGCTCGACGCCCGCCTGATCAGCGCCGACGCCAGTTTTGACGGCGTGAGCATCGACAGCCGCGCGATCAAGGCTGGCCAACTGTTTATCGCCCTGACCGGCCCGCGTTTCGACGGTCATGACTATCTGAATGAAGTCGCCGCCAAAGGCGCCGTTGCTGCATTGGTCGAGCGCGAAGTCGCCGACAGCACGCTGCCGCAATTGCTGGTCAAGGACACTCGCCAGGCGCTCGGCCAGTTGGGTGCCTTGAACCGTGCCGCGTTCACCAAACCGGTCGCTGCGGTTACCGGCTCCAGTGGCAAGACCACGGTCAAGGAAATGCTCGCAAGCATCCTGCGCACACGCGGTCCGGTGCTGGCGACCCGTGGCAACCTGAATAACGATCTGGGTGCGCCGCTGACCCTGCTCGAACTCGCCCCGGAACACAGCGCGGCGGTGATCGAACTGGGCGCCTCGCGTCTGGGTGAAATCGCCTACACCGTGGGACTGACCAAGCCGCACGTAGCGATCCTCAACAACGCCGGGACCGCCCACGTCGGTGAGTTCGGCGGTCCGGAAAAAATCGTCGAAGCCAAGGGCGAGATCATCGACGGGCTGGCGGCCGATGGCGTCGCCGTGCTGAACCTCGATGACAAGGCGTTTGGTATCTGGAAGACCCGCGCCGGCGCGCGCAAGGTGCTGACGTTTGCCCTGAGCAACACTCAGGCGGATTTTTACGCCAGCGACCTGGCCACCGATGCCCGTGGTTGCCCGGCGTTCAACCTTCACACTCCTGAAGGTGTGGAACGGGTTCAACTGAACCTGCTCGGCACCCACAACGTCGCCAACGCCATGGCCGCCGCCGCTGCCGCTCACGCCCTGGGCGTGTCGCTGTTCGGCATTGCCACCGGGCTTGGCGCGGTACAACCGGTCAAGGGTCGCACCGTCGCGCAACTGGCGAAAAACGGCATGCGCGTGATCGATGACACTTACAACGCGAACCCCACCTCGATGTGCGCGGCCGTTGATATACTCGCCGGCTTTTCCGGCCGCACCGTTCTGGTGCTCGGGGATATCGGCGAGTTGGGCGACTGGGCGGAGCAGGGGCACCGCGACGTGGGCGAATACGCCCGGGGCAAGGTTTCCGCGCTTTACGCTGTCGGGCCGAACATGGTCCACGCCGTGAACGCATTCGGTAACGAGGCGCAGCACTTCGGCACACAAGCCGAACTGATCCACGCCCTCGGCGCCGAGCAGGACACAAACACCACCATTTTGATCAAGGGTTCGCGCAGCGCAGCGATGGAAAACATCGTTGCGGCCCTGTGCGGGTCCAGTCTGGAGAAACATTAATGCTGCTGCTGCTAGCGGAGTATCTGCAACAGTTCTACAAAGGCTTCGCGGTCTTCCAGTACCTGACCCTGCGCGGGATCCTCGGTGTGCTGACCGCGCTGGTCTTGTCGCTGTGCTACGGCCCGTGGATGATCCGCACCCTGCAGAACCGTCAGATCGGCCAATCGGTTCGTAACGACGGCCCGCAATCGCACCTGTCCAAATCCGGTACGCCGACCATGGGTGGCGCGCTGATTCTGTCTTCGATCGGCGTCAGCACTTTGCTTTGGGCTGACCTGAGCAACCGCTACGTGTGGGTCGTGCTGCTGGTGACCCTGCTGTTCGGCGCCATCGGCTGGGTCGACGACTACCGCAAGGTGATCGAGAAGAACTCCCGTGGTCTGCCGAGCCGCTGGAAATATTTCTGGCAGTCGGTGTTCGGCCTCGGCGCGGCAATCTTCCTTTATATGACGGCCAGCACACCGGTGGAAACCACCCTGATCCTGCCGATGCTCAAGGACTACAGCATTCCGCTGGGCGCAGGCTTCATCGTGCTGACGTACTTTGTGATCGTTGGCTCGAGCAACGCGGTCAACCTCACCGACGGCCTCGACGGCCTGGCGATCATGCCGACAGTGATGGTGGGCGGTGGTCTGGGCATCTTCTGCTACCTGTCGGGTAACGTGAAATTCGCGGAATACCTGCTGATTCCTTACGTACCGGGCGCAGGCGAGTTGATCGTGTTCTGCGGCGCACTGATCGGTGCCGGCCTGGGCTTCCTGTGGTTCAACACCTACCCGGCACAAGTCTTCATGGGCGACGTCGGCGCACTGGCGCTGGGCGCGGCCCTGGGCACCATCGCGGTGATCGTCCGTCAGGAAATCGTCCTGTTCATCATGGGCGGCGTGTTCGTGATGGAAACCCTGTCAGTCGTCATTCAGGTTGCGTCCTTTAAGCTGACCGGTCGCCGTGTGTTCCGCATGGCACCGATTCACCACCACTTTGAACTCAAGGGCTGGCCCGAGCCGCGCGTGATCGTCCGTTTCTGGATCATCACCGTGATTCTCGTGCTGATCGGCCTTGCCACCCTGAAGCTGAGGTAGAACGAGTGTCTCTGATCGCTTCTGACCACTTCCGCATCGTTGTCGGCCTCGGCAAGAGCGGCATGTCCCTGGTTCGCTTCCTGGCGAACCGGGGCGTGGCGTTTGCTGTGGCCGATACGCGGGAAAATCCACCGGAACTGGCCACGCTCCAGCGTGACTATCCGCACGTGGAAGTGCGTTGTGGCGAGTTGGACGTCGAATTCCTGTGCCGTGCCGACGAGCTCTACGTGAGCCCCGGCCTGGCGCTGGCGACCCCGGCCCTGCAAGCCGCCGCGGCCCGTGGCGTGAAGCTGTCCGGCGACATCGAGCTGTTCGCGCGCAACGCGAAGGCGCCGATCGTGGCCATCAGCGGTTCCAATGCGAAAAGCACCGTCACCACCCTGGTCGGCGAGATGGCGGCTGCGGCCGGCAAGCGCGTGGCCGTGGGCGGCAACCTCGGTACGCCGGCGCTGGATCTGCTCAGCGATGACGTCGAGCTGTACGTGATGGAGCTGTCGAGCTTCCAGCTGGAAACCACCGACCAGCTCAACGCCGAAGTGGCGACCGTGCTCAACATCAGCGAAGACCACATGGACCGCTACAGCGGTCTGCCGGCCTATCACCTGGCCAAGCACCGGATCTTCCGGGGCGCGAAGCAGTTCGTGGTCAACCGCCAGGACGCTTTGACCCGTCCGCTGATGGGCGAGGGCCAGCCGTGCTGGACCTTCGGCCTGACCAAACCCGATTTCAAGGCGTTCGGCCTGCGCGAAGAGAATGGCGAGAAATACCTGGCCTTCGAATTCCAGAACCTGATGCCGGTGCGCGAGTTGAAGATTCGCGGCGCCCACAACCAGTCCAACGCCCTGGCGGCGCTGGCACTCGGCCACGCGGTCGGGCTGCCGTTCGACGCCATGCTGGCAGCGCTGCGCACCTTCGCCGGTCTCGAACACCGTTGCCAGTGGGTGCGTGATCTGGACGGCGTCGGTTACTACAACGATTCCAAGGCCACCAACGTCGGCGCTGCGCTGGCCGCCATCGAAGGTCTGGGTGCGGACATCGACGGCAAGGTCGTGCTGATCGCCGGTGGCGATGGCAAGGGTGCCGACTTCAAGGACCTGCGCGATCCGGTGGCGGCCCACTGCCGCGCCGTGATCCTGATGGGTCGCGACTCCGACAAGATCGGCGAAGCGATCGGCGATGCCGTTCCGCTGATTCGTGCGATCACGCTGGTCGACGCGGTCGCCCAATGCCGCGCCGCCGCCCAGCCGGGTGACGTGGTGCTGCTGTCGCCGGCCTGCGCCAGTTTCGACATGTTCAAGAACTACGAAGACCGTGGTCACCAGTTCGTCCGCGCCGTGGAGGATCTGGCATGAGCTTGAGAAACATCATCAAGCCATATCCGTCGCCGCTGATTACCGGACGCGGAATCGACCTCGACTTCCCGATGCTCGCCGGTTGCCTGGCGCTGCTCGGTCTGGGCCTGATCATGATCGCCTCGGCATCGACAGAAGTCGGCGCGGCGCAGTCGGGCAGTGCTCTTTATTACATGACTCGTCACCTGATCTACGTGGTGCTGGGCCTCGGTGCCTGCATCGTCACCATGATGATTCCGATCGCCACCTGGCAGCGCCTCGGCTGGATGATGCTGATCGGTGCGTTCGGTCTGCTGGTGATGGTGATCATCCCGGGGATCGGCCGTGAGGTGAACGGTTCGATGCGTTGGATCGGTTTCAGCTTCTTCAACGTACAGCCGTCCGAGATCGCCAAGGTGTTCGTGGTGATCTACCTCGCCGGTTACCTGGTGCGTCGCCAGAAAGAGGTGCGCGAGAGCTGGATGGGCTTCTTCAAGCCATTCATCGTGCTGCTGCCGATGGCGGGCCTGCTGCTGATGGAGCCGGACTTCGGTGCCACCGTCGTGATGATGGGCGCTGCGGCGGCGATGCTGTTCCTCGGCGGGGTCGGGCTGTTCCGGTTCTCGCTCATGGTGGTGCTGGCCGTCGGTGCGGTGGTGTTGCTGATTCAGATGCAGCCGTACCGGATGGCGCGTCTGACCAACTTCGCCGACCCGTGGGCCGACCAGTTCGGCGCCGGTTATCAATTGTCGCAAGCCTTGATCGCGTTCGGTCGCGGTGAATGGCTGGGTGTTGGCCTGGGCAACAGCGTGCAGAAACAGTTCTACCTGCCGGAAGCGCACACCGACTTCGTGTTCTCGGTTCTCGCCGAAGAGCTCGGCGCCGTGGGCTCGCTGTGCACCGTGGCGCTGTTCGTGTTCGTGTGTATTCGCGGGATGTACATCGGTCTGTGGGCCGAGAAGGCCAAACAGTTTTTTGCCGCTTATGTTGCCTACGGCCTGTCGTTCCTGTGGATCGGCCAGTTCCTGATCAACATCGGCGTGAACGTCGGCCTGTTGCCGACCAAGGGCCTGACCTTGCCGTTCCTCAGTTATGGCGGCAGTTCCCTGGTGATCTGCTGCGCCTGCCTTGGCCTGTTGCTGAGGATCGAGTGGGAGAGCCGGACCCACCTGGGCAGTGAAGAGATGGAATTCCATGAGAGCGACTTCGCCGAGGAGCCGATCCATGGGCGCTAACGTATTGATCATGGCCGGCGGCACCGGTGGCCACGTGTTCCCGGCGCTGGCCTGTGCCCACGAATTCCAGGCGCGCGGCTACACCGTGCACTGGCTCGGGACGCCGCGCGGGATCGAGAACGATCTGGTGCCGGCGGCAGGTATTGAACTGCACCGCATCAACGCCAGTGGCCTGCGTGGCAAGGGCAAGCTGTCGCTGCTCAAGGCGCCGTTCATGCTGCTGAAATCGGTATGGCAGGCGCGGGCGATCATTCGCCGCTTGCGGCCGGTGTGTGTGGTCGGATTCGGCGGCTATGTGACCGGTCCCGGTGGTCTTGCCGCCAAACTGGCCGGCGTGCCGGTGATCGTTCATGAGCAGAACGCCGTGGCCGGCACCGCCAATCGGTTGCTGGTGCCGTTCGCCGCCCGGGTGTGTGAAGCGTTCCCCGACACCTTTACCCTGTCGGACAGCCGCCGTACCACCGGTAACCCGGTGCGCAGCGAGCTGTTCCTCGAAACACCGCGCCCGGCCCTGGTCGGACGCAAGGCGCGTTTGCTGATCCTGGGCGGAAGCCTGGGCGCAGAGCCGTTGAACAAGTTGCTGCCTGAAGCCCTGGCACAAGTCGCTGCCGACTTGCGTCCGGAAGTGTTCCATCAGGCGGGCAGAAACCACGATGAAGTGACTGCAGAGCGCTACCGCGCCGCCGGCGTGGATGCGCAGGTGCAGCCGTTCATCAAAGACATGGCCCAGGCCTATGGCTGGGCTGACCTGGTGGTGTGCCGCGCCGGCGCATTGACCATCAGCGAACTGGCCGCCGCCGGTCTGCCCTCGATGCTGGTGCCCTTGCCCCACGCGATCGACGATCACCAGACCCGCAACGCCGATTATTTGGCCCGCGAAGGCGCTGCCTTCCTGATGCCGCAAAGAACGACTGGTGCCGCGGACCTTGCCGCGCGCCTGACAGAGGTCTTGATGCAACCGCAACGACTCGAACAAATGGCCCAAGCGGCCCGCCGTCTGGCGAAACCCGAAGCCACCCGCAGCGTGGTCGATACCTGTCTGGAGGTGGCCCATGGTTGAGAATCAGAAAGCCATGCCGCAACCGGAAATGCGCCGCATCCGTCGCATCCACTTCGTCGGCATCGGCGGCGTGGGCATGTGCGGTATTGCTGAAGTGCTGCTGAACCTGGGCTATGAAGTGTCCGGTTCGGACCTGAAAGCTTCGCCGGTGACCGAGCGCCTGGAATCCTTCGGTGCGCAGATATTCATTGGCCACCGTGCCGAGAACGCCGCAGCCGCCGACGTGCTGGTGGTGTCGAGCGCCGTCAACACCTCCAACCCGGAAGTCGCGACTGCGCTGGAACGCCGCATTCCGGTGGTGCCGCGTGCCGAAATGCTCGCCGAACTGATGCGCTACCGCCACGGCATCGCCGTCGCCGGTACCCACGGCAAGACCACCACCACCAGCCTGATCGCTTCGGTGTTCGCCGCTGGTGGCCTGGATCCGACCTTCGTCATCGGTGGCCGTCTGAACGCCGCGGGCACCAATGCCCAGCTCGGCACCAGCCGTTACCTGATCGCCGAGGCCGATGAAAGCGACGCGAGCTTCCTGCACCTGCAACCGCTGGTGGCCGTAGTCACCAACATCGACGCCGACCACATGGCGACCTACGACGGTGACTTCAACAAACTGAAGAAAACCTTCGTCGAGTTCCTGCACAACCTGCCGTTCTACGGTCTGGCGGTGATGTGCCTGGACGATCCGGTGGTGCGTGAAATCCTGCCGCTGGTCAAGCGTCCGACCGTGACCTATGGCTTCAGCGAAGACGCCGACGTGCGCGCGATCAATGTTCGTCAGCAGGGCATGCAGACCTTCTTTACCGTGCTGCGCCCTGATCGCGAGCCTCTTGATGTGTCCGTGAACATGCCGGGCAACCACAACGTGCTCAATTCCCTGGCGACCATCTGCATCGCCACCGACGAAGGCGTCAGCGATGAAGCCATCGTCCAGGGCCTGTCCGGGTTCCAGGGTGTCGGCCGACGCTTCCAGGTCTACGGCGAACTGCCGGTGGACGGCGGCAACGTGATGCTGGTCGACGACTACGGTCACCACCCGACCGAAGTTGCCGCAGTTATCAAAGCCGTGCGTGGTGGCTGGCCGGAGCGCCGTCTGGTGATGGTCTACCAGCCGCACCGTTACAGCCGCACCCGCGACCTGTACGACGATTTCGTCAATGTCCTGGCCGACGCCAATGTGCTGCTGCTGATGGAAGTTTATCCGGCCGGCGAAGAGCCGATTCCGGGCGCCGACAGCCGCAAGCTGTGCAACAGCATCCGCCAGCGCGGTCAGCTCGACCCGATCTACATCGAGCGCGGTGTCGACCTGGCGCCGGTGGTCAAGCCGTTGCTGCGTGCCGGCGACATTCTGCTGTGCCAGGGCGCCGGTGACATCGGCGGCCTCGCACCGAAACTGTTGAAAAGCGAGTTGTTCGCCGGTGCCGTGGCGGCGTCGGTCGAGGGGAAGTTGAAATGACTGCTGCCTACGCCAACCTGTTCTCCACCATCGCCCCGAAGGACTTCGGCCGTGTGGCCGTGCTGTTCGGTGGCCTGAGTGCCGAGCGTGAAGTCTCGCTGAAGTCCGGCAATGCCGTGCTCACTGCGCTGCAAAGCGCGGGTGTGGACGCGTTCGGCATTGACGTCGGCGCCGATATCCTGCAGCGCCTGCTGAGCGAGAAGATCGACCGCGCGTTCATCATCCTCCACGGTCGCGGCGGTGAAGACGGCAGCATGCAGGGCCTGCTCGAAGTGGCCGGCATTCCGTACACCGGCAGCGGCATCCTGGCTTCGGCACTGGCGATGGACAAACTGCGCACCAAGCAGGTCTGGCACACGCTCGGGATTCCGACGCCACGTCACGCCGTGCTGCGCAGCGAGGCCGATTGTATTTCGGCAGCGACGGAACTGGGCTTCCCTTTGATCGTCAAACCGGCGCATGAAGGTTCAAGTATCGGGATGGCCAAAGTGACTTCCGCGTCCGAGTTGATCGACGCATGGAAAGCGGCCAGTACCTACGATTCGCAAGTGTTGGTCGAGCAATGGATCCACGGTCCCGAGTTCACCATCGCCACCCTGCGTGACCAGGTGTTGCCTCCTATCGCCCTGGGTACGCCGCACACGTTCTACGACTACGACGCCAAGTACATCGCCAACGATACCCAGTATCGGATTCCGTGCGGGCTCGATGCCGCCAAGGAAAAAGAACTCATGGACCTCACGGCGCAAGCCTGCGAGGCGCTGGGTATTGCCGGTTGGGGCCGGGCGGACGTGATGCAGGACGCCGACGGCAAATTCTGGTTCCTGGAAGTCAACACCGCTCCCGGCATGACCGATCACAGCCTGGTACCGATGGCGGCGAAAGCGGCCGGTCTGGATTTCCAGCAACTGGTCCTGGCCATTCTGGCCGCCAGTGTCGATGCCGATGGCAAGAAAGAGGCGCGAGGTTAAGACCATGCAAGGCGCTCATCTCAGACATCAGCCACCCGCACCCGGCCGCAAGCCGGTGCCGCGGGGTGCCAGCCGAATGGTGGCCAAAGAGCCGATGTCCGCGCGCCTGCCAAAAGCCAACTTCGGCTTTTTGAAAGGTCTGTTCTGGCCGGTGCTGCTGGTGGCTCTGGGGTTCGGCACTTACGAAGGCGCACAGCGTTTGCTGCCGTACGCCGACCGGCCGATCACCAAGATCGCGGTACAGGGCGACCTGAGTTACATCAGTCAGCAAGCGGTGCAGCAGCGGATCGCCCCGTATGTGGCGTCGAGCTTCTTCACCATCGACCTGGCGAGCATGCGCACCGAGCTGGAACAGATGCCGTGGATCGCCCACGCCGAAGTACGTCGGGTGTGGCCGGACCAGGTGGTGATCCGCCTCGAAGAGCAACTGCCGGTGGCCCGTTGGGGCGACGAGTCGTTGCTCAACAACCAGGGCCAGGCGTTCACGCCCAAGGAACTGGCGAACTACGAACACCTGCCGCAGCTGTTCGGTCCACAGCGGGCCCAGCAGCAAGTGATGCAGCAATACCAGGTGCTGAGCCAGATGCTCCGGCCATTGGGCTTCTCGATTGCGCGGCTGGAGCTGCGTGAACGCGGCAGCTGGTTCCTGACCACCGGAGCCGGCAGTTCCGGCCCCGGGATCGAGCTGCTGCTGGGACGCGGCAACCTGGTGGAAAAGATGCGCCGCTTCATTGCCATCTATGACAAGACGCTCAAAGAACAGATTACGAACATTGCGCGCATCGATCTGCGCTACGCCAACGGCCTCGCTGTTGGCTGGCGGGAACCAGTAGCGCCGACGACAGCCCAACCCGCTGTCGCAAAGAATTAAGAAGAGGCAGGACCCATGGCAAACGTGCAAAGCGGCAAAATGATCGTCGGTCTCGATATCGGCACCTCCAAGGTGGTGGCGCTGGTCGGCGAGGTTGCGGACGACGGCTCGCTGGAAATCGTCGGGATCGGCACTCATCCGTCCCGCGGCCTGAAAAAAGGCGTGGTGGTCAACATCGAGTCCACCGTGCAGTCGATCCAGCGCGCGATCGAGGAAGCCCAACTGATGGCGGGCTGCCGCATTCACTCGGCGTTCGTCGGCGTGGCGGGCAATCACATTCGCAGCCTGAACTCCCACGGCATCGTGGCGATTCGTGATCGCGAAGTCAGCTCGGCTGACCTGGAGCGCGTACTCGACGCCGCCCAGGCGGTGGCGATCCCGGCCGACCAGCGTGTGCTGCACACCCTGCCGCAGGATTACGTGATCGATAACCAGGAAGGCGTGCGCGAGCCGCTGGGCATGTCCGGCGTGCGTCTGGAAGCCAAGGTTCACGTGGTCACCTGCGCCGTCAACGCCGCACAGAACATTGAAAAATGCGTGCGTCGCTGCGGTCTGGAAATCGACGACATCATTCTCGAGCAACTGGCCTCGGCCTACTCGGTCCTGACCGACGACGAGAAAGAGCTGGGCGTGTGCCTGGTCGACATCGGCGGCGGCACCACCGACATCGCGATCTTCACCGAAGGCGCGATCCGCCACACGGCGGTGATCCCGATTGCGGGCGACCAGGTGACCAACGACATCGCCATGGCGTTGCGCACCCCGACCCAGTACGCCGAAGAGATCAAGATCCGCTACGCCTGCGCCCTGGCCAAACTGGCCGGTGCCGGCGAGACCATCAAGGTGCCGAGCGTCGGCGATCGTCCGCCGCGCGAACTGTCCCGTCAGGCCTTGGCCGAAGTGGTCGAGCCGCGTTACGACGAACTGTTCACCCTGATCCAGGCCGAGCTGCGTCGCAGCGGCTACGAAGACCTGATCCCGGCCGGCATCGTGCTGACCGGTGGTACCTCGAAGATGGAAGGCGCCACGGAACTGGCCGAAGAAATCTTCCACATGCCGGTCCGCCTGGGCGTGCCCCACGGCGTGAAAGGTCTGGATGACGTGGTACGCAACCCGATTTATTCCACTGGCGTTGGCTTGTTGATGTACGGCCTGCAGAAGCAGTCCGACGGGATCTCGTTCTCGGGCATCGGCAGCCGCGACAGCTACAGCAACGATGAGCCGCAGGCGCCGTTGCTGGACCGTTTGAAGAAGTGGGTTCAAGGCAACTTCTAATGCTTTACCGCAGCACCGCAACAAACAGCAGTAGGCGAAAAAACTAGAGAATGTAAGGAGAGGGAAAATGTTCGAACTCGTAGACAACATCCCCGCAAGCCCGGTAATCAAAGTTATCGGTGTTGGCGGTGGCGGCGGCAACGCTGTCAATCACATGGTCAAGAGCAACATCGAAGGCGTGGAATTCATCTGCGCCAACACCGATGCTCAAGCGCTGAAAAACATTGGCGCGCGCACCATTCTGCAACTGGGCACCGGCGTGACCAAAGGCCTGGGCGCCGGCGCCAACCCGGAAGTCGGCCGTCAGGCTGCGCTGGAAGATCGCGAGCGCATCGCTGAAGTGCTGGCCGGCACCAACATGGTGTTCATCACCACCGGCATGGGCGGCGGTACCGGTACCGGTGCGGCGCCGATCATCGCCGAAGTGGCCAAGGAAATGGGCATCCTGACCGTTGCGGTCGTGACTCGTCCGTTCCCGTTCGAAGGCCGCAAGCGTATGCAGATCGCCGACGAAGGCATCCGCATGCTCTCGGAAAGCGTCGACTCGCTGATCACCATTCCGAATGAAAAACTGCTGACCATCCTCGGCAAGGACGCAAGCCTCTTGTCGGCTTTCGCCAAGGCTGACGATGTACTGGCCGGTGCCGTTCGCGGTATCTCCGACATCATCAAGCGTCCGGGCATGATCAACGTCGACTTCGCCGACGTACGTACCGTGATGAGCGAAATGGGCATGGCGATGATGGGCACTGGCTGCGCCAGCGGTCCGAACCGTGCACGTGAAGCCACTGAAGCGGCCATCCGCAACCCACTGCTGGAAGACGTGAACCTGCAAGGCGCACGCGGCATCCTGGTGAACATCACTGCCGGTCCTGACCTGTCCCTGGGTGAGTACTCCGATGTGGGTTCGATCATCGAAGCCTTCGCTTCCGAGCACGCGATGGTCAAGGTCGGTACCGTTATCGATCCGGACATGCGCGACGAACTGCACGTGACCGTGGTTGCCACCGGTCTGGGCGCGAAAATCGAGAAGCCTGTGAAGGTCATCGACAACACCGTTCACACCTCGATGGCGGCTGCTCAAGTGCAGCAACCGGCACCCGCTCGTCAGGAGCAGCCAGCGGTGAATTACCGTGACCTGGACCGTCCTACCGTCATGCGCAACCAGGCTCAGGCCGGTGCTGCGACTGCCGCGAAGATGAATCCGCAAGATGACCTGGACTACCTGGACATCCCGGCTTTCCTGCGTCGTCAGGCCGATTGATGAAATGTATCAGGGGTATTCAGGTGATTGGTGTTCAGCAAAGGCTCGGTCTGCTATCATCGCCAGCCTTTGTTGATACCAGTTCGCAATTTGCGCTGAAGCGGCCCATGCCATGATTAAACAACGCACACTGAAAAATATTATCCGTGCCACCGGTGTAGGTCTGCACTCCGGGGAGAAGGTTTACCTGACCCTCAAGCCTGCACCTGTCGACACCGGGATCGTCTTTCGTCGTGCCGATCTCGATCCGGTTGTCGAGATACCGGCTCGCGCGGCCAACGTCGGCGAGACAACCATGTCGACGACGCTGGTCAACGGTGACGTGAAGGTAGACACGGTGGAGCACCTGCTCTCGGCCATGGCTGGCCTGGGCATCGATAACGCCTACGTCGAGCTCTCCGCGTCTGAAGTCCCGATCATGGATGGCAGCGCAGGACCTTTCGTATTCCTGATTCAATCGGCTGGCCTGGAAGAACAGGACGCCGCCAAGAAATTCATCCGCATCCTGCGTGAAGTGACAGTGGAAGACGGCGACAAGCGCGCCACTTTCGTCCCTTTCGAAGGGTTCAAGGTGAGCTTCGAGATCGATTTCGATCACCCGGTTTTCCGGGACCGCACCCAAAGTGCAAGCGTGGATTTTTCCAGCACTTCGTTCGTAAAAGAAGTCAGCCGCGCCCGTACTTTCGGTTTCATGAGTGACATCGAGTACCTGCGCAAGCACAACCTCGCACTCGGCGGCAGCGTGGAAAACGCGATCGTGGTCGATGCCGATGGCGTACTGAACGAAGACGGCCTTCGCTACGAAGACGAATTCGTGAAGCACAAGATCCTCGACGCGATTGGCGACCTGTACCTGCTGGGCAACAGCCTGATTGGTGAGTTCAAGGGCTTCAAGTCCGGCCACGCACTGAACAACCAGCTGCTGCGCAAGTTGATTGAGCAGAAAGATGCCTGGGAAGTCGTGACGTTCGAAGACGCCAGCACTGCACCAATCTCTTACATGCGCCCGGTTGCGGCGGTGTAAGTAAAAAACCTCTCTAGTTTTTTGAAGGCCACCTTTCGGTGGCCTTTTTTTATGCCCGCAGGTTTTGCATTGGCTGTACCGGCCTCATCGCTGGCAAGCCAGCGATGAGGCCAGAAAGGCCAAAACACCCATCAAGCGACGACGACCCGGTTTCGCCCACCTTCCTTGGCCTGATACAACGCCTTGTCCGCCGCGAACAACAGCTGCTCCAGACTGATTTCGCTCGTCGCCGTCCAGGTACTGATACCGACGCTCACGGTCATCGGTGACTGGTCTTGATTCAGGCTCGGCAATTGCTCCACCGCTGCACGAATGTGTTCGGCGATCTGCTGCGCCCCGGCACTGTCGGTTTCCGCGAGGATCACCGAAAACTCCTCACCGCCATACCGCGCCACCAGATCCGCCGGACGCCGCACATTGGCGGTGATCACCCTGGCCAGTTCACGCAACGCCTGATCTCCGGCCTGATGCCCGTGGCGGTCATTGAAGGCCTTGAAGTGGTCGGCGTCGATCATCAGCAATGAAAGCGGCTTGCCCGAGCGCTGGGCGCGGAACCACTCGTGGCGCAGTGACTGATCGAGCATCCGCCGGTTGGCGACCCCGGTCAGGGCATCAGTTGCGGCGAGTTGTGCCAGTTCATGTTCGGCCCGCTGACGCAGGCGCAGCTCCCGGGCCAGCAGCCAGGTCAGCCACAGCAGACCGGCACACAACACGCCGGTAGCACCGCTGATCAGGATCGCCGTGCGTCGCCACGCGCCGAACACTTCCTCGCTGGACAGGGCAACGATTACCGTCAGCGGCAGATTGCCGACCCGCGAATAGGTGTACAGCCGTTGCTGATAATCCATGCTCGAGATGCTGTTGAAACTGCCATTGCCGTTGTTGTCGCGCAGAATCCGCACCACATTGGGCCGGGCGGCAAAGCTCTTGCCGATCGAGTCGCTCTGCAGATAAGGCTTCTGCGCCAGCAGGATGCCGTCGTTGTTGATGATGTTGAGAGTGCTGTCGATGCCGATGTCGAGGCTGTTGAACAACTGATCGAAGTAATCGAGCTTCATCGACGCCACGGCCACGCCCAGAAACTCACCGGTGTCTGAAGAAATGCGCCGACTGAAACTGATCCGCCACTGGTTCGCGTCATCGCAGTCGCAGCGGGGTTTGAACGGACGGCTGATGAACATGCCGGTGTCGCGGTTGAAGGCGTGGGCGAGGAAGTAGTCACGGTCGGCGAAATTGCCCGGCAGCGGATCGACCCGCGAGGAGTCGGCAATCACCTCGCCATACTTGTCGAGCAACAGGATGTCGCCCTTGAAGCGCGCCGTGGTGGAGCGGTCGAACAACGCCAGATGGCGGATCTGCGGCGACACGTCTTTCAGGTCGTCACGCTGGGCGGCGGCGATCAGCCCTTGCAGCGTCAGGTCATACAGCTCGACGGTGCGCAGCACGTCGGCGTCGATCAGCTGGGCGATGGTGGTGGCGCCACGGGTGGCCGATTCCTGGGCGTTGGCGCGTTCACGGATCAGCAGGAACGTGACGATGCACACAATCGCGATCACGCTCAGCAGGCTGCCTGAGATCAACAGCAGCTCGGAGCGTCCGGTCGTGCCGGGAACGGTAGGGGTGCGGCTCGCGATCATGGTCCGGTTTTCGGTTTGGGATTCTTCTAAGCGTAGTTGTACCCGCTCGCTGCCACAGGCAAGAAAAAGGCCAGCGCGTCAGGCTGGCCTTTTATCGCAGTGCCGATCTTAGAAGACGTTGATCGGGTAGTCGATGATCACACGGTATTCATCGGTGTCCGTATCGATTGCGCCGTAACCGTTGCCGCCGCGGTTGGTCGCCCATTGCAGGCATACCGCCAGGTCTTTGGCCTGGCCGCTCTGCACCACGTATTTGAGGTCGATGTCGCGCTCCCAGTGTTTGGCGTTGCGGCCTTCGGCGCTGTACCACGAGGCGTAACCCTTGCTGTCCGGATCGGCCTTGGTCAGGTCCAGCGTACCGCGTGAGTAAGACAGCGACGAGGTCAGCCCCGGCAGGCCGACGCCGGCGAAGTCGTAGGCGTACTTGAGTTTCCAAGAGCGTTCGTTCGGGCCGTTGAAGTCCGAGTACTGCTGCGAGTTGTCGAGGTAGACGCTATCACCCTGGCTGATGTAATCGAACGGCGTATTGCCGTTGACCCGCTGATACGCGGCGGTAACGCTGTGGCTGCCGATGCCCACGGTGAAATGCAGGCTGTAGGTGTTGTTGTCGATGTTGCCCAGCAGCGCGTCGCCGGTGTCCTGGGTGTGATAGAAGTGCAGGCCCGGGTTGAGGGTCACCCGATCATTCAGCGCCCAGGTGTAGTCGAGGTCGTAGTAGTACTGGTTCCAGATGTCCTTCAACTCGGAGGCATACAGGCTGCTGGTCAGGCCTTCGACACCGCTCCAGGCCACGCCGGCCCAGTTCAGGTGCTGGCTCTTGTCGCCGTCGGCGAGGGTGCCGTAAGAGGTGCCGATGCGTTTGTGCCCGCTCTGGTTGTAGGGTTTGGTGAAACTGGCCTGACCACCTTCGATCATCCAGCCCTCGAAGCTGTGGTTGGTCAGGCTGAGGCCGCGAAAGGTCTGCGGCAGCATGCGCGTCTCGCCACCGGCGATCACCGGGTTGGCAAGGAACAGGTCGCCGGCCTTCAACTCGGTATCGAACGCCCGCATTTTCAGGGTGGCGCCCGCCGTGGAGAACGACCCCGGCGCTTTGCCGCTGCCGTCGCTGACCGGCAGGATGCTGGAATTGTCCGTACCACCACCACCGTCGAGTTTCAGACCGAGCATGGCGTGGGCATCGATGCCGAAGCCGACTGTGCCTTCGGTGTAGCCCGACTCGAATTTGCCGAGGAACCCCTGGCCCCACTCGATGTTGTCGTCCGTCTGCTGCAGACGGTTGCGGTTCATGTAGTAGTTGCGGGCATTGAGGTTCAGGCTCGAGCCTTCGACGAAACCTTGCTGCTCGGCTTCGGCAGCGTGGGCGGCGGGGGCAATCGTTGCGGCAATTGCAATGAACAGCGGGGTGAAGCGAACTGGGTAACGCACGTGCGGTAAAGCTCCTTGGGTCAACTGACACTTCAATGTCTTGAGGTGCGGGATATTTCCAGTTGTTAAAGACGTACCAGACAGCTTTCAGACCACAACGAAAAAAAGCCGCTGAAAATCAGCGGCCTGCAAGGACGACGGTTGAACGGGAAGAGCCAAACAACCGCGTCGAGGGAAACGTTGCGCGGTGCGCGACTCAGCTGTCTTTCTCGGAGGCTTGAGCCTGAGAATTTAAGGCCTGCGGGGCTTGCGTAGCGTCCTGAGCCTTGGCCATCACTTCTGCCTGATGCTGTTCGAATGCGTGAGCGCGAGCGGCGTTTTGCGCTACAAACGTCTGGGATTCTTCAGCCATCGCCATCGGCGACAGGATCAATGAGGACAAAACGAAAGCGCTGGCAATACCCATACTGTTGGACATCTTGAAAACCTTCTTGCTTGGCAAGTGCTGTTTGGTGCGGGCAAAGATAAGGTTGCCGGGCGTTGGGAAACAGCGTGATTTTCATAAATGACTGTTACAGCAGAAGCAAAGATCAGCGGGGGAGGTCGTTTCCGGGCTCGGCTTGAGAGGGACGCGGAGCGTCCCGGGCGGCGTTCCCACGCAGAGCGTGGGGAACGATGAGGGGTGGGGTCAGACCGGCAAATGAATCCCGAAAGTGTTCATTCCGCGATCACTGCGCACAAACACATCCCCGCCATGCATCAGCGCAATCGCCTTGACGATCGCCAGCCCCAATCCGTGGTTGTTGCCGCTGTTGCTGCGCGACGCATCGACCCGGTAGAAGCGCTCGAACAAGCGCGGCAAATGCTCGCTGGCAATCGGCGCGCCGGGGTTGGCCACGCCGATGCTGACCTGATGTTCCTCGACCGTGATATGCACCTCGATCACCTGTCCCGGCGCGGTATGTTGCACTGCGTTGCTCAACAGATTGATCAAGGCCCGGCGCAGATGAGCAATCTCGATCTGCACCTGCGCATCGCCGCTTACCCGAACCTGGACCTGCGCATCCTCAAGGATGAAATCGAGGTATTCGAGAGTAGTCGCCACTTCATCGGCCAACGAAGTCGACGTCAGTTTGGTGGCCTTGCTGCCCTGATCGGCGCTGGCCAGGAACAGCATGTCGTTGATGATCGAACGCAGGCGTTCCAGCTCTTCGAGGTTGGATTGCAGCACTTCGAAATAATGCTCGGCCGAGCGCCCGCGAGTCAGGGCGACCTGGGTCTGGCCGATCAGGTTGGTCAGCGGCGAGCGCAGTTCATGGGCGACGTCGGCGTTGAAGGATTCGAGACGTGAATAGGCTTGCTCAACCCGCTCCAGCGTCGAGTTGAACGAGTCGACGAACTGCTCCAGTTCCGGCGGTAACGGCGACAGTCGCAGACGCCCGGCCCGCAACGGCGGTGCCAGCCGCTGGGCTTCGTGGGACAGTTTGATCAGCGGTTTGAGGCCGATTCGCGCCACCCAGTAACCCAACGCCGAAGCCAGTAGCACGCCGATCACCGCCAGACTCACCAGCGCGATCAGCAACTGATGCTGGGTCTGGTGAAAGGTCTCGGTGTCGATGCCGATCATGAAGCGCAGCGGCGGGCGTTGATCCTTGGCCGGCAGTTCGGTGAGCAGCACTTTCAGCGGATAGGGATGGTCGGGCAGTTGCAGGTCGCGCATGCCCAGCGGGCCTTGGGCAAACGCGCGGATCGAGACATCGGGCTCGCCGAATTCATAGCCCGGATTGCCGCTGACCACCCAGAACCGGATGCGCTTGTCTTCTTCGCCGAGCAGCTTGAGCTTGGCGTTGATCTTCACCCAGTGCTCGGGGGTGCCATAGCGGTTGAGCGCCGATTCGAGCACGCTGTAACGTGCATCCAGTTCCGCTTCCGGCAGCAGGCCCAGGCCTTTGTCCACTTGTTGATACAGCGCGCCGCCGATCAACAGGAACACCAGCAGCGCCACCAGCGTGAACATCCCGCTCAAGCGCAGCGCGATAGAGTTACTGGACACCACGGCTCTCCAGCACATAACCCATGCCCCGGATGGTGTGCAGCAGCTTCTCGTCGAACGGCCCGTCGAGCTTGGCGCGCAGGCGCTTGATCGCGACTTCGACCACGTTGGCGTCGCTGTCGAAATTGATGTCCCAGACCATCTCGGCAATCGCGGTTTTCGAGAGGATTTCGCCCTGACGCCGGGCCAGCACGCTGAGCAGGGAAAACTCCTTCGCCGTCAGATCCAGCCGCGTCCCGGCGCGGGTGGCCTTGCGGCTGATCAGATCGATCCACAGATCGGCGATGCTCACTTGCACCGGTTCATGGCCGCCACTGCGCCGGGTCAGCGCTTGCAGGCGCGCCACCAGTTCGAGGAAGGAGAACGGTTTGCCGAGGTAATCGTCGGCGCCATCGCGCAGGCCGCGGATTCGGTCTTCGACCCGCTCGCGGGCGGTGAGCATGATCACCGGCGTCTGCTTGCGCGCACGCAAAGCGCGCAGTACGCCGAAGCCGTCGAGGCCCGGCAGCATCACGTCGAGGACGATCACCGCGTAGTCGCTTTCCAGCGCCAGATGCAGGCCCTCGACGCCGTCGCGGGCCCGATCCACGGTGTAACCCTGTTCCGTCAGGCCGCGGTGCAGGTAGTCCGCGGTTTTCTCTTCGTCTTCGATAATCAGAACGCGCATGACCCGCCTCAGTCTGTCGTTGCCAGCGCCGCAATGGGCGCAGGTTTGGGCTTGTGGAACAGCCGCTCGAGCCACAAGTATATGACCGGCGTGGTGAACAACGTCAGCATCTGGCTGACCAGCAGACCACCCACAACGGCGATCCCCAGCGGCTGGCGCAGTTCCGCGCCGGTGCCGTAACCGAGCATCAGCGGCAGGGCGCCGAGCAGCGCGGCGAGGGTGGTCATGATGATCGGCCGGAAGCGGGTGATACACGCTTCGAAAATCGCATCCTGCGGCGACAGCCCGCGATGACGCTGCGCCTCCAGGGCGAAGTCGATCATCAGGATGCCGTTCTTCTTGACGATACCGATCAGCAGCACCAGCCCGATCAGCGCCATGATCGAAAAGTCCTGGCCACAGATCCACAGCATGATCACCGCGCCGAGACCCGCCGCTGGCAAGGTTGAGATGATCGTCAGCGGATGGACGAAGCTCTCGTAGAGCACGCCGAGAATGATGTACACCGCCACCAGCGCCGCGAGAATCAGCCACGGCTGACTTTTCAGCGAACTCTGGAACGCCTGGGCCGCACCCTGGAAGTTGCCGCTGATCGCGGTCGGCATGCCGATCTCGGCCTTGGCCTGATTGAGCAGAATCACCGCATCGCCCAGTGCCACACCGGGCGCCAGGTTGAACGACAGGTTGGCGGCCGGGAACATGCCGTCGTGGGCGATGGACAGCGGGCCGATGGTCGGCGCGTCGAATCGGGCCAGCGCCGACAGCGGCACCATCTCTCCGCTCAGCGGCGAGCGCAGGTAGAAATAGTTGAGGCTTTCGGCCTTGCCGCGCTGTCTGGTGTCCAGTTCCAGGATCACGTTGTACTGGTTGACCTGGGTCTGGAACTCGTTGATCTGCCGCTGGCCGAAGGCGTCGTACAGCGCCTCGTCGACATCACTCGCCGTCAGGCCGAAACGCGCGGCGGCGCTGCGGTCGATGCTGATATGGGTGATGCTGCCGCCCAATTGCAGGTCGTTGGAAATGTCACGGAACGCCGGGATGCTGCGCAGTTTCTCGGTGAGTTTCTGGGTCCAGGTGGCGAGGGTCGGCCCGTCGTTGCTCTTGAGCACGTATTGATATTGCGCACGGCTCGGGCCGGAACTGAGGTTGATGTCTTGGCCGGCGCGCAGGTAAAGCACGATGCCGGGGACTTTCATCAGTTGCGGACGAATGCGATCGATGAACTGGCTGGCCGAAACATCGCGATCGCCGCGTTTTTTCAGGGCGATCCAGAAGCGGCCGTTGGCGATGGTCTGGTTGCTGCCGGACACGCCCACCGAGTGGGAGAACGCCTGCACGGCCGGGTCGGCGGCGACGATTTCGGCCATCGCCAGGTGTTTTTTCACCATGTCGCTGTAGGAGATATCGGCGGCGGCTTCGGTGGTGCCGAGGACGAAACCGGTGTCCTGCACCGGGAAGAAACCCTTGGGGATAAACACGTAGCCGCCAATCGCCAGCGCGACGGAAATGCCGAACACGCCGATCATCAATTTCTGGTGAGCGAGGGCGCGGCGCAGGCCTTTTTCGTACCAGCCGAGCAGGCGTTCGCTGAAGCCTGGTTTGTCATGGGCGTGATGCACCGGTTTGCGCATGAACAGCGCTGCCAGCGTTGGCGCCAGCGTCAGGGATACCACCACGGAAATCATGATGGTCGAGGTGGCCGTCAGGGCGAATTCCTTGAACAAACGCCCGACCACGCCGCCCATGAACAGCAGCGGAATGAACGCCGCCACCAGCGAGAAACTGATCGAGACCACGGTGAAACCGATCTCGCCGGCGCCCTTGATCGCGGCGTCGCGCATGCTGTCGCCGGCCTCGAGGTGACGGTGGATGTTTTCCACCACCACGATGGCATCGTCGACCACGAAGCCCACCGCCACCACGATGGCCACGAGGGTCAGGTTGTTCAGGCTGAAACCGAGCAAATACATCAAGGCGAAACTGGCCGTCAGCGACACGCCGAGCACCGCCGAGACAATCATCGTCGCCGACAGTTGGCGCAGAAACAGCGCCATCACCGCCACCACCAGCAGGATCGCGATCAGCAGGGTGATTTCCACCTCATGCAGCGAGGCGCGGATGGTCTGGGTGCGGTCGATCAGGGTTTTGACCTGCACCGAGGCCGGCAGCATGGCTTCGAGGCCGGGCAGGGCGGCTTGAATCCGGTCGACGGTTTCGACGATGTTGGCGCCGGGCTGGCGCGAGATCACCAGATTGACCCCCGGTCGATCGCCGGCCCAGGCTTGCACGTAGGCATCTTCTGAACCGTTGACGACTTTGGCGACATCCTTGAGGTGAACCGGGGCGCCGTCCTTGTAGGAAACGATGAGCTGGCTGTATTCCTCGGGGTGGAACAACTGGTCGTTGGTCGACAACGTGGAAATGCTCGATTCGCCGTACAGCGCGCCCTTGGCGAGGTTGAGGCTGGTCTGCTGGATCGCCACACGAATGTCGGCGAGGGTCAGGCCGATGGCCGCCAGTTTGTCCGCCGAAGCTTGAACGCGGATTGCCGGACGTTGCTGACCGGTGATGTTGATCTGGCCTACACCGTCGATCTGACTGATCTGACGCGCAAGCAGGGTTTCAACCAGGTCGCTGAGTTCAGTGCCTGGCATTTGCGTGGAGCTGACGCTGAGGATCAGCACCGGGCTGTCGGCCGGGTTGACCTTCTTCCAGGTCGGCAGGGTCGGCATGTCTTTCGGCAGTTTGCCGGCGGCGGTGTTGATCGCGGCCTGCACTTCCTGGGCGGCGGTGTCGATGCTCTTGTCGAGGGTGAATTGCAAGGTCAGCAACGTGGAGCCCAGCGCACTGCTGGAGGTCATCTGGGTCATGCCGGGGATGGCGCTGAATTGCACCTCCAGCGGCGTGGCCACGGACGAAGCCATGGTGTCGGGGCTGGCGCCGGGTAGTTGGGCGGAGACCTGGATCGTCGGAAATTCCGCTTCCGGTAGTGGGGCAATCGGCAGGCGCGGGAAGGCAATCACCCCGACCAGTACCAGCGCGATGGTCAGCAGAATCGTCGCCACCGGGTGATCGATGCACCAGGTCGAAACGCCTTTGTGCTGCTTCATGGCTTGGGCTCCGCTTGCACCACCTGCGGCGGTTCGCTCATGACCTGCACGGTCGAACCGGGCTTGAGCCGCGACTGGCCATCACTGACCAGCACGTCGCCGGGCTTCACGCCCTTGATGATGTCCTGACCGCTGCCCTGATAAACCATCTGCACCTGCACCGCTTCAACCTTGTCGCCGTTGACCCGATAAACGAAGTGTTGGTCGAGACCGCGCTGTACGACGGTGGGCGGGACCACCAGCGCATCTTTATCCAGCGCTGTCTGAATCTTTACCGTCACCAGCAGGCCCGGCCAGAGTTTCTGGTTGGGGTTGTCGAACTCGGCCTTGGCGCGGATGGTGCCGGTGTTGGCGTTGATCTGATTGTCGATCAGGGTCAGGTGACCTTCGCCGAGCAGGTTGCCGGTTTCGCCATCGGTGTCGGCGCCGATGTAGGCCTTGACCAGTGCGCGCTGCGGGTCGCTGATCAGGCCTTGCAGGGTCGGCAGCATTTGCTGGGGCAGGGAGAACTCGACGGCGATCGGGTCGATCTGGGTCACGGTGAACAGACCCTGGGTGTCGGTCATGCGCAGGAAGTTGCCTTCGTCGACCGTGCGAATCCCGACGCGGCCGGTGACCGGGGAACGAATCTGGGTGTAGGAAAGTTGTACCTGTGCCGCGTCAATCGAGGCCTGGTTGCCTTGGGCGGTGGCCTTGAGCTGGTTGACCAGTGCCTGTTGCTGGTCGTAGGTCTGCTTGGAGACGCCGTCGTCGACGCTGAGCAGTTTGTAGCGTTTGAGGTTGACCAACGCGACTTGCAGTTGCGCCTGGCTTTCGCCAAGTTGCGCCCGGGCCTGGTCGAGGCTGGCGCGGATCGAGCGGTCGTCGATGGTGGCGAGCAGGTCGCCCTGTTTCACCAGTTGGCCCTCTTTGACCAAAAGCTTGGTGAGGATGCCGTCGATCTGTGGGCGCACCACGACGCTGTGCAGTGAGAGGACCGAGCCGATGCCGCTGGTGTAGCGGGGGACGTCTTTTTCGCTGACGGCGACGACCCTGACCGGGATGGCGGTGGGGGCTGCCAGTTTGGCCGGGGCGGGTTTGTATGCGTACCACAGACCTGCGGCTGCGAGGGCGATCAACAGGGTGGCGAGCAGGGCTTTTTTCTTCTGGATTTGCATGCTTGTGGGGCGCCAGGGGGACGGGGTTTGGGCAGGTTTTGTCTTTATAAACTTGTTTGGGGGTCAGGAGGGTGACGGCTAACTGACGGCGCTGTCAGTTTCGGCTTTTGACTTGGCGGCCTTTGGGCCGACCATTCTGGGGATTTATCGAGTACATATCCGTTTCTTCGGGTGCGCCCGCTGGCGGTTTCGCCCTTACGGCGAGTCCCTTTGGCAAACGCCCCAAAGGAACCAAAGGTCTGGGCCCCTGCGTTCGGCGCCTCGCTGTGGCTCGGCGTCCCTTCGTTCCGGGATTCATCCGGGGGCATCGCCTACGGTTTGCTTCGCTGCACCTCCTCTCGATGTGTTTGGCTTCGCCAAACGGTCGCTGCGCTCCCACCCCCGGATAAATCCCTCCACTCAGCCTTCCGATGGGGCCGGCACGTCAAGAGCGGTACTCGAGCTAACGCTCATTGTTTTGAGTGGTGGGAAGCGAACAGCGGAAAACGGAAAACAACTGCAGACTGTTTGATCGTTCCCACGCTCCGCGTGGGAATGCCGCCCGGGACGCTCCGCGTTCCATTCTCGAATGTTTAAAAGTTGTGTCTGTTTCGGCGATCCTTCCCACAATGTTTTCAGGTTGTCCGTCGGAAGTGCGCTCTCTAGTCTTTGGCTGTCGCTGCCAATTCAGCGAACAGGTGTGGAAACCTGATTTCAAGTAGTTGCAAAGCATCTCCCCGTAATCGTTGCCGATGTCTTCTTTCGTCTGCAAACTGCGTCGCGGCGGCTGTGCGCAGGCAGACTTCGGTCTGGCCGGTTGCCTACTTATCGGTTTTCCACCCTGCGTACAGCTGCCACCTCTTGTCGTGTGGAAACGACAAGGGATGGCTCCATAGCCAAGTAGGAGTTTTTCATGGACAAACTGATACCCGACCCACCCCTCGAATCCCCCACCCCACTCGAAGAGGCCATGCGCGCCGAAGACCTCGCCCGTAACCGCGAAGCCATCAAACGCGCCCTCGATTATTACCTCTGCCCCAACCCTGCCAAACCTCGCCCGAGCACGATGTATATGGTCACTCCCAACGTCGACACCGAAAGCCTGCTGGCCAATGCCTGCGAATCCCTGGCCTCGGCCAGTACCATCGCCAGCAATTTCGCCAATGAGCTTTCGGGCCCGCAGCGCAGTACGGCGCTGGGAATCCAGCAGATCATCATGCTGGCCGAGTTGGCGGTGAACAGGGCGCTGGATCGGGTTGATCCGCAAACGTGATCCGCTAGTCGAAGAGTTCCCAAAAGGGACCGGTCGTACCCTTTTGGGGACTCTTTAAACTCCGCACACGCAGGTATACTGCGCGCTTTCGCGGCTCGTCCACCGGGCCGGACTTTTTGCTTCGCGGAGCTTTCATGACTTCCCCAATCGACAACGCTGTGAGCGATGTCCCGGCAGAGCTGGCCGAGGCCGGCGAATCCAAGCCGACCATTCCTGCGTTCAAGTTTCCGTTCAAGCCAGGTGAGCTGGCGGCGGCCAAAGCGGCCAAGCAGCCGCAATTCAAGGGCAAGGACGGTGATCGTCACGCCAAGATTCCGGGTGTGGCGCCTTCGGGTACTCGCCGTTCGATGGGCAAGCGCTGATTCATTCCCGCCTCGGCCGACGCTGTGATTTTCGGTCACAGTGATGGCTAATTGCTCAGTTCCTGAGCCAGATCAACGTTTAACCAGTGAGTGCGCTTAGAGTCAGCAGCCCTGCCGACTCTTTCCAATAAAACGAGCGCGCTTTTCATGAAGATCAATCTCCCGGTGACCGGGCGCAATGTCGATGTTGCGCCGGATGCGAACATTCTCTCGACCACCGATCTGACCAGCGCGATCACCTACGCCAACGACGACTTCATCAGGATCAGCGGTTACAGCCGCGACGAGCTGCTGGGTGCGCCGCACAATTTGCTGCGTCATCCGGACATGCCCGCGCAGGCGTTTGCCCATATGTGGGAGACGCTCAAGCGTGGGCGGTCGTGGATGGGGCTGGTGAAGAATCGTTGCAAGAACGGTGATCACTACTGGGTCAGTGCTTATGTCACGCCGGTCACGCAGAACGGTGCGGCGGTGGAGTATCAGTCGGTGCGTACACGGCCGGATGCGCGGCAGATGGCGGCGGCGGAGCGGGCGTATGCGCAGTTGCGCGAGGGGCGGGTGGCGCGGTGGCAGTGGCTGCCGAGCCTGAGTTTGCGGGCGAAGATCATGGCGTTGACCAGTTCGGTGCTGGCGCTGGTGCTGGGGATGGAAGCCTGGCTGCGGCCGGAGTCCATGGGCATCGAAGCCGCTGCGCTGGTGGCCGGCAGTGGCGCCTGTGCGCTGGGCGTGGGTTGGTTATTGCGGCCGCTGGAGCATTTGACCGAGCGTGCCCGGCTGATTGCCGATAACCCGTTGAGCCAGGGCATTTATACCGGGCGGCGGGATCAGTTCGGGCAGATCGAGTTTGCCTTGCAGATGCTGGAAGCGCAGGTCGGCGCGGTGGTGGGGCGGATCGGTGATGCATCGCAGCGGCTGGCCGGGCATGCGGCGCAATTGGTGGATCATCTGCACAGCAGTCACACCAGCACGTTGGCGCAGCAGGCGGAAACCGATCAGGTGGCGGCGGCGATTCATCAGATGGCGGCCAGTGTGGCCGAGGTGGCCAGCCATGCGCAGCAGGCGTCGGTGGCGGCGGACATGGCGGGTACGGAAACCCGTGAAGGTCATCTGCTGGTGGGCGAGAGTCGCAGTGCAGTGTTGCGGCTGGCCGAGGAGTTGGGGCGGGCGACCGAGGTGATTCATCAGCTCGAAGGCCACAGCATCGAGATTTCCGGGGTGCTGGAGGTGATTCGCAGCATCGCCGAGCAAACCAATCTGCTGGCGCTCAACGCGGCGATCGAAGCGGCGCGGGCCGGGGATGCCGGGCGCGGGTTTGCAGTGGTGGCCGATGAGGTGCGTGGCCTGGCTCAGCGTACTCAGCAGTCGACCAACGAGATTCAACGGATGATCAGCACCCTGCAAAACGGCGCGCGGGATGCGGTGCTGGTGATGCAGCAGAGCAGCGAGCATGTGGATAACAGCGTCGAACAGGCCCAGCGTGCGGCCCGGGCACTGGACGGAATCAGCGGGCGGGTCGAGCAGATCACCGAGATGAGTCTGCAGATTGCCGCAGCGGTCGAGGAGCAGAGCGCGGTGAGCGAGGACATCAACCGCAACATCGTCAGTATTCGCACGGCGTGCGAGTTGACGGTGGATGAAGGGCGCCAGAGCCAGCTCAACTCAGAGGATGTGGCGGGGCTGGCGGGGGATTTGCGTTCGCTGGCGCGGGAGTTCTGGGGGCGGCGGCAGGGCGCTTAGGCTGCTCGCAGTGAAATGAACGCGTAGGTCTGCGGCGGCTCGGACACCACCTGTGCCCCGGCCGCCCGCACTTGCCCGGCGATGTCGTCGCCGGAGACATGGAACAGCCATTCGCTGGAAACTTCGCTCAATGGCTGCGCCGCGACCTGATCGATCACCGAGGCAAACGCGCCCATGTCCGGCAGGTACGCGGTGAACCCATCGCCCTTAAGCGCGGTGGTGCGGATGCCGAGCAAACCGCAGATCGCGTCCTTGATCCGGATGTCGTCGCGATCGGCCTGACGCGAGCGCTGGATCAGCGTCACCAGTTCCTGATCCACCAGCTCACCGCCGACGATCAGTTGCGGCCCTTGCTCCCACGATTCTGGCGGGCAGTCCTTGGCGGCAGGGTTCAGCGGGATGTGCGGATTGATTTCGGCGGGATAAATGCGACACACCAGCGGCCGACGCTCGTAGATGCGGCACAGCTTGTCTTCGTCAAGATTCCGGCAGGGGCCGACGTTGTAGGCGGCGAAAGTGATCGCCACATGGGCGTCGGACATTCCGCTGCGGACAACTGCCGAACGGCGTTGCGCATGCTCGCGCTGCTGTTCCGGCAGGCCCAGGCCGTTGGCAAGAAACGCCTCCACCAGCACGATCACCTGACCGCCGTCGTCCGCCCACATACGGGCTTCGGCCAGGGTCAGGGGCACATGGTGATCGGTGCAGCATTTGCCGCAGCCTACGCAGGAAAAGGTCGTATTCATTGAGCGGGCAATCTTCAATCAGGGTGTGAATCGGCGACATAAAGCCGCCGTACAGGCCCGGAGTGAAGCAAGTTGTGCGCCATTCGCTCAGGGTTTGGCGGTCGGGCGGATCGAGTCCCATTCGGTGACGAACGCGGTTTTCGACTTTTTGTTGTACAGGCACAGCTCGGTGCCTTGCTGGCCCTTCATGTGTTTTTGCGGGTACTGGCCTTGCAACAACAGCGCGGTGTAGCCGACGCGGTCATCGAATTGCGCGGCGTTGCCGACCGGTTTGGCGTTTTTCAGGCCGCTGGCCTTGGTGCAGCTGGCGAGCACGGCTTTGTCGTAGGCCGCCCAGGCGTCGGGGCTGGAGGCGTGGGCCAACGGGGCGATGAGGCAAAGTACGGAGAGGGCGAGGCGTTTCATGGTTCGGGCATCCTTGGAAGTTGATCGCCAAGGTTGGAGTATGCCGCAGGATTTTAGTTTGTCAGTCCGGCACCAATTCCCGGCGAACCACATACATTCCAGACATTTCGTACAAGCGCTGCGCTCGCTGATTGCTCTCCAGCACCTTCAGATCGACAAACCCTTCGCGTCGATCCCGAAACGCCTTGAACGCATGAAGCAGCAACGCCCGACCCAATCCCCGACCTTGCCCCCGAGGATGCACCACCAGATTCTTGATGTAGGAACTGGTCCAGCATTGCGCCACGCCAATGACGCCTTCGGCATCGCTGGCGATGAAACACAGTGCCGGATCGTATTCCGGATCGGTTTCGAACTGCTGTTGCCAGACGTCCAGCGCCGGCACCCGGCCACCGCCTTCGCGGTAGCCGATCTGCATCAGTTCATGCACGGCGGATGCGCGTTCGGCGCTGTAAGTCGTGAGTTCGATGCCGTTCGGCCATTCGATGGTCGGCACGTCCTGGCTCAGGTCGCGCCGCATCAGAAAACAGAACGTCTCGCTCAAGACTCAGTGACCCTGAGCAGCGACATGCTTGGCCGCTTCGATCAGGCAGTGGGTCAGCTCCGGCGAGGAGAACTTGGTCAGCACGCCGTTGGCTCCGGCGAGGCGGGCCTTTTCGCTGTTCATCGCGCTGTCGAGTGAGGTGTGCAGCAGCACGTAGAGGTGGGCGAAGTCCGGGGTTTCGCGCAGGGTGCGGGTGAAGGCGTAACCGTCCATCTCGGACATTTCAATGTCGGAGACGATCAGGTTGATCTGCTGCGCCGTGCCTTGCAGGTCCAGCAGGCAGTCGATGGCTTCCTTGGCGCTGCGCGCAGTGTGGCATTGCAGGCCGAGGTTGCGCAGGGTGTGCACCGATTGCTGCAGTGCCACCTGACTGTCGTCGACCACCAGGATCCGCGCGTTGCCCAGCACTTCGGCGTCTTCCATGCTCAGCTCGGTCGGGGCCATTTCGATCTGTGCCGGGGCGATGCCGTGGATGACTTTTTCAATGTCCAGCACCTGCACCAGCGTGCCGTCGACCGAAGTCACGCCGGTGATGTAGGCGCGCGAACCGCCGGAACCAAACGGCGGCGGTTTGATGTCGGTGGTCAGGCAATGCACGATCTTGCTCACCGCCTGCACATGCAGGCCCTGTTTCGAACGGCTGACGTCGGTGACGATCAGGCAGCCGCCGTTCGGATCTTCCAACGGCCGCTCGCCGATGGCCCGGCTCAGATCGATCACCGACAGCGAAGCACCGCGCAGGGTGGCGATGCCTTTGACGTGCGGGTGCGACTCCGGCAACTTGGTCAGCGGCGGGCAGGGGATGATTTCACTGACCTTCAGCAGGTTGATCGCCATCAGCTTGCCGCTGCGCAAGGTAAACAGCAGAAGCGAAAGTGAATCTGCGCGGGCTTTGTTGGAAGACATAAAAACCTTCTGTGGAGAAAGGTGGGTGGGCGAGGGTGGAAGTCGCCAGAAACTATTGATGCCGGGTTATCGGCGCCAAAAGGTTGGGCTTTAGGTTAGTTGTCGGGTGGCGTTCCGATGAAGGCGCTTTTGAACTTGAAGCACATTTCAGCTTTTCATCCCCAACCGCTTCGCCATCCGCCCCAGATTCGCCCGGTCCAGCCCCAGCTCCCGCGCCGCACTGGCCCAGTTGTCCCGATTGCGCTCAAGCGCTGCACTGATCAACTGCCGCTGATACTGCTCAGTGGCGGTGCGCAGGTCGCCGCTGATCAACGGCTGGAGGGTGGCTGCTGCGGACGGCGCCGGTGAGTTATCCACAACCTCGCGCGGCAGATCGAGATCCAGCGCACTGAGGCTGAGAATCTTCGGCCGCACCTTGCAGTTGCCCAGCGCTTTCAGTGCGCTGCGTCCGATCAGGTGTTCCAGTTCCCGCACGTTACCCGGCCAGGTGTAGGCCAGCAGCGCTTCCTGGGCGTCGCTGTTCAGGCGCAGGCTGTTGAGGCCCATGCGCGAGCGGTTCTGTTCCAGGAAATAGCCGCTGAGCAGCAGCACATCGCGCCCCCGGTCACGCAGCGCCGGCACCCGCAACGGGTAGACGCTGAGGCGATGGTAGAAGTCGGCGCGGTAGCGGCCGCTGCGCACTTCTTCGGCCAGATCACGGTTGGTCGCAGCGATCAGGCGCACGTCGACCTGATGTTCCTTGTCCGAACCCAGGCGCTGCAACTGACCGCTCTGCAACACCCGCAACAGCTTGGCCTGGACGGTGAGCGACAACTCGCCGACTTCATCGAGAAACAGCGTGCCGCCATTGGCCAGTTCGAACTTGCCGCGCCGGTCGCTGGTGGCACCGGTGAAGGCGCCGCGCACATGGCCGAACAGTTCGCTTTCCACCAAGGTATCCGGCAGGGCGGCGCAGTTGAGGCTGATGATCGGTTTGTCGGCGCGCTTGGAGGCAGCGTGAATCGCCTGCGCCACCAGTTCCTTGCCGACTCCGGTTTCGCCAGTGATCAACACGGTCAGGTCGCTGCCGCCGACCAGATTGATTTCTTCCACCAGCCGTTTATGCGCCTTGCTCTGGCCGATCATTTCGCGGTTCTGCTGGCCGCTGGCCTGGCGATAGACCTCGGCGCGCTGGTGTTCGTCTTCGGCGCGGATCGCCAGACGTTCGATGCGTTCGGCGGCATTCACAGTGGCCGAGGCGAGGCTGGCGAAGGCTTGCAGAGCATCAAGTTCGATCGGTTCGAAACGCTCCGGATCGAGGGCGTCGAGGGTGATCAGGCCCCAGAGTTTTTCATCGACGAACAACGGGCAACCGAGGCAATCGTGAACTTCGAGGTGATCGTCGAGGCCGTCGACCAGCCCGTCATACGGATCGGGCAGATCGCTGTCGGCGGCGAAGCGGGTCGGCCCTTGGCCGGCCAGCAGCACTTCGAAGCGCGGGTGTTCGCTGACCTTGAAGCGCCGGCCGAGGGTGTCGGTGCTCAAACCGTCCACCGCCAGCGGCACCAGCCATTCTCCGTCGAGGCGCAACAATGCGGCGGCATCGCAGGGCAGCAGGGCGCGCATGGCTTCGAGCAGGCGCCGGTAGCGCTCACCCTCGGGCAGTTCGCGGGACAGGTCGGAAACCAGTGGGAGCAGGGCGGTGAGCAATGATTTGGCGGACATAGGCTTGTAGTCAAAGAGACACGTTGTAGTCGAAGCGACTATAGAGCGGCCTGTGTCGATCTGACTACATAATTTTCAAGCTATTGATTTATATAGAAAAAATAGTTGGCACGAATACTGGAATGGATAAGGCACTTTTAGAGAAAGCTCAGGAGTCACCCTTATGCTTAGCGTCCAGGATCGAGCCATCATCAAGTCCACCGTGCCTCTGCTGGAAAGCGGCGGTGAAGCGCTGATCACCCACTTCTACCGGATGATGCTCTCCGAGTACCCGGAAGTCCGCCCGCTGTTCAACCAGGCTCACCAGGCCAGCGGTGACCAGCCTCGCGCTCTGGCCAACGGTGTGTTGATGTACGCCCGCCACATCGATCAACTCGACCAGTTGGGCGATCTGGTGGCCAAGATCATCAACAAGCACGTGGCCCTGCAAATCCTGCCGGAGCACTACCCGATCGTCGGCACCTGCCTGCTGCGCGCCATCTCCGAAGTGCTCGGCGAAGAAATCGCCACCCCGCAAGTGATGAGTGCCTGGGGCGCAGCCTACGGTCAATTGGCCGATATCCTGATCGGCGCCGAAACCGCGATCTATGACCAGAAAGAACAAGCCGTCGGCGGCTGGCGCGGGGCGCGGGAGTTCATTGTCGCGGCCAAGGTCGAGGAGAGCGCGGAAATCACCTCGTTCTACTTCGAACCGGCGGACAAGGGCCCGATCCTCGCCGCCGAGCCGGGTCAGTACATCGGCATGAAGCTGATCCTCGACGGCGAAGAAATCCGCCGCAACTACTCGCTGTCTGCCCTGGCCAACAAAGGTCAGTACCGCATCAGCGTCAAACGCGAACCGGGCGGCCGTGCCTCCAATTACCTGCACGATCAACTGCACGTCGGCGCCAGCATTCAGCTGTTCCCGCCATCGGGTGAGTTCACTCTGACTGCCAGCGACAAACCGCTGGTGCTGATCAGCGGCGGCGTCGGCATCACGCCGACGCTGGCGATGCTGGAAGCGGCGCTGGAAACCGAGCGTCCGGTGTACTTCATTCACAGTGCGCGCAACGGCAGCGTGCATGCGTTTCGTGACTGGGTCGACGGGCTGGCCGCGCGCCATCCGCAGCTCAAGCGCTTCTATTGCTACGCCGAAGATGACGGCGTGAGCCCGGCGGCGGACAAGGTCGGGTTGTTGAATGAAGAGCAACTGGGCGAGTGGCTGCCGCCGGAGCGTGATGTGGACGCTTACTTCCTCGGGCCGAAAGGTTTCATGGGGGCGATCAAGCGTCACCTGAAGGCGCTGGGCGTGCCTGAGAAGCAGAGCCGGTATGAGTTCTTCGGGCCGGCTGCTGCTCTGGAATAATCCGGAACCGAGTCGCCTTCATTCGCGAGCAAGCCCGCTCCCACATTGGAATGCATTTCAATGTGGGAGCGGGCTTGCCCGCGATTGGCCGTTACGCGGACTTGATTCTTAAATTCTGTTTAAAGGTTAATCGTTTCTTAACCGGTTTATCGTTTATTCCCCGATGCTGATGATAGGCGCTCGTTCGTTTACATGATCAGGATCGTCCCCATGTCGCACTTCGCCTCTTCCCGTCGTTTCAGCCTGGCCACTTTGGGCCTGTCGGTTGCCTTGCTGTCCAGTCCGTTCGCCTTCGCCGAATCCGCCTTGATCGAACCCCAGACCCTGATCGTCGATCAGAGCCTGCCCAAGGCCCAGCGAGATGCAATGGAACTGGCGGCGCGGCGTTATGGCAGTTTCTGGAACACGGGCGAAGAGGCGTTGGCCACCGCCGCCCTGTCGCCGCAGTTCGTCGACAAGACCCCGCCGGAAGGCCGGGTGCAGGGGCCGACCGGGCCACTGCTGGCGTCGAAGTTCTTTCGCACGGCGGTGCCGGACTTGAGTTGCGAGATCGAACAAATGATCGTCGCCGGGGATCGCGTGGTGGTGCACCTGCACTTTCGCGGGCATTTCACCGGCACCTTCAAGGCTCTCAAAGGGCAGGGCCAGCGTGTAGACTTCCGGGCAACCGATATTTATCAGATCGACAACGGTCGCATCGCGGCCAATTGGCATATCGAAGACAACATCAGCCTGATGGCGCAACTGCAAGCGCAGCCGCCGGCCAGCTGAACCATGGACTTGAAAGGGAAACGCGATGAGCGAGGAAACGATTCGATTGGGACGTGAACGGCGCTATCTGGTGTTGCTGGGCATCATCTGCCTGGCGCTGATCGGCGGCGCGCTGTACATGCAGATCGTGCTGGGCGAGGCGCCGTGCCCGCTGTGCATCCTGCAGCGTTATGCGTTGCTGCTGATCGCGTTGTTCGCGTTCATCGGCGCGGCCATGCGCACCCGGCGCAGCATCACCGTGTTCGAGGTGCTGGTGGTGATTTGTGCCATCGCCGGGGCCGGTGTCGCCGGGCATCACGTGTACACCCAGTTCTATCCGGCGGTGAGCTGCGGCATCGATGTGTTGCAGCCGATCGTTGATGACCTGCCGCTGGCGAAGATCTTCCCGCTGGGCTTCCAGGTCGACGGTTTCTGCTCGACGCCGTACCCGCCGATCCTCGGTCTGTCGCTGGCGCAATGGGCGCTGGTGGCCTTCGTGCTGGTGGTGATTCTGGTGCCGCTGCTGACCTCGCGTAACCGAAAAGCGTTGCGCTGAATCAACTTTTCGGCGCGTGAGCCGATAAAACAAACGCCTCGATTTGCGGTGACGGAAATTGAGGCGTTTTGCATTTCAGGGTCTTGGTGAAAACACCGTGACGAACGGCAAGTAAGGGTGCGACAGGTGTGCGACATGTTGTCACACGCGCCCAGTCGCAGCGCGGTTCACAGGCCCGGATTGGAGTGCTGTTACAAAAAAGGATTGGTCTGTTTCAGAGTTTTTTGGTTTTTGCACGGGAGTGCCGGATCAGGCAGTTTTAACAGACTCTGACAGATGGCCAAAAGCCTTGGCATATCGGGCTTTGCGCGGATCGCGCCGTGGGAAAAAGCTCTCGGAGCTGTCTGAACTGAGGCCGATAGGCCTACATTTTTTGATGTTTTTGTTGAGAATCGATTTCGATAACATGGGGCACTTTTACAAAAACGATGATGGATTGTTGCTCTGAGCGATAAAAATTATTTCGGGATAAGACATGGTGTATAGGGCGCTACCTATCTACAATCGCCCGCACTGAATTCCCGGCACTGTTCAGCCTTTATTAAGGAGGCGAGCAGGAAGTCGGGTGTCGGGCAGCCGAGAGGCTTGCGAGACACCCAGGTGTCGGTGCCTTTCCAACTTTCCGCACCAAATGGAATTGGTCTGTAACAAGGCCTTTGACCACGAATTCGAATAAGAACTGACCGCTGTCCCAGGTTTTGTCGAGCGTCTGACGCGCGACGGGCGGCCCTTATTCAATCCAAAGAAAATGCCAACCCTTGGCAGGGTGAAGTGTTGGCGATCAAAACCCAACTGCATTGCGCAAGCTGCTTTAGAGGTCGTGAGATGAGTAAAAACAGGTACCCCAGATTACTAGGCCTAGTGCCGCTGCTCGGCACGTTGTTGCTGGGAGGCTGCAACATGACCTTGCTCAATCCAACGGGCCAGGTCGGCCTGGAACAGCGCAACCTGATCATCACCGCCACGCTGCTGATGCTGTTGGTCGTTGTGCCGGTCATCGTCATGACCTTCCTGTTCGCCTGGAAGTACCGCGCCTCCAACAAGAACGCCGTCTACACCCCGAAATGGTCGCACTCGACCAAGATCGAAGTGGCAGTCTGGACCATCCCGGTCCTGATCATCATTGCCCTGGGTTACATCACCTACAAGTCGACCCACTCGCTGGATCCGTATCGTCCGATCGAATCCGACGTCAAGCCGGTGACCATCGAAGTGGTCGCGCTGGACTGGAAGTGGCTGTTCATCTACCCGGAACAAGGCATCGCCACGGTCAACAAGATCGTGTTCCCGGCGCACACCCCGGTTAACTTCCGGATCACTTCGGACGCGGTGATGAACTCGTTCTTCATCCCGGGCCTGGGCGGCCAGATCTACGCGATGGCGGGCATGACCACCAAGCTGCACCTGATCGCTGACCGCAACGCTGAAATGGACGGTATCTCCGCCAACTACAGCGGCGCTGGTTTCACCGGTATGAAATTCAAAGCGATCGCAACTTCTCAGGAAGATTTCGACGCCTGGGTAAGTGAAGTCAAAAAGGCACCTAAACAGCTTGAAGCCGCTGAATACGCAGCCCTTGCCAAGCCAAGCCAGAACAATCCAGTCGAGCTCTACTCCTCGGTCACGCCGAACCTGTTCCAGACCATCGTCGACAAGTACGAAGGCATGAAACCAGGTAAGCCGCTGAAGCACGAGAAGAAAGAGAAAGAAGTGGCGGCAACGGATATGGACTCGAATTCGCATTCAGCTGCCGGGGCAGAGGAGTAAACGATGTTTGGTAAATTAAGTTGGGAAGCGATCCCTTTCCACGAGCCGATCGTGATGGTCACCATCTCGATGATCGCGCTCGGTGGTCTGGCGTTGTTCGCTGCAATCACCTACTTCAAGAAGTGGACTTACCTGTGGACCGAGTGGCTGACGTCGGTCGACCACAAGAAAATCGGCGTGATGTACATCATCGTCGCCATGGTCATGCTGCTGCGCGGTTTTGCCGACGCCATCATGATGCGGACCCAGCTGGCCATGGCCACCGAGGGTTCGCCTGGCTACCTGCCACCTGAACACTATGACCAGATCTTCACCGCTCACGGTGTGATCATGATCATCTTCATGGCGATGCCATTCTTCACCGGCCTGATGAACCTTGCAGTGCCGCTGCAGATCGGCGCGCGTGACGTTGCGTTCCCGTTCCTGAACTCCCTGAGCTTCTGGCTGCTGGTGTCCGGCGTCGTGCTGATCAACCTGTCCCTGGGCGTCGGCGAATTCGCCAAGACCGGCTGGGTTGCCTATCCACCGCTGTCGGGTCTGCAATACAGCCCTGGCGTGGGGATGGACTACTACATCTGGGCGCTACAGCTATCGGGTCTGGGTACAACGTTAACCGGGGTTAACTTCCTCGCGACCGTGCTGAAAATGCGTACCCCTGGCATGAAACTGATGGACATGCCGATCTTCACCTGGACCTGCACCTGGGCAAACGTTCTGATCGTGGCTTCGTTCCCGATCCTGACCGCTACCCTGGCACTGCTGACCCTTGACCGTTACATGGATTTCCACATTTTCACCAATGAACTTGGTGGCAATCCAATGATGTACGTCAACCTGTTCTGGGCATGGGGCCACCCTGAGGTTTACATCCTGATCCTGCCGGCATTCGGCATTTTCTCGGAAGTCATCTCGGCCTTCACCGGCAAGAAACTGTTCGGCCACCACTCGATGATCTACGCCTCGGGCGCGATCTCGGTACTGGGGTTCATGGTTTGGCTGCACCACTTCTTCACCATGGGTTCGGGTGCCAGCGTCAACGCCTTCTTCGGTCTGGCGACGATGCTGATTTCCATCCCGACGGGTGTGAAGCTGTTCAACTGGCTGTTCACCATCTACCAGGGCCGTCTGCGCTTCACCAGCCAGGTTCTGTGGACCCTGGGCTTCATGGTGACCTTCGCCATCGGCGGCATGACCGGCGTACTGCTGGCCATCCCGGGTGCTGACTTCGTTCTGCACAACAGCCTGTTCGTGATCGCGCACTTCCACAACGTGATCATCGGCGGCGCGGTATTCGGCTACATCGCAGGCTTCGGCTTCTACTTCCCGAAAGCGTTCGGCTTCAAGCTGCACGAAGGCTGGGGTAAAGCAGCGTTCTGGTTCTGGATCTCGGGCTTCTTCGTCGCGTTCATGCCGCTCTACGCTCTGGGCTTCATGGGCATGACCCGTCGTCTGAACGCCACCACCAACCCTGAGTGGGTACCGTACCTGTACGTTGCCATGTTCGGTGCGGTGATGATTGCTGTGGGTATCGCCTGCCAGCTGATCCAGCTGTACGTGTCGGTGCGTGACCGCAAGAAACCGGAAAACATGTGCGAACACGGTGACCCGTGGAATGCCCATACCCTGGAATGGTCGACCTCGTCGCCACCTCCGTTCTACAACTTCGCTGTACTGCCAAAGGCAGACTGCATCGATCCGTTCACCGAGGCCAAGGAAAACGGTACCGCGTACAAGGCTCCGGCCAAGTACGAACCGATCCACATGCCGAACAACACCGCCACTGGCGTGGTGATGGGCGCACTGCTGACCGTGTTCGGTTTCGCGATGATCTGGCACATCTGGTGGTTGGCGATCGCCAGCCTGGCCGGCACTGTCATCTACTTCGTGATCCACGCAGCACGTGACGATCAGGGCTACATGGTGCCGGTCGACGTGATCGAGCGCATCGAAGCCGAGCAGCACAAGCGTCTGGTAGCGGCCGGGAAGATCCCTGCTTCCGCAACCCGTGTTGAAACCAAGTTGGAACAGGCTTAAACAATGTCGAACTTAGTGACCAATGCTGGACACGCCCATGGTCATGACCATGGGCACGATGACCATCACCACGACTCGGGCGAGATGACCGTATACGGTTTCTGGCTCTACCTGATGACCGACTGCATTCTGTTTGCGTCGATCTTCGCGGTGTACGCGGTACTGGTAAACAACGTCGCCGGTGGCCCGTCGGGCCACGACATCTTCGAACTGCCATACGTGCTCGGCGAAACCGCTCTGCTGTTGTTCAGTTCGATCACCTACGGCTTCGCCATGCTGGCGTTGTACAAGGGTAAAAAGCAGCAGGTTCTGGGCTGGTTGTTCATGACCTTCCTGCTCGGCGCAGGCTTCATCGCCATGGAGATCAACGAGTTCCACCTGCTGATCTCCGAGGGCTTCGGTCCTAGCCGTTCGGGCTTCCTGTCGGCGTTCTTCACGCTGGTCGGTACCCACGGTCTGCACGTGTCCGCCGGTCTGATCTGGATGGGCATCATGATGTACCAGGTCAACAAGCACGGCCTGACGGCGACCAACAAGACCCGTCTGAGCTGCCTGAGCCTGTTCTGGCACTTCCTGGACGTGGTGTGGATCTGCGTATTCACCGTTGTTTACCTGATGGGGACCCTGTAATGGCTAATGCACACTCCCATGACAGCCATGATGCTGGCCACGGCAGCGTAAAGTCGTACGCCATCGGCTTCATCCTGTCGGTAATCCTGACCGTCATCCCGTTCGGCCTGGTGATGTTCCCGACCCTGCCGAAGTCGACGACGCTGGCAATCGTCCTGCTGTTCGCCGTGATCCAGGTTATCGTTCACCTGTATTACTTCCTGCACCTGGACCGTTCCATCGCTCAACGTAACAACGTGATTGCGTTCGTCTTTACGGCCATCGTGATCGTGCTGCTGGTCGGTCTGTCGCTGTGGATCATGTTCAGCATCCACACCTACATGATGGCGAAGTGAGGTAAACCCGATGTCGCTCAAGCACTTTATCCAAATCACCAAACCGGGGATCATTTTCGGTAACGTGCTTTCTGTGGCAGGCGGGTTCTTCCTGGCCTCGAAAGGGCATGTCGATCTGGCCGTGTTTCTGGCAGCCATGATCGGCACTTCCCTGGTCGTGGCCTCCGGTTGCGTGTTCAACAACTGCATCGACCGCGACATCGACCTGAAGATGGAGCGCACCAAGAACCGGGTGCTGGTCCAGGGCTTGATCTCCCTGAAACTGGCTCTGGTCTATGCGACCGTCCTGGGTGTCGCCGGCGTTGCGTTGCTGTACAAGGTGGCCAACCCGTTGGCTGCCCTGTTCGCCGTGATCGGCTTCATCATCTACGTCGGCTTCTACAGCCTGTACCTCAAGCGCAAGTCGGTTCACGGCACGCTGGTGGGCAGTCTGTCGGGCGCGATGCCGCCGGTGATCGGTTACGTGGCCGTGACCAACAGCTTCGACATGGCCGCGCTGACCCTGCTGGTGATGTTCAGCCTGTGGCAGATGCCGCATTCCTACGCCATCGCGATCTTCCGCTTCAACGATTACCTGGCCGCATCGATTCCGGTGCTGCCAGTGAAGCGCGGGATCCAGGTGGCCAAGAAGCACATCCTGCTCTACATCCTGGCCTTCCTCGTGGCGACCTTGATGCTGACCTTCAGCGGTTACGCTGGCATGAGCTACCTCGCCGTCGCCGCGGCCATGGGCATGTACTGGCTGTACATGGCCTGGACCGGCTACAAGGCGGTGGATGACACGGTCTGGGCACGCAAGCTGTTCGTGTTCTCGATCTTCACCATCACCGCGCTGAGCGTCATGATGTCCCTGGACTTCAAGGTGCCGACCGAGCTGCTGCTGACGTACGCGCCGTAAGGTTCGAACGTTGTACGAGAAACCCCGTTCATCGAGAGATGAGCGGGGTTTTTTGTTGCTCGGTTGATGGAGAAACGACGTCCTTTGTCGCGAACAGACTCTCTCCCAAAAGGGTGGGGTAATCAGCCATTCCCTCGAAACGACTAGCTAGAAATCGACAGGTTGCGGTCGATAGGCAAAAGCCCTAGATTCGGATCCAACTACATGCATCGATCAAGAGGCTGGGCGAAATGACTGAGAGGATGACCTGCGACGAGCGATTCATTGCCCTGGCAAAAGAGCTGAACTACGACATCAATGGCGAGAACACGGTGGGTGGCAATTACGCGCCGTTGATCCGTCATCGCGATGAGATCTACATCAGCGGCATGGTGCCGCGCACCGAGGGCAGGATTCAGTATCCAGGGCGAGTGGGGCAGGAGTTGACGCTCAAGGATGCGCAGGCGGCGGCAAGCATCAGCGCGATGCGCTGCCTGGCCTTTATCGTCGATGCAGTCGGTTCGCTGGACAAGGTCAGGTCGTTGTTGCGGGTCACGGTGTACGTGAAGTCCACGCCGGATTTCGTTGACCTCAGCGAAGTCGCCAATGGCGCGTCGGATGTGTTCAGTTATGTGTTGGGCGATGTCGGGCGACACACCCGCACCACCGTCGGCGTTTATCAGTTGCCGAAAAACGCAGCCATCGAAGTCGATATGATCGCCGCAGTGCATCCTTCGGCGTAATCGCTGAAAGCCGCACAACAAAAAGCCCCGCCTGAATTTCAGTGCGGGGCTTTTTTGTCAGCGCCCGGTATTACTGGGCGGCGATGCTGTAGCCATCAAACGCGGTCTGCTGTTGCAGGGCGGTGATGATGTTCTTGCGATTGATGGCGTGTTCGGCGCCGGTGTTGTCGACGAACGTTTCGCCTTCGATTTCCGCCTCGTCGCCTTCGCCGACGAAGGTGAAGCCGAGGAATTCCAGCGCCTCGCGATCCACGCTCAGGCGCGAACGCGGTGTGCGCATTGGCAGGGTCACGCTGATGCCGTCCTTGCTGATGCTGAACACTTCGACGTCTTTCTTGGCGCGTGCGGCCTTGCTCTTGCCGCCGCTGGGGTTGCTGATCGCCTGATGGGTCTGGTTCAGCACCTTGAGGGCCAGGCCGTAGACGATTTCCTGGAACGCCGGATCGTCCTTGAAGCTGGACAGGATGCGGCTGATCGGGAATTTGCTGCTCAGATCTTCGAGGGCGGCGATGTCGGCAGCCTCGGCGTCCTTCAGGCGCTTGAGTTCGCCCATCAACTCGTAAGCCTGGTCGTCATCGAAGCGGTCGTGGGCCTGACGGATCGCGGCGCGCAGTTCGCGGATCTGATCGCTTTCGCGGCTCGACTGGAACGCGTCCAGCACCATCTCGCTGATGATCTTCGCCTGTGGGATATGTTGTGAAAGATTGATGGAGTTTTCGTATTCCGCTTTGGACGACAGAGTGACTACGGATTCAGCGGTGTTGAAATCGGACATTGAAATTTCACTACTTTTTTAACTTGAGATGAGACGAGAAAGCGCTGGGGGCTTTTTCAGGCCGACTAATTTAGGGGAGCGCGGCAGCGTTGTCACGGAGCAAGGGGCCGGCGGTGCCGATTATTTATCCGGATGATTTGTGTTGAGCAACCTGGCACCGCGAGCGCTGTGCCTTATTCATTGGCGGCGACATTCCTCGGCAACCGCCCGGACGCCAGAGCACGCAGTGTCCAGTAGAGCTTCAACGAGCGGGTGCCGATCAGGCCGCCCAGGAACCCCGAAATAATCGACTTGATCAACAGCATGTCCGGGGAGGCGGAACGCTCCGGATGCACGTCATGCTGGTAATTGAAGTAGTAGTTCGCAGAAAAGAACATCAGGTACATGATCAGGATTTTTACCGTGCCCGGCATGATCAGGCCTGTCGCGGAGTCGTCGAGCACCACGCCCCGGCGGGAGAACACCAGCCAGGCCGACAGGCTGCCCAGCAACAGCGCCGCGAACCAGGTGCTGAAAAACAGGCCCGGGTTGATCGTCAGGTTCAGTGAGTACAGCGACCATGCCAAAAACGCCGGGGGCGTTATCAACATCGAGGCACGGCTCTCGCGTCGGGGAGAAAACGACTTGATGCCGAAATAAACCACCAGCAGAAAAATCAGGTAAACCCGTATCGGAGTGTTTTGCAGAATCGTGAGCATTGCGCAGCATCCATGCTGGAAAAAGAGGAGGGTGGAGCATAGTCGGGGTCACAGTAACCGTCGGCTATTTCAGTCGCAAACGCTCCATCGCGATCACCGAGGTTTCAAACCCCAGGCTGGCAAAAAACGCTTCCGCACCTTCGCGGCCGGCACGCAGAACCCAGGTAATGTCGGTGTTGTCGCCCATCACATGTTCGACCAGCGCCCGCCCGATTCCCGCGCGCCGGTGTTGCCCGTCGACCACGACCATCGACAGGTAACCGTTGGACAAACCATCGGTGATGCCACGGGCGAAACCGACAACCTGCTGGCCGCTCAATGCAACGGCAGTGCGTTGGGAGTTCTGAACAAGCTTTGCGAAATGCTCGGCGGTGCCGGTGCGATGACCCCAGCCGTGCCGCCCCAGAAACTGCCTTGCGGCCTCGACTTCCGTCGGCAGGAGGTCGCGTATTGAAATGTCCTTGTTCATTCGTTGATCCCGTCCCTGGTGTGTTTCCAACAGTAGTCGCGTTGCTTACGGTCTGCCCCACATCTGCATGGCGAACTCGACGAAGCGACGCAGTTTCGGCAGCCGATAGCGATCCGGCGCGTAAAGCAGGTGCATCGGGCGATTCGGCGGCTGGTAGTCCGGCATCACGACGACCAGTCTGCCGTCGCGCAGGTCCTGTTCCACCAGTGCGTCCGGCAGCATCACGATGCCCATGCCGGTGCGCGCGGCCTGATGCAGGCCGGCGGAACTGTTGATCAGCATCGGGCCTTTGACGTCGACCATGATTTCGCCGTCCGGGCCGCTGAGGCGCCACTGTTTTTCCACCGATTGCCAGTCATCGCCGGCGGGGTAGGCGAAGGACAGACAGTCGTGCTGGCGCAGTTCTTCAGGCGTGAGCGGCATGCCGCGTCGGGCCACGTATTCCGGGGAGGCGCAGACGGTCAGGGTGTAGTCGATCAGCGGGCGGGCGATCAGGTTGGACTGGTCGAAGTGGCCCAGTCGGAAGGCCACGTCGAGACCGCTTTCCAACAGATCCGGGCGACGGTTGGTCAGGATCACGTCGAGTTTGACCTGCGGACATTGCAGGGAAAACTCGCTGAGCGCCGGGGCCAGGCGTTCGACGCCAAAGGTCAGCGGCGCGGTCACCCGCAGGATGCCGCGCGGTTCATCCAGCGTCTGTTCGGCGAGCCGTTCGGAGTCGGCGACCAGACCTAATACCTCCAGGCAGCGCTGGTAGTAAACGCTGCCGAACTCGGTCAGTCGCTGGCGGCGGGTGGTGCGTTGCAGCAATTGCACACCAAGCCGTTGCTCCAGTGCCCGCAGGTGATTGCCCACCATGGTCGTGGACATTTCGCACTGCAGCGCGGCCGCCGTCATGCTGCCGGACTCCACAACCTTGACGTATACGCTCATCGACTGGAACAGATCCATTATCAAGCCTGGCTTCTAAATGATTGAAGTTTTGCCGAGTTTATCCAGTTCAGGTGGATAACCATACTGCCAGCACCTCTCACCTCGCTGGAGTTTGCCGACATGACCGCCGCCCTGATGAACACCTATCAACCGCTGGACCTGAGCTTCATCAAGGGCCTGGGCACCCGACTCTGGGATCAGGCGGGCCGCGAGTATCTGGACGCGGTGGCGGGCGTGGCGGTGACCAATGTCGGTCACTCGCACCCGCGCATCGTGTCGGCGATCAGCGAGCAGGCGGGATTGCTGCTGCACACCTCCAACCTCTACAGCATCGACTGGCAACAGTCGCTGGCGCAGAAGCTGACGCGGCTGGCGGGGATGGAGCGGGCGTTCTTCAACAATTCCGGTGCCGAGGCCAATGAAACCGCGCTGAAACTGGCGCGCCTTTACGGCTGGCGCAAAGGCATCGAGCAGCCGCTGGTGGTGGTGATGGCCAACGCGTTTCATGGCCGTACCCTCGGCACCTTGTCCGCCAGCGATGGCCCGGCGGTGCGCCTGGGCTTCAATGACTTGCCCGGGGATTTCGTCAAAGTGCCGTTCGGCGATCTTCAAGCGCTGGAGCAGGTACAGCGCAAGCATGGCCAGCGAATCGTGGCGATTCTGGTCGAGCCGATCCAGGGCGAAAGCGGCGTGCGACTGGCGCCGTCCGGCTACCTCAAGGCCCTGCGTGAATTGTGCAACCGCCACGCCTGGCTGCTGATGCTCGACGAAATCCAGACCGGCATCGGCCGCACCGGCCGCTGGTTCGCGTTCCAGCACGAAGGCATCGTTCCCGACGTCATGACTCTCGCCAAGGGCCTGGGCAACGGCGTGCCGATCGGCGCCTGCCTGGCACGGGGCCGGGCAGCGGATCTGTTCACCCCCGGCAGCCACGGCAGCACCTTCGGCGGCAATCCACTGGCGTGTCGGGTAGGTTGCACCGTGCTCGAGATCATCGAGGAACAGGGTCTGCTGGAAAATGCCAGGGTTCAAGGCGAGTGCCTGCTGACCCGCTTGCGTGCAGAACTAGCGGACAATCCGAATGTGCTGGCGATTCGTGGGCAAGGGCTGATGATCGGCATCGAACTCAAACAGCCGATCCGCGACCTGACATTGATTGCCGCGCGGGATCATGGACTACTGATCAACGTTACTCGCGGCAAGACAATCCGGCTGCTGCCGCCGCTGACGATTGATGAGCGGGAGGTGGGGATGATTGTCAGAGGGGTGGCGCGAGCGCTGGGCGAGAGCTGATTTTCCCGCTTGCGTCTGAAATGGCTGCCGTTTTTTCGGCAGCCATTTTTTGCTTAATCAGGATAATCCGACAAATCCGGCGCCAGCATCCGGGTCTTCGGTGCGCCGTTCGCGTTGTGCTGGATGATGTCGCTCGGCTGTCCCTGATGATTGAAAAATACCTGACCGATCCCCGCCGAATTCCACAACCGTTCACCCGCTTCGGCGTGTTCCGGCACGTACGGGACGATGCGCATGCGGCGGCGTTTGGTCAGCCAGTTGAGTGGCGAGCGCGGTGAGTAGAGCCAACGGTTGAGACGGTCGAACCATTCCAGCAGGGTCGGGGGAAATTCGTTCTTGATGCCGCTGCTGGTGATCTGCCAGATGCGCGGCCCGGCCTTGCGGTGTCGGATCAGGACTTCGTAGACGAAGGAATAATGCACGTCGCCTGACAGCACCACGTAACTGCCCGGTGTACGTGAGTGTCGGAAAATGTTCAGGATCACCTGGGCGGCGCCGCGATGGGCCATCCAGTTTTCCGCGTCCACCAGCAGTGGATAACCGCACCAGCTGAACACTCGCTGCACGGTTTCGATCAGCTTCACGCCGAAGATCGGCGCCGGCGAAACGATGATCGCCGAAGGATGGTCGAGCAGTTCCTGCTGCAGTTCGCTCAAGGCTTCCCAGTCCAGCAAACCCGACGGTTGCTTGAGCGCCATTTCGCTGCGCCAGCGTCGGGTGCGAGTGTCGAGCACCACCAGTGCCGGGCTGGTCGGCAAGACGAAATGCCACTGCTGAAAGCGCAACAGTTCCTCAATCAATCCGTCCTGCACGGGAGCGTCGAGATAGCGGTCGTCACCGCTGGCACTCAGGCCGCGGGTTTTCTCCAGCACTGCGCTGAATGCATCCGGATTGTTCCCCCAGCCCTGACACAACATGTAGGCGATCAGCGCGTTGCCAATGATGCGTTTGGAGAACGGGTGGCCGTAGGCCGTTTCCTCCCATTGCGCGGACAGGTTCCAGTCGTCGGTGATGTCGTGGTCATCGAAGATCATCAGGCTCGGCAAGTGCGCCAATGCCCGGGCCACCTGGCCGAGACCGGCCTTGAAACCGTCGATGCGGGTCTGTTCGAGGGCGTAGCGCTTGAGGCGTTCCGGCGTTAGCGCTGGCGGCTGCGGATTGACCAGCGTCCAGGGCGTTGGCGACCACACCAGCAAATACATGGCCATGACTTCGGCGAACGTCACGAGGTGATTGTCAGCGCTGCTGCTGGTGAAAATCGGCTTGCGCGCACCCCCGAAGAAACGCTCGCGCAATGTCTCGTTGCTTTCCAGTGCCGGCAGCAAATCCGCGCGGTGGTAGTAGCTGGCCGGGTGTTCGTAAAGTTTCGCGCTGTCGCTGACGACCGCGCCTTCGAGATGTTCACCGAACAGACCGAGGCGCTCGATCAAGGCATGAATCGCCCGCAACATCGGACCGGCCACATCGTCGGCGTAAACCTGATCACCGCTCATCATCAACAGGGCGGGACGTTGCTGTGGATCGGTTTCGGCGGCCAGCAACCGGTCAACACAGAGCAGGCCGTCGGCGGCCGGGTGATGGGGCTTGCGGCAGGAACCGTGGAGCAACTGGTCGATGCGCGAGCGCAGGACGAAGTTCGGGCAGGTGGCGTCGTCGTAGAGCAGGTGTGGCGCCCAGTCGGCGATGGGCTGCAAGCCATCGATCAACAGGTCGTAGTCGATGCGGGTGTCGCAGGGCAGGGCGGTTTCCAGCGGAACGTCGATCAGGTGAACAAACGCCCGGGTGCCTACCGGAATGATCGTGCATTTACCTGCACCCAGTGGAATGTCTCCTACGCCTTGCAGGCGCAGGGTCAGCGACAGCTCGCGGCTGCCCACCAGCCAAAGCACTAAGCGCGTTGGTTCCAGCCGTCGCAGCAACGGCCCGGCCAGAACAGCGGGCAGCGGGCTCAGGTCATCAGGTGTCGGAGGCATCGGGGGAAAAGCTCAAGGCGCACAGGCCGGCGATGATAGCGCAGCCGGCGCCTCGAACCCTTAAACCAGGCTTAAGAGCCTGTTTTTTCCAGCTTCAGCGCCAACAGGCGCCATTCGGCAGGTGTCGCATCGACTCTTTGCTGTTCCTGTACGGAGCAGTCGAAGCGGTACGTCACGTCGTCGCCATTCATGTTCCGCGCGGTGACGGTGTTGCTGAAGGAGTAAACCTGATCCTTGAAGCGCTGCGGCGTGAGGCTTTTGCTGTCAGCAAACCGGGCAGAGGCGGGGAAGCGCAAGGTGCCGGTCACGAACGGGCTGCACATCACGTACGCGAGCATCGATTTGTCGCCCTGGGCGTCGGCGCGCAATTTTTTGCTCAGCGCCGTCAGGGCCTTGCGCCCCTGATCGTCACTCTGGTCGATCACGGTTTGCACCGACATCGTCTTCGGCGCCCGACTGGCGTAGTTCGGCAGCAACGCGGAATCCGCTGGAGAGGGCTTGTTGTCCGGCTCGATAGCGGCAAACACCGGCGCGTCTTTCAGCGCAGCAGGGCTTGCAACCGCCTCGGCTTCCGGCAGCAACGAGGTCGGCTCGGCGTGCTGCTGTGCCACGACGTTTGCAGTCTGCGCGGCTTCGTAATGATGCGCCGACGGGAGCAGTGAAAAGCTGATCGCCAACACCACCATCGCCACAATGAAACCGCCTGCCGCACCGACCAGGTGGCCGTAGAACAAGTGCCAGCTGCCGCGGTTTTTCACTACCCAGCGCCACATGAAACCCCAGGCCGCGACAAATGCCAGAAAACGCAGAAACTCCATTCGATCCTTTCCTTTTAACCTTTCGCAAAACCCGGAACACGACGGGGGCGTCAAGATACCAAACCTGGTGCATCGCGCCATCAACGCGTCGATCGTTACTCCATGGCATGGATATTCAGTCAAGCGCCTGGATAGATAAGTCGGGTGGTCAGTAGCAGGGCAATAGCTCCCGCCGCGGTCCCATAGACAGCCCCGATCAGATGACGGAGCAGACTGGACTCAGGTCGCTTGAGCTGTGCGACCCACATCCACATGCCGACCAGTGCTCCCGCGCCGCTCATCACAATCAGCAGGCTGCGCGCCGGAATCGGTGGCATCGCCATATTCGCGCCAGCGAAGATCCACTGGTACAGGATCACAAACACCCAGCCTACGATCCAGCCGCTGATGAAGCCGGCGCAGTTCGCTACCAGCAAATTCCAGCGGCCCCTTTCGCCCACGACCCAGATCCAGGTCACAACGTGGACAAACATGAAAAGCCAAGCGTCCATTGCGATCTTTTTCCTGAAAGACATTTCACTTGAGAGGACGTCAGTGCCTCTATTTTCAATAAGGTCGCAAGATAGCAAAACAGTGTCGTAGCGCCACTATCTTCATCCTCCCCAACTGAAGTGCCAGATGCCACTGCCGGCATTTCTGTAAGGCCTTACAGTACGTCTTTCAAATAGCCCTTGAGTGCAAGGAGCGGTGCGTCCAACTGCTCCATCGAACGTGCCTGGTTGAAATCGGCGGACAACTTGTGCAACTCCCGCCCCAACGGCTTTTCCAAACCGCCCAGGGCGTCCATCGCCAGCGCCAGACACTCGTTCATTTTGAACTGGATCGTCTCGACATCACCCCGGCGCACCAGCAGTTCGAACACGTCTTTCTGATAGTCGCCCATGACCATGTCATCGCGCAGGATCGGGCTCAGGCCTTCTTCCTCATACGCGAGTTTGAGGGAGAACAGGGCGACAGTTTCCAGTGACGTTTCCATGGGGTGAACCTGTGTGGGATCTCGCCGGAAAGCCAGCGGCACTTTCCGGCAGACGAAAAAAAAGGCCTTGCTAAGCAAGACCTTTTCTAATTTTGGTGCCCCGAGGGAGACTCGAACTCCCACTCCTTTCGAAAACGGATTTTGAATCCGCCGCGTCTACCAATTCCGCCATCAGGGCTCAATGGCGGCGAAGTATAGAGAGGTGCCTACCGTTGGTCAATCACGTTTCATGGTCAATTTTCGATATTTCCGCTAGACTTTCCGGCCCTGCTAGACGAACCCCATCATGCGCGTTGCTGACTTTACCTTCGAGCTTCCTGATTCGCTGATTGCCCGCCATCCTTTGGCCGAGCGTCGCGGTAGTCGCCTGTTGACCCTGGATGGGGTCAGCGGCGCCCTGGCACACCGTCAATTCACTGATCTGCTGGAGCATTTGCGCCCCGGCGATCTGATGGTGTTCAACAATACCCGGGTGATTCCGGCGCGCCTGTTCGGGCAGAAGGCGTCCGGCGGCAAGCTGGAAATCCTCATCGAACGCGTGCTCGATACCCACCGCGTGCTGGCTCATGTGCGTTCCAGCAAGTCGCCGAAACCGGGTTCGAAGATCCTGATTGACGGCGGCGGTGAAGCCGAGATGCTGGCGCGTCACGATGCGCTGTTCGAGCTGGGGTTTGCCGAAGAAGTGCTGCCGCTGCTCGATCGCGTCGGGCACATGCCGTTGCCTCCTTATATAGACCGCCCGGACGAAGGTTCGGATCGCGAGCGCTATCAGACCGTGTATGCCGAGAAGCTCGGCGCGGTGGCGGCGCCGACTGCCGGGCTGCATTTCGATCAGACGCTGATGGAGGCAATCGCCGCCAAGGGCGTCGAGACTGCGTTCGTCACGCTGCACGTCGGCGCCGGCACGTTCCAGCCGGTGCGTGTCGAGAAGATTGAAGATCACCACATGCACAGCGAATGGCTGGAAGTCGGTCAGGACGTGGTCGATGCAGTCGCCGCTTGCCGTGAGCGCGGCGGTCGAGTCATCGCTGTCGGCACCACCAGCGTGCGTTCGCTGGAAAGCGCCGCCCGCGATGGCGTACTCAAGCCGTTCAGCGGCGACACCGACATCTTTATTTACCCGGGCCGGCCGTTCCATGTGGTCGATGCGCTGGTCACCAATTTCCATTTGCCCGAATCCACGCTGTTGATGCTGGTTTCGGCATTCGCCGGTTATCCGGAAACCATGGCTGCCTACAAAGCCGCGGTCGATAACGGATACCGCTTTTTCAGCTACGGTGATGCGATGTTCATCACCCGTAATCCCGCTCCCCGCGGCCCAGAGGAATCCGTATGAGTCGCACCTGTCGTATGTCGTTCGAGTTACTTGCCACCGATGGCAAGGCTCGTCGTGGTCGTCTGACCTTCCCTCGTGGCACCGTCGAGACCCCGGCCTTCATGCCGGTGGGCACCTACGGCACGGTCAAGGGCATGTTGCCGCGTGACATCGTCGCCACCGGCGCGGAGATCATTCTGGGCAACACCTTCCACCTGTGGCTGCGCCCGGGTACCGAAGTGATCAAGGAACACGGCGACCTGCACGATTTCATGCAGTGGAAAGGCCCGATCCTGACCGACTCCGGCGGTTTCCAGGTGTTCAGCCTCGGCGCCATGCGCAAGATCAAGGAGGAGGGCGTGACCTTCGCCTCCCCGGTCGACGGCTCGAAAGTGTTCATGGGCCCGGAAGAGTCGATGCAGGTCCAGCGCGATTTGGGCTCGGACATCGTGATGATCTTCGACGAATGCACCCCGTACCCGGCTGACGAAGACGTCGCCCGTGTGTCCATGGAGCTGTCGCTGCGCTGGGCTCAGCGTTCGAAGAATGCCCATGGCGACAACACGGCGGCGCTGTTCGGTATTGTCCAGGGCGGCATGCACCAGGACTTGCGCATGCGCTCGCTGGAAGGCCTGGACAAGATCGGTTTCGACGGCCTGGCCATCGGCGGTCTGTCGGTGGGCGAGCCCAAGCACGAAATGATCAAGGTGCTGGACTACCTGCCGGGCATGATGCCGGCTGACAAACCTCGTTACCTTATGGGCGTTGGCAAACCGGAAGATCTGGTTGAGGGTGTGCGCCGCGGTGTGGACATGTTCGATTGCGTGATGCCAACCCGTAATGCCCGCAACGGGCATCTGTTCATTGATACAGGCGTGCTGAAGATCCGTAACGCGTTCCATCGCCATGATGATTCGCCGCTGGATCCGACCTGCGATTGCTATACCTGCCAGAACTTCTCCCGCGCTTATCTGCATCATCTGGACAAGTGCGGCGAAATGCTCGGCAGCATGCTCAATACCATCCACAATTTGCGCCATTATCAGGTGCTGATGGCTGGTTTGCGCGAGGCTATTCAACAGGGTACATTGGCCGCCTTTGTCGATGCCTTCTACGCCAAACGCGGGCTTCCTGTTCCGCCTTTGGACTGAGTTTTCTGACCCCAAGATTCAACATTTGCAACTGGAGTGCTAAATGAGCTTTTTTATCTCTAATGCCATGGCTGACGCGGCTGCACCGGCTGCAGCGCCTATGGGCGGCGGCTTCGAGTGGATTTTCCTGGTCGGCTTCCTGGTCATCTTCTACCTGATGATCTGGCGTCCACAGGCCAAGCGCGCCAAAGAGCAGAAGAACCTGCTGAGCAGCCTGCAGAAGGGCGACGAAGTGGTCACCACCGGCGGCATCGCCGGCAAGATCACCAAAGTGGCCGATGACTTCGTGGTTCTGGAAGTTTCCGACACCGTGGAAATGAAGTTCCAGAAGGGCGCCATCGCCGCCACGCTGCCAAAAGGCACGCTGAAAGCGATCTAAGGTTCCAACTTCTACTCAATCGACGGGGCGCGCAAGGCGCCCCGCGTTCATAACGGGCGGCGTGATGCTGAACAAATATCCTCTGTGGAAATACATTCTGATCCTGGCGGTGCTGGCGATCGGTCTGATTTATTCCGCTCCGAATCTATACCCCGATGACCCGGCCATTCAGATCAGCGGCGCCAGCACGGCCCTGCAGGTCAACCAGGCCGATCTGGATCGCGTGAGCACCGCGCTCAAGGAATCCGGGATCAACGTCAAGGCTTCGAGCCTGGCTGCGAACGGCAAGGGCGGTCTGATCCGTCTGACCAAGGCTGAAGACCAGCTGCCGGCCAAAGACGTTGTCCGCAAGGCATTGGGTGATGACTACGTCGTCGCGCTGAACCTGGCACAAACCACCCCGCAGTGGCTGCGCAGCGTGGCCGCGCACCCGATGAAGCTGGGTCTGGACTTGTCCGGCGGTGTGCACTTCCTGCTGGAAGTGGACATGGACAAAGCCCTCGACGCCCGCCTGAAAGTCTACGAAGGCGACGTCAAGAGCCTGTTGCGCAAAGAGAAACTGCGTTATCGCAGCCTGCCGCAACTCAATGGTGCCATTCAGCTGGGCTTCAGCGATGCTGATTCCCGTGAACAGGCCCGTGCGCTGATCCGCAAGAATTTCAACGATTTCGACATTGTTCCGGCCGACCTCAACGGTCAACCGGTGCTGCGTCTGGCGATGACCCCGGCCAAGCTGGCGGAAATCCGTGAGTACTCCATCAAGCAGAACTTGACCACGGTACGTAACCGCGTCAACGAGCTGGGTGTTGCCGAACCGATCGTCCAGCGTCAGGGCGCCAACCGTATCGTGGTTGAGCTGCCGGGCGTGCAGGACACTGCCGAAGCCAAGCGTATCCTCGGCAAGACGGCCAACCTGGAGTTCCGTCTGGCGGCAGAGCCGGGTGCTTCGAAAGCCACTTCCGAAACTTTCGAATTCCGCGAAGGCAATCGTCCTCCTGCCCAGATCGAGCGTGGCCTGATCATCACCGGTGACCAGGTGACTGACGCCAAGGCCGGTTTCGGCGAGCATGGTACCCCTGAAGTGAACATCCGTCTGGATGGCCACGGTGGCGAGCTGATGAGCCGCGCGACCCGCAGCAACGTCGGTCGCAGCATGGCGGTGATCTTCATCGAGCAGCGTCCGGTCACCACTTACACCAAGCAAGTGGTCGACGGCGTCGAGAAAGACGTCGCGGTGCAGACCTTCAAAGAAGAGAAGAAGATCATCAGCCTGGCGACCATTCAGTCGCCGCTGGGTGCGCAGTTCCGTATCACCGGCCTGAACGGCCAGGGCGAGTCGTCCGAACTGGCGCTGCTGCTGCGTGCCGGTGGTCTGGCTGCTCCGATGTACTTCGCTGAAGAACGCACCATCGGCCCGAGCCTGGGTGCGGACAACATCACCAAGGGTATCGATGCATCGCTGTGGGGCATGCTGTTCGTCTCGCTGTTCATCATCGCCATCTACCGTTTCTTCGGCCTGATCGCCACCGTTGCTCTGGCGGTGAACATGGTGCTGCTGCTGGCGCTGATGTCGCTGCTGGGCGCCACGCTGACCCTGCCGGGTATCGCCGGTATCGTGTTGACCATGGGTATGGCGGTCGACGCCAACGTACTGATCTTCTCGCGGATTCGTGAAGAGATCGCCGCCGGCATGACCGTGCAGCGTGCAATCAACGAAGGCTTCGGTCGGGCATTCACTGCGATTCTCGACGCCAACCTGACCACCTTGCTGGTCGGCGGCATCCTGTTCGCCATGGGCACCGGCCCGGTGAAGGGCTTCGCAGTCACCATGTCCCTCGGGGTTCTGACTTCGATGTTCACGGCCATCATGGTCACCCGCGCGATGGTCAATCTGATCTTCGGCGGTCGTGACTTCAAGAAGTTGTGGATTTAAGGGGCTGCCATGTTACGTACAATCAACTTCATGGGCGTCCGCAATTTTGCGTTCGGCGTCACCGTATTCCTGACCTTGCTGGCAATCTTCAGCGTGTTCCACAAGGGCATGAACTGGGGTCTGGACTTCACCGGCGGTACGCTCATCGAGCTGACCTACGAGCGTCCGGCCGATGTCACCAAGGTGCGCGAGCAGCTGGTTTCTTCCGGTTATCACGAAGCCGTCGTACAGAACTTCGGCGCGACCACCGATCTGCTGGTACGCATGCCGGGTGAAGACCCGCAGTTGGGCCATCAGGTGGCGGAAGCGCTGCAGAAGGTCGGCGGTGACAACCCGGCGACCGTCAAGCGCGTCGAGTTCGTCGGCCCGCAGGTCGGTGAAGAGCTGCGCGACCAGGGCGGCATGGGCATGCTGCTGGCGCTCGGCGGCATTCTGATCTACCTGGCTTTCCGCTTTCAGTGGAAGTTTGCGGTCGGCGCCATCGTGTCGCTGATCCACGACGTGATCGTGACTGTGGGTATCCTGTCGTTCTTCCAGATCACCTTCGACCTGACGGTGCTGGCGGCGGTACTGGCGATCATCGGTTACTCGCTCAACGACACCATCGTCGTGTTCGACCGGGTGCGTGAGAACTTCCGTGTTCTGCGCAAGGCCACGCTGATCGAGAACATCAACATCTCGACCACGCAGACCTTGCTGCGGACCATCGCGACCTCGGTTTCGACCTTGCTGGCGATCGCGGCGCTGCTGTTCTTCGGCGGTGACAACCTGTACGGCTTCTCCCTGGCGCTGCTGGTGGGTGTTCTGGCGGGTACCTACTCGTCGATCTACATCGCCAACGTGGTGCTGATCTGGCTGAACCTGTCGACGGAAGACCTGATTCCGCCGGTCAACACCGAGAAGGAAGTCGACGACCGTCCATAACGGCCATCGTTTTCCCGGCGGTCAGTCAAAAAAGACGCGAGTTGAACTCGCGTCTTTTTTTTTGCTCCAAGGCTGGGAGAAGCGCGGGCGCGTCCCGCATATGATGGTCAGGAGGTTCATGTGAACAAGTCGTTGCTGGTTGGTGCGGTATTGGGTGCTGTCGGTGTGACTGCCGGGGGTGCTGTTGCCACCTACAGCCTGGTTAAAAGCGGCCCTGAGTATGCGCAAGTGCTGGCCGTAGAACCGGTCAAAACACAGATCAAGACTCCACGTGAAGTGTGCAAGGATGTGACAGTGACCCGGCAGGCGCCGGTGAAAGATCAACATCAGATTGCCGGCACCGTGGTCGGTGCGCTGGCAGGTGGTCTGCTGGGTAACCAGATCGGCGGCGGCACCGGCAAGAAGATTGCCACGGTGGCCGGTGCGGTCGGTGGTGGTTACGCCGGTAACAAGGTTCAGGAGGGTATGCAGGAGCGTGATACCTACACCACGACTCAGACTCGCTGTAACACGGTGAATGACATCAGCGACAAAGTCGTGGGTTATGACGTCCGATATTCGCTGGACGGCAAGGAAGGCAAGGTGCGGATGGATCGTGATCCGGGCAACCAGATTCCGGTCGACAAGGAAGGCAAGCTGATCCTGTCGCAGAACGAGCCGGGCCAGTGACTGGTTGACGGCTTATAAAAAAAGCACCCTTCGGGGTGCTTTTTCATGCCCATAAAAAAACACCCCGAAGGGTGTTTTTTTTGGTTTCGCGAAACGCTTAGCGCTTCAGCGAGGCCGGCAGGTGCGGCTGGATCGCCGTCAGAACTGCCTTGAAGCATTTGGTGTTGCCGGCAACGACGTGGCCCTTCTCAAGGAAATCGTGACCGCCGGTGAAGTCGCTCACCAGGCCGCCTGCTTCCTGAATCAGCAGGGCGCCAGCAGCCATGTCCCACTCGGACAGGCCCGACTCCCAGAACGCGTCGAAACGGCCGGCGGCCACGTAAGCCAGGTCCAGGCTCGCCGAACCGGCTCGGCGGATGCCGGCAGTCTGGCCAACCAGGGCGCGGAACATGCCCAGGTAGTTGTCGAGGTTGTCCATCTGGTCGTCACGGAACGGGAAACCGGTGCCGAGCAGAGCGCCGTCCAGGCTGGTACGACCGCTGACACGCAGGCGACGACCGTTCAGTTGAGCGCCGCGACCACGGCTGGCGGTGAATTCTTCCTGGCGAACCGGATCCAGAACAACGGCGTGTTCCAGGCGACCACGGTATTTGCAGGCAATGCTGACAGCGAAGTGAGGAATGCCGCGCAGGAAGTTGGTGGTGCCATCCAGCGGATCGATGATCCACAGGTATTCTTCGCCTTCGATGCCGGTGCCGGCGTGCAGGCCGGTCTCTTCACCCATGATCGAGTGATTCGGGTAAGCCTTGCGCAGAGCGTCGATGATTTTCTGTTCGGCGGCGCGATCGACCTCGGATACGTAATCCTTGGCGTCTTTTTCGTCGACCTTGATGGTATCCAGGCGCTCGATGGAGCGGAAGATCAGTTCACTGGCGCTGCGGGCGGCGCGCAGCGCGATATTCAGCATGGGCTGCATGGATGTGTCACCTAAGGTTGTTAAAGAAAGCCGCGCATTCTATCAGAACTTTTCTTCAGGTGAAGGTCGCTGTTCGCTTTCATAGCTTAACGGTAGGCTGTTCTGTAAGATTTGCACCCCTTTGCCGAGTCCGAGAGCGCCCGCCGTGCTGCAAAATATTCGTGTCGTCCTGGTCAATACCAGCCATCCGGGAAACATCGGCGGGACCGCGCGCGCCATGAAAAACATGGGCCTGTCGCGTCTGGTGCTGGTTGATCCGCGCGTCTTTCCGCATCACGAAGCCGATGCCCGCGCTTCCGGTGCCGGTGACATCCTTGAAAACGCGCAAGTCGTCGCCACCTTGGAAGACGCCCTGGTCGGTTGCAATCTGGTGCTCGGCACCAGTGCCCGTGATCGGCGCATTCCCTGGCCATTGCTGGACCCGCGCGAGTGCGGGACCAAAGTGGTCGAGGAGGCCGGGCAGGGCGCGGAAATCGCGCTGGTGTTCGGTTGTGAAGATTCCGGCCTGACCAATGACGAGCTGCAGCGATGTCACTATCACGTGCACATCCCCTCGGATCCTGAGTTCAGCTCGCTGAACCTCGGGGCGGCGGTGCAGGTGTTGAGCTATGAAGTGCGCATGGCGTGGCTGGCTGCACAAGGTCAGCCGACCAAGATCGAGAAGGAAGAAGTGGCCTCCGTGAAAAGCGCAGAGCTTGCGACCATGGATGAGCTGGAGCGGTTCTATGAACACCTGGAACAGACCTTGGTGGCCATCGAATTCCTCGATCCGGAAAAACCACGGCACTTGATGGCGCGCCTGCGCCGGTTGTACGGACGCAGCTCGGTCAGTCGGGCGGAAATGAATATTTTGCGTGGCATCCTCACGGAAACCCAGAAAGCGGCCCGTGGCGAGCTCCTTAAGCGGAAGGATTAATGATGTTCGAGCGTTTGCGTGAAGATATCCAGAGCGTATTCCACCGAGACCCGGCGGCGCGTAACGCTTTTGAAGTCCTGACCTGCTACCCCGGCATGCATGCGATCTGGATTCATCGACTGGCCGGCATGCTCTGGCGCAATGATCTGAAATGGCTGGCGCGGCTGGTGTCGAACTTCGGTCGCTGGCTGACCGGGATCGAGATCCATCCGGGCGCCAAGGTCGGTCGACGCTTCTTCATCGACCACGGCATGGGCATCGTGATCGGCGAAACCGCTGAAATCGGCGATGACGTGACGATCTATCAGGGCGTGACGCTCGGCGGTACCAGCTGGAACAAGGGCAAGCGTCACCCGACCCTCGGCGATGGCGTGGTGGTGGGAGCGGGCGCGAAGGTGCTCGGTCCGTTCACTGTGGGTGCCGGCGCCAAGGTCGGTTCCAATGCCGTGGTCACCAAGGAAGTGCCTCCGGGTGCCACCGTGGTGGGGATTCCGGGGCGGATCATCGTCAAGTCCGATGACGAGGCCGACGCCAAACGCAAGGCGATGGCCGAGAAGATCGGCTTCGATGCCTACGGCGTCAGCGAAGACATGCCCGACCCGGTGGCGCGCGCCATCGGCCAGTTGCTCGATCACCTGCAAGCGGTGGATGGGCGTCTGGAGGGGATGTGCGGTGCGCTGAAGGATCTGGGCAGTAATTACTGTGCGAAAGATCTGCCCGAGCTGCGTGAAGAAGACTTCGCCTGCGTCAAGGGTAAGGACGAATCCAAGCTCCACTGACGCACTTGCAGGGCTGCTGCCAACCGGTGTGCCATTAGGCCGCAGACCCTGCTATCATTCGCGCGCTCTTTTGCGGGTAAACCCGACTAAAGCACTAGGTCTTATAGTTGACTTAAATGCTCGGGAATTGCATACTCCCGCCCATTCCGAACTCCGTGGTAATTGTCCATGCGACTGACTACAAAAGGCCGATACGCCGTGACCGCCATGCTTGACCTGGCGTTGCACGCGCAACACGGGCCGGTGTCCCTGGCCGATATCTCCGAGCGCCAAGGCATCTCCCTGTCCTATCTCGAACAGCTTTTCGCCAAGCTGCGCCGCAGTAACCTGGTTTCCAGCGTTCGCGGTCCGGGCGGTGGCTACCAGTTGTCCCGCGACATGCAGGGCATCCAGGTGGCTCAGGTGATCGATGCGGTGAACGAATCGGTCGATGCAACGAAATGCCAGGGCCAGGGCGACTGCCACTCCGGTGACACCTGCCTGACCCATCACCTGTGGTGCGACCTGAGCCTGCAGATTCACGAATTTCTCAGCGGTATCAGCTTGGCCGACCTCGTAACTCGCCGTGAGGTGCAGGAAGTGGCCCAGCGTCAGGATCAGCGTCGTTGCAATGGCAAGGCGCCGCGCCTGGACAAGATTGAAGCGTCCGCCGTCGAATGACAGCCAGAGAGCTAGCGGCACGCCAGCCAGCCTGATTTAGGAGATAGTCCATGAAATTGCCGATTTACCTTGATTACTCTGCGACCACCCCGGTCGATCCGCGCGTTGCGCAAAAAATGAGTGAATGCCTGCTGGTCGACGGAAACTTCGGTAACCCGGCGTCCCGTTCCCACGTGTTCGGCTGGAAAGCCGAAGAGTCCGTCGAAAACGCCCGTCGACAGGTGGCCGATCTGGTCAACGCCGACCCGCGTGAAATCGTCTGGACCTCCGGTGCCACCGAGTCCGACAACCTGGCAATCAAGGGTGCGGCACATTTCTACGCCTCCAAGGGCAAGCACCTGATCACCTCCAAGATCGAACACAAGGCTGTCCTCGACACCATGCGCCAACTGGAGCGTGAAGGTTTTGAAGTCACCTACCTCGATCCGACCGAAGATGGCCTGATCACCCCGGCCATGATCGAAGCCGCGCTGCGCGAAGACACCATCCTGGTGTCGGTAATGCACGTGAACAACGAAATCGGTACCGTCAACGACATCGCCGCCATCGGCGAGCTGCTTCGTTCGAAGGGCATTCTGTTCCACGTCGACGCCGCTCAGTCCACCGGCAAGGTCGAAATCGACCTGCAGAAACTGAAAGTCGACATGATGTCGTTCTCCGCTCACAAGACCTACGGCCCTAAAGGCATCGGCGCGCTGTACGTCAGCCGCAAGCCGCGTGTGCGCATCGAAGCGACCATGCACGGCGGCGGTCACGAGCGCGGCATGCGTTCCGGCACCCTGGCGACTCACCAGATCGTCGGCATGGGCGAAGCGTTCCGTGTGGCCAAGGAAGACATGGCTGCCGAAAACGTCCGCATCAAGGCGTTGAGCGACCGCTTCTACAAGCAGGTCGAGCACCTGGAAGAGCTGTACGTCAACGGCAGCCTGACCGCCCGCGTTCCGCACAACCTGAACCTGAGCTTCAACTACGTTGAAGGCGAGTCGCTGATCATGGCGCTCAAGGATCTGGCGGTTTCGTCCGGTTCGGCCTGCACCTCGGCGTCGCTTGAGCCTTCGTACGTACTGCGCGCCCTGGGCCGCAACGACGAACTGGCACACAGCTCGATCCGTTTCACCTTCGGCCGTTTCACCACCGAAGAAGAAATCGACTACGCCGCGCAGAAAGTCTGCGAGGCCGTTACCAAGCTGCGCGCTCTGTCGCCGCTGTGGGACATGTACAAAGACGGCGTCGATATCTCGAAGATCGAGTGGGCGGCACACTAAATATAGAAGCCGCCGGATACAGATCCTGTAGCGACGCGGCGGTTTACGCAGCGCAGTTGCAGGGTCTCAAGAGCGGCCCTGATGAGTGAGGATTGAGAATCATGGCTTACAGCGAAAAGGTCATCGACCACTACGAAAACCCGCGTAACGTCGGCAAGATGAACGCGGAAGATCCTGATGTCGGCACCGGCATGGTCGGCGCTCCGGCGTGCGGCGACGTGATGCGTCTGCAAATCAAGGTCAACGATCAGGGCGTTATCGAAGACGCCAAGTTCAAGACCTACGGCTGTGGTTCGGCTATCGCCTCCAGCTCCCTCGCTACCGAGTGGATGAAAGGCAAGACCCTGGACGAAGCTGAAACCATCAAGAACACTCAGCTGGCCGAAGAACTGGCCCTGCCGCCAGTGAAAATCCACTGCTCGGTTCTCGCTGAAGACGCCATCAAGGCGGCCGTTCGCGATTACAAGCAGAAGAAAGGCTTGATCTGACTTTCAAGATTTGGCGACGAGTAAGGAGTCAACGATGGCTATCAGCATGACAGAAGCGGCTGCTCGACACGTGCGGCGCTCCCTCGACGGGCGCGGCAAGGGTGAAGGGATTCGTCTGGGGGTTCGCACCACGGGCTGTTCCGGCCTTGCCTACGTGCTGGAGTTTGTCGACGAGGTGGTTGCAGAAGATCAGGTGTTCGAAAGTCACGGCGAGAAAGTGATCATCGACCCGAAGAGCCTGGCCTACCTCGACGGCACCGAGCTCGACTTCGTCAAGGAAGGGTTGAACGAAGGCTTCAAGTTCAACAACCCCAACGTACGCGGTGAATGTGGCTGCGGCGAAAGCTTCAACATCTGAGGCTTGTCGTGGGTATTCCTTGTCATTTCGCTTTATTCGAGCTGCAGCCGGGCTTCCGTCTGGATCTTGAGCAGTTGGCCACGCGCTATCGCGAGCTGGCGCGCGCCGTTCATCCTGACCGCTTTGCCGATGCTTCCGAGCGCGAGCAGCGGTCGGCGCTCGAGCAGTCTGCACGGCTCAACGATGCCTACCAGACGCTCAAGAGTCCGGCCCAGCGTGCACGCTACCTGCTGACCATCAGCGGGCATGAAGTGCCGATGGAAGTCACCGTCCACGATCCCGAGTTTCTTCTGCAGCAGATGCAATGGCGCGAAGAACTCGAAGATCTGCAGGACAGTGCCGACCTGGACGGTGTCGCGGCTTTCAAGCGTCGCCTGAAAACCGCCCAGGAAGAGCTCAACGAAAGCTTCGCAGCCTGTTGGGATGATGCAGCGCAGCGCGAACAGGCCGAACGCCTGATGCGGCGCATGCAGTTCCTCGACAAGCTCACCTACGAAGTGCGCCAGTTAGAAGAGCGCCTCGACGATTAACCCAGTGCCGCTCCGGTCGCACGCCTGATATACAGATAAGTCCTGATCACGATGGCCCTACTGCAGATCGCCGAACCCGGCCAAAGTCCTCAACCGCACCAGCGTCGTCTGGCTGTGGGTATCGACTTGGGCACTACCAATTCGCTGGTCGCTGCGTTGCGCAGTGGTCTTTCCGAGCCGCTGGCCGACGCCGAAGGACGGGTCATCCTGCCTTCCGCCGTGCGTTATCACGCCGATCGCGTCGAAGTCGGCGAGTCGGCCAAACTGGCTGCGTCCTCCGATCCCCTGAACACCGTGCTGTCGGTCAAGCGCCTGATGGGTCGTGGTCTGTCCGACGTCAAGCAATTGGGCGATCAACTGCCGTACCGCTTTGTCGGCGGCGAATCGCACATGCCGTTCATCGACACCGTGCAGGGCCCGAAGAGCCCGGTCGAAGTCTCCGCCGATATCCTGAAAGTATTGCGTCAGCGCGCTGAAGCCACCCTTGGCGGTGAGCTGGTGGGCGCGGTGATCACCGTTCCGGCGTATTTCGACGATGCTCAGCGCCAGGCTACCAAGGACGCGGCGAAACTTGCCGGTCTGAACGTGTTGCGTCTGCTCAACGAGCCGACCGCTGCGGCGGTGGCATACGGTCTGGATCAGCATGCCGAAGGCCTGGTCGCCATTTACGATCTGGGCGGCGGCACCTTCGACATTTCGATTCTGCGCCTGACCGGCGGTGTCTTCGAAGTCCTCGCTACTGGCGGCGATAGCGCGCTGGGCGGCGATGACTTCGATCATGCGATTGCCGGCTGGATCATCGAGAGCGCCGGTTTGTCCGCCGACCTCGATCCGGGCGCACAGCGCAGCCTGCTGCAAGCCGCCTGCGCAGCCAAAGAAGCCCTTACTGATGCCGACAGTGTTGAAGTTGCCTACGGCGACTGGAAAGCACAGCTGACCCGCGAAGCCTTCGATGCGCTGATTGAGCCAATGGTCGCTCGCAGCCTGAAAGCCTGCCGCCGCGCCGTGCGCGATTCCGGCGTCGAGCTGGAAGACGTGCACGCCGTGGTCATGGTCGGTGGCTCGACCCGCGTTCCACGTGTTCGCGAAGCCGTCGCCGAAGCCTTCGGTCGTCAACCGCTGACCGAAATCGACCCGGATCAAGTGGTGGCCATCGGTGCCGCGATCCAGGCCGATACGCTGGCCGGCAACAAGCGCGATGGCGGCGAACTGCTGTTGCTCGACGTGATTCCGCTGTCCCTGGGGCTGGAAACCATGGGCGGCCTGATGGAGAAGGTGATTCCGCGTAACACCACCATCCCCGTCGCTCGCGCTCAAGACTTCACCACTTATAAAGACGGCCAGTCGGCCATGGCGATCCACGTGTTGCAGGGCGAGCGTGAGTTGATCTCCGATTGCCGCTCCCTGGCTCGCTTCGAATTGCGCGGCATCCCGGCGATGGTAGCCGGTGCGGCAAAAATTCGTGTGACCTTCCAGGTCGATGCCGATGGTCTGCTCAGCGTTTCTGCCCGTGAACTGGGTTCGGGCGTTGAAGCGAGCATTCAGGTCAAGCCGTCCTATGGCCTGACCGATGGCGAAATCGCCAAGATGCTGAAAGATTCGTTCCAGCACGCCAACGATGACAAAGTCGCCCGCGTTCTTCGCGAGCAGCAGGTCGATGCCCAGCGCCTGATCGAAGCGGTGCAGGGCGCTCTTGAGGCGGATGGCGAGCGTTTGCTCGACGCTGAAGAGCGCATGGTCATCGATCTGCAGGTGCAGGAACTGACCGAACTGATGAAAGGCACTGATGGTTATGCCATCGAGCAGCAGACCAAGCGTCTGTCGCAAGTGACCGATGCTTTTGCTGCCCGCCGTATGGATCAGACGGTGAAAGCCGCTCTGTCCGGGCGCAATCTGAATGAAATCGAGGATATCTGATGCCGCAGGTCATTTTTCTGCCCCACGAGAAGTTCTGCCCTGAAGGCATGGTTGTCGACGCAGCACCTGGCACGTCGATCCTTGAGCTGGCTCACGAACACCATATCGAGATGGAAAGCGCCTGCGGCGGCGTCTGCGCCTGCACCACTTGTCACTGCATCATTCGCGAGGGTTTTGACTCGCTGGAAGAAGCCGACGAGTTGGAGGAAGATTTCCTTGATCGTGCCTGGGGTCTGGAAGCCCAGTCGCGCCTGGCTTGTCAGGCGATCGTCGGTGAAGAAGACATCACCGTCGAAATTCCGAAATATTCGCTTAACCATGCGGCCGAAGCGCCGCACTGACTGGTAAGACTGTCATGAGCTACGGTTGGAATGATGTTCAACGTATTGCAGAAGAGCTGGCGGAAGCCAAACCGGGTGTAGACCCGTTTTCTGTCAATTTCGTCGACCTGCAGCAATGGATCAAAGAGCTGCCGGATTTCGACAATACCTCTGGTCGTGTTGGCGAGAAGGTGTTGGAGGCGGTTCAGACTCTTTGGGCCGAAGAATTGGACTGATCGTCCTCGCAGGTTAGGCAATACCCAAGAACCCGCGTATAATTCGCGGGTTTAATTTTTCGCAAATTACCGTTTCTGGAGTTACACCATGGCTGTTCAACGTACTTTCTCCATCATCAAGCCTGACGCCGTTGCTAAAAACGTGATCGGCAAGATCACCACTCGCTTCGAAGACGCTGGCCTGCGCGTTGTAGCTTCGAAACTGAAGCAACTGTCCAAAGCCGAAGCCGAAGGCTTCTACGCTGAGCACAGCGCTCGTGGTTTCTTCGGCGACCTGGTTGCCTTCATGACTTCGGGTCCAGTTGTCGTTCAGGTTCTGGAAGGCGAAAACGCCATCGCTCGCAACCGTGAGCTGATGGGCGCTACCAACCCTAAAGAAGCTGCTCCAGGCACTATCCGTGCTGACTTCGCTGAATCGATCGACGCCAACGCTGTTCACGGTTCGGACTCCGAAGCCGCTGCTGCTCGCGAAATCGCTTACTTCTTCGCAGCTACTGAAGTAACCACTCGCTAAGCATTGGCTTAAGAGTGAAGGTGAATCCATGACTACATCGACTGTTAAAACCAACCTGCTGGGTCTGACCCAGCCGGAAATGGAAAAATTCTTCGACTCAATCGGGGAGAAGCGTTTCCGTGCCGGTCAGGTAATGAAATGGATTCACCACTTTGGCGTCGATGATTTCGACGCCATGACGAACGTCAGCAAGGCCTTGCGCGAGAAGCTCAAGGCTGTTGCTGAGGTCCGTGGTCCCGAAGTGGTCAGCGAGGACATTTCCAGCGACGGCACCCGTAAGTGGGTGGTGCGCGTGGCGTCCGGCAGCTGTGTCGAGACCGTTTACATTCCCCAGGGCAAGCGCGGCACTCTGTGCGTTTCGTCCCAGGCAGGCTGTGCCCTGGACTGCAGTTTCTGCTCCACCGGCAAGCAAGGCTTCAACAGCAACCTCACCGCCGCCGAAGTCATCGGTCAGGTGTGGATTGCCAACAAATCCTTCGGCAGTGTTCCGGCTACCATCGACCGCGCCATCACCAACGTGGTGATGATGGGCATGGGCGAACCGCTGCTGAACTTCGATAACGTCGTGGCCGCCATGCATCTGATGATGGATGACCTGGGCTACGGGATCTCCAAGCGCCGCGTGACCCTGTCCACATCGGGCGTGGTGCCGATGATCGATGAGCTGGCCAAGCACATCGACGTATCCCTGGCGTTGTCCCTGCACGCACCGAATGACGCATTGCGTAACCAATTGGTGCCGATCAACAAGAAATATCCGCTTAAGATGCTGCTCGAGTCGTGCCAGCGCTACATGTCCGCCCTTGGCGAGAAACGTGTGCTGACCATCGAGTACACCTTGCTCAAGGACGTCAACGACAAGCTTGAGCACGCCGTGGAAATGATCGAGCTGCTCAAAGATATTCCATGCAAGATCAACCTGATTCCGTTCAACCCGTTCCCGCATTCCGGGTACGAGCGGCCGAGCAACAACGCCATCCGCCGGTTCCAGGATCAGCTTCACCAGGCCGGTTTCAACGTCACCGTGCGCACCACCCGTGGTGAAGACATCGACGCGGCTTGTGGTCAATTGGTAGGGCAGGTGCTGGATCGCACCCGTCGCAGCGAACGTTACATCGCCGTGCGCGAATTGAGCGCCGACAGCGATTTGGCACAGAACGCCGCGAACACTAACTAAGAGAGGATCTCTATGTCCCTGCGCTTTGCGCTGCTGTTGCTGTTGGCCAGCCTGTGTGCTGGTTGTGTCCTGTCGGGCGATTACAACCCGATGAAGACCAGCAAGGGCCGTGACGAAGCGCGGGCTGCCTACGTGCAGCTGGGGCTGGGATACTTGCAGCAGGGCATGACCGAACGGGCCAAGGTTCCACTGAAAAAAGCCCTGGAGCTGGACGGTTCGGATCCCGACGCCAATGCCGCGCTGGGGCTGGTGTTCCAGGCCGAAATGGAACCTGCGCTTGCTGACGAACACTTCCGCAAAGCCTTGTCCTCCCGTCCCGCCGATGCGCGCATCCTCAACAACTACGGCAGTTTTCTCTACGAAGAACAGCGTTACAAGGAAGCCTACGAGCGTTTTGAACAGGCGGCCGCCGATACCCTGTATCCTGAGCGTTCGCGGGTGTTCGAGAACCTCGGCATGACGGCGGCGAAGCTCGGGCAGCGTGATCTGGCGCAGCAGCAGCTGGAAAAAGCGCTGCGTTTGAACCGCCAGCAGCCACGGGCATTGCTGGAAATGGCTGAGTTGTCATTCGAAGACAGGCATTATGTGCCCGCGCGTGACTATTACGACCGTTTCAGCCAGCTCTCCGAGCAAAATGCACGTAGTCTGTTGCTCGCCGTTCGGTTGGCAAAAGTATTTGAAGATCGCGACAAGGCCGCCAGTGCGGGCCTGCAATTAAAACGACTCTATCCCGGTACGCCGGAATATCAGCAATACCTGTCGGAGCAATGATGAAAGCGGCGCATCCCGAAGTTGTAGCAGCGAATCGCGTTAACCCCGGTGAGACCCTGCGCCAGGCCCGCGAAAGCAATGGCTGGTCGCTGGCCGAAGTGGCCCTCAAGCTCAACCTCACCGTGACTTCCCTGAGCAATCTTGAAGCCGGCGCCTTCGACAAGTTGCCCGGGCATACTTTCGCTCGCGGCTACATTCGCGCGTACGCCAAATTGCTCGGCATGGATCAGACCGTTCTGGTCCAGCAATTCGACCAGTCCACCGGCACCGATTCCCAGGGCAGCAACGTCCACGCTCTGGGTCGTATTGAAGAGCCAGTACGGGTTTCCCACACCATTTTGCGTATCGTCAGCCTGTTGCTGCTGATTGCGGTCATCGGCGGCGGTTTCGTCTGGTGGCAGGATCAGACCTCGCTGCGTACCAAGGACCTGATCGGCCTGGCGCCGGAGCACGTCGAAGTCGAAGGCGCTGACGGCACCACCCAGATTCATCCGCTGGACGAGCCGGAAGACCAGGCCGTTGCGGAAGGCGAAGCCGAGGGCTCGACCGCTCTGGCGCTGCCTCAATCGGAAACTTCAGCTGAATCGACCGGCGCCGAGACCGAGGCCGCAGCTCCTGCGACCGCACCGGTTGCTCCTGCATCTGCTGCGCCAGCCGCGACTCCGGCTGCACCGGTTCATACGCCAGCGCCTGTGGTGGCTGCTCCGACAACTCCAGCGCCTGCCGCTCCGGCCACGCCTGCACCGACCGTTGCTGCCCCGGCAGCCCCGGCCGTCGCTGCACCCGCGCCGACAGCGCCAGTTACTCCGGCTGCAGGTCAGGGCCAGGTTCAGGTGCAATTCATCGCCGATTGCTGGACTCAAGTGACCGATGGCAGCGGCAAAGTGCTGTACAGCGGCCTCAAGCGTAAGGGCGACAGCCTGTCTGTCGTCGGCAAGCCTCCGTTTGCCGTGCGTCTGGGCGTTGCCCGTGGCGCGCAGGTCAGCTACAACGGCCAGCCGGTCGATGTCGCTCCGTTCACCAGTGGCGAGACCGCTCGCCTGAAGTTGGGTCAATAAGTCATGCACGGCGAATCTCCAATCAAACGTCGCGAATCGCGCAAGATCTGGGTCGGTAACGTGCCCGTGGGCGGCGATGCCCCTATCGCTGTGCAGAGCATGACCAACAGCGACACCAATGACGTCGCTGCCACCGTCGCGCAGATCAACCGTCTGGAAGCCGCCGGCGTCGACATCGTCCGTGTTTCGGTACCGGACATGGACGCCGCCGAGGCGTTCGGCAAGATCAAGCAACTGGTCAAGGTGCCGTTGGTTGCCGACATCCATTTCGACTACAAGATCGCTCTGCGCGTGGCCGAACTGGGTGTGGACTGTCTGCGCATCAACCCGGGCAACATCGGTCGCGAAGACCGCGTGCGTGCGGTGGTCGATGCCGCCCGTGACCGCGGGATCCCGATCCGCATCGGCGTCAACGCCGGTTCCCTGGAAAAAGACCTGCAAAAGAAATACGGCGAGCCGACGCCGGCCGCGCTGGTCGAGTCCGCCCTGCGTCACGTCGAGCACCTCGAGCGCCTGAATTTCCAGGACTTCAAGGTCAGCGTGAAGGCTTCCGACGTGTTCATGGCCGTTGAAGCCTACCGTCTGCTGGCCAAGGAAATCGTCCAGCCGCTGCACCTGGGCATCACCGAAGCCGGTGGATTGCGCTCCGGTACAGTGAAATCCGCCGTGGGCCTAGGTATGCTGCTCGCCGAGGGGATTGGCGATACTATCCGCATCTCGCTGGCGGCCGACCCGGTCGAGGAAGTGAAGGTCGGTTACGACATTCTCAAGTCTTTGCATCTGCGTTCCCGTGGCATCAACTTCATCGCCTGCCCGAGCTGCTCGCGGCAGAACTTCGATGTGGTCAAGACCATGAACGAGCTGGAAGGGCGCCTTGAAGACCTGCTGGTGCCGCTGGATGTCGCGGTGATCGGTTGCGTGGTCAACGGCCCCGGCGAAGCCAAGGAAGCCCATATCGGCTTGACCGGCGGCACGCCAAACCTGATTTACATCGACGGCAAGCCGTCGCAGAAACTGACGAATGACAATCTGGTGGACGAGCTGGAAAAGCTGATCCGCGAGAAAGCGGCCGAGAAGGTCGAAGCTGACGCAGCGGTTATTGCGCGCGGCTGATCGAACGAACTAAGGAATTTCTGTGAGCAAGTCTCTGCAAGCCATTCGTGGCATGAACGACATCCTGCCGGAACAGACGCCGGTATGGCGCTATTTCGAAGGCACCGTTTCGCGCCTGCTGGATAACTACGGTTACAAGCAGATCCGCATGCCGATCGTCGAGTTCACCGAGCTGTTCAAACGCTCGATCGGTGAAGTGACCGACATCGTCGAAAAAGAGATGTACACCTTCGAAGACCGCAACGGCGACTCGCTGACCCTGCGTCCGGAAGGCACGGCCGCGTGCGTGCGTGCGGTGCTCGAGCACGGCATCACCGGCGGTGGCCAGGTGCAGAAACTCTGGTACATCGGCCCGATGTTCCGTCACGAGCGTCCGCAGAAAGGCCGTTATCGCCAGTTCCACCAGATCGGTCTGGAGGTGTTCAACCTCGACGGTCCGGACATCGACGCCGAACTGATCATCATGACCTGGCGCCTGTGGGGCGAGCTGGGCATCCGCGATGCGGTCAAGCTCGAGCTCAACAGCCTCGGCACCAGCGAGTCCCGCGGCCGTTATCGTGAAGCGCTGGTCGAGTACCTCTCGGCGCACCACGACAAACTGGACGAAGACAGCCAGCGTCGCCTGAAAACCAACCCGCTGCGCGTGCTCGACACCAAAAATGCCGACACCCAGGCCGTGCTGGTCGATGCGCCGAAAATGGCCGACTACCTGGATGACGAATCCCGTGCCCACTTCGAAGGCCTGAAGGCCCGTCTGGATGCCGTCGGCATTCCTTACGTGCTCAACCCGAAGCTGGTGCGTGGTCTGGATTACTACAGCAAAACCGTATTCGAATGGGTCACCGACAAGCTCGGCGCCCAGGGCACCGTCTGCGCGGGTGGGCGCTATGACGGTCTGGTCGAGCAGATGGGCGGCAAGCCGACCCCGGGCGTCGGTTTCGCCATGGGCATCGAGCGTCTGGTACTGCTGCTGGAAACCCTGGAGCAGATCCCGGAAGAAATCTCCCGTCAGGTTGACGTCTATCTCTGCGCCTTCGGCGAAGAAGCAGAGCTGGCCGGTCTGGCCCTGGCCGAGCGGGTACGCGACCAACTGCCCAACCTGCGCCTGCAAGTCAATGCCGGCGCCGGCAGCTTCAAGAGCCAGTTCAAGAAAGCCGACAAGAGCGGTGCGCTGTACGCACTGATCCTCGGTGACGACGAAATGGCCCAGCAAGTGGTAGGTTTCAAACCCCTGCGTGGCCAGGGCGAACAACAAAGCATTGCCTGGGATGCGCTCGCTGCACACCTGGCCACCTGCGTCGTGCAGGGTTGAAGCTGTCCAAACAGCCGATTTAGCGATTAAGGAGTATTGGGGTGTCGAGTACCGAAGACGAACAGTTGGCGGATTTGAAGGACTGGTGGACACGCAACGGCAAACCTCTGGTCACTGGCGGCCTGTTGGCGCTGGTCATCGTGTTCGGCTGGCAGGCATATCACAAGTATCAGAGCAACCAGTCGCAAGGCGCCTCGGTGCTCTATCAGCAATTGCTGGAAACCACGCTGACCCCGGACGGCAAGCCTGACGCCGCGCGCGTTGCGGATCTGGCCGGCAAGCTCAACAGCGAATTCGGCGGTTCTGCCTACGCGCAGTACGGTAGCCTGTTCGTGGCCAAGGTCGCGGTCGACAGCGGCAAGCTGGACGACGCGGCGACCGAACTCAAGGCCATCGTTGCCAAACCGGCCAACCCGGCGCTGGGCGAAATCGCCCGTCAGCGGCTGGCGCAGGTACTGGGCGCACAGAACAAGGCCGATGAAGCCCTGAAACTGCTTGAAGGCGATGCCGACAAGTCGTTCCTGGCCACTCGCGAAGAACTCAAGGGCGACCTGCTGGTACAACTGGGCCGTACCGACGAAGCGAACGCGGCGTATCAAAAAGCCAAGGCGGCACTGTCGGATGAAGCGGCGGTCGGTGGCCTTCAAATCAAGCTGGACGACCTGGCCAAAGGGGATGCGTGACGTGATCCGTTGGAAGCATGCAGCATTGCTGGCTCTGGCCATTCTGGCCGCGGGTTGCAGCAGCAACAGCAAAAAAGAACTGCCACCGGCCGAGCTGACCGACTTCAAAGAAGAAGTGGTCCTGCACAAGCAGTGGAGCCGTTCGATCGGTGACGGTCAGGGCGAAACCTACAACATGCTGGTGCCGGCGATCGACGGTGACACCATCTACGCGGCCGATGTGACCGGTATCGTGATGGGCCTGGATCGCGGCAACGGCGACGTGAAATGGAAGAAAGACCTTGAACTGCCTGTGTCCGGCGCCGTTGGCGTGGGTTACGGTCTGGTCATGGTCGGCACCCTGCGCGGTGAAGTCGTTGCCCTCGACGCCATCAACGGTGAAGAAAAGTGGCGCTCGCGCGTCAACAGCGAAGTCCTCGCGCCACCGGCCAGCAACGGTGACGTGGTGGTGGTACAGACCCAGGACGATCGTCTGATCGGTCTGGACGCGGCCACCGGCAACCAACGTTGGGTGTATGACAGCACGCCAGCCGTACTGACCCTGCGCGGCACCAGCGCACCGATTGTCACCAACCGCCTCGCGGTGGCTGGCCTGTCGACCGGTAAAGTGGTCGCTCTCGACATTTCCAACGGCGTGCCGGTCTGGGAACAGCGGATCGCGATTCCACAAGGTCGTTCGGAACTGGAGCGCGTGGTCGACATCGACGGCGGTCTGCTGCTGTCCGGCGGTACCTTGTACGTTGCCAGCTATCAGGGTCGCGTTGCGGCACTGGATCTGGAAAGCGGCCGTCAACTCTGGCAGCGCGACGCGTCGAGCTACGCCGGTGTTGCCCAGGGTTTCGGCAACGTCTACGTAAGCCTGTCGTCGGGCACCGTTGAAGGCGTCGACGAGCGTTCCACCACAGCCCTGTGGAGCAACGACTCGCTGGCCCGTCGTCAACTGTCGGCGCCGGAAGTGTTCTCCAGTTACGTTGCTGTCGGTGACCTGGAAGGTTACCTGCACCTGCTGAGTCAGGTGGACGGTCGTTTCGTCGGCCGCGAGCGCATCGACAGCGACGGCCTGCGTGCCCGTCCGCTGGTGGTGGGTGACACGATTTATGTGTATGGCAACAGCGGCAAACTGGAAGCCCTGACCATCAAGTAACAACTATGCTTGGGGTTAATTCCCCAGGCGGCCTTGCTTCTGCAGGGTTTGCAGCACCCACGGGTGTTGCCCCGAGCACCAGCCGCTGCCTCGCAGCGGCTTTTGTATTTTCTGAAATAACGAAGTGGAGAGCCGCATGGTTCCCGTAATCGCCCTGGTGGGCCGACCGAACGTCGGCAAGTCCACCTTGTTCAACCGCCTGACCAGGACTCGTGACGCCATCGTCGGCGACTTGTCCGGTCTGACCCGTGATCGCCAGTACGGTGAGGCCAAGTGGCAAGGGCGTTCCTACATTCTGATCGACACCGGCGGTATCTCCGGTGACGAGCATGGTATGGACGAAAAAATGGCCGAGCAGTCGCTGCTGGCCATCGAAGAAGCGGATGTCGTTCTGTTCCTGGTAGATGCCAAGGCGGGTTTCACTGCCGCCGACCAGATGATCGCCGAACACTTGCGCAAACGTAACAAGCGTTCCCACGTGGTGGCCAACAAGGTCGACAACATCGACCCGGAAATGGCCCGCGCCGAATTCGCCCCGCTGGGCATGGGCCACGCGATTCCGATCGCCGGCGCCCACGGTCGCGGCATCACGCAATTGCTGGAAGCCGCCCTGAGCGACTTCCCGCGCGACGATGACGAGCCGGCGGAAGGTGAAGAGGAAGAAGTGGTCGCCGAAGGCGAGGAAGCCAAGCGCATTCCTGGTCCGAGCGAAAAAGACGGGATCAAGATCGCCATCATCGGCCGGCCGAACGTCGGCAAGTCGACCCTGGTCAACCGCATGCTCGGTGAAGACCGGGTAATCGTCTACGACCAGCCCGGCACCACCCGCGACAGTATTTACATCCCGTTCGAGCGTAACGACGAGAAGTACACGCTGATCGACACCGCCGGTGTACGCAAGCGCGGCAAGATCCACGAAGAAGTCGAAAAATTCTCCGTGGTCAAAACCCTGCAGGCGATCAAAGACGCCAACGTGGTGATCTTCGTGATGGACGCCCGCGAAGGCGTGGTCGATCACGACCTCAACCTGCTGGGCTTCGCCCTTGAAGCAGGTCGTGCGCTGGTGATCGCGATCAACAAATGGGACGGCATGACGCCAAGCGAGCGCGACTTCGTGAAGGTCGAGTTGCAGCGTCGGTTGTTCTTCGTTGATTTCGCCGATATCCACTTTATCTCGGCACTGCACGGTACCGGCGTGGGCAACCTTTACGCCTCGGTGCAGAACTCGTTCAAGTCGGCGGTCACCCGCTGGCCGACCAGCCGCCTGACGCAGATTCTCGAAGACGCGGTCAGCGAGCACCAGCCGCCGATGGTCAACAGCCGCCGGATCAAGCTGCGTTACGCTCACCTGGGTGGTGCGAACCCGCCGATCATTGTGATCCACGGCAACCAGATCGAGAAAGTGCCGAAGTCGTACGTGCGCTATCTGGAAAACACTTACCGCCGTGTGCTCAAACTGGTCGGTACGCCGATCCGTATCGAGTTCAAGGGTGGCGAGAACCCGTACGAAGGCAACAAGAACACGCTGACCGACCGCCAGGTCAACAAGAAGCGTCGCTTGATGTCGCACAACAAGAAAGCCAGCAAGAAGCGCCGCGACAAGAAGTAAGGTCGTTGCGAACAGAGAGAAGGGGCGCCGTTTGGCGCCCTTTTTTTATGGGCGCCGGATGGGCTATCCTCGGGCTCTCCCGCGCCGTCGTCAGAGCCGGGGCAGAGCAGGGAACCCCGATGATCACCAGCAAGCTGCCGAATGTCGGCATCACTATTTTCACGCAGATGTCTCAGCTCGCGGCGCAGACCGGAGCGATCAACCTTTCCCAGGGTTTTCCCGATTTCGACGGCCCGCAGGCACTGCGCGACGCAGTCGGTCGACACATCGCCAGTGGCCATAACCAGTATTCGCCCATGACCGGCCTGCCGGCGCTGCGCCAGCAGATTGCGGCAAAGATCGCCCGCAGTTATGGCGCCAACGTCGATGCCGACAATGAAGTGACCGTGACCCCCGGCGCCACCCAGGCGATTTTCTGTGCGATCCAGGCGGTTATCCACAGCGGCGACGAAGTCATCGTGTTCGACCCGGCCTACGACAGCTACGAGCCGTCGGTGGAACTGGCCGGTGGGCGCTGCGTGCATGTGCAACTTGGGCTGAAGGATTTCTCCATCGACTTCGACAAGCTCAGCGCAGCCTTGAGCCCGCGCACGCGGATGATCATCCTCAACACCCCGCACAACCCGAGCGGTGCATTGATCAGCCGTGCCGAGCTGGATCAACTGGCGGCGTTGATCCGTGACCGCGACATCTACGTGATCAGCGACGAAGTCTACGAACACCTGGTATTCGACGGCGTGCCGCACGTCAGCGTGCTGGCCCATGAAGAGCTGTATCAGCGCGCCTTCGTGGTCAGCTCGTTCGGCAAGACTTATCACGTCACCGGCTGGAAAACCGGCTACGTCGTGGCGCCGCCGGCCCTGACGGCAGAGCTGCGTAAAGTGCACCAGTACGTCAGTTTCTGCGGCGTGACACCGTTGCAGTACGCCCTGGCCGATTACATGGCCGAGCATCCGGAACACGTTGAAGAGCTGCCGGGTTTCTATCAGGCCAAGCGCGATCTGTTCTGTGATCTGCTGGCGCCGTCGCGATTCAGTTTCACCCGGGTCACCGGCACCTATTTCCAACTGGTTGATTACTCGCAGATTCGCCCCGATCTGAACGATGTCGAGATGGCGATGTGGATGACCCGCGAGCACGGCGTGGCGAGCATTCCGGTGTCGGTGTTCTACCAGAATCCACCGCAAGGCCAGCGTCTGGTGCGCCTGTGCTTTGCCAAACGTGAGGAGACGCTGCGGGAAGCGGCGGCCAAACTATGCGTGATCTGAGTGCGTTGCCCGATCTGAATCTGGCGCTGATCCAGACCAGCCTGGCCTGGCATGATCGTCAGGCCAATCTCGAGCATTTCGACGTTTTGCTCGAACAGGCGCGCGGTGCCGACCTGATCATCCTGCCGGAAATGTTCACCACCGGATTTTCCATGGAATCCGAAACCCTGGCCGAAGCCGAAAACGGCCCGACCAGCAAATGGCTGCGGGCCCAGGCGGCGAAGCTGAACGCGGTCGTCACGGGCAGCGTGATCATCCAGGCCGCCGATGGCAGCCACCGCAACCGTTTGCTGTGGGCGCGGCCGGACGGCGAGGTGCTGCATTACGACAAGCGTCACCTGTTCCGCATGGCCGGCGAGCACAACCACTACACCCCCGGCGAGCGCCAGGTGCAGTTCGAGCTCAAGGGCTGGCGGGTGCGGCCGCTGATCTGCTACGACTTGCGCTTCCCGGTGTGGAGTCGCGACGCTCAGGACACCGATCTGCTGCTGTACACCGCCAACTGGCCGGGTGCGCGACGGCAGCACTGGAACCGGTTGCTGCCGGCTCGGGCCATTGAAAACCTTTGTTATGTGGCGGCGGTCAACCGGGTTGGAACCGATGGCAAGGGTTTTGCGTATACCGGCGACAGTCAGGTGCTGGATTTCCAGGGCGAGACGTTGCTCGCGGCCGGAGAGGCGGACGGGGTGTTCAAAGTGGTTCTGGAAGCGGGTTCGCTGGCGGCTTACCGCGAGCGGTTCCCGGCGAATCTGGATGCCGACACCTTCGAGTTCACCTGACATTTGCAGAGTCTGCAAAGGCCTTTTCGCGGGCAAGCCCGCTCCCACAGTGTTCTATGGTGTGCATGAGTCTGGGGTGCACCCGCGTTCTCTGTGGGAGCGGGCTTGCCCGCGAAGGGGTCATTACAGACAGCACTAAAATGGCAGGCAAAAAAAGGCCCCGGAGTTCGCACTCCGGGGCCTTTCGTATTGCAGCGGTCAGTTACGCCGCTTTCGCTTCCGGCTGGCTCAGCGAGCGGTTCAGCGCGCTGAACAGGGCCTTGAAGCTGGCGGTGGTGATGTTTTCATCGATGCCCACGCCGTGCACCGCACGTTCGCCGTTCACACGCAATTCGATGTAGGCCGCCGCCTTGGCGTTGGTGCCCGCGCCAATGGCGTGTTCGTTGTAGTCCATGATCTCCACCGGAATCGGCAGACCGGCCACCAGCGCTTCCAGCGCGCCGTTGCCCTTGCCGCGCCAGTGCAGGTTGGTTTCGCCCTGACCCTTGCTCGCCACTTCCACTTCGACGGCGCTGTTGCCGTTTTCTTCCTGCAGGCGATGGCTGACCAGCGCGTACGGGGTGTTGGCTTGCAGGTATTCGCTGTGCAACAGCGCGTGGATTTGCTGGGCAGTCATCTCCAGGCCCAGGCGGTCGGTTTCACGCTGCACGACCTGGCTGAATTCGATCTGCATGCGACGTGGCAGGCTGATGCCGTATTCCTGCTCCAGCAAGTAGGCGATGCCACCCTTGCCCGACTGGCTGTTGACGCGGATCACCGCCTCGTAGCTGCGGCCGATGTCGGCCGGGTCGATCGGCAGGTACGGCACTTCCCACAGTGCATCGGATTTCTGCTGGGCGAAGCCCTTGCGGATCGCGTCCTGGTGGGAGCCGGAGAAGGCGGTGTGCACCAGGTCGCCGACGTATGGGTGACGCGGGTGAACCTGGATCTGGTTGCACTCTTCGACGACTTTGCGCACGCCGTCGATGTCGGAGAAGTCCAGTTGCGGGTCGAGGCCCTGGGTGTACATGTTCAGTGCCACGGTCACGAGGTCGACGTTGCCGGTGCGCTCGCCGTTGCCGAACAGGCAGCCTTCGACGCGGTCGGCGCCGGCCATCAGGCCCAACTCGGTGGCGGCCACGCCGGTGCCACGGTCGTTGTGGGTGTGCAGGCTGATGATCACGCTGTCACGACGATTGATGTTGCGGTGGAACCACTCGATCTGGTCGGCGTAGACGTTCGGCGTCGCGCATTCAACGGTGGCCGGCAGGTTGAGGATGATCTTGTGCTCAGGCGTCGGGTTCCAGACCTCGATCACCGCGTCACAGACTTCCTTGGCGAATTCCAGCTCGGTGGCGCTGAAGGTTTCCGGCGAGTACTCGAAGGTCCACTCGGTGTCCGGCTGCATGGCGGCGTATTTGACGAACAGCTTGGCAGCGTTGACGGCGATGGCCTTGATCCCGTCCTTGTCCTGGTTGAAAACGATGCGACGGAAAGAAGGGGAGGTGGCGTTGTACAGGTGAACGATGGCTTTTTTCGCCCCGCGCAGGGATTCGAAAGTGCGCTCGATCAGGTCTTCACGGCCCTGAGTCAGCACTTGAATGGTGGTGTCGTCCGGGATGTGGCCGTCTTCGATCAAAGTGCGCACGAAGTCGAAGTCGGTTTGCGAAGCAGCCGGGAACGACGCCTCGATTTCCTTCACGCCCACTTGCACCAGGGTTTTCCAGAAGCGCAGTTTTTTCACCGCGTCCATTGGCTCGATCAACGACTGGTTGCCGTCACGCAGGTCGGAGCTGCACCAGATCGGCGCGGCATTGATGGTTTTCGACGGCCAGGTGCGGTCCGGCAGGTTGATCACAGGAAACGCGCGGTATTTCGAAGACGGGTCTTTGAGCATGCTCATCGGGAAATTCCTTATTGTCTGGGCCGAAAAGAGGCGGCCTGCCGGTGTAACGAACGTTCTTGGAAAAGCGTGGGACGAGGCGCAGCGATTCAGCCCGGCAGTCGTGCGCTGACGAGGCACAGGCTGCGGTGCTGGCGAAGCTGAATGAGGGTGTGAGAGGTTTTCATGCCCTCAACCCTAACCGCGAGGGATGAGGATGGCAAGCAGTCGGAAAAAATTGAGAGGAATACCCGGAAAGCGGTTTTTTCCGAGATTTTATTCTTGAAATCGCGCTTATTGTTGGCCGGGATTGCGCGGACCATTCGTCGTGCGCAATCCCTGCTGGTGGGGGTTCAGACTGAAATCAAGGCTGGAAAGCCCCAATGAAAATCGCCGGATCGACCCGCGCATCGTTCAGGCTGACGTTCCAGTGCATGTGCGGCCCGGTCGCCCGACCTGTAGCGCCAACCTTGCCCACCACCGCACCGCGCGCCAGTTGCTGGCCGTTCTGCACATCAATCTTCGACATATGGCAGAACATGCTGATGAAGCCCTGGCCGTGGTCGACGAACACGGTGTTGCCATTGAAGAAGTAGTTGCCGATCAGGATCACCTTGCCCGCCGCCGGGGTCTTGATCGGTGTGCCCGCCGGCACCGCGAAGTCCAGACCTGCGTGCGGATTGCGCTCTTCACCGTTGAAGAAACGGCGCACGCCGAACTTGCTCGACAGCGGCCCGTTGACCGGCTTGTCCAGCAACAGGTTGCTCGGCGTGTTCGGGCTGAAGCTGCGGTAGGCCTTGATCTGCTCGGCCAGTTCGCCCTCGATGCGCTTGAGGTTGGCCGGGTTCGGGTTGACCTGCTGAGTGTTCTTCAGGGTGATGTGCTGTTCCGGGTATTTCTTGTTACCGACATTGAAGTTGAGGTTACGTCCGCCACTGCTGATCTGCTGAACGCCGGGTTTGACGGTCAACGGAACGCCGACAATCGCCAGCCAGTTGTTCTGCTCCTTGACCACCAGCACCGGTTTGCCCTGATACGTGGCTTTAGGCGCTTGCGCAGCGGTCCCCAGATCGACGACCGCCACGCCGCCCGGCACCGGTTTGTTCAGCAGGCGGGTGATGTAACTGTCGGCGTGGGCGTTGAAGGTCAGGCACAGGAACAGCAGCGGAGCAAGAAAACGCGGCATGGATCAGTCCAGTAAAGAGAGAGTGACAGGCGTCAGGTGATTGTCCTCGACGCGCACTTGCAGTTCGCCTTCGCCCAGTCTGGCCTTGAGGCGCTGGCCGGTGTGAGTCTGCGCGGCGTTGCGAATCGCGTTGCCGCGCTCATCCAGAAGAATGCTGTAGCCACGGCCGAGAGTCGCCAGCGGGCTGACCACGTGCAGGGTCTGCATCTGGCTTTGCAACTGCAGGCGACGGCGTTTCAAGCCTTCGTTCATCGCGCGTGGCAGGCGCTCGGCGAGGCTGTCGAGACGCTGGCGCAACAGGGCCAGCTGGCGTCCCGGATGCTGCCCGGCCAGGCGGGTTTCCAGGCGGATCAGGCGTTCACGACGGGTATTGAGCTGGCGCTCGAACGCCCGACGCATGCGCATGTCCAGATCATCCAGGCGCTGTGCCTGTTGACGCAGACGCTCGCCAGGATGGCGCAAGCGGCGGGTCATGCCTTCAAGGCGCAGGCGATCGCGCATCAAGCGGTCACGCATGCGCATCACCAACCGGCGATGCAGGCTTTCGACCTGCCGGATCAGATGGCTGGAATCCGGGGCAAGCAGTTCAGCAGCAGCGGACGGCGTCGGCGCACGCACATCCGCCACGAAGTCACTGATCGACACATCGGTTTCATGGCCGACTGCGCTGACGATCGGCGTGACGCAGGCATCCACCGCCCGGGCCACCGCCTCTTCGTTGAAGCACCAGAGGTCTTCCAGCGAGCCGCCGCCACGGGCCAGGATCAGCGCGTCGAACCCACGGGCATCCGCCAGTTTCAGGGCGCGGACGATCTGCGCGGTGGCTTCGCGGCCCTGAACGGCGGTGGGAATCAGCGTCAGTTGCACCTGCGGCGCGCGGCGGCGGAACACGCTGATAATGTCGCGAATCACCGCGCCGGTCGGCGAACTGATGATGCCGATGCGCTGCGGGTGCGCCGGCAGCGGCACCTTGCGCTCGGCACTGAACAGGCCTTCGGCGCTGAGCTTTTCCTTCAAGGCATCGAAGGCCAGGCGCAGGGCACCGTCACCGGCCGGCTCCACGGTGTCGAGGATCAGCTGATAGTCGCCACGCCCTTCGAACAGCGAGACCTTGCCGCGCACCTTGACCGCCAGGCCATCCTTCAGCGCCTGACGCACACGCGCCGCATTCTGGCGGAACAGCGCGCAACGCACCTGCGCGCCACTGTCCTTGAGCGTGAAATACACGTGGCCGGACGCCGGGCGGGCGAGGTTGGAGATTTCGCCTTCGACCCAGATGTTGCTGAACACGTCTTCGAGCAACACCCGCGCGCGGCCGTTGAGCTGGCTGACGGTCAGGACTTCGCGGTCCAGGCCGAGTCTTGCAAAGGGATCTTTAATCATGGGGCGCAGTTTAAAGGCATTCGCCGGTGAATGTCTGGAGGAAGTGTTGCACCAGAGGTGTGGGATTTTGCCGAGAAGCGAGGGCGACGATGCTCTGGCAATCGCTGGTCAGCGGCAGAAATCTCACGCCGGCGGGCGCGATGTCCTGCATCGATTCCGGCAACAGAGCAATGCCGAATCCGGCCTGGATCAACTGCAATTGCGTGGTTTTGCGCGACATCACCCGCGCAGCCTGAGGGAAAAAACCGTGACGCATACACAGGTCGGCGCACAAATAACTCAGCCCGCCGCGCTGCGGGTGCGGGATGGAAATGAATGCTTCGTCTTTCAGTTGCGCCAGGTCGACTGCCTCCGCCAAAGCCAGTCGATGATCCGCCGGCACGGCAAGCAGCAAACGTTCGGTGTAGAGCGGCACAATCTGAACGCCCTCGCGCTGGCGCAGCACCGGCAGCCGCAGAAGGCCGATATCGAGGCGGCCCTCGGCCAGTTCTTCAAGTTGTGCTTCCGAGGAGAGCGAGCCGATGTCCAGCGAAACGCCGGGTTGCTGCTCCAGATATGCGCTCATGTCGTGCAACAGTCGGCCGCTGATCGGCACGGTGCTGGAGTGACAAAGGCGCAAGGTGCCGCGCTGGCCCTGGCCAATTTCCGAGGCCAAAGTGCTGGCCTTGTTCAATTCATTCAGCAGGTTTTTCGCCCGGGGCAGGAACGCTTCGCCAGCGGCGGTGAGCCGGGGCTGGCGTGCGGTGCGTTCGAACAGCGGCGTTTGCAGGCGGGTTTCCATGTCCTTGATCTGCCGGCTCAGCGCCGACTGAGCAATGAACAGCCGTTCGGCAGCGGCACTGAAGCTGCCGCTCTCGGCGATTTCCACGAAGTAGCGCAATTGGCGGGTTGAAAGCACGAGACATGCCTTTTCGAGATGGCTTGGCGGTTTCGATGATATTAGTCGCAACCCTCGGCGCTGGCTAAAGTCATCGCAGGCTTATAAAGGAAGCGAGCGAATGAGCGTGGCGGGGTTGTTGAGCGAATGGTCGTGGGGCGCGCAGGGCTGGGTGGTGATCGGGTTGGCCATCGCGTTGGCCTACATCGTGTTCGGGATTGCCGGTTTCGGTACCGCATTGGTGGCCGGGCCGATCCTGATTCTGTTCATGCCGCTATCGAAAATCGTGCCGTTGCTGGTGCTGCTGGATTTCGTCGCGGCGTTCGGCAACCTGCTGCCGTCGCGGCGCGACGTGGCTAAACCGGAATTGCTGCGGCTGTTGCCGTGCATGGCGGTGGGCTGCACGCTGGGGGTGATTTTCCTGCTCAACCTCAAGTCCGATCTGCTGTTGCTGCTGATGGGGTTGTTTATCAGTGCCTATGCGATCTACAGCTTGTGGATCAAGGCGCGACCGGCGCAGTTATCTGCTGGGTGGGCGTTGCCGATGGGCACGGTGGGCGGTTTGTTCGGGGCGTTGTTCGGCAGTGGCGGCTTTCTTTATGCGATCTACCTCAACAGCCGACTGCCAAAAGACGCGGCGCGGGCCACGCAAAGTGCGCTGATCAGTTGCAGCACGGTGGTGCGTTTGAGCCTGTTCGCCATCGCCGGGGTGTATGCCGAGCTACCCTTGTTGATGCTTGCGCTGTGCCTGTTGCCGGCCATGGCGCTGGGCTTGTGGGTCGGACGGCGGCTGACCATGCGCCTGTCCCGCGAGGCCTTCGTGCGGCTGGTGACCTGGCTGGTGCTGGCGAGCGGGATTGCGCTGATCGGCCGCTATTTAAGCACTTGACCTGAGTGGCTCAGGGATTAAGCTGCCGGCCTTTAGGGCCTCTTCGCGGGCAAGCCCGCTCCCACAGATTTCTCAGATGTACACAGGATGTGTGAGCGACTGAGAACCTTGTGGGAGCGGGCTTGCCCGCGAAGGCGTCAGAAGCCATACCGCAGGACTTTTCATGAATTCGCAGAGCATCATCGTCCCGAAAATCTCCAACCTGCCGGTGCACGAGCCCCGCGCTCGGGCGATTCTGCGCTGGCTGGTGCGCAAGAACATCGTCAAGGAAGAGCTGAGCACTTGCGGACGTACCGGCAATCGCATGGCCTACGCCATCGCCGATGGTGCCCGTGCGGTGGTGCTGTACCCCGAGGCGCTGCCGTTCGGCGAGCCGATCAACGGTCTCGAGGTCATCACCAAGCGCTGCATCTACACCCCGGCCAAGGGGTTTCTCGAAGAAGCCGGTTGTGCCGAATGCCGTCAGGAAATCGGCGAAGCGCTGTTCGAAAGCCTGGAAGACTGGATGCCGGGCCGCACCGATAACTTCACCTGCCCGGAATGCGGGCATGAGGACGACATCAACGGTTTTCTGTATTTGCAGGAGTGCGGGTTTTCCAACCTCGGTTTCATCTTCAACAACTGGCTGGAGGCGGGGTTCAAGCAGAGTTTCATCGACGAATTCGCCGATTGGCTGGATCAACCGGTGAGCTGGGTCAAGGTCGAGTTGTAGGGGGCGTTTTTCCCGTACATCAGCAACATTGATATAAGACAAGTTTTACATTGAGCCCGGTAGGGTGTCTGAGTATAATGGCGCGCTTCCATTTTCCCGCTCGGGAGCCCCCGCGATGCTGCGTATCAGCCAAGAAGCTCTGACCTTCGACGACATTCTCCTAGTGCCCGGTTATTCCGAGGTGCTTCCTAACGAAGTCAGTCTGAAGACCCGCCTTACCCGTGGCATCGAGCTGAACATTCCTCTGGTTTCTGCCGCCATGGACACCGTCACCGAAGCCCGTCTGGCAATCGCCATGGCTCAGGAAGGTGGCATCGGCATTATCCACAAGAACATGACCATCGAGCAGCAAGCTGCCGAAGTTCGCAAGGTCAAGAAGTTCGAAGCCGGTGTGGTCAAGGACCCGATCACCATCGAGGCTGACGCCACGGTTCGTGATCTGTTCGAACTGACCCGCATGCACAACATTTCCGGTGTTCCGGTGCTGCACGATGGCGACCTGGTCGGCATCGTCACTTCCCGTGACGTACGTTTCGAAACCCGTCTGGATGCCACCGTTCGTGAAGTGATGACGCCGAAAGAGCGTCTGGTCACTGTTCGCGAAGGCGCCGACAAGAACGAAGTCCGCGAGCTGCTGCACAAGCACCGCCTGGAAAAAGTCCTGATCGTCGACGACAAGTTTGCCCTCAAAGGCATGATGACTGTCAAAGACATCGAAAAAGCCAAGGCCTACCCGCTGGCCAGCAAGGACGACCAGGGTCGTCTGCGCGTTGGCGCTGCGGTCGGTACCGGTAAAGACACCGGTGACCGCGTTGCCGCTCTGGTCAATGCCGGAGTGGACGTGGTGGTGGTCGACACCGCTCACGGTCACTCCAAAGGTGTGATCGACCGCGTTCGCTGGGTCAAAGAGAATTTCCCTGAAGTGCAGGTGATCGGCGGCAACATCGCCACCGGCGCAGCCGCCAAGGCCCTGGCCGAAGCCGGCGCCGACGCGGTCAAGGTCGGTATCGGCCCTGGCTCGATCTGCACCACCCGTATCGTCGCCGGTGTCGGCGTTCCGCAAATCAGTGCCATCGCCAACGTCGCCGCTGCCCTTGAAGGCACCGGTGTTCCGTTGATCGCCGACGGCGGCATCCGTTTCTCCGGTGACCTGTCCAAGGCCATCGTTGCCGGTGCTTCCTGCGTGATGATGGGCTCGATGTTCGCCGGTACCGAAGAAGCGCCGGGCGAGATCGAACTGTTCCAGGGCCGTTCCTACAAGGCTTATCGCGGCATGGGTTCGCTGGGCGCCATGTCCCAGGCTCAAGGTTCCTCCGACCGTTACTTCCAGGACTCCTCGGCAGGCGCCGAGAAACTCGTTCCGGAAGGCATCGAAGGCCGTGTTCCTTACAAGGGCACCCTGAGCGCGATCATCCACCAGTTGATGGGCGGTCTGCGTTCTTCCATGGGTTACACCGGCAGCGCCAACATCGAAGAAATGCGCACCAAGCCTGAGTTCGTGCGGATCACCGGTGCCGGCATGGCCGAATCCCACGTTCACGACGTGCAGATCACCAAGGAAGCGCCAAACTACCGCGTAGGTTGAGGCTTCAAGCAAAACGTTAAATGACCGGGGCTGTTTTATTCAGCCCCGAGTCGTTTCTGAATCAAGACTGTTTCTGAATTATTTAGACGAGACTGAATCATGGCCCTCGACATTCACGCTCACCGCATCCTGATCCTCGACTTCGGTTCGCAATACACCCAACTGATCGCCCGCCGCGTGCGCGAGATCGGTGTGTACTGCGAACTGCACCCGTTCGACATGGACGAAGATGCGATCCGCGAATTTGCGCCAAAAGGCGTGATCCTCGCCGGCGGTCCCGAGTCCGTGCACGAAGCCAACAGCCCGCGCTGCCCGCAAGCGGTGTTCGACCTGGGCGTACCGGTCTTCGGTATCTGCTACGGCATGCAGACCATGGCCGAACAACTGGGCGGCAAGGTTGAAGGCTCCGAGCTGCGTGAGTTCGGTTACGCCCGCGTTGACGTGGTCGGCAAGAGTCGCCTGCTCGACGGCATCGAAGACCATATCGACGCTGACGGCCTGTTCGGCCTCGACGTGTGGATGAGCCACGGTGACAAGGTCACCAGGATGCCGAGCGATTTCCACATCCTGGCCAGCACCCCGAGCTGCCCGATCGCCGGCATGTTCAACGACGAGCGCGCCTACTACGGCGTGCAGTTCCACCCGGAAGTGACCCACACCAAGCAGGGCGGTCGCATCCTGTCGCGCTTCGTGCTGGACATCTGCGGCTGTGAAGCCCTGTGGACCCCGTCGAAGATCGCCGAAGACGCCATCGCCAACATCCGCGCACAGGTCGGTACCGACAACGTGCTGCTGGGTCTGTCCGGCGGTGTGGATTCCTCGGTGGTTGCGGCGCTGCTGCACAAGGCCATCGGTGATCAACTGACCTGCGTCTTCGTCGATAACGGCTTGCTGCGTCTGCACGAAGGCGAGCAAGTGATGGCCATGTTCGCCGAGAACATGGGCGTCAAGGTGATCCGCGCCAACGCCGAAGACCAGTTCCTGAACAACCTGGCCGGCGAAGCCGATCCAGAGAAGAAGCGCAAGATCATCGGCCGCACCTTCATCGACGTGTTCGATGCCGAATCCTGCAAGCTCGACAACATCAAGTACCTGGCCCAGGGCACCATCTACCCGGACGTGATCGAGTCGGCTGGCGCGAAAAGCGGCAAGGCCCACGTGATCAAGTCGCACCACAACGTGGGCGGCCTGCCGGAAGAAATGAACCTGAAACTGGTCGAACCACTGCGCGAACTGTTCAAGGACGAAGTCCGTCGTCTGGGTCTGGAACTGGGCCTGCCGTACGACATGGTCTACCGTCACCCGTTCCCGGGTCCGGGCCTGGGCGTGCGGATCCTTGGCGAAGTGAAGAAGGAATACGCCGACCTGCTGCGTCGCGCCGACCACATTTTCATCGAAGAACTGCGCAAGGCCGACTGGTACCACAAGGTCAGCCAGGCCTTCGTCGTGTTCCAGCCGGTGAAATCGGTTGGCGTGGTCGGCGATGGCCGTCGTTACGCCTGGGTCGTGGCCCTGCGTGCGGTGGAAACCATCGACTTCATGACCGCCCGTTGGGCACACCTGCCTTACGAATTGCTGGAAACCGTTTCCGGCCGCATCATCAATGAAATCGAGGGTATCTCGCGCGTTACTTACGACGTGTCGAGCAAGCCGCCGGCGACGATTGAGTGGGAGTGAGCCCGCGCCTCGCCCTCTAGAATTCAAGGTTGGATTCACTGAGGTGCAAGAGGGGATATAGAAAATGCCAGTCAGCTAAGCTGACTGGCATTTTTGTTTTTGGGCGGAAAGTGCCGAGGCAAGAGTTGCCGTTCCAAATGAATGGCAAAGACACGTGCAAGTGTTAGAGGAACTGTGCCCGAATTAAATCCGTATCGAACGGCGTTATCCCTTGATCAGGTGCAAACACCGCTTGTGCCTGCTGCGGCGAAGCCACTCGTTCGCCTCGTGCTCGTACATGCAAGTCGAACAGCGTCTCCAGATCAGGTCGTGGTGTATGTACCAAAGCCCGCAGCATCAAAGATATTCCGCTGAGGTTGTTCCCGACATTGTTCCACCGGGGAGCAGCGGTCAGTCCAAGGTCGGCCCAGATCACGCGTCGCTCTCTCAAGTCCATCACAAATGGCAGACAGATCTGTGTGTCGGATGCGATATCGATTCGATCGAACACGGTTCGCGGCTCGAATACTTCGCCCGATGCCGTATCGGTGCGGGCCATCCAGCCAGCGAAGCATTCTGGAAGATCGCAGTAGGGCTGCTGGGTGTACGAGTTGATGGACGTGACGACATAACGAATACCCTTCTCGACGAGGACTTCAAGGTCGAGGTCGATGAACTCCGAAGCCCCTTCGGGTGCGTCGACGATGTCGCCGCTATGGCAGTCGCCGTAATCTCTCAGGTTGTAGTACGCAACCGTTTCCTTGAACACGAAGTCGACATCGAAGAATGCGGCGGACAGATCGATGTCCGTACGTGAACGACCGTTTTTCCACCACAGAAAAAGGCGAATGAAACGTGTGTCGGGCATCGGCAATCGGCTGCCCCGCACCAGTGTCCGTAGCGATTTCGAAGAAGCGCGTTGTGCCAACGGTACCCTGTATTCGCGTAATTCTGAATCGATGTAACAGCGACCCAATAGCGGCAGTGTCGCAAAGCGCGTTATCAGAGCGTCCTCGCAGATTCGGGCTGCACGAGCTAGCACTGCGGGTGCGAGAGGCTCTCGGTCATCCTTGATGCCATAGATTTTCGCGAATGAACCTTTCGGTGTGAACGCCCGAAGTGGCAGGGGGCGCGGCGCACGTGACTGGGCCAGCAACTGCAGCAGGACAGGCGAAGACACTTGTGGTGCAACAATCTCGAACGCATCGAGAACCGACTCAGGTTCCGTCGCGCGCCGCAGGGTCGCGTCCAGCCGTCGTGCGAACTCACCGGGACGGCTCTGTAGCACGGGCACAAGCTTGGCAATATCACGCTGGGCGAATAATGTTTCGACACGTGAACCAAATGAGGCAGGCGCTTCGTTGCGACGTGCTGCGGTAATGGCGGCCAGCGCTCTTGGGTACTTATCGGGGTAGTCACCCGGATGAAGTACTTCAGCCAGGCGTTTCCATCGCTCGGCTTGCCGCATCACGTCTTCTGTAGCGTTGGGTATTCGATCGAGCAGGCTCAACAACAGACGGCGCATCGAGCGCTTCATCGCGTTGAAACGTGTCGAAGCTGTTGCCAGTGACACGTCTCCTCCATTCAACGCGATCGCAAGTCGTAGCACGTCAGTCGCTGTTTCGACGTTTTGCTCCAGGAATGCATCCACCCGAGCATCGCCAGCGACATACAGGATCAGTGCGCCGCCAACCTGTGCCCGGATCTCCCGGAACGGGACGACGTCAGGCAGCAGGCGGAACACATCACTTTTGTAGTGACGGATAAACCAGATGACATCGGCAGTTTCTTCTTCGCAGAGTGATGTGCGAGATGAAACCAGCGGCTCCAAAAGTGACTCGAACTCGGGGATGCTTCCCGATTCGATAACCCAGGGTACGAGCTTGCCTTCCAGCAATGGAGGTCGAGATTCTTCAGTCGCTGGTAAACGTCGAAGCGTGAGGTAATGCATGACGGCGTTGAGGTACAGATCGGCCTCCGAGGCCGTCAGAATCTGCTCAGGAAAGTCAGGATAAAACGGCCGGTGGTGCACATGAGCGCCACTCCTGCGCCGAAGAACTCCGACAATGTCACGCAACCAGTACTTAAGTTCTGTCGCCGACAACAGGCCGATTTGTTTAATCAGAGGCTCTGACAGTACGCATCGGAACGCCGCGATTTCCCGGACAGCCGACGCGACCTGAGCGCGCGTGGCGCCGCCAGTGCCCATCGGGACGTGAACTTTGCTCCGGCGACGCAGGTACAGCTCCTGATTCATTCTTGATTTTCTCCTTGGGTCGCCGTCGTGAGCTAGCTGCAGGATCATGTCTACAGCCGATATGAAAACGCCTGCTGGGAGCAGGCGCGGTGTGGAGAGCGGAACCCCTAGTTCGGAGGGTTTAGAAGGAAGGTGTTCCATAGCCACGCCGGCATTCTACGGAAGGTTTTTGCTTTTTGTCAGGCTGTTGTGCCTATCAACAGTAACAAGCTACTTCTGCCTTTTTGTTGCCGCTTACAAAGGCCCGTGCCAGCCGGCCAGGGTCAGGCCCCGTTCGTTCAGCGCCTTGAGCAAGGCTTCGACGCTGCCGAAGCGCTTCTCATGGAGCGTGGGCCAGGCGGGACGCTCGATAAAATAGCGACCGGATTCAAAGTGGATCGGCGTACGTGCAATCACGTTGTCGCGACCGCGGTGCAGAAGCAGCGTTTCGCGGGGCTCCTGTTTCAAGGTGTACATCCCCGGACGACTCAGCAATTGATCGATCTCCTTTTTCGTCCCGGCTTTCCACGGTGTTTGCACTTGCAGGCGGATATCACCTTGTACGCGGCCGGTCGGATTGCCGTTATGGTCAAGAAAAGTCTTGCCAGGATCCGGTTCGAATCCACGAGCCTCGCCGTAGCCGACATCCTCGATGCGCAGGCCGACGGCGTCTTCCAGCTCACTGACCCCTGCGACGCCCTCGAAGGTATTGGAGTGTGAATTGCCCATGAGCGCGGCCCATTTGTGCGGGCCGCGTGCGGCCTGGTCGGCCTCGATGATCGTGTGGGCGAAGAAGTTCATCATCTTCTGGCGGATTGTCGGGTCGAGGCCTCGCATGCCTTCCAGTCTGTAACTGGCCATGCAGTCGATGGCTTGGATGCGCACGCCGTGGCGGTTGGCCTCTTTCACCAGATTGAGAAAGGTGTAGCGCCGTGTCGGGTCGGTCATGTGACCCTGGTCGAGGCTTTCCAGATAAAGCTCAAGGTCCTGGGACATCACGGAAGTCCTGGCGAAGTTGTCCAGGGCTGCCTGATGGAAGTCCGTGAGCAGGTGTTCCATGTAAAGCGTTTTCACACCTTTGCGGGCCAGGGTCGGCATCTGTTCGATGAGCCACTGTTTACTGCCGATATCGGCATGGCTCTCACCGATGACCAGCCCCTGGAACCGAGCGAGCAATTGTTCGATGAATGACTCGGCTGTCACGGTCGGGTCTACAGTAGGCAGGACCGGACGCGGACGTAAGTTCAGCTCTGCGAAAAAATGCGTGGCTGCTTCACGCAGCTGCCTGCGCAGAGCCCTGAATGCGTTGAGGGGGGAGTGACTGTCGAGGCTCTCGAATGCATCGCCCAGTATGCGTTCATTGCCGATGATGGCGGCGTTCTTCAGTTCGCTGCGAAACGGCTTGGGAATGTCATAGGGCGAATGGGTGACAGCGGTGTCAGTCAGCGGCATTTCAGGAGTGGCCAACGTACCTGCGTCGGCAGGTTCGATGCCTGGGGTTTCTGGCGTTACCATCGGATCTATTCGCACCCGTTTGAGCGTCAAGCCTTCATCTGCCAGCGCTTGTGTCAGCTCATGCACACTGTCGAAATGACGGCCGCTGACTGTCGCCCATCGGGGGCGAACGATGAAAAAACCTCCGGCATCCTGCTGGATCGGCGTATGTACCAGCGTCCCGTCGCCGCTGCGGTGGACCAGCGTGGACGGTTCCTGAAGCATGAACATGCCTCTTGCGGGCAAGGCCTCTTCCAGCGTGCGGGCGGAGGCCAACGGGGGCGGCGCATTCAATTGCAAACGCATGTCGCTTTTGATCAGATCGATGGGGTTGCCCAACAGGTCCCGCACCTTCTTGCCCGGGTCGGTCGATAACACGCCAGCCTTGCCCACGGGCAGTTCTTCGATGCGCAATGAAGCGGCACCCTCCAGCTCGCTGAGTCCGGCGACCTTGTCGAAGGTGCTGGCGCGTGTCTCATCTACCAGGGCTATCCAGCGATGGGATCCTCGTGCTGCTTGATCGGCCCGGATCACCGCGTCGGAAAAATAATTCATCATCTTCCGGCTGCTGACCTCGGAGGTGTTCTCCATATTCGGAAAGCGGCGGCTGGCCATGCAATCGATAGCTTGTATGCGGATATGGTTTTTCTGGGCGGCTTTCACCAGTTCCGTGTAGGAATGGGGGCCGGCAGGATCGGCAGCGAATCGGGTGTCGAGGGCTTTGAGATAGTCCTCAAGTGCGGGTGGCAGCTTGCCAGTCTTGTGGAACAAGTCCAGTTCCGCCTGATGGAAGTCGGTCAGCAGATGATCCAGATACAGGGTTCTGACCTTCTGTTTGTTCAGTGCCTTGAAGTTGTCGATCAATACACCACGGGCGCCTGAGGCGGCGTTGTCCTGACCGAGCACCAGCCCCGGGACTTCCTTGAGCAGACGCTTGGTCATCTCCGCGAAGGGTTTTGCAGGCTTGAGTGGTGGTAGGGCTGGACGCGGAGGCAGATTCGGGGCGCTGAACGAGTCGATGGAGGCGTCATACAGGCTGCGACGCAGCATCTTGAAGTCCTGATAAACATTGTCGCCTCCCTGCAGGGTGTCCAGCGCAAAGTCATCGGTCTGGCCTTGCGCTACCCAGCGCAGCGTCGCTCTGTAGGGTTGAGGAATGTCATACGGCATGGGTTGCATCGCCACTTCGGGCAGCGGATCGGCAGTATGTCCCCAGGGCCAGTCGCCGAATATTTTTCCGCCTCCCCTGAGGCCTGGGCGTGCGACAGGTTGCCACTTGAGTGCTTCGTTCAGGCGCACCGGCACGTTGCGATAAAACGAATAGGGATTGCTCGGATCGACGATAACCCAGCCGCGCATCTGCTCGACGTAGCGCACCTGGTAGAAGCCGTCGGATCCGGCACGGCGCATATAGATGTAATGCTTGCCGGAAGCGGTTTGAATGATCCCCTGCAGTTTCGGATTGCCGGTCTCCATCCGGGTGCTTTCGCCGATTTCGGTCTTGAACGATGCGAGAAAATCCTCCGGTGCCGCAGGCAATACCTGTTTCGGCGCGATCTCGGCCAGCGTTGGCAGCGGCGAACGGGCCAGTGCCGCTTCGGCGAGTTTTTCTTGCGGTGAGATGGACAGCGCCGTATGAGCGAGTTCTTCTTCCGGTTCGATGAATGTTTCGGTTTCGGCAATTTCGGGCAGAAGCGCGCCGCCCTTGATGAAAAGGGCGTTGAACACGGTATCGATGGCCGTGAATATCGCCCCGGTCACGCCAGTCTTGCGCGCCTCTGGCGTCTTGCCATTGACTGCCTGGTCGATCTGCAGGCCAACGTTGGCGATGCCTGCACCGACCACCGCCAACGCCACCGGCCAGCCAACGGCTGCCATGGGACCGAACATGCGATTGAAAGCATTCAGATAGCCGACCCACAGTTTTTTACGCAGATCGCCATTGGAATGCATCATGAATTCCCCATCGCTGATCATGCGGGCGTGGGTGGCGGTTCCCAGAAAAGTGAACACATCGGTGGTCAGTGCATTGCCTGTACGGGCGACGAGGGAGTGATCGTCGCTGTCCCAGGTACTGACCAAGAGATCCAGCGCATGATTGAGTCCGACATTCTCGATATGCGGGGCGCGCCACAGTTCCGAGACGACTCCGGCGAGCGGGCCTAGTGCCCAGAGCCATCGCCGTTTCGCGACCGCACGCCATGATGTGTCTTCGATGATGTCGTGATCGGCGACCTGGAAATGCGCCATGAAGCGTTTTCGATCGGAAGGTTTTCTGATTTGCGACAGCACCCACCAATGCAGGTCGCGAGCGTTTTGCAAGGCATGCACCCCCCAGATTTCCCCCGGTACGTAAAGGATCACGCCGCCATGGCCATCGGTGATGCACAGGATGTCGGTCGCGACGAAACCGCCGATTTTCAGCAGGCCGATCCGCAAGCCGTCAGCCGGCAGGGCTTCGTCTTCGAGCATCTGGCGGGTGACCGGCCAGCTCACATTGCCGGCGACCGCTTTGACGGCCGTTCTGAAGTTGTCATCCGACAGCCGACCACTTTCACGATCCTCCATGGCCTTTGCCAGAAAGGTGCATTTGGCCAGGGCCCTGAAGGTCTTTGCCTGTTTGCTCCAGAACGCATCGACTTTTTTCCGGTAACGATCGGCAAAGTTGATTCCCCAGAACGCTTTCAATACATCACTGCTGTGCAGGCGTACCTCGTTGCTCTCGTTGTAGGTGCCCGCCTCCGGTCCTGCGGTGTAGAAACCGGCATCGGCGTCGAGCAGGTCGGCGTTGTCCTGGTCGTGAACGCTGAATCGCTGGATCACCAGCTGTGGCAGGGTCATCGATTCACGCGGAGTTTCGAACAGGTGCTCCCAGCCTGTGAACGTTCGAGAGCTGCTTTGTGCTGCGTGAAACCGATGCCAATAAACCTGTTCGGGTTCCAGGTGAGCGAGGTCATGTCTGGCGAGGATGTCCTTGGCGATGGCGCAGGCCATTTCGTACATGTCGGGGCAGGCCGCGACCAGTGTCGGCACCAATGCCTTGAGCGCCTTCCGGTCGTCGGCGTTGGGCAGGGCGATGTCTTTTGTTGTGTCCACAGTCTTTCCTTGAGCGTGGTGGTTGAAAAAACACCGCGATCATTTCAAGTGCAGGCACGACACGTCTGTCAGCTAGGGTGACGATTGATTGTCGTATTTGGGGAAAACCGGATAGGAAAACTCCGCAGCGAACGAGCGATCCGTAACCCGGGCGGGTCGAAATTGACCCGCCCGGTTTCCGATCAAGCTGGAAGACGGCTTTGGAGTTGCAGTCCCATCTGCTTCAGTGCGCTGGATAACTGTTCAAGATTATCGTAGGGAACGCGGTTGACCGTCCCCCAGGATGGTCGATCAATGTAGTAGCGCCCATCCGCGAAAGTCTGAACGGGGGTTTGTACAACCTCGCCCGTCTGGCTGCGGTGAAACAATCGGTAGACCCCTTCGAAACGATCGAAAACATACATGCCTGCGCGATAAAGCAATTGATGGATCTGCAACTCGCTGCGGCTTACCAAAGGCGCTTCTGCGCGCAATAGCAGATCGGCGAAATGGGTATCGACGGTTCCGCGCAATGTCTGTGTCTGTGGATGGGGGCCGCGTTCTATCGCAACGCCTGGGTCTGGCTCAATGCGCTCGCCCTGTCCCGGATCGACTTCCTCGATCCGAACGCCGATTCCACCTTTCAGTTCGCTGATACCGGCCACCCCCCTGAACGTATTGGTATTTTCGACTCCCGTCAGCACCACCCACTTGCCAACGTCATTCATGGTCTCGTCGATGAACATGATGTCGGCTGTCAGGTGGGTGGTCGCCATCTGCTGTTCAGGCAGCGTGAGCGCAACGGGTTTTTTGTAGGTCGCCGCACAATCGGTGGCCTGGACCCGAATACCGTTTTGTCGGGCCGTCCTGACCAGCGCCAGTTCGTCAAACTGCGCTGCGGGATCGGTGCCGAGCCGGCTCAGGTACAGTTGCAGGTCTTCGGACATGACGCCGGACCTGAAGTAGTCATTCAGTTCGACCTGGGCAAAGTCATTGAGCAATCGACGTAGGTAGAGTGTCTTGACTCCATTGCGCGCCAGCACGGGCATGTTCTGGATGATCAATCGCATGCTGGTGATACGGTCCGGGGTCTCGCCAATGACCAGGCCGGGCGCTTCTTCGAGTGCCTGTGCAATGAAGTCGGCGAAGGTCGTCGAGGGCGTGACCGCCGGAATCGGCGGGCGTGGAGGCAGGTTCGCCCATGGAAGGTTGCCGAAGAAGCGTCTGGCGGAAGTCAGGAGTGCGCTCGCCTTGTCGGCGAAATACAGCGCATAACGGTCTGGAGCGATAAACCCGCCATCGGGACCAATCTGCAGACGGACATGGGTTTCGCGCAGTTGCAGCGCCCAGCGTTTCAGCTCGAGCCGTCGTGCCCCGGCAACGTCGTAGGGCGTCTGGACCTGATGGATCGCATTGGAGGTCGAAGGCTGGGGTTCGGCAGGGGGTGGGGCAGGTGAAGCGACGGGTTCTACGAGCTGCGCGGATTCCTCGGGTGTCGGCTCGAGCTCGTCGAGTTCCAGTACCACGTCTACGGTGCATTGTTTGCCGAGGCATTGACCGCCGCCCTTGAGGCCCAACTGAGTCATGCGCTCCCAAACCCCTTCGTCATTCAAGCGCACCGGCATTGCATGGATAAGCTGATTGGGTCTCACCGGATCGACGATCGCCCAGAATCCGCCGCCCTGTGAGTCGGTGAAGTAGCGGACGTAATAAGCCGTGTCTTTCAAGACGATGGCGTAGGGAGGGTCGGCATTCAGCCTGTAGATACCCTGAAACTTGCCAGTCTCGGATACCGGTGTCAGACCTTCCAGCAGTTCGTTCGATCGATAGTGTGGAGGAATCTCAGGCACCTGCACGGTTTCAGGCGCTGTCGAAGACAACTCCTCCAGGGCTGGAAACACTTCATTCGGATGTTCCGGCTCCAGTTCGGTTGCCGTATCGGCCTCAGCCATTTCTCCGGCCTCGACGGCTGGCGATGCACCATCGAACTCGGCAAGAAACGGCAGGTTGAACAACGCATCGATACCACTGACGATTGCTCCGATCACTCCATCCTTGCGCTCCGCGGTAGTCTTGCCGTTGACCGCCTGATCAATGTTCAGCCCCATGCTGGCGAGGCTGGCGCCGATCACCGGCAATGCCACGGGCCAGCCGACGACGGCCATCGGACCCAGTACTTTGAGACCGGCGCTCAAGTAGCCGATCCACAGTTTCTTGCGCAGATCGCCATTTGAGGTCAGGGAAAGGTCGGCTTCAGCGAACATGGCGTTGCGGGTGGAATCACGAAGCCAGCTGAACGCGTCCTCGCTGACTGCCTGTTCATTCTGATTGATAAGGTGATGATCGCCGTGCCCCCAGGTGGCGACCAGGCGATTCATCAGATCGCTGATGTTCTCGGTCATCGAGTGCCGGTCGGCCAGCGGGAAGTGTTTGAGGAACAGCTCGCGCGGCGCGTTTTCGTTCAGTTGTTGCAGAGCCCACCAGTGCAGCTCGTAAGGTGTATTCAGTACATGGAATGCCTGAGTGTCTCCGGGGACGTAAACGATATGCCGCCCCTTTGAATCGATGATGCGCAGGATGTCCGTGGCGACATGACCGGCGATATCCAGGGTGTAGACCTGCGCGCCATGGACGCCCCCGGTTTCTGTTTGCAGGGTGTGCAGGTCGACGGGCCAGGTCAGCGGGCCGATGACCGCATTGACCACTGTCAGAAAGTCATCGTCACTCAGGTGACCGAGCTCCCGCGCTTCGACGGCTTTGCCGAGGAAGCTGCATTTTGCCAGGGTGCGGAACTCGCCGGAGTGGTTGTTCCAGAAGGTTTGCAGTTCGTTGCGGTAACGCTCGCTGAAGTTGATGTCCCAGAACGCCCTGAGCACCTCGTTGCCGTGCAGGCGAACCTCGTTGGTTGCATCGAAGTTTTCGGCGTCAGGCCCTGCGCTGTAAAAGCCCCCGTACAGATCCAGCAAGTCGGCATTGTCCTGATCGGTGACTCGGAATCGCTGAATCACCAGTTGCGTCAGGGTCAGGCTCTCATAGGGTTTTTCACCATAGTGCTGCCAGCCGGTGAAGGAGACGGACAGGCTCTGCGCGGTTCTGAACCGGTGGTAATAGACGTGATCGGGGTCGAGGCCGGTGATGCCGTGTCTGGTCATCAGCTCTGTGGCGACCTGACGGGCCGTGTCGTTCAGGCTCGGGCAAGCGGTGACGACCTGCGTGGCCATGTGCCCGAGGGCGGCCTTGTCGGCGGCGTTCGGCAGTGTGCGGGTTTCTGCTGGGTTCATTGGCTCTGATCCTTGAGAAGAGAGCTCGAGAATGAGCCGTTCGTTCCAGGACAGTGCGGTACATATGTACCACCCGCAGGTGAGCGAATCTGCGGCCATCCGCCGCGTCACCCTTACTGTTTCCCAGGCGCAGGTGTATCGTATTCGCCTTTTGCGGGCGCCCTGGCCTGCGGCTGATCTGTGAGGTAGTTGTGTCCATGTCCTTTTCCCGTCGACAAATCCTCGGTGGCCTGGCCGGTCTGGCAGTGGTTGGCGCGGGAGCCGGCGGCGCGACGCGTTACTGGTTGGGCAAGGTTGCGGATGCCAACGCCGGTCACGACTACGAACTGATCGCCGCGCCACTGGATGTCGAGTTGGTGCCAGGGCACAAGACTGAAGCCTGGGCCTTCGGCCCGTCGGCACCGGGCACCGAATTGCGCGTGCGTCAGGGTGAGTGGCTGCGGGTGCGCTTCATCAACCATCTGCCGGTGGCGACGACCATTCACTGGCACGGCATTCGCCTGCCGCTGGAGATGGACGGCGTGCCGTACGTGTCGCAACTACCGGTGCTGCCGGGCGAATACTTCGATTACAAATTCCGTGTGCCGGATGCCGGCAGCTACTGGTATCACCCGCATGTCAGCAGCAGCGAAGAACTCGGTCGCGGGCTGGTTGGGCCGTTGATTGTCGAGGAGCGCGAGCCGACCGGATTCAAGTACGAAAAGACGCTGAGCCTGAAGAACTGGCACATCGACGACGAGGGTCGCTTCGTCGAGTTCAGCATTCCCCGTGAAGCGGCTCGTGGCGGTACGGCGGGGCGGTTGTCGACCATCAACGGTGTGCCTTCGCCGGTGATTGAGTTACCGGCGGGGCAGATCACCCGCGTACGCTTGCTCAACCTCGATAACACGCTGACCTATCGCATCAACATTCCCGGCGTCGAAGCGCAGATCTATGCGCTGGACGGCAACCCGGTCGAGCCGCGCCCGTTGGGCAAGGAGTACTGGCTCGGTCCCGGCATGCGCATCTGCCTGGCGATCAAGGCACCGCCGGCCGGTGAGGAACTGTCGCTGCGCAATGGCCCGGTGCGTCTGGGCACCCTGCGTTCGGTGGCCAACAATGATGCGCCGACCGACTGGCCGAAAGCGCTGCCGGCCAACCCGGTGGCCGAGCCGGACCTGGCCAATGCCGAGAAACTCAACTTCAATTTCGAATGGGTCGGGTCGGTGTCGGTGAATGTCGACAACGGCAAGCCGCCGAGCCTTTGGCAGATCAACGGCAAGGCCTGGGACATCACCGACAAGACCTGCGCCGATCGGCCGATCGCCAGCCTGAAACTGGGCCAGAGCTATATTTTCGAACTGAAGAACATGACCCAGTACCAGCACCCGATCCACCTGCACGGCATGAGCTTCAAGGTGATTGCGTCGAACCGGCACAAGATCGTGCCGTACTTCACCGACACCTACCTGCTGGGCAAGAACGAGCGCGCGCAAGTGGCGCTGGTGGCGGATAACCCGGGGGTGTGGATGTTCCACTGCCACGTGATCGACCACATGGAAACCGGCCTGATGGCCGCCATCGAGGTGAAGTGATGCGCCAGATTCGCCCCGCGGCGATCATCGACCGCAGCCGAGACCGCGACTTCATGCGCGAGGCGCTGGAGTTGGCGGCCCAAGGCGCGGCCCTCGGCGAAGTGCCGGTGGGTGCGGTGCTGGTGCAGGACGGCGAGATCATTGGTCGTGGTTTCAACTGCCCGATCAGCACCAGCGATCCCAGCGCACACGCAGAAATGGTCGCGATCCGCGCCGCCGCGCAAGTGGTGGATAACTATCGTCTGCCGGGCAGCACGCTCTACGTGACGCTGGAACCTTGCAGCATGTGCGCCGGGCTGATCGTGCATTCGCGGGTTGCGCGGGTGGTGTACGGCGCGTTGGAGCCCAAGGCCGGGATTGTGCAGAGTCAGGGGCAGTTTTTTACCCAGGGCTTTCTCAACCATCGAGTGTTGTATGAAGGTGGGGTGTTGGCGGATGAGTGTGGGGCGGTGTTGACCGAGTTCTTCAGGGCGCGGCGCGCGAAACCGGCAGACTGAACACAAAACCAATGTGGGAGCGGGCTTGCTCGCGAATAGGGAGTTCCAAGCGACATTGATGTACCTGACACACCGCCTTCGCGAGCAAGCCCGCTCCCACAGGTTTTGTGGTGTTTGGAAGATTTACTTCTTCGCGACAATCACCGCCCGCATCGGCGCCGGCAGTCCTTCGATCGTCTTGCTGTGATCCTCAGGATCAAGGAAATCGCTCAGCGACTGATACTTCATCCACTCGGTCCCGCGCTGTTCTTCAACGGTGGTGGTGCTGACATCCACGCATTTCACATCGGTGAAACCGGCACGACGCAACCACAATTCCAGCGCCGGCACCGACGGCAGGAACCACACGTTACGCATCTGCGCATAACGGTCTTCCGGCACCAGCACCTGATGCTTGTCGCCTTCAACCACCAGCGTTTCCAGCACCAACTCGCCACCTTTCACCAGGCAATCCTTCAGCGCCAGCAAATGCTCGATCGGCGAGCGGCGGTGATAGAAAACACCCATGGAAAACACCGTGTCGAAGCCTTCGAGGTTTGGCGGCAGGTCTTCGAACGGGAAAGGCAGGTGCCAGGCATTCGGCTCTGACAGATAACGCTGCACCGCCTGGAACTGGCAGAAGAACAGCCAGTTCGGATCGACGCCAATCACGCTGTCGGCGCCGGCACCGAGCATGCGCCACATGTAGTAGCCGTTACCGCAACCGACATCGAGGATGCGTTTGCCCTTCAGATCCAGATGCGGAGAGACCCGCGACCACTTCCAGTCCGAGCGCCATTCGGTGTCGACGTGCACGCCGAACAGATCGAACGGCCCCTTGCGCCACGGCGACAGCCCCATCAGCGCGGTGCGCATCTGGGCGCGGGTTTCGTCGTCGCAATCGGTGTCGAGTTTCAGGCCGTCGAGCAGGTCGACTTCGGTTGGCTGGATCTTCGGCAGGGCGTCCAGCGCACTTTGCCAGCGCTCGAGATCGCCGTGGCCCTTCTCCATTTTCTTGTCGAGCTGCACTTGCAGGGTGCTGGCCCATTCGGCCAGCGGCGTGCCGGCCAGACGGCGGGCGAGGGGGGACAGATCAATCATGGCAAGGCAATCAACGAGGCAAAGTTAAGACACTGGAACCACGGCACGACTTTCGAGAACCCGGCGGCCAGCAGGCGTTCGCGGTGTTCTTCGAGGCTGTCGGGCTTCATGACGTTTTCGATGGCGCTGCGCTTCTGGGCGATTTCCAGTTCGCTGTAACCGTTGGCGCGCTTGAACGCGACGTGCAGATCGGTCAGCAGCGCATGTTCTTCGGCATCGTTGAAGCGCAGCTTCTCCGACAGAATCAGCGCGCCGCCCGGCAGCAGCGACTGGCGGATGCGCGACAGCAACGCCGTGCGCTGTTCCGGAGCAATGAATTGCAGGGTGAAGTTCAGCGCCACTACCGAGGCCGGTTTGAAGTCGAGGGCGAGGATGTCGCCTTCGATCACCTCGACCGGCAGCAACTCCTGGAACATCGAATCCTGACCGTTGAGGTACTCGCGGCAGCGCTCGACCATCGCCGCCGAGTTATCCACCGCGATCACCCGGCAACCGTCAGTGCGCACATGGCGACGCAGGGCTTGGGTCACCGCACCGAGCGATGAGCCGAGGTCGTAGAGCACGCTGTTCGGCTGGGCGAACTGCGCTGCGAGCACACCGAGATTTTCCACGATGGTCGGATAACCCGGCACCGAGCGCTTGATCATGTCCGGGAACACCCGCACCACGTCTTCGTTGAAGGCGAAGTCAGGCACCTGGGCCATCGGCTGGGCGAAAATGCGATCGGGTTCTTTGCTCACGGCGGTTCCGGCGGTGTCGATGAAAAGGCCGGCATTTTAGCCAAACTGACGCGCAGATGCGCGGGTTGTCTGATAAAACGTGGGAAACCGCAGAGGATGTGAAGAGGGGCTTGGCGGCGGGTAAAACCCGAAAAGTCTGATGAATGACCAAATCGAAAAGGGACGACTGGTCATTCATTGTCTAGCGCCAGATCATAAAGCGCGTGTGAAGATATTTATTTGTGCTTCGCCTTGTACGCGCAGTTCTTCGGTCCTGTTGTCTTTGCCTTTGAAATCAAATTGGATCAGGCAGCGCAATGCCTTGGAGTCGTTTGAAATGACTTCGACATTAACAGTGCCGCTCTGTGCTTCGTAGGTATAGGAAGTTGTATAGTTTCCATTGGATGCATTTTCATAATACTCGAATTTTTTAAACGGAAAGTTCTCATCAGATGGCTTGTAACTTCCCGATTGGATGTCTTTGGGGAAAATCAAAAACATCCCTTTTTTGGAATCATTAAAACCAGTCTCGTATGACCGTGCAATAAGTGCGATATCATCGCTTGTGTAGTCCTCGAAGTACTGAATGTTTTGAGAGCGGAAATCCACGCGGTTTGAAATCGATGCTTTAAAATCGCAGTTGACAGATACAAAGGGTTCTGCCGCATTCGCCGATGCGCTATTTTTGAATACGTTCATGGTTCTCTTCCTTGTTTTGCATTTGGGGTTGATTGATGCCAAGGGAAGAGTAATCAGGGAGCGAAAACTGAGCCACTGTCAGATCTGACAGTCTTTTATAACGTATCGAAATTAAGGTTATTGCTATGGAAACTGTTTGAGTCGTTCGCTTTTATTAAAGGCCGAAGCAGCAATACCCCATTGGCCCAGCCAATAGCTGAGGATGATGATGTACGGCGCAGTGTGGAACGGCGAGACGAAACGGTTGATGCCAATCACGCTGTCGGAGAACACAAATGCCAGTGCGCCCGCAGCCGCCAGTAACGCCGAGCGTTTAGGCACAGCAGTTCCCAAACGGGCGAGTGCGCGCCACAGCATCGCGCTGACCGCCGTGCCGTAGACGATGACGGGAAACAGTAATGGCCCCAATCCGTTGGAAACAAGAATCCCGAGCAATACTGCTTCGACGCCCAAGGCGAGAACCAGCGGCAGCAGGGCCAGGCGCCGGCAATCGCTGAGGTAAGCCTTGAGGTACGCCAGATGCGCCAGCAGAAACGTACCCAGACCAAACACGAACAGGTCTCCCGGCCACGCCAGCAATACATCGCCGACTAGCGAGAAAATCAGGCCGAGGCTGATCCAACGCCGATAGTCGCTGGGTGGCGCGTCATGCAGCCAGCCAAGCAACGCCAGCACCGGCAACGGTTTGACCAACAGACACAGCAGCGCCGCATGGGTGCTGAGGCCATAGAGAAAGGTCACTGCACCCATCAGCGCGAGGATCAGCCAGCCCACGATCAGTTCACCGAAATGGCGCAGTCAAAGGTCTCCACCGGCAACACTTCCGGCGCCCAGGGTTGCTGCGAAGTCAGGCGCAGACGCCCGGTGCCGGGGGCGAAAGCCTGGAAGCGCCAGGTCGAGAGGCCGGCCGCGCCGACCACGCCGGCATCTTCCGGATTGCTGTAAACCTCGGGGCTGAGGGCGCGCAATATGCCGCCGGCAGAATCCTGGATGGCCCAGCGGTAGCCGGTGGTGGGGTTGCTCGGGAGCATGACGATCAGGTTTTGCCCGTTGGTCAGGCGCACCGGGCATTCGCTCTGTTTTTCCACGGTCACGTTGGTTTTCGGTTGCGTGGCGCAGGCGGCCAGCAGGGCGAGGGACAGGGGGACAAACAGGCGAAGGGGGGACATGGATTCAGTGGCTCCGGCGTTGGCGACGAACGGCGAGCATAACTGAAGATGAGACAAAGTGTGACCAAAGCCGCGCAGGCCAAGGCTGCGCGCTGTCGATCAGCCTGAGTCTGGGGAGTGTTTATCCACTAACGTCGAGTTGCACCTGAATAGGATCGTGATGGCCGTGGAAATCAAGTTCAAAGCCAATTCGATATTTCCTGTTGGTGTTGTCCAACTCGGAAGTAAACGTTCCCCTGTAGGCGTACTGTGTTCCCTTTTTGTTGAGGTAGAAAACTTCCAGTAGCTTCTCACCTCTCTTGAATTCGTGCTCGCCGTCAGGCGTTGATGGATCAATTGTAAGTTTGATTGCCTGTCCATTCGGAAAACCCAGTTCCTTGGAACCTTCGATTGTTATGTAGCCTTGTTCTTGCTTTACCGCGATATGGTCGGTTTCGAAGAGTTTTTGGCCATTTTGTGTAACCGTAAAATAATCGGAAATATTCGATTGTGTTGACATTGATGGACTCCCTGAATGACTAAGTTCGAAAGGGAAGTCTGGAGGGAGATGTGGCGACAGGCTACTGTAGTAATTGACAGTTTTTTATCGTTTTTTGCGATATCGAATCTTCGCTTGGTTATTTAGACCAAGGCATTCCAATAGAGGCAACGCCTTGGTTACATCGGGTTAAAACAAGACCTTCGCCACATCCGCAAACTTCTTGGCGAAATGCACGGTGATCCCTTCCTTCAAGTAATCCGGCAGCTCTTCGAAGTTGCCGCGATTCGGCTCCGGCAGAATCAGTTCGAAAATCTTCTGCCGCCGCGCCGCAATCACCTTCTCGCGAACCCCGCCAATCGGCAGCACATGCCCGGTCAGCGTCAGCTCGCCGGTCATCGCCACACCTTTTTTCGGCGGCTGGTTACGGGCGAGGGAGAGCAGGGCACTGGCCATGGTCACGCCGGCGCTCGGGCCGTCTTTCGGTGTCGCACCTTCAGGGACGTGCAAGTGAACGAAAGCTTCGTCGAAGAATTTCGGATCGCCACCGAAGGATTTGAGGTGCGAACTGACGTAGCTGTAGGCGATCTCCGCCGACTCTTTCATCACATCGCCCAGTTGCCCGGTGAGTTTGAAACCACGATTGAGCGTGTGAATCCGCGTGGCCTCGATCGGCAAGGTCGCGCCGCCCATGCTGGTCCAGGCCAAACCGGTAATCACACCAGTGCCGGACAGCACCTGCTCGTTGCGGAACACCGGATGGCCGAGGGACGCTTCGAGGTCTTTCGGGCCGATCTTGATCACCGCTTTCGGATCCTCGATCAGCTTCATCACCGCTTTGCGCACCAGTTTGCCCATCTGTTTTTCCAGCTGGCGCACGCCGGCCTCACGGGCGTAACCGTCGATCAAGGCCTTGAGCGCCGTGTCGCTGATGCTCAGGCTGCCCTTGGACACGCCGGCCTTTTCCAGCAGTTTCGGCCACAGGTGACGCTTGGCGATGGCGACTTTTTCTTCGGTGATGTAGCCCGACAGGCGAATCACTTCCATCCGGTCCAGCAACGGGCCGGGAATCGAGTCCAGGGTGTTGGCGGTGCAGACAAACAGGACTTTCGACAGGTCCATCCGCAGGTCCAGATAGTGGTCGAGGAATTCGACGTTCTGTTCCGGATCAAGCGTTTCCAGCAGCGCCGAGGCCGGGTCGCCCTGATAGCTCTGGCCCATCTTGTCGATCTCGTCGAGCATGATCACCGGGTTCATCACTTCGACGTCTTTCAGCGCCTGCACCAGTTTGCCCGGCTGCGCGCCGATGTAAGTGCGGCGGTGGCCCTTGATTTCGGCTTCGTCGCGCATGCCGCCGAGGCTGAAGCGGTAGAACGGCCGGCCGAGGGATTCGGCGATGGACTTGCCGACGCTGGTTTTACCCACGCCCGGCGGGCCGACCAGCAGCACGATGGAGCCGCTGATCTCGCCTTTGTAGGCACCCACCGCGAGGAATTCGAGGATCCGGTCCTTGATGTCCTCGAGCCCTGCGTGGTGCTTGTCCAGCACCTTGCGCGCGTGCTTGAGGTCGAGCTTGTCCTCGCCGTACACGCCCCACGGCACCGAGGTCGCCCAGTCGAGGTAGTTGCGGGTGACCGCGTATTCCGGCGATCCGGTTTCGAGGATCGACAGCTTGTTCATCTCTTCTTCGAGGCGTTTCTGCACCTGCGTCGGCAGGACCTTGCCTTCCAGGCGCTGCTCGAACTGTTCGAGGTCGGCGCTGCGGTCGTCCTTGGTCAGGCCGAGTTCCTGCTGGATGACCTTGAGCTGTTCCTTGAGGAAGAACTCGCGCTGATGCTCGCCGATCTTGCGGTTCACTTCGGCGGAGATTTCTTTTTGCAGGCGCGCGACTTCGACTTCCTTGCGCAGCATCGGCAGGACTTTTTCCATGCGCTTGAGCATCGGCACGCAGTCCAGCACTTCCTGCAGCTCATTACCTGTCGCCGAAGTGAGGGCGGCGGCGAAGTCGGTCAGCGGCGACGGATCGTTGGGGCTGAAGCGGTTGAGGTAGTTCTTCAGCTCTTCGCTGTACAGCGGGTTGAGCGGCAGCAGTTCCTTGATCGCGTTGATCAGCGCCATGCCGTAGGCCTTGACCTCGTCGGTCGGCTCGGTGGGCTGGTGCGGGTATTCGACTTCCACTAGATACGGCGGGCGATGGTGCTTGAGCCAGGTCTTGATGCGTACGCGGCTCAGGCCCTGGGCGACAAATTGCAGTTTGCCGTTTTCGCGGCTGGCGTGGTGCACCTTGACCAGGGTGCCGTATTGCGGCAACGCCTTGGTGTCGAAGTGGCGCGGGTCTTCCTGGGGCGTGTCCATGAAGAACAGGGCCAGGGAGTGGTGTTCGGATTTGCTGACCAGTTCGAGGGTTTCGGCCCAGGGTTCTTCGTTGACGATGACCGGCAGAACCTGCGCCGGGAAGAACGGGCGGTTGTGGATCGGGATGATGTAGACCTTGTCCGGCAGGTTCTGGCCGGGCAGGGCGAGGCCTTTGCCTGGGACGTGGTGTTCGATGTGTTCGGCGTCGGTTTCGGTGATGTCGTCGGGGTTCTCGGGGAATTCTTGCTGGTCGCTCATGGGGCACCTGCGCAATTGGGTATGGCTGTTAGATGGGGCAGGGTTTGGGTGGTTTCAATGGGGGTGGGTGTTTCTGCCTGTGTGTTCAGGGTTTTGACAGGGTTTTGGGGTTGGGCCTGGCGGCCTTTGGGCCGGCCATGCTGGGGATTTATCGAGTACATATCCGTTTCTTCGGGTGCGCCCGCTGGCGGTTTCGCCCTTACGGCGAGTCCCTTTGGCAAACGCCCCAAAGGAACCAAAGGTCTAGGCCCCTGCGTTCGGCGCCTCGCTGTGGCTCGGCGTCCCTTCGTTCCGGGATTCATCCGGGGGCATCGCCTACGGTTTGCTTCGCTGCACCTCCTCTCGATGTGTTTGGCTTCGCCAAACGGTCGCTGCGCTCCCACCCCCGGATAAATCCCTCCACTCAGCCTGCCGATGGGGCCGGCACGTCAAAAGCGGTACTCGAGCTAACGCTCATCGTGGTGAGTGGTGAAGAGCAGGGGGGAGAAAGGAGAGGGTGGTGGTGGTGGTGGTGGTGGTGGTGGTGGTGGTGGTGGTGGTGGTGGTGGTGGTGGTGGTGGTGGTGGTGCGAAGAGGAGGGAGTCGATTGGGGGCTTTAAAACCTGAGTGCGACTCGGTTTTTCACGTCGGCGTACCTCTCCCAGACAACTCGGTCGGTCCCCTCTCCCTCCGGGAGAGGGCTAGGGTGAGGGCAGCGTCATGACTGACTCACCACAAGCCTGACTCCCGCAGAGACCTCATCAGCATTTATGCCGGATATCGACTGACCTCGACATTATCCAGCACCCGATTCACCGCCAGTTCCGCCAGCATGATCACCTGCTGAATCCCCAGGATCCGATGCCGCTGCGGGGTATCGACAAAAGCCGCTACATCACTGGCCATGACACTGGCGGTGGCCAAAGACTCACAGGCATGGGCTAGCAGCGTTTCATCGTCCATGTCCGGGGAGATCTGGAACATCTTGCTCGGTCGGCGGCCGGGGCATTTTTTGGGGATGGGATTGAAATGGTGGTCGAGCGCGCGTTCGGCGGCGTCGTGGAGTTTCTTTGAATCAGGGGATTCGTATGGCGAGGTGTCGTTTGATTCGGGGGGATTGGGTGTTGGTTTTTTCATTTTTTACTCCTCAGGAATTGGTCCATTCCTCTAATTGCCGCGACGCAAAAAGAGGGGTGGCAGCTGTACGCGGGTTCGCGGACCGACCTGAGGCATTCGGCATACCCGAAGGTATCCCGCGCACAGCCACCATAAACAAGCACTTGAGGTGCTGCTGTTAAGCGGCGGCAATTATGCCTCAGAAGTAGGGCCGCGACGCCCGTTCGCTGAATTTGCAGCGACCCCCAAAGCCTATCCACACCATTTCCGAGCCACAACCGACGCGACATGTCAGAAACATCCCCTGCAAACACTCTGTCTGTAGGACATACACACCCTGTGTAAAAAAACGCAGCCCACAAAAAAGGCGACACCCCTCACAGGGCATCGCCTTTCTCTTTACCGCCGTTACAACTTATTCCGGCAGTTTGTACGCAATCACATAGTCACCCATCTTGGTGCCCAACGAACCGTGACCACCCACCACGAGCAGGACGTATTGCTTGCCGTCCTTGCCGGTGTAGGTCATCGGGGTCGCTTGGCCGCCGGCAGGCAGACGCGATTTCCACAGTTCTTTGCCGGTGTTCACGTCGTAGGCGCGCAGGTACTGGTCGAGGGTGCCGCTGAGGAAGCCGACGCCGCCGGCGGTGACGATCGAGCCGCCCATGCTTGGCACGCCCAGGGTGAAGCCGATCGGGATTGGCGAGCTGTCGCGGCTGGTGCCGTTTTTGCGTTTCCAGACGACTTTGCCGGTGGTCAGGTCGATACCGGCGACGTAGCCCCAGGCCGGAGCCTGGCACGGTACGCCCAATGGCGACATGAACGGGTGCATGATCACCGCGTATGGCGCGCCGGTGTTTGGCTGTACGCCAGCGGTTTCGCTCTCGCGCTTGCTGCCGGCCGCGACTTTCTCGCGTGGCACCATTTTCGAGACGAAGGCCATGTAGTTCGGGCTGGTGAACAGCATCTGGCGAACCGGGTCGACCGAGACGCCGCCCCAGTTGAACACACCGACGTTACCCGGGTAGATCAGGCTGCCCTGTTCCGACGGAGGCGTGTATTGGCCTTCGTAGCGCAGTTCCTTGAACTGGATGCGGCACAGCATCTGGTCGAACGGGCTGGCGCCCCACATGGCTTTTTCGGTCAGTTCCGGGGCCAGCAGGTTCAGGTCCGAACGGGCCTGGGTCGGGGCGGTGTGGTCGCCTTTCACGGCGCCTTGGGGCACCGGGATTTCCTTGATCGGGATGATCGGCGTGCCGTCGCGACGGTCGAGGACGTACAGGCTGCCCTGTTTGGTCGGAGCGATCAGCGCAGGTTTGATGCCGTCGGCGGTTTTCATGTCCAGCAGGGTTGGCTGGCTGCCGACGTCCATGTCCCACAGGTCATGGTGGGTGAACTGGTAGTTCCAGCGCACTTTACCGGTGGCCAGGTCCAGTGCCACGACGCCGGCGCTGAATTTCTCGGCGCCCGGGGTGCGGTCGGCGCCCCATTGGTCCGGGGTCTGGTTGCCCAGTGGCAGGTAAACCATGCCGAGTTTTTCATCGACGCTGGCCAGCGACCACATGTTGGCCGAGTTGCGGCTGTAGGTTTCGCCCGGCGCCAAAGGCTCGGTGGCGTCTGGCTTGTCGCTGTCCCAGTTCCAGACGAGGTGACCGTCACGCACGTCGAAAGCGCGGATCACGCCCGATGGCTCGTTGGTCGATTCGTTGTCGGTGACGTGGCCGCCCATGATCACCAGATCACGGGTGATCGCGGCAGGCGAGGTGGAGTAGTAGCCACCGGCGGTGAACGGGCCGATGCCCTGGGTCAGGTCAACCACACCGTTGGTGCCGAAGCCTTCGCAGATCTTGCCGGTGTCGGCGTTCAGTGCGATCAGGCGTGCATCGGCGGTCGGCAGGTACAGGCGACGCGGGCAGGCCTGGGCGACGGCTTTGCCGGCCTCGGAGATGACAGCGGACGCCGCGTTTTCAGACTTGGCGTAAGCGGCTTCGTCGTAGTACGACACGCCACGGCAGGTCATGTGAGCGAAGCCCTTGAAGCCGACCGGGCTCTTGATCTGCGGGTCGAAGCGCCACAGTTCCTTGCCGGTGTCCGGGTCCAGCGCCAGCACTTTGCTGTGGGCGGTGCAGGCGTAGAGCATGCCGTTGGCTTTGAGCGGGGTGTTTTCGTTGGTCAGCTCGACCGGGTCATCGGCGGTCGGCAGGTCGCCAGTCTGGATGCGCCAGGCTTCTTGCAGCTTGCCGACGTTGGCCGGAGTGATCTGCTTCAGAGGCGAGTAGCGGTCACCGAATTCGGTGCGGCCGTAGGCCTGCCAGTCGCCGTCCGGCATTTGCGGGGCGGTGCTGGTGGTGTCGGCAGTGTCGCGACCCAGTTCGCCGAAGGTTTCGCCCGGGTGGGTGAAGAGGCTGGCCAGGGCGGTGACGCCGGCCAGAATCACGGCCACGGTCAGGCCGCCGGTGCCCATCGGCGCCGGGCCTGCGAGCAGCAGCGGGCGACGGAACCACGGCAGCAGCATCACGAAACCGAGGACAAACCACAGTGCCAGGCGCGGCACCAGTTGCCACCAGTCCAGGCCGACTTCCCACAGCGCCCAGACGGTGCTGGCAAACAGCACGATGGCGTACAGGCCCAATGCTGCGCGACGGCGCATCAGCATCAGAATGCCGGTCAGCGTGATGCCGATACCGGCCAGCAGGTAATACAGCGAGCCGCCGAGCGTACTCAGCTTGATTCCCCCGGCCAGCATGGCCAGGCCCATCAGCAGAAGCAGAATGCCGAGCAGGTTCGGCAGAAGACGGCTTCGACTCGAAGCACCTTCAGTGCTCATAGTGTGATTCTCCGTGACGTTTATGTAGTCCCGCGCTGTAGTCACTGTAGATGACGATTGGGCGCAGGCATGGTTCAGATAAAAACTTGTCTTGCTATCGAATTTCTTTCGCAGGACTGAGCCGCGTGCGCTGGATTAGAACGACGACTGGATCTTGATCCCGCCGATCAGCGCGTCATCGACCTTGTCCACACCGCCCGGATGGCGGATGTATTGCAGGTTCGGGCGCACGGTCAGCCAGTTGGTGACGTGCACGCCGTAATAGAGTTCGGCGCTGTATTCGGTGTCCTGTGGTGGCAGGAAGGACGGATCGTCGTAGTCGTAGACAGCGTGGGCCTGGTTGGTCGCCTCGGCGTTCTTGCGGTAGGCCGGGTTGACGTGAACGCGGGCCAGGGCGAAACCGATGTCATCTTTTGCACGGGCGTCGAACAGGCCTTTGTAGACCACGCCGGCCTGGACGTAGTTGTCGATGGCGTTGGTCTTCTTGTCGTGCATCGTGCCGTTGGCGAACACGCTCAGACCACGGGAGTTGTCGCTGGCCACGCTGGTGATCTGTTGCTGCACGCCGAGCCACACGCCGTGTTTGCTCGAAGCGCTGCGATAGGCTTCGCCGCTCAGGGCAGCGGGCTGGCCGTTGCTGTCTTTATAGGCGTCGGTGGCCTTGGCGTTGCTGTAGTAGTAACCGGCGCGGTATTCGCCCGGCAGGCCGTTGAGCTTCGGCTTCCACACCAGTTCGATCGGCAGGATTGCGCCCTGGGTGCCGCTGCCACTGAGCTTGAATCCGTTGCCGCGATCGAGGTTCGACGGGTTCTGCTCGTAGGCGCCGACTTGCGCGTACAGCTCTGGCGTCAGGTGATATTTGACGCGCAGCGCCCATTGACTGACCGGCCAGTTGTACCAGATGCCGCCGACCCAGTTGCCGACCTGCGAGCCGCAGAACGCCAGGTTCTGGAAGTCGCACGGGAAGCTGTTGAAGTCTTCGCCTTCGCCGAAGCGGCCGACCTTGATGTCGAGCTTCTGGTCGAAGAATTTCTGCTGGTACCACATCTGCGTCAGGCGGGTGGTCTGGCCACGGCCCCAGACTTCCTGGGCCGAGGTGAAGCCACCGACGCGCGGGTCGTTGATGCGGTCGTTGCTGATGTTGTTGCCGCTGCGTTTGGTCACGGTCAGCTGAAATTCAGCGTCGTTCCAGCCCAGCAGTTTTTGCAGGTCCAGATGGGTGCCGAGGCCCCATTGGTCGCTGTAGCGCGCGGTGCGGTCGTGGTCGTAGCCGCCGTGCAGATTGCTGCCCATTTCGCCGGTGTAGTCGAGCTTGAAGTCGATACCTTTTGCCGCGAGCTCGCTGCGGGTGCCGTTCCAGTCACCAAGCATCCACGGTGATTCACTGTCGAAGGCCGGAGCGGCCTGGGTGCAGGTGGCGAGGCCAAGGGCGGTGCAGCCGCCGATCAGGCGCAGGGTGGAGATAGCGCTGTCTCGGGAGAACGGAAAATCGGGCATGAATAGGGTCTTTCTTGATCTTTTTGGGGGATAAGCTGGCCGCTACGATTTGACGCAGGCAGTGAAGCGGTTCAGCAGAAGGGCGGCAGGATAATGTTCTGTTACAAAAACACAAAGGGCTTTTGCAGACATGAACCCTTTCGGATTCGGTAACAGTGCGGCAATACAGCGCATTGCGGGCGTTGGCGCAGACCTGCGATCTTCTTCGGTTGGCCTACATTTAACCCAAGGCCTTCCACCCGCCCATGCCCTCGGCTAAGGTGCGCGGCTTCTGTATTTTCACTTCGCCCAAAGGCCCGGCATGAACGACCACAATCCCGATCCGCTGCACGGCGTGACCCTCGAACAGATCCTCAATGCACTGGTGACCCACTACGAATGGTCGGGCCTGGCCGAGCGCATCGACATCCGTTGCTTCAAGAGCGATCCGACCATCAAGTCGAGCCTGACCTTTTTGCGCAAGACACCTTGGGCGCGGGAGAAAGTCGAGCGGCTGTACGTGAAACTGATGCGCACCAAGCGTCCGCTCTGAGATGAACGCCGTATGGCGGCGACGCCTGATCACTTCGGCTGCGGTGCTGGGCTGGGCCGGGCTGGGGATTCAGCTGTACCTGATTTTCTTCGCCCGGCTGAGCGTCGGCGCCAGTCTGCTGGGCGGGCTGGTCAGTTTCTTCAGCTACTTCACCGTGATCACCAACACCCTGGTGGCGGTGGTGCTGACCTGTGCGGTGACGGATCGCGAATCCGCAGCACAACGCTGGTTTCTGCAACCGTGGGTCAGCAGCGGGATTGCCGTCAGCATTGCGGTGGTGGGCCTGGCTTACAGCATTCTGCTGCGACATCTGTGGCACCCGCAGGGCTGGCAGTTTATCGCTGACGAATTGCTCCACGACGTGATGCCGCTGCTGTTCCTGGCTTATTGGTGGTTGTACGTGCCGAAGGGCAGCTTGCGTCTGAAGCACCTGCCGCTGTGGCTGATTTATCCGCTGGTGTACTTCGCCTATGCGCTGTTGCGCGGGCATTTGCTGGGGGCTTACGCGTATCCGTTCATCGACGTGGCGCTGTTGGGTTATCCACAGGTGTTCATCAATGCCGGGGGGATTCTGCTGGGGTTTGTGCTGATTGCGTTGCTGGTGATTGGCATCGACCGCTGGCAGGGGCGGCGCCTTTAGCAGCGCCGCCGCTCGTATTCACTCTTCTTCGGAGCCTTCTGCGCGCCAGTAACCGACCGCTTTGACGAACTTCTCGTCGAGTCCGTGCTCATCGAGCAGCACCCGGCGGACCTGCCGCGAAACCTTGGTCTCGGTCGCCACCCACGCATACAGATTGCCCTTGGGCACCTGCAATTGTTTGACGGTGGTCAGCAGATTGTCTTTGCCGCCCTCGCGCAAAACCCAGATCACGTTGACCTGCGCCGCGCTTTCCAGCGTTCGCTGCTCCTTGCCGTTTTCCACTTCGATGACCACCAGCGCCTTGCGATTGGCCGCCAGCCCTTCGAGGCGGCGGGCGATGGCGGGCAGGGCGGTTTCGTCGCCGATCAGCAGGTAGCTGTCGAAGATGTCCGGCACGATCATCGAGCCACGCGGGCCGCCGATGTGCAGGAATTGCCCGGGCTTGGCCTGCTCCGCCCAGGTCGAGGCAGGGCCATCGCCATGCAGTACGAAATCGATGTCCAGCTCAAGCTTGTCGAGGTCGTAGCGGCGCGGGGTGTAGTCGCGCATTTCGGGCATCGGCACGTCGCTCTTGCCAGCGCCGAGCACCAGGGTTTCCAGCGCCGCGGCCTGTTCGGCGTTCTGCGGGAACAGCAGTTTGACGTGATCGTCGGTACCGAGGCTGATGAAGCCGGCCAGTTCCGGCCCGCCGAGGGTGATGCGGCGCATGCGCGGAGTCAGGTCGACGACGCGCAACACTTCCAGGCGGCGACGTTTGATTTCGTGCATCACACGATGGATGCCTTGGGTCTGTACTTCAGTCATTCGACTTTCTCCGGGGCAGATTGAACGGCGGGGCCGTCGACGATGGCTTTGGCGGTGTCATTGAGCAGGTCGCGCACCCGCAGGATTTCTTCCGGGCTCCAGCGTCCGTGGTGCATCTGCAGGGCATGGCGCAGGTTATGCACCGCTTCGTGGATTTCCGGCGGGCGATCATGGCCGCGCAGCGAGCGCTTGCTGACGTCGATGCGCATGCGCACGCCGTCCAGAGCCACCGCCTGTTCGCTCAGGGACTGGCGACCGGCATCGGTCACGGCGTAGCGTTTTTTCCCGCCGTCGGCATCGCCGCTGATCATTTCGCTTTCTTCAAGAAAGGTCAGGGTCGGGTAGATCACGCCGGGGCTGGGGCTGTAGGCGCCGTCGAACATGGTTTCGATCTGGCGGATCAGGTCGTAGCCATGGCAGGGCTGTTCGGCGATCAGCGCCAGCAACAGCAGTTTCAGATCGCCGGGGGCAAACACCCGTGGGCCGCGACCGCCGCGCTCGCGGCCGTGGCGTTTTTCGAAGCCGTCACGGCTGTCGCCATGCTCGCGGTGGGGGGAATGATGGTCTCTCATTTCAGTCTTCTCTCGTCGTATTTAGATACAACTTAAGATATATCTTTTCGTGCGAGCAAGGATTTTCTGACCCGAAGACGACGCCAGCGACGAACGGTGCGTGGCAGTGAGTCTGGAAACCTCATCCATACGACCATAACTAAAAAGTTAAAGTCATCACTCTATTAATCGTTGAGCTTATGTTCTAATTTGCACTCGGCCCCCCATTCTTCTTGCTGAAGTTGCTGTATGGTTTTTCAGAGAAAAGTGTCGGTAGTCTATAACTTACAGTCATTGTTTTATATTTGAAGATTTTGTTCTTTTTTCTTTCCAGTTGCAGGGGTGATTAACTACGCGTTCGTGGGAAGTTGCCTGCTTACATTCAATGGCGAACAGTCGATCATGCCCCGGCGTTGAAACTTCAAAGCCACACCGTCGATATCGGCCGGCGTTGTTTGAACTTTCAATGCTCAATCTTATAAAGACAGGGTAATGAACGATGTTCAAGAAAATCGCACTCGCTGCTCCACTGGCTGTTCTGGCACTGGGTTCTTCCATGGCGTTTGCTGCCGGCGAAGCCCGTCACTCCATCAGCCTGATCGCTCACGTTCCAACCAATGGTTTCTATGTGGTTCCGGTCGATCCGGATCTGGTCAACAAGGACCAGGACATGAGCTTCAGCCCGATCACCGGCAGCATGAAACCGGTCAACGGCTTCTTCGACACTCGTAACAACAACGGCTCGGTGCATGGTTACCTGGAAGGCGTGCCGAAGCTGGTGGGCGGCTCGAGCATCATCGATCTGGAGGTCAAGTTCAACAACGTCGTGCTCACCCAGACACCGCAACTGGTGGTCGGTGAAACCGAATCCAATGTGAACTATCGCGCACCGATCAGCATCACCGCCAAAGGCTCCACTTTCACCCCGGGTGATTACACCGGCGCGGTCACCATGATGTTCGATGCCGTGGATCCGGTACTCGGCTCGCTCTAACGTCTGGAAGTAACAAAATCCGGCTGACGGAAGTTTCTGTCAGTCGGACTTCTTGTCTGTTTGCAATCAGAGTAACTGTTCATGTTCCCGATGACGCCCATCGCGGCTGCACTTGCGTTGCTGTTTTGTGCCGCAGCCATGGCGGCTCCTGCCGCCTCTGGTACGACACCGCGAAGTTTATTGGCGCAGGCCAAAGGTTTGCCGGCGGATTTTGAAGAGCACTTTTTTGATGTTCCGCTGGCGGTACGGGTCGAACTCGACCAACAGCCTCTGGGCGAGGCCATGGTGGTGCTGTCCCGTGACGATCGCCTGACGCTGCTGGAATTCACCGACACCAGCGACAGCCGTTTCAGCGCCTTCGAGCGGGACGTCTGGGCCGACTATCTCAAGCCCGGCGTCGCACTGGGTGCCTGTAGCGGACGATGCCCCGAGCAGATGCTTGCGCTGCACTACAACCTGGAAAGCTCGCTGGTGTCGATCGTGACGGCCAATGCCGAACGTGACACCGAGGCCAAGCGTTTCCATGAGCAACCCGAGGGTGGCAGCAGCGGCCTGATCGTGCGTAATCAGCTCAACCTCAATGGTGGCCAGGATCAGGATCTGGGCGGGCGCTTCGGCCTGGCGGCCAGCGGCAGCCTGGGCAACTGGACCCAGACATTCAACATGCAGCTGGCCCGCCTCGGCGGCCCGGACGACAAGCTTTATCACGCCGTCCATGAGCTGCACACCCAGCGCGAACTGCAGGGCAGTTTTCTGCGTCTGGGGTATTTCACGCCGGCCTCCGAAGGCCTGATGCGCCAGCCTCGTTCCTTCGGTGCCAGCCCCGACACCACGGTCGGGGTGATGTATGGCAGCTCCGACAGTCTGGCGATCAATTCGCCTCAGCCCAGCGTGTACCCGATTTACGTCACGGCCAACCGTCAGGCGTCGGTAGAGATCCTGCGTGACGGTTTATTGATCAACACCCAGTCGGTGCCTGCGGGCCTGCAGACCCTCGACACGCGTCCCTTGCCGGGCGGTATCTATGACGTGGAGGTGCGGTTGATCGAGGACGGCCAGATCACCTCGACCACTCAGGAGCTGGTCTACAAGCCGAACAACTGGCGCAATCTCGATGACCGCTGGCGCTACAACCTGTTTGCCGGTGAGGAAAGCAAACTGCTGAGCAACTGGGACAACCAGGTCACCGGCGATCCCACGGCCGGGGCTTCGATCAACTATCTGCTGCACCCGCGCATGATTCTCGGCCTGTCGGCACGCCAGATACGCGACACCTTGCAGTACGGCACGTCCATCGATTGGACGCTGGCCAACAGCGTCAGCCTGTTCGCCAACATCTATGAAACCCAGGACCATGGCACCGGCCTCGACCTGCAAGGGCTGTACAACTACGGCGCCGGAAGTCTGGTGGTCAGCCATAACCGCAGCTGGCTCGATACCACCGATCTCTACGAAACCCTGCCGGATGGCACGCGGATTCGCCAGCGCAATGTGTTCGTCGGGCAGACCAGCAACTCATCGCTGGCACTCAACCATCGACTCGACAGCCGCAATTCGCTCAACGCCCGGGTTTCCCACAGCGATGGCAACACCGAAGGCGTCGGCGTGGATCTTGGCTGGACCCAGCGCACGACGCTGTTGGGCAGCGACGCCAACTGGCGTCTGTCGCTGTTTGACCGACCGGGCACGTTCAGCAGCGGTGACGAGCGTAATCGCGGGGTCGATCTGAGTATCAATCTGGCTCTGGGGCCGCCCGGCCAGCAGATCACCGGCAGCATCGGTTCGCGCACCGCCCGTGAAGGCGGGCGTGACAACAATGCGTCCCTGGGCTGGCGCAAGGACTTCAAGGATCACGTGCTGCAGAACGTGTCGGTCACCGCGCTGAGCGACACCTATGGCGTGGGCCTGTCGAGCCTGGCGAGTTTCCACACGGATGTCGTTTATGGCGACGGATTCGTGCAGCGCTCCTCCTACAACGGCAACTTTACCGGTGGCCTGAACCTCGACAGCACGCTGGTCATGGGCGCCGACCAGATGATCCTGACCAGTCAGAGCGAAACCCGCGGCGCGGGGATGATCGTCGACGTCGAGTCGGACATCGATGGCATCGCCCTGCGCGCCGACGATTACAGCGGCGGCAGTGCGGCATTGAAACCGGGGCGCAATTTCATCCCGATCACCGCGTACCAGAACAGTTCGGTGAGCTTCGACTTCCAGGGCAATCACGCCCCGGCCGCGACCATTGAGCCGGCGCGGACCCGTTACCACATGAACAAGGGCGGGGTGGAGTACCGCAAGGTCCGGGTGATGAGAACCCTGACTGTGCTGGGTCGGTTGGTCGATGCCCAGGGCCGGCCGCTCAAGGGCCATCACGTGATCAACCACGCGAGCCGGGGGGTGACGGAAGTCGATGGCTTCTTCTCGATGGAAATGAACGCCGGGGCGCCAACCCTGGAAGTGCGTCAGGGCAACCAGTTGCTGTGTCAGTTCCGCCTCGATGCGAACAGCCATCGCAGTGAAAACAACGTGTTGATGATCGGTGATCTGCGGTGCACCCCGGACACCCTGGCCGATGTCACTTCTACCGAGCAGAAGGCGGGTTGAAACCATGAAAAAGATGACGTGTTGGCTGGGGTTGCTGACGGCGCTGAGCGCCTCGCAGGCAGGGGCGGCGAATCAGGAAATCCGTGCCTTGTTCCAGCCTGATCCTGCGCATCCGAACAAAAATGTATTCATCAACCAGACGCCCAACAGCGGTTATTGCGCGGTATGGCCGGATCAATGCGTCGACAACCAGATGTTCAGTATCGAGTTGCCGATTCGTTTCACTTCCAGTCGCTTCATGACAGCCGGGTTTCCGCTTTCACTGAAGGTGCCAGCCAACTGGAGGCCATTGACAGTCACCAACCGGGACACCCAGGAAACCGAAACCGTCGAAGTGCGGGTCATCGGCATCGGCTCCGATTTTGTGCTGAGCGATACGGCCGCCAATCTGGTCGGAGTATCGGACATCCTCGAAGGTCATCAAAAACTCTGGACCACCAGCAGTTGGGTTTACGCGCCGGCGCCCTGTCAGTACAGCGGCGTGGGTGCCTACACGCCTTCGACGTATCGGTTTTTCTGGAAAACGCCGGTGGAAGCAAGCTGTACCAAGGTAACGGCTTTCCTGATTCCGGGGATGGCTTTCAGAACGATGGATTTCGCTTACGAACTGCGCACGCCCAATCCGCTGGGCATGTCGTCGGGGCTCTATACCGGCTCGTTGTCCTACACCCTTGGTCCCGGTGGTGATTTCGATCTCGGCATGCAGATGTACCCGGACGACAGCAACCTGACTCTGGATTTCGTACTGGATGTACAACACACCCTGAAGGTCGATCTGCCACCGGGAGGCAACAAGGTCACCCTTGAACCGGCCGGGGGCTGGCAGAGCTGGCTCGACAGCGGCCGCAAGCCGACCAAGATCTTCCGTGATCAGCCTTACTTTCTCTCGGCGTCGTCACGCTTCAAGATCCAGATGACGTGCGATTCGCTGGGCGGTGAGGAGTGCAATTTGCGCAGTCCGACAGGCCGATCCACCAGGGCGACCGTCAAGCTCAGTGTGCCGGGGGGAATCGTCGGCCCGGGTGGTGGCGATGGCTGGACGGGCACGCTGCACCACAACTTGTGGATAGGCCCTTTCCAGCCCACCCACTATGTGGACCGCAAGCCCGGCAACCTGCATTTTTCGATTTCTCAGCGGGACATCGAGTTTCTATTGCGACCCGGCGTCAACGACACGCTCACGGGGCGCATCACCATTATCTGGGACTCGGAAGTCTGACCCTCCGGATCAACCCCTTACATCTTTCAAAAGGTTGAAGACGATGACACGCCTGTTTCTGCTTTCACTGCTCGGGCTGCTCGGCGGACCCGCACTGGCCGGGCCGCAGATCAATGTCGGCACGGTGTACGACTATCTGGATGGTGACAAGAGCACCTACCTCAAACGTGTATTCAACAGCGGCGACAGCACGGCCTTCGTCAAGGTCAACGTGCTGGAAATCGTCTATGACGATCAGGGCAAACCGCAGGAAATCCCGATCGAGACGGCCACCGACGGCGCGTCGCGCAATGGCCTCATGGCCAGCCCGGCGCGGTTGATCGTGCCGACCAAAGGCATGCAGGGCACACGCCTGCTGTACATGGGCGAGCGGGATCGCGAGCGCTATTTCCGGGTGCGTTTCGTGCCGGTGGTGCCTGAGAAGGAGGATGAATTCGTGGTGAGCGAGCAGGAGCGTGACGCCTACAAGGAGGCGTTGTCGGCCGGGGTCAACCTGATGACCGGTTTCGGCACGATCTTTTTCGTACGGCCCAGGGACGCCCGGTTCGAGACCGTCGTCAATGAAACGGGCGATCGCTATGAGCTGCGCAACAGCGGCAACACCGTGGTCATCGTCGATGAGTTCAAGAGCTGTTCCCTGAGTAACGAAACCGACTGCGGCGCGACCACCAAGCACCATATCCTGGCCGGCAAGACGTTTGCCTTCGACAAGGAGAAGGGCCGCGAGTACCGCTTCAAGTTGATCGAAGGCGACAGCAAAAAAGACTTGAGGGTGACGAGCCGCTGACGGCGGTTTCCATTGACGCGGCAGGTAAAGAACATGAACAAGCAATGTGCCGTCCTTGCATTGATGGCAATCACCGCACTGACCAGTCACCCGACATGGGGGGCCCGCGAGGAACACGTTTTCGAGGTGTCCCTGACGATTCCAAGTCGGCCGTTCTATATCGTGCCCGCCGAACCGGACTGGATCCACCGGGTCCAGCGCCTGGTCTGGAATCCCGGCAGCGAGACGCTTAGCACGCTGAGCAAGCACTTCGATGTGCGGCATGACTCCAGCGCTATAGAGGCACGTCTGGACAGCCCTGCGCATCTGTCGAACGGCAGGTCGAGCGAGGACATCTGGCTGAAGGTCACTTTCAATGGCGTAGTGCTCGGGCCTGAAGTGCCTTCCCGACTCGTGCTGTCACAGGAGGAGGCGGCGGTGGGCAAGCGAGTGCTGCTGGAGATAGAACCGTTGAAACCGACCGGAGGATTCCGGCCGGGGGATTACAGCGGCACCGTGATGCTGCTGTTCAATGCCAGGGCACCGGGAGCGTGATCCCGGGCCTGGCATGGCGTTGCGAAGGGTATTGCGCGCTTGCCTCACGTACACCGGTCGAAGATCAGATCCCGGCCCGGGCCATGGCTTCGCGGGTCAGGCGTCTGCTCAGTCCCTTTTCCTCGTAACCGATGTCGCGTTGCAGGCTCTCGTAGACGGCATCGGTCAATGGCTCCTCCGTCAGGACCTGGTCCAGCGGGATGGACAGTTTGTCCGCCAGTCTCACCAGGCTTTTCAACAGGGTCTGCTGCTCGCTTTGGCTGGGTGCCCGCTGCCATTCCCGGCGCAATGACAGCAGCTCCAGCCGGTCATGGAACAGCGCTGTATTACTGGCGAAATCGCTCGGGTAGGTCTGGCGCAGATAGCGATCCCAGAACGGTTGCTCGATCATTTGATTGACCAGCCCGTCGCCGGCTTCGGCTGCAATGATCTTCCCGTAGGCTTTGTCGATCGCCTCGTCAGTGACGCCTGCCACCGGGCGAAACCTCATGGCCTCGGACTGCCAGGGCAGATCCAGACGCCTGGCCAGTCCGGTTTCATACGCCAGATGCACCTCGACCTGATCGGGGTTGCTGTCCGGCCCACGTGCCTTGATATCGGCACGGGCAATTTCACCCACTTGCTCAAGGCGCGCCGACCCTTTGGCCAGCGTCACCAGTCGGGCTTCGGTTTCGGCGAGGGTAGTGGAGAAGCTCAAGGCTTCCGTGGCCAGCACTTTTACCCCCATGTTGTTGAACAGCTGGGCGCCGGCGTCCTCACAGCCCTCCGGTTCGGTGGACATGAGCAACAGTTCTTCGCGCAGCATCGGGTCGAGTGTCATGGCGTCCACCATGCGCCATACGCGGTCGGTCAGTTGTGCGCGAGCGCGTCCCCCCTGGCGGTAGTCGGCGGAACGGGTCAGGTCCTGGATGACCTTGAAAAAACCTTCGGAATCCGGCTCGTTAATCAGTTCATGCCAATCCTCTGCGCGGTGGATACCGATGCCGGGTGATTCGCTGTACAGCGATGCATCTTCGTCGGGCGTCCATTTCTCCAGCAGATCTGCGGCAGGCAACCGATACTTGACGGCAGGCATCAACCCCACGGACTCCCGGTACTGTTCGTAAGTCATGCGAAGGTCGGGCGGCAGTTTTTCCCGGTCGACTCGGGTACGGGCGATGAGAAGGGCCTTGTCCGAGCCTGGGGCGACGTCGGGTATGGAACGCAGCCGATTTCTGCGCAGATCGAGGAAAAAGCCCTTCGGTCGGGCAAGACTGAATACCCCGGGCGGCCAGGCCTTGAGATCGGTATTGGACAGGTTCAGGACCTTGAGCCAGGGCATGCGCTGCACGGGCGGCGGGTCGCCCAATGGATTGTTGTCCAGTCGCAGGATTTCCAGGCGTTCGAGTCTCTGCATCTGCTCGATGGCGGACGGCGTCAGCTCGATCATGTTGTCACTGAGTCGCAGGGTTCTGAGCTGCGTCATATTGCCGATGTTGTCGGGCAGGCTTCGCAAGCCACAGTTCCTGGCACTGAGTTGCTGCAGATTGGGAAAGTTCTTGAGCAGACCCCGTGGCCCGGGTGAGAACTGCTGGGCATCGAGGCTCAGCGTCGTGATTTGTTCCAGATACGGTTTGAGTTCCGGCAAGGGTGGCCACCAGCGTTCGAGATTGTGCGGCAGTAGTTGTGAGGACAGGTCCAGGGTGTAACCGTCCTCCAGACGGGTGCCGCGTTCGCCGAACACCTCGCCAATCCTGTCGAAGCAATCCACCAGACGCTCCATGATCAGCCGACCGCCCTTGCGCTCGAACTCCCAGTAGGCGTCGGGCAGGCGGCCGGCGTCGTCCGGCTCGAATCCGCTCAGATAGCGTTGGCGCCAGTTCTCCAGGGTGTTCCTCAGGTTTGTCCGCTCAAGCTTCAGCCGTTCGATTTCCTGGTGGGGATCGCCCTTGGCCTGCAACGAACGGGTGAAGGCAGCCACCTCGCCCCGGTCAAAGTGCGGATAGAGTTCCTGCACCTTGGTTTCGACGGTTTTCTCGGTGAACGGCCAGCGTACCTTGGACAGCCCCTTGCCCTGCACCAGCAGTTCGGTCTGCCGTGGCACGAACGCCCGCAGGGGCGGCCGGGCAAGCAGTGTCCGGCGCTCGGCGGGTGTATGGGCCTTGGCCATCACCCATTGCCTGAACAGTTCCCCTTGCCCCGGGCGATAGCCCAGTGCGTTGCGTTTTGTCACCGGCAGGGCTGACAGGACGGCTTCATAGAGACTGTCGGCACCGTGGAGCAGCCTGTTCTCGCCATCGTGCACTTCATAGCGGCCATGCTCGTCCCTGACCAGGATTCGCACGGTGATCGCGTCTTCGGCCCCGGCACGGCAACGCAGCGGTCCTTCAGTGGTGCCGTCGCGTACTTCGATGCGCAAGTCGGCGAAGGCGTCGACATGCAGTCGCAGGGCATTGAGAGCCAGGCGCTCGGTATCGGGCACCAGCAATGCCGGTTCGTAGAGGCCTTCGACGGCACGGGCCGCCCGCGCTTCGAAGGCACTTTCACGGGCCAGGTTCTTCAGGCGCAGGGGAATGCGCTGCTGTTCGGACATGAGCTGTCGTTCCGCGGGCGTCGCCTGCTCCAGCAGGGGCTGAGCGACCGCCGATGGCAGTTGCGGGAGTCGGCGCTGCAGCAGATTCACCTGCGGATTGCCGGAGCGGTTCCTGAATCGGTACTCGTAATCGAAAATCTCGGGGGTTCGCGCCTCGACGGCTTGCGCCATCCGATTGCGCAGCGCCTGGACCTGCAAGTCCTGGGGGTAATGTCTGCCCAGCACGGCGGTCATGTCGGATTCACTCAGAAAACCGGGCAGACGCTCCGGCAGCCGGCCAGCCATCAGGTCGGCAAGACTGATGTCCAGCATCTTGTCGGAGGGCGCTGCGGCGTTGCCGTACTGGCGGTGGCTGCCGGTCAGGTCGGCTTGCTCGAAGACTCTCAGCCCTTTATCCGCTGGCCATCCCGGCAGGTTCGCCGCGATGGTTTCAAACCAGTAGGAGTCGGCGGGCAAGGGTTGCCCGTGACGCACGAGCTGGCTCGCACCGCGGGTTCGATCCCAGGTATCGAAACGGGCGACGGTGTCGGCCAGCAGCGGTGGCGGAGCGGCGTTGTCGACATGCATCCGGCGTAATGAGTCATCCGGCGTGCCGCTGATGCGGCGCAGTGTTTCCAGCTCGGCGGGCGTGTAGTCATCGACGGAATGCCCGATCCGTCGCATCAGGGTCGATCCTTCCCAGTCCTGGGGCCGTTCGCCTTCGTGGACCCAGGCACCCAGGCCGTTGTGGCGCAATTGGGGAGCGTAGGCTTGTGAGCGCGTCGGGTGCAGGATTCGATATTGGTCGCTGGAGATGTCGTACAGCACCTGGTAATGCTTGCCCTCCAGGGGCAGGACGGTTCTGCCCGCGACCTGGTGCAGACCGAGGGTGTCGGGTTTCGATGTCGGGTTCGGTGCCAGTGTCGGTTGCTCATAGGGTGTGAGATCCGGGTGCCAGAGGCGGGTCTTGCCGTCGAACGAGCGCACGGGCCTCATCCCTTCGATCAGCGGTGAAAGCTTCAGGCGAAAGGTGTTGCCGATCGTCACGCCGGCGCCGAATGCCGCCAGTTGCAGGACGTCGGTCACCACCCCCAGCACATGTTCGCCCACTTCGGCGAAATGCCCCTCGGCCAGGTCCACCATGCCTTCGACTGCTTCGTTCGTAAGCTGGTACGCGGTATAGGCGAGCATGAGTTCGCCCAGAAACGGTACGAAAGGTGTCATCACCAGCAGCGCTGCATTGAAGATATCCGAAGCGATTTTCTTGAAGTTTTCCCACCAGGCCCAGCGCGCCTGGCTGTCCGCGTCGGCAGTGGGCACCGCGATGCCCCGGGCGTCATTGAGAATCTTGTTCAGTCGTTGCTGGTAAAGGTGAGTCCACAGCGGCTGGTTGATCGGCGGGGCGCTGAACTGCAACTGGGGATTGCTCACCGGAGTTTCACGCCAGGACGGACGCGGATCACCCGGCTCCCTCGGATACCACTTGACGTACGTGAGACGTTGCTCGAGGTCGGCGAAAAAATGTCCGCGTTGTTCGTGATCGACAAACTGGCTGAAGAACTGACGGTAGGTCATGCCGGTCGATGGCAGGACGTTGTTGTCGCGCAGTTGCCGGCTCAGTTCGTTCATGAAATCCGGGATGGACGGGTATTCCTTGAGCGGATGCTCGGGGTCGTGAGGTACATAGGCGATCATTTTCTGTGAGCGCTGCGGTGTATCGGGATCGGGCCTGATGATCAGGATCCCGGTGAGCGTGAGGTCCATCATGCCCAGATCGCAGAGCTGCATGGATTGCTGATCGAGCTTCAATTGCTGCCGACCTTCGAGCAGTTCGCGGACCAGTGCGTGCCCCTGACGGCTGATGTCGTTTTTCGCCAGCGCGATGTGCGCGGCAGCCTTGAGCGCCGATTGCTGGCTGCGCTGGACCTGGAGTTTCAGATAGGCAACAGAGACCGGGTCCCGCTCGAGCAGGAACGTTTCGAGGTGGGCCTTGTACTGCGCGCCGATGTCCAGTTCGCGGCACAGCGCCTGAAACTGGCTGACACTGATCCGGCTATTGATCGGTGATACATCGAACAGGTCGCGCGCAGGATCGGTCTTGACGACGAAAGCCGAGTCTTTTGCGAATGTTTCGTCATAGGCGAAGTTATGAAGGGCCGCATCGAGGAGCGACACGGTTCTTGCGCTATATCCTTTTGAAACTTGAATCACCCACCAACTGCTTTCCTTGGGGACATACAGTCGCAAACAGGTGTTTTCGACGTCGACATTGATTTTGTATTGCTCAAACAACTTTGCCCGCAACAATGGCTCGGCGAATGCACGAATGTCCTGCAAACGCGACAGTATCCGGTCAACCTTGTTCTGCGTGCTCCAGGCCTTTTTGTTGGCGCTGTCCAGGCGTTCGGCATGGTTGGCCGGCAAATCGGTCATCCACATATGACGATGCAGCGGAACATGTCGCAATGCATTGTTTCGATGCCAGCGCATATCAAGATAAACAGCGTCGATACGCGATTTTATCAATTCGTAATGTTGCCCTTTGTATTCATTTATTGCAGTCATTGGTGAAGCCTTGAATAAGTCGTGAGTTTTCAGACTAACGTTCAAGACTCGGAATGATTAGTTCAAAAGCCTGTTTGGGAATGCTGGGGTTTATCGCGGATCCATTGAATATTGATATGTATAAAACATATAAATAACACCCCGGCTTTGAATCCGTTTCAAGTGCCCGTACTCAGTGCCGCCACCGCTGTGTTTGCAGGGGGCAGGCACTGCGAGTCGCTGCCCGGTTGCAGGTACGGCATCAGGATCGGTGCCATGCCCTTGAGCACTTGCACCGGCAGGGCCGAGGTGAATTTGAAGTTCTCGGCCGAGCGCCCCGGAACGAACGCTGTGAGCGTGCCGAAATGGTGGTCGCCGATGTAGAACACGAAGGTCGCCGTGCGGTTGATCGACTTCGAACTGAGAATCCGTCCTCCGGAGCCAATCGCTTCGATCCGGTTGTCGCCTGTGCCGGTCTTGCCGCCCATGGTCAGCGGTGTTCCATCGGCCAGTTTGAAACTGCCGGAAACACGTTTGGCGGTTCCCGAGTCCACCACTTGCGACAGCGCTTCACGCATCGCCGTGGCGACTTCGGACGGCATCACCCGTTTGCCCACATGAGGATCATTGACCAGTTTCGTTTCGTAAGGCGTGCCAGCGGCAAAGTGCAGGCTGTCGATGCGCAGGGTCGGCATGCGCACACCGTCGTTGAGGATGGTGCCGATCAGTTCGGCCAATGCGGCGGGGCGATCCCCGGAGCTGCCGATGGCGGTGGCCAGCGACGGCACCAGGTGATCGAACGGGTAGCCGACTTTCTGCCAGCGCTGATGAATGTCGAGGAACGCTTCGATCTCCAGCATGGTGCGGATGCGGCTGTCACGTGCGCCCTTGTGCCGGCTTTTGAACAGCCAGCTGTAGACTTCCTGGCGCTCGAACTGGCTGGCCTTGACGATGTCCTTGAAGGTCGCATCGGGGTGGTTGAGCAGGTAGCCGATCATCCACAGGTCCAGCGGGTGAACCTTGGCGATGAAGCCCTGATCCGGCAGGTCGTAGGTGCCGGGGCCGTAGGCCAGATAGAGCCGCTCCAGGCGTTCGTCGGTGAGTTTCTCGGTAATTTTTACGCCCTTGAGGTGCGAGCGCACAAAGGTGTTGAAGTCCTCCTGGCTGGCGTTGGGCAGCAGGTAACGGTGCACGGCGGCCATTCGGATCGGGGTCGGGCGCATGCTGTCGAGGAAGGTATCGAGCCGGGCCTGGGTGTCCTTGTTGCGGTACTTCTTCCAGAACTTGAGCAGGAACGAGGTGCCCTCGCGATCGGCGAACGAGGCGAGGTATTCCTGACGTCTTGGGTCGCGGTCGTCCTTGAGCAGCTCGGCGCTGTTGTTGGGGCCTGAGTAGGTGGTGTAGCGCACCAGATCGCGCATCAGGCGAATGAACGGCAGGTTGATCGATTCGCGCAGGGCATCGCGCAGGGTCGGCAGGCGGCCGTTGTCTTCCTTGCGAAAGTTATGAAACGTGTGCAGCCCGCCACCGGTAAAAAAAGCTTCGCCGGGACTGGCCGAGTATTTGCGATCAAGGGCTGCGCCGAGCAATTTCGACAGATCGCGATCCTTGTTCTGGATCAGGTAATCGACCACCCACCGGCTCAGGCGATCCTGTTCAGGGACCTCGACTTTCTTCAGCTCCGGCACGCTCATGGCGGCGTATTTGTCATGCAGCTCGGCGATGATTTGCAGGTAGGTGGTCAGCACCCGCATTTTCGCCGTGGAGCCCAGCTCCAGTTTGCTGCCTTCGTTGATGTCGAACGGCTGATCGGTGCTGTCGGTCTGCACCCGCACACGTGAACCGTCCGGGGTCAGCTCGAACAGGGTGAAGCTGTAACGCACCTGAGTAGTGCTGGTGGGCGTCAGCAGGCGTTCGCCCATCAGGCCGACTTCGGTCGCATAGGCCGGGTCAGCCAGTCGTTTCAGATAGGCGGTGGCCTGGGTTTGCAGCTCGCCTTGCAGGGTGCTGGTGGCGGAGAGGTCGAGGCGGTCAAGGTCGTACAGCGGACGGTTGAGCATCGATGCCAACCGGCTGCGGGCGACACTGATGCCCTTGTTGGTCTCGATCGGTTGAATCGTCGGCTGGGTCTGCCAGTCGCGATAGCTGATGGTGCTGGCCAGCGCGGCATCGGCCAGGGCGGCGTCGATCACACCGTTCTGTTTGAGCAGGCGCAGGTGGCTGTTTGTCAGTTCGACCAGTTCCTCGCGGCCCTTGGTCAGGTAATGCGAAGGACGGCGCTGAGCGATCATCAGCGAGAGCATTTCGCGCAGGGCCAGGCCCTTGTCCGCCATGGACTGCGGATCGGTCGCCGAGCTGGAGAGTTTGCGGTTGGCCTCGTTGAAATCGGCGCCGTACCAGACCCGCAGGCCCTCGGCCATGCCGTGCACTTCGCCATGTCCCGGCACCGCCGACAGCGGCACGCTGTTGAGGTAGTCACGAATGATGTTCTGCCGCGCCGGCAAGGTGTCCGGGCCGCCCTGATAGGCGCGCACGCTGGCGGAAATCATCTGGCGAATCTTCTCCGCGCCGGACACCGTCAGGCCGTCAGGCGAGTGGCGGTATTTCTCAAGTTGCGTGGCCAAAGTACTGCCACCGGCCGACTGCCCCGGCAAGTGCAGCAACTTGGCGACCTGCGACCACGCGGCCATGCCGAAGCGCGGCCAGTCCACCGCCGGGTTGGCCAGCGGTTGCTTTGGGTCGAGCAGAAAACGGTTTTCGATGAACAGCAGGCTGTTGACCACCACCGGCGGGATCGAATCGAAACTCGCGTACAGCTGCTGCGGATAGTTGTACTGATACAACGGCGCTGCGCGGCAATCGGTGATCGACAGCCCGGCCTGGATCTTCTCGGAGTAGGGCACGAACAAGCCCTTGTCGGTGTAATTGAGCAGGGCCGGGGAGAAGCGCGTCTGCTCGGTGATCACGTAGTTGCGCTTGAGCAGCCGTGGCAGGAACTCGTCCAGCGAGCTGTAGCCCAGGCGCAGGTCGAACGGCCCGTTGCCCGGATAGCGGATCGCTTCGCTGGGCCCCGGTTGCAATTCGTACTTGAGTTTGGCGGCGTACTGGCTGACCTCGCGGGACTGAAAGCGCGAGGTGCGCATTTCCTTCATCGCGGCCAGGCCCACGACAATCGCGATGATCACCACCAGAAGCCAGAAAGCCTTCCACCCGTGCCGGTTGCGGCGGGGTTTTTCAGGTAAAGGCGCTTCATCCACACGTTCAGTCGGAACCACTTTTTCACTCGAATCGGTTTGCCACAAAGCGCCCATAGTCGATTGATCCATTCACGCAGATTGATCGGACTTGTCTGAAGCTTAGTCGGTGGTTGGCGCGGGTGAAAAAATTGTGAAGGCGGGACCCTGAACAAATCTGCACATCCGGCTGCAACCCTCCGGCAAGTGATCGCAGGCCTGAAAAGTCCGGAACAGAGAGGTCCTGAGGCAGCTGCGACTTTGGTCGCGGCATGACGTTGCACCATTGCTGTGCAATACTCGGCGCCCATTTGCGCCGTGAATAATCCTCGAAATGCAGGATGGTTTGTCTCGTAAACCTCGCAATAGACGAGGTTTAAGTCTGAATCAGATGCCTTATAGAGTGAAAAAACCTGTCGCAAGCTTTTTATACTGCACGCCCCGCTGATCCCGCAGGTTGCTTCTGCGGGACGATCCTGCCCACGAAGCAGGGCCGGTTTTACCCAGGCGCAGGCTTATCGGCCGACGCTTGAACACTCGGTGGTCACATCCAATAACAAGACGAGGAACTCCCCCATGCCAGTCGGCAATCACCCGCCCCATGGCGAAACCGCTCAAGGCGGTCCGCTCAAACGCGAACTTGGTGAACGGCATATTCGCCTGATGGCGCTCGGCGCCTGTATCGGTGTCGGTCTGTTTCTCGGTTCGGCCAAGGCCATCGAAATGGCCGGCCCGGCGATCATGCTCTCGTACATCATCGGCGGTCTGGCGATCCTGGTGATCATGCGCGCCCTCGGCGAAATGGCCGTGCACAACCCGGTTGCCGGCTCCTTCAGTCGCTATGCACAGGATTACCTCGGCCCGCTGGCGGGCTTTCTCACCGGCTGGAACTACTGGTTCCTGTGGCTGGTAACCTGCGTCGCCGAAATCACCGCGGTGGCGGTGTACATGGGCATCTGGTTCCCCGATGTACCGCGCTGGATCTGGGCGCTGGCGGCGCTGGTCAGCATGGGCTCGATCAACCTGATCGCGGTGAAGGCCTTCGGTGAATTCGAGTTCTGGTTCGCCCTGATCAAGATCGTCACCATCATCGCCATGGTGCTCGGCGGCATCGGCATCATCGCCTTCGGTTTCGGCAATGACGGCGTGGCGCTGGGGATTTCCAACCTGTGGGCCCACGGCGGCTTCATGCCCAACGGCGTGACGGGCGTGCTGATGTCCCTGCAGATGGTGATGTTCGCCTACCTCGGTGTGGAAATGATCGGCCTGACCGCCGGTGAAGCGAAGAACCCGCAGAAGACCATCCCGAATGCAATCGGCTCGGTGTTCTGGCGGATCCTGCTGTTCTACGTCGGCGCGCTGTTCGTGATCCTGTCGATCTACCCGTGGAACGAAATCGGCACCCAGGGCAGTCCGTTCGTGATGACCTTCGAGCGTCTGGGCATCAAGACCGCCGCCGGCATCATCAACTTCGTGGTGATTACCGCTGCACTGTCGTCGTGCAACGGCGGCATTTTCAGCACCGGGCGCATGCTCTACAGCCTGGCGCAGAACGGCCAGGCGCCGGCCGGATTCGCTCGCACCTCGAGCAACGGCGTACCGCGTCGGGCGTTGCTGCTGTCGATCTTCGCCTTGCTGCTGGGCGTGCTGCTCAACTATCTGGTGCCGGAAAAAGTCTTCGTCTGGGTGACCTCGATTGCCACCTTCGGCGCGATCTGGACCTGGGTGATGATCCTGCTGGCCCAGCTCAAATTCCGCAAAGGCCTGAGCGCCAGCGAACGTGCGGGCCTGAAGTACAAGATGTGGCTGTTCCCGGTCAGCTCGTATCTGGCGCTGGCGTTCCTGGTGCTGGTGGTCGGCTTGATGGCGTACTTCCCGGATACTCGTGTGGCGCTGTATGTAGGCCCGGCGTTCCTGGTGCTGCTGACCGTGTTGTTCTACGTGTTCAAGCTTCAACCGAGCGATGCGTCCCAGGGCGCGGTGCGTTCGGCTTCGTAATTCGTTGTTGCTGAAACTTGAAAGCCCCGGTCGAAAGTCCGGGGCTTTTTCGTGGGTGCGAGGTTGATGCCGCTGGTCTGAAATCAGCGCAAAAAACGACTTCTGATTCAGAGTCATGTTCGAAGGTTTATCTACGTTGTTTCCCGCGCAGCCGTGAACAGAGGCGCAGGTATGAGGATCAGCGATTTTCTCGTAAGAGAACTCGGCCGCCGTCAGGTCGTGCTGTTCTTCCTGCTCGCCACGCTGCTCTACATCCTGCCGCTGATTCTTGCCGACTTCCCCTACATCGACGACAACTGGCGCACCCTCGCTGCCGGCAACGCCTGGGCGGGGCAGGGGCGGTTGTTCATGGATTGGCTGTATCAGGCGCTGAGCTTCACCGGCGCTGCGCCGAATATTTTTCCACTGCCGCTGTTGCTCGCCACCGTAGCGATGTCGTTCGCTCTGACCCGGCTGACCTTCCACTATTTTCCCGAACCGACCCTGGCCTGTTGTCTGGTGCCGTTGCCACTCTGGTACAACCCGTTCCTGTTGCAGAACCTGTCCTATCAATACGACGGCGCCGGCATGGCCCTGAGCCTGGTCGCGGTGATTTATGCGATCACTTTTTATGGCGCTTCACGCATTCAGCGTTGGCTGGTGCCGTCGGTGCTGCTGGCGCTGGTGATCGGGTTGTATCAGATCAGCCTGAATGTGTTTCTCGGGTTGTGCTGCCTGGAATTGCTCAGGAATGTTCACCGGCGAGTGCCATGGGATGAACTCTGGCACCGGTCGGGCTGGCGGCTGGCGCAACTGCTGCTGGCAGTGTCGATCTACAGCGTCACGGCTTATCCATTCACTGACGCCGGACGCACGCAATTGCTGAATCCGAGCGCTGACCCGTTGCTGCAGATCGGCGTCAATATCGGTCGGGTGATGGAGAAGGTTGCGCTGCTGTTTCACGGCGGCTACACGGTGGTTTGTATTGTGTTGGTGCTGTGCGCCGTCTTCGGCGCCGTGCAGTTGGGGCGCCAAGTGCGCGAGCGCGAAATGCCGCGCGCCAAGGGTTTGCTCCTGAGCTTCAGTTGCCTGCTGGCATGGTCGCTGATTGTGCTGCTGGTGCCGGGCTTTACCCTGCTGTTTCGCGACTTCAACGAAGGCGCACGCACCCTGATGGGGTTTGGCGTGCTGTTGATGCTGCTGTTCTATCTGGCTTGGCTGGGGTTGATGCCGCTGCATCAACGGTTGCCTTTGGTGTTGGCGATTCCGCTTCTGGCCACGCTGTCACTGTCCTTCGCTTATGGCCGGGTGCTGACGATGGAAAAAACCTTCGCCAGCAGTGCGCTCTACAGCCTCAGCCACGACATCTCGTCCCATCGAGAACTGCGCGAAGCCAAACGGATTTATCTCTCGGTGACGTACTCCGACCGCTGGCTCGCGGGGGCGGAAGGGACGTTCAAACAACTGCCGGTGCTGCGTTACTTGCTGAACATCGACTACTTCATGCTCGCCGAAACCCTGCCATCGGCGGGCATCACCAATGTGGTTGCAGAACGCGAACGACGCAACGCGACCCACGCCGGTCTGATGGGCTATCCACCCTTGGTGGACAGCCTTTATTACCGCCTCTACCTGATCGGCGACTACGGCTTCATCGTCATGAAAGAGCCGCCCCACGGGCGGTTATTGCAATGGTGACCGTTGGTCAGAAACCAGCGCCTACCTGTAATTTCTGACAGTAGACCGCACCCGTACCTTGCCCTAGCGTGAAAGCTCCGCCCGTTGCAGTGACAGCAAGGATTGACGATGAGGATCTTGTGGAAAGGATTTCCCGCCCAAACGGCAATCGGCCTCGCCGCAACGCTGGTCCACTGGCAGGTTTTTTTCGTACTGACCAGTGCGGTTCAGCTCGATCAGGCGGCAAGCAACTTCGCTGCGTTTTGCATCGCCGCATCCTTCGCGTTTTACATGAACGCGCTCTACACGTTCGAGACCGGAACGTCGGTGCTGGCGTACCTGATGTTTATCAGCGTGATGGGGGCGTTGAGTTACGGCACAGGTGTGATCGCCGATGCATGGAGTCTGCCCGGACTGGTGACGGTGTCGGTGTTTTCACTGCTGGATCTGTTGCTGGGGTACTGCTTTTTCCGGTTTGTATTGTTTCGTGGGCGTCAGGCATGAAAAGCCTTGCGAGTGTTGCCGCCTCCGCCGGGTTCACTTCCTTGAGGATCGACAGACTGGCCCTTCTGGCGGTTGTATCCCTCGCCCTGTTCGTCCGGTTCTACGCCATTGATGTGCCGAGTATCTGGTATGACGAGGCCTACAGTCTGTTACTGGCCCGAGAAACACCGACACGCATCTGGGCATTGACGGCGCTGGATGTGCATCCGCCGCTTTATTACGTCCTGCTGCATTACTGGGTGCTGCTGTGGGGCGAAGGAGCGCTGCCGGCCCGTGCGCTGAGTGCACTGGCGGATGTCGGGACGTTGCTGCTGAGTATCAAGTTGATGAGCCTGATTGCCACACGCCGGGCGGTGTGGATGGCTGCATTGCTGTTGGCTTTATTGCCGGTTTCAGTTCGTTACAGTCAGGAAGTGCGGATGTATACCTTGCTGGGGTTCTGGTTGATGGGCGCTACGGTGGCGTTGGTGTGTTGGGCCAGGAGGCCGGAGCAAACCAGGTTCGCGGCTTGGTATGTGTTGTTGATGACTACAGCGTTTTATACCCACTACTTCGCGGGTTTGTGCATGTTGGTGCATTGGCTGTTTTGGTGGCAAAGCGGAGTGCAGCGCTACGCAACGAGAATGGCGGGAGAGCAATGGTTAGTCGCGAATGTCGCCATCGTTTTTCTATATTTGCCCTGGATACCTCACCTCTTATCGCAGCTTGCGCTCACCGAGGGCTTGGGATGGATCGAGCCTGTGACCTTACAGGGGGCAATGACATTAGTCTGGCAGTTCACCGTAATGGGGGACGGCATCTCCCAACCGAGTCTATGGCACCTGATGCCCCTTGCTCTGGTGGTGTCGTGTGCCGTGACAGCCATTATCAATAACGAGGGTGAGCGACGATACAGTGTTCTGTTGGTGGGCTATTTCTTTATCCCGCTGGTTGCTGTTTACCTGATCTCTTTGTTTCTACCGTTGCTTGTACCCCGATATCTGGTTTTTACCGCGCCAGCTCTGCCGATGATTGCGGCGCTCGCTTTGGACATCTGGTGGCCGCGTCGTTTTATGTTGGCGAGTGCGGCATTGCCGCTTTTCGTCTTTGCGCAATTGCATGGGCTGAGTACGGTGTATTGGCAAACAGATGGGTTGAATGGAACCGAGAGACGCAGAGACACCCAGTTTTCTCAGTTGATGGCGCAATTGAATCAAAAAGCTCGCCCGGGAGACGAAATCGTAGTAACCAACGCTTTTTGGTACCCGACATTTGCTTATTTCAACGTCACCGGCATCGCTCCCAGGTTTGAGATCTCATCGATGGATGGCTTCTTGAAACTCACCCGTCGCAACGCCTTGAGCCTGATTCAGGATCCAGTAATGAATACCTATCTCGACGGCGTAACGATTCTGGATTGTCATAGCCAAAGGATCTGGTGGATCACAGACGCCGATTTACATGCTGACAGGCCGCTTTTCGCCAAGGGATGCACGCCCTCTATCACGATCCACGGCGCTCCCATTTCGGCTTATTTGTTTGCCCCGGATTCTGTGCCGACATCCATGGACGCCGACATGCAATAAGCACTCAGGCAGCCACCCCATCCTGCGGCTCAAAACTATCCGCCCGTGCCATCTGCCACATCCGCGAATAGAACTCGCCGTTCACTTCCCCGGTGAGCAATTCCCCCGGTTTCAGGAACACGTGCAGCTGCGAGAACAGTTTGATTTCAGTCGCCGACATGCGCCGCACCAAATGCTTGGCCGACAGTTGCGAAGGATGATCGAGGCCGGCGGCGGCGAGCATTTCCGCCAGTGCCTTGAGTGTATTGCGGTGGAAGTTGTAGACCCGCTGGGCCTTGTCCGGCACTACCAGCGCGCGCTGGCGCAGGGTGTCCTGGGTGGCGACGCCGGTCGGGCACTTGTTGGTGTGGCAGCTTTGCGACTGGATGCAGCCGATGGCGAACATGAAGCCGCGCGCCGAGTTGGCCCAGTCGGCACCGATGGCCAGCACGCTGGCGATGTCGAAGGCGCTGACGATCTTGCCGCTGGCGCCGAGTTTGATCTTGTCCCGCAGATTCAGACCAACCAGGGTGTTGTGTACGAACAACAGGCCCTCGCGCATCGGTACGCCGATGTGGTCGGTGAACTCCACCGGTGCGGCGCCGGTCCCGCCTTCCTTGCCGTCGACCACGATGAAGTCCGGCAGGATGCCGGTTTCCAGCATGGCCTTGGCGATGCCCATGAACTCCCACGGATGACCGAGGCAGAACTTGAAGCCCACCGGTTTGCCGCCGGACAGTTCACGCAGTTGCTGGATGAAATGCATCATCTCGATCGGCGTGGAGAACGCGCTGTGGCGCGACGGTGAAATGCAGTCTTCGCCCATCAGGATGCCGCGGGTGTCGGCGATTTCCCGGGTGACCTTGTGCTTGGGCAGGATCCCGCCGTGGCCGGGTTTGGCGCCCTGGCTCATCTTGATTTCGATCATCCGTACTTGCGGAGTCTGCGCCTGGGCGGCGAAGCGTTCCGGGTCGAAGCGGCCGTCGCTGGTACGGCAGCCGAAGTAGCCGCTGCCCAGTTCCCAGGTCAGGTCGCCGCCATGTTCGCGGTGATAGGGGCTGATGCTGCCTTCGCCGGTGTCGTGGGCGAAATTGCCGAGCTTCGCACCTTGGTTCAGCGCACGGATCGCGTTGGCGCTGAGGGAGCCAAAGCTCATGGCCGAAATATTGAACACCGACGCCGAGTACGGCTGGGTGCACTGCGGGCCACCGACGGTGACGCGGAAACTGCTCGGGTCGCTCAACGGCGCCGGACGCATCGAGTGGCCGATGAATTCGAAGCCGGACTGATAGACGTCGATCAGGGTGCCGAACGGCTTGTCGGCGGTTTCATTCTTGGCCCGCGAGTACACCAGCGAACGCTGGGCGCGGGAGAAGGGCAGGGCGTCGCTGTCGGATTCGAGCAGGTACTGGCGGATCTCCGGGCGGATGCCTTCGACCAGATAACGGATGTTGCCCAGGATCGGATAATTGCGGCGCACCGCATGCGGGCTCTGCAGCAGGTCGAACAGACCGATCAGGCTCAGCACCCCGGTGACGGCGGTGATCGGCCACAGCCAGTCGTGTTCGAGAAAGGGCAGGCTGGCGAGGGTGAACATCACGCAGACGGCAAAGAAGGCGTAGCGGCTCAGGAGTGACAGGCTCATACGGTTTCCTTGGTTCGGACGGTTTTTTTGCGGCAGTCAGGCGTTCTGCGCCTGCAGAAAGATCGAAAACAGCTCCGACTGGGATTTGATCCCCAGCTTGCTGTACATGTGTTTCTTATGGACTTTCACGGTTTCAACAGAGATTTCCAGCTTACGGGCGATTTCTTTACTGGAGCAACCGCTGAGCATCAGGCGCCCAACGTCCAGTTCCCGCGCGGTCAACTGCGCGCCCTTGAGCTGCTGCACCGACGCCTCGAGCTGCACCCGCCAGTCCGGTTGCGCAGGCGCCGGAGCCAATGCCACGGTTTCGTTGATTTCATAGGGCAGGCGCTGGCGCAACAGGCCGAGCACCCACGGCTGGATCAATGACAACAGGGCAATCTGCTCGCCGGTGAAGCGTTGCTGGCTGCCCAGCGACAGGCACAGCGTGCGGTCGCCCTCGAGCTGGCAATTGAACTGGATTTCGTCGGCCACCACATTCAGACGAAAGTATCGCTGGTAATACTCGGTCAGTTCGAAGTGCTCCGGCGCGACCTCCGACAGGCGATACAACCCGGTGCGCGACTGCTCGCGGCAGGCGATGTAGAACGGGTCGAGCAGGTACAGACCGCGCAGGTAATCCTGAAACAGCTGATCGGGACTGCCGTCGGCACCGGGGCATTCGGCGAACACCTGCGGGTGGCGGTCGGCGCTGAACAGCAGCGCCACCCAGCTATCGAACGGCACGTACTGGTCGAGCAGGCGCACCAGTTGCGCCCAGAAATTCGGCTTGTCGAGGGCGTCGATCAACTGTCCGACGGCGCGGTGCCAGGTGATGTCGTCAAACGAAAGAGTCATGCCTCTACCCCTATCGGGTTACCCCGGCCGCGTAATTCCCTGGCCGGTCGAATGCGAAGCATACTGGCCCACAGACAGCCGCCGGGCAATCTTTCGGCACCCGGCGCCCATAACAAGGACTGCCCATGAAAGTCGAACTCGCCCAACTGGCGGGCCGTGACAAAGACACGGCGTACAACCTCGAACGCGCCCTCGCGGCGATTGCGGCCTGCGCCGCCGACACGCAATTGATCGTATTCCCCGAGACCCACCTGATGGGGTTCCCGACCGCCGCCACCGTGGCGCAGATCGCTGAGCCGGTAGACGGCCCGACCGTCAGCGCGGTGCAGGCTGCCGCCCGCGAACGCAACCTCGCCGTGGTGATCGGCATGGCCGAGAACGACAACGGCCGCTTCTACAACACTACGCTGCTGATTACCCCCGAAGGCATCGCCCTGAAATATCGCAAGACCCATCTCTGGGCCTCGGATCGCGGTGTGTTCGAGGCTGGTGACCGTTACGCCACCTGCCTGTGGAACGGTGTGCGGGTCGGTCTGCTGATCTGCTACGACATCGAGTTCCCGGAATCGGCCCGGGCCCTGGCGCAACTGGGCGCGGAGTTGTTGATCGTGACCAACGGCAACATGGACCCGTACGGCCCGACCCACCGCACCGCGATCATGGCCCGGGCCCAGGAAAACCAGGCGTTTGCGCTGATGGTCAACCGTGTGGAAGCCGGGGATGACGGGTTGATGTTTGCCGGCGGCAGTGCGCTGGTGGATCCGCTGGGCACGGTGCTGTTCGAGGCCGGGCGTGAGGAAGGGCGGTTCAGTGTCGAGCTGGATTTCGCTCAGCTGGAGCTGGCGCGCAAGGATTATCGGTATCTGGATGATCAGCGGTTGAGGTTGCCGGGGGAGGTGGTTGAACACGCCTCAGGAGTACGTGAGCTGCTGATCCCTTGACCCGTTGTACCTGATCGTTCCCACGCAGAGCGTGGTAACGATCACGCACCTTTAAGCCTTACCCAAAAAACAACAACGCAACACCCGAAACATTCGCCGAACTCGGCCTCTGCCATAAATCCAATAAAATCCGGAGTAAGTCGCCCATGGCTCGTTTGCAACGCACCCTTTCGCCAGGGTCGGTGGTGCTGTTCGGCATCGCCTACATGACGCCGATCATTGTCCTCGGCACATTCGGCATCCTCGCCCAATCCACTGCAGGTATGGTGCCCGCCGCGTATCTGGCGGCGCTGGTGGCGATGTTCTTCACCGCCATGAGCTACGGGCGCATGGCCGCCGCATTCCCGGTGGCCGGCTCGGCCTACAGCTATGTGCGCAAGGCCATCAGCCCGAAACTCGGCTTCATCGCCGGTTGGGCGGTGCTGCTCGATTATCTGTTTCTGCCGATGGCGATCTGGCTGATCGGCGCCGCGTATCTGGCTTCGGCCTTCCCGTCGATCCCGCAGTGGGTCTGGGTTCTGGCGTTCATCGGCATCACCAGCGCGATCAACATCATCGGCCTGAAACTGGCCAACGGCATCAACGCCTTGCTGATGCTGGTGCAATTCCTGGTGCTGATCGCTTTCGTCGCGCTGTGCGTGCATTACGTCGGTGGTGATGCCAGCGCGCCGCTGTGGTCGATCAAACCGTTCTTCAACGGCGACATGCAGATGCCGCTGATCATGAGCGGCGCGGCCATTGCCTGCTATTCGTTCCTCGGCTTCGATGCCGTCAGCACACTCACCGAAGAAACCCGCGATCCACGTCGCACCATCCCTCGGGCAATCATGTTGATCACCCTCATCGGCGGGCTGATTTTCGTCGGTGTCTCTTATTTTGTGCAGATCGCCCATCCGTCGTTCCAGTTCGACAGCGTCGACTCGGCGGCCTACGAGATTGCACGCAACATCGGCGGTGATCTGTTCGTGTCGATCTTCCTGATCGGCCTGATCGTCGGTCAGTTCGCCTCGGGTCTGTCCGCCCAAGCCAGCGGTTCGCGGCTGTTGTTTGCGATGGGCCGTGACGGTGTGCTGCCCAAGTCGTTTTTCGGCACCTTGCACGAGCGCTTCGGTACGCCGGTCAACAGCATCCTGCTGTGTGCGGTGGTGGCTTTGCTGGCGCTGAAACTCGACGTGACCACCTCGACCTCGTTCATCAACTTCGGCGCGTTCCTGGCGTTCAGTCTGGTCAATCTGTCGGTGATTTTTCACTACTGGATCGGCGGGGATAAAAAAGGTCTGCGCGAACTGGTTCTGTTCCTGGTCTTCCCGTTCATCGGTCTGCTGGCCGACTTGTGGCTGATGGTCAGCCTCGATCACCTGGCGGTGTATCTGGGCCTGAGTTGGCTGGCGATTGGTGTGCTGTATCTGGCGGTGCTGACCGGTGGCTTCCGTCGCCAACCACCGGAGATGGACTTTCAGGAAGCGGCCTGATCAGGCATCAGGCCGCCGGCCGGGTTTGGCGCAACGGCAGTTGCACGCGGAACGTCGTACCGAATCCCGGTTTGCTGCTGACGGAAATGTCACCGCCGTGTTTTTTCACAATGCCATAGGACAGGGACAGGCCCAGGCCCGTCCCCTGGCCGACCGGTTTGGTGGTGAAGAACGGGTCGAAGATCTTTTGCAGGGTTTCGGGTGCAATGCCCGAGCCCGTATCGGCGACTTCGATGACTGCCGATTCTCCCTGCACGCCAGTGCGCAGGGTGATGGTGCCGCGCTCCGGGCCCATTGCCTGCGCCGCGTTGACCACCAGGTTCATGATGACCTGATTGATTTGCGAGGGCAGGCATTCGATGTCCGGCAGCTCCTGATACTCCTTGATCACATCGGCCTTGTACTTGAGCTCGCTGGCGACAATGTTCAGGGTCGATTCGATGCCCTGTTGCAGATTGGCCCACTGCCATTGCTGATGGCTGTCGACCCGGGAGAAATCCTTCAGGTCCCTGACGATCTGGCCGACCCGAGCGATGCCTTCCTTGGATTCCCTGATCAGCACCGGAATGTCTTCGAGCAGAAAATCCAGTTCGAGGTCCTCGCGCAATTGCTGCAACTGCCCAGCCAGTTCGGCGGGCAGAGTTTGCCCGGCGGTGTGATAGGCGCCGAGCATGGCCAGCAGTTGCTGGAAATAGCCGTCGAGCGTGCCGAGGTTGGAGGAAATGAAACCGATCGGATTGTTGATTTCATGGGCGACGCCAGCGGCCAGTTGCCCCAGCGAAGCGAGCTTCTCCGATTGCACCAACTGGCCTTCCAGCTGTTTGCGTTCGTCGATTTCCCGCTGCAAGGCTTCGCTGGCCTGCTTGAACTGGGCGGTACGCTGATCCACCAGATGTTCCAGGTGATGCATTTGCAGCGACGCGCGCTCGGTCATCTGCCATTTGGTCAGAAGGGTGTTGGCCATCTGCTGGACTTCGATGTTGTCGAAGGGTTTTTTCAGAATCAGCAGCCGGTCATGGGCGTGCAGACGATCCAGCAATTCGTCCCAGGAATAGTCGGAATAGGCGGTACAGACCACCACCTGCAACTGCGGATCCCGCTGCCACAGCGCTTCGATGGTTTGCGCCCCGTCCCAGCCGTCGGGCATGCGCATGTCGACGAACGCCAGGGCGTAGGGACATTGTTCCTGCAAGGCCAGGTTGAGTTTGGCCAGGCCTTCTTCCCCTCCGTAGGCCGAGTCCAGTTCGAAAACCGCTCGCCGGGGTCTGGCGGTTTCGCCGAACAGCGCGGCTTCCATTTCGTCCATCTCTGCCGACTGCGCTGAAGCCGGGGCAAGGATCTTGCGAAAGTCTTCGTGGATCGACGGCATGTCATCGATCAGCAGAATGCGGCGGTTCGACAATTCGCTCATGCGTTCTCCGTTACCGCGATCAGCGGAATCTGCAAGGTGAACAGGGCGCCCTGGCCAGGTCCGTCGCTGTGGGCCGTGAGGTGGCCGTTCATCTCGATGGCCGCCAGGGCGCAACTGTGCAGGCCGAAGCCGTGGCCCTCTTTGCGGGTGGTGAAACCGTGGGCAAAGATCCGCGTCATGTTTTCCGGGGCGATACCTTCGCCATCGTCCTTGACGCTGATTTCCAGATAATTCCCGTCGACGATTTTTACGCCCAGGGTGATGGTGCGCGGGCGGTTGCTGAGGTCGGACATCGCGTATTTGGCGTTGCTGATCAGGTTGATCAGGATCAGCAGCAAACGGTGTTTGTCACCCATCACCTGCGGCACTTCGGCGTAGTCCTTGACCACTGTGACGTGGTGCCGGGTCAGGGCTCCGGCGTTCATGCGCAGGGCGTCTTCGAGCAGTTCGCTGATGTACAGCGGCTCGGTCAGGCTGCTGGCCCCGGCATAGGATTGCTGGGTGGCGACGATGTCCTTGATGTGATCGACACTTTTGTTCATCTGGTTCAGTTCGTCGACCATTTCCTGCTGTTCCTGGGCGATGGCAACGACCAGTTGATTGAGATAACCGGGCAGCAATTTGCCCTTGGGGTCTTCGCTGAGGAACTGGCCGAGGTCGTCGGGGTGTTCGTTGATCAGCTGCATGGCCTTGCCCAGCCCCAGGGTCTTGCTGTTGCGTAACTTGCGCGCGATCAGGTCGGAGGAAATGTTCACGCTGTTGAGCACGTTGCCGACGTTGTGCAGCACGTTGGTCGCGATTTCGGCCATGCCGGCCTGGCGTGCGGCGTCGAGCAGTTCGCTCTGGGCGTTCTTGAGCTCCCGGGTGCGCTCGTCGACCCGTTGCTCCAGCACATCGTTGGCGGTTTGCAGGGCTGCGTTGACCCGGTTGATCTCGGCGAAACTGCGGATCAGACGGATGGCCAGCCACAGCAGCGACAGCATCAGCAGGACCGAGAACAGCAGCAGATAGAAGTGATATTTCCTGTCGATTTTTTCGACCCGCTGCTGATCCCGGTTGAGCATGTTGGTGATGTTGTCCAGGCGCTCGGCCACCGGAACCGCCTCAATCTCCTCGAGCAAGCGGTTGACGATCGGCTGCTCGCGCAGGATCAGGCTGATGTGATTGCTCAGGATCCTGATCGGGGCTTGAAAGTCCTGGGGCAGGCGTTGCGCGTTCACCGCCAGTTTGTTCAGGCCCAGGACGATATCGGCGGCCTTGTCGTCGGAGGTGACCTGAGAGAACTCCAGTGCGCTGAGCAGCAGGTCATAGGTATCGGTGGCGATGTTCTGCACCTGAATCTTGTCGAGATCGGACAGGCCGGCCAGTTGTGCCTGAATGTCATCTTCGGCGGTCGGCAGGAACGCCAGAGAGTTGCGCAGCAAGGCGTTGTGCGACTTGAACTGCTCCACCAGCCGGGTCTTTTCCTGCATCGCCTTGAGAAAACTCTCGTGGGCTTCGTCCCATTGTGTCGAGTCGTTGCGCCCGTGGCCGGACTCCATGGTGTCGAAGCGTTCCCACAGGCGGTTCATCTCGCTCATCGGCGAGACCAGCGGGTCGTAATTGTGGGAGATCGCCACCCGCGCCTTGAGAATTTCGTTTTCCCACAGCGAGTCCTGCTGCTTGATCTGGCGGATCAGGTCCCGGGACTCGGTGTAGGCCGTCGTCTGCTCGGTGCTGGACTTGAGGTAGAGAAACACCAGGATCGAGGCCAGCAGCACGGCGACGAGCCCGATCAACATCAGGCTGACACGGCGTGAAACCTTCATCATGGCTGGCCCTCCGGATGGCCGGTCAGGGTCTTGAGAAACAGGATGATCAGGGTCTTGTCTTCTTCGCTCGGCATGCGCCCCAACTGATACTGGAACATCACGTCCACGGCCCGTTCGAGGGTGGGCGCCGAGCCGTCATGGAAGTACGGTGCGGTCAGCGCGACATTACGCAGGCTCGGCACCTTGAACACGGCGCGGTCGGCTTCGTCGCCGGTCACGTTGAAACGGCCCTGGTCGGCCACCGTCGGGTTACCGCGATCGGCGATGTAGTCGCCGAACACGCCAAATTTCTGGAACATGTTGCCGCCGATGTTGACGCCCTGATGGCAGGCAATGCAGCCGTACTCCTTGAAACGCTGATAGCCGTATTTTTCTTCGAGGGTCAGGATATCGGTATTGCCCAGCAGGTACTGATCGAAACGGGAGTCGGGGGTCAGCAGCGTGCGCTCATAGGTGGCCAGCGCATTCTGGATATTGGCCCGGCTCACGGCATCGGGGTAGGCGGCACGAAAGCTCTGACCATAGGCTGCGTCGTCAGCGATCCGTTGCACGACGGTGTTCCAGTCGCTGCCCATTTCGTGGGGGCTGGTGATCACGACGTTGCTTTGTTCTTCCAGGGTTTCGACGCGGCCATCCCAGAACTGGCGGAAATTGAGGCTGGCGTTGAATACGGTTGGTGTGTTGACCGCCACCGGTTGCCCATCGAAGCCGTTGGAGAAGGCGCGGGTGTCGGCACCGCTTTTATCCAGTTGATGGCAGCTGGCGCAGGACAGCGTGTTATTGATCGACAATCGCGGGTCATGGAACAACTGGCGCCCGAGCTCGACCCGCCTGGCATCCAGGTGCGGCTTTGGCGGCAAGGGTTTCAGCGGCTCGTCCAGCGGTGCGGCGATGGCATTTGCGCACAGACCGAGCAGTAGAACCAACGACCCCGGGCGATTCATGAAACACCCCACGTGCCAGGTTGAGCAGACTCCAGCAACCGGGCGAAGGCCTCTGCCGGCAAGGCCTTGCTGAAATAGAAGCCCTGGCCTTCCTCGCAGTGATGAGCTTTTAGAAATGCCAACTGATGCGCGGTTTCCACACCTTCGGCAATGACGTTGAGGTTCAGGCTCTTGCCCAGGCTGATGATCGCGCCGACCAGGGCGGCATCACCGCTGTCATGGCTCAGGCCGCGAATGAACGATTGATCGATTTTCAGCACATCGATGGGAAAGCGGCGCAGATAGCTCAAGCTGGAATAACCGGTGCCGAAGTCATCGATGGCCAGCCGAACCCCCAGCGCCTTCAGCCTGCCCAGCGCGTTCATCGTTGCGTCGACGTTCTGCATCAGCACACCTTCGGTGATCTCCAGTTCCAGCAGACGGGGATCGAGCCCGGTCTGTGCCAGTACCTGCTCGATGCCCTCGACGAAATGGCGCTGACGAAAGTCGATGGCCGAGGTGTTGACCGACATGCGAATCGGCGGCAATCCCGCCTGTTGCCATTCACGGGTATGACGACAGGCCTCGGCCAGCACCCATTTGCTCAGCGGCACGATCAGGCCGCTGTCTTCGGCCACCGGGATGAACTCCGAGGGATAGACCCAGCCATGCCCCGGTTTCTGCCAGCGCACCAGTGCCTCGGCACCGACTACCCGGCCGCTGGCCAGCTCGATTTTCGGCTGGTAATGCAGGACGAATTCCTGGCGTTGCAGGGCCTGGCGAATGCCCGACTCGATGCTTTGCTGTTCCCGGGCGCGCTGGTTCATGGCTTCGATGAAAAAGCCGATTTCGTTCGGTCCGTTTTCCTTGGCGCTGCGCATGGCCGTTTCAGCTTTCTTGATCAGCTCGATGGCCTCGAGCCCGTCATCGGGGTAGAGGCTGATGCCCAGACTGGCCGTGACGCTCACGTCATGCCCGACGATTGTCTGTGGTGTGCGGATAGTGCTCAGTAGTTTCTCGGCGATGCTGCGCGACTGCTGCGGGTGATTGATGTCGCTGAGCATCACCACGAATTCGTCGGAGCCATAACGAAAAACCGAATCCGATTCGCGCACGCAGGCGAGCAATTGCTGGCCGACCCGTTTGAGCATCTCGTCGCCCGCCGGATGGCCCAGGGCATTGTTGATGCGCTTGAAGCGATCCAGCCCAAGAAACATCACCACCAGTTGTTTGTCATGGCGCCGGCAAGCGGCCAGCGACTGAGTCAAACGGTCACCGAGCAAGGTGCTGTTGGGCAGGCCCGTGAGGCTGTCGTACTGCAACAGGTGCGAGACCTTGAGCAATTCATGCACGCGGGCTTCGATGGTCTGCTCGAGACTGAGCATTTTCAGCGCCGCATCCTGGGCCAACTGCCATTTCCAGGTCAGGGCATTGGCCATCTGGCGGATTTCCAGGGTGTCGAACGGTTTTTTCAGGATCAGCAACTGATCGCCGAATTCCAGTCGTTCGGCCATGGCCTCCCAGCTGTAGTCGGAATAGGCGGTGCACAAGGCGATTTGCAGATTCGGATCGACCGCCCACAGTTTTTCGATGGTTTCCAGGCCGTCCCAACCGGGCGGCATGCGCATGTCGGTGAACGCGAGGGCATAAGGCCGGCCTTCTTCCACCGCATGCTGCACCAGTTTCAGCGCTTCCTGCCCCTGATAGGCGGAGTCGAGCTGGAACGTCAGGTGCGATGATTGCCGGGTGCCGAACAGCGTTTGTTCGAGCGTATCCAGGTCTGCTGCACCGCTGGCGTCCGGGGTCAGTATCTTGCGAAAGTCATCATGGATCGCCGGGGTATCGTCGACGATCAATATGCGCCGGTTGGTCTGGGGAAAAGGTGTTTTCATCCCTCATCCTCCCTGGGCAGCGGGGCAGTCGCGTTTCCGTCCTTCAGCAGGCGGGCTGCTTGCTCGGGGCTGACAGCTTCCCTGAAGCAAAGGCCTTGCACGTTTTTCAGCGGGGCCGAAGAGGTGAGGGCGTCATCCCGATCTGCGGGCTGGACGCCTTCGGCGCTGATGTCGATCGCCAGATCCCGGGCGAAATTGACGATCGCTCGCAGGGTATTGGCGCTGCCTTCATCCTGGGCTGCACTGTCGATCAGGGATTGGGCGAGTTTGAGGTGATTGACCCGGTAGGTTTTCAGGTAATCGAACGATGAGTATTCGGTGCCGAAATCGTCGATGGCGATCTTTACCCCAAGCTCGCTGAGGCGCGGCAGCACATCGTTGTGGGTCCATTTGGTCTGGGCCAGGGTCGCTTCGGTGACATCGAAACGCAGATCCCACGGTGCCAGTTCCCAGCGGGCGGTGGTGCGCAGCACGTCATAGATGAGTTCGGGGCCGCTCTTGAGTTGCGCCAGGGAAATCCTGATCGCCATCACCGGAGGCGCCACTCCCTCGTTTTGCCACTGGCGCATCTGCCAGCAGGCGTGATCCAGTATCCAGCGACCGAGCGGGATGATTGCACCGGTCTTTTCCGCTGCCGGTACGAAGGCCGACGCCGGCAGCAGACCAAGCCGGGGATGTTGCCATTTGACCTGCGCGGCCATGCCGAGAATCTTGCCGCTGTGCATGTCCACTTCCGGCGTGTAGTCGAGCTTCAGTCCTCCCTGAGTCAGGGCGGTCATCAATTCCTCGGCCAGGGCCATGCGCTCGGCGACTTCGCGAGTGATTTGCTCGGAATGGAACTGGTACTGATTGCGCCCCGTTTCCTTGGCGCGGTACAGCGCCATGTCGGCGCCGGCCAGCAGACTGTCGGCATCCAGACTGTTGGCGCGGTACAGGCAGATGCCGATACTGACGGAAATGCGCAAGGCATTGCCTGCCAGTTGGTAGGGCTCCAGAAGCGCATCGCGGATCTTGGTCGCGATGGCAGCAGACTGGGTCGGGTCGCTGACGTCCAGTTGCAGGATCGCGAACTCGTCTCCCCCCAGACGTGCGACCACGTCATTTTCCCGTACATTGGATTTGATCCGTTGCGCCACTGCCTGCAACAACAGATCGCCGACTGGATGGCCGAGGGTGTCGTTGATCCGCTTGAAGTGATCCAGATCCAGGTAAAACACCGCAAAAGGTGCCGCTCCCCGACGCGCGGCGGCGAAGGCCTGATGCAGACGCTCGATCAGCGTGGCGCGATTGGCCAGTCCGGTGAGTCCGTCCGTGCGGGCCAGCAAGGCCATTTTCTCTTCGGCCAGCCGGCGTTCGGTGATGTCAAGAATGATCCCCTCGACTTCCAGCAGCCGGCCGTCGTGATCGCGCACCGGGATGTAGCGGTTTTCCACCCAGCGCCAGTCGCCCGCGCCGGTACGCAGGCGAAACTCGATGGTGGCGCCTTCGGCATGCCGATCGAGCACCCGGCCCATGGCGGTATCGACACTGACCTGATCGTCCGGGTGAATCAGCGTCTGCGCCCAGTTGGCCGAACCCACCAGATCAGCCGCGACATGGCCGTAGCGGGTGATGTTGTGGGAGATGTACATCAGCGGAAACGACGGTTCACCGCGCAACCGGTAGAGGATGGTCGGGCTGTTCTGCACGATGATGTTGGCGTCGGACAGTTCCCGGGTACGCTCCTGAACCGCCTGCTCCAGCAGGTTCATCTTCATGGCGGCGTCTTCGGTCATTTGCCACTTGACCGTCAGGGCGCTGGCCATCTGCCGGATTTCTATCGCGTCGAAGGGTTTTTTCAGGATCAGCAGGCGATCGGTCAGGGCCAGCCGCTGGTCGATGTCTTCCCACGAGTAATCGGAGTAGGCGGTGCACAGGGCCACCTGCAGCTTGGGATCGACCTGCCACAGCCGCTCGATGGTTTCCAGGCCATCCCAGCCCGGCGGCATGCGCATGTCGATGAAGGCCATGGCGTACGGGCGCCCGGCGGCAAGTGCGGCTTCGACTTTGTCCAGCGCTTCGCGGCCCTGATAGGCCGAGTCCAGTTCGAAACGGTCTTTCGGTGCGACGGGGGCGGAGGACGCATCGCCGAACAGCAGGCTTTCCGTTTCATCCAGGCTGTCGGCTTCAGCCGTGGCCGGTTTGAGGATCTTGGCGAAATCGTCATGGATCGACGCGGTATCGTCGACGATGAGCACGCGGCGGTTGGTGTGTCCGGGTTGCGCACTCATGACGCAATACCCGTGTGTTCACGCACATTCGTCATCGGGAGCATCCCTTTCCCCTCATCAAATGCCTGCGCGCAGGCCGATGGTGTCGTCCAGCGACTTGAGCATAGTTGCAGGGGCGCAACTTCGCCTGTCGCGGTGTAACAGAGGATTTACACGGCCCCGGCGAAAATCATCTAGCCTGTGATTCAAGCGCGGGTAAGCAGGGGAGGTCTGCCGGCGCGTCAGTCATGTCCAACGTTTTTCACGAGGCTTCGCCATGGAAGAGCCGTCCGCCCCGATTTCGCCGCCCCGGCCCAAAGTGCTGCTGGTCGATGACGAGGAACCGATCCTCAACAGCCTGCGCCGTCTGCTGCGCGGCCAGCCTTATGACGTCTTGCTGGCCACCAGCGGTGCCCAGGCGCTGGAAATACTCGAGCAGCAACCGGTGAATCTGGTGATGAGCGACGCGCGCATGCCCAACATGGATGGGGCCACGCTGCTGGCTCTTGTTCATGAGCGGTATCCGGCGACCGCGCGGATCATGCTCACCGGCTACGCCGATCCTTCGGCGATCATCAAGGCCATCAACGAAGGGCAGATCCACCGTTACATCAGCAAACCCTGGAACGACGAGGAAATGCTGCTGACCTTGCGTCAGGCCCTCGAGCATCAGCATCTGGCACGCGAGCGCGAACGTCTGGAAAAACTGACGCGAGTGCAAAACGAACAATTGAAATTGCTCAACAGCACCCTGGAAAAACACGTCGCCGCCCGTACCGCCGAACTGCAGCAGACCGCCGACATGCTCGACCTCGCCTACGAGGAGCTCAAGCGCAGTTTCCTGACAGGCACCGAAATGTTCTCGTTGCTGGCCAACCTGCGCCTGCCGCCGGCGAAGCAGACCAATCGGCAGATCATCGAGCTGGTACGCGGCTACTGCAAGATGCACCGTCTGGACGAAGCCGCCAGCCGCGACCTGACCATGGCCGCCGCGCTCTACAATATCGGCAAGCTGAGCTGGACCGACAGCATGATGACCACGCCGTCGGACTTGCTGCACAGCACCGAGCGGGACCGCTATCGGGCTTATCCGAAACAGAGCGAATCGCTGTTGATGACACTGGACCCGATGAAGGATGCCGCGCGGCTGATCCTGCACCATCAGGAGCACTGGGACGGCAGCGGGTTTCCCGACCGGCTCAAGGGCGAGGCCATTCCCTTGGGCTCGCGGCTGTTGAAACTGGCGGTGGATTTTGTCGAGTTGCAGCGCGGGCTGATTCTCGAGCGGCAGATGAACAGCGATGAAGCCTTGCTGTACCTGCGCCAGTACGCCGGCAAACTCTACGATCCCGAGCTGATCGAGGATTTCATCAAGGTCTGCGCAATGGTCAGCGACATCACCCTGGCCGATCCGGACGTCAAGGTCATGGGCACCCGGGAGTTGGCGGCGGGGATGATCCTCGCGCGCAACCTCAATGCCGACAACGGCATGTTGCTGCTCAACGCCGGCAAAGTGCTGAGCGCTCCGCTGGTTGAAAAACTGATCAGTTTCGAGGCCATGGAGGGCGGCAAATACAAGGTATTCGTGAAGGTGCCGCAAGAGCCCGAGACGACGCTCGCGGCCCAGGGTGGATGACGCTGGCGCGGCCGGCATGGGATCCTTGCGGCTTTTCTCAAGGCCGGTGGCTGACCCATGACTTCTGTATCCGCAGTTTCCCCCCGCATCATCCGTATCGCCGCCGCGCTGCTGATCGGTCCCGACGGCCAGACCCTGCTGGTGCGCAAGCGCAACACCACGGCGTTCATGCAACCGGGCGGCAAGATTGAAGCCGATGAACTGCCGGTGCATGCGCTGGCCCGTGAGCTGGAGGAAGAACTGGGACTGGTGATCGATCCGGCGCAGGCAAGCTTTCTCGGTCAGTTCTCGGCACCCGCCGCCAACGAGCCGGGATTCGTCGTGCAGGCCGACATCTTTCAATTGACCATCGACGCCAAGGTGTCTCCGGCGGCCGAGATCGAAGAGGTGATCTGGATCGACCCGACCACCGACGGCGATGTGCTTCTCGCCCCATTGACACGCGACCTGATCCTGCCGTTTTATCGAGCCTCGCTGACTGCGATCGCCTGATCATTCGTGCAAAGGACTTCGTCATGATCCCGCTTCAAGACCTGTTGATTTTCGCCGCCGCCGCACTGCTGATGGTACTGACGCCGGGGCCGAACATGATCTACCTGATCTCGCGGTCGATCTGCCAGGGACGTCGCGCCGGGGTGACCTCGCTGCTCGGCGTGGTGGCGGGATTCTTCGTGCACCTGTTCGCGGCGGCCGCCGGTTTGACCGCGGTGTTTCTCGCCGTGCCGATGGCCTATGAAGTGTTGAAGTGGGCCGGTGCGCTGTACCTGTTGTGGCTGGCCTGGCAGGCGGTGAAACCCGGCGCCCGCTCGCCGTTCGAGGCGCAACAGTTGCCGGCGGATTCGTCGCGCAGACTGATCACCATGGGCTTTCTCACCAGTGCCTTGAACCCGAAAATCGCGGTGTTCTACCTCTCGGTATTCCCGCAGTTCATCACCCCCGAGCACGGCTCGGTGTTCACCCAGAGCATCATCCTCGGCCTGACCCAGATCAGCGTCAGTTTCAGCGTCAACCTGCTGATCGCGCTGTTCGCGGCGGGGATCGCTTCGTGGTTCGTCAACAACCCGACCTGGCTGGCGGCGCAGCGTTATTTCATGGGATTCGTGCTGGGCGGCCTGGCCGTGCGGCTGATGCTTGAACAGCGCAAGGCCGCCTGAACATGTGGATCGAGCGGCTGGACGCCAGTCATGCGCTGGCCTATCGCGAATTGATGCTGGAGGCGTATGACCGGCATCCGCAGGCGTTCACCTCCAGTGTGCGCGAGCGTGCAGTGATGCCGTTGAGCTGGTGGGAATCACGCCTGACCAGCAAGCTCGACGCAGTGTTTGGCGCGTTTGAAGAGGGCCGGCTGGTGGGGATCGTCGGCCTGGCGTTCGAGCCTCGGGAGAAGGCCCGGCACAAGGCAACGGTGTTCGGCATGTATGTGTCGGCCGAGTTTCGTCAGCGCGGGCTGGGGCTGAAATTGATGGAGGCGGTGCTGGGGGAAGCGCAGCAGCATCCGGCGCTGAAAGTCATTCAATTGACCGTCACCGCCGGTAATGACGCGGCGTTTCATCTGTACCAGCGCTGCGGCTTCGTCCAGTTCGGCCTCGAGCCGATGGCGGTGCGGGTCGGCGAGGACTACTTCGACAAGATCCACATGTGGTCCCAGCCTTTCGTGCCAACCGCCAGTCTCAACGAACCGCGCTGACCCCATCCAGGGTCGAGAACGAGGTGTCCTTGGCCGTCAGCAGGAAGTCGCGCATGTACGGCGCGTCGAGCATGTCGGCGCGGATCGCCGCGTACAGCGTCGCAAACAGACCTTTCTCGCCCAGCCGCTTGCCCTTCACGTAACCGCGCGAGCTGTATTCATGCAGCGCCCAGTGCGGCATGCCGCACACGCCACGGCCGCTGGCCACCAGCTGCATCATCATCACCGTCAGCTCTGACGTGCGTACCTGCGCCGGCTCGATGTCGGCCGGTTCGAGGAAGCGGGTGAAGATATCGAGGCGGTCACGTTCCACCGGATAAGTGATCAGGGTTTCGGTCAGCAGATCTTCGGGGACGATGTACGGTTTGCTTGCCAGTGCGTGCTGGTTGGCGACCGCCAACATCGCCTCGTAGGTGAACAGCGGCACGTAGGTGATGCCGGCGATTTCCAGCGGATCGGACGTCACCACCAGATCCAGATCACCCCGGGCCAGGGCCGGCAGTGGTGCGAAGGAGAAACCCGAAGCGAGGTCGAGTTCGACTTCCGGCCACGCATCGCGGAACTGGTCGATGGTCGGCATCAGCCACTGGAAGCAGCTGTGGCATTCGATGGCCATGTGCAGACGCCCGGCGGTGCCACCGGCCAGACGCCCGATATCACGTTCGGCGGCGCGCAGCAGCGGCAGGGTCGCGTCGGCCAGTTGCAGCAGGCGCAGGCCGGCGCTGGTGAAGCGCACCGGTTTGGTCTTGCGCACGAACAACGGCATGCCCATGCGCTCTTCCAGCTCCTTGAACTGGTGGGACAGCGCCGACTGGGTCAGGTGCAGGCGGTCGGCCGCATCGACCAGGCTGTCGGCTTCGCGCAGGGCATGCAGGGTTTTCAGGTGACGGATCTCAAGCACCGCAGGCTCCATGAGGAAAATTTGTGATCAACACGAAAAGGTTGAGTTTGTCTCATGTTGCTCTGACTGTCGACAATGGCGCCATCTTTTACGCAATGGAGAACACTCGACATGGCCGTGGCACACACCCTGGGTTTCCCGCGCATCGGCGCCGACCGCGAACTGAAAAAAGCCCTCGAAGCCTACTGGAAAGGCGATCTCGATCAGGCCGCTCTGAATCAGGTCGGCCGCGAGCTGCGCGCCAGGCACTGGCAATTGCAGAAGGACGCCGGCATCGACCTGCTGCCGGTCGGCGACTTCGCCTGGTACGACCAGGTGCTGACCCACTCGCTGACCTTCGGTGTGATCCCCGAGCGTTTCGACGGTGTGCGTGACGAACGCGGTCTGCCGACCCTCGACACCCTGTTCGCCATGGCCCGCGGCGCCACGGCGTCCTGCTGCGGCGGTGAGCACGGCAAGACTCAATACGCCCAGGAACTGACCAAGTGGTTCGATACCAACTACCACTACCTGGTCCCGGAATTCACCGCCGACCAGCCATTCAAGCTGAGCTGGGAACAGCTGTTCGATGAAGTCGAAGAAGCCAAAGCCCTCGGTCACAACGTCAAACCGGTGATCATCGGCCCGCTGACTTACCTGTGGCTGGGCAAGGCGAAAGGCAACGGCTTCGACAAGCTCGATCTGCTCGAGCGCCTGCTGCCGGTGTACAACCAAATCCTCGGTCGTCTCGCTGCACAGGGCGTGGAGTGGGTGCAGATCGACGAGCCGATCCTCACCCTCGATCTGCCGCAAGCCTGGAAAAGCGCCTTCGAACGCGCCTATCACATCCTGCAGTATTCGCCGCTGAAGAAACTGGTGGCGACCTATTTCAGTGGTTTGCAAGACAACCTCGGTTTGGCCGTCGGCCTGCCGGTGCAAGGCCTGCACATCGACGCTGTGCGGGCACCGGATCAGCTCGGTCAGGTGCTCGATCGTCTGCCGACCTACAAGATTCTCTCGGTCGGGCTGGTCAACGGGCGCAACGTCTGGCGCTGCGAACTGGAGCAGGCGCTGGCGCAACTGCAGCCGGCGCAGGAGCGCTTTGGCGACAACCTGTGGGTCAGCAGTTCCTGCTCGTTGCTGCACAGCCCGGTGGATGTCGAGCGTGAAGACAAGCTCGATCCGGAACTGAAAAGCTGGCTGGCATTCGCCGTACAGAAGTGCAGCGAAATCTCGGTGTTGCGTGATGCGCTGAACGACCCGCAAGCGCCGAACGTGCAAAACGCACTGGCCGCAAGCCGCGCGATTCAAGAGAGCCGCGCCCGCTCGCCGCGTATTCACAAGGCCGACGTGCAAGCGCGGATCGAGGCGATCAATGCCAGCGACAGCCAGCGGCATTCGCCGTTCGCCAAACGCATCGCCGCGCAACAGGCGCGTCTGAAATTGCCGATGTTCCCGACCACCACCATCGGTTCGTTCCCGCAGACCGGCTCGATTCGCCTGGCCCGTCAGGCATTCAAGCAGGGCAAGCTGTCGGCCAACGACTACCACGATGCCATGCGCAGCGAAATCCGCCACGCGGTGCAGGTGCAGGAACGTCTGGGCCTGGATGTACTGGTGCACGGTGAAGCCGAGCGCAACGACATGGTCGAGTACTTCGCCGAGCAGCTCGACGGTTACCTGTTCACCCGCTTCGGCTGGGTCCAGAGCTACGGTTCCCGCTGCGTGAAACCGGCGGTGATTTATGGCGACCTCAGCCGTCCGAACGCCATGACCGTTGACTGGATCAGCTACGCCCAGAGCCTGACGGACAAGGCGATGAAAGGCATGCTGACCGGTCCCGTGACCATGCTGATGTGGTCGTTCCCCCGCGAAGACGTGTCGCGCAAAGTCCAGGCGCAACAACTGGCGCTGGCCCTGCGTGACGAAGTGGTCGATCTGGAAAACGCCGGAATCAAGATCGTGCAGATCGACGAGGCGGCGTTCCGCGAAGGCCTGCCGCTGCGCCGTGAACAATGGCAGGAATACCTCGACTGGGCGGTGCAGGCGTTCCGCCTGACAGCGTCGGGAGTGAAGGATGAAACCCAGATCCACACCCACATGTGCTACAGCGAATTCAATGACGTGATCAAGGCGATCGCCGACATGGACGCCGATGTGATCACCATCGAAACCTCGCGTTCGGACATGGAGTTGCTCGAGGCCTTCGAAGCGTTCGACTATCCGAACGACATCGGCCCGGGCGTCTACGACATCCACTCGCCGCGCGTGCCGGACACCGCCGAGATGGTGAAACTGATGAGCAAAGCCGTGAAGCGCATTCCGGCGCAGCGGCTATGGGTCAACCCCGATTGCGGCCTGAAGACTCGCGCCTGGCCGGAGACCGAAGCCGCATTGGTCAACATGGTCGCGGCGGCTCGGCAGTTGCGCAGTCAGTTGGCGTAACGGCAACACCGAATGAAGGGTGTCGACCGCTCGGCACTCTTCATCAAACTGTCATCGAACTGTGGCAGCGCGCTTGAACAAACTTCATCAGACTCGCGCTCTACTGGGGTTCTGCGTTTCGGTGTTTTTCATGTTCAAGGGATTTTTTGCAATCGCGGCGTTGTTGGCCGCGGTTTTTTGCGTTCCGGCGTCCTATGCGGCGTCGCGTTGCGACGTCAATGTACCGACCGAGCGGGTCGATCTGGAGCAGGTGAGCCTGGCGTACCAAAGCATCGGCCGTGCGTCGGATCCGGCGCTGTTGCTGGTGATGGGCCTGGGCGGCCAGTTGATCCACTGGCCGGATGAAGTGGTGGTCGCGCTGTGTCAGCAGGGCTTTCGGGTGATCCGTTATGACAACCGCGATGTCGGTCTGTCGACCTGGCGCCAGACGCCGGTGGAAGCCAACCTGACCTTTGAAGTGCTGCGCTACAAACTCGGCCTGCCGGTGGCGGCGCCCTACACCCTGACCGACATGGCCGACGATGCGCTGGGCCTGATGGACGCGTTGCACGTCGAGCAATTCCACGTGCTTGGCGCGAGCATGGGCGGGATGATCGCCCAGCACATGGCGGCGATGGCGCCGCAACGGGTCGAGAGCCTGACGCTGATCATGACCAGCTCCGGTGCCGAAGGGCTGCCGGCGCCGAGCGCGGCGCTGGTGCAGTTGTTGTCACGGCGCGGCGCGCCCAATCGCCAGATTGCGCTGGAGCAACAGGCCGATCTGCTGGCCGCGCTGGGCAGCCCTTCAGTGAGCGATGACCGGCAGGCCTTGCTGCATCAGGCGGCGCTGTCCTATGACCGGGCGTTCAATCCCGAAGGCGTGAAGCGCCAGATCATGGCGATCCTCGCCGAACCGAGCCGGGTGGCGTTGCTCAACCAGCTGCGGGTGCCGGCGCTGGTGGTGCATGGCACGGCGGATCCGCTGCTGCCGGTGATGCACGGCGTGCACCTGGCGGCGCACATTCGCGGCAGTCAGCTGCGGCTGATTCCGGGGCTGGCGCACCGCTTTCAGGAAGCGTTCAAGGAACCGTTGCTGGCGGCGGTGTTGCCGTATTTGCGCGAGCATCGCGAAGACACGTCGCACTGGGCGCAGATCGAACCGGTGGCGGAACACAACCTGCTCTGATTCAGGCGTGAAGCCGCACCCACACCGACACCAGCACCGTCGCCGCCATCAGCCACGCCACTGCCGCGACCGCCAGCGACGCTTCGAGGCGCATACGGTCGACCATCACGTACAAGGTCGCCAGATAGACGAAGTACGGAATGATCGACCACATGCCGAACACGATGGTGGTCTTCAGGTCGTCTATCGAACGGCCCTTGCCGACGATGTAGTGGGCGATCAGGGCGAAGGTCGGGAACAGCGGCACCAGCCCTGCGATGTAGTAGTTTTTGGTCTTGGCCAGCATGGCGAGGATCACCACCACGGCCGCGCCGAGCATTGCCTTGAAAATCAGATCCACTTCGTTCTCGCTTAATGGCTCAGGCCGTATTTCTTCACTTTGTCGAACAGCGTGGTCTTGGCCATTCCCAGTTCCAGGCTGGCCTGGGTCAGGTTGCCGCCGCTGCGTTGCAGGGCGTCGCTGAGCAGGTTGCGCTCGAACGCTTCCACTGCTTCGGCGAATGCCAGACCCTGGCCCGCGCTACCCGCGCCGGTTTTCTTGAACGCCGGCAAACCGAGGGCAAAACGCTCGGCGACGTTGCGCAGTTCCCGTACGTTGCCCGGCCAGTCGTGGCTCATCAGGCTCGACAGGGTCTGGTTGTCCAGCTCCGGCAGCGCCCGGTCGAAACGCAGGGCTGATTGCTGGGTGAAGTGTTCGAACAGTTGCAGGATGTCTTCGCGGCGCTCGCGCAGGGGCGGCAGTTCCAGCGTTACCACGTTGAGGCGGTAGTACAAGTCGCTGCGAAATTCCCCGGCCTTGCTTGATTCGTCGAGGTCGGACTTGGTGGCCGCAATCACCCGGCAATCCACCGCCACGCTCTGGTTCGAGCCGAGGCGTTCGAGGGTGCGTTCCTGCAACACCCGCAGCAGTTTGATCTGCAACGGCAGCGGCATGCTTTCCACTTCATCGAGGAACAGCGTGCCGCCGTCGGCGTGTTCGATCTTGCCGATCCGCCGTTTGCCGGCGCCGGTGAAGGCGTTGGCTTCGTGGCCGAAAATTTCGCTTTCGAACAGGTTTTCCGGCAGCCCGCCACAGTTCAGCGCAACGAACTGTTTGCTGTGACGGCGGCTGAAATCATGCAGGCAACGGGCGACCAGTTCCTTGCCGGTACCGGTTTCGCCTTCGATCAGCACATTAGCCGAGGTATCGGCGACGTTGGCGATCAGTTCGCGCAGGTTCTGCATGGCCGGCGAACGCCCGATGATCCGTCCTTCCAGTGAATCACGTTCGGCCAGTTGCCGACGCAGGGACGAGACTTCGCGATTCAGGCTGCGTTGCTCCAGGGCACGGCGGGCCACATCGACCAGACGCTCGGGGGAGAACGGTTTCTCCATGAAGTCGTAGGCGCCTTTCTGCATCGCGCCGACCGCCATGGATATGTCGCCGTGGCCGGTGATCAACACCACCGGCAGGCTGCGGTCGCGCTGCTTGAGCCGGGTCAGCAGCTCCAGGCCGTCGATGCCCGGCAGGCGAATGTCGCTGATGACGATCCCGGCGAAATTGTCACCGACCTGCTCCAGCGCTTCTTCGGCACTGCCGACGCCGATGCAGGGAATGTCTTCCAGCGTCAGCGCCTGCTGGCAGCCGAGCAGGACATGGGGGTCGTCTTCGACGATCAATACACTGAGGTCGTTGTTCATATTGGCTCGGCAGGAGTAGGGCTTACCAACGGTAAACTGAGGACGAAAGTGGTACCACCGCTGGCCGGGTGTTCGACACCCAGATGCCCGCCGGTGGCGGCCGCCAGACTGGCCGACAGGGTCAAGCCGAGGCCCAGACCCTGTTCGCCGGGCTTGGTGGTGAAGAACGGTTCGAACAGATGCTTGCGCGCTTCGGCGTCGATGCCGTGGCCGTTGTCGCGCACCCGCAGGCGATATTTGCCGTTGAATTCTTCGCCTTCCAGCCACAGTTCCGGCAGCGGTTGCGCCTGCATGGCGTCGAGGGCGTTGCCGATCAGGTTGACCAGAATCTGTTCCAGGCGCGTCTGGTCGATTTGCACCTGCACATCGTCGAACTGGCGATGCAGTTGCAGCGAGGCACTTTCGACGCGAGCACCGAGTACTTGCAGGGCGGCGTCCACCGCTTTGCCAAGGCTGGCGCGGCCCTTGTCGTCGCCGCGTCGGGCGAAGGAGCGCAGGCTGGCGGTGATCCGGCCCATGCGATCGATCAGGTCGTTGATGGTCTTGAGGTTGGTGCTGGCGACATCCAGCTGGCCGCGCTCAAGGAAGCGAATGGTGTTGCCCGACAGCGTGCGCATCGCCGCCAGCGGCTGGTTCAGTTCGTGGGCGATGCTGGTGGACATCTGGCCGATGGCTGCGAGTTTACCGGCCTGCACCAGTTCGTCCTGGGCGCGGCGCAAGGTTTCTTCGGCCTGACGCCGTTCGCGGATCTGGCTCTTGAGCCGGTCGTTGCTGGCGCGCAGGTCGGCGGTGCGTTCGGTAATCCGACGCTCCAGTTGATTGTTGGCTTCCTGCAAGGCTTCGCGGGCGGCGAGGCGGGTGGCGATGACCTTGCGCCGTTCGTTCCAGGCGATCAGCAGAAACGCCACCAGGGCAAACGCCACGGCCACCAGAATCCCCTGATTGATTGCCTCGCGCCGCAGATCCTGCAACGGCGTGAGCAGGGTGAAATTCCACGGGGTATCGCTCAACGGTCGGGTTTGCGCCAGGTAGCTGATGCTTTCTTCATCGCCATCCTGTTGGCTCGGCACTTCGCTGTTGGCCGGGAAGGTGAGTTTTTCCACGCCTTCGGACAGGGTTTCCCGGGCCAGCGGTTGCAGCTCGTTCAGCGGGAACCAGTAGTACTGCAGGCTGCGGGCGAGTTTTTCCTTGGTCTCGTCGCTCAGCGGTATGACCGATTTCAGGCGCCGGGCCGGATCGCTGGACAGAATGATGATGCCGTTTTCATCACTGACGAATGCTTCGAGGCGCGCCCGCTGCCAGCGTTCTTCCATGGCTTCCAGGCGCACCTTGACCACCGCCACGCCGATGATCTTGCCGTGTTCTTCGAGGCCGTGGGCCAGGTAATAACCGGGCTCGCCGTTGGTGCTGCCGATCCCGTAGAAGCGTCCGGGCTGGCCGCGGATGGCATTCTGGAAGTAGGCGCGGAACGACAGGTCTTCACCGAGGTAGCTGTCGACGTCACGCCAGTTGCTGGTGGCCATGACCCGGCCGGTGGTGTCCATGACGTAGATGGCCCGACTGCGGCTGCGCCGGTTCAGACCTTCAAGGTAATCGTTGACCGTTTGCCGGTGTTCCGGGGTCGGGTCGTCCAGCAGCTGCGAAACGCTCGATTCGAGCTCCAGCAGGCTGGGCAGGTAGGTGTATTTGCTGATCTCGCTTTCGACCGCGCGGGCGTGCAGTTCCAGTTGGCGCTGGCCGTTTTCGCCGAGGCTGCGGATGCCGAAATGTTCGCTGGTCCAGAAGCCGATGTAACCCAGTCCGATCATCAGAGCGATGACCAGCGGCGGCAGGAACAGGTGGCGGATCAGACGGGGTTTCACGGCAAGTGATGGCGGCGTGGCGCGATAGAGAGTGGGGTCGCATTTCATCACAGTTGCCTTGGGTCAACCACAACACAAATCTCAGGATCATCATCGATCCAATGTGGGAGGGGGCTTGCTCGCGAAAGCACTGGGGCAGCCAACGGTGATGTTGAAAGTGCCGGCCCCTTCGCGAGCAAGCCCGCTCCCACAGTTGGGGAGCGGTGTGCGGTTTTAGTGCTGCAGGATTTTCTCGAGGAAATGCTGCGCGCGTTCGGAGCGTTGGCTGATGTCGCCAAAGAACTCTTCTTTCTTGCAGTCTTCGATGATCTTGCCGGCGTCCATGAAGATCACGCGGTCGGCCACTTTACGGGCGAAGCCCATTTCGTGGGTCACGCACATCATGGTCATGCCTTCGTGGGCCAGCTGCACCATCACGTCGAGCACTTCGTTGACCATTTCCGGGTCCAGCGCCGAGGTCGGTTCGTCGAACAGCATGACGATCGGGTCCATCGCCAGCGCACGGGCAATCGCCACGCGCTGTTGCTGACCACCGGACAGTTGCCCCGGATGCTTGTGGGCGTGAGCCGACAGGCCGACACGTTCGAGCAGTTGCAGACCTTTCTTGGTGGCTTCCTCCTTGCTGCGGCCCAGCACCTTGATCTGCGCAATGGTCAGGTTTTCGGTGATGGTCAGGTGCGGGAACAGTTCGAAATGCTGGAACACCATGCCGACGCGCGAACGCAGTTTCGGCAGGTTGGTCTTCGGATCGGCAATCGATGTGCCGTCGACCACGATGTCGCCCTTCTGGAACGGCTCCAGTGCGTTGACGCACTTGATCAGGGTCGACTTGCCCGAACCGGACGGGCCGCAAACCACGATCACTTCACCCTTTTTGACCTCGGTGCTGCAATCGGTCAGCACCTGGAAGTCCCCATACCACTTGTTGATGTTTTTGATAGAGATCATACGGCGAACCTTTTTTGCAGACGCTTGACCAGCACCGAGGCGGCAAAGCTGATGGTGAAGTACACGAGACCTGCGAAGATCAGGAACTCATTCGAGCGGCCAATGATGTCGCCACTGGCGCGCGAGGCGTTGAGGAAGTCCACCAGGCCCACGGTGTAGACCAGCGAGGTGTCCTGGAACAGGATGATGCTCTGCTGCAGCAGCAGCGGGGTCATCTTGCGGAACGCCTGAGGCAGGATGATCAGGCGCATCATCTGGCCGTAGGTCATGCCCAGTGCCTGCGCCGCGCCCATCTGGCCTTTGGGGATCGACTGCACGCCGGCCCGGACGATTTCGCAGAAGTACGCCGCTTCGAACATCATGAACGCCACGATGCACGAGGTGAACGCGCCGATCGGGGTGTCTTCGCCGGTGATCCAGCGCAGCACGAACGGCACTGCCAGATAGAACCAGGTGATCACCAGCAGCAGCGGGATCGAACGGAAATAGTTGACGTACGCACCGGCGATGCTCGACAGCAGTTTGCTGTGGGACAGGCGCATCAGCGCGAGGATGGTGCCGAGGATGATCCCGCCGACCACGCCCAGCGCCATCAGCTTGAGGGTCATCAGCATGCCGTTCCACAGGCCGGGAATGGCCGGAACGATGCCACTGAAATCGAATTCCATTATTTACCCCCCACGGAGATCAGGCCGGGCACGGCGACTTTCTTCTCGACCATGCGCATCAGCAGCATCAGGCTCATGTTGAGGGTGAAGTAGATCAGGGTCGCCAGGGTGAAGGCTTCAAACAGGTTGGCCGAGAATTCGGCGGTCTGTTTGGTTTGCGCCAGCAGCTCCATCAGACCGATCAGGGACGCCACGGAGGAGTTCTTGAACACGTTCAAAAATTCCGAGGTGAGCGGCGGAATGATGATCCGGTAGGCCTGGGGCAGCAGCACGTTCCAGTAGATCTGCGGCAGCTTGAAACCCATGGCGCGGGCGGCGGATTCCTGGCCCCGTGGCAGCGCCTGGATACCGGTGCGAACCTGTTCGCAGACCCGGGCGGCGGTGAACAGGCCCAGGCACACGACAACGCTCAGGTAGGCCGAGGTGGTCGGGTTCAGGTCCTGCTTGTACCACTCCTGCAGATCCGGCGGCAGCAGATCGGGCACCAGGAAGTACCAGATGAACAGCTGAACCAGCAGCGGCACGTTACGGAACAGTTCGACGTAGCAGGTCGCGATGCCCGACACGATGCGGTTCGGCACGGTGCGCATGATGCCCAGCAGCGAGCCGAGCAGCAGGGCGATGATCCAGGCGACGATGGCGATGGCGATGGTCCAGCCCAGACCGGAAATGAACCAGTCGAGATAGGTCTCGCTGCCCACGCCGGTGGACTTGAAGAACACGCCCCAGTCCCAGTTGTAATTCATTAGGGTCTCCCCTCGATTCGATCGATGTACAAGTGCCCGCCTGGGGAAGCTCCGTTCCCGCCCTGATTGTGAAAATCAGGCACACGCGATCGGCTCGACAGCCACCGGTTCGAGTGTTTCCAATAAGTGCCAGCAGGGAGTGACCATCCCCTGAAAAGGCAGGCGCCTCCTCAGGGGATAAGGTTAGTCAGAAATCAGGATTTCTTGTCGTCAGCCGCTTTGTCGGTCGGATTGGCGATCAGGGCCTTGAGCTCGTCGCTCATCGGGAAGTTCAGGTTCAGGCCTTTTGGCGGAATCGGCTGCATGAACCATTTTTCGTAGATCTTGTTGATCTCGCCCGAGGCGTAGGTCGCCTTGATGGCGTCGTCGACAGCCTTTTTGAACGGCGCGTCGCCCTTGCGCATCATGCAGCCGTAGATTTCGTACGACTGTGGAGTACCGGTCACGGCCCAGTCGGAGGCTTTCTTGGCTTTGGCGGCTTCGCCGGCCAGCAGGGCGTCGTCCATCATGAACGCAACGGCACGACCCGATTCCAGCATCTGGAAGGATTCACCGTGGTCCTTGGCGGAGATCACGTTCATGCCCATCTGCTTGTCAGCGTTCATCGCCTTGAGGATGCGCTCGGAAGTGGTGCCGGCGGTGGTCACGACGTTCTTGCCTTTCAGATCGTCGAAATCCTTGTACTTGGAGTCAGCCTTGGACAGCAGACGGGTACCGATTTCGAAGATGCCGACGGAGAAGTCGACCTGTTGCTGACGCTCGACGTTGTTGGTGGTGGAGCCGCACTCGACGTCCACGGTGCCGTTCTGCACCAGCGGGATACGGGTTTGCGAGGTGACGAGGTTGTATTTGACCTGCAGGTTTGGCAGGTCGAGGTCTTTCTTGATCGCTTCGACGATGGCCAGCTGGATATCGTGGGAGTAGCCGACCGGCTTGCCGGAAGCGTCAGCGATGTAGGAGAAAGGAATGGAAGCGTCACGGTGGCCCAGGGTGATGACGCCGGACTCTTTGATCTTCTTAAGGGTGCCGGTGAGTTCGGCAGCGAAAACTGGTGTGCTGATCAGAGCGGCAGCAATGGCTGCGCCCAGGATATGGGGAACGATGCGCATCAAATTTTCCTCGACATTGTTTTTTTTATGGAGCCGGTTGAGCGGGCCCTTTTGAGCTTCGAATGCCTGACGGCTCCTGTTGTGTTGGCGCAACAGGCATTCGTCGAAGGAGTGTAGAGCATGAGTCGTGCCAGACCAGTCGCTACACGCTAATGCATTGATTTATAAGGTTATTAAAGTTTTGTGATGGTGTTTTTTCGTGGATCTGATCCGGTTAACCGAATTGACCGTCAGGTCGCGTTCGGAAAACCGAACGTCTGCGACACGCCTTGTTTCGCCTTGAATGCAAAAAGCCCCTGAATCATTCGATTCAGGGGCTTTTTGTTCAACGAGGAACGGATCAGGCCGCTTCGATCTTGCTGCGGTTCTGCTCGACCTTGTTCAGGTAAGCCGCCAGGCGCTCTTGCTCCGCCGCCGTGGTGAACAGGCCCAGTTTGCTGCGACGCCAAAGAATGTCATGCGCGGTGGTGGCCCATTCTTCGGTGCACAGGTAGTCGACTTCACGGGTGTAAAGCCCGCCGCCGATGTGTTCGCCCATGTCGGCCAGAGTGTCGACGCCTTCGAGCATGCGCCAGGTGCGGCTGCCGTAGGTGGTGGCCCAGCGGCGGGCGATTTCGGTCGGTACCCAGTCGAACTTGTCGCGGATCTGCGCGCTCAGGGCCTGTGGCGTGGTCATGTCTTCGCCGCCGGGCAGGGTAGCGGTGGCGGTCCAGCTCGGGCGCATTTGGGTGAAGAACGGCATCAACTGCGCCATCGCCGACTCGGCGAGCTTGCGGTAGGTGGTCAGCTTGCCGCCGAACACCGACAGCAGCGGCGCTTCTTCGGTGCTGCCGGACAGCGCCAGGGTGTAGTCGCGGGTCACGGCCGAAGGATTGTCGGATTCGTCGTTGCACAGCGGACGCACGCCCGAGTAGGTGTGCAGGATGTCGTCACGGCTGATCTGCTTCTTGAAGTGGGCGTTGACCACTTTGAGCAGGTAATCGGTTTCGCCGTCGGTGATCGCCACTTTGGCCGGATCGCCGGTGTATTCGCGGTCGGTGGTGCCGATCAGGGTCAGGTTGTTCAGGTACGGAATGGTGAAAACAATGCGCTGATCTTCGTTTTGCAGGATGTGCGCGTGATCGCCTTCGTACAGCTTCGGCACGATGATGTGGCTGCCCTGGATCAGGCGGATGCCGTACGGCGATTCCATCTTCAGGTCGTCACGGATGAACTTGGCGACCCACGGGCCAGCGGCATTCACCAATGCCTTGGCGGTGATCGAAAACAGGCTGCCGTCGGCGCGTTCCAGGTTCAGGTGCCACAGGCCCTTGGCGCGGCGGGCGCTGACGCAACGGGTCTGGGTGTGAATGTGCGCGCCTTTTTCACGGGCGGCCATGGCGTTGAGAACCACGAGGCGGGCGTCGTCGACCCAGCAGTCGGAGTACTCGAAGCCTTTGCTGATTTCGCTTTTCAGTGCGCTGTCGGCGCCGAACTTCAGGCTTTTCGAGCCCGCCAGTTTTTCGCGCTTACCGAGGTGGTCATAAAGGAACAGGCCCGCGCGGATCATCCACGCCGGACGCAGGTGCGGGCGGTGCGGCAGCACGAAACGCATTGGCTTGACGATGTGCGGGGCCTTGGCCAGCAGCACTTCGCGTTCGGCCAGGGCTTCGCGCACCAGACGGAATTCGTAATGTTCGAGGTAGCGCAGGCCACCGTGGATCAGCTTGCTGCTGGCCGACGAGGTGTGGCTGGCCAGATCATCCTTTTCGCAAAGGAACACCGAAAGACCGCGACCGGCGGCATCCGCTGCGATCCCCACGCCATTGATCCCGCCGCCGATGACGGCGATGTCGTAGATCTCGGAGATAGGGGGCGTACGCAAGGTAGATGTGGACATCGGCTGGCCTCGGGCTCTTTTGATTTTCTGTCTTGGAAATCGAACATGAATGTTCATTTGCGAAAATGGTAGCCCATAAAGACGCGCGCAGCCAGTCGACTTCGATTGAAAAAACTCATCGAAGGGCCGAAAAAGGAAAATATTCGAACATGAAATGCGCGTCAGGGCGCGGATCAGGGCGTGACTGATCGTTCCCACGCAGAGCGTGGGAACGAGAATTCGCCGGGAGGGAGTTATGCGGGAGAGGGTTAAACGACTTCCAGACGAATCTTGTGCTGGCTCAGCAGTTGCGCCAGGGCCGGCACCGGTTGCTGATCGGTGACCAGGCAATCGATCAGGCTGATCGGGCCGAGGCGGATCATCGCGTTACGCCCGAACTTGCTGGAGTCCGCCGCCAGGATCACCTGCCGGGCATTGGCGATGATCGCCTGGGACACCCGCACTTCCTGGTAATCGAAGTCGAGCAGGCTGCCGTCTTCGTCGATACCGCTGATGCCCACCAGCGCAAAGTCGACCTTGAACTGGTTGATGAAGTCCACGCTCGCCTGACCCACCACGCCGCCGTCGCGACGCACGTTGCCGCCGGTCAGCAGCACATCGAAATCATCCTTGGCGCTGAGCATCGAAGCGACGTGCAGGTTGTTGGTGATGATCTTCAGGTGGCTGTGATTGAGCAGGGCGCGGGCAATCGATTCGGTCGTCGTGCCGATATTGATAAACAGCGAGGCGTGATCGGGAATCTGTGCGGCGATGGCTTCGCCGATGCGTTGCTTTTCATCGCGCATCTGATCGGCGCGCATCGCGTAGGCGGTATTTTCGACGCTGGAATCATAGGCGGCGCCGCCGTGGTAGCGACGCAGCAGATTGGCTTCCGCCAGTTGATTGATATCGCGGCGGATGGTTTGCGGGGTAACAACGAACAGCGTGGCCATTTCCTCGATGCTCACATAGCCGCGTTCGCGGACCAGCTCGAGGATTTGCTGCTGACGGGGAGGCAGATTCATGGGGCTTCCTTTGGGCTGCCGTGCAAAATTTGCCCATGATGCCGCAGGAATCCGCTCCCTACCAGTTACAACAGGTTACGAGTACTCAGCTTGGCTTATTCAGCGTCTTCACGTTCCCAATCACGGGTACGGCTGACGGCTTTTTTCCAGCCTTTATAGAGCTTCTCTTTGGCCGCTTCGTCCAGGCTCGGTTCGAACTCGCGCTCGATCACCGCTTTGCCGCGCAGTTCTTCCAGGCTGCCCCAGAAACCGCACGCCAGGCCGGCCAGATAAGCGGCGCCCAGCGCCGTGGTTTCGCGCATTTTCGGACGTTCGACCTGGGTGCCGAGGATGTCGGCCTGGAACTGCATGAGGAAGTTGTTCGCCACCGCACCGCCGTCCACGCGCAGGGCCTTGAGACGTTCGCCGGAGTCCTGTTGCATGGCGTCAAGGACGTCGCGGGTCTGGTAAGCGATCGATTCCAGCGCAGCGCGGATGATGTGATCCACACGCACGCCACGGGTCAGGCCGAACAGGGCGCCACGGGCATACGGGTCCCAGTAGGGCGCGCCGAGGCCGGTGAAGGCGGGCACCAGATAGACGCCGTTGCTGTCCTTCACTTTATTGGCGAAGTATTCGGTGTCGTGGGCGTCGTTGACGATTTTCAGTTCATCGCGCAGCCACTGTACGGTCGAACCGCCGTTGAACACCGCGCCTTCCAGGGCGTAGGCCACTTCGCCGCGCGGGCCGCAGGCGATGGTGGTGAGCATGCCGTGCCGGGATTTCACCGCTTTGTCGCCGGTGTTCATCAGCAGGAAGCAACCGGTGCCGTAGGTGTTTTTTGCCTGGCCAGGCTCGACGCACATCTGGCCGAACAGCGCAGCCTGTTGGTCGCCGGCGATACCGCCGATGGCAATGCCGCTTTTGGTGCGGCCGTAGATTTCCGAAGAGGCTTTGACTTCCGGCAGCATCTCGCGCGGGATGTCGAGGATCTCAAGCATCTTCGCGTCCCACTCCAGGGTGTGGATGTTGAAGAGCATGGTGCGCGAGGCGTTGGTGTAGTCGGTGACGTGGACCTTGCCGCCGGTGAATTTCCAGATCAGCCAGCTGTCGACGGTGCCGAACAGCAGTTCGCCGTTGCGCGCGCGCTCACGGCTGCCTTCGACGTTGTCGAGGATCCACTTCAGCTTGGTGCCGGAGAAGTACGGGTCGGTGACCAGGCCGGTGGTGTCGCGGATGTAGTCTTCATGACCGTCGCGCTTGAGCTGTTGGCAGATCTCGGTGCTGCGGCGGCATTGCCAGACGATCGCGTTGTACACCGGGCGGCCGGTGGTCTTGTCCCAGACCACGGTGGTTTCACGCTGGTTGGTGATGCCGATGGCGGCGACCTGGTCATGGTGCAGGCCGGCCTGGGCCAGCGCTTCGACCATCACTGCGCTCTGGGTGGCGAAGATTTCCATCGGGTCGTGTTCGACCCAACCGGCTTGCGGGTAATGCTGGGCGAATTCGCGTTGTGCGGTGCAGACCACGTTCGCGTCACGGTCGAAAATGATCGCGCGGGAGCTGGTCGTACCCTGATCGAGGGCAATGATGTAGTTCTTGTTCTGAATGTCGGTCATGTCGATTGCCTTGGACGAAATAAGGGAGAGTGGGCCGGGGCGCGGGCTCTATAAGGGCAGGAACCCGCGCCGACTGTTTCAAGAAGTTCTTGGTTTGCCGTCAATGGCCGGTTCTGCATCCTTTGTAGCAGGTGTGGCGCCGGTCAGGTGACGGGCAATCAGCCCGCGATACCCGGCAGCGCCGAGGCAGGCACCGACAATCGGTGCAAAAATCGGAATCAGGAAGTACGGGATTTCACGTGCGCCGGTGAAGGAAATTTCACCCCAGCCGGCGAAGAAAGTCATCAGTTTCGGGCCGAAGTCCCGGGCCGGGTTCATCGCGAAACCGGTCAGCGGGCCCATCGAGCTGCCGATCACGGCAATCAGCAGACCGATCAGCAGCGGCGCCAGCGGGCCTTTCGGCAGGCCGTTGTTGTCGTCGGTCAGGGACATGATCACGCCCATCAGGATCGCGGTGATGATCATCTCGACCAGAAATGCTTGTGCGGTCGACAGCGCAGGGTTCGGGAAGGTGGAGAACACCGACGCCAGTTCGAGGCTGGCTTCAGTGCCACGGACCATATGGTGAGTTTGTTCGAAATCGAAGAACAGGTTGCTGTACAGCGTGTAGACCAGCAGCGCGCCGCAGAAGGCACCGGCGATCTGGGCCAGAATGTAGAACGGCAGTTTGCGCTTTTCGAAGTCGGCGAAAATGCTCAGGGCAATACTGACGGCGGGGTTCAGGTGCGCACCGGAAACGCCGGCGGTGAGGTAGATCGCCATGCTGACGCCGACGCCCCAGATGATGCTGATTTCCCACAGGCCGAAGCTGGCGCCCGCGACCTTGAGCGCGGCGACACAACCCGTACCGAAAAAGATCAGGAGTGCAGTACCCAGAAACTCGGCCAGGCACTGGCTCGAGAGCGATGGTTGCTGTAACGCAGTTGTCATTGAAAACCTCGGTTTTTGTTGTTGTCTGGCGCGTTGCCGACAGGGCAAGGCGCTATTTTCGCCGAGGCAGGATCCCCATCCTGTTCCCGGTTTACTGCTGGGTGCTGCGATGACGATAATTCTTACATTATTCAGATTCGAAAAAATATAGACAAGAAACAAACCTGTCAAAGGTCGAAAGTGAACCGCCAGTCACAAATAAACTATCAGTCATGTGAATGATCCTGCGGGTCACCCGGCCTGCGCGGTTGTTACTGGCCTGCAAACCCCGGGAAACGTGGCGCGTGGTAGAGCCTTTTGCCCAGCGATGGCCTAAAATCCGCCGCAGGATTTTTTGCCACTGCCGAGCCCGGAGCTGCCATGACCCCTGCGTTGGACTTGTTGAAAAAAGTTCGTGCCGAACATCGCGTGCACAGTTACGAACATGACCCGAAGGCCGCGTCGTATGGTCTGGAGGCCGCGGAGAAACTGGGGCTCGATCCGGCGCAGGTGTTCAAGACGCTGCTGGCGGCCAGTGAGAAGGGTGAGTTGCTGGTGGCGGTGGTGCCGGTCGTCGGAAGTCTCGACCTCAAGGGGCTTGCCCACGCCGCCGGCGTGAAAAAAGTCGAGATGGCCGACCCGGCCGCCGCGCAGCGCTCCACCGGTTATCTGTTGGGCGGCATCAGTCCGCTGGGGCAGAAAAAACGCCTGCGTACTTTCATCGATAATTCGGCCCAGCCTTTTGCGACCATATATGTCAGCGCCGGTCGGCGCGGGCTGGAAGTGGAACTGGCGCCGGCGGTATTGGCGGAACACACCCAGGCGAAATTTGCCGACATCGGTCGCCCTTGACGTCTGTATGAAGAAAATTGGCCGGCACTGTCACTGGCGCTGATCCGGCCGGCGCTGCATGCTCGTTCGACTGACACAGGGAGAAGGTTATGCAGCTCGAGTTTCATCAGGTCGACGCGTTCAGTGATCGGCCGTTCAGTGGCAATCCGGCAATGGTCTATCGGCTCGACGCGTGGCTTGCGGATGAGCTGATGCAAAAGATCGCCGCCGAGCACAATCTGGCGGAAACCGCGTTTCTGGTGCGCGAGGGGCAGGCGTGGCACATCCGCTGGTTCACGCCGACCACCGAGGTGCCGCTGTGCGGTCACGCGACCCTGGCCAGCGCCTATGTGCTGTTCGAGATCTATAAGGAAAGCGCCGAGCGTCTGGACTTCACCTGCAAGTCCGGGCCGTTGAGTGTCAGCCGCGAAGGTGGCCGGTTGTGGCTGGATTTTCCGGCCATCGAAGCGGTGGAGAAAGGCGTCACCGTGGAGATCGAGCGGGCACTGAATGTTCAGGCAGTGGATGTCCTGAGTTCCAACGAGTTGTTCGTGGTGCTGGAGTCCGAGCAGGCGGTGCTCGATTGCACGCCGGACATGGTCGCCCTCGCCAAGCTACCGTGGTTGGGTGCGATCGTCACCGCGCGGGGCAATCAGCATGACTTCGTCTCGCGCTATTTCGCTCCGGCCATCGGCATCAATGAAGACCCGGTGACCGGTTCGACCCATTGCAGCCTGATACCGTACTGGTCGAAACGTCTGGGCAAATCCAGTCTGACTGCATGCCAGCGCTCGGCGCGGGGCGGCGAGCTGTTCTGTCGGCTGGAAGGTGAGCGGGTGAAGATCGGCGGGAATGCGACGCTGGTGGCCAGCGGCACATTGATGCTGGGCTGAGAGCAAAAAAACAGGGGAGCCATCAGGCTCCCTCATTGTTTGTGTGCAGATCAGTGCGCGGTGCTGTAACGGCGAACGCCGTTTTCCACCGCCGGAATCTGCGCAGCGGTGCTGCCGGAGGCCTGGAACAGCACCAGATGTTCCGCCGCCACACGAATCCCGACATCCGCACCCACCTGATGGTCGGCATGGCTCGGGAAGATCGATTCCAGCTGTGCGCCGGTCGGCAGTTGCAGGCGATACAGGGTCGAGGCGCCGAGGAAGGTCTTGCCGACGATTCGCGCTTTCAACCCGCTGTCCGGCGCGTAAACGATGTCGTCCGGACGCAGCAGCACATCCACCGCGCCACCGATCGGCCAGGTGTAGGCGCGATTGCCGCGCAGTTCGCCGAGTTCGGTCTGCACCGATTCCGGGCTGCCCAATTGGCCGCGAATGAAGTAACCCTGACCGATAAAACTGGCCACGTACGGTGTCGCCGGCTCGTGATAGAGGTTGTAGGGCGTGTCCCACTGCTCCAGCCGGCCTTCCTTGAACACGCCCACGTGATCGCTGACGGCGAAGGCTTCTTCCTGATCGTGAGTCACCAGAATTGCACTGGTGCCACGGGCTTTGAGGATGTCGCGCACTTCGTGGCTGAGCTTGCGGCGCAATTCGCCATCGAGGTTGGAGAACGGCTCGTCGAGCAATAAGAGTTGTGGCTCCGGCGCCAGGGCGCGGGCGAGGGCGACACGTTGTTGCTGGCCGCCGGACAGCTCATGGGGGAAGCGTTTGCCGAGGTTCTTCAGGTTGACCAGTTCCAGCAGCTCCTCGGTCACGCGCTCCTTGTTCGGGTGCTTGCGGATGCCGAAGGCGATGTTGTCCGCGACACTCAGGTGCGGGAACAGCGCGTAGTCCTGGAACACCATGCCGATCCGGCGTTTTTCCGGGGCGAGGGTGAAACCGGCGCTGGAGATCACTTCACCGCCGAGAGAGATTTCCCCTTCGTGCACCGGTTCGAAACCGGCAATCGCACGCAGGGTGGTGGTCTTGCCGCAGCCGGAGGAGCCAAGCAGGCAGCCGATGTCACCGGCGTTGAGGTGCAGATTGAGGTTCTGCACCACACGTTGATCTTGATAGCCGCAAGCGAGGTTGCGCAGGTTCAGCAGTAATTCATGACTCATGCGTGGTGATATGCCGGTTCAACAAGGAACTCGAGCAGGGCCTTTTGTGCGTGGAGACGGTTTTCTGCCTGATCCCAGGCGACGGAGCGCGGGTCATCGAGCAGGTCGAGGCTGATTTCCTCACCGCGGTGAGCGGGCAGGCAGTGCATGAATAGCACGTCATCGGCTGCCAGGTCGAGCAGGGCACGGTTGACCTGAAACGGCGCAAACAGCTTCAGGCGCTTGGCGGTCTCCTCTTCCTGGCCCATGGAGGTCCAGACGTCGGTGCTCACCAGATGCGCGCCGCGCACGGCGTCTTGCGGGTCGCGGACGATGGTCACGCGGTCACCGGCCTTGGCCACGAATTCAGGGTTTGGTTCGTAGCCTTCGGGGCAGGCCACGCGCAACTGGAAGTCGAACTGGATCGCCGCTTCTATATAGCTGTTGCACATGTTGTTGCCGTCGCCGATCCAGGCCACGGTCTTGCCCTGGATCGAGCCGCGGTGTTCGAGGAAGGTCTGCATGTCGGCCAGCAACTGGCACGGGTGCAGGTCATCGGACAGGCCGTTGATCACCGGCACGCGTGAGTTGGCGGCGAATTCGGTCAGGGTGCTGTGGGCAAAGGTACGGATCATCACCGCATCGAGCATGCTCGACATGACGATGGCGCAGTCGCCGATCGGCTCGCCGCGGCCCAGCTGGGTGTCGCGCGGCGACAGGAAGATCGCCTGGCCGCCGAGCTGGATCATGCCGGCTTCGAAGGAGATGCGTGTGCGGGTCGAGGATTTCTCGAAGATCATCCCCAGGACGCGGTTTTTCAGAGGCTCGAACAGTACGCCGCGGTTACGCAGGTCCTTGAGCTCAACGCCTCGACGGATCACGCTGACCAGCTCTTCGGGCGTGCAATCCATCAGGGAGAGAAAGTGCCTTGCGCTCATCATTGACTACCTTTTTGCTACAAACCGCAGATGCTCAAAGCCTTGTTTATCGGAACAACGGGCGAGACCTGCGGCGTAAGCCGCACGGGGGCGACGAAATAGGGGAAGGCGCGATATTGACACTAAATGTCGCGTTTTTCCAATAGGCTACGGTTTTTGCAGAAATGCGCCGGGGTGTCAGCAGTGCGAATACTGTGATTTCCGGTCAGTTTTCGAGAGGGCAGCGAGGTCTTTGTACACTGGCCCCACCGGGCTTGGCAATCCGGCGCGGCGGGGATGGCAGCGCTCTGGTCGGTTTGCGACCGGTGAGCCACCGGTTCGCTTGGTCGGATGCGCAGGTTGAAACATTTGCTAAAGCAAAGTGCTGGGTTATAAATAAATCACGAGCGACGCAGGAAGCCTCCGCATGGAATCGAAAGAAAAACTGTTAATGGAACTGCTGGGCCACACGGCACGCTCATTGACCCACCTCACCGCCTCGATGACCTCGATGTCCTTCGAACTGATGCGCAGCGAAGACGACGTGGTCAAGGCCGCCAGTCGACAGATGATCGACCGTATGGCGACCATCAGCGCCGGGCTCGACGAGCATTGGCGACTGATCGGCGAACTCACCGGCGTCCACGTCGCCCACGAGCAGATCGAGACCATCCAGGAAATCCAGCTGGCCGCGCCGCCACAGCTTCCGGCGAACTGACGCGGGTCTATCGGCCGGCCTGATGGCCGCCGATTCACAAGACGAACGTCGCTGGCGCTGCATCGGGCTGCGGGCCATAGTTTTGTTCCCGCAGGCGTGATTGCCTGCCCAGAACAAGACAGAGACTGGCCATGACCAAGACTCTCCATCACCGTGCCTGCCACCTGTGTGAAGCCATCTGCGGCTTGACCATCGAAACCACCGAAACCGACGGTCAGGTGCAAATCACCTCGATCAAGGGCGATGCTCAGGACACGTTCAGTCGTGGGCACATCTGCCCCAAGGCCGTGGCGCTGCAAGACATCCAGAACGATCCGGATCGCCTGCGCCAGCCCATGCGCCGGGTCGGCAACGAATGGCTGCCCATCGAGTGGGACGAAGCGTTCGAGCTGGTCGCCGAAAAACTCTCGGCGATTCAGGAGCGTCATGGGCAGAACGCGGTTGCCGTGTATCAGGGCAATCCCAGCGTGCATAACTACGGGCTGATGACGCACAGCAATTACTTTCTCGGCCTGTTGAAAACCCGTAACCGCTATTCGGCGACGTCGGTCGATCAACTGCCCCATCACCTGACCAGCTACTTGATGTACGGCCACGGCTTGCTGCTGCCGATCCCGGATATCGATCACACCGATTTCATGCTGATTCTGGGCGGCAATCCGCTGGCGTCCAATGGCAGCATCATGACCGTGCCGGATGTCGAGAAGCGTCTGAAGGCGATTCAGGCCCGGGGCGGCAAAGTGGTGGTGGTCGATCCTCGGCGCAGCGAGACGGCGGCGATGGCCGATCAGCATCTGTTCGTGCGCCCCGGCGGCGATGCGGCGTTGCTGTTTGGTGTGCTCAACACGCTGTTAAGCGAAGGGCTGACATCTGACAGTCATTTGCCGGTGGACGGACTGGACGAAGTTCGCGCGGCGGTAGCGGGTTTCACCGCCGAAGCCATGAGCCCGTTGTGCGCCGTTCCCGCCGAGCAGATCCGCCAACTGGCCCGGGACTTCGCCGCTGCACCAAGTGCCGTTTGCTACGGCCGAATGGGTGTTTCCACTCAGGCCTTCGGCACGCTGTGTCATTGGGTTGTGCAGTTGATCAATCTGGTCACCGGCAACCTGGACCGCGTCGGCGGTGCCTTGTGCACCGAGCCTGCGGTGGATCTGGTGGCGTCGACTTCGGGCGGGCATTTCAACAAATGGCAGAGCCGCGTATCCGGGCGTCCTGAATACGGCGGCGAGTTGCCGGTCTCGGCGCTGGCCGAAGAAATGCTCACCGAAGGCGAGGGCCAGATTCGCGCGCTGATTACCGTCGCTGGCAATCCGGTGTTGTCCACGCCCAACGGCCGGCAACTGGAGCAGGCGCTGGACGGGCTGGAGTTTATGGTCAGCGTCGACCTGTACATCAACGAAACCACGCGCTATGCCGACCTGATCCTGCCGTCGACCTCGGCGCTGGAGAACGATCACTACGACACCACCTTCAACCTGTTCGCGGTGCGCAACGTCAGCCGTTTCAATCGGGCGATCCTCGCCAAACCGGAGGGGGCACTGCACGACTGGGAGATCTTCGTCGGCCTGGCCAAGGCCTTTGCCGCGAAGACCGGCAAGGAGCTGAAACCGACGATGCCGCCGGCGAAGATGATCGATATGGGGTTGCGCATGGGCGCCTATGGCGATGCGTCCGAACACAAATTGTCGCTGGCAACACTGTTCGATCATCCGCACGGGGTCGATCTTGGGGCGCTCAAACCTAACCTGACATCGCGATTGAAGAGCGCCAATCAACGAGTTCAGGCAGCGCCGCCGGAAATACTCGCTGACTTGGCGCGTTTCGCCGCTTTGCAGGCGCCGGCCGCCGATGAGCTGTTGATGATCGGCCGCCGTCATGTGCGCAGCAACAATTCGTGGATGCACAATTACCATCGACTGGTGAAGGGCAAACCGCGTCATCAGCTGCTGATGAACCCGGACGATCTCGCCAGTCGCGGGCTCAGTGATGGTCAGCTTGTGCGGGTCAGTTCGCGGGTCGGGCAGATCGAGGTCGAGGTGCTGGGCAGCGCGGACATGATGAAAGGCGTGGTCAGCCTGCCGCACGGATGGGGCCACGCCCGTCCGGGTGTGCAGTTGGCGATTGCCAGCGGCCAACCCGGCTCCAGCGCCAATGACCTGACCGATGAATGCCAGCTCGACGAGCTGTCAGGCAATGCGGCGCTCAATGGCGTGCCGGTGACGGTGGCGGCGGCTTGAGCAAGTCTGTCGGGGAGACCGAGCAGCGCGCTCGGGATTCCGTTACAATGCGCCACCGTGCCGACCCATGAGTCGGAAAGTTCAGCCGAGGTGCTCCATGGATATCATCGAAACGATTAAAGAGCAGATTGCCAACAACACCATTCTGCTTTACATGAAAGGCTCGCCGAATGCCCCGCAGTGTGGCTTCTCCGCGAAAGCTGCGCAGGCTGTGATGGGCTGTGGCGAGAAGTTCGCCTACGTCGACATCCTGCAGAACCCGGAAATCCGTGCCAACCTGCCGAAGTACGCCAACTGGCCGACTTTCCCGCAGCTGTGGGTAGCCGGTGAACTGGTCGGCGGCAGCGACATCATGGCTGAAATGTTCGCCAACGGTGAGCTGCAGACCCTGGTCAAGGAAGCATCCGCCAAGGCTGCTGCGGCCAAGTCCGAAGCCTGATTGGCTTCTGCCCGGATTTCGGCGAGCTGAAGTCCGGGCAATAAAAAGCCCCGCCTCTCGAAAGAGGGCGGGGCTTTTTAATGTCTCGAGTTTAGCGCTGGCTGATTACTCGTCTTCGCCCATCTGCGATTGCAGATAGTTCTCAAGACCGACTTTATCGATCAGGCCCAGTTGGGTTTCCAGCCAGTCGATATGTTCTTCCTCGGATTCAAGAATGTCTTCGAGCAGTTCGCGGCTGCCAAAGTCACCGACGGACTCGCAGTGGGCGATGGCGGCCTTCAGGTCAGCATGGCCGGTCTTCTCGATGCGCAGGTCGCATTCCAGCATTTCCTGGGTGTGCTCGCCGATGTGCAGCTTGCCCAGGTCCTGCACGTTCGGCAGGCCTTCGAGGAACAGGATGCGCTTGATCAGCTTGTCCGCGTGCTTCATCTCGTCGATGGATTCGTGGTACTCGTGCTTGCCGAGCTTGTTCAGGCCCCAATCTTCATACATGCGCGCATGCAGGAAGTACTGATTGATCGCGACCAGCTCATTGGCAAGGATCTTGTTGAGATGCTGGATGACTGTTACGTCGCCTTTCATGATGGGAGTCCTGCCCTAAGTAGCGGTATATAAGGCAGAGTTTGAGCTTGGTATTTATAAGTGTCAAACCTAAGTTATTGAATAATAAATGAAAATTAATCGGAATAAGAATGTTTGTGTTCCGCGTCTAGACGCTAAGCAGTTGATTTTCAGGCATAAAAAAACCGGACTTAAGTCCGGTTCTTCGAAATCGGGATAATTACGCGGCTGTAAATTCTGCCGGGTAGGGGATCGCGGCCTGGGCGGTTTGCAGCGTGGTCAGGGTTTCGCGAACCACTTCCTTCGCCAGGCACGCGCATTTGCCGCATTGGCTGGCGACGCCGGTGGCCTGACGGACTTCTTTATAGCTGCAGCAACCTTCATAGATCGCTTCGCGGATTTGTCCGTCGGTGACGCCAGTGCAGAGGCAAACATACATAAGTGAGAACCGTCGCTGGTTGTGACTCAATTGCGATGGATCTTAATGTTAACGAGAATGATTGTCAAAGTGCTTTCCGAAGGGTTTTCATCGCCAACGGCTGTGACTGACGAACGGTGGTGCATGGCTGAATGCCAGCCGGGATTTCGCGAAAAACCGTTAAGGCCAGTCGAAAAACGCAGTGTATGATGGTCGGCCCTTGCGAAGGGGGTTCGTGTCACAGGGCTGTCGCCTGAGGGTGGCAGGCTGGCCCGGACCCTGAACTTCAAGTTTCTACACCAGGAGATATCAATGAGCGTACTCGTAGGCAAACAAGCCCCTGACTTCACCGTCCCGGCCGTACTCGGCAATGGCGAGATCGTTGACAGCTTCACTCTGTCCTCGGCCATCAAAGGCAAATACGGCCTGGTGTTCTTCTACCCGCTGGACTTCACCTTCGTCTGCCCGTCCGAGCTGATCGCCCTGGACAACCGCATGGCCGACTTCAAGGCTCGCAACGTTGAAGTGATCGCCGTATCGATCGACTCGCACTTCACCCACAACGCCTGGCGCAACACCCCGGTCAACAATGGCGGCATCGGCCAGGTGAAATACACCATGGCTGCCGACATGAAGCACGACATCGCCAAGGCCTACGACGTTGAGTCCGAAGGCGGCGTGGCTTTCCGTGGCGCGTTCCTGATCGACGACAAAGGCGTTGTCCGCTCGCAGATCGTCAACGACCTGCCGCTGGGCCGTAACATGGAAGAGCTGATCCGTCTGGTCGACGCTCTGCAATTCCACGAAGAGCACGGCGAAGTCTGCCCTGCCAACTGGAAAAAAGGCGACAAAGGCATGAACGCTTCGCCAGAAGGCGTTGCGGCTTACCTGACCGAGAACGCGGCTGCCCTGTAAGGCGCATCGTCGAGGTACAAAAAAACCGGCTCTTGAGCCGGTTTTTTCATGCGCGGGATTTAACCCGGCGACCCTCAGTCGTCGAAATCTTCCCAGCCGCCCATCTGTTTCCAGCGGTTGACGATGCCGCAGAACAGCTCGGCCGTCTTCTCGGTATCGTAACGCGCCGAATGCGCTTCACGACCATCGAAGTCGATGTCGGCTGCCTGACAGGCCTTGGCCAACACGGTTTGACCGTAAGCCAGACCGGCGAGGGTCGCGGTGTCGAAGCTGGAGAACGGGTGGAACGGATTGCGCTTCATGTCCAGCCGCGCGACGGCCGCGTTGAGGAAGCCCAGATCGAAGCTGCTGTTGTGGCCGACCAGAATCGCCCGCTTGCAGCCGTTGGCCTTCAAGGCCTTGCGCACGCCACGGAAGATGTCGGTCAGCGCCGTCTCTTCGCTGACGGCCATGCGCAACGGGTGATCGAGCTTGATCCCGGTGAACTCCAGTGCCGCCGCTTCAACGTTGGCGCCTTCGAACGGCTCGACGCGGAAGAAGTAGGTGTGATCCGGATAGACAAAACCCTTTTCATCCATGGCGATGGTGGTCGCGGCAATCTCCAGCAGAGCGTCGGTGGCCGAGTTGAAGCCACCGGTTTCTACGTCGACGACAACCGGTAGGTAGCCGCGAAAGCGTGCTGCCATTGGATGGCGCGAACCACCACCACCTTGACCGTCCAGTTCGTCGTCGAAATGGTCTTCACTCACGCGTGTTCCTCCAGCAGGCGCCAGCGCAGTTTTTCACCGGCGCGCAGCGGGATAACGGTCAGCTCGCCGAAAGGCAGGCTGGTTGGGGCGGTCCATTCGTCACGAACCAGGGTGATGCGATCGGTGTTTGCCGGCAGGCCGTAGAAACGTGGGCCGTTGAGGCTGGCGAATGCTTCGAGCTTGTCCAGCGCATTGCGCTGTTCGAAGGCTTCGGCATACAGCTCGATGGCGGCGTACGCGGTGTAGCAGCCGGCGCAGCCGCAGGCGGCTTCCTTGGCGTGCTGGGCGTGCGGCGCCGAGTCGGTGCCGAGGAAGAACTTCGCGCTGCCGCTGGTGGCGGCGTCAAGCAGGGCTTCCTGGTGCGTGTTGCGCTTGAGGATCGGCAGGCAATAGAAGTGCGGCCGGATCCCGCCCACCAGCATGTGGTTGCGGTTGTAGAGCAGGTGATGCGCGGTGATCGTTGCGCCGACGTTGGCGGACGCCTCGTTGACGAACTGCACGGCATCGCCGGTGGTGATGTGTTCGAACACCACTTTCAGCGTCGGGAAACGCTCGACCACGCGGCGCATGTGCTCGTCGATGAAGATTTTTTCGCGGTCGAACACGTCGACGTCGCCACGGGTGACTTCACCGTGGATCAACAGCGGCATGCCGACTTCGGCCATGGCTTCCAGCGCCGGGAAAATCTTGTCGATGCTGGTGACCCCGGAATCGGAGTTGGTGGTGGCGCCGGCCGGGTACAGCTTGGCGGCGTGCACGAAACCGCTGGCCTTGGCCTCACGGATTTCTTCGGGCTGGGTGCGGTCGGTGAGGTACAGCACCATCAGCGGCTCGAAACGATTGCCGGCCGGGCGGGCAGCGAGAATCCGCTGGCGATAGCCGTCGGCTTCAGCGGCGTTGCGCACCGGAGGTACCAGGTTGGGCATGATGATGGCGCGACCAAAGGTGCGCGCGACATCCGCAACGGTGTTGGTCAACACGGCACCATCGCGAAGATGAATGTGCCAGTCGTCGGGACGCAGCAGGGTCAGGCGGTCGGACATGAGGGGATTCCAGGCGGGTCAAACTGAGGCGAATGCTACCGGAAAAGACTCTTGCAGGCACTCGCTATCAAGTTTTGCGACGAGCGTCCGATATCCCATAGGTATGCCGTAAAGATGTATGTCTCGGTCTTTTTTGTTGTAGAAGCCAATGGAGCCTCCCGTGCGCCAGCGATATTTAGCCTTGCTCAGTGTGTTTGCCAGCCTTCCCGCGATGGCACTGACCTACCAGACTCGTCTGGAGAACATTGAGTGGACGGTCGAGGGCGACAAGTTCGAGTGCCGTCTGACGCAGCCGATCACCGACTTCGGCTCGGGGCAATTCGTGCGCAAGGCCGGCGAGCAGGCGACCTTTCGCCTGAACGCCTACAACGCCATGCTGGGCGGCGGTTCGGCGACTTTGCTGGCGGCGGCTGCGCCGTGGCAGCCGGGGCGTGGCGACATCAATCTGGGCACGGTTCGACTGGGCAGCGGCAACGTGCTGTTCAACAGTTCGCAGTCCCAGGCCGGGCAACTGATCAGCGGGCTGATGGACGGTCGCAGCCCGGTGGTACGTCGGGCATCAGGCGATGGTCGGGTGTCGGAAGTGCGCCTGCTGCCGGTCAAGTTCAGCAAGGCGTTCAATGACTATCAGACCTGCGTGGCGAAACTGCTCCCGCAGAATTTCGATCAGGTCAAACAATCGCAGATCGGCTTCCCCGGCGAAGGCATCGAGCTGGACGCCGCCGCCAAGGCCAAGCTGCAAGTGATGCTCGAGTACATGAAGGCCGATCCGACGGTCAATCACATTGAGCTCGACGGCCACTCCGACAACAGCGGCAATCGCCTGACCAATCGCGAGCTGTCGCGCCGCCGCGCGCTGGCCGTGGTCGACTTCTTCAAGGCCAACGGCATCCAGGAATCGCAGATCACCGTACGTTTCCATGGCGAACGCTACCCGTTGGTCCCGAACACCAATGCCGCCAACCGGGCCAAGAACCGCCGGGTCAACGTGCACCTGGCGCGGGTGGCACCGACTACCGCACCGGCGCCTCAGGCCAGCACTCCGGCCAACACGGCGGCGACTTCCTGACCTGCCGGTCATCGTCGCCCTCTCGACAGATTCTGTCGCTTTGTCGTCTTAAGCTGTCGCGCCTCTGTAAATTATCGCGTTTGGGCGGTAGACTCCTCGGCTTTCCGTAGAACCCCGTGGAGTGATGGCATGGCGGACGTAAACAAGGTCGTTCTGGCGTATTCCGGCGGCCTGGACACTTCGGTGATCCTCAAGTGGCTGCAGGATACTTATAACTGTGAAGTCGTGACCTTCACCGCTGACCTGGGTCAGGGCGAAGAGGTCGAGCCGGCTCGCGCCAAGGCGCAGGCCATGGGCGTCAAAGAAATCTACATCGACGACCTGCGCGAAGAATTCGTGCGTGACTTCGTGTTCCCGATGTTCCGCGCCAACACCGTTTACGAAGGCGAGTACCTGCTGGGTACTTCCATCGCGCGTCCGCTGATCGCCAAGCGTCTGATCGAAATCGCCAACGAAACCGGCGCCGACGCCATTTCCCACGGCGCCACCGGCAAAGGCAACGACCAGGTGCGTTTCGAACTGGGTGCCTACGCACTCAAGCCAGGCGTGAAAGTAATTGCTCCATGGCGCGAGTGGGACCTGCTGTCCCGCGAGAAGCTGATGGACTACGCCGAGAAGCACGCGATCCCGATCGAGCGTCACGGCAAGAAGAAATCTCCGTACTCGATGGACGCCAACCTGCTGCACATCTCCTATGAAGGCGGCGTGCTGGAAGACACCTGGACCGAGCACGAAGAAGACATGTGGCGCTGGACCGTCTCCCCGGAGAAGGCTCCCGACACCCCGCAATACCTGGAACTGACCTACCGCAACGGCGACATCGTTGCGCTGGACGGCGTCGAAATGACCCCGGCCACCGTACTGGCGACCCTGAACAAGATCGGTGGCGAGCACGGCATCGGTCGTCTCGACATCGTCGAGAACCGTTACGTTGGCATGAAGTCCCGTGGCTGCTACGAAACTCCGGGCGGCACCATCATGCTGCGCGCTCACCGCGCAATCGAGTCGATTACCCTGGACCGCGAAGTCGCTCACCTCAAAGACGAGCTGATGCCGAAATACGCCAGCCTGATCTACACCGGCTACTGGTGGAGCCCTGAGCGTCTGATGCTGCAACAGATGATCGACGCTTCCCAGGTCAACGTGAATGGCGTCGTGCGCCTGAAACTGTACAAGGGCAACGTGATCGTGACCGGCCGCAAGTCCGACGATTCGCTGTTCGACGCCAACATCGCGACCTTCGAAGAAGACGGCGGCGCCTACAACCAGGCCGATGCGGCGGGCTTCATCAAGCTCAACGCACTGCGCATGCGCATCGCTGCCAACAAGGGCCGCAAGTTGTTCTGAATCGTTTGGTTCGGATGTGAAACAAAGGCCTTGTCGTAAGACAAGGCCTTTGTGTTTCTGGGCGCTCCGTTCTTCAAACTGATCCGGATCTGTATTTTCGTTGCGGTTGCTGTGCCCGTCTTCTGCAGCGCGTTCAAACCTTTTCCACCTGGATCATACTCATTGAATCCACGTCGTAAGCAATGCAGTAGGTAGTTCCGGCAGCCTTCTTTGCTTGTTTAAACGATTTTAAGACGTTTTCTGTTAATGAAACGTCCGATATCGAGCGGGTCAGGAACAGGAATATTCTGAGCGAGTGCTTGGAAGAGGGTGGGATTTTTTTCAATAGCGCGTCTGTGTCAAATTCGACACTTCGTCCCCTGATATCAACGATATATAGCGTAGTGAAAGATTTTTGCAGTTTTACTGTGTGCAATTCTATATCGTGCTGAGTCGCTGTTTCATGCAAGTGGGATGCAGTTTCCTCAAAAGCCTTTAAAAAGCTGTCGTCGTTTTCAAAATCCGAAGGTGCATAAAGGGACCGATAGTTGAAATTAAGGGTTATGAAGAAAAGGAACGACAGGAAAAAAGGAAAACTGATTAGAAGCCAGATGTAGATCTTCCGGTCTTCGTTATCCAGAAAGGGCAAGGAAACCGCTGCGGAAGTCTCGGTTATCAATGCAAATACGGCGATAATGTTTATGGGGTTGTTGATCTTTCTGTCGGTTTTTAACATGTGCTCTGCTCATGAAGTTGTTGGTCTCGTTATGGGGTTTCTAATGATTTGTATAGCGGGCTGTCAGATTGATGGTCTGACGCTGGTTAGTTGGTGTTTATCGGAAATGTCGTTGAATTAATATAGGTATGTTGTTTCTGGTTTTTATTTCTTTTGGTTGGTTTTTTTGTTGGGGGGGCTTTGTCAAAATATTGTCGAGTTTCGAACGGTTGGGTGGCGGGTTTTATGTTCTTCAAGACTGTCATTTTTCTCGTGGTCCTTTTCTGTAGGAAAAATCTTTATTGGCTGTAGGAGTTGTCTCTTGATGCCGGTATGAATGAACTTCTCCATGCCATGAGTGAAATGACTGCGTTATTGTGCCGGTTCTAAAAATTCGAACAGCGAAACTGGACTTGCCCATGAATAAAGTGCTGATCGTGGATGATCACCCCGTCATTCGTCTTGCGGTGCGTATGCTGATGGAACGTCATGGCTACGAAGTCATTGCAGAAACCGACAATGGAGTGGATGCATTACAACTTGCCCGTGATCAGATGCCGGATATCGTAATACTGGATATCGGCATACCGAAACTGGATGGACTGGAAGTCATTGCGCGTCTTACGACAAGTGCGATGCCGTTGAAGGTGCTCGTGTTGACATCCCAGTCGCCTGGGCACTTTTCCATGCGCTGCATGCAATCGGGGGCGGCGGGTTATGTTTGCAAGCAACAGGATCTGACGGAGTTGCTGAGTGCAATCAAGGCGGTACTGTCCGGATACAGCTATTTTCCGAATCAGGCGTTGCATACGGTGAGGACCAGCCTGGGAAACGCCAGCGAGGCCGATATGGTGGATCGCCTGTCCGGGCGTGAAATGATGGTGTTGCAGCAACTGGCGCGCGGCAAGACCAACAAGGAAATCGCCGACGGGATGTTCCTCAGTAACAAGACCGTGAGTACCTACAAGACCCGATTGCTTTTAAAGCTCAATGCGCGGTCGCTGGTGGATCTGATTGAGTTGGCGCAGCGGAACGGCCTGGTCTGAGAGTTTCTGTGGCTGACGGATCATGGGCGGATCGGAATCAGCGTATGCCAGAAAGAGAAAAGCCTCCGTTTCGGGAGGCTTTCAAATATCAGAGATCAAAGTCGTAATCGGCCAGTTGCTTCTGCAGTCGGCGCTCCTCAAGCAGGTTGTCGATGGTTCGGCGCTTGCTGAGATTGGTCTTGGCAACTTCAACCACCGGTTCGGCGTCTTCGGCTTCGGCAGCGATGAAATCGTCGTCTACATCCAGTTGTTCTTTGCTGTCAGTCATAAGGTCAACTCCAGGCTAAGACTGCCTTTGGCGCCCCTTATATCGATATTCCAGCAGATGGTAAAAAAGATTTTTTCAATCGATAAATCAATAACTCCAATAGCCGCTCAATCGTCGGAAGTCTTGTGCTTGTACTCGCACAAATCTTCGATCCGACAGCTGCCACAGCGGGGCTTGCGTGCCAGACACACATAGCGTCCGTGAAGAATGAGCCAGTGGTGCGAGTCGAGCAGGTATTCCTTTGGCACGAACTTCATCAGCTTCTTTTCCACCTCGACCACATTTTTTCCCGGTGCAATGCCGGTGCGGTTGCTGACCCGGAAAATGTGGGTGTCAACGGCCATGGTCAACTGTCGGAACGCAGTGTTGAGCACGACATTGGCAGTTTTGCGGCCAACGCCCGGCAAGGCCTCCAGTTCTTCGCGAGTCTGCGGGACTTCGCCATTGTGCAGCTCGACCAGGAGACGACAGGTCTCGATCACGTTTTTGGCCTTGCTGTTATAGAGGCCGATGGTCTTGATGTATTCGGACAGTCCTTCGACGCCAAGGGCATGAATGGCCGCCGGCGTATTCGCCACCGGGAACAGTTTGGCCGTCGCCTTGTTCACCCCGACGTCCGTCGATTGCGCGGACAGAATCACTGCGATCAACAGTTCGAAAGGCGAAGAATAGGCCAGCTCGGTCTTGGGTTCGGGGTTGTCCTCGTGAAACCGGCGGAAGATCTCCAGACGTTTTGCGGCATTCATGGGTGATGCGTTTCCTCGGGTAGGTCGGCAGGGCGAGTCCAGGCCTGACGGGCGGCCAGTAACAGTCCAAGCAATATGAAGGCGCCGGGAGCCAGCGTCGCGAAATGAAGACTGTCGCCGAACAGAATCAAACCTTGCCAGTGTTCCGACAAATGATGGCCGATGCTGCCCTGACCGATCAGCTCACGCAACATCGCAAGCGCAATCATCAGCGCGACAAACAGCCCGCACTGTTTCAGACGTTCACGTACAGGCTGGCGAAAAAATCCATCGTGCTCCAGCACGACGCACTGCAAGCCAATCAACCCGGCATAAAGACTGATCAGTTGATGCCACTGCAGCGCACCGCGTTGCAGAACAATATCGGCGCAGCCCGCAAGGGTTGCGGCCAGCACCAGGCTGACCGGCAACAGGCTCTCGCTGCTCAGGCGCGAGCGCAGCGGTGCCATGCACAAACTGTAAACGCCCACGACAACCGTAAACATCAACAGCGTCGCCAGCGCACCCGCCACGGAGTCGGTGGCACCGATCAACAGCACCAGCATCATTGAATTGGACAGAGTCGCTGACGTATTCATTGCGCGCTCCCGAGCAGGGTGGTCCGGTGTTCATCGAAATAACGCAGGGCATCGTGGAGTGCGTTGATCGCCGCACGAGACGTAATGGTGGCGCCCGCGATCTGGTCGAATTGCCCCTGATCCTTCTTCAAGGCCCACCCGGCGTCCGTCGGTTGGTTGCTCGATTTTCCGCTAAAGGTCTGAAGCCAGCTATTTGGCCAGTCGCCGATATGTCCACCCAGCGAAGGCGTTTCGTTTTGCTCGAGGGTTTTGACACCGAGCAATCGACCGTTGGCGTCGATGGCAATCAGCAACTGGATATTGCCGGCATAACCTTGGGCCTGGCTGCGTAACAGCACTGCCACGGGTTGGCCGCTTTTGCTCGCCCGATAACCGCCCAGCAACAGACTGTGGCTCAGGTTGATGTCGGTCAGCGCCAGAGGTTGTTCAAGCGGCTGATTGTCGTAAGCGTCGAGCGGAAGCACGTCCAACAGCTTGCGACTTTCAAGCAGACGCTGTTCGGCGGCGATCTGAGGTGCGTTGCTGCGTTGCACCAACCACGTCACGCCGATGCCCAACGCAGTAATCAAAGCCAATGTGATCAGGCTGCTCGTGCGGTTCATGGCGTCACCTGCGTCTGACGGGCCATGGCGAAACGCTCAAGCGCCGGCACGCACAGGTTCATCAACAGCACCGCAAACGCCACGCCATCGGGGTAACCGCCCCAAGTGCGAATCACATAAGTCAGCAACCCCACGCCCGCGCCGAACAACAGACGGGCGAGCGGGCTTTTTGCCCCCGATACCGGTTCAGTAACAATGAAGAACGCCCCCAGCATCGTCGCGCCGCTCAGCAGGTGAAACAGTGGCGAGCCGTGGGAGTCCGATCCCGAACCGTTCCAGCACAACAGGCTGATCACGAACAGGCTGGCGAGCATGCCGACCGGCGCGTGCCAGCCAAACACCCGACGCTGCAACAGCAACAACCCACCGCCGAGGAACGCCAGGTTCACCCATTCGACGCCGTGCCCGCCAACGCGACCGAACGCCGGATCGCCGGCAAACAGTTCATCCATGGTCAGGCTTTTATTGATGCGCAGACTGTCCAGCGCGGTGGCCTGAACCCAGGCGTCCGGTTGCGCGCCCAGATTGAACACCTGGCCAAAAGCCGCCGTCAGCTCCATGCCGTGGGCCGGCCAGTGGGTCATCGGCTGAGGGAACATCACCATGGCCAAGGCAAAGCCGAGCATGGCCGGGTTGAAAGGGTTTCGGCCCACGCCACCGTACAGATGTTTGCCCAGCAGCAGGCCCGAGGCGATCGCAGTGACCGTCAGCCACCACGGGCAATAGGGCGGCAGCGCGATCGCCAGAAGCGTGGCGCTGACCACCGCGCTGCCATCGCTCAAGGTGGACTGCAGCGGTTGCCGGCGCAGATAAGTCACGGCAGCTTCAACCCCCAAGGCCGTGACGACGGACAGGATCAGGTTGATCAGCACGCCCCAACCGTAAAACCAGAACAACGCCAGCCATCCCGGCAATGTCGCCAGCAAAACCAGCTTCATTGCCTGTTGCAGGCGCTCGTCTCTGGTTTCAATGGATGACATGGGCTTGTACCTGCCGCTCTGCTTCTTGCAGGCGGGCGCGGGCCTTTTCGAGGATGTCGGCGGGCGTGCCGTCGCGCCGTTGCAGTTTGTTCAGATCGGCGCGAGCGTAGGCCAGTTCGGTTTTCAGCTGACGCAGCTGATCGTCGATCGGGCGTTTCTCGACACGCACAAGCTCCGGCGCCGGTTGATCGCTGGCGGCTTCGGCGTTGTGCAGCGCCTGTTCGGCGTCACGCAGCGCTTGCTCCAGTAAGGCGATCTCGGCTGGCGGGGCCTCTGCGGTTTGCGCTTTTTTCAGTTCGGCACGGCGCATCGCCAACTGGATTTTCGCCCGTTTCAGATCGGCGTCCTTTGCCGGGGCGGCCACGACCGGCGCAGGTGCCGCGCTGCTTTCCAGCTTCGCAAGTGCCTGTTCGGCCGCTTCGAACTGTTGTTGCAGGACGATCAGTTGCGATTGCTGATCGAAGGTCGGCGGATGACCGAAGGCCTTGAGCGACTTGTTCAATTGCGCCCGACTCATGGCCACGTCGATCTTGGCTTTTTTCAGCGCAGCATCGGCGGTCGCGGCTTTTTGTGCGCGCACCCGTTCCAGCGCTGCCTGCACCGGATCGAGCGTGGTGGCGGCGACTTCGACCTGGGCCGCGCGCTGCGCCCGGGCTTCGCGTTCGGCCTGCTTCTGCTGTTCTTCACGTTGCAGGCGAGCATTGCGTCGTTCGAAACGCTGGCGGGCGTGATCCCGTTTGGCCGCACGAGCCTGTTGTTCTTCAAGGCTGGTGGCCAGACCACCCACCACCGGCAGCGTGCCGAGCGGCAACGGGTGCATTTCGATGCAGTCGACCGGGCAGGGCGCCACGCACAGATCGCAACCGGTGCATTCGTCGATGATGACGGTGTGCATCAGCTTCGCTGCGCCGACGATGGCGTCGATCGGGCAGGCCTGGATGCACTTGGTGCAGCCGATGCATTCGGCCTCGCGGATGTAGGCCACTTGCGGCGGCGCCGAACCGCGACTGGTGTCCAGCTCCAGCACCGGGATTTTCAACAGTTCGGCCAGCGCCGCGATGGTTTCGTCGCCACCCGGCGGGCACTTGTTGATCGGCTCGCCGTTGGCGATGCCTTCAGCGTAGGGTTTGCATCCGGGATGGCCGCACTTGCCGCATTGGGTCTGCGGCAGCAAGGCATCGATGCGTTGAATCAGACTCATGTTTTGATCAGTCCACTGAATCCGAGAAAAGCCACGGCCATCAGTCCGGCGCCGATCAACAGGATCGGCAGGCCACGAAAGGGCAGGGGAATATCGTTGTCGGCTGTGCGTTCGCGCAAATCGTTGAACAGGCTCAACACCAGCCAGAAACCCAAGCCGGCGCCAAGGCTCAGCGCTGTCGCATGCAACAGACCCGTGTCCGCTTGCGCGTTGATCAGCGTCAGTCCCAGCACACCGGCATTGCCCAGCAGCAGCGGCCACAAACCATCGAATGGCAGAGCGGGGAGCCAATACGCCAACAGCTTCAGCAACGGCGTGATCAGCAAGATGCTCAACGGCATAAACACAAACAGGCGCAGGAATTCCAGTTGCAACGGCACCAGCAGCCAATGCCAGAGCACGTAACCCGCCACACCGACAAGCAGCATCAGACACAACGTCGCCAGCCCCAGCGCATGCACTTGTCGACGCTCACTGCCCAGCAGCGGATCGACGCCCAGCGGCCAGTGCAACACGAAGTTGTTGATCAGCGCAGCACTGAAGAGCGTAAGCACGAGTTCGGTCATGGGTCTGCCGGTGGAAGCGGGCGTGTGTCACTTAAGGTTAGGCATTATCCGGCAGCCGTGGAGGGCGGGCCAGATATGAAAAATCCCACAGGCGCACGGAGCACGCCTGTGGGATCTGTCAGGGCAGAATCTTACTTGATGCGCTGACCCGGCTTGGCGCCGCTGTCCGGGCTCAGCAGGTAGATTTCTTCACCACCAGGGCCGGCTGCCATCACCATGCCTTCGGAGATGCCGAACTTCATTTTCCGTGGCTTGAGGTTGGCGATCATCATGGTCAGGCGGCCGTCGAGCTTCGACGGATCCGGGTAAGCGCTCTTGATCCCGGAGAACACGTTGCGTTGCTCGTCACCGATGTCGAGGGTCAGACGCAGCAGCTTGTCCGCACCTTCAACGTGTTCAGCCTTGACGATCAGCGCGACGCGCAGGTCGACGGCGGCGAAGGTGTCGAAGTCGATTTCCGGCGACAGCGGATCCCTGGCCAGTTCGCCATTGCCGGCAGGCGCGGCGGCGCCGGTGTCGGTCTGGCTGGCGGTCAGGTCTTCTTTCGAGGCGTCGGTCATGGCTTGCACTTTTACCGGGTCGATGCGGGTCATCAACGGTTTGAATTCGTTCAACTGGTGGTTGGCCAGCAGGGTGGTGTGGTCGTTCCAGGTCAGCGGCGCGACGTTGAGGAACGCCTCGGCATCGGCGGCCAGCACTGGCAGCACCGGTTTGAGGAAGATCACCAGCTGACGGAACAGGTTGATCGCCGTGGCGCAGACTGCCTGGACTTCATCCTGCTTGCCTTCCTGCTTGTTCAGCGACCATGGCGCCTTGTCGGCGATCCAGGCGTTGGCGCGGTCGGCCAACGCCATGGTTTCGCGCATGGCACGGGCGAAGTCGCGGGCCTCATAGGCGTCGGCGATGCTCGGCGCGGCAGCCAGGAAGGCTTCGGTCAGTTCCGGTGCGGCGTTGGTGTCCACCAGCAGACCGGCGTTGCCCTTCTGGATGAAACCGGCGCAACGGCTGGCGATGTTGACGACTTTGCCGACCAGATCGGAGTTGACCTTCTGCACGAAGTCTTCGAGGTTCAGGTCGAGGTCATCCACGCCACGGCCGAGTTTGGCCGCGTAGTAATAGCGCAGGTATTCCGGCGACAGGTGATCCAGGTAGGTACGGGCCTTGATGAAGGTGCCGCGGGACTTGGACATCTTCTGGCCGTTGACGGTCAGGTAGCCGTGTACGTTGATCCCGGTCGGCTTGCGCAAACCCGCACCTTCGAGCATCGCCGGCCAGAACAGGGCGTGGAAGTTGACGATGTCCTTGCCGATGAAGTGGTACAGCTCGGCGGTGGAGTCCTTGCCCCAGAACGCGTCGAAGTCCAGCTCCGGCGTGCGGTTGCAGAGGTTCTTGAAGCTGGCCATGTAGCCGATCGGCGCGTCCAGCCACACGTAGAAATACTTGCCCGGCTCGCCCGGGATCTCGAAACCGAAGTACGGCGCATCGCGGGAGATGTCCCACTGTTGCAGGCCGGCGTCCAGCCATTCGGCGATCTTGTTGGCCACGGCGTCCTGCAGGGTGCCGCTGCGGGTCCAGGCCTGGAGCATTTCCTGGAAGTCCGGCAGCTTGAAGAAGAAGTGCTGGGAATCCTTGAGCACCGGGGTGGCGCCGGAGATGGCCGACTTCGGATCCTTCAGGTCGGTCGGTGCGTAGGTTGCACCGCATTTTTCGCAGTTGTCGCCGTATTGGTCCTCAGTGCCGCATTTCGGGCAGGTGCCCTTGATGAAGCGGTCGGCCAGGAACATTTTCTTTTCCGGGTCGAAATACTGGGTGATCGAACGTTGGGCGATGTGCCCGGCGTCACGCAGCTTCAGATAAATCTGGCTCGACAGCTCACGGTTTTCTTCGGCGTGAGTGGAGTGGAAGTTGTCGAAGTCCACCAGGAACTCGGCAAAGTCGGCGCTGTGTTCAGCCTGGACATTGGCGATCAGTTGTTCCGGGGTGATGCCTTCCTTTTCCGCGCGCAGCATGATCGCCGAACCGTGGGCGTCGTCGGCGCAGACATAAATGCACTGATTGCCGCGATGCTTCTGGAAGCGCACCCACATATCGGTCTGGATGTATTCCAGCATGTGGCCAAGGTGGATCGAACCGTTGGCGTAGGGCAGGGCGCTGGTGACGAGAATCTTGCGTGGTTCGGACATGTGGGGCTTCGCTACTTGATGAAACGGAGGTCGGCCACTATAAAGCGCCGGGAAAGATATTTCACCTCTGCAAATCGTTGCCGGGCATGCCGTCCGGAGGACAGAAGGGGTAGGATACCCGCCATCTTTTCCCAGTCTTGTTATCGGAGTTGCCCATGAGTGCCGTCACTCGCGCAGCGGTGGAAGCCGTCCTCAGCCAATACACCGACCCTTACCTGAACCAGGATCCGGTCAGCGCCGGTTGCGTGCGCAACATCGAAATCACCGGCGATCGCGTCAGCGTGCAGCTGGAAATCGGCTATGCCGCCGGTCTGTTCAAGAGCGGCTGGGCGCAATTGCTGCAACTGGCCATCGAAAACCTCGACGGCGTGGTGACTGCGAAGGTCGAGGTCAACAGCGTGATCGCCGCGCACAAGGCCCAGGCGCAGATCCCGGGGCTGGCCAATGTCAAGAACGTGGTCGCCGTGGCCTCCGGCAAGGGCGGTGTGGGCAAGTCCACCACCGCCGCCAACCTGGCACTGGCGCTGGCCCGTGAGGGCGCGAAGGTCGGAATTCTCGACGCCGATATCTACGGCCCGAGCCAAGGCATCATGTTCGGCATTCCCGAGGGCACCCGCCCGCAGGTCAAGGATCAGAAGTGGTTCGTGCCGCTGCAGGCCCACGGCGTGGAAGTGATGTCGATGGCGTTCCTGACCGACGACAACACGCCGATGGTCTGGCGCGGGCCGATGGTGTCCGGCGCGCTGCTGCAACTGGTCACGCAAACCGCCTGGGGCGACCTGGATTATCTGGTGATCGACATGCCGCCAGGCACCGGCGACATTCAGCTGACGCTGGCGCAGAAAGTCCCGGTGGCCGGCGCCGTGATCGTCACCACACCGCAGGATCTGGCACTGCTCGATGCGCGTAAAGGCGTGGAGATGTTCCGCAAGGTCAACATTCCGGTGCTGGGCGTGGTGGAAAACATGGCCGTGCACATCTGCTCGAACTGCGGGCATGCCGAGCATCTGTTCGGTGAGGGCGGTGGCGAGAAGCTGGCGACCCAGTTCGGCGTCGAGCTGCTGGCCTCGTTGCCGCTGTCGATGCTGATCCGCGAGCAGGCCGACGGCGGCAAGCCGACGGTGATTGCCGAGCCGGACAGCCAGATCGCCATGGTCTATCAGGAACTGGCACGTCACGTCGGCGCGCGGATCGTGCTGCAGGAAGCGGCGTCGCCGGCAATGCCGAACATCACCATCAGCGACGATTGATGCCTGCGGTTTGAACAAAAACGCCCCGGTGCCTGTGCACCGGGGCGTTTTTCATTGCGTGGCAGGGGTCAGATACGCAACCCGCCGTCCATCTCCAGAATCCGGCCGGTGTAGTAGTCGTTCTCGAAGATGTACGCCGCCGAATGGGCGATCTCTTCCGGCTTGCCCATGCGCTTGAGCGGAATGCCCGAGGTCATTTTTTCCAGCGCTTCAGGCTTCATGCCCAGGGTCATCTCGGTTTCGATGAAGCCCGGTGCGATACCGGCCACGCGAATGCCGTAGCGCGCCAGTTCCTTGGCCCAGGTCACGGTCGCCGCAGCGACGCCGGCCTTGGCGGCGGAGTAGTTGGTCTGGCCGACGTTGCCCGCGCGGGAGATCGACGAGATGTTGATGATCGCGCCGCTGTTCTTCAGCTCGACCATTTTCGCCGCCACTTCACGGGTGCAGAGGAACACGCCGGTCAGGTTGACGTCGATCACCGCCTGCCACTGGGCCAGGCTCATCTTGGTCATCTCGCCGTCCTTGACCTTGAGCAGCAGGCCGTCGCGCAGGATCCCGGCGTTGTTGATCAGACCGTGGATCGCGCCGAAGTCTTCGGCGACCTGGGCGACCATATGCGTCACTTGCTCTTCGTTGGCGACGTTGCACAGGTAGCTGCGCGCCTCGACACCCTTGGCCTTGCAGGCCGCGACCGCGTCATCGAGTTTTTCCTGGTTCAGGTCGACCAGCGCCAGCTTCGCGCCCTTGCCCGCGAAATACTCGGCCATCGAGCGGCCCAAGCCTTGGCAACCGCCAGTGATAATGATTACTTTGTCGTTGAGTTGCATTCGCATGCCCCCGAGAGCAGGTCAGAGTGGTCCTTACAGGTAGCCTCTCGATCTGCACCGGCCAGCAGCCTGTTGCACATGAGAACTGCCCGATGGCGAGTGGGACAAAACCCATGCGCCTGTCCGTTTTGTCGACGGATTCTATTTAAGGAGTCATAAATTGAGCGTTGAAGCGGCTAAGAATGCCCGAGAATTGCTTCTCAAGGAATACCGTGGCGTGCTGTCGACCCACTCCAGATCGATGCCCGGTTTTCCGTTCGGCTCTGTGGTTCCCTACTGCCTGGACGAGCAGGGCCGGCCGCTGATCCTGATCAGCCGTATCGCCCAGCACACCCACAACCTGCAGAAAGATCCGAAATGTTCGCTGCTGGTGGGTGAGCGCGAGGCCGACGATGTGCAAGCCGTTGGTCGCCTGACCTATCTGGCCGAGGCGGAAAAACTCGAAGACGCTGCCGCCATCGAAGCCGCCGCCGAGCGTTACTACCGCTACTTTCCCGACTCGCAGAATTACCACAAGGCCCACGATTTCGACTTCTGGGTGCTCAAGCCGGTACGCCACCGCTATATAGGCGGCTTCGGCGCGATCCATTGGGTCGACCAACTGACACTGGCCAACCCGTTCGCCGGCAAGGCCGAGATCAGCATGGTCGAGCACATGAACAGCGACCACGCCAAGGCCATCGCGCATTACGTGGACCTCGCCGGTCTGCCGAAAACCGTACCGGCGCAACTGGCCGGGATCGACACTGAAGGCATGCACCTGCGCATCGGACAGGCGTTGTACTGGCTGCCGTTTCAAACCCCCTGTCATACGCCGATACAAGTGCGCGAGGCCTTGGTTTCTCTGGCTCACGCCGAGGTCTGGCCAAAAAATGCGCTGGCCGACGCTTGAATTCACGAAAGGGCGACGTCATCTAAGGCTTACTGCAAGGCATTTCTTGCGTTGAGGAAACTTTGATGCGCCCTTTTTTGTTGCTCTTTCTGCTGTTCCCGGTGTTGGAGCTGTTCGTATTCGTCAAAGTGGCAGGGGCTATCGGGTTTTTCCCGGCCCTGCTGCTGATCATTCTCGGCTCGATGTTCGGCGTGTTCGTGCTGCGCATCGCCGGGTTGGCCACCGCACTGCGTGCCCGTGAAAGCCTGAACCGCGGCGAACTGCCTGCGCAGACCATGCTCGAAGGCCTGATGCTGGCCCTGGCCGGTGGTCTGTTGATCCTGCCGGGCTTCATCAGCGACGTGGTCGGTCTGGTGCTGCTGTTGCCGTTCAGCCGTCGGCTGGTCGCCAACAAGATGCGCCAGCGCGCCGAAGAACAGGCCATGCGCCAGCGAGCGTTCGCCGATGACCTGCAACCTCGCGGCGGTCCCGCGCCGCGCCAGCCTCTTGGCCGTGAAGGCGATGTGATCGAAGGCGAGTTCGAACACCGCGACAGCAAGTAAATTCTGCATCGACACGGCACCTTCGGGTGCCGTGTTCGTCTATGGCACGAATTCATGCAGCCGCATGAAAATTTTTTGTCTCCAGCCCTTGTAATAAGCTTATGCGCCCTTATGTATCGGTCACCGCAAGGTTCCGGCATATGAGTCGGACAGACTTTCGCGGCTCGCTCGACGAGCCGCAACCGGCGCAGGCCGGATTCGTTAAACCCGCCGGGACTACACCGGCCGATGAAAACCACAATTAGGAGAGATCGACAATGAAGCTTCGTCCTCTGCATGACCGCGTCGTCATCCGTCGCAGCGAAGAAGAAAAGAAAACCGCTGGCGGTATCGTCCTGCCAGGTTCGGCTGCTGAAAAGGCCAACCACGGTGTGATCGTCGCTGCAGGTCCAGGCAAGACTCTGGAAAACGGTGAAGTGCGTGCGCTGGCCGTTAAAGTCGGCGACAAGGTTGTGTTCGGTCCTTACTCCGGCAGCAACACTGTGAAAGTCGACGGCGAAGACCTGCTGGTAATGGCTGAGAACGAGATTCTCGCTGTACTGGAAGGCTGATACCCCGCTCATTTTCCCGCTACTACAAAGTATTTAAGGAATATCGATCATGGCTGCTAAAGAAGTTAAGTTCGGCGATGCCGCTCGCTCCAAGATGCTCAAAGGCGTCAACGTTCTGGCTGACGCGGTAAAAGCGACCCTGGGCCCGAAAGGCCGTAACGTGATCCTCGAGAAGAGCTTCGGCGCTCCGACCATCACCAAGGACGGCGTTTCCGTCGCCAAGGAAATCGAACTCGAAGATCGCTTCGAAAACATGGGCGCGCAGCTGGTCAAAGACGTTGCCTCCCGTGCCAACGATGACGCCGGTGACGGTACTACCACCGCTACCGTTCTGGCTCAGTCGATCGTCAACGAAGGCCTGAAAGCCGTCGCTGCCGGCATGAACCCGATGGACCTGAAGCGCGGTATCGACAAAGCGACCATCGCGATCGTCAAAGAACTGAAAGCCCTGTCCAAGCCATGCGCTGACACCAAGGCCATCGCTCAGGTCGGCACCATCTCCGCCAACTCCGATAACTCCATCGGCGACATCATTGCCGAAGCCATGGAAAAAGTCGGTAAAGAAGGCGTGATCACCGTTGAAGAAGGCTCGGGCCTGGAAAACGAACTGTCGGTTGTAGAAGGCATGCAGTTCGACCGTGGCTACCTGTCCCCGTACTTCGTCAACAAGCCGGACACCATGGTCGCCGAGCTCGACGGCCCGCTGATCCTGCTGGTCGACAAGAAGATCTCGAACATCCGCGAAATGCTGCCAGTGCTGGAAGCCGTTGCCAAAGCCGGCCGTCCACTGCTGATCGTGGCCGAAGACGTTGAAGGCGAAGCCCTGGCGACTCTGGTTGTGAACAACATGCGTGGCATCGTTAAAGTCGCAGCCGTCAAGGCTCCAGGCTTCGGCGACCGTCGCAAGGCCATGCTGCAGGACATCGCCGTTCTGACCGGCGGTACCGTCATCTCCGAAGAGATCGGCCTGAGCCTGGAAAGCACCACTCTGGAGCATCTGGGTAACGCCAAGCGCGTCACCCTGTCCAAGGAAAACACCATCATCGTTGACGGTGCTGGCGTTCAAGGCGACATCGAAGCCCGCATCGCTCAGATCCGTGCCCAGGTTGCCGAGACCTCCTCGGACTACGACCGTGAAAAACTGCAAGAGCGTCTGGCCAAGCTGTCCGGCGGCGTTGCAGTGATCAAGGTTGGCGCTGGTTCCGAAGTAGAAATGAAAGAGAAGAAAGCCCGCGTTGAAGACGCCCTGCACGCAACCCGCGCAGCCGTTGAAGAAGGCGTGGTACCTGGCGGTGGCGTTGCGCTGATCCGTGCTCTGGAAGCCCTGACCGAACTGACCGGCGACAACGCTGACCAGAACGTCGGTATCGCTGTGCTGCGTCGCGCTGTTGAAGCGCCGCTGCGTCAGATCGCTGCCAACTCCGGTGACGAGCCAAGCGTAGTCGTCAACGAAGTGAAGAACGGCAAAGGTAACTTCGGTTACAACGCTGCTTCCGGCGAGTACGGCGACATGATCGAAATGGGCATCCTGGACCCAACCAAGGTGACCCGTTCGGCTCTGCAAGCTGCAGCCTCCATCGGCGGTCTGATCCTGACCACCGAAGCTGCCGTTGCTGACGCACCGAAGAAAGAAGGTGCAGCTGGCGGCGGTATGCCAGACATGGGCGGCATGGGTGGCATGGGCGGCATGATGTAAGCCAGCCTTACTCCTGTAACGAAAAACCCCGTCTGCGAGAGCAGACGGGGTTTTTTATTGCCCGCGTTTCAGGGTTCAGGCGTTGGCCGGTTGTACCAGAGTCGTGGCCTGGGTCTTTGCTGCCGGGCGATACAGAATCCAGTAATACGACCCCAGACAGATCAGCCAGCAGAAGATCGCCGTCCACACGTTGTGGGAAAAGAAGTGTGCGCCCTGCATCATCCGGCTGATCGAAAACACCGACCCCAGTGCAAAGGCAAAGATGAACGCCTGACGGGCCAGCCGCGGGCGACGGTCACGCAGCACGAAGAACAGCGCAAACAAGGTAAAACCTGTAGCCGCATGACCACCCGGCCAGCAACGACCGGGCTTGTCGGTAGGCGGGCGATGCTCCAGCAGTTTGCTGTAGGTTTCGTGGCCGCCGAACTGTTCGAGGCTCCATGGGCATTGCACTGCCGTCACCGCTTTCACCGGCGTGACAAACGAGGTGGCCAAACCCAGCGACAGCACCAGGCAGCCCAGCTCACGCTTGAACGGTTTGAGCCTATCGATGAAAAACGCACCGATGAACCCGAGGATGGAGAACACCGAAAAGGCGATCACCACTTGTTTGGCGCGGTCGTGGAGGATGTCTTCGAGAAAATAACTGTGCCGGCCGATGAAGTCGCCCGCGACCGGATCGTAAAACAGCCGGGCCAGATCCATGTCCAGATCGGTCAGCTCCAGCAAGACCAGAATGACCGCCGCAACGGCGGGAATACCCAGGCAAAGCCATACATTCAAAGGCCTTGAGGCAGGTCGGGCAGAGATTGAAACCATGGCAATTCCTTCATCGGTAAGGTCTTCAAAGAAGCAAAACCGCGTGAGTCTGCTCCCGGTTCTGTCGGCGATTTGTCGACCGCTCGTGAAAAACTCGTCAAGTCCGGCGATCCGTGCAATTAAGTCAAATCAACCTGCCCCGCGCCTAGCCGTGAGCCACACTTGGCCGTAAGCTGCGCGGGCCAAGACGGCCGCTACCGTGTACGGAGGAGGTGCCCATGCGAATTCTATTGGTCGAAGACAACCGCGATATCCTGGCCAATCTGGCCGATTACCTGGGGCTCAAAGGCTACACCGTCGATTGCGCCCAGGACGGTCTGTCGGGGCTGCATCTGGCCGCCACCGAGCATTACGACCTGATCGTGCTCGACATCATGCTGCCGGGGATCGACGGCTACACCCTGTGCAAGCGCCTGCGCGAAGACGCCCGTCGTGATACGCCGGTGATCATGCTCACCGCCCGCGATCAGCTCGATGACCGCTTGCAGGGCTTCAAGTCCGGTGCCGACGATTATCTGGTCAAGCCGTTCGCGCTGTCGGAACTGGCGGCCCGGGTCGAAGCCGTGATGCGCCGCACCCAGGGCGGCGGCCGTCGTGCCCTGCAGGTCGGCGATCTGAGCTACGACCTCGATACCCTCGAAGTGACCCGCGAAGGCAAATTGCTCAAGCTCAACCCGGTCGGCCTCAAACTGCTGGCGGTGCTGATGCAAAAGAGCCCGCATGTCCTGCGTCGGGAAATTCTCGAAGAAGCGCTGTGGGGCGATGACTGCCCGGACAGCGACAGCCTGCGCAGCCATGTTCACCAATTGCGCCAGGTGATCGACAAACCATTCTCCAAGCCATTGCTGCACACCGTGCATGGCGTGGGTTACCGCTTGGCCGAGGGCCGCGATGGAGTTTAAGCAAAGCCTTGCCCAGCGGATCATCATCGCCTTTGCGCTGATGAGCGCGCTGGTAGCCGGGGCGTTTGCCATGGGCATCGTCGCGACCGTGCACCTGGTCGAGGAAAAACTGATTTCCGCCGGGCTGGGCGGCGACCTGCAACGCCTGCTGTTGATGGACAACGTCTCGGACTGGAGCCATCGACCAGAACCGGATCAGTTGTTTTATTTCAGTGGCGGGCCGGGGGATTTCGAGCTGCCCAAGGACCTGCGACACCTGGATTCAGGTTTCCATGAAGTCTTTCGCGAGCAGCTGTCGTATCACGCAATGGTCGAGATCGTTGATGGTCGGCGTTATGTGCTGCTGCAGGATCAAAGCGATTTTGAAGAGCGCGAGCGCGTATTGTTCGCCGTGGTGCTGGTGGGCTTCGTGCTCAGTCTGGCACTGGCGGTGTTCCTCGGCTGGGTGCTGGCCCGCAAGGTGATGGCCCCGGTGGTGCGGCTGGCCCGCCAGGTACGTCATCGCGATCAGTTGCTCGGACTGGCGCCTCCGCTGGCGCCCGACTACGCGGCGGACGAGGTGGGCGAGCTTGCGGTGGCGTTCGACGCGACACTTGGGCGATTGCGTCAGGCACTGACGCGGGAACGCTTGTTTACCAGCGACGTCAGCCATGAGTTGCGTACACCGCTCATGGTGCTGGCCAGCTCCTGTGAACTGCTGCTGGAAAACCCGGGTATCGATCAGCGCGGCAAGGCTCAGGTTCAGCGCATCGCGCGCGCCAGTGAGGAAATGCGCGAACTGGTGCAGACCTTCCTGATGCTGGCACGGGCCCAGCGTGAAGACGCCGGCGCAGCGCCCCAGCAAAGCCTCTCGCAAGTGGCTGACAGTTTGCTGTGCCTGTGGCGAGAGCCCATCGAATCCAAGGGCTTGCAGCTGATTTTCGAACCGGGCAATCCGCCCGACACCCGTTACAACGCAACGCTGCTCAATGCCGTGATGGGCAACTTGTTGCGTAACGCCTTGCACTACACCGAACAGGGATTCATTCGCTTGACCCTCAATGCCAACGGATTCGTGGTCGAGGATTCGGGCGTCGGCATTCCCGAGGAAAAGCGCGAGGCGATGTTCCAGCCTTTTGTGCGCGGCAACGAAAAACGCGGAGAAGGGCTGGGATTGGGTCTGTCACTGGTTCAACGCATCTGCGAGAACCAGGGCTGGAGTGTCACTTTGAGCACGATGGAGCCTAATGGCTGCCGTTTCGAGGTGGATCTGGGCAAGCGCTGAAAGCGGTGCATCTGACACGAGAGTGCCTCCAACCTGTCCAAATCCTGTATAACCTTGAAATAGTTTGCCGGTTTACATGACGTTTTTTTCACAAAGGGATGACCTGACGCTGACACGCCGCTGCTTAAGGTGACGTCATCAGTAATTTCAGGAGTCCTGGTGATGGCCGGCCCGATCAAGCTCGATTTTTCCGAAAAATACGACGACAACCATGCGCAGAAGTACCTGCGTAAACATCAGGACGGTCTGGGGCGTCGTTTGTCCAATTGGCGAGATCAGCAGTTGGCCCGCAAGGCGTTGACCCTTGTTGGCGAGCCGGGCCTGGTGCTGGACCTGCCATGCGGTGCTGGACGTTTCTGGCCACTGCTGGCGGAAAAACCCAATCGGGTGATCATCGGGGCGGACAACTCCGAGTCGATGATCAAGACCGCCATGCAGGCCCAGCCGGCGGATGTGGTGAAACGGGTACAACCCTTGCACACATCTGCGTTCGACATTGCCTTGCCTGATAACGCCGTCGACAGCATTTTTTGCATGCGACTGCTGCATCACATCGGCGAAGCCGAGCACCGCCGGGCGATTCTGCGCGAGTTCGAGCGTGTCACCCGGGACAGCGTAATCATTTCGCTGTGGGTGGACGGCAATTTCAAGTCCTGGAAACGCAAGCGCGCCGAGCGCAAGCGTGGGCAGGAAGGTTACCAGAATCGATTTGTGTTACCGGCCGCAACGGTTGAAAAGGAATTCGAAGAAGCAGGATTCCGGATCCAGGAACAACTGGACTTTATTCCGCTCTATGCCATGTGGCGAGTCTACGTATTACGCAAGAGGTAAGAGGATGGCAGTGCAATTTGCAGCAGAAGCGGAAGTCGCTCCCGAGGATCGCTTCGACTACTACTGGAACCAGCGCGGTGAGTGGGTGGAAGAACCCAATGTGCGTCGTGGTGGCGAAAGTGGTGTGCAGCGGGTGGTGGGGCGCGATGGTCAACTGCTGTATGCCAAGCGCCAGACCGGACATATCTATCGCAGCTGGCGGCACCCGTTCGGGCGGCCTACCGTGTTGCGTGAACTGGATGCGCTGACCGGGGTTTCCCGTCTCGGGGTTCGTGTTCCTGAAATCGTGTTCTGTGGTGCGCAGCCCGATCCGAAATTCAATTGGCGCGCGCTGTTGGTGACCAAATCCCTCGATGGCTTTCAGGAGTTTGAGCAATGGAAGGCCGCCGGCGGTCGTGAGCAATATGGCGAAGCCGTCTATGAACGCGTGCTCAAGGACCTCGCCGAAAACCTGGCGCGCATGCACAAGGGCCGTTGGCAGCACAGCTGCATCTACATCAAGCACGTGTTCGTGCGGGTGACGGGCGCAGGTGAATCGGCCAAGGTCGAAGTCGCTCTGATCGATCTGGAAAAATGCCGTCAGCGTCTGACCGCTCATCGCGCGGCCGCCCATGACATGAAGCAACTGCGTCGCCACTCGTCGTTCAGCGCTACGGACTGGAAAAAACTCGTCTACTTTTATGAGACGGCGTTTGGCAGCGCTATCAAAGGTTTATAGCGATGAAACTAGAAATTGCACGAGGTTTGTTTCTGGTAGGAGCCTTGGCAGTTGCATCATTGGCGGTGGCGGCCTGGGAACAGCCACGCATGCAGGTCATTGGCGCATCGGCCAGTGATCCGCATTGCCCGATGCCTCGGGTGGCGAAAGCCGCCGTGGCCACACAACCCGATCATGATCTATTGCTGTTCATGTTCGGACTTTCTCAAGGGATGAGGCCGCAGAGTTGAATCGTTCGATTAGAGCCAAAGGCCTCGCCAATGCGAGGCCTTTTTTATTGCGTCATGGCTTGTTTTACTGCGTCATGCCTTGGGATCGGGTTTCGCCAGCACGGTGTAAACACACGGCAGGACAAACAGCGTAAACAGCGTCCCGATCGACATCCCGGTTGCAATCACCGTCCCGATGTCGAAGCGGCTGACCGCACCGGCGCCGGTGGCCACGATCAGCGGCACCATGCCGAACACCATCGCCGCCGTGGTCATCAACACCGGGCGCAGACGAATAGCCGCTGCTTCCTCCACCGCCTCGCGGGGTGTCAGGCCCTTCTCCTTGCGCAGCTGGTTGGCGAACTCGACGATCAGGATCCCGTGCTTGCTGATCAGCCCAATCAGCGTCACCAGCCCGACCTGGGTGTAGATGTTCATGCTCGACCAGCCGAGGAACAGCGGAATCAGCGCCCCGCAGATCGACAGCGGCACGGTCACCAGAATCACCAATGGATCGCGGAAGCTTTCGAACTGCGCCGCCAGCACCAGGAAAATGATCGCCAGCGCCAGGGCGAACGTCACCCACAGCGCGCTGCCTTCCTGGACGAACTGCCGGGAGGCGCCGCCGTAATCGAAGGCAAAACCGGCCGGGGCTTCTTCCCGGGCGATCTGCAACACGCTGTCGATGGCTTCGCCCATGCTCACCAGCGGGAACCCGGACAGCTTGGCCGCGTTGAGTTGCTGGAACTGGTTGAGCTGTCGCGGTCGCGCGCGGTCAGTGACGGTGATCAGGGTCGACAGCGGCAGCAGTTCGCCCTGGGTGTTTTTCACGTAGTAGTTGTTCAGCCAGTCCGGGTTGTCGCGGTAGGCCCGTTCGACCTGGGCGATGACCTTGTAGCTGCGGCCTTCGATGGTGAACCGGTTGATTTCCGCCTCGCCCAGCAAAGTCGCCAGCGTACCGCCCAGATCCTGCATCGACACACCCATCTGCGCAGCCTTCGCGCGGTCGATGTCGACCACCACTTCGGGTTTGTCGAAAGCCAGATCAAGGTCGACGAAGGCGAACTTGCCCGACTCCATGGCGCGCTTCTTGATCCGGTCGGCCACTTGCAGCAACAGCTCGTAGTCGTTGGCGGTGTTGATCACAAACTCGAACGGCAGGCCCTCACCGGTGCCGGGCAGGGATGGCAGGTTGAAACCGAAGATCTGCAGGCCCGGAATGCCCTCGAGTCTGCCCTGCACCTCGGGGAGGATTTCCATTTGCGTGCGGCTGCGCTCGTTCCAGGGCTTGAGCAGGAAGCCGCCGATGCCGCTCTGCACGCCGTTATAACCGTTGATCTGGAACGATGAGTAGTACTCCGGGAACTCCTTGAAGATCTTGATGAACTCGTCGGTGTAGGTGTTCAGGTAATCGAGGTTGGTTGGCTGCGGGGCGTTGGCCATCATGAAGATGATGCCCTGATCCTCGTCCGGCGCCAGTTCCGACTTGGTGAACTTGAGCAGCACCGGAATCAGGCACAGCACGATCACCGCAAACACCAGTACCACCGGCCGGGTATTGAGCGTGCCGTGCAGCATGGCTTGATAGCGCCGCTTGAGGCTGTCGAAAATCCGGTCGAGGCGGTGGGCCAGGCCAGTGGGGTTTTCATCGTGGCGCAGCAGCATGGCGCACATCATCGGCGACAGGGTCAGCGCGACGACGCCGGAGATTACTACCGCCCCGGCCAGGGTCAACGCAAACTCCTTGAACAGCGCCCCGGTCAGCCCGGTCAGGAAGCCGATCGGTGCGTAGACCGCCGCGAGGGTGATGGTCATCGACACCACCGGCATGGCGATTTCCCGGGCGCCTTCGAGTGCGGCCTCCAGTGGTGTCTTGCCTTCCTCGATGTGCCGGTGAATGTTTTCCACCACCACAATCGCGTCGTCGACCACCAGCCCGATGGCCAGCACCATTGCCAGCAGGGTCAGCAGGTTGATCGAGTAGCCCATCATCTGCATGAAGAACATCACGCCGATCATCGACAGCGGAATGGTCACGACCGGAATCACTACCGAACGCAGGGCACCGAGGAACAGGAACACCACCACGATCACGATCAGCACCGCCTCGAACAGGGTTTTCACCACTTCGTCGATGGACGCCTGGATGAACAGCGTGGCGTCGTAGGCGATTTCGCTCTTGAGATTGGGCGGCAGCTGGGCTTCCAGCTCCGGCATGATCTTGCGTACTTCCTTGATCACTTCCAGCGGGTTGGCCCCGGGCGTGGCCTTGATCCCGATGTATACCGAGGGCGTACCGCCGAATGAACTGATCGAGTTGTAGTTCTCCGCGCCCATCTCGACCCGCGCCACATCGCTGAGCAGCACCCGGCTGTCGCCGCTGACCTTGAGCGGAATCTTGCCGAAGGCTTCGGCGGACTTCAGTTCGGTGTTGGCGTTGATGCTGGTGACCACGTATTCGCCTTTCACTTCGCCGGCGGCGGAGAGGAAGTTGTACTGGCGCACCGCATTGGTCACGTCGCTGGCACTGAGGCCGAAGCCGGCGAGTTTCACGGGGTCAATCCACAGGCGCATGGCGAACACCTGGTTGCCGAGAATCTCCGCTTCGGCCATGCCCGGCAGGGTCGCCAGTTTCGGCTGGATCACCCGCGACAGGTAGTCGGTGATCTGCGGGTTGTTCAGCTCCTTGCTGAAGAAGCTGATGTACATCAGTGCCGAGGCGTCGGCGGCTTCCTTGCTCAGCACCGGATCTTCGGCGTCCTGGGGCAGTTTGTTCTTCACCTCGTTGGCCTTGGCCAGCAATTCGGTGAACAAACGGTCGCTGTTGGAGCCGATGCGCGCATAGATCGAAATCACCGAGAAGTTCTGGCGACTGACCGAGGTCATGTAGTCGATGCCTTCGGCGCTGGCCAGGCTCTGTTGCATCGGCTGGGTGATGTAGCCCTGGATGGTTTCGGCGTTGGCCCCGGGGTACGCGGTGGTCACCGTGATCAGGGCGTTTTCCATTTGTGGGTACTGGCGCAGCGGCAGTTTGCTCCAGGCCTGGAAGCCCAGCAGCACAATCAGCAGGCTGACCACGGTGGCGAGCACCGGGCGGCGGATGAACGGATCAGTAAAAGCCATGGGGTTTCCTTGATCAGTCGGCGCGGGGCGGACTGTTCTGCTCGCCGAGGGTCTTGTCGTCGCTGATGGCAATGTGGGCGCCGTTGTCCAGTTTGATCTGGCCGGCCGTCACCACCTGTTCGCCGCTCTGCACGCCCTTGTTGATCATCACCTGACCATCACGGCGTTCGCCGGTCTCGACGAACCTGCGCTCGGCGATCAGTACCGGTTGGCCCTTGTCGTCTTTCTCGACGGTGCCGTCTTCGGCTTTCTTCTGGGTGACCACGTACGTCGAGTTGCCGTAGAGGGTGTAGGTGATCGCGCTTTCCGGGACCACGATGTGTTTCTGCGGATCCGGCAGCAGCACCTCGACGCTGGTGAACATGCCCGGCAGCAACTTGCCGTCGGGGTTGGCCAGTGTGGCGCGCACGAGGATGTTACGGGTGGTGCTTTCGACGATCGGGTTGATGGCGCTGATGGCGCCGGTGAAATGCTGGCCGGGATACGCCGCGACCGTGATCTGTACCGGTTGACCGATAGCCAGTTTCGGCACCGATTGTTCGGGCACGTAGAAGTCGGCGTAGAGACTGCTCAGATCCTGCAGAGTGGCGATCTTGGTGCCGCTGGCGAGGTAGTCGCCGATGTCGACGAGGCGGATGCCGATGGTGCCGCTGAAGGGCGCGACGATGCGTTTTTTCGCCAGCGCCGCATTGAGTTGATTGACCGTGGCCTTGTTCTTTTGCAACTGCGCCGAGAGCCGGTCGAATTCGCCTTTGGAGATGGCGCTGCTGCCGACGAGCTGGCTGCCGCGACCGTAATCCAGCTGCGCGAGACCGAGATCGGCCTTGGCGGTTTCGAGGAAGGCGGCTTCGACCGCGCTGTCCAGTTGCAGCAAGGGTTGGCCGGCCTTGACCTTCTGCCCCGATTCGAACTTCAGCTCGGTGACGGTGCCGGCGTTCTCCAGGCTCAGGTCGACACCTTGCAAGGCCTTCAGCGTGCCGACGGTGGGCAGGCGCATCTGCCACGGGCGCTCGACGGCCGTGGCCACGGCGACGCTGATCGGCGGCTTCGGTTTGGAAAAGCCCTGGATCATCGTATAGATCGAGAAGGCCTTGTAACCGGCGAGAAGCAGAACGATCAGCAGTACAACACCCAACATGATCAGCATGCGGCGACGCAGCATATTTCCAGTTCCTTGGAGAAAATCAGGCGAGACAGGCGGGCACATTACCCCGAGTCCGGCAGGGATTCCAACTGCCAGTTTTTTCCGGGTGTAAGGGAGGAAGGTGGAGAAAAGCGGGGCCGCCGACCGAGCGGTCGGCGGCGAATTTCAGGCCATCAGATGAAGATGGTTGTCCCAGAGCCCTGCGGGCAAATCCAGCGGTTTGGCGAGCAGATCATCCTGGCGGCAATCGTAGTAGCGGCAACGTCCCTGACCGGAGGTCACGACAAACCCGTCCTTCACCGCACCGACACCGGCGCAGTCGGGCAACGGGGCGTCGAGGCGCACTTCGCCGCTGTCCAGGTCCCAGATGAAGAAACGGTTGCCACGCGGTGCGGTCAGTGCCACCAGCCGCAGGTCGCTGTGCACGGCGACGCTGGCGGTGTAATGCCCCATCGACTGCAACTGATGCTCCGGCACCGGGAACGCCACGAATGGCTGGCCGGGACGTTTGATCGCCAGCAGCTCCGAACGCTCGTGGGAAGGCCCCATAAATTGCTGGCCGGCAACGATGGTGCCGTCGCTGGCAATCCCCAGGTGGCGCACGCTGTTCATCTGCTGGGCGAGGGTTTCCTTGCTCAGCAGGGTGCCGTCGCGTTGCATCAGCACCAGGCTCGGCTCCATGGCGTCGAGGTTCATGTCGACCCGGCTTTCGGCCTCGGTGCGGATCCCGCCGTTGGCCACCACCAGGGTTTCACCGTCGGGCATCCACGACACCTGATGCGGGCCGAGACCGTGGGTGGAAATCTCGCCGCTGTGCACCAGCCGCTCGCCTTCGAATCTGTACACCCCGAGCAGGCCACGGCCCGGATCGGTGGTGTCGTTTTCGGTGGCGTACAGGTAGTCGCCGCTGTGATGGATCACTGCGTGGCCATAGAAATGCCGGTTCGGCTGCGAGGTCACGGTTTGCAGCAATGCACCGTTGCGCAGGTCGATCAGGTAGCTCTCGGTGCCCGGCCGGCGGGCGACGAACAGCGCGATCGGCAGCGTCGGGTGATTGATGATGTCGTGGCAACGCTGGCCGACTTCGGTGGCGAACACCTGGGTGCCGTCCAGCCGATAACCGACGGCGTAGTGCTTGCCGTCGGTGTCGTCCCGCGCCGACAGCAGCAGCGGGCTTTGGTCCTTGCGTTTGAACAGCGTCCAGCCGCCCAGTGTCACTGCTCCCAGCAGCAAACTACCTAAAGTCAGAGCCTGGCGTCGCAGCATGGCACGTGCCCTCATCAGTCACCGTCGTTGGCGTTGAAGCCCAGTTGGATGCCCAGCGCCTTGGCCAGCTCGCCTTCGTGCAGGCGGTGGACGACGTTGAGGCTGTCGTAAATGTCGTTGAGCTGCTGGCGACCGGCGTCATCGTTGAGCATTTCGGTCAGCGAGCGCTGAGTACTGCCGAACAGTTTGAGCGACGCCGCGTAGGCTGCATCGATCTTGTCCGCCAACGGCTTTTGCTCAGCCGGCAACAAGCCGCGCAGGCCTTTGTTGTCGACGCCTTCCCAGACGGTTTTGGCCGCCGCGAGGCTGGCTTCCAGCGACTCCATGGACGACTGGCTGCGCCATGCGTCAGCCTGGAATGGCTGAGGCACGCCTTTGCTCTGGCGGCCCATCGGCGTGCCGAGTTTTTTCTTCAGGGTGTCGAGGGCGGTGACCTGAACCCGCAGCAGATCGGCGATCGCTTCGTGGGAGTCGGCGTAGCGCTGGTTGGGGAATTTGCTCATCTGCGCGAGCATGCCGTCGGTGTTGTTCCAGCTGCTGAGAATCTCTTCGGCCAGTTGTTTCTGACGCTCGCCGATGGCCACCAGCAGTGGGCAGTATTTGGCTTTCTGCGCGTCGTTGGCGACGTCAGGCTTGGCGTCGAACAGGATGTACTCGTAAGCGGACAGGCCTTGAACCACGACGCTGGACTTGGCCAGGGCGGCGGCGTCGATCTGTGGCTGGGCGCTGACCAGTTGCTCGACCTGACGGCCGACCAGGTTTTTCTTGTCCGGCCAGAATTGCACCTGCCACGAGCGGTTGCCCTCGGCCAGCGGGCCGATCAGCAGCGGTTGCAACTCGGCCCAGGCTTTCTGCGCATGCAGGAAGTCGGCACGGGCGGTGTCCAGCGACTCTTTACCCTGGCAGTAGGCGAGGGCGCTGACGGCCAGTTGCTTGTCGGCTTCGACCCAGCGGGTGTAGGTCGGCAGGATCACCGATTTGGCGATGGCCGCCGAGGTGACGGCTTGCGGATCCTGCGGCGAGCACGCGCCGAGGGCCAGTGCGGCAAGGCTGGTGAACAACAGCTTGGGACGGAACATGTCGGGCTCCCGATTCGTTCAAGTGTTTAAAGTGAGTTCAAGAACGCCAGCAGCGCGGCACGCTGCTCGGCGTTGAAAGACAAAACCTGTTGCTGCGCCGCTTTCGCTTCGCCGCCATGCCAGAGCACGGCTTCGAGCAGATTGCGGGCGCGGCCGTCATGCAGAAACTGGGTGTGGCCGCTGACCGTTTGCGTCAGGCCGATACCCCACAGCGGCGGGGTGCGCCAGTCGCGGCCGGAGGCCTGGAATTCAGTGCGGTTGTCCGCCAGGCCTTCGCCCATGTCGTGCAGCAGCAGATCGCTGTACGGGCGAATCACTTGATGGGCCAGTTCAGGTTCGGCCGCGTTGGCGGCGGTGGTGTATTTCGGCGTGTGACAGGACTGGCAGCCTGCCTGGAAGAACAGGTTCTTGCCGGCCAGCACCTGCTCATCGTTGACCCCACGGCGGGCGGGAACGGCGAGGTTACGGCTGTAGAACAGCACCAGGCGCAGAATGTTGTCGCTGACTTCCGGTTCGCCGTCCGGGCCATTGCCGTTCGGCGCCTGTTTGCAGGCGGTTTGCGCGTCGGTGCAGTCATCAAACGGTCTCAGGCTGGTCGTGAGGCCCATATCACCAGAAAACGCGTGAACATTTTGTTGATTGAGGTTTGGTTGGCCGGCTTTCCAGCCAAATCGCCCCATGACGGTCTTTTGTTGCTCATCATCCCAGACCCGGTTGGGCCGGCCGTTGATGCCGTTGTTCTCTTTGGCCTGCGCGGCGGCGTTGGCGAGGATCGCTTCTTCCGGGATCGCTTCGAGCAGGCCCAGGCCGATCATCGGCGGTGCAACGCGGGCCGAGAAACGTGTGTCCGGGTGCATCGGGCCATAGCCGAGCTGGGTGATCTGCAGGACCGGTTTGCGCAACTCGACTTCGGTGCCGTCCTTGAAGCGTACCGGCACCGGCGTGTAATCGACCCGCACCTTGCCTTCCGGCGCGACGCCGGGGACGGCCATGTCCTGGAACTGGCCGCCGTAGACCGGCTCGGGCACTACGCCCACCTGTTCGATGACCTTGGCATAGGCCGGCGCATCGGGAATCGACAGGCGCACCAGCATCGACACCGCGTTGGCCGCATCCGGCGTCGGCGGATGGCCGCGGCCGTCCTTGATGTGGCAGTTCTGGCAGGCGTTGGTGTTGAACAGCGGGCCGAGGCCGTCGCGGGCGGTGGTGGTCGACGGCGCGATCACCCACGGGCTGCGGAAGAAGCTGTTGCCGACGCTGAAGTCCACCCGCCGCGAGGGCGGCAGGTTGGCCGACGGCAGGGAGAACGCGTTCTGATCGCTCTTGCGCACGGTCGCCGCGCCGCCGGAACGGGCTTCACCCGGCTCGGCCTTGGTGAAACGCGGGGCGTCATCGCAGGCACTCAGGCCCAGGGCCAGAAACAGTGCGGACAAGCGAAGAGGCAGCGAGGGCATCAGACTTCCTGCAAGAGGGGCGAATTTAAAGGCGCAAAGTCTAACAGGGCGAGTGGGTTTGAATAAGAGGAATTATCGTTTGCTTGATGCAGGGTAGGGGTTTCAGAAATCTTAAGGCTGGGTGCAAATCTTGTGGGAGCGAGCTTGCTCGCGAAAGCGCTGGTTCAGCCACTGATGCGTTGCCTGACAGGACGCTTTCGCGAGCAAGCGCGCTCCCACAGGTTTTGTATATGGCGGAAACGAAAAAGGCGACCCGAAGGTCGCCTTTTTTAACGCGGACGCTGTGATCAGAACTCGTGATCAGCGTTGTCCGGGTTCAGGTCGCTGATGCCGAGCTTGCCGGCTGCGGCCTCGATCGAACCGGTCTGCTTGACCAGCGAAGCGATGGCGTCGCGAACAATCTGGTTACCAGCCGTGTTGCCGGCTGCGATCAACTGGTCGTAGTGCTCACCCTTGTTGGCGTGATCGACCATGACCTGGATCTTGGCTTCGGTGGCGGCCAGATCGGCTTTCAGCGCGGTGTCGGCAGCCGGGTCGACCTTGGCCACCAGCGACGACAGGCTGGCGCCGGTCAGTTTGGTGCCGTCGACGCGGGTGTACTCGCCCAGGTAAACGTTACGAATGCCCTTGGCATCGTAGAAGTGCGAGTTGTGGGTGTTGTCGCTGAAGCAATCCTGTTCGTCTTCCGGGGAGTTCGCTTCCAGGGACACTTTCATGCGCTCGCCGGCCAGCTCGCCCAGGGACAGGCTGCCCATGCCGAACAGCATCTTGCGCAGGCCGCTTTCAGCCGGTTCGGCTTCCAGGGTGGCGCGGTAGTTGTCGGCCACGTTCGGCTTCCAGTTGCCGACCATTTCTTCCAGGTCGCTGACCAGCAGTTGGGTCACGGCTTTCAGGTAGGCACGACGACGCTCGTTGTGACCGCCGGTGGCGCCTTTGCCTTCCAGGTAGTCCGAGGCCGGACGGTTGCCGGCGCCAGGGCCGGTGCCGTTCAGGTCCTGGCCCCAGAGCAGGAATTCGATGGCGTGGTAGCCGGTGGCAACGTTGGCTTCGGAACCGCCCAGCTCGTTCAGGCTGGCGAGTTTTTCCGGGGTGATGTCCTTGACGTCGACCTTGTCTTCGCCGACCTGTACTTCGGTGTTGGCGATGATGTTGGCGGTGGCGCCCGGGTTGCCCAGTGCGTGTTCGTAGGATTTGTCGACGTAGTCGATCAGGCCTTCGTCCAGAGGCCAGGCGTTCACCTGACCTTCCCAGTCGTCGATGATGGTGTTGCCGAAGCGGAACACTTCGCTCTGCAGGTAAGGAACGCGGGCAGCGACCCAGGCAGCCTTGGCGGCTTTCAGGGTGTCGGCGTTCGGCTTGGCGAGGAACGCGTCGACGGCGGTTTGCAGGGTTTTCGCGGTGGATTCGGCATCGCTGTAAACGGCGAAGACCATGTCGGCGTAGTGCGAGACAACGGCTTTGCCGGCGGCCTCGTCGACTTTACCGGCAGCAGCAGGCGCAGCCGGTGCAGCGGTGCTCGCAGCCGGAGTCGGCGCAGGAGCGGCGGCCTTTTCTTTGTCTTTACCTTCGCCGCAACCGGCGAGGGAAATAGCGATGGCCAGCAGACTGGCGGTAGCCAGAGGCGTACGAATCATGGCGAACATCCTGCTTCGGTGATTGAGTGGACAGGCGCGGGGTGCGCAAAACTGCGACATAATGCAAATCTTTCGCATTATGTGTAAAGGGTTGTAGCTGGAAATATTTCTTATTTGCGCGGGGTCTGCGCTGGATCAACAGCGAGGTTGATGCCCGGCAGAACCCGGGTTGCGTCGGGCCTGGCAGGCACGTTTCAGAGGATGGCCGCGTTGCTGCGCTGGGCCTGCTTGAGATAAATGCCCAACTCGCGCGCCGGCAGCGGTTTGCTGTAGTGGTAGCCCTGACCTTCGTGGCAGCCTTCGGAAATGATGTAGGTTTCCTGTTCGGCGGTTTCCACGCCCTCGGCGATCACCTGCATGCCCAGGCTCTTGCCCAGTTGGATGATGGCGCGAACGATTGTCGCATCATCGTCGTCATCCAGCAGGTCCTGGACGAAGCTCTTGTCAATCTTGATCTTGTCCAGCGGCAGACTCTTGAGATAACTCAGCGAGGAATAGCCGGTGCCGAAATCGTCGATAGCGATCAGTGCGCCGGAGCGGCGCAGGCTCAGCAGGTGCTGGGCCGCGGTGCTGATGTCTTCCATCAGGCCGGTTTCGGTGACTTCCAGCTCCAGGCTGCGTGGCGGCAGGCGGTACATCTGCAGCAGGTTGTTGACCACCCGTGGCAGCTCGGCGTGGTGCAGTTGCACGGTGGACAGGTTGACCGCCATGCGCAGGTCGACGAAGCCCTGATCGTGCCAGTCGCGCAGTTGCTTGCAGGCCTGATCCAGCACCCATTCGCCGATGGCGATGATGGTGCCGTTCTGTTCCGCCAGCGGGATGAACAGGTCCGGCGGCACCAGGCCGTGTTCCGGATGCTGCCAGCGGATCAATGCCTCGACCCCGACTACGCGATGATCGCGGTAGCTGATCTGCGGCTGATAGACGAGGTAGAACTGATCGCGCAGCAAGGCGTCGCGCAGGTCTTTTTCCAGTTCGCGACGGCGGCGCATCTCGCTGTCGACGCTCGCGATGTAGAACTGATAGCGGTTGCGCGAGCGGGTCTTGGCCAGGGTCATGGTCTGCTCGGCTTTCTGCAGCAGCTTCTCGGTGCTGTCGCCGTCTTCCGGGAACAAGGTGATGCCGATGGTCGCGCGCAGGCGGATCTCCTGATGATCAAGGGCGAACGGGGCTTCCAGGTCATCAAGGATACTTTGCGCCAGTTCCGCCGCTTCGTAGGGTTGCTCGATATCGGCCTGCACCAGCGCGAACTGGTCGCCGCCAAGACGGGCGAGGGCGCCAAGGCGACCGCTGTGGGCACGAAGCCGGTCAGCCAGGGCCAGCAGCAACTGGTCACCGGTCTGGTAGCTGAATTGTTCGTTGATGCCTTTGAAATCGTCCAGACCTACGCAAAGGACGGCGACCCGCCGTTGCAGCTTGCCGGCATCCACCAGAATCTTGTCCAGCTGCTGCTGCAATTGCTGGCGATTCGGCAGGCCGGTGAGGAAATCGTATTGGGCCATGCGCAGCAGGCTGTTTTCCGCTTCATGGCGCAGGTGGGTATTGCGTTCGATGGATTCGAGTAGCTGGTTGGCGGTATTGATCCAGATCCCCAGTTCGTTTTTTTCGTGACCCTTGAGCTGCGGAATCTTGTGTTCGCTGGGGCGGTCCGGGTTGATCTCGGTGAGGTGCTCGATGATCCGCGACAGCGGTTTGGTCAGCAGCCAGTGATAGACCAGATACAGCACCAGGCCCATGGCCAGGGCGCGCAACACGCCGGAAATGAAGATGATCACCGAACTGACAATGAAACCCTGACCGTAGGTGGCCGTGTCGAGAGTGATGCTCAGGTCGCCGTAATATTCGCTGTACGGCCCGCGCCCCACCAGTTGGGTGGTGAACGTGCGTTCCTGGCCGAGGATCAGGTCGGTCAGCCAGCGGCTGTTGGATTGCTGCAGCTCACGCGACTTTTGCGCGAGCATCGCTTCGTTGGGATGGCCGATGGACGCCTGACGCACGGCGTCGTCCTGGAACAGGCCTTCGATCACCTGCATGCCCATCTCCCGGTCCAGGCTGTAGACCGCCTGGGTGGAGGGATCGCGGAACATGTCGAGGATGCGTTCGGCATCGCCGGCGACGGCCTGGCGTGTTTTATAGGCATCGAACACGATCTGCGCGCAGCTCAAGACCACGCCGACGATCAATGCCGACAGGAGCACGACCCGGAGCAACTTCACCGACAAGCTGTTCTTGAGTTCCAGCTTCAAAGGGTTATTCCTTGTTCCGTGCGGGTAGCGTCAAGTTGCCATGAGTATTGGCAATCCCGTGTTGGCAGTCAAAGGGACAATCGAGCCGCGGAAAATTTGTCCGTGGCCTTGGCCGATATGCTGCTGTCTGGAGTATTTGCCCTGGTTGTACTGTGTCGGTAGTTTCGGTCTCCAACTTGAGGGACGTCGGACAATTTTTCCTCTTTTGATGTTAGTTCGCCGTGGCTTGGGAGCAAGGCGAGAAGGGCTGCTTCAGGTGTGGGAAAAAGCCTTGTTTGTGATGCAACGCACTCACGATTATTTCCGCAGGTATAAAAAAACCCGGCAAAGCCGGGTTTTTGTCTGGCGTGCAGCTTAAGCGGTGAAGGTCTTGCCTTCGAACTGCTCGGCCACGAACTTCCAGTTGACCAGGTTCCAGAACGCCTCGACGTACTTAGGACGCAGGTTACGGTAGTCGATGTAGTAAGCGTGTTCCCAGACGTCGCAGGTCAGCAGCGGGGTGTCGCCGCTGGTCAGCGGGTTGCCGGCGCCGATGGTGCTGGCCAGGGCCAGGGAACCGTCAGCCTTTTTCACCAGCCAGCCCCAGCCGGAACCGAAGGTGCCGATCGAAGTTTTGCTGAACTCTTCCTTGAACTTGTCGAACGAACCGAAAGCCGCGTTGATGGCTTCAGCCAGTGCGCCGGTTGGTTGACCGCCGGCGTTTGGCGCCAGGCAGTTCCAATAGAAGGTGTGGTTCCAGACCTGAGCGGCGTTGTTGAAGATGCCGCCCGAGGAAGTCTTGACGATTTCTTCCAGGGTCTTGCCTTCGAACTCGGTGCCTGGCACCAGGTTGTTCAGGTTCACGACGTAGGTGTTGTGGTGCTTGTCGTGGTGGAATTCCAGGGTTTCCTTGGAAATGTGCGGCTGCAGGGCATCGTGTGCGTAAGGCAGCGGCGGCAATTCGAAAGCCATGATGATTCTCCTAATCAGGTCTGTTGCGGTGAGCGCAAGGCCGATCACGGGCGGCCAGAAATGCACCGGCGAGTTTTTACTCTTTGCGGCGCAGGGTTCGGATCATAGCACCGGGGGTGCGGCTTAACCACGCAACAACTGTGTGGGATAGAGGTTCCAGAGCTGTTTGGAATAAATCATGAAGCCAATATCAATTGCCCTGCCACGGTGAACATCATTACCGCCACCAACAGATCGAGAATCCGCCACGTACTCGGCCGTGCCAGCCACGGTGCCAGCCATGCTGCACCGAGGGCGAGGGTGAAAAACCACAGCAGCGAAGCACTCGCCGCGCCCACGACATAGGCGCCGGGCACCGACTGTTGTGCGCCGAGAGAACCGATCAGCAAGACGGTGTCGAGATAGACGTGCGGGTTGAGCAGGGTCACCGCCAGTGCGCTTAGCATCACCGCGCGCAGCGAACGCACGGTCTGGTTTTCACCCTGTTGCAGGCTCTGTTTCGAAAACGCCCTGCGCAACGCCTGGCTGCCGTACCAGATCAGGAACACCGCGCCGCCCCAGCGGGCGACCGCCAGCAATGTCGGGTTCTGCGCCAGCACCGTGGCCAGACCGAACACACCCGCCGCCACCAGCAGCGCATCACAGGCGACGCACAGCGCGGCGACCGGCAGGTGATGCTCACGCCGCAGGCTCTGGGCCAGGACAAAGGCATTTTGCGTGCCGATCGCCATGATCAGCCCGAACGCCACCAGCAAACCGTTGGTATAGCTTTGCCACATGACGATTACTCCGCGTTGGCTGCGAGGTCGCGCAGCACTTGCATGGCACGTTCGGCGTCGGCCTGACCGACGAACAGATGATCGTGGTAATAGCCGGCAATCACGTTGCAGCTGATGCCGGCCTTGCCCAGTGCGGTGGCGAAGGCGGCGGTCAGGCCGACGGCTTCCAGTGCCGAATGCACGTTCAGCGTGATCCACGCCGCGACATAGTCGAAGCTGAACCCGGCGCGCTCGGCGTGGGAGCGTTCGAGAATCACCGTCAGGCCTTCCTGTTCACGGAAACTGCCTACGACTTCCAGGCCGCTCGGCAACTCGCCGTCGGACAAGGTGCAGAACACGAATTCGCCGGCATTGAGCTGCGGGCTCATGCTGCGCAGCAGGGTGGTCAACGAGGTTTCGCCAGCCATGGGGGTGATCCTTGATAAAGAGTGCTTGCTGGCTATTCTCCCGGTTGACGTTGTATAAGAAAAACCAATAGTGCTGATCGCTCATTAGGAAAACTGATGTTCGACTACAAATTACTTTCTGCTTTGGCCGCCGTGGTCGAGCAGGCCGGATTCGAACGGGCGGCGCAGGTGCTGGGCCTTTCGCAATCGGCGATCTCCCAGCGGATCAAATTGCTGGAAGCGCGGGTCGGCCAGCCGGTTCTGGTGCGTGGCACGCCGCCGTCGCCTACCGAAATTGGCCGGCGCCTGCTCAACCATGTGCAGCAGGTGCGCCTGCTCGAACGGGATTTGCAGACGCTGGTGCCTGCGCTGGACGAAGAGGGCCTGCCGGAGCGCCTGCGTATCGCCCTGAATGCCGACAGTCTCGCCACCTGGTGGGCCGAGGCGGTGGGCGACTTCTGCGCCGAACAACATCTATTGCTCGATCTGATCGTCGAAGACCAGACCGTCGGCCTGAAACGCATGCGCGCCGGTGAAGTGGCCGGTTGCCTGTGCGCCAGCGAGCGGCCGGTGGCGGGGGCACGCAGCGTGTTGCTCGGGGCGATGCGCTATCGAGCGCTGGCCAGCCCGGCGTTCATCGAGCGGCATTTCCCCGACGGCGTGCGGGCCGAACAATTACCGCGCACCCCGGCGCTGGTGTTCGGCCCTGACGATTTTCTCCAGCATCGATACCTCGCGTCCCTCGGCGTCGATGGCGGTTTCGAACATCACCTGTGCCCGTCGTCCGAAGGTTTCCTCCGCCTGACCGAAGCCGGGCTCGGCTGGGGCCTGGTGCCGGAATTGCAGGTCCGCGAGCAACTGGAGCGCGGCGTGCTGCGCGAACTGTTGCCAGATAAACCGATCGACGTGCCCTTGTACTGGCATCATTGGCGCAATGGCGGTCAGTTGCTCGGGCTGTTGACCGAGCAATTGGTGCGCTCGTCGGCGCAATGGCTGGTGGCCTGAAAGCAGCTACGAGCGTCAAGCTGCAAGCGCCAAGTAAAGCGCTTGCGTACTGTTTTTACCTTGCAGCTCGAAGCTCGAAGCTTGCAGCTGGTTTTGTTGGAGCTCTACATGAAAATTCTGGTCACCGGCGCAAGCGGCTTCATTGGCGGACGCTTTGCGCGTTTCGCCCTGGAGCAGGGCCTGGACGTGCGGGTCAACGGTCGCCGGGCCGAGGGTGTCGAGCATCTGGTGCGTCGCGGTGCCGAGTTCGTTCAAGGCGATCTGAGCGATCCGGATCTGGTGCGGGAATTGTGCAATGACGTCGAAGCCGTGGTGCATTGCGCCGGCGCGGTTGGCCTGTGGGGCCGCTATCAGGACTTCCATCAGGGCAATGTGCAAGTCACCGAAAACGTGGTCGAGGCCTGCCTGAAGCAACGGGTTCGGCGGCTGGTGCATCTGTCGTCGCCCTCGATCTACTTTGACGGTCGCGACCACCTCGGGCTGACCGAAGAGCAAGTGCCCAAGCGCTTCAAGCATCACTATGCGGCGACCAAATACCTGGCCGAGCAAAAGGTCTTCGGCGCTCAGGAATTCGGCCTCGAAACCCTCGCCCTGCGACCGCGCTTCGTCACCGGCGCCGGCGACATGAGCATCTTCCCGCGCTTGCTGAACATGCAGCGCAAGGGCCGTCTGGCAATCATCGGCAACGGTCTGAACAAGGTCGATTTCACCAGCGTGCACAACCTCAACGAAGCGTTGCTCAGCAGCCTGCTGGCCGACGCCTCCGCGCTGGGCAAGGCCTACAACATCAGCAACGGCGCTCCGGTGCCGCTGTGGGATGTGGTCAATTACGTGATGCGCAAGATGGAAGTCCCACAGGTCACCAAGTATCGTTCCTACGGCCTGGCCTACAGCGTGGCGGCGCTCAACGAAGGTGTGTGCAAGCTCTGGCCCGGGCGTCCCGAGCCGACCCTGTCGCGCCTGGGCATGCAGGTGATGAACAAAAATTTCACCCTCGACATCAGTCGCGCCCGGCATTATCTGGACTACGATCCGAAAGTCAGTCTGTGGACGGCCCTCGATGAGTTCTGTGGCTGGTGGAAGGCTCAGGACATTCGTTGATACGAATCTGCCGGCCGGCACTGAACCGCGCCACGGCTTGAGGGTCAACCCCAGCGGCCGCGGGGTTTATACTTCGCGCCAATCTGCCATCACCGCGTTTCACAAAGGTTGCCTCAATGTCCATGCGTAACGATGCCCACGACGATTTCGACGATGTACCGAGCCTGCGCGCCGATACCCTCGATGACGACGATTTTCCGGTCACCGCCCGCACCACCGTGCATTCGCGCACGCCACCCGTGGTCAAGGTCAAGGCCGCCAGCACCGGGCCGTTATGGGCACTGGTTGGCGCGCTGTTCTTCGCATTCATTGGTCTGGCCTGGTGGAGCTTCCAGCAGATTTCGCTGATGGAGCAGCAACTGGTGGCGACCCAGGAAAGTTTCGCGCGCATCAGTGAGGAAGCGGCGGGGCGCCTGCAGGACATTTCCGGCAAGGTCGTGGCCAGCCAGACCAACGTCACCACCGACAGCGAAGCCCTGAAGCTGCAGATCAAACAGCTGCAAAGTGCGCTTCAGGATCAGAGCAAACAGCAGCAGGGCGTGGCCGGGCAGGCGACGGATCTGGACAAGCGCCTGGCGCAGATGACTGCCCAGACCACCGAACTGCAGAACGCCAACACCCAGTTGCAAGCCCAGGTCAAAGCCCTGAGCGCCGAACTGGCAACGCTGAAAAGCACCTCGGCCGACACCAGCAAGGTCGACGCCCAGCTCAAGAGCTTCGATGCTCAGGTGAAGGGGTTCGATGCGCAGTTCAAGAGCCTCGGTGCCGACATCACGGCCCTGAAAAAACAAACTGGGTCGAACCCTGCGATCGATCGTCTGGAGCAGGAAATCGTCATCCTCAAGAGCGAGCAGGACAACCGTCCGGCCGCTTCGCAGGGTGGCACCAACACCGCCGAGTTCGACGCGTTCCGCGCGCAGATGACCCGCAACATCAACACCCTGCAGGCGCAGATCCAGAACCTGCAACAGCAACTCAACGCGCGTCCGTAAGCCTCTTGTGTGGCGAGGGCGCGCGCCCTCGCCACAGCAACATTCAGAAGCGTTCTGAATATCCATACATGCCTTCAGGCCGTCTACGCTCTTGAAACACCAACAAGAACGAGGGATGCGTCATGGGGTTTGTGCACAAGCTGGCTTGGCTCGGCGCGGTGCTGCTGTTGAGTTTCGGTCAGGCCAACGCGGCCACCACGGAAAAAGACGACAGCAAGGCCGCCATCGCCTTGCTGGAAAAGGCGCTGGCCTATTACCACGACAACGGCGACAAGGCGTTCGCAGCGTTCAGCCGCCAGGGCGAATTCGTCGACAAGGACCGTTACGTGTTCGTGGTCGACACCAAGGGCGTGATGCTCGCCAGCGGCGGGCCGTCGTCGGCATTGATCGGTCGCGACGTCAGCGAAGTCCTCGGGCCGGACTTGCAGAAGTCCTTCAAGGACGCCCTGAAGGTGCCGGAAGGCAACGGCATCCAACAGGCCGAATACCGCTGGCAGAACTGGTCAGACGGCAAGGTCGAGCGCAAGCACGTTTACTATCAACGCATCGGTCAGCGGATTCTGGCGGTGGGTTATTACCTGCCGCGAGCATCCGCGGAGCAGGCGAAAGCGTTGCTCGACAAAGCCGCCACCGACCTGACCAAGGACGAGAAGGGCACGCTGTCCGCTATCAACTCGCTCAAGGGCGGTTACCTGCAGGACGACCTCTATGTGTTCGTGGTCAATCTCGACAACCACCGCTACGTTGCCCATGGCACCAACCTGCGGCTGATCAACACCGACTTCGCAAAGGTCGACGACCCGGAGGGCAAACCGGTGGGCGAACCGATTCTGGCGCTGATCGGCAAGCAGGATGAGGGCGAGTACGAGTACCGCTGGAAAAATCCGGTGACCGGCAAGGTCGAGAACAAGCATGCCTACCTGAAAAAGGTCGGGAACATGCTGGTGGCGGTCGGTTATTACAGTGCTTGATTGCTGAAAGCTCCCATGCCGCGCGTGGGAGCGATCGGCATCAATCAGCGGGTGCCGTGCTCACGGCCCCGCAGCAACCGGTTCGGCATCGCAATCGCCGCCGCCAGCCCGAGCAGCGACACCGCCGCGCTGACCATCAGCAAATGCCGGAACGTCACCAGCAGTTCGGCACGCAAGGCATTCTGCGCATCGCCGGGCGCCGCGTTCAGGCCGTCGAGCAGCACGTTGCCGGAATGCCCTTCGCTCATCAGCGAGCTGCCGGCCAGGTGGGCGAAACTGGAGTCCTGCAACAACGCCAGCAACAGCGCCGACATCAACGCCACGCCCACCGCGCCGCCCAGAGAGCGGAACAGGTTGGTGGTACTGGTGGCGACGCCAATGTCCTTTTGCTCGACCGAGTTCTGCGTACCGACCAGCGAAGTCGGGAACTGCATGCCGCCGGCGATCCCGCTGAGCAGCATGAACAGGCTGCTGAGCAGCGTGGCATCGGGCGGGCTGAAGGCCATGCCAAGGATCGAGATCGGCATCAGCAGCGCGCCGCTCAGAATCTGCGGTTTATAGCGTCCGGTGATCGAAGTGCGGCGTCCGGCGAAATACGCGCCGATCGGTAATCCCATCGCCAGCGGCAGCAAGTGCAATGCAGCGCTGTCCGCCCCAGCACCGGTCACGCTCTGGAAGCGCAGCGGCATCAGCACGATCAGGGAAATCGCCTGGAAGCTGCAAAAGAAAATCGTGCACCAGCACAGCAGGGCGCTGCGGTTGGTGAACAGGTGCATCGGCAACAACGGCTCCCGGGCGCGCCGCTCGTGCCAGACGAACACCGCCAGCACCGCCACCGCGCAAGCGAAGAGACCGAGCACTTCGCTGCTGCGCCACGCATGGCCTTGGCCGACCTGAGTGATCGCCAGCAACAGAGCGGTCAGGCCGATGATCATCAACAGTGTGCCGAGATAATCGATGACCGGTTTGCGCTGGGGAATCGGCAGGCCGATCAGGTTGCGTCGCGCGACCCAGTACGCGCCAAGGCCCAGCGGCAGGTTGATCAGGAACACCCAGCGCCATGACAGGTACTCGGTCATGTAACCGCCGAGCACCGGGCCGGCCACACTGGCCACCGCGTACATGCTGGAGAAGTAGCCCTGATAGCGCCCGCGTTCGCGGGGCGGGACGATGTCGCCGATGATCGCCTGACTTACCGAAATCATCCCGCCGGCGCCGATGCCCTGGAAAATCCGCGCCAGCACCAGTTGCTCCATGCTCTGGGCCATGCCGCAGAACAGCGAGGCGAGGGTGAACAGGCCCATGCCGAACAGCATCAGTTTGCGCCGCCCGTACAGATCGCCGAGCTTGCCGTAGATCGGCACCGCCACGGTCATCGCCACCATGTAGCCGGAAATCACCCAGGCCAGCAGGCTGACGTCCTTGAACTGTGCGGAAATGGCCGGCATGGAAACGGCGACGATGGTCTGGTCGAGCGCGCCAAGGAAGATCGCCATCATCAGCGCGACCAGCACGCTGCGAATGGCCGGTTTGGGCGTTTCGGGATGGTTGAGATTGGTCACGGGCGAACCTGCGGGCAGTGATTGACCCGCAGTGCCAGGGCGAGCGGGTGAGTGCTCGCCAGTGTAAGTCGGTAGGAAGCTATTCGATAGCCTCATAAGGAAGCCCGACGTAATTTTCTGCAATGGTTTTTTGACCGGCCTCCGAGCTGACAAAGTAGTCCAGTTCCGAAGCACAGATCCGCTGGCTGAAATCATCATGCTCATCGAAGCGGTGCAGCATCGAAGTCATCCACCAGGAAAACCGCTCGGCTTTCCACACCCGGCGCAGGCAGATCTCCGAGTATTTCTCCAGCAAGTCAGTGCGACCTTCGCGGTAAACCTTCAGCAAAATCCTGAACAGCGTGCTGACATCGCTGGCCGCCAGATTCAGCCCCTTGGCGCCGGTCGGCGGAACGATGTGCGCCGCGTCCCCAACGAGAAACATCCGCCCGTATTGCATCGGCTCGACCACAAAGCTGCGCAGCGGCGCGATGCTCTTTTCAATCGACGGACCGGTCACCAGTTTCTGCGCCAAATCCTCCGGCAGACGCTTGCGCAGTTCATCCCAGAAACGCTCATCCGACCAGTCGTCGACGTTTTCCTCGGCCGGCACTTGCAGGTAATAACGGGTGCGTGTCGCCGAGCGCATGCTGCACAGGGCGAAGCCGCGCTCGTGGCGGGCGTAGACCAGTTCCTCGTGAATCGGTGGCGTGTCGGCGAGAATCCCCAGCCAGCCAAACGGATAAACCCGTTCGAAGACTTTCAGGCAATCCTCGGGAATCGACTGCCGGGCCACGCCGTGGAAACCGTCGCAACCGGCGATGTAGTCACAATCGACGCGCCAGGTTTCGCCGTCCTTTTCGAAGGTCACGTAGGCTTCGTCGCTTTTCATGTCACAGGGAACGACATGGCTGGCTTCGTAAATTGTCTGCCCACCGGTCTCCCGACGAGCGGCCATCAGGTCGCGAGTGACCTCGGTCTGGCCATAGACCATCACGGTTTTTCCACCGGTCAGGGCTTGCAGGTCGATGTGGATCCGGCGCCCGTCGAGGGCCAGTTCGAAACCACCGTGCACCAGCCCTTCGGCGTCCATCCGCTGACCCACGCCAGCCTCGCGCAACAGCTCTACCATGCCTTGTTCAAGCACGCCGGCGCGGATTCGGCCGAGCACGTAGTCAGGTGTCTGGCGCTCCAGAATCAGGGTGTCGATGCCGGCGTTGTGCAGCAGTTGGCCGAGCAGTAATCCGGACGGACCGGCGCCGATGATGGCGACTTGGGTTTTCAGCGTTTTCATTGTTTTTATGACTCGCAAGCATCACGCGACAACGGCCGGTGAATGAGTTTGGGGATTCGAGTGCTTGCATTTTTCCCTTGCGGGTCTGTCAATTGAAGGTGAAAACTGAGCCGATACCTGTACATTCTGCCAATCGGTGCGATTATCGCCCGCAAACCTCGAGGCCTGGATTGAAGTGATGAACAAGCCTGACCTGCCTTCGATTCCGGTGTTCAAGCTCTACGGTGAAAGCCTGGACTGGCCGACCCCTGACTTGCTGCACTGTGAAACCATTTCCAAACGCAGCCGCGAACACCAATGGGAAATCAAACCCCACCGCCACGCCGATTTGTGCCAGTTGCTCTTCGTATTCAAAGGTCAGGCAGAGCTTGAAATCGAAGGCCAACGCACGCAACTGAACGAAACCGCGATCCAGATCCTGCCGCCGTTATCGGTGCATGGATTCCGTTTTTCCGAGGACGTCGAAGGGTTTGTCGTCACCCTCGCCACTCCGTTGATCAACCATTTGCAGGCGCAACTGGGCAGCGCGGTGCAGGCCCTGGCCCAGGCCGAAAGCTATCCGGCGGGCAAGGACGCGGATTACCTCAACAGTCTGTTTGCCGCGTTGCAGGCCGAGTACAACGGCCATCAACCGGCACGTGAAATGCTCATGCATTCGCTGGTCAGTGTGATCATGGTCTGGGTCAGCCGTCAGGCGATCCGCCGTCACAACGCCACGCAACGCCCGCAGCGTCAGCGCGAATACCTCAACGGGTTCATTCAACTGGTGGAAGAAACCTACCGCCAGCACGTCAAGGTCGAAGACCTGGCCCATCGGCTGGGGATTTCCGTCTCGCACCTCAACGGCACCTGCCGTGAACTGGCGGGGCAGCCGGCGTTGCAGATCATGCACGAGCGTCAGTTGCTGGAAGCCAAGCGTCTGCTGACATACACCAGCATGACCATTTACGAGATGTCCGAGGTGTTGGGGTTTTCCGATCCGACCAACTTCACGCGCTTGTTCCGGCGCCGGGTGGGGATCTCGCCAAAGGCGTTCCGCGACCGCTTGAAGGCCGAGCAGAACGACGACGCCTGAGCCCTTTATCAGCGCAGGGCGTTGAGGGTGGCGTTGTGAGGGATGCAGCGCTCGAAGTTGCAGCTCGCGTATTCACGGGGCAGTTGCCGCAACTGCTCCACGCGCCATGCCGCGGTGCCGTACAGCGCCAGCGTGGCCGCGCAGGTGATGAAAATCGCGAGGTATCTTCTTGTTCTGGTGTTCATGGCGTTGACCTCTGAACGAATACCCTTGGGTACTACTTTCAGCATAGGTCAGCGCCGTGGAGTTGCCAGCGGCTCTGTGAACGGCTTTACAGTCCGATATCCCACTGCGGGTTTTCGGGAAAACGCTGCACCAGAAAGTCCAGCATGCAGCGCAACGCTGCCGGCATGTGCTTGCGTGAGGCATAGACGGCGTAGATGTTCATCTGCCGGGGCTCGGCGTGGGGCAGCAGGCGAACCAGTTCGCCGCTGTGCACATGCACCCCGGCCTGATAGGTCGGCAGCATCGCCACGCCAGCGCCGGCCAGGGTCGCGCGCAGCAGGGTGCTGGCTTCGTTGGCGCTGATGTTGCCCTGCACCGGCACCGAAACCGGTTCGCCATCCTCCTCGAAATGCCACAGGCTCTTGCCGAAATAGGAATGGGTCAGGCAGTTGTGCCGGCTCAGATCTTCAACCCGCTGCGGCTGCGGATGTTCCCGCAGATAGGCGGGTGCGGCGCAGACCACCGAACGGCAGACCGTCAGACGCCGGGCGATCAGGTTGGGGTCGAGGTCATTGCTGGTGCGGATCGCCAGGTCGATGCGTTCGTCCACCAGGTTCACCGTGCGATCGAGCATTTGCAGGTCGATGCTCACCCCCGGATACGCTTTGACGAACACCGCCATGGCATCGGCCAGTTGCGCCTGACCGAACGAGGTGCTGACGCTGATCCGCAGCAACCCCCTTGGTGCATCGGCGGGTTCGCTGACGGCGGCCTGCATGTCACCGGACAGCTCCAGCATCTGCCGGCAGCGCGGCAGGATTTCGTTGCCGGCGGCGGTCAGGCTCAACTTGCGGGTGGTGCGGTGCATCAGACGCGCCCCGACCCAGTCTTCCAGTTCCGCCAGATACCGCGACACCACCGGCCGCGACAGGTCCAGGTGATCGGCCGCCGCCGACTGGCTGCCCAGATCCACCACCGTGACAAACACCCGCATTGCTTGGAGACGATCCATGATTTGCCCGCTTTCAGAAACAAACTATGTTCAAGCATCGCATTTTTTGTAACGAGTCTGGCAACTAAGCTCTGTCCCCATCGCCAAGCACGGCATTCGAACAGCGGAGCAACCCATGATCGGCTTCACCACCCTCAAGCGCGTTTTACTGGCCACCGCCACCCTCGGTTTTGCTGCCCATGCAGCGGCCGCGAACCTGACCCTCGACGTCTACAACCCGGGCACCAACGCGATCTTCCCGGTGACTTCGGTACTGGTCAGCGGCGAGAAGGACGCGATTCTGGTGGACGCGCAATTCGGCAAATCCCAGGCCGAGCAAGTGGTGGAAAAGATCCGCGCCAGCGGCAAGCAATTGACCACCATCTACATCAGCCACGGTGACCCGGATTACTACTTCGGTCTCGACACCCTGACCAAGGCATTCCCGAATGCCAAGGTGCTGGCCTCGCAACCGACCGTTGATCACATCAAGCAAACCGTCGACGGCAAACTCGCCTTCTGGGGCTCGAAAATGGGCGCCGACGTGCCGGCCAAAACCATCGTACCGGGCGTGCTCAAAGGCGACAGCCTGATGCTCGAAGGGCAGAAACTGCAGGTGATCGGCCTTGACGGCAAACAGCCGGATCGCGGCTTCGTGTGGATTCCTTCGTTGAAAGCGGTGGTCGGCGGTGTGGTCGTCGCCGAGAACATCCACGTGTGGATGGCCGACACCCAGACCGCGCAATCCCATGCCGACTGGCTGCAAACCCTGCACTCGATCGAAACCCTGAAACCGAAAACCGTGGTGCCCGGTCACTACCTGGGTGACAGCGCCCGTTCGCTGGCGGCCGTGAAATTCACCGCCGACTACATCAAGGCGTTCGATGCCGAAACTGCCAAGGCCAAGGACTCTGCCGCGCTGATCGCCGCGATGAAAAAACGCTACCCGACACTGGGCGAAGAAAGCTCGCTGGAGCTGAGCGCCAAAGTCGCCAAGGGCGAAATGCAGTGGTAATCCGATTCTGAAAAACGCAGCACTCTCAAGCCAACTGGAGAATGTCATGAGCAAGATCGCAATCATTGGTGCCACCGGCCGTGCCGGCAGCCAACTGCTGGAAGAAGCCCTGCGTCGCGGCCACAGCGTCACCGCTATCGCCCGGGATACCTCGAAGATCGGCGCTCGTGCCGGTGTGGTCAGCAAGAATGTCGACGTGCTGGACGCCGCCGCGTTGCAGGACGCCGTCGCCGGTCACGATGTGGTGATCAGCGCCGCGCATTTCGCCACGGTGCCGGCCAACGCGCTGATCGGTCCGGTGAAACAGGCTGGGGTGAAACGTCTGCTGGTGGTCGGCGGTGCCGGCTCGCTGTTGCTGCCGGACGGCACCCGCGTGATCGACAGCGCCGGTTTCCCGGCCGAGTACAAGGCTGAGGCCAGCGCCGGTGCGGCGTTCCTTGATGCACTGCGTCAGGAGAAGGAACTGGACTGGACATTCCTGTCGCCGTCGGCGCTGTTTGTCGAAGGCGAGCGCACCGGTAAGTTCCGGGTCGGCAAGGATGACTTGCTGGTGAGTGATGACGGTCAGAGTTCGATCACCTTTGCCGACTACGCGATTGCGCTGATCGACGAAGTGGAAACGCCTAAGCATTCGCGTCAGCGGTTTACCGTCGGTTATTGAGGGTTTTGGGTGGTTTTCGGGGTTTGTGTCTGATCCGAAAATTGGCCCTCATCGGAACGCCGCCCGCCCAGCACTCTCCCGGAGGGAGAGGGAGCCGACCGAGTTGTCTGACGTGATTCATCGACCTGAAAGTTCGAGTCGATTATGGATTCGGTACAGCACGTTCAGGTCGGCGTAATTTTCGAGCATCCCACGATCGGCTCCCTCTCCCTCCGGGAGAGGGCTGGGGTGAGGGCATGGCCTCACCGCGTATGAGCCTGCTCAACCAACCACCCCATCAATTCCTGCAATTTCGCCGACGGCTCCGACGCCGGCGCGACGATGTAATAGCCCAGTCCCGTCTTCACCTTCAGATCGAACGGCATCACCAGTCGCCCGGCGTTCAAGTCGTCGCCGATCAGTGACCAGTCGCCGATCGCCACCCCCGTCCCATGGGACGCCATCGACATCGCCTGATCCAGCGTCTCGAAATGCTGACCGCTGGCGATATTGCTCAGGTGCAGTTCGGCGGCGTTGAGCCAGAGTGTCCAGTCGTCATCGGTGTGAGTCGGGTGCAGCAGCAGATGCTGTTGCAGATCTGCCGGTGTGTGCAGGGCCGGTCCGCCGTTGAGCAGCGTCGGTGAGCAGACTGGCGTCAGTTGTTCATCGAACAGATGCAGGGTCGCAGGAGAGTCGTGTGGCGCGGTGCCGTAGATCACCGCCGCGTCGAACTGCTCGCGATGAAAGTCCACCCCGTGTTGCAGCGATGCCGTGAGTTTCACCGGCACGTCCGGGCGCTCGCGCTGCCATTGCAGCAGACGCGGCAACAGCCAGCGCATCACGCAGCTCGGCGCCTTGAGTTGCAGGGTTTCGCGTTTGGCGCCGATCTGCTCCACCGAATCGCCGATCAGGCTGAACACCTGCTGCACCCGTGGCAGCCATTCGCGACCTTCGGCCGTCAGCTCCAGGCCCCGGGCCAGGCGAATGAACAGCTCATAACCCAGATGTTCCTCCAGCCCGGCGATCTGCCGGCTCACCGCACCCTGGGTGATGTGCAACTGCTCGGCGGCCCGGGTGAAGTTGCAGCACTGCGCGGTGATCAGAAACGTGTGCAGGGCGGGCAGGGGAGGCAGTCGTTTCATGTGGATCCAAGGTATGACGTGAGGACATGGCTAGTATGAGCTTTTATCGATTGTTGCGGCTACGGGTCGCCCGTTTCAATGAGGCCAATCACCGGTTCCTTTAAAGCCCGGTGCCTCAACGAACAAGAAGGGCAAAGACATGGCGACGTGTGGCGAAGTACTGGTCAAGTTACTCGAAGATTATGGGGTCGAGCAGGTGTTCGGCATTCCCGGTGTGCATACCGTGGAGCTGTATCGCGGGCTGGCCCGTTCGAGCATCAACCACGTCACCCCGCGCCATGAACAGGGCGCCGGCTTCATGGCCGACGGCTACGCCCGCACCAGCGGCAAACCGGGTGTGTGCTTCATCATTACCGGCCCGGGCATGACCAACATCACCACCGCCATGGGCCAGGCTTACGCCGATTCGATCCCGATGCTGGTGATTTCCAGCGTGCAGTCGCGCAGTCAACTGGGCGGCGGTCGCGGCAAGCTGCATGAGCTGCCGAACCAGAGCGCACTGGTCGGCGGCGTGGCGGCGTTCTCCCACACCCTGATGTCGGCGTCCGAATTGCCGGGCGTGCTGGCCCGTGCTTTCGCGCTGTTCCAGGCCGGGCGTCCGCGTCCGGTGCACATTGAGATTCCACTGGACGTGCTGGTCGAAGAAGCCGACGAACTGCTGACCAGCGTGCCGGTCAACATCGACCGCGCCGGTGCTGCGCCGGCCGCCGTGAGCCGCATGACTGAACTGCTGGCCGGCGCCCAGCGTCCGCTGATCCTCGCCGGTGGCGGCGCCATCGACGCAGCTGCCGAACTCACCGAACTGGCCGAACTGCTCGACGCACCGGTGGCCCTGACCATCAACGCCAAAGGCATGCTGCCGTCCAGCCACCCGCTGTTGATCGGATCGACTCAGAGCCTCGTGGCGACGCGCGCCTTGGTGGCCGATGCCGATGTGATCCTGGCGATTGGCACCGAACTGGCGGAAACCGATTACGACGTGACCTTCGCCGGCGGTTTCGAAATCCCCGGCAAGTTGCTGCGCGTCGATATCGATCCGGACCAGACCGTGCGCAATTACCCGCCGCACGTGGCGCTGGTGGCCGACTCGCGCAATTCCGCGCAAGCATTGCTCAGCGCGCTGTCGCACAAGCCGCTGGCCGAGCGCCGCAACGACTGGGGTCAGGTACGCGCCGCGCGTCTGCGTGAAGACCTGGCCGCAACCTGGGATGCCCCGACCCTGGCCCAGACCCGTTTCCTCGAAACCGTGCTGCACGAGTTGCCGGATGCGGTGTTCGTCGGTGACTCCACGCAACCGGTGTACACCGGCAACCTGACCTTCAACCCGGAGCGCCCGCGCCGCTGGTTCAACTCGTCCACCGGTTACGGCACCCTCGGTTACGCCTTGCCGGCGGCGATTGGCGCGTGGCTCGGCGGCAACCTCGAACACGGCGCGCGTCCGCCGGTGGTGTGCCTGATCGGCGATGGCGGTCTGCAATTCACCCTGCCGGAACTGGCCAGCGCCGTGGAAGCGCGCACGCCGGTGATCATCCTGCTGTGGAATAACCAGGGTTACGAAGAGATCAAGAAATACATGGTCAACCGTGCCATCGAGCCGGTGGGCGTGGACATCTACACCCCGGACTTCATCGGTGTGGCCAAGGCCCTGGGTTGCGCGGCCGAGGCGATCAGCTCCGCCGAACACCTGCGCAGTGCATTGCGCGCCGCCACCGATCGTCAGGGCCCGACCCTGATCGAGATCGACCAGACCCAATGGATGAAGGCGGTGGCCCAATGATGAATTTCCCGACCACACTCGACGGCCTGTACATCAACGGCCAATGGTCCGCTGGGCGCGAACACCTGCGCGTGATCAACCCGGCCACCGAAGCACTGCTGACCACGGTCAACGGCGGTGACGAAAGCGCCGTCAATCAAGCGGTAACGGCGGCGACCGAAGCCTTCAAGGGCTGGTCGAAAACCACCGGTGCCGAGCGCGGCGCGATCCTGCGCAACATCGCCAATGGCGTGCGCAACGGCCGCGAACATCTGATGAAGTTGCAGTCGAGCAACAACGGCAAACCGCAGTTCGAAGCGGGCATCGATGTCGATGACGTGATCGCCACCTTCGAGTACTACGCCGAACTCGCCGAAGGCCTCGATGCGAAACAGGACAGCAACGTGCCGCTGCCCAGCGACGACTTCAGCGCACGTCTGCGCCGCGAGCCGTGCGGTGTCGTCGGGCTGATCGTGCCGTGGAATTTCCCGATGGTCACCACCGCGTGGAAACTCGCCCCGGCCCTGGCCGCCGGTTGCTGCGTGGTGCTCAAGCCGTCTGAAGTCACGCCGCTGCCGGAACTGGAGCTGGCGACCATCATCGCCGAATCCGGTTTGCCCAAAGGCGTGTTCAACCTGGTGTGCGGCACCGGTCTGGCAGTCGGCGCGCCGCTGTCGGCGGACCCGCGCATCGCCAAGATTTCCTTCACCGGCAGCAACGCCGCCGGTGTGCAGGTGATGCAGCGCGCCGCTGAAACCGTGAAGGGCGTGAGCCTGGAACTGGGCGGTAAATCCTCGCTGCTGATTCTCGAAGATGCCGACCTTGATCTGGCGGTGGAGCTGGCTTGCGGTGGTGGTTTCTTCAACGCCGGGCAGATGTGCTCGGCCACCAGCCGGGTACTGGTCGCCGATGAACTGGCCGATGAATTCCTGATTCGTCTGAAGGCTCGCGCGGAAAAAATCCGTGTCGCCGATCCGTTCGATCCTGACGTCGAGATGGGCGCGCTGGTCAATCAGGTGCAGTACCAACGGGTGCTCGGTCACATCGACCGTGGTTTGAGTGCCGGTGCAAAGCTGATCTGTGGCGGCAATCGTCCCGCCGATCTGCCGCGCGGCTATTTCTTGCAGCCGACAATCTTCACCGAAGTGCCCCTCGACAGTGCGCTGTGGTGCGAAGAGATTTTCGGCCCGGTGATCTGCGTGCGCAGTTTCGCTACGGAAGCCGAGGCGATTGCCTTGGCCAACGACAGCCAGTTCGGTCTGGTGGCCAGCGTGGTCACGCGCAATGCCGAGACCGCGGATCGGGTCGCCAACGCCTTGCAGGCGGGGCTGGTGTGGCTCAACGCGCCGCAGGTGATCTTCCCGCAGACCGCGTGGGGCGGCTACAAACAGAGCAGCCTCGGCCGCGAATTGGGGCCGTGGGGCCTGGCGGCATTTCAGGAAATCAAGCACGTGATCCGCGCGCTCTGAATGCCCGAAAAAGGTCAGCGCATGCCTCGCAACGAGGCATGCGCCGGCGTCATGGCTCCAATGAGTTTTTATCGATAGTCAGGTGTTTTGCACGACCTCAGGATGAACCCGCAGACCACGCTCAAGCCCTTTGAAACCGGGCGCTTGAGCAATATCGGTCAAGCAGATGCAAGGGTTGCGATCAATCTCATACTTACAAGAATAATGGGAGTCCCAAATGGGCGAGCACGATCTGAACAGGCGTCAATTCATCAAAACCGTCGGCGTGGCTTCGGTGGCTGCGGCGGCCATGAGCATGCCCTTCATCCGGGCCAGTGCCAGCGACACCCGCTTCGCCGGCAAGACCCTGCGGCTGCTGACCTGGTCCGATGACACGGGCCTGGCCGCGCTGCGCAACATCGCTGCAACGTTCGAAGCCAAGACTGGCGCCAAAGTGATTGCCGACCGCACCGGCAGCACCTCGGAAATGGTCGCCAAACTCAAGGCCGGCGGTGACCGTCCGCAGTACGACATCATCACTCTGGCTGGCGTTGGCGCCGAAGGTCTGGCCGCTGCCGGGCTGCTGGAAAAACCCGATCTCAACCGCATTCCCAATCTGGTCGACGTCCCGGAAAAATACCGCACCGGCGCCAACGGTCACGGCATCGGCTACCTGCTGTGGTGCAACAGTCTGGTCTACAGCACCCGCACCCAGAAGGAAGCGCCGGACAGTTACGCCGCACTGTGGGACGCCGATCTGGCACCGAGCATTTTCCTGCCGCCGCCGAACTGGACCGAGGCCATGGACCTGATCATCATCGCCGCCAAACTGGCCGGTGGTGACGAGCACAACATCGAGCCAGGGTTCAAGAAACTCGCCGAGCTGAAAGACCGCGTGGTGACCCTTGGCGAAAACCCCAACCAGATCGCCGAGCTGTTCCGCACCGGGTCCCTGGATATGGGCGGCCTCTACGCCCCGGCGTTTTTCCCCAAGCAGATCCGTGATCCGAACTATGGCCTCGGTGCCACGTTCGGCATGAAGGAAGGTTTCTACACCGACCTGATGCTTTCGGTAATGCCGAAGAACCGTCCGGGCGACACCGACCTGGCCTACGCCTTCATCGACCACTCCCTCGACCCGCTGGTGCAGGGCAAGATGGCCGAAGACATCTTCAACGGACCGGTCAACGCCAAGGCGATCATCTCCGCCGAAGCGCGCAAGAGCCCCTTCATCCTCACGCCGGAGCAGATCGCGGAGAAGGCGATCATGCACGACAACGCCTTCCTGGCGACCGTGCATGACCAGTGGATTCGTCGCTACACGGAAATCTTTTCTTCCTGATCGAGTGACGTACACAGGCTCTCAAGCACTGAAAGTTCTTGTGGGAGCGAGCCTGCTCGCGATAGCAATCTGTCAGCCGACGTTGTTGGTGAATGTCAGTCCGCATCGCGAGCAGGCTCGCTCCCACAGAGGGCCAGGTGAGCTTGAAGCCGTTGTTTTTCCATTGACGAGATCATTGCTATGGAACATCAATCCCTGACCCAACCGGTCGGCACGGGTGACGTGCGCCCGGCGCGCGGTGTTTCGCCGACGGCGCGGGCGTGGTTTTTCCTCACGCCGTCGATGCTGTTTCTCGGCGTGCTGATTGCCGCCAGCCTGCTGGTGCTGCGCATGAGCGTCGGCACCAAGGGCGCGGAGTGGTCGGGCTTCAGCCTGGCCAGTTACGCGCAGTTGCTCGAACCCTACTACCTCAAATCGTTGCTGCTGACCTTGCGTCTGGCGCTGATCAGCGCGGTGATCGCGGTGGTGCTGGCGATCCCGGTGGCGTACACCATGTCGCGTCTGACCTCGCCGTTCGTGCGGCGGATCTTTCTGGCGGCGGTGCTGTTGCCGCTGCTGGTCAACCTGCTGCTGCAAAGCTATGGCTGGCTAGTGATCCTCGGCCCCGGCGGCATGCTCAACCAGACCCTGATGGGCCTGGGTCTGATCAAGCGGCCGATCATGTTGCTGTACAACCAGAATGGCGTGTTGATGGGCCTGGTGCAGACCGCGTTTCCGCTGGCCGTGCTGCCGATTGCCAGCGCCATGCGCGGCGTCGCCCGCAGCTACGAAGAGGCTGCCGCGACGCTGGGCGCCAGTCGTTTTCAGGTGTTCCGTCAGGTGGTGCTGCCGATGAGCCTGCCGGGGATCATCACCGGCGCGACCCTGGTGTTCGCCTACAACGCCAGCAGCTTCGTGGTGCCGCTTTTGCTCGGCGGTCGGCGCGTGCCGATGCTCGCGGTGATGGTGCATGACCAGATCGCCCCGCTGATGAACTGGCCTGCCGCGTCCGCCGCCGGGGTGGTGCTGATCGTCACCACGCTCGCCATCATGACCTTGTCCGAATACATCACCGGCCGCCGTCGCCGTCTGCTGGAGGCTTCGCAATGAGTGCTCTGTTCAAGAAGCGTCAGTCGCTGTTGCCGGGCGACACCGGCAAGTTTGCCGGCATCCTCTCCGGGATCATTCTGCTGCTGGCCGTGTTGCCGATCCTGACCATGATCGTGATGTCGTTCAGCGGTGCGTCGAACCTCGACTTCCCGCCGAGCAGCTACAGCCTGCAGTGGTACAAGGCGGCGTGGCACACCTTCGTCTCGCCCGATGCCAGCGATGTGTTGAGTCTCGGCCAGGCCATGGGCACCAGTTTGCTGGTGGCGTGCCTGACGATGATTTTCGCCACGCTGATCGCGGTGCCGGCGGCCTACGCGCTGACCCGTTGCGAGTTCCGTGGCAAGGGTGTGGCGCTGCAACTGATGTCGCTTCCGCTGGTGTTCCCGATGGTGGTGCTGGGGTTGGCCTTGCTGCTGGTATTCGACAGCCTGCCGTTCCACATGACCACCTCGCGACTGGTGATTGCCCACGTGATTCTGGCGCTGCCGTTCGTGGTGAAGAACTGCACGGCGGCCATGCTCTCCATCGGTAGCGAAGTCGAAGAAGCCGCGCAGATGCTTGGCGCGTCGCCATTGAGGGCCATCGTCGATGTGGTGGTGCCGTTGATGAAGTCGGGGATTCTGGCGGGGATGCTGCTGGCGTTCATCGTCTCGTTCAACGAATTCACCGTGACCTATTTCCTCTACACCATCGACGTCATGACCGTGCCGATCTGGATGTACAGCCGCACCGTGTCATCGCTCGACCCTACCGTGTTCTCGTTTGCCGTGCTGATCGTGCTGATCGACTTCGTCCTGATCTGGGCGCTGGAGAAGCTGGTCGGTGAGGGCGGCGTTTCCTTTTGATTTCTTGAGGTGATTTTATGTCTGGTCTGATTCTGGAAAACGTCGAGAAACACTACGGCTCGGCCTGCGCGGTAAAAGACGTCAACCTGCATTTGCCCGAGGGCAAACTGGTGTGCTTCCTCGGCCCGTCGGGCTGCGGCAAGACCACGTTGCTGCGGATGATCGCCGGGCTGGAAACCCTCACCGGCGGCGAGATCCGCCTGGACGGCGAGGACATCGGCCACACCCCTGCGCACCTGCGCAACTTCGGCATGGTGTTTCAGTCGCTGGCGCTGTTCCCGCACATGACCGTGGGCGAAAACATCGCCTATCCGCTGAAACTGCGCGGCGTCAGCAAGGCCGATCAACAGGCGCGGGTCGTGGAGTTGCTTGAGTTGATCCAACTGCAACCGATGATTGATCGCCCGGTGGCCAAGCTCTCCGGCGGCCAGCGTCAGCGAGTGGCGATTGCCCGGGCGATTGCCTCGCACCCGAAAATCCTGTTGCTCGACGAACCGCTGTCGGCGTTGGATGCCAAGTTGCGCGAGTCGATGCAGGTGGAAATCCGCCAGCTGCAACAACGCCTGAACATCACCACGATCATGGTCACTCACGATCAACGCGAGGCCATGACCATGGCCGATATCGTGGTGGTGCTGGGCGAGCATCGGGTGCAGCAGGTGGGTACGCCGATTGAAATCTATCGGCACCCGGCCAACGAATTCGTCGCGGACTTTATCGGCTCCGGCAATATCTTCCCGGCTACCGCACTGGGCGATGGCAAGGTCGTGCTGCCGGGTGGCGATGCCCTGCAAGTGCCAATCTGCAGCAGCATCGTGGTCGGGCAGAAAGTGAAAATGCTGATCCGCCCCGAAGACCTGCAACTGTCGGCGCCGCAGGCCACGGCGGGCAATCGCCTGCTGGGCAAGGTGACGTTCGTGCGGGATATTGGCGCGACCATCGAGACTACGGTGGAATGTTCCGGGGTGACCTTCACGGCGCTGAGTACGCCGTGTCAGGGGATTGGGTTGGGGATCGGGCATCCGGTGTCGGTGACGTTGCCCAGTGAGGCGTGTCGGGTGCTCGGCGCTTGAATCAAAGGCCCCATCGCGAGCAGGCTCGCTCCCACAGGTTCAGTTGTACACCGATCCAATGTGGGAGCGAGCCTGCTCGCGATGGGGCCAGTGGCCGCAATAAAAAAACGGGTCAGACCGTCAGCCGCAACCGCGCCAGATCCCTTAGCGGCGGCGCCCCAAACAACCGGCTGTACTCACGACTGAACTGCGACGGACTTTCATACCCCACCCGATACCCCGCCGCCGAAGCCTCCAGCCCCTCAGCCAGCATCAAACGCCGCGCCTCCTGCAGGCGCAGCTGCTTCTGATACTGCAACGGGCTCATCGCCGTCATCGCCTTGAAGCGATGATGCAGGGTCGAGACGCTGAGGTTCACTTCCTTCGCCAGGTCATCAATGCGCAGCGGCTGTTCGAAGTTGCCGTTGAGCCATTTGATCGCCTGGCTGATGCGGTGGCTCTGGCTGTTGGCGATAGCGATTTCGTACAGCCGATGCCCCTGCGGGCTGCGCAGCAGGCGATAGAGAATTTCCCGGCGGATCAGCGGCGCGAGCATGGCGATGTCTTTCGGCGCGTCGAGCAGACGCGCCAGACGCAGCACCGCATCAAGCATCGCGCTGTCGATTTTCTCCACATACAGACCACGCCCGGTCGGCCGGGTCGGTACGCCCATCGGACCGGCGTCGGCGATCAGCGCGGTGATTTCCGCAGGATCAATGTCCAGGCGCACGGCGAGGATCGGCTCCTCCGGCGAGACATTCACCACCCGTCCACTCAACGGCATCGAGACCGACACCACCAGATAATTGAGCGGGTCGTAATTGAAGAACTCATCCGCCAGCCGTACCTCTTTGCGCCCCTGGGCCATGATGCACAGCGCCGGTTGCGCAAGCACCGGGGCGAAGTCATGGGACTGGGTGTGGCGCGACATGAACAGCGAACCGACGGCAGTGGCATAACTGCCATCTTCGGACGTGTTGCGGCGGATGATCGCCGCCAGTTCCGCGCGCTGCTTTTCCATGTCGGCATCGGGCGGCGCTTGAAAACGATCGAATGACGTCACGTGCGGCATCCTCGGCAAAGTCGGTGGGAATGGAGCAGAGCATAAGTTTGTGCAAGCCAGGGCGGTAGACACATCCTGCGAAATGCTTGCCTGATCCTGCATTGGGTTGTTGGCCCATCCAGCCATAGCAGGACGCAGGTGGTCAGAGTTGCCCGAAACCGGTGTGACAGGACGGTGACAGGAATTTACGACTTGTTACAGGTCTGCAAGACAGTCTCGCAGGATTGTGCAACGCGACGGCAGGAATCGACTAACGGCGAACGGGGGGCGGCCCTTAACCTTGAATCCTGTCGCAGCCCGTCCCCGGCTGCCACGCGACTCCCTGGGAGGGTTGAACATGTCCAAGCAGATTCCCGTCAGTCATATGGCCTTCGTTCGAGCGCGTGCCGGACGCTCGGCGGAACTCGGCATGCGCCTGAGCGCCCTGATCGAACCGTCCCGCGCCGCCCCCGGCTGCCTGAGCTTTGCCTTGCAGCATTCGCAGTGTGATCCCGAGTTGTGGCTGGTCTCCGGTTTCTGGAGCAACCAGCAGTCGATGACCGCGTACTTCAGCAGCCCGTCGATGGAAGTCTTTGCCGAGCTGGTGCAGGACCTGGTGGTCAACAGCCTGGATTTCCACACGTTCAAGGAAGTCTCGGCCGCACAGGCCGTAGGGCAATGCACTGCGCCGGTACACAAACTTGCCGGTTGAATGTTTAATGTCCGGCTTATCCGACTGAGCCAGGACCTGCGATATGGCACGTAAAGAGTTCGAACACTTCGAAGCGGTTTCCGCTGTAGTCCCCGTCGAGTTGGGCGGCAACAAGGGTTATCACGCGGCGATCGCCGTCAAGGCCCTGGTCGACGGCGGCGCGCCGCGCTTTCACAAACTGCTGAACGATCAGGTTTTCCCCGGCGCCATCGCGGCCGATGAAGCCGCGATCAATGAACTGGACAAGCTCAAGGGCGTCACCGACGACGCCGAGCTGATCTGGTAAACGCTTACTTCGTCGCCCCCGGGCGCCACATCTTGAACAATGCCTCCGGCCCCAGCTGGAAGTAGTCCGCCGGCCCGCCGCCCCGCAGTATCGGTTCGGCGGCGGCGGTGTCGTAGATCCCGTCCTTCAACAGCCACTTGGCAATGTGCACGGCGACCACTTCGCCGAGCACCAGCCAGCTCGGCACGGTCTCGCCGTCGGCGCGCTGCAACTGAATGATCTGGGTGACCTTGCATTCGAAGGACACCGGGCTTTCGCCTACGCGTGGCACGGCAATCACCTTCGACGCCACCGGTGTCAGCCCCGCCAGTTCGAACTCATTGACCTGCGGCCCGACCATCGCGCAGCTTTGGTTCATTTGCTCGGCCAGCGGGCGGGTGGCGAGGTTCCAGACGAATTCGCCGGTCTGCTCGATGTTGTTCAGGCTGTCTTTGCGCCCGACGCTGGAGAACCCGATGATCGGCGGAATGTAGTTGAACGCGTTGAAAAAGCTGTAGGGCGCCAGGTTCAGCCGGCCCTCGGCATCCTGCGAAGAAATCCAGCCGATGGGCCGCGGGCCGACGATGGCGTTGAACGGATCGTGGGGCAGGCCGTGGCCGTTGGCCGGTTCGTAGAAATGGATGTCATCGGGCATGGCGGGTGGTCCTGGAAACGGCTGTCAGAGAGCGGCCATAGTGCAAGGACGGGCGGCTGATTTCCAGCCCTCCAGACATGACTAAGCCCGGCCGAAGCCGGGCTGTGGTGTGTGTATTTGATGATCAGCTGATGGCTGCGGCAGTGCCGGTTTTATCGAAACCGTCGGCAGCGATGGCGTTGGCAGTACCGGTTTTATCGAAACCGTCTGCGGCGATAGCGTTGGCAGTGCCGGTCTTGTCGAAACCATCCGCAGCAACGGCTTTGCCGACGTTGGTCTTGTCGAAGCCGTCAGCAGCGTAGGTGCCGGTGTGGCTGGTTTCGATGGCGGCGCTGGCGCCGGAAATGAAGTCGGCGGATTTGGTTTTGTCCGAGCCATCGGCGGCGAAGGTGTTGGCGGCCAGTACAGACAGGGTCAGGGCGAGGATCAATTTGGTTTTCATGGTCGTTGTCTCCGGGTTCGTTGGCGATGTGTTTCGCATGGGGTTCATGCTACGCCAACTAAATTGATTGAAAAGCGCAAGATAATGCTAAAAACAATCGATTAACTTGATATTAAGGGCGGCGCATTCAATTCGCTTTCGTCGTCGGAGCGAGCGTCGCGCAGGTCATCGATCAGGTAGGTGCAGAATCGCCTCGGCGAATTAACCAGCGATTAATCGCCAGGAACCGCTGATCGGCCAACGAAAAAAGGGGCAGACCCGTGAAGGTCTGCCCCTTTTTTGATTCGCGTTGCGGGATCAGTCAGTGACGATGCGCGAGTGTTTCTGCGTGTCTTTCATGGTGATGTACACCAGCAGGGACACCGCGATGCACGCGGTCACGTACCAGTAGTAACCGGTTTCCATGCCGATGCTCTTGAACCACAGCGCGATGTATTCGGCGGTGCCGCCGAAGATCGACACGGTCAGCGCGTACGGCAGGCCGACGCCCAGGGCGCGGATTTCGGTCGGGAACAGCTCGGCTTTCACCACGGCGTTGATCGAGGTGTAGCCGCTGACGATGATCAGCGCCGCCATGATCAGGAAGAACGCGCCCCACCAGGTCTGGATGGTGTGCAGGGTCATCAGGATCGGCACGGTGAAGATCGTCCCGAGCACGCCGAAGGCGATCAGGATCGGGCGACGACCGATTTTATCGGACAGGCCGCCGATGATCGGTTGCAGGCACATGAACAGGAACAGCGTGGCCGCCGAAATGGTGGTGGAGTCGGAGATGCTCATGCCGACGGTATTCACCAGGTATTTCTGCATGTAGGTGGTGTAGGTGTAGAACGCCAGCGTACCGCCCATGGTCAGGCCGACCACGGTGAGCAGTTCCTTCGGATGACGCAGCAAGGTGCGCATGGCGCTTTCCTTGGACTTCTCCTTCTTGGTGAACGACTCGGTTTCTTCCATGCCGCGACGCAGGTACAGCGCGACGATTGCACACAGCGCGCCGATGGCGAACGGAATACGCCAGCCCCAGGCGTACAGCTCTTCGGTGGTCAGGAACTGTTGCAGCACGATCAGCACGCCCAGCGCAATGAGCTGGCCGGAAATCAAAGTCACGTACTGGAAGCTGGAGAAGAAGCCGCGACGATCCCTGGTCGCCATCTCCGACAGGTAGGTCGCCGAGGTGCCGTATTCGCCACCGACCGACAGGCCTTGCAGCAGGCGGGCGAACACCAGCAGGATCGGCGCGCCGACACCGATGGTTTCATAGCCCGGGCTCAGGGCGATGATCAGCGAGCCGAAGCACATCAGGTAAACCGAGGCCATCAGGGCTTTTTTGCGTCCGACCTTGTCGGCGTACAGGCCCATCAGCCAGCCACCGATCGGGCGCATCAGGAAGCCCACGGCGAAGATCGCGGCGGTGTTGAGCAGTTGGGCGGTGGTGTCGCCTTTGGGGAAGAAGGCTTTGGCGAAGTACAGCGAGAAGGCGGCATAGACGTACCAGTCGTACCACTCGACCATGTTGCCGACGGAACCGCTGAAGATCGACTTGATGCGACTGGCGGTGGTTCGTTCTTTGGCCGGCACGGCAGCCGACCCAAGGGGCAGGGCGTTGGAGTTATCCATTGAAGGATCCTTCATTTAATTGTTGTTGTGGAGCGCGTTGGAACGCGGCCTGCGAGGGCTATAGCAGGAGCTGTGCCAACGGGGGGAGGGCCGGTTTAGAAGGGTTGGGGAAATGGGTTGAGCGGGATTTTGCCGATGATCCGGAATGAATGAGCGGATTTCCGCTCATTCAGCGTGATCGTTCCCACGCTCTGCGTGGGAATGCAGCCGGGGACGCTCTGCGTCCCAAAGCGGACGCAGAGCGTCCATTGAGGTATTCCCACGCGGAGCGTGGGAACGATCAATCATCGAACGATCAGTCGGGTACGAACATTTCCCGGGTCAAACCATGCCGTTGCATCTTTTCATTAAACGTGCGACGCGGCAGTTGCAGTTCCTCAAGCACGGCTTTCACATCGCCCTTGTGCCGTGTCAAAGCGGCCCGCAGACACTGCGCCTCAAACGCCTCCTGCTGCGCCGCCAGCGACTGGCCCGGATCAATCCCCTGCATCGGTTCATCCAGCCCCAGCACCTGACGTTCGGCCACGTTCGCCAACTCGCGAACATTACCCGGCCAGTCATGGCTGAGCAGGTGGCTCAACTGCGCACCACTGAGCGGCGGGAACGTCCGGCCCAAACGTTGGGCGGCGCTCTGGGCGAAGGACTCGAACAACAACGGAATGTCTTCGCGACGATCACGCAGCGGCGGCAATCGCAGCTCTGCGACGTTCAGGCGATACGCCAGATCCTCGCGAAAACGCCCGGCCCGCGCTTCGTCCAGCAAATCGGGTTTGGTCGCGGCGACGATCCGCAAGTCCACGCGAATGCTCTGGTTTGACCCCAGCCGTTCCAGTTTCTGTTCCTGCAACACCCGCAGCAGTTTCACCTGCTGGGCCAGCGGCATGCTTTCGATTTCATCAAGAAACAGCGTGCCGCCATCGGCGTATTCCAGCTTGCCGATGCGCTTGCCGGACGCCCCGGTGAACGCGCCGCTCTCGTGCCCGAACAACTCGGCTTCGAACAGTTGCTCGGGGATCGCCGCGCAGTTCAGGGCCACAAACGGCTTGTCGGCACGCGGGCCGAAGTCGTGCAGGCAGCGGGCGACCAGCTCCTTGCCGCTGCCGGTTTCGCCACGGATCAGCACATTGACCGGCAGCGTCGCCAGATCGAGTACCTGTCGGCGCAAGGTCTGCAAACCACGGGACACGCCGAGCAGCGTCGCGTCGAGTTTGGCGCGGTTGTCGGCCTGCTCGTGCAGTGCGCGGTTTTCCAGTACCAGCCGGCGCTTGTCCAGCGCCCGGCGCAGGCTGCCGAGCAGGGTCTCGGGGCTGAAGGGTTTTTCCAGAAAATCGTAAGCGCCGTCGCGCATCGCTTCGACCGCCATCGGCACATCGCCGTGGCCAGTCAGCAGAATCACCGGCAAATCGGGATCCCGGCGCTGCACTTCGGCCAGCAGTTCAAGACCGCTGAGGCCCGGCATGCGCACATCGCTGAGGATCACCCCGGCAAAGTGCCTGGGCAGCGCCGCCAGGCATTCCTCGGCACGGCTGAACAGCTGCACCTCGAACCCGGACAGGCTCAACCATTGTTCGACGGCATTGCGAATGCTGCTTTCGTCATCGACCACCATCACCGCGTTGAGCATCAGATGTGCGCCTCCAGATCGATCGGCAAGGTCAGGCTGAACACCGCGCCGTTGTCGCCATTCTCGGCGCACAGGCGCCCGCCGGATTCATGGACGATGGCGAACGATACTGCCAGCCCCAGACCCAGCCCGTCACCCACAGGTTTAGTGGTGAAGAACGGATCGAACACCTGACCCAGATGTTCTTCGGCGATGCCGCCGCCATTGTCGATAACGCTAAGGCGCCACAGTTGCTCGTCGGTTTCCAGGCGGATTTCCAGACGCTTGCAGGGCTTGCCCTGCATGGCATCGAGGGCATTGCGCAACAGGTTGATCAGCACCTGCTCCAGACGGATCGCATCGCCGCGCACCCAGGCCGGGCGCGTCAGGTGCAGCACCAGACTGACCTGTTCATCGCGCATTCGCGCATCGAGCAATTGCAGGGCCTGATCAACCACCGTCGCCAAATCCAGCCGTTCGCGCAAGCCGCTGGGGCTCTTGCGGGCGAAGGTTTTCAGGTGGCCGGTGAGGGCGGCCATGCGCGTGAGCATGTCATCCACCGGTTTGAGCGCCTTGTAGGCGTCATCGACCCGACCGTGATCGAGCAGCAGTCTCAGAGTTGCAAGCTGCATGCGCTGGGCGGTCAGCGGCTGATTGATTTCGTGGGCCAGCGCGGCGGACATCTGTCCCAGTGCCGCGAGTTTGGCCGACTGCACCAGACCGTCCTGCGCCGTGCGCAAATCCCGGGTGCGTTCCTCGACCAGTTGCTCAAGCTCTTCGCGGCTACGCTGGCGCATCTTCGCCAGACGCCAGCGCTGATTGAGAAACAGCAACAGGAACACCAGCGCCAGCCACACTCCGGCAGCGGCGAGCCCGGCATTGCGCTGGTCCTCAAAGGACAATTGCGGGCGGCGCAGCAGATGCAGGGTCCAGCCTTCGGCGGTCAGCGGCAGCGATTCCCACAGGTAATCCGCCGTGCCTTGCGGGCCTTCGACGCGGCGCAGATCACTGTTGTCATCGAAGCTGCGCAGCGCCAGATGCGTCAGTGGCACCAGCGACTGTTTGTCGTATTGGCGGGTGGCCTTGATCTCGCGGTAATCGGCCGGGCTCAGCGGGTGCAGCAGGCGATAGCGCCAGCCGGGCTGGTTGGCGATGAAGATGATCCCGCGCGCATCGCTGACCAGCAGGGTGTCACTGCCCTGGCTCCATTCGCGTTCGAGTTCGGGGAATTCGAGCTTGACCACCATCGCCCCGAGAAAATCGCCGTTGTCGCCGAGTACCGCGCTGGACAGGAAGTAACCGGGAATCCCGCTGGTCACGCCGACCGCGTAGAAACGCCCGGTGCCCTGGGTGCGGGTCTGGCTGAAATAGGGGCGAAAGCCATAGTTGTGACCGACGTAACTGCTGGGCAGGCGCCAGTTGCTGGCGGCCACCGCGAGGCCGGTGCGGTCGAGCAGTTCAAGGGTCGAGGACTGTGCGGCGCCGTTGATCTTTTCCAGCTTCAGATTGAGTGCCGTTTGCTGTTCGGCGCTCACGGGACCGGCCAGCGCCGCACGCAGCTGCGGGTCCAGCGCCAGCACGGCGGGCAGGGCGCGGTAGCGGTCGATCAGGGTGTGCAGCGAGTTGGCGTACAGCGCCAGCTGTTGATTGGCCCGCGCGGCGTCTTCTTCCAGCGCCTGGCGCTCGGCGTGGCGGATCGCAAGCGTTGCAGCAAGGGCGGCACCGGCGATGATCAGCAGGGTATACAACGACAGGCGCAGGGTACGGGAAGTCGGCAGCATGCTGTGGCAAACGGATGGCAGGACGGGCGGGCACGATACCATGCAGATGTGTAGGCGGGGCTCCCGTTCATAGGCGCTATGAGCATGCGGTACTTTTTACCGATACCGATCACTGAAGGCATCGACAATTGCGCACGAAAAAAACCGCTCTGCATATAGTTGTTTGGATGTACGGATTTTATACACTCAAAAAAAACGACCGGCTCATCCATTTGGATGAGCCGGCCGTTTTTATATGGCAAATAGCTTACTGCACTTCTACCGCCAGGCTTTCGCTGATCTTCTGTTGCCAGATCGCAGGACCGGTGATGTGTACCGATTCACCTTTGCTGTCCACCGCAACGGTGACCGGCATGTCCTTGACCTCAAACTCGTAGATCGCTTCCATACCCAGTTCGGCAAACGCCAGAACCTTGGACTTCTTGATCGCTTGCGCCACCAGGTAAGCGGCGCCGCCGACGGCCATCAGGTACACAGCCTTGTTGTCCTTGATCGCGTCGATCGCGGTAGGGCCGCGCTCGGACTTGCCGATCATGCCCAACAGGCCGGTCTGCTCGAGGATCTGTCGGGTGAACTTGTCCATCCGCGTGGCGGTGGTCGGGCCAGCCGGGCCAACCACTTCGTCACCGACCGGATCAACCGGGCCGACGTAGTAGATGAAGCGACCTTTCAGATCAACCGGCAGGGTTTCGCCCTTGTTCAGCATCTCGACCATGCGCTTGTGCGCGGCGTCGCGACCGGTGAGCATCTTGCCGTTGAGCAGGACGGTTTCGCCCGGCTTCCAGCTCTGCACGTCTTCCGGGGTCAGAGTGTCGAGGTTGACGCGACGGGCCGAAGGGCCGGCTTCCCAGACGATTTCCGGGTAGGCGTCCAGCGGTGGCGCCTCCAGCGAAGCAGGGCCGGAACCGTCGAGCACGAAGTGCGCGTGACGGGTGGCGGCGCAGTTCGGGATCATGCACACCGGCAAGGAAGCGGCGTGAGTCGGGTAGTCCATGATCTTCACGTCGAGCACGGTGGTCAGGCCACCGAGGCCCTGGGCGCCGATGCCCAGCTGGTTGACCTTCTCGAACAGCTCCAGACGCATTTCTTCGATGCGGTTCTGTGGGCCACGGGCCTTGAGCTCGTGAATGTCGATGGATTCCATCAACACTTCTTTTGCCATGACAGCGGCTTTCTCGGCGGTGCCGCCGATGCCGATACCCAGCATGCCCGGCGGGCACCAGCCGGCGCCCATGGTCGGAACGGTCTTGAGCACCCAGTCGACGATCGAGTCGGACGGGTTGAGCATGGCCATTTTCGACTTGTTCTCGGAGCCGCCACCCTTGGCCGCCACGTCCACTTCCACGGTGTTACCCGGAACGATGGAGTAGTGGATGACTGCCGGGGTGTTGTCCTTGGTGTTTTTACGCGCACCGGCCGGGTCGGCCAGGATCGAGGCACGCAGGACGTTTTCCGGCAGGTTGTAGGCGCGGCGCACGCCTTCGTTGATCATGTCGTCCAGGCTCATGGTCGCGCCATCCCAACGCACGTCCATGCCCACCCGCACGAACACGGTCACGATGCCGGTGTCCTGGCAGATCGGCCGGTGGCCGGTGGCGCACATGCGCGAGTTGATCAGGATCTGCGCCATCGAGTCACGGGCCGCTGGCGATTCTTCGCGCAGGTAGGCTTCGTGCATCGCCTGGATGAAGTCCACGGGGTGGTAATAGGAAATGAACTGCAGGGCGTCGGCAACGCTCTGAATCAGGTCGTCTTGCTTGATCACGGTCATGAGTCGCGCTCCTCTAAAAGACGGGAACATTCAATAAGGTGCCTGCGGCTTGGGTGCATCGGTCGGTCGCAGACACCTTTCAAGGCACGCCGGGGCTGCTGGCGCGACGCTAAAAAGGCGCGGCAGTATACCGCGCCTCGGGGGCGGGCACATCTGCCGGGAGTCATTCGTTGGTCGCATGGCTGCAGGTTTTTGACGCCAAATACCCGGCCCGAAAATCAATGGTCATTTATCGCCTGCGCCACTAAAGTGGCAGCCGGTCTGTAGGGTAGGACACTCGGTCAGCCTCTTATCGCACGGTGAGTCAACGATTGACCCATAACGCCATTCAACGTCTTTTGCTCAAACGCTTCGCCCTCGCTGCAGCCACCTACGGATTGGCTTTGCTGCTGCTGTGGCTGGCGTATTTCACCGGTCACTACAACGATTCACTGGCCGGCGTCGCCGTCGGCAGTGCCCTGGTGGTGATCAGTCAGGCGGTCCTGTTCGCCCTGTTCTTTACCGGCTGCAATTTGCGCTTTTCCGACCCTAGCCTGACCGAAGCCCAAGTGCTGCTGGGCCTTGGCTGGCAGACGTGGCTGATTGCTCATCTGGAGGAGGCCCGGGGCGAGTTTCTCGTTTTCTATGTGCTGGTCCTGCTGTTCGGCCTGTTCCATCTGTCACAGCGGGCGTTCGTACGCTGCGCGATGCTGGTGTTCTTCAGCTTCTGCGCCATCACGCTGTGGGACGGTTACCACTTCCGTCTGCACGATCCGGCGCTTTCCGCGTTGCAGGCCTGCATCCTGCTGATCGTGCTGGCCTGGCTGGTGATCTATGCGCGTTTCGTCCAGACCTCGCGCCAACGCATGCGTCAGCGCCGGTTCGCCCTGCAGGCGCATCAGGACACCCTGCGCGGGATGATGCGCCAACTCGAAGACCTTGTTGCCACCGACGAACTGACCGGGCTGTTCAACCGCCGGCATTTCCTGCGCCTGGCCACCCGCGAGTTGAATGCGATGGAGCCCGACGTGCTGCACGGTCTGGCGCTGATCGACCTCGACCACTTCAAACGCATCAACGATATTCATGGCCACGCCGCCGGTGATCAGGTGTTGCAAGCCTTCGCCGGGGTCGCCGGTGCCTGTCTGCGCGACGGCGACGTGCTGGCGCGTTATGGTGGTGAGGAATTCGTGGTGCTGCTGCCCGATTGCAACGCTGAAAGCCTGACCGCCTGTTGCGAGCGCCTGCGCATCGCCTTCACCGACGTTGAACTGGTGGGCCTGAATGTGAAAAACCTGAGCCTGTCCGCCGGCATGACCCTGCTGGAACTGGGCGATGATCTGGACGACGCCTTGCAGCGCGCCGATCAGGCGCTGTACCGGGCCAAGCGTGACGGGCGTAACCGTTGCGCGGCGGCATGGGAGAACGTCGATGCCTGAACTGCGAGTGGGTGAACGACAGTGGTCGGTGGCGTCGGGCAGCAACCTGCTCGATGCCCTCAATCAAAACGGTGTGGCGGTGCCTTATAGCTGCCGCGCCGGAAGTTGCCATGCATGTCTGGTGCAATGCATCCAGGGCTTGCCTGCCGACAGTCGCCCCGATGCCCTGAGCGCCGAACAGCGTGATCAGGGCTGGCGGCTGGCATGCCAGTGTCAAGTGATCGACGATTTGCAGGTGCACACCTTCGATCCCTTCACCGATGGTCGCCCGGCCACGGTCGAGGCGCTGGACTGGCTCGGCGACAGCGTGTTGCGTCTGCGCCTGACACCCCAGCGGCCGTTGCGCTACAGCGCCGGTCAGCATCTGGTGCTGTGGGCCGGCCACGTTGCGCGGCCGTATTCGCTGGCCAGCCTGCCGGAGGAAGACCGCTTTCTTGAATTCCACCTCGATTGCCGCCAGCCCGGCGAATTCAGCGATGCCGCGCGACGCTTGCAGATCGGCGACCCGATCCGCCTCGGCGAACTGCGCGGCGGCGCGCTGCATTACGACCCGGACTGGCACGACCGGCCGCTGTGGCTGCTGGCCGCCGGCACCGGGCTCGGCCCGTTGTTCGGCGTGTTGCGCGAAGCCTTGCGCCAGGATCATCGGGGCGCCATCCGCGTCATTCACCTGGCCCATGATGCCGACGGGCATTACCTGGCCAAACCCCTTGAAGCACTCGCTGCTCAGCGGGAAAACCTCAGCGTCGAACTGTGGACGGCGGCCGAGTTGCCGGGCGCTTTGGCGCAACTGCGCCTTGTTTCCCGGCAAACCCTGGCCTTAGTCTGCGGCTCGACGGCCAGCGTCGACGCGTTTGCCAAGCGTCTGTTCCTGGCCGGACTGCCGCGCAATCAACTGCTGGCCGATGTCTTCCTGAGCCGTGGTTGAGCGCTGATTCTTCAGACGCGAGACACACCATGACCGATGCCATCCTGCTGCACCGCGAACGCGGTTTGCTGACCCTGCGGCTCAACCGCCCGGACAAGAAAAACGCCCTGACCCGGGCCATGTACAGCCAGTTGGCCGAAGCGCTCAAGCAAGCCAATCACGACCCCGAAATCAACGCCGTGCTGATCACCGGCAGCGCCGAGTGCTTCACCGCCGGCAACGACATCGCCGACTTCATCCAGCAACCGCCGAGCGACCTCGACAGCCCGGTGTTTCATTTCATGCTCAACTTGCTTGAATGCCGTAAACCGGTGATCGCCGCCGTGGCCGGGGCGGCGGTGGGGATCGGCACGACGCTGTTGCTGCATTGTGATCTGGTGTACGTGGCGCGGGATGCACGGTTACGCATGCCGTTCGTCAATCTAGGATTGTGCCCCGAGTTTGGCTCCAGCCTGATCCTGCCGCGCTTGCTCGGGCAGGCCAAAGCCTCGGAGTTGCTGCTGCTCGGTGAAGGCTTCACGGGTGAGCAAGCCGCGCAATGGGGGATCGCCACCGAGGCGCTGGGCAGCGGCGAAGCCGCATTGACCAAGGCGCGGGAGATGGCGCTGCGGTTTGACGAGTTGCCGGCTGAAGCGGTGCGCATCAGCAAACAGTTGATGCGCGCGCCGGATCGCGAGTTGATTCGCAAGGTGATCGAGGAAGAGGGCGCACTGTTCACCCAGCGGCTGCGCTCGCCGGAGGCGCTGGCGGCGTTGACCGGGTTCATCAAACGGCATTGAGATATCCGCCGACCGCTCCGCGCATCGATCGCCCCCGCACTCCGCGCATCGACCGCGGCCACACTGCGCGCACGGACCGCCGCCGCACTCCGCGCACCGATCGTTCCCACGCTCCGCGTGGGAATGCAGCCCGGGACGCTCCGCGTCCCATGCCGAAGCGGACGCGGAGCGCCCATTGAGGCATTCCCACGCAGAGCGTGGGAACGATCAACGTAGTAACGATCAACACTCCTGAAATGAAAAAGCCCCGCCATTCAAATGGCGGGGTTTTTCGTTTTCAGCAGCCGGTCACTCAGACCTGCGGATCGCCCACGTGCAGGATCTTCATGCCGTTGGTGCCGCCGGTGGTGTGGTAGCTGTCGCCCTTGGTCAGGATGACCCAGTCGCCTTTCTCCACTACGCCGCGCTTGACCAGTTCGTCGATGGCTTTCTGGCTGACTTCGTTCGGTGCCAGCGAAGCCGGGTCGAACGGTACGGTGTACACGCCACGGAACATTGCCGCGCGAGCCTGGGCTTCTCGGTGCGGGGTGAAGCAGTAGATCGGCACCGAGGAGCGGATACGCGACATGATCAGCGGGGTGTAGCCGCTTTCGGTCAGTGCGATGATCGCCTTGACGCCCGGGAAGTGGTTGGCGGTGTACATGGTCGCCAGTGCGATGCTTTCGTCGCAGCGCTCGAATTCCTTGCCGATACGGTGGCTGGAGGTCTTGCTGGTCGGGTGCTTTTCAGCGCCGACACAGATGCGCGCCATCGCCTGCACGGCTTCCAGCGGATAAGCGCCAGCAGCGGACTCGGCAGACAGCATCACGGCGTCGGTGTAGTCGAGCACGGCGTTGGCCACGTCGGACACTTCGGCGCGGGTCGGCATCGGGTTCTGGATCATCGACTCCATCATCTGGGTCGCCACGATCACCGCCTTGTTGTGGCGGCGTGCGTGCAGAATGATTTTCTTCTGGATGCCCACCAGCTCGGCGTCGCCGATTTCCACACCGAGGTCACCACGGGCAACCATCACCGCGTCGGAAGCCTTGATCAGACCGTCGAGGGTTTCGTCGTCGGCCACGGCTTCGGCGCGTTCGATCTTCGCCACCAGCCAGGCGGTGCCGCCGGCTTCGTCGCGCAGTTGACGGGCGTAGTTCATGTCGGCGGCGTCACGCGGGAAGGACACGGCGAGGTAGTCGACTTCCATTTCAGCGGCGAGCTTGATGTCGGCCTTGTCTTTTTCAGTCAGGGCCGGCGCGGTCAGGCCGCCACCGCGACGGTTGATGCCTTTGTGGTCGGACAGCGGGCCGCCGATGGTCACGACGCAGTTAAGCTCGGTCGCGGTGGCGGTTTCAACGCGCATCACCACGCGGCCGTCGTCGAGCAGCAGCTCGTCGCCCACGCCGCAGTCCTTGACCAGGTCCGGGTAGTCGATGCCGACCACTTGCTGGTTGCCTTCGGTCAGCGGATGGCTGGTGGAGAAGGTGAACTGGTCACCGATCTTCAGCTCGATGCGCTTGTTGGCGAATTTGGCGATACGGATTTTCGGGCCTTGCAGGTCACCCAGCAGGGCGACGAAGCGACCGTGCTTGGCCGCGAGGTCACGCACCAGCTTCGCGCGAGCCTTGTGCTCGTCGGGGGTGCCGTGGGAGAAGTTCAGACGGGCGACGTCCAGGCCAGCCAGAATCAGCTGTTCGAGAACTTCCGGCGAGTTACTGGCCGGGCCAAGGGTAGCGACGATTTTGGTACGACGGACGGACATGCAAAGACTCCTCAGGTTCAAGCGCCAGCGAAGGCTACTATGCTCGAAGGGTGTAGTCATTGTTCGTTTGCACTACTTAATACTTTCTTTATTGAACACGGCAACTTTGGGACAAACGCGCCTGAAGATTTCCGACCAGGGGTCGATACAGAGCACAAGACAGGAGAACCCCCATGCGATTCGTGCCCATTGCCGCCCTTGCCCTCAGCGTCCTCGCCGCTTCGGGCTGCACCCGTTGGTCGATGAACCATCATTTGAACAACGCCTACAGCGCCTATGACCGGGGCAATTGCGAGCAGGTGATGCTTGAACTGTCCAAGGTCGAACGCGCCAGCCGCGCCCGCCCTTATGTGTGGCCGGAAGTGTCGATGATGCGCGGCCAGTGCCTCGAACGGCAGAAAATGTTCGTCGATGCGGCGCAGACCTATCAGTTCATCATCGCCTCGTACCCCAACAGCGAATACGCCTACCGCGCCCGCGCGCGTCTGGAAACCCTGCAGAGCTTGGGTCACTACCCGACGCGCAGCGCTGCCGCCGTGGTACGTCCAACCCGGTTCTGATGGCGGTTGCCATACAAAAGCTGGCTGCTTGTATAGGGTGAGCTATAGTCGAATGACACCGGTGCAGATCGATATCTGTACCGGCGCAACACCTGCGACTGGCATGAGATGCGCGTAGCGAGCGCCACACCGGGTGCGGGGAGAGCGAACCTGACGCACAGGTCCGTTCCGAAGCGAGAGTGCGGCTCTGTAATGGAGCCTTGCATGGCGAATTGCTTATGTTTACCGACCGTCGAATCGAACGGCATCAGCTGCCGTATTTTCTGCGAGTATTCAACAGCGTCACCGACAAACCCATCGGCTTTCTGGGCAACGTGTCCGAAGACGGTTTGATGCTCATCAGCCAGTTGCCGATGATGATCGGTGCCGAGTTCAACCTGCGCCTGAAAATTCCCTTGGGCGAGGGCTGTCAGCAGGTCATCGACCTCACCGCGTGCTGCCTGTGGTGCCACGAAGACGCGACCCCCCGACACTACGACGCCGGCTTCAGCCTGTACCGGACGCCGCCCGAGTATGGGCAACTGGTCGAGGCGTTGAAGCAGTACTTCAGCTTTCAGCCGTTGCCGGCCTCGGCTTGAAAACCAAAAGGGCCACAACCTGCCGAAGGTTGTGGCCCTTTTTCTTACTCGTTTATCGCAATCGCCCGTTCGTTATCCAGTGTCTTCTCCACCAGCAACAACCCCAATTCACTCAACTGATAGATCGCCATCGCCAGATGCCGCGGCTTGTCGTCCAGGCTGTCGGCCAGATCCAGCAACAGAATGCTGACCGAGGAAAAGGTTTCGTAGGTCTGGATGGCGATGGCTTCCGGGTTGATGTCCGGATCGACTTTGAACATCTGCATGCCACGATCCACGGAGTTGCGTGATTTTTCAGCTTTGGGGTTGAGGTAAAAGTCGAGGGCCCGATGGGCCGCGTCGTGGAGTTTTTTTGAATCGACGGAGGCGTAGGGGGAGACCGGATCGGTTTGATCAGTCTTGTCAGTTGGATCGATATCCGAAGGCGGATTTGGTGTAGCTTTGAACATACCTAACTTCCTAATAAGTTGGGCTGTTACCGCTTCGCGACTAAACGAGGGGGTGGCAGCTGTAAGCAGGTTAGTCGACCGGGGAAGTAGGCTTTTCCGGCGTGCCCGGGGGCACCCTGCTCACAGCCACCATCGAGTGCAGGGATAGGGAATACCCGACTGGACGATGCGTTTGCAAACCTATCTTACCTCGGGCGACTAAACCCGGCCGCTGATTGGCAGCGACGGGGATCAAGTTACGGGGCAACGCCAAGGTGCACAAGCCGGCGGATTCGCGCTTACATGTAGGCAAAAGCGTCACGTGTTGTAGCCTCAATTCCACCGTTTTTTTGTTGTCCACAAAAAGTGAGAGAACAACAGTTTTGCATCTCTTTTGAAGGTTTTTACACGTGGGGCAGAGCTAGTGTAGTCGTAGGCAAAGGGAGTTTTCTTGAGAACCGAGCTGTAAGAAAACCCCCAGTTAATTATTGGTTCTAGAGGACACGAACCGTAGAAGAAATACATCGAAAGATCTTGGAGACATAGGCGAAAGTCCGAAAGCTTTAGCTGGGACGTTTTCCTTTCAGCTTGGCCAAACCTTGATTGATGAAGCCAGCGTTTTCTCCGATTGTAAAAAGTGCTTCTCGGACGTTGTTTCCGGTATCCACCATTCCCTGTGCTTCGACCAGGAGTACTAATTCCATTAGAGCGGCTTCCAAGCCGAGTTGATTCTGATACATCCTTTCCAACACGTCTGATAGAGAGTATTGAACGGCCATTCTTAGGCTCCTTTTTGCAAAAAAACAAGCATAGCAGTGGCATCTGCGAGTGTTAGTTGGCTAGCGATTTCTACTCGACTGGTGAGATGCATCAGCTTGTGATGCTCCTCGGGTGAACTGAGCCAGCTTATTGTTTAGAGCTTTTGATTTTTCGTAGTTTTAATCTGGCCTTCCCGTGTGAATTTCACAATGTGTTAGCAGAGTGCTCCAGATTTTTTCCAGCTCAGATACCGCGAAATTACGTCTGTACTCAATTCACTTGGGGGGGCATCTATCACTTGCACTCCTTGGGCACTCAATTTTTCATGGAGCACCGATCGGGCGTTCAGGTAATCCACTGTTGCGCAGTATTCAAGCGCTTGCTCAATCGTTTGCACCTGCGAATTCCGTCTATCTTCAAGCGTGCTTTCACGCAGGCTGGCCACGAGTACTTGATGCTGTTGGCTTAATTGTCTGACGGCGTTCAGCAATTCCTCATCATCCTTATCCCGCACATTCGTCACCAACACCACCAGCGCCCGACGCTTCTGCCTCGCCAGCAACTGATTTACCGCCGCCGGATAATCCGCCGAACGCCGCGTGCTATCCAGGTCATAAACACCGTTGAGCAACACCTTGAGCTGCCCCGCACCTTTGACCGGTGCAATGAACCGCGGCTGATCGCTGGCGAAGGTGGACAAGCCCACCGCATCCCCCTGTCGCAAGGCCACATAACTCAACAGCAGACACGCATTCAGTGCATGGTCGAAGTGCGACAGCTCCCCATCCTGACTGCGCATCTGTCGCCCGCAATCGAGCATGAAAATGATCTGTTGATCGCGCTCGTCTTCGTACTCCCGGGCAATCGGTGTGCGGTGGCGGGCGGTGGCTTTCCAGTCGATCTGACGCAGGCTGTCGCCTTCGCGAAATTCCCTGAGCTGATGGAATTCCATTCCCAGGCCACGACGCTGGCGCTGACGCACGCCGAGCTGGCTGAGCCAGTTGTCGACCGCCAGCAACTGGCCGCCGTAGAGGCGGGCGAAGTCGGGGTAGACGCGGGTGTGGTCGGTGATGGTCAGCAGGCGTTTGCCGGACCACAGGCCGAAGGGGCTCGGCAGGTTGAGTTCGCAGGTTTCGAAGGTGTAGTGGCCGCGTTTGAGCGGGCGCAGGCGATAGCCGATCAGGCTGCGCTGGCCGGGTTGCAGCTCGGTGGAGAGCGGCAGGTTTTCGTAGCCGAGGCTGTCGGGTACGTGGTCGAAGATTTGAATGGCCAGTGGCTGCTCGAGCTCGTGTTCGACTTCCAGCCGGATATCGCTCCAGCGACCGAGGGCCAGGCTGCCGGGCACCTGTCGTTGCACGCGGGGCGAGGGCAGACGCTTGAGACGCAGCGCGTCCAGCAGGCTCAGCGCAAACAGCGCCAGCAACAAACCCCAGTTGATCGACAACAGGCTCGATGGCACTTCCACATCCAGCGCCTGCAACGCGCCCAGCACAATGCCGATGGCCAGCAGGATCGCCAGCCAGATCAACAGCAGGCGCGAGGGTTTCACAGGCGCGGCGCCGGGATCTGGTCAAGCAGTTGCTGAAGGACTTGATCGACTTGCAGGCCTTCGATGTCCAGCTCTGGCGCGAGGCGTACCCGGTGACGCAACACCGCCAGTGCGCAACCCTTGATGTCGTCGGGAATCACGAATTCACCACCGCGCAGCAAGGCCCGGGCGCGGGCGCAACGGACCAGTGCAATGGAGGCGCGTGGCCCGGCGCCTAGGCTCAGCCCCGGCCAGGTGCGGGTGCTGCGCGCCAGACGCACGGCGTAATCGAGCACCTGATCGTCCAGCGGCAAATCGCTGGCGATGCGTTGCAGGGCTTGCACGTCCTTGGCCTGCAACACCGTGCGCAGCGGTTGCACGTCGAGCATGTCGGCACGGGTCGAGCGGCTGACCTGACGCACCATGTTCAGCTCTTGATCGGCGTCGGGGTAATCCATGCGCACCTTGAGCATGAAGCGATCAAGCTCGGCTTCGGGCAGCGGATAGGTGCCTTCCTGTTCGATCGGGTTCTGCGTGGCGAGCACCATGAATGGCTGGGCAATCGGCAGGGCCCGGCCTTCGAGGGTGACCTGACGTTCCTGCATCGCTTCGAGCAGGGCGGCTTGGGTCTTGGCCGGGGCGCGGTTGATCTCGTCGGCCAGCAGCAGGTTGGTGAACAGCGGGCCCTTGCGCAGTTTGAACTGCTCGGTTTGCAGGTCGTAGACCGCGTGGCCGGTGACGTCGCTGGGCATCAGGTCCGGGGTGAACTGAATGCGCGCGAACTCGCCGCCGAAGCACTTCGCCAGAGCGCGTACCAACAGGGTCTTGCCGAGGCCGGGAACGCCTTCGAGCAGCACGTGGCCGCCGGCGATCAGCGCGGTCAGCACATCGTCGATCACCGGGTTCTGGCCGATCAGCGCTTTTTGCAATTCGCCGCGCACGGCTTGGGCCAACTGGCTGGCGCGCTGGCGTTGCTGGGCCACGTGGCTGGGCGAGCCGGGTTCGATGTGTTCGGTCATAGCGTGTTCCTCAAGGCTTGCAGGTGGGCGACCTGACGGCAGAATTCGGCGCTGGACAGGCGCCGCTGCGGTGCCGGGCTCAGGGCCTGGCTGATGGCACGGGTCGGTTGGCGGGTCAGGCGCGACAGCACCAGCCATTGTTCGGCGACATTCAGTTGGTCGAAACCGGGATGTCGATGACGGGCGCGGCGCAGAACGTCCTGCTGCAACGCTTGCAGCAAGGTCTGCTGGCCGTTGTGACGCAGGATGAAATCGGCACTGGCGCGCAGGTGTTCCATCAACTGACGACGACCACTCGGAGACGGCGCCTGCACCGGGCCGTGACGCACGCCGACATGCCACAGCCACAGACCGATCAACGCCAGCAGGGCGACGATGGCTTGCGGGAAATAACGCCAGAGCAGGGTCAGCAGACTGTCGTGTTCAGTGTTGTACAACAAGGTCACGGCCGTGTCGGCGCTCAAATACCAGAGCAGCCAGGCATTGTCGTGTTGCGCAATGGCCGGGGTTTTCCACAGATCGGCATCGGTGACCACGGTGATCGTGCCGAGGCCGAAAGCCAGTTGCATCATGTGCGTGGCTTTCGCGCTGTTGGCCCAGGCCTGGGCGAGGTTTTTCGGGTCCTCGAGATGGAAGGCGGTGTCGAATCCGGCGTAGGCGGGTGCGTCCTCGTCTTCCAGATAGAGTTTGGTCAGATTCGGGAAGGCGTCTTCGGCGTCATCCGGTGGCGGATCCTTGAGATCCTTGCTGAAGAGTTGATGCAGTTGCACGCGGTCGAGCAGCAGGTCGTTGCTCTGCCCGGTCTTTTCATCCCAGATCGACTCGGCGACAAACACCAGCCTTCCGCCGGCCCGGGCCCAGTTCAGAACCTGATCGACCTGGCGTGGAGTCATTTTCGAGCGGTCGTTGAACATCAGCAGCGTGTGTTGGCGCGGATCGATGTCAGGCAACACGGCGAGGCTTTCGGCATGACTGACGTCGATCCCGCGTTCGCGCAGAAACATCTCCGCTGCCAGATAAGGATTGGCTTGCGCAGCGGGGGACGGGCCGTGATCGACCTCGGCTTGGTAAGGCGTGGCCTTGAGGTACAGATAAATGCCCAGCGCACCGAGCAGGGCGACGATCAACGCGCCGCCCAAAAGCCAGAGTGCGCGCCGGTTCAACGGGCAACTCCGTGGCCGAACAGGGACCGCCAGCCATCACACAATTCCTGTTGCAGATGCGCCGCCGGCACGCGGTGCCCGTAGGCCATGTTCTGCCAGTGACCGGTGAGGTGACGGCTATAAGTGAGCAGATCCGGGCGCTGCAACTGTTCGATCCGGGCCAGCACTTCGTTTTCGGTGTCGGCGGGTTTCAAGGTCAGGTTGAAGTCGTGCAATAGATGACTGAGCAATGCCCGGTACAGCAGACCCAGTGCCGCGCGCGGCTCGGTTTGCCAGAGCTGTTCCGCGTGGCTGGCGATGTCATCTGGCAGGCTTTCCTTTTGCAGGTCCAGACCGAAGGCCTGTTGCGGCAAGGGTCTTTTGTTCGGTTCGGGCAAGCGCGGACGACGGCCGACGAACGTTTGCAGAAGATCTCGATAACGCCAGACCAGCCAGCCGAGCCCGGCGATCACCGCGCCCCACAGCACGACTTCGATCGCCTTGGCCAGGCCGTCGAGGTGTCGGCCGTCCAGCCAGCCAAGCAGGGTTTTCAACCATTGCGGTGCCTCGCCTTCCCTGGTTTTTTCGGCAGCAGCGGGATCTTCGCCGAAGCGATAACGGGTGACGGTTTCCTTGTTCTTGAACGGCGGTTGTTCGAGCAAGGCCCTGATGCTGTCGCGTGATGCCTCGCTGGTCAGTGGCTGGTTCAACAGACGCGGTGCATCCGGAGCTTTGGCAGGCTCGGCAGCCCAGGCTGAGGGCAACCCCGGCAACAGCAGACACACCGCCAGCAGCAAGCCGATTGCGCTGCTGTTCAAACGCTGGCGCAAGCGGCGGAACACCAGTTCGATGTCCCACGCTTCGAGGGTGGTGCGGCGGTTCAGATACAGGCTGAACCCGCAGGCGACATACACCGGTTCCCAGATCACCAGGATCAACGCATAGAACGCATTGGTCAGATGCTCCAGCCAGCGCCATTCGTAGTCGGCCGCGAAGATCAGGCTTTGCCAGTCCCAATCGGTTTCGACCTGTTGCGGCAGCAGCAGATAGAACAACACCATCAGGCCGATCCACAGCGCCGTTTCCAGATGCACGCCGATGATCGTCAGCCATTGCGCGGCGCCGGCATTGCGTTGCAGCAGCACCTGTAAACGCTGTTGGCGAGCGGTGCCGTCGAGGCCTTCGAGTTGCAGCACGGGCAGCAGGAAGCTGCGGCTCAGGCTGAAGCGACGCCAGGTCAGGCTGGCGAGCAGTTGCGGCTTGAGCAGGCGCGGCCATTGGCGCAAGGCCTGTTTCAAGGTGGGTGTTTCGCCGAACAGTGCCTTGGACAGGATGTACAGCGGCAAACGCTCGTACGCCGGTTTCAGCCACCAGAAGATGAACACGGCAAGTGACGGTGAATCCCACAGCAACAGGCTGAGCACCGCGAACAGCGGCAGGGTGACGATCGCCCAACTGGTCATCAGCAGACGCTGGTGCTGCTGACTCATGAGCACGCCCAGGTCCATCGCCTCCCAGGTGGTACGCGGACGGATCGCCACGGTTGCGTCACTCAGGCGCATGGCGGGACCTTCCGGCGAACAGCAGATAGATCGCCACGCCGAGCCAGAGCCCGGTGCCGACCAGGTATTTGGTCTGCGGCGAAACCCCGGTGCGCGATGACCAATAGGCTTCGATAAACGCCGCGATCAACAGAAACAGCATCACGCCGCAGATCAGCCGGATGCTCTGGCGCGCCGCAATCTGCAGGGCTTCGATTCGTGTCAGGCGTCCCGGCGCGATCAACGCCCAACCCAGTTTCAGTCCTGCCGCACCGGCCAGGGCGATGGCGCTGAGTTCGAACGCACCGTGTCCGATCACGAATGACCAGAAGGTCTGGCCGAAGCCAATCTCGCTCAAGTGTCCGGCCACCGCGCCGATGATCAACCCGTTGTAGAACAGGAAAAACGCACTGCCCACTCCCAGCAGCAAACCGCTGGCGAAGGTCTGAAAGGCGATGCCGATGTTGTGCATGATGTAGTAGCCGAACATCACCCAGTCTTCGCTCGCCGCGCGTTCGGCCGAACGCCCGAGATGGCCGGCGGCGGGGTCGTACATGCTCTGCATCTCGCGCACCTGATCGGCGGGAATCAGGTTGTAGACCAGCTCCGGAAACAGGAACACCAGCAAACCGAAACCGGCCAGGCTGCCGAAGAACAACAGGGTGGCGACCAGCACGAAACGCCATTCTGCGCGGACCAACCGTGGAAAACCGGCCAGGATGAAACCCAGCACGTTAGCACCGAGCTGACTGCGATGACGGTAAAGCTGTTGATGGCCGCGCAGTACTTGCTGTTGCAGGGAGTCGACCAGAAAACTGCTGTAGCCACGGTCCTGCGCCAGGGCCAGATGCTGGCAGAGTCGGCGATAAGCCTTGGGAAATTCCGCGACCTGCGAGGTGTCCTTGCCCCGTTCCAGACGTTCGAGGGCGAGGCTGAAACGCTCCCATTCGGACTTGTGGCGCGATTCGAAAAGGCTTTGCTTCATGTCGGCCCCAACAGGCCGCGAGCGATGCCGTTGAGTTCACCGACGGCTTTCGGCGCACTGATGTGCAGCGGCTGGGCCAGCAAGGCAGCGAGTTCGTTGACCCGTGCCGTCGACAGTTCGCCCTGGCGCTCGGCGAAGGCGAGCAGGGCGCGTTGTTCAGTCAGGGTCAGCGGGATCGGCGAACGACGGGGTTCGGCATCGGGCAAGTGCGGACGCTTGAGCGGGCGTTCGCTGTAGATCACCAGCGTGCCGGCCGCGATGTCGCCGAGGCGTTTGAAGGTCGGGTGTTGCAGGCAACTGATCGCACCGAGGAAATAGCCGAACGGCATCAGGTCGACAAAACGCAGCAGGTTGCGCAGCAGGGAAGCCGACCAGCCGACCGGCGTGCCATCGTCGTGCACCACTCGCAAGCCCATCCATTGCTTGCCCGGCGAACGGCCTTGACGCAGTACTTCGAACAACACCATGTACCACCAGCTCACCACGAACAGCAGCAGTGAGCCCAGGCCGATGCCAAGCTTGCCGAGCAGCGCCAGCAACATGAGCAGCAGGCCCAGGATCAGCCCGCGCAACCCCAGATCAATGGTGAACGCCACGGCGCGCACCATCAGGCCGGCGGGACGCAGCGGCAGGTCGATGCCTTCCGGCGTTTCGACCTGGTGCCGCGTGTCCAGTGGCGGGGCCAGCGGTGCTTTCCTTGGCGGTGCTGTGGTCTCGAGCATGGGCTACCTGATGTTGCCGGATCGGGATGCAAGTGCGTCCGATGCTAGCAGTCTCTCGGGGGGGAACGACATAACTATGTCATACACATCTTTCAACCAAAGGTGACTGAATGATGCGGTGCTGGCCGCGACGGCGGTCGAACGCCTAGACTTTGCCGATCTTCAGTTCAGGAACCGCCCGTGACTTCCATTTTCTGGTACGACTACGAAACCACCGGCATCAATCCCCGATGCGACCGCCCGTTGCAGGTGGCCGGGATCCGCACCGACCATGAACTCAACGAAATCGATGCGCCGGTCAATCTCTACTGCCAGCCCAGCGAAGACATCCTGCCGCACCCGGCGGCGTGCGCGATCACCGGCATCACGCCGAGTCGTCTCGCCGAGCAAGGCTTGAGCGAAGCCGACTTCATGACCCGGGTCCACGCCCAGCTCGCGGCTCCCGGCACCTGCGGCGCCGGGTACAACACCCTGCGTTTCGACGACGAGATGACCCGCTACAGCCTGTACCGCAACTTTTTCGATCCCTACGCCCGTGAATGGCAGGGCGGTAACAGTCGCTGGGACTTGATCGATGTGGTGCGCGCCGCCTACGCATTGCGCCCCGATGGTCTGGTCTGGCCGACCGATGATGAAGGCCGGGTGACGCTCAAGCTCGAACGCCTGACCGCCGCCAATGGCATCGATCACGGCAATGCTCACGAAGCATTGTCGGATGTTCGCGCCACGATTGCCCTGGCCCGGTTGATCCGCCAGAAGCAGCCGAGGCTGTATGACTGGCTGTTCCAGTTGCGCAGCAAACAGAAGGTCATGGACCAGATTCGCCTGTTGCAGCCGATGGTGCACATTTCCGGCCGCTTCTCGGCCGCGCGCAGTTATATCGGCGTGGTGCTGCCGCTGGCCTGGCACCCACGCAACAAGAACGCGTTGATCGTTTGTGATCTGCACCTGGATCCGCAGGGGCTGCTCGACCTGGATGCCGAAACTTTGCGTCAGCGCCTGTATACCCGGCGTGACGAGCTGGCCGAAGACGAGTTGCCGGTGCCGCTCAAACTCATTCACATCAACAAGTGCCCGGTGGTGGCGCCGTTGGCGGTGCTGCGTGCTGAAGATCAACAGCGTCTGGGTCTGGACATGGCGTTGTATCAGGCACGTGCCTTGCGACTAAGTGACGCACAACAAGTTTGGAAAGATAAAGTCTCGGCGATTTATGCCAGCGAAGATTTCACCTCGAGTGAAGATCCCGAACAACAGTTGTACGACGGATTTATCGGTGATCGCGATCGTCGTTTATGTGAGCAAGTGAGGGCGACCGATCCTGCTCAATTGGCGCGAGAGCAATGGCCGTTCGATGACGAACGTTTGCCTGAATTGTTGTTTCGATATCGAGCACGTAACTTTCCCGATACGTTGAATTTCGAAGAGCAAGAGCGCTGGAAAATCTTTTGTCGGCAACGCCTGTCCGAGCCGGAGTGGGGGGCGCCTAATACCTTGCAATCTTTTGCCGAGGCCATGGAGCAATGGCGGGTTAGTGCTGCGCCGATGCAGGCCGAGGTGCTGGTTGAATGGCAGAACTATGTCCAGGCATTGCGCAAACGTTTGAATCTTTGAAATCGAACATGTCCGGCGCTTGAATGTCGGGCATAAAAAAACGCCAGCGTTCGCTGGCGTTTTTTGTATCACAGAAGCGCTCTGCGACAAGGGTTGCGGCTTAGCCCAGCAGGGTAGCCCAGCCTTCAACCACGTCACCGCCCCACTTGGCTTTCCACTCTTTCAGAGTTTTGTGGTTGCCACCTTTGGTTTCGATGACTTCGCCGTTGTGCGGGTTCTTGTATTGCTTAACTTTGCGAGCACGCTTGGTGCCGGTAGTTTTGGCTGCGCCGCCACGTGGAGCCTTGGTTTTGGACTCTGGATCCAGCAGCGCGATGATGTCGCGCAGGGATTTGGAATATTCGCCCATCAGTGTGCGCAGTTTGCCTTCGAATTCCAGCTCGGCTTGCAGTTTGTCGTCTTGCGACAGGTTCTTCAAACGGGCTTGCAGCTCTTTGATAGCTTCTTCGGTGGCACGATATTCGTTGATCAAGGACATGATTACTACCTTATGTGGGAGTGCGCGATGGCAGGGGACAGTGCGGCAATAATAGTCAGGCTGTTTCATCAAGTAAACATTTAACCGGGGTTTTTATTTGAATTAGTTACGTTGAAAAGCCCTGAATTGAATGTTCAGTTAAATATTGTGATGGAGTCTTCACAGATATTCACACAGCTCTGTTCAAGCATGGCTATTGCAACGCCATCATTCTGGCGTTTACGCGCGTCAAAAAAGCTGCGACGGGCTGCGGTGAGGCTCCTTGGGTCATCAATACTGCAGTTTTCCCGCGCAGTCGCTAGAATGGCGGCCTTTGCGAAGTTCTGGAGTTTCCCCCTCATGCGCACTTTTCGGTTGGTGATTTCTTGCCCGGACCGCGTTGGCATCGTTGCCAAAGTCAGTAACTTTCTGGCGGCCCACAATGGCTGGATCACTGAAGCGAGCCACCACTCGGATAACCAGGTCGGCTGGTTCTTCATGCGTCACGAAATCCGTGCCGATTCCCTGCCTTTCGGTATCGAGGTGTTGCGCGAGAAGTTTGCACCGATCGCCGAAGAGTTCTCGATGGACTGGCGCATCACCGACACCGAGCAGAAAAAACGCGTGGTGCTGATGGCCAGCCGCGAATCCCACTGCCTGGCTGATCTGCTGCACCGCTGGCACAGCGACGAGCTGGATTGCGAGATATCCTGCGTGATTTCCAACCACGACGACCTGCGCAGCATGGTCGAGTGGCACGGCATTCCTTATTACCACGTGCCGGTCAATCCGCAGGACAAGCAACCGGCCTTCGACGAAGTGTCGCGTCTGGTCAAGCAGCACGACGCCGAAGTGGTGGTGCTGGCGCGCTACATGCAGATCCTGCCGCCGGACATGTGCCGCGAATACGCGCACAAGGTCATCAACATTCACCACAGCTTCCTGCCGTCGTTCGTCGGTGCCAAGCCGTACCATCAGGCTTCGATGCGCGGCGTGAAGCTGATCGGTGCGACCTGCCACTACGTGACCGAAGAGCTGGATGCCGGCCCGATCATCGAGCAGGACGTGGTGCGTGTCAGCCACAGCGACAGTATTGAAGACATGGTGCGTTTCGGCCGTGACGTCGAGAAGATGGTGCTGGCCCGTGGCCTGCGCTATCACCTGGAAGACCGCGTGCTGGTGCACGGCAACAAGACCGTGGTGTTCTGATTCAGGTTCGCTCCCACGCAGAGCGTGGGAGCGATCCATGGACCGTGAGGAGTGACCGATGAGCGATCCACTGGACAAAGCCACTTCCAAGGCGCCCGCCACCTTGGGCGAGGGCTGCCTGAGCCGCTATGACCCGGATGACCTGAGCCCGGAGGACGGCACGGAGTTTCCCGGCGCTGCCGAACTGTGGGAACAACTCAAGGACGAAGAGGATGACCTCAAGAAGCCTGTCTGACGCTCAGCAGCTTTTTCAGCAACGGCCGGCCCAGCATCAATAGAAACACCGGGCCACCCACCAGCAGATAGAAGTAATACGTCACCACCCGCCAGATCAGGATCGCCGCCGCCGCGGTGGACTTGCCGACCATCGGCGCCAGAAGCGCCGCCGAGGTCAATTCCGCTGCACCGGCACCGCCCGGCAACAGGCTGAATTGCCCCGCTCCCAGCGAAAGCATCTGGATCAGAAAGGTCCAGGCCCACTGCACATCCGTCCCCAGCCCGCGCAACGCCAGATACAGCACGCTGTATCGCAGCGACCAATGCACGCAGGTCAGGACGAACACCTTGATCAATGTCGCCCAGGGCAACTTCAGCGCATCGGTGAAAGCTGCCAGAAAGTGCAGTAACTGCCGCGCCCAGCGCCGTCGAGTTCGCGGTTCGATGTTCATCCCGGCCAGCAGTCGTCCGCTCAAGCGGATCAAACGGCGGTGATAGCGCGCGACCAATGTGCAGCTCAGCAAGCCCCCGGACAATGACACGGCGCTGACAATCAGCAGCCATTCCATACGATCGCTCAGATGCTGGAACAGCGCGTAGATCAGAATTCCGCTCAGGGCGCAGAGAAAAAACAGCAGATCGCTCAACTGATCCATCGCAAACACGGCGCTGCCCCGGGCCGGGCGCACGCCGCTGCGGGCCAGCAGCGCCATGATCGTCAACGGCCCTCCGCTACCGCCGGGCGTGGCGCACCAGGCGAATTCGGCCGCCATCACCACCCCGAGGCTTTTCACGGGCGTGACCCTGTCACGCTGATCGCCGAGCAGCAGCCGCAGGCGCAAGGTGTTGATGCCCCAGCACAGCAGCACCATGGCGAACATGATCAACAGCCAATTCAGCGGAAAAGCCTGCAAGCGCTCCCAGGTCTCACCGCCGCCGAGCAGGACGGGCACCGCCACGGCCACCAACAGGCCGATCATCAGCAGAATGCCGCGGCTCAAGCGGCACGCTCGGCTTGAGTGCGCTGGCGTGTCAGCCAGTCGATTTTGGTCATGGGCACGCGTCCGTCCGCCAGCAGTCGTTCAAGGGTGCGCCACCAGTAATCCCGGGAAAAGCGGTGACGCATGTCCACCGGGTGCAAGCCTAGACGAATCACCGGCGCCTGACGCCAGCGCTGCTCTCGCTGTTCGCTGACGATCTTCGACACCCCGCGACGCCAGGCACTGCGCGCGCTCCACACCAGTCCGGGGGCCTCGACCGCCGCGAAATCCGGCAAGTGATAAAGATGCTGTGGATCGCTGGTGTAGCGCAGCGGCAATTCGCGCAGTGCCTGACGGGTGCCGGCGCTCATCAACCAGGCCGGGGCCACGAAACCGTGCAGCGGCCAGCCGTGGCGTCGAAACAGATCGATGCCCGGGCGCAGGCGGGCGAGGGCGGCTTCACGGGACAACTGATAGAACTCGCCTTCATGGGTGTAGACCCGGCGCATGAACCAGTCGCGAGCAGTACGCGGGCCGGGCTCGGTGTCCTCATGAAAGTGGCCGTGCAGGGCCAGTTCATCGCCGCGTGCGACGCGCTGGTCGAGCATTCGACAGAACTCGGGGTGGACCTCAAGGGCATCGTGGCGATGGAAGTCCGGGACCACCAGCCACGTCATCGGGACATTGCCCAACCGGTCAACGGCTTCGACGAAGGCTCGATAATCGGCCCATGTGGAGGGTGCTACGTCATGCAGCACCAGCATTACCGCCGGACGTTCGTGAAATTCAGCCATTGGCCACCCGAGGAACCGAATCGCCGAGTACCGCGTGGTAATGGCTCAGCAGGCTGTCGACCACCGTGTCCCAGGCGTAATACCGTTCGACATGTTGGCGTGCCTGTCGACCGAGTACGTCAGTCCCGCGACTGAACAGTTCGCGCACGGCATTGGCCATGGCTTGCGCATTGTTCGGCGCGCAGAGCAGGCCGCAGGATTCGCTGACGATTTCCTCGAACGCTCCTGCCGCCACCGCCACCACCGGAATGCCACAAGCCATGGCCTCCAAGATCACCAAACCGAAGGTTTCCTGATCGCCGGCATGGATCAGCGCGTCGGCGCTGGCCATCAACCGCGCGACCTGGGCGGCCGGGCAGAACCGATCGATCACGCTGACATTGTCCGGGACGGACGCCGGCATCGACGAGCCGACCAGCAGCAGGTGATAACGCGGCCCCAGGCGTTTCATGCAATCGAGCAGCACCGGCAGGTTTTTCTCTTTGGAACCGCGACCGGCAAAGATCAGCAGGCGCGTGTCCTCGGCGATCCCCAGCTCGGCGCGTAATCCAGCGTCGCGGGCATCCGGGTGGAAGGTCTGAAGGTCAACGCCCAGGGGCTGCACATATACGTTGCGTACCCCCAGCCTGCTGAGCTTGTCGGCCATGACCTGGCTGGGCGCCAGCACCCGGTCGAAATTGCCGTACAACTTGCGCACATACGCATCGACATTTGGCGTGACCCAATGGCCCATGCGGTTGCCCACCAGCAGCGGCAGGTCCGAGTGGTAGAAACCGATCACCGGCACATCCAGTTGTCGCCGTGCATCGAGCGCGGCCCAGGCGGTGAGGTACGGGTCGCCGACTTCGATCAGATCGGGTTGCAGATCCTGCAGAACGTTTCGCCAAGGGGCCAGGCGCAGGGGAAAGCGATAGCCCTTGCCGAAGGGCAGGGCAGGGGCGGGAACCGTATAAACGCCATCAGACTCACCAAAATCCGCCCCGGGGATCAGCAGGCTGTGGCGGATGCCGGGCTTGACCCCCAGCCGACGGTGCTTGGCATCCAGATAGGTGCGCACGCCGCCGCTGGCCGGGGCGTAGAACATGGTGATGTCAGCGATATGCACGGTGAACGTCCCTCCGCAGTGATCTCCCTTGGTTGACCTTTATCAAGAATAGATGTTCGGTCGGGGTTTCGCGGTGGGGCGCAAGGTCGGTTTCGGAGGGATTGCCGGTCGTCTTCGTCGGATGGCAATGAACCGACGAAGACGACCGGCAGAACGGCTTTAAATGCGGAAGCTGCCAACCAGTTGCTTCAAGCGCGAAGCCTGCTGCTCCAGATCCGAGCAGGCACGCAACGTCGCCTGCAAGTTCTCGACACCTTCCTGGTTCAGCGTATTGATCTCGGTAATATCCACGTTGATCGACTCGACCACGGCAGTCTGTTCCTCGGTCGCGGTCGCCACCGACTGGTTCATCCCGTCGATTTCACCAATGCGCTGGGTCACGCTGTTCAGGCGCTCGCCGGCGAGGTTGGCGATGTCCACGCTGTCCTGGCTGTGTCGCTGGCTGTCGCTCATGGTGCTGACGGATTCGCGGGCGCCGACTTGCAGTTCCTCGATCATGGTCTGCACCTGTTGCGCCGATTCCTGGGTGCGGTGGGCGAGGTTGCGCACCTCGTCCGCCACCACCGCAAATCCGCGCCCGGCTTCACCGGCACGTGCTGCCTCGATGGCCGCGTTGAGCGCCAGCAGGTTGGTCTGCTGGGAAATGCTGGTGATCACTTCCAGAATCTGGCCGATGTTCACGGTTTTGCTGTTCAGCGATTCGATATTGCTGCTGGATGCGCTGAGCATGCTCGACAGTTGATTCATTGCCTTGATGCTGCGCTCCACCACTTGCTGGCCGTCTTCAGCCAGGCCACGGGCGTCGCTGGCCTGGGTCGAGGCTTGTGCGGCGTTGCGAGCGATTTCCTGGGCGGCGGCGCCGAGCTGGTTGATCGCCGCCGCCACGCTGTTGGTGCGCGAGGCTTGCTGGTCGGAGTTGTACATCGACGAGTTCGAGGCCGCGACTACCCGCAGGGCGACTTCGTTGACCTGGCCGGTGGCCGACGACACTTCGCGGATCGAGCCGTGGATACGTTCGACGAAACGGTTGAACGCCGTGCCGAGCACGCCGAATTCGTCCTGGTTCTGAATGGTCAGGCGCTTGGTCAGGTCGCCTTCGCCGTCGGCGATGTCTTCCATGGCGCGGGTCATGACATGCAGCGGCTGGATCAGGATGCGGATCAGCATGCCGAGCAGGGCAATGATGATCGCCACTGCAATCACGGTCGCGATCACGGCCGAGGTGCGGAATTCGCTGAGCATCGAGAAGGCTTTGTCTTTGTCCACCGACAGGCCGATGTACCAGTTCACCGACGGCAGGCCTTTGATCGGGGTGAAGTTGACGATGCGGGTCTTGCCGTCGACGGTGACTTCAGTGAAGTCACTGCTGATGCGCGGGGTGTCCTGCGGATAGGCTTCCTTCAGTGATTTCATCACCAGGGCCTTGTCCGGGTGCACCAGGATCTTGCCGTCGGCGCTGACCAGGAACGCGTAGCCCATGCCGGAGAAGTCCCGGGCGCTGAGGGTGTTGATCAGGGTTTGCAGGCTCAGATCGCCGCCCACCACGCCCACGCTCTGGCCGGCCTTTTTCGCGGCAGTGGCGATGGAAATGATGGTCTGGCCGGTGGCGGCGTCGATGTACGGTTCGGTCAGGGTCGAGGTGCTGCTGCTTTCCGCACCTTTATACCAGGGGCGAACGCGCGGATCGAAACCGTCCGGCATCTTCGCATCCGGGCGGATGGTGAAGTGCCCGGTGGCATCGCCGAGGTAGGACGCCATGAAGGTCGAGGTCAGAGCTTTCTGTTCCAGCAGGCTGGCGACGGCGGCAGGCTCGGGATTGATGGCGATGTTCTGGGCAGCGTTCTCGATCAGCAGGATGCGCCCGCTGAGCCAGGTCTGGATGTTGTCGGCTGTGACCTCGCCCATCTCGTTGAGGTAATTGTCCAGGTCCTCGCGGATCGCATTGCGTTGCAACCAGTCGTTGTACAGCGTGAACGAGGCGAAGGCGGCAATGACGATGAGGGCGGCGGCAAGCAAAATTTTATGGCTGAAACGCAGATTTTTGTTCATGGCTTGGGGTTCCGCTAAGGTCTTATTATTCAGGGCGTGCTTCTATAGATGCTCGCTAGGTGGGCTTGATGAGTACAAGCAGGTATTTCCGCTTCTCCTTAGGGAAATCTCCGATGCGGATGTCAGTCGCATCTGTCACCTTTAGCTATCGGCCATGCTCGACAAAGATTAACCATTGGGTGACCAAATGCCTGACTCCTTGCAACTCGTAATCGGCGCCGACCTCGCCGGGCAACCCATCGCCCAGGCCATGCGCCTGGCCAACCGTCACGGGCTGGTGGCCGGGGCCACCGGTACCGGCAAGACCGTCACCTTGCAGCGTCTGGCCGAGGCGTTCAGCGACGCCGGCGTCGCGGTGTTCGCCGCCGACGTCAAGGGCGACCTGTGCGGCCTCGGTGCTGCCGGCAATCCCCAGGGCAAGATTGCCGAGCGCATCGCCGGCATGCCGTGGCTCAATCACAAGCCTCAAGCGTATCCCGTGACCTTGTGGGACATTCACGGTCAGTCCGGTCATCCGTTGCGCACCACGCTGAGCGAAATGGGCCCGCTACTGATCGGCGCCCTGCTGGAGCTGACCGACAGCCAGCAATCGGCGCTGTACGCCGCTTTCAAGGTGGCGGATCGCGAAGGCCTGTTGCTGCTGGATCTCAAAGACCTGAAAGCGCTGCTCAATCACCTCAAGGACAATCCGCAGCTGTTGGGCGAAGACGCGGCGCTGTTCACCACCGGCTCCAGCCAGGCGCTGTTGCGGCGTCTGGCCACGCTGGAGCAGCAGGGCGCCGAGGCGTTGTTCGGCGAGCCGGCGCTGCAACTGGAGGACATTCTGCAGCCGACCGCCGATGGTCGCGGCCGCATTCATCTGCTCGACGCCAGTCGTCTGGTGCATGAGGCGCCGAAGGTCTACGCGACCTTCCTGTTGTGGCTGCTGGCCGAGCTGTTCGAGCAATTGCCGGAACGCGGCGATGCCGACAAACCGCTACTGGCATTGTTTTTTGATGAGGCGCATTTGTTGTTCGGCGACACGCCCAAGGCCTTGCAGGAGCGCCTGGAACAAGTTGTGCGGCTGATTCGCTCGAAAGGCGTGGGCGTGTATTTCGTCACCCAGTCGCCGGGCGACCTGCCGGACGACGTGCTGGCGCAACTGGGGCTGCGGATTCAGCATGGGTTGCGCGCATTTACCGCCAAGGAACAGAAATCCCTGCGGGCGGTGGCGGATGGCTTCCGGCCGAATCCGGCGTTCGACACGTTAACGGTGCTCACCGAACTCGGGATCGGCGAGGCTTTGGTCGGCACGCTGCAAGAGAAGGGCACGCCGGAAATGGTGCAGCGGGTGCTGGTGGCACCGCCGCAATCGCGGATCGGACCGTTGACCGAGACCGAACGCACGGTGTTGATTGCCGGTTCGCCGTTCAAGGGGCGTTATGACAAGCCGATCGACCGGGAGTCGGCCTATGAAATTCTGATGGGCCGCAAGGGGCTGGGACCGGAGGCGGAAGCGGCGCCGGGCAAACCGGCGATTGAGGAGCCGAGCCTGGCGGACAAGGCTGGGGAGTTCCTTGGTACGGCCGCGGGGCAGGCGCTCAAGTCTGCGATGCGCCAGGCGGCGAATTCGCTGGGTAAACAGTTGGTGCGCGGTCTGATGGGGTCATTGCTCGGGGGCAGCAAACGCCGCTGATCAACCAAGGCTCAGGGTTTAGGTTTGGCGTGGGCGGCCAGTCGTTCCAGTGCCGCTCGCAGATTCGGATCGCTGATCCCGTCGGCGGTGGCCTGGATGGTCGCCGCCGCATCCGTCGACAGGTCGATCGTCGGCCCGTTCGCCTCGCGCTGGAGGGTCGGTGGCCGCACGGCGAATTTGATCCGTGTCAGATTGGCGAACTCATCGAACATCTGCAGTTGCCGTTGCAGGCGTTTCTGCTGATAGCGCAGGCGCGTAGCCCAATGGCCGTCGGTGACGATCAGCAGCAGCTCGCCTTCGCGCCACTTGGCCACGTGGCAGTGCGCGCGGGCGGCAGGTTGCAGCTGGCTTTCGAGCAGACGTTGCAGATGGGCCAGACGCTGGGCATGACCGAGGATGGCTTTCAACGGCCTGGCTTCGCGTAGCAGAACGGCGGGCGCTCTGGCTGTGAGAGGGCGAAATGCCATGATCTAGGACCTGAAGTGACAGAGGCGCCATGGTAGCAGATGGCACCCATTTCACTCGCCCATTGCTTTTGTCCCTGCTTTGCCCATTAAATCAACGACTAACTTCTTCCCTGTACGGCTTGAAGTTGAGCAAAACGCCCCTATTTTAAGTGAGCCCCGTCAAAGCGCAGTGCCAGCATCGTGGAATATCCCCACTTTCCTCACCACCGTTTCCGGGTAGAATGCTCGTTCGCATGCGGCCATGAGGGCTGCACGGGCGACTCACGGGGCCGCCCTCCATCCCTTTAGTGTGGAAGATCCTGCCGATATGTTTGCGCCTTTGTTAAAGAAACTTTTTGGAAGCAAGAACGAGCGTGAAGTCAAACGCATGCTCAAGACGGTGCAGCTCGTCAATGCCTTCGAAGAGAAGATGGTCGCCCTCTCGGACGATCAACTGCGCGCCAAGACCGCAGAGTTCAAGGACCGCATTGCCAAGGGGGAGACCCTCGACAAGCTGTTGCCGGAAGCCTTTGCGGTCGCCCGCGAAGCCGGCAAGCGTGTCATGGGCATGCGCCACTTCGACGTCCAGCTGATCGGCGGCATGACCCTGCACGAAGGCAAGATTGCCGAAATGCGCACCGGTGAAGGCAAGACCCTGGTGGGTACCCTGGGCGTTTACCTCAACGCGCTGTCCGGCAAGGGCGTGCACGTTGTGACCGTGAACGATTACCTGGCCCGCCGCGACGCCAACTGGATGCGTCCGCTGTATGAATTCCTCGGTCTGAGCGTCGGTATCGTGACGCCGTTCCAGCCGCCGGAAGAGAAGCGCGCCGCCTACGCTGCCGACATCACCTACGGTACCAACAACGAATTCGGGTTCGACTACCTGCGCGACAACATGGCGTTCAGCATGGAAGAGAAATTCCAGCGCGAACTCAACTTTGCCGTGATCGACGAAGTCGACTCCATCCTCATCGACGAAGCGCGTACCCCGCTGATCATTTCCGGTCAGGCCGAGGACAGCTCCAAGCTGTATATCGAGATCAACAAGCTGATCCCGAAACTCAAGCTGCACGTCGAAGAAGTCGAAGGCGAAGTCACCCAGGAAGGCCATTACACCGTCGACGAGAAGACCCGTCAGGTCGAACTCAACGAAGCCGGTCACCAGTTCATCGAAGACCAACTGACCAGCATCGGTCTGCTGGCCGAAGGCGAGAGCCTGTACTCGGCGCATAACCTGAGCCTGCTGACTCACGTTTATGCCGGTCTGCGTGCGCACAAGCTGTTCCATCGCAACGTCGAATACATCGTGCAGGACGGTCAGGTCGTACTGGTCGACGAACACACCGGCCGTACCATGCCCGGCCGTCGTTTGTCAGAAGGTCTGCACCAGGCTATCGAAGCCAAGGAAGGCCTGAACATCCAGGCCGAGAGCCAGACCCTGGCATCGACCACGTTCCAGAACTACTTCCGCCTCTACGAAAAGCTGTCCGGCATGACCGGTACCGCCGACACCGAAGCGTTCGAATTCCATCAGATCTATGGCCTGCAGGTCATCGTGATCCCGACCAACAAGCCGTTGGCCCGTAAGGATTACAACGACCTGGTGTTCCTGACCGCCGAAGAGAAATACGCGGCGATCGTCAATGACATCAAGGAAAGCATGGCCGCCGGCCGTCCGGTGCTGGTGGGTACTGCGACCATCGAAACCTCCGAGCACATGTCCGCATTGCTCGAGAAGGAAGGCATCGAACACAAGGTTCTGAACGCCAAGTTCCACGAAAAAGAAGCTGAAATCATCGCGCAGGCCGGTCGTCCGGGCGCACTGACCATCGCTACCAACATGGCCGGTCGTGGTACCGACATCCTGTTGGGCGGCAACTGGGAAGTTGAAGTCGCGTCGCTGGAAAACCCGACCCCTGAGCAGATCGCCCAGATCAAGGCCGACTGGCAGAAGCGTCACCAGCAAGTGCTGGAGTCCGGCGGTCTGCAGGTAATCGCGTCCGAGCGTCACGAATCCCGTCGTATCGACAACCAGCTGCGTGGCCGTGCCGGCCGTCAGGGTGACGCCGGTTCCAGCCGCTTCTACCTGTCGCTGGAAGACAGCCTGATGCGTATCTTCGCCTCCGACCGGGTGAAGAACTTCATGAAAGCCCTGGGCATGCAGCCTGGCGAAGCGATCGAACACCGCATGGTGACCAACGCCATCGAGAAGGCACAGCGCAAGGTTGAAGGCCGCAACTTCGACATTCGCAAGCAACTGCTCGAGTTCGACGACGTCAACAACGAACAGCGTAAAGTGATCTATCACATGCGTAACACGTTGCTGGCTGCGGACAACATCGGCGAAACCATCGCTGACTTCCGCCAGGACGTTCTGAACGCCACCGTCAGCGCGCACATTCCGCCGCAATCGCTGCCAGAGCAGTGGGACGTGGCCGGTCTGGAAGCGTCGATCGCCAGCGACTTCGGCGTGAAACTGCCGATCCAGCAATGGCTCGACGAAGACGATCACCTGTACGAAGAAACCCTGCGCGAAAAGCTGATGAACGAGCTGATCGCCGCGTACAACGAAAAAGAAGACCAGGCTGGCGCTGAAGCCCTGCGCTCGTTCGAGAAGCAGATCGTGCTGCGCGTTCTGGACGACCTGTGGAAAGACCACCTGTCGACCATGGATCACCTGCGTCACGGTATCCACCTGCGTGGTTATGCGCAGAAAAACCCGAAACAGGAATACAAGCGCGAGTCCTTCACGCTGTTCTCCGAGCTGCTGGATTCGATCAAGCGCGACTCGATCCGTGTGTTGTCGCACGTTCAGGTTCGCCGCGAAGATCCGGCCGAGGAAGAGCAACGCCTGCGTCAGGAAGCCGAAGCACTGGCCGCCCGCATGCAGTTCGAACACGCTGAAGCGCCAGGTCTGGATCAACCGGAAGCACTGGTCGGTGAAGAGGTCGATGTGGCCCTCGCCACCGCCCCGGTGCGCAACGAGCAGAAGCTGGGCCGCAACGAACTGTGCTACTGCGGTTCGGGCAAGAAATTCAAGCATTGCCACGGGCAGATCCAGTAAAACCCGTTTCAATCGCTGAAATACCCGCGCCGCGACCGGCACCAGCCGTCGCGGCGTTTTGCCATTTACACCACCGTCACTACGCTTGGCGGTGCTGACATCATTGAGTAAGGAGCGCATTCATGGCTGTTGGTCTTGGTCCTTTGCCAACGTTGCACCCGGTTGCCGGTTTTGAACTCGGTATCGCTTCGGCCGGCATCAAGCGCCCGGGGCGCAAGGATGTCGTCGTGATGCGTTGCGCCGAAGGTTCCACCGTGGCGGGCGTGTTTACGTTGAACGCTTTCTGTGCAGCGCCGGTGATCCTGGCCAAGAAACGCGTGCAGAACGCTGTGCGCTACCTGTTGACCAACACCGGCAATGCCAACGCCGGCACCGGCGAACCGGGCCTGGCTGCTGCCGAGCGCACCACCGCCAAACTGGCTGAACTGACCGGCGTGGATGCCAGCCAGATCCTGCCGTATTCCACTGGCGTGATCGGCGAGCCGCTGCCGGTCGAGAAGATCGAAGGCGCCCTGCAGGCCGCGCTGGACGACCTGTCGGAAAACAACTGGGAAGCCGCCGCCACCGGCATCATGACCACCGACACGCTGCCAAAAGGCGCCAGCCGCCAGTTCCAGCATGACGGCGTGACCATCACCGTCACCGGCATCAGCAAGGGCGCGGGCATGATCCGTCCGAACATGGCGACCATGCTCGGTTACATCGCCACTGACGCCAAAGTCTCTCGCGACGTGCTGCACAACCTGATCCTGGACGGCGCCAACAAGTCGTTCAACCGCATCACCATCGACGGCGACACCTCGACCAACGATTGCTGCATGCTGATCGCCACCGGCAAGGCTGCGCTGCCGGAAATCACCCGTGCCGAAGGCGAGCTGTTCACCAAGCTGAAACAAGCCGTGTTCGAGGTGTGCATGGACGTGGCCCAGGCCATCGTGCGTGACGGCGAAGGCGCGACCAAGTTCGTGACCGTTGAAGTCAACGGCGGCGGCAATCACCAGGAATGCCTGGACGTCGGCTACACCGTGGCCCACTCGCCGCTGATCAAGACGGCACTGTTTGCGTCCGACCCGAACTGGGGCCGAATCCTCGCTGCCGTTGGTCGGGCCGGCGTGCCGGACCTGGACGTAAGCAAGATCGACGTATTCCTTGGCGAGGTGTGCATCGCCAGCCGTGGCGCCCGCGCCGCGACTTACACCGAAGCCCAGGGCTCGGCGGTGATGCAACAGGAAGAAATCACCATCCGTATCGAACTGGGTCGCGGCGATTGCAGCGAAACCATCTGGACCACCGACCTGTCCCACGAGTACGTGAAGATCAACGCCGAATACCGCACCTGATCCCTGCCGAAGAAGGAGGTCTGCGGACCTCCTTTTCTTCTGTCCCATGAAAGGACCCGAACATGAGCCTTCACCTGATCATCGGCGACAAACTGCTTTCCTCCTGGTCCCTGCGCGCGGCACTGGCGCTTGAACTGACCGGCGCGCCCTACACCGAAGAACTGGTCAAACTCGGCAAGCCCGACACCCGCGAGCGGTTGCTTACCCATTCGCCGACCGCCAAGGTGCCGCTGCTGAAAACCGCCCGCGGCACCATTGCCGATTCGCTGGCGATTGCCGAATACCTGGCCGAACAGTTTCCTTCCGAGCAACTCTGGCCGACCGATATCTTCGCCCGAGCCCAGGCGCGATCCGCCTGCGCGCAGATGCACAGCGGCTTTTTCGCCATGCGCAACCACATGCCGTTCAATCTGAGCCACGACGCGCCGCTCAATCCGGTGCCGCCGGAAGTGAAGGTCGATGTCGAGCGCATGCTCGCGCTGTGGGCCGAATGCCGTGCTGTCGCGACCGAACCGGGGCCTTACCTGTTTGGTCGGGTGTCGCTGGCCGATGCGTTCTTCGCCCCGATTGCCGTGCGTCTGCGCACCTATCAGGTGAAGCTGCCGGCTGATGATCAAGCCTATGTTGAAACCGTCTACCAATGGCCAGCCTTCAAGGCCTGGCAAAAGGCCGGACTGGAGGAATTGCAGTCGTGAAACGCGTACACGTCGCCGCCGCCGTCATTCGTGATGGCAGCGGCAAAATTCTGATCGCCCGCCGTGCCGATACCCAGCATCAGGGCGGCCTCTGGGAATTTCCCGGTGGCAAGGTCGAAGCCGACGAGTCGGTGCAGACCGCCCTGGCCCGCGAGCTGCACGAAGAGTTGGGCATCGTTGTCGGCGCTGCCCGGCCGCTGATCAAAGTGCGCCACGATTATCCGGACAAGCAGGTGTTGCTGGATGTCTGGGAAGTGTCGAGCTTCACCGGCGAACCTCATGGCGCCGAAGGCCAGCCTTTGGCCTGGGTTTCTGCCAGAGCGCTGACGGATTACGAATTCCCGGCGGCCAACCAGCCGATCGTCGCGGCGGCGCGTCTGCCCGCTGAATACCTGATCACCCCGGAAGACCTGGAAACCCCGGCCTTGCTGCGCGGTATCCAGAAGGCGATTGCCGGCGGTATCAAGCTGATCCAGCTGCGTGCGCCCAATGGTTATGACCCGAAGTACCGCGATCTGGCGGTGGATGCGGTCGGCCTGTGCGCCGGCAAGGCGCAGTTGATGATCAAGGGCCCGTTCGAGTGGCTGGGCGATTTCCCGGCCGCCGGCTGGCACATCACCTCGGCACAGTTGCGCAAGTATGCGGCTGCGGGGCGTCCGCTGCCGGCGGAGCGCTGGCTGGCGGCGTCCTGCCACAACGCTGAAGAACTGGCACTGGCCGAGCAGATGGGTGTGGATTTCGTGACCCTGTCGCCGGTGCAACCGACCCTGACTCACCCGGATGCGCAGCCGTTGGGCTGGGAGCAGGCGTCGACGCTGATCGAAGGTTTCAGCAAGCCGGTGTTTCTGCTGGGCGGAGTCGGACCGGCGGAGCGTGAACAAGCGTGGAATGCCGGGGCTCAGGGTGTGGCGGGGATTCGAGCGTTCTGGCCTGAGGCCTGATTCTTTATTGAGGCTGATGTCCCTTCGCGAGCAAGCCCGCTCCCACGGTTGATTGCATTGCCGCAGGAGGAACTCGATCAACTGTGGGAGCGGGCTTGCTCCGGGCGGCGTTCCGACGAAGGCGTCCTGATCGGCGCTACACCTCTGAAGGTTTCGCCGCCGGTTGCCACAGAATCTCGACGATACCCTGGCGCCGCGCAATCAACCTCGCCGCCACAAACAACAGATCCGACAAGCGATTGATATACGCCAGGCCAACCCCGGCCAACGGTTCGATCGCATTCAAATGCTGGCAACGCCGCTCGGCACTGCGCGCCAGGCTGCGACAGACATGGGCCTGGGCAATCAGCATCGAACCGCCCGGCAGAATGAAATTCTCCAGCGGCCCCAATTCTTCATTCCAGACATCGATGGCGGCTTCCAGCCGTTCGATTTCTGCTGTGTTCAATGCCTGATACTCCGGCATCGCCAGTTCACCGCCAAGGTCGAACAACCGGTGCTGGCAGGGCGCCAACACGTCGATCAGTTCATTCAGACCGGGGCAGGTTTCGCGCTCGGCGATCAATCCGGCCAGCAGCACGCCGACCTGACTGTTCAGCGTATCGACCTCGCCAATGGCCTCGATGCGCGGATGATCCTTGGGTACCCGGCGGCCGTCGCCGAGTCCGGTTTCGCCCTTGTCGCCAGTGCGGGTGTAGATCTTCGACAAGCGAAAGCCCATGGTTTACCTCGGTAGTAGATTGGTTTCGGCGGCGATGGGCGCCGGTTGCGCCAGTGGCAGGCGCAGGGTGAAGCAGGTGCCTTGCCCTGGCGCCGACTGCACTTCCATCTGCCCTTTGTGGTTGTTGGTGATGATGAAGTACGACACCGACAGCCCGAGCCCCGTGCCCTGGCCGATTTCCTTGGTGGTGAAGAACGGTTCGAAGGTGCGCTTGCGCACGTTCTCGCTCATGCCGATGCCGTTGTCCTCGACCTGAATCTCGGCCCATGGTGGATTGAGACGGGTGCGCAGGGTGATTCGCCCTGGCTCGCTGTCATCTTCGCGCTGGTGGATCGCCTGCGCGGCGTTTTTCAGCAGGTTCAGCAGCACCTGTTCGAGTTCGTTGGCAGTGCCGGGCACCGGGCCCAGCGCCGGGTCGAACTGGCGAATGATAGCCTGACCCTTGAAGTCGAAGCCGATGGCCAGGTCAAAGTCGTTGCCGGCGATCTCCACGGCTTGATCGATCAGCGCCGGCAGGTCGCACGGCGCCATCTGGCGGTTGCTGCGGCGACTGAAACTGAGCATGTGGGTGACGATTTTCGCCGCCCGCGCACCGGCCTGCTGGATGCCGTCGAGCAGTTGCGGGACTTCCCGGCCTTGCAGGTAGCGGTTCACGGTATCGAGTTCGATGCCCAGTTGCTCGGCCTGCTCGAGGTTCTTCGGCAGGTCTGGCGACAGACGTCGGCGAATGTTCTGCACGTTGTGCAGGATCGCCCCCAGCGGATTGTTGATTTCGTGGGCCATGCCGGCGGCGAGGCCACCGACCGACAGCATTTTCTCCGACTGCACCATCATTTCTTCCAGCGACAGACGCTGGGTGATGTCGTCGATGCGGATCACCACGCCGCGTCCGGCACCGCCCATCAACGGATAGAAGGTCAGGGCGTAGTGCTTGGGCTCGTCGTCCTTGAACCATGTCACCCGCTCGATTTTCGCCACCGTGTGCTGTTCGACGGTCTGCTTGAGTTGCGGCAGGAACGGCTTGAGCGGCTCGAACGCGAGGAAGATCGGCTGGTTGAGCGCTTCGTCCAGCCGGGTACCGGAAAGGGCGCTGGCCTCCTGGTTCCATTGGGTGACGTAGAGCTGTTCGTCGAGGGCGATCAGCGCCGAGGGCATGGAGTCGATGATGCTGTTGAGGTAGTTCTGGAACCCGGTGAGTTTTTTTTCGATCTTGCTGCGCACCTGGACTTCCAGTTCCAGCTTGCGGTTGGTGTGGCGGGTTTCTTCAGCCAGACCCTGGGCCTGATCGTAGGCGGCTTGCGAGTCATCGCGGGCGCGCTTGAGTTGCTGCTCCCGGGCCTCGATGCGCGAGAGCATGGTGTTGAACGCTTCGGCCAGACTGCCGATTTCGTCATGGTTGCCCCGGGAGGCGCGCAGGGCGTAGTTCTCTTCGCGGGTGACCTGGCGGGACAGTTCTTCGAGCTGATGGATCGGCCGGGTGATCAGGCGCTTGATCTGCCGGGCGATGACCAGCCACAGCAGCACACTGAAAATCAGAATCCCCAGACTGGCGGTGAGCGTGCCGGTGTAGAACGCCACCGGCAGTTCACTGCTGGCCACCAGCAACAGGTGGCCCGGTGCGGTGCCGGGGCGGGGCAGGGTGATCAACTGGTTGCTGCGGAACTCGGTCAGTTGCCAGGCTTCGATGTGCCGGTAGCGTTCCGGCAGGTTGAGTTTGTCGCCGTGCTGCAACTGCGCCAAGCGTTCGCCCTTGCCGTCATACAGCGCGGCGGCACGCAGCGGGGAATAGCTGTCGAGCTCCTTGAGCAAACGCTCGGCGCTTTGTGGCGACTGCAAGGCGTCGGCCACCAGGCTCGGGTTCGACACCAGCCGGCCGATGGTCTGCAACGCCTGGGGGGCCATACTTTCCTGGGAGATGTAATAGGCGGCGCTGATAAAGGTCAGGTTGGCGACCAGCAACACAGTGGTCAACAGCACCAGCAGGGCGGCCAACAATTTCTGGCCGACCGGCAGGTTTTCAAGACGCTGGCGCAATGGCATCAGGTTTATCGCAGCAAAGGAACAAGTGGCCAGCGTAGCCGCTGCTCAGTCGACGGGCAATCCGAGACTGTGCAGATGAGCGCTCAGGCGCTCCTGCAATTGCTTGAGATGAGGCAGGTTCAACTGATGACGCTCTGCAACCTTGCAGGCGTGGCCGAGCAGATAACTGATCTCGGTGCGGCGTTTACTGGCCACGTCCTGGTACATGGACGAGAAATTCGCCGCGGTGGCTTGGATCACCCGTTCGACTTCCTGTTGCAGGTTGTCCGCCGCGGCCGGTTGCCCGCTGTTTTCGAGCAGTTCGGTCAGTTCGCCGCACAGCGTGGCGACTTCGCAGTGATGTTGCTGCAAGCCGCCATTGCGGCAATCGTGCAACACCGTCAGCGGATTGATCGCACAGTTGAGCGCCAGTTTGCGCCACAGGCGGGTGAGGATGTCGGCGCTCCACTCATGGGGGATTTTTGCCGCCTCAAGATCGTCCAGCCAGAATGGCGCCACGGGATGAGCGGCGTCGCCGAGCCAGGTGTAACCATGGCCGGCGAATACCACGCGCCAGTCGCCATCGCGAAAAGCGCCTTCGGTGCTGGAGGCGCTGATGCAGCGGGCCTGCGGGACTCGCGCGGCGACTGCTTCCTGACTGCCGAGGCCGTTCTGCAAAAGAATCAGTTCGGCGTCCGGTGCCAGGCGATGGGCAAGCCCGGCTACGGCCGTATCGGCGTCGTAGGCCTTGCAGGCCACCAGCAGGCGGCGGATCGGTTCGGGGCTGTCCGGGGTTTCGCCAGGGATGGCGTAGCTGCTGGCCACGCCTTGCTCGACGAGGGTCAGGCCGCCCGCCGTCGCATAGTCGTGCAAGCGGTCAATGTCGCGCAGGATCAACCGAACCGGCAGGCCGGCCCGGGCCAGGCGTGTGGCCCAGAGCGTGCCGAGACTTCCGGCGCCGAGGACGTGCCAGGGGGTGGACATCAGTTTTTCACTCGGTAAGGTACTGGCATGCAAGGCTCGCCGTGTCGGTGGGAAAAGACCCGTTATAATGAGCCCGATTTTAACCGCAAGCCAAGCGCGCCGCGTCCCGTACGAGCGCGCCTTTTTATTGGAGAACTTACATGCCGTCGTTCGACGTGGTATCCGAACTGGACAAACACGAACTCACCAACGCGGTCGAGAACGCCGTGAAGGAACTCGATCGTCGTTATGACCTGAAAGGCAAGGGCAGCTTCGAATACAAGGAAAAGGACCTGACCGTCCACCTGACCGCTGAAGCCGATTTCCAGCTGGAAGCGATGATCGAGATCCTCAAGCTGGCCCTGGTCAAGCGCAAGATCGACGTGCAGTGCCTCGAAGTCAAAGACTCCTTCGCCTCGGGCAAGCTGATGAAGCAGGACGCCGTCCTCAAGGAAGGCATCGACAAGGAACTGGCGAAGAAAATCGTCGGCCACATCAAGGAAGCCAAGCTCAAGGTGCAGGCCGCCATTCAGGGCGAGCAGGTACGTGTGACCGGCAAGAAGCGTGACGACCTGCAGGAAGCCATCGCGGCCCTGCGTGCCAAGGAATTTGGCATGCCACTGCAGTTCAACAACTTCCGCGACTAAGCTTTTCGGTCGGGAACCTCTCGGCGTTTAATGCGTCCGAGGCCCAAGCGACGGCAGAAACGATTGAGCCCTGTTCGGTTCGGTCTTTCTGCCGCTGGTTTTTTACAGCCCGGGAAGCCGGCAATCAGGAGATAAAAGATGGATTTGAATGCTGAGGTGGACAACCTGGTCAAGGCGTCCCAGGCGTGGATTCCGATGATCATGGAATACGGCAGCCGTGTGTTGCTGGCGGTGATTACCCTGGCCATCGGCTGGTGGCTGATCAACAAGGTCACGCAAAAGCTCGGCGGCCTGCTGGCCCTGCGCAATGCCGACCTGGCGCTGCAAGGTTTCATCAGCAGCCTGGCCAACATCATTCTCAAGGTGCTGCTGATCGTCAGCGTGGCGTCGATGATCGGCGTCGAGACTACCTCGTTCGTCGCGGCAATCGGTGCGGCCGGCCTGGCCATCGGTCTGGCGTTGCAGGGCAGCCTGGCGAACTTCGCCGGCGGCGTGCTGATTCTGCTGTTCCGTCCGTTCCGCATCGGTGACTGGATCGAAGCTCAGGGTGTGGCGGGTACCGTCGACAGCATTCAGATTTTCCACACCGTGCTGCGCACTGGCGACAACAAGACCATCATTGTCCCGAACGGCAACCTGTCGAACGGCATCATCACCAACACCAACCGTCAGCCAACGCGCAAGGTTGTGTTTGATGTAGGTGTGGATTACGAAGCCGATCTGCAAAAGGCCCGTCAGGTGCTGCTGGATCTGGCCAAGGATGAGCGCGTTCTGCAGGATCCGGCACCTCAGGCCGTTATTTCGACACTGGGTGACAGTTCGATCACTGTTTCCCTGCGGGTATGGGTTAAAACTGCGGATTACTGGGATGTGATGTTCATGTTTAACGAACAGTCGCGTGATCGTTTAAAGACTGCAGGCATTGATATTCCTTTTCCACAACGAGTGATTCGTGTGGTTCAGGAATCGGCAGTGTAATGATAGGTTGCTAATTAATTGCCTGACTTATCGGTCAGGCATCTATTACAAGTGACAGGCAATAAAAAGGCCCATCCGAAGATGGGCCTTTTTGTTTTGTTACTGCAACTAACTCGGTGCGATTACAAAAGCGACAGCGGGTAGTCGACGATCAGACGGAACTCTTTGGTATCGCCTTCGCCTTCGTCGGCGTTAGCGAAGTGCCAGGCTTGACGAATACGGAAGGACAGGTCTTTGGCCGGGCCAGACTGAACTACGTATTTGGCTTCGAAGTTGGTTTCGTTGTGTTTGCCATCTTCGCCATACAGACCAGCGTAGGCGCTGCCTGCTGGAGTGTGGGTGCCGTCGATGTCCCAGCCTTTAACGTAGCGGGTCATGAAGCTCAGACCTGGAACGCCGTACTCGGCCATCTTGATGTCGTAACGGATCTGGGCAGACTTCTCGCCCGGGGCGTTGAAGTCAGAGTACTGGATGGAGTTGGCGAGGAAGATCGAGTCGCCGCCACGGTTGTTCTTGCCCACGCCGATGTAGTCGAACGGAGTGTCGCCGTTGACCTTCTGGAAGGCCAGGGTGATGGTGTGCGCTTTCAGGAACGAGAGAGCGGTGGCCAGGGAGAACGCGGTGTTGCTGATGTCACCGGCTTTCGCGCTACCGGTGTCGGTGGTGCGATAGATGTTGAAGTCGGTGTTCAGCGAGGTGTCACCACCGAACGGAGTGGTGAGGTTCACGTTGGCGTAGTACTGGTTCCAGATGTCTTCCAGTTTGGCGCCGTAGAGCGATGCGCTCAGGTTTTCGGTGATGCCGTACTTGCCACCGAAGTAGTCGATGGTGTTGGCTTCAACGCCGGCGTAGGTCGCGTACAGACCGCCTTCACGGGAGTTGCGGTCCTGGCTGGTTGCCGAGTAGAAGTGACCGGCTTCGAGGTCAAGGTCTTTGATCTCGCTGCTCTGCAGTTGGAAACCGCTGGCAGTTTGCGGAAGGATACGGGAGCCGCCGACAGCGAACACCGGAGCGGTGCTAGGCTGCATGTCACCGATTTTCAGCTCGGTTTTCGATACGCGGAACTTGATGGCAGCGCCGGCTTTGCCTTGGCTGTCGTCAGGGTCGCGGGAACCGTTTGCATTGAATTCGTTGCTGCGGCTCATGTTGCCGGAGCCGCTGGTGCCGGCGCCGCCGTCCAGTTTGATGGCCAGGTAGCCGAACGCATCAACGCCGACGCCAACAGTACCTTGGGTGTAACCGGAGCTGAAGTTGCCCCAGATACCCTGGGTCCAGTCTTTAACGTCACGGGCACCGTCTTTGTTGTCACGGTTGAAGTAATAGTTGCGAATCAGCAAGTCAGCTTTCGCGTCTTCAACGAAGCCTTTCGCTTCAGCCTGGTCACTTACAAACGGGGCGGCCGTAGCCATTTGAGTACTGGCTGCTGCAGCAACTGCCAGTGCGATCATGCTCCACTTCATCACGCGCATCGTGATTTGCTCCTTTGGTTTTAGAAGAGTACTGCCGTCCCACCTGTTTTATTATCTGGGCGGCTCTTTCTTTTTGTGTCGGCGCAAACTTATATCACGCCGACCATGTTGGCGATACTTGCGAATCCAACCTTTCAGCTTCTTTACGAGCGTGTCGCAAACGGCTTGGTAGATGTCGCAAATTTACAGTCCAAATGCAATGGGACTGACAACTTCAGCGCTGTTTTACAGAGCTTGAGCATCGGTAAAAAAGAGTCCCTTGGCAAAACGCTTGAATCTCCATCGGGCAACCCTGCCACTGTTTTTATGGGGCTCAAGGCATCACTTCTTGTGGTGCGCTTATAGTCCATATGGGTATGAATGCAACAAGCGTGCACAAACCGCTGAATTGTTCCGGTTTTTTTCAAGGTGCTCGTCTGATGCTGTAAAAACCTCATAAAACCGGGGGCTTCGAGGGTCTTTCGAACAGGCTTGACGCCATCCTTCGCATGGTGTTGCTCCCTGAAAGTCGCAGCGCGACAACCAAAAACGTTACCGGTTCACCCCGTCAGTGAGTATTCGGCGGATGCCCGACGCACTGAGCGTAGACGTGCTGTGCGGTTTTGGTGCAAAAAATTTCAATGGCTGTACTGAATTCATACAGTTGAGCGGTTGAAGGGCCGTAAACGCCACGATATGACCCGGTCCTTGCGCCGTATTCATTGGCAGGTTCCGTACTGGTGCGCTCATGCTGCAAATGGCTCATTCCGGGGCGCTGGAAATCCTTGCAGTAGCGCATTCGCCGTGAAGGACTCCACAATCGCAGGTATGCTGCCGTCCAGTCGTTTGGCGCGCTGCTTTCGCAGTGGGGCGCTAAGCTGAAAACAGGTCAACCGCCGGGAGTGCGCGCAGTGTTTGCTTTAGATTCACGACTTCAACAGGACACCCTGACCATCGGCGATTTCCCGCTCTGCCGACTGCTGTTGTCCAACGATGCCAACTACCCGTGGTTCATCCTGGTGCCACGCCGCGACGATATCAGCGAGTTGTTTCAGTTGGATGTCGCCGACCAGCAGCGCTTGTGGCAGGAAACCACGGCCCTGGCCGAAGTGCTCAAGGACTCCTTCGATGCCGACAAGATGAATGTCGCGACCCTGGGTAATGTTGTCAGCCAACTGCATATGCATGTCATCGTGCGTAAACGGGACGATGCCGCCTGGCCGGCGCCGGTCTGGGGCAAGCACCCCGCCAAGCCTTACAGTGCCGAGCAAGTGGCCGCGATCCGCGAGCGCCTGCGTCTGGTGCTGGACGAAGATTTCACCTTTCTGGAGGGCTGAGTCATGAGCCTCGAACAACGTGTTACCGAGCTGGAAAGCCGCCTGGCGTTTCAGGACGACACCATTCAGGCATTGAACGATGTGCTGGTGGAGCAGCAGCGGGTGGTTGAGCGTCTGCAATTGCAGATGGCAGCTGTACTCAAGCGTCAGGAAGAGATGGTCGGCCAGATCGGATCCTTTGAGGAAGACGCGCCGCCGCCACACTATTGAGAGGCGTTCGGGCATGCTCCCGTGAAAAAAGCGCGCATTAAAAAACCGCGAACAGCCAGGCTGTTCGCGGTTTTTTATTGCCGGGAGGCGTGAATCAGCGACGCGGCAGGGCGGCGATCACGTCTTCGGCCTGCAGGCCCTTGTCACGGTTCATCACCGAGAACTCCACGCGCTGGCCTTCGACCAGAACGCGGTGGCCTTCGCCACGGATGGCGCGAAAGTGCACGAAAATATCATCGCCGGAATCCCGGGAGATAAAGCCGAAGCCCTTGGAGGTGTTGAACCACTTGACGGTGCCGGTATCGCGGTTGCTCATGTCGTAGCTTTGCGTAGCGGCGGCCGGTGAGGATTTATAAAAGCTGACGGCCAGGTGCAGGACCACGGCAACCAGTGCAATCACCAGGCTGAACAGTACGGCTGGCTGGCCGGCGATGACAGGCATCGGCGCGATCAGGGTCAGGGTTTGCAGGACGACGGTCAGGACCAGCAAGGCGCTGACCAGGTTTTGCAGATGCTGGCGCGGACCTTTGTTCCAGTAAGGGATGACTGGCGCAAGGATCAGGTTCAGCAGGCCGAAAAAGGCCAGGTAAAGTGCATCGGGTTGTTGCAGGTAAGGTACCGCTTCGGACTTCAGGCTAGGTATGAAGGACAGCAGCAAGGCTGCTGCGCCCATTAGCAGGTGGACGATTTTCAACATTTTTATTGACTCACGTTATGACGGCTCACAAGGAAGAGCTGAAGGCGCACGGTTCGCTTCGGAACAATAAAGAGGCGTTGGACACGTACCCGGCATCAGCCTATGCGCAGGCCCGGAAAACGGGGCGTAGCGACACACTGCCTATTTAACAGCAAAGCCTGCGGGTACTCAAATTACGCCGGCCAGCGGCAGGCGTCGGACGATTTGTCGCGTCTATCGGGGTCATGCGGGGGCTGCGGGGCGGGGGTGGCCTTGCTACAGTGCAGCGGCACCTGTTGGATGAATTCAATCGCCTTTAGGGGGTAAACATGGCAATCGATATCGGTATCAGTGAAGAAGACCGCAAATCCATCGTCGAAGGGCTCTCGCGCCTTCTGTCGGACACCTACGTGCTGTATCTGAAGACCCACAACTTCCACTGGAACGTCACCGGGCCGATGTTCCGGACCCTGCATCTGATGTTCGAGGAGCAATACAACGAACTGGCCCTGGCGGTGGATTCGATTGCCGAACGTATCAGGGCCCTGGGTTTTCCCGCCCCGGGCGCGTACGCGACCTATGCGCGGCTGTCTTCCATTAAAGAGGAGGAGGGGGTGCCGAGTGCCGAGGACATGATCAAACAATTGGTCGAGGGTCAGGAGGCAGTCACTCGCACGGCGCGGGGGATATTCCCCCTGCTGGATAAAGTCAGCGATGAGCCGACCGCCGACCTGCTGACTCAGCGTATGCAGGTTCACGAGAAAACCGCGTGGATGTTGCGCGCACTGCTCGAGGCCTGACGGCGGAAGGCGCACGGACTCACTTCATTCGTGCGCTGTTCTCTTTTTTGCCCGGAAAAGTCATTCGCGAATGTAGGAAGCAAGGAAGACGCCCCACCGCTCCATGATCCTCCGTATCGCGTTGGCTTATCCTACGCGGATGGTCAAAAAGTCATCTGGATCTGCCTTTGCGCCTGCGCTTTTAATGAGGTCACAGGATGTTGCCTTGAAAACAAGCGCAGAAATGGCAAAGGAGTGTCAACGATATGGAAGGTGGAGACAGGCGAATAGAGATCGCTGGCGGTTCGCAGCAAGAGAAAATCGTGGAGCCCTTTCTCGGCGGATTCGACATGGAGTTGATCCGGCCGTCGTCCCGATCGGTACGTTTGAACGGGTTCGCGACCTGCATGCGGCTGGAGCAGGTTTACTGGAACATTCTGGGCCGGATGGCCGAGGACAATTGCTGTTCGGTCGGCACGCTGTTGTCCCGCGTTGATCGTGAAGTGCACCTGCGCCATGGCGGGGTGAAAAACTTCAGCGGTCTGGTGCGGGTGGTGTGTGTGGTGCACGGCCTGCGGGATTCTCCCGGGATCAATAACGGGGGGTGTCACTGACGAGACGGCCTGTGCAGTCTTCCGGCTGCACAGGCCGCATTTAATGGCTATAATCCCGCCCTTTCGCCGCACAGCCCTGCGCGTGCTGGCAATCTGATTGCCGAGACAACCCCATGCCGATGTACGATTACCAATGTGCTTCCTGTGGTCATCAGTTGGAAGCCATTCAAAAGATCAGCGACGCACCACTGGTCGATTGCCCTGCCTGCCAGGCGCCGGAACTCAAGAAGCAGCTGTCCATGCCGGGCTTTCGCCTCAGCGGCAGTGGCTGGTACGAAACCGATTTCAAGACCGGCGCGAAGAAGAACCTGGCCGGTGGCGACAAATCTGACTAGGGTTCAGACCCAGGTCGAACGACACGCGCGAGTTTCCACAAGTTGCACAGTGCTTGAGTGCAGCGGGATCTCCACCGAATTTCGAATTACGAGAAGCGAACCACTACCATGATGCGCAGCCATTATTGCGGCCAACTGAACGAAAGCCTGGAAGGCCAGGAAATTACCCTTTGCGGATGGGTTCACCGTCGTCGCGACCACGGCGGGGTGATTTTCCTCGATATCCGTGATCGTGACGGTCTGGCCCAGGTAGTGTTCGATCCGGATCGCGCCGAGAGCTTCGCCGCCGCCGATCGCGTGCGCAGCGAATACGTGGTGAAGATCACCGGCAAGGTGCGTCTGCGTCCGGCCGGTGCCACTAACGCCAACATGGCGTCGGGCATGATCGAAGTGCTGGGCTACGAGCTGGAAGTGCTGAACGAGTCGGAAACCCCGCCGTTCCCGCTGAACGAGTTCTCCGACGTCGGCGAAGAAACCCGCCTGCGCTATCGCTTCCTGGACCTGCGTCGTCCGGAAATGGCCGAGAAGCTGCGTCTGCGTTCGCGCATGACCACCAGCATCCGTCGCTACCTCGACGAAAACGGCTTCCTCGACGTCGAAACACCGATCCTGACCCGTGCCACGCCAGAAGGCGCGCGCGACTACCTCGTGCCGAGCCGTACCCACGCCGGTTCGTTCTTCGCGTTGCCGCAATCGCCACAGCTGTTCAAGCAACTGCTGATGGTCGCCGGCTTCGACCGCTACTACCAGATCGCCAAGTGCTTCCGCGACGAAGACCTGCGTGCCGACCGTCAGCCTGAGTTCACTCAGATCGACATCGAAACCAGCTTCCTCGACGAAAAAGACATCATGGGCCTGACCGAAGGCATGATCCGCAACCTGTTCAAGGAAGTGCTGGGTCTGGAATTCGGCGAATTCCCGCACATGACGTTCGAAGAAGCCATGCGCCGTTACGGCTCCGACAAGCCGGACCTGCGTAACCCGCTGGAGCTGGTCGACGTGGCCGATCAGCTGAAAGAAGTGGATTTCAAGGTCTTCAGCGGCCCTGCCAACGATCCGAAATGCCGTATCGCCGCACTGCGCGTTCCAGGCGGGGCGAGCATGCCGCGCAAGCAGATCGACGACTACACCAAGTTCGTCGGCATCTATGGTGCCAAGGGCCTGGCGTACATCAAGGTCAACGAGCGTGCTGCCGGTGTTGATGGTCTGCAATCGCCGATCGTGAAAAACATCCCGGAAGCCAACTTGAACGTGATCCTCGATCGCGTCGGTGCAGTCGACGGCGATATCGTGTTCTTCGGCGCCGACAAGGCCAAGATCGTCAGCGAAGCCTTGGGCGCGCTGCGTATCAAGCTCGGTCACGACCTCAAGTTGCTGACCTGCGAGTGGGCACCGATGTGGGTCGTCGACTTCCCGATGTTCGAAGAGAACGATGACGGCAGCTTCTCGGCGCTGCACCACCCGTTCACCGCGCCGAAGTGCTCGCCGGAAGAGCTGGAAGCCAACCCGGCGGGCGCTCTGTCCCGTGCCTACGACATGGTGCTGAACGGCACCGAGCTGGGTGGCGGTTCGATCCGTATCCACCGCAAGGAGATGCAACAGGCGGTATTCCGTCTGCTGGGCATCAACGAAGCGGAACAGGAAGAGAAGTTCGGCTTCCTGCTCGACGCCCTGAAATACGGTGCGCCGCCGCACGGTGGTCTGGCCTTCGGTCTGGACCGTCTGGTGATGCTGATGACTGGCGCCCAGTCGATCCGTGAAGTGATCGCCTTCCCGAAAACCCAGAGTGCTGCCGACGTGATGACGCAGGCGCCGGGTGTAGTGGATGCCAAGGCATTGCGCGAATTGCACATTCGTTTGCGCGAAACGCCAAAGGCCGAGTAAGACGGGCCTGAAGGCGCATCTTCGGATGCGCCTTTTTTCTTTCTGCAGTGATTGAAAACAAGATTTTTTTGCTGGCCGATGCGAATGCATGGCGGGCATTGGTTCAAGAGAATTCGGAGCGAGTTATGGCAGGTCATTCCAAGTGGGCGAACATCAAGCACCGCAAAGAACGCCAGGATGCCAAGAGAGGCAAGATTTTCACCAAGTGGATCCGCGAACTGACCGTGGCGGCCCGTCAGGGCGGCGGTGATCCGGGCTCCAACCCGCGTCTGCGTCTGGCGCTGGACAAGGCGCTGGGCGCCAACATGAGCCGGGACATCATCGACCGCGCCGTGGCCCGTGGCGCCGGCGCGACCGAGGCCGACAATGTTGAGGAGCTGACCTACGAAGGTTACGGCCCGGGTGGCGTAGCGGTGATGGTCGAGTGCATGACCGACAACCGCAACCGTACCGCAGCGGCAGTGCGCCACGCGTTCAGCAAGTGTGGCGGCAACCTCGGTACCGACGGTTCGGTGGCGTATCTGTTCGAACGCAAGGGCCAGATCAGCTTTGCACCGGGTGTCGACGAAGACGCACTGACAGAAGCGGCACTTGAAGCCGATGCCGACGACGTGGTCAGCCACGAAGACGGCTCGATCGACGTGTTCACCTCGTTCACCAGTTTCTACGCAGTGCGCAATGCCCTGGAAGCTGCTGGCTTCAAGGGTGATGACGCGGAAATCGTCATGCAGCCGACCACCAGCGCCGAACTGGACCTGGAGGGCGCCGAGAAGGTGCTCAAGCTGATCGATATGCTTGAGGATCTGGATGACGTGCAAAACGTCTATTCCAATGCGGACATTCCGGAAGACGTGGCCGCTCAGTTAGGCTAAGAGCGGCTAGGCTTCACGGTGGGAGCGGGCTTGCTCGCGAAGGCGGGGTGTCTCCAGCATTGATGCTTGCTGATACGCCGCCTTCGCGAGCAAGCCCGCTCCCGCATTGGTTATTTGATGTTTTGATTTTTGTGTTTTTACCGAACCCGCAGGCGTTATGACTTTAATTCTTGGTATCGACCCCGGCTCGCGTATCACCGGTTACGGGATTGTTCGCGATACCGGACGCGGCGGCTGCATCTACGTGGCATCGGGCTGCATTCGTACCGGCGCTGGCGAGTTGCATGAACGTCTGCAGATCGTTTATCGCGGCGTGCGCGAAATCATCCAGACCTACGGTCCGGTCACCATGGGCATCGAAAAGGTGTTCATGGCGAAAAACGCCGATTCGGCGCTGAAGCTCGGGCAGGCCCGGGGGGCCGCTATCGTTGCCGGCGCCGAAGAATGCCTGGAAATCGCCGAGTACACGGCCACCCAGGTCAAGCAGGCCGTGGTCGGCACGGGTGCCGCTAATAAAGAGCAGGTGCAGATGATGGTCATGCACATGCTCAAGCTGACCAGCAAACCGCAAATCGATGCATCGGATGCCCTGGCGATTGCCATTTGTCACGCTCACACGCGCTCCAGTCTGTTGCCGCACGGCTTGGGAACGGCACGCAGTCGTGGCGGGCGCCTGCGTCTCTGATAGCATCAGCAGTCATTTTTACGGAATGTGGATTTCGTGCCTGGGTTGTCGGCCGTGAATCCATGCTCTGTCGGTCGCCAGCCCACGGCTGGCCAACGCTCAAGGATCTGAAACGTGATTGGACGCTTGCGCGGCACTCTGGCTGAGAAACAGCCGCCGCACCTGATTCTGGATGTAAACGGCCTCGGGTATGAGCTGGAAGTGCCCATGACCACCCTTTATCGTCTGCCGTCGGTCGGTGAACCGCTGACCTTGCACACCCATTTGGTCGTACGCGAAGACGCGCAGTTACTCTATGGTTTTGCCGGCAAGCGTGAGCGAGACTTTTTTCGCGAGTTGATCCGTCTCAATGGTGTTGGACCGAAACTGGCCCTGGCCTTGATGTCGAGTCTGGAAGTCGACGAACTGATCCGCTGCGTGCAATCACAGGACACTTCGGCGCTGACCAAGGTGCCGGGCGTGGGCAAGAAAACCGCCGAGCGTCTGCTGGTCGAACTGAAGGATCGCTTCAAGGCCTGGGAAACCTCGCCGGCCATGTTCGCCCTGGTGCCGAACCAGCCGGACGGCCCGGCGCCGGTCAACACCGCCGAGAACGATGCGGTCAGTGCACTGATTTCCCTGGGCTACAAGCCACAGGAAGCGAGCAAGGCGATTTCCGCGATCAAAGAGAAAGGCCTGAGCAGCGAAGACATGATTCGACGCGCCCTGAAGGGAATGATTTAAGTGATTGAAGCTGATCGTCTGATCGCCGCCACGCACAGTCCGCGTGAGCGCGAAGAAGTCCAGGATCGGGCGATACGTCCCGTCAGCCTGGCCGAATACATCGGCCAGCCGACCGTTCGCGAGCAGATGGAACTGTTTATCCAGGCCGCCCGTGGCCGTAGCGAATCCCTCGACCACACCCTGATCTTCGGTCCGCCGGGGCTGGGTAAAACCACGCTGGCCAACATCATTGCCCAGGAGATGGGCGTGTCGATCAAGAGCACTTCCGGTCCGGTGCTGGAGCGTCCGGGGGATCTGGCGGCGCTGTTGACCAATCTTGAGCCGCACGACGTGCTGTTCATCGATGAAATCCATCGTCTGTCGCCGATCGTCGAAGAAGTACTGTACCCGGCGATGGAAGATTTCCAGCTCGACATCATGATCGGTGAAGGGCCGGCGGCGCGTTCGATCAAACTCGATCTGCCACCGTTCACCCTGGTCGGTGCAACCACGCGGGCGGGCATGCTGACCAACCCTTTGCGTGACCGTTTCGGTATCGTCCAGCGCCTCGAGTTCTACAGCACCGCTGACCTGGCGACGATTGTCAGCCGTTCGGCGAATATCCTCGGTTTGCCGCTGGATCCGGAAGGATCTTTCGAGATTGCCCGCCGCGCCCGTGGCACGCCGCGGATCGCCAACCGTCTGCTGCGCCGGGTGCGGGATTTCGCCGAAGTCCGGGCCAAGGGCCACATCACCAAGTCCGTCGCAGATCTGGCGCTGAACCTGCTGGACGTCGACGAGCATGGTTTCGATCATCAGGACCGGCGTCTGCTGTTGACCATGATCGAGAAGTTTGACGGCGGTCCGGTGGGCATCGACAGTCTGGCGGCGGCGATCAGCGAAGAGCGCCACACCATCGAAGACGTGCTCGAGCCGTACCTGATTCAGCAGGGCTACATCATGCGTACGCCGCGGGGCAGGGTGGTGACCCGCCACGCGTACCTGCATTTTGGTTTAAACATTCCGACACGAATGGGCGAAATGCCCGTGGCAGACGAGTTTCTCGATGCCGTGGACGATTGATACACATTTATTGTCGATTTATTCAGCGTTTGTACTGTCACAGGACGGTACTTTTGCGATAAAGCCTTCCAACAATGAAAAACAGTTGCCTGGCTGGATTGGCAACCCGAGGAGTAAGCACTAGAGTATGCGCGCGCAAAACGGGCTTGAGCCGTTCGCACATCGTTGTCGCGTTTATTACGAGGACACCGATGCGGGCGGCATCGTGTATTACGTTAATTACCTCAAGTTTATGGAACGGGCTCGAACCGAACGGCTCCGGGAGCTGGGCTTTGCCCAATCGGCGCTGGCCGGGGAGGACCTGTTGTTCGTCGTGCATTCCAGCGAAGCGCGTTATCACGCGCCGGCGCGACTGGACGACGAGCTTCTGGTAAGCGCTGATGTAATCGAATTGAACCGTGCCAGCCTGCGCTTCCGACAGCAGGTCAGGCGGGCAACGGATAATGTGCTGCTCTGCGAAGGGCAGTTTCTGGTGGCCTGTGTGCGCACTAACAGTTTGAAACCCCGGGCCCTTCCCGAAGACCTGCGTGCGGCCTTTGCCGACGCGGTCGGCACGGGTACACACTCAAAGCAGGAGATAAAGCGTGGAAGCTAACGTCGTCGACCATTCCTCCATGTGGAGCCTGGTCAGCAATGCCAGCATCGTGGTGCAGTTGGTAATGTTGACTCTGGTGGCCGCATCGGTGACCTCATGGATCATGATCTTTCAGCGCAGCAATCTGATACGCGCCGGTCGACGTGCCCTCGAGAGCTTCGAGGAGCGCTTCTGGTCGGGTATCGACCTGTCCAAACTCTACCGTCAGGCCGGCAGCAACCCGGATCCGGATTCGGGTGTCGAGCAGATCTTCCGTGCCGGCTTCAAGGAGTTCTCCCGTCTGCGTCAGCAGCCAGGCGTCGATCCTGAAGCGGTGATGGAAGGTGTGGCCCGTGCCATGCGCGTCGCCATCTCCCGCGAAGAAGAAAAGCTCGAGCAGAGCCTGCCGTTCCTCGCCACCGTCGGTTCCGTCAGCCCGTACATCGGTCTGTTCGGTACCGTATGGGGGATCATGAACTCCTTCCGTGGTCTGGCCAGCGCCCAGCAAGCCACCCTGGCCACCGTGGCACCCGGCATCGCCGAAGCCCTGATCGCCACCGCGATCGGTCTGTTCGCCGCGATCCCGGCCGTTATCGCTTACAACCGTTTCTCTGCCCGCAGCGAAACCTTGCTGAGCCGCTACTACACCTTCGCCGATGAGTTCCAGGCGATCCTGCACCGCAAAGTGCACACCAGCGAAGAATAAGCAGGTATTTCCCGATGGCTTTAATCACTCGAGCCCGACACAAGCGCAAGCCGGTCGCCGAGATGAACGTAGTGCCTTACATCGACGTGATGCTGGTGCTGCTGGTCATCTTCATGGTGACTGCGCCGATGCTCAATCAGGGCGTGAAAGTGGATCTGCCCAAGGTTTCCAGCGAAGCCTTGCCGCAGGACAACAACACCCAGGTGCTGACCATTTCGATCAAGTCGGACAAGACCTACTACTGGAACCTTGGCAGCGAAGTCGACACCGAGAAGCAGCAGGACCGGGCCATGACCCTGCCACAGATGACCGACGCGGTGACCAAGATCATTCGCGCCGGCACTGAAGGTGGCAAGCGTACCCAGGTCTTCATCCGTGGCGACAAGTCCGTCGATTATGGCTCCGTCATGGGCGCCATGGGCGGGTTGCAGAAAGCCGGGGTCGGTAACGTTGGCTTGATCACCGAGGCGCCCTGATGCAGCAACAGCGAGAGCCGTCCGCCTCGGAAAGCTACTTCTGGCCTAGTGTCTGGGCGATTGGCTTGCACGTGCTGGTGTTCGGCATGCTGTTTGTCAGTTTCGCCCTGACCCCGGAGCTGCCGCCAGCCAAGCCGATTGTCCAGGCGACCCTGTACCAGCTGAAATCGAAAAGTCAGGCAACCACTCAGACCAATCAGAAGATTGCGGGTGAGGCGAAGAAATCCGCCGCGCGCCAGACCGAAGTCGAGCAGATGGAGCAGAAAAAGGTCGAGCAGGAAGCGGTGAAGGCTGCGGAACAAAAGAAAGAAGAAGCGGCTCAAAAGGCCGAGGAAGCCAAGAAGGCCGATGAGGCGAAGAAAGCGGACGAGGCGAAGAAGGCTGATGAAGCCAAGAAAGCCGACGACGCCAAGAAAGCCGCCGAAGCCAAGAAGGCAGAAGAGAAACAATTGGCTGATATAGCCAAGAAGAAAGCCGAAGAAGAAGCCAAAAAGGCTGCTGAAGAAGAGGCCAAGAAAGCGGCCGCTGAAGAAGCCAAGAAGAAGATCGTCGAAGACGCGAAAAAGAAAGCCGCCGAAGACGCCAAGAAGAAAGCTGAAGCTGAAGAGGCGAAGAAGAAAGTCGCCGAAGACGCGAAGAAGAAAGCTGCTGCCGATGCTGCGAAGAAGAAAGCGCAGGAAGCGGCACGTAAATCCGCCGAAGACAAAAAGGCTCAGGCCCTGGCAGATTTGCTTTCCGACACGCCGCAGCGCCAGCAGGCCTTGGCCGATGAGCAGGGCGACGAAGTCGCGGGCAGTTTCGATGACCTGATTCGTGCGCGGGCAGCAGAAGGCTGGGCGCGTCCACCTTCAGCACGCAAAGGCATGACGGTTGTGCTGCAGATCGGCATGTTGCCGGACGGTACGGTGACCTCGGTCAGCGTGGCCAAGTCCAGTGGCGACGGTCCGTTCGATGCGTCGGCAGTGGCAGCGGTCAAGAATATTGGACGTTTGACGGAAATGCAGGGAATGAAGCCGAGCGATTTCGCTCCGTATCGTTCATTCAAGATGACATTCACACCTGAGGATCTAGCCTTGTGAGAAACCTTCTTCGAGGAATGCTGGTCGTGATCTGCTGCATGGCAGGGATCGCGATGGCGGATGAAAAGAACATTCTGGTCACCAGCGGCAGCGATCGGGCAACGCCGATCGCGGTCGTACCGTTCGGTTTCCAGGGCGGTGCCGTCCTGCCGGATGACATGGCTGAAATCATTGGTAACGATTTGCGCAACTCGGGCTATTACTCGCCGATTCCAAAGCAAAACATGATCAGCCAGCCAAGCCAGCCAAGCGAAATCATCTTCCGTGACTGGAAGGCGGTGGGCGCGCAATACATGATGGTCGGCAGCATCGTGCCGGCCGGTGGCCGTCTGCAGGTGCAGTGGGCTCTGTTCAACGTCGCCACCGAACAGAAAGTGGCTGACGGCAGCGTGTCCGGTACCACCGAACAGCTGCGCGACATGGCGCACTACATCTCCGATCAGTCGTTCGAAAAACTGACCGGTATCAAAGGTGCATTCTCGACTCGCCTGCTGTACGTCACGGCCGAGCGTTTCTCCGAGAAGAACACCCGTTACACCCTGCAGCGTTCGGACTATGACGGCGCCCGTGCCGTGACCCTGCTGCAATCGCGTGAGCCGATCCTGTCGCCGCGTTTTGCACCGGACGGCAAGCGTATCGCCTATGTGTCGTTCGAGCAGAAGCGTCCGCGCATCTTCATGCAGAACATCGACACCGGTCGCCGCGAGCAGATCACCAACTTCGAAGGCCTGAATGGCGCGCCAGCCTGGTCGCCGGATGGCAATCGCCTGGCGTTCGTGCTGTCGAAAGACGGTAACCCGGACATCTACGTGATGAACCTAGGTTCGCGTCAGATCACCCGCGTAACCGCAGGCCCTGGCATCAATACCGAACCGTACTGGGGCAAGGATGGTTCGACCATCTACTTCACCTCCGACCGTGGCGGCAAACCGCAGATCTACAAGACCAGTGCTGGCGGTGGCGGTGCCGAGCGTGTGACGTTCGTGGGCAACTACAACGCCAACCCCAAGCTTTCGGCGGATGAAAAGACCCTGGTGATGATCCATCGTCAGGACGGTTTCACCAATTTCAAAGTGGCGGCTCAGGATTTGCAGCGCGGAAGTGTAAAAATCCTCACTGATAGCACTCTGGACGAGTCGCCTACTGTTGCGCCCAACGGCACCATGGTAATCTACGCCACCCGCCAGCAGGGCCGGGGAGTCTTGATGCTCGTGTCCATTAATGGACGCGTGAGGCTCCCGCTTCCTACCGCTCAAGGCGAAGTCAGAGAACCGTCCTGGTCCCCTTACCTGAACTGACGCGGCGCTTTACGTTTTACTTAACACACTGGGGTTCATTAGGAGTTTCACGATGGAAATGCTGAAGTTTGGTAAATTTGCTGCGCTGGCTCTGGCCATGGCTGTAGCTGTAGGTTGCTCGTCCAAAGGCGGCGACAACGCCGGTGAAGGCGCTGTTGATCCAAACGCTGGTTACGGCGCAAACACTGGTGCAGTTGACGGTTCCCTGAGCGAAGAAGCTGCTCTGCGCGCAATCACCACCTTCTACTTCGAATACGACAGCTCGGACCTGAAGCCAGAAGCCATGCGCGCTCTGGACGTTCACGCCAAAGACCTGAAAGCAAACGGCGCTCGCGTTGTTCTGGAAGGCAACACCGACGAACGTGGTACTCGTGAGTACAACATGGCACTGGGCGAGCGTCGTGCGAAAGCCGTTCAGCGCTACCTGGTACTGCAAGGTGTTTCCCCAGCTCAGCTGGAACTGGTTTCCTACGGCGAAGAGCGTCCAGTTGCTACCGGCAACGACGAGCAGTCCTGGGCTCAAAACCGTCGCGTCGAACTGCGTAAGTAATTCGATATGCGAACGTGCCGTCGTGCTGTAACTGTTCTGGCTCTCAGCCTCGCGCCGCTTGCGGCGTGGGCTGCGGTTCCTGTGGTCGATGACAACTCCGGTTATAACAATAGCGGGAGCAGTTATCCGCCTGCAGGTTACGGTACGAACGGCGCCTATGCCGGGGGAGCGGCTTCGGCCCCTGCCTCGGCACAAGGCATGCTGTTCAACCAACTGCAACAAATGCAGGATCAGATATCTCGCCAGCAAGGCGTGATCGAAGAACTGCAGAATCAGGTTGCGCGCATGAAGCAGGAATCCCTGGAGCGATACCAGGATCTTGATCGGCGCATAGGATCCGGCGTTGCACCAGCCGCGACTCCCGAGAATTCTTCTGCCGGTGGCGATGCAAGTGCTGCTGCCGGTGCTGCTGCTGGAGCCGGCGCCGCTGCTGCCGCCCAGGCACCTGCCGCAGGTAGCGAACCGGCTGATCCGGCCAAGGAAAAGCTGTATTACGACGCAGCTTTCGACCTGATCAAAGCCAAGGATTTCGACAAGGCCAGCCAGGCGTTTGCCGCATTCCTGCGTAAATACCCGAACAGCCAATACGCGGGCAACGCCCAGTACTGGCTGGGTGAAGTGAACCTGGCCAAAGGCGATCTGCAAGGTGCAGGTCAGGCTTTTGCCAAGGTTTCGCAGCTGTATCCCAAGCACGCCAAAGTGCCGGATTCGCTGTACAAGCTGGCTGACGTAGAGCGCCGCCTCGGTCATACCGACAAGGTCAAAGGCATTCTGCAGCAGGTGGTGGCCCAGTATCCGGGTACGTCCGCCGCTCAGTTGGCCCAGCGCGATCTGCAACGCATGTAACAGCGTTGACCCGTTTGGAAGAAACCCGCGCTTGTCGCGGGTTTTTTCGTTAGAATTCACGCCCTTTTATGAAACACGCTTCTGGTGATCTACGCGTTGGCGGGGTTGCCAGAGGTGCCTGACGGAGGCGGACAGCCTGTTTAGCTGTTACGCCCGTGGCGACTATGCAAGACACATTGAGAATTACCGAAGTTTTCTACTCGTTGCAGGGGGAAACGCGGACTGCCGGGTTGCCCACTGTTTTTGTGCGCCTGACCGGTTGCCCATTGCGTTGCCAATACTGCGACAGCGCCTACGCGTTCAGCGGTGGCACGATCCGTACCCTCGACGACATCCTCGAGCAAGTGGCCGGCTTTCGCCCGCGCTACGTCTGCGTCACTGGCGGTGAGCCGTTGGCACAGCCCAATGCAATCCCTTTGCTCAAGCAATTGTGCGATGCCGGCTATGAAGTCTCGATTGAAACCAGTGGCGCCCTCGACATCTCGGCGGTCGATCCACGGGTCAGTCGGGTGGTCGACCTGAAGACGCCAGACTCCAAAGAAGCCCATCGTAACCGTTACGAGAACATCGAACTGCTGACGCCCAACGATCAGGTGAAGTTTGTCATCTGCTCGAGGGACGACTATGACTGGGCGGTATCGAAGCTGATCCAGTACGGTCTTGAGCGACGTACGGGTGAAGTGCTGTTTTCCCCAAGTCACCACGACCTGAATGCTCGGGATCTGGCGGACTGGATCGTGGCGGATAACCTGCCAGTGCGCCTGCAACTGCAGCTGCATAAATATCTATGGAATGATGAGCCGGGGCGCTGAGATGACTGAACAACTGAACACTAGCGAAAAACGTGCGGTAATCCTGCTGTCGGGTGGCCTGGACTCGGCCACTGTCGTGGCCATGGCCCGCGCTGAAGGCTACGCCTGCTACACCATGAGTTTCGATTACGGTCAGCGTTCCCACGCCGAACTGCATGCCGCCGCTCGCGTTGCCCGCGACCTGGGCGTTGTCGAGCACAAGGTGATCGGCCTGAACCTGAACGGCATGGGTGGTTCGGCCCTGACCGACACTAGCATCGATATCCCGGAAGAGCTGGGCGAAGGCATTCCGGTGACTTATGTGCCGGCGCGCAACACGGTTTTCCTGTCGCTGGCCTTGGGCTGGGCTGAAGTGCTCGGCGCCCGCGACATCTTTATCGGCGTCAACGCAGTGGACTATTCCGGTTACCCGGATTGCCGTCCCGAGTTCATCGAGTCGTTCGAGCGCATGGCCAATCTGGCAACCAAGGCCGGTGTGGAAGGCAATGGTTTCCGCATCCAGGCACCGCTGCAGAACCTGAGCAAGGCGCAGATCGTCCAGGCAGGCGTGAAGCTTGGAGTAGATTACGGGCTGACCGTTTCCTGCTATCAGGCGGACGATGATGGCCGCGCTTGCGGCAAATGCGACAGCTGCCGACTGCGTGCAGAAGGCTTCGCGGCGGCCGGAATCAGCGACCCGACACCTTATTTTTGATTTTTTTAAATTAGGTGTTGAATAGTCCTTAAAAATCAGTATTATACGCGCCACCACACAGCGGGTCGTTAGCTCAGTTGGTAGAGCAGTTGGCTTTTAACCAATTGGTCGTAGGTTCGAATCCCACACGACCCACCATATTTGGCGGTTTAGAAAATCCGGAAGGCCCACGAAAGTGAGGATTTCCGGGTTTTTTTTTGCCTGAGATTCGTGCATCTCTCCCTTCGTTTCTTCCCGCCGTGACGCAGGTCAGAATCATCTTTTGTATCAACGGGATATTCTGTAGCCTTGCGCAGCTTCATTGCTGTCCGTGCCTGATAATACTCACTTTCCCGGCGGTACCCTCAAGCGGTCCGGAGCCGGGTGTATACTCGACTTTCGCGCGAATGCGCCTGCAGGTCTTGCGAACATGACGCAGATTTCCGAACGCCTTCTGGTACAAGCCCATCTCGACGCCAAGCAGCCCAAGCCGCTGACAGCCGAGGAGGAGGCTTATTACCGTTCCGCCATCGCCGCCGAGCTCAAGGCTCAGGACGCGGTGCTGGTTGCCCACTTTTATTGCGATCCGATCATCCAGGCCCTCGCCGAAGAAACCGGCGGTTGTGTTTCCGACTCCCTGGAAATGGCGCGCTTCGGCAACGCCCATCCGGCCAAGACCGTGGTGGTTGCCGGCGTGAAATTCATGGGCGAGACCGCGAAGATTCTCAACCCTGAAAAACGTGTGTTGATGCCGACCCTGGAAGCCACCTGCTCGCTGGATCTGGGTTGCCCGGTGGATGAGTTCTCGGCGTTCTGCGATCAGCATCCTGAACGCACCGTGGTGGTGTATGCCAACACCTCGGCCGCCGTCAAAGCCCGGGCCGACTGGGTAGTGACCTCCAGTTGTGCACTGGAAATCGTCGAAAGCCTGATGGACAACGGCGAAACCATCATCTGGGGCCCGGACAAGCACCTGGGCACCTACATCCAGCGTCAGACCGGCGCCGACATGCTGCTCTGGGATGGTGCATGCATCGTCCACGAAGAGTTCAAGTCCAAGCAGCTGGAAGACATGAAAGCGCTGTACCCGGACGCGGCCATTCTGGTGCATCCGGAGTCGCCGACTTCGGTGATCGAGTTGGCGGACGCCGTCGGTTCCACCAGTCAGCTGATTGCCGCCGCTCAATCGCTGCCGAACAAGACCCTGATCGTCGCCACCGATCGCGGTATCTTCTACAAGATGCAGCAGCTGTGCCCGGACAAGGTCTTCATCGAGGCACCAACCGCCGGTAACGGCGCGGCATGCCGCAGTTGCGCACATTGCCCGTGGATGGCCATGAACACCCTTGAGCGCACGCTGAAGTGCCTGAAGGACGGCTCGAACGAGATCTTTGTCGACCCGGCTCTCATTCCTCAGGCGATCCGCCCGCTCAAGCGCATGCTCGATTTCACTCAGGCCGCGCGGATGAAGCTGGCCGGCAACGCCTGACCTTGCGACGCAAACAAAAACGCCCCGATTGGATCGGGGCGTTTTTGCATCTGGAGGATTATTTGGTTTTCTTCGGAATTCGCACGAGCTGCGTGTCGGAGTAGATGTCATGCCAGGCGCGCTTCTGCTTATCGAGCAGCGACCAGAAGAAACCCAGGCCCAGGCACAGCCACGACGCCATCGACACCATGAACCGCAGCAACGCCTGCCACAGGCTGATCGCAGTGCCATCGGCGTTCTGCACGCGAATGCCCCAGACCTGCATGCCCAGGGTCTGCCCGGCGTGGGTCCAGAATTTGGCAAAGAAGCCAAACAGCACCAACAGCAACACCGTGGAGTACAGCGGATCGCCATCCAGCTGCCCGGCGTCGGTCATGACGCGCAGGCGCTCTTCGCCGATGATTGCCGCCTGGATCAGCTTGTAAACAAAACCGGTCACGATCAGCAGAGCGGTGCACAGCAAAAAGTCATAGAACATCGCTGCCAGACGACGACCCAGGCCGACGGCGGGGAAATCGCCCTGGGGGGTGAGCAGGTGTTTCGACATGGCAGCCTCTGGACGGAAAGTGAAGCGCCATTTTACGGATTTGCGCCCACAAAAAAGCCCCTGATATCAATATCAGGGGCTTTTTCGTAACAGAAGATCAGCCTTCGGCTTGTACTTCGTCAGCCTGCATGCCTTTCTGGCCTTGCACTGCAACGAAGGTCACTTTCTGGCCTTCTTTCAGGCTCTTGAAGCCGTTGCCCTGAATGGCGCGGAAATGCACGAACAGATCCGGACCGCTTTCTGGAGTGATAAAACCAAAACCTTTCTCGTCGTTAAACCACTTGACGGTACCGCTCTGACGTGTGGACATTTCTTATTTCCTTTGACGCAAAAATTGATGACAGTCTCCTTCTCATGAAAGAGTACTGGGGCTGGTTGCAGGAGAGTAAGAAGACGTCGAACGGGATGTAGCTAACTTGTAGGCTACTGCCCAGGTCACGATTCCAAGCTGACCCATGCAAACACAGTGGACAAACTCTACGCCAACTACGGGAGAAAAAACAAGCCCCGCGAAGGCCCCGGTTTTCCTGCGCTTGCTGGCACTTAGTCGATTCACTAGTACGGCTTATACGATTAGCTTGTTCAATTGTTTTCGAACGTTATAAGCCAAGTTCAAATTCGAATCGCATGTAAGTGGAGTGCACTGTTTTATGGCGATTGCGTTACACATTAGTGCACGCATAACGCAATCGCGTTACTTATAGAAACAGTCGATCAACCACGATAGTAGCGTTGTGGAACAAATGGCATTTTGCTTACAAGCAATGGCACCTTTTTCCCACGAACAATTGCCCAAACGGGCGTATCGAGTGCGACGTAGGCGCTGTCCAGGTAACCCATGGCCAACGGGCCGCCCAGGGTCGGGCCGAACCCGCCGCTGCACACGCTGCCGATGATCTCGCCCGCTTCGTTGACGATCTCTGCACCTTCACGGACCGGCGTACGCTCTTGCGGCAGCAGGCCGACGCGTTTGCGCTGAACGCCGTTCTGCTGCTGAGCGAAGACCTGTTCTGCACCCGGGAAACCACCGGCACGCGCACCGTCGGCACGCCGAGGTTTGGAGATTGCCCACAGCAGGCTGGCTTCGATCGGCGTGGTCTCGGTGTTCATGTCGTGGCCGTACAGGCACAGGCCGGCTTCCAGGCGCAGCGAGTCACGGGCGCCAAGGCCGATGGCGGCGACTTCCGGTTCGGCCAGCAGGGCGCGGGCGAGTTTTTCCGCGTCGGCTGCCGGAACCGAGATTTCGAAACCGTCTTCACCGGTGTAGCCCGAACGGCTGACAAAGCAGTCAACGCCCAGCAGCTTCACGCGGGTGAATTGCATGAAAGTCATTTTCGCCACTTCCGGCGCCAGGCGTGCCAGCACGGTCACGGCAGCCGGGCCTTGCAGGGCGAGCAGGGCGCGTTCTTCGAACAGTTGTTCAATCTTGCATTGATCGCCGATGTGTTTTTGCAGATGGGCCAGGTCCTGGTCCTTGCATGCGGCGTTGACCACCAGGAACAGCTCGTCATTGCCGAGGTTGGCGACCATCAGGTCATCGAGGATACCGCCGGTTTCGTTGGTGAACATCGCGTAGCGCTGCATGCCCACCGGCAGGTCGATGATGTCCACCGGCACCAGGGTTTCCAGGGCTTTGGCGGCATTGGCGCCGGTCAGGCGGATCTGGCCCATGTGCGAGACATCGAACAGCCCGGCCTGCTCACGGGTGTGCTGGTGTTCCTTCATCACGCCCAGCGGGTATTGCACCGGCATGTCGTAGCCGGCGAACGGCACCATGCGGGCGCCGAGTTCGAGGTGCAGAGCGTGCAGCGGGGTTTTCGACAGTTGTTCGGTGGACATGCGTGACTCCTTGATTCACACCAACCCTCTCCCGGAGGGAGAGGGGGCCAGTTTTGTGTTCTCTCCTAAAGGGAGAGCGAGTTTATGGCGCGATCAGCACTCGATAATGTTGACCGCCAGACCGCCACGGGCGGTCTCCTTGTATTTGCTTTTCATGTCGGCGCCGGTCTGGCGCATGGTGCGGATGACCTTGTCGAGGGAGACGAAGTGCTGCCCGTCTCCGCGCATGGCCATGCGCACGGCGTTGATCGCCTTGACCGAGCCCATGGCGTTGCGCTCGATGCACGGCACTTGCACCAGCCCGCCGATCGGATCGCAGGTCAGGCCGAGGTTGTGTTCCATGCCGATTTCAGCGGCGTTTTCCACTTGCTGAACGCTGCCGCCGAGGACTTCGCACAACGCACCAGCTGCCATCGAACAGGCCACGCCGACCTCGCCCTGACAGCCGACTTCGGCGCCGGAAATCGAGGCGTTTTCCTTGTACAGGATGCCGATGGCCGCCGCAGTCAGCAGAAAACGCACCACGCCGTCATCGTTCGCGCCGGGAATAAAGCGCATGTAGTAATGCAGCACCGCAGGAATGATCCCCGCTGCGCCATTGGTCGGTGCCGTGACCACGCGCCCGCCGTTGGCGTTTTCTTCGTTGACGGCCAGCGCGTAGAGGTTGACCCAGTCCAGCACCGACAGCGGATCGCGCAGCGACGATTCCGGGTTCTTGCACAGCTGCCGGTGCAACGCCGCCGCCCGCCGCTTGACCTTCAGGCCTCCCGGCAGGATGCCTTCGTTGCGACAGCCGGCGGCCACGCAGTCCTGCATCACTTGCCAGATTCTCAGCAGGCCGGCGCGGGTTTCCGCTTCCGGGCGCCAGGCGCTTTCGTTGGTCAGCATCACCTGGCTGATCGGCAGACCATAGGTGGCGCAGTGACCGAGCAAGTCCTTGGCACTCTTGAACGGGAAGGTCAGCGGGGTGGCGTCTTCGACGATACGGTCGGCGCCAGCCGCATCTTCGTCGACCACGAAACCACCGCCGACCGAGTAATACTCGCGGCTGCGGATCTGCAATCCCGCCGCATCGAAGGCACGGAAGATCATGCCGTTGGGGTGATAAGCCAACGGTTTGCGGATCATTGCCAGGTGTTCTTTCTCGTTGAACGCAATGCTGTGTTCACCGAGCAGGTTCAAACGCCCGTTGCCACGAATCTCCGAGAGACGGGCGGCGACGGTTTCGGTATCCACGGTGTCCGGGTGTTCACCTTCCAGGCCCAGCAGCACGGCCTTGTCGCTGCCGTGGCCCTTGCCGGTGGCGCCGAGGGATCCGTACAACTCGACCCTGACGCTGGTGGTGGCCGACAACAGGTTTTCCCGGCGCAGGCCTTCGACGAAGCGCGCAGCTGCGCGCATCGGGCCGACGGTGTGGGAGCTGGAGGGGCCGATGCCAATCTTGAACAGGTCGAACACGCTTAACGACATGAGTTGTTCTCCGGTTTCTTGTTATAGGAATTGGCGGAATATCAGGCTTGATGCATTTCCTTGTGGGAGCGGGCTTGCTCGCGAATGCGGTGAATCAGTCGCCATCAATGTTGCCTGACACACCGCATTCGCGAGCAAGCCCGCTCCCACAGGGGGATCTGTGGTGATGCTGAAATCGGGGCAGGTAAACCTGCCCCCCTATTCGTTTAAGCGTAGCTTTCGATCGACGGGCAGGCGCAGACCAGGTTGCGGTCGCCGAACACGTTGTCGACGCGACCGACCGGCGGCCAGTACTTGCCTTCGATCAACGACGCCACCGGGTACACCGCTTGTTCGCGGCTGTACGGGTGAGTCCACTCGCCCACCAGTTCCGCTGCGGTGTGCGGAGCGTTCTTCAGCGGGTTGTCGTCCTTGTCCAGCGTGCCGTTTTCCACCGCGCGGATTTCTTCGCGAATGCGGATCATGGCGTCGCAGAAGCGGTCCAGCTCTTCTTTGGATTCGCTTTCGGTCGGCTCGATCATCAGCGTGCCGGCCACCGGGAACGACATGGTCGGGGCGTGGAAGCCGAAGTCGATCAGGCGCTTGGCGACGTCATCGACGCTGATGCCGCTGCTGTCTTTCAGCGGGCGCAGATCCAGAATGCACTCGTGCGCCACCAGACCGTTGCTGCCGGTGTACAGCACTGGGTAGTGCTCTTCCAGGCGACGGGAAATGTAGTTGGCGTTGAGGATCGCCAGCTGCGAAGCGCGCTTCAGGCCTGCGCCACCCATCATGCGAATGTACATCCAGGTGATCGGCAGAATGCTCGCGCTGCCGAACGGTGCTGCGCAGACCGCGCCTTCCTTGCGCTCCATGTGGCCGTGGCCCGGCAGGAACGGAGTCAGGTGCGATTTCACGCCGATCGGGCCGACGCCTGGACCGCCACCGCCATGCGGAATGCAGAAAGTCTTGTGCAGGTTCAGGTGCGAGACGTCGCCGCCGAACTTGCCCGGTGCACAGAGGCCGACCATCGCGTTCATGTTGGCGCCGTCGATGTACACCTGGCCGCCGTTGTCATGAATGATGCCGCAGATTTCGCGGATGCCTTCTTCGAACACGCCGTGGGTCGACGGGTAAGTGATCATCAGCGCCGCGAGGTGTTCGCGGTGCTCGATGGCCTTGACGCGCAGGTCTTCGATGTCCACGTTGCCACGGGCGTCGCACGCAGTCACGACCACACGCATGCCGGCCATGTTGGCGGTCGCCGGGTTGGTGCCGTGGGCGGACGACGGGATCAGGCAGATGTCGCGACGGTCTTCGCCACGGCTCTGGTGATAGGCGCGAATCGCCAGCAGACCTGCGTACTCACCCTGGGAACCAGCATTCGGTTGCAGCGAGATCGAGTCGTAACCGGTGGCGGCGCAGAGCATCGCTTCCAGTTCGTCGGTCAGTTGCTGGTAACCGACGCTTTGCTCGGCCGGGGCGAACGGGTGCAGGGCGCCGAATTCGGCCCAGGTCACCGGGATCATTTCGCTGGCGGCGTTGAGTTTCATGGTGCACGAGCCCAGCGGAATCATGGTGCGATCCAGTGCCAGGTCCTTGTCCGCCAGTTTGCGCAGGTAGCGCATCAGCTCGGTTTCCGAGTGATAGCGGTTGAACACCGGGTGGCTGAGGATCGGCGACTGACGCACCAGTGCGGCTGGAATGGTGCTTTGCGCGGCAGCGGCCAGAGCAGCGAAATCCGGCAGGGTCTTGCCGTCGGCGAACAGGCCCCACAGGGTTTCGATGTCGGCCTGGGTGGTGGTTTCGTCGACCGACAGGCCCAGACGCTGGGCATCGATCACACGCAGGTTGATCTGTTGAGCGCGAGCCTTGTCATGCAGCGCGGCGGTTTGTGCGCCGGTGGCCAGGGTCAGGGTGTCGAAGAAGCTGGTTTGCTCGACGGTCACGCCCAGTGCGCTCAGGCCCTTGGCCAGAATCGCGGTCAGGTGATGCACACGGTTGGCGATCCGGGTCAGGCCTTTCGGGCCGTGGTAGACGGCGTACATGCTGGCGATGTTGGCCAGCAGCACTTGTGCGGTGCAGATGTTCGACGTGGCTTTCTCGCGGCGGATGTGTTGCTCGCGGGTCTGCATCGCCAGACGCAGGGCCGGTTTGCCGAAGCGGTCAACCGAGACACCGACCAGACGGCCGGGCATGTCGCGCTTGAACGCATCTTTGGTGGAGAAGTAAGCCGCGTGTGGGCCACCGAAGCCCAGCGGCACACCGAAGCGTTGCGCGCTGCCGATGGCCACGTCGGCGCCGAATTCGCCCGGCGGGGTCAGCAGTGTCAGGGCCAGCAGGTCAGCGGCTACGGCCACCAGGGCGTTGGCAGCGTGGAAGCGTTCGGTCAGTTCGCGGTAGTCGAACACATCACCGTTGCTGGCCGGGTATTGCAGCAGTGCGCCGAAGAACGGCGTCACGTCGGTCAGCTCACGCTCATCGCCCACGACCACGTCGATGCCCAGTGGCTCGGCACGGGTGCGCAGCACGTCGAGGGTTTGCGGGTGGCTGTGGATCGAGGCGAAGAACTGGTGGCTGCCCTTGTTCTTGCTCAGGCGTTTGCAGAAGGTCATGGCTTCGGCAGCGGCGGTGGCTTCGTCGAGCAGGGAGGCGTTGGCGATCGGCAGGCCGGTAAGGTCGCTGATCAGGGTCTGGAAATTCAGCAGCGCTTCGAGACGGCCCTGAGAGATTTCCGGCTGGTACGGGGTGTAGGCGGTGTACCAGGCCGGGTTTTCCAGCAGGTTGCGCAGGATCGGCGATGGCGTGTGGCAGTTGTAGTAACCCTGGCCGATGTAGGTCTTGAACAGTTGGTTCTTGCCGGCGATGCCTTTGATCATTGCCAGGGCATCGGCTTCGCTCAGGCCGTCGTCGAGGCCGAGCACGCTGGTGCCCTTGATGCTTTCCGGGATGACGCTGGCGCTCAGGGCTTCGAGCGAGTCGAAGCCGAGGCTGTTGAGCATGGCTTGCTCGTCACCGGCGCGCGGGCCGATGTGACGGGCGATGAATTCGTTGGCGGTGCCGAGATTTACTTGGGTCATGTCAGGTTCCTCAGGCTTCGGCTTGGGCTTTGATCAGACGGTCGTAGGCGTCCTGATCCAGCAGCTTGGCGACGGCCGAAGCGTCGGCCGGCTTGAAGCGGAAGAACCAGCCTTCGCCCAGCGGATCTTCGTTGACCAGCTCAGGGCTGTCTTCCAGGGCCGGGTTGGTGGCCAGGACTTCACCGTCCAGCGGCATGTAAACGCCGCTGGCGGCTTTTACCGATTCCACGGTGGCGGCTTCGGCGCCTTTGTCGTACGCCTGCAATTCAGGCAGTTGCACGAACACCACGTCGCCCAGGGCGTTCTGCGCGAAAGCGGTGATGCCAACGGTGACAGAACCATCGGCTTCGGCGCGCAGCCATTCGTGATCTTCAGTAAAACGCAACTCGCTCATGGAATCTCCTAGGGGCCAGACTCGTCTGGTGGACGCGGTGGAATACTCGGGCGGCAATGCCCTGATTTTATGAACGGTTGCTTAGCAAGAACGCGGCCAACGTAAAAATATCGTTATAAATCAATTAGTTGATATTTATTTGCTAGGCTTTGAGGGGAAGGTGTGTAGCGAAATCGCTACAGCTTGGGGCGAAGAAAAAAGCTGAAGCGGATCAAAGCCTTGCACAGCGGTGATCGGAGGAGTGTGTATCGATATCGTTCCGGTGTAGCGCTTTCAGTACAGATGGAGGTCGCTTTTGAACGGATTTTTAATTCACCACATGACCCGCTGTGGGAGCGGGCTTGCTCGCGAAGGCGTTAGATCAGTCGACATCAATGTTGAATGACACACCGCATTCGCGAGCAAGCCCGCTCCCACATTTTTGACCGAGTCCGGTTCAGGGTTTGTTGGGGATGCCGTACTTGCGCAGCCGATGCGCGATTGCGGTGTGCGAGGTCTGCAGGCGGCTGGCCAGTTGGCGGGTCGAGGGGTAGCTGACGTAGAGCTTTTCCAGCAGCGATTTCTCGAAGGCTTCAACGGCTTCTTCGAGGCTGTCGACGTCGGTGTCGGTCTGGCGTGCTACCGAGGTGCCGGCGATGTCGAGGTCGCCGATGTCCACCAGGCTGCTTTCGCAGATCGCGGCGGCGCGGAAGATCACGTTCTGCAATTGCCGCACGTTGCCCGGCCAGCGGTTGCCGAGCAGCGCCGGGTAAGTGCCCGGGGCGAGGCGGCAGACCGGGCGCTGGATCTGCGCGCAGGCCTGCTGCATGAAATAGCGCGCCAGCAACAGAATGTCCTGACCGCGTTCGCGCAGTGGCGGCACTTCGACGTTGAGCACGTTGAGGCGGTAGAACAGGTCTTCGCGGAACAGGCCTTCGCTGACCATTTTCTCCAGGTCGCGGTGGGTCGCGCTGAGAATCCGCACGTTGACCTTTACCTCACGATCGCCGCCGACCCGACGGAAGCTGCCGTCATTGAGAAAACGCAGCAGTTTGGCCTGCAAGTACGGTGACATCTCGCCTATCTCGTCGAGGAACACCGTGCCCTGGTTGGCCAGCTCCATCAGCCCCGGTTTGCCGCCGCGTTGTGCGCCGGTGAAGGCGCCGGGGGCGTAGCCGAACAGTTCGCTCTCGGCGAGGTTCTCCGGCAGGGCCGCGCAGTTCAGTGCGAGGAAGGGCGCGTTGTGTCGGGCGCTGATGGCGTGACAGGCGCGGGCCACCAGTTCCTTGCCGGTGCCGGTTTCACCCTGGATCAACAGCGGCGCATCGAGGGCCGCTACCCGTTGGGCGCGGGCCTTGAGGGTGCGGATTGGCGGCGATTCACCGAGCAGCGCATCGAAACCTTCGGCATGGTCGTGATGCAGCGCCGACAGTTGTTCGCCGATGCGGTTGGGTTGATACAGCGTGAGCAGGGCGCCGGCGTCGGTGATTGGCGTGGCGTCGAGCAACAGGGTCTGGCCATTGACGGTGATTTCCCGCAGCGGCAGGCGGAAGCCTTGTTCGAGCAGGGTTTCGAGCAGACCCGGATCGTTGAACAGTTCCGAAACGCTTTCGCCCGCCGGCTCGCGACCGTACAGGGCGATCAGCGCCGGGTTGGCCAGCAGCACCTTGCCGGCGCTGTCCAGCGCCAGCACCGGGTCGGTCATCGCCGCGAGCAACGCGTCGAGCTGCAAGTGCCGACGTTGGCCGGGCAGGATGTCGACCACGGTCACTGCTTCTACACCACGCACGCGAAACAGCGCATCTTTGAGTTCTTCGAGCACTTGCGGGCTCAGGGTCGGGGCGTCGATGTAGACGTTGGGCGGGATCATCTCCACCGCATCCAGATTGAGATTGCGCCCGCCGAGGATAGCCAGGACTTCCTGGGTGATGCCGACGCGGTCGATGAAGCTGACGTGGATACGCATGGGGCGGTTCTGGGTTCTGGAGTGCGGAGGGGGGCAAGTATGCCTTGATGGGGGACTGGGGTGAAATCTTGAGATCGGCGTCGTACTTGAAATCCACCCCTCACCCCAGCCCTCTCCCCAGAGGGGCGAGGGGGAAAGGGAGCAGATTGGGGGCTTTTCAAAACTTGAGTTCGGCTCGCTAATTCAGGTCGGTGTACCTTGAGCGAGCAACTCGGTCAGTCCCCTCTCCCTCCGGGAGAGGGTTAGGGTGAGGGGGCTTTTGGGGTTACTCGAAATGCTCGGGATTGACCGGATCCCCGGACTGCATATTCAGCTGCTTGCGGATGTCCTCAAACATCAGGTCGTAATGCTTGTGCACCGAGCCGATCTGGCTGTGGCTCTTGGGAATGCCGTACTTTTCGGCAATCTGCGTCACGTTGCGAGCGAAGTTGTAGGCTTCCTCCTTGGGCAGAAAGAACGGTTCGTTGACCTCTTTGCCCTGCATGCTGCCATGCAGGGTGAACTGTATCCCTTTGCCTTTCTGAGGGTCGGTGAACACTTCATAGTCGAGGTGCACGTTGTAATTGACGTCGTCGTCAGTCAACGCGTGCCGCTCGATATGCAAATGACCGGGTTCGAACTGGGCCATGGTTTTCTCCTTTCAAGGCATGGGAGAAGGGCAGACCTGAGGTCTGCCCCCGGAGTTTCTTTTTATCGGTAGGTGATGCCCGGCGCTGCCGTGCTGACCCGCGTACCGGCGGTGCCCTGGACGATGGCTTCGATGTCCGAGAGCGAACCGATCACCGCGACCTTGCCAGTATGGCGCGCGAATTCACAGGCTGCCTGCACCTTCGGCCCCATGGAGCCGGCGGCGAAGCCCAGGCGTTCGAGTTCGTCCGGGTGAGCCTGGGCGATGGCTTTCTCGGTGGGTTTCTTGAAGTCGATATACGCGGCGTTGACGTCCGTGGCGATCACCAGCAAATCCGCCTCCAGCTGTTCGGCCAGCAGTGCCGAGCACAGGTCCTTGTCGATCACCGCTTCGATGCCTTTGAGATTGCGGTTCTCGTCGTACATGGTCGGAATCCCGCCACCGCCGGCGCAGATCACGATGCTGCCCTTGTCCAGCAGCCACTTGATCGGGCGGATTTCGAAGATGCGTTTGGGCCGTGGGCTGGCCACCACGCGGCGGAACTTGTCGCCGTCCGGGGCGATGGCCCAGCCTTTTTCAGCGGCGAGTTTTTCTGCTTCGGCCTTCTCGTAGACCGGGCCGATCGGTTTGGTCGGGTTCTTGAAGGCCGGGTCGTTGGCATCGACTTCGACCTGGGTGAGCAGGGTCGCGAACGGGACTTCGAAGTCCAGCAGGTTGCCCAGTTCCTGTTCGATGATGTAGCCGATCATGCCTTCGGTTTCGGCACCGAGCACGTCCAGCGGGTAAGGGGTGACGGAGGTGTAGGCCGCTGCCTGCAACGACAGCAGGCCGACTTGCGGACCATTGCCGTGGGCGATGACCAGTTGATTGCCGGGATGGATCTTGGCGATTTGCTCGGTGGCGATGCGGATGTTGGCGCGCTGGTTGTCAGCGGTCATCGGCTCACCACGGCGGAGCAGGGCGTTACCGCCCAGGGCTACGACGATACGCATGGTGCATGTCCTTCTTGTACAGAGGAATGGCAAACGACTCGTGTCCATGTTGAAACCAGGATCCCTTGTGGGAGCGGGCTTGCTCGCGAAGGCGTCAGATCAGTAGACATCACTGTTGAATGACACTCCGCTTTCGCGAGCAAGCCCGCTCCCACATGGGGAGGCGGTTCCCTCAGTGGGTTACAGATCAGCCAAAGTCGACACCAGAATCGCCTTGATGGTGTGCATGCGGTTTTCCGCTTGCTCGAAGGCGATGCAGGCTGGCGACTCGAACACGTCGTCGGTCACTTCGATGCCGTTTTTCAGGTGCGGATACTGTTCGGCGATCTGTTTGCCGACCTTGGTATCGCTGTTGTGAAACGCCGGCAGGCAGTGCATGAACTTGGTGCGCGGGTTGCCGGTGGCTTTCATCAGCTCGGCGTTGACCTGATACGGCAGCAGTTGCTGGATACGCTCGGCCCAGGCTTCCACCGGCTCGCCCATCGATACCCAGACGTCGGTGTGGATGAAGTCCACGCCCTTGACCGCGGCTTTCGGGTCTTCGGTCAGGGTGATGCGGGCGCCGCTTTCCTCTGCGTATTTTTTGCAGCGATCCACCAGGTCGTCGTGCGGCCACAGGGCTTTCGGCGCGCAGATGCGCACGTCCATACCGAGTTTGGAGCCCACCAGCAGCAGCGAATTGCCCATGTTGTTGCGCGCGTCGCCCAGGTAGGCGTAGCTGATCTCGTGGATCGGCTTGTCGGCGTGCTCACGCATGGTCAGCACGTCGGCGATCATCTGGGTCGGGTGATATTCATCGGTCAGGCCGTTGAACACCGGCACGCCGGCGAACTTGGCCAGCTCTTCGACGATTTCCTGCTTGAAGCCACGGTACTCGATGGCGTCGTACATGCGACCCAGCACGCGGGCGGTGTCCTTCATGCTTTCCTTGTGGCCGATTTGCGAGGAGTTCGGGTCGATGTAGGTGACGTTGGCGCCCTGGTCATAAGCGGCGACTTCGAACGCGCAGCGGGTGCGGGTCGAGGTTTTTTCGAAGATCAGGGCGATGTTGTTGCCCTTCAGGTGTTGCTGCTCGGTGCCGGTGTACTTGGCGCGCTTGAGGTCGCGGGACAGGTCTAGCAGGTAACGCAGCTCGCGTGGGGTGTGGTGTTCCAGGCTGAGCAGGTTACGGTTGTGAATGTTGAACGCCATGATGATTCTCCTTGGATTCGGTAATCGGCCCGGCCACTACGGGATAGGTGCGGCCGGGGAGATGGTCGTTTAGTAATCGATAGGGTCGCGGATGATCGGGCAAGTCATGCAGTGGCCGCCGCCGCGGCCACGACCGAGTTCGCCGGCGCTGATGGTGATGACCTCCACGCCCGCCTTGCGCAGCAGGGTGTTGGTGTAGGTGTTGCGGTCGTAGCCGATGACCACGCCCGGCTCCACGGCCACCACGTTGTTGCCGTCGTCCCATTGCTCGCGTTCGGCGGCGAAGCTGTTGCCGCCGGTTTCGACGACGCGCAGTTTCGGCAGGTTGAGGGCTTTGGCCACGACGTCGAGGAACGTGCCTTCTTCGCGACGGATGTCGATGCCGCCCTGTTTGCTTTCGTCAGGGCGCAGGGTGAAGGCGACGATCTGGTTGACCACTTCCGGGAAGATCGTGACGAGGTCGCGGTCGCAGAAGCTGAACACGGTATCCAGGTGCATCGCGGCGCGGGACTTCGGCAGGCCGGCAACGATGACTTTTTCCACGGCTTTGTTCTTGAACAGGTTCAGCGCCAGTTGGCCGATGGCCTGACGCGACGAGCGCTCGCCCATACCGATCAGCACCACGCCGTTGCCGATCGGCATCACGTCGCCGCCTTCGAGGGTCGAGCTGCCGTGATCCTTGTCCGGATCGCCGTACCAGATTTCGAAATCGGCGTTGGTGAATTGCGGATGGAATTTGTAGATGGCGGTGGTCAGCAGGGTTTCCTGACGACGCGCCGGCCAGTACATCGGGTTCAGCGTCACGCCACCGTAGATCCAGCAGGTGGTGTCGCGGGTGAACTGAGTGTTCGGCAGCGGCGGCAGAATGAAACTGGAGTGGCCGAGGAAGTCGCGGAACATCTGGATGGTCTTGCCACCGAAGCTGTCCGGCAGGTCATCGGCGGACACACCGCCAATCAGGAATTCGGCGATGTGTCGCGGCTCCAGGCTTTTCAGCCAGGATTTGACTTCGTTGATCAGGCCCAGGCCCACCGAATCGGCGGTGACCTTGCGTTCGAGGATCCAGTCCAGCGCTTCAGGGATGGCGACGATGTCGGTCAGCAGGTTGTGCATTTCCAGCACGTCGATCCCGCGCTCACGCATCTTGGTCACGAAGTCGAAGTGGTCGCGCTTGGCCTGGGCGACCCACAGCACGTCGTCGAACAGCAGTTCATCGCAGTTGTTCGGGGTCAGCCGCTGATGGGCCAGACCTGGGGAGCAAACCATGACTTTGCGCAGTTTGCCGGCTTCGGAATGGACGCCGTACTTGACTTTTTCCGTGGTCATTTCAGTGATCCTCCAGAGAGAAAACGTTGGGCAATTACAGAGTCAGGAAGCCGTCATACAGTCCGTAGGCTGCCACCAGGGCGCCCACGACCACTGCGGCGAAAATCAGCTTCTCGACGTTGGTGAAAACCGGTTGTTTGAGTTCGAGCTTGGCCTTGGCGAACAGGATCGCGCCGGGGGCATAGAGCAGGGCCGACAGCAGCAGGTACTTCACGCCACCGGCGTAGAGCAGCCACACCGCATAGATCAGGGCTATGCCACCGATGATCAGGTCCTTGCGCCGTTCGGCCGCGAAGCCTTCGTAGCTTTCGCCGCGCACCGCCAGCAGCAGGGCGTAGGCCGCCGACCACAGGTACGGCACCAGAATCATCGAAGTGGCGAGGTAGATCAGCGACAGGTAAGTGCTGGCCGAAAACAGAGTGATGATCAGGAACAGCTGCACCATCGCGTTGGTCAGCCACAGGGCGTTGACCGGCACGTGGTTGGCGTTCTCCTTGCGCAGGAACTCCGGCATGGTGTGGTCCTTGGCGGCGGCGAACATGATCTCCGCACACAGCAGCACCCACGACAGCAGCGCCCCCAGCAGCGAGATGATCAGACCGACGCTGATCAGCACCGCGCCCCAGTGACCGACCACATGCTCCAGCACCGCGGCCATCGACGGGTTCTGCAGCTTGGCCAGTTCCGGCTGGGTCATGATGCCCAGCGACAACACGTTCACCAGCACCAGGAACAGCAGCACGGTGATGAAACCGATCACGGTCGCCTTGCCGACGTCCGAACGTTTTTCCGCCCGGGCCGAGAAGATGCTCGCGCCTTCGATGCCGATGAACACCCACACGGTGACCAGCATCATGTTGCGCACCTGGTTCATCACGCTGCCCAGATCCGGGTTTTTCACGCCCCAGATGTCAGCGGTGAAGATGTCCAGTTTGAAGGCGAAGATCGCGATCAGCACGAACAGCAGCAGCGGCACGACCTTGGCGACGGTGGTCACCAGGTTGATGAACGCCGCCTCCTTGATTCCGCGCAGCACCAGAAAGTGCACGCCCCACAACAGCACAGAGGCGCCGATCACAGCAGCAACGGTGTTGCCTTCTCCAAAAACCGGAAAGAAATACCCGAGGGTGCTGAACAGCAGAACGAAGTAACCGACGTTGCCCAGCCAGGCACTGATCCAGTAACCCCAGGCCGAGGAGAAACCCATGTAATCGCCGAAACCGGCCTTGGCGTAGGCGTAGACACCGCCGTCCAGGTCAGGCTTGCGATTGGCGAGGGTTTGAAAGACGAAAGCGAGGGTGAGCATGCCGACAGCGGTGATGGCCCAGCCAATCAGAACCGCGCCGACGTCGGCACTGGCGGCCATGTTTTGTGGCAAAGAGAATATCCCGCCACCGATCATTGAGCCGACTACCAATGCAACCAGTGCACCTAGTCGCAGTTTTCCGGGAGCTTCAGACATTGCATGACTCCATTGCAGGAGAGAAGAGTTCACAGCGTAGTTCTGTTGGCTATTCAAACAGCTGACTTAGATCAGTGCATGGTCACATTCCATTGTTAATGAATGACTTATGAAACGTCTGATGGCATAAGGCTCCTGCCTGTAAGGCCTGTCCCAGAGGCTTTCGGCATATGTAGTTGGGAACTTTTCCTATTACTTTCGAGTTATCACGCTAGTCCGTTTTCAAGGTTTGGCAAATTTTTCGCCTCTGTTTTCAGTACAGAATCGAATTATCAGGATTCGCACACAAAACTGCCTATCCGTGCTACGCATTAGTGCCATCCGCTATATATAAAAGACGCTGATTGGCGTTATTCAATAAACGTACTTACGCTCTAACCGTTTGGTTAATACCGGTTACATCACCATGGGCGGCCAATGCCGACCTCGGGAACCTGGAGACGCTGGAATGTCGCAACCGACGCAAAAGCTGCGCCTTGGCGCACTGATCGCCCTGGTGGTGGGTTCGATGATTGGCGGGGGGATTTTTTCCCTGCCGCAGAACATGGCAGCCCGGGCCGATGCCGGCGCCATCCTGATCGGCTGGGGCATCACGGCGATCGGCATGCTCACCCTGGCTTTCGTGTTCCAGACCCTGGCCAATCGCAAACCGGAACTGGACTCCGGCGTGTATGCCTACGCCAAGGCCGGGTTCGGCGACTACATGGGCTTTTCTTCGGCGTGGGGTTACTGGATCAGTGCCTGGCTGGGCAACGTCGGGTATTTCGTGTTGCTGTTCAGCACCCTCGGTTACTTCTTTCCGGTGTTCGGCCAAGGCAATACGCCGATCGCCATCGGTTGCGCCTCGGTGTTGCTGTGGGCCGTGCATTTTCTGGTGATGCGCGGGATCAAGGAGGCGGCGCTGATCAATCAGTTGACCACCGTGGCCAAGATCATTCCGTTGATCATGTTCGTGGTCATTGCCGCCGTGGCGTTCAAGGCCGAGATTTTTACCCGCGACATCTGGGGCCGCAGCAACCCGAATTTCGGCGGCGTGATGGATCAGGTGCGCAACATGATGCTGGTCACCGTGTTCGTGTTCATTGGTATCGAAGGCGCCAGCGTTTACTCGGCCCGGGCGGAGAAGCGCACGGATGTGGGCCGCGCCACGGTGATCGGTTTCATCGGTGTGCTGGCGCTGCTGGTGCTGGTCAATGTGTTGTCGCTGGGGATCATGAGTCAGCCGGAACTGGCGACCTTGCAGAACCCGTCACTGGCCGCGGTGCTGGAACACATCGTCGGGCCATGGGGCGCGTTGCTGATCAGCGTGGGCCTGGCCATTTCGTTGCTCGGTGCGTTGCTGTCGTGGGCGCTGTTGTGCGCGGAGATCCTGTTCGCCACCGCCAAGGACAATACGATGCCGGCGTTCCTGAAAAAGGAAAACGCCAACCATGTGCCGGTCAACGCGTTGTGGCTGACCAACGTGATGATCCAGATTTTCCTGCTGATCACGCTGTTTTCCGCCGGCACCTATACCAGTCTGATTTACCTCGCCTCGTCGATGATTCTGGTGCCGTACCTGTGGTCGGCAGCCTATGCGGTGCTGTTGAGCGGGCGGGGAGAAACCTATGAACATGCCTCTGCCGAACGCACCAAGGATCTGCTGATCGGCGGCATCGCGCTGTGTTACGCGGTGTGGCTGTTGTATGCCGGCGGGGTGAAGTACCTGCTGCTGTCGGCGCTGCTATATGCGCCGGGGGTGATCCTGTTCGCCAAGGCCAAGCATGAGCAGGGCGAGCCGTTGTTCACCACGCTCGAGAAGGGGATTTTCACCTGCGTGATCGCCGGGGCCGGGCTTGCGGCGTATGGGTTGTACAGCGGCGTGTTGTCTCTGTGAGGTTACGGCTCGACTATCACGGATCTTGCGACTGGCCGGCGATGCTCGGGTTTTTGGCAGCGCGGGCGGTGGCGGGGATGGAGACGGTGGTCGATGGCGTGTATTCGCGCAGCATCGGGTTGAACGGGTTTCACGGCACGGTTTCGGTCTGGCCCGGTGACGCTGATGCGCTGGAGGTGGAGCTGGATTTCCCGGATCCGTCGGCGGTTCCCGAGATTGTTGTGCGCTTGCGACGGATGTTTGATCTGGATGCGGATCTACCCAGGATGCAGCGGCATCTGGCGGTAGATCCGCTGCTGGCGCGGCTGATCGCCGAGCGGCCGGGGTTGCGGGTGCCGGGGGCGTGGGATGGTCTGGAACTGGCGTTTCGGGCGGTACTGGGGCAACAGATCACCGTGGTCGCGGCGATTCGGCTGGCGGGAAAACTGGTGGCGCAGTATGGCGAGCCTTTGCGTTCTGCAGTGCCGGGCCTGACTCACGTCTTTCCTCAGGCAAAGGTTTTGGCGAACGCTGATCTGGCGGCGCTGGGCATGCCGAAAAGTCGCGGGCGCACCTTGTCCGGGGTGGCGCAGGCGTCGATGGAGGATCCGCTGCTGTTTGCCTCCGGGACGGCGCGGTTGCTGGCGCTGCACGGGATTGGCGACTGGACGGCGCAGTACATTGCCTTGCGCCAGTTGCGGGACATGGACGGGTTTCCGACTGGCGATGTGGGGTTGCTGCGGGCGTTGGAGGTGCTGGAAGGGGAGCGGATGACGGCACGGGAGTTGTCTGCCCGCGCTGAAGCGTGGCGGCCGTTTCGGGGGTATGCGGCGCAGGTGTTGTGGGCGTCTTTGAGCCGATTCGATTGAGATTGTGGTGTACGGCTTGAGATCGCGGCCCTCACCCCAGCCCTCTCCCGGAGGGAGAGGGAGCCGATTGGGGGATATTTGAGAAGTACACCGACTTGAACGTTCTGCATCGAATCCAAAATCGACTCGATCTCTCAGGTCGATGCATGGCGCCAGAAAACTCGGTCGGCTCCCTCTCCCCCCGGGAGAGGGCTGGGGTGAGGGCAGCGATCTCAAACCATGCACAAATCTCAAAACCACTGCGGACGATGCGACCCCAACTCAGTCGCCGGCAAAGCCCACTGCAACGGCGCTCCAGCAATACGCAGCGGCGTTTGAAGCCGACGTGCCGGCCCCCATGGCGTGTGTTCCATCTGCAAGCTCTGGTCCTTTACCTCCTCCGGACGCAACGCTTCGTCCGTCCCAGCCCCATGCTCAACCAACAACTTCGCCGTCCGCGCCAGCGACAACCGCGCCGATCCACCTCGACCACTGCGTAACCGTTCAGCCAGCAACCGAAGCACACTCGCCGCCATCAGATACCCCGTCGCATGGTCCAGCGCCTGCACTGGCAACGGCGTCGGTTTGTCAGCCTGCTTCCAGCGTTGCCCGGCCTCGGCAATCCCGCTGCTCATCTGCACCAGACTGTCGAAGCCGCGCCGGTTCTGCCACGGGCCGCTCCAGCCGTAGGCGTTGAGGCAGACATCAATCAGCCCCGGCGCCAGTTGTCGGCGGCGTTCGACGCCGAAGCCGAGATGTTCAAGGGCGTCGGCGCGATAGCCGTGCAACAGAATGTCGGCATCCTTGAGCAGACTTTCGAACACTGCGCGATCTGCCGGCTCATGCAGATCCAGCCGCGCACAGCGTTTGCCGAGGGTCACTTCCGGCACCACACCGGGTTCGTTCCAGGTCGGCGGATCGATGCGCAGCACGATGGCGCCCAGCCCCGCGAGGAAGCGGCTGGCGGTTGGGCCGGCCAGTACGCGGGTCAGATCAAGCACCTTGAGCCCCGCCAATGGCCGCGCCACCGAGCCTTGCCATGGCTGACTGTCTTGTTCTTCTCCATCACTGAAATGCACCAAGGGTTCGGCGTTCACCGCCAACCCTTGCGGATGTTGCTGCCACTGTTCCCAACTGCGCATTTCGGCGGCGCAGCCCTTGGTCTCGACCACCGCTTGCTCCAGATCGGCACTGGCCCATTGCGCGACTTTTGCTGCCATGGCCGCGCGGTCGACACAGGTGCCGAGTACACTTTCAGCGGCGGTGCGGTGATGCGGGGCGTTGGTGTGCAGGCGGATCCAGCCGTCTCGGGTTGCGTAGTCGCCGGCGACCGGATCCCACAGCGGCGGCGCTTCCCAGCCGATCGGCCGCAGCGAGGTGGCGAACCAGAAAGAGGCGAGGCGGCGGTCGACTTCAACTTCGGGCAAGTGGCCGGTTTGCTGCTGAAGGAGTTCGGCGACCGCTTGCCCGGCAGCAGCAATGCTTGCGCAGGCCAGGTCGGTGACGGCAAACGCCGAGGGCAGGGCGCCCTCGCCGGTGAACGGAATCGGCATGCGGGACAAGCCGAGCGCGGCTTGAATGGACGTGAGCAGATCAGTCATCGAAGGCCCTCCGGGACGAGAGGGCGATGATAGTGCAAAACAAAGTTTGGGCAGATGAAAGCTCTGGTACAAGCACTGGCCCCTGTGGGAGCGGGCAGTGGTGATTTTCAGACGCGGAACTGATCCATCAATTTCATCTGCTGGCTGGCCAATGCATTGAGCTGGCTGCTGATCGCCGCCGATTCGGTGGCCTGTTCGGTCAGGGTTTCGGTGACGGTGCGGATCGCCGAGACGTTGCGGTTGACCTCTTCGGCCACGGCGCTCTGCTGTTCGGCGGCGCTGGCGATTTGCAGGTTCATGTCGCTGATCACGGTGACCGCGTCGCTGATCTTGCCGAGGGCATCCACGGCCTGACGGATCTGCCCGGCGTTGTTGTGGGCCTGGGTCTGGCTCGAATGCATGGTCGCGACCACGCCACGGGTGCCGGTCTGGATGCGTTCGATCACCACGCGGATTTCTTCCACCGAATCCTGGGTGCGCTTGGCGAGGTTACGGACTTCGTCGGCCACCACGGCAAAACCACGACCGCTTTCGCCGGCACGGGCCGCTTCGATCGCGGCGTTCAGCGCCAGCAGGTTGGTCTGCTCGGCAATGCTGCGGATCACCTCCAGCACCGAACCGATCTGCTCGCTGTTCACCGCCAGCTCTTCGACCTCGGTCACCGCTCTGCTGACTTCATCGGCCAGTTGATTGATGTCACGGGTGCTGCGCTCGATGATCGACATGCCGTCCTTGGCCGACTGGTCGGCGCCTTTCGCGGCGTTGGCAGCGTTCGAGGCGCTGTTGGCCACGTCGTGGGCGGTGGCGCTCATTTCGTTGGAGGCGGTGGCCACCTGATCGATCTCGCGGAATTGCACCTGCATGCCTTCACTGGTCTGGCGGGCGATTTCCGACGATTGATCGGCGGTGCCGCGAGCCTCGGTGATGCTCTGTTTGATCTGGGCGATGGTCGGTTGCAGCTTGTCGAGGAAGCGGTTGAACCAGTTCACCAGTTCGCCCAGTTCATCCTGCTTGGTGTAGTTCAGGCGCTGAGTCAGGTCGCCTTCGCCGCTGGCGATGTTCTTCAGCATCTCGGCGACGCTGTTGATCGGACGGGTCACGCCGGAGGCGGTGAGCCAGATCAGCAGCAGACCGATCAGGCCGGCGATCACTGCAACTGCGAGGGCGGTAATGGTGCCGGTTTGCTGCGCGTCGTCGAGCACTGCCTGGAGCTTGACCGAGTCGGCCAGCAGCACTTGTTTCGGCAGGTCGATGACCACACCCCAGGCCTTGGAGTCGGCAATCGGGTTGACCGGATACACGGCGCGGATCAGGTCGCCCCGTTCGAGAATCTTCGGTGTGCCGGCACTCAGCAGTTGCAGCACGTCCTTGCCCTCGACGCCGAGGGTGTCGCCGATGCTTTTGCCGACCTTGCCGGCATCCGCGCTGTAGGCACCGAGCACGCCGCTGCCGGAGACGATCAGCATGTGCCCGGCGCTGTTGAACAGGTCACGCTGAGAGTCCACGGCCGCCGCTTGCAGGGCATCGAGGGCGATGTCGACACCGACTACGCCGATGGCCTTGCCGTCCACCAGCAGGGGCACGGAAATGGTGGTCATGAGCATTTCCTTGCCGCCCACGGTGTCGGCGTAAGGGTCGAGCAGGCAGGTGCGTTTGTTGTCGCGAGGGCAGGTGTACCAGCTGTTGTAAGGCGTGCCGCTGACGCTGAGGGTGGTCTTGTTCATGTCGTCTTCGACCATGATCGTGTTCAACGACGGACCCGCAGCACGGCTCCAGTAACTGGCGAAACGTCCCGCTTCATTGGACTGATGCGCGGCATCGTTGGCGAATTCGCTGTCCTTGCCGTCCAGTCCGTTGGGTTCGAACGCCAGCCAGATGCCAAGCACCTTGCTGTTGCGCTCGAAGGCGGTTTTCAGGCTCAGGTTCAACTCTTCACGCAGGGCGCCGGCGTCCAGCGAACGCTTGGCGGCCATCACTCGCATGTCCTTGATCTGGTCCGCCAGGGCGGTGATCACCAACAGGCTCTCGCCGAAGGTTTTCTGCACCCGCACCGCTTGCTCGGCGGCCTTGGCCTGCAGCAGGTCCTGCACGCTGGCAGTGAGCATCTTGCTGCTGGAAGCACTGACCAGTTCGTCGTTCTGGTTGGTCTGGTAAATGTTGATGCCAACGATCAGCGCCACCACACCGAGCAGGCACAGGCCGGAGAGCAGGACGATTTTCAGGCGGATGGACAGAGAGTCGAACATGGGACGTTCTCGCGAATGGATGAGCTGTTGGCTATGAGGCAGGAAGGTGCCGGGTTCGCCAAATCCATTCAGCGCCATTCAATGCTCATCGGCGCGAGGCGCAGAGGCATGAATTACCAGCCGACGAGCGGTCACGGCTAAACGTTTGCGCGGGTAAATACCCTGAAAGCAAGGGGAAAATCAGGAAATCTTCGGCAACGCTTCCGGTCGCGACCAGATCCACAGATTGCCCAGGGTCATCCCGGCAATCGCCAGATAAATCGGCCAGCCGTGATCGAGCATCACCAGCATCAGCGTGGCGCACAGCAGCATGCTGACCGTGGCGCTGACCTTGGCCTTGCGGGCGATGATCTTGCCGTTGCGCCAGTTGCTCAGGATCGGCCCGAACAGTCGATGGTTTTCCAGCCAGGCACTCAGGCGCGGCGAACTGCGGGTCGCGGCCCAGGCGGCGAGCAGGATGAACTCGGTGGTCGGCAGGCCGGGCACGACGATGGCGACCAGGCCGATGCCGAGGCTGACATAGGCGAGCAGGCCGAACAGCAGGCGGGCGAGTCGGGAGGCGGCGGGTTGGGGCATGGGCTCGATGTGTATGCGGCGAAACGGGGATTCTACAGACTTGCTCGGTTCCCATGTGGGAGCGAGCCTGCTCGCGATGGCGGTATATCAGTCGACATCTGAATTGAATGTCAGGCCGCAATCGCTAGCAGGCTAGCTCCCACAATGGGCAGTCGGTGTGGCTTCAGGCCGGCTCGGCTTCTGTGGCGTAAGCCTGTTCCAGCAGCACGGTGAAGCGGTTGAACGCATCAATCGCACCTTGCTCCACTTCCGCTTCTTCTTCAGCACTGAATTGCAGCGAATCGAGGGTGCGCACAAAGCGCTTCCAGCCTTCTGCACGACCGCCTTCAGGTTCGCCCAGGTGACGGGCGCCGAAAGTTTCGCTCAGCTCCAGCGCAACCGCGCGTTTGATCAGGAACGCGGCGCCGAGCTTGGAGCCCTCGGAGACGAAGATCCAGCCCAGGGCGCGGGCCTTGCTCGGGTTTTTCACGGCGCCGGCGACTGGCGCAGGCACTTCGGTGTCGAGGTCGGCGAGGTCGGCCCTGGCAGCTTCGGCGCGGCAGCGGGCCGGCAGGTCAGGGACGATGGCGGTCAGTTCGGCATCGTTGTACAGCGACACCAGTTCCGACTGGAACAGGTACTGCGCGACCACGAAACGGGCGAAATTGGCGCGGGCCTCGAACGGTGCGTGCGCCTTGACCAGCGCATCGAGCTTGCTGTGCGGCTCGTGGGTGATCTGGTTCAGGCGTTGCGAACGCAGGGCTTTTTCCGGGGTGCTCATGAGATGTCCTTGAAAAGAAGAGGCGCTTGATAACGAGACGTACGGGCAAGCGCCGGACAGTAAAAAAACCTCACGGCGCGGCCATGCACACGCGCCGTTAGGTCATCCGGATCAGATATCCCAGACCAGGTTGATCGCGAAGTTGCGACCCGGCTGGGTCAGGCGATCAAGGTTGGCCGGTTGTGTCACCGAAGCTTCGCCGACGCTGTCGTAACCGCGCACGTCATCCCACAGCCAGTACTTCTTGTCGGTCAGGTTGTAGATGCCGCCGCTGACGGTGACGTCGTCGGTGACCTTGTAATAACCGGCCAGATCGAGAATGCCGAAGCCCGGCGACTTGAATTGACTGCTCACACCGTCCGGCGACTTGAAGTTGCTGTCGTCGACGCGATCCTTCTTCTTGACCACGGTCCAGCTCAGCAGGCCGCCGTAGTTGTCCTGGTCGTAACCGAGGCCGAACACGCCGGTCAGCGGGTTGACGCTGTTGAGCGGCTCGCCGTTGTCGTTGTTGCGTCCGTAGGCGTAGGAGATCGAACCCTGGGTATACAGGCCTTGCGGCGCGCCGAAGGAATCGAGATTCAGGCGACCTTTGACTTCGGCACCCTTGATGGTGGCGTGCTTGATGTTGCTCGACTGGAAGGTCAACTCGTCGTAGCCAGGGGTGACAGCGTCTTCGTTGATGAAGTCGCGGTACTTGTTATAGAACACCGCCACGTCGAACGAGCCTTGCTCGAAGTTGCCGCGCAGGCCGGTTTCATAGCTTTTGCTTTTTTCCGGTTCCAGGTCCGGGTTCGGCGCCACGTTGTAGCCGGTGGTGCTGTTCTCGAAGCGGCCATACAGCGCTTTCGCGGTCGGGGTGCGGAAGCCTTCGGCGTACTGACCGTACCAGGTGTAGTTTTCAGTCAGTGCGTAGGTCAGGCCGAATTTTGGTGAGACTTTGTGCCAGGTCTTGTTCGAATCGCTGACCGTGCCCTGGCCGTCGGCGGCCACGGTGTTGAGGAATTCCTGGGTGATGTGCGGCTTGAGCTGGGTGTAGTCGTAGCGCAGGCCCGGCAGGAAGGTCCAGTTGTTCCAGCTGATCTGATCCTGTGCGAACAGGCTGTAGGTGTTGATGGTCGGGTCCGGGAAGTCGCTGGATTTTTTCAGCACGTCAGCCGCGCTGGTGGCGCCGATGGCGGTGCAGCCGCGACCGACCGCCAGACACTTGCCGTCGCCGCTGCGCGAGCCAGTGACTTTCTGCTGCTTGATGGTGGTGCCGTAAGTCAGCACATGATCGGTGTCACCGATGGCGAATGCCTTGTCCAGTTGCGCGTCGAAGACCCACTGTTTCTCTTCGTAAATCGTGTCGCGGGTACGCAGCACTTTGCGGGTGATCGGGTAGTAGAACTCGTCGGTGCTCTGATCGGTCTTGGCGGTCTGGTGGTTGAGGCTCCACTTCACGTTGTCCGCCAGCAGGCTGTTGAGCTCGAAGCTGTGCTCCAGGCCGAAACGCTCGCGGGTGATGGTGTCGTTGCCGGTGCGCCACTGGTACATGCCGCCGGGCAGCACGCTGTCCGGGATTGTCGGGGCACCGTTGAAGTACGGGCCGCCGTAAGCACTTTTCTGATCGGTGTCGCGATCATCCTTGTACTTTTCGTAGGTCAGGCCCAGGCGCGAACCTTCGTTGTAGTTCCAGCCGATCTTGGCCAGCACGTTGCTGGCTTTCACGTCTTCCGGGTTGACGGCGGTGCGCTCCAGGCCCGTGCCGTTGTTGCTGCCGTAGGAATCGGTTTCGTGACCGTCGCGCTGGCTGTAGTGCAGCAAGCCGTCGAACTGGTCGGCGCGGCCGGCGACGGTGGCGGATTTCAGCCAGCTCTCGTCGGCGGAGCTGTAGCCGGTTTTCAGGCGGGCACCGACATCTTTGCCGGGCTTGATGATGTCGTCCGGGTCGAGGGTGTAGTAGCTCACGGCGCCGCCGATGGCGTTGCTGCCGTACAGCACCGAGGCCGGGCCACGGAGGATTTCGACGCGTTTGACGATTTCCGGGTCAACGTAATTGCGCTGGGTCTTGGCGTATGGGCCGTTGAAGAAACCGTCCGGCACTTCGACGCCGTCGACCTGAGTCAGAATCCGGTCGCCGTCGATGCCGCGAATGTTGTAGCCGCTGATCCCGCCACGCTGGCCGGCGCCGCCGACGGAGACGCCCGGCTCGTAGCGCACCAGATCCTTGATGGTGTTGACGTTGTTGCGGTCCAGATCCTGACGGGTCTGCACGGAGACGGTGGCCGGCACGCTGCTCACCGACTGTTCCTGACGGGTGGCGCTGATGGTCACCTGATCAAGATTGAGTGCGCCGCCGCTGGCGCGTTTTTCCAGCACGACGTTGTTGTTGCTCAGTTTGCGGAAGCTCAGGTTGGTCCCCACCAACAGGCGCTCCAGGGCTTTTTCCGGTGGCAGCGAACCGCGCACACCCGGCGACGACACATCCTGACCCAGTTGCGCCGGCAAACCGACCTGCCAGCCCGTGACGGCGGTGAACGCATTGAGCGCCGACACCAGCGGCTGCTGGCCGATGGCGAACGAGTAGTCGCCCATGTTGCGCGTCGGCTGTTCGGTGGCGGCCATCAGCGGCGCGGTGCCGGCCATCAGGATGGCGGCGGTCAGCAGCGACAGCACGCGGGAAGGGGAAGAAGTCTGGCGGGTAAGGCGTGAGGACATCGATAGCGCTCCGTGTCGCACGAATCTTTATAGGTGCTGATTGATCTCGCGAGATGCGAATCAATTGCATTGGCTATAACGAGACGAACGAGCTTTGGCTATCGAGTAAAAATAATTCTCATTTAGTTCAAGATCACCAGCGCCGGGAATTCCCGAAGCCTGGCCGAGGTGATGTGAGCAAGCGAACGCACCACGTCCAGCGGCTGGTCGAGACGGTAATTGCCGGTGACGGCGACGTCGGCCAACTGTTCGTTGGCGTTGATGATGAAGCCCGGGTAGTAGCGGCGCAGTTCGGCCAGCACCTGATTCAGCGGGCAGTTTTCGAAGATCAGCCGACCCTGCACCCACGCCAGATCGGTGGCGGCGTCGACCTTGGCCGGACGGTCGAAACCGTTGGGACCGATGCGGATGCTTTCCCCGGCGGTCAGCCGCACCCGTGCGTCGTCGCGGGTCGCCCGCAAATCGACATCGCCGCGCTGCACCCGCACCTGCGCCACGCCGTCCAGATAACGCACGGCAAATGCGGTATCGCGCACGCTGGCTTTCACCGGGCCGGCATCGATTTCCAGCGGCTGGCTGCGGCTGGCCGGGATCTCGAAAAACGCTTCGCCCTGATACAGCCGCGCGACTCGCTGCTGATCGTTGATCGTGCTGGAGAACGCGGAATTGGTGTTGAGCAGGACTTTCGAACCGTCCTCAAGCTGCAGGCGCTGACGCTCGCCGACCACGGTCAGGTGATCGGCCTGCAGACGCATCGGCAGGTTGCTGAAACTGAACAGCCCGAGCAGCAGAGCGGCGGCGGTGGCCAGCGGCTTCCAGTGCGGGCGCAAACGAGTGAGGACGGTGACTTTCTTCGGTTTGGCCGCGAGGTTCTGTGCGCACTGGGCGATCTGCGGGCCGTCCCAGATTGCCTGGGCCTTGGCGAACGCCTCGGCATTCAACGGATCGGCCGCCAGCCAGGCATGGAATTGCCGGGTCTGCTCCTCGTCCGGACTGCCGAGCACGATGAGCCAGTCCAGAGCCTGGTCCATTGCGCTGGCGGCGTCCTGCGCCGATGAAGGCGAAGGGGAGCGGTGGGTGTCCGTCACGGTGTTTCCTCGGCAGTGTCTGTGCACGGCTGTTTTTTTAGTGAAGCGTAAAAGTCGGGCAAGGGTAACAAAGCCCGATGATCAGTGCAGTCGATCCTGAGGTTTACAGAAAAGCCCTACGCCATCAGTCGTTGTTCAAGCGTTCGGCGACACCGATGCAGATGGTCATGATCAGTTTGAGTTCTTTCTGCACCGTGCTGAGAGAGACGCTCAGTTCTTCGGCGATTTCCTGATAGCTGTGCCCGTGCAGGCGGCTGAGGATGAAGATTTGCTGTTGGCGGGGGCTGAGTTCACCGAGGCTCACGTTCAGGCGCTCCAGCAATTGTTCGGCGTGGGCGGCGTCTTCGGCGCTGCTGGCGGGAGCGGCGACACTGTGCACCACGTCTTGCGGCACGTCGTCGACCATCGTGCGCGAATGAATCTTGCGCGCACGCAGATGATCCAGCGCCAGATTGCGCGCGGTCTGGAAGACAAAGGGTTCAAGGTGATCGATGGCCCGTTCGCTCAGCGCCCGGGTGACGCGCAGGTAGGTTTCCTGCAACAGGTCTTCGGCGGTGCTGTGGTTGTTGACCATCCGTTCCAGGGTCCGCAGCAGCGATGTGCGCTGGGCGAGGAACACGTGATTGAAGTGTGATTGACTCACGGGAAGACCTGATCCATTTCGAGCGAATGATAATGCTTATCATCCGCCCGAGTGGTCAAGTGTTGATTTCAGATTGAAATCAACCCTGTGGGAGCGGGCTTGCTCGCGAAAGCGTCGTGTCAGGCAATAAATATGTCGACTGACCCACCGCATTCGCGAGCAAGCCCGCTCCCACAGGGGTTAGGCGTTTTATTCCGCGTTGCACAGCGCCAGGCAGTTATCGAGCATCCGGTTGGAGAAGCCCCACTCGTTGTCATACCAGGCCAGCACTTTCAGCAGTTTGCCGGTGGATTTGGTGTGGTTGGCGTCGAAGATCGACGACAGCGGGTTGTGGTTGAAGTCGCTCGATACTAGCGGCAGGGTGTTGTACCCGAGGATCTTCGAATGCTGGCTCGCGGCTTTCATCAGTGCATTGACTTCATCGGCCGAGGCTTCGCGCTTCAACTGCACGGTCAGGTCAACCAGCGACACATTGATCACCGGCACGCGCACGGCCATGCCGGTCAGTTTGCCGGCCAGTTCCGGCAGCACCAGGCCCACGGCTTCGGCAGCGCCGGTCTTGCTCGGGATCATGTTCTGGGTGGCGGAGCGGGCGCGGTACGGGTCGGTGTGGTAAACGTCGGTCAGGTTCTGGTCGTTGGTGTAGGCGTGAATCGTGGTCATCAGGCCGCTTTCGATGCCCAGTTCGCGGTGCAGCACCTGAGCCACCGGGGCCAGGCAGTTGGTGGTGCACGAGGCGTTGGAAATGATCTGGTGCGACTGGCGCAGAATGTCGTGGTTCACACCATAAACGACGGTGGCATCGGCGCCCTTGGCCGGGGCCGAGATAATCACTTTGCGTGCGCCGGCGGTAATATGCGCAGCGGCTTTGGCGCGGTCGGTGAACAGACCGGTGCATTCGAACACCACGTCAATCTTTTCCGCGGCCCAAGGCAGGTCGGCCGGGTTGCGGATGGCGCTGACCGAAATGCGGTCGCCGTTGACGGTCAGGCTCTCGTTGTCATGAGCCACTTCGGCGTCGAATGTGCCATGAACGGTGTCGTACTTGAGCAGATGCGCATTGATCGCGCTGTCGCCCAGATCGTTGATGGCGACGATCTGCAAATCCTGACGATAGCCTTGGGTATACAGTGCGCGCAGGACATTACGGCCGATGCGGCCAAAACCATTGATTGCGATTCGAAGAGTCATTGAACAGCGCCGCCGTCGTTTTGTTGTTGGAATTACAAGATTATTCGCATAAAAATAGAAAACAAGCCTTTTTAGTGGCAATATTTTGTTTTATCTACAACGAGTGACCTGAATCAACTGGTCCGAATGATCAAGAAAACCGTTCGTCATCCCACGCGAACGGGCTTTTGATCAGCATAGACAATCAGGTCGCCACATCCGTTAGCCTGGAGTTCTACACATGCATCCCCGCGTTCTTGAGGTCACCGAACGGCTTATCGCCCGCAGCCGCGCCACGCGTCAGGCTTACCTTGCGCTGATTCGCGGCGCCGCCACCGACGGGCCGATGCGCGGCAAACTGCAATGCGCCAACTTCGCCCACGGCGTGGCCGGGTGTGGCAGCGAAGACAAGCACAGCCTGCGGATGATGAACTCGGCGAACATCGCAATTGTTTCGTCATATAACGACATGCTCTCGGCGCATCAGCCGTACGAAGTCTTCCCGGAACAGATCAAGAACGCCCTGCGCGAAATCGGCTCGGTCGGCCAGTTCGCCGGCGGCACGCCTGCCATGTGCGACGGCGTGACCCAGGGCGAGCCGGGCATGGAACTGAGCCTGCCGAGCCGCGAAGTGATCGCGATGTCGACGGCGGTGGCGCTGTCCCACAACATGTTCGACGGCGCGCTGATGCTCGGCATCTGCGACAAGATCGTGCCGGGCCTGATGATGGGCGCCCTGCGTTTCGGTCACTTGCCGACGATTTTCGTCCCGGGCGGGCCGATGGTCTCGGGGATTTCCAACAAGGAAAAAGCCGACGTGCGGCAGAAGTACGCCGAAGGCAAGGCAACCCGCGAAGAGCTGCTGGAATCGGAAATGAAGTCCTACCACAGCCCGGGCACCTGCACCTTCTACGGCACTGCCAACACCAACCAGTTGCTGATGGAAGTGATGGGCCTGCACTTGCCGGGCGCATCGTTCGTCAACCCGAACACGCCGCTGCGTGAGGCCCTGACTCGCGAAGCCGCGCATCAGGTCACGCGCCTGACCAAACAGAATGGCAACTTCCTGCCGATCGGCGAAATCGTCGACGAGAAGGCGCTGGTCAACTCGATCGTCGCGCTGCACGCTACCGGCGGTTCGACCAACCACACCCTGCACATGCCGGCCATCGCCATGGCGGCAGGCATTCAACTGACCTGGCAGGACATGGCCGACCTCTCCGAAGTCGTGCCGACCCTGAGCCACGTCTATCCGAACGGCAAGGCCGACATCAACCACTTCCAGGCGGCGGGCGGCATGTCGTTCCTGATCCGCGAACTGCTCGAAGCCGGCCTGTTGCACGAAGACGTCAACACCGTGCTCGGCCACGGCCTGAGCCAGTACACCAAAGAGCCGTTCCTCGATAACGGCAAGCTGGTGTGGCGCGAAGGCCCGACCGACAGCCTCGACGAAAACATCCTGCGTCCGGTGGCCCGTGCATTCTCGGCAGAGGGCGGCTTGCGGGTGATGGAAGGCAACCTCGGTCGCGGCGTGATGAAGGTGTCCGCCGTGGCGCTGGAAAACCAGATCGTCGAAGCACCGGCCATGGTGTTCCAGGATCAGCAGGATCTGGCCGACGCTTTCAAGGCCGGTCTGCTGGAGAAGGATTTTGTCGCGGTGATGCGCTTCCAGGGGCCGCGTTCCAACGGCATGCCTGAGCTGCACAAGATGACGCCGTTCCTCGGCGTGCTGCAGGATCGCGGCTTCAAGGTGGCGCTGGTGACGGACGGGCGCATGTCCGGCGCGTCGGGGAAAATCCCGGCGGCCATTCATGTCAGCCCTGAAGCTTATGTCGGCGGCGCTTTGGCGCGCGTGCAAGAGGGCGATATCATCCGCGTCGATGGCGTCAAAGGCACCTTGGAACTCAAGGTGGACGCCGCCGAATTCGCAGCGCGCGAACCTGCCAAAGGCCTGTTGGGCAACAACATCGGCAGCGGTCGCGAACTGTTTGGCTTCATGCGTTTGGCCTTCAGCTCGGCGGAGCAGGGCGCCAGCGCCTTCACTTCTGCCCTGGAGACGCTTAATTGAAACTGGCTTTGGTCGGTGACATCGGAGGCACCAACGCGCGGTTTGCGTTGTGGAAAGATCAGCAGCTCGAATCGGTTCAGGTGCTGGCCACGGCCGACCATGCCAGCCCGGAAGAGGCGATCGGCCTCTACCTGAGCGGGCTCGGTCTGGCGCCGGGCGCCATCGGTTCGGTGTGCCTGTCGGTGGCGGGGCCGGTGAGCGGTGATGAATTCAAGTTCACCAACAACCACTGGCGCCTGAGCCGCAAGGCGTTCTGCCAGACCTTGCAGGTCGATCAGCTGTTGCTGATCAATGACTTCTCGGCCATGGCCCTGGGCATGACCCGTTTGCAGCCCGGCGAATTCCGCGTGGTCTGCGAAGGCACGCCGGAGCCGTTGCGTCCGGCAGTGGTGATCGGCCCGGGCACTGGCCTGGGCGTCGGCACCTTGCTCGATCTGGGGGAAGGTCGGTTTGCCGCGTTGCCGGGAGAGGGCGGTCACGTCGATCTGCCGCTGAGCAGTCCGCGTGAAACCCAGCTCTGGCAGCACATCCACAACGAGATCGGCCACGTCAGCGCGGAAACCGCATTGAGCGGCGGCGGCTTGCCTCGGGTCTACCGGGCGATCTGCGCGGTGGATGGTCATGAACCGAAACTCGACACACCGGAAGCCATCACTGCGGCAGGTCTTGCAGGCGACCCGATTGCCCTGGAAGTGCTGGAGCAGTTCTGCTGCTGGCTCGGTCGCGTGGCCGGCAACAACGTGTTGACCACCGGCGGCCGTGGCGGGGTGTACATCGTGGGCGGCGTGATTCCGCGCTTTGCCGATTTCTTCCTCGAAAGCGGTTTCGCCCGCAGCTTCGCCGACAAGGGCTGCATGAGCGATTACTTCAAGGGAATTCCGGTGTGGTTGGTGACAGCGCCGTATTCCGGCCTGGTTGGCGCCGGCGTGGCCCTGAATCAATCAATCCCGACCTGAAATACGGTAAAAACTGTGGGAGCGGGCTTGCTCGCGAAAGCGGTGTGTCAGTCACCTTGATGTCTCTGATATACCTCTTTCGCGAGCAAGCCCGCTCCCACAGTGGTTCTGTGGTGTTTGCAAGTTCGATGCTTAAGGCATAATCCGCCCAATTCCAACAACAAGGATGCCTTCGAAGTGAGCTCAGTCAACAAGTCGATTTTGTTGGTCGATGACGACCAGGAGATACGCGAGTTGCTGGAAACCTACCTGACCCGCGCGGGTTTTCAGGTACGGGCCACGGCGGATGGCGCCGGTTTCCGTCAGGCGCTCAATGAAGCGCCGAGCGATCTGGTGATCCTCGATGTGATGCTGCCCGATGAAGACGGCTTCAGCCTGTGCCGCTGGGTGCGCCAGCATCCGCGTCAGGCCCAGGTGCCGATCATCATGCTCACCGCCAGTTCCGACGAAGCCGACCGGGTCATCGGCCTGGAGCTCGGCGCCGACGATTACCTCGGCAAACCTTTCAGCCCCCGCGAACTGCAAGCCCGGATCAAGGCCCTGCTGCGCCGCGCCCAATTCGGCCAGGAACGTGGCGGCAGTGAAGTGCTGGCGTTCGATGAATGGCGGCTGGACATGGTCAGCCATCGGCTGTTTCACGCCGACGGCGAGGAAGTGATTCTGTCCGGCGCCGACTTCGCCCTGTTGAAACTGTTCCTCGATCATCCCCAGGAAATCCTCGACCGCGACACCATCGGCAACGCCACCCGTGGCCGCGACCTGATGCCCCTCGACCGCATCGTCGACATGGCCGTCAGCCGCCTGCGCCAGCGTCTGCGCGACACCGAAAAACCGCCACGCCTGATCCGCACCGTGCGCGGCAGCGGCTACCAACTGGCAGCCAATGTGGTTGCCGGCAATGGTCATTGAGTTCCTGCGCACCACCGCGCGCAAAGTGCCGATGCCGCGTTCGCTGCTTGGGCGAATGCTGCTGCTGACGTTGCTCGCGGTGTTGTTCGCCCAGACGCTGTCCAGCGTGATCTGGGTGTCCCAACTGCGTGCGACCCAGCTCGAAGGGCTGGTCACCAGCGCCCGCAGCCTCGCCCATTCGATGACCGCCAGCGTCAGTTATTTCCGCTCGTTGCCGGTGGCCTATCGGCCTCTGGTGCTCGACCAATTGCGCAGCATGGGCGGCACGCGTTTTGTGGTGACGCTCAATGACAAACCGCTGGGCATGGAAGTGCTGCCGGTGACGCCGCGCAAGGCGGCGGTGCTGAAAGCGGTGGATGAAGTGCTGCGTCAGTCGCTGGGCCAGGACACCGACATTCTGGTGACCTTCGTCAGCCCCGATGACCTACGGATCTTCAACGCCGGGTTGAAGCTCGATGAGTTGCCGCGTTCCTGGGCGCATTACGCGCTGACGCTTGAGCCGGTGAATCCGCCGGTGCTCGTGACTCAGATTCAGTTGGCGCCGGGTGAGTGGCTGTACATCGCCTCGCTGTTGCCCGAGCCCTACACCAGTCTCGAAGAACAAGGCCTGCCGACTCAGCAGGTGTGGTTCATCGTCTTCACCAGCGGTTTTCTGTTGTTGTTCATCGGCCTGCTGGTGCACTGGCAGAGTCGGCCGCTCAAGCGTCTGGCACGGGCCGCGCGGGATTTGTCGCTGGGCGCCGATGTCGAGCCGGTGGCCGAGGGCGGCGGCAGTGAAGTGGTCGAAGTGGGCCGCGCCTTCAACACCATGCGTGAGCGGATCAGCCGTTACCTGACCGAGCGCAGCCAGTTGTTCAGCGCGATTTCCCATGACCTGCGCACGCCGATCACTCGCCTGCGACTGCGGGTCGAACTGCTGGAAGACGAAAAATTGCAGACCAAGTTCGGCCGTGATCTGGACGAGTTGGAGTTGCTCGTCAAAGGCGCACTGCAATGCGTGAAGGACACCGACATCCACGAAAACATCGAGCCGGTGGATCTGAACCATGTGCTCGACTGTCTGGTGGAGCCGTATCTGGCGCCCAACGGCAACGGCCGCGTGACCCAGCAGGGGCGGGCGCTGGCGGCGTATCCGGGCAAGCCATTGGCGCTCAAGCGCTGCATCGGCAACCTGATCGACAACGCGTTGAAGTACGGCCAGAACGCGCACTTGCACATCGATGACGACGAAAGCGCATTCGTGCTGCATGTCGACGATGAAGGGCCGGGCGTACCGGAGCAGCGGCTGGAGCAGGTGTTCGAGCCGCACTTCCGCTTGGCGGGACAGCAGCAGGGTTACGGTCTCGGTTTGGGGATCGCCCGCAACATTGCCCATAGCCATGGCGGTGAAGTGACGCTGCAGAACCTGCGCGAAGGCGGATTGCGCGTGACCCTGCAATTGCCGCGTTCGGCGGATTGATCTGATTGTCACTAGTCGGTGACAAAACCCGCCCCCTTCGTTACAAGCCCCTCCCGGCCCGTTGTTTAGACTGCCCGCAGTCATAACAACAAAAAAGGCCACCCATGGATCATTTCAATCCGGGCTTCAGCAGTTGGCTGAACGCCCCTGCCCACCAGCAATGGCTCGCCGATGAAGGCCTGCGCCTGCTGGCATTTGCCAAGGCTTCACGGCTGCCCGAAGGGTTTGGCAATCTCGATGAGCGCGGCCAGCTCCAGGCCGGCGCGCAAGCCGAAACCATGAACACCGCACGCATGACCCACAGCTTCGCCATGGCCCACATTCAGGGCCTGCCGGGATTCGCCGAGCTGGTCGATCACGGCATTGCAGCCCTGCGCGGCCCGTTGCGCGATGCGCTGCACGGCGGCTGGTTCGCCGTCGCCGAACACCGCGACGGCAACACCGGCAAGAACGCTTATCTGCATGCTTTCGTTGCCCTCGCGGCGAGTTCGGCGGTGGTTGCGCAACGCCCCGGTGCGCAGGCATTACTGGATGACGCCATCGACATCATCGACACCTATTTCTGGAGCGAAGAAGAGGGCGCCATGCGCGAGTTCTTCAATCGCGACTGGCGTGAAGAGGAAGCCTATCGCGGCGCCAACAGCAACATGCACGCCACCGAAGCCTTCCTTGCGCTGGCCGATGTCACCGAAGACCCACGCTGGCTGGTGCGTGCGCAACGCATCGTCGAGCGGGTGATTCACGGGCACGCTGCCGCCAACGATTACCTGGTGATCGAGCATTTCGACCGCGACTGGCAACCGCTGCGCGACTACAACCACGACAATCCCGCCGACGGTTTCCGTCCCTACGGCACCACGCCGGGCCATGGTTTCGAGTGGGCGCGGCTGTTGCTGCACCTCGAAGCCGCGCGGGTTCAGGCCGGCATGCTCACGCCCGGCTGGCTGGCCACCGATGCGCAAAAGCTGTTCGAACAAAACTGCCGCCATGGCTGGGATGTCGATGGTGCGCCGGGCATCGTCTATACCCTCGACTGGAACAACAAAGCGGTGGTGCGTCATCGCCTGCACTGGACCCACGCCGAGGCCAGCGCTGCCGCCAGTGCCTTGCTCAAACGCACCGGCGATGCGCAGTACGAAACCTGGTATCGCCTGTTCTGGGAATTTTGCGAAACGTATTTCATCGACCGCTGCGACGGCAGCTGGCATCACGAACTCGACCCGCAAAACCGTCCAAGTGCCGATATCTGGGCGGGCAAACCGGATCTGTACCACGCCTGGCAGGCTGTTCTGATTCCGCGTCTGCCGCTGGCACCGAGCATGGCCAGTGCTCTGGCACACCTGTCTCGAAGCGTTCCTGTGTAACCATGTGGTGACATTCGCGCGTCCCTTCGTTACCTGCGGGGGGAAACGCTCTGTTTAAACTCGTGTGCAGCGCAAGCACCAGACTTGCATGCATAACAACAAGAAAGGTACATCTCAGATGAATGCGATTTCTCGCCTCGCTACTGTCATTTCTGTCGCCTCCCTGTTCCCGCTCGCTGTGCTGCCCCTGAGTGTTTCCGCTGCCGAATCCAAAGGTTCGGTGGAAGTCGTGCATTGGTGGACGTCCGGTGGCGAAAAAGCTGCCGTCGATGTGCTCAAGGCACAAGTCGAGAAAGACGGTTTCACCTGGAAAGACGGCGCTGTCGCCGGCGGTGGCGGTGCAACGGCCATGACCGTGCTGAAAAGCCGCGCAGTAGCCGGCAACCCGCCAGGCGTTGCCCAGATCAAGGGCCCGGACATCCAGGAATGGGCGTCGACCGGTCTGCTCGACACTGACGTGCTGAAGGACGTTTCCAAGTCCGAGAAGTGGGACAGCCTGCTCGACAAGAAAGTCTCCGACACCGTGAAGTTCGAAGGTGATTACGTGGCCGTGCCGGTGAACATTCACCGCGTGAACTGGCTGTGGATCAACCCGGAAGTCTTCAAGAAAGCCGGTATCGAAAAAGCCCCGACCACCCTCGAAGAATTCTACGCCGCCGGCGACAAGCTGAAAGCTGCGGGCTTCATCCCGCTGGCCCACGGCGGTCAGCCTTGGCAGGACAGCACCGTGTTCGAAGCGGTCGTGCTGTCGGTGATGGGCGTTGATGGTTACAAGAAAGCCCTGGTCGACCTGGACAACGCTGCCCTGACCGGCCCGGAAATGGTCAAGGCCCTGACCGAGCTGAAGAAAGTCGCGACCTACATGGACCAGGACGGCAAAGGCCAGGACTGGAACCTGGAAGCGGCCAAGGTCATCAACGGCAAGGCCGGCATGCAGATCATGGGTGACTGGGCCAAGTCCGAATGGACCGCCGCCAAGAAAGTCGCCGGCAAGGACTACGAGTGCGTAGCGTTCCCGGGCACCGACAAGGCGTTCACCTACAACATCGACTCGCTGGCCGTGTTCAAGCAGAAGGACGCGGGCACCGCGGCCGGTCAGCAGGACATCGCCAAAGTCGTGCTGGGTGAAAACTTCCAGAAAGTCTTCAGCATCAACAAGGGCTCGATTCCGGTGCGCAACGACATGCTCGCCGACATGGGCAAGTACGGTTTCGATTCCTGCGCCCAGACCGCTGCCAAGGACTTCCTGGCAGACGCCAAGAGCGGCGGCCTGCAACCGAGCATGGCGCACAACATGGCGACCACGCTGGCCGTGCAGGGTGCGTTCTTTGATGTCGTGACCAACTTCATCAACGACCCGAAAGCCGACCCGGCCGACGCTGCCAAGAAACTCGGCACTGCCATCAAGGCTGCCAAGTAATGCTTGGCCTGTAGGAGCGAGCCTGCTCGCGATAGCGGACCGTCAGCCACCGAAAGTGTGAACTGACACAACGCAATCGCCAGCAGGCTGGCTCCCACAGGGATCGCATCCGTAATTCTTAATCCTTCTACTGGATCTTCCCATGAGTTCTGTTGCTGTGTTCAGCAAGGCCTCGCCGTTCGACGCATTGCAGCGCTGGCTACCGAAACTGGTGCTGGCGCCGAGCATGTTCATCGTTCTGGTGGGCTTCTATGGCTATATCCTCTGGACGTTTGTCCTGTCGTTCACCACGTCGACCTTCCTGCCGAACTACAAGTGGGCAGGGCTGGCGCAATACGAGCGCCTGTTCGACAACGACCGCTGGTGGGTGGCGAGCAAGAACCTGGCCGTGTTCGGCGGCATGTTCATCGGCATCACCCTGGTGATCGGCGTGCTGCTGGCAGTGTTCCTCGACCAGCGCATCCGTCGCGAAGGCTTTATCCGCACCATTTACCTGTACCCGATGGCGCTCTCGATGATCGTCACCGGTACTGCGTGGAAATGGCTGCTCAACCCGGGCATGGGCCTGGACAAATTGCTGCGGGACTGGGGCTGGGAAGGCTTCCGTCTCGACTGGCTGATCGACCCGGATCGCGTGGTGTACTGCCTGGTGATCGCGGCGGTCTGGCAAGCCTCGGGCTTCATCATGGCGATGTTCCTCGCCGGTCTGCGTGGCGTCGATCAATCGATCATCCGTGCTGCCCAGATCGACGGCGCGAGCATGCCGCGCATCTACTGGAAAGTGGTGCTGCCAAGCCTGCGTCCGGTGTTCTTCAGTGCGGTGATGATTCTGGCGCACATCGCGATCAAGAGCTTCGACCTGGTGGCGGCCATGACGGCCGGCGGCCCGGGGTATTCCTCCGATTTGCCGGCGATGTTCATGTACTCGTTCACCTTCAGCCGTGGACAGATGGGCATGGGCTCGGCCAGTGCAATCCTGATGCTCGGTGCGATCCTCGCGATCATCGTGCCTTACCTGTACTCCGAGCTGAGGACCAAGCGTCATGACTAGTCTCGCTTCGAAACCTGCCATCAGCTTGAGTCGCATCGCGATCTACGCGGTGCTGATCCTCGCGGTCCTGCTGTACCTGGTACCGCTGGTGGTCATGCTGTTGACCAGCTTCAAGACCCCGGAAGACATCTCCACCGGCAACCTGCTGAGCTGGCCGACCGTGGTCAGCGGCATTGGCTGGGTGAAAGCCTGGGCCACCGTTGACGGCTACTTCTGGAACTCGATCAAGATCACCGTGCCGGCCGTGATCATCTCCACCGCCATCGGTGCGTTGAACGGCTACGTGCTGTCGTTCTGGCGCTTTCGCGGTTCGCAGCTGTTCTTCGGCCTGTTGCTGTTCGGCTGCTTTCTGCCGTTCCAGACCGTGCTGCTGCCGGCCTCGTTCACCCTCGGCAAAATGGGCCTGGCGAGTACCACCACCGGCCTGGTGTTCATCCATGTGGTCTACGGTCTGGCGTTCACGACGCTGTTTTTCCGTAACTACTACGTGAGCATTCCGGATGCGCTGATCAAGGCGGCGCGTCTCGATGGCGCGGGCTTCTTCACGATCTTCCGCCAGATCATCCTGCCGATGTCGACGCCGATCATCATGGTCTGCCTGATCTGGCAGTTCACCCAGATCTGGAACGACTTCCTGTTCGGCGTGGTGTTCTCCAGTGGTGATTCGCAACCGATCACGGTGGCGCTGAACAACCTGGTCAACACCAGCACCGGGGCCAAGGAATACAACGTGGACATGGCGGCGGCGATGATCGCCGGGCTGCCGACCCTGCTGGTCTATGTGGTCGCAGGCAAGTATTTCGTGCGCGGGCTGACGGCCGGCGCAGTCAAGGGGTAATCATGGCTACGCTCGAACTTCGCAATGTAAACAAGACCTACGGTGCCGGCCTGCCGGACACCCTGAAGAACATCGAACTGTCGATCAAGGACGGTGAGTTCCTGATCCTCGTCGGGCCTTCGGGCTGCGGCAAGTCGACCCTGATGAACTGCATCGCCGGCCTGGAAACCATCACCGGCGGCGCGATCATGATCGGTGACCAGGACGTCAGCGGCATGAGCCCCAAGGATCGCGACATCGCCATGGTGTTCCAGTCCTACGCGCTGTACCCGACCATGAGCGTGCGCGAGAACATCGAGTTCGGTCTGAAGATCCGCAAGATGAGCCAGTCGGCGATCGACGAAGAAGTCGCCCGCGTGGCCAAGCTGTTGCAGATCGAGCACCTGCTCAATCGCAAGCCGGGCCAGCTCTCCGGCGGTCAGCAGCAGCGCGTGGCGATGGGCCGTGCGCTGGCGCGTCGTCCGAAGATCTACCTGTTCGACGAACCGCTGTCCAACCTCGACGCCAAGCTGCGCGTCGAGATGCGTACCGAAATGAAACTGATGCACCAGCGCCTGAAAACCACCACGGTCTACGTGACACACGACCAGATCGAAGCAATGACCCTGGGCGATAAAGTGGCGGTGATGAAGGACGGGATCATTCAGCAGTTCGGTACGCCGAAAGAGATCTACAACGACCCGGCCAACCTGTTCGTGGCGAGCTTCATCGGTTCGCCGCCGATGAACTTCATTCCACTGCGCCTGCAGCGCAAGGACGGCCGTCTGGTGGCGCTGCTCGACAGCGGCCAGGCCCGGTGCGAATTGCCGATGGCAATGCAGGACGCCGGTCTCGAAGACCGCGAAGTGATCCTCGGCCTGCGCCCGGAGCAGATCGCGCTGGCCTACGGCGAGGGCAACGGTCTGCCGAGTATCAAGGCCGAAGTGCAGGTTACCGAGCCGACCGGTCCGGACACCCTGGTGTTCGTCAACCTTAACGACACCAAGGTCTGCTGCCGTCTGGCGCCGGATGTGGCACCGCAGGTGGGCGAAACCCTGACCCTGCAGTTCGATCCGTCGAAAGTGCTGCTGTTCGACGCCCAGTCCGGCGAACGCCTGGGGATTGCGGGCCTGCCGAAAGCCGAACCGCACAGCGCCAACGTGGCCCAGTTCAAGGGTCGCTGATGAACACAGGCGGGAGCGGGCAGGCCCGTTCCCGCAGGGAGCACGCGGTGCGTGGCCTGTCGCGCGCCGCATCAGATGTAAACCGCGTTAAATAAGAAGAACAGTTAATAACAATAAAACGAGGATGTAGGGATGAAGAAGAACAACAACGCTCAGCGAATCGGCCAGTTGTCAGCAGTTGCGGCAATGATGCTGGCCGGCAGCGTCCACGCGGCTGACGCGTTCAGCTCCGATTCGGAGTGGATGACCGGGGACTGGGGTGGCGAGCGGACCAAGCTGATCGAGCAGGGCATCGACATCAAGATGGACTACGTCGGTGAGGTGGGCGGCAACCTTCACGGCGGCTACAACAACGACAAGACGGCGCGTTACTCCGACCAGTTCGGTCTGGGCGTGGCGCTGGACCTGCAAAAACTGTGGGGCTGGGACAACACCCAGGCCAAGATCCAGCTGACCAACCGTAATGGCGAAAACATTTCCAACGACCGTGTTGGCGATCCGCGTGCCGGGACACTCAGCTCCTCGCAGGAAGTCTACGGTCGTGGCCACATGGTGCGGCTGACCCAGTTGTGGATCAAACACCAGTTCTTCGACAACAAACTCGACGTCAAGGCCGGTTACTTCGGCGAAGGCGAAGACTTCAACACCTTCCCGTGCGAGTTCCAGAACCTGGCGTTCTGCGGCTCGCAAGTGGGTAACTGGGCGACCAACATCTGGTACAACTGGCCGGTCAGCCAGGCGGCCATTCGCGTCAAATACAACATCAACGACGAGCTCTACGCGCAGATCGGTGCGTACAACCAGAACCCGTCGCAGCTGGAACATGGCAACGGCTTCAAGTTGAGCGGCAGTGGCACCAAAGGCACCGTATTGCCAGTGGAACTGGTCTGGTTGCCTAACCCGAACAGCCTGCCGGGCGAATACCGTGTCGGTTATTACAAGAGCACGGCCGATGCCGACGACGTTCGCGAAGACGTCAACGGTTTCGACGCGGCGACCACCGGTGATGCCTACCGTACCCACAGCAGCAAGCACGGTTACTGGTTCGTTGCACAGCAACAACTCACCAGCCACAACGGTGACAAGAGCCGTGGTCTGAGCATCGCCGCCAACGCCACGTTCCACGACAAGGACACCAACTTCATCGACAACTATCAGTCCGTGATGTTTGTGTACAAAGGTCTGTTCGATGCGCGTCCGAAGGATGACTTCGGTATCGGTGCTGCGCGTATTCACGTCAACGATGACGTGAAGAAAAACGCCGAACTGCTTAACGTCTCCAATGGCGTTTCGGATTACGACAATCCGGTGTTCTCGCCGATTCGTGAAACCGAATACAACTACGAGATCAACTACGGCTTCCACGTGACCAACTGGCTGACCGTGCGCCCGAACCTGCAATACATCACTCATCCGGGCGGTGTGGATGAAGTGGATAACGCTTTGGTCGCTGGCCTGAAAATTCAGTCTACGTTCTGACGCGTCTGCGATAAGCTCCTCTCTATGTGCGCATATTTGCGGACAGCCAAGGCTGTCCGCTTTTTTTTGGACAGGGGTGTCGCAGCCCATGAAAGTTGAATCTGGAACCGTGGCCCATGCATGAGCATCCGCTGCAACGCTTCTTCAAATCCTTGCGCGAACGTCCGGTGTTCGCCTGGGAGCGCTATCAGATGCGCGATGTGCTGGTGATCGATCATCCGCTGTGTCAGGCGGTGTTCAGTCGCCAGGGCGCGCAATTGCTGCATTTTCAACCGCGCGGGCAAAAGCCGTGGTTGTGGTGCGCGGCGAAATGGCCGCATGTCGGCGCGATTCGTGGCGGCGTGCCGGTGTGCTGGCCATGGTATGGCCGTCACCCGAGCGAAAACGCATGGCCATCCCATGGCTGGGCACGCCTGCTGGACTGGAAACTGCTCGACAGCAGCAGCGCCGAGGACGGCGTGCGCCTGCATTGGCAATTGCAGCTGTGCGACTGGCAGGTGGACCTGCACGCACACCTGGGCGAACGCATGGAATTGCGCCTGAGCACCGAGCATCAGGACGACATGCCGTGCCAGTTGAGCCAGGCTTTGCACGCTTACTGGCGTATTGGTGACGTGAGTGAGATAGCGCTGTCTGGGCTCGAAGGGGCGCAGGGTTATGACCAGTTGAACCGTGAGGTTTGCCAGCAGGAAGGCGAGTTGCGGGTTGATGGCGGCTGTCAGCGAGTGTTCCAGCATGACGGCGAATTGCAGCTCAAGGATCACGCCTGGCAGCGCGAGTTGTGCATCGATACCGGTGACAGCGCGGACACGGTGGTGTGGCATCCGGGCGCGCGGCCATTGCTGGGCGTAACCTGGGATGAGATCTCGGAGTTTGTGTGTGTTGAAGCGGCGGCGGGTGGCACCGACAGCCTGCATCTGGCGCCGGGGGAGAAGGCGCATTTGAGTTTGCAGGCGTGGGCTGCGGCCTAGATTTGCGGTGAGTTGGCTGACGCCTTCGCGAGCAAGCCCGCTCCCACAGGTGACTGCATTCCATCTGGAGAAATACAGTCGAATGTGGGAGCGGGCTTGCTCGCGAATAGGCCGGACAATTCAGCCCAAAATTCGGATCAGTTGAACTCGTCACCCACCGGATACCGGCTCGCATTCAAGCTCTCTTTGATCTTGCGCAGATGCGGCTGGAAATCCACCCCGCGACGCAGCGTCATCCCCGTCGCCAGCACATCCAGCACGGTCAACTGAATGATCCGCGAAGTCATCGGCATATAGATGTCGGTGTCTTCCGGCAGCGGAATATTCAGGCTCAGCGTACTGGCCTTGGCCAGCGGCGAATTCTCTGCCGTCAGGCCCAGTACCGAAGCGCCGTTCTCGCGGGCGATGCGCGCCACCTCCACCAGTTCGCGGGTGCGGCCCGTGTAGGAAATGATCACGAACAGCTCGCCGGTGTGCGCCACCGAGGCAATCATCCGTTGCATCAGCACATCGGCGTGAGCAGTCACCGCCAGGTTGAAGCGGAAGAATTTATGCTGCGCATCCAGCGCCACCGGAGCCGAAGCACCGAGGCCGAAGAAGTGAATCTGCCGGGCCTGGATCAACAGGTCGACGGCGCGGCTGATAAGGTTCGGGTCCAGTGCCTGGCACGCGCTGTCCAGCGAGGCGATCGCACTGCCGAAAATCTTCTGCGTATAGGCCTCGGGATTGTCGTCAGCTTCCACTGCGCGGCTGACATAGGCCGCGCCGCTGGCCAGGCTCTGGGCCAGTTGCAACTTGAGTTCGGGGTAGCCGCTGACGCCGAACGAACGGCAGAAACGGTTGACCGTCGGTTCACTGACCGACGCTGCCTGGGCGAGGGCGGCGATGCTGAAGCGGGTGGCCTGCTGTGGGTTGAGCAGGATCACTTCAGCGACTTTGCGTTCGGCCTTGTTCAGCTCTTCAAGGCGACTCTGGATCTGTTCCAGTAAATTTCGCACGCGGTCCATAAGAATTCCTAGATTCACCGGCGCCGATAAGCGCGCGGCTATGCAAATTGGGCCTTTGATGTGGCCCGTGACGGTGGCCTATCCTACTGATGGCTCCAACCGACCACCACTCGGAATCTGTATTTTGCGAAAATGTTGTGGTTATTACTACATTTTCCCTTGAGTGATGCCTTGAAAAAAGGTATTTGTAGCTTAACTTGATAAAAGAACAAACATCATGCCTTCGATTACGGTTGAACCGTGCACCTTCGCCTTGTTCGGCGCCTTGGGCGATCTGGCCCTGCGCAAGCTGTTTCCTGCCCTTTATCACCTGGATGGCGCCGGCCTGCTGCACGAGGACACGCGCATTATCGCACTGGCCCGTGAGGCGGGCAGCGAGCAGCAGCACCTGGCGTTCATCGCCGCCGAGCTGCGCCGTTACGTGGGCAAGGAACTGGACGAGGCCGTGGCCGAGCGCTTTCTGGCGCGCCTGACTTATCTGCACGTCGACTTCCTCAAGGCTGAAGATTATGTGGCGCTGGCCGAACTGGCCGGCAGCACGCAGCGCATGATTGCCTACTTCGCCACTCCGGCGGCGGTGTACGGCGCGATCTGCGAGAACCTGGCGAACGTCGGTCTGGCGGAAAACACCCGCGTGGTGCTGGAAAAACCGATCGGCTCCGACCTCGAATCCTCGCGCAAGGTCAACGACGCCGTGGCGCAGTTCTTCCCGGAGAACCGCACCTACCGCATCGACCACTACCTGGGCAAAGAAACCGTTCAGAACCTGATCGCCCTGCGTTTCGCCAACAGCCTGTTCGAAACCCAGTGGAACCAGAACTACATCTCCCACGTGGAAATCACCGTGGCCGAAAAGGTCGGCATCGAAGGCCGCTGGGGTTACTTCGACAAGGCCGGCCAACTGCGGGACATGATCCAGAACCACCTGCTGCAACTGCTCTGCCTGATCGCCATGGATCCGCCGGCCGACCTGTCCGCCGATAGCATCCGCGACGAGAAGGTCAAGGTGCTCAAGGCCCTGGCGCCAATCAGTCCGGAAGGCCTCACCACGCAGGTGGTGCGCGGCCAGTACATCGCCGGGCACAGTGAAGGCAAGTCCGTGCCGGGCTACCTCGAAGAGCCGAATTCCAACGCCCAGAGCGACACCGAAACCTTTGTCGCGCTGCGTGCCGACATCCGCAACTGGCGCTGGGCCGGCGTGCCGTTCTACCTGCGCACCGGCAAGCGCATGCCGCAGAAACTGTCGCAGATCGTCATCCACTTCAAGGAACCGTCGCACTACATCTTCGCCCCCGAACAGCGCCTGCAGATCAGCAACAAACTGATCATCCGCCTGCAACCGGACGAAGGCATTTCCTTGCGCGTGATGACCAAGGAGCAAGGCCTGGACAAGGGCATGCAACTGCGCAGCGGTCCGCTGCAACTGAATTTTTCCGACACCTGGCGCAGCGCTCGGATCCCCGATGCCTACGAGCGTTTGTTGCTGGAAGTGATGAACGGCAATCAGAACCTGTTTGTCCGTAAAGATGAAATCGAAGCCGCGTGGAAATGGTGTGACCAGCTGATCGCCGGGTGGAAAAAATCCGGTGACGCGCCCAAGCCGTATGCGGCCGGGTCGTGGGGGCCGATGAGCTCCATTGCATTGATCACGCGGGACGGGAGGTCGTGGTATGGCGATATCTGATGTGAAACTGCCCGAGGGCGTGAATGCCCGCGAATTCAAGAGCCCGGTGCTGCTCGCCGAAGGCCTGGCGCTGAATGTCGCCAAGCAGTTGAGCGAAGCGCTGGCGGCACGTGGCAACGCCGTGCTGGTGGTGTCCGGCGGCCGTAGCCCGGTGGCGTTTTTTCAGCACCTGGCCAAGCAGGAACTGGACTGGTCGAAGGTCGTCGTGACCCTGGCCGACGAACGCTGGGTACCGGTCGAACATGCCGACAGCAACGCCGGTCTGCTCAAGCAATATCTGCTCAAGGGCCCGGCGGCCAAGGCGCAGTTCCTCAGCCTCTACAGCGCGGCGGCCAACGTCGAGCAGGCTGCGGAGCAGGCTGATCGTTTGCTCGCCGAATTGCCGCCCATTGACGTGCTGGTGCTGGGCATGGGTGATGACGGTCACACCGCATCACTGTTCCCGGACAGCCCGAACCTGGCCGAAGCCCTGCAAGCCGACGGCCCCCGTCGCTGCTGGCCGATGCTCGCACCAAGCGTGCCACGCCAGCGCCTGACCATGAGCCGGGCGCTGCTGGCCTCGGCGCGGCACAAGATTTTGTCGATTTCCGGTCAGTCGAAACTGACCACCCTGAATGCCGCACTGGCATCCAACGACGTCGCCGCCATGCCGGTTCGCGCGTTTCTGCAACCTACGTTAGAGATTTACTGGTGCCCATGAGCCAAGGAACAGCCGCTATGACAATTCCATCCCCGACCGTTTCCATGGCGGACAAAGTTGCCCTGATCGACAGCCTCTGCGCCAAGGCGCGGATCCTGCCGGTGATCACCATCGCCCGTGAACAGGACGTGCTGCCGTTGGCCGACGCTCTGGCTGCCGGCGGTCTGACCGCGCTGGAAGTGACTCTGCGTTCGCAGTTCGGCCTCAAGGCGATCCAGATCCTGCGCGAACAGCGCCCGGAACTGGTGACCGGTGCCGGCACCGTGCTCGACCGCAATATGCTGGCCGCCGCCGAAGCCGCCGGTTCGCAATTCATCGTCACCCCGGGCATCACCCGTGACCTGCTGGAAGCCAGTGTCGAAAGCTCGATCCCGCTGCTGCCGGGCATCAGCAATGCCTCCGGCATCATGGAAGGTTATGGCCTGGGTTATCGCCGCTTCAAGCTGTTCCCGGCTGAAGTCAGCGGTGGCGTAGCGGCAATCAAGGCCCTCGGCGGCCCGTTTGGCGAAGTGAAATTCTGCCCGACCGGCGGCGTCGGCCCGGCCAACATCAAGAGCTACATGGCGCTGAAAAACGTCATGTGCGTGGGCGGTAGCTGGATGCTCGATCCGGAGTGGATCAAGAACGGCGACTGGGCCCGCATTCAGGAATGCACTGCCGAGGCGTTGGCGCTGCTGGACTGATACTTTTCAATTAGTTGCAACCCTACACTTCGTTGTGTGTTCTACGGCTTTAACGGTGCGCTTGGTCGGTGCGCCGTTTTTTTTGCCCGAAAAAACCTTCGTTATCTCGAGATACATAGTTACCGCACCCGGCCTCGCGTGTGGCGCTAACCTGCGTTCATCTTATGGAAGAGAGAATGCGTCATGGATAACCAGTCTTCAGCTCCATCGGTTTATCAACTGGCCCCCGAGCAAGTCGCGGGGCCTTATTTTCGCAATCCCAAACTGCTGCGCCGCAACATCAGCGAAGGCGCCGAGGGCCTGCCGTTGCTGCTGCGCCTGACCATCGTCGATGCCATGACCGCCGAGCCGGTCAGTGGTGCGCTGGTGGATATCTGGCACTGCAACGCACGTGGCGCGTATTCCGGCTGGAGTCGGGTGAATCCGGATCTGGAAGTCGACGTCGAGGACATCGGCTCGATCCCGCGAACCGACGATGACACCTACCTGCGCGGTGGTCAGTTCAGCGACCACAAGGGCAGGGTGCGCTTCACCACGATCTATCCGGGTTTCTACGCCGGGCGAGCCCTGCACATTCACGTGGCGGTGCGCATCGTTGCCGGCAATGAATATCTGGAGGAGCGCAATGTAGCCTGGGTCGGCCAACTGTATTTCCCGGAGGTGGTCTCCCGCGGCGTGCTCAACAACAAGGCCTATCGCGGGCGAGGCTCGGCGCCGGTGTGTAACGCTGACGATGCCTACTACACCACTATGGGCGGAGAAGCATCGACCCTGACCGTCTGGCCGATCGGCCGCGACTCGCACGAGGACGGCTACTTTGGCCACCTCACGATCGGCATCGACACCTTTGCGGTGTCGTCGCAGATCAAGCCCGAGGACTTCGACAAGTACACGGTTTAACGCAGTTCGTTCAGCGCCTGAACCAGCAGCTGGATTTCCGTCGCCGTGGTGGTCAGCGACGGCGTGATACGGATGCATGGCCCACAGGCCGCGCCGTTGCGCACCACGGTGAACAGGTTGTAGTCGTTGAGCAGGCGTTCGACCATCGCCTGCTGGTCGGCATGACGGGTAAAGCGTAGCGAGGTGATGCCGCAATACAGACGCGGATCGTCCGGGGTCGTGACTTCGATGCCCGGCAGATTGCGCACGGCGCTCACCCACAGGTTGCGCAAGTAATTCATCCGCGCGCCTTTGGCGGCCGCGCCACCCAGTGCGCGGTGTTCCTCGAACACCAGTGGCAAGGTCATCAACGCCGGAATGTTCGGCGTGCTGTAAGGCGTGCGCGAACGGATGTCGTCAGCCGAAAAATGCATCTCGCCCATGTCCGGGTCGATGTCGGCCAGGCGCTGCGGTGCAATGTAGATAAAGCCGAGGGTCAGCGGCGAGCCGATCCACTTGTGCAGGTTGTACCCGGCGAAGGCGATGCCCAACGCTTCGAGGTCGAACTCGATCTGCCCGAGAGCATGGGCGCCATCAAGGATGATATCGACGCCATGCTCCTTGGCCAGCGAGGCAATGGCCTGCACCGGCATCACCAGCCCGGTGCGGTGGGTGACGTGAGTCAAAGCCATCAATTTGAGCTTCGGATAGCGGGTAAAGGCTTCGCGGTAAGTTGCCAGTAGGCTGTCGAAGCTGGCCGGGTGGGCGTGCTCGATCTCGATCACCTCGACCCCGCGATGCTGCGCCAGCCAGCGCATGGCGCCCTTGACCGTGTCGTACTCCAGATCGCAGATCAGCACCTGGTCGCCTGGCTGCAGGCGGTTGTAGTTGCGGATCAGCGATTGCAGGCCGGCAGTGGCGTTGTGGGTGAACGCCACGCTTTGCGCGCGGACGCCGATCAGCTCGGCCAGTTGCGCGCGGATGTCGAGGAGGTCGTGCTGTTCGAAACGTTGGCGCACGTAGATCGAGTTGCTGTTGTTGATCAGCTCGACGTTGCGCTGATACTCCTCGATCACGGTGCGTGACATCCGTCCGAAGTAGCCGTTCTCCAGGTTCACGGGGCCGGGGTGGCGATCGTAACGGTCGGCGAAGGTTTGCCAGAAGGCTTCATCTCGGGCGCGGCGGGTGTTATCGGGCATGGTCGACTCGACTCGGATCAGGATGACGCCTCAGTGGCGCGGGGCAGGCTTGCCATGTTTGGCGCGCAGCGGTTCGAGCAGTTCCGACAGGCCGTTGTGATCGATTTCCTGCATCAATGCCAGCAGCCCGCCCAGTTCTCCATGGGGAAAACCTTCCCGGGCGAACCAGTTCAGGTACGGGCCCGGCAGGTCGGCAATGATCCGGCCCTTGTACTTGCCGAAGGGCATTTCGCGGGTGATCAACAGTTCGAGCTTTTCGGGGTTCATCGTTGGAATCGTCTGGGTTGGAAAACACGTTGGAAAATACAGGCATTCTGCATGCAGGCCAAATGACAGATCATGCAAATAACAGGCATACAGATTTTCGTTTTATTTTTAAGTCATTGAAAATTAACGATTAATTTCTTTTCGAAAAGCTGGCACGACCACTGCAACACTCCTTGCATCTTTCACCACGCAAGGAATTGAAAAATGACTGACATGAATAAAGAAGCCATCTCCGTCCTCAACGACCTGATCGAAACCAGCAAGGACGGTCAGGAAGGCTTCAAGACCTGCGCTGAAGACATCAAGCACCCAGAACTGAAAGCCCTGTTCACCCAGCGCTCTGCCGATTGCGCCACGGCGGCGGCCGAGTTGCAGGCGGCCGTGCGTTCGATGGGCGGCGATCCGGAAACCTCGACCAGCGTCAGCGGTGATCTGCACCGTCGCTGGGTCGACGTCAAAGCGATGTTCACCGGCAAGGACGAAGAGGCTGTGCTCAACGAAGCCGAGCGCGGTGAAGACCACGCCCTGAAGGCTTATCGTGAAGCGATCGAGAAGATCAACAAGCACAACCTGGTCGGCATTCGTGACCTGGTGGAGCGCCAGTACCACGGCGTGCAACGCAATCACGATCAGGTGAAGGCGCTGCGTAACCAGGCTCGCGCACGCTCGTAAGCGTTCGAAGCTCACAAAAAACGCCAGCTGGTCTGGCGTTTTTTTGTGTCCGGATTTAACCGGGGGACCATCAGCCGATGCTGATGGCCGGCAAGGTCGGCAAGGTAACGGTTTGCTGTTTACGCGGGGCCAGGATCTCGGCTTCGCCATCCACCACCAGCTCATCGCGCTGGTTGAATACGCGCGTGGCAATACGCACGCGGAATTTCGGCAGTTTCTCCAGAATCTCCAGACGTACTGTCAGGGTGTCGCCGATCTTCACCGGCTTCTGGAAGCTCATCTGCTGGCCAATATAAATGGTGCCCGGTCCAGGCAGCTCGCAAGCCACGGCCGCACTGATCAGCGCACCGCTGAACATGCCGTGGGCGATGCGTTCCTTGAACATGCTGGCGGCGGCGAACTCGGCGTCCAGGTGCACAGGGTTGTGGTCACCGGACATCGCGGCGAACAGCTGAATGTCGCGTTCCTCGACAGTCTTGCTGTAGCTCGCGGTCTGGCCCACTTCGAGGGCTTCGTAAGGGATGTTGGTAACCTGGGTCATGGGTCTGAATTCCTGTGACGGATGAAATGAATCCACAAAAAATTATTCGCTGCGGTGCGGCCGGCGATGGCTCAGGGCCTGGTCGATCCAAGCCAGCACATCGGCGGTCACTTCGTCGCGGTTGCTCTCGTTGAACAATTCGTGCCGCGCCTGCGGGTAGATCGTGAGTTGCAGGTTCTGGCTGCCGGCCGCGCGCAAGGCATTGGCCAGATCAGTCAGACGCTTGCCTTCGCTCACCGGATCACATTCGCCGCCGATCACCAGCAGCGGCAGGCCCGGATCAATCTGGGCGAGATTGGACGCTTTGCTGATTTGCTGCAACCCGCCGAGCAAGTCGATCCACATCTGATTGGTGCAGCGAAAGCCGCACAGCGGGTCGGTGGCGTACTTGTCGACCTCGGCCGGGTCGCGACTCAGCCAGTCAAATGCGGTGCGCGCCGGTTTGAATTTATTGTTGAACGAGCCGAACGACAGCCATTCGATCAGCGCGCTGCGACCCTTGGCGCCCTGGCGCAGCTTTTCAAACCGGGCGATCTGCCGGGCCGCGCGGTACAGCGCAACCGGCTGGAAATTCGAGCCGCTGAGAATCGCGCCATGCAGGCTGGCGCTGTGATGCAGTAAATAAGCCTGGGCAATGTAACTGCCCATGCTGTGCCCGAGCAGCACGATCGGAATCCCTGGATGACGCTGGCCGAGGAACTGGTTGAGGCTCGCGATATCTCCAACCACCTTGCACCAGCCGTCGTCATCGGCGAAATGCCCGAGCGTCCCATGATCGGCGGTTTTGCCATGGCCACGCTGGTCAAGAGCGTACACACCGTAGCCTTCGGCGCAGAACGCCTCTGCCAGCCGAGCGTAGCGGGCGCTGTGTTCGGCCATGCCGTGGGCCAGCAGAATCACCGCTTTCAGCGGCGCGTTCGGCAGCCACAGGTTGACGAAGAGACGGCTGCGGTCACTCGCGTCCAGCCAGAAGGTGTCGTGGATCATGGCGATTCCTTTTGCGGCCTGTTTTTGCTCAAGCGTCTTGCAGAGCTTGCATTGTATAGCGCGTCCGATCAGCTCACGCCACGGCAGGAAGATTCACACGATCAATGACGACCTTGCCCATATTTGCCTGATTGACCATAGCTGCTAGTGTCCGTGAAGCCCCGCTTTTTGCTCTCGGCTTTTTCAGGGACCGAAAGAAATGACAGCGAAGCGGCCCCGGATCGGCTCAGGTAAAGAGGACAAGAACAATGCAACCTGATTTCTGGAATGACAAACGCCCGGCGGGCGTACCCCTGGACATCGACGCGGGTGAGTTCAAGTCGGTGATCGAGGTGTTCGAGCGTTCCTGCAAGAAATTCGCTGATCGCCCGGCGTTCAGCAACATGGGCGTGACCCTGACCTACGCCGAGCTTGAGCGCCAGAGCGCCGCGTTCGCCGGTTATTTGCAAGCCCACACCGATCTGGCGCCGGGGGATCGCATCGCGGTGCAGATGCCCAACGTCCTGCATTATCCGATTGCCGTGTTCGGCGCGTTGCGCGCCGGGCTGATCGTGGTCAACACCAACCCGCTGTACACCGCGCGGGAGATGCGTCACCAGTTCAAGGACTCCGGCGCCCGGGCGCTGGTGTACCTGAACATGTTCGGCCAGAAGGTCCAGGAAGTGCTGCCGGACACCGACATCCAGTATCTGATCGAAGCGAAGATGGGCGACCTGATGCCCACCGCCAAGGGCTGGCTGGTCAACACTGTGGTCAGCAAAGTGAAGAAGATGGTGCCGGCGTATTCGCTGCCCCAGGCGATTTCCTTCAAGAGCGCGTTGCGCATGGGGCGGGGCCTGGGCATCAAGCCGTTGAAGGTCGGCCTGGATGACATCGCCGTCCTGCAATACACCGGCGGCACCACCGGCCTGGCCAAGGGCGCGATGCTCACCCACGGCAATCTGGTGGCGAACATGCAGCAGGTGCGCGCCTGCCTTGGTCAGTTCGGCAGCGACGGCCAGCCGCTGTTGCGCGAAGGGCAGGAGGTGATGATTGCGCCGCTGCCGCTGTACCACATCTATGCCTTCACCGCGAATTGCATGTGCATGATGGTGTCGGGCAACCACAACGTTCTGATTACCAACCCGCGGGACATCGGCGGCTTCATCAAGGAGCTGAAGAACTGGAAATTCTCGGCGCTGCTGGGGCTCAACACGCTGTTTGTCGCGCTGATGGACCACCCGGACTTCAAGACCCTGGATTTCTCCACCCTCAAGCTCACCAACTCCGGCGGCACCGCGCTGGTCAAGGCCACCGCCGAGCGTTGGGAGCAGATCACCGGTTGCCGGATTACCGAAGGTTACGGCCTGACCGAAACCTCGCCGGTGGCCTGCACCAACCCGTACGGCGAGCTGTCGCGGATCGGCACGGTCGGTCTGCCGGTGCCGGGCACTTTGTTGAAAGTCATCAACGACGACGGCGTCGAGCAGCCGCTGGGCGAGCGCGGCGAGTTGTGCATCAAGGGCCCGCAGATCATGAAGGGCTACTGGAACAAACCCGAGGCCACCGCCGAAGTGCTGGATGCCGAGGGCTGGTTCAAGTCCGGCGACATTGCAGTCATCGACCCGGACGGTTTCGTGCGCATCGTCGACCGCAAGAAAGACATGATCATCGTCTCCGGTTTCAACGTGTATCCGAACGAAATCGAAGACGTGGTGATGGCCCACCCGAAAGTTGCCAACTGCGCAGTGATCGGCGTGCCGGACGAGCGTTCCGGCGAGGCGGTGAAGCTGTTTGTGGTGGCGCGGGAAACTGGAGTCAGCCTGGAAGAGCTGAAGGCCTACTGCAAAGAAAATTTCACCGCTTACAAGGTGCCAAAACACATCGTGCTGCGTGAGTCGTTGCCGATGACGCCTGTCGGGAAAATTCTGCGCAGAGAGTTACGCGATATCGCATAAAAGAATTGCGCTTCACTCTATCGCGAGCGGGCTCGCTCCCACAGGATCATCAGTGAACCTGTGGAAGCGAGCCCGCTCGCGATTTTTTTGTTTCAAGCCCCCGAAAACCGGGACTTTCAAGGTGTTATAGGATTTTTGCTCTAAAATGACTGCCAGTAGTTCTTGAGTCATGAAAATGACTGTAGGGGCCGCTTTTGGCTCTAGTCGACCCTTGGCAAAGCTGCTACTCTCGGCGCGCTTTGTGACTTCTCGGCCTTGTAAAAAGCCAGACTCACCAATAAACAAACACCAATAATAATCGCATCAAATGCGGTGCTGAATTCGCGTTGCTGAGGAGTGGGCTTCCATGATCGAAGACTTTTGGAAGGATAAGTACCCCGCTGGAATTGCTGCCGACATCAATCCAGACGAGTACCCGAATATTCAGGCAGTGTTGAAGCAATCCTGCCAACGCTTCGCCGACAAACCGGCGTTCAGCAACCTGGGCAAGACCATCACCTACGGTGAACTGTACGAATTGTCCGGTGCGTTTGCCGCTTATCTGCAACAGCATACCGATTTGCAGCCCGGTGATCGAATCGCCGTGCAACTGCCCAACGTGCTGCAGTACCCGGTCGCCGTCTTCGGTGCCATCCGTGCCGGGCTGATCGTGGTCAACACCAACCCGCTGTACACCGCGCGGGAAATGGAACACCAATTCAACGACTCCGGTGCCAAGGCGCTGGTGTGCCTGGCGAACATGGCGCACCTGGCCGAAGCCGTGGTGCCGAAAACCGGCGTCAAACACGTCATCGTCACCGAAGTCGCCGACCTGCTGCCGCCGATCAAGCGCCTGCTGATCAACAGCGTCATCAAGTACGTGAAGAAAATGGTTCCAGCCTATCACCTGCCAAAAGCCGTCAAGTTCAACGACGTGCTGAGCAAGGGCCAGGGCCAGCCGGTGGCAGAAGCCAACCCGGACAGCGGCGACGTCGCGGTGCTGCAATACACCGGCGGCACCACCGGCGTGGCCAAGGGCGCGATGCTCACCCATCGCAACCTCGTCGCCAACATGCTGCAGTGCAAGGCGCTGATGGGCTCCAACCTTAATGAAGGTTGCGAGATCCTGATCACGCCACTGCCGCTGTACCACATCTATGCGTTCACCTTTCATTGCATGGCGATGATGCTGATCGGCAACCACAACATCCTGATCAGCAACCCGCGCGACCTGCCGGCGATGGTCAAGGAACTCTCGAAGTGGAAGTTCAGCGGCTTCGTCGGCCTCAACACGCTGTTCGTGGCCCTGTGCAACAACGAAGGTTTCCGCAAGCTGGATTTCTCGGCGCTGAAAGTCACCCTGTCCGGCGGCATGGCCCTGCAACTGGCCGCAGCCGAGCGCTGGAAAGCGGTCACCGGTTGCCCGATCTGCGAAGGTTACGGCATGACCGAAACCAGCCCGGTGGCCACGGTCAACCCGATCCAGAACATCCAGATCGGCACCATCGGCATTCCGGTGCCGTCGACCCTGTGCAAAGTCATTGACGACGCCGGTGTCGAGCAGCCGCTGGGCGAAATCGGCGAGCTGTGCGTCAAGGGCCCGCAAGTGATGAAAGGCTACTGGCAGCGTCAGGAAGCCACCGATGAAATGCTCGACAGCGAAGGCTGGCTGAAGACCGGTGACATCGCGCTGATCCAGCCGGACGGCTACATGCGCATCGTCGATCGCAAGAAAGACATGATTCTGGTGTCCGGTTTCAACGTGTATCCGAACGAACTGGAAGACGTGCTGGCGGCCCTGCCGGGCGTGTTGCAGTGCGCAGCCATCGGCGTTCCGGACGAAAAATCCGGCGAGGCGATCAAGATCTTCATCGTCGCCAAACCGGGTGTCACCCTGACCAAGGAACAGGTGATGGAGCACATGCGCGCCAACGTCACCGGCTACAAGGTGCCGCGTTCCGTGGAGTTCCGCGATGCGTTGCCGACCACCAACGTCGGCAAGATCCTGCGTCGCGAACTGCGTGACGAAGAGCTGAAGAAGATCAAGGCGAAGAACGCCGCGTAAAACAGGAAGCCCGCAGATGCGGGGCTTTTTGTTAGTGCAGGTTGTAGATTTGTAGTGACTGTGAGGTCGCTTTCGCGAGCAAGCCCGCTCCCACATTCAACCGCGTTCCTCCAATTGGAATACAGGCGAATGTGGGAGCGGGCTTGCTCGCGAAGCTTTTTCTGCTACTGGCGGAACGGCGCGAAGTTCACGTTGGTGCCCGCCGGGCGCATGTCCTGCAGGTACGAGTCCTTGTCGGCGCTCAGTTCCAGGCTCAGGGCCGCCTTGCGTTTGCCTTCGTTGCGGATCACCAGGCCTTCGAGTTTCTCGCGCAGGAACACGGTCGGCACTTTCAGGTGCAGCAGTTCGTCGGTGGCCGGGGTGTGCATCAACAGGTGGATCCACTCGTACTGACCGATCGCCAGGCGCGACACCGGCAGGTCGAACCACCAGATGTTGCGGTTACGGTTCAGTTCGGCGAAGTGGCAGTTGTTGGTGCCGAGCACGGCACCGCCCAATTCCTGGTTGCGACGGGCGATGGCCTGCTTTTTATCGAGTTTCATAACATTCCTGCGGGGTCGGTTCTGTGGCGCCTGGCGCCCTTTTGATGGGCATTCTCGGGGGTACGCTCGTAAACATAAAGCCCAACCTGCACACCGCGACGAAATGAAGCCCTGAAAATAAATGAAACTTGGCGCAAACCGGGTCAGTCAATCATTACGTACTGACTTTCCCCGTTAATGTTCCAAGGAGAATCACCATGGGTAGCACGAGCGATAAAGTGAAAGGCATGGCCAACGAAGCGGTCGGCAACGTCAAGCAAGGTGTCGGTAAAGCCACCGATAACACCAAACTGCAGGCCGAAGGCAAAGTGCAAGAGAAGAAAGGCGAGGCCCAGCAAGCGGTGGGCAAAGCCAAGGACGCGGTCAAGAAAGGCGTCGACAAGGCCTGATCAGGCCTTGAACGAAACAGCGAAGCGGCCATCCAAGGATGGCCGTTTTCGTATCCCGCTCACATGCGGTCAAGGAACACAGTGTTTCAAAGTCGCCAAGTAAGCTACTTTGATGAGAGAAAAACGGCCCCTGAGTCGCCACGACTTCAACCTGTTTTGCGGCGAAAGGAGACGCGAATGATTTTCCCCGACATGAAAGGTCTGCCCCTGCACCGGGTGATGGTGCGCACGGTCACCGAATTCGTCGACGACGAGATGTCGACCTATGCCTCGGCACTGGCCTACCAGATGCTGTTCTCGCTGTTCCCGTTCATTCTGTTTCTGATTGCCCTGATCGGTTTCCTGCACCTGCCGGACTTCTTCTCCTGGCTGCGCCTGCAATCGGAGCTGGTGTTGCCGCCCCAGGCGCTGGAGCAGGTCAACCCGGTGATCGATCAACTGCAGCAATCCAAGGGCGGCCTGCTTTCGGTGGGTATCGTCATCGCCCTGTACACCGCGTCTGCCGGCGTGCGCCTGATGATGAGCGCGATGAACGCCGCCTACGACGTGGTCGAGGGGCGGCCCCTGTGGAAGCGCTTTCCGCTGTCGATCATCTACACCGTCGGCATTGCCGGCATGTTGCTGGTGGCCGCAGCGCTGATGGTGCTCGGCCCGCAGGTGATGGGCTGGATCGCCGCGCAGGTCGGGCTCGAAGAAGTCATCGTCACCCTGTGGACCATCGCCCGCTGGCCGGTGATCGTGATCCTGATGATGGTGGCCGTGGCGCTGATCTACTACGTGATGCCCGACGTCAAACAGGAATTCCGCTTCATCACGCCGGGCTCGGTGCTGGCGGTGGTGGTGTGGATCATCGCGTCCCTGGGCTTCGCGTTCTACGTCAAGACGTTCGCCAACTACAACGCCATGTATGGCAGCATCGGTGCAATCATCGTGCTGTTGCTGTATTTCTACATTTCCGCCGCCGTGTTGTTGCTCGGTGCGGAGATGAATGCGGTGATCGAACACATGTCCAGCGAGGGCAAGGATTCGGGCGAGAAAGTCCCCGGCGAACTCGATGAACATCCCAAACAACACGTTTCCGGCCTCGGGCGCGATCACTCGCTCAAGCCGAACACTGACGAAGCCTGATCATGATCCGTGAAATCCTGAAGATGGGCGATGACCGCCTGTTGCGCATCGCCCCGCCAGTGCCCGCCGAAATGCTCGACAGTCCCGAGCTGTGGCAATTGATCGACGACATGTTCCAGACCATGGAAAGCGTCGGCGGCGTCGGTCTCGCCGCGCCGCAGATCGGTGTCGATCTGCAACTGGTGATCTTCGGTTTCGAGCACAGCGAGCGTTATCCGGACGCCGAAGCAGTGCCGCAGACGATCCTGATCAACCCGCTGATCACGCCGCTCAGTCCGCTGATGGAAGAGGGCTTCGAAGGCTGCCTGTCGGTGCCGGGCCTGCGGGGCGCGGTGGATCGATACCAGCGGATCCTTTACGAAGGCGTCGACCCCAAGGGTGGGCCGATCTCGCGGGAGGCCTCAGGGTTCCATGCGCGGGTGGTACAGCATGAATGCGATCACCTGATCGGGCGGCTGTACCCGTCGCGCATTACCGATTTCAGCAAGTTCGGTTTTACCGAAGTGATGTTTCCGGATCTCGATCCCAACGCTGACGACTGACTAGCCCGCGCGCGGTGCCAGTTCCATGGCAATCATCGGCTTGCTCCGCGCATACCGGCTCAAGCGTTCGGCCATGGCCTGGGGCAGGGCGGGGTCGAAGGTGAAGCCGCGCCGCTCGTAGAATCCGCGCAAGTCCGGGTGGCAGAACAACCACACCGGCCCCTCGACGTCCTTCACCGCTTCGGCAATCAGCTGTGCGGCAATGCCTTGCTCACGGCAGGCCGGATCGACGAACAACCCGGTCAACCAATGTCCGCCGAACACCGGCCGCAGGCACAGCGCCGCCACGATTTCCTCCCGCCGCGCCACCCACAATTGCGCCTCGCGCACGGCTTTCATCGACGATTGATGCTGGCGGTAGAACTTGTTCATCAACGGCCAGGAGAGGTCGTCGAGCTGGCTGTAACGGATGTCGGTCATGAATCGGACTGCCGGTGCAAAAGCTGCGGATTATAAAACAACGTGCCCGCCGGGATAGGTGTATACCTGATCTCACATCCCCTCTGAGTGGAGTACGCATCATGTCCAAAGGTATGGATTCGAAGAAAGCCGCGAAGAAGAAACCGGCCAAGACCGCCATCGAAAAACGCCACGAGAAGAGGGCGAAAAAAGTCGACATCTTTGGCCATTGATCACGCCGTTCGGGAGCCCGGATCCGGGCTCCTGTCTTGCCCTTGAAAACAGCCCGCAAAAATAATCTGCAAGATTTCCCGTTGGTGTTGCACAGAACGATCAGACCCTCGTTCCGAGCCACGCCATGCCCCACTATTTCGACGATGCCCATCGCCTACAGATCGAAACCCTGTGCCAGCGCTTCACCGCCCGCACCGAGTGGCCGACCTGGCTGCTGCTGATTGGCGTATATGGTGGCTGGTTCGCGATTGTGCTGGGCAGCGAATGGCTCGGCGTCTGGTGGAGCACGCTGCTGCTGATTCCGTTACTGGTGCTGTGGCTGTCGGTGCAGCACGAATTGCTCCACGGTCATCCGACGCGCTGGACCTTCGTCAACAAAATCCTCGGCTATGCGCCATTCGCGGTGTGGTATCCCTACACGCTCTATCGCGACAGCCATTTGCAGCACCATCGCGATGAAGACCTGACGATTCCCGGCGTCGATCCCGAAAGCCGTTACTTGAGTGCCGAGCGCTGGCAGGGCCGTTCGTTGTTCGAACGCAGCCTGCACTGGCTGAACAAAACCGTATTGGGCCGATTCATTCTTGGCGCGCCGCTGGCGTTGCTGGCGCTGGCCGGTGAAGAACTGCAACGTCTGAAAAGCGGCGAGCGCCAGGCCTGGCTGATGTGGTTGACCCACGGCGCCCTGACCGTGCTGATGCTTTTTTTCATCGCCCGCTACAGCGTATTGCCGGTGTGGCATTACCTGTTTTTGATCAGCGTGCCGGCGCTGTCGATCGCGATGGTTCGCTCCTACTATGAACACCGACCGCACACGCAACCGGAGCAGCGCACGGTGCTCAACGAAGCCGGATGGCCGTGGCGCTGGCTGTTCCTGAACCTGAATTTCCATCTGGTGCACCACGACTTGCCGAAGCTTTCGTGGTACGACTTGCCCGAGGCCTACCGCATGCGCCGGGAACAGTGGGTGGCGCGCAGCGGCGGGTTTCTGGTGCAAGGTTATGGGCAACTGTGGCGCCGGCACGGCATCAAGCCGATCGACAGCCCGCAGCATCCGTTTATTTGAGGCGACCATGACGTCAGGTTACGCAGAACTGTTGATGTACATCGCACCCGAGCCGATTCGCGCGGCGAACGAGCAGTGGCTGGCGCGGATTCTCGAACACCTCGGCCGTTCGCGGCTCGATGCCGACGGCTTGTCGTTGCTTGAACTTTGGCGCTCGCCTGATTTGTTGCTGACCCAGACCTGCGGCTACCCGCTGATGACCGCGCTGCGTGGGCAGGTCAGGATTGTCGGTCGTCCGCGTTACGAATTGCCCGACGCCAGCGCCGGCAACCATTGCAGCCTGATCCTCGCCCGGGCCGAGGATCCGCGCCGCAATCTGGCGGAGTTCTTCGACAGTCGCGGGGTGATCAACAGCGAGGACTCCAACAGCGGCATGAACCTGTTGCGTCAGCGTTTGGCGCCGCTGCTTCGGGACGGTCAGTTTTTCGCCTCTGTGGGCATCAGTGGCGGGCATCGCGAAAGCCTGCGCTGGTTGCGCGAAGACCGCGCCGATCTGGCGGCCATCGACAGCGTGACCTTTGCGTATCTGGCGCAATACGCCGCCGCAGAGGTCAGCGGCTTGCGGGTGGTGGCACGCAGTGCGTTCAGCCCGACCTTGCCCTTCATCACCGCTGCCAGCACGACGGACGAACAGATTGAACACCTGCGCCGGGCGATGAATCGCAGCCTTCAAGACCTGCCCGATGTGGCCCGCATCCTCGGTTTGCCCGAAGTCCTGCCCGCCAGTGAAAGTGATTACCTCGTCCTGCTGGATTATCAGCGCGAGGCCGAAGAACTGGGTTATGGCCGCTTGCGCTAGCAGTCTCTTGTAATTCACTAATGGAATATAAAAATTCTTTTTAAGTATTTTTAACGCATAAGGCGCCTTGCTAGGATCGCGCCACCGGACGACCGGACATTCAGCGACCCTTGACCAAGGAGCCCCCATGTCCGGCGCCGACTCATCCCATCGCAATCATGTGCACACGTTGTTTGGCGACCATTACCAGTGGTTGTGCACACGTCTGCGTCGGCAATCGAATGATGCGGCCACCGCCGAAGACATCGCCGCCGAAACCTTCGCGCAACTGCTCGAATCGCCGGGCCTGACCGCCATCCGTGAACCCCGCGCCTTGCTCACCACCATCGCCCAACGCCTGCTGTACGAGCGCTGGCGGCGGCGTGATCTGGAGCGTCGGCATTTGCATCAGCTTCATCAGGGTGACTTCGATCACCCGCCGTCTCCCGAAGAACTCGCCGACCTGTCGCAGAGCCTCAAGCACCTGGACCGGACGCTCCAGCGCCTGCCGGGCAAGGTGCGTTCGACCTTCCTGCTGGCGCGAATCGACGGCCTGACCTACCCGCAAATCGCCGCCGAACTGGGTATCTCCCAACGTTCGGTGAGCCTGTACATGACCCGCTCCCAGGCCTTGTGCAACCGCCACAGCGCCAACCAAACCCTGATTTCCTCCCAGAACAAGAGGTCCGCATGAGATCGCTCAAAACCCTGCTCGGCAGTTCGCTGCTGGCCCTGACCCTGACCGCCGGCCACGCCGTGGCAGCGGAAAAAACCGCGCCGATCCACTTCGGTGACATCACCTGGGAAAGCGGCAGTTTCATCACCGAAGTGCTGCGCCTGATCGTCGAGAAAGGCTACGGCTACCCGACCGACACCCTGCCGGGCAGCACCGTCAGCCTGGAGGCGGCGCTGGCGAAAAACGACATTCAGGTGATCGGCGAAGAGTGGGCAGGGCGTAGTCCCGCGTGGGTCAAGGCTGCCGCCGAGGGCAAGGTGTTTGGCCTCGGCGACACGGTGAAGGGCGCCACCGAAGGCTGGTGGGTGCCGGAATACGTGATCAAGGGCGACCCGGAGCGCGGGATCAAACCGCTGGCGCCGGAACTGAAATCCGTGGCCGATCTGCCGCGCTACAAGGATGTGTTCAAGGACCCGGAAGACCCGAGCCGCGGGCGCTTCCTCAACAGCCCGACCGGCTGGACTTCTGAAATCGTCAACAGCCAGAAACTCAAGGCGTATGCGTTGAACGACAGTTACGTCAACTTCCGCACCGGCTCCGGCGCGGCGCTGGATGCCGAGGTGGCGTCGTCGATCAAGCGGGGCAAACCGGTGCTGTTCTACTACTGGTCGCCGACGCCGCTGCTCGGTCGCTTCAAACTGGTGAAGCTGGAAGAGCCACCGTTCGACGCCGAAGCCTGGAAAACCCTGGCCGATGCCAACAACCCCAATCCGAGAGGCACCCGTTCGATGCCGGCGAGCCTGGCGATTGGCGTGTCGGCGCCGTTCAAGGCGCAGTATCCGGAGCTGGTGACGTTCTTTGAAAAGGTCGACTTGCCGATCGATCTGCTGAACCAGACTCTGGCCGGGATGAGCGAAAAGCGCCAGCAGCCACGGCAGGTGGCCGAGGCGTTCCTGCGCGATCAACCGCAAGTGTGGAAGCCTTGGGTGCCGGGTGATGTGGCGAACAAGGTGAGTGGGAGTCTGTAGTTCTTTTCCGATATTTCTGTAGTGCTGCACCGACGCCATCGCGGGCAAGCCCGCTCCCACAGGGTTGTGCGCAATGTTAAAGCCAGCGTGGTACCTGTGGGAGCGCGGCTTGCCCGCGATGGCGTCCGACCGGCAAAAACGTTTTTGCGCTGAACCGTTTCTCGTCCGCTTCCTGTCCGAACTCCCGCATTACTGGCCGACTAGTGGCCTTGCGCAAGGCCTTGCGCTGTCTATGCTCATTCATAACTAACTATGTCGACCGCCATTCAAAGCGCTCCGGCGGCAATCGGTTAGCCGTGAACAAAGCTGCCAGAGTGCGCAATCCAAGGCACCGACACTTGACCGACAAGGAGCTGTTTTTTAAATGGAAGTTCTTCTGCATGTTAGGAATGGCCCGCCTGCGGGCTATCAAGAAAAGGATGTCTTGATTAGAGCGTCGCTGCATGGACTCTTTGATTAGTCATCGTTTATCACCTGACAACTTCCTCCCGTGGAGGAAGGCGTGTGCCTGTTCTGTGGAACGTAGTGGTGGATTCTGAAAGACCTGAACTTTCATCAAATCAAAAGAACGCGCGGAAGGTGATAGAGACATGTTCAACCTACATCACAAGGCTGATCTGCAGGAAATCGAACGTTTCAGCTGTGCCCTGACCGAAGCCAACGCCAAGCTGGCGGCGATCAGCCGTTCGATGGCAATGATCGAATTCACCCCCGAGGGCATCGTTCTGGATGCCAATGACAACTTCTGCAAGACCATGGGCTACAGCGCCGATGAAGTGCGTGGCAAACACCACCGGATCTTTTGTGAAGAGGAGTTTTACCGCAGCGAGGAATACGCCAAATTGTGGCGTGACCTGGCCCGGGGCGAACCCATCAGCGGCACTTTCCTGCGTTTGAACAAAAGCGGTCGGGAGATCTGGCTCGAAGCCAGTTACATGCCGGTGTATGGCCCGGACAAACAGGTCCGAAGTGTGATCAAAGTGGCGGCGGACATCACCGCGCGAGTGAACAAGGAGAAGGAAGAGGAGAGCATGCTGGCCGCCATCGGTCGCTCTATGGCGGTGATCGAGTTCACCCCGGAAGGCAATGTGATCACGGCCAACGACAACTTTCTCAAAACCATGCAGTACTCGCTCAACGAAATCGTCGGCCATCACCACAGTCTGTTCTGTCACCGGGTCGAAGCCGAATCCGCGCAATACAAGGCGTTCTGGGCTTCGCTCAATCGCGGCGAATATCACTCGCACCGCTTCGAGCGCAAGAACAAGTCCGGGCAGACCGTTTACCTCGAAGCTTCTTACAACCCGCTGTTCGACGCCAAGGGCCGGTTGTACAAAGTGGTGAAGTTCGCCAGCGACATCACCCACCAGATGACTACCTTACAGACTGCTGCGGAATCGGCTCACAGCACCTCGGTACAAAATGACGCCTGTGCGCAAAAAGGCTCACAGGTCGTGCAGCAAACGGTGCAGATCATTCAGGACATTTCCCGCGACCTCAACGAAGCGGCGCTGAGCATCGATGCGGTCAGCAAACAGTCGGACATCATCGGCACCATCGTTCAGACCATTCGCGGCATTGCCGATCAGACCAACCTGCTGGCGCTCAACGCCGCCATTGAAGCGGCGCGGGCGGGTGAGCACGGGCGGGGTTTTGCCGTGGTGGCGGACGAGGTGCGCAGCCTCGCGGCGCGGACCAGTCAGGCAACCCTGGAGATCGTTGATGTGGTGCGCAAGAACCACGAGTTGTCATTGAGCGCAGTGTCGAGCATGCAGTCGAGCCTGAGCCGCACCGGGCTCGGGGTGGAACTGGCGAACGAGGCGGGGGATGCGATTCGGGAGATTCAGCAGGGCTCGCGGCATGTGGTGGATGCGATCAGCCAGTTCAACGAGACGTTGCAGCTAAATTAATTAAGTCTGCGAGTGATGGTAATGCCGCTCGTTCAGTAAGCCTCGATTAGAATCAAGGGCTCTGGCAACATTCAGAGCCCTTGATGCTTGTTACAGTAGGTCATACGTTCCGTCAAACTCTCCCTCTAACTTCAAGAGCCGGCCTATGCCATCGTAATAGTACACAGTGAAAGTCGCAGTGTGATGAGCGAAAGTAGGATCAACTGTCAACCTTACCTCCCCGTCGCAATGGTATCCCAGATATGTCATGAGGCCATTGTGGCCCGTCCCCACCCGGATGGTGTTGAGGCCCTCCGAGATCGGGACGCCATAAACGATGACCACATTGCCGACTGGTGCGTAGGCAAGGAACTGCTCAACGGTGAATTCGATACGCTCCGAATCGTAGTCCTTTCCCAATTCCACGTTGTTGAAGAAACTCTTTGCTTTTAAATGACCAACGAAACCATCCCTTCTCATGATGAACTCCTGCTCAGCGTCATTAATCTTTGTGTAGATGCATGGCAGCTACCAGCTCGATTAAACGGATCTGATCTGACGATGGCTACTGTCATATCTGACAGGTAAGTCGTTCTTTCCGATGAGTGGTCAAGGTGGTGTGCGAGACAAACACCGGGAAACAGAGCAGACAGTACTCGATTGAGTACTGTCTACGGGTATTAAAGTGAGGCGAGGAACTTGTCAGCCGACTCGTCGCTGATCTTCGCCGAGTTGGCGTCTTGCTTGTTCTGCTTCTCGGCTTCGGCCAGCTTCATCTTGTCCTGCAGACGCTCGGCGATCTCTTTGCCGATTGCCAGTTGTTTCTCCGGCGGCATGGCTTTGATGTCGTCCTCGGTCAGGCCCATTTCCTGGAGGATACTGTCGCGCAGACGCTGTTCCGGCGTTTTGCTCATGTAGTCCTTGAACTCATCCATAGCCGATGAGCCCGTGGATTTGGTCTGCGAAGAATCGGAGGTTTGCAGAGCGACACGGGTCTTGGCGAACGCCTCGTCGACGTTGTCGCTGATGCGCGTGGCTTCGCTGACTTGCTGGGTCGCCAGTTGCGTGGCCGATTCCTGCACCTTGGCGGTGGCTTCGGCGGTTTGCGCCTGGGCCTGGTTTTGCAGGGTTTGCAGCATCGCGCCGTGCAGGCCGCCTTGCAGTCCGGCTGCGGCGGTGGCGGTTGCATCGTCATTCAGCTGCTTGGGTAGATGAATGATTTGTTGTTGTTTTGCACTGACCAACATGATGAATGAACCTGTAGGTAATGACTGTCAGCCCTAGGCAGCAATTACCGTGCCTGTTGAATAAATTAATATTTATCAATGGCTTGTCGTTTTTCGTGAACAGGTAAAGCGGTCATCCCTTGCCGGTGGGCGGCAGAGGATGACCGTTGTCCGTCAGCGATGGGCAATGTTTTCCAGCGCCAGGTTTCGGGTGCGGGGGCCGAAATAGCCGATGGTCAGCATCACGATCAGCATGCTGGCGACGATGAACGCCAACACGCCCGGTGTGCCGAAGTGGTCGAGGAACAGACCGATCAACAGGCTGCTGAATACCGTCGACAAGCGACTGAACGAATAGCAGAAGCCCACCGCCCGGGCGCGGATGTTGGTGGGGAACAGCTCGCTCTGATAGGAGTGATAACTGAAGCTCAGCCAGGCGTTGCAGAAGGTAATCATCACGCCGCAAAAGATCAGGCCGAAGGCGCTGGTCTGCAACGCGAACAGGGTGCCGAAGGTCATGGCGCCGAGGGCCGAGCCGACGATCTGCCACTTGTTCTCGAAACGGTTGGCGAATTTGACGAACAGCAGCGGGCCGAGGGGGTAGGCGAGGGTGATGATGAACGCGTACATCAAGCTGTGAGTGACGCTGACGCCCTGACCGGAAAGCAACGCCGGCAGCCAGTTGCCGAAGCCGAAGAAACCGATGGCCTGGAAAATGTGAAAGACGATCAGCATCAACGCGCGGCGGCGATAGGGCGGTAGCCAGATATCGGCGAAACGGCCCTTGCCTTCGACATCGACGGCTACCGCTTCCGGTGCATCCAGTGGCTTGCGGTGATCCTTCTCGCAGCGCGCCTCGATGTTATCGAGAATCCGGTTCGCCTCATCGAAGCGGCCATGCTGCGCCAGCCAGCGCGGCGACTCCGGCAGACGTTTGCGCAGCCACCAGATGAACAGTGCAAACACTGCGCTGGCCAACACCACCCAACGCCAGCCGGACACCCCGAACGGCGCTTGCGGCACCAGCCACCAGGATATCAACGCCACTGCCGGCACCGACAGGAACTGCACGAAAAATGCGAAGGCAAACGCCGAACTGCGCATGCGCTTGGGCACCAGTTCCGAGAGGTAGGCGTCGATGGTCACCAGTTCGATGCCGAGGCCGATGCCCACCAGAAAACGCATGCAGATGATCCCCAACGCCGAACTCTGCACGCCCATCAGTACCGTGGCCACGGTGTACCAGACCAGCGCGAAGGTGAAGATCGCCCGCCGACCGAACCGATCGGCCATCGGGCTCAGCAGACTGGCGCCGAGAAACAAACCGAGGAACGTCGCTGAGGCGAACGCAGCCTGATCGGAGAAACCGAACACGCCCTGATTGCCGGTGGCGAAGATGCCATCGCGGATCAGGCCGGGGCTGATGTAGGCGGTCTGGAACAGGTCGTAGAGTTCGAAAAAACCACCAATCGACAGCAGCGCCACCAGCCGCCAGAGGGTGGCGACTGCCGGGAGGCGGTCGATGCGGGCGGAGATCTCGGCGGCGCGTATCGGGTCGATGCCGTCGCATTGCACGGCGGGGGCGTTTGCAGTCATGGGCTGATCCATTTTTTATTGATGGAAAAGCTTAGCCTGCTATCGGAAATCAAGGATTGTTTATATCGGCGGTTGGCACGGGAAAACCGCCGATTTCTTGCAATATTCGCTTACCAATTAACGATTTATGTCGCGGGCTGCGGATCCGGCAATGCCGAGGCCGGAAGGCCGAACACCTTATCGAACAGCCAGTTGAACGCGAAGGTGTAGCAAGGGATGAACACGATCAGCGCCAGATCCAGCAAAAAGGCCTGCACCAGACTGATGTTCATCCACCAGGCGATCAGCGGAATCAGGAACACGATCAGCGTCAGTTGGAAGCCGACGGCGTGGGCGATGCGCCGTTTCACCGTGCGGGTGCGCGACACCTGACGGCTTTCCCAGCGTTCGAACAGCGAGGTGTAGATAAAGTTCCAGGTCACGGCGATGGTGGTGATGATCACCGCCAGCGGGCCGGTGCTGCCGGGCGAAGTGCCGGACAACAGGGCCAGGCCAAGGGCCGAGAAGGTCATGCCGATCACTTCATAGAGCGACACATAGACCAGTTTGCGTTTAACGCCTTGCATGGGGAATTGCCTCTTTCTTGCGACTTGTGGCCAGTGGGACTGGCGAAGGCGACGAAAGATAGCTTCAATAGAGGTGACAGAAAAAGTCAGTAGCTTTCAGTTTTATTGACAGGTGTGAGACGTGAATTTCAACAGTGAAAGCATCGAGCTGTTTCTTGCCGTGATCGAGCGCGGCTCGTTTTCCGCCGCGGCCAGGGCATTAGGCAAAGTCCCGTCGGCGGTGAGCATGGCCATCGGCAATCTGGAGGCCGAACTCGGTTACTCGCTGTTTGATCGCAGCCATCGCGAACCGCAACCCACTGCGATGGCGCTGTCGCTGGTACCCCATGCGCGGCTGATCGCCGATCAGCTCAAGCAATTGCAGGTACACGCGGTGCAGTTGTCGCTGGGGCTGGAGAGCAAGTTGTCGATCGGCGTGGCGGCGGATATCGACCGCCGACGGTTGCTGACAGCGATCAAGGACCTCAGCGAACGTCATCCGCTGCTCGACATCGAAGTGCTGACTGCGCCGCAGGATGATGTGCTGGCAATGCTTCACAGTGGCCGGGTCAGCGTGTGCCTGGCGTTCGCCGGGTTGAGCGTGAATGTGCTGGAACGGTTTCAGTTCGTCGGCAGTGAGCGAATGATCGCCACGCTGGCGGCGGATAGCCCGCTGTTGCAGGGACAGGATCTGTTTCTCGAGGATCTGGTGCATGTGCGGCAGATCGTCGTCGGCAGTCGTGATTTGCCGATCAGCGAAACCCGGCCGCTGGTGGCCGAATCCCACTGGCGCACCGACAACCTGGAAACGGCGCTGGAGATGGTCGAGGCAGGGTTGGGCTGGGGCAATTTTCCGCTGTCGGTGGTGCAGCCCTGGCTTGATAGCGGACGGCTGAAACGGCTGAATTTCCGCAACATCGAAAACGGCCTGGTGCTGCCGGTGCATGCGGTATGGCTCAAGAGCCAGCCGCTTCAGAAGGGCGCGCTGGCTCTGGTGGAGTTGCTGGGCGGTTGAGTCAGGTGCTCTCGCGGATTTTGAGTTCGAAGCCCATGTCTTCCACCGGCCACGCCACACTGTTGCCCGCCATCAATGTCAGCATCTGTTCCGCTGCACGCTTGCCGATCGCCTCGCGGGGCGTGTTGATGCTGCTCAGGCGCGGCACCATGTGCTCGGACATCGGCAGGTCGTTGAAGCCGAGGATCGCCACTTGTTCGGGGATCCTGATCCCGTTGCGCAGCGCTTCGAGCAGGGCGCCCTGAGCCAGGTCGTCATTGCCGAAGAAGATCGCATCGACATCCGGATGCGCCGCCAGCAATTGCAGGAACAACTCGCCACCCAGGCCCACGGACGATGCGCGCGGGGTCAGCACTTCCAGATCCGGATCGTAGCGACCGGCCTTCTGTAGCGCTTTGCGAAAGCCTTCGCCGCGCAGCAGGGTGCGTTGGTCAAGCTGCGCGCCAATGTACGCCAGACGCTTGCGGCCACGGGACAGCAAATGTTCGGCAGCCGTTTCGCCGGCGCTGAGCTGCGAGAAGCCGACGCAGTTCACCCCGGCGGCGCTGTCCAGTTCCATCATGTACACGCAGGGAATGTTGCTGGCCTCGATCATCCGCCGCGAACTTTCGGTGCGGTCGAAACCGGTCAGCAGCAAACCGCGTGGCTGATAGGCCATGTAGTTGCGCAGCAGGTTTTCTTCTTCATCGCGCGAATAGTGGAAGTTGCCGATCAGCACTTCGAAGCCTTTGGGCGTCAGTACCCGATGAATGGCTTCCAGGGTGTCGATGAATAAAAGGTTGGACAGCGAAGGCACCAGAACCACCACCGAATGGCTCTGGGCCGAGGCCAGGGCGCGGGCGGCGGGGTTGACCACATAGTTGAGTTCCAGCGCGGCTTTCTGGACTTTTTCCACCAGTTCGGTGGCAACCGTGCTGACCCCACGCAGGGCGCGGGAAGCGGTAATCGGGCTGACGCCGGCCAGACGGGCGACTTCATTAAGGGTGGGACGGCCGGTGGTGCGGGTGTTTTTATCGTTTTTAGGGGTGGTCATCGGGCAGCTTGCCAAACAAAAATCAAGGCACTAAGGTAGCGCTGTCCTTATGCAGCTGCAAATGCGTAAGCGAGGTCCTGCCTGATCCTCGCTTTTTGGCGTACGGACAAAACCTGCTGCAACCCAAAAAAACGACAAGAAGGCGTCGGCAACTTCTGCCTGTGCACTAGAGTCATAGCTAGCAAAGGTAGCGCTGTCTGCGCGCTGAGGTGTTACATGAATCATCCCATCACCGCCCTGGTCATCATGGGCGTTGCCGGTTGCGGCAAGACGTGCGTCAGCGAGGCCCTGTGCCAATTGAGCGGCGCCACTGCCATTGAAGGCGATACTTTCCATCCGGCCGCGAACATCGAAAAGATGAGCGCGGGGATCCCCCTGAACGACGAAGACCGTGCCGGCTGGCTCGACAGCCTGTGCGACGAACTGCGCCGCGTCGACGCCCTGGGCGAACGCCCGGTGTTGACCTGCTCGGCCCTCAAACACAGTTATCGCGAAGTGCTGCGCAGCGCCTTGCCGGGTCTGGGTTTCGTGTTCCTCGAATTGACGCCTGAAGTCGCCGCCGAACGTGTGTCCCACCGTCCGGGCCACTTCATGCCGGCCACCTTGATCGAAAGCCAGTTCGCCACCCTCGAATCGCCCAAGGGCGAGCCGTTGACCCTGGCCCTGAATGCTTCGATCCACAGCGTTGAAGAGCTCGCATCGCAAGCCCACGTCTGGTGGCAGGCCCATGGCCTGAAACAGGCGGTATGAGTGTGATTGCGAAGATAGCGCTGTCCATGCGACTTCTGATTAACCCGCTTTAATAACAACAACAAACCAGGAGACACCCCCTCATGTTTGGCATGTCCCATGACGCCTACCTGCTGCTCGATGCAGTGGTTACGGTGATCGGACTCATCGTCCTGATCACCAAATTCAAGATTCACCCCTTCATTGCCCTGACCATTGCCGCCGCGTTCCTCGGCCTGACCTCCGGCATGCCGATCGGCACCATCATCAAGGCGTTCCAGGACGGCTTCGGTGGCGTGCTCGGTTTCGTCGGCATCATCCTCGCGCTGGGTACGATGCTCGGCAAGATGATGGCCGAATCCGGCGGTGCCGATCAGATCGCCCAGACCCTGATCCGCGCCTTCGGCAAGGACAAGGTTCAGTGGGCGATGATGTTCGCCGCGTTCCTGGTGGGCATTCCGCTGTTCTTCGAAATCGGCTTCGTGCTGCTGATTCCTCTGGTGTTCATCGTGGCTCGCCGCACCGGTGTGTCGATCATCAAGATCGGTATCCCGCTGCTCGCCGGCCTGTCCGCCGTGCACGGTCTGGTGCCGCCGCACCCGGGCCCGCTGCTGGCCATCGGCGTGTTCGGTGCCGACATCGGCAAGACCATTCTTTACGGTCTGATCGTCGCACTGCCGACCGCCATCATCGCCGGTCCGATCTTCGGTACGTTCATCGCCAAGCACATTCCGGGTCATCCGAACCAGGAACTGGTCGATCAACTGGCCCGTGAAAACGATTCGGCCAATCTGCCGAGCTTCAGCATCACCCTGGTCACCGTGCTGCTGCCGGTGTTCCTGATGCTGCTAAAAACCTTCGCTGACGTGGCGCTGCCGGACGGTCATTTCTTCCGCACCTGGATGGACATGATCGGTCACCCGATTTCGGCACTGTTGCTGGCATTGCTGCTGTCGCTGTACACCTTCGGTCACAAGCAGGGCATCGGTTCTCAGCAGATGCTCAAATGGCTCGACGCGAGCCTGGCGCCGACTGCCGCGATCATCCTGATCATCGGTGCCGGTGGTGGCTTCAAGCAGATGCTGGTGACCAGCGGCGTGGGCGACGTGATCGGCCACATGGCGGTCAGCGCGCAGATCTCGCCGATCCTGCTGGCATGGCTGGTGGCCGCGGTGATCCGCATCGCGACCGGTTCGGCCACCGTGGCGACCATCACCGGTGCAGGCATTGTGGTGCCGGTGGTGGGGATGATTCCGGGCGTGAACCGTGAGCTGCTGGTGCTGGCCACCGGTGCCGGCTCGCTGATTCTGTCCCACGTCAACGACGCCGGTTTCTGGCTGGTGAAGCAGTACTTCAACATGACCGTCGCCGAGACCTTCAAGACTTGGACCGCGATGGAAACCATCCTGTCGGTGGTGGGTTTGGGCTTCATTCTGTTGTTGTCGCTGTTCGTTTAACCTCGAACGCAAGACACAAAAAAACCGCAGCGATGCGGTTTTTTTGTGCTTGGTGGATTGATCGTTCCCAAGCAGAGCGTGGGAACAATCATCACCTCAGGATTTGGTCACCAGACCATCCGCCCGGAACATCCCGCGAATCCCGCGTACCGCCTGGCGAATCCGGTCCTGGTTTTCGATCAGCGCGAAGCGCACGTGATCGTCGCCATACTCACCAAAACCGACACCCGGCGAGACGCAGACCTTGGCCTCGGCCAGCAGCTTCTTGGCGAATTCCAGCGAACCGAGGTGCGCGTAGGCGTCGGGAATCTTCGCCCAGACGTACATCGAAGCTTTCGGGTTTTCGACCATCCAGCCCAGTTCATGCAGGCCTTTGACCAGCACGTTGCGGCGCTGGCGATATTGCTCGGCGATATCGCGCACGCATTGCTGATCGCCTTCCAGCGCAGCAATCGCGGCCACCTGCAGCGGGGTGAAGGTGCCGTAGTCGTGGTAGCTCTTGATCCGCGCCAGGGCGCTGACCAGTTCCGGGTTGCCGACCATGAAACCGATGCGCCAGCCCGCCATGTTGTAGCTCTTGGACAGGGTGAAAAACTCCACCGCAATGTCCTTGGCGCCCGGCACCTGCATGATCGACGGGGCTTTCCAGCCGTCGTAGACGATGTCGGCGTAGGCCAGGTCGTGCACCACCAGCACGTCGTACTGTTTGGCGAGGGCGATCACCCGTTCGAAGAAGTCCAGCTCCACGCACTGCGCGGTCGGGTTCGACGGGAAGCCGAGGATCATCATCTTCGGTTTCGGGATCGAGCCGCGAATCGCCCGCTCCAGCTCGGCGAAGAAGTCCACGCCCGGCACCAGCGGCACCGACCGCACCTGGGCGCCGGCAATCACGGCACCGTAGATGTGAATCGGGTAGCTCGGATTTGGCACCAGCACGGTGTCGCCCTGATCCAGGGTCGCCAGCATCAGGTGCGCCAGGCCTTCCTTGGAACCGATGGTGACGATGGCTTCGCTTTCCGGGTCGATATCGACCGCGTAGCGCTCCTTGTACCAGTTGGAAATCGCCCGGCGCAGGCGCGGAATGCCCTTGGACGTGGAGTAACCGTGGGTGTCTTCGCGTTGCGCAACCTGCACCAGTTTTTCAACGATGTGCGGCGGCGTGGCGCCGTCGGGGTTGCCCATGCTCAAGTCGATGATGTCTTCGCCACGACGTCGGGCGGCCATCTTCAGCTCGGCGGTGATGTTGAAAACGTAAGGGGGGAGTCGATCAATGCGCGCAAAGCGGCGCGGCGAACCTTGTTCAGCCATTGTTGCCTCGGATAACGTAAGCGCCCGGAACCGTCCGAGCGACGCTGGTCACTGCGGTGACCTGTGGCGGACGATAAGGTCAGCGATGGCATACTGTCCAGAGCCTTTGTAAACAAATTTTTCTCAAGGAAAACCGGTTGATGGAATTTACCAGCGGCTTCTTGCTGAGCCTTTCGCTGTGCTTGGATATCGGCGTGGCCAACATCGCGATGATCACCCTGGCGATGCAGCGCGGCTATTTTCAAGGCTTTGCACTGGGCCTCGGCACCTGCGTCGGTGACCTGGTCTACGCGGTGCTGGCGCTAGCCGGAATGACCGTTCTGCTGCAATACGAAACCGTGCGCTGGGTGCTGTGGATCGGCGGTTCGGCGCTCTTGATCTACTTCGCGGCGAAGATGATCTATTCGGCGATCCACCACGAGGCGCAATTGGCGGCGACCGCCGAGGTCGGCCAGAACTCCCATCGCAAGGAGTTCTTCCGTGGGATTTTTCTCGCCATGTCGTCGCCGAGCGCCATCCTCTGGTTTGCGGCGGTGGGCGGTACGTTGATCGCCCGTTCCGGTGGCGGCGGTCCACTCAGCTCTGCGCTGTTTCTCGGTGGTTTCCTGTGCGCCGGGCTGCTGTGGTCGGCGGGACTGTGTTTCGCCGCGAGCCATGGCGGCAAGTTGCTGGGCGACAAACTGCTGCGCTATTCGTACATGGCATCTGCCGCGATCTTCTGCTATTTCGCGGTCTACGTGATCGTATCCGGTTATAACGAGTTTGTCGGCTCCGGGGCCGCCGAGGCCCTGCATACGCTGTAAATGTGCGAATCGGGTTTGGCTTCTATACTCCCAGCCGAACCCACTTTTTTCGTTCAAGGAGTCGAGTCATGGATGAGCAAAAACGCGTCGAAGTGGCTGAACCTCGCTTCGAACATGGACACTTCCTGCTGATTGCAGGTTTTCGCGATCGCTTCACCAAAGAGACCGTTCAGGACATCCCTGCGCTGTGGGAAAAACTGATCCCGCACATCGGACATATTCCGGGGCAGAAGGGCGAAGTGACCTACGGTGTCTGCAGCAATTTCGACGGCAACGGCGGTTTTGACTACATGGCCGGGGTCGAGATCAGCAAGCTCGATGAGTTTCCACAGGAAAAGTATCCGTGGATCGAAATCCTCCCGCGCCAGTACGCGGTGTTCGAACACAAGGGTTCGCTGGATCAGTTGCCGCAGACCATTGATTACATCTACAAAACCTGGCTGCCGGCATCCGAATACAAAGGGCTCAACGCCCCGGAGCTGGAACGCTACAGCGCCGATTTCAACCCGAAGCTCAATACCGGCAAGCTGGAAATCTGCGTCCCGGTGGAAAAGAAAACCTGATCGGCAACCGGCAGCGCGACCCCGCTTCGCGCTGCCGGTCGAGCCTTACTTGCCCTTGATCCGTCGTGCCCGCAACAGATCAATGCCCAGGGTAATGAAGCCGAAGAAGCTGATGCCCAACACCATCAACAAACCGATTTCCACGCTGCTCATAAACGGTTCCCCCCTCGGGTGATCAGAGACAGGCACCAGAAATAGACCGTCCCGAATCCGAAGAAAAGCGCTTATACGCAGGCTTTACGCCCCCTGCGCGGATCGATATGAACACCTTATTCCTTTATCCTTGGCGGCCTTGTTTCCACTGATTTCGAGCCGCCATGAACACCCTCATCCGCCACGTCACCGCCGCCGACCTGGATCGCTGCTACGCCATCGAAACCCTCGCCTACGAGGGCGACGAAGCCGCGACCCGCGAGAAGATCGCCACGCGCATCGCCACCTGGCCGGACGGTTTCATCGTCGCCGAGGTGGACGGGCAGGTTGCCGGCTTCATCAACTCCGGTGCGGCATTTGACGTGCAGATGTCCGACGAGGCGTTCAAGGAGTTGATCGGCCACGACCCGGCGGGGCCGAACGTGGTGATCATGTCGGTGGTGGTGCACCCGGACTATCAGGGCCTGGGCCTGGCCAAGCGTCTGCTGGGCGAATTCATCGAACGCATGCGCGAGCAGGGCAAGGCGACGATTCACCTGATGTGCAAGGAACGGCACATCCCGCTGTACGCCGGGTTCGGTTTTGCCTACATCAAACCGTCCGAATCCGACCACGGCGGGATGGCGTGGCACGAGATGATTCTGACTCTCTGAAGAACACTGCAAATCCCCTGTGGGAGCGGGCTTGCTCGCGAAGGCGTCGTGTCAGTCGATATTTAGTTTGACTGACCCACCGCCTTCGCGAGCAAGCCCGCTCCCACAAGGGAAAATGGTGTTTGCAAGTTTTGGTCAGTACAGCGTGTCGAGCACTCGCTTCGGGGCCTCGCGGTCGTAAGCCTCGGCATCAAACTGCCCATCATTCAGACGCTTGTGAAACGCGCCCGCCGTCGGCAGCGTCGAGCGCGGCAAGTGCGTTTCAGGGTTCCACGCATCCGAACGCACGAATGCCTTGGAGCAATGAAAGAACGCCGCCTCCACCGTCACCAGCAACACCGTACGCGCCGGTTTGCCGTTCACCGCGAAGCTATCCAGCAACTCGGGATCAGCGCTGATGGTCGCCGTACCGTTGACCCGCAACGTTTCGCCAATTCCCGGAATGATGAACAACAGCGACACCCGTGGATCGTGCAACACGTTGCGCAAGGTATCGATGCGGTTGTTGCCCGGACGATCCGGCAGGGCCAGGGTGCGCTCGTCAATGATCCGCACAAACCCCGGCGCATCACCACGCGGGGAACCGTCGATGCCGTCGGCACCCACCGAGCTGACAATCACCAACGGCGAAACCCGGACCATCGCCTGATAATCCTCGTTGAGAAAACCGATCTGCTTGCGCACCGCTCGCTCGTGGGGCAAGCCGTAGATGGCTTCCAGCGCTTCGATTGAATCGATCATCGTTGCTCCCTCGACGATTAGAAGAACAACCCCATGCGCCGCTCGTAACCGATGCGGCCCTTGTACGCTTCGCCGCTGTCGACGAAGCCGTACTTGGCGTACAGCGCAATCGCAGCGTCGTTGTCGGCGTCCACTGACAGCTCCAGCCCTTTGATTTCCGGCCAGGTCTGGCGCGCAACTTCCGGCAGCGCCAGCAGACAGGCCTTGCCGTAACCCTTGCCCTGTGCGCGGTGATCGACCTGCAACGCATGCAGGGTGGCGCTGTGTTCATCGGCCCATTCCGGCAGAACCGGCGGGCGCTTGAGCAGCAGGAACGCCACTGGCTTATCTTCTGCCAGCAGGGCAAAACCCTTTACGCCGGGGCCGGGTTTCGACAGCAGCGTGTGCAGGGCGCCGTGGATGTCGCCGGAGAACTTGATCTGCTCGGCGTGGATTTCAATCGCTTCGACCTGCTGGCGCTGCAAGGCGTTAAGGCTCTCGTACGGCACGAGTTTGGCTGACAAGGGAATTTCCTTTTTCCTACAAAGATGAGCCTCGGATTCTAGCGACTTTGCGTTCGCTGGAATTTTTTTGTTTCAGCTGTCGATCCGGCAAATCGCCGAACGACTAAGTGTGTCTTCACAACAAAAACCACGGAGAACACCATGAGCGCACAAAGCGATATCCAGACCCTGATCACCACCTACCGCGAAGCCGTCATGACCAAGGACGTCGAGAAAGTCATGGCGCTGTACGCCGACGACATCCTCTCGTTCGATGCGATCAAGGCCCTGCAATTCAAGGGCAAACCGGCCTACCGCGCGCACTGGGTGGATTGCATGGAAATGTGCCCCGGCCCGCACATCTTCGAGTTCCACGAAATCGCGATCGAAACAGGCGACAACATCGCCTTCGCCCACTGGGTTGCCAACTGCGGCGGTACCAATGAACAGGGCGAAACCCAGAGTTGCTGGATGCGCGCCACCGCCTGTTATCGGCTGGTCGGCGGTGCCTGGAAAATTGCCCACGAGCACTGGTCGGCGCCGTTCGATCCGATGACCGGCTCGACCCTGTTCGATGCGAAACCCTGATCTTCAGCCATAGTTGATTCGTCCGATTCAGGAGAACGCCATGAAGTATTTATGCCTGGTCTACAGCGATGAGCGCCTGCTGCATTCGTCGCCCGACAGCCCGGAAGATGCCGAATGCTGGGCCTACGCCGAGTCGATCCAGGGCAGCGGCCGAATGGTCGCCGCCGAAGCGCTGGAGTCGGTGCAGACCGCCACCACGGTGCGCATGCGTAACGGCAAGCTGTCGATCACCGACGGCCCGTTCGCCGAGACCAAGGAGCAGTTGGCCGGCTTCTACCTGATCGACGCGCGGGACCTCAACGAAGCGATTCAGGTCGCCGGCAACATTCCGGCGGCCCGGGTCGGCAGCGTCGAAGTGCGTCCCGTGCGCCAGTTGAATGTCTGAAGTCAGGGCGCGGGTCGAGCAGGTCTATCGCGAAGACTCGCGGCGGATCCTCGCGACCCTTATTCGCTTGCTCGGCGATTTCGACCTCGCCGAAGAAGCCTTGCACGAGGCGTTCTTCGTCGCGGTCGAACGCTGGCAGCGCGACGGCGTGCCGGACAATCCGCGGACCTGGCTGGTGTCCACCGGACGCTTCAAGGCAATTGACGTGTTGCGCCGTCGCGCACGGTTCAAGGCCTCGCAACCGTTGTTGCTGGCGCAACTGGAAGAACTGGAACAGTCCGAATGGGACGCCGAAGACGTGGAAGACGATCGCCTGCGCCTGATCTTCACCTGCTGCCACCCGGCGCTGGCGGCGGACGCGCAAGTGCCGCTGACCCTGCGTGAAGTCTGCGACCTCACCACCGAGGAAATCGCCCGGGCATTCCTCTCGGCCCCGGCGGCGATTGCCCAGCGCATCGTGCGGGCCAAGGCCAAGATCCGCGACGCGAAAATCCCTTATCAAGTACCGAGCCTGAGCGAATTGCCCGAACGCCTCGACAGCGTGTTGCGGGTGATTTATCTGGTGTTCAACGAAGGCTACTCGGCATCCGGTGGCGCCCAGGTGACCCGCGAAGACTTGACCCGTGAGGCGATCCGCCTCGGGCGGTTGCTGCTGGAGTTGTTGCCGGACCCGGAAGTCATGGGGCTTCTGGCGTTGATGCTGCTGCATGAATCGCGGCGCTCGGCGCGGTCGACGCCGGATGGAGAACTGATTCTGCTGGATGATCAGGATCGCGGATTGTGGAATGCCGAGCTGATCGCCGAAGGCTGTGATCTGGTGGAAAAGGCGCTGACCACGGGACGCTTTGGGCCTTACTGCCTGCAGGCAGCGATTGCGGCGGTGCACGCCGAAGCGCCGACGGCGGGGGAAACGGACTGGGCGCAGATCGTCGGGCTGTATGACGTGTTGCTGCGAGCGGTGCCGTCGCCGGTGATCGAATTGAACCGGGCGGTGGCGGTGGCCAAGCGTGACGGGGCGCTGGCGGGGTTGACCTTGATCGAGGGGATTCTGGGGCGTGGGGAGTTGCAGGATTACCACCTGGCGCATTCGGCGCGGGCGGAGTTTTGTCGGCAGTTGGGGCGGGTTGAGGAGGCGCGGGTGGCTTACCGGCGAGCCTTGGAATTGACCCGGCAGGAGCCGGAGCGGCGGTTTATCGAGGGGCGGCTTAAAGCATTGGACTGATCCGAAAGGATCGTTGGCAATATTGGCCTCTTCGCGGGCAAGCCCGCTCCCACAATTGGAATGCGATCAAATGTGGGAGCGGGCTTGCCCGCGAAGGGGCCATCAAGGTCTGTAACAATGGATCAGGCTTGCTGGCGCGTGGCAGCCATCACAATCTCGCGAATACAAACCCCCTGCGGCTGCCCATACGCATAGGCAATCGCCGTCGCCACATCTTCAGCACTCAACACCGTCCCCCCTATGTCCTGCTTCCAGGCCTGATACCCGGTCTTGATCGCCTCATCCGTGGTGTGGCTCAGCAACTCGGTCTCTACCGCACCCGGCGCAATCGTGGTCACCCGCACGTTATGCGGCTACAGCTCTTCACGCAGATTCTCCGACAGCCCATGCACCGCAAACTTGGTCCCGACATAGGCCACATGGTTGGGGAAGGTCTTGCGCCCGGCCACCGAGCTGACGTTGATGATGGTGCCATGCTTGCGCTCGATCATCCCGGCCACCACCGCGTGCACGCCGTTGAGCAGGCCTTTCACGTTGACGTCGAGCATCTGGTCCCACTGCGCCGGATCCTGCTTGCTCATCTCGCCCAGCAGCATCACCCCGGCGTTGTTGATCAGCGCATCGGCCGGCCCGAATTGCGCTTCCGCTTCGGCCACAGCTTCCAGCAAAGCGCCGCGGTCGGTGATGTCGACGCGGCGGCTGAGGGTGTTCGGCAGTGCCAGAGCTTCAAGGCGTTCGATGCGCCGGGCCAGCAACAACAGTGGATGGCCGGCCGCGCTCAAGCGGCGGGCGGTGGCTTCGCCGATGCCCGAGCTGGCGCCGGTGATGATGATCAAGGGCTTGCTCATGGTTGAACTCCTGAAATAAGAAAAACAAATAACCAGATTCGTGACGCAGTATATTTAGCCCGCTGGAGGCTGAAAAATGCCTTATTCCTCTGTCTGCTATCGGAATCTCCTATGGATCTCCGCCATCTCAAAGCCTTCCTCGCGGTGTTCGAAGAACGCAACATCACCGCTGCCGCGCAACGGCTGTTCATCAGCCAGCCCACGTTGTCGGTGACCATCAAACAGCTGGAAGAAGAACTCGGCGCGACGCTGTTCGTGCGTCAGCCCCGTGGTGTGGACGTCAGCGACGAAGCGCGACTGCTGTACCCGCAGGCACGCCGGATGGTGGCCGAATCCGAGGCGCTGAGCCGGATGTTTCGCGGCCGCGAAAATCGCGTACCGCTGACCCTCGGCATCGAGGGCGACATCGCCGCCAGCCACATCGAAGCCTTCGTGCGGATGGCCCATCAGGCATTGCCCAATCTGCTGCTGACCCTGGAAGAGGGCTGCCACGGCGATGGTCGATTGGCGGTCGAGGACATGTGCTGCGAGGACGAACTGTTCCTGCCGCTGTGGGAAGAGTCGTATGTGATGGCGCTGCCTCTCGACCATCCGATGGCCAACGCGCAGGCAGGCTGGGCGCCGATCGAAGACTGGATCACCTGTCCGCAACATCCTTCGCATCAACGGTTGATGGCGCTGTACGGACGCTCGCCGGAAGCGGTGGCGGGGCACGCCGGTTCACTGCAACAGGCGTTGCACATGGTGGCGGCGGGTGTCGGCGTGGCGATGTTGCCGCAGTCGCTGGTGAGCGGGCATGAGCGCATTGTCGTGCGCGCGCTGCACCTGCCGGCACCGACCCGACGGGTGGGATTGTGTTACGCGGCGCAAGCGCTGGAGTTGCCGACGATGCGCGGGTTGCACGAGTATTTTCAGGTGAACCGCCCGGCAGCCATCGAGGCGGCCTGAGCTATTCCAGCATCTTGCTCAGCAACCAGCTCCCCGCCGGCCCCGGCGGGTACAGCCGCGACCACAGGGCATCGACGAACACCGGTTTCGGCCAGCCGCGCACCTTCAGTTCCACCAGCAAGTCATTGCCGAAACGCTCCACCAGCCAGCGCGGCAGCGGCGCCCAGCCGAAACTTTTCTCGGCCATTTCCAGCAACATCAGATAACTCGGCGCCGACCACACCCGGCCTTTGCCGCGACTGTCATAGGGATTGACGATGGTGGCCAGGCGCAGCTCGCGATGCTGTTCAAGGACCGTTTGATCGATGGATTCCTGTGTCGCCAACGGATGGCCACGTCCCACGAACAAGGCGATTTCCGTACGCTCGGCGACGGTCGCGCTCGCGAGATCCGGTGGGTAGTTTTCCTGCATCTCGGCGAACGCCAGGTGCGCCCGACCGCGCTGCACCAGTTCGATCAGGTCATCGCACTCGGCGATCAGGCATTCCAGCTCCAGATCCGGATAACGCTGCTCGAACCCCACCAGTGCCGCTTCGAAGCGGTCGGACTGATAAGTGTCGGAAATCGCCACCGTCAGTTTCGGCTCGACGCCCTGGGCCAATTGCCGGGCGGTCATTTCCATTCGGCTGGTGGCCGACAGAATCGCCTCGGCCCGTTGCAGCATCACGTGCCCGGCCGGGGTCAGGGTCGGCTTGCGGCTGCTGCGGTCGAACAGCACCAGATCCAGATCAATCTCCAGACTCGCCACCGCCGCACTCACGGTCGACTGACTGCGCCCGAGTTTGCGCGCTGCCGCTGAAAACGAGCCTTGAGTCGCCGCCTGTACAAACGCGAGCAACACTTCCTGAGATGCCATGAACTATCGCCTTGATCGATGGTTATTGGTTATGAAGTATCGGTGTGGTGCTGGATCATGACAACCATCTTCACAGAGGACTTCGGCCATGACTGCCAACAAATCCATCACTGAGCGTATCTTCCAGGCCATCGGTTTCGAACTGCTGGCGATCCTGATCTGTACCCCGTTGCTGGCGTGGATCATGGGCAAACCGCTGGTCGAAATGGGCGCCGTCACTATCGCCATCGCGTTGCTGGCCTTGGGTTGGAACGTGGTGTTCAACGGCTTCTTCGACCGGATGCTCAAGCGCTGGAACATCGCCCACAACGCCTGGGTGCGAGTGGCGCACGCGCTGCTGTTCGAGGGCGGGTTGATCGTGATGGGCGTGCCGCTGATTGCCTGGTGGCTGTCGGTCAGCCTGTGGCAGGCGTTCCTGCTCGACATCGGCGTGCTGCTGTTCTTCCTGCCGTACACCTACGTCTACCACTGGGGTTATGACGTGGTGCGCGAGCGACTGGTGATGCGGAGCGTCTGCCAGAGCTGAAAACAAAAAATCGCCGCCTGTGAGGGCTGCGATTTTTTTTGTCCGGGATTTTTGCAGGGTTTAGAGAAACATCCCGCCCGACGCTTCAATCCGCTGACCGTTGATCCACTGCGCCCCCGGCGACAGCAGCAGCGCCAGCGCACCGCCGATGTCATCCGGCTGCCCGGCACGGCCCAGGGCGGTGTTGCTGGCGACCATTGCATTCAACGCCGAATTGTCGCGCACCGCGCCGCCGCCGAAGTCGGTTTCGATGGCGCCCGGTGCCAGGATATTCACGGCGATCTGCCGCGCCCCCAGCTCCTTGGCCTGATAACGGGTCAACACTTCCATCGCGCCTTTCATCGCAGCGTAAGCGGCATAACCCGGCAGGGTGAAGCGCGCCAGACCGCTGGAAATGTTGATGATTCGCCCACCATCGTTGATCAGCGGCAGCAGTTGCTGAGTCAGGAAGAACGGCCCTTTCAACTGCACGTTCATCAGCAGGTCGAACTGCCCCGGCGTGGTGTTGGCGAACGACGCATGCACGCCAATTCCGGCGTTGTTGATCAGGAAATCGAAGCGCGGACACTCGAGCTGTTGCAGCGCCTGTTCGACTCGCACAGCGAAATCGGCAAAGCCTTCGCTGCGGCCGACATCCAGTTGCAGCATCACGGCTTTGGCGCCGAGTGTTTGCAGTTCCTGCACCAGCGCCTGGGCTTCATCGGTGCGGCTGTTGTAGGTGCCGATGATGTCCACGCCTTGCGCGGCGAGGTGCAGGGCGGCGTTCTTGCCGAGGCCACGGCTGGCACCGGTGATCAATGCGATTTTGCGGTTCATGGGTTTTCCTCGATGGCGGTGACGGTTGATGGGGCACAGTTTATTTATCCGCCATGAGGTGATAAACAGACTGAAACCGGAATCACTGGTCGAACTGTCCGAACAATCAACGGGTGGCCCATGAACAAACTGGAACTGCTGCGCACCTTCGTCCGGGTCAGCGAATTGTCGAGTTTCACGATGGCGGGGGAGAGTCTGGGGCTGCCGCGCTCAACGGTATCCGAGCAGGTGCAGGCGCTGGAAAGCCTGCTCGGCACGCGCCTGCTGCAACGCACCACGCGCAAGGTCCAGGCGACTCAGGACGGCCTCGCGCTGTATGAGCGGAGCAAGGATCTGCTGTCGCACATGGACGAAATCGAAAACCTGTTCCGTCAGGACGAAGCGTCGCTGACCGGGCGGATCCGGATTGACATGCCGAACATTCTGGCGCGGCGGCTGATCATGCCGAAGCTGCCGGAATTCATGGCCCGTCATCCGAACCTGGAACTGGAAATCAGCAGCACTGATCGCCGGGTCGACCTGCTCGCCGAAGGTTTCGATTGCGTGCTGCGCATCGGCGCGCAGCCCGATCAATCGGTGGTGGCGCGGCACCTGGGGGATTTCAGCATGATCAACTGCGCCAGCCCCGAGTACCTGGAGCGCTACGGCGTGCCGCAGACCATTGAAGATCTGGCGCAGCATCGACTGGTGCACTACGTCGGTGTGCTGGGTTCGCGTTCGGAAGGGTTTGTCTACGAGCAGGACGGACAGGTCCACCGGGTGCCGATGGCCGGCAGTGTGACGGTCAACAGCACCGATGCGTACGAGTCGGCATGTCTGGGCGGGTTTGGTCTGATCCAGGTGCCGCGCACCGGCATGAATACCTATCTGGACACCGGTGAGGTGGTGACGGTGTTGCCGCAATACACCGCGCCGGCGATGGGCATTTCACTGTTGTACGCGAGGCAGCGGCAGCTGCCGTTGCGGGTGCGGGTGTTCATGGACTGGCTGGGGGATTTGATTCGTTCGACGCTCTGATTTCTGCCGCAAATCCCTGTGGGAGCAAGGGCTCTCACAGGGATTCCGCTGGATCAGAAAATCTGGGTAAACAGCCAATACAGGCTGCCCGACAACAGAATCGCCGCCGGCAATGTCAGTACCCACGCCATCAGCAGATTGCGGATGGTCTTCATCTGCAAACCGCCACCGTTGGCGACCATGGTCCCGGCCACGCCCGAGGACAACACATGAGTGGTCGACACCGGCAGACCGAACATGTCGGCGGCGCCGATGGTCAGCATCGCCACGGTTTCCGCCGAGGCGCCCTGGGCGTAGGTCAGGTGGGTCTTGCCGATCTTCTCGCCGACCGTGACCACGATCCGCTTCCAGCCGACCATGGTGCCCAGCCCCAACGCAATCGCCACCGCGATCTTCACCCACAACGGAATGAACCGGGTGGCGTTGTCGATCTGTTGCTTGAACAGTTGCAGCTTGCCGCTGGTGTCGGCGTCGAAGGTGCCGACCTTGTTCTTGTCCATCAGGCGAATGGTTTCGCTGGCCAGGTACATGTCGTTACGCACGTTGCCCATGGCCTCGGCCGGGACTTTCGCCAGCGAGCCGTAGCCTTTGACTTCTTCACCGATGTGCCCGGTCAGGACGGCGAGGGCCGGGATCAGTTGTGGCGTGGCTTCCTTGCTGCGCACGTAGTCGGAGAGCACGGCGCGCGGATCGGCCGGTGCCGGCAGTGGTGCACTTTTCACCAGCGCTTGCTGGGTCACTTGGGCGACGGCGGCGAATTGCAGCGACTGTTCTTCCGGCATCGTGCGGTTCAGTGCATAAGCCATCGGCAGGGTGCCGACCAGAATCAGCATGATCAGGCCCATGCCTTTCTGACCGTCGTTGGAACCGTGAGCGAACGACACGCCGGTGCAGGTCAAAATCAGCAAGCCACGAATCCACCACGGCGGCGGGGTATTGCCTTCCGGCGCCTTGTACAGCGAACGGTTTTTCACGAACGCGCGCAACGCCAGCAGCAACAGCGCCGCGCAACCGAAACCCACCAGCGGCGACAGCAGCAGCGCGTAACCGATCTTGGTCGCCTGGGCCCAGTCCACACCGCTGGTGCCATCGCGACCGTGCATCAGGGCATTGGCCACGCCGACGCCGATGATCGAACCGATCAGCGTGTGCGACGACGAGGCCGGCAGGCCCAGCCACCAGGTGCCGAGGTTCCACAGGATCGCCGCGATCAGCAGGGCGAAGATCATCGCGAAACCGGCGGACGAGCCGACCTGCAGAATTAACTCTACTGGCAGCAGCGCAATGATGCCGAACGCGACTGCACCGCTGGACAGCAGCACGCCGAGGAAGTTGAAGAATCCCGACCACACCACGGCCACATTCGGCGGCAGAGAGTGGGTGTAGATCACCGTGGCCACGGCGTTGGCGGTGTCGTGGAAGCCGTTGACGAACTCGAAGCCCAGCGCAATCAGAAGCGCCACGCCGAGCAGCAGGAACGGGGTCCAGGTGGTGACCACCGTGCCGAGTTCGTGCATGTCGTGCATCAGGCTGTAGGCGGTGAACAGCATTCCCATGGCCAGCACGGCGAAGAACACCACGTAAGTGAAGGGGCCGGTTTTTTTGTCGAGCGCCGGCCTGCCACTGGCAGCGGAGGCCGGGCTGACGGTCAGGGAGGGAGTAGCCATGGGCGGACAATCCTGAGCGGGGGAAGGAGTGTCGCCCATGATCGTTGCTAAATATTACAGAGAGGCTGCGACAGATCAGTGTTTGGCGGATTAGCCGCGCCGCCGGTCTTAATAATCCCGGCGTTTGCGAAACGCCCAGCGCCCGGCGATCACGGTAAACGTTGCCACCAGCGCCACCAGAATCCAGAACCCCTCCGGGTCGGTGGCCAGTGGCACACCGCCGACGTTCATGCCGAAGAAACCGGCAATGATGTTGATCGGCAGCGCCAGCACCGTGACCACGGTCAGGGTGAACAGCGTGCGGTTGCTCTGTTCGTTGAGGTTGGCGGCGATCTCTTCCTGCAACAGCTTGATCCGCTCGCCCAGAGCCGTGAGGTCGTTGATGATCAGCGCGAACTCCTCGGTGGACTTGCGCAGCTCCTTCACGTCTTCCTTCTGCAGCCACGGCGGCGGCCGATTGAGCAGGCGCAGCAGCGAACCCGGTTCCAGCGCCAGCAGTCGTTGCAGGCGCACCAGCACTCGCCGGTTGGCACCGAGTTCGGCGCGGTTGGTCGACAGCCGCGAGGAGAGCAATTCGTCCTCGACCTGATCGACGCTCATGCTGGTCTTGCGCACGATCTGGGTCAGCACTTCGCCCTGATCGCGCAGCAGGTGCACCAGCAGTTCCAGCGGCGAACGAAAACACTCGCCGGACTTCACCGACGAACGCAGCTTGTCCACTGAGTGCAGCGGTTGCAGACGCGCACTGACGATCAGTTTGCTGCGCACGCAGACCCACAACGTCGAAACGTCTGAAGAAACCATGCTGCTGAGGTTGAACACCACATCGTTGACCACCGCCAGCAACGCCGAATCGACATGCTCGATGCGGGTCGAACGCGAACCTTCGTGCAGCGCTTCGAAAAATTCTTCGGGCAACTGCAGATGGCTTTTCATCCAGCGCTCGCACGCGGCGTGGGCCAGGTTCAGGTGCAGCCAGAGAAACTCATCGCTGTCGCTATCGTCTTGCAGGCAGCGCAGGGCGGTCGCCGAATCCACCTCGCGCCCGCGTTCGCCGGGGCGAAATCGAAAGCCGTAAAGCAGGCCGAACAGGTCAGGATCGCGATGGCTGATATCGAGGCTGTGGTTCATGAAGGCTCGCTGCGAGGAGGCGTCTGTCGCGGGATTTGCAGATTCACCTGAGCCGCATCATCGCAATGTCACATGACGCTTGTGTGACAGCAAAATGACGTCAAATCAACGCGTTACCGGCCGTCGGAAATGACTCAAGAAGGCCTCTGGCACGCCGATCACGCATGAGTTAGGTTGCGCGCCTTCGGCCAAGAGCCAAGGTCCGCCGACACGGATGTCCGGCTAAAAAATCACGTCTTACCGGACGTGCCTCATCCCTGTCCCGAGTACCTGCAATGCTGCAAAAATCCCTGAGAGCGCAAATTCTCGCCCTGCTGAGCGGCAGCCTGCTGGCGATGCTGTTGATCGCGCTGGCCTGCTTTCACTTCCTGTCCAACGGCGTGCAGAGTTACAGCCAGTTGATCGCCGGCCCCTTGCACACTTCGCAACTGATCGACGAAGCCAACCTGCAATTCAAGGTGCAGGTCCAGGAGTGGAAAAACGTCCTGCTGCGCGGCAAGCAACCGGCGGATCTGGCCAAGTACTGGGGCCAGTTCGAAGACCGTCAGCGCGATGTGCAGGGCATCCTCGGTGAGCTGGCCAACCAGAAAGGCCTCGAGCCTGCGCTGAAAACCCGCATCGAACGCCTGCGCGAAGAACATCGTCTGCTCGGCGCTGCGTACCAGAAGGGTCGTGATGCCTACGTCGCCGCCGGTGCCGATCCGACTGCTGGCGATGCCGCCGTCAAAGGCGTTGACCGTGCCGCCAGCGATCAGATGAGCGAACTGGTCGCCGAGTTGCGCAAGCAGGGCACCGAGCAATCGGCGCAGATCAGCGCCAGTGCTGATCGCACTGTGTGGCTGGGGCTGCTGGTGATGCTCGCGTCGGGTTTGCTGATTGGTTTGCTGAGCCTGTGGCTGGTCAACCGCAACCTGGTCGAGCCGATCCGCAAGCTCATCGACTATGTCACCCAATTGAGCAAGGGCCGTCTGGTCGAGCGCGTGGTCAGCGACCGTCAGGACGAACTGGGCAACCTGGCGGCTGCCGCCAACACCCTGCGCGATTTCCTCGCCGAAACCTTCAATCATCTGCAACGCAGCGCCAAGGATCTGGACAGTGCCAGCGGTGAGTTGAACGCCATCGCCACCGTCATGGCCGGCGGCACCAATGAGCAGTTCAGCCGCACCGATCAGGTGGCCACGGCGATGAACGAAATGTCCGCCACTGCCCAGGAAGTCGCCCGTCATGCGGCCGACGCCGCTCGTGCTGCCGACGATGCCGACCAGTCCGCGCAACAGGGCGAGAAGGTCATGCAGAGCACCATCCACAGCATCACCCAGATGCGTGGCGAAATCGCCAACACCGCCACGGTCATCCGTCGTCTGGAAGCCGACAGCGGCCGCATCGGCAAGGTGCTGGAAGTGATTCGCGGGATCGCTGAGCAGACCAACCTGCTGGCGCTCAACGCCGCCATCGAAGCGGCCCGTGCCGGTGAAGCCGGGCGTGGTTTTGCGGTGGTTGCCGATGAGGTGCGCAACCTCGCGCAGCGTACGGCGGAGTCGATCATCGAGATCAACCAGATCATCCACAGCGTGCAGACCGGCGCGGTGGATGCGGCCCACGCCATCGACAGCGGCCAGACCCGCAGCGATGAAAGCGTCGAGCAAGTGACCCAGGCCGGCGCCATGCTCGAGCGCATCACCCACGCGGTGGAAGCAATCCGCGACATGAACCGTCAGATCGCCACGGCAGCCGAAGAGCAGACCTCGGTGGCCGAAGACATCTCGCGCAACCTGACCGAGATCACCTCGATCGCCAGCACCAACCTCGACAACGTGCAGCGCACCGAAAGCGCCAGCCAGAACCTGCATGGCCTGTCCGGCCAACTGAACGACGTCACCGCTCGCCTGAGCGTCTGACCGGCCAGGGACTGTGTACCGGTTCGGATACCGAGTCGGTACACAGTCGATCTCAATTCGTGCAGACCGCCGCCGATGCCCGGTTATCTATCACCGGCATTGGAGATTTCCCATGGTCAGCATCACGTCTGTTTCGATCAATCAGACCGTCACTACGTCTACCAGCAAAACCTCGATTGCCGACACGGGCGACGACACCTCGACCACTGCGGCGGCCAGCACTGGCGTGAAGGCAGACACCAGCAAAGTGGCGGCGGGCGGTGGCGCGGCGCCGGCGGGCGACAGCAGTTCCAGCAGCGATGAATCGGATACGGTGAAGGAACTGCGCAAGCAGATTGCCGAGCTGCAGAAGCAGTTGCAGGAAGAGCAGCAGGCGTTGCAAGCGGCTCAGGCCAAGCAGGAAAGTCAGGACGCCAAGGCTGCGGATGTGGCGGCTGCACAATCGCAGATCGCGACGACGTCGGCTTCGTTGCAGACGGCGACGGCGGCGTTGTTGGCGGCGTTGCAGGATTCGGACAGCGGTACTTCCGGCTCGCTGGTCAGCACCTCAGCTTAAGGTCACCACAAAACAATGTGGGAGCGAGCCTGCTCGCGATGGCGTCCGGTCAGCCGATTCAATATTGACTGATCCAGCGCTATCGCGAGCAGGCTCGCTCCCACGGGGATTGTTGGGGTGAATCAAGTGTCTTGCTTGTTGCTCAACACTTTGCCGGTGGTGGCATCGAAGTCCACATCGAATTCTTTGCCATCGGCAGTTTTGAGTTCAACTTCGTACTCATAACCATTGAAGTGGTTATCCAGGTCGGTGTCGGTAATGGTCGCACCCGGATGCAGTTTCAGCGCTTCTGCGTTCATCGACTCCAGCGATTTGATCTTGCCTTCCTTGACCAGTTGCGGGATCTGGTCAACGCGAACGTCAGCCTGGGCCAGGCCAGCGGTGAGGGTCAGGGCGGCAGCGGTAAACAGGGCAGTCAAAGTTTTCATCGGTTATTCCTTTGGGTGATTCGTTTAAGTGAGTTCAGGTTAATCGCCGCAACTTAATTCACCCTTAAAACGCAGCGAGCAGGCCGGACTCCCCGAGGGAGCGAGCCTGCTCGCGATACTGACGCCCGAATTTGCAGATCAGAAGCCGTTGTTCTTCAACACCTGATCCACACTGGCGGCGGCCGGGCGTTTGTAGAACTTCAGCAGTTCGCTGGCGCGGTTGGTGAAGATGCCGTCGACGCCGGCGGCCATGACTTTCTCGAAGTCCACCGGCTCATCCACGGTGTAGACGTGCACCAGCAGGCCCTGATCGTGGGTGTACTGGTTCATCCAGGGCTGCACCAGATCCGAATAGCTCTGATCGCCGCCGTGGGTCAGCTTCGCCGAAGGACCAGTGCCGATCGCGCCCTGAGCCTTGGCGTAGTCGATCCACTGCTTGAACTCGGCTTCGGATTTCGGCTCCTGCTTACCGTAGAAAGCGTTCTTGTCCTTCTCGCCGGATTCGGCAAAGGTCACTTTGGATTTCGGCTCGATGCTGCCTTCGCCGACCCACAGCAACAGGATTTTCGGCACCTGCGGCATTTCCTTCTGCAGCATTTCCAGGCTGCTCTTCTCGAACGTCTGCAGGATCACCTTGCCTTTGCCCTGACCGACACCGAGAGCGCTTTTCGCCAGTTTCGAACCGGCCGGGCTCAACCAGCCGCGATCCTGGAGTTTTTCCTTCAGGTCATGCTCGATCCCCGGAAACAGCTTCGGCTCCTTGGTTTCAATGTACAGGCCGGGTTTGTGCTTTGGGTTGGCCTGGGCGATGTCGATGATTTCGTCGAGGGTCAGAATCTTCAGACCGACGTAGGACGGGCGGGCGCGATCCGGGTACTTGGCGTTGTACCAGCTGCCGGCGTCGAGGGTTTTCAGTTCGGCCATGGTGAAGGCATTGGCCGGGCTGTCCTTGCGCTCCGGGAACTTGGTGGCGACGTCGGTGGTGCGTTGCAGGTTGTCGTCGTGCAGGGCGAACAGCACGCCGTCCTTGCTGCGTTGCAAATCCATTTCCAGGTAATCGGCGCCCAGGTCGCGGGCCAGTTTGTAGGACGCAGCGGTGGATTCCGGGGCATCGAAGGAGGCGCCACGGTGGGCGATCACCGCCGGGTGCGGAATGCCGTGAGTGGCGGCCAGTGCGACGGGGCTCGACTGGTTGGCGGCGTGGGCCTGACCGAGGCCGAGCATCAGGCTCAGCAGCAGTGCGCTTTTGGTGAAAGTGGCGGGCATTATCGAGTTCCTTTCGCAGGCATTTTCAAAGATGTACCTTTTAGCAACTCAAACGAAAACCTGCTATCGCGAGACCGACATAAACGTACTGAAAGCGAAAATTTGCGCACTTTTGTGCGTTCGTTTGCAGTACGCTTGGCCACGGCAACCGCCCCGGCAGAGGGCGCGCCACCCATTGCCCTGCGTGTAAACCTTCGATCACTTTTGTGAGGTTTACCATGCGCATCACATCGCAACTCATCTGCCAGGCCGCCGACGACCTCAAGGGCTTTGTCGGCCTCAACCGCAAGACCGGCCAGTACATCGTGCGCTTCAGTGAGGATTCGTTCGGCATGGACGTGGCCGATGACGGCATCATTCCGTGCAGCGAATTCGTCTGGGCACCGACCACCGAACAGACCATGACCCTCAAGCGCGAACTGATCCAGTTGCTGCTGGACCAGAATATCGATGACCGGATCAACATTACCGAGCCGTTGCGCGTTTATATGAGTAAACGCGAAGTGCCGGAGATTGAGGCGGTGCGTAGTCTGGTGAAGGGCTGAGATTCTGCTGCGACTGTTCTGGCCCCTTCGCGGGCAAGCCCGCTCCCACAGGTACCGCGTGATCTTGAGAACAACGCAGTACCCTGTGGGAGCGGGCTTGCTCCGGGCGGCGTTCCGACGAAGGGGCCAGTGAGTACACCTTAATAGTCACTGGCCGAACCGATATTCCCGCTCCACCCGACACACCCGCGTCTGATACGCCGAATACCACTCGGCCCGTCCACGCGCCTGAATCATCCGGTGCTCCGGATGCTCGCGCCACGCCAGAATTGCCGCCTCACTCTCCCAGTACGAAACCGTAATCCCCACCCCGTCCGCGCCCCGGATCGAATCGACGCCGAGAAAACCCGGTTGCTCGGCAACCAATTGCATCATGCGCTCGGAGGCCTCGGCATAGCCGTTATCGCCCTCGGTGCGGGTCGAAGTGAAGATCACGGCGAAACACGCAGTGTTCGGATTCATCGACAGTGCTCCGAGCAGGCTTCGACAAACGCTCGCACCAGCGGTGGCAAGTTCCCCTTGAGCGCCGCACGCTCCGGCTGGAACAGTGTGGCGACAAAGAACACATGGTTTTGCAGTTCGATGGCGCGCAGATCGCCTGCCGAATCGTGACCCACGGCGTGTAGTTCATGGGTCAGCAACTCCCTTTCGAACTGCGGATTCACACCGTAGCGGCAGCGATAGCCTTCGCGAATTTCCGACGTTTCGTACGCCCTGGCGATCAACGAACCGGGCACCAGATGAATGCTGTCCACTGCCTCCACCAGCGAGCAGGTCAGCGGTGTGAGCACCGCGCGGCTGGAGTCTGGCGAGGTTTCGCCATGCTCGGCGTCGGCCCAGCCCAGCACGTGGCGGGAAAACTCCAGCGCCGCATGCTGAAAACCGCCGCAGGTGCCGAGGAAAGGGCGCTGCTGCTCGCGGGCAAAGCGGATGGCCCGCAGGGCCCCGTCTTCACTTTTATAGGGGCTGGCCGGCACACACCAGAAGCCGTCGAAATGTTCCAGCGGTGTCTCCGGCAGGATTCGGTCGGTGGCCAACCATTCGAAATCGATCGGACGGCGATGGTGTTCCGCCGCCAGTCCAAGGGCGACCGGGATGGCTTGGTGGGCGGTGACTTGCGGGTCGAAATCACCGATCAGGGCGATGCGCAGGGCTCTGGATTCCATGAGGACTCGCTGTGCTTGTTGAGGGACGAAGCTCACTATAGATTGGCGTTCACGCACTCGAAATTGGCGTTTGCCCAAGTGATCAATGCAGCCACGCAATACCAACTGGATTTCCCGGATCTGGCCCTGATCCTCGCTTTAGTGCGCGGCGGCTCTCTGGCCCGGGCCGCGCAGCTGTTGAGGGTCGATGTGTCGACGGTGTTTCGCGCCGTGCGCCGACTGGAAGCGTCACTCGGCCAGCAACTGTTCGAAAAAAGCCGCGCCGGTTATTTGCCCACCAGCCTCGCGCAGACCTTGGCCGAGCAGGCCGAACGTGCCGAGCAAGCACTGGAAGCGGCGCGTATCGGTGTGGAGCAGGGCGGCGAAGTGGTCAGCGGCACGGTGCGCCTGACCTGTACCGATTCGGTGTTGCAAGGTCTGCTGCTGCCGGCGCTCGCGCAGTTCATGCCGAACTATCCGGCACTGACCATCGAGCTGAGCACCTCCAACGATTTCGCCAACCTCAGCCGCCGCGATGCCGACATCGCCCTGCGTCTGACACGCACACCGCCGGAGCATCTGGTCGGACGGGAGCTGGCGAAGATTTCCTACCGGGTCTGCGCCAGTCAGCGTTATCTACAAAAGGTTGAAGCGGCCGATCTGGCGGCGCTGACCTGGATCGCCCCTGACGACTTTTTGCCTGATCACCCGACCGTCGCCTGGCGCCGTCAGCAGTTGCCCGGTGTGACGCCGAGCTATCGCTGCAATAGCATGCTGTCTGTCACGGAACTGGTCCGCGCCGGACTGGGCGTGGCGGCGTTGCCGGACTTTCTGATCGGTGATGGTCTGCAAGCCCTGAGCGAACCCTTGCACGGTTACGACACCGCGTTGTGGTTGCTCACCCGCCCGGACTGCCGCGCATTGCGCTCGGTGGTCACGCTGTTCGATGAACTGGGGCGGGCGCTGCGGTGGCCGTGATCGCGTTTAACCCGGCGCCCGGTCATTGGCGAACATGCTCACGGCTTCCACCGCTTCGCTGGCGCCGTCACGAATCTGCAAAATCACCGTACCGGCCTGATCCGCCAGTTCGACACCCTGCGCCGCGCGACCACGGGTGCCATCCATGCTTTTGATCGCCTGACGGGTTTCCGTCTGGATCAGGCCGATCATGTTGGAAATCTCCGCCGTAGAACCGCTGGTGCGTGCCGCCAGTTGCCGCACTTCATCGGCTACAACGGCAAAGCCGCGACCCTGCTCGCCGGCACGCGCAGCTTCGATGGCGGCGTTCAGGGCCAAAAGATTGGTCTGATCGGCAATCGCGCGGATGGTGTTGACGATGGCGGTGATCTGCTCGGAGCGCTCGCCGAGTTGTGCGATCAGGGTTGAGGATTCGGCGATGTCGTCGGCAATTTCGCGCATTTCACTGGCCGCTTGCTGAATCACTTGCGTACCTTGCTCAGCGACTTTTCGGGTGGCCACCGAGATGTGATAGGCGGCGCTGGCACTGCGCGCATCCTGCTCGTGCTGCTCGACCCGGGCGGTCACGTCCGACGCGAACTTCACCACTTTGCACAAGCGGCCGGCGGCGTCGTAGACCGGGTTGTAATTGGCTTCAAGCCACACGGTCTGCCCGCGTTTGTCGACGCGTTCGAACTGGCCCTGAAACAGTTCGCCCTGATTCAGTCGGCGCCAGAAATCCTGGTAGGCGCTGCTGTTGACCAGTTGCGCGGGGCAGAACAAACGGTGATGTTTGCCTTTCAGTTCGGCGAGGGTGTAGCCCATGCGCGTCAGAAAATTCTGATTGGCGGTGAGGATATTGCCGTCGAGATCGAATTCGATCACCGCCATGGCGCGGTCGATCGCCTGCAATTTCGCATTGGCTTCGCTTTCCTGCTGCACTTTGGCGGTGACATCCATGGCGTACTTGACCACTTTCACCACGCGACCCGAGTCATCCTTGATCGGGTTATAGCTGGCTTCGAGCCAGATCGGACGGCCCTGGCTGTCGATGCGTTCAAAGGTGCCAGATTGGAATTGGCCGCTTTTCAATCGCGACCACAACTCGGTGTACTGATTGCCACGGGCAAACTCGGGAGAACAGAAATGGCGATGGGGCTGCCCGATCACCTGTTCGCGGGTGTAACCCATGGTTTTCAGGAAGTTGTCGTTGGCGCGCAGAACCACACCGTCGACATCGAATTCGATCACTGCCATGGAGCGGTTGATCGCCTCCAGCAGGCCGGCTTGTTGGTTGATGGTGTTTTGGAGATCGACGAGGGCAGTCTTGTGGCGGTTGAAAATCATGTTCATGGCACTCTGGAAATAGGACTGAAGGTGGGGTCCCTGTTTCCGCGTCAGCCAGCCAGATATCTCGATGGCTGGAAGCAGTGTGCCAGCATCCCGGCTGGCGGATTAACTTATACAAAACTTTATAAACTTGTACAAGAAATCGATTTTTCTCAATTTTGTACAAGTTTTTTCAGGCGGGCGATCGGCTCAACGCTACGCTGATTGTGTTACGTCCCGTGTGCTTGGCCGTGTACAGCGCCTTGTCGGAATCTTCGAACCACTCAAGGGCATCGGCGTAAGAGGTTTGATAGCGAGCAAGCCCGATACTCAGGCTGACTCGCAGCTCGGGGACGTCGGGATGGCGGTATCGATCCATTCCCTGACGCAATTGCTTCATCAGCGCTTCGGCCTTGCTCAGGGGCAGGTTGGGCAGGATCACGCAGAATTCGTCGCCGCCGTATCGTCCGGCCAGCTCGCTTCCGTCGAGCACGAACTTCAGCTCGTGACTCAATTGCCGCAGCACCGCATCGCCGACGATGTGTCCGTAACTGTCGTTGATCGACTTGAAATGATCGATGTCGATCAGCGCCAGAATCGCTTGGGAATTGTGCTGCCGGCACTGCTGGAACTTGAGATGTAGCAGGTCTTTCCAGGCGCCGTGGTTGAGCAGGCCGGTCAGGCTGTCGGTGCGGCTCAGGGCGCTTAGAGTGCGTTTGTGTTCGGCGAGTTTGATCGCCAACCGGTAGCAAACCATTCCCAAAGCCAGCGGATAAAGCGTCAGCATCGGCAGGCAGGCCCAGACTTGAGTCTGCGTGGCCGTCAGAGTGAACTTGACCCCGAACATTGACCAGCCCAGCAGCACGCCGATCACCTGGGCGAGCGCGCCGAGCCAGAACAGGCGCACGCCACCGGCGGCCACGTTGTTCATGGTCATCATCGACAGAATGGTCACGGTGGTCAGTGGGTTGAACTGGAAACACGCGGTCCAGAAACCGCCGAACACTGAGTCATAGAGCAGGTTGCGGCGTTCGGCGCGATAGGGAAAGGCCGAGCGGGTCGACCATTGATAGGCCACATGCGGCCAGAGAAAGCCGTTAAACAGCAACAAGGTCCATAGCCAGGACGGCATGTTCAACGGATACACCGCGGCGCCCACGCTGAAGAAGCCGATGCCAAGCCCGATGGCTCGCGGCAGGTAAATGCGTCTGGCGAATGACAAGCCTTTGCCGCGTTGGTTTTCCATGGTGTTCTGCGCCAGATTCATTCTGAAACACTTTGCAGTGTAATTCTTCAGCGTGACCGTTCATCGGCCAATGGCAGGCATTGTCATTTATTCCAGCGGGAAAATTCAGTGTCCTTGTGAGCCATTTACCGTGGCGCAGGCCTGATCTAGAGCTGGTAGCAGGCCAGGAACATGTCGATTGCAGAATCGACCACGGCATTTTGCATCGTGCTCTCGAGCGAGGGCTGGCCCAGGGAGATCTGCGGCCAGAAGGCAAAGGTTTTCAGCAGCCCCTGCACTTGATGGGCGGCGAACTCTGGATCGACCGGTTTCAATCGACCATCCGCCTGTGCGGCACGAATCCACACGGTCACGCTTTCCTCACGTTCGCCCATGCGCGCCACCATGTTCTGCGCGCGTTCCGGCGAGTGGATCGCAGCCGCGATGGCGACACGGGCCAGATTCATGAAGTTGTCGTCCGCCATCATTTGCAACTTGGCCAACAGCATCGTTCGCAACTGATCCCGCAAGGGCTGATCGGGCTGATACGCCACGGCCTGCTCAGTGCTGATCCGTGCCCACAACTGATTGAGAATTTCGGCGAAAAGCTCTTCCTTGCTGGGGAAATGGTTGTACACCGTGCGCTTCGAAACCCCGGCCGTGGCCGCGATCTTGTCCATGCTGGTGACCTCGAAACCGTTGGCCCGGAACTCGGCAATGGCCGCGAGGATGATGGCTTCGCGTTTGCGGTCGGTGAGGCGCGTTGGAGCTGTCATAAATTGGATTCGGCAGGAAAAAGGAGAGAATTACACTCGGCAGTTTACTTGGCATCCGGTTTGATGCAACCTAGAAACTACACCGATCAGTGTAATGTTGCCTTAATCGGTGCACCCTAAAACCAGATGTCCGGCTGATGCGTGCGTGCCTTGGCCATTTATCGTCCCACCGTGGAAAGCCGTGAATTGCGCGGTTTACCTGGAGTCTTTCAGTCATGGCCAAATCAATTTCTTCCGCGGTTAGTCCAGCACCTGAAGCTTCGCGCCAGGCCGAGGGGACTTTCCGTAACCACGCGCCGGTGCAGCGCGAAGGTTTGCGCAAGATGCTGCGCATCATGTGGAACATGATCTTCCACAAACCACGTAACACTCGGCCGGCGGCAGCTATCCCGGTGCAGCCACTGACCCGCGCCGACCTGATCGCCGCTCCCAACCAGAGTGTCTACCGCCTCGGCCACTCGACCTTGCTGTTGAAACTGCAAGACAAGTTCTGGATCACCGACCCGGTGTTTGCCGAGCGCGCCTCGCCTGTGCAATGGGCCGGGCCGAAACGTTTTCACCAGCCGCCGATCAGCATTGACGAGTTGCCGCCGATCGAAGCTGTGATCCTGTCGCACAACCATTACGACCACCTCGACTACGAGGCCGTATTGAAACTGGCGGACAAGGTCAACGTGTTCCTGACCCCGCTGGGCGTCGGTGACACCCTGATCAAATGGGGCATCGATGCCGGCAAGGTTCGCCAGTTCGACTGGTGGCAAGGCACCGAAGTCGCCGGCATCCGCTTCATCGCCACTCCGTCGCAGCACTTCTCCGGCCGTGGTTTGTTCGATGGCAATCAGACGCTGTGGGCTTCGTGGGTCATCATCGACGGAGACACTCGCATCTTCTTCAGCGGCGACAGCGGCTACTTCGACGGTTTCAAACGCATCGGCGAACAATACGGCCCGTTCGACCTGACCCTGATGGAAACCGGCGCCTACAACGTCGAATGGCCCCACGTGCACATGCAGCCGGAAGAGACCCTGCAAGCCCACATCGATCTCAAGGGCCGCTGGCTGTTCCCGATCCACAACGGCACGTTCGACCTGGCGATGCATGCCTGGCATGAGCCGTTTGACCGCATTCTGGCGCTGGCCTGGGAACGCAGCGTGTCGATTACCACGCCGAAAATGGGCGAGGCATTCAACCTGGCACAACCGCAACGGGGGAATGCATGGTGGTTGGCGGTTGAAGGGGAGAGTGAAGCGGTGGTGCAAGGGGCCTGACGAGTTTCTCAGGTTCGCTCCCCCACGGGAGCGAACCGCTCTTTCAGGCTTCGTTTACCGATATCTGATTCAGGTATTTTGAAATTGCGGCGGATGGAACGTCGCGGAACCGCCCACGGAGAATTTCCTCTAGTTTCTCCAGCGATATCTCAAGTTTGTCCGCCGCTTCACTTCCGCTCAACTGCGCAGTTTCCATCAGTGCAGCCAACTTCATCACCGCTTCAGATTTGGTCTGCATCTCGCATGCATCACCAACCCCTAGGTCTTGATAAACGTTACCTGTGCTTTCCTCAATTTCGATCAAGTCCTGAGTCCTCAGTCTGCCATTGCATAATTCCCACGTTCCACCGACTCGGCCGTGGTTCCTTTGATGCTTGTGGAGCGCCCCGGCGCAAACCCCGGAAAGAACACCAACCCCTGCGCTTCAAACCGATAGGTCAACGCCAGCCGCACCTCATCCGCCACGTCCAGCTGCGCTTCGAACCGCTGAATGTCGTCTACTGAAACCTTGGCCTCCCGCGACAACTGTTCAATGCTCCAGCCCAACATCCCTCGGGCCTGGGCGCAATGGGTCGGGGTGAACTGGAAAAGGGCGATACGTTCGAGGATGAGGTTCATCGCTGAAGAGGCCATGGTGTGCTCCGGGCTCGAGAGTGCTGATGGAAAATGTACTGTGTTTTTGTACAGTTGTTTTCGACCGGGATCAAACGCATTTTTTGATTTGCCCTAGTTCGCCGCCTCCAACCAGACGGACGGTGCCTGACCGAGGGTCCGACGGAACATCGTCGAGAACGCCGCCGGGCTGTCATAGCCGAAATCCAGGGCAATCCGCGTCACTGCTTCACCCGCCGCCAGCCGTGCCAGTGCCAATACCACGCAGGCGCGCTGGCGCCATTGACTGAAACTCAAGCCGGTCTGCTGACGAAACAACCTGTTGAAGGTACGTAAGCTTACGTGCAGCTGATCGGCCCATTGCTGGGGTGATTGGTGGGCATTCGGCTGATGCAGAAAGGTCTGACACAGCTCGAGCAGTCGTCCGTCAGACGGCAGCGGGATATGCAACGGTAACGGTGCACTGCGCACCAATTCATGCAGCAACAGATCGATCAGCACGCCGTCGCGCCCGGTCAGGTCATAGGTCAGCGGCAACTCCACGGCTTCCATCAGCAAATGCCGCATCAACGGCGACACACTGACCACCTGACAACGCTCACCCAGATCCACCGCCCCCGGCTCGATATACAAACTGCGCGTGCTGACCCCCAGCATCAACACCTCATGCGCCACCCCCGGCGGAATCCACACCGCCCGCTGCGGCGGCACCACCCAGTTGCCATCATGCGTGCTGACCTGCATCACCCCGGTCGCGCCGTACAACAATTGCGCCCGTCGATGCGTATGACGTGGCAACAGATAGCCGTGGGAATAATCCGTACCGATCGCCACCACCGGGCGCGGCGTGTCATCCAGCAGATTAATCGAAACATTGCGCATCGAGCGGCATCCAGCAGTTGGCGTAAACGCAAACATTATTGGCTGGGTTGCTGAAGCAGGCCAAGCGCCGCCGCTCTATCGTCGACCGCTCCCAACCAACGGATGACGCGCCATGTTCTACCTCCTGCTGACACTCTTCGGCTGCCTGACCGGCGTCACCGCCGTGCTCTTCGGCTTCGGCGGCGGCTTCGTCGTCGTGCCGCTGCTGTACCGCATGCTCACCGCAAGCCACGGCGCCGACGACCCGATCAGCCAATCCGCCATGCACATCGCCGTCGCCACCTCGACCTGCGTGATGATCGTCAACGCCCTGGTCGCCACCGGCAAACATCGCCGCGCCGGCAACCTCATCCGTGATTACCTGTGGCCCTTGGGCGGGTTCATCGGGTTAGGCGCGGTCGTCGGCGCAATCGCCGCGGTGTGGGTCAGCGGCGAAATCATTCGTTATGCCTTCATCGCCTACCTCGGCGTGACGATTGTCGATTGCCTGCTGCGACGCGGATTTCTTACGCAGTCCGAAGGCGCCATCCCACGGCGATTGGGAACACTGGAAACGTCTGGCGGCGGTGTAGGCATTGGCACCATCGCAACCTTTCTCGGTGTAGGAGGAAGCGTCATGACCGTGCCGTTATTGCGGCGTTGCGGTTTGAGCATGTCGCAGGCGACGTCGATGGCCAACCCGTTGAGCGTGCCCGTGGCATTGGCGGGAACCCTGACGTACATGGCGATGGCGGGACTCAGCGAGACAAAACTTGGGCCATGGTTTATCGGGTATGTGGATCTGCTCGCGTTTGCGGTGCTGACGCTGGGCTCGATGCTGGGGATTCGACTGGCCACACGATGGATCGGGCGGATACCGGATCGGGTGCATGCTTGGGTTTATATTGGATTGTTGGTTATTGTGATGTTGGGAATGTCGGTGAAGTAGTCGTGAGTCGACAGTCCCCTGTTTAATCCTCCCGATTATTTATTAGAGATCAAGGATGCTGATCTTCAATTGCACCGAAGCTGCCAGCAAGTTCTTCAGTCGTGTCCACCAGGGAAAAAAGATCACCCCGGTGGATTTCGCCCCGCCATCATCAACCATCGAAGATGATGAGATGGACAGTGCTGTCGAGCAGTGGTTGGTGCATGCGATCACTTTGCAACGAAAGCATGTGCTGTTCGCCATGCACATCAAGACTCGCGATTGCATGGTTTTCGCCGACATGAAAAAGGCGGATCTGGATGCATTTGTGGGGCAATTCGCTGATCGCTGGTTCAACGGTGTCATGCTTCATGCAACCCATCACGGACTCTCCGAGTGGATTGATATCGAACCGTTGATTGAGCGATTCCGATGGATGTGTCGACCGCAGCAGTTCTATCGCCGCAGCCATCGCAGCGCACAAAAACACATCGATGAAATTGCCTGGGTCTTCCAGGACAAGGCCGCAGGGGCCGGTTGTTTACCGCCTGATGAAGTCGCAGCCATGGTGTTCGACGCGCAGATGAACGACACCCCGAGAAACAGCAAGGGCGCCAAGGGTTACTACTACCCGGATGAGGAGATGACCGTTCATTGGCTTCGTCGTTATTGCGCGCTGGATGAGGACGAAGTTCAAGCGGCAAAGACGCGCCGCATGCAAGTGTATCGGGAGATAGCAGCAGTCGAGCGCGAAGCCTGGCTGGAAGAGTACAACCGACAAAACTCGATTACTTAAGCCACCCCCGCCATAATCCGCCCCGCATTCACTAGCGCCGGCACTCACGTCCCGGCGCGACCTCCGACTCACTCAGGGATCGATCCATGCTCAAGGGACTGTTGCGCCTGGCGCCATACGCCGCCGCGTTGTTTTCACTGCTTTCCACTGCTCAGGCTGACGACGGCAGACGTGTGTTCACCGGCACGCTGGGCAAGACGCCGATTGTGGTGGAACTCAACACTCAGCAGCAGGATGAAGTGACCGGCCGTTACTTCTACGAGAAGTATCACCGCGATTTGGCCCTCAGCGGCGCATTGCAGGACAGCACGCTGACGTTGGTCGAGGGCAATAATCGCTACGGCGATGACAAGCCTTTGCCGACCCTCAAGCTGGAAGAAACCGCCAACGGCTGGCAGGGCGAATGGCAAAGCCCTCAGGGCAAAAAACTTGCGGTACAACTCTCCGAGGCCAAAATCGCTACGCCGACCGCCACCATGTTGCCCTTCATCGCCACGCTGCCCGCCAGCGAACCGTACGAATATCTGCGGCTACAGGGGCTCAAGCTCAAAGCCACGAAGAAAGAAGATTTCATGGGCTACACCTTGCAATGGTGGACGGAGCCCGAGTCAAAGATTGCCTTGTTTACCGTGGAATCCGGCCTGCCGAAAGATGACCTGCAGCGGGTCAACCAACAGTTGCTCGGGCGCTTGTGGAGCGAAGTCATCAGCTATCACGGCTGCCAGTTGCAGGGCGGGGAAAACGTCGAGTTCATGCAGCAGGCACAACCGCAACTGATCTCGCCAGCCGTGGTCAGCCTGAATATCTCGACCAGCTATTACTGCGGCGGCGCGCATCCGGACTTCGGCGATTCGCCGCTCAACATCGACGTGAACACCGGCCATCCGTTGTCGCTGGAAGATGTGTTGTGGGTAGGCGAGGGCAAACCTTTGCTGCACGCCGAGCGCGACAGCCTGGGCGATCAGCCGCTGAACGAACAAGAAAGTGCAGCGCACTCGACTTACCAGCGCGAAGTGCTGGTGCCGTGGCTGATAAAACAACTCACCGCGCTCTACCCAGATGAAATGAAGAAACCGGCGGAGGGCGATGAGGACAGTTGCGACTACACCGATGAAAGCATCTGGGGTTATCCGTCCTGGCACTTCACTCCGAAAGGCCTGTACCTGGGCGCCTACTTCGCTCGCGTCGCCCGCGCCTGCGATGCGCCGGACTGGTCAGTCCTGCCGTACTCAGTCGTCAAACAACACCCCGGCGCCGCCCAACTGCAACTGCCCCAGGGCTGACCATCACGCCAGCCCCGGCGCTTCACGAATGATGAAGTGATCCAGGTTCTCGATATTGGCATTGAAGACCTCGAAAGGCTTTTCGGGGTTCTTCTTGCCCGGCACCTGCTTCAACTCCGGCGTCACGCCATAAAAGAAGCAGAACAACTCCTTGTCACTGTCGATCGCGTGGTTGATCTCTTCCAGAAACGCCTTGCGCTTGCGGTAGTTGTCGATCAGCTTTTTATTGAGATAGACACTGACCGGATAAGGCTTCTTCTTGCTGTCATCCGGCTTCTTGAACCAGACCTTGTCCTCGAAATCGATCCGGAAACTGGCGCTGTGAAAGTCCTCGATCTTCTTGATCCTGCCCCAGTAAATCAGCCCCTTGTTGTCCATCAAATACTCAATCTTCTTGAAGAACGAACTGTACGGCGCCGTATGTTCGCCAATCTTCAACGGCATGCGCTTGAGCAAATCCTTGTCCGCGAAGTTCGACACAAAACACTCCACGGGGTGAGCGAAGACACTGGTCTTGTCCGGCGCCGTTTCACGACTCGGCGATTCTTTTGAGGGGGTAGCCGCCACCCGCACCGGATCATCCCGCAACACATCCGCCGCCCCCGCTGGCGCAGCAGGTTTGCGCACATACTCACGGCGCGTCAGCAACAACTCCGACGGAAAATGCTCCTCCCGCCCGTCATCCGATTCCCCATCCCCCGCCTCAACCCCCGACGCCGACGTCTTCAAACTCACATACGGACAACCCGCCACATGCTGCGTACCGGGCAGATTCTTGAAGTGCGGCGTGCGCACGTAATTCACGTTCTTGGCGTTGAACGTACCCAACTCGTTGGAAGCATCGAACACCGAACGACAGGCGTCGTTGGGGCACTGGAAGTGCTCCTTCGCAGAATCGAACGCCACCGTCTCATCGAAATTGAGATCGCGAACGTCATAGATCGACAACTTGTCGTCGAGGCTGAGGCAGTAGGCGAGGTCGAATTTCATGGTGGGGCTCGGGTCCTTGAGTGGGGGAGGGGTATTAATAGCGGGTGGTGGGGTGGGTTGCACTGATTGTTTTCAGGATGATGCGGAACCCGTCTGCCGAGGACTGGCTGTCCCCGACACTTCGGGTCATAAAAAACCGCTGCTTGAGTTTTCAAGCAGCGGTCTTTTTGATATCAGTAACTACGCAGCACTCGTGAAGCTTTACGCCACCAGGATTCCTGCCGATTGAACGGATCTTCCGCCAGCAAACACGGCATGTCCCGCAACCGAATCCACGGCTCATCCTGCCAGTGCAGCGTGCTCAACGACATCTTGGGCCAGCTCAAAACGCTCAACGTTGGACGCTCAACCGAGCGCATCGGACGGGCATCTCGCAGCGCAGGCACAACCTGATGCGTCACCCACTCACGAAGCTGCCGATACTCGGGGCAGTAGTGATAGATCAGCAACGCATACACACCTGACTCGCTCACCATCAGATGTTCTCCGGGCTCGCCGTAGGTCTCCACGCACATCATCTGCCGCTGATCGGCATCGAGTTTGCGCAGCTGTCGCTCATCCAGATATTTGCCCATCAGCCGCCCCAGTTCATGGACGCAGAACCAGGCCTGGTTCTCCACCAGAAGGGCATGCAGGTGGGTTTGGTTACGGACAAATCGAGTTGGAAGAAGTGGTTCAGACATGGCGTGCCTCCCGAGTCGGGAGCACGGGATTCAAACGGCGGGTACAGCGAGTCGCCTTCATCATGAAGGCTGAGTAGTCAGGCATTTCCATTTACCTCTGGCTGCTTTCTTAGGGCATTCGTTAAGGGTGTCGGGAGCTAAGAAACCCACCAGAGACGGGCCGGACATATTCCCCTTTCGGGTCTTGTATTCGCCCACTCCCGACATAACGGGACTTTTCGCAGGCGTAGAGAAACCGCAGACGAAAAAAAGCCGCATGACTGTCGGGTGCGGAGGACCGCTCTGGTTGTGGCGTTTCTTAGGCGCCGAACTGGGAGCCTATGGGCTCAACCCAGCATGGTCAACCCTTCAGAAGCGACAAATGTTTTGATGCAAAAAGAGTCGTAGGCCTTAGGCATCACGCTTGAATGCATTTTGGATTTCAAGGCGTAGGAGATCTCTGTTTTTTGTGTGGCACTCCCAGATGGTCACAACTCGCCAGCCCATATTGATTAGCGCTTGCTGGGTTTTAAGATCTCTTTCGACATTTTTTGCTAGCTTGTTTTGCCAAAAATCCACTCTGCTTTTAGGCATGTACGCGTATTTGCACTCGGGATGTCGGTGCCAAAAACACCCGTGAACGAACATACACAAACCATGCTTCGGGAAGACCAGATCAGGCGTTCCCGGCAGATCTCTTCTATGTAAACGGAAGCGAAACCCCATTTCGTGACATAGCGAGCGCACCACCATTTCTGGCTTGGTGTTCTTCCCTCTGATCTTGGACATGATCTTCGAGCGATGCTCGGGGGAGACTATGTCTGCACTCATTCACACCTCGGTCAAAGGGAAATTCATGTTCAACCATGCCATCACTGCATTGCCGTCCTGAAGCCCAGTTTCGCGAAGAAGCTCAACAATATCTCTTCCAGCAAGAATCATCACAGGGTGGCCGTCTTCCACGATCTCTTTGTAGGCTTGGTCGTTAAGCCAGGATGTGGTGATGATTACCCCAAATTGCCGATGTCGTAGGCGAGAAATAAGCCTGGAAACATGACGGACGCCAACTGAGCTGGCGATCCCGTAGCATTTAGCCTCGATTGCAAAATCCACCAAAACCGACGTCTCAGGCCTTCCAATTCTGAGCTTACCTGTACCGTCCCGCCCACCATCACGATAACGTCTCGTCAGATCGAGCTCGACTGTGTCAGGCAAACAGACTCTTACCAGATGCGCCGCACATTCTTCAAATGCATAGGGATCTGACTCGAAATGCTTGTGTAGGATCGAAAGCATTTTCATGTCTTCTTTCGAAGATGGCAGTTGTTCCTTTTTGGAGCGAATAGGCTGAGACCGCTTGGCAATCAGAGGTGTGTATTGTCCGGATCGCACCCATTTCAACCAATCGAGCGGTGCATGCTCGCTATCGCTTGCGCGCACGCCATTAATGATGTCCGTCAGCCAATCTCTTGAAATCTCAGGCAGGTCGAGAATTGTGAAAGTCGCTCTGTAATTCTGAAAACGCTGGCCCTTGCTGGCATGCCATACGGCCACCAAATCATCATTGTGGGTGCTTCCGATCCGACCAGGGACGGCAAGCCCTCTGAAAATCACATCTCGATAGATCCCAGCTTTAGTGAAAACGAAAATAGGTGGGATATCTGCCCGGGAGCCTGAGTGTTGTCGCTCGAAAATCAGCTCCAAAAGATTGTTGCCATAGCGATTGGTTTCGTCCAATTTACGCCCGGGCTTCTTGTTGTCGCCGTAATAGGTGAACACCCCGGTTGAGAGGTCGAGTTCGTCGGGCCAATCTAGATCTTCCATGCTTGATAATAGAGCAATCACGTTGGGGGATTCTCTTTTCCCTCTTATCCTAAACCCACCTTGATTGCTTAGTTTTAGCAGCTTGTTAAGTGGGTCATCACTCGCGTTTCCATTTCTGCTGCCGGAATATCGAGCATCAATAACTAAGTCTGCGTTCGCCAGTTCATCTACTGAAAAAATTTCATTTTTCATCATGGTGCTGTCCAGGTGCCATCACTGTGTGAATGGTGCCTGAAAAGTTAAGACTTTTCCATCAGATAGGTTTTGAGTAGCGCTGATGGCGAAAAATGATGAGTTTATTAAGTGTCAGTGGGCAGGTATAAGACTTCGGATAGGAGCGGCACTCACGTGCCGCTTTTTTAGACTGTTTTTAATAAACCCCAATAATTCCAGGTCGTGCAAGATGGGTTCTAAGCTTGAACAATAAATCGTTGAGTATCGATTCGTTGAGGCGATATAAGGCGGTTACTTTTTTGGTGCGGATCGTTGGTAATGGAATGTTGGCGCCGGCATTAAATACCAGGGAACGAACTTTTCCATTAATTTTAAAAGCCGGTGAAACCCAAAGGAATTCAGGTCTGTTTTTCCTAGGTTTAAGAAATCGGTCTTCTATTTCCAAACCAACAAAATAGCTCATAGGAACTGATTTGTTCTGAGCGTGGTCACACGCCGCATGAGCTTGACAAATGACCCAGCGTGCTTCTGAAAGATGCTCGGGTTTTGTCACGGAAAATAACTCTATTGCCGCCTGCTCTTGGCTTATGCCGAATGTGTTTATAAAGTCTTTAGCAGTCAATATATTATTTAGGCTTGAAATTGCGCCCCTATCAGCTAAAGAAATTCCATGTGTTCTTGTTGAAAGGTTTATAAATTTATTGAAGTCCGCTTTTTGGTCGGAAGTCAATACACTGCCGTAGTTTGATGCGGAATAGGCTTGTTCCCAAATTTTTTGCTCTTTCTCTGGGATCGATAGGTTTGAAATGTAGTCAGAGAGTATAGGGATCAGTGCCTGATTTAATGCATGGTATCGGTCTATGTCTATATTTGCTTTTCCCACGGCAGCATCCGCAAGTACTGCCATTACAGAAGCGGTCTCTAGTCCATTAGGAGAGGTAAGTTGTAGTAGGTGCCCAAGTGTTTGGGCTGCAGCCGATTGGACATTACTTTCCCAGCTTAAAAGTGCTCTAATTTGAGGGTGTGAGCAAAGCAATGTTTCGATTTCTGTAATAAGTACATCTGGATTTGTGACTTTGCCATTCAGGAGGTGTCCGGCTTTGTCTAAAGCAAGTACCTTGTAGGGGCGAGCTAAATTTTCGTCGAGTCGGGCTGATAGGTACTGTTGAAGTTCGGTGTCTGCATGAGTTCCTTCGCTCTGACCATACTTGGTCCAAAGTATTATTACGTATGGACCTTGGGGGGCGAGAGACTCCAATATGGAAAGGATTATACTAAAGTGAATATTTAGTGGAGCAGCGGAGTTTCCGTTAAGGTGTAGGTCAAAAAAGATAACGCGTGCATCTTTTATGTTGTGATTGATACCCGCGGACGAGTACTGAATGGCTAGGCAAGAGTGGCCTTTTTCATTGAGTGCATTTACCAAAGCGTAAAGCTCGCGCGCGTCATCATCAATGGCTACAATTCTTGGTGAAGGGAGCATTATTTAGAATCCTTAAAAATTAATGCGATGACGGCGCCATCAAACTCTTCTGGTAAATCAACTTCGCCTTTCTCAGGAAACGCTAAAATCCCACCGTTAAGCTCCATGGCTAGATTTGCATAGTACAAGCCAAGTCCCATGCCAATTGGCTTTCTCGTGAAAAAAGGTCGAACTAAGTTTTCAGGATCATCTTGAAAGCCTGGTCCGTTGTCCGCGATTATTAATGCTGGTCCTAGTTCGAAGTCGTGAGATATTCCAAGGTATATTTTTCGACTTGCGGCCTTCGACTCTGGCCATCTAACTTGTAGCCAGTAGATGGAGTTGTCGATGAGGTTTACTACTGCGTTCAGCACTAAGCCGAAGGCAAAAATGGATTTGAAGCCATCTTCTTCTTTTTCTAAAAAGGAGCAGCTTAATGTGGTTTCATGAAAACGGAATCTAGGCTTTGTAAGATCCCTAGCTCGTGTGATAAGAGTTCGAGCACTATGAGGTTTTTGATCATCACGCCTCAGTAAGTTAGAGAAGCCATCAAGCAGCTTTGTTAGGTCTCTGGCTTGATCGGCCGCGCTTTGCAAGTCGGCTCCGCTCTCTATGGCTTTGTGCAGAGTTCTTACACCACGCTCTACTTCATGGAAAACTACCGCTAAGTTTAGACCAGACATACCTGCTGAAAGCAGGGTTTCTTGCATCGTGTGATAATCTTCTTCCAGCTTTTTTATATAAGGTTCGAATTTTTCAATGACACCATGTTTTTTTAATGCTGCGCGTAGTTCTTCAATAGGCCTTTCGACATTTGCAGCGATGGGGTCTTGGCTTTTGTCAATTATTTTTCGAATGCGATCTTTGTCGATTTTTCGCTCTGTCTCCACTGATGCAAGCAAGCCTAAGACTACGCGTTGGAGATTGGTTAAGGCGGCGCTCTCCATAAAACCTTCGCGGTTGGTTTTTTCAACTAAGTCAGTAGAGTCTTTCAGGGACAGATGTATGGCGCCAATTATAAGGTTGTTGCTTATCCCTTTCGTTGGTTTGTTCACTCGTCTTAGATCAAGACCAAGCCAGTCTTCTCCAGGCTCTCCATAGTTGTATACTCGTACGCCATCACGATATACGCGTATGCCACCATTTTCATCGAGGTATTCTGTAAGGGTTTGAGTGTCGGACATGAGTTTTAGAGTTTCACGATCTCTGTCGTATATATAAAACTCTCCACTGATTTCGCCTATCCCGCTTAATGTTTCGGCGTTAGCAATTTCATTTTTTTTTGTTGTTCCCTTAAGCGGTGGGATTAGAAGGGGAACGTCAACCTCTTCGTTATTTCGCCCTTCGATTTTTATTCCAGGTGAGGGCTGAAATTTATAATCCCAGGTAAAGGACCCGTTGGGTTTTATTTGAAACTTGAATTTCCACGGTGCTCTTCTAAGAATCGCTTCTGGGTCTAGTAGATCTTTAGTCCATTCGGAGTGACCAGGAACTAACAGTTCAGCTTTGAAGCCTTCTGGACTATTGAAGGGTGAGCAAATCGACGTTATTTGTTTGTGTAGGCGACGAACATCTCCTCGGGTCCATTTTTTGGATCTTAGGTCTGTTATTTCAATTTTGGTTCCAGTGGTGTTCTCAGTGAATACGATAGGGTTTCTCAGTTTTACGCTGATTGGGGCATCATCTAAGAAAGGCTTTTGAATTATTTCATTCCAGTTTATTTCAACAACACACTCAAGTTCATTGGAAGCTCTTGTGGTAAGTGTTATGCGATTTCCAAGTTTGTGGACTGCAAAGCGGCCTAACCCCTTTTCACCAAGAGGTAGTCGTTTGTGCTTTTCTGTACGTAATTCTAGTTTGCGTTGTTCTTGTCGATGGTTGTTTCCAGGTACTAACCAAATATCTTTGATTATTTGTGGAGACATCCCTGTGCCGTCATCGAAGATCGTAATTTTTGGGTTTTCTTCGTCTTTTAGATCAAGGGTTACGATCGATTCGTTCGCATCGGCGTCATAGGCATTTTTTACTAATTCAAATACAGCGAGGCGCGGGCTGCCTATAAGTTCATCGCCAAGTAGCTGAAGGACTCTAGCGCGAGGGCGGAAGGGTTGTTTGAATTCTAGGTCTGAAGTGCTCACTTAGATTCTCTTCTGTTAAAGTTAATGCGCTAGATGGTTCAGTTTGCCAGCTATTTCTTTAAGCTGCTTTTATTTTAAGGTTTGCAGCGTCTCGAATTAGTGACTCGACGATAGCTTTCATTACCGGAGAGCACACCGCATTTCCCATTAATTTAACTTTTTCTCTGCGTGTGACATCAGGAAATTTATATGTGTCGGGAAAGCCCATTGCCTGACGTAGTTCTTCTGGTTGCAACATTCTCATCATATGTCCTCTATCTGTCGGTTGGACATAGGCAAAGCGGTCTACGGTAGTTATGGTTCGTAGCGGAGTGTTTAAGGGCTGCCAGCCACCACTGCCATCAGTGCCATAATAAACAATCAGAAAAGGTTCACTTTCTCCTAAAGCTGCAATCGCTCTATCTGCTCTTGCTAAGGTATCCTTCGCTCGCTTTGGAATGCGCAACGGAGTCATCTTGTACCGATCGGTTTTATCTAGAATGTCGAGTACGGTTTTTTGATCGGATACTAGTGGTGTTACTTCGCTTGGCATTCCATTTAGATCCGCGATCATGAAAAGGCGCTTTCGTCGCTGAGGGACCCCAAACAGCGAAGCATCAATTACTTGCTCTCGAACCTTATATCCTAAAGCTTCAATTTCCTCTCTTAGTTCTCGGTATCGTGGCCAAGGTTTCATGTGTACTACATTTTCAAGAGTGATCCATCTTGGCTTCATAACTGCTGCAAAACGCACTACGTCGAATGCGGTATCTTTACTTTCATCAGACCTCGGCTTGCTTCCTCGAGCGCAGGTATGATGAGTGCATTCAGGTGAGGAAATTAGTAAATCGATAGGCCCTGTTTTTTTCAGTACGTCTTCTGGAGCGAGTGGACGAAGATCTTCATTGAAAACTGTCGCATTTGGAAAATTTAGTAGGAATGAGTCAGCTGCGGGTTTCCAAAGATCGACGCCGCCAACGATCTTAACCCCAGCTTCGTATGCACCTAGACTACTTCCCCCGGCTCCGCAAAACATGTCAAAAGCTCGGATTTCTTCCATTGCGTTTTCCTTGGGTGTATAGATTTCCTTGAACGGCTCAATTGGTTTTCTAGCCTTGGTCAAGGTGAGGCTTTAAAAAATGTCTATCGATTGGTCAGGTTCAGATCCGGAATATACCTAAAAACCTTTCTCAAGAGACATGGTGTGTCTACGCATTTTTCGATTACCGATACTCTAGGATAAAAAAAACCCTGAGCAAGTCAGGGCTTTTGTAATCTGGCCTCGATTGAGGCCAGTATCCAAGGAGCGTAGAAGTCAATCCCAGCTCAACGCACCACCAGTCTGATATTCAATCACACGAGTCTCAAAGAAATTCTTCTCTTTCTTCAAGTCCATAATCTCGCTCATCCAAGGGAACGGGTTAGTGGTCCCTGGGTACTCTTCCTTCAAACCGATCTGCGACAGGCGACGGTTAGCGATGAACTTCAGGTAGTCCTCCATCATCGCCGCGTTCATGCCCAGTACGCCGCGAGGCATGGTGTCACGCGCGTATTCGATTTCCAGTTGAGTACCTTGCAGGATCATCTGCGAAGCTTCTTCCTTCATTTCGGCATCCCACAGGTGTGGGTTTTCGATTTTGATCTGGTTGATCACGTCGATGCCGAAGTTCAGGTGCATGGATTCGTCGCGCAGGATGTACTGGAACTGCTCGGCGACGCCGGTCATTTTGTTGCGGCGGCCCATGGAGAGGATCTGGGTGAAGCCGCAGTAGAAGAAGATGCCTTCCAGAACGCAGTAGTAGGCGATCAGGTTGCGCAGCAGTTCTTTGTCGGTTTCTACGGTGCCGGTGTTGAATTCCGGGTCGGAGATGGCGCGGGTGTATTTCAGGCCCCAGGCGGCTTTTTTCGCGACCGACGGGATCTCGTGGTACATGTTGAAGATCTCGCCTTCATCCATGCCCAGCGATTCGATGCAGTACTGGTAGGCGTGGGTGTGGATCGCCTCTTCGAACGCCTGGCGCAGGATGTACTGGCGGCATTCCGGGTTGGTGATCAGGCGGTACACGGCCAGGGCCAGGTTGTTGGCAACCAGGGAGTCGGCGGTGGAGAAGAAGCCGAGGTTGCGCATCACGATGCGGCGCTCGTCGTCGGTCAGGCCTTCCGGGTTTTTCCAGAGGGCGATGTCGGCGGTCATGTTGACTTCTTGCGGCATCCAGTGGTTTGCGCAGCCGTCCAGGTATTTCTGCCAGGCCCAGTCGTACTTGAATGGCACGAGCTGGTTGAGGTCGGCGCGGCAGTTGATCATGCGCTTTTCGTCAACGGCGACACGGGCGGCGGAGCCTTCGAGTTCGGCGAGGCCTTCGGCGACGTCGAGGGAATCCAGTGCAGCCTTGGCGCGGGCCACGGCGGCCGAGTCTTCGGCGGTCACGGCGCGGGCTTCGAGGGCGGCGGCACCGCCGGCGCTGTCGAGGCGGTCCATGTTGGCTTCGCTAGCGTGGCCGGCGTTGGCGCCTTTCACTGCTGCTACTTCACTGTCTTCTTTGTCGAATTCGTCCCAGCTCAGCATGACGTGTCGTCTCCTGCGTGAGGGCCTGTGCCCGTGTGAAAACTGATTGTTGGTTTTTCACACGGCCGTACAGGCCGCGTTGGATGTCGTTTTTTGCAGCGGTGCTACGCAGGCAATAAACAGAAAATTTTACGGGTTTCCGAGAGCCTCTGACGGGCGCAGGTCAGCGTTGTCGCTGCTGCGGGGCTTCAGAATGGCTTTGATCCCTGTAAGGGAATATTGCTGACCCGATTAGGGCGGCATTATAGGGAAAAAAACACGGGCGTGGGGGAGGGCGAAACAGCGCAGGGCGGTCGAGCGCGCGGGTGATTTCGATCGGAGCGAGGGTTTACAGGGCTTTCGCCGGGATTGGCCCCGGAGAATTTTTTTTCATTAATTTTTTGGCGTGTGATTGATTGCTCAAAAAACGAGCAAAAAACCGCGTTTTTCACTATATCTTGTGTTTTGCAACCCTTTTGCGCCGCTTCAAACACAACTGAGCCCGACCGAAGCCGGGCTGGAATCGACCCTCGATGTTGCGCTGAGTGATCCGATTCGGTGCAGTCTCAACGCATCAATTGGTGCAGCCGTTGCCCATGATGCTGTAACGCAGGATGTGACGCTGACCCTTGGAGTCGTCGTACTCCATTTTTGCCGGAACAACTTCGCAGACATTTGGAACTTCGCTCATCGATACAACTTTGGCGATGTCCAGGTGAGTGGAGTAAGTGTATTCCTCGATAACCGGTTGTTGCTGTGCGACATCAGTCGGAACCTCGTCTGCCATGGCGGTTGCGCACAGACTGCTGAGGGCCAGAACCAATAAAGCTTTCATTTGAAATTTACCTTCTTGAGGTCGAGTGGGGTCACGCAACCTTTTTGGGGTTGCGTGTGGAACTTCATCGTTTTGCTTTGTTACTTCAGAACTGGATTAACGGCCTTCGTGGGGGCTGTAACCTTGTTAATCGCTTTGCCTTGTCGGCGAGGTGAATTTTAGGGAGGCGGGGCAGGGGTAAACAGACCCGGTTTTGATAAACACCTTTGGCAGATTTGGTAACAATCCTTGGAGAGGGTGTTACCAGCGCTGCGGTTTTCTCGGGAAACCGGGTCGTCTGAATCGCTGGCAGGCCAGCTCCCACAAGGGTTGCGGGGTTTGCTTCAGGGGTGTCTGTGGCATTTCTGGATGTTTTGTAGGGGCTTGTTACTACCATCGTCGAATGGTTCTATACGGGCGCCCCGGCTACAACAGGGTCATACAAAAACAACTATTACACCGAGGTAGGAAAGATGAGTGCGGCTTCCCTGTATCCCGTTCGTCCCGAGGTTCTGGCCAATACGCTGACCGACGAGGCGACCTACAAAGCCATGTACCAACAGTCGGTCGTCAATCCTGACGGCTTCTGGCGTGAACAAGCCAAGCGCCTCGACTGGATCAAGCCTTTCACCACGGTGAAACAGACTTCGTTCGACGATCACCATGTCGACATCAAGTGGTTTGCCGACGGCACCCTGAACGTTTCCTACAACTGCCTCGACCGTCATCTGGCCGAGCGCGGCGACCAGGTCGCCATCATCTGGGAAGGCGACGATCCTTCCGAAAGCCGCAACATCACCTACCGCGAACTGCACGAACAAGTGTGCAAACTCGCCAACGCCCTGCGTGGCCAGGACGTGCACCGCGGCGACGTGGTGACCATTTATATGCCGATGATCCCCGAAGCCGTGGTCGCCATGCTGGCCTGTACCCGGATCGGCGCGATTCACTCGGTGGTGTTCGGCGGTTTCTCGCCGGAAGCCCTGGCCGGTCGCATCATCGACTGCCGCTCGAAAGTGGTGATCACCGCTGACGAAGGCATCCGTGCCGGCAAGAAGATTTCCCTCAAGGCCAACGTCGACGACGCCCTGACCAACCCGGAAACCAGCAGCATCCAGAAAGTCATCGTGTGCAAGCGCACCGGCGGCGACATCAAGTGGAACCAGCATCGCGACATCTGGTACGAAGACCTGATGAAAGTGGCGGGCACCGTTTGCGCGCCGAAAGAGATGGGCGCCGAAGAAGCACTGTTCATCCTTTATACCTCCGGCTCCACCGGCAAGCCGAAGGGCGTGCAGCACACCACCGGCGGTTATCTGTTGTATGCAGCGATGACCCACGAGCGCGTGTTCGACTACCGTCCGGGCGAAATCTACTGGTGCACCGCCGACGTGGGCTGGGTCACCGGTCACTCCTACATTGTCTACGGCCCGCTGGCCAACGGCGCGACCACGCTGCTGTTCGAAGGCGTGCCGAACTATCCGGACATCACCCGGGTGGCGAAGATCGTCGACAAGCACAAGGTCAACATCCTCTACACCGCACCGACCGCGATCCGCGCGATGATGGCCTCCGGCACCGCCGCCGTTGAAGGCGCGGACGGCAGCAGCCTGCGTCTGCTGGGTTCGGTGGGCGAGCCGATCAACCCGGAAGCCTGGGACTGGTACTACAAGAACGTCGGCAAATCCCGTTGCCCGATCGTCGATACCTGGTGGCAGACCGAAACCGGCGGCAACATGATGAGCCCGCTGCCGGGCGCCCATGCGCTGAAGCCGGGTTCGGCGGCACGTCCGTTCTTCGGTGTGGTGCCGGCGCTGGTGGACAACCTTGGCAACATCATCGAGGGCGAGGCCGAAGGCAATCTGGTGATTCTCGATTCGTGGCCAGGTCAGGCGCGCACCCTGTACGGCGACCACGACCGTTTCGTCGATACCTACTTCAAGACTTTCCGTGGCATGTATTTCACCGGGGACGGTGCGCGCCGTGATGCCGATGGTTACTACTGGATCACCGGTCGCGTGGACGACGTGCTCAACGTCTCCGGCCACCGCATGGGTACTGCCGAGATCGAAAGCGCGATGGTTGCTCATCCGAAAGTCGCCGAAGCGGCGGTGGTCGGTGTGCCGCACGACATCAAGGGGCAGGGCATTTATGTCTACGTCACCCTGAAAAATGGCGAAGAGCCGAGCGAGCAACTGCGCCTGGAGCTGAAGAACTGGGTGCGCAAGGAGATCGGTCCGATCGCTTCGCCGGACGTGATTCAGTGGGCGCCGGGGCTGCCGAAGACCCGTTCGGGCAAGATCATGCGCCGCATCCTGCGCAAGATCGCCACGGCTGAATACGAAGGGTTGGGCGACATCTCCACCCTGGCCGATCCGGGTGTGGTGCAGCACCTGATCGATACGCACAAGACCATGAACGTCGCGTAAGCGGCGGGTCTGAAGTGCAGAAAGCCCTGTCCGGTTTCGCCGGGTGGGGCTTTTTTGTGTCTGATGTTTTTGTAGCGTCGGGATGGGCCTCTTCGCGAGCAAGCCCGCTCCCACATTGGGATTGTGTTTGGCGCGGATCAAGTGTGGGAGCGGGCTTGCTCGCGAAGACGGCCTGTCATTCTCCGCAGTGTTCCGCTGTCTTACCTCATCGGCATCCAGCCAATAATTATCGGTTTCACTTGTCAGAACATTCCCACTGTTACCCGTTCGCCTTCAAGTAACCGAATGTGTAACCTCCCGCCCCGCAACGGGGCAATGAGAAACGCATCGCCCCGTTTTAGAGCCTCAAAACACCCGGTGAAAAATAAGACATAACCCCGCGCTTGCCGGATTAGAAGGGTTTGCGAATAATAGGCCCGCAATTTGCAGCATAGATCGGTTCACTGTCTTTCGCTCTTGCATGAAATTGCAGGGCTGTCAATGTGCTCAAGCGGGTTTCTCGGTGCATCTGTAATTAGTTGTCGCATTGAAGAAATATCGGCTTCGGGCCTGTCGTTAGAATGCCGATCACTCGCTCGTCGTGGCTTGCGTTGAAGCCTTCGCGGTTTTGACTGGAACTGTCCCACGCACGCAGCAACCGATTTCGTTACACCCATTCGCATATTGGGCTGTCGCTCACTCTGCCGTTTTTGCCCTTTACCGATGGAGTCCCAAGATGAAGAAACTTGTGCTGCTTGGCGCCCTGGCACTGTCCGTGCTGTCCCTGCCGACATTCGCCGATGAAAAGCCTCTGAAAATCGGTATCGAAGCGGCTTACCCTCCATTCGCATCCAAAGCGCCGGACGGCAGCATCGTCGGTTTCGACTACGACATCGGCAACGCGCTGTGCGAAGAAATGAAGGTCAAGTGCCAGTGGGTCGAGCAAGAGTTCGACGGTCTGATCCCGGCACTGAAAGTGCGCAAGATCGACGCGATCCTGTCGTCCATGTCGATCACTGACGACCGCAAGAAGTCCGTGGACTTCACCAACAAGTACTACAACACCCCGGCTCGCCTGGTGATGAAGGAAGGCACTCAGGTCAGCGAAGGTTTGGCTGAGTTGAAAGGCAAGAACATCGGTGTGCAGCGTGGTTCGATCCACGAGCGTTTCGCCCGCGAAGTCCTGGCCCCGCTGGGTGCCGAGATCAAGCCGTACGGCTCGCAGAACGAAATCTACCTCGACGTGGCCGCCGGCCGCCTCGACGGCACCGTGGCGGACGCTACGCTGTTGAATGACGGCTTCCTGAAAACCGACGCCGGCAAAGGCTTCGCGTTCGTGGGCCCGGCGTTCACCGACGTCAAATACTTCGGCGACGGCGTAGGCATCGCGGTACGCAAGGGCGACGCCCTGAAAGACAAGATCAACACCGCCATCGCGGCCATCCGCGAGAACGGCAAGTACAAGGCAATCCAGGACAAGTACTTCGACTTCGACATTTACGGCAAGTAAAGACGTCGCTCGACCCGTCCGAAATGGCGCAAGCAACAGGATCTCTGCGGTTTGCGCCATTTTTTCATCCCAACTTTCGAGGACCTGAATCATGTTGAAAGGCTACGGGGCTGTCATCCTCGATGGCGCTTGGCTGACGCTTCAGCTCGCCTTGTCGTCCATGGCCCTGGCCATCGTTCTCGGGCTGATCGGCGTCGCGTTGCGCCTGTCGCCGGTACGCTGGCTGGCGTGGCTGGGCGATCTGTATTCCACGGTGATTCGCGGGATTCCCGACCTGGTGCTGATCCTGCTGATCTTCTACGGCGGTCAGGACCTGCTCAACCGCGTCGCACCGATGCTCGGCTATGACGACTACATCGACCTGAACCCGCTGGCCGCCGGTATCGGCACCCTTGGTTTCATCTTCGGTGCGTACCTGTCGGAAACCTTCCGCGGCGCGTTCATGGCGATCCCCAAAGGTCAGGCCGAAGCCGGCATGGCGTACGGCATGAGCAGCTTCCAGGTGTTCTTCCGCGTGCTGGTGCCACAGATGATCCGTCTGGCGATTCCGGGCTTCACCAACAACTGGCTGGTATTGACCAAGGCCACCGCGCTGATTTCCGTGGTCGGTCTGCAGGACATGATGTTCAAGGCCAAGCAGGCGGCCGACGCCACCCGCGAGCCTTTCACCTTCTTCCTCGCAGTGGCGGCGATGTACCTGGTGATCACCAGTGTCTCGTTGCTGGCGCTGCGTCACCTTGAGAAGCGCTACTCGGTAGGCGTAAGGGCGGCTGATCTATGATCTTCGACTACAACGTCATTTGGGAGGCCCTGCCGCTGTACTTCGGCGGTCTGGTCACGACCCTCAAGTTGCTCGCGCTGTCGCTGTTCTTCGGCCTGCTCGCGGCCCTGCCGCTGGGGCTGATGCGTGTGTCCAAGAACGCCGTGGTCAACGGCGCGGCCTGGCTGTACACCTACGTGATTCGTGGCACGCCGATGCTGGTGCAACTGTTCCTGATCTACTACGGTCTGGCCCAGTTCGAAGCGGTGCGTGAAAGCTTCTTGTGGCCGTGGCTGTCCAGCGCAACGTTCTGTGCGTGCCTGGCATTCGCGATCAATACCAGCGCCTACACCGCCGAAATCATCGCCGGCAGCCTGAAGGCCACGCCGAACGGCGAGATCGAAGCGGCCAAGGCCATGGGTATGTCGCGCTTCAAGATGTACAAGCGCATCCTGCTGCCATCGGCCCTGCGTCGGGCGCTGCCGCAGTACAGCAACGAAGTGATCATGATGCTGCAGACCACCAGTCTGGCGTCCATCGTCACCCTGATCGACATCACCGGCGCGGCCCGTACCGTCAACGCGCAGTTCTACCTGCCGTTCGAGGCGTACATCACCGCCGGCGTGTTCTACCTGTGCCTGACCTTCATTCTGGTGCGCCTGTTCAAGCTGGCCGAGCGTCGCTGGCTGAGCTACCTGGCCCCGAGGAAGCACTGATATGGAACGCATCGACCACGTTCTGCCGTGGAGTCATTTGGGCAGCGAGCGCCGGATTTCGGTTTTTCGTTTCGGCAGCGGCGAGCGCAAGGCCTACATCCAGGCCAGCCTCCACGCTGACGAACTGCCCGGCATGCGCACTGCCTGGGAACTGAAAAAACGCCTCGGCGAACTCGAAGCCAAGGGCCTGCTCAACGGCGTCATCGAACTGGTGCCGGTGGCCAACCCGCTGGGTCTCGGCCAGTTGCTGCAAGGCAATCATCAGGGCCGTTTCGAGGCCGGCAGCGGCAAGAATTTCAACCGTGATTTCGTCGAGCTCAGCGCCCCCGTGGCCGCCAGGCTGGAAGGACAACTCGGTGATGATCCGCACGCCAACATCCGTCTGATCCGTCAGGCAATGGCCGATCACCTGGCCGCATTGCCCGAGGCCAGCAGCCAGTTGCAAGGCATGCAGCGCATCCTGCTGCAACATGCCGCCACCGCCGATGTGGTGCTGGACCTGCATTGCGACTGCGAAGCCGCGCTGCACATGTACGCCTTGCCGCAACACTGGCCGCAGTGGCGTTCGCTCGCCGCGCACCTGGACGTGAAGGTCGGTTTGCTGGCGGAAGACTCCGGCGGCAGCTCGTTCGACGAGGCCTGTTCGCTGCCGTGGCTGCGCCTGTCGCGGCTGTTCCCGGACGCGCAGATTCCACTGGCGTGCCTGGCGACCACCGTCGAACTCGGCGGTCAGGCTGACACCACGCCGACGCAGGCCGAAGCCTGGGCCGAAGGCATTCTGGCGTTCCTCGCCGAGCAGGGCCTGATCCGTGGCGGGTGGCCGAGCGCGGCGCACGAGCCGTGCGAAGGCATGCCGTTCGAGGGCACTGAATTGCTCCTGCCGCCGCATCCGGGGGTGGTGAGTTTTCTGCGCAAGCCCGGCGAGTGGGTTGAAGCCGGTGACAAGATTTTCGAAGTGATCGATCCGCTGTCGGATCGGGTCAGCACGGTGTGTGCTGGTACGTCCGGGGTGCTGTTTGCCATTGAGCGGCTGCGTTACGCCCAACCCGGTTTCTGGCTGGCCAAAGTGGCGGGGCGCGATGCGCTGCGCGACGGCCCTTTGCTCAACGACTGACTGTTTTTGTGAGAACCGACCGCATGTACAAACTTGAAGTCCAAGACCTGCATAAACGCTATGGCAGTCACGAAGTGCTCAAGGGCGTTTCCCTGAAAGCGGCCGCCGGCGATGTGATCAGCATCATCGGCTCCAGTGGCTCCGGCAAAAGTACTTTCCTGCGTTGCATCAACCTGCTCGAGCAGCCGCACGCGGGCAAGATCCTGCTCAACAACGAAGAGCTGAAACTGGTGGCGAACAAGGACGGCGCGCTGAAAGCCGCTGATCCGAAGCAACTGCAACGCATGCGTTCGCGCCTGTCGATGGTGTTCCAGCATTTCAACCTGTGGTCGCACATGACCGCGCTGGAAAACATCATGGAAGCGCCGGTTCATGTCCTCGGCGTGTCCAAGGCCGAAGCCCGCGAGAAAGCCGAACACTACCTGAACAAGGTGGGTGTGGCCCATCGTAAGGACGCGTTCCCGGGGCACATGTCCGGTGGCGAGCAGCAGCGTGTGGCAATCGCCCGTGCGCTGGCGATGGAGCCGGAAGTGATGCTGTTCGACGAGCCGACTTCGGCCCTCGACCCGGAACTGGTCGGCGACGTGCTGAAAGTCATGCAGGCCCTCGCTCAGGAAGGCCGCACCATGGTGGTGGTAACTCACGAAATGGGCTTCGCCCGTGAAGTGTCGAACCAGCTGGTGTTCCTGCATAAAGGCGTCGTCGAAGAAAGCGGCAACCCGCGTGAAGTGCTGGTCAATCCGCAATCGGAACGTTTGCAACAATTCCTCTCGGGCAGCCTCAAGTAATCGCTCCCGTTATGCACCAGATTAGGTCATGCTGCGCAGCGCGCCAGATGGTCTAATTTGGTTGCAGCCGATTTCGGTTTTTCCCTCTGTTTACGTTTCGGATCGCCCGCCATGACTGCCCATCGAATTGGTTTCCTGATTTGGCCCAGCACTAAAGCTCTGACTTTGGCGCTGGCAGAGGAGGCCTTGCGTGTTGCCCAGCGTGTGCATCCGGATGTGGTTTACGAATTGTCGTTCCTGCAGGCCGAAGCACCGACTGACGGTGAGTGGCAACTGCCCGGCGAACCCTGGGCCGGCAAACTCGAAAACTTCCAGAAACTGTTCCTGCTCGCCGATGAGCCACCGACCACGTTGGCGCCGGCACTCAACAGCGCGCTCAAGCAATTGGTACGCGCCGGTTGTGTGATCGGTGGTTTGTCGGCTGGCGTGTATCCGCTGGCGCACCTCGGTCTGCTCGACGGTTACCGCGCAGCGGTGCACTGGCGCTGGCAGGACGATTTCGCCGAGCGCTTCCCGAAAGTCATCGCCACCAGCCATCTGTTCGACTGGGATCGCGATCGTCTGACGGCGTGCGGCGGCATGTCGGTGCTCGATCTGTTGCTGGCAGTGCTGGCACGTGATCACGGCGCGGAACTGGCCGGTGCTGTGTCCGAAGAACTGGTGGTCGAGCGCATTCGTGAAGGTGGTGAGCGTCAGCGCATTCCATTGCAGAACCGTCTCGGCTCCAGCCATCCGAAGCTCACCCAGGCGGTGTTGCTGATGGAAGCCAACATCGAAGAGCCGCTGACCACCGACGAAATCGCCCAGCACGTGTGCGTGTCCCGTCGCCAGCTGGAGCGGATCTTCAAGCAATACCTCAACCGCGTGCCGAGCCAGTATTACCTGGAACTGCGCCTGAACAAGGCCCGGCAGATGCTGATGCAGACCAGCAAGTCGATCATCCAGATCGGCCTGTCGTGCGGTTTCTCCTCGGGGCCGCATTTCTCCAGCGCCTATCGCAACTTCTTCGGCGCCACGCCACGGGAAGACCGCAACCAGCGGCGCAGCAGCAGCCCGTTCGAATTGTCCTCGGTGCCGCCCGAGCGCGGTTGATTCCGGGTATCAGCGCCTCGAGGGCGCTGATACTCCAGGTCTTGCTCAGTCTTCGATATTGACGACGGGCCGTATGACCTGGGGCGGATGATCGAGAATGCCGTCGACGTTCAGGGTGTTGCCCGTCTCCTGGAAATAGGCTCGGATGCGGTTCATCGCACGCATGGAAAAGGGGTTGCCACGTAAATCGTAGCGATCACCGACATAGGCCGGTACCTCCATCAGTTCGTCCGGCATTTCGCTGATTTCATTGCCTGACAGATCGATTTCCATCCAGTTGAAGTTGCCAAGCGCACCCTTGGGAATTTCGCGGATGCCGGTCGTGCTCAAGTCCAGATCGGTCAGTGCCTGCAGGTTGCTCAGGTCGGGAGCCAGTCCAAGTGGGTTGTCCTGCAGGTGCAAGAGCTCGAGAGTGTGCAGCCCCGCCAGGCCGTTCACATTTTTTGGCGTCAGGGTGATGTTGCATTCCGGCAGGCTCAGCGACGTCAGACGCCCCATCCTGAAGATGGCTTCGGGGACGGTTCTCAGGTCGTAGCCTCGGATATCGAGGCTATCAAGACTGGGGAACGCCTCCAGGAAACGGCCGATGCGCGGCGAGTGATCGCTGACACTGAGCAGGTACAGATCCGATACGTGGCCGAATTGCGCCGTCAGTGTCGGCAGTTCACCTCGTAGCGGCAGGCTCGACGCGAAGCGGTGATCTTCGATATCCGCGCCTTCCAGCGGTGTCTTGCGCCAGCAGGTCAGCAACTCCTCCTTGAAACGCGCACGGTTTTGCTCTTCTTTCAGGCGCTCCGCGGCGTCGAGTGGCTGGCCGCTGATGTCATTGACCGGCAGGTCGGCCTCCCATGCCGCAAGATCACCCAGCAATGTTGCCAGTTCGGTTTCAAGACGTGTCAGTTCGCTCCGCCCATCCGCCAGCGAGCCGTCCAGTCGGTAGATGAAGGCGCTCGCCTGTTCGTCGTCGAGGGCGGGGTGCAGGGTCTGGACTCGGATCAGGTCTGTCATTTCGGCCATGACCCCAAGGTCTTCGCCGTTACGGCGATAGTAAATCTTGATCCGGTCACGGGTGGCGGCATTCAAGGGATTGTCGCCGAAGTCATAGCCATTGCCGACGGCTGCCGGCAAGGCGAAGACATCTTCGGGAAGCTCGGTGATGCGGTTGTTGTTGAGTACAACCGTTTCAAGTGCGGGGTGGTTCAACAGCCCCGCGGGAAGTTCGGTGATGGCCGTCGCCGACAGGTCGAGGTACTCCAGTGCTCGCAGGTTGCGCAAGTCAGGCACCATGCCCAGCGGATTGCGATAGAGATCCAGGCTTTTGAGTCGGGTCAGCATTCCAAGAGCCGTGTGGCCTTCGCTGTCCAGCACCACGTCGCAGTCACTCAATGCCAGCTCCTCGAGTGCAGGCATCCGGGTGATCGATTGTGGAATTCGTCCCAACGCCAGCTCCCGCAGCTCCAGGGTTTCGAGGCCGGGAAAACAGTGCAGAAAGCTGTCATTGATCCGCAGTTGTGAATTGCCGTGTAACGACAGCGCCGTGACGTGGCTGAAGTCAGTGCTCAAGGACGGCATGTCGCCAATGAACGCAAGATTGAGGCTCAGTGTTACAGCCCGTGTTTCCGGATTTTCCTCCAGTCGTTCGCGCCAGAACGCCTCGAGTTCCAGGCGAAAGGCCTCGCGTTCGGCACGCTCGGTATCGCGTTCGATTTGACTGAGTACTTCATCGGTGGCGGGGAAACGCTCGGGAATATCGTTCACCCAGCGGTCCAGCTCGTCGACCAGTTGCCGCCGTTCTGATTCCCAGCGGGCAATTTGTGCACGCCCTTGCTCGATGGTTCCCGGCAGCAGGTACAAGACGCGTTCGGCATCCTCGCGGTCCAGTGACGGGAACAGTTCGATGAGCCGGTCCAGATCTTCGTTGGGCATTGAGACGCCGAAGTTCTGCCGGTGCTGCTGGAAGCAGACTTTGATCCGATCGCGAGTGGCCGCGGTCAGCGGGTTGTCGGCGAAGGTGAATTGTCGGGGGGTGTTCACCGGAATATCGAACAGGTCTTCGGGCAGTTCGCTGATCCGGTTGCGATCGAGGATCGCGACGGTCAGGCGCGGGCGTGTGAGCAGGCCGTCCGGCACGCTGGTCAGTTGGGTATCGACCAGACGCAAATGAGTCAGTGCCGGTAGGCTCTCGAGAGGTGGAGGCGCACCCAGCGGGTTGCGACTCAGATTCAGATACTGCAGGGCATTCAAAGGGGAAAGGATGGTCTGGCCAGGCGAAGTCAGTGACAACCCGCAGTTTTCCAGGATCAGGCGTTGCAGCGAAGGCATTCGTGCGCAGGCTCGCGGGATCTCTGCGAGGTTGAAATCATGCAGCTCCAGATGACGTAAGCCGGTGAAAGAACCCAGAAAGGCGTCGGTGGCGCTCAGGGTCGTACTTCCATGGACTGACAACTCTGCAATATGGCTGAAGTCCGCCGACAACCGAGGCAGCTCGCCGATGAACGTAAGCGTCGTTATCAGGGTGTCGTGCCGCTGCCTGGGGTTGTCCGAAGACCGCATGTGCCACAACCGCTCCAGTTGGTCGGCAAAGGCTGTTCTCCTGGTGTGCTCGACGAACATCTCTGCCGGGCTCAACAGTTGACCGCTGACCGGATGTGAGGCGGGAATCGCGGTCTTCCATTGTTCGAGGTCCGCGACCAGTTGTTCGATTTCCGCCTTCCAGTGCCTGAGCAGGCTGCGGCCCTGTTCCAGGTCGCCGGGCAAGCCATAGAAGACGTCGCTGGCTTCCTCGGTGTCCAGGGCGGGGAACAGGGCTTTGGTGGCTGCGATATCTGCTGCATCGGCAGGTACGCCGAAATCCGGACCGATTTCCCGAGAGTAGGTCTTGATGCGTTCCCGGGTCTCAGCGCTCAGCGGGTTGCCGGAAAAATCAAATCCTTCGCTGACGGTGGCCGGCAGTTGAAAAAAGTCCTCGGGAAATTCGCTGATCCGATTGTCACTGACGATGGCCGTTCTGAGGTTCGGATGGCGAGTCATGCCGACTGGCGCTTCGTTGATGCCCGTGCTGGAAAGATCGAGGTAGTTGAGTTGGCTCAAGGCGCCGACATCGGGTGAATCGCCCAATGGGTTGCCGGGCAACTCAAGGGAATCCAGCACGGGCATGGCGGCCAGTGCCGCTTGCGCTTCGGCACTGAAAGTCACGCCGCAATTGTTCAAGACCAGCGCTTCGAGGGCTGGAAGGCGGGCGAGCGTTTGCGCAATCCGGTCAAGTGTGAAATCGCGCAGAACCAGCGTAGTCAACCGCGGGAAGCTGGCGAGGAATGAAGATGTGGAGGTGATCGATTTGTTGCCACTCAAGGACAACGTGCGGATGTGGCTGAAATCCGCACTCAGTACGGGCATGTCGCCCATGAATGTTGCCTGCCCAGTCAAGGTTTCGGCCCGTACCAGCGGCTGAGTCGTGGATCGGTGACGCCACAGCCGTTCGAGGCGCCCGGCGAACGTTTCCCTGGCAAAGTGTTCTTCGAGTCGTTCATTGAAGGTCAGTGTCTCGCCACTGAGTGGATTGCGGTCCGGAATGTCCCGGGCCCAGCTGGTCAGGTCCGCGGTCAAACGGGTTATTTCGGCTTCCCATTGATCCAGCTGAAGCCGGCCTTGGGCGAGAGAGCCTGGAAGTCGGTAAATCAGCTCGCTGGCCTGGCGATCGTTAAGGTCGGTGAACAGCATTTTGGTGCGGTCGATCTCGGGTTGTTCTGGCCGCACGCCCATGTAATTGCCGGTGCGGTTGAAATAGACTTTCACCTGTTCGCGCGTGGCGTTGGAAAGTGGATTGCCGGCGAAATCGAATATCGCCCCGGTGCTGGGCGACAGCTCGAACAGCACATCGGGCAGCGAAGTGATCTGATTGCCGGCCAGCCAGGCGCTTCTGATGCGCGGATGATCCAGCAGCCCGGCAGGCAGTGCGGAAATACCGGTGTCCATAAGATTGAGATAGGTCAGCGCAGAAAGGCCGTTGACGTCCATCGTGATACCCAAGGGGTTACCTTGCAGATCGAGCGCCGTCAGTTCGTTGAGTGACGACAGCAGCAGCTGGTTTTGTGGGGTGAGAACGACGCCACATTGGCGCAGTCTCAGTTGTCGCAGCGAGGGCATCGTCTGGAGACTTTGCGGCAGGTCGTCCAGGTCGAAATGGTTCAGGGCCAGGCGTTGCAAGTTTGGGAAACGCTGGAGAAATGCGTCGACGCCGCCGGGATTATCTGTGCCGGTCAGTTCCAGGTTGGTGATGTGATCGAAATTGGCGCTCAGGACGGGCAAGTCCCCCGGCAGTGGCTCTGAAAACAACAGACGGAAACCGATCGCTTCCGGGGTTTCTCTGCGCCAGCATTTGCGCAGAAGATGGGCGAACAGTTGGCGGTCGCGCAGGGTGGCCATCTGTCGGGCGAGGGACGGAGAGAGCCCGGTTTCCGGATTGTTGGGAGCAGCGGCGTGTATCCACTGATTCAGGTCGCTGTCGAGCTGGGCGTATTCGAGGCTGAGCCGCGACAGTTCTGCATTCGCCCCGTCAGGGTGGGCTTGCAGTCGCGCGACCATGTCCTGCAAGTCGCCCTGCAACAGTCTCGGGTACACCTGCCTGATGCGGTTTTCCAGAGTGCGCGGGGTGCGCGGCGTTTCTCGGGCGTAACCTTGTGCCCCGGTCAGGCGCAGAGTCTCGATGGCCGGCGGGGAAGGGGGCTCGTCGACAATCGTCAGGCGCAGATCACTGCGTGGCAGCGGATTGTCACGCAGGGCCTGCCTGAGCTTTTCACCTTCACCGATGTGCAGATTCAATGCCTGGCGCTGGGCGTCCGGCAAGGCTTGCAGAACGCAGGTGTAGAAATCGGCGGTCCCCTGCAACTCCAGGCCCTGCTGGTCATACGGCTTCCATCGACCGTTGGCGTCGAGTACCAGTACCCTCCTGATGGCGGCCGATTCGGGCCCCGTACTGTCGAGCAGTTGTCCTTGCGGGGAGCTGGAACGTACCTCCAGACGTACGTCGCCAGACCAGCCCGGTAATCGCTGGAGGCTGTGCAGCGCCAGGGTGTCGGAGTCGGGATTGCGCACCGAATCCAGCTCCAGCCCTTCGTAGGCGCGAGTCACCCGCAGTTCATGCCGGGCCTCTTGCGCCAGTTCCTGTTGCCGAGCGGGCCAGTTTCCGGCTTCGATCTCCAACAGTTCTGAACCCGTGGCAGTATTGAGCAGCGCTTCGCTGATTTTTGCCGGCAGGCGAGGTTCGTGCAGGGCCACGGTTCTTGCCAGCGGTTCATCGCGGTGTTGAAGCGCCTGATAGCGCGTCTCGAACAAGGCCGTGCGTTCAGTTGTCGCGATCTGCGTCAGACGGGCACGCAGGTTTCGGGTGCGTACTTCGAGGGCGATCACCTGGCCGAATTCCTCTTCAAGCAGCGTATTGATTTCGTGGTTGTCGAGTGTCTGCAGCAGAGTCTTGAGCAAGTCGCCGTCGGTCAGTCTGTTCTCATGGATGTCCGTCAGCGGCAACTGTTGATCGGTGGAGGATTGCCAGACGACGTCGCCCTGTTCGCTGAACAGGCGTAGTCGTCTGCCGGAGGGCCACAGGTGCTGATCCTTGAGAAGCTGGAGTTGAATCAGCGGATCGGCGGTGAGGTAATCCTCGGCCTTGCTGCTGCCGATCCGGTCGATGAAATCCTGCAAGTCCCGATCAATCAGAAAACGCTGGAGACTGTCGGCCAGCAAGGGCGGCATGGGCTCGCGGTTCATGTGCATCCTGCGCAGGACGTCTTCGTCGCAACCGCTGACCTGGAGCAGGCGTTCGCGTCGCGCCGGGGGCAGCGATTCAACACTTGGACCCAGGCGCTGCAATACCGTCGGTCTGTCCCATTCCAGCGGGCGCTCGAGCTCGGTGTGGAAGGCGCCTTCACCGTTGTGGAAAACGGTAGGGCGATACGCGTCCGGTCGGCTCGGATGTTCGATGTACAACTTGTCCGGCTGTCCCGAATGGCTGACGGCGTAGTGCCCCTGTTCGGCCGGCAGCCATTTGCGGCCTTGATACTCATGCAGGCCGGACGGGTCCGGCACGCTTCCATCGGGCGGCAGGGCCTGCTGTTCATAGGGCTTCAGGTCCGGCTTCCAATACTGCGTTTTGCCATTGCGCAACTTGACCGGCCGGAAACGATCGATGAAGGCCACGACGGGGGCCGGCAGTATCCTGGGAAGTTCGGCCAGGGCGATACTGCCGCCAATCCCGAAAGCGCCGAATTGCACCAGGGATTCCAGCGCGGCGAACAACTGTTCGCCGGCCTCGGTGGCCGATCCTTCAGCCCAATCGACAATGCCCTCGAATACCTCGTCGAGAAACTGATAGGCCATGTAAGCCATCATCATTTCACCCAGGAACGGCACGAAGGGCAGCACGACAAACGCGGCAATCTGGAGAATCGACGTCGCCACGCTGACAAAGGAATCCCATCGTGCCCAGCGGGCATTGCGGTCGACGGCCGCGGTCGGGACGGCAAGGGTGGCGGCATCGTTGAGTATCTTGTTCAGCTTGCGTTGGTAAAGGTGTTCCGACAGGTCGCCAGCGATGGCGCTGATCGCCAGCTGCAACTTTGGGTGCTCAATGGGGGTATCGCGCCAGGTGGGCTGAGGGTTGCCGGGTTCGGGGGCGTGCCATTTCACTTGGCTCAGGCGCCGGTTCAGCTCGGAGAAGAATTGCCCCCGCTGGGCATGGGCGACGAATCCGCTGAAAAATTGCTGGTACTGCGGGGAGCGCAATTGACGGGTGAGTTCCTTCTCCAGTTCGGCGGTCGAGGCATAGTATTTGACCGGGTGCTCAGGGTCGCCTGGCACGTAGGCCACCACGCCTGACGGTGTGCCTGCCTGTTCCAGGTCCGGCGCAAAAATCACGATACCTGCCAGCTCCGCCGACATCATCGTCAGATCGTGACAGCGCAGGGTCTGGCCGTTCACCCGCATGCCCTGCAAACCGTCGCTCAGGCCACCGATCAGGCGATACCAGCGTTCGTCGATATCCCGGTTGAGGCGCGCCAGCTCAAGCGCGGCTTTGAGACCTGCGATCTGGGTCGCTTTGACCTTCGGGGTCAATTCAGCGGCCACGACCGGATCGGAGATGCCGAGGCTGGTTTCAAGGTAGCGCTTGTAGCCGGCACCGATATCCAGCTCCCGGCACAGGCCCGTGAAAGCAGGTATGCCGATTTGTGCGCCGAGCGCCGGCCGTGTCTCGAACTGTCCTGTGGCCGACGGTTTGCTGATGAAGCAGGAGTCGCTGTCGTAGGCGTCGGCTCGTGTTTCATGTTCTTCGAAGTTGTGCAGCGCCGCGTCCAGCAAGGAAACCGTCCAGACCCGTACGCCGGTGCGGATGGAAAGGCCGGGCGGCGTGATCGGAATATAGAGGCGCAGGAAAGTTGCCCTCACGTCCAGCTCAAGTCCGTAGCGTGATTTCAACCCGGTTTTCAGCAAGGGTTCGGCAAAAGTGTGGGCGTCCTGCACGCCTTCCAGCAACTGATCGACACTGTTTTGCGCCTGCATGTGATCTGCGATGGCGGCGCGTAGCGCGAGGTGTTGTGCCCGTGGTGCCAACTTGAATGTGTCGGGAATTGTTCTGCGCGCATTTTTCAGTGCGTCGCGCCTGGTCTGCGAAGACTTGCCCAGCCATTCAGGGATGCCATTGAGAAGGGGTTGATAGTGTGGCGGCGAATGAAGCGGGGCGTACTCGGAAGCCAGAGGAGGCACGGGTGGTTTTTCGGTCGGTGATTGCATGGTGATTGCGCCTTGGCGTCTGGAAAAGTGCCAAGCGAATCAAAATGCGCACGATGAAGTGCGGTACATAGTTATCGCAGCGACAAGCTGTGGAATTGATATCCTCGCAGGCCTGCTGCAATTGTCGTCGACGGTTTAAACTGCGCCTTTGCGACGGTATATGTCGCATTGCCGTAAACCCGGGAAAATCCGGGGTTTGCGCTATAAGAAGTTGTCGCTTGGCGGCAAGGCCGGGCACAAAACTGTCCTTACAATCCCCCCATCGCTCGCCAGTTTCAGGCGGGTGGCCCTCATCAGGAGACTCCGATGTCCGTTGAGCACGCTGCGGTACAACGCGCCGATTTCGACCAGGTTATGGTTCCCAACTACGCGCCTGCCGCTTTCATTCCGGTGCGTGGCGCCGGTTCCCGCGTCTGGGATCAGGCCGGCCGCGAGCTGATCGACTTCGCCGGCGGTATCGCCGTCAACGTATTGGGTCACGCGCATCCGGCGCTGGTCGGTGCCTTGACCGAGCAAGCGAACAAGCTGTGGCACGTGTCCAACGTGTTCACCAACGAGCCGGCCCTGCGCCTGGCGCACAAGCTGATCGACGCCACCTTTGCCGAGCGCGTGTTCTTCTGCAACTCCGGCGCCGAAGCCAACGAGGCCGCCTTCAAGCTGGCCCGTCGCGTCGCGTTCGACCGTTTCGGCACCGAAAAGTACGAAATCATCGCCGCGCTCAACAGCTTCCACGGCCGTACTTTGTTCACCGTGAACGTCGGTGGCCAGTCGAAGTACTCCGACGGTTTCGGCCCGAAAATCACCGGCATCACCCACGTGCCGTACAACGATCTGGCAGCGCTGAAAGCCGCTGTTTCCGACAAGACCTGCGCGGTCGTTCTGGAGCCGATCCAGGGTGAAGGCGGCGTGCTGCCGGCCGAGCTGGCTTACCTGCAAGGCGCCCGTGAACTGTGCGACGCGAACAACGCGCTGCTGGTGTTCGACGAAGTGCAGACCGGCATGGGCCGCACCGGCAACCTGTTCGCCTACCAGCATTTCGGTGTGGTTCCGGACATCCTGACCAGCGCCAAGAGCCTGGGCGGCGGTTTCCCGATCGCCGCGATGCTGACCACCGAAGCGCTGGCCAAGCATCTGGTCGTCGGCACTCACGGCACCACCTACGGCGGCAACCCGCTCGCGTGCGCCGTGGCTGAAGCGGTGATCGACGTGATCAACACCCCTGAGGTGCTGAACGGCGTCAACGCCAAGCACGACAAGTTCAAGACCCGCCTGCAGCAGATCGGCGAGAAGTACGGCCTGTTCACCCAGGTGCGCGGTCTCGGTCTGCTGATCGGTTGCGTGCTGAGCGATGCCTGGAAAGGCAAGGCCAAGGACATCTTCAACGCCGCCGAACAAGAAGGCCTGATGATTCTGCAGGCCGGCCCGGACGTGATCCGTTTCGCCCCGAGCCTGGTGGTTGAAGACGCGGACATCGACGCCGGTCTGGACCGCTTCGAACGTGCTGCGGCGAAACTGACGCAAGCCTGATAGACCCTTCGGCGCCTGACTTGATCAGGCGCCGAACCCAATTTTGATGCCGGGCAAAATCAAATGTGGGAGCGGGCTTGCTCGCGAAAGCGGTGGGTCAGACAGCGAAAATGTTGACTGACAATCCGCTTTCGCGAGCAAGCCCGCTCCCACACTGATCTCTGTGTATGCAGTAGCTGACCGGTTATTTTTCTGTGAATTGATAAGAGAAAGGAGTGACACCATGCTGGTGATGCGCCCCGCGCAAATGGCTGATCTGGGCGAGGTACAGCGTCTGGCTGCGGACAGCCCGATTGGTGTCACTTCCTTGCCGGATGACGTTGAACGCCTGAGCGACAAGATCGCTGCGAGCGAAGCCTCGTTTGCGGCCGAAGTGAGCTTCAACGGCGAAGAGAGTTACTTCTTCGTCCTCGAAGACACTGCTACCGGCAAACTGGTGGGTTGCTCGGCAATCGTCGCTTCGGCCGGTTATTCCGAGCCGTTCTACAGCTTTCGCAACGAGACCTTCGTGCATGCTTCCCGCGAGCTGAAGATCCACAACAAGATCCACGTCCTCTCGCAATGCCACGACCTGACCGGCAACAGCTTGCTGACCAGTTTCTACGTGCAGCGCGAGCTGGTGGGTTCGCCGTGGGCCGAGCTCAACTCCCGTGGCCGTCTGCTGTTCGTCGCCAGCCACCCGGAGCGGTTCGCCGATTCGGTGGTGACCGAGATCGTCGGTTACAGCGACGAGAACGGCGACTCGCCATTCTGGGACGCCATCGGTCGCAACTTCTTCGACCTGAACTACGCCGAGGCCGAGCGCCTGTGTGGCCTGAAAAGCCGTACGTTCCTCGCCGAGTTGATGCCGCATTATCCGATCTACGTGCCGCTGCTGCCGGACTCCGCTCAGGAAGCGATGGGCCAGGTACACCCGCGTGCGCAGATCACCTTCGACATCCTGATGCGTGAAGGCTTCGAGACCGATCACTACATCGACATCTTCGACGGTGGCCCGACCCTGCATGCGCGCGTTTCGGGGATCCGTTCGATCGCCCAGAGCCGTGTGGTGCCGGTGAAGCTCGGCGAGCCGGTCAAAGGTGCCGGGCGCCAGTATCTGGTGGCCAACGCCCAGTTGCAGGATTACCGCGCGGTATTGCTGGAGCTGGATTACGCGCCGGGCAAACCGGTGACCCTGGATCTGGAAGCGGCCGAAGCCCTGGGCGTCGGTGAAGGTGCCAGCGTGCGCCTGGTGGCGGTTTAACGCCTTAGCGAGTTTCACGGGTGGCCACGGCGGCCCGTTTGAGGAGATAGCATGATTGTTCGTCCCGTACGCAGCAGCGATTTGTCCGCTCTGATCGACCTGGCCCGCAGCACCGGCACCGGCCTGACCACATTGCCGGCCAACGAAGAGCGCCTGACCCACCGGGTCGGCTGGGCCGAGAAGACCTTTCGCGGTGAAGCCGGCCGTGGCGACGCGGACTACCTGTTCGTGCTCGAAGACGACAACGGTCGCGTGGTGGGGATTTCCGCCATCGCCGGCGCCGTCGGTCTGCGCGAGCCTTGGTACAACTTCCGCGTCGGCCTGACCGTCAGCGCCTCGCAGGAGCTGAACATCTATCGCGAGATCCCGACGCTGTTCCTGGCCAACGACCTGACTGGCAACTCCGAGCTGTGCTCGCTGTTCCTGCACGCCGATTACCGCACCGGCCTCAACGGCCGCATGTTGTCCAAGGCGCGGATGCTGTTCATCGCCGAGTTCCCGCAACTGTTCGGCAACAAGATCATTGCCGAGATGCGCGGCGTGTCGGATGACGCCGGTCGTTCGCCGTTCTGGGAAAGCCTGGGCCGGCACTTCTTCAAGATGGAATTCAGCCAGGCCGATTACCTGACCGGCGTCGGCAACAAGGCGTTCATCGCCGAACTGATGCCGAAATTCCCGCTGTACACCTGCTTCCTGTCGCCGGACGCGCGCAACGTCATCGGCCAGGTGCACCCGGACACCGAGCCCGCGCTGGCGATGCTCAAGAGCGAAGGCTTCAGCTATCAGGGTTACGTCGACATCTTCGACGCCGGCCCGGCCATCGAGTGCGAGACCAGCAAGATCCGCGCGGTGCGTGACAGCGAGGCGCTGGTGCTGGCCATCGGCACGCCGGGCGACGACGCCACGCCGTTCATCATCCATAACCGCAAACGCGAAGATTGCCGCATCACGGCGGCGCCGGCCCGTCTGGCCGCCGGCACCCTGGTGGTCGATCCGCTGACCGCCAAACGTCTTCAACTCAACGCTGGCGATCAGGTACGCGCCGTGGCGTTGTCCGCTGCCCGGGAGTCGAAATAATGAATTCGCTATACATCGCAGGTGAGTGGCTGGCCGGTCAGGGCGAGGCCTTTCAATCGCTGAACCCGGTAACCCAGCAAGTGCTGTGGTCGGGGGAGGGCGCTACCGCCGCTCAGGTCGAGTCGGCCGTGCAGGCTGCGCGTCAGGCGTTCCCGGGCTGGGCCCGTCGTACCCTGGAAGATCGCATCAGCGTGCTTGAAGCGTTCGCCGCCGCGCTGAAAAACCACGCTGATGAGCTGGCCCGCACCATCGGTGAGGAAACCGGCAAACCGCTGTGGGAAGCCGCGACTGAAGTCACCAGCATGGTCAACAAGATCGCGATCTCGGTGCAGAGCTACCGCGAACGGACCGGCGAGAAGAGCGGCCCGTTGGGCGACGCCACCGCCGTGTTGCGCCACAAGCCGCACGGCGTGGTCGCGGTGTTCGGCCCTTACAACTTCCCTGGCCATTTGCCGAATGGCCACATCGTGCCGGCGCTGCTGGCCGGTAACAGCGTGCTGTTCAAGCCAAGCGAGCTGACCCCGAAAGTCGCCGAGCTGACGGTCAAGTGCTGGATCGAAGCCGGTCTGCCGGCCGGTGTCCTGAACCTGCTGCAAGGCGCCCGCGAAACCGGTATCGCACTGGCGGCGAACCCGGGCATCGACGGTCTGTTCTTCACCGGTTCGAGTCGTACCGGCAATCACCTGCATCAGCAATTCGCCGGTCGTCCGGACAAGATTCTTGCGCTGGAAATGGGCGGCAACAACCCGTTGGTGGTCGATCAGGTCGCTGATCTTGATGCGGCGGTTTACACGATCATTCAGTCGGCGTTCATTTCCGCCGGTCAGCGTTGCACCTGCGCCCGTCGTCTGCTGGTGCCGCAAGGCGCGTGGGGCGACAGCCTGCTCAAGCGTCTGGTGGAAGTCAGCTCGACCATCGAGGTCGGCGCGTTCGACCAGCAGCCGGCGCCATTCATGGGCTCGGTGGTTTCCCTTGGCGCGGCGAAAGCGTTGATGGATGCCCAGGCGCATCTGCTGGCCAATGGCGCAGTGTCGCTGCTGGCGATGACTCAACCGCAGGCGCAGTCGGCGCTGCTGACTCCGGGCATCGTTGATGTGACGGCGGTTGCCGATCGTTCCGACGAAGAACTGTTCGGTCCGCTGCTGCAAGTGATCCGCTACGCCGATTTCGCGGCGGCGATTGCCGAAGCCAACGACACTGCATTCGGTCTGGCCGCTGGCTTGCTGTCGGATTCCGAAGAGCGCTATCAGCAGTTCTGGCTGGAAAGCCGTGCCGGGATCGTCAACTGGAACAAGCAACTGACGGGGGCTGCGAGCAGCGCACCGTTCGGCGGTGTCGGCGCTTCGGGCAACCATCGCGCCAGCGCCTACTACGCGGCGGATTACTGCGCGTACCCGGTAGCTTCGCTGGAAACTCCAAGCCTGGTGTTGCCGGCGGCACTGACGCCTGGCGTGAAGATGGTGTGAGGCGCGTCGCGCCTCGATTGCACTCGATTGTTATTTGATGCCTATAAAAACAGATTCTCGTGGAGCCTCGCTGATGAAATCCTATGAAGTCAATTTTGACGGTCTAGTGGGGCCGACCCATAACTACGGTGGTCTGTCCTACGGCAACGTTGCGTCCCAGAGCAACAGCCAGCAATCCTCGAACCCCAAGGAAGCGGCGCTGCAAGGTCTGGCGAAAATGAAAGCGCTGATGGAAATGGGCTTTCAGCAAGGCGTGCTCGCACCGCAGGAGCGTCCGGACGTGGCTGCATTGCGCCGTTTGGGTTTCAGCGGTACCGACGCTCAGGTGATCGAGCGCGCCGCCAAAGAAGCGATGCCGCTGCTGGTCGCCAGTTGCTCGGCGTCGAGCATGTGGGTGGCCAACGCCGCCACGGTCAGCCCGAGTGCCGACACCGCTGACGGTCGCGTGCATTTCACCGCCGCCAACCTGAACTGCAAATATCACCGCAGCATCGAGCACCCGACCACCAGTCGTGTGCTGGGCGCGATGTTCGCCAACCAGCAGCACTTCGCACACCACGCTGCATTGCCGGCGGTGGCGCAGTTCGGCGACGAAGGCGCAGCGAACCACACGCGTTTCTGCCGTGAGTACGGCGAGGCTGGTGTCGAGTTCTTCGTGTTCGGTCGCAGTGCGTTCGACACTCGCTACCCGGCACCGCAGAAATACCCGGCGCGCCAGACCCTCGAAGCGTCGCAGGCGGTTGCCCGTCTGCACGGCCTGCGTGATGACGGCGTGGTCTACGCGCAGCAGAATCCGGCCGTTATCGACCAGGGCGTGTTCCACAACGACGTGATCGCGGTGGGCAACGGCGAGGTGCTGTTCTACCACGAGGACGCGTTCCTCGACACCGAGCAGATGCTAGCCGAACTGCAAGCCAAACTGGCCAAGGTCGGCGGCAAGTTCCAGTCGGTCTGTGTGCCGCGTTCGGCGGTCACCGTGGACGACGCCGTGCGTTCCTACCTGTTCAACAGCCAGCTGCTGTCGCGCCCTGACGGTTCGATGCTGCTGATCGTGCCGGAAGAATGCCGTGGCAACGAGCGCGTGTGGAATTACCTGCAAGGCCTGACCAGCTCTGGCGGCCTGATCCGTGAAGTGAAAGTCTTCGACCTCAAGCAAAGCATGCAGAACGGCGGTGGTCCGGCGTGCCTGCGACTGCGCGTCGCGCTCAACGAAACCGAGCTGGCGGCCGTCAACCCAGGGGTTATCATGACCGCCCCGTTGTACGGTTCGTTGACCGCATGGGTTGAAAAGCACTACCGCGACCGCCTGACCGAAAGCGATCTGGCGGATCCGCAATTGCTGCTTGAATGCCGGACGGCACTGGATGAACTGACGCAAATCCTTAAACTGGGCGCGGTTTATCCATTCCAGATCAATTGATGGCCGGCGCGCCGCCTGAACGCGGCGCGCGGCTTTTCTCCCCCAACAGAGCGTAAAAAAGACATGAGCGATTCCCTGCGGCTGATCCTTGAAGACACCGACGGCAAGCAACTGGAAACTTCCTGCACCCGCGTCGCGGTCATGTGGCAAGGCAAAGAGCTGTGGATCCAGCAGGACGGCCGCGGCCAACTGCTGATCGGCGTGGACGTCGAAGAGGGCGACGAAGAGTACGCCAACCTGCTGTTGCGCCCATTGGCGACTAATCTGGTAAGTCTGCAACTGGAGATGGAACCGGCTGACCTCGGCGACGACGACGGCCACGTGCACGGCCCGGATTGCAACCACGACCACTAAGGAAACCGCTCTATGCTCGCCCTCGGCAAACTGCTTGAACTGACCCTCGCCGGCCGCGAACCGGCGGAGAAGACTCAACTGACTGTCGAAGGCGTGCGCATGCGCTGGTTGAGCGAGGGTGCGCTGGAAGTCCGGCCACCCGAAGCGCGCGACAATGGCCTGGACCTGCTGCTGTCGGCAGGCATCCACGGCAACGAAACGGCACCGATCGAATTGCTCGACCGGTTGCTGCATGACATCGCTCGCGGCGATCTGAAGCCGCGCGCACGTATTCTGTTCCTGTTCGGCAACCCGGAAGCGATTCGCAAGGGCGAGCGTTTCATCGAGCAGGACGTCAATCGGCTGTTCAATGGCCGTCACGAACAAAGCAGCGGTTCCGAAGCCCTGCGTGCCTGCGAGCTGGAACGGCTGGCGGCGAGTTTCTTCAGTCTTCCTGATCGTCAGCGCCTGCACTACGACCTGCACACGGCGATTCGCGGTTCGAAGATCGAGCAGTTCGCTTTGTATCCGTGGAAGGAAGGTCGCCAGCATTCCCGTCTTGAACTGGCCCGCCTGCGCGCCGCCGGCATGGAAGCGGTGCTGTTGCAGAACAAACCGTCGATCGTGTTTAGCTCCTACACCTACGACAAGCTGGGGGCCGAGTCCTTTACCCTGGAACTGGGCAAGGCGCGGCCATTCGGGCAGAACGCCGGGGTCAATGTGTCGCTGCTGGAAACCCGTCTGAAGCAGATCATCGAAGGCACCGAGCCGGAGATGGCCGAGCAGGGCCTGGACGGTCTGCAACTGTTCAGCGTGGCCCGGGAAATCATCAAGCACAGCGATGCGTTCCGTCTGAATCTGCCGGCGGACATCGAAAACTTTTCGGAACTGGATGTGGGTTATGTGCTGGCCGAAGACCTGGCCAATACCCGCTGGATCATCGAAGAGCAGGGCGCGCGGATTATCTTCCCCAATCCCAAGGTCAAGAACGGCCTGCGAGCGGGCATTCTGATCGTGCCGACCACTGACGAAAATCTTGCCTGACCCTATTTTCGGTTCGACATAAACCACTGCTCCCACATTTGGATTTGAGTGAGGCTGAGACCTCACTCAGTTCCGGATCGGTTTACACCGCAACTGCACGCGGCTCGGTACGACGCAACGCACGCACTTTCTGCAACGTATCGGCGCAGGTCTTCGCCGCTTCCTGACCCTTGTGCACGAAATGCTCGAAGAAGAACTTCTGGTGTTCTTCGCCGGCATGGAAGTGGTGCGGGGTCAGCGACACCGAAAACACCGGTACTTCGGTTTCCAGCTGCACCTGCATCAGGCCGCTGACCACCGACTGGGCGACGAACTCGTGACGGTAGATCCCGCCGTCCACCACCAGGGCCGCCGCGACGATACCGGCATAACGACCGGTCTTGGCCAGCAGCTTGGCGTGCAGGGGCATTTCAAAGGCGCCGCCGACTTCAAAGAAATCGATGTCCGATTCCTGATAGCCCTGAGCGATCATTTCGGCGAGGAAGCCTTTACGGCTCTGGTCGACAATTTCCTTGTGCCAGCAGGCCTGGATGAACGCGACGCGCTCGCCGTGAGGGTGTTTGCTTTTGCTGTCGATAGCGGTGGGTTGCATGTTCTGACTCCTGTTTGTGTGAAAAACAGGGCGTTATGAATCGAAAGGGATTCAAGGGTACGCACGCTCGCGCATACACGGCGGACGGCCCTTTGGCGTCAATCCCGTTCTCTCTTCATCCGGACTGTGACCGTCGGCCCCGGAATCACACCGGGTCTGCTGACCTTGCCGCCGCTCACGGCTTTTGCCGTGCCCGTCACCAAGCGCTCGCGGGCTATGCGCATTGCGCGCAATTACCGCCGGTGGGGAATTGCACCCCGCCCTGAGAACGTTTCGCCGCCCTTTATCGGGCGGCGCAGCGTTTTTAACACAGATTGCCAGGCCGTGCATTGCGCCTTTGTGATGATTGCCATCGGATTATTCGAAGCGTGAAAACGACTTTTCCTTGCGCAAGGGTTGATTAATCCGCGCCATGCCCGCAGTAATTCGTCTTCGAAAAGGGATTTTCCCTGCTGACTTGAGGCCAGGTTCATGAGCGTTATCGATCTTCGCAGCGACACCGTCACTCAACCGACCCCCGCCATGCTCGACGCGATGACCCGCGCCGACACAGGCGATGACGTGTATGGCGAAGATCCGACGGTCAATCGTCTGGAAGCCGAATTGGCAAAACGGCTGGGTTTTGCTGCGGCGCTGTTTGTCCCGACCGGCACCATGAGCAATTTGCTGGGCTTGATGGCGCACTGCGAGCGCGGTGACGAGTACATCGTCGGCCAGCAGGCGCACACCTATAAGTACGAGGGTGGCGGCGCAGCGGTGCTCGGCTCGATCCAGCCACAGCCGCTGGAAGTGCAGGCCGATGGTTCGCTGGATCTGGATCAGGTGGCAGCGGCGATCAAGCCTGATGACTTCCACTTCGCCCGCACCCGCCTGCTGGCGCTGGAAAACACCATGCAGGGCAAAGTGCTGCCGCTGGACTATCTGGCCCGGGCCCGTCAGTTCACTCAGGACAATGGCCTTCAGCTGCATCTGGACGGCGCGCGGCTGTACAACGCGGCGGTCAAGCTCGGAGTCGATGCCCGGGAAATCACCCAGTATTTCGATTCGGTCTCGGTGTGCCTGTCCAAAGGCCTCGGCGCGCCGGTCGGTTCGGTGCTGTGCGGTTCGTCGGCGTTGATTGCAAAGGCCCGGCGCCTGCGCAAAATGGTCGGTGGCGGCATGCGTCAGGCCGGACTGCTGGCGGCGGCGGGGCTGTATGCGCTGGATCACAATGTCGAACGTCTGGCCGATGACCATGCCAACGCACAGTTGCTGGCTGAAGGCTTGCGCGAGGCCGGTTTCAGTGTCGAGCCGGTGCAGACCAACATGGTTTACGTGCAGATGGGCGACCGTGCCGAGGCGATCAAGGCATTTGCCGCCGAGCGCGGGATCAAGTTGAGCGCTGCCGCCCGTCTGCGGATGGTCACGCACATGGACGTCAATCGCTCGCAAATCGAGCAAGTAATCGCGACATTCGTCGAGTTTTCGCGCAAGTGACAGCGTTAGCGGCCCAATTGACCGTTTCTATCGTATAAACACGCTGTACCCCGCGCGCAGGGCCGATATAATGCGGCCCTTTGCCGTCGTTTCGTCTGTTGACGTTTCGTACAGGCCTTTGGCCGCAGCCTCCGTGGAAGAACCTAATGAAAAGCGCAGAAATCCGTGAAGCCTTCCTTCGCTTCTTCGAAGAGCAAGGCCACACCCGTGTAGCCTCCAGCTCTTTGATTCCGGGCAACGACCCCACCCTGCTGTTCACCAACGCGGGGATGAACCAGTTCAAGGACTGCTTCCTGGGCCAGGAAAAGCGCGCGTACACCCGCGCCGTCTCCAGCCAGAAATGCGTGCGCGCCGGCGGCAAGCACAACGACCTGGAAAACGTCGGTTACACCGCCCGTCACCACACCTTCTTCGAAATGCTGGGTAACTTCAGCTTCGGCGACTACTTCAAGCGTGATGCCATCACCTACGCCTGGAACTTCCTGACCTCCGAGAAGTGGCTGAACCTGCCGAAGGAAAAGCTGTGGGTCACCGTCTACGCCAGCGATGACGAGGCTTACGACATCTGGACCAAGGAAGTCGGTGTGCCGGCCGAGCGCATGGTGCGCATCGGCGACAACAAAGGCGCGCCTTACGCGTCCGACAACTTCTGGACCATGGGCGATACCGGCCCGTGCGGTCCTTGCACCGAGATTTTCTACGATCACGGCGCCGACATCTGGGGCGGCCCACCGGGCTCGCCGGAAGAAGACGGCGACCGTTACATCGAAATCTGGAACAACGTGTTCATGCAGTTCAACCGCACCGCCGATGGCGTGTTGCACCCGCTGCCAGCGCCGTCGGTGGACACCGGCATGGGTCTTGAGCGGATCAGTGCCGTGCTGCAGCACGTTCACTCGAACTATGAAATCGACCTGTTCCAGAGCCTGCTGGCCGCATCGGCCAAGGCCATCGGCTGCAGCAATGACAATCAGGCGTCGCTGAAAGTCGTGGCGGACCACATCCGTTCCTGCGGCTTCCTGATTGCCGACGGCGTGCTGCCGTCCAACGAGGGTCGCGGTTATGTGCTGCGCCGGATCATCCGTCGCGCCTGCCGTCACGGCAACAAGCTGGGCGCCAAGGGCAGCTTCTTCTACCAGATCGTTGCCGCACTCGTGGCCGAGATGGGCGAAGCGTTCCCGGAACTGAAATCCCAGCAGGCGCATATCGAGCGCGTACTGAAGGCCGAAGAAGAGCAGTTCGCCAAGACCCTGGAGCAGGGCCTGAAAATCCTCGAGCAGGATCTGGCCGAGCTCAAAGGCGACGTGGTGCCGGGCGACGTGGTGTTCAAGCTCTACGACACCTACGGTTTCCCGATGGACCTGACCGCGGACATCGCCCGCGAGCGCAGCCTGACCATCGACGAAGCCGGTTTCGAGCGTGAAATGGAAGCCCAGCGCGTCCGTGCACGTTCCGCCAGCTCGTTCGGTCTGGACTACAACAGCCTGGTCAAGGTAGACGTCGACACCGAATTCACCGGTTATCACGCCACCAGCGGTTCGGCAAAAGTCGTTGCGCTCTATAAAGATGGCCAGTCCGTGGACGTCTTGAGTGAAGGGCAGGAAGGCGTTGTGGTGCTGAACCAGACCCCGTTCTACGCCGAATCCGGCGGCCAGGTTGGCGATTGCGGTTACCTGCAGGCCGGCAACAGCCGTTTCGACGTGCGCGACACCACCAAGACCGGCGGCGCGTTCCTGCACCACGGTGTACTGGCGTCGGGCAGCCTGATCGTTGGCGCACCGGTGGAAACCCACGTCGAAGCCGACGTGCGTCACGCCACTTCGCTGAACCACTCGGCCACTCACTTGCTGCACGCTGCGCTGCGCAAAGTGCTGGGCGACCACGTTCAACAGAAGGGCTCGCTGGTCGACAGTCAGCGCCTGCGTTTCGACTTCAGTCACTTCGAAGCGATCAAGCCTGAGCAGATCAAGGCGCTGGAAGACATCGTCAACGCCGAGATCCGCAAGAACTCCGCCGTTGAAACCGAAGAAACCGACATCGAAACCGCCAAGCAGAAAGGCGCGATGGCGCTGTTCGGCGAGAAGTATGGCGACAACGTGCGCGTGCTGAGCATGGGCGGTGATTTCTCCGTCGAACTGTGCGGCGGTATCCACGCCAACCGTACCGGCGACATCGGCCTGCTGAAAATCATCAGCGAAGGCGGTGTGGCATCGGGCGTGCGTCGTATCGAAGCGGTCACTGGCGCTGCGGCGCTGGCTTACTTGAACGCTGCTGAAGAACAACTCAAGGAAGCGGCCAGCCTGGTCAAGGGCAGCCGCGACAACCTGATCGACAAGCTGTCGGCGGTGCTGGAGCGCAACCGTGCGCTTGAAAAGCAGCTCGAGCAGTTGCAGGCCAAGGCTGCCGCCGCTGCGGGCGACGATCTGTCGGCTTCGGCTGTGGACGTCAAGGGCGTGAAAGTGCTGGCCGTGCGTCTGGATGGTCAGGACGGCAAGGCGCTGCTGGCGCTGGTCGATCAGCTGAAAAACAAACTCGGCCGCGCAGTGATCCTGCTCGGCAGTGTCCATGAGGAAAAGGTCGTACTGGTCGCAGGCGTGACCAAGGACCTGACTGGCCAACTCAAAGCCGGTGATTTGATGAAACAGGCTGCTGCGGCAGTGGGCGGGAAGGGCGGTGGTCGTCCGGACATGGCGCAGGGCGGCGGTGTCGACGCCGGCGCACTGGATGGCGCACTGGCGCTGACCGTTCCATTCGTCGAGCAGGGTTTATAAGACGGCCCGTCGGGCCCGCAGTCTAGTGGCGGGCCCGGCGGCTGTTCGAGTGATTATTGGGCGCCCTTCATGGGCAGAGGCGGCTTTGAAATGGCTTTGATCGTACAGAAATTTGGAGGCACCTCGGTCGGCACTGTCGAGAGAATCGAGCAGGTCGCCGACAAGGTTAAGAAATTCCGCGATGCCGGCGATGACCTGGTGGTTGTGCTGTCTGCAATGAGCGGCGAGACCAACCGTCTGATCGATCTGGCCAAGCAAATCAGTGGCGAAGATCAACCGGTTCCGCGCGAACTGGATGTGATCGTTTCCACAGGTGAGCAGGTGACGATCGCCCTGTTGGCCATGGCGCTGATCAAGCGCGGTGTGCCGGCGGTGTCGTACACCGGCAACCAGGTGCGGATCCTGACGGACAGTGCGCACAATAAAGCGCGTATCTTGCAGATCGATGACCAGAAGATTCGCGGTGACCTGAAAGCAGGTCGCGTGGTGGTGGTCGCCGGTTTCCAGGGCGTCGACGAGCACGGCAATATCACGACCCTGGGTCGTGGCGGTTCCGACACCACCGGCGTGGCGCTGGCCGCTGCGCTGAAGGCTGATGAGTGCCAGATCTACACCGACGTCGATGGTGTCTATACCACTGACCCGCGCGTGGTATCGGTTGCTCAGCGTCTGGACAAGATCACCTTCGAAGAGATGCTGGAAATGGCCAGCCTCGGTTCCAAGGTGTTGCAGATCCGCGCGGTGGAGTTCGCCGGCAAGTACAACGTTCCGCTGCGCGTACTGCACAGCTTCAAGGAGGGTCCGGGCACCCTCATTACTATTGATGAAGAGGAAACCATGGAACAGCCGATCATTTCCGGCATCGCTTTCAATCGCGATGAAGCCAAGCTGACCATCCGTGGCGTGCCAGACACCCCGGGCGTGGCGTTCAAGATTCTCGGCCCGATCAGTGCCGCGAACATCGAAGTCGACATGATCGTGCAGAACGTCGCGCACGATAACACTACCGACTTCACCTTCACCGTGCACCGCAACGACTACCAGTCCGCGCAAACCGTGCTGGAAAACACCGCTCGCGAGATCGGTGCCCGTGAAGTGGTTGGCGACACCAAGATTGCCAAGGTCTCGATCGTCGGCGTCGGTATGCGTTCCCACGCAGGCGTGGCCAGCCGCATGTTTGAATCCCTGGCAAAGGAAAGCATCAACATCCAGATGATCTCGACCTCGGAAATCAAGGTTTCCGTGGTGATCGAAGAGAAGTACCTGGAACTGGCCGTGCGCGCCCTGCACACGGCTTTCGAGCTCGACGCTCCGGCCCGTCAGGGCGAGTGATGCGTTGTCTGAAGGGCGCGGTCTGACCGCGCCCTTTATTTTTTGAATGGCGCGAGCCCCCGAACTGTTCTTTTGCTCGCGCTGGTCAATACTCAGGCATGTAGGGCTACGATCGCTCCGGTTGTAGGTCGGGTGCCTTTTTTTTGCAGACTGTTGTCCCTGAAATGATTCGCGTGAGGAGAAAGGTATGCTGATTCTGACTCGTCGGTGCGCAGAAAGCCTGATTATCGGTGATGGCGAAATCACCGTGACCGTGCTCGGCGTCAAAGGAAATCAAGTGCGTATCGGCGTCAACGCCCCGAAAGAGGTGGCCGTGCACCGTGAAGAAATCTATCTGCGTATAAAGAAAGAGAAGGACGAAGAACCAAGCCATTAATTTTTATCGATTTTTATGTTTGCAAACGGGGAAGAAGGTGGTTAATATACGCCCCGTGTTGCGGAGAGCTGGCCGAGTGGCCGAAGGCGCTCCCCTGCTAAGGGAGTACACCTCAAAAGGGTGTCGGGGGTTCGAATCCCCCGTTCTCCGCCATTATTTGCTTAGTACGTTGTAATCTGGCTTTTTATGTAAGTTGTTGAAATTTATAGAAAAAGTGGTTGGAATAGAGATTAGACGGGCTATAATGCGGCGCAACAAATGCACTCGTAGCTCAGCTGGATAGAGTACTCGGCTACGAACCGAGCGGTCACAGGTTCGAATCCTGTCGAGTGCACCATTTAAGAGTCAATTGCAGCGATGTAAATGACTCGGCTTCAACCAGTTGTGATCTGGTCTAAAAACACAAAATGCACTCGTAGCTCAGCTGGATAGAGTACTCGGCTACGAACCGAGCGGTCACAGGTTCGAATCCTGTCGAGTGCACCATTTAAGAGTCAGTTGCAGCGATGCGGATGACTTGGTTACAGCCAGTTGTGGTCTGGTCTAAAAACACAAATTGCACTCGTAGCTCAGCTGGATAGAGTACTCGGCTACGAACCGAGCGGTCACAGGTTCGAATCCTGTCGAGTGCACCATATACCGAAAAGCCCGCGTTTAACGCGGGCTTTTTGCTGTCCTGGATTTGGCTTTTCCTGTCACGCATCCTTTCTCATCAAAATCGATTTGAGCACTGCGCCCTCGCTTGAGGTCGTAACGATAACTCGTTGCCGAATTGCGGATGCTCACCTTGTCGGGTTTGCCCAAAGCGCTTTCAACATCCTGTTGGCTCATGCCGGCGATGATTCGTTGATTGATGATCGCCTCGCGCTTCTGTCGTGCGTCGATCAGATCTCCGCATTTGTCCTGGGTGCGCCCAACGACGGCCATTTCTCGTTTTCTGATATTCATACCGGATATTTCTTCATGCCGGGCTTCGGGTATCAGGTTGACTGTCGAGCCTGGCGAGTAGGGGCGAACTTCCTGCAACGAAAGGTGCTCGTCGTTCGCACAGCTCAGCGTTGTGAACGTGACGCTACCATCAGAAGCTTCGCAGCGATGAAGTGTCGTTGCGTTCCCGATGGTGGGCAGGCAGAGCAGGGTGGTCAGCATGAATCGGGATGTTTTCGATGGCATTCGGCGTCCTCCATGACGATCCTTCTCAAGCTTAGCCGGCAGTTTTTTCACCGCCGGTGTGTTTTCTTTTCAGGATGAGTCGTCGCAGTGTGAAGGATCAGGACAGCGCTCAGCTTTGTCTCGCAAGCGCTTGTTTCAGCCACGATTTTTTAACGTTTAAAACCGTCAGGCGGTGTATCATTGCGCCCGTCAGCCCCGCCGGGGCTTATGGAAAACCTCCATGGACTTACCCAGTAGTTATTCAGTAACCCGTTTCACCAATCATGAATTGACTGATTGATCCTTCCGGCGTGCCCCGCTGCTGGGAGTGGAGTTCGCCTATGTCCGAAATCGAAGTAAAGAAAACACAGGAAAGCCTGCAGGATCGCCTGGCTCAGGTCGTCGAGCTGCTGCAGCGCCAACGGGTCGTCGAAGACCTGACTCATCGCCAGGAAGGCCCGCATCATGACCGGGTCGAGAACCTGGTCCACCGGCAAAACCTCGTCGAGTTGCAACGCAAGCTCGATGATCTGCACTCCGCCGACGTCGCCTACATTCTTGAAGCCCTGCCGCTGGACGATCGTCTGACGCTCTGGCAGTTGGTCAAGGCTGATCGCGACGGCGACATTCTTCTCGAAGTATCCGATTCCGTCCGTGAAACCCTGATCGCCGACATGGACGATCACGAGCTCCTGGCTGCGGCCAAGGACATGGATGCCGACGAGCTTGCTGACCTGGCCTCCGAGCTGCCGCGAGACGTCGTCCATGAGCTGATGGAGACTCTGGACCAGCAGCAACGCGAACGTGTGCGTTCTGCTCTCTCCTACGACGAGGAGCAGGTCGGTGCGCTGATGGACTTCGAGATGGTGACCATCCGTGAGGATGTCAGTCTCGAAGTGGTTCTGCGTTACCTGCGCCGCCTCAAAGAGCTGCCGGGCCATACCGACAAACTGTTCGTGGTCGACTACGACGGCGTGCTCAAGGGCGTGCTGCCGATCAAGCGTTTGCTGGTCAATGATCCGGAGAAACAGGTTTCCGAAGTCATGGCGAGTGACCCGGTGAGTTTTCACCCGGATGAAGACGCCTACGACGCCGCTCAGGCGTTCGAACGTTACGACTTGATCTCGGCCCCGGTGGTCGACAAGAACGGCAAGCTGATCGGCCGTCTGACCATCGACGAAATGGTCGACCTGATTCGTGAAGAGAGCGAAAGCGAAGTCCTCAACATGGCGGGTCTGCGTGAAGAGGAAGATATTTTCGCTTCGGTCTGGAAATCTCTGCGCAACCGTTGGGCGTGGCTGGCGATCAACCTGATCACGGCGTTCGTCGCCTCGCGGGTGATCGGCCTGTTCGAAGGTTCGATCGAGAAGCTGGTGGCCCTGGCGGCGCTGATGCCGATCGTGGCGGGCATTGGCGGTAACTCCGGCAACCAGACGATTACCATGATCGTTCGCGCCATGGCCCTCGATCAGGTCAGCACCGGCAATACCTCGCGTCTGATGCGCAAGGAGCTCGCCGTGGCGTTGATCAACGGCCTGGTCTGGGGTGGCGTGATCGGCGTGGTTGCTTACTTGCTCTACGGAAGCTGGTCACTAGGCGTCGTGATGACGGCTGCCATGACATTGAACTTGCTACTCGCAGCGTTGATGGGGGTGTTGATCCCTATGACCCTGGCGAAGATGGGTCGCGATCCGGCGATGGGCGCCAGCGTGATGATCACGGCCATGACCGACAGTGGCGGCTTCTTCATCTTTCTGGGGCTGGCGACGATCTTCCTGCTCTGACCGACTGCATTGAAACAGCCCGCCGATTGGCGGGCTTTTTTACGTCCTTGGAAAACTCAAATTGCAGGCAAAAAAAAGCCAGCATTCATGCTGGCTTGAGATGTTCGGTTTGGCTCAGGATGCGTCTGCGGCCATTTCGGCGTCGTGGGCGATCAGAGACACCAGCGCGTTCTGCTGGCGATGGGAGAGTTGGCGGAAGCGTTGCAGCAGCTCGCGTTCGTGCAACGACAGCTCAGGGCTGTCCAGGCGCATGCTCAGTTCTTCGCCCAGTGCACCTTCCTGAATAAGACTCTGCTCAAGGCGCGCAATGATCTCGGAGTTCATGCTGCGGTGATGATTGCGAGCCACCTCGGCAATGCGTTCACGCATTCCGTCTGGCAGACGTACGACGAACTTGTCAGCCGTACGGCTGGAATAAATTGCCTGTTTCAATGGGCGCATATATTTAACCGGTTAGTTCAGGGGAGCGGTTCTCGGGATTGGCCGCAGGATGTGTGGTAGGACAAGCATCCGCGCCAAATGGTTCAACCTGAATTGTTAAGAGGCGCGCATCATGCCTCAAAATTGCCAGATCATTGGCGTCAATTCTGTGACAAATATTGATCCGGGTAAAGGCGTAATGCCAGCACCAATTATCAGAAATGCGGACTGGTTTGAAAAGAATGCATCGGCCCGTATCGCTGACCGCCTCCTGAAGCACGTCGGCTGATGCCCGAAGGCCTCAGAACGTGCATGCTATGCGGGTTGAATCGTTGTTCCTTACCTTGTACAGGATAGTGGCAAATGGCCGATTTACTAGGGGCAACTGCCCGCCGGAGGGCGTTTTCAGGATGGATGGAAATTTGATTTATCTCATGGGACCTTCCGGCTCCGGCAAGGACAGCCTGATTGAGGCTGCGCGCGAACCTTTGCGGGCGTTGAATTGTGAAGTCATGCGCCGGGTCATCACCCGTTCGGCCGAATCCGTGGGTGAGGATGCGATCGGTGTGACGCCGCAGGAGTTCGACCGACGTCAGCGTGCCGGCGAGTTTTCACTGGCGTGGCAGGCTAACGGTCTCGCCTATGGCATTCCGGTGGAAATGGATCAATGGCTGAAAGCCGGCAAACACGTCCTGGTAAACGGCTCTCGGGCAAACCTTCGGCAAGCGCTGGAAAGCTACCCGACTTTGGTGCCGGTGTTGCTGACGGTTCGGGAGGATGTCCTGCGTGAGCGACTGCTCCGGCGTGGCCGGGAGACGCTTGAGCAGATCGATGCGAGGCTGGCGCGCAATACGCTGTTCAAGGACAGGCGTTCAACTGATAGTCCTGTGCACCTGATCGACAACTCGGGCGCTCTGGCCGATGCAGTCAATCATCTGCTGGAGCTGGTCAGGTTCAGCGCAATACCGGATCAAACTTGATCTTGCGCCCGGCCACCAGTGCCAATACGAACAGCGCCGAAAAGACGCCGCAACCGATCAAGGGCAGGGATATTTCGGTTTCCTCGAACAGCGAAAAATGCCCGAGGCCACTCAATAAGGCGAGGATCAGAAATCCTGCAGCTGACTTGGACATGCTGTACTCCTGAAGATATTTCAAAAAACCAGACGTTCAGTCGAATGCGTCGGCAACGCCTGTTCAGACTCGCTGACTGCTTGCGGAGCGAAGCTTTGATCGCTCAAGACCGCCCATTGTGGCGCCTTCTGCACTTGCAGGTAGTGCGGCATGCGCCCGGCCACTTTCTCGTTGTCCTCGGGGGCGAAGTGAAAGCCCACCAGGACAGTCAGTGCGATTGCGTTTGCGAACACGAGGGCGCTGTTCATGAGACGAGTCTCCGGTTGTTCTTGTATAAGAACCTGTAAAGCAGCCGTCGTGCCAACAGTCTAACCTCTGTTAAGTCCTTTAAAAACAAGCATTTAGAAGGGTTTTTCGAGTCCCGTACATTGCATTTTGCAATGATGGCTTTTGCGGATGATGCAAATTGCACGGTAAAACGTCCGGCACCCTTGCAAGGCGCCTGCCTACACTTAAAAAGCCCTGCGGACGACATGACAAAACAGGGCCCGGCCGTTAACATGCACGCCGTCTGTCGCACCGACAGATTTGTGTCCCAGTAGCTCAATTGGATAGAGCATCCCCCTCCTAAGGGGAAGGTTGGCAGTTCGAACCTGCCCTGGGACACCATCTATGGAAAAAGCCCCGCGCAGAGTGATCTGGCGGGGCTTTTTTGTTGTCGCGAGTTTACAAGCGGAAGCGACTGACCAGGGTGTTGAACGACGCCGCCAGGTTGGACAGTTCCTGGGTCGAGGCGCTGGTCTGATGCGCGCCTGCCGCCGTCTGGGTGGAGAGATCCTGGATGTTGACCAGATTTCGGTCCACTTCGCGAGCTACGTGTGCCTGTTCTTCCGAGGCTGTGGCGATGACGAGGTTGCGATCATTGATCTGCGAGATGCCGTCGGCAATCAGCTCCAACGCCTGGCCGGTCGCTTGCGCCAGTGACTGGGTTTCGCTGACCAGCGCCTGGCTTTTCCCCATGGCGCCGACGGCTTCGTCTGCACTGTTGCGAACGTCGTTGATCATGCCTTCGATTTCCCCCGTCGAAGCCTGGGTTCTTGCCGCCAGGGCTCGTACCTCGTCGGCGACCACGGCAAAACCTCGACCTTGCTCACCCGCGCGTGCAGCCTCGATGGCGGCGTTAAGCGCCAGCAGATTGGTTTGCTCGGCAATCCCCCGGATCACATCCAGAACCTTGCCGATGTCCCGTACTTTCTCCGCCAGGTCCTTGACCATGGTGGTGGAGGTGGCGATTTCCGTGGTTGCATGGTTGATCGCGGCAACGGCGTTTCGCGCTTGATCGCGGCCGTTGCTGGCTTCCCGGCTGGTGGTCTGGGAGGCCTCGGAGGTGGATACCGCATTGCGCGCAACTTCCTCCACGGCGGAGGTCATTTCCGTGACAGCCGTCGCTGCCTGCTGGATCTCGTCGTTCTGACGAATCAGTCCGCGGCTTCCATTGTCTGTGACGGCGGTGAGTTCTTCGGCGGCGGACGCCAGTTGATCCGCCGCGCTGGCGATCTGCTGAATAGTGCTTTTCAGACTGCCCTGCATCTCGGCCAGGGCCGTGAGCAGCTGGCCGGCCTCGTCGCGGCCGGTGCTGACGATGTTTTGAGTCAAGTCGCCGCCAGCGATGCTTCGGGCGCTTTCAACGGCTTTGGAGATGGGGCGGCTGATCAGTCGGCTGATGAACAGGCCGAGCAAAATCGCCGCGACAAAGGCCAGCACGATGCCGATGTACAGCGAGATCTTGGCAGAGGACTCCGTCAGAACCGATCGCTTTGCGGCTTCGCTGACCTGCATGTCGTTGGAGTTGGTCATGATGGTCAATTCGTCCATGACGACGCGGTAGTTTTTCTGCAGGTCGCCGAGCAGCAGTTCGCGGCCATTTTCCAGGTCGCCGGCCTTCATCAGGCCCAGATACCTTTGCACGATCGCCTGGTAAACGGGCCAGGCCTTCTCCATCCGGTCACCGGCTGCACGTTCGTCGTCGGCAAGCTCGGTTTTCCGGTATTCGGCAAAGGCTTTTTCACTCGCCAACTGGTTGGCGCTCATCGAGGCGAGAAATTCGTCTTTGGTGCTCTGGGGCAGGTTGGCGGCAGTGGCGACGTAAAGCCGATACATGTCACGGGTCTGTCCGACAGCCTTGATTTTGGTCTGCGCGATGTTGGCGACGGCGACGAGGTTGTTGCCGAACACCGATCTGAGGCTTGTCGAGAGTTCGGTCACTCCCCGGCTTCCCAGCAGGCCCACCCCTAGGGTGATGAAGGCGCACGCCGCGAAGGCCGTGATCAATTTCGTGGAAAGTCTTGCGTCATTCAACCAACTCATAAGGGGCATCCTGCTGACATGTGGGGGCGGAGCAATATCGAGCGCAGCTCGTACGAAATGGCTTGTCGTCGTACATCTTTCGGCTGCGGAGTCCACAACTGTAGGGTTACCAGTTGTTTCTTATCTAAATATATTCCGCATTAAACCCCCTTGTAACCAGCGTTTTAGAGCATTCAGCACATACATACAAAAGATGGCACTTGGCCTTTTCTATTTGTTGCCAAGTGTTACATTATGTGGAATATTCCAATAAATACGTACGACATCGTACCTCTTCGTCCTTGTCGCTCAAGATGACGAGGACGCTGTGTTCGTGATTTCCAGAACCGTGAAAAAAAAGAACGAAGCAGCCTAGGGTAGGACTCATGTCGCGTCGCATTGATAAAGGGAAACGCAAGGGGTACGCCTCTGCCGGATTGGTTACGCTGCTGATCGCCATAGCTGGCACCGCGTACGGCGAGACGCTCGACAGCACGGCCTCGGCGGGCAAGCGTCTGGCGGTAGCGGCTGACTGTGTGGCTTGCCATACGGCGCCAGGCGGCAGGGCTTTTGCGGGCGGCTATCCGCTCGGCTCACCGATGGGCACGATCTACTCGACCAACATCACGCCTTCGAAAACGGCGGGCATCGGCAATTACACGTCTGAGCAATTCGCCCGTGCGGTGCGTGACGGGGTGGCGGCCGATGGCACTCGGCTTTACCCGGCGATGCCCTACACCTCCTATTCGAAGATGACCGACAGCGACATTGCTGCGCTCTACGACTACTTCATGCATGAAGTGGCGCCGGTCGATACGCCGAACCAGGAAACCGCTCTGGATTTCCCGTTCAATATCCGCGCATCGATGATTGGCTGGAACGCGCTGTTCCACAGCACGGCGCGCTTTACGCCGGATCCGGCCAAGCCTGCCGAGGTCAACCGTGGCGACTATCTGGTCAACGGCCTGGCTCACTGCGATACCTGCCACACACCGCGCAATGTCCTGATGGCGGCCGACAGCGCAAAACCGTTGGCCGGCGGATCACTGGGCAGTTGGTATGCCCCCAATATCACTTCCGACAAAGTCAGCGGCATCGGTGCCTGGTCGAGCGACGAGATCGTGGCCTATCTGCGTACCGGTCACGTCGAGGGCAAGGCCCAGGCGGCAGGCCCAATGGCCGAGGCGGTGGAGAACAGTCTGCAGCATCTGAGCGATGCGGATCTCAAAGCCATCGCGGCCTATCTGTTGCAGACCACGCCGATCAAGACCGGGGAGAGCAAGGCCCGGCACGAGTACGGTCAGGCATCGGTCGATGAGTTGACGCTGCGCGGAGGCAAACCGGGGGACAACCCAGGCTGGCATATTTTCAGTGGCACTTGCGCCAATTGCCATCAGCCGGACGGTCAGGGCACGCGGGAATACCCATCGCTGTTTCACAACACTGCCACCAGTCGCAGCGACAACCTGATCGCAGCCATCGTGTACGGCGTGCATCGTGAAGTCGACGGTGTGGCCATCGACATGCCGGGTTTCGGCCCGGACGCGTTGTTCACCGACCGCCTGAACGACCAGCAGATTGCCGACGTCAGCAACTACGTGCTGTCGCGCTACGGCAATGCCGACACGGTTGTCACCGCCGCCGATGTGGCACAGGTACGCAACGGTGGGCCCCAGGCGCCACTGGCAGTGATGGCGAAGTTTACGATCCCGGTCATCATTCTCGTGTGCGTGTTGATCGGCCTGGGCGCATGGGCCTTGATTGCACGTCGGCGCAAGGAGGCCTGAGCAATGGACACTTCAATGACGCACAAACACGAAAAAACTCAAACCGAAAGCTCGACTGGGCTCACTCGCCGCAATCTGTTGCGCGGTTCCGTGACGCTGGGCCTGGCCGCGATGATCGGCAGTGCGCTGCCCTGGCAGTCGGTGCTGGCAGCGCAGGTTTCGAGCGACGATTTCATTGCGCTGTCGCAGTTTCTGGTCAGCCGTGCGGTCAATCCGGTTCTGGCCGGTCGTTACTACGCCGCGCTGGACAAGCGCGCGCCGAATTTCTCGACCAACGTGATTGCCCTGAAACAATTGATCGGCGCACAGGGTTACAAGCATGTCGATGAATACCTGGCGCAACCGAACCCGGATCCGTCGCTGCGGGCCACGGCCACCAGCATCATTTCCGCCTGGTATCTGGGTATCGTCGGTGAGCCGGCGGATGCCGAGTTGATCAGCTATTCCCTCGCCATGATGTATCAGCCCACTCACGGCATTCTCATCATTCCAACCTACGGTGGCGGCCCGGATTCATGGGGTCCCAAGCCAGCAGTCAATCAGGACTCGACAGTATGAGCAGCGATCAATTCGATGCCGATGTGGTGATCATCGGTTCCGGTGTCATGGGCGGTCTGATCGCCACGGGCCTGGCCAAAGCGAACAAGTCGGTGATCGTGCTCGAGGCCGGTCCCCGGGTGAATCGCCGTGATGTGGTAGAAACATTCCGCAATGCCCCGGTAAAACTCTCGCTGGCCAATGCCAAGCTGCAGGGCGCCGGGTCGCCTTATCCGAGCCTGCCCCACGCGCCCTCTACCTATGGCGACTATCTGCAGCAGGTAGGGCCGGTGAAATACAACACCTCTTATCTGCGTGTGGTGGGTGGCACCACCTGGCATTTCGGTTCCTCGCTGTGGCGCATGCTGCCCAATGATTTTCGTCTCAAGTCGCTGTATGGCCGTGGTCGTGACTGGCCCATCAGTTATGACGAACTGGAACCGTATTACGCTCGAGCTGAAATCGAACTGGGCGTTTCCGGCGTCGACGGCCAGGACGAAAGCGGGCAGGGCGGGGACGCCTATCCGCCGCGCTCGATTCCCTATCCGATGGAGGGCCTGAAGCCGAGCTACATGTTCAAGCGCCTTTCCGAATTGCTCGGCAAGGGCGGGTATAACCCGATCCTCGAGCCGAATGGCCGGGCGACCCGCCCCTATGGCAAACGGCCTCCCTGTGCCGGCAACAACAACTGCAACCCGGTGTGTCCGATTGCCGCCAAGTACGATGGTTCGATGCACATCGATGAAGCCGAGCGCCATGGCGCCAAGGTGCTGGACAACTCCGTCGTCTACAAGATCGAGGCGGGCGACGACGGCAAGATCACTGCGATCTGGTACATGCGCCCCGACAAGTCCAAACACAAACTGACCGCCCGGGCCTTTGTACTGGCGGCATACGGTATCGAGTCGCCGAAGCTGCTGTTGATGTCGACCTCGGAAAAGTACCCGAACGGGATTGCCAACTCCTCGGATCAGGTCGGGCGCAACCTGATGGACCACACCGGCATCAGCATGAACGTCATGACCAAGGAAGACATGTGGCCGGGCGAAGGGCCGACGCAATTGTTGGTCTATCTGAACAGTCGCGATGGCGCGTTTCGCAACGATTACCCGAGCTACAAGATCAAGGTACGCAACACCGTGCCGACGTCGCAAATCACTTCGAACCTGATTGCCAAAGGCGTGCTGGGCTCGAAGCTCGATGAGCAGATCCGCCTGCAATCGGCGCGCTCCCTGAACTGGGCCGTCGATTTCGAAACCTTGCCGCTGCCGGAAAACCGGGTCACCCCGAGCAAGACCAAGTTCGACGCCATCGGTCTGCCGGTTCCCGAGATCTACTACAGCGTTCCCGACTACTGGCACGCCGGTAAAGAGAAGGCGCTGGAAGACTTCAAGCAGTTTGCAAAACTGCTCGACGCCGACATCCTCAGCACGGACACGGGCTTCCAGAACCGTCAGCACATCATGGGCACCACCATCATGGGCGATGATCCGAAAGATTCGGTGGTGGACCGCGATTGCCGCAGTCACGACCATTCGAACCTGTTCATCGCAGGCACGAGCGTCATGCCATCGTCCTCCTGCGTGAACCCGACGCTGACAGGTGCGGCATTGAGTATTCGGATTGCCGATGTGTTGGTGGCGGAGGTCTGAGAAGCGCCCTGAATTGAAAAGCCCCATGCAGAGAAATCTGGTGGGGCTTTTTTGTATTTCGAAAGGCGCGAAGCTTTAGAAATTATCAGCTCCGCCTTCGGTTTTGCCCACTGACGTGCTGACCTGCGTGATGTGCCGGCGCCCGTTCACTGAATAACTGCGCTGCGGATCTTCGGACTCGGGTTTGCGCATCAACAGTAACGCAGGCAGACCGCTTTTTTCGTCGTAGGTACCGAACCAGTTGATCAGTCGTGCGACATAACAATCATCACCAATGACTACGGGGAAATCGGCGACAGGTTCGATCGCGTAGTAACTCGCGCCATAGCCGTAGTACTCCTCAGTGTCCTTGGCGGATGGAGGGATGGGGCAGAGTGGTGTTTTCTGCTGTCCCGTCATCCCTGGATTTGCATTCATGCCGGCCACCGCCTGGGCTAGAACCTTCTGCAGGGACGGTTCCAGTTCGTAGGCTTTATCGCTGTCCTCGATGTGCTGAGTATGTGGAACGGTCAGTTGGTAGTCATAGCGCACGCTGATCGTTGGCGCCTCCCGGTTGATCTTCAGGGGATTGAGCAGATAGACCTGATCTTCGCCGTAGCTGCCGTTTCGGTAGGCGAAATAGATTTTTCCGCGAGCACCAATCAGGTACGCGGATTGATTGGCGCCGCGGTCATTGGTATAGAAAAGGACACTGTCGTTACTGGTCTGAGGGGCAATCTCAGCCGTTCTCCTGATAAATCTGCCGTCGACGTGACGCCAGGTTTCCGTGTAATGAAACATCCCGGTGCCGCCAGCGTAGGTTTCCACAATGAGGTCGCGCTGGCCGTCACCATCCAGATCCATCAGGGTGTACGAGGTTTGGCCGGACTCTGCGGCTCCCTTGATGTCGGATGCTTGCAGTGCTTTCCACTCGTCTTGCGTGACATCTTTGGGAATGGTCGTAGGGAAGAGCGGTTGCTCATCTTCATCCAATTCGGCTGAAAATGAGCTGCCGACGTAGCCAAGGGTCAGAGAATCCAGCGCCCGCTCCAGCGCAAACTCCGGGTTCTCCTTGCTCATCTCCCGAATCCGTTGTTGTAGATCCTCCATGACCTGTCTATCAATGTCGTCTGGCTTGTAGGCCGCCGCCTCGATCCACTGCGCGTGCAAGACCTGCAAACGATCCTGATAACGCTGGTTCAGACAACCGAACTCCTCGCCACATCGATCACGCTCTTTCAGCCACTGACGCTGAGCCTTTTTCACTTCGGCCTGCTCCGGGGCAGCTTTCATCAACTTCCGGTAAGCCGCCCCCATCTGCACATCCAGCTCATATAGCGGCTTGTCCGCGCAAATCGCCTGCTCCACAACACTCGCAGCCTTTGTGCAATCCATTCCGCTCGCCAGTGCCTGCTGAAAAAACAGCAGCGCACAGGCCGACACGATGTAGCGTCCCTTGATGTACACGATGAATCCTTTGCCGTTGGAAGGTGAGAACCGCCGCGCAGGGTAATCCTTGCGCAACGAATCTTGAACCCCCGCTTCAAGAGAACCGCTGATCCGGCCGATAACCCGTTCGGTGACTTCAGAGTCGCGCGAAATCGCTTGATAGCATTTGGCCGGCAGCTATCATCTGCGCGCCTGGAAATGGTCCATCTTCTTCAATTGCCTGGAAATCCTCGATGCTGTCGTATCACCAAAAGAGTTTTCTGATCGTCGATGATTTCTCGGATTTCCGCAGTTCCGTGCGTTCGATGTTGCGCGAGTTGGGCGTCAAGGACGTGGACACCGCCGACACCGGTGAGCAGGCGCTGAAAATGTGTGCGCAGAAGTCCTACGATTTCATCCTTCAGGACTTCCACCTCGGTGATGGCAAGAAGAACGGTCAGCAGGTGCTGGAAGACCTGATGATGGAAAAGCTGATCAGCCACGAAGCGGTGTTCGTGATGGTCACGGCCGAGACCAGTCAGGCGATGGTGCTCAGTGCCCTGGAGCACGAACCGGACGCGTACCTGACCAAGCCGTTCAATCGCTCCGGCCTCGCTCAGCGGCTGGAGCGTCTGGAGCAGCGCAAGACCCTGCTCAAGCCGATTCTGCAAGCCCTCGACCGCGGCAAACCGATGGAAGTGCTCAACGCCTGCATCGCCCTGTGTAAACAGGACATCCGTTATTCGCCGCTGTGCCTGCGTTATCGCGCCGATGCGTTGCGCGACATGAACCAGAACGAAGCGCTCGAGCGCCTTTACGACAGCATCATCGCTGACCGGCCGTTGCCGTGGGCCTTTGCCGGGTTAGGCAAGTTGTTGTTCAAGCGCGGGCAGGTCAGTCAGGCCAAGGGCGTTTACGAAAAAGCCCTGAAGGTCTTCCCGATGATGCCGGCGCTGTATGACGGCATGGCTGACGTGCTGGTCGCCGAAGGCGATACCAAAGGCGCGCAGCAAGTGCTGGAGGAAGCGATTCGCCTGTCGCCGCTGGCGGTGCGCCGTCAGGCGTTGCTGGGCAAGCTGGCGATGGCCAACGAAGATTTCGACACCGCTTCCCGGGCTTATCGCCAGGCGGTGAATCAGGGCGCGCAATCGCGGTTCAAGGATCCGGAAAGCAATCTCGGCCTGGCCCATGCGCTGATCAGCAAAGGCAGCGAACGCGGGCTCGACACCCGTACGCGTCTGGAGATCAACACCACCCTCAGCGCCGTGGCCAAGGAAAACCCGACCGATCCGGGCCTGCAGATTCGCGCGCGTCTGATGAAGGCCACGAGCCTGTTGCTCAACGATGCCGAGACCGCCGAAAAACTCACCGAACAAGCGCTGATGCGCCTGGACGGCATGGAGCAGTTCATGAGCCCCGAGGCCGCGTTGCTGGTGGCCAAGCAATTGCAGATGCTCGGCCAGACCGAGGCGGGCACCTCGATGCTCAAGAGCTGCGCGGAAATCTATGGTGATGACCCGACGGTGATGAAAGACATCGCGAAGCTCACTGACGATCCGACTATTCTCAGCTCCAGCAACGCGGCCGCCGACCTCAACCGGCAGGGCGTGCGCGTGTACAAGACCGGCAACCTGGTGGAGGCCCGCGAGGTGTTCCGCAAGGCGCTGAAGATGCAACCGAAGAACATCAGTATCGCGCTGAACATGGCCCAGTCGCTGCTGCACGGCACCGACACCAATGTGCCGTCGGCGGAGCTGGAAGAATGTCGGGCCTGCCTGAAACTGGTGGGCATGATGCCCGATACCGACGCGCGTTATCCGCGTTATCAGAAGCTGAAAAGCAAGGCGTTTGGCGAATGAACCAAGACGAGCAGGCACTGGATTTTTCCACGGTGATCGCCTCCACCGTGCACGACATGAAGAACTCTCTGGCGATGCTGATGCAGGCCCACAGCCAATGGCTGGCGCGTCTGCCCGAGGCGCAGCGCCAAGGGGCGGAGCAGGGCGTGATCGACTTCGAGTTCGCCCACCTCAACGGCATGCTGGTGCAACTGCTCGGGCTGTACAAGCTTGGGGTGAATCAGATGCCGTTGCAGCCGGCCTATCACGAGCTGGACGACTTCATCGAGGCGCAACTGGCGGCGCATCAGGAAGTGTTCGCCAGTCGTGGAATCCTCGCCACTTACGAAGTCGATCCGCTCAGTCCCCTGGGCTTCTTCGACCGTGAGCTGATCGCCTCGGTGCTGGGCAACTGCATCAACAACGCGATCCGCTACGCCCGCGAATCGCTGCTGATCACCGTCAGCGACGAGGCGGGGCAACTGGTGTTGAGCATCAACGATGACGGCGACGGTTACCCGGCCGAAATGCTTGAGCGTCAGGCCGATTACGTGCAGGGCATCAACCACAGCAGTGGCAGCACTGGGCTGGGTCTGTACTTCGCCGGGCGCATCGCTGCGCTGCATCAGCGCAACGGTGTAGGCGGGCGTACCGAGATCCGCAATGGCGGCCCGTTGGGCGGCGGCGTGTTCAGTATTTACCTGCCCTGAATCACCGATTCATCGACCGGAATTCTTTTTGTTGGCTGCTGCTTGATATTCCGAACAGCCGAAGCCTATTTTGTCCGGGTCGCCGTTCGCGGCTCGCACAATAACAAGGATTGCGTCATGACAACCGATGGCCAGCGTTCACTCGCGCAGCGATTGACGGGCATTGATGAGATTGAATGTGTCACGCCGGATTTGAACGGCGTGCCACGGGGCAAGGTAATGACCGCCGAGGGCTTCCTCGAAGGGCGGCGTCTGCAGTTGGCCCGGGGGGTGCTGCTGCAATGCATCATGGGCGGTTATCCTGCCGCGAAATTCTATGGCAGCGATGACGGCGATCTGGCGCTGGTGGCCGATCCTGCGCAGATTCACCCATTGCCATGGAGTGAAGAGCCACGGGCCTTGGCAATCTGTGATGCCGACGAGCTCACCGGCGAAAGCTCCAACCTGTCGACCCGTGGCCAGCTCAAGAAGGTCATTGCCCGCTACGCAGCCCTCGGTCTGGCACCGGTGGTGGCGACCGAACTCGAATTTTTTGTGTTCGCTCCGAACACCGACCCGACCCAACCGTTCCAGCCGCCAGTCGGTCTCGACGGTCGTCGCGAGGACGGTCATTCGGCGTTCAGCGTCAGTTCCAACAACGGTCTGCGACCGTTCTTCAGTGAAGTCTATAAATGCATGGCGGCTCTGGGCCTGCCACGCGATACCTTCATGCACGAAATGGGCGTCAGCCAGTTCGAGATCAACTTGCTGCACGGTGATCCGCTGTTGCTGGCCGATCAGACCTTTCTGTTCAAGCATCTGCTCAAGGAAGTCGCGCTCAAGCACGGCCTGACCGTGGTGTGCATGGCCAAGCCGCTGGCGCACACGCCGGGCAGTTCGATGCACATTCACCAGAGCATCGTCGAAATCGGCAGCGGCAAGAACGTGTTCAGTGACGCGGACGGTCAGCCGACTGCAATGTTCCGCCACTTCATCGGCGGGCAGCAGGCGGGCATGGCTGATTTCACCGCGCTGTTTGCGCCGAACGTCAATTCGTATCAACGGCTGTGCCATCCGTTTGCCTCGCCGAACAACGCCTGCTGGTCCCACGACAACCGCGCCGCCGGCCTGCGCATTCCGGCAAGTTCGCCGGTTGCGCGTCGGGTCGAGAACCGTTTGCCGGGGGCCGATGCCAACCCGTACCTGGCGATTGCCGCGAGCCTGGCCGCCGGCTTGTACGGCATCGAGCATGAACTCGAACCAAGCGAAGCGATTCAGGGCGAGTTCGAAGTGCCGGACAATCTTTCGCTGCCGTGTACCTTGCACGCGGCGCTCGAACGTCTGAAACGCAGCCAGCTTGCAAAGGAACTGTTCGGCACGGAGTTCATCGAAGGCTACATCGCTTCGAAGACCATGGAGTTGACCAGTTTCTTTGATGAAATCACTCCCTGGGAACGCCGTGTTCTAGCAGCCCAGGCCTGACGAAATGTCGCCGTCGGGCTATCGTTTGATAGCCCGATACTTACTGCAAGGAGCCGCTCGGAACGCCGATGCGCCAAATCTGGAAATCCTTTCGAGCGCTGTATTTCGCCTCGCTGATGATGTTGATCGGCTCGGGCCTTCTTTCTACTTATCTGGCTTTACGTCTGGCTGCCGACCATGTCGACGGGTTGTGGGTCGGTGCGTTGATGGCGGCCAACTATTTCGGTCTGGTGCTGGGCGGCAAGATCGGTCACCGGCTGATCGCCCGGGTCGGGCATATCCGCGCCTACTCGGCGTGTGCCGGGATCGTCGGTGCGGCGGTGCTCGGTCATGGCCTGGTGGACTGGCTGCCGGCCTGGCTGGTGCTGAGGACCATCGTCGGCCTCGGCATGATGTGCCAGTACATGGTCATCGAGAGCTGGCTGAACGAGCAGGCCGACGCCAATCAGCGGGGACTGGTGTTCAGCGGCTACATGATCGCGTCGTATCTGGGGCTGGTGCTCGGTCAGCTGATTCTGGTCATGCACCCGGGCCTTGGTCTGGAACTGTTGATGCTGGTCGCGCTGTGCTTCGCCCTGTGTCTGGTGCCGGTGGCGCTGACTCGACGGATTCACCCGGCGCCGTTGCACCCGGCGCCGATGGAGCCGCGCTTCTTTATCAAGCGCGTGCCGCAGTCGCTGAGCACGGTGCTCGGGGCCGGGCTGATCATCGGTTCGTTCTACGGTCTGGCGCCGCTGTATGCCTCGCAGCAGGGGCTGTCCACCGAACAGGTCGGTCTGTTCATGGGTAGCTGCATTTTTGCCGGGCTGGTGGTGCAGTGGCCGCTGGGCTGGTTGTCCGACCGCTATGACCGGGCGCTGTTGATCCGCTGTTTCGCGCTGTTCCTCGCGGTTGCTTCGTTGCCGCTGGCGATCCTGCCGCAGGTGCCGCTGGAGGTGCTGTTCGTGGTCGGCTTCCTCTGTTCGCTGGTGCAGTTCTGCCTGTACCCGTTGGCGGTGGCGTTCTCCAACGACCACGTCGAAGGCGAGCGTCGGGTGTCGCTGACGGCGATGCTGCTGGTGACTTACGGCGTGGGAGCGAGTATCGGGCCGCTGGCAGCCGGGGTGCTGATGAAGCTGTTCGGGCCGCAGAGCCTGTACGCGTTCTTCACCTTTTTCGCGCTGGTGCTGGTGTGGCGGATCCGGCCGAAAGCCGTGACCAATCTGCACCAGGTCGACGATGCACCGCTGCATCACGTGGCGATGCCGGACAGCATGTCCAGCTCGCCGCTGGTGGCTGCGCTTGATCCGCGGGTCGATGAACAAGTGGTGCAGGAGCAGATGCAGAATACGGTCGCTCCGGAGCCTGAACCTGAACCCGAGCCAGAACCTGTCGCGCCAACCGATTCGACAATCGAAGGTGAGGGGCCGGACATCAGCCCCGCCAGACCGTGATTCAGGCATAAAAAAACGGGCAGTCCCCGCAGTGACTGCCCGTTTTTTAATGCCAGTCGATCAGAGGTCGTCTTTATCGAACCGACGCGCTTCGCGTTGCAGTTGATAAACGAAACGCTCGACGTTGCGCGCCGCCGGGCCGCTGATGTTGTGAAAGCGCAGGCCGGCGAAGGTGATGTTGAGTTTTTCTTCGAAGTGCAGGTAACGCAGCTCGACCGAGGTGGGCTGGTTGCCGAACAGCGGCGCGGCGATCAGGCGATCATAAACCTGGCCCAGTTGCAGGCGGTCGGTGATGTCGCCTTCGAAACGCAGTTTGCAGCCGGTGGCGGAGATATCCAGCAGTTTGCCGCCGATAGGCGACTTGAGCTTTTCGCCGCCCAGTTCGACGCTGACCAGGTCGGTCAGCTTCAAAGCGGCGCGGAAAGCATTGCGGCGCTGGTGATAAACCACTTCGGTGGGCAGGTCGCCAGTGTAGAAACGATCGCCACTGGATTCTTCGATGTTCAGCGTGCCGTTGCATTCCCAGGCAATGCGCACGCCGTCATGAAAACCTTCGACCTTGAACGGCTCGCCAGCCAGCAGGAAGCGTTCGCCATCGCGTGGGATCATTTCGTCCAGGGCAATCGTGGCGGTTTCCCGGTCAACCTTGATCAGGTAGCTCTGGAAGCGCTGGCTGCGCTCGTGGAAGGTGATGATCAGAGGATCATGGCTTTCTTGCAGCTGGCGCAGGTTGCTGGAGATTTCCAGAGGTGTAGTGAGCACCTTTGGGGGCTGCGGAGCATCATCCGCGCTGAGGACGTTGGACACGTTGAATCAATCTCCAGACAAAATTTGACTATGGCTGGCCAGTATTTTGCCAGCATGTTTCGCACGTTGATAGGGCGCAAGCATAGAAGAAAGCATCACGCCTGGCTGAGCGCGCGCGGTTTCTGCAGTTTGGAGAAGGTGCCACTGGCATCGTAGAGCGCGGGTGGCTCGCCGCCGGTGAGGATTTTCAGCTGATTGGCCGTGGCGGCCTGTTGCATGATGATCGACTGGCCATTCCTGGCATTGGCTGCCTGGCACTGAGCGATCAGATCGGTCAGGACATCGCTCTGGCTGAGCAACTGGTCGCCGATGCTCGACTGGCTGGCCAGTTGTTCCAGGCCGGCGCGGTCGAGCGACAGATTGAGACTGGCGAGGATTTCGCTGCGCTTGCGGCCATGCTGTTCGAGCAGAATGATCAATGCCTGCTTGTTCGCCAGAATTTCTTCCAGCAGAGGCATGTCGCGACCGTGCAAGGCGAGGGACTCGGTTTGCAGTAACTCCAGCAATTGTTGAGCTGGAGCAAAGTCGTCGATGATCAGTTGCAATAAATTAGTGTCGTGCATGGCTGGCCTTGGGTTTTAAGCGTCCAAAAGCCTGGCGCTGACCGAGGCCTAGCGCTGGGCTTCGAAATTGAGCAGTTTGCTGGCTACACGGTTGCTGTCGACCTTGTAGCTGCCATCGGCAATCGCTGCTTTCAACTCGGCCACGCGGGCCTTGTCGACGGCAGGCTGATCACGCAGCTTGTCAGTGACCTTCTGCAACTGTTGAGCCTCATTGCTGAGGTGTACCGATTCCCCGCTTTTTGCGGTACTGGCCTGTTCGGCCGGGGTATTCAGCGGCGCGGAGGTGCCGGTTTCGGCGGTTTCCTTGGCGTTGCTGGTACGTGTACTGCCCGTAAGTGACGAGGAGCTGTTCAAACGGCTGAAATCGATGACCATGTTAAAAACCTCTGGGAATTTGGACGCTTGCCATGTTCTCGGCCATCCCCTGGAAAACTTTAGGCCCATTTAGCAATGAGCTTGCATGCGCCGTTGCAGGTCCTGCTGCGGCACAGTTTAGGGAACAGCTCTGGTCAGCGCCAGTTTTCTGCCAAACGCTCAGGGGCTTTTCAAATATCCGTTCATCCTGCCGCTCACTCGCCGCTTACATCGCTACTTCCACCTGGCCGGGCGCCACAACCTGCGCCTTGATGACCCGCTGGGAGTTGAGGTTCTTCACTCGAATCTGTTCTTTCAGGCCGCCGTTGGCCAGCGCTTCGCCCGGCATCCGTACGGCGAGGGTGCCGCTGCGGGCAGTGATCACCACTTGATCGCCCTTGCGAACGACTTCCGCCTGTTCCAGATGCACCAGGGTAATGACTTGATCGGCTACCGTTGGTCGGGTCAATTTCTGGCCGATGGCTTCATCCACCGACGTCAGGAAACCCTGATTGATCGTGCTGACGTCGCGCTCGCGCAAGGTCACGTCCTGCGGCTCGATGATGCCGGCGCGCTTGAGTGGCCGGGTGGTGGTGACAATCTCGCGAAACAGGCGGACTTGAGCGGGCACGAACACCGTCCAGGGGGAGGCGCCTTCGCAGCGGACCTTGACCGTGACACGGCCCAGTGGACGTGCCGGACTCTCCAGTGTCGCTGTCAATTCCTTGTCGCACATAGGCATGCGCATGCGTGGATCGAGCTGGTTGACCTCGATTTCATAACGGCCTTCCGTTTGACTGGTGGCCAGATAGTCTTCTACGGTGAATTCAAGAAAGCCCTGAGTGACGCCGATAAGCATGTCAGGCATGGTAACCGCATCAGCAACGGCAGGGCTGCCAGCGAAAGACAGGCAAACGGCGGACATCGCGCAAAGCCCTCTGCGGAGGGGAGATGTCAGGCGTCGGAAAAATGTCGTTTGAGCGTTCATACGAGTTAAAAAGCAAGCGCCGTGCCGTTTAGCAATGAATGTGCGTCGCAACAACACTTGGCGTTGGTGTAGGAGTCTGGGCATGGCTGGTGTAATGGATTCGGTGAACCAGCGCACGCAACTGGTGGGGCAGAATCGCCTGGAGCTGTTGTTGTTCCGTCTCGACGGTCAGCAGCTCTACGGGATCAACGTGTTCAAGGTTCGGGAAGTGCTGCAGTGCCCGCAACTGACGCTGATGCCCAAGTCCAGTCCTGTCGTGTGCGGGGTGGCGAATATCCGGGGGGCGACCATTCCGATTCTTGATCTGGCGATGGCGACCGGCTCCGGTGCTTTGAAAGACAAGAACAGTCCGTTTGTGATCATCACGGAATACAACACCAAGACCCAGGGTTTCCTGGTGCGCTCGGTGGAACGTATCGTGAACATGAACTGGGAAGAGATTCATCCGCCGCCCAAGGGCACCGGACGCGATCACTACCTGACCGCTGTGACTCGGGTCGACAATCAGTTAGTCGAAATCATCGACGTCGAGAAGGTGCTGGCGGAAGTTGCGCCGACCCCGGAAGCGATTTCGGTCGGCGTGGTGGATGTCGAGACCCAGAGCAAGGCGTTGTCGCTGCGGGTGCTGACGGTCGATGACTCGTCGGTGGCGCGCAAGCAGGTGACGCGTTGCCTGCAGACGGTCGGTGTCGAAGTGGTGGCATTGAACGATGGTAGGCAGGCGCTGGATTACCTGCGCAAGCTGGTCGACGAGGGCAAGAAGCCGGAAGAAGAGTTCCTGATGATGATCTCCGACATCGAAATGCCGGAGATGGACGGGTACACCCTGACGGCCGAGATTCGCAGCGACCCTCGCATGCAAAAGCTTCATATCATCCTGCATACTTCGTTGTCGGGTGTGTTCAATCAGGCGATGGTCAAGAAAGTCGGTGCCGATGACTTCCTGGCCAAATTCCGTCCTGATGACCTGGCATCCCGGGTAGTCGACCGGATCAAAGCAGCAGACATCAGCTAAGGGCCTTCTGCCCTCGGCGTTCAACACGATTTAAGAGGCGGCATCATTTGTCTACGGGTAATTTGGATTTCGAACAGTTCCGGGTCTTCCTGGAAAAAGCCTGTGGCATTTTGCTCGGTGAAAACAAGCAGTATCTGGTCTCGAGCCGTCTCAACAAACTGATGGAGCAGCAAGGCATCAAGTCCCTGGGTGAGCTGGTTCAGCGCATCCAGACCCAGCCGCGCAGCGGTTTGCGCGAGCAGGTGGTCGATGCCATGACGACCAACGAAACCCTGTGGTTTCGCGACACCTATCCGTTTGAAGTCTTGAAGAACAAGGTGCTGCCCGAAGCGATCAAGGCCGCTCCCAACCAGCGTCTGCGGATCTGGTCGGCGGCCTGCTCGTCGGGTCAGGAACCCTACTCGCTGTCGATGTCGATCGACGAGTTCGAGCGGACGAACATCGGTCAGTTGAAGATGGGCGTGCAGATCGTTGCCACGGATCTGTCCGGCAGCATGCTGACCAACTGCAAGACCGGCGAGTACGACAGCCTGGCGATTGGCCGCGGCTTGTCCGCCGATCGTCTGCAGCGCTACTTCGACCCGAAAGGGCCGGGGCGCTGGGCGATCAAGGCGCCGATCAAGAACCGGGTGGAATTCCGCTCGTTCAACCTGCTCGACAGCTACGCAAGCCTTGGCAAGTTCGACATCGTGTTCTGCCGCAACGTGCTGATCTACTTCTCCGCCGAGGTGAAGAAGGACATCCTGTTGCGCATCCACAGCACGCTGAAGCCGGGCGGTTATCTGTTCCTTGGCGCTTCCGAAGCGCTGAACGGTCTGCCGGATCATTACCAGATGGTTCAGTGCAGCCCGGGGATCATCTACCAGGCGAAGTGAAACACTGGCGACACAAAAAACGGGAGTCCTCAGGGGCTCCCGTTTTTTTATGCCTGAAGGTTTTTGCCGGTGGCAGGCGGCAGAAAAGCGGCATCCGGCGGAAACCGGTTGCCGCTTTTCTGGCATTGCCGTGTTGCCGATTGCATGCAAAGCCCCGTAATCCGGGGCTTTCTCAAACTGGCACGCCGCTTGCTATAACCCAGTTACGAAAAATCCGGTCACCTGAAGGTTCCCGACATGAGCATCAGCTTCGATAAAGCGCTCGGCATTCACGAAAAGGCTCTGGGCTTCCGCGCCCAGCGTGCCGAAGTGCTGGCCAACAACATCGCCAACGCCGACACCCCGAATTACAAGGCGCGGGATCTGGAGTTCTCCAAAGTGCTCGAAGCACAGAGCCAGAAGAACGCCAACGGCACCATCGCCCTGAACATGACCAACAGCCGTCACATCGAAGCTGAAGGTCTGGGCAATGGCGACGAGTCGCTGATGTATCGCACGCCGATGCAGCCGTCGATCGACCAGAACACCGTGGACGCCCAACTGGAACAGTCGAACTACGCGGAAAACGCCGTCGGCTTCCAGGCCAGCTTCACCCTGCTCAACAGCAAATTCAAAGGGCTTGTGTCAGCCCTGCGCGGAGAGTAATCCATGTCCCTGTCCAGCGTTTTCAACATTGCCGGCAGCGGCATGAGCGCCCAGACCACCCGTCTCAACACCGTGGCCTCGAACATCGCCAACGCCGAGACCGTCTCGTCGAGCATCGACCAGACTTATCGCGCCCGTCACCCGGTGTTCGCCACCATGTTCCAGGGCGGCCAGAGCGGCGGCAGCAATTCGCTGTTCCAGAACCAGGATGCTGCGGGCCAGGGCGTGCAGGTCATGGGCGTGGTCGAAGACCAGAGCAACCTCGAAGCGCGCTACGAGCCGAACCATCCGGCGGCCGACGCCAAAGGCTACGTCTACTACCCGAACGTCAACGTGGTGGAAGAAATGGCTGACATGATTTCCGCGAGCCGGTCGTTCCAGACCAACGCCGAAATGATGAACACCGCCAAAACCATGATGCAGAAGGTACTGACCCTCGGTCAGTGATAAGGGGCGACTGCCATGAGTGTTACCGATACCACCAGCAGCCTGACGATGAACGACATACTGGCCAACTCTTCGAAGAAGACCAGTAGCACGACCACCGGCGGCATCGCTTCGGCCACCAACAGCTCGACCGGCGGCCAGGCCCTGGGCAAGGACGCGTTCCTGCAACTGCTGGTGACTCAGCTGAAGAACCAGAACCCGCTCGACCCGCAGGACAACAGCGCATTCGTTGCCCAGCTCGCGCAGTTCAGCAGCCTCGAGGGGATCACCACCCTCAACAGCACCGTCAGTTCGCTGGCCGGCAACTACAACTCGTCGCAAGCCCTGCAGGCGTCGTCGCTGGTGGGTCGCAATGTGATTGTGCAGACCAACACGGTTCAGCTGGACGATCCGAGCAAAGGCATGACCGGTTCGGTCACCGTTCCGTCGTCGATTGCCGGCGGTACCGTCACCATCACCGACAGCAGCGGCGCCACCGTTCGCACCATCGATCTGGGCAGTCGCGCCGCAGGCGATGCAAGCTTCACCTGGGACGGCAAGGACAAGGACGGCAACCTGGTGAAAACCGGTACCTACACCGTCAAGGCCAACGCCTCGATCAACGGCACCGCGACCGACCTGGCGACCTATCTGCCAGCCACGGTCACCAGCGTGACGATCAGCCAGACCGGCGGCGAGCTGATGCTCAACCTGTCCGGCAAGGGCACCGTCGCCCTGTCCAAAGTACAAACCATTGGTATATAGAGCCGACTAACCGGCACAAAGGAGTGGAATATGTCTTTCAATATCGGCCTTAGCGGTCTCTATGCAGCCAACAAACAACTGGACGTGACCGGCAACAACATCGCCAACGTCGCGACCGCCGGTTTCAAATCGTCCCGCGCAGAATTCGAAGACGTCTACTCGGCGACTCGCCTGGGCAGCGGCAGCAAGGTCATTGGTAACGGCGTGCGTCTGGCCAACGTTTCCCAGCAGTTCACCCAAGGCGACATCAACAACACCGGCAACGTGCTGGATATGGGGATCAACGGTTCGGGCTTCTTCACCCTGAGCAACAACGGTTCGATCTCCTACACCCGTGCCGGTACGTTCAAGGTCGACAAGGACGGCTTCATCACCAACACCGACTACACCTCGCGTCTGCAAGGTTACGGTGTGGACTCCAACGGCAAGATCATCAACGGCGTGTTGACCGATCTGAAGATCGACACCTCGAACCTGGCGCCGAAGTCCACCTCGCTGGTGACCTCGACCATCAACCTGAACTCGACGGCTCCGGTGATCGACGACACAGCAGTGGCCGGCAAGTTCGACCCGACCAACCTCGCGACCTACACCAAGTCGTTCAGCACTCCGATCTATGACAGCCAGGGCAACTCCCATGTCATGGATCAGTACATGGTGAAGACCGGCGCCAACACCTGGAAGGTCTACACCCTGGTGGACGGTCGCAACCCGGATGCTACCGGCAGCGACCCGAAAGTCACTGCGCCTGTCGCATCGACCATGACCTTTGACTCCACTGGCAAGCTGACTCAGGTCAGCACTCCGCCTGCAGTGATCAGCAGCGACCTGAAACTCACTGGCTGGGTACCGGGCACTGTGACCAACGGTGTGTGGACGGCCAACGGTGCTTCGGCTAACCCGGCCGGCATTACCATTTCGATGGCCAAGACCACTCAATACAACGCTGACACCGCGCGTTCGATCCCGACTCAGGATGGTTACGCCACTGGCCAGATCACCAACCTGACCATCGACGGTACCGGTACGCTGTTCGCCAACTTCAGCAACAACCAGAGCAAGGCCATCGGCCAGGTTGCGCTGGCGAGCTTCACCAACGAGCAGGGCTTGCAGCCGATCGGTGGTACCAGCTGGAAAGAGACTTTCGCTTCGGGTATTCCGGGCTACGATGCGCCGGAGACCGGTACGCTGGGTTCGGTGGTTTCGAACTCGCTGGAGGAGTCGAACGTTAACCTGACCAATGAGCTGGTTGATCTGATCAAGGGGCAGAGTAACTATCAGGCGAACGCCAAGACCATTTCGACTCAGAGCACTATCATGCAGACCATTATTCAGATGACCTGATTTCTGGGTTTTGGCTGGTTAAGGAGCCCCTCTTTTTGAGGGGCTTTTTTTTGGCTGGGGGTTGGGGTGTTTATCCGTTGCTTCGGGTGCTGCCGCTGGCGGTTTCGCCCTTACGGCGAGTCACTTTTGCAGACGCCCAAAAGTAACCAAAACGCTGGGCCCCGGCGTTCGGCACCTCGCTTTGGCTCGGTGTTCCTTCGTTACGGGATTCATCCGGGGGCATCGCCTACGGTTTGCTTCGCTGCACCTCCTCTCGATGCATGCGGCTGCGCCGCACGGTCGCTGCGCTCCCACCCCCGGATAAATCCCTCCACTCAGCCTTCCGATGGGGCCGGCACGGCAAAAGCGGTACTCGAGCTAACGCTCATCGTGTTGAGTGGTGGAGAGCGGAAGCAGCAGCAGCAGCGGAAGTGGAAGCAGGAGCAGGAGCAGGAGCAGGAGCAGGAGCAGAGAAAGCAGGAACAGAGAAAGCAGGAACAGAGAAAGCAGGGGTTGAGTTGTATGCGTTTCAAAATCCAAGTTCACCTCGGTATTTCACGTCGGCGTATCTCTATAAAACACCTCGGTCAGTCCCCTCTCCCTCCGGGAGAGGGTTAGGGTGAGGGCGGCTTTTGCTTTTGCTTTTTGCGCGGGCAAAAGAAAACCCCCGACAAACCAGAAGTCTGTCGGGGGTTTCTCGGATCAGGCGTTTCGCAACGCCCGATTCAGCTCAGCTTATTGGCAAGCTTCGCAATCCGGCTCGTCGATGGCGCAAGCCTTCGGTACTGGAGCCGGGCCGGCAGGGGCTGCCAGGACCGAGTCGTCGCCGTGGTTGCCGCCGCTGGAAACAGCGTTCAGCTTGCCGGTGTTGATGGTCGACTTCTCGGTGCTGGTCGCGGCCAGGGCACGGAGGTAGTAGGTGGTTTTCAGACCACGGTACCAGGCCATGCGGTAGGTCACGTCCAGCTTCTTGCCCGATGCGCCGGCGATGTACAGGTTCAGCGACTGGGCCTGGTCGATCCACTTCTGACGACGGCTGGCGGCGTCAACGATCCACTTGGTGTCCACTTCGAACGCGGTTGCGTAGAGCTCTTTGAGTTCTTGCGGGATGCGCTCGATCTGCTGAACCGAACCGTCGTAGTACTTCAGGTCGTTGATCATGACCGAGTCCCACAGGCCGCGAGCCTTCAGGTCGCGAACCAGGTACGGGTTGATCACGGTGAATTCGCCCGAGAGGTTCGATTTCACATACAGGTTCTGGTAGGTCGGTTCGATCGACTGCGAGACGCCGGTGATGTTGGCGATGGTTGCGGTCGGTGCGATGGCCATGATGTTCGAGTTACGGATGCCTTTCTGCACACGGGCGCGAACCGGTGCCCAGTCCAGGGACTCGGTCAGGTCGACGTCGATGTACTTCTGGCCACGTGCTTCGATCAGGATCTGTTGCGAATCCAGCGGCAGTACGCCTTTGGACCACAGCGAACCCTGGAACGTCTCGTACGAGCCGCGCTCGTCGGCCAGATCGCAGGAAGCCTGGATCGCGTAGTAGCTGACCGCTTCCATCGACTTGTCGGCGAACTCGACGGCAGCGTCGGAACCGTAAGGGATGTGCTGCAGGTACAGCGCGTCCTGGAAGCCCATGATGCCCAGGCCGACCGGACGGTGACGGAAGTTGGAGTTCTTCGCCTGCGGTACCGAGTAGTAGTTGATGTCGATCACGTTGTCGAGCATGCGCACGGCGACGTCGATGGTGCGCTTGAGCTTGGCGGTGTCCAGCTTGCCGTCGACGATGTGGTTCGGCAGGTTGATCGAGCCCAGGTTGCAGACCGCGATCTCGTCCTTGTTGGTGTTCAGGGTGATCTCGGTGCACAGGTTCGAGCTGTGAACCACGCCGACGTGCTGCTGCGGGCTGCGCAGGTTGCACGGATCCTTGAAAGTCAGCCATGGGTGGCCGGTTTCGAACAGCATCGACAGCATCTTGCGCCACAGGTCTTTGGCCTGGATGGTCTTGAACAGCTTGATCTTGCCCGGGTATTCGGTCAGGGCTTCGTAGTACTCGTAGCGCTCTTCGAAGGCCTTGCCGGTCAGGTCGTGCAGGTCCGGTACTTCGGACGGCGAGAACAGGGTCCACTTGCCGTCATCGAAGACGCGCTTCATGAACAGGTCAGGGATCCAGTTGGCGGTGTTCATGTCGTGGGTACGACGACGGTCATCACCGGTGTTCTTGCGCAGCTCGATGAACTCTTCGATGTCCATGTGCCAGGTTTCCAGGTAGGCACAGACAGCGCCTTTGCGCTTGCCACCCTGGTTAACGGCGACGGCGGTGTCGTTCACCACTTTCAGGAACGGAACCACGCCCTGCGACTTGCCGTTGGTGCCCTTGATGTACGAGCCCAGCGCACGAACCGGGGTCCAGTCGTTGCCCAGGCCGCCGGCGAATTTCGACAGCATGGCGTTGTCGTGGATCGCGTGGTAGATGCCCGACAGGTCATCCGGCACGGTGGTCAGGTAGCAGCTCGACAGCTGTGGACGCAGGGTACCGGCGTTGAACAGGGTCGGGGTCGAAGCCATGTAGTCGAACGAGGACAGCAGGTTGTAGAACTCGATCGCACGGTCTTCTTTCTGCTTCTCTTCGATCGCCAGGCCCATGGCCACGCGCATGAAGAAGATCTGCGGCAGTTCGAAACGCACGCCATCCTTGTGGATGAAGTAACGGTCGTACAGTGTCTGCAGGCCCAGGTAGGTGAATTGCTGGTCGCGCTCGTGGTTGATCGCCTTGCCCAGTTTTTCCAGGTCGAAGGAGGCCAGCACAGGGTTCAGCAGTTCGAACTCGATACCTTTGGCAACGTAGGCCGGCAGTGCCTTGGCGTACAGGTCGGCCATTTCGTGGTGAGTGGCGCTCTCGGCCACGCCCAGGAAGCCCAGGCCCTCGGCGCGCAGGGTGTCCATCAGCAGGCGGGCGGTCACGAACGAGTAGTTCGGCTCGCGCTCGACCAGGGTACGGGCGGTCATCACCAGCGCGGTGTTGACGTCGTTCAGGGCCACGCCGTCGTACAGGTTCTTCAGGGTTTCGCGCTGGATCAGGTCGCCGTCGACTTCGGCCAGACCTTCGCAGGCTTCGGTGACGATGGTGTTCAGGCGGCCCATGTCCAGCGGCGCGAGGCTGCCGTCGGCGCGGGTGATGCGGATCGACGGGTGCGCCTGTACCGGTGCTTCGGCGGTGGTGCGGGTGGCGCGTTCCTTGGAACGGGCGTCACGGTAGATCACGTAGTCGCGAGCCACTTTCTGCTCGCCGGCACGCATCAGGGCCAGTTCGACCTGGTCCTGGATTTCTTCGATGTGGATGGTGCCGCCCGACGGCATGCGACGCTTGAAGGTCGCGGTGACCTGTTCGGTCAGGCGGGCAACGGTGTCGTGGATTCGCGACGAAGCGGCAGCGGTGCCGCCCTCAACTGCGAGGAACGCTTTGGTGATAGCGACGGTGATCTTGTCATCGGTGTAAGGAACGACAGTGCCATTACGCTTGATCACACGCAGTTGGCCAGGCGCGGTGGCAGCCAGATCCGAATTCGAATCGGCGGCCTGCGGCAAGGTGCCCTGCGGGTTCTCGCGAGTTGTGTCGGTTTGCATGGGGGGTGATCTCCACATTCTCTATGTTTGTTTGGGCACCATCATGGTGCTCACCGTTCTGGTCCGAAGCACTACAACCGACGGGCGTCGGGCATAACAACTTCGGACCAGTAGGAAAAAGGCTAATGACGCCGCATCCTTGCCGAAGTTTTCGGCCACGAGCCAAGGCTCGAGCCGGATTACTTCCAGGGTGACAGTAATGACTGCAACACCCGTACCGTTCCGGTCGTTGCCAACCTGAAAAACGGTGCCATCCGCAAGTGCGGTTTGGGCTTTGAAAAACTTGCTTGGTTCAACCGGAAACTGGCAATAAAGCACTTGAGTTTCAGGTCCGAAATGTGGTTGGGCTCTGGAATGGAAAACCCTATATGTAGGGTCTGTCCTCGCGCCGTGCTACAAGATAATGCGTTTCGAGGGGGCTTGCAACGTACGAGCTGTGGATAAACCTGTGCGTAAATTGTGTAAGAAACCAGGAATTCCCGTGTAGGCCGCGAACCTGCTGAGCTAGACCGTCTGTCACTGTTTTTCACCGCAAAAAAATGCCGCGGCGGAATTTTGAGGGCGCGAACCCTATCACAAAAATCCGCCTTGTCCGAACGCATTTACCGACTTGTGTTCTGGTTGTTCGCCGTTTATACAATCGGCCCATGCGCACGCATTCTTATCCTCCTTAAAGATGACAAAAAGACGGGAGGATCCTTCCTTTATAAGCAGCATCGGCAAGCAGAGGTCACTCGTGGAGCAAGAAGCCTGGCAGGTATTGATCGTCGAGGATGACCAGCGTCTGGCCGAACTGACCCGGGAATACCTGCAAGCCAACGGATTGCGCGTGGAGATCGAAGGCAACGGTGCACTGGCGGCGGCGCGGATCATCAAGGAACAGCCGGACCTGGTGATCCTCGACCTGATGCTCCCTGGCGAAGACGGCCTGAGCATTTGCCGCAAGGTTCGCGACCGCTACGACGGGCCGATCCTGATGCTCACCGCGCGCACTGACGACGCCGACCAGATCCTCGGTCTCGACCTCGGTGCCGACGATTACGTGTGCAAACCGGTGCGCCCACGGCTGCTGCTGGCGCGCATCCAGGCGTTGCTGCGACGCAGTGACACACCGGAGCCATCGGCAGGCAATCCGCGTCGGTTGCAATTCGGCCCGCTGGTGGTGGACAACGCGTTGCGCGAAGCCTGGCTCAGCGACAGTGGCATCGAGCTGACCAGTGCCGAATTCGATCTGCTCTGGCTGCTGGTGTCCAACGCCGGACGGATCCTGTCCCGGGAAGAAATCTTCACCGCGTTGCGCGGCATCGGCTATGACGGCCAGGACCGTTCGATCGATGTGCGCATTTCGCGCATCCGCCCGAAGATCGGCGACGACCCCGACCATCCGCGCCTGATCAAGACCATTCGCAGCAAAGGCTACCTGTTCGTGCCGGAAGCCTGCGCAGACCTGCCGCTGTGAATTCGATCTTCCTGCGCATCTATGGCGGCATGTGCGCGGCGCTGATTCTGGTGGCGGTGCTCGGCGTGCTTGCGCTGCACCTGCTCAATCAGGTGCGCAGCGAGCAGTATCGCGAGCGTCTGGCCCACGGCACGTTTTCGCTGATGGCCGACAACCTGCAACCGATGAACGAGACCGAGCGCCATCGCGCCTTGCTGGTGTGGGAGCGACTGCTCGGGATTCCGCTGGCGCTGAAAACCTTTGCCCAGACCGACCTCGACCTGACTCAGCGCACCCGGGTGCAGCGCGGCCAGGCGCTGGTCGAACAGACCGGCCCGCACGCGGCCAAGGTCTATCGGCTGGTCAGCGACAAGGATCAACTGGTGCTGGTGGGCGAGGTGCAGCAGATCAGCGAGCAACTGGCCCGGGCGACCATTTATCTATTGGCCGATGAACTGGTGCGGGTGCCGGTGGGCGAGCAGCCCAAACGGCTGGCGCAATTGAAGGAAGACAAAGGCTTCGGCTTTGATTTGCGGCTGGTCACGGTCAGCGATGCCGACATGGATGAAGACCAGAGCCGTCGGGTGTCCGAGGGCGATACGGTGATGGCGCTGGGCAAGGGTGGCGATTCGATCCGGGTGTTCGCCGGTATGGTCGGCACGCCGTGGGTGCTGGAAATCGGGCCGTTGTATCAGATGAACCCGTACCCGCCGGAATGGCTGGTTTTGATCGCGGCCCTCGGGCTGACCCTGATCGGCCTGATCGTCTATTTATTGGTGCGGCAGCTCGAACGGCGTTTGCGCGGGCTCGAGGCTGCCGCCACGCGCATCGCCAAGGGCAGTCTGGAAACCCGGGTGCCGGCCCGGGGTGCCGACTCGGTGGGCAAACTGGCGGCGGCGTTCAACGGCATGGCCGAGCACTTGCAGCAGTTGCTCGCCATTCAGCGTGAACTGGTGCGCGCGGTGTCTCACGAATTGCGCACGCCGGTGGCGCGCCTGCGTTTCGGTCTGGAGATGATCGGCTCGGCCACCACCCCGCAGGCGCTGGAAAAATACCGCGAGGGCATGGACCACGACATCGAGGACCTCGACAAACTGGTCGACGAAATGCTCACGTACGCCCGGCTGGAGCAGGGCTCGCCGGCGTTGACCTTCCAGCGCATTGACCTGGATGCGCTGGTCAATCAGGTGATCGAAGAGCTGGCGCCTCTGCGTGCAGAAGTCACGGTGCAACGCGGTCTGTGCCTGTCAGCAGCGGATTGCGATGACGCCTGGGTCGAGGCCGAGCCGCGTTACCTGCACCGCGCCTTGCAGAATCTGGTGAGCAACGCCATGCGCCATGCGCGTTCGAAGGTCACGGTCAGTTATCAGGTCGGGCAAATGCGCTGCCGGGTGGATGTCGAGGACGACGGCCCCGGTGTGCCGGAAACCGCCTGGGAGAAAATCTTCACGCCGTTCCTGCGCCTGGACGACAGTCGCACCCGGGCGTCCGGTGGGCACGGGCTGGGCCTGTCGATCGTGCGGCGGATCATCCACTGGCACGATGGCCGGGCGTTGATTGGCAAGAGCAAGAGCCTGGGCGGGGCTTGTTTCAGTCTGAGCTGGCCGAGGAATCAGGAGCGGCGCTAAAAAACTTCAGGCAGGAATGCTGACCAGACTCAGCAACTGCCCGTCCTGCACGCCAAATTGCGCATCGAGTTCAGTGCCGTTGCGCCATTCACTGGACAGATCCGTCAGCAACCGCAACCGCACCTGACCCTGTTCATTCCACTCCAGCACCTCGGCGTGTTCGAAGTAGAAGCGCTGCTGCACGATCGGGTACAGCGCCTTGAACAGGCTTTCTTTCACCGAGAAGGTCAGGGTCACCCACAACGCAATCTGATCTCGGGAGCCGGCGGCCATGCGCTGCATTTCCGGCGGGGTCAGGATCTCTCCGGCCAGTCGTTCGGCGCGTTCGGCGTTGAGCAGGTTTTCCAGGTCCATGCCCAGTCCGCGCCAGTGCTGCTTGTTGGCGACAATCGCCGCCGCACGGCCGGTGCTGTGGGTGATCGAGCCGCAGATGTGCGCCGGCCACACCGGTGCACGGTCCTCGCCGATCGCCGGAACAGTGCTTGAGCCTTCCAATTGCTGCAACGCGGCCCGGGCGCAAATTCGCCCGGCGAGGAATTCCGCCTGCCGCTTGGCCACTGAACGCTGAATGCTCGGCGGCGGCTCGATGGCGCTACGACGAAAGTCATCGCCAAGCAGTTGCGACGGGTCGAAATGGGTGCTCAGAAATACGGTTTCGGGCAACACCGTCGGCAGTGGCCAATGGGCATCGAGCGGGGTGCAGCAGGCGGGGAGGAAAGGGCTGGCATTCATGGCGGGCATTTTGCCGGGTTGTCTTCGGGCTGGATAGTGTCGACATGATCGTTCCCACGTCGAACCGTGATCGCTCCGACGCTGCGGCCCCGAATTGCGATCGTTCCCACGCTCCGCGTCCCTCGCTCCGCGTCCCTCGCTGTGTGACGCGGAGCGTCACTGTATGCATTCCCACGCAGAGCGTGGGAACGATCAGCAACAGGGGTTCAGCCAAAGATCTTCTTGAAGAACGCCTGCATGTCCGCCCAGGATTTTTCATCTGCAGCCTTGTTGTAGCCGATATCCGGGCCACCGTGATCGCCGTGGCTCAGGCGATCCGCGTCGGGATTGCTGAAACCGTGCTTGGCGCCGTCGAGGCTGACGAATTGATAGTCGGCGCCGGCCTTGTCCATTTCCGACTTGAACGCCGTGACGTTGTCCGGGGTGACCATACTGTCCAACGCGCCATGTTCGACGAGGATTTTCGCCTTCACAGTGCCAGGCGCAGCCGGGGTCTTGGTGGCCAGCGCGCCGTGGAAACTCACCACGCCGGCCAGCGGCACACCCTGACGCGCCGCATTCAGCACCACGCCACCGCCGAAGCAGTAACCGATGGCGGCGATTTTATCCTTGTCGGTCTGTGGCTGTTTCTTCAACAGATCCAGCCCGGCCTGAAAGCGCTTGCTGGCCGCATCGGCGTTTTGCGTGGCGGCTTGCATGAACGCCATCGCGTCTTTCGGGTGCTCGGTGTTCTTGCCTTCACCGTACATGTCGATGGCCAGCGCGCTGTAGCCAAGCCCGGCGAGGTCCCGGGCGCGGCGCTTGGCGTAGTCGTTCAGGCCCCACCATTCATGCACCACCACCACGCCGGGGCGCGGGCCCTTGATCGCGTCGTCGTAGGCGTAGTAACCGATCAGCTTCGTGCCGTCGGCGCTCTGATAGGGGATTTCCTCGGTCTTGATCGCAGCCTGGCTGAGGCTGCTTAAGGCGAGAAGGGCGAGGGTCAATAGCAGGCGCATGATCGGGTCTCCGGACAATAAGGGGTCAAAACAGCCTAGTTCATTTCATTCAGGCGAGGTTCAGAGAGCGTTCAGGGGCGGTACAGGGGAGGCTCAGTAACCTTGCGCCATACCCAAACAGCACTGTGAAAGAGGAAACTCCATGACTCGTTTAAATAAACTGCTGCTGGCTTTTACTGTAATGAGCGCCAGTATCGCGGCCCACGCCGACACCACCAGCAACTTCGCCGGCCTGACCTTTGGCCAGACCAGCGACAAGATCAAGAAATCCAACGCCCTGAACGACAACCTCGGCCACCCGGATGCCACCGCGGCCATCGACGGCAACAACACCTACGGCCTGCGTCTGGGTCAGCAAAACAGCCAGGGTCGCTACTACGCCACCTACGACAACGTGTCGGGCTCGCACAATGGCATTAAACTGCGCCAGGAAAACCTGCTGGGCAGCTACGATCTGTTCTACCCGGTGGGCGGCAGCACCAAGCTGTTTGGCGGTGCCACGGCGGGTCTGACCAAGCTGACCCAGGATTCGCCAGGCTACAGCCGTGACAGCGACATCGGTTACGCCGTCGGCGGTCAGTTCGGTGTGCTGCAGCAAGTCTCGCAGAACACCTCGGTCGAACTCGGTTACCGTTACCTGCGCAGCAACGCCAGCACCGAGATGAAAGAGAGCGGCGGCAGCAAGCAAGGCTCGCTGGATTTGACCAGCAGCGCCCAGACTTACCTGTCGGCCAACTACGCTTTCTAAGCGACTGGCGTCAGGCCCGCGCCGGGTCGTCCTTCGAGGGGCGATCCGGCGCAGCCATGTGAGGCGAAAGCCTTTGGAGTTGTCGATTTACCCGGGAGAGCGTCATGAAACTGTTGGTTGTCGAAGATGAAGCGCTGTTGCGCCATCACCTGCAAACCCGCCTGACGGAGAGCGGTCATGTGGTCGAGTCCGTGGCCAACGCCGAAGAGGCGTTGTACCAGACCGGGCAATTCAACTTTGACCTGGCGGTGATCGACCTCGGCCTGCCGGGCATGGGTGGGCTCGACCTGATCCGCCAGTTGCGCTCGGGCGGCAAGACCTTTCCGATCCTGATCCTCACCGCGCGCGGCAACTGGCAGGACAAGGTCGAAGGCCTGGCCGCCGGCGCCGACGATTACGTGGTCAAGCCGTTCCAGTTCGAAGAGCTCGAAGCGCGGCTCAATGCGTTGCTGCGCCGCTCCAGCGGTTTCACCCAGTCGACCATCGTTGCCGGCCCGTTGCTGCTGGACCTGAATCGCAAGCAGGCGAGCCTCGATGAGCAACCGCTGGCGCTGACCGCCTACGAATACCGGATCCTCGAATACCTCATGCGCCATCACCAGCAAGTGGTGCCCAAGGATCGGCTGATGGAGCAGTTGTACCCGGATGACGACGAGCGCGATCCGAACGTGATCGAAGTGCTGGTCGGCCGTCTGCGCCGCAAGCTGGAAGGCCCGGCCGGGTTCAAGCCGATCGACACCGTGCGCGGCCTCGGTTACCTGTTCAATGAGCGCTGCACTTGATCCGTTCCCTTCGCGTCCGGCTGATGCTCGCCGCCACCACCCTGGCGGTGTTGTTCATGCTCGCGTTGCTCCCGGCGATGCAGGGCGCGTTCAGCCTGGCGCTGCAGGACTCGATCGAGCAGCGGCTGGCGTCCGACGTCACCACGCTGATCTCTGCCGCGCGGGTTGAAAACAACCGCTTGATGATGCCGGCGCAGTTGCCCGACGAGCGCTTCAACCTCACGGACAACCGCCTGCTCGGCTACATCTATGACCGCGAAGGGCATCTGGTCTGGCGTTCGAAGGGCACCCAGGAAGAAAAGATCAACTACACGCCGCGCTACGACGGCCTCGGCAACGAGTTCGCGCGGATCCGCGAAGCCAACGGGCAGGAATTCTTCGTCTATGACGTCGAAGTCAAACTGCTCGGCGGCAAGAGCGCGGCCTTCAGTATCGTGGCCCTGCAACCGGTGCGCGAATACGAAACCACCCTCGAAGGCCTGCGGGAAAATCTCTACCTCGGTTTTGGCGCGGCATTGCTGGTGCTGCTGGCGCTGCTGTGGATCGGCCTGACCTGGGGTCTGAAAGCCTTGCGCCGGCTTAGTCAGGAACTTGACGAAATCGAAGGCGGAACCCTCGAAAGCCTCAGTGAACAACACCCGCGCGAACTGCTGCGACTGACCGGTTCCCTCAACCGCCTGCTGCACAGCGAACGCCAGCAGCGCAGCCGTTACCGCGACTCCCTCGACGATCTGGCCCACAGTCTGAAAACCCCGCTGGCGGTATTGCAAGGCGTCAGCGAAGACATGGCCCAGCGTCCCGAAGACCGAGATCAGGCCTGGGTGCTGCAAACCCAGATCGAACGCATGAGCCAGCAGATCGGCTACCAGTTGCAACGCGCCAGCCTGCGCAAAAGCGGTCTGGTACGCCATCAGGTGCGCCTGCGCCCGGTGCTGCAAAGCCTGTGCGACACGCTGGACAAGGTCTACCGCGACAAACACGTGCGCGTCGCCTTCGATCTGCCGGAGCACTGTTACGTGCCGATCGAGCAGGGCGCCTTGCTGGAGATGATGGGCAACCTGCTGGAAAACGCCTACCGTCTGTGCCTGGGCGAGGTGCGCATCAGCGTGCGCGAAAGCCATTCCGGAATGGAGCTGTGCATCGAAGACGACGGCCCCGGCGTACCACCGGATCAGCGGGCACGGATTCTCGAACGCGGCGAACGCCTGGATCGCCAGCATCCGGGGCAGGGGATCGGGCTGGCAGTGGTCAAAGACATCATCGAGAGCTACAGCGCGAAACTGACCCTGGGTGATTCGCCGATGGGCGGGGCGGCGTTCAGGATTCACTTTCCGACAATTTAAACGTTGACTTTTTGGCCTCTGTCGGCAGCAAATCGGCGATGACATCAGTCGCATTGCTTTCACTGCTATCGTGTCAGCCCTTCATGTTCGCCGGCCTCGGCCCCGTCAATCAACCATGGACTGCGGGGCCGGACGAGAAGCTGCTTCAAGATCCAGCAGGCCCCGACCGTATGCTTCACTGTTTGCATAGATGCCTGTCCGGTTCGCGGTGCTCAGCAGGCGTTCGCGGACTTGTTGTGGCGTGAGTTCCGGATAGCGGCTTTGCAGAGCTGCGAGCGCTCCGCTAACCAGCGCGGCAGCGGGCGACGTGCCAGCGGTCTCGGTGTATTGACCATTCTTGTTGGTGGTCAACAGGCCTTGGTCGGAACCTGAGTCACCGCCCGGTACAGCGATGCACCAGGCTGCCGCCACGCCGCAGTAGTTGGATTTCGCATTGATGGTGCTGCCATCGCTCTTCAGGGCAACCACCGCGATCCAGCCTTTTTCAAGTTCAGGCAGGGCGAGCGGCAAACCAGGTTCGGCCAAGGGTTCCCGTTTCAACTCGTTTCCGGTCGGGAACACGAAGACCGCCCCTTCCTGAACCATATTCCGCGCTGTGGCCAATGATTCCGGCATGACCTGGTTGTAGCGCGCCTCATTGATCTCGGTCGCCGGGATGGCGTTGGCCCAGGAGTTGTTGAAGATCCGCGCGCCCTTGTCGAAACCTGCTTGCCAGGATTGTGCTATCTCGCTATCAAAGAAAAATGGTTCGTTGTCGTCACCGAAGCGATAAGGGATCAACTGAGCGCCGAAGGCAATACCGTGCATGCCTTTGTCGTCCTTGTTGGCCGCCAGAATGCCGGCCATTTGGGTGCCGTGACCAATTCGGTCGAAGGTGCCGACCCGGTTTTCGACATAATCGAATCCCGGATCCCTCAGCCTGCCCTGAAACTCCGGCAGATTGTCGTTCAAACCCGAGTCGACAACGGCTACAGCCACGTCCTGACCGGTGCCGCCACGAGCATAGAGAGCCGACGCATTAACGATTGCGAGAGCTTTCTGAGCCCGATATTCCGGCGTCTCGTACGGCGTTGGATCAATGGAAGGCTGTACTGGATTTACCAGGCACCCCGTCAACAGGAATGGCAAAGCAAGTGTGGTGAGGGTTGCAATGGGTGATTGAAGCATGGTCGTTCCTTCATGAAGCTCCGTGCGCATCAGGCTTCCTGCCAGATGCAAAGGTTGCGGAGGGTGATTGTCTTGAAGGGGAACCCTATCAGCAGAAAGGAAGGTTCAGCAGGGAGGCAAAGTGCCCAGTTTGTTTCCTTCTATGGCGAATGACCTTTTTCAGTGTTCTTGCGCTCGATACGCCCCCGGCGTCAGTCCCGTCCATTTCTTGAACGCCCGATGAAACGCCGACGGCTCGGAAAACCCGAGCTGTTCGGCGATCTGTTGCAACGACAGATCGGCCCGCCCCAGGTGATAAATCGCGATGTCCCGCCGCAACTGATCCTTCAATTCCTGAAAACTGGTGCCTTCCTCGCGCAGATGCCGGCGCAGGGTTTGCGGGCTGATGTGCAGGTGCGCGGCCACGGCTTCCAGATCCGGCCAGCGTGCGCTGTCGTGGCTGAGCAAGCGACGCAGTCGGCTGCTCAGGCTGTTGCCGTCGTCCGGGCGGGACAGCAGGTCGGCGGGGGAGCGTTCGAGGAAATGCTTGAGGGTGCGTTCGTCCTGCAACAGCGGCATGTGCAGATAGCGGCTGTGAAATACCAGGCTGCTTTGCGTTGCCGAAAATTCCAGCGGGCAGGAAAACAGCAAATCGTATTCCGCCCCGTGCGCCGGTTTCGGGTAGCTGAAGCTCGCCTGTTCAAGACGAATCCGCTGGCCGATCAGCCAGCTGCCGAGGCGATGCCAGATCACCAGCAGGCTCTCGCTGAGAAAGTGATCCGGGTCCCACAATTGCGCATCGTCGAGGCTCAGGCGCACCCATTCGTCTTCATGGGTCAGGGTCAGGCGCGGGGCTTCGGGGAATAGGCTATAAAACAATAAGCCGCGTTGCAGAGCCTTTTCCAGGCTGCGGCAATGAATGATCGCGTGGCACATCATGGCGAAGCTGCCGGGTTTGCTCGGCGCGTTGCCGAAACCCAGGTATTCGTCGTCCAGGGCCAGCCACAGGTTCTGGATCAACTGGGTGAATTGTTCCGGGGCGATCCGCGCGCGCGGCTCGTCGAGCAGTTCGGGGCTGATGCCCAGTTGCTGCAGCAGGTCCGAATAGTCGTAACCCGAGCGCCGCGCGCCACCGAGGGCGGCGCGGGCAAAGTGACTGGCGATGGTGCGTTCGCGCATGAGCGGCAGATCCTTCCTCTGGCGACCGATGGTAGCGGCTGCCTTTGATCGGTAACAAGGCGGATTTCCGCCAAATTGTAGGACGAGGTCGGGCGAGTTGGCGGAAATCCGCCACACTTGAGTCACCGAATGGTGACACAGAAAAACTCGAATCCCCTGATATCAAAAGGCTTGCAGCGATTTGCACCAAAGTGGCACGACGTTTGCGATAAGAGCCACAGAAGCGTGCGCCGAGCCGGTCCGGAAAAGCGCCGTTCGACACAACAAATCCCTCCAGTGCAGGAGGGTTCGCAATTCAGGTGTCGCGTTCAACAGATGGATGTTGCCACGCGGGACTCTTGAGGAACTTTGCAATGACGACTCGTCAGCCACTGTACAAATCCCTGTATTTCCAGGTGATCGTTGCCATCGCCATCGGCATCCTGCTCGGTCACTTCTACCCACAGACCGGTGTGGCGCTCAAGCCACTGGGTGACGGGTTCATCAAACTGATCAAAATGGTCATTGCGCCGATCATCTTCTGTACCGTTGTCAGCGGCATCGCCGGCATGCAGAACATGAAATCCGTGGGCAAGACCGGCGGCTACGCGCTGCTGTACTTCGAAATCGTTTCCACCATTGCCCTGCTGATCGGTCTGGTCGTGGTCAACGTTGTGCAGCCGGGCGCCGGCATGCACATCGACGTCACCACCCTGGACGCCTCGAAAATCGCCACTTATGTGACGGCCAGTAAAGACCAGAGCATCGTTGGCTTCCTCCTCAACGTGATCCCGAACACCATCGTCGGCGCATTCGCCACCGGTGACATCCTGCAAGTGTTGATGTTCTCGGTGATCTTTGGCTATGCGCTGCATCGCCTGGGTTCGTACGGTCGTCCGCTCCTGGACCTGATCGATCGTTTCGCCCACGTGATGTTCAACATCATCAACATGATCATGAAACTGGCGCCGCTGGGTGCGCTGGGTGCCATGGCCTTCACCATCGGTGCCTACGGTGTCGGCTCGCTGGTGCAGTTGGGTCAGTTGATGATCTGCTTCTACATCACCTGCATCCTGTTCGTGCTGGTGGTTCTGGGCGCGATCTGCCGGGCCCACGGTTTCAGCGTACTGAAGCTGGTGCGCTACATCCGTGAAGAACTGTTGATCGTACTGGGTACGTCCTCCTCCGAATCGGCGCTGCCACGCATGCTGATCAAGATGGAACGTCTGGGCGCGAAGAAATCGGTGGTAGGTCTGGTCATCCCGACCGGCTACTCGTTCAACCTCGACGGTACCTCGATCTACCTGACCATGGCGGCCGTGTTCATCGCTCAGGCGACCGACACCCACATGGACATCACCCATCAGATCACCCTGCTGCTGGTGCTGCTGCTGTCCTCCAAAGGCGCAGCCGGTGTGACCGGTTCGGGCTTCATCGTACTGGCGGCCACCCTGTCGGCCGTAGGTCACCTGCCGGTGGCCGGTCTGGCGCTGATCCTCGGTATCGACCGCTTCATGTCCGAAGCCCGCGCCCTGACCAACCTGGTCGGCAACGCCGTAGCGACTATCGTCGTGGCCAAGTGGGTCAAGGAGCTGGACACCGACGTGTTGCAATCCGAGCTGGCCTCGGGCGGTCGCGGTATCTCTGACGAGCGTCAAGAAGACGACCTGGGCGTGGCCGAAGGCCCGACCCCGAGCAATGTGAAGTAAGCATCGCTCGAATGGAAAAACCCGCTTCGGCGGGTTTTTTCTTGTCTGCTGTTTGAGCGCAACGGTCAGCGCAACTGATGGATCCGGTAATTGCCCCATCGCCGAGGGCTGCCTAGGCTGCATGCATCGTTGATGGAGAATGCCCATGTCTGCACCGCTGGCCTCACTGAAGATTCTGGATTTCTCGACCCTGCTGCCGGGGCCGTTCGCCTCGCTGCTGCTGGCGGACATGGGCGCCGAGGTACTGCGCATCGAATCGCCGACCCGCCTCGACCTGGTGCGGGTGTTGCCGCCTCACGATCACGGCGTCTCGGCCAGTCACGCTTATCTCAACCGCAACAAGCGCAGCCTGGCACTGGACCTCAAGCAGCCCGAAGCGCTGGAGCTGGTGAAGCAGTTGCTGACGGATTACGACATCGTGCTGGAGCAATTTCGCCCCGGTGTGATGGAGCGGCTGGGGCTGGGTTACGAGGCGCTGAAGGCGATCAATCCGAAGCTGATTTATGTGTCGATCACCGGTTACGGCCAGACCGGGCCGTACAAGGATCGCGCCGGCCATGACATCAACTATCTGGCACTGGCCGGGCTCTCCAGTTACACCGGGCGCGCCGACAGGGGGCCGTTGCCGCTGGGCATGCAGGTGGCGGATGTCGCGGGCGGCTCGCTGCACGGGGTGATCGGTCTGCTGGCGGCGGTGATTTCCCGTCAGCAAACCGGGCAGGGCACCCATCTGGACGTGAGCATGACCGACTGCGCGTTCAGCCTGAATGCCATGGCCGGAGCCGGGTATCTGGCCTGCGGCGAAGAGCCGGGCTGGGAAGAGCAGATGCTCAATGGCGGCAGTTTCTACGATTACTACCGCTCTCGCGACGGGCGCTGGATGTCGGTGGGCAGTCTGGAACCGGCCTTCATGCAGCAACTGTGTGCGGCGCTGGGGCGGCCGGAACTGGCGGCGCAGGGCTTGTCACCCAAACCCGAACAGCAGCGGGCGCTCAAGGACGCCTTGAAGGTCGAGTTCGAGAAGCATGACTTTGCCGAACTGTGTGAGCTGTTCGCCGGGCTCGACGCCTGTGTCGAACCGGTGCTGAATCTTGGCGAGGCGCTGCAGCATCCGCAATTGCAGGCGCGGGAACTGGTGACGCAGGTGCCCCGTGGCGATGGCTCGGCGCAGGCGCAGATCGCTTGCCCGCTGAAGTTTTCCGAGGCGTTGCCGGCGCCACGGCATGTTGGCGCGGCGCTGGGACAGCATACGGATCAGGTGTTGGCGGAGTTGGGGTTGAGCCCGAAGCGGATTGCCGAGCTGCGGCGGGCAAAGGTAGTTCTCTAGTGCCTGTTGCGGCCTCTTCGCGGGCTTGCCCGCGAAGAGGCCCGACCAGACAACACAAAATCCAGGTTATTCGACCCGCATCTCGCCACTGAACACCAGCGTATTGCGACAGCGCCGGCACAGATACCGCCGCCCCTGCCGGACCAGGCTATGGCGCTGCGCCGAAAACGGAAAATCGCTATCCGCACACGGGCATTTATAGATGTAGCGGGTCACGCTGCGGCGTTTGACTTCATAGGTATGGCAGCGGTCCGGCGGCAATTCGTAAACGCCGCGCATGATCAGTTGCCACTCCTCGCCGTGTGGCTGGATGCGGTCGCCGAACAGTTGATGGGCGATCAGGTGTGCGACTTCGTGGGCCACGGTCTGCTTGAGGAAATGTTCGGTGTTTTCCCGGTACAGCTGCGGATTGAAACGCAGCAGGTTCTCGTGCAGATGCGCGACCCCGGCTTTTTGCCCGCGCAGCTTGAGGCTCACCACGGGGCGTTTGAAAGGACGTTTGAAAAAGGATTCAGCGAGTTGGAAACAGTCTTCGACGCGGGTATTGAGTTGCTCGGGCATGCTTGATGGATCTCCAGAGGCGTCGAGTATGCCGCAACCCCGGGGCGTTGCGAATCGTCGAGCTGCCGAATGGTCGTCGCTCTTTTTCAACCGGCACGAGAAGGCCGCCTTGCGGCGGCCTGTGTTGGCGGATCTTGTTTTTCTCGGGATCAACCGATTGCTAATTGGTGTAGACGGGCCCCACGCCCAGTCCCCAGACAATCACGGTGAACGCCATGATGGCCACCAGCACCACCAGACCCACCGCCAGTACCGAGCTGGAAAACAGGAAACCCTCGTCGGACGGAATATTCATGAAGGTCGGCAGCCCCACATACAACAGGTACACCGTGTAGCAGATGGCCGCCGTGCCGACGATCATCCCCAGCCACATGTGCGGGTAGAGCGCCGCCAGTCCGCCGACGAACAGCGGTGTCGCGGTGTAGGTGGCAAATGCCACGCAACGGGCCAGGCTCGGGTTGGCGTCATAGGTGCGGGCCATCCAGTGCACGAAGGCACCCATGACCGCGACCCCGCCGAGCATTGCCAGATAAGACATGATCGTCATCCACAACGCGCTTTCGACGGTGAGCATCACCGGTGCGCGGTTGCCGATCACCCAGCCGACCTGGGTGGTGCCGATAAATGCCGAAACTGCGGGGATCGCCGCCAGGATCAGCGTGTGCGTCAGGTACATGTGGCTGATGCTTTCTTCCTGGTCGCCACGGATTTCCTTCCATTCCTGATCGGGGTGGGTAAAAAGTCCCACTACGTGATGGATCATGCCAGTCACTCCTCTCGTTATTGCCATCGCCCCCCAGCGGAGCGCCTACGGGCCAATGCGGCCGAGCAAATACAGGTCTTCAGATTGTGTGCGACCTTATGTCGCAGTATAGAAAGGTCTTAACCGCACAGGTGATAGGGGCTTAGAGCAAATCGCGCTGTAAAACCTCGGGGTAATCGCGTCGAGGTCTGTGTAGAAGGGCGCTGCGAGCGGCGACAACCTGTGGCCACAAGCCCAGTGTTTTTGCGTAAAATGCCCGCCTTTCGTCACACCTCACGGATTTCGCGTCATGGGCACTCTTACGGTCAACCAGAACAAACTGCAAAAGCGCCTGCGCCGCCTGGCGGGCGAAGCCGTCACCGACTTCAACATGATCGAAGACGGCGACAAGGTCATGGTCTGCCTGTCCGGGGGCAAGGACAGCTACACCATGCTCGACGTGCTGATGCACCTGCAGAAGGTTGCACCGATCAAGTTCGAGATTGTCGCCGTGAACATGGACCAGAAGCAGCCGGGTTTCCCCGAACACGTGCTGCCGGCCTACCTGAAAGAGCTGGGCATCGAGTACCACATCGTCGAGAAGGACACCTACTCGGTAGTCAAGGAGCTGATCCCGGAAGGCAAGACCACTTGCTCGCTGTGCTCGCGCCTGCGTCGCGGCACGCTGTATACCTTTGCCGATGAAATCGGCGCGACCAAAATGGCCCTCGGTCATCATCGCGACGACATCGTCGAGACGTTCTTCCTCAACATGTTCTTCAACGGCAGCCTCAAGGCCATGCCGCCGAAGCTGCGCGCCGACGATGGTCGCAATGTGGTGATCCGTCCGCTGGCCTACTGCAACGAGAAAGACATCCAGGCCTACTCGGACTTCAAGCAATTCCCGATCATCCCGTGCAACCTTTGCGGTTCCCAGGAAAACCTGCAGCGTCAGGTGGTCAAGGAAATGCTGGTGGACTGGGAACGCAAGACCCCGGGCCGTACCGAGAGCATTTTCCGCAGCCTGCAGAACGTGATCCCGTCGCAACTGGCCGACCGTAACCTGTTTGACTTCACCAGCCTGAAGATCGACGAGACGGCGGCTTCGCGTTTCGTCAATGTGGTGAACCTGTAAGTGATCTGATCGCTCGAAAGAAACGGCGCTCGCGGGCGCCGTTTTCAATTCATTTTTTAGGAGAGGGCATGCGCGACTACAAGTGGCTGCACGAATACTGTCTGAACCGCTTCGGTTCGGCGGCTGAACTGGAAGCCCATCTGCCCGTTCCCAAGACCCCGGCGCAACTGCGCAAGATCAGCGACGACCGTTATCTCTCGACCATGGCCCTGCGGGTATTTCGCGCCGGGCTCAAGCACAGTCTGGTGGACGCCAAGTGGCCGGCCTTCGAAGAAGTGTTCTTCAAGTTCGACCCGGAAAAGGTCGTGCTGATGAGTGCCGAACACCTTGAGCGGCTGATGCAGGATGCGCGGATCATCCGTCATCTGGGCAAGCTGAAAAGCGTGCCGCGCAATGCGCAATTCATTCTGGACGTCGAGAAAGAGAAGGGCAGTTTCGGCGCGTTGCTGGCCGACTGGCCGGTGACCGACATCGTCGGTTTGTGGACCTACCTGAAAAAGCACGGCCATCAATTGGGCGGGCTGTCGGCGCCACGGTTTTTGCGGATGGTCGGCAAGGATACGTTTGTGCCGAGCTACGACGTGGTCGCGGCGTTGAATGCACAGAAGATCGTCGACAAGGCACCTACCAGCCTGCGGGATCTGGCGACGGTGCAGAACGCGTTCAACCAGTGGCATGAAGAGAGTGGCGGACGGCCGATGAGCCAGATCTCGATGATGCTGGCGTACACCGTCAATCATTGAGCTCAGAGTGATCGTTCCCACGCGGAGCGTGGGAACGATCCCGAAACCTGTGGGAGCTGGCTTGCCAGCGATAGCGGTCTGTCAGGCGACGGAGATTTCGCCTTCGCCCGCCAGTTTGCGATTCAGCTGATACCGCCAGCGCACATACAGCAACGCCGAGCAGAACACCGCCAGACTGGCGATCATCTCCAGCACGCCAAACAGCTGCCGGCTCGGGTCGTATGCGGCCAGCGCGCCCTTGATGAAATACAGGTTCACCACAAAGCACATCCACGAATGCCCGCGTGCGCTGCCCATGATCATGCCCGGTGCAAGCACGATCCACGGGATCAGCTCGATCAGCAGAATCACCCACGGCCGCGCGCCGTGCAGGTCGGCGAACACCAGGTAATAAGCGGCAAGCAATCCAGCCAGGCCGAAAAAGCACAGCAGACTGATCACCCGCATGGCCCGCACCCGTGGCTCCAGCCATGCGACGGCGGGCAGGACTTTCGGCTTTTTGGCCATCTCAGTTCCCCAGCTTCTGGGCGGTCTTGGCCAGACGTGCACCGAGGGCGCGGCACAGCGCCACTTCGTGCTGATCGAGACCACTTTTACCGTCGGCCCCAGCGTGATGGCTGGCGCCGTAAGGCGTGCCGCCGCCCTGGGTTTCCAGCAGCGCCGATTCGCTGTAAGGCAGGCCGGTGATCAGCATGCCGTGGTGCAGCAGCGGCAGCATCATCGACAGCAGGGTGGTTTCCTGACCACCGTGCAGGCTGGCGGTGGAGGTGAACACTCCGGCCGGCTTGCCGACCAGCGCGCCGGTCAGCCACAGGTTGCTGGTGCCATCGAGGAAGTACTTGAGCGGCGCGGCCATGTTGCCGAAACGGGTCGGGCTGCCGAGGGCAAGACCGGCGCAGTTCTTCAGGTCATCCAGCGTGGCGTACAGCGCGCCTTCATCCGGAATGTCCGGTGCCACGGCTTCACACTCGGTGGAGATCGCCGGCACGGTGCGCAGGCGTGCTTCGAGACCGGCCTGCTCGACGCCACGGGCGATCTGCCGGGCCATCTCGTTGGTCGAGCCGCTGCGGCTGTAATACAGAACCAGAATGTACGGCGCACTCACGGCAGCAGCTCCAGGATCTGCTCCGGTGGACGGCCGATAATGGCTTTGTCGCCGGCTTCGAGAATCGGTCGCTCCATCAACTTCGGATGCGCCGCGATGGCTTCGATCAATTGCTGCTCGGTGAGACTGGCGTCGGCCAGGTTCAGGGTCTTGTACTCGTCTTCGCCGGTGCGCAACAGTTGCCGTGCGCTGATTCCCAGCTTGCCGAGCAGCGCCTTGATCTGCGCGGCGTCCAGCGGGGTTTCGAGGTAGCGCACCACGTTCGGCGTCAGGCCACGGGCTTCGAGCAGTTCGAGCGCACCGCGGGATTTCGAGCAGCGCGGGTTGTGATAAAGCGTCAGATCGGTCATGGGCGGGTCGCTTCTTGCGTAGAGTGGCGGCTATTCTAACTGTGCAGCGCGCAATCCAGAACCTTGGGAGGCGATGGGTCGCAGGCGCATTCAATTTTTCACAAGGAACACGACATGACACGGGCACTGGCAGCGGCATTGACGATCATCGGGGCGTTGATGCTGGGGGGCTGCGGTAACGACTACGGCATCGACCAGAACGGGCAGAAAGTGGCGTCCGAGCGCCTCGACAAACAATGGGTCGTGCTCAACTACTGGGCCGAATGGTGCGGCCCGTGCCGCACGGAAATCCCGGAACTCAATCATTTGGCCGAAGAGCTCAAGGGCAAGAAGATCGGCGTGTTCGGGGTCAATTTCGACAACGTGCAGGGTGAAGAGCTGAAGAGCGCCAGCGAAAAACTGGGCATCAAGTTCACGGTGCTGGCGCAGGATCCGTCGGAACTCTTCGAACTGCCGCGCAGTGAGGCCTTGCCGGTGACCTACATCATCGACAACAAGGGCAAGGTGCGGGAGCAGCTGATGGGTGAGCAGACGGCGGCGGGGGTGATGGCGAAGCTTGAGGCGTTGCAGGCGACCAACTGATTCGCCTTGGCTGATCGTCGCTGATCGTTCCCACGCAGAGCGTGGGAACGATTCGAAGGATCAGCCTTCTTCCAGCCACCAGCGCAACGGCTTGCCTTCAGCCGGCCAGAAACGCATCTGCTCGATCGGCGAGATATCCCAGCGTTCCACGTGTTCCAGGGCCTGGAGGAAGCGTTGCTCCTGCTCCATCAGCGCCGGGGCACAGAGTTTGCGGGTCTTGCCGATCTTGCCGAAGCTCAGCTTGTCGCCTTCCAGAGTGTACGGCGCGAACCAGTGGTTGCAGCCGCCATTGCCATACGCCCGGCCATCATCGCCAAGGGTCACGGTCAGGTGGCTGTAGTCCATCAGCGGACGCTCGCCGATCCATTCCAGAATGTAGCTGCGGTTCTGTTGCAGTTGCACAGGCTCCGCGGCGCAACCCATCAGGCCGGCGCCGACAACAGCGGTCAGGGCCAGGTGTTTCATCACGCCGGCTCCTGGCATTTCGGGCACAGGTGCTTGTCGCCAACGGTTTTCCAGCCGAGCTCGGCGATGCGTGCGGTGGCGGCCGGTTTTTCCGCAGGCTTGCCCAACTTGGCGTCCACGGCGAATTCGAAGCTCAGCTCCCTGGCGCAGCTGTCGCAGTTGACCTGCCAGGTGTGGATCGCCAGCTCACCAAACACCGGGCCGGTGGTCATTGCGGTCCATTGGCCCGGCGGGTTGATCAGGTGGCGGACGGTGTCGACGGTCAGACGCATGGACAAGTCCTTGCTGCCTTTGAGGGTTACGACCAGCACGTCGCCGATGCGGATCGAGCCACCGTTGCCGGTGACCTGATAACGGCCCGGAACCAGGGCGCGGCATTCGGTGAGGGTGTGTTGCGGGTTCATCAGGGTGTAGCGGAAATCGTGTTCGACCATGGGTCCTCCAAATATGCGCGACATGCTAGCACGGGCTTGATTGCAGAATGATGCGCGCGTGCGACCTTCGATCCGGTTCAAATCGACACCGCAGTCGTGGCAAACTGCCGCCTTCATTTTCAAGGAACGGAACATGGCGCTGATCGAATGTTATGAATGCAAGCGGAGCATCAGCTCCGAAGCCACGGCATGCATTCATTGCGGGGCCCCGCTGGCAGAGGCGCCTGCTTCGCACGCCCGGACGGGCACGTCGACAATTTCCTTTGGCAGCCTGCCGCGCAACAAGGCCGTGCCCGAGGCTTATGTTCCGCCGCCGGCACCCGAGCGGCCGAAGATCATGCCGGCCGCTGCGGGGCGACGCCGTCGTTCGCAGCCGGTCGAGCCGGTGTTGAACCCGGATGGCTCGCGCCCGGTGGAAGGCTGGCTGAAGATCATGGCGTTTCTGATGCCGCTGGTGTTTGTCTGGTTCCTGCTGCGCAACGGGCACTCCCTCAAGCAGCGTTTACTGGGGTTCGGCTGGCTGGCGCTGTTGATCCTGTGCGTGGCCATTACCCCGACGCCGCCTCCGGTCTGAGTCCGATCGTTCAGCCTTCGACCTGGTTCTGCGGCGCACCCGCCGCCCAGGTCGCGATGTTGTGCAGGGTGGTCGCGGCAATCGCGCCCAGCGCCTCATGGGTCAGAAACGCCTGATGCGCGGTGACGATCACATTGGGGAACGTCAGCAGCCGCGCCAGCACGTCGTCCTGTAGCGGCAGGTCGGAACGGTCCTCGAAAAACAGCTGCGCTTCCTCTTCATACACATCCAGTCCCAGATAACCGAGCTGGCCGTCCTTCAAGGCGTCGATCAGCGCTGGCGTGTCCACCAGACCGCCGCGCCCGGTGTTGATCAGCATCGCCCCCGGTTGCATGTGTGCCAGCGAATTGCGGTTGATCAGGTGTTTGCTCTGTTCGTTGAGCGGGCAGTGCAGGCTGATGATCCGCGACTGTGCCAGCAGATCCGGCAGGCTCAGGTAGCGCGCGCCTAACGCTTCGACGGCGGGATTCGGATAAGGGTCGTAGGCCAGCAGTTCGCAGCCAAAGCCGTGCATGATTTTCGCGAAGGTCGCGCCGATCTGCCCGGTGCCGACGATGCCGACGGTTTTGCCCACCAGATCGAAACCGGTAAGACCGTGCAGGCTGAAATCGCCTTCGCGGGTGCGGTTGTAGGCGCGATGCAGGCGCCGGTTGAGGGCGAGGATCAACGCCACCGCATGCTCGGCCACCGCGTGGGGCGAGTAGGCTGGTACACGCACGACGGCCAGCCCCAGACGTTTGGCGACGGTCAGATCCACGTGGTTGTAGCCGGCCGAACGCAAGGCGATAAGGCGAGTGCCGCCGGCCGCCAGACGTTCCAGCACCGGCGCGCTCAGGTCATCGTTGATGAAGGCGCAGACCACCTCGTGATGTTCGGCCAGCGCTGCGGTATCGAGGCTGAGCCGGGCCGGCTGGAAGTGCAGTTCGATCCCGGCCGGGCAGTCGGCGGCGAGGAAACTGTCGCGGTCGTAAGTCTGGCTGCTGAAAACGATCGTGCGCATGAAATCCTCCTGGAGCATCGACGCGGGCGCAATTCACCCGCGACAACTGTAGCCGCGTCGGCGTTGACCGGCATTGCCGTGGATCAGGCGCTGATCTTCGCCTGGGCTGCCAGACGATTGATCGCCCGTTCCAGCTCGTCCAGCGCGGTCGAGGCCTTGGGGTCCTGCTGCTTGAGCAGGGTTTCGCTGCGCTGGCAGGCGGCGCGCAATTGCGGCACACCGCAGTAGCGAGTGGCGCCATGCAGGCGGTGCACCCGTTCGAGCAGACCGTTTTGATCCTGATGGTCGCGGGCGGTGCGGATGGCTTCGCGGTCGGCTTCAAGCGAAGCCAGCAGCATCGCCAGCATGTCCGCCGCCAGATCCGCCTTGCCGGCAGCCAGGCGCAAACCTTCCTCGTGATCGAGAATCGGCAGTTCCTGATTGCCCAGCAGGCTTTCACCGCCCCGGTCCGGCGCCTGATTGCGCAGCGCCAGGCCGGTCCACTTCAGCACCACCTGCGCCAGTTGCCGCTCGCTGATCGGCTTGGTCAGGTAGTCGTCCATGCCGCTTTGCAGCAGCGCGCGTTTTTCATTGGCCATGGCGTGGGCGGTGAGGGCGACGATCGGCAGCGGCGTGCAGTGCCGCTCGCTTTCCCACTGGCGAATCGTCTCGGTGCTCTGGCGTCCGTCCATGCCGGGCATCTGCACGTCCATCAGCACCAGATCGAAGGTTTCGTTCTGCACCGCCTTGACTGCGGCATAACCGCTTTCCACGGCCAGCACCTTGGCGCCCATGTCTTCGAGCAGCGTCTGCACCAGCAACAGGTTGGCCGGGTTGTCGTCGACGCACAGCACTTTCGGCGCGCGGCTCGACAACGGTTCGCCCGGTTCGCTGCGCTGCTGGCGCGGGTTGACCATGTCCGACAAGGCCCGGCGCAGTTTGCGGGTGCAGGCCGGTTTCGATTGCAACTGACTGTGAGGGTTGGGCACCGAAAGGTGATAGAGCGTCAGCTCGGTGGTCGGGCATAACACCAGCACCCGGCAACCGAGGTGCTCAAGGTCCCAGATGTGCTGGTTGAGGCGCTCCGGCGGCATGTCGTTGCTGGTGATGCCGAGCACCGCCAGATCGATGGCCTGATCGGTCTGATGGGCGCCGGTAACGCCATTGGTCAGGCTTTCCAACGTGTTGAACGGCGTGACGTCGAGGCCGCAGTCTTCCAGTTGATGCTGCAGGGCCTGACGCGCCAGTTCGTGATTTTCCAGCACCGCCACCCGGCGCCCGAGCAACGGCGCGGCGGGCAGGTCTTCGGCATCGTCGCGGGTCTTGGGCAGGTTCAGGCTGATCCAGAACTCCGAGCCTTCTCCCGGCGTGCTGTCGACGCCGATTTCGCCGCCCATCTGTTCGATCAGGCGCTTGGAAATCACCAGCCCCAGACCCGTGCCGCCGGGTTGGCGCGACAGTGAGTTGTCAGCTTGGCTGAAGGCCTGGAACAACGCGCGCACGTCCTGGTTCGACAAACCGATGCCGGTGTCCTGAATGCTGATGCGCAGTTGCACACTGTCTTCGTGCTCTTCTTCAAGCATGGCGCGGGCGACGATGGTGCCTTCGCGGGTGAACTTGATCGCGTTACTCACAAGGTTGGTCAGGATCTGCTTGAGCCGCAACGGATCACCGACCAGCGACAGCGGCGTATCGCGGTACACCAGACTCACCAGTTCCAGCTGCTTGGCGTGCGCGGCGGGGGCGAGGATGGTCAGGGTGTCCTGTAACAGGTCGCGCAGGTTGAACGGAATATGGTCGAGCACCAGTTTGCCGGCCTCGATCTTCGAGAAATCGAGGATCTCGTTGATGATCCCCAGCAGGCTGTCGGCGGATTTTTCGATGGTGCCCAGGTAGTCGAGCTGGCGCGGGGTCAGTTCGCTTTTCTGCAACAGGTGGGTGAAACCCAGAATGCCGTTGAGCGGCGTGCGGATCTCGTGGCTCATGTTGGCGAGGAATTCGGATTTGATCCGGCTCGCTTCCAGCGCTTCCTTGCGGGCCAGGTCCAGCTCGATGTTCTGGATCTCGATGGTTTCCAGGTTCTGGCGCACGTCTTCGGTGGCCTGATCGACGCTGTGCTGCAATTCTTCCCGGGCGTTCTGCAGGGTGCCGGCCATGCGGTTGATGCCGGATGCCAGTTCATCCAGTTCCTGACTGCCCAGCGGTGGCAGGCGGGTTTCCAGATGACCGTCCTTGAGCTGGGCGACGGCCTGTTTGATCTGGCTCAGCGGGCGGTTGATCGTGCGGCCCATGCGCAAGGCCAGCAGCGCGGCGCCGGCCAGCCCCGCACCAATCAGCAACAGACTGGCGAACAGGCTTCGGTAGCCGCGCAACAACATGCCGTTGTGCGACAGCTCCAGTTCAACCCAGCCGAGCAGGCGGTCGGATTCTTGCGGGATCAGCTCGCCGGCGAGGTTGCGGTGTTTGCCGAAGACCGGCAGCAGATAGCGGGTGGCATCGTTGCCGCTGCGTCGCAGCAGGTGCGCGCTGTCACCGCTCGGCGCCTGATTGAGCATGGTCGGGCCGGCGTGGGCGAGAGGAGAGCGGTCGGGCGCGAGGAAGGTCACGGCGCGCACGTCTGGTTGTTCGAGGGACTGGGTGGCGATGCGCTCGAGCAGTTCGGCATCGCCGTGGCCCATGGCCGGTGCCACCAGCGGAGCCAGTTGCTCGGCGATCATTTCGCCGCGCTGCATCAGTTGAGCTTGCAGGTCGGATTGCTGCGTCCAGGTGAAGTACCCGCCCAGCACCAGTGCCATCAGGCTGGTCGGCAACAGGGTCAGCAACAATACGCGACCTTTGATTCCCAGTTTCTTGAGCACGCCTTTCTCCTGCATCCCGCTGATTGTTGACTCACACGTGCGTCCGGCACGCGGTATCGGCGCAGTGTAGCGATTTGCTTGCGGGCAATCTTGGGAAAAATGATGTCGTGGTTGTTCACTCTCAGGCCGGTCATCTGTCCGACAGGTCAAGCTTGGGTTGCCGGGCGCCGGGCAATCTTGAATAATCGCCCAACTGAGAATTATTTGCAGATAGTCATGACTCCTGTCTCTATTGGCCAACCCCGCATTCTTTCCATCGAAGACGATCCCGTCCTCGGTGCCTATGTCCATGAACAACTGGGCCGCAGCGGCTTCCAGGTGACCTGGTGCCAGAACGGCAGCGAAGGCCTGAGCATTGCCCGGCGCCAGCCGTTCGATGTGGTGTTGATGGACATTCTGTTGCCGGGGCTGGATGGATTGAATGTCCTGACTCAACTGCGTCAGAGCCATTCCACGCCGGTGCTGCTGATGTCGGCGCTGGGTGCCGAGGCCGACCGTATCAGCGGTTTCCGCCTCGGCGCCGACGACTATCTGCCCAAACCCTTCAGCATGGCCGAGCTGCATGTGCGGATCGAAGCGATCCTGCGCCGGGTCGCCCTCGACCGTCGTCCGGCGGCCATCGCTCCGGTGGTGCCGGTCGGCGGACTGCGTTTCGACGACGAGCAGTGCGATGTGTTCTACCGTAATCAACCGGCCGGCCTGACCCGCAGCGAATACCGTCTGCTGGAAACCCTCAACCGCAACGACGAGGAAGTGCTGAGCAAGGCCTTCCTTTATCAGCACGTTCTGCAACGCGGCTATGCGGCCCACGACCGCAGCCTCGACATGCACATCAGCCAGATCCGCCGCAAACTCAAGTCGGTCGGCTACACCGAGCGGGAAGTGCGCACGGTGTGGGGCAAGGGTTACGTCCTGAGTGCCATCGATGAAAGTGTCTGACCTGCCGGGCCGGCACTCGCTGTTCTGGAAACTCGCCTGCCTGTTGGTGGCGTTCTGTCTGTTGATGATCTGGCTGAGCTGGTCCTGGGGCCGGTACATGGAGCAGCGCAACCAGTTCCTCTCCGACGACGCCCGTCGCACGTTGAGCCGTTATGCCGCCGAGGCCGAGCGCGCATGGCAGCAGGGCGGGCGCGATGGCATCGATAGCTGGTTACAGAGCATGGAGTTGCGCGAAGCCGGCTGGGTCGGCGTGATCGGCGGCAACCTGCAGTCGCTGGGCAGTCAACCGTTGAACGCTCAAGAGCTTCAACGCCTGACCTTCCTGCGTGGCCTTGACTGGCCGATTCACAAAAAGGGCCGGCCGTGGCTGCGGGTTCCATTTCCCACTGACGCGACCGCCGGCAGTCTGGTGATCGAGTTGCCCGAGCGATTTCTGCCGGGCAAATACCGGGTCTTCTGGCGCGTCATCACCAACGGCGTGATTCCAGGTCTGTTCACCTTGCTGCTGTGCGTCGGCCTGTATCGCCTGCTGGTGGTGCCGCTGAACAATCTGCGCGAGCAGGCCAATGCGTGGCGTGCCGATCAATTGAATGTGCGGTTGTCGAGCGGCATCACCCAGCGGCCCGATGAGCTTGGCGAACTGGCCCGTGCTTTCGACTCGATGTCCGAACGCCTGCAATCCACCGTGGCCCTGCAACAGCAACTGTTGCGCGACCTGTCCCACGAACTGCGCACGCCCCTGAGTCGGTTGCGGGTCGCCAGCGAAAGCGAGCAGCAGCTGCAACCGCTGCGCGAACGTATCGGTCGCGAAGTCGACGTGATGCAGCGATTGGTGGAGGACACCCTGCAACTGGCCTGGCTCGACACCGAACGCGCGCCGTTGCCGGACGAAGCGATCCAGATTCAGGCACTGTGGGAAATGCTCACGGAAAACGCCTGCTACGAAAGCTGCTGTCCGATGGGGCAGTTGCAGTGCGGGGTGGAGGCCTCATGCTGGGTGCGCGGCAATCTCAACACCTTGGCCCAGGCACTGGAAAACATTCTGCGCAATGCGATTCGACATTCGCCACCGGGCGGCATCGTGCGGCTCGACGGTCGACGGGATGGCGATTACTGGCACCTGTGGCTGGAGGACGAGGGCGGCGGCGTGGCCGAAGCGGACCTTGAGCGGATCTTCTCGCCCTTCATCCGACTCGATGGCTCGCGGCCGGGGGACGGTGGTTTTGGGTTGGGGCTGAGCATCGCGAGGAACGCGGTGCAACGCCAGGGCGGAACCCTGTGGGCCGAGAACGGGCCATCGGGATTGCGACTGAATCTGCGGTTGGTGGCGGATGACAGTGCTGTCAGTCCTGACGTTTTCGCTGGCAAGCCAGCTGCCACAGTGGACATGAGCCGCCCGCAGATCGTTTGAGCTGCACAAGAAAGTGTCAGCGCTGTTGACACTATTTAAAAGTCGCACCACTGGCGCGACTTTTATTGCTTATTCCAAGAAACCATAAGCACCACACTTTGCGTGATATGGCCTGCGCAGGTTTGCCGGTATGATAGGCGCCCCCGCTGTCCGGATTGCGAAAAACGCCATGACCTTGCAGTACCCAACCATCGCCGATTGCGTCGGCAACACGCCGCTGGTGCGTTTGCAGCGCCTGCCCGGTGTCACCAGCAACACCCTTTTGCTCAAGCTCGAAGGGAACAACCCGGCGGGTTCGGTCAAGGATCGTCCGGCGCTGTCGATGATCACCCGTGCCGAGTTGCGCGGGCAGATCCACGAAGGCGATACGCTGATCGAAGCGACCTCGGGCAACACCGGGATCGCCCTGGCGATGGCCGCCGCGATCAAGGGTTACAAGATGATCCTGATCATGCCGGACAACTCCAGCGCCGAGCGTAAGGCGGCGATGACCGCTTACGGCGCGCAGCTGATTCTGGTCAGCCAGGAAGAGGGCATGGAAGGCGCTCGCGATCTCGCCCAGCGGATGGAAGCCGAAGGCCGTGGCAAGGTGCTGGATCAGTTCGCCAACGGCGACAATCCTGAAGCGCACTACACCACCACCGGCCCGGAAATCTGGCGTCAGACCCAAGGCTCCATCACTCATTTCGTCAGCTCCATGGGCACCACCGGCACCATCATGGGCGTGTCGCGCTACCTCAAGGAGCAGAACGACAACGTGCAGATCGTCGGCCTGCAACCGATGGAAGGTTCGGCCATTCCCGGCATCCGCCGCTGGCCGCAGGAATACCTGCCGAAGATCTACCAGGCCGACCGCGTTGACCGCATCGTCGATATGGCGCAAAGCGAAGCCGAGGATGTCACCCGGCGTCTGGCCCGCGAAGAAGGCATCTTCTGTGGCGTGTCCTCGGGCGGTGCGGTGGCAGCGATGCTGCGCCTGTCCAAAGAAGTTGAAAACGCGGTGATCGTCGCGATCATCTGCGACCGTGGCGACCGTTACCTGTCGACCGGCATTTTCGACGCGCCCAACTGATGGCCAAGCATGATAGAGGCCTGCGCTTCCAGCCCACCGGCGGCAGCAAGGCCGCGCAAATCCCGACCGGCAAAAAGCAGCGCCTGAGCATCGAGCGCCTGGCCAATGACGGTCGCGGCATCGCGTTTTTTGAAGGCAAAACCTGGTTCGTCCTCGGCGCCCTCGCCGGTGAAGAGGTCGAAGCCCGAGTGCTCGGCGCCCACGGCAAAGTGGTCGAGGCGCGCACCGAGCGCGTGTTCAGCGCCAGTCAATTGCGTCGTCCCGCACCTTGTCAGCATGCCGGACGTTGCGGTGGTTGCAGCGTTCAGCATCTGCCCCACAACGAACAGCTTGCCCTGAAACAGCGCATGCTCGCCGAGCAGTTGTCGCGAGTCGCCGGTGCCGAGCCCGAGGAGTGGGCGGCGCCGTTGACCGGTCCCGAATTCGGCTACCGTCGCCGCGCCCGGATCGCCGTGCGCTGGGACAGCAAGGCCAAACAGCTTGAAGTCGGTTTCCGTGCCGCCGGCAGTCAGGACATCGTCGCGATCAGCGAATGCCCGGTGCTGGTACAGCCCTTGCAGCCGATCATGACCCGCTTGCCGGAGATGCTGCGGCGCTTGAGCAAGCCTCAGGCGCTGGGGCATGTCGAACTGTTCAGCGGCTCGTCACTCGCCGTCCTGCTGCGTCACATGGCGCCGCTGTCCGAGGCCGACCTGACGATCCTCAAGGATTTCTGCGCATTCCATGAAGCGCAGCTCTGGCTGCATGGCGAAGGCGAACCGCAGCCGGTGGATGATGCACAGTCGCTCGGTTACCGCCTGGAACAATGGGACCTGCAACTGGCCTATCGGCCGGGAGATTTCATCCAGGTCAACGCCGGGGTCAACGAGGCCATGGTCGCCCAGGCGCTGGACTGGTTGAAACCGACGAGCGATGAGCGCGTGCTCGACCTGTTTTGCGGTCTGGGCAACTTTGCCTTGCCGCTGGCAAAAGCCGCGCGTGAAGTGGTGGCGGTCGAAGGCGTGCAGACCATGGTCGATCGCGCGGCGGCCAATGCCGCTAGCAACAATTTGCATAACACAAAGTTTTTTCAGGCCGATTTATCCCAGCCTTTGACCGATGCCCAGTGGATCGGAAACGGCTTTTCTGCGGTACTCTTGGACCCACCGCGCGACGGTGCTTTCGAGGTGGTGCGCAAGCTGGCGGCCTTGGGCGCCAAACGGTTGGTGTACGTGTCGTGCAACCCTGCAACTCTGGCGCGCGATACGGTCGAATTGATCAAGCAGGGCTACCGGTTAAAACGTGCCGGGATTCTCGATATGTTTCCTCAGACGGCACATGTCGAGGCCATGGCGTTATTTGAAGCGAGCCAGGATGGCTCGTCTGATCCGACTGGTCGTCCGTAGCGCTCGCCTTGGCCCCGCGAGCGCGAACGGGCATTGACGGTCAGTGATTTGACGCATTGAATCTGCGTCGTAGGGAAGGTAAAACAAGATGGTACAGGTGAGAGCACACCAGCCGATCAACACTGACGGCAGTATCAATCTCGAGGCTTGGCTCGATCACGCGGTCAGTGTCGATCTGGCACTGGATCGCGAAGCTTTGAAAGAGGCCTGCGAGTACGCTCGCCAGGCCGAGCAGCAATCCAATGCCGCGAAGAATCTCTGGTCCGAAGGCAGCGGCAGTTTCAGCACGGGCCTTGAGATCGCCGAGATCCTCGCCGACCTCAAGCTCGATCAGGATTCGCTGGTTGCCGCGGTTCTGTATCGCGGCGTACGCGAAGGCCAGATTGAACTCGCAGCGGTCAGCCAGCGCTTCGGCCCGGTGGTCGCCAAGCTGATCGACGGCGTGCTGCGCATGGCGGCGATCAGTGCCAGCCTCAGCCCGCGCCAGTCGATGGTGCTTGGCACTCAGGGCCAGGTGGAAAACCTGCGCAAGATGCTGGTGGCGATGGTCGACGACGTGCGTGTCGCGCTGATCAAGCTCGCCGAACGCACCTGTGCGATCCGCGCGGTGAAAACCGCCGACGACGAAAAACGTAACCGGGTCGCCCGGGAAGTGTTCGACATCTATGCGCCGCTCGCGCATCGACTCGGCATCGGTCATATCAAATGGGAACTGGAGGACCTGTCCTTCCGTTACCTGGAGCCCGATCAATACAAACAGATTGCCAAGCTGCTGCATGAGCGGCGGCTCGACCGCGAGCGTTTCATCGCCGACGTGATGACCCAGCTCAAGGACGAACTGCAGGCCACCGGCGTCGAAGCCGACATCAGCGGCCGGGCCAAACACATCTATTCGATCTGGCGCAAAATGCAGCGCAAGGGTCTGGAGTTCAGCCAGATCTACGACGTGCGTGCGGTGCGCGTGCTGGTGCCGGAAATGCGCGACTGCTACACCGCGCTCGGTATCGTCCACACCCTGTGGCGGCACATCCCGAAAGAGTTCGACGACTACATCGCCAACCCGAAAGAGAACGGCTACCGCTCGCTGCACACGGCGGTAATCGGCCCGGAAGGCAAGGTGCTGGAAGTCCAGATCCGTACCCATTCGATGCACGAAGAGGCCGAACTCGGTGTCTGCGCGCACTGGCGCTACAAGGGCACCGACGTCAAGTCCGGCTCCAATCACTACGAAGAGAAAATCTCCTGGCTGCGTCAGGTCCTCGAGTGGCACGAGGAGTTGGGCGACATCGGTGGTCTCGCCGAACAGCTGCGGGTCGATATCGAGCCGGACCGGGTCTACATCTTCACCCCGGACGGTCACGCCATCGACTTGCCGAAGGGCGCGACGCCGCTGGACTTCGCCTACCGCGTACACACCGAAATCGGCCACAACTGCCGTGGCGCGAAGATCAACGGGCGCATCGTTCCGCTCAACTACAGCCTGCAGACCGGTGAGCAGGTCGAGATCATCACCAGCAAGCACGGCACTCCGAGCCGCGACTGGCTGAACCCGAACCTGGGCTACGTCACTACGTCCCGGGCGCGGGCGAAGATCGTGCACTGGTTCAAGTTGCAGGCGCGCGACCAGAACGTCGCGGCGGGCAAGACCCTGCTCGAGCGCGAGCTCAATCGCCTCGGCCTGCCAGCGGTGGATTTTGACAAGCTGGCCGACAAGGCCAACATGAAAACCGCCGAAGACATGTTCGCCGCCCTCGGTGCCGGCGACCTGCGTCTGGCGCAACTGGTCAATCTGGCGCAACAACTGGTCGAGCCTGAACGCGGCAACGAACAGTTGGAGCTGATTCCGCGCAAGGCCACCGGCTACAAACCTGGCAAGCGCGGCGACATTCAGATCCAGGGCGTCGGCAACCTGATGACCCAGATGGCCGGCTGCTGCCAGCCGTTGCCGGGCGATGCGATCGTCGGTTACATCACTCAGGGCCGTGGCGTGAGCATTCACCGCCAGGATTGCGCCTCGGTGTTGCAACTGGCCGGGCGCGAGCCGGAGCGGATCATCCAGGTCAGTTGGGGCCCGGTGCCGGTGCTCACCTATCCGGTGGACATCGTCATCCGCGCCTACGACCGTTCCGGTCTGCTGCGTGACGTCTCGCAGGTGCTGCTCAACGAGCGGATCAACGTGCTGGCGGTCAACACCCGCTCGAACAAGGAAGACAACACCGCGCTGATGTCCCTGACCATCGAGATTCCGGGTCTGGACGCGCTGGGGCGATTGCTGGGGCGGATTTCCCAGTTGCCGAACATTATCGAAACGCGGCGTAACCGGACTCCATGAAACCGACCTACAGCCTTGACGACCTGCTGCACCTGATGAACCGTCTGCGTGACCCGCAGTATGGTTGCCCGTGGGATATCAGGCAGACTTACGCGACCATCGTTCCACACACCCTTGAAGAGGCCTACGAAGTCGCCGACGCCATCGAGCGCGGCGACTTCGATCACTTGCAGGGGGAGTTGGGCGATCTGCTGTTTCAGGTGGTGTATTACAGCCAGTTGGCCCGGGAAGAAGCGCGATTCGAATTCGCCGGGGTGGTCGACGGCATTACCCGCAAACTGATCCGTCGTCATCCGCATGTGTTCCCCACTGGCGATCTGTATGCGTCGCTGGACGTGCCGCGTCTGAGTGAAGAGCAGGTCAAGCAGCGCTGGGAGGAAATCAAGGCCGAGGAGCGCGCCGAGAAATCCACCGAGCCGCAACAACTGTCACTGCTCGACGATGTGCCTGCTGCGTTGCCGGCATTATCCCGCTCGGCCAAGTTGCAGAAGCGCGCAGGTCAGGTCGGTTTCGACTGGCCGGATGCCTTGCCGGTGCTGGACAAGGTCCGTGAAGAGCTCGATGAAGTGCTCGAAGCCATGTCCGAAAATGACCCGCAAGCGGTGGCCGACGAGATCGGTGATCTGCTGTTTTCGGTGGTCAATCTGGCCCGGCACCTGAAGGTCGATCCGGAAACCGCATTGCGTGGCGCCAACGCCAAGTTCGAACGACGTTTCCGTTTTATCGAACAGGCATTGCGCGATACCCACCGCCCCATGGAAGATTGCACCCTCGAAGAGTTGGACGCCCTGTGGGGCGAAGCCAAACGTCAGGAAAAGAATTCGCCCAGCTGTGGCTGAGCCGTTGCCCAAGTGAGTAAGCATCAATGAGCCTTTCCCTTCGCGACCAGTTGCTCAAGGCAGGACTGGTCAACCAAAAGCAGGCCAAGCAGGTCAGCAAAGACAAACAGAAACAACAGCGCCTGGCCCACAAAGGTCAGATCGAACTGGACGACTCCCAGCAGCGTGCTGCCCAGGAAGCCATGGCCGAGAAGGTCAAGCGCGACCAGGAGCTGAACCGCCAGCAGCAGGAGAAGGCGGAAGCCAAGGCCCGCGCCGCGCAGGTCAAGCAGTTGATCGAGGTCTCGCGTCTGCCGAAGCTGACGACCGAGGACTACTACAACTTCGTCGACGACAAGAAGGTCAAGCGCATCTCGGTCAACACGCTGATGCGCAACAAGCTCAGCAGCGGCTCGCTGGCGATCGTGCACCACGCTGGCGGTTACGAAGTGATTCCTCGTGAGGCGGCCCTGAAGATTCAGGAGCGCGATCCACAGCGCATCGTCCAGCTCAACGAAAAGGTCGAAGAGGTCAATGCCGAGGACGATCCGTACGCGGCCTACGTGATCCCTGATGATCTGATGTGGTAATCGGGTTCCGCCGGGCTGCGAAGCGGCCCTGAAATCCCCAAAACGACAAACCCCGCTCATGGCGGGGTTTGTCGTTTTCAATGCTGTGGTTTTGTTTCAGGCGGATTTCCGATCCCGCTGCTGTTCCTGCAGTTCCAGTTCGGCCTTGTAGTTGTGGGCGTCGATCTCGTTGTGGAACATGCCGACCAGCAAGTCTTGTTGATGCACATCCCAGATCCGTACGCCGGCGGCTACGCCTTCATGGGACATGTGTGAATCGTCGCGTTCAGTTACTTTTACAGTCATCTGCTAGCTCCAAATCTCAAGTTATCTGCAGCAAGGCGTGTGCAGGACTCTGTTATAGATTTTGTTAGCCTGCTAAGTAAACGCCCGATTCGTGCAATGTATTCTTGCGAAATCTGCAACAGCGCTGGAGCCCGCAGAAACCGCGACATTCAGTCGCAGGGCATTGAGTTCCATGACAAAAGCTTCATGTTCCTGACGGCGATTTTCAAGCAATACACCGACCCTGTGGGAGCGGGCTTGCTCGCGAATGCGATTTAACATTCAACATTTTTGTCGACTGACCCACCGCTTTCGCGAGCAAGCCCGCTCCCACAGCAGGTTGTGTTTATGGCTGGCGAAAAAAAACGCCCCGAACCAGTCGGGGCGTTTTCATGTGCGGCTCAGCGGGAGGGAATTACTTGCCTTCCCAGCGCTTCAGCACGAGGGTGGCGTTGGTGCCACCGAAGCCGAAGCTGTTGCTCATCACGGTGTTGATGGTGGCGTTCTCGCGGGTCTTGGTCAGCACCGGCAGATCGGCCACTTCAGGGTCCAGTTCGTCGATGTTGGCGGAACCGGCGATGAAGTTGCCTTCCATCATCAGCATGCAGTAGATCGCTTCGTGAACGCCGGCGGCGCCCAGGGAGTGACCCGACAGGCTCTTGGTGGAGCTGATGGCCGGGGCTTTGTCGCCGAACACTTCGCGCACACCTTTCATTTCCGCGACGTCGCCGACCGGAGTCGAAGTGCCGTGGGTGTTCAGGTAGTCGATCGGGGTGTCGACGGTGGACAGCGCCTGCTGCATGCAGCGGATGGCGCCTTCGCCGCTTGGAGCCACCATGTCGTAGCCGTCGGAGGTCGCGCCGTAGCCAACGATTTCCGCGTAGATCTTCGCGCCACGGGCGAGAGCGTGTTCCAGCTCCTCGACCACCACCATGCCGCCACCACCGGCGATGACGAAACCGTCACGGTCGGCGTCGTAGGCGCGGGAAGCTTGTTCCGGGGTGTCGTTACGCTTGCTGGACAGGGCGCCCATCGCGTCGAACAGGAACGACTGGCTCCAGTGCTCTTCTTCACCGCCACCGGCAAACACGATGTCCTGCTTGCCCATCTGGATCTGTTCCATGGCGGTACCGATGCAGTGAGCACTGGTGGCGCAGGCAGAAGCGATGGAGTAGTTCAGACCCTTGATCTTGAACGGGGTGGCCAGGCAAGCCGAAACGGTGCTGCTCATGGTCCGCGTTACACGGTATGGGCCGACGCGCTTGACGCCTTTCTCGCGCAGGATGTCCAGCGCTTCCATCTGGTTCAGGGTCGACGCGCCGCCGGAACCTGCGATCAGGCCGGTACGCGGGTTGGACACCTGCTCTTCGGTCAGACCGGAGTCAGCGATGGCGTCTTTCATGGCCAGGTAGGCGTAAGCCGCTGCGTGGCCGACGAAGCGATAGATCTTGCGATCGATCAGCTCTTCAAGGTTGAGGTCGATGGAGCCGGAAACCTGGCTACGCAGACCCATTTCGGCGTATTCCGGGTTGAACCGGATGCCAGGGCGGCTTGCACGCAGGTTAGCGGAGACGGTCTCTTTGTCATTGCCCAGGCACGAAACGATGCCCAGACCAGTGATAACGACGCGGCGCATGCGAATAACCCTTAGAAGTTGTCAGTGGAGGTGAACACGCCGACGCGAAGGCCTTCGGCGGTGTAGATTTCGCGACCGTCGACAGTCACCGAACCGTCCGCGATGGCCAGGTTCAGCTTGCCCTTGAGGACGCGCTTGATATGAATGTTGTAGGTGACTTTCTTGGCGGTCGGCAGGACCTGGCCGAAGAATTTCACTTCGCCCGAACCCAGCGCACGGCCACGGCCCGGCAGGCCTTGCCAGCCCAGGAAGAAGCCGACCAATTGCCACATGGCATCCAGACCCAGGCAGCCCGGCATCACCGGATCGCCTTCGAAGTGGCACGCGAAGAACCACAGGTCAGGGTTGATATCCAGCTCGGCGACCAATTCACCTTTGCCGTACTTGCCGCCTTCTTCGCTGATCAGGGTGATGCGATCCACCATCAGCATGTTCGGGGCGGGCAGTTGCGCGTTACCTGGGCCGAACAGCTCACCGCGACTGCAGCGCAGCAGGTCTTCCCGAGTAAAGGCGTTTTGTTTGGTCATGCGAGCTCCTCAATAATCCCATGCGGCAGGTGGGGCAAATCTTCCCGGCCGATCGACGCGTTCATGCCTCGAACCGGCAGCCTACTCATAGACTATTGCGTTGTGGTGAAAGTCACAGCACCAAGGACATGAATGTACACTTGTGCACTGAAATTTTTAATCAAGCCCCTTTTGAGGCTCGTTCGGGTGCCTAAGACTGCCGCACTTTCGCTTTTCACGCCAGTCGCAGATGCTCGAAAGGGCCCCGTTACTGCACCCATCGCTGCAGAATCTGCTGCAGGTCATTGCGTTTGAATGGCTTGGCCAGGTAATCGTTCATGCCCGCCGCGAGGCAGTTTTCCCGGTCGCCCTGTAAAGCATTGGCGGTCAGGGCGATGATCGGCACCTGGCCGCAGCCGGGCAGCTGCCGGATCCGCCGGGTCGCTTCGTAACCGTCGATCAGCGGCAAGCGGCAATCCATCAGAATCGCTTCGAAACGGCTGTCCCCGGCACTGCGCACCGCCTGCACGCCATCGGTGGCGACGCTGACGGTAAAGCCCAGGCTGCGCAACATCGCTTCGATCACCGTCTGGTTGACCGGGTTGTCCTCGACCAGCAGCACATTTCGGCCTTCGCCGTGACTTGCACCGTTCAATGTGCGCGGTGCGGCAAGCACGGGCAGCGTCTGCTTATATAGGGCCAGTGGTATTTCCAGGGTGAACACCGAGCCGCGACCTTCTTCACTCTGGGCGCGCAAGGTGCCGCCCATCCGTTCAGCGAGCGTGCGGGCAATCGGCAGGCCCAGACCGGTGCCGCCATATCGACGGGAAATCGAGCTGTCGGCCTGCTGGAACGCGTTGAACATCAGCTCCAGGCTTTCCGGCGAAATGCCGATGCCACTGTCACGTACCGCGCAGGTGAACCACAGCAATTCGTGATCCAGCGATTGCCATTGCGCCTCGATGCTGACGCGCCCCTGCTCGGTGAACTTCAGCGCATTGCCGACCAGGTTGACCAGAATCTGCCGGATCCGCGTCGGATCGCCCTGTACCTGCAAGTCGTGCATGTCATCGGCGATCCGCAGTTGCAGGGCCAGCCCGCGTTGCGCCGCACTGTGCTGGAAGGAATGGGCGCAGGCGCCGATCAGGTCGGCGAGGTTGAACGGAATGTGCTCCAGCTCCAGTTCCGAACGTTCGATGCGCGAGAAATCCAGAATGTCGTTGATCACCTTGAGCAAATGCTCGGTGGACTCGGAAGCCAGCGCCGCATACTCGACCTGCTCCTCGGTCATGTCGGTGGTTTCCAGCAACTGCAGCATGCCCAAGACGCCGTTCATCGGTGTGCGCAGTTCATGGCTCATCATCGCCAGGAAATCCGATTTGGCGTTGTTGGCCTTTTCCGCCTCTTCGCGGGTCTGGATCAGTTGCGCCATCGCCTGATGCTGTTCGCGGCTGGCCTGCTCCAGCGCCTGGGCCAGGTTGTTGATGTGCTGGGACAGTGCACCCAGCTCGGTGTCATCGACGATCGGCAGCGGGGTTTTGTAGTCGCCCTCCTGAATCGCCTTGACCGCATTGCCGATGTCGCGGATCGGCTGCGACAGGCTGCCGGCCAGTCGCCGCGCCAGCACAAAGGTGAAGAGCAGGGCGAACAACGCCAGAATCCCGGCCTTGAGCAGGATCTCCTGTTGGCGCTGACTGAAGGCGTCATTCGACAGCCCGACGATCACCCGCCCCAGATAATCCTCGCTGGCCACCCCGGGGCTGCTCTTGCCGTCCTGAAAGAAATCGTTGTGCAGGGCGATGCGTTGCAGCCGCACCGGCGCCTGGAACACTTCGACCTGATGCGGGCGATTGTGCGCATCCGCCGGCTGTTCGACGTAGGCCAGAATCCGGTTGGCGCTGTCCTGCACTTCCAGAAACCGCACGTTCGGCGTGGCCAGCGTGGCCTTGAGCAGGCTTTCCAGGACTTCGTTATTGCCGGAAATCACCCCGTATTCGGTGGCCGGTGCGAGCTGGTTGGCGATCAACTGGCCGGTGTGATTCAGCTCCTGACGCAGATCCTGAATGCGCACGAAGGTGAAAAAGCTGATCAGCAGCAAGGTCAGCAACAGCGCAGGGCCCAGGCTGATCAACTGAGTGCGGGTGTTGATGTCCCAACGGCGGAAAATCATGGGCGGCGCTCTCCTTCGGCCAGTTCTGCGGCGACAGACGCTTCATTGATCGGTTCTATCCCTAAGGAACGAGCCACCTGCGCATTACTTGAGACTTTAAAACGCCCGGGGTAGAGCGTGCGCGGCCAGGTGGCCGGTGGCCGGTCCAGCAATTCGTCGAGGACGGCCAGCCAGTCGTTCTGATCGCTGTAGGTACTGGCCAGGCTGCCGGCGCGAACGAACGAGACATTCGGCCCGACCAGTGCCAGTTGCCGAGAGTAACTGCTGAGCAACAGGTTCTTCGCGGTTTTCGGGTTGTACAGGTCAGGGTCGTCGAGGCCCAGCAGCACGTCGCTGTTTTTCAGCACGGTCTGCAAGGGTCGGCTGTCGTGGGTGTTGTCCCAGCGCTGCGGGACGATTTGCAGATTCAGCGGCTGGGCGGCCGATTGCAGCTCCTTGAGCAGGAACTCGCTGTGCTGATCGAACAGCACGCCGACGCGCCCGGCCTGGGGCAGAATCCGGCGGATCAGTTGCAACTGACGACTCAGCGGCGGATCGGCCCACAGCAGGCTCAAGTGGGGTGGCTGCGCGTCGCCGAAGCGTTGTCGGGCTTGCAAGCGGCTGATGCGCAGGACCAAAGTCGCGGGGCCTTGGCTTTCCTGCATGCGCCAGTCGAGGCTCGGCAAATCGAGCAGGATCAGGCGCAGGCTCGATGGCAACTTGCCCGGTGCTGGCAGGCTGGCCAGTGGCTGGAAATGCACGCGGTCGGTGGGGCGCAGTTCGCTCAGGGCCTGAACGAAGGACTGCACACCGGGGCTTTCCTCGGCGCCGGTCAGCAGAATGTCGGCCGCCTGCACCGCCACGCCATGCAGCCATGCTGTCAGGAACAGACAGAGCCCGGCCAGCCATTGGCCGAGCGTTGGCATCTTCCGTGACATGGCGTAACGCATCTAGAACTCCAGCTCGGCGCTGAAATACACCACGCGGCGTTCGTCGTAATTGTTGTCGACGAAGGTGGTCGGCTCATGGTCGAGGCGTTGTTGCAGCACGCCGGCCAGTTGCAGTTGGGCCTTGCCCAGGGCGATGCGTTTGGCGATCCGCGTGTCGACCCGCTCGAAGCGGTAACCGTTGAGCGCGTTGTCACCGTAATAGAAGAGGGCGCTGTTCCAGCCGTGGCCCCAATCGCGCAGCCAGCCCGCCGAACCGCTGTTGCGCGCGGTGAATTGCTGATCCAGCGGATTGCTCGCCTCGGCGTCGACGAAGGCGTAGGTCAGGCGCAAGCGGTCGGCCGCACTCAGGCGCCAGTCCATTTGCGTCTCTGTGCCGCGAAAGCGCGAATCGTTGGCGTTGCTGGCGATGTACTGATTGTTGCGCAGCGGCTCGCTGATCATCCCGGTGATTTCGTCGTAGAACAGCTTCACGTCCAGCGCCAGGCCCCATTCCGGGAAAAAGCCGTTGTAGCCCAGTTCCCGCGAGCGCATGTGTTCCTGGTCCAGATCGCCGGGGCCCCGGGTCTTGACGAAGTAGCGGGCCGAAGACTGGCCATAGGCGGCGGGCCGCAGGTTGGTCACCTGATAACTCCAGTTGACGTTGTTCTCGAACATGTCCGGCGAACGGATGGCTTCCGAATACACCGCGCGCAGGCTGTGGCGCGGATTGAACAGGTAGTTGACCGCAAACCGGGGCGTCAGCGAGCTGCCGATCAATTGCGTGTCTTCGAACATGGCGCCGCCCTGCAACAGCCAGTGTTCGCTGGCGCGCCATTCCAGTTGGCCGAAGGTGCGCCAGGTGCTGTCGTCCAGCGTGCCGTTGAAGTAGGTCTCGGAGTCGGCACGGTCGTAACGATAGTTCAGACCGCTGACCAGACGCAGGCTATCGGACAGGCTGAGGGTGTCCTGCAACTCCAGGTCGTAGCGCGATTCCCGGGCACTCTGGTCGATGTCACCGCACAGAGTCTGGCGCGCGCCGTTGCGCCACTGATCCAGCACCTGATTGGCCAGGGTCATTTCCTGCGGTGTACCGGCGGGGGCGCCGGGGCCGGTGAACAGGGTCATGTTGCGGGCCAGGCGCTCGGTGTAGTTCGGGTTAAGTTGCCACAGCTCGGTCAATTGCGGGCTGAACGACACTTCGGCGTCACAGGCGCGCCAGGTCTGCTGGCGATCCCAGTGTTGTGCCGAGCCTTGCACGTAAAGGCTGTGATCGGGATTGAGGTCGAGGTTCCAGCGCACCGAGCCGGCGTAGTCCTTGGCTACCACGTCGGAATTGTTCCCGGCAGCGGTAATCCCGGAGAACACCGGGCGGTAGGTGTAAGGCCGCTGATTGGTCCCGTCCTTGGCGTTGACCTGCCAGTCCAGGCTCTGGTTGTCGCTCAGGGTCTGGCTGACCGCGAGGCTGAAGCGGTTCAAGCGGCGGTTGTCGCGGTAGTCGGCGCCGGTGCGGTCGCTGTCGAAACCGTCGTCCTCCTGGCCGGACAGCGACAGACGCAGGTCGCCGCCATTCCAGCCGGTGCTCTGGCTGGCATAGAAATCATTGATGCCGCGTTGGCCGCGGGTCAGCTTCAGTCGTGTGCCGTGGCTGTCCGCCGGGTTGCGGGTGATGATGTTGATCACCGCCATCAGCGCGTTGGCGCCGTAGCTGACGGTGTTCGGGCCGCGAAAGACTTCGATGCGCTCGATGTCTTCCATGGCCACCGGGATATCGCTCCAGTCCACGGTCGCCAGACCGGCGCGGTACACCGAGCGGCCGTCGATCAACACCTGCATGCGCCGGGCTTCGCTGGCGTTGGTCCCGTGATAGTTCACCGCCGCCTGATTGCCGCTGATGTTGCCGACCATCATCCCTGGCACCAGGCGCAGCAGTTCACTGATGTCCCGGGCGCCACTGGCGGCAATCAGTTCGCTGTCGAGGACGGTCATGCTGCCCGGGACTTCCGCCGGCGACTGTTTCAGGCGCGTGGCGGTCAGGATCTGCGGCAAGGCCTCACTGTCGACAAACAGGTCGTCCGCCAGTAGTACCGGGCTGAACAGCAGCGCCAGCAGCAGGGACGAACGCGGGGAAGGGGGGCCAGAAAACACGACGCAGCCTTGATAGCAAAGAATTGGCGCGCATGTTAACCGAGGTCGACGACTTTTCCAGTCACGTTGCAGGCATTTTCCTCGGTTTTATTGGTCTTCTTCCTACAAGTGCGGGTAATTGACGCCGGGGCTGTCCGAGAAGGGGACGCTCCGTATAATGCCGGCATCGCCACTGGTATGGATTAACGGATTACATATGACTGAACAGCGCCCGATTGCGGTCCTGGGAGGCGGAAGTTTCGGTACCGCCGTGGCCAATCTGTTGGCCGAGAACGGCCATCAAGTCCGGCAGTGGATGCGTGACCCCGAGCAGGCCGAGGCCATCCGGGTCAATCGCGAGAACCCGCGTTACCTCAAAGGCATCAAGATTCTGCCCGGCGTGACCGCGGTCACCGACCTGCAGGAAACCCTCGACGCCTGCGATTTGTGTTTCGTCGCGTTGCCGTCCAGCGCGCTGCGCACGGTTTTGGCGCCTCATTCCGAGCGCCTGAGCGGCAAGATGCTGGTCAGCCTGACCAAGGGCATCGAAGCCCACACCTTCAAACTGATGAGCCAGATCCTCGAAGAGATCGCCCCCCAGGCGCGTATCGGCGTGCTGTCCGGGCCAAACCTGGCGCGGGAAATCGCCGAACACGCGCTGACCGCCACCGTGGTCGCCAGCGAAGACGAAGAACTCTGCAAAGCTGTGCAGGCCGCATTGCATGGCCGCACTTTCCGCGTCTACGCCAGCGCCGACCGTTTCGGCGTCGAGCTGGGCGGGGCGCTGAAAAACGTCTACGCGATCATCGCCGGCATGGCGGTGGCGCTGGAAATGGGCGAGAACACCAAGAGCATGCTGATCACCCGCGCCCTGGCCGAAATGACCCGGTTTGCGGTGAATCAGGGCGCCAACCCTATGACCTTCCTCGGTCTGGCCGGTGTCGGCGACCTGATCGTCACTTGCTCGTCGCCGAAAAGCCGCAACTACCAGGTCGGTTTCGCCCTCGGTCAGGGTTTGAGCCTCGACGAAGCGGTGTCGCGCCTGGGTGAAGTGGCCGAAGGCGTCAACACCCTGAAAGTGCTTAAGGCCAAGGCTCAGGAGGTTGGCGTGTACATGCCGCTGGTCGCCGGATTGCATGCAATCCTGTTCGAAGGGCGCACGCTTGAGCAGGTGATCGGTCTGCTGATGCGTGCCGAACCGAAAACCGATGTCGACTTTATTTCCACCAGTGGTTTCAACTGATTCAGCAGGGAGCAGGCCATGAACGATCCGAAAACCGAAGCCAAATATGAATCCATCCTCCTGCGGGTGTTGTGGATGATTGTTTACATCCTGGTCTGGCAGGTGGCGCAGTTCATCCTCGGCGCGGTGGTGCTGGTGCAGTTGATCTATCGTTTGTTCTATGGCGCCCCGAGCGCCAGCCTGATGAATTTCGGCGACAGCCTGAGCCAGTTTCTGGCGCAGATCGGCCGTTTCGGCAGCTTCCACAGCGACCAGAAACCCTGGCCGTTCGCCGACTGGCCGGCGCCGCGTACGCCGGAAGGTGAAGCGCCACACGTTGTTGCGCCGGCACCGCATCCGGCCCGGGATGAGGAACCCAAGCTATGAAACTCTGGGTATTGCGTCACGGTGAGGCCGAGCCCTATGGCTCGCGCCCCGACTCCGAGCGGGAACTGACCGCCCACGGTCGCAAGGAAGTGTTGAGCAGCGCGGCCCGTTTGATGGGCCAGCCGCTGACGGCGATCTACGCCAGCCCGTACCTGCGGGCGCAGCAGACGGCGCAACTGGTGCGCGAGGCGCTGGGCTTCGAGCCGGAAATCCGTACAGTCGAGTGGTTGACCCCGGAAGTTGACCCGGATCGCGTGGCCGAGCAACTGGTGTCGGTGAGCAACGTGCTGCTGGTCAGCCACAATCCGCTGGTGGGCAATCTGCTCAGCTACCTGCAACACGGTGCGGGCTACCCACCGGAAAAAGTCAGCACCGCCGGGCTGGCCGAGCTCGAACACAGCGAGTTGCTGATCGGCTCGATGACGCTCAACAGCCTTAAACATCCCTGAAATTTTTTGTATGAAATAGTCAACCAAGCACTTGCTTGGTTGACTACGCTTGCTCCAGACCAAAAAACAGGAGCGAGTCGAATGTCTTCCGCCTTCCGTTTGCCGCTGGACGTGTTTTACGAACGCGAGGCCCGGCACCCGCGCCAGCGTTTTCTGGTGCAGCCGATCGGCGGCGGGCAGGTCGAGACACTGACCTGGGCCGACGTCGGCCATCAGGCTCGCTGCGCGGCGCACTGGCTGCGCTCCCGGGAGTGGCCGCCAGGCAGCCACATCGCCCTGATCTCGAAAAATTGCGCGCACTGGATCATCGCCGACCTGGCGATCTGGATGGCCGGGCATGTCTCGGTGCCGCTCTATCCGAACCTCACCGCCGAATCGGTGAATCAGGTGCTCACCCACTCGGAAAGCGTGCTGGCGTTCATCGGCAAGCTCGATGACTGGCCGAGCATGTCAGCGGGCATACCGGCCGGCCTGACCACCGTCAGCCTGCCGCTGCATCCGCCGGGCACGTTCGATTTCAACTGGGATGACCTGCAACGCAGCTCACCGATCCAGGACGACCCGCGACCCGCCGCCGAGCAACTGGCGACCATCATTTACACCTCCGGCACCACCGGCCTGCCCAAGGGCGTGATGCACAGTTTTGCCAACCTCGGCTTCGCGACGACGCGCGGTACGCAGCTGTTCGGCCTCAATGAGAACGACCGGCTGCTGTCGTATCTGCCGCTGTGTCATGTCGCCGAGCGGATGTTCGTCGAGCTGGCGTCGATCTATACCGGGCAGACGGTGTTTTTCGCCGAAAGCCTCGACACCTTTCTTGCCGATCTCAAGCGGGCACGGCCGACGGCGATGTTCGGTGTGCCGCGGATCTGGACCAAGTTCCAGATGGGGGTCTACAGCAAGATCCCGGCGAAACGCCTGGATTTGCTGCTCGGTCTGCCTTTTATCGGCCGACGGATCGGCCACAAGGTCCTGGCCGGATTGGGTCTGGATGCCTTGCGCGTGGCGCTGTCCGGTGCGGCGCCGGTGCCGCTGACCTTATTGCGCTGGTATCAGAAACTCGGGCTCGACGTGCTGGAGGTCTACGGCATGACCGAAAGCTGCGGTTATTCGCACATCTGTCTGCCGGGTCAGTACAAGGAAGGCTGGATCGGCCGGCCGTGCCCCGACGTTGAAGTGCGCATCGATGAGTCCGGCGAAGTGCAGGTGCGCAGCCAGGCGAACATGCTCGGCTATTTCAAGGAACCGCAGAAAACCGCCGAGACCCTCACCGAAGATGGCTTCCTGCGCACCGGCGACAAGGGCGAACAGGACGCCGAAGGGCGTTTGCGCCTGACCGGGCGGCTCAAGGAAATCTTCAAGACCAGCAAGGGCAAATACGTCGCCCCGGCGCCGATCGAAAACCGTCTGGCGGTGCATTCGCGGATCGAACAGGTCTGCGTGGTCGGCGATGGCCTGAGTGCGCCGCTGGGATTGTGCGTGCTCTCGGCGGTGGGCCGGGAAGAGCCCCGCGCACCGCTGCATTCGAGCCTGGAAAAACTGCTGGAGGAGGTCAACGCCGTCCTCGACAAGCACGAGCGCCTGCGCCGGCTGGTGGTGGTCAAGGACAGCTGGGCGGTGGAGAACGGCTTCCTCACGCCGACCCTGAAAATCAAACGCAACATCATCGAAGACACCTACGGAGCACGTTTCGAAGAATGGAGCGAGCGCAGCGAGGCGGTGCTGTGGCAGGATTGAGCGTCGATCAAAACAACAAAGGAAGCCTGCGATGACCTTGTGGCGCACCACTCCGAACATCGAGCAGTTGAACGCAATCCAGAAAAACACCATCGGCGAAGTGCTGGACATTCGCTTCGAGTCCTTCGACGAGGAATCGCTGACGGCCAGCATGGTCATCGACCATCGCACCCATCAGCCTTACGGCCTGCTGCACGGCGGCGCCTCGGTGGTGCTGGCGGAAACGGTCGGGTCGATGGCGAGTTACCTGTGCATCGACGCCAGCAAGTTCTATTGCGTGGGCCTGGAAATCAACGCCAACCACTTGCGCGGCCTGCGCAGCGGACGAGTGACGGCGGTGGCCAAACCGATCCACATCGGCCGCACCACCCACGTCTGGGATATCCGCCTGACCAGCGATGAAGGCAAGGCCAGTTGTGTGTCGCGCCTGACCATGGCGGTGGTGCCGCTGGGAGAACAACCGCCGGCGCGTTAATGGCCGCAGCGTCATAGCCCTGACCGGACTGTCATCATTCCTGGCAGTTACGGTCATTGCTGTAGGACGCGGTCTTACGGACAATCAACGCCTGTTTTCCGCTCTTGGATTTGCCGGTATGTCGCAACCGATCTTCTTCGCCCACGCCAACGGTTTCCCTTCGGGTACCTACGGCAAACTGTTCGCGGCGCTGGCGCCCGAGTACCGGGTCGCGCATCTGGAACAACATGCCCATGACCCGCGTTTCCCGGCAGGTGACAACTGGTATCACCTGGTCGATGAACTCATCCATCATCTTCAACAGCAAGACGAGCCGGTGTGGGGCGTGGGCCATTCCTTCGGCGGCATGCTGCATTTGCACGCCGCGCTGCGTTGCCCTGAACTGTATCGGGGCGTGGTGATGCTCGACTCGCCGGTGCTGACCCGCACCGATCAATGGGTGATCCGGGCCGCCAAGCGTTTTGGTTTCATCGACAAACTGACCCCGGCCGGCCGCACGCTGGGACGGCGCGAAGAATTTGCCGATCTGGACAGTGCCCGTGGTTATTTCGCTGGCAAGACCCTGTTCCGCAGCTTTGATCCGGAATGTTTCGATGCCTACTTGCAGCACGGTCTGCACAAGGTCGGCGACAAGCTGCGCCTGCGCTTCGATCCTGCGACCGAGATCAGCATCTATCGCGGCGTGCCGCACACCAGTCCTGCGCATACCCGGCAATTGAAAGTGCCGCTGGCGGTGGTACGTGGACACAAGAGCCGCGTGGTGATGAACCACCACACCCGATTTGTCGGACGCCTGCCTCAGGGCGAGTCGCTGACCGTGCCCGGCGGGCACATGTTTCCGCTTGAGCGTCCGCAGGACACCGCACAATTACTGAAAAACCTGTTCAATCGCTGGGAACGCCGGCAAGACAAGGACTGCGCATGAACCCGGCCGTCGAAGAAGTGCGCCTGAGCCTGCCGCATATCGAACTGGCGGCGCACCTGTTCGGCCCGGAAGACGGGGTGCCGGTAATCGCCCTGCATGGCTGGCTGGACAACGCCAACAGCTTCGCCCGACTGGCGCCGAAGCTCAAAGGCTTGCGCATCGTGGCGCTGGACATGGCCGGTCACGGGCATTCCGGGCACCGTCCGAACGGCGCCGGTTACGCGCTGTGGGACTACGCCCATGACGTGCTGCAGGTTGCCGAGCAACTGGGCTGGAAACGTTTCGGGTTGCTCGGGCATTCCATGGGCGCCATTGTTTCGCTGGTGTTGGCCGGGTCGTTGCCCGAACGCATCACCCATCTGGCGTTGATCGACGGGGTTATTCCTCCTACCGACAAAGGCGAAAATGCCGCCGAGCGCATGGGCATGGCCTTACAGGCGCAGCTCGATCTTCGGGAAAAGCGCAAACCGGTCTACAACACCCTCGACCGGGCGATCGAAGCGCGGATGAAAGGGCTGGTGGCGGTCAGTCGCGAAGCCGCCGAACTGCTGGCGCAACGCGGACTGATGCCGGTGCCCGGTGGGTACACCTGGCGCACCGACAACCGCCTGACTTTGCCTTCGCCGCTGCGTCTGACCCAGGAACAGGCGATGGCGTTCGTGCAGCGCATTGCCTGCCCCGCACAATTGATGGTCGCCGCCGATGGCATGCTGGCCAAACATCCCGAGCTGCTGGAACGTCTACCCTTTGCCTGGGAACAGCTGCCGGGCGGGCATCATCTGCACCTGAACGATGAGGCCGGGGCCGAGCTTGTCGCAGACTGTTTCAATCGGTTCTTCGCCATTCCTTGACTTGCTCCCGGCAACTGTCGAGGCTGGGCGGGTTGAAATGGGAGACAACCAAGATGGATTTCTACACCGCTGCGACTTCGAACTGCCCCCAAGGCATCCAGGCCATGTCCCTGCGATGAGCCTGTCCATGCGATCTATCAGTCTGCTGGCGCTGTGCTGTTTCAGTCCCTTTCTATTCGCTGCCGACCTGCCGGGCAGTCAGGACTTGCCGATCGTGCCGCGTGTGGCCGATGCGCAGATCGTCGACTATCGCCCCGCCGTGGAGCTGGAGCGGATCTACCCGCTCGGCTCGATCCGCAAGATCAGCGGTCAATTGCGTTTCGACGGCCAGGTCAGCGCCCGGGGGCAAACCACCTCGGTGACCTATGAATTACCGCCGGAGCATTCCGCCACCGAAGCCTTTACCCTTGCCCGCGAAGCCCTGCAAAAGCAGGAGGCCCAGCTGTTGTTCTGGTGCCAGGCCCGGGATTGCGGCGAGAGCAGCCTGTGGGCCAACGAGGTGTTCGGCAACGCCAAGCTGTACGGTGCCGACGAGCAGCAGGCCTATCTGCTGCTGAGGCTCGCGGCCCCGCGCGACAACACGCTGGTGGCGCTGTACAGCATCACCCGGGGCAATCGCAAAGCCTATCTGCACGTTGAACAGTTCGAGGCGCTGGCCCCGCTGGGTGACCTGCTGCCGACTTCGGCCACGCTGCTGCGGGAGCTGAAAAGCACCGGCGAACTGGACTTTCCCAAGCTCGCCGGCGATCCGGATGACACCTGGCTGCGCTTGCTGTCCCGTGGACTGAACCTCGACACCACCTTGCGGGTGACAGTGTCCGGGCCGAAAGCCGAGGCCTGGCGGCAGGCGCTGATCGGGCAGGGCGTGCGCGCCGCGCGAATGGAAACCGGCAGTGTCGACGGCGAAGGTCTGCGCATCGATCTGTTGCGATAAGGTGTCTTTGGCGGACACGCTCGACGTGTTCGCCTACTCTTTGCCTGACTGATTTTTTTCGAGATTTCACATGCCCAATAATGATCGTCTGCTGGTGCAGATCCTGTTGCTGGTGCTGTTTGGTGCCAGTTTCTGGGTGATGGCGCCGTTCTGGTCGGCGCTGTTCTGGGGCGCGGTGCTGGCGTTCGCCAGTTGGCCGCTGATGCGTTTGCTGACCCGCTGGCTCAATGGCCGGGAATCGCTGGCGGCCCTGGTTTTGACCATGGGCTGGATGTTGCTGGTAGCGGGGCCGCTGGTGTGGCTCGGCTTTAACTTGGCCGATCACGTGCGTGATGCCACGGCGTTCATCAAGGATGTGCAGGTCGACGGTCTGCCGGAGGCACCGAGCTGGCTGGGTGGCGTGCCGTTGGTGGGCGAACGGCTGGTGGGGATCTGGAACAGCATCGATCAGCAGGGCGCGGCGCTGATGGTGACGGTCAAACCCTATCTGGGGCAGGTCGGCAACTGGCTGCTGGCGCGCAGTGCGCAGATCGGCAGCGGGATTCTCGAGCTGACCCTGAGCATTGTCTTCGTGTTCTTTTTCTACCGCGACGGGCCGCGGCTGGCGGCATTCGTGCACAGTCTGCTGGAACGCCTGATCGGTGACCGGGCCGGATACTACATCGATCTGGTGGCCGGTACCGTGCAACGGGTGGTCAACGGGGTGATTGGTACAGCGGCGGCGCAAGCGGTGCTGGCGCTGATCGGGTTCCTGATTGCCGGGGTGCCGGGGGCGCTGGTGCTGGGGATCGTGACGTTTCTGCTCAGTCTGATTCCGATGGGGCCACCGCTGGTGTGGATTCCGGCCACGGCATGGCTGGCCTGGAAGGGCGAGTACGGGATGGCGGTGTTTCTCGGGATCTGGGGGACGTTCATCATCAGTGGCGTGGATAACGTGCTCAAGCCGTATCTGATCAGCCGGGGTGGGAATCTGCCGTTGGTGATTGTGTTGCTTGGGGTGTTTGGCGGCTTGATTGCGTTTGGGTTTATCGGGTTGTTTATTGGGCCTACGCTTTTGGCTGTTGCTTATAGTTTGTTGACGGATTGGAGTAAGAGTCAGGCTCGGGTTTGAGGCTTTGGACTTGGCGGCCTTTGGGCCGACCAGGTTTTGGGTTGACTGTGTACATATCCGTTTCTTCGGTAACGGCGGCTTATGGTTTCGCCCTTACGGCGACTCACTTTTTTACAAGCGCCCTCTGTGTCAGGCTACCTGTCGCCCTTGTTGATTGACTCGTTCATTCAAGAGGGTGAAGGTGCATAACAATGTCCAATTTAGGCAAGCGCTACGACAGCGACTTCAAAGACTGGGTCGTTTTGCAAATGATGCCGCCCTTTAATCGGTCAGTGGCAGAACTTGCCGTTGCACTCAATCTCACGCCACAGTCGCTGCGAAACTGGAGACAAATGGCCAGAGACAAAGGCTTGATCGTTCCAGGAAACGGCAAAACCAGTGACCAATGGTCTAGCGCCGATAAATTCAATGCTGTTATGGAAACCGCGCCGTTGAGCGAGGTGGAAATTTCTCAGTATTGCCGAATAAAGGGCATTTACCCTGAGCAAATTCAGCAGTGGAGACTGGCCTGTCAAAACGCCAATCCGGTCGTTGATCTCAACTCTCGAACCTCTAAAACGGCCGAGCAACGGCGTATCAAAATACTCGAGCGTCAATTGATCCAGTCAGATGCCGGACGTGCGGAGGCGGTGGCCCTGCTGGAGCTCAGAAAAAAAGCCAATGCGATCTGGGGCAAGGACAAGGAAGACTGATTAACGCCGCTGATCGTACGCAAGCCATGAAGTTGATTGCAGACGCAGTGCAGAGCGGCGCTCGTCGATATCGAGCCTGCAATGAGTTGGGGTTGAGCCTGCGTACAGTCCAGCGCTGGCGATATGCTGACTGTGATGGGCGACTGCTGGCTAAACGGGCAGCTCCGGCTAACAAGCTCAGTGAGTCGGAATGCCAAGCGGTACTTGATGCTGCCAATCAGGCTGGCTACGCCAGCCTTACTCCGCACCAGATCGTCCCCAAACTGGCCGATGAAGGCATCTATCTGGCTTCGGAATCGACGTTTTACCGAGTGTTAAAAGCGGCTCATCAAAACGTGCGTCGCGGCCGAACCAAAGCCCCGAAACGTAGGGTGCTGACGACGCATTGTGCCGATGGCCCCAACCAGGTGTGGTGCTGGGATATCACTTGGTTGCCAAGCACCGTCAGAGGTCGATTTTTCTACTGGTACATGGTCAAGGATGTCTACAGCCGCAAACTGGTCGCCAATGAAGTGCACGAAGTGGAATGCGCCGAACACGCATGCGAGCTGCTTAGAAAGGGATGCTTACGTGAACATACAGCGGGTCGCCCGCTGGTGCTGCACTCGGATAACGGACACGTGATGAGAGGTTCTTTGCTGCGTGAAAGCATGGTTGCACTTGGCGTCGAGCCTTCTTTTAGCCGGCCAAGGGTAAGTAACGATAACGCATATGCAGAGGCACTTTTCCGCACTGCAAAGTACTGCCCGCTCTGGCCGGATCAACCATTTGATACGGTCATTGATGCGAGGCTTTGGGTGCAGAAATTCATCGAGTGGTACAACGAAGATCATCGCCATAGCGCTTTGAAATACGTGACGCCAAACGAGAGGCACGAAGGCAAAGCGACGATGCTATTACAAGCAAGAGCAGCGCTTTATGAGGATGCCAGGAAAGCTAATCCGAGCCGTTGGAGCACTCGGACACGCAACTGGAAACTAGCTGATGCGGTGTATTTAAACCCAGAGCGCCCTGACTTTAAGGGCTCAACTGGCTAACAACGATTGGAACAAGGCGACAGGTGCCTTGACACGCACCGAGCGCCTAAAAAAGTAAGCAAAAAACGCTCGCCCCGGCGTTCGGCCCTCGCAGGCTCGGGTTCCTTCGCTCCGGCGTCCTTCCGGAGGCATCGACTTCGTCGATGAGTTCGGCTTCGCCAAACGGCACTGCGTGCCAATCCCCGGATGAACACCTCCACTCAGCCTTCCGAAGGGGCGGGTGGATCAAGATCAAGAGCTTTGTCGAGCTAACGCTCATCCTGGTTTTGGATTACCTCAAGTCGCCACATTCAAATACTTGCCCACCGACGCGGTGCTTTCGAGCGAGTACTGCTTGCTCAGATTGGCAATCATCCGGTTCAGCGCTTCGGTGGTGGTTTGAGTATTGCTGGCGGTCTGTTCGTCATCCGGGCGTTCGCGACCTGCATGCAGTGCAGCTTTCAGTTCGTCGCTGCTGACGCCTGCGCTGCTGTCGCTGTCCAGAACCTTGAGCAGAGCGGCGGCGGTGTCGGTGTTGTTCGATGAGGTGCTGTCGCTGGCTTGCAACGCACTGCTCAACTCGGTGGCGGTGACGCTGCCGTCGCCGTCTGCATCGAGTTGGCTGAAGAGTTCGTCACTGGAGGCTTGTGGGGGCGGGGGTGGCGGTGGGGTGAGGCTGGCGGCGAGTTCGTCCTGGCTGACGACGCCGTCTTCGTTTTTGTCCAGGGCCGAGAAGATTTTGCTGCTGTCGGCGGTGCTGCCGGCGCTGGTCAGGCCGTTGCTCAGTTCGTCGCTGCTGATGGCGCCGTCGCCGTCGGCGTCCAGGGCGCTGATCAGGGCGTCGGCCAGTTCGGTGTTGGGGGCCTGGTCGCCTGGGGGCGGTGGCGGTGGGGCCATGGCGGTCATTTCTTCGGCGCTGAGGCTGCCGCTGGCGTCGCTGTCCAGATCGCCGAATTGTTTGCTCAGACTGACCAGCAGGCCGTCGTTGGACTTTTGCGACAGGGCGCTGCCCAGTTCGTCCTGATCCACCGCGCCGTCGCCGTTGCTGTCGAGCTTGGCGAACAGTTCCTTTTGCAGCTGCTGGCTGCGGGCGTTCTGGGTGGAGGTGCTGCTGGTGCTGGTATAGCTCGTGTAGTTGCTGACGCTACCGATCATCGGGCTCACTCCTTGGACTGGAAAACCGGTGGGTGTACCGGCTTATGCAGCCTCAAGGTGCAAGGTGTCGTGGGTATGTGAGGTTTGTACCGGCCGGTACACAGTCAAACTCAGTGGCGAGGCAGTTGGATCACGGCGGTCAGGCCGCCGCCGGGGGTTTCTGCCAGGGTCAGTTGTCCGCCCTGGCGCTGCGCCGCTTCTCGGGCGATGGTCATGCCCAGGCCGACGCCGCCGGAGTTGCGGTTACGTGAGCCTTCGAGGCGGAAGAACGGTTCGAATACCGCTTCACGCTTGTCCGCCGCGATGCCCGGGCCGTGGTCGATGACGCGGATCAGCAGTTGTTCGCGCTGGTCTTGCAGTTCGATGTGCGCTTGGCCGGCGTAGCGCAGGGCGTTGTCCATCAGGTTGTTGATGCACGAGCGCAGGGCCATCGGTTGTACCTGCAACGGGGCGCAGTGGCCGCTGACCTGAACGTCGGCGCCTTGATCCTGGGCGTTTTCGCACAGTGATTCGACCAGCGCCTGCACGTCCATCAACTGCAAGGCCTCGCTGGTGCGCTGTTCGTGCAGGTAGGTGAGGGTGGCGTCGAGCATGCCGATCATGTCGTCCAGATCCTGGCGCATCTGGCCCTGCAGTTTGTCGTCGCTGATATTTTCCAGACGCAGTTTCAGTCGCGACAGCGGGGTGCGCAGGTCGTGGGAGACGGCGCCGAGCATCCGCGCCCGTTGCTGCACCTGTTCGCGGATGCGCTGCTGCATCAGGTTGAAGGTGTACGCAGCCTGCCGTGCTTCCCGCGGGCCGGTTTCGTCCAGCGGCGGGCTGTCGAGGTCTTCGCTCAGGCGCTCGGCCGCATCGCTCAGACGCTGGATCGGTCGGGTCAGCAGCTTGGCGCCGTACCAGGCGGCGATGATCAGCGAGATGAACTGGAAGGTCAGTGGCACGATCGGCCCGCCGAACCAGGGGCGCGGTGGACGGGGCGGGTAGCGTGGATCCTGAGCCGGCTGTTGACCGTCGAGGTTTTGCGAGAACTCCGGCGGCGGTGGCGGGGGCGGTGGGCCGTAGAGGCGGAACCAGGCGAAGGCCAGCAGGTGCGCCAGGACGATCGCCACCAACAGCATGCCAAACAGGCGGCCGAACAGCGTGTCGAAGCGCGCCCGCATCAGCCGATGTCCCGGGCGTCGAACAGGTAGCCTTCACCACGTACGGTCTTAATCAGTTGCGGGGCTTTCGGGTCGTCGCCGAGTTTTTGCCGCAGACGCGAGACCAGCAGGTCGATGCTACGGTCGAAGGCTTCGATCGAGCGGCCACGGGCGGCGTCCAGCAACTGTTCGCGGCTGAGCACCCGGCGCGGGCGTTCGATGAACACCCAGAGCAGGCGGAATTCAGCGTTGGACAGCGGCACCACCAGACCATCGTCGGCGATCAACTGGCGCAGGACGCTGTTCAGGCGCCAGTTGTCGAAGCGAATGTTCGCACGCTGTTCGCTGCGGTCGTCGCGCACCCGACGCAGAATCGTCTGGATCCGCGCCACCAGTTCCCGGGGTTCGAACGGCTTGGCCATGTAATCATCGGCGCCCAGTTCCAGGCCGATGATCCGGTCGGTGGGTTCGCAGCGGGCGGTGAGCATCAGGATCGGGATGTCCGATTCAGCGCGCAGCCAGCGGCACAGCGACAGACCGTCTTCGCCGGGCAGCATCAGGTCGAGCACCACCACGTCGAAATGTTCGGCCTGCATCGCCTGGCGCATGGCCGCGCCGTCGGTGACGCCGCTGGCGTGAATGTTGAAGCGGGCCAGGTAGTCGATCATCAATTCACGGATCGGCACGTCATCGTCGACGATCAGCGCGCGGATGTTCCAGCGCTTGTCGTCTTTCTGTTCGTCGTTCACGGAGGCTTGGGAGTTGTGCATGAGGCTGTTCATCTGCCAGTAGGCCGCCAACCACAAAGATAGGCTGCGAGGTTGTGGTTTCAGCATAGGCGTCCGGCCGTGAGGCGGGAAGGGCTGCTGTAAGGACTTGTTGCGGCTGGCGAGGCTAGCGCGGGCGCATGTTGTCGGCGTGTCGGTTGTGTATCGGGTTCGACACAATACCCTGCAAGGCTATGCTGATCACGGTTGGCGCGACGATTTACCGATCATCGGGTGCCGCGCCGCCGCCGGTTCCGCTACAATGCGCGCCGATTTCGACTTGCCTGAGAGCCCATCCATGTCCGCCTGCCAGACTCCTATCATCGTCGCCCTGGATTTCCCTACCCGTGACGCCGCACTGAAGCTGGCCGACCAGTTGGACCCGAAACTGTGCCGGGTCAAAGTGGGCAAGGAACTGTTCACCAGTTGCGCCGCGGAAATCGTCGGCACTCTGCGTGACAAGGGTTTTGAAGTATTCCTGGACCTGAAATTCCACGACATTCCCAACACCACGGCGATGGCGGTCAAGGCCGCGGCCGAGATGGGCGTGTGGATGGTCAACGTTCACTGCTCCGGCGGCCTGCGCATGATGGCGGCCTGCCGCGAAGAGCTGGACAAGCGCAGCGGTCCGCAGCCGTTGCTGATCGGCGTGACCGTGCTGACCAGCATGGAGCGTGAGGATCTGGCGGGTATCGGTCTGGACATCGAGCCGCAGGAGCAGGTGCTGCGTCTGGCGGCGTTGGCCGAAAAGGCCGGGATGGACGGTCTGGTGTGCTCGGCGCTGGAAGCCACTGCGCTGAAAACCGCGCATCCATCGCTGCAACTGGTGACCCCGGGAATTCGTCCGGCGGGCAGCGCCCAGGACGACCAGCGTCGCATCCTGACCCCGCGTCAGGCGCTGGATGCCGGTTCCGACTATCTGGTGATCGGCCGTCCGATCAGCCAGGCGGCGGATCCGGCCAAGGCACTGGCCTCGGTGGTTGCCGAACTGGCCTGAGCGAACAGCTGAAGAAACAATGAAGGGAGCCCGATGGCTCCCTTCATTGTTTTCAGACCTTCAACACCAGCTTGCCGAAGTTCTCGCCGCTGAACAGTTTGCCCAGGGTCTCGGGGAATGTTTCCAGGCCTTCAACGATGTCTTCCTTGCTCTTGAGTTGACCTTTGGCCATCCACCCGGCCATCTCCTGGGCGGCACTGGCGTACTGCGCGGCGTAATCCATCACCACGAAGCCTTCCATCCGCGCGCGGTTGACCAGCAGCGACAGGTAGTTGGCCGGGCCTTTGACCGCTTCCTTGTTGTTGTACTGGCTGATCGCGCCGCAGATCACCACGCGTGCTTTCAGGTTGATACGGCTGAGTACGGTGTCGAGGATGTCGCCGCCGACGTTGTCGAAATACACGTCCACGCCTTTCGGGCATTCGCGTTTGAGACCGGCCAGCACGTCTTCGCTCTTGTAGTCGATGGCACCGTCGAAGCCCAGTTCATCGATCAGGAACTTGCACTTGTCGGCGCCGCCGGCGATGCCGACCACCCGGCAGCCTTTTATTTTGGCGATCTGCCCGGCGATGCTGCCGACCGCGCCCGCGGCACCGGACAGCACCACGGTGTCCCCGGCCTTCGGCGTGCCGACATCGAGCAGGGCAAAGTAGGCGGTCATGCCGGTCATGCCCAGTGCGGACAGATAAACCGGCAGCGGTGCCAGTTTCGGATCGACCTTGTAGAAACCTCTTGGCTCGCCGAGGAAATAATCCTGCACGCCAATGGCACCGTTGACGTAGTCGCCGACGGCAAACCCCGGATTGTTCGACGCGACGACTTTACCTACGCCCAACGCGCGCATGACTTCGCCCAGACCCACCGGCGGAATGTAGGACTTGCCTTCGTTCATCCAGCCGCGCATGGCCGGGTCGAGGGACAGGTATTCGTTCTTGACCAGAATCTGCCCTGCCGCCGGCTCGCCGACCGGTACTTCCTGATAGGTGAAGGTCTCGCGGGTGGCGGCGCCCACTGGGCGTTTGGCGAGCAGGAACTGGCGATTGGTCTGGTTGGTCATGACAGGCACTCGAATTGAATGAAGCCTTGTTGATAGACCTTCATGAGCGATGCCGCAAGGTTGGCTCACGGGGCGAATGCAGGCTGATCCAGTACGGTGATAGTGCAGGCCTGGGTTTCATCACTGCGATTCATGCAAGCCTAACCGGCCTTCTGATAGTGCTGACGTCACTCAGGCCCCTGTGGCTATGCTGCCTTCATCCATTCCCCCCGCATTCGAGGACATAACAATGAGCATGACGTTTTCCGGTCAGGTAGCCGTCGTCACTGGCGCGGCCAACGGCATCGGCCGCGCGACGGCCCAGGCATTCGCCGCCGAAGGTCTGAAAGTGGTGGTGGCCGATCTGGATGCGGCCGGGGGCGAGGGCACCGTGGCGCTGATTCGTACAGCCGGTGGCGAAGCGACCTTCGTGCGCTGCAACGTGACCGTCGAAAGCGAAGTGAAAAATCTGATGGACGAGGTGATCAATACCTACGGCCGTCTCGACTACGCCTTCAACAATGCCGGGATCGAAATCGAGAAGGGCAAACTGGCCGAAGGCTCGATGGACGAGTTCGACGCGATCATGGGCGTCAACGTCAAGGGTGTCTGGCTTTGCATGAAGTATCAGTTGCCGTTGCTGCTGGCGCAGGGCGGCGGGGCGATCGTCAACACCGCGTCGGTGGCTGGATTGGGTGCCGCGCCGAAGATGAGCATCTATGCCGCCTCCAAGCACGCGGTGATCGGTCTGACCAAGTCGGCTGCGATCGAATACGCCAAGAAGAAAATCCGCGTCAACGCCGTCTGCCCGGCGGTGATCGACACTGACATGTTCCGTCGCGCCTATGAAGCGGACCCGAAAAAAGGTGAATTCGCCAACGCGATGCACCCGGTCGGGCGCATTGGCAAGGTCGAGGAAATCGCCAGCGCCGTGCTGTATCTGTGCAGCGACGGAGCGGCTTTTACCACCGGCCATTCGCTGGCCGTGGATGGCGGCGTGACCGCCTTCTAAGGTGGCGTCGACCGAGACAAAAAATGACCCGCCCACCGGCGGGTTTTTTTTCGCCTCGGGAGCGGTTCCGTGAGTCCGCTAAACAATGTGTTTCAAATGGTGAGAACGGAGGCTTTTGGCGGTTTTGTCGCACAGCCTCAAGGGCGTGGCTGTGATTTACTGCCGCCAGCAAAAACGGACAGGAGTTTGCGTGCTCATGGAATTGAGAATTGACCGACAGGCAATGGTGCCGGTCGTACAGCAGATTGTTGACGGGTTGACCGAGTGGATCATGCAGGGGCAGGTGCCGCCGACGACGCGTCTGCCCTCCGTGCGCGAGATCGCACGGTGCAATCTGCTCAGCCAGTCCTGCGTCATGGAGGCTTGCGAGCGGCTGGTGGCGCAAGGGGTTCTGGCCTCGCGTCAGGGCTCGGGATTCATGGTGGCGGCTTCGTCGCCCGATTGTTGCAAGGCGATCGATGGCTCCGGGTGTGAGGGGGAGCGCACCGGGGGCGATCCGGCCCTCCGATGGCGCGGCGGTTTGACGCTGGGGAGTGGCGTCCTGCCAGAGAGTTGGCGCGAGCCCGATGATCTCGGCTATGCGATCCGCGAGGTGACGCGCGCCGACATGGCCAGCCTGTTCAACTACAGCACGCCTCTTGGGCTGCCGGCGTTGCGCGAACAGATTGTCAGGCGCCTCGGATTGCTGAATATCAAGGCTGCTGACGAGCAGGTGATGACCACCGCCGGCGCCAGCCACGCACTCGACCTGATCGTGCGGACCTTGTTCAAGGCCGGTGATTGCGTCGTGGTAGAAACCCCCGGTTATGCGCCGCTGTTCGATCTCCTGCGCTTGCATGGCGTGCGCATGCTGGAGGTTCGCCGCATGGCGGGCGGGCCGGATGTCGAGGCCCTTGAGGCGTTGCTGCAGCAGTTCCGACCCTCGGCGCTGTTCATCAACAGTCATCATCACAATCCCACGGGCAGTTGCCTGGTGCCGGCGGTCGCCCGACGCATCCTGCAGCTGAGCAGGATCTACGACCTGCGGCTGATAGAAGATGATGTCTACGCCGACCTGCACAACGGCAGCGGCACTCGCCTGGCGGCGCTGGATGACGAGGGGCGGGTCATTTACGTCGGCAGTTTTTCCAAGACCCTGAGCAGCTCGCTACGGGTGGGTTTCGTGCTGGCCGATGGCGAGCTGGTCGAGCGGATGGCGCGGGTCAAGATGATCAGTTGCATGGGGACCCCAAGGTTCTGCGAGGCGGTGCTGGCGGGGATGCTTGCCAGTGGTGCCTATCGAAAACTGGTACAGCGTCAGCGTCAGCGGCTTTCCACTGATCGTGCGGCCGCTCTTCAGGCGCTGGAAGACGCTGACTGGGAGGTGTTCGGCAAACCCACGGGCGGCCTGTTCATCTGGGCACGTTCGCCAGTGGCCGATGAGGCGCGCCTGCGCAGGCATGCTCTGCGATGCGGTGTGCAGTTGTCCTGCGCAACGTCGTTCAGTCCCAGTGGCGAAGCCTGCGACTGGCAGCGGATCAACGTGGCTTACGCCTGCGATCCCCGGGCACGGCAGTTTTTTCGCGATACAGCCATGGATCGACCTCGAACGTTCTGAAAACGACGCGTGCGTAGCTTTTTGCCATTATTCCGACGCCAGAGACTTGTGCTGGTTCAAGGCCGTTGCGAATCTTCGACAACAGACTATGGCAGGGGACTACGCGCAATGATTTCGGCCGTGCAAGGACGTTTTGCCAACCTCGGTATGGCAAAAAAACTGGGTATCGGGTTTGTGCTGGTGTTGTTGCTGACTGCACTGGTGGCGGCGATTGGCGTCTGGTCCCTGCAAACCATCAGCCAGCGCTTCGATGGCCTCAAGCAGATGTCATCGCTCAACAGTGGCCTGCTCAAAGTGCGGCTGCTGGAGCAGGACTACGCCTTGCACGGCAACCCGAAAACCGTCGAGGCTTTGCACGAAGGTGTCGACGGTCTGGTCGCCATGGCCGACCAACTCAAGATTTTGTCGCCGGGCAATGAGCCGGTCATGAACGACGTCCAACAGTCATTGGGCGCGTACCGCAAGGCGTTCGATGAATTCGTCTCGTTGTCCCAGGCCAAGGACCTGGCGCTGGAAATGGCCAGTTGGTCGGTGTCCAGCGTCGCCAACAATCTCGATGTGTTGCAGGCCGGTCTGGCCGACGACGGCGCGTACACCCTGAAAGACAGCGAGGGCAAGGACGGGGCGCAATTCATCGAGCAGGCCGGCCAGGTCAGTCAGGTCTCACGGTTGATGTTGCAGGCGATGAACGAGGCGCGGGTACGCCTGGATCAAAGCCGCAAGGGTGATGACAGCGCAGGTCAGGGCAATATCGAGCAGGCTGCGCAAGCCCAGGCGCAAGCCGAGCAGCTCAAGTCCACGGTCAAGGACGAAGGCTATCTGACGGTGCTCAATGAAGTGTCCGGGCACATTGCCGGTTTCAGCGACAAGCTGGCCGAGTACACCGGGTTGCTGGCCCAGGAAAAGACCGTCTATCAACAGCTGCACCAACGGGCCGACGAAGTCGTGGCGCGGGTCCAACAGGCCTATGTTGCGCAAGACGGCGCCATGCAGAGCGAACTGAAAAAGAATTCGGTGCTGATCATCGGCTCATCGGCGCTGGCGTTGCTCGTCGGGCTGATTGCGGCGTGGGTGATCACCCGGTTGATCGTTGCACCGTTGCGCAGCGTGATTCACGTGGCGCAACAGATTGCGGCCGGTGATTTGAGCGCAACGATCGAGGTATCGCGCCGTGATGAAATCGGTCAATTGATGCTGGCCATGCAGCAGATGGGCGCGGGCTTGAGCACGATTGTCAGCGGGTTGCAGGCGGGTATCGAACAGTTGGCCAGTTCGGCGCAATCGCTGTCGGCGGTGACCGAGCAGACCAACCTGGAGGTCAGCAGCCAAAAAGAGGAAACCGAACAGGTGGCGACGGCGATGAACCAGATGACCGCCACCGTTCACGATGTGGCGCGTAATGCCGAAGAAGCGGCGCTCGCGGCGCAGACCGCTGATGGCAAGGTCGAAAGCGGCCAGCAGGTGGTGCGCCAGAGCATGGCGCGGATCGAGCAACTGGCGGATTCGGCGACCTCGGCCAGTTCGAGCATCGAAAGTCTCAGTGCGGAAATCCAGAACATCGGCACGGTGCTGGAAGTGATCAAGAGTGTCGCCGAGCAGACCAATCTGCTGGCGCTCAACGCGGCGATCGAAGCGGCGCGGGCGGGCGAGCAGGGCAGGGGCTTTGCGGTGGTCGCCGATGAGGTGCGGGCGCTGGCCCGGCGCACGCAGCAGTCGACCGAGGAAATCGAGCGGCTGGTCAGTGCCTTGCGTTCGGCGGCGCATTCGTCGGTGCAGCAGATTCAGAGCAGTGGCGAACTGGTGAAACTGGCGGTGAGCGATGCGTTGCAGACCGAAAGCGCCCTGGGGAGTATTGCGGCGGCGGTTTCGTTGATTCAGCAGATGAACCAGCAGATTGCGGCGGCGGCCGAGGAGCAGAGTTCGGTGGCCGAGGAGATCAATCGCAGTGTGACGAGTATTCGGGCGAGTGCGGATCAGTCTTCGATTGCCATGCGCGGGAATGCGGCTTCCAGTGTTGAGCTGGCGCAGTTGGGGAGTGAGCTTCGGGGGATGGTGGGGCACTTTCGGCTTTGACCTTGGCGGCCTTTGGGCCGACCAGGTTCCCGTTTTATTGCGTTCATATCCGTTTCTGCGGGTGCTGCCGCTGGCGGTTTCGCCCTTACGGCGACTCCCTTTGGCAAACGCCCCAAAGGAAGCAAAGGTCTAGGCCCCGGCGTTCGGCACCTCGCTGTGGCTCGGCGTTCCTTCGTTCCGGGATTCATCCGGGGGCATCGCCTACGGTTTGCTTCGCTGCACCTCCTCTCGATGCATGCGGCTTCGCCGCACGGTCGCTGCGCTCCCACCCCCGGATAAATCCCTCCACTCAGCCTTCCGATGGGGCCGGCACGTCAAAAGCCTTACTCGAGCTAACGCTCATCGTGTTGAGTGGTGGGAAGCCAAAGCCAAAGCAGAAGCAAGAGTAGAAGAAGCATAGGATTCAGAAGGTGCAGCAGGTGCAGCAGGTGCAGCAGGTGCAGCAGAGTGAGTTGAGTTGCATGCGTTTCAACCTGAGTGCGACTCGGTATTTCACGTCGGCGTACCTCCCCCAATCACCTCGGTCAGTCCGCTCTCACTCCGGGCGGTCCGACGTTTCGGGAGGGCTAGGGTGAGGGCGCTTTTGATTTTGATCTTCTCCGCGGGCAATAAAAAAGCCACCTCCCGGTGGCTTCTCTCTCCGACTGCACTCAGTCGTAAATCACTTTCTTCTTCCAGTCCGCATCAGCCTCGACATCTTTGAGGCCGGCAGTCAGTTGGTTTTCTTCGCCTTCGACCGGGGCAATCTTGTCCATGACCTGGGCGTTGGCGCGGGCCAGGAGTTTTTCCAGGTATTGGAGTTGTTCGGCGTAGATTTGCGGGTCCTGCTGTTTGCGCAGGTATTGCACGCCGCGTTCGAAGGCGAGGCGGGCCTGGCCTGGCTGGTTTTGCTGGAGGGCGTGTTGGCCGAGGTTGTTGAAGAACTCGATGTGCAGCAATACGAGGATGTGGCGGACTTCGCGGATCCAGTGTTTGGCTTCGTTCGGTGGCAGGAAGCCGTCCTGCGCGGCGCGGGTGATCTGGCCGTGGAGGGCTTCGAGGAGGAAGCGGACGTCTTTGGCCTTGGCTTCGGTCTGGATCGGGGCCGGCGGGTTGTTGACCGGGATCGATTCGCCCTGGGCGACGAGGGCGCTCAGTTCTGTGATGCGGGCCTTGGTGGTGGCGCTGGTCTTTTCCAGGTTCAGCAGACGCTGGCAGACGTTCAGCTCAAGGCGGGTCAGCAGCAGCTTGAGGGCCGGGGTCATGAACTGGCCGGGGAAGGTTTCAGTCAGTTCGCCGCAACGGCGCAGGCGGTCGTTGAGTTCGACCTTGGTGCGGGCCTTCTCCAGTTTGGTGTTTTCCACCACATGGTTCATGTAGCCAATGGCGATCAAGATTGCGATCCCGGCTATGACTAGCAGGGTGATCATGAGTGGTGTCACCGGTAAGACCTCTTTATAGGGTTCGCGTGCGAGTGTAGTGGCTTGGCATACAGGAGCCTAGCGCCGCTCGACGGGTTTGGATCGGCGAAGCTGAATCTGTATCGGCCAGGAACCGGCTTATATAAATGCTGGCCCTTGGGGTGCAGATTGCCATCACCTGTGCCGTGGACTATAACGCCTTGGCGAGTGTCGGAATATAGGCGTCAATCGCCGGGCGATGCAAAAGCCGGAAACGGTGCGTAAAGCAGGTCGAAGTCATTGATTTAAATAAATTTATATCTGGGGGTTGACGACCTTTCAATCCATCCATAGAATGCGCGCCACTTGCAGCGTAAAGCACACAGCGAAACGCGGCAGGGAGTGAATGTTGTAGTGTGTCCCCTTCGTCTAGTGGCCTAGGACACCGCCCTTTCACGGCGGTAACAGGGGTTCGAGTCCCCTAGGGGACGCCAATGCGGGAATAGCTCAGTTGGTAGAGCACGACCTTGCCAAGGTCGGGGTCGCGAGTTCGAGTCTCGTTTCCCGCTCCAATTTTAAACAGCAACGCTTTCGGGCGGTGCTGAGTGAAACCAGAACCCAATCTTCGGAGGCGGATCTGGACACCGAAACACACACCATGTGTTCCGGGTAGCGTGTCCCCTTCGTCTAGTGGCCTAGGACACCGCCCTTTCACGGCGGTAACAGGGGTTCGAGTCCCCTAGGGGACGCCATTTGCGGGAATAGCTCAGTTGGTAGAGCACGACCTTGCCAAGGTCGGGGTCGCGAGTTCGAGTCTCGTTTCCCGCTCCAAATTCAAAAAGCGCCGCTTTGCAAAGAGCGGCGTTTTTATTAGTGAAAGTTGTAGCCTGTGTCCCCTTCGTCTAGTGGCCTAGGACACCGCCCTTTCACGGCGGTAACAGGGGTTCGAGTCCCCTAGGGGACGCCATTGCGGGAATAGCTCAGTTGGTAGAGCACGACCTTGCCAAGGTCGGGGTCGCGAGTTCGAGTCTCGTTTCCCGCTCCAAATTCACAAAAACGCCGCTCAGTGATGAGCGGCGTTTTTGTTTGTGCGGTTTTTGTCAGGCAATAGAAAAGGACCTCGCGGTCCTTTTTTGTGGGCCCGCCAATGTGGCGAGCCCGGTACGCGATCAGAGTTTCGGCAATTGCCCGATGCGTCCCATCATTTCGGTGACGATCTGCAGGTCCAGCAGGAACTGGTCAACGGTCTTGAATTCGCCATCGGTGTGACCGGTGTACTTGACCTCAGGTCGCGCCAGGCCGAATTGCACGCCGTTCGGCAGTTCATGCACCGAGGTGGCGCCAGCCGAAGTACCGAATTCGTGTTTCATGCCCAGGTTTTCGGTGGCCACGGCCAGCAGCGCCTTGACCCACTCACCTTCTGGATTGCGGTACATCGGTTCGGCGATCGAATAGTCGAAGTTGACCGCGACATGGGTCTTCTTGCTCCAGGCCGCCAGTTTGTCGGCGATTTCGCGCTTGAGCACTTCCGGCGACTTGCCCTTCGGCACGCGCAGGTTGACCGCGAGTTTGAAGGTTTTGTCGTCCATGCCGACGTAGGTCAGGGACGTGGTCAGCGGGCCCATGAAGTCATCGGCGAAGCCGACGCCCAGCTTGCCACCCTTGTAATCCAGGCCCCAGTTGTCGGCGGCGTAGTGGGCAGCGTCGGTGATGTGGTTGTGCTTGAAGGCGATCTTGCCGTCCACGCTGTGGATGAAGTCGAGCATGCGCGCGACCGGATTAACGCCGGATTCTGGCTCGGACGAGTGCGCGGAAACACCGGTGACGGTGAGTTTGACGTCTTTGCCATCGACCTTGGCGTTCACTTCGAAATCGCCGCCATTGCGCTTGGCGTATTCAGTGCCGGCCTTTTGCAGGCTGGCCGCCAGCTCGGCGGGTTTGTCAGTCACCAGCGTGACGACCGAAACCGATGGAATCTGGTTGGTCGCCAGGCCTCCGGTCATCGAGGCGATCTCCGCGCCTTTACCCTCGGCCTTGCGCTTGGCGAACTCGGCCATGACGGTGCCGTAGCCTTTTTCCGCAATCACTACGGGATAGCCGCCATCCAGTGCCAGGTTGTACTCGGGCGTCGGGTTGCGTTCGAAGTAGTAGGGAATCGCGTCACCGGTAGTTTCTTCGGTGGTGTCCACCAGCAGTTTGAAATTGCGCGCCAGTGGCAGCTTCTCTTCCTTGATCACCTTCATGGCATACAGCGTCACGACGATGCCGTTTTTATCGTCCTCGGTGCCGCGGCCGTACATGCGGTCGCCGATCAACGTGACCTTGAACGGGTCGAGTTTGGTGCCGTCCTTCAGCACCCAGTTTTCCGGCGTTACCGGCACCACGTCGGCGTGAGCATGAATGCCGACGACGTCCTTGCCGCTGCCGTCGAGGGAGATTTCGTAGACGCGGTTGTCGATGTTGCGGTAGTTCAGGCCGAAAGACTCAGCCAGATCCTTGATCTTGCCGGCGATCTTGATGAATTCGGGGTTGTCGTGCTGATCGACGCCGTCCTTGCGGAAGGTCGGGATTTCCACCAGTTCACGCAGGGTTTCCAGGGCGGCCTTGCCGTACTTCACGCGGGTGTACAGACCGAGCAGGCGATGGATTTCGTTTTGCTGTTCGGCGGTCAGCGTCTTGTTGTCGAGGAAGGCGCTGATGGCAGGGCGCAGATCGTCGGTTTTGCTCAGGTCGTTCTTGGCCAGATCACCGAGAAATACTCTGAAGTCACTGACCTTTGCCTCATTGAAGGTCTTGAGAATGGTCGCGCTCTGCTGCTCGGTTAGGTTGGCTTGGGCTGGCAGCGTGACGGACGAAAGGCTGGCCAGAATCAGCGTCGACGCGGCCAGTTGCTTGAGTGAAAAATCCATTGCTAAGGGCATTCCTTTGCAGGCGATGAGAAGGAGTTGTCTGACCGATGCGTCAGACGGTCTCGCAAACTACCACCACACGAGCGTGCCCGGGAGCCCCCGGAGTGGGACGCGTCGCACAGAAATGCAAAAGCGGCGCAGAATCGAAAAAGCCCGTCCAATCTGTCTGAATCGGGCTTCTCCGATCAGCATGCTTACATCGACAGCACCAGACGCCCGGCAAACAGGATCAGAATCACCCCCATGCTGCGCTCGAACCAGTGGCCCATGCGCATGAACAGCACGCGCACTTTGCTGCTGGAAAAGAACAGCGCGACGATCACGAACCACAACGCATTCACCCCGCACATCCACAACCCGTACAGGGCCTGGATTTGCAGCGGCGTGCTGGCGCTGATGATCGTGGTGAAGATCGCCAGGAAAAACAGCGTGGCCTTGGGGTTGGTGGCGTTGGTCAGGAAACCGGTGGAAAACGCCTTGAACAGCGATTGCTCGACCAGTGGTTCGTCACTGGTCTTTTCGCCTTCTATTGTCGTTTTGGGTTTGCTGCGGATCAGGCTGACGCCCAGATAAAGAATGTAAGCACCACCGACCACTTTGGCGACGGTCAGCAACCACGGCGTGGTGTGCATCAAGGCGCCGACGCCCAGCAGGGTGTACAGCACGTGCACGGAAATCCCCGCGCCGATGCCCAGTGCCGTGCAGATGCCGACCAAACGACCGAAGCGCACACTCTGGCGGATGGTCACGGCGAAGTCCGGGCCGGGAGCGACCACGGCCAGAAAGTGGATGGTGGCCAGCGCCAGAAACTCGCCCAGATAATTCGATGTCATTTCAGCTCCAGAAAGTCAGGGGTGAGGCATTGCCGCGATAGCCGACAAAAAACGAAAGGCTCAAGCGCGGATCGGCCACGCCCGGCGTTACCGAGTGCATGCGACGCGAATTGAACATGATGAAATCCCCCGGTTCCGGGCGAACTTCGAGGGCGGGCGGGCCGAGCAGTGCCGGGTCGATGCCGTAGCTGTCGCCGCGCATTTCGTCGAAGCGGTCCGGGGAAATGTCGTCTTCCCACATCTGCAACGCGCCGCCTTCGGTCGGCATGTTGAGGTAGACGTTGCAGGCAAACTGCGCCTCCAGGCTGCGGGCCTGAAAACTGTCCGGGGCGTCCTTGGCGAAGATGTCGTGGTGGGCCAGAAAGCACACGCCCGGTTTCACCACGCGGGACAGGCCGACGTACATCTTGCGACCGTAGAGGTTTTCCAGGTGGGCACCCGCCGGCCAGGATTCGTCGAGCATGCAGCGCAAGGTATCGACCGGCGACGAGTAGGGTGCGCAACGGTTACGTAGTTCGGCGATGTTGCTGGTGGCGCGCTCGAAATAATCTTCGATCAGCAGCGGCTGGTTTTCCGCCTCGTAGAACGCCATGCCGATGCGGCCGATGCTCGGCGCGTTGATGTAGCCCTCGAAGCCGGGGGCGAGGATCTTGTCGCCAATCTGGATTGCCTGCGCCTGGGGCAGAAAGCCTTTGAAGCGGATGGCGAGGACTTCTTCGTTGGCCAGTTTTTTTATGCACGTCTCATCGAGACGCTCGACGTCAAGCATCATGGTTTCAGGTCCATCTATCGAATAGTCAACGGAACCGGCGAACGCGGTTCCCCCGGCGTCGGACGCTGCATCTGGCAGCGCCCGAAATCCTCAATCCACGCTGTAGTGGACGGACAACGTGCCTTTCTTCTGCGAAAGGGACGCGATCGTGACTGTGCCCAAATCCTTCAGGCTGCGTACATGGGTGCCACCGCAGCCATAGGCTGGCAGTTCACCGAAACCGATTTCCCGCGCGCCTTCGCGCAGGGACGTCAGGCGTGGCAGGTCGTGTTCGATCCATTGCCCGATGCCGTATTGAACGGTTTGCGCATCGACTTCCTGGGCCGAATCTCCGGGTTTGAATTGAACCCGGCCCTCGTCCGGCCAGTGGTGCGCCTTGATCGGCATCCAGCCCATGGCCTGGACGAAGTGGCCGATCAAATGTCCGGCAGAGTGCATGCGGGTGTTGAAGCGGCGGCGTTCTTCGTCGACGCGAATCTGGGTCATGCCCAGTGGCACCGGCTGATCGACAAAATGAATGATCCGGTCCGGTTCCTGGACGATGCGCAGAACCTTGCTTTCGCCAATCCAACCGGTATCGCAGGGTTGGCCACCGCCCTGGGGATGGAAAAGCGTGGCGCGCAACACAACGGCGAACTCGTTCTGGTGGGGCGTGCAGTCGAGGACTTCCACATTGGCCTTGAGGTCATCACTATGGAAAAAGAGGCGAAGCGTCATATTCCATGCCCTTATTAAAGTTTCTTTTTTAATTATATGAATCGTGCAATAACGTGATAATCCGTTCAAACATCAAAGGACTGTTGCGCTGTGAGCATAAATCTTCCCCTGCCGCTGCTTGGTGAGATGGCGATTTTCGTCAAAGTCGTCGAGACCGGCAGTTTCTCCGAAGCCGCTCGCCAGTTGGGCTCATCGCCCTCGGCAGTCAGTCGCAGTATTTCCCGGCTGGAGAAAGCGCTGGCCACGCGGCTGCTGCAACGCACCACGCGCAAACTGCGCTTGAGCGACGGCGGGGAAGAGGTGTTCAAGCGCTGCCAGGAAATGGTCAGCGCCGCCAAGTCGGTGATGGAGATCAGCGGCCAGTTCACCCACGAAGCCGAAGGTCTGGTGCGGGTCAGCGTGCCGAAAGCGGTGGGGCGATTCGTGATTCATCCGCACATGCCGGAGTTTCTGCGGCGCTATCCGAAGGTCGATGTGGAGCTGTTGCTGGAGGACCGCCAGGTCGATCTGATCGATGACCATGTCGACCTGGCCATTCGCATCACGGATCGCCCGCCGGCCGGACTGGTCGGCCGACAACTGCTGACCATCGACCATTTGCTCTGCGCGACGCCGCAATATTTGGCTGAACACGGGACGCCAACTCATCCCCACGACTTGCTCAACCACAGTTGCATTTACCTGGGCGAAACCCCGAGTGATGCGCGCTGGAAATTCAAGAAAGGCACCAAAGCCGTCACCGTCGGCGTGCGCGGCCGGTATGCCGCCAATCACACCGGCGTGCGTCTGGGCGCCGTGTTGCAACACATCGGGATTGGCAGCCTGCCGTATTTCACCGCCCGTTATGCGCTGGAGCAGGGGCTGATCTTGCAGGTGCTGCCGGACTGGACATTCCTGGCGTCGTACCACGGCGGATTGTGGTTGCTGCATTCGCCGACGCGCTATCTGCCGCCGAAGCTGCGGGTATTCATCGACTATCTGGTGGAGTGTCTGGAGAAAGAGCCGACCCTGAGCAAGCCGGGGAAGTCTGGCGGTGCGAAACCGTTGGCCGAGTACGAATTGCCCGAGAGTGAAGGGCTGCTTTGATTCCATAAAAAAGGCCCGCATGGATCACCGTGCGGGCCTTTTCATTACCGGGGAAAATCAGTGCTTGCTGTCCTGGGCGGACATCGCCAGCAGCTGTTTTTCCTGGTTCCAGTCGAACGGTTCGTCGTTCTGTTCGGCTTCGTAGCGGCGTTCTTCCAGTGCCTGATACATGTCGATTTCTTCGTCGGACAGGTAATGCAGGCAGTCGCCGGCGAAGAACCACAGCAGATCCCGCGGGATCAGGTGGGCAATTTGCGGGTAACGGGTAATCACTTGAGTCAGGATGTCCTGGCCCAGGTATTGGCTTTCGATTGGCTCGATCGGCAGTGACGCCAGCAGTTCGTCGAAACGCTCCAGGAACAGGGCATGGCTTTCTTCGGGAACCTGATCGGCCTCACCTACGGCGACCAGGATACTGCGCAGATGGTCGAGCAAAACCAGATGATCGGCAACGACGTTGGACACGAGATAAGTCCTCAAGAGCAAAACGGGCGCGGGAGTATAAAGCGCCCGCGCCCGTTTTTCACTGATTGAAGGGATCAGCGGATTTTGCCTTCCGCGGGTTTGAGTTGCTCCTTGTCGAAATCATCGACATCGATCACCTTGCGCCGCGCCGCTTCGGCATCACGCAGGGTCTGGGCTTCCACGGCCTGCAACACCCCGGCTTCCAGTGCCGCATCGATGGCGTGTTCGCCAGCTACCGGTTTGACTTGACCGCTCTTGAGCGACGTGTGCAATTTTTTGTGCAGCGGCTGAGCAGCGTTCAATTGATCGCAGGCATGTTGCAGCGCACCGACCGCATCGTCGGCCGATTGCGGGCGATAGCAGCCGGCAAGCAGTTCTTCCAGCGCCGGATCGCCCTTGGCCCGGCCGATGACCGCAGCCACCTCGGCACCGAGTTTGTCCGAAGGCCCTTTGTGACGGCGGCCGAACGGGAACACGATCACGCGCAACAGGCAGCCAAAGACTCGGTTCGGGAAGTTGGTCAGCAGTTCATCCAGCGCCTTTTCCGACTGGCCGAGGCTTTCTTCCATGGCCCATCTGAACAGCGGTTCCATGTACGCCGGGGAATCGAGATCGTGATAACGCTTGAGCGCCGCTGACGCCAGATACAGGTTGCTCAGCACATCGCCCAATCGTGCTGACAATCGCTCGCGACGCTTCAGCTCACCCCCCAGCAACATCATGCTCAGGTCGGCAAGCATGGCAAAAGCGGCAGCCTGACGGTTGAGCGCACGGAAATAGCCCTGGCTGAGCTTGTCGCCCGGCGCATGTTCGAAATGGCCGAAGCCAAGGTTCAACACCAGGGTGCTGGCGGCGTTGCTCACGGCAAAGCCGATGTGCTTGAGCAGCAGGCCATCGAATTCCTTGAGTGCCTGATCCTTGTCCTCGTGTCCGGCGAGGGCCATTTCCTTGAGGACGAACGGATGGCAGCGGATGGCGCCCTGGCCGAAGATCATCAGGTTGCGCGAAAGAATGTTCGCGCCTTCCACGGTGATGAAGATCGGCGCGCCGTTCCAGCTGCGACCCAGGTAGTTGTTCGGGCCCATGATGATCGCCTTGCCGCCGTGTACGTCCATGGCGTGGCTGATGCACTCGCGACCGCGTTCGGTGAGGTGGTACTTGAGGATCGCCGACAGCACGGAAGGCTTCTCGCCCAGATCCACCGCGTTGGCGGTCAGCATCCGTGCGGCGTCCATCATCCAGGCGTTGCCGCCGATCCGCGCCATGGCTTCCTGAATGCCTTCGAACGCTGACAGCGGCACGTTGAACTGCTCGCGAATCTGCGCGTATTGCCCGGTCACCAGACTGGTGAACTTGGCCGCGCCGGTACCCACTGCCGGCAGCGAGATCGAACGCCCGACCGAAAGGCAGTTCATCAGCATCATCCAGCCTTTGCCGAGCATGTCCTGGCCGCCGATGAGGAAGTCCAGCGGGATGAACACGTCCTTGCCGGAGTTGGGGCCGTTCATGAACGCAGCGCCCAGCGGCAGGTGGCGACGACCGATTTCCACGCCGGGAGTGTCGGTCGGGATCAGCGCGAGGCTGATGCCGAGGTCTTCCTTGTCGCCGAGCAGGTGATCCGGGTCATAGGCTTTGAAGGCCAGGCCGAGCAAGGTCGCGACCGGGCCGAGGGTGATGTAGCGTTTTTCCCAGTTCAGGCGCAGGCCGAGGGTTTCCTGACCTTCCCATTCGCCTTTGCAGATGATCCCGGTGTCGGGCATGGCGCCGGCGTCTGAGCCGGCAAGCGGGCCGGTCAGCGCAAAACACGGAATGTCGTCGCCCCGGGCCAGCCGTGGCAGGTAATGATTGCGTTGTTCGTCTGTGCCGTAATGCAGCAGCAGTTCGGCCGGGCCGAGGGAGTTGGGCACCATCACAGTGGAGGCGAGGTCGCCGCTGCGGGTCGCCAGTTTCATTGCCACCTGGGAGTGGGCGTAGGCGGAGAAACCCTTGCCGCCGAATTCCTTGGGGATGATCAGGGCAAAGAAACCGTGTTCCTTGATGTGAGTCCAGGCTTCCGGCGGCAGGTCCATCGACTGGCCGATCTGCCAGTCGGTGACCATGGCGCAGAGCTCTTCGGTCGGACCGTCGATGAACGCCTGTTCTTCTTCACTCAGTTGCACTTTGGGATAGGACAGCAGCTTGTCCCAGTCCGGACGGCCGCTGAACAGTTCGCCGTCCCACCACACCGTGCCGGCGTCGATCGCGTCGCGCTCGGTCTGCGACATCGGTGGCAGGGTTTTCTGGAACCAGCCGAACAGCGGCGCGGTGAAGTGTTTGCGGCGCAGGTCAGGCAACAGCAGCGGGGCGGCGACCAGGGCCAGCACCACCCAGAAAATCAGCAGCAACCAGCCCGGTGCGTGGCTGAAAATTCCCATCGCCAGCAGGTAAGCGGCAACGATGCCCAGTGCCGGCAGCGGGGCGATGCGCCGGTGGGCCAGATACGCCACGCCGACGATCAGAACCAGTATCCACAACAACAGCATATTTAATCCTCCGTGAACCAGGGCGAACCGACCCTCCAGAGCTTAGACGGCATCTGCAAAACGGGGCGGTCAGAGCAAGGTGATTGAAATCGTGGGAAACCCCGGATGTCTTTTGTAGGTTCGGTGGGCAACACGCGTGGGAAATCGTTCGCCGCTTCCGCGTCTTTACGTGCATGTTTGGCCGAAACGTCGTTATCTCTGTGCTGAACCTCTCGCTAGACTCGGGGCTCAATCAGGAGAATGTCGTCATGCACGAGTATCTGAGCCCCGGCCGCTTCATCGATAGTGACCACCCCTCGGTGGTGGAGTTCGCCGAGCAGCACCGTGGTGCCAGTCGCGATCCGCTCGCGCAGGCGATCAGTCTTTATTACGCCGTGCGCGAGGCGGTGCGTTACAACATGTACACCTTCAGCCGCGACCCGCAGACCTTGCGCGGCAGCTACGCGCTGGCGGCAGGTGAAAGTTATTGCGTGCCCAAGGCCACGTTGCTCGCCGGTTGCGCGCGCCATTGCGGGATCCCCGCACGCATTGGTCTGGCGGATGTGAAAAATCATCTGTCGACGCCGCGTCTGCTTGAACTGCTGAGAAGCGAAGTGTTCGCCATGCATGGTTATACCGAGCTGTTTCTCAATGATCGCTGGGTCAAAGCCACACCCGCGTTCAACCAGAAACTCTGCGAAATGTTCAACGTTGCGCCGCTGGAATTCGACGGCATGAACGACAGCGTTTTTCACTCGTACAACAGCGATGGCGCGCTGCTGATGGAGTACCTGGTCGATCACGGCCAGTTCGCCGATGTACCGGAATCTTTTTTCTTCGAACATCTGCAGAAATGTTATCCGCACCTGTTCAACGATCAGCAGACGCCACTGTCCAGTGACATGCGCGGTGATGTCGGCAGTCTCTGATCCGGCGTATGCTGCCTGCCCATTCACTGGAAAAGAGGCGGTCATGCTGAAGATCTGGGGTCGCAAGAATTCGTCGAATGTCAGAAAGCCGTTGTGGGCTGCCGAAGAGCTCGGGCTTGCCTACGAGGCCATCGATGCCGGTGGCGCGTTTGGTGTGGTCGACACGCCGGAGTACCGGGATATGAACCCGAACGGGCGGGTGCCGGTGATTCAGGACGATGGTTTCGTGTTGTGGGAATCGAATGCCATCGTGCGTTATCTGCTGGCAAAACATGCGGCCGATACTTCGTGGTATCCGACGGATCCGCAGACCCGCGCCACCGCTGACAAGTGGATGGACTGGACGACTTCCAGTTTTGCCGGACCGTTTCGCACAGTGTTCTGGGGCGTTCTGCGTACCCCGGCAGACAAGCAGGACTGGCCGGCCATCCACGCGGCGATCAAGGAATGTGACGGCTTGCTGGCGATGGCCGATCAGGCACTGAAGCACCAGCCGTATCTGTCCGGGAGTGAAATCGGCATGGGCGATATCCCGCTCGGCAGTTTCATTTATGCCTGGTTCGAGATGCCGATCGAGCGCGCGCCACAACCGAATCTTGAAGCCTGGTACGCACGGTTGAAGCAGCGTCCGGCGTATCAGAAAGCTGTCATGACCGCGTTGACTTAATACCTACTATCGACACACTTGACTGTACTTGTGCGGCGACGGCAAGCACCATTGCGCTCGAGCGCTGCGGTTGTCTTCCTCGCCGCCGGCCTTTTATCAGTCCTTTTTTCTTCACTGGGTGCGTAAATCCGATATGAGTTCCGCTCTGTCCATCCGGCAGCTAACCAAAACCTACGGCAACGGGTTCCAGGCCTTGAACGGTATCGATCTGGACGTCGCCGAAGGTGACTTCTTCGCCTTGCTCGGCCCCAACGGCGCCGGCAAATCCACGACCATCGGCATTCTCTCGACCCTGGTCAACAAGACCAGCGGCACCGTGAATATCTTCGGCCACGACCTGGACAAGAACCCGGCGGCGCTCAAGCGCTCGATCGGCGTGGTGCCCCAGGAGTTCAACTTCAACCAGTTCGAAAAGACGTTCGACATCGTCGTGACCCAGGCCGGTTACTACGGCATTCCGGCGAAGATCGCCAAGGAACGCGCCGAGCAGTACCTGACCCAACTCGGCCTGTGGGACAAACGCGATGTGCCGTCACGTTCGCTGTCCGGCGGCATGAAGCGGCGTCTGATGATCGCCCGGGCGTTGGTGCATGAGCCGCGTCTGCTGATCCTCGACGAGCCGACTGCCGGCGTCGACATCGAACTGCGCCGCTCGATGTGGACGTTCCTCACCGAACTGAATCAGAAAGGCATCACCATCATCCTCACCACCCACTACCTGGAAGAGGCTGAGCAGTTATGCCGCAACATCGGCATCATCGACCACGGCACCATCGTCGAGAACACCAGCATGCGTCAGCTGCTCGGACAACTGCATGTCGAAACCTTCCTGCTGGATCTGAAGAACGGCCTGAGCGCTGCGCCGCAACTGGCAGGCTATCCGGCGCGCCTGGTGGACGGCCATACGCTGGAAGTCCAGGTCGACAAGTCCATGGGCATCACTGCGCTGTTCGGCCAACTGGCCCTGCAGAACATCGAAGTGCTGAGCCTGCGCAATAAAACCAATCGCCTCGAGGAGCTGTTCGTGTCCCTGGTGGAGAAGAATCTGTCGAAGGTGGCGGTATGAGTTCCGAGCTGCGCCCCAACCTCGTTGCCCTTAACACCATCGTTTACCGCGAAGTCAGACGCTTCACCCGGATCTGGCCGCAGACCCTGCTGCCGCCGGCGATCACCATGGTTCTGTATTTCGTGATCTTCGGTAACCTGATCGGCCGGCAGATCGGTGACATGGGTGGCTTCACCTACATGGAGTACATCGTGCCGGGTCTGATCATGATGTCGGTGATCACCAACTCCTACGGCAACGTGGTGTCGAGCTTCTTCGGCAGCAAGTTCCAGCGTTCCATCGAAGAGTTGATGGTGTCGCCGGTTTCACCGCATACGATCCTGATCGGCTACACCCTTGGCGGCGTGCTGCGTGGCTTGATGGTGGGCGTCATCGTGACGATTCTGTCGTTGTTCTTTACCAGTCTGCAGGTGCATCACCTGGGCGTGACCGTTCTGGTGGTGGTGCTGACGGCGACGATCTTCTCGCTGCTGGGCTTCATCAACGCGGTGTTTGCGCGCAACTTCGATGACATCTCGATCATCCCGACCTTCGTGCTGACCCCGTTGACCTACCTTGGCGGTGTGTTCTATTCGATCACCTTGCTGCCGCCGTTCTGGCAGACCGTGTCGCTGGCCAACCCGGTGCTGCACATGGTCAACGCCTTCCGTTACGGCATCCTCGGTGTGTCGGACATCCGCATCGGTATCGCGATCACTTTCATGCTGGTGGCGACCGTGGCGCTGTATTTCGGTTGCGCACGGCTGCTGGTGAGCGGGCGCGGAATGCGTACCTGATTTCTTCAATGCTGCAATGAAAAACGGCCTCCCACAGTGGAGGCCGTTTTGCATTCAGCGCATGCGACTTTTCTTGCGCCGCGCCCATTGCCGGGCCACCCACCAGCGCCAGTACAGCATCACCAGACAGTAGGCGAGGGCGCCCAGTGCCAGCCCGACCACCACCGAACCCAGCAGGAACGGTTGCCACAGGGTCGAAAGCTCGCCGCTGATCCATTCCCAGGTCAATTCGTCTGGAAGTGTGCGGGCGGGAACATCCATCAGCCAGGCCCCGACTTGATAGGTGCAGAAGAACACCGCCGGCATGGTGATCGGATTGGTCAGCCAGACCAGGCTGACGGCAATCGGCATGTTGCCGCGCACCATGATCGCAAGTACGGCGGCCACCAGCATTTGTGCGGGAATCGGCAGAAACGCGGCGAACAGACCAACGGCCATGGCGCGGGCCACCGAGTGTCGGTTGAGGTGCCAGAGGTTCGGGTCATGCAGCAACGTACCGAGAAAGCGTAAGGATTTGTGTTCCCTGATGCTCGTCGGGTCGGGCATGTAACGTTTGAATAAGCGCCGGGGCATAAGGCTTCTCGGTCGGTTAAGGCGGCAAGTATGTCTGGATTCTACGAACCGCCCATTCAGACTTTGTGACAATTGATAACGACGCCCGTGCCCCGCAGCCGCTATGCCTGAAGGTGGGACTCTCAAGGACGGGCTTATGCGCACAGGGATGATGGCGCTGGCGGTCGGTCTGCTGGCAGCGGTTTTTTTACCGGCCTTGCCGCCGGTCGGGTTATTGCTGGTGTTGCCGTGGGTGGCGCTGATGCTGCTGCCGTTTCGCAGCTATCCACTGGCGTTTTTACTGCTTGGATTCGCATGGGCGGGATTCAACGCGCAACTGGCGTTGAATGATCGACTGCCGTCCCGGCTGGATGGCGAAACGCGCTGGGTGGAGGGCCGGGTCGTCGGCTTGCCGCAGAGTGCCGAGGGCGTCGTGCGGTTTGAGCTGGCCGATGCGCGTTCGCGTCACGACAAACTGCCATCGCTGATGCGTCTGGCCTGGTACGCCGGGCCCGAAGTCAAAAGTGGCGAACGCTGGCGATTGGCGGTCAAGCTCAAGCGTCCCGGTGGCCTGCTCAATCCGGATGCGTTCGATTACGAGGCCTGGCTGCTGGCGCAACGCATCGGTGCTACCGGGACGGTGAAGGATGGCCAGCGTCTGGCGCCGGCGCAGTGGGCCTGGCGCGACAGTATTCGCCAGCGCCTGCTTGCCGTTGACGCCCAGGATCGTAACGGCGCCTTGGCCGCGTTGGTGCTCGGCGATGGTTCCGGCCTCAGTCGCGAAGACTGGCAGATCTTGCAGGACACCGGCACCGTGCACCTGCTGGTGATTTCCGGTCAGCACATCGGGCTGTTGGCGGCGTTGATGTATGCGCTGGTCGCCGGGCTGGCGCGGGTCGGGATCTGGCCGCTGCGTTGGCCCTGGCTGCCCTGGGCGTGCGGTCTGGCATTCGCGGCGGCGCTGGGTTACGGCCTGCTGGCTGGATTCGATGTGCCGGTACGACGGGCCTGCGTGATGGTTGCGCTGGTGCTGTTGTGGCGTTTGCGCTTTCGTCATCTCGGCGCATGGTGGCCGTTGCTGCTGGCCTTCAATGGCGTGTTGTTGATGGATCCGCTGGCCAGCTTGCGTCCGGGGTTGTGGCTGTCTTTCGCGGCGGTGGCTGTGTTGATCTTCACCTTCGGCGGCCGTCTGGGGCCGTGGCGCTGGTGGCAAACCTGGACGCGCGCGCAGTGGTTGATCGCGATCGGCCTGTGCCCGGTGCTGCTGGCGCTGAGTCTGCCGATCAGTCTTAGCGGGCCGCTGGCCAATTTGCTGGCGGTGCCGTGGGTCAGTTTTGCGGTGCTGCCGCCGGCGTTGCTCGGGACTTTGTTGCTGTCAATTCCTCATGTCGGCGAAGGGTTGCTGTGGCTGGCCGGCGGACTGATCGATGGATTGTTCCGGGCGCTGGCCCTGATTGCCGGACGCTGGCCGGCGTGGGTTGCAGAATCGATGCCGGGCTGGATCGTGGCGCTGGGTTGCATCGGTGCAGTGCTGTTATTGCTGCCTCGAGGCGTTCCTTTGCGCCCGCTGGGCTGGCCGTTGCTGCTGGTGCTGGCATTTCCGCCCCGGGAGCGACTGGCCGAAGGCGTGGCGGATGTCTGGCAGCTTGATGTTGGCCAAGGGCTGGCGATTCTGATCCGCACGCGCCATCACGCCTTGCTGTACGACAGCGGCCCGCGCTTCGGCGATTTCGATGTCGGCGAGCGGGTGGTGTTGCCAGCCCTGCACAAGCTGGGCGTCGAGCGACTCGACCTGATGCTGCTCAGCCATGCCGATGCCGATCACGCGGGTGGTGCACTCGCCGTGGCGAAAGGACTGGCCGTCAGTCGGGTCATCAGTGGCGACCCGCCGGGTCTGCCCGAGGCGCTGAACGCCGAGGCCTGTGAAAGCGGTCGGCAATGGCAGTGGGACGGCGTTGCCTTTCATCTATGGCAATGGGCAGAAGCCCACGACAGCAACCAGCGTTCCTGCGTGTTGCAGATCGAAGCCAACGGCGAGCGGTTGCTGCTGACCGGTGACATCGACAGCGCTGCCGAACGGGATTTGCTTTACAGCGCACTGGCGGTTCCGACCCAGTGGCTGCAAGCCCCGCACCATGGCAGCCGCAGTTCCTCATCGATGGCCTTGCTCAAGGTTTTGCAGCCCCAGGCCGTGCTGATCTCCCGGGGGCAGGGCAACTCGTTCGGCCATCCACACCCGACGGTCATCGCCCGCTACCGCAAACAGGGAATACACATCCACGACAGCGCCGAACAGGGCGCCATTCATCTGCAACTGGGGCGGTTTCAGCCGGCCCGGTCGATGCGTCAACAACGCCGGTTCTGGCGCGCGCCGCCGTTGCCGGGGACGGAGTACCGTTGAGCACGGTCGTCGGGGCGACGGGTCTTTATCACGAACCGGTATGGTAAAGTGGCGCACTTTTTCGAGGGGGCTGTCACTGTGTGGGAATTGGTCAAATCCGGCGGCTGGATGATGTTGCCGATCATTCTGAGTTCCATCGCCGCCATGGCGATCGTCGCCGAGCGCCTGTGGACCCTGCGCGCCAGTCGCGTCACCCCTGAGCATCTGCTGGGTCAGGTCTGGGTCTGGATCAAGGACAAGCAGCTCAACAAGGAAAAACTCAAGGAATTGCGCGCCAACTCGCCGCTGGGGGAAATCCTCGCCGCAGGCCTGGCCAACTCCAAGCATGGTCGCGAGATCATGAAAGAGTGCATTGAAGAAGCGGCCGCCCGGGTCATCCACGAGCTGGAACGCTACGTCAACGCGCTGGGCACCATTGCCGCCATGTCGCCGTTGCTGGGTCTGCTGGGCACGGTGCTGGGCATGATCGATATTTTCAGTGCCTTCACCGGCTCCGGCATGACCACCAATGCTGCGGTGCTGGCCGGCGGTATTTCCAAGGCGCTGATCACTACCGCTGCGGGCCTGATGGTCGGTATTCCGGCAGTGTTCTTCCACCGTTTCCTGCAACGCCGCATCGATGAACTGGTGGTGGGCATGGAACAGGAAGCGATCAAACTGGTGGAAGTGGTGCAGGGCGACCGTGACGTCGATCTGGCCGGGGGCAAAGCGTGAAATTCCGTCGCAAGCCCCGGGAAACCATCGACATCAACCTCGCGTCGCTGATCGACGTGGTGTTCATCCTGTTGCTGTTTTTCGTCGTGACCACCACCTTCACCCGCGAAACCCAGCTGCGTGTCGACCTGCCGGAAGCGGTCAGCGGCTCGCCGGCCGAGGATCAGCAGGTCAAACAACTGGACGTGGCCATCAGCGCCGAAGGCGTGTTCTCGGTGAACAACAGGATTCTGCCGAAAAACGATCTGGCGACGTTGATGGAAGCCATGCAGAAAGAAGCCAACGGCGACACCAATATGCCGCTGTCGATCAGTGCTGACGGCAAGGCTCAGCATCAATCCGTGATCACCGCCATGGATGCGGCCGGCAAGCTCGGTTTCAGCCATCTGCGCATGACCACGGTCGAGGCGGCGCCCAAATCCTGATGGCCATGTCCGATCGTCTGCTCGCCGCGTGGTATCAGGGGCACCCGGCCCTGACGCTGTTGCGGCCGCTGGAGTGGCTGTACCGCCGCGTGGTGGCGGGCAAACGTCAGCGTTTTCTCGATGGCGAAGGTGAGATCTACCAGTCGCCGGTGCCGGTGATCGTGGTCGGCAACATCACGGTCGGCGGCACCGGCAAGACACCGATGATCCTGTGGCTGATCGAGCACTGCCGACGCCACGGGCTGCGGGTCGGCGTGGTCAGCCGTGGTTACGGCGCCAAACCGGCGCAACTGCCGTGGCGGGTCGACGCTGAGCAGACTGCCGACATCGCCGGCGACGAGCCGTTGCTGATCGTGCAGCGCACCGGCGTACCGCTGATGATCGATCCCGATCGCAGCGCCGCCGTCAGAGCCCTGCTGGACAGCGAGCCGCTGGACCTGATCCTGTCCGATGACGGTATGCAACATTACCGCCTCGCGCGGGATCTGGAACTGGTGTTGATCGACGCCGCCCGAGGCCTTGGCAACCAACGCTGCCTGCCCGCCGGCCCCCTGCGCGAACCGGTCGAGCGCCTGCAAAGCGTTGACGGGGTGCTGTTCAACGGCGCCCTTGAGGATCGCGACGGCGGTTTCGCTTTCCGTCTCAAGCCCTCGGCGCTGGTCAACCTGCGCAGCGGTGAACGCCGGCCGCTCGATCATTTTCCGCCTGGTCAGGCCGTGCACGCGGTGGCCGGGATCGGCAACCCGCAACGTTTCTTCAATACCCTCGAAGCGCTAGACTGGCGGCCTGTGCCCCACGCCTTCGCCGACCACGCCGAATACAGCGTGCAGGCCTTGAGTTTCACGCCGTCATTGCCAGTGGTGATGACTGAAAAGGACGCGGTGAAGTGCCGTGCCTTCGCTGCCGATGATTGGTGGTACCTGGCGGTCGATGCTGTGCCGTCGCCGGCCTTCGTGGCCTGGTTCGACACGCAGTTGATGCGCCTGTTGCCGGATCGTCTTTTGCCTTAATCCGTTTTTATCCAGGGAATGTTCATGGACACCAAATTGCTCGACATCCTCGCCTGCCCGGTCTGCAAAGGCCCGCTCAAGCTCAGCGCCGACAAGACCGAACTGATCAGCAAGGGCGCCGGTCTGGCGTACCCGATCCGCGACGGCATCCCGGTCATGCTGGAAAGCGAAGCCCGCACCCTGACCACCGACGAGCGTCTGGATAAATGACCACCGACTTCACCGTTGTCATCCCGTCGCGTTACGCCTCGACCCGCCTGCCGGGCAAACCGCTGCTGGACATCGCCGGCAAGCCGATGATCCAGCACGTCTGGGAACAGGCGAGCAAAAGCAGCGCCAGCCGTGTGGTCGTGGCGACCGACGATGCGCGTATCGTCGAGGCCTGCAAGGCTTTTGGCGCCGAAGTAGTGCTGACCCGTGAAGATCATAATTCCGGCACCGATCGTCTGGCCGAAGTGGCGGCGAAGCTGGGTCTGGAACCGGATGCCATCGTGGTCAACGTGCAAGGCGACGAACCGCTGATCCCGTCGAGCGTGATCGATCAGGTCGCCGCGAATCTTGCGGCCCACACCGAAGCGCGCATGGCCACCCTGGCCGAGCCGATCGAAGACGTGGAAACCCTGTTCAACCCGAACGTGGTCAAGGTCGTCAGCGACCTCAACGGTCTGGCGCTGACCTTCAGTCGCGCGACCCTGCCATGGGCCCGCGATTCGTTTGCCAAGAGCCGCGACGTGCTGCCGGAAGGCGTGCCGTATCGTCGTCACATCGGCATTTATGCCTACCGCGCAGGCTTCCTTCAGGACTTCGTGAGCTGGGGTCCGTGCTGGCTGGAAAACACCGAATCCCTCGAGCAATTGCGTGCCCTGTGGCACGGCGTGCGGATTCATGTGGCTGACGCGTTGATCGCGCCGCCGACCGGGGTCGACACCGCCGAAGACCTCGAGCGTGTCCGTCGCCTGCTGGAGGCCTGATGCGCGTTCTGTTCGTGTGCCTGGGTAACATCTGCCGTTCGCCCACCGCCGAAGGCGTGTTGCGCCACAAGTTGCGTGAAGCGGGGCTGGCGGATCAGGTCGAAGTGGCCTCCGCCGGCACTGGCGACTGGCACGTTGGCAATCCGCCGGACAAGCGCAGCCAGGCGGCGGCCAAGCTGCGCGGTTATGACCTGTCGGCGCAACGCGCGCAGCAGGTCAGCCGCGCCGATTTCGCCAGCTACGACCTGATCCTCGCCATGGACAACAGCAATCTGCGCAATCTCAAGGCGCTGCAACCGTCCACCGGCAAGGCCGAGCTGGACTTGTTCCTGCGGCGTTATGAAGGTGAAGTCGACGAGGTGCCGGATCCGTATTACGACGGCGATCAGGGCTTCGAGCAGGTGCTGGATCTGATCGAGCGTGCCTGCGATCAGTTGTTGATTGAAGTGAAGGGGCGGTTATGAGTTTGCAGGTGCAACCGCAGGTTTCCCTGAAACCCTTCAATACCTTCGGCGTTGATGTGCGCGCACAGCTGTTTGCCGAAGCCCACAGTGACGCCGATGTGCGCGAAGCCCTGGCTTACGCGACTTCTCACAACGTGCCGTTGCTGGTGATCGGCGGCGGCAGCAACCTGTTGCTCACGGCGGATATCCCGGCACTGGTGCTGCGCATGGCCAGCCGTGGCATCCGTGTCATCAGCGACGACGGCAATCGTGTGGTGATTGAAGCCGAAGCCGGTGAGCCGTGGCACCCGTTCGTGCAGCACACGCTGGCGCAGGGTTTTTCGGGACTGGAGAATCTCAGCCTGATCCCCGGCACTGTCGGCGCTGCGCCGATGCAGAACATCGGTGCTTACGGCGTCGAGATCAAGGATGTGTTCGCCGGCCTGACGGCGCTGGATCGCCAGACCGGCGAGCTGCGCGACTTCAGCCTGGAGGAATGCCGGTTCGCCTATCGCGACAGCGTGTTCAAGCAGCAGCCGGGGCGTTGGCTGATTCTGCGGGTGCGCTTCGCACTGGACCGAGTCGCGCATTTGCATCTGGAATACGGTCCGGTGCGTCAGCGTCTGACCGAGCAGGGCATCGAGCAACCGACGCCGACAGACGTCAGTCGAGCGATCTGCAGCATCCGCAGCGAAAAACTGCCGGACCCGGCGGTGCTCGGCAATGCCGGCAGCTTCTTCAAGAACCCGCTGGTGTCGGCGGCTGTGGTTGCACAGATCAAGGCGCAGCATCCGGATCTGGTGGCCTACGCGCAACCGGACGGGCAGATGAAACTGGCGGCCGGCTGGTTGATCGAGCGTGCCGGCTGGAAAGGTTTCCGCGAGGCCGATGCCGGCGTGCATAAATTGCAGGCGCTGGTGCTGGTCAACTACGGTGCGGCGACCGGGCTGCAATTGCTCGATCTGGCGCAGCGCATCCAGAAAGACATTTCAGAACGTTTCAATGTCGAGCTGGAAATGGAGCCCAACAGGTATTGAGGCTACGCTTTCAAGGCTGAACCCAAAGCCCTGCACTTATTTAAAAAGTGCAGGGCTTTTTTGTTAATCGCGGGTTAACGTAGCCAGCTAACGATACCAACCATTTGCTCCACCAAAGGCCCGGTGCAGACATTCCCGTCGGCACAAGAGAGCCTGATTAGCCTGAGCCGATCTGCGCGAACCACTACCGTCCCTGCGGTGGCAGATGGCTCGACCCCATAACCTCCAAGAATATGCGGGCGTGCCCATGATTACCCTGAAACTCAATGGTCAAGATCATCCACTCGATGTCACCGAGGACATGCCGCTGTTGTGGGCGATCCGCGACGTCGCCGGTTACAACGGCACCAAGTTCGGCTGCGGCATGGGGCTGTGCGGTGCATGCACCATTCATATCGACGGCGCGCCGGCGCGCAGTTGCATCACCCCGATCGGTTCGGTGGTCGGGCAGAACGTGACCACCATCGACAACCTGCATGCCGACCCGGTCGGTCAGATCGTCCAGCAAGCCTGGCTCGACACCGCTGTGGCCCAATGCGGTTACTGCCAGGGCGGGCAGATCATGTCCGCCACCGCGTTGCTCAAGACCAACCCGAACCCGAGCGACGAGCAGATCGAAGAAGCGATGGTCGGCAACATCTGCCGCTGCGGCACCTACAACCGGATCAAGACCGCGATCCGCCAGGCATCCACTCACCTGAAGGAGGCCAAGGCATGAGCCGTCTACCGAACGATTTCGCCCTGAGCAACCTGAGTCGCCGGGGCTTCCTCAAGGGCGTCGGCGCCACGGGTGCGCTGGTGCTGGCGGCGAGCTGGGGCTGGCAGGATGCGCTGGCCGAAGACAAGCCCAAGCAGTTCGGCGCCGATGGCATGCCCAACGGCTGGATCGACGATCCGAAGGTCTACGTCAGCATTGCCGCCGACGGCACGGTAACCGTGGTCTGCAACCGTTCGGAGATGGGCCAGGGTGTGCGTACCAGCCTGACCATGGTGGTCGCCGATGAACTGGAAGCCGACTGGGCGCACGTCAAGGTTCAGCAGGCGCCGGGTGATGAGGTGCGCTTCGGCAACCAGGACACCGACGGCTCGCGCAGCATGCGTCACTGGTACGAACCAATGCGCCGTTGCGGCGCCGCCGCCCGTACCATGCTGGAACAAGCGGCCGCCGCCCAGTGGAAGGTGCCAGTCGGCGAATGCCGCGCGCAACTGCATAAAGTCATTCACACGCCGTCCGGACGCGAGCTGGGTTACGGTGAACTGGCCGCTGCGGCCAGTGCGCTGACGGTGCCGGCCCGTGACAGCCTGCGGCTCAAGCAACCGTCGGAATTCCGCTACATCGGCAAGGAAGGCACCAAAGCCATCGACGGTGCCGACATCGTCAATGGCCGCGCGGTGTACGGGGCCGACGTGCATTTCGACGGCATGTTGTTCGCGGTCATCGCGCGTCCTGCGGTTTACGGCGGCAAGGTCAAGTCGGTGGACGACAGCGCCGCGCTGAAGGTGCCGGGCGTGCTGAAAGTCATCCAGATCGAACCCCGGCCATTGCCTTCGGAATTTCAGCCGTTGGGTGGCGTGGCTGTGGTGGCCAGCAATACCTGGGCGGCATTGAAGGGCCGTGAAGCGCTGAAAATCGAGTGGGATGACGGCCCGAACGCCACTTATGACTCGGTCGCCTATCGCAAGGAGATCGAAGCCGCTTCGCTGAAACCGGGCAAAGTGGTACGCAATACCGGCGACATCGACAAAGCCATCGCCGGTGCCGCCAGCACGCTGGAAGCCTCTTATTACTTGCCGCATCTGGCACAGGCGCCGATGGAACCGATGGTGGCCATTGCCCGTTACAAGGATGGCACTTGCGAAGCCTGGGCACCGAGCCAGGCGCCGCAGGTCACCCGTGAGCGGATCGCCGAACGCCTGGGGCTGCCATTCGATAACGTCACCTTCAACGTCACGCTGTTGGGCGGTGGTTTCGGCCGCAAGTCCAAACCGGACTTCGTCGTTGAAGCGGCCGTACTCGCCAAGGAGTTTCCTGGCAAAGCCTTGCGCGTGCAGTGGACCCGGGAAGACGACATCCACAATTCGTATTTCCACACGGTGTCCGCCGAATACCTCAAGGCCGGCGTGGGCAAGGACGGTTTGCCGTCCGCCTGGCTGCACCGCACGGTAGCGCCGAGCATTACCGCGCTGTTTGCGCCGGGCATGAATCACGAAGCTGCGTTCGAGCTGGGCATGGGTTTCACCAACATGGCCTACGCGATTCCCAACGTGCGCCTGGAAAACCCTGAAGCCACGGTTCATACGCGGGTCGGCTGGTATCGCTCGGTGTCGAACATTCCCCATGGCTTCGCAATTCAGAGCTTCGTCGACGAACTGGCGCACAAGGCCAAGGAAGATCCGCTCAAGTACCAGATCAAGTTGCTCGGCCCGGATCGGCAGATTGATCCGCGCACGCTCAGTGAAGAATGGAACTACGGCGAATCCCCCGAGCGTTATCCGATCGACACCGGGCGCATGCGCACCGTGCTCGAGACTGCGGCCAAGGCGGCGGGTTGGGGTCGTCAACTGCCCAAGGGTCGTGGTCTCGGATTGGCGGTGCATTACAGCTTCGTCACCTACGTGGCGGCGGTGATCGAAGTCGAGGTCAAGGACGACGGCACGCTGATCGTGCACAAGGCCGATATCGCCGTGGATTGCGGCCCGCAGATCAACCCCGAGCGGATCCGTTCGCAGTTCGAAGGCGCCTGCGTGATGGGCCTGGGCAACGCCGTGTGGGGCGAAATCAGCTTCAAGGACGGCAAGGTGCAGCAGGACAACTTCCATATGTATGAAGTGGCGCGCATGTCGCTGGCGCCGAAGGAAGTCGCGGTGCATCTGGTGACGCCGCCGGGCGAGGTGCCGCTGGGCGGTGTCGGCGAACCGGGTGTGCCACCGATTGCGCCGGCGCTGTGCAACGCGATCTTCGCCGCCACCGGTCAGCGCATCCGTAACCTGCCGGTGCGTTACCAGTTGCAGGGCTGGCAGAAGGCGCAAGCGTGATGGACAGCGCCGATCTGAATGTCCTGCGCAGTGTGCTCGAATGGCGTCGCGCCGGGCAGCGAGTGATGTTGTTCAGTGTCGTGCAGACCTGGGGCACCGCGCCCCGGGCGCCCGGCGCAATGCTGGCGTTGCGCGAAGATGGCGTGGTGATCGGTTCGGTGTCCGGCGGTTGCGTCGAGGATGATCTGATCGCCCGGCTGCACGACGGGCGGATTCCCGCCAACGGGCCGCCGGTGCAGTTGATCACCTACGGCGTGACGCAGGAAGAAGCGGCGCGCTTCGGCCTGCCTTGCGGCGGCACCCTGCGCCTCACCGAGGAGCGGGTCGGCGATCCGGCGTGGGTCGCCGAGTTGCTGGAACGTTGCGAGGCTCACGAAATCGTCGCTCGTGAGCTGAACATCGGCACTGGCGAGGTGGTGTTGCGACCGGCCGGCAAGGCTGACACCTTGAGCTTCGACGGCCAGACCCTGCGTGCCATTTACGGTCCGCGCTGGCGCCTGCTGTTGATCGGCGCCGGGCAGTTGTCACGGTATGTGGCCGAGATGGCGCGGCTGCTGGATTTCGAAGTGCTGATCTGTGATCCGCGCACCGAGTTCGTCTATGGCTGGGAAGAGCAGCATGGACGTTTTGTCCCCGGCATGCCGGACGAAGCAGTGCTGAATATCCAGACCGATGAACGCACGGCGATTGTCGCGCTGACTCACGACCCACGGCTGGATGACATGGCGCTGCTCACGGCGCTCGACTCCAAGGCGTTCTACGTCGGCGCACTCGGTTCACGGGTCAACAGCCGCAAGCGTCGGGAAAATCTGGCTGAGCTAGGCTTGTCGGAAGCGGCCATCGCCCGTTTGCACGGGCCGATCGGTTTGCACATCGGCAGCCATTCACCGGCGGAAATCGCCCTGTCGCTGTTGGCGGAAATCGTCGCGATCAAGAATGGTGTCGAGCTCAAACAGAAGAAGACACTGGAGAGCGTATGAGCCGATCCATCGGAGTGATTGTGCTGGCGGCGGGCGAGGGCAGCCGCTTTCGCGAAGTGGCGGGTGCCGACAAGGACAAGTTGCTGGCCGATTGCACCGGGCGCGATGGCGCGGTGCGTTCGGTGATCGAGCAGGTGTTGGTCAACCTGCCGGCGAGTCTCGACCAGCGGGTGCTGGTGACGACCGAGGCGCGCCCGCAGGCGATGCGCATGGCGCAGGCTTATGGGTGTGACATTGTCTCGATCGAGTCCACGGGAATGGGCGACAGCATCGCGGCGGGTGTGGCGGCTTGCCCGGAGGCCGATGGCTGGCTGATTGTGCTGGGCGACATGCCGTTCATCCTGCCGTCGAGCATTGAGCGGGTCGTGGCGGCGATTGCCGAGGATGCGGTCAGCGTACCGACGTTGAACGGTGACTATGGGCATCCGGTCGGGTTTGGCCGCTCGTTCGCCGCAGGGCTGATGGCTTTGTCCGGTGACCGGGGCGCCAGACCGCTGTTTGCCCAAGGTCGGGTGATTGAAGTCGCGGTGGATGACCCGGGGGTGTTGTGGGATATCGATGTGCCGGATGCGCTGGTGTTCCCGCCCTCCTGATAAAACCTTGAGATATAAAAAAGCCCCGCCTGGATCACCAGGCGGGGCTTTTTAGTGGCTTTTGGAATCAGACGAGGGGTTTAGGCTCGTGTTCTTTTTCCTGGGCCTCTTCGTGTTGCTCGACCGCTTCCTGAACGGAGCGTGGTGCTTCGGCAATCACGGATTCAACGGCCACTTCCTCGGCGACCGGGGCAGGAGCCGCCTCGACCACTTCGGCAGCTGGAGCAGCAGCGGCGGCAGCGGCAGCGGCAGCCAGCTCGGCTTCCTTCTGCAGACGCTCTTCTTCACGCTTGCGACGACGCACTTCACGCGGGTCGTTCGGCGCGCGGCCGCTTGGGGTCAGGGCGCTGACCGGAGCTGCTTCAACCACTGGCGCTGGTGCTTCGGCTACAACTGGCGCTTCAACCACAGGGGCTTCAACGACCGGTGCCGGTTCAGCAACAACTACTGGCTCGGCAGCCTTGGCTTCTTCAACAACAGGCGCTTCAACCACTGGCGCTGGTGTTTCAGTGGCAGCCGGCTCGGCGACCCAGTTGAACGCGGTCTGTTCTTCGCGAACTTCACGCACGGTTTCGGTCACGGTTTCAGCGACGGTTTCGACAACCGACTGTTCAGCGACGGCTGGCGCTTCAAAGGACACAGCTGGTTCGGCAGCGACTTCAACCTGAGGCTGAGCTTCGCGAGCCGGAGCTACTTCGACTTCCGGAGCAGCAGGCGCTACGACCGGAGTGGTGGCTTCAACAACCGGCGCTTCTACTGGAGCAGTTTCCAGTGTTGCAGCGGTAGCGCGTTCAGCTTGCTCGTGGGCCTGAGCTTCAGCCGGAGCGCTGATCACGGTGCTGGCAACAGCAGCGGTAACAGCCAGACCAGCAGCCAGATCGGCAGTGCTTGGCGCCTGGGCGTTTTCGCCGGACTCGGACTCTTCCGAACCTTCGATCACGTTGCCATTGGCATCACGCTGACGCTCGCGACGGTTGCTGCGACGACGCTGACCACGGGAGCGGCGGCGTGGACGATCGCCTTCGGCGTTCTCCGAACCGTCTTCCGGCAGTTGCTCTTCGTTGGTGGTGATCTCTTCTTCAGCGACGGCAGCAGCGGCCTGTTCGGCACGCGGTTGACGCTCTTCACGCGGAGGACGTGGCGCACGTTCTTCACGTGGCTGACGGGCCGGACGCTCTTCAGCGGTGGCGGCGGCAGCAACGGCCGGAGCGGCATCCAGAGGCTCGCGCAGTTCACGTACGCGTTCTTCACGCTCGCCACGTGGCTTGCGATCTTCACGCGGAGCACGTGGTGCACGTTCTTCACGAGGCGCGCGTGGTGCGCGTTCTTCGCGGGCTACCGGTGCTTCGTCACGGGATTCGCGTGGCTCGCGGACTTCACGTGGTTCGCGCGGTTGACGCTCTTCACGCGGCTCACGTGGGGCGCGCTCTTCACGCGGTGCACGCTCTTCGCGCGGCTTGCGCTCTTCATCGCGGCGACCATTACGGTTGCGGCTCTGCTGACGACCGTTGCGACGCTCTTCGTTGCGGGCCGGACGCTCGGTGGCTGGTTTTTCAACCACGACCGGAGCAACAGGCTCTTCCTTGGTGGCGAACAGGCTGACCAGCGACTTCACCAGGCCTTTGAACAGGCTTGGCTCTGGCGCGGCAACCGGAGCAGGTGCCGGGGCCGGAGCGGCGACTTCGGTCGGAACCGGAGCGTTGGCGCGGGCCGGAGCCGTCTTGACCGCGGCTTCCTGGCGAACCAGGGTGCGGGTCGCGGCGGCTGGCTGGACGTCTTCGACATCGGCGGCAGCGGCAGCGATTTCGTAGCTGGACTGGTTGGTCGCGGCTTCCGGGCTGTCGTCACGCAGGCGCTGAACTTCGAAATGAGGGGTTTCGAGGTGATCGTTCGGCAGGATGACGATGCGGGCGCGGGTGCGCAGTTCGATCTTGGTGATCGAGTTGCGTTTTTCGTTGAGCAGGAATGCGGCCACCGGGATCGGCACTTGAGCGCGAACTTCGGCGGTGCGGTCTTTCAGGGCTTCTTCTTCGATCAGGCGCAGGATCGCCAGGGAAAGCGATTCGACGTCACGGATGATGCCGGTGCCGCTGCAGCGCGGGCAGACGATGCCGCTGCTTTCGCCCAGCGAAGGACGCAGGCGCTGACGGGACATTTCCAGCAGGCCGAAGCGCGAGATGCGGCCGATCTGCACGCGGGCGCGGTCGGCTTCCAGGCATTCGCGGACTTTCTCTTCCACGGCGCGCTGGTTCTTGGCAGGGGTCATGTCGATGAAGTCGATGACGATCAGGCCGCCGATGTCGCGCAGGCGCAACTGACGGGCGATTTCTTCGGCGGCTTCAAGGTTGGTCTGCAGGGCGGTTTCTTCGATGTCGCTGCCTTTGGTGGCGCGCGCCGAGTTGATGTCGATGGACACCAGGGCTTCGGTCGGATCGATGACGATGGAGCCGCCGGACGGCAGTTCGACGACGCGCTGGAAAGCGGTCTCGATCTGGCTTTCGATCTGGAAACGGTTGAACAGCGGAACGCTGTCTTCGTACAGCTTGATCTTGCTGGCGTACTGCGGCATCACCTGGCGGATGAAGGTCAGGGCTTCGTCCTGGGCTTCAACGCTGTCGATCAGCACTTCGCCGATGTCCTGGCGCAGGTAATCGCGGATCGCGCGGATGATCACGTTGCTTTCCTGGTAGATCAGGAATGGCGCGGAACGATCCAGCGAGGCTTCTTTGATGGCGGTCCAGAGTTGCAGCAGGTAATCGAGGTCCCACTGCATTTCTTCGCTGCTGCGGCCCAGGCCGGCAGTGCGCACGATCAGACCCATGTCGGCTGGAGCGACCAGACCGTTCAGCGCTTCACGCAGTTCGTTGCGCTCTTCGCCTTCGATGCGACGGGAGATGCCGCCGGCACGCGGGTTGTTCGGCATCAGAACGAGGTAACGACCGGCCAGGCTGATGAAGGTGGTCAGGGCTGCGCCCTTGTTGCCACGTTCTTCTTTTTCGACCTGAACGATGACTTCCTGGCCTTCGCTCAGGACGTCCTTGATGTTGACGCGGCCTTCAGGGGCTTTCTTGAAGTATTCGCGGGAGATTTCTTTGAGGGGCAGGAAGCCGTGGCGCTCGGAGCCGAAATCGACAAAGGCAGCCTCAAGGCTTGGTTCGATGCGAGTGATGCGGCCTTTATAGATGTTGGCCTTCTTCTGCTCGCGTGCACCGGATTCGATGTCCAGGTCGTAGAGGCGCTGGCCATCTACCAGTGCAACACGCAACTCTTCGGGTTGAGTTGCGTTAATCAGCATTCTTTTCATGTAGTACCGTCGGTTTCCGGGCTGCCGGAAACGGCGTTCGGCACACACGACTTCTCACGGTCGGTGTCAGGTGCGTCGGGAGTGGTTGGCCATTCCCGTGTCCAGCGATGTCCGGCCAATTGGGCCGTTATCGCGACGTACGCGTCCTGCTTGCTGTGGCTACTTAAGCACTCAGTCAGGAGGAGGAATCAACCGGTGGCTGTGGACGAGATGAAGCGTCTTGATAAAACCTGTTGCTACACAGTCCAGCGGTTGTGCATCTCCACCCTACACGTATCCCTGATAATTCGGGTGCTGCCGCGCGCAGAATCCGCAGCGGGTTGGCATTTACCGTGAGCTCCGAAAGGGGAGGTCACGCATCATGGCTAATTCAGGCGGTGTTTCCGGAGTCTTCGCTCGGGGTCATCCGCGGCTGACTGCACTTTGTGAACTGGCCGTGAATATGGCTCGCGTGGCGAGTGAAAACTCTGCTTTGCGGCGTGATTCAGGCCTCATGTCACCTGCGCTTGTTACAGCTGCAAACTCCACCGTTACGTAGCAAAAGCCCCGTAGGACGGCCTCGCGTCCTGGTGAATTGCGTTGGTCAGGGCCGGTTTTTGACCGTGGTTCCGCTGTCCAGGCCGCTTTTGGCGGCGTTCGCGACTATAGCAGCAATGATTAAGTGCTTCAATTCCATAAAAAATTGTTATTATCCGCGCCATGACGACTACTGCCCCTACGACTCCAGGCGTTCAACTGCTTGAGGTCTCGCCGGAATATGCCGGCCAACGAATCGACAATTTCCTCCTCGCCCGGCTCAAAGGCGTGCCCAAGACCTTGATTTACCGCATTTTGCGCAAAGGCGAAGTGCGCGTGAACAAGGGTCGGATCAAGCCCGAATACAAGCTGCAGGCCGGCGACATTGTGCGCGTGCCGCCGGTGCGCGTGCCTGAGCGTGACGAGCCGGTCCCTTTGGCTCAAGGCCTGTTGCAGCGCCTGGAAGCCTCGATTGTCTACGAAGACAAAGCCCTGATCGTGATCAACAAGCCCGCCGGCATTGCGGTTCACGGTGGCAGCGGCCTGAATTACGGCGTTATCGAAGCCTTTCGTCAGTTGCGCCCCGATGCCAAGGAGCTCGAGCTGGTTCACCGTCTCGATCGCGACACCTCCGGCCTGCTGATGATCGCCAAGAAACGCAGCATGTTGCGTCACTTGCATGCCGCGTTGCGCGGTGACGGTGTCGACAAGCGCTACATGGCACTGGTTCGCGGCAACTGGGCGACCTCGATCAAGCAGGTCCGTGCGGCGCTCGGCAAGAGCAATCTGCGCTCCGGTGAGCGCATGGTCGAGGTCGACGAGGAGGAGGGCAAGGAGTCTGTGACCGTGTTCAAGGTCCTGCGTCGCTTCGGCGATTTTGCCACTTTGATCGAGGCCAAACCGATCACCGGGCGCACGCACCAGATCCGCGTCCACACGTTGCACGCCGGACACTGCATTGCCGGTGACACCAAATACGGCGATGACGGTTTCAGTAAGGAAATCCGTGATCTGGGCGGCAAGCGCCTGTTCCTGCACGCCTACATGCTGACCGTGCCGCTGCCCGATGGCGGTGAACTCAAGTTGCAGGCACCGGTCGATGAAATGTGGGCCAAAACTGTGGAGCGATTGAGTGCGCCCATCTGATTACAAGCTGCTGATTTTCGATTGGGACGGCACCCTGGCCGATTCCATTCATCGGATTGTCGAGGCGATGCACTCGGCGTCCGGGCGTTCAGGTTTCGAGTTGCGTGATGATTTTGCCGTCAAAGGCATCATCGGTCTGGGCTTACCCGAGGCGATCCGCACGCTGTATCCGGAAATCAGCGATACCGAAATGACCTTGTTTCGCGAGTATTACGCCGATCACTACATCGCTGCAGAAGCCGTGCCTTCGCCGTTGTTCGAAGGCGTAGTCGAGTCGATGGCGTCCTTTCGCGAGCAGGGCTATCACCTGGCTGTCGCGACCGGCAAGAATCGTCGCGGGCTGGATCGGGTGCTCAAGGCCAATGGCTGGGAAGATTATTTCGATATCACCCGCGCAGCCGATGAAACTGCAAGCAAGCCGCACCCTCTGATGCTGGAGCAGATCCTTGCGCATTGCGGTGTGCGTGCCGAGCAAGCGCTGATGGTCGGTGATTCGTCCTTCGATCTGCTGATGGCGAGCAATGCGGGGATGGATTCGGTGGCGGTCAGTTATGGCGCGCAATCGATCGAATCACTGCAGCAGTTTGAGCCGCGACTGTCGATCGACCATTTTTCCGAATTGCACGCCTGGCTGGGGCAGCAGGCTTAATACGTTTTTGCTGGGGTGGATGGCATGACCGACGAATGGAAAGCACCGGCCAAGGCAACTGCCGACGACGGTGATGCGAAAAGCTGGAAGCTGCTGGAAAAGACTCTGCTGGCCGGCGTGCAGGAGCAGCGTCGTTCGCGGCGCTGGGGCATCTTCTTCAAGTTGCTGACCTTTGTTTATCTGTTTGTTGCGCTGATCCTGTTCACGCCGTTGATGGACATGGAAAAAAGCGCCACCCGCAGCGGCAACTACACCGCGCTGATCGACGTCACCGGCATGATTGCCGACAAGGAGCCGGCCAGCGCCGACAATATCGTCGGCAGCCTGCGCGCGGCGTTCGAGGACAAGAAGGTCAAGGGCGTAATCCTGCGCATCAACAGTCCGGGCGGCAGTCCGGTGCAGTCGGGTTATGTGTATGACGAGATCAAGCGCCTGCGCGGCCTGCATCCCGACACCAAGCTGTACGCGGTGATTTCCGATCTGGGAGCTTCCGGTGCCTATTACATTGCCAGTGCGGCGGATCAGATTTATGCCGACAAGGCCAGTCTGGTCGGTTCCATTGGTGTGACGGCGGCCGGTTACGGGTTTGTCGGGACCATGGAGAAGCTCGGTGTCGAGCGTCGCACTTACACCTCCGGCGAGCACAAGGCGTTCCTCGATCCGTTCCAGCCGCAGAAGCCGGAAGAAACGGCGTTCTGGCAGAGTGTGCTGGATACCACGCACAAGCAGTTCATCAACAGCGTCAAGCAGGGGCGTGGCGATCGCCTGAAGGACAAGGAGCATCCGGAGCTGTTCTCCGGGCTGGTCTGGTCTGGCGAGCAGGCGCTGCCATTGGGCCTGATCGATGGGCTGGGCAATGCCAGTTCGGTGGCGCGTGAGGTGATTGGCGAAAAGGAACTGGTGGACTTCACCGTTCAGGAATCGCCGTTCGACCGCTTCTCGAAGAAGCTCGGTGCCAGCGTTGCCGAGAAGCTGGCAATGTGGATGGGTTTCAACGGCCCGTCGTTGCGTTGATCGAATGCTGCAAGAAAGGCCGGCCTGAGGGCCGGTTTTTTGTGGGTCAGGGAATCTGTACGCCTTCGACCAGCAGCATGTCGATCAGGCGAATCAGCGGCAGGCCGATCAGGCTGGTGGCGTCCGGGCCTTCGGTGGACTGAAACAGGCTCACACCCAGTCCTTCGGCCTTGAAGCTGCCGGCGCAGTCGTAGGGCTGCTCGGCGCGCAGATAGCGCTCGACGCGGGCCTGGTCCAGTACGCGCATGTGCACGGTGAAAGGCACGCAGTCGACCTGGCAGTGGCCGGTCTGGCTGTTGAGCAGGGCCAGGCCGGTGAGGAAGGTCACGCTGGCGCCGCTGGCGGCCATCAGTTGTTCGCGGGCGTTTTCGAAGGTGTGCGGCTTGCCGATGATGCGCTCGCCGAGTACCGCAACCTGATCGGAGCCGATGATCAGGTGGGCAGGGTGGCTGTCGGCCAAGGCTCGGGCCTTTTGTTCGGCGAGGCGCTTGACCAGCTCGATTGCCGACTCGTCCGGGCGATGGCTTTCATCGATATTCGGTGAGCTGCAGACGAACGGCAGGCGCAGGCGGCTGAGCAATTCTCGACGATAGGTCGAGCTTGAAGCGAGTAATAAAGGCAGCATTCGCATCTCCAGAGGCAGGCGACAGATTCTAGCGGAGCCGCGCAAGTGACGGACAGGGCACAATTTCCTTTGACATGGGTGGGTGCATCCCTATAATGCTGCGCCTATGTTGAATGACCCGATTCCACCTCACGTTGACCCGCGCAAATTGGCTGACCGTGGCACCACCCTTCAAGGTGAACTGCTGCTGGCCGATTTGAAGAGACTCTGCGACCCGCTTTCCGACGATGTCGGTACGGTGCAGGCAAAATTCGTTTTTGAACGAGATGAACGTAAATCTGTGGTGATCCACAGCTTTATCGACACCGAAGTCAAAATGGTTTGCCAGCGTTGTCTTGAGCTGGTCACCCTGCCGATCCACAGCGAATGCAGTTACGCTGTTGTGAAGGAGGGTGCGAATACCCAGTCGTTACCGAAAGGTTATGACGTGCTGGAACTGGGCGAAGATCCATTGGATCTGCAGTCACTGATCGAGGAGGAGCTTCTGCTCGCCTTGCCCATTGTGCCTGCTCATCATCCGGAAGAATGCCAGCAGCCGGCGGGAGCAGATGAGCCCGAACCGAGCGAGGACGAGGTAACGCGGTCCAACCCGTTCAGTGTATTGGCGCAGTTAAAGCGTGACCCAAACGTTTAGGAGTTAATCAATTATGGCTGTTCAGCAGAACAAAAAATCCCGCTCTGCCCGTGACATGCGCCGTTCGCACGACGCTCTCGAGGCTAGCACCCTGTCTGTAGAAAAAACCACTGGTGAAGTTCACCTGCGTCACCACGTATCGCCAGAAGGCGTATACCGTGGCCGTAAAGTGATCGACAAGGGCGCTGACGAGTAATCACTTGTCCGCTCAAGTCATCGCGATTGACGCAATGGGCGGGGACTTCGGTCCCCGCAGCATTGTTCAGGCCAGCCTTGCTTGCCTTTCTGCTACACCCTCGCTGCACCTGACCCTCGTCGGTCAACCTTCCCTTCTTGAAGAACTGATCACCGGCCAATCGGCTGCCGATCGCGCGCGCCTGACGATTGTCCCGGCGTCCGAAGTCATCACCATGGACGAAAAACCTGCCCAGGCCCTGCGTGGCAAGCCGGACTCGTCGATGCGTGTCGCCCTCGAGTTGCTGCGTGATGGCAAGGTCCAGGCCTGTGTCAGTGCCGGCAATACCGGGGCACTGATGGCCCTGTCGCGATTCGTGCTCAAGACCCTGCCGGGGATTGATCGTCCGGCCATGGTTGCCGCCATCCCCACCCAAAAAGGCTACTGCCAGTTGCTTGATCTCGGCGCCAACGTCGATTGCAGTGCCGAGCACTTGTTGCAGTTCGCCGTGATGGGGTCCGTGGCCGCGCAAACCCTTGGCATTGCCCGTCCGCGTGTTGCGCTGCTGAATATCGGCACCGAAGACATCAAGGGCAATCAGCAGGTCAAACTGGCTGCGACGTTGCTGCAGGCTGCACGGGGCATTAACTACATCGGTTTCATCGAAGGTGACGGCTTGTATCGCGGCGAGGCGGATGTGGTGGTTTGCGACGGTTTTGTCGGCAATATACTGCTCAAGTCCAGCGAAGGCCTGGCGACGATGATCGCTGCGCGTATCGAGGCCTTGTTCAAGAAAAACTTCGCTTCCCGTGCTGTCGGCGCTCTGGCGCTGCCATTGATGAAGCGTCTGCAGGCTGATCTGGCGCCGGCGCGACATAACGGCGCAAGCTTCCTCGGCTTGCAGGGGATTGTCGTGAAAAGTCACGGTTCGGCCGGGGTTCAGGGGTTTCAGAGTGCGATTCAGCGAGCGCTGATCGAGATTCAGGAGAATCTTCCCGAGCGCCTGCACGGCCGACTGGAGGATTTGTTGTCTTAGGCGTTTTCGTCGGACAATGCTTAAATGTGACCGCCCGGTTCAAAGGGCCATCCAACTGTCAGTTTCTTGCGTCCCTCTAGCGGGATGCCATTTTTCCGACGACAAGATCATTAGGGGCTTGTTACATGTCTGCTTCCCTCGCATTCGTCTTTCCAGGACAGGGTTCGCAGTCCCTCGGCATGCTGGCCGAGCTGGGCGCGCAACATCCACTGATCCTCGAAACTTTCAAAGAAGCATCCGATGCTCTGGGCTATGACCTGTGGGCACTGACCCAGCAGGGCCCGGAAGAGCTGCTCAATCAAACCGACAAAACCCAACCGGCCATTCTGACCGCTTCGATCGCCCTGTGGCGTCTGTGGCTGGCGGAAGGTGGCGCGCGTCCGGCCTTCGTTGCTGGTCACAGCCTGGGTGAATACAGCGCGCTGGTCGCTGCCGGCAGCCTGAGCCTGGCCGACGCGGTAAAGCTCGTCGAGCGCCGTGGCCAGTTGATGCAGGAAGCCGTACCGGCCGGGCAGGGCGGCATGGCTGCCATCCTCGGTCTGGAAGATGCTGACGTTCTCGCTGCCTGTGCCGAAGCAGCACAAGGCGAAGTGGTCAGCGCGGTGAACTTCAACTCCCCGGGCCAGGTAGTGATCGCCGGTGCCAAGGCTGCCGTTGAGCGTGCCATCGAAGGCTGCAAGGCCCGTGGCGCCAAGCGTGCCATGCCGCTGCCGGTCAGCGTGCCGTCGCACTGTGAACTGATGCGCCCGGCTGCCGAGCGCTTCGCCGAGTCCATCGCTGCCATCGACTGGCAGGCACCGCAGATCCCTGTGGTGCAGAACGTCAGCGCCCAGGTGCCGGCGGATCTGGAAACCCTCAAGCGTGATCTGCTGGAGCAACTCTACAAGCCGGTTCGCTGGGTTGAATCGGTCCAGACCCTGGCCGCCAAAGGCGCGACCAACCTGGTCGAATGTGGCCCTGGCAAAGTGCTGGCCGGTCTGAACAAACGTTGCGCCGAAGGCGTTTCGACTTCCAACCTCAATACCCCAGACGCTTTCGCTGCTGCTCGCGCAGCGGCTGTCTGAATCAGGAGAAGCTTGCATGAGTCTGCAAGGTAAAGTTGCACTGGTCACCGGCGCAAGCCGTGGCATCGGCCAGGCTATCGCACTGGAACTGGGTCGTCAGGGCGCCATCGTTGTCGGCACCGCGACTTCCGCTTCGGGCGCCGAGCGTATTGCTGCGACCCTGAAGGAAAACGGCATTCAGGGCGCAGGTTTCGAACTGAACGTCACCAGCGATGAATCGGTTACCAAGGTACTGGCGAGCATCCAGGAGCAATTCGGTGCTCCGGTGGCGATTCTGGTCAACAATGCCGGCATCACCCGCGATAACCTGATGATGCGCATGAAAGACGACGAGTGGTACGACGTGATCGATACCAACCTGAACAGTCTGTATCGCCTGTCCAAGGGCGTTTTGCGCGGCATGACCAAGGCGCGTTGGGGCCGAATTATCAGTATTGGCTCGGTGGTGGGTGCCATGGGCAACGCTGGCCAAGTAAACTATGCAGCCGCCAAGGCCGGGCTGGAAGGTTTCAGCCGTGCCATGGCGCGTGAAGTCGGTTCGCGTTCGATTACGGTCAACTCGGTAACCCCAGGGTTCATCGACACCGATATGACGCGCGAGCTGCCTGAAGCACAGCGTGAAGCCTTGCAGACGCAGATTCCGCTGGGCCGTCTGGGACAAGCTCAAGAGATCGCGTCCGTGGTCGCTTTTCTTGCATCCGACGGTGCGGCATACGTGACCGGGGCTACAATCCCGGTTAACGGCGGGATGTACATGTAATTCAAATGTGACGGATTGCTTCAAAAAAATGTCATACGAGCTGTCTAAAATCCGTTATAAAGCTGCAATCTATTTATAGGCAGAGGGCCGCAGGGTTTGAGGAGTGAAGCTTTCAGTTGAAAAGCTGAAAAGTCTTTCTATACACTTACCCACTGGCCAGCTGCCTGAATTTGTCCATTAGGAGTGAAAACAAGGTATGAGCACCATCGAAGAGCGCGTCAAGAAAATCGTTGCCGAGCAACTGGGTGTTAAAGAAGAAGAAGTGGTCAACACCGCTTCCTTCGTAGAAGACCTGGGTGCCGACTCCCTTGACACCGTTGAGCTGGTGATGGCTCTGGAAGAGGAATTCGAGACCGAAATCCCTGACGAAGAAGCTGAGAAGATCACTACTGTACAAGCTGCAATCGACTACGTTACTAGCCACCAGGCGTAATAGTTTGTAATCGTTGCTTGCTGTCATGGAAAAACCGCACTGCCATCATGGCGTGCGGTTTTTTCTTTAGGCCTGATGCAAAGTCGTCATTTGAAAAAGGAGAGTGCTGTGTCGCGTAGACGCGTCGTAGTCACCGGTATGGGTATGTTGTCGCCACTGGGCACGGATGTGCCGAGCAGTTGGCAGGGCATTCTGGCTGGCCGCAGTGGCATTGGTCTGATCGAACACACCGACCTTTCTGCCTATTCCACCCGCTTTGGCGGCTCGGTAAAGGGCTTCAATGTCGAGGAATACCTGTCGGTCAAGGAAGCGCGCAAGCTCGACCTGTTCATTCAGTACGGTCTGGCGGCCGGCTTTCAAGCCGTACGCAATGCCGGTCTGGAAGTCACCGATGCCAACCGTGAACGCATTGGCGTGGCCATGGGTTCGGGTATCGGCGGTCTGACCAACATCGAAGAAACCAGCCGCACCCTGCACGAGACCGGCCCGCGCCGGATTTCTCCGTTCTTTGTGCCTGGCTCGATCATCAATATGATTTCCGGTTTCCTGTCCATCCACCTGGGTGCACAGGGGCCTAACTACGCCATCGCCACGGCGTGTACCACCGGTACGCACTGCATCGGCATGGCGGCGCGCAACATCATGTACGACGAAGCCGACGTGATGATTGCCGGCGGTGCCGAGATGGCCGCGTGCGGTCTGGGCATGGGCGGCTTTGGTGCTTCCCGTGCGCTGTCGACCCGCAACGACGAGCCGACCCGCGCCAGCCGTCCGTGGGACAAGGGCCGTGACGGCTTCGTGCTGTCCGACGGCGCCGGTGCCCTGGTGCTCGAAGAGCTCGAACACGCCAAGGCCCGTGGCGCGACCATCTATGCCGAGCTGATTGGTTTCGGCACCAGTGGCGACGCCTTCCACATGACTTCGCCACCCGCCGACGGCGCCGGTGCGGCACGTTGCATCACCAACGCGCTGCGCGATGCGAAGATTAACGTCGATCAAGTGCAATACATCAACGCCCACGGCACTTCGACCCCGGCCGGCGACCTCGCTGAAGCCAACGCGATCAAGTCGGTGTTCGGTGATCACGCCTACAAGCTGGCGGTCAGCTCCACCAAGTCCATGACCGGTCACCTGCTCGGTGCGGCGGGCGCGGTCGAGGCGATCTTCAGCGTGCTGGCGATCAACAGCCAGGTGGCGCCACCGACCATCAACCTCGAAGAGCCGGACGAAGGCTGCGACCTCGATTTCGTGCCGCACACCGCGCGCAACATGGACATCGATGTCGTGCTGTCCAACTCGTTCGGATTTGGCGGTACCAACGGCACGTTGGCGTTCCGTCGGTTCGCCGGCTGATGGACTGCTGGGTCGACGGTCTGCCGGCTGACGCTCTGTCGCTGAAAGATCGCGGCCTGGCTTACGGCGACGGTCTGTTCGAGACCATCGCCGTGCGTGGCGGCCAGCCGTTGCTGCTGGATCGGCATCTGACGCGTCTGGCCGACGGCTGTGCGCGTCTGGCCATCGCAGCCGACATCGAGCGGGTTCGCCATGAGCTGCAATCCTATGCCGCCGCGATGGGCGAGGGCGTGCTCAAGCTCATCCTCACCCGTGGCGACGGATTGCGCGGTTATGCGCCGGATCCTTCGGCGCAGGGCCGACGCATTCTGCAAGGCAATCCTCCCGCCGCTTATCCAGCGGCCCACGCCGAACAGGGCGTTCGCCTGTTTCCTTGCAGCACGCGTTTGTCCAGACAGCCGTTGCTCGCCGGGCTCAAACACCTCAATCGACTGGAGCAGGTCATTGCCCGCGCCGAATGGCGGGACAGTGAGCACGCCGAAGGTTTGATGCTCGATCAGGCAGGTCGCGTGATCGAGGGAGTCTTCAGCAACCTGTTCCTGGTGCGTGACGGTGTGCTGATCACGGCGGACCTGAAACGTTGCGGCGTGGCCGGCGTGATGCGCGCAGAAATATTGTTTCAGGCCGAGTCCCTGGGCATTCCCGTGCAAATCACCGACATCCCCCTCGAACAGCTGCAATGGGCTGATGAAGTCTTTGTCTGCAACAGCGTGTATGGCGTCTGGCCGGTACGCGCCTGTGCTGCTCTGAGCTGGCCGGTTGGCCCGCTCACCCGTAAACTGCAAACCATTGCCCGCGCGCTACTGGATGCCTGATTCGTGAGACGTAAACTTTTGCTGCTGCTGGAAACCGGACTGGTTCTGGCAGGGCTGCTGTTGGGCGCCAGCGCCTGGAAGATTCATTCGGCACTGGAACAGCCCCTGAACATCACGCAGGAAGAACTGCTGGATGTGCCCAAGGGATCCACCCCGACCCGTACTTTTCTTGGACTCGAAGCCGATGGCGTCATCAAGGACGCGTTCTGGCTGCGGGTCTATTGGCGTTTCAACCTCGCCGGCACGCCGATTCACAGCGGTGAATACCGCATGCAGCCGGGCATGACCGTCAACGGCCTGATCGACCTGTGGAAGCGTGGCGATGTGGTTCAGTACAGCCTGACTCTGGTCGAAGGCTGGAATTTCCATCAAGTGCGCGCCGCGCTGGCCAAGGATGAAAAGATCGAACAGACCCTCAATGGTCTGAGTGACAGCGAGGTCATGGCCAAAATCGGTCACAAGGGTCTGTTCCCTGAAGGCCGCTTCTTCCCCGACACCTACCGCTTCGTGCGCGGTGTGACTGATACCGAACTGCTGAAAAAGGCCTTCGACCGCCTCGACGAAGTGCTGGCCAAGGAGTGGGAAAAGCGCTCCGCCGACGTGCCTTACACCGAGCCCTATCAAGCGCTGATCATGGCGTCGCTGGTGGAAAAGGAAACGGGCGTGCCTCAGGAACGTGGCCAGATTGCCGGAGTCTTTGTGCGTCGCATGGCGCTGGGCATGCAGCTGCAGACCGACCCGACGGTGATCTACGGCCTGGGCGACCGCTACAACGGCAAACTGACTCGCGCCCACCTCAAGGAAGCCACGCCGTACAACACGTACATGATTCCCGGCCTGCCGCCGACGCCGATTGCCATGGTCGGACGTGAAGCCATTCACGCGGCTCTCAACCCGGTGGATGGCACCAGCCTCTACTTCGTTGCCCGTGGCGATGGCAGCCACGTGTTCTCCGATGACCTGGACGCGCACAACAACGCGGTGCGCGAGTATCAGCTCAAGCGGCGCGCGGATTACCGCTCCAGCCCGGCGCCGACGACAGCGCCCGAGGCCGCTCCGGCAGCCGAGGAGGCGATACCTGCCGCCTCACCCGATACTGCACCGGAATCGTTGCCGCAGCCGCCTGCTCAAGCGCCTGCACCGACGCCGGAACCAGAAGCGTCCGCTCCCCAAAACACGCAATGACTTTGATTAAGGACTGCCTGTGACTGGCTTGTTTATTACCCTGGAAGGCCCGGAAGGCGCCGGCAAAAGCACCAACCGCGAATACCTCGCCGAGCGCCTGCGCGCCGCCGGTATCGAAGTGGTGCTGACCCGCGAGCCCGGCGGTACGCCGCTGGCCGAGCGCATTCGTGAGGTGTTGCTGGCCCCGGTCGACGAAGTGATGAACCCGGACACCGAGCTGCTGCTGGTGTTCGCCGCCCGTGCCCAGCATCTGGCTGAAGTCATTCGCCCGGCACTGGCCCGTGGTGCGGTGGTGCTGTGTGATCGTTTCACCGATTCGACTTACGCCTATCAGGGTGGCGGCCGCGGCTTGTCGCTGGAGCGCATCGCGGCGCTGGAGACTTTCGTGCAGGGCGATCTGCGTCCCGACCTGACGCTGATATTCGATCTGCCGGTGGAAATCGGCCTGGCCCGGGCCAGCGCCCGAGGTCGTCTGGATCGTTTCGAGCTGGAAGGCCGTGAGTTTTTTGAAGCCGTACGCAGTGCGTTCCTCAAGCGCGCGGAAGCCGATCCGGCGCGTTACGTGCGGATCGATGCCGGTCAGCCGTTGGCCAAGGTTCAACAATCGCTGGATACCCTGATTCCGAACTTGCTGGAGCTGAGCCGTGGCTGAGGCCTATCCGTGGCAGGACAGCCTCTGGCAGCAACTGGCCGGGCGCACTCAGCACGCTCACGCGTATCTGCTGCACGGGCCGGCCGGGATCGGCAAGCGTGCGCTGGCCGAGCGGCTGATGGCCAGCCTGTTGTGCCAGCGTCCGACGCCTGAAGCCTGCGGCGAGTGCAAATCCTGCCTGCTGCTCAAGGCCGGCAGCCACCCGGACAATTACATCCTCGAACCGGAGGAAGCGGACAAGGCGATCAAGGTCGACCAGGTGCGCGATCTGGTCAGTTTCGTGGTGCAAACCGCGCAACTGGGCGGGCGCAAGGTGGTGCTGATCGAGCCGGTGGAGTCGATGAACATCAACGCCGCCAACGCCTTGCTCAAGAGCCTTGAGGAGCCGTCCGGCGATACCGTGCTGTTACTGGTCAGCCACCAGCCGAGCCGGTTGTTGCCGACCATCAAGAGCCGCTGCGTGCAGCAGGCCTGCCCGCTGCCGAGCGAATCCATGAGCCTGCAATGGCTGGCTCAGGCACTGCCGGAATGTTCCGAAGACGAACGGGTCGAACTGTTGACCCTGGCCGCCGGCTCGCCGTTGGCCGCCGTCACTTTGCAGGGGCAGGGCGTACGTGAACAGCGCGCGCAGGTGGTGGAAGGCGTGAAGAAGCTGCTCAAGCAGCAGCAATCGCCGACGCAATTGGCCGAGGAGTGGAAAAACATTCCGATGCTGCGGCTGTTCGATTGGTTCTGCGACTGGTCGAGCCTGATCCTGCGCTATCAATTGACCCAGGACGAAGCGGGCCTCGGCCTGACCGACATGCGCAAGGTCGTGCAGTATCTGGCGCAGAAAAGTGCCCAGGCTAAAGTGCTGGATATTCAGGACTGGATTCTCGCCCAGCGCCAGAAAGTCCTGAGCAAGGCCAACCTCAACGCGGCGTTGCTGCTGGAAGCGTTGCTGGTGCAATGGGCGAGCTTGCCTGGCCAAAGATAAGAATGTGTACCTAGACTCTGAACATCAGCAGTGGAGGTCAACATGAATGAACCCGTCAGTCCGGGGCCGCGCAACGGCATCTTGTCCCTGACCATCAAGGACAAGTCGGTCCTCTACGCCGCCTACATGCCGTTCATCAAGAACGGCGGCCTGTTCATCCCGACCAACAAGAACTACAAGTTGGGCGACGAGGTGTTCATGCTGCTGAACCTGATGGACGAGGCGGAGAAGATTCCGGTGGCCGGCAAAGTCGCCTGGATCACCCCCAAAGGCGCGCAGGGCAACCGCGCGGCCGGCGTCGGTGTGCAATTCAACGATGGCGACAACACCGCCCGCAGTCGCATCGAAACTCATCTGGCCGGAGCCCTGAAATCCGACCGTCCCACTCATACGATGTAAGTTGCAGTCCTTTTTATGCTCGTAGATTCCCATTGTCACCTTGATCGCCTCGACCTCGCCGCTCACGACGGTTCCCTGGATGCCGCACTGGATGCGGCCCGCGAACGCGGCGTCGGGCATTTCCTGTGCATCGGCGTCAGCGCCGACAACGCGGCCGACGTTAAAGCCCTCGCCGAGCGTTACGACGATGTCGATTGTTCGGTCGGCGTGCATCCGCTGGATGTGCAGCCGGGCGCGGCGCCGGCGCTGGGCTGGCTGTTGCACGAGCTCAATCACCCGAAAGTGGTGGCGATCGGCGAAACCGGTCTGGACTACCACTACGAGCCGGAAGCCGCCGAGCTTCAGCAGGAGTCGTTCCGTCTGCACCTGCAAGCCGCGCAGCAGACCGGCAAGCCGGTGATCATCCACACCCGCGGCGCCCGCGCCGACACGCTCGAGTTGTTGCGCGAAGCCGCGTTGCCCCAGGCCGGTGTGCTGCATTGTTTCACCGAAGACTGGGACATGGCCAAGGCAGCGCTGGACATGGGTTATTACATTTCCCTGTCGGGCATCGTCACCTTCCGTAATGCCGATGCGCTGCGCGATGTAGCGAGCAAGGTTCCGGCCGATCGCCTGCTGGTGGAAACCGATTCACCGTACCTGGCGCCGATCCCGTATCGCGGCAAGCCGAACCTGCCGCAATACGTGCGGGAAGTGGCAGAGTTTCTGGCGATGCTGCGCGGCGAGAACTATGAGCGTTTTGCCGAGCAGACCACCGAGAACTTCAAGCGACTGTTTCCGCTGGCGAATGTAAAAGCCTGAATCGCAGGCAAAAAAAACCCGGGTTCTGGGGGGTGAATCCGGGTTAAGACCATTAGGAGTAAAACAAAGGCACGCGGTCCCTTGGTACCTTTACCGGCACGACACTTGGGGGAGATGTCGCCCGACAGTTCAAGTATTGATCAGTCTGGCGCCGAGTCCAGTTGGCTGGCCGGGGTTTTTAAACAAATTTGGAATACGTTCGCTTCGGTTATGTTCTCATTCCCCTCGAAACGTTCGTGAAATGAACAAGAAACACAGATATGGTCGGATGATCCGTGCATTTTTGCGCAAGTTAGGCATAATACGCGGCTTCGAATTTTGACCCCTACAGACCTTTTCTTATGCACAAAGAACCTCGTAAGGTCCGTGAGTTTCGTCGCCGCGAGCAAGAAATTCTCGATACCGCGCTCAAGCTGTTCCTCGAACAAGGTGAAGACAGTGTCACCGTCGAGATGATTGCTGATGCCGTGGGTATCGGCAAAGGCACGATTTACAAGCACTTCAAGTCCAAGGCCGAGATCTACCTGCGCCTGATGCTCGATTACGAGCGCGACTTGAACGAGCTGTTGCACTCGGCCGATGTCGACAAGGACAAGGAAGCGCTGTCCCGTGCCTACTTTGAATTCCGCATGCGCGACCCGCAGCGCTATCGCCTGTTCGATCGCCTGGAAGAGAAGGTGGTCAAGGGCAATCAGGTCCCCGAGATGGTCGAGGAGCTGCACAAGATCCGTGCCTCGAACTTCGAACGCCTGACGCTGCTCATCAAGGGCCGCATCAGCGAAGGCAAGCTCGAAGACGTGCCGCCATACTTCCATTACTGCGCATCCTGGGCGCTGGTGCACGGCGCGGTGGCGCTGTATCACTCGCCGTTCTGGAGCAATGTGCTGGAAGATCAGGAAGGTTTCTTCCAGTTCCTGATGGATATCGGCGTGCGTATGGGCAACAAGCGCAAGCGCGACCCTGAAACGCCAAGCAGCTGAATCATTCAGTTGCCTTATGCGCCGTGTTTTTCGCTACATGGCGCAGTACCGCAGGAATATACTCAGGCATAGGGCTTGCTAAAACTTGAATTGTGAGTCAAGTTTTAGCCGCTCGATTTTCCATCGCCGGAGTGCTTCATGATCGTTGACCGTCAAGGCAGGCGCTTTCGCAATTTGCGGATCAGTCTGACTTCAGCCTGCAATTACGCCTGTACCTACTGCGTGCCCAACGGCAAGCGGCTGGTGGCTGCGCAGGATGAACTGTCGGCCGAGGCCATGGCACGTGGCGTAGCCTATCTGATTGAAGCCGCGGGCATCGAGCGCCTGCGCATCACCGGCGGCGAGCCGCTGGTCAGCCCCAAACTCGAATCTTTCATGAGCGCCGTCGGCAGGATGGGCCTGGAAGACATCAGCCTGACCACCAACGGCCAGCTCCTGGCGAAAAAACTTCCGTTGCTGGTCGATGCCGGCCTGCGACGCCTCAACGTTTCCCTCGATACCCTGGACGCCGGCGCGTTCCGCAGCATCGCCCGTGGCGGCGACCTGGCCACCGTGCTGGATGGCATGGATCAGGCCGCAGCGGCGGGGATGAAGATCAAGGTCAACATGGTGCCGTTGCGCGGGCAGAACCTCGACCAGGTGCTGCCGCTGCTCGATTACTGCCTCGAGCGTGGCTTTGAACTGCGTTTCATCGAGCTGATGCGCATGGGCCACCTGGCCACTGATTCCAACGCCTTCCTGCAGCAGTTCGTCAGCCTGCAACAGCTGCTGAGCCTGATCGGCGAACATTACGAGTACGCGCAAACCGACGCGCCGGTGGATGCCACGGCAGTTCGCTATGCGATTCCCGGTCTGGGCAATTTCGGCGTGATCGCCAACGAAAGCGTGCCGTTCTGCCGAACCTGTTCGCGCCTGCGCCTGTCGTCCACCGGATGGCTGCATGGCTGCCTGTCGTCGAGCAACCGCCACTACGTCGGTGACCTGCTCGACAAGCCGCGCCACGAGGCGCTGCCGGCGTTGCAACGACTGCTGGTCAAGGCGTTGGGCGACAAGCAGGAAGTCGCGTTCTCCGGCGGCGCGACCGTCATGAAGATCATCGGCGGCTGAAGTCCTCATCGCGAGCAGGCTCGCTCCCCACAGGTAAATGCTATCTCCCTGTGGAAGCGAGCCTGCTCGCGATTACGATCGAAAAAACGACGAAGATCTGGAGGTGGCGCAAAAGCTGCATCCTACGGCCATTCGCCGGTTTTCCGTCACCGGCTTCTGGAGGATTAGGATGCGTAGCCTGGTTTTGCTGCTGGCCGTTTTTGCGCTGGGCGGCTGTATGACTGTCAGTGACATGGCCGAAGGGACTCGCTACCAGATGAGCGACGCGGGTCTGCTGGACCACAGCGACAGCCGTCGCGTAAACAATTTCCGCATTCAGCCGGATTCGTTCATCTACATCGCGCAAGGCTCGTTCGCGCCGCCGGGTGGTTCTTACCCGCGTCCCAACGTAGTGGCCGAAGAGGCCTTCAAGGGTTTCGTCGAATATTTCCCGATGGTCCGCCGCGCCCGTGCGCCGGAAGGCCTCGACCAGGCGATGGGCGAAGCCCGCGACGCCGGTGCGCACTACCTGCTGTACACCCGTTTCGCCAAGGCCGACGACCGCATCGGCAACTCCGATGAATGGCTCGATCAGGAAGCTGTGGATCGTCTCGGTATCGACGGTGGCGTGATTCAGATCATGTTGATCGAGACCAGCACCCAGTATTTGATTGATACTGCACGGATCAAGAGTCGTGGCGGTTTACTGACGTTCCACGACAACAAGCCCGAAGACCTGATCGGCCCACCGCTTGCGCAATACGCGCGTAGCCTGCTGGGCCTCGGGGACCAGTAATTCAAGGAGTACGCCATGAGTGGTCCGCAAAAAGCCAATGACCTGTTGGGACAAATCCCCAAAACCAAAGGCTTGCCGCCGGTGCACTTGTGGAACCCGGATTTCTGCGGCGATATCGACATGCGCATCGCCCGTGACGGCACCTGGTACTACCTGGGTACGCCGATCGGGCGCAAGCCGATGGTCAAGCTGTTCTCCACCATCATCCGCCGCGACGGCGATGATTATTTCCTGATTACTCCGGTTGAGAAAGTCGGGATCAAGGTCGATGACGCGCCATTCGTGGCGATTGCCGTCGAGGTGGAAGGCGAGGGTGAGGCGCAAGTGCTGCGCTTCACCACCAACGTCGATGAAACAACGGAAGCCGGCCCGGAGCATCCGATCCGGGTCGAGATTGATCCAGCGACGCAAGAACCTGCGCCTTACGTGCATGTCCGCACCAATCTCGAAGCGCTGATCCACCGCAACGTGTTCTACCAGTTGGTGGAGCTGGCAGTCAGCCGTGAAATCGATGGCCAGCGCTGGCTCGGCGTCTGGAGCGGTGGCGAGTTCTTCCGCATCGGCCTCGAACCTTAAAAAAACCGCAGTCTGTGAAAGCAGGCTGCGGTTTTTTGTCGTTGACTCTCAATCGTATGATGATTAGCGTAGGCACCCACAGCGAACGGCTTCGGGGTGTCCATGTCGAGCAGTTTTCACGCATCAACGGTTGACTGGCTGGGCGCCTGGATTGCTGCCGGCCAAGTGAAACCGGGGCAGGCGATCAAGGTCGAGGCCGATCTGGGCGAGCAACTCGGGGTCAGCCGCACCGTGATCCGCGAAGCCATCAAGACCCTGGTTGCCAAAGGCATGCTCGAAGTCGGGCCGAAGGTCGGCACGCGGGTGCTGCCGATCAAGCGCTGGAACCTGTTCGATCCGCAAGTGGTGGGCTGGCTGTCACGCAGCGGCTTGCCGGAAAATTTCGTCGATGACCTGCTCGACCTGCGCCGTACCATCGAACCGATGGCGGTGCGCTGGGCCTGCGAGCGGGCGACCGTCGAACAGGTGCAAGCGGTGCAGCAGGCTTACAACGCGCTGGAACGGGCGGTCGACAGCGGCATCGATTACAACCGCGCCGACCAGTTCTTCCACGAATGCATTCTCGCCGCCAGCCACAATCAATTCATCGAACAAATGGTGCCGGCCCTCGGTGCACTGCTTGCCGTGTCTTTCGAAGTCTCGGCGGCCGACCCTGACGAATTGCGCCGCACACTGCCCATCCACAAGGACATGGCCGACGCCATTGCCGCCCGGGATGCCGCGCGGGGGGTGTGGGCCTGCATGACCCTGATCGACAATGCCGACCTGGCCATCAAGCGGTTTTACCCGCAGGTGATGGCCGACAAAAAAGCCAGCTGACAAAAACAACAAGACAGGAGGTTGCATGACGTGGACTGCGGTGACAGAACATCGGGCGCAACTGGGCGAAGGCCCGTTCTGGGACGCACCAACCCAGGCGCTGTATTGGGTGGACATCGCCGGCAAACAGGCGCTGCGGCTGATCGGGCAGAACGTGCAGATCTGGCAGATGCCGGAGCACGTCTCGGCGTTCATTCCCTGCGCCAGCGGCGACGCGCTGGTGACCTTGAGCAGCGGCGTCTACCGGCTCGATCTGGATTCCCCCGGACTTGAGCCGCGACTGACGCTGTTCTGCGTCGCCGACCCGCAACCGGGCAACCGCGCCAACGAGGCACGTTGCGACGGCCAGGGCCGCTTGTGGCTCGGCACCATGCAAAACAACATTGGCGAGCAGGGCGAGGATCTGCCGATCACCCGTCGTTCCGGCGGGCTGTTCCGCGTTGATCCGGATAAAAGGGTCACGCCATTGCTGCGCGGCCTGGGCATTCCCAACACGCTGCTCTGGAGCGACGACGGCACGACTTTGTTGTTCGGTGACAGCCTCGACAGCACCTTGTATCGCTATTTCATTCACACCGACGGCAACCTCGACACCGCCCAGCCCTGGTACAGCGCCGATCAGCACGGCGGCCCGGACGGTTCGGCGATGGACGCCGAAGGCTACGTGTGGAACGCCCGCTGGGACGGCAGCTGCCTGCTGCGCCTGACGCCGGATGGCCAGATCGATCGCAAGATCGACCTGCCGATCAGTCGCCCCACCAGTTGCGTGTTCGGCGGCGCAGACTTGAAAACCCTGTACATCACCAGCGCCAAAAGTCCGCTGAATCATCCGCTGGACGGCGCCGTACTGTCGCTGCAAGTGGATGTCGCCGGAAAGCTCTGCACGCGATTTGCCAGTTAAATCCCAAAATATGGGATGCAAAATTATATATTGAGATTATTTGGCGGTCGGGTTTATAGTCGGTCCCAGCAGTAACACGCACTCACACTTAAAAAGAACAAAACAGGTGAAGTGATGCAGCGAATTTCCATCGCACTCCATAGCGGAGTCAGCGCTTCGGGCCGTCTCGGTGCCGCGGCGTGCGCTCGCCTGTCTTGTTCCACAAGCCTTCCAGACCGGACATCGTCAGATGCCCGGTTTTTTTATGCTTTCGAACAGGAGTCCTGATTCATGGCTGAACCACTATCCTTGCCACCGGTGCCCGAGCCACCGAAAGGTGAGCGCCTGAAAAACAAGGTCGTGCTGCTGACCGGCGCTGCCCAAGGCATCGGCGAAGCAATCGTCGCGACCTTCGCCTCGCAGCAGGCCAAACTGGTGATCAGCGATATCCAGGCTGAAAAGGTCGAGAAAGTCGCTGCGCACTGGCGCGAGCAGGGCGCCGATGTGCAGGCGATCAAGGCCGACGTCTCGCGTCAGCAGGATCTGCACGCCATGGCCAAACTGGCCATCGAGCTGCACGGCCGCATCGACGTGCTGGTGAATTGCGCCGGGGTCAATGTGTTCCGCGATCCGTTGGAAATGACCGAAGAAGACTGGAAACGCTGCTTCGCCATCGACCTCGACGGCGCCTGGTATGGCTGCAAGGCCGTATTGCCGCAGATGATCGAGCAAGGCATCGGCAGCATCATCAACATTGCCTCGACCCATTCCACGAACATCATTCCCGGCTGCTTTCCGTACCCGGTGGCCAAGCACGGCTTGCTCGGGCTGACCCGAGCGCTGGGCATCGAGTACGCGCCGAAGGGTATTCGGGTCAATGCGATTGCACCGGGCTACATCGAAACCCAACTCAACGTCGATTACTGGAACGGCTTTGCCGACCCGCACGCCGAACGCCAGCGCGCTTTCGATCTGCATCCACCGAAACGCATCGGCCAGCCGATTGAAGTGGCGATGACCGCCGTGTTTCTGGCCAGCGATGAAGCGCCGTTCATCAATGCCTCGTGCATCACCATCGATGGTGGCCGCTCGGTGATGTACCACGACTGAAAATCCGGATTTCAGGTGGAAAGGTCCGCCTGAAATTCAATCATCATACGATATGACTATTGTCGTCATGATTCGCAGGAAACGCTTCGACCGCTTTAACGTTTTTCAAATAACGCTCAAGAAAAATAACAAGGAGTCTGCTTATGAAACGTCGTTTCGGGATTCGTACCCTGTGCAGTACCGCGCTGGCGGTTACTGCGTTCAGCCTGAGCAGTTCGCTGCTGGCCGCCGATCCGGTGAAGATCGGTTTTCTGGTCAAACAAGCCGAAGAGCCATGGTTCCAGACTGAATGGGCCTTCGCCGAGAAAGCTGCCAAGGACAAAGGCTTCGAGCTGATCAAGATCGCCGTGCCGGACGGCGAGAAAACCCTCTCGGCCATCGACAGCCTCGCGGCCAACGGCGCCAAGGGCTTCGTCATCTGCCCGCCGGACGTATCGCTCGGCCCGGCGATCATGGCCAAGGCCAAGCTCAATGACTTGAAAGTGATCGCCGTCGACGACCGCTTCGTCGATGCCAATGGCAAATTCATGGAAGACGTGCCGTACCTCGGCATGGCCGCCTTCGAAGTCGGCCAGAAGCAGGGCGCCGCCATGGCCGCCGAAGCGAAAAAGCGTAACTGGGACTGGAAAGACACCTACGCGGTGGTCAACACCTACAACGAACTCGACACCGGCAAGAAGCGCACCGACGGCTCGATGAAGGCGCTCGAAGATGCCGGCATGCCGAAAGATCACATTCTGACGGCCGCCCTGAAAACCCTCGACGTGCCGGGCAGCATGGACGCCACCAACTCCGCGCTGGTCAAGCTGCCGAGTGCGGCGAAGAACCTGATCATCGGCGGCATGAACGACAACACCGTGCTGGGCGGCGTGCGCGCCACCGAAGCAGCGGGGTTTGCCGCGGCCAATGTGATCGGCATCGGCATCAACGGCACCGACGCCATCGGCGAATTGAAAAAGCCTAACAGCGGCTTCTACGGTTCGATGCTGCCGAGCCCGCACATCGAAGGCTACAAGACTGCCGAGATGATGTACGAGTGGGTCACCACCGGCAAGGAACCGCCGAAGTACACCGCGATGGACGACGTCACCCTGATCACCCGCGACAACTTCAAGCAGGAGCTGGAGAAGATCGGCCTGTGGAACTGACGGCAGCGGCGGCCCGGGCAGCCGGGCCGCTTGAACGGTGTGATGAGGTGGCTTAAATGCACGCGCAAGTACAGACACAAGAACACAGCGCCAGCGGTAGCCTGCGTTTCAACGGGATCGGCAAGACCTTCCCGGGCGTGAAGGCGCTGGACGGCATCAGTTTCGTCGCTCACCCCGGGCAGGTTCACGCCTTGATGGGCGAGAACGGCGCCGGCAAATCGACCCTGCTGAAAATCCTCGGCGGCGCCTATATCCCGAGCAGCGGCGAGCTGCAGATCGGCGAGCGGACGATGGCGTTCAAGTCCACCGCCGACAGCATCGGCAGCGGCGTGGCGGTGATTCACCAGGAGCTGCATCTGGTGCCGGAAATGACCGTGGCCGAGAACCTGTTCCTCGGTCACCTGCCGGCCAGCTTCGGCCTGATCAATCGCGGCGCGTTGCGCCAGCAGGCATTGGCATGCCTCAAAGGCCTGGCCGATGAAATCGATCCGCAGACCAAGGTCGGACGCTTGTCCCTCGGCCAGCGGCAATTGGTGGAAATCGCCAAGGCGTTGTCCCGGGGCGCGCATGTGATTGCTTTTGACGAACCGACCAGCAGCCTCTCGGCGCGGGAGATCGACCGCTTGATGGCGATCATCGGCCGGCTGCGCGACGAGGGCAAAGTGGTGCTCTATGTCTCCCATCGCATGGAAGAAGTGTTCCGCATCTGCGACGCGGTGACGGTGTTCAAGGACGGTCGCTACGTGCGCACTTTCGAGGACATGAGCCAGCTGACCCACGATCAACTGGTGACCTGCATGGTCGGGCGCGACATTCAGGACATCTACGATTATCGCGGTCGCCCGCGCGGTGCTGTGGCGCTGAGAGTCGATGGCTTGCTCGGCCCGGGCCTGCGCGAGCCGATCAGTTTCGATGCGCACAAAGGCGAGATTCTGGGCCTGTTCGGACTGGTCGGGGCCGGGCGCACCGAGCTGTTCCGGCTGCTCAGCGGTCTTGAGCGCAACACCGCCGGACGCCTGGAGTTGCGCGGTCATGAACTGAAACTGCGTTCACCCCGCGATGCGATTGCCGCCGGGATTCTGTTGTGCCCGGAAGACCGCAAGAAGGAAGGCATCATCCCGCTGGCCAGCGTCGCCGAGAACATCAACATCAGTGCGCGCGGTGCGCATTCCGGGCTCGGCTGCCTGCTGCGCGGGATCTGGGAGAAGGGCAACGCCGAGAAACAGATCAAGGCCCTGAAAGTGAAAACGCCCCACGCCGGGCAACAGATCAAGTTCCTGTCCGGCGGCAATCAGCAGAAAGCCATTCTCGGCCGCTGGCTGTCGATGCCGATGAAAGTGCTGCTGCTCGACGAGCCGACCCGGGGCATCGACATCGGTGCCAAGGCCGAGATCTACCAGATCATCCATAACCTGGCCGCCGACGGTATTTCGGTGATCGTGGTGTCCAGCGATCTGATGGAAGTCATGGGTATTTCCGACCGCATTCTGGTGCTGTGCGAGGGCGCCCTGCGTGGCGAAGTCAGCCGCGACCAGGCCAACGAATCCAACCTGCTGCAACTGGCTTTGCCGCGCCACCGCGCTGACGGCGTGGCGAACTGAGAGGTGACTATGATGACAACCCAAAACGAAACCCTGCCGACCGAGCGCAAACCTCTGGATATGCGGCGCTTCCTCGATGACTGGGTGATGCTGCTGGCGGCGGTGGGCATTTTTGTCGCCTGCACCTTGCTGATCGACAACTTCCTTTCGCCGCTGAACATGCGTGGCCTGGGGCTGGCGATCTCCACTACCGGGATCGCCGCGTGCACCATGTTGTATTGCCTGGCGTCGGGGCATTTCGACTTGTCGGTAGGCTCGGTAATCGCCTGCGCCGGGGTGGTGGCGGCGGTGGTGATGCGTGACACCAACAGCGTGTTTCTCGGCGTCAGCGCCGCGCTGGTGATGGGCCTGATCGTCGGCTTGATCAACGGCATCGTGATCGCCAAGTTGCGGGTCAACGCGTTGATCACGACGCTGGCGACCATGCAGATCGTCCGTGGCCTGGCTTACATCTTTGCCAACGGCAAAGCGGTGGGCGTTTCGCAGGAATCGTTCTTCGTGTTCGGCAACGGTCAGTTGTTCGGTGTGCCGGTGCCGATCCTGATCACCATCGTCTGCTTCCTGTTTTTCGGCTGGTTGCTGAACTACACGACCTACGGGCGCAACACCATGGCCATCGGCGGCAACCAGGAAGCAGCGTTGCTGGCGGGGGTGAATGTTGACCGGACGAAGATCATCATCTTCGCGGTGCATGGCGTGATTGGTGCGTTGGCGGGGGTGATTCTGGCATCGCGGATGACTTCGGGTCAGCCGATGATTGGCCAGGGGTTTGAGCTGACGGTGATTTCGGCTTGCGTGCTGGGCGGGGTGTCGCTGAGTGGCGGGATCGGGATGATCCGGCACGTGATTGCCGGGGTGCTGATTCTGGCGATTATCGAGAATGCGATGAATCTGAAAAATATCGACACTTTTTATCAGTATGTGATTCGTGGGTCGATTTTGCTGTTGGCTGTGGTTATCGACCGTCTGAAACAGCGTTGAGATCAAAGCTCTTCTGACCCTCTCCTTCGGGGGAGGGTGCTTTCAACGCCACGCCTTCTGTCTCCTTCCCCAAATATCCCTTGCCCGCCGCAACCCGTTTCGGTTATCAATTTGTACATGATTAGACAGGTACGATTTGACAAGAAACAACGGGTGGTCGACGAGCTCGTCCGACGCATCGAAAGCGGCCTCATGGAGGACGGCTTTCTGTTGCCCGGCGAGCATCAGTTGGCTCAGGAATTCAACGTCAGCCGTGGCACGTTGCGCGAAGCGCTGGCCGAACTGAAACGGCGCAAATACATCGCCACGCAAAGCGGGGTGGGCTCCATCGTCACGTTTGACGGTGTGGTGCTCGACCAGCGCAGCGGCTGGGCCCAGGCCCTGGCCGACAGCGGGGCGATGATCAATACCGACGTGCTGCGTCTGGAGGCCGTGACGCGTGCGGATCTGCTTGCGCGTTTCGGCTCCGATCAATTCATTCTTCTCGAACGTCGCCGCCGTTCCAACGACGGCACGGCGGTGTCCCTTGAACGCTCTCTGATGCCCGCCAGCGGAGGCCTGGAAAGCCTGCCGCGAGTGGGCCTGATCGATAACTCCCTGACCATCACCCTGGCCGCCTACGGTTACATCGGCGAGCGCGGCGATCAGTGGATCGGCGCCGAACCGCTCAACGCCGTGGACGCCGAACTGCTCGGCCGCCCCGAAGGCACGGTGTTCCTCAAGGCGCTGCGGACCACCTACGACCGGCAGAACCGTTTCATGGAACAGGTCGAAAGCCTGCTCGACCCGGTGCATTTCCGTCTGCACCTGCAATTTGGAGAATCGAAATGACCGCCCTCGACCGTGCCTTGGGCGCGTTTTATGGCCTTGCCCTGGGCGACGCGCTGGGCATGCCGACCCAATCCCTGAATCGCGAAACCATCAAGCAGCGCTTCGGCCAGATCACCGATCTACAGGACGCCGGGCCCTTGCAGCCGATTGCCGCGAACATGCCCAAGGGCTCGATCACCGATGACACCGAACAGGCGATTCTGGTCGGCGAGTTGCTGGTCGCAGGCAAGGGCCGGATCGAACCGGCGGTGCTCGCGCAACGGTTGATCGAATGGGAAGCCGAGATGCAGGCCAAGGGCTCGCAGGACTTGCTCGGCCCGTCGACCAAGCGTGCGATTGAAATGATCCTCGCCGGCCACTCGCCGGAAGAGGCCGGGCGCTACGGCACCACCAATGGCGCCGCGATGCGCATCACCCCGGTGGGCATCGCGGCGGATGTCGCCGACCCCGAGCGCTTTATCGCGGCGGTGGTGCAGGCCTGTCAGGTCACTCACAACACCACGCTGGGGATTTCCAGCGCGGCGGCGGTGGCGGCGGTGGTCTCGGCCGGCATCAACGGTCTGGATCTGGGTGAGGCGCTGAACCTCGGCCAGCAGATCGCCCAGCAAGCAGAATCGCACGGACACTGGGTGGCCGGCGGGCGCATCGCCTCACGGATCAGTTGGGCGCGCAGCATCAGTGTCGAGAGCGACCCGGTGTTGCTCGCGGATCTGCTGTACGACGTGATCGGCACCTCGGTGGCCTCGCAGGAGTCGGTAGTGGTGTCATTCGCCCTCGCGCAGCAAGTCGCGGTCGGTGAAATGACGCCGTTCGATGCGCTGTGCATGGCCGCGAGCCTGGGTGGCGACACCGACACCATCGCCGCGATTCTCGGTGCCATGCTCGGGGCCTGCCTGGGCCTGCAGAGCTGGCCGGCGCCGATGATCGAGACGGTGAAGGCCGTCAATGGTCTGGAGCTGGAACCGTTGGTGACAGGGCTGTTGGCCTTGCGCTGATTGGACTGACGCCATCGTCGGATCGCCGCCCGGAGCAAGCTCGCTCCCACAAGTAAGGCGTTATCCCTGTGGGAGCGAGCCTGCTCGCGATGGACGCACCACAAACCCTGACTATTCACCCGCAATGGATCGCGCAGACAGGCCCAGGAAGGCCGGGATTTCTTGTCGTTCTGCGTCATTGCCACAACCACAATAAAGGCAAACAGGAGCATTTTTCATGAGTTCATCGACCGCCGGACAAAGCGCCGGGCAACTGGAAACCCGGGGCATCGAACCGGTGCCGGAAGGCGAGTGCAACGGCCATCCACTGCAACTGTTCTGGGTCTGGTTCGCGGCCAACATTTCCATCCTCGGCCTGCCGCTGGGCGCCACGCTGGTTGCGTTTCGCGGCCTGGCGATCTGGCAGGCGATCATCGTCGCGATCCTCGGCGCTGCCGGTTCGTTCGCGGTGGTGGGGATCATCTCGATTGCCGGCCGTCGCGGTCGTGCGCCGAGTCTGACTTTGTCGCGAGCGATCTTCGGTGTGCGCGGCAATATTGGCCCGACGCTGGTGTCGCTGATGTCGCGCCTGGGCTGGGAAACCGTCAACACCACCACCGCCGCGTTCGTGCTGCTGTCGTTGTGCTCGATCCTGTTCGGCTCGCCGGTGGAAGCCAAAAGCGCGCCGGTGCTGACCCTGATCTTCATCGCGATTTTCGTGCTGCTGACCCTGTCGGTATCCGGCCTCGGCCACGCCACGTTGCTGGTGATCCAGAAGTGGGCGACCTACGTGTTCGGTGCGCTGAACATTTTGGTGGGCGGCTTCCTCTGCGCGACCATCGACTGGAGCGCGGTGTTCAACGCCACGCCGGCGCCGATGAGCGCGATGATCATCGGCATCGGCACCATGGCCGCCGGCACCGGGATCGGTTGGGCGAATGCTGGCGCCGACATGTCGCGCTATCAGCATCGCAGCGTCAAAGCCGTGCGTCTGGTCGCGTCGGCGGCGTTCGGCGCGGGGATTCCGCTGGTGCTGCTGATCACCCTCGGTGGCCTGTTGTCTGTGGGCAACAACGACCTTGCTTCGGCGACTGACCCGATCGTAGCGATCCGCGACATGCTGCCGACCTGGATGGCCGTGCCGTACCTGATCACCGCATTCGGTGGCCTGCTGCTGTCGAACAACCTGTCGGTGTACTCCGCCGGCCTGACCACGCTGACCCTCGGCCTGAAGGTCAAGCGCGTGTACGCGGTGGTGGTCGACATCGTGGCGATCTTCGCCGGTTCGATCTACTTCATGCTGATCGCCGACAGTTTCTATGGCCCGTTCATTACTTTCATTTCGCTGCTGGCGGTGCCGATCACGGCATGGGTCGGGATCTTCGTGGTCGACCTGATTCACCGTCACTACTACAGCCCGAAAGACCTGCTCGACGTCAGCCCGAGCAGCGCCTACTGGTACAGCGGCGGCATCGAGTGGCGCGCATTCGGCGCGTGGGCGATCGCCATCGTGCTGGGCTTCAGTTTCACCACCATCGGCACCACGGCTGAAAATGTCTGGTTCAAGGGCTTCCTGTCCGACTCCTGGCTGGGCCATAACGGCCTCGGCTGGATCGTGACGTTCGTGGTCGCCGGCGGCATTTACTTCGTACTCGGCGGGGCAAGAGATCGCCGCGCTGCGCAATCCGAGAATGCTCATGCCTAAGATGTTGCACACCGGCCAGGTCATCATCGACCTGGTCATGGCCGTGGAAGCGCTGCCGCAAATCGGCGGTGACGTGCTGGCGCAGTCCGCCAGTTTCGAAGCCGGCGGCGGCTTCAATGTGATGGCCGCTGCTGTGCGCAACGGCTTGCCGGTGGTCTATCTGGGTCGCCACGGCAACGGGCGTTTCGGAGATCTGGCGCGGCAGGCGATGAACGCCGAAGGCATCCGCATCGGCATCGACCAGCCTGCAGAGCGTGACACCGGGATCTGCGTGGCGCTGACCGATGCGTCGGCCGAGCGCAGTTTCATTTCCTACATCGGCGCTGAAGGCGAGGTCACGGCGGCGGAGCTGAACAGCGTTGCCGCCGAGTCGGGAGATTACGTCTACGTCAGCGGCTACAGCCTGCTGCACAGCGGCAAGGCCCAGGCGTTGCTGGACTGGACGCTGGCGCTGCCGAGGACAATCAACGTGGTGTTCGATCCGGGCCCGCTGGTGGAATCGCCGGATTCACCGATGATGCAGGCATTGCTACCGCGCATCGATGTGTGGACCAGCAACAGCGTCGAGGCGCTGCGTTTCACTGGCGCGGCGGACATCGAAACCGCGCTGGACCGCTTGGCCGTGCACCTGCCGCCGGAGGTGCTGATGGTGGTACGCGACGGCCCGCAGGGTTGCTGGATTCATCAGCGCGGCGAGCGTCAGCATGTGCCGGGTTTCAAGGTGCAGGCAGTGGATAGCAACGGCGCGGGCGATGCGCATGCCGGGGTGTTTGTGGCCGGGCTGGCGCGAGGGTTGTCTGCGCAGAAAGCTGCACGGCGCGCCAACGCTGCGGCTGCATTGGCCGTTACCCGCTGGGGCCCGGCGACCGCGCCTGGCACTGCCGAGGTTGATGTGCTGATCAGCAAAAAATGCACTGACTGAACGATCGCAATCGCTGGCTTGCCAGCGATAAGGCCTTCAGCCGTTACATCCAGTCTGGACCTAGCCGGCTCTGCGCAACGCCGCAATCAACTCATCCTTTCGCATCGACGAACGCCCGGGAATCTTCCGCTCCCGGGCCTCCTTGCGCAGGCTGTCGACCGTCTGCACTTCGCGGGAAGCCTTGCTGTCGCGCGAATGTCCCTCACGACTCACCGCCGCGCGCCGTGCTGATTCCTTGCGATCCTCGGCCTTCGCATTGGCCGGTTTCCGACGCCCGGAACCTCCGGCCTTCTCGCCGCCGCCGGACTGTTTGTTCACCGTCGCCCAGGCGCGGGCCTCGGCTTCATCCTTGGACATCCCTTTGTTTTGATAGCTGTCTTCAATGTGTTCGGCTTTGCGCTTCTGTTCTTCAGTGTATTTGGCTTTGCTTCCACGAGGCATGGCGAGTCTCCTGGTGGTTGGATGAATCTCGGTATGAACCGGCGCAGGCAATGCATTCAACCACTGCCTGCGCCAGTGACCGCAAGCGTCAGGTATCGAGTTTACGCGCCGCTTCCACACCCGCAGCGCTGAGCTTGATCGGCAGATTCAGCGAATGCTCTCCCGCTTCATTGCAAGTGATGTGTCCGTGGTGAATCAGTCCACGCTCCTGCAGGGCGGCGAGGGCACTGGCCACGACTTTCTCGCCGCGATAATTGTCCAGCACCTCTTTGCCGAGGCCGCTTGGGTGGGCATGCAACAGGCGGGTGAGGACTTCTTTTTCCAGGTTTTTATCGACGTTCATGGTTACCTCTTCAGGGAAGTGGATAAGACACGTTGCGTGGATGAAGCACGGATCACTGTCCTGCGCCTTCAGAGCCCGAACCACCCGTGGTGGTTTTCGAGCCGACGCCGGGACCGGCGTTGTCGGGGGCAGCCGGAGAGTCAGGGGTGTTCATGCCGCCCTGGCGTCCGGGATCGCTGCCCTGGGTGCGAGGATCGGTTCCCGTGGCCGGTGGCTGATTGATCAGCGGTACACCCGAACCGTCGGTATTCATACCGGGGGCACTGTTGATGGCGGGGGCTCTTGGCTGGGTAACCGGATCGGTCGGCCCGGTACCGGCAGCGGTAGTCGAGGCGGCGAATACCGCCGGGCTGAGGAGGGTAGCGAATACGAGTGCAGTCAACCTTGACGAGATCATAGGGTGTCTCCAGTGATTGAAATCCTTACCTCCTTTTGGTCTGCCCTCGTGAAAGATTGGTGCCTGATGATCGACGAACGGTTCAGAAGGGCTGAGTGCTTTCGAGGCCGATCTCTTCCTTGAATTGCTCCATGAAACCTTTCAAGCGTCGATGACGGAGCCGTGCAAGACGTTGGCCGGCAACGGTCTGGAAGCCGTCGGCGAGGTGCAGCAGTTTGGTCTGGAAATGATCGAGGCAGAATCGCTTGTCGTCGTAGTCCCTTTCCCGGGCCTCGGGATCTTGCGGGTCGTACAGCGCGCTGCCCATGCGTCCGGCGGTGTAAAAGGTGCGGGCGACGCCGAGCATGCCGAGGGAGTCGAGACGGTCGGCGTCCTGCACCAGTCGCGCTTCGAGGGTAAGCGGAGTGATGTTGGCGGAAAAACTGTGGGCTTCGATGGCGTGGGTGACGGCGTCGATTTTGGCTTCGGGCCAATGCATGTTCGCCAGCACCTTCGAAGCTTTTTCCGCTGCCAGACGCGATGCCTGTGAGCGCAGCGGCGAGTTCTTTTCCACCGCCACACAATCGTGCAGCAGCACGGCCGCGAGCAGCACTTCAAGGTCGCCGCCTTCGTCGGCCTGCAAGGTGCGCGCGTTGTGCCAGACCCGTTGCAGATGCGACAGATCATGAGCGCCGTCTTCCGACGGTTCCAGCGCGTGGGGCAGCAGTTCGGCGGCGAGTGAGGCCAGTGGTTCGAATGCGTTCATGAATATCCTTCAGACCAGTCAAAAATCCCTGTGGGAGGGTAGTGTTTGCTTTGCCATGTGACGAGCGCCGCGCGCCGCCTTAGTATGGCGTTTTCCTTTTTCCGACAAGGCCCGTCCATGACGATCGAAATCCGCCCGGCGACCCCCAGCGATGCACCGCAAATCCTCGCGTTCATCACTGAACTTGCAGACTTCGAAAAGGCCCGTCACGAAGTCATCGCCAGCGTCGCCGACATCGAGCGCAGCCTGTTCAGCGAAGGCGCCACGGCCCATGGCCTGATTTGCCTGCGCGACGGCTTGCCAATCGGTTTTGCGGTGTTCTTCTTCAGCTATTCGACCTGGCTGGGCAGCAACTGCCTGTACCTCGAAGACCTCTACATCACCCCGGAACAACGGGGCGGTGGCGCCGGTAAAACCCTGCTGCGCCACCTCGCGAAAATCGCCTGCGCCAACGACTGCGGCCGCTTCGAATGGAGCGTGCTGGACTGGAACACCCCTGCCATCGAATTCTACAAATCCCTCGGCGCCCAGCCGCAGGAAGAGTGGGTGCGTTACCGCATGGATGGCAAGGTATTGCGGGAGTTTGCCGAGGGCTGAACAAATAGTGGCAATCTGATTGCTGATTTGATTGTTCAAACCGCTCTAGTCCGGCATCCTACGCGCCATTTTTGCGCGCTCATGGACGACACCTGCAATGCCTCTGGCACTCTTTCTCCACGCCCGTGGAGCCTTCGCCGCGTCAACGAGTGACCGGCAATGAGCGGACTACGGGCGTCGATCCGCCTGTACGGCCTGGTCAAAAACCTCGGTTCAAGCGACAACCCGAACCGCCAACCGGTGGACATCCTCTGCACCGTCAACCGCCTCGGTGGCAAAGCCATCCGTGCGTTTGTCTCGCGCCTCGATGCCGAGCTGATGACGCGCAGTGCGGGCTTCGATGACTACCGCGTAATACCGCTGCGCACGTTCGATCCGAACGGATTCATTGATGCCCATCAAGGCTGGCTGACCCTGCACGTGTGCTGCGGTTTTGTCGCGCCTGCGGGGCAATCGATTTTCCACCAAGGCGGGCTGTTGCCGATGGGTTGGTACGTCTACTCGGAAACCGGCCGCTGGACAGCCGAGCGCTATCTGGATTTCGGCCCGCAAATGGCCGAGCTGCTGCAAACCACCTACGACCAGCATCGACTGACCGGCTACAACACCTGGCTCAACCAACTCGACGACGCCACACCTGCCGATCTGAACTGGTTTGCCGACGAAGCCTGGCAACAATTGCAAACCCTCACACCCCCGAACAGCCGCGAGCATTGTCACGCGCTGTTTGATTCCGTCGAAAACCGCTGGCGTTTCGCCGCGACTGATGTCGACCTCTATCAGCCACACCTGGAACCTCTGAAGCAAGGAGCTTTGAATTGAGTGGTAAACCCGCTGCACGCGTCACCGACCCAACCGCCTGCCCACTGCCAGGCCACGGTAACAACCCGATCGTCTCCGGCTCGCCGGACGTGTTCTTCGACGGACTCCCCGCTGCGCGCATGACCGATAAATCGGCGTGCGGCAGCCCGATAACCGGCGGTGTTTCCGCCACGGTCTTCATCAACGGCCTGAATGCCGCGATGCTCGACAGCACCGGCGGGCACGGCAATGTCGTGGTCGGTGGGTCGGGGACGGTGATTATTGGACAGAGCGGGGGAGGGGCGGCGTTTAGTGGGTTGTCGCCGATGCCGGTGCATTTCAATGATCGAATGCAGGTGATTAACGAAATTACTGGTGAGCCCATGCCAAATCACCCTTACGCGATTCAACGCGCTGATGGGAGCGTGGAGCACGGCGTAACCAATGACGCGGGCTTCACCCATACGGTGAGTTCGCATTTGCCTGAGTCGATCAAGCTGTTCGTGGAGTAGGAAAGATATGACCGCTGAAAATCCTGCTCTGAAAGGGTGTAAAAGACTGGTCGTGACCCACGACCTGACCTGCAAAACGGACGGAACAGTCAAGCAGGCCACGATCACTCCCAAAAGGATTGTTCTGTTTTTTGTGGGTGGTGCGGGTGATAAAGAAAGTTATTACGGCACAGGCCCCAATAATAACGTTGCTGACGTCATGAAGGTGTTCGTTAGGGATATGGAGGCTGAGGGTGTTTGTTCTGATAATTATGATGCCCACCATATTGGTTATAACTATTTTATTAGTGATGATGATCTGAAAAAGAATGTGCTGGAGAAAATTACTGATATGGCCACGCCTGTATATATCATTGGGCATAGCTTGGGCGGATGGAATGGTGCGCACCTGTCAGCTGTATTGACTGATAAGGGGTATCGAATTCCGTGTCTGGTTACACTCGATCCGGTTGGCGAAGGAAAAATCGTGTGGGGGGTTTCTAACATCTACCGTCAGGAGCCGAAGCCGAAGGCGGAATATTGGGTTAACGTCAGAGCCGATGCCAAAGACTGGAATTTTTCCGATCTCGTAGCCGATTTTGGAGAACAATGGGATATGAAAAGTGGGCCCAATATGAACGGGCGAGTGAATGTGAATCACGCCGATGCCTGGGTTATCTACACATCAGTCCTGCAAAGTGGCATCTCGGCCAGAGACGCTTTGATGCAGGTTGTTGTTACTCATTTTAAAGGACGGAAATGTGCGTAATATAATTTTATGTATAGCTTTCTTGCTTTGCACTTCCTGTGCGATGAATCATGGTAAGCCCATTGCTCATTTACAATACGTTGGTGTTGAACGTTATTTGGATAGGAACATTTATCAGGTGCGTTTTTCGTCTGATGTTGATGTTGTCAATCTTTTCAAATCAAAAATAAGCCAGACGCTGCTGTGTTCTTTTGAGGACGATTTTGATTTTTCGGCACCTCACTCTGCGGGTCGATATGGAGAGGGTTTTGTCGAGCCTGAAATTTCAAATGCCGGGCCGGTTTTCAGGGTGGATGTTTTATTTTTCGAAAGAAAAAACGATACCAGTGAAAAAATCATTGAAGGTGAGGCATTGAGGTCTTTATTAGTGGGCCGAGAGTCTATTGTCTGTAAGGTCAGAATTAATTCCTACTCCTATAAAATATATTTGTCGGAGGACATGAAAGTTCCAACGGCAGATCTATTAAGAGAGATCGATAAGTTTTAAACGGGCTGCGATCCGTACGGACAGGCGGCGCTCGCTGCTCAGTTCGCTGTCCGGGTTTTAAAAAAGATGAATCCCAAAATATGGGATGCAAAATTACATATTGAGATTTAACGCCTGAGAGGTCTATAGTCCAGCTCACTCACTGCCAATAACAAAACAGGTGAAGCGATGCTGGCGCAATTGATCGCGCTCGATTGGGGGACGACCTCACTACGTGCTTACAAACTCGCGGCGGGCGGACAGGTGCTGGCGCAGCGTTCGCTGTCGTTCGGGATCATGCAGTTGCCGAAGACGCCACGGGTCATCAACGGTCGCGAATGCGCCGAGGGTTTTGAACTGGCGTTCGACGAGGCGTGCGGCGACTGGCTCGACGCGCAACCCGGCTTGCCGGTGATTGCCTGCGGCATGGTTGGCAGCGCCCAGGGCTGGCGCGAAGCGTCCTACCGCGATACGCCGGCCAACGTCGCCGATCTCGGAAAATCCCTGCAAACCGTTCGCAGTATTCGCGGTGTCGATGTGCACATCGTGCCGGGTGTGATTCAGCGCTCGACGCTGCCGAACGTGATGCGCGGCGAGGAAACCCAGGTCCTCGGCGTCCTGCAGAATCTGCCGGTCGAGGCGGGCAATGATCTGCTGATCGGCCTGCCGGGCAGTCATTCGAAATGGGTGGAAGTGGCCGACGGCTGCATCACCCGTTTCGACACCTTCATGACCGGCGAAGTGTTCGCCGTGCTCAGTGACCACAGCATTCTCGGCCGTACCCAACAGCACAGCGCGACGTTCGACGCCGATGCCTTCGATCGCGGCGTGCAGGTGGCGTTATCGGCGGAGGGCGAGATTGGCGTGCTGTCGACCCTGTTCAGCGCCCGCAGCCTGGGCCTGACCGGCGAACTCAGCGCCACCGCGCAACCGGACTATCTGTCCGGCCTGCTGATCGGCCATGAACTGACGGCGCTGGCCGCCGTGCAACGACGCCGGCGCAACAGCGCACAGCTTCCTTCGATCATCCTCATCGGCAACGCGCAGTTGTGCGCCCGCTACAGCCGTGCCCTCGATGCCTGCGGTTTCGCCCGGGTGACTTTGGCCGAACAGGCTACCGAGCGTGGTCTTTGGCAGCTGGCGCTCGCCGCCGGACTGATCGATTCCTCATCCCGTTAACCCTGACTGGAGGCCTGACATGCTCAAGCAAGCACTGGCGCAAAACGGTCTGATCGCGATCCTGCGCGGCCTGCATCCGCAGGAAGCCGCCGCTGTCGGAGAAGTCCTGTATGCGGCCGGATTTCGCGTCATCGAAGTACCGCTCAATTCCCCCGCGCCGTACGAAAGCATTCGCATCCTGCGTAAGACCCTGCCCGCCGATTGCCTGATCGGTGCCGGCACGGTGCTGACCCCGGAACAGGTCGAACGGGTGAAGGAGGCCGGCGGTCAGGTCATCGTCATGCCCCACAGCGATGTCAAGGTGTTGCGGGCCGCGAAAGCGGCGGGGCTGTACCTGTCGCCCGGCGTCGCCACGCCGACCGAAGCCTTTGCGGCGCTGGAGGAGGGGGCGGACATTCTCAAGCTGTTCCCGGCCGAACAGATGGGCCCGGCAGTGGTGAAAGCCTGGCTGGCGGTGTTGCCGGTCGGGACGATTCTGGCGCCGGTCGGCGGCATCACGCCGGACAACATGCAGGCGTTCATCGACGCTGGCGTCAAAGGCTTCGGCCTCGGGTCCGGGCTGTTCAAGCCGGGCATGACGACTGAGCAAGTGGCGGCCAATGCCAAGGTCTACGTGGCGGCCTGGAAAGCCCTTCGCTAAGACTTTTCCGGCGCTGCGTGCGCTGCATCTAACAAGAGAGACAAGCAGATGAAAATCACCAAACTCACCACCTTCATCGTCCCGCCGCGCTGGTGCTTCCTGAAAGTCGAAACCGACGAAGGTGTGACCGGTTGGGGCGAGCCCGTGGTCGAGGGCCGCGCCCACACCGTCGCGGCTGCAGTCGAGGAATTGTCCGACTACCTGATCGGCAAAGACCCACGCAATATCGAAGACATCTGGACCGTGCTGTATCGCGGCGGCTTCTACCGGGGCGGCGCGATCCACATGAGCGCGCTCGCCGGTATCGATCAGGCGTTGTGGGATATCAAGGGCAAGGCCCTCGGTGTGTCGGTCAGCGACCTGCTCGGCGGTCAGGTGCGGGACAAGATCCGCGTGTATTCGTGGATCGGCGGTGACCGTCCGGCGGACACGGCGCGGGCCGCGAAAGAGGCGGTGGGTCGTGGTTTTACAGCGGTGAAAATGAACGGCACCGAGGAGCTGCAATTTCTCGATACCTTCGAAAAAGTCGATCTGGCGCTGGCCAACGTTGCCGCCGTGCGCGATGCGGTGGGGCCGAACGTCGGCATCGGTGTCGACTTCCATGGCCGGGTGCACAAACCGATGGCCAAGGTCCTGATGAAGGAACTCGACCCGTACAAACTGATGTTCATCGAAGAGCCGGTGCTCAGCGAAAACTATGAAGCGCTGAAGGAGCTGGCACCGCTGACCAGCACCCCGATTGCCCTCGGCGAGCGGCTGTTTTCACGCTGGGACTTTAAACGGGTGTTGAGCGAAGGTTACGTCGACATCATCCAGCCCGATGCGTCCCACGCCGGCGGCATCACCGAGACCCGCAAGATCGCCAACATGGCCGAAGCCTACGACGTGGCGCTGGCACTGCACTGCCCGCTGGGGCCGATTGCACTGGCGGCGTGTCTGCAACTGGACGCCGCTTGTTACAACGCGTTTATCCAGGAGCAGAGCCTGGGCATCCATTACAACGAGAGCAATGACCTGCTCGACTATGTGAAGGATCCACGGGTATTCGACTACGACAAGGGCTTCGTGAAAATCCCCAACGGCCCGGGCCTGGGGATCGAGATCAACGAGGAATACGTGATCGAACGCGCGGCGGTCGGCCACCGCTGGCGTAACCCGATCTGGCGGCATGCCGATGGCAGTTTTGCCGAGTGGTGAGTCGCTGACTCTCTGCCGCATCCAGTAAGTCAGATCTCCAGGGAGCGGAGATCTGCATACCCTCGACCTCAATAAACATAAGAAGAGGCGCTCCCCATGCAACCGCAAACCCTCACCGGGCAAGCGACGTTAGTCACGCCCAGCCGCAAGCGATTTTTCATCATGGTGTTGCTGTTCATCACCGTGGTCATCAACTACCTCGACCGCAGCAACCTGTCGATTGCCGCCCCGGCACTGACGACGGATCTGGGCATCGATCCGGTACACGTCGGACTGATCTTCTCGGCGTTCGGCTGGACCTACGCCGCCATGCAGATCCCCGGCGGCTGGCTGGTGGACCGGGTGCCGCCACGCATCCTTTATAGCGTCGCACTGTTGCTGTGGTCGCTGGCCACGGTGATGCTCGGTTTCGCTGCCAGTTTCATCGCACTGTTCGTGCTGCGCATGGCGGTCGGTGCGCTGGAAGCGCCGGCGTACCCGATCAACAGCCGCGTGGTGACGACCTGGTTCCCCGAGCGTGAGCGGGCCACGGCCATCGGGTTCTACACCTCCGGGCAGTTTGTCGGGCTGGCGTTCCTGACCCCGGTGCTGGCGTGGCTGCAACATGAATTTGGCTGGCACATGGTATTTGTCGCGACCGGCGCGGTGGGCATCATCTGGGCGGCGATCTGGTACGCGGTGTATCGCGAGCCGCGTGATTTCAAAGGCGCCAACGAAGCGGAAATCGACCTGATCCGCGAGGGCGGCGGACTGGTGGATATCGCGGCCGAAACTGCCAAGGTGAAGGCAAAATTCAGCTGGACCGATCTCGGCATCGTCCTCAGTAAACGCAAGTTGTGGGGGATCTACCTCGGCCAGTTCTGCCTGAACTCGACGCTGTGGTTTTTCCTGACGTGGTTCCCGACCTACCTGGTGAAATACCGCGGCATGGACTTCATCAAGTCCGGCCTGCTGGCGTCGCTGCCGTTTCTCGCCGCGTTCATCGGCGTGCTGTGCTCCGGGTTCTTTTCCGACTTCCTGATTCGCCGTGGTTGCACCGTCGGTTTTGCGCGCAAGCTGCCGATCATTGGCGGGCTGCTGATTTCCACCTCGATCATCGGCGCCAACTTCGTCGAATCGACGCCGTTGGTGATTGCCTTCCTGGCCCTGGCGTTTTTCGGCAACGGGCTGGCGTCGATCACCTGGTCGCTGGTGTCGACACTGGCGCCGGCGCGGCTGCTGGGCTTGACCGGTGGGGTGTTCAACTTCATCGGCAATCTGTCGGCGATTGCCACGCCGATTGTCATCGGCTTCCTGGCCAGCGGTGACTCGTTCGCGCCGGCGATCACCTACATCGCGGTTCTGGCATTGATCGGTGCTTTGTCCTACGTGCTGCTGGTGGGCAAGGTCGAGCGCATCGAGTTGTAGTCGGCTATGTCGGGCGACCATAATGCCGCCCGTTCCCTCGCTCAACGCTAAAGGCTGGATATGCAGGAAGACGCCCCAAAAACCGCCAAGGACGCCGCGCCGACTGGCACCCAAACCCTGCTTCGCGGGTTGGGTGTGGTGCAGGCCGTCGCCAGTGGCGCCCGCGATCTCAAAGAGATTGCCCGCCTGATCGGCACCACGCGCAGCACCACCCATCGTCTGGCCAGTTGTCTGGTGGACGAGCGCTACCTGCGCGTCGTGCCGCAAGTCGGTTATCTGCTGGGGCCGAAGTTGATCGAACTGGGTTTTCAGGCGCGTGAAGAATTGCCGCTGGTGACCCTGGCCGGGCCGTATCTGGACGAGTTGTCGGCGCTGACCGGCGACACCGTTCACCTGGGCATTCGTGAAGGCGACGAGGTGCTGTACCTGTTGAAGAATCCGGGGCGCAACGGCCCGGAAATGCGCTCGCGGGTCGGCCATCGCATGCCGCTGGCGCGAACCGGGATCGGCAAGGCGCTGATGCTGGATGACGCGCCGCAGGACTGGCAGCGCCTGTACGACATCAGCCTGCCGGCGGGTGGGAAAAGTCAGTTCTGGCCGCAGCATCCCCAGCAGTCGTGGGAGCAGCTGGAGCAGCGGATGACCGAGTACGTGGCCGGCGGCTACGCGTTCGATCTGGAAGACAACGAACCGTCGATCCGGTGTGTGGCGGCGCCGATCCGCGACGCGAGCAAGCGCATCGTCGCGGCGATCAGCATCGCCAGCACGGTGCCGTACATGCCGCTGGAAAAAATGGCCGAGCTGATTCCCCTGATCAAAGGGGTCACGGCCCGGCTTTCGGCGGAGCTTGGCTTGAAGGTCTGAGGAATCAGAGCTTCAGAGTCGCCATATCGATGACGAAACGATACTTCACGTCGCCGGCGATCATCCGCGCGTAGGCTTCGTTGATCTGGCGGATGTCGAGCATTTCGATGTCGCAGCTGATGTTGTGCTCGGCGCAGAAATCCAGCACTTCCTGGGTTTCGGCGACGCCCCCGATCAACGAGCCGGCCAGTACGCGACGACCCAGCACCAGTTTCGCGGCGTGGACCGGCGGATCGATCGGTTCGATCAGGCCCACCAGAATGTGCACGCCGTCGAAGCGCAGGGTGTCGAGGTACGGGTTGAGATCGTGCTGGACCGGAATGGTGTCCAGCAGGAAGTCGAACCGACCGGCCGCTGCTTTCATCTGTTCTTCGTCGGTGGACACGATCACGTGATCGGCGCCCTGGCGGCGGCCTTCCTCGGCCTTGCTCGCCGAACGGGTGAACAGCGTGACTTCAGCGCCCATGGCCTTGGCGAACTTGATGCCCATGTGGCCGAGGCCGCCCATGCCGAGAATCCCGACCTTGTCGCCGGCCTTCACGCCGTAGTGCTTGAGCGGCGAGTAGGTGGTGATGCCGGCGCAGAGAATCGGTGCAGCGGCCGCCAGGTCCAGCTTCTCGGGGATGCGCACCACGAAGTGCTCGCTGACCACGATGCTGTCCGAATAACCGCCCATGGTGTTGCTGCCATCGACCCGGTCCGGAGTGGCATAGGTCATGGTCGGGCCTTCGAGGCAGTATTGCTCGAGGTTCGACTGGCAGGCTTCGCAGGTGCGGCAGGAGTCGACCATGCACCCGACGCCAACCAGATCGCCTACCTTGTGTTTAGTGACATTCGCACCGACGGCGGTGACTTTTCCGACGATCTCGTGGCCGGGCATCAACGGGTAAACGGCGATGCCCCATTCGTTGCGCGCCTGGTGGATGTCGGAGTGGCAGACGCCGCAGTACAGGATTTCGATGGCGACGTCGTCGGCCCGAGGGCTGCGGCGTTCGAACTTCATCGGGGCGAGGGGCGTGGTGGCCGTTTGAGCGGCATAGCCGATGGCGGTGTACATGTGAAACCTCGCAAAAGCAGTGACAAGTGAGGCGGCGCATTCTGGGCGCCGTCCGCTTGTCCGGCCATGGCGATTCCTCCGGGTGTCATGCCTAATCCTCCGGCATGCGGGGTTGATCGGTCGCATTGGCAAAAGGATCTGCGATGATGCTTTCATCCCTTTTTCCGTGATTTTTTCTGAAGAGCCGCCCGATGCAATTGACCCGTCACCTTGATGCCAACGCCACCCTGGTTTCGCTGATCGAACCGCTGGCGCTGCGCGATGGTTACAGCCAGACCGGGCTGCCGGGCGTGCAGGTGTTGCGCGCCAGTTGCGACGTCGCCCGTGGCCCGCACATTTATGAGCCGAGCCTGATGATCATCGCCCAGGGCAGCAAATTGGCGTATCTGGGGCCGCGCACCATGGAGTACGGCGCCGGGCATTACCTGATCCAGGCCTTGCCGGTGCCGTTCGAGTGCGAGACCTATGCGTTGCCGGATGCGCCGTTGCTCGGCGTATCGGTGGCGATCGACCGGGTGCTGCTCGGCGAACTGGTGCTGGCCATGGGGCTGGCGCCGGGGCGGCATATTCCGGCGCAGACCCCGGAGTCGATGACGTCGGTGGTGCTCGACGATGACATGCGTGGTTGTGTCGAACGCTTGCTGCGTTGTCTGCACGATCCGCTGGAATGCCAGATTCTCGGCCCGGCGCGGGTGCGGGAGTTATTGTTCGTCGCGTTGCGCGGTCCCCAGGCTGATGTGCTGCGGGCACTGGTCGAGCAGCAGGGGCAGTTTGCGCGAGTGGCGGCTTCGATCAGTCATCTGCATGCGCATTACACCGAGCCATTGAATGTCGAGACATTGGCCGGTTGCGCGAACATGAGCGTTTCGACCTTTCACGAACACTTCAAACGCAGCACGTTGCTGTCGCCAGTGCAGTACCTGAAGCGTTTACGTTTGTTGAAGGCGCAGACGTTGTTGATCGCCGAAGGACTGGGCGTGGCGCAGGTGGCGCATCGGGTGGGGTATCAGAGCACGTCGCAGTTCAGTCGCGAGTACAAACGCTATTTCGAGCGCAGTCCAGGGGATGAACGCGCGGCTTGATCTTTTACAAAACGCAGGCAACAAAAAGGCCCCCGTTTCGGGAGCCTTGATGTTCAGCGGTTCGACTTACATGTTCGGGTAGGTCGGACCGCCGGCGCCTTCCGGCGCAACCCAGGTGATGTTCTGCGAAGGGTCCTTGATGTCACAGGTCTTGCAGTGCACGCAGTTCTGGGCGTTGATCTGGAAGCGCTTCTCGCCGTCTTCCTTGGTGATCACTTCATACACGCCGGCCGGGCAATAGCGCTGCGCCGGCTCGTCGTACAGCGGCAGGTTCTTGCTCAGCGGGATGGTCGGGTCGGTCAGTTTCAGGTGGCACGGCTGTTCTTCTTCATGGTTGGTACCGGAGATGAACACCGAGCTCAGCTTGTCGAAGCTGATCTTGCCGTCGGGTTTCGGGTAGTCGATCTTCTTGCAGTCGGCCGCGAGCTTGAGGCAGGCGTAGTCCGGCTTGGTGTCGTGCAGGGTGAACGGCAGTTTGCCGCCGAAGATGTTCTGATCCAGCCAGTTGAAACCGCCGCCGACGATGGCGCCGAACTTGTGGATCGCCGGGCCGAAGTTGCGGCTGGCGAACAGTTCTTCGTAGAGCCAGCTCTGCTTGAAGGCGTCGACGTAAGTGGTCAGCTCTTCAGTGCCGTCCTTGTCAGCGAACAGTGCGTCGGCCACGGATTCAGCGGCGAGCATGCCGGACTTCATCGCGGTGTGGCTGCCCTTGATCTTGGCGAAGTTCAGGGTGCCGAGGTCGCAACCGATCAGTGCGCCGCCCTTGAACACCATCTTTGGCAACGAGTTCAGGCCACCCTTGCAGATCGCGCGCGCGCCGTAGCTGATGCGCTTGCCGCCTTCCAGATATTGCTTGAGCACCGGGTGATGCTTGAGGCGCTGGAATTCATCAAATGGCGACAGATAGGTGTTGCTGTAGGAAAGATCGACGATCAGACCGACCACCACCTGGTTGTTTTCCAGGTGATAGAGGAAGGAGCCGCCGGTGTTCTCGGTGCCCATGATGTCCATCGGCCAACCGGCGGTGTGCACCACCAGGCCTGGCTGGTGTTTGGCCGGGTCGATTTCCCAGATTTCCTTCAGGCCGATGCCGTAGTGCTGGGCGTCGGCGTCGCTGTCCAGGTTATAGCGCTTGATCAGTTGCTTGCCGATGTGGCCACGGCAGCCTTCGGCGAACAGCGTGTACTTGCCACGCAGTTCCATGCCCGGGGTGTACAGGCCTTCTTTCGGATGACCTTCGCGGTCGACGCCGAGGTCGCCGGTGATGATCCCGCGTACCACGCCGTTTTCATCGATAAGTGCTTCCTGAGCGGCGAAGCCCGGGTAGATTTCCACGCCCAGATTTTCCGCCTGCTGAGCGAGCCAGCGGCACAGGTTGCCGAGGGAAATAATGTAGTTGCCTTCGTTGTGCATGGTCTTGGGCACAAAGAAGTCAGGAATTTTCTGCGCGCTTTCGGCGTTTTTCAGCACGAAGATGTCATCGCGGGTGACGGGCGTGTTCAGCGGGGCGCCGAGTTCTTTCCAGTCCGGGAACAGTTCGTTCAGGGCCCGTGGTTCGAATACGGCACCGGACAGGATGTGCGCGCCGACTTCGGAGCCTTTTTCGACCACGCAGACGCTGATTTCCTTACCGGCTTCGGCGGCCTTCTGCTTCAGACGGCAGGCGGCGGACAGGCCAGCGGGGCCGGCACCGACGATGACCACGTCGAATTCCATGTATTCGCGTTCCACAGGCTATCTCCTACTCAAGGCTCAACAGTTTTTTTTCTAATTTGGAGGTTCGGTGTCGTATCCGTTATTGCCTTTACGTTAACGTCAAGGGTAATAATGGGCAAACCACCTTTCTCTCTAGGCGGCGCATTATATCTACACCACTCTTAGCGTCCAATACAAACGTTTGTTTGAATTGGCTCCAGCCCAGAGAAATCAAAGAAGCGCGGCTTATGACAGGGCATTTTGGCGTATTGACCAGAATGGGCGTTCCGGTCAAGATACGGGCGGTTTTGCGCTCGCCGTAGGCTGAATGGTGGTTTCAAGAGCACCTCTAAAGACAGGGCGTAGGCGGTAACCGGTGATGCGCAGCGCAAGTTTGGCGCGCAGTTTACACACCGCGAGGCGGCATGACTCGTCGGTCACGACTGACGAACGGTCATCCCGCTCAGCCGACGTTTTTAGAGGTGCCCTTGTGCCCGATGAGCATCAACCGCCAGGTTCGCCTAGGCGACTTTCTTTTCACCGGAGAGTAACGAGGAATCCATGAAGGTTCTTGTAGCTGTCAAACGCGTTGTGGATTACAACGTCAAGGTTCGCGTCAAGGCGGACAATTCCGGCGTAGACCTCGCCAACGTCAAGATGTCGATGAACCCGTTCTGCGAAATCGCAGTGGAAGAAGCCGTACGCCTGAAAGAAAAAGGCGTTGCGACTGAAATCGTCGTCGTCTCCATCGGCCCGTCCACCGCTCAGGAACAGCTGCGTACCGCACTGGCTCTGGGTGCCGACCGCGCCATCCTCGTCGAATCCGCTGAAGACCTGACTTCCCTGGCCGTGGCCAAGCTGCTCAAGGCCGTGGTCGACAAGGAACAGCCTCAGCTGGTGATCCTGGGCAAACAGGCCATCGACAGCGACAACAACCAGACCGGCCAGATGCTCGCTGCACTGAGCGGCTACGGTCAGGGTACTTTCGCCTCGAAAGTCGAAGTCTCCGGCGACAGCGTTGCCGTGACCCGCGAAATCGACGGCGGCGCGCAGACTGTCTCCCTGAAGTTGCCAGCGATCGTCACCACCGACCTGCGTTTGAACGAGCCGCGTTATGCGTCCCTTCCAAACATCATGAAAGCCAAGAAGAAGCCTCTCGAGACGCTGACTCCGGACGCTTTGGGCGTTTCCACCGCCTCCACCAACAAGACCCTGAAAGTCGAAGCGCCGGCTGCACGCAGCGCGGGCATCAAGGTCAAGTCGGTGGCTGAACTGGTCGAGAAACTGAAAAACGAAGCGAAGGTAATCTAAATGACTATCTTGGTTATTGCTGAACACGACAACAAAGTGCTGGCTCCGGCCACCCTGAACACCGTGGCTGCTGCTGCCAAAATCGGCGGCGACATCCACGTTCTGGTTGCAGGCCAGGGCGCTGGCGCCGTGGCTGAAGCCGCTGCGAAAATCGCGGGCGTGAGCAAAGTCCTGAATGCTGACAATGCCGCTTACGCGCATCAGTTGCCGGAAAACGTTGCTCCGCTGGTTGCTGCTCTTGCCCATGAAGGCGCGGGCGCTGGCTACAGCCACATCCTGGCTGCCGCTACTTCCAACGGCAAAAACATCCTGCCGCGCGTTGCTGCCCAGCTGGACGTTGACCAGATATCCGAGATCATCTCGGTCGAAAGCGCTGACACCTTCAAGCGTCCGATCTACGCCGGTAACGCCATCGCTACCGTGCAATCGACCGCTGCGATCAAGGTGATCACCGTACGTGCTACCGGTTTCGACCCGGTTGCCGCTGAAGGTGGTTCGGCTGCTGTTGAAGCGGTTGCTGCTGCTCACAACGCCGGCACTTCCAGCTTCGTCAGCGAAGAACTGGCCAAGTCCGATCGTCCTGAGCTGACCGCTGCCAAGATCGTCGTTTCCGGCGGCCGCGGCATGCAGAACGGCGACAACTTCAAACACCTGTACGCCTTGGCCGACAAGCTGGGCGCTGCCGTCGGTGCTTCCCGTGCAGCGGTCGACGCAGGTTTCGTACCGAACGACATGCAGGTCGGCCAGACCGGCAAGATCGTTGCGCCACAGCTGTACATCGCCGTCGGTATCTCCGGCGCGATCCAGCACCTGGCCGGCATGAAAGACTCCAAAGTGATCGTTGCGATCAACAAGGACGAAGAAGCACCGATCTTCCAGGTGGCCGATTACGGCCTGGTGGCGGATCTGTTCGAAGCCGTACCTGAGCTGGAGAAGCTGGTCTAATCCGGCTGCTTCACTTATAAAGAGCCCGACCTTTTAGTCGGGCTTTTTTTTTGTCCGGGATTTGAGTGGGAGCGTTTCGCCATGGATCTGCATCGTCGGTTGAGCTGCTCGTGGTTGCTGGGGCTGGCATTGTTGCCGGGCCTGTCAGTGGCGGCTGGCAAGTGCGAGCGGCTGGTCGTCACCGGCAGCCCGGATGCACCGCCGTACCTCTGGCAGGATCCGCAGAACCCCAAACAACTGATCGGTGCAAGTGCCGATCTGTTGCAACAGGTGGCCAAGGAGTTGGGGATCAAGGTCGATCTTTTGTACGCCGGCAAGCGCTCCCAGGCCCTCGATGAAGTGCGCAGCGGGCGCATGGACATGCTGGCCGACGCACCGCTGACCTTTAATGAGCTGGAAAACCTCGACTACATACACCCGCCGTTACTGGAAAACGATTACCTGGTGTGGACGCGCAAGGGGTCGACCCTGGTCTACAGCGAAGCCAAGGACCTGCACGGGCATACCGGCGGCTTGTCGGAAAAGTCTCGAATGACCCCGGCATTTGGCGCTATCGCCGAGCAGCAATTGACCCTGACCCGTACGGCAAACCTGACCCAGGCGTTTCAGAAACTTCTGCTGGGCGAAGTGGAATATGTACTCGCCGGTCGCTACTCGGGCATGGCGGCCGCGCAGGCCTTGGGCATGGCCAACGATCTGCTGGCCTTCGAACAACCCATCGACCGGCCCGGTCTGTTCCTCGCGGTTTCGCACAACTCGGCCTGCAACGATCCGTGGTTGCGCGGACAGCTGGCCAAAAAGATGACAGAATTGCCCGCGTCCGGCCTGACGGAAGCCGCGCTGCAACGCAACATCGAGCGCTGGAAGGCGCAGCAGCAACAGCCGCCGCAACCACCTGTCAGCGCCCCAAAACAGTAGGGATTCTTAGTGAGTAATCGACTTCTTTTCGCGGCCATGGCCGTTCTGGCCCTGGCCGGTTGCGCCAGCGATCCTGCACCCAACGAACAAATGCGCCTGACCGAGCAGGCCCTTGAGCAAGCCAAAGCCGTGGGCGCCACCGCCGAAGACGTGCCGGAGATGAAACTGGCCGAGGACAAGTTCAACCGGGCCAAAGGCAGCATGGCGGGTGAGTCTTACAAGAATGCGCGGATGCGCTTCGAACAGGCCGAACTCGACGCACGTCTGGCGGAAGCCAAAGTCCTGACCCGCAAGAGCGAAGAGCAAGTGAACGTGCTCAACACCCGTATCGTCCGACTGCGCAAGCAACTGGGGGATGCCCAATGAGCCTGAAGTCCAAAACTCTCGGTGCTCTGATCCTCGCCGGTTGCGCCAGCCTGTACGGCTGCGCCGGTCAGCACAGCGAATCCGCATTGCAGCAGGCCAGCACCGACTTCCAGAAGGTCAAGGAAGATTCCAACGTGCTGCGTATCGCGCCGAAAGACGTGATCCGCGCCGGTGAGTCGCTGGCCCGTGCCGATCGTCTGTCGACGTACTGGGGCAGCGGCTCGGACGTGGTGCATTACGCCTATCTGAGTCAGCGCTACAGCGAAATCGCTCGTGAGCATACCAACCAGGTGCTCAACGAAGAGCGTGTGGCGAAGCTGGAACTTGAACGCCAGCGCCTGCAACTGGCCCTGCGCGAGTCCAAGCTGCTGAGTGTGCAACAGCAGGGTAAATGGCTGGAAGAACAGATCGTTGCACTGGCCACTACCCAAACCGACCGTGGCCTGGTGATGACCCTGGGTGACGTGCTGTTCGACACCGGTGAGGCCGAACTGAAAAACTCTGCCAACCGCGTGGTGCTGAAGATCGTGCAGTTTCTGCAACTCAACCCGAAACGCATCGTGCGGATCGAGGGTTACACCGACAGCACTGGCGGCAAGCAGGAAAACCTCAAGCTATCCCGTGACCGTGCGCAGTCGGTAGCTGACGTGCTGACGGACCTGGGCATCGACGAAAAACGCATTCAGGTCGAAGGCTACGGTGATGAATATCCCGTGGACGCCAACGCTTCCGAGCGTGGGCGTGCGCAGAACCGTCGAGTGGAAATCGTGTTCTCCGACGAAAAAGGCCAGCTCGGCGCCGCCCGCTGAGGGTGGCGTTACTGGAAAGCCCGGGCTGTCAGGCAGCACCGGGTTTTTTTACGTCTGTCGATTACCTCACAAAGCAGTACAGATTTAACCGACACAGCACTGTATGGTTGACTAATATGGCAACTGTCCCAGTACACTTCCAAACTGTTCCGGTATTGTTTCACACAAGAATAAAACGCCCGTGAAATCGAGTGCTGCGTCATGACCAATCTCTTGCTCTACCAACGTATTGCTCAACAGCTGGCCGAAGATATCCGCCGTGGCGTCTATCAACCGGGCGAGCGCGTGCCTTCGGTGCGCAAGATGAGTTCGCAGCTCAACGTCAGCCATGCCACGGTGTTGCAGGCTTACGCCAACCTCGAGGATCAGGGCCTGATCCGTGCGCGGCCGCAGTCCGGCTACTACGTGCACCAGACTCCCGCACTGACGGCGCCCACGCCAGACATCGCCCGGGTCGAGCGGCCAGGCCTGGTCACCCGCAGCAGTATCATTCAGCAAGTGCTGGTCGAATCCCGTCGTGAAGGCGTGTTCCCGCTGGGGGCGGCGGTGCCGAGTGTCGATTATTTGCCGGTGCGGGCCCTGCATCAGCAGTTGGCCAAGGTCACCCGCTTTCACAGCCCTCGGGCGTTCAGCTACATGTTCAGCCCCGGTTTCGAGCCGCTGCGCCGGCAGGTGGCGATCCGCATGCGTGATGCAGGCGTGGTCGTTGACCCTTCGGAAGTGGTGATCACCCACGGCTGCGTCGATGCGTTGCAGATGTCGTTGCGGGTGCTGACCCGCCCCGGCGACCTGATCGCCGCCGAATCACCGACCTATTACGGTCTGTTGCAATTGGCCGACCTTCTGGGCCTGAAAGTCATCGAGATCCCCAGTGACCCCGCCACCGGCATGAGCCTCGAAGCCCTGCAACTGGCGGCCAATCAATGGTCGATCAAGGCGCTGGTGCTGACCACTCGCCTGAGCAATCCACTCGGTGGCACCATGCCCGAAGAGCGCCAGAAACAACTGCTGCGCCTTGCCTCGGACTTCGATATCCAGATCGTCGAAGACGACATCTATGGCGAGTTGATGTTCGAGCAGGGTCGCACCAAGTCGCTCAAGGCCTACGACCGGCTCGATCGAGTGATCTATTGCTCGAGTTTTTCCAAGACGTTATCGCCCGGTGTGCGCATCGGCTGGATGATCGCCGGCAAGTACCAGCAGGAAATCCAGCGCTTGCAGACTTTCAGCACCCATTCCGCGTGCAGCGTCACCCAAATGGCTATCGCGGCCTACCTGGAAAACGGCGGCTATGACCGGCATTTACGGTACATCCGCCAGGAATACCGGAAAAATCTCAGCGCATTCCAGCTGGCGGTTCAGCAGCACTTTCCCGAAGGCACACAGATGACCCGGCCGACCGGCGGATTCATTCTGTGGGTCAGCCTGCCGGGACGGGTCAACACCCAGGAATTGCACGTGCGGGCGCTGCAACAGGGCATCAGCATTGCGCCGGGGTTGATCTTCAGCAACACCGAACAGTTCAACCACTGCATCCGGTTGAATTGCGGCATCCCGTGGAATCGCGAGGCGGAACGGGCGCTGATGACCCTCGGCATGTTGGCCACCCAGCTCTGCCAGGAGATGGCCGGCGGATTTTGAACCAATGGCGGAGCTTGTCATGTGACGCCCAACAAGCGAGCATATGGCCCTCTGCCGTTAGCTTCGTTGGGTTCATGAAAGCGAAATTTTCTGCCGTCTGGGTTGTGCTCTGCCTGCTGATGATGGGTCAGGTCCCTGGCGCCATGGCGGCTCAGGAAAAGACGCCGGCGACTGCCACGGCAAAAAAACCGGTCACGGCCAAGAAAACCGTTCAAGCGAAAAAAACACCGCAGAATAAGGCTGCTCCCGCCAAGAAGCGCGCCCCGGTAGCCTCCAAGTCGAAATCGGCGAAGGAGGTGGCCAAGACGCCGCTGCCGCCTGCGAAGCTCGATTTGAGCCTGCCGAAAGACATGGTTCAGGAGTTGAAACCTCCCGGTTCCGTGACGCTGCCCAAGCGCGATCCGGTCCTGCCGCAGATGTTTGGTGAAAAAAACAGCGGGTTCCAGCTCAACGGCCGTTTGCTCAGCAACGAAATGCAGCTGCAACTGCGCAATGAGGAGCGCCGCGAAGTCGAAGGCGCGGCACTGGATTTCGAGTTCAAGCAATAAATCGTCCCCATCGGTGACCCGCAGACCAGACGCTTTGTCGGAGACTGGTCAGTCACTTTCGTTTCTGCGTAAAAACCCCGGTTCAGGCAATTTAAAACAGCCGTTTAAGCGGTTACCCTGTTCCGCGTCCCTTTAACACATTGCCCGCTGCGAGGAACGCGTCGTCATGAAATGCCGTGAAGGCTGTGGCGCCTGCTGCATTGCCCCTTCCATCAGTTCGCCGATTCCAGGCATGCCCGATGGCAAACCTGCCGGTGAACGCTGCGTGCAGTTGTCGGTCGATAACCTGTGCAACATTTTCGGCCGACCGGAACGTCCGGCGGTCTGTTCAGGATTCAAGGCCGATCCCGAAGTCTGCGGCAGCAGCCAGGAAGACGCGATCAGACTGCTCGGCTGGTGGGAGCAGATGACGGCGGCGTGATGTGTCAAACGAACGGAACTTCAACAATAAGGAATAAGACTATGGGTTCGCTGCATCGTATCGCTGTGTTGTGTGGTTTGACTGCCGCGCTGGCCACCTCGGTTGCCCAGGCTGAAGACTGGAAAGTCGCCAAGAACGAGGACGGCATCAAGGTCTCCCTGAGCGAAGTGCCGGGTTCGGACTACAAGTCTTATCAGGGTGTGACCGTGATGAAGACCACCATTGCCAAACTGCGCGCCTTGCAGGAAGACGTGTCCGGGGCCTGCGCATGGATTCACGAGTGCAAGACTCAGAAACTGCTCAAGCACGAAGGCGACCAGAGCTGGACCTACACCCAGTTCAATACGCCATGGCCGGTTACCCCGCGCGACTCCATCCTGCATGTCACCACCGTTGAAGGTGCCGATGGCAGCCTGACCCGTAATCTGGAAGGCGTGCCGAAATACCTGCCTGAAGAAAAGGGCTTTGTGCGGGTCGCTCAGGTCAAAGGCTTCTGGAAGTTCGTGCCAAAGGGCGATCAGGTTGAAGTGACCTATCAGGTTCACACCGAGCCGGGCGGCAGCGTGCCTTCCATGATCGCCAACAAGTTTGTGGTCGACGCACCGTTCAATACCCTGAGAGCCTTGAAAGAACGCGCCGAGAAGTAAACATCGCGTTCATCTGTAAACGCCCCGAAGAACTCGGGGCGTTTTGTTTTCCAGGTTTATTGTGTTTCCGAATATGCGTTGAACGAAATTTTCACAAAGTCTCCAAGACAATTCGCCCGCGCTGTTTGTACCTGTCCCGCGGCGCTGTGCCTTGAATGAAAGTGTCCGGCAGCGGGTACTAATCAATGGCAATGCCGCCGGTGATCGTGCAACATTTGCGCTCCGCGCAAGCCCCGGGGCCTGGAATGGCCAACAGAGGGCAGGGCGCAGCTGAATTTTTGCAACTTCAACTTCCAATGGGTCCTAAAACGACATGGCAAACCCGGACGCCCTGAGTCAGCAGCGATCTTCCAGTCGCCTGCTGCAACCGACCGTCAAATCGCATCTGGCCTACACGCTTCTGTGCGCGCTGGTCATGATGGTGATGTTTTCCGTGCTGCGCCTCGCGCTGCTGGTCTACAACCGCGAGATGATCCTCGACACCCCGGCCTCGACTTTCCTCGAAGCCTTCGCCAACGGCCTGCGCTTCGATATTCGGCTGGTGGTGTACGTCTGCATTCCGCTGGTGCTGGCGCTGTTCAGTGCCCGGGCCATGGCGGCGCGCGGGTTCTTCCGTCTGTGGCTGACCGTTGCTTCGAGCATCGCGCTGTTCCTCGGCCTGATGGAGATGGACTTCTATCGCGAGTTCCACCAGCGCCTCAACGGCCTGGTGTTCCAGTACGTGAAGGAAGACCCGAAAACCGTGATGAGCATGCTCTGGTACGGTTTCCCGGTGGTGCGCTACCTGCTGGCCTGGGCCGTGGGCACGCTGATCCTGACCCTGGCATTCAAGGGCGCCGATCGTCTGACCCGTCCGCGTGGCCCGTTCAGCGGTGGCAACGTCGGCACCCGTCAAGTGGCGCCCTGGTATGCGCGTCTGGCGGTGTTCGTGGTGTGCCTGCTGATCTGCGTGGTGGCGGCTCGCGGCACCCTGCGTCAAGGCCCGCCGCTGCGCTGGGGTGACGTTTACACCACCGATTCGAACTTCGCCAACCAGCTCGGCCTCAACGGCACGCTGTCGCTGATCGCGGCGGCCAAGGACCGGATGGGCGAGGATCGTGACAACATCTGGAAAGCCACGCTGCCGCAGGATCAGGCGCAGAAAGTGGTGCGCGAGATGCTGGTGATGCCGGACGACAAACTGGTGGATGCCGATATTGCCGCCGTGCGTCGTGAATACACGCCGCCTGCCGACAAGACCCTGCCGATCAAGAACGTCGTCGTGATCCTGATGGAAAGCATGGCCGGTCACTCGGTGGGCGCACTGGGCGCGCCGGGCAACATCACGCCGTACCTCGACAAGCTGTCGAAGGAAGGCCTGCTGTTCGACCGTTTCTTCTCCAACGGCACCCACACCCACCAGGGCATGTTCGCCACCATGGCGTGCTTCCCGAACCTGCCGGGTTTCGAATACCTGATGCAGACCCCGGAAGGCAGCCACAAACTGTCCGGCCTGCCGCAGTTGCTCAGTGCGCGTGACTATGACGATGTCTACGTCTACAACGGTGACTTTGCCTGGGACAACCAGTCCGGTTTCTTCAGCAACCAGGGCATGACCAACTTCGTCGGCCGTAACGACTTCGTGAACCCGGTGTTCTCCGATCCGACCTGGGGCGTGTCCGACCAGGACATGTTCGACCGTGGTCTGGTGGAGCTCAAGGCGCGGGAAAACGGCAAGCCGTTCTACGCGCTGCTGCAGACCCTGTCCAACCACACGCCGTACGCCTTGCCGACTCCATTGCCGGTCGAACGCGTCACCGACCGTGGCCCGCTCAACGAGCACCTGACCGCCATGCGTTACGCAGACTGGGCGCTGGGCCAGTTCTTCGAGAAGGCTCGCAAGGAGCCGTACTTCAAGGAAACCCTGTTCGTCATCGTCGGCGACCATGGTTTCGGTAACGAGCGTCAGATCACCGAAATGGACCTGGGTCGCTTCAACGTGCCGATGCTGATGATCGCACCGGGCATCCAGGAAAAATTCGGTACCCGTGACCACACCGTGGGCACCCAGATCGACATCGTGCCGACCATCATGGGTCGCCTCGGTGGCGAAGTGCGCCATCAGTGCTGGGGCCGCGATCTGCTGAACCTGCCGCAGGGTGACACCGGTTTCGGTGTGATCAAGCCGTCGGGCAGCGAGCAGACCACTGCCATCGTCACCGCTGACCAGATCCTGGTACTGCCGAAAGAGAAGGAAATGGCGCCGAAGATCTACCAGTACCAACTGGGCGCGAATCCTTCTGCTGAAATCATTCCGGATGCACCGCGCACTGCCGAGCTGAAACTCAAGCTCGAAGCGTTTCTGCAAACGGCCACCAAGAGCCTGATCGACAATACCGCCGGTGTGGTTAACGGCAAGCCGGACTGATCAGTCGGCACAATAAAAAAGAGGCCCTTCACAGGGCCTCTTTTTTTTGTCGGTCAAACAGTCATATCCGACCGAGTAACAACAGCACCAACAGGACTACCAGCACTACGCCGATAATGCCCGAAGGGCCATAACCCCAACTTCTGGAGTGCGGGAAGACCGGCAGACCACCGATCAGCAACAGGATCAGGATGATGATTAGAATTGTGCCCATGTCTATTTCCTTGTTGATAGTGTCTGTGAAGTCTTGGTGTTCAAGGGCAGCTGGAAGTTGAACTAAATCCAGCCGGCTTACAAATTCCGACTGGTGCGCATGAAAGAAAATTCAATGTTTTTTTAAGGTATTTGGCTCGCTCGCTTATTTCGTTTGTTGTCGCGGTTTGCCCTCGCCATTCAGCAATCTGATGGAGCGTGGGTCGCTGCGTATCCTTCGCTACACTCCGCGCATCTTCCCCGGAACAACAAGGCTGTCTGCTATGCAAAATCGCATGATGATCACTGGCGCGGGCTCTGGCCTGGGTCGCGAAATCGCGCTGCGCTGGGCGCGTGAAGGCTGGCAACTGGCCTTGTCCGACGTCAGCGAGCCCGGTTTGCAAGAGACCCTGAAACTGGTTCGTGAGGCCGGCGGCGACGGCTTCATCCAGCGCTGCGACGTGCGCGATTACAGCCAGCTGACGGCGTTCGCCCAGGCCTGCGAAGTGAAACTTGGCGGCATCGACATCATCGTCAACAACGCCGGTGTGGCGTCGGGCGGGTTCTTCAGCGAGTTGTCGCTGGAGGACTGGGACTGGCAGATCGCGATCAACCTGATGGGCGTGGTCAAGGGCTGCAAGGCATTCCTGCCGCTGCTGGAGCAGAGCAAGGGCAAGATCATCAACATCGCCTCGATGGCCGCGCTGATGCAGGGCCCGGCGATGAGCAACTACAACGTGGCCAAGGCCGGAGTGGTGGCCCTGTCGGAAAGCCTGTTGATCGAACTGGCTCAGCAGGAAATCGGTGTGCATGTGGTCTGTCCGTCGTTCTTCCAGACCAACCTGCTGGACTCTTTCCGGGGCCCGACGCCGGCGATGAAAGCCCAGGTCGGCAAGTTGCTGGAAAGTTCGCCGATCACCGCCAGCGACATTGCGGACTACATCTACCAGCAAGTCGCGGCCGGCGAGTTCATGATCCTGCCCCACGAACAAGGGCGCATGGCCTGGGCGCTCAAACAGAAAAACCCGCAATTGCTGTACAACGAAATGACCGCGATGGCCGAGAAGATGCGCGCCAAGGCCAAACAGAACAACGGCTGAACTTGCCCGGGGTTCGTCGCATCGTTAGGGTGGCCGCAACAGTCACCCTGACGAGATGTCTTGCATGCTCAACTACCTGTGGTTTTTTCTCGCCGCGCTGTTCGAAATCGCCGGCTGTTTCGCGTTCTGGATGTGGTTGCGCCAGGGCAAGAGCGCCTTGTGGGTGATCCCGGCACTGATCAGTCTGACTCTCTTTGCGCTGCTGTTGACACGCGTCGAAGCGACCTACGCCGGTCGCGCCTACGCCGCTTATGGCGGCATCTATATCATTGCTTCGATTGGCTGGCTGGCGGTGGTCGAGCGCATCCGCCCGTTGGGTTCGGACTGGATCGGTGTGGCGCTGTGTGTGATCGGGGCCAGTGTGATCCTGTTCGGGCCGCGGTTTTCCGCGAGCTGAATCTTGCAGGCCTGAAGGAAACGTCTGAAGGCTTGCGCGCCTTGGCGCGTAGGGAATGACTGAATTGCCCGGCATGCATTGTAGGGCGCTCGAAAGCCGCGCATCTTCAAGGCTCGCAAACCTTGAAGGACACCTCCCATGCTTGTACTCAGCCGTGTTGTCGGGGAACTGATTTCCATCGGCGACAACATCACTTTGCGCGTTCTGGCGGTCAACGGCTCCAGCGTGCGGTTCGGCGTCGAAGCGCCGGAGCAGATCGGCGTGCATCGCGCCGAGGTCTACGAACGGATCCAGCGCAAACAGGCCAGCGGCAAGGGCCGCTGACCGTTTTCAGTCGAACAGGTGCTTGGGCACGTCGTGCTTGAGCATCAACTGGCATTGCTCGCTTTCCGGATCGAAAACGATCAGCGCCTGGCCTTTGGTCAGCGCCTGGCGAACCCGCAGTACGCGGGTTTCCAGCGGCGTGTCGTCACCGTTGTCGGTACCGTCACGGGTGACGAAATCCTCGATCAGGCGGGTGAGGGTGTCGACTTCGAGCGCGTCGTAGGGAATCAGCATGGGCACCTCGGCTAAATCAATGTCGGGATGCTACGGCGAATGATCGCCGAGGGCCAGACTCAACTGTCCGAACGCTGCCCCACCAGGCTGTCCACCGACGGCACACGGGTGTCGCTCTCCATCTGCGTCTCGTGCTCGATCTGATGACTGAAGCGATCCAGTGACCCGGTGGCCGGTTGCGCATCGCTGGCGAACACCGGCGGACTCAGAATGTACGCCCCCAGCAAGCGACTGAGCGCCGCGAGGCTGTCGATGTGCGTGCGTTCGTAACCGTGGGTCGCGTCGCAGCCGAAGGCGAGCAGGGCGGTGCGAATGTCGTGACCGGCGGTGACCGCCGAGTGGGCGTCACTGAAGTAATAGCGGAACAGGTCGCGGCGCACTGGCAGTTCGTGCTCACCCGCCAGACGCAACAAGTGCCGCGACAAGTGATAGTCGTACGGGCCGCCGGAATCCTGCATTGCCACGCTCACCGCGTGTTCGCTGGAGTGCTGGCCCGGCGCGACCGGGGCGATGTCGATGCCGACGAATTCGCTGACGTCCCACGGCAACGCCGCCGCTGCGCCGCTGCCGGTTTCCTCGGTGATGGTGAACAGCGGATGACAGTCGATCATCAGCTCCTGACCGCTGTCGACGATGGCTTTCAGCGCGGCCAGCAGCGCGGCGACACCGGCCTTGTCGTCCAGATGTCGGGCGCTGATGTGGCCGCTTTCGGTGAACTCCGGCAGCGGATCGAAGGCCACCACATCGCCAACGCTGATGCCCAGCGAATCACAATCGGCGCGGGTCGCGCAGTAGGCGTCCAGGCGCAATTCGACGTGGTCCCAACTGATCGGCATCTCGTCCACAGCCGTGTTGAATGCATGCCCGGAAGCCATCAGCGGCAACACGCTGCCGCGAATCACGCCGTTGTCGGTGAACAGGCTGACGCGACTGCCTTCGGCGAATCGACTTGACCAGCAGCCCACCGGCGCCAGGGTCAGGCGGCCGTTGTCTTTCACCGCGCGCACGGCGGCGCCAATGGTGTCCAGGTGCGCCGATACTGCGCGGTCGGGACTGTTTTTCTTGCCCTTGAGGGTGGCGCGGATCGTGCCGCGACGGGTCATCTCGAAGGGAATGCCGAGCTCCTCCAGACGCTCGGCGACGTAACGCACGATGGTGTCGGTGAACCCGGTGGGACTGGGAATGGCGAGCATTTCCAGCAGGACTTTTTGCAGGTAGTTCAAATCTGGTTCGGGAATTTGGGTGGTCATGGAAACTCCTGTTGCGGGGCGTCATTCGCGCGTTCAACGCGGGAATGACGCTGAAGAGAGATCAAACGGCCGGCTGACTGTGCGGAAACAACAGATCGACAAACCGCTCCGCCGTCGGTTGCGGCTCGTGGTTGGCAAGACCCGCCCGCTCGTTGGCTTCGATGAACACGTACTGTGGTTGATCCGCCGCCGGCACCATCAGGTCGAGTCCGACCATGGGTATTTCCAGGGCGCGGGCCGCACGCACGGCGGCCTCGGCCAAGGTCGGATGCAGAATCGCCGTGACGTCTTCCAGCGTGCCGCCAGTGTGCAGATTCGCCGTGCGCCGTACGAACAGATGCTCACCGGCCGGCAGGATGCTGCTGTAGTCGTAACCGGCTGCGTGCAGGGTGCGCTGGGTTTCGTGATCCAGCGGAATCTTGCTTTCCCCGCTGGTCGCCGCCTGCCGGCGCCGACTCTGGGCTTCGATCAGGGCGCCGATGGAATGATGGCCGTCGCCGACCACTTCCGCCGGCCGGCGGATCGCCGCTGCAACCACCTCGAAACCGATCACCAGAATCCGCAGGTCGAAGCCTTCATGGAAGCTTTCGAGCAATACGCGAGTGTCGAACTGTCTGGCCGCTTCGATGGCCTGCTGCACTTCCTCGATGGTCTGCAGATCCACCGCCACGCCTTGGCCCTGTTCGCCATCCAGCGGTTTGACCACCACTCGCTGGTGTTCATCGAGGAACGCCAGATTGTCGTCCGCGTTCCCTGCCAGCTGCTGCGACGGCACATTCAACCCGGCGGCTTTCAACACTTTGTGGGTCAGGCTCTTGTCCTGGCACAGGTTCATGCTGATGGCGCTGGTCAGGTCGCTCAGTGATTCGCGGCAACGCACCCGGCGCCCGCCATGACTAAGGGTGAACAGCCCGGCATCGGCGTCATCCACTTGCACGTCGATGCCGCGCCGATGGGCTTCCTCGACGATAATCCGCGCGTAAGGGTTGAACTGCGCCTCTGGCCCAGGGCCGAGAAACAGCGGCTGATTGATGCCGTTCTTGCGCTTGATGGCGAACGTCGGCAGGTTGCGAAAACCGAGTTTGGCGTAGAGGTTTTTCGCCTGGCGGTTATCGTGCAGCACCGACAGATCGAGGTAGCTCAAACCCCGGCTCATAAAGTGTTCGATCAGATGACGCACCAGCACTTCGCCGACCCCGGGGCGCGAACACTGCGGATCGACCGCCAGGCACCACAGGCTGCTGCCGTTTTCCGGGTCGTTGTAAGCCTTCTGGTGATTGAGGCCCATGACGCTGCCGATCACCGCGCCGCTGTCGTCGTCTTCCGCCAGCCAGTACACCGGGCCGCCCTGATGGTGCGGGGTGAGCAGGGTGGCGTCGATCGGCAGCATGCCGCGCGCCTGATACAGCTGATTGATCCCCTGCCAGTCCGCGTCACTTTGCGCACGACGGATGCGGAAGCCGCGAAACACGCGGGTGGCCTGACGATAATCGCTGAACCACAAGCGCAGGGTATCGGACGGGTCGAGAAACAATTGAGTCGGTTCCAGCCCGAGAATTTGCTGCGGCGCGGCAACGTACAAAGCAATGTCGCGCTCGCCCGTCTGCTCGTTGAGCAGTTCCCGGGCAAGGCTTGCCGGATCCGGGAAGGTGTGACCGATGAGCAATCGGCCCCAGCCGCAATGCACCGCGATCGGTTCGGCGGCAGGCTCGCTGCCATCTTCGGCCAGGCGCGCCTGCAAGCGTTCGTAGGACGGCGTCTGACCGCGCAGCAGGCGTTGGCTGTAAGCCGTGGCGTGAGGTTTCATCGATCAGATTCCTTGTTCGCTGAGCCACAGGTTCAGGGCTGCCAGTTGCCACAGTTTGGAACCGCGCAGAGGCGTGAGTTGACCTTGTGGATCAGTGAGTAGCTTGTCGAGCATCACCGGGTTGAACAGGCCGCGATCCTGACTCGGATCGAGCAGCAGTTCGCGCACCCAGTTCAGAGTGTCGCCCTGCAAATGCTTGAGTCCCGGCACCGGGAAGTAACCTTTCTTGCGGTCGATCACCTCGCTCGGAATCACCCGTCGCGCGGCTTCCTTCAGCACCTGCTTGCCGCCGTCCGGCAGTTTGAACTGGCCCGGAATGCGGGCCGACAATTCCACCAGTCGATAGTCGAGAAACGGCGTGCGCGCCTCCAGACCCCAGGCCATGGTCATGTTGTCGACGCGTTTGACCGGGTCGTCCACCAGCATCACCGTGCTGTCCAAGCGCAGAGCCTTGTCGACCGCCGCATCGGCGCCGGGCTGTGCGAAATGTTCCTTCACGAAGTCGCCGGCGGCGTCATTGGCAGTCAGCCATTTCGGCTGCACGGTCGCGGCGTAATCGTCGTAGCTGCGGTCGAAGAACGCCTGGCGATAGGCCGCATATGGATCGGCCGCGCCGTCGACTTGCGGATACCAGTGATAACCGGCGAACAACTCGTCGGCGCCCTGGCCGCTTTGCACAACCTTGCAGTGCTTGGCCACTTCGCGGGACAGCAGATAGAAGGCGATGCAATCGTGGCTGACCATCGGCTCGCTCATGGCGCGGAACGCGGCGGGCAATTGCTCGATGATCTCTTTTTCGTCGATGCGCAGTTGATGGTGCTGGGTGCCGTAGTGTTTTGCGATCAGGTCTGAGTACTGAAACTCGTCACCGCGCTCGCCCCCGGCATCCTGAAAACCGATGGAAAAGGTCGACAGGTTCTCCACGCCGACTTCGCGCAACAGGCCCACCAGCATGCTCGAATCGACACCGCCGGAAAGCAGCACGCCGACATCCACCGCTGCCCGTTGGCGGATCGCCACGGCTTCGCGGGTGCTGTCGAGCACGCGGTCACGCCAGTCTTCCAGGGTCAGGTTTTTTTCGTCGTCGTGTGGTCCGTAGGGCAGGGTCCACCAGATTTTCTGCTCCGTGGTGCCGTCTGCTTCAATGCGCATCCAGCTGGCTGGCGGCAGCTTTTCGATACCGGCCAGCAAGGTGCGCGGCGCAGGTACCACGGCGTGGAAATTCAGGTAATGGTTGAGCGCCACCGGATCGAGGATCGGGTTGATGTCGCCGCCCTTGAGCAAGGCCGGCAGGGTCGAGGCAAAACGCAGGCGCTGGCCGGTGCGCGACAGGTACAGCGGCTTGACGCCGAGACGGTCGCGGGCGATGAACAGGCGTTGGGCATCACGCTCCCAGATGGCGAAGGCGAACATGCCATTGAGTTTCGGCAGCAGCGCTTCGCCCCAGGCGTGATAACCCTTGAGCAGCACTTCGGTGTCGCCGCCGGAATAGAACGCGTACCCGAGCGCTTCGAGTTCGGTACGCAATTCAGGGAAGTTGTAGATCGCGCCGTTGAAGGCCAGGGACAGGCCCAATTGGCTGTCGATCATCGGCTGCGCCGAGCCGTCCGACAGGTCCATGATTTTCAGGCGGCGATGGCCCAGGGCAATCGGCCCCTGGGCATGAAAGCCCCACGCGTCGGGGCCGCGAGGCGCCAGGTGATGGGTGATTCGCTCGATGGCTGCAAGGTCTGCAGGTTGTTGATCAAAACGTAACTCGCCAGCTAATCCGCACATAAGGTCCTTACCGGTTTTTCCGTTGGGGAAGGTGTCACTGCACCGCGCCGAAATGGCCGGTACTCAGAAACTGACCCGGCTGGGATGTGGGAGTTTTAGAACGATCGGTTATAAGCGGTTCGGCCTGACCGATGGGCCATTAGCTTTCCGCTTGGGTTTATGGGTAGTAGATAAATAGCGAAAACATGCGGATGTCTGCTTGTTTGCCAGCCTGATCACGTAGTTTTTCGTGTTTTTTTTACGCAGGCAGGATCGTTAAGGTAATGGTTCCAAAGTGCGATAAAGGAATATTGCCCATGTCGAATACGCAGTCGGATACTGCGACACCGCTGACCCAGGAACAGATACTGGTTTTTTTGCTGGAAGCCACCGGCGATCTGGATACTGCCCAGGCCTTGCAGAAAACCCTGCCTTCCAGCCTTCTGAAAGCTTCTAGCTCCACATTCGCTGCGCTGGACCAGACCGCGCGTGATTTACACGCCGCTCAGGCCAGGGTCGACGCCGATCTTGGCCGCTTGCAACCCGTGAACAGCTTTTGCGCCGCGCTGTTGAGCAGTGCCCTGAAAGCTCGCTGGCCAGTGCAGTTCGATGTCGAAAAAGACTATCTGGAGCTGCCTGGGGAGTACTGTGGTTGCGAGCCCGTGACGCCGCCCGGCGGAGGATCGCCGGTCACGCCGCCGGCAACGCCGACTCTTCTGGAAGCGGCGATGCAGAACTTCACGGAGCGGGAGGCACAGGACGATTTTTTCCCCGCCGGCAGTGTGGTGCGCATCTCTGGCCAGCCTGCTGGGATTGCGGGCCTGACACCCTCCGCATTCGCCGAACTTTGTCGCGAGCTCGATCTGGGGAAGCACTACCAACAGCATTTTCAACAGGTATTCGGTATCACGGAGGTTGACGGTAAACCGGTTGCCACCGGTCCCATGGTCCGCAACATCACCGACCTGAAAAAACAATTGCTGCAACTGGATCTGCATCTGGCGCTGTTGAATGCCCACATCAGTCAGGACGCATACGAAAGCCTGGAGCGCCTGCTCGAGGCCGGCGGTAGCGCCGATGCCAGAAGCCTGAATTACCAGGGGCGGCCGTTGATCATGCAAGGCATCGAACTGCTCGACTGTTGCATTTGGGGCGTTGTGGTGTTTTCCGAGCGCTCGGTCGAGTCGGACCCGGATCAATGGTGCCTGGTTTACATGCCCGGCGCGCCCTCTCAACCGTTGTACGAGTACGCGAGTTTCTCGGCGTTTCTCGTGTACCTGGAATACCAATTGGGGGTGGCCAGTTACAGGAGCTACTTCACTCATTGCATCGGCGAGGTCGACAAGGCGGATTTCTTCAAAAACTTCGCGGACGCTCGCAGCCTGGGTCGTGCCAAATATTTGCCGATAACCGTGTCGTTGCTCGACTTCATGCACCAAAGCCATATCGGCAAACTGCAGATCGATGCCCGCGCGCTCGCCGTACCGACTGCCGATGTGGATGAAGAGGCGCGCAAGAAGCGCCTGCTCGAGTATCTGGAAATCGGTCTGACGGTTGCCAATGTGGCCGGGATTTTCGTGCCGGTCGTAGGGCAACTGATGATGGGGGTTGCCGTGGGGCAAATGCTTGCGGAAGTTTATGAGGGCGTTGAGGACTGGTCGCGGGGAGATCGTGAGGAGGCGTTTTCGCACCTGCTCAGCGTTGCTGAAAGCGTAGTGCTGATGGTCAGCGTGGGGGCCGGTATCAAGGGCCTGAAAACACTGGCAATCAAGACGGTGCGCAAGCATCCGGATTTCTTCCAGCCGTTCACGGCCATATTGGACCGTGACGGTCAGCCTCGATTGTGGAAACCGCAGCTACTCGGTTATGAACAGCCGCTTCCGACAGGTGCCGAACCCGATACTGCAGGCTTGTTCCGGGCGAACGGCAAGCAGTTTGCCCATTTCGACAATCGGGCTTACGAGGTAGCGCTGGAGCCTGCATCCAATACCTGGGAAGTCCGACACCCTGTGCGTGCACAGGCTTATCAGCCGGTATTGAAGCGCAATGATCGCGGAGGCTGGCGTCATGACTTCGAACAGACCGAGCGATGGAGCGGGGCGTACACGCTCAAACGCATTGATCCTGGTCTTGAGGGTTGGGAAGACAGTCGTCTGGAGATGGCCCGTCGGTTGACCGACACCCGGATCGATGAGCTGCATCGCCTGAGCGATGACAACCGGCCGCTGCCTTCTCGCTTGCTGGACATGATCGAGCGTTTTGGAATCGAGCGCAGAGTGCGCGACTACATTGCTGCCATAGAGCGTGGCGAGGCGAGTGATCCGCGTTACGTCAACGAACAGCTGCATGCTTTACCCCGGCTTGCGAACTGGCCGGCCGATCGCTACATCAAGGTCGTGGATGAACAAGGGCGGATCACCGCGACCTACCCGCCCGGATCGATCGACGACGATACCGTGAGCGTCATTGTGAAGCATGCGCAACTGGAGAAGGGCGAGTTGCTGCAAGCGGTCGTCGATGTTCTGCGTCCCAAAGAAGTGGAGGTCTTGGTGGGGGCTGACGTAGCCCCGGCCGATGCCAGTCAGCAGTTGGCGAAAGTGATCGGGGCGGCGATCAAGGCCGATCGAAGGTCGACTTTCGACCATCTCTACAGCCGATACGATCAAGACGTTGCCGGAGAGTTGCTCAAGGTGCGCAGGGCCTTTCCCGATTTGCCGGTGCGCTCCGCCCGGGAGCTGCTCAAACGGACGCCGAGCATTGAACGGATGCGCCTGCGCAGCACCGGGCGGGTGCCCATGGGGTTGGCACAACGGGTGCGTCAGGCTTTGAGCGATGGGCGAGTGGATCGGGCATTGGCAGGTTTTTACCTGGCCGACATCGCCAATGCCGATACAAGGAAACTGGCGATCCGGTTGCTACCCCGTCTCGCAGGCTGGGATCCCGAGTTCTATCTGGAACTGCGGGCGAAATCCTTGAGCGGTCATGTCCTGGAAACGCTGGGCGAAAAACCGCTCGTTACGTCGAGCTCATGCACGCTGGTCAAACTCGACAATGGTTACGAAGTGTTTGGCAGCGACAGGAAGTCACTCGGCAAGATCGCGTCCGGGCCGGAAGATCTCTATCAGGCGATTCTCAAAGGTCTTTCAGCGCAGCAGCGCAAGGCCATCGGATTTGTGCAACCGACGCCGGAAAATGGCGGGCGCCTGCGCGGCAAACTCTTGGAGAGTGCTCTGGACGAACGTGAGGCATGCGCCCGGGTGTTGGCAGGCGGTCAGTTGCAAACGGCGACCGCCGAGCCTGCGTGCACGCCTGCCGACTCTCCCGCCGGGTCGAACACTCATTCGCGTCGTTTATTGCGGCAGGTGAAAAAGCTCTATCCCTTGTTTACCGACGTACAAGCCAATGAATTTCTTGACCAGTTGGGCAGCGACCATCTGACCAGGGCGATCCGGGTTCGGCAGTTGCGAGAGGATCTGAGCCGACTACAGGGCGTGATGGATACCTGGATCCAGGATGAGGCAGCCATGAAGGTCCTGGGCGGTGATCTGAACGAAATTCGTGAATGCCGGCAAATCGTTGCGTTTGAAATCGAAGACTGTTTTCGCCGTTTGATCTCCCTGCCCGATGACGCCGGGCGTCTCGTCTATGGTTTGAAGCTCGATGGCATGCGCTTCGGCAAGTTTCCGACCTTGCCGGTCGGTTTGACCTTTGATCATGTCAGGCAATTGTCTCTGCAAGACATGTTGCTGGACGACGATGCCGCTTATTTCCTCAAAGCGTTCACGAACGTCGAGTCCCTTGAACTGGATCGCAATCAGATCACCCGGTTGCCCGAGATCATTTCGCATATGCCGAACCTCAGGCGGCTGAGCCTGGCCGGCAATCGGCTTCAACTGACCGAGCACGCCCTGGTGAAGCTGGCCGGGTTGCGCACCTTGCAAAGTCTGAATCTGAGCGGGAACCCCCTCGGCGCCACGGTGGATGTCCGCAACCTGTTCGATCTGACTTACCTCTCCTTGCGTAATACCGGCGCCACGGAGCTGCCAAAAGGCCTGCAGTTTCTACCCAATCTGGATCGGGTGGATCTGCGGGATAACGAAATCCGTGATCTGCCTGCCTGGCTTTTTGAAACGCCCAGACGCTTCAGTGAAACGATCAATTTGCGGCGTAACCCGATTTCCGATGTCAGCAGAACTTACCTTGAAAACTACCGCACGACGGTCGGCGTCGGCATGGGTTACCTGGATAACGATATCGCGCGACTGGACGAAAACCAGGCACGTTCGATCTGGCTGACCGAGACGGGAGGAAGCGAGGGCTCCCGGCATCTGCAGATGTGGAACGCACTCAAGGATGACCCAAGGGCCGAAGGCCTGTTCGCGCTGCTGGCGGAGTTGGGCAATTCCGCCGAGTCAGCCAATGTGCGCGAGGATATGCACCGGCGGGTCTGGACGGTTCTGGATGCTACGCAGGCCGATGCCGAATTGCGGGAGCAGATTTTCGATCTGGCGGCCAACCCGATCAACTGCACGGACAATGCGGCGTTGAACTTCAGCCACCTGGAAGTTGCAGTGCAGGTCCACCATGTGACCCGTGGTCCCAGGGGGCAACGCCCTTCGACGAAGGCGCTGATGAGGCTGGCGAGAGGACTGTTTCGGCTGGAGCAGATTGACCGGATCGCCGCGGAACACGCGCAGGTCCATGCGGCACCTGACCCGCTGGAAGTGACCCTTGCCTACCGTTCCGGTCTTGCGCAGGCACTCGAATTGCCCGGGCAACCTTCGCACATGCATTACGCCTCACTCGCGGAGGTGACAGGGGCGGATCTGGTGGAGGCTATCAATCGAATCCAGACTGCTGAATTGTCTCCCGAGTGGCTGGCGTTTCTGGTTCGCCAGCCTTGGTGGAACGAATACATGAAAAGCAGTTTTGCCCAACAGTTCGACGATGCGCGCGCGCCTCACCAGGAAGAAGCCCTGGCGTTGTTCGAGAAAGCCGAAGAACTCAGCTCGGCCGACTATCTCAGCGAAATGAACCTGTGTGCCGCCCGGCAGGAACAGACGGAAAGCGCCTTGCTCGAGCGGTTGACCGAGCAAGTGCTACGACTGGTCGAGGGCAATATCTGCCTGTTGCCCGGTGGTTGATTCCAATTCCGGATTCGCTCATTTGCCCCGGATCAGCCACCGCAAGGCAAACCGGTTCGGATGACACGCCTCTGCGACACCTCTGGGCAGGGGCAGCGGTTCGTTGTCCAGCCAGGCTGCCAGCAGTTCACCGGACAGTGGCGCGGTGATCAGCCCCCGGGAACCGTGGCCACTGTTGACGTACAGACCGTCCAGCCATGGGCAGGCAATGTCCGGCACTTGCCGGGCATCCTTGCTCAAGGCGCGATAGGCCTCGGTGAAGGCTTCGCGATCGGCGAGCGGGCCGACGATCGGCAGGTAATCGGGGCTGGTGCAACGGAAGGCTGCCCGGCCCTGGAGACTTTCGGCGTCGAGCTCGCTGACGTGCAGGCGCGCGACCAGATCGGTGGAGATCTCTTCGAGCATCGCCAGATTACCCAAGTGTTCGGCGGTGGTCGGAGTCAGGTCGTCGCTGTTGAAATCGAAACTGGCACCGAGGGTGTGTTCCCCCAGGCGTGCCGGTGCGACGTAACCTTCGGCGCACACGACGCTGGTCAGCGCCTGGCTTTGCGTGGTCTGCGCGAGGCGGGTGATCTGCCCGCGAATGCGCTTGAGGGGCAGGTCGGCGCTCTGGGGGAAACGCTTGATGTCGGCGGCGCCGGCCAGCACCGCGACCGGTGCTGTTGCGATCAATCGTTCACCGTCGAAGGCTTGCCACTGACCGTCGACCTTGCGCAACTCCACGGCTTCCTGATGGGGCAGCAGCGTGACGCCCGGTTGTGTCGATTGCGCCTGACACAACGCCGACGGATGCACCCAGCCGCCCTCGGGATAATACAAACCGCCATGGGCCAGACCGATCCCGGCACGGGCCTGCGCTTCGGGTTGATCGAGCCATTGCAGCAGGTCTTCGGGAAACGCGGCCGCCAGTTGCGCCTGACGTTCGCGTTCCTTTTCGTTGAATGCCAGTTGCAGCACGCCGCAGTCGTCCCAATCGGTGCCGCGTTGCAGGGTTTCCAGCAAACGTCGGGTGTAGCCGAAACCGCTGACGATCAACTGCGACAGTGCGGTGCCGTGGGCGGACAGTTTCAGATACAGCACGCCTTGCGGATTGCCCGAGGCTTCCTGCGCCACCGCGTCATGTCGTTCCAGCAGACTGACCTGCCAACCCCGCGCCGCGAGGCTGGCCGCCGTGGCACAGCCGGCCAGGCCGGCACCGATCACCAGCGCACGACGCTCTCCATTGAAAGGCGTCGGGCGGGCGAACCACGGTTTGTCCGCTGCGGGTAACGGCACATCCTCGGGCCAGCCGAGAAATTCGCCGCGCAGGATCTCCCATTTGTGGCCGATGCCCGGTGTGCGCTTCATCTTGAAACCGGCGGCGTTGAGCAGTCGGCGCACCCAACCGGTGCTGGTAAAGGTGCTGATGGTCGAGCCGGGCGCCGCCAGTCGCGCCAGTTCGGCGAACAGTTCGGCGGTCCACATCTCCGGGTTTTTCGCGGGGGCGAAACCGTCGAGAAACCATGCGTCGATCTGGCCATCCAGTTGCGGCAACTGCTCCAGCGCATCACCGATCAACAGGGTCAGGGTCACGCGACCGTTATCCAGAACAATGCGCTGGAAACCCTGATGGATTGCCACGTAATGCTTGAGCAACTGATCGGCGAATTGCTTCAAGTCGGGCCACAACGCCAGCGCCCGCTGCAGGTCGGCAGGGCTCAACGGAAATTTCTCGACACTGACGAAATGCAGCCGCGCACCGGGCACCGCGTGCTGTTCGAACAACTGCCAGGCACAGAGAAAATTCAGCCCGGTGCCGAAGCCGGTTTCACCGATCACCAGTCGCCCACCCGCCGGCAGTGCGGCGAAGCGCTCGGCCAGACGGTTCTGTTCGAGGAACACGTAGCGGGTTTCATCCAGCCCCGACTGGTCGGAAAAATACACATCGTCGAACACTCGCGAACGCGGGCGTCCCTGGTCATCCCAGTCGAGTTGGGCGTGGGGCAATACAGGTTTCATGGCAGGCTCGGCAACGGCAAGGCGGCCATTCTAGCCGATCACGCAGGCGGCGCTTGATCCATGGCAAGCCTTGCCGACGATCACTCAAGGACAATCCGCCGCCGGCGGGAATTTCTGTGCCGCGTCAGAGCCCAATCCGCTAGTCTTGCTGAATCCTGGAAGGAGCCGTCCCATGTTCGAATCCGCTGAAATCGGTCACGCCATCGACAAAGACACCTACGAAGCCGCCGTGCCCGCCCTGCGTGAAGCCTTGCTCGAAGCCCAGTTCGAGTTGCAGCAGCAGAAGCGTTTCCCGGTGATCATTTTGATCAACGGCATCGAAGGCGCCGGCAAGGGCGAGACGGTCAAGTTGCTCAACGAGTGGATGGATCCGCGCCTGATCGAAGTGCGCACTTTCGACCAGCAGACCGATGAAGAGCTGGCGCGGCCACCGGCCTGGCGCTACTGGCGGATGCTGCCGGCCAAGGGGCGGATGGGGATTTTCTTCGGCAACTGGTACAGCCAGATGCTGCAGGGCCGGGTGCATGGTTTGTTCAAGGATCCGCGACTGGATCAGGCGATTGCCGGCGCCGAGCGCATGGAAAAGATGTTCTGCGATGAAGGCGCGCTGATCTTCAAGTTCTGGTTCCACCTGTCCAAGAAACAGATGAAGGCGCGGCTCAAGGCGTTGGCCGACGACCCGCTGCACAGCTGGCGCATCAGCCCGCTGGACTGGCAGCAATCGCAGACCTACGACAAGTTCGTCAAATACGGCGAACGCGTGTTGCGCCGCACCAGTCGCGATTACGCGCCGTGGCATGTCATCGAGGGTGTCGACCCGCACTACCGCAGCCTGACGGTCGGCAAGATCCTGCTCGAAGGCCTGCAAAATGCCTTGAAGCGTCCCGATGTGCATCCCCATGAGGTCAACGCTGCACCGCTGGGGACTTCCGTCGACCAGTTGAACCTGCTCGACAGCCTCGATCTGACCCAGCGTCTGGACAAGAAAGACTACGAAGAACAATTGATCACCGAGCAGGCAAGGCTGTCGGGGCTGATGCGTGACAAACGCATGCGCCGGCATGCGCTGGTGGCGGTGTTCGAAGGCAACGATGCGGCGGGCAAGGGCGGTTCGATCCGTCGGGTGGCGGCGGCGCTCGATCCGCGCCAATACAGCATCGTGCCGATTGCCGCGCCGACCGAAGAGGAACGGGCGCAGCCGTATCTGTGGCGGTTTTGGCGACATATTCCGGCGCGGGGCAAGTTCACCGTGTTCGACCGCTCGTGGTATGGCCGGGTGCTGGTGGAGCGGGTCGAGGGCTTTTGCAGCACTGCCGACTGGATGCGCGCTTATGGCGAGATCAATGATTTTGAGGAGCAACTGGCCGACGCCGGGGTGATCGTGGTCAAGTTCTGGCTGGCGATCGACAAGGACACGCAGATGGAGCGCTTCCAGGCGCGCGAAGAAATCCCGTTCAAGCGCTTCAAGATCACCGAAGACGACTGGCGCAACCGTGACAAGTGGGACGCCTACCGTGCCGCCGTGGGCGACATGGTCGACCGCACCAGCACCGAAATCGCGCCGTGGACCCTGGTCGAGGCCAATGACAAGCGCTGGGCCCGGGTCAAGGTGTTGCGCACGATCAACCGGGCGCTGGAAGACGCTTTCGAGAAGTCCGACAAGCGAGCCAAAAAGCACAAGGACTGAACCGATGGGCCCGCATACGCGAGGTGAATGATTGTCGCGGTCGGCGATGGGGGGGACTTATGCTCGGTCCACTCTCAACCGACTGCAACAATGAGGTATGCCATGCGTGAAGTGGTGATCGTCGACAGCGTACGGACCGGCCTGGCCAAGTCCTTTCGCGGCAAGTTCAACCAGACCCGTCCCGATGACATGGCGGCCCATTGCGTCAATGCGTTGCTCTCGCGCAACGACATCGACCCGGCCAGCGTCGAGGATTGCATCGTCGGCGCCGGCTCCAACGAGGGCGCCCAGGGCTACAACATCGGCCGCAACGTGGCGGTGCTCTCGCAATTGGGCACCGGCACCGCCGGCATGACCCTCAACCGTTTCTGTTCTTCGGGGTTGCAGGCGATTGCGATTGCCGCCAACCAGATCGCGTCGGGTTGCAGCGACATCATCGTCGCCGGCGGCGTCGAGTCGATCAGCCTGACCCTGAAAAGCGTCAACACCGATCACCTGATCAATCCGTTGCTCAAGCAGCAGACGCCGGGCATCTATTACACCATGGGCCAGACCGCGGAAGTGGTGGCGCGCCGTTATGGCGTCAGCCGCGAGGCGCAGGATCGCTACTCGCTGCAAAGTCAGATCCGCACCGCTCAGGCGCAGGCAGCAGGGCTGTTCAACGATGAAATCGTGCCGATGCCGGTGAAGTACCGGGTTGAAGACAAGAACAGCGGTGAAGTGCAGATCCTCGATGGCATCGTCGACCGCGATGACTGCAATCGTCCGGACACCACCTATGAAAGCCTTGCCGGGTTGAAACCGGTGTTCGCCGAGGACGGTTCGGTGACCGCCGGCAACTCGTCGCAGTTGTCCGATGGCGCCTCGATGACGCTGGTGATGAGCCTGGAAAAAGCCCTACAACTGGGGCTCAAGCCGAAAGCGTTTTTCCGCGGGTTTACCGTCGCTGGGTGCGAGCCTGACGAAATGGGCATCGGCCCGGTGTTTTCGGTGCCAAAGCTGCTCAAGGCCAAAGGCCTGCAGGTGGCGGATATCGATCTGTGGGAATTGAACGAAGCGTTTGCCTCGCAGTGCCTGTACGCCCGTGATCGTCTGGAAATCGACAACGAGAAGTACAACGTCAACGGCGGCTCGATTTCCATCGGTCACCCGTTCGGCATGACCGGGTCACGGCAGGTCGGGCATCTGGTGCGCGAGTTGCAGCGGCGCAATCTGCGCTACGGAATCGTGACCATGTGCGTGGGCGGGGGGATGGGGGCGACCGGGTTGTTTGAAGCTGTGCGTTAAACCCTGAAAGATGTGTGTTTGATCCATCGTTTTCGCGAGCAGGCTCGCTCCCACAGGTAACCATGCTCTCCTGTGGGAGCGAGCCTGCTCGCGAATGGGACAACCGGTTCTACCTGCCAGAATCCAGAAGCTGCATCCGCGCGATGTAGGCCTTTATTTCCTGCTCGGCTTTCTCGTGGCTGTCGAACGGCCCTTCGAGGGTGTTTTCCCGGGTGCTGAAATACAGTTCACCGTTGACCCGGCACACGCGGTCGCTGCGAAAGTGCGTGGCGGGGGCGGTGTCCTGGGCGCGCATGCCTAACATGACGGGTCTCCTTGGTGAGTGATGTCCCGGGCTGGATCCAAGAAGCTTATGCCTGAACCACTTACCTTGCCCGGCCGGCCGATCAACGGCCCATCGTCAATTTTCTGCTGCGACCTGCACAGTTTCATTTGCGGCTGGAGCGCAACTGTCCCTGTGTCGCGCAGGGTCTGTGCGCCTAGAATGAGCGCTTCTGTCTCTGGCGCTTGGGGTTCTCATGCACGTTTCATCGGGTCGTTGGGTGTACGGCATGTTCCTGGCGTTATTGACGGCGTTTCTGTGGGGAATCCTGCCGATCAAGCTCAAGCAGGTGCTGGTGGTGATGGACCCGGTCACGGTGACCTGGTTTCGCCTGCTGGTGTCCGGCGGCTGTCTGTTCATTTATCTGGCCGCGACCAAACGCTTGCCGAGCCGCAAGGTGCTCGGGCCGAAGGGCGGCTGGCTGGTGCTGATGGCGGTGCTCGGGCTGGTGGGCAATTACGTGCTGTACCTCATGGGCCTGAACCTGCTCAGCCCCGGTACTGCGCAACTGGTGGTGCAGATGGGGCCGATCATGTTGCTGATCGCCAGTCTGTTTGTGTTCAAGGAACGCTTCAGTATCGGTCAGGGCATTGGCCTGGCGGTGCTGTTGATCGGTTTTGCTTTGTTCTTCAATCAGCGTCTGGCGGAATTGCTCACCTCTTTATCTGATTACACCGCCGGTGTGTTGCTGGTGCTGCTGGCCTCGACTGTCTGGACTTTCTATGCGCTGGGCCAGAAGCAATTGCTGACGGTGTGGAATTCTTTACAGGTGATGATGGTGATCTACCTGTTCTGCGCCTTGTTGCTGACGCCGTGGGTGCATCCGCTCGAAGCACTGTCGCTGAACCCGTTGCAGGGCTGGCTGCTGCTGGCGTGCTGCATGAACACGCTGATCGCCTACGGCGCATTTGCCGAGGCGCTGGCGCATTGGGAAGCTTCGCGGGTCAGCGCGACGCTGGCGATCACGCCGTTGGTGACGTTCGGTGCGGTGGCCGTGGCGGCGGGGGTGTGGCCCGAGTATGTGCATGCCGAGCACATCAATCTGCTGGGGTATGGCGGGGCGGTGCTGGTGGTGCTGGGTTCGGCACTGGTGGCGCTCGGCCCTTCGCTGATTGCCGGGCTCAAGGCCCGGCGGATGCGCATGGCGGCAGGTTAACCGAGTCATCGTTCTTCGCGAGCAAGCCCGCTCCCACTTTTAACCGCATTCCTCACAGGGGATCGCGGTCAAATGTGGGAGCGGGCTTGCTCGCGAAGACTGACTTACAGACGCTGAAGATCTCAGCCCTTGGCACCGGCCTCGATCATGTTTTCCGGCCGCACCCAGGCATCGAACTCTTCATCGGTCAGGTAACCCAGCTCCAGCGCCGCCTCACGCAAGGTTTTGCCTTCGCTGTAGGCCTTCTTGGCGATTTCCGCCGACTTGTCGTAGCCGATGTGCGGGTTCAGCGCCGTCACCAGCATCAGGCCGCGTTCCAGATGCTTCGCCATGACTTCGGCATCCGGTTCAAGCCCGGCGATGCAGTGCTGCTGGAAGTTGCTGCAACCATCGGCCAGCAGGCGGATCGATTGCAGCAGATTGTGGATGATCACCGGTTTGAACACGTTCAGTTGCAGGTGACCCTGGCTGGCGGCGAAGCCGATCGCCACGTCGTTGCCCAGCACCTGACAGGCGAGCATCGACAACGCCTCGCACTGGGTCGGGTTGACCTTGCCGGGCATGATCGAACTGCCCGGTTCGTTGGCCGGCAGGCGCACTTCGGCAAAACCGGCGCGTGGGCCGGAACCCAGCAGGCGCAGGTCGTTGGCGATTTTCATCAGCGCCACGGCGAGGGTTTTCAGGGCGCCGGAGAGGGTAGTCAACGGCTCATGGCCGGCGAGGGCAGCGAATTTGTTTGGTGCGGTGACAAACGGCAGGCCGGACAACGCCGCCAGTTCAGCGGCAATCGCTTCGCCGAAGCCGTGGGGCGAGTTGAGCCCGGTGCCGACGGCCGTGCCGCCCTGCGCCAGTTCGCAGACCGCCGGCAACGCTGCGCGAATCGCCCGTTCGGCGTAATCCAGCTGCGCTATGAATCCGGAGATTTCCTGGCCGAAGGTGATCGGCGTGGCGTCCATCATGTGGGTGCGGCCGGTCTTCACCAGCTTCATGTGCCGCGCCGACAGTTCGGCCAGTCCGCCCGACAGCTCGGCGATGGCTGGCAGCAGTTGGGTCTGCACCGCTTGCGCGGTGGCGATGCTCATGGCGGTGGGGAAGCAGTCGTTGGAGCTCTGCGAGCGGTTGACGTGATCGTTGGGGTGCACCGGCGTCTTGCCGCCGCGTGGGTTGCCGGCCAGTTCGTTGGCGCGGCCGGCGATCACTTCGTTGGCGTTCATGTTGCTTTGCGTGCCGCTGCCGGTCTGCCAGACCACCAGCGGAAACTGGTCGTCGTGTTGGCCGTCGAGCACTTCGTCGGCGGCCTGTTCGATCAGGCGGGCGATGTCGGCAGGCAGGTCGCCGTTGCGGTCGTTGACCCGGGCCGCGGCTTTCTTGATCAGGGCCAGGGCGTGCAGTACCGGCAATGGCATGCGTTCCTGACCGATGGCGAAGTTGATCAGCGAGCGTTGCGTCTGAGCGCCCCAGTAAGCGTCGTCCGGGACCTCGATCTGGCCCAGGCTGTCGGTTTCGATACGGCTCATCGTGCACACTCCTGTTGGTCTGTTTGCGCAGTTTAGGCCGGTGTCGGCCCGGGTGGTTCCATCCGGTCGATTGTTGACCGGCAAATCCCCGCCAATCAAGCGCGGCAAGGGCCGGGGGTTGAGCCGCAGCGTTATTCAGGCGCAGAATGGTCGCCCTTGGGGTTTTACCTCGCCTAGCTGAAAAGGAAACTCGATGACTCGTCTTCGTGCCATCTGTACCGCGGTTGCCCTGGTCTGCGCCAGCGGCCAGGTGCTTGCCGATACCGCCAGCCACAACGCCAGTGCCGAAGCTTTCCTGACCCTGGCACACGCTGACAAGCTGGGCACTCCGGTGTACATGCAGGTTCAGCAGATGTTCGCCCAGCGTTTTGAACAGACCAAGGCGCCGGAATCCAAGAAAGCCGTACTGGATACCTACCAGGCCAAGGCCAACGCTGCTCTGGACCAGGCCATTGGCTGGAACAAGCTGAAGCCGGACATGGTCAAGCTCTACACCAGCAACTTCAGCGAATCCGAGCTGAAAGACCTGGTCGCGTTCTACCAGTCGCCACTGGGCAAGAAAGTCCTGGAGAAAATGCCGCAGCTGACCCAGCAATCGGCCCAGATGACCCAGGCCAAACTGGAAAGCGCCGTACCGGTGGTCAACAAGCTGCTGGACGACATGACCAACGAGCTGGCACCGAAAGGCGCCGCTCCGGCCAAGAAGAAGTAAGCGGAGTTCGTGATGACCATGCAACAACGCATCGAATCGACGCTGGCGCTGCTTCAGCCTGAGCATCTGCAAGTGCTGGACGAAAGCCACATGCACAGTCGCGGGTTGCAGACCCACTTCAAGGCAGTGGTGGTCAGTGCGCAGTTCGAAGGCCTGAACCGGGTCAAGCGCCACCAGAAAGTCTACGGCACGCTCGGCGAGCTGATGGGCGAGTTCCATGCGTTGGCGCTGCACACCTACACCCCGCAGGAATGGGCAGAGACAGGCGTCGCTCCGGCGTCGCCGACCTGTGCCGGCGGCAGCAAGCATTGAGCCTTGCAGCAATGAACTGAGGTTTTTTGCTAGAATCCGCAACGCGCCGCTCACCCGGCGCGTTTTTTTTCGCATCCGGTTCACCCTTTACGAGGGTAGCCACCTGGAGAAATACCCATGACACAACCGATTGTCGTGGCGGCACTGTACAAGTTCGTCACCCTCGAAGATTACGTCAACCTGCGCGAGCCCCTGCTGCAAGCGATGGTCGACAACGGCATCAAAGGCACCCTGCTGATCGCCGAAGAAGGCATCAACGGCACGGTTTCCGGCAGCCGTGAAGGCATCGACGGCCTGCTGGCCTGGCTGCGCAACGATCCGCGCATGGTCGATATCGATCACAAGGAATCGTACTGCGACGAGCAGCCGTTCTATCGCACCAAGGTCAAGCTCAAGAAAGAGATCGTGACCCTGGGCGTCGAAGGCGTCGACCCGAACAAGAAGGTCGGCACCTACGTCGAGCCCAAGGACTGGAATGCGCTGATCAGCGACCCGGAAGTGCTGCTGATCGACACCCGCAACGATTACGAAGTCTCGATCGGCACCTTCGAAGGCGCCATCGATCCGAAAACCACCAGTTTTCGCGAATTCCCCGACTACATCAAAGAACACTTCGATCCGACCGTGCACAAGAAGGTCGCGATGTTCTGCACCGGCGGCATTCGCTGCGAAAAAGCCTCGAGCTACATGCTCGGCGAAGGCTTCGAAGAGGTTTACCACCTCAAGGGCGGCATCCTGAAGTACCTCGAAGAGGTGCCGCAGGAAGAAACCAAATGGCAGGGCGACTGCTTCGTCTTCGACAACCGTGTGACCGTGCGCCATGACCTGAGCGAAGGCGACTACGATCAGTGCCACGCCTGCCGCACCCCGGTCAGCGTTGAAGATCGCGCCTCCGAGCATTACGTGGCCGGCATCAGCTGCCCGCACTGCTGGAACTCCCTGAGCGAGAAGACTCGCCGCAGCGCCATCGACCGCCAGAAACAGATCGAACTGGCCAAAGCGCGCAACATGCCGCACCCGATCGGCTACAACTATAAGCAAGCATCCACCGAGGCTTAATCATGTCTGCACGCCTGCTCTATGTGATGGATCCGATGTGTTCGTGGTGCTGGGGATTTGCCCCGGTAGCCAAGGCGTTGGTGGAGCAGGCGCAGGCAGCCGGGGTGGAATTGCACCTGGTGGTCGGCGGGTTACGCACCGGCAGCGGTGCGGCGCTGGAGCCGACCACTCGGCGCTACATTCTTGAACACTGGCAGGCGGTCACCGAGGCCACCGGCCAGCCGTTCAAGTTGGAAGGCGCGTTGCCGGACGGTTTTGTCTACGACACCGAACCTGCCTGCCGCGCCATCGTCACCGCGCGCAGCCTGGCGCCGGATTGCGCGTGGAAACTGGTCGGGTTGATCCAGCACGCGTTTTACGCCGAAGGTCGCGATGTCACTCAGGCCAGCGTTCTGGTGGAGCTGGCCGAGAAGGCCGGTGTCCCGCGCATTGAATTTGCTGCCCTGTTTGATCATGCCGATCAGCACAAGGCGACCCAGGCCGATTTCAGTTGGGTGCAGGATCTGGGCATCGCCGGATTCCCGACCCTGCTCGCCGAGCGCAACGGCCAACTGGCGTTGCTGACCAACGGCTACCAGCCGCTCAGTGAACTGTCACCGTTGCTCGGTCGATGGCTGGAGCGCGCGGCCTGTGTCTGACCCAGCCGATGACACGCCAGCCGTCAAGCGTGTCGACCGGCTGAGCTGGACTGAAGTCCGGCGACTGGCACTTCATCACAAAAAATCCCTGTGGATCGCCAACGGCGTGGCCGTACTGGCGACGCTGTGCAGCGTGCCGATTCCGTTGCTGCTGCCGTTGCTGGTGGACGAAGTCCTGCTCGGCCATGGCGATGCCGCATTGAAAGTCATGAACCATGTGCTGCCCTCGATGTGGCAGCAGGCGGCGGGTTACATCGGCCTGATGCTGGTGGTGACATTGACCCTGCGTTGCAGCGCTCTGTGTTTTGGCGTATTGCAGGCGCGATTGTTTGCGCGGTTGGCCAAGGACATCGTGTATCGCATCCGCGTGCGGCTGATCGAGCGTCTGAAGCGGATCTCCCTCGGCGAATACGAAAGCCTGGGCAGCGGCACCGTTACCACGCACCTGGTCACCGACCTCGACACCCTCGACAAGTTTGTCGGCGAAACCCTCAGCCGTTTTCTGGTGGCGATGCTGACCCTGGTCGGTACCGCCAGCATCCTGATGTGGATGCACTGGAAACTGGCGCTGCTGATCCTGCTGTTCAACCCGCTGGTGATCTACGCCACGGTGCAGTTGGGCAAACGGGTCAAGCACCTGAAGAAACTGGAGAACGACAGCACCTCGCGCTTCACTCAGGCGCTGAGCGAAACCCTCGATGCGATCCAGGAAGTGCGAGCCGGCAACCGCCAGGGCTTCTTCCTCGGAAGACTCGGCCTGCGGGCTCAGGAAGTGCGCAACTACGCGGTGAATTCGCAGTGGAAGACTGACGCCTCCAACCGCGCCAGTGGCCTGCTGTTCCAGTTCGGTATCGACATCTTCCGCGCGGCGGCCATGTTGACGGTGCTGTTTTCCGACCTGTCGATCGGGCAGATGCTCGCGGTGTTCAGCTACCTGTGGTTCATGATCGGCCCGGTCGAACAACTGCTGAACCTGCAATACGCCTACTACGCGGCAGGCGGTGCGCTGTCGCGGATCAACGAACTGTTGGCCCGCGCCGACGAACCGCAATACCCCGGCGGCGTCGACCCGTTCAAGGGCCGCGATACCGTAGGGATTCAGGTGCAGGGTTTGAGCTTCGGTTACGGTGACGAACTGGTGCTGGATCAGTTGAACCTGTCCATCGCGCCGGGCGAGAAAGTGGCGATTGTCGGCGCCAGCGGCGGTGGCAAAAGCACGCTCGTGCAATTGCTGCTGGGTCTGTACACACCGCTGGCCGGCACCATTCGTTTTGGTGGATCGACCCAACAGGAAATCGGCCTGGAAACGGTTCGGGAAAATGTCGCGGTGGTGCTGCAGCATCCGGCGCTGTTCAACGACACCGTACGCGCCAATTTGACCATGGGCCGCACACGCAGCGACGAAGCCTGCTGGCAGGCGCTGGAAGTTGCCCAGCTCGAACCCACCATCCGCGCCTTGCCGGACGGCCTGGACAGCATCGTCGGCCGCTCCGGCGTGCGGCTGTCCGGCGGCCAACGGCAACGTCTGGCCATCGCCCGGATGATCCTCGCCGAACCCAAAGTGGTGATTCTCGACGAGGCGACGTCAGCCCTCGACGCCGCCACCGAATACAACCTGCACCAGGCCATGGCGCGTTTTCTCCATGGCCGCACCACGCTGATCATCGCCCACCGCCTGTCAGCAGTGAAGCAGGCAGACCGGGTGCTGGTGTTCGACGGCGGGCAGGTAGCCGAGGATGGCGACCATCAGCAACTGATTGCCGATGGTGGGTTGTACGCCAAGCTGTATGGGCATTTGCAGCGGATGTAGGTTATTTCCAGATGACGTTCAGCCAATCGTCAGCGCCTGTATGACCGAACGCCTTTACGATCACCGCGCAAGCTTCGCAGGGCGGCATGGTGGTTGCGATGTTGACTGAGCGGATGGCCTGTTTATCGGGATATTTCTGGTGGATGAAACTGATCAACTTGCTTTCACTGTCCAGTGAAGTGGGTACCTCTGGCAGTGCGGGATAGGTTTTCGGAATGGCCAGAAGATTCTCCTGGCTATCCATCAGAAGGCCACTTGGGGTGGGTGGACCGCTCAAGTCGACATTGAAGTAAGTCGCGTCGCCCCTCTGGACGTACTCGGCTCCCAGATAGGTTTTGAACAGAGGCAGTTTTCCTGTTATGTCCTGCGCCCCGGAAACACTGACATAGACCTCCCTGACTCCATCGGTCTTGATGACTTCTGCATACGCGATGTTTCTGGGGTTGGAACGTCGTTGTGATCTAGGCAACAGGTCATTGAGCTTTTTCATCGTGCGATCGATCCTGAACAGGCTTTCTGTGTTCTGAGGGATCGTCTGCTCCATGAACAATGTGTCGAAAATTTCGGCTGTTCGTTGGCGCAATGTTTCCGAAGCTTCATGGCTGCGTGACCATGTTGTTGCGCCTTCGGACGATTGTGTGACGATCATTCTCATCCTTTGATCGAACATCAGGGCTTCGCCGGGGCTGGTATCGAGTTTGATCCATTGCATATTGGCGGGTGGGTTTGGGGGGGTGCCCAAGGGGATGGCGATTCGCTTCATGGTTTTCATTGCACGCTCGACTGCATCTATACCGTAGACCGCCACGAGATTGTTGGCGGTCAGTGAGCCTTCATACGCTCGCAACAGCTCGGCACCCTGTTTGCCTTCCATGAGATCGGCTTGAAATAGTCGTTGCAGAGTGAGCGTCTGCAGCTCGCCCAGGTCTTTATCTGCAGGAAACGTCGCCAGGTAATATTTATCGGTATTTACGCGAGTAAAGAGGAGATTGTCGGAGGTAACGAGAGACGGTACGACAATCGCGCCTATTCGGTGCAGTTCATCACTGCCTTGATAGGTTCCCTGGATTTCTATTCGTACATAAATGCCCTTTTGAAACTGCAGGTCGGCCAGGATTGCGCTTTTGGGGACCGGCCATTTTTTGGGGAAGCCCAAGCGGGTGAAATCACCTGTCCACCTCTTCAGTTTGCCATTCAACAATTGATAGAGCAGGCCATCGCGCAGGAAGTACTCCCCCTCTGCTGAATGCCGCGCTTTTGGCGTGCACAACCGTTCACCAAACCAGGGGGCATAACCTTTGTCCGGGTCGAATGAGCGAAGCGGCGGGGTATCGGGATGGGGATCGCCAGTAATGAATTCATTAACGCAAATGTCGCTCCCTGGCGCGCGTTTGCTGCGGCAGGGAATACGTTTCATATTCGCGCTTTCATCAATCAGTTCGATACGCCGCAACCAGTCCCCATCCAGTCGATAGGGCACATCGTCGATATAAACGGTGATTCGGCCATCGATTTCCGGCAACTCGCGGATTCTGGCGTGTTCTGCTACTTCGACGACGACGTGCTGATCGGTTTTTTGAATCGGGCGATAGGCAGAGCGGCCCAGCGACAACCGGTAAAGCTTGTCGGCCAGAGGCGGTCCAAAGGGTTTGTCGGTCATCGGATCAAGCATTCGATAATCAAGCAGCGTCGCGCTGTCGACTCTGCGAACCGGAAGGTCATCGAACCCTCTGGTAGAGACCAGGTTGTCAGAAGCGGCAAGCAGCTTGTAGCTGCCCGGGTCCGTGACTTGCGGTAGTCCTTTTACGAAGTCGTATGAGCCAGTTCTCCCGGCCAGCCTGTTGATTTGCCTGATGGCGGCCCGCAGTGCCAGCCGGTTCACGGCATAAAGTCCATGCACCAGTACTTTCGCCAGAGTGGGCGCGCCATCCATTGGGTTGAAGTTGCGTAAGGATGTGATCAGTAGTTTTTGGGTCAGGCGGGAAAATTGTGGCAGTACTTGTTTGTAACCCAGGCGAACAGCGGTGGAGGCCAGTCTTGCAGAGCCGGAAACAAATTTTCCAAGGGGGAGGGCGAAGGAAAGTGTATCGGTCAACATGCCGAAGATTGCGTTAATGCTTTTTCGGGGATCATCGGAATGAAGATCGTCGAGGTTGCCAAAGAAAGGTACCCACTTCCCGATCTTGATAAGCAGGGTATGACGCTTATCTTCCGATTTCTCCAGTTCCGTCTGCTGCCGTGCGTTGGCGTAAAGCTTGTCTTCCTCTACATAAAAGTGGTCGCGTGCGATGAATATAGCGATCTCCGAGGCGCGACTGGAGGTGATGGCAGGGGGATAACCCGTCGGCGCCTGAGGGGAAAAGGCTTCGCCCAGTTGTTCGATGATAGCGACGCATGTGGCCTCTTTCTTGGGGGCTCGGCCGCTTTCGTAGGCATCCCAGTCCAGTGGTACGGGTTTGCCACGCCGCACCGTTACCCGCACCTTGCCGCGCATTCGCCATTCTTCGGTTGTAAGGCGACCGTTGAGCATGTCCGCGGTGAAGTCGGTACGCTGGCGAATGATTCCGGCGCGCGGCAGGCATTCATACCAGCAGGTCCGGTCGTTGTAGGTCATGGAAAGGATAAAGCCCATTCGCAGCCTCAACGGCATTGTGAGTGAGGGCTTCTCCTGGGAAGCTTCCAGGTCTTTGGTCGACGATCTCACGGTGTAGATTTTTGTCTCACCGTATTCGATGGCCAGACGATCATCATTGGGCAGATGGCTGAACAGGCTGATCAGTAATTGCCGGTAGGCACTTTTTGTCGTGTTGAGATAGCTGTTGTATTGACTCTCGAACAACACATTGACGTCTGGCAGTGTCCTGAGCCGGATGGCTTCCGGGATCCATTTGGCGGTCGTTTCAATGCTCCCGTCCGATCGAATGCTGAAACGGGCGGTGCTGACACTTTCGCCATCGTTTCCGGTAATGAGCCAGGTTTTGTCTTTATGTCCCTTCCACATATAGACATCGCGAAAGGACACGCTTTTCTGTCGTATATCCGGCACGAACCTTGACCCAGTGTCGGGCCCAAAATATCTGACCAGTTTTCGACCATCGCTGGTGAACACCTGTTGACCGAATACTTTCTTGATTTCCTGGTCTGCGATCTCCCAGCGTTTTGGCGGATCGATATCCAGTTGTTTCAAAGTGTTTTTCATCACCTCTGTATGCTGGTCGAGGGCCTCCATTACACGCTCCTTGGTGGACTCGCTGTACTCGGCGTATCTGTCTTCTTGCACGATGCCGTTGGCGACAGCCCAGTCCATCGCGGGAGCAATCCTGCTCCAGGCGACAATAGCCAGTTCCTGTTCAGTGGCTTCTGTGGATTCCTCCAGAGGAAAGTCAACCAGTTGCTGGAATGTCATGTGAGGCACACGGTCCGGTTCGATGGCGTCAGCCAGATGAAGTCCATGGACAAAGTTCACCCAGACCAGAGAGCTTCTATAAGGCAGGTCGACGGGAATGTCGGAGCGATGGAAGTCGATTGGAAATTCGCAGCGGTACAGGCAGGCCAGCAGGACCGCCTCGATCTCCGAAGTGACCCGGTTGCTGCTCAGAAGATGGTCTTCGAATTCGCTCCATATGGCCTGGTAGCTTTTCCCGTAGTTGGAGCGCTGATGCCAGGGATACCCTGCGATATCTCTCTCTGCATCAGTGTCACGTTGCTCCCACAAGCGGATTGCCCTGCTCAGCAGTTTGTTGCGAACGAGCGGTGAATCGTCTTGTTCAGTGTCGCTGCCGTACCATCCCAGTTTTGTCAGCAGCGACTTCGCCAGCTGGCTGGCGTCGGCCGATTGAAGGATTTGCTCCAGGTACACTGTGGGGGTCTGGCGAACACGCGCTGCGGTGATATCGGAGGCGAGATTTTTCGCGAGATGGCCGATCAGCGATTTGACTGACGCCGGCAAGAACTGTCCGATGGCTTCACGGATTTTGCTCTCGGTCAGACGGCCCAGCAGGGTCGAGAGGGGCAAGCGTTCTTTGGGTGGTAATCTCGGGCTTTTCAGCAAAGCCTGGCGTTCCTCGAGGTTCGGAGTGCAGGCCAGCGAGTCGACGTCAATGCCGCGTTCCAATTGCAGCCCATGACGGGCGCGCTTTTCTTCCAGGGCGCGCAATGCGGCTTGGTGTTCCTCTTTATCGGCAGGATTCCAGGGGGAGATACCGTAATAAAGCGCCATCCGGGCGAGGCTGAACTGCCCGTCCGGGCGTAGAGTCAGTTTCAGTTTTCGGGCGATGGACGGTTTTTTTGCATCCAGGTCCAGAGGCGAGCCGGGATGTGGTTTGAGGTAGGTATTGGTCAAGGCACTAGCGGTTGAGGGCGTGTTTCGCAGTTTTTCCAGCAACCTGCTGTACTCTTCCAGTAAGGCCTGATGCCGCGCGGGATAAGAGGAGCCTGCGTCGAGCGGTGCGTTGGAAGTCGAAGGGGGCAGCATGTTTGATTGTCCTTTTGGTGTGGAGGGATCCGTAAGGCTTTAGCCCTCAGGGGGGCGGTTTGCAGTAGATCGCTTCCAAAAGGCAGAAGGGCGGTACATATGTCTTGTCGCAAAGGAGTTGAAGCGCCTGTCGCTTGCCTAGATTCACAAGCCAACCTAGTCTCGTGATAGCGATTTCGTCCGGACGACGAACGGACTGTGCTCACGCAAGGAATCCCATGAAGCAAAAGCGGACTCTCGGAACGCCTCGGTTGCTGGGCATCGTCTGGCCATTTATCGCCGTCGTGTTGTTTCAAGCCTTGCTGGGAGGCGTGAGCCTCTATGTCCTGTCGGCCGTTCGTGGTTATGTGGCGGGCGAGAGTCTCTGGTCCAAGGGCCAGAAAGACGCCATCTATTACCTCAATTTGTATGCCGATAGTCGTGACGAGGCGATTTACCTCAAATATCAGAACGCAATCGCCGTGCCTCAGGGCGGTCATCAGTTGCGTCTGGCACTGGACAGACAACCGCCCGATCTGCAATCGGCGCGCGAGGGCATCCTCAAGGGCGGCAACCACCCGGACGATGTTTCCAGCCTGATCTGGCTGTACCTGAATTTTCGTCACTTCAGTTATCTGGAAATCGCCATCGACCGCTGGACGCTGGGTGACGCCTATCTGGTGGAACTCGATGATGTCGCCCGGGAGATGCATCGGTCCATCATTGCCAATGCTGCCACCGAGGCGGATATCCGGCGCTGGAAGGACCGGATCTTTGCGATCAACGACGGCGTGACGCCCGCCGCCAAGGCCTTCAGTGATGCCTTGGGTGAAGGGTCGCGGGTGATCCTGCGTCTGTTGCTGTTCACCAACCTCGCCACGGCGCTGGGCCTGATCGTGCTGGCATTGCTGCGTACCCGCAAACTGCTCAAGCAGCGACATGCCTTCGCCGAGGCCTTGCAGCTGGAAAAGGATCGGGCTCATATCACGTTGCAATCGATTGGCGACGGGGTGATCACCACCGACGTGAGCGGGGCCATCGAATACATGAACCCGGCCGCCGAAGCCCTGACCCACTGGAAAGCCGAGCAGGCGGCCGGGTTGCCACTCGCGGCACTGTTCAATCTGCTGGACGACAACGCCCAGACGGAAGGACTGACCCTGATCGAGCATATTCTCAGCGGCCAGCTCAGCGGAGGCAGTGAACACTCCAAGCTGATCCAGCGGCTCGATGGCAGTACCGTGTCGGTGACCCTGGTCGGGGCACCGATTCGCAATTCCGACAAGGTCAGCGGCACCGTGCTGGTGCTGCATGACATGACCCAGGAGCGGCAATACATCGCCAATCTGTCATGGCAGGCGACCCATGATGCACTGACCGGCCTGGCCAACCGCCGCGAGTTCGAATACCGCCTCGAACAGGCCCTGCATAACCTGACCCGGCAAGCTGGACGCCATGCGCTGATGTTCCTCGACCTCGACCAGTTCAAACTGGTCAATGACACCTGCGGGCACGCGGCCGGCGATGAATTGCTGCGGCATATCTGCGCGTTGCTGCAATCCGGCTTGCGCGAGGGCGACACCCTGGCGCGGCTGGGGGGGGACGAGTTCGGCATCCTGCTGGAGAACTGTGCCCCGGAGGCCGCCGAGAAGATCGCAGAGAGTTTGCGCCAGACCGTACAGAACCTGCATTTCGTCTGGAAGGGGCGACCGTTCCTGACCACGGTGAGCATTGGCCTGGTGCATGTGGCGCAGACGCCGACCACCCTCGAAGCCTCGCTGCGGGCTGCCGACATGGCCTGCTACATGGCCAAGGAAAAGGGCCGCAACCGGGTGCAGGTCTACCATGCCGACGACTCGGAACTGTCCCTGCGCTTCGGCGAGATGGCCTGGGTTCAACGTCTGCACATGGCCCTGGAAGAAAACCGCTTTTGTCTCTACGCCCAGGAAATCGCGCCATTGGGCTCGGTTGCCGGTGGTGCCCGCGGGCACATCGAAATTCTGCTGCGTCTGCATGACGAAGCGGGCCGGATGATTCTCCCGGACAGTTTCATACCGGCGGCCGAGCGTTACGGATTGATGACATCGCTGGATCGCTGGGTTGTGCAGAATGTATTTAAGGTTATTGCCCAATGTATTAACGATAAGTGTCAGGGTCCTCTGGCAATGTGTGCGATTAATCTTTCAGGCATTACTATCGGAGATGACGCGTTCTTGCACTTTCTGCGGGAACAGTTTGATAACTACGGCATACCGCCTGAAATGATTTGTTTTGAAATTACAGAAACCAGTGCCATTGCAAATCTGGGTAGTGCAATCAGATTTATCAATGAACTCAAAGGCTTGGGTTGTTACTTTTCCCTGGATGATTTTTGCGCCGGAATGTCTTCATTCGCTTATCTGAAACATTTGCCTGTAGACTTCCTGAAGATCGACGGGAGTTTCGTAAAGGATATGCTGGACGACCCGATTAACCGCGCTATGGTCGAAGTGATCAATCACATCGGGCATGTCATGGGTAAGCAGACAATTGCCGAGTTTGTCGAGACAGCGCAGATCGAGCAGGCATTGCTTGAAATCGGCGTGGATTACGCTCAGGGTTATGTTATTGAACGCCCGCAGTTGTTTACCTGTGACAGTTTGCAAAGTCGGCCCGCCAGACCGCAGCCGTTGTTGTTCAAGGCGCCTGGCACATTCCGTTGAAGTCTCTTGCCGATCCTTACAATCACAAATCAAAAGGAGCCGAACAGTGATCGACACATTCAACCGAACCGGACCACTCATGGAAGCTGCAAGTTATCCCGCCTGGGCGCAACAGTTGATCCAGGATTGCAGCGAGAGCAAACGCCGGGTTGTCGAACATGAACTTTATCTGCGCATGCGTGATAACAAGCTCAGCGCCAGAACCATGCGCCAGTACCTGATCGGGGGCTGGCCCGTCGTTGAGCAATTCGCGTTGTACATGGCGCAGAACCTGACCAAAACCAAATTCGCCCGCCACCCGGGCGAGGACATGGCGCGGCGCTGGCTGATGCGCAACATCCGCGTCGAACTCAACCACGCCGATTATTGGATGCACTGGAGCCGGGCCCATGGGGTGAGCCTGGAAGACCTGCAAGCGCAGCAAGTGCCACCGGAGTTGCATGCCTTGAGCCACTGGTGCTGGCACACCAGTTCGGCGGATTCGCTGATCGTGGCCATCGCGGCTACCAACTACGCCATCGAAGGCGCGACCGGGGAGTGGTCGGCGCTGGTGTGTTCGACGGGGGTCTATACCGCCGCTTTCCCTGAAGAAGATCGCAAACGGGCCATGAAGTGGCTGAAGATGCACGCCCAGTACGATGACGCCCACCCGTGGGAAGCCCTGGAGATCATCTGCACTCTCGCCGGGCTAAACCCGAGCAAAGCCTTGCAGGCGGAACTGCGACAGGCCATCTGCAAGAGTTACGACTACATGTACCTGTTCCTTGAGCGCTGCATGCAGCTTGAGCTGTCGGAGCGGGTGTTGGTCGGGCGTGAGCGTCGGGCGCTGGTCGAGAGCTGATTTCGGCGACACCCATAAAAAACGGGAGCCTTGGCTCCCGTTTTTTGTTGGCGGAGAAAATCTAGCCTGCCATGGTCAGGCGATTGCGGCCTTCGCGCTTGGCGACATAGAGCGCGCTGTCGGCGCGACGCAACAGGCTGTCGGCGGATTCGCCCGGCAACAGGGTCGAGCAGCCGAGGCTCACGGTCAGTTCGATCAATTGATTATTGGCGAAGTAATCCTGGGCCTGCGCCGCCTGACGCAGGCGCTCGCCGACCATGGCGGCCGCATCGCGACCGGTGTTGGACAGCAGAATCAGAAATTCTTCCCCGCCATAACGGAACACCATGTCGACATTGCGCAACTGGCCCTTGATTGACGCGGCCACGGCTTTGAGGACCTCATCGCCGGCGCTGTGACCATGAAGGTCGTTGACCTGTTTGAAGTGGTCGATATCCAGCATCAGCACCGACAGTGGTTGCAGGTGCCGGCGCGACATTTCGATTTCTCGCAGCAACGTCTGCTCCATCGCAATGCGGTTACCGGCTCCGGTCAACGGATCACGCAGGGCGCTCTGAGTGGCGGCGCGGTAAAGCAATGCATTGCGCATCGGGTACAGCAGGGCCGACAGCAGTGACTCGAGATAACCCAGTTCCTGTTCGTTGAAGCGCTGGTTGCGGCGGAACACCAACTCACCCATATGCTCGCCTTCGTGGCTGAGACTATAGCTGGCCGAATGGTGCCCGCGAGCACCGAACTCCAGGCGCAAGTCGCTGCCGTCGTGCACGTAGGTCAGGGCGTCCAGCGGCACCAGGCGCTGAACTTCGCGGAAAAACAGACCGAGGATGCGTTGAGGCTCAAGGCTGGTTTGCAGTTGCAGGCTCATGTGCTGGCGCAATTGCGCCAGGCTGACAGGTCGCGCCAGCAGGGGAGGCTGCTGACCAAAGCCCAGGCGTTGCAATTTGGCACTGTCGAAGTCAATTGCAGTGGTCTGGGAGGGTGATTTCATATGGCGTGAGCCCCTAAGCAGTAAGTCTGTCTTACAGGCTGGGTGAGAGCGGCTATGGGCTGCGCGTCATACTGGTCCATCAGTCCCGTAGGACATTTGGCGTAAGTCTAGTCTGCCCGATGACGATTAGTCAGCCATCGAATCAGGCCTTGCCCGACTGCTTTCACACGGCGTGCTTTGAGGACATGTAGAGCGAAAGTCGTGCCACACGGTTCATATTTTTTGAAAACTGTTATGAATCAATAGCTTGAGATTTTTCAGTAAAGCGGGGTGGTGGTTATTTGACTGAGTTGGCGCTACTCAAAGCGGCAATTGCATGCCGCGACGGGATTCCGCCACGGCAACAATTGCGACGTATGGCATTACTGGGCGTTGAAGGCCTGGCCATTGATACCCGTGCTGTCCGGGCCCATCAGGTACAAATAGACCGGCATGATCTCCTCCGGTGTCGGGTTATTCAGCGGGTTTTCGCCCGGGTAGGCCTGGGCGCGCATGCTGGTGCGAGTAGCGCCAGGATTGATGCTGTTGGAGCGCACCGGGGCGACGTTTTCGATTTCATCGGCCAGAGTCTGCATCAGGCCTTCGGTGGCAAATTTCGACACGCCATAGGCGCCCCAGTAAGCACGGCCCTTGCGCCCGACGCTGCTGGAGGTGAACACCACCGAAGCATCCTGTGAAAGCTTGAGCAGCGGCAGCAGGGTGCTGGTCAGCATGAACATCGCGTTGACGTTGACCTGCATGACGCGCATGAAGTTTTCACCGGACAACTGCTCGATCGGCGTGCGCGGGCCAATGATCGAGGCGTTGTGCAGCAGGCCGTCGAGGTGGCCGAACTCGGTCTCGATCATCGCCGCCAGCTCATCGTATTGATGGGGCAGGGCGGTTTCGAGGTTGAACGGGATCACGGCGGGCTGTGGATGCCCGGCTGCTTCGATCTCGTCATAGACCTGGGTCAGATTGGCTTCGGTCTTGCCCAGCAGCAGCACGGTCGCGCCGTGGGCGGCGTATGTCCTGGCGGCCGCCGCACCGATGCCACGACCGGCACCGGTGACCAGAATGACCCGATCCTTGAGCAATTCGGGGCGAGCGGTGTAATCAAACATAAAAAACCTCATCAAGAGTCAGATCGTTCCCCTGCGCAGCAAAGGAATGCAGCCAACGACGCTCCGCGTCAGGTCTCAGCAGCTGCAGAGTGCGTTATCCAGCACCTTGCGCAATTCCAGCGGATGATCCACCACCACGTCCGCGCCCCAGTGCCGAGGGTTGTCGTCCGGGTGGATGTAGCCATAGGTCACGGCAGCGGTTTTGGTGCCGGCGTCACGGCCGGATTCGATATCGCGCAAATCATCGCCGATGAACAGGACGGTCGACGGATCCAGATCAAGCATCTTGCAGGCCAGGGTCAGCATCTCGGGATCCGGCTTGCTGTTCTTCACGTGATCCGGGCAGATCAGCAGGGCCGAGCGCTCGGCCAGCCCCAGCTGCTGCATGATCGGCTCGGCGAAGCGCAGCGGCTTGTTGGTGACCACGCCCCAGACCAGATTGGCTTTCTCGATGTCGGCCAGCAATTCGCCCATGCCGTCGAACAGCTTGCTGTGCACGGCGCAGCCCACCAGATAGCGCTCGAGGAACTCCAGGCGCAACTCCTCGAAGCCCGGCGACTCCGGATCCATCGAGAACGTCACCGCGACCATGGCCTTGGCGCCGCCGGAAATTTCGTCGCGGATGTGTTTGTCGTTCATAGGCGGCAAACCGCGATCCGCACGCATCGCCTGGCAAATGGCGATGAAGTCCGGCGCGGTGTCGAGCAGCGTGCCGTCCATGTCGAAAAGGACTGCTCTGATGGCCATCGGCTTATTCCTCGCGCAGGGTCTGGATCATGTAGTTGACGTCAACGTCCGCCGCCAGCTTGTAGTGCTTGGTCAGCGGGTTGTAGGTCAGACCGATGATGTCCTTGACGGTCAGGCCGGCCATGCGGCTCCAGGCGCCGAGCTCGGACGGGCGAATGAATTTCTTGAAATCGTGAGTGCCGCGCGGCAGCAGCTTCATGATGTATTCGGCACCGATGATGGCGAACAGGTAGGCCTTCGGGTTGCGGTTGATGGTGGAGAAGAACACCTGGCCGCCGGGCTTGACCATGCGGAAGCAGGCGCGGATCACCGAGGACGGGTCCGGTACGTGCTCGAGCATTTCCAGGCAGGTGACCACGTCGAACTGCTCGGGCATTTCTTCGGCCAGGGCTTCGGCGGTGATCTGCCGGTATTCGACGTTCACGCCGGATTCCAGCTGATGCAGTTGCGCGACCGCCAGCGGCGCTTCGCCCATGTCGATGCCGGTCACGGTCGCGCCGCGCTGGGCCATGGCTTCGCTGAGAATGCCGCCACCGCAACCGACGTCGAGGACCTTCTTGCCGGCCAGATTGACACGCTCGTCAATCCAGTTGACCCGCAGCGGGTTGATGTCGTGCAGCGGTTTGAACTCGCTTTCGCGGTCCCACCAGCGATGGGCCAGGGCTTCGAATTTGGCGATTTCGGCGTGGTCGACGTTGCTCATGATTCAATCCTCTAAAACTTGAAAAAGGCTGTAGCCCCGGAGTGTGCCCCGAGGTGTTTACGATTCGGTGTGGCCGCTGATGCGTCGGCCCCAGGCCCGGGCGGTTTCGCCGAGCTGTTGTTCGTCCAGTCGGGTCAGACGCCGGTCGTCAAGCAACTGCTTGCCGGCGACCCACAGGTGTTTCACGCAGTCGCGACCGGTGGCGTATATCAGTTGCGAGACCGGGTCATAGACCGGTCGTTGCGCCAGGCCGGACAGATCGAAAGCGACGATGTCTGCGGCCTTGCCGAGCTCCAGCGAGCCGGTCTCGGCTTCGATTCCCAGGGCTCGCGCGCCGTTCAACGTGGCCATGCGCAGGGCCCGGTGGGCGTCCAGCGCGGTGGCCGAGCCGGCGACGGCTTTGGCCAGCAGGGCGGCGGTGCGGGTTTCACCCAGCAGGTCCAGGTCATTGTTGCTCGCCGCGCCATCGGTGCCGACCGCGACGTTGACCCCGGCCTGCCACAGACGCTCCACCGGGCAGAAGCCGCTGGCCAGTTTCAGGTTCGACTCCGGGCAGTGGATCACGCTGGTGTTGCTTTCTACCAGCAACGCCAGGTCGTCATCGCTGATCTGGGTCATGTGCACGGCCTGGAAGCGCGGGCCGAGCAGGCCGAGACGACCGAGGCGGGCCAGCGGGCGTTCGCCGTGCTGTTCGAGCGCTTGCTGCACTTCGAAAGCGGTTTCGTGGACGTGCATGTGGATCGAGGCGTCCAGTTCTTCGGCGATCACGCGGATTTTTTCCAGGTTCTCGTCGCCCACGGTGTAGGGGGCATGAGGGCCGAAGGTGATCTTGATGCGCTCGTGATGCTTCAGGTCGCCGAACAGTTCGACGCCTTGACGAATGGCTTCATCGGCGCTGGCGGCACCCGGAATCGGGAAGTCGAGGATCGGAATCGCGATCTGCGCACGGATTCCGCTGTTGTGCACGCGCTCGCTGGCAACCTTGGGGAAGAAGTACATGTCCGAGAAACAGGTGATGCCACCTTTTATCTGCTCGGCGATGGCCAGATCGGTGCCGTCACGCACAAAATCTTCATCGACCCATTTGCCCTCGGCCGGCCAGATGTGGTTTTCCAGCCAGGTCATCAGCGGCAAATCGTCGGCCAGACCACGGAACAGCGTCATCGCGGCGTGGCCGTGGGCGTTGATCAGGCCGGGGCTGAGCAGCACGTCCGGCAGATCGCGGACTTCGGCGGCGTTACACTTCAGCGCTTCGGCACGCGGGCCGATGAACACGATGCGGCCGTCGCGGATGCCCAGGCCGTGCTCCTTGAGCACAACGCCTGCGGGTTCGACGGGTACCAGCCAGGTCGGCAGCAATAATAAGTCGAGCGCAATGGCAGGTTTCGGCATCGAGGGTCGGTTCCAGTGCTTTTGTAAAGGATGGCGAAGTATACCCGAGCGTCTTCGCGGGGGGATCGCTATAATCGGCGGCTTTTGTTCATGAGTGCGGGGTGAGGGATGCGCGATCGACTGTTGGCTGCGGAGAAAGTAAAGGCCATCGATTGGCGTGATGGCGCGCTCCACCTGCTGGATCAGCGCGTTTTGCCGTTCGAGGAAAACTGGATCGCCTACACCAGCGCCGCCGGCGTGGCCGAAGCGATTCGTTCGATGGTGGTGCGCGGTGCGCCGGCCATCGGCATCAGTGCCGCCTACGGCATCGTACTGGCGGCCCGTGCCCGGATTGCCGAGGGGGGCGACTGGTACGCGGCGCTGGAAGAGGATTTCATGCTGCTGGCCGATTCCCGGCCGACAGCGGTCAACCTGTTCTGGGCGTTGAACCGCATGCATGACCGGCTGGACCGTTTGAAGGAAAACGCCGATCCACTGGTGGCGCTGGAAGCCGAGGCCATCGCCATTCATGAAAGCGATCGCGAGGCCAACCTGACCATGGCTCAGCTCGGCGTCGACCTGATCCGCAAGCATCAGGGCAATGCCCAGGCGATTCTGACGCACTGCAACACCGGCGCCCTGGCTACCGGCGGTTTCGGCACGGCGCTCGGGGTGATTCGCGCAGCGTTCATCGAGGGCATGGTCGAGCGCGTCTACGCCGACGAGACCCGGCCGTGGCTGCAAGGCTCGCGCCTGACCGCGTGGGAACTGGCCAACGAAGGCATTCCGGTGACCCTGAACGCCGACTCCGCCGCTGCGCACATCATGAAGACCAAAGGCGTTACCTGGGTGATCGTCGGCGCTGACCGGATCACCGCCAACGGCGACGTGGCGAACAAGATCGGCACCTATCAACTGGCGGTCAACGCCATGCACCACGGCGTGCGTTTCATGGTGGTGGCGCCGAGCTCGACCATCGACATGAATCTGGCCAGCGGTGATGACATTCCGATCGAAGAACGCGACGGCGCCGAGTTGCTGGAGGTTGGCGGCAAACGTGTCGGGGCTGACGTTGAGGCGTTCAACCCGGTGTTTGACGTCACCCCGGCGGACCTGATCGATGCGATCGTCACCGAAAAAGGCATCGTCGAGCGCCCGGACACCGCGAAAATGGCGCAGTTGATGTGCCGCAAGCGCTTGCATTGATTGGCTTGATGTCTGCGTTGTCCTCTTCGCGAGCAGGCTCGCTCCCACAGGTTTTGTGATCGCCACAGAACCTTGTGGGAGCGAGCCTGCTCGCGATGGGGCCTTGAAAGTCAATAAACATCCGCAATTTCGCCCCGAAATTTGCATTCAGGGAAGCTCTGAGCCTCTCTCGTCCCCGTTAAGCCTGTCATCGGTCATCTAACTATGCTCCATGCGCATCTGGGGGATAGGTGCGTGGCGGCTCTTGTGATAACATCCGGCGTTTTCCGAGGCGGCCCCACGGGGTTGTCTTCACTGCGCAAATCCAGGGTCAACTTGTCGATTTGTCGTAAGTCGGTGCATGGCACTCGGCCTGCATCGACGAGCTTCGTGCGTCCCCTATGGATATGGCGAAGTTTCACCAGAAAAAGGAATCAGGCTTCTCATGGGCGAACTGGCCAAAGAAATCCTCCCGGTCAATATCGAAGACGAGCTGAAACAGTCCTATCTCGACTACGCGATGAGCGTGATCGTCGGCCGTGCACTGCCGGATGCGCGCGATGGCTTGAAGCCCGTGCACCGTCGCGTGCTGTTCGCGATGAGCGAGCTGGGCAACGACTTCAACAAGCCGTACAAGAAATCTGCCCGTGTCGTCGGTGACGTGATCGGTAAGTATCACCCGCACGGTGATACCGCGGTGTACGACACCATCGTCCGCATGGCGCAGCCATTCTCCCTGCGTTACCTGCTGGTCGACGGCCAGGGCAACTTCGGTTCGGTGGACGGCGACAACGCCGCGGCCATGCGATACACCGAAGTGCGCATGACCAAGCTGGCGCACGAGCTGCTGGCCGACCTGCACAAGGAAACCGTGGACTGGGTGCCGAACTACGACGGCACCGAACTGATCCCGGCGGTCATGCCGACCCGCGTGCCGAACCTGCTGGTCAACGGTTCCAGCGGCATCGCCGTGGGCATGGCGACCAACATTCCGCCGCACAACCTCGGTGAAGTCATCGACGGTTGCCTGGCCCTCATCGACAACCCCGAGCTGACGGTCGATGAGCTGATGCAATACATCCCCGGCCCGGACTTCCCGACTGCCGCGATCATCAACGGCCGCGCCGGCATCATCGAAGCCTACCGCACCGGCCGTGGCCGCATTTACATGCGCGCCCGTTCGATCATCGAAGACATCGACAAGGTCGGTGGCCGTCAGCAGATCGTCATCACCGAACTCCCTTACCAGTTGAACAAGGCACGTCTGATCGAGAAGATCGCCGAGCTGGTAAAAGAGAAGAAACTCGAAGGCATCACTGAACTGCGCGACGAGTCCGACAAGGACGGTATGCGCGTCGTGATCGAACTGCGTCGCGGCGAAGTGCCAGAGGTGATCCTCAACAACCTCTACGCCCAGACCCAGCTGCAATCGGTATTCGGCATCAACATCGTTGCCCTGATCGACGGCCGTCCACGGATCCTCAACCTCAAGGACCTGCTGGAAGCCTTCGTCCGTCACCGCCGCGAAGTGGTTACCCGCCGTACCGTGTTCGAACTGCGCAAGGCGCGCGAGCGTGGTCACATCCTCGAAGGTCAGGCCGTTGCCCTGTCGAACATCGACCCGGTCATTGCCCTGATCAAGGCTTCGCCGACTCCGTCGGAAGCCAAGGAAGCGCTGGTCAGCACGCCGTGGGAATCCTCGGCTGTGGTCGCGATGGTTGAGCGTGCCGGTGCCGATTCGTGCCGTCCGGAAAACCTCGATCCGCAATACGGTCTGCGCGACGGCAAGTACTTCCTGTCGCCAGAGCAGGCGCAAGCCATTCTGGAACTGCGTCTGCACCGCCTGACCGGTCTGGAACACGAAAAGCTGCTGGCCGAGTATCAAGAGATCCTCAACCAGATCGGCGAGCTGATCCGCATCCTCAACAGCGCCGTGCGCCTGATGGAAGTGATCCGCGAAGAGCTGGAAGTTATCCGCGCCGAATACGGCGATGTGCGCCGCACCGAAATCCTCGATGCTCGTCTCGACCTGACCCTGGGCGACATGATCCCGGAAGAAGAGCGCGTCGTGACCATCTCCCACGGTGGCTATGCCAAGACCCAGCCGCTGGCTGCGTACCAGGCCCAGCGTCGTGGCGGTAAAGGCAAATCGGCGACCGGCGTGAAGGATGAGGACTACATCGCTCACCTGCTGGTCGCCAACAGCCACACCACGCTGCTGCTGTTCTCCAGCAAGGGCAAGGTGTACTGGCTGAAGACCTACGAAATTCCGGAAGCATCCCGCGCCGCCCGTGGTCGTCCGCTGGTCAACCTGCTGCCGCTGGATGACGGTGAATACATCACCACCATGCTGCCGGTCGAGGAATACACCGAGGGTCACTACATCTTCATGGCGACCGCCAACGGCACCGTGAAGAAGACCCCGCTGGAATCCTTCAGCCGTCAGCGCAGCGTCGGTCTGATCGCGCTGGAGCTGGATGAAGGCGACGTGCTGATCTCTGCAGCCATCACCGATGGCGAGCGAGAAGTGATGTTGTTCTCCGACGGCGGCAAGGTGACCCGCTTCAAGGAATCCGATGTTCGTGCCATGGGCCGTACCGCCCGCGGTGTGCGCGGCATGCGTCTGCCGGAAGGGCAGAAGCTGATTTCGATGCTGATCCCGGAAGAAGGCAGCCAGATCCTCACCGCTTCCGAGCGTGGCTACGGCAAGCGCACCGCGATCACCGAGTTCCCTGAGTACAAGCGTGGTGGCCAGGGCGTGATCGCCATGGTCAGCAACGAGCGTAACGGCCGTCTGGTCGGTGCGGTTCAGGTGCTCGACGGCGAGGAGATCATGCTGATTTCCGACCAGGGCACGCTGGTGCGTACCCGTGTCGATGAAGTCTCCAGCCTGGGTCGCAACACCCAGGGCGTGACCCTGATCAAGCTGGCCAAGGATGAAACCCTGGTCGGTCTGGAGCGGGTTCAGGAGCCTTCGGAAGTTGAAGGTGACGAGCTGGAAGGCGAAGAAGGTGTCGAGTTGGAAGATGGCGTGATCGGCGCCGAACCGGACGATGCGGTCGACAACCTGCAGGCGGACGCCGCAGACGAAGAAGAGTCGCAAGACTAACCAAATCGTAGCAGGGCAGAGTGTTTGCTCTGTCCGCTACCGTGATTGCATAGCGAGAGTGGATGTGAGCAAACGAGCCTTTAACTTCTGCGCAGGTCCCGCTGCGCTGCCTGAAGCTGTCCTGTTGCGTGCCCAGTCCGAGATGCTCGACTGGCACGGCAAGGGTCTGTCGGTCATGGAAATGAGCCATCGCAGCGATGACTACGTGGCCATCGCCGAGAAGGCCGAACAAGACCTGCGCGACCTGCTGTCCATCCCCTCCAATTACAAAGTGCTGTTCCTGCAGGGCGGTGCGAGCCAACAGTTCGCCGAGATTCCGCTGAACCTGCTGCCCGAGAACGGTACTGCCGACTATGTCGAAACCGGCATCTGGTCGAAGAAAGCCATCGAGGAAGCGCGTCGCTTCGGCAACATCAACGTTGCTGCCAGCGCCAAGCCTTATGATTACCTGACCATCCCTGGCCAGAACGAGTGGAAGCTGACCCCGGGTGCGGCCTATCTGCACTATGCGTCCAACGAAACCATCGGCGGCCTGCAGTTCGACTGGGTTCCCGAAGCCGGTGACGTTCCGCTGGTGGTCGACATGTCCTCCGATATCCTCTCGCGTCCGATCGATGTGTCGCAGTACGGCCTGATCTACGCCGGCGCGCAGAAGAACATCGGCCCGAGCGGTCTGGTCGTGGTGATCGTCCGTGAAGACCTGTTGGGCCGCGCTCGCAGTTCATGCCCGACCATGCTCGACTACAAGATCTCCGCCGATAACGGCTCGATGTACAACACCCCGGCCACCTATTCCTGGTACCTCTCGGGCCTGGTTTTCGAGTGGCTGAAGGAGCAGGGCGGCGTCGCCGCGATGGAGCAGCGCAACAAGGCAAAGAAAGATCGCCTGTACGGCTTCATCGACAACAGCGACTTCTATACCAACCCGATCAGCACCAACGCCCGCTCGTGGATGAACGTGCCGTTCCGCCTGGCTGACGAGCGTCTGGACAAGGCGTTCCTGGCCGGCGCCGACGCCCGTGGCCTGCTCAACCTCAAGGGCCATCGTTCGGTTGGCGGCATGCGTGCCTCGATCTACAACGCCCTGGGTCTGGACGCTGTCGAGGCGCTGGTCGGCTACATGGCCGAATTCGAGAAGGAGCATTCCTGATGTCCGAGCAGGAGCTCAAGGCGCTGCGCGTTCGCATCGATAATCTGGATGAGAAGATTCTCCAGCTGATCAGTGATCGCGCGCGCTGCGCAGAAGAAGTTGCTCGGGTCAAGATGGCCAGTCTGGCCGAAGGCGAGCAGCCGGTGTTCTACCGTCCCGAGCGTGAGGCGCAGGTCCTCAAACGCGTGATGGAGCGCAACAAGGGGCCGCTGGGCAACGAAGAGATGGCGCGCTTGTTCCGCGAAATCATGTCTTCGTGCCTGGCCCTCGAGAACCCGCTGAAAGTGGCTTATCTCGGTCCGGAAGGCACCTTCACCCAAGCGGCGGCCATGAAGCACTTCGGTCATGCGGTGATCAGCAAGCCGATGGCGGCGATCGACGAAGTGTTCCGTGAAGTGGCGGCCGGTGCGGTGAATTTTGGCGTGGTGCCGGTGGAAAACTCCACCGAAGGCGCGGTCAACCACACCCTCGACAGCTTCCTCGAGCACGACATGGTGATCTGCGGCGAAGTCGAGCTGCGGATTCACCACCACCTGCTGGTCGGTGAAAACACCAAGACCGACAGCATCAGCCGCATCTATTCCCATGCCCAGTCGTTGGCGCAGTGCCGCAAGTGGCTGGACGCCCATTACCCGAATGTCGAGCGCGTGGCGGTGTCCAGCAACGCCGAAGCGGCCAAGCGGGTCAAGGGTGAGTGGAATTCGGCAGCGATCGCCGGTGACATGGCGGCCGGGTTGTACGGCCTGACTCGTCTGGCCGAGAAGATCGAGGATCGCCCGGACAACTCCACGCGCTTCCTGATGATCGGTAACCAGGAAGTGCCGCCGACCGGCGACGACAAAACATCGATCATCGTGTCCATGAGCAACAAGCCCGGCGCGCTCCACGAGCTGCTGGTGCCGTTCCATGACAACGGGATCGACCTGACCCGGATCGAAACCCGTCCGTCGCGCAGCGGCAAATGGACCTACGTGTTCTTCATCGACTTCGTCGGTCATCACCGTGATCCGCTGATCAAAGGTGTACTGGAAAAGATCAGTCAGGAAGCAGTAGCACTCAAGGTGCTGGGTTCCTACCCGAAAGCAGTTCTTTAAGGGGTGGTAGCAATGAGTGGCAACTTCCTCGCTCTGGCACAGCCGGGCGTGCAACAACTTTCGCCATACGTACCGGGCAAACCCGTGGACGAGCTGGCTCGCGAACTGGACCTGGATCCGGCGAGCATTGTCAAACTGGCGAGCAACGAAAACCCGTTGGGCGCGAGCCCGAAAGCGCTGGCCGCGATCCGCGAAGCGCTGGACGAGCTGACCCGTTATCCGGACGGCAACGGTTTTGCCCTGAAATCCCTGCTGGCCGAGCAGTGCCGTGTCGAGCTGAACCAGGTGACCCTGGGCAACGGCTCCAACGATATTCTCGAACTGGTGGCGCGCGCCTATCTGGCGCCGGGCCTGAATGCGGTGTTCAGCGAGCACGCGTTCGCGGTGTACCCGATCGCGACCCAGGCAGTCGGCGCTCAGGCCAAGGTCGTTCCGGCCAAGGATTGGGGGCATGATCTGCCGGCCATGCTGGCCGCGATCGACGCCAACACTCGCGTGGTGTTCATCGCCAACCCGAACAACCCGACCGGTACCTGGTTCGGCGCCGAAGCGCTGGACGAGTTCCTGCAGGATGTGCCGGAGCATGTGCTGGTGGTGCTGGACGAGGCCTACATCGAATATGCCGAAGGCAGCGATCTGCCGGATGGTCTGGATTTCCTCGCCGCTTACCCGAATCTGCTGGTCTCGCGCACGTTCTCCAAGGCTTACGGTCTGGCGGCGCTGCGCGTTGGCTATGGTCTGTCTACCCCGGTGGTGGCGGACGTGCTGAACCGGGTACGTCAGCCATTCAACGTCAACAGCCTGGCCTTGGCGGCGGCGTGTGCGGCGCTGAAGGACGAGGAATATCTGGCGCAGAGCCGGCAGCTCAACGAGTCCGGCATGCAACAGCTGGAAGCAGGTTTTCGTGAGCTGGGTCTGAGCTGGATTCCGTCCAAGGGCAACTTTATCTGCGTCGACCTCGGTCAGGTGGCGGCTCCGGTGTTCCAGGGCCTGCTGCGCGAAGGTGTGATCGTGCGTCCGGTGGCCAACTACGGCATGCCGAACCATCTGCGGGTGACCATCGGTCTGCCGGCGGAAAACAGCCGCTTCCTCGAAGCGCTGCGCAAGGTTCTGGCTCGTGGGTGATGTCACTGCGCTGCAATCTGCTGCACCTATGATCGGGCGCCTGGTGGTGGTCGGTCTGGGGTTGATCGGTGGTTCATTTGCCAAAGGCTTGCGTGAAAGTGGCGTGTGCCGCGAAGTGGTCGGGGTCGACCTCGACCCGCAATCGCGCAAGCTGGCGGTCGAGTTGGGTGTGGTGGATCGCTGCGAAGACGACCTGGTGAAGGCTTGCCAGGGCGCGGACGTGATCCAGTTGGCGGTGCCGATCCTGGCCATGGAAAAAGTGCTGGCCCGTCTGGCCGGCATGGACCTGGGGCAGGCGATTCTCACGGATGTCGGCAGCGCCAAGGGCAATGTGGTGCGCGCGGCGACTGAGGCGTTCGGCGGCATGCCGGCGCGTTTCGTGCCGGGGCATCCGATTGCCGGCTCCGAGCAGAGCGGGGTGGAAGCCTCCAACTCAGAGCTGTTCCGCCGTCATAAAGTGATTCTGACCCCGCTGGAGCAGACCGATCCGGCTGCCCTGGCGGTGGTTGATCGTTTGTGGCGCGAGCTGGGCGCCGACGTCGAGCACATGCAGGTCGAGCGTCACGATGAAGTGCTGGCCGCAACCAGTCATCTGCCGCACCTGCTGGCCTTCGGTCTGGTCGATTCGCTGGCCAAGCGCAATGAAAACCTTGAGATCTTCCGTTACGCTGCGGGCGGTTTCCGTGATTTCACAAGAATCGCCGGAAGCGACCCGGTCATGTGGCATGACATCTTTCTCGCCAACCGCGAGGCTGTCCTGCGCACTCTCGATACATTTCGCAGCGACCTCGACGCCTTGCGCGACGCGGTCGATGCAGGGGATGGGCACCAATTGTTGGGCGTCTTCACGCGCGCCCGGGTTGCCCGCGAGCATTTCAGTAAAATCCTGGCCCGCAGGGCCTATGTGGACGCTATGAATTCCAACGATCTGATTTTCCTGGCTCAACCTGGTGGCCGCCTGTCCGGTCGGATTCGCGTACCAGGTGACAAATCGATTTCCCACCGTTCGATCATGCTCGGTTCCCTGGCTGAAGGCGTCACCGAAGTCGAAGGCTTCCTCGAGGGCGAAGATGCCCTGGCGACCTTGCAGGCGTTCCGCGACATGGGCGTGGTCATCGAAGGTCCGCATCACGGCCGCGTGACCATCCACGGTGTCGGCCTGCACGGCCTGAAGCCTGCGCCGGGCCCGATCTATCTGGGCAACTCCGGCACTTCGATGCGCCTGCTGTCCGGCCTGCTGGCCGCGCAGGACTTCGACAGCACTCTGACTGGTGATGCGTCGCTGTCCAAACGCCCGATGAACCGCGTCGCCAACCCGCTGCGGGAAATGGGCGCCGTGATCGAAACCGCTGCCGACGGTCGTCCGCCGATGACCATTCGTGGCGGTCACAAGCTTAAAGGCCTGACCTACACCATGCCGATGGCCAGTGCTCAGGTTAAATCCTGCCTGCTGCTGGCGGGTCTGTACGCCGAAGGCAAGACCACCGTGACCGAGCCGGCTCCGACTCGCGATCATACCGAGCGCATGTTGCGCGGTTTTGGTTATTCGGTGAGCGTTGACGGTGCCACGGCATCGGTTGAGTCCGGCGGCAAGCTGACCGCGACCCACATCGAAGTGCCTGGCGACATCTCGTCGTCGGCGTTCTTCCTGGTGGCCGCATCGATCGCTGAAGGCTCGGAGCTGGTGCTCGAGCACGTCGGCATCAACCCGACACGCACCGGCGTGATCGACATCCTGCGTCTGATGGGCGCCGACATCACTCTGGAAAACCAGCGTGAAGTGGGTGGCGAGCCGGTAGCTGATCTTCGCGTACGGGCAGCTAAACTCAAGGGTATCGAGATTCCGGAAGCACTGGTTCCGTTGGCCATTGACGAATTTCCGGTGCTGTTCGTGGCGGCGGCCTGTGCCGAAGGGCGCACCGTGCTGACCGGCGCCGAGGAGCTGCGGGTCAAGGAATCGGACCGTATCCAGGTCATGGCGGACGGTTTGCTGGCGCTGGGCGTCAAGTGCGAACCGACCCCGGACGGCATCATCATCGACGGCGGCCAGATCGGCGGCGGCGAAGTGCATGGTCATGGCGATCACCGCATCGCGATGGCATTTAGCGTGGCCTCACTGCGCGCCACTGCACCGATCCGCATCCATGACTGCGCCAACGTCGCGACATCGTTCCCGAACTTCCTGGCGCTGTGCGCGCAGGTCGGCATTCGTGTGGCGCAAGAGGCTCAGTCGTGAACAACATTGCACCGGTCATCACCATCGACGGGCCAAGCGGCTCGGGCAAAGGCACCGTAGCCGGGATTCTGGCCAAGCGTCTGGGCTGGAACCTGCTGGACTCCGGTGCGCTGTATCGCCTGCTGGCATTTGCTGCGCACAACCATGGTGTCGACCTGACCAATGAAGAGCTGCTGAAGAAACTGGCGGCTCATCTGGATGTGCAGTTCATCGCGGCGACCGACGGTCAGCTGCAACGCATCATTCTGGAAGGTGACGAAGTCAGCGATGTCATCCGCACTGAAAGCGTCGGATCCGGCGCTTCCCAGGTGGCAGCGTTACCCGCCGTGCGCGAGGCGCTGCTGCAGCGCCAGCGTGCTTTCCAGGAATTCCCGGGTCTGGTGGCTGACGGTCGCGACATGGGTACGGTGGTATTTCCGAACGCGCCATTGAAGATTTTCCTGACCGCCAGCGCCGAGGAGCGGGCGCGCCGCCGATATTTGCAGTTGAAGGGCAAAGTCGAGGGTGTTAGTCTGTCGAGTCTGCTAGATGAGATCCGTGCGCGCGACGAGCGTGATACCCAGCGAGCGGTGGCCCCGCTCAAGCCGGCGGCTGACGCCATACAGCTGGATTCCACGGAGTTGTCCATCGATCAGGTGCTTGAACGCATCATGAGCGAGATCGCCATTCGCGATATCGCCGGGTGACCAAGAAGGTTGCAGGGGACCAGTCATAGTCCTGTGGCGCTTCTTTTAAATGAAACTAACCCACATTGTCTGGGATGTGGAGATGGGCGTATTTTTCGCCCTAATCAACAGGAATTAAAATGAGCGAAAGCTTTGCGGAACTCTTTGAAGAAAGCCTAAAGACCCTGAACCTTCAGGCAGGCTCCATCATCACCGGTGTTATCGTTGATATCGATTACCAGGCTCGCTGGGTAACCGTTCACGCTGGCTTGAAGTCCGAAGCACTGATCCCGCTGGAGCAGTTCTACAACGACGCTGGCGAACTGAACATCAACGTCGGTGACGAAGTTCACGTTGCGCTGGACTCGGTTGAAGACGGTTTCGGTGAAACCAAGCTGTCCCGTGAAAAAGCCAAGCGCGCTGAATGCTGGATCGTTCTGGAAGCAGCCTTCGCAGCTGAGGAAGTGGTCAAGGGCGTTATCAACGGTAAGGTTAAAGGCGGCTTCACTGTCGACGTTAACGGCATCCGTGCGTTCCTGCCAGGTTCCCTGGTTGACGTCCGTCCAGTGCGCGACACCACGCACCTGGAAGGCAAAGAGCTGGAATTCAAGGTCATCAAGCTGGACCAGAAGCGCAACAACGTTGTCGTTTCCCGTCGCAGCGTCCTGGAAGCCGAGAACTCCGCCGAGCGTGAAGCTCTGCTGGAATCCCTGCAGGAAGGCCAGCAAGTCAAAGGTATCGTCAAAAACCTCACCGATTACGGCGCATTCGTCGATCTGGGTGGCGTGGACGGCCTGCTGCACATCACCGACATGGCCTGGAAGCGCATCAAGCATCCTTCCGAGATCGTCAACGTTGGTGACGAAATCGACGTCAAGGTTCTGAAATACGATCGCGAACGCAACCGTGTTTCCCTGGGCCTGAAACAACTGGGCGAAGATCCATGGGTTGCTATCAAAGCCCGTTACCCAGAAGGCACTCGCGTTACCGCTCGTGTAACCAACCTGACCGACTACGGCTGCTTCGCTGAGCTGGAAGAAGGCGTTGAAGGTCTGGTACACGTTTCGGAAATGGACTGGACCAACAAGAACATCCACCCTTCGAAAGTCGTACAAGTCGGCGACGAAGTGGAAGTCATGGTTCTGGACATCGACGAAGAGCGTCGTCGTATCTCCCTGGGCATCAAGCAGTGCAAGTCGAACCCATGGGAAGACTTCTCTGGCCAGTTCAACAAGGGCGACAAAATCTCCGGAACCATCAAGTCGATCACCGATTTCGGTATCTTCATTGGTCTGGACGGCGGCATCGACGGTCTGGTTCACCTGTCCGACATCTCCTGGAACGAAGTGGGCGAAGAAGCCGTACGTCGTTTCAAGAAGGGCGACGAGCTGGACACCGTTATCCTGTCGGTTGACCCGGAGCGTGAGCGTATCTCCCTGGGTATCAAACAACTGGAAAGCGATCCGTTCTCCGAGTACGTCTCGGTTAACGACAAAGGCGCAATCGTGACTGGCACCGTGAAAGAAGTTGACGCCAAAGGCGCCATCATCGTTCTGGCCGACGATATCGAAGCGACTCTGAAAGCCTCCGAAATCAGCCGTGACCGCGTTGAAGACGCGCGCAACGTTCTGAAAGAAGGCCAGCAAGTAGAAGCCAAGATCATCAGCGTTGATCGTAAGAGCCGCGTAATCCAGCTGTCGATCAAATCGAAAGACGATGCTGAAGAGAAAGAAGCCATCCAGAGCCTGAAAGCAGCTCCGGAAGGCGAAGCAGCTGACACCACTATGGCGGCACTGCTGCGTCAAGCAATGGCCAAACAGAACTGAGTTCTGTCTGATCATCAAAAAGGGCGACTTCGGTCGCCCTTTTTTGTGCCTGCGATTTAGTGGGGGACTGCTTTCCGGTCAATCGGTGAAACCATTCCCTTCGCCGGGAGGTCTGTTTCTTTAATCGGATCAATCGTCTATTCGCGTCTAGGCTTAGGCTGAAGATCGCAGTAGTCGGGCAGGCGCCTGGCATAAGGAAGTGAATGAACAAGCTTATAGTTCTGTTGGGTTTGCTGGTGTTGGCAGGCTGTACTACCAGCGCCAAGACCCATGCGGTGCGTGGAGTGAGTGGCATCGAGGTTGACTGCTCCGGCTTGGGTTCAGGCTGGGAAAGGTGTCAGAAACGCGCTGCCAAGGAATGCAAGGGGGCAGGTTACAAGGTGATCACGCGTTCTGATGATGCTCGGGATGAAGATGGGTTTCCCTTCGGCTTCAATCCTGCCGGCTACGTCACTCGCACCATGTTGGTGATTTGTCGGTGAGTGTCGCTCAGGCTGCAATTCGATGCCCTGTAACCGGGCGTTGTAGCGAGTTGAAAGATATGTCAAGTCCTGGGCTGTTCAAAATCTTCCGGGCGTGCTAAAACCTTTCAAGCGCTGACCTAGCTGCTTGAAAAAGAAGGGAAAAATATGACGAAGTCGGAGTTGATCGAACGAATTGTCACCCATCAAGGGCTGCTCTCATCCAAAGATGTGGAGTTGGCCATCAAGACCATGCTTGAGCAAATGTCCCAATGCCTGGCTACTGGAGATCGTATCGAGATCCGTGGTTTTGGCAGCTTTTCCTTGCACTATCGTGCGCCGCGCGTCGGTCGTAATCCAAAGACCGGTCAGTCCGTCAGTCTGGACGGTAAATTCGTTCCGCATTTCAAGCCAGGCAAAGAGCTGCGCGATCGCGTGAATGAAGAAGAGGAGGAGGGGGCTTGACGGTCACCGTTACGCAAGGAGTTGCTCATGAGTAATCTCAAGCGCATTTTGTTTTCCGTTTTAATTCTATTGCTTGTATTGGCGATCCTTGCGTTCGTTCTCGAAAATCAGCAATCGGTTTCCCTGTTGTTTCTTGGCTGGGCGGGGCCGCAACTTCCGGTATCAGTGATCACGGTTGGTGCATTGCTGGCGGGTATGCTGATCGGGCCTGTTTTTGGCTGGTTTCTGGGACGTTCGTCCAGGGCTTCACGCAAGCGCCTTGTCTGATTGCGACATGGAAGGAAAGGCGAACCAAACTTTAGCCACAGCTTGTCTATATCCATTAGTAAAACGTTCATTAAGCTGTAAAATGCTGCGCTCGTCCGATAGTGGCATATTCCCACGTCGGTACAGACTGACTCTGGTCAGAAGCCCCGGCTGGATTGATGGCTTTTGCTTTTATGGATTAGACAGCGCTCGGTTGGCGGCCCTGTCAGCAACTCAAGGGTATGGTTTCGCGTGAAAATTCTAGTAACCGGCGGCGCCGGGTTTATCGGCTCAGCTGTTATCCGTCATATCATTTCCAACACTACCGACGCAGTGGTAAACGTCGACAAGCTGACGTATGCCGGTAACCTTGAGTCGTTGGCCGAAGTCAGCGGAAACTCGCGTTACACGTTCGAGCGCGTCGATATCTGCGATCGTGAGCAGATCGACCGTGTCCTGCGTGAGCATCAACCGGATGCGATCATGCATCTGGCCGCAGAGTCTCACGTCGATCGCTCCATCTCGGGTCCTTCCGAGTTCATTCAGACCAATATCATTGGTACTTACACGCTGTTGGAAGCGGCACGCCATTATTGGACTGCGCTGGATGATGCGCGCAAGGCCGCTTTCCGCTTTCACCATATCTCGACGGACGAAGTTTACGGCGACCTCGAAGGTCCGGAAGATCTCTTCACTGAAACGACTCCCTATCAGCCAAGTTCGCCGTATTCGGCAAGCAAGGCCAGCTCCGACCATCTGGTCCGTGCCTGGGCTCGTACTTATGGTTTGCCGACGCTTGTGACCAACTGCTCGAACAACTACGGTCCTTGCCACTTCCCTGAAAAGTTGATCCCGTTGATCATTCTCAATGCGCTGGAAGGCAAGCCGTTGCCGGTCTATGGCAAAGGAAACCAGGTACGTGACTGGCTTTATGTCGAAGATCACGCGCGTGCGCTTTACAAGGTCGTGACCGAAGGCGTCATTGGCGAGACGTATAACATTGGCGGTCACAACGAGAAGCAGAATATTGAAGTTGTGAACACTCTCTGTGCTCTTCTCGACGAATTACGTCCCGACTCTGCGCATCGTCCGCATGCGAACTTGATCACTTACGTTCAGGATCGTCCAGGTCATGATCAGCGCTATGCCATCGATGCCAGTAAAATCCAGCGTGAACTGGGCTGGACACCGGAAGAAACTTTTGAAACCGGCATTCGCAAGACCGTCGAGTGGTATCTGAACAATAATGAATGGGTCGCTCACGTCAAAAGCGGAAGCTACCAGCAGTGGATCGACCAGAATTACGCTGATCGTTCGAACAAAGTATGAAAATCCTCCTGCTTGGAAAAAATGGTCAGGTTGGGTGGGAGCTGCAGCGCTCCCTTGCCCCGCTTGGTGAGTTGGTAGCGCTGGATCGTCATGCTGTTGATGGTTTGTGCGGCGATTTGTCGGATCTGGACGCGTTGCGTGCGACAATCCGCCAGCTCAAGCCCCATGTCATTGTCAACGCGGCTGCATACACCGCAGTCGACAAGGCCGAATCCGAAGTCGAGTTGGCCGATCGCGTCAACGGCGATGCCAGTCAAGTCATGGCTGAAGAGGCGGCTTTGCTGGATGCCTGGCTGATTCATTACTCAACCGATTACGTGTTCAGTGGTGAGGGTTCTGCGTCATGGCAGGAGACCGATGCGGTCGCACCGGTCAATCATTACGGTGCAAGCAAGCTCGCCGGTGAGCAGGCAATCGCTGCGTCGGGCTGCAAGCATCTGATCTTTCGAACCAGTTGGGTCTATGGTGCTCGCGGCAATAACTTCGCCAAGACCATGCTTCGACTGGCAAAAGATCGCGAAACACTCAGTGTGATTGCCGATCAGATAGGGGCTCCTACAGGGGCTGACCTGATCGCCGATGTCACGGCAATCGCGATTCACAAGGTGCTTCAGCAGCCGGAGCTGGCGGGTGTGTATCACCTCGCAGCGAGCGGCGAAGTATCGTGGTACGGCTATGCAAGCCATGTCATCGCGTTCGCTCGGGACAATGGCGAGCAGCTTGCAGTTACTGCGATCAATCCGATCGATACGACTGCATATCCGACACCCGCTCGTCGGCCTCTGAATTCACGTTTGAATACTCAGAAGCTGCGCGATAATTTTTCTCTACACTTGCCGGATTGGCAAAGTGGTGTAACCCGAATGCTTAGGGAAGTTCTTAATAAATGACCACGACAAATCGTAAAGGCATCATTCTCGCCGGTGGTTCGGGTACGCGCCTGCACCCGTTGACCCTTGGTGTTTCCAAGCAGATGCTGCCGATCTACGACAAGCCGATGATCTTTTATCCGCTGTCAGTGCTGATGCTTGCCGGGATGCGTGAAATTCTGATTATTTCAACCCCGGAAGATTTGCCTTGTTTCCGTAAACTATTGGGCGATGGGAGTCGTTACGGAATCAAGCTGACTTATGCCGAGCAGCCAAGTCCGGACGGTCTGGCGCAGGCCTTCATCATTGGTGAAGAATTCATCGGAAAGGATCCTTGCTGTCTGATCCTGGGCGATAACATCTTTTATGGTCAGCACTTCTCTGACAACTTGCGTTCGGCCAGCTCTCAACAGCACGGCGCGACTGTATTTGGTTATCACGTCTCTGATCCCGAGCGTTTTGGTGTTGTGGAATTTGATGCGTCCGGTCGCGCGTTGAGTATTGAAGAGAAGCCACTGAAGCCAAAATCCAGCTATGCGGTTACAGGTCTTTATTTCTATGACAATCAAGTCGTGGAGATCGCGAAGAACATCAAGCCTTCCGAGCGGGGAGAGCTGGAAATCACTGATGTGAACCGCGCCTACCTGGAGCAAAAATCCCTGAATGTCGAGATGCTCGGTCGCGGCTTTGCCTGGCTGGACACAGGTACTCACGACTCTTTGCTTGAAGCCAGTCACTTCGTTCATACCATTGAGCAGCGTCAGGGTTTGAAAGTGGCCTGCCTGGAAGAAATTGCGTACCACCATGGCTGGATCACCGCCGATCAGTTGGCTGAGCAAGCTGATGCATTGAAGAAGACGGGCTACGGTCAATACCTGCAGAAGTTGCTGGACTCGCCTTCTCACTGATTCGAATAACAAAGCGTTTTCGGGTGAGAAAGTTAAAATCGGTGCAAGCAGGAAGGCTATGCCAGTAAAACATCCCAAGGTTGCGGTTTTGCTGGCGGCCTTCAATGGAATGCAGTGGATCGAAGAGCAACTCGATTCGATTCTTCGACAGTCCGGTGTAGACCTGAGCGTCTATATCAGTGTTGATCCCTCGACTGATGGTACCGAGGCCTGGTGCCTAGCCTATGCGGCCAGGTGCCAGAGTGTTCATGTGCTCCCTGGCGTCGGTGCGTTCGGTGGTGCCGCACGCAACTTTTTCAGATTGATCCGTGATGTATCCCTCGAAGAATACGACTACATCGCGTTCTCCGATCAGGATGATGTCTGGTATCGGGACAAGCTCGAGAGGGCGATCGGCGAAATTCAGGCGCGAGGCGTGGATGCCTACTCCAGCAATGTTGTCGCGTTCTGGCCGGATGGCCGCACACAACTGCTGGACAAGGCTCAGCCCCAAACCTCCTGGGATTTCCTGTTCGAGGCCGCTGGGCCGGGATGTACATACGTCTTCACTCGTGAGCTGATGCATTCACTCAAGGCCGCCATGCTGGGCAGCTGGAGCGACTTGCAGAATGTCAGTCTCCACGATTGGTATTTTTACTCTTTCGCACGTAGCCGTGGATTTCTCTGGTTCATCGACGCGCGTCCCTCCATGGATTATCGCCAGCATGAAAGTAATCAGGTAGGCGCAAACGCCGGCATCGGTTCTCTGATCATGCGTTACAAGACCATTCATGACGGGTGGTGGTTTTCTCAGGTCAGGCAGATCGTTCGGCTGGTGGGGCTTGAGCGGAATTCATTTGTCGAGCCTTGGCTGCCTTTGGGGCGCCGGCAGCTGATAAAGCTCTCGTTCAGTGCCAGAGACTGTCGGCGCAGGGCACGAGACAAGCTGTTTTTCTTTTGCATCTGTTGGGCTACAGCGCTGGTTGGAAGCAAGGCTAAATGATCGGTACTCAAGTTTTGGTGACCGGCGCGACCGGGTTTGTCGGAGAGGCGCTCGTGTTTCGACTGCTGCGCGACAAGGTATTCAGCCCTGTTGCTGCTGTGCGCGGCGAAACCAGGTTGAGTGGTCTGTGCCGGGTTGTGGCATTTGACATGGGTGACAGGGCCCTGCTGCCTCCTCTGGCTGGCATTGACGTGGTTGTTCATTGTGCCGCGCGAGTGCATGTGATGAATGATTTGGCAGAGGGGGCTCTTGAGCGGTTTCGCAAAATCAATGTCGAAGGGACTGTTCGTCTGGCACGCAGTGCAGCTGAAGCTGGCGTTAAAAGATTCATTTTCGTCAGTTCGATCAAGGTCAACGGTGAAATGACCCTGCCGGGAGTTGTCTTCAAGGCGGACGATCTACCGGCGCCGCTCGATCCTTACGGCCTATCAAAAAGCGAAGCAGAGGACGCCTTGCGAGCAATCAGCGTCGAAACGGGTATGGAGGTCGTCGTCATCCGGCCGCCATTGGTCTACGGCCCCGGTGTCGGGGCCAATTTCCTGAGCATGATGCGCTGGCTTGAACGAGGTACTCCGCTGCCGCTTGGGGCGATACATAACCATCGCAGCCTTGTTGCGCTTGAGAATCTGGTGGATTTGCTCAATGTCTGCATCAGTCATCCAGAGGCGGCGGGAAACACCTTTCTGGTCAGTGATGGAGAAGACTTGTCCACCACTCAATTGCTCAGACGCATGGCGAGTGCCCTGGGTGTAAAGCCTCGCTTGCTGTCGATTCCTTCCTGGGTATTGAAGACGGGCGCATCGCTGATCGGTCGTGCTGATCTCGCGCAGCGATTGTGTGGGTCATTGCAGGTCGATATCAGTAAAACCATCGATAGGCTGGGATGGTCGCCTGTCATTGGCGTCGACGATGCGTTGAAGCGAACGGCGTACCAGTATCAATCGCGGCAGCGTACTTGAGTGGAGACGTGTGACCGTTGATGGCCTTTGCCTGCTACATCGGCATTGGCAAACTGCCACCCTTTTTCTAACGATGGTGGCTTGATACCCTACGCGCCGCCACCGCGGCGCTCATCTGCAATATTCACGTTATCCATGTCTTGTCGGGGCTGACGGTCCTGCTTCCAGCGTTTGCAAAGCGATAATGTCACTGGGCTATCAAATGGCAATGTTTCGTCGTTATAATTGCAAATTTTGCGCAGCTGGAAGTGGCGCATGAGCCGTTCCGAGGGCGCGCTCCTTGCCCGTCGAATGCTCGCTCGTGTTGAACGAATCGGCACAGGTGAAATTTTCTCCTTTAAGCAACGGAGTGCTCGGTGGTAGCCCCTCTTTTCCCGGATGTTCAAAACAGCAGTCCGGATCACCGCATTGTCGACCGGCTTCAGCAGGAACCAGGTGGTCCTTCCGGACGCGTCGCCGTTCTGTTGTGCACCTTCAATGGCGAGCGTTTTTTGGCACAGCAGCTGGAGTCCATTGCGCGACAAAGCTATCCCCACTGGTTTGTCGTGGTGTCAGATGATAGTTCTGACGACTCTACCCTGGAATTATTACGCGAATACGCCGAGCGCTGGGGAGAGGGCAAACTGTCGATTCGCCAGGGACCGGGACGTGGATACGCCGCCAACTTCCTTTCGCTGACCTGTGACCAATCCATCGAGTCCGATTTCTATGCCTGGGCCGATCAGGATGATATCTGGCAAGAAAACAAGCTGGAGCGTGCTCTGTGCGAGCTTCAGGGCACCTCCCCACAGGAGCCGGCTCTTTACTGTGGCAGGACCGAATTGATCGATGAGGAAGGGGCACCAATAGGTTTGTCTCCTCTGTTTGAGCGTCCCGTCGGATTTGCCAATGCGCTAGTGCAAAGCGTGGGAGGGGGCAACACAATGGTCTTCAATCAGGCTGCCCGTATGCTGTTCCTGCAGGCAGGCTCCAGTCTGGACATCGTTTCGCATGACTGGTGGGCGTATCTCCTCGTCTCAGGTGCTGGAGGGCGAGTCACTTACGACGTTTGTCCAACCATTCTCTACAGGCAGCACGGAGCAAACCTCATCGGCTCTACATCGGGCCTGATGGCGCAATTGAACAGAGTACGGATGCAGTTCCGCGGTCGTTTCCGTGGGTGGAATCAAAAGAATATTGCGGCGCTGGAGTCGACCAGATTCCAGTTGAATGAAGAAAGCCGGATGAGGCTGGATCTGTTTCAGCGGGCGCGAAATTCTCGCGGATTGGCGCGGATCATCTGGTTACGGCGATCTGGCGTCTACCGGCAATCCTTATGGGGCAACCTTGGGCTGCTTTTGGCGGCGGTATTCAATGGAATCTGATACGCAGTCGGACTTGGCCTTTTTCAGGAAGAGTGTTGTGGTAATTCAAGTGATGGCAGGACGAGAGAGTTTGCTGAGGAATTTAAACTCCCTCGGATTTATTGAGGTTTTGAGACAATGCTGAACTTTTCTGCTTCGCCAAAGGAGATGCTCAATAGCATCTGGCGCAACAAAGGTCTCATCCGGGCGCTGGTGCAGCGGGAGATCGTTGGGCGTTACCGCGGGTCGATCATGGGCATGCTGTGGTCACTGTTCAATCCGATTGTGATGCTGGTGATTTACACATTCGTATTCAGCGTCGTGTTCAAAGCCCGATGGAGCGTCGATAGCAGTTCGAAAACCGAGTTTGCGCTCATGTTGTTTGCGGGCCTGATCGTTTTCAATCTGTTTGCCGAGTGCATAAACAGAGCCCCGGGTCTGATTATCGGCAACGTCAACTACGTGAAGAAAGTGGTGTTTCCGCTGGAAATACTTCCATGGGTTACGCTGGGCGCGGCCATGTTTCACTTTCTCGTCAGCCTCAGTGTCTGGCTGATTGCTTATCTGATTTTCTTCGGAAAGCTTCAGTACACCATTCTGTTGCTCCCGGTATTTCTGGCTCCTCTGATCATTTTTGTTGTCGGCCTGGTCTGGTTTCTCGCCTCAATGGGCGTGTACCTGCGAGATGTCAGTCAGATCATCGGTGTCTGCACTTCCGTCCTGATGTTTCTTTCACCGATTTTTTATCCGATCACGGCGCTGCCTGAAGAATACCGGCATCTGCTCTTTTTGAACCCCCTGACCCCGGCAATTGAAGATACCCGGGCTCTGCTCTTCAGGGGTGAACTGCCGAGTCTGATTCACTTGGGTTTCTACTATATCGCTGCAGCTCTTGTCTTTTGGCTAGGATTTGCGTGGTTCCAAAAAACGCGTAAAGGGTTCGCCGATGTCCTCTAATACCGCCATTGCCGTCAACAACCTGAGTAAGTGTTTCCATATTTACGACAAGCCGAGAGATCGGCTGATGCAGATGTTCGCACGCGGACGCAAGCAATATTTTCGTGAATTCTGGGCCCTGCAGGATGTTTCGTTCACCATCAACCGAGGCGAAACGGTTGGTATCCTCGGGCGAAACGGTAGCGGTAAATCGACACTTTTGCAGATGATTTGCGGCACGCTCAATCAGACACACGGCGACATCATGACTCATGGTCGTGTCGCAGCCTTGCTGGAGCTGGGTTCCGGATTCAACCCTGAATTCAGTGGTCGCGAAAACGTGTACATGAATGCTGCCGTACTTGGCCTGACACGAGACGAGACTGAAGCCCGTTTTGCCGAGATCGAAGCCTTTGCGGAAATCGGCGAATTCATCGATCAGCCGGTCAAGACCTACTCCAGTGGCATGATGGTGCGCCTGGCTTTTGCCGTGGCGATCAATGTTGACCCGCAAATCCTGATTGTTGATGAAGCGCTGTCGGTCGGCGATGAATTGTTCCAGCGTAAATGCTTCGCGCGGATCGAGGCGATCAAGGCGAGTGGCGCGACCATCCTGTTTGTGTCGCATTCCGGGAGTGCCGTCATCGAACTGTGTACGCGGGCGATTCTGCTGGATAAGGGCGAGAAGCTCGCCGAAGGTGTGCCCAAGGTCATTGTCGGCCAGTACCAGAAGCTGCTGTACGCGCCTGCGGACAAAGTTGCGGAAATCCGCGAATCGATTAAGACCGGTGTGCTCGAGCGCCTTGAACTCCAGCGCGAGGCCAAGCGCACCGAGGTGGCAGTCGAGGCGTCACAGGCGAAGGACAACGGACTTGAGGAGTACTTCGATCCTCATATCGTTTCCAAAAGTGTGATGTCCTACGAATCTCACGGCGTGCTGATCAGCGAGCCGCGCATCCTCAATGCGGCCGGCAAACAGGTTAACTGTCTCAAGCGCGGTGACAGCTACCGTTATACCTATCGCGTAGCTTTTTCGACGGGGGCGGGGGCTGTTCGCTTTGGCATGATGATAAAAACGCTCGCCGGTATCGAGATCGGTGGCGCGGCGAGCGCGGCGAGCGCTCAGGACGCCATCGCCTACGTGGCAGCTGAAGCTGAAGTCGATGTTGAATTCGAGTTCGAGTGCAATTTGAACCCCGGAACGTATTTCCTCAACTCAGGAGTGGTCGGTGTCGTAGGGGAAGCGGAGACCTATCTGCATCGTTTAATCGATGCCTGCCTGTTTCGCGTTCTGCCGGAGACTGCGATCACAGCAACCGGGACAGTAGATTTCAAATGTATCCCAGCTTTTACCATTTCAAGTGTTGAGCATAATTAATCTTATGGATCATAAACAAATAGTCGTAGTTCTGGGCATGCACCGAAGCGGTACGAGTGCCATTACGCGTGGTTTGAAAGTCCTTGGTGTCGATCTGGGCGATAACCTGTTGCCTGCCGAGTCGGGCAATAACGAAAAAGGCTTTTTTGAAGACGCAACGATTACCGCTTACAACGAAGAGTTGCTGGCGGATCTGGGGCACGCCTGGGACAGTCTGCTTCCCATTCGCCGGGAAGAGCTGGACTCGCCGGTCGCGCAGAGCCACAAGGCGCGAGCAATCGAGCATCTGCGCGATAAGCTCAATGAGATCAAGTGTTTTGGTGTAAAAGACCCGCGGATGTCCCGACTGCTGCCATTTTGGCAGGAGATCTTTGCCGAACTGGGTCTGCAGGTCAGCTATGTCATTGCTTTCCGTAATCCGATAAACGTTGCGCATTCATTGGTCAAACGGAACGAGTTTGAAGTTGAGAAAGGCTACTTTCTCTGGCTTGAGCACATGCTGTTCAGCTTGAAATACAGCCAGGGAGCATCGCGCGTTTTTGTAAATTACGAGTTGATGCTTCAGGAACCCGAGAAGCAGCTGCGACGCATGTCTGAGTCGCTGGGGTTGCCGTTTGACCCGCAGGGCTCCGAGTTCCTGGAATATCAGAGCAACTTTCTCCAGCGGTCGCTGCAGCACAACAGCTTTACGCTGGACGAGCTCAAAAAGGATTCCGCAGTACCGGCCGATGTCTTGAACCTCAGCCTTCTGCTATTGGAACTCTCGCGTGATGAGCGTGCAGATGACCAGGCGGTCGTCAGCACTGTCAACAGCCTTTGCGAGGCGATGAACGAACGTTTGCCTGCCTATCGACTCATGCGTCGTTTCGATGAAAACAACGCTGATCTGAATGTGCAACTGAGGCTGAAAGAACAAAACATCACGACGCTTGCCGCCGACTACGGCGAACTTGATAAACGACACGAAGCGTTGAAGGCCGATTACTCAAACCTCGACGGACACCGTCGTTGGCTCGAGACTGAGTATGGTGTTTTCAAGACGTCTCTTTCAGACGCGGAGCTATCAATTGAGAGCCTTGAGGCTGACCTGCGTCGTTATTCTTCTGGACGCTTTTTGCTGAAATCCCTTGTCTCGCGCATTGCAGAGCGGTTCGGTCTTCGCTATCGAGATGATCATCCGGCTCAGAGCGAGCTGTTCGATGCCGCTTACTACCTCAGTACCTACAAAGATGTTCGGGCGGCGGGTGTCGACCCGTTGCAGCACTATCTTGAGCAGGGCTGGCGTGAGGGGCGTGACCCGTCGGCAGGATTTTCCACCAAGTCCTATCTCGACAACTATCCGGACGTGCGGTTACGCCGTATCAATCCGCTGATCCATTATTTGCGCCACGGGTACTACGAAGGCCGGTCGATCCACGACACCAAAGGTCGTAACTACCATCTATCCCGCAAGGTCGGCCGCCATCGCGTCGCCATACAACTGTTGAATCTGCTTGCGCAACAGCCGCAGCTGCTCAGCCGTTTTGTACGCGAAGCTCGCCGTGGCGGTTTGCGTCATGCACTGGCTATTGCAGTCCGCAAGCTCAAGCTCAGCCAGAAGCGACTGGCGTTGAATCAGGTTTCAAAACCGCTTGGCGACGCCGCATTGACTGAGTACGAAGTACTCAAAGTGGTGCCTTACTACCTGGATCCTTACCTGCCAGAGGCACCAACAACAGCGCCTGGAATGGTTGCCGTTCATCTTCATTTGAGCGGTGAGCAATTGTCGGGCCATTGGCTCAGCTACCTCAAAAATGTCCCGGTCGAATTCGATCTGTTCATTTCTCGCAGCAGCGGCGATAGCTCGAAGTTTGACGACAGAGCGTTGCGTGCAGCAGTGCCTCTGTTGCGCAAGTTGGTCGTTGAGGTTGTCCCTGGGCAGGTTGGAGCGATTGCTGCGCTGATTGTCCAGTTCGGCAGTCGATTGAAAGCTTACGACGTAATAGCGCACTTCCATGACGAAGCCGGCAGCGCCGATAACGATGATGGTTCGGGGTTGAAAGAGCGCCTGGAGCTACTATGCGGTTCCCCTGCCAATGTCGGGCAGATTCTTCAATTGCTCGATGGGGACGCGAAGGTTGTATATCCCGTCGACACCCGACCTGAGTCTGCCATCTACCACCAGGCTGGCTGGACTGATGCCGGAAACGTGATTGCCACGGCTCTGGAAAAGTACCGCGAGATCGATGCGACTACTTTCCCTAGTGCGCAATTCCCTCGAGTCGGGCTGTTCTGGGCACGGGTTGGCACTATCAGTGACCTGCTGCAGTTGCCATTGCAATTCGAGCACTTCGCGAGCAGCGAAGACGCCGTTGCCGGCGATCTGCTGAGCCGTTCGCTGGAACGCCTGATACTGGTCAATACGACCACCAGTGAGGGACGTAACTATCAGTTGGAAGCTCCGCAGATTTCGCATGAGCCTCGGGAATATTACGAGCCACAGGTTGATTACTCTGCGAGCATCACACACGACACCATCAAGGTGCTGGCGTACTACCTGCCGCAGTTTCATCCGACACCCGAGAATGATGAATGGCACGGCACCGGATTTACCGAGTGGTACAAAGTCCGTTCGGCCAATCCGTTGTTCTATGGTCATTATCAGCAACATGTCCCGCACGAGGACATCGGTTACTACCATCTTGACGGCCCGGCCAGGTTGGAACAGCAGGCTGAAATGATGAAGAAGTCAGGTGTTCACGGCCTGATTTTCTATCATTACTGGTTTACCGGCAGAATGATCCTCGAGAAGCCGGCACAGATGCTGCTGGATAATCAGCAGATCGATATGCCGTTCTGTTTCTGTTGGGCGAACGAGAACTGGACTCGCCGCTGGGATGGTAATGAGGCGGAAATTCTGCTGGGACAGGTCTATTCGAAAGAAGACGCCCGTGGTTTTATTCGCTATCTCATCCCGTTCTTCAAGGACGAGCGCTATATCAAAGTAGATGGGCGTCCGATGTTGCACGTGTATCGTCCATCCTCGATCGAGCATATCGACGAATACTTGGCTGTGTGGCGCGAAGAGTGCGAGCGCGAGGGCCTCAAGGCACCATACATGGTGGCGACGCTGACGCGCGGTGCGACAAATCCGCAAGACCATGGCATGGACTCTGCCGTCGAACGGGTACTGCATGACTGGACTGCCGACGCGGTTCAGGACACTCGCAGCCAGTTGCGCCCTTACTGGCCTCTGGAAGGTAACGTCATTAACTACAGCGAAGTTGCCGATCACTACATGGGGCAGGATCTGGGCAAGGATTTCACGCTGTTCCGGTCGCTGGTTCCAACCTGGGATAACACTGCTCGTTACGGTAACCGGGCGTACGTGCTTAACCACTTCACTACGGAAAAATTCCAGAGCTGGATGGAGTATCTGGTGGATTACTCCGAGCAGAACCTGCCGGAAGATCGCCGCTACGTAGTGGTAAACGCCTGGAACGAATGGGCTGAGGGGGCGCACCTTGAGCCCGATACCCGCTTTGGTTACGGCTACCTCAACTCCATCGGACGTGCATTGTCCGGCCAGTCGTTTTCGGCGACCACCAATTGTGTCCTGCCAGCAGAATTGAAGCTGAATGTCGTGCTGACACCTGAAGCCGTGGCACGCCTGGAGGCTGAACCTGAGTTGCGCCGCAAGTTCCTGACATGCCTTGCCAATTCAGGGGCGTTCAAGGCTTGCTCGGTTTCTGTCGAAAACGCAGAGCTTCACCAGGCGTTGCAGGGACAAGGTGTGAAAATCTCCGGTCATGTGCCTGCCGAATCTGACTTCACGCTGCGCTTCAGTGATATTTGCCTGTTCCCTGCAACGGCCGTCGAGTCGTTGCTGAAAATGGCGAAGCGGCACGAGGGTTATTCCGTGTCGGCCAGTTTGCGAAACGATCCGTCGTTCGTGCAGGGCGAAGGCACTGCCAACTTCAGTATCGAGGCTGATCAAGTTGCCTGCATGGAATTGCGCCCGAATGCTCCGGCGATCGGCTACAAGATATGCTGCGAAGCCTCATGTTTCCGACTGTTGCCGGAGGACGGTGTCCACGGTTCTGCGCTCGATACCGTATCGACAATTGTGCGCTACCACCGTCGTGGTGACCGGGCATCGCTGATCAATGCACTTCTTTCGTTGATCGCTCAGTCCGGTAGTCAGGTGTTGCCTGTTCTGGCTATCCAGGACATGGATGACGAGGAAATTGCAACACTTGAAACGCAACTCGCTCAATTGCCGTGGAGTGAACATTGTGCTCCGGTGATTCGTCGTTACTTCTCGACGGAGCAAACGCCGGACCTGCGTTCGTTGATGCTCAATGACGCGCTTAAAGCAGTCGGTAGTGGTTACGCAGCATTTCTTGATTATGACGACATGCTGTTTCCGTGGGCTTACAGCTCACAACTGGAACAGATCAAGTCGAGTGGCAAAAATGCAACCTTTGCACGTGTCTACTCCACCATGGTGGATTCGGCGACTGGTTGCATCGTCAAGCGTGAAAAGATTTTCGATTACGGCGATAACTACCGTGATTTCGTCGAACATAACCACGCGCCGCTGCACAGTTTCCTCCTCGATCTGAACAAGTGCGATCTGGAAGCCGTCACGTACTTTGATGATATGAAGTACATGGAAGACTATTATCTGACCCTGCAGTTGTTCACGCGCGACGGGACGGATTGGGCATCACTGCGTACCTGTGATTTTATCGGTGATTACATTCACCGGATCGGTTGCGATACCCATACGCTTGCGCTGACCGATGAGCAACAGCGTGCTGACTTGCTGGCTAGTGAGTCTTACCGGATCTGCGAGGCTCGCATCAAGGCCCTGCGTGATCGCCTGTTGCCCCACGCTTAGAGCAGAAGGCCCGCCAGTTGCTGGCGGGTCTTGTAGTCTGATTCGAATAAGGTTAATCGTATGAGCAAGGATCTGGTTTTTCACGCTACCGCCATCAGTGCGTCGGCAAGAGCTCAGGTAAAGGGGCAAAAACCGGCTGTTATCTGGCTGACGGGTTTGAGTGGCTCGGGCAAGTCGACGATCGCCAATGCTCTGGAGCAGGCACTCGTGGCCAAGGCCCGGCACACATTTCTGTTGGATGGCGACAACTTGCGCATGGGTTTGTGCAAGGATCTGGGTTTTACCGATGCTGATCGGGTCGAGAATATTCGACGTGTTGCAGAAGTGTCGAAGTTACTCATCGACGCCGGGTTGATCGTGATTACCGCGTTCATTTCCCCGTTTCATCGTGATCGCGCCATGGCGCGTGACGTCATCGGCAATGAAGCATTTGTCGAAGTCTTTATCGACACCTCGCTGGAAGAGTGTGAGCGACGCGATCCGAAAGGACTCTACAGCAAGGCAAGAGCGGGCCAGATCAAGAACTTCACCGGGATCGACTCTGCCTATGAGGCACCGGTCAATCCGGATATTCGCATCAACACTGTTGCCGAAGAACTGTCCGAATCCATCGCAAGAGTACTGGAATACCTGGATAAAAGGTTTGATCAATGAAAACCCTCGTCATCATTGGCGCTGGTTTCAGCGGTGCAGTAACGGCAGCACAATTCTTGCGTCGCAGCCTCTCCGATGTCCGAGTCGTACTCATCAACCGCTCCGGGACCATGGCGCGAGGATTGGCGTACGGCACCAACAGCCCGTTACACCTGCTCAATGTGCCTGCGGGGAATATGAGTGCGGACGTCGATGATCCTGAGCACTTTCTGCGCTTCTGCCAGGCGAGGGATCCTGCCTGCACGGCATCGTCATTCATTCCGCGCAAGATTTATGGAGAGTATCTGACGTCGGTTCTGGATGATGCCGAAAAGCATTGCTCGAAGAGCGTGCGGTTGGAACGACTAGTTTCCGAAGTGCATTCAATAAAGGCACAAGGTGCGCAAGGCGTTGTTGAGTTGGCCGGCGGTGAAAAAGTTATCGCGGATCGAGTGGTGCTCGCGTTTGGTAACTTTTCACCTGTTGATCTGGATTGTTTTACATCTCACGTTGAATCTGATCTTTATGAATCTGACCCTTGGGCGATCAGTAAAGCAGCCACTCCAGATGTCGACTTACCGATTCTGCTTGTGGGGGCCGGGCTAACCGCGCTCGACGTTGCGCTCGGACTGATACATGAAGGGCATCGGGGGCCAATTCATATGCTCTCGCGTCGCGGTTTGTGCCCTGCTCCTCATCGTGCAAGCCGTAACGCTGAGCTGCTGTCTACGGACATCGTTGCTAAGTTAATGAGCACTGCGTCAACCGTACGTAGTTACATGCGGGTAATTCGTACTGAAGTCGATTTGTGTGAGCAGCGGGGTGTTGACTGGCGAGATGTTCTGGGTGCATTGCGGCCCATTACTCCTACGTTGTGGAAACGTCTGCCCAACATCGAGCGTCAACGGTTTCTGCGGCACCTCCAGGCTTATTGGGATGTTCATCGCCATCGAGTGGCCCCGGAGGCGTACAGCCGCTTCGAGAGGGCTCAGTCGCGCGGGCAAATTCGCTCAATAGCGGGACGGATCAAGGCTGTAACAACTTGTGCAGAAGGCATGAATATTGATATTCAAGCAAGAGGCGAGCAATCCGTTACAAGCTTGAAAGTTGCCAAAGTCGTAAATTGTACAGGACCTAACACCAATCTTAGGCGGGTTGAGGATCGTTTGATCCGACAGCTGGAGCGCGATGGTCTTTTGAAGGTCGATGCGTTAAACCTTGGGTTGTGTGTTAGCAGTGAATTGGCCGTGCTAAGTCAGCAGGGAAAGGCGTCCGATTGGTTGTTCTATATAGGGCCTATGTTAAAGGCGGACTATTGGGAGGCTACCGCTGTACCAGAGTTGCGTCAGTATGGAAAAGTATTGGCGTTAAAACTGATTGTGGATTTTGAGCTGGGCTCTTGACTGGATGGTTTGCTTATAGATACCCATCGCCCCCTCCCCATCCCCTCCGTTTATCCCTTTATATGTACCGAACACCTGTTAATCAAGTGTTCGGTACATGGAACTCTTGATCAAGGGGTTATTTCGAAGGGGTAGGCAGCACGCAATGACTGCGCTGATCAATGAGTTCTTTAATGAGCAGGCAAATCAACATTAGGCTTATCATGTCACCTGCCAATAGAACCCTGTAGCCCGATTCATATGCTGTCGGAGAAAGACCTACCAGAGTCGTAACTGCGGTATGCAGGAGCAGGAAGAAAGTGGCGAGATAGAAGCTCGCGTCATTTTCTAACAGTTGTTTCATGATGTAGATCATGCTGACAAGGGAAAGAATACTAAGCGTGTAGGACAAAAAGTACTCCAGGCCGAGTCCTGTGCTTGCGTAGCGCAGGGAGTAATACTCATTTGTTCCTATGTTGAAGATGTTAGAAAAAATACTTCCTTGGAATACTCCGATCGCCATCAATACAAAGGCAATTTTTTTGAATTTGAATTGTTTTTGAAAGGCAAGCATCGTTATTAGTATTCCGATCGCTTTTGGGTATAGATTTCTTGTGTCGGTGTAGTGGGCGTTGAAAACATCAAAGCCAGTCGAGATTTTCTTTATTATATTGTAGTCATTGAATTCTGGCATGTAGCGCAATTCGGAGACGAGGCGCAGGTAGTTCCCTGGGGCGGTGATAAGAAACGCAAATCCAATGGCAACGATTACCAGTAGTGTGCTTCTATATGCTAATGAACTCTTTTTGTCCCATAATAAAGAAACGGTAAACAGTGCGAGTGTTGATATGCCGGCCTGCTCGGACTGTGATGCGATCAGTGCGAGAGGAATGGCGAGAAATTTCTCGGGGGTAGAGAATAACGAGGGGCGCATGAATGTTGCGCATACAAAAACTGCTGCTGAAATCGGAAGCAAGTAGTTATAAAATCCGGTCACGTAATATATGGTGGTGTCGAGGATGTTGTGGCCTGTTAACAGCATTAAAGCCATGCAGATCGGAATGCCATAGCGGAAGTCGATTGTCTTGGAAAAGAAAACTCTCCAGGTGGCGTAGATGCTAAGTAGCAATAAAGTAGGTATTGCCAGTTTCCAGAACGCAGAATAGGCGATCGTGGTGTACATGACTGCTTCAATAACGATCCTACCTGTCCAGACGTTGTAGCGCCTGGCTAAATAGTGGAGCGGTGATTCGCCTGATGTGGCAACTGATAGAAAAGTTACATCGTCGGAAAAAGGTTTGAGTTCCAGAGTTAGAAAGAAGTACAAGTAGAACAAGGCAATAAATAACACAAAGGCCAGTGTCTTTTGGGTGTTGGAATCAATTTGCTGTGCAGACATTTTCGCCTCCGTAGTGAATTAAGCCCTTCGAGTCTTCAATGAAGATTTTTACTTTTTCACCATACCGCTGGCTCAGGTTGCGCCCTATTGCTGATGCGTAAAAACCGTGCAAGTGGAAATCACTGTGAATTTTTAGAAAGTCACTGACATCTTTTCTTTGCAGGCGCCGTGTTGTCAGTTTTATAGAACCGCCTGGCCCGGTGGCAAATAGGTGGATTTTTGTCGCGCTGTCAGGCCGGTCCAATAGTGCCCAGCCATTTACAGTTATCCAGTATTTTCCAGTTGTGCACTGATCAAAGTTAACCTTCAGTGCGGGAATATAATTTTCTTCTGGTGGGAGTGGTGCAGGGATAGTTGTGTTGTTGGCAATAAAAAAAATAACACCAACTGCCATGGAGAGCAGAAGAGCTAAGCCATAACTAAGCGGTGAGAACAAGGCGTTTGTGACGCGCTTGTTGATGGGGGTGGTCGGCACTTGTTGTGTCCTTGTGTAGTGTCTTTTTTAATCGATATCTGTTTTTTTGTTGAATACAAATTTTTTGTTCAGAGCGTAAAAGCTGATGGTGTAAGAAATCATGGCAAATACTTGCGCGATTTTCGGATCCAGGCCCGCCAGGCGATACCCGGAGATCAACACCAGCTGGTTGATTCCAAAAGCAATGCCGAAAGCAACAATGAACTTCGGTATCGTGCTTCGATCAGTGGTGGATTGGTTGAACACAAAAGTCTTGTTGAGGATGAACGCGGCTATCAAGGCAATGACATAGCCAATGGCGTTCGCATAGGAAGGGTTCATGTCCAGCAATGTGACAAGTAGCAGGAAAACGCCATAGCCGATGGCCGTATTGGCGACGCCTGCAAATATGAATTTGAGCGGTTGCATTGTCAGCGAGTCTTCCTAGTCGGACGGTAATTCTTCGAACAGTCGAGTGAAGACTTTCTGCCCTGTACTTGTGTCTGCTTGTGCTTGCAGCGATTTCCAATAGTTGAGGGTATTGTCCAATTGGTCGGTGTTTCTGGGGCCAATGACGATCCCGGACAGCGACGGGTTTACAAAGGAAGCGGCGAGGGCCAGTTCGTTGAGCGTTGTGGGTCTTGGTTCGAATGCGTGCGGCTCGTTGAGGAAGTCGACGAGCTTCTGTGTAAACGCCTGAGGAATATTGATGTTGCGCAATTCCATCGAACTGTTTGTCTTGGCCGCTTCGGTCTTCAGGCCGCCAAGATTGATACCGTAGGCCAGATACTTCGCATCGGGAAACCAGGCTTCGTAGGCTGCGCGAGCAGCATGGGTCTTGAGGTTCTCTTTGACCTGAATGGCCCACTTGCGAGAGAGCGACGGATCGGCCTTGTAATAAAGCTCGGGATGTCTGATACCCGAAAGACCGATACCGAGACCCTGCTGTTCAAGTCTGGACATGGCCTCGACGGTATCTGCAATGGTCGCGCCGTCGATGTCGTCCTCTGCGCGATTGTCCCAGTGGATCGAAACGCAGGAAAGTGCCGAACCAAATTGACTGTGCAGGGTACTCGATGCGCGATCTATATCATCCGGGCTCAGACTGACTTCAGGCGAGCCCATATTGTCCTTCGAGCCGATTTTGACAGTCAGTGCGAGTTTGGAGCTGGTGTTTTGCCTGACCCAGTCAGCAATCCAGCGAACAGCGAGACCGAAGTCCTCCTGACGCTTGTTGATAGGGTAGTTCGTCGCGGTGTCGACCATTGTTCCGCCGCTGAGCAAAAACTGCTCAAGCAACTCATATGCCTGGGCACGTTCAATACCCCAGCCCCAGAGGGCGGTACCCAATATCAACTGTTTATGGTCTGGCGAAAGACTCGTGTTCTTCATGCTTCACGCTTTGAGTTGTTCAGGCGTTGGCGCAGGGAAAACATCGCTTTGAGGTACTCGATGGTCAGTTTGAGCACTTTCACCTTCGAGTTCGGATCATCAGTCCAGGTGACCGGCAAGTCCATCACGCGGTATTTCAAGTGTTCCCCGGTGATCAGCAACTCGGTTGCAAAAAACCATCCGTCACTGTTGGCGCCTGTCTGCATCAAAGGGGCGAGAACACTGCGCTGGAGAAATTTGAACCCGCACATCCCATCGCTGAATGACGTTCGGAAAATCAGTTTGACGATGAGGTTAAAGCCAAAGCTGGTAACGTTTCTGAGGGGTTTGCGTCCGATGACCTTGGCGCCTTTGGCCAGGCGCGAGCCAGTCACAATATCTGCCTTGTTGGCTTTCAGCGCTTCGAGCGCCGGGCGCAGGTGGCTCAAGTCGGTGGCCAGGTCGAGATCCATGTAGCCGACGATGTCGGCGCTCGATTGTGTCCAGGACGCTTTTAGCGCACGACCGACTCCGCGCTGTTCAAGGCGCAGGTAGCGAACGTCGGACAGGCTTTTTTGCAGCTCCAGAGCAATTTCTTGAGTTCGGTCGGTGGATCCATTATCCGCGAGGACAATGCGGATGATGCCGATATCGCTCAGGTTGGTTTGAATATAATCGTGGGTTTTACGAACCTGTTCCGCGAGCGTTGACTCTTCGTTCAGGACCGGAATAGTAATTTCAATCAGCGAATTCATTGTGCTTGCTCGGAAGAGGTGGTTTGCGTGCCGGACAGGTTTTCAGTCTCGAGCTTTTCCAGCACGTCATAAATATTGTCGATCTTGCCACCCAGGATGGAATAACAGCCCGGGAGGGTTTCGTGTTTCTCGAACAAAATAGGTCGGCCGTCGTCGCCTTCATTTTTGCTGAGAATGGTTTTGACCTCGAAGAGTGAGTCGACGTATTCGGAGCCCAGTACTGAAGGCAAGTAGCGCCCAATATCGCGAATCATCCGATCCACGCGTGTATCCCTTTGATAGGTGTCCAGCTTTTGGTAGGGATTTGTATTAGGGTCGTCGGCCCAATGCAGGTGGGGCGTGTAGCGAACATGCGAAACCGTATGCAAGCCACGAGCTGGAAAGGGCATAACGGAAAAGAACGGTCCATCCATTACGGTGATACCCAGATCGCTCAGTGCTGGCGGCATTCGCATGAGCGCCATTTCGGTAATTTCCTGTTTCAACGCAGTGCGAGTGCCAGGAAAGTCGCCGCCAAACTGGTTCAGACCACTGTAGGTGCAGTTGAAGACGTATCGAGCGCTGATCTGTTCCCGATCTTTGCCGTCGGGGGCCAGGGTAATGTTCAGCGATTGGTTCGGGCTGTTGGCAATGGCCACGGCCTGGGTATTCAGGCGAATGCGCACACCGCTCTCCTGCAGTTCACGTATTGCCCATCTCGCCAGTTGAGTCGAGTCGAATGCGTACTCTTCAACCAGAAAAACCTCTTCGATCAGCCTTGGCTCGAATAGTGATCGAAGCGCAGGGCTGGCCAGCTCGATTTTTGCCCCAATTTCCCTGTAAAAGCGTTCGAACTGGTTGGCAGTAACCTTCGAATTGCGTCGTGCGATTGCATACAGCTTGGTGAAGTCCTGTTTTACGGCTTCAGGCCAGTCTTGAACGAATTTCGGAAGGTTGACCCGGCTGCGGTATGCCGTGGTGAAACTGCGCGGGTAGTGGTAGCCATTGTGTACGCGAGCCTGATTGTTATAAGAGGCCCGGCTCAACAGCGAAGATTCACGCTCGATAAGCATGACCTGTTTCATGCCGCGTTGTCTGGCAAGGTAAACCGCGATCGCTGCGCCGTAGAACCCCCCTCCTACAACGACCGCATCCTGCATATTGGTCGTCGACATCACGCCACTCGGCCTGAGGAGGATTGAGGCGTCTCGGGCGATGCGACCTCTTCGATATTCAGTTTTTCCCGGCGGGTTATGCGCGCGCTGGTGAACTCCTGGGCAATATGATAGAGCGGACCTTCATTGGTCAGGCTGGTCATGTGCAGGATGTATTCGCCCAGTACCAGGAGCACCAGCGAAATCAGGAAAAACATGCCGGATTGTTGTAAGGAGAGACTGATCCAGCCCGGTGCAATGTCTGTTTTGAGAAAGCCGCTGGCGACCACATAGAAGCTGTAAATGAGATTCGCGACTGCGCCAAACAGCGAAAGGGAAGTAACCAGCCGCATGGGCGCCCGAGTGGTCGACACCAACAGGAGCATGCCCCGATCAATACTTTCGCGCAGACGTTTCTTCTGTGTTACTCGAGGGCTGGAACTGTAGTTCAGATTGGCACGGGCAAAACCGCCTGTCGCCGGGAGGTGGCGATAGGTTACCGAAGGTTGAGGGTGCTGCAGGATGAAATTGATGACGCGCTTGCTGAGCACCCGATATTGCGGGGCCTCGGTGGCAAGATGTATGCCGTTGAACGATTTGTATACTTTGTTGAAGACCGAATAGGCGACTTCGTAAGCGAGACTTTGTGCGGGTTTCTGTTTGTTCTTGGCGAAAACCACGTCGGCGCCGCTGACTGCCTTGTCGAGCATCTCAGGCAAGAAAGCGATGTCATCGACTAGCGGATCGATCACTGCGACGAAATCGCCCAGAGCGTTTTCCAGGCCAGCCCACGATGCGGTATCGGCATCGACTTCTTTGGTCAGTGCATAGACTTGCAAGTTGGGCAGACCGTTTTCGCCGGTCAGGCTTTTTAGTATCGATATGCTGTCGTCATCCGAAGCGTTATCGACAACAATAAGTTCATAGTCGCTAACGAGCGTGGACATCCGTTCAACTGCGTCTGCCAGGATACTTCCAATATGGTTAGATTGGTTGCGCACTACAAAGACAACCGAAAGAAATACCGGAAAAAATACCATTTACAGTCCCTCGAGACGTCAGCCATCGGCTGTCGTCCATCATTTCGAAAAAAAGCCCGTAATCTTAATCTGCAAGGTAGGTCGCGTCATCCTTTTCATTCATGGCCTTTTGCACGAAAACTTGCAAAATACAGCCCATCCGCCACTCACGACGATTGCTGTCGGCCATCCGAGGTGCAATCCGTCGTGTATCCTTAGCCGTTTTGGTGCACCGGGCGCGGCCTGCCGCCGTCTCCCCTCATTTGCCAGCTCACTTGTTTTCTCAAAGAGAGCGTGGGGCATCACGTGTGACACGTTTTACCTTTTGGAGTGATGTACTCGATGATTTTCTGGTGGCTCATACCTGCTATCTGCGGCCTTTCGTTTGCATTGACTGCCGGCCTTCGCCGATATGCGTTGGCCCGCAGCATGCTCGACGTGCCGAATGATCGCAGCTCTCACGCCGTTCCCACTCCGCGTGGCGGTGGGGTATCGATCGTCGTGACCTTTTTGTCTGGCCTGGTGGCAATATGGTCAGCAGGGTTGATCGATTCCGGCTTTTTTCTGGGCGCTGCCGGTGCGGGCGCCTTGGTGGCTGTGATCGGATTCATGGATGATCATGGCCATATTGCGGCTCGCTGGCGTCTGCTCGGCCATTTTGCTGCGGCGGCCTGGGTGTTGTGGTGGACCGGCGGACTGGCACCGGTGGAAGTGTTTGGTATGACCTTGGATCCGGGCTGGGTCAGCAATGTCTTCGCACTTTTTTATCTGGTATGGATGTTGAACCTTTACAATTTCATGGACGGAATCGACGGCCTGGCCAGCGTCGAGGCAATCAGTGTCTGTGGTTCAGCCTGCCTTCTCTATTGGATCACCGGTCATGAGGGCTTTATCTGGGCACCATTGCTGTTGGCAATGTCGGTCCTGGGGTTTCTGGTCTGGAATTTTCCACCGGCAAAAATTTTTATGGGTGATGCCGGAAGCGGATTTCTGGGAATCATTTTGGGGGTCCTTGCATTACAGGCGGCATCGCTCAACCCGGATCTCTTGTGGGCATGGCTGATCCTGCCGGGCGTGTTTATCGTCGATGCGACGTTTACGTTGCTCAGGCGTTTGCTGCGAGGCGAGAAGGTGTATGAAGCTCATCGAAGTCATGCCTACCAGTACGCCTCGCGGGCTTATGGAAGGCATTTGCCGGTGACTATTGCCGTGGCGTTGATCAATGTGCTGTGGCTACTGCCGGTTGCCATCGCCGTGGTAGTGACGGGGCTGGATGGAGCGACAGGCCTGATAATTGCCTATGTGCCATTGCTGGTTCTGGCGGTGAAGTTTCATGCGGGTGAGTATGAAGTCAAAACTGTGCGGGGCAAGGATCGTTAGACAAAATCCGTCTGGCCTCTAATTATTACGTACAATGAAGGCGGATTAAGTAGGCCAACGTGCCTGGTCGGTTGAGGTTTATGGATAAATTACGCGCCTTTTTGTTAGGTTTGCCACGCAGGCAAAAACGACTGATTCAAGTTGCCACAGATGTGTTTCTGGTCTGGGGGTCTCTTTGGCTTGCGTTCATCGTCCGGCTCGGCATCGACGATATGTACAACCCGCTTAAAGTACATTTCTGGTTGTTCGTCAGTGCTCCGATCGTTGCAATCCCGCTTTTCATTCGCTTCGGAATGTACCGTGCAGTCATGCGTTACTTCGGTAACGATGCGCTGATCGCGATCGTCAAGGCCGTCAGTCTTTCATCGCTGATCCTGGCGCTGGTGGTTTATTGGTACAGCAACCACGAGGCCGTGGTTCCCCGCTCCATCATTTTCAACTATTGGTGGCTCAGTCTCGTCATCATAGGCGGTTTGCGCCTGTGCATGCGCCAATACTTCATGGGCGACTGGTTTACCGCAGCCCAGCACGTGCCCTTCACCAACCGCGACGACGGGCTGACCAAAGTGGCAGTGTACGGTGCCGGCGTGGCGGGCAATCAACTGGTTGCGGCACTGCGCATGGGCCGGGTGCTGCGTCCCGTGGCGTTCATCGATGATGATCCGGGTATCTCAGACCGCTCGATTTCCGGGCTGCAGGTCTACAAGCCCAAACATATCCAGCAAATGATCGACGTGACCGGTGCCCAGGAAATTCTTCTGGCACTGCCTTCCTCGACTCGTGCCCGTCGTCGGGAAATTCTCAACCTGCTGGAAGGTTTTCCGCTGCACGTTCGCAGCGTTCCCAACTTTACTGACCTGGCCAGTGGCCGGGTAAAAGTCGAAGACATTCAAGAAGTCGATATTGCCGACCTGCTGGGGCGTGACTCAGTGCCGGCTCAGCCGGATTTGCTCGAACGCTGCATCAAGGGCAAGACGGTGATGGTCACCGGCGCAGGGGGATCCATCGGTTCTGAACTGTGCCGGCAGATATTTTCGTTGCAGCCGACGACGCTTCTGCTGTTCGAACATAGCGAATTCAACCTCTACAGCATTCTCTCGGAGCTCGAGCAGCGTGGCAGTCGTGAGTCGACGCCCGTTCGTTTGCTGCCAATTCTCGGCTCGATCCGCCATCAGGACAAACTGCTGGATGTGATGAAAACCTGGAAGGTCGACACCGTTTACCACGCGGCGGCCTACAAGCATGTGCCGATGGTCGAGCACAATATCGCCGAAGGCGTGTTGAATAACGTGATCGGTACGCTCAATACGGCACAGGCGGCGTTGCAGTCGGGCGTTTCGAATTTCGTGCTGATCTCGACCGACAAGGCCGTTCGTCCGACCAACGTCATGGGCAGTACCAAGCGTCTGGCGGAGCTCACGCTTCAGGCATTGAGTCGAGAAGTTGCGCCAGTGTTGTTCGGCGACAAGGCCAACGTTTCACGCGTCAACAAAACCCGCTTCACCATGGTCCGCTTCGGCAACGTACTGGGCTCGTCCGGTTCGGTGATCCCACTGTTTCACAGTCAAATCAAGTCCGGCGGCCCTCTGACGGTCACCCACCCGAAAATCACCCGCTACTTCATGACGATCCCGGAAGCCGCCCAACTGGTGATTCAGGCGGGCTCCATGGGGCAGGGCGGCGATGTGTTCGTGCTGGATATGGGCGAGCCGGTAAGAATCGTGGAACTGGCCGAGAAAATGATTCATTTGTCCGGTTTGAGCATACGTTCCGAACGCAATCCGCAGGGCGATATTTCCATCGAGTTCACGGGGTTGCGTCCCGGTGAAAAGCTCTATGAAGAACTGCTGATTGGCGACAATGTTGCCGCGACGCCGCATCCGATGATCATGACGGCCAATGAGGACCACTTGCCTTGGGATGTTCTTAAATCCCGGTTGGGAGAGCTGCTCGCTGCTGTCGATGCAGATGATTACTCCCGAGTCCGCCAACTCCTGCGCGAAACCGTCAGTGGTTATACCCCCGACGGCGAGATCGTCGACTGGATTTATCAGCAGCGCCGTCTCGAACCCTGATTGTTTCACATCCTGTAACGGACGCATTTTTGACTTGTCCCGATCATCGCCTAAGTTTGGAGAGCAGCTTCGGAAAAGCTGCTTTCTCAATTGATGAAGGAGCGTCACTTATGCGTACCGGATATTTCTACTCCCTGATTTTTGCCCTGCTGACCAGCGCCTCTATTGCTGCCATTGCTGCGCCTCTGGGTTCTTCAGAAGCGAACAAGGCACCCGTGGTGATGGACGCGTCAGCCACTTCTGAAAATCAGAAGGTCGATCTGAACGGTGCCGACGCGGCCACTCTGCAAAAGGAATTGGCAGGCGTGGGCGAGGCCAAGGCGAAAGCGATTGTTGCTTATCGTGAAACAAACGGGCCGTTTGCGTCCGTGGATGAGCTGCTGGAAGTGAAGGGGATCGGCAAGGCGATCCTGGATCGCAATCGCGACAAGCTGGAAGTGAACTAAGCTGATTGTTCAACGCCAAGGGGCCGGTCATTGACCGGCCCTTTTTGCTTCCAGGTGGAGCACAGCACAGGAGGGCGACAGCCTTTCCGTCGGGAAATAGAAAATTATGGCTGTCATATTGCCTTGAGATTATGCCTATAATAATTTCAGTCGCCACTGTAGCGTTCTGCTTTTTAGCGGTCGTTCATTCCTAACGCATCCCAGGAGTATCGTCATGAATTCACCGAAATCCCAAGGCACGGCGCTGGTCACGGGCGCTTCTTCCGGCATCGGTGCCGTGTATGCCGAGCGATTGGCGGCGCGTGGTTTCGATCTGCTGCTGGTCGCTCGTGACAAGGCGCGTCTGGAATCGGCTGCGAGCAAACTGCGAGACGTCCATGGCGTTCAGGTTGAAGTGCTCAAGGCCGATCTGACGCAGAAGGAGGAAGTGATCAAGCTTGAGCAGCGTCTGCGCAGCGATTCCAGTATCAGCCTGCTGGTCAACAATGCGGGAGTAGCGGTCAACGGATTGCTGGCCAACGCCGACCCGGACGAGCTGGAGAAACTGATTCAGTTGAACGTCACGACGCTCACCCGACTGGCCTCGGCCGCTGCCGCGGCATTCACCAACGCCGGGCGTGGCACGATCATCAACATTGCATCCGTGGTCGCCTTGTTCCCCGAGCGCTTCAACGCCACCTACAGCGCCAGCAAGGCTTACGTGTTGAGCCTCTCCCAAACGCTGAATGCGGAACTCGAAGGCACAGGTGTCAAGGTGCAAGCGGTTCTGCCTGGAGTGACGCGCACCGAAATCTGGGAGCGTTCGGGTCTGGATGCCACCAATATTCCGGCGGAAATGGTCATGGAAGCGGGCGAGATGGTCGATGCCGCGCTGTCCGGTCTGGATCAGGGCGAGCTCGTCACGATTCCTTCGCTGCCCGATGCCGGGGAATGGCAAGCCTTCGTCGCTGCCCGTCATGTGATGGCGCCCAACCTGTCCCACAGCTCGGCAGCCAGTCGTTACAAGTAAATCAAGTCGAGAGAGGTCAACCCGATATGGATCAGCGTCGAGTAGTTGTCACGGGTATGGGCCTGGTATCGCCCTTGGGAAGCGGCGTCGAAGTGGTCTGGCAGCGCTTGCTGGCCGGGCGTTCGGGATTGCGAAACTTGCCGGAAGCGGTGATTGCCGATCTACCGACCCGGGTTGGCGGTGCGGTGCCGACGATGGAGGAGGACGCCGAAGCGGGTTTCGATCCTGACCGTGCCACGCCGCCCAAAGAACAGAAGAAAATGGATCGTTTCATTCTGTTCGCGATGGAGGCTGCACGGCAGGCGCTTGAACAGGCCGGCTGGCACCCGACCGAATCCGGCGCTCAGGAACGCACCGCCACGATCATCGGCTCCGGTGTCGGCGGCTTCGGCGCTATCGCCGATGCGGTACGCACCACCGACAGCCGTGGTCCGCGACGGTTGTCGCCGTTCACCATTCCCTCGTTTCTGGTCAATCTCGCCGCAGGGCATGTCTCGATCCAGCACGGTCTCAAGGGCCCGCTCGGTGCGCCGGTCACCGCGTGTGCCGCCGGGGTGCAGGCGATCGGTGATGCGGCCCGGCTGATTCGTGCCGGTGAGGCCGACATCGCGGTGTGCGGCGGTGCGGAAGCCTGCATCGATCGCGTCAGTCTTGCCGGTTTTGCGGCAGCGCGGGCTTTGTCCAGTGGCTACAACGACACGCCTGAGCGCGCCTCGCGTCCGTTCGACAGCGGACGTGACGGTTTCGTGATGGGCGAGGGCGCCGGTCTGCTGGTGATCGAGTCGCTGGAGCACGCACTGGCGCGCGGCGCACAGCCGCTGGCCGAACTGGTCGGTTATGGCACCAGCGCCGACGCCTATCACCTGACCGCCGGGCCGGAAGACGGCAGCGGTGCACGGCGGGCGATGACAGTGGCGCTGGCCCAGGCCGGTATAGCGCCGGATCAGGTGCAGCATCTGAATGCGCATGCGACCTCGACACCGGTGGGCGACCTCGGTGAGCTGGCGGCGATCAAGTCGGTTTTTGGCGCACAAAACTCAATTGCCGTGACCTCGACCAAATCCGCGACGGGGCATTTGCTCGGTGCGGCGGGAGGTCTGGAAGCGATCTTCACGCTGTTGGCGATCCGCGATCAGATCGTTCCGCCCACCCTTAATCTGGAAAATCCCGATCCGGCAAGCGAAGGCGTAGACATCGTCCACGGTCAGGCGCGGTCGATGCCGATCGAGTATGCGTTGTCCAACGGGTTCGGTTTCGGCGGGGTCAATGCCAGCGTGCTGTTCAAGCGCTGGCAGGCTTAGTCTTCGGAGCGTTTGAGGTGTTCGCGGGTGACGTCGAGGATTTGCTGCGCAAATTCAGGATCCGCGACACTGCGTGACAGCAGGAGCGCCCCGGCCAGTGTCGCCATGATGACGATGCTGCGCTCGGCGGCGTTCTCGCCTTCAAGGGTGCCTTCGATCTGGTCCAGGCGAGCCTTGAGCACTTCATCGCTGGTCGGGCTCGGCTGGCCGCGCAATCCCAACTCCGATGAAATGGTCAGCAGTGGGCAGCCTTCATGCGGCGTGGTCTGGTGCCATTCGGACAGGTAGGTGTCGATGAACAGCTCAAGCGGGTTTTCCTGGGCGAAGATCTCCGCACACAAGCCAGCCACTTGATCTCCGGCCGCTTGCAGGGCTTTTTCAACGAGTTCGTCCTTGGACTTGAAGTGCGAGTAGAAACCGCCGTGCGTCAGGCCCAGCGCTTTCATCAATGGCTGCAGTCCGGTCGCACCGATGCCGTCCTTGCGAAAACGCTCGGAAGCTTCCTTGATAATGCGCTGATGGGTCTGGGCTTTATGATCCTGCGAGTAACGCATTTAAACTCTCCGCAACAAGATCGCCATCTTAACCAATGGGAATTGGATGGTGACTGTACTTCTACTTCTAAAAAAACGCCCGGTCACTCCGACATGTTCGTAACAGCCATCAACGGTTGGCACGGATAGTGGTTGCAGCTTGCAAAGTTGCCATCACTTGAGGAGCAGGAGAATCATGTACAAAGACTACCCGGCCGCCTATCAGGTCAGCAAAGGCTCGGCGTTGCAGGTCGATACACCTTTCTACGAACGGATTCGCGACCGCAAGGACGGGCGCACGCTGATCGAGCAATTCGAGGTGCCGATCCGCACCGGCCGCGCCTGGCACGTGCCGGCGGGGCATGTGTTTCGCGTCACCACACCGGTCGGGCCCCAGGTGGGCGATTTCAATGTGTGGAACGCACATGATCCGCGCGAACGGATGTGGGCGGCGCGCACCCGGCAATTGCAGGGCGCGCATGTCAGCACCCACGATCGCCTCTGGTCGAACCTGCCTTTCCTGCGACCTCTGGTGACCATCACCGATGACAGCCTGGCCGACTATGGCATCGACGAGCACGGCGGGCGCCTGCACGATTTGCTCGGCACGCGCTGCGATCCCTATGTGAACAAAATGCTCACCGGCGAGGATTTCCATCATCACTGCCATTCCAATCTGACTCGCGCCGTACTTCCGCATGGCCTGACCGAGTTCGATGTGCATGACGTGCTGAACATCTTCCAGTGCACCGGCCTGAATCACGATGACCTGTATTTCATGAAGGCCTGCCCGGCGCAGAAGGGCGATTACCTGGAGTTCTTCGCCGAAATCGACTTGCTGTGCGCGTTGTCGACCTGTCCGGGTGGTGACTTGTCTTTGGCGATGTGGGGGCCGGATGCGCAGGATCCGCTGACCGTGTGCCGCCCGCTCGGGGTGGAAATCTATCGTCTGGACGATGCGCTGCTCGAAGGCTGGAGCCAGCCGGAACGTGCGGCGTACAAAGGCCTGCATGGCTTGCACATCGCCAAGGCCGACTGGGAAAAATAATCGCGACAAAAAACAAACCCCGCCGATTCAGGCGGGGTTTTCGTTCAGCGGTCCTGCGCGTCCTTGATGTCCGCTTCGGCGTTGCGTTCAGCGACGCGCTTGCGTTGTTCATCGGTCAGTTCGACCTTGTTGGCGGTGTCACGCAACATCATCAGACCGCCGACGATCGAGCCGATTGCAACGACCAGAATCAACCAGGCATACCAGGGCATAACGGCTCTCCTTAAGGCAGGTCGACGGGCGAGGGTTTCGCCGTGCAACGCTGCATACCACTTTGAGCGAAGTGCATTCGCAGTGGTTCCATTCTAGGCCGGTTATGCCCGTCGTGGTTTACCGTCCGGTGAGCATGGCGTCTGCCGGGGCGTTGGCGCGCAACTGGCCGGTCAACAGGAAGTAGCCGAAACCGACGGCCATGAAACCGAGGAAGATCAGTCCGATCAACGCATTGAACCAGGCCATCGCCACCAGACACACCACGGCCAGCACCAGTGCAATCAATGGAATCAGCGGATAGCACGGCGCACGGAAGGTGCGCTCCAGATTCGGTTCGGATTTACGCAGCTTGAACAGGCTGAGCATGCTCATGATGTACATCACGATCGCGCCGAACACCGCCATGGTGATCATCGCGGCAGTGAGGGTCATGCCGCCCAGATTGATCAGGCCGTCGCTGTAGATCGCCGCGATGCCGATCACGCCGCCGGCGATGATGGCGCGGTGCGGGGTCTGGAAGCGCGACAGTTTCGCCAGCGAGGCGGGCAGATAACCGGCGCGGGCGAGGGCGAAGAACTGCCGTGAGTAGCCAAGAATGATGCCGTGGAAACTCGCCACCAGCCCGAACAGACCGATCCACACCAGCATGTGCAGCCAGCCGGAGTTGTCGCCGACCACCGCTTTCATTGCCTGAGGCAGCGGGTCGTTGATGTTCGACAGGGTGCGCCAGTCACCGACGCCACCGGCGAAGAACATCACGCCCATGGCCAGCAACACCAAGGTCAGAATGCCGCTGATGTAGGCCTTGGGAATCGTGCGTTTCGGGTCCTTGGCTTCTTCGGCCGCCATGGCTGCGCCTTCGATGGCGAGGAAAAACCAGATCGCAAACGGAATTGCCGCGAACATCCCGGCAATCGCCGGAGCACCGAAGATGTCCGAGCCGGCCCAGCCATTGAGCGCAAAGTTGCTGAAACTGAACGCCGGGGCGACCACGCCCATGAACACCAATAGCTCGGCGACGGCCAGGACGCAGACGATCAACTCGAAGGTCGCGGCCAGTTTCACCCCGAGAATATTCAGACCCATAAAGACGATGTACGCGCCGACCGCCGCGTGTTTCGGATCGAGCGCCGGAAACTGCACGTTCAGGTACGCGCCAATCGCCAAGGCAATCGCCGGCGGAGCAAAGACGAATTCGATCAGCGTCGCCAGTCCGGCAATCAGCCCGCCTTTTTCACCGAAGGCGCGGCGACTGTAGGCAAACGGCCCGCCCGCGTGAGGGATCGCCGTGGTCAGTTCGGTGAAGCTGAAGATGAAACAGGTGTACATGGTCGCGACCATGAACGAAGTCACCAGGAAACCCAGGGTTCCCGCTACGCCCCAGCCATAACTCCAGCCGAAATACTCCCCGGAAATCACCAGCCCCACCGCAATGCCCCACAGGTGCAAGGTGCCCAGCGTGGGTTTGAGTTGTGTGTTCATGTGTTTTGCTCCCTGAACGGTTTGGAAAGCTCGGGGAAGGGCGTGTGCAGTGGCCGTGCCATTTTGCATTGGCGGGTCGTAATAGGCTGAAAGCTGTCGTATCGGGGATGTTCGCGGCGCAATGCCCACAAAATTGTGCGCCAGTTGGGTGCGATGTTGTTTGTGCTGCCGTCTTCGCGGGCAAGCCCGCTCCCACATTCTGAAATGCGCTCGTCCAAACAACGCATACCCCTGTGAGAGCGGGCTTGGTCCGGGCGGCGATCCGACGAAGAGTCCCGCCCGCACGACGCAAAACTTTGCTGTAACGCCCGCGTAAACCCACTCTTTACGCTTTCTTTATGCCCCGCCCACACCCTCGCTCTCGTTCCTTTACAGCCTCCTTTCCGACAATGCCTCCACACGCGGCAATACGCCGTAACACGGAGATCTTCCATGAGCGTTCTGGACGGGGTGTCACTGCTGCTGGCAGTGGGGCTGTTCATTTATCTGTTGGTTGCGCTGTTGCGCGCGGATCGGACTTAGGAGCGGCTATGCACAGTTATGACTATTGGCTGATCCTCGCTTTCTTCGCGGTGGTCTTGCTGCCGGCGCCGTTCCTCGGGCGCTTCTACTACAAGGTGATGGAGGGCCAGCGCACCTGGCTGACGCCGATTCTCGGCCCGGTCGAGCGCGGCTGTTACCGCATCGCCGGGGTCAATCCGCAGGACGAACAGAGCTGGCAGAAGTACACGCTGGCGCTGCTGGCGTTCAACCTTGCCGGTTTCCTGCTGCTGTTCGCGATCCTGCTGTTTCAGGATCACCTGCCGCTGAACCCGCAAAACCTGCCGGGCCAGGAGTGGACCCTCGCGTTCAACACCGCCGTCAGTTTCATGACCAACACCAACTGGCAGGCCTACAGCGGCGAAGCGTCGCTCAGCTACCTGAGCCAGATGGTCGGCCTCACCGTGCAGAACTTCGTCAGCGCCGCCACCGGCCTCGCCGTACTGGTTGCGCTGTGCCGTGGCATTGGGCGCAAGTCCACCAAAACCCTCGGCAACTTCTGGGTAGACATGACCCGCGCCACCCTCTACGGCTTGCTGCCGCTGTGCCTGCTGCTGGCGCTGTACCTGGTGTGGCAGGGCGTGCCGCAAACCTTCGCCCAATATGTGAATGCAGTGACGATGCAGGGCGTTGATCAGGTGATCCCGCTCGGCCCGGCCGCCAGCCAGATTGCGATCAAGCAACTGGGCACCAACGGCGGTGGTTTCTTCGGCGTCAACTCGGCGCATCCGTTCGAGAACCCGACCGCCTGGAGCAACCTGTTCGAAGTTGCGTCGATCATCCTGATCCCGGTGGCGCTGGTGTTCACCTTCGGCCACTACGTGAAGGATCTGCGTCAGAGCCGCGCCATCATCGGCTGCATGCTCGCGCTGTTCATCATCGGCGGCGCCACTTCGCTGTGGGCCGAATATCAGCCGAACCCGGCGCTGAACAACGTCGCCGTCGAACAAACCGCCCCGCTGGAAGGCAAGGAAGCGCGCTTCGGCACCACTGCCACTGTTCTTTGGTCGGTGACCACCACCGCAGCGTCGAACGGTTCGGTCAACGGCATGCATGACAGCCTCAACCCGCTCAGCGGCATGGTCGCGCTGGTGAACATGATGGTCGGCGAAGTGATCTTCGGCGGCGTCGGCGCGGGGCTCTACGGCATGTTGCTGAACGTGCTGATCGCGGTGTTCCTCGCCGGCCTGATGATCGGCCGCACCCCGGAATACCTCGGCAAGAAACTCCAGGCCCGTGAAGTGCAACTGCTGGTCGTCACCCTGCTGGTCATGCCGGTCGGCGTGCTGGTGCTGGGCGCGATTGCCGCGAGCCTGCCGGGCCCGGTGGCGGCGGTGAGCAACCCCGGCCCGCACGGTTTCAGTCAGTTGCTCTACGCCTACACCTCGGCCAGTGCCAACAACGGTTCGGCATTCGGCGGCTTCGGCGCCAACACCGCGTTCCACAACCTGATGCTCGGCCTGGGCATGTTGATCGGCCGCTTCGGTTACATCCTCCCGGTACTGGCCCTGGCCGGCAGCCTGGCGATGAAGAAAACCGCACCGATCGGCCAGAACAGCTTCCCGACCCACGGCCCGCTGTTCGTGACCCTGTTGACCGTGACCATTTTGCTGGTGGGCGGCCTGACCTTTTTGCCGACCCTCGCACTGGGCCCAATCGCCGAACATCTGAGCATGGGCTTCTAAGGAGTCAATGATGAATATGCCCGCAATCAAACCCGCCGCCGTCAAGGCGCCGGAACAAGCGAAAACCGCGATCAGCGCCCTTTGGCGTCCGGCGCTGGTGCAAGCGTTCGTCAAGCTCGACCCGCGCCAGTTGCAGCGCTCGCCGGTGATGCTGGTGGTCGAACTGACGGCGATCCTGACCACCGTGCTGTGCTTCATTCCCGACAGCAGCGTGCCGACTTTCGTCGCCGCACAAATTGCGCTGTGGCTGTGGTTCACCGTGCTGTTCGCCAACTTCGCCGAAGCGCTCGCCGAAGGTCGCGGCAAGGCCCGCGCCGACAGCCTCAAGGCTGGCAGCGAAGGCCTCAGCGCCCGACGCAAACTGGCCAACGGCAGCTTCCAAGTCGTGCCGGCCACCAGCCTGCGCAAAGGTGATGTGGTGCGCGTCGAAGCCGGGGAAATGATCCCGGGTGACGGCGAGGTCATCGAAGGTATTGCGGCGGTCAACGAAGCCGCGATCACCGGTGAATCGGCGCCGGTGATTCGTGAGTCCGGCGGCGACCGTTCCGCCGTCACCGGCAACACCCGGCTGGTGTCCGACTGGCTGCTGGTGAAGATCACTGCCAACCCCGGTGAATCGACCCTCGACCGCATGATCGCGCTGGTCGAAGGTGCCAAACGCCAGAAGACCCCGAACGAAGTGGCGCTGGACATCCTGCTGATCGGCCTGACCCTGATCTTCCTGCTGGTGGTCGTGACCCTCCAGCCATTTGCCCACTTCGCCAATGGCAGCCTGCCGCTGGTGTTCCTGGTGGCGTTATTGGTCACGCTGATTCCGACCACCATTGGCGGGCTGCTGTCGGCCATCGGTATCGCCGGGATGGATCGTCTGGTGCGCCTGAACGTGATTGCCAAATCCGGTCGTGCGGTGGAAGCGGCGGGTGACGTGCATGTGTTGCTGCTGGACAAGACCGGCACCATCACTTTCGGCAACCGTCGTTGCAGCGCGGTGTATGCGGCGCCGGGTGTGAATGCCCGTGAGCTGGCCGAAGGCGCGCTATTCGCCTCGCTGGCCGACGAAACTGCCGAAGGCAAGTCCATCGTCGAGTACCTGCGCGGCTCCAATCCGCAGCCGGAACCGGCGCCGGAAACCCTGACTGCCGTGCCGTTCAGTGCGGAAACCCGTTTGTCCGGTGTCGACTACCAGGGCCGTGTGTTCCGCAAGGGCGCGGTGGATTCGCTGCTGGCCTTCCTCGGTCAACAACGCAAGGATCTGGCCCCGGCGCTGTCCCGGGAAATCGACAAGATTGCCCAGAGCGGCGGCACCCCGTTGCTGGTCTGCGCCGACGGCAAGCTGCTTGGTGCGATCCACCTGAAAGACGTGGTCAAGCCGGGTATCCGCGAGCGTTTCGCCGAGCTGCGCAAGCTGGGAATTCGCACGGTGATGGTCACCGGCGACAACCCGCTGACTGCTGCCGCGATTGCTGCTGAAGCAGGCGTCGACGACGTGCTGGCCGAAGCGACACCTGAGAAGAAACTGGCGCGCATCCGTCACGAGCAGAACGACGGTCGGCTGGTCGCGATGTGCGGCGATGGCGCCAACGACGCACCGGCGCTGGCCCAGGCTGACGTCGGCATGGCGATGAACGACGGCACGCAAGCGGCGCGCGAAGCGGCCAACATGGTCGACCTCGACAGCGACCCGACCAAGCTGCTGGACGTGGTGCAGATCGGCAAGGAATTGCTGGTGACCCGTGGTGCGCTGACGACCTTTTCCATCGCCAACGACGTGGCCAAGTACTTCGCGATCCTGCCGGCGCTGTTTGCCGCGATCTACCCGCAACTCGGCGTGCTGAACATCATGCATTTGACCAGCCCGCAGAGCGCGATTCTGTCGGCCATCGTCTTTAACGCCTTGATTATCGTCGTGCTGATTCCGCTGGCCCTGCGCGGTGTGCGGGTGCAGGCGGCGAGTGCGGCGGCGCTGCTGCGGCGCAATTTGCTGATCTATGGCCTGGGCGGGATTCTGGTGCCGTTCGTGGGGATCAAGGCGATCGACATGCTGTTGACGGCGTTGCATCTGGTTTGAACCTGAACAGCGGTGTGCCGGGCACACCGCTTCAAGCACGAATTCGAGGATTTTGAAATGTCCACAATGTTACGTCCGGCCCTGAGCCTGCTGGTGCTGATGACCCTGGTCACCGGCGTTGCCTATCCGCTGGTAGTTACGGGCGTCGCGCAAGTCGCCTTCCCCGAGCAGGCCAACGGCAGCCTGGTGCGCGATGCCGAAGGCAAGGTGCGCGGCTCCTCGCTGATCGCTCAGGATTTTGTCGGCGATGCCTGGTTCCATCCGCGTCCATCGGCCGGTGCCTTTGCCACCGTGTCGAGCAGTGCGAGCAACCTGTCGCCAAGCAATCCGGCACTGGCCACTCGGGTGATTGACGACGCCAACAAGCTGCAGGTGCCCGGTCAGGGCCCGGTGCCGCTGGCGCTGCTGACCACCTCCGGCAGTGGTCTCGATCCGCACTTGCCACCGCAGGCGATTGCCTATCAACTGGCGCGTGTTGCAGCCGCGCGTAATGTGCCGGTAGCGACTTTGCAGCAACTGCTCGACGCGCACATCGAACAGCCGTTGGTGGGCCCGCCGGTGGTGAATGTGCTGGCGCTGAACATGGCGCTCGAGAAGCTGTAAATCGCGATGACATCAGGAAGAGAGAGCTTCAAGCATGAGTGACTCCGGCCGCGCCGACGCGCTGTTAGCAGACTTGCCCCGCGACGGACGCGGCCGGCTCAAGGTTTTCCTCGGCGCCGCGCCGGGCGTGGGCAAGACCTACGCGATGTTGCAGGCGGCCCACAGCCAATTGCGCCAGGGCGTGAAAGTCATCGCCGGGGTGGTCGAAACCCACGGCCGTGCCGAAACCGAAGCGCTGCTCGGGGGCTTGCCGCAACTGCCGCTGGTGCGCTCGGAATATCGCGGCGTGACGCTCGAAGAAATGGACCTCGATGGCCTGCTCGCCGCCAAGCCGAAACTGGTGCTGGTCGACGAACTCGCCCATAGCAACGCTCCCGGCAGTCGTCACGCCAAACGCTGGCAGGACATTCAGGAACTGCTCGCCGCCGGCATCGACGTGTACACCACGGTCAACGTCCAGCACCTGGAAAGTCTCAACGATCAGGTGCGGGGCATCACTGGTGTGCAGGTACGCGAAACCCTGCCGGACTGGGTGTTGCAGGAAGCCTACGAACTGCTGCTGATCGACCTGCCGCCCCGCGAACTGCTCGAGCGCTTGCGCGAAGGCAAGGTCTACGTGCCGGAGCAGGCACGCGCCGCGATCGATGCATTTTTTACCCAGACCAACCTCACCGCGCTGCGCGAACTGGCGATGCAGACCGCTGCCGCGCAAGTCGATAACGATCTCGCTCAGGGCTATCGTCAGCTTGGCCAGGCCGCGCCAGCGGTGCGCGGGCGCTTGCTGGTCGGCGTCGATGGCGATGCCCAGGCCGAACGGCTGGTGCGTCACGCCAGTCGCGTCGCCCAGCGACGGCATTTGCCGTGGAGTCTGGTGCACGTCGACAACGGCAGCGTGCGTGACGAGCAATCGCGCCTGCGCCTGCAAAGCGCCCAGCAACTGGCCGAACGCCTCGGCGGCGACGTGGTGCTGCTGCGGGCCGGCGAGGTGGCGAAAACCCTGATTCAGCATGCGGCGGAACGGCGGGCGAGTCTGGTGCTGGTGGGCCAGTCGCGGCCGCGTCTGCGCAGGCGTTTGTTCGGTGGCGGGCTGGCGGCACGTTTGCTGCGTCAGGCCCATGGTCTGGAAATCAATGTGCTGGACAGTGATCAGGAGCAGCATCAGCCGCGCCCGCGTGTCGCGCCGACGCTGGTGTGGTTCGACTACGCGCTGGCGCTGGTCGCGACGCTGTTGGCCAGTGCACTGGCGTGGGCGGTGTCCAGCGTGCTGCCGTTGCCGAATATCTCGCTGGTGTTTCTTGCGGCAGTGCTTCTGGTGGCGGTGCGCAGCAGTCTCGGCCCGGCGCTGGCCTGTGCGGCGTTGTCGTTTCTGACGTATGACTTTCTGTTCATCCCGCCGAATTTCTCGTTCAGCATCCAGCGCGAAGAAGACGTGCTGACCTTGCTGTTCTTCCTGCTGATGGCGGCGCTCACCGGCAACCTGGCAGCCCGTCAGCGGCGGCAATTGCAGGCGCTGCGCGATACCCAGGAAGAAACCACCGAACTGCTCGACCTATCGCGCAAACTCACCGCCGCCACCGACCGTCAGGCCGTGGTCAGCGCCGCAGCCCAACACCTCAATGGCTGGAGCGATCTGCAGCTGTGCCTGCTCAATCGCGACGGGCAGGGCGGCTGGAAAGTCGAAACCGGCGGGCCATTGCAGTTCACTGAATCCGAACGCGCCGCCGCCGACTGGGCCTGGCAACACGATCAACCGGCGGGCATGGGCACCGGCACGTTGCCGTTCGGGCGCTGGTGGTGGTGGCCACTGTCGGTGGAAGACGGGCCGCTGGCGCTGCTCGGTGTGTGTGCCAAGGAGGGCCAGACCTTGAGCGGTCAGCGTCGTCGTTTGTTGACCGCGTTGAGCCAGCCCCTGGCTCAAGCACTGGCCCGGGCGCAACTGGCCGATGACCTGGAAGCCGCGCGCCTGCACGGCGAAACCGAACAACTGCGCAGCGCCTTGCTGGCCTCGGTGTCCCACGATCTGCGCACGCCGCTGACCTCGATGCGCGGCAGCATCGACAGCCTGCTGGCGCTCGGCGAAGCGATCCCGCTGGAGGATCGCCGCGAGCTGCTGGAAGGCACCCGCGATGAAGCCGAGCGCCTCGACCGCTACATCCAGAACCTGCTGGACATGACCCGTCTCGGCCACGGCGCCCTGAAGCTGGCGCGGGACTGGGTGTCGCCGGCGGACATCGTCGGCAGTGCGCTCAATCGTCTGCGGGCGGTGCTGTCGTCGTTGCAAGTGAGCACCGATGTACCGGCCGAGTTGCCGCTGTTGTACGTGCATGCCGCGTTGATCGAGCAGGCGCTGGTGAACGTGCTGGAAAACGCCGCCCGATTCTCGCCATCCCACGGCCGTCTGCAACTGCGCGCCGGGGCGGATGACAGCGGAGTGTTTTTCTCGGTCAGCGACGAAGGGCCGGGGATTCCGGTGGATGAGCGGGCGAAGATTTTCGACATGTTTTACACCGCTGCCCGAGGTGATCGTGGTGGTCAGGGCACCGGCCTTGGGTTGGCGATCTGTCAGGGCATGGTCGGCGCCCATGGCGGGCGGATCAGTGTCGGCGACGGCATCGACGGGCGCGGCACTTGCATCACCCTGCACCTGCCGTTGCAGACGCAACCGGGGATGGACGGTGAAGCCTGATCCGCGCTGCGCTACTCTCTTGCCACTCTTTTGTGTTGATGTGAATTCATGAGCCAGACCGCGACCATTTTGGTCATTGATGACGAACCGCAGATTCGCAAGTTCCTGCGCATCAGCCTCGCTTCCCAGGGCTACAAAGTGCTGGAGGCCGGCACCGGCGCCGAGGGCCTGGCCCAGGCGGCGCTGAACAAACCGGATCTGCTGGTGCTCGACCTCGGCCTGCCGGACATGGACGGCCAGCAAGTGCTGCGCGAGTTTCGCGAATGGGCCACGGCGCCGGTGCTGGTGCTGTCGGTGCGCGCCAGCGAAGGACAGAAGGTCCAGGCGCTGGATGGCGGGGCCAATGACTACGTGACCAAGCCGTTCGGCATTCAAGAGTTTCTCGCCCGGGTGCGCGCGTTGTTGCGTCAGGCACCGGCCGGGGAAGCGCAGCAGGCCGCGTTGAATTTCGGCCCGCTGACCGTGGACCTGGCGTATCGCCGGGTGCTGCTGGACGGCGTTGAAGTTGCCCTGACCCGCAAGGAATACGCAGTGCTGGCGCAACTGGCGCGGCATCCGGGGCGGGTAATCACCCAGCAGCAATTGCTCAAGGACATCTGGGGCCCGACTCACACCGAGGACAGCCACTACCTGCGGATCGTGGTCGGGCATTTGCGGCAGAAGCTGGCAGACGATCCGACCCGGCCACGCTTTATCGTGACCGAGGCGGGTGTCGGTTATCGGTTGTTGAGCGAGAGCAGTCTTTAGTTCTGCTCGCTCTCGTAGCGATCCAGCGTATCCCGGGCAATCTCCCGGCCCAGCGCGATCAACTCGGGCGCCTTGTAGAACTCGAAGAACCGGCATACCCGCTTCGGCACGTTGATCAGGATGTCCGGCGGATACCCGGCGATCTTGTACTGCGCCAGCGAGGTCTGCATCACCTCGAAACTCTGGTTGATCAGATCGAGCAAAGAAGCCGGCCCGACGTTATCGACGATGAACGATCCGGTGGCGGATTTCGGTGCGCCGTCGCGTTCAGGCGCGGCGGCCGGTTGCTGGGCTTCCGGCTCGGCGCTTTCGATCCACGGATTGATGTCCGCGGCTTCGGCACGCAATGCTTCCTGTTCCAGCAACAGCAATTGCTCGGCCTGTTTGCGGCGAAACGGCATCTTCGAGCCCAGTGAACTGATCAGACTGTCGAAGCGCGTGCGGAACGCGGCGGGCCGCTGGATCACCGGCAATTTGTAATGGCGCTGGTTGGTCGAGTTGAGGTTGACCGCGATGATCAGGTCGCAGTGGCTCGACACCACCGGCACGATCGGCAACGGGTTGAGAATGCCGCCGTCCACCAGCATCCGGTTGCCCTGCATCACCGGAGTGAACAGGCTGGGAATCGCCGCCGAGGCGCGCATGGCCTGATGCAGACAGCCTTCCTGAAACCAGATTTCCTGTTGGTTGGTGAGGTCGGCGGCCACCGCCGTGTAGGGGATGCGCAGGTCTTCGATGTTTATCTCGCCGACGATCTTGCGGATCTGGCCGAAGACTTTTTCGCCGCGGATCGCACCGAGGCGGAAGCTGACGTCCACCAGGCGCAGCACGTCGAGGTAATCCAGGCTTTCGATCCAGTTGCGGTACTCGTCGAGCTTGCCGGCGGCGTAGATTCCGCCGACCACGGCCCCCATGGAACAGCCGGCAATACAACTGATGTCATAGCCCCGTCGTTCGATCTCTTCAATGACCCCGATATGGGCATAGCCCCGGGCGCCACCGGAGCCCAGCACCAGTGCGACACGCTTTTTCATCAAACTTCCTCCCGACAAGGTTGCACAATGCACCCATCGAGGGCCGGGCTTCAATCGCCGGGGTCGCTCGGGGCGGCGATGGCGTCGTTTTTTCGATACTTCATGACCCGTCGGCGTTATCTTGGCCGTGCAGCGCAATGGCGGGGCACAAGGCACTTTTTCGCTGGCGCACCGTCTTACCTGCACGACTGTTGACCTATCTTTGAGGTGTGAGTGATGAAAGCCTGGATCTGTGTGCCGTTGATGGCTCTGGCATTGGCCGGTTGCGCCGGCAAGACCGCTTACCGCGACAGCTGCGGCAGCCAACTGGACGCGGCGTGGCATGAACTGGATCTGGCCAAGGCCGAAGGTTTCGCCGGTACGGTCAGTTACTCCAAGGCGTTGTCTTTGCTGACAGCCGCCAAAACCCAGCAGCAATTCGAGGGCTTCGAAGGCTGCACCAAGAAAGCCGAAAAAGCGCGTTTCTACATTCGCGAGTCCCGCGCCGGGCGCTAAGCTGCTGACGTAGCGCAAGGGCAGGTCGCTTGCGCCGGCGCACACTCGTGCAAAGTCATTGAATTCAGGAGCAAGCGATGTCTGCGTTGGTTGATCGGCTGGTGGCCCATGTCCTGAGCCTGGAAGTGCGGCTGCTGGCCTGTCAGGCGCGTCTGACCGCGCGGACCGACCCTGAAGCGCTGCACGACCTGCGCACCACCGTACGGCGCTTGCGCAGTCTGTTGCGACCGTTGCGCGGCTTGCCCGGTGTCGAACAGCTGGAAAGCGCGGCGGCCTGCGTCGGGCAACTGACCACGCCGTGGCGCGACCGCGAGGTGCTGGCGGCCTGGCTGATCAAACATGATCAGCCGGAAGCTGCACAGCGCCGGATGGCGCAAATGACCGAGGCGTACCCGACGCTGGCGGCCAGCGCCGAAGTGGCGTCGCTGCTGATGATCCTCGATGCCTTTCCGCGTTTCCTGCGCGCGTCCCAGCGCCAGGGATTGCTCAAGCGCCTGGACAAGCGCATTGAAAAACGTCTGGGCAAACAATGGAAGAACCTCGACGTGGCGCTGCACGATCCGGCCCACGACCGTCATCGCCTGCGTCTGCTGATCAAGCGCGTGCGTTACGGCATCGAGGCCTACCCGGAACTGGATCGTCTGCCGGAAGCCGCATTGTCCCGTTTGAAATCCGCACAAGGTGCCCTCGGTGACTGGCACGATTGCTGGCAATGGCTGGCCCGCGCCGAGCTGGAGCCGGATCTGCAACCCTGCGTCGCCACCTGGCAGGCGACCATGGCCAAGGCCGAAATCAAGGCCGACCGGGTGCTGGAAAAACTCAGCGCGGCCTGCTTCAGGTCCTGAAACCCGCTGGCGCGCAGCACCGCTGTCTTATCTGTCAGTCTCTTTGACCGGAATGGATGCTGCGCCGCTCTGCCGTGCTGGTTAAGATCCGGTCATTCCCTTTTTCGTGTCCGAGGTTTCCATGCGCTTTTGCGATCTGATCGATGCTGTCCGTCGTCAACCGGAGGTCACGATTCCGGCGGAGTGGGGCCAGGGCCGGGCCAGTTTCGGCGGCTTGGTGGCCGCGCTGCAGTTTGAAGTGATGCGTACCAGGGTGCCTGCCGATCGGCCGGTGCGTTCGCTGGCGATCACCTTTGTCGGCCCGGTTGAGCCCGAAGTGCCGGTGAGCTTTGAAGTCGAGGTGCTGCGCGAAGGCAAGGCAGTCAGCCAGGTGCTGGGGCGCGCCGTGCAGAACGGTCAGGTAGTGACGATGGTGCAAGGCAGCTTCGGGGCCTCGCGTCCGTCGGAAGTGGCGGTTGAAGCGTATCCGGCACCCGAGATGAAACACTGGGACGACTGCCAGGAACTGCCTTACATCAAAGGCGTAACCCCGGAGTTCATGCGTCATCTGGCGATGCGCTGGAGTGTCGGCGGCATGCCGTTCACCGGCAATCAATCGCGGCTGATGGGCGGCTGGGTGCGTTTGCGTGGGGATGTGAAGGAAGAGCCGGTCAACGAGGCGCATCTGCTGGCGCTGGTCGATGCCTGGCCACCCGCGCTGTTGCCGTACCTGAAGAAACCGGCACCGGGCAGCACCCTGACCTGGACCATCGAATTCGTTCAGCCGTTACAGGATTTGAGCACGCTGGACTGGTGCCAGTATCTGGCGGACATCGAGTATGCGGCTGACGGTTACGGTCACGTCGCCGCCAAGCTGTGGAGCGCGAAGGGTGAACTGATTGCCATGAGTCGGCAGACGGTGACGATCTTCGCCTGACTCAATGGCGGCGATGGCGTTCACGCCAGGCGCGAAACCAGCCGCCACTGAGGAAGAACCGCGGAAACGTCAGAAACTGCTCGACCAGCAGCCGCGAGACGGCGTCCTTGCGATCACTGAACGGCTCGGAGGCTTGCGCCTCCAGGCTGTGACCATGGCGCTGCAGACCCAGCGCCGCGATGATGCCGATCACGCCGATCGCCACGCTGGCCAGACTCAGGCTGAACACACCCGAGACGATCAACAGAAACGCGACGATGAACAGCGGCACGGCAATCAGGTGCAGCACCAGATTGGTCGGGTGCTGATGGTTGTTCGGGTACGCGCGCCATTGCCACGCGGGAAGGTTGGGGTGACGTTTGCCCATGTTGCTGCTCCTCGATCCATGTTCGTTCGGTACATGGTTGAAGAATAGGCCGGGGCAGTGAGGGCGGCGAATCAAGGTTGGCTATTGAAGTGATAGGGACAATGGTCTTATTTGATGCTGTTTCTGCTGACGCCATCGCGGGCAAGCCCGCTCCCACACGGGATTGTGAACGCCGCTGAGTCTACTGTGGGAGCGGGCTTGCCCGCGATGAGGCCCTTAAAGTTTCAACTGCCCAATCGCCTTGTTCAGTTCCCCGGCCAGCGTCGCTAACTCGTTACTGGTGGTCGCCGAATCCACGGTCTGTTGCACGGTGTTTTCGGTCACGTCGCGAATGCTCACCACCGCGCGGTTCATCTCCTCGGCAACCTGACTTTGCTGTTCCGCCGCCACCGCAATCTGCGTGTTGCTCTCACGCATCTGCGCCACCGCACCGGTGATTTCCGCCAGTGCTTCTCCCGCCTCTTGCGCCTGCTGCACGCAGTCGTCGGCCTTGTACGAACTCTCCTGCATGAAGTCCACCGCATCGCGGGTGCCCGCCTGCAACGCCGAGACCATGGTGGTGATTTCATCGGTGGAGGTCTGCACACGTTTGGCGAGGTTGCGCACCTCGTCGGCGACCACCGCGAACCCGCGACCCATTTCCCCGGCACGGGCCGCTTCGATCGCGGCATTGAGCGCCAGCAGATTGGTCTGCTCGGCGATGCTGTGGATCACGCTGACCACGCCGTTGATCTTCTGGCTGTCCTCGGCCAGGCGCTGGATCATCTCGGCAGTCTGCTGCACGCCGCTGGACAGACCGGCAATCGAATGCTGGACGCGGGTCACCACTTGCTGGCCGCTGCCGGCCAGGCCATCGGCGGTCTGCGAAAGGTCGCGTGTGGCGCCGGCGTGCTGGGCGATGTGGTAGACGGTGGCGGTCATTTCGTTGATCGCCGTGGCGGCCTGATCGGTTTCGCTCTGCTGGCCGAGCATGCCGTGACGGACTTCGTTCATGCTCGACGCCAGTCGCGCGGCGCCGACGTCCAGTTGCCGCGCAGTGTTGGCCACGGTGGTCACCACGCGCTGATAACCGGCCTGCATCGCATTGAACGCGTTGGCCATCTGCCCGACTTCGTCCTTGCAGGCCAGTGGCACCCGGGCGGCGAGGTCGCCGGTTTTCTCCACGTGCAGCATCACGTCCTTGAGGGTATTAAGCTGACTGAGCAGAAAGCGGATCAGCAATTGCGAGGCACCGAGCATCGCCAGCATCAGGATGAATACTGCCACCGCATAGTTGGCGAAGCGCTCGCTGAACACCTGGCTGAGGCTGGGGGCGTAGGCGATCACGGCGACTTGCTGGCCATCGGCGCGGCTGAAGACCTCGGCGCCGAGCAGCGGGTTTTCACCAAACAATGGCAAGTGACTGATCTCGATCCAGCCGCTGCTGTCGGTGATTTCCAGCAGCGGTTGATCGTTGAGGCGCGGCGCTTCACCGCGTTTGAAGGTCAGTACCTGATCGGATTTGGGCAGCGCCTGCCCGACCGGCCAAGCCTTGAGCAATTGCGCCTGGGCCTGGGCCGAGGTTTGCGCGGCATGGCTGCGGGCCTGTTGTTCGAGCTGCACGGCGTACAGCACCAGCAACAGGGTGGTGACAAAGGCGACCGCGTTGACCGCCCAGAATTTGTATTTCAGCGAGATATTGCTAAGCCAGGCACCCATGGAGGTCTTCTCTGATAGCGGAAACAGTTTTGGCAAGGTGCCATTATTGTGCCGCTACCCAGGTGCCCGGTTCTTGATGTGCATCAACAACCGATGCATCTGCCTCTTTCAGGGCAGGGTAGGTAAACCGTAGAACGCCCGCGCGCAGGCGGTGGTGTGGGCCGCCAGGTCTGCTTCGGTTTCGCCTCGATGCAACGCGACCTCGCGTAACACCTCAGTCAGATACGCCGGCTCGTTGCGCCCGTTTTTCGGCTTTGGCCGCAGTGTGCGCGGCAGCAGGTACGGTGCATCGCTTTCCAGCATCAGGCGACCGCGCTTGATCTCCTTCACAAGCGGATGCAAATGCGTGCCGCGACGCTCGTCACAGATCCAGCCGGTGATGCCGATGTGCAGGTCCAGGTCGAGGTAACTGAACAGCGCTTTCTGCTCGCCGGTGAAGCAATGCACCACGGCGGCGGGCAAGCGGTCGCGGAAGTCACGGAGGATTTCCAGCAGGCGCTGGCTCGCATCACGCTCATGCAGAAACACCGGCAATTGCAGTTCGGCCGCCAGGGCCAGATGTTCTTCGAGGACTTTTTCCTGCTGCGGGCGCGGCGAGAAATCGCGGTTGAAATCCAGTCCGCATTCGCCCACCGCCACCACATTCGATTCCTGCAGCAGGCTGCGCAGACGCCGTGCGCTGTCGGCATTCCAGTCGCTGGCCGAATGCGGGTGAATGCCGGCGGTGGCGAACAGTCGCTGGCCGTCCGGATCCAGTTGCTGGCACAGCTCCAGCGCCTGTTCGCTGCCTTCGACACTGGTGCCGGTCAGCACCAGTTGGCAGACCCCGGCCGCGTAGGCGCGGTCGAGCACGGCCTGGTGTTTGTCGGCGAAACTGGGGTTGGTCAGGTTGACGCCGATATCGATGAGTTGCATGGTGCTACCTCGGGCCGAAGGCCGGAAAGCATATCAGAGCTGTAGATTTATAAGAAAAGCCAAGAACTACAACGGCTTATGGCTGTCTGTTGAGGCCGCGTAGCAGGCCGGGTTGGCAGAATTGCCATCACTGTGCCAGTCTCTCGCACTTTATCAGCGCTCCAGGCGCTCTGTTTTCGTCGGTGTTTTACGACCGCTCAGCGGTGAAAACGCCCCGTATTCTTTCCGGAGAGTGGATGGTTCGTCCCTCGGTTTTGCTCCTGCTGTGTGGTTCGCTGCTGTTGCCGATGACGGCGGTCGCGCGGCTGCCCGGACCACTGCAAGCCGTGCCGGCCGCCAAGGTTCGCGACCTGACCGAAATCCGCAGCAGCCGCGTCTTGCGGGTGCTGGTCAACCAGAGCCGCAACAGCTCCGGCGAAGTCCAGGGTCAGGCCATCGGCATCGAATACCACCGGCTGCGCGCCTTCGAGCAATACCTCAACGGCCACGCCCGCGACGGCCAGGAAATCACCCTCAAGATCATTCCCAAAGCCAAGGATCAATTGCTCGGCGCGTTGCAGCGTGGCGAAGGCGATCTGGTGGCGCCGGGCGAACTGCTCGAGCTGCAACCGGGCCACGCCGTCGCCAGCAGCGAGCCGATCGCAAGCAACGTGCCGCTGGTGCTGGTCGGCATCAAAGGTGAAAAGCGCTACACCAAGGTCGAACAACTGGCCGGCAAAACCCTGGCGCTGCCCACCGGCAGTGCCGCGGGGGAGGCGGTCAGTCAGCTCAACCAGAAGCTGGCGCTGCACAAACTGGCGCCGATCAAGATCGAATGGGTCGATCCGACGCTGGCGGTCGAGGATGTGCTGGAAATGGTCCAGGGCGGGATCTTCCACCTGACCATCGTCGAACAACCGATTGCCGAGCGTTGGGGCAAGATCCTGCCCAAGTTGCGTTTCGACCGTCAGGTGATGATCAGCGAACCGGGCGAGGAATACTGGTTCGTGCGCCGTGATGCCTCGATGTTGCGGGCGAGCATCGACCGCTTCCTCACCGGCTACAAGAAGCCGGCGAACGAAGATGCGGCCTTCCTGCGGATCTACCGCCGTCTCTATCAAGTGCACTATCCGTTGGCCAAGGCCGATCGCCAGCGGCTGGAAAAACTGCGACCGACCCTGCAGAAGCACGCCGAAGCGCAAAACATGGACTGGCTCAACCTGGCGGCGCTGGCCTTCAAGGAATCGGCGCTGCAGCCCAACGCGCGCAGCGGCAGCGGGCCGACCGGGCTTATGCAGATCACCCCGTCGGCGGCACAGCGGGTTGGCGTCAACAACATCCAGAATCTCGATGCGAATGTGCAGGCCGGTGCCAAGTACCTGGCGATGATCCGCCGCAAGTTCTTCAACAGTCCGAAACTCAATGAGCGCGAGCGCATGGCGTTCACTCTTGCGGCTTACAACATCGGCCCGGAACGGGTGCAAGGCATGCGCGCCGAGGCGCGGCGTCGCGGCCTGAATCCCAACCAGTGGTTCTTTCAGGTCGAGCGCATCGCCATGGAGCAGGTGGGAATGGGCGCCGTCAGCTATGTTAATAGCGTGAACAAGTATTACTTGGCGTTCGACCGGGAGCGGGAGTCGTTGGAGCCCGGGGGGCAGAAAGTTGTCTCACGAAAATGATCAAATAAATTGATTGTTATGGCGGAATTTTTGCGCTTTTAACATGAAAATAACTGATTAATATAGCGGCCAACCAACAAGCACTTCTGACAACAAGGAAACGCAACATGAGCTCTCTGATCAACAAGGTTCTGTTCACCCGCGCCGGCTACGGTCTGACCATTCTGCGCATTGCCGTCGGCGTGATCTTCGCTGCCCACGGCTCGCAGAAACTCTTCGGTCTGTTCGGTGGCTACGGTCTGGCAGGCACCGCGCAATACATGGAAAGCATCGGCCTGACCCCGGGTTACCTGATGGCCACCCTGGCCGGCGGTACCGAGTTCTTCGCCGGTCTGGCGCTGATCATCGGCCTGCTGGTTCGCCCGGCGGCGCTGGGTCTGACCTTCCTGTCGCTGGTGGCGATCTTCACCGTGCACATCAGCAACGGTCTGTTCATGGCCAACAACGGTTACGAGTTCGCTCTGGCCCTGCTCGGCGGTAGCCTCGCGGTGCTGATCGAAGGCGCCGGCAAGCTCTCGGTGGATCGCGCCATCGCCGGTTGACCGCTCTGGCTCAAGCAAAAGGCCCGCATTCTGCGGGCCTTTTTTGTTGCGGCTGATTCTTGACACTGGCCGGTCACGTTCTCTAGGATGCCGCTCATGCGCCGATTTAAACAGCTACTTGCGGGGCGCCAGGTGACTATTCTTCAGTTGCCGTCAGAAGCCGGAACACGGCTTCGAAATACCGCTAAAGCGCTGGTTCGGTGTTGCCTCTCACCTGCCATGCAGACTTTTGAGGCAGAGACACGACACGATGAATGCACTACGCCCTCCAGCACGTCCCGCGCCGATCACGGCACACATCACCCAGCGCAATCCGAAAATCCTGCTTGGCGGCAAACATCAGCCGACGCTGTTGCGTTATCTCGATGGCTGGCCACGTCGCAGCGGTGGTCCTGCCGCATTCCTGATCCAGTTCGTTGAAGACGGTGAGTCGCTGGCGCGTTTTGCCGATGACAGTTTCGATTTGGCCGTCATTCAGGCCCCGAGCCGTGAAGAGGCGCCGGAAATGATTCGCCAATTGACCCGCGTCGCACGCCAGGGCCTGATCACCCGGCGCTGAGCGTCAGGGATATTCGATCGCCACGATGTAGACGAACTGTTCGCCGGTTGGCGTCTGTACCCGAACTTCGGCATCCAGCGCCTTGCCGATCAAGGCGCGGGCCAGCGGTGAGTCGATGCTGATCAGGCCGAGTTTCAGGTCCAGCTCGTCCGGGCCGACGATGCGATAGCGCGACTGTTTGCCGTCTTCGTCTTCGATGGTCACCCACGCGCCGAAGTAGACCTTGTTCGGATCACTGGGTTTTTCGCTGACCACTTTCAACGCCTCAAGGCGTTTGGTGAGAAAGCGCACGCGGCTGTCGATCTCGCGCAGCATTTTCTTGCCGTAGGTGTACTCGGCATTTTCCGAACGATCACCCTGAGCCGCCGCTTCGCTGACCGACTGCGTCACCTGCGGTCGGCGCACATGCCACAGCTCATGGAATTCGGCGCGCATCCGCGCTTCACCCTCGGGGGTGATCAGTGCGGTGCCGGCGGTGCGGGGAGGGCGATAACGGCTCATGGCAACTTCTTTTGATTAAGACGGCTGGAGTCTATCAACCCTCGCGCAACACTGTCAGCGGGCTGGCGTTGAGCGCACGTCGCGTGCCGAACACGCCGGCGCCACCGATCAGCGCCGCGCCGATCACTGGCAACAGCAGCAACCACGGGTGGGGATGCCATGGCAGGTCGAAGGCGAAGCGATACAGCACCAGACTCACTACTTCCGAACCGATGGCCGCGAGCAATCCACTGACCGCGCCGAGCAAGCCGAACTCGATTCGTCGCGCCTTGATCAGCAACTGGCGCTCGGCACCCAGCGCACGCAGCAGTGCGCCCTGGCGAATGCGTTCGTCCAGCGTTGCCTGCAACCCGGAAAACAGCACTGCCATCCCCGCCGCCAATACAAACAACAACACATACTCCACCGCCAGGGTGACCTGGGCGAGGATGCTGCGCAGCTGTTCGAGCAAGGCTTCGACTTGCAGGATAGTCACCGCCGGAAATGTTCGCGACAGCTCGACGATCTGCTGATCGTGACCGGGCGCCAGATAGAAGCTGGTCAGGTAAGTCGCCGGCAGATCCTTCAGGGTGCCGGGCTGGAAGATCATGAAGAAGTTCGGCTGGAAGTTGTCCCAGTTGATCTCCCGCAGGCTGGTGACCTTCGCTTCACGATTGACCCCGCCGACGCTGAACACCATGTGATCGCCCAGTTTGAGCTTGAGGCTTTCGGCCACCTTGCCTTCCACCGAGACGCCCGGAACATCGTCCGAAGGTTGGCCGGTCCACCACGAACCGGCGGTGATTTTGTTGCCCGCCGGCAGATCGGCCGCCCAGGTCAGGCTCAGGTCGCGCTGGATCGCGCGGTCGCCGGCCGAATCCTTGCTGACGATCTGCTGCACCGCTTCGCCGTTGATGCTGATCAGCCGTCCCGGCACCACCGGGTACAACGGCGCAGCCTGGGCCGAGACATTGATCAGGTGATCGGTGAAGGCCTGTTTGTCGGCCGGCAGGATGTTCAGGGCGAAGTAGTTGGGTGCATTTTTCGGCAACTGGTTCTGCCAGGTGTCGAGCAATTCGCCGCGCAGCAAGGCGATCAGCGCCATGGACAGCAGGATCAGCCCGAAGGCCAGTGACTGGCCGGCTGCCGCCAAAGGATGGCGCAACAACTGACCCAGCCCGAGACGCCACGGCAGGGACGCGCGTGCGAGCAGGCGACGCAGACTCTGCAGCAGCAAAAGCAGCAAGCCGCCGAGTACCAGAGCGGCGACCACGCCACCGCCGAGCAGGGCGAACGTCAGCAGCAGATCCAGGCTCAGGCGCCACATGATCAGCCCGAGTGCACCGAGTGCTGCGCCGTAGACCATCCAGGTACTGGAGGGAATCGGCAGCATGTCCCGGCGCAATACCCGCAGCGGCGGCACGCGGCCCAGCGCGGCGAGCGGTGGCAGGGCGAAACCGGCCAGCGCCACCAGTCCGGTGCCGATGCCGGCCAGTGCCGGCAACAAGCCACCCGGTGGAACGTCGGTCGGCAGCAGATCATGCAGCAACGCGAACAATCCCAATTGCGCGAGCCAGCCGAGCAGGGCGCCGCCGAGGCTGGCGAACAGGCCGAGCACCGTCAGTTGCAGACTGAACAGCACCAGGGTTTCCCGGCGTGACAGACCCAGACAACGCAGCAGGGCGCTGGCATCGAAGCGGCGACTGGCGAAGCGGTTGGCCGACAACGCCACCGCCACCCCGGCCAGAAGCACGGCGACCAGACTGGCCATGTTCAGATAGCGTTCGGCCTTGCCCAGTGCACCGCCGATCTGCCGGTTGCCATCGCGGGCATCCTGAATCCGCTGGTTGGCGGCGAGTCCCGGTTTGATCAGTTGGCGATAGGTTTCCAGCGCTTGCGGCTCACCGCGCCACAGTTCGCGGTAACTCACCCGGCTGCCGGGTTGCACCACGCCGGTGGCGGCGAGGTCGTCGAGGTTGATCAGCACCCGTGGCGTCAGGCTGTAGAAATTACCGGCGCGATCCGGTTCGTAGGTCAGCACTCGCGTCAGTTTCAGCGTCTTCATGCCGACGTCGATGCTGTCGCCGATCTTCAGGTCCAGCGCTGTCAGCAGGCGCGCTTCGACCCAGGCTTCACCGGGCTGCGGCTCGCCTCCGGCTTCTTCTGTCGCGTAAGGGGCGGGAGCGCTTTTCAGTTCGCCGCGCAGCGGATAGGCGCGGTCGACGGCTTTGATACTGGAGAGCTGAATACCGTTGTCCGTGGCGATGACGCTGGAAAATTCCACCACCTGCGCATGATCCAGACGCAGTTCGGTGCCGCTCCGGATCTGTTCCGGCCGAGCCGGCGAGCTGCCTTCGAGCGCCAGGTCGGCGCCAAGAAACTCGGTAGCGCGCAGCATCATTGCGCCGTTGAGGCGGGCGCCGAAATAGCCGATCGCGGTACTCGCCGCCACCGCCACCACCAAGGCGAAAAACAGCACCCGCAGTTCACCGGCGCGGGCATCGCGCATCAGTTGGCGCAGGGCGAGACTGAACAGACGCAACAGCGGCAGACGTGCCATCAAGGCTCCAGAGGGGCGACCAACAGGCCGGCTTCAAGACGGATCAGACGCCGGCAACGATGGGCCAGGCGTTCGTCGTGGGTCACCAGCACCAGGGTGGTGCCGCGTTCCTTGTTCAATTCGAACAGCAAGTCGCTGATGCGCTCGCCGGTGTGGCTGTCGAGATTACCGGTGGGTTCGTCGGCGAACAGCACGTCCGGCTCGGCGGCGAAGGCCCGGGCAATCGCCACGCGCTGTTGTTCGCCGCCGGAGAGCTGGCGCGGCGAGTGAGTCAGGCGCTGGCCGAGGCCGACCCGTTGCAGCAGTTCGGTGGCGCGGCTTCGAGCGTCTTTGCGGCCGTCGAGCTCCAGCGGCAGCATGACGTTTTCCAGCGCGTTGAGGCTGTCGAGCAGCTGGAAAGATTGAAAGACGAAACCCACGTGTTCGGCGCGAATGCGCGCGCGCTGGTCTTCGTCGAGATTACTCAGGCCTTGCCCGGCGAGCGTCACTTCGCCGCTGCTTGGCAGATCAAGGCCGGCGAGCAGGCCCAGCAGGGTGGATTTACCGGAACCGGACGCGCCGACGATGGCCAGGCTGTCGCCCTTGTTCAGTTCCAGGCTGAGTTCGTGCAGGATGGTCAGTTCACCTTCCGCGCTGGGAACCACTTTGCTAAGGTTCTTCGCGGTGAGAATGCTTGCGCCCATGGAGAATCCGATGCGTGTGTGGTTTTTGAGTGCTGGCCTGGCCTTGATGTGCATGGCCCAGAACGCAGCGGCGGGTACAGTCCTGATCGTTGGCGATAGTATCAGCGCCGGTTTTGGACTGGATACCCGCTTGGGGTGGGTGTCGTTGCTCGAACAGCGGCTCAAGACCGAAGGTTTTGACGACAAAGTGGTCAATGCGTCCATCAGTGGCGACACCAGCGCCGGAGGCCAAGCGCGGCTGCCGGCGCTGCTTGCAGAGCACAAACCGGAACTGGTGATCCTCGAGTTGGGCGGCAACGATGGCCTGCGCGGAATGCCGCCGACGCAATTGCAACAAAATCTTGCGTCGATGATCGACAGCTCCCGTCAAAGCGGTGCCAAGGTGCTGTTGCTCGGCATGCAATTGCCACCCAACTACGGCAAGCGCTATACCGATGCCTTTGCCGAGGTCTACGGCAAACTCGCCGAGGAGAAAAAAATCCCGCTGGTGCCGTTTTTCCTCGACGGCGTGGGCGGGCATCCGGACCTGATGCAGGCCGACGGTCTGCACCCGGCGGCCGGGGCTCAGGGCAAGTTGCTGGAAAATGTCTGGCCGACGCTAAAACCGCTGCTATGAGGCTTTTCTAGCGGCAGGCTTTCGGCTAATGTGGCGCCCCCTTATTTGGAGCCCCCGATGCCGCGTCCTGCCTGGTCCCTGTTCGCCTACCAACTGATCGAGCCTGACGAACAGCTGGATCTGTTCGCCTGCCAGGAAGTGCGGGTGCATCTGGTGACCCGTCAACTGGAGCTCGGTGGTTCGGCGGACCGCACCCTGTGCGGCAGTCTGCTGCCGGCGCAACCGCGCTGGTCGAGCGTGGATCGCCGGGTGTTCCAGGATCAGCGCCTGTGCTCGCTGTGCCGGGCAATCCTCGAATCGCAGAAGCGCGGCACCTCGCCGATCTGGCCTGAGCTGCGTTTCGAGCTCTGAGTCCTTTTTCGTCGATATCGCGGTCTATCGGCGCATCTCCCCGAATTCCCTGGGCGCGGTGTACAATCGCGCTCTTATACCCTTGTCGATCTTGCGAAGGATTCTCCGGATGTTGCCGCGTTTTCCTGCCGTCACCCGCTGCCTGTCTCTTGCCGCCCTGTGTGTGGCCGGTCCCGTTGCCGCACTGGAGTTTCCCCTGCCACCACCCGGTGAGGACATCATCGGCCAGGTGCAGGTGATCAAGGCCAAGTACGAAGACACTTTTGCCGATCTGGGCACCACCTACGATCTGGGTTATTCGGAAATGGTCGCGGCCAACCCGGGCGTCGATGCGTGGCTGCCGGGCGCCGGCACCGAAGTGGTCCTGCCGACGCGTTTCATCCTGCCGCCGGGGCCGCGTGAAGGCATCGTGATCAACCTCGCCGAATACCGTCTCTACTACTACCCGAAAGGCCGGAACGTGGTGTACACCTTCCCATTGGGAATTGGTCGTGAGGGCTGGGGTTCGCCGATTGCCCACACCTCAATCACTGCCAAGACTCCGAACCCAACCTGGACGCCGCCTGCCTCGATCAAGGCCGAGCACGCCGCCGATGGCGATCCGCTGCCGAACGTGGTGCCCGCCGGTCCCGACAACCCGCTGGGCCCGTTCAAGTTCACCCTGGGGACTCCAGGCTACCTGATCCACGGTTCGAACAAGAAGTTCGGCATCGGCATGCGCACCAGCCACGGTTGCTTCCGCATGTTCAACAACAACGTGCTGGAAATGGCCAGCATGGTGCCGGTGGGTACGTCGGTGCGGATCATCAACGATGCGTACAAGTTCGGTCGCAGTGGCGGCAAGGTCTATCTGGAAGCGCACACGCCGATTGACGACAAGGGCAACCCGTCGGTAGTCGACAAGCACACCGCTGTGATCAATGCGATGCTCAAGCGCGAAGACATCACCAACAATCTGCGCATGAACTGGGATGTGGTGCGTGATGTGGTGGCGGCCGAAGATGGCCTGCCAACTGAAATCGGCACGCCGAACACTTCGGCGCCGATGGTCTCCAGCGCACCGATCGACCTGCAGCAATAAGCTGTAAGACAGAACCCGCCGAGGCTATTGCATCGGCGGGTTTTTTGTCGCCCGTAGAAAACAGCGGGCACAAAAAAGCCGACCCAAAAAATGGGTCGGCTCGATAACAATCCCGGAGGATTATTACTTGCGGCTAGCTTTGTCCAGCATGCGCAGAGCACGCTCGTTAGCTTCGTCAGCAGTCTGTTGTGCTTTTTGAGCAGCAGCCAGAGCTTCATCAGCTTTACGGTAAGCTTCGTCTGCACGAGCCTGGGCGCGAGCAGCTGCGTCTTCAGTAGCGGTCAGACGTGCTTCGGTTTCTTTCGATGCGCTGCTGCAACCGGTAGCCAGAACTGCGGCCAGAGCCAGAGCAGAGAATTTCAGAACGTTGTTCATCGTGTTCCCCTTCAAGGACTTTCAATTAAGTGGCTGTCTCCTCCGATTGAGGAAATAGCCGGCGTACATACTACCCATTACTTGTAGTAAGTAAACTGACGTAAGGCAAGAAGCAAAAAAAATTGTAGGCGTTGATTCTTTTTCGAGCAACTTTTAACTGCGCTGTATAAAAAATATCCAGCTGTAAGCCGCGAGATGAGCGAGTTAATGAGAAAAAGTTCCCGGTGCCGTGCGCTGTTTTGCAGGTAGTGGCCAAAGTCTGTCTATATGGATTCGTCCACACTTTTGTTGCGAATTTGCGCAGCGCCTCGCATATCTTTGTCCATGTTGAGGTGACTTTAAAACAGGCGGCTCGTCTTAAGTCTCAACATCCGGCGATGTTCAGCCTTTCGGCTCGGGAAGATCGTCTCCCGAACCGGCCCTGAGTCCACCGGAACTGCCCCGTCAATCCGCACGATGACGAGCGTACCTTGAGCATTTTCGCCAATGGTGCCTACTATTTGATACGTGCTCGGGTTGCGCGAGATCGGTGCAGTTCTTCTCGATGCCCATCAGGCACGGGGTGGCGTAGATGTTCCTTCGCCGGGAAAACATCGGTAAGGTAGGGGTCAGAATTCGAGACCCGCGAGGAGTAGTGATGAGCGAGGCGTTGTCCATCCACCATGACCAGGCTGGTCATCAGTTCGAGACCAATGTGGACGGTCATCGTGCCTACCTGACCTACATGGATCTGGGGAAACAGACCCTGGATATCTACCGAACCTTCGTGCCCAACGCCTTGCGTGGCCGAGGAATCGCGGCAGCCCTGACCGAACGGGCATTGCAATACGCCGATGAAATGGGCTACACGGTCATTCCATCGTGCTCCTACGTGGAGCGCTACATGGAGCGTCATCAGCGGCGCACCGCCAAGATCTGACTGACCTCACCGCATACACAAAAACGCCGGGCAATGCCCGGCGTTTTTTATGCCTGCGAAACGGCTGTCAGCTGCGCTGACGTTTCGGCAGCACATCCTTGAGCTTGGCGTGCATGCTGCGCAAGGTGTTTTCGGTAGCGGACCAGTCGATGCAGGCGTCGGTGATCGAAACGCCATATTGCAGGTCGGCGAGGTCTTTCGGGATCGCCTGGCAGCCCCAGTTCAGATGACTCTCGACCATCAGGCCGATGATCGACTGGTTGCCTTCGAGGATCTGGTTGGCGACGTTCTCCATCACCAGCGGTTGCAGGGCCGGATCCTTGTTGGAGTTGGCGTGGCTGCAATCGACCATGATGTTCGGCTTGATCTTCGCCTTGTTCAGCGCCTGCTCGCACAGGGCGACGCTCACCGAATCGTAGTTCGGCTTGCCGTTGCCGCCGCGCAGCACCACGTGGCCGTAGGCGTTGCCCTTGGTGGTGACGATCGACACGCCACCCTCCTGGTTGATGCCCAGGAAACGGTGCGGGCTGGAGACCGACTGCAAGGCGTTGATCGCCACGGTCAGGCCGCCGTCGGTGCCGTTCTTGAAGCCGACCGCCGAGGACAGGCCGGAAGCCATCTCGCGGTGGGTCTGGGATTCGGTGGTCCGTGCGCCGATGGCCGACCAGCTGATCAGGTCCTGCAGATACTGCGGGGAGATCGGGTCGAGGGCTTCGGTCGCGGTCGGCAGGCCTTTCTCGGCCAGGTCCAGCAGCAGCTGGCGACCGATGTGCAGACCGTCCTGGATCTTGAAGGAGTCATCCAGGTACGGGTCGTTGATCAGGCCTTTCCAGCCGACGGTGGTCCGTGGCTTTTCGAAATACACGCGCATGACCAGATACAGGGTGTCCGAGACTTCTGCCGCCAGCACCTTCAGGCGATCGGCATATTCATGGGCAGCCTTGATGTCGTGGATCGAGCAGGGGCCGATCACCACGAACAGACGATGGTCGGTGCCATCGAGAATGTTGCGGATGACTTCGCGACCCTTGGTGACAGTGCGCAAGGCAGCGTCGCTCAGAGGGATATCACGCTTGAGCTGATCGGGAGTGATCAGGGTCTCGTTGGAAGCGACGTTCAGGTCGTTGATCGGTAAATCAGCCATCGTTTACTCGTCAGGTCACGGGTGCCGGCCGCCAGCGATCCCCGCGCGGCGGAGCACAGCAGATTTAAGCGCGTCGGGGAGCCGAACCTTATCGCGTTAGGCGCCTGCTAGACAATGGGCAAGTCACTGTTCAGTCCAGCACGGGCTGCGCGAAAGCCTTGCGAACGGTGTCGTGGGAGAACTCGTCGGCGTGTTGTTCGACCCATTGCAGGGCCAGGGCCTGAATATCCTGGAGGTCGTCGTGGGCGTCGTTGAGTCGGCAATAGCGTTCGATCTGACACACCTGCTCACCCATTCGCGCGCTGAACAGGGTCTGTTCGTCGGTGAAGGCGATGCCCACCAGATAGCCTTTTTTGCGTCGCAGGCACCAGGCCACGTAGCCCGGATAACAGATGTCGGCGTTGAGGGTCGGCATGCGCACCTGCAATGCGGTGCCATGGCGCCAGGCACGATGGTAATTGCAAGCGATGCCGCCGAGGCTGATAGTGTGCAGCCGTTGACGCGAAATACACTCCGGTGTGAGCAAGGTCAATTCAACGGGCACATCATCCGGATGAGGAATAAACCGTCCCATGAGCACAGACTCCCTGTGTCGGCCATTTGACTTTGTTTCCCCCAGTATAGTGGTCGAATCGCAGCTGACCGATTTCGACGCCGACCAACGGCTGCTGGCGATGAGCGGCGTTTCGCTGGTGATTTTCACCAGCGTCGGCTGCGCCAGTTGCCGCTATGCCCGCGAAGTGTTGCCGGGGCTCGATCTGGTCGTCGATCGCGTGTGCTGGATCGATGCCGGTGACAACGGCGGACTGGTCGAGCGTTATCAGGTCTTTCATTTGCCGGCGCTGTTTGTGGTGCGCGACGGCGAGTTCTTTGGGGCGGTACACACGCGCCTGAATGCCGATGAGCTGAACGCAGCCGTGGCGCAGGCGCTGGGTCGAATTGCAGAGGAGTTGCCGTGATGGGAGCAGTGAACAAACCGGTGGTGGGGATCATTGGCACCGGTGCCATCGGCGGGTTTTATGGGGTGATGCTGGCCCGGGCCGGGTTCGATGTGCACTTTCTGTTGCGCAGTGAATTTTCCGCAGTCGCCGAGCGCGGCTTGCAGGTAGACAGTGCCGTGCATGGTGTGTTGACGCTGAACCCGGTGCAGGCCTATTCGTCGGCTGAAGACATGCCGCCCTGCGACTGGCTGCTGGTCGGCGCCAAGACCACCAGCAATGCCGGGTTGGCGCCGTCGATCATTCAGGCGGCGAAATCCGACGCGAAAGTGCTGGTATTGCAAAACGGCCTCGACGTCGAAGACAGCTTGCGGGCGTTGCTGCCCGATTCACTGCACTTGCTGGGCGGCTTGTGCCTGATCTGCGTCCACCGCGAAGGGCCGGGCCAGGTCACCCACCAGGCGCTGGGGGCGGTGAACGTCGGTTATCACAGCGGCCCGGCAGCGGATGACGCGGCGCGCATGGCAATTGTCGAGGAGGGCGCCGGTCTGTTTAGGGCCGCCGGTCTCGATTCCCAGGCGATGCCGAATCTGCATCAGGCGCGCTGGCAGAAACTGGTGTGGAACATTCCCTATAACGGGCTTTCGTTATTGCTCGGCGCCGGCACCACGCCGTTGATGGCCGACACAGACAGCCGCGCGTTGATTCAGGCACTGATGGCTGAAGTGGTGCAGGGCGCCAAGGCCTGCGGCCACGACATGCCGCCCGGTTACGCTGAATACCTGTTCATGATGACCGAGAAAATGCCCGACTATTGGCCGAGCATGTATCACGACTTCCTGCACAAACGACCGCTGGAGCTCGAGGCGATCTACGCTCGTCCTTTGGCGGCGGCAAAAGCGGCAGGCTGCGAGTTGCCGCGTATCGAATCGTTGTATCGCACATTGAGCTTTATCGACCGGCGCAACGTTTAAACCGGTCGCATTGGGGGAAAGGCATGGCCAAGAACATCGATGACAAACTGGTGCTGGCGATCTCGTCCCGTGCCCTGTTCGACCTCAGTGAGAGTCACAAGGTCTACCTGTCGAGCGGCGTCGAAGCCTATCGGCAATATCAGATCGAACACGAAGACGAAATCCTCGCGCCGGGTGATGCCTTTCCGCTGGTGGAAAAACTGCTCAATCTCAACAGTCGCCTCGGTCGCGCCCGGGTCGAGGTGATTCTGGTGTCGCGCAACAGCGCCGACACCGGCCTGCGCGTTTTCAACTCCATTGGTCACTACGGCCTGGCGATCTCCCGTGCGGCGTTCGTTGGCGGGCGCAGTCCTTATCCGTACCTGAAGGCTTTCGGTTGCGACCTGTTTCTCTCCACCCATGCCGAAGACGTACGCGCCGCGCTGGATGCCGGTTTCGCGGCGGCGACCATTCTGTCCGGGGGCGCCAGCCGTGCGGCCAGCGACGAATTGCGCATCGCCTTCGACGGTGATGCGGTGCTGTTTTCCGACGAGTCGGAGCGCGTCTATCAATCCGGTGGCCTCGAAGCCTTCCAGGCCAAGGAGCGTGAATCCGCTCGCGAACCGTTGCGCGGCGGGCCGTTCAAGGGCTTTCTCGCGGCGCTCAATCTGTTGCAGCGCGAGTTCTCCGATGAGGAGTGCCCGATCCGCACCGCACTGGTCACCGCGCGCTCGGCTCCGGCCCACGAGCGGGTGATCCGTACCTTGCGCGAGTGGGACATTCGTCTGGACGAGTCGCTGTTCCTCGGCGGCCTGACCAAATCGGCGTTCCTCGAAGCCTTCGCCGCCGACGTGTTTTTCGACGATCAGGCCGGCCACTGCGAGCTGGCCCGGGAAGTGGTGGCGACCGGTCACGTGCCCCACGGCATCAGCAACGAACCGGCGGTCTAAAGCCCTCGTGGTTCAAGACGTTGCGTCGCACGTCGTACTCGCCAAGGCACTGCTAAGCTGAATCAAATCTCCGCCATGTTGGCACGCGAGGAGGTCATATGATTCGTTCGATGCTGTATGCCACTGACCTCGGTCTGTACGCACCGTTAGTGATGCAGCATGCCCTGGCGATGGCGCGAACGTTCAATGCCGATCTGTACGTGGTGCACGCGGTGGAGCCCATGGGGCTGTTTGCCGAATCGGTGTTGCAGAGCTATCTCGACGAACAGGCATTGAACGAATTTCACAGTCAGGGTCTGAAAACGGTCATTGCCAATATCGAGCAGCGGGTGCTCGACAGTTTTCGCGAAGAACTGGGGGACGAGGGCGAGCAGGACCTGCAGCGGATACGCGCGGTACGGGTGCTGCAGGGCGATCCGTCACAGGTGATTCTCGATCAGGTGCAGAAACTCTCTGTCGATTTGCTGATCGTAGGAAGTCATAGCCACGGGGTCGGGGCGGAAACACCTTTGGGGCGAACGGCGGCCCGGCTGCTGCAATTGTCCAAGGTGCCGGTTTATCTGGTGCCGCTGGTGGAGCGTCGGCGTCGAGAGGATCGCTGAAGCAGGAATAATGGCACTTTGATAAAAAAGTTCTAGATTTATTCTTCAAACCATTAATATAGTTATATACCGTCGCTGATGCCCGTGGCGTCTACCTGCTTTGAGGGATTCATATGAAGCTTCAACAACTGCGCTACATCTGGGAAGTGGCGCACCACGACCTCAACGTTTCCGCTACAGCCCAAAGCCTCTACACCTCGCAACCGGGCATCAGTAAACAAATCCGTCTGCTGGAAGACGAACTGGGCGTCGAAGTGTTCGCCCGCAGCGGCAAGCACCTGACCCGTGTCACGCCGGCCGGCGAGCGCATCATCACCACTGCCGGTGAAATTCTGCGCAAGGTCGAAAGCATCAAGCAGATCGCCCAGGAATTCTCCAACGAGAAGAAGGGCACCCTGTCGATCGCCACCACTCACACCCAGGCACGCTATGCGCTGCCGCCGGTGATCAGCAATTTCATCAAGCAATACCCGGACGTGGCGCTGCACATGCACCAGGGCTCGCCGATGCAGATCGCCGAGATGGCCGCTGACGGCACCGTCGATTTCGCCATTGCCACCGAAGCGCTGGAGCTGTTCGGCGATCTGGTAATGATGCCGTGCTACCGCTGGAACCGTTGCGTGGTCGTGCCCCAGGGCCACCCGCTGACCAAACTGCCGAAGCTGACCCTTGAAGCGCTGGCCGAATACCCGATCGTGACTTACGTGTTCGGTTTCACCGGCCGTTCGAAACTCGACGAAGCCTTCAGCCATCGCGGCCTGACGCCGAAAGTGGTGTTCACCGCTGCCGACGCCGACGTGATCAAAACCTACGTACGTCTGGGCCTGGGTGTTGGCATCGTGGCGAAAATGGCGGTCGACACCAAACTGGATAACGATCTGGTGGTGCTCGATGCCAGCGAACTCTTCGAGTCCAGCGTGACCAAGATCGGTTTCCGTCGCGGTACCTTCCTGCGCGGCTTCATGTGCGACTTCATCGAGAAGTTCGCGCCGCACCTAACCCGCGAAGTCATGGCCAAGGCCATTCAGTGCCACAACAAGCAGGAACTGGAAGAGCTTTTCGATGGTGTCGAACTGCCGGTCCACTAAGCCCCTGTCACTAAGCCCCTGTCTACAGCACCTCGGTGACAGCAAACTGTTGCCGGGTGCCTGCTACCAGAATCTCCACCTCGTCACCCGCGAACTTGCCCAGCAGGCTTTTGCCCAGCGGCGAGCGCGGGGTGATGACGGTAATCGGCTGACCCACCACATCGACTTTCAGACCCGCCGCATCCGGCGCCAGAAACAGCCATTGCTCGCGACCCTTTTCGTCTTCCAGACCGAGCAGGGCGCCGATTTCAATCCCGCGTTGATCGTCATACGCGCGCAGCGTCAGGTTCTGGCACAGCGCCAGTGACTGACGAATTTCCTCGACCCGTTTCGCCTGGCCCGCCGCCAGATACGACGCCTCGAGGCCCAGAGTGTCGTACTTGTTTTCGGCGATGTTCTCTTCGTGGGTCGCGGTTTCGTAAGCGGTTTGCGCCGCGCGCTCGGCGATGTCGAGATCAACGCGCAGCTTGTCGAGAATCAGTTGGTGAACAATCTGTTTATTCATGATCAATCGCAGAATTGCAGGACGTTGGCGCGGCTTTTTTCGCTCGGGGCCGTCTGATCCTGTTGCAGCCAGAACTGGCATTTGGGGTTCGACAGATTGCGCGTGCTGCCACGGGCCTGGTCCAGGCGTGCCTGCTGTTCGTTCTTGCGCAGGTTTTCTTCGTACTGCTCGAACAGGCGGTTTTGTGGCTCAGGTTCTGGCTGCGGCTGGGCGGCTACCGGAGGCTTGCTCAGTTGTTGCACCGCTTCCGCCACCGGCTGCAATTGACGGCTGAACAGCAGCGAGGCGAGCCAGCAAGTCAGCGCAATGGCCAGGAAACCCAGCCACAGACCCAGGGCAATGCTGCCGGTCAATTGCAGCGCGCTAAGCTGAACAGGCAAGGGGCGACGCGGGTTGGGACGATAGGGCATGGCTGCCTCCTGGCGGATGAATGCGGGCGAGTGGCGATTGTCGCACGAAGATTAATTGCCGTCGGCTCTTCTGCATGGAGACATTTATGCGGACAATCGGCGCTTTTGCCAACGGGAGCCTTGAATGCCGCCACTGAACACCCGCTGGGACATTTTTTGTACGGTCGTCGATAACTACGGCGACATCGGCGTGACCTGGCGTCTGGCCCGGCAACTGGTCAGCGAGCAGGCAATGACGGTGCGATTGTGGGTCGATGACCTGCGCGCTTTCGAACGCATTTGCCCGGAAATCGACATCGGCCTCGATCAGCAATGGCAGCAGGGCGTCGAAGTCCGGCATTGGCCGGCTGAGTGGCAGGAATCAGTAGCGGCCGACGTAGTGATCGCGGCTTTTGCCTGCCAGTTGCCGAGCATTTACATGGACGCCATGGCCGCACGGGAGAAGCCGCCGTTGTGGATGAACCTCGACTATCTCAGCGCTGAAGACTGGGTGACTGGCTGCCACGGTCTGCCGTCGGTGAAGTACAAGTCGGTGCAGAAGTACTTTTTCTTTCCGGGATTTCAGCCGGGGACCGGCGGCTTGCTGCGTGAGAGCGGTTTACTGGAGCGGCGTCAGCAGTTTCAACAGGACCCCGAGGCGCAGCGACAATTCCTGCATGGTCTGGGGATCGCTCCTGCATCCGGTGCGCAGCTGATTTCGCTGTTTGCCTACGAGAATGCCGGACTCGCCAGTTGGCTGGATGTGCTCGCGGCGGACGCTACGCCTACCCATCTGCTGGTGCCGGAAGGCCGGATTCTCGGCGATGTCGCCCGTTGGCTTGGAGTCGAGTCGCTGCCGGTCGGTGCAATGCACGTTCGTCAGTCGCTGACAGTGCAGGTGCTGCCGTTCGTCCGTCAGGATCAATACGATCAATTGCTCTGGTGCTGTGATTTCAACGCGGTGCGTGGCGAGGACTCGTTTGTCCGAGCGCAATGGGCGGGGCGGCCGATGCTGTGGCACATCTATCAGCAGGACGAAGACATCCATCTCGACAAGCTCGACGCCTTCCTTGCGCTCTACACAAAACGCCTTTCGCCCGCTGCCGCCGAGGCGATGAACGGTCTATGGCGTGCCTGGAGTGCCGGCCAGCCTATCGGCGACCACTGGCTTGAGGCCCGTAAATACTGGCCCGAACTGCAGGAAAATGCCCGCGCGTGGTGTCTGGAACAAGCCTTGCAGGCCGATCTTGCGACGGCGCTGGTACAGTTTTACCGAAATTGGATATGATACGCGGCCTAGATTTTTGTAAATCCCATCCAAATTCGGATATTCGCAATGAAAACTGGTAAAGAACTCAAACCCGGTACCGTGATCCGTATCGACAACGATCCTTGGCTGGTTCAGAAAGCTGAATTCACCAAGTCGGGCCGTAACAGCGCGATCATGAAGACCAAGCTGAAGAACCTGCTGACCGGTTACAAGACCGAAACCGTTTACGGTGCGGACGACAAGCTGGACGACGTGATTCTGGACCGCAAAGAAGCGACCCTGTCCTTCATCAGCGGTGACTCCTACACGTTCATGGACACCACCGACTACACCATGTACGAGCTGAACGCCGAAGACATCGAAAGCGTTCTGCCATTCGTGGAAGAAGGCATGACCGACGTTTGCGAAGCCGTATTCTTCGAAGGCCGTCTGGTTTCCGTAGAGCTGCCGACCACCATCGTGCGTCAGGTTGACTACACCGAAGGTTCCGCTCGCGGCGACACTTCCGGCAAGGTGATGAAGCCTGCCAAACTGAAGAACGGTACCGAGCTGTCGGTTGCTGACTTCATCGAAATCGGCGACATGATCGAGATCGATACCCGCGAAGGCGGTTCCTACAAAGGCCGTGCCAAATAAGCACTGCTTTTTGCGGAAAGAAAAAGCCCGACCATTGAGTCGGGCTTTTTTGTGCCTGATGAAAATTACTTTTTCAGGTGCTGCTTCAGTTCTTCCGAGGCCTGCAGCATCGCCGAACGCACTGCCGGCACCTGGCTGACCACGTTGAGCAAACCGTAGTCGTGGATCATGCCGTTGTAGCGCACCGAGGTCACCGGCACACCGGCTTCGTCGAGTTTGCGGGCGTAGGCTTCACCTTCGTCACGCAGCACGTCGGCCCCGGCGGTCTGCACCAGCGCAGGCGGCAGACCCTTCAATTGCGCGGTGGTTGCACGCAGCGGCGAGGCATAGATCTCGTTCCGCTGGTTGGCGTCAGTGGTGTAGTTGTCCCAGAACCACTTCATCATGTTGCGAGTGAGGAAGTGCCCCTCGGCGTACTGGTTATACGAACCGGTATCGAAATTGGCATCGGTCACCGGCCACAGCAGCACCTGGAATTTGATCGCCGGGGTGCCTTTGTCTTTGGCCATCAGGGCGACGACTGCCGCCATGTTGCCGCCGACGCTGTTGCCCGCCACCGCCAGACGCTTGCCGTCGACGTTGATCTCTTTGCCGTATTCGGCTACCCATTTGGTTGCCGCGTAAGCCTGGTTGATCGCCACCGGGTAATGCGCTTCCGGCGAAGGGGTGTAATTGACGAACACTGCCGCCGCACCCGAGCCGACCACCAGATCCCGCACCAGACGTTCGTGGGTCGGGAAATCCCCCAGCACCCAGCCGCCGCCGTGGAAGAACATGAACACCGGCAGCTCGCCCTTGACCCCGGCCGGCCGGACGATGGTCAGGCTCAACGGTTGGCCATCGACCTGGATGGTTTTCTCGCTGACGTCCGCTTTGGGCAGCGTCAGTTTGACCCCGGACTGCGCGCCCGTCAGCACGGCGCGGGCATCCTTGGGCGTCATCTGTTCCATCGGTTTGCCGTTGCCGGCATTCAGCACATCAAGGAACGCCTGGGTGTTGTGTTCAACCTCCCCGGCGAATGCGCTGTGGATGGACAGGGCGAGAAGAGTACCGGTCAAGACTTTGCTGAAAGTGTTCATGTTCATTTCCTGTACGGGCCTGAGTGTCAGTGATTACACGGTGACGTGCAGACGCACATCGACGTTGCCGCGAGTGGCGTTGGAGTACGGGCAGACCTGGTGAGCCGCGTCAACCAGACTTTGTGCGTCAGCCTGTTCCAGGCCCGGCAGACTGATGTGCAGGTCGATGTCCAGACCGAAACCGCCAGGGATCTGGCCGATGCCGACGTGAGCGGTGATCGAGGCGTCGTCCGGGATTTTGCGTTTGGTCTGGCTGGCGACGAATTTCAGGGCGCCGATGAAGCAGGCCGAGTAGCCGGCGGCGAACAGTTGCTCAGGGTTGGTAGCTGCGCCGCCGGCACCGCCGAGTTCTTTCGGGGTGGCGAGTTTGACGTCGAGAATGTTGTCGCTGGAGATCGCACGACCGTCACGGCCGCCAGTGGAGGTTGCGATTGCGGTGTAGAGAGTTTGCATGGTGTGAGCCTCATTAAGTGTGGTTTGTTGCGCTAATTGTTTGCGCGCTAACTAGGTGCGAAGTAAATGTACTTCGCTAATATTTAGCGCGCAAGATAAATTTTTGAAGAAAGCAGGAATTAGCGCTTGGATTGGGAAGTGGCGTGATCTCAAGCTTTTGATATTGAAGGATTTTTTGAATGTAAAACGAGATGAAAAAATTTTTCTGTGATAAGCGGGGAAGGGGCGATGCGCCTGCAGGCGCAAGGCTGCGCCCACAGGAAAAGGGGGAGTTTTAAGTGAGGCTGTCCTGCAAATGACCACGCAAGGCCTGCAACTCGGCTTGCAGGTGTTGCAGGCGCTCCAGCGTGAAGCCACTGGCCCCCAGGATGCATTGTGGAACGGTCCGGGCCTTGTCTTTCAAGGCGCGTCCCTGGGCAGTCAGTTCAACGATCACCACACGCTCATCCTCACGGCTTCGCGTACGGCTGAGCAAACCTTCACCTTCCAGCCGCTTGAGCAACGGGGTCAGTGAACCCGGGTCGGTCAGCAGGCGCGTGCTGATTTCTCCGACGGTCAAACCATCCTTCTCCCACAGCACCATCATCGCCAGGTATTGCGGATACGTCAGGCCAAGCGCTTGCAGCAGTGGCTTGTAGACCTTGGTCATCATCAGCGAAGTGGAATGCAGGGCGAAGCAGGCCTGATTGTCGAGCAGCAGGTCTTCGCAGTGATCGGTGGTGTTGCGGTCGGTGGTCATGTCAGTGCCTTGAACGGTGATGCAGATGAATCTAGCGCTCGAATCTTTAATGCGCCAGACAATTGTGCCCGGTGGCGAATCGGTCAGTGCCGGCCCAGCTCCCGTTGCAATGCCAGATCCCAAGGCGGCACGGGGCTGAACCGGGTCTTCAGGTATTCCAACAGCAGACGGCTGCGGGAGCTGGCCTGTTGCTCCAGCCGCAGTGCATAGATGCCGGTGCTTTCCGGCTTTGGCAGACCGTGTTCGCAAAACAGCGGCAGCAACTCGCCACGCAACAGGTATTCGCTGGCCAACCAGGTTGGCAGATGCGCGATCCCGAGTCCCGCCAGCGCGCCGCACACCAGCGCCTCGGCGTTGTTGGCGCTCATGCGCACCCGCGCCGGGCGGTGCAATTGCATTTGTCCATCCTGTTCGAAGCGCCAGGCGAAGGGCGGGGCGAGGCCGTCCCAATCGAGGCCGTCATGCTCGCTCAATTGCGCGGGTTCGCTCGGCACGCCGCGGCGCTTGAGATAGTCGGGGCTGGCGCAGGCGATGCGGACCATGCTCGCCAGAGGGGTGGCCACCAGCCGGGTGTCAGCCATTTGCCCGGCGCGCAACACCAGATCGACTTTGCCCAGGTTTGAACCGTCCATGTCGACGAAGCTGTCGATCAAATGCAGTTGTACGTCCAGCCCCGGGTACAGCACCAGAAAATCGGCAATCACCGGCGCCAGATGCCGCCGTCCGAACGCCGCCGGCGCATCCACCCGAATCAGACCCTCCGGCGCACTGCTCAGGGATACCGCTTCAGCCCGGGCCAATTGCAACTCCGCCACAATCCGCCGCGCCCGTTCGGCAAATGCCAGACCCGCCGGTGTGGCACGCACCGCGTGGGTGCTGCGGATGAACAGCTGGCTGCCGACCGCGCTTTCCAGACTATCGATACGCCGGGCAACGGCGGAGGGCGTTAGCGGATGTCGGCGCGAGGCGGCGGAAAAACTGCCACTCTCCAGCACATCGAGAAACAGCCCGAGTTGGTCGGTCAATTGATTGGGATTCATGAATCAGTCCAGTGCCTATGCGGATTTGGCACAGCCATTGTGCGTTGCTGTGCGTTTCCGTGCCAGCGCCGACTGCGTAGGATGAATCGCCTGACGTTTGAGGAATTCTGCTGTGATCGAGTTTTCGATGTACCTGTTGTTCGGCGCCGCCCTTGGCACCCTGGGTGGGATCTTCGGCATTGGCGGCGGGCTGATCGCCATTCCCTTGCTCGGTGTCTGGTTCGGGCTCGATCAGCAGATCGCCCAAGGCACGGCGCTGGTGATGGTGGTGCCGAACGTAATGTTGGCGCTGTGGCGTTATCACCAGCGCAACCGCATCGAACTCCGCCATGCGTTGCCGCTGGCAGTGATGGGATTCTGCTTTGCGTGGATCGGCTCGATCTGGGCCGTGGGCATCGACGCGCAAACCATGCGCATCGGTTTTGTCGCGTTCCTCGTGGCTTTGTCGGCCTACAACCTGGTGCGCATGTTTGGTGCGCGCCCGGCGGCCACCTCCGAGATGCGTTATTCATGGCCGTGGCTGGGCGTGCTCGGCGCGGCGTCAGGCGCCATGGGTGGCTTGTTTGGTGTCGGCGGGGCGGTGGTGGCGACGCCGGTACTGACCAGTCTGTTCGGCACTACTCAAGTGGTCGCTCAGGGTCTTTCGCTGGCGCTGGCATTGCCGAGCACCGGCGTCACGCTGGTAACGTACGCGGTGCACCACGAAGTGGACTGGATGATCGGCCTGCCGCTGGCCATTGGCGGGCTGGCCAGCATCAGTTGGGGTGTGAAAGTCGCCCACGCGATGCCGGAAAAACTCCTGCGCGGGCTGTTCTGCGGGTTCCTGGTGCTGTGCGCGGTGATGCTCGCCTTTAAAGTTTGAAGCCTTCGACGATGTGCTCGGCCAGGCATTCGGTGATCGGCGAGGGGTTGTTGAGGTTGCGTATCAGCATGATGCTGGCTTCGGGCAGCAGCGGCAGATCCTCGGCGGCCCCGAGAATCCGCATGTCGGGAGTGATCAGGCTTTCCAGTTGCGCGGTGATCGCCAGACCCGCGCTCACCACCGCCATCAACGCCGACAGACTGGTGCTGTTGTAGGCGATCCGGTATTCGCGGCCCATCGCGTCCAGCGCATTGCAGGCCCACAGGCGACAGAAGCAATCACTGTTGAACATCGCCAGCGGCAACGGCGTCTGCTCGTGGGCGCTGAAATTCTGCGCCTCGGCCCACACGAAACGCTCCTTGCGCAGCAGTTGGCCGATTTCATTGCCCGGCTCGCGGGTGACGATCGACAGATCCAGATCCGTGCGCTGCAGCAGCTGTTTGGTGGACTCGCAGTGCACTTCGATCTGGATCAGCGGATAGAACTGCGCAAAACGCGACAGAATCCCCGGCAGAAAACGCATCACGTAATCGTCCGGCGTGCCGATCCTGACCGTGCCAACCATGTGTGGTTCGCGCAGGGTGTTGAACACTTCACTGTGCAGTTTAAGGATGCGCCGCGCATAGCCGAGCAACACTTGGCCTTCAGCGGTCAGGCGCACCTGACGCCCGTCGCGCTCGAACAACTGGCGCTGCAACACGTCCTCTTCCAGACGCTTCATTTGCATGCTCACCGCCGATTGGGTGCGGTTGACCATTTCGCCGGCACGGGTAAAACCGCCCTGATCGGCAATCGCGACAAAGGTGCGCAGGACATCGGTATCGATACTGGGATATGCCGACAATTGATGAATCTCCGTGATGCATGCCATCAGAAACATTCGTTGGATTGATCGTAGCTCTGGCGGGAGACTTGAGCCATCCCAAAAAGGAGGCAACACGATGAAAGGTCAAAGAGAGTACGCAGGCGAAGAAAAATTTTCCGGCCATATCGTTTCCGATCTGTTGCACAAGTTTAGCCGGTGGTACGAATTGCACCGTGAGCGCGAGCTGCTCGCCAGCCTGAGCGACGAAGCGCTCAAGGACATCGGGGTCAGCCGTGCCGATGTCGAACACGAGTCGGTGCGGCCGTTCTGGGACGATCCGATGCATAAATGATGAGGCCATCGCTACACAAACCCTCTTGCAGTGAGGTAGGTTGCGAGCAGACATGGAGGTACACATGCCCGCGACACTGTCCTTTTCCCTTAAACAGGCTCGACGTCTGGCACTGGCTGCCCAAGGGTTTCACGGGCGCCAGCCGCCGACTGTCAAGGCCATGCACCTCAACCGGCTAATCGAACGCCTCGGCCTGTTGCAGATCGACTCCGTCAACGCCGTTGTGCGCTCGCATTACCTGCCGCTGTTCTCCCGTCTCGGTTCCTATTCTTCCGATTTGCTCGACCAGGCTGCCTGGAGTTCGGGGCGACGTCGTTCGCTGTTCGAATACTGGGGCCATGAAGCGTCGCTGCTGCCGTTGTCGATGTACCCGTTGATGGGCTGGCGCATGCAGCGGGCCAGGCGCGGTGAAGACATCTATCAGCAATTGGCGCGCTTCGGTCACGAGCAACAGGACACCATCCGCCGCGTGCTGGCGTCGGTCCAAGAGCAGGGCGCATTGGGCGCCGGCAGCCTTTCGACCCGCGAAGAAAAGGCCGGACCGTGGTGGGACTGGAGCGCGGAAAAGCACGCGTTGGAATGGCTGTTTGCTGCTGGCGAAGTCACCGTCGCCGGACGCCGTGGCTTCGAGCGGTTATATGACTTGCCGGAGCGCGTCATTCCGGCTTCCGTGCTGCACCAGCCATTGCCCGATGAGGCTGAGGCGCAGCGCGGTTTGCTGCTGCATGCAGCGCAAGCGCTTGGTGTCGGCACGGAAAGAGACCTGCGTGATTACTTCCGTCTGAAGCCTTCCGATGCCCGCCCGCGTCTGGCTGAACTGGTCGAGGACGGGCAGCTGCTGACTTGCGAAGTCGCCGGGTGGCGGCAGATCGCTTATTGCCTGCCCGAGCCGAAAATCCCTCGAAAAGTCGAAGCCAGCGCGCTGCTGTCACCTTTCGATTCACTGATCTGGGAGCGCAGCCGGACCGAGCGGCTGTTCGATTTTCGCTATCGTCTGGAGATATACACACCGCAGGACAAGCGGGTCTACGGTTATTACGTGCTGCCGTTCCTGCACAACGAACGGATTGCCGCGCGGGTTGATCTGCGCGCCGAACGGGTGGCGGGGCGGTTGGCGGTGCATGCGGTGCACGAGGAAGAAACGGGGCTGGACGAGGCGGGAATGCTGGCCCTGGCGCTGAACCTGCGGCGCATGGCGGACTGGTTGGGGCTCGCGCGGGTGCAGCTCAATTGTCAGCGGGAAAGTGCCGGTCGGCTCCGGATGGCTATGGTTCAGATCGGCTGCGACTGAACCGGCCCCATCGCTGGCAAGCCAGCTCCCACAGTGACCGAGTCGTTCACAAACCAAATGTACGACATCGATCCTGTGGGAGCCGGGCTTGCCCGCGAAGAGGCCAACTCAGACGCTAAAAATATCGAACCTTAGCGACGAACCTGCTTCAGGGTTTCAGCAATCAAGAACGCCAATTCCAGCGACTGATCGGCATTCATCCGTGGGTCGCAGTGAGTGTGATAGCGATCCGACAATCCATCTTCAGTGATCGGCCGCGCGCCACCGATGCACTCGGTGACGTTCTGCCCGGTCATCTCGATGTGGATGCCGCCGGCGTAGCTGCCTTCCGCTTCATGAACCTGGAAGAACTGCTTCACCTCACCAAGAATCTGCGCGAAGTCGCGAGTCTTGTAACCGCTGCTGGCCTTGATGGTGTTGCCGTGCATCGGGTCGGAGCTCCACAGCACCTGCTTGCCTTCACGCTGCACCGCACGGATCAGCGCCGGCAGGTGATCGCCGACCTTGTTCGCGCCCATCCGCGCGATCAGGTTCAGACGGCCCGGATCGTTGTCCGGATTGAGCACGTCGATCAGACGGATCAGGTCGTCGGGGTTCATGCTCGGGCCGACTTTCACCCCGATCGGGTTGTTCACCCCGCGCAGGAATTCGACGTGGGCACCGTCAAGCTGACGGGTGCGGTCACCGATCCACAGCATGTGCGCCGAGCAATCGTAGTAATCATTGGTCAGGCTGTCGCGGCGCACGAAGGCTTCTTCGTAGTTCAGCAGCAGCGCTTCGTGGGCGGTGAAGAAACTGGTTTCGCGCAGTTGCGGCGAGCTGTCCATGCCGCAGGCGCGCATGAAGGCCAGGGTTTCATCGATGCGGTCGGCCAGATGGCTGTACTTTTCGGCCAGCGCCGAGTTGGCGATGAAGTCCAGGTTCCACTTGTGCACCTGATGCAGGTCGGCAAAACCGCCCTGGGCGAAGGCGCGCAGCAGGTTGAGGGTGGCGGTGGACTGGTGATACGACTGCAGCAGACGCTCCGGATCCGGTACGCGGCTGGCGGCGTCGAAACCGATGCCGTTGACGATGTCGCCACGGTAGGCCGGCAGAGTCACGCCGTCGATGGTCTCGTCGTTGGCCGAACGTGGCTTGGCGAACTGGCCGGCCATGCGCCCGACTTTGACCACCGGGCAACCGGCGGCGAAGGTCATGACGATTGCCATTTGCAGCAGCACTTTAAAGGTGTCGCGAATCTTCGCGGCTGAGAACTCGGCGAAGCTTTCCGCGCAGTCGCCGCCTTGCAGCAGGAACGCCCGGCCCTGGGTGACTTCGGCAAACTGACGGCGCAGCTCGCGCGCTTCGCCGGCAAACACCAGCGGCGGATAGCTGGCCAGCGTCTGCTCGACCTGGCGCAGATGCGCGGCGTCGGGGTATTGGGGTTGTTGCTGGATCGGCAGGGCGCGCCAGCTGTCAGGGCTCCAGGGTTGGCTCATCACGGTCTCTATGGTTCTACGCACGGACGGCCATGTTAGCAGCAATTAGTGCGTGACCTGCTCCCGCCGCTTCGCCGACAATCGCCGCTTTGCCACGGCACCACAGCGGTGCCATCGCGTCACCGCGCCCGGTGACCACCAGGAGACGAAATGACTGAGGAGCGCGTCGAGCTGTTGCTCGCCGAGGTACAGGATGAGTTCGGCGTGATTCGCGTGCTGGAAGTGGCCGACTACCGCTTTCTGGAGTTCGGCGATGCCATTGAGCAAAGCTGCGTGTTTACCGCCGACCCGAGCTGGCTGGAGTACGACTACACCCGGGCGATGCTGATCGGCGCGTTGTGCCATGAGCAGCCAGAGAGCGCGCTGTTCCTCGGCCTGGGCGCGGGCACGCTGACCCAGGCCTGCCTCAAGTTCCTGCCGCTGGAAGATGTCGAAGCCATCGAGTTGCGCCCGGACGTGCCGCGTCTGGCCATCGAATACCTCGGGCTGGATGACGATCCACGGCTGTACATCCGCGTCGGTGATGCTCTCGAACTGCTGCCGACCGCTGAACCTGCGGATCTGATCTTCGTCGACCTGTACACCGATGTCGGTCCTGGCGCCGGGCACCTTGCGTGGAATTTCCTCGGTGACTGTCAGAAACGTCTGAATCCCGGTGGCTGGCTGGTGATCAACCAATGGGCCACCGACGACGGCAAACCGTTGGGCGCAGCGCTGCTGCGTGGGCTCTATCACCGGCATTACTGGGAATTGCCGGTGAAGGAGGGCAACGTGATTCTGATCGTGCCGGCGGATCTCGATCAGGTGCTGGACCTGCAGGCGCTGACTGCACGGGCTGAAGCGCTGGCGCCGAAGCTGGGCTACTCGTTGCAGTCGTTGATCAACTGCATCCGTCCGGCGACCTGATCTTCAAAGGCCTTTGAAAACCCCTGGTCTGCGCTCCACCAGCGAGCGCACACCTTCCTTGGCATCTTCGGTGGCCAGCAACTTCTTCACCAGCGGCGGCAAGCTCTTAGCCGCCGCAGTTTCGCCTTCATAGCGTGCCTGACGCGCCGACATCAGCGTCGCCTGCACGCCCAGCGGCGCCTGCCGGGCAATGCGTTCGGCCAGTTCGATGGCGCGTGGAAGCAAATCTTCAGTGGCCATGATTTCCTGCACCAGCCCCAGGCGTAGCGCATCGTGGGCATCGAACTCGTCGCCGGTCAGCAGCCAGCGCATTGCGTTGCCCCAACCGGCAATCTGATGAAAGCGTAGCGTCGCACCGCCGAACGGAAAGATCCCGCGCTGCACTTCCATCTGCGCGAAGCGGGTGTTGCTCGCGCACAGGTTGATGTCGGCGGCGAGCATCAGCTCGATGCCGATGGTCAGGCAATAACCCTGCGCGGCAACAATCACCGGTTTGCTGACCCGCGGCCCGACGAACACGCCCCATGGGTCGCAACCGCCGGGAGGCACCTGCCAGCCCTGGGCGAGGGCGGAACTGGCATTCACCAGATCGAGCCCGGCGGTGAAATGCTCGCCATGCCCAAACACCACCGCCACCCGTGCGTCGCTGTCGGCCTCGAATTCACCGTAGGCCAGGGCCAGGTCGTTGAGCAGGTCGAGGTCGAAGGCATTGCGCTTGGCGACGCGGTCCAGGCCGATCAAATGCACGTGGCCGTGACGCGCACGGCTCACGCGGCCGGGGCAGGGCTGATTCATGGGTGTTTCCTCGCAGGGAAAGAAAGGGTGCAGCGACCAGATGCCGCACGTCGGTGAATCGTTTAAGCGCCATCGCCCGCAGGGCCGGGGTGTTTGAAAAATAGACCTTTGCCCGATTATCCGCAAAACCCCGTTACACAGCGGTGACAACTGCATTTCGCCGATAAAAAAAGCTCCCTTTTTGGGCAAATTCCGGTATAGTGCGCGCCGGCCTTTAACCGGGCCGCGTTTAGGTAGCGCAATTCCCCGAAGTCAGCTTCGGCTGCACGTCCGCACTGCGGGCTCTTCCTTGACGATTCTTTTTCATTCATTCGTTTTCGCAAATCCCCGCCGACAAAGCTGCCAGGGCGACTCTTGAGTCTCAACACGGCATGTGCAGCTTTGGAGCATGGGTCTTTGCGGATGCACTTAGAGGCAGACCCATGACCCAGGAAATCGGCGGCTTCGCCGCTCTTGAACTTCATCCCAATATTGTCGCTGCAGTAGTCGCTACCGGCTATGAAGAGCCTTCGGCCATTCAGCAGCAGTCGATCCCGATCATCCTCGCCGGTCACGATATGATTGGTCAGGCGCAAACCGGTACCGGTAAAACCGCTGCCTTTGCCCTGCCTATTCTGCACCGCATTGATCCGTCCAAGCGCGAGCCGCAAGCTCTGATCCTGGCCCCAACTCGTGAGTTGGCGCTACAAGTTGCAACCGCTTTCGAAACCTACGCCAAGCAAATGCCGGGCGTGACTGTTGTGGCTGTCTACGGCGGCGCGCCGATGGGCCCACAATTGAAAGCAATCCGTAATGGCGCACAGATCGTTGTCGCCACTCCGGGCCGTCTGTGCGACCACCTGCGTCGCGACGAAAAAGTACTGCAGACCGTGAACCACCTGGTTCTCGACGAAGCAGACGAAATGCTCAAACTGGGTTTCATGGACGACCTCGAAGTCATCTTCAAGGCCATGCCGGAAACCCGTCAGACCGTATTGTTCTCGGCGACCCTGCCGCAATCGATCCGTGCCATCGCCGAGCGTCACCTGCGCGATCCAAAGCACGTGAAGATCCAGAGCAAGACCCAGACCGTTACCGCGATCGAACAGGCTCACCTGTTGGTTCACGCTGACCAGAAGACCTCTGCCGTTCTCAGCTTGCTGGAAGTGGAAGATTTCGACGCTCTGATCATGTTCGTGCGCACCAAGCAAGCGACCCTGGATCTGGCCAGCGCCCTCGACGCCAAAGGCTACAAAGCCGCCGCGTTGAACGGCGACATCGCCCAGAACCAGCGTGAGCGCGTGATCGACTCGCTCAAGGATGGCCGTCTGGACATCGTTGTGGCGACCGACGTTGCCGCCCGTGGCCTGGACGTACCGCGCATCACCCACGTATTCAACGTGGACATGCCGTACGATCCGGAATCCTACGTGCACCGTATCGGCCGTACCGGCCGTGCCGGTCGCGAAGGCCGCGCGCTGCTGCTGGTGACGCCACGTGAGCGCCGCATGCTGCAGGTAATCGAGCGTGTAACCGGTCAGAAAGTTGCCGAAGTGCGTCTGCCGGACGCTCAGGCCGTTCTCGATGCCCGCATCAAGAAACTGACCAACAGCCTGTCGCCGCTGGTGGCTGACGCCGAATCGACCCACGGTGATCTGCTGGATCGCCTGACCGCCGACATCGGTTGCACCCCGCGTGCCCTGGCTGCCGCACTGCTGCGCAAGGCCACCAATGGTCAGGCGTTGAACCTGGCAGCGATCGAGAAGGAACGTCCACTGGTGCCGAACAGCGCGCCGCGTGGCGACCGTCCTGAGCGTTCCGGTGATCGTCCGGACCGTGGTGATCGTGAGCGTCGTGCGCCAATGCCGTTGGGCGAAGGCCGTGCTCGTTGCCGTACCGCGCTGGGCGCGCGTGACGGTATCGCGGCGAAAAACCTGCTGGGCGCCATCCTCAACGAAGGTGGTCTGGCACGTGAAGCCATCGGTCGCATTCAGGTGCGTGACAGCTTCAGCCTCGTCGAGCTGCCGGAAGATGGTCTGGACAAACTCCTGACCAAGCTGAAGGACACTCGCGTTGCCGGTAAGCAGTTGAAGCTGCGTCGCTACCGCGAAGATTGATCCGCCCTTGGGCTGATTGATCGAACATAAAAAATCCCCGACTGGTTCGGGGATTTTTTTTGCCTGCGATTTGGGCATCAGCCGAAGCGGTAGATGTCCATGCCCAGTGCGCCCATGGTGAAACCTTGATGGGCAATGCTGAAATCACCGCCAGCGCCGCGGGCGAAGTACAGCGGCAACAGGTGCTCGTCGCTTGGATGGTTGCGTACTGCGTTCGGTGCCTGCTGACGGTAATCGTGCAGGGCGGCTTCGTCGTTGGCGGCCAGTTTGTCGACTATCCAGTCGCGGAAATCCCGGGCCCACGGCTCGACGCTTTCCGGGCCGGCGTGCCAGTCCAGTTCCCGCAGGTTGTGGGTGATGCTGCCGGAGCCGATCAACAGAATGCCCTGTTCGCGCAGCCTGGCCAGCGCCTGGCCGACGCGGTTCTGTAGCGCCGGACCGCCACGACTCGGTAGGGAAACCTGTACCACCGGGATGTCAGCCTGCGGGTACATCAGCGACAGCGGCACCCACACACCGTGATCGAACGGTCGTTGTGGATCGAGGCGTGCCGGCAGGTCGTTGGCGGTCAGCAGATCGGCAACCTCACGGGCCAACTGCGGATCGCCCGGAGCCGGATACTGCACTTCAAACAGCGCGCGGGGGAAACCGCCGAAGTCGTGCCAGGTTTCCGGTTGCGGATGGCTGCTGACCAGCAGCTCATGGCTTTCCCAGTGGGCGGAAACGATGACGATGGCTTTCGGGCGTGGCAGTTCGGCCGCCAACCGGGCCAGGGCCGGGCCGCTGGCGCCGGGCTCCAGTGCCAGCATGGGCGAGCCGTGGGAGATAAACAGGCTGGGAAACATGGAAGGGTTCCTGAGCGTTAAGATGGTTCATCTTCAGTCAGTTCATTGATCTAATTCCAATATAAGTTTTAACGCCTTTTGATCGAATTCTTAGGAGGATGCATGCAGCCGGAGTTTTGGCACAAGAAGTGGGAATCGAACCAGATCGGCTTTCACCAGCCGGAGGTAAACCCGTATTTGCAGCGGCACTGGCCCGATCTGGCCATCCCGGCGCAGGCGCGTGTGTTGGTGCCGTTGTGCGGTAAAAGTCTGGATCTGCTGTGGCTTGCCGGGCGTGGGCATCGGGTGCTCGGCGTCGAGCTGTCGGAGAAGGCCGTGGAAGACTTCTTCCGTGAGCAGCAATTGCAGCCGCAGATCAGCGAAGAGGGCAGCTTCAAGGTTTATCGGGCCGGGGCGATCGAGTTGTGGTGCGGGGATTTTTTTTCGCTGACTGCGGCTGACGTGGCGGGTTGCACCGCGCTGTATGACCGTGCGGCAGTGATTGCCTTGCCGCAAGCGATGCGCGAGCGTTATGCGGCGCACTTGCAGGGTCTTTTGCCGACATGCCGAGGGCTGTTGGTGACGCTGGATTACGACCAGTCGCAGATGCCAGGGCCGCCATTTTCCGTAGACGATGCTGAAGTGCAGCGTTTGCTGGGCAGTGCCTGGCGTGTCGAGATGCTGGAAGAGCAGGATATACTCGGTGACAGCTGGAAGTTCGTACAAGCCGGCGTAACTCGGCTGGAAGAGCGGGTTTACCGGATTTGCGGGGAGTAATCGACAGGCAAAAAAAGGCCCGCATCACTGCGGGCCTTTTGGTTGGTGCGCCAGTTTGATCAGCCGCGACGACGCAGGGCGTCGATACGCTCTTCCAGCGGCGGGTGGCTCATGAACATGCGGGCGAACCCTTGTTTGATGCCGCCGTTGATGCCGAAGGCGTTCAGGGTATCAGGCATGTGCACCGGCAGGCCCTGTTCGGCGCGCAAGCGTTGCAAGGCGTTGATCATCGCCCCCGTACCGGCCAGGCGGGCGCCGGCATCGTCGGCACGGAACTCGCGTTTGCGCGAGAACCACATCACGATTGCGCTGGCCAGAATGCCCAGCACCAGCTCGGCGAAGATGGTCGCGATGTAGTAGGCCATGCCCTGGCCTTCTTCGTTCTTGAAAATCACCTTGTCGACGAAGTTGCCGATGATCCGCGCGAAGAACATCACGAAGGTGTTTACCACGCCCTGGATCAGCGCCAGGGTGACCATGTCGCCGTTGGCCACGTGGCCGATCTCGTGGGCCAGCACGGCCCGCACTTCATCTTCCTTGAAACGCTCGAGCAAGCCCTGGCTGACCGCGACCAGTGCGTCGTTCTTGTTCCAGCCGGTGGCGAAGGCGTTGGCTTCATAGGCCGGGAAAATCCCGACTTCGGGCATCTTGATCCCGGCTTCCCGGGACAGTTGCTCGACGGTTTGCAGCAGCCATTGTTCGTGGCGAGTACGTGGCTGGGTGATGATCTGGGTGCTGGTGCTCATCTTCGCCATCCACTTGGAGATGAACAGCGAGAACAGGGAACCGGCGAAACCAAAGACTGCACAGAAAACCAGCAGCTGATTGAGGTTGAGATCAACCCCGTTGGCCGCCATGAACCCGTTGAACCCGAAAAGGCTCAAGGTGATGCTGGCTATCAGCACGACCGCCAGGTTAGTGGCCAAAAACAGCAGAATGCGCATCATGGTTGTAGAAATCTCCTCAAGCTAAAGATGTAGCGTACTGCGGGGTATATAAGGTGCGGCACCTGGCGATTCAACCGAGTGACTATTTCAAACTGTGTCCTACACCGGATTCGTCCTGCCATGGGACATTTCCCACCGGTGAAATCGCTATGGATGACAGGCACGCACCACCCGCCCTGATTGCGTCAGGCACGCATGATTGATATGAATCGCAAGTGTAGAAGGTGCTGGAGGAGGGGCGCAGCAGAAGTGTTGCTGAATCAGACAGTGCGCAACGTTCGGGCCGTTGCGCACCGAGCGCCGGTTACTGGCGGTAGGACTTGAGGAAGTTGCCGATGCGACCGATGGCCATGTCCAGGTCATCGACCCGCGGCAGGGTCACCACACGGAAGTGGTCAGGCCACGGCCAATTGAACGCCGTACCTTGCACCACCAGCAGCTTCTCGGAGAGCAGCAGATCGAGCACGAATTTTTCGTCGTTATGGATCGGGCAGACTTTCGGGTCAATCTTCGGGAATGCGTACAGCGCGCCCATCGGCTTCACGCAGCTCACGCCGGGGATGTCGTTGAGCAACTCCCAGGTGCGGTTACGTTGCTCCAGCAAACGGCCTTGCGGCAGTACCAGATCGTTGATGCTCTGATAGCCGCCCAAGGCGGTCTGGATCGCATGCTGGCTTGGCACGTTGGCGCACAAGCGCATATTGGCCAGCATGTCGATGCCTTCGATGTAGCTGTGAGCGTTGTGTTTCGGCCCGGAGATGGCGATCCAGCCGGAGCGGAAACCGGCCACGCGATATGATTTGGACAGACCGTTGAAGGTCAGGCACAGCAGATCCGGGGCCAGGGATGCGGTGCAGATGTGCACGGCGTCGTCGTAGAGGATCTTGTCGTAGATCTCGTCGGAGAACACCACCAGGTTGTGCTGACGGGCCAGCTCGAGCATGCCCAGCAGCACTTCCTTCGAATACACCGCGCCAGTCGGGTTGTTCGGGTTGATGATCACCATCGCCTTGGTGTTCGGGGTGATTTTCGCCTTGATGTCGGCCAGGTCCGGGAACCAGTCGGCGCCTTCGTCGCACAGGTAATGCACCGCGTTACCACCGGCCAGGCTCACGGCAGCGGTCCACAGCGGGTAGTCCGGCGCCGGCACCAGCACTTCGTCACCGTTGTTGAGCAGCGCTTGCAACGACATTACGATCAGCTCGGACACGCCGTTGCCCAGGTAGATGTCTTCGATGCCGACACCTTCGACCTGCTTCTGCTGGTAGTACTGCATCACCGCCTTGCGCGCGCTGAACAGGCCTTTGGAATCGCTGTAGCCCTGGGCGGTCGGCAGGTTGCGGATCACATCCTGGAGAATTTCGTCCGGCGCCTCGAAACCAAAGGGTGCCGGGTTGCCGATGTTCAGCTTGAGGATGCGATGGCCTTCCTCTTCCAGGCGTTTGGCGTGCTTGAGCACCGGGCCGCGAATGTCGTAGCAGACGTTGGCGAGCTTGTTCGATTTGCTGAACTGCATGGCGATGTGATCCCGAAAATGAACGATCCAGGCGGCGGGTGGACAACCGTGCTGGGAATCCTGCGTCTTCACACAGGCAAGTGTCTCGAGCGGCGGTTTCCAACAATCCGTTTGAATGCGCAGGAACCCGCTGCCAGACTGGCGTGTGACGAGGCGCAATCATACGTGCCGCCCGATCCGTGGAAAAGGTACAGATCGGGCTTTTTCAGCCGCTGAGGTGTGATGATGGAAAAGATTGAAAAGACCCTGGAAGAATGGCGGGCGATGCTCGACCCCGAGCAGTTCAATGTGTGCCGCCTGAGCGCCACCGAGCGGCCGTTCTCCGGCAAGTACAACGCCACCAAGACCGATGGCGTCTACCACTGCATCTGCTGCAATGAGCCGCTGTTCGACTCCAGGACCAAATTCGACTCCGGTTGCGGCTGGCCAAGCTTCTACGCGCCGATCGGCGACAACGCGATGACCGAAATCCGTGACACCAGCCACGGCATGATCCGCACCGAAGTGAAATGCGCCAAGTGCGATGCACACCTTGGCCACGTGTTCCCGGACGGTCCGCCGCCGACCGGCCTGCGTTACTGCATCAACTCGGTGTGCCTGGACCTGGTGCCGCGCGAGTAACCGATACGGGCGATCCTCGGGTCGCCTTTCGGATAATTAAATTGCACGCAATTCAATTGCTCGCTATTTTTGCCGTCTACCCATTTCTCAAGAGTGCGCACCATGAGCGATAACCTGCTGAACATTCCGTGCACCACCATCAAGGGCGAGCAAAAGACCCTCGCCGATTTCGCCGGCAAGGCGGTGCTGGTGGTCAATACCGCCAGCAAATGCGGTTTCACGCCGCAGTACAAAGGCCTTGAGGAGCTGTGGCAGACCTACAAGGATCAGGGCCTGGTGGTGCTGGGCTTCCCGTGCAACCAGTTCGGCAAGCAGGAGCCGGGCAACGAGGGCGCCATCAGCGAGTTCTGCGAACTGAACTACGGCGTCAGCTTCCCGCTGTTCAAGAAGATCGAAGTCAATGGGACCGGTGCGCACCCGCTGTTTGTGCAATTGAAGAAACGCGCGCCGGGCGTGCTGGGCTCCCAGGGCATCAAGTGGAACTTCACCAAATTCCTGATCGGCAAGGACGGCCAGTTGGTCAAGCGTTTCGCCCCGGCCACCAAGCCGCAGGATTTGAGCCGCGAGATCGAAGCCCTGCTCAAATGAACAACCTGTCCGCCGATTCGCTGAGGCTCGACAGCCAACTGTGCTTCAAGTTGTATGCCGCATCGCGGGCGGTGATCCGTGGCTACAAGCCGATGCTTGATCGGCTTGGCCTGACCTACCCGCAATACCTGGCGATGCTGGTGTTGTGGGAATGGCAGCAAACCGCGCCGGAGCAACCGACCGTCAAGGCGCTGGGTGAGCGGTTGGCACTGGACTCAGGAACGCTGACGCCGCTGCTCAAGCGTCTGGAGCAACTTGAACTGGTTCAGCGTCAACGCTCGGCCCGTGACGAGCGCGAGGTTCATCTGAGCCTTACTCCACAAGGGCAGGCGCTGCGTGAACAGGTCGGGCCATTGAAGGCGCAGCTGTTGTGCGAGAGCGGGGTGGATCTGGACCGGCTCAACGAGTTGCGTGAGGGACTCGATCACCTGCTGGGCCAGATCAAAGCGTTGTCGTAGTTGGTATCCACTGATCCAGCAGCGCCGCCAGCTCTTCACGGCGAAACGGCTTGGCCAGGTAGTCGCTCATGCCCGCCGCCCGGCAGCGCTCCCGTTCCTCGGACATCGCGTTGGCGGTCAGGGCGACAATCGGCAAGTGCGGCCAGCGACCGCTCTGGCGGATCTGGCGGCTGGCTTCGTAGCCGTCCATCACTGGCATGTTGCAGTCCATCAGCACCAGATCGAACTCGTCGTGTTCCAGCTGATCCAGTGCCTCCACTCCATGGGCGGCAACCACGACATCGCACCCCAGTTTGCCCAGCATGCCCTTGGCCACCAACTGGTTGACCGGGTTGTCTTCCACCAGCAGCACCCGACCGCGCCGCTGCGACGGCACGCTCTCAAGGCGTGCACGGTCGATGATGGTGAGGTCCGGCAACAGCGTCCGACGCAGATTCTGATACAGCGCGTTGCGAGCCAGCGGTCGGGCCTGCTGCTGCAACGGGGCGAGGGCCGCGGCTTCTTCACCCGGCAAGAAGCTGCCGTAGGCGGTCACCAGCAGAATCGGCGCCGTCATCACCGGGCGCAGGCCGAACAGGCATTCGGGGCAATCGGTGATGATGACGTCGGGGGACAGACCGAGCAGCGGATCGTCGAGGGTTCGCTGCTCGTAGGTCATCCCCCAGACCGGCAGCAGGCTTTCCAGCAGTTCCGCCAGCCCGCTGACCGCGTTGGTGATCGCCAGCACCTTGCCGTGCAACGGTGGCGGAATCACCGCGCTGGTGTGGCAGGGCAGTGGCAGTTCGGCGCAGAACTGGCTGCCGAAACCCACTTCGGAACTGATCGTCAGACGTCCCTGCATGGCTTCGCACAGGTTGTAGGTCAGCGCCAGACCGAGCCCGGTGCCGCCGTACTGACGAGTGATGCCGGCCCCCGCCTGGGTGAACGGCTGGAAAATCTTCACCTGGGCTTCCTGGGCGATACCGATGCCGGTGTCGCAGACTTCGATTCGAACGCCGTCCTTCCAGGTAGACAGACGCACATCGACCCGACCGAAGCGGGTGAATTTCAGCGCATTGGACAGCAGGTTGCTGACGATCTGCCTGACCCGGGTCGGATCGCCGAGCACCAGCGCCGGAAAGTACGGATCAATCAGGCAAGTCAGCTCGACACTCGGCGCCGCGTTCTGCGACAGAAGGTTGGCGGTGTCTTCGATCAGTGAGCCGAGATCGAAGGGAATGTGTTCCAGCTCAAGTTGCCCTGCATCGAATTTGGACAGGTCGAGAATGTCGTTGAGCAGCTCCACCAGCACTTTGCCCGAGTCGTGGGCGATGGACAGTTGCTGCTGCTGTTCGGCATTCAGCGGGCCGTCGAGCGAGAGGGCGATCATCCCCAGCAGGCCGTTGAGCGGAGTGCGGATCTCGTGGCTCATGTTGGCGAGAAATGCCGAGCGTGCCTCGGCCATGTCCAGCGCCGTACTGCGAGCCACTTCCAGCTCCTGGTTGGACTGGCTGAGTCGTGCATTGATCGCCTTGAGCTCTGCGGTACGCGCCGACACGATGTCTTCGAGTTGTGCGAGGTATTCAGTGAGGCGGTTTTCCGCATTGCGTCGCTGCTGGATTTCCGTGGCGATGTTCTCGAACTGCTGGTTGGCGACCTTGACCAGCACGCCGATCTCGTCATTGGCATGCCCGGCTGGACATTCCAGGGTGGTCGGCTCGGCGCTGCGCGGGTCGCGACCGCTGAGTTCGCGGATTACCCGTACCAGCGGTTTGGTCAGCATCACATAGAACAGCGCGAGCAGAATTCCGGTGAGGATCAGGCTGCGGGCGAAACCGTTCAGCAGCGTGACCTCGGCCCGGCGCAGGAAGCGGCTGCCGAACGCGTAGGTGTCGACTTCCAGTTTCAGGGTGCCTAGGGATTCGTTGGGCAAGTGATCGAGATAGAGGCGGTCTTCAAACTGACGTTTGGCGCCGAACAGGAAGTCGCTGATCATCCGGTAGCCGCTTTGCAGCTCCGGCCGTTTGACGTTGGCCAGCACCGTCTGATTGTTGTCGGTCAGTTGTGCGGAAATGATCGCCGGCGAGCGCAGCAGGCCCAGGGTCAGTTCCTGCGCCAGTTCGGCGTCGATGTTGTAGGCGATGCGCGAGGCCGGGTTATGGCTGATTTCCAGCAACGACAGGATTTCACGGTTGATGGACGCGTCTTCACTGGCATAATCGATACCGATTTGCAGCAGGCTGAGCAGCGTGCCCAGAATGAACCCGACCAGCACGGTAAGCCGGGCCTGTTTGTACGACAGCCGGTGGGTGAATTTGATATCCATGGGGTGTTGAACCACTTCCGTTTCCCTTCGCTGCTCAAGCATAGTCGATCATGCACGGATTCCGGGGTTCCCGAAGCGCCTTGTAACAAGGCCCGGGACAGGTTTCGAACGCTGTCTGTCGTCGCTGTACCGCCATCATCACTGTGAACGAGCCCGAGGAGAAGACGTGGATTCCCGATTGAATGCTTTTCTTGAACGCGCCGAGTCGGTTCTGGCGCGAATCGAACCACTGCTGCCGGCTCCACGCCCGGTCATCGACTGGGGTACTTGCCTGGCCGCACGCTGGCAGCGTGACGGTCGCAGCGGTTATCTGCTGCCGCTGGAAGTCAGCCTCGACATGCGCCTGTCGGACCTGATCGGCGTCGACCGGCAGCTGGAGCAACTGGGCCGCAACACTCAGCAATTTCTCGACGGCATGCCGGCCAACCATGCGCTGCTGTGGGGGTCGCGCGGTACCGGTAAATCGTCGCTGGTGCGCGCGTTGCTGGCTGAACACGCCAAGGCCGGTTTGCGTCTGATCGAAATCGAGCGTGATCACCTGGCGGACCTGCCACGGGTGGTGGAGCAGATCGCCAAGCTGCCGCAACGTTTTGTGCTGTTCTGCGATGACCTGTCGTTCGAGTCCGGCGAAGGCGACTACCGCGTGCTGAAAAGTGTGCTGGACGGCTCGCTCGAACAGGCGCCGGACAACGTGTTGTTGTACGCCACCTCCAACCGCCGCCATCTGGTGCCGGAGAAGGAAAGCGACAACGAAAACTGGAAGCGCGTCGATGGCGAACTGCATCCGAGCGAAGCGGTGGAAGACAAGATCGCGCTGTCGGATCGCTTCGGCCTGTGGCTGTCGTTCTATCCGTTTACCCAGGAACATTTCCTCAACGTCGTCGAACACTGGATCGGCCAGTTGGCCGCCAAGGCCGGCCTGAGCTGGGAACGCGACGAACAACTGGACATCCTCGCCGTGCGCTGGGCAACCGGCCGCGGCAACCGCAACGGACGTTGCGCCTACCAATTCGCCCGTTATTGGGTGGGACTGAAATTGTTGGAGCACAAGGCATGATTGATTTGCAGCAGAGCGGCCAGGGCCTCGAAGGCTATGGCATGTTGGCCGCGCAACTGGAGTCGCTGCTGGCGGACGAGCGCGATTTCATCGCCAACGCCGCGCAGTTTTCGGCGTTCCTGTTCAACCAGCTCGATGACCTGAACTGGGCCGGTTTCTACCTCAATCGCAATGAAGAGCTGGTGCTCGGCCCGTTCCAGGGCCAGATCGCCTGCGTGCGCATTCCGTTCGGTCGGGGCGTTTGCGGCGCGGCGGCTGCCAGCCTGCAGACGCAGCGGGTCGAAGACGTTCATGCGTTCCCCGGCCATATCGCCTGCGACAGCGCGTCGAACAGCGAACTGGTGGTCCCGTTGGTCAAGGACGGTCGCCTGATCGGTGTGCTCGACCTCGACAGCCCGAAGCTCGCGCGTTTTGGTACGGACGATCAGGCCGGTATCGAACAACTGGCGGCGATCTTCCTGCGTCTGACCGATTGCTGATCACGTCGTCAGGCCTGCCTTGAGCAGCACGGCCGCCGGGTCCACGGCATCGATCTGCCGTGGATCGAGAAAACGCGTGGCGTATTGCAGATACACGCCATCGCGAATGAACAGCTCGAACAGCTCGGCATCGATGTGCGCGTCGCGGCACATGGTGGCCATGATCCCCAGTGCTTCGCTCAGGGACTTGGCCTTTTTGTACGGGCGATCGGCGGCGGTCAGGGCTTCGAAAATATCGGCAATCGCCATCATGCGCGCCGGCAGGCTCATGTCTTCGCGCTTCAGGCGCTTGGGATAACCGGTGCCATCCATCTTTTCGTGATGCCCGCCGGCGATTTCCGCGACGCTGTTCAGGTGTCCGGGGAAGGGCAGGTGGCTGAGCATCAGGATCGTCTGCACCATGTGGTGGTTAATGATGTAGCGTTCTTCGCGGGTCAGCGTGCCCCGGGGGATGCTCAGGTTGTACAGCTCGCCGCGATTGTATTTGTACGGTGGCACGTCGAGCTTGAAGCCCCACGGATTGTCCTCTGGGATGAGCTCGCCTTCGGCGCGTTCCAGTAGATGCTCCGGCTTGTCTGCCAGCAACGGTTCGGTGACCGGCAAGGTCGGTGCCGGGGTGCGTGCCTGACGCCGGTTCTCCTCCCATGACAGGCCCAAGCGATCATCCAGCGTGCGCGTCCAGGTGCGTTGCGCGATGCCTTGCAGACGTTGCAGGTCAACCTCGAGCATGGTTTCACTGCCCAGATTGCAGCGGGCGACGAACGCAAAATCATCATCCAGTGCTTTCAGGGTGGCCTCGCGTAGACCGGCCAGTTGCTGTTCTTCACCGCCCAACGCCAGGGCTTGCCAATAGTTGATCCAGGCGTCGCGCTTGAGCACTTCGAAGCGGGTGCGGATTTCGTGAAGGCGATCGTTCAGGGTCTCCAGCTTGGTGGCTTTGTCGACCACGTATTCCGGGGTCGTGACCTTGCCGCAGTCGTGCAGCCATGCAGCGATGTGCAAGGCTTCCCATTCGTCTTCGCTCGGCTGGTAATCGCTGAAGGCCGGGGCCTGACTGGCTGCAGCGGCACGGGCGAGCATCAGGGTCAGTTCCGGCACGCGCTGGCAATGCCCGCCGGTATAAGGACTCTTGGCATCAATGGCGCCGGCCAGCAGTTGAATGAACGCATCCAGCAGTTGTTTCTGTCTGGCTTGCAGGCGTTGACTCTCGATACTCACCGCGGCCGCCCCGGACACCGCTTGCAGAAAGGCGATGCGATCTGGCCGGAGTTTTTCCAGGTCACTCGGCGTGCCGCCATCGTTGATCAACAGCACCAGCAGGCCGACGGTTTCGTTGTGCCGGTTATGCAGACGGATTCCAATCAAATGCACCCTCGGCGAACCCATGGCCAGCAGCACTTTCTGCAGGTCGGTGGCCTGTTCGAAACCCAGGTTGCTCACGACCGTGTCGGCGTTGGCCAGTTGCCGGAACCATTCGGGGCTTTGCGAGGCATCTAGACTGCGGCTTTGCAGATCGAATGTCGCCAACGGTTGAGACGAGTCTGCGACCACCAGGCCGTAGGGCTCCATGCGATTGCCATCGTTTTCACGCAGATAAATCAGCCCCGCCTGGGCCTGGGCGATCTGCACTGTCTCGAACAGTACCCGTTGCAGCAGCGGGTCGAAGCGGGTTTCGGCGGTCAGGCTGTCAGTGATGCGAAAGAAGCTGGCCAGGGTGTCTTTCATGCGAGCCATCGACAGGCTCAACTGGTCAATCTCCAGCACCAGCGATCGGCGGGTCACCGGGAAATTGAAGTCGAAGCTGCGAATTGCATCGGCTTCCTTGACCAAGGCATGCAAGGGCGTCACCAGCACCCGCGAGATCAGCCAGCCCAGCGGCAGACATAGCAGTAAGGTAGCCAGCGTGATGAGCGCTCCTTGCCAGCGCAGGCGATAGGCATCGACCAGCAGTTCGTCTTCGGGCACCAGTAAAGCCATCTGTAAACCTTTCGGTCCGCCTTCCTGCAGCTGGCTGCGGGCGACGATCCATTGTCGGCCGTCTACTTCGAGCCGATTGCCCTGGTGCCCGGACAACAAGGTGTGCAAGGCGGGGCTCAAATCGGCAGCCTTGGCCAGGCGCGCCGTGCGGTCATCGACGATCAGCCGGCGGCTGTCGGGGTAAGCCACGGCGTTGCCGTCGGCGTCGAACAGGACGATTTCCGTGGCCGGTGTCACCACGTGTTTGATCAGGGTCGCGGAGAGTGCATCAAGGGTCAGGTCGGCGCCGATCACGGCGTACTCGCCGCTGCGTCGGGCCAGCGTCGTGCCAACGTTGTGGGTGGAGAAAAAGACGTAGGGTTCGGTGGTGATCTGTTCGGCCTGCTGCCGTGCGTTGATGTACCACGCCCGGCTGCGAGGATCATAAGGATCATCGGGGTGGTCCTGTCGGCCGACCGGGGACAGTGCCTGGTCGAAGAACAGTGATTGTGAATGTGTCTGACCGCTGGCGTCATGTTCGATGCTCCAGACTTGAAACGCTGCTGCGTCCGGTGCCTTGAGCAGGGTTTTCAGCGCTGACGTGCGCAACGGACGAACCATGAAAAAATCGCCATTGCCATAACCCAGATACAGCGAGGCCAGATCCGGGTTGTTCGTCAGGGATTGACTGAACGGCTTGAGCAGCGCCATGCGCGATTCGAGGTTGAAAGATCCGGCGGCGGGGGTCTCTGCCAGCAGGCTCAGCAGGTGCCGGATCGGTGCATAAGTGGCCTGCAGGTCGAGACGTACATCCTGTTCGATCCGGCTGAACAGCTTTTCACTGCTCGACAGAATGATGTGTGTGGTCTGGTGGTAGTTGAACAAGCCCAGCACCACCCCGGTGAGCAACAGCAGAAAGGTGAACATGACGCTGATGTGTACATGTAGCGGAAACCGGCGTCTTTCCGGGCGCAGTGGGCTGGGCATTGCAGACTCTCCGTGTAGGTTAAGCACACTGCTCAGCCTTCAAGCATAGTTAAGCCCCGGCCATTTTGCTTTTGGCGATCCGCGCCAGTTGCTGTTCCAGTGCCTGCTCCAGTTCCAGGATAGCGAGGCGACTGGCCTGGCAATGACGCTCGATTTCTTCCCACGGCAGTGCTTGCAGACAAGCCTGCTCAAGCGCATCGCAGCAGTCGATCAGACGCGAGGCCTGGGCAATGCGTGCGGCACCTTTGATCTTGTGTGCGATGACGGCCAGCGCGGAGGGATCCCGGGTGAGGGACAGTGCTTGTAACTCCTGCCGATCGAGGCGACTGCTGTTGAGCAGTTCTGCCAGCAGTCGGTGGGTTTGCGAGGGGTTGTCACCGGTCAGCTGCGCCAGCCCCTGCAAGTTGAACGCCGGTGCACGAAATAGCGGCTGAACACCGTTGACCCATTGGCTCAGGCTGTTGAGGCTCAGGGGTTTGAACAGGCATTCGTTCATGCCTGCCTGTTTGCAGCGCAGGATCTCTTCCGGCTGGGCATTGGCGGTGAATCCCAGCACTGTGCAGGCCGGGCGACTGGTAAGCTTTTCGTGCTGACGAATCGCCCGGGTCAGCTCATAACCGTTCATGACGGGCATGTTGCAATCGGCGATGACCAGATCGAATTCGCCGTTCTTCCATTGTTCCAGCCCGCGCTGGCCATCTTCGGCGATACAGAATCGATGGCCGAGGTATTCCAGTTGCTGGCACATCAGCAGTCGATTGGCCGGATGGTCATCGACCACCAGAACCGTCAACGGAATCAGGGATGTCTGAATCTGTGGTTCATCTTCAGCTCTCGCCACTTGTGCAGGCAGAATGGTCACCGGTAGCGATACCCGAACCTGGGTGCCAATTCCGGGCAGGCTGCTCAATCGCAGTTTTCCACCCATCATTTCGCACAGGTTGCGGCTGATGACCAGCCCGAGTCCTGCGCCGCTGACGGTTCGTTGCCCATCCTGGCCGGCCTGGGCAAAAGGTTCGAACAACCGCAACTGATCCTGCGTCGTGATCCCGATGCCACTGTCCTGTACGGTCAGCTGCACCATCGAGCCTTCGCTATCATCCGTGGGCAGAACATCCAGTGTGATTCTGACCTGTCCTGCCTCGGTGAACTTGATCGCATTGCTGATCAGGTTCGACAGCACCTGTTTGAAGCGCAGAGGATCGAGTTCCACATCGACATTCAGTTCAGGAGGCGAGACGGACACTGTCAGTGACAGCTGTTTCTGCCGGGCGAGCCCTTCGAAGATTCGCACCACCGAACCCACGGTGTCGATCAGGTTGATTCGCTCGGGATTCAGGCTCAGTCGCCCGGATTCGATGCGGGCAATGTCCAGAATGTCACCGATCAGGCCCAGCAGATCCCTGGCCGAATGGTAGGCCGTTTCGATGCCGGAGCGGTCCGGGTGGGTATGATCCATGCGTTTGAGCGTCAGCTCGAGCATGCCGATCACTGCGTTCATCGGCGTGCGGATCTCGTGACTCATGGTTGCCAGAAACGTACTCTTGGCCCGGTTGGCTTCGTCTGCCCGTTCCTTGGCTGCGCGAAGTTCATCGAGCAGTTCGCGGCGTTCGCTGATGTCGATCCAGCCGCCGATGATCCCCTGGACTTCGCCGCTGGAGTCCCGGTACGGCAGGATCCAGTGATAGATCGTCAGTCGTCGGTTGCCTATATGCAACGGCCGGTCGAGCACCAGTGGTTTGCCTTCGGTCACTACCCGCTGATAGTCGGCCTGATACGCCTGTGCCTCGAAAGCGTTGTTCAGTGCTCCCTGCATGACATCTTTGCCGATGACGTCTTCGCGCCGGGCATTGAAGGCCTGAAGATAACTGTCATTGCAGCTTTGCAGCAGGCCCTGTCGGTCACGCACGTAGATTGGGTGGGGCGTCCCGTTGACCAGTGAACCCATGAACTCCAGTTGGTCGTTCAAGGCCCGTTCGGCCGATTTGCGTTGTTTGATCTGGCGCCGCATGTAGGCATTCCAGAGCAACGACAGCAACAACAGCAGGCAGGCGCCGCCGATCAACTGAAAGAAGAAACGCTGGTATTGATGCCAGGTGCCTTGCGAAATGTTTGAGTAGCCCCGCCAGCGACCATTGATGATGCCCAGTTCTTCGGGTGTGATGCTCATCAGCGTCTTGTCGATGATCGAGCCCAGTTCCGTGTTGTCCCGGGCAGTCGCCAGAGAGAACGCTGCCTGCCGGGTGCCGATGGTGGTGGTGATCTGCAGGGGATGTTCGAAGGTTCGCGAGGCAATGAAGTAGTTTGCGATGACGAGGGAATTCACTGCGCCTTCGACCTGACCTGCGTCGAGCAGCGCCACTGCACTGAAGGTGTCCGGCGTTTCGATCAGATGGATGCGTGGAAACTCGCTGCGCAGGTATTCGATCATCGGATTGCCCTGAGCAATCGCCAGGCGCTTGCGTTTGAGTTGACCCAGGTGAGTAGGGCTGTCGGCGGCTTTTCGGGTCAGCAGTACGTATGAATTTTCCAGGTAGGGACGACTGAACTTCAGGGTTTCCTCGCGCTGGGCAGTAGGGAGCAAGGCTGCGATCAGGTCAGCCTGATGGTGTTCGACCTGCTTGACCATTTCGGCGTCGCTGCGACTGCGACGGATTTCGAAGCGCAGTCCGGTGCGCAGACGGATGAGTTCCAGCAAGTCGGCGCTGATGCCGCGAAAGTTGCCGTCACTGTCAAAAAACGTCAGGGGCGCGAAAGCCTCGTTGACGACCACGCTCAGCACCGGATGTTTTTTCAGCCACTGCTCTTCACGTTTGGTCAGTTGCAGCCTCTGGTCGGTCAGAAGTACGTCGCTGCCCACGCTCCACCGTTTGGCGATATTTTCGCGCTCGCTGCCCGGCACGGCCTTTAGCGCAGTATTGATGATGGCGAGCAGCTGTGGATTGTTGCGATGTACGGCGAAGCTGAAACCGTGAGCCTCATGCTTGCCGAAACTGGCCATGCGGATGTTGTTCAGGTAACCCTTGTTGATCATGTAGTGGGTGGAAATGGTGTCGCCGAGAAACACGTCCGCCTGGTCGAACGCGACTGCGTTGATTGCGTTCTGGTAGGACGGATAAGAGGTGATGAGGGCCTTGGGATACATGGCCTTGACATCATCCAGCGGCAGGTAGTGATACAGCATGCTGAGTCGCAGGCCTGCCAGACCTTCGGTCAGCGTGCGGGTTTCGCCCTCACGTGTCACAAGGACCGGTTGATCGATGGCGTAAGGCCTGGACAGTACTATTTCGGCGTTTCCTGCCTCGAATCCGTTGGCAGTGCCGAGCATGTCGATCTGGCCGTCGATCAATGCCCGTATGGCGACCTCCCGCGTGGCGAAGCGTTTGACCCTGATCGGCAGACCGGTCGCCTGACCAATCAGTACTGCGTAATCCGCCGTGTAGCCTTCGTAGTCTTGTCCGCTGGCCGTCATGTCGAAGGGAGGATAGTCTGGCGCGGAAGTCCCCAGAACCAGCTCATTGCGAGTGTGCAGCCACGCCACTTGCGATGGATCGAACAAGGCCTGCACCGTCGGTTCGGTCGAGCGACCGAGCAGGGTGAAATCTTGCGAGGTGGGTGATGCGGCTGTTGCAGAGGTGCAGAAACCCAGGCATGCACTCAATGCAATCAGGAGACTCACTAAACGGCTGGGCATGTTGGCTCTCACACGAGTGCGTTACGTTTGGCCATTTCGATAAGTTCTACGAGAGACTTGGCCTTCAGTTTTTGCATCAGTCGTTTTTTATAAGTGCTTACTGTTTTGTTGCTGAGAAACATGCCTTTGGCAATTTCCTTGTTTGTGCGGCCTTGGGCGAAAAGTTGCAAAACCATGAGTTCCCGATCATTGACTGATTTGAAAAGTTCCAGCTCGGCATAACGCACGTCATCATGACGAACAGGGTTCAAAGCCTGGCTGGGAAAGTAGTTGTAACCGGAAAGGACCGCTTTGATCGCACTGACCAGTTCACTCAGGTCTTCCTGCTTGCACACATAACCCGATGCACCCGACTGCATACAGCGAATGCCGAACAGGGTCGGGCATTGCGCAGTCAGTACCAGTGTCTTGAATGGCGAGCTCATGGCGTTGAAGCGGGCCAGGACTTCCAGGCCATCGAGCTTGGGAATGCTGATGTCGAGAATGATCAGGTCGGGCATGCATTCGCGAATCATCTGCATGGCATCGACACCGTTATCGGTTTCTCCGACGACTTTATAACCTTCATGCTCCAGCAGCATTCGAACGGCGAGGCGGATGACCGGGTGATCGTCGACAATAAAAACGGAGTTCATAATCAAATCCCATACGAGCGCAAATAAAGGGCGAACCTTAGCTCAGTTGCATGAACACTCGCATGAACCGACAGGGTATTAGCAGCAATCTAGGATAAGTCCTACAAATAAAGAAGAATCAGACTACGTGTTAACTAGGTTTGGCGTAGGTAGGCCCGTGAGATGTTCGATGGCTGGACTTGATGAAGTTTACGGCGCACGGAAAAATTTATCGGGTAAAGGCTTTCAATGATTGTTGTTAGTTGATTTCAGGTTTTATTTTCAGCCCTGCCGACTGCACAGACTTTGGAAGAGGTTCAGTCGTCGGCGCCCGACCGATCCATTGCGGATCGGTCGGGCAGCAGACGTCAATGGCTGGAACGTCCGGTCATTTCCAGCGCCATGTCACTGGCGTAGCTGTCGGTCATGCCGGCGATGAAGTCGATCATGCGCAGGAACGACGCGTGCAAGGGGCCGTGCGGATCCGGTGCGTTGTTGCCCAACAGGTCGAGGATCCGGCGGCTCTTGAAGGACGGCGTGCGGCCGTTGTGCTGTTCCAGGGCGGCACCGCAGAAGGCGTTGAGCAGGATCTCCAGGGTCGTGTAGGCGCCGATCTCATGCAACGTCTTGCGCTTGTCCTGGAAAATTTTCTTGCGGGCGATGTCCTTGGCGTTCAACACGCAACGTTTGGCCGGACCGTGCATGTGTTCCACCAGATCCCCCGGCAGCGTACCGGCCAGCAGTGCGTCCTGTTGTTCGACGAAAGCCCGGGCGGCGGCGTTGGTCAGGTGCTCAATGGCTTTGCCGCGCAGGATCGCCAGTTTGCGCCGGCGCGAATCCTGCGGGCCGAGCTGGCGATAGGTTTCCGGCAGGTCATCGCCCACCAGACCGAGCAGCAGAGACTCGACTTCGGCGTAATCGAGCAGCTCCATTTCCAGGCCATCCTCCAGATCGATCAAGGCGTAACAGATGTCGTCCGCCGCCTCCATCAGATACACCAGCGGATGGCGCGCCCAGCGCTGTTCTTCGAGTTGCGGCAGACCCAGCTTGTGGGCGATCTGCTCCAGTAACGGCAGCTCGCTCTGGTAGCAGCCGAACTTGTGCTTCTTGTAACCGAGGGAGTCGGCGTGACGGGCTGTCCAAGGGTATTTCAGATAGGTCCCGAGTGTGGCGTAGGTCAGCCGGGTACCGCCGTCGAACTGGTGATACTCCAATTGCGTCAGCACCCGGAAACCCTGGGCATTGCCTTCGAAGTTCAGGAAGTCGCCGCGCTCGGCGTCGCTCATCGCGTCCAGCCAGCCACGCCCCGCAGCCTGCTGAAACCAGTGACGGATCGCGTCTTCGCCGGAGTGGCCGAACGGCGGGTTGCCGATGTCGTGCGCCAGACAGGCCGACTGGACCACCATGCCCAGATCGCTCGGCTCGCACCATTCGGGCAGGGCGGAGCGCAGGGTTTCGCCGACGCGCATGCCCAGCGAGCGGCCGACGCAACTGACTTCCAGCGAATGGGTCAGGCGTGTGTGAATGTGGTCGTTGCTCGACACCGGATGCACCTGGGTCTTGCGCCCCAGACGGCGGAAGGCGCCGGAGAAGATGATACGGTCATGGTCTTTATGGAACGGGCTGCGGCCAAGTTCCTGCGGGCTGTGCAACGGTTTGCCGAGACGTTCGCGGTTGAGCAGGGTATGCCAATCCAAGGCTGATTCTCTCCGTCTGGTGACTGATTCCCTAGCTTCCCGGTTCAGGCTGGCATCTGCAAGCGCAACTACAGCCCCGCCGCATCGATGTCGATCAACAGCAGGCGCTCGCCGTTATCGAAAAACTGTCCGGCGGTCAGGCAATACTGGTTGCTGGTGGCGTCGCGGTAGGTGTTGGAAAGGGTCAGGCGCCGTTCCTCCCAGCCTTCGGCCAGCAGGTGATAGAAGTAGGGGCGCCACGACCAGTTGTGACCCAGATATCGATTGTCGGCGACCCAGCCGCTGGGGCGCCACTCCAGGTTTGGCGTCAGTTGGGTGCCGTGGCGGTCACATTGATAAAAACGCAGCAGCCAGGGGAAGGCGTCGAGCTGTGGCAGGGCGCTGAGCGGAGCGCGGGCCTGGGCCCAGGTTTGGAGGATGGTCATGAGTTCGCTGAGCTGCTGGCGCATGAACATCAGCTTGCTGCGCTCGGCCAGCTTCTGACGCACGTAAGACTGGCGCAGCTCGGCAAAGCGCTCCACGAAGTCATTCGTACCGAAAAGCGCCTCCTGCGCCCGGGCGAACAGAAAACCCTGCACGTAGCGCGATCCGCATTCCAGCGCGAAATTCAGTTGCGCCGCAGTTTCCACGCCTTCGGCAATGATCCAGCAGCCGGTTTTTTCGGCCATTTGCGCGAGGGCCTTGACCACGTCACTGCTCGGCCCGCCCAGTGCGGCCGCCTGGAACAGACGCATGTCGAGTTTGAGAATGTCCGGTTGCAACGCCAGCACGCGATCGAGCTGCGAATAACCGGCGCCGAAATCGTCGATAGCGATCCGGGCGCCGGCATCGCGGTAGCGCGCCACGACTTCGGTCAGGCGCTGGCTGTTACCGCCCAGTTCAGTGATCTCGAAAACAATCCGTTGCGGGTCGATACCGTGCCGCGCGAGTTGCTTCAGGCTGGGCAGTGCCTGATCGGCACGCAAGCGGCTGATCCAGCGCGGTGACATGTTCAGGCTGAGAAACCAGTCCGGCGGGGCTTCGTGCAGTCGACTCAGCGCATTGTCGCGGATCTGCCGGTCCATTCGGCGCAGCGCGATGGCCGGGGTGCGCGGGTCGGCGAACAGCGGTCCGACCGACGCCAGTTGGCCATCGGCCTGGCGCAGACGGCCCAGTGCCTCGACCCCGGCAATGCGTCCGGTGGCGGTATCGATGAAAGGTTGAAAGCAGGCGAGCGGTTGCCCGTCGATCACGGGGCCTCCTTGTCGTTCTTGTTCTGGTCGAATTCTGCCGGCCGGACAGGCAAGCGGGATTGAACCTCCGGATAAGAGATTCAATCCCCCCGGTGTTGCAAGAATGCAGCCAGATGCGTGGGGATCAGCGCTTGCTCGAACTCTGCATGACCAGCTTGATCAGCGGAGCGAGGCCGGTGCCCAGGCGGATCAGTCGGGTCAAACCGCCGACGCCACCGCTCTTGGCCCCTTTACCCGTGATGAAACCCAGTAGCGTCACAGCCGCCACGCCCCACAACGGCGCGTGCTTGATGCCGAAACCACCCTGCAGGTTTTGCGTCATGCCACGCATGCGTTGCAGTGGTTGCAGGACCTGGCCGGTTTCATGGCGGATTTCCTGACGATGCATTTCCATGCGCAGGCGGATCAGTGCCTTGCGCATTTCCCGGCGTGAGCTGTTGTGCGGAAGTTCAGGCAGGCTCATGGCAGCAGGCGCTCCCGATCATTGGCCAGTTCTTCCAGCGTGCCGTGGAAGGGCGAGGATTCATCGAAGATCGCGGCTTTGAGACGCAGCGCGCAAAAAATTGCCGCCAGGGTGTAGAACACGCACAGACCAATGATTGCGGCGAGGCGATAGGTGTCCCAGAACACGATCAGTACGAGGGTCGACAGGCCGACCAGCAACAGCAGCGCAAACACCAGCGCCAGGCCGGCGAACAGCAACAGGCTGACGGTGCGTGCTTTCTGTTCCTGCAGTTCGATGCCGAACAGTTCGACGTGGCTGTGCAGCAGGCCGAGAACGGCAGCACCCAGACGACGCGTGGAGGAGGCGGTGCCCGAGTTCGGGCCGGATTCACCGATCGACATGATCAGCGCCGCGTGGCCAGCAGGCCAATCAGAAAGCCGACGCCGGCGGCGATGCCCACCGATTGCCACGGGTTGGCCGACACATATTCCTCGGTGGCGGTGACCGCCGCCTGACCGCGCTCGCGCAGGGTGTCTTCGGTCAGCTTCAGGGTTTCCCGCGCGCGCAGCAGGCTTTCGTGGATCTGTTCGCGCAACTCATCGGCCTGATCACCGGCCAGCGTGGCGGTGTGCTCCAGCAAGCGTTCAGTGTCGCTGACCAGGGTCTGGAAGTCGTTCATCAGGATTTCTTGAGCAGTCTTTGCCTTGATGCTGGCCATGGGGGATCTCCGTAAGTGGCGTTCTGAAGCGGTGTTCTGAAGCGTTCGAGTATGAGCCAAGAGTGAAGGTTCAGTACAAATGACTGGTACAAACTTTGCTGTGTCGTGGTGCGTCGATCGGTGGCAGTGCGCTGTTGCCGGGCGTGAAACCGGGCAAACCTTGGCCCGGATGATGAAGGTTCATGTCAGCCCATCGACCTTGTGCGCCAAAGCGGTTCACCGACCTGCCGGATCAGTGACTGCGTGGTCGCAACTTGGTGCATGAAATGTGCGCATGAACCGCTTTGGTGCCTTTTTCAGCCTCGGGTCTGCCTCCTCATGGAAAATCTGCAAAGCGCTGTGGACACGCTGGTCCACAGTTCCAACACGTTGTTCATTCTGATCGGTGCGGTCATGGTGCTGGCCATGCACGCCGGTTTCGCGTTTCTGGAGGTCGGAACGGTTCGCCAGAAAAACCAGGTCAATGCACTGTCGAAGATTCTCAGCGACTTCGCGGTGTCGACCCTGGCCTATTTCTTTATAGGCTACTGGCTCTCGTACGGGGTGACCTTCCTGCAACCGGCGGCGGTGCTCAATGCCGATCATGGTTATGGACTGGTGAAGTTTTTCTTCTTGCTGACCTTTGCTGCGGCGATCCCGGCGATCATCTCCGGCGGCATCGCCGAGCGGGCGCGCTTTGTCCCGCAATTGTGCGCCACGGCGCTGATCGTTGCGTTCATCTACCCGTTTTTCGAAGGCATGATCTGGAACGGCAACTACGGTGTGCAAGCCTGGCTGACCGCACAGTTCGGCGCTGCTTTCCATGATTTTGCGGGTTCGGTGGTGGTGCATGCCATGGGCGGCTGGCTGGCGTTGGCGGCAGTGCTGCTGCTCGGGCCGCGCAACGGACGCTATCGCGATGGCAAGCTGGTGGCGTTCGCGCCGTCGAGCATTCCGTTTCTGGCATTGGGGTCGTGGATTCTGATCGTCGGCTGGTTTGGCTTCAACGTGATGAGCGCGCAAACCCTGCAAGGGGTCAGCGGGCTGGTGGCGGTCAACTCGCTGATGGCCATGGTGGGCGGAACGGTGGCGGCGTTGATCGTCGGTCGCAACGACCCTGGCTTCCTGCACAACGGCCCGTTGGCGGGGTTGGTGGCGGTGTGCGCCGGTTCCGACCTGATGCATCCGGTCGGTGCGCTGGTAACCGGCGCGATTGCCGGTGCCCTGTTTGTCTGGTGTTTCACAGCGGCGCAGGTCAAATGGCGCATCGACGACGTGCTGGGTGTCTGGCCGTTGCACGGTCTGTGTGGCGTGTGGGGCGGCATTGCCTGCGGGATCTTCGGGTCGACCGCGTTGGGCGGGCTCGGCGGCGTCAGCCTGATCAGCCAAATGATCGGCACCGCCCTTGGTGTGGCGGTGGCGCTTATCGGCGGTTTCGCCGTCTATGGTTCGATCAAGGCACTGCATGGTCTGCGCCTGAGCCAGGAACAGGAGTACTACGGCGCCGACCTGTCGCTGCACAAGATCGGCGCGGTGAGCCAGGACTAGGTCTCCTCATCGTCGGCTCCGGGGTAAAAACCGTGAAGCAGGCGATAACGATCGATACGCACCTGATCGACTTTCTCCTGCACCCGGTGCGCGGGGAACCCCAGCAGGATCAGGGCATGGGAACCGAGCATCAGGCTCGACTCCAGCAGTTCCGGCACCACTTCACTGGCGCCGGCTGCTTTCAGCTCGGCCGACTGGCTGTCGTCCCGGGTGCGCACCAGGATCGGCACTGTCGGGTTGAGGCGTCTTGCCTCCTTGAGAACCCGCAGAGCCACGTCGGCTTGATCCACAGCAATCACCAGCAACCTGGCGCGCAGCAAACCGACGGCGGTCAACAGATCGCCGCGGGTTGAATCGCCGTAGTGGACGTCGCGCTCGGCGTTGGCGGCTTCCTGGATCCGCACCGGATCGTTGTCCAGCGCGACGTAGGTTTGCCCGGCATTGCGCATGAAACGCCCGATCGACTGACCGACACGGCCGTAGCCACAAATCACCACATGCCCGTCGAACCCCGCATTGAGGGCGCTGATTTCCTCGATCTGCGCTTCCTGGTTGGGTTTGCGGTGCAGGGCGGCGGCGATGCGCGGTGCGGCGCGTAACAGCAGGGGCGTCAGCAGCATCGAGCAGAAGGTGGCGGCGAGCAGCAGCGCACCGAGTTCGGCGGGGAGCAACCGGGTTTGCTGCATCTGTGCCATCAGGGCGAAGCAGAATTCACCGCCCTGGGCGAGGGCGAGGCCGCTGCGCCAGGCCGTTTCACTGTCGCTGCCGCGCCATTTCACCAGCAGCGCCACCACCAGGCCTTTGATCACCAGTAAACCCAGGGTCATCCCGATAATCAGCAGGCTGTGGCTGGCGAACAGTTGCAGGTCGATCAGCATGCCGATGCTGACGAAAAACAATCCCAGCAGAATGTCGCGAAACGGCCGGATATCGGCCTCGATCTGATGTCGGTAATGGCTCTCGCCCAGCAGCATGCCCGCGAGGAACGCGCCGAGGGCCGGGGACAGGCCCAGCAGGTGGGTCAGCCAGGCCGTCAGCAGCACAATTACCAGTGCCAGCAGTACGAACAGCTCCGCCGAGCGGGACGCCGCGACTTCCTGAAACAGGCGGGGAAGCAGCCAGCGGCTGGCCAGCAACAAACCGAAAAACAGCAACACGGTCTTCAGCAAAGTCAGGGGCAACGCCCAGTACCAGGCCTGATCACTGCTGCCGGCGAACACCGGCACCAGCGTCAGCAGCAATACGGCCACCACGTCCTGGAACAACAGGACTCCTACCGCGTTCTGGCCATGGCTGCTGAAGATTTCGCCGAGGCTGCTCAGTTCCTTGGTCACAATTGCCGTGGATGACAACGACAGGCCGGCGCCCAGCAGCAAGGCCGGTGTGGCGGGCATGCCCAGGAGCATCAGCACGCTTCCCAGCAGCAGTGTAGTGATCAGCACCTGCTGGCTGCCCAGTCGGAAAACCACCTGGCGCAGGGCAATCATTTTCGACAGGGAGAATTCCAGCCCCAGGGAAAACAGCAGAAACACCACCCCCAGTTCGGCAAGATCCGGCAAGTGTTCGCTTTCATTGATCCAGTCGAACGCCTTCGGCCCGACCATCAATCCCACGCACAGGTAGCCCAGCACAGGTGGCAGGCGCAGGCGACGGAACAGGGCAATCATCACCAGGGACGACGCCAGAATGATCAGCAGATTGGCAAACACAAGACACTCCGGAACAGGTCAGGCTCTTCAAGCGTAGAGGTAAAAAACACCGGAGCATCGCGTAAATGGCGATTTTGTGGGCTGATTTACATCAGGGTTTTGCGAAGAGCGGATTTGTGCCCGGTGGGCAGGTCGACGGGCCTTGCGAGCAGGCCTAGAATGAGCACTCGTTTTCTGGGGTTGAGCGCACATGCTTCCTGAATGCCAGTTGTTCGGCACCCTGGGGTGCCATTTGTGTGCAGTCGCCGAGGCTGAACTGATGCCTTTTGTCGAGCATGGCCTGCTGGTGGAACTGGTGGATATTGCTGACGATGAGTCGTGGTTCGAGGCTTACAGCCTGCGGATCCCGGTCTTGCGCAGGGTCGATACCGGCGCGGAACTGGGGTGGCCGTTCAGTGCCGATCAGGTGGTGGCATTCCTGCTTTAATGGTCTTTTCCCTTCTGCGCTGATGGCGCTCGTCACCTTCGCTCAATCACGACTTGGCACTTTTCGGGTTATTCGGTTACTGTATGCGCATACAGTAATTGAGTTGGCCTGCCATGCCGTTTTCGGGCATTCGCCAGGGCAAGCCGGATGTCAGAGGGAGTCACCGTGGTCAATGTCGAACAGTTGAAAAGCAGCGTGAACGGGATGTCGGTTGACGTGGTGCGCGAGGCCGTCCACGAATTGCGCCTGGACGGTCTGGTCACGGAAGGCAAGACTCCCTTCAACAAGCTGCATTTCAATACGTGCTTTGCCGAGATCGAGGCCTTGTTTCAGCGCGCCGGTTATCACAAGCAACTGGATGTGGTCGGTTATCAGGGACTGTTGTACGCCTTGTACGACCCAGGCCGCTGGGAGGCCGTCGATGTTCTGCGCTGGCTCAAGGAATTCACCGAGGCGGCGGCGCTCAAATCGATCCCCGCCTGATTCTGCGCTAGGCCTGCTGCGCCCGGTGTTGGATAATGCCGCTCTGCTTTGAAGGTTCGAGTTCTCTGTATGTCCAGCACACCCACGTTTTCCGCCGCACTGAATCAGGCCAGCACGCTGTATCTGCCCCCCGGCAACTGGCGGACAGTGCTCGACTGCCTGTGTGAGCATTTCAGTGCCATCGGGCGCGATCAATGGCTGGATCGGATTGCCCGGGGCCGGGTGCTGGATGGTCAGGGGCGGCCGATCGCGCTGGATTTGCCCTACAGGGAAGGGCTGCGCATTCACTACTTTCGTGAAGTGCCGGATGAAAAACCGATTCCGGTAGTTGAGTCGATTCTGTATGCGGACGATCATCTGGTGGTGGCCGACAAGCCGCATTTCCTTCCGGTGACCCCGGCAGGCGAGTACGTCGAACATACGCTGCTTCGCCGATTGATCCGGCGCCTGAACAATCCCCATCTGGTGCCGCTGCATCGGATTGACCGGCACACGGCCGGGCTGGTGATTTTTTCGGCCAACCCACAGACGCGTTCGGCGTATCAGTCACTGTTCCCGACTCGGCAGATCGAAAAACGCTATGAAGCCATTGCGGCCGCGTTACCTGGGCTGGACTTTCCGTTGGTACACAAAAGTCGTCTCGTCGATGGCGAACCTTTCTTCCGCATGAAGGAGGGGGCGGGTGCAAGTAACACCGAAACGGCGGTGGAGGTGCGTGAAAGGAATGGTGATCTCTGGCGCTACGGCCTGTATCCGGTGACCGGCAAGAAGCATCAGCTGCGAGTACACATGACGGCGCTGGGGGCGAGCATCTGCAATGATCCGTTTTATCCCGAAGTGCTCAAAGACGTTGAGGATGACTACGCCAATCCGCTGAAACTTCTGGCGCAAGGCCTGCGATTCATTGATCCGGTTATGGGGCAGCCCCGCGAGTTCGAGAGCCGCATCACGCTGGACTGGTGATCCCGCTATCGATTGTTTTCGGTCAGACACGAAAAAGCCCGCATATTGCGGGCTTTTCTGTATCGGGTGTCGAACTGAAGAATTAAAGCTCTTTGACAGTACGAACCTGATCCTTGTTGATGCGAGTGTGCTTGCCGTCCAGTTGTTCGAACTCGTAGAAGCCCGAATCTTCATCATATTTAGGGGCGTCGACAGCCTGGATTTCGCGACCGTCATTCAAGGTGATCACTGTTGGCGAGGCGCAACCGGCGAGGGTGGCGAGGCCCAGTGCGAGCATGAAAGTGGCGAGGGTCCGTTGAGTCATGAGTGTGTCTCCGAAGGGAAATTCTTTTGGTTACTGAGCTTGAGACGTATACAAGGCGTGCAAGTTCCTTGAGTGCTGTCAGTCTGACACAGTGTTGTGCGAACTCAACAGTTCAGGGGTGTTGAGATTGGCCAGGCGTGGGTCGTTGTCAGGGCAAACCAGGGCCTGGGCATCAAGATTGCGCATGACCCGGCCGGGGCTGCGTTCTCCAGCGTTCCAGGCGTTTTCGAAGGCGGGCAGGAGTGCCACGGGGATTACGCAAAGCAGCGGTTCCCAGTGATCGTCATGGCGCAACATTAAAGGTTTTTCAGAATTCAGATTGGCCGCTTCACGCATGCTGTGCAGCAACGCTAGGTCGATGCGCGGGACATCGCAGGGCAGTACCAGCAGGTGGGTATGGCGCGCGGCTTTCAAGCCGGCACGAATGCCGGCCAACGGACCGGGAAAATCTTCCTCGTCATCGCCTACCAACTGGTCGGCAAATGGCGCATAGCGTTCACGATTGCGGTTGCAGGAGATGATCAGATCATCGGTCAACGACCGAACTTTACGATGAAGATGCGCGATCAACGGTTCACCGTGCCATTCCACGAGCCCCTTGTCCTTGCCGCCCATGCGCTGGCCGCGCCCACCTGCCAGTAACAGAATGGAGCAAGGTGGTAATGGCGTGTTCGAGGTCATGGCAACTCTCCGCAGGGGCGGCGAAAAAAGGGGGCGCTGTGATATAACACCGGGCTGTTTCTCCTACAACTGGACGAGCCTATGAAAGCCAAGGCTGATGTACCTTTCGTGCCGCTCAATATCGCGGTACTGACGGTCAGCGACACCCGAACCCTGGAAACCGATACTTCCGGCCAGGTCTTCGTCGACCGTCTGACGGCCGCCGGCCACCATCTGGCGCAGCGAGTGCTGCTCAAAGATGACCTGTACAAGATCCGTGCGCAAGTCGCCCACTGGATTGCCGAAGACGTCGTGCAAGTCGTGCTGATTACCGGTGGTACCGGTTTTACCGGTCGCGACAGTACACCAGAAGCCGTTGCCTGCCTGCTGGACAAACAGGTCGATGGTTTTGGTGAGCTGTTTCGCCAGATATCGGTGGCTGACATCGGCACCTCCACCGTGCAATCCCGAGCTCTGGCGGGATTGGCCAATGGCACGCTGGTCTGCTGCCTGCCAGGTTCGACCAATGCAGTGCGCACCGGTTGGGATGGCATCCTGGCCGAGCAACTGGACTCACGTCACCGCCCTTGCAATTTCGTTACTCATTTGAAAAAGGCAGCGCCTTGTGAATCCCGTGGGTAAGCCGGGCAAGACCGGCAGCCTCATGCCTGTTGAAGAGGCATTGGTGCGTTTGCTGGAAATGGCCGAAACCTCGCGGATTGTCGAGTGCGAGTCTTTGCCACTGGCGCAGATTCACGGGCGGGTGCTGGCGCAGGATCTGATTTCGACGCTGGATCTGCCGCCATGGCCGAACAGCGCCATGGACGGATATGCCTTGAATCTGGACGACTGGACCGGCGAGCCGTTGCCGGTCAGTCAGAAGATTTTCGCCGGTCAGGCACCGGAACCTTTGAAACCGGGCACCTGTGCCCGGATCTTTACCGGCGCGCCGGTGCCTGCGGGGGCCGACTGTGTCGAGATGCAGGAAAACGTCGAGATTCATGCCGATGAGCGCGTGAGTTTCATCGAAACGATGGTGGCCGGGCAGAACATTCGTCCACAAGGCCAGGAAACGACCGTCGGTGAATTGGTCTTGTCCGCAGGAACTCGGCTCGGTCCGATCGAGCTGGGGCTGGCTGCCTCGCTGGGTTGTGCAGGGCTTGAGGTCGTTCGACAGGTTCGTGTGGCGGTTTTGTCCACCGGAGACGAGTTGGTCGAGCCGGGCACGACGTTGGGGCCGGGACAGATCTACAACAGCAACCGGGTGCTGTTGTGCAGCTGGTTGCAGCGCCTGGGATGTGAAGTCGTTGATGCCGGTATTCTGCCTGATGACCTGCCCACTACCCGTGCGAAACTCGGGGAGCTCCAGGATGTAGACCTGATTCTGTCGACCGGTGGGGTATCGGTCGGAGAGGCGGATTTCCTCGGAATCGCATTGAGGGAAGAAGGCGAGCTGACACTCTGGAAGCTGGCAATCAAACCTGGCAAGCCATTGACGGTCGGGCATTTTCGCGGTGTCCCGGTGATTGGATTGCCGGGTAATCCTGCCTCGACACTGGTGACTTTCGCCTTGTTGACCCGACCCTATCTGTTACGTCGCCAGGGCGTGCAGGATGTCGAGCCGCTGAAGTTTTCGGTACCCGCAGGATTTGTCTGGCCCCATGCCGGTAACCGCCGTGAATTTCTGCGAGGGCGCCTGGAGCAGGGGCAAGCGATTATCTACCGTAACCAGAGTTCGGGCGTTCTGCGCAGCGCTGCCTGGGCCGAGGGGCTGGTGGAGGTACGGGAGGGAGGAGTCCTGGCCGAAGGAGACCTGGTGCCATTCATTCCACTCAGCGAGCTTCTCGGTTGATCGCAGGAATTTGAAACGCAGGCACAGTGGTTACACGATGCCTGCCTTTCTGCCAGTCAACGACTGATCAGTGCAACGAGCTGGTCGAACCGGCTATTGGCAATCCAGCCCACCAGTCCGAGCACCATCGCTGTCGCACCTGCCGAGTAGGCAAGGCGGTGCTTGATGGCTTTGACGTCTCCTCTGACTTCGTCCATGTCGCGTCGAATGTACTTGAGGTGAGTTTCCAGCTCGGTGATACGCGGTTCCATATTGTTTTCTCCGGTATTTCTGGCGCTGCATTTGAATTCGTCTTTGAGGCTGGCGCGACTTTCGGAGAGAGAGGCAACCGGACTCACGGCTAGTCCTGCTTCATGGCTTTGCATGGAAACGTCCACCTGCTGCAGTGGGGGTCTCTTGGCAAATGCCGAAATGCAAAATATCGAAAGTCCTGAAATTGTTTCCACTCATTACATGCACATCCTTGTGTAATTGAATTGAAGATCGCTAACGCCGACACACGTTGTACCAATGGCCGGGCCGGGTCAATTGAGCCGATTCCTTACGTTCTGTACGAAAAAGTACCGGTATGTAGGACAAGGAGGGCGAGCTTCACGAATTAATCAGAAGAAGTACGACTTTTTTATCGATCTTGAGGGTCAAGATGTCGCGTACCAATTTGATTCCGGGAGTGACCGCAATGAGTGAACGCAAGGCATTGTTGATTCTGCATGGCAAGCAGGCACTCAACGAGGCGGTTCGTGCCGCTGTCGAGAACAAGCGAGAGCAAGGCTGGGAGCTGGCTGTACGTCTGACCTGGGAGGCCGGCGATGCGCAGCGGTTGGTGGAGGAGGCGCTGGCGGCGGGATACCGCCAGATCATCGCCGGCGGTGGGGATGGCACCCTGCGTGATATCGCCGAAGCGCTGGCGGCGCAGCCAGGCAAAGCCAGTCTGGTGCTTTTACCGCTGGGAACTGCCAACGACTTTTCCCACGCGGCAGGTATTCCGATGGAGCCGGCCGAGGCGCTTGAGATGCTTGAAGCGCCCGCCCACGACATCGATCTGGGCGAAGTCGGTGGGCAGATTTTTCTGAACATGGCGACCGGAGGATTCGGCAGCCAGGTAACGGCCAACACGTCGGAAGATCTGAAAAAGGTATTGGGTGGCGCAGCTTATCTGTTCACCGGTTTGACGCGGTTCAGTGAACTGCATGCCGCGTACGGTGAGTTGCAGGGGCCGGATTTCCATTGGCAGGGCGAGTTGCTGGCCCTCGGGATCGGCAATGGCCGTCAGGCCGGCGGCGGACACGTGTTGTGCCCCGAAGCGCTGGTGGACGATGGTCTCTTGGATATCAGCATCCTGCCGGCGCCGCAGGAGTTGGTTGGCACCCTGAAAAATCTGCTCAGCGACGGCTTCGGCATTGACAACATGTTTGTGCGCGCCCGTTTGCCATGGGTTGAAATCAAGGTCGCCGAAGGGCTTTACATCAATCTCGACGGCGAGCCCCTGGAGGGCGAAAGTTTGCGGTTTGCGGCGCGCCCCGGGGCGTTGCGTGTGCATTTGCCGAAGGGCTCGCCGCTGTTGAGTGCAACTCGTCGGCTCAGTCGTCCAGACTGATGATCTGCTCCCGCACGGCAAACAGCACCAGGCCTGCCACATCGTAGATCTGCAGGCGCTTCATGATCTGCGAGCGGTGGGTTTCGACTGTTTTGATGCTCAGGCCCAGGCCGTTGGCGATTTCCCGTGTGGACTTGCCACGCACGATCAGGCGCAGGATTTCCAGCTGGCGTGCGGTCAGGTTGTGCGACTCGGCGACTTCCGGCTGCTGTTTCAGATTGCGGGTCAGCGCCTGATTGATCACGGTATGGGCGATGGCGGGGCTCAAGTAGCGCTCGTTGTTGCGCAGAGCTTCGAGCGCATGTTCGAGTTCGGTGGCCGTGGTGTCCTTGAGCAGATAACCGTGAGCACCGGACTCCAGCGCCTGCATGATCAGCGCGGGGTCGGTGTGCATCGAAAGAATCAGCACTTTGGCGTGCGGACGCACTCGTTTGAGTCGCTGCAGGGCTTCCAGGCCGCCGGTTTCTTTCATGGAAATGTCCAGCAATACGATATCGGGGGACAGCAGCTCGACCATCTCGAGCAGCTGCGAGCCATCATTGGCCTCGCCGATGACTGCATAGCCGGGAATATCCAGCACCAGGGCACGCACGCCGGCCCTGATCAGCGAGTGGTCATCCACCAGAAGTAAGTTACAAGTCAACGCATAACCTTATTCGTACTGGCCCGCTCGAGTGCCCGGGGCGCCCAGGGGAATAGTGCTTCGATTTGAGTGCCTTTGCCCGGCTCGCTGGTCACATTGAGTGTGCCGCCCAGTTGCTCAATGCGCTCGGCCATCCCGGCCATGCCCCGCTGTCCTTCGCGGCCGGGATTCGCCGCCGGGGAAAAGCCCAGGCCATCATCGCTGATAAGCAGGGTCAAGCCCTGTGGCAGGCGTTGCACGCGAATCAGCAGGTTTTTGGCCTGTGCGTGACGAAGGATGTTGGTCACGGCTTCCTGAGTGATGCGAAAGGCTGCGACGGCCATCTCTTCGGGGATTCCATTCAGGCGCTGCTGGCAGTCCAGACTCCAGTGCACCGAAGTATTGGCCAATACCTTGACCAGGTGTGCACGCAGGCTCGCTTCCAGACCCAGGCTGGTCAGTTGCCGCGGGTTGAGAATGGCCGAAACGTCGCGCACCTTGTTGAGGGTTTCTTCCAGCGTCTCGCAAAGTACCGAACAGTGTTCCTGCATATCCGCGGGCAAGCGACGCTTGAGCCATTCGCTTTGCAGCTTGGCGGCGGTCAGCAACTGGCCGATATCGTCATGCAGTTCGCGGCTCAGGCGATGGCGCTCGTTTTCCTGGACTTCCAGCAAACGGTCGGCCAGTTCCTGAGGCTGGAATTTGATGGATTTGCGCGACAGGCGATGTTGTGTCCAGACGCAGCCGGCAGCCGCCACGTTGATCAGCAACAGGCCGAGTGACAGCGGCGCGGAGACGCCATAGCTCAACAGACTGCCCAAGGCTGAAACCGTGCACAGCAGGAGTGTGAACCTGCGGGCATTTTCTCGGGAGGGAGGCCATGTGGTGATCGACTTGAGGCTGGCGTACATAGCGGATGGAGCCAATGGATGTTCGCTGCGGGCAGACCGTCAGAAGGGCTGGCGGTCTCTGTCTGGAAAACGTTTGCTCAGGTTGTTGATTTCAAAACGGTTCAGTGATCGATAATTGAGCGCCAACTTCGGTGGCAACCCATCATTGAAGTCACAATGCCATTAATTGAAGCAACTAACGGGCTGCATAATACCACTTAACATACCGTTGGTCGCGTTTGCCTATATGTCCAAAGAGTCAGGAAACAGGCCATGTTGGACGAGAGTTCCATAATGGAAAAGTTGAAATATCCGACTCGATATTATCGATGCGGCAGCAAGTTACTTTTGCACAGGAAAACCCTGACATCAGCAGAAGGCAGCCAGCATTCATCAAGCGTAATTATTTATTGGAGGATGTCGCAGGCAGGCATGAACTATTCAATTGCGACTTTCGTCTGTGAGAAATGACGGGCCCGAACAGCCCACGGTATGCCCGATTACGCTTGGCGCTCCGACCAGGTTACGAGGGACATCGGCTTGCCATTGAGCGGCAATTGGAAGTGAGTCTGCCCCACCTGGCAGGCAAAGGCTTCGATCAGCGTCACCTGTTCGCTTTCATCCAGGCCCAATTGGCCGGTGCTTGGGTCGATCAGTTCCAGTTGCCAGGCCATCAGGGTGAAGCAATCCTTCAGTGCTTCCAGGGCCTGTGCATGCAAATCCACGTGACCCTGCACCTGGTTGAGCAAGCCATGCAGGTGCAGGGAGAATTCGGATACCGCCTCCAGCCCCAGGGCATCGGCCTTGTTCGCCAGCTTGAGGAGGGTGCTGAGCATGCAGTCGATGGCGTCCTTGTCATTGCTGATCAGCTGCAGATGGCTTAGGCATTCTTCGGACTTGGCCAGGAGCGTTTCAGCCTCGACAAGGAATTCGGGGAAGCGCTGCGCCCAGTCACTACGGTCGTTCGGCATGCTTATCTCCACCACGTCATGTCTGATGAGGGAATGCCGTGTGTGTCGACGATCATGAACCGTCGCGAGACCGCGCCCCGGTGTGCATTGGCACAGACCTGGGGTTTCAAGAGGATGTGTTTCCACTGAACTGCGATCGCACACAATAGCCTGACTCCGTTCATGCAATGAGAATGGCGTCACATTAATGGCTATTGGATATCGCGAACATCAGGTTGGGCCTGATTGTTCCTAGGGGATTCCCTTAGGCACGGGAACCTGTGGCGCAAATCGGGGTCGCGCCGAGAAGAATGTAGCAGATGATTTCACCGGGCCAGTAAAGCATGATGTTAATGTGACATCAATGCCTGCCAATGGCATTTTTGTTGGTGATTTTGGACGGGATCAAGATCCGTCAGATTCAGCCGATAACCCCCAATAGTGAATTCATCAGAACAAGCCCAGGAGTCATTGATGGCCGGCATTCTCGACACGGTAGACCAACGCACGCAACTGGTGGGTGAGAATCGCCTGGAAATTCTCATGTTTCGACTGGCCGGGCGCCAATTATTCGCGATCAACGTGTTCAAGGTGCAGGAAGTCCTGCAATTGCCGAAGCTGACTTTGATGCCCCAGCGTCACCCGTTTGTCTGCGGTGTGGTCAACCTGCGCGGCCAGACGCTGCCGGTGATCGACCTGTCCCAGGCGATCGGCATGCGACCGTTGGTGCCGGGCCCGAACAGCACGATCATCGTCACCGAGTACAACCGCTCGGTGCAGGCGTTCCTCGTCGGTGGCGTGGACCGCATCGTCAACATGAATTGGGAAGCCATTCTGCCGCCGCCGACCAGTGCCGGTCGCCAGCACTACCTGACTGCCATCAGCAAGGTCGACGATCAACTGGTGGAAATCATCGACGTCGAGAAAGTCCTCGCCGAAATCGTGCCGTACAACGCCAAGGTCTCCCGGGACAAACTGGACGACCCGGTGCTGGAACGTGCCCGTGGCCGCGAAGTGTTGCTGGTGGACGACTCCAACGTGGCGCTCTCGCAATTGCGCGACACCCTCGGCCAGTTGGGCGTGAAGATGCACATCGCCAGCGACGGCCTGAAAGCCCTGAACATGCTCAAGGCCTGGGCCGATACCGGGGTGAACATGACCGACAAACTGCTGATGGTGTTCACCGACGCCGAAATGCCGGAAATGGACGGCTATCGCCTGACCACCGAAATCCGCAACGACCCGCGCCTGCGTGGCCTGTACGTGGTGTTGCACACTTCTCTGTCCGGCAGTTTCAACGACTCGATGGTGAAAAAGGTCGGCTGCGACAATTTCCTCTCCAAGTTCCAGCCGGACAAACTGGTGGATGTGGTGCGCCAGCGTCTGATGCTTGACGAAGTGCCGGCCTGATCTACAGGTCGAGGCTGACCCTGCGTCAGCCTTTGATTCGCTGACAAAGCTCGTATAGGGTGGCGTTTTTGACCCACCAGGGAGCTGGCCATGCTGCGTCTGAGCGCGCTTTATCGTTACCCGTTGAAATCCGCCAAGGGTGAGGTCCTGCAAGGGATCGGCCTGGACAAACTGGGGCTTGAGGGTGACCGACGCTGGATGCTGGTGGATGAGGCCAGCGGGCGGTTCCTGACCCAGCGTGCCGAAGCGAAAATGAGCCAGCTCTCCGCGTTGTGGAATGCCAGCGGCGGGCTGACGCTCAGCGCGCCGGGGCATTCGGCAATGGATGTCGCCTTGCCCGGCAGCGACGACAACCTGCGTGGCGTGACCATCTGGCGTGACACCCTGCGTGTGCCGGATGCCGGTGAAGAGGCGGCCCGCTGGGTCAGCGATTTCATCGGCAAGCCAACCCGACTGGTGCAAGTGCCGCTGGATCGCGCCCGGACGACCCAAGCCGGGTACGGCAACGACGACGACCAAGTGGCATTCGCCGATGGTTTCCCGCTGTTGCTGATTGGTGAGGCCTCGCTGCAACACCTGTCGCAGGAAGTCGGGCGACCTTTGGAAATGCTGCGGTTCCGGCCGAATCTGGTGATCGAAGGCAGTGATGCTTACGCCGAGGATGGCTGGAAGCGGATTCGTATCGGCGATGTCGAGTTCCGCGTGGTCAAGTCCTGCTCGCGGTGCATTCTCACCACGATCGATCCGCAGACCGGTGAGCGCAGCGCTGACCGCGAACCCTTGGCGACCCTGCAGAAGACCCGTGCTCAGGCCGACGGTGCGATGTTCGGCCAGAACCTGGTCAACGACAGCAACGGTCGACTCGAAGTTGGCATGCCGGTGGAAGTCCTCGAATAACCCGCCCTGAAACGAAAAATGCCCGTGTCCTTGGACACGGGCATTTTTATGGCAGCAGGAAACCGGAGTTTCAGCCGCGGTATTCGCACAGGTAAGCGGTGTCGACGGCGACTTTCAGCTGGAACTTGCTGTTGGCGGGCACGTTGAACTGGCTACCGGCGGCGAAGGTTTCCCAGTCGCTGCTGTCCGGCAGTTTGACGGTCAAGGCGCCCGAAACCACGTGCATGATTTCACGCTGGCTGGTGCCGAATTCGTATTCGCCCGGGGCCATGACGCCGATGGTCGCAGGACCTTCAGCAGTGCCAAAAGCGATCGACTTGACGGTGCCGTCGAAGTACTCGTTGACTTTAAACATGGGCGATTCCTCTCGAAAAGGGCTTAAAAGGGGCAAAAAGGGGCGGCCAGTATGCACAAGGCTTCCGATGCCGTCACCTGTGCTAGAGCGGCAATACCAGTGGCAGCAGGCGTGCGGTATTGCGCGCATCTTCCAGCGCCCGATGCTGCTGACCGCTGAATTGCATCCCCGCCAGTTGCAACGCGCCATTGAGGCCCAGAGGCCGTTCGAGGCGCCGGGCCTTGGCAAAGCGCTGTTTGAGGTTCATGTGCGGCACCCGGCTCAGGGCGCTGTCGAGTTGCAGACGCTGCCATTCCTGAAGCAATTGCTTGCGGTCGTAATCGCCCCAGCTGGCCCAGCCTTCAAGGCGCGTCTGGTGCTGACCGAGCCAGCGCTCGAAGGCCGGCCAGACCTCGCTCAACGGCTGCGCCGCGTCGATGTTGGCCTGGGTGATGTGCGTGAGTTCGCGGCAAAAGGGCGTCAACAAGGGGCGCCGCGTCGGTTTGACGAAGCGCTGAAAGTGATCCTGCTCGCGACCCGCGCGATCCACCAGGGTCGCGCCGATCTCGATGATCTCCATTTCCGTAACCGGCCAGCCACCCTCATCGGTGGTGGCTTCCAGATCTATGACCAGCCAATGGGGCATCGCAGGGTTCCTGATTTCCGCGTCCTGATTATTCAGAGCGTAGTCAAACCTTGCGAATGCGCGCGGCGACTACTCGACCTGCAACAGAACCTGACGATTTTTTACCTGATCGCCGACCTTGACCTGCACCCGCTTGAGCACGCCGTCGATGCCGGCCTTGAGCGGGTGCTCCATTTTCATCGCTTCCAGCACCACCAGCAGCTGGCCCTTGCTGACCGGGCTGCCTTCGCTGACGAGCACATCGATGATGGCGCCATCCATCGGCGCTTTCAACGTGCCGGAACTGACGCTGGTCTGACTGTCGATCACCGCATGAGTTCGGTCCACCAGATGCAGGCTGCCGGGGTGGGTGAACAGCCAGAGCTGGTCGTTGTGCAGGCGATAGGCATGGCGCTGGCGCAGGCCATCGATTTCCAGTGTCACGGCCCCGGCGGTGTGCTCGACCAGCGTGAGTTTGATGACACGTTCGGCGACCTGCACTTCAAACGCCTTGTCCGGACTGGTACGCAGTTGCACATTCCAGTCGCGGGCGTCGAGGCCGATTCGATAGAGCAACGGCGCGCCGGCGTTGTTGCGCCATCCGGACAGCGGTGCGCGGTGTTGCTGCACGGCGGATTGGTAAAACAGCACCGCCGCGATGGCCAGCTCTTCGGCACTGGGCGAATAGGCGTGCAGGCAATCGTGATCGGCGAAATGTTGAGGGATGAAGCCAGTGCCGAACTCCCCGCTGATGAACTGCGGATGCTGCAACAGGCTGGCGAGCAACCGCTGATTGCTCTGCACGCCCAGCAACACGCTGTCCTGCACCGCACACAACAGTTTGCGCCTGGCCTCTTCGCGGGTCGCGCCGTGGGCAATCAGTTTGCCGAGCATCGGGTCGTAAAACGGTGAGATCGACTGCCCTTCGATCAGCCCGTGATCAATCCGCGCGCCGCGATCCAGTGCCGGCGCCCAGGCTTCGACACGCCCGGTCTGCGGCAGAAAACCCTGGGCCGGATCTTCGGCGTAGAGACGCACTTCCATCGCGTGGCCATCGAGTTTCACCTGCGCCTGGGTCAGCGGCAGCGGTTGGCCCTCGGCGACCGACAGTTGCCACGCCACCAGGTCCAGCCCGGTAATCAACTCCGTCACCGGGTGCTCGACCTGCAACCGGGTGTTCATCTCCAGAAAGTAGAACTGGCCGCTGGCGTCGAGGAGAAATTCCACGGTGCCGGCACCCACGTAGTTCACCGCACGCCCTGCCTTGAGTGCCGCTTCGCCCATCGCCTGGCGCAGTTCTGCGGTCATCACCGGGCACGGCGCTTCTTCGATGACTTTCTGGTGGCGACGCTGTATCGAACAGTCGCGCTCGCCGAGGTAGATCAGGTTGCCGTGATGGTCGCCGAATAGCTGCACCTCGACATGGCGCGGCTCGATCAACGCCTGTTCGAGGATCAGTTCATCACTGCCGAAACCGTTCAAGGCTTCGGAGCGCGCCGTGCGCAATTGCGCCGGCAGTTCCTCGGCGCTGTGCACCAGACGCATGCCGCGCCCGCCACCGCCGGCGCTGGCCTTGATCATCAGCGGGTAACCGATGCGCTCGGCTTCTCGAGTCAGGGCCGCATCGTCCTGCTCGGCGCCTTGATAGCCGGCGATGCAGGGGACGCCGGCGGCGAGCATGGCGATTTTCGATTGGCGTTTGCTGCCCATCAGTTCGATGGCTTCGACGCTGGGGCCGATGAAGGTCAGGCCGGCCTGTTTGCAGGCGCGGGCGAAATCGGCATTTTCCGAGAGAAAACCGTAGCCCGGATGGATGGCGTCGGCGCCGCTGCGGCGGGCGGCGTCGAGAATGGCCGGGATGTTCAGGTAGGACTGTTGCACGGGTGCCGGACCGATGTTCACGGCCTCGTCCGCCATTTGGACATGCAGTGCGTCAGCGTCGGCATCGCTGAAAACGGCGACGGTGCGATAACCGAGGGCCTGGGCGGTGCGCTGGATGCGGCAGGCGATTTCACCGCGGTTGGCGATCAGGATTTTGTGGAGGGCGGGCATGGTGGTTTTCCTGAATGTTGGCGATGGAATGAAGGGCCTCATCGCGAGCAGGTTCGCTCCCACAGGATTCAGTGTTGCTCACAAAAACTGTGGGAGCGGGCTTGCCCGCGATGTTTTTAAGGGGCCCACCTCGGTTTGCGCTTTTGCACAAACGCCATCGTGCCTTCGATGCCTTCGGCACCGGTCACCGCGGCGTTGAACCACTGCGCGGCTTCGTCCAGCAATTCACTCGACGGTTGGCCGGCGCTGGCCAGCAGCAGTTTTTTCGTCACGGCATTCGCTTCCGGGGCGCAACACAAGACATGATCGAGCACTTCATCCAGCCGCTCGGCGAGCGCCTGCGGGTCCTGCTCGACAAAATGCACCAGCCCCAGACGCCGGGCCTGATGGCCGTCGAAACGGGCGGCGGTCAGGGCCAGGCGTCGGGTCTCGGTCAGGCCGATGCGCTGCACCACAAACGGCGCGATCTGCGCCGGCAGCAGGCCGAGGCTGGTTTCCGGCAAACCGAATTGCGCCTGGTGATCGGCTATCGCGATATCGCTGACACAGGCCAGCCCGAAGCCACCCCCGAGCACTGCGCCTTGCAGCACGGTGATCAGCACTTGCGGTGCGTGCTGCGCTTCTTCCAGCAACGACCCGAACGCTCGGTTCAGGTCGCGATAGGCATCACTGCCCTGAGCGCGGGCGTTGGCCATGTCCTTGATGTCGCCGCCGGCGCAGAAATGCCCGCCGGCACCGTTGAGCACCAGTGCGCGGACGCTGCGGTCATCGCACACGCTGGCCAGCACGGCGCGCAACTCGGCGACCATTTGCAGGCTCATGGCGTTGCGGCTGTCCGGGCGATTGAGGGTGATGTGCAACACGCCGTTGTGCCGCTCCAGCAGCAGCGTCTGGCAATCGGGCAGGGCGCTCATTTCTTTTTCCCCGGCAGGATGCCCATCAGTTTGCAGATGATCCCCAGCATGATTTCGTCGGCGCCGCCGCCAATCGACACCAGCCGCACGTCGCGGTAGGCGCGGGCTACCGGGTTGTCCCACATGAAGCCCATGCCACCCCAATATTGCAGGCAACTGTCGCTGACTTCACGACCGAGGCGCCCGGCCTTGAGCTTGGCCATCGAGGCCAGTCGGGTGACGTCCTGGCCTTTCACGTATTGCTCGGTGGCCTGATAGACCAGCGCCCGCAGGCATTCGATTTCGGTCTGTAGTTCGGCGAGGCGGAAGTGGATCACCTGATTGTCGATCAGCGCATTGCCGAAGGTTTTGCGTTCCTTGCAGTACTCGATGGTGCTGTCGACGCAGTATTCCAGGCCCTTGATCATGTTGGCCGCGCCGAACAGACGTTCCTCCTGGAACTGCAGCATCTGCATCATGAACCCGGCGCCTTCATGGCCGATGCGATTGCGCTGGGGCACGCGCACGTTGTCGAAAAACACCTGGGCGGTTTCCGAACTGCGCATGCCGAGCTTGTCCAAATGCGAACTGAGGCTGATGCCCGGTGTGTTCATCGGCACCATGATCAGCGATTTGTTGATATGCGGCTTGTCGTCCGAGGTGTTGGCCAGCAGGCAGATGAAGTCGGCGCTCGGCGAGTTGGTGATCCACATTTTGCTGCCGTTGATCACATAGTCGTCGCCATCCTTGCGCGCTGTGGTCTTGAGCCCGGCGACATCGGAGCCGGCGCCGACTTCCGAGACGCCGATGCAGCCGACCTGCTCGCCGGTGATCGCCGGACGCAGGAATTCTTCGCGCAACTCATCGGAACCGAAACGGGCGAGGGCGGGGGTGCACATGTCGGTCTGCACGCCAATCGACATCGGGATGCCGCCGCAATGGATGGTGCCGAACTCTTCGGCCGCGACGATCGAATAGCTGTAATCCAGGCCCATGCCGCCGAATTTTTCCGGTTTGGAAATCCCCAGCAGACCGAGGTCGCCGGCCTTGCGGAAAATCTCGTGGATCGGAAAGCGCCCGGCCTTTTCCCATTCATCGACGTGGGGGTTGATCTCGTGCTCGACGAACTGGCGGACGGTACGGCGCAGTGCTTCGTGTTCCGGGGTGAAGATCATTTTTATTGTTCTCCTTTAATCCGTGGCGATCAGAACCGGCTGACGCCGAAGCTGTTGGGTTGCAACGTGCGGATGTCGGCTTCGTGGCAGATGTCCAGCAGGTAACCGAGCAGGGTGCGGGTGTCGCGTGGATCGATCAGCCCGTCGTCCCACAGGTTGGCGCTGCCGTAGAGGGCGGTGGACTGGCTGTCGAGTTTCTGCGCGGTGACCTGCTCCAGCATGTCGAGCATTTTCGGATCGGGCACCAGACCGTCCTTGAGCTGCTTGGCTTCAGTGACGATGCGCAGCACCTTGCCGGCCTGGGCGCCGCCCATCACCGCCGTGCGGCTGTTGGGCCAGGCGAAGATGAAGCGCGGATCGAGCCCGCGTCCGCACATCGCATAGTTGCCCGCGCCGTAGGAGCCACCGACCACGATCGTCAGTTTCGGCACCCGCGCATTGGCCACGGCCTGGATCAGTTTCGAACCGTGCTTGATCACGCCGTGCTGTTCCGATTCGGTGCCGACCATGAACCCGGTGGTGTTGTGGAAAAACAGCAGCGGCGTCTGGCTCTGGTCGCAGAGCTGAATGAACTGCGCCGCCTTGCTCGCACCATTGGGCGTGATCGGGCCGTTGTTGCCGATGAAGCCGCAGGCGCGACCCTGAATCTTCAGGTGGCCACAGACGGTCTGCTGATCGAACTCGCCCTTGAACTCCAGAAAGCGCGATTCGTCGGCGATCCGCGCAATGATTTCGCGCACGTCGTAGGGTTTTTTCGGGTCGTCCGGGATCAGCCCGAGCAGTTCGTCGATGGGGTACAACGGCTCCTTGAATGGCGGCTCAGGCAGCCACGGCAGTTGCTCGTTCCAGTTCAGCAGGCTGACGATTTCTCGCACCTGACGTATGCCGTCGGCATCGTTTTCGGCCAGGTATTCCGCGGTGCCGGCGACTTGCGCGTGCATCTCGGCGCCGCCCAGTTCTTCGTCGGTGGCGACTTCACCGGTCGCCGCTTTAAGCAATGGGGGACCGGCGAGAAACAGCTTGGCCTTGCCGCGCACCACCACCACATAATCCGACAGCCCCGGCTGATAGGCACCGCCAGCGGTGGCCGAACCGTGCACCACGGTGATCTGCGGCAAACCCATGGCCGACATCCGCGCCTGATTGGCAAAGCTGCGTGCGCCTTCGACGAAAATTTCCGCCGCGTAATTGAGGTTGGCGCCGCCGCTTTCGGCGAGGGTGATGACCGGCAGTTTGTTTTCCTGGGCGATCTGTTGCAGGCGCAGGGATTTTTTCAGGCCTGACGGGGAAATCGTTCCGCCCTTGATCGCGCTGTTGTTCGCCACGATCAAGGCGCGCACGCCGGACACGTAACCGATGCCGGCGATCAAGCCGCCACCGGCCGAACTGCCGTCCTTGTCGTCGTGCAGTTTGTAGCCGGCCAGGCTCGCCAGTTCGAGGAATGGCGCGCCGGGGTCGAGCAACAGATTCAGACGTTCACGGGGCAGCAATTGTCCGCGTTTGTCGAATTTCGGTTTGGCCTCGGCAGCCTTGTTCAGCAGGTTCTGTTCGAGCTGCTGGACTTGCTCGATGGCGGCGAGCATCGCTGCGCGGTTGCGGGCGAAGGCTTCGCTGTGCGAGTCGAGCTGGGACTGGATCTGCGGCATGGCTTACTCCTTGTCCTTCAAGACATCCGGCATATAGGCCCGGTGAAAACCGTTGAACGATTCGCTGTGGGTCGCCTTGTGCAACGGCCAGGCGCGACTGCCCAGGCTGGCCGCGCCGTCGATGCGCAAGGTGCTGCCGCTGATGAACGCGGCAGCCGGGCTGAGCAGAAACACGATCGCCGCGCTGACCTCCGATTCGGTGCCGATGCGCTTGAGCGGCACGTGTTCGCGCAAGGTCGGGATCACGGCCTTGAACGCGCCTTCGTAAGTGTCCATGCCGCTGGAAGCGATCCACCCCGGGGCTACCGCATTCACTCGAACGCCGGCATAACCCCATTCGAACGCCGCCGTCTTGGTGAAGTTGTCCATGCCCGAGCGCGCGGCGCCGGAGTGGCCCATGCCGGGCATGCCGCCCCACATGTCGGCGAGCATGTTGACGATGCTGCCGCCGTGTTTGCTCATCGACTGGTTGAACACTTCGCGGGCCATCAGGAAACCGCCGACCAGATTGGTCCGCAGCACGGTTTCGAAACCTTTCTGATTGATCGAGGCCAGGGGCGAGGGGTACTGGCCGCCGGCATTGTTGACCAGCCCGTGGATCGGCCCGTGTTCACGGATCAGTTCGCTGACCAGCGCCTTCACCGCTTCTTCGTCACGGATATCGCAGGCCTTCCAGTGGGCGCGACCGCCATCCTCGGCGATTTCGGCGGCGACGGTCTGCAGCTTTTCCGGCTTGCGTCCGACCAGCACCACGTTGGCCCCGAGCGCCGCCAGTTCATGGGCGGTGCAACGCCCGATGCCACTGCCGCCCCCGGTGACGATGACGGTCTGGCCGCTGAACAGGTCAGCCCTGAAAATCGATTCGAACGCCATGCTGCCAATCCTCTAGTCGAGTTGTTCGGCGATGCTCTGCGGCACCGGGATCTGGATTTCCAGTAGTTGTTGGGCGAAGGCCTTGCCTTGCGGGTCGATGCGCAGGCTCGCCACGCCGCCGCCACCAAGGGCGTTTTCCAGCAGGAAGTTGAGGCTGTGGGTGCCCGGCAGATACCAGCGTTCGACCCGGCCGTGAATCGGATCGAGGACATGGTTCATCCAGTCGACGACCACCGCCGGGGTCAGCGCCTCGGCGATCCACGGCAGGTATTCGGGACGGCGCGGCATGACGCCGATGTTGCTGTGATTGCCCTTGTCGCCGGAGCGCGCCACGGCCAGTTTCACCAATGGCACGCTCGCGTCGGCGCGGCCCTGGGGTTTGGGCGTTTCATGGGGCAGGGGCAGATCCTGACTGTCGAGGGCGGTGGGGGCGGGGAGGGCGAACGGGTGAGATTCGCCGGCGATGTCGATCTGCAATGTGCAGGCGCTTTTGTCGATCAGGAACGAGAACAGCCGGATCAGCGGATACACCGTCGGCCGCCCGCCGACGATACCGGTCAGGCCCGGCGCCATGCCGGTGGCGGCCTGGGCGATCTCCCGGGAGAACAGGATCAAGGCTTGTTTGTTCGGGTGACGCACGGCGAGTTTGATCACCACTTCGCGACTGTCCCGGCGCTGACCGTGAGGGCCGTAGGTGGCTTCGCTGCCGAGCAGTTCGACGTTAGTTTCGGTGTAGGGGCCCAATCCTTTCTGGTCGAGCATTTCCGAGGTCTTGTCGAGAATCGCCTGGCTGACGCGCCGGGCTTTCTCCACGGCATCGATGCCGGCGATCAGGCAACTGGCGGTGCAACGGAAACCGTCCGGATACGTTGCGCTGACCTTGTATTGGTCGCTGGGCGGCAGGCCTTTGGCACCGTGGACCCGGACGGCGTTCTTGCCTTGTTGCTGGAGTTTGACCTGGCTGAAATCGCAGACCACATCGGGTAGCAGATAAGCCTGCGGATCGCCGATTTCGTAGAGCATCTGCTCGCCGACAGTCAGCGGCGTGACCAGCCCGCCGGAGCCTTCGGGTTTGCTGACGATGAACTGGCCATCGGCGCTGACCTCGACGATCGGGAAACCGATGTGTTCGTAGTCCGGCACGTCGCGCCAGTCGGTGAAATTACCGCCGGTGCACTGCGCGCCACATTCGATGATGTGCCCGGCCAGGGCGGCTTGCGCGAGTTTGTCGTAGTCATGCCATGACCAGCCGAACTCATGCACCAGCGCGGCGCTGACCACGGCGCTGTCGACCACCCGGCCGGTGATGACGATGTCGGCGCCCAGACGCAGCGCTTCGACAATGCCCGGTGCGCCGAGGTAAGCGTTGGTCGACACGCACATCGGCGGCAGCGGGGCGCCGCTGAACATTTCCGTGATGCCTTGGGTGGCGAGTTGTTTGAACTGGGGTTGCAGGTCATCGCCTAGAAGCACGGCGATCTTCAGCACCACGCCAGCCTTGTCGCAGGCCGCTTGCAGCGCGGCGGCGCAGGCCTTTGGATTGACCCCGCCGGCATTGCTGATGACGCGAATGTTCTGTTCGGCCAGTTGCGGCAGCAGGGGCGCGAGGACTTCGATGAAATCGCCGGCGAACCCGGCCTGCGGATCCTTCATGCGGGCGCCGGCCATGATCGACATGGTGATTTCGGCGAGGTAGTCGAAGACCAGATAATCCAGCTGTCCTCCGGCCACGAGCTGCGCGGCAGCGGTGGAGGTGTCTCCCCAGAATGCGCTGGCGCATCCGATGCGAACCGTGGTGGGCATTTTGATCTCCGACTCAGGAACCTGTGACAGAAGTGCATCGAGACTACCAAGCAAGCGCTTGGTTTGTAAACGCTTGAAATTATCTTCTGCCCAAGCGCTTGCTTGGTCACCGCCGGCGGCTTAAATTGCCCGCGCAACCCCGCCGTTTCTGCGGCGTACGGCGCATTTGACTGAACGACTGTAGGAGAGAACGGGTGGACGAGCAAAAAGCCCTGAGGGTCATGCGTGAACTGGTCGATGCCGGCCAGTTGACCGATCCGGACAGCGCTCGCGGCAAACTGCTGCAAGTGGCGGCCCACCTGTTCCGCAACAAAGGCTACGAGCGCACGACGGTGCGCGATCTGGCCGGTGCCGTGGGAATTCAATCCGGCAGCATCTTTCATCACTTCAAGAGCAAGGATGAAATCCTGCGGGCGGTGATGGAAGAAACCATCCGCTACAACACTGCGCTGATGCGTGCGGCCCTTGCCGATGCCGTCGATGTGCGCGAGCGGGTGCTGGCGCTGATTCGCTGCGAATTGCAGTCGATCATGGGCGGCAGCGGCGAGGCGATGGCGGTGCTGGTGTATGAATGGCGCTCGCTGTCCGAAGACGGCCAGGCCAAAGTGCTGGCGCTGCGCGACATCTACGAAGACCTCTGGCTGCAAGTGCTGGGCGAGGCCAAGGAGGCGGGGTTCATCCGTGGTGACGTGTTCATTACCCGACGTTTTCTCACGGGTGCGCTGTCCTGGACCACCACCTGGTTCCGTGCCGGCGGCAGCCTGAGCCTGGATCAACTGGCCGAAGAAGCGCTGATTCTGGTGCTCGAAGAGCGCTAGGCGCTTTCTATCGGGCCGGGAAACTGGCTAACTTGGCGAAACCGCCTAGCTTGAATGCAATGATCGGTACTTTTTCGGGGAGTGGGGTGTTTTGAAGTCTTCGCCAATTCGGACGGCCGCCGGGCTGATGCTCGCAGCGCTGGCTGCACTATGGGTATTGCCCGCTCCGGCGGCGCAGGTGGTTCGAGTGGGCGCGGCGCATTTTCCGCCCTATACCATTCGCCCGGAAAATGGCGCCGACACCGGCCTGCTGCCCGAACTGGTCGCGGCTTTGAACAGCGCCCAGAGCGACTATCGCTTCGAACTGGTGCCCACCTCGATTCCTCGCCGGTTCGGCGATTTCAAGGACAGCCGCACTGACATGGCGATCTTCGAAAACCCTGAGTGGGGCTGGAAAGACATTCCCCACATCACCGTCGACATGGGGCTTGAGGACGCAGAGATTTTCGTCGCGCAGAACAAGCCCGGTCGCCAGCAGAATTACTTCGCCGATCTCAAGGGCAAACGGCTGGCGCTGTACAGCGGCTATCACTACGAATTCGCCAACTTCAATGCCGATCCCAAGTACCTCGCCGAAACTTACAGCGCCACGCTGACCTATTCCCACGACAGCAACCTGCTGATGGTCTTGCGCGGGCGCGCAGACATTGCGCTGGTGACCCGCTCGTACCTGTTCGATTACCTGCTGCGCAACGAAAAAGTGCGCGACGAGTTGCTGGTGTCCCAGCGCATCGACCAGATCTACCACCATTACGCGATTCTCAGGCCAGAGGCACCGATTACCGGCGAGGCGTTCGGCAAACTGCTGCAAGGCCTGCGCGACAACGGGCAGATGCTGAAGATCTTCGATCCGTACAAGATTGCGGTGGTGCCGGTGCCGCATCAATGAGCTGCGGTTTTTCGCGTCCGGCCTAAATTTCCCGCCCCGGCTCACGTCCCATCGTTGAACTGTCGACGATTATCGTGAGCCCGACCCATGTCCAATCTGAATGACCTGACTGCCCTGGCCCTGCCTTCGGGCAGCCAACTGGTAGCCGATGCCACCGAAAGCCGTCTGAGCCTGAGCCTGGACGGGCAACCGCTGATTCGCCTGCGCCTCGATCGTGAAGGTCAGGGGCCGATCCAGATCGATGAACGCTACGCGCTGCCACCCGGCCAGGCGCTGTGGGCAGCCTGTTATTGGCTGTTTGCCCGGGAGCCGGCGCGTCAGCAATTGATCTGGCAACTGGACCAGGCGCCGACCGAAGCCTTGCTCAGCGGCTTGCTGGTGAGCACTGAAGTGGCGGGCGAATATCGCTGCGAGCGCACGCTGTTCTGGCAACTGCCGCAACCGTGGCTGGGGGCCTCGCTGACCGGCAGTTATCCGCAGCAGGTGGTCATCAGCAACGGCAAGCGTCATCCGCTGCGACCGGTGAAACCGCGTGGTGAGGTTTATCGGCGTTTCGATGCGCGCCTCGGTGCCTGGATTTCCCTGCGAACGGTGGAGATCGAGCAGGATCTGGCGCGTTTCAATCGCTGGCAGAACAGCCCGCGAGTCGCCAGCTTCTGGCAGGAAGAGGGCAGCCTCGAACAGCATCGCGAGTACCTGAGCAAACTCGACGCCGATCCGCACACGCTGACCCTGATCGGTTGTTTCGATGATCAGCCGTTTGCCTATTTCGAAGCCTACTGGGCCAAGGAAGATCGCATCGCGCCGTTCTACGATGCCGACAATTACGATCGCGGCATTCACATGCTGGTCGGGGAAGAAGATCATCGCGGCCCGCACAAGGTGGCGAGCTGGCTGTCGGCGCTGGTGCATTATCTGTTCCTGGATGATCCGCGCACGCAGCGGGTGGTCGCCGAACCCCGTGCCGACAACGCGAAAATGATTGGCCACATGCACAACCAGTGCTTCCACTGCGAGAAGGAATTCGACTTCCCGCACAAACGCGCGGCGCTGATGATTCTTGGGCGCGAACGGTTCTTCGACCGGTGCACGCTGGTGTGACATTGCGCTGAAAACGAAAAAGATCGCAGCGCTTCGACGAAGGCTGCGATCTTTTTTTTTGCGGCCGATTTTTATCAGCGACGGTTTGCGGTCACTGCATCAGCGCGACTGCTCGACACCTTGCGGCAATGCACCAGCGCATCGCGAATCATGAAGTTGACCAGGGTCGGGGAAACGCCGAGTTCCTTGGCGATGTCCTTCTGCGGCACGCCGTGCAGGCGGTACATCTCGAAGGCGTAGCGGGTGCGAACTGGCAGCTCGGTCAGCGCGTCGGCAATGTGTTCCAGGGTCGAAAAGTTGATGTGTGAGGTTTCCGGCGAAGCGCCCTGAATGACCACGTTCAACCCTTCCTCCTCGGGGCCGGCGTACTTCTGCTCCAGCGCCTGTTTGCGGTAGTGATCGATCGCCAGGTTGCGCACGATCTGGAACAGATAACTCAGCTGGGCCTTGATCGACGACGTGATCGGCGGTGCCGATTGCAGTCGGAAGAACGCATCCTGCACCACATCTTCGGCGCGTGACCGGCAGCCGGTAATGCGGGCTGCAATCTTGACCAGAATCAGTCGATTGTCGACGAATGCCTGAAGTAGCGGTGAATCGCACCTGCTTGTGGATACTTGTTCCGTCATGGAAATCACCTTGCTGCCAATAGGTTAGTGGGACGCCTGGGGGCGGGCCGTCCTACACATCGAGCGACAAATTATGTTGAATGATAATGATTGTCAATTGAGAAAGAGAACTAATGATCCATAACAGTGCGATCTGAGAACTGCGACACGCCGCCGCACTCGCCCAAGCGCCCAGCCGCGTTGGCGATCCAGCCTGCCGACTAATTATTTCAAGACGTCATCCGTTCTCATTGGTGAATGGATCCGGGTGCGCAGCCCCGGACCTACCGCATTCCAGTGCCTTGCACGGTCGGCGAAGACCGTGTCCCGCATGCCTTGCATGGGCATGCCGCAGCCAACCCGATTCCACCAGCAAGCCGAATTCAGGCAGGAAACCTCATGACCGACGCGTTCGAACTCCCCAGCACCCTGGTCCAAGCCCTTCAGCGCCGTTCGGCCCTGACGCCGGATCGGCTGGCCTTGCGCTTTCTCGCCGAAACCGAGGAGCAGGCTGTGGTGCTCAGTTATCGCGAACTCGATCAGCGCGCGCGCACCATCGCCGCCGCGTTGCAGGCCGAGGCCGGATTCGGTGATCGCGCGGTGTTGCTGTTTCCCAGCGGCCCGGATTACGTCGCGGCGTTCTTCGGTTGCCTGTATGCGGGGGTGATCGCGGTGCCAGCCTATCCGCCGGAATCGGCCAAGCGTCACCATCAGGAACGCCTGCTGTCGATCATCGCCGACGCCGAACCGCGCCTGCTGCTGACCAGCGCCGACCTGCGCGACGCCCTGCAGCAAATCGAAGGCGCGCCACCGCTGCTGTGCGTCGACACCCTCGACGCTGCGCTGGCCGAGCGCTGGGTCGAACCGACCTTGCCGCAAGACCACATCGCCTTCCTGCAATACACGTCCGGCTCCACCGCGCTGCCCAAAGGCGTGCAGGTCAGCCACGGCAATCTGGTGGCCAACGAACTGCTGATCCGCCACGGTTTCGGTATCGACGTAAACCCCGACGACGTGATCGTCAGCTGGCTGCCGCTGTACCACGACATGGGCCTGATTGGCGGTCTGCTGCAACCGATCTTCAGTGGCGTGCCGTGCATCCTGATGTCGCCGGCGTACTTCCTCGGCCGGCCGTTGCGCTGGCTTGAAGCGATCAGCCAGTATGGCGGCACCATCAGCGGCGGGCCGGACTTCGCCTACCGTTTGTGCAGCGAACGAGTCAGTGAATCGGCGCTGGAGCGTCTCGACCTGAGCCGTTGGCGCGTGGCCTATTCCGGCTCCGAGCCGATCCGTCTCGACACCCTCGAACGCTTCGCGGAGAAATTCACCGCATGCGGTTTCAGCGAAAGCAGCTTCATGGCGTCCTACGGTCTGGCCGAAGCGACCCTGTTCGTCGCCGGCACACCGCGTGGCAAAGGGATTCCTGCACTGCGCGTCGACGATCAAGCCCTCGCACAGAACCGCGCCGAAGCGGGCGAGGGCAGCCCGATCATGAGCTGCGGCATCAGTCAGCCGGAACATGCGGTGCTGATCGTCGAACCTAACACCCTCGAAGAACTGGCCGACAACGCCGTGGGTGAAGTCTGGGCCGCCGGCCCGAGCATCGCCCTCGGCTACTGGCGCAACCCCGAGGCCAGCGCCAAGACTTTCGTCCAGCACGCCGGCCAGACCTGGCTGCGCACCGGTGACCTGGGTTTCATCCGCGAAGGTGAACTGTTCATCACCGGTCGCCTGAAAGACATGCTGATCGTGCGCGGTCACAACCTCTATCCGCAGGATCTCGAAAAGACCGTCGAGAACGAAGTGGAAGTGGTGCGAAAGGGCCGCGTTGCGGCGTTTGCGGTCAATCAGAATGGCGAGGAGGGCATCGGCATCGCGGCGGAAATCAGTCGCAGCGTGCAGAAAATCCTGCCGCCCGAAGCGCTGATCAAAGCCATTCGCCAAGCGGTGGCCGAGGCGTATCAGGAAGCACCGAGCGTGGTGGTGCTGCTCAATCCGGGCGCATTGCCGAAGACTTCCAGCGGCAAGCTGCAACGTTCGGCCTGCCGCAATCGTCTGGCCGACGGCAGCCTCGACAGCTACGCGGTGTTCCCGTCGGCCACTGCGGAAATCGCTCTGGGCTCGACGGCATCCGCCTCCGAACTGGAAGCGCTGATCGGCAAAGTCTGGGCCGAGCAACTCAACGTCAAACAGGTCAACGCCGACGATCATTTCTTCCTGCTCGGCGGCAACTCGATCGCCGCCGCCCAGGTGATCGCCAAGGTCCGCGAAGAACTGAGCCTGGAGCTGAACCTGCGCCTGCTGTTCGAAGCACCGACCCTGTCCGCATTCGCCGCTGTGGTGGCACAACAGCAACAGGACGGCGGCAGCACCCAAGGCGAAATCACCGCACTGTCGCGCAACGAAGCCTTGCCGCAATCCCTGGCGCAAAACCGACTGTGGATCACCTGGCAGCTCGACCCAAAAAGCAGCGCCTACAACATTCCCGGTGCCCTGCGCCTGCGCGGCGAACTGGACGAAGACGCCCTGCGCGCCAGTTTCCAGCAACTGATCGAGCGCCACGAATCCCTGCGCACGCGCTTCTTCGAGTGCGACGGCGTAGCGCTGCAACAGGTCGAAGCGGCGGGTGAGTTCAACCTGCAACTGATCGACATCAGTGACCTGCCGGCCAGCGAACGTGAAGCCCGCGCACTACAGATCCGCGAGGACGAAGCCCGCACCCGGTTCGATCTGGAGAAAGGCCCGCTGCTGTGGGTGACGCTGGTGCGCCTCGAAGACGAAGATCACCAACTGCTGGTGACAATGCACCACATCATCGCCGACGGCTGGTCGCTGAACGTGCTGATCGACGAGTTCTCGCGCCTGTACGCCGCCGCGTCCCAAGGCCAGCGCGCGGAACTGGCGCCGCTGCCAACCCAATACGCCGACTACGGCAGCTGGCAGCGCCAATGGTTGGCGCAGGGCGAGGGCGAGCGGCAACTGGCGTACTGGAAAGCGCAGTTGGGTGACGAGCATCCGACCCTGGAACTGGCGGCCGACCATCCGCGTTCTGCCAAACAAAAACACAGCGCCGCACGCCACAGCGTTCGCTTGGGGATCAGCCTCAGCGACGCCATTCGCCAGACAGCCCAGGATTATCAGTCCACCCCGTTCATGCTGCTGCTCTCGGCGTTCCAGAGCCTGTTGCATCGCTACAGCGGCCAGCGCGACATTCGCATCGGTGTGCCGAACGCCAACCGTCCGCGTCTGGAAACCCAGGGCCTGATCGGCTTCTTCATCAACACCCAGGTGCTGCGCGCCGACGTCGATTCGCGTCTGCCGTTCACCGAACTGCTGGCGCAAACCCGTCAGGCGGCACTCGGTGCTCAGGCGAATCAGGATCTGCCGTTCGAACAACTGCTGGAAGCCTTCCCGCAGGCCCGCGAACAAGGTCTGTTCCAGGTCATGTTCAACCACCAGCAGCGCGACCTCAGTGCGCTCAAACGTCTGCCGGGCTTGCTGGCCGAAGAACTGCCGTGGCACAGCCGCGAGGCCAAGTTCGATCTGCAACTGCACAGTGAAGAAGACCGCAACGGTCGCCTGACATTGTCCTTCGACTACGCCGATGAGCTGTTCGACGCTGCGACCATCGAGCGCCTCGCCGAGCATTTCAGCAACCTGTTGCGTGCAGTCTGCGAAGGTCCGGACCAAGCCATCGGCGACCTGCCATTGCTGACCGCCACTGAATACACTCAGCAAAACGCGTGGAGCATTGCCCCGTGCACCCCGGCGCAACAATGGCTGCCGGAACTGCTGAATGAACAGGCCCGTCAGACCCCGGATCGCACGGCATTGGTGTGGGACGGCGGCAGCCTGGACTTCGCCGAACTGCACGCGCAGGCCAACCGTCTGGCCCATTACCTGCGCGACAAGGGCGTCGGCCCGGACGTCTGCGTGGCCATCGCCGCCGAGCGTTCGCCGCAACTGTTGATCGGTCTGCTGGCGATCATCAAGGCTGGTGGCGCCTACGTGCCGCTGGACCCGGATTACCCGGCAGAACGCCTGGCCTACATGCTCAGCGACAGCGGCGCCGAACTGTTGCTGACCCAGACGGCATTGCTCGACCGCTTGCCGGCCAGCGAAGGCGTCAGCGTGATCGCCATGGACACCCTGCACCTGGAAAACTGGCCGAGCCAGGCACCGGGCCTGCACCTGCACGGCGACAATCTCGCCTACGTGATTTACACCTCCGGCTCCACCGGCCAGCCGAAAGGTGTGGGCAACACGCATGCGGCGTTGGCCGAGCGTCTGCAATGGATGCAGAACACTTATCGCCTGAATGAAACCGACGTGCTGATGCAAAAGGCCCCGATCAGTTTCGACGTGTCGGTGTGGGAGTGCTTTTGGCCGCTGATCACCGGCGCGCGCCTGCTGATCGCCGGCCTCGGTGAACACCGCGATCCGCACCGCATCGCGCAGCTGGTTCAGCAATACGGCGTGACCACGCTGCACTTCGTGCCGCCGCTGCTTTCGCTGTTTATCGATGAACCACTGAGCGGCGAATGCACCAGCCTGCGCCGGGTTTTCTCCGGTGGTGAAGCGCTGCCGGCGGAACTGCGCAACCGCGTGTTGGCGCAACTGCCGGCGGTGCAACTGCACAACCGTTACGGCCCGACCGAAACCGCGATCAACGTCACCCACTGGCATTGCAGCGTGGCGGATGGCGAGCGTTCGCCGATTGGTCGTCCGCTGGGCAACGTGGTCTGCCGGGTGCTCGATAGCGATCTCAATCCTGTGCCGGCCGTTGTGCCGGGTGAACTGTGCATCAGCGGCATCGGCCTGGCCCGGGGTTACCTCGGCCGTCCGGCGCTGACCGCCGAACGTTTTGTGGTCGATCCGCTGGGCGAGCAGGGCGCGCGTCTGTACCGCACCGGTGACCGCGCACGCTGGACGAATGATGGCGTGATCGAATATCTCGGCCGTCTCGATCAGCAGGTCAAACTGCGTGGTTTCCGCGTCGAGCCGGAAGAAATCGAAGCCCGTCTGCTGGCTCAGGACGGCGTGGCGCAGGTCGCCGTGCTGGTGCGCGAAACCGTCGCTGGCCCGCAACTGATCGGCTACTTCACCGCCACCGACGCCAGTGAAGATCAGGACGGGCAAATCGCTCGCCTGAAAACCGCATTGGCCGCCGAGCTGCCGGAATACATGGTCCCGGCGCAACTGATGCGCCTGGACGCAATGCCCCTGAGCCCGAGCGGCAAACTCGACCGCCGCGCCTTGCCCGAACCGCAATGGCAGGTGCACGAACACGTCGAGCCGGTCACCGAGCTGGAGCAGCAGATCGCCGCGATCTGGCGCGAAGTGCTCGGCCTGAAGCAGGTCGGCCTGCGCGACGACTTCTTCGCCCTCGGCGGTCACTCGCTGCTGGCCACGCAAATCATCTCCCGCACCCGCCAAGCCTGCGACGTCGAGCTGCCGCTGCGTGCCTTGTTCGAACACTGCGAACTCGGTGATTTCGCCGAACAGATCCGCCAGATCCAGGCCAGCGGCCGCACCAACAAGCAGCCGCCGATCGACAAGGTTGATCGCAGCAAACCGGTGCCGCTGTCCTATTCGCAGCAGCGCATGTGGTTCCTCTGGCAGATGGAGCCGGACAGCCCGGCGTACAACGTCGGCGGTATGGCGCGCCTGCGTGGCGTGCTGGATGTCGGGCGTTTCGAGGCCGCGCTGCAAGCGCTGATCCTGCGTCACGAAACCCTGCGTACCACGTTCCCGAGCATCGACGGCGTGGCCTGCCAGCAGGTGCATGCCGAGACCGGTGTGCGCATGGGCTGGAAGGATTTCTCGACACTCGCCGCCGATGTGCGCGAGCAGAAAGTCCAGCAACTGGCCGACGACGAAGCGCACCTGCCGTTCGATCTGGAAACCGGCCCGCTGCTGCGCGCCTGCCTGGTCAAGACCGCCGAGCACGAGCATTACTTCGTCCTGACCCTGCACCACATCGTCACCGAAGGCTGGGCGATGGACATCTTCGCCCGGGAACTGAGCGCGCTGTACGAAGCGTTCGTCGATGATCGCGAATCGCCGCTGGAACCGTTGCCGGTGCAGTACCTCGACTACAGCGTCTGGCAGCGCAACTGGCTGGAGTCCGGCGAGCGTCAGCGTCAGCTCGATTACTGGACCGAACAACTGGGCCGCGAACATCCACTGTTGGAATTGCCGGGTGACCGCCCGCGTCCGCCGGTGCAAAGTCATCAGGGCGAGCTGTTCCGTTTCGACCTCAGCGACGATCTCGCCGCGCGCGTTCGGGCGTTCAATGCGCAGAACGGTCTGACCCTGTTCATGACCATGACTGCTGCACTCGCGACCTTGCTTTACCGCTACAGCGGCCAGACCGATCTGCGGATCGGCGCGCCGGTGGCCAACCGGATCCGCCCGGAAAGCGAAGGCCTGATCGGTGCGTTCCTCAACACCCAGGTGCTGCGTTGCCAGCTCGACGGCCAGATGTCGGTCGGCGAATTGTTCGAGCAGGTGCGCCACACCGTGATCGAAGGTCAGTCCCATCAGGACCTGCCGTTCGATCATCTGGTTGAAGCGTTGCAGCCACCGCGCAGTGCCGCCTACAACCCGTTGTTCCAAGTGATGTGCAACGTGCAGCGCTGGGAATTCCAGCAGAGTCGCATGCTCGCCGGGATGACCGTTGAGTACCTGGCCAACGATGCGCGGGCGACCAAGTTCGACCTCAACCTGGAAGTCACCGACCTCGACCATCGCCTCGGTTGCTGCCTGACCTACAGCACCGATCTGTTCGACGAGCCGACGATTGCGCGCATGGCCAGGCACTGGCGCAACCTGCTGGAAGCGCTGATCGCCGACCCGCAGCAACGCCTCAGCGAATTGCCACTGCTCGATGCGCCTGAGCAACAGCAATTGCTCGACAGCCTTGGCGTCGAGCCGGGCGAGCGTCGTCTCGATCAGTGCATTCATCACCTGTTCGCCGAGCAGGCGCTGGCGCGTAAAGATGCGCCGGCCCTGACCTTTGCCGGGCAGACCCTGAGCTACGCCGAACTCGATGCCCGCGCCAATCGTCTGGCCTGGGCCCTGCGTGAGCGCGGTGTCGGCCCGCAAGTGCGGGTCGGTCTGGCGCTGGAGCGCTCGCTGGAAATGGTCGTCGGCCTGCTGGCGATCCTCAAGGCCGGCGGCGCCTATGTGCCGCTGGACCCGGAATACCCGCTCGACCGTTTGCATTACATGATCGAAGACAGCGGCGTCGGCCTGCTGCTCAGCGACCGCGCAATGTTCAAGGCCCTCGGCGAACTGCCGCCGAACGTGGCGCGCTGGTGCCTGGAAGACGACAGCGTCGCGCTGGCCGATTACCCGGCCACTGAGCTGCCATTCATCAGCCTGCCGCAGCATCAGGCGTACCTGATTTACACCTCGGGTTCCACCGGCAAGCCGAAAGGCGTGGTGGTGTCCCACGGTGAAATCGCCATGCATTGCCAGGCGGTGATCGAACGCTTCGGCATGCGTCCGGACGACTGCGAACTGCATTTCTATTCGATCAACTTCGACGCCGCCACCGAGCGCCTGTTGGTGCCGCTGCTCAGCGGTGCGCAGGTGGTGCTGCGTGCGCAAGGTCAGTGGGACGCGGAACAAATCTGCGGCCTGATCCGTGAACACCGGATCAATATTCTCGGCTTCACCCCGAGCTACGGCAGCCAGTTGGCGCAGTTCCTCGCGACGCAAAACGAGGTTTTGCCGGTCCGGATGATCATCACCGGCGGCGAAGCACTGACCGGCGAACACCTGCAGCGGATTCGCGCGACATTCAAGCCGAGCCTGTTCTTCAACGCTTACGGCCCGACCGAAACCGTGGTCATGCCGCTGGCCAGCCTCGCGCCAGAAGTGCTGGAAGAGGGCGCCGGCAGTGTGCCGATCGGCAGCGTGATCGGTGATCGCGTGGCCTACATTCTCGACGCCGATCTGGCGCTGGTGCCGCAAGGCGCGACCGGTGAATTGTTCGTCGGCGGCGCCGGTCTGGCGGTGGGCTATCACGAGCGTGCGGGCATCACGGCCGAACGTTTCGTCGCCGACCCGTTTGCCGCCGCTGGCGGGCGCATGTACCGCACCGGCGACCTGGTGCGCCAGCGCGCCGACGGTCTGGTGGAATACCTGGGGCGGATCGACCATCAGGTGAAGATCCGTGGTTTCCGGATCGAACTGGGCGAGATCGAAACCCGCCTGCTTGATCACGACTCGATCCGCGAAGCCGTGGTGCTGGCGCTGGATGCGCCGAGCGGGAAGCAACTGGTCGGCTATCTCGTGACCGAGGTCGCTTCGCGAAGCGAAGCCGAGCAGGCCGAACTGCGCGACGCGCTGAAGGCGCACCTGAAGACGCAATTGCCGGATTACATGGTGCCGACGCATCTGATTCTGCTGGCGAGCATGCCGCTGACCGCCAACGGCAAGCTCGATCGCCGCGCCTTGCCGGCACCGGATCCGGAGCTCAATCGTCAGGATTACGTGGCGCCGAGCAACGAGCTTGAGCAAACCCTGGCGCAGATCTGGTGCGAAGTGCTCAACGTCGAGCAGGTCGGTCTGAACGACAACTTCTTCGAACTGGGCGGCGACTCGATCCTGTCGATTCAAGTGGTCAGCCGCGCGCGTCAGCAGGGCATTCACTTCAGCCCGCGTGATCTGTTCCAGCATCAGACCGTGCAGACCCTGGCGGCTGTCGCCAGTCGCAGTGAGACCGTGACCGCTGAGCAAGGTCTGGTAACGGGTGAATCGCGTCTGACACCGATCCAGCACTGGTTCTTCGACACCGAGACTCCCGAGCGTCAGCACTGGAACCAGGCGTTGCTGCTGGAGCCGACTGTGGCGCTGGAACCGCATCGTCTTGAGCAAGCGCTGTTGGCGGTGATCGAGCGGCATGACGCCCTGCGTCTGCGCTTCACCGAGGTCAACGGCGCATGGCAAGCAGCGCATCAACCGGTGTCCGATGCTGCCGTGCTGTGGCAGGTTCGCGTGCCGTCAATGGACAAGTGCGCGGCGCTGTTCGCCGACGCCCAGCGCAGTCTCGACCTTGCACAGGGGCCTCTGCTGCGTGCGGTGCTGGTCGATGGTCCGGACGGCCAGCAACGGCTGTTCATCGCGATTCATCACCTGGTGGTCGACGGTGTGTCGTGGCGTGTTCTGCTCGATGATCTGCAAACCGTGTACCGCCAGCTCGATACCGATCAGTCGCTGAAACTGCCGGCGAAAACCAGCGCCTTCAAGGACTGGGCCGCGCGCTTGCAGGCTTACGCCGGCAGCGAATCCCTGCGTGAAGAACTGAGCTGGTGGCAAGCGCAACTGGCTGGCCCGAGCGCCGACTTGCCGTGCGAACGTCCTGAGGGCGGTCGCGAGAATCGTCACGCGCAGACCGTCAGCGTGCGACTGGATGCCGAGCGCACCAGGCAACTGCTGCAACAGGCACCGAGCGCCTATCGCACGCAGGTCAACGACCTGTTGCTGACCGCGCTGGCCCGCGTGCTATGCCGCTGGAGCGGTCAGCCATCGGCACTGATTCAACTGGAAGGCCACGGCCGGGAAACCCTGTTCGACGAGATCGACCTGACCCGCACCGTCGGCTGGTTCACCAGCGCTTATCCGCTGCGCCTGACCCCGCACAATATCGAAGAGGCTGCGGGGCAGGGCGCTTCGATCAAGGCGATCAAGGAGCAACTGCGCGCCGTGCCGCACAAGGGGCTGGGCTATGGCGTGCTGCGTTATCTGGCCGATGACGCCAGCCGTCAGAGCATGGCGACGTTGCCGAGTGCGCCGATCACGTTTAACTACCTCGGCCAGTTCGACCAGAGCTTCGGCAGCGACGCGCTGTTCCGACCGCTGGATGAATCGGTCGGCGCCGCCCACGATCCGCACGCACCGTTGCCGAACGAGTTGAGTGTCGACAGTCAGGTGTATGGCGGGGAACTGCTACTGCGCTGGACCTTCAGCGCCGAACGCTACGACGCGCATACCATCAACGACTTGGCCGATGCCTACGTCGGCGAGTTGCAGAGCCTGATCGAACATTGCCTGCAGGACGAGGCCGGTGGCCTGACGCCGTCGGACTTCCCGCTGGCAAAACTGACCCAGGCGCAGCTCGACGCACTGCCGGTGCCGGCGGCGCACATTGAGGACGTGTACCCGCTGACGCCGATGCAGGAAGGCATGCTGCTGCACACCTTGCTCGAACCGGGCACCGGTCTGTACTACATGCAGGATCGCTACCGCATCAACAGCGAACTCGACCCCGAGCGTTTCGCCCAGGCGTGGCAAGCGGTGGTCGCCCGTCACGAAGCGCTGCGTGCCTCGTTCTGCTGGAACGTCGGCGAAGACATGCTGCAAGTGATTCATACGCCGGGGCGCACGCCGATCGAGTACCTGGACTGGAGCGCCATCGCCGACGCCGAGCAGGAGCCGAAACTGCAAGCGCTGCTCAAGACCGAACGCGAGGCCGGGTTCGATCTGCTCAATCAGGCACCGTTTCACCTGCGCCTGATCAAGGTCGGCGCGGCGCGTTACTGGTTCATGATGAGCAACCACCACATCCTCATCGATGCCTGGTGCCGCTCGCTGCTGATGAACGATTTCTTCGAGATCTACACCGCCCTCGGCGAAGGTCGCGAAGCACAATTGACGGTGCCGCCGCGTTATCGCGATTACATCGGCTGGCTGCAACGCCAGAGCCTGGCCGAAGCGCGTCAGTGGTGGCAGCAGAACCTGCAGGGGTTCGAGCGCACCACGCCGATCCCGAGTGACCGTCCGTTCCTGCGTGAGCACGCCGGCGAAAGCGGCGGCATGATCGTCGGCGACCGCTACACCCGACTGAGTGTCGAGGACGGCGCCCGTCTGCGTGAGCTGGCCCAGGCCCATCAACTGACCATCAACACCTTCGCCCAGGCGGCGTGGGCGCTGGTGCTGCGCCGCATGAGCGGTGATCGCGACGTGCTGTTCGGCGTGACCGTGGCCGGGCGCCCGGTGGAGATGCCGGAGATGCAACGCACCGTCGGCCTGTTCATCAACAGCATCGCGCTGCGGGTGCAGATCCCGGCGGACGATCAGCGTGTCAGCGTGCGCCAGTGGTTGAGCGGTCTGCTCGACAGCAACATGCAACTGCGCGAGTACGAATACCTGCCGCTGGTGAACATTCAGGAGCAGAGCGAACTGCCGAAAGGCCAGCCGCTGTTCGACAGCCTGTTCGTGTTCGAAAACGCCCCGGTGGAAGTCTCGGTGCTGGACCGTGCGCAGAGCCTCAATGCGACCTCGGACTCGGGCCGTACCCACACCAACTTCCCGCTGACCGCCGTTTGCTATCCGGGTGATGACCTCGGTCTGCATCTGTCCTACGACCAGCGTTACTTCGACGAGTCGACCATCGAGCGCATGCTCGGCGAGTTCAAGCGTCTGCTGCTGGCGCTGGTCGATGGCTTCCATGGCGACATGGCCGACCTGCCGCTGCTGGGCCAAGAGGAACAGGACTTCCTGCTCCACGGCTGCAACCAGAGTGAGCACGACTATCCGCTGGAGCAGAGCTACGTCGAACTGTTCGAAGCGCAGGTCGCGCAACATCCGCAACGCATCGCCGCCAGTTGCCTCGATCAGCAACTGAGCTATGCCGAGCTGAACCGGAACGCCAACCGTCTCGGTCATGCACTGGTCGCGGCCGGGGTGCAGATGGATCAACCGGTGGCGCTGTTGGGCGAACGGAATCTGGATCTGCTGGGCATGATCATCGGCAGCTTCAAGGCCGGTGCCGGTTACCTGCCGCTGGATCCGGGCCTGCCGAGCCAGCGTCTGCAGCGGATCATCGAGCTCAGCCGCACGCCGGTGCTGGTGTGCACCGAGGCTTGCCGTGAACAGGCGACGACCTTGCTGGATGAGTTCAGCTGCGCCAACCGCCCACGCTTGCTGGTGTGGGAGGAGGTTCAGGCCGGCGCGGTATCATCGGCGAATACGGGGATCTTCAGCGGCCTGGACAATCTGGCCTACGTGATCTACACCTCGGGCTCCACCGGGTTGCCGAAAGGCGTGATGGTCGAGCAGCGCGGCATGCTCAACAACCAGTTAAGCAAGGTGCCGTACCTGAACCTGAGCGACGCCGATGTGATCGCCCAGACCGCTTCGCAAAGTTTCGACATTTCGGTCTGGCAATTCCTCGCTGCGCCGCTGTTCGGGGCGCGGGTGGACATCGTGCCGAACACCATCGCCCACGATCCGCAAGGCTTGCTGGTGCATGTGCAACAGCAGGGCATCACCGTGCTGGAAAGTGTGCCGTCGCTGATCCAGGGCATGCTCGCTTCCGATCGCCTGAGCCTCGACGGTCTGCGCTGGATGTTGCCGACCGGTGAAGCGATGCCGCCGGAACTGGCGCATCAATGGCTGCTGCGCTACCCGGACATCGGTCTGGTCAACGCCTATGGCCCGGCGGAGTGCTCGGACGACGTGGCGTTCTTCCGTGTCGACATGGCCTCGACTCGCGGCAGTTACCTGCCGATCGGTACGCCGACCGACAACAATTTGCTGTACCTGCTCGATGGCGCGCTGGAGCTGGTGCCGCTGGGTGCGGTGGGTGAGTTGTGTGTGGCGGGCACCGGGGTCGGTCGCGGTTATGTCAGCGATCCGCTGCGCACCGCGCCGGTGTTTGTGCCGAATCCGTTCGGTGCGCCGGGCGAGCGTCTGTACCGAACCGGCGACCTGGCGCGTCGTCGCAGTGACGGGGTGCTGGAGTACGTCGGTCGGGTCGACCATCAGGTGAAGATCCGCGGTTACCGGATCGAACTGGGTGAAATCGAGGCGCGTCTGCACGAGCAACCGGAAGTCCGTGACGGGGCAGTGGGTGTGCAGGAAGGCGTCAATGGCAAGCATCTGGTCGGCTATCTGGTCGCCTCCGATTCTGCACTGAACCAAAGCGAACGGCTGGAGCGAATCAAGCAGCGCCTGCGCGCCGAACTGCCGGAATACATGGTGCCGCTGCACTGGTTGTGGCTCGACCGCTTGCCGCTGAACGCCAACGGCAAACTCGACCGCAAGGCCTTGCCGGCGCTGGAGATCGGTCAGCTGCAGAGCCAGGATTACCTGGCGCCGCGCAGCGAACTGGAACAGACCCTGGCCGATATCTGGGCCGAGGTGCTGAAGGTCGAGAAGGTCGGGGTACGCGACAACTTCTTCGAACTGGGCGGCCACTCGCTGCTCGCCACGCAGATTGCCTCGCGGGTGCAGAAAGCCCTGCAACGGGACGTGCCGCTGCGAGCGATGTTCGAATGCAGCACGGTGGAGGAACTGGCCGGGTACATCGAAGGACTGGCGGCCAGCGACATTACCGAGGAGAAGGTTGATCGGTTGAATGACCTGATGGCGGAACTCGAGGGGCTGTAAAGCACAGCCTGCGGCAATGGCTACCGAAACATGAGTTTCGCTGTGGCCGTTGTCGCAAATCGGGCTTTGTAATCCTTTCATATCATTGACGGCCGAGGCGCGCCCGCTCAGTCTTCGTGCTCCAGTTTCTTTGCCACGGGGGTTATCCATGCCTTTTTTCACGGTTGACGGACAGGCGCTTCACTACATTGATCAAGGCACGGGCCCGGCGGTGTTGTTGGCCGGCAGCTACCTGTGGGACCAGGCCATGTGGGCCCCGCAAATCGCAGCGCTGTCGGCGAACTACCGGGTGATTGCCCTGGATCTATGGGGCCATGGCGAATCCGGGCGCTTGCCGCAAGGCACCGCTTCGCTGGACGACATCGCCCGTCAGGCACAGGCGTTGCTCGATCATCTGGACATCGACCGGGTGACCCTGGTCGGGTTGTCGGTCGGCGGCATGTGGGGCGTGCGCCTGGCACTGTCGGCGCCGCAGCGGCTCAACGGTCTGGTGCTGATGGACACTTACGTCGGCGTCGAGCCGGAGCCGACCCGCCAGTACTATTTCTCGCTGTTCAAACAGATCGAGGAAAACGGCGGGATCTCCGAGCAACTGCTGGATATCGTGGTGCCGATCTTCTTCCGGCCGGGCATCGATCGGGCGTCGGCGCTGTATCAGGATTTCCGCGCAAAACTCGCCGGCTATTCGGCCGAACGCCTGCGCGACAGCATCGTGCCGATGGGACGCATCACCTTTGGCCGTGACGACCTGTTGCCGCGTCTGGGCGAGCTGAACGCGGCGACCACGCTGGTGGTCTGCGGCGATCAGGACAAACCACGCCCGCCGTCGGAAGCACGGGAAATGGCCGAGTTGATTGGTTGCCCGTGTGTGCTGGTGCCGGAAGCGGGGCATATCTCCAATCTGGAGAATCCGTCGTTCGTGACCGACACGCTGCTGAAGTTTCTGACTGAGCTGAAGTAACGAAAACGCCCACGCATTGCGTGGGCGTTTTTTATTTCGGCCCGAGAATCTTCGCCAGCTTGTCCGGCGTCGGTGCACCTTGCTGTTGTTGCAGTTCGCCCTTGTCGTCCATGTAGAAGATCGCCGGGGTGGCCTGTAACTCCAGGTCTTCCATCAACTGCATGTTCGCCGCGAGTTTGGTCTGCACGGCGACCGGAATGTCCTTCAAGGCCTTGAGGGTGCTGGCCTTGCCGGCCTTCTCGTGATCTTCCAGGGCTTTGCTCGGGTCCTTGGCGGCGAGCAGGGCAGCGGCTTTGGCCGGGCTGTCTTCGCGGATGATGCCGACCATGATGTGTCGCAGCTGCACCTTGCCGGCCTTGACCCATGGACGGGCTTGTTCCCAGAACATGTTGCAATACGGGCAGTTCGGGTCGCTGAACAGGTACACAGTGCGTGGTGCATCCTTGTTGCCGTCCTGAATCCAGTTGCTGGCCTCGAACTTGGCCCAGACTTCCTTGGCCATCGGCGCGTAGACCAGTTTTTGCAGCGGTGCGCTGCTCAGGTCGTTGCCGTCGGCGTCGTACAGGTTGCCCAGCAGCACGTGCTTGCCGTCCGGCGTCAGGTACAGCGCCATGCCGCGGTTCTGGTATTGCGCGGCGTAACCGCGCAAGCCGTCCGGCGCGTCGAACTGACCGACGATCTTGGCGCCCTTGGCTTCAATTTTCTTGATCGCTTCAGGCAGTTCTTCAGCGGCCTGGACCGACGGCAAGTGCAGCAGGGCGGCGCCCAGGGTCAGCGTCAGCAGGTGGCGGAGGCGGGGCATGGCAGTTTCCTTGAAGAAGAGGTGGCCGGATTCGGGCTGGAGGCCGGGGTGTCGAAGCTTTCCAGGGCACGGGCCAGGCTGGCGTTGGACAATTCGCCCAAATGGCTGCCCAGCAGGCGACCGTCCGGGCTATAGAACAGGGTAGTCGGCAGGGCCATGGAGCCCACGGCCTGGCCGAGGCGTCCGCTGCGGTCGAACAGCACGTTGTTCAGGCTCAAACCCTGGGTTTCGAGAAACGTGGCGACGCTTTGCATGCTTTCGGCCTGGTTGACGAACAGGAACGTCAGGTCCGGGCGTTGTTGCTGGGCGTTTTCCAGCACCGGCATTTCCCGGCGGCACGGCGGACACCAGGTGGCCCACAGGTTGATCACCAGCGGCCCGCCCTGATAGTCGGTGAGTTTCACGGTTTCCCCGGCGGCGTTGCGCAGAGTGATGTCCGGCAGGCGCGTGCCTTGCTCGTAGATGTTCAGCGACAGGGTCGCCATCACCCAGAACACCACACCGCTGACCACACCGAAACCCAGCGGTCGACGCAGACCCGGCCGGCGCCAGCCGCGATACAGCGCCGCGAGCAACAGCACGATCACCCCCGGCCAGGCGAGAAAACCGCCGTCGCGCAGGTCGATGATCTGCCACAGGTCGTTGCGATAGTGCCCCCAATACACGGCGACGAACGCAATGCGCGCCGTCAGCATGCCGAGCAGAAACAGGCTGAACAGCGCCGACTCGGGATTGTCACCGCCGCGCTTGGCCACCCGCCAGCCGACGAAGGTCGCCAGTGCCAGCGCGCTGATCAGCAACAAGTGATTGAGTGCGATGGCAAAGGTGCCGAGGGTGAAGGTCAGCATTAACGGGCGTCTCGGATGGTGGTCCAGCGTTGCAGGAAAGTATCGGCATCGACCTCGCCGGTGATGCGCTGGCTGCGGCGCTCTTCACCGTCGGCGCCAATCCACACGAAACTCGGTGGCCCAGGCACTTTATAACGACCGAGCAGTTCGCGGCTGGCGGCATTGTCGGCGGTGACGTCGATTTGGAGCAAGCGCACATCACTCAGGGCCTGCATCACCCGCGCCTGGCCGAACACCTGTTTCTCCATGATTTTGCACGACACGCACCAATCGGCGTAGTAATCGAGCAGCACCCACTGGCCCTGGGCTTTGGCGGCGTCTAACTCGCGTTGCAGGGCGGCGGGATCCTTGATCGTCGTGAAGGCTTCGTGGCCGCTGGGCGCCGCAGATCCGACGCGTCCGGCGCTGTACACCTGCAACGGCTGATATGGATCGTCACTGCCACCCGCCGCCCCGACCACCAGCAGACTGCCCCACAGGCCCAGCAACAGCGAACCGGCACCGAACAGCTGCGCCACGCGACCAAAGCCATCGGACTGTTTCCAGGCGCTGTAAGCGGCGATCAACAGCAGCGCGCCGCACAGGCCCAACCACAGCGACGGCTCCAGCACCGGGCGCAGCATCAGCAGCGCGGTGGCGAGGAACAGGAAGCCGAACACGCCTTTGAGCAGATTCATCCACGCGCCGGGCTTGGGCAGGAAGCGATTGCCGACCGTTACCAGCAACAGCAGCGGGACGCCGATGCCGATGCCCAAAGCAAACAGGATCAGGCCTCCGTGCAGCGCGTTGCCGCTTTGCGCGATGTAGAGCAGAGCGCCGGCCAGCGGCGCGGTCATGCACGGGCCGACCAGCAGACCGGACAGCGCGCCCAATACGCCGGCGCCGATCAGGCTGCCGCCGCGTTGGCTGCGCGAGGCGTGTTCCAGTCGATCCCGCAGGGCCACCGGCAATTGCAGTTCGAAGAAGCCAAACATCGGCAACGCCAGAACCACAAACACTGCCGCGAATGTCCCGAGCAGCCACGGGTTCTGCAACCACGCCTGCAGGTTGGCCCCCAGCAGCGCGGCAATAACGCCCATCGCCGCATACACCAGGGCCATGCAAACCACATAACTGCCGGCCAGCGCGAAACCGCGACGCGGCGTAGCACCGCTGCCCACCACCATGCCCGCTAGAATCGGCAGCATCGGCAGCGAACACGGCGCAAACGCCAGCAGCAGACCCAGGCCGAAGAACACCAGCAGACTCCAGCCCAGCGAGTGCTGTTGCAGGCCGCTGGCCAGTGCCTGATCCGGCGCTTCATCTGTCGCCGCAGCGGCAGCTTTGCCGCCGAGGTCGATCACTCGGGTCTGCGGGGGATAGCAAAGACCGGCATCGGCACAGCCCTGATAACTGACCTTGATCTGGCCCGTGGCGGCCGCCGGAATCTTCAGTTCCAGACCCTGGCGATAAACCGGTTGTTCGCCGAAGTACTCGTCGCTGTGGGACTCGCCTTCGGGCAGGGCCGGGATGTTTTGTGTCGTCAGCCCGTCGAACTTCAGACGCTTCTGATACAGGTAATAGCCATCGGCGATTTGCCAGAACAACTGGGTCTCACCGGAATCCAGACGTTGCGAGGTCAGCACGAATGCCTTGTCGACCGGCAAGAACTCCGGTTTTGACGCAAATGGATCATTCCCCGCCTGGGCCAGACTCGAAATCAGCAGTGCAAAAAACAGAAAAAAATGACGCATGGAGGAGCCTTGTCCCTGTGCAATTGAGGGGCACAATGGGCGGCGGCGATTAACCGATGATTAACCGCGACGCCCTTGTCGCGGTGGCGTTCGGGGCATAATGTCGGCTTAATCGGCCAGCGGCCTAATCAGCACTTTTCCACGGGACTCACCATGCACGTACTGGTTTGCGAAGACGATGAGTTGATCGCCAGCGGGATCGTCGCCGGGCTGACGGCGCAGGGCCTGACCGTCGAGCACGTCAACACCGCCTCCAAGGCGCGGGCGATTCTCAAGGTTGCCGAATTCGACGTGATGGTGCTCGATCTCGGCCTGCCGGACGAAGATGGCCTCAAGTTGCTGCAACAACTGCGTCAGCAAGGCCTGGAGATTCCGGTCCTGATCCTGACTGCGCGGGATTCGGTTACCGACCGTGTCGACGGTCTGCAGTCCGGTGCCGACGACTACCTGCTCAAGCCGTTCGACCTGCGCGAGTTGTTCGCCCGCCTGCAAACCCTGCTGCGCCGGGTGGCCGGACGCAGCGTCAATCTGATCGAACACGGCGCGCTGACTTACGATCCGAGCAGTCGCGAAACCACCCTGGCGGGGCGTCCGGTGGATCTGTCGCGGCGCGAGCAGTCGTTGTTGCAAGCCTTGCTGCACAACCGTGGCCGGGTGCTGTCCACCGAGCAGTTGAAGGACAGCGTCTACGGTTTCAACGATGAACTGGAAAGCAATGCGCTCAATGTGCACATCCATCACCTGCGCAGCAAACTCGGCAAAGGCATCGTCGAAACCGTGCGCGGTCTGGGTTATCGCCTGGGCCCGGCCGATGGCGGAGAACCCGACAAGTGATGAGCCTGCGCCTGCGCCTGAGCCTGACCCTCGGCGCCGCATTCGCGCTGATCTGGGCATTGGCGGCCGCCTGGATGCTCAGCGACCTGCGCAACCAGATGATGTTTTCCCTCGACCAGCGCCTGGTGGCGTCGGCGCGGATGGTCGCCGGGTTGCTGGAACAATTGCCGGCTGTCCCGAGCAAAGGCGAGGGCACTCATTTCAGCGCCGAGCAGTTGAACATTCCCGGCGGCATGGCCTGCCAGGTCAGCTCGCTGCGCGGGGAAATCCTCGCTCGCAGCCACAACAATCCGGAACAGGCGCTGGAAGCCCAGAAGATGGGCTTCCACGATCAAATGATCGACGGTGCGCCATGGCGCAGCTTCACCCTGGCCCGGGGCGATGTGCGTATTACCACCGCCGACCGGGTGATCGAGCGCGAAGCCCTGAACATGTCGATCCTGCTGGCGGCCTCGGTGCCGGTCGGCGTGGCGCTGCTTGGCTGCCTGTGCCTGTTGTGGCTGGGGATCGGCCAGGGGTTGGCGCCGCTCAACCGCTTGCGTGAAGCCTTGATGCGTCGCAACGCGGATTCGCTTGAGCCGTTGCAGTTGCAGTCATTCCCCAGCGAACTGAAACCGCTGCTCGAAACCCAGAACCAATTGTTTCAGCGCATCGGCAAGACCATCGAGCGCGAGCGTCGCCTGACCGGCGATGCCGCCCACGAACTGCGCAGCCCGCTGACGGCGATCAAGACCCACCTGCAAGTGGCGCGCATGACCGATGGCAGCGCCCGCGATCAGTCTCTGGCCCGAGCCGAGGAGGGTGCCGACCGCCTGCACCGGACCCTTGAGCAGTTGCTGTTGCTGGCCCGGGTCGAGGGCAGCCTGTCGTTCGATGACGGCGTGCAGTGCAGTGCCGAGCAGGTAGCGAAACTGGCGATTCAGGACTCGGCCAGCGACCAGCGTCAGCGCATCAGGCTGCATCTGCCTGAACACTTGTCCGCTGCGCCGCTGCAAATGCCGGCGGTGCTGTCGATCGCGGCCCTGCGCAACCTGTTGGACAACGCTCTGCGTCACACGCCGACGGACGGCGCGGTGGACCTGAGCCTGGAAACCAGCGCCAATCGCGTGCGTTTTGTGGTGCGCGACCATGGGCCGGGAATCGCCCCTGACGATCTGCAACACCTGACCCAGCGCTTCTGGCGCAACGGCCAGAGCACCGGCTGCGGACTGGGGCTGGCGATTGTCCAGGCGATCGTTCAGCGCTGCGCCTGCACCCTGCATTTCGACAGCCGTCCGGATGGTTTGCGGGTCGAGCTGACCATGCCGCTGCAACCGGTCTGACAGTTTGCAGGCACATCAAATGTAACCTCTCTCCATTAGTCATCCGCCGGCCGCGACGTTATTGTCGCCCCAGCCTTTGACTCAATGGATTGAGGGAAACAGCGCCATGGAAGCACCCGTCTATATCTGTCCCGCCACCCCCGCCGACGCCGGCATCATCAGCAGGATCCTTGAGCGTTCGATCCGCGTCGGTTGCGCGCTCGATCATCGCAACGACCCACAACTGGTCGACCGCTGGGTCCGCCGACAATCGGCGGAGCACGTCAGCGCCTGGCTCGCCGATCCCCATCACTATCTGAACATCGCGCTGCTGCAGGACAAACCCGTCGGCGTCGGCATGGCCGCAGCCCATGGCGAGGTCATGTTCTGTCACGTGCAGCCGGAGTGGTTTCGCCGAGGTGCGGGCCGTGCGCTGATGGGCGATCTCGAGGGTTGGCTGAGGATTCGTGGCAGGCCATGCATCACGCTTGCAAGCACGCGAACCGGCGCGGCGTTCTACCGGCGCCTGGGGTATCGCGAAACGGCGTCTCCCTTCATGCAACACGGCGTTTTGACCCTGCCGATGCACAAGCCGCTGGCATTGTCGGCCTGACATTCGATCAAGGGTGTAAATCCTCGACACGCTGGTGCGTTTCCAGAACAGGAAAACCTGCATGTGCGCCCCGCGACCGGAACGCGCACCTGCCCGGTGTGCAGTTTTGGTCACTATCCATAGCGTATTGAGGGGTCGAGAGATGTCAGTCGCCACCAGCCTTATCGAAGAGTCGTCGGCCCGGATCGCCTCCGCGCCGGCGGAAACGCTGTATCAGTTCAATGAGTCGCCGTTGCTGGCCCGTCAGAGCCAGCAGGAGTCCAATGCCCGCAGCTACCCGCGGCGCATTCCCCTGGCGCTTAAGCGCGCCAAGGGCCTGTACGTCGAGGACGTTGAAGGCCGCAGCTTCATCGATTGCCTGGCCGGCGCCGGCACCCTCGCGCTGGGGCATAACCATCCGGTAGTGATCGAGGCCATTCAGCAGGTGCTGGCCGATGAGTTGCCACTGCACACCCTGGACCTGACCACGCCGGTAAAGGATCAATTTGTTCAGGACCTGTTCGGCCTGCTGCCTCCGGCATTGGCCAAGGAAGCGAAAATCCAGTTCTGCGGCCCGACCGGCACCGACGCCGTGGAAGCCGCGCTGAAACTGGTGCGCACCGCCACCGGGCGCAGCACCGTGCTGTCGTTCTCCGGCGGTTACCACGGCATGAGCCAAGGCGCCTTGAGCCTGATGGGCAGCCTGGGGCCGAAAAAGCCACTGGGCGCGTTGCTCAGCAACGGCGTGCAATTCATGCCGTTCCCTTACGACTACCGTTGCCCGTTCGGCCTCGGTGGCGCGGCGGGTGTGAAGGCCAATCTGAGCTACCTGGAAAACCTGCTCAATGATCCCGAGGCCGGCGTGCAATTGCCGGCCGCCGTCATCGTCGAAGCGGTGCAGGGCGAGGGCGGCGTGATCCCGGCGGACATCGAGTGGCTGCGCGGTCTGCGCCGCATCACCGAAAAGGCTGGCGTGGCGCTGATCATCGACGAGATCCAGAGCGGCTTCGCCCGCACCGGCAACATGTTTGCCTTCGAACACGCCGGCATCACCCCGGATGTGGTGGTGCTGTCCAAAGCCATCGGCGGCAGCCTGCCGCTGGCCGTGGTGGTTTATCGCGACTGGCTCGACACCTGGCAGCCGGGCGCTCACGCCGGTACGTTTCGTGGCAACCAGATGGCGATGGCCGCCGGTTCTGCCGTGATGCGGTACCTGGTCGAGCACAAGGTCTGCGAACACGCTGCCGCCATGGGCGAACGCCTGAGCGAACACCTGCGCATTCTGCAGCGCGATTTCCCGCAACTGGGCGATATTCGTGGTCGTGGCCTGATGCTCGGTGTCGAGCTGGTCGATCCGAACGGTGCACCGGATGCGCTGGGGCATCCACCGGCCTTCGCACGTCTGGCGCCGCTGGTTCAGCGCGAATGTCTCAAGCGCGGGCTGATTCTGGAGCTGGGCGGGCGTCACGGTGCGGTGGTGCGGTTCCTGCCGCCGCTGGTGATCACCGCCGCGGAAATCGACCGCGTCGCCGAGATCTTCGGCCGTGCGTTGAGCGCTGCGACTGCCGGCCTGTAAATTTTTCGCCGCGTCGAACGTTCTTTCTACATACCCGGCTGCACCGTCGTGCAGCCCACCCTTACAGCGATGGAGACACAGCATGACGTCAGTATTCGACCGCGAGGACATCCTCTTTCAAGTCGTGGTCAACCACGAAGAGCAGTACTCGATCTGGCCGGACTACAAGGCCGTGCCGGAAGGTTGGCGCACTGTGGGCAAGAGTGGCCTGAAAAAGGAATGCCTGGCCTACATCGAAGAAGTCTGGACCGACATGCGTCCGCTAAGCCTGCGCCAGAAGATGGAAGCGCAAGCGGCTGCCCAGTAAGTTATCAGCCAAAAGAAACCCGCTGGACTGGAATCAGTCAGCGGGTTTTTTCATGTCCGGGATTTTTGTTGCCTGTGAAGGCCTCATCGCTGGCAAGCCAGCGATGGACGATGACGCGGTCATAATGGCGTTACGCGCCGGCCAGGCCCTTGAGCAGCACATCCACATTCCCTTCCAGCTCTGCCACCGGATCCGCTGCATCGGTGCTCAGCACCAGCAGTTGACTGCCCGATTCGGCAATCGCCGCTTTCACCGCATCCGAAGGCTGGCGATGGTGCAGCACCACTGCTACGTCGTTGTCTTTCAAAGTCGCGGTCAGTTTTTTCAGCTCCTCCGGCGTCCATTCGGCATCCGGTCGCGCATCCTGTCCGATCAACTCCAGATTCAGGCTGCCGATCAGGTAACCGAAGTGATCGCTCAGGCTCATCAAGCTCAGGTTGTCGGCACTGGCCAGACGCGCTTCGCTGTCGGCACTGAGTTTCAGCAGACGCTGTTTCAGTGCGGCCAGATTGGCCTCGATCTTCGATTTGTCCTTCGGTGCCAGGCGCACCAGATCCGCCGCCATCACATCGGCCATGCGCCCCATGTTGTTGCTGGCCAGCCACGGCTGACTGTTCAGGCCGTCGACCTTGAGCCCCGGTTGCACGGCAATGCCGGGCAGGGCGCCGTCCACCGGGCGGGCAGCATCGACTTCGACGATGCGGATGTTGCTGCGGCGGGCGATCGGGTACAGCGGATCATCGGCCCACAGCGAGCGCACGCCGATCACTGCATCGGCGCCCGTGGCCAGTTTGCTCAGCACGGGCGCGCCGCGACCGGTGAAGTAGGCGGTCTGGCGGCTGCCTGGCAGGTTGGCCGGTGCTGCGCGTTCGAGGCTGATGTCGGTGCCCTTGAGCAGGACTTCGCCCAGACCATAAGTGATCGGCAACGAGGCCAGCACCCGCAACGGTTTCTCGGCCGCCAGCAGAGGGCTCGAAACCGCGCCGCTGAGGGCGATGGCCAGGGTCAGTTGTCGCAATGAAAAAGCCATTTATCCAAGGTTCCCTTTCAGACTGGGGACGACGCCCCGGGCAATCGCGGCGAGGGCGAAGGCGATACCGGCGACCAGAATGATCGCGGCACCGGACGGAATCGGCAGGTCGAACACGATCGGCGCGAGAATCCCGCACAGCGTACTGACCGTGGCAATCAGCACCGAACACCAGAAAAAGCCCTTGAGCGACTGGCTGAGCAGGCGCGCAGCCGCCGCCGGAATCACCAGCAGTGCACCGACCAGAATCGCGCCGATGACTTTCACCGCGGCAACCGTAATCAGTGTCACCAGAATCACGAACAGATAATCCAGGGTCTTCACCGCGACGCCACGCACCGCCGCCAGTTGCGGGTTGAAGCTGGCGAGCATGATCCGGTTGTACAGCGGCAGGGCCAGCGCCATGACCAGCGAGCCGACAATCGCCAGCACCAGCAGGTCGTTGCCATTGACCGTCAGCACCGAGCCGAACAGCACGTTTTCCAGAATGTGCACGTTGATCTTGCCCGCCAGAATCAGCAGCAGGCTGGCGCCCAAAGCGAGGGACACCGACAGGAACACGCCGATCAATGTGTCCGGGGACAGCCCGGTACGGTTGCGCAGGTAATTGAGCAGAATGCCAAACAGCAGGCAGTAACCGAACAGGCTGCCGTAAGGCCCGGTGTAGGGCTCGCCGAGCAGGATGCCGATGGCCACGCCGGTCAACGCCGCGTGGCCCACCGCTTCGGAGAAAAACGCGAAGCGCTTGACCACCACCAGCGTGCCGAGGCCACCCAGTACCGGGCCGATCAACAGACCGGCAAGCAAGGCATTGACCACAAACCCATAGGCCAGGGCTTCCGGCAGGTAACCGGAAGAGGCCCAGCCTTGCACCGTCAAACGAAAGGCTTCGTAACTCATCAGGCAGCGCTCCGTGGATGGGTCGAAAACAGGGTCAGCAGACGTTCCGGGGTCAGGGCCTGTTGCGGCGTGGCGTCGAACAGCACCCGGCGGTTAAGGCCGGTGACGCGATTGGCCAGACGCCCGACCGCTTCCAGGTCGTGCTCGATCCACAGCACGGTGATGCCCGCCGCGCGCCAGTCGCCCAGCAAACGCTCGAACACCTGGATCCCGGCTTCGTCGAGGGCGGACATCGGCTCATCCAGCACCAGCAATTGCGGCGCCGGAATCAGGCCCTGGGCAAGCAATACCCGCTGGCGTTCGCCACCGGACAGCGCACCCATTCGGCGTTTGCGTTTGTCCTGCATGCCGACCCGCTCCAGCGCATCACCGATGGCGCCGGCGTAGCGTTTGCTCAAGCCGAGAAAGGCCGGGCGACGCTGACACATGGCGGCCATGAAGTCGTCGACGGTCATGGGCTGGCCGCGATCAAACTCCAGCGCCTGCGGCACGTAACCGATGGTGCCGGGCTCGCCGGGCCATTGCAGGCTGAGCCGGCCCTGATGGGGCATCTGCCCGAGCAGGGTCTTGATCAGCGAACTCTTGCCGCCGCCGTTGGGGCCCACCAGCGCATGCACGCTGCCGGGCTGCACCTGGAAGGTGACCTTGTCCAGAATCGTCGTGCGGCCGAGGGTCAGGCTGACGTCAGCGAAATCCAGGGTCGGGCCGCTGCTGGCTATCGACAGGTTTTCCTGAGCTGTCATGCGCCGGACTCCTGAATCGCTCGAACCACGGTGTTGAGGTTGCCGGTCATTTCCTTTTCGTACTTGTCGGCGGTGTATTCGCCGTAGGAAATGTGCGACAGCGGGTAAAGTTTCACGCCGGATTCACGCTGGATGGTTTCGACGTAGGTGGAGGGGAAATCCATCTCGGAGAAGATCACTTTCACGTCCAGTTCACGCAATTGGTCGATGGTTTTCTTCAACTGGCTCGGGCTCGGCTCGATACCGTGGGCCGGCTCGACCACCGCCGTCACTTCCAGGCCGAATTCACGCAGCAGGTAGTCATAAGCGGCGTGCACCGTGGCTACTCGCAGTTCGGCGTTCGGCGCCTGGGTCAGCCTGGCCAGGGCGTCGGCGCGCATCTGCCGCAGGCGTTTGCCGTAGGCGCGGGCGTTCTGGGTGTAGGTCTTGGCATTGTCCGGGTCGAGCTTGCCCAGCTCACGGGCGATGTTGTTGACCTGGGCAATCGAGGCGCTGATCGACAGGAAGGTGTGCGGGTTCACCACTTTGCCGGCACCGCGCGCGGCAACCCCGGTGGCGGCCAGCAGCGGCACGTTTTCGTTGGCTTCGATGGTCTTGATGTTCGGCGTTTCGCTGGCGGCAATCATGCGGTCGGCGAAGTCGTCATGGCCAACGCCGTTGAGCACGATCACATCCAGCCCGCTGATGCGCTTGATGTCTTCGGCGCGCGGCTCGTAGGCATGCGGGTTGAAGCCGGCGGGAATCAGCGGCACGACCTCGGCCTTGTCGCCTACGATGTTCGCCACATAGCTGTAATACGGATGCAGGGTGATGCCGATGCGCAGGCGCTTGGCCTGATCGGCGCTGGCCAGCGGACTCAGCAGGCAGGCGCACAGACCGATCAGCAGCAGGCGCAGGAAAGGACGGCGTTGAGATGAACTAGGCATGGGCAAGCGGTCTTCTCTCGAATGAAGGCGAGGGTTCAATGACGATGTTCGCGGGTCACCCCGGCATCGAATTGCGCGACGATCTGTTTCCATCCGGCAGCGGTCAGCGCTGCGTCTGACAGGTCTTTCGGCGCTTGCAGGTCGGTGGCGCGGTTGAGCCAGATGTCCGGCGCGGCGTCGTTCAGGCGCATCAGAAACGAACCGGCCACGGCCGGTGCCTGACTGTGGCCGAAGTAGGCGCGGTCGGCCAGCAACTGCCAGGCATGGCCGCCACGACTGACCGAGCTGGCGTCCTGGGCGAACGGTGCAAAACCTTCATCGGCCAGGTTCTGCGGGCTTGGCAGCGTTTGCTGTTCTTCACGCAGCAGGCGGATCTCGTCGAGGGTCACGCGCAGATCGGCATAGATGCCCTGCTCGCTGGCGCCAAGGTCGCGACGGGCATCCAGTTGATGGCTGGAGACCGGCTCCGGTTCGTGGGAAACGCCGCGCCATGTCACTACCGAGCCGGCAACCGCGAGGATCAGCAGGCACATCAGCAGCACATTGAGGGTTTCGTGCCCGGCACCGGCGGGGCGGACAACCTGGGTAGTCGGCGTGGTCATGGGGCTTCGATATCCGCTTGGTCAATTTCGACCACGTGACCGGGGCCGGCGTCGAACAGCACGTAGAACTCGGCGCCGGGTTTCTTGAAGGTCAGGGTCGAGTCGGCGCCGAGCTTGCCCGGCACCAGGATGGTTTCGTCGTAGCCGATCACATCGAGGGTCACCCCCGGCGCGCCGCTGCCGTCGGAGAAACCGCCGGTGCACTTGATCTGCTCGGCATCGATGGCCTTGCACTCGCACATCGGGTTGTGGGCCAGGGCGCCTGTGCTGAAACCGGCAGACAGCACCACCAAGGCAGCGCTCAGGTGCAGGCGGAAGGGGCGTTGGGCATGACTCATGGTTTGGCTCCTTGTTTGTTCAGCCAGGCGAGGGTGGCAGGCGAGGCCTGGCTCAGCGGAATCGAGGCTTGGTGCATGCTGCCGTCCCAGCCTTCCATGGTGATCCACAGTTCGGCGTCGGCAGCGGTCTTTTCCGGAACCGGCAACTGGGTGCCCATGCGGTACGGCGTGCCGAAGAAAATCACCCCGGCCGCGCGCAGGCTGCGAGGTTTGCCGATGCGCAGATACGTCGCCTTGACGTGGTCGACGCAGGCGTCGCAGAGGGCGGCGCTGAAATCTTTCATGTAGCCGGCGGGGCCGGTCAGGATCGGTGCCTGATTACGCAGTTCGGCCAGTCGCAGGCTCCAGGGACCGACCTGGATTTCGCCGATCTCCCGTTCACCCAGTCCGCTGTCACCGCGAAACAGCGAGGCATCGGCGAAGTATTTGGGCATGAAGCCCAAGGGGATCAGCAGCAACAGCACGTTGATGTGGAAGCGCCATTTGTGCCAGATCACGCTCAGCCGTGAAGGCTGAGCCACGGTAGTGGATTTGCTCACAGATTGGCCTCCGAGGTTTCACGGCGCAGGGCCGGTTGTGCCTGCACGCGCTGTTTCTTGTGCTCGCGCTTGAGGGCGTTGGCGGTGGCCAGCGCGGTGCGCTTGGTCCAGATCAGCAGGCCACTGAGGACCATCATGCTCAGCAGCAGGCCGAAGAAGAACCAGATCAGCTTGATCCACAGACCGCCGAAGTCACCGGTGTGCAGCGGGCGCATGGATTCGGTGACGAACTCCAGCGACGTGCGATCGGACAACAGCCGCGAAGCCGCCACTTCACCGCTGTATGGGTTGAGCGTGGCGGTCTGGTACATCAGCGGGTACCAGCCGCGACCGCCGATATCCAGGTGCGCGTAGGCATTGCCCGGCAGGCTGATGAAGCTGGCTTCGAAGCCGGGGATTTTCGTCTGGGCGATTTCGATGGCGCGGTCGAGGCTGATACGCGGCGGTGGCGAACCATCGTTGGACTGTGGCACGGCTTCGCGGGACATGGCCGGGACGATCGGCTCGCTGGAAATGGAAATCTGGTTGTCAAACAGCAGCGCCTGAATCAGGAACCAGGTGCCGGTGATCGAAATCACCGCGATGAACCAGATCGACCAGATGCCGCTCAAGCGGTGGAAGTCGCCCCAGAAGATCCGTGCGCCGTGATTGAAGCGCAGGGTCGGGCGGAAAAAACCCTTCCAGAAGCGCTTGTACACCACCAGCCCGGTCACCAGCGAAGCCAGCATCGGCAGGCCGAGGAACGACACCAGATACCAGCCCCAGCTGAAGCCGTTGGTGAACGGCACCAGCCACCAGCCATGCAGTGCGCGGGTGAACGCCTTGAAGTTGAAGCTCGGTGCCGTGCCCTGAATCACGCCGGTGTACGGGTTGACGTAGACGGTCAGCGAGCGGCCGTCGGGATAGCTGACGTCGACGTCGAGAGCAAAGTGCGACTCGTCCGGACGGTTGATGCTTTGCACCACTGTCTGCGGTTCGGCTTTTTTGATTTCGGCGAGGATCTGGTCGTAGCTGAGCAATGGTGCGTCGTCGGACGGCGCGCTGGCGCGCATTTGCGGGTTGGCCAGCCAGACGATTTCCTGGCTGACCACTGCCAGGGTGCCGGTGACGCAGACGATCAGAACGAAAAACCAGATCGGCAATGCCAGCCAGCTGTGTACCAGGAACCACAGTTTCGAGCGGGATTTCTTCGACATGATGACGGGTCTTGATTCAGTGAGAGGGAGCGGTACTACGGGCTTCGCAGCACGGGAGTCCCCTGAAAGGCCGGTCGTGGCTTTTGCCTACGCGACCGGCCCGCATCTCTATAAGACGGATGACCGAAGCAATTCCCGATGAACGATATGAAAGTAAATGTTTCGCGATTATATCTTGATGCCGCGTGGGCGGATTTCTGCGGGGGAGGCGAAGCAGTCCGACGGCGCATGCCGCCGGATTGAAGGAAAGGATCAGCGTAGAAAGTCGAGCGCTTCGGTCAGCAACAGCTCAGGGACTTCTTCGGCAAGGTAATGCCCGGCCGGCAGGGCCTTGCCGCGTACATCGGTGGCAACCTGCTGCCATTCCCCGAGCGGATCGAAGCAGCGACCGACGGTGCCCTCGGCGCCCCACAGCACCAGCAACGGCAGGGTCAGGTGACGACCAGCCGTGATGTCGGCGCGGTCATGTTCCAGGTCGATGCCGGCACTGGCGCGGTAATCCTCGCAGATCCCCCGAGCACTTCCGGGACGTTCCAGGCAACGCCGGTACTCACTGAACGCCTCGTCGGTAAAGGGTGCAAGCCCGGCGCTGCGACTGCCCATGACGCTGCGCAGATAACCTTCGGGATCGGTTTCGATCAGGGTTTCCGGCAACGGTGCCGGGCGGATCAGGAAGAACCAGTGCCAGTAGGCCCGGGCGAAGGCTTCATTTGTCTGGCTGTACATCGCCAGCGTTGGCGCGATGTCGAGCAGGACCATGCGCTGCACAACCTCGGGATGATCGAGCGCCAGGCGATGGGCAACCCGCGCGCCACGGTCGTGGGCAAGGATCGAGAAGTGCTCGAAACCCAACGCCTTCATCAATTCCACGCCGTCGCGGGCCATCTCGCGCTTGGAGTAATTGAGGTGAGCCTCATCGGCCGGCGGGCGACTGCTGTCGCCATAACCGCGCAGGTCGGCGGCGATCACCGTGAAATGCTCCGCCAGTTGCTCGGCGATCTTGTGCCAGATGACGTGCGTCTGCGGGTGCCCGTGCAACAGCAGCAGGCCGGGGCCGCTGCCTTTGAGGCGGTAGCTGATGTCCACACCGTTGACGTGGCGCTGGTCTTTGACGAATCCGGCAAACATCGGGTGATCCTTTATTCAGGCGAGTGGCCTGCATCCTGAAATCGCCGGGCGTTCATGACAAGACGTGATGCGTGATTCGACGGTTCATGAATCGTGTTCGCCCATCCCCGCGCGCCGCGCGGGAATGGACACTCGGCGTAGTTAGCTCTGCTGGAACATTTCCTTCGCCCGCTGCTCGATCTGCGCCTGGGTCAGGTCCTCCTTGCGCGAGGCCAGGAACCACAGATGCCCGTACGGATCTTTCAACGTGCCGCTGCGGTCGCCGTAGAACTGATCCTTGACCTCGGACACCGAGGTGGCGCCGGCCTCCAGTGCGCGTTGGAAGGATTTGTCCACATCGGTCACGTACAGATGCAGGCCGACCGACACTGCGTTGTCCGGATTGCTCAACGGCCCTTGATCGCACGGCGAGCCGAGCATGATCGCGCTGTCACCGATGCGCAGTTCGGCGTGGCCGATGCCGCCGTCGGGCATGCTCAGGCGCATGACTTCGGTGGCACCGAACGCCTTTTTATAGAAATCGATGGCTTCGGCAGCTTTGTGAATGCCGAGGTACGGGGTAATGCTGTGATACCCCTCGGGAATGGGTTTGACGCTCATGGCGGTACTCCCTGTTATTTGTTGCCTGGTTTTTATTAGAGATTGAGGTGTGCCTTCGCCGGGATTGCCGGTCGCTCAACTATAGATCCGTGCCGCCGTCGTGACCGAGTAGCCGACGAGCAGGCCTCCCACTGTTCAGCCATCGACAGCGAAGCAACAGAGTGCGCAAGTTTTCATCGCCAGACGCCCTGAAGTTCCGCTGCAGCCCCCGTAAAACAAGGTCTTAGCGTCAGGCACAGAAGCTGCAATGACCCGGTACAAAACCGATACCGAGAGTCATCCATGTCTGAATCTGCCGTTTATCCGATCAACCCGCCGGCCGCCCACCGGATCGCCGACGACGCCGAAGCCTTGCGCGTGGCTGTGCAGGTCGCCGCCGTCTTGCAGGAACACGCCGCCGAGCGTGACCGCAACCGCGAAGTGCCCGCCGAGATCGTCGACCTGTTTTCCAACAGTGGCCTGTGGGGCATCACCGTGCCGAAGGAATACGGCGGCGCGCAGGTGTCCTTTGCGGTACTGGCCCAGGTGATCGCGATCATTTCCGCCGCCGATCCGTCCCTCGGGCAGATTCCGCAAAACCATTACTGCCTGCTCGAAGACATCCGCCTGCAAGGCACCCCGGCCCAGCAAGCGCATTTCTTTGAGCTGGCGCTGCAAGGTCATCGCTTCGCCAATGCGCTGTCGGAAACCGGCGGCAAGAACGTGCAGGACATTCAGGCGACCCTCCGCCGTTATGGCGACGGCTTCGTGATCAACGGCCGCAAGGGCTACTGCACCGGTTCGCTTTACGCCCATTGGCTGGCGGTGCTGGCGCTGGATGAAGAGCAGAAGGGCCAGTTGGCCTTCGTCGAGCGCGGTACGAAAGGGCTGGTGATCGTCGACGACTGGGACAGCATCGGTCAGCGCACTACTTCCAGCGGCACGGTGCTGGCGGAAAATCTGCAAGTGGCGCCCTTCAATCTGTTTCCGACGTACCGTTCCTACGAGAGCCCGACCCTGGCCGGGCCTTTCGCCCAGTTGACCACCGCTGCCATCGACGCCGGCATTGCCCGGGCAGCGTTGCGCGATACCGTGGAATTCGTCCGCCAGTTTGCGCGGCCATGGATCGATGCAGGTGTGGACAAGGCCAGTGAAGATCCGTTGACCATCATTCAGATCGGCGCACTGGAAATCCGTCTGGAAGCCGCCGAAGCCTTGCTTGAACGCGCCGGCTGGGCGCTCGACGCCGCACGTCCGGCGCCTGATGAAGACAACGTCGCGCTGGCCTCGCTGGCCGTGGCCAAGGCTAAAGTGCTGACCACCGAAATCGCCATCGAGGCCAGCAACAAGCTGTTCGAACTCGGCGGTACCCGCTCGACCCTGAAAAAGCACAACTTCGACCGCCACTGGCGCAACGCCCGGGTCCACACCCTGCATGACCCGGTGCGCTGGAAATACCACGTGGTCGGCAACTGGCTGCTCAACGGCGTCAAACCACCGCGCCACGACTGGTCCTGATCATGGCCGAGTGGTTCAAACACATTTACTGGGCCGACATCGCCCAGGCCTGTCTCGACACCCTGAGCATGCTCGGCGCGGCGCTGCTGTTTACGGTGCTGCTGGGATTGCCGCTGGGGCTGTTGCTGTTTCTCACCGGCAAGCGCCAGCTGCATGAAACCGTCGGCCTGTACCGGGTTCTGTCAGTGATCGTGAACATGCTGCGTTCGCTGCCATTCATCATTTTGCTGATCGTGCTGATTCCGCTGACCACGTTGCTGGTGGGCACGTCACTGGGCGTGCCCGGAACCATTCCGCCGCTGGTCGTCGGTTGCACACCGTTCTTCGCGCGGCTGGTGGAAACCGCACTGCGCGAAGTCGATCGCGGGGTGGTCGAGGCGACCCAGGCCATGGGTGCCAACACCTGGCAGATCATCCGCCACACCCTGTTGCCGGAGGCCCGCGGCGGGTTGCTGGCAGCGGTGACGGTCACCGCCATCGTGCTGGTGGATTACACGGCGATGGCCGGCGTGATCGGTGGTGGCGGGCTCGGCGATTTGGCGATCCGCTACGGCTATCAACGCTTTCAGACCGACGTGATGGTGGTCACCGTGGTGTTGCTGCTGATTCTGGTGCAGGCCCTGCAAATGACCGGCGACCGCTTGGTGGCGCACTACAGCCGACGCTGAAAAAACAAGTTCAACCCATAAAGGCCCCACGTTCACCCCACGACGGCCACTCAAATCTGCCTTGGAGCACAGCATGAAAAAGACCTTGGCCGTACTGGCTGCCGTTCTGTCGTTCGGCGCCCATGCCAACGAAAAACTGATCGTCGGTGCCACCCCGGTGCCGCACGCGGAAATCCTCGAGTTCGTCAAACCGACCCTGGCCAAGGAAGGCGTGGATCTGGACATCAAGGTGTTCACCGACTTCATCCAGCCCAACCAGCAACTGGCGCTGAAAAACCTCGACGCCAACTACTACCAGTACCGGCCGTTTCTCGATGATTTCAACAAGACTCGCCACACCGATCTGGTGCCGGTGGTCGGCGTGCACATCGAACCGTTCGGGGCTTACTCGACCAAGATCAAGAACATTTCGGAGCTGAAGGACGGCGCCAGCGTGTCGATCCCCAACGACCCGGTGAACACCGGTCGCGCGCTGGTGCTGTTGCACGAGGCGGGGCTGATCAAGCTCAAGGATCCGAGCAACACCCTGGCCACCCAGCGCGACATCGTCGAAAACCCCAAGCACCTGAAAATCCGTGAACTGGAGGGCGCATTGCTCGCTCGTTCAGTGAGTCAGGTGGATCTGGCATTCGTGTTCGCCAACTACGCGCTGGAAGCCGGGATCGACACCAACAGCGCGCTGATCGTCGAGAAGGGCAAGAGCCTGTACATCGAGTTTCTGGTCGCGCGTCCCGACAACATCAATGACCCGGGCCTGCAGAAACTGGCCAAGGCGTTGAATTCCGATGAAGTGCGTCAGTTCATTCTGACCCGCTACAAAGGGCAGATTGCGCCGGGTTTCTGATCGATAGATCCGAGGGCTCCCGTGGCATGGGAGCCCTCACTTGGGAACGTCGAGAAAATGCGCCCCCGGCCCTTGCTCGCCCAGCACATCGCCCTGATTGCGCAGCGGGCAGGCTTCCATCGACAGGCATCCGCAACCGATGCAACCGGTCAGCCGGTCACGCAGCAGCATCAACTGATTGATCCGCTCGTCCAGCTCCCGCCGCCACTGCTCCGACAGCACTTTCCAGTCCGCTGCCGTTGGCGCGCGGTTGTCCGGCAACTGCTTCAACGCCTCGCCGATTTCCGCCAGTGGAATGCCCAGGCGTTGCGCCACTTTGATCAACGCCACCCGCCGCAGTACTTCCCGTGGATAGCGCCGCTGGTTGCCGGCATTGCGCTGGCTCTTGATCAAGCCTTTCGATTCATAAAAGTGCAGGGCGGTGACGGCCACACCGCTGCGGGCCGCGACTTCGCCGACGGTCAATTGCTTGTGCACATTTTCCGCAGTGATCATTTGCAAAATGCCCCTTGACCTCTAGTTAACTCGAGGTTTTACCCTGCAGGCCTTCGAATCGCAAGATTCGCCTGACCGAGTGGGGATCTCATGCAAGCACCAGCGAAAAACCGCAGCTTTACCCAATTGATCGAATTTGAAATCGAACCCGGCCAGCAACCGGCGCTGGTCTCGGCGCTGGCCGTGCAGACCGAACGTCTGGCCCAGCGTTACGCCGGCTTCGTCAGCGCCAGCGTCCAGGCCAGCGACGATGGCCGGCGAGTGTTGAGCTTTCTGCAATGGCAGTCCCGCGAGGCGGGGGAGGCGGCGTTTCAGAGTTTCGAAACCGGCGAGCAGGATTTCTGGCAACTGATCCGCACCCATCAGGCGCGCACCGTGACCTTCGGTTCATTCCAGGTGCTGAGCAGCATAGCCCGCAGCTATGACGACGGCTTGCACTGTCAACTGGTTGGTTAGATCGACAGCTGGATCAAGCGCTCGCCTTGCAGGTTTTCCGTGGGCCGCCGCTTGTTCACCGCCAGTTCGCCGATCTTGATCAGTCGCGTGCGGGTGACATTACGGCTCAGGCCTAACAGGGACGCGGTGTGCACCTGGTTGTAATGGCAGAAGCGATAGGCCGCGCGCAGCAATGCGTCCTCGACCTTCTCATGCAGGGCGCCGGCCTGTTGCTCGAACAGTTTCTGGAAGGCGCGTTCCAGCAGCGCTTCCGGTGAGTCGTCGGCGGTCGCGTGCTGATCGTCCGGACGGTCGATGCGCAGGTTGGATAGACGTAGATCGTCGCGCTCGATCACGCCGTTACGGCAGATCAGCAGCGTGTGGTGGATGACGTTTTCCAGTTCGCGGATATTGCCCGGCCAACTGTAGCCGCGCAGTTTGTGTTCGGCGCCGGGGCTGATGGTGACGCGCCCGTAACCCAGACGCTGACTGTAGGCCTCGATGAAATGCCGGGTCAGCGGCAGGATATCGCCGGGCCGCTCGCGCAACGGGCTCAGCTCCAGATTGACCACGTTCAGCCGGTAATACAGATCCTCGCGGAAATGTCCGGCGTTGATGGCTTTCTCCAGTTGCACGTTGGTCGCTGCCAACACTCGCACATCGATGGGAATGCTCTTGCGCGAACCCAGGCGCACCACTTCGCGCTCCTGCAACACCCGCAGCAATTTGACCTGAATGGCCATCGGCAGATCGCCGATTTCATCGAGGAACAGAGTGCCGCCATCCGCCTCTTCGAACCACCCGGCCTTGGCACTGAGGGCGCCGGTGAAGGCGCCTTTTTCATGGCCGAACAATTCGGCTTCCACCAGCGATTCGGAAAACGCCCCGCAGTTCACCGCAATGAACGGCCGGTTGCGCCGGTTGCTCAGGTTGTGGATGTGCCGCGCTACCAACTCTTTGCCGGTGCCCGTTTCGCCGATGATCAGCACGCTGGCTTCGCTCGGTGCGACCTGTTGCAGATGCGCGAGCAGGGCCTGGGATTTCGGGTCTTCGAACACCTGGGCGGTGGCGCGAATCGAAGTGGCCAGGGCGGGTGAGGGCGGCAGGGTCAGCAGTTGCATGGGGTCTCGCTCCACGAAAGAAAATCAGGAATAGAACGTCGGCACCGGCAGGGACTGGTTCAGCGCCCAGTCGCCCAGCTCGTGGAGCTTGTAATCCAGCGGGTCGTGCAGGGTTTGCGTGCGCAGGTTGCGCCAGTGTCGATCCAGACGCAGCGACGCGTGAGTCGAACGGGCGCCGGTGACTTCGAACAATCGGCTGCAGATATCCAGACCCTGACGACTGGCGGCGACCTTGGCCGTGGCAATTGCCGTGGCCAGGTGACCGCGTTCTTCGGCACTGAGGTTCGGGCCTTTGGCCCAGGCCTCGTCGAGCAATGCAGCGGCGCGTTCCACCAACAGACGGACGCCTTCGAGGGCGACCCAGAACTCGCCGTAATGGGCCAGCACGTAAGGATCTTCGCGCACCTCGCGCACCGAGGATTTGTGCCAGACACGGGTTTCGCTGAGGGTGTATTGCCGCGCCTCTTCAAAGGCCCCTTCGGCAATGCCGAGAAACATGTGGGTGAACGTCAGTTGCGCGATCAACGGGCGCAAGCAGGCGAACGGTGTGCTCAGCGGACCCGGATCCAGCAGCAGTTCCGACTCTTCGACCCGCACCCGTTCGAACGTCGCGCTGCCGCTGTCGGTCTGGCGCTGGCCGATGTTGTTCCAGTCGTTGTGCAGGGTGATGCCGCTGCGCCCGCTGGGGATCGCCGCGATCAACAGTTTGCCGCCGTTGCTTTCGTCCACCGCCGAGGCGATCAGCATCTGCGAATCGCTGGCGCCGGAGCAGAAGCTCTTCTTGCCGGAAAACTCGCGCCAGCCACCGAGGTCCTTGACCACGGTGCGGGTGTCCAGCGGATTGAGCGCGTTGCCCCAGAACCAGTTCTGCCGCGCGGTCTGTTCGAACCACGGCTGCCATTGTTCCGGGCGGGAAAACAGGCGCACGGTGGCAAGCATCAAATGATGAAAACCGAAGACGTGGGCGATCGAGCTGTCGACCTTGGCGAACTCGCGCACGACTTCCAGGGTTTCGCTCCAGCGCGCGCCGAGGCCGCCGTAACGGGTGGGAATGCTCAGGGCCAGCAGACCGCTGTCGCGCAGGGCGTCACGTTCGGCTTTCGGTGTGCCACCACGCTCGTCGCGCTCGACGGCGGTCAGAGCAAATTCGGCGGCCAGTTGGCGGGCGGTCTGCAACGGGGAGAGCAGGGTGCTTTGCGGTTTGGCAGTCACTCGGTCTTCCTCAGGCGTTGGCTTTGGCGGGCAGTACATCGTTGGCGATCATTTCGCCGAACGGCCCGGTGAGGTTGGTGACACCGCGTCCAGCCAGGCTTGCATATGGCTCGGGCAACAACGGGAAGACCAGCTCGGCAAAGCGGTAGGCCTCTTCGAGATGCGGGTAGCCGGAGAAGATGAAACTCTCGATGCCGAGGTCTGCGTACTCCTTGATTCGCGCTGCCACTTGCTGCGGATCGCCGACCAATGCGGTACCGGCACCGCCGCGCACCAGTCCGACGCCGGCCCACAGGTTGGGGGCGATTTCCAGGTTGTCGCGGCGTCCGTCGTGCAGAGCGGCCATGCGCCGCTGGCCTTCGGAGTCGAAGCGCGAAAAGGATTTCTGCGCGGCTTCAATGGTTTCGTCGCTGATGTGCTCGATCAGTTTGTCGGCGGCTTTCCACGCCTCTTCGGCGGTCTCGCGTACGATCACGTGCAGACGAATGCCGAACTTCACCTTGCGCCCGTGGCGGGCGGCGCGTTCACGCACGTCGGCGAGTTTCTCGGCGACGGCGGCCGGTGGTTCACCCCAGGTCAGGTACACGTCGACCTGCTCGGCGGCCAGATCGTGAGCTGCATCGGAGGACCCGCCGAAGTACAGCGGCGGATAGGGTTTCTGCACCGGCGGATACAGGGCCTTGGCGTTCTGTACCTTCAGGTGTTTACCTTCGAAATCTACCGCTTCGCCTTGCAGCACCCGGCGCCAGATCTTGAGGAATTCATCGGTGACTTCGTAGCGTTCGCTGTGGCTGAGGAAGCTGCCGTCGCCACGGTTTTCGTCCGGGTCACCGCCGGTCACGACGTTGATCAGCAAGCGGCCGTTGGACAGTCGATCCAGGGTCGCGGCCATGCGCGCCGAGACGGTCGGCGAGATGATTCCCGGACGGATCGCCACCAGATAACGCAGGCGTTCGGTGAGCGGCACCAGCGCCGAGGCGATCACCCACGAATCCTCGCAGGAACGACCGGTGGGAATCAGTACGCCGTAGTAGCCGAGGCTGTCGGCGGCTTGCGCCACCTGCTTCAGGTAATTGAGGGTGACCGGGCGCGCGCCTTGGGTGGTGCCCAGATAGTGACCGTCGCCGTGGGTCGGCAGGAACCAGAAAACATCCATGAACAGCTCCTCAGGCGATTTTCAGCAACGGTTTGATGTGAGTGCCGAACAGCGGCGCGGCGCGTTCGGCGGCCAGACGGATGCGCGCCTTGAGCGGTTCGCTGGTGATCTGGTAGTCGGCGAAATCGGCTTCGGTGGCGTACACGCCAATCGGCAGGGTCACGGCCTGGAAGAAACTGAACAGTGGGCGCAACTGGTGATCGAGGACCAGCGCATGGCGTTCGCTGCCACCGGTGGCGGCGAGCAGCACTGGTGTGTCGATCAGCGCATTCAGGTCGATCAGATCGAACAGATGCTTGAGCAATCCAGGATAGGAACCGCGATAGACCGGCGCGGCGACGATCAGCAGGTCAGCCTGTTCGATGGCTTGCAGCTCGGCTTCGATCTCGGCCGGCAACTCCTGACGCGACAGCGCGGCGCCAAGTGGGCGGGCGATGTCGCCGAGTTCGATCAGATGACTCTCGACCGGCAAGTGCCCGGACAATTCGGCCAGCAAGGCCTGGGTCAGCACCAGGGTGCGGGACGGACGCCAGGTTCCGCCGGACAGGGCGACGACTTTCAGTGGACGCGACATGGTCAGTTCCTTTTTCAACAGTTGCTCGACGAGCAGTGAGTAGTCACTGGAGCAGAGCAAGCGCTGTACCAATTCCTGTAAGGCCCGTATTCCGGGGCTTTGAGCGTTGTCGGCGGCTGTGCTCGTGTGACTTTCAGGCCGGTTTGTTGAACCGCTGTTGCCTGGGAAACAGTTGCTGGAGCAACAGTGCCGAACGCGATGAAGGATTTATAAAGGCTGACTGTTATTCCGTAAAAGACTGTTAATTGATATTGATAGGTCATGTGGGAATATGAAGGGCGAATCCTGACTGAATTCTGATAGCCACTATTGAGAGCGTTGATTTCTGCCAAAGCGTGCCCGGGCGTAGCCTTTCTCCATCGACCCACGCTGCTCGCCAGGACGCTCCCATGAATCGTTTACTGACTGTTTCCCTGATGCTCGCTGTCTCCGTTCTCGCTGGTTGCGCGAGCCACGCTTCTCCGGAACTGCGCCCTTACACGGCGGATGAAACCCGCGAATTGGCGCTTGAGTCGCTGAACCGTCGCGGTCTGTCCTTCGAGGAATACCACGCGAAAAAAGCCGAATTGCTCGGCCAGCCACAGAAGACATTCGGTTTCGATACCAGGGGTGAAATGAGCGCCGAGCGGGCCGTACAGCTGCACGGTCGTCCAAGCTGATCGCTAACTGTACTGCTCGAAGTTTTATCCAACTGTCCGTGGGTTTGCGCGGCGCCGTGGGATAGGGTCAACACCTGAATGACCCTGACGGACTGCCTGCCATGACCCTCTCGCTCGACCTGTTGCTGGGCTTCGCCCTGTTTGCCCTTGTCACCTCGATCACACCGGGGCCGAACAACACCATGTTGCTGGCATCGGGCGTGAACTTCGGTTTCAACCGCACCATCCCTCATATGCTTGGCATTACCTGCGGCTTCTTCGTGCTGGTGGTGGCGGTGGGTTTTGGCCTGGGCGCGGTATTCCAGACCTATCCGCTGCTTTATACGATCCTGCGTTATGTCGGCGCGGCGTACTTGCTGTACTTGGCATGGAAAATCGCTCACTCCGGCCCGGTCGGCGACAGCGAACAGGGCGAGGCGAAGCCGATCAGCTATCTCGGCGCGGCAGCCTTCCAGTGGGTCAACCCCAAGGCGTGGATCATGGCCATTGGTGCCATCAGCACCTACACGCCGATGCAGGGCTATTTCACCAACGTGATCGTGATTGCGGCGGTGTTCGCCATCATCAACCTGCCGAGCGTCGGCGTCTGGGCGGCGTGCGGGACCTTGCTGCGCAACGTGCTCAAGGATCGCCGCTGGTTGCGGCTGTTCAACTGGGGCATGGCAGCGCTGCTGGTGATTTCGCTGTATCCGTTACTCCTTGAAAGCTTTAGCTGACGCAGTGCTACAACCGCCGGCCCGATGCCTGTTAAAGTCGCGTTCAGGAGCGTTCCTACGCACTTTTAAATGAAGTTGTTCTTCTTTAACGGCCTCCGATCAGGTATTGATGACGCTCTCGAACCCGGACGCAGCTCACAAGGCTGCGTCGTGCCGTTTGCAGACACGAGCCTCCTGATCCCGGAACACGCTCTGCGAGTCTTTTTATGAACACACGTCCGCTGTATTTCGATTACGCCGCCACCACCCCGGTGGACGAGCGGGTCATCCAGGTGATGATCGAGTGTCTGGGTTTCAACGGTAATTTCGGCAACCCGGCTTCCAGTTCCCACGCCTTCGGCCAGCAGGCTCGGCAAACGGTCGAGAACGCTCGCCGGCAAGTCGCCGAACTGGTCGGCGCCCAGGCGCAGCAGATCGTCTGGACCTCCGGCGCCACCGAATCCAACAACCTTGCACTGAAAGGCGTGGCCCAGGCCCGTGGTGTGTCCGGCGGGCACATCATCACCAGTCAGATCGAACACAAGGCCATCCTCGACACCGCCCGGCAATTGCAGGACGCCGGTGTCGCCGTGACCTATCTGGTGCCGGACGCCGAAGGTTTGATCACCCCGCAAGCGGTCAGCGAAGCGATGCGCGATGACACTTTTCTGGTGTCGCTGATGCTGGTCAACAACGAACTCGGCACCGTCAACGACATCCCGGCCATCGGCGAAGTGGTGCGTGGGCGTGGGGCGTTGTTCCATGTCGATGCGGCCCAGGGCGCCGGCAAGGTCGTGATCGATCTGGCGCAATGGCCGGTCGATCTGATGTCGTTTTCGGCGCACAAACTCTACGGGCCCAAAGGCATCGGTGCGCTGTACGTCGGCCCGCGTGCGCAGCAGCGTTTGCAGGCGCAGATTCACGGTGGCGGGCACGAGGGCGGCTTGCGTTCCGGTACGCTGGCGACTCACCAGATCGCTGCCATGGGCTCGGCATTTGCCTTGGCCGCCGAAGCTTTCGATGACGAGAAGAAAACCATCGTCGCGCTGCGCGAGCGACTGCTCGAACAACTCTTGAGCCTGCCCGGCTTGCGCCTCAATGGCAGCAGCACCCAACGTATCCCGCACACCTTGAGCCTGACCTTCAGCGAAGGTGAATTCAACCCGGCGGCGCTGAGCCATTCGATCGCGTTTTCCGCGACCTCGGCCTGCAATTCCGCGAGCAACACACCGTCCCACGTTTTGCTGGCATTGGGGCACGACGCGCACCTGGCGGGACGCACGATTCGCCTGAGCCTCGGCCGTTTCACCACCGCCGAGGACATCGACAAGGCTGTAGAACTGATCAAGACCGCCTGCTCCAGTGCTCCGGCATTCTGGGCGACAGGACTTTAACCAGCCGACCTGACGGCTACGAACAATAACGATGCAGTGATTGGCAGGAGACATGATGAGTACCCAGACTTTGACCGAAGGAACGGTTCCCCAGCGCCTCGCGCACACCCGTGAATTGATGCGTCGCGAAGGTATCCATGCGTTGCTGGTGCCGTCCGCCGACCCGCACCTGTCGGAATACCTGCCGGGTTACTGGCAGGGCCGGCAATGGCTGTCGGGTTTCCATGGCTCGGTCGGCACGTTGATTGTCACCAACGATTTCGCCGGGGTCTGGGCTGACAGCCGTTACTGGGAACAGGCGACAAAGGAACTCAAGGGCAGCGGTATCGAACTGGTGAAACTGCAACCGGGTCAGCCGAGCCCGCTGGACTGGCTGGCCGAGCAGACCCCGGAAGGTGGCGTGGTCGCGGTCGATGGTGCGGTGATGGCCGTCGCGTCGGCACGTACGCTGGGCAGCAAGCTAGAAGCACGGGGCGCCAGTCTGCGTACCGACATCGACTTGTTGAAGGAAGTCTGGAGTGATCGCCCGGCGCTGCCGAACGCGCCAATCTACCAGCACCTGCCACCGCAGGCGACTGTCAGCCGTGGCGAAAAACTCGGCAAACTGCGCGAGACTTTGCAGGAACGCGGTGCCGACTGGCACTTCATTGCCACCCTCGACGATATCGCCTGGCTGTTCAACCTGCGCGGCGGCGATGTGTCGTTCAACCCGGTATTCGTTTCTTTCGCGCTGATCAGCCAGCAACAAGCCACGCTTTTTGTGGCACTGAGCAAGGTCGATGCTGAGCTGCGCGCAGTGCTGGAAAAAGACGGCGTGGCCCTGCGCGATTACAGCGAAGTCGCTGACGCCTTGCGTGCGATCCCGAGTGGCGCGAGCCTGCTGGTGGATCCGGCGCGGGTCACCAGCGGTCTGCTGGATAACCTCGACACTGGCGTGAAACTGGTCGAAGGCCTGAACCCGACCACACTGGCCAAGTCGCAGAAGAGCCTGGCGGACGCCGCACACATCCGTCAGGCGATGGAGCAGGACGGCGCGGCGCTGTGCGAGTTTTTCACCTGGCTGGATTCGGCCTGGGGTCGTGAGCGCATTACCGAACTGACCATCGACGAAAAACTCACCGCCGCCCGGGAGCGTCGCCCGGATTATGTGTCGCTGAGTTTCAACACCATCGCTGCGTTCAACGCCAATGGTGCGATGCCACACTACCATGCCACTCCGGAAGAACACGCGGTGATCGAGGGTGACGGCTTGCTGCTGATTGATTCCGGTGGCCAATACCTGGGCGGTACCACCGACATTACGCGGATGGTGGCGGTCGGTACGCCGAGTGAAGAGCAGAAACGTGACTGCACTCGGGTGTTGAAGGGCGTGATCGCCTTGTCCCGCGCGCATTTCCCGAAAGGCATTCTGTCGCCGTTACTGGATGCGATTGCCCGTGCGCCGATCTGGGCCGAAAACGTGGACTACGGTCACGGCACCGGTCACGGCGTGGGCTACTTCCTCAACGTGCATGAAGGTCCGCAGGTGATCGCCTATCAGGCGGCGCCGGCGCCACAAACCGCTATGCAGCCTGGAATGATCACCTCCATCGAGCCGGGCACTTATCGTCCGGGCCGCTGGGGTGTGCGGATCGAGAACCTGGCGATGAACGTTGAAGCGGGACGCAGTGAGTTCGGCGAATTCCTCAAGTTCGAAACCCTGACCCTGTGCCCGATCGACACTCGCTGCCTGGAGCCCTCGTTGCTGACGCAGGAAGAGAAGCAGTGGTTCAACGCCTATCACGCCGAAGTGCGCGAGCGCCTGAGCCCGTTGCTTGATGGCGCGGCGCTGGATTGGTTGAACACCCGTACTGCCGCTATTTAACAGGTTGAAGCTCGGGCGCTGCGGCCAGCGCCTGGGTCATGAAGTCGACAAACGCGTTGACCCAGGCGGACTGGTGTGGTTGTGGAGATTTAACGCAGGGCTTCCACAACGAAGTCGAGCCGGTCCTGACCGAAGAACAACTGGTTGTCGATGAACATGCTCGGCGCACCGAAGACGCCACGCTTCACGGCGGTTTCGGTGTTGTCCTTGAGCGCAGCCTTGACCGCTTCATCGTTGGTCAATGCCAGTACTTCTTCAGGATTGAAGCCATGTTCGGTCAGCACGGCGGCAACTGTTGCCGGCTCATCGAGGGCGCGGCCTTCAACCCACAGCGCTTTGAACAGGCAATCGATGAATGCCAGGAAGCGATCCGGATAACGCAGTTGAATGCCGGTGACCGCGCGCATCAACATCAGGGTATTGATCGGGAAATGCGGGTTGAATTTCAGGGGCACGCCGTAGCGTTTGGCGTAGCGGTCCAGGTCCTGAAACATGTAACGACCCTTGGCCGGGATCATTGCCGGCGACGCGTTGCCGGTGGCTTTGAAGACGCCGCCCAGCAATATCGGAATGTAGATCAACTGGCTGCCGGTTTCAGCGCAGATTTTCGGCAGTTGAGTATACGCCAGGTAGGTGGCGGGGCTGCCGAGATCAAAATAGAACTCCACGGTTTTGCTCATGTTCGCTGCACTCTGTTTTTGTTCTTGGTGGGATTACCAGCGTTCGTTCCACGGGCGCAGATCCAGCTCGAACGTCCAGGCGTCCCGTGGCTGGCTATGCAGATACCAGTAGTTCTCGGCAATGTGTTCGGGGTCGAGGATACCGTCCTGATCTTTGGTGGCATATTTGTCAGGGAAGTTGTCGCGGATGAAATCGGTATCGATGGCACCGTCGACCACAACGTGGGCGACATGAATGTTCATCGGGCCAAGCTCTCTGGCCATGCTTTGTGCCAGAGCCCGGATACCGTGCTTGGCTCCCGCGAATGCGGCAAAACCCGAGGCGCCCCGCAGACCAGCGGTGGCACCCGTAAACAGGATCGTGCCGCGACGGCGGGTCACCATCCGTTTGGCGACTTCCCGGGCATTGAGAAACCCGGAGAAACAGGCCATCTCCCAGATCTTGAAATACTTGCGAGCGGTTTCTTCAAGAATGCTGCAGGGCACGTTGGCGCCGATGTTGAAAACGAATGCTTCAATCGGTCCGAGGCGGGTTTCGATATCTTCAATCAGCGCAATTACGTCTTCTTCCTTGCGCGCATCGCAGGCAAAACCGTGGGCTTCACCGCCGTCCATCTGAATGGCTTCCACCAAGGGCTGCAAGTTGTCGGCGCTGCGCCGCGTGACGCAAGCGATGAAACCTTCTTTGGCAAACCGCCTAGCAATGGCGCCGCCCGTGGCGTCACCTGCGCCGACAACCAACACGACCTTCTTGTTATTCATGGGTGGATCCCTTTAGTAAACGATCGTTAAGTGAACGAACGTTATGCTAGGATTTGCTCAGCGTCAAGGCACTCAATGTGAGGACAGAACATGCGGTATTCCGCCGGTCATAAGCTGGAAACCAAAGAAAAGCTCCTGCAAAGCAGCTCGTTGTCTGCGAAAAAAAATGGGTTTTCATCAATGGGCGTCGATGGTCTGATGAAGGCGATCGGCCTGAGTGGGGCGGCGTTTTACAGCCACTTCTCGTCCAAGGATGCTCTGTTCGCGGCTATCGTCGAGCGCGAGTTATGCCAGAGTCTGGAGCGGTTGGGCGGGCAGGGTGCGCATGATCGCGAACGGCTGGAGCGGTGCCTGAAGCTGTATCTGAAAATGGCTCATGTCGAGCAGCCTGAACTGGGCTGTGCATTACCGGCTCTGGGCGCCGAGATTGCGCGGTCGGACGTCGTTGTGCGGGAACAGGCTGAGCTGTGGATTTGCAAGCTTCAGGAGAGTTGGGCGCAAATTCTGGAAAGTGACAGCCTGGCCTGGGCAATTCTGTCGCAATGCGTCGGGGCACTGGTGGTGGCGCGTATGCTGGCGTCGCCCAGGATTCAGCAGCGGGTGCTGGATTCCTGTCGTGAAGAGATCGGGATCCAGCTCGGCGCTTCGCGAACGCAGTAGGGGCGATGATTTATTTGCAGATGACGATCATGCTGCGGCTGGTATAGCCGGCGGGGTTGAGGCCAAAGGGATAATCACCTGGCTCTTCCACGGTGTCGCCAGATTTTGCAATGACCTTGTAGCCCTTCGGCGCGCAAGAGTTCGCGGCGCTGGCGTAGCACTTGTCCCAAGAGGAGGACAACCCCGAACAGTTGATGTGCAGCCCTTTCTTGCCGTGTTTTACGTGGGTCTTCGACGTCGCCGCGCAGCCCGCAACGGCGAGTATGGCCATCAGTATCAAAATTCGTTTCATTACCGTCCTTATGGCCGCCTCGAGTCTGACGCTCGGGTCTGCCTGTATGCGCTCTCGCTTGAAGCGTTCCGATATCCCTATCCGAAAAAATCCATGTCTGGCATTGGGTTGCGAGGCTAAACATGGCCTAAATGAACGCCAATTGCCAGACCTTCGTAAAATCCTCTTTCAATCTGCCGCGATGGCGGGTTTAGAGGTGCTGCCCATCGTCATGGTTGCTCCTACGGAGGCCAGAATAATGCACAGGATCGCCATCCATTGTGACAAAGAGAGGTATTCCTGAAGGAAAAGCAGACCCGAGAGTGCGCCGAAGGCCGGTTCGATGCTCATAAGCGTGCCAAAGGTGCGGGCGGGCATGCGGGTGAGGGCGACCATTTCCAGTGTGTAGGGGAGAGCTGTGGAAAGGATCGCGACCCCGATAGCGATGGGGATCAATGCGGGTGTCAGCAGTGCGCTGCCGGCGTGGACGATGCCTATGGGGGCGACGAACAGGGCTGCGATCATCACACCAAGTGCCGCAGTGGTCACGCCGTTATCTGCGCCGGCCTTCTGGCCAAACAGGATATACAACGCCCAGCACGCGCCGGCTCCCAGCGCATAACCTGCACCGACCAGATCGATACCCGTTGCCGTGGCGCCGGTCGGTATCAACAGCAACAAGCCGATGGCAGCCAGGGCAATCCAGAGAAAGTCGATCGCGCGACGCGAGGCATAGATAGCGACTGCCAGCGGACCCGTGAACTCCAGCGCGACTGCGATGCCGAGCGGAACGGTGCGCAACGACATATAGAAAAGGAAGTTCATGCCGCCTAGTGCCATCCCGTAGATAATCACTGTGCGCAGTGATTTGGCTGTCAGCTTCGCTCTCCAGGGTTTGAGCAATAACAGCATGATCACGCTGGCGAAGATCAGGCGAAGGGTAGTAGTACCTTGGGCTCCAACGATAGGGAACATGCTTTTGGCCAGCGAAGCGCCGGACTGGATTGATGCCATGGCTATTAATAGCAGGCCAACCGGGAACAGAGTTGAGGCAAGGCTGCGAGGTTGATCGTTCATTGCGTGGCATCATCCGAAGAGTAGCTGTTGTATTGGGCAATATAGTGCGCACTCGCCAAGCCCCCGTCTATAAAGAAGCGGTCTTTTTCCTTCTCTTGATAGAAAACTCAAATTAATGGTTGACGGCAGATTCTGAGTCTCTATAATTCGCACCACTTCCGGCGCAGTCGAAACGGAAAACTCTTTGAGATTCAATGAGTTAAGTAGGTTTCGAGGGTGGGTCGCTTCAGTTCATCGAAGCCTGGAAAGAGTTGGAAATGCCGGTTTTTCTGGTGCTTTCAACGGTTCGATCTTCTCGGTCGAAAGCGGAGAAAAAGAGGTGTTGACAGCAGCGTGTAACGCTGTAGAATTCGCCTCCCGCTAACGAGAGATCGGAAGCGCAAGTGGTTGAAGTTGTTGAAGAAATCTTCGAAAACTTCTGAAAATAATCACTTGACAGCAAATGAGGCTGCTGTAGAATGCGCGCCTCGGTTGAGACGAAAGATCTTAACCAACCGCTCTTTAACAACTGAATCAAGCAATTCGTGTGGGTGCTTGTGGAGTCAGACTGATAGTCAGAAAGATTATCAGCATCACAAGTTACTCCGCGAGAAATCAAAGATGTAACCAACGATTGCTGAGCCAAGTTTAGGGTTTTCTCAAAACCCAAAGATGTTTGAACTGAAGAGTTTGATCATGGCTCAGATTGAACGCTGGCGGCAGGCCTAACACATGCAAGTCGAGCGGATGAAGGGAGCTTGCTCCTGGATTCAGCGGCGGACGGGTGAGTAATGCCTAGGAATCTGCCTGGTAGTGGGGGACAACGTTTCGAAAGGAACGCTAATACCGCATACGTCCTACGGGAGAAAGCAGGGGACCTTCGGGCCTTGCGCTATCAGATGAGCCTAGGTCGGATTAGCTAGTTGGTGAGGTAATGGCTCACCAAGGCGACGATCCGTAACTGGTCTGAGAGGATGATCAGTCACACTGGAACTGAGACACGGTCCAGACTCCTACGGGAGGCAGCAGTGGGGAATATTGGACAATGGGCGAAAGCCTGATCCAGCCATGCCGCGTGTGTGAAGAAGGTCTTCGGATTGTAAAGCACTTTAAGTTGGGAGGAAGGGTTGTAGATTAATACTCTGCAATTTTGACGTTACCGACAGAATAAGCACCGGCTAACTCTGTGCCAGCAGCCGCGGTAATACAGAGGGTGCAAGCGTTAATCGGAATTACTGGGCGTAAAGCGCGCGTAGGTGGTTCGTTAAGTTGGATGTGAAATCCCCGGGCTCAACCTGGGAACTGCATCCAAAACTGGCGAGCTAGAGTATGGTAGAGGGTGGTGGAATTTCCTGTGTAGCGGTGAAATGCGTAGATATAGGAAGGAACACCAGTGGCGAAGGCGACCACCTGGACTGATACTGACACTGAGGTGCGAAAGCGTGGGGAGCAAACAGGATTAGATACCCTGGTAGTCCACGCCGTAAACGATGTCAACTAGCCGTTGGGAGCCTTGAGCTCTTAGTGGCGCAGCTAACGCATTAAGTTGACCGCCTGGGGAGTACGGCCGCAAGGTTAAAACTCAAATGAATTGACGGGGGCCCGCACAAGCGGTGGAGCATGTGGTTTAATTCGAAGCAACGCGAAGAACCTTACCAGGCCTTGACATCCAATGAACTTTCCAGAGATGGATTGGTGCCTTCGGGAACATTGAGACAGGTGCTGCATGGCTGTCGTCAGCTCGTGTCGTGAGATGTTGGGTTAAGTCCCGTAACGAGCGCAACCCTTGTCCTTAGTTACCAGCACGTAATGGTGGGCACTCTAAGGAGACTGCCGGTGACAAACCGGAGGAAGGTGGGGATGACGTCAAGTCATCATGGCCCTTACGGCCTGGGCTACACACGTGCTACAATGGTCGGTACAAAGGGTTGCCAAGCCGCGAGGTGGAGCTAATCCCATAAAACCGATCGTAGTCCGGATCGCAGTCTGCAACTCGACTGCGTGAAGTCGGAATCGCTAGTAATCGCGAATCAGAATGTCGCGGTGAATACGTTCCCGGGCCTTGTACACACCGCCCGTCACACCATGGGAGTGGGTTGCACCAGAAGTAGCTAGTCTAACCTTCGGGAGGACGGTTACCACGGTGTGATTCATGACTGGGGTGAAGTCGTAACAAGGTAGCCGTAGGGGAACCTGCGGCTGGATCACCTCCTTAATCGACGACATCAGCTGCTCCATAAGTTCCCACACGAATTGCTTGATTCATTGAAGAAGACGAAAGAAGCAGCCCGAAATTGGGTCTGTAGCTCAGTTGGTTAGAGCGCACCCCTGATAAGGGTGAGGTCGGCAGTTCGAATCTGCCCAGACCCACCAATTTTGTGTGGGAAACGCCTGTAGAAATACGGGGCCATAGCTCAGCTGGGAGAGCGCCTGCCTTGCACGCAGGAGGTCAGCGGTTCGATCCCGCTTGGCTCCACCACTACTGCTTCTGAAGTAAGAGCTTAGAAATGAGCATTCCATCGTTGTGATGGTGAATGTTGATTTCTAGTCTTTGACTAGTTCGTTCTTTAAAAATTTGGGTATGTGATAGAAAGATAGACTGATGGCCACTTTCACTGGTGGTGATCAGGCTAAGGTAAAATTTGTGAGTTCTCTTAGTTGAGAAATTCGAATTTTCGGCGAATGTCGTCTTCACAGTATAACCAGATTGCTTGGGGTTATATGGTCAAGTGAAGAAGCGCATACGGTGGATGCCTTGGCAGTCAGAGGCGATGAAAGACGTGGTAGCCTGCGAAAAGCTTCGGGGAGTCGGCAAACAGACTTTGATCCGGAGATGTCTGAATGGGGGAACCCAGCCATCACAAGATGGTTATCTTGTACTGAATACATAGGTGCAAGAGGCGAACCAGGGGAACTGAAACATCTAAGTACCCTGAGGAAAAGAAATCAACCGAGATTCCCTTAGTAGTGGCGAGCGAACGGGGACTAGCCCTTAAGTGGCTTTGAGATTAGCGGAACGCTCTGGAAAGTGCGGCCATAGTGGGTGATAGCCCTGTACGCGAAAGTCTCTTAGTCATGAAATCGAGTAGGACGGAGCACGAGAAACTTTGTCTGAATATGGGGGGACCATCCTCCAAGGCTAAATACTACTGACTGACCGATAGTGAACTAGTACCGTGAGGGAAAGGCGAAAAGAACCCCGGAGAGGGGAGTGAAATAGATCCTGAAACCGTATGCGTACAAGCAGTGGGAGCAGACTTTGTTCTGTGACTGCGTACCTTTTGTATAATGGGTCAGCGACTTATTTTCAGTGGCGAGCTTAACCGAATAGGGGAGGCGTAGCGAAAGCGAGTCTTAATAGGGCGTCTAGTCGCTGGGAATAGACCCGAAACCGGGCGATCTATCCATGGGCAGGTTGAAGGTTAGGTAACACTGACTGGAGGACCGAACCGACTACCGTTGAAAAGTTAGCGGATGACCTGTGGATCGGAGTGAAAGGCTAATCAAGCTCGGAGATAGCTGGTTCTCCTCGAAAGCTATTTAGGTAGCGCCTCATGTATCACTGTAGGGGGTAGAGCACTGTTTCGGCTAGGGGGTCATCCCGACTTACCAAACCGATGCAAACTCCGAATACCTACAAGTGCCGAGCATGGGAGACACACGGCGGGTGCTAACGTCCGTCGTGAAAAGGGAAACAACCCAGACCGTCAGCTAAGGTCCCAAAGTTATGGTTAAGTGGGAAACGATGTGGGAAGGCTTAGACAGCTAGGAGGTTGGCTTAGAAGCAGCCACCCTTTAAAGAAAGCGTAATAGCTCACTAGTCGAGTCGGCCTGCGCGGAAGATGTAACGGGGCTCAAACCATACACCGAAGCTACGGGTATCACGCAAGTGATGCGGTAGAGGAGCGTTCTGTAAGCCTGTGAAGGTGAGTTGAGAAGCTTGCTGGAGGTATCAGAAGTGCGAATGCTGACATGAGTAACGACAATGGGTGTGAAAAACACCCACGCCGAAAGACCAAGGTTTCCTGCGCAACGTTAATCGACGCAGGGTTAGTCGGTCCCTAAGGCGAGGCTGAAAAGCGTAGTCGATGGAAAACAGGTTAATATTCCTGTACTTCTGGTTATTGCGATGGAGGGACGGAGAAGGCTAGGCCAGCTTGGCGTTGGTTGTCCAAGTTTAAGGTGGTAGGCTGAAATCTTAGGTAAATCCGGGGTTTCAAGGCCGAGAGCTGATGACGAGTTGCCTTTAGGCGACGAAGTGGTTGATGCCATGCTTCCAAGAAAAGCTTCTAAGCTTCAGATAACCAGGAACCGTACCCCAAACCGACACAGGTGGTTGGGTAGAGAATACCAAGGCGCTTGAGAGAACTCGGGTGAAGGAACTAGGCAAAATGGCACCGTAACTTCGGGAGAAGGTGCGCCGGTGAGGGTGAAGCACTTGCTGCGTAAGCCCACGCCGGTCGAAGATACCAGGCCGCTGCGACTGTTTATTAAAAACACAGCACTCTGCAAACACGAAAGTGGACGTATAGGGTGTGACGCCTGCCCGGTGCCGGAAGGTTAATTGATGGGGTTAGCTAACGCGAAGCTCTTGATCGAAGCCCCGGTAAACGGCGGCCGTAACTATAACGGTCCTAAGGTAGCGAAATTCCTTGTCGGGTAAGTTCCGACCTGCACGAATGGCGTAACGATGGCGGCGCTGTCTCCACCCGAGACTCAGTGAAATTGAAATCGCTGTGAAGATGCAGTGTATCCGCGGCTAGACGGAAAGACCCCGTGAACCTTTACTATAGCTTTGCACTGGACTTTGAATTTGCTTGTGTAGGATAGGTGGGAGGCTTTGAAGCGTGGACGCCAGTTCGCGTGGAGCCATCCTTGAAATACCACCCTGGCAACTTTGAGGTTCTAACTCAGGTCCGTTATCCGGATCGAGGACAGTGTATGGTGGGTAGTTTGACTGGGGCGGTCTCCTCCTAAAGAGTAACGGAGGAGTACGAAGGTGCGCTCAGACCGGTCGGAAATCGGTCGTAGAGTATAAAGGCAAAAGCGCGCTTGACTGCGAGACAGACACGTCGAGCAGGTACGAAAGTAGGTCTTAGTGATCCGGTGGTTCTGTATGGAAGGGCCATCGCTCAACGGATAAAAGGTACTCCGGGGATAACAGGCTGATACCGCCCAAGAGTTCATATCGACGGCGGTGTTTGGCACCTCGATGTCGGCTCATCACATCCTGGGGCTGAAGCCGGTCCCAAGGGTATGGCTGTTCGCCATTTAAAGTGGTACGCGAGCTGGGTTTAGAACGTCGTGAGACAGTTCGGTCCCTATCTGCCGTGGACGTTTGAGATTTGAGAGGGGCTGCTCCTAGTACGAGAGGACCGGAGTGGACGAACCTCTGGTGTTCCGGTTGTCACGCCAGTGGCATTGCCGGGTAGCTATGTTCGGGAAAGATAACCGCTGAAAGCATCTAAGCGGGAAACTTGCCTCAAGATGAGATCTCACTGGAACCTTGAGTTCCCTGAAGGGCCGTCGAAGACTACGACGTTGATAGGTTGGGTGTGTAAGCGCTGTGAGGCGTTGAGCTAACCAATACTAATTGCCCGTGAGGCTTGACCATATAACACCCAAGCAATCTGTAGACTCGAAAGAGACCAGATTGCGGTGTGTGAAGACGAAAATGAACCGAAAGTTCGACGCTCACAAAACACCGACAGCTGTCACATACCCAATTTGCTGAAGCGAGGCCATCTGGCCACGACTCAGTACCCGAATTTCTTGACGACCATAGAGCGTTGGAACCACCTGATCCCATCCCGAACTCAGAAGTGAAACGATGCATCGCCGATGGTAGTGTGGGGTTTCCCCATGTGAGAGTAGGTCATCGTCAAGATTAAATTCCGAAACCCCAATTGCGAAAGCAGTTGGGGTTTTGTTTTGTCCGCAGGAAAGTGCCTGGAGGAAGCTGAAGCTCCAACCGTCACGATCGCAACCATTGGGGAAATCCCTCTGAAATGACCGCCCGGTTTTTGGTATGGTGCAGCTCGTTTTTTAACGGACTGATGTCACGCCTAAGGATCGGCGCTCATTTTTTTGTCAAAGAGTGGCTGCAGAAATGCCCGAACCCATCCCAATCAAAGATCACGAAAAAGAGACGCGGCTGGTCAACAAACGCCTGATCGCCTGTGCCTTGTTCGTCTTCGCCATTAGTTGCGCCTTGGTTGTGCGCCTGTACATCCTGCAAGTCGTCGAGTTCGACTATCACTCGACCATCTCCGAGAACAATCGCGTCCATGTACTGCCGATACCGCCGACACGCGGCCTGATCTACGATCGCAACGGCGTGTTGCTGGCCGACAACCGTCCCAGCTACAACCTGACGATCACAAGAGAGCGCGCGACTGACGTCAACCAGGAACTGGATGAAGTCATCAACCTTCTGCACCTGCCCGCCGAAGACCGCGCAGTCTTCGACAAGGCCATGAAGCAGTCGCGTCACCCGTTTACACCAGTGACGCTGTTCTACGAGCTGACCGAAGAACAGATCGCCGTGCTGGCAGTCAACGAGTTCCGCCTGCCGGGTCTGGATGTCGAGCCGCAATTCGTTCGTAACTATCCATTGGGCGCACACTTCGCACACTCGATCGGCTATGTCGGCCGTATCAACGAAAAAGAATCCAAGACCCTCGATTCTGTCGAATACCGTGGCACCCAATCCATCGGCAAGACCGGTATCGAACGCTTCTACGAGCCGCAACTGCACGGCCACGTCGGTTACGAGGAAGTTGAGACCAATGCTCAGGGCCGCGTACTGCGCGTGCTGAAACACACCGATCCGATACCAGGCAAAAACATTGTTCTGAGTCTCGACGTTAAACTCCAGGAAGCCGCCGAAGCCGCACTGGGCGACCGTCGCGGCTCGGTGGTTGCGCTGGACCCATCGACCGGCGAAGTGCTGGCCATGGTCAGCAACCCGAGCTTCGACCCCAATCTGTTCGTGACCGGTATCAGCTCCAAGGAATACTCCGCGCTGCGTGACTCCATTGACCGCCCGCTGTTCAACCGCGTGTTGCGCGGCCTGTACGCGCCCGGTTCGACGATCAAGCCAGAGGTGGCGATTGCCGGGCTCGACGCCGGCGTGGTCACGCCTCAGACCCGCGTCTTCGATCCGGGTTACTACCAACTGCCTGATTTCGATCACAAGTACCGCAACTGGAACCACAGCGGCGACGGCTGGGTGGACATGGACGCCGCGATCATGCGCTCCAACGACACCTACTTCTACGACCTGGCGCACAAGCTCGGCATCGATCGCCTGCACGACTACATGACGATGTTCGGCCTCGGCGAGAAAGTCTCGCTCGACATGTTCGAGGAGTCACCCGGCCTGATGCCGTCCCAAGCCTGGAAACGTGCAACTCGTCGTCAGGCCTGGTTCCCTGGCGAGACTGTGATTCTCGGTATCGGCCAGGGCTACATGCAAGTCACGCCACTGCAACTGGCCCAGGCCACTGCGTTGATCGCCAACAAGGGCGTCTGGAACCGTCCGCATCTGGCCAAGACCGTCGACGGTGTAGCACCGGTGGACGAACACCCGATGCCGAATATCCTGCTAAAGGATCCCCGTGACTGGGAACAGGTCAATCATGGCATGCAGATGGTGATGCACGACGCCCGAGGCATTGCCCGTGCGGCGGCGGCCGGTGCGCAATACCGCATCGCCGGCAAGAGTGGTACGGCGCAGGTGGTGGCGATCAAGCAGGGCGAACGCTACAACCGCGAGAAAACCCTTGAGCGCCATCGCGACAACGCCTTGTTCGTCGGCTTTGCTCCGGCCGAGCATCCGAAGATCGTGATTTCGGTGATGATCGAAAACGGCGAGGCCGGTGGCCGCGTCGCAGGTCCCGTAGTGCGGCAGATCATGGACGCCTGGCTACTCGACCAGGACGGTCACCTCAAGCCGCAATACGCGGCGCCGACCAAAGCGCCGGGCGATCCCCACGTGTAATCCGTCACAGCTTCACAGCACAGGCTCACGCAAGCTGAGCATGTGCTGGAAGCTGTCGAGGAACACCGTTTCAGCCTGAGTCATCTTCTGCTCGCGATTCCACAGCAGCTGAATATCGAAATCCACCACCCCATCCTCCGGCGGCAAACGCCACAGCAAGCCCTGTTCGACATCCCGTCGAACCAGGTGAATCGGCAAACAACCAATCCCGAATCCCGCACAGATCAGGCGATAAATTTCTTCGAAACTGGTGGAGGATGCGACGATCTTGCCGGTAAAGCCCTGTTGATCACGAAACAGCGTCAACGGCGAAAGATTGCCGCCGAGCTGATCACTGGTGAAGCTGACAAAGTTCTCTGCCGCGAGTTGCTCCAGCGTCAGATTCTGCTGCCCGAACAGCCGGTGCCGCTGCCCGCAAAAGTACGCATAGCGCTCACGAAACAAAACCCGTTGTTCCAGCCTCGGCTGCGGTAGACGACACAATCCGACACCTACCGTAGCGGTCTTTTGCAGCAATGAACTGATGATGTTCGAGCTGCCCATCACCTCGACTTCCAGCTCGATTTTCGGGTGAGTTTCGTGGAAATCCGCAAGAAACTCGTCGTAATGCCGCGCCTGCACGCCACTGACGGTGAGGATGCGGATCTTGCCGACAACGTCGTCATGGCGGTTCTCGACCACCGTGCCCAAACGGGAAATATCGCCGTAGATATCCGCCGCAATCCGCAGGACTTCTTCCCCGGTTTCCGTCAGATCAAAGCGCCTTCCACTGCGCGCAATCAACACACAATCCAGTTGTTCTTCGAGACGTTTCAACGCCTGGCTGACTGCCGACTGGGTGATGTGCAAGCGGGCAGCGGCACGGCTCATGCTGCCTTCCTGCCCGATCACCAGATACGTGCGGAGCAGGTTCCAGTCCAGCCGGTCATTGAGAAAACGTCGGCCAATCCAGGGATTTGCGGAGGAGGTCATGTAGTAGCCACGCTAATAGTAAAGATAAGTTTTTGAAAATTGACTAATCCTTTCACGGAAGCGATAAAGCCCACAAGCGCCACAGAGCGCGACCGTCAGCCGCCTCGACACCTGCCCAAAACTATAAATACACAGGGTTCTTGCATGCACACCACCGCTCAGCCGCGTCGCGCCGCGGCCGCTGCCTTCATTGGCACGACCATCGAGTTCTACGATTTCTACATCTACGCCACCGCCGCCGCACTGGTGCTCGGGCAAGTGTTCTTTCCCAGCAGCGACCCGGTGACTAGCACCCTCGCCGCGTTCGGCAGTTTCGCCGTAGGCTTCATCGCCCGTCCGATGGCCGGGATGGTGTTCGGCCATTTGGGTGATCGCCTCGGCCGCAAGAAAATGTTGCTGGTGACCATGGCACTGATGGGCTTGGCCACGGCGGGTATCGGTATGTTGCCGAGCTACGCCAGCGTCGGCATCTGGGCGCCGATCGGGCTGATCGTATTACGCCTGATTCAGGGCATCTCCGTCGGCGGCGAGTGGGGCGGGGCGGTGTTGATGGCCAGTGAGCACGCGCCGGCCAAGCGCAAGACGTTCTACGCCTCGTTCGCCCAGCTCGGCAGTCCGGCGGGTTTGCTGCTGGCTCTGATCGCCTTCCGCCTGGTGACATCGCTGTCGCCGGAAGACTTCCTCGCCTGGGGCTGGCGTCTGCCGTTTCTCGCCAGCGGCGTGTTGATGATGGTCGGCCTGATGATCCGCTCCGGGGTGCATGAATCGCCGGAATTCGCCAAGGCCAAGGACAACAACGAAACCGCTAAATACCCGGTGAAAGACGTGATCCGTCAGTGCTGGCGGCAGATCCTGTTCGCCGCGGCCGCAGTCACCATCGGTTCGGCCGGGTTCTTCTTCACCAACACCTTCATGATCACCTACGTCACCCAATATCAGGGCATTCCGCGCGCGACCATTCTCGACTGCCTGTTCCTGGTGACAGTCATTCAACTGCTGTCGCAACCGTTATCGGCACTGCTCGCCGAGCGCATCGGCGAAGGCCGATTCCTGATGTTGGTGGCGTTGCTGTGCATGGGCACGCCGTACCCGATGTTCCTGCTGGTCGGCACTCAAAACATTCTGTTGATGACCCTCGGCATCGCTGTCGCGGTGGTGATTCTCTCGGCCTTGTACGCGGTGATCGCCGGGTACATGACCCAGGCCTTCCCGGTGCACCTGCGCTACTCGGGGATCTCCATCGCTTACCAGTTGAGCTGTGCGTTGGCCGGCGGTACCACGCCGCTGATCGGCACGCTGCTGGCCAGCAAGTTCTCCGGACAGTGGCTGCCATTGGCGGTGTTCTTCACGCTGCTGTCCGCCCTGTCTCTGATCGGTGTCTGCGGCCTCGCGCGCTTGCGGGCCAACCCGGTCGTCCTTCATACCCACAAAGAGGTGTATTCGTGAGTAAGCCCGCCCACATTGACCCGATCGAATGGCAAGCCCGTTGCGAGCTTGCGGCGTTGTACCGATTGATCGCGCACTTTCGCATGACCGACCTGATCGACACCCACATCACCCTGCGGATTCCGGGGCCTGAGCACCATTTCCTGATCAACCGCTACGGCGTGATTTTCGACCGCATGCGCGCCTCCGATCTGGTGCGCATCGATCAGGACGGGCGCATCGTCGACCCTGAATACGCCGGGCATCGGGTCAACGCTGCCGGCTTCGTGATCCACTCGGCGATCCACATGGCGCGGCCGGATCTGAACTGCGTGATTCACACCCACACCGCCGCCGGCATGGCTGTCGCCGCGCAGAAACAAGGCCTGCTGCCGATCAGTCAACACGCGTTGAAGTTCTTCGGAAAACTCGCTTACCACACCTACGAAGGTATCGCTCTGTCGCTGGACGAGCGCGATCGGTTGATCGCCGACCTCGGCCCGCACCGGGCGATGATCCTGCGCAATCACGGCCTGCTGGTCGGCGGTTCGAGCGTGGCCCAGGCATTCCAGGAAATCCACTTTCTGGAGCGCGCCTGCCAGGCTCAAGTGCAAGCGCTGGCCGGCGGTTGCGAGCTGCATTTCCCGTCGCCGGAAGTCTGTGCCCACACCGCCGAACAGTTCGACCGCGATGAGCAGGACAACATCATCGACCTGGCCTGGGAGGCCGCATTGACCCTGATCGAATCCCAGCGCGAGTCCTATCTGTCATGAACACCGTTGCACTGATGTCCCGCGATACGCTGTTGCTCAAACAATTGCAGGAAGCCTTTGCCCGCCGTGCGCCGCAGCTTTCAGCGGTGCTGGCCGACGATCCCCGGGCGGCGAATGCGCAGATCGCGGCGTGCTGGTTTCCGCTGCCGGACAGCCTCGCCGCGTTGCCCAATCTGCAAGTGATTCACTCGGTCGCCGCCGGCATTGATCACCTGGAGCACGATCCGTCGTGCCCGGATTTGCCAGTGTGCAGGGTAGTTGATCCCGGCCATCGCCAAGGCATGACCGAGTATGTGCGCTGGGCGGTGATTCACTTTCATCGCGGCTTCGATCAAGTGCTCGAGCAACAACGCCAACAGCATTGGGAGCGACCGCTGCAACGCCCGGCCCGTGAGTTCCGGATCGGTGTGATGGGGCTCGGCTCGCTCGGCAGCGCGATTGCCCAAGACCTGGCCAGTGCCGGTTATGACGTGCGTGGCTGGGCGCGCAGCAAAAAGGATTTACCGGGCGTGCAGACCTTTGCCGGCACCGGTGCCTTCCACCCGTTCCTCGACGGTGTGGAATTGCTGATCAATCTGTTGCCGCTGACTCACGAGACTCGCGGCATCCTCAATCGCCAGACTTTCGAGCGCTTGGCAAACGGCGCGGCGCTGGTCAACGTCGGGCGCGGCGGGCATCTGAACATCGACGATCTGCAACAGGCACTGGCCCGTGGAAATCTGCGCGGGGCGCTGCTCGATGTCTTCGAACAGGAACCGCTGCCCGCCGATCATCCACTGTGGAAAACCCCGGGCGTGACCATCACTCCGCACATGGCTTCGGCAGCCTCCCACGATTGCATCGCCGATCAGATCGCCGAGAACTTCCGCCGTTTGAATGCCGGCGAGCCGCTGCTCAACAGCGCGGATCGCCTGCTCGGTTACTGATCCGCCAGGCAGGCCTGCAAGCGTTCGATGAACAGCGTTTCGGCGCGGCTCAAGCGCTGGTCGCGGTTCCACAGCAGATGAATGTCGACATCGGCAATACCCTCGTGGGGCGGCAGGCGCCAGAGCAATCCGGCCTCGACGTCCGCTGCCACCACGTGCTCCGGCAGGCAACCGATACCGAACCCGGCGATCACCAGTCGCCGTACTTCTTCCAGGCTCGGCGATGACGCAACGATGCGTCCGCTGAAGCCCTGTTGATCGCGAAAAATCGTCAGCGGCGAGAGCATGCCGCCAATTTGGTCGCTGGTGAAACTGACGAAATTCTCACGCTGCAAATCGCCTTCGCCGATGTCCTGTCGGCCAAACAGCGCGTGGTGTTTGCCACAGAAGAACGCATAGCGTTGACGCAGAAACAGACGCTGTTCCAGACGCGGTTGCGGGCGGCGATTGAGGCTAAGGCCGAGCGTCGCGGTTTTCTCCTGAAGGGCGCTGACGATGTCCGAACTGCGCATCACATCGACCTCCAGATCCACCCGTGGATACTGCCGATGAAAGTCAGCGAGGAAGTCATCGAAGCGCTCGGAAAAGATCCGGCTGATGATCAGCAGCCGCACCTTGCCGATCACTTCGTCAGCCGGTTGCTCCAGCAGGCTGCTGACCTGGGACATTTGCCCGTAGATCTCGCCGGCCAGTTCGAAGATCTGCTCGCCGACTTCGGTGAGGGCAAAGCGTGGGCCGCGCCGGGCGATTAGCTGGCGACCCAGTTGCTCCTCCAGACGCTTGAGTGCCTGGCTCACCGCCGGTTGAGTCAGGTGCAGACGCGCGGCGGCGCGGCTGATGCTCAGCTCCTGGCCGATCACCCGGAAGGTGCGCAAAAGGTTCCAGTCCAGGCGGTCGTTGAGCAGGCGTTGGACATCGCGTTCGGCCATGGCGACTCTCGATTATAAGGTGAGGTAATACTCGGAATAATAAATAGAAAATTGACTAATCATAGCCCCGGGACGATAAATCACCCCACGACAGGCGCCGCCAGAGCGCCTTGGATTTACGTTTTCCTCCTGCCAAAAAAACAATCAAAGGAGCCCGACCCCATGAAGCCCCACGCTTCGAACCAGCCGCGCCGTGCGGCGGCCGCAGCCTTCATCGGCACCATGATCGAGTGGTACGACTTTTACATCTACGCCACCGCCGCCGCGCTGGTGTTCGGTGCGCTGTTCTTTCCCTCCGACGATCCGCTGTTCAGCACCATGGCCGCGTTCGGCACCTTCGCCGTGGGCTTCTTCGCCCGGCCGTTGGGCGGGATCATTTTCGGTCATATCGGCGACCGTATCGGCCGCAAGAAATCACTGATCATCACGCTGTTGATGATGGGCGTGGTCACGGTGTGCATCGGTCTGCTGCCGACCTACGCGCAGATCGGCGCGGCAGCGCCGGTGCTGCTGATTCTGTTGCGCATCGTCCAGGGCATTGCCGTCGGTGGCGAGTGGGGCGGGGCGGTGTTGATGGCCGGCGAGCATGCGCCGAAGGGGCGGCGCAATTTCTTCGCCTCGTTCGCGCAACTGGGCAGTCCGGCGGGTCTGATCCTGTCGCTGCTGGCCTTCAGTGCCGTGACCCGTTTGCCGGAAGAAGACCTGATGAGCTGGGGCTGGCGTCTGCCGTTCCTCGCCAGTGCGCTGTTGCTGTTGGTGGGCCTGGCGATTCGTCTGGGCGTGAATGAGTCACCGGAATTCCTCGCTAGCCGCGAGCAGGCCAGCAAGCAAATCAAGAAAGAGCAGGCGCCGGTGATGGAAGTCCTGCGCACCGCGTGGCGCCCACTGTTGCTGTGCATCGGCGCCAACACGCTGGGCATCGCAGGGGTGTATTTCACCAACACTTTCATGATCGCCTACACCACTCAGCAACTGGCGCTGCCACGTTCGCTGATTCTCGAATGCCTGTTTTTCGTCGCGATCATTCAGTTCTGCATCCAGCCGCTGGCCGCGTGGACGGCGGAGAAGATCGGTGCGACACGTTTCCTGTGCCTGGTGTCTCTGCTGGCGATGGCCTCGCCGTATCCGATGTTCGTGCTGGTCAGTTCGGCCCAGGCGCCGCTGATCATCCTCGGCATCGCGCTGGCGGTGGTGTGCATGGCCTCGTTCTACGCGGTGATCGCCGGTTACGTCAGCGGCATGTTCGAGACCCGCGTGCGCTACACCGCGATCTCGTTGGCCTATCAGATTTGCGGCGCGGTGGCCGGTGGGTTGACGCCGCTGATCGGCACGATGCTCGCGCACAAGTTCACCGGGCAGTGGTGGCCGATGGCGCTGTTCTACAGCCTGATCGCCGGCATTTCGCTGGTGTGCGTGCTGTCCCTCGCCCGGCGTCACGCCAGTGCTCATCGCGCGGAACTGGCCCGTGCCTGACCCGGAATTTCAGGAGAACCTCATGTTGAAAATCAATGGCCAACGCCTGTGGGCGAGCCTGATGGCCATGGCCGAAATCGGTGCCACAGCCCGAGGCGGCAGCTGCCGTCTGGCATTGAGCGACGAAGACAAGGCCGGCCGCGAACTGTTCGCCCACTGGTGCCGCGAAGCCGGCATGACCCTGAGCGTGGACGCCATCGGCAACCTGTTCGCCCGTCGCGCCGGCACCGATCCGGACGCCGCGCCGGTGATGATGGGCAGCCACCTCGACACCCAGCCCGAAGGCGGACGTTTCGACGGCGTCTACGGCGTACTCGCAGGATTGGAAGTGGTACGTTGCCTCAACGACCTGAACATCCAGACCCGCAAACCGCTGGAAGTGGCGGTATGGACCAACGAAGAAGGTGCGCGCTTCACCCCGGCCATGTTCGGCTCGGCGGTGTTCACCGGAATCATGGATCTGAACGCCGCGCTGGCGGTGCGTGATGTCGATGGCATCAGCGTTGCCGAGGCTTTGCAGCGTACCGGTTATGCCGGTGATCGCCCGTTGGGAGGCGCGGTGGACGCGTATTTTGAAGCGCACATCGAACAAGGCCCGATCCTCGAGGACAACGCCAAAAGCATCGGCGTGGTCACGGGCGGTCAGGCGATCCGCTGGCTCGATGTGCGTGTCGAAGGCATGGCCGCTCACGCCGGCACCACGCCGATGCCGCTGCGCAAAGATGCGCTGTACGGCGTGGCGCGGATGATTCAGGCGATTGAAGGCTTGGCCACGGATTTTGCCCCCGAAGGCCTGACCACGGTCGGCGAGTTGAGTATCAACAAGTCCTCGCGCAACACCATTCCGGGGCTGGTGAATTTCACCGTCGATCTGCGTCATCACCGCGACGACGCCATTGCCACCATGGAGCAACAAGTCCGCGCCCGCCTGCAGGCGATCGCCGATGGGCGAGGTCTGAATCTGACGATCACCCCGCACTGGATCAGCCCGGCCACACCGTTCGACGCCGAATGCGTGGCGGCGGTGCAAGAAGCGGTAGATGCGCTGGGCTACGCTCAGCAGTCGATTGTCAGCGGCGCCGGGCATGACGCGATTCATCTTGCACGCTACTGCCCGACGGCGATGGTGTTCATCCCGTGCGTTGGCGGCTTGAGCCACAACGAAGCCGAGGACGTGTTGCCCGAAGATGTGAAGCAGGGCACCGATGTATTGCTCAACGCCGTGCTGGCTCGCGCCGGTCGAGCTGAATAAACGCAATCTCTGTGGGAGCAAGCCCGCTCCCACAGTTGACGGCGCCGGATTCAAGATATTCGTTAACTGACAGGTATCACTATGCGCAGTTTTTTCCACCCCGAACAATTGCTCCACCATCCACGCAGCTATTACTCGCGGGGGCAGATGCGCACGCCGCAGGAAGTCCCCGAGCGTGCGCAACGTCTGGTGCAGGCCGCCCACGGTTTGGGTTTCAGCGTCGAGCAGCCGATCGATGCCGGCCTCGCACCGTTGCTGGCGGTACACGGTGCGCCGTATCTGACGTTCCTTCAGGAAGCGCATGCACGCTGGAAGGAAATCCCCGAAGACTGGGGCGATGAGGTGATGTCGAACATCTTCGTCCGCGAGCCCAACGCCTTGCGCGGCATCCTCGCCCAGGCGGCGCGCTATCTGGCGGACGGCAGTTGCCCGGTCGGCGAGCAGACCTGGCGTTCCGCCTACTGGTCGGCGCAAAGCGCAATGGCCGGGGCTCAGGCGCTGATCGACGGTGAGCCCGCAGCCTACGCCTTGTGCCGTCCGCCGGGGCACCATGCCCGGGCAGAAGCAGCGGGCGGTTTCTGCTACGTGAACAACGCAGCGGTGGCGGCGCAAGTGCTGCGCGACAAGTTTGAAAAAGTCGCCGTGCTCGACACCGACATGCACCACGGTCAGGGCATCCAGGAGATTTTTTACGACCGCGATGACGTGCTTTACGTTTCGGTGCATGGCGATCCGACCAACTTCTACCCGGGCGTCGCCGGGTTCGCCGACGAACGCGGCAGCGGCGCGGGGGAGGGCTTCAATCTCAACCTGCCGATGGCCCATGGTTCAAGCGAAGCGGATTTTCTCGGGCAACTGGAAGTCGCTTTGGATGCGGTGCGCGAGTTCGGCGCCGAGGTGCTGGTGCTGTCGCTGGGCTTCGATATCTATGAGCTGGACCCGCAAAGCAAAGTCGCCGTGACCCGTGAGGGCTTTGCGGTACTGGGCGAGCGGATCCGCAGCCTGGGCCTGCCATGCCTGATCGTGCAGGAGGGCGGTTATCACCTGGAAAGTCTCGAAGACAATGCCCGAGCGTTTTTCCTGAATGGCGAGGTGTGGCAACGCTGAGGCACTCCACCTGCCGTAGCGCCGGTGGTGCTTGCCATCGCCCTGAAGCCATCGCGAGCAAGCCCGCTCCCACATTTGAAATGCGGTTCAAATGTGGGAGCGGGCTTGCCCGCGAAGAGGCCCTCGAAACAGTTACAAAAGTCAGGCCCCGGGTACCGGACAGCTCATGTCACCTTCCTCACACTTCAAATACTGCTTGAGCGCCTCGGTTCGCGTCTTTGTCACTGAGGTGATGCAATTGTTGTAGATCAACGGATAAACACTCCCGCCTGCCACCCCGGATGCCGAAAACTTGCACTCGGCATCGCGAAAGCCGATCCATGCCCGTTGCGCGCTCACCAGCATTTTTTTGCCCTCAGGGTTGTCCTTCAAACGGGCGGTGATCTGTTGATAAACCGCGTTCAACTCTTTGTCCGCCGCCTTGTTTTCCTGCGCGGCGCACTGATTCATCGTCGCCTGATCGCTGGCATTGGCGCAGTCCACGGCGGCGTGGACGACGGAAGTGAAAAGAAAGGGTGTCAGGGCCAAAAGCAGGCGTGGGGACATGAGTCATCTCGCTTTGATGAATGAACTTGCCGGGCAGTTTAGCGGCTTCGTCGCGCTAACAAGGTGTGCGATGTCTGGATGCGTTGAGCAACCGTTCGGCAGTCGCGGCAATTTCCTCTCCGTCATGCAGTTTTTCCAGCCACGCGGACGGGATTCCCTGCACGCCGTAATGGGCACCGGCCAACTGACCGACGATGGCGGCCGTGGTGTCCGCGTCATCGCCCAGATTCGCCGCCTGCAGGATGGCTGCGGAAAAACTGTCGGTATGCTGGAAGCACCATAGCGCCGCTTCCAGGGATTCGACGCAGTAGCCGCTGCCGCGAATGTCGCGCTCGGTCTTGTGCAGGTAGTTACCCCGGGCAATCGCCGCCACCTTGGGCTGGTTGAAGGATGTTTGCGGCAGAGTGCGCAGTTGCGCTTTCGATGCGCCTTCCAGGGCCTTGCAGAGCAGTTCGGCAAACAACTGGCAACATTCGATGGCCTCGGGCGCCGCGTGTGTGGTGCGTGAACTGTCGGCGGCGAATCGCCTGATTTGCCGGGCATCGGGGAAATAAAACAGAACCACGGGCACCAGTCGCATCAACGAGCCATTGCCGGCGCTATCGGGATCGGTGGAGCCGGCAAACGGCTCTCCGGTGTGTTGATAGCGATCCAGCGCCTGGCTCACGGTCATGCCAATGTCGAAGCATTCGCCGGTCGAGCTCAGATAACCCCATTGCCACCAGTTCAGATAGCGGCCCATCTGATCAGCGGCATCGAATGCGTTTTTGTTCAGCAGACTCTCCGCCAGGCACAACGCCATCGAGGTGTCGTCGGTCCATTGTCCGGGCTTCAAGTGAAAAGGCCCGCCACCGACCATGTCGGTCAGGCGGCGGAAGCTGCCGCGAGGCTGGAATTCGACGGTGGTTCCCACGGCATCGCCGCAGGCCAGGCCGAGCAGGGCGCCACGGTAACGTTCGGGGAGGGAGGGCTGCATGATGACGTCCTTGTGTCGTTCAATTCGCTGGGAACGTTAGCAGTTTCGCCGCGCCGATCCGTGCGCATTCTGACGAACCGGTGATCCAAAATACTGCCGGATATTTCAATCAGACCCGACCGTTGCACTGGATTGATACAACTTCGGATTGGACATGTGGTCATACAAGCCTACTGTTCAAAACAGGAGGTGACGTATGAAACCAGTACCCAACAGCTTTGAACGCAAGATCATGCTCAGGTCGCCGCGCTCCCATGTCTGGCGCGCCCTGGTCGATGCCGAGGCGTTCGGCCAGTGGTTCGGCGTTGCGCTGGAGGGCCGGCGGTTTATCGCGGGCGAATGGACGCAAGGGCAGGTCACATACCCCGGTTATGAACATGTGTTGTGGAACGTGCTGGTGGAGCGGGTCGAGCCGCAGCAGTTGTTCTCCTTCCGTTGGCACCCCTACGCGGTGAACCCGAAAATCGACTACTCCCAGGAACCGACCACGCTGGTCAGATTCGAATTGCAGGACTACGAGAACGGTACGTTGCTGAAAGTCTCCGAATCCGGTTTCGCGCACATTCCCGACGTGCGCCAGAAAGAGGCGTATTACATGGACAGCCGGGGCTGGGAGGAACAGTTGAGTCGACTTGAACACTTCCTCGCGGAGAGCGAACGGGCCCGCGAGCGTGAAGGTGGCTGATCTCGGCCTGTTCACGCCGTGGCTGGAACGCTGGGCGCTGGTGCCGGACGGCGAGCCGGTCATCACCCCGGGCAGCCGCCTGTTGCCGGTGCGTCAGGGCGATGTGCCGGCAATGCTGAAAGTCGCGGTGGACGACGAGGAAAAGTACGGCAACCTGCTGATGACCTGGTGGGACGGCGATGGCGCCGCCCGGGTGCTCGCTCATTACGAGGAAGGCCTGTTGCTGGAGCGGGCCATGGGCCAGCGTTCGCTGATGCACATGGCGCTCAACGGCGAAGACGACGAAGCCACACGGATCATGTGTCGAGCGCTGGCGCACCTGCACGCACCGCGACCAACGCCGCCACCCCCGTTGGTGGAACTGGCGCCGTGGTTCGCTGCATTACGAGTGGCCGCAGCCCGATACGGCGGCCAGTACGCCGAATGCCTGCAAACCGCCCAGACCTTGCTCGCCGAGCCGCAGGACGTGGTGGTGCTGCACGGCGACATGCACCACGACAACGTCCTCGATTTCGGCCCGCGGGGCTGGCTGGCCATCGACCCCAAGCGGGTGCGGGGCGAGCGCGGTTACGACTACGCCAACCTGATCTGCAACCCGGAATTGCCGACGGCAACTGATCCGGAGCGCTTTCGGCGGCAAGTCGAGGTGACCTGCAAAGCAGCGGGAATTGAACGAAAGCGCCTGCTGCAATGGGTACTGGCCTTCGCCGGACTATCTGCCGCATGGTTCATGGAGGATGACGAGCCAAAAGCCGCCACCGGGCAGCTGAAAGTCGCACGACTGGCGGCTTCCGCGCTCAATGCCTGACACGCCTAAGGGTTTTCGGAAGGCGCGCTATGGCGAATGTCTTACACGCGCTGGTAGCTTTTTCGACTATTGCCGATTGGATCCAGAGCGTAATCTAGCCTCATCAACTGAAGCACAGGGAGTGTTTCAGGATCACGGATGATCGACCATTAGCAAGGATCGCTGCCGACAGGGAGTCGATAATGGTCTTGGGAAAAACCCGCTTCGGCGGGTTTTTTTTCGTCTGCAGAAAAGTGCCGTGCTCAAACAGAAACACCGCCGATCTGGCGGTGTTTCTGCATCTGCAGGTCTTACGAGGCGATCAACTGGCGCAACACGTAATGCAGAATCCCGCCGGACTTGAAGTACTCCACCTCGTTCAAGGTGTCGATGCGGCACAGCACTTCGATTTTCTCCTGCCGTCCGTCTTCACGGGTGATGACCAGGGTCAGGTTCATCCGTGGCGTCAGCTCGACACCGCTCAGGCCCTGGATATCCAGGGTTTCCTTGCCGGTGAGGTTCAGGCTCTTGCGGTTCTGATCCAGTTTGAACTGCAACGGCAGCACGCCCATGCCCACCAGGTTGGAACGGTGAATGCGCTCGAAGCTTTCGGCGATCACCGCTTTCACGCCCAGCAGATTGGTGCCCTTGGCCGCCCAGTCGCGGCTGGAGCCAGTGCCGTATTCTTGCCCGGCAATCACCACCAGCGGCGTCCCCGACGCCTGATAGCGCATGGCCGCGTCGTAGATAGCCAGCTTTTCGCCGGTCGGAATGTAGATCGTGTTGCCGCCTTCTTCGCCGCCGAGCATTTCGTTGCGGATACGGATATTGGCAAACGTGCCGCGCATCATCACTTCGTGGTTGCCCCGGCGCGAGCCGTAGGAGTTGAAGTCCCGTGGCTCGACGCCTTGCTCGCGCAGGTAACGCCCGGCCGGGCTGTCGACCTTGATGTTGCCGGCGGGGGAGATGTGGTCGGTGGTCACCGAATCGCCCAATAGCGCCAGCACTCGCGCGCCTTGCACGTCAGCGATCACCGGCAATGGCCCGGCAATGTCATCGAAGAACGGCGGATGCTGGATGTAGGTCGAATCCGCCTGCCAGACGTAGGTCGCGGCTTGCGGCACTTCGATGGCTTGCCACTGTTCGTCACCGGCGAACACCTCGGCGTATTCCTTGTGGAACATCGCCGTATTGACCTGATTCACCGCGTCGGCGATTTCCTTGCTGCTCGGCCAGATGTCGCGCAGGTAAACCGGATTGCCCTGCTGGTCGTTACCCAGCGGCTCGCTGCTGATGTCGGTGCGCACAGTGCCGGCCAGGGCGTAGGCGACCACCAGTGGCGGCGAGGCCAGCCAGTTGGTTTTCACCAGCGGATGCACCCGGCCTTCAAAGTTGCGGTTGCCGGACAGCACCGAAGCCACGGTCAGGTCGGCTTTCTGGATGGCTTTTTCGATCGGTTCAGGCAGCGGTCCGGAGTTGCCGATGCAAGTGGTGCAGCCGTAACCCACCAGTGAAAACCCGAGCTGGTCGAGGTACTGCGTCAGCCCGGCGGCCTTGTAGTAATCGGTGACCACTTTCGACCCCGGTGCCAATGAGCTTTTCACCCACGGCTTGCGGGTCAGGCCTTTTTCCACGGCTTTTTTCGCCAGCAGGCCGGCGGCCATCATCACGCTCGGGTTGGAGGTGTTGGTGCAGGAGGTGATCGCGGCAATCACCACGGCCCCGTTTTTCAGGCGATAGGTGTGGCCGTCGTACTCGTAATCCGTTTCGCCGACCAGATCGGCATTGCCCACCGCCACGCCACCACCGCCCTCGCTTTCCAGGCGTCCTTCTTCCTTGCTGGTGGGTTTGAACTGCAAGTCGAGGAAGTCGCTGAACGCCTGGCCGACATTCGGTAGCGAGACGCGGTCCTGCGGGCGTTTCGGCCCGGCGAGGCTGGCTTCGACGCTGCCCATGTCCAGCGCCAGGCTGTCGGTGAACACCGGTTCCTGACCGGGCAGGCGCCACAGACCCTGAGCCTTGGTGTAGGCCTCGACCAGTTTCACCACTTCAGGCGGACGGCCGGACAGGCGCAGGTAGTCGAGGGTCACGTCATCCACCGGGAAGAAACCGCAGGTCGCGCCATATTCCGGGGCCATGTTGGCGATGGTTGCGCGGTCGGCCAGCGGCAGGTCGGCGAGGCCGTCGCCATAGAACTCGACGAATTTGCCGACCACGCCTTTCTTGCGCAGCATCTGGGTGACGGTCAGCACCAGGTCGGTGGCGGTGATGCCTTCCTTTAGTTTGCCGGTAAGTTTGAAACCAATCACTTCCGGAATCAGCATCGACACCGGTTGCCCGAGCATCGCCGCTTCCGCCTCGATCCCGCCCACGCCCCAGCCCAGTACGCCGAGGCCGTTGATCATGGTGGTGTGGGAGTCGGTGCCGACCAGTGTGTCGGGGAAGGCATAGGTACGGCCGTCTTCGTCCTTGGTCCACACCGTGCGACCGAGGTATTCGAGGTTGACCTGGTGGCAGATCCCGGTGCCCGGCGGCACCACGCTGAAGTTATCGAAGGCGCTCTGGCCCCAGCGCAGGAAGGCGTAGCGTTCGCCGTTGCGCTGCATTTCGATGTCGACGTTCTGTTCGAAGGCGCTGGCGCTGGCGAACTTGTCGACCATCACCGAGTGGTCGATCACCAGATCCACCGGCGACAGCGGGTTGATCCGCTGCGGATCACCACCGGCCTTGGCCATGGCGGCGCGCATCGCGGCCAGATCGACGACCGCCGGTACGCCGGTAAAGTCCTGCATCAGCACACGGGCAGGGCGGTACTGGATTTCCCGGTCGGAGCGGCGCTCCTTGAGCCACGCGGCAAGCGCCTTGAGGTCGGCGCCGGTGACGGTTTTTTCATCTTCCCAGCGCAGCAGGTTTTCCAGCAGAACTTTCAGCGACATCGGCAGCCTGTCGAGATCGCCCAAGGTCTTGGCGGCATCCGGCAGGCTGAAATAGTGGTAAGTCTTGTCATCGACTTTGAGGGTTTTCAGAGAATTCAGACTATCGAGGGACGGCATTACGATCACTCCTTTGAATCCGCACGGCTACGGATTGAGGGGACGGGCAGAGCTATCAACGTAGCCCTGTTTTCAGTAGCTGGCTAATAACTGGACTCTATGGGCAAGTCCAAGGTTCCGACATGGGCTATCATGCGCCGGTTTTCGTGACAGGCTTTGCTTCAAAGCAGGGTCTGGGCATCGCGCAGGGGATGAATGATCGCCCTCTGCCCAGGAGTAAGAATGAACACCCTATTCATGCATTGCCGGCCAGGCTTCGAAGGCGAAGTCTGCTCGGAGATTTCCGACCTCGCCGCCCAACTGAACGTGGCCGGCTACGCCAAGGCCAAATCGGCCACCGCTTGCGCCGAGTTTGTCTGCAGCGAAGAGGATGGCGCCGAGCGTCTGATGCGCGGTCAGCGTTTCGCCGAGTTGATCTTCCCGCGCCAGTGGGCGCGCGGGTTTTTCATCGATCTGCCGGAAAACGACCGCATCAGCGTGATCCTCGCGCACATGGCTGAATTCCCGGTCTGTGGCAGCCTGTGGCTGGAAGTCGTCGACACCAACGACGGCAAGGAATTGTCGAATTTCTGCAAGAAGTTCGAAGGCCCACTGCGCAAGGCGCTGACCGGCGCCGGCAAACTGGTGGAGGACGCGAGCAAGCCGCGCCTGCTGCTGACCTTCAAGAGCGGTCGTGAGGTGTTTCTCGGTCTGGCCGACGCCGGCAACTCGGCGATGTGGCCGATGGGCATTCCGCGCCTGAAGTTCCCGCGCGAGGCGCCGAGCCGTTCGACCCTGAAACTGGAAGAGGCCTGGCACCACTTCATCCCCCGCGATCAGTGGGAAGATCGCCTGCACAGCGACATGACCGGCGTCGACCTCGGCGCTGCGCCGGGCGGCTGGACCTGGCAACTGGTCAATCGCGGCATGCTGGTGACCGCCATCGACAACGGCCCGATGGCCGAAAGCCTGATGGACACCGGTCTGGTGCAGCATTTGATGGCTGACGGTTTCACCTTCAAACCCAAGCAACCGGTGGACTGGATGGTCTGCGACATCGTCGAGAAACCGGCGCGCAACGCCGCGATGCTCGAAGAGTGGATCGGCGAGGGGCATTGTCGGGAAGCAGTGGTCAACCTCAAGCTGCCGATGAAGCAGCGTTACGCCGAAGTGAAGCGCTTGCTCGAGCGTATCGCCGACGGTTTCAAGGCCCGTGGGATCAAGGTCGACATCGGTTGCAAGCAGCTGTACCACGACCGTGAGGAAGTGACCTGCCATCTGCGCCGCCATGACGTGAAGAAAGCCAAAGCCCGCTGAGCGCACGACAGGTGACCGAACACCCGGCATTGGGCGACAATGCCGGCCAGTTTCAGGAGTGAATCATGAGTGAAATGATCGATACGCCGGTCGACGGCACCCTCGATGCTACGGGCCTCAACTGCCCGGAGCCGGTGATGATGCTGCACCAGCACATCCGCGACCTGGTGCCCGGTGGCCTGCTCAAGGTGATCGCCACCGACCCGTCGACCCGCCGCGACATCCCCAAGTTCTGCGTGTTTCTCGACCATGAATTGGTGGGGCAGCACGAAGAAGCCGGGACCTATCTGTACTGGATCCGCAAGAAGTCCGGTTGATCGCAAGGCAAAAAAAGACCTGCAAATGCAGGTCTTTTTTTATGGCCGGTCAGCCCATCAAGCGGCTGATGCGAATGCGTTTGCGTGCGCTGCGCGTCAGGCGGATCGACAGCATCAGCGCCGCGCAGCTGAGGCCGACGATCAAACCTTCCCACAAGCCGCTCGGGCCACGCGGTTCGCCGAGCCAGTCGGTCAGGCCGAGTGCGTAACCCACCGGCAGACCGATACCCCAATAGGCGAACAGGGTCAGGATCATCGTCACCCGGGTGTCCTGATAACCGCGCAGGGCGCCAGCAGCGGTAACCTGAATCGCGTCGGAGAACTGGAACAGCGCCGAGTACACGATCAGCATCGCCGCGATATGAATCACCATCGGATCGGAGGTGTAGATCGCAGCAATATGTTCGCGCATCAGCAGCATTATGCTCGCCGACAGGCAGGCGTAAGCCAGCGCGGTGCCCATGCCGACACCCGCGGCGAAACGTGCTTCGCGAGGTTCTTCACGGCCCAGAGCCTGGCCGACCCGCACCGTCACGGCCATGCCCAGCGAGTACGGAATCATGAACACCAGCGAGCTGACGTTCAGCGCGATCTGGTGCCCGGCCACCACGGTGGCGCCGAGGCTGCCGATCAGCAGCGCGATCACCGCGAAGATGCTCGACTCGGCAAACACCGCGACGCCGATCGGCAGACCGATGGCCAGCAAACGCTTGATCACCGCCCATTGCGGCCAGTCGAACCGGCTGAACAGTTCGCTCGACTTGTAGGCTGGTGCCCAGCGCTCATAACCGGCCAGACCCAGCGCCATCACCCACATCACGATCGCCGTGGCCCAGCCGCAGCCGACGCCGCCCATCGCAGGCACGCCAAAGTGGCCATAAATGAACACGTAGTTCAGCGGAATGTTCAGCGCCAGCCCACACAGGCCCAGCACCATCGCCGGCCGCGTGCGGCCGAGGCCATCACTGGTGCAGCGCAGCACATGGTAGAAGGCAACGGCTGGCAGACCGCTGGCGATGCCGTGCAGGTACTGCATGCACGGGCCGATCAGTTCCGGATCGACTTTCATCAGGTGCAGGATCGGTTCGGCGCTGAACAGCATCGTAGTCGCCATCAGGCCCACCACCAGTGCCAGCCACAAGGCCTGGCGCACGATCGGGCCGATTTCACTGTGAGTGCCGGCGCCGAAGCGCTGGGCGACTTTCGGGGTGGTGGCCAGCAGGGTGCCGGTCATCAGCAGGAACACCGGCACCCAGATCGAGTTGCCCAGCGCCACGGCCGCCAGATCCTTGGGTCCGACGCGCCCGGCCATCACCGCATCGACGAAGCCCATGGCGGTGGTCGCCAGTTGCGCGATCATGATCGGCAGGGCCAGGCCGAGCAGGTTTTTCAGCTCCAGGCGAACCCGGGCAGGGCGGTTGAGGGAAACGGCGGCAGGGCGGTCAGTCACGGAATTCACAGGCAAAGCGTCCACAGGGGTTGATGCGCAAGGCCGGGCATTCTACGCCGCTGACGTAACGGTCAGGAAAAATCCTCTGTTGCGTATTTGTAATCGAGGCGCCTCATCAAGAAATCACAGCCTGCTGGCTCATCGCAGTCCCAGCGCCTACACTGCCGATCCGCCCAAGGAGCCCCGCCATGCTGATTGTTGCCGACGAAAATATCCCGCTGCTCGATGCCTTTTTTGCCGGTTTCGGCGAGATCCGCCGGGTTTCGGGCCGTTCCATCGACCGGGCCACGGTCGAACACGCCGACGTGCTGCTGGTGCGCTCGGTGACCAACGTCAACCGCGCACTGCTCGAAGGCAGCAAGGTGCGTTTTGTCGGCACCTGCACCATCGGCACCGATCATCTGGATCTCGACTATTTCAACGAGGCCGGCATCACCTGGTCCAGCGCGCCCGGTTGCAATGCCCGGGGCGTGGTCGATTACGTGCTGGGCAGCCTGATGACCCTGGCGGAAATTGAAGGCGTCGATTTGCGTGAACGTACTTACGGTGTGATCGGTGCCGGTGAAGTCGGCGGTCGCCTGATCAAGGTCCTGAAAGGCTTGGGCTGGAACGTGAAAGTCTGCGACCCGCCACGTCAGGCGGCCGAGGGCGGCGACTATGTCAGCCTGGAGCAGATCATCGCGCAGTGCGATGTGATCAGCCTGCATACCCCGCTGACCCGCAGCGGCGACGGCGCGACCTGGCATTTGTTCGACGAGCAGCGTTTGCAGCAGCTCAAGCCCGGCGCCTGGCTGATCAACGCGGCGCGCGGTCCGGTAGTGGATAACACCGCGTTGCGCGAGGTGCTGCTGGAGCGTGAAGACCTGCAAGCGGTGCTCGATGTCTGGGAAGCCGAGCCGCAAGTCGATGTGGCGCTGGCCGAGCTCTGCGTGCTGGCGACGCCGCACATCGCCGGTTACAGCCTCGACGGCAAACAGCGCGGCACGGCGCAGATCTATCAGGCGTACTGCGAATTTATCGGTGAGCCGGCCAGCATTCAGCTCGGTGATCTGCTGCCGGCGCCGTGGCTGTCGGAAGTTTCCCTGCATGCCGACAGCGATCCGGCCTGGGCGCTGGCGATGTTGTGCCGCGGTGTGTACGACCCGCGCCGGGACGATGCGGATTTCCGTCGCACGCTGCTGGGCAGCGTCGGTGAGCAACGTGCCGCGTTTGATCTGCTGCGCAAACAGTATCCTTCGCGACGCGAAATCGAAGGCTTGAAGGTGCGGATCGAGGGGGATTCGCCCGTCTTGCGCCAGATCGTGACCGCGCTGGGGGCTGTGGCGGTATAAACAGCGGGCAGAAAAAACCCGGCCTGCAGGGGCCGGGTCAGGAAGACGGTGGCGATATCACTTTTGTTCGGCAGGCTTGACCAATCGCTTCTCCAGTTCGCGGCAGGCGTCCTGGATCATGTCTTCAGTGATCTCGATTTCACGCCCGTTTTCGTCGATGATCGAGCAACCCAGAGGTTGGCCGGGCTTGGTGCGGATCACTTCAATCTTGTCATCGCTGCTGTTTTGCAAGGACATGGCCTGTCTCCTCATCAGGTTGTGTGCCTAGGTTAAAACCGTCAGGTGACCAGGCTGTGACAACTCCCTGCGGTCGGTCCGGAACGGCATCTCCACTCAAACAGAAATGACCGTCTGTCTCAACCCGGACCTTAGACCAATAGCGTCTAGGGGGTAGTCTTGCCGGTCATAATTAACCTGACTCATTGTGATTTGCAGAGTTCCACCCCATTTGACTCTGTAGGCTGGCCCTATCCATCAGCACACGACGTGAACCTGAATGATCTCGATGCTTTCCTCGCGCCACCGCCGGGCCTTGCGCCTGACCAGTCATTTCCTTGCTCCCTATCGCTGGCCGGCCTTCGGCGCACTGCTGGCGCTGATCGTCACGGCGGGCATCACCCTGTCGATGGGGCAGGGCATCAAGCTGCTGGTCGATCAAGGCTTCATGACCCAGTCGCCGCACTTGCTCAACCAATCCATCGGCCTGTTCATGCTGTTGGTGTTCGGCCTGGCGGTCGGCACCTTTGCGCGGTTTTACCTGGTGTCGTGGATCGGTGAGCGCGTGGTGGCAGACATTCGCCGGCAGGTGTTCAACCATCTGGTGTACCTGCATCCCGGGTTCTACGAAGACAACCGCAGCTCGGAAATCCAGTCGCGTCTGACCGCTGACACCACGTTGCTGCAATCGGTGATCGGCTCGTCGCTGTCGCTGTTCCTGCGTAATCTGCTGATGGTCATTGGCGGTGTCGTGTTGCTGTTCATCACCAACCCAAAGCTCACCAGCATCGTAGTGATCGCGCTGCCGCTGGTGATTGCGCCGATCCTGATTTTCGGCCGTCGCGTGCGCAACCTCTCCCGGCTGAGTCAGGACCGGATTGCCGACATTGGCAGTTATGTGTCGGAAACCCTCGGCCAGATCAAAACCGTGCAGGCCTACAACCATCAGGTGCAGGACGAACAGCGGTTCGCCAGCACCGTCGAGCAGGCGTTCGAGACCGCGCGCAAACGGATTTTCCAGCGGGCCTGGCTGATCACGCTGGTGATCGTGCTGGTGCTCGGCGCCGTCGCGGTGATGTTGTGGGTCGGCGGCATGGACGTGATCGCGGGGCGGATTTCGGCGGGTGAACTGGCGGCGTTCGTGTTTTACAGCCTGATTGTTGGCAGTGCGTTTGGCACGTTGAGCGAAGTGATTGGCGAGTTGCAGCGAGCAGCCGGCGCCGCCGAGCGCATCGCCGAATTGCTGCGTTCGGAGAACATCATTCAGCCACCGACCGCGGGATTGGTGACGCTGCCGGAGCGAGTCAAAGGCGAACTGGAATTACAGGATGTGCGTTTTTCCTACCCTTCGCGTCCCGAAAGTCTTGCCGTCGATGGCTTGAGTCTGACGATCAACGCCGGAGAAACCCTCGCGCTTGTAGGACCGTCCGGCGCGGGCAAGTCCACGGTGTATGACTTGCTGCTGCGTTTCTACGATCCCCGGGAAGGGCGGATCCTGATCGATGGCGTGCCGCTGACGAGCCTTGATCCGCTGGACTTGCGTCGCTGCTTCGCGCTGGTCTCGCAAACCCCGGCGCTGTTCTTCGGCAGCGTCGAAGAGAACATTCGCTACGGCTGCCCCACCGCCACGCTGGAGCAGGTGCGGGAAGCCGCGAAAATCGCCCACGCCCACGACTTCATCGAACAGATGCCCGACGGCTACCAGACCCATCTGGGCGACGGTGGCCTCGGTCTGTCAGGTGGACAACGCCAGCGCCTGGCCATTGCCCGGGCGTTGCTGGTCGACGCGCCGATCCTGCTGCTCGACGAAGCCACCAGCGCCCTTGACGCCCAAAGCGAACACCTGATCCAGCAAGCGCTGCCGAGCCTGATGCAAAACCGCACCACGCTGGTCATCGCCCACCGGTTGGCCACGGTGAAAAACGCCGACCGGATCGCGGTGATGGATCAGGGCAAACTGGTGGCGATCGGCACACATCAGGAGTTGATTGCCAGTAATCCGCTGTATGCGCGGTTGGCGGCGTTGCAGTTCAGTGATGGTCATCAAGCTTCGACCGACCCTGTAACCGACTAAGTAACCGACCCAGTAGAACGCCATAAAAAATGCCCGCATCTCTCGATGCAGGCATTTTTGTTCACGTCGATCTATCGGCAATACGCGCCCCGATCACTGATCGTCGAAATACCGCTCATGCCAGTCCACCAGCGGCTGTGGCGAGTTGAGTTTCTGGCCGTAGATCACCGAGTAGGACAGCACGTTCTGCACATACTGGCGGGTTTCGTCGAACGGGATACTTTCCACCCACACGTCGAAGCTCAGGTGGTCGGCGCCGCGCAGCCATTGGCGCACGCGGCCGGGGCCGGCGTTGTAGGCGGCGGAGGCGAGCACGCGGTTGCCGTTGAACTGGCTGTGCACCTGGCTCAGATAGGCGGCGCCGAGCTGGATGTTTTTATCCGGATCCAGCACTTGCTGCGGCGAGGCCAACGGAATGCTGAACTTGCGCGCGGTTTCCTTGGCGGTGCCGGGCATCAGTTGCATCAGGCCGCTGGCGCCGACGCTGGAGCGGGCGTCGTCCATGAACGCACTTTCCTGACGGGTGATGGCGAACACCCAGCTCGAATGCAGGCCGCGCACCTTGGCTTCGCGCACCAGGGTGTCGCGGTGGGCCATCGGGAAACGGATATCCAGATCATCCCAGTACTGCGCCTGACTGATGGTGCGGATGGCCGGGAAATACCATTTCAGGTCGTAGGCCAGTTTTGCCTGAGCGACCATTTCGTCGCGGCTGAAATGCCGGCTGACGTGATACCACTCGCGGCGACCGTCGACGATCTGCCCACGGGCGTGGAACTCCAGCGCACGACGCACGCCAGGGGTGTTGCGCACCTTGTTGATCAGCGCCTGACTGAGCACCAGCGGCTTGTTGTTCAGCGAGTAAGGCGACTGCGAGCGGTCGGCGGCGAGGAAGCCGTAGAAATCACGCTCCCGCGACAGATTCTTGTACAGCGTCTGCGCTTCCGGGTTCTGCGGTTGCGCCAGTTCCAGGCTGCGGGCCTGCCAGTAGCGCCAGCGGTTGGTGGTGGCCAGGTCCTGTGGCAAACGGCGGGTCAGTTGGTAGGCGTCATCCCAGCGCGCCAGACGCAACAACAGACGCAGGCGCCATTCGGACACGGTGTTGTCGCGCAGTTCCGGATCGTATTTGGTCATCACGTCCAGCGCGCGGCTGTCGAAGCGGCGGGCCAGCGTCAGGCCGATTTCCCGGGCGATCGCGACTTTTTCATCCCGGGAGAAATGCATGCTGCTGGCATAACCGTCGAGCAGGGCCATGGCCTTGTCCGGATCCTGGCGCGCGAGGCGGCGCAGACCGAGGCTGACCACGTCCGACATCGGTTCATCGGCCGGCGTGAAGCGCGACGGCTGGTTGAGCAATTCCGGTTTCTGCGCCACGTCCACCAGCAGGCGGCCGCGCGGGGCGAGGGTGGTCAGGCCGTTGACCAGGCTGTTGGCCAGCGGATAGTTGCGGTGCTGGGCGGCGAGTTTGGCGCGTTCCCAGCGTTTCTGTTCGGTCAACTGACCTTCGGCGGCCCACATGCCGAACAGCGCATCGCAGGCGGCGGGCTGGGATTTACCGGTCAGCCACAGTTTCTCGGCGTTGGCGTAGCCCTCGGCCTTCTTGTTGTGGCTGATCTGGTACTGCGCGTTGAGGCAGTCCAGTTCGGTGAAATTCAGTTTGGGGTCGTAATACTTGACGAACGTCGCCCAGTCGCCGCGATCGGCCAGCCAGCGCAGCCAGCGCAGTTTCATCCAGTTGGCCTGGGGCAGGTCACCGTGTTCGGCGAGGAATTTTTCGATCTCCGCGTTGCTGGCGGTTTTCAGGCGGGCGGTCAGCTCGTCGTAAGCCAGGTATGGCTCCAGCGGATAATCAGCCAGAGCCTGGCTGTAACGGAAATACGGGCCGGTATCGCCCTTGGCCAGGGCGCGCTTGGCTTCATCGTAATACTGGCGTTGGGTGGACAGGTCCACCGCCTGGGCGGATTGAACGGCAGCGGCGGAAAGCAGCAAACATGAAAAAACACTGAAGAGGCGACTGCGCATGAGACATCCGGGCAGAGAAATCATGACAAGTGCCGGCCCAAAACCCGCACTGAATTGTCTGTAGCTTAGCCTTTTGCCAGCAGGCGGCGAAAGCTTTGCCGGCCTTGCAGCACAAGTTCGCAACAATTGTTGTGCAGAGTGCGTCAGCGTCGAAATTGCCGGCCTGCTCGGGCCCCGATTCAGGTAGAATGCGCGCCCGGTTTTTGGAGAAGCTCATGACCCTGCTCAAATTCAGCGATGTGTCCCTTGCATTCGGCGCGATGCCGTTGTTGGACAAGGTGTCCTGGCAGATCGCCCGTGGTGAGCGGGTGTGCATCATCGGCCGCAACGGCACTGGCAAATCCAGCATGATGAAACTGGTCAAGGGCGACCAGAAGCCTGATGACGGCTCGGTGTGGCGTGCCCCCGGTCTGAAAATCGGTGAATTGCCGCAGGAATTGCCGGTGGCCGACGAGCGGACTGTGTTCGACGTGGTCGCCGAAGGTCTCGACGGCGTTGGCGCCTTGCTCGCCGAATACCATCACCTGAGCCAGAACATCGTCACCGATGCCGATCTGGACAAGCTGATGCACGTCCAGCACGACCTCGAAGCCCGCGATGGCTGGCGCTTGCAGACCCTGGTCGACAGCACCCTGAGCCGCCTGCAACTGCCGGCCGACAAGACCCTCGCCGAACTGTCCGGCGGCTGGCGTCGTCGTGTGTTGCTGGCGCAGGCGCTGGTGTCCGAACCGGATCTGCTGCTGCTCGACGAACCGACCAACCACCTGGACATCGGTGCGATTGCCTGGCTTGAAGAAGCGCTGAAGGATTTCCAGGGCGCCGTGCTGTTCATCACGCACGACCGTTCTTTCCTGCAAAACCTTGCCACCCGCATCCTCGAACTGGATCGCGGTGGCCTGATCGACTGGAACGGCGACTACGCCAGTTTCCTCGTCCATAAAGAAGCCGCGCTGGCCGCCGAAGAAACCGCCAACGCGCTGTTCGACAAGCGTCTGGCCCAGGAAGAAGTGTGGATTCGCCAGGGCATCAAGGCTCGTCGTACCCGTAACGAAGGCCGCGTACGTGCGCTGAAAGCCCTGCGCGTGGAGCGCAGCGAGCGTCGCGAGCGCACCGGCAAGGCCAACATCCAGCTGGAAACAGCGGAGAAGTCCGGCAAGCAGGTAATGGTGCTGGATAACGTGAGCTTCGCGCATCCGGGCGGTCCGTTCCTGATCCGCGATTTTTCCATGGTGCTGCAACGCGGCGACCGGATCGGCCTGCTCGGCGCCAACGGTACCGGCAAGACTACCCTGCTGAAACTGATGCTCAGCGGTCTGCAACCGACCAGCGGCAAAGTGGAAGAGGGCACCAGGATCGACGTGGCCTACTTCGACCAGTTGCGCCATCAGCTGGATCTGGAAAAAACCGTGATCGACAACGTCGCCGAAGGTCGGGACTTCATCGATATCGACGGCCAGAGCCGCCACGTGCTCAGCTACCTCGGCGACTTCCTGTTCAGCCCGCAGCGTGCCCGCACGCCGGTGAAGGCGTTGTCCGGTGGCGAGCGTGCGCGTCTGCTGCTGGCCAAACTGTTCAGCAAGCCGGCGAACCTGCTGGTACTCGACGAACCGACCAACGACCTCGACGTGGAAACCCTCGAGCTGCTCGAAGAAGTGCTGCTGACCTTCAACGGCACTGTGCTGATGGTCAGTCACGACCGGGCATTCCTCGACAACGTGGTCACCAGCACCCTGGTCTTCGAAGGTGAAGGCAAGGTTCGCGAATACGTCGGCGGCTATCAGGACTGGATCCGCCAGGGCGGCTCGCCGCGTCTGCTGGGCGTGACGGAAAGCAAATCCGGCAAGGCTGACCTGAACTCGGCGGTGGTCACTGCCGAACCGGCTCCGGTTGCCGCACCGGTTGCTGCGGCCCCGGCTGCGAAAAAGAAGCTGAGCTACAAGCTTCAGCGCGAGCTGGAAGCGCTGCCGGGCGACATCGATGCCAAAGAGCAGCAGATTGCTGCTGTCGAGGCTGAAATGGCTGAGGCCGGTTTCTATCAGCGTCCGCCGGCCGAGACGGCCAAGGTGATTGCTTCTCTGGAGCAGTTGCAGGCTGAGCTGGATGCGCTGGTGGAGCGCTGGGCCGAGCTCGACGCCTGATTGATTCCAGGCATGAAAAAGCCCGGCGTCCAGTGATGGGCGCCGGGCTTTTCAGCTTTTCATAAGTGACTGGTATCAGCGTTTGACCAGGTGCACCGCCAGCACATCGCATGGTGCGCCGTGCAGCACGTCATTGGCGGTCGAGCCCAGCAACAATGCGAGACCATGCCGGCCGTGGCTGCCGACCACGATCAGGTCGCACTGCTGTTCCTTGGCAAAATGGTGGATTTCCTGACGTGGCTGGCCATAGGTCAGGTGGCAGTTGGCGCCTTCGAGCTCGGTGTACTTGTGCTTCAGGCGTTCGAGTCGTTCCTTGGCCTGGTCGAACTGCTGTTGTTGCAGTTGTGACAGATCCATCGGCACGTCACCGCCGAAGGCCATGGCCATCGGTTCGACGATATGCACCAGCGACAGCTTGGCGCCATTGCTCACCGACAGCTCTCGGGCGCGGTGGATCACAGGGTCGCACTCTTCGGTCAGATCTACGGCGACCAGGATATGGTGGTAGGGCATGAGGTGCTCCTCGTGAGGGATCAATATTGGTAAGTATGGCTGGTTTCAAGCGCATTGGTTCCAAAGTGACGCAATGGGCTCATCAGGATTCGGGAGTAGAGATATGACGGTCTGGCTGGTGGTGTCAATCCTGCTGGTGGTGTTGAGTCCGTTGGCATGGTTGCGTCCGTCCCGTGCTCAGAGTGGCCGGATAGCCCTGCGCACGGAGGCCCGGCGCATCGGGCTGGCCATGCAGCTGGCGCCTCAGGAATGGCCGCACTGGATGTCTCAGGAGCCGCCTAGCCCGTGTGCGCAATACCATCGGCCACGCCGTGGCAAACAGCCGGCGTGCTGGACGTATTGGCAGAAATCCCCGGGTGTTTGGGTGAATCAGTGGCAGGAAGTCTGTGACGATCCGCTGTTGCTCAATCATTTCGAAAAATTGCCGGGCAACGTTTTCAAGGTCGAGGCCGACAAGCAGATGATCGCCCTTTATTGGGGCGAGAAGGGGGATGCGTCGGTTTTGCTGGACATTGATGCCACGCTGAAAGCGCTGGCATGACTTGCGGATTTTTCGCGCTGCAACGGTGCGAAACGTCTGGCAGACGCGCAATAAAAAGCCCGACATGATTCATCGGGCGGGGTTGGCCAGGCAGGCCGGAAAGTCTTTTTGGCGCTGAGTCGGGTGATCCGGTCAACAAACGTGCGCCTGTTTTCCTTCGTAGTCCAGCCAGCGTAGCCTGTTAAACAAGGCGTGCCGTGAATTAGGGCGACTTTTCTAACTATTAATCTTATGAATGCCCCCACATGCAAGCGTGTGTGGCCGGGCTGCGTCCTACAGAAATGACCGCAAAGTCGCATTTCAACCCGTATTTTGGGCGATTGACAATTGTCGGAAATTCCGTGAAGGTGGCGTACCCAAATCAAACGGGCGTATGAATTGAGCGTTTGTATTGCAGACTGCTCCTACAGAATCCCGACTATCGCGTTGGCGGGTGTGCCGGGTGGATGGGTGTCAGCATCGACGAAAAAGCGTCCTGCCGAGCCATTCGCCTGCGTCCGACGTGTACTGTTCAGCTTCCATATCGTGGAGATCAGTTGATGATTTACGAAGGTAAAGCCATCACGGTTAAAGCTCTTGAAAGTGGCATCGTCGAATTGAAATTCGACCTCAAGGGTGAGTCCGTCAACAAGTTCAACCGTCTTACCCTGAACGAACTGCGTCAGGCCGTAGACACCATCAAGGCAGATGCTTCGATCAAGGGCGTGATCGTCAGCAGTGGCAAGGACGTGTTCATCGTCGGCGCCGACATCACCGAATTTGTCGACAACTTCAAGCTGCCGGATGCCGAGCTGGTTGCTGGCAATCTCGAAGCCAACAAGATCTTCAGCGATTTCGAAGACCTCAACGTTCCGACCGTCGCCGCGATCAATGGCATCGCTTTGGGTGGGGGGCTGGAAATGTGCCTGGCAGCGGACTACCGCGTCATGTCGACCAAGGCCAAGATCGGTCTGCCGGAAGTCAAACTGGGCATCTACCCGGGCTTCGGCGGTACCGTGCGCCTGCCGCGCCTGATCGGTGCCGACAACGCCATCGAGTGGATTGCCGCCGGCAAGGAAAACCGTCCTGAAGACGCGCTGAAAGTCGGCGCCGTCGATGCCGTGGTTGCCCCTGAAAAGCTGCAGGATGCCGCCCTTGAGCTGATCAAGCGCGCCGTCTCCGGCGAGTTCGACTACAAGGCCAAGCGTCAGCCTAAGCTGGAAAAGCTCAAGCTGAACGCCATTGAACAAATGATGGCTTTCGAAACCGCCAAAGGTTTTGTGGCTGGCCAGGCTGGCCCGAACTATCCGGCCCCGGTCGAAGCGATCAAGACCATCCAGAAAGCTGCGAATTTCGGTCGTGACAAGGCGCTGGAAGTCGAAGCGGCAGGTTTCGTGAAACTGGCCAAGACCTCTGCCGCGCAGAGCTTGATCGGTCTGTTCCTGAACGATCAGGAACTGAAGAAAAAGGCCAAGGCCTACGACGAAATCGCCAAGGACGTGAAGCAGGCTGCCGTACTGGGCGCTGGCATCATGGGTGGCGGTATCGCCTATCAGTCGGCTTCCAAAGGTACGCCGATCCTGATGAAGGACATCAACGAGCACGGCATCGAGCAAGGTCTGGCTGAAGCCGCCAAGCTGCTGGTCGGTCGCGTTGACAAGGGCCGCATGACCGCCGCGAAAATGGCTGAAGTGCTCAACGGCATTCGTCCTACGCTGTCTTACGGCGATTTCGGTCACGTTGACCTGGTCGTTGAAGCCGTGGTCGAGAACCCGAAGGTCAAGCAAGCCGTTCTGGCGGAAGTCGAAGACAAGGTCAAAGAGGACACCATCCTCGCGTCCAACACCTCGACCATTTCCATCAGCCTGCTGGCCAAGGCCCTCAAGCGTCCGGAAAACTTCGTCGGCATGCACTTCTTCAACCCGGTGCACATGATGCCGCTGGTGGAAGTAATCCGTGGCGAGAAATCCAGCGAGCAGGCCATCGCCACCACCGTTGCCTACGCCAAGAAAATGGGCAAGAACCCGATCGTCGTCAACGACTGCCCGGGCTTCCTGGTCAACCGCGTACTGTTCCCGTACTTCGGCGGTTTCGCCAAGCTGGTCAGCGCCGGTGTGGACTTCGTCCGTATCGACAAGATCATGGAAAAATTCGGCTGGCCGATGGGCCCAGCGTACCTGATGGACGTGGTCGGTATCGACACCGGTCACCACGGTCGTGACGTGATGGCCGAAGGCTTCCCGGATCGCATGAAGGACGACCGTCGTTCGGCCATCGACGTGCTTTACGAATCCAAACGTCTGGGTCAGAAGAACGGCAAGGGCTTCTATGCCTACGAGGCCGACAAGAAAGGCAAGCAGAAGAAAGTCGCCGATCCGTCGGTACTGGAAGTGCTCAAGCCGATCGTCTACGAGCAGCGCGAAGTCACTGACGAAGACATCATCAACTGGATGATGATCCCGCTGTGCCTGGAAACCGTGCGTTGCCTGGAAGACGGCATCGTCGAAACCGCCGCCGAAGCCGACATGGGTCTGGTCTACGGTATTGGTTTCCCTCCATTCCGTGGCGGTGCGCTGCGCTACATCGACTCGATCGGTGTTGCCGAGTTCGTTGCCCTGGCCGACCAGTACGCTGATTTGGGCGCGCTGTACCACCCGACCGCGAAGCTGCGCGAAATGGCCAAGAACGGCCAGAGCTTCTTCGGTTAAGCGCCCCCAACTAGAGTGAGAGTGAACTTATGAGCTTGAATCCTAGAGACGTCGTGATTGTCGACTTCGGTCGTACTCCGATGGGCCGCTCCAAGGGCGGCATGCACCGCAACACCCGCGCCGAAGACATGTCGGCGCACCTGATCAGCAAATTGCTGGAACGCAACACCAAGGTCGATCCTGCCGAAGTCGAGGACGTGATCTGGGGCTGCGTCAACCAGACCCTGGAGCAGGGCTGGAACATCGCGCGCATGGCGTCGCTGATGACCCAGATCCCGCACACTTCGGCCGGCCAGACCGTCAGCCGTCTGTGCGGCTCGTCGATGAGCGCGCTGCACACCGCGGCGCAAGCGATCATGACCGGCAACGGTGACGTGTTCGTGGTTGGCGGCGTCGAGCATATGGGTCACGTGAGCATGATGCACGGTGTCGATCCGAACCCGCACATGTCCCTGTACGCGGCGAAAGCCTCGGGCATGATGGGCCTGACCGCTGAAATGCTGGGCAAAATGCACGGCATCACTCGCGAACAGCAGGACGCCTTTGGCGTGCGTTCCCACCAGTTGGCCCACAAGGCGACTGTGGAAGGCAAGTTCAAGGACGAAATCATCCCGATGCAGGGTTACGACGAGAACGGTTTCCTGAAAACCTTCGACTACGACGAAACCATTCGTCCGGAAACCACCCTGGAAAGTCTGGCGGCTCTGAAGCCGGCGTTCAATCCAAAGGGCGGCACCGTGACGGCCGGTACTTCGTCGCAGATCACCGATGGTGCTTCGTGCATGATCGTGATGTCGGCACAGCGCGCACAGGACCTGGGCATCCAGCCTATGGCGGTGATTCGCTCGATGGCGGTAGCGGGTGTGGACCCGGCGATCATGGGCTATGGTCCGGTACCGGCTACTCAGAAAGCACTGAAACGTGCCGGCCTGGGTATCAACGATATCGACTTCTTCGAGCTCAACGAAGCGTTCGCCGCACAGGCCCTGCCAGTGCTGAAAGACCTGAAAGTGCTCGACAAGATGAATGAGAAGGTTAACCTGCACGGCGGCGCGATCGCCCTGGGTCACCCGTTCGGTTGCTCCGGTGCCCGGATTTCCGGCACGTTGCTGAACGTGATGAAGCAGAATGGCGGCACCTTCGGGGTGGCCACCATGTGCATTGGCCTCGGCCAAGGCATCTCCACCGTCTTCGAACGCGTTTAAGCGTCTCGTCGATGGAAGCCGGGGCCAAGTGCCCCGGTTTTTGTTTTTGCGGATTTATTTTGTTTTTATTTTGAAAATATTTGAGTGAGGGCCAAAGCATGCCGATACAACCTGGGCTCTACCAACATTACAAAGGTCCGCAGTACCGCGTATTCAGTGTCGCGCGGCATTCCGAGACCGAAGAAGAAGTGGTCTTTTACCAAGCCCTGTATGGCGATTACGGCTTTTGGGTACGTCCCTTGAGCATGTTCCTGGAGTCCGTCGAGGTTGACGGCGAGCAGGTCCCACGCTTTGCTTTGGTGCAAGCCGAACCGAGCCTTTTTTCGAAGCCGTAAGGCGAGTGCGCGCAAAACCCTGCGCTTGACCTCACCTTGTAGCCACTATATATAGCGGTGCCGCGTCAGGCGCCAACCGCCTTTCACTTCTAGAATTCAGGAATTTTCTGATCCATGGGCAAATCGCTGGTCATTGTGGAATCCCCGGCTAAGGCCAAGACCATCAACAAGTATCTGGGCAACCAATACGTGGTGAAGTCGAGTATCGGCCATATCCGAGACCTGCCCACCAGCGGTTCGGCTAGCGCCAGCAAGGAGCCAGCCGCCAAGCGCGGCAAGGCTGCTGCGGGCGAAGCGCCAGCGCTGTCGCCGAAAGAGAAGGCGCGCAAGCAGCTGGTCTCGCGGATGGGAGTCGATCCTGAACACGGCTGGAAAGCCAAGTACGAGATCCTCCCGGGCAAGGAAAAGGTCATCGAAGAGCTGCGCCGGCTCGCCAAGGATGCTGACACCATCTATCTCGCAACCGACTTGGACCGCGAGGGGGAAGCCATTGCCTGGCACCTGCGCGAAGCCATCGGTGGTGACGACAGCCGCTACAAGCGCGTGGTGTTCAACGAAATCACCAAGAAGGCGATTCAGGAAGCCTTCTCGGAGCCGGGCGAACTCGACATCGATCGAGTGAACGCGCAGCAGGCCCGTCGTTTCCTCGACCGCGTCGTCGGCTACATGGTCTCACCGCTGCTGTGGGCGAAGATCGCCCGTGGTCTGTCCGCCGGTCGCGTGCAATCGGTTGCCGTGAAACTGGTGGTCGAGCGTGAACGTGAAATCCGCGCGTTCAACCCGGAAGAGTACTGGGAAGTGCATGCCGATCTCGGCACCGCCAAAGGCTCGACCGTGCGTTTCGAAGTGGCTCGCGAGAGAGGCGAAGCCTTCAAGCCGCTGAACGAAGCCCAAGCGACGGCAGCGCTGGAGAAGCTCAAGTCCTCCAGCTACAGCATCGTCAAGCGTGAAGACAAGCCGACCAGCAGCAAGCCGTCGGCACCGTTCATCACCTCCACACTGCAACAGGCCGCGAGCAACCGCCTGGGCTTCGGTGTGAAGAAAACCATGATGATGGCCCAGCGTCTGTACGAAGCCGGCTACATCACTTATATGCGTACCGACTCGACCAACCTCTCGGCTGATGCCGTGGCGATGGCGCGCGATTACATCGAAACCGAGTTCGGCAAGAAATACCTGCCGGAGTCGCCGAATGTCTACAGCAGCAAGGAAGGCGCACAAGAGGCTCACGAAGCGATTCGTCCTTCCGACGCCAACACCACGCCAAGCAAGCTGGCCGGCATGGAGCGTGACGCTGAGCGCCTCTATGAGCTGATCTGGCGCCAGTTCCTGGCTTGCCAGATGCTGCCGGCGCAATACCTGTCGACCACCGTCAGCGTCGCTGCCGGCGACTTCGAGCTGCGCGCCAAGGGCCGCATCCTGAAGTTCGACGGTTACACCCGTGTGCTGCCGCAAATCACCAAGCCTGGCGACGATGACGTTCTGCCTGATATGGCGCAGGGCGACGTGATGAAGCTTATAAAGCTCGATCCGTCCCAGCACTTCACCAAGCCGCCGGCCCGTTATTCGGAAGCCAGCCTGGTGAAGGAAATGGAAAAGCGCGGCATCGGTCGTCCTTCGACCTACGCAGCGATCATCTCGACCATTCAGGATCGCGGCTACGTGACCCTGCACAACCGTCGTTTCTATTCGGAAAAGATGGGCGACATCGTTACCGAGCGTCTGTCGGAAAGCTTCTCGAATCTCATGGACTACGGCTTCACCGCCGGCATGGAAGAGAATCTCGATGACGTGGCCCAGGGTGAACGCGACTGGAAAAACGTGCTGGACGAGTTCTACGGCGACTTCAAGAAAAAACTCGAAGTGGCGGAGAATCCGGAAGCCGGCATGCGTGCCAACCAGCCGGTGATGACCGATATCCCGTGCACCACCTGCGGCCGTCCGATGCAGATTCGTACTGCCTCGACTGGTGTGTTCCTTGGTTGCTCGGGCTACAGCCTGCCGCCGAAAGAGCGCTGCAAGGCCACCGTCAACCTGGTGCCGGGCGACGAAATCGCGGCTGATGACGAAGGTGAGTCGGAATCCCTGGTATTGCGCGGCAAGCACCGCTGCCCGATCTGCAGCACGGCGATGGATGCCTACCTGCTCGACGAAAAGCGCAAGCTGCACATCTGCGGTAACAACCCGGATTGCGCCGGCTACGAAATCGAAGAAGGTAGCTACCGCATCAAGGGCTACGAGGGGCCGAGCCTGGAATGCGACAAGTGCGGCAGCGAGATGCAGCTCAAGACCGGCCGTTTCGGCAAGTTCTTCGGTTGCACCAACCCGACGTGCAAGAACACCCGCAAGCTGCTGAAAAGCGGTGATGCGGCGCCGCCGAAGATGGATCCGGTGAAGATGCCTGAGCTGAAATGCGAGAAGGTCAACGACACCTACATCCTGCGTGACGGAGCGTCCGGCCTGTTCCTGGCGGCCAGTCAGTTCCCGAAAAACCGCGAGACCCGTGCTCCGCTGGTGATCGAGATTCTGCCGCACAAGGACGAGATCGATCCGAAGTACCACTTCCTGTGCGAAGCGCCGCAGAAGGATCCGGATGGTCTGCCAGCCGTGATCCGCTACAGCCGCAAGACCAAAGAACAGTATGTTCAGACCGAAGTCGACGGCAAGCCGACTGGCTGGAAAGCGTTCTTTGACGGTGGCAAGTGGACGGTTGAGGACAAGCGTCCGGCGAAAGCCAAGGCGTGAGCTGACTCCGACCTTGCGATGGGCTGATGTTATCGGCCCAATACGACAAAAGGCCGCATGACAACCTTCGGGTTTTCATGCGGCCTTTTTGTTTAATGCTTGCGGTTGGATCGGCTGATCCATGACACTGTCCGGCCTGTGTGAAGCAATTATTTCGATGTGGAGAGTGCCGACATGGCCCACGAACTCTATACCCGTACCAATCAGAAGATCTATTTCGCGGGTTTGTCGCTGGAAGCGCTGGCCAGGGCCGAAGAGGGGCGGGCGATGAACTCGCTGGCGCTGATTCAGGCCGGGCGCGAATCCGCACTGTTTCATCTCTACGGTGCGTTGTTGGGGTTGTGTCATGAAATCGCCGGCTTCTACCGTCTGCCGCAAGCCAATACGTCGCGGGCGGAAACTCTGCTGACCCGCGAAGTGCTGGAGTCGATTGCCATTCCTGAGCTGGCAGAGATGATTGAGCTGGCGGGCAATCCGGAGACCTGGCTGTCTAAGTTACTGGCTGCGCATTCGGCGTTGTTTCAGCCGCCACGCGTGCCACACAAGCCGAAGGGCGATGTGACGCAGCCATTGATTCAGGCAGTGAATCTGGATGAAGAAGAGGTGGTTGAAGAGTTGAGCCGTGAAGAGCTCGAGAGCTGGCGGCAGAACCTCAAGGGGCTGGCGCTCCGTTTCCGTGAAGGCTTGAGCGAGTGCTGAGGGGCGTGGGTTGGCGGCGACGAGAGGCGTGCTGCTGGTCAAGATCCCGAGCGAAGCCTGAATGATGTCTATATAATCCCTGCCTTTCGTGGAGATCAGACCTATATGCCAACGTCCTTTCTAGAAATTGTCGAGCTACCAGACGGCCGAATCGAACTGCGCAGGGCCGAGGACGAGGGTTCTCTGGTGACTCTGGATTTCTCCGAGGATGCCAAGGCGTTTTTGCAGGGCCAGCACGTTGAAATTGCCAAAGCGATGTTGAGCGTTGGCGTGCAAATGGCGGGGCGTATGGTTGAAGGCGAATTCGATAAAGATGAGGGGCCGCGGGTTCTTCATTGATCCGCTGTCTGTCAGTCACTGCTCCAGACCGGCTTCTCTATCCTTGGAGAAGCCCTGCGCTTAACTTGGCGCACATTGTTGCTGAATCAACCCAAACGAATGTTCAGGCTTTGAGCGTCCCCGGTGCGGGCGGCGCTGATCAGCTGTTGCCGTGACCCTGCGCTTAGTGGGTTCAGCCACGTGACGACCGTGTGGCTGCGGCCCAGGCGTAGTGCTTCGCAGGCCAGTTGCTGAGCGCTTTGGGCGCCGCGTGGTTGCAGGAGCAGGATGCGTTCGCGATTCAATCCAGCGTCCCGCAGCCAGGTCTGAGTCAGGCTGGCAGGCGGTGCAATCAGGGTCAGCCAGCGTGCGTCCTGATCCTCGCTCAGTTCGCGAAGAATCGGTGCCAGCAGGCTCAGGCAGTTCCCGGTCGCGCCGCGTAGTGACAGCTCGCTGAACGCTTCAGGTTCGGTATTCCACGGACGCTCGACAACATCCTTGAGGATGGGGGCGAGTGGTTGCGCCAGAAATGCCTCGAACAACGGCAGTTGTGTTTGCTGAGGTGCGTGTGGGAACTGCATAAAGCCTCCTTTAGCGGCGGATGACGCCGACACTCAAGCCTTCGATAACCAGTTCCTGGTCTTTCAGGTTGACTTCGATAGGGGCGAACTCGGGGTTTTCGGCAATCAGCCAGACTTTGCTGCCGTCACGCTTGAAGCGTTTGACGGTGACTTCGTCGCCGATCCGGGCAACCACGATCTGACCGTTGCGTGCCTCGCGGGTGGTGTGAACCGCCAGCAAGTCGCCGTCGAAAATACCGATGTCCTTCATGCTCATGCCGTGGACGCGCAACAGGTAGTCGGCGCGCGGATGAAAGAAGGCCGGATTGATGTTGCAGGACTCCTCGATGTGTTGCTGAGCGAGAATCGGCGCGCCGGCAGCTACTCGACCGATGATCGGCAGCGTGGACTCGTCGACCTTGGCTTCAAAACCGGGAATGCGAATGCCGCGAGAAGCGCCGGGTGTCATCTCGATCGCGCCTTTGCGGGCAAGCGCCTTGAGATGTTCTTCGGCCGCGTTGGGCGATTTGAAACCCAGTTCCTGAGCGATTTCCGCACGGGTCGGCGGGTAACCGTTGTCTTCGAGGCAGCGTTTGATAAAGGCCAGAATCTCGGCTTGGCGTGGCGTCAGCTTAAGCATATTGATCGCTCTGTCTTTTTATACAGTGACTGGGATTATATACAGTGAAGCGGTCTTGGCAATCATCGTTTTTTGCCATGCCGCCGGACGGTCAGTGACGGCGCTGATTAATGTGGCGTCCTTGTTGTGGTTAAATAACTGACCGACCATTCCCAAAACGAACTGGCAGGCTTGACAAGGCATAGACTGAAACGTATGTTTCAAACAAGTGTTTGTCAGGCGGAGTAGCCATGGCCCAGTCGGAAACCGTTGAACGCATTCTTGATGCTGCAGAACAGCTGTTCGCGGAAAAAGGTTTCGCTGAAACCTCATTGCGTCTGATCACCAGCAAGGCAGGGGTCAACCTCGCTGCGGTGAACTATCACTTCGGCTCGAAGAAGGCGCTGATCCAGGCGGTTTTCTCGCGCTTCCTTGGTCCGTTCTGCATCAGCCTCGACAAAGAGCTGGAGCGCCGCCAGGCCAAACCAGAGAACAAGCCTTCGCTCGAAGAGTTGCTGGAAATCCTCGTCGAGCAAGCGTTGGTAGTACAGCCACGCAGCGGCAACGATCTGTCGATCTTCATGCGTTTGCTCGGTTTGGCCTTCAGTCAGAGCCAGGGCCACTTGCGCCGTTATCTGGAAGACATGTACGGCAAGGTATTCCGCCGCTACATGTTGCTGGTGAATGAAGCTGCGCCGCGTATTCCTCCAATCGAACTGTTCTGGCGCGTGCACTTCATGCTCGGCGCTGCGGCGTTCAGCATGTCCGGGATCAAGGCCTTGCGTGCGATTGCCGAGACCGATTTCGGCGTCAACACCTCCATCGAGCAGGTGATGCGTCTGATGGTGCCGTTCCTGGCGGCCGGCATGCGTGCCGAAACCGGCGTCACGGACACGGCCATGGCCACAGCGCAGTTGCGACCACGCAGCAAATCCGCGCCGGCACCTGCCAAGGTTTGACCGTTCATGGGTGGGCGCGACAGCTGACATCCGCTAAGCTAGCCGCCCATGTCGACTCTCGTTCTGAACCCGTTTCTCATCGAAATCACCGACCCGCCGGGCAATGTCCCTGGTGGTGATTTCGTGGGCGACGGGTTTTTCGTTTTCAAGGAATCTCTATGACTGCTGGCCTGCAAGGCTCGTTGATGGTGGACGTCGCCGGTACCTGGCTGACGGCCGAAGATCGCCAATTGTTGCGCCAGCCCGAAGTGGGCGGCCTGATCATCTTTGCCCGCAACATCGAGCATCCGCGCCAGGTGCGTGAACTGAGCGCGGCGATCCGTGCCATTCGTCCGGACTTGCTGCTGGCGGTGGATCAGGAAGGCGGTCGCGTCCAGCGTCTGCGTCAGGGCTTCGTCCGTTTGCCAGCCATGCGCGCCATCGCTGATAACCCGAACGCCGAGTATCTGGCCGAGCAATGCGGCTGGATCATGGCCACCGAAGTGCTGGCAGTCGGACTCGACCTGAGCTTCGCGCCGGTGCTGGATCTGGATTACCAGCGCAGCGCCGTGGTCGGCACCCGCTCGTTTGAAGGTGACCCGGAGCGCGCCGCACTGCTCGCAGGCGCTTTCATCAAAGGCATGAACAGCGCGGGCATGGCCGCCACCGGCAAGCATTTCCCTGGCCACGGCTGGGCGGAAGCCGACTCCCATGTCGCAATCCCCAACGACGAGCGCAGCCTCGAAGAGATCCGCGCCAACGACCTGGTGCCGTTCGCCAGACTCAGCAAGCAATTGGCCGCCGTCATGCCGGCCCACGTGATTTATCCGCAAGTCGACACACAACCTGCCGGTTTCTCCCGGCGCTGGTTGCAGGACATCCTGCGCGGCGAGTTGCAGTTCGACGGCGTGATCTTCAGCGACGACCTGTCGATGGCCGGCGCCCACGTGGTTGGCGACGCCGCCAGCCGTATCGAAGCGGCACTGAGTGCCGGTTGCGACATGGGCCTGGTGTGCAACGATCGCGCAGCTGCCGAGCTGGCCCTGAGTGCCGCGCAGCGCATGAAGGTCAAGCCGTCGCCGCGCATCGCACGCATGCGCGGTCAGGCATTCGCCAATACCGAATACCGTCAGGATCCGCGCTGGCTGACCGCTGTCGGCGCGCTCAAAGACGCTCAACTGATCGATTAAGGATTTTTTCGCTATGACGGTTTACGCAATCATTGGCGGCACTGGCCTGACCCAGCTGGAAGGCCTGAGCATTCGTCAGTCGCTGGCGGTGGATACGCCTTATGGCGCGCCATCGGCCGAGGTCCAGATTGGCGAGTACGCCGGTAAGGAAGTGCTGTTCCTCGCTCGTCACGGCCACCCGCATCGCTTCCCGCCGCACAAGGTCAACTACCGCGCCAACCTTTGGGCATTGAAGCAGGCAGGGGCTGAAGCAATCATTGCGGTCAACGCCGTGGGCGGGATTCATCCTGCAATGGGCACCGGACATTTCTGCGTGCCGCATCAGATCGTGGACTACACCAGCGGTCGCGAGCACACCTATTTCGCCGATGATCTGGAACATGTCACACACATCGACTTCAGCTTTCCCTACAGCGAACCGCTGCGTCAGCGACTGATTGCTGCATTGGCCGCGGAAGGGTGTGAATACAGCGATCAAGGCGTTTATGCCTGTACCCAGGGCCCGCGTCTGGAAACCGTGGCCGAGATCGTGCGACTGGAGCGTGACGGCTGCGACATCGTCGGCATGACCGGCATGCCGGAAGCGGCGCTGGCTCGCGAGCTGGATCTGGATTACGCGTGTCTGTCGCTGGTGGTAAACCCGGCGGCGGGCAAGACCACTGAAGTGATCACCATGGCCGAGATCGAGCAGGCGCTGCATGACGGGATGGGCAAGGTGAAATCGACGTTGGCGCGGGTGCTGAAGGGCTGAGTCTGGCTCAAAACCGAGTCGAGCCATTCGCGGGCAAGCCCGCTCCCACAGGTTAAGCGCTATCTCTGTGGGAGCGGGCTTGCCCGCGAATCGATCTGGTAGACGACAAAGACTTCAGCGCTTGTCGAATTTGTCCGGCAGCGGCGCAAACAGCGCCTCGATATCATCACTCTGCAATTTCCAGTCCCCGGCCTTGCGCCCATCCAGCACGCCGGCCGCCAGGTCGGATTTTTCCCGCTGCAAGTGTTGAATCTTCTCCTCGACCGTGCCCCGGGCAATCATCTTGTAGACGAACACCGGCTTCTCCTGGCCAATGCGATACGCGCGGTCGGTTGCCTGATTTTCGGTCGCCGGGTTCCACCACGGATCGTAGTGAATCACCGTGTCCGCTTCTGTCAGGTTTAGACCCACGCCGCCAGCCTTCAGGCTGATGAGAAAGATCTGACGCTTGCCGCTCTGGAATTCCTTCACCGGTGTACGCCGATCACGGGTCTGTCCCGTCAACAGCGCATAGGCGACATTGCGTTTTTTCAGCTCGTCCTCGATCAGTGACAGCATCGAAGTGAACTGCGAGAACAGCAGAATCCGCCGTCCTTCCTCAAACAACTCCTCGAGCATTTCCATCAGGCTGTCGAGCTTGCCTGATGTGCTGCCGCGAGCGGGCAGGGTGGCGTCGTTGACCAGGCGCAAATCGCAACAGACCTGACGCAGCTTGAGCAGCGCCTCGAGAATGATGATCTGACTGCGCGCCACGCCTTTACGGGTGATTTCGTCGCGAACCTTTTTATCCATGGCCAGGCGCATGGTTTCGTACACGTCGCGCTGCGCTTCGTTGAGCTCGACCCAATGAATGATTTCGGTTTTCGGCGGCAGCTCGGTCGCAACCTGCTCCTTGGTGCGGCGCAGCAGAAACGGTTTGATCCGACCGTTGAGGTGCTGAAGTCTGACTTCGCTCGCGCGTTTTTCAATCGGCACGCGGTAATCGGCGTTGAAGCTTTTGACGTCGCCGAGCCAGCCGGGCAGCAGGAAGTGAAACAGTGACCACAGTTCGCCCAGGTGGTTTTCCAGTGGTGTACCGCTCAGGCACAGGCGCTGACGCGCATTGAGTTCACGGGCAGCCTGTGCAGCTTTGCTGTTCGGGTTCTTGATGTACTGCGCTTCGTCCAGCACCAGTACGTGCAGCGGCTGCTTGGCCAGACGTTCGACATCCTTGGGCAGCAGCGCATAAGTGGTGAGGATCAGGTCGTAATCGGCCAGATGTTCGAAATGCTTTTTACGGCTGGCACCGTACAGCGCGACAACCTTGAGCTGTGGCGTGAAGTGCGCCGCTTCGTCGAGCCAGTTGGGAATCAGGCTGGTAGGCATTACCACCATGCTCGGGCGATCCAGGCGTCCGGCGTTCTTCTCGCTGAGAATGTGCGCCAATGTCTGTAGGGTTTTGCCCAAGCCCATGTCGTCCGCGAGAATCCCGCCGACCTCAAGTTGCCGCAGCGACTGCATCCAGCTCAAGCCTTCGAGCTGATAAGGACGCAGCGTCGCATTCAGCCCCTTCGGTGCTTTGGCGCTGTAATCGCGGATGTCGCGCAAGCGCTGGGCGAAGCTGCGAATCTGCTCGCCACCCTCCCAGAGCAGGGGAATGCCTTCCAGCGAATTCAGGCGCGTGGCGTCGGCCTTGCTCAGGCGCAGGGTGGTTTCGCCCGGCTCCTGAAGATAGAACTCGCCAAGGGTCGCCAGCACCGGTTTCAGGCGACCGAGGGGCAGGGCAACTTGCAACGGCCCGTGCTCGCTGTTGCGTTGCGGGATGTTCACCAGAATCAGTTCATCATCGCGACGGCGGGCGAGACGTTCCGGGTTGAGGATTTCCGTGTGCGAACGCATCAGGTTGAGCAGGATCGGCAGCAGGCTCAGGCGCTCACCGTTGACGATGATCCCGAGCTCCAGATCGAACCAGTCGCGTTCCGGCGTCTGCTCGACGGTGGCGTACCAGTCGTCCACGGCAGTCAGGTCGAAACCGAACTCATCATCGACCAGCAGCTCCCAGCCCTGGGTGCGCAGCTTCGGCAGATCGTTGAGAGTGAAGGTCAGCCAGGCGCTGTCGTTGACCATCTCGTAGAGTTCTCCGGCGCTTTCCGGCAGGGCTTTGCTCTGCCGGGTGGCGATGCGGAAACCGAGAATTCGCAACTGCTCGCGGTAGCTTTGCTCGACGTCCGGATGGCGCTTGACCCGCAGGGTCTGCGCTTCCTGGCGAATCAGAATGTCGCTGTTCTTCTGGCCGCTGACGTATTCGTCGAGGTAACTGAAGGACAGCGCCGCGCGATGTTGGATATAACGCTGCATTTTGCCGTTACGCGGTTCGAATGCGCTGAACTCGACGCTGGCCAGCCACAAGCGCGGCACCGGTTGCACGTTGTCCACCAGCACTTGCGGCGGCGCTTTCGGGCTGCGGTTTTCCAGTACGGCCTGGAGTTTTTCCAGCAGTTCGGCGTCTTTGGCGGCGGCGGGGTATTCGAGGGTTTCCTGCACTTGCAGCAACACCGCCGCGCAATGTTTGCAGTTGCTGTGCACCGGGCAGGTGCAGGTGGCGTCGACCATCAGCAGCGTGCCTTTGGCCGACTCGCGCAGATGAATCGTCTGACGGTACACATTACCGCCAGAACCTTCGCAGCTGGCGGTAATGGTCGCGTCGCCGACCTGCACGAATCGCACCCGGTTTTCCAGGGCATAGCGGCGGCCACGCTCCAGGCTTTGTTCCTTGAACCGACTGACCCAGGAGGAGGCCAGCGGTTTACTCAGAGGCGGGGACATAAGGACTTCAGTCAGTCCGGAATGGCTTCAGGCGCTTCCCGAGGCGCGGGCGCCGTCAGTGAAGTGATCTTGATCAGCAGGGCCAGGTGGCCGTTATCGAGGTAGTTGAGTTGGCCATTTTTGGTATGGCTGTCCTGTTTCAGGCGCTCGCTGGCGGTGACCATGCCGTTGGCGTCGATCTGGTTGACCCAGAAGTCGGCGTTCACGTCGGTGAAGCGCCCGAGCTTCATTTCAATCGTGCCTTCGATCGGGAACTGGCCGAACTGCTCCTGACCTTCGCTGACCGCAACTTTGGCAGGCGTCTCGCCCAGCGTCTGCTGCCAGGCTTTGTGCATCAGCACGCTGTATTCGCCGCTTGCGGTGAGTTTGGTCACAACGTCGTTCAGCGCCGGCGTGCGTTTACTGTCATCGCTCAGCCGCTGGGCGCCCGCCGCCCAGTCTTCCGGTGCCGCGCGGCTGACAATCGCCGGGACGGCGTTCTGGCGTACCAGAATCATTTCGACCTGATACAGGTCATCGGCAAACGCCGTCGGTGCTACCAGAGTCAGTAGCAAGGTCAATGAGCGAAACAGGCGCATGCGGCGTCCTTCAAGCAGTTTTCGGGATGAGGCGCTCGAACAGCGCCTCCACAGTATTAAAGCGCTCTTCCGGGCGCTCCATCGGCACCTGGAACTTGAACATCGTGGCGCCTTCGAATTTGTAGCGTTTTGGCTGACTCTGGATCAATTTGATCAGGGTCATCGGGTCGACCGGCGTCTGCGCCGCGAACTCGATGCGTCCGCCTTGCGGACCGCCATCGACTTTCTTGATGCCCAACTGTTCGGCCTGCAATTTCAGCGCCGTGATGCGTACCAGATTCTTGGTTGGCTCCGGCAGCAGACCAAAGCGGTCAATCATCTCGACCTGCAGATCCTTCAGACCTTCCTCGTCGGTGGCCGAAGCGATGCGTTTGTAAAGGATCAGGCGTGCGTGAACGTCCGGCAGGTAATCTTCCGGAATCAGCGCCGGCACCCGCAGGTTGACCTCCGGGCCACCGCCGAGCGGTTGATCGAGGTTCGGCTGTTCGCCCTTGCGGATCGACTTCACCGCGCGCTCGAGCATTTCCATGTACAGCGTGAATCCAACGGCCTGAATCTGCCCGCTCTGGCCGTCGCCCAGCAGTTCGCCGGCGCCACGGATTTCCAGGTCGTTGGTGGCCAGCACGAAGCCAGCGCCAAGATCCTGAGTATTGGCAATCGCCTCCAGACGTTTTTCCGCATCGCCGGTGATCTGCTGGCGCGGTGGGGTCAGCAGGTAGGCGTAAGCCTGGTGGTGGCTACGCCCAACGCGGCCGCGCAACTGGTGCAACTGCGCCAGACCGAACTTGTCGGCACGCTCGATGATGATGGTGTTGGCGCTCGGCACGTCGATGCCGGTCTCGATGATGGTCGAGGCGATCAGCACGTTGAAGCGCTTGTGGTAGAAGTCGCTCATCACCTGTTCGAGTTCGCGTTCGCGCATCTGCCCGTGGCCGATGCCGATTCGCGCTTCCGGCACCAGTTCGGCCAGTTCGGCGGCGCATTTCTCGATGGTTTTCACGTCGTTGTGCAGGTAATAGACCTGACCGCCACGCAGCAACTCACGCAGCAGGGCTTCTTTGACCGTGCTCTTGTTCTGCTCCATGACGAAGGTGCGCACCGACAGGCGTCGCGCCGGTGGTGTGGCGATGATCGACAGGTCGCGCATGCCCGACACCGCCATGTTCAGCGTGCGCGGAATCGGCGTGGCGGTCAGCGTAAGAATGTCGACTTCGCTGCGCAGGGCCTTGAGCTGCTCCTTCTGACGGACACCGAAACGGTGCTCTTCGTCGATGATCACCAGCCCGAGGTTTTTGATCTTGACGTCGTCCTGCAGCAGCTTGTGAGTGCCGATCACGATATCGATATTGCCTTCGGCCAACTGAGCGACTGCAGCGTTCACTTCCTTGGCCGACTTGAAGCGGCTCATCACTTCCACGGTCACCGGCCAGTCGGCGAAGCGGTCGCGGAAGCTGTTGTAGTGCTGCTGGGCGAGCAGGGTGGTCGGCACGAGGATCGCCACTTGCTTGCCGCCGTGCACGGCGATGAACGCGGCGCGCATGGCGACTTCGGTCTTGCCGAAACCCACATCGCCGCAGACCAGGCGATCCATCGGCTTCGGCGCGAGCATGTCTTCGCGCACGGCTTCGATGGTGGATTGCTGGTCCGGGGTTTCTTCGAACGGGAAACCGGCGCTGAACGTCGCGTAATCGGCCTTCGGATCGGCAAACGCATAACCTTCGCGGGCGGCGCGACGGGCGTAGATGTCGAGCAGTTCGGCAGCCACGTCGCGGACCTGTTCAGCGGCCTTGCGCTTGGCTTTCTGCCAGGTCTCGGAGCCGAGGCGGTGCAGCGGGGCCAGTGCGTCGTCGCTGCCGGTGTAACGGGCGATCAAATGCAGGTTGGCCACCGGCACGTAGAGCTTGGCGTTCTCGGCGTATTCGAGGGTCAGGAATTCGGCAGCCTGATTGTCGATTTCCAGAATCGTCAGGCCGAGATAACGACCGACACCATGGTCGATGTGCACCACCGGCGCGCCTTCGCGCAGCTCGGTGAGGTTCTTGATCACCGCATCGTTGTTGGCATCGGCGCGCTTTTCGCGACGGCGACGCTGCATCACGCGCTGGCCGAACAGCGGACTTTCCGCGACCAGTGCCAGCGCCGGGTCGTCCAGCATCAGGCCTTCGTCGAGCGGGGCAATGGTGATCGCCAGGCGATCCTTGCTTGCGACAAAGTCCGGCCAGCTGTCGACGGTTTTCGGCCGCAGCTTCAGGCGATCCAGCAACTCCAGCAGCACCTCGCGACGACCGGCGGATTCGGCGGTGAACAGCACGCGTCCGGGGAATTCATCGAGGAATGCCGAGAGTGCAGCAAGCGGCTGGGTAGCTTTGGCTTCGATCGCCAGATTCGGCAAGGCCTGCGCCGGGAAGCGCTCGCGGCCGGCACCGGTTTCCACGTCCTGCTGGCTGGCGACCACGCGCGGCCAGTTCTTCAGGCGGGCGAAGCAGTCTTCCACCGGCAGGAACAGTTCGGCCGGCGGCAATAAAGGACGCGAGGGATCGACGCGGCGTTCTTCATAACGATTGCGCACATCGTTCCAGAAGTTTTCCGCCGCCTGCTCGATGCCCGGCAGCGAGAACACCTGGGTGTCTTGCGGCAGGTAATCGAACAGGGTCGAGGTTTCTTCGAAGAACAGTGGCAGGTAGTACTCGATACCGGCCGGCGTGATGCCGCTGCTCAGGTCCTGGAAGATCGGGCAGCGGCGGAAATCGACGTCGAAGCGCTCGCGAAAGCGCGCCTTGAAGCGGGTGACCGCCTCTTTTTGCAGCGGGAATTCCTTGGCCGGCAGCAGCTTGACCGAATCGACTTTGTCGATGGAGCGCTGATTTTCCGGATCGAAGGTGCGCAGGGTTTCGATTTCGTCGTCGAACAAGTCGATGCGATAGGGCAGTTTGCTGCCCATCGGGAACAGGTCGATCAGTGCACCGCGGACCGTGAACTCACCGTGCTCGTAGACGGTGTCGACGTAGCGATAGCCGCTGGCTTCGAGCCGCGAGCGCATCTGCTCGACATCGAGTTTCTGCCCGACATCCAGCACCAGGCTGCTGCCGAGCAGGAATTTAGTCGGCGCCAGACGATGCAGGGCGGTGGTGATCGGCACCACCAGCACGCCATGTTCCAGCTCCGGCAGCCTATAAAGGCTGGCGATGCGCTGAGAAATGATGTCCTGGTGCGGCGAAAACAGATCGTAGGGCAGGGTTTCCCAGTCCGGGAAATGCAGCACCGGCAAATCCGGGGCGAAGAAACTCAGCTCCTGTTCCAGCCGTTCGGCACTCTGGCTGTCGGCGGTCAAAAGCAGCGTGAAGCGCTTGGCAGCGCTGGCAGCCTCGGCAATCGCCAGGCTCAGGGCGGCACCGGGGAGGTTGCCCCAGTGCTGTTTACCTGCCGCAGCAGGGAGAAGCGGTAGACGCAGAACAGGCACGGAAGGTTGAGCTCCAGGCGTTGCGACAAAGTCGGTAATTGTAGCGGCGTCCGGTGCCGCCTGTCAGTTGCAGGATGCGTCTATCTGCACCGTTTGGGAAAAATGTAGTGGTAACCATAAAAACCAGCGCTTTTTTTACGGTTATGTAGTGCCAAAAGTCGGTGGTGTTACGGAGGGTTACAGACATCGTCTAACAGTCGTCGAAAAACTGACTGCGCTGGAAGCCCCGGTTTTACTGGGCTGGCGGAGAGCGTTATTTTTTTGGACGGGTTTTTGTTACCGATTGCGCGACAGGCGCGCATTGCTACAAGAGGTTCTCGGCGGCATAATGTAGCCCCTTTTTTCTGCCCCTACATGTGGAAGGTTACCGTGACTCAGAAGCCCGACCAGTGTCTTGGTGAATGGATCGACCGTGAAGCACTCGCAGAAGCGATGATTCCGCTTATCGGTCAGCTCTACCGCAACAACAACGTGGTGAGCTCGATCTATGGCCGCAGCCTGATCAACCAGTCTGTCATCGCGATTCTCAAAGCTCACCGCTTTGCTCGCCACCGCTCTGCCGACGACAGCGAACTCTCCGTCCACGAAACATTCCCACTGCTCAAGGCCATGAGCGAGCTCAAGCTCGGCGCGGCCTCGGTAGATCTGGGCAAGCTGGCGTACAAATTCCGTAACGAAGGCAACGGCCGCACCGCCGAGCAGTTCGTGCGTGAAGAAATGGCTGACGTGGTTGGCCAGCAAAACGCTTCGGCCCGCAAAGGCACCGACGTTGTGCTGTACGGCTTCGGTCGTATCGGCCGTCTGCTGGCGCGTATCCTGATCGAGAAAACCGGTGGCGGCGACGGCCTGCGTCTGCGTGCCATCGTGGTGCGCAAGGGCGCCGAAAACGACCTGACCAAACGCGCCAGCCTGCTGCGTCGCGATTCGGTACACGGTTCGTTCAACGGCACCATCACCATCGACGAAGAAAACAACACCATCACCGCCAACGGCAACCTGATCCAGGTTATCTACGCGAAGAACCCTACCGAAGTGGACTACACCCAGTACGGCATCAAAGATGCGCTGCTGGTGGACAACACCGGTGTATGGCGTGATGCCGATGGCCTGGGCCAGCACCTGGCGTGCCCGGGTATCGACCGCGTTGTTCTGACCGCACCTGGCAAGGGCAAGCTGAAGAACATCGTTCACGGTATCAACCACAACGAAATCACGGCTGACGACAAGATCGTGTCCGCCGCTTCCTGCACCACCAACGCCATTGTGCCGGTGCTGAAAGCCGTGAATGACAAGTTCGGCATCATCAACGGTCACGTCGAAACCGTTCACTCGTACACCAACGACCAGAACCTGATCGACAACTTCCACAAAGGCGATCGCCGTGGCCGTAGCGCCGCGCTGAACATGGTGATCACCGAGACCGGTGCTGCCACCGCTGCTGCCAAGGCCCTGCCTGAGCTGGCCGGCAAGCTGACCGGTAACGCGATCCGCGTTCCGACGCCGAACGTGTCCATGGCCATTCTCAACCTGAACCTTGAGAAAGCCGCCTCCCGTGAAGAGATGAACGAGTACCTGCGCTACATGGCGCTGCACTCCGATCTGCACAAGCAAATCGACTTCGTCAATTCGCAGGAAGTGGTTTCGACCGACTTCGTTGGCTCGCGCCACGCCGGTGTGGTCGACGCTGAAGCGACCATCGTTCAGGACAACCGCGTTGTTCTGTACGTCTGGTACGACAACGAGTTCGGCTACAGCTGCCAGGTGGTTCGCGTGATGGAGGACATGGCCGGTGTAAACCCGCCAGCGTTCCCGCGCTAAGCCTTAGCTGCAATTGAAAACGCCCCGACTCTGGTCGGGGCGTTTTTGTTTGCGCGCGATTTGCCTTAGCGGGGGATGGCGGCTTGGGCCGTGCGCAGTTCGTGCCTGTTGCCACGGAATAGCACCAGCGTGGCGATCAGGCCCAATACGGCTGCGCCACTGAGCCAGATCCCCGGCGCCGCCTTGTTGTCCAGCACATGAATCAGATAAGTGCAGGCCGCCGGGGTAAAGCCACCGAAGGTCGCGGTCGCCAGGCTGTAGGCCAGCGAGAAACCGGTCGTACGAACTTCTACCGGCATGATTTCGGTGAGTGCCACCACCATTGCCCCGTTGTACGAGCCGTACAGGAAGGACAGCCACAGCTCGACGATCAGCAAATGGCTGAAGCTCGGGTTCGCCACCAGCCACGACAGCGCCGGATAAGCGGTCAGGATCGCCAGAATCGTCGCCGCCAGCAGTAGGGGTTTACGCCCAACCTTGTCAGACACCGCGCCCATCACCGGCAGCCAGAAGAAGTTCGACAGACCGATGCACACGGTCACCAGCAACGCATCGAAGTCCGACAGGTGCAGTTCCGCCTTGCCGAACGTCGGTGTGTAGGCCGTGATCAGGTAGAACGACACCGTGGTCATGACCACCAACGCCATGCCGGCGATGACGATGCCAAAGTTCTGACCGATCGAACGGATGATTTCCTGCAGGGTAGGGCGATGTTTGCGCGCCTGGAACTCCGGAGTTTCCTCCAGCGAGCGGCGGATGACGAAAATCACCGGGACGATCATGCAGCCGATCAGGAACGGCACGCGCCAGCCCCAGTCGCCCATCTGTTCCGGGCTCAGCCAGTGGTTGAGGCCGACCCCGAGCAGGCCGGCGAATACCACCGCCGCCTGCTGGCTGGCGGACTGCCAACTGACGAAAAAGCCCTTGCGGCCCGGTGTGGCGATTTCCGCCAGATACACCGACACACCGCCCAATTCGACGCCGGCCGAGAAACCTTGCAGCAATCGCCCGAACAGCACGATCAGCGGTGCAGCGACGCCCAGGGTGGCGTAGCCCGGCACGCAGGCAATCAGCACGGTGCCGGCCGCCATCATGGCCAGCGTGATGATCAGGCCTTGGCGCCGGCCGTGTCGGTCGATGTAGGCACCGAGAAAAATCGCCCCCAACGGACGCATCAGGAAGCCGGCGCCGAAAGTGGCCAAGGAAAGCATGAGGGACGCGAAGGCGCTGTCGGTAGGGAAGAAGGTCTTGGCAATGGCCGTGGCATAGAAGCCGTAGACCATAAAGTCGAACATCTCGAGAAAGTTGCCGCTGACAACGCGAAAAATCGCCTTGCCTTTGCCGGTCGTGGAAGACATGGGTAGGTACTCGCTCTAAATCTTGTAAGAAAGCGTTGCGCTCGTAGCCCATAATGGCCGGCGCGGTTTTGCGGGGAGATGAAGAATTGTTAACTGGACGCTGGGTGATTCTCGTGCTGCTGACCGGGTTTTTGTCCGGCTGCGGCAACGGTGATTCCCTGGAGACTTTCGGCGGCCCGACGATGGGCAGCACCTATTCGATCAAGTACGTGCGCCACGCCAATCTGCCTGCGCCGCAGGAGGTGCGTGTCGAAGTGGAAAAAATCCTCGCGGACGTCGACCGGCAGATGTCGACTTACCGTGCGGACTCCGACATCTCGCGCTTCAATGCATTGCCGGCTGATCGCTGTCAGGTCATGCCCGCGCCGGTCCTTGAATTGATCCGCGTGGGCGAGCAGCTGTCGCAACAAAGCGAAGGCTCCTACGACCTCACCGTAGAACCGCTGATGAATTTGTGGGGTTTCGGCCCGCAAGGCCGTGAAGAAAAAGTCCCGGATGTGGCGGCGCTGGCCGAAGTGCGGCAGCGCGTCGGTCATCAGCACCTGCGCATCGACGGTGACCGGTTGTGCAAGGACGCGGCGGTCGAGGTGGATTTCAACAGCATCGCCGCCGGTTACGCGGTCGACACCATTGCCGCGCGGCTCCAGGCTCTGGGCATACATGATTACCTTGCCGAAGCCACCGGCGAGCTCAAGGCATCCGGCAAGAAGCCCGACGGTTCGCCATGGCGCATCGCACTGGAAGAACCGCGCGACGATCAGCAGCTTGCAGAGCGCGTCATCAATGTCGATGGCTACGGCCTCTCCACGTCCGGCGACTACCGCAACTTTTTTCAGCAGGATGGCCGGCGTTATTCCCACACCTTCGATGCCCGGACCGGTGCGCCGGTCCTGCATGACTTGGCGTCGGTCACGGTAATTCATCCTTCAGCGCTGATGGCCGATGGACTATCGACGCTGTTGCTGATTCTCGGCCCTGAAAGGGCCTGGGACTATGCCGAAAAACACGACATTGGTGCATTCTTTGTGATTCGTGCCGATAAAGGTTTCGTCACACGCACCAGTCACGCGTTCGAACGGCTCAGTGGCGCAAAAGTTGACTGAGAACAGTACGAAAGCTGGCGTTGTAGTGCATGCAAAAGTAGCCTACGACGCGACCAAGGGTTAATGTGCGCGGCGTTGACGCTTCTATAGACTGTGTCCGGGTTTTCTACTGGCCCCCAATTGTTCCTTCGCGCCGTCGTTCGGCGTGATTTAGCCGCCGGTGCTGCTGGCATCGCGGCCTGTTCTGAGGAGTACGCATGGCTGTCTACAACTACGACGTGGTGGTGCTGGGTTCCGGCCCGGCGGGAGAAGGCGCGGCAATGAACGCCGCCAAAGCAGGGCGCAAGGTGGCGATGGTCGACAGCCGTCGCCAGGTCGGCGGCAACTGCACCCACCTGGGCACCATCCCGTCCAAGGCCCTGCGTCACTCGGTGCGGCAGATCATGCAGTTCAACACCAACCCGATGTTCCGTGCGATCGGCGAGCCGCGCTGGTTCTCCTTCCCGGACGTGTTGAAAAGCGCCGAGAAAGTCATTTCCAAACAAGTCGCTTCGCGTACCGGCTACTACGCCCGTAACCGCGTCGACGTGTTCTTCGGTACCGGCAGCTTCGCCGACGAGCAAACCATCGAAGTGGTCTGCGCCAACGGCGTGGTCGAGAAACTGGTGGCCAAGCACATCATCATCGCCACCGGTTCGCGTCCTTATCGCCCGGCGGACATCGATTTCCACCACCCGCGTATCTATGATAGCGACACCATCCTCAGCCTCGGCCACACCCCGCGCAAACTGATCGTTTACGGCGCCGGCGTGATCGGTTGCGAATACGCCTCGATCTTCAGCGGTCTGGGCGTGCTGGTCGAGCTGGTGGACAACCGTGGTCAGTTGTTGAGCTTCCTCGACTCGGAAATCTCCCAGGCGTTGAGCTACCACTTCAGCAACAACAACATCACCGTGCGTCACAACGAAGAGTATGACCGCGTCGAAGGCGTGGACAACGGCGTGATCCTGCACCTGAAATCCGGCAAGAAGATCAAGGCCGACGCCTTGCTCTGGTGCAACGGCCGTACCGGTAACACCGACCAGTTGGGTCTGGAAAACATCGGGGTCAAGGTCAACAGCCGTGGCCAGATCGAAGTCGACGAGAACTACCGCACCTGCGTGCAGAATATCTATGGCGCCGGTGACGTGATCGGCTGGCCGAGCCTGGCCAGTGCCGCCCACGACCAGGGCCGTTCCGCCGCTGGCAGCATCGTCGACAATGGCAGCTGGCGTTTCGTGAATGACGTGCCGACCGGCATCTACACCATTCCGGAGATCAGCTCGATCGGCAAGAACGAGCAGGAGCTGACCCAGGCCAAAGTGCCGTACGAAGTGGGCAAGGCGTTCTTCAAGAGCATGGCGCGGGCACAGATCGCCGGCGAGCCGCAAGGCATGCTGAAGATCCTGTTCCACCGTGAAACCCTCGAAGTGCTGGGCGTTCACTGCTTCGGTTATCAGGCGTCGGAGATCGTGCACATCGGTCAGGCGATCATGAACCAGCCGGGCGAGCTGAATACCCTGAAGTACTTCGTCAACACGACGTTCAACTACCCGACCATGGCCGAAGCCTATCGGGTAGCGGCGTACGACGGCCTCAACCGGCTTTTTTGACGGGCTCCGGCCGGTGGCCTGAGCCGGCCGGGGAGACCGATTTCAGCCATTCCCGAGGGTGGCAGTGGCCAAACCGGGAAAGTCTGTAATCAGGCTGTCAACGCCGAAGTCGGCGAGTCTGCGCATCAGCGCAGGCTCGTTGACGGTCCACACCGACACATGCAGCCCCTGACGCTGCGCCTTTTGCAGGCGTTCCGGCGTACACAGCGTCCAGTTCAACGCCAGAATCTCGCAGCCGTAACTTTGCGCGACCTTCAACGGGTCGAGCCAGGCGTATTCGGCCACCAGGCCGCGCGATACGTCGGGCACCAGATCCAGTGCAGCCTTCAAGACTTCCCGCGAACTCGAGGTGATTGTCACCTTGTCGAGCAGCCCGTGTCTGACTGCCATTTCACGGATCGCCAGCACGGTGGTCGCGGCGCGGGTGCGAGAAGCGCTTTTGACTTCCAGCTGCCAGTGCTCGAAATCACACTTTTCGAACAGTTCTTCCAGCGTTGGAATCGGGCATGGCTTGATCCAGCCCGGACCGCCCTTGCGCGCGTCGTAGGTCACCAGCTCGGCGGCGGTGTGCTCGACCACCTTGCCGCGCCGGTCGGTGGTGCGCTTGAGGGTCGGGTCGTGGATGACCATCAGCTCGCCGTCCTTGGACAGGTGCAGGTCCAGCTCGCAACGGCGAACGCCGTGCTTGAGACATTCCTGAAAACTGCTCAGGGTGTTTTCCGGTGCTTCGCCCTTGGCGCCGCGGTGGCCGTAGATAAGGGTCACGGTTCTTCCTTAATTTAGATGCCTGATTCGTTCTGTTCGCGGGCCAGACGTCGTTCCTGGGCCTGCTTCTGCAAGATATAGCGGGCGAGCAACTGGCGCTGGGCATCGGTCAAGTGTTCGAACTCGGTGCCGACGTCGTAGCCGTCGCCCTTGCGGTCGCAATGGGTCACGCGGGCGCGCAGCAGCAGGCCAAGCGCCTGGGGCATCAGAACCAGTTTCACCGACAGGTGCGCGCCGGTGGCGATCGGGGTAGGGTGCTGAAAGTCGATGCCGCCCTCGGAGATGATCACCGGTTGCGGCTCGCCGATATGGCCGAGCACGGTCAGGGCGACCACCTGGCTGAGCAGGTCGATGCGTTTGTTCTGGGATTTCAGGAACGCCGCGATGGCGCGGTCGCGTTCGCTGATCTGGCGCAGCAGGTGCTGCGACTCGAATTCGCTCAGGTGCAATTCGCTGAGCAGGTTGAACAGTGGAGAAGCATCCTGCAACACTTCCTGGCCTGCGGCTTCGGGAGCGGACAGGGGCCGAATTTCCAGTGCGATCGTGTCCTCGATACGGTAGTATTCGCGGCGATCTTCTTCATCTAATGTCGACATGGCGAACCCATGGTAGCGGCGGTGGTCTGAGTGTAAAGCTGGTTATCGACCCCCGCCACAAGGACGTTCCTTTTCCCTCCGAACAAGCCCCGACATGTTCAGACCTCTCTTCGTATTTATCGGCACGCGTTATACCCGTGCAAAGCGTCGCAATCATTTTGTGTCATTCATTTCCCTGACTTCGATGATCGGGCTCGCCCTTGGCGTGGTCGTGATGATCGTGGTGCTGTCGGTAATGAACGGCTTCGATCATGAGATGCGCACCCGCGTGCTGGGCATGGTGCCCCACGCGACCATCGAGTCCGGTGAAGCCATCAACGACTGGCCGAGCCTGGCTGCCAAGGTCAAGCAGAACCCGCAGGTGGCGGCCGTTGCGCCGTTCACCCAGATGCAGGGGTTGCTGACCAACAACGGCCAGGTGTCCAAAGTGTTGCTCAATGCCATCGATCCGGCGCTGGAGCGCAACGTTTCGATCATCGACAACTTCATGAAGCAGGGCAAACTCGACGATTTGACGCCGGGCAGCTTCGGCATCGTGATTGGCGACAAGGCCGCGACCAAGCTCGGCGTGGGCATCGGTGACAAGATCACCTTCGTCGCGCCGGAGGTCAGTGTGACCCCGGCCGGGATGTTCCCGCGCATGAAGCGCTTCACCGTGGTCGGCATCTTCCATGTCGGCGCCGGTGAACTGGACGGTTATCTGGGCGTCACCAACCTGCAGGATCTGGCGAAGATGCACCGCTGGAAGCCTGATCAGGTGCAGGGCCTGCGCCTGAAGTTCGACGATCTGTTCCAGGCCCCGCGTGAGGCGTGGAACATCGCCCAGCGCCTCGGCGAAGACCGTTACTACGCCCGCGACTGGACCCGTACCCACGGCAACCTGTATCAGGCGATCCGCATGGAAAAAGCCATGATCGGCCTGCTGTTGCTGCTGATCGTCGCCGTGGCCGCGTTCAACATCATTTCCACGCTGGTGATGGTGGTGAATGACAAGAAGGGCGATATCGCCATTCTGCGCACACTGGGCGCCACGCCGGGCACGATCATGCGCACGTTCATGGTGCAGGGCACGGTGATCGGCGTGGTCGGCACGGCCATCGGCGCCGTGGTCGGGATCTTCGCCGCGCTCAACGTCAGCGCCGCGATTTCCGCCCTCGAAGGCGTGATCGGACACAAATTCCTCAACGCCGACGTGTATTTCATCGATTACCTGCCGTCGCAGGTGCAGAGCCAGGACGTGGTCATGGTCTGCGCCGCTGCGTTGGTCCTGAGTTTCCTCGCCACCCTGTATCCAGCCTGGCGTGCCGCGCGCACCCAGCCGGCGGAGGCGCTACGTTATGAGTGAGTCGGGCATGAGTGAAAAAGCAATCTTGAGCTGCCGCAACCTGGGCAAATCCTACGAGGAAGGCCCGGAGTCGGTGGAAGTGCTGGCCAACCTGCAACTGGAACTGCATCCGGGCGAGCGGGTGGCGATCGTCGGCAAATCCGGTTCGGGCAAAAGTACCTTGCTCAACCTGCTGGGCGGTCTCGACACGCCAACCAAGGGCGGTGTCTGGCTCGACGGTGAAGAGCTTTCGGCGCTGAGCGAGAAGAAGCGGGGTCTGCTGCGTAACCGTGCCCTCGGGTTCGTGTACCAGTTCCACCACCTGCTGCCGGAATTCACCGCGCTGGAAAACGTCTGCATGCCGCTGCTGATCGGCAAGACCGCGATCCCGGAAGCACGTCAGCGTGCCACGGCGTTGCTGGAGCGGGTCGGTCTGGGCCATCGCCTGGAACACAAACCGGCAGAGCTGTCCGGTGGCGAACGCCAGCGCGTGGCCATCGCCCGGGCGCTGGTGAACAATCCAGGGCTGGTGATGCTCGACGAGCCGACCGGCAACCTCGACTCCCACACCGCTGAAGGCATTCAGGATCTGATGCTGGAACTCAGCACTTCGATGCGCACGGCGTTTCTGGTGGTGACTCACGACATGAACCTGGCTCGCCAGATGGACCGCGTCCTGCAACTGCAGGAAGGTTGCCTGACCCCCATCTGACGGCTTGAAACTCGATGCCTGAAAAGGCATCGGGTCTTTTATTTTTATACGGTGCCCCAGCGAATGTTCAGACCGTTATCGATCTTTATCGGCACGCGCTATACCCGCGCCAAGCGCCGCAATCGCTTTGTTTCGTTCATCTCGATGACCTCGATGATCGGCCTCGCCCTCGGCGTGCTGGCAATGATCGTGGTGTTGTCGGTGATGAACGGCTTCCAGCGCGAAATGAGCTCGCGCATCCTTGGCATGGTGCCCCACGCGACCATCGTCGGCGTCAAGCCGATCGACGACTGGCAGCCAGTGGCCGCCGCCGCGATGAAGAACCCGGAAGTGACCGCCGCCGTGCCGTTCACCGAGATGGAAGGCATGCTGTCCTACAAGGGCATGATGCAGCCGATCCAGATCAGCGGCGTCGACCCGGCCCAGGAAGGCAAGGTGTCGATCGTTGCCCAGCACATTGTTCAGGGTCGTCTCGATGCCTTGAAACCGGGTGAGTTCGGCGTAGTGCTGGGCGAAATCACCGCTCGGCGTTTTCGCCTCAACGTCGGCGACAAGATCACCCTGATCGTGCCGGAAGTCAGCACTGCACCGGGCGGCATCACCCCGCGCATGCAGCGTCTGAACGTGGTCGGCGTGTTCAAGGTTGGCGCCGAACTCGACGGTTCCATGGGCCTGATCCACGTCTCCGACGCCGCGACCATGCAGCACTGGGAGCCGAATCAGGTGCAGAGCGTGCGTCTGGCGGTGAAGGATCTGTACGCCGCGCCGAAGGTTTCCTCGGACATTGCCAGCGGCCTCGGCGCCGATTTCAAGGCTGACGACTGGACCCACACCCAGGGCAGTCTGTTCAGCGCGATGAAGATGGAAAAAACCATGATCGGCCTGTTGCTGCTGATGATCGTCGCGGTGGCGGCGTTCAACATCATCGCGACCCTGATCATGGTGGTGAACGACAAAGGCGCGGACATCGCGATCCTGCGCACCATCGGCGCCACGCCACGGCAGATCATGGCGATCTTCATGGTGCAGGGCACGGTGATCGGCATCGTCGGCACCATCATTGGTGGCGTGCTGGGTGTGATTGCGGCGCTGAACGTCAGTGAGATGGTGGGCTGGGTCGAGCGGGTGACCGGGCAGCACATCTTCAGTTCGGACGTGTATTTCGTCAGCAACCTGCCATCGGAATTGCAGGGCGGCGACGTGCTGCTGATCTGCTCGGCGGGCTTCATCCTCAGCTTCCTGGCCACGGTTTACCCGGCCTGGCGAGCGGCAAAGATCGAACCGGCGCACGCGTTGCGCTATTCGTAAGTTCCCCCATTGAGGCCGGCATTGCCGGCCTCAATCGTTTTTCGGCAACTCAATCACAAACCGCGTCCAGCCCTGAGCCGATTCGCAATGAATCTGCCCGCCATGGGCCCGGATGATCGACTGAGTAATCGCCAGCCCCAATCCCGCATGCTCGCTGCTGCCTTCCTGGCGCGCCGGGTCCGCACGGTAGAAACGGTCAAACAAACGCGGCAACAAGTCCGCAGAAATCCCTTCGCCACTGTTCTCCACGGTCACCCTCAAGGATTTCGCCTGCTCGGTGACCCGAATGCGCACCTCGCCGTTTGCAGGGGTAAAGCGCAACGCGTTATCCAGCAGATTCGACAGCGCCCGGCGCAACATCGCGCGATCCCCCTCGAGCTGCCCCGCACCGTCACGGCTTAGGCTGACCTGAGCGTCTTCGGCCAGCGGCGCAAAAAACTCCAGCAACGCATCGGCTTCTTCAGTCAGCTCCAGCGGTTCACGCTTGGGCACCAGCAAACCGTGGTCAGCCTTGGCCAGATAAAGCATGTCGTTGACCAACTGCGCCATCCACTGCAGCTCTTCGAGGTTGCTGTGCAGTGCCTCGCGATAGTCTTCGAGGGGGCGAGGGCGGGTCAGGGTGACCTGGGTGTGGGTCAGCAGATTGGAAAGTGGTGTGCGTAGCTCATGGGCGATGTCGGCGGAGAACGCTGAAAGCCGCTGAAAAGAATCGTCGAGGCGTCCGAGCATGGCGTTGAAGCTGTGGGCCAATTCCGCGAGCTCTGCAGGCATCCGCGCTTCCGGCAGTCGGGCATTCAGCGATTGCGCCGAAATCCCACGGGCCACGGCACTCATGCGCCGTAACGGGCGAAGACCGCTGCGGGCAGCCCAGGCGCCGAGCAGCGCGGTGGCCAGCGCGGAGAGGCCGACAGTCAGCCAGATCAGATGCTGCATGCGTTGCAGGAAGTGCTGGTGGTGGGTGATGTCCAGCAGCAAGGTCAATTGCGGGGAATCGGATTTTCCCGGTTCAAGCGCGGCGTTGAGCAGGCGATAGTCGGTGCCGTTGTCGTTGATGGTGGCCAGACCGGGTTGCTGCGGCAGGTTTGCCGGGGCATGCAACGAGCGACCGAACCAGCGCTGCCCCTCAGGGCTGCTGATGCGCAGCGAGACATCGCCCTGCTGGCTCAACTCGTCGGTGATGTGCGCGGCGTCGCTACCACTCAGCAGTGTCTGACGCACGCTGAGCAGTTTTCCTTCGAGCAGTTGCTGGTCGAGCTCGATGAAGTGGCCCTCGCTGGCCCGATTGAAAACGACCCCGGCGACCAGCGAAACCACTGCGGTACAGCCTGCAAACAACAGCGCCAGCCGGCCGCTCAAGGACAGTCGGCGCATCAGTCGGTACGCTCTTCAAGGACGTAACCCATGCCGCGAACGGTGTGAATCAGCTTGTTGGGGAAGTCGTCGTCGATCTTCAGGCGCAGTCGGCGAATCGCTACTTCGATGACGTTGGTGTCGCTGTCGAAGTTCATGTCCCAGACCTGTGAGGCGATCAGCGATTTGGGCAGCACTTCGCCCTGGCGGCGCAGGAGCATCTCCAGCAGAGCGAACTCTTTGGCCGTAAGGTCGATGCGTTGACCGCTGCGCTCCACCCGGCGGCGAATCAGGTCCAGGCTCAGGTCGGCCAGGCGCAGGCTGGTTTCCTGAGGCGTGGAACTGCCGCGGCGCAACAGGCTGCGCACTCGGGCCAGCAATTCGGAGAAGGCGAATGGTTTGACCAGATAATCGTCGGCGCCCAGTTCGAGGCCGTGAACCCGGTCTTCCACGGTGTCCTTGGCGGTCAGAAACAGGATCGGCGTTTCCAGACCGGCGCTGCGCACCGCTTGCAGAATCTGCCAGCCATTGCGTCCGGGCAGCATCACGTCGAGGATCAGCAGCGCATAGTCGCCACTCAACGCCAATTGCTGGCCGGTGGTGCCGTCGGCCACCAGTTCGGTGTTGAAACCGGCCTCGGTCAGGCCCTGGCGCAGGTACTGGCCGGTTTTGGGTTGGTCTTCGACGATCAGCAGTTTCATGGGCGACTCGGGTAGCGGGAACGAGGACGTTATACCGTGGGCAAACGCGGTGAGCGCCAACCTGACAAAGTTGTAATCTGCCTGTCAGGTCGCTGCCAGCGCAGGCGGGCTAGAGTTTCCCACAGGCTGAACCTTGATTTGTTGGAGTACGACTATGTTTTTGCGCAACCGTCTGGCCCTTGCCGCGTGTCTGCTGGCGCTCAATTCGCCGCTGTGGGCAGCGCCGGCGCACACCTATGACTTCGGCCAGCCGGCCCCGGCGGCCAAGGCCAGCCGCAGCATTGAAGTGGTGATGGGCGACATGAGCTTCGATCCGAAAGCGATCGAGATCAAGGCCGGTGAGACCGTTCGTTTTGTGCTGGTGAATAAAGGCCGGTTGCTGCATGAATTCAACCTTGGCGACGCGGCGATGCATGCAAAACATCAGCAGGAAATGTTGCAGATGCAGCAAAGCGGCATGCTGACGCCGACCGGCATGAAGGAAATGTCCCACGACATGGCGGGCATGGATCACGGCTCGATGGGGCATGGCATGAAGCATGACGACCCCAACAGCGTGCTGGTGGAGCCGGGCAAGACCGCCGAGTTGACCTGGACCTTCAGCAAAGCCGTGAATCTGGAGTTTGCCTGTAACATTCCCGGGCATTACCAGGCCGGAATGGTCGGCAAACTGACTGTCAGTCAGTAAGCACTCAAAGGCGGGAGCAAAGGCTGGTAGAATCCGCTGATTCTTCAGTCAGGTTTCCGCCATGCATCCCGCAGCCGAACATTCGCCGCTGGGCAAATCCAGCGAATACATCGCCACGTACACGCCATCCCTGCTGTTCCCGATTCCGCGCACTGCGAAATGGGCCGAGCTGGGCCTGACCGCCGAAACCCTGCCGTACAAAGGCGTGGATTTCTGGAACTGCTTCGAGCTGTCGTGGCTGCTGCCGTCGGGTAAACCGGTGGTGGCGATCGGTGAATTCAGCATTCCGGCGGATTCGCCGAACATCATCGAATCCAAGTCGTTCAAGCTGTACCTGAACTCGCTGAACCAGACGCCATTCGCCGATATCGCGAGCCTGGAAGCGACGCTGGTCAAGGATCTGTCCGCTGCTGCCGGTAAACCGGTGGGCGTGCGGGTTCGCAGCCTGAAAGACGTCGAAGCTGAAGGCGTCGTGGCGTTACCGGGGGTGTGCATCGACGATCTGGACATCAGCGTCACCAACTACGAACATCCGCGTCCTGAACTGCTGCGCTGCGACGATTCGCGCGTGGTGGAGGAGAGCGTGCACAGTCATCTGCTCAAATCCAACTGCCCGGTGACGAGCCAGCCGGACTGGGGCAGCGTGGTGGTGGAATACCGTGGCGCGGCGCTGGATCACGCCAGCCTGCTGGAATACATCGTCAGCTTCCGCCAGCACTCGGACTTCCACGAGCAGTGCGTGGAGCGGATCTTCCTTGACCTGCAGCGCCTGCTGAAACCGGAAAAACTCACGGTGTTTGCGCGTTATGTGCGCCGGGGCGGGCTGGACATCAATCCGTACCGCAGCACTGAAAGCGTGCAACTGCCGAACCATCGTCTGGTTCGTCAGTAACCCGTATCGCAGACATGAAAAAGCCCTGCCAGTGATGGCAGGGCTTTTTTGCATTCGCGGGTTTCAGATGCCCATGCTGTGCAGGGTAGTAGCAATGTTGCGCAAAGTACCGGCGATGGTTGGATGTTCGAGTTCAAAGCGTTCGACCGCCAGGTTCACACCATCGGCGATACTGTTTTCCTGAGTGGACTGTTCCAGTTTTATCTCGGATTCGATCTGCGCCATCAGGTCGTGCAGATGTTCGCGCTCTTCTTCGGTGAGCGGCGGAGTCTGATCCAGTTGCTCGCGCAGGGCATTGAGCTGTTTCTGCAGTTCTTGAGCGGGCATGGTTGTTTCCTTTTATCGAGAGGCACTTGCATAGACCGCAGCTGTGCGCCAAAGGTCTATGGCTCTCCTAAGACTAATCCACTCTTGGCCAACCTGCATGATCCCGGTCAGGGCTTTTCGCCTTTGAGGCGACGCAGGTTGATGTCCGCGAGGCAAGTGTCGAGCTCGCCCAGATGATCGATCACCGAGTGCACGCCGAGGCTGAACAGTTGTACGGTCGCCTTGCCGCGCAGTTGTTCGCGCTCCTTCTGGCTCAGGGCCTGCCATTCACTCGGCGCCAGGCCGCACAGTGAACCGCAGGACGCCAGGCCAATGGTCCACAACCCGGCATTGAGGCCCGATTGCAGCAGGCGCGGTTCGCCGCTGACCAGTACGCAACCGTCGAGGCGATCGACATTCAATCCCATCAACGTTTGCCAGCAGGCGTTGGGCGCTGGCCAAGGATTGATTGTTGCCGAATATTGCGATGGTTTGATCCAGTCTGGCAGCGCCGATGCCAGTACCTGAGTGCTCGCGGTGGACAACTCATCCAGCCAGGCGCAGGGAATTTGCTGGCGCTGCAGGCTGCGCAGGCTGTCGAGGGCGCCGGGTGTCACGTCGGCGTGTTCCGGGCCGATGCTGGTCTGATGGCGGGCGCGGGCGCCGAAGTCCACCAGACAGCCGCTGAGTCCGAACAGCACGGCGGTCAGCGTCGGTGCCGCGAGGGGCGAGGCTTCGGCTTGAGGCATGGAAAACGTCCCTGAAATAGCGATCAGGCTAGGCAACATCGGTGACAGTTGCATGACAGGCCAATGACGAAGCGTCCTACAGAGGGTTTCACCGGGGAACTGCCTAAAGCGCCGTTTCCGTCTTATACTGACGCACTAATCGCCGCGGCCCAGGTGCTGCGTCCGTACTATCCAAGGAGTTTTCTATGCGCTGGAGCCATCCTCTTGCTCAGCTTTGTGTATGTGCCAGCGTGATGCTGGTGCCGTTCGCCGCTCAGGCCGCAACGGAAGAAGACCCTTGGGAAAGCGTCAACCGTCCGATTTTCCAGTTCAACGATTTCGTCGACACCTATGCGCTGAAGCCGCTGGCGCAGGGCTACGAATTTGTTACTCCGCAATTCCTGGAAGACGGCATCCACAACATGTTCCGCAACGTCGGTGATGTCACCAACCTGGCGAACAACATTCTTCAGGCCAAACCGGCTGCGGCTGGCGTCGACACCGCGCGCCTGATCTTCAACACCACGTTCGGCCTGCTCGGTTTCTTCGACGTCGGCACCAAAATGGGCCTGAACCGCAGTGACGAAGACTTCGGCCAGACCCTCGGCTACTGGGGCGTGGGTAGCGGTCCTTACGTGATGCTGCCGCTGATGGGCCCGAGCACCCTGCGCGATGCACCGTCCAAATACGTCGACAGCTTCACCGGCCCGTACCGCTACATCAACGATGTGCCGGTGCGTAACTCGATTTTCGGCCTGAACATCGTCGACACCCGTGCCAGCCTGTTGTCCAGCGAGAAGCTGATCAGCGGCGACAAGTACACTTTCATCCGCAACGCCTACCTGCAGAACCGCGAGTTCAAGGTCAAGGACGGGCAGGTTGAAGACGATTTCTGATCTCGATTGATCGGTATGAAAGGGCGACCGCGAGGTCGCCTTTTTTGTGGGCGCGTCCAATGATCGGGTTACGGTAGAAGCCGTTCTTATAACTGCGAGTGATTTGACAAACAAAGTCTCCAAGCGACCATCGGCGCATGCTTGAAACGCTCGAAGGATGGGAGTACCGTCTGCGCCTTAGAAGGGCACCTCTGGTGCAACCGTGTGCGGCGCGAATGCTCCGAAGCGGTGCAGCAGAGAGGCTAGAAAGCGAATCCAGTAGTCTGCGCCGGGCCGTTGCCCCGCCTGCTACGCCAACCTAATTCTGGCGCCGTTTGCCCACATGCCAAAAACCAGTGCCACGCTGCTGATAATCGATGATGACGAAGTAGTGCGCGCGAGCCTCGCGGCCTATTTGGAAGACAGTGGTTTCAGCGTCTTGCAGGCCAGTAACGGCCAGCAGGGTCTTCAGGTATTCGAGCAAGACACGCCCGACTTGGTCATCTGCGATCTGCGCATGCCGCAGATGGGCGGTCTCGAACTCATCCGTCAGGTCACTGAGCGGTCGCCGCAGACACCGGTGATCGTGGTCTCGGGCGCCGGCGTGATGAACGACGCGGTCGAGGCCCTGCGCCTGGGCGCGGCGGATTACCTGATCAAGCCTCTCGAAGATCTGGCCGTGCTCGAGCACTCCGTGCGCCGGGCCCTGGATCGTGCGCGTCTGCTGCTGGAAAACCAGCGCTACCGCGAGAAACTGGAAAAGGCCAACCGCGAACTCGAAGCCAGCCTGAACCTGCTCCAGGAAGACCAGAACGCCGGTCGCCAGGTGCAGATGAACATGCTGCCGGAAAGTCCGTGGGCCATCGACGAATTCAGGTTTGCGCACCAGATCATCCCGTCGCTGTACCTGTCGGGTGATTTTGTCGACTACTTCCGGGTCGACGAGCGCCGGGTGGCGTTCTACCTGGCGGACGTGTCCGGTCATGGCGCCTCTTCGGCGTTCGTCACCGTGCTGTTGAAGTTCATGACCACGCGCCTGCTGTTCGAATCCAAGCGCAACGGCACGCTGCCGGAATTCAAGCCTTCGGAAGTCCTCGGTCATATCAACCGGGGGCTGATCAGTTGTAAGCTGGGTAAACACGTCACAATGGTCGGTGGAGTCATCGACGAGGAGACCGGTTTGTTGACCTATAGCATCGGCGGCCATCTGCCGTTGCCTGTGTTGTACACGCCTGACAGTGTTCGCTACCTCGAGGGGCGCGGTCTGCCGGTGGGGCTTTTCAACGAAGCCACCTACGAAGATCACGTGCTCGAGCTGCCACCGACGTTCAGCCTGACGCTGATGTCTGATGGCATTCTGGATCTTTTGCCAGAGCCCACACTCAAAGAGAAAGAAGCCGCTTTACCGCAGAAGGTGAAGTCGGCGGGCGGCAGCCTGGATGGTCTGCGGCAGGTTTTTGGATTGGCCACGCTAGGGGAGATGCCGGATGATATCGCCCTGTTGGTGTTGAGCAGGAATCTTTGATGAGTACCGGTAGAATCCAGTTCGCCGAGCAGGACGGCACCTTCGTCCTGAAGTTCGTCGGTGAAGTTCGCCTGACCCTGTGTTCGGCGTTGGATGCGACTATTGAAAAAATCTTCACCGCGCTGAATTTCAACGCGATCGTGATCGATTTGACCGAAACCCGCAGCATCGACAGCACCACCCTGGGCCTGCTGGCCAAGCTGTCGATCCTGTCGCGGCAGAAGGTCGGCCTGCTGCCGACCGTGGTCACCACCCACGAGGACATCACCCGTCTGCTGCAGTCGATGGGTTTCGAGCAGGTGTTCAATATCGTCAATCATCCCGTGCCGTGCCCGGAATGCCTTGATGACCTGCCGGATCAGGACCAGTCGGAAGAGGTGGTGCGGATCAAGGTGCTCGAAGCGCACAAGATCCTCATGGGCCTGAACGACTCCAACCGCGAAGCCTTCCATGACCTGGTGAATGCCCTCGAACGGCACTGATCAGCCAGACCGCAAGGCACAAAAAAGGGCGAACCTGTGAGGGTTCGCCCTTTTTGCGTTTGCGCTCGGCCGATTACAGCTTGGCTTGCAGCAGCGCCTCGAGTTTTTCCTGGTCACGGGCAAACTGACGGATGCCTTCGGCCAGTTTCTCGGTGGCCATCGCGTCTTCGTTGGACAACCAGCGGAATTGCGCTTCGTTGAGGCTTAGACGCGCCTCGCCAGCGTGGCCCGGAGCGAGTTTGCGTTCCAGCTTGCCGGTGTCGGCTGCCAGTTTCTCGATCAGGTCCGGGCTGATGGTCAGGCGGTCGCAGCCGGCCAGTTGCTCGATCTGACTCAGATTGCGGAAGCTCGCGCCCATGACCACGGTCTTGTAGTCATTGGCCTTGTAGTAGTTGTAGATGCGCGTCACGGACTGCACGCCCGGATCGTCGGCACCGGTGTAGTCGTTGCCGTTGGCCTTCTTGTACCAGTCATAGATGCGGCCCACGAACGGCGAGATCAGGAACACGCCGGCATCGGCGCAGGCAGCGGCCTGAGCGAAGGAGAACAGCAGGGTCAGGTTGGTCTGGATGCCTTCCTTTTCCAGGATCTCGGCGGCGCGGATGCCTTCCCAGGTCGAGGCGATCTTGATCAGTACGCGGTCACGGCCAACGCCGGCCTTGTCGTACAGCTCGATCAGGCGGTGGGCACGTTTGAGCACTGCGTCCTTGTCGAACGACAGGCGCGCATCCACTTCAGTGGAAATGCGGCCCGGGATCACTTTGAGGATTTCCTGACCGACCGCGACGCCGAAACGGTCGCTGGCCAGGCCGACATCGCCCTTGCAGTCGCCGACGCTGGCGTTCAGCAGTTCGGCGTAAGCCGGGATGGCCGCTGCCTTGAGCAGCAGGGAAGGGTTGGTGGTGGCGTCGACCGGTTTGACCCGGGCAATCGCTTCGAAGTCGCCGGTGTCGGCCACGACGGTGGTGAACTGTTTGAGTTGTTCCAGCTTGGAAGTCATGAGCGTGCTCTGTCCTATGGGTCTGGTGACATTACCCGAGCGTCGACAGCCACTCAAGGGCATGTCGGCGTATCGAGCGCCCCGGCGGCAACAACCTGAAAACGGCTGTTTGAAAGGCGGGGCGCGTATCGATCAATACGATGCCAAAAAGAACCACAGGTTCAAAGCAACTGACCCGCTGTACGGCTTAATCGGCATTCAAATGCGTCGAGACCGCCGTCTGTGCCGGTTTCGGCTGGCCGTCGGAGGTCAGCAGGCCGAAATTCTTCTCCCGGTCGTTGCTGCCCGACTCGCTGTTCTTCCATTCGTAAATCGACGTCAGTGGAATGTTGAGTTTTTTAACATCGGCGATGAACGCAGAGATTTTAGTGGCTTGCCCTTCCGGCCCGCCGTTGGAGGCGAGCGCCGAGACGCCCCATTCACTGATAACGCCCGGCAGACGGAAGTTTTGCTGGATGAAGGTCTGCGCGTTACTGATCTGCGTCGCGGTCATGCCGTAGGGGTGATAGGAAATGGCGTCCAGGCACTCAGGATAAGTGCCGAGGATGCTGTTGAGGGCCACGGTCGAGGCGGAGCCGGCCGTTGGCGGACGGGCAAAACCGAAGCCCACCAGAGGCGTCGATTGCGGTTTGCCCTGCAGCGTCTTGCACATGGCCGTCATGAACGGCACGAAGGTGTTCTTGAAGTCTCCGGTGGGCCAGTAGGTGTCGAGGTCCGGCTCATTCCAGATTTCGATCCCCACCAGTTGCGCGCTCCAGGCTTGCTCAAGCCCGCTCACCGCGTTGGCAAAGGCTTCACCGGCGGTGGTCAGGTCACCGGTCAAGGGTTTGGTGGCGCGAACGGTCATCAAGACCGGCAACCCGGCGGACCGCGCCGTCGCAAACGCATCGCTGATCTGTTTCTGGTAGGCCTTGCCGCCGAGGCTGTCGCTCCAGACGCCGAAGCGCACAAAGCTGAATCCGGCCGCTTTGATCTGCTCGGCGTCCGCCGGGGTGAAGTTCTGGATCTTGACCTGAACGCCAATGGTTCGGGTGGGCAATGACGGGAACAGCGTACTGGCGTGAACCTGCGCGGTGGCACTGAGCGTCAACAGGGCGGCGGCACCCAGATGTTTGAGATGTGCTGATTTCATGTCGGCTCTCCTGATGAGAATGACATCTAGCGAAGGGTTATCTCGTTACACAGGTTTCGAGGGCAATAAGGATGCTAAGTGCACGAATGTTATTTTTTGTCGGAAAACTTTCGCCTGAAAATCACAGTTATTTTTAGTCCGGTAATTCTGGTTGGGGGACTTTTAGAGGCCGTGGTACTTAATGCATCGGTATTAAGGGTGAATCTATTTCCGAGTGAAGGAAGGTCTTGCGGGTTCATTCGAATTTGCAAGGCATGTTGGCCGATTGACATTACACGGGAAAGTAAACCTTGTTCAAAAAGATTCTTGTCGTTTGCGTAGGCAATATCTGCCGAAGTCCGACAGCGGAACTTCTGTTGCGCAATGCACTGACACCCTCGGCGATCAGCGTGACCTCCGCAGGCCTGTCTGCACGGGTCGGCGAAGGCATGGAGTCGACCGCGCGCCGGGTGCTGGAAGACCGCGGGCACAGTGCCGAAGGGTTCAAGGCGCGGCAACTGACAGCAGACATCGTCAATGAATCAGACCTGATTCTGGTCATGGAAAAACAACATGTTAATCAAGTACTGAAGATTGCCTCTCACGCCAGGGGCAAAGTGTTTCTGCTGGGCAAGTGGCAGAGCGAACGAGAAATACAGGACCCGTATCGTCAGGGGCAAGCCGCTTTTATTCATGCCCATGCATTGATTGAAGATGCTGTTAGCTCATGGGCGCAACGCCTGGCGCGTTGATGAATATTCTTCAGTTCAGTGAATGGTAAGAAAGACTTATGCAGTTACCGTCAGTAATAGGCACCCGCGACAACGATCAAGACAGTATTGATCTTCTCGGCATCTTCGGCAGCCTGATCGATCAGAAATGGTTGATCGGTGCGTTCACCGGCGCGTTCATGATGACCGGTGTGGCCTATGCGATTTTGGCCACGCCGGTGTATCTGGCCAACGCGCTGGTGCAGGTCGAACCGAAAAAGAACGACATGCTCGGTTTTTCCGACCTCAACAGCATGCTCGGCGGGCAATCGCCGTCGGTGACCGAAATCGGCATCATCAAATCCCGCGCGGTAATCGGCAAAACGGTCGACGATCTGCGCCTGGACATCGACGTCACCCCCAACACCTTCCCGCTGATCGGCGGCTTTCTTTCCCGGCGCTATCGCGGTGAGACCGAACTCAGCGTCGCGCCGCCGCGTTTCGGCCTGAGCAGCTACGCCTGGGGCGGTGAACGCCTGGAGTTTGCGAAGCTCAATCTGCCCAAGGAACTGCTGGGCAAGAAACTCACCCTGATTGCCGGCGAACAACATCGCTTTCAGCTGTTGGACGACAACGACAACCTGCTGGTCGAAGGCGTGGCGGGCGAAGCCTTCGCGCAGAACGGCGTAGAAGGGCAGGTCGCGCAACTGTTGGCCAATCCCGGGACCCGTTTCGAAGTGGTGCGCAACCCACGAATCGTGACCATCCAGGGTTATCAGGACGCGCTGGACATCTCCGAGCAAGGCAAGGAGTCCGGCATCATCCGTCTGGCCCTGGCCAGCAGCGACGCCGCCGAAGCGGTGAAGATCCTCAACAAGATCGCCGCGCTGTACGTCGATCAGAACGTGCGCCGCACCTCCGCCGAAGCGGCGCAAAGCCTGGCCTTCCTGCAAAGCCAGTTGCCGCAGGTCAAGCGTGATCTGGCCAAGGCCAGCGATGCGCTCAACGCCTACCAGACCCACGGCAAGACCGTGAACATCTCCATGGAAACCCAATCGGTGCTCGGCCAGTCCGTGGCCCTCGAAACGCGGATTTCCGAGCTGAAACTGCAACAGGCGGAGATGGATCGCAAGTTCACCAAACAGCACCCGGCCTACCGCGCGCTGATGACCCAGATTGGCGAATTGACCCAGCAACAGCGCTCGCTGGAAGGCAAGGTTCAGGACCTGCCAGCCACGCAGCAGGAACTGCTCAACCTGACCCGCGATGTCGAAGTCGCCTCGCAGATCTACACCCAGTTGCTGAACAAATCCCAGGAGCTGGACATCGTTCGCGCGGGCGCTGTGGGTAACGTGCGTCTGGTGGATACGGCGGATGTCGACCTGACCAGCCCGGTCAAACCGAAAAAAGCCCTGATCGTGTTGATCGCCACCTTCCTCGGCGCCTTCGTCGGCGTGGCGCTGGTGCTGTTGCGCAAATCCCTGAGCAAGGGCCTGGAAGGGCCGGAAGGCATCGAGCAGCTCGGCTTGCCGGTCTACGCGTCGATTCCCTACAGCGCTCTGCAACAGGAAGAGGACAGCAAAAAAGTCCGGGCCAAAGTCGCGGCGGACACGCCGGCGTATCTGCTGGCCCTGCGCAACCCGACGGACCTATCTATCGAATCGATCCGCAGCCTGCGCACCTGCCTGCACTTCGCCGCACTGGATTCGACCAACAACCGCATCATGATTTCCGGCCCGAGCCCGCAGGTCGGCAAGACCTTCGTCTCTTCCAACCTCGCGGCGGTCATGGCGCAGAGCGGGCAGCGCGTGGTGCTGATCGACGCCGACATGCGCAAGGGGCATCTGCACAAGACGCTGAACACGCAGATCACCAACGGCTTGTCCGATCTGCTGGTCAAGCGCTGCACCCTCGAACAGGCGATCAACAAGGTCGAAGTCGACAACCTGCACTTCATCAGCCGTGGCCAGGTCCCGCCCAACCCTTCCGAGCTGTTGATGCACGCCAATTTCCGCGACCTGCTGGCGCAACTCAGCGAGCGCTATGACGTGGTGATCATCGACACGCCACCGCTGCTGGCGGTGACCGATGCGGCGATTGTCGGTCGCGAAGCCGGCATCAGCCTGATCGTCGCGCGGTTCGGGGTGAACCCGGCCAAGGAAATCGAGATGACGATCCGGCGTTTCGCCCAGAACGGTATCGAGTTGAAAGGCGCGGTGTTCAACGGCGTCGAGAAGCGCGCGGCCAGCTATTACGGCAACGGCAGCTATTACAACTACGAATACGCGTCCGACCAGTCCTGAAATTCAGCGACGGTCCTTACAGGCATGAAAGTGGGTGAGTTGTGAAAAAAATACTGCACGTGGCGGAAACGATCAAAGGTGGGGTGGCGACGGTCATCCGCACAATTTCGGCGGCTCCCGAAGACGGGCGCTATGAGCTGGTGTATCTGGTCCCGCTCGACCAGAAGAAAGAGCTGCACGGCATCGATCCACAGCAGATCCGCACCTTCGCCCGAAGCGGGCGGAATGTGCCGTCGCTGCTGCGTTTTGCCTGGCAACTGGCGCGGGTCCTGCTCAAGGAAAAACCCGACGTGGTGCATTTGCACAGCACCTTTTCCGGGGTGATCGGCCGTTGCGTGTGCGTGCTGCTGCGACCGTGGCGCAAGCCGAAAATCGTCTACTGCCCCCATGCGTTTTCGTTCCTCATGGAAAGCTCGCCGATCAAGCAGAAAGTCTATGCGGGGATCGAGCGGGTGCTGCAGAAAGTCACGGACACGATCATCTGCGTCAGCCAGTTCGAGCTGGACAAGGCCGCGAAGTTTGGCATCGAGCGCAAGCGCATGACGCTGATCTACAACGGCATCGATCACAAGCATGAAGAACGCAAGGCCAACGATCCGGCACCGATTCATCTGCTGTTTGTCGGTCGCCTCGACTACCAGAAAGGCTTCGACGTGTTGCTCAAGGCCTATACCGAAGCACAGCGCAGCGACCTGAAACTGACGGTGGTGGGCAGTGCGGTGAACGAGGACGTGGTCGAATGTCCGCCGCTGGACGGGGTGGAATACCTGCCCTGGGTGACGCCAACCGAAGTGCACGCGCTGTACCAGAAAGCCGATGCGCTGATCGTGCCGAGCCGCTGGGAAGGTTTTGCCATGGTGCCGCTGGAAGGCATGGCGCTGGGCCTGCCGGTGATCGCCAGCGACTGCACGTCGTTGCCCGAACTGGTCACCCATGGTGTGTCCGGTTACGTGTTCCCTGCCGGTGATCACCAGGCGCTGGCCGATCGGCTGAAGAAAATCCAGAAGCCTGCGTTGTCGGCCCTCGGCATCGAAGGTCGGCGCATCGTCCGCGAGCGTTTCAGCGCCGCGTTGATGATCCGCCAGACCTACGACGTGTATTCCGCTCCCTCTTATTAAGTAGAACTCCGCTCATGAACGTAACGATTTTGCATGGCTACAGTGCCTCCAATTCCGGTGATGGTCTGCTGGTCGATCTGGCCATTGCGCTGGTGCAGCGCAACTTTGGCGAAGACACCGCGATCAGTGTGGTGGCTTCCGACCCGGACTCTTTCAAGTACCTGCCGCACCCGCGCTTCGATGCGCCAGTCATGGCGGCCAAGGGCCTGGGCCGGGTCAAGCAGGCGGTGTTCCTCAATCAGTCCTACGCGGGGCTGGCGGATCTGTTGAAGAAAACCGATCTGATCGTCGGCGTCGGCGGCGGCTACATGCGTTCGAAGAGCGCCTTCGAGCACATCAAGCTGAAACTCGGCCACGCCAAGCAACTGGAAACCGCGATCCTCAGCAAGGTGCCGTCGGTGTACCTGCCGCAAAGCATCGGGCCGTTCCACGGCGACAGCGACAAGATCGTCGGCCACTACGCCAGCGCCGACGCGGTGTTCGTACGCGATAACCGCTCCTCGGCATTGTTCGATGCCTGTGAAAATGTCTACCGCGCACCGGACCTCGCAGTGCAGGCCCTGGCCGGCAAGATCCTCCAGCAACCCAAGTTCACCCGCTGCGCCTCGACCCCGGCCACGGTGTGCGTGGTGCTGCGTAAACCGCCGGCGTGGAGCAAGGAAAAGAAGCTGGCCTACGTGGCCAACCTGAAAGTGCTGCTGCAGCGCTTGAAGAACAAAAGCAAAGTGGTCTGTGCGGTGCAGAGCGCCGTGCGTGGTAACGATGACGGCGCGTTCTATCGCGAACTGGGCATCACCGAGGACCTGTTGCCGTTGAAGGCGACACTGGCCAAATACCAACCGGACCTGGTGATTTCCGTACGCCTGCACGGCGCGATCGAATCGCTGCTCTCGGGTGTCCCGGCGTATCACATCAGCTACGAGCGCAAAGGCTTCGGCGCCTATCAGGACATGGGCGTCGAAGACTGGGTCATCAACGGCGGCGACATCAATGTCGACACCATCATCGACACGGTTTACGCACCGGACGCCCTGTCGAATTTCGGCAAACGCCTGACTGACACCTGCCGCGAGATCGAGGCGAAAACCGTGGCCATGGACGACATCATCAAGGGCGTCATTCGATGATATTCCGGCTGTTGCTGCGCGGCGGGGCACTGGGCGCGAAGTTCCTGCTGGTGCTCGCCATCACCCATTACCTCGGTTACGAGGCGCTGGGTTTTTACGGCGTGGTGGTCGCGGCGTCGTTGATCGCATCGAAGTTCTACAGCGTCGGTTTCAGTTCCGAGATCAACCGGCTGATCAGCGTGGGCGGCAGTTCGCGCCGGGTCGTGGACAAGGTGCTGCTGCTGTACCTGGCCGTGGGCCTGGCGTTGTCGGTGCTGACGGTGGTGATTTATTCACTGTTCCAGTCGGTGGAGGCGACCACCGCGCTGATCGCCTGCGTGACGCTGGTACTGCTCACCGAACACCTGTCGTTCGAGGTCAACTCGTTCGTGTTTTCCGCGCAGAAAGCTACACCGGGTGCCTTGCTGTTTTTCATCAAAAGCGGCCTCTGGGCACTGTTGGCCGTAGGTGGAATGATGCTCGGCTGGGTCTCGGGCATTGCCAGCGTACTGTGGCTGTGGGTCATCGCCAACGTGTCGGTGATCGTAGCCGGTTACCTCATAGTGGTGAGCGCTCACCGCGGGCGTGAGGAAGGGGAACTGGCGACGTCGACCGTGTGGAAGGCAGGTTTGCCGTTTTACCTGGGCACGGGTCTGGTTGCGCTCAGTCAATGTGTCGAGCGCTTTCTGATCGTCGACCTCGAACCTTACGCCAGTCTCGGTAAGTATGTGTACGCCTGGTCGGCGGCCAATACGTTGCAGGCGTTGTCCTACGCGGTGGTGGCAGTGGTCGGTATCCCGGTGCTCGCCAAGCGTTTTCAGGGTGATCAGCAAGCGTTCACGGTCAGACACTTGTTTATCAACAAATGGGTCATGCGTTCGCTGCTCGTGTCAGCCTCAGTGGCGGCAGGGATTTATCTGTTCTTCAACATCGTTCTCGATTACGTCGCGACATCGGTGCCACGCCCGGACAATGGAGTCCTCGGTGTGCTGATCTTTTCCTTCGCTCTGCGCGCCATTGGCGACATCGTCTGGGGCGGCTTGATCGCGTCGAAAAACAGTCGGGTGTCCCTTGCCAGTGCGGCCATTTGCCTGCTGGTGTCGGTGCCGGTCAGTTACGTGTTGATCAAGCATTATTCGATTTACGGAGCGGCTTGGGGCAGTGTCTTCGGGATCACCGTGCAGCTCGCCGTGATCGCGCTGCTGACCCGTGCCACGCGGGCGAAAAAGGCTGTCGTGTCATGGGCCTGAAACTGCCGTGCATCGAGTTTCGTGGTCGCCGTCTCGATTCCTCGCTGTCGTTCCTGATCCTGTTCACCGGGCTGTTTCTGTCGGTGGCGATGCCGCTGCTGGTGCCGCGCGATCCGGGCCCGGACGCGATGACCCTGTGGTCGTCCTATGCCCGGGCCGACAATTGTAATTTCTGGAACCCGTTCTCGCCGGATCGCTCGTCCTACGAGTGTTCGGCATTCCTGCTGCGGCCCACCGGGATCAACCTGACCAACGCCTGGGCCTACGGGATGTTCTGCAACTTTTTCCTCACGGCCATTCCTGTGGTGGTGTTCCGGCGCATGCCGCTGACCATCTTCGGCACCCTGTGCCTGTGGGGCATCGTGCGTTCGTTTTTCCTGGAAAACCTGACCAAGGAAATCATCGTGTCGGTGGCGGTGCTGAGCATTCTGTTCAGCTCGCTGACGCGCAAATATCGCGGCGGTTTTTTCCTCTCGGCGGTGATCTACGGCGTGCTGATCCGGCCCTACTGGATTTTGTTTTCGCTATCCTGGGTCGGCGTCTGCGTGATGAAGAAATACGTCTCGCGCACCACCTTCTTCCTGATGCTGTTCCTGTTCTATCTCGCAGTTGCAATGGCGATCCAATTGGCGCTGGGCTTTCCGGTGTCGTCGATTCGTGCCAGCAACAACGAACTGCGCACGGCGGGCGAGGAGGGGTCCAAATCGCTGATCGTCTCGTGGCTCAGCGGCAGCGACTTCGTCTCGCAGGCCCTGGACTCGATGATCATTTTCTTCCGCTTGTCGTTCCCCGTAGAGCTGATTCTGCTGTCCGGGCCGGGTCAGGTGATCTTCGTCGCGTTGATGATCATGACCGCGCTGCTGCTGTTCAAAGTCATCACCTCGACCGATTACAAGGGCGCACCGATCCAGACCAAACCCAAGGAACTGATCGCGATTCCGCTGGCGTTTCTGCTGGTTCAAGGCTTGTTCGAGCCGGACTTCGGTTCGTTCGCCCGGCACTTTTCGATGGTGGTACCGGTGCTGTTCGTGGGCCTGGGGTTGATGTTGCGGGCGAACAAACCGGTGAAGGTTGAATCAAGAATTCTGAATTGAGGCGGGTGCTTTATGTCGAGCAAGAAAAAGTCCCTGGAGATCGAAACCCTGCGTGGCCTGGCGTGCCTGTTGCTGGTGCTCTATCACGTGATCGGGCCGTTGGGCGGTGGTTTGAAAATCGACCTCGGCTCGCCGTTCCGGGTGATCGCCGATTCGATGGTGTACGTGCGCATGCCGCTGTTCACCTTCATCTCCGGCTACATCTATTCCCTCTACAAGATTCGCGGCAATGATTTTTCCGCGTTCTTCAGCGGCAAGGTGCGGCGGCTGATCGTGCCGCTGTTTTGCGTGGGCGTGCCGTTCTCGGTATTGCAGGCGGTGGGGCCGGGCGTGAACAAGGACGTCAGCGTGATGGATGCGCTGTTGTCGTTCTACGTGCCGATCAACCACTTCTGGTTTCTGCAGGCGGTGTTCATCATCTTCATGTTCGTCGGCCTGCTGGAGTGGCGCGGTTTGTTGCGTACACCGACGCGCCTGTACCTGTTGTTCGCCTTCGCGGCGGCGGTGTTCCTGTTGCCGCCGTTTCCCGTGGACGCGTTCGGCATCAACGGGGCGATTTATCTGCTGCCGTTCTTCGTGGCGGGCATGATCGGCCAGGAGAAAGTCAGCGAGCTTAAGCAGACGTTCAAGGTGATCGGCCCGCTGGTGTTTGTGCTGATCTCGCTGACGCTGCTGTACGTGGCGGCGGTGGATCGCGAGCTGATTGTCGACCGCCGCAGCCTGATCGGCCTGACGGTGGGCTGCGTATCCTGCATCGCGTTACTGTCGAGTGACATGCGCTCGAAGACGCTGACCTGGCTTGGCGGTTACTCCTACGCGATTTTCCTCTTTCACGTATTGTTCGCCGCTACGTCGCGTTCGATCCTCGGCCGCCTGGGTGTGAAGGACGAAAGCGTGCTGGTGTTCTGCGGTTTGACGTGTGGCTTGCTCGGGCCTGTGGTGTTGTCGATGATTTTCAGTCGGTTCAACTTCACTTCCGTGCTGTTTCTCGGCGAACGTGCGGCGATGAAAAAGAAGCCGGCGGCGACCATTGCCCCGGTGGCGCAGATTCGATGAAGGAAGCGATTCATGCTGGCTGTTGATGATGTGCCGCCGGTGGCGGCGTCGGTTGTGCAGGTCGGCGACGCTCGCGAGCGGTTTGGCCAGTGGCGTGAAGGCAAGGCCGGCAAGGTGTTGTCGATCTCGGTGATCGGCGACAGCTACAGCGCCGGGCAGGATTTCTACCTGAACAAACTGGTGCAGCGCGTGGCCGGGGAGGTCGGGTTCGCCGGGCCGGGTTATGTCGGGTTCAATCACGGCGCAGCGCTGGGCGGCACGCATTTCAAGTACACCCGCAGCAGCGAAAAATACTTCGGCGGCGACTGGCAGGTCTCCGCTCTCGGTCAGGCCAGCCCCGACAGTCGCACGGTGACCGGGCGCCCCGGCGCCTGGCTGCAAGTTGAGGCCAGTCCGACGCCCGCCATCAACACCGCGGTCACTCAGGCGAAACTGCTTTACCTCGGCAACGGTGAGTCCAGTGAGTTGCGTTATCGCTGGTCACCCTCCGCCGACTGGCAGCCGTTGAAACTCGCGGGCGAGGGCGTACAGGAAGTTCCGCTGCCCGGTACGTCGGCCGCGACCGATTGGGCCTTCAGGCTGGAAGTGGTGAAAGGCGCGCCGACCCTGTTCGGTCTGTGGCTGAGCAACGATCAAAACGGGGTTCGGGTCTCGAAACTGGCGGCGTCCGGCGCGGCGTCCGCTGATTTCTACCACGACGATGCCCGCTGGCAGGCGCAGTGGAAAGCCGTGGTTTCGAAGATCCCCGCAGACATTTACCTGATCATGCTCGGTGGCAACGATCAGGGTTTTGGCGTGAAGCCCGAGCAATATCTGCACAATGTTCAGGGGCTGGTCGGCATGCTCCGCGAGATTCAACCGGCGGCGAGCATCAACCTGATCCTGCGTCAGGACACCACCCGCTCCAGTGCGTATCCGATGTCGGCTTATGCGCAGGTCATCGAGCCCTGGGCCCGTGAGCAGCGTCTGGGTTATGCCAACCTGCAATGCGCGTTCGGCACCGACGTCAAACGCTACGCGGCGGCCATGATCGGACCGGACAAGATTCATCCGGTGCCGGCCACGGGCGGGCGGGTGATTGCCGATTACTTCTATCGTTGGGTCGTGGGCGGACAGCAAAAAGTCTCGCCACAGGACAACTGTGGCGAGACTTTGAAGTAGCCGTCAGTTGTCGAACAGATCCAGATGGCTCAGCAGCTCTGCGGTTTTCTGCGGCATCAACTGCGTCACGCAACGGGTTTCCACGTTGACGATGATCGCCGGGTCGTTGCAGTAGATCCGCACGCGAAAACGCCAGTCGCTGAAGATCATCTTCAGGCCGTCGCGGTCATCGACCTCCAGCGCCTGTTCGCCGTAGATCCGTTTCAGGTGGGCGAGCAGGGGATAGGGATCGCGCATCGCTCGGCGTATGTCCCCGGACGAGGGAAACACGCCGATGCGGTCTACCAGCAGCAGGGTGCCCAGCCACGGGCCATTGGCGCTGGGCAATGGCTGATGGCGGGATAACCAGCTCATCACCCCGAGGTTGTCCACCTCACGTTCAATCTCTGCGGAATGTTGTGCAATGTTCATGGTTGCCTCGTTGGATGTGCGTGCTGCGATGAATCAGTGGGGGCCGCTCAGCGGCCCTTCAGGTAGACGTTGTCGTAGCAGAAGTTGGTCGCCTGCAGGTAACCCTCGGCGTCGCCGCAGTCGAAGCGCAAGCCTTTGAATTTGTAGGCCAGCACGCAACCGTTCTGTGCCTGTTTCATCAGGGCGTCGGTGATCTGGATTTCGCCGCCCTTGCCCGGCTCGGTGTCGGCGATCAGGTCGAAGATGTCGGGCGTGAGGATGTAGCGGCCGATGATCGCCAGGTTCGACGGTGCGTCTTGCGGGGCCGGTTTTTCCACCATGTGGTTGACCCGGTAGATGCCGTCGGAAATCGCCTCGCCGGCGATCACGCCGTACTTGTGGGTCTGGTCGCGCGGGACTTCCTGGATGGCGACGATCGAGCAGCGGAATTTCTTGTACAGCTCGATCATCTGCGTGAGCACGCCGTCGCCTTCGAGGTTCAGGCACAGGTCGTCCGCGAGAACCACAGCAAAGGGCTCGTCGCCGATCAACGGGCGGCCGCTGAGAATCGCGTGGCCCAGGCCTTTCATTTCCACCTGACGGGTGTAGGAGAACGTGCAGGTGTCGATCAGCTCGCGAGTGCCGGCCAGGAACTTCTCTTTCTCGGTGCCACGAATCTGGTGTTCGAGTTCGTAGCTGATGTCGAAGTGGTCTTCCAGTGCGCGCTTGCCCCGGCCGGTGACGATTGCCATGTGTTGCAGGCCGGCGTCCCGTGCTTCTTCTACGGCGTATTCGATCAACGGCTTGTTGACGATCGGCAGCATTTCCTTGGGCATGGCTTTGGTGGCCGGCAAGAAACGCGTGCCATAACCGGCAGCGGGGAACAAACATTTACGGATCATAAAAGTTTCCTGGTCATTCATGGCGCACTGCCATCGTTTATTGCAATAACGAAGGTTGCAAGTTATTGAAGCTGTACTTTAATACCTGACTCGGGAGATGAGTGGCAAATAGCAATGAGTGTAAAACACGACAATGTTATGAGATGTCGGTTTGACAGTTATTGGTTATTTTTAGTCGGCATCCGTTGATAGTGATGAATGCGCGGGAGTGCTAATAAGTACCAGGTAATACAGTTTGGCTTGTAAAAATATTTATAGCCAGTGATTGAACTGTTTTTGTTTCTGGTTGTTGTCGCGCTGTTTGTGTGAATCAAGACACACATTAAACAAGCAGCGCTTGACACGCGAGTTGGCACTTTTCCCACTTATGGACCGCGCTATGAAGATTCTGGTAACGGGGGGCGCCGGCTATATCGGCTCGCACACCACACTTGCACTACTTGAAGCAGGTTATGAAGTTGTAGTTCTGGATAATCTTTGCAACAGCAGCGACGCCGCCTTGCACGCGGTGGAAGCCATTTGCGGCAAAAGTGCGCTGATGATTCGCGGGGATGTTTGTGACCGGGCCTTGCTGGACCGGATTTTCCAGCAGCACGCTATCGACGCCGTACTGCATTTCGCCGGGCTCAAGGCTGCCGGCGAGAGCGTGCGCAAGCCGCTCGAATACTACGAAACCAATGTCAGCGGCAGCATCACGCTGTGCCAGGCAATGGCAGCGGCGGGGGTGTTCCGGCTGGTGTTCAGCTCGTCCGCCACGGTCTACGGCGAGCCGGCGCAGATGCCGATCCGCGAGGATTTCCCGACCGGCACTCCGACCAATCCCTACGGCCAGTCCAAGCTGATCGTCGAGAACGTGCTGCGCGACCTGTGCCAGTCCGAACCGCGCTGGAGCATTGCGCTGCTGCGCTACTTCAACCCGATCGGCGCGCATCACAGCGGGCAGATGGGCGAAGACCCCAACGGCATTCCGAACAATCTGGTGCCTTACATCAGCCAGGTGGCGGTCGGCAGCCTCAAGGAGTTGTCGATCTTCGGCGACGACTACCCGACGGTTGACGGCACCGGCGTGCGTGATTACATCCACGTCGTCGATCTGGCGGACGGGCACTTGAAAGCCCTGCAAACCATCGCCGACCGCACTGGCATTCATACCTGGAACCTCGGCACCGGCGACGGCTACAGCGTGTTGCAGGTGCTGCGGGCTTTCGAACAGGCCTGCGGGCAGCCGGTGCCTTACCGGGTAATGCCACGGCGTTCCGGGGATATTGCCGAGAGCTGGGCCGACGCCTCCAAGGCCGCCAAGGAACTCGGCTGGAAAGCCACACGCAACTTGCAGGACATGGTCACCGACACCTGGCGCTGGCAATCGAATCATCCCCGGGGTTATCAGGGATGATGGCGTTTTAGTGCAATGTTAGTTTCAGTCAGGTTGTTAGATATCGTCGGGAAATTAGACTGGCAATGCCTTTTGCAAGTCCGTAGATATAAACCTGCCGTTCGACTTTTATCAGTTGCGTAAGACTGTGAAAGAACAACGGATCTTGTTCGCGCTTTTTGCGACTTGAACTCTACCACCTCTAACCAACACCCGATGTTCAGGTGCGATGTTAGAAAGGAGTTGATATGAAGAAAGTGATGGCGATCGCCCTGTTGACGATGTTGAGCAACTGGGCCTCCGCAGCTGAAGCGCCGCTTACAGCAGTGACCAATGTATCTGGCAGTGTCGCGGCTTCTACAGCGCCTGCTGCCAGTACTGCCATGGTCGCCAGTGCTGTCGCGGCGTCCAACAGTGGTGGAAGTGCCAACGGCGGTACAACGGGTACCACCGGTACCACGGGTACAACCGGCACGCACAACTAACTGAAGTATCTGTTGGTGCAGTACAGGGTCGCCCGACGAAAGTCGGGTGACTTTGTTTTTGGATTCGCCCTTGAATAGCGTAGTGCCATTATGACCCGTCGTTTTTCTCTTTTATTGTTGGCAAGTATCGCTTTGCAAGGTTGCATGTTCTCCCCCGGCCAGTACCTGAGCACCAGTAGCATCACGCGCCAGGGCGCCAGCGAAAGCAGCCGGGTCGAGCTCATTCCGATCACCCCCAAGCTCATCGCCATGAACCGCGCCACGTACAAACGTGAGTCGGTGCCGGCGGAGTTGTTGGCGACCCCGGCCGAATACCGCATCGGCAGCAACGATGTGCTGTACATCACGGTCTGGGATCACCCCGAGCTGACCGCCCCTTCGGGTGCGCAACAGCAGATCGACGCCAACGGTCGTCTGGTGCGTTCCGACGGCACGTTGTATTACCCGTACATCAAGGAAGTCCAGGCCGCCGGCAAAACCATCCAGCAACTGCGTTCGGACATCGAACAACGCCTCTCGGCGTTCATTGCCGAGCCGCAAGTGGATGTCGCGGTGCTGCGTTTCGCCAGCCAGAAAGTCGTGGTCTCGGGCGCCGTCACCAAGGCCGGCCCCCAGGCGATTTCGACCAACCCGCTGAGCGTGGTCGAGGCCCTCGGTTCGGCTGGTGTCGATACCAACAATGCCGACTTGTCCGGGCTGATGCTGACGCGCAACGGGCGGGTCTATCCGCTCAATCTCGATGCGCTCAATCAGCAGGATTCCGAATTGCAGAACGTCTACCTCAAGGGAGGCGATCAGCTGTATCTGCCGTACAACGACAACAAGCGCATCTACGTGATGGGCGAGGTCAACCAACCCCGTGCGCTGAGCTTCAAGACCGCCACCATGAACCTGTCCGACGTGCTCGGCTCGGTCGGCGGCTTGAGCCAGACCACCTCCAACGGCAACGCCGTGTATGTGATTCGCGGGGTGGAAAACCTCGACGTGGAGCCGGCGAAAATCTATCAGCTGGAAGCCGAATCGCCGACCGCCATGGCGCTCGCCTCGCACTTCGAAGTCCGGCCTCAGGACGTGGTCTACGTCGGGCCTGCCAACGTGACTCGCTGGAACCGCCTGATCAGCCAGTTGGTGCCGTCGGCATCGATTGTCGGGACCGGGGCTTCCGCTGCGAAGAACTGGAGCGAATACAGTAACAACAGCAAATAAGGCCGCCGACTGTGAAAACGTTGAAAGTGGGCGTGTGCCTGATGGCGGCCGTTTTGCTCAGTGGCTGCAATCCGCTGATGAGCGCTTCGTTGAACAACCTCAAGTCCGCCGTCATCGGGCCGGATGAACTGGACGTGTCGGCGGAGCAGGTCGCGGGGGTCAAGTATCCCCAGCTCAAACTGACCACGCCGTCCGGGTCCGGGGTGCTGGCGCTGGTGCGCGAGCGCGAGGACCTGCAGTTCTGGGTCGCCTCCGGCAAGCAGGTGCTGCTGATGCGCGACGGCCTGGCCATGCGCACTGTCGGCCTGGGCGTGGAGGGTGATCTGGACGGCACGCGCCTGTCCGATGACTCGCCGTTCAAACAGGGCCTGCATCGCATCACCGACGGCTACACCAGCCGCCGCTGGATCGACCTCTACAAGGGCCAGGAAGTCGGGATCATCGTCAACAGCCGCTTCTCCCGAAAATCCCTGGAAACCCTCGACATTCTCGACAAGGAATACTCCGTGCTGCGCGTCGATGAGCAGATTGACGCGCCGGCCATCGGCCTGCGCGCGACCAACCGTTACTGGGTCGATCCGGTGGACGGTTTCATTGTGCAAAGTGAACAGCAACTGACCTCGCAGTTGCGGGTCAGGATCGTGCAGCTGACCCCTGACCGCAGGCATGTCCCGTGAAGCGGCTAAGAGCGCTCTCGGCGTGCCTGATGTTGCTTGCCGGTGCCAGCGAGGCCGCGGTCATCGTCAGCGGTGATGTCGCCAACCCGGGCCCGATCGAATTGCCGGCGGGCGGACGTTTGCGCGATGTGATCGGCGAGGCCGTGCCGAATGCCGAAGGCTACTGGCTGGCGGGTGTGCTGTTGCGTCAATCGTTGCTGGAGGAACAGACGCGGCTGAAGGTCGGCGTGCTGTTCGATCTGGATGTGCTGCAACGCATGGCGATGCTGTTCGACAAGCCGAGTCGTGCGGCGCTGGCACAACGACTGGCCGAGCAGGTCCGGCAGATGCCGGTGACCGGGCGGCAGATCGCCGATCTCGATCCGGTGGCGGTGGAAGTCGGTTTCGCCCGCAACATCCGTCTCGACGATGGCGATCAACTGATCTACCCGAAACGGGTCGACGAAGTCGAAGTGCTGGGCGCGGTCGCCGAGCCGTGCCGCCTGCCTTATCAGCCGTTGCAGGAGGCCCGCGAATATCTGCAGGGCTGCACGTTGCTGACGGCGGACGCCGATGCCGATTATCTGTGGCTGATCCAGCCCAACGGCGAATCGCGGCGGGTCGGCATCGCCCACTGGAACCGCGAGAGCGGGCAGATGCCCGTGGCCGGCAGCAAGATTCTGGTGCCGGTGAAAAACGATGATCTGGATCCGCCTGTCCCTGAACTGAATCAGCAGTTGGCCGAATTGATTGCCACGCAGTTGGCTGAGGTGGTTCGTTGAATTTGCGTTTTGCAGCTGTGTTGTTATTGCCATGTGGCCTGGTGCATGCCGAGCCACGGATTACCCAGAATGACTTCGGCGGCGTCGGTCTGTTGCAGACCCCGACCGCGCGCATGTCGCCCGCCGGTGAGTTGAGCGTCAACGCCAACCGCACCGAACCGTACAGCCGATACAGCGTTTCGTTGCAGCCGCTCGACTGGCTGGAAGGTTCGTTTCGCTACACCGCCATCACCAACCGTCCGTACGGTTCCGAAGCGCTGAGCGGCAGCCAGAGCTATAAGGACAAGGCGGTCGACGCCAAGGTCCGGCTGTGGCAGGAAAGCCACTGGGCGCCGGAAGTGGCGCTGGGCTTTCGAGACATCGGCGGTACCGGTTTGTTTGCCAGTGAATTCTTCGTGGCCAACAAGCGCTACGACAATTTCGATTTCAGCGCCGGCATCGCCTGGGGTTACATCGGTAATCGCGGCGATGTCGACAACCCGTTGGGTTCGATCAGTGACCGCTTCAACACCCGCCCGGATCTGGAAGGCACCGGTGACGTCAACGCCGGCTCGTACTTTCGCGGCAAGCCATCGTTTTTCGGCGGCGTGAGTTACCAGACGCCCTGGGACCGCCTCAGCCTGAAACTCGAATACGAAGGCAACGACTACAAGCACGAGCCCAAGGACAACATCATCAAGCAGGACTCGCCGATCAACCTTGGCGCGGTGTTCAAGGTGACCGATTCCGTCGATGTGAGTGCGGCCTGGGAGCGCGGCAACACGGCGATGTTCGGCATCACGTTCCACACCAATTTCGTCAGCCGCAAGGCCCCGGCCAAGACCTTCGACCCACCGGCCGAACCGCTGCCGGCGAAGGCGCCGACCGCGACCATGGAAGAGGTCAACTGGGCCGACGTATCCCGGCGCTTGCAGCAGAACGCCGGCTACAAGGTCGAGCGCATCACTCAGCGCGATTCCGAACTGATCGTGTACGGCGAGCAGCAGCGTTATTTCCATTCGCCCAAGGCTGTCGGCCGCGCGAGCCGGATTCTCGACAACAGCGTCAACGACGACATCGACTGGTTCACCGTGGTCAACAAACGCTACGACCTGCCGCTGGAAGAAACCAGCGTGCCCCGGCAGACCTTCCGCGAAGTGATCAACAACGAAGAACCGCTGGAATCGCTGCACCGCACCACCGAGATCAACCCGGCGATGCCGCGCAACGAGAAAACCCTCTACACCGAAGCGCCGCAGCACTTCAATTACGGCGTCGGCCTGGGCTTCAAACAGAACGTCGGCGGCCCCGATGGTTTGCTCTATCAGTTCACGGCGGATCTGGACGCCGAGTACCGCTTCAACCGCAACACCTGGTGGAACGGTCTGCTCAGTCAGAACCTGATCAACAACTTCGACAAATTCACCTACGACGCCCCCAGCGGCCTGCCGCGCGTGCGCACCGACTTGCGTCAGTACCTGACCACGTCGGACACCACCATGCCGCTGTTCCAGGTCAGCCACGCCGAGCAACTGGACAAGGATTTGTACGGCATGGTCTACGGCGGTTATCTGGAATCGATGTTCGCCGGGGTCGGGGGCGAGGTGCTGTTTCGTCCGACCGGCAAGCGCTGGTCGATCGGTGCGGACCTGAACTACGTGCGTCAGCGTGAGTTCGACCAGGGTTTCGGCCTGCAGGATTACTCGGTCTGGACTGGCCACATCACCGGCTACACCGACCTGCCATTCGACACGCTGGCCGCAGTCAGCGTCGGGCGTTACCTGGCGGGCGACTTTGGCGGCACGGTGGACATCTCCCGCGAGTTCTTCAACGGCGTGCGCTTTGGCGCCTGGGCGACCATCACCACCGCCGGCAGCGCCGAGTATGGCGAGGGTAGTTTCGACAAGGGGCTGTACCTGTCGATCCCGTTCGACGAAATGATGAGCATGTCGACCATGCGCCGCGCCAACCTGGTGTGGGCACCGCTGACCCGTGACGGCGGCGCGCGGCTCAACCGCAGCTTCCAGCTGCATTCGATGACCGACAGCCGTGAAGGGGACATGTTCTACCGCAACTTCGGGAAGATTACCGAGTAGGTTCGGAAGAGCGGGAAGAAAAAGCGGGAGCCTGATGGCTCCCGTTTTTGTTTGTGGTGAAGGGGGATCTTGATCCAGCCATGATTGCTGTGGGAGCTGGTGTGTTGCGGGTGGTTGGCAGGTTCAAATCTGGTGTTGAATGATCCGGCGCCTTCGTCGGATCGCCGCCCGGACCAAGCCCGCTCCCACAGGTTATCGGGTGAGGTCGCAATCTTCAGCATTCCCCTAATCCCTGTGGGAGCGGGCTTGCCCGCGAAAGCGTCTGTTCAGGCGACATCAGAGGATCTGTCACTCTTGGGTTTCAGAGCCCCGACCAACCCCCAAATCCCGCCCACAAAAAAGGGGACTTTCGTCCCCTTGCGGTTTTGCCTTCTCAAGCCCTGCGTCTCAGTAAATATCCTTCGACAACAGCGTAAACGGCGTCTTCACCAGAATTTTCAGATCCAGCCACAGCGACCAGTTGTTGATGTACTTCAGGTCGATCTCGACACGCTTTTCCATCTTGTCGAGGGTGTCTGTCTCACCCCGGCAACCGCTGATCTGCGCCAGGCCAGTGATACCCGGTTTGATTCGGTGGCGGGCCATATAGGCGAGGATCTTGCCCGAGTAGTAGTTGTTGTGCGCCACGGCGTGCGGACGTGGACCGACCAGTGCCATGTGCCCTTGCAGCACGTTGAACAGTTGCGGCAGCTCATCCAGCGAAGTGCGACGGATGAAGCGACCGACCGCGGTAATGCGCGAATCGTTGCGGCTGGCCTGCTTGACGTCACGGTCATCGTGAACGCGCATCGAGCGGAATTTCCAGACCTTGATCACCTTGCCGTTCCAGCCATGGCGATCCTGCTTGAAAAACACCGGGCCCGGCGAGTTGAGTTTCACCGCCAGGGCCACGGCCAGCAGCACCGGGCTCAACAGGATGATGGCCAGCAGGGCGACGGCTTTCTCCACCAGGCTCTTGCTCAGCGCAGCGGTCGGGCGGCTGGTCAGCGGGCTTTCGTTGAGGTAGATCGCCGGCAGGCCGTCCACGACTTTTACCGAGTGGTTGAGCAGCGTCAGGCTGTTCAGATCCGGCACCCAGACCACGTCAACGTTGGCATCCAGCAAGTCCACATACATCGCCTCGATCTTGGCGGCTTCCGACAGCGGCAGGGTGATGTACAGGCGGCGGATGTCGTGGTTCTGTATCAGCTCGAGCAGTTCGTCCTGAGCGCCGACAACGCGCGGGGCGTCCACTTCCAGCGACGGGGTATCGCCGTTGCTGACCAGACCAACCAGCGGCAGGTTTTCATGCTGGCTCAACTTCTTTGCCAGGCCCAGAGCCAGTTCGCCGGTGCCGACGATCAGGGTCTTGTGTTCGCTTTTGCGCGAACGCTGGTAGAACTTCGAGAACGCATGCAGCGGTGCGTACAGCAGCGCCTGACCGAGGAAACCGTACACCGCCCACTCAAGGATAACCTGGCGGGAGAACAGCGCATCGGCCTTGCAGATGAAGGCGATGAACGCCAGCCCGGCCATGGTCATGAACCAGCCCATGAACAGTCGACCCAGCCCGGTCAGGTAATTGTCTCGCTTTCGATACGCGCCGCTGAAGGTATAAGCCGGCACCGAGGCCAGTACGGCCAGGATCGTGCACATCCGATAGTAGAACTCGACGGTGCCCGTGTGCTGTTCGGCCAGTATGAACAACAGGGAAACAATGAAACTCTGTGCCAGCGCCCATTGGCCCCAAAAGGTCAGTCCCTTGAGGCCGGTGTTTCGATTGATACGAAGAGAAAGATCCATACGATATCCCCAAAAGACGTCCATTCAGGTTTCGACAGTAGAAAACCGAGTTGTTAAGCAGACTTGTTATTGTTGTTTGAGCCAGTGTCCTGAGGTAACAACGCCGGAATGCGGAACTGTCGTCAGTCAATAGACTAAGTTATTGCCGGGGATGCTGTCTGACGAGTTCTAACAAGATGGCACAGTGCCAACTTATTTAAATTTCCAATATTCAAACGTTAGAAAAGGTCGAAAGGCAGGGGGTGAATAATCAATATTGTGTTTGCTATCGTAGGTGGGGTCAGGAGGCGGGTATAACCAGGGAGGGGTGAAACCAAACAGAGTGCTTTTTTATTTTTGTAATCGCACTTGTATCTGTTTGTCTTGTAGTGGGGGATGTTTTTTAGGCAACAACTTCCTGGATCAGGCAATAACCGCGATTGCGCACGGCACGAAACAATCGTTCACCGTTGCTGGCGTTCTTGAATTTGTCTTGAAGACGGCTCAGGCACATTTCCAGTCCCCGGTATTGCTCCGGCTCGCGGCCGATGCTGAGGATCAGATCGTCGCGACTGACAACGCGATCTTCATGGTGCAGCATCTTGCGGACCAGTGCGGTTTCAAGCCCGGTGAGACTGATCTCGACGCCTTCTTTCGTCAATGCACCCTGATCATTGTCCAGATGCCAGGCTTCGGTGCAGGGCGCGTCGGATTCGATCGTTCGGGAAGTATCAGCGGGGTTTTCGGACATGGCCGTGGAATTGTGGAATGAATGCGCCGATTGTGCTGCCAGCCATTCCGATTCGAGGGTGGCCAATATGCGCTGGGTATCATGTTCGATGCTACGTGCGACATGCTTCCTTGTGCCGCGTGGGTAAGTGAACTCCATCAGCATCGGAGTGGAAGAGGGCGAAGCAACACCTTCAATAAACATTTGTGCCTGAGACGTGCCAAACGAATTGAAACGCTCACTGGAGAGAATGCTCTCGAGTTCGCGTTGCGACGCTGAGCTGTTAGTCACGACAACAAAGTATTTTCTTGGGAGGGTCGTGCTGGTTTCCATGTCTCTCTCCTAAAGTACACACCAAATTTGGCGAAAAAATAATGGCAGGCGAGCAATGTTTTCCTCGGAATTAATCGATCAGGCAGGGTCTGGGCCCAAAGATGGCCTCGATAAGTTCCACTCGGTCTGCGTTAGAGTAATGGTTTATTGTTATGTTTAAGTGTTGCAGCGCTCATGCAATTGACAGCTTTTTATTAGATATGTGACGCGGTTAAAACTATGAGAAAGCGGATGTTTGAAGCGTTGCATCAGACGTTCCCTCGTATGCTGCAAAAGAGTGTTTTCCCTGAATCAAGGGGTTGAGATCAACCCCCTCATCAGACGATAGCCATACCCGCGAATGCTCTGTATGGCGTTCGTACCGTACACGTCCTTGATTTTCCCACGCAAGCGGCTGATGGATTTTTCCAGCGCCCGAGGGTCGTAGAATTGGGTGTTCAGCCCCATGATGCTGGCGATTTCATCATGGCTGAGAATGTGATTGCCGGTCTGCGCAAAGGCTTGCAGGATCTTCATTTCGGCAAAGGAGATATCGAGTTTCTTGCTGGTGTCCGAGAGGCAGATGCGGGTGGGGTCCAGCACCAGGCTGATATCCCGCTGCCATTCTTCGCTGTCGAAGAACTCACCCAGCAGTTCCGCGCTTTCATCGGACAAGGTATTGAGTTTGATACAGAAGTCGGCACCGGCCAGAAAGTACTTGATCTTGTTGTGGGCGCCGCGGCCTGTGATCACTGCACAAATAATCGGCTTCAAGTTGTCGTTGCGCAGGTTTTCCACCAGCGCAAGGTTATCTTCGAGTGCCTGAGGGCTGTCGATGATAATGAAGATCGCCCGATACAGGCCGTGATATTCGTTGTGCTGATATGAACTAATGTAGGCGTCGGCTTCAACAGCCACACCGCTCTGCACATGCTTTGCGATTAGCGCGCTAAAGTGTTCAGCCACGCCACGGGTACGACCCAGGGAGAGAACACCTGGTTCGTCGCTTGTGCGGCGCGGGCTTCTAGTCGCTAAGTTACCTGTGAGCATCATGCATTGACTCGAAAAGGTGCTGACATCGGGATGTTAAAGCACCGGTTCTCATCTGTGACTGACAATTGGTAACATTTGGACGAATTTTAGACGTGGCTCCCGAGTTTTCTAACAATAATTAAGCGATTCAAGCTTTTAGTTGATTTTTTCGGGGCTGTGAACTAACGGAATTGAGGCCGTTAGATGGTGGCAATATGGAATGGTGCCACTATTTTGTAATTATCGCGAGCTGTTTTTATGTCCCTTGGCCATCACTCAACTGCATACGTATCAGAGCAGTGTGAGGTGGGTCACATTTTATGGGGAGGCCTGTCTTTTGGCTATAACGTCGACAAGTTCACACACGGACGTTTATTAACATGCCTTGAGTGTGGCTTTTGATAAGACATATTCTCCGTCCCCGAGTCGGGCAATGGGTGTTCATCTGCCAATTGTTTTACTTCAGATACTCAATGCCTGAATGCATTTAACAGGGCGCCCGCAAAGAGCGCTCTGACGGAGGATTAATGGATTTACTGACCTTGTTCAAGGTGCTGATTCTTGGGGCGGTAGAAGGCCTGACCGAGTTCCTGCCCATTTCCAGTACGGGCCACCAGATTATTGTTGCCGACTTGCTGGAATTCGGCGGTGAACGCGCCATGGCGTTCAACATCATTATTCAACTGGGCGCCATTCTGGCGGTGGTCTGGGAGTTTCGCCCGAAGATCTTCGAGATCGTCAAAGGCCTGCCGACCCAGAGCAATGCCCAGCGTTTTACCCGCAATCTGCTGATCGCCTTTTTCCCGGCGGTCATTCTCGGCGTGTTATTCGCCGACACGATTCATGAATACCTGTTCAACCCGATCACCGTTGCCGTTGCATTGGTCGTGGGCGGCATCGTGATGTTGTGGGCCGAGCAGCGCGATCATGTAGTGAGTGTCGACCATGTGGACGACATGAAGTGGGCCGACGCGCTGAAGATCGGTTGCGTACAGTGCCTGGCGATGATTCCAGGCACGTCGCGCTCCGGGTCCACCATCATCGGCGGTCTGCTGTTCGGCCTGTCACGCAAAGCCGCCACGGAGTTCTCGTTCTTCCTGGCGATGCCGACCATGGTCGGTGCCGCGGTGTATTCCGGCTACAAGTACCGCGAACTGTTCCAGAGCAGCGACCTGCCGGTCTTCGCCCTGGGCTTCGTCGTAGCGTTCATCTTCGCGATGATCGCCGTGCGCGGCCTGCTGAAGTTTATTGCGAACCACAGCTACGCCACCTTCGCCTGGTATCGGATCGCCTTCGGCTTGCTGATCCTTGCCACCTGGCAATTTGGCTGGGTGAACTGGACGGCTCCCGCTGCCGCCTGATCATTGACTGCTGATCACCGCAGCGACGGCGAGGTCGCTTAACTCGGTATCGGGCGATTCATGACGAAACCGCTGCAAGGCTGACGTGAAATACGCAGCCTTCAGCATTCCGTCGCTGGCTAGATAAAGCCGCGCGTCTTCCAGCTCCTCGGCGGAGTAAACGCGTTTATGGCTGTCGGTGGTTTCTTGCGAGGCTGTAAAAGGCGTGAGCAGCAAGGAAGCAAGCGAGAAACCAGACAACTTGGTCACCTCCCATGGCGTATCGGTGTTACCCAGACACAGCCCGTCGCAGTGGGCCTGGGCATTAGACGTGGCGCAAAACAAGGCAAGGAGGGTGCAACGCTTGAAACCAGAGAAATTCAACGCGGGCATAAACAAAAGACATCCTGTCAGTACATCAAAAGAATTACATCAGCGGGCAACAGTCATTCGTTGCCCGCATATTCAAAGCATCGATCAACGACCCGCCAGCAACTCCGCCGCCTGATCCAGCAACGCCAGCGGATCCTTGGCCTTGTGGATATCCACCGACAACAACTGACGAAACTTGCGCGCCCCCGGGAACCCGGTGCCCAGGCCCAGCACATGCCGGGTGATGTGATGCATCGCACCGCCGGCCAGCAAATGCTCGGCTATATAAGGCCGCAACTGCGCCAGCGCCTCGGCCCGGCTGATTACCGGTGCGGTACTGCCGAACAACTGCTGATCCACCTCGGCCAGCAGATAAGGATTGTGATACGCCTCGCGCCCCAGCATCACCCCGTCAAAGGTCTGCAAATGCTCATGGCAGGCCTCCATCGTCTTGATCCCGCCGTTCAGAATGAACTCCAGCTCCGGAAAATCCGCCTTCAACCGCGCCGCCACGTCATAACGCAACGGTGGAATGTCACGGTTCTCCTTCGGCGACAACCCCTCCAGAATCGCAATCCGCGCATGCACCGTAAAACTGGTGCACCCGGCATCCCGTACCGTCCCGACGAAATCACACAGCTCCTCATAACTGTCCCGCCCATTGATCCCGATCCGATGCTTCACCGTCACCGGAATCGACACCGCATCCCGCATCGCCTTCACACAATCCGCCACCAACTGCGGATGCCCCATCAGGCACGCCCCGATCATATTGTTCTGCACCCGATCACTCGGGCAGCCAACGTTCAGATTCACCTCGTCGTAACCGTGCTCCTGCGCCATGCGTGCGCAAGCGGCCAGGTCCAGCGGAACACTACCGCCCAACTGCAACGCCAGCGGGTGCTCGGCTTCGTTGTGACGGAGGAAGCGCTCGTGATCGCCATTGAGCAGAGCACCGGTGGTGACCATCTCGGTGTAGAGCAGGGCGTTTTTCGACAGGATGCGTAGGAAGTACCGGCAATGGCGGTCAGTCCAATCCATCATAGGCGCAACGGAGAACCTTCTAGACAGCGTAGAGCCGGTGTTTGTTGGGTATGTAGCTGAATTCTGTACCATTTTGCTCTACGTGTTCTAAGCCGGTTTCAGGGGGTAAATAGGCGTTTTCTGGGGTCGGTTGGTACAATGTACCAACCACCTTTCAAATTGTACCAGTTGACTATGGCCACGATCAGAGCACGGAAACGCACCGACGGCAGCACCAGTTACACGGCACAGATACGCCTGTTTCGCGATGGGGCACAAGTTTACCAAGAGAGCCAGACCTTCGCCCGAAAACAGGCCGCACAGGCTTGGGTACGTAAACGAGAAACCGAACTGGATGAACCAGGTGCGATCGAGCGGGCGAACCGACCGGGTGCGACGATTAAGGAAATGATCGATCGGTACTTGGCCGAGATGACCAAGGCGCGCCCTCTCGGGAAGACGAAGCTCGGCACGTTGAAGGCGATCAGCGAATGCTACCTGGGGAAGTTGAACGACAGAGATGTAAGCAGCCAGCACCTGGTCGAATACGCGTTATGGCGCATGGGCAAGGAGGGCGGGGGCGTTCAGCCTCAAACCGCCGGCAACGATCTCGCACACCTGGGCGCGGTTCTCTCGATAGCTCGGCCCGCTTGGGGGTATGAGGTGGATCCGCACGCAATGGCGGACGCCCGCCGAGTGTTGAAAAAGCTCGGTTACAACATGAAAAGTCGCGAGCGCGATCGCCGGCCCACCTTGGAAGAACTCGACAAACTGCTGACGCACTTTCGGAGTATTCAAAGCCGTCGTCCGACTTCTATCAACATGCTAAAGCTGACTGGATTCGCGTTGTTTTCCACGCGTAGGCAAGAAGAGATTACCCGGATCCGGTGGGATGACTTGGATGAAGCAGGCCATCGGGTTCTGGTTCGTGACATGAAGAACCCTGGGCAAAAAATCGGTAACGACGTCTGGTGTCATTTGCCGCCGGAAGCATGGGAGATCCTTCAGACCATGCCTAAAGTGTTGCCTGAGATCTTTCCTTACAGCGCTGAATCCGTGTCGACGTCCTGGACAAGGGCCTGCAAAATCCTGGGCATTGAAGATCTGCACTTTCACGATCTGCGCCACGAAGGCGTCAGTCGTCTTTTTGAAATGGATTGGGATATTCCGCGAGTGGCGAGCGTGTCGGGCCATCGAGACTGGAACTCAATGCGCCGTTATACCCACTTGCGCGGGCGAGGGGATGTATATGCAACTTGGGAATGGTTCGAGCGCATCCTGCAGGCGCCCGTAAAACTGGGCGCCAAAACGTTGAAGTGAATTAGCTGCTGCGCGGCGCGCTATTCAGTTGGTTACTTTCTTTGACTGCTGCAGCGCGCTGTTCATCCAGGTAGGCCGACAGGTCTGCAATGTGAACACCTTTCGCACTTTTTTGGCTCGGCTCCATGCGAGTAATCGGGAGTTTTATCTGCCCGGCACCCACTTTGCGTTGAAACATATCCGTTGTCAGGTGCGTGAAATAATCCTGGCACACTCGATCCAAGGGAATTACCACTTGGCCATTGTATTGGGCCATCAGTACAAACAGCGTTTTCATAGTGCGATTCCTTCGAGTGAGTAAGTTCGATCAATTGGGGGGCGGTTGGCTGTTGATTTGCCTGCCAGTAGTTGAGCGACAACAGCGAACTCTGCCGCATCGATGTCGCCCAGCTCCTTAGCGAAAGTGGTAAGACATTCAAGCCGGATCCGCGCTGCTTCAGTTTTCCGTACGCGATAATCAAACAGCGCTGTACCCACGATTCTGATAGCCATCAGATGCCGTGCATGCGGGTCACTGTTGTTGAGTGTGTTAGCCTTTAAATCACTGCTGCTTTGGTGCCTTGCTTCCATGGTATTGCCCTCAGTGGTGGTTGATGTCGGGGAGCTGCAACTCCTCGACATCGCTTCTATTCCGTCAGTCCCGACGGGCCAGGTGAATAACCAGATCAGCGTAATTCGGGTCTTCCTCTGTACAGGATTGCCATTCCAGTACGCTCAAAATCTGCTGTGGGCTGCACGAGTCCACCAGGATTTCGCGCTGGCCACCTGCAGCACGAACTTCAAGAATCTGCAGCAGCCCGTCCTCGCCATAAGCCCCGGCTTGAATCACCGGCTGGCTCTTCCCCAGTGCATTCAGGCGATCGATGATCTCCTGCAGCTTGTTCGTGTTGCCGTCGCCGGCATTACCAATAAAAACTTGGATTTGCATCGGTGTAGCCTCCTTTTCACGCTTTGAAGATCCAGCACTTGACCGTCGTCGGACGGCCCGGCGCCAAGGGTGTTCTGCTGTTCATCGCTGCGCGGACTGCGCTGTGTACGGCTTTATTTGCTTCCAGAAACTTGTGCGAGCGTGACTCTTTCAGCAGGTCGCGCAGGGTGGCCACGTCGGCCAGCTTCTGTTTGTGTTCTGCGGCTCGTTCGCTGAATTCGTTGAGGTTGATCGCAATGACGCTCGGGTCGCTGCTGTGATCGACCAAGGGGTCATCATTGAGCGATTCGAGGTAGTCGTAGACTTCCCAGAATTCGGCAACGGCTGGGTGGTCGGAGCTGATTGAGGCTTGGCGCTCGATCGCCATTCGGACGATCTGCCGCTGGGTCGCTGCTACCTGAGGTTCGTCCAGTTTCAGAACCAGGCGCAGGGCATCGAGCAGCGAAAGCAACTGCGCGTGGTTCTTGCTGATCCGCTCCACACGGATGTATCCGCGCAGGTCGGATCCGCAACTGCGGCAGTTACCTTGATCGCTTGGGAACTCGGTTCCGCAGTCGAAGCAGTGGGTGTGCAGCCGGCGCAGCTTTGCTTCGTGTTCGGGCATGCGCTGGGCGAAAAGCTCGAGGACGGCCGACTCTTTACTGACGGCCCGAATCAGGAAATGGCTGAGTGTGCCGCCGTCTAGGGCGTTCAGCTTGTCCGCTGCAGCGCGGCTTTCCGGGGTGACGTTCGGGCGTACAAAGTGCAGCTTGACGATGCGCGTCATGATCGCTTCGTGAGCCACCACGGCGGCGTTTTGGCTGATGGCGATGGTCCCGCGAAAAGGCGGTTCGTACGTTTCGTTGCCCGCGGTTTTGACGCCTTTGGTGGCCAACGTGCCGCCGCCGTAGAAGTCTTTCAGTTCATCCCATTCAAAGGTTTTCGCGTGCGCCCGATCGTCACTGTGGCGATCGGCCTCAAGAAACACCACCGGCATGCCGGAGACCTGCCCCATCAGGCGCGAGCGACCAGCTTTGGTCGACTTCATCGGGTCGAACCCTTCATAGCCTTCGCGGCCCAGCAACTTCCACAGCAGGTTGAGCAGGGTGGTCTTGCCGGCGCCGGCCTCGCCGGTGGCTTCCAGAAACGGGAAGGACTGGTAACGGGCGCGGATCTGCTCGCAGAACAGCGAGCCGAAGAAGAACACCAGCGCAACGAAGCCCTGGGCGCCGAAGCAGGTCCATAGCAACCGTACCCACTGTTCGTTGAAGTCTTTGCCGTCCCGCTGCAGCTTGATCGGGACACCCTTCTGCAGGGTTTTCAGGCGCAGCTTGCCGAACTCGAAATAGTCTTCGCTGTTGACCTTATAGGTAATGCCGTCCTTGATCGCGATATCGCCGTAGACGTAGCAGGCGTATTCCTTGCTGTAGCCGACATAGTCGATGGTTGATACGGTTTTGATGCCGAACAGTTGGTCCTTCATTAGCTTGTCGAGCTGCTGCCCGCTGCCGGTGAACATAGCGCCGGCGGCCATGCCGAGCAGGCGCTTTTTGAATTCACTGGCGGCGGACAGCTGGCCGCTGGTGAAGGTGTTTTTCACGCTTTCGGAGTCGTGAGGGAAGTCCACACGCAGGTAATACCAGGACTCGTCGGTGACTTCGTTGCGCTGAAAGTACAAGGCTTGTGGGTAGCAGTTGGCGATCTCCACGACGCTGCCGGATTGCTGCAGCGCTTTTTCACGCTGTTGCGCCTGGTTGAGCAACTGGTCGTCGTGGTTCTCACTGTCCTCGATGTCGGACATGGCCCGGTTGAATTTCTCCATGTCCAACTTGAACCAGTACAGACGGTTGCCAAAGCCCAGGTGAAATTCCCCGCGCTTGTTCCAGTCGTACATGAGCAAGGCCTTTTCCGCTGCGCTTTCTGCCAGCAGCAGAGCGCCCTGATGACGGGCCTGTTTGAGGTCCGTAGCGATTTGTTCGGCGCGCTTGGCATCGTCCTGAATGAAATTCCAGCGCTGGTGCAGATCGTTCCAATCAGATTTGCGGCCGTCGCGTTGCAGGATCTGTGCTGACTCGCAGACAAAACCCAAAGCGCGGGCTTCGCGGACCCAGCGCCGGGTGTAGGCGTTAGCACTCGGTTCGTTGTCCAGCGCCCAAACCAACTTGGGCAGCTTGCCGCCCTCACGGGTTTTGATCAGCGCCTTAAGCGAGTCCCCCGGGAACGCGTTGGACGACATGGCCGACACTGCTGCGATGTCGTTGTGCACCAGGGCGATGGCATCAAAGATGCCCTCAACGATCCAGACCTCCTTGACTTCGAGCAGGTCGACGCACGGCGGGCACCACCAAACACCGCGATAGCTGTCCTTGGATTTGAAGCGCGCCTTCATCTTGCCGAATCGGTGCGGCTGATCGATCAGGCGTTCCCACCAGCCGCCTTTTTCGAGGGCGAAACGCACTGTGGCGCTGCCAGCATTGTGTTCAGGCGAGTAGAAGCTTTCCTGCGTGAACCAGCCCTGAACCAGCTCAAACCGAAAACCTCGGGCGTATTCCAAGTAGGCCCGTGCGGTGGCATTGGGGTGCTGGTCCGTCGCCGGCGCGCGCTTGCTCCAGTCTTCAAACAGATCGTCGTACAGCTCTTTCACGTGCAGCGTATGGCCGCATTTTTCCGGGCGACCACAGATCACCATCCAGGGCGTATCGAATCGGGAATACAACTCCTTTTTTTTGCATTTGGGGCAGGTGCCACCGCGCATGTAATCGGTGCCCACGCGGTGCTTCAGTCCGAAGTCGAACTGGAGGCGTTGCAGCACGTCGTGGCGGAGATCTTCTTTCATGATTACTTCACTGCTTTGAGGCTGAGGGAGAGGGCGGCCATCAGGCGTTTTTTGGGCAGCCATCACCGGAGTTCTTTCGAGGATCGAGCTGTGCCGTTTTTCTTGTGGGACATACCGGTATTCATCCGCATACCAGTAGTTGTTGAGGTTCAAGCGGTACTGCTCACGCATCGCAGCCAGAAGTGCTTCGGCCTCTGCAGGTCGCAACTGGGTGGTCAGAATTACGGCGTTTGCCATCTTGGAACCTCGATTTCGGGCGCAGCTCACCCAAACCCACGGGGTGCGGGGCAGGCGTTTGTGTGAGGGTTGGTTTTACGAGTTGGCTAAGCGCAAGCGGCCAAGGTCTGGCGCGTTGATGATTCGCTCATAAATGAGGCTGACCGGTACGGCCCATTGTCTGCCGGTGACCGGGTCGACAATCACCGTGTGAGTCGACGTGCTGCTCTGAATGTTCAGGCGTTGCCGATCGCGAACGGCAACCATGGTGGTATGTGCCAAGTGGACGATCTTTTCAGCGACTTGCGTTTGCACGTCGTAGTCCGCAACGAGGTGTTGTACGGCTCGGCTGAACAGTTGCTGGTCGTCGCTCAGGTGTTCGCAGTGATGACGTTCAAGAAAGGACAGCGCCGCGCTCTGCAGGACATCCTGGTATTCCAGTACCGCAGACAAATTGTTCATTGAGCTTTTCCTGCGCGGTAAAGAGCGATGGCGGCCAACACTTCTGCGTGCCTCGCGGCTACGTGGAGGTTGTGTGCGTCCATGATTACTTCGGCTTCTTCATCACTGATCGATCCGTCTTCAATGGCGGCGGCAATGGCTTGATCAACACATCCCCGCTTTGCAGAAACCTGTACGGACCGTGTGTAAAGTTCGACATTGTCGAGCGTTCCAGGATCAGCCATGGGAACGAACAAGCCTCCATACATCGACGCGACGTAGTTGGGGAAATGGTGCGTGCCGCAGTCCTGCTCGAGCAGGAAAATGTGTGCGTCACTGAGTGGGCTACAGCCCGCATTTTCGTACGCATGGTTGTCGAACTTTTTGAGCTTTAGTCCCAAGCGTGCGGCGGCAGCTTCGCGTCCGCCGGTGTAGCTGCGGATGATTTCGCTCATGACTTCTTTGCGCGTGTCTAGGATTGGGTTTTTCATCTTCTACTTTTCCCTGTTGAGCGCCGCGACTACTGTTCGATCACGCCGTTTTTAATGCCGAGTAATACTGCGGCTCGGTGTGCCTCCCCACGACGACACTGGCTTTGGCCACTCAGCACCGCATAAACGGTGCTGGGACTTAAGTCGTGTAGAAGTGCAAAGTCTTTCGCGGATTGCCCGCGCTTTTCTAAAGCTTTCCGCGCTTTCAGGCGGGCTTGCTCGCTGATACTCATCTTCGGCATAGTGCAAATCCATGCAATTTCATGTGGTGTGAAATGCAGAATGATGCATCTTGATGCATTTGTAAATATTTGGGATGAATGATTTTGCATCTTTCTGAAGAAATTGGTTCCCGCTTGCAGGAAGAGCGCAAGCGCTTCGGCATGACACAGGGCGAGATTGCCGAGGCAATTGGCGTTGTGAAGCGAACCCAAGCAAATTACGAAGCAGGAACTAGTGATGCTCCCGCTCCGTATTTGAGCAAGGTCGCGCTGCAATTCGGCTTTGACGTTCCCTACATTCTCACTGGTGTTCGCACAAACCTTGCTGAAAGTGCTTTGAGCGATATCGAAGGCTGTTTGATTAAGCAGTTCCGCAGTATTCCAGAGGACGATCAGAAGGCTATTCGCCGCATCCTTGAAGCGATGGCCGACGACGTCGCCAGGCAGAAGTCTTAACTCGCGACAATCCTGCGCAGTCATTGGGATAACTCTTATTCCAATGCACTTGCCTGCCCCCCATAAAGCCCGTTCAGCAGTGCACTTTATGGAGTAGTTAGCATGTTGGATCGCAAGAAGAACGATCAAATCAACCTCGGGCATGTCGGGTCGGAACCAACCGTACTCACGGACATCGAGCGTCGACTGATCGATCTGTATCGTCGGCTGAGTCGCGTTGAACAGCAGCAGGTTCGTCGCGTGGCTGAGATACTGGCAATCAACCCAAAGGAGAAAGTAGGGGGCTGAACGTCATTCTTTGAATGATCCCGATCGCCAACGCTGTAGCGTTGGCGGTTTGTACCTACGCTACCGCCTGCGCTACCGCCTGCGATCCCAACTGCTCGAAAAGCTCCCGCTGCTTTGCCCTGGGCAACTCGCGAAACCGATCGATCAACATGCGTTCGAAGGTCTGCGAAGACGGACTGAGCGTGTGTGAGAACGTCAGGTTCGACACCCACGTGTGTCCGCACCTTGCGTCCAGGCATTGGCAATACAGCTTCACGAACTCCGTTGTTACCTCTTCCCTTGAAGCAATTCGGCCCTTGTGGCCGCACTTGCATACAACTCTCATTGTGTCCCTCCCCAGGGGCAACTGATCGCCACCATGTTGCCACAATTTGTAGTGGCATTCGCTTAGAAAGGTTCTTCATGTAGTGGCATCCACTGCATTCGGCGCAGGTTTCCAGCTAAAGCGCCTGTCTTCGCGTAACCGGTCATTGAGCTGATCGAACAGCTGGCAAATCGGTCGAATTTCGTTGCTGGTGTACACGCGATCGATCTTCTCGATGTCGCCGAAACCCCCGGTGTTTTCCGGGATGATGCCGGCCAGAGCGGGGTTCATCCGCCAGGCCGCGATGACATCGTTTCGGGTGATGTTCTTCACTTTCTCCAGCTCGTCTTTCGCCTGGAAGTCACCCACGGGGATGATCTGAATCGCGTTTTCTTTGCCGTTGGGGATGTTGACGAACATTGAGCGGAAGTTGCCCACACCTTTGCTCGCGCTGATTTGGGCGCGCAGCTCGTCTTCGTCCTCTTCGGTCAGGTCGGGATCGTTGGTGTAGAAGATGTAACCGGCGTGCGCGCCGTTGCTGTAGTAGCGCCGGCGGAAGAGGGTGGCGGCCTCATTCAGCAGCAACGCCTGCAAGCCGCCCAGGTAGTCCGGGATCCCGTAAATGTTCTGTTCCACGTCGTAGTCCAGGACGTGGGAGATTTCGTGCGCCTCAAACTCCATTTCCTTGTTGTCCGGCAGCAGCATCACGAAGCCGCCGTCGACCTTCACGCGCATGTTGATCGCCGGCAGGTGCTGCAGCTCCAGCACCTGGCCGAATGCGTTGGTGTCGTTGTAGAAGTACGCTTCGCCAAACACCATGTAGTCCAGTCCGGCGCGTCCCATCGTCTCAGTGCTGCAGCCAGTCGAGGCGATGAATTCACGCAACAGCAGGTTGCGCTTGAACTTCGGAATAGCGCCGTGGTGCGCGTTGGCGCGCAACAGCTTGGCCAGGCCAGCCCGTGACACCGGCGGTTTGTAGATCTTGCCGTCGTCGCTGGGAAACACACCCACGTACTCGCCGATGTTGCCGGACAGCACCTGCTCCGGCTCCCCGAACGTAAACGAGCGCATTGGCTGTTGCTGTGGTTGGGCTACGTGGTGCTTTCTGCGTTTGCGGTTGGCCATGGCTGCTCTGGTTACTCGTGACGTAGCGGCTACGGCGCCGCTTGTTGGTGTTCAAAGGTTCGTTGGACAGGGCGTGCATCACCGCCCAAGCAATGTCGGCGTGACCGGTGGCTTCGGTACGGGATGCGCTGTAGGTGATCTGGCCGCTGTTGGTGGCGCCGCGCTTGATGGTCAGGAACGCCTGGGCGATGTCCGTCCAGCCGGCGTCCCACTCGATGCGACTGCCTTGGATCGTGTCCTGGGCTTTCAGCACCATGGCGTTTTTCGCTTCCAGGCTGTAGTGAATCGGCGTTGCCTTTGCGTAGAAGTCGCGCACCAGGTCGAACACGCCGTAACCCACGCCGGTGACGTCGATGCCGATGTGCTGGACGTTGAAGCGCTCGGTCAGTTTCTTGACCTGTGCCGCTTGGTAGGTGAACGAATGTCCCCGCCAACTGTGCTTTTCCAGAATCCGGAACTTCGCCCCGGGTTCGAGCGGCGGCGCGATGACCACGCAAGTGGCGTCGTCGCGGGTGCGACTCGGGTCGTAGCCCAGCCAGACCGGGCTGTTGCCAAACGGCCGATCCAGATCCGGGTTGTAGTCTTCCCACAACGATAGATCCGAATAGCAGCGCTCCAGATCCTTGAGGCTGAATGCGCTTTGGGTGCTGTCGATGAACTTGCAGTAGAACAGCTGCTGGAATTTGTCTTCGTCGTACTCCAGCTGCAGCTGTTCCAGGTCGAACAGATCGCAGCCGCCGGCGATCGCATCGTCCAGGGTGATCGTCTTGCGCCACTGACCGTCCGGACACAGCGCGCCCTGCGTGTAAGCCGCCTCGCTCGGCCATTCGCCACCGGCCTTTTTGCCGCGCTTGCTGTTGCGGAATTCGTCGCCCGACCAGAACGGATACGCCTGGTGCGACACGGCGCTGGGCGTCGAGAAATAGGTTTTGCGCCATTTCTTGTGGGTGCCCATGGCGCTGGCGACGGTGCTGAGTTTTTCGAAGTCGCGAATCCAGAAGTATTCGTCGACGTAGACGTGCCCGTGGTAGCCCTGGGCGGTGCTGCTGTTGGTGCTGAGAAAGCGCAGCTCGGCGCCGTTGCTTAGGGTGATCGGGTTACCGGTCAGCTCGATGCCGAACCACTGCTGGGCAAACTGGATGATGTAGCTGCGGAAGATCTCCGACTGTGATCGGCTGGCCGACAGGAACACCTGGTTATCACCGCTCAACACGGCGTCCATGAACGCTTCGCCGGCGAAGTAGTACGTCAGACCGACCTGACGGCTTTTGAGGATGTTCCGGACACGGCGGGTCAGCGGGTTCTGTTTCGCCTCGAACAGCTCTTTCTGGTAGCCGTACATTTTCGAGATGAACTTATCCAGGAAGTCCACTTCGGTCAGGCCGCTGATGTCGTTCTTCGCCTTCTTTTCGCGCTTCTTGCCGCCGCCCTCGCGCCGCTCACGGCGTTGGCTTGGCTGGCGTTCGTCAGACTCGTCCCGACGGTCGGCAGGCGCTGCCGGCGCAGGTTTCGCCGCGAGTTTTTTTAGGCGCTCCAGCAGGCTTGTCAGCCGCTCCAACTCTTTCAGCTCGGCATCCGTCAGCGGATCGATCTTTTCCAGAATCAGGGTGATTCGTCGGTTGACGGCGCTCAACGGTTCTTCGTCCGTCAGCATCTCGTCCCAGCCGCCTTGGCGAATCCAGTAGTAGACGATGCGGATGTTAGGCAGCTTCAAATGCGCCTGGATTTCCTTCACCGAACAGCGGCGCAGGTATAGGCGTTTTGCGGCTTCTTTGACTTCGGTCGGGTAGTTCATGGGCCGCAGTCTATGCGGCGAAAACGCTGGAAACGCGGGGTTAAATCCCGGCATTCGCCTATATCTGGAAAATAGGAGAACGCCGAAAACCAACCGTTTGTTTGGGGCAAATCGGCTCCCTATCGTGGCGGCTCATTCAACGATTGAGCGCAGTTACCGACCATGCCCCGTTCCCTTGTCTCCTACTGGAAACGTGTTGCCACCAGCGGCCCGACCGTCGATGGCCGCGAGATCCTGCCCCAGGAACTGCGCGACATCGCCGAGACCTACACGCCGACCCTGTACACCGCCGTTATCTGGTGTGAGCACGAACGTTGGTTCGGTTCATTTGGCACCGTCTTCGCTGTGCGTCTCGTCGAGGACGCGGAAGACCTGGAGCCTGGCCAAGTTGCCCTTGAGGCGCAGTTGAAGCCCAACGACAAGTTGCTTCGCCTCAACGACGCCGGCGAAAAGCTGTTCACCAGCATTGAGATCAGACCGAATTTCCGAGGCCGTGGCAAAGCCTACATGACCGGCATCGCGGTCACTGACGAACCCGCCAGTGTCGGAACCCAAGAACTCTACTTTTCCAGCCGCACCAGCCGCGATTCGTACTACGCCGCTTCCCACGAGCTGGGCTCTTTGAGCGAAACCGAGCCGCAGGGTGAGATCGGGCGCCTTGCCGCCATGTTCACCCGCCTGTTCAAGCGTTTCGGGATTGAAGACACGCCCAACGAAACCACCCCGCAAACCCCAACCGAGAGCAAACCCCCAATGGATGAAGCTACCGCAACGGCCTTGAAAGCCCTGCTGGCCCAGCTGCTGGTCGTCGCTGCCGGCATTCAGGCCGTGATCGAGCCTGCCGCCGAAGACGCACCAGAACCCGATCAGGCCCCGATCGATGATGTCAGCGCTGCAGTAGACGAAATCGTCACCACTGCCGAGGAAGAACGCGAGTTCAAGCGCAGCGGTGCCGGCAACAAAGCTGTCCTGGCCGCGCTGGGTCGCCTGGAGAAGCAGTTCACCGCACTGAAAAACACCCCTGCCGGTCGGCAATTGCCGCGCACCACCGGCGCCGCCGACAAATCCAAAGTGCGGGTGCTCTGACATGGCCCGTTCACTGAGCGCCTACGGCGCCAAGATGTACGCCGAAATGCAGCTGGCGATCGCCGAGACCTACGGTGTCGAGCTGGCCAGCAAGATGTTCTCTGTTGAACCGTCGATCGCCCAGGAACTGAACGAGGCTATCACCGCCAAGTCGGACTTCCTGCAACGCATCAACGTCATTCCGGTGACCGAGATCAAGGGCGAGAAGGTGTTTATTGGCGTGTCTGGCCCGGTGACAGGCCGCACCAACACCAAGACCACCGACCGCGTGGCAAAGGACGCTTCGGCGCTGGATAACAGCACCTACGAACTGTCGTCGACCGAATCGGATGTGGGCCTGCCCTACGCGAAGATCGATGCCTGGGCCAAGTTCCCGGACTTCCATCAGAAGTATTCGGCTGCTGTGCAGAAACAGATCGCCCTGGATCGCATCATGGTCGGTTTCCACGGTGTGAAGGCGGCTGCGCAGACCGACATCGAAGCCTATCCGATGCTGCAGGACGTGAACAAAGGCTGGCTGCAGCAACTGCGCGAGCAGGCGCCGCAGCAGGTTCTCAAGGAAGGCAATACACCTGGCAAGGTCACCATGGGGCCGGGTGGTGATTACGAGAACCTGGACGCCCTGGTGCATGACACCAAGCAAATGGTGGACGAGCGCCTGCGCGACAGCGGCGACCTGGTGGCGATCATCGGCACCGACCTGCTGGCTGCTGACAAGGCCAAGCTGTATGCCAAGCAGGGCGACACCCCGACCGAGAAAGAGCGCATCGAGGACGCCCAGGTGATCGCCACCTACGGCGGTCTGCCGAGCTTTAGCGTTCCGTTCTTCCCGGTCAACGGCGTGCTGGTCACCAGTTGGGACAACCTGTCGATTTACTTCCAGGACTCCAGCTGGCGCAAGCAAACCGTGGACAACCCGAAACGTTCCCGCGTCGAGGATTACAACAGCCGCAACGAGGGCTACGTGATCGAGCAGCTGGAAAAGATCGCGCTGACCGAAAACGTGGAGCTGGTGAAGTGAGCCTGGCCCTTGCCCACAAGCGCCGCATTTTGGCTCAGGGAACTGCTGCAGTGATCGCTGCTGCAGCGGCACCGCTGGCGTATTCGCCGGCGGAAGCCCTGAGCAGCCCAGCCAACGCGAAAAAACACCTGCTGCTGATGCAGGCCTCGCTGGATGAAGACCTGAAGCGCTTGAGCGATTTAAAGAACTTGGCGAGCAAACAAACGCTTAAGCGAACTGAGTTGCTGCCCAAGTACCAGGACTTCATCCAGCGCTACATGGATTCGGGCCTGGTGATGCAGAACCCCGTCCTGGTGCAGGTAATGGTCTGGCTGTTCGACACCGAGCAGTTCGAAGACGGTCTGGAACTGGCGGACTTCGCGATCAAGCAGGGCCAGGAAATGCCGGAGCGCTTCAAGCGCAACGTGCAGACGTTCGTAGCGGACGCGGTGATCGAATGGGCTTTCCGTGAATACAACGCCCAGCGCAGCCCGGAACCGTACCTTTCCGACCTGCTGCCGCGTGTCGACGGCGAATGGGATCTGCCCGAACAGATCCCGAGCAAGTACCACAAGTTGATCGGCATGCGCGCCATGGAGGCCGAGCAGTGGGAAACAGCGCTCAAGCACCTGGAGCGTTCTACCGAGTTGCATGCCAAGGCCGGCAACGAGACACGCATTGCGAAGTGCCGTAAGGCGATCGCCAAACAAACACCCGCCGTCACCGGCGCCCAATAACCGACTACCCCCCCAGCGGGGAACTGTGGACGTGTGTCTGCCATTTATGGACAGCCCCACGAAAAACAGTCTCCCCGCCCTAATTCGAGCGGTCAGCAATGAGCTTTTCCGGGAAACCCACCACTGTTGTGGAACAGGCGATCGAGAACGACGGCTTTTGGCCGAACCTCTCCGTGGCCGAATTCCAGAAGGGTTATCGCCTTCCGGCGGAGTTCCTGGGCGACCTGCTGACCGACGCTTTGTTTATCGCGATGGCCGAGGTCAATACCGACCTGGCCAAGCTCAAAACCAGCTGGCTTGCAGCAGGCATCGTCGCCGTGGAAACAGCCGATCCGATGCTGCTGCCTGAGCGTGCATTCAAAGCCAAGCTGTACAAGCGCGCCGTGTATTGCCGCGCCAAGGCCAGCGCCCTGCAGCAGTTCGCGACTGTGACCCGCCGCGAGAGCGCCGAGAACACCGGCAAGGAAGCGCCGGAGCGTGAAGACACGTTTCTGGCATTCAGTCAGCAGGCTGTGCGCGCCCTGCAGGGCCGTGGCCGCATCACGGCGAAATTGCTATGACCAAGCTGCAGGCGTTGACCGCCTACCTGCTGGAGCGCCGCCTGGTCGAGCCTGAACAGCTCGACAGCTGGACGGAGCAGGTCAAGCTGTCGCTGATCTGGAAACCCGACGTCGACGGCATGCACTTTGCCGACATGCACTATCGCGCCGTGATTGTCCTGGAGCGTTTCGCCGCCAATCCGGCCCGCATGATGGCCCTGGTGGGCAGTTGGCTGGAGACTCACGACGCCGACCGCGACCGCCACGAACTGCCGGCGCCGGAATTCTCCGTGGAGCCCCTGGACAGCGATCTGTTCGACGTGGAAGTCACGCTGGAATTCGTCGAGCCGCAGTATCTCTCCGAAGAACCGGACGGCGAGATCCAAGCCTTCGGCAAGACCTGGGCGTTCATCCCGTTTGACCTGTGGGTCGCTGAGCGCGGCGAGGTGGCCACCAGTGGCGGGGCGTAGCACGTTCGAACTCGATGTCCGGGGACGCCTGGGCGTGCGTGAGCAACTGGCCTTGCTGGCTTTGCCGCCGCAATTGCGCCGGCGTTTGCTGAACCAGGTGACCAAGCGTGTACGGACGATGAGCCGCAAGCGTCAGCGCGCCCAGCAGAACCTGGACGGTTCGGCGTTCGCCCCGCGCCAGGGCGAGAGCAAGGGCAAAAAGAAGATGGAAGCCGGCCTGGCCAAGCTGATGGTGGTCACCCGCGTGACCGCTGATGAAGCGGAATTGGGCTGGAAAAACGCTCTGACCCGATGGGTCGCCGCCCAGCAGCACTACGGCGTCAGCGAGCGCCGCACCGCCGCGCAGATGCGCCGCTGGAACAAAACCCCGCCAGGCCTGGCTGCCACTGAGAAACAGGCAAAGCGCCTGCGCCGGTTGGGCTTCCGCGTGCGTCAGGCCGGCAAAAAGACCCTGACCAGGCCGTCGGTGGCGTGGATTCAAGAGCATGTGAACTACGCCAAGGCCGGCCTGCTGATTCGCATCCTGGACGACCAGCGCAGCGAGTCGTCGGGCGCGCAGAGCTGGGAAATCACGCTCCCGAAACGCCAGTTCATCGGCGCCGAAACCGAACGCGACACCGACCTGCTGATTAGCCAGGTGTTGCAACAAATCCTAACTTCACCCCGCTAACGAGGCACTGCATGGCACTCGGTCAAGTCACCGTCGACAATCTCAACCTGGGCCAGGGGCCTGTGAGCGAGATTGAGCGTTACTTTCTTTTCATCGGCCCCGCCGGCAAGAACGTCGGCCAGATTCTGCCGCTGAACACGGACAGCGATCTGGACGCCGAACTGGGCGTTCTGGCTAGCGACCTGAAAACCCAAATCACCGCTGCCCGTCTCAACGGTGGCCAGCGCTGGGCATGTGTTGCGGCTCCGATCGGCGCCGAGGGCAAATGGGACGAGGCGTTGGAAAAGGCCCAGCAGCAGGGCTATTCCGTGGAAGCCGTGGTGATTACCAAGCCGGTAACCTCTGCTGCCGAACTTTCTGCCATGCATGACGCGGCGATCGCGCTGAACAACACCTACGGGCGTCGCGTGTTCGTCATGGCGTCCGCGCCTGGCGTCACCGCCGAACAGACCTGGGCGCAGTACGTCAGCGAGCGCAAAGCGCTGTTGGCCAACCTCGCCGCGCCGCGTGTGTTGGTCGTACCGCAGCTGCACGGCAATGACCTGGGCGTGCTGGCCGGTCGCCTGGCCAACGCATCCGTGAGCATCGCTGATAGCCCGATGCGCGTGGCCACCGGTGCCGTGCTGGGGCTTGGCCCTGTTCCGATCGATGGCGAAAAAGTCCCGTTGACCTCGGCGGTGCGCAGTGAACTGGATCGGGCGCGCTACTCGGTTTCACAGACCTATCCGGATTACCCGGGCGTGTACTGGGGCGACGGCAACATGCTGGACACCCCCGGCAGTGACTTTCAAGTCGTGGAGTACCTGCGCATCACCGACAAGGCCGCTCGCCTGATCCGGGCGCTGCTGATCCGTCGCGTGGCCGATCGTCGTTTGAACAACACCCCCAACAGCATGGCGGTCAACACCAACCAGTTGATGGCGCCGCTGCGCGCCATGGCGAAGTCCATCACGTTCGCGGGTCAGGTATTCCCTGGCGATATCGAGCCACCGAAAGACGGCGACCTGGTGCTGACCTGGCTGAGCAAAACCAAGGTGGTCGCCTACTTCAAGCTCAAACCCCTCAACTGCCCGAAAGACCTGACCGCGAACATCGCCCTGGATCTTTCCACCGACAAAACGGAGTAACGCCCCATGGCAAAGATTGGCGGCAAGAACTTTGACGTAAACCTGGGCGACATCGCGCTGCACGTCGAAAGCTGCACCCTGGACATTACCGACAACTCGGCAGTGGCCCAAACCCGGGGCGTGCCAGACGGCACCGTGGACGGTGACGTGGCCGCTGCCGGCGAATTCGAGCTGGATACCACCAATTTCAATCTGCTGATCGACGCGGCGCGATCGGCGGGCAGCTTTCGAGGCCTCAAGCCGTTCGATGCGGTGTTCTTTGCCAAGGCCGGCGAGGATGAAGAAATGCGCGTGGAAGCGTTCGGTTGCCGGGTGAAGGTCTCCAGCCTGCTGTCGATCGATCCCAAGGGCGGCGAGAAGAGCAAATACAAGGTTCCGTTCGACGTCACCAGCCCGGATTTCATCCGCATCAACGGCGTTCCGTACCTGGCCGCTGCTGAAACCGAGGGGCTGCGCTGATGGTGGACTGGTTCGACCGCGCCCAGGAGCTGGAGCAACGCCAACGCGACCAGGCGATCAAGGCCCAGCTGAGCAAGGCTGTGCCGGTCGGGCCGAGCCTGACCCATTGCCAGGACTGCGACAAACCAATCCCGCCGGCGCGCCAGGCGCACGGCGGCATAACCCGGTGCGTCCCGTGCCAGACGGACGTCGAGAAGAGTAAACGCCGATGACCACTGACGCCTTGCGCCTCGGAGCGCTGGAACAGAAATTCGCTGTCTTCGAACACCGGCTGGGCGAGCTGGAAGACCGCCACGAAACCGTCCCGACCCGTGTCACGAAGCTGGAGCAGGGTTTCGAACACATGGCGGGCCAGCTGTCGGAACTCAACGCCGGCCAGCAGACGCTGACCGTTGCGGTGAATGACATCGGCGCCAAAGTTGGCCGCTTGCTGACCATCCTGACGCTGGTTGGCGCCGTGCTGCAGATGGTCGTGCCGGCACTGCTGCGCGTGTGGTTCCCATGAGCCTGCGCGGGCGGATAGCCGCCGGTTTGATCGCGCTGGCCAGCACGCCGCTGGTGATCTTCCTGGGCACCTGGGAAGGCAACGGCCAGAACACCGTTTACGCGGACAAGCTCGCCGGCGGACTGCCCACGGTTTGCAAAGGCATCACCCGGTTTACCAGCCCGTACCCGGTCGTGGTCGGCGACTACTGGTCGCCCGCCAAGTGCGCCGAGGTGGAGCAGCTGGTGATCCGCAAAACGCAGCTGCATCTGGCCGAGTGCATCACGAACCCGAACGTGGGCCAGAACACGCTCGACGCCCTCACCAGTCATGGCCACAACTTCGGCGTGACCAGCACCTGCGCCAGTCGATCGGTCGCGCTTATCAACGCCGGTCGCATTGCCGAGGGCTGCAAAGCCCTGGCATGGGCACCGGACGGCAAGACGCCGGTATGGGCCTTTGTGACTGACGCCAAGGGCCAGAAGCGCTTTGTGCCGGGCCTGCACAACCGCCGGCTGGCCGAATCCCGGCTGTGTGCGGAGGGCTTGTGATTCTGCGCGAAGCCTTGTTCCTGGTCGTGCTGTGCCTGGTTGCCTGGATCGGTTTCGACGTACTCGAAGGCCAGCGCGACGAAGCCAGGCGCGAGCGCGACAGCGCGAAATGGGAGGCCAGCGGCCTGCGCGAAGCGGCACGCATCACCGGCGAAATGCTCGCCGAGCGGGACGCGATCGACCAACGAAACACCAAGGAATTGACCGATGCACGCACTGAAAACGAACGCCTGCGCCGCGCTGTTGGCGATGGCACTGGCCGGCTGTACGTCAGCGCCACCTGTCCCGCCTCCGGATCTGTGTCCGCCACCGCCGGCACCGCCCGCGTGGCTGATGCAGGACGCGCCGAACTCTCAGCAGACGCTCGACAGGATTATTTCACCCTCCGAGATCAACTCGCCCAAAGCCGGCAAATGATCGTCGGACTGCAGCAATACGTCCTTGGTGTTTGCCGGCGATCGCCGGCGCCCCAAGTCACCACTTTTCCCAACCTCAAAAAGAGCGATACCCCATGAGCCAGCAAAACACCGAAATCACCCTGGAAGTCGGCGAACAGGAATTCACCTTCAACCTGTCCCCGGCGGACGTGACCAAGTACTTCAACGCCCTGACCCAAACCAACAAGGTCGCCCCGGGCAACAACCTGTTGATGACCACCGTCAAGCAAGAGGAAAAGGCCACGCTGAAACCGCTGCTGGCCAACCCGGTGATGGTGATGCAGCTGGCCGGCGCGTTGCTGGAGGAATACGCGCCCAACGTTGAGGTGATCGTAAAAAAGCGCTCGAGCACGCTGAGCGCCTGAGCGAAAACGGCCTGGGCCAGTTGATGGCCCTGACGAACCGCTGGCTACCTGGTGCCGAACCCACGCCCGAGGCGATGGGGACGGCCAAGTGGTTGGAGGACGAACACTGGAGACGCATGGAATTTGCCGTGGCTAGCGGCATCGCCCTTGCGCTGAACGGGTAACGACATTGGCAGACCGTAGCGCCAGCCTGGCTTTCATTCTCAGCTTGCAGGACAAGGTCACCGCGCCCCTGGGCAAGGTGAAAATGGGCTTTTCCGAGCTTGCCGATCAAAGTGAAAAGCACATTAAGACGATCGGCCTGGGCCTCGGTGGGCTGACGGCGGGCGTGGTCGCCATTCGCGAATCCATGGAGCCGGCGCTGGAAGTCAATCGCGCCCTGGGCGACGTCCGATCGCTGGGCGTGGCCGAGGACGCGCTGTCGGCGCTCAACAGCAAATCGCTGGAGTTCGCGGTGAACTACGGCGAGAACGCCAAGGACTTTGTGGCATCGGCGTACCTGATCGAGGGCGCCATTAAGGGCCTTGCCGGCAACCAGCTGGCGACCTTCACCAACACCAGCAACCTGCTAGCCAAGGCCACCAAGACCGACGCCGAAACCATGGGTGAATACGTCGGCACGCTCTACAACCTGCAGAAGTCCCAAGCCGATGCGATGGGGAAGGGCGCGTGGGTCGAAAAGCTCGGCGGCCAGACGGCGCTGGCGGTGCAGCTGTTCCGCACCAGCGGCGCGGCCATGAAAGACGCCTTCAAGGAAGCCGGGGCGATCGCCACGACTTCCGGCGTCGACCTGGCTGAACAGATGGCGGTGATCGGCACGCTGAGCAGCACTATGGAGGGCGGCGACGCCGGCGGACGCTATAAAGCGTTTTTCGAGAACATCGGCGCCGCCTCCGAAAAGCTCGGCATGAAGTTCACCGACCAGCAGGGCAAGTTGCTGCCGATGATGACCATCCTGGACAAGCTCCAGGGCAAGTTCGGCGACCTCACCAGCGCGTCGGCGGGTGCCAAGCTGATGGAGGCCTTCGGCGGCGAAGGCGCCCAGGTGATCGGCGCGCTGGCCAAGGATACCGATCGGCTGCGCAACGGCATCGAGCAGCTGGGCAAGGTGCGCGGGTTGGAGAACGCCGAGCAGATGGCCCGGGCGATGGTTGACCCGTGGCAACAGTGGGCGTCCCTGGTCGAAGTCATGCGAGTGGTGTTCGGTCAGGTGTTGATCCCGGTGCTGTCGCCGTTCATGGCCAAGATGGTGGACATCGGCAAAACGCTGGTGCGCTGGTCGCAGCTGTTCCCGAACATCACCCGGGTGATCGGCATCACCGCGCTGACGATCATGGGCATCGTCGCCGCGATGTCGGCGCTGACCATGGTGGTGGGCATTGCCCGCATGACCTGGCTGGGGATGCTGACCGTGTGGAAAGTCTTCCAACTGATGGGGCTGCGCACCGTCGCGGTGTTCATCCTGCAGAAGCTGGCCATCCTCGCTTACGTCGCCGTGATCTACACGCTGAGCGCCGGCCTGGCGCTGATTCGCGGCGCCATGATGCTGTGGCAGGGCGCGATCTGGCTGGTCAACGCGGCTCTGTTGGCCAACCCGGTGGTGTGGATCGTGGTCGGGATCGTCGCCCTGGTGGCGGTCATTGTGGCGGCGGTCTACTTCTGGAAGGAGTGGACGAGCGCCCTGATGAACACGGCCGCGTTCCAGTTCATCGCCGACAAGCTCCAGAAGCTGTCCGACTGGTTTAACTCCATGGGCGGCTGGTCGGGCATGGCCAAGGCCGCGTGGGACAGCATCGTCGGCATTTTCACGAAGGCCGTTAACGGCGTGATTGAGCTGCTGAACAGCATCCCGGGCGTGAACATCGAAGCGCGTTTTGGCGGCATGCCCGAAGTGCCAGGCGTCGATGCCGCGACCAACGCCGCCGACACCGCCAACGCCGCGCAGAAAGCCCAGCAGACCATCAATGCGGCCATTCCAAGCCTGTCGCCGGCGCGTCCGTCTGCCGTGCCGCCGGGTGGCCTGCTGACCAGCATTCAGAACAACAACAGCAGCCAGAGCAAGGGCACCCATGTGGAGAACGTGACCATCAACACCGGTAAGCCGATGACCCCGCTGGAGATGGAAAACATGGTCGCCATGGCGGTAGGCGGATGAGCGAGTACGTGGATCTGCTCATCGTCGACAACGACATGGCGCTGGATCTGTCGCACCAGCCGCTGCTGGTCGACGACCGTGCCTGTATCGCCCAGGACATCGCCCACATGATCCGCGACAGCGGGCTGTTGGTGACGCTGGTGGCCGAGCGTGATCGCCTGCGTCAGCGCGACTGCATCCAGCAGATGGAACTGCTGGTTGAAGAAGATGTGCGCCTGGTGCCGGGAACGGCGCGCATCACTCAGCAGGCGCCAGGTGTGTACCTGGTAACCGCCAAAACCATCAAATTCGGATCGATCGAGGTAAGTCTGTGAGCGTCGATTTTAAAAAGGTGATCGCCGATGCCGGCATCCCGACCACTGAGGCGGCGTTGAAGGCTGAGTGGGAAAAGGAAGTTGAAGCCCAGGGCGCGAAAGTGGCCAACACCAGCAGTTATTCGCCGTTCTGGCGGGTGATGACCGCGCTGGTGACCAAGCCGTTTTTGTGGCTGCTGGATTTCCTGTGCATGACCGTGCTGCCCAACTTCTTCGTGAAAACGGCGGTTGACGCCTGGCTGGATACGCTGGCCTGGGCAGTGAACGTCGAGCGCAAGGGTGCGACCAAGGCCCAGGGAAAACTGCTGTTCACTCGGGCCATTCCGGACGGCGTGCTGGAGTTGGAAAAGGGGATCGTGGTGCAGTCTGCCGCGATCAATGGCAACGTCTACAAACTGGTTACCACGGCGTCGGCGACGTTCCAGCAGGGCCAGCTGCAGTTGGACGTTCCCGTGGAGGCAGTCGAGGCCGGCAGTGGCTTCAACCTGGCGCCGGGGTACTACGCGATCCTGCCGGTGCCGATCCCTGGCATTGTCCAGGTGGTGAACAAAGACGGTTGGCTGGAATCCCCAGGTGCAGATCCGGAACCCAACGACCAGTTGCGTCTGCGCGTGCGTAACCAGTTCTCGGCGGTCAACCAGTGGCACACCGACGCGGTGTATCGCGCCATGATTTCCGCCTTCCCGGGCGTGCGGCCGGATGGTGTGTATTTCGAACACGGCGCGCCCCGTGGCCCGGGCAGTGCCAATGCCTACATCCTTTTCGATGCGGGTGTGCCGGCGGACGCCTACCTGCAGCAGATCAATGCGCACATCCGCGACCAGGGCAACCATGGCCACGGCGACGATCTGATGGCCATGGTCATGCCCGAAGTCCCGGCGACCGTGACGCTGTGGCTGTGGCCCAAGCCCAACTTAGGCGCCGAGCGGATCGCCGCCCTGGTGAAAGAGGTGGAACTGTTCGTGCGGGCTGCTTTTCGCGAAAGCACCGCGACGGACTACCAGCCGACGCTGACCTATCCGCAATCGCGTTTCAGCTACAGCCGGCTCAGTGAAGAGATTCACCAGCAGTTCGAGGACATCGCGTCCCTGCGGTTTCTGCCCGGTCAGGACATCATCAGCGGGCTGAACATTCCGCGCCTGGGCCAGTTGCAGGTGACGGCGCAATGACCAAGCTCAAGTTGCCTTTCTGGCTCGGCGGCACCGAGCTGTCGAAGTTACTGGCCGCTGCACAGTCCTGGTGGGAAACCGTCACCAGCTGGTTGCGCTGGCCTTACCTGCAGATCGATCCCGACACCTGCCACCTGGCCATTCTGGAACTGTGGGCCTGGCAGCGTGACGTGACGCGCTTCACCGGTGAACCGGAAGCCCTTTTCCGCCTGCGCGTGAAATTCGCCTTCATCAACTCAGTGGACGCCGGCAGCACTGCCGGCATGAAGCGCATTTTCGAGCGCCTGGGCGTCGGCTACGTCGAGATCGAGGAACGCCAGCCCGGGCGTGACTGGGACGTGGTGCTGCTCAAGTTCAGCAACGCGCAGCTGTCCCTCAATCCGGAGTTGTTGCGTGTGCTGATCCAGCAGTACGGCCGCACCTGCCGGCGCTATGACTTCGTGACCATTACCCCCGTGGGCCTGCAAATCGGCCTGATCGACTTCAACGACGACCAGCAGACGCTGGTCGCCAGCCTGTAGGAGCGCACCGTGAGCGCCAGTATCACTTTGGCCGGCGAAAGCCAGATCGCCCTGAAACAAAGTCAGAAAAAGCCCCTGGTTGTGACGAAATTCATCTTCGCCAACGTGCCCGGGCTTGATCCCGAAACGCCGGTGGATCGCGCCGCTGGCAAGCCGCCGGCGGGCCAGATTGTCCAGGTCTACGACATCCCCGAGGAAAACCGGGGATTTGTGAATCCGAACCAAGTTGTCTACAGCGCCCAGCTCGGTTCCGACATCGGCGACTGGGACTTCAATTGGGTCGGCCTCGAGGACGCGGACGGCCTGCTGTTTGCCGTCTCCTACGTCCCGCTGCAGCAGAAGCGCAAGAACATCCCGCCGCTGCAGATCGGCAACAACGTCACGCGCAACTTTCTGGTGGCGTTCGACGGCGCCCAGGCGCTGACCGGCGTCATGATCGATGCCAGCACCTGGCAGCATGACTTCACCGTGCGTTTAGCGGGTATTGATGAGCGTGAGCGACTGAGCAACCGCAACCTGTATGGCCGGGCGTTCTTTTTCAGCAACTCGCTGATCTTCGAGAAAGTGGAATCCGGCTACCAGATCAACGGCGGTACCGCCTATGTCGAAGGCATCCGCGTGGCGATCGCCAAATCCGAAGCGGTCACCGGTGTTATTCCGGTAGGCAAAGTTTGGCTTGACGTATGTCTGGAGCGTCGCTTGAACGATCGGGTGGCCGCTTGGAAAGTGGTGTTCGGCGATCAGACGGACTACACCGATGCCGCCGGCGTGCGTCATTACTGTGTGCCGTTGGCTGACTTCATTTCATCCAGCAACATCGTGGATTTGCGGGACGCTGAGCCGGTCGGTGGCGCATTGGTCAAATATTTCGCGTCGCGTACTGGTGATTATCCGTTGCTGCGCGCCCGTGGCACGACCAAAGAAGACGTGGATCTGGGCAACCTGCCCAACGCCAAGAGCGATGATCCGACCACCAACAGCAGCGACATCCTTGCCACCACGGCCGCGTTGAACAAGCTGCAGAAGCAGGTCGACGACTCGATGACCGGCATGGTGGCAGCGTTTGCAATGACTGCTGCCCCGCCGGGATGGCTGAAATGCAACGGTGCGGCGGTGTCGCGCACGGCCTATCCGCGGCTGTTTGGATGGTTAGGTACGCACTACGGCGCCGGCGACGGAACAACCACGTTCAACTTGCCTGATATGCGCGGCCTGTTCCCTCGCGGCTGGGACGACGGGCGCGGCCTCGACCCGGGTCGGGCGTTCGGTGTCTATCAGGACATGATGATCCACTCCCACGCCCACACCGCCTCGGCCGCAGCGGTCGGTGACCACCAGCACGGCGCATGGTCTGACGCTCAGGGTAACCACGCGCACCGGGCTTGGACTGATGCGCAAGGGGGACACGCCCACACCGCGCCCAGTTCGCCAGGTATTGGCCAGGGCGCTGGCGGCCTCAACTCTGTACAGCAATCAGGTGGCGCTCACGAAACGTCATGGGCTGGGCACCACCAGCATGCCATCGGAATGGATGTTGTTGGTCTGCACGCTCACAACATCAGTGTGGGCGCCGGCGGCTCACACACCCACGGCGTGACAGTGGCCGCCGCCGGTGGCGTTGAAACCCGGCCCAGGAACTTGGCCCTTTTCTACTGCATCAAGTATTGAGATCGAGCATGACTGAAAAACTTGTCTATCAGACGAACCACCTGGGCATCCTGGTCGGCGCTGTGAGGGCCGATGAATCGCCGCTGGAGCCTGGCGTGTACATGATCCCGGGCGGCTGTGTGGAGACACCGCCGCCGCAGATCCCCGAACATAAAGCGGCCTGGTGGAACGGCAAGGCTTGGCAGTTGGTGGACTATTTCGGCGGCGTTGTGGTGTACAACACCGCGACCGGCGAGCCTCGAATTCTGGAAGGCTTCGAACCGGTGCCGGCAGGCTTCACCATGAAAAAGCCGGGGCCGAACCAGATCTGGAAGAACGGCGAATGGGTTGACGACATCGATGCCGTGCTGACCGCACTTCGGGACAAAAAACTGCAGGCGATCGCCGCCGACTGTGCGGCGTACATCGCCGGCGGATTCAACTCCAGCTCCTTGGGCGAGGTGTACCGCTACAGCAGTGCGATCGATGACCAGGTGAACCTGAACGGTCAGGTGTTGCTGGGTATGGACGACACTTATCCATGCTACGACGCCGACCAGGTGCTGGCTTTCAGACCGCACACAATCGCCCAACTGCAGAAGGTCAGTCATGACCTGGTGCGGTTTCGCCAGGCGGCGCAGCAACAGGCCGAGACGCTGCGTCAGGCAGTAGCCGGCGCGCTGAAAGACAAAGACCTCAAGGCGATGAAAGCCATCACCTGGACACCGCCGGCATGACTTGGGCACCGGTGACGATGCGCTGGCCGGAGCAGGCCACGCAGTGGATGGGTGGGCTGTCCGCCGCCAAGGATCTGGCCACGGTTGAGTTGGTCAGCACTGCCCAGCGAGTGGCAGGCCTGGAAGGTTTGGCCAGCACCAACCCGGGGCCGGTCGGCGATGCCGCAAAAGGCGCCATTGAAGCCGGTCGGGCGGCGCTGGCTGAACAGTTGGGCCAGGTGCCGGCGTGCCTGGTAGTGACGCCATTCCAGAGCGGCATCGGCCAGGGCACGGGCTACCAGCGTTTCCTGTCGGCGCCGAACGTCCTGGAACACCTGGCCAGAAAGTTGGAAGACGCGACCGACTCCGGGCGTCCGGCGGGGCCGCAATACGCGCTGTCGATTCTGTTCCTGGGCACGCGCCTGGAACAGTTGGCCAGTGGCCTGTCCCGATTCAACGCATTACTGCCGATTCCCGACCTGGTGCGCACGGAGCGGCGCGCCCAGCACCTGATGAAACTTGAGAGCGACAAGTGGGAGATCCCCGGCGCCGGCCCACTCCCGCGCTGGCAGACCCTGCCGCTGGAGCGCTGCACGGTGGTCAAGGCTGCGAAACAGTCCATGGCAGGCCAGTTGGCCGTGCTGGAGGGCTACGCCGCCGACAGTTCGCCGCTGGGCGATCTGGCAGCGCTGGCCGCTCGCAAAGTCGCCCAGCAACAGGGCCGAGATCAACAACTGGCCGACCTGAAAAACCTACTGGCCGAGGGCAATCCGGATGTCAGCATCCGCGCACGTCTGATCGGCCCCGGCAACTCCAGCGAGCTGCGTCAGGAGCTGCTGAGCGGCGACGCACCGGGGCATGAGTGGGTGCAGTGCGCGGGAATGCTGCTGGTCGGCACCAAGGAAGGTCTGAGTTTTGTACAGGAGCTGGTGGGCCTATGACGCTGTTACTCGACGGGCAAAAAGTCCAGGGGAAAAACCTCAAGGTCACCGGCAATCTTCGCATCGAAAGCGGTGACATGTCGGGGCAGACCAGCAACACCGACAAAGCGCACAAGGGGTTCAAGCCCAAGACGCTGGCCGTGTCGCTGATGATCCCCTTCGTTGATCGGGTGCAGTTGACTGATCTGATGCGCATGGCCGAAGCCACGGCGAGCGGCGGGGAGTTGCATCTGTACCGCGTCGTGAACGATACCGCCGAGGCGTTCGGTGTTCGCCAGGTGGAGTTCTCCGAAGGCGTTAGCGCCCGGGAGGCGGACAACCTGAAAGCCTGGCTGGTGCAATTCACCCTCAGCGAGCGCGAATCGAACCCGGAAAAGGTCGAGGGTCGGCGTGCCGGCAACAAGGTCGATGCCCAGGGCGCCCCGGGCAGCGCGATCGGTGAGGGCGGCAGTAACCCAGGTTCGAGCGACAACCCGGAACTGAGCGGCTTTGAAAAGGTGCTGGGCCGCGTCGACAAATGGCTGGGGAGTGAGCAGACGTGAAACTGCACAAGGTTCTGTCGATCAATGGCGCGCCTGTTCGCCTGGTCAAGGAAGACGTTCGGCTGGACGCCACCAGTCCAGGGCGGGCGAACTTCACCGTTCAGTCCGCTGAGCCGCTGAAAGGGTTGGTGACGCTGGATATCGGCTACAACGACCGCACGCTGCAGCGCCACTTCATCGGCTACGTCGAGCGTTGCACCGCCGCCAATGCCAAAGAGCAGCTGTTGTTTTGCCGTGAGCTGGCTGCTGTGCTGGCCAACCCGCTGCCGCTGAACCTGCGTCACGTCGATCTGCGCGCGGTGCTGGCTGTCATCAGCGAGCAGACGGGCCTGCGCTTTCGCGTTCCCGATCGGCCTTACGCCGGCGTGAAAGCACCGTACTTCTACAGTCTTGCTGCCGGATACCAGGCGATGGACAGCCTGGCCCGCGTGTTCAGTATTCCCGACTTCACCTGGCACCAGCTGGGCAACGGCGAAGTGTTCGCCGGCAGCTGGGCCGACAGTTTTTTTGGTTCCCGGGCGGCGCTGCAGATCCCCACGGAGCTGTTCGACGGCTACCAGGGCAACCAGAGCGCAATGGTCGCGGCCCTTCCTGGCCTGCGACCAGGTGCAACGATCAACGCTGGCGAACGTGTACAAAGGGTGTACTTAGATGGAGATCAAATGGCGCTTTGGTGGAGCTAGCGCACTTGTTTGGCGATGTCTACTCTACGCCCATTACTACCGGGAGCCAGCCATGAATAGACCGAAGGAAAATTTTTTTTGTGATGCGTTCAAGTGTTTCGTTTTGAATCCTGAAGTCCGAGCTCTTCATCCCAAGACATATTTTTTTGGTCGAGACGCTATAAGCATTACGAGTAGCGAAAATTTTTTGAAGTATGACGATGCTCTTGAGGGAATGTTGACAGGAGAGATCGGAGAGCGAATTTCCAAAAAGTTTCTCAGTGAGTTGGTCTCAAAGCGGGTTTATAGCTTTCTCAAAGAGTCTAAAGATGTCACCGATGGAGATGGTCGCAAATTCAAAGAGGAACTGAAGAATTTGCCCCTGCGTTCAATGCGAGTAATACGTGAGATATACGGCGCGAGCATCAATGACAGCCCTGAGGCACTAATGTTGGGGCGATTCAAATTCTACGACTGGAATAGGCATAAGCATTTAATTGCAGGTTTGGATGATGAAGAGTTTTCATTGGGGGTTGAAAGCTTGAATCATAATATTTTAATAGAGTGTGTTGTAAAGTGTCATGATCGACAAAAGGCTCAGGAGTTAGGGAATTATGAATTTCTCAAATTTGAAAACATAATACGTTTCTGGATTGGACGCAGATTATCTCAGTACCAAGTGGAGATTCTAGATTACAAAGGCTTTAGAACCCATACCACGTACATCGGTGAAGGCGAATCTTTAGGTTTTACTGTCGAAAGTCGGGGGACAAATAATCGATTTAATCTTTGCGCTAACTTACTTAGCGCACCTGGTGGTGCTATGAATCGCCTTATTAATTTAGAAGAAAAGACGGCGAATAATTTAGAGCGAAAGATACTTAAGAGCGTAGAGTGGTTGGGGCAAGCTTTAGCGGAGCAAAATGCAGCGAGTGCTTTCATTAAAACGTCGACCGCGCTTGAGGTTCTTTTTAGCAAGAGCAAGTCCGGTGTTATATCCTCTTCTTTGATGGCAACGTTTTCGGAAGCGTGCGCGCAAATTTTAGGTAATGATTCAGGATCATGCTTACTGGTTGAGCAGGAAATTAAGAATTTTTATGGAATTCGCTCCGCTGTTGTGCATTCGGGTAAAAGCGATGTCTCCATAAAGGAGTTGAATAAGTTTATTGCATATGTAAGGGATGTGATACTTAGATTGCTTGGTAGAAGGCCGTATTGTGATTTTAAATCTATCGATGAGCTGACGGATTACTTATCAAGGCTTAAGTATATGCATAAAATGGTAGTTGGGCCTAAGTGAGGTTTGAGTGAATAATTTGATAAGGCAAAGTGTAGAGCGGAGTTTTCCTGAACTAACGGGAGGTTACCATCTACCACGCTTTGCTCGCGTCATCGCCGTGGCCGATGCGCCGGAGACTGCTGGGATTTGTGATGACTTCCGTCCGCGATATGCCGTCGATATTGAAGTTCTTGGCGCCGATGACGAGCCAGATCCGGCCATGCCGACACTCGCTGGTGTTCCGTTGCCGCTGCCTACGGGGGGCGAGGACATGGGCTTTTATGCCTTTCCGGAGGAAGGCACGCGCGTGGTGGTTTGCTTCGCTTATGGGCTGCCGAACAAACCCTACATTCAGTCGATTCTGCCGCACGGTCTGAGCATGCCGAAGGTGCCGAAAGGCGACCAAGTGTGGCAGCACAGCGACACGGCACAGCAGCGCGTCGACGTGGACGGCAACTGGTTACGTCAGACCGATGGCAAGATCCGGGATCAAGCGATCGAGCGTGAGGTTGAAGCCCTGGACAACCGCGAGCAGTTCCAGAACCACACGCTGGCCGTCGACGACCATTCAACCGAATCAGTGGGTGGTGTGAAGACGATCGAGGCGCTGGGGGCGGTCAAACTGTTGTCGGGTGGGTCGGCGAGCTTTGCAGCGGTGGACGATCTTCACCAAGCGACGGGGCGGGATCTGAACCTGGTCGTAGGGCAGACGCTCAACACCACAGTGGGCGGCGATATGCAGGAGCGGATTGAGGGCTTGCGTCGGAGCGTGGCGTCGGTTAGCCAGAAGATGCTGGCACCCAAAAACTGGATTGGATCGGAAGACGTAAATTTATTCCGTATAGTCTGCGAGGTTCTGGATCTGTTGCAACAGATGAACAGTCAATTAGCCACCCACACACACTTACCCGGCCCAGTTCCAAGTCCAACAGACATTTCGCACTTCAATAGTTTCACTGCCAAATCGACGGAACTATTAGAAAAAATGACAACCATCACAATCTGAACAAGACACGATAAAGCAATCAATAGTAATCCATGCGCGCGATTGTCAGATTACTTAGCCTCGGGCAATACAGGAGGAACTGGCGTGTTAGCGTCAACATATTCACCAATTCTTGAACTTACGGACCCAAGTAGGTCACTAAGCTCTCGTGTGAGAGCTTTCAAACTATTGGCCTCATTTTTCATATCTAGATTGTGCGCTTCCTTTGCACAACGCCACTGAAAAACTCTCTGCCAATGGATTTGAAGCGCTGATTCGTTATTATAGCCTTCGCTTCGAATCTCGCTTTTCTTCATCAGCCTGGCGTATGGCGCTTCCTCTTGCGATAACTGAGTTCTTATTATTGTTGTTTAGCGTTGTTATCAATCCTCTGATCCGCATATGGATTCTCACAATGTCTGCGGCTATTTCAATTGGCGCACTGGCCAAATGAATAGATGCAGACTCGTAAATCGGAAACAAATTTTCGCCCAAAGGATAAGTCGCAATGTAAGCTTCATTATCCGGAACTTTATTTAACTCTACTGCATACTCTGCGTGGTAGATTTTCCAAGCTTCTATCAATTCAACGCGAACTAGCCTCAGCGTGCTTAAGGCTGCTGTTTGCTCGTTGTACTTTCTCAGTCTCTCTTCGTACTTCTGCATTTCCTGAGTATTGCTAATGGTGCGCGCAGTCTGTTCAGTCGAATGGAAACTGGCGGCAATCGCACCGAATGGAATTGCCATTGATAGCAATGCCAATGGAAATTTGCTTATTTTAATAAACTCTTCAAGCCCCTTGCTTGTTAAGCTAACACTGTAACCATTCCAAGCGATCAAACCAAAAGATATAAAAAGACAGCATGGAATTATTAAGCAAGCCCAAAATAGCTTCTGTTCTATGAGGCTTTCACCGGATGAAAACTTCCACGTTGTCTTCCACCTCTCTGCCAGCTTGCCTTTGCCCAAACAAGCGAGAAAAACGACTGGCAAGAACAATGGCAGCAAAACATGTAATGCTAAGTAAAAGTAGACCAATTCTTTTTACGTCCTTGAAGTTATGAGTCTGCTCATCCGAGCCGACACCACCACGATTGAGCGTATGCGCAACCATCGACGTACTCAATACCACTCAGCACGAAACCTGTAACGGCCATCCCTGCAAGTGTCGCATCGAGCAGCGGCGGTAAGGGGGCGGGGTCGAGCGGCATTCCTACCTCTATCCGCGCAACGTTGGCCGCCCGGCCCAATTCATGGCACTGGGTAGAACTGACCATGACATTCCCTCTTATCGCCGGAAAGCGCCTCCTTTCCTTCGGGTCCAACGCGACACCACGCAAACGCATAGGAGTGACCAGGACGTGCATGACGCCTCCCTTACTCGCCAGCGTCGAAATCAAGTAGCGATTCTATCGCGAAGGCCAAGGCCGCGTCGGCTAACTCCAGAAAGTCGCTGAGTTCATTAGCGTCGATCATATGCCCTTGGTGCAGGATGTTAGCTTGTTTGAGCAGCGCTTTGTGATGGGCACCGGGCATTGCAAGCAATGTCATCTCATCGCGCAACATAGCCTGCCACTCAGTTACCCCGCTTGATAGCGGTGTGACGGTTCCCGCAGATTCTCTACTCATCGGTGTGTTACCCAAATCAAACAACTGTATATGCAACCAGTATATCGATAGGTTAACAACTTCACACCTGCACGCCGACTGACGGCACTGGCCTAGCCGTGAGTGGCCGATCGGGTGACATCGAACAATCCCCGGTGAGAAAAAAATCGCTGAAAAAGCACTTATCCCCCTCCCGCCGGCGGGCTTCCATGCTGTGGTTTTTGAAATGGGTGGGGTTGATGCAAATCCGCGTCGCACTTAGGCCACCGTTGGGGTCTGTGGGGCAGAAAGTGATTTCACCAAGTGCAAAGGTGTGCAAGGAAGTGAAAGCGAATTGCGCCTAACTTCAACGAAGGCAGATAAGGTGCCACGGTTGGAGGTCTCGGTATTTGAGGGAGGTTAGCAAGAAAATACGTGTAAAAAGGAATTTTTATAACTTGAGTGCTTGCCTAAAAAGGATTTTTTTGAAGAGTTTCAACGAAGACGCCAATTGCCTAATAGACGCGTAGTACAAGGCTTGCGGAGTGTTTTGCGCGTTTCAAAATAGAGCAATGACGAGATGGCTATTTCCGGCAGGTTTAAGCGCCATGGAGCGGACACTTGACATGGAGTGCGTGCACAGCTGTGCTTATTGAGGATGAGAAAAATTGACGAGACCGAAAAAATTTGGCGATTCTCGAAGGTGGAATCGGCGGAACCCTTTAGAGCCCCGCGACTCGTATGAAGCGATTTGTTTGGTTTCTTAAGCGCAGGTATTGGCAACGAATAGAATGTTAAGCCACTGCCCCAAGACCGATAAGGTCCTGAAAAACCGACTTTGAAGTAATGATTGTAGAGACTGCATCAGCTTCGTGCACTTCTTCTGAAAGTCTGTAATCCGCTTTTACTCTCAGGCCGTGAAGTTGCAATAATTTTATGCTGACGCGCCGGAACTTGATAGTTTGTTCTCTCGTTTTGGCGAGGCCGATCGAGTAATAGTCAGAAACCTTTCGATGAGAACCGCCTGCGCAGGCAGAAAGTGGCGGCGTCAAAAGCGTATCGGCGTGGGCCAGGGCGCAATGATAAAGTCCATAATAGGCCCGACTTACTGCGTTGCGATACGTAATCTCTTCAGTGGAGCCCGAGGCCATCGCTCTATCAGCCTCTTCGATAAAACAATAATTATTAACAGGCATATGATTTCCGTATCAATTTAGGCTGCTGAAAGCTTGGTTTCAGTTGGAGAGTGCGAGGCATAGGTGAATACATGAATGATCTTATTCCAATAAGAAAACTCGATGTCTTCCGCTATGGCAGTTGCTAGATCATCGTTCATTATAGATAGCATTTCGCCGGAGCACTTAACGCGTAACTCTATGCATATGTAGTCATGTCCATCTGAATGAAGTGTGTTGACAATGCATTCAGTTGTTTTTAAACCATGCTTTAGTGTTACTTGTTCAGCTTTGCTGCAAGCGTGGGCATAACTTTCTTCATCAAGTCCCAGTTTTGCGAGATCGTCTTTGACTTCCAGTATGTTCGCTATTCTATACTCATCCATAATTGACTCGTCCTGAGTAGCCTTAAGATATGAATTCAACATTGCAGAAAATTCGGAAAACTTTCCTGCATATGAGACTAGTTCCGCAGCCTTCATGATAGTTGATCTGTCGGCCATATCTCTCTTGGCAGCTTCGAAATAGTTGTCGAGAGCTCGACTATAAAGTCCAAGATGTTTCAATGAGATAGCGAAGTTTTTATAAAAGAATGCCAACCTACCGCCGGCGTCGATAGAATGAACATGATATTCAATGGCTTTTTCAGCGTTCCCAGTAAGGGCATAGAAAACACCGAAGGCCATAAGGCCAACAGACAGTTCCTTGGATTTTAATGCTTCCAGATCGCGCTTAAATCTTGCGTCTTCGAAGGGGGACAGTTTCTCTCCGCTTTCCGCTAATCCATTTAAGCGGTTAATAATATCCACGGAAATTGTCTTCGGGATCGCCATAGCCTCTCCAAAAAGCGTCACCATCCAAGGTAACGGGAAAAATTACGCACAGGTTATCCACAGGATAATCACAGTGCAGGTGTCAATTACAGCCTTTTATGGCGTTATCCGTCAACACCGCTGGGCTGGGCCAATGCGTCTGAATCATGCCAAAAGGCTATCGGCACGAACCTATGTACCTGTAATCCATGACGTTTGCCCCCCATTACCGGATTTCGACACCACCGAACGGGCTTTGTCCTATTCGAGTTGCATGTCGCTTGGACGCCCGGCCTGTCAGAGCCCACACCGGGGCCGATTTTTTACGGCTGCTTCTTTTCGTTCACTGTTAGCCGTGCAATGCCTTGCTTTATGAAGCCAGCATTTTCGCCAATCCTTTCTAAAGCACAGCGAATATTTTCGCCTACGTCAGCCTGGCCCTGCTTCTCTACCAACAGTGTCAACTCCATCAACGCAGCTTCAAGCGCGAGCTGGTTTTCGTAGATTTTTTCGAGAACGACCGGGAGGGAGTATTCACTAGCCATGCCTTCGACTCCATTCGGAAAACAGGAAGCATAGCAGGGCATCGGAGGGGGACATTTCAGTTCGAGGCTGGGGAAAAGGTAATTTTGGTAAGTCGAATCGAAAAATTGGCTGCAGCCCTTATAGACCGTGGCTTTGACGTATTACCTTTGAAGGTAATATTTGGTAAGGCCGGAGGTAATATTTCACCAAGTGTCTGATTTTAAAGGGTTTCGTAGGTGGGTGAAATTACTAGGACTAAGGGTAATTTTCTAACCTCCTTCTTACCCTATTATTACCTTTGCTAAATTATTCTAACATACTGATTTTATTAGGTTTTTATGACAGAAAAAAAAGAAATTACCAAAATTACCTTTTCCCCAGGGGTCAACCTGAAAACGGAGTGAAGTACTGACGGGGCGATTCGCTGGCTTTCGTACGCGCGGTTTAACACTCACGAAACACGCCTGACTCGACGGTAAACAGTGCCAGGATTGGAGCCGAGAACCGCTGCTTAAAATTTGCTAACGCAGTCGGCAGAGGGGATGGGACAAGGAGGGAGAAGAACAGAGCTGGTACGCAACTGGTACGCGGGTTGGAGGCCAGGCGCTTGGGCCTTTATTTGCGGGAGGTAAAAGAGAGGTCAATCCGATCCATCATCGGCGCGACGGAGAAACGGCGGGAGAGTGGGGCGGGTGTGGCGGAGATTGGGGGCATTGGGGGTACGGAATCGGTGTGGCTGGGAGGTGGGGGAGTTTATCAGGAATGGTGTGAGGAGGCTGGATGAGTCGAGGGGGATGGAGGGGAGATTCCGAGACCATAGAGTGCCGAATTTCTTGTGTACGGGTCGATAACTCCGCCTCTTCATTCGGATCGCCGTGAGTAGACAGTCTGCTGGCAAAATAGTAGCTTCGCTTCTGATCTCATTATGCCATCCATGGTAATGCCAATAAAAATTTAGGGATAAATTATTCATGCGTTCTCCAGTAAAAGTTTTTGTCAGTTACAGCCACGAAGATGAATCTTATAGAAATGATCTAGTAAAGTATTTTTCAAATATGGTGCGTAATAAGGAAATTTCTACTTGGACTGATCGAGATATTAGTGCAAGTCAGAAGTGGCGAGAGGAGATCGATAATAATCTTAATGGAACACAGGTTATAATTTTTTTAGTAAGTCCGGATTTTATTAATTCGGATTATTGTGTGGATGTTGAGATGGCTCGTGCGTTGGAAATGCACCGTGAAAATCAAGCCTTGATTGTTCCGATATATATACGCGCTACAGATGTGAAACATTCGCCGCTGGCTGAAATTCATTCTTTACCGACTGACAGGCGGCCAATAAAATCTTGGGATGATAAAGATCGTGCTTGGTTGGATGTGATTGAGGGGCTAAGGAAAACAATAGCTACTTTGCCGGAGGAAAAAGAGATGGCGACAGTTGTTGATTTGACTTTGAAACTCACAGAGTCGCATCGAAGCTGGCTGGATGATACCGAAATTGCTTTGGTTCATCGCTTAGTCCCAAAGGTTAAACTTAGTGATGTCTATGTTCCTCCAGATTTTACGTTGAAGTCAGGGGATTTTAGTAATGTCAGGAAAGTAGTAGGTTACAGAAAAATATTTGAGGATCTTGAAGGTATTATTGTTATTGGAGAGGAGCAGGCTGGTAAAACGTCATTGGCTAAATTTATTATTAGGGAGGGGTTGGCTGAGGGTTTTTTTCCTGTGTATATAAGTGGAAAGGATGTAGTTTCTGCTGCAGTAGATAAACTCATCGCAAGGCGAATTTCTGAGCAGTACTCTGAGAGTTTGGGTGGCTTTGAAAAGTCAGGCAAAAAACCTCTGCTGCTGTTGGATGATTTTCATCTCATTACGCTCAATAAGAAATATATTGCCCAACTTGTCGATCACATAAAATCCGTATTTGCAAAGGTCGTGATTTTTGCAAAAGATACTTTTAGGTATGTATTGCCAGATCACGCGTCACTTGAAAGTTTTCAAATAATGAGTATTCATGATTTTGGAAATGTTAAGCGTACTCAGTTAATTGAGAAGTGGGTTGCGCTAGGTCGAGAGGAACATATTGATGAAGCAGAGCTTTTTAAAGAGTCTGATGAAATAAAGGTCAGGGTAGACTCCATTATTCGTAAAAATGTTGTTCCTTCAAAACCAATATTTATTATTTCCGTATTACAGATGCTAGAGGCTTACACCTCCCAGAGATTGGAGTTGACCTCGCATGGTCATTGTTATCAGAGCTTGGTTTACCAAGCGCTTGAAAAAATCAATGTTAAATCTAATGAGATTGATAAATATATTAATGTGCTATCGGAACTTGCTTGGAAACAGTATTCCAATGATGGTGAGCCTCTTTCATCTAGGGGGCTGGTGGAGTTCTTTGAGGATTACGAGAGACAGTTTTTGAGTGTCGATAGGGTAAAGGTTACTCAGGATCTTATAAATTGCCACCTGCTACGTGATGTAGATGGTAAGGTTTCATTCAAATATCCATATATATACTATTTTTTTGCTGCAAAAAAAATTGCAGATACTTTTAGTAAGGATATTGAAATCAAGAAGGAAATTACTCGGCTTTTGGATGGGCTTCATAGAGAGGATCATGCGAATATCATAATTTTCATTACTCATCACACTAAAGATGCTTGGATACTTGATGAGATACAAATGTCTTTAATGGCATTGTTTTCGGATAATCGCTTGGCAACTCTTCAAGCAGAAGATCTTAGTTTTTTGGATGAGTTTCTTAAAGAGATTCCTAAGCTGGTCATGGTTGAGCGGGAAGTTCAGCAAGAGCGTTTAAAACGTGATGAAGCTTTGGATGAGATGCAGTTATATGATCAGCAAGATTTGTCAGGTGGTGAGTATGAGCCTGTTGTCTTGACGGAGGGGGATACCAACTTATTTGCAAATGTTAATAAAGTGTTCAAAGGCTCTGAGCTCATTGGTCAAATAATTAGAAATAGACATGCATCTTTGAATAGAGAGGAGATGACACATCTTCTACGAGAAACCTACGGTTGTGGATTAAGGTTTTTGCAGTTTTTTATTGAATTGTCTGATATGGCAAAAGAAAGCGTGGTTCATACCATCTCCCATGAAATGAGGGAAAATCCACTTCAAACGAACTTGGCAATTGAAAAGGAGGCCAAAAGTACATTTTTATCAATGACCTTTGTTGCAATATATGCCGTTCTGAAGAAGATGGCAACTTCAACTGGATGTGCAGAGGCGGAAGAGATTTATAAAAGCTTGGAAGATGAAATTTCTAGTCCCGCTATCAAGATAATTAACCAAGCCATTACTTTGGATTTTCATAAGAGAATTGATTTCAAAGCTCTCAGTGCATTGGCCGATGAGTTTAAATCCAATGCGGTGTGTGATCGGATATTGAAAGAGATCGTAATACAGCATGTTTACATGTTTCCAGTGAATTATAGAGATAAGCAGAAAATATCATCGTATTTGAATGTCCCAATGGAACGGCTGCAGCTTCAAGATGTGAATAAAAACGTAAAAATGCTTGAGGCTAAGTGATGGTTATTGATGATAGTTTGCCCGAAGGGTTTTATCCAAGTATCCAGAGGGCTGCAGGGCAGAGTTCGAAATTTTATCAGAGAGTTCATTATTCATTATTGCTGATAAATTTGTCTTTGCTAGTTGTTGCGGCGATTTTGTCTAAATTTAAAATTCAATTTATAGATTTTGGTTACAATCAAACGATTCTTTTGGCTCTTGGTTTTGTAATTCTGATTTATTTAGGGGTAAGTAAGCCTGAAAGGATCTGGTATTCCAAAAGGTCGCTTTCTGAGACAATAAAAACATTGAGTTGGAGGTATTGTTGTGTTTCTGCCCCATTTGGAGGTTCAGAGCCAATTGACAGTGCTCTGTTTTCTGAGCGCATTCGTGAGTCTTGTTTAGAAAGTCATGCGTTGGATAGATTGAGTTCGAGCAGTTCATTGCTTGTTTCTCCAACTAAAGAAATGTTGCGTGTTAGACAGCTCTCTCTGGAGGAAAAGGTCACTTTTTATACTTCCTGCAGGGTGAGAGGGCAATTAAAGTGGTATTTGATGAAAGCAAGAAGAAACAAAATAATCCATTGCTGTTTGTTTGTTTTACTTTGCTTGTTCAGTATTTTGTCAGTGGTTTTATCTTTTTTGAAAGAGTTCCAATCTGGCGTGGATATGCCCACGGATGTGGTCATTGCTCTATCCAGCTCATTAATTGCTTGGATGCAATCGAAAAAATACGTTGAATTAAATGCTGCTTATGAAATGACTGCTTATGAAATAGAGTCTGCGAAGAATATGGTTCACTCTATTTCAAATTTTTCGGAGTTTGAGAGGTATGTCGATGAAATGGAGAACCTCTTCTCTCGTGAACACACTCAATGGATTGCCAAAAGATCTTCTTGATTTTACTGATTTAGAGTAAGGGGGCGGATTTGTTTGGATGTGAAAGTGTGTATAAACAGTCCCCAGTTTCGCGCAAGCCAAAAAGCTGGGACTGTTTTAAACAAAAAACTCACTCGTTTAAATGACTCATTCTTTCGTCATACACGACCTACACTACCTTGCGCCACCCCCTACACCTAAGACAGAATCCGCCGGCTTGTGCCTCTAGCACGCGGGTTCTATCGTTCCTGGGTCACTGAAATCCAGTGATCGGGTTTGGTAGCCCGTATTCCGTCAGAAGCACAAGACTACTGTCTTGCGGAGGCTTTCAGTGCCTTCGTTTTATGGTGGTCATGCGCAGGGCATCTTCGGATGCGCCGGGGTTCCTGACGGCCGGTCTACCAACCTGCGTATGGCCTCCACCCTAGTTTGGTAGCGAAGGTGGCGGCTCCTAACCTCTTATCCGTCGGGAGTTACTCCATGTTCAAACCAACACCCAACCCACCAGAAACCGATCCAGTCTCCCCCTACAAATTCCCCGATTCACGAACCCTGAACGAAGCCGCCGAACGCGCCCTCGATCACTACCTCACCCCACAGCAACGGATCATGGGCAGCCACACCCAACATGACCCGATGTACTTCGCCAACCCGGCCTACGACACCGAATCCCTGCTCGCCAACGCCAGCGAGTCCTTGGGATCAGCCTCCGAAATGCTCAACAACTTCGCCGCCTCCCTGGAACCCGCCCACCGCAAAACCGCCATCGGCATTGCGCAGTTGGTGATGTTGGGGTCTTTGGCGGTGAATCAGGCGTTGGATAACGTCGAGCCGAAGTAGGTTACTGCAACCCTCCGTGGCAGATGGGCAGTTTGCTGACGCGGAGGTTTCGTCACCCGTGTGATGAAGGGAAGGGCAGTAGAGCATGTGCGCGCAGCGCAGATTATTTTCGATAGTGCCTGTAGATTTCTTTCCATATGTATCTGTATCGGAACTCAAGCCAACGTATCAGCAGTTTGTCTATTTGGCGTCGATAACCGCTGCGCTCTCGGGCTTTCAGATTTTCCCTGATGTCAGACGTTAGTTGTTCAAGGTTGAAAGCAGACCAGATCATCGGGATCACTGTCTCAAGGTTCGAATGGCAGACAGGGGCGACTTCCTCGTAGAGAATTCGCTTTATCTCTTGCGGGTCGTAATCTTCGGTCTGGCACGCGATGGATTCGTAGTTGACCTCGTTGTCTACAAACGCGTCGGACAGTGCCCAATAGACGTGGGAGCGCTCTTTCTCAGTCGCTAACGCCCAATCGCGCTTGGTGGAAGATGTCTTCCGAGTGGTTGGTTCAGCCATTTTTGACGTCCTGTCATGCGATGGTGTCAGCCTTGCTTCCAAGGGCGACCGGGAATGTAGCTTTCAAAACGCACCAAAAAACGAGATTGAATTGATTTGTTCTGAAGCTTAGAACCGTAAGCAACTTATCAACTCTGGAATCTCAAGCACCAAAATTAAACGCAATCGAAATCCTTGGTCTCGTCCCTTCAAACCGTCGAACCGAATGCATCAGCCACGATGGAAACATGATGAAGGTGCCGCTGCTGGCGGCGCAGGTGCTGCTGAAGCCTGCGGTGATGCAGTCTTCGACGCGCATTCGCAGTGCGGGGTTGTAGGTGGAGGCGACCATGCCGCGTGGGTCGGCGAATTCCAAGTCGCCGCCGACGGTCGGGTCGTCTTCTCGGCCGCCGGCGTCCACCCAGTAGACGCCTGACCAGAAGGCGCCCGGATGTCCGTGGAGGGCGTTGCTGTGGCCTGCGGTATTCACGTTGGCCCAGGCGTTGAGTTTCCATTCGAAACTCGGTTCGGTCAGGCCGAATTGTTCGCTGTGCACTGCCGTCATTTGCACGGCGAACGCTTTGGCGAATTTCACGAGAGCGTCGCTGGCTTCTTCGCCCCATTCATGGAAGTCGTTCGCGGACTGCCAGCCGCCGTCGTTACTGCGCTGGGCGCCGCTACGATCTTGCGCCATGCGGGTTGTGATGATGGTTTTCAGTTGGGAATTAAGTTTTGCGGCATCGGGGTACTGGAGGCTGGCGAGGGGCGTTGTGAACAGCCGTCGAATCTTTATCAGGTCAGGATTTACCAAGTGGCTGGTCGACGGCATTGCGGGTTCTCTGGGTTGCTCAAGTTGCAAAAAACTATACCGAGCCAACTGAAAGGCCGATGTAAACCTTTGTGAAAGGCCAAACCTGAACCCCCGCTGAAAACCCCGTAAGTTTCATCTTCCCGCCACCCGCGCAGGCCTACGATCCCTCCACAAGATCCCGACCCCACCCGAGCGCCACACACCATGAACAATCCACTCAAAGCGCTGTTGCTCGTCGCCACTGTCTCGGTTTTAAGCGCCTGTTCCGGCTCCGGTGGTTTGACCACCACCAGTTGTTTCTCCAGCGACTGTCAGTCGCCGGAGGCGCGGAACGTGAATACGTTGAAGTTCGGCGGGAGCAATATCGGTAACAGTTTCAACCAGTACAGCTCCGGCCTGATGCATGACGACTGAGGTTTACTGAGCTGCGGGTACGGCGATCCATTCGCTCAGGACTTTCTGGTATTTGCCGGTGACTTTGCTCAGGTGCAGCCACTGGTCGACGTAGAGTTTCCAGCTGATGTCGTCGCGCGGCAGCAGGTAGGCTTTTTCGCCGTATTGCATGAACTGGCTCGGGTTGACGGCGCACAGGCCGGGTTTGAGTTTCTGCTGGTAGAGGGCTTCGGAGGCGTCGGTGATCATCACGTCGGCCTTGTTGTCGAGCAGTTGCTCGAAGATGGTCACGTTGTCGTGCAACGCCAGTTGCGCCTTGGGCAGAAAGGCGTGGACGAAGGCTTCGTTGGTGCCGCCGGCGGGTTCGACCAGGCGCACGTTCGGCTGGTTGATCTGGTCGATGGTCTGGTATTTGGACTGGTCGGCGCAGCGCACCAGCGGGATCTTGCCGTCGACGTCGAGGGTGTTGCTGAAGAAGGCTTTTTTCTGGCGTTCGAGGGTCACCGAGATGCCGCCGACGCCGATGTCGCATTTGCCGGCCTGCATGTCCGGCATCAGGGTTTTCCAGGTGGTCTGCACCCATTCGACCTTTACCCCGAGGCTGTCGGCCAGGGATTGCGCCATGGCGATGTCGATGCCTTCGAATCCGCCGTCCGGGCGTTTGAAGGTGTAGGGCTTGTAGTCGCCGGTGGTGCAGACGCGCAACTGGCCTTGTTGCTGAATGGTGTCGAGGTGCGAGGCCGGTTCTTGTGCCTGGGCGCCGCCGGCCATGGCCAGCAGGCCGCAGAAGATCATCGTGCTTTTTGGAATTGTCATTGTGATCGGGCTTGTGCAGTGGAGGTGCGGGCCAGTGTAGTGAATGGGTTTGCCGGGTGTCACCCCGGTTCCGGGCTCAACGTGCCCAGCCACGCCACCAGTCCCACGATCAGAAGCGCAATCATCAGCTCCAGTGCCACGCTGCGGCGCAAGGCGTTGGCCGCCATTTGATGCTGGCCGGCGCGCAACGATTGCTCAAGCAAAGGCCCGAGGTGGAAGCGGTTCAACGCGGCCAACACCAACATTCCCCCGAACAACACAACCTTTATCGCCAGCAGAATACCGTAGGTGCCGAGCAGGACTTCGCCCAGTGTCGGGCCGACGATGAACAGGTAATTCGCCACGCCGGTGATCGAGAGGATGAGCACAATTGCCGCGCCGACGCCTTCGAAGCGTTTGACGGAATCCGCCAGCGAACGAATGCGCGCTTCGCTGCACAGTGCATCGAGCCGCGACATCAAGATCAACGCGAGCATGGCGCCCAGCCACGCCCCCGCTGCGAGCAGGTGCAGGATGTCGCTGAGCAGGTGCCACGCGTTATCCATCGCCCCGTGTCCGCTCCAGGCCAGGGAGGCGAGGGCGACGGCGCCGGCCATCGACGCCAGCCACAACCCCGGCCAGATCATCACGACGATCAGCGCAATCATCCGCACCGCCCATGCCGTCCCGACATCGGTTTCAAACAGCATCATTTGCAGGTGCGGCCACAGCGCCGCGAACTCCGTTTCGCCACTCATGGCGCGGGTCATCAGCACCAGTCCCGCCACTGACAGCAGCGCCCCGATCAACGCCATCCCGCGCAGCATCGGCCGAAACCGCAGCACCGCATCAACGCTGTACAGCACGAACAACGCCAGCCCGAACAACAGCAGCAAATCCACATACAACGCCAGACGCAGGAGGATGTTGATCAGTTCAGCCATCACTCACTTCACTTTGAACGTGACGTTGCCGGTGATCGGGTGCGTGTCCGACGAAACCGCGCGCCATTCGACCTTGTAGGTGCCGGCCGGCAAGGGCGTGAGCGGGGTGACGAGCATGGTTCTCGGGTCGCTGCCAGCGCTGACTTTGGCCTTCATCGGCATCGGCGAATGAGCCATGCCGGGCATTTTGGTCATCACCAGTTTGGCGGCGGAGAATTGGGTCAACAGATCCTCCGAAAAGCGCAGTTCGATCTTGCCGGGCGCCGCGCCGTCGGCACCTTCGGCCGGGGTCGACGACAGCAGTTTCGGATGGGCCTGGGCCAGGGTGCTCAGGAGCAAACCGCTGGCGAGGACAAGGGAGATTTTCAGTGTGCGCATGCAAGACCTCGGTGTTGTTTTTTGATGGAATTCAGAACCACAGCCGTACGCCGAGGACGAGTCGCGCTTCGCTGCGATCCTCGCTTTCTTCCCGTGCGTAATCGGCGGTTTGGCCGTAGGTGCGGTTCCAGGTCACGCCGATGTAGGGCGCAAATTCGCGGCGGATCTCATAGCGCAGGCGCAGCCCGGCTTCGGTGTTCGAAAGGCCCGAGCCGATCCCGCGTTGCGGGTCGTTTTTGCCGTAGACGTTGAGTTCGGCGGTGGGCTGCAGGATCAGGCGATTGGTCAGCAGGATGTCGTAGTCGCCCTCCAGCCGCACCGCGCTCTGACCGTTTTCACCGAGGAACGCCGTGGCTTCGGCTTCGAAGTTGTACAGCGCCATGCCCTGCAAACCGAACGCGGCCCAGGTTTGTGGAGTGCCGGGTTTGAAGTCCTGGCGCACGCCGCTGACCACGTCCCACCACGGCGAAATCGCGTGGCCCCACAGCGCCTGGATTTCCGCGTCTTCGGTCTTGCCGTTGCTGCGTTCGCCTTCGGAGCGCAGCCACAGTCGATCGATGTCGCCGCCGATCCAGCCGGACAAGTCCCAGGCCAGAGTGCTGGCGTCGTCGGCGTCCTGCCATTCGAGTTTGTCGGCGAGGAAGTACGTGTTGATGGCGCTGTCGTGGACCTGATGTCCGGCGTGGCTGGTGAACACGGCGGCGCGGTCGGCGTCGGTCAGTGCCGGGATCGGTGTGCGGCTTTCGGTCGGCGCGGCGGGCTGCATCATGCCGTCGTCCATGCTTTGCAGATCGCCCATCCGGCTGTGATCCATGCCCTGCATGTCGCTGGCGGCGAAGGCCGGAGCCATCGACAGAAGCGACAACGAAAGCGCGGCAAATCGAGTCATGGTCGGCATCCTCATTCTTCCACCCGCACTTCGCGGAACATGCCCATTTCCATGTGGTACAGGAGATGGCAGTGATAGGCCCAACGGCCAAGCGCATCGGCGGTCACGCGATAGCTGCGACGGGTGCCGGGCGGCATGTCGATGGTGTGTTTGCGCACCTGGAAATTGCCGTTTTCGTCTTCCAGATCGCTCCACATGCCGTGCAGGTGGATGGGGTGGGTCATCATCGTGTCGTTGACCAGTACCAGGCGGATTCGCTCGCCGTACTTCAAACGCAGGGGCTCGGCGTCGGAGAACTTGATGCCGTTGAACGACCAGGCGAATTTCTCCATGTGGCCGGTGAGGTGCAGTTCGAGGGTGCGGCTCGGGTCGCGGCCGTCCGGGTCTTCGAAGGGGCTGCGCAGGTCGGCGTAGGTCAGCACGCGGCGACCGTTGTTGCGCAGGCCAAGGCCAGGGTCGTCGAGTTTCGCGGCAGTGGTCATGGCTTGCATGTCCACCAGCGGGTTGTCCTTTTCGCTGTCGGGGTGCGACTGCATCGGGCCCATGTTCATGCTCGAGTGATCCATGCCGCTCATGTCCATCGAACCATGATTCATTCCACCAGAGTTCATGCCGCCCATACCCATGTCGTCCATGGTCACCAGCGGGCGCGGGTCCAGCGCCGGCACCGGGGCCGACAAACCGACGCGGGCGGCGAGGGTGCCTCGGGCGTAACCGGTGCGGTCCATGGCCTGGGCGAACAGGGTGTAGGCGTCGGCGGCGGGTTCGACGATCACGTCATAGGTTTCCGCCACGGCGATGCGCAACTCGTCGACGCTGACCGGTTTGACGTGCAAGCCATCAGCGGCGACCACGGTCATTTTCAATCCGGGAATTCGCACGTCGAAGTAGGTCATGGCCGAGCCGTTGATCAGCCGCAGCCGCAGCTTTTCGCCGTGGCGAAACAGGCCGGTCCAGTTGTTATCCGGAGCGTGGCCGTTCATCAGGAAGGTGTACGTGGCGCCGCTGACGTCGGCGATGTCGGTGGGATTCATCTTCATCTGCGCCCACATCGTGCGGTCGGCGACGGTGGCACCCCAGCCTTTTTCACCGACGTCGTGGATGAAATCACCGACGGTGCGCTTGTGGAAATTGTAGTAGTCGGACTGCTTTTTCAGGGTTTTCATCAGGCTGGCCGGGTCTTCGTCGGTCCAGTCACTGAGCATCACCACGTAGTCGCGGTCGTACTCGAACGGCTCCGGTTCCCGGGCGTCGATCACCAGCGGCCCGTAGACCCCGGCCTGTTCCTGCAGGCCGGAATGGCTGTGATACCAGTAGGTGCCGTGCTGGCGAACCTTGAACTGATAGACGTACACGCCACCCGGCTCGATGCCCTTGAAACTCAGGCCGGGCACGCCGTCCATGTTGGCCGGCAGCAGAATGCCGTGCCAGTGGATCGAGGTGCTGTCCTTCAGCCGGTTGCGCACCCGCAGCGTCACGGTGTCGCCTTCGCGCCAGCGCAGCAGCGGGCCGGGCAGGCTGCCGTTGATGGTCAGGGCGGTGCGAGGCTGGCCGGTGAAGTTGACCGGGGTTTCGCCAATGAACAGCTCGAAGTCGGTGCCGCTTAACTCATTAACCTGGCGGGGGCTGTTCAAGGCCCAGACCGGCGTGCGCCACAGGCCGAGGCCGCCGAGCAGACCGCCGGCGGCGAGGCCTTTGACGAAAGTGCGTCTTGAGGTGGTGGAAGGCATGCGCTGGAAGTCCCCGTTTGACCAATGACGGGGAGGCTAACCGGCGGCAGCTTTCAGCTGGCTGAGGCGCGGATTACAGTTGTGTCAGGTTCAACCTACAAACCGAGACCTTCCTGGACTACCAGCAGCAGGTTGTTCTCCGTCAACGCAATCGCATCCAGCTGTTGCCCGGTCTCGAGCGTCTGCAACCACCAATGGCTTTCGCCGTGTTCATCGACCGTGCGCAGCAGCGATGCTTCGCGCCCCGGCAGGACGATTTGCACTCGCCCTGCGCCGTCTTCGGTGAAGCGGGCGATGGGGTCGAACGTCAGGCTGTGGTGGTTGGCTTCGATGATCAACTGGTCGATGGCGTAGTCGTGGGTCTCGCCATCCGAAGAAGATTCGCAAACATGCGTAGGATTGCGCCGAATCTTCAGTCCTACTTCGGTGACCGGTTGCAACCAGCCCTCGATACGGTGATACAAGGCGTAGACCTGAGCCGGCCAGCAATCGATTTCCAGTTCGGCGCAGGTGATTTCGTCAGCATGGGTGTGCCGGGTTTGTTTGAGTTTCGCGGCGAGTTCGTCTGCTTTACTCATGTCGGTTCCCTGTGGTGATTTCAACTTCATCGTAGTCCTTTCAAAGTAATGCACGTTTTGCCCTGCGTCATGCGCCTGCAACACGGGCATGACTCAATCAGCGTCTGGCCAAGTGATGGTCAGACCACAGAAACCACGGACGCACGCGTCCCAAGGAACGGGAACATGAAAAAGCTTTTTACAATTATGGCGCTGATTGCGCTGACGGTCGGTAGCATCGGCCTGAGTTCGGCACGCCAGTCGTCCGCCAGCAAGGCGGAATCGGTGGCGGGGGTATTCGATTACTACCTGCTGACGTTGTCCTGGTCGCCGACCTTTTGCCTGACCCACAAGGATGACCCGCAATGCACCGGCAAGGGTTACGGTTTTGTCCTGCATGGCCTGTGGCCGCAATACGCCAAGGGCGGCTGGCCGCAATCCTGCCCACCGCTGACCAACCTGTCGGCCGCCGAAACGGCCAAAGGCCTGACGCTGTTCCCGACCAAAAAACTGCTCGATCACGAATGGAGCAAACACGGCACCTGCAGCGGCCTTGGAGCCATGGGTTATCTGGACGAAGCGGACAAGGCCGTGGCTGCGGTCAAAATCCCGGAAGAACTGCAACCGTTCAGTAGCTCCTATTACTTCGAAGCGCAGGAAATTGCCGACCTGTTCCGCAGGAGTAATCCGGGCATCCCGTCAGACGGTATCGCCGTCATCTGCAACGGCCCGGAACTCTCGGAGGTGCGCGTGTGCATGGGCAAGGACCTGCAATTCGGCGCCTGCGGCAAGGGCGTGAAAACCCAGTGCCGGGCGGGGGATATTCGAGTACCGCCGTCGCGTTGACCGACCATAAAAACTGGCGCCTGAAAAGGGCGCCTGTTTTTTTGCAATCAACCTCAAGCAAATCCCCCCGCATCCACCCCCAATTCCCCCCGCAAAAACTCCACCAGCCCCCGCTGCAATCCACTCAACACCCCCTCGCGACTGACCAGCGCCAGTTCCGTCGGTGGCAGCGACGGCAAGTCCGTGCACACCCGATGCTCCGGCAACACCGCCGAAGCCGGCAGCACCGAAACCCCGAGCCCGGAGGCCACCGCCGCTTGAATGCCGGTCAGGCTGTGGCTGCCGAAGGCCACGCGCCATGGGCGTTGCGCCACGTCGAGCAGGCGGATCGCCCGTTGTCGGTACAGGCAGCCCTGGGGAAACAGCGCCAGCGGCAGCACGCCAGTGGAGGCATCGAATTCCACGCCTTTGACCCACACCAGTCGCTCCGGCCAGGTCGCCCAGGCCGGGCCGCTGTCGGGTTCGCGTTTGATCAGGGCGATGTCGATTTCGCCGCTGTCGAGGCGTTGGCGCAGGTCGAGGCTCATGCCGCTGACGGTTTCCAGCCGTGCTTGCGGGTGGCTGCGGGTGAAGCCGGCGAGGATCAGCGCCATGCGTCGGGCGTCGAAGTCTTCCGGCATGCCGATGCGCAGGATTTCCAGATCCACGTCGCTGGCCAGTGCTTCGCTGGCCTCGGCGGACAAGGCCAGCAGGCGGCGAGCGTAGTGGATCAGCAGTTCGCCGTGCTCGGTGACGCTGACGTTCAGCCCGGTGCGGTCGCGCAACAAAAGGGCGTGGCCGACCAGGTCTTCGAGTTTGCGCACCTGTTGGCTGACCGTGGATTGGGTACGGTGGACGCGTTCGGCGGCGCGGGTGAAGCTGCCTTCATCAACCACGCAGACGAAGGTTTTCAGCAGTTCCAGATCCAGCATGGCGGCGGTCTCGATATTTGTTTGGCAACTGACGGTCGGCTATTTATTTAATTTCACACTATCACCCCGGGTTCATAAGCTGAAGCCCTCACTTTCAGAGGAATGCCCCCATGACGTTGATCAACACACCGCGCCCGCAATGGCTGACCTTCGATTGCTACGGCACCTTGATTCAATGGGACGAAGGCCTGCGCGCCGTGGCCGAGCGGATCCTCAGCGAGAAGGGCGAGCACCGGGTCGACGCCGGGCGCCTGATCGAGGTCTACGACCGCCACGAACATCGCCTGGAACAGACACCGCCGCATCGCTCGTTCCGCGAGCTGAGCACTCTCGGCCTGCAACTGGCCCTGGAAGAACTGGGCCTGACGAGTGGCAGCGAAGACAGTCAGCGCCTGGCCGCCGCGATCCCGCAGATGCCACCGTTCCCCGAAGTCGTCGAGACCCTCGCGCAGCTCAAGGCCAAGGGCTTCAAGCTGTGCATCGTCTCCAACACCGATGACGACATCATCGCCGGCAACGTCGCTCAACTCGGCGGCCACATCGACCGGGTAATCACCGCGCAACAGGCCGGCGCCTACAAACCGGCGCCGCGGCTGTTCGACTACGCTCATGAGCAATTGGGCGTCAGCCGCGATCAGGTGGTGCACATCTGCGCCAGCCCGATGCTCGATCACACGGCGGCCCGCGACATGCATTTTCGCTGTGTATGGATCGACCGCGGCACTGGTCGTCAGTTGCTGCCGGACTATCGACCCGACGCGATCCTCAACACGCTGGACGAAGTGCTCCCGCTGTTCTCGTCCCTTGGCTGGTAAGAAACCTCGCCCGTCATCAAGGAGTTTCGCCATGGCCCACACCCTGACCGGCAGCGCCCGAGCTGCGCGTTCCGGCTCGTTGAACCTCGACAGTGAAGCCATCCTCACCGCCCGTCACGAGCTGGCGGCGTGCTTTCAACTGGCGGCGCTGCACGGGCTGGAGGAGGGGATCTGCAATCATTTTTCGGCGATGTTGCCGGGGCACGATGACCTGTTTCTGGTCAATCCGTACGGCTATGCGTTTTCCGAAGTGACGGCGCATAACCTGCTGGTCTGCGACTTCGCCGGCAACGTGGTGGACGGCGAGGGTCAGCCGGAAGCGACTGCTTTCTATATTCACGCGCGCCTGCACCAGCGGCTGCCTCGGGTGAAGGTCGCGTTCCATACGCACATGCCGAACGCGACAGCGTTGTGCCTGCTGGAGGGGCCGCCGCTGTTGTGGCTGAGTCAGACCGCGCTGAAGTTCTACGGGCGCACGGCGGTGGACGAGCATTACAACGGGCTGGCGCTGGATGAGCGTGAAGGCGACCGGATTGCCGAGGTGATGGGCGAGGCCGACATTCTGTTTTTGAAGAACCACGGTGTGATTGTCGCCGCGCCGACCATCGCCGAGGCCTGGGACGATCTGTATTACCTGGAGCGTGCCGCGCAGGTGCAACTGCTGGCGATGGCCACGCAACGGGTGTTGAAACCGGTACCGCATGCGGTTGCGCAACGGGCCTACGAGCAGATGCGCGAGGGCGATCCGGAAAGTGCGCGGGCGCATCTGCACAGTGCAATGCGGCGGTTGTCGAGCCGGGGGTAAAAGCGAGGAAAACGGGCAGGCAAAAATAATTCGCGTCGCAGGTCATCCAATTACGCTGCGCGCCGATAGCAACAGGGTCGGGATTGTCTCGGTGGCGCTTGGTTGCCCCACACAACCCGGTGGGCTACGCTCACAAAAACAAGGGTTTCGGGCTTTTGCCCCTGTCGTACCTGCCCAGGACACGCTTTTGCCTATCCCCATTCACGATCCGCACCAGGCCCCCGGCGGCACCCTCAAGCGTTTGCCCCTGCGCAAGGCGGCGGTGTTGTTCATCGTGGCTGTGTGTCTGAGCCTGTCCGGTCTGTTGTATTTGCAGATCGAACAGTCGCGGCGCCAGGATCTGGCCAACGCACAGGTGTCGTCGGCCAACCTGACCCGGGCCATGGCGCAGCAGGCCGAAGACACTTTTCTGGCAGCGGATCTGGTGCTGACCAGCCTGGTCGACTGGGTTCAGGACGATGGCTATGGCGCGGAGCAGAAGCCGCGCTTGCAGAAAACCCTCGCGCGGCGGGTGCAGCAACTGGAGCAGTTGCACGGCATGTTCCTGTTCGACCGCGAAGGGCAGTGGGTGATTACCTCGTTCGCGGATCTGCCGCGCGGCCATGGCGTGGCCGATCGCGAGTACTTCAAGTTTCACCAGCAGAACGTCTCGGCCGTGGCGCACATCGGCCCGGCGATCCGCAGCCGTGAGAACGGCGAGTGGATCATCCCGATCTCGAAACGGGTCAACGACCACGCCGGCAATTTTCAGGGCGTATTGCTGGCCGGGATCAAGATGTCCTACTTCGACCGGTTCTTCAAAAGCTTCAGCCTGGACGACAACGGCACCATGTTCCTCGGCCTGACCGACGGCACCTTGCTCGCCCGGCGGCCTTTCGACGAGAGCCTGATCGGCACCTCGCTGGCCAAGGGCGAGATCTACCAGAAGTTGCTGCCCAATGCAGCCGCCGGCACCGCGATGATCGATTCGGTGGTCGACGGTGTCACCCGTCTTTATGGTTACCGGCAGCTGGAAAGCTACCCGTTGGTGGTCGCGGCGTCTTCGTCCCGGGACACGATCCTCCAGGGCTGGTATGACCGGGCGTTCCAGTCCAGCGTCATCGTGGCGCTGGTGATGCTCGGCGTGGGGCTGTTCGGCTGGGTGTTCATTCATCAGGTGCGCGATGGCGAGCGGATCGAGAAAAACCTGCGCAAGGCCCAGCGGACGCTGGAGCAGATCGCCACCCACGACAGCCTGACCGGGTTGGCCAACCGGCGTCTGTTCGAGCGCTCGCTGGAGGTGGAGTTTGCCCGGGGCGCGCGGCAGTCGAGCCCGGTGAGCCTGATCATGCTCGATATCGATTTCTTCAAAAGCTACAACGATGCCTACGGCCACGTGGCCGGCGACCATTGCCTGACGCAGGTCGCGCAGGTGGTGAAGAACTGCTGCCAGCGCAAGTCCGATCTGGCGGTGCGCTATGGCGGGGAAGAGTTCGCGGTGTTGCTGCCGGACACCGACATCAACGGCGCGCTGGCGATTGCCGGGCAGATCCGCCGCAGCGTCATGGACAAGCACATCACCCACAGCGGTTCGCCCACCGGTTATCTGACGGTGAGCCTGGGCTGCTACTCGTTTATTCCACTGGGCAACGACAGCCCTGAGCTGTTCATCCAGCGCGCCGATGCGGCGCTGTATCAGGCCAAAAACGCCGGCCGCAATCGCGCGGCCGTGTTGTCGATGGACGTCGGTTTCGGCGAATTGCTACGTTCGGATCGCTGACAAAAAACGATAGGGTTCAGACACAGGCCATGGCGTTTACCACGGCCTGCTCTTGTTCGTTCAGCCGCCAGTGCCACCGCCGGCACCGCCCGTGCCGCCACCGGCCGAACCAGTGCCCCCGCCTGCTCCCGAGCCCGAACCGCTGGCACCGCCGTTGGTGCCCGTCCCGCCACCCGCGCCGCTGCCGCCCGACGGCGAGCCCGGCGTATTGTCCGTTGGCATGGGCGAGCCATTGGTCGAGCCGGATTTGGTGCCCGTGGCATCGGCGCCGTCGTTGGCGGCGAATGTCGCGGCTGAGCCTGTGGCCAGCAGGCCGATCAACAACAGCGAGGTGAGTTTGCGCGTCATCATGGTCTGTCTCCGGAAAGGGGATTACCTGATATTGGTCAAACGCGCCGAACCCTTGGTGCCGGCCGGATGACGAGCGGTCAGAAGTCCACGGTGGCCGACACCTTCAGCGTGCGCGGTGTGCCCTGGGTCAGGTAACCGCCGTTGGCCGAGGCCCAGTAAGCTTCGTTGGCGACGTTCTCCAGATTGGCCCGCAGGGTGATCTGCTTTTCATCCAGTTTGAAGGCGTAGCGCGAGCCGAGATCGAAGCGGTTCCACGCCGGAATGCTTTGAGTATTCGCCGCGTTCAGGTACTGGCCGCCGGTGCGCAGCATGCGCGCGCTGAGTGCGGCACCTTCGAGACCCGGAATGTCCCAGTCAGCGCCGAGGTTGAACTGGAAGCGCGGCACCCCGACGGCGCGATTGCCGTCATTCACGCCGTTGCTGCTGCCTTCCAGTTCAGTTTTCATCACGGTTGCGCCGCTGAGCAGGCGCAGGCCGTCGAGCGGTTCGCCGTAGACGTTGAGTTCCACGCCTTTGTTGGTCTGCTGGCCGTCGACCCGGAAGATCCCGTCCTGGGTGTAGCTCGACGGTTGCTCGATGCGATAGACGCCGAGGTTGGCGCCGTAGCTGCCCATGTCCAGGCGCACGCCGGCCTCGATCTGTTTGCTGCGCACCGGGGCGAAGGTTTCGTCGCGATTGATCGCGGTGGTCGGCGGCGTCGGGCCCTTGGCCAGGCCTTCGATGCGGTTGGCATAGAACGACACATGCTCCCACGGCTTGATCACCAGGCCGTAGACCGGGGTGGTGATCGACTCTTCATAACTCGAGGTGCGGGCGCCGGTGGCGGTGCTCCAGCCGTCGACTTTCAGCTCTTGGCGACGCACGCCGAGGGTCAGCAGGATGCGGTCATCGACGAAGCCGAGGGTGTCGGAAATCGCCTCGCTGCGCAGGGTGTTCTTGCCGGTGATGCGCGGGTCGTTGATGTCGCTGGCGAACGAGGTGGGCGCCGGGCGCGGTTTGTCGGTGACGTTGTACAGGTTGGTGCTGTAGCGCCCGGCGGTGCCGATGGTTTCGAACGCCGAGCGCTGCTCGCCCCAGATGCCCGCCCAGCCGAGGTTCAACTGGTGCGTGACGGGGCCGGTTTCGAAACGGCCGTTGAGCCCGGCCATGGCGCTCTGGTTGTCCTCGTCGTGGGGCGAATAGAGCATGCCGCCACGGGCGCTGCCGTTGAGGTCGGTGACGGTCAGCGACGAGTAAACCCCGTTCTCGCGGGTGTGCTTGGCGCCGCCGGACACGTAGGCGGTCCAATTGTCGTTCAGGTCATATTCGGCGCGGGCCATGCCGAAGGTGTCTTCGAGTTGCGAATAGCTCCAGCTCTGGGCATAGCTGGCGTTGGCGTGCGGCACCTTGGGGGCTTTGGTCAGGCTCGAATCGACATAGACCACCGAGCGGCCCTGGTTGATGACCTGCTTCTGATAGCCGAAATCGGTCGAGACCCGCAGGCGATCGCCGCGATAGTCCAGGCCGACGCTGAACAGCGACGAGCGCTGGTCTTCGTCATCGACGGTGGTGTCGCCTTCGCGCTGCATCAGGTTGACCCGCGCGCCGAAGCGGTTGTCCTCGCCAAAACGCTGGCCCAGATCCAGATGCCCGCCGACCCGACCGTCGGCGCTGTAATCGAGGGTGACGCTGCGGGTCGGCGTGTCCATCGCGCGTTTGGGTTGCAGGTTGATCCCGCCCCCGATGCCGCTGCCGCTCGGGGTCACGCCGTTGACGAATGCATTCGGGCCCTTGAACAGTTCAACCCGGTCCAGCGCTTCGACGGCAATGATCTGCCGGGGCAGCACGCCATAGAGGCCGTTATAGGAAATGTCATCGGAGGCCAGCGGCAGGCCGCGGATCATGAACATCTGCGAGAAGTTGCCGAAGCCGTTGGACTGGCGCACCGAGGCATCGTTGAGCAACACATCGCCAACGGTCTGGGCCTGTTGGTCGGCCATGGTCTTGGCGGTGTAGCTGGTGACGCTGAAGGGCAGGTCGTTGACCTCCTGGTTGCCGAGCATGCCGATCTGCGCGCGGCGCGCGACCTGTTCGCCGCCGTAGGTATCACCGCTGTCGTCGCGCAGGGCGCTGACGTTGGTGGCGCCGAGTTCCAGCGCGCCGTCCGCCGCGACTTTCGGCGCCACGGTGTAACCGTTGTGGCCGGTGCTGATCAGCTCGAAACCGCTGCCTTCCAGCAACCGGGCAAAACCGCTCTGTGCGGTGTAGCTGCCTTGCAGGCCCGGGCTCTGGCGATTGCCCAGTTGCGCCGGATCGAACGACAGCGGCACGCCGACGCTGACCGCAAATTGCGCCAGCACATGGCTGAGCAGGCCGGGGCCGATGTTGACGGCGCGGCTGGCGCTTTCACTGACGCTGTCGGCGGCGTGGGCGGCGCTCGGCAGCAGTGCGCTGAGGGCCAGGGCCAGGCTCAGGTTCAGGGCCTTGAGCGCAAACGTGGCGGGGCGGGGCGATGGCATTGCGGTCATTCGGTGTTCCTGTCGGGGGCGTGGAATTGAAAGGTCTATCCACTCACCGGACGAGACGCGAAAAGGTATCAGTGAATACGGAAAATATTTTCCGAGGGCTCAGACACGCGGTTCCACCGACAGCCAATAACGGGTCAGGCTGTTGATGTTCAGTGGCAGGGTATCGCTGAGCAAACGCAGGCTGGCGTCGGTGTCGCGCAGGGAAAACGCCCCGGACACGCGCATCGCCGCGACGTCCGGATGACAGCGCAGCACGCCCCGGCGATAGCGGCTCAGCTCGCCGAGCAATTCGTCCAGGCGCATGTTGCTGGCCAGCAGCATGCCTTTGTCCCAGGCCAGGGACACGGTGTCGAAGGTTTCGGCGCTGTCGAAGCTGTTGAGCTTGAAGCGCTGGCGCTCGCCCGCCTGAAGAATCGCACTCTGCTTGAGCAGTTGCGGGGTGATCTGAACCTGGCCTTCGAGCACCGACACCTGGCTGCGCGAACCTTCGGTGCGCACGCAGAATCGCGTGCCCAGTGCGCGGGCCACACCTTGCGGGGTTTCGACAATGAACGGACGGGCGCTGGCATCTGCGGCGGTGTTGATCAGCACTTCGCCGTTGAGCAGCAGGACGCGACGCTCCACCGGGCTGAAAGCGATGTCCACCGCGCTGTCGGTGTTGAGCACCAGTTGGGTGCCGTCCGGCAATTGCAGGTTCTTTTGTTCGCCGACGGCGGTGCGCTGGTCGGCGGTCCATTGCTGCCACGGCACATGCTGCGAAGCGATGCCCAGCGGTCCGGCCATCAACAGCAAGCCGAGGCGGGTGAGGGTCTGGCGACGGCTCAGGCCTTCCTTGCGGGAGGCGCGTTTCAAGGTCTGGAGCGCGACGTTGGCCGGCACGCTGCGCAAGTCCCCCAGCAACGCTTCGGCCCGTTGCCAGGCAATGGCGTGCTCGGCGCTGCGGGTGCGCCATTGGGCGATGGCCTGGTGGTCGGACGGGGTCGCGGTGCCGGAATGCAGTTGCACCAGCCAGTCGGCGGCTTCGCCGAGAATCTGCGGATTGATCATCGACGAATTCATCAGGCGACACTCAGGCAGGCAATGAACGCGGCACGCATGTGCCGTTTGACGGTGATCAGCGAAACATTCAGGCGCGTGGCGATCTGCGCGTAGGTCAGGCCTTCGATCTGCGACAGCAGGAAGGTCTCGCGGGTTTGCTCGGGCAGTTCGCGCAGCAGCGCTTCGATGCGCCACAGGGTTTCCAGAATCAGGTAGCGGGTTTCCGGCGACGGCACTTCGGCGGCGGGCAGGTGCGCGATGGTTTCCAGGTACGCGCGCTCCAGGTCCTGACGCCGCCAGCGATCGATCATCAGGCCTTTGGCGATGTGCGTCAGCAGTGCCCGGGGCTCGTTGCCCAGCGGCTTGATCACCTGCCGGGTGAGCAGGCGCAAAAAGGTATCGTGCGCCAGATCGGCCGCCTCGCAGCGGTTGCCCAACTTGCGCTGCAGCCAGCCCTGCAGCCACCCGTGGTGTTCGCTGTAGAGCGTCTGGACTTGCTGATTCAACGGCTGATCGAGGGACGACATGGAGGGCAGGTACTCGTTTCGGGCGTCCGTTGCCAGAGATGCAATCGAGAGTGCGATTAGGGTGCAATTAAGAATTGATCGCATTCTAGTGGCGCGCAACGAGTGATGGCAATTGTCCTTTCACACTTTCTTTTCTGACATCCGCGTAGTGGCCTACCCATCTTCCGGGAGATTGGCTATTTGCCGGTCCGGACGCCGGGACTAACGTAGCCCCACATTCACTTGCCCCGGAGAGTCGCCATGAAACCTCGTATCGATTTCTACACCGCGTCCCCAGATGCCCTGAAAGCGATGATCGCCCTGGAAACCGCCGTCTCGAAATTGCCGCTGGAAAAAAACCTGATCGAACTGGTCAAGCTGCGCGCTTCGCAGATCAATGGCTGTGCGTTCTGCATCGACATGCACACCGCCGACGCGATCAAGGGCGGCGAAACCCCGCGCCGGTTGTTCGCCGTGACCGCCTGGCGTGAAGCGCCGTTTTTCACCGAACGTGAACGCGCCGCGCTGCTGTGGACCGAAACCCTGACCCAACTGAGCCTGACCCACGCCCCGGACGAAGACTACGAAGTGGTCGCTGCGCAGTTCTCGCCCCAGGAAATGGTCGACCTGACGGTCGCGATCAGCACCATCAACAGCTGGAACCGTCTGGCCGTGGGCTTCCGTAAAACCCCACAGGCCTGATCGATCAATGTGCGTCGGCACTCGGCGCGGCCGGTGGTTGCACCTTGCGCATCAAGGGCACCATCGCCGTGGCGATGCCGAAGCACACCATGATCATCAGGAACGTGTCGCCGTAGGTTTGCGTCTGCGCTTCACGGTAGGTCAGCAGCCACAGCTGACGCAGGCTGGCAGTGAGGCCGACATCGCCGCTCTGACCCAGTGCGGCAAAGTTGCCGCCGACCTGGGCCAGCCACTGATTCACTGCTTCGTTGCTGCTGTTCAGATGCTCCGCCAACCGGGTGAAGTGCAGGTTGGTGCGGTCGTTGAGAATGGTCGCGCACGCCGCAATTCCGATTGCACCGCCCAGATTGCGCATCAGGTTGAACAGGCCCGACGCATGCTTGAGCCGCGCCGGTGCCAGGCCACCCAACGTCAACGTTACTGCCGGCGGCACCGCCAGTTGCTGGGCGATTCCGCGCAGGGCTTGTGGCAGCAGCAATTCTCCGGCGCCCCAGTCATGGGTGATCGGACTGAATTCCCACATCGACAAGGCGAACAACGCCAGGCCCGCCATCATGATCCAGCGCAGATCGATGCGATTGGCCAGAAAGGCGTACAGCGGAATCGCCATGATCTGGAACACCCCGGTGGAGAAAACCGCCAGACCAATGTCCAGCGCGCCGTACCCGCGCACCCGGCCGAGAAACAGCGGCGTCAGGTAAATCGTCGCGAACAGGCCGATCCCGGTGACAAAGGAAAAGAAGCAGCCAAGGGCGAAGTTGCGATCCTTGAGGGCGCGCAGGTCGACGATCGGATTGGCCACGTGCAGCGTGCGGCCGATGAAGGCCAGCCCCGCGAGGCCACTGATCCATGCGGTGGTCAGGATGGTCTGGTCGCTGGACCAGTTCCAGCGCGGGCCTTCCTCGAGGGTGTATTCCAGGCAGCCGAGAAACAGCGCCAGAAACACCATGCTCAAATAGTCCGCGCCCTTGAGCAGCGACAGTTCCGGCTGGTCGATCTTCACCAGCATCGGCACCGCCACGGCGACGAAAATTCCCGGCACCAGATTGATGTAGAACAGCCAGTGCCAGGAGGAAATGTCGGTGATCCAGCCGCCGATCACTGGGCCTAATGTTGGCGCCAGCGAAGCCACGGCGCCGATGGTGGCAGCGGCGATTACCCGCTGTTTGCCGGTGAAGAAAAAGAAAGCGGTGGTGAACACCAGCGGAATCATCGACCCACCGAGAAACCCTTGCAGCGCGCGAAAGGCGATCATGCTCTGGATGTTCCAGGCGATGCCGCAGAGCAGGCTGGCGAGGGTGAAGCCGACCGCTGAAGCGCAGAACAGCCAGCGCGTGGAGAACACTCGCGACAGCCAGCCCGACAGCGGAATCACGATGATCTCGGCGATCAGGTAACTGGTCTGCACCCACGCCGTTTCATCGGTGCCGGCGGACAACCCGCCGCCGATATCGCGCAGCGAGGCCGAGACGATCTGGATGTCGAGCAACGCGATGAACATGCCGATGCACATCGTGGCGAAGGCGAACACTTTGGTCGCCGTCGCCATCTCGGCGGCGTTGAATGGCTGCGCGGCAGCGGTGAGGGCGGTGCTCATGGCGCGCTGGCCACAGCCGTGGTTTCAGGTTGGGCGCGGGTGTCGACTTCAGCCGTCACCGACAGGCCCGGACGCAGGTGGCCGAGCACGCCGTCGGCCGGGTCGAGCAGGATCCGCACCGGTACACGCTGGACGATTTTGGTGAAGTTGCCGGTGGCGTTTTCCGGCGGCAGCACACTGAACTGCGAACCGGTGGCCGGGGCGAGGCTGTCGAGGCGACCGTGGAATTCCTGGCCGGACAATACGTCGGCGCGGATGCTCACGCGCTGGCCGGGTTTCATCCGCGCCAGTTGGTCTTCCTTGAAGTTCGCATCGACCCACAGGCCGCTGGCCGGCACCACCGACAACTGCTGCGAACCGGCCTGCGCATAAGCGCCGACTCGCGCGCGGCGGTTGCCGATCACGCCGTCGACCGGGGCGCGCAGCTCGGTGTAGCCGAGGTTGAGTTGCGCCAGATCACGTTCGGCCCGGGCTTGCTGGAGGGCGGCGCGAGCCTGTTGTTTCTGGGTTTCGATCACGGTGAGTTGGCGTTGCGCGGCCAGCAGTTCGGCCTGGGCTTTGGCGCTCAAGGCTTGCGCGGTCTTGAAGGTGGCGTCGGCCCGTTGCGCGCTTTCCACCGAGACTGCGTTGGTGGTCACCAGACGTTTGTAGCGCGCGTTGTCATCCCGCGAACGGGCGGTTTCGGCGCTGGCGGCATCGATACCGGCACGGGCCTGACCGATCACCGCTTGCTGCAGTTGTTCGGTGGCGTCGAGGTTAGCCAGCAGCGCCTCTTCGGCGGCGACCGCGCCTTCGGCCTTGGCCAGATTGGCGCGGTAGTCGCGGGCATCGAGGCGGATCAGCACGTCGCCGGCCTTCACCTTCTGGTTGTCGCTGACCAGCACTTCCTCGATGTAACCGGCGACTTTCGGTCCGATCACCGTGACGTCGCCGCCGATGTAGGCATCGTCGGTCTCCTCGAGAAATCGCCCCGTGCCCCACCAATGCACGGCATACAGGCCGACGAACACCAGCGCGGCCAAACCCGCAGTGGGCAACAGCAGGCGTTTGAGCAGAGGAGGTTTGGGGGCGCTGACCGGAACGGCGAGATCGGGTTCTACGGTGGGCATGCTGGTCATGGCGTAATACCTGAAGAAGCGGAATGGCTATTACGACCGTAATATGACGCGAGTAATATTTTGTGGCAATTGATTTTTATCGCCGGTCGTCAGTTGCTTACTTGAGCCAGGCGCCGGGTGTGCTGCCGGTCATGGATTTGAAGAACGCAATGAATGCGCTGTCGCTGGCGAAGCCCAGTTCAAACGCGCAGTAGCCGAGGTTGCGCCCAGTGGCGAGCAATTCCATGGCGCGCATCAGCCGCCACTGTTGGCGCCATTGCTGATAGCTCATGCCGGTTTCGCGCTGGAAGATCCGGCCGATGGTACGGCTGCTGGCGCCGATTTGTTGCTCCAGCACTTGCAGTTCTGGTGGCAGTTGCTCGGGGCGTGCAAGCAGGGGGGCGAGACGCTTGTCTTGCGGCAGAGGCAGGAGCATCGGTTGCTGCGCCGCGTCACGGATTTCACTCAGACACAGCCCTAGCAGATGGGCGAATTTGCCTTGTTGCCAATCGGTGGCGAAATCGGCAATCGCCATCGGTTCCAGCACCGCGCGCAGCAACGGGCTGACCTCAATCACGCAAACCTGTTGCGGCAGCTCACAGCACAACTCGGGCGTCAGGTAGAGGGAGCGGTAATCGACGCTTTGCTGCATCACCGCCCGATGCGTGACGCCACCGGGAATCCACGCCGCCCGCGACGGCGGCAGCAGGCAAAACTGCTGCGCCAGCGTGATGCGCGTGCAGCCCTGTCGGGTGTAGAGCAGTTGCCCGCGCTGATGCCGATGCAGGCCGGAGTCGTGATCGCCGAGGGTAGAGGCGATGCCGATCACCGGCGCCGGGAAGCGATCAGGGTCAAAACGATCGTGGGCTTCGAGCCAGGCCATGGGTTGTCCGATTTCAACGATAAATTGTCAGGATTCGGATAATACGGCAGTCACGACTTTTTAAACTCCTCGGCGTTTTTGTTGAGGAGTCATGGTGATGAACCCTGGAAAGTTGTTGATGTTGGCGATTGCACTGCTGATGTTCCCGCAGATCGCCCAGACCTTGTTCAGCCCGGCGCTGGGGGATATAGGCCGGGCATTCAGCGTCGGTCCGCAAGCGGCAGGGCAAACCCTGTCGGTGTACTTCCTGGCTTTTGCGTTGGGTGTGGTGACGTGGGGCCGCGTGTGCGACCGGATCGGCCGCCGGCCCTCGATGCTCGCCGGTCTGGCGATTTATGTTTTTGCCTGCGTGCTTGGTTTGAGTGTTCGCAGTTTCAACGGTTTGTTGATGGCCCAGGCGCTGGCGGCATTCGGCGCTGCGGTTGGCTCGGTGGTGACCCAGACACTGTTGCGCGATCGTTTTCGCGGGAGCGAACTGGCCCAGGTCTTTTCTCTGGTGGGCATGGCGCTGGCGGCCAGCCCGGCCATCGGACTGTTCAGCGGCGCGAGTCTGGTTCAGGGCTTTGGTTATCGCGGCGTGCTTGCTGCGTTGTTGCTACTGGCGTCGGCCTTGTTGCTCTGGAGTTGGCGCGTCTTGCCGGAAACCCGTCCACCACAACTGACCCCCGTCGGTCTGTTCGCAACCATGGGCGATATGCTGCGCGATCCCGGCATATGGCGTTCGGCTTTGTGGATCGCAACGTTCAACGTTGCGTTGTTCAGCTATTACAGCCTCGGACCGTTTCTGTTCGAGCGGCTTGGACTGAGCAGTTCAGCGTTCGGCTACAGCGGCGTGATGCTCGCGTTGGCCTCAGGGTTTGGAGCATGGTTCAACAAACGCTTGCTGCAAATCGGTTGCAGTCCGCTGCAGTTGATTCGCCTTGCGGCCGTCACCGGTTTGCTCGGTGGCTTCGGCGTGTGGCTGTTGCAGGCGTACGTCTGGTTCGTGCTGCCGATGCTGCTGGTGGTACTGGCGTTCGGCATGGCGATTCCGAACATTCTGGGAGCAGCCTTGAGCAATTACACGGATCGTTTGGGTACCGCCGGCGCCTTGCTGGGACTGTTTTACTACCTGCTGATCGGCGGGGGATTGATGTTGGCAGCCTGGTCTCAGGCTCTCGGGGAAACCCTGATGATCTGCAACTTGCTGGCATTATCGCTGGCGATCCGCGCTAAAAGGGCATTTGTTTAAGAAATGTAAGCAGCGTAGGAAGCGTCTTGCATTTGTGTAGGAAGGCTCTGACTATCACCGCAATTGATGGGGTGGCATTACGCCAGTTGATTGCAAGGATGTTGAGTGCCGTATTCGCTTTGCGCTGTTTCTCGTAGTCGTTCCCTGCCGCGCCCGCTGTTGTCGGCCTTGTTGTTGAGTGCGTGTGCGCCCAGCGTTCTCGCCGCCGAAACTCCAGCCCCGGGCCAGGAAGTGCTGCGCCAGCAACAACTGCAACAGCGTGACCTGCAACAACTGCAACTCGAACAGCGCACGCGCCAACTGGAGCGCGGCGCGTTCGGCCCGACGCCTGCTGCCCCGGCCATTCCTGAGTCGATCAACCCCGACGAACGCTGCTGGCCCTTGAGCGGCACGCGCATCGGCGGTGTGACGCTGATCGATAAAGACAAACTCAACGCCCGGATCAAACCGTTGCTGGCGCCGTGCATGGGCGTCGGCCAGATCAACCATTTGCTGGCGACCATCACCGCGCTGTACGTGGAGAAGGGCTACATCGCCAGTCGGCCGTACCTGAGCGGTGCGCCGGCGGCGGGGCAGTCGCTGGATATCCTGATCGACGAAGGCTACATCGAGTCCATCGAACTGGCGGATCAAAGCCTGCCGGTTTCCCTCGGTGGCGCGTTCCCCGGAATGCTCGGCAAGCCGCTGAACCTGCGGGATCTGGAGCAGGGTCTGGATCAGTTGAACCGTCTGCGCTCGCTCGACCTGACCGCCGACATCGCCCCCGGCAGCCAGCCCGGTGCGTCAAAAATCATCTTGCGTTCACGTACTTCCGGGCAGTCACGCTGGGCCCTCGGTGCCGGTTTCGACAACCTCGGCAGTGCCAGCACCGGTCGTGACCGTGACACCCTGAGCCTGACCCTCGACAGCCCGCTCGAACTCAACGATCTGCTGAGCCTCAGCGCCAGCGACACCCTCAATCAGGGCGACCGCTACAGCCGCAACGCCAGCCTCTATTACGCGATTCCCTACGGATACTGGACGTTCAGCACCTTCGCCAGCCACGCCGAATACCGCGCGCCGTTCAAACTCAGCACGGCGACCCTGCACAGCACCGGCATCACCGATCAGCTCAGCCTGCGCGCCGACCGGGTGTTGTGGCGTGACCAGAGCCATCAGCTCAGTGCCAACCTGCAACTGGCGCACAAGGACGTTGACAGTTATCTGGAAAACGTCCGCCTCGGTATTCAAAGCCCGACTCTGACTGTGGCCGAAGCGGGGCTCAATCTGTTCTGGCTCGACCGCGCGGTGTGGAACCTCGACGTCAATTACGCCCAGGGTTTAAGCGGGTTCGGCGCCGACGACGATGCCGATCGCCAGGTCAAAAACCTGCCCAAGGCGCAGTTTCGCAAGTACCGCGCCGGCCTCAGCCAGTGGCGCAACGGCCAGCTCGGCGCGCAGACCTGGCAATGGCAGAGCCAGCTCAATTTGCAGTACAGCCCGGATCCATTGCCGGCCATCGAACAACTGCTCGGCACCGATGATTCCGCCGTGCGCGGTTATCGGGTCAGCAGCGCGTCCGGCGCCAGCGGCGCGATCTGGCGCAACACCTTGCGCCTGCCGCTGCGCAGCGATCTGCCGGTGCAGCTCACCCCGCGCGTCGGCCTCGACCACGGCTGGATCAAGGCCGATCACGGCGCTCCGGTTCAACGTCTGAGCGGCGCCAGCGTCGGCCTCAACCTGGGCTGGAAAAACCTGCAAGTGGATGTCGATTACCAACGCAGCCTCAACACCCCGACCGGCCTGCACCGCGAGCCCGAAACCTGGCTGATGCGGGTCGGATTACAGATATGAACGTCAGTGAACAACAGCCATCGGACCTGAGCGCGACAGCCGTGGCCTTCAACTCAACGCGCAACGTGATGCCGCACTACATGGAGAGTTTTTTATGCCAATGAACACCTTTGCGTTTCATCTTTCCCCACGGGGCAAACTGCGCTGGGCGATTGCCAGCCTGTTTCTGGTCGCTCACCTGCCGGGCGCCATGGCCGGCGGTGTGGTGGTTGCGCCCGGCCCCGGCGGCACCGCGCAACTGCACACCCAGGGCGGCGTCCCGATCGTCAACATCGTCGCGCCCAACGGCTCAGGCCTGTCGCATAACCAGTTCCTCGACTACAACGTCGACCGTCAGGGACTGGTGCTGAACAACGCCCTTCAGGCCGGGCAATCGCAGCTCGCCGGGCAACTGGCGGCCAACCCGCAATTGCAGGGCCAGGCCGCGAGCGTGATCCTCAACGAAGTGATCAGCCGCAACCCGTCGGCCATCAACGGCGCCCAGGAAATCTTCGGTCGCGCCGCCGACTACGTGCTCGCCAACCCGAACGGCATTTCGGTGAACGGCGGCAGTTTCATCAACACGCCGAACGCCAATCTGCTGGTCGGCCGTCCCGAGCTGAACGACGGCAAGCTGCAAGCCCTGAGCACCCGCGACGCCACCGGCCAGTTGCAGATTCAGGGCGGTGGCCTGCGCAACGGCGAAGGCTCGATCAACCTGATCGCGCCGCGCATCGACAGCCAGGGCGTAATCAGCGCTCGCGATCAACTGAATCTCACCGTCGGGCGCAATCAGGTCGACTACGCCAGCGGCCAGGTGAAAGCCGTGGACCCGGCGGGCAACACCACCGATCAGCGGATCGACGCCAGCCTGTTCGGCGCGATGCAGGCCGGGCGCATCAACATCGTCAGCACCGCAGAAGGCGCGGGCGTGAAAGTGGGCGCGGTGCAAGTCGCCGGACGTGACGGCGTGCAGATTCGTTCGGCGGGCGACTTGAGCGTCAGTGGTCAGGCGATTCCCGACAGCCTCGACGTGACCCGTGCCGGCATTCGCAGCAGCCAGGGCGACGTAGGCCTGCACAGCGGCAAGGACCTGACGCTGGCCGCCACCGATGTCAGCGGTCGTGACGTGAAGGTCGAGGCCAAACGCAACCTGACCCTGACCACCGTCGAAAGCCGCAAGCTCCAGGAACAGCGCGAGAACTGGAACAACAGCACCATCGGCATCACCTGGGAAACCTACGATCGCACCAGGACCGACAGTGATTCGCGCCAGCACGGCAGCCAGATCGTCGCCAGCCGCGACGCGCAACTCTCGTCCGGCAAAGACACCGAACTGAAAGCCGCCAAGGTCGAAGCGAAGAACAACCTCAGCGTGCAAAGCGGCGGTGACCTGCGCCTGACCGCCGCCACTGAAAGCCACACCCGGACCGATCAGGGCAAGCACCGCAAACACCTGTGGAAAGCCGATTGGGACAGCAGCAGCGAAGAGCAGCGCAGCATCACCAGCCAGTTGAAGGCCGGCAACATTGCCCTGCAGACCGCTGCACTGTTGCGCGCCGAAGGCGCCGAGCTGAACAGCGCCGGCGATCTGCGACTGGCCGGCAAACAAGTGGAAATCACCACCGCGACCCGCACCCATCGCAGCAGCGACAATCGCTACTCCGGTGATCTGGTCGGCGGCGGTTTCTTCGGCAAGACCGGCGACGCCGACAAGGGCCAGACCCAGCATCAGGGCAGTAAGATCAACGCGGCCGGCAAACTGGTGGTCAAGGCTGACGACGTGCGCATCAGCGCCAGCCAGGTGCGCGGCGGCCAGGATGCCAGCGTGATCAGCGACAACGGTTCGCTGACCATCGACGGTGTGCAGGACACCTCGCACAGCAACAACCACGACAAGGACAGCAAGTTCTTCGGCATCACCAAGGACGAGTCCCGGCAGAACAGCAAGGACAGCACCACGGTGCGCAGCGAGCTCGCTTCCGACAGCAACCTCAAGCTCAAGAGCGCCAAGGACATCGACGTCGCCGGTTCCACGGTCAAGGCTGGCGGCGCGCTGGTGGCCGATGCTGCGGGCGATGTAAATGTGCATTCGACGCAGAACACCCACGACAGCAGCAAGAGCACGCAGACTCGTGGTTTCGACGCCTACGCCAAGGAGCAGACGGCGGAGCAATATCGCGCCGGCGTGCATTACGCAGACAAGGCGCAAACCGTCACCGCCAACGACGTCACGCAGCAGGGTTCCAGCCTCAGCGGCGGCAGCGTGCAAGTGAACGCGGGCGGCGATCTGACGCTGAAGGGCGCCGAGGTGAAATCCACCGCCGGCGACACCACCCTGAGCGGCAAGAACGTCTCGCTGCTGGCCGAGCAGGACAGCCACAGCACCTCGACCGAAACCCGCAGCACCGGCGGCGGTTTCTACTACACCGGCGGCCTCGACCGCGCGGGCAGCGGTGTGGATTTCTCGCACAGCACTTCGCAGGACTCCACCGGCAAAACCATTGCGCAAACCACCGGCGTGCAGAGCAGCGGCAGCCTGAACATCAACGCTGACAAACTCGCCACCGAAGGCGCGCAACTGAAGTCCGGCAACGGTCTGAACGTCGCTGCCAACGAAGTCGACAACCGTGCTGCGAGCAACACCGAACGCAGCACCCACAGCGAGAGCAACTGGTCGGCGGACATCGGCGCCAACGTCGAGTACAAAGACATCGCCCGGCCGATTGCCGGCGCGGTGAAAGACGTGCTCGACGGCAAGGTGCCGGACAAGGACGCACTGGCCAATCTCGGTCAGCCGAACGTCGGGATCGACGTGGCAGTCGGTCATGCCGGCGCCGATAAAACCGAGCAGGGCAGCAACGCCGTAGTCAGCCGGTTCGACGGCCAGACCGTGGACGTGAAGGTCGGCGGCACGCTGCACGATCAGGGCACCCAGTACAACGCCAGCGCCGGCAAAGTGAACATCAGCGCCGACAAACTGGTGGCCGATGCCGCGAACAACACCCACAGCAGCACCGACAACTCGGTGGATGCCAAGGTCGATGTGCGCGTCTACACCAAGACCGGCGAAGACGTGAACGTGGCCGGCAGCGGCGCGGGTGGTAGCAGCCAGTCGAGCAAGGACAGCTCCACGGCGGTGGTCGGCGGTTACGCTGGCAATCAGGGCGTGAACGTCAATGTCGCCCGCGACGCACAGTTCGAAGGCAGTCGTTTCGACGGCGGCCAGGGCGGTGTCAGCGTCAAGACCGGCGGGGATCTGGCGCTGAATCAGGCGAACGACCGCCAGAGCAGCGACAGCTCCAGCCTGCGCGGCAATGGCTCGCTGACTGTCGGCACCTTGCCGGGCACCGACGGCACCAATGTCGATCTCGGCGCCGGGTTCCAGCTCGATCACAAAGGCAACCAGACCGCCGACAGCCAGGCGCACGTCGCCAGCCTCAGCGGCAACGGCCCGGTGCAATTGAGCAGCGGCGGCAATCAGGTGCAGCAAGGCACCAAGATCGACAGTGCCGGTGCTATCGACCTGAAGGCCGACGGCAAACTCGACCTGCAAGTAGCCACTGATACCCACGTCGCCACCGGCAGCAATCTCGGCGGCGGCCTGAAGGCCGGCGGCAGCAAGACCAGCAGCGAGAAGAGCCACGATCAGGGCGGCAACCTCAGCGGCAATTTCAACCTCGGTCGGGTCAACGAGAACACCCAGACCCTCAACGGTGGCCAGCTCAACAGCCAGAACGGCATAGCGTTGAGCGGCGATTCGGTGCACCTGCAAGGCACTCAGGTCAGCGCGCCAAACGTCAGCATCGACGCGCAGAAGGGCGGTTTCGTTCAGGAGTCCGCGCAGTCCACCGACGACCGCAACAACTGGAATGTGGCGTTGAACGCCGGTGGCAATCTGAGCAAAAGCACACCGACCGCCGCCGATGAAAAAGTCAGCAGCGATCACGGCTTCAATGCCGGGGCCAAGGTCGGCGTGGATTACCTGCAAGGCACCACCCGGCAGAACAGCCAGATCAAGGCTGACACGGTGGTGTTGAACAGCGCCGGTGATGCGAGCCTGAGCGGTGCGCGGATTGATGCGCGCAATGTCAGCGGCAACGTGGCCGGTGATCTGTCGGTCGAAAGCCGTCAGGACTCCAGCACTCACGCCAAGGTTGACGTGGATCTGGGCCTGACCGCCAAGAAGACCCCGGCCGACGACAAGGGCAAACTGGCTGGCACCGACTACAAGCCAACGCTGAAAGTCGACGGCGAATACGCGCACAAGGACAGCGTCAAACAGGCTTCCGGTATCAGCGCTGGTCAGGGTGTGAATCTCACCGTTGGCGGCGCTACGCAGCTGACCGGTGCGCGGATTTCTGCAACTGAAGGCGGGGTCGATCTGGGTGGTTCGAAGGTCAACAGCAGCGACCTGAGCAACCGCGACTACGGCGTGAAAGCCGGGCTGGATCTGCCACACAAAACCGAAGAAAACGCACCGAAGGTGTCCCTTGAAAACGGCAACCTGAAAGTTGGTCCGGTGACCGTCAGCGGTCATTTCGACAGTCAGTCACTTCAAGCGGGTATTGACGAAAAAGGCTGAGCCGCCATGCATCAAGGGCTGTTCAGCCAGAGTGGCTTGGCAGCCTGGGGGTATGGAAACTGCACCGCGACTATCGCGGTGCTTTTCATTAGAGCCATGGACGGTGAATACCAGGGGGCTTGGTACGCGGGTGGTTCTGCCCACGCAAGGCAGGGACTGCCGCGAATTAGAGCGCCGAAGGGATAGGGAAAACAGCTTCGTCGGCACACCCGAGGAATCCATTGCTTCGTCTTAATAGGAAGCATTACTATTCACGCCCCTTTCTTCAGCACGCCGCAATGACCCCCATGCTGCCCCGCAGACCCGGCTTTCTCGAGCATTACGAAGAGTTGATCGGCACCTGGACCCGTCGCCTGCGCAATCGCTCGCAGGCCGAGGATCTGGCGCACGACACCTTTGTGCGGGTGCTCGAATCCGATTCGTCGGCGGTGCAGCAACCCCGGGCGTATCTGCACCAGACCGCGCGCAACATCGCGGTGGACGGCTATCGGCGTGAGGACCGGCGGGGCGCCATGGAGTCGGAGGCGATCGATCTCAGTGAGGCGCCGACCGGCGACCCGGAGCATTACATGCATGCGATCCAGCTGGCCGATTCCATCGAACGCGCGCTCACGGAGCTTCCGGTCAATTGCCGACGAATCTTCGTCTGGCAGAAGATCGAAGGCCTGACCCAGGCGGAAATCGCCGAACGCCTGGGCCTGTCCAAGAACATGGTGGAAAAGTATATGATCCGCACCCTGCGGCATCTGCGTGATCGCCTGGACGGGGCGCAATCATGAGCCGTGGCGTCTTTTCATCCCCAGCCAAACAGGACATTCCATGATGGATACTCGTGATTGCGCGTGCGGGCAAACAACGGTGCGCGATGACGCGGCACGCTGGTTTGTGCGTTTGCAGGAGCCGGCCGTCAGCGTCGACGAACAGCAGCGTTTCGACGCGTGGCTGGAGGAACATCCGCAGCACCGTGACGAATTCCAGTTGCTGCAAGGCTTGTGGACGGCGGCGGATCTGCTGCCAGCGCCACGGCTCAAGGCCCTGTGCGAAACCCCGCCGGCGCGGCGCGAACGCCGTCCGTTGTTGCGTTACGCCGTGGCGGCCAGCGTGGTCGCGGTGGCGCTCGGGCTCGGCCTGTTCAGCGGCTTGAATCACCCAACGGGTTACAGCGCCGAATTCGCCACCGCGCTCGGCGAGCGCAAGCATGTGGCGTTGCCGGACGGCTCGGTGATCGACCTCAACAGCCGCAGCCGCTTGCAGGTGCGTTTCGAAAAGGATCGGCGGCTCATCGAGCTGACCGAAGGCGAAGCGATGTTCAGCGTCGAGCACGACACGTCCCGTCCGTTCGTGGTCCAGGCCGGCAGCGGCAAGGTCACGGTCACTGGCACCCGCTTCGATGTGCGACGTGACGTGACGCAGACCCGGGTCGCGGTGGAGCAGGGCACGGTCAAGGTGCAGGGGCGTGATGCGGCCGAGGCCGATTTCATCAGCCTGACTGCCGGCCTCGGCACGCGGATCGATGCTCAAGGCAAAGTGGCGCCGGCGTATGCGGTCAATCCGGTGGAACTGACCGCCTGGCGCAGCGGCAAACTGGTGTTCAACAACGCCAGCCTCAGCGAAGTCGCCGAGGAAGTGTCGCGTTATCGCGACAAGCCGCTGAAGGTCTCTAACCCCGCCGTGGCCAATTTGCGCCTGACCAGCGTGTTCAAATCCGACAACACCGATGCCTTGCTCAAGGCCTTGCCGAACATCCTTCCGGTGGCCGTGCGCACCCTTGCCGACGGCAGCCAGGAAATAATTTCAAAATAAAATTCAGGTTTTTTTCGAGTTCGTCGTCTTCCTGTTCAACTGCAACTGGTTTGCATTAACAGCCGCACACTCTTGCGATCCACAGGACTCCGTTCGACGTGAAAAACTCCACCGCCAAAAACAATAAATCCCCTTGGTTGCCGCTGGCGCTCGCGCTGGCGGTCAACGCCGCCATGCCGATGGCTTTCGCCGCCGAAGCCATTCACATCCGCGCCCAGCCGCTGGGTCAGGCCCTGAGCGAACTGGGCCAGCAAACGTCGTTGCAGGTGTTTTTCAGCCCGGACCTGGTCGCCGGCAAACAGGCGCCGGCGGTGGATGGCAATCTTTCTCCGGAGCAGGCCCTGCGCCAATTGCTGCAAGGCAGCGGTCTGGATTACCAGATCAATGAAGGTTCGGTGACGCTGTCGCCGGCCCCGACTTCCGCTGCCAGCGGCCCGCTGGAGCTGGGCGTGACCGACATCAAGGTGGTCGGCGACTGGCTCGGCGACGCCGACGCCGCCGTGGTGCAGAACCACCCCGGCGCGCGCACGGTGATTCGCCGTGAAGCGATGGTCGAGCAGGGCGCGATGAACGTCGGCGACGTACTGCGCCGCGTGCCCGGCGTGCAAGTCCAGGAAGCCAACGGCACCGGCGGCAGCGACATATCGCTGAACGTCGGCGTGCGGGGTTTGACGTCGCGTCTGTCGCCACGCTCCACCGTATTGATCGACGGCGTGCCGGCCGCTTTTGCGCCGTACGGCCAGCCACAACTGTCGATGGCACCGATCTCTTCCGGCAACCTCGACAGCATCGACGTGGTTCGGGGTGCCGGCTCCGTGCGTTACGGACCGCAGAACGTCGGCGGCGTGATCAACTTCGTGACCCGCGCGATCCCGGAAAAAACCACCGGTGAAATCGGCACCACCCTGGAAACCTCCCAGCACGGTGGCTGGAAACACATCGATACCGCGTTTCTCGGCGGCACCGCCGACAACGGCATCGGCATGGCGCTGTTGTACTCGGGCGTCAACGGCAACGGTTACCGCGAGCGCAACAACGGCAACGACATCGACGACGTGATCCTCAAGACCCACTGGGCGCCGACCGATCAGGACGATTTCAGCCTCAACTTCCACTACTACGACGCCAGCGCCGACATGCCCGGCGGCCTGACGCAGAAACACTACGACGACAAACCGTTCCAGTCCGACCGCGACTACGACGGCTTCAGCGGCCGCCGCAAGGACGTGTCGTTCAAGTGGATCCGGCAGATCGACGAGCGCACTCAGGCGGAAGTGCTGACCTACTATTCCGACAGCTTTCGCGGCAGCACCATCGCCGCCCGCGATCAGAAAACCCTCAGCTCGTTCCCGCGTTCCTATTACACGCTGGGCATCGAGCCGCGTGTTTCGCGTGTGTTCGACGTCGGCCCGACCACTCAGGAAGTCAGCGTCGGTTACCGTTATCTGAAAGAAGCGATGCACGAGCAATCAAGCCGTCTGGCGCTGGTCAACAATGTGCCGGTGGTCACCAAGACCTCCGACGGTCATGTGTTCCAGGATCGCACCGGTGGCACCGAGGCCAACTCGGTCTACATCGACAACAAGATCGACGTCGGCAACTGGACCGTGACCCCGGGCATTCGCTTCGAGCACATCAGCACTGACTGGCATGATCGCGCTGTGCTCGACACCGCCGGCAAACGCGTGCCGGAGAAAAACCGCAGCATCGAAAGCAACGAGCCGCTGCCGGCCCTGAGCGTGATGTATCACCTGTCCGATGCGTGGAAGCTGTTCGCCAACTACGAGACGTCGTTCGGCAGCCTTCAGTACTTTCAGCTCGGCCAGGGCGGCTCGGGTGACCAGACCGCCAACGGTCTGGAGCCGGAGAAAGCCAAGACCTACGAAATCGGCACGCGCTACAACGATGACGTGTGGGGCGGGGAAGTGACGCTGTTCTACATCGACTTCGACGACGAACTGCAATACATCAGCAACGACGTGGGCTGGACCAACCTCGGCGCAACCAAGCACCAGGGTATCGAAGCGTCGGTGCACTACGACATGGCGGCGCTCGATCCACGCCTGGATGGCCTGACCGCCAACGCCGGTTTCACTTACACCCGCGCGACCTACGAAGGCGAGATCCCGGGCTTCAAGGGCCGCGACCTGCCGTTCTACTCGCGTCAGGTGGCGACCGTCGGCCTGCGTTACGACATCAACCGCTGGACCTACAACATCGACGGCTTCGCCCAGTCCAAACAGCGCTCGCCGGGCACTGGCGTGAATGCTGATGGCAGCTTCAATGGCAATTACATCACCGAAGGCACGGTGGACGGGCAGTACGGCGACATTCCGGGTTACGTGACCTGGAACGTGCGCGGCGGCTATGACTTCGGTTCGCAGCTGTCGAACCTGAAGCTCGGCGCCGGGGTGAAGAACATCTTCGACAAGCAGTACTTCACCCGCTCCAGCGACAACAACTCGGGGATCTACGTGGGCACGCCGCGGACGTTCTTCGTGCAGGCCAGCGTCGGTTTCTGATAGACCGAGGTGGCTTCATCGCGGGCAAGTCGAATCGTCGAACCGCAGCTCCCACAGGGATCGTTTGTATCTTGTGGGAGCGGGTTCGCTTCGGGGGCGTTCAGATGATGTTTTTCAGACTTTGAGCGCTTTGCCGCCAATCGCCACCGCCACCAGCAACGTCGCCATCAACCCGAAGGCAAAACTCAGGCTGCTGGCGTGGGCGACAAACCCGATCACCGCCGGGCCTGCGAGAATCCCTGCATAACCCAGTGTGGTGATTGCCGGTACGGCGATGCTTTCCGGCATCACCGTCTGCTTGCCCACCGCCGTGTACAGCACCGGCACGATGTTCGAACACCCGGCGCCAACCAGCGCATAACCGAGCAGCGCGGCTTGCCAGCTCGGGGCGAAGGTCGCCAGAAACAATCCCGCCGCCGCCAGCAGACCGCCAAACAGAATGATCCGGGTTGCGCCCAATGCCCGGACGATCCGGTCACCGGTCAAGCGGCCGGCCGTCATGGTCAAAGCGAACGCTGCGTAACCCAGCCCCGCATAGGCGGTGTCGATCCCGCGTTCCTGGGCCAGGAACACCGCGCTCCAGTCCAGCGCCGCGCCTTCGGTGAGGAACACGATGAAGCACATGCCGCCGATGAACAGCACGATCCCGTGGGGCACCGCGAACGCAGGCCCCGAGCTTTCACTGCCGTAAGGCAGCATGTGCGGCACGGCTTTGAACAGCGCCGCAATCAGCACTACAACCACCACCAGCATCGCCGCCAGTGGCGACAGCCCGAGACCGAGCAGGGCGCTCACGCCCGCCGCGCCGACGATCCCGCCGAGGCTGAACAGGCCGTGAAACCCCGACATCATGTTCTTGCCGCTGGCCCGCTCGACGATCACCGCTTGCAGGTTCACTGTCGAATCCACCGTGCCCAGCCCGGCGCCGAACATGAACAGCGTGGCGATCAACGCCGGAATCGACGACACCGTCGCCAGCAACGGCAATGCTGCACAGATCAGCAGCGTGCCGCCGGTGGCCACCTTCCGGCAGCCAAACCGCGTGGCCAGAATCCCCGCCAGCGGCATCGCCAGAATGGAGCCGACGCCCAGGCACAGCAACAACAATCCCAAGGTGCCTTCATCGAGCCCGGCCCGCGCCTTGGCGTACGGCACCAGCGGCGCCCACGCGGCGATGCCGAGCCCGGCAATGAAGAAGGCGATGCGCGTGGACATCTGTTGCAGACGTCCGGGGGCGAGGGGCGGCGGGGTGTTGATGGCAGTCATGAAGCGTCCTTGGTCTTGCGGTCAATGGCGTGATGCAGGGCAACATCGTTGCACATCAGTCCATGGGCCGCGACCTTGAGTTCCCGATTCGGCTGATCGGTGACAGCGTTTCACTGCTCGCGGATGCTTCGCGTCAACTTCAAAAAGCGCGGGACAACCGCTTCGGGCGGTGGCACCAGATCTTTCAGGCCGTCGGTGCCTTTCTGGAAAGTGAACATCTGCGCTGCGATCAGCGGGCTCGCCAGACCGCCGACATGGGCGATGGCGAACCAGGCGCGATCCTGTTCGGTGGTTTCCGGACGAGGGTCCAGACGCCAGCCTTCGAGGGTGGTCATGCGATCGCCGATGTAGAACTTCTCCATGATCTTCGACTTTTTCCAGATTTCGGCGTCGTAGCCGGGGCGGTAGTCGGTGTCGTAGGTGCCGTCGGTGGGTTTGGCGTGGTTGCCGAGTGAGGCGTTGATCAGGCTCATGATGACGTTGGGCGTGCTGGTGAAGCGCAGGCTGTTCTTGACGTTGAAACCGGTTTTGCCGTCGTCATGGATAAAGCCGTAAGGCATACAGACGCCGGGGCCTTCGGGTACTTCATAGAGGTCGCGGGCTTCGAAGCGGGCGGCGAGATCCTTGATCCTTTGCGCGGAGTTCTCGGCGGGTTTGTTCATGTTGAAGTAGAACACCCGGTTGTTGCGCCAGAGCAGGAATTCGTAGGGCGTTTCTTTGCTGCCCAGGACATAGGAGTCGGGGATGCCTAGATCGTGTTCGTAATTTTTTACTTTGGGTATTTGCTCTTCCAGTTTTTTTATTCGTTCCTCCTGCTTTTTCACCTCGTCATGGGAATAGTTCATCTCCTTGATCGATACCAAAAGGTCCTTGTTGGTTTCAAGCTTGTCCTCGAGGCGCTTTTTGTAGAGTTCGGTTTCGTGAACGATGGCGTTGCGTTGTCTTTCAAAATTTTCACGTGTCGTGGCATCGCTGACTCTGATGGTGAGTTCGTCGAAGTCATAACTAACGTAGTCGCCCACCGCATGCACATTCTTGGAAAATACGTGTCCTCCTGCACCTTTCATGTTGCTACGTTCGATAGCAAACGTTGCCCACTCGAATGCTTCCGGTGACTCGAATCTGGTACGTCCCAGACATTCGTGCAGGGCAGGCTCAGCAAGGGCTGATTGGGTGCCCAGCAACAAGCCGGCGAAGGTGGCGATGATTCGTGTCATGAACTGTGCTCATTTCGATTGGACGTTTCGCTCACACTTGCGATGTGTACGTCGCTCTTTCTGTCTTCGTTGTGAGCGATGATCGTCAGGTTCAATCCTGAGTCATTGTTCTCACCTTTCGTCCAGCCGATTGGTAGGGCAGTAATGAATCCCTTGATGCCCATGGGAGCGGAATAGGTTTTCACCCCAGCCCATGTCTTGCTCTCCCAAAATCCCTCTTCATGTGGCAAACAGTCTGCCAGTTTTCCACCACGTTTATGATCATCTGGGGAGCGATATGTCCACGTTGGCCAGATTGATGCTGGCATGTCCCCGGCAGGTTCAGACGCTGTCGTTGGATCAACAAGTATTTGCACCTGACTGATGTTCTGAGGAATGAAGTTGAATGACTGCTCGTAAGCTTCCGAATTATTCTTCGCGCGCTTCTGAATATCTCGCCAAGTTTTTTCTGCAGCCGGCTGATCGAGAACTTCGTCCGAAACAGTAAAGTGAGCCACAGGGCCATTTTGCTTCGCCTGACTCATTCCGAAGTGCTTCTTCCACAAATCCTTGCGCAATTTATTGATTATCTTCCCTACCTTCTGGTTGTGCTTGCCGTCCAGCTTGGCTTCAGTCGATTCGCTATCGCGCACAATGACTGCCAGCTCAGAGTCACGTGTCCCGCATTGACTGCGGTCATTGATATTGGCGCTGCCGAGAATCGCCACCCGATCATCCGCAATCAACAACTTGCTGTGCACGTAGATCTGTTCAGTGACCACGCGGTCGCCAAGCGTATCCCAAGTGCGCAGGTTGAGCAGGGTCAAATATTTTGACCAGTCCTGCTGTACGTAAACGGGATCTCCATTCGTATCCACCCGCTCAATAATCTTCCCGGCCTCTTCCTTGCTCGCCCCGCGATCCATCATGTCCTTCATCGCCATGTGCCGTTGAATGCGTTTGACCAGACTCTGTTCGCCAAACACCAGACTTTGCATGGTCAGGTGAACCTGGTGCATAAGGTTCAGCACGTTCAGCGCACCTTCCGGATGCACCGGCAAAATCAGGTACACGTGAAAAGGACGGTTTTCGGCAATCGCCCGACCGATGCGGTCGGCCAGCGCTTTGCCGATGGTGTTGGTGAGCTTCTGTTCTTTCCCCAGTTTCTGAGTCAGCCAGCCCTGTGCGTTGGTCTGCCAGATCATGAGGAAACTTTTGAGAAAGGTGCGGGCCTCTTCACCGGGTTCCTTGCTGATGGCGTTGACTTCTTTCCAGTCGATCCGGGTGAAGTCCTGGTCCTCCATCGCTTCACGCAGTTTGATCCGGGCGACGAAATTCTCGTTCAAGGTAGACGGGTCGCGCAGGCTGGCCATCGGGCCGGACAGTGGCCGACCTTCTGCCAGTTCGCCCTCGTCACCGAAGTCGGTCTGGAAGAACTGATTCTCGATGTAGATGAAGTGCTGGGCACTGGAAATGGTCTGCAGCATGGCGCGCAGGCAGTTGTCCTGGACGCCGCCCACGTTGAAACCCTCGGGCAGCGGCAGGTTGACCCTGGCCATGTCTCGACCCTTGGCTTCCTGAGTGGTCATCGCGGCTGAAGCGCTGCGCAACACTTGCACGCTGACTCCGCCTTGCGCTGTCTGCGGTGGCGTCGGCAGGGTCGGGGCCTGATCGATCCAGACCGGTTTGGGCATGGGCAGCTTCAGGTTGATCTGATTGTTGAGATCCAGGTGATGGGGCAGGCCGGCGTCCCTGACCAGCGTGTTGACCCACTCCATCAGGGCGACGATGACGGTGGTTTTTTCCAGGCTCTTGATCTCGGCGATGTAAGCCTGTTGGCCGTTCCAGCGGTCGATGAAATTGCGCGACAGGTCGTACACCGATGGCCCCTCGATGCGGCTGTGAACGTCTTGCCACGGCATGCGCGGCTGGTCCTTGTCCAGCCGGCTGTAATCTGCCGAAGCCAGTGGCTGCGGTTGGTGTTTGAGATATTCAAAGGGCTCCCGGTGATTGGCCACGCGGTCTTGCAGCAATGCGTAAAAGTGCCCGAGCAATGAAGTGGTCAATTGGCCGATGTTGTTAAGCCAGCCCATTTTCTCTGCGGGCATGGCGTCGTAACCCTTGTCGCAGAACATCGCGACAAGGCGGCCGAGATCGGTCGAGTTCGTCCAGTTGTTGATCAGCTCGTAACTCTTCAGACGCAGCGAAGCCTGCAAATTGCCGGCGCTGGTTTCGACTTCGCGAATCCACACTTGAGCCTGGCCTTTGAGCGGTTCGGCAAGCGGCAGGCGCGTCCAGTTGTGTTTGATCAGCGCGGTGATATTGCGGATGGCCGCGTCGGTCAGATACTCCCTGGGCCTGGCCAAAGGATCGATGGAGGACACGGACTCCTTCAGGCTTTTGCCGGCCTTCATTGCCCGGTCCAGAACGGGCAGGGGGGGACTTGCGAAGAAGTTCTGAATCGCCGCGACGGCGTTGATCACGCTGGCGCGACGGGGCAACGCCAGTTTGATGTTGGTGTTTTCTGTGCCGATGGTCGTTTCGGCCAGCGGTTTGGACAGGTCGAACAGCGTGCCCAACAGCAGGCCGGCTCGACTGACGTGCTTGTTCATGTCCATCCAGCCCAGGTGCGGAATCCCAGGGTTATACGCATCGTTACCCTGGCGGTCGACGGCGCTGAGGCTGAAGTTGTTGTCATCCCGACGACCGTAGGCCAGGTCGATACCGCCGACATAGCCGATCTTGTTGTCGATCACCACGCACTTTTGGTGATGGGAAAATGTCGAGCCCAGGCCCTTCATGTCGCTTTGCTGGATGGCCGGGGTGCAGAAGGCGCGCGGCACTTTCAGCCCGGCGTTGAGCTGGAAAACCGCCAGCATGGTTTCGAAGTCATGGGTGCCGACGCTTGCCGCCGGGCTCAGCCACGGCATGACAAACACTTTCAGTGTCGGGTGCGCCTGGAGGGCGTTGTACAAGCACTCCCACAAGGTCTGCTTGCCGTCCAGGGTCACATCGTAGTTGACCTGCCAGCCCGTGATGAAAATCGAGGTTTCGGCCTTGGCGATTTTCTTGGCCAGATCCTTGTAGTAATCCTCGCCAGTGGTGAAAAAACGTACCTGGTTGCCACTGCGCTTGGGCGCAAAGGCGGACTTGTCCTGAATGAAAAAGTCCGGCGCATTCACGGCGGGCAGGGCTTTACCGGCGGCCGTGTTGATCTGGCTGACTTCCTTGTGGCGAACGCCGTTGTAGGGGGTAGCGGAATCCGTCATGGTCATTCGTCCGTGCTGTGCAGGCGGCTGTACAAGTCGCCGTCGGTGAGCAAGTCCTGCTTGCTGCGTTCGTTGCTGGCGGCGTTGATGGTGCGGTGGTGAGTGCTGTCATGGAAGTCAAGGGCAGCCAAGGCGAAGCGCTCCTTGTCCGCATCCGCCGGTTCGTCATGCAGGGCCACTGGCACGCGTTGCCCTGGATAGCACAGCCACAACGGGCCGGCTTCGGCATAGGCTTTGGAGAGTTTCAGGCGTTGCGGTTCGTCGATATTGACGCGTCCGTTCTCGTCGGTCTGACCTTCGAGCAACGGCTCATCCACGCCGTCCTGGACGATCTGCCACAGGGTGTGGGCCAGCGGGAAACCTTCATCGCCGGGCACATCGGTCAGGGTAATGTCGAAGAAGTATTCCCGTGGCTCGGGCTTGGTCGGCAATACGCCCGGTTGCGCGGGCGCCATGAGATTGCCGGCCTTGGCCGACGGTGCTGGGATCGGCAACAGCGGCTTCAGGATCGCAATCCCGGAACCCGTTCCCGCCGAGCCACCTGCGTTGATCTTCACCACCGGCCCGACCACCGTGATGCCACCGCCATCGAGTTTGATGAAGCTGCCGCCCGCCTGGAGAGTCAGTTCGCTGCCGGCCTCGATGACCATTTTGTCCCCGGCCTTGAGGTGGATTTCCTTGCCAGCGCTGGTCAACTGAGCGGTGCCGAGTTTGATGTGCTGGTCCTGGTTAACGGTCAGGTGATCGCTGGCTTTCACTTCCACTTTGCGATCGGAAATCGTAGTGCGGTGTTCTTCAGCCTTGAGCTCGGTGTAACTGTTCTTAACCACGGTGTCATGACGTTCATTGCCGACCCGAATCTTCTGATCGTGCTCAACGTTTTCATCCCAATCCCGCTGGGCGTGGATGAAGATTTGTTCGGCGCCTTTTTTGTCTTCGATGCGCAGTTCGTTGTAGCCACCGCCGCCTGGGGAGCTGAGGGTTTTGAAGACGCTGCGGGTTTTGTTCGCCGGCAGGGCGTACGGCACCGGGTTTTCCTTGTGGTACAGGCAGCCGGTGACGAGGGGTTGGTCGGGGTCGCCTTCGAGGAAGGTGACGAGGACTTCCATGCCGATGCGCGGGATGGAGATGGCGCCGTAGCGGTCGCCGGCCCAGGAGCTGGAGACGCGCAGCCAGCAGCTGGTCTTGTCGTCGGCCAGGCCTTCGCGGTCCCAGTGGAATTGCACCTTGATGCGGCCGTATTGGTCGCAGTGGATTTCTTCGCCTTTGGGGCCGGTGACCATGGCGGTCTGGCAGCCGAGCACGCGGGGCTTCGGGTGTTCGAGGGCCGGGCGGTAGAACACGTCCCACGGGGTGGCGAGGAAGCGGTTGCGGTAGCCCTGGTGGAAGTCGTCCTTGTTGTCGGTGGTGTCGCTGGTGACCGACTCTTCGAGGACTTGCGGCTGTTTGCCTTCGTGGAAGATTTCGGTGAGCAGCCACAGGTCGTTCCACTCGCTGCGCGGGTGGTCGGACATTTCCATGAAGTGGCCGCTGACCAGTCGGGTCTGGTCACCGCGACCCTCGGCCTGGCGGTAGTCGGCACGGTGACGTTCGAGAGCGCGCTGGCTGAGGAACTTGCCGCGCGCGCGGTCGATGAAACGACCGGGGTAGTCGTAGTCTTCGAGATCCGGTTCAGTGCTCTCGCCGTCCGGTTTGTACGCGGCTTCCATTTGCAGGCGCGGTTTCTCGAAATCGTAGTCGCGGCGGGTGGTGCGGCTGGTGCGGGTTTCCAGGCGCAGCTTGAAGCCTTTGATCACCGGTTCTTCGGCGACCATGCCGCTGCCCTGCACGTAAGCGGTCGGTTGGCCGAGGTTGGGGAACACGGTCTGGTCATCGCCGAACACCAGCAGGTGGCCTTTCTTGCTGTGCTGGAAGTGGTAGTGAATGCCTTCTTCTTCGCACAGGCGCTGGACGAAGTGCAGATCGGTTTCGTCGTACTGCACGCAGTAGTCGCGATCCGGGCACGGCTGGCTGAGCTGGAAGCTGTAGGCGTTGCCCTTGATGCCGTGCTCGTCGAGGATCAGCGCGATGATTTTCGGCGCCGACATCTGCTGGTAGATGCGCTGGTTGGTGCGGTGATGCAGGTATTGCAGCTGCGGCACCAGCGAAACCTTGTAGCGGGTCAGGCGCTTGCCGGCATCGCCCTGGGCCACGCGGTAGATCTGGCCGTGGATGCCCGAGCCCTGCGGATCGAGGGCGAGGAATGCCTGTTTGTGCAGGAGTTTTTCCAGGTCCAGATCCGGGTTTTCGCTGACCAGTTCGATGTCGAAACGAAACGGCTGGCTGATGCCTTCGGTGCCGGTGAACGACAGGACTTGCAGGTCGCCCACCTGCCCGCCTTGAGAGCCGTCGACCGTCAGGCTGAAGTGCGTTTCGTTGGCTGGACTGAACATTTGACGCTCCTTGAGGTGAAACGAAATCTCCTGAAAGTTCTAACCTCGGCGAAAGCCTGATCCAGAACCGAGTCGGATCATAAAGGCTTAAAGTTGCGCAAAAAGTTGCGCACATGCCCGGAAAGCCACGGTTCATATGGTCTTCTTGAAGTTGCTACTAAATGTTTCGTGGCGAAGTGATATCGCTTTTGCTGATATTTCCACGTGATTGACGATCCCGTCAGGCGATACAGTGGAGCGCTGACAGCAACCTGAACGCAGGAAACGAGATGGCAAAGTTCTACGATGCACGCGGCAATATCTATGGTGTGGTTTCACCCCTGCAGGTACGTGAGGTGGGTATCGACCTGCCGACCAACGCACAGGAGGCGGCGTCATCCAGAGCCATCTGGAGCGAGCACGCTATCGCGACATTCTGCCAATGGCCGGATGGGATTCGCCCCACCGGCGTCAAGCATCATCGCAGCGATGGCTTGCTGATCGGCCCGTTTCAATCCTCGCCACCCTTCGACCTGCTGATCGTCAACACCGACGGCACGCTGGCCGAGCGCAGTGGCAACGGCCTGACGATCTTCTCCCAGGCGCTGCTCGAACAGGGGGTGATGCCGGAGGAGGGCGCGACGCTGCGGGTGCATCACGACAAACAGGACGCACTATCGCCCGTGCCGACCTCGGTGAAACCGGCGAAAGTGGCGGGCGTGCAGGGCTTCTGGCTGGACCTCGGCCAGCCCGGTTTCGGCCCGGCGGCGGTCGGTGCGCTCGGGGTTGAGTCGCACCCTTTCAATGGTGTGCAAGTCAGCGGTGTTCGACCGCTGGCGCAACTCGATCCTGCCTGGGCGCACAGCCAGTTCGTGCGCATCGGCAATCCGCATTGCGTGACCCTGGTGCAGGATGAAGCCGCATTGCCGAGCAACGCACAGATGCTTGAATCGCCGCTGGCAGACTGTCTGACCGCCATCGCCTACGCCATGCCCACCGGCGCCGGCCAGCCGTGCCCGGCCGGGATCAACCTGCAATGGGCGATGCGCGCTGGCGATCAACGCATTGTGGCGCGGGTGTTCGAACGGGGCGAGGGGCCGACGGCGTCCTCCGGCACCAGCGCCAGTGCGGTGGCGTCTGCGGCATGGCGGGTAGGCTGGGTGTCGGCGGGAGAGGTGCAGGTGGTGATGCCAGGCGGGACGGCCCCGATTTTACTGGAAGAGCGCGATGGCGAGCTGCTCGGCGTGCGTCTGTTTGGCACCGCACATCGGACAAAAAGGTGAAGTCCCTTTCATGGTCGTCCCCCCGGGAACGATGGATCCCTTGGGGCTTACTGTGAGCCGACACGCCGCGCTTGTCGCCTGTCAGATCTGACAGGTCGGCTCTATCGTTTGGCGATAAAGCCGCCCCGATCCATAACCATGAAACCGTTCATTGGGCCTTGAAAAGTTTCACGGCGACAACAGTGTCATCGTCCACCGTCACATACAGCAGGGCTTTGGGCTGCGTTTCGGGGCTTTGAAAACACTCGACGATCACAGCCTGTGCTGTGCAGGCTTGCAGCGCCAAACGGTCTGCGTGCCGCAATTGGCGTTTCACGGCGGCACTCAACGGAATTGGTGAATGGCCCTCGCGAACGTCAGAGCAAAATCTCGAAGTGACTTCTCTCGGGGTAGGGGGCGGTGGTGATTCAAGGCCCGCGTCTGCAAACAGATGATTGAGCTGCTCCGCAGCGCTGACCGCTCGGGGGAAACCGGCGAAGGCCGAAGCCTGCAGCAGTATTTCAGTCAATTCACCCGGTGCGAGGCCCGATGCCAGGCCGGTTTTGAGGTGCACGCTCAGCGGTGGTCCGACCATGCCCGAGGCGACAATGGCGGCAAATGACACCGCTTCGCGTAATCGCGGATCAAGACCGGGACGTGAGTGTAAATGTCCGTACACCACGCCAACGGCAAGTTCGCGCAGTGCGGGAACGGTACGAAACAAGGCGTCGAGCCTGTCCCCGCCATCGGGTACGAGTTCGACAAACGTATGGCGGCCTTCCTGGTAAAGCGTGGCCATGGGATCGGAAGTGGTCTTTTGATTCATGTCGCGTCCTCACGGATCAATGAGGATGGCAGCGGAGCAACTACGCGCGAACTACGGCATGACAGTGCGTCCATCGGAAGAAGTCGGCGCCGTTGCAGCGCCGACTTCTACACCTTAGACGAATTCCACCACCGGCATCTGCCGCTTCATCAGCACCTTGCCGTTGCGGATCGAATACAGCGGCAGGCCCTGGCTGCGGATGACTTCGTAATCGCTGTCCGCCGACAGGATCAGCAGGTTCGCCGGGCGGCCCTGTTCCAGGCCGTAGCGCTCACCGAGGTGCATGGCCTTGGCGCTGTTGTCGGTGACCAGATCCAGCGCGCTCTGCAGGTTGCGATAACCGAGCATGTGGCAGATGTGCAGGCCGGCTTCGAGGACCCGCAGGATGTTGCCGTTGCCCAGCGGATACCACGGATCGACGATCGAATCCTGGCCGAAGCAGACGTTCATGCCGGCTTCGAGCAGTTCGTTGACGCGGGTCACGCCGCGGCGTTTCGGGAAGTTATCGAAGCGACCTTGCAGGTGAATGCTTTCGGTCGGGCAGGAGACAAAACTGATCCCCGAATGGCCGAGCAGGCGGAACAGTTTGGCGCAGTAGGCGTTGTCGTAGGAGCCCATCGCGGTGGTGTGGCTGGCGGTCACGAGGGCGCCCATGTCGCGGCTGCGAGCCTCTTCGGCCAGCACTTCGAGGAAGCGCGAATGCGGGTCGTCGGTTTCGTCGCAGTGCACGTCCACCAGGCAGCAGGTGCGCTCGGCGAGGTCCATCAGGAATTTCACCGAACTGACGCCCTGATCGCGGGTGTATTCGAAATGCGGGATCCCGCCGACCACGTCCGCGCCCATGCGGATCGCTTCTTCCATCAGCTCGCGACCATTACGAAACGACTCGATGCCTTCCTGGGGGAACGCGACGATCTGCAGGTCGATCAGGTGACGGCTTTCCTCGCGTACTTCAAGCATCGCTTTGAGCGCGGTGAGTTGCGGGTCGGTGACGTCGACGTGGGTGCGCACGTGCTGGATGCCGTGGGCGGCGAGGGTTTGAATGGTTTTCCTGGCCCGGGTTTTGGTGTCTTCCTGGGTGATGGTGACTTTGCGCTCGCCCCAGCACTCGATGCCTTCGAACAGCGTGCCGCTCATGTTCCAGCGCGGCTCGCCGGCGGTCAGGGTGGCGTCGAGGTGAATGTGCGGCTCGACGAAGGGCGGCACCACCAGATTGCCGCCGGCGTCGAGGTCGTCGGGGCCCAGAGTCGGCGCTTCGGTCTGGCGAGCGATGCTGCTGATCAGGCCGTCTTCGAGGTGCAATTCGTGCAGACCTTCCTGGTTGCGCAGTCGGGCGTTGATGATGTGCATCGGGCGAATCCTTTTATAGATCTTGTAGAGGGGCGGCCGCGTTGCGGGCGCCGAGCAGGCCGGTCACTGCGATATACGTTAACGCGGCAACGGCGATGCCGACCAGCGGCGCGACCCACGGCGAGCCGAACGCGGCGACGGTTCCGGCCGCGTAAGCCGCCAGCCCCGGCCAGTTGAACGCCGGTAACCGTGCGTCGGCCAGACGCGGATAACGCCCGCGCCAGCGGAAGAAAAAGTCCGCCATGATCACCCCGCCAATCGGCGGGATCACCGTGCCCAGCAGGATCAGATAAGGCACCAGCATGTCGTACATGCCCAGCAGCGCGAGCGCCGTGCCGATCACGGCACCGGCCAGGGTCACGGTCTTGCGGCGCCCGGTGCGCAGCAGGTTGCAGCCGGCGACGGCGAAGTTGTAGATGGTGTTGTCCTGGGTGCTCCAGATGTTCAGCAACAGCATCGCCATCGCCGCCATGGCGAAGCCTTGCAACAGTAGCACTTCGACCACGTCGGGTTGTTGGTAGACGATTGCGCCGTAGGCGCCGATCAGCACCATCAGGCCATTGCCGATGAAAAAGCCGATCAGGCTGGCCAGCACCGCGACCCGCGCCGAACGGGAAAAACGCGTCCAGTTGGTGGCCTGGGTCGCACCGCTGACGAAGGTGCCGAACACCAGCGTGATGGCGGTCGACCAATCCAGCGAACCGCTGGGCACGACGCTGAGCAAACCGTCGAGGCCGCCGACTTTCACGGTGGCGACCCACATCGACAGCATCAGCAGCAACATCATCGCCGGTACCGCGATGTACGACAGAATCTCCAGTCCGCGATAACCGACATACGCCGTGGCGCAGAACACCAGGCCGAACAGCACCATCAGCCCCAGCACCGTGGCTTCATTCAGATCGAAATATTTGCCGAGCACCACCGCCGCCGTCGCGGTGCCCCAGGCGTACCAGCCGATCTGGGTGAACCCGAGGATCAGGTCGCTGAGCTTGCTGCCGACTTCGCCAAAACAGAAGCGCCCCATCAGCACCGAATTCAGCCCGCTCTTGAAGGCGATGTAACCCAGGCCTGCGGCGTACACGCCGAGCAGCAGATTGCCGATGACGATGACGGCGAGCATTTCGCCGAAGTTGAACGCCACGCCGAGCTTGCCGCCGGCAAACATGGTCGCCGTGAAGAAGGTGAACCCCAGCAGCACCATCGCCGTGGAGGCCAGGCCTTTGCGCGCGTGCATCGGCACTTCGCTGAGGGGGTAATCGTTGCCGGGATCGTTTTGCGTCATGGGGGCATTCCTTGCTGGAAAGGGGAGGACGCGAAGAGGTTGCAGCGGTCGTGCCAAACGCGATGTTGCGGGTATTTATAGACGAGACACGGATGATCGGCGCGAAAGCAGTGCATCGGGCGCCACACCGAACCATGTGGGAGCAGTTGTTCCCACAGGGGCACGGGATTGGATCAGAGGAACCGCAGCAGCGCAGCGACTATGGCTTCAGGCGCATCCTCCTGCACCAGATGCCCGGCATTCGGGATCGGGTGAAACTGCGATCCGGGAATCATCCTGTGCAACTCGCGCCCGCGCTCAATGGGAATCCACTGATCCTCTTCACCCCAGAGAATCTGCACCGGGCAGCGGATCGTCGGGTACAGCGGCTGCGCCTCCAGCGTGTAGCGCTGATCCATCTGCGCGATCTGCCGGTAGAACGCCGCTTGCCCCGGATCGCCCAGCCACGGCTGCACGTAGGGCGCCAGTTCGTCATCGGGAATCTCCCGGTGAATCGCCCCGCGAATGTAGGTCGGTACGATGGCGCGCTGGATGTAATCCGGCAGGCCGCTGAACGCCGCTTCGTGCTGGCGCACGTGCTGCACGAACGGCGAACCCCAGGGTGTCAGCGCGACCGGGTCGATCAGGGTCAGGCTGCGGTAATCCTTGCCGTTGAGCAGATGAGCGCGCAGCACGGTGGCGCCGCCGAAGTCGTGGGCGACCACGTCCGGGCGTTGCAGATTCCAGTGATCGAGCAACTGAACGAGCAATTCGTTCTGCACGCCGAGGGAAACGTCGGCATCCGGTTGCTCGGACTGCCCGTAGCCCAGCAGGTCGAAGTAATGCACCCGATGCGTGGCAAAAAAGTGCGGCGCGATGCGGTGCCACACGTAAGACGAGAAGGGCGTGCCGTGCACGAATACCAGCGGCGGGCCGTCGCCGCGCACCCCGTGGCGAATCTGTCGCCCGTTGAAATCAAAGACCTGATCCAGCAGCCAGTCCGTCATGGGCCTGTCCTCTTGGCGGGTTCGAGCCAAAAAGCATAGGCGTAAAAAAACCACCGGTCTCGGTGGTTTTTTTGTGTCGCGGGAATTACTCGCCGCGATAGATGCAACCGCTGGTGCAGGTCTCGTGGATGCGGATCGCACTGAGTTCCGGCAGCAGGGGCTTCAATTCATTCCAGATGAATTTGGCCAGCACTTCGCTGGTCGGGTTCTCAAGGCCAGGAATGTCGTTCAGGTAGTTGTGGTCCAGACGCTCGTACAGCGGCTTGAAAATCGCCTTGATCTCGGAGAAATCACGGATCCAGCCAGTGTGCGGATCGAGGTCGCCGCTCAGGTGAATCGCCACTTTGAACGAGTGACCGTGCAGGCGTCCGCACTTGTGGCCGTCCGGTACGTGGGGCAGGCGGTGGGCGGATTCGAACGTAAATTCCTTGAAGATTTCCACAGTGATTTCAGCTCTGTTCAGATGGCGTTCGCCGCAGCGAATTCGGGCAGGCGGCGAGTTTATCAGCTTGTTCCCGGCTGTGCTGACTAAAGGGTCAGCAAGCGCTCGGCGAGGCGACCATTGGCAGTCAGTTCAAGGAATTCGTCACCCATCCGGCGGCTCTCGTCCATCGCCGCGCGCCAGTATTTCTGTCGGCTCGGCGCATCGCCCATGAAACGCTTGAAGTCGTTACGGTCGGGGAGTTTGCCGTAGGGCAGACGCGCCAGGTATTCCTTCGACGGCGCGAGCAGCAGCACGTCCTGCAAGCGCTCCACCGAAGCTTTGCGCCAAGGCAGAGTCTTGTCGAACCAGCCCGGGATCACTCGGTCGGTGAAGTGCGGATAGAGCACGATGCCGTCGCCGCTGTAGGGCAGGTCGAGGTGGTAGTCCAGCAGACCGCCGTCGCGGAAGGTGCCGGCACCGGCGCCCGGCAGGTCGCGCACGCCTTCCATGACCATCGGGATCGAACCCGATGCCAGCAGCGCCTGGCGCAGGTTGCCGGCGTCGAGGGCGACGAAACGCGACGGGAAGTCATTCAGCGCATGCACCGGTGGCGCCAGGCGCGGGTCGTGGATGATCAGCCGTTCGAAGTGCCGCGACAGCCGCGCGCGGCCGCGCAGGTTGTCGGCGATCACCGAACCCAGCGCCAGCCCGAGCCGGCCGCGATGATCCTCCGCCAGCCCGCCGTGGCTTTTGACCACCATGATGTTCAAGCGGTAATGGGCGTTGGTCAGAAGGCTCGTGTCTCGGCCGTCGAGCAGGTCATCGAGCATGCGCTGCGAACTGCGGCTGACCTCGGCAATGGTCACGCCTTTGTTGAAGTTCTGCTCGGTGTACAGATGACCAAGGCGGCGGATGCCTTCGGCGGCGTCCGGCAGGCAGGCACTGGCGAACCGCCAGGAACCCACCGACGCACCGATCAGCGAACGCTCGCGCGGCGCGGCCGGCAGCCACTCGCCGAACAACGCCAGATCCAGCCCCTGAATCCCCAATGCCTTGGGCCCACCGGCAGCGCCGGGCAGGGTACCGACGTCGGCGGCGTTCAGGCCTTGGGCACGAATGCGCGCCATGGCCCTGGGGCCGGCCTTGAGGGTGAGGGCAGGGAACTTGATGTGAATGGCGGTCATACCGGTCTCGATCGTTAGCAAGCGAAAGATTATAAGCACATGTTGCCGTGGCTGCAGGAGCAGGCCCAATGATGGCAATTCAGTTTCAGTTAAGTTCGCACCGTTAAGGTGCGGCCCGTAGCGACACATAAAAATACGGAGACACCATGAAAACCCTGACTGCCCTGACCATCGCCTCGATCATCGGCCTCACCGCCAGCACCGTTCACGCCCGCGATCTCGGCCCGGATGAAGCCCTGCGCCTGCGCGACGCTGGTACTATCGTCTCCTTCGAGAAGCTCAACGCCACCGCGCTGGCCAAACACCCGGGTTCGACGATCACCGACACCGAGCTGGAAGAACAGTACGGCAAGTACATCTACCAGATCGAACTGCGTGATCCGCAGGGGCTGGAATGGGATCTGGAACTGGACGCGGTGAGCGGGCAAGTGCTCAAGGATCATCAGGATACGTAATGAAGGTGAATGTTCGCGCCACCCGCCGTACGGCATTGGCGCTGGTGATGTTTTGCTCGACGGCCATGGCCCGCGACCTGGGTCCCGACGAAGCCCTCAATCTGCGCAAGCAGGGTGTGATCCTGCCGCTCGAGCAGGTATTACACCAGGCGATGGACCGTTATCCCGGCGCGAAACTGCTGGAAGTCGAGCTGGAAGAAAAACACGACGTCTACATTTATGAAGTCGAGTTGCTGACCGTCGAGGGTGTGGCCCGCGAGCTGCACTTGAAGGCCGACACCGGCGAACTCGTGAAAGACAAGGAAGATTGACCGATGCGCTTGCTTCTGGTGGAAGACCACGTACCGCTGGCCGACGAATTGCTGGCAGGCCTGCAACGTCAGGGCTACGCGGTGGACTGGCTGGCGGACGGACGCGATGCGGTCTATCAGGGCAGCAGCGAGCCTTATGACCTGATCGTCCTCGACCTCGGTCTGCCCGGCGTTCCGGGGCTTGAGGTGCTGGCGCAATGGCGCGCCGGCGGTCTGACGATTCCGGTGCTGATCCTCACTGCCCGCGACTCCTGGGCCGAGCGCATCGAAGGCCTCAAGGCCGGTGCCGACGATTACCTGACCAAACCCTTCCACCCGGAAGAGCTGTATTTGCGCATCCAGTCGCTGCTGCGCCGTTCCAAGGGCCAGGCCAACCAACCGACGCTCAAGGCCGCAGGACTGCACCTGGACGAGGGCCGCCAGTGTGTCGTGCGCGACGGCGCCGATATTCAGCTGACCGCTGCCGAATTCCGTCTGCTGCGCTACTTCATGCTGCACCCGGAACAGATCCTCTCCAAAAGCCACCTTGCCGAGCACCTCTACGACGGCGAGACCGAGCGCGATTCCAACGTGCTGGAAGTTCACGTCAATCACCTTCGCCGCAAGCTCGGCAAGAGCGTGATCGAAACCCGTCGCGGTCAGGGTTATCTGTTTGGCGGACAGGCTTCGTGAGATCGATCCAGCGCCGCTTGAGCCTGGGGTTGATCAGCGTGCTGGTGGTCGTCGGTGTGCTGCTGGCGCAAACCAGCCTGTGGCTGTTCGAAGTGGGATTGCAGCGCTATCTCGAAGCCGGGCTGCGCAACGACAGCGAGAGCCTGCTGGTGGCGCTGGTTCGCGGGCCGCAAGGCTTGCAGCTGGATGAGCGGCACCTGTCACCGGCTTATCAGCGACCGTTTTCCGGGCATTACTTCCGCATCGACTTCGCTGACAGCCATTGGCGCTCCCGCTCGTTGTGGGATCAGGACCTGCCGTTGCTCGAACGCTCCGGCCTGCACAGCAACTTGCAACTGGGGCCGGACGGCCAGCAATTGCTGGTACTGCGCTCGGACTATCGACGGCTCGGTCAGTCGATTTCCATCAGCGTGGCTCAGGATTACACGCCGGTGCGCGAGAGTTTCCAGCGCATGCGCCAGATCGGCCTCGGCCTCGGTTTGGCCGGGTTGCTGCTGATTCTGTTGTTGCAACGTCTGACCGTGCGCCGCGCGTTGCGGCCGCTGGAAAAGGCCCGCGAGCAGATCGCCCAGTTGCAGCAGGGCCAGCGTTCGCAACTCGATGAACAAGTGCCGGCGGAACTGGAACCGCTGGTGGCGCAGATCAACCATTTGCTGGCGCACACTGAAGACAGCCTGAAGCGTTCGCGCAACGCTCTGGGCAATCTCGGGCATGCGCTGAAAACCCCGTTGGCGGTGCTGTTGAGTCTGGCGTCGAGTGAACGGCTCGACGCGCACCCGGAACTGCGCAAGATCCTCAAGGAACAACTGGAGCAGGTTCAGCAACGGCTGAACCGCGAGCTCAACCGTGCGCGGCTCTCTGGCGATGCGTTGCCGGGAGCGCTGTTCGATTGCGACGCCGAGCTGCCGGGGTTGCTGTCGACGTTGAACATGATCCATGGCGAGCATCTGGAACTGAGTTACGTGGCCCCGCCGGGCCTGCAATTGCCGTGGGATCGTGAAGATCTGCTGGAACTGCTCGGCAACCTGCTGGACAACGCCTGCAAATGGGCGGATGCCGAGGTGCGGCTGAGTGTGGTCGAAACGGCGGATGGTTTTGTGCTGAGTGTGGAAGACGACGGGCCGGGGATTCCCGAGGCGCAGCGGGCTCAGGTATTCAGCCGGGGGACGCGGCTGGATGAGCAGACCGACGGGCATGGCTTGGGGCTGGGGATTGTGCGCGACATCGTCGACACCTGGGGCGGGGTGCTGGTGCTGGGCGAAAGCGAGTGGGGCGGGTTGAAGGTGGAGATTCAGTTGCCTCGACGGTGAGCCCGCCCCCACGAGGTTTGTGGTGAGCGGGCTTGAGCGTCAGACCCGAAACTGATCCATCAGACTCTGCTGCTGATTCGCCAGACTATTGAGCGACTGACTCACCCGCGCCGATTCATTCGCCTGCCCCGACAGCGACTCCGTCACATCACGAATCGTCGCCACGTTGTTGTTGATCTCTTCAGCCACCGCGCTCTGTTCCTCGGCGGCGCTGGCAATCTGCAGGTTCATGTCGCTGATCACCGTCACCGCATCACCGATCTGGCGCAGCGCCGTCACGGCCTGGCCGACCTGTTCGACGCTGCCCTGGGCCTGGCGATGGCTGTTGCCCATCGAACCGACCACGTCCTGGGTGCCGTTCTGTAATTGCTCGATCACCTGGCGGGTTTCTTCCACCGATTCCTGGGTGCGGCGGGCGAGGTTGCGCACTTCGTCGGCGACCACCGCAAAACCGCGCCCGGCTTCACCGGCGCGGGCGGCTTCGATGGCGGCGTTGAGGGCCAGCAGGTTGGTCTGTTCGGCGATGGCGCGGATGGTTTCCAGCACGGTGCCGATCTTCTCGCTGTTGGCGGCCAGGCCTTCGACCTGCACCATCGCTGCACTCATGTCGGCGGCGAGGGTGTCGATGCTGGCGGTGGTGCGGTCGATCACGGTCAGGCCCTGACGGGTGGCGCGGTCGGCATCCTTGGCCGCTTCGGCGGCTTGTGCCGCGCTGCGGGCCACGTCCTGGGCGGTGGCGCTCATTTCGTGGGATGCGGTGGCGACCTGATCGACCTGACGGTATTGCTGCTCCATGCCGGCGCTGGTCTGGGTCGCAATCGCTGAAGACTGGTCGGCGGTGTTGCGCGCGTCCTGCACCGAGCGTTTCACCTCGGCGATGATCGGTTGCAGCTTGTCGAGGAAACGGTTGAACCAGCCAGCGAGTTGACCGAGTTCGTCTTTCTTGTCATAGGCCAGGCGGCGGGTCAGGTCGCCTTCGCCGCTGGCGATGTCTTCCAGCATGTGGGCCACGCCGAGGATCGGTTTGGTCACGCTGCGCGCCATCAGCCACACCAGCAAAAGGCCGATCAGCGCAGCGAGCACGCCGAGGCTCAGTTCGATCAGGGTGCCTGAGGTGTTGCTGGCATCGAGTTGCTGCTTGAGTGCTTCGGCGCGACTGACCAGAACCTTTTCCGGCACATCGAGCAGTACGCCCCAGGACGGGCCGCCGGGAATCGGCTGGAACGGCGACAGCACTTTCAGTTGCGCGTTGCTGTGCAGGCTGCTGACGGCGTTGCTCGAGGCGAGCAGACGCAGCAGTTCGGCGCCGCTGGTGGTGTCCACGGCATCCAGGCGCTGGCTGAGTTTATTGGCGTTCGGGCTGTAACCGGCGAGCAGGCCGGCGGGGCTGACGATGCTCACGGCGGTCTGGCCGTCGTAGAGCTTTTTGCTGGCGCTCTGGCTGATCGCTTGCAGGCTGTTGAGGTTGATGTCCACCGACAGCGAGGCGATGACTTTGCCGTTGACCATCAGCGGGAACACGATGCTGGTCATCAGCACCTTTTGCCCGTCGATCACATAGAAGTAGGGTTCGATCACGCATGGCTTGAGCGTGGTGCGCGGGCAGGTGAACCAGGCGTTGGCGGCCTGACCGCTGGGGCCGGTGCTCGTGTCGCTCATGTCGCTTTCCGGCAGGGCCATCGAGGTCACCTTGCCCGGGGTCGGCTGCGACCAGTACAGGGCGAAACGGCCCTTGTCGTTGCTGCCTAATTCACTTTGCCCGGCGAATAGTTCGTCTTTGCCATCCAGCGCGTTGGCTTCAAACACCAGCGACAGGCCTAGCAGATCCGGATTGGCCTGCAAGGCCGATTTCACCTGACGGGTCATGTCCTCACGCAGGTCGAAGGCATCGAGGAAGCGCTTCTCGGCCTGCTCACGCAGGAACAGCACCTGACGCGAGAAGCCGTGGCCATATTGATAGGCATCCATGAACTGCTGGCGAATGCCCGCTGCCTGGACTTCGCCCTGGGATTCGATGCGGGCCTGGGCCGACTCGGTGAGCATTTCCATGCTCGAAGCTTTCACCAGTTCGGAACTGTGCTCCATGCGATACAGCGAAAGACCTACCAACAGGGTCACGATACCGGCCAGGCAGAGCCCGGCGAGCAGGGTGATTTTCCATTGGATGGAAAGTTGTCTGAGTGACATGGAAACGTCCTTATTCGATAAATATCTGAGACTTTGCACTGTAACGGCCGCGTTTCGGCTTTCTTTATGGCGTAAATGCAATAGGGCGAATTGACGCATGTTGTGGCGGATATGCCCTGTTCAGCGGATTGATCATGGAAAGTTACACAGTGTTGCGACCAGTCGCTTTGACACTGCGCCCGCGCTGCGGCACAGTGCGCGCCCTTCTAATAAGACCCTCTATGCAAATCCGCTGGCGACCCTCGTGGCTTGTCGGCCGGACTCATCCTGTCTGGCGGTGAATGGTTTTACCGTCGTGTTTTTGAGGTAGTGAAATGAATGCAGTGATTGCTGCGGTCGGCGTCATGCTGATCCTCAGCCTGTCCCGGGTGCATGTGGTGATCGCATTGATCGTCGGTGCGCTGGTTGGTGGCCTGACCGGTGGTCTGGGTATCGACGCCACGCTCAAGGCTTTCAACAGTGGCCTGGGCGGCGGGGCGACGGTGGCGTTGTCCTACGCGTTGCTCGGCGCTTTCGCCGTGGCGATTGCCAAGTCCGGCCTGGCCCATGCGCTGGCCGACAAGGCTCTGGCGATGGTTGATCGCCAGCATGCGACCGGTGGCGGCAGCGTCAAATGGCTGCTGATCGGCCTGCTGTGGGTGGTGGCGATCGCTTCGCAGAACATCCTGCCGATCCACATTGCGTTCATTCCGCTGCTGGTGCCGCCGCTTCTCTATGTACTGACCAAGCTGCAACTGGACCGCCGGTTGATCGCCTGCGTCATGACTTTCGGCCTGATTACGCCGTACATGTTCCTGCCGGTGGGCTTCGGCAACATTTTCCTTAATGAAATCCTGCTGGCCAACGTTGCCCGCAGTGGCGTTGACATCAGCGGGATCAACGTCACCCATGCCATGGGAATTCCGGCGCTGGGCATGCTGGCAGGGCTGGGTATCGCCTTTATCAGTTACCGCAAGAAACGCGTCTACGACCTGGGAAAAATCGAGCAGGTCGAGCAGGTGGCAGTGCAGTACAACCCGCGCAGCCTGTTGATCGCCGGCGTCGCCATTGCCGCAGCCTTCATTATTCAGTTGCTGCTGGATTCGATGATTATCGGGGCGCTGGCCGGTTTCCTGATCTTTTCGGCGTCGGGCATCGTCAAATGGCGCGAAACGGATGACCTGTTCACCGAAGGCATGAAGATGATGGCGATGATCGGCTTCATCATGATCGCCGCCTCCGGCTTCGCCGAAGTGATGAAGGCCACCGGCGAGGTGCAGACGCTAGTCGAGTCGTCGGCGTCGTGGATCAACCACAGCAAAGGCATCGGTGCCTTGCTGATGCTGCTGGTCGGGCTGCTGGTAACCATGGGCATCGGCTCTTCGTTTTCCACGGTGCCGATCCTGGCGGCGATTTTTGTGCCGCTGTGCGTGCAACTGGGCTTCAGCCCGATGGCGATTGTCTGCATCGTCGGCACGGCCGGTGCCTTGGGCGATGCCGGTTCGCCCGCGTCGGACTCGACCCTCGGCCCGACCTCCGGGCTGAACATCGACGGCCAGCACCATCACATCTGGGACACCGTGGTCCCGACTTTCCTGCACTACAACCTGCCGCTGCTGGCGTTTGGCTGGGTGGCTGCGATGGTCCTGTAACCCCCAAATTCCCTGTGGGAGCGGGCTTGCCCGCGATGGCGTCCGCCTATTCAATATTTATGTGACTGAAACACCGCTATCGTCGGATCGCCGCCCGGGGCAAGCCCGCTCCCACAAGGACATGAGGTGTCTCCAGGCTCAACTTTTGGTTCCGCGTGCCGTTAAAGCCTTTAACCACGCCAATAAAACCAAAAGAGTGAGCCCCCATGCGCCTGAGTCTCAAGGCTAAAGTCCTGTCCCTTGCCGTCCTTCCGGTGCTGCTCTTTGCACTGGTGATCAGCCTGACCACGCTGTTCATCCTTCAGGAACAGGCGCGCAATGAAGTCCAGCAGACCCGCGAACGCTTGCTCGGCGACGCCAAAGCTACGCTGGCCAGCTACGTCGCCGTCGCCATGACCACCATCAAACCGTTGTACGACGCTGCCGCTCCCGGCGACGCCGAGGCGCGGGCGCAAGCGATCAAACTGCTGTCGAGCATCAAGTACGGCAAGGATGGCTACTTCTTCGGCTACGACTCCGAGACCGTGCGCCTGTTCAAGGCCAACGACCCCGAAGGCGTGGGCAAAAGCTTCAAGGACAACCGCGACCCGAACGGCGTCTACGTCAACCGCGACCTGGTGAAAGTCGCGAAGGACGGCTCCCACTACCTGCAATACAGCTCGCCGCTGCCGGGCAACGCGAAAGTGCTGGTGCCGAAACTCGGCTACACCGAATACCTGGCGAAGTGGGACATGGCGGTGGGTACGTCGGTCAACCTCGATGGCATCGAAGCGCAAGTGGCGGTGGTCGAGGCCAAGGTGCAGGAGCGCATGCAGGGCGTGGTGCTGAGCATCGTCGGCGTGGCGGTGGTGGTGCTGCTGGTGATCGCGGCGGCGGGGATGCTGCTGGCCAACACCATTCTGCGACCGCTGACCCTGATGAAAGCCAACCTCGATGACATCGCGGCGGGCGAGGGCGACCTGACCCGGCGCCTGACCATCACCAGCCAGGACGAACTCGGCGAACTGGCCGGCTCGTTCAACCGTTTCGTCGACAAGATCCACGGCCTGGTGCGGCAGATCACCGAAATGACCTCGCAACTGACCGGGCTGGTGACGCAAGTGTCGGATCAGGCCCAGCGCTCCGATCAGGCCATGGAGCGTCAGCGTCACGAGACGGATCAGGTCGCCACGGCGATCAACGAAATGTCTGCGGCCGCACAAGAAGTCGCCAAGAGCGCGCAGAACGCCGCCGTCGCCGCGCAGCAGACCGACGAAGAAGGCCAGACCGCCAAGCGCGTGGTGGCCGGCAGCATCAAGCAGATTCATGCGCTGGTGGACGATATCCGCAGCAGCGGCGTGTCCCTCGATAGCTTGCAACAGGACGTGTCGTCGATTGTCGGCGTGCTCGGGGTGATCCGCTCGATCGCCGAACAGACCAACCTGCTGGCGCTCAACGCTGCGATTGAAGCGGCGCGGGCCGGCGAGGCCGGGCGCGGGTTTGCGGTGGTGGCGGACGAGGTGCGGGCGCTGGCTTCGCGCACGCAGATCAGTACGCAGGAAATTCAGGGAATGATCGACCGCTTGCAGGCGGGGACGCAGTCGGCGGTCGAGGCCATGCGCCGTTCCAGCGAGGCGGGTGACGGCACGTCGGCCCAGGCCAATCAGGCGGGGGCATCGCTGGATGCGATGGCGGATCTGATTGCGACCATCAATTCGATGAACGCGCAGATTGCCAGTGCCGCCGAGGAGCAGACGGCGGTGGCCGAAGAGATCAACCGCAGCGTGCATCAGATTGCGGTGGCGGTGGATAACGTGGCGGATGAGACCCAGTTGGGGGCGCAGACTTCGCGTAGTCTGGCCGAACTTGGCCAGCGACTGGGCAAACTGGTGGGCCAGTTCCGTATTTAAAGGTTGCTGCAAAAACGTTGTGGGAGCGGGCTTGCCCGCGAATGCGCTGTGTCAGATACAGAATGGCTGACTGACACGACGCCTTCGCGAGCAAGCCCGCTCCCACATTGGGTTTTGTGTAAGGCTCATGCTCTGTCCCAGTAGGGCACTTCGCCGAAGCATTCCATGAAGAAATCAATCACCGTCCGCACCTTCACCGACAACCGCCGGCTCCCCGGCCACAGCACCGAAATCTGCTGCGGCTCGACACTGTTCGACACCTGATAATCCTCCAGCACCTGCACCAGCGTGCCCGCACGCACCGCCTCGCCGATCAGCCATGACGGAAACATCACCAGCCCCAAGCCTTGCACCGCGGCTTGGGTCAACGTGTCCGCGTGGTTGCCGGTGATCGGGCCCTTGACTGAATACGGCGTCCACTCGCCCTGATCCTGCCGGAAGAACCAGCGCTGCAGGCCGGTCGCGCCCTTGTAGGCCAGGCACTGGTGGCGGGCGAGGTCAGCGGGCTGCTGTGGCGTACCGAAACGCTCGAGATACGCCGGGCTGGCCGCGACCTGAAAGCGATGCGGTGCCAGGATCCGCGCCTGCATGCTCGAGTCGTGCAACGGGCCGATGCGAAACAGCAGGTCGGCGCCTTCCTGCAACGGATCGATGTAGTGGTCGGTCTGCTGGATATCCAGTTGCAGCTTCGGATAACGCTCGCACAAACGACCCAGCCATGGCGCCAGATGGCGCTGACCAAACACCACCGGGGCGTTGATCCGCACCAGGCCGGTCGGTTCGCTGTGCTGTTCCTGCAAGGCCTGTTCGGCTTCTTCCAGTTGCACCAGCACCAGCCGCGCGTGGTGGCCGAGCATGCGCCCGGCCTCGGTCGGCGTCACCGCACGGGTGTGGCGGTAGAGCAATTGCTGGTTCAGCGCCTGTTCCATCAACTGGATCTGCCGGGAAATCGAGGAGGGCGCCACGCCCTCGCGGCGGGCGACTTCGGAAAAACTGCCGTGGTCGAGCACGGCCACAAACAGTCTTAGCGCCTTGAATCCCAGTTCGTTGAGCCCGTGCATTCTGTGTCCTGCTGTGCGAATTGCGCAAAAGTGTTGTCCGGATGCTCCCATTTATCGCACAGCTGCGCCAGCCGATAATCCGCGCCATCGTTTCCTTCAGAGGTTTTTCAGATGCAGTCGTTAGATGAAGTGAGTGCCGCGCCGGCCCCGGTCGCCCGGCCCGGTTTGCGGTTGTTGCTGTTGCCGCTGGTGATCCTGGCCGGCATGGGGTTGTCGGTGGAGGCGGGGTTGCTCGGGCCGTTGGGTGAGCAGGTCGGGCATTTGTGGGCGACCTTGAGCATTTTCGGGGTTGGGTCGGCGATTCTGTTTTTGCTGTTGCTGTTTGCGGGGCCGCAGAAAGGGCCGGCGCTGACGGATCTGCCGCGCTGGCAGTTGATCGGCGGGTTTCTGGGGCCGATGTATGTGGTGGTGCTGACGCTGGCCACGCCGCATATCGGGATTGCGATGACGATGATTGCGATTTTGTCGGGGCAGGTTGGCAAGAGTGTGCTGATTGACCATTTCGGGTGGTTTGGGGCTACGCGCAAGAAGGTCAATGCTGAGCGGTGGCTGGCGTTGGGGTTGATTGTGGCGGCTTTGGTTTTGATTGCGCGAGGGTGATGCGATGAGTCTGGTTATTTTGTTGGCGGTCGTAGTGTTGGCGGGTGCGGTGTTGAGTGTGCAGGCGGCGATCAATGGGCGATTGGGGGAGACCGTTGGTGTTCTGCGCAGCAGTTTGTTGACGTTTGTCGTCGGCGCTGTTTCTACGGGGTTGTTGATTTTGTTTTTTGAGCCTGCTCAGGCGGTGAGTTTGCTGGAGGTGCCGAAGTGGCAGCTTAGCGGTGCGCTGTTTGGGGTGGTTTATATGATGGTCATGGTTGGTGCAGTGCCGCGCGTTGGTGCGGCTGTGGCGACGGTGGCGGTGATTGTCGGGCAGTTGGGGATGGGGATGTTGATTGATAATTTTGGCTGGTTGGGGAATCCCGCTATTGAGTTGTCTTCGAGTCGGGTTTTGGCGATGGTTTGTTTGGGGCTGGCGTTGGTGTTCATGTATCGCAGTAGCGTGCGTCAGGCTGATTGAACGCGGCGGCCGTTGGGCCGACCAGGTTCCAGGGTTATTGAGTGCATATCCGTTTCTTCGGGTGCGGCCGCTGGCGGTTTCGCTCTTACAGCGAGTCACTTTGGCAAACGCCGGAATGCCGGCCCAGCCCAAAGTAACCAAAGGTCTGGGCCCCGGCGTACGGCCCGCTCGCTGGGGCTCGGGGTTCCTTCGTTCCGGGATTCATCCGGGGGCATCGCCTACGGTTTGCTTCGCTGCACCTCCTCTCGATGCATGCGGCTTCGCCGCACGGTCGCTGCGCTCCCACCCCCGGATAAATCCCTCCACTCAGCCTGCCGATGGGGCCGGTACGTCAAAAGCGGTACTCGAGCTAACGCTCATCGTGACCAGCACCTTCTACACTGGTAGCACGGCTTGTTCTTTCGGCCTCAGACAACCACCACCAGAGGAGTCTGTTTCATGGCAGATAGAAAATGCGATTGTCCGGGATGTCGTTGCACGATCAAGGAGGGTGAACATTCTTATGTGGCGCACGGGAAGCATTATTGCTGTGAGGCTTGTGCGCATCATCACAAGAGTGGTGAGGAGTGTTCGGGCAAGGGGTGTCAGTGTGCGCATCCCAAGTAATCCTGGGTATTGAAAAGGTGGAGCCTAGTCGGGCTCCACTTCCAGTTTCAGACTGTCGTCGTCCAGGCGTTCGGTGTGGCGGACGTTGCCGTGCAGGCGGCGGCCTTCGACGTTGACGACGATGGTCTTGGCCTGTTCAAGGTCTTCCGGCAAGGGCGCCGGGACGCGCAGGGCGAAGCGGTAGGGGTCGTTTTCGACGGGTTCCAGGCCAACCGGGCAGTCGACGCTTTTGGTGATGCGACCGAACAGGGTGTCCAGGCCGTAGTCCAGGTGTGCCGGGCTGTTGATGGTTGTCATGTGAGTTCCCCCAAAAGTGTCCCCGCCTGCGCGCAAGCTTAGCTGGCCGGTCGCCATGTGACGTTTTCCACGCCGAATTTTTCTGCCATCGGCTTGCTGGTCTTTTGCACTTTCTCCCGGCCAAAACGGGGGATGCGGCCGACCCCTGCGTCGCAGCTTGCCCAGTGCCACGCCTCGGTGTTGTCCATTTTGTCCGAGCGGATAATGAACGACTTTGGCGTGCCGTGAAGGGTGTAATCGATGACGTACAGTTTTGCGTTGTTCATAAAGCCCATCTTCCTCCCTGTGGTAATAGAAGGATCGCTGGGCTGCGGGAAAATTCACTCGGATTGTCCGACGGTATCTATCAATGGCAAGGAACGAGGCGCACTGGTTACCATGGCGCTCTCACCAACCCCGATGAATGTTCGCCATGGCCCTCGCTGCGCCCCCTGATCTGAGTGATACCGATGTGCCGGTGCAGCCGCTGGCGCGTACGTATCCGCGTGGGTTGTTCATCGAGCCGCATGAGCATGTGTGGGGGCAGTTGCTGTACGCGATGAGCGGGGTGATGTGGGTCGAGACGCCCCACGAGGCGCTGGTGGTGCCGCCGCAGCGGGCGGTGTGGTTGCCGCCGGGGGTGCCGCATGGGATTCGGGTGGTGTCGGATTTGCAGATGCGCAATATCTACTTGCGCCCGGCGCTGGCGGCGACGCTGGATGAGACGGTGCAGGTGATCGAGGTCGGCGGTTTGCTGCGTGAGTTGATTGTCGGGCTGGTGGCAGAGGGCGACAGCGGCGATCCGGACTATTACGAGGCGCTGGTCGGACTGGCGCTGCTGGAGCTGAAACGCGCAAGGCGTTCACAGCTGAAGATCCCGCTGCCGGACGATGCCGACCGGCGGCTGATGAGCCTGTGTCAGGCGGTGATGGCCGCGCCGTCGCTGGATATTCCTTTCGAGCAGCATGCCGAAAACGCCGGGGCCAGCGTGCGTACGCTTGCACGGTTGTTCAAGGAAGGGCTGGGCATGGGCTTTGCCGAATGGCGGCGTCAGGTGCAATTGGCGACGGCAGTGGCGGAGTTGATCCAGGGTGTGCCGGTCAGCGCGATTGCCCGCGAGCTGGGTTATTCGCCGAGCAGTTTCAGCGACATGTTCCGCCGGGAACTGGGTGTCGCCCCTTCGCAATTCAGCACGACTTCCTCCTGACACCATAAAACCCATGTGGGAGCGGGCTTGCCCGCGAAGGCGTCGTGCCAGTCGATACATTTACGGCAGATGTACCGCTATCGCCGGCAAATCGAATCGTCGCACCGCAGCTCTCACAAGGGAAGCGGTGCCTTCCGGTGATTTGGCCGAAATTCAGAAGTCCTTGGCCGATGCCGGTCGCCGCCTTTCCCTAGACTTTGCCCATTCCTTTTGTGGCGGAGTGATCCCATGAATTACCTGATTTCACTGGCCGTCGGTCTGGGTGTCGGCCTGCTGTATGGCGCGCTGGATGTCCGTTCTCCGGCGCCGCCGGCCATCGCGCTGGTGGGTCTGCTGGGCATGCTGGCGGGCGAGCAGTTGTGGCCGATGGGTCGGCAACTGGTCAGTGGCTGGCTGTCCTGAGTCCTGTCTTTTTCTTTCGGAGATTTCCATGAAAGCACTGCAATTCGATAAAACCGGCGACCTGTCGTCCCTGCGCTTGGTCGAGGTGCCGACGCCGGTGCCGGGCGCTGACGAGGTGCTGGTGCAGATCAAGGCTGCTGGTCTCAATCCCAGCGACGTGAAGAACGTGCTCGGGCGTTTCCCGTACACCACGCTGCCGCGTATTCCCGGTCGGGACTTTGCCGGTGTCGTGGTCGAAGGTCCGCAGGCGTTGATCGGTCAGGAGGTCTGGGGCACCGGGCGTGAGCTGGGCTTCTTCGCCGACGGCTCCCACGCACAGTTCGTCAAACTGCCGGCCAATGGCGTGGCGCACAAGCCTTCGCATTTGAGTTTCACCCAGGCCGCCAGCCTCGGCGTGCCTTACACCACGGCGTGGGATGCGTTGGAGCGCAGCCTGGTCAGTGCCGAAACCCGTTTGCTGGTGATCGGCGGCGGGGCGGTGGCGACGGCGGCGCTGGCGCTGGCCAAAGTGCGCGGTGCGCAGTTGCTGGCGGCGGCGCGGCGGCCGGAGCAGGTCAAGGATTTGCAGGCGCAGGGTTATCAGACGATTCAGCTGGATAAACCCGAGGATCTGGGTGCGCAGGTCAACGCGGTGTATCGCGGCGGCGCCGACGTGATCTTCGACACCACCGGTTTCTGGCTGCCGGCTTCGGTGGCGGCATTGGCGACCTTCGGCCGGATCGCGATCATCGCCGCGCCAGTCGATGGGCATGTGCAACTGCCGGCGCTAGCGCTGTATCGCAAGGGCGGTTCGGTGGTCGGCATCAACTCGTTGCTGTATGGCGTTGAAGCCTGCGCGGCGATGCTGGAACAGTTCGGCCGGTTCTTCGACGAAGACCTGCTGCCACTGCCGCAAGGGCTTGTCGAAGCGCCGCTGGCCGAAGGGCTGGCGCGGTATGCCGATGTGAATCAGGGCAGTGGCGACAAGGTCATTCTGATTCCTTGAGTCTTCAGAAATAGTGACAAACCCTGTGGGAGCTAGCCTGCTAGCGAAAGCGCTTGTTCAGTCGAAGAAAATATTGACTGTGCTGACGCCATCGCTAGCAGGCTAGCTCCCACATTTTTTTGGCGGGTTTGCAATCGCATCAGAACTGATACCCAACCCCCGCGTAATACCCCCAGCCATTGGAACGCGCACGGAAATTACCGTCGCCGAAGTTCAGCTCGCTGCCGTCCTCCCAGTTGCCGCCGTTGTGGAAATAACGGCCGACCAGGGTGAAGCGCAGGTGGGTGAACGAGTACAGCAAGACGTTGGTCGCCACGGTGGCATTGGCGGTGCGCGCCGGGTTGTCCTTGTGCAGGTCCGAGCCGAAATCGAAGTTGGTGAAGCCGATGTAGGTCAGCGAGGCGCCGTTGCTGAATGTGTCGATCGGCACGATGTACTTGAGTTGCGCGCGGTAGCCGTCCCACGAATATTCGTTGCTGGCGCCGTAGTTTTCCCACTGGTAGCGCCCGTACAGGTTGGCCGACAGATTGACCCTTGAATGGGTGTCGATGTCGGTGCCGAAACCGCTGTAGAGCGTGTTGGCGCGGTTCTCTTTGCGGCTGCCGTGATCGTAGATCCAGTCGAACGCCACGTACCATTCCTTGAACGGCCCGATGGCCAGGCTGCGACCGGCGAGGTAGTCGATGGAGATGCGCGGCTCGTGCTCCATGAACACCGGCGAGCCGTGATCCCACACGCCTTTGTCGTGGCTGTTGCCGATGTTGAAGATCTTCGGGATGTCGATGTAGCCGTACAGCTCGAACGGGCCCTTGCGTCCGAAGTATTCATATTCCAGGTAGATGTCGTCGGCCGGTTGCGGGCCGAAGCTGATGTCCTTGCTGCCGATCAGCATCAGGTCCTGGTTGTACCAGTCCGACAGGTACGCGCCTTTTTTTGGCGGGCTGGCTTCGGAGCTGAGGGCTTCACCCTGGGCGGATTCATCCGGCAGGGCAGGTTGCGCCAGCGCGGTGTGGCTGAGAACTCCGGTAACGCCGGCCAGTAGCAGGGAAACAGCAAAAGTGCGCGCACCGCGAAGGCGGTGGCAGGAAGAAGCGTGCATTCAAAGTCCTTTTTGCGGATCAAGACCCGGATTATGGGGCCTGTACGGTTTTGTAACGAAAAGGCGGTCAACAGCGACTCGCAAACGTTTGCATAAGCCGTACCAGTTTCTCAAGTGGCTGAAAAATCGATTGATTGGTGGGATTACCTGGCGACTCGGTCAACTCCCCTCAAAAGCGCCTCAAATCATCCTCAAGCCCTTGCTCAGAACAGCCGGAAGTATCGACGCAGGGCCTTATCGCACAAAAGTATTAACACTATTTAACCGGTGTCCCATCGCAGGGCATCAACTAGCGTGTGTCTGGAATAGGACGGTTTATCTGATGACCGTCATACGCTTGATACGCGTGTTGGATCTTGCAGCTGTTACACGCCTTCAAGGACGAAATCGGCCACGAAAGGAGTAGCCCGTGGAAGCAAGGTTTGGTGTCGCCCTCGTTTCGCGTTTTTCCCCACTTTCCCTCGCCGTGCATCTGAGTGTCGCCGGCTTTCTGTTCGGCGGGATGAGCACTCCAGCGTTGGCCACGTGTTCCACGGCCGGTTCGACGGTCACCTGTACCGGTGTGCCGAGCCTGCCGCTGTTTCTGAACAATTTCAGCAGTGCTACCAACGGTCTGACGGTCAACGTCAACTCCGGCGCGCAGATGAACGCCACCCTCGGCGGCAAGGTGCTCAGCCTGACCGGGGTCAACATCAACCTGAACAACTCCGGCACCCTCGACCCGGCATTGCTGGGTCTGGTTTCGGTCCTCAGTGGCGGTGCATTCATCGGCACCGGCGCGACCAGTACGGTCAGCGTGGTCAACAATGCCAGCGGAATCATGCGCGGCACCGGGATGTTGCTCGGCCTCAATCTGACCAGCATCGACGGCCTGGCCATCGGCGTTAACAATGCGGCGGGGGGCACCACCAGTATCACCAACGACGGCACCATTACGTCCACCGGGCTCTCGGTCGGCGGCATCACCCTGGCCGATACCCCGGTGGTCGGGGTGTATGGCGGTTCGCAAGTCAACATGACCAACAGTGCCAGCGGCACGATCAACGGCCGGATCGCGTTCGAGACGTCGGCAGCAGGCAACACCTTCACCAACGCCGGTAACATCACCGGCGGTGTGTCGATGGGTGCGGGCAGCACCAACACCTTCTACGCGATCACCGGTTCCAGCGTTAACGTCGGTGACGGTGTGCAAGTGTCCGTCGGCCTCGGTGGCCTGGTCGGCATCAACCTGACCTTCGCCCCGACCGGCACCATCGATGGCGGCGCGGGGGGCACCAACACGCTGATCCTGCAAAACCCGATCGGCGTCGGTGGTGGCGTCACCGGGACCGGCACCGCGTCCAGCGCGACCTACGTCAACTTCAACAACCTGACCCTCAACAGCGGCACCTGGACCTTGCAGGGGCCGTTGGTCAGCGGGGCGACCACACTCAATGGCGGTGTCGCGCAGTTCAACGACAACGCCGCGTTCGGCAGCGGTGTGCTGACGTCCAACGGCGGGATTCTTCAGGCCAGCAATGCCGGTTTGTCGCTGGCCAACCAGATCAGTCTGGGCGCCGGTGGCCTGACCCTGCAGGGCATCAACGGCACGACCCTCAACGGCGTGATTTCCGGTACTGGCGGCCTGACCAAGATCGGCAGCGGTCAGCTCAACCTCAACGGCATCAACACTTACACCGGCAACACGGTGCTCAACGGCGGCACAGTGCTAGTGGGTAATAACTCGGCATTCAGCACCGGCGGCATCACCGTTGGCGGCGCTTCGAGCATCTCGGCAACGACGCCGATTTCGCTGGCCAACGCGATCACGCTCAACAGCACCCTGACCGCAACCGGCACCGGTGCGCTGACCCTGGGCGGGGTGATCAGCGGCGCCAGCAACCTGACCAAGACCGGCAGCGGCAGCCTGACCCTCAACGGTATCAACACCTACACCGGGAACACCAGCCTCAGCGCCGGCACCTTGCGCGTCGGCAACAACAACGCCCTGGGCACCGGGGTGCTCAACACCAGCAACGGCACCAGCCTCGACAGCACCGGCAACGTGACCCTGGCCAATAACGTCGGCATCACCGGTGCGTTGAACGTGCTCGGCAGCAATGCCCTGACCCTGGCCGGCATCGTCTCCGGCACCGGCGCGATCACCAAGAGCGGCAGCGCCAGCCTGACCCTGACCGGCAACAACACCAACAGCGGCACCACCGCGCTCAATGGCGGCAGCTTGCTCGTCGGCAGCAACACCGCCCTCGGCACGGGCGCCTTGAACGCAGCGGCCGGCACTACGTTGGATGCGACCACCGCCGTGACGCTGGCCAATGCGGTGGCGCTGGCGGCGGATCTGACCATTGGCGGTACTCAGGCACTGGGCTTGAGCGGCGTCATCAGCGGCGCCGGCAACCTGATCAAGAACGGCACCGCGAACCTGACCCTCAGCGGCAACAACACCTTCTCCGGCGGCACGGCACTGAATGCCGGGACGCTGATCGTCGGCTCCAACACCGCGCTGGGCACCGGCGCACTGACCACGGCAGCGGGCGCCACCCTCGATGCCAGCACCGCCGTGGCGCTGAGCAACGCCGTCGCCCTCGGCGGTAACCTGAACATCGGTGGCAGCGCCAACCTGACCCTCGGCGGCGTGGTCAGCGGCAGCGGCGGGCTGACCAAGAACGGCGCGGCGAACCTGATTCTCAACGGCACCAATACGTTCCTCGGTGCTGTTGCGTTGAACGCGGGCACCATCACAGCGGGTGCCAACGCTGCGCTGGGCAGTGGCAATATCACCGTCGGCGGCGCGGCGACTCTCGACAGCAATACCGCGGTGACGCTGAACAACAACGTCATTCTCAACAATAATCTGGCGATCGGCGGCAGCAGTGCATTGACCCTCGGAGGCGTGCTCAGCGGCGCCAGCCAGTTGATCAAGAACGGCACGGCCAACCTGACCCTCAACGGCGCCAACACCTTCACCGGCGGCACCGCGCTCAACGCCGGCAGCCTGACCGTCGGCAACGGCGCGGCGCTCGGCACCGGCACGCTGACCGTGGGCGGGGCGGGCGGCACGCTCAACAGCAGCGCCAATGCGACGCTGAACAACGCCATCGCGCTGAACGCCAACCTCACCACCGGCGGCGCCAACCCGCTGACTCTGGGCGGTGTGATCAGCGGCGGCAGCAACCTGATCAAGACCGGTGCTTCGACCCTGACCCTGACCGGCAACAACACCTACACCGGCGCTACTTCGCTGAACGCCGGGACCCTGGTCGTCGGCTCCAACACTGCCCTCGGCACCGGCATCCTTAACGCCGCCAACGGCACCACACTGGATGCCAGCACCGCGACCAGCCTGGCCAACAACGTCAACCTCGGCGGCAACTTGACCATTGGCGGCAGTAACGCGCTGACCCTCGCGGGTGTGGTCTCAGGTTTCGGCGGCCTGACCAAAAGCGGCCCGGCCGATCTGATCCTCAACGGCGCCAACACCTACTTCGGCAACACCGCGCTGAACGCCGGCAAACTGATCGTCGGCAGCAATACCGCACTGGGCAGCGGTGCGCTGAACGCGGCGGCCGGCACCACGCTGGATACCAATACCGCCGTCACTCTGGGCAACCAGGTCAACCTCGCCGGGGCGCTCAATGTGGGCGGCAGCGCGGATCTGACCCTCACCGGAACCGTCGCCGGCGCCGGTAGCCTGGTGAAAGACGGTGCCGCGAACCTGAGCCTCAACGGCACCAACACCTACGCCGGCGGCACCACTCTGAACGCCGGTACGCTGACGGTCGGCAACAGCTCGGCGCTCGGCACCGGCGCCTTGACGGTGGGCGGTGCGGCCACCCTCGACAGCAGTTCGCCGCTGGTCAGCCTGGCCAACGCAGTCGTGCTCAATGCGGCATTGAGCGTCGGCGGCACGCAGAACCTGACCCTGGGCGGCGTGCTCAGTGGCACCGGCCAACTGGTGAAAGACGGGGCGGCCAACCTGACCGTCAACGGCACCAACACCTTCAGCGGCGGCACCACCCTCAACGCCGGCACCCTGACCGTCGGCGCGCCCGGCGCATTGGGCAGCGGCACGCTCACCGTCGGTGGCGCCGCGACGCTGGACAACAGCAGCGCTTTCACCCTCGGCAACAACATCACCCTCGATGCCGGGTTGACGGTGGCCGGCAACAACGGCCTGACCCTCAGCGGCGTGATCGACGGCGCCGGCAGCCTGACCAAAACCGGTCTGGACGACCTGGCCCTCAGCGGCACCAACACCTTCACCGGCGCGCTGAACATTGCCGCCGGCAGCGTCACCACCCTGAGCAGCGGGGCGCTGGGCAACACCTCCGGCGCCAACATCAGCGCTGGCGCCAGCCTCAACCTCGGCAGCAGCGCCAGCCTCGACGGCCTGAGCGGCAGCGGCAGCGTGCAGATCGGTGGCGGCAATACCCTCACCGTGGGCGGGGTGAGCAGCACCAGCACCTTCGACGGTGATCTCAGCGGCAACGGCGGTCTGACCAAGGTCGGCACCGGTACCCTGAACCTGACCGGGATCAACGGCATCGTCGGCAACACCGCCGTCAACGGCGGCACCCTGAACCTCAGCGGTTCGCTGGCCAGTGCCCAGGTCAACGTCAATACCGGCGGCACCCTCACCGGTAACGGTTCGGCACTCGGCGCGATGACCATCAACAGCGGCGGTCACCTGGCCCTGTCGTCGGGTAATACACTGTCGGCCGGCTCGTTGACGCTCGCGGCCGGCAGCAATGTCGATGCGGCGCTGGGGACGCCATCGACCACGTCGCTGATGAACGTCGGCGGCAACCTCACTCTCGACGGTAATCTCAACGTCACCGATGCCGGTGGTTTCGGCGTCGGTGTGTATCGTCTGTTCAACTACACCGGTGCCCTGACCAATCTGGGCCTGGACGTTGCCAGCGTGCCGGTCGGTTATGGGCTGGGCGATCTGGTGGTGCAGACCGGGGTCGCCAATCAGATCAACATTCAGGTCTCGGCGCCGAATTCGGACATTCGTTACTGGGACGGCAGCCAGACCATCGCCAACGGCACTGTCGATGGCGGCAGCGGTACCTGGAACGGCGCCGGCACCAACTGGACCGACGCCAATGGTCTGGTCAATCAGACCTGGGCCGGCGACTTCGCGGTATTTCAGGGCACGGCCGGTACGGTATCGGTCAACGGCACGCAACTGTTCACCGGCATGCAGTTCCTCACCGATGGCTACAACGTGGTCAACGGTACCTCGGGACTGCTGACCGCCGTCAACGGCGCCGGCGGCACCACGGCGATGCGCGTTGATCCGGGCGTGACCGCCACAGTCGGCGTGAACATCAACGGCAGCGGCATTCTCAATAAGCTCGACAGCGGCACCCTGGTGCTCAATGGCGCCAACAGCTACACCGGCGGCACGCAACTCGATGGCGGCAAAATCGTGGTCGGCAGCAACACCGCGCTGGGCAGCGGTGCGTTGATCGCCAATGCCGGCACGCAACTGGACAGCAACACCGCCGTGACCCTGGCCAACGCGGCCACGCTCAACGGTAACCTGACGATCGTTGGCAGCAACGCGCTGACCCTTAACGGTGTGATCAACGGCACCGGCGGGCTGATCAAGAACGGCTCGGCCAACCTGACCCTTGGCGGCAACAACGCCTTCCTCGGCCCGGTGGCATTGAACGCGGGCGGACTGGTTCTGGCGTCGAACAGCGCGCTGGGTTCGGCCACTTTGAACGCGGCGAACGGCACTACCCTGGATGCCAGCAGTGCTGTCACGGCGGGTAACGCGATCAACCTGGCGGGCAACCTCGGCATCGTCGGCAGCAACGATCTGACACTCAGCGGTGCGATCAACGGCGCCGGCAGCCTGACCAAGAATGGCGCGGCCAACCTGATCCTGAGCGGGGCCAACAACTTCCTCGGCGGCGTCACCCTCAACGCCGGCACCCTGACCGCCGGCAGCAACGGCGCCCTCGGTCTGGGCAACCTGACGGTGGCCGGTGCTTCGGCGCTGGACAGCAACACTTCGGTGTCGCTGGGCAACAACGTGGTGCTCAACGCCAACCTGACCAACACCGGCAACAGCGACGTGGCCCTCAGCGGCGTGGTCAGCGGCACTGGCGGTTTGATCAAGAACGGCGCCTCTAACCTGACCCTCAACGGTATCAACACCTACAGCGGCGGCACCACGCTGAACGCCGGCACCGTGACCCTTGGCACCGCGGCGAGCCTGGGTTCCGGCGCGGTGACCGTGGCGGGCGCGTCGACCCTCGACACCACGGCGCCGGTGGTGCTGGCCAACAACCTCAACGTCAATGCCAACCTCAGCGTGGCCGGCAACAACAACCTGACGCTTGGCGGCGTGATCGCCGGGGCGGGCACCCTGACCAAGAACGGTCTGGCCGACCTGACGCTGTCCGGCAACAACACCTTCAGCGGCACCTTCGACGTGCAGTCCGGCAGCCTGACCACCCTGGGCAACTCGGCACTGGGCAGCAACGCCGGAGTCAATCTCGGCAATGCCGCGACGCTGAACCTCGGCGGTTCGGGCAGCCTCGCCAGCCTGACCGGCAGCGGCACCGCACTGATCGGCGGCGGTAACACGCTGAGCATCGGCGGCAACAACGCCAGCAGCATTTTCGGCGGTGTGCTCACCGGCACCGGCGAACTGAGCAAACTCGGCACCGGCACGCTGACCCTGACCGGCCTTAACAGCCTGACCGGCAACACCACGGTCAACGCCGGCACCTTGAACGTCAGCGGCTCGCTGGACAGCGCCAGTGTGCTGGTCAACAGCGGCGCCACCCTGACCGGCGGCGGCTCGCTCGGCGGAGCCGTGACCGTGGCGGATGGCGGTCATCTGGCCGGCGCCACCGGCAGCACGCTTTCGGTGAATTCGCTGGTGTTCAACGCCAATTCCAACTTCGATGTCGGCCTCGGCACACCGGTCTCCGGTGGCGGCAACCCGCTGGTCAACGTCGGCGGCAACCTGACCCTGGACGGCACCCTCAACGTCAGCGACATCGGTGGATTCGGCAGCGGCGTGTACCGCTTGATCAACTACACCGGCGGGCTGACCGACAACGGCATGCTGATCGGCACTGTGCCGGGCAGCGTCACTCCGGGCGACCTGACCCTGCAAACCGCGCTGGCCAACCAGATCAACCTGCTGGTTACCGCACCGGGCGTTACCGTGCAGTTCTGGGACGGCAACCAGCTTGTCGCCAATGGTTCGGTGGATGGCGGCAGCGGCACCTGGGGTACCGGCACCACCAACTGGACCGACGTCAACGGCACCACCAATCAGGCCTGGACCAACAACTTCGCGGTGTTCCAGGGCACGGCGGGCACTGTCACCGTCAACGGTGCGCAAACCATCACGGGCATGCAGTTCGTCACCGATGGCTACAGCCTGCAGAACGGCACGGCCGGGTCGCTGAATCTGGTCAACGGGTCGCTGGGCAATGCCACCGTGCGGGTCGATCCGAACGTCACCGCGACCGTGGGCGTGGCGCTCAACGGCGCCGGCACGCTGGGCAAATACGACACCGGCACGCTGGTGCTCAACGCGGCCAACGGCTACACCGGCGGCACTGCGCTCAACGGCGGCAAGATCGTGGTCGGCAACAACGCGGCCCTCGGCACCGGCGTGTTGACCGCCGCCAATGGCACGGCGCTGGACAGCAATACGGCGGTCAGCCTGGCCAACGCCGTGGTGCTCAATGGCGGACTCACCGTCGCCGGCTCCAACGCGTTGACTCTCGGCGGTGTGGTCAGCGGCAGCGGCAGTCTGATCAAGACCGGCGCATCGAGCCTGACCCTCAACGGCAGCAACACTTACAGCGGTGGCACTCAACTGTCTGGCGGCTCGCTGATCCTGGGCAACAACAGCGCGATCAGCAGCGGCGCCCTCAGCGTGCTGGGCAACGGCACCCTCGACAGCACCAGCGCGCTGCAACTGGCCAACGCCATCAACCTGGGGGCGCAACTGACCCTGGCCGGCAACCAGAACACCACGCTGATCGGGGCGATCACCGGCAGCGGCAGCCTGGTGAAAAACGGCAGTGGCGACCTCGTCCTCAGCGGCGCCAACACCTACAGCGGCGGCACGACGCTGAACGGCGGCAGCACCCGTGGTGACACCAGCAGCCTGCAAGGCGCCATCGCCAACAACGCGACGCTGACCTTCGAGCAGAACAGCGACGGCAGCTACACCGGCAACCTGACCGGCGCCGGCACACTCAACAAAACCGGCACCGGCGCCTTGCTGCTGACCGGCAACAACACCTTCACCGGCAACACCGCCGTGCAGGGCGGTTCGCTGAACGTCAACGGTGTGCTCAACAGTGCCAGCGTCAACGTAGCCAGCGGGGCGAAGGTCGGCGGCAGCGGCGTGTTCGCCGGCGCCGTGCAACTGGCCAACGGTGCGACGCTGACCGGCGGCGGCACTGCAACGCCGTTGTCGGTGGGTTCGCTGGCATTGTCTTCAGGCACCAACCTGGACTTCAGCCTCGGCTCGGCCGCCAGTTCTACAACGGTGGTCAACGTCGCCGGCAACCTGACCCTCGACGGCACGCTGAACATCAGCAACGCCGGCGGCTTCGGCACCGGGGTCTATCAACTGTTCAGCTACGGCGGCAGTCTGACCAACAACGGTCTGGTCTACGGCAGCCTGCCGGTGTCGGCGGCCAACCTGACCCTGCAGACCGCGCTGGCCAATCAGGTCAACCTGCTGGTGCAGAACACCCCGGGTGAAGTGCAGTTCTGGAACGGTGGCACCACCAATCCGGACGGCAGCATCGGTGGCGGCAGCGGTGTGTGGGGGCCGGGCACCAACTGGACCGATCCGAGCGGTACTCAGGCGCTGGCGTCGAACGGTCAGTTCGCCGTGTTCGGCGGGCAGAGCGGGACGGTCACCGTGCAAGGCAATCAGAACTTCACCGGGTTGCAGTTCCTCTCCAGCGGCTACAGCCTGGTTCCAGGCGCTGGCGGTACGCTGACCCCGGTCAACGGCCCGGGCGGCAGCCTTGCGCCGGTACGGGTGAATGCCGGTGGCAGTGCGGAAATCTCCGTACCGCTGGTGGGCAGTGGCGGCATCGAGAAGCTGGACTCCGGCACTCTGGTCCTCAGCGGCGCCAACACCTACAGCGGCGGGACCACGGTCAGCGGCGGTACGCTGATCGGTAATACCACCAGCCTGCAGGGCAACATCCTCAACAACGCATTGCTGGTGTTCCAGCAGAACGCCAATGGTCAGTTCAACGGTGTGCTCAGTGGTACCGGCGCATTGGCCAAGCGGGGGGCCGGAACCCTGCTGTTGACCGGTAATCAGCCGTTCAGTGGCACGGTGGCTGTCGATCAAGGCGTGTTGCAGGTCGGCAGCCGCTCGGCTCGGGCTTCGCTCGGCGGGCAGGTCACCGTGGCCAACGGCGCCGGGCTGAGCGGTAACGGCAGCGTCGGTTCGTTGGTCAACCATGGCGTGGTGCAATCCGGTGCCGAGGCTGGCACCTTGAGTGTCGCCGGCAACCTGAGCAACGCCGCCGACGGTGTGCTGGCCCTGACCGTCAGCTCGCCGACCGCCACACCGCTGGCGGTCGGTGGTACCGCGACCCTGGGCGGCGGTCTGCAGGTCAACAGCCTGGCACCGTTCACCGGCAATACCGTGTACTCGCTGATCACCGCCGGTGGCGGAGTGACCGGCACCTTCAGCGCCGCCGACCTGCCGCAATATGCGTTCCTCGACACGGCGCTGGTGTATGACCCGAACGCGGTGAACCTGGTGGTCAGCCGCAACGGCAACTCGTTCGTCGACGTCGCCGCCACCCGCAACCAGCGCAACACCGCTTCGGCGTTGATGCGTAACGGCGCGGCGGGCAGCGCGTTGCAGGCCGAAATCATCAACCTCAGCGTGGCGGGCGCACGTAACGCCTTCGACAGCCTGTCGGGGGAAATCCATGCCAGCACCGCCAGCGCGATCCTCGAGGATTCGCGCTACGTGCGGGACGCGGTCAACGACCGTATGCGCCAGCCATCGTGCAGTGCGCCGGACGATCCACGCCGCGCCCTGGCCCCGAGCGACAACCAGCTGAGCAGCAACGGTTGCCACGGCGAAATGGTCGGCTGGGCCCGCGCACTCGGCGCCTGGGGCGAGTCGGATGGCAACAGCAACAGTGCGAAGCTGGATCGCAACCTGAGCGGCTTCATGCTCGGCACCGACAAGCAGCTCGACGACCAATGGCGCGTCGGCATGGCCGCCGGCTACACCCGCAGCGATCTGGATGCCCATGATCGTCGCTCGGATGCCACGGTCGAGAGCTACCACTTGGCGGCGTACCTCAACTCGCAATTCGATGCCCTGGCGGTGCGCCTTGGTGCGGCGTACAGCTGGCACGACATCGAGACCAAACGCGACGTCAGCGTCGGCGCCTACAACGATCGGTTGAAAGCCAATTACGACGCCCGCAGCGCCCAGGTGTTCGGTGAAGTCGGCTATGCCATCGAAGCGGCCGGGATTGCCCTGGAACCGTTCGCCGGTCTGGCCTACGTCAACTACGACAGCGACAAGGCCAAGGAGAAAGGCGGGGTGGGGCGCCTGCGCGCCGAGTCCGATCAGGACATCACCTTCTCGACCCTGGGCGTGCGCGCCGGCAAGGTCATCACCCTGGCCAACGGCGGGCAATTCACTCCGCGCGCGGCCCTCGGCTGGCGGCATGCCTTCGGTGAAACCAAGCCTGACGCCGACCTGACCTTCATCGACGGCGGCGCCTCGTTCAACACCCAGGGCGTGCCGATTGCCAAGGACAGTGCGGTGGTCGAAGCGGGCGTGGACTTCCAGATCAGCCCGACCGGTAAACTCGGCATCGGCTATTCGGGGCAGCTGTCGAACGAGAGCAACGACCATGCGATGACCATCAGCTTCAGTCTCGGGTTCTGATTCAGGAGCGAAGCACTTCAGCCGCCCGTAAGGGCGGTTTTTTTTGCCCGCCGACCCCTCTGCTAAAATCCCTCCCACTGCCTCCCGGAGATTGCCCCCATGACCGAGCCCATCCGTCTGACCCAATACAGCCACGGCGCCGGTTGTGGCTGCAAGATTTCGCCCAAGGTGCTGGAGGTGATTCTGGCCGGCAGCGGGGCGCAGAACCTCGATCCGAAACTGTGGGTCGGCAACGCGTCGCGCGATGACGCGGCGGTGTATGAAATCGATGCCGAGCGCGGGGTGGTCTCGACCACGGATTTCTTCATGCCGATCGTCGACGACCCGTTCGACTTCGGCCGGATCGCCGCCACCAATGCCATCAGCGACATCTACGCCATGGGCGGTGATCCGTTGATGGCGATTGCGATCCTCGGCTGGCCGGTCAACGTGCTGGCGCCGGAAGTGGCGCGGGAGGTGATTCGCGGTGGTCGTGCGGTGTGCGATGAAGCGGGGATTCCGCTGGCCGGCGGGCATTCGATCGATGCGCCGGAGCCGATTTTCGGTCTGGCCGTCACCGGGCTGGTGGAAAAGCGCTTCATGAAACGCAACGACACCGCTACCGCCGGTTGCCTGCTGTACCTGACCAAACCGCTGGGCATCGGCATCCTCACCACGGCGGAAAAAAAGGGCAAGCTGCGCCCCGACGACATCGGCGTGGCCCGGGACTGGATGTGTACGCTGAACAAGCCCGGCAGCCGTTTCGGCAAACTGGCCGGGGTCACCGCCATGACCGACGTCACCGGGTTTGGCCTGCTCGGGCATCTGGTGGAAATGGCCGACGGCAGTCACCTGACGGCGCGGGTTTTTTATGACCGGGTGCCGCGGCTTTCGAGCATCGAGTACTACCTCGAACAGGGCTGCGTGCCCGGCGGCACCTTGCGCAACTTCGACAGTTATTCGAGCCGCGTCGGGCGAGTGCAGGAATTGCACAAGCGCGTGCTGTGCGACCCGCAGACCAGCGGCGGGCTGCTGGTGGCCGTGACCCCCGAAGGCAATGCCGAATTTCTCGCCGTCGCTGCCGAACTCGGCCTCGCGCTTGAGCCGGTCGGTGAATTGATCGCGCGACAGAGCCACGCGGTCGAGGTGAATTGATGACCGCCGACTTCACCGACTACCGCGACATCTTCCTCAACGACCGCCCGCTGATGGACGCCCGTGCGCCGGTCGAGTTTCACAAGGGCGCGTTTCCCGGGGCAGTCAATCTGCCGCTGATGAACGACATCGAGCGGCAGCGGGTCGGCACTTGCTACAAGCATCACGGGCAGCAGGCCGCCATCGAACTGGGCCATCAACTGGTCTCCGGCGCGGTGAAGGCCGAACGGCTCCAGGCTTGGGCGGCGTTTGCCCGGACGCATCCCGAGGGTTATCTGTATTGCTTTCGTGGCGGCCTGCGTTCGCAAGTCGTGCAGCAGTGGCTGAAGTCGGAAGCCGGCATCGATTACCCGCGTATCGGCGGTGGCTACAAGGCGCTGCGGGGTTTTCTGATCGACACCCTCGAATCAACCTTGGCCGACTGTGATTTCGTACTGCTGGGCGGCATGACCGGCACCGGCAAGACCGAAGTGCTGGTGCAACTGCGCAACAGTGTGGATCTGGAAGGCCATGCCAATCACCGGGGCTCGAGTTTCGGCAAACGCGCCACCGGTCAGCCGTCGAACATCGATTTCGAGAACCGGCTGGCCATCGACTTCCTGAAAAAGCGTGCCGCCGGCATCGATCAATTTGTGCTGGAGGATGAGAGCCGGGTTGTGGGGAGCTGCGCGCTGCCCTTGCCGCTGTATCAGGGCATGCAGCAATACTCGATGGTCTGGCTGGAAGATCGTTTCGAGCAGCGCGTCGAGCGAATCCTGCGCGATTACGTGGTGGATTTGTCTGCCGAGTTTCAGGCTGTGCATGGCGACGAGGGTTTCGCGCGGTTTTGCGAGCGCTTGCTGGAAAGCCTCGACAACGTGCACAAGCGCTTGGGCGGCGAGCGGCATCGACGGATGCGGGGGTTGATGGAAGAGGCGCTGGCGGAGCAGGGCCGCAGCGGGGCGGTGGAGTTGCACCGCGCGTGGATCGAAGGTTTGCTGCGTGAGTATTACGACCCGATGTATGTGTTTCAGCGCGAGAAGAAGGGCGGGCGGATCGAGTTTGCGGGGGAGCGGCAGGCCGTTATCGAGTACCTGCGTGAGCGGGTCAAACCCAAGGCCTGACGGGACCCGAGCGGGCCCCGGACAAACTCAGGTCGGACAGCTTTCCTGGCCGTTATCCAGTCCCTGTTTGTAGCTGTGGCTCTGCAGGCTGGCCTTGCCGTTGTGCCAGGTCAGGGTCAGCACATACAGCGAGTCGTAATCGCTGGATTCCCAATCCTCTGTGATCTTCTGCTTCCCGCCGACCGCCTTGTCCGCCACCTTGTTGATCAGCTCCGGCAGGTAGCCATGGGACCACGCGGTGTAGATGGTCGAGTTGTGGTACTTGTCGTCGATCAGCTCCCGGGCCAGGTCACTGGTGTCGTTGGCCGAGAACTCGATGTTCACCGGCAGGCCGAGTTTGATCGCGGCGGGGCTGATGGTCATCAGCGGGCGGATGTAGCTGTAGGAGTTGTCCAGTTCGCCTTCCTCGACGTTGCGCGTCGGATTGGCGGCGAACACGTAGTCGGCCTTGCCGAATTTTTCCGGCAGCAGGGTCGACAGGTCGATGGCCCGGTTCAGGCCCTGGCAGTTGAGCTGGCCGAGACCACCGGCCGGTTTCTCCGCATGGCGCAGGAACACCAGGGTCTGGGTGCCGTCCACCGGTTGCGCACGGCTTTCGCTGGATTCCAGCGACAGGAACAGCGCGCTGACTGCCAGCAGGGTGGGCAGGGCCACATACGCGCGATGTTTGAAGCGTCTGGCGACTTTCATCAAGTTCGTCATGAGATAAGGATTCTTCAGTCTGTTCGGTTAAGGCTGACAAACCTCTGCACCGGTGCCTGTGCGCCGGCTGTTTTCCCTGTCATCACTGGCTTGCTTGGAGCCCCCTGAGGCCCGTTTGGTTCGATCCGCTTGAGTGCGCCGCACTTTACCGTTGAGGCTGTGCGGTTGGAGGGAAGGTTAACCACAGGATGTTGCGGATTTAAGTAAGCCGACGGGCGAGGGTGTAAAGAACCCGAGCCAGAGCGCTGATCGTGGATTATGCTCAGGCCTTTCATTTTGTGACTGGATGCTACACATGACTGATCTGTCCGCGTTCCCGATCACCCAGAAATGGCCGGCGCAGTACCCTGACTGGATTCAGCTCTATTCCCTGCCGACCCCCAACGGCGTCAAGGTCTCGATCATGCTTGAAGAGATCGGCCTGCCCTACGAGCCGCACCGCGTGGGCTTCGACACCAATGACCAGATGTCTGCGGAGTTCTTGTCGCTGAACCCGAACAACAAGATTCCGGCGATCATCGACCCCCACGGTCCAGAGGACAAACCGCTGCCGTTGTTCGAGTCCGGCGCGATCCTGATCTACCTCGCCGACAAAAGCGGCCAGTTGCTGGCCCAGGAAGGCGCGCTGCGCTACGAAACCCTCCAGTGGCTGATGTTCCAGATGGGCGGGATCGGCCCGATGTTCGGCCAGCTCGGTTTCTTCAACAAATTCGCCGGCAAGGACTACGAAGACAAGCGTCCCCGTGACCGCTACGTCGAAGAAAGCCGCCGCCTGCTCAGCGTCCTGAACACCCGCCTGGAAGGGCGCGACTGGATCATGGGCGAGCGCTACACCATCGCCGACATCGCCACGTTTCCGTGGGTGCGCAACCTGATCGGCTTCTACGAGGCGGGCGATCTGGTCGGCATCGACAACTTCCCGAACGTCACCCGGGTGCTGGAGCGCTTCCTCGCGCGGCCGGCGGTTGTGCGCGGCCTGACCATTCCTTCCTGATTCTGCGGGAACCGGGGGCGCAGATTGTTGCGTGCCCGGTAACGCACTGTTGATTGATCCAGGTTTGTACCCCGATCCCCGCAAGGCATAAGCTTCGCCCCCTACGACTTTCGTCTCATCCGCTGTTTTCAGGAAAGGCCCCATGTCCAGTCAGTTCCCCGAAGCACGTCCACGCCGTCTGCGCCGCAATGCGAGCCTGCGCAGCCTGTTCCAGGAAACCGAGTTTTCCCTCAACGATCTGGTGCTGCCGATCTTCGTCGAAGAAGAGATCGACGATTTTGTGCCGATCAAGAGCATGCCCGGCGTGATGCGCATTCCCGAGCGCAAACTGGCCGGCGAAATCGAGCGTTACGCTCGGGCCGGAATCAAGTCGGTGATGACCTTCGGCGTGTCCCATCACCTGGACGCCAACGGCAGCGACACCTGGCGTGAAAACGGCCTGGTGTCGCGCATGTCGCGGATCGCCAAGGACGCCGTGCCGGAAATGATCGTGATGTCCGACACCTGCTTTTGCGAGTACACCGACCACGGCCATTGCGGCGTGATGCACAACCATGAAGTCGACAACGACCAGACCCTGATCAACCTCGGCAAACAAGCGGTGGCGGCAGCCCGTGCCGGTGCCGACGTGATCGCGCCGTCGGCAGCGATGGACGGCCAGGTGCGGGCGATTCGCCGGGCGCTGGACGATGCCGGCTTCACGCAGATTCCGATCATGGCCTACTCGACCAAATTCGCCTCGGCGCTCTACGGCCCGTTCCGCGAGGCCGGTGGGAGCGCGCTGAAGGGCGATCGCAAAAGCTATCAGATGAACCCGATGAACCGCCGCGAAGCCCTGCGCGAATCGTTGCTCGACGAGCAGGAAGGCGCCGATGCGCTGATGGTCAAACCGGCCGGCGCGTACCTGGACATCATCCGCGACATCCGCGAAGCCTCGAACCTGCCGCTGGCGGCGTATCAGGTCAGCGGCGAGTACGCGATGATCAAGTTCGGCGCCCAGGCCGGGGCCATCGACGAAGATCGCGTGGTGCGCGAAAGCCTCGGCGCGATCAAGCGCGCGGGTGCGGACCTGATCTTCACCTACTTCGCGATGGACCTGGCCCTGGCCGGGATCTGATCCTTCAAGGGCAATTGAAAAACGGCCGGATCCCGTGGTCACGAAAGTACCGCTCGATCACCTTCGGATCCGCGCTGTTGTCGGCAATCGCCACGTAGGTATCGGGGCGCAGCAGGTAAAAGCCGTTGCGCCCCAGGCCCGCCGTTTCAAACGCCGGACGCCAGTCGAACACGTGCAGCGGCAAGTGATGTTCATTGCACCAGGCGATCATCTCGTCGCTGGTGTCGCCGTACACATGCACCTGCCAGCACGGCTGGCGCAACGGCTCGTAATTGTCCCCCTCACCATCATGGGCCCACGGCAAGCGGTCACCGCCGTGGACGTGCCCGGCCACGCCTTCGCTCAACGCCATGCCCCGATAGTTGACGGTGATTTGCGAGACGGTGCGAAACAGGAATTCGCGGCTGCTCTCGAATGAGGCCATTTTCGGAATCAGGAACGGCGCCAGCCGTGTGCGCAACAGGTCGGCCATGCGGCCTTCGGCGGTGACGAAGCTGAAGACCTTGTCGGTGGTCGACACCAGTCGCCGGGCGAAGGCGATGCGTTCGGTTTCGTAGCTGTCGAGCAGCCCGGGCGTGGCCGCGCCGCCGAGCACTGCCGCGAGTTTCCACGCCAGGTTGATCGCATCGCCGATGCCGGTGTTCATGCCCTGACCGCCGGCCGGGCTGTGCACGTGCGCCGCATCGCCGAGCAGAAACGCTCGGCCCTTGCGAAAGTGATCCGCCACCCGGTGATGCACGCGGTAGGTGGAGAACCAGTTGACGTCCTCGATGTGCACGTTCAGGTGTTCGATGGCGCGGTTGCTGACATCGGAAAACTCGAGGGTTTCGGCGCGATCCGCACGCTCGTCGCGCACGGTGCCGATCAGCCGCGCGCGGCCTTCGCCGGCCAGCGGGAACACCGCCAGAAAATCCGCTTCATCCAGGTCCAGATGCAACTCGCCATTGAGCGCCGGACCGCTGGCCCGCACATCGGCGACATAGAAAATCTGCTGATAAGTGCCGCCGGGAAAACCGGTGTCGAGGGTCTTGCGCACGATTGAACGAGCGCCGTCGCACCCGGCCAGATAGCAGGCCTGGCAGATTTCCTGCTCGCCATCCGGCAGGCGCAAGTGCGCGGTGAGGCCGTCACCGTTTTCCGTGAAACTCTCCAGCGTCGTGTTGCGCTCGACGGTCACGTCGTAGTCTTCGAGGCGGTCGATCAACAGCCGCTCGTGTTCGTCCTGCGGGTACATTTCCAGAAAGGCATAGGGCGTCAGGCCTTCGCCGATCCGGTTCAGCGGCAGCTGCGCCACCGGTTTGCCCTTGACCCAGAAATTCGCCGCGGCCACCCGATGACCGTTGCGCACCACCGTATCGGCCAGATCCAGTTGCCGGTACAGCTCAAGGGTGCGCGCCTGCACCGACAGCGCCCGCGAAGTGGTGCCGGGGGCAGAGGTCTTGTCGATGATGCGCACGCGCACGCCCAGTTTGCTCAGCCACAGGGCCAGCACCAGCCCGGTGGGGCCCGCGCCGATGATCAGAACATCACTGCGGTTCATGGTCTGTCCTCCTCGCGTGTCCTGACCTGAGGCTTGCCACTGAGTGTGCAGCAGCAAGTATGGATCAGACGGCGAGGGCGGCCAGTCGGCCTGCCAAACGGGACGATGGAACAGCGCCGCCGGCCCGCAGTCCTATCCTGCACCCTGCGATTGAGCGTAGGGTTAACCCGGCTCAACGGACTGGATGAAGCGTTATGCACACCCCTCGATTATTCGTCAGCCTCGCCGCGCTGCTGGTGCTGGCCGGTTGCGCCGGTCAACGCAGCGAAGAACCGGCGCCGCGCCCGCCCGCCGAGGTCAAGGCGCAGATCGTGCGCCTGCTGCCGGCAAAAACCGCCGACCGTCAGGGCTGGGCCACTGACATCTACGCCGCGTTCGCCGCCCAGGGCATCAGCCCGACCACGCAGAATCTGTGTTCGGTGCTGGCCGTCGCCGAGCAGGAATCCACTTTCCAGGTCGATCCGCCGGTGCCTGGCCTGGGCAAAATTGCCCGTGACGAAATCGATCGCCGCGCCGCCAAGGTGCACATCCCAAGCCTGTTGGTCAGCGGCGCCTTGCAGGTGCGCTCGCCCAACGGCAAGACCTACAGCGAACGCCTGAGCGCCGCCCGCAGCGAAAAGGAATTGAGCGCGATTTTCGATGATTTCATCGGCTCGGTGCCGATGGGTCGTACGCTGTTCAGCGGTTTCAACCCGGTGCACACCGGCGGGCCGATGCAGGTCAGCATCGAATTCGCCGAGCAGCACGCCAAGGACTACCCGTACCCGGTGGACGGCACCATTCGTCGCGAGGTGTTCAGCCGTCGCGGCGGGATGTATTTCGGCATTGCCCATCTGCTGGGGTATCCGGTGAGTTACCGCGAGCCGCTGTACCGCTTCGCCGACTTCAACGCCGGCTGGTACGCCAGTCGCAACGCAGCGTTTCAGAACGCGGTCAGCCGCGCGTCGGGGATTCCGCTGGCGCTGGATGGCGACCTGATCCGCCCGGGTGCGATCATGCCGGGCAGTACCGAACTGGCGGTGCGCACCCTCGGCAAATCCCTGGGCATGCGCAATCCGGTGATCCGCGATCAACTGGAGAAGGGCGATAGCCTGGCCTTCGAGGAGACCAAACTGTATCAACGGGTCTTCGAACTGGCGGAGCGTGCGGAAGGCAAGACATTGCCCCGTGCGGTGTTGCCGGGCATCGTGCTGCAGAGCCCGAAGATCACCCGCAAACTGACCACGGCGTGGTTTGCCAAACGGGTCGACGAGCGTTATCGGCGCTGCATGGCCAAGGGCTGAGGACGATCAAAAAGGTATAAAAAAACCCGGCTGACGGGAGCCGGGTTTTTTCTGGGTTGTTGCGGTCAAGCCATTCATTCAGGCAACGCGACGTTCAATCAGACGATCCGAACCACCTTCAGCAACGCGACGTTCAATCAGACGATCCGAACCACCTTCGGCAACGCGGCGTTCGATCAGTCGATCCGAACCACCTTCAGCAACACGGCGTTCGATCAGACGATCCGAGCCACCTTCGGCAACGCGACGTTCGATCAGACGATCCGAACCACCTTCAGCGACGCGGCGTTCAATCAGACGATCCGAACCACCTTCAGCAACGCGACGTTCAATCAGACGATCCGAACCACCTTCGGCAACACGGCGTTCGATCAGACGATCCGAGCCACCTTCGGCAACGCGGCGTTCAATCAGACGATCCGAACCGCCTTCGGCGATCATGGTGTGGGCCGGTTTGGCGGCAAATGCGTTGAAGGCCAGAACCGAAAGGGCAATGCTGAGGATGACTTGGCGTTTCATGATTTTTGCTCCGGGGGTGTTGTTTGTTTGGTATGGAGCGGATGTTACGCCCGGGATTTTTTAAGAGAACTTCATTGACGTGATGGTGAACATCGACGCCGATGATGGTTTGTCACAGCACCTTCACCGCGCGGCCAATCGCCTGGATCGGCCCGGTAGGTTTGCCGATCGGCGAACCGTTGGCGCCTTCCAGCGTCAGCTCGAACAACTGGTTGGGTTGCAGCGGCGGCAGCTTGTCCAGCGGGATCGATAGCGCCTGGCCCGGTTTGACCAGCCCCAGCGACACCGGCCCCTGCCAGCCGTCGGCCTTGGTCCAGAACTCCAGCGCCTTGTCAGCCGGCACTTCGACCACGCCCAGCGGAATCAACTGAATCTCCCGTGGATTGCTGGCCTGGATCACCCAGCCCGGCGCCTTGTCCTGCGGGGCGACCAGCACCACCAGAAAGCTCGGTTTCGGCGTGGTCTGGGTCAACAGGATCGAGCCCAGCAACAAGGTCGCGGCCAGCCCCGCAGCGCTCAAGCCGCGCCACAGTGACAGGCGGTTCCACCAGGAAATCTCTGGCGCCCTCTTGTGGGTGAGTTGCCCGACACTGCGCTCGATGCGTTGCCACAGCTGCGAAGAAGGTTGATGCGCCGGGGCGAGGTCGGTCAGTTCCAGCAGACGTCGCTCCCAGGCATCCACGGCCGCTTGCAGCTCGGGCTCGTTGGGCAAGCGTCGTTGCACTTCGGCGCGCGCTTCGGCCGAGAGGGTGCCGAGCACGTATTCGCTGGCCAGTTCATCGCGGTCCTGCGCCGATTCGGTGGTCATCCCATGCACTCCCGCAACGCATTGAGGCTGCGTTTGATCCAGGCTTTGACGGTGCCCAGCGGGGTGTCGAGGCGCTGGGCGATCTGCGCGTGGCTGTAACCGTCGACGTAGGCGTGAAGGATGCAGCGGCGGCGTTGCGGTTCCAGTTGATGCAGGCAGCGATGGATGCGGGTCGATTGCGCCAGCGCCTCGAACCCGTCATCAATCGCCGGAAATTCGTTGCTGTCGTTCAGCGGCGTTTCCTGATGGTGATTGCGCAGCACATTCAGCGCCAGATGCCGGGTCACGCTGAACATCCAGCCCCGGGCCGAACCGCGCGCCGGATCGAAACCCGCCGCGCCGGCCCAGATCTTCAGGAACGCATCGTGAACGATGTCTTCGGCCAGTGCCGTGTCACGCACCAGACGCCGGGCGACACCCAGCAGCCGCGGGCTTTCCTGCACATACAATTCGCGCAGGGCCCCGCGCTCGCCGCGGGCACAGGCGGCGAGGCGGGCTTCGTAGTCAAACGCGGTTTCGGGTAATGGCATGTCCTGCAATCTAGCAAGCATCGGCCAAACGTCCAGTCAGGCTCAGTTCGCCGCCCAGAAAATGTAGTCGGCCTGGTACTTCACCACTTCCTGTTTGCCCTTGTTCGCTGCCGTGCATTCGCTGCCCGGTGCCACGCCGCCCTTGAGCGCGACGCGCTGGATGTAGCTCACGCCGCTCATCGCGCCTTTGCCCTCGGCGGGGTTGGCCTTGACCAGTTGATAGGGCAGGTTGCCCGGGCTCGAGGGGGCTACGGCCAGTTGCGTGCCGGTGACTTTCGAACCGTCCTGCGCCTGCCAGGTGGCGGGCGGGCCGAAGTAGGTGCCGACCTGTTTGCCGCTGCGATCGTTGAGCACCGCTTTCGGGCCGACGAACACCCACTCGGTCTGGCCGGCGGCATTGGCCTTGTCCCGGCATTCGTAGGTGATCTCGCCGACCCCGGTGGTTTCCATCGCGATCTTGTGGCCGTCCGGCACCTTGATCGCGTCGGGATAACTGCTTTGGGCAAAGCTTGTCGAGGCGACGGCGAGCAAACCGGTGAGGCCGATCAGTTGAGTGATGTTCATCAGTGTTTCTCCGAAAAGGGTAAACCGCTGACAGCCGAAAGAGGGCTGTTACAGGGACTACCCCTGACGGAGGCGTTTGGATGCAGTGGCCGGAAAATAAATCTGAAAGCACTGAAGGTCAGATTGCTGTAACCAACTCACCCCCGGTTTTTGCCAAGGCCAGGCCGGAGGCTTTCAGGAGTTCCTGGGTATAGGCATGCTGCGGCGCCGCAAAAATCTGGCGTGAGGCTCCCTGTTCCACCACCTTGCCATCCTTGATCACCATCAAGTCGTGCGCCAGCGCATGCACCACCGCCAGGTCATGGCTGATGAACAGGTACGTCAGCCCATGGCGGATCTGCAATTGCCGCAACAACTCCACCACCTGTTTCTGCACCGTGCGATCCAGTGCCGAGGTCGGTTCGTCGAGCAGAATCAACGCCGGTTCCAGCACCAATGCGCGGGCGATGGAAATGCGCTGGCGCTGGCCGCCGGAGAATTCGTGGGGATAGCGATGGCGGCTCTGCGGGTCGAGGCCGACTTCCTCCAGCACGCGGATCACCGCTGCCTCACGTTCTTCGGGCGTGCCGATGCCGTGGGTCAGCAGGCCTTCGGCGATGATCTGCTGCACCGACATCCGTGGGCTGAGGCTGCCGAACGGGTCCTGGAACACCACCTGAATCTGCCGGCGCAACGGGCGCATCAAGCGCTGATTGAGCAGGCTCAAATGCTTGTTGCCGAAGCGAATATCGCCCTCGGATTCCACCAGCCGCAGAATCGCCTGGCCCAGCGTCGACTTGCCCGAGCCGGACTCGCCGACAATCCCCAGAGTCTTGCCCCGTTGCAGACGGAAACTCACGCCGTCCACAGCCTTGATGTATTGCTGGGTGCGGCCGAACAACGCCTTGGGCAGCGGGAACCAGACTTTCAGATCGTCCACCTCCAGCAGGTTGTGATCGTAGCGACTCGGCACCGGTGCGCCCGACGGTTCCGCCTCGATCAGCAGGCGGCTGTAAGGATGCTGCGGGGCGCGGAACAGCGTTTCGCAATCGGCCTGTTCGACGATTTCCCCATGGCGCATCACGCACACCCGCTGGGCGATGCGCCGCACCAGATTGAGGTCGTGAGTGATCAGCAGCAGCGACATGCCGAGGCGTTGCTGCAGCTCGATCAGCAACTCCAGAATCTTCTGCTGCACGGTCACGTCCAGCGCCGTGGTCGGTTCGTCGGCGATCAGCAATTGCGGCTCGTTGGCCAGCGCCATGGCGATCATCACCCGTTGCCGCTGGCCGCCGGAGAGCTGGTGCGGATAAGCCTTCAAACGCTGCAACGGTTGGCGGATACCCACCAGCTCCAGCAGCTCCAGCGTGCGCTGGCGCGCGGCGCGGCCTTTGAGCCCCTTGTGGATCTCCAGCACTTCGCTGATCTGTTTTTCCACCGTGTGCAGCGGGTTCAGCGAAGTCATCGGCTCCTGGAAAATCATTGCGATGCGGTTGCCGCGCAAGCCGCGCATCTGCTGTTCGCTGGCATGGAGCAAGTCCACGCCGTTGTAGCGGATGCTGCCCGTGCTGCTGACGGTCTTGGCCGGCAGTAAACGCAGGATCGAGTGCGCCGTCACCGACTTGCCCGAGCCGGACTCGCCGACCAGTGCCAGGCATTCGCCACGGCGGATGTCGAGGTTCACGCCGTGCACCACTTCGTGCCCGGTGAAGGCGACGCGCAGGTCGCGGATTTCAATCAGGTTATCGGTCATTTCAGCTCCGGGGATCAGGATCGCGGATCGAACGCGTCACGGCAGGCTTCGCCGATAAACACCAGCAAGGACAGAATCAGCGCCAGGGCAAAAAACGCCGTCAGCCCCAGCCACGGCGCTTGCAGATTGCGCTTGGCCTGGCCGATCAGTTCCCCCAGCGACGCGGTGCCGGCGGGCATGCCGAAGCCGAGAAAATCCAGCGCGGTGAGGGTGGCGATGGCGCCGGTCAGAATGAACGGCAGGTAGGTCAGGGTGGAGGTCATGGCGTTGGGCAGAATGTGCCGGCGCATCAGCTCGCTGTCCGTCAGGCCCAGGGCCCGCGCGGCCTTGACGTATTCCAGGCTGCGCCCGCGCAGGAACTCGGCGCGCACCACGTCCACCAGTGCCAGCCAGGAAAACAGCGCCATGATCCCCAGCAGCCACCAGAAACTCGGCGAGACGAACCCCGACAGAATGATTAGCAGGTACAGCACCGGCAGCCCCGACCAGATCTCCAGCACCCGTTGTCCGAGCAAGTCGACCCAGCCGCCGTAATAACCCTGCAACGCCCCGGCGACGATGCCGATCAGCGCACTGACGGCCGTGAGAATCAGCGCAAACAGGATCGAAATCCGCGTGCCGAAAATCACTCGCGCCAACACGTCCCGGGCCTGATCGTCGGTGCCCAGCCAGTTGCTCGAGGACGGCGGGCTCGGCGCCGGTTCGGTGAGGTCGTAATTGACCGTGTCGTAGCTGAACGGGATCGGCGGGAACAGCATCCAGCCACCCTGATCCTCGATCAGTTTGTGCACGTACTGGCTGGCGTAATCCGGCTGGAACGGCAGTTCGCCGCCGAAATCGGTTTCCAGATAATCGCTGAGGATCGGGAAGTAGAAGGCGTGGTGATAGCGGATCACCAGCGGTTTGTCGTTGGCGATCAGTTCGCCGCCGAGGCAGATCAGGCACAGTCCGATGAACAGCCACAGCGACCAGCGCCCGCGACGGTTGGCCTTGAATTGGGCGATGCGCCGCCGGCCCAGAGGGGAGAGTGTGAACATCAGGCAGTCCTCGCCGAGAAGTCGATGCGCGGGTCGAGCAGGGTGTAGCAGAGGTCGCCGATCAGCTTGATCAACAGGCCGAACAGGGTGAACAGAAACAGCGTGCCGAACACCACCGGGTAGTCCCGAGACACCGCCGCTTCGTAGCTCATGCGCCCGAGGCCGTCGAGGTTGAAGATGGTTTCGATCAGCAGCGAGCCGGCGAAAAACACCTCGATCAATGCTGACGGCACACCGGCCACCACCAGCAGCATCGCGTTGCGAAACACATGGCCGTAGAGCACGCGCCTTTCGGTCAGGCCCTTGGCGCGCGCGGTGATCACGTACTGGCGGCTGATCTCGTTGAGGAAGCTGTTTTTGGTCAGGATCGTCAGCGTGGCAAAACCGCCGATCACCAGCGCCGTCACCGGCAACACCAGGTGCCAGAGGTAATCGCCGACCTTGCCCCATAGGCTCAGGCTGGCGAAGTTGTCCGAGACCAGACCCTGTACCGGAAACCAGTTGACGTAGCTGCCCCCGGCGAACACCACGATCAACAGGATCGCGAACAGAAACGCCGGCATCGCGTAACCGACGATGATCGCCGTGCTGCTCCAGACATCGAACGCGCTGCCGTTTTTGATTGCCTTGCGGATCCCTAGCGGGATCGAGATCAGGTAGGTGATCAAGGTCGCCCACAGGCCGAGGGACAGCGACACCGGCAGCTTCTGCACGATCAGATCGGTGACCTTGGCACCGCGAAAGAAACTGCTGCCCAGGTCCAGTTGCGCGTAATTCTTGAGCATCAACCACAGGCGTTCGTGCATCGGTCGGTCGAAACCGTAGTGGTGCTTGATCTCTTCGATCAGCGCCGGGTCCAGGCCACGGCTGCTGCGCCCGGCACCGCCGATTGCGGTTACTTCGCTGGCGCCGCCCATGCTGTGCCCACCGAAGCCTTGCAGGCGGGCGATGGCCTGTTCCACCGGGCCGCCGGGCGCGGCCTGCACGATGACGAAGTTGACCACCAGAATGCACAGCAGCGTCGGGATGATCAGCAACAGACGTCGACTCAGATAACGCCACATGTCACTGGCCCCCCGCGAGCTGGCGCAGGGCGCTCATCTGCTGGTTGGTCAGCGGCTTGGCCGAAACCTCCCACCAGGTGTCGAGGCCTTCGCTGTAGATCGGCTGCACCGGTGGCATGCCGAAGCGGTTCTGAAACACCGTCGGCGTGCCTTTGGAGTAGTAGTTGGGAATCATGTAGTCACCCCATTGCAGCACCCGGTCGAGGGCGCGGGCGTAACGCACCATGGCGTCGCGGGTATTGGCCTGAACCAGGCCGTCGATCAGCCGGTCCACCGCAGGGTCCGCCAGCACCATCGAATTGGAGCTGCCGACCTGAGTCGCGCTCTGCGAGGCGTACAGGCTGTACAACTCGCGGCCCGGCGAGACGATCGGATCGCCGCTACGCGGGAAACTGGTGACGATCATGTCGTAGTCCCGGGCGTTGAGCCGGTTGATGTACTGCGCTGAATCGATACGCCGCAGATTCAGGGTGATGCCGATCTGCGCCAGGGTGCGTTTGTACGGCAGCAGCATGCGGTCGAAACCGCCCTGGCCGTCGAGGAAGGTGAATTCGAAGGGCTCGCCGGCGGCGTTCACCAGCCGGTTGTTTTTCGGCGTCCATCCGGCCTCGGCCAACAGCTTCAGTGCCTGCAATTGCTTATCGCGGATGTAGCCGCTGCCATCGGTTTTCGGCGCCTGATAGACGCGGCTGAAAACCTCGTCCGGAATCTGTCCGCGCAACGGTTCGAGGATCGCCAGTTCTTCGGCGTCGGGCAGTGCGGTAGCGGCCATTTCACTCTTCGGCCAGTAGCTGTTCTGGCGCACGTAGAAGCCGCGCATCATCTGCTTGTTGGTCCACTCGAAATCCCACAGCAGGCTCAGCGCCTGACGCACGCGGCGATCCTTGAACAGCGGGTTCTGCAGATTGAACACAAACCCCTGGGCGCTGGTCGGTTTGTCCGGGGCGAGAATTGCCTGTTGCAGGCGACCGTCGCGCAGGGCCGGGCTGTCGTAGCCGACCACATAACCGGACGAGGAAAACTCGCGGTTGTAGTCGAACGCGCCGGCCTGCAGCAGTTGCCGGGCGACGTCGGTGTCGCCGTAGAAATTCACGGTCAGGCTGTCGAAGTTGTACATCCCGCGACTGACCGGCAGGTCTTTGCCCCACCACTGCGGGTCACGCTGGAAACTGATGCTACGTCCCGCATCGACCTTGCTCACCCGGTACGGGCCGCTGCCCAGCGGGGGTTCGAAACCGCCGCCGTTGGCGAAGTCGCGGGTTTTCCACCAGTGCTCGGGCACCGGTCGCAGCGACGCCAGATCCAGCGCCAGGGTGCGGTTGAGGTTGTTCTTGAAGGTGAAGCGAATCTGCCGCGGGCCTTCGATCAGCACGTCCTGCACGTCGGCGTATTGCTGGCGATAACTCAGGCTGCCCTTGGTCATCAACAGCTCGAAGGTGTAGCGCACATCCTCGGCGGTGATTGGCGTGCCGTCGGCGAAACGCGCCTCGGGATTCAGGTTGAAGCGCACCCACAGACCGTCGGGATCGCGCTCCATGGTTTGCGCCACCAGACCGTAGACGGTGTAGGGCTCGTCCAGCGAGCGGAACGCCAGCGGCGAATACACCCAGTCGTTGACCTGCACCACGGAAATGCCCTGATCGGCATACGGGGTGATGTAGTTGTACTGACCGATCTCCATCGAAGCGCGGCTGAGCGAGCCACCCTTGGGGGCGTCGGGATTGACGAAATCGAAGTGCCGGAAACCGGCGGCGTATTTCGGTGCTTCGCCGTACACCGTCATCGCGTAGCTGCCGCCGGCCAGCGCAGATGCCGCGTTGCACAGCAGCGCGCTGCCGAGCAGCAGGCCGGCCATGTTGCGCATGAATGTCATGAAGTCGTTCCTCTGAGCCGGAAAAACCCGAAGCGGCGGCAGGCCGCTGCGGGATGCGAATTCGCAAGGGGAAGGGGCCGGCCGGAGTCTTGCGCGGCCCCGACCGGGACTCAGAAGTGGTACGTCATGCGCGCAAACAGCGTGCGGCCCAGCGGATCGGTGTAGCGCGGGTCATAACCGCTCTGGAAGTTGTAGGCCTGGTTGGAGAACGGCGGATCGCGGTCGAACAGGTTCTTCACCCCGGCATCGACGTCCAGCACCTTGTCGAAGGTGTAGCCGGCCGACAGGTCCCACACCGAATACGACGCGACCCGCGCATTGGTCTCGCGATCGTAGTCGTTGTAGCCGGTGGTGAAGCGGTTGGTCAGTGCCGCACGGGCCGCGCCGAAGGTCCAGGAACCGGTCAGGTTGTGTTTCCAGCGGGCGATCACACCGTCACCCCGGAAGTCGCCGACCTTGTCGGTGAACGGGCCCTTGATGGTGCTCTGGAAGTCGTACTCGTCGACATAGGTGCCTTGCAGGCCCAGACCGAACTGACCGTACGGCGTGTTCGGGAAGCGATAGTCCAGCGACACATCGACGCCGTTGGTTTCGACGATGCCCAGGTTGGCGTTGCCGGTGACGATGTAGTTGAGCGTGCCGTCGGCGTTGCGCACGAAACGGTCAGGGTAACTGCCGGCCTGATCGAACACGGTGGATTCCGGAAACGGCTGGATCTGGTTGGAGATGTGAATCCACCAGAAATCCAGGCCCACGGACAGGTTGCTGACCGGCTGATAGACAAAGCCCAGCGTCACGTTGCGCGCTTTCTCCGGGGCCAGGTCTTCGTTGCCGCCGATCTGGTTGAGGAACTGTTGACCGCAATCGCGTCCGCCGTTGCCGCCCGGTTGCACCACGCCGCCGGTACACAGTACCGGGTCGTTGTAGTAGCCCTGGGTGTAGGTGATGCTGCGCGGCGAATACAGCTCATACAGCGACGGCGCGCGGAAGCCTTCGCTGTAGGCGCCGCGTACCACCAGCTCCTTGAGCGGCTGATAACGGAACGAGTATTTCGGGTTGGTGGTGCTGCCGAAGTCGCTGTATTTGTCGTGACGCACGGCGGCGGACAATTCCAGGCTGTCGAGCACCGGTACGTTGATTTCCGCGTAGGCGGCTTTCACGCTGCGGTCGCCTTCGACGCTGCCGGCCGGGTCGATGCCCAGGCTCTGGATGTCGCCGGCAAAGGCTTCGAAGTCCTGGTGGAATTTCTCTTTGCGGTACTCGCCGCCCAGGGCCAGGCCGGACGGACCGGCACCAAACCAGTCACCGATTTCGCGGCTGATCCGCCCGTCGAAACCGGCGACCCGACCGACCGCCGTGGAATAGGCGCCGTGGTACGCGGCCTGATCGATGTACTGCTGACCGGCGCTGCTCTGCGGGCCGAACGGGTTGAGCAGACCGCTGGCCAGACCGTCGATCATCGCCTGATCGCTGACGTAGCCGCTGGTGACGCTGGAGACGATCTTGTTCTGGTTGTACGAGGCGCCGACGTTGTAGTCCCAGCCGCCAACCAGACCGTCGAAGCTCAGCAAAAAGCGCTGGCTGGTGTTCTGGTCTTTCGATTCACGCGGGCCGGCGGCTGTTTCGCGCCAGTTCACGTCCACCGGTTGCGTCGGGTCGAGGGCAAAATCGGTGGGCGCCGGGGTGATGCCGTTGCCGGGGTAGTAGGGCGAGGACGAATCCAGGCTCAGGCCGGTCAATGGCGCTGGGCCAATAGCGGTGGCGTTGTTGTTGCGCGACCAGAAGTATTCGAGGTTGACGTTGTGGTCGTCGGCCAGTTTGCCGGTGGTCTTGCCGAAGAACGACGTCTTCTCGGTCTGCGGCACCAGGTCGATGAATTCTCGGGTGCTGAAGCGGCAGAGGCCGTCGCGGGCCACCAGGTTGGGGCCGTTGCAATTGCTGTTGGCCAGCGGGTTGGTGGCATTGCCGTTCTGGCTGTAGTTGCCGGGGAACGCGGTGCCGGAGGTCTGGTCCAGACCTCGGCCGGGCACGTAGTCACGGGCGAAGGAGCGATCGTTGGCGTCGAGGTTCTGCTGCTTGTTGTAGTTGAACACGCCGAGCACGTTGAAGCGGTCCTGCTCCAGGTCGCCGTAGCCCCAGCTGGCGCTCATGTCCTTGGTCGCACCGCCGCCGCTGTGGGTCGGGGTTTCGCCGCCGAGGGTGAGCTGGCCGTCGGTCATGGATTTCTTGGTGATGAAGTTGATCACGCCGCCGATGGCGTCGGTGCCGTACAGGGCCGAGGCGCCGTCGCGCAGCACTTCCACGCGCTCGATCGCGGCAAACGGGATCATGTTCAGATCCACCGCGCCGCCGGCCGAGTTGGTGCCCGACAGGGCGTTGTTGGCCAGTCGGCGACCGTTGAGCAGCACCAGCGTCTTGTTCGCGCCGATGCCGCGCATGTCGGCGAACGAGGCGCCGCCGGTGGCCGCGCCGACCGAGCCTGCGCTGTTGTTGATCGACTGGCTGCCGGTGATGCGCTGCACCAGTTCGGCGGTGGTGGTCACGCCCTGTTTGCGCAGTTCATCGGCCTTGAGCACGGTGATCGGCACCGCCGTTTCCGCGTCGACCCGACGGATCGCCGAACCGGTCACTTCGACCCGTTGCAGTTGCGTGGTCGGCGCGACCACCGCCGCGGCGGCCGGGACGCTGTTGTCGTCCTCGGCGGCCTGAACCCCGGCGCCCATCCCCATGGCCACCAGGTACAACGGAACGAAACGGTGGCGGGAAATCGTCGCCACCAAGGGTTTGAGCGTGAAGCGTGGAGTGTTCATCAGCATGGTTGTTTCCGACTTTGTTAGACGTTTATCGAAATGGCCTTGTGAGCCCTCTTTGCACGGAGCACGGTGGTGCCGCGCCGCGAAAACCACTTTCTTCAAGCAAGCCGATCCCCTCCGAAGACGCGCTGCGTTTTTCGGTCGGCCGATTGCGACGGGATTCAACGAACGGTGCCGGGCGCGTCCCTCACTGCGCGCCCGGCACCGCCGTCAGCGGGTGGTCATCACCGATATCTTGGTGATGCCCGAGCGCTCGATGGACGCCATGGCTTTGGCGACCTGGCCGTAATTCACGGCGGAGTCGGCCTGCAGCTGCACGCGTACTTCGGCATCCTTGGCCTTGACCTCCTTGAGGCTGGCCTCCAGTGATTCCGGCGCCAGCTCGGTCTTGGCCAGGAAGAACTTGCCGTCCTGATCGACGCTGACCACCACCGGATCCTTCTTTTCGGCGGGGGCGACGGCGTCGGTCTTCGGCAGGTTGACCTTGATCGCGTTGGTCATCAGCGGCGCGGTGACGATGAACACCACCAGCAGCACGAGCATCACGTCCACCAGCGGCGTGACGTTCATTTCGCTGAGCACTTCATCGCTGTCTTGAGTGGAAAAGGACATCAGCTGGCCTCCCGCACGGCGGCCGTGGTTTTGGCGATGGCCTGGCGGCTGATGGAGAAAGCGCTGCGCGAGGCGAGGGCGTCGAAGTCGTGGGCGAAGTCATCCATGTCCGCCGAGGCCAGCTTCAGGCGCCGCAGGAAGAAGTTGTAGATCAGCACTGCCGGCACCGCGACGGCAATCCCCACACCGGTGGCGATCAGCGCGTGGCCGATCGGCCCTGCCACGGTTTCCAGGCTGGCCGAACCGCTGGCGCCGATGCTTTGCAGGGCTTCCATGATTCCCCACACGGTGCCGAACAGACCAATGAACGGCGCGGTGCTGCCGATACTGGCGAGGATCGCCTGGCCGTTTTCCAGCGAGCGACGTTCCTTCTGGATCTGCTGGCGCAGGTTGCGTTCCAGGCGGTCGGCACGGTTGATGGTGTGCGCCAGTTGTTGGGTGGTGCGAGGGGATTCTTCCACCAGCAAGGCTTCGAAACCGCTGCTGGCGATCCGCGCCAGGGAGCCCGGATACTGGCTGGCGTGTTCGGCGGCGGTGAGCAGGTCCGGCGCGCCCCAGAAGGCTTTGCTGAACTGCTTGTTCTGGGTTTTCTGGCGCAGGTATTGCGCCGACTTGACCAGCAGGATCGCCCAACTGACCACGGAAAACAGCACCAGCCCCCAGAGCACGCCGGGGACAATCATCGAAGACAGGGAATCGTTCATGGCTACACCTCGCTTGCGTTAATCGGTTGTGAGTTCGGTTGTTGTGCCGTCATTGCGGCAATTTGAAATCGATGGTCTGGGTGGCGAAGCCGTCGATCGGTGTGTCGCCGCGTTTGGCCGGGATGAACTTCCAGGCCTTCACCGCCGCGACCGCCGCGTCATCCAGTTGCGGCTTGCCGCTGGACTTGGTCACCGTCACCGAGCCGGCGCGACCGTTGGCCAGCACCTGAATCCGCAGCACCACGCTGCCTTCCCAGTTGCGTCGCAGGGCCAGCGACGGGTATTCCGGCGGCGGGTTGCCGAGGCTGGCGAGGCCGGAAATTGCCGCCGACTCTTTCACCGGGCCCGGCGCCGCAGCAGGCGCCGGTGGCGCGCTCGGGGTGGCCGGAGCAGCAGGCGCTGCCGGTTGCGCAGGGGTGGGCGGCGCTTTCGGCGGCTCGGCCTTTTTCACCGGTTTGGGTTTCTCGACCGGTTTCGGTTTTTCGATCGGTTTGGGTTTCTCCACCGGTTTGGGCGGCGGCTTGACCGCGTCCTCGTCTTCCACCGGTTGTTCCGGTTCGGGAGGGGGCGGCGGTGGGGGCGGCGGCGGCTCCGGTGTCGGCGGGGCCGGCGGTGTCGGGCTGGTCAGCTCGACGGTCATTTCCGGAATTTCCGGTGGCGTGGGCAGCGGTTCGGCCCGCGCCTGCTGGAAAAACCACCAGGCGCCGCCGTGTATCAACGCCGACACCGCCACCAGCAACAGCATCTGCTGTTTGTTCAGGCCGCCGGGCTGCGAAGTGTTGGCCTTAAACACGGGCCGGCCCGCAACCGACGGGAGCGGCGCTTCCCGCAAGGGCCCCGGCGGACTTCTGTGCTTTACCGCATCGTTCATTAAAGCTCCCTCGGCTGGATGAAGGGCAATAAGGTGCCGTTCGAACAACACCGCGTTGTTCGAGTGAGTGGTCGCAACTTTCATACAGGTGTGCAGAAGCCGATAGTTGAACTATCTATTGAACAGGGCTTGTGCAGCTTATTGCTTCAGTAACGTCGACTTCGATGGTTCATTGATCCGGTCCGTGGCTGTTCTTTTATAAGTGAGTGTGCAATTGAGTGGCGAACATCATTCTTGCCCTCATGGTTGATGCAATAGCAACCGCTGTGCCAAAGAGTGACCAAATGTGTATCGGTTATTTCATGGGTTATACGTATGTCGCATTTATATAAGTTTCATTAAACAGGCCGGTTTTCCTGGGCGCATGTCGTCCCGATGGCCCTGTTTGCAGGGCTTTTTTCAGGGCGAGACAGCTCTGGCGCGGTATCGCGCTGTTCAGCGAGATAGAGCGGCTGTTCTCGTGTCGGCCAGGGCGCGTGATGGTGCGTGGCGGACTGATTTGGTGCGGGTCAGGGTTTTAGCGGGTCACAGGCGATGTTCCTTGTTCTTGTTTAAGTAAAGTCGGTCGTTCTGCATGAACGATGTAATGACTGGAAGTGCAGTTTTGGTGCGCTTCGAGCATCAACTCCAAACAGCAAAAGTTGTACGGGTGTGCTGTCTGAAAGTTATTGTCGAACAATCTGTTCTGGCATTCATTAATGCAGCGCGCACGCAATGACTGCTTGCGTGCTATTTAAAAAATAAATAGTGAAGGTGTTCAGGTAATAAAAGGAATGCACGGACTGTTCGGCGGGCGAACGCGGCGCAGGTAAACGGGCATGGAGAGAAGAGGGTGGCGCAGCAGATGAAGATTCACGCGGTGAACTCCTTGTTGCCAGCTCGGATACGCGAACTTTTGGTTCGGTATCGCACCTTACAAGAACGCGGATAGCGTTCGCTGATTGCTCTTGGTGCGGGATGGGCACCGCCAGCGCTGTTTTGCGAGATCAGGGATTCGCAAGCTGCCGATGAATGCGCAATCCGTGCCAAATTCGATACAACGGCTATAAATAGGGCCAGGCGGGATGCCTTTCGCAGTGGAGGAGGGGATATGTATCAGCTCTACGGACACCGCAACTCAGGAGCAGCGGCCATCGAGGCGGCGCTCGAGCTGTGCCAGGTGGCTTACCGCTTCATCGATATCGAGGCCAGTGCGGAAGCGGCGCAGGAGCTGGCGCGGCTCAATCCGCTCAAACAGATCCCGACCCTGCAACTGCCGGACGGCAGTGTCATCACCGAAAGTGCGGCGATTTTGATTCATCTGGGGCAAAGCTTTGCGCAATCCGGCCTGCTGCCGGCCAACGGCGCTGACCGCGATCAGGCGATTCGGGGCCTGGTGTACATCGTCAGCAATTGTTATGCGGCCATCGGGATCATTGATTACCCGGAACGCTGGCTGGTGATGCCGGACGAGGTCTCGCGACAGAATCTGATGGCGGGTGCGCGGGAACGACTGCACTGGAGCTGGGAGGTGTTTGCCGATCAGTTCTCGGCCGAGCTGTACCTGGACGATGAAACACCGGGGGCGCTGGATGTGCTGGCGGCCGTGGTCACGCGCTGGGCCGGTGCCCGCGAACACCTGCGCCAGGCCCGACCCGGTTTCCATGCGTGGCTGCAGCGCATCGACCGGCACCCGGTGCTGGCGCCGGTCTTTGCGCGGCATTGGCCCGGCTGATCACTCCCCGCGAATGTACTGCTCCAGCTGTTTGATCAGTTCGGCCTGTTCGGCAATCGCTTCCTTGACCAGGTCGCCGATCGACAGCAGGCCGATCAGCTTGCCGTTCTCCACCACCGGCAAGTGACGCAGGCGTTTGTCGGACATGATGCCAAGGCAAGTGTCGACGGTCTGATGGGTGTCCACCGTGATCACGTTCGCCACCATGATGTCGCGCACCGGCGTGCCCACCGAGGAGCGACCGTGCAGCACCAGTTTGCGTGCGTAATCGCGCTCGCTGATGATGCCCACCACGTTGTCGTCTTCCACCACGAGCAAGGCGCCGACGTTCTTCTCGGCCATTTTCATCAGCGCTTCGAGCACCATGTGATCGGGTTTGATCTGGTGCACTTCCTGATTTTTCGGATCTTTGAGCTTGAGCAGCTGGGCGACGGTTTTCATGGCGGTTACTCAGGTGTTGTCGTTGTTCTCCAAGCATCGTAGACGCAGGCGCGCAGGGCAAGGCCGCAAAACGGCAGATAACACGCAAAAAACGTCATTTGACCGGGTTTTTCATGGCGAGGCCTTTGTCACGGGTGGCGGCAATGCCGCGTAGAATGCCCGTCTGAATCAATTCCTGAGGTTGCAGTGGTGGATTTACAGCAGGGCTTCGTCCTGACCCGGCATTGGCGCGACACCCCGGCCGGCACCGAAGTCGAGTTCTGGCTGGCGACCGACGCCGGGCCGCGCCGTGTGCGCCTGCCGCATCAGCCGTCGGTGGCGTTCATCCCGGCGGCGCAGCGCGAGCAGGCCGAGCGGGTGCTGGCGGACGAAAAGAACGTCGAACTGCGCCCCTTGGCCCTGCAGGATTTCGAGCATCGCCCGGTGCTTGGGCTGTATTGCCAGCAGCACGGTCAGTTGATGCGCCTCGAAACCGCGCTCAACCGGCACAGTGTCGATGTCTTCGAAGCCGACGTGCGACCGCCCGAGCGCTACCTGATGGAGCGTTTCATCACCGCGCCCGTCTGGTTCAGCGGCACGCCCGATGCCGACGGCGTGTTGCTCGACGCCCACCTCAAACCTTCACCTGACTATCGCCCGCAACTGCGGCTGGTCTCGCTGGACATCGAAACCACCGAGCAGGGCGAGTTGTACTCCATCGCCCTGGAAGGTTGCGGCGAGCGCCAGGTATACATGCTCGGCGCACCGAATGGCGATGCCAGCATCGTCGATTTCGATCTCGAGTACTGCGAGTCGCGCACCCTGATCCTGAAGAAGCTCAACGACTGGTTCGCCTGCCACGACCCAGACGCGATCATCGGCTGGAATCTCGTGCAGTTCGACCTGCGTATCCTCCACGAACACGCCCGGCGCCTCGGCGTGCCGCTCAAACTCGGGCGCGGCGGCGAGGAAATGCAGTGGCGCGAGCACGGTAGCCGCAATCATTACTTCGCGGCAGCGGCGGGGCGGTTGATCATCGATGGCATCGAATCCCTGCGTTCGGCGACCTGGAGCTTTCCCTCGTTCAGTCTGGAAAACGTCGCCCAGACCCTGCTTGGCGAAGGCAAGTCCATCGACAATCCGTACCAGCGCATGGACGAGATCAACCGCATGTTCGCCGAGGACAAACCGGCGCTGGCCAAGTACAACCTCAAGGACTGCGAACTGGTCACGCGGATCTTCGCCAAGACCGAGTTGCTGAAGTTTTTGCTCGAGCGCGCCAGCGTCACCGGCCTGCCGGCGGATCGCAGCGGCGGCTCGGTGGCGGCATTCACCCATTTGTACATGCCGCTGATGCACCGCCAGGGTTTTGTGGCGCCGAACCTCGGCACCAATCCACCGCAGGCCAGCCCCGGCGGGTTTGTCATGGACTCGCAACCGGGGCTGTACGAATCGGTGCTGGTGCTCGACTACAAGAGCCTTTACCCGTCGATCATTCGTACCTTTCTGATTGATCCGGTGGGGTTGATCGAAGGCTTGCAGCATCCTGACGACAGCGACTCGGTGCCAGGTTTTCGCGGCGCTCGTTTCTCTCGCACCCGGCATTGCCTGCCGTCCATCGTCGCCCGGGTCGCCGAGGGCCGCGAGACCGCCAAGCGTGAGCAAAACGCGCCGTTGTCCCAGGCGCTGAAGATCATCATGAACGCCTTTTACGGTGTGCTCGGTTCCAGCGGCTGCCGGTTTTTCGATACGCGACTGGCGTCATCGATCACCCTGCGCGGCCACGAGATCATGCTGCGCACCCGGCAGTTGATCGAAGCCCAGGGCCACGCGGTGATTTATGGCGATACAGACTCGACGTTCGTCTGGCTGCGTCGCCCCCACGGTCAGGAAGAGGCGGCAACCATCGGCCGGGCGCTGGTGCAACACGTCAACGACTGGTGGCGCGAGCATGTGCGCGAGCAGTACGGGCTGGAAAGCGCCCTCGAATTGCAGTTCGAAACCCACTACAAGCGCTTTCTGATGCCGACCATTCGCGGTGCCGAGGAAGGCAGCAAAAAGCGCTACGCCGGCCTGGTGACCCGCGCCGACGGCAGCGAGGAAATGGTCTACAAAGGCCTGGAAACCGTGCGCACCGACTGGTCGCTGCTGGCCCGGCAATTCCAGCAGGAGCTGTACGAGCGGATCTTCCAGCGCAAGCCGTATCAGGATTACGTGCGCGATTACGTGCGCAAGACCCTGGCCGGCGAGTTCGACGAGCGACTGGTCTACCGCAAGCGCCTGCGCCGCACCCTCGACGATTACGAACGCAACGTGCCGCCCCATGTGCGCGCCGCGCGGCTGGCCGATGATTACAACGCGCAACACGGTCGCCCGCGCCAGTACCAGAACGGTGGCTGGATCAGCTACGTCATCACCCTGGCCGGCCCAGAGCCGCTGGAAGTGCGCCGCGCGGCCATCGACTACGACCACTACATCACTCGCCAGCTGCAACCGGTGGCGGATGCGATCCTGCCGTTTGTCGACGACGATTTCTCAACCCTGATCGGGGGGCAACTGGGCCTGTTTTGAGTCCAGCAGTTGCAGGGTCCACTCGTCCTGAATGCCGTGGAAGAAACGCTCCAGCGCCTGATGCCAGAGGCTGTCGTCGTCAGCGAACTGGGCGAACAGGGTCATCGATGAGTGGAATTTCAGGTCGTCTGGATGGCCGAAGATTTCGGCAATTGAACGCTGCTGTGCGTTCAGCACCAGCTGCGTGCAGGTTCGCAGCCGGGCGCCGAGCAACGGGTGGTCGAGGTAGGCGCGGGTTTCCGGCGCCGAGTTGATCGCGAACCGCCGCGACATCTCGCTGCCGCCGAGCCCGGCCAACTGCGGGAACACGAACCACATCCAGTGGCTGCGTTTGCGGCCCTCGCGGAGCTCGCGCTGGACCCGTTCGAACACCGGGTCCTGGGCAAGCACGAAGCGTTGCAGGTTGAATGGATCGTCCTGATCAGTGCTTCTCATGGCGAAGCCCTCTGTCAGTCGGCGGTGGCTCAGACCATGGCCAGCCGCTGCTTGCGTTTTGGCGCCTGAAACACCTGGTCCAGCGCCGCCAGATCCCCGCCATCGAGTTGCAGCTGCGCCGCTTGTGCATTGAGCTGCACGTGTTCCGGGCGCACGGCCTTGGGAATTGCAATCAGCCCATCCTGACGCAGAATCCACGCCAGCGAAACCTGTGCCGGGGTCACGCCGTGACGAGCGGCAATCTGTTTCAACACCGGCTCGGCGAGCATCGCGCCGCCCTGGCCGATCGGGCAGTACGCCATCAGCGGCATGCGCTGTTGTTGGCACCACGGCAGCAGGTCGAATTCGATGCCGCGCTCTTCCAGGTTGTACAGCACCTGATTGGTCGCGCAGGCCGAACTCGACAGTTCCTCAAGATCATCGACGTCGAAATTCGACACGCCCCAGCGGCCGATCTTGCCGTCCTCGCGCAGACGCTCGAAAGCCTCGACGGTTTCTTCCAGCGAATACTGGCCGCGCCAATGCAGCAGATAGAGGTCGATGTAATCGGTGTCGAGCCGGCGCAGACTGCGCTCGCAGGCCTGGGGAATGCCCTTGCGACTGGCGTTGTGCGGGTAGACCTTGCTCACCAGGAACACTTGATCGCGCAGGCCGGCAATGGCTTCGCCGACCACGCTTTCGGCACCGCCCTCGGCGTACATTTCGGCGGTGTCGATCAGGGTCATGCCCAGCTCGATGCCGCTGCGCAGGGCCGCGACTTCACGCGTGTGCGCCGAGCGGTCTTCGCCCATGCGCCAGGTGCCCTGGCCAATCACCGGCACCTGCACGCCAGCCAATTCGAGGGTACGCATTCAAACCTCCTTTCTGAAACGGTCGATACCTTGAGTGGGCAGCAGAATAGCCCACGGGTTCCGTCCGGTTCCAGAAAGGAGGTCAGGTGCTTACTTGGCGGAGAACTTCAACACCACGCTCTGGGTGTAGGTCTGGCCGGGATCGAGCCGGGTGCTCGGGAAGTTCGGCTGATTCGGCGAATCCGGGTAGTGCTGAGTCTCCAGGGTGAACGCGCCCCAGTGCGGATAGACCTTGCCACCCTTGCCCTTGACCGTGCCGTCGAGGAAGTTGCTGGTGTAGAACTGCACGCCCGGTTCGTTGGTGAACAGCTGCAAGTGGCGACCGGATTGCGGGTCGCTGACTTCGGCGGCGAGTTTGCTGACGTCTCCCTTGGTGTCCAGCGCCCAGTTGAAATCGAAACCGCCGTGTTTTTCTTCGGCGAATTTCAACTGCGGATGGTCGGCCTTGATGTGCTGGCCGATGGCGGTCGGTTTGGTGAAGTCCATCGGCGTGCCGGCCACGGGCGCCAATTCGCCGGTCGGAATCAGCTTGGCGGTGACCGGGGTGTAATGGCTGGCGTGCAGGGTGGCGACTTGCTTGAGGATATCGCCATTGCCGGCGCCGGCAAGGTTGAAGTAGCTGTGGTTGGTCAGGTTGAGCACAGTGGGTTTGTCGGTGCTGGCCTTGTAGTCGATGCGCAGTTCGTTGCTGTCGGTGAGGCGGTAGGTCACCTCGGTGGTGAGGTTGCCGGGGAAACCCATTTCACCATCCGCCGACAGATAGGTCAGGGTCACGCCGACCGAATCCTTGTCCTTGGTTTCCTTCGCCTTCCAGACCTTTTTGTCGAAGCCCTGAGTGCCGCCGTGCAAGGCGTTGGTCTTGTCGTTCTGCGGCACCTGGTAGCGTTTGCCGTCGAGCTCGAACGCACCGTCGGCCAGGCGATTGCCGAAGCGGCCGATGGTTGCGCCGAAGTACGCGGTGCCTTTCTGATAACCCTGCACATCATCGAAACCGAGGACGATGTCGTCGAGCTTGCCGTGCTTGTCCGGCACTTGCAGTGCCTGCAAGGTCGCGCCGTAGGTGATGACCGTGGCTTGCATGCCGTGGCTGTTGCGCAGGATGTATTGCTCGACGGGCGTGCCGTCATTGGTTTTGCCGAAGGCTTTGTGTTCGCTGGACAGGCCGGCGGCCTGGGCGGAGAGGGTGGCGATCATCAGGGACAGTCCGAGGCCGCAGAGTGAGTGTCGGGATTGAAGCATGGGTTGACCTTCCTTTTTGTTGTTGTTTTGAAAATCTTTAAATAGTCATGCTAATTAATGGATGAATGGGAATTTATAGCGGATTAAACGATTAATGCAAAAATAAAGTCGGACTAAATTGATTGAGCCAAGGGCGCCGAAGGTCGGGAATCCACGCCGGCACTGCACTTTTGCGAATTCCCCGGCTCTATCCATGGCCAGGGTGCGGTGACTTCCGCCGCACAGGAACGTGTCCGTCAAAGAATTCATGCCGAGAGTTTTGCACCCCATCGCTGCATTCATTCATCGCCCGTGCCTGCTGCTGGCCTGCCTGTCGACCCTGTTGTTCGGCGGTTGCAGCCATCAGGACGGCAACAATTTCATCACCCAGATGCGCGAGGGCAGGCCTCAGGAATTTCTCCAGACCAGCGTCGACCGCATGGCAACTCTGGCGATGCGTGACAACCTCGACAGCCTCTACCGCTTGATGGGCAAGTTGTATTTGCGTAACCCGGAGGAACTGCGCAAATCCGGTTTTCTCGACATTCGCACGGCGGTCAAACAGGTGCGGCTGGCCATCGAACAGCAGCAACCTTTGCCGACCCTCGGCGGCAGAAAGGATCTGGCAGCGCTGAGCTATGCCATGAGCCCCGAATTTCTCGGCGACCGGGTCGGCGCGTTCATCTATGCGATCGGCAGCATGCTGGTCACCGCTCACGGCAACCGCACCGAGTTCTACATGACCGATGCGATCAACCCGACCTTCGTCAACAACGCCGCGCGCAACATCGAGAAAGCCACGTGGATCCTCGCTCAGCGGCAGAACAAGGATGGCCAGCCGCTGCTGTTTTCCAACGAGATTTCCGAGGAGGGCAGCAACCTGAGCTTCGCCACGGAGTTCGGCAAAGTCGTGGCGCGTCTGGATCTGCTGACCCAGATGCTCGACGAGCGCTACCGGCGCATCGGTTTGAATTACGCCCAGAGCCTGTTGTTTTTGAATTTTTTGCCTGTGCAGTGAAATGGCATAACGATAGATCCGATCGATATAGGGCGTTATAAGAAAACTGGTTATGCTGCGGGCCGGATTTTCCTGTGGTTTGTCTGGACGTCTTAATGGAATTGGCAAATTTCGGCCTGGTGATTGCCGGGCTGGTGGTGGGGTTCATCGTCGGCATGACCGGTGTCGGCGGCGGTTCGTTGATGACGCCGATCCTGCTGTGGTTCGGCATCAATCCGGCCACGGCGGTGGGCACGGATCTGCTGTACGCGGCCATCACCAAATCCAGTGGCGTGCTGGTGCACAGGAAGAACAAGAACATCGACTGGGCCATCACCGGCTGGCTGACCCTGGGCAGTGTTCCGGCGGTGGCGATGACCTTGTGGTTCCTCAGCACCCTGCACACCGCGCCGGATGCGATGAACGCCATCATCAAGCAAGCGCTGGGCTTCGTGCTGTTCGCCACGGCGCTGGCGATTCTGTTCAAGAAGCGCCTGCTGGAATTCGCCCACAAACGCGCCGGCGGCAACTATAACCCCAGCGGCGCGCGCCTGAATGTCATGACCGTGATCACCGGTCTGATCCTCGGCACCATGGTCGCCCTGACCTCCATCGGCGCCGGCGCCCTTGGCACCGTCGCACTGTTCATCCTCTATCCGCTGCTGCCGACCCGCCGCCTGGTCGGCACCGAAATCGCCCACGCCGTCCCGCTGACCTTGGTCGCCGGCCTCGGCCACGCGAGCATGGGCAACATGGACTGGGGCGTGCTGGGCTTTCTGCTGGTCGGCTCGCTGCCGGGCATCTGGCTCGGCAGCCACCTGACCGGCCGCGTCTCCGATGAACTGCTACGCCCGTGCCTGGCGACGATGCTGGTATTGATCGGTTACAAGCTGGCGTTCTGATCGGCAGGCAGCCATGAGCGAAATCACATTCCATTGCAATGGCCGTCTCGCCATCACGGTCGAGCCCCGGGAAATACGCATGAGCCACTGGCTCTACGCGCCTCTAGTGGTTGATCAGCAGCGCCAACAGACGCTGCTGGACTTGAGCGACAGCCAGTGGGATCTGATTTCCACTACCAATGAAACCGCTGGCGGTATTGATCTACTGCTGCGCAAATATCCGGGTGACAAACCAGCGGTGACATTGAGCGTCAGCCTTGATGACGGAATGCTTTGGCTTGGCGGCCGATGCGTCGAACTCTCCGGGCTGGAAGCGGCGCTGGAATTGGCGCTGAGCCAAGCGATCACTGGCTGATAGAGCGCTTCATCACCGTCACCGGCAATCCGTCATATTCCATTTCCTCCAGCACCTCCCAACCCAGGCGCGCATATAGCGACTGCGCGGCATCGGTGTAAAGGTACAACTGTGGCACCCCCAGTGCGGCGGCTTCCTCGACGATGCGGTTGACCAGTTGCGAAGCGATCCCGCGGCCACGCTGTTCTGCCTTCACGTAGACCCCGGCCAGCCACGGCGTCAGTTGCGGACGGGTGTCCATGTCGCTGTCGATCAGCAGCGCACCGCCGAGCAGTTTTCCATCTTCGATCGCCACCACCACGCTGGGGATCGCGCCTTTGCCGCAGGCGGCGCGCATGCGTTCGGTGCGGCTGGCGAGGGTGTCTTCGGGGCTGTACTGGCCCCATTCCTTGAAGTTGAGTTCGGCCAGTTCCTCGATCAGTTGCGGGTGATGGCAGAGGTAGTCGATGTGCATGCGCGTTGAACTCCATTTCACAGGTTGAACAGCCACCCTAATGCGGTCATAAAAGGTAATCAAATGCGCGAAATGATCGCGCCCAACCGGTTGCGCAAAATCGGTGCTGACCTAAGCTTTGGGCAAGGCGAAACACTTTTGCCGGGCACCCCCCGGAACAATCGCCGCGATGCGCAATCATTAGAGCGTGGATATCAAAAGGAGATGCGCATGCTCATCAGGTCACTGACCCTGACACTCTTGCTGGCGATTGCCGGCCCCCTGTTCGCCGCCGACGGCGATTCCCCTCTGGACGTCGACAAGGGCATTAACCGCCCATTGATCGTGATCGCTTCCAGCACAGTCGATTCTTATTGGGTCAGCCTGAAAAAAGCGCTGGACGACCCGGCCAACAAACAAGGCATCGCCGACCGCAAGATCAAGGTTTACACCATCCTGAGCATGAGCGGTCAGGTCGATGGCAAAAGCCTCGAGCAGCAGCAAACCATGGCGCTGCTGCGCTCGCTGAAGCTGGGCGCCGGGGCGTATCCGAAAGTCTTCCTGGTGGGCAAGGATGGAGAGACCAAACTGACGGCTTCTGGAGAGGAAGCGGCGGCGGTCGATCTGAAGAAGATCTTCGACACCATTGATGCGTTGCCTGCCGCTGAAAAAGAAGCCACTTCCACCGTGGTCACGGCCCCGGCTGCTGCAGAACCGGCGCCGGCCAAGGGTGCGAAAGGGATAAAACCGGCGAAACCGACCAAACCGGCCAAGCCGCCGGAAATGCCGGATGATTGATTGAGGCAGGCTCTGAATAAAAATGGCGAACGTTATCAAGCGGTCGCCATTTTTTTGCCCACGGTGTTTTGATCTGAAGATGACCGCAGGCGGTCATGGAGGACAATCCAACACTGTTCTGCGATGCCGGTTCCTGTGGTTTTGATCCACATCTGATTGGCATCGAGTTTTTAAAGGTTGTTGCGCTCGTAAAGCTCGTCGTCATTCAGCACATAAACCAGTGCATCTTTTGCTTCGCTAACGACCAGGGGAGATTGGGTTGTCAGCACGAATTGGCAGTTTGGAAATGTTTTGCTCAATTGCTGGATAAGGTTGAGCTGCCATTCCGGATGCAGATGAAGGTCCACTTCATCGATGAGGACGACGCCTTCGCCGTGGAGCGGGTTGTCCAGTGACGGGTTCATCATGGCCAGTCGGCGGGCTATGTCGCCGACCAGCGCCAGCATCGACTTTTCGCCTTGCGACAATTGGGCGACATTGAAAGTGACGCCGTCCTTGTCGACCGCCATGTGCAGGCGAGGTTGTCGCTGTACTCGCAGGTTGGTGAAGCCCGGCATGAAGGCCGCGATGGCGCAGCGGACGGCCGTCAGTTGGGCGTCACGGGACGAAGCTTTTAGCTCGGATAACGTCTTCCAGGCTTCGCTCTCAGCACCAAGCTTTTGAGCTATTTCGTTCAATGCGGAATCGGAAATGCCGGACTCGTTTTCGCTGTCTTCACGCTCTCGAAACCATTCAAAGAAGCGGCGAAAGTCGGTGCTGTGTTTCAGTGAGTCGTCGTAGCCCGCCAGTTGATCGAAGGTTTGTCCGCTTTTGATTTTCAGCGGGATTTCGATAGCCGATCGCTCCACCGGATAGTAGGCGATCAGGGGGAGTGAGGCGTTGTCATCGGCTGTCAGCAGGACGCGATAGTGATCGGCGAGCAGATTTACGTCTTCCAGGGAGCTGCTCAGAGCCGTTTTCCCTTCCTGCTTGCTGTGTGACATACCCCATACGAATACATCGTCTTCTTCATCGGGATCAGAGTCGGGACTGACATCGCGGATGTGCAGGTTCTGCTACCGCGATCGAGACGATGGCAGCCGGGGTCTCTTTGCGAATGTCTTCCTCTGCGATATGGCTGCCATTGCCTTTTTGGGTGCGAATTCTTGCTATCAGCCAGCTCAGGCAGGTGGTGAGCGCTTTCAGCAGGGTGGTTTTACCGGCGCCGTTGATTCCCACGAAAACTGTGACGTTGGAATGGGATCCGGAGAGAGGAGCCAAATGAACGGTGATGTCATTGAACCGACCTACATTCGTGAGTTTGAGGCTGTCGATCTTCATTCATTCCCCTCTGTGTTTCAGTCGGTCAGGTGTTTGGCGAACGTCATTTCATCCGCGATAACCCGGCAATGCGGTGCAGTTTAGATGCATCTCTTTGAGCCGGTCACCTTTGAAAATCATTGCTGAATGTGCCCGGAAATTTACGCGGCAACACCCTTCAAACCCATCGGAAGTTTCCTTCAAAACGCGGCGGCGTTGGTGAACTGGTGGCTTGAGTCGTACGCCGATAACCTCATCGGGCCGCTGCAAAATCAGCGGTCGGATGTGGAAGTCCGGGGATAACAGGGAAGCGTATGTGCGCCTGTGACCACATGTTGGTATTTTTTATGCCACCATCGTTGTTTATGGCAGCTATGCGCAGGAGCACTCTCAAGTGCACCGGGTTTCTCTGGCCCCGGACTTCCACACCTGCGCAAAGCTGCCACCCTCTCGTGGAAGGGAGCTCGGCAGTTTTCTCCCTTAACGTCAGAGGTCTTCACACATGAAAAAAGCAGATCCGAGCAGGCCAGAAACTCCCACGAATTCAGATTCCCGCGAACAAATCGCTAATTCCAAACCCCGTTACATCCCCATCACCGGCATCGACTGCCAGATTCCCTGTCTCCTGATCGACCGAGAAGCCCCGTTAGACGTACTCCACGGCACCGCCGCCTACCGCTTGCGCAGCGTGACGCAGTTGCTGGAAACACTTTCATTGAGCGACGGCATCGGCCACGACGCCTTGCTGCTGCAGGACTTCGCCCGGGTGCTGGCAATCCCGCTGCGCGACAGTTGCGATCTGATGGATGTACTGGGCTGGAAGCTACAGGCGTAGTTTTCAAACCCTGAAATAAAAACGGGCGACCTTCTCAGGTCGCCCGTTTTTTATGGCGTGATTACCGGGTCAACTCACCCAGAATCCTGTGCGCAATCTTCACCCGCTCTCCATTCGGATAATTGCGGTTCGCCAGAATCACGATCCCGACTTTCTTCGACGGTACAAACGCGACATACGCACCGTAGCCAGCGGTGGAGCCAGTCTTGTTCAACAGCACGTTCGCCAGTTCTGGCTGCGGCGGATTCAGCCATTTGACCTTGTGCGGTTCCATGGCCATTGGCGTCGAGTTGCCGTCCAGCAGGCGGTCGAGGCTGATGGGGTAAGTGTAGCGTTCCCAGCCCAGGCCCTGGGTCATGTCGCCGACGGTGTAGTAGCCGGTGTGGGTGAGGGCGATGGCTTTTTGCAGGGGTGTTTCGAGTTTCGCGGTGTCAAGGTTGGCCTGGACGTATTGCAGCAGGTCGGCGGCGCTGGTTTTTACGCCGTAGGCTTCGGAATCGAGGGCGCCGGGGCTGACTCGGATCGGTTTGTTGTTCTTGTCATAGCCTTGGGCGTAGAGCTTTTGTTCAGACGCCGGCACCGACAGGAAGGTGTGCTTGAGCCCGAGTTTCGGCAGCAGGGTTTCGGTCATGACCTGATTGAACGGTTGACCGAGGCTTTTTGCGGCCAGGTAGCCGAACAGGCCGATGCTCGGGTTGGAATACAGGCGATGGCTGCCGGCCGGATACGTCGGTTTCCACTGTTGGTAATAGCCGAGCATCTTGTCGGAAGAATCTGCGGCATCCGGGAATTGCAGCGGCAGTCCCCCCGCGCTGTAGGTGCCCAGTTGCAGCAGGCTGATGTGGTCGAAGGCGCTGCCTTTGAGTTCGGGCCAGTGCTGGCTGGCCTTGTCGGAGAATTGCAGTTTGCCGCTGGCCTGGGCGTACGCGGCGAGGGTCGCGGTGAAGGTTTTGCTCACCGAACCGATTTCGAACAGGGTGTTTTCACTTACCGCTTGCCCGGTGCTTTTGTCGGCGACACCGTAATTAAAGTAATGCGCCTTGCCATCGACTGTCACGGCCACGGCGAGGCCTGCGATGTCCTGTTGCTGCATGACCGGGGTCACGGTGGCCTTGACCAGCGCCTGCAACTGATCGTCGGTTGGCGGGGCGGCCAAGCAAGTGGCGGTGCTGAAGAAAAGTCCGAAAGCGCTGTAGGACTTGAATTTGTTCAGGTTGATCGAAGGCATGCTTGAACCACTCTCCATGAGTGTTGATGGTGTTATCCCGCTACACTGCGAGCGTTTTCCGTCGGGCCGGCTGATCGGCGCCGCCAAATCTAGGCAGTCCGGCGTCTTTCGACAAACGATGAAAACTCGGACGAGCCATTAGAAAAATTTGGGACTTGGCATGATTCGACCTCAATTGCCTTTGAATGCACTGCGCGCCTTCGAAGCCTCTGCGCGTCACTTGAGCTTTACGCGCGCCGCCGTGGAGTTGTGCGTGACCCAGGCGGCCGTCAGCCATCAAGTGAAAAGCCTGGAGGCGCAACTCGGCGTGATCCTGTTCAAACGCCTGCCCCGTGGGCTGATGCTGACCGGCGAGGGCGAAACCCTGCTGCCGGTGCTGACCACGTCGTTTGATCATATCGCGCAGATGCTCGAGCGTCTGGCGGGCGGGCAATATCGGGAAATGCTCACGGTCGGCGCGGTGGGCACCTTCGCGGTGGGATGGCTGTTGCCGAGGCTGGCAGACTTTCAGGCGAAACATCCGCTCATAGATTTGCGACTGTCGACCAACAACAACCGGGTGGACGTCGCCGCCGAAGGGCTGGATTACGCGATCCGCTTCGGTGCCGGGGCGTGGCACGGTATCGAGGCGACCCGTTTGCTGGAGGCGCCATTGTCGGTGCTCTGCGTGCCGGAAATTGCCCGGCAACTGCACACGCCGGGGGATCTTCTGCAGCAGCGTTTGCTGCGCTCCTATCGCACCGATGAGTGGCCGGAATGGTTTCACGCGGCGGGTCTGGCGACCCATGCCGCGCCGCCCCAGAGCATCGTGTTCGACTCGTCGCTGGCGATGATGGAAGCGGCGTTGCAGGGCGGCGGGTTGGCACTGGCGCCGCCGTTGATGTTTGCCCGACAACTGGCGGCGGATCTGATCCGCCAACCCTTTGCCATCGAAATCACCACCGGCAGCTATTGGCTGACGCGCTTGCAGTCTCGGCCGGAGACGTCAGCGATGGCGGCGTTCAAACACTGGTTGCTGGAGGCTGCGCAGGCTTAACGCACCAGACACGGCTTCTTGTTATCGAACGTCCAGCCCGGAATCAGAAACTGCATCGCCACGCTGTCATCCCGTGCGCCCAGCCCCATGCCTTTATAGAGTTCGTGGGCCTTGGCCACCTGATCCATGTCCAGTTCCACGCCCAGCCCCGGTTTCTTCGGCACCTGCACGCAGCCGTCGACGATTTGCAGCGGTGCCTTGGTCAGGCGCTGGCCGTCCTGCCAGATCCAGTGGGTGTCAATGGCGGTGATGTCGCCCGGTGCGGCGGCCGCGACGTGGGTGAACATCGCCAGGGAAATGTCGAAGTGGTTGTTGGAGTGCGAGCCCCAGGTCAGGCCCCATTCGTGGCACATTTGCGCCACGCGCACCGAACCCTGCATGGTCCAGAAGTGCGGGTCGGCCAGCGGAATGTCGACTGACTGCAACTGGATCGCGTGGCCCATTTCGCGCCAGTCGGTGGCGATCATGTTGGTGGCTGTTTTCAAGCCGGTGGCGCGGCGGAATTCAGCCATCACTTCGCGGCCCGAATAACCATTCTCTGCACCGCACGGGTCTTCGGCGTAGGCCAGCACATGATGCTGGTCGCGGCACAAACGGATCGCTTCTTTCAATGACCACGCGCCGTTCGGATCGAGCGTGATGCGGGCATCCGGGAAGCGCTCGGCCAGTGCGGTCACTGCTTCGATTTCGGCATCGCCGCTGAGTACGCCGCCCTTGAGCTTGAAGTCCTTGAAGCCATAACGCGCGTGCGCAGCCTCGGCCAGACGCACCACGGCGTCGGCGGTCATGGCTTTCTCGTGACGCACGCGGAACCAGTCGTTGTCGGCATCCGGTTCGCTGCGGTAGGCGAGGTCGGTTTCCCGGCGATCGCCCACGTAGAACAGGTAGCCAAGCATCTTCACTTCATCACGTTGCTGACCTTCGCCGAGCAATGCCGCCACCGGCACGTCGAGGTGCTGGCCGAGCAGGTCGAGCAGGGCGGCTTCGAGCCCGGTGACGGCGTGAATGGTGATGCGCAGGTCGAAGGTCTGCAGGCCACGGCCGCCGGCATCACGGTCAGCGAAGGTCTGGCGCACCTGGTTGAGGATCTTCTGATACGTGCCGATCGGGCTGCCGACCACCAGACTGCGGGCGTCTTCGAGAGTCTGGCGGATGCGTTCTCCGCCGGGTACTTCACCGACACCGGTGTGGCCGGCGTTGTCCTTGAGAATGACAATGTTGCGGGTGAAAAACGGCCCGTGGGCGCCGCTCAGGTTGAGCAGCATGCCGTCGTGGCCGGCCACCGGGATGACTTGCATGTCGGTGATGATTGGAGCTTTGGCGATGTCGTGTGCGGTCATTTTTGATTGTCCTTTCAAGCGTGCTTCGGCGCGGCATCGGCCACGGCGACGTCAGGTGCGGATTTGGGTGTCATGCGAGCGGCGAACACGATGATTGCGGCGATGATCGAGGTCGCGGCCAGGCCATAGAGGCCGCCCTGGATCGAACCGGTGTGTTGCTCGAGCAAACCGAAAGTGGTGGGAGCGACGAAGCCGCCGAGGTTGCCTACCGAGTTGATCAACGCGATCACGGCAGCGGCGATCCGCGCATCGAGATAGGCCTGCGGGATCGGCCAGAACAGCGACGAGGCGGATTTGAAACCCAGCGCAGCAAAGCAGATCGCGACGAAGGCAAAAATCGGCCCGCCGGTGGTGGACATGAACATCCCCGCCGCGGCGATCAGCAATGCAGTGGCTACCCATGCCTGCTGGTGTTTCCACTTCGCCGAGAACGAGGCGAACGCATACATGCCGATGATCGACAGCAACCACGGAATCGAGTTGAACAGGCCGACCTGGAAGTCGCTCATCTCGCCCATCTTCTTGATGATGCTCGGCAGCCAGAACGTTGCGGCGTAGATCGTCAATTGAATGAAGAAGTAGATCAGGCAGAACAGGATGATCTGGCGATCCTTGAGCAGTTTGCCCAGCGACGGCCGGATCGGGGTCGCGGCTTCGCGGGCCTTCTGCTCATCGTCGATGGCTTTGACCAGCGCATCCTGTTCGGCGCGGGTCAGCCACTTGGCATCGTGGGGCTTGGCGTCGAGCCAGAACCAGACGAACACGCACAGGCCGACCGAGAACATCCCTTCAATGAAGTACATCCACTGCCAGCCGTGCATGCCCAGACCTTCGATCTGCAGCAACAGGCCGGACAACGGGCCGGAAATCAGCGAGGCCACGGCCGAACCGCTCAAGAAAATCGCAATCGCCTTGCCGCGCTCGGCCCCCGGCAACCAGCGGGTGAAGTAGTAGATCACCCCGGGAAAGAACCCGGCTTCGGCCACGCCGAGCAGAAATCGCAGGATGTAGAAGTGGGTTTCGTTCTGGATGAACGCCATGCCGGCGGCGACCAGGCCCCAGGTGAGCATGATGCGGGTCAGCCAGATTCGCGCGCCGACCTTTTGCAGCAACATGTTGGAAGGGACTTCGAACAGCGCGTAACCGATGAAGAACAGACCGGCACCGAAACCGTAGGCCGCGGCACCGATGCCGAGGTCGTGTTCCATGTGGGTACGGACGAAACCGATGTTCACCCGGTCAATGTAATTGACGATGAACATGATGACGAACAGCGGCAGGACGTGGCGTTTGACTTTGGCAATGGCGGAGGACAGCACCGAATCGGCGCCCTCGTTCATCCCGGCAATGGACGATTTCACTTGGTTTTCTCCCACTCGTTATTTTTATGCGGGGTGTGGCTGGTGTTGCGTTGTTGATAGACATCATACAACTAGATTTTTTTGTCCTACAAGCGGGAGTGCTCAATCAAATTTGTCCACCGGAAAGGGTTTTTATGCTTTTTCAGATTTTATGCGCCGTGTTTGTTGGCTTTTGTAGGGGTTTTGGCACGCGTAGTAGAGCGTTTTGTTCCAGTGCAAGTGGGGCGACTGCTCGGCGCAGTGGAAGATTCTCTAGCTAAAATTGAGTGTTGTCATACAAGTTGGATCCCGGAATTCATAGGAGCTCATACAAGTCATTGCCGCCAATGCTACGATCGGTTTGCCCCGATCACCGGAACCGACCATGCAAGACGACTTCGACGCCCCCGCCCGTAAACGCGCGCACAACCTGGCCCACGACCTGGTGGAAAAACTGACCCAGAGCATCCTGCTCGGTCAGATGCTGCCCGGTGACAAGTTGCCGTCGGAAAACTCGATCGTTCAGGAACACGGCGTCAGTCGCACTGTGGTGCGTGAGGCGATTTCAAAATTGCAGGCGTCGGGGCTGGTGGAGACGCGGCATGGTATCGGCACCTTCGTGATCGAACGCGCAGCGGAGCAGGGGCTGCGGCTGAATGTCGACACCGCGCTGGGGGTGCGCAGTATTCTCGAGCTGCGCATGGGCCTGGAGACGCAAGCGGCGGCGCTGGCCGCGCAGCGCCGCACCGAGCAACAACTGGTGCAGATGCGTCAGGCGCTGGACGACTATCAGCGTCTATTGGCCAATAACGACAGCTGCGTCGAAGCCGACCGGCGCTTCCACTTGCTGATTGCCGAAGCCACCGGCAATGTCTGCTTCACCGAAATCATGCAACACCTTGGCAGCGCGATGATCCCGCGCACCCGGGTCAATGCGGCCGAGCGCGGGGCGGTGGATTTGAGCAAGCTCGGGCAACTGGCGAATCTTGAGCATGAGGCGATCTTCAACGCCATCAAACGTCAGGACGCGGACGCGGCGCGCGCAGCAATGTGGTTGCATCTGACCAACAGTCGAGACCGGTTTTCGGCCACGAGCTGAATGCCGCTGGTCTGTTCGATAGCACGCCCTGTGGGGCGGCACTTCCAACGAGTACGACCCGGATCTTCCGGGCCTCATGCTCTGAGGTGCAATCATGGCTGACGATACGCTGTTTCAGGGAGGCACGGCCCCAACCGACCCTACCCGCAAAGTCCCCGGTACGGATGAGCCGACTCTGGCCGATCACGAGATGCCGCCGGGCGTCATGCCCGGGCGCGACCCGTTGAGCGATGCCGACCGGCCGGAAGACTGGAAGGATCCGTCGTCCGATGAAGACATACCGCCGGCTGACGAGCCGACACCGCTGTCCGATGACAGGCGCTGAACAAAACCCGGCTGATTGCCGGGTTTTTTTGATGCTTTTAAACAGCGCCGAGATCGCGCATCAACAAGCCGAAGCGCAAATCCACCGCATCCGGAATCGGCAGATACACCGTGTGCCCGTCCCCCGGCGCCACGTCGATGGCTTCGCCCTTGAGGTTCTGCAGTTCATGCAGATCAAAATGGAAATTGCCCTTAGGTGTCATCAGTTCCAGATGATCGCCCAGCGCAAATCGGTTCTTAACCTTGACCTCGGCCAGACGATCCCGGCGCTCGCCGGTCAGTTCACCCACGAACTGCTGACGCTCCGACACCGAGCTGCCGTTCTGATAGTTCTGGTATTCGTCATGCACGTGCCGGCGCAGGAAGCCTTCGGTGTAGCCGCGCTGGGCGAGGGATTCCAGATCGGTCATCAGGCTGCGGTCGAATTCGCGGCCGGCCACCGCATCGTCGATGGCCCGGCGATAGACCTGGGTGGTGCGCGCGCAATAGAAGTGCGATTTGGTCCGGCCTTCGATCTTCAGTGAGTGCACGCCCATGCGGGTCAGGCGCTCGACGTGCTGCACCGCGCGCAGGTCCTTGGCATTCATGATGTAGGTGCCGTGCTCGTCTTCGAAGGCCGGCATCAGCTCGCCGGGGCGGTTGGCTTCCTGCAACAGGAACACCTGATCGGTGGGAGCGCCGAGGCCGAGGGTCGGTTGCGGTTCGAAGGTCTGCACGATTTCACCGAGTTGATTTTCAGTGGCCTCCTGCGCCGAGTATTTCCAACGGCAGGCGTTGGTGCAGGTGCCCTGATTGGCGTCGCGTTTGTTCATGTAACCCGAGAGCAGGCAGCGGCCGGAATAGGCCATGCACAGCGCGCCATGGACGAACACTTCCAGTTCCATGCCGGGCACTTGCTCGCGGATTTCGCCGATCTCTTCCAGCGACAATTCACGGGACAGGATGATCCGACTCAAGCCCTGCTGTTGCCAGAATTCGACACTCGCCCAGTTCACCGTGTTGGCCTGCACCGAGAGGTGGATTGGCATCTGCGGGAAGTGCCGGCGCACCAGCATGATCAGGCCGGGGTCGGACATGATCAGCGCGTCCGGCGCCATCTCGATCACCGGCGCCAGGTCCTTGAGGAAGGTCTTCAGTTTGGCGTTGTGCGGCGCGATGTTGACCACCACGTAGAAGCGCTTGCCCTGGGCCTGGGCTTCGCGAATGCCAAGCGCCAGGTTGGCATGATCGAACTCGTTGTTGCGCACCCGCAGGCTGTAGCGTGGCTGGCCGGCGTACACCGCATCGGCCCCGTAGGCGAAGGCGTAACGCATGTTTTTCAGGGTGCCGGCGGGGGCGAGCAGTTCGGGGGTGAAGGAGGTCGTCATGGCGGCGTCGGTCGCAAAAGCGCGGCAGGGTAGAGCAGTTGCGCCGAGGGTTTATTGATCTGGATCTATGCTCAATGAAGAAACAGGGCACTCGTGCTGACGCTGGCTGACTAAACGGGACGGGCGCGGGTGGCGCCTGACTGACCTGGACCGGACATGAACCAAAAGAGTCTGCAATTCAAATCCCTCACCGTGCTGCTGTTTCTGGTGACGGTCGCCTTCATCTGGATCCTGCTGCCGTTCTACGGTGCGGTGTTCTGGGCGGTGATCCTCGGCATCCTGTTCGCACCGATGCAGCGCCAGTTGCAACTGAAATTCGGCTGGCAACGCAACCTCACATCACTGTGTACCTTGAGCATCTGCCTGGTGATCGCGATTTTGCCGGTGATCGTCCTCAGTGTGCTGCTGGTGCAGGAAGGGGCGACGCTTTACGACAATATCGAAAGCGGCAAGCTCGATATCGGCGCTTATCTGGCGCAGTTCAAGCACAGCCTGCCGCCTTACTTTCAGCACTTGCTCGACCGCTTCGGCATGGGCGAACTCAATGCCTTGCGCGAAAAAATCGTCAAGACCGCCATGCAGGGCAGTCAGGCGCTGGCGAGCCAGGCGTTCAGTTTCGGCCAGGGCACATTCGAGTTCGTGGTGAGTTTTTTCATCATGCTGTACTTGCTGTTTTTCTTCCTGCGCGACGGCGCCGAACTGGCGCGCAAGGTGCGCACAGCGATACCGCTGGAGGAGCATCACAAGCGTCGCTTGCAGTTGAAATTCAATCGCGTGGTACGCGCCACGGTGAAGGGCAATCTGCTGGTGGCGATCACGCAGGGTGCGCTGGGCGGGGCGATTTTCTGGTTTCTCGACATTCCCAGTGCGTTGCTCTGGGCGGTATTGATGGCGTTTCTGTCGTTGCTGCCGGCGGTGGGCGCGGGGATTGTCTGGGTGCCGGTCGCGGTTTACTTCCTGCTCAGCGGGATGATCTGGCAGGGCGTGGTGCTGGGGCTGTTCGGGGTGTTCGTGATCGGTCTGGTGGACAACCTGCTGCGCCCGATCCTGGTGGGCAAGGACACACGGATGCCGGACTACATGATCCTGATCTCGACCCTGGGCGGATTGGCGGTGTTCGGGCTGAACGGCTTTGTGATCGGGCCGCTGATCGCGGCCCTGTTCATGTCGAGCTGGGCGCTGTTCATCGAAAGCAAACCGAAAGTGCAGCTGCCTTAAGCCTTGAACGGGCCGCTGAGCAGTTGTTGCGACAGCGCTTGAGCCGCCGGCAAGGACGTGAGCGGGCCGCTGACCGGCTCGCCGTCGCGCACCAGATACCAGCAGGCGAGCAGCCCCAGCTCTCTGAGCGATGCGGGAACGGCGCTGCCGACAACGGACATGATTTGAACCTGAGCCATGAAAAGTACCTCCATCAATCTGTGGAGCTACCTTAGGGAATTGGCCGTTTCAGGGACAATCAACGCTTTCGATAGTGGTCATTGACGCCGCTGAGGGCTGGCTCAATCCACCACTTGATCGAGCATGTGCACGATCTCGTGTTCGTTGAGAAAACCCTTGCGCACCAGGTTTTCTGCCAGCAACGAGAGAAACTTCGCCGTGCGGTGGCCTTCCAGGTGCTTGAGTTCGGTCAGGGCGTTGTAGACCTTGCTCGAGGTGCATAAACCGACGATGCGGTGCGGATTCTGTGTAGGCATTCAAGTCGTCCTTGTTGTTATCAACCTGTTGTTTGCGGACGGATTCAGAGTGCGGTTCCGTCATGACAAATAGATGACCGTTTGTGTGTTGCCCCCGACGGTCGAGTCCATCATGCCGACTTTAACGGTTCAAACTGTCCCCACAGCGACCTTGGCGAGATTTTTTCAGACCTTGGCCGACGGACGGTTGGCTTTTCCGCCGGCAATAATATGCGCGCAATAAAAAGCCCCGCTAACAAGCGGGGCCCTTGTGTGCCGGTTACCAGCGCGGGCCACCGTAGTAGTGTGGCCGGCCGTAATAACCACGCGGCGGGCCGTAATACACCGGGGCCGGTTGGACGTAGACCGGTTGCTGCACATAGACCGGGGCCGGCTGGTAATAAACCGGTGGCGGCGGTTGCTGCACGTAGACCGGAGCCGGTTGAGCGTAAACAGGCTGTTGGACATACACCGGGCGATCCTGGTTGATGAGCGCCGAGCCGATGATGGCCGAGCCGACGATCGCACCAAATACCGCCGGGCCCTGCCAGCCACCGCCGTGGGCTTCTGCCTGACCCGTGATCGCGAATGCACCAATCAACAAGGCCACGATGGGGAGTTTACGAATCATGATAATTCCTCGGTTCTTCGACCCGGCGTCCGAACCTGCAACAGGCCCGGAATGGCGCGGGGATACTTCTAAGACAGCAACATTTTGAAAAACAGCACGGCCGCTGGGTAAATTTTGTGTAAGGTCTGTACCGGTTTGTTTACCGAGCTTGCGGCATCGACTGTGATGCCCGGAACAGACCGCCTAATCATCGTTCAGAACCCGATGGCCTGGCTAATCCCGTCCATCCGAAAGTGCATTCGAAGGAGCCTCCCATGCAGATGAACCCCAACAAAGACACCCAATTGTGCATGTCCCTGTCTGGGCGTCCCGGGAATTTCGGTCTGCGGTTTCATAACCATTTGTATGAACAACTGGGCCTGAATTTCTACTATAAGGCGTTCAGCAGCCAGGACCTGCCCGGTGCGGTCGGCGGGATCCGCGCGCTGGGGATTCGCGGTTGCGGCGTGTCGATGCCGTTCAAGGAAGCGAGCATTGCGCTGGTTGATGAACTGGACGCCTCGGCGGCGGCGATCCAGTCGATCAACACCATCGTCAACACCAACGGCCATCTCAAGGCCTACAACACCGATTACATCGCCATCGCCCAGTTGCTGGACACCCACGCGGTGCCGAAGGACTCGACTTTCGCCCTGCGCGGCAGCGGCGGCATGGCCAAGGCTGTGGCCAGTGCCTTGCGCGATGGCGGTTACAAAAACGGTTTGATCGTCGCCCGCAACGAACGCGCCGGGCGTGCGCTGGCGGACTCCCTGGGGTATCGCTGGCAGGCGGAACTGGGCGACGAGCGCCCGCAGATGCTGATCAACGTGACCCCTGTCGGCATGGACGGTGGCCCGGAAGCGGGTCAACTGTCGTTTGAGGTGGATGTGATCAAGTCTGCCGACACCGTGTTCGATGTGGTGGCGATCCCCTCGGAAACCCCGCTGATCGTGCGCGGTCGTGCCGAAGGTAAAAAGGTGATCACCGGGCTGGAAGTGATCGCGATCCAGGCGCTGGAGCAGTTCGTGCTGTACACCGGCGTGCGGCCGACGGTCGAGCAGTTCGATGCGGCGGTGGCGTTTGCCCGCAGCTAAAGAGCTTGGGTCGTGCGGTGCCTGACCGGGCCTTTTCGCGAGCAAGCCCGCTCCCACATTGAAATGCATTTCCCCTGTGGGAGCGGGCTTGCTCGCGAAGGCCGCGACATGGTTTTTGATCCGAACAGTTTGCCTATACTGGCGGCTCGGCAAGCACAGACTTGCCCATCACAAAAAAGCCGAGGTTTGCATGCATCCGCCCATTCTCAACCTGAATGACGTCGAACTCGAACCACTCCCCGAATCATTGGCCCCCGAGGGCGAAACTGCCGGGCGTTATCAGCAGAAGTTCGCCCGGGTCGGCCAGCAACTTGGCGCGCAGAAACTCGGTTATCGGCTGTATGCATTGCCGCCAGGCATGCGCGGCAGTCCGTTTCACAGTCATCGGGTCAATGAGGAAATGTTTTACGTGGTGGCCGGGGAAGGGGAAGTGCGCCTCGGCGCCGAACGTTTCCCGATCCGGGCCGGCGACGTGATCGCCTGCCCGCCGGGCGGCCCGGAAGCAGCGCACCAGATCATCAACAGCAGTGCTGCGGAACTGCGCTATCTGGCGGTCAGCACCCAGCAGCAACCGGAAATCTGCGAGTACCCGGATTCCAACAAATACGCGGTGATGGACAACTTCAGCGTCGATGCCGAAGGCAATGCCTCGGGCTTCGTGGCGGTGGCGCGGCAGGCGGACGGGGTGGATTACTGGGACGGCGAATAACACCGTCCCCGGTGCACTTATTCTTCGAGACGGGCCAGACGCTCTTCCAGCGCCGCAATCCGCGCTTCCAGCTCTTCGATGCGCTCCACTGACACACCGCTGGCAGCCCCGCGATCACTCGGGTTCTGCCGCGCCGCGATAATCGCCTCGATGTCCGCCGGATCGCCCAGCGCGTGGGTATAACGATCTTCGCGCTGGCCGGCCTGACGTGGAATCAACACCGCCAGCTCCCGGGCGATCAGGCGTTCCAGCTGATGCACCACTTGTTCGGCGTCTTCAAACTCATGCATGCGACCGCTGCGGGTCAGCAGTTCGTTGACGGTCTGCGGGCCGCGCAGGAACATCAGCCCGGTCAGGATCAATTGCGCCGGCACCAGCTCCAGTGCCTTGTCGACCTTGTGCTCCCAGCGGTCGGCGCGGCTGCCCATCACCAGTTTGGTGAAGCCGCGGCTTTCGAGGGCGCGCAGGCTCTGGCCGACCTGGCCCTGGGTCAGGTTCATCACTGGCTCCCGGCTGGTTTTCTGGTTGCAGGCCAGCACCAGTGCGTTGAGGGTCAACGGGTAGGTTTCCGGGCTGGTAGCCTGTTTCTCGATCAACGAGCCCAGAATGCGGATTTCCGTGGCGTTGAGCCGTGGTTCGTCGGAGCGGGTTTCAAATTCTGTGGTCATCGCGCGTTCCCTCTGCAGTCGAAGGCGCCTAGCCTAATCCTTGCTGGATAAAAGACAAGCCGCGCCGCCCGCGAGCATGGCTATAATCGCCCCCACGATTCAACCAGCCACTACGTGAGACTGCCATGACCATTTCCCTGTACGCCGCATCCGTCCCGGTTTTTCAACAAATGCTCAACGCCGTGAGCGATGTGCTGAAAAAGGCTGAAGCCCACGCCACCGAGAAAAACATCGACCCGAACGCCTTCCTGCAAGCGCGTCTGTACCCGGACATGTTCCCGCTGGTGCGTCAGGTGCAGATCGCCGTGGACTTCGCCAAAGGCGTTTCCTCGCGTCTGGCCGAAATCGAAATCCCGAAATACGACGACACCGAAACCACCTTCGCCGAGCTGCAAGCGCTGATCGCCAAGGTTCTGGCCTTCATCGGCGAGATCAAGCCAGAGCAGATCAATGGCAAGGAAGGCATCGAGATCGTGACTCGCCCGGGCACCCCGAAAGAGAAGCGCTTCAGCGGCCAGGCTTATCTGCTGAGCTACGGTCTGCCGCAGTTCTTCTTCCACGTCACCACCACCTACGCACTGCTGCGTCACAACGGTGTGGAAGTGGGCAAGCGCGATTACATGGGCGCGTTCTAAAACGTTCTGCAACAAAAAGCCCGCCAAGGTTTACGCCTTGGCGGGCTTTTTGTTGCGCCGGTTTTTTACGCCGGGCGCTGGGCTTTCTGCTCTTCGCCCAGGCACGCGGCGGCGGTGAACAGCACGTCGGTGGAGGAGTTCAGCGCCGTTTCGGCCGAATCCTGCAGCACGCCGATGATGAAACCGACGGCCACCACCTGCATGGCGATTTCGCTCGGGATGCCGAACAGGCTGCACGCCAGCGGGATCAACAGCAGCGAACCACCGGCCACGCCCGAGGCACCGCAGGCGCAGATCGCAGCGACGACGCTGAGCAGGATCGCGGTCGGGATGTCCACGGCAATGCCCAAGGTGTGCACGGCGGCGAGGGTCAGCACGGTGATGGTGATCGCCGCGCCGGCCATGTTGATGGTGGCGCCGAGCGGGATCGATACCGAGTAGGTGTCTTCATGCAGGCCCAGGCGCTTGCTCAGTTCCAGATTGACCGGAATGTTCGCCGCCGAGCTGCGGGTGAAAAACGCAGTGATGCCGCTTTCACGCAGGCACTGGAGCGTCAGCGGGTACGGGTTGCGGCGCAGCTTCCAGAACACGATCAGCGGGTTCATCACCAGCGCCACGAACAGCATGCAGCCGAGCAGTACCGCCAGCAGGTGCGCATAACCGATCAATGCGCCAAACCCGGAGGTGGCCAGGGTCGACGCTACCAGACCGAAAATGCCCAGCGGTGCGAAGCGAATCACGACCCGGACAATCAGCGTCACGCCGTTGGACAGATCACCCAGCACTTCGCGGGTGGTGTCGCCGGCGTGCCGGATCGCCACGCCCATGCCGATGGCCCAGGCCAGAATGCCGATGAAGTTGGCGTTCATCAGTGCGCTCACCGGGTTGTCGACCACGCTCAGCAACAGGCTTTGCAGCACTTCACTGATGCCGCCCGGCGCGCTCACCGCGATGTTGTCGGTGGACAGCACCAGATGCGACGGGAACATCATGCTGGCAATCACCGCGACCACGGCAGCGGCGAAGGTGCCCAGCAGGTAAAGGAACAGGATCGGCCGGATGTGGGTTTCCTGGCCGTGCTTGTGGTTGGCGATCGAGGCCATGACCAGCACGAACACCAGGATCGGCGCCACGGCTTTCAGGGCCGAGACGAATACTTTGCCGATGAAGGCCGTGCCTTTGGCCGCTTCCGGCGCGAACAGCGCGAGGGCGATGCCGGCAATCAGGCCGATCAGGATCTGGGTGACCAGGCTGAGGCTTTTAAGACGTTGCAATAGAGAAGGGGATGAAGCGGTCATGAACGGCATCTCTGTTTTTATAGGGTGCAAGGTTGCGTGATCCGGGCGATTGATCGGGGGCAGGCCACGGACACAAACCGAAAGGACTGACGCGCCAGCCACGCCGTTAAACGGGTGGCTGAACAGGGTGTACGTTTTGCAGGGCGCGGACTTTATCACAGGGTCGTCCGATTCCTTCAGGCCTGTGACGATCTGCCACCGGATCCCTCTACAACTTAGACAGGTTTGTGCAAGTCACTCGGGAAACACTCTGTTAAGATTGCGCATCCTTATTTTCAAGTTCTGCCAGCGGGCCCTCGGGTCAACGCTGGTGTCGTCGTTTTGCTGGAGTTCCTCATGCTGTTGCCCATCCTTCTGTTGTCCGCCGCCGGGTTTACGGTGCTGACCACGGAGTTCGTCATCGTCGGCCTGCTGCCGGCGATTGCCCGCGACCTGGCCGTCACCATCCCGCAAGCCGGGTTGCTGGTGACTCTATTCGCTTTCACCGTAGCGATGTTCGGTCCTTTTCTGACCGCGTATTTCGCCCGCTTCGAGCGCCGCAAACTGTTCATCACCATCCTGATCATGTTTGGCCTGGCCAATACCGTGGCGGCATTGGCGCCGAACATCTGGGTCATGGCCATTGCCCGGTTGATCCCGGCGTTGGGGTTGCCGGTGTTCTGGGCGCTGGCCAGCGAAACGGCGGTGGATATCGTCGGCCCGGACTTCGCCGGTCGCGCGATCGCCAAGATCGGCTTCGGCATTGTCTGCGCCACCGTGTTCGGCATTCCGGTCGGTACGCTGATTTCCGATGCGTTCGGCTGGCGCAGCGCGTTCGCCATTCTGGCGGTGATCGCGTTTGCCAAGGCGCTGCTGCTGTTTGTCTATCTGCCGAAAACCAGCCTGCACCAGCATCAGGTCAGTTTCGCCTCGCAGTTCAAGATCCTGCGCAGCCCGTTGATGCTCGGCCATGTGTTGCTGTCGATCCTGGTGTTCAGCGGCATGTTCACCGCCTACACCTATCTGGCGGATATTCTCGAAAGGCTGGCCGGCTTCAATGGCACCGTGGTCGGCTGGTGCCTGATGGGCTTTGGCGCGGTCGGTCTGATCGGCAACTCGCTGGGCGGTCGTGCGGTGGATCGCCATCCACTGATGGCTTCGGTGATGTTCTGCGCGTTCATGATTCCGGGGATGGTGGCGCTGGTGCCGAATATCAATTCGTCGCTGGGTCTGGCGGCGGCGATGGGCATCTGGGGCGTGACGCAAGCGGCGCTGTTTCTGGTCAGCCATGTGCGCTTGATGAAAGCCGCACCTGAGGCGCCGGCCTTCGCCGCGTCGCTGAACATTGCCGGGGCCAACCTCGGGATCGGCCTGGGCGCGATCATTGGTGGTCGGGTGATCGACAGCGCCGGTCTGGGCTTTGTGGGTTTCGCCGCCGCCGGGTTCATCCTGCTGTCGATTTTCCTCGCCATGGTGCTGATGGTGCTCAAGCCGCGCGACGTCTGCGCGCCGGCTTAAAAGGCTGTAAACAGCTCGCGTCGGGCACCTTCGGTAATCGCTTTGATGCCGGGGTGCTTGACCTTGCGCTCCACCGAGATCGCGTAGAACGACTCGCTCACCGCATCGGTCTGGCCGATCAACTCGACGCCGTACTGGCGCTTCACCTCATCGGCAATCACGCTCGGGCCGATGAAAATCCCGCTGCCGGACTGGCCGAACGCCTGCATCAGGGCGCTGTCATCGAACTCCCCGACAATCCTCGGCTGAATCTGCTGCTCGGCGAACCAGCGCTGTAAACGGCTGCGCACCACGGTTTCCGCGCCGGGGATCAACAGCGGCGCACCGTGCAGGCTGCGGGGAAAATCCTGACCGTATTGCGCGGCCAGTTCGGCGGTGGCAAAGAAACTGATCCCGCATTCGCCTAGCTTCTGGCTGTAGCCCTTGATGTCCAGGTGCGAGGGCATCGGGCTGTCGGAGATCACCAGGTCCAGGCGCTGGATTGCCAGATCCGCCAGCAGGCGTTCGAGCTTGTCTTCGCGGCAGGTGATGCGCAGCGGTTCGCTCAACTCCATGGTCGGCGCGATCAGGCGATAGACGATGGATTTGGGCACCACGTCCGCCACGCCGACCCGAAACAGGATCTGCTGTTCATTGGGCTGGGCGCGCAGCATCAGCTCCAGTTCACCGCCGAGCTGGAACATCTGCTCGGCGTAGGGCAGGGTCTGACGCCCGGCCTCGGTGAGTTCCAATTGCCGTCCGACCCGTTGAAACAATTCGATGCCATAGGTCTGTTCGAGCAAGGAAATCTGCCCGCTGATGGTCTGCGGCGTCAGGTTCAGTTGCTCACAGGCGCGCACGATGCTGCCGGTCTTGGCCACCACCCAGAAGTAGTGCAGTTGTCGGTAATTGAGCATGGGGTTCGGTCCGTCCAATACAGTTCGTATAAATCGAAGTATAGCCGCTAAAAATACGAATTTTCCTGAAGTGTTTGTCTCCCTAGAATGCCCAGCCATCGACGGCTGGCCTGTACGGCGCTGTCTGTTCTATCGAGGGAAGCATCATGAAACTAAAAACTACGGCGTTATTGATCGCGTCTTTACTGGTACTGGCCGGTTGCGATCAGGCCGAAAAGAGCGCCCAGCAACTGATGGGGCAGGCGGCTGAAGCGGCCAAGCAAGCCATCGATGACACGCACAAAGCCGCCGAGCAGGCGCTCAGCGATGCCACCGGCAATCTGATCAGCAAGAAAGAACCGAAAGACGACGAAGAAAAATCCGAATCGTCCTCCCAGGAAATCTAAACCGTCTTACACAGAGTCAGGACTGACCCATGGAATACCTGTTAGAACTCGCTTCCAGCCCGACCGCATGGATTGCCTTGGCCACACTGGTGGTGATGGAAATCGTGCTCGGCATCGATAACCTGATCTTCATCTCGATCCTGACCAACAAGCTGCCCGAGCAGTACCGGCAGAAGGCTCGTCGTCTGGGGATCGGCATGGCGCTGATCATGCGTCTGGCCCTGTTGAGCACCATTGCGTTCATCGTTCAATTGACCGCGCCGGTCATCGAGATCCTCGGCCACGCGTTCTCCTGGAAGGACATGATCCTGATCGCCGGCGGCCTGTTCCTGTTGTGGAAGGCGACGACCGAGATCCATCACAGCATGGACCCGGCACCGGAAGATCCGAAGACCGCGACGTCGAAGGTGACCTTGGGCTTCGCCGCCGCCATCGGGCAGATCCTGATGCTGGACATGGTGTTCTCGATCGACAGCATCATTACCGCTGTCGGCATGACCGAACACTTGCCGATCATGGTGATTGCGGTTGTGGTCTCGGTGCTGGTGATGCTGTTTGCAGCTGACCCGCTGGCCAAGTTCATCAACGACAACCCGACGGTGGTCATGCTGGCTCTGGGCTTCCTGATCATGATCGGTATGACGCTGATCGCCGAAGGCTTTGGCGCCCACGTACCGAAAGGTTATGTGTATGCCGCCATGGCGTTCTCGGCTGCGATTGAAGTGCTGAACATGATGTCGCGCCGCGCCAAGCAGAAGAAACTGACTGCCGAAGCGTAATCGCTGGAAAACCAAAGGCCGCCTGAACTTGCGAGAGTCCAGGCGGCCTTTTTGTTGGAGTCGGTTACGGAAAATCAGTGCGCGGTGGCGTGACGGGCGTCGTGTTTATCGATCTTCCTGTTCGGTGCAGGTTGAACCGGGTGGTGATGGCGGCGGGAAATCCGCAACACGCCCCACAGCATGGCGGCGGCAACGGCCAGCCAGCCGGCAATCAGCATTACGATGGTCATGGTCAGGCTCATCTGTGCCTCCTCTTTGCCCTGCGTCGGGCGCGCTTTCTTTGGCTCTTGTCTGAATGACAGTCTAGTCGCTGGTGTGTTTCAAGCTATTGACCGAAGGTCGGTGGTGACCAATCAGTTCGCTCTATGCAACCGATGCATCTGCCGCTTTGGGCTATACCGCAGCGTGGCGCCGTCCTATGATCCTCGACCAAGCCGGAACACGATGACCGGTAACTGATCAAGAGAGTGATGATGGTGCAGCTATTTTCCCGGATCCGCGCGGCGCTGCTGGTGGCCGGTTGCGTGACAGCATTGGTGGGGTGTGCGGGCAGTGTGGCGCCGGAGGTCAAGCGCCTGCCGGAGCGGGTCGAGCTTAGCGGTACGTTCTATCGCGGGGAGGCCTATCAAAGCGGGCCGCAAGTGCTGGCCAGCCTGCTGTCGCAGCAGGGCATCGTGATCACGCCGGGTCTGCTGGAAAAACCGCTGCGCTTGCCGGGCGCCGAGGACAAATTGCAACAGAATCTGCAGAACCTTGCCCGTGAATACGGCATGGTCGTGTATCCGCTGGACAGCAACTTGCCGGCGCTGCTGACTCAGGTGGCGGCCGGGTATCCGGTGATGGTGCGTTTCAGCGAAGGTTCGGCGTTTTGGGCGGAGCCGCGTTACGCGATCCTGTCCGGCTACGATCGCTTGAAGCAGAAGGTGCTGCTGCGCGCCGGGATGAATCGCCGTGAATTGATGAGCTTCAGCTCGTTCGAGTCGGCCCTGGAAAAATCCGGCGGCTGGGCAGTGTTGATCCAGAAGCCGACGCAGATACCGGCGGCGGTCGACCAACAGCGCTGGCTCAAGGCTGCCGACGCACTGGCGCAAGCCGGGCAGGAGCGGGAAGCGGCACAGGCGAGGAAGGCGCTGGCGGCGCATTGAGGTTCCGTTCGTCGCCTGTCGGGCACCCTGATGGAGGATGCGCTTCTGAACTGTAGCGTCCCGTGTTTTACGGGCCAGTATCAGGAGGCGAACATGGCAATTCCAACTTCACCCAGCGGGCCGCATTCTTCCGAGCATGGCAGCGGCGACGACCTGGGCTTCGATCCGGACTCGCCTGATCTGGACGATCCGCAAGTTGATCCCATTGGCCCGGCGAAGGCGCCGAAGGATGTGCAGCCTGGCGATGACCCCAAGCGTCCGTCCAAGCCTTACGATCCCTTGGCTGATCTCAAGCCTTGAAGCGAGGTGCGTATGAGTACCGATTCGAGTTTCGATGACCACAAGCCTGACAGTGTGCCAACCACCCCCGAGCCGGAAGTCGATCCGGTGCTGGATCCGGAGAGCCCGCTGCGCGATCCGCTGGCGCGTCCGGCGGTGGTGACGCCGGAGCATTCCCGCGACCCGAGCGCTGGTGATGGCATTCCCGATGACGACAAGATGCCGTTGCCCAACGACTGAGTGCATAAATGAAAAAGCCCCGACGATTCGGGGCTTTTTCATGGGGGGACGGATTACTTGGACGCTTCGATCACGCCGCTCTGGCGACTCTTGAGGTTTTTGTCGGCCTTGTATTGCTGAGCCACGGCGGGGACGTTGGCACTCTTGCCGGTTTCCACCCAACTGCGTATGCGGCTGGCATCGGCGAAGTGAGTGTATTTGCCGAACGCGTCGAGAATCACCAGGGCGACCGGGCGGTTGGCCATGCGGGTCACCAACACCAGACAGTGACCGGCAGGGTTGGTAAAACCGGTCTTGGTGATGCGGATATCCCAGTCGGCCTTGTTGACCAGGTGATCGGTGTTACGGAAGCCCAAGGTGTAATTGGGTTTACGGAACGAGACGGTCTTTTCCTTGGTGGTGGTCAACTCGATGAGCAGCGGCTGTTTGTGCGCGGCCACCAGTAACTTGCTCAGGTCGCGGGCGGTGGAGACGTTGCGCTCGGACAGGCCGGTGGGCTCCACAAAATGTGTGCTGGTCATGCCCAGCGCCTTGGCCTTGGCGTTCATCGCGGCGATGAATGCCGCGTAACCGCCCGGGTAGTGGTGAGCCAGGCTGGCGGCGGCGCGGTTTTCCGAGGACATCAGGGCAATCAGCAGCATCTCCCGGCGGGGCAGTTCGCTGCGCAGCTTGACGCGGGAAAATACGCCTTTCATTTCCGGCGTGTGGCTGATGTCGACGTCAATCCATTCGTCCATGTTCTGGTGCGCTTCGACCACTACCAAACCGGTCATCAATTTGCTCACGGAAGCGATGGGCACCACCACGTCCGGGTTGCTGGAATAAATGACTTTGTTGGTCTGCAGATCCATCAGCAGGGCGCTGCCGGAGGCAATCTTCAATTGCGAAGCGTCTCGAGGGGCGGCGGTGGTTTCGGCGGCGTTGACCGTTGGCGTGAGGAGCGTGCCTGAAAATGCAAAAACCAGGCTCAGGATGGACAGACGAATATTCACGCGGGCGAACTCATGAAGGTTGGAAATGCCGTTCTTTGTAACGGCCTGTGTCGTAAAAACGACGCATTGTAGGAGTATGGTTGAAGAACTGTCGATGGTTGTCCGCAAGGCATGAAAAAGTCGTGAAAAGCCCTGTAAAAATAGGGGTTTCCGGCGAACGGTAAAGGTTTTTTCGAGGGCATGAAAAACCCCGCACAAGGCGGGGTTCTCGGAGCGCGGAAAACGCGACTCAGGCGTGCAGGGTTTCTGCCGCGTAGAGGGTGTTTTCCAGCAGGCAGGCACGGGTCATCGGGCCGACGCCGCCGGGTACCGGAGTGATCCAGCCGGCGCGGGGCAGGGCGGTCTCGTAGACCACATCACCCACCAGTTTGCCGTCTTCCTGGCGGTTGATGCCGACGTCGATCACGATCGCGCCTTCCTTGATCCACTCGCCCTTGACCAGGCCCGGCTTGCCGGCGGCCACGACCACCAGGTCTGCGCGGCCGACGTGTCCGGCCAGATCCTTGGTGAAGCGGTGGGTAACGGTCACGGTGCAACCGGCCAGCAACAGTTCCATTGCCATCGGGCGACCGACGATGTTGGAAGCGCCGACAACGACTGCGTCCATCCCGTACAGATCGGCACCGGTGCTTTCCAGCAGGGTCATGATGCCCTTCGGGGTGCAGGGGCGCAGCAGCGGAATACGCTGGGCCAGACGACCGACGTTATAAGGATGGAAACCGTCGACGTCCTTGTCCGGGCGGATGCGTTCCAGCAATTTGGAGGCGTCCAGGTGCTCTGGCAGAGGAAGTTGAAGCAGAACGCCGTCGATTGCCGGGTCGTCGTTCAGTCGATCGATCAGATCGGTCAGCGCTTCTTGAGTGGTTTCGGAAGGCAGGTCGTAGGCTTGAGAGAGGAAGCCGACCTCTTCACAGTCTTTACGCTTGTGCGAGACATAAACCTGAGAGGCAGGATCGCTGCCGACCAGGATCACCGCGAGGCCTGGCGTGCGCAGACCTTGCTGGCGACGTTCGGCAACCCGTTGGGCGATCTGCTGGCGCAGGCTGGCGGCGATCGATTTGCCGTCGATTAGTTGTGCAGTCATTGCGCGTGATTAACCATCGAGAGGGGAAAAAAAGAGAACGCATTCTCGCATGTCAAACGGTGAGGGCAAAGGCGCTTGGTCAGCAAATTCCCCTAAGCCCTTTAATTAAATGAATTTTTTTCAAAAAGGATTTGACGACCTTCAGGTCGCTCTATACTATTCGTCGCACTTGTCGGGCACAGCCTAGCACTGGTTAAGAAGGTCGAGCGAAATCAACGTTTTGCGAGACTGGAAAGCACTTAGTTTGTAGTCCTCCAAGGGTACAGCTAACAAGGCGCCCGTAGCTCAGCTGGATAGAGCATCCGCCTTCTAAGCGGATGGTCGCAGGTTCGAGTCCTGCCGGGTGCGCCATTAGGCAGCATTGGCACAAGTAACGCGATATGGTGGGCGTAGCTCAGTTGGTAGAGCACGGGATTGTGACTCCCGTTGTCGTGGGTTCGATCCCCATCGTCCACCCCATATTTCGAAAGGCGCCAGATGTAACAGTCTGGCGCCTTTGCTTTAAAAGCTTCATCTGCGGATGTGGTGGAATTGGTAGACACACTGGATTTAGGTTCCAGCGCCGCGAGGCGTAAGAGTTCGAGTCTCTTCATCCGCACCAATCAAAGCTTCATTCATGCCATTGGCCGGGTGAAGTTCTACAAAGAAGTTGTTTGGCTTCTTTGGCACGCAATATGGTGGGCGTAGCTCAGTTGGTAGAGCACGGGATTGTGACTCCCGTTGTCGTGGGTTCGATCCCCATCGTCCACCCCATATTCCGAAAGGCGCCAGATTTAACAGTCTGGCGCCTTTTTTGTTTTACGGTTTCGGATTTCGGCGGCTGCAGGTTTCGGGTCGCAGGGCAGGGTGCTTCGTCGTATTAATGTTGCTCGATGATGCTGCGCTGTCCGCCGGCCTTGCTTGCGAGGTTGGCTGTCAGGGAGATGATTCAACCGCCTCTATATATAGAAGAGGTTGGCGCAGAGCCCTGGCTTGAATTGGCTGTATTTGCTAACAGGGCGAGGCGCAACCGTTTGTCCCCGTCTTCAAATGGCCTGCTGTTTTTTTACCCGTTTTCAGTAGGGTGACTTCTTGAGTTTGACCTACTAGAATGCTTGCCCTTGATTCTTGGGTCGGAAACGGCCGGCTAACGTCTGTGCAACGAGGAATATCCATGCAAGTTTCTGTTGAAAATACTACTGCTCTTGAGCGCCGCATGAGCATCACCGTGCCGGCTGAGCGCATCGAGACTCAGGTCAACAAGCGTCTGCAGCAGACTGCCCAAAAGGCCAAGATTGCTGGCTTCCGTCCAGGCAAAGTGCCAATGAGCGAAATCAAGCGCCGTTTCGGTGCTGATGCGCGCCAGGAAGCGATCGGCGACGTGATCCAGTCCTCCTTCTACGAAGCTGTGGTTGAGCAGAAGCTGAACCCGGCCGGTTCGCCGTCGATCGAGCCTAAGTCGCTCGAAGCTGGCAAGGACCTGGAATACGTAGCCGTATTCGAAGTGTTCCCTGAGTTCACCGTTGCCGGCTTCGAAGGCATCACCGTTGAGCGTCTGAGCGCTGACGTGGCTGACGCCGATCTGGACAAGATGCTGGACATCCTGCGCAAGCAGAACACCCGTTTCGAAGTGGCCGATCGTGCTGCCCAGAACGAAGACCAGTTGAACATCGATTTCGTTGGCAAGGTTGACGGCGAAGTGTTCGCTGGCGGTTCCGCCAAGGGCACTCAGCTGGTACTGGGTTCCGGCCGCATGATCCCGGGCTTCGAAGAAGGCCTGGTCGGCGCTAAAGCCGGCGAAGAGCGCGTTCTGAACCTGACCTTCCCAGAGGACTATCAGAACCTGGACCTGGCTGGCAAAACCGCCGAGTTCACTGTGACTGTAAACACCGTTTCCGAGCCAAAGCTGCCAGAGCTGAACGAAGAGTTCTTCGCTCAATTCGGCATCAAGGAAAGCGGCATCGACGGTTTCCGCACCGAAGTTCGCAAGAACATGGAGCGTGAACTGCGTCAGGCGATCAAATCCAAGGTCAAGAATCAGGTCATGGACGGTCTGCTGGCCACCAACCCGATCGAAGTGCCTAAGGCTCTGCTGTCCAACGAAGTTGACCGTCTGCGCGTGCAGGCTGTCCAGCAGTTCGGCGGCAACATCAAGCCAGACCAACTGCCGGCCGAGCTGTTCGAAGAACAAGCCAAGCGTCGCGTTGTCCTGGGTCTGATCGTGGCCGAAGTGGTCAAGCAGTTCGATCTGAAGCCAGACGAAGCCCGCGTTCGTGAAATGATTCAGGAAATGGCTTCGGCTTACCAGGAGCCTGAGCAGGTCGTGTCCTGGTACTACAAGAACGACCAGCAACTGAACGAAGTTCGTTCGGTTGTGCTGGAAGAACAAGTTGTGGATACTGTTCTGCAGAAAGCTAGCGTGACCGACAAATCGGTCTCTTACGAAGAAGCGGTCAAGCCGGTAGAAGCTCCAAAAGCCGACTGATTGTTTTTGCGTTAGAAGCACACACCATAAGCCAGCCTTCGAGCTGGCTTATGCGTATTCAAGACATGACTATTTGGGAGTGACTGCAGAGCATGTTCCGTAATTCCTATATTCAGCAGAACTCTGATATCCAGGCCGCCGGCGGCCTGGTCCCGATGGTTGTCGAGCAATCTGCTCGTGGCGAGCGCGCTTATGACATCTACTCGCGTCTTCTCAAGGAACGAGTAATCTTTCTGGTGGGGCCGGTAGAGGACTACATGGCCAACCTGATTTGCGCGCAATTGCTGTTCCTTGAAGCGGAAAACCCGGACAAGGACATCCATCTTTATATCAACTCCCCGGGCGGTTCGGTGACAGCGGGCATGTCGATCTACGACACCATGCAGTTCATCAAGCCAAACGTATCGACTACCTGTATCGGTCAGGCGTGCAGCATGGGCGCATTCCTGCTGACGGCCGGTGCACCTGGCAAGCGTTTCTGCCTGCCGAACTCGCGCGTGATGATTCACCAGCCACTGGGCGGTTTCCAGGGCCAGGCATCGGACATCGAAATCCATGCCAAGGAAATCCTCTTCATCCGCGAGCGTCTGAACACGCTGATGGCCAAGCACAGCGGCCGTACGCTTGAAGAAATCGAGCGCGACACCAACCGCGACAACTTCATGAGTGCAGAAGCTGCGAAGGAATATGGTCTGATCGACGAAGTGATCAACCAGCGTCCAGCTTAAAAATAAGCAGCTCAAAATAGGCTTGGTCGGCGCGTCTGATCAGCGGCGGGCTTGAAAAAGCCCGCAATAGCCTTCATCTTGTGTTGCAAGCCTATCGGATTTGGATCGAACGAATGACTGACACCCGCAACGGCGAGGACAACGGCAAGCTGCTCTATTGCTCCTTCTGTGGCAAAAGCCAGCATGAAGTACGCAAATTGATTGCCGGCCCCTCGGTCTTTATCTGCGACGAGTGCGTCGACCTGTGCAATGACATCATCCGCGAGGAGGTGCAGGAAGCACAGGCCGAAAGCAGCGCGCATAAATTGCCTTCGCCTAAAGAAATCAGCGGCATCCTTGATCAATATGTCATTGGTCAGGAGCGTGCCAAGAAGGTTCTGGCAGTAGCGGTGTACAACCACTACAAGCGTCTGAACCAGCGTGACAAAAAGGCTGACGACGTCGAACTCGGCAAGAGCAACATCCTGCTGATCGGCCCGACAGGCTCCGGTAAAACCCTGCTGGCCGAAACCCTGGCCCGCTTGCTGAACGTTCCGTTCACCATCGCCGACGCAACCACCCTCACCGAGGCGGGTTACGTGGGTGAAGACGTCGAGAACATCATTCAGAAGCTGCTGCAGAAGTGTGATTACGACGTAGAGAAAGCCCAGATGGGTATTGTCTACATCGACGAAATCGACAAGATTTCGCGCAAGTCCGACAACCCGTCGATCACCCGGGACGTTTCCGGTGAAGGCGTGCAGCAGGCCTTGCTCAAGCTGATTGAAGGCACGGTCGCTTCCGTACCACCACAAGGTGGCCGCAAGCATCCGCAGCAGGAATTCCTTCAGGTTGATACCCGTAACATTCTGTTCATCTGCGGTGGCGCATTCTCCGGTCTGGAGAAGGTCATTCAGAACCGTTCCACCAAGGGTGGCATCGGTTTCAACGCAGAAGTGCGCAGCAAGGAAGAAGGCAAGAAAGTTGGTGAATCCCTGCGTGAAGTCGAGCCTGACGATCTGGTCAAGTTCGGTCTGATCCCGGAATTCGTCGGTCGTCTGCCGGTCCTGGCGACGCTGGACGAGCTGGATGAGGCTGCTTTGATGCAGATTCTCACCGAGCCGAAAAATGCCCTGACCAAACAGTATGCCAAGCTGTTCGAGATGGAAGGCGTGGATCTGGAATTCCGTTCCGACGCGCTGAAATCGGTCGCCAAGCGTGCCCTGGAGCGTAAAACCGGTGCCCGTGGCCTGCGTTCGATTCTCGAAGGTGTGCTGCTCGACACGATGTATGAAATCCCCTCGCAGTCCGAGGTGAGCAAAGTCGTGATCGATGAAAGCGTGATCGAAGGCACGTCCAAGCCACTGTATGTCTACGAAAACAGTGAGCCGGCTGCCAAGGCTGCACCGGACGCGTAAGCGCCCGGCCTGCCGGAACAAGGAAGGGGCCTTCGGGCCTCTTTTTTTTATGTCGTTTTTTACATCCGCTTTGCGCTTGTTTTTTTTCAAGGCAACCCCCATCTTGGTTTCAAGCTTAATTCCATCTGATTACGGCCATATGGCCGCCGTAGAGGCGAAATCATGAAGACCACCATCGAATTGCCTCTCCTGCCATTGCGTGATGTCGTTGTGTATCCGCACATGGTTATCCCGCTGTTCGTGGGGCGCGAGAAATCCATCGAAGCCCTCGAGGCCGCGATGACGGGCGACAAGCAGATCCTGCTGCTGGCCCAGAGAAACCCGGCTGACGATGATCCCGGTGAAGAAGCTCTCTATCGCGTAGGTACTATCGCCACCGTTCTGCAGCTGCTGAAACTGCCGGACGGCACCGTCAAGGTTCTGGTCGAAGGCGAGCAGCGTGGCGCTGTCGAGCGCTTCAGCGAAGTCGATGGCCACTGCCGTGCCGAAGTCTCGCTGATCGACGAGGTCGATGCCGCCGAGCGCGAATCCGAAGTGTTTGTGCGCAGCCTGTTGTCGCAGTTCGAACAATATGTGCAGTTGGGCAAGAAAGTCCCGGCTGAAGTCCTGTCGTCGCTCAACAGCATCGACGAGCCTGGCCGCCTGGTAGATACCATGGCCGCGCACATGGCGCTGAAGATCGAGCAGAAGCAGGAAATCCTCGAAATCATCGATTTATCGGCCCGGGTCGAGCACGTTCTGGCCTTGCTGGACGCCGAGATCGACCTGCTGCAAGTCGAAAAACGCATTCGTGGCCGCGTCAAAAAGCAAATGGAGCGCAGTCAGCGCGAGTACTACCTGAACGAGCAGATGAAGGCCATTCAGAAAGAACTCGGCGACAGCGACGAAGGCCACAACGAAATTGAAGACCTGAAAAAGCGCATCGACGCTGCCGGTCTGCCGAAAGACGCGCTGGCCAAGGCCACTGCCGAGCTGAACAAGCTCAAGCAAATGTCGCCGATGTCCGCTGAAGCCACTGTGGTGCGCTCGTACATCGACTGGCTGGTTCAAGTGCCGTGGAAGGCCCAGAGCAAGGTACGTCTGGACCTGGCTCGTGCCGAAGACATTCTCGACGCCGATCACTACGGCCTCGAAGAGGTCAAGGAACGCATCCTTGAATACCTCGCCGTGCAGAAGCGCGTGAAGAAAATCCGTGGCCCGGTGTTGTGCCTGGTCGGTCCTCCGGGCGTGGGTAAAACCTCGCTGGCCGAGTCGATCGCCCATGCCACCAACCGCAAATTCGTGCGCATGGCCCTCGGTGGCGTGCGTGACGAAGCGGAAATCCGTGGTCATCGTCGGACCTACATCGGTTCGATGCCAGGAAGATTGATTCAAAAGATGACAAAAGTGGGTGTCCGCAACCCGCTGTTCCTGCTCGATGAAATCGACAAAATGGGCAGCGACATGCGTGGCGACCCGGCGTCGGCGTTGCTGGAAGTGCTCGATCCTGAGCAGAACCACAACTTCAACGACCACTATCTGGAAGTCGATTACGACCTCTCGGATGTGATGTTCCTGTGCACCTCGAACTCGATGAACATTCCACCGGCGCTGCTGGACCGGATGGAAGTCATCCGTCTGCCGGGCTACACCGAGGACGAGAAGATCAACATCGCGGTCAAGTACCTGTCGCCCAAGCAGGTTGCAGCCAACGGCCTGAAGAAGGGCGAGCTGGAATTCGACGAAGAAGCGATCCGCGACATCATCCGTTACTACACCCGCGAAGCCGGTGTGCGTGGCCTCGAGCGGCAGATTGCCAAAGTCTGCCGCAAGGCGGTCAAAGAGCACGCGCTGGAAAAACGCTTCTCGGTAAAAGTGACAGCTGATCTGCTGGAGCATTTCCTCGGCGTTCGCAAGTTCCGCTACGGTCTGGCCGAGCAGCAGGATCAGATCGGACAAGTCACCGGCTTGGCCTGGACTCAGGTGGGCGGCGAACTGCTGACCATCGAAGCCGCTGTGGTGCCGGGCAAAGGTCAACTGATCAAGACCGGTTCGCTGGGTGACGTAATGGTCGAATCGATCACTGCGGCCCTGACTGTGGTGCGCAGCCGTGCCAAGAGCCTGGGTATCCCCCTGGACTTCCACGAGAAGCGCGACACGCACATCCACATGCCGGAAGGTGCTACGCCGAAAGACGGCCCGAGCGCTGGTGTAGGCATGTGTACCGCGCTGGTGTCGGCTTTGACGGGTATTCCTGTGCGCGCCGATGTCGCCATGACCGGCGAGATCACCCTGCGTGGTCAAGTTCTCGCCATTGGCGGTCTGAAGGAAAAACTGCTGGCCGCTCACCGTGGCGGAATCAAGACAGTGATTATTCCGGAAGAGAACGTGCGCGATCTGAAGGAGATTCCTGACAATATCAAGCAGGATCTGCAGATCAAACCGGTTAAATGGATTGACGAGGTCCTGCAAATTGCGCTGCAATACGCGCCGGAGCCCTTGCCGGATGTGGCTCCGGAGATAGTTGCCAAGGACGAAAAACGTGAGTCTGACTCTAAGGAAAGAATTAGCACGCATTAATACGCTTTTGCCTGGGGGGCTTCCTTGACAGCTTTTTAGAGCCCTTGTTATAAAGCGGCTCTTAAGTGTCTGTAGGCCATTCAGCACTCGTTTTTGCTTTCACCAAAAAACTTAGAATCATACTCAAATAGATATAAGGGGACTTAGAGTGAACAAGTCGGAACTGATTGATGCTATCGCTGCATCCGCTGATATCCCGAAAGCTGCTGCTGGCCGTGCGCTGGACGCTGTAATCGAATCCGTCACTGGCGCTCTCAAGGCTGGCGACTCCGTTGTTCTGGTTGGTTTCGGTACTTTCTCCGTGACTGATCGTCCAGCTCGCATCGGTCGTAACCCACAGACCGGCAAGACTCTGGAAATCGCGGCAGCCAAAAAACCAGGTTTCAAAGCCGGTAAAGCCCTGAAAGAAGCCGTCAACTAAGTTTGATTCAGGTTTTTACCCATCCGGGTCGGGGTCATGCCTGACTTGGCAGCGGAGCGGTAGAGCAGGCGGTTGGAATAGCTGCCTGTCACACCGGGATCGAGGGTTCGAGCCCTGTCCGCTCCGCCAGTTACGAGAAGGCGCATCCCTCGGATGCGCCTTTCTTCTATCCGGATTCTACCCACGCTCCACGGTTGCCTAATTTTGAAGTTCAACCGTTTCTGGGGGACGCATGCTGCAGAATATCAGGGACAATTCACAAGGCTGGATTGCCAAGACCATTATCGGGGTCATCGTTGCACTGATGGCTCTGACCGGTTTCGACGCCATTTTCCAGGCCACGACTCACAAGAATGAGGCGGCCAAGGTCAACGGCGAAGAAATCAGCCAGAACGAGCTGAGCCAGGCGGTGGATATGCAACGCCGTCAGCTGATGCAACAACTGGGCAAGGACTTCGACGCTTCCTTGCTGGACGAAAAAATGCTGCGCGAATCGGCCCTCAAGGGTCTGATCGATCGCAAGCTGCTGCTGCAAGGCGCAGAACAATCGAAATTCGCTTTCTCCGAAGCGGCCCTGGACCAAGTGATCCTGCAGACGCCTGAATTCCAGGTCGACGGCAAGTTCAGTTCCGACCGTTTCGATCAGGTGATCCGTCAACTGGGCTACAGCCGCATGCAGTTCCGCCAGATGCTGGCTCAGGAAATGCTGATCGGCCAACTGCGCGCCGGTGTGGCGGGCAGCGGTTTCGTGACCGACGCTCAGGTGCTGGCCTTCGCCCGTCTGGAAAAACAGACCCGCGACTTCGCCACGCTGAACATCAAGGCTGACCCTTCGGCCGTGAAGCTGACTGATGACGAGGTCAAGGCCTACTACGACGAGCACGCCAAGGAATTCATGACCCCGGATCAAGTGGTCATCGATTACCTGGAGTTGAAGAAGGCTTCGTTCTTCGATCAGGTCGCCGTCAAGGACGAAGACCTGCAGGCGGCGTATCAGAAAGAGATCGCCAACCTGTCGGAACAGCGTCGTGCGGCGCACATTCTGATCGAAGTCAACGACAAGACCACCGAAGCCCAGGCCAAGGCGAAGATCGAAGAAGTCCAGGCGCGTCTGGCCAAGGGCGAGAAGTTCGAAGCGCTGGCCAAGGAGTTCTCGCAGGATCCGGGTTCGGCCAACAATGGCGGTGACCTCGGTTATGCCGGTCCTGGCGTTTACGACCCAGCCTTCGAGAAAGCCCTGTATTCGCTGAACAAGGATCAGGTTTCCGAGCCGGTTCGCACCGACTTCGGGTTCCACCTGATCAAGCTGCTGGGTGTCGAGGCGCCTGAAGTGCCGACTCTGGCCAGCCTGAAAGACAAGCTGACCCGCGAGCTGAAAACCCAGCAGGTCGAGCAGCGTTTCGTGGAGGCGACCAAGCAACTGGAAGACTCTTCGTTCGAAGCATCCGACCTGGCCCAGCCGGCGCAGGATCTGAAACTGACCGTGCACACCTCCAAGCCGTTCGGCCGTGAAGGTGGCGAAGGCGTTGCAGCCAACCGTGCCGTTGTGACGGCCGCGTTCAGCACCGAAGTGCTGGAAGAGGGTGCCAACAGCACCGCCATCGAGCTGGATCCGGAAACCGTGATCGTGCTGCGCGCCAAGGAGCACCTCAAGCCGACTCAATTGCCGCTGGAAAGCGTGGCCACCGCCATTCGCACCCAGTTGACCAAAGAGCATGCCAGCGCGGCTGCCAAGACCAAGGCGGAGCAACTGATCGCCAGTCTGCGTGATGGCAAGACCCCGCTGGACAAGGCGGTGGACGGTCAGAGCTGGAAAGTCACTGAAGCGGCGAACCGCGCTCAGGAAGGCGTTGATCCAGCGGTGCTCCATGCGTTGTTCCGCATGCCGAAACCGGCCGCCAAGGACAAGCCGACCTTCACCAGCGTGACGCTGGCGGACGGTAGCCTGACCATCGTGCGTCTTAACGGCGTGAACGAAGCAGCGGCTCCGACCGATGAAGAGAAAGCGCAGTACCGTCGCTTCCTCGCCTCGCGTGTGGGCCAGCAAGACTTCGCGGCGTACCGCAAGCAGCTGGAAGCCGAAGCCGACATCAAGCGTTTCTGATGCCTGGCTGAGCCGCAAGACCCGAGCCCCGGATGAAAATCCGGGGCTTTTTTATGCGCGCTATCCGGCGTTCGGGAAGCCATGGCTCGGGGCATTGACGGTCGCATACAGGGTCAACAGCAATAGGCCCGCGACAATCCACGGGTAACTCCCGACGCCCAGGTTGTTCAGCAACAGACCGCCCGCAAGCCCGCCGCCGGCAATTCCGACATTCCACAGGGTCACCAGCATCGATTGCGCGGTGTCGGCAGCCTCCCTGGCGGTTTTCGCCAGGGCCGTCTGCAACAGCGAGGGCATCGCGCCGAATGCCAGGCCCCAGACGGCGGTGGCGGTGTAGACCACGCCCGGCCATTCGCGCCACAGACCCAGTGCAATCGCCGACAGCAGGAACAGCGCCGCACTGACCAGAACCAATTGACGCAGCCAGCGATCAATCAGGCTGCCGACGATCCACAGGCTCAGTACCGACGCCAGGCCGAATACCAGCAACACCCGGTCGATTTCTCCGCCAAGTCCCGACGGTTCAAGAAATGGCGCGATGTAGGTGTACAGAAGGTTGTGCGCGACGACGTAGGTCAAAGTTACAAACAACACCGATCGCACGCCCGGCAAGCTAAACACCTGGCGCAGTGGCAGACGTTCTCCGGTGCGTTCACCGGCGAAATCCGGCACTTGCCAGCGCACCCAGATCACCAGCAGCAACGTCAGCCCGGTCATGATCGCAAAGCTCAGACGCCAGCCGACCGCCGTGCCCAGCAGCGTCCCGGCCGGAATGCCCAGCGACAGTGCAAGCGGCGCCCCGAGCATGGCCACCGTAATCGCCCGGCCCTGCAAATGAGGTGCGACCATCCGGCTCGCGTACCCGGCCAGCAGAGCCCAGAGCAGCCCGGCGAATACGCCTGCGATCAAGCGTGCAATCAGGGTCAGCCAGTACAGTTCCGACAGTGCAGTGATGCTGTTGGCGATGGCAAACCCACCAATGGCCACCAGCAACAGCGGGCGTCGGCGCCAGCCTCGGGTGGCAATGGTGAGCGGAATCGCCGCCAGCATCGAACCGATGGCGTACAGCGTGACCAGTTGCCCGATCAGTGCCTGAGAAACATCAAGCCCCGCGCTCATCTGCGGCAGCAGGCCGGCGGGCATCGCCTCGGTCAGCACGGTGATGAAGCCGGCGGTGGCCAGCGCGAGCAGTGTGCCCAGCGGTAGTCGTTCATCGTGCTGGACGCTATTGGTCAGCGGTGTAGAGGTGAGTTGCGCATCGTTCATGATCCAGCATCCCTTTTGCCGAGAAAGACGAAGGCCATAGGGTAGGGCGCTGCACATTCGGGAAAAACAGGTTAGGGTTCCGAACATCTCGGACAAGAATGTCGTGAATCAGGGAGGGATGAATGGACAGCCTGGGCAGTATTTCAGTGTTTGTGCAGGTGGCGGAAACCCGCAGCTTTACCGAGGCCGGCCGCTTGCAGGGCGTGTCTTCGTCGGCGGTCGGCAAAAGCATTGCCCGACTGGAGGCACGACTCAATGTGCGGTTGTTTCACCGCACCACTCGCAGCATCACGCTGACCAGTGAAGGCGCGCTGTTTCTTGAGCGTTGCCGCAAGATCCTCGCCGAAGTGGAGGCGGCGGAATTTGAACTGTGCGATGCCGCAGCGGCGCCTCACGGCAAGTTGCGGGTCAGCCTGCCGCAGGTGCATGACCTGGTGATGCCGGTCATGAACGAATTCATGGCGCTGTACCCGCAGATCGAACTGGATCTGGACCTGACTGATCGCATGGTCGACGTCGTTGAGGAGGGCTTCGATGCGGTGATCCGAACGGGTAAACCGCGAGACTCGCGACTCATGGCACGACCGTTGGGCGAGTTTCACATGGTGTTGGTGGCCAGCCCCGCGTATCTGCGCGAGCGCGGCGAGCCGCTGACCCCTGCCGATCTGGCGGAGCACGCCTGCCTGCGCCATACGTTTCACGCCACCGGCAAACTGGAGTCCTGGCCGTTCAAACGCGAGGAGGGCGCTCCCGAGCCGACCTTGCCGATACGCCTGGTCAGTACGTCGATCGAAGCCGTGCGGCTTGCAGCGCTGGCGGGCATGGGCATCGCTTGTCTGCCGGACTTCATGATCTTCGAGGCGCAGCAGCAGGGTCGCCTGCAGCGCGTGCTCGATGAGCATCTGGAGCACGTCGGACAGTTCTGGGTGCTGTGGCCGTCGAGCCGGCATGCAACCGCCAAGTTGCGGGTGTTCATCGATCATTTATCGGCGCGACTTTTTCCTGCCACTGAAGGTCGATAGAGTTGTAACTGTTTTAAGACACTAATCCATACGCCGCGGGGCAGCGATCTGTTGCACAATACGCCCCGGACCGTTTTCCCTCAGGATGTTTAATGTTGAATTCTATTCCCGTGCGTTTCATCGGGTTGGCGTTGTTGCTGACCGCCGCTGCCGGCTGCTCCAAGGACAAGCCCATCTACGAGCATGAGAATTTCGACGACTCCGGCACCTTTTCGCGCAATTACCCGGTGACCGACACCGCCAGTTGCGAAGCGGCCCGCCGAGCGTTGCTCAGCCAGGGCTACATCATTACCAGCAATGACCCGAAACTGGTCAGCGGACACAAGAGCTTCCAACAGACCGGCGAAACCCACCTGGAGATCAGCTTCAACGTGGTATGCGCCGATGATGGCAGCGCCGGCCATCACGCCACCGTGTTCGCCAATGCCCTGCAGGACCGCTACGCGCTGAAGAAGACCAACAACTCGGCCAGCCTCGGTGTCGGCGTGTTGGGCTCGGTTTCGATGCCGATCGGCTCGTCTGACGATTCGATGGTCAAGGTCGCCAGTGAAACCGTGTCGTCGCAGAAGTTCTACGAGCGCTTCTTCACGCTGGTCGAGCTGTTCCTGCCGGCCGAAGCGAAGAAGGCCGCGCACATCACCGAAAAACCGAAGACCGACTTGGGTGTGCCGGAAGCCAAAGCGGCACCGGCTCCGCTGGTTCCAGCCCCCGCGGCTGAACCGACCCCGGCCCCAGCACCGGCCGCCGAGCCCGCTGCAGCACCTGCGCCAGCGCCTGCAGAAGCGACCCCGGCCAGTTCCGAGCCGGTAGCACCGCCAGCGGAAGCGGCGCCGATTACCCCGGCACCGGTTGCCGAGCCTGCGCCCGCCACGGAAACCATCACGCCACCGGCCAATCCGACGGACATACCGCCGCCCTCCGAGCCGATTCCGGCCATGCCTGCCTCCGGGCAGTAAACTTCACGCCACGCGTCCGACCCCTGTCGGACGCGTGGCGTTTTGTTGTCTCCCTTGAGCTTCTTCCTGCAAGCCTCGTCGAAAAATATCCCGCGATAAATTCCTGACCGCCTGCTACGTTTATTTCATGAAGGCCGGGTTTCATTTTTCCTTCACACGGGCACTTTATGCTCGAGGCACTGGTCATTTGTTCCAGGCCATTTCAAGCAAGCGTCAGGGGGGATTACGCAATGGATGACTATCAAGAAGAACTGCTCGAATTCCAGGCCTTTGAGCTGGATTCACCAGAGCCTGCGGAAGACGCCACCGAGCTGTAAGGCGTCAGCCTGTCTTGCGGTGACTGCGGCGAAATTCGCCCGGTGTCTGGCCGTTCCAGCGCTTGAAGGCGCGCTGGAAAGCTTCGGCCGAGGCAAAGCCCAGTAGGTAGGCAATTTCACCGAATGCCAGTTCGGTGTCGCGGATGTAGGTCATTGCCAAGTCACGGCGGGTGTCATTGAGGATCGCGCGAAACTGCGTGCCTTCCTCGGCCAGTTTGCGCCGTAACGTCCAGGTCGGCAGCTTCAGGCGTGTCGCCACTTCTTCCAGGTCGGGTTCCCGGCCACCATTGAGCAACGGCCCGAGCAATTGCGTGATGCGTTCGCGCAGGCTGCGGGTGCGAGTCAGTTGTTCCAGTTCCCGTTCACACAAACCGAGCAAATGTTTCCAGGTGCTGGGGCAATGCTCCGGGTTGCGTTGGGCCAGGCTGGTGAGGCTCAGGCGCAGTTGATTGTGTTCAGCGCCGAACTGGATCGGGCATTCGCCGAGTACGGCATAAGCGTCGCGATAATCCGGACTGTCGAATTCGATCTCGATCCGTTCGGCGCGCAAGGGCTCAGGGCTGACGCTCGACAGCTGATGCAGCCAGCCGGCAATGATCGAATCCACCACAAAGCGGTTGTAAGCGTTGTACGGGCTGATTGAGTAGAAGCGCAGCCAAGCACCGCTGGCGTCCTCGTGGAAACTCGACTGGCCACGATAGTTGGAGCCGTACAAGGGCTCGAAGCGAGTCAGGCAGCGAGCGGCTTCGCGTACGGTCGGTGCCTGCGCAGCGGTGACACCGGCCAGCCCGGCCTGACTCAGGCGACTGAGCCGGCCCATGCGCAAACCCAGTGCCGGGTCGCCGGTCAGCTGGATCGCGCCATGCCCCAGGCGCATGTAGCGCGGGATCGACAGGCGCGCCCCGGCTTCGGCCAGTCGTGCGGTGTCCAAACCGTACTGTTCGAGCAATGGCAGCGGGTCGATCTCATGGCTGCGCACGGCATCGGCCAGGCTGTGGACGAAGCCCACCGACAGATCCCCGAGACGCATCGGCAGCGGCTTCACGGTTTACAACCAGAGGTTCAGCAGGCGCGCGCCGCGGGCTTCGCTGTCGGCGAATTGCTGGCCGTTGCTACTGAGGAAACTTTGCCCGGCGCTCGGCTTGTCCCAGAACTGCCCGCGCAGAAACACACTCATACCGGCCAGCGCCTTGCTGGCCGGCGGTTGCGCGGTCAGGGTCAGTTGGTGCCAGGCCTGGCCTACACTGACTGCTCCCGGTTTCAGGCTGACCGAGTCCGGCACGCTCGAGCCTTTGTAACCCTTCCAGGGTTGATCCCACACGCCATGACCGACGACAAACGCGGGCACCGCGATCAGCTGCGCGCCTTGCTCGTCGAGTTTGCGGTAGTTGTCCGGGTACCAGCTGTCGTTGCCGATCAACACGCCGAGGCGTCCGGCCGGGGTGTCGATCACATTGAACCGCGAAGCTTCTCGGGTGCCGGAGTCATCCTGATCGAAGACCGGACGCATCTGCCGCTGTGGCTGGCCGAGCGGCGCGCCGTCACGACCAAACACCACCGTGCTGTTGTACAGCGCGCCGCTGCCGGCCTTGAGCCGGCCGTCGGTAATGTTCGGTTCAGGCAACACGATCGAGCCGGCCACCAGGGTGATGTGGAACTCCTTGGCCAATCCACCGAACAGAGCCTGATAGTCCTTGGCCATGTCCCGGGACTTCATGCGCAGGTGCGCGTCATCCAGACGGCTGCTGCCCTTGGCGGCGAGCCAGGCGCGAGCAAACTGCACCGGGTTGCTCGCCGCCAGCCAGTTCATCGCTTCGGCGAGGGTGGCGGCCTGGTACAGCTCGTCTTTCTCGCCGCTGATCATCAGCCAGGTGCCGACATGCTCCGGCAGGATGACCACGGTTTTATCATTCAACAGCCCCTGATCCTGCGCCTGCTGCAAATAGGCGGCGAGCTTGCGGTGCAGGCGTTCGGGGCTTTGGTAGTCGGTGGGGAACAGCTCGGGCTGGATGCCCAGCAGGTTGCCGCGATCGGCGGGCGTGCCCTGATCGACCGCCAGTTTGATCCGCAGGTCCGACAGGTAATGACCGGTCGGGCGGTCAGCCGCCCACATGGCGTAGAAGGTGAGCGCGGCGATGAGCGCCATGGAAAAAGTCAGGTACAGAAGTTTGCGCATGAAATCCAACAACAACCGGGTACAGGGTGTGCGGACAGGGTAGGGCGCCAGCCCCGGCTTGCCAAGGGGCGCTGCGCATTTGGATCAATAACTTGTCAGTTACGGTCATTGAGTGACAGCGATGCGACTCCTAATCTGTCGAACATGACTGACGGGGGACGCAGAGCTCCCGCATTTTCCGTGATCGCTCGCTGTGGAGTTAACGATGACCGCCACTCAATACCCGCACCTGTTGGCCCCGCTGGACCTGGGATTCACCACCTTGCGCAACCGCACCTTGATGGGCTCGATGCACACCGGCCTGGAAGAGAAACCGGGTGGTTTCGAACGCATGGCGGCGTATTTCGCCGAGCGTGCCCGTGGCGGCGTCGGCCTGATGGTCACCGGCGGTATTGGCCCGAACGACGAGGGCGGTGTGTACTCGGGCGCGGCCAAGCTGACCACCGAGGAAGAAGCGCTCAAGCACCGCATCGTCACCCGCGCCGTGCATGATGCGGGCGGCAAGATCTGCATGCAGATCCTTCACGCCGGCCGTTATGCCTACAGCCCGAAACAGGTCGCACCGAGCGCGATCCAGGCGCCGATCAACCCGTTCAAGCCCAAAGAACTGGACGAGGAAGGCATCGAGAAGCAGATCCGCGATTTCGTCACCTGCTCGGTACTGGCCCAGACCGCCGAGTACGACGGCGTGGAGATCATGGGCTCGGAGGGTTATTTCATTAACCAGTTCCTCGCCGCCCACACCAACCACCGCACTGACCGTTGGGGCGGCAGCTATGAAAACCGCATGCGCCTGCCGGTGGAAATCGTTCGCCGCGTACGTGAAGCGGTCGGCCCGAACTTCATCATCATCTTCCGTCTGTCGATGCTCGATCTGGTGGAAGGCGGCAGCACCTGGGAAGAAATCGTCACCCTGGCCAAAGCCATCGAGCAGGCCGGCGCAACCCTCATCAATACCGGCATCGGCTGGCACGAAGCGCGGATCCCGACCATCGCCACCAAAGTGCCGCGTGCGGCGTTCAGCAAGGTCACGGCCAAGCTGCGTGGCTCGGTGAATATTCCGCTGATCACCACCAACCGCATCAACACCCCGGAAGTTGCCGAGCAGATTCTTGCCGAAGGCGATGCCGACATGGTCTCGATGGCGCGGCCGTTCCTCGCCGACCCGGACTTCGTCAACAAGGCTGCCGAAGGCCGCGCCGACGAAATCAACACCTGCATCGGCTGCAACCAGGCCTGCCTCGATCACACCTTCGGCGGCAAGCTCACCAGTTGCCTGGTCAACCCGCGTGCCTGCCACGAGACCGAGCTCAACTACCTGCCGGTCAAGCAGATCAAGAAGATCGCCGTGGTCGGTGCCGGTCCTGCCGGTCTGTCCGCTGCCACCGTGGCCGCCGAGCGCGGGCATCAGGTGACCTTGTTTGATTCGGCCAGCGAGATTGGCGGCCAGTTCAACGTCGCCAAACGTGTGCCGGGCAAGGAAGAGTTCTACGAAACCCTGCGTTACTTCAAACGCAAACTGCAGACCACCAACGTCGAGGTGTGCCTGAACACCCGCGTCGACGTGGCGAAACTGGTCGAGGGCGGTTACGACGAAGTCATTCTGGCGACCGGTATTGCGCCGCGTCTGCCGGCGATTCCGGGTGTCGAGAACGCCAAAGTGCTGAGCTACCTGGATGTGCTGCTCGAGCGCAAACCGGTCGGCAAGCGTGTGGCGGTGATCGGCGCTGGCGGTATCGGTTTCGACGTCTCGGAATTCCTCGTCCATGAAGGTGTGGCCACCAGTCAGGATCGCGCTGCGTTCTGGAAAGAGTGGGGCATCGACACGAATCTGGAAGCCCGTGGTGGCGTGGCCGGGATCAAGGCTGCACCGCACGCACCGGCCCGTGACGTGTTCCTGCTGCAACGCAAGAAGTCCAAGGTCGGCGACGGTCTGGGCAAGACCACCGGCTGGATTCACCGCACCGGTCTGAAGAACAAGCAGGTGCAGATGCTCAACAGCGTCGAATACCTGAAGATCGACGACGAAGGCCTGCACATCCGCATCGGCGAAACCGGCGAGCCGCAAGTGCTGCCGGTGGACAACATCGTCATCTGCGCCGGCCAGGATCCGCTGCGCGAGCTGCACGACGGTCTGATAGCAGCAGGGCAGAACGTGCACCTGATCGGCGGCGCCGATGTGGCGGCCGAACTGGATGCCAAGCGTGCGATCAATCAGGGCTCGCGTCTGGCCGCCGAGCTCTGATCCACCCTAGAATGCCGGCTCTTTGCACAGAGCCGGCCTTCATGTTTCTGCCTCCCACCGACTGGCTACCTCAAGCCCCCCTCGATCCCTTTCATCTGGACTGGCTCACTGCCGCCGGCATTGAAGTCGCGATCCTGCGTCTAGACCGCATCGATCCGCTGATCAGCGGCAACAAGTGGTTCAAACTCGTCGAACATCTGAAGGCCGCCGACCGCGCGGGTGCCGAAGGCATCATCAGCCTGGGCGGTGCGCACTCCAATCATCTGCATGCGCTGGCGGCTGCGGGCAAACGCCTGGGATTCACAACGGTCGGGTTATTGCGCGGGCATCCGCAGGACACGCCGACGGTCAGGGATCTGCAGGATTTCGGCATGCAACTGCACTGGCTTGGTTACGGCGGCTATCGGGCGCGGCACGAGCCGGGGTTCTGGCAGCCGTGGGGAGAGCAATATCCGACGCTGCATCCGGTGCCCGAAGGGGGTGGCGGGTTGCCGGGCGCGCAGGGTTGCGCGTCATTGAAGGATCAGGTCAGTCAACAACTCGGCAAGCTCGGCTGGGACGACTACCACGGTTGGTGGCTGGCCTGCGGCACGGGCACCACGCTCGCGGGATTGGTGCTGGCGGAGGCCGGTCAACACCCGGTGTATGGCGCAATGGCCGTGCCCGACGATCACGGCGTTGCGGCCAATGTCGAGGCGATTGTCGGTGACACCGGAGGCTTTGAGCTGATCGACGCCAGCCGTGGCGGTTTCGCCAAGGTCGATCCGACGTTGCTTGAGTTCATCGCGCAATCCGAGCAAGCCAGCGGCATTCCCCTCGAACCGCTGTACACCGGCAAAGCCTTGCTGGCACTCAAACAACAGATCGAGGCGGGCCGCTTTGCCCGGGGTTCACGCTTGATCGTTGTCCACACCGGCGGCTTGCAGGGCCGGCGCGGATTCGACGGTTAACCCTGGCTGCGCTTGGGCATCATCCGCAGCAGCGTGTTATCGCGTACCACGTAATGGTGATAGATCCCCGCCAGTGCATGCAGACCGATCAGCCAATAGCCAATCGTGCTGATCAGTACGTGCCAGTATTCAATCTGTTTGGCGAAGGCCTTGTCCTCACTCACCAAAAGCGGCAGGTCGAAACCGTAGAACATCACCTGATGGCCCTCGGCGCTGGTGATCAGCCAGCCGAGGATCGGCATGCTGATCATGAACAGGTACAAGGCCCAGTGCATCAAGCGTGCGAGGGTGGTTTGCCATTGTGGCGAAGCCGGGAAGATTTTCGGCGCAGGCCCCAGGCTGCGGGCGAACAGGCGAAACCACACCAGCACGAACACAGTCAGCCCGAGCATGTAATGCACTTCGCGGATCAGCGTGCGGCCACCGCTGCCCTTGGGAAACAGCCCGCGCAATTCCATGCTGGCGTACACCAGCACCAACAGCACCAGCATCAGCCAGTGCAACAGGATCGATACGGTGCTGTAACGTGACTCGGAATTTGTCCACGGCATACGGCGTTCCTCACGGTTCAGGGCTCAAGCGTGCCGTTCTGCGACGGCATGCCTTAACTGTAATCCCCTTTGGCGCGTTTGCCCCAGGCTAAAAAAGCTTTCACTGAGCTGAGTCAGCGATTTAGCTGAAAACACTCATGAAAAAACGCCAGTGTCGGGCAGACACTGGCGTTTTTGTTTGCCGCGATGGATGCAATCAGCTGCTTTGCGGCATCTCGCCGTTGGCCAGGCGCTTGTTGATGTCGGCGATCACTTCCGGCAGATCGCTGATGGTGTCGATCATGTAGTGCGGGCGCGAGCCTTCGAACAGCGCGTGAATGCGCTTGCGTTCGCTGGCCAGCGCATCGCTGCCCAGTGCGCGATAGCCTTGGTAATCCAGGCCCAGCGCATTGCCGGAGCAGATCAGCGCCACGGTCCACATCCCGGCGCGACGGCCTTCGAGAATCCCCGGCACGGTGTCGTCGATCTTCACGCAGGCGGCGACGTCGTCGATGCCCAGGGCAATCACGTTGGCCAGCGCTTGCGCAGGCCATGGGCGGCCGTTCGGCACTTCGTCGGTGGCGACGACGTGGTCGGCGACGTAGCCGTTGGTGGCGGCCAGTGCCACGACCTTGTCCATCACCTGCTTCGGATAACCGGAGCAGGAGCCGATCTTGATCCCTTGCTGACGCAGGTGGGCGATGGTCTCCAGTGCGCCGGGAATCAGCGCCGAGTGCTCGGCGATTTTCTCGATCTGCAGCGGCATGAAGCGGTTGTAGATCGCGGTGACATCATCGTCGGTCGGGGTGCGGCCGAACGCCTTGCGATAGCGCTCGGCAACCTGCGGCTGATCGCACAGGGTGCGGATGTGATCCCATTTGCCCATGCCCATCGGGCCCCGGGCTTCTTCGATGGAAACCTGGACGTCGAACTCGGCGAAGGCTTCGACAAAAATCTGGGTCGGTGCGAAGGAACCGAAGTCGACCACGGTGCCGGCCCAGTCGAGGATGGCGGCTTGCAGCTGGGTAGGGTTGTTGTAGTTCATGGAGAAATCCTGCAGGAATGAGTTGTTTGGGTGTTCGGTGTACCTGTGGGAGCAAGCCCGCTCTCACAGGGGATTTGTGGTGTTGCTTAAATTTCCAGGACTTCCATCTCGCGCAGCACTTCACCCACCGCCGCGACGGCTTCGCGCATCTGCGCCGGGGTGACGTGGCCGATGCAGCCGACGCGGAAGGTTTCGACCTGAGTCAGCTTGCCGGGGTAGAGGATGTAACCCTTGGCCTTGACCCGTTCGTAGAAGTCCTTGAACTGGTAGCGCGGATCTTTCGGTGCGTGGAAGGTCGCGATGATCGGCGCCTGAATCGCAGCAGGCAGGAAACTGCGCAAGCCGAGTTTGCCCATCTCTTCCATCAGCGCCTGGCAGTTGGCGGCGTAACGCGCATGCCGCGCGGGCAGGCCGCCTTCTTCGTTGTATTGCAGCAGCGCCTCGTGCAGCGCGGCGACCACGTGGGTCGGCGGGGTGAAGCGCCATTGGCCGGTCTTCTTCATGTAGCTGTGCTGATCGAACAGGTCCATCGCCAGCGAATGCGAATTGCCGGCGGCTGCGGCCAGCGAGTCCTTGCGGGCAAAAACGAAACCCATGCCCGGCACGCCTTCCAGGCATTTGCCGGAGGCGGCGATCAGCGCGTCGAACGGGATTTTCTGTGCATCCACCGGTAACGCGCCGAAGGAACTCATGGCGTCGATGATCAGGCGTTTGCCGTGTTGTTCGACGACCTGAGCGATTTCCGGCAGCGGATTGAGAATGCCCGTGCTGGTTTCGCAGTGGATCAGCGCTACGTGGGTAATGTCGTTGTCGGCGCGCAGCAGGCGGTCGACGTCGGCGGCGGTGGTCGGTTCGTCTTCAGCGGTTTCAAAGGTGCTGAACGAGCGGCCGAGCACTTCGCAGATTTTCGCCAGACGCTTGCCGTAGGCGCCGTTGATCAGCACCAGCACCTTGCCGTCGCGGGGGACGAGGGTGCCAATCGCAGCTTCGACGGCGAAGGTGCCGCTGCCCTGCAACGGTACGCAGTGGTGGCTGTCGGCGCCATTGAGTATGGCCAGCAGTTGCTCGCACAGGCTGGCGGTCAATTGGTTGAAGCGGTCATCCCATGAACCCCAGTCGACCATCATCGCCTGGCGGGTGCGGGCCGAGGTGGTCAACGGGCCGGGAGTGAGCAGGATGGGGGCGGCAGTACTCATTCGTGTGTCCTCGCGATTGCGCTGTGGGATGAAGCTACGGGGCCTACGTTGCAATTGGGCGGATCATCAATCAAATTGTTTGTTGTTATGCCAGCCATCAGTGAGGGTTATTCATGAACCTGTTCCAGCTCCGCGCCTTCGACGCCGTGGCCCGTGAAGGCAGCTTCACCCGTGCCGCCGCGCGGTTGTTCATCAGCCAGCCGGCGGTCACCGGGCACATCAAGGCGCTGGAGGAGCATTACCAGATCACCCTGTTGCGACGCACGGCGCGCCGGGTCGAGCTGACCGAGGAGGGCACCAAACTGGCGGCGATCACCCGGGCAATGTTCGGCATGGCCGAGGAGGCCCAAGCGTTGCTGGAAGCCAATCGGCAGTTGCTGACCGGACGCCTTGAGGTGGCGGCGGACGGTCCGCACATGGTCATGCCGATGCTTGCCAGCCTGCGGGCGCGCTATCCGGGGATCACGGTGAATCTGCGGTTGGGCAACGCTCAGGAAACGCTGGCGGCGTTGTTGTCCGAGCATGCCGATGTGGCGGTGCTGACCGAGGTCGAGCCGCGCAAAGGGCTGCATCTGCAAGCATTGAGTGAATCGCGGATCTGCGCGCTGGTGCCGGCGGGGCATCCATGGGCGACACGTTCCGGCGAGGTCAGGCTCAAGGAGTTGGATCAGGTGATCATGGTCTTGCGCGAGCCGAGTTCGATTACCCGGCGCACGTTTGATCAGGCCTGTGCCCAGGCGTCGGTCAGCCCACGGGTGTTGCTGGAACTGGACAGTCGCGAGGCGGTGACGGAAGCGGTGGCGGCTGAGTTGGGGGTTGGGGTGGTGTCGTCGGTTGAGGTCAGCCATGACCCCCGTGTCGTCGCGATTCCCATTGCCGGAGAAGGGCTGGTGAACCGGCACATGATCGGCTGCGTGGAGCGCCGGCGGGAATTGCGGTTGATTCAGGCGTTTTTCGGATTGGCCCCCACCTGATACCCACCAGATCGTTCCCACGCGGACGGTTCGACGCCTCGACGTGGGAACGATCTACACCAGGCTTTCGCGCACCATATCCAGAAACGTCGCCACCACCCGCCGCGAACTCTGCTCGCGCAGGCACACCAGCGTCTCGGTCAAGCGCCGGGTGCAATCGGTGATCGGCAACGCGCAAACCCGCGAGTCAGCACCAAACTCCGCCGCCGACACCACCCCCACGCCAATCCCCACCACCACCGCCTCCCGCGCCGCTTCCCGGCCTTCGACCTGAATCGCCGGGCGGATGCGGAAGCCGGCGCGGGCCATTTCCTCTTCCAGGGTCTGGCGGGTCACCGAGCCGTGTTCGCGCAGCACCAGCGGCGTGTCGTCCAGATCTTCCAGGCAGATCGATTCACGCTCGGCCCACGGATGATGGCGGGAGACAAACGCCACCATCGGGTCGTTGCGCAGCGGCACACACAGCAGGCGTTCATCGCTGACATCGCGACCCAGCAACGCCAGATCGGCCTGATAGTTGAACAGTCGAAACAGCGACTCATCGGTGTTACCGGTCTCGATCTTCACGCTGATCCCCGGGTAGCGCTCACAAAACCGGGCGATCTGCGGCAACACATGCACCGGGGCATCCACCGCCAGAATCAGGCTGCCGGTCTGCAACGCCTGAGACTCCTGCAACAACTCCTGAGCTTCGGCCTCGACCACAAACAGACGCTGGGTGATCGCCAGCAAGCGTTCGCCGAGATCTGTCAGGCGCACCGAGCGTTTGTTGCGATGGAACAGCAACACGCCGAAGCGTTCTTCCAGCTTGCGCACCTGGTCGGAAATCGCCGGCTGCGTCAGATAAAGCCGCTCGGCGGCCTTGGTGAAGCTTCCGTGCACGGCCACGGCGTGAAAGGCTTTGAGCTGTGCGTGTGAAACCGACATGTTCTGACTCCAGTAACAAGCTGAGCTTATGTGTGAAATACGATAAATCGATTTTATTTATTAAACAGTAATTGCTTTGATCGGCTCACGCCAACGCTGACTGCCCGGTTGGGCAGCGACGTTGGCCATGAGCCTGTGCGTGCAACACCAGGACTCATCTGACCGGTATCGCCGAAGGGACGGGGTGATATCGCAGTGCTCAACAATAAAAACACAGGCGTTTACTTATCGATTCTGCCGGCACACTCACACCCTGAGGTCAGAACCACAATGAACAAGCACATCGGCACCATTGCGCGTTGGCGCATGCAGATCTTCGCTGTCACCTGGCTCGCTTACGCCGCGTTCTATTTCACCCGCAAAGCCTTTTCGGTGGCCAAACTGGGCATCGCCGAAGACCCCAGCTTCACCCTCGACAAAATGGCCATGGCCAACCTCGACGCGATTTACCTGGCGGCCTACGCCATCGGCCAGTTCACCTGGGGCATGCTCGCCGACCGCTTCGGCCCACGGGTCGTGGTACTCGGCGGTTTGCTGATTTCCGCCGCTGCGGCGCTGGTGATGGGCAGTTTCGCGACGCTGCCGATCTTCGCCACCTGCATGCTGATTCAGGGGCTGGCGCAGTCCACCGGCTGGTCGGGGTTGTGCAAGAACCTCGGCAGTTTCTTCCCTTCCGAACAGCGCGGGCGCGTGCTGGGGTTGTGGAGTTCCTGCTATGCATTCGGCGGTCTGGTGGCCTCGCCGTTCGCCGGCTGGTGGGCCTACACGCTGATTGGTTCGTGGCACGCGGCGTTCATTTCCAGCGCGGCGGTGGTCGCGGTGGTGGCGGTGTTGTTCTTCATCTTCCAGCGCGACAAACCGGAAGACGTCGGCCTGCCCGCCGTGGAGCCGGAGCCGGTGATCAGCGCCGAAGAGGCCGAAGCCAACAGCAAACTCAGCGTCTGGGAGCCGCTCAAGGAAATCCTGCGCAACCGCACGGTACTGGTGCTGGGTCTGGCGTATTTCCTGTTGAAACCGGCGCGTTACGCGATTCTGCTGTGGGGGCCGGTGATTGTGTTCGAGCAGATGCCTTCAGTCGGCAAGGTCGGCGCAGCGATCATTCCAACGGCATTTGAACTGGCGGGCCTGCTGGGTCCCATCATGATCGGCCTGGCCTCGGATAAACTGTTCGGCGCCCGCCGCATGCCGGCCTGCGTGTTGAGTCTGCTGGCGCTGACCGTGACCCTCGCGCTGTTCATGGGCGCCTTGCACACCGGCAGCGTGATGCTGGTGGTCGCACTGCTGTTCGTGATGGGCCTGACCCTGTACGGCCCGGACTCGATGATCAGCGGCGCGGCCGCGATCGATTTCGGCAAGGCCAGGGCCGGCGCCACGGCGGCGGGGTTCGTCAACGGCTGCGGCTCGGTCGGTGCGGTGCTCGGTGGTTTGCTGCCGGGTTACTTCGACTCGGTGACGGTGTTCATCGTGTTCGCCGGTTGCGCGCTGTTTTCGGCGCTGGTGCTGATTCCGCACTGGAACAGCCGCCCGGTCGGCGTCATGGAACCACGTGCCTACGTGCCCAACCGCGCCCTGACCATCAAACCCCTGCGTAACTGAAAACCCTCACCTCGCGGCCTGCTGCGGCATTCGCGGCAGGCTGTGCCGTGGCCGACTGACTGGAGAATTTTCATGAGACCGTTTTGGCTGGACCAGGCTTTGCAGCTCGACACGTCCGAACCTTGCCCGCCGCTGCAAGGCGATGTGCGCACCGACGTGTGCATCGTCGGCGGCGGTTACACCGGGTTGTGGACGGCGATCATGCTCAAGCAGCAGAACCCCGAACTCGATGTGTTGCTGATCGAAGCCGACATTTGCGGCGCCGGCGCCAGTGGGCGCAACGGCGGCTGTGCGCTGTCGTGGTCGGCGAAGTACTTCACTCTGGAACGACTGTTCGGCGTCGAAGAGGCGGTGCGGCTGGTCAAGGAATCCGAGCGCAGCATCCACGCCATCGGCGAGTTCTGCGAGCAGTACGGCATCGACGCCGATTACCGCCTCGACGGCACGCTTTACACCGCGACCAACCGCGCGCAATGCGGCTCGACCGATGCGGTGATTGCGGCGCTGGAGCGCAACGGCATCAACTCGTTTACCCAGCGGCCGGTCGCTGATGTACAGCGCATGGCCGGATCGGCAAAACACCTGGAAGGCTGGTTCTCGCCGGCCGCCGCCAGCGTGCAGCCGGGCAAACTGGTGCGCGGCTTGCGCCAGGTGGCGTTGCAGCTGGGCGTGCGGATTCATGAAGGCACGGCAATGACCGGGCTGGAGGAGGGCCGCCCGGCGCGCCTTCACACGGCGAGCGGCCGGGTGACCGCCGACCGCGTGGTGCTGGCGATGAACGCGTGGATGGCCCGTGCTTTCCCGCAGTTCGAGCGCAGTGTGGCGATCGTCTCCAGCGACATGCTGATCACCGAACCGCGGCCGGATCTGTTGCAGGAAATCGGTTTGATCAGCGGCGTGACTGTGCTTGATTCGCGGATTTTCGTGCACTACTACCACAACACCCCGGACGGCCGGATCATGCTCGGCAAGGGCGGCAATACCTTCGCTTACGGCGGGCGGATGTTGCCGGTGTTCGACCAGCCCTCGCCCTATACCGGGTTGCTCAAGCGCAGCCTCGACGACTTCTTCCCGGCCTTTGCCGATGTGAAAGTCGACGCAACCTGGAACGGCCCCTCGGATCGCTCGGTCACCGGCCTGCCGTTCTTCGGCCGGATGAGTGCCAGCGGGAATGTGTTCTACGGTTTCGGTTATTCCGGCAGCGGCGTCGGGCCGTGCCACATGGGCGGGCAGATCCTCGCTTCGCTGGTGCAGGGCCTCGACAACCCATGGACACGCTCGCCGCTGGTCAACGGGCCGCTGGGTTACTTTCCGCCGGAGCCGATCCGCTACCTCGGCTCGCTGATGGTGCGCAACGCCATTCGCCGCAAGGAGCGCGCCGAGGATCACGGTCGGCGACCCCGGCACCTTGACGTGCGTCTGGCGAAATTCGCGGCGGCGGCGGGCAAGGCCGACAAGGCGTGAGCGTCAGCGCGGCGGGGTGGAGCGGTTGAGCAGCCAGTCGAGCAACAGGTCCTCGTCGGGCTCGGTTTCTCTCGGTTGTGCCGGTTGGGGCCGGCAGGCGTCGAGGCAGAGGATCGGTCGGTCGGGATCGCTGTCGAGAAAACTGACCCAGACTTCGCTGCCGGCGCAGGGAAGATTTTCCCGAGGCACGCAGGCGTCAGCATGGGGCATGACCAACGGCAGCCACAGCCCTTCGCTTGCACCGTTACGTGAACGCTCCGGCCATAACCGGACGGCCATGCGTCCCTGATCGTCCACCTGCGCCGGTTGCCCCGGCGCACCGAGCAATTGCGCCGGGTGATACCCCGGAATGCGCGGACGCGGTTGTTGCGGCGACGGGCGAAACGGGGTCGACCAGGGCAGCGCGGTGAAGTCGTTGTGATAGCGGCGAGCCGTGGGAACTGGGTCGAGAATCGAAGGTTGCTGGCCCTGATGACGCAATTCGGTGATCAGCCACTGCTCGTTGAAGGCGTTCACCGGGTGCTCCGTGACTTGCAACAGGCGCCCGCTGAGCAGGCGCAGACAATCGCTGCGGCCCTGAATCGAGCGCGACCGGCAGCGTTGGCGCTCGAGCAGACGGCGACTGCGCTGGGTGGCGTGACGTTGCGCAGTTGGCAGAGACTCCTGTGGGGCGACGGCACTGCCCAGCGTGTGATTGGCGGCCTCCTGACCCTTGATCGGTCGCCCTCGCTCTCGTACGCCGGCAGGCATCGCAGGCATTACCGCCTCATGCCGCTGGAACAGGCTGCTGAGGCCGCTGGTTGGCGCATCGAGCTGGGTGTTGAAAGGAATCGCCGTCAGTTGCTGTGGCAGGCTCAGGCTGTCATCGGCGAACACCACCACATGGCCGTCCGGCTGATGTTCGAAGTGGTAGTGAATGCCTTCCTCTTCGCAAAGCCGTTGCAACAGGGCCAAATCGGTTTCGTCGTACTGAATGCAGAACGGACGCGGCGGATAGTGGCCGACGGTCATCTCGATCCGGTAGCTGTGGGCGGGCAGGTGATGTTCGATCAACAGTTGCTCAAGGATGGCCGGCACGCTCAGTTGCGTGAAGACCCGGCGTACGGGATGTTGCTCCAGCGCTTGCAGATGCGGCATCAGCACCAGTTGGTAGGCGATCCGGTGCGTTGCGCGATGTTCGCAGCTGGCACTTTGAATGATGCCGTGAATGCCGTGATCCTCATCCAGGTGCAGAAACGCCGCCTGATGCAGCAGCCTGCCGGGTGACCAGGCGGGCGCCAGGCCCATGACCTCGATTTCAAACCGATAAGGCTGATTCAGCGCTTCATGACCGCTGAAGCGCAGCACCGGCAGGCTTATCCCGCCTTCGGCCAGGGTCAGTGAAAACGGGCTTTCCTTGTCATTGAGCATTCGGGCAGGCTCTGTTCTGGCAATACGGGCGACAGAGGGTACGAAAACGCGACGTTGATTGGACATGGCAAACCGGTTTTTCAGAATCGCCCTACAAGGCGCGTAGAAGATGTCGATCCGCAGCGGATTTTTTGGTCGATTGCCGACTTTAGGCCGTATAAACTTGCCGCCATGCGTCGGCCAATAGATGTCTCGGCGCCACAGATCAAGAGAGTGAGTAATGGGCGCACAGTGGAAGGTTAAACACAAAGAAGCGGCAGCCAACGCCAAGGGCAAGATCTTCGGCAAACTGGTGAAGGAAATCACCATTGCTGCGCGTAACGGTGCCGATACCGCCACCAACGCACACCTGCGTCTGGTGGTCGAACAGGCCAAGAAAGCCTCGATGCCCAAGGAAACCCTGGACCGTGCCATCAAGAAGGGTGCTGGGCTGCTGGGCGAAACCGTGCAATACCATCGCGTTACCTACGAAGGCTTCGCACCGCATCAGGTGCCGCTGATCGTCGAGTGCGTGACCGACAATATCAACCGCACCGTGGCGGAAATCCGCGTGGCGTTCCGCAAGGGTCAACTGGGTGCTTCCGGTTCCGTTGCCTGGGACTTCAACCATGTCGGCATGATCGAAGCGTCGCCGGACACCCCGGACGCCGATCCGGAAATGGCCGCGATCGAAGCCGGCGCGCAGGATTTCGAAGCGGGCGAAGAGGGTGCGACCCTGTTCCTGACCGATCCGACCGACCTCGATGCCGTGCAGAAAGCCCTGCCGGAACAAGGCTTCACCGTGCTGTCGGCCAAACTCGGCTACCAGCCGAAGAACCCGGTCAGCGGTCTGAGCGACGAGCAGATGGCTGAAGTCGAGGCGTTCCTCGAAGGCCTGGACAACCATGACGATGTGCAGGACATGTTCGTCGGTCTGGCCGGCTGATTTTTCGAGTCAGTAACGCTGCAATCGCGAGCAGGCTCGCTCCCACATTTGATCAGTGACCCTTTACAGGGGTGATACAAGTCGATTGTGGCAGCGAGCCTGCTCGCGATTGATCGCGCAGCGGTCATTACTGTTGCAGCACCTCAACGATCTCGCCGAACCCCGGCCGTGCCAGCACGTCCGGCTGACAGCACTGCTGTTCCAGAGCCTCCAGCGCCTGACGTTGTTCATCGCTCAACCCCGAGTCGATGCGTGCCAGCAGTTCCCCCAGCAAAATCCCGAACGCCCGCACTTCGAGGCGCTGCAGTGCACGGGTTTCAGGCGTGTCCGCCGTGGCATGGAATGATGCCGCGCCAAAATCCCCCAGCAGACAATCGCCCTGATCGTTCAACAGAATGTTGTGTCCGTAGAGATCGCCATGGGTGATGCCGTGACGGTGCAGATGCCCGGCGACCGAGGCAATGCCCCGGGCAATACGCAGGGCGACGTCGGCACTGAAACGGCAATCATCGGCATACACATCCCGTGAACAGGACGCCAGGCTCGGCAGTCCTGCCAGGTTGCGGTAACTCGAATCGATCAGTTGCATCACCAGGCCTTGCTGACCATCGGGATGCTGGTCGATGCGGCCTTCGACGCGGATCAGGTTCGGGTGCATCCCGGCGGTGATGCACGCGTTCATTTCATGCAGCGGCGAGCCGTCGCTGGTCATCTCACCCTTGTACAACTTGACCGCCACCGGCGTAGCCGACTGGTCCGCAGACTGCCACTGCGCCCGGTAAATCACCCCGGAAGCGCCTTCGCCCAGCCGTTGCTCCAGCTGCAGCGCCGACCAGTCGATCAGGGGCGCGTTGTTGAGCGCGTCGGCATCGGCTTCGGTTTCCAGCGGATTGCCGGCGTAGGCCAGCCAGGTCAGGCTCGGCAAGGTCAGCAGCCATTGCGGCAGCTCGATCAACTGGTTGGCGGCAATACGGATCAGTTCCAGCCGATGGCACTGGCTCAGTGACGGCGGCAGCGTGCGCAGGCGATTGCCGGCGAGCATGAGCTTTTGCAACAGCGGACGCTCGCCCAGTTCGGTGGGCAGGGTTTCGATGGCGTTGTCGGTCAGGATCAGCCAGCGCAACTGCGGCGGCAGCGCCGCGCCGGGCACCTGGGTGATCCGGTTGGCCTTGAAACCGATCATCGTCAGCGCCTGACACTGGCCCAGGCACGCCGGCAACCGGGTGAACTGATTGTCCGAGCAGAACAGCACGCGCAGGCGTGTCAGGCGGTGCAAGTCGTCCGGCAGGCTGCTCAGGGCATTGCCGCTGAGGTTGAGCACTTCCAGCGTGTCGGCCAGGTTGAAAATCTCCGGCGGAAATTCAGTCAGGCCTTCAGCCAGGTCGAGCCGGGTGATGCCCGACAGTTCGCCGGCGCGCAGTTGTGCAAGGGTGTGCATGAAAAGGATCGCTATCTGGAAGGCGCACGAGCGCCGGAAATGGGCGGCATGATAACGGCAAATCAGCCCGGTTCGTGCACTTCGCGCAATTGCCCGAGCCTGCTGCGGGTGCGGGCCAGATCGATCGCCTGGCCGCCGAGGCTTTCACGCAACGGGAGCTGGCCGAGCAGGGTCAGGTGTTTGTCCTGGTCGTAGAGCACGTCGATCAGATTGATGAAGCGTTGCTGGGCGGCGATCGAACATTCGCCCAACTCCGGCAGCTCATCGATGATCCAGTGGTCGAAGCGCCGGCACAGTTCCAGATAGTCCATCACGGCGGTGGGCTGTTCGCAGAGGTCGTTGAAGGTGAAACCGACGCGCCGGTCTTCGCACAGCCGCGCCTGCAAATGCCGACTGCCGACCGCCAGAGACAACGGCGTGGTGCCGAGTGGCGGCAGCTTCAAGGCCTGGCGCTGCGCCGGGGTGGCCGGCCAGACGTAATAGCCCTGGGTGAACACCTGGTGCGCATGCCGGCGCGCCTGGCTGCGGTAATCGTGCGGGCCGCCGACTTCCATGACCTGCATGCGCGCATTGATCAGGTCGATCACCGGTTTGAACCGCGCGTGGTACAGCGGGTTGGGCAGCAAGCCTTCGGGCGGGTAGTTGGACGTCACCAACAGCAGGATCCCGCGCTTGAACAGCGCCTTGAACAAGCGGGTGATGAGCATTGCATCGCCGATGTCATGCACATGAAATTCATCGAAACACAGCACCCGACAGTCCAGCAGCAGCGCATCGAGGGTAACGGCCAAGGCATCGTCGCAGTCACGATGCTCGAACATGCCTTGGTGCAACTGGGCGAAGAACCCATGGAAGTGCAGACGGCGCTTTTGCGCAATCGGCAACGCCTCGAAGAATCCGTCCAGCAGCCAGCTTTTGCCGCGCCCGACCGCCCCGTGCAGATACAGGCTGGGCGGGGTTTGCGCAGGTGTGCCGAACAACAGGCCGGCCTGCTGCGCCATGCAGTCGATGACCCGCTGCTGGCTGTGGCTGAGGGTGTAGCCCTGGCCGTGGGCCTTTTGCCGGAAATAGTCACGCACCGATTGCGCACTGGCGGCGCATTGGCCCGCAGCGGTACTGGAGCGTTTGCCGAAGAGGCGGCGCAAGGCTGACCAGCGATGGGTCAGACGCGAACGTTCGGGCGGTCGGGCGGGCACTGCAATCACTCCGTCATCATCGGGCCGGCTCCCCGCGAGCGCGGCGGCGTAGTGTAACCAGACGGGTAGTTTTGCTTCCACTGCGCTTTATCGTTTTCCCGGACAGTAATCTGCGGCATGTACAGGTTTTTTCAACATTATGAATCGACCTGTTGCCAACCTTTCGAAACAAATCCCGGCGGTTGCCTGGATCCAATCGACTGGCGCAATCGGTGTCCGTTGCTAACCTGAAACACTGTAACGGCAGATACGCCGTCGCGATCAAGGAGCGGGCGGTGAAAGCAGGGATGGTCTGGGCATTGCTGGGCGGGCTCGCGGCACCGGCCCACGCCGCCGATCTTCAGGTCGAGGTGCGGGTCGATGTGCAACGCGGTTGCCTGTTGATTGGCCAGCAACGTGAAGCCGGTATCGAACAACTGGGCGTGCTCGATTTCGGCGTCACGGCGCGGCTTGGCGACCGGGACGGGCCACTCGGTGCGGCGCTGACGAATTCGCGCCTGCCGCGTCTGGAATGCAACCCGGACACCCCGTACCAGTTGCGTGTCGATGGCGGCCTGCACGGTGGCGTCGGCGAGGTGCGTTATATGGCGGGTGAGGCCGGCAGCAAGCCGATTCCCTATCGCCTGTATCAGGACCCTGCGCGGCAGGTGCCGCTGGTGGTGGATGTGCCGGTCAGTGGCCGGGTGCCGGACAGCGGCACGGTGGACTTGCCGTTATACGGGCGGATCGAACGGATGGCCGAAGTGCCACGGGTCAGCCGGTATTCGGATCTGGTGAAGGTGACGGTCACCTGGTGATCGCGGCGTTTTTTCAGCCATCCGCTGGATCCGGGCGGCGCAGGGAAGGGCGTTCAGTGATGAGCGCAATGTTCGAGTGATCCTGAAGGAGTAGGCGCTCAATGATGGACAGACACGGGCGGGTAATCGCCATAGCCACGCTGCTGATGTTCGCCGAGGTCGCGCCAGCGGCAGTCAGTGGGCAGATCGTCGCGCGGCTGACGTTGATTGCCGGCTGCGAAGTGACCAACGCCTCCAGCCCCGCCGGCCCGGTAGACGGGCTGGGCTCACTCGATTTCGGCCAGCAGGGCCCGACCTGGAATGCACCGATCAAGGCCAGCCTCAGCGAAGCAGGCAGCGGCCAGCTCAATGTCGCCTGTAACCCTTCGGTCACCGGGTTCACCGTGACCATCGACGGCGGCACCCATGGCGACGGCACCACACGCCGCCTGAGCAATGGGCGCCAGACACTTCCCTATCAGCTGTTTCTCGATGCCTCCGGCAGCCAGAGCTACAGCATTGGTCAACAACACAATTTCGCTGTCACCAGCGGCGCACAGATACCCATTCCGGTATTTGGCTCGGTGGTGGCGAACACCCGTGCGGTACCGGCCGGTGTCTATACCGACACCCTGACGGTGACGCTCGACTGGTAACCCCGTAGAGGACGGACACCATGCGTACGATTGCATCAAGGATAGCTTTGTCGTTGCTCGGCCTGACGCTCGCTTCCAGCGTCAATGCCGCCACCACGGTCACCGGCCAGATCACCTCCAGCCTGACCCTGATCAGCAGTTGCCAGGTCAACGGTTCCGGCGGTTCTACCGGGCTGAACTTCGGTGCGTTGAACTTCGGCACCGCCAACAGCCTGTTCACCACGGCGACCGGACAGGTGCTGGGCGGCGGGGGCGGGGCGCTGTCGATCCTGTGCTCGGCTGGCACCACGCCGACGGTCAAGGTCCGGGCGGGCGCCCATGACGGGCTCTCGCCGGGTGGCACTCGCGCGTTGTATGACGGAGTGGCCAATTACGTGCCGTATGACTTGTACACCGACGCCGGGCACTCCCAATTGTTGGCCATCGACGGGGTGATCAACCTCGCGGCCAGCACCGGTGTAGCGCAGACCGTGAACATCTACGGTCAGGCGGTCGGCAAGGCCGGGCTGCCGGCGGGCACGTACACCGACACGATTTCCGTTGAACTGACGTTCTAGCGCCATGGGCCGGCATGGCTGTGCGGGGCTGTTGCTGCTGTGTGCGGGCAGCTTGCCGCTGCCGTTGGCGGCGGTCACCAGTCAGAGCTTCCAGGTCAGTGCCACGGTGACACCGGGCTGTCTGGTGGTGGGGGGCGTATCGAACTATGGCGGGCTGAATTTCGGTTCGCGGTCGGCGCTTGCCACCGGCACGGTGCAGGTCGCATTGACCGGTGGCGTGACGCTGCAATGCACGCCGGGGGTGGCGCTTAACATGACGGTCGATGGCGGCCAATACAACAGCGGCGGACGACGCATGCAGATCAGCGGAGGCAGCGCGAAGGTGGCCTATGCGCTGTTTCGCGATGCGGCGTACAGCCAGAGCCTGGGCATCGGCCAGAGCGTGGCGGTGGCCTACAGCGATGCGAACAACATCAGTCTGCCGATCTACGGGCAGGTGCAATTACCGGGCAATCAACCCGGGGGGACATACAGCGATGTGTTGCAGGTGCAGCTGTCGTGGTGATGTGAAATGACAAGGAGCAGGTTTATGGGGTTTTTCACGTCACGCTATTCGTTCGCGTGTTGCGCCGTGCTGGCGCTGGTCATGTTCGGGACGCTCAAGGCCCAGGCTGCCAGTTCGGTGCTGATCTGGCCGATCGACCCGGTATTGGAGGCCGATCAGCAGGCCAGTGCGCTGTGGCTGGAAAATCGCGGCACGGAAACCGCCAACCTGCAGATACGCGTGTTCGGCTGGAGCCAGAGCGGTTTCGAAGAGCAATACCGCAATCAACGCGAGGTGATCGGCAGCCCGCCGGTGGCGAAGATCGAGCCGGGACAGAAGCAACTGGTGCGTCTGACCCGTACCAAGGACGTGCCGCCAGGCCAGGAGCTGGCGTATCGGATCATCATCGATGAAATCCCCTCGGCCCAGCCGCCCGTCGCCGAAGACGGCAAGACTGCGGCGGCGATCCGCTTCCAGATGCGCTATTCGGTGCCACTGTTCGCCTATGGCGCGGGGTTGTGGAGCAAGGAAGACAGCGCCCGCCAGCGTGACCCCAAGGGTATCGGCCTGCCGCAATTGAGCTGGCGCACGGTGGCGGTGGAGGGCCGTCCTTATGTGGAAGTGCGCAATCAGGGCGCGGTGCATGCGCGACTGACCGATGTGGCCATCACACAGGGCGGTCAAAGCAAACCGCTGGCCGAGGGATTACTCGGCTACGTACTGCCCGGCGCGGTGATGCGCTGGCCGGCACCGGGGCCGGTGGCGGGAGAGCTGGCGGGACGGATCAATGGCGCGGCCAAGGTGCAGAGCATTCCGCCGGCGCGATAGCCGTAGCGAGCCATGTCGAAGTGTTCAGGCTTCGGCGCCAGCGGTTTCAGGAGGAATCAGTCCATTGACGGACGTAACACGCTAATGAGTCCAGGATGGGCTCGCCGTATTCAGCGTCCGTTGTGGCTCATGACCGGCGCGTGGTGCCTGATGTTCATTCATCCATCCGGGGCCGGTGAACTGCCGCCGCCTCCCAGCGGCATGGAGGCCGTGAGTGATGCACAGTTGTTTCTGGAACTGGTGGTCAACCAGATGAATACCGGTCGGGTGGTGGCGGTGGAGCAGCGCGACGGGCGCCTGTTCCTGCCTGCCAGCGTATTGCGCGATACCGGCATGAAGCTGCCGGAAGAGGCCGGTGCCGAAGTCGATCTCGACGGCCTGCCGGGCCTGCACAGCGATTACGACAGCGTCAGCCAGCGCTTGCTGCTCGACGTGCCGCCGGACTGGCTGCCGGAGCAGTTCATCGGCAACCGCGAGGTTTATCCGCGCACCCCGGCGCTGAGCAGTTTCGGCGCGTTGTTCAACTATGACCTCTACCTCAATGACACCGACGACGTCGGCACTTATCTGGCGGCGTGGAACGAGGTGCGGCTGTTCGACAGTTGGGGCACGTTGTCGAACACCGGGCAATATCGCCGCACATTGTCAGGGGATGCGGTCAGCACGCTGGACAACGGCTATCTGCGTTACGACACCACCTGGCGCTACTCCGATGATGAACGGATGCTGACCTACGAGGCCGGGGACGTGGTCAGCGGCGCCTTGCCCTGGAGCAGTTCGGTACGGCTGGGCGGTGTGCAGTTCTCGCGGGATTTTGCGGTGCGTCCGGATCTGGTGACCTATCCGCTGCCGCAGTTCGCCGGGGAAGCGGCGGTGCCGTCCTCGGTGGATCTGTTCATCAACGGCTACAAATCCAGCAGCACCGACCTGCAGCCGGGCCCGTACACCCTGACCAACATTCCGTTTATCAACGGCGCGGGTGAGGCGGTGGTGGTGACTACCGATGCGCTGGGCCGACAGGTGTCGACCACGGTGCCGTTCTACGTCACCAGCAGCCTGTTGCAAAAAGGCCTGAGCGATTTTTCGGTGGCCGCCGGTACGTTGCGCCGGGATTACGGCCTGAAGGATTTCAGCTACGGGCCGGGCGTGACCTCGGGAAGTCTGCGCTACGGCGTCAGCGACACGTTTACTCTGGAGAGTCATGCCGAAGCGGCGGATTCCCTCACCCTCGGCGGGCTGGGCGGCAACTTGCGTCTGGGCAATTTCGGGGTACTCAACAGTGCAATCAGTCAAAGCCGTTTCGATGGCGACGGTGGTCAGCAACTGAGCCTCGGTTATCAATACAGCGGCCAGCGCTACAGCTTTTCCTATCAGCGTCTGCAACGCCGTGACCGCTATGCCGACCTGACGGTCGTGGACAGTCCCTACACCACACTCAGCCGGCGCAGTGAACAGGCGACACTGAGCCTCAACCTCGAGCGCTGGGGCAGTCTCGGCGTCGGTTATTTCGATATTCGCGCGGCAGACGAAACCCGCACGCGGTTGCTCAATCTGAGCTGGAGCAAACCGCTGTGGCGCAACAGCAGTTTCTACCTGTCGGCCAACCGCGAAATCGGCGACAGCAACTGGGCGGTGCAGGCGCAACTGGTGATTCCGTTCGACCTGCGCGGCAGCCTGGCCATCAGCAGCGAACGCAGCAAGACCGGGCAGACGCAGCAGCGAGTCAACTACAGCCGCGCCGTGCCGTCCGAGGGCGGGGTGGGCTTCAATCTGGGCTACGCCAAGGGCGACGGCGCCGATTACCGTCAGGCTGACGTGACCTGGCGTCTGCAATCGGTGCAATTGCAGGCGGGCGTCTACGGGACGTCCGACGCCGAAACCCGTTGGGCCGATGCCAGCGGCTCGCTGGTGTGGATGGATGATCAAGTATTCGCCGCCAACCGTATCGACGATGCGTTCGTGGTGGTCAGCACCGACGGCTACGCGAACATTCCGGTGCGTTACGAGAACCAGCAGGTCGGCCAGACCGACCGCAACGGCCATTTGCTGGTGCCGTGGAGCAGTGCCTATTACCGCGGCAAGTACGAAATCGATCCGTTGAACCTGCCGGCCAACGTGCGCAGCCCGAATGTCGAACAGCGCGTTGCCGTGCGCCGGGGCAGCGGCTATCTGCTGGAGTTTCCGCTGAGCCGGGTGATTGCCGCGAGCATCGTGCTGGTGGATGCGCAGCAGAAGGAGTTGCCGCTGGGCAGTGGCGTGCTGCACGAACAGAGCGGCACGCGAACGGTGGTCGGCTGGGACGGACTGGTCTACCTGGAAAACCTCCAGGCGCAGAATTCGCTGCGGGTGACTCTCGCGGACGGCAAGACCTGCCAGGCGCAATTCAGCGTCGATCTGCAGCAGAACGAAGTGCCGCTGATCGGCCCGTTGGTGTGCCAATGATCCGGGCGCGGCTTGTTCTGTGGCTGCTGTTGCTGCTGCCGGGGCTGGCGCAGGCGCTGTGTTCGGTGGTGACCACCACGCCGGCCGGGTTCGGCAACATCAGTTCGATCGCCGTGCGCACCGCCTCGCAACCCAGTTCCACCTTGAACGGGGGCTTGAGTTGCACCGGCTCGTTGCTGTCGCTGTTGACCAACAATGACCATTTCTGGGCCACGGTCACCTCGACCCAGAGTGGCTTGCTCGGACCTACCGGCGACGTGATCGGTTACACGATCTACGCCAACAACAGCACCAGTTACCCGCTGACGCGTGGCACCGCCTATGACTTCGCCCGCAACGGCATTATCGACGCCCTCGGCTTGCTCGGCGGTACGGTGCCGAAAACCGTTCCGCTCTATTTCGGTACCACCATCGGCAGCAACGTGGCGGCGGGGGTATACACCGAAACCCTGAGCATTTTCTGGAACTGGAATTACTGCTCGGGCATAGGTGTCGGCGGGCTTTGCCTGGGCCGCGACATCAACAGCGGTACCACGACACTGACGGTCAACCTGACGGTGTCCAACGATTGCACCATCACCGCGCCGAACATCGCTTTCGGCAGCGCGCCGGTGGTCAGTGCGTTCACCCCGGTGACCGGGCAGACCATCAACCTCGCCTGCACCAAGGGCAGTGCCTACACAGTGGGGCTGAACGACGGGCAGAATGCGCTGAGCGTTGGCGGACGACGGCGGATGATTTCCGGCAGCAACTATCTGGCCTACGACATTTTCAAGAGTGCCGGGACCACCCGTTGGGGCAGTGTCGGCGCGGCTCGCCGGGCCAGCAGCGATGCCGAGGTCAACCCCGGCAACGGGTTGGGCACCGGCAGCCAGATCTTCAATTACAACGCGAAAATCTACACCGACCAGACCACACCGCCCGCTGGAACCTATCTGGACAATGTGGTGCTGGATGTGGGGTTCTGAACCGGCTAGAAGCTCAGCGATTGCTTGAGCATTTTCGCCGCCGGAGTATCGGTTGGGCTGACCATTGCGTAGTTGTAGCCTTTTCCGGACCAGTACTCGGCCTGCAGATCCCCGTCCTGGCGGCTGCCCCGTGGCAGGAAGGTATTTTTCGGTCCCGGTGGACGCACGTAGAAACTGACCTTGTGCCCGCTCTGGTCTTCATACATCACCATCGCCGCCGGGCCTTCATCGGTGCTCAACAGACGACCGCTGACCGGTGCAAACCCGGCTGCCGTCAGGTCCGGCAGGCGATTGGCCTGAGTGAAATAACGGTCGAGCCAGCGCTGGATGTCGCCATCGCCATCGACCTTGTAGTCCGCCGGCAGAAGCCCTTGCTGGGCGATCAAACGGTACGCCTGCAAGGCATCCGTCATCGGCGCCGGAGGATGAAAAACGGTCATGTCCCGAGCCTTCCAGCCACCGACACCGCCGAGGCTGACGGCAATCAGCAACACCGCCGCGCTGGCCCACTGGCGGCGCGATTGGCGTTTGAGGCGCTGACGGATCAGCGCCGGATCGAGGTCCGGATTGGCCGGCTGTTGCAAGGCGCCGCCGAGGGCGGCGCGCAGGTGCTGGGCGTCCTGTTGCCAGGCGCGAACCTGCGCCGCTTCGTCCGGGTGACTGGCGAGCCAGGTTTCCAGCACATGCCGGTCGGATTCGCTGAGCTGATGGTCGACGTAGGCGTGCAGGTCACGTTCGTTGGGGGGCAGACTGATCATTTGAGTATCCGCAAGGAAGGGCTGCTGATTTCCCCGTCGCTGAGCTGGCGCAAGGCCTGGCGAGCACGGGACAGGCGCGACATCACGGTGCCGGTGGGGACGCCGAGAATCTCGGCGACCTCCTTATAGGTCAGGCCTTCGACCGACACCATCAGCAGCAGCGCGCGCTGTTCGGTGGGCAGTCGGTCGAAGGCCTTCAAAGTCGATTGGGCAATGACGGTGCGTTCCACCGAGGGCTCGGCGTCATCGCGGCCGGTGAAGAATTCGAGCATCCGCGCATAGCGCCGCGAACGCCGATGCGCGTCGAGGAATTGCCGGTACAGGATCGAAAACAGCCAGGCGCGCAGATCACCGTCGGCGCGTTTGTCACCCCAACCCGACAGCGCGCGCTCCAGACTGGCCTGTACCAGGTCGTCGGCGCTGCTGCCGTTGCGAGTCAACGACACGGCAAAACGCCGCAATCTGGGGATTATTTCTCGCAGTTGTTCGTCGAATTCGCTCATGAAGTTCTGCTAGTCGCTACGCTGTGGACTAGGAAGACGCCCGGCATTGGAGGTTATTCCACGTTCTGAAAAATAAATACCGGGCCGTGGAATAAATCCCGATGGTGTGCGTCTTGCTGATTCTTCCTACTTGTGGCCGATGGCCCTGGAGTGCTTCATGGTTGATCGCAGTTCATCGCCCGGCGGGCCACAACGCCCGCCACTGAGTGCCGCGAGCCTGGTGTTGCGTCTTGGCGGAATCGCCGTGGTAGTCGCAGCCCTGGCCGGGGCGTTTGCCTACGTTCATGGTTCATTTGACCCACAACGCCTGACGCCAAAAGCGCTGGTCGATGTGTTGGAAAAGAACAACGGCGTGCATCCCGGCTTTCGCCGCAATCACGCCAAAGGTGTGTGCGTGATCGGACATTTCGAGAGCAGCGGCGAGGCTCGCTCGTATTCTGTCGCGCAAGTGTTCAACGAGCCGCGCACTCCGGTGGTCGGGCGCTTTGCGTTGCCAGCCGGCAGTCCGTATGCGCCGGACAGCGCCGTACCGATCCGCAGCCTGGCGCTGCGTTTCACTCAGGCCAACGGCCAGCAGTGGCGCACCGGGATGAACAGCATGCCGGTGTTCCCGGTTGGCACGCCCGAGGCGTTCTATCAGTTGCAGCAGGCGCAATCGCCGGATCCTGCCACCGGTAAACCGGATCCGACCAAGGTGCCGGCATTTTTTGCCGCACACCCGGAAGCCGTGCCATTTCTGACCTGGATAAAAACCGCCAGACCCTCGGCCAGTTACGCGACGGAAACCTACAACAGCGTCAACGCGTTCTATCTGGTGGATGCCAGCGGCAAGAAGCAGGCGGTGCGCTGGAGCATGACGCCTCTGGCCCAGGACGCTGCCGGTGCGACTGCGCCTGAAGGTAGCGACTTCCTTGAAAAAGACTTGGTGCAACGCCTGGCCGAAGGGCCGCTGCGCTTTCAATTGAACATCACGTTGGCCAATGCCGACGATCCGGTGAACGATGCGAGCAAGACCTGGCCCGCCGGTCGCAAAGTGTTGAACGCCGGCACCCTGGTGCTGGAAAAGACCCAGCCGCAGCTCAGCGGCGAATGCCGTGACATCAACTACGATCCGCTGGTGCTGCCGGCCGGCATTCAGGGTTCCGACGATCCGCTGCTCGCCGCGCGCTCGGCCGGTTACGCCGATTCCTACCTGCGTCGCACCAGCGAAGTCAGCCAACTGCCCACCGGCAAAAAGGAGGCTCGCCCATGAGCACGCAACCGACTCATTTCAATCCGCTGGCGCGGTTGCTGCACTGGTTGATGGCGTTGATGATCATCGCGATGTTGTTCATCGGCGCCGGTATGGTGACCTCGGTGTCGGCGCGGCATGAATGGCTGATCAATCTGCACAAACCGCTGGGCATCGCTATTCTCGCGTTGGTGATCGTGCGCATTCTGGTGCGATTGGGCACCCGTCAGCCGCCGCTGCCGGCGGATCTGCCGGGCTGGCAGGTGATGGCGGCCAAGGCCTCTCATCTGTTGCTGTACGCGCTGATGCTGGTGTTGCCGCTGCTGGGCTGGGCGATGATCAGCGCGGCGGGGGATCCGGTGATGCTCGGCGCGTCCCTGCAATTGCCGTCGATCGTGCCGGCGGATGCGCAGGTGTTCGCGTTGCTGCGCAAGGCTCATGGGTATCTGGCGTATCTGTTGTTCCTGACCGTGCTACTGCACTTGGCGGCCGCGCTGTTCCATGGCTGGGTGCGCCGCGACGAGGTGCTCGACAGCATGCTGCGGGGACGCAATCGCGGTTGATCGTGTGTCAGTCCGACGTGGCGAGGGCGCAAGCCGCCTCGCCACGTTTCCGGGTGCCCAGCGTTCGCCACCAGTACAGCAACGCGACCATGTTGATTGCGGCACCCAGCCCGCAGACGCCCGGCCATCCTGCCCAGGCGTACATGGCCGTCGAGGCGATTGAGCCCAAGGCGCTGCCAATTGAGTAAAACAGCATGTAGCCGGCGGTCAGTCGGCTTTGTGCCTCCGGGCGGACGCTGTAGATCAGGCTCTGGCTGGTGACGTGCACGGCCTGCAAGCCCAGATCCAGGGTGATGACGCCAAGCAGCAGCGCCCACAACGAAGACTGGGTCAGTGCGATCGGCAGCCACGAGCCCAGCATCAGCAGCAGCGACAGACCGCTGACCCATTGCCCCCATCCTCGATCCGCCAGGTGTCCGGCTCTGGCGGCGGCGAGTGCACCCGCCGCGCCGGCGAGTCCGAACAATCCGATCTCACTGTGGGAGAGCGACAGCGGCGCGGCGGCCAGCGGCAAAACCATCGGCGTCCACAGCACCATGGCGCTGGCGAAGGTCAGCAGCGCGAGGATCGCACGTTGGCGCAGCACCGGTTCTTCACGAAACAGGCTGAACACCGAGGCGATCAATGCCACGTAATGCGTGGTCGGTCGTGCTCCTTCATCCTTGGGCAACACCCGAAACAGCAACACAGCCATCACCAGCGTCAATCCCGCTGACAGCAGATAGATTGAGCGCCAGCCGGCCAGATCAGCCATACCGCCGGCCACCGTACGCGCCAGCAGAATGCCGATGACGATGCCGCTGGTGATCACGCCCACAACCTTTCCGCGTTGCGCCGGGACGGCCAGGGTTGCGGCGTAGGCGACCAACACCTGGGTGACCACGGCCAGCAGGCCGGTCAGGGTGACGCCGATCAGCAGCCAGGTGCTGTTCGAGGCCAGAGCAATCATCAGCAAGGCTGCGGCGGACAACAGTGTTTGCGTGACGATCAGCCGCCGGCGGTTGAGCAGGTCGCCGAGGGGTACGAGCAATAACAGCCCGAAGCCGTAGCCGACCTGGGTCAAGGTCATGACGATGCCGATGCTGCCCGGCGAGATCTCGAAGGCTTCGGCCATCGCATCCAGCAGCGGCTGGGCGTAATAAACGTTGCCCACCGCGAGGCCGCAAGCGATGGAGAAAAGCAGTACGACACCTTTATCGAGTGTTGCAGTGTTCATGTCCCGGATCCTTTCAGGTTTCAATTTGAAACTTGAGTGACGGTAAGTAATCCGGTTTTGATTTGCAACCTGATTGAGTAAAAGTCGGCGCAAAAAAAAGATCGCAGACAGGCTGCGATCTTTTGTGAAGCGAAACTCAGGGGCGATCAGCGCAGGGTGTCGACCATGTCCGCGATGGTGGTCAGCACGTCCTTGCCCAGTTGCTTCGAGCGCTTGCCCGACCAGCCGGTGAGCGGATTCGGCGCATCATCGTGATCCTTGAACGGCATTTCCAGGGTCAGTGACAGGCAGTCGAACTTCTGGCCGACGCTGTTGCAGGCCAGGGTCATGTTGGCCTGGCCCGGTTCATCGCGGGTGTAGCCATACTTGGTCTGGAAATCTTTGGTGGTGTGCTTGAGGTGGCTGCGGAAGTGTTCTTCGAGTTTCTCGATCCGCGGGGTGTAACCCGGATTGCCTTCGCAGCCGGCGGTGAACACGTGGGGAATTTCTTCGTCGCCGTGTACGTCGAGGAACAGATCGACGCCGTACTTTTCCATTTGCTGTTGTACGAAAAGTACTTCCGGGCTGACTTCCTGACTGGCGTTCTGCCAGGCGCGGTTCAGGTCCTGACCCATGGCGTTGGTCCGCAGGTGACCGTGGAAGGCGCCGTCCGGGTTCATGTTCGGCACCAGGTACAGATCGGCGCTGGCCAGCAGTTTGTTCAGCACTGGATCGTCATGATGTTCCAGGCGTTCGATCACGCCCTCCATGAACCACTCGGCCATGTGCTCGCCGGGATGCTGCTGGGCGATGATCCAGATCTTGCGTCGACCTTCGGCGCCAGTGCCTTTGCGCAGCAGCTGAATGTCGCGCCCTTCGACGCTTTTTCCGGTGGCCAGCAGTTCGGTGCCGGCCTTGGTCAGCGCCTGCTCGATCAGCCAGTCATGACGGCCACGGCTGTAGGGCTCGAAGTAGGCGAACCAGGCGTGGGTCTGCTCGGCTTCGAGGCAGAAGCGCAGGCTGTCGCCTTCGAATTGGGTCGGAATGCGGAACCAGTTGACGTGATCGTAAGAGGCGACCGCCTGATAGCCGGTCCAGGCTTTGTTGTAGGAGGACTGACTGGCGTTGACCAGACGGAACCAGTGTTCCTGATGAACGTGCAGGCCGCTGGCCTTGAAGTGGAACCACTGGAAATGGGCGCTGCGGGTATCTGGCCGAATTGCCAGAACCGGGTTGAGCGGATTACTGATGTCGATGACTTGGATGTTGCCGCTGTCGAAGTTGGCGCTGATGTCGAACGAAGATTTGGCCACGGTCATAATCGGTTCCTGAATATGATTTTTATGGCGGCTACTTTACACGCAAGACAGGGGTGAAACCGAGGGAAATTGCGGGTTGTGGCAGGGGGCGTCTTCCGTGACGCGGATGCAGCTTAGTGGCTGTGCGATTGATTCTCAAGTGCTAATTGGCATTACTTTGCCCCAATGGGGCCGGGGTCCGCTTGCCAAGCAATATTCTTTTGATATTATCCGCGCCATCGAATTTGCAGCACCCAAAGACTTCATTAGCCTGAAGCCACAAGCCAGAAAACTGGCAAAAAAAAGACCCGGCAAAAAGCCGGGTCAAAAACCGTGATTAGCCTGATGAGGAGATAGTCCAGAAGACCGACCTAAGGTCTCTGGCCCATCGACTGATCTCGCGACCAGCTGCTTGCAATAATAATCATTATCATTTGCAAGTCAAATGTTTTATCTGCGCGATTGGAAAGTTCTTTCCTGTCCGTCCGAACTCCCGTCTTCAGCGAACCGCGCCATCGAGCGAGTGATCGACCATCGCTCGTGCCATGTCCACCATGTGCACGACCGAAAACGCCAGATCCCGATTGACGCCCTGTAAGCCATCCGCAGCCTTGAACGCCGTGGCTGCTGCGCATCGCAGCAGGTCGGAGGCGTGGACCAGGGATTCTTCGCCACTCAGGTTGCTGTTCACGCCGAAGAAGCGTTCCTCTGCATCCGGTTCTGACACAGCTGGTTTCAAGTAATAGTCCAACGCCCGTTGCGCAGCGGCACACCCTTGCGGGGAGGTGAAGGTGGTGTCCATTTGCAGGTCGGGCAAGTCTTTGCTGGTGATATTCATGGTGAAAGGTCACTCCTTGGTCGATTCAAATCCGTGACCCAAGAATAGTACTATCAGTATTTGTGACCAGAATTTAAATACTACAATATGTGTTTTGTCGGCCGAAGGCGTCCACGTATGGTGCCGCACATGGATAAATGGATTGAGTTGGTCAAGGCCAAAATGAGTGAACTCAACGTCACTCAAGTCGAACTCGGCGAGCGCGTCGGCATGTCTCAGGGCGGTATCGGCCATTGGCTGAACAAGCGCCGCGAGCCCGGCATCACGCAGATGAACCGCGTGCTGAAGGCGCTGGGCATGGAGTATCTCGAGGTCGCGGTGGTGATTCGTGAACCGCAGATCGATGCGGACGACGAAATGCCCCTCGCGCAGAAGTACAACCCTTACTTTCGCTATCCGGTCAGCGAGTGGAATGCGCCGGTCGAGGCCCGTGAAAGCCAGCCAGCGTATTCCAGTGCCAAGGACAAGCGACGTTTCGAACTGACGGATTACCACGCCCGTGGCCCGGCGTTCTGGCTGACGGTGACGGGTAACGCGATGACCGCGCCCACCGGGCAGAGCATCGGCGAGGGGATGATGATTCTGGTGGACCCGGCGCTGGAAGCCGAGCCCGGCAAACTGGTGATCGCCCAGTGGCCGGACAGCGACGAGGCGATTTTCCGCAAGCTGATCGAAGAGGGCGGCCAGCGCTACCTGGTGCCGCTCAATCCGACCTGGCCGAAAGCTTTGTTGACCGAAGAGTGCCGAATCATCGGCGTCGTGGTTCAGGCATCGGCCAAATACTAGTCAGATCGATCCTCGTCAGGCGTAGGATCGATCCACCTTTCACGCTTCTTCCAGTTCGACCAGTGCGCTGCCTTCGCTGACCATTTCGCCTTCCTGGCAATACAGCGCCTTGATCACGCCGGCATGGGGCGCGCGGATGCTGTGCTCCATCTTCATCGCCTCGAGCACCACCAATTGCGCACCGGCTTCAACCGATTGCCCGGCCTCCACCAGCACCCGCACGATGCTGCCGTTCATCGGCGCCGTCAGACCGCCCTGATGGCTGTGGCTGGCGTCGACAGCGCTGATCGGGTCATACGTTTCAACGCGTCGCAACTCGCCGTCCCATTGCAGAAACAGCACATCTTCACGACGAATCGCCCGCAGCTGCCGACGCAGCCCTTCGTGCTCGAGCACCAGTTGTTCGCCGATCAGTTTTGCATTACTGCCAGCACCGAGCGTCAGCGCCCGGTCCTGCCCCTCGCAACTCAAATGCAAAGTGATTTCACGTGGCAGGCCAGCACGCAAACCGCTGGGAAGCGCCCAAGGCGAAGCGGGATCATCCGCCCGAGCCATCCCCGGCAGGCTCTGCGCAAAAGCCTGCGCCGCCGCCACCCAGAATTCATCGCTCAGCGCAGCAGGCGCTGGCAGCAACTGCTCCTGATAGCGCGGAATGAACCCGGTATCCAGCTCGGCCGCCGCGAACGCCGGATGACCGATGATCCGCCGCAGGAAGTTGATGTTGGTCTTCAGCCCGCCAATCGCAAACTCATCGAGCATGCTCAGCAGCCGCAAACGCGCCTGTTCACGATCCTCGCCCCAGGCAATCAGCTTGCCGAGCATCGGATCGTAGAACGGCGAAATCTCGTCGCCTTCTTCAACGCCGCTGTCCACACGGCGCCCCGGCCCTGCGGCGGATTCGCGATACAGATCCAGACGCCCGGTTGCTGGCAGGAAGTCATTCGACGGATCTTCCGCATACAACCGAACCTCAATCGCATGCCCGTTCAGCGGCACCTGATCCTGGGTGATCGGCAGTGCTTCGCCGCGAGCAACGCGAATCTGCCAGGCCACCAGATCGAGCCCGGTGATGGCTTCGGTGACCGGGTGTTCGACCTGCAGCCGCGTGTTCATCTCCATGAAGAAGAACTCGCCGCGAGCATCCAGCAGAAACTCCACCGTGCCGGCACCGACGTAGCCGATGGCTTGCGCCGAACGCACAGCCGCCTCGCCCATCGCCCGACGCAGTTCCGGGCTCAAACCCGGTGCCGGCGCCTCTTCGACGACCTTCTGGTGCCGGCGCTGGATCGAGCAATCGCGCTCGTTCAGGTACAGGCAATTGCCATGCTGATCGGCGAATACCTGGATTTCCACGTGCCGCGGCTTGAGCAGGTATTTCTCCACCAGCATCCGCGAGTCGCCGAACGACGACTGCGCTTCACGCTGTGCGGAGGCCAGCGCTTCAGCCAGTTGACTGACGTCCTCGACGACCTTCATGCCTTTACCGCCACCGCCAGCGGTGGCCTTGAGCAGCACCGGATAGCCGATGCGCTCGCAAGCATCGCGGAAGGTGTCCAGATCCTGAGCTTCGCCGTGATAACCCGGCACCAGCGGCACGCCAGCCGTTTCCATCAGGGCCTTGGCGGCGGATTTGCTGCCCATCGCGTCGATGGCCGAGGCGGGTGGGCCGAGGAAGATCAGGCCGGCCGCTTCGATGGCGCGAGCAAACCCGGCGTTCTCCGACAGAAAGCCATAACCCGGATGAATCGCCTGAGCGCCGCTGGCCTTGGCCGCGGCGATCAGTTTGTCGATTTGTAAGTAACTGTCGGCCGCTTTGCTGCCGCCCAGATCCACACGGATATCCGCTTCACGGCTGTGCCGTGCTTCGCGGTCGGTGGCGCTGTGTACGGCGACGGTGGTCATGCCCAGCGCCTTGGCGGTACGCATGACCCGGCAAGCGATTTCGCCACGGTTGGCCACCAGCAGGGTGGTGAGAACAGGTGCGCTCATCAACGCGGCTCCTTGGTGGTGGTTGCGGCTTGCCAGCTCGGCGCACGTTTCTGCAAAAAGGCCCGCAAGCCTTCCTGGCCTTCCGGGCTGACGCGAATGCGGGCGATGGCGTTTTCGGTGTAGCGGCGCAGGGCCGGCGTCAGTGCGCCGTTGCCGACCTCACGCAGCAGATCCTTGCTGGCGCGCATGGCGGCGGGGCTGTTGAGCAGAAGGTTGTCGATCCATTGTTCGACTTTCTGTTCAAGCTCGGCCGCCGGATAGCTTTCCGATAACAAACCGATTTCCCGCGCCCGCTGTCCGCCGAATCGCTCGGCCGTCAACGCATAACGCCGCGCCGCGCGCTCGCCGATGGCTTGCACCACAAACGGACTGATCACCGCCGGCGCCAGGCCAATGCGCACTTCCGACAGGCAGAACTGCGCATCATCGGCGCCAATCGCCATGTCGCAGCAACTGATCAGACCCAGCGCACCGCCGAACGCCGCGCCTTGCACCACGGCCACGGTCGGGATTTTCAGCTTGGCGAGGTTATACATCAGCTCCGCCAGTTCCCGAGCGTCGTCGAGGTTGGTGTGGTAATCGAGTTCGGCCGATTGCTGCATCCAGGCCAGATCCGCGCCGGCACTGAAGTGTTTGCCGCGTCCGCGCACCAGCAGGAAACGCAGGCTGGCATCGCTGGCGACCTTGTCCAGCGCCAGGATCAGTTCGCGGATCATCTCGGCGTTGAACGCGTTGTTCTTTTCTTCGCGGCTGAGCCACAGGGTCGCGAAACCCCGTGGATCGCTCTGCAATTCGAGGGTGTTGAAGTCGCTCATGAGGTTCTCCCGATCACATCCGGAACACGCCGAAGCGGCTCGGTTCGATAGGCGCGTTCAACGACGCGGACAAGGCCAGGGCCAGTACATCGCGGGTCTGCGCCGGGTCGATGACACCGTCGTCCCATAGCCGTGCGCTGGAGTAGTAGGGGTGACCCTGTTCTTCGTACTGGTCGAGAATCGGTTGCTTGATCTCGCTTTCCTGCTCGGCGCTGAACGCCTGACCGCTGCGTTCGGCCTGCTCGCGCTTGACCTGAACCAGCACGCCGGCCGCCTGTTCGGCGCCCATCACGCCGATCCGCGCGTTCGGCCACATCCACAGGAAGCGTGGATCGTAGGCCCGCCCGCACATGCCGTAGTTCCCGGCGCCGAAGCTGCCGCCGATGATCACGGTGAATTTCGGCACCTTGGCGCACGCCACGGCGGTCACCAGTTTGGCGCCGTGCTTGGCGATGCCGCCGGCCTCGTATTTCTGGCCGACCATGAAGCCGGTGATGTTCTGCAGGAACAGCAGCGGGATGCCGCGCTGGCAGGCCAATTCGATGAAGTGCGCGCCTTTTTGCGCGGCTTCGGCGAACAGAATGCCGTTGTTGGCGAGGATGGCGATCGGGTAGCCGTGCAGATGGGCGAAGCCGCACACCAGCGTCGTCCCGAACAGCGCTTTGAATTCATCGAACACCGAACCGTCGACCAGTCGCGCAACCACTTCGCGCACATCGAACGGCTGCTTGGCGTCCGCCGACACCACGCCGTACAACTCGTCGCTGGCGTACAGCGGAGCAATCGGCGCGCGCTGCTGCACTTCGCCGAGTTTGCGCCAGTTGAGGTTGGCGACGCTGCGGCGGGCGAGGGCGAGGGCGTGCTCGTCGCTTTCGGCGTAATGGTCGGCGACCCCGGAAATCTTGCAATGCACATCGGCCCCGCCAAGGTCTTCGGCGCTGACCACTTCACCGGTTGCGGCTTTCACCAGCGGCGGGCCGGCGAGGAAAATCGTCGCCTGATTGCGCACCATGATCGCTTCGTCGGCCATCGCCGGCACGTAGGCGCCGCCGGCGGTGCAGGAACCCATGACCACGGCAATCTGCGGAATGCCCATGGCGCTCATGTTGGCCTGGTTGAAGAAGATTCGCCCGAAGTGTTCGCGATCCGGGAACACTTCGTCCTGACGCGGCAGGTTGGCGCCGCCCGAGTCCACCAGATAAATGCACGGCAAGCGGTTTTGCTGGGCGATGGTCTGGGCGCGCAAGTGTTTCTTCACGGTCAGCGGGTAGTACGAGCCACCTTTCACCGTCGCGTCGTTGGCAACGATCATGCACTCGACGCCTTCCACGCGGCCGATCCCGGCAATCACGCCAGCGGCCGGCACGTCCTCGCCATAAACGGCATGAGCGGCCAATTGGCTGATTTCCAGAAACGGCGAGCCCGGATCGAGCAAGCGGTTGATCCGCTCACGCGGCAGCAGTTTGCCCCGCGAGGTGTGACGTTCCTGAGCTTTCGCGCCGCCGCCCTGGGCCACTTGGGCGAGCAGGGTATGCAGGGCGTCGACCTGTTTGAGCATCGCCGCGCTGTTGGCGGCGAACTCCGCTGAACGAGGGTTGAGCTGGGTATGCAGGATAGCCATGGACAGCTCCGTTTAGCGGGTTTCGTTGAACAGTTCGCGACCGATCAGCATGCGCCGGATCTCACTGGTGCCGGCGCCGATTTCGTACAGCTTGGCGTCACGCAGCAGACGACCAGCCGGGAATTCATTGATGTAACCGTTACCGCCGAGAATCTGGATCGCATCAAGGGCCATTTGTGTGGCACGTTCGGCGGTGTAGAGGATCACGCCGGCGGCGTCCTTGCGCGTGGTTTCGTTGCGCTCGCAGGCCTGGGCCACGGCGTAAAGGTACGCGCGGCTGGCGTTGAGCTGGGTGTACATGTCGGCGACTTTGCCCTGGATCAGCTGGAATTCGCCGATGCTCTGGCCGAATTGCTTGCGGTCGTGGATGTACGGCACGATCAGGTCCATGCACGACTGCATGATCCCGGTCGGGCCGCCGGACAGCACGACGCGTTCGTAATCGAGACCGCTCATCAGCACTTTCACGCCGCCGTTGAGCACGCCGAGAATGTTTTCTTCCGGCACTTCGACGTCATCGAAGAACAGCTCGCAGGTGTTGGAGCCGCGCATGCCGAGTTTGTCGAACTTGTTGCTGCGGCTGAAGCCTTTCCAGTCACGTTCGACGATGAATGCGGTGATGCCGTGCGGTCCTTTTTCCAGGTCGGTCTTGGCGTAGATCACGTAAGTGTTGGCGTCGGGACCGTTGGTGATCCAGGTCTTGCTGCCGTTGAGCACGAAACGGTCGCCGCGCTTATCGGCGCGCAATTTCATCGAGACCACGTCGGAACCGGCGTTCGGTTCGCTCATCGCCAGAGCGCCGACATGTTCGCCGCTGATCAGTTTTGGCAGGTATTTGGCTTTCTGTTCGTGGTTGCCGTTGCGGTTGATCTGGTTGACGCAGAGATTGGAGTGGGCGCCGTAGGACAACGCCACCGAAGCCGATCCACGGCTGATTTCCTCCATCGCCACGACGTGCGCCAGGTAACCCAGGCCAGCACCGCCGTACTCTTCCGGCACGGTGATGCCGAGCAGGCCCATGTCGCCGAACTTGCGCCACAGATCGGCCGGGAACAGGTTATCGCTGTCGATCTGCGCGGCACGCGGGGCGATCTCCTTGGCGACAAAGGACTGAACCTGATCGCGCAGCATGTCGATGGTTTCACCGAGGGCAAAGTTCAGGGATGGGTAGCTCATGGGTCACCTTTTGGCTTTTTTGTAGGGTGGGGAGAAGGGCGTTTCAGTTCTCACCTTTACGTTAACGTAAGCCTGTGACGAATGGCTGTCAATCGCCCTTTACGTTAACGTCAACTTGAGCGAGAGTAGAGCCAGTTCTGAATGGTCGGAGCTGCCGTGGCTCCGTTCCAACACCCACTAATAAAGACAATAGGGGTCGTCATGGATCAACCCAGTGCAAACCCGCTGCGCAGCTATACCCGTGGTTCCCAGGACAAAGCCTTGCTGGCGATGACCATCGGGCAGAAGTTCGACGAGACCGTCGCGCAGTATCCGGACGGCGAGGCGTTGGTGGTGCGTCATCAGCAGCTGCGTTACACCTGGCGGCAACTGGCCGACGCGGTGGATGTTCACGCCAGAGCCCTGCTGGCGTTGGGTTTGCAGGCCGGTGACCGGCTGGGTATCTGGGCGCCGAACTGCGCGCAGTGGTGTATCACGCAGTTCGCCACCGCGAAGCTCGGCGTGATCCTGGTCAACATCAACCCGGCCTACCGCAGCTCCGAACTCGAATACGTGCTCAAGCAATCCGGTTGCCAATGGCTGGTCTGCGCCGGTGCATTCAAGAGCTCCAACTATCACGGCATGTTGCAAGGCTTGCTGCCGGAACTGGCCGAGCAATCCATCGGCGAACTGCGCAGTGAGCGCCTGCCGGAACTGCGCGGTCTGATCAGTCTCGATCCGCAGCCGCCTTCGGGTTTTCTTCCGTGGTCGCAACTGGCAGATCTGGCCGCCAGTGTCTCGCCAGCACAATTGCGTGAACGCAGCGACAGTCTGCACTTCGATCAGCCCGTCAACATTCAGTACACCTCCGGCACCACCGGTTTTCCCAAGGGCGCGACCCTCAGTCACTACAACATCCTCAACAACGGTTACATGGTCGGCGAAAGCCTCGGCCTGACCGCCGCCGATCGCCTGGTGATCCCAGTGCCGTTGTATCACTGCTTCGGCATGGTCATGGGCAACCTGGGCTGCATCACCCACGGCAGCACCATGATCTACCCCAACGATGCCTTCGATCCGCTGCTGACCCTGAGCACCGTCGCCGAAGAAAAAGCCACCGCGCTGTACGGCGTGCCGACCATGTTCATCGCCATGCTCGATCAGCCGCAACGCGCCGATTTCGACCTGTCGACCCTGCGCACCGGGATCATGGCCGGCGCCACCTGCCCGATCGAAGTGATGCGCCGGGTCATCAACGAAATGCACATGAGCGAAGTGCAGATCGCCTACGGCATGACCGAAACCAGCCCGGTCTCGCTGCAAACCGGACCATCCGACGAACTGGAACTGCGCGTCACCACCGTCGGCCGTACCCAGCCGCAACTCGAAAGCAAAATCATCGACGAGGCCGGCAACCCAGTGCCACGGGGCACCATCGGCGAACTGTGCACCCGTGGCTACAGCGTGATGCTCGGCTACTGGAACAACCCGCAGGCCACCGCCGAAGCCATCGACGCGGCAGGCTGGATGCACACCGGCGACCTGGCGAGCATGAACGACGAGGGTTACGTGTGCATCGCCGGGCGTAACAAGGACATGATCATCCGTGGCGGCGAGAAACCCGCGTGAACTGGAAGAATTCTTCTTCACCCACCCAGCGGTGGCGGACGTGCAGGTGATCGGCATTCCCTGCTCGCGTTACGGTGAGGAAATCGTCGCCTGGATCAAATTCCATCCCGGCCACAGCGCCACCGAACAAGAGCTGCAAGCGTGGTGCAAGGAGCGCATCGCCCACTTCAAGACGCCGCGTCATTTCAAGTTCGTAGAGGAGTTTCCGATGACGGTAACGGGCAAGATCCAGAAATTCCGGATGCGTGAGATCAGTATCGAAGAATTACGCGAAAACCAGACCTGACAAAGATCGAATGTGGGAGCGGGCTTGCTCGCGAATGCAGTGTGCCATTCACCAAGCATGTTGACTGACCTGACGCATTCGCGAGCAAGCCCGCTCCCACAAAGGGGGCGGTGAAAACAGAAATCACAGGAAGCACAAAGGGGAGCCGAAGCTCCCCTTTAATTTTGTCGTCGCGTGCTCTTTTTTATTATTGAGGGGCGGTCTGTTGTTGTTTTTGGCAACCGTGGCCCTTTACCGCTGTTTTTGGCGACCCCCATCCGGGGTCAAGAGCAAACGTATTTTTTTGAGCGCTGATCTGCTTTCTCGTCTAGCGATCCAACCGATTCGGGAGCTACCTGAAGGTAGTTTTATTGTTCTCTGCCCGGTTGCGGGTCATTCCGAGGAATACCCTGAAAAGCACACCTTCTCCAAAAAAATCTGTTAGCTGCGTCTCTGCCGTGTTGTTTTTGTTATGTCAGAGTCGGTACGTCTTATTTTTATTGGTTTGCTGCTTTTTATTCTTGTTATGCCATAGAGATAGCAGAAGCCGTGCCAACTTTATAAAACCCTTTTAAATCAACCGCTTGAAAATTTTGAAGGATTTTTCCTTCAGTCAAAACCAGACAATTTGTTTCCGTGTTACTCGCTTGTGCCCACGTTTCGCGCTCGGCGGTAACACCATCCCCTCACTGTGCGCTGCGAGCCTTGGCCACGCGCGAACCGGTCGGGCGACCCAGCACGGCGCTGATCTGCTGGCCGGCGGCAATCAAGGCGTCGAGGTCGATACCGGTCTCGATGCCCAGGCCGTTCAGCAGGTACACTACATCTTCAGTGGCGACGTTACCGCTGGCGCCTTTGGCGTACGGGCAGCCGCCGAGGCCGGCGATCGAGCTGTCGAACACCGCGATGCCTTCCAGCAGGCTGGCGTAGATGTTGGCCATGGCCTGGCCGTAGGTGTCGTGGAAGTGGCCGGCGAGTTTCTCTCGCGGCACTTGCTTAGAGACCACTTCGAACAGTCGGCGGGTGGCGCCCGCAGTGCCGGTGCCGATGGTGTCACCCAGCGACACTTCGTAGCAGCCCATCGCGTACAGCTCGCGGGCGACCATGGCCACTTGTTCCGGGGCGACCTCGCCTTCATAAGGGCAGCCCAGCACGCAGGACACGTAACCGCGCACGGTAACGCCGTGCTGTTTCGCCGATTCCATGATCGGCGCGAACCGCGCCAGGCTTTCGCTGATCGAGCAATTGATGTTGCGCTGCGAAAAGGCTTCGGACGCGGCGGCAAACACGGCGACTTCCTTGACCCCGGCGGCCAGCGCATCCTCAAAACCGCGCAGGTTCGGCGCCAGCGCGCCATAGGTCACGCCGGGCTTGCGCTGGATCTGCGCGAATACATCAGCGGAACCGGCCATCTGCGGCACCCACTTGGGCGAGACGAAACTGCCGACTTCTATATAGCCGAGGCCGGCAGCGCTCAAGGCGTCGACCAGTTGCACCTTGTCGGCGACGCTGATTGGCTGGGCTTCGTTCTGCAGGCCGTCACGCGGGCCGACTTCGATCAGGCGTACTTGGGAGGGGAGGGACATGGCGTTGACCTGTTGTAGTTGTCGGGAGGCTATTGCGCGACTTGCTGACTCTTGAGCGTCTGCTCCAGTGCCTGCACGCAGCGTTCTTCGGCGGTGTCGAGTTCCAGCTTCATCTGTTCGATGTCCAGCAGTTGCTGTTCAAGCTGTTCCCGGCGTTCGCTGATTTTCGCCAGCATGCTGTTGAGTTGTTTGGTGTTACCGCTGGAAGGGTCGTAGAGCTCGATCAGCTCGCGGCACTCGGCCAGGGAGAAACCGATACGCTTGCCCCGCAGGATCAGCTTCAGGCTGACCTTGTCGCGCGGCGAATAGATGCGTTCCTGGCCTCGGCGCTCGGGGCTGAGCAGGCCTTGTTCTTCATAGAAACGGATCGCCCGGGTGGTGATGTCCAGCTCGCGGGCGAGGTCGGAAATGCTGTAGGTCTGGCTGCTCATGAAAGCGCTCGAAGAAGGGTCTTGGCGCTAAGCTAATGGCAGGTTGACGTTTACGTCAAGTAGCGGGCGCCTGCAGCTTGTCGAGCTTCTTCTCATGGGCCGTCACTTGCTGGCACAGCTCGATCATCTGCTCGCGCATCCAGCGGTTGGCCGGGTCCTGATCGGTGCTTTCGTGCCAGTACAAATGGGTTTCCACCGGCGGCACATCGTTGACCGGCAGATTGAACGCATGCAGGTCATGGCGCCGAGCGAAACGTTCCGGCACGGTCATCACCATGTCGGTTTGCTGCAACACCTGGGACGCCATCAGATAGTGCTGCGAGCGCAGGGCGATCTTGCGCTGGATGCCCATTTTGCCCAGCGCCAGATCGACATGGCCCAGGCCACTGCGCCGGCTGGAAATATGAATGTGGGTCAGCGACAGGTAATCGTCGAGGGTGAATTTTTCCTTGGTCGCCAGCGGATGGCCCTTGCGCATGGCGCAGACGTAACGGTCTTCCATCAGCTTGACGTGGCGCACCTGCGGGTCGGTGTTGAGCGGCGCATCCACGGCAAAGTCGAGACGTCCGGCAGCCAGCTCCTTGGTGGTTTCCCGGCGTTTGGACAGGAAGCTTTCGATGATCACCGTCGGCGCCAGGCGACGCAGTCGCTGGAACAGCGGCGGCAGAATCACCGCTTCGGTCAGGTCAGTCATGCTGATGCGATAGGTCTTGACCGCTTGCGAGGGGTTGAAAATCCGGCTTTCCTGAACCGAAACCCGCAACAGCGAGAGAGCGTTGCGCACCGGGCCGATGATGTTTTGCGCCATGGGCGTCGGCACCATGCCCTGGGCGGTGCGTACGAAGAGCGGGTCGTTGAAGGTCTCGCGCAACCGCGCCAATGCGTTGGACACCGCTGGCTGGGTAATGCCGACAATCTGCCCGGCGCGGGTCAGGTTGGCTTCGGTGTAGATCGCGTCGAAGACGATGAAAAGGTTGAGGTCGACCTTGCTCAGATTCATTACGCGGCTCTCTTGTTATAGATGCTTGTTATTAATGGATGGCGCGGGTCAGGGCGGCCAGGAAAATCAACCAATCATATATCGGTGATGAATGTTTATACACGCCGAGAATAGGCTAGGTAAATTATCAACGCTGTTCTAGCATCGATTGCATGACTTAAACAACCTGCCGAAAAAAGGTAATTGCTCATGGATTTCGCTTATTCGCCCAAGGTGCAAGAACTGCGTGAGCGCGTGACCGCGTTCATGGACGCTTACGTTTACCCGGCCGAAGCCGTGTTCGAACGGCAGGTTGCCGAAGGCGATCGCTGGCAGCCGACGGCGATCATGGAAGAACTCAAGGCCAAGGCAAAGGCCGAAGGTCTGTGGAATTTGTTTCTGCCTGAGTCGGAACTCGGCGCCGGCCTGACCAACCTCGAATACGCGCCATTGGCGGAAATCATGGGCCGTTCGCTGCTCGGTCCCGAGCCGTTCAACTGCTCGGCCCCCGACACCGGCAACATGGAAGTGCTGGTGCGTTACGCCAACGAAGAACAGAAACAGCGCTGGCTCGAACCGCTGCTGCGCGGCGAGATCCGCTCGGCATTCGCCATGACCGAGCCGGACGTTGCGTCCTCCGACGCCACCAACATGGCCGCCCGTGCCGTGCGTGATGGCGACGAGTGGGTCATCAATGGCAAGAAATGGTGGACTTCCGGGGCCTGCGATCCGCGCTGCAAGATCCTGATCTTCATGGGCCTGAGCAACCCCGACGCTCCGCGTCACTCTCAGCACTCGATGATCCTGGTACCGGTCGACACTCCCGGCGTGAAGATCCTCCGTCCGCTGCCGGTGTTCGGTTACGACGACGCGCCCCACGGCCACGCCGAAGTGCTGTTCGACAACGTGCGGGTGCCGTACGAAAACGTCCTGCTCGGTGAAGGACGCGGCTTCGAAATCGCACAAGGTCGCCTTGGCCCAGGCCGGATTCACCACTGCATGCGTTCGATCGGCATGGCCGAGCGCGCACTGGAACTGATGTGCAAACGTTCCGTGAGCCGCACTGCATTCGGCAAACCGCTGGCGCGTCTGGGCGGTAACGTCGACAAGATCGCCGACTCGCGGATGGAAATCGACATGGCACGCCTGCTGACCCTGAAAGCGGCGTACATGATGGACACCGTGGGTAACAAGGTCGCCAAGAGCGAGATTGCACAGATCAAGGTCGTGGCACCGAACGTCGCGTTGCGGGTGATCGACCGGGCGATCCAGATTCATGGCGGGGCCGGGGTGTCGAACGACTTCCCGCTGGCCTACATGTACGCCATGCAACGCACCCTGCGCCTGGCCGACGGCCCGGACGAAGTGCACCGCGCGGCGATCGGCAAGTTCGAGATCGGCAAGTATGTGCCGAAGGAAATGCTGCGTAGCGAGCGCTGATCCAAAAGCGCGTTATCGTTCATCGCTGGCAAGCCAGCTCCCACAAGTCTGCTGGTGTTCACACCATTTGTGTTCACCGAAGATCCCTGTGGGAGCGGGCTTGCCCGCGATGGCGTCAGTGCCCGCAACGCATCAACATCAGATTCAATAAACCCAAACCTCAACCCGCCGATTCTTGATCCTGCCTTCATCCCCGCTGTTGGTCGCCACCGGCATCAGCGCGCCAAACCCGCGCACCTCGCGCAGCACCACGCCGTTCTTCACCAACTCCCGGCGGACCGCCATCGCCCGCAGCTTCGACAGCAAATCCGCCCGCGCCGGGTCGTCCTTGGCGTCGCCGAATCCCACCAGCGTTACCGCGCGGTCGGTCTTGTCGTGGTGCTTTATATAGTCGAACACCCGAGCCAGATCCTGACGGGCCTTGTTGTCGAGGCTGGCGCTGCCTTCTTCAAAGCGGAAGTTCACGGTCAGACGCTGGGCGTGGCGGCTGAGGGATTGATAACCCTCGGGCATCAGCGCATTTGGCGTGACGGCGATGGCCTGCACGGTCTGGGCAATAAAACCGTTGGCCGCGACAATCGCCTGACCCCGGCGGCTCTGTGCAAATTCCACCAATGCCTTGGCCCACGGATTGTTGCTGTCCGGCGGCAGGTAGAAGAACAACCGCCGCGACAGCGGATAGTCTTCGGTGGCGATCAGGCTGGCGAGCGGCAACATTGCCTGGGATTGGCCGTCGACGATCGCCACGGCCTTGGCCTGGCGCACGTAGGGCAGGCCGATGAAACCGATGGCCTGCGGGTCGGCACTCACGGCATCGGACAACTGCTCGCTGGATTCAAACCGCTTCGCGGCATTGCTCAGGGATTTCCCACGACGGCTGAGGACAAGTTCCTTGAAAGTGTCGTAGGTGCCGGACTGATCATCCCGCGCATATAAATGAATCGTCCCACCCTTGCCGCCGACGTCTTCCCACGTCTTCGCCTCACCACTGAAGATTCGCGCCAGTTGTTCGGTGTTCAATTGATTCAGCGGATTGTCGGGATGAAGGATGATCGCCAGGCCATCGATGGCGATGACTTGTTCGGCGTCGGGACTTTTCAGATCGCCCCGGGCTTGCAGGTTCAGCAGTTCGCTGTCCTTGATCGGGCGCGAAGAGGCAGCCAGGTCGGCGCTGGCGTTCTTGAGTGCAGTGAAACCGGTGCTCGAACCGTGGGCGGCGATCTCTACCACGACTCTTTGGCCTTGGGCTGTGAGGCCGACGACTCGTTGTTCGTTGGCGGTGTCCGGGGTTTCGCTGTGGACTTTCAACAGCCCCTGGTCTTGCAACAGGCCTTCCACCAGCGCCGGGCCGAGCGCCGCGCCGATGGTGTTGGAACCCTGGATGCGCAATACGGGGCCGTTCTCGGGAATGGGCAACGCCGCAACCGCAACCTGCAGCCAGGCGCTCAGGAGAAAGACGAACAGAACACGCAGGGTCATGCCGGCACCGAATGCAGCCAAGGGGATTGCCGGGGAGATTAAGTCAGTGAGGTTGCTGAAAGATGACAAGGCAGAAGATCACAACCGCTGGCTGTGATCTTCTGCTTTCAAGCGAATCAGCTCAATTCCAGCCAGATCGGCGCATGGTCCGAAGGCTTTTCCATCCCGCGCAGTTCATAGTCGACACCGGCGGCTTTCACCCTTGGCAGCAAACCGTGGGACGCCAAAATCACATCGATGCGCAGGCCACGCTTCGGCTCGTCTTCAAACCCGCGGCTGCGGTAGTCGAACCAGCTGAACGTGTCGGTCACGTCCGGGTTCAGGTGACGGAAACTGTCGGTCAGGCCCCAGTTTTTCAGGCGGGCCATCCACTCGCGCTCTTCCGGCAGGAAGCTGCATTTGCCGGTTTTCAGCCAGCGTTTCATGTTGTCCGGGCCGATGCCGATGTCGCAGTCTTCGGGGGAGATGTTGACGTCGCCCATCACCACCAGCGGCTGTTCGTTGTGGAACTGGCTTTCCAGCAGCGCTTGCAGATCGCTGTAGAAACGCTGCTTGGCCGGGAATTTGGTCGGATGGTCGCGGCTTTCACCCTGTGGGAAATAGCCGTTCATGATCGTCACCGGCACGCCGTTGGCGTCGGCGAATGTGCCCCAGATGAAGCGCCGCTGCGCGTCTTCTTCATCGGTGGCGAAGCCTTTGTGTACGGCAATCGGTTCCTGGCGCGAGAGCAGGGCGACACCGTAATGGCCTTTCTGGCCGTGGAAATACACGTGATAACCCAGGGCCCGCACTTCATCCAGCGGGAACTGGTCGTCGTGGACCTTGGTTTCCTGCAGGCCGATGACGTCCGGCTGATGCTTTTCGATCAGCGCCGCCAGCTGATGCGGGCGGGCCCGCAGTCCGTTGATGTTGAAGGAAACAATCTTCATGGTCGGCAGTCCTGGCAAAAGGGCGATGCTAGCTGACATGTAGGATCTGGGCCAGCGTGGCGGTAGTCCATATGCGCTGCTAATGTCTTTCGGGTGTGGGAACGATCCCTTCTGCCCAAGGCTCGTATAACAAGAACGGGGCCTCTTGAGTCCCGTCCAGGGAGAATCACCGTCATGCCTGAAACCCAATCCGCCATCGCCGATATCCACATGCTCGACCGCGGCTATTCCCGGGAAGCGCGATCCCTTCTTTATCAGGCTTACCGCCACGAGCCGACCTTCGCCTACCTGTTCGAAGCCGAGCGCGCGGGTTACGAACAGCGGGTGCGGGCCACGGTGCGGGAGCTGGTCAAACAGCATTTCCTGCAGGATCTGCCGGCCATCGGCCTGCTGGTCAACGACCGCTTGATCGGCATCGCCCTGATCGCGCCGCCGCAACGGCGTCTGGGCGTTACCGAGAGTTGGGCCTGGCGTTTGCGCATGGTGCTGAGCACCGGTTTCCGCTGCACCCGCCGTTATCTGGAGTATCACGCTGCCGTTGAAGCCTGCGTGCCGACCGACTCGGTGCACATGCTGCCGCTGCTCGGCGTGCATCCACAATTTCAGGGCAAGCATTTCGGCGAGCAACTGCTGCAAGCGGTGCACAACTGGTGCGCGGTAGACGAAAGCTCCCAAGGCGTGATTCTCGACACCGGCAACCCGCGCTATCTGGAGTTCTACAAGCGTCAGGGTTACGAGGAAATCGGCGAAGTGGCCGTAGGCCCGGTACGCGAGCACGTGTTTTTCCACGCCAACCCACAGGTGTTACAAACAGCAACGGGATGACCGTCGAACTTTTGGGGGAATTTCCTGTTCTATCACGCTCCCAAGCCCGTGATAGCATCCGCGCCTATGAAGTTTCCAGGAAGATTTACCAGTGGCGTGCTCATGCTGTTAACCAGCTGCGCGGCGCTGGCGCAAAGTGAATTGGATGTGCGGATCAAACCGTCCAACGATGAACTGAAAGCCAATATAGAAGGCTATATCGGCAGCCTCGGCGATCGTGACGAAGAAGCCTTGCAGCGCTTCAGTCGCGGCGCCGAAGAACAGGCGCGCAAGGCCGCCCAGGCCTTGGGTTATTACCAGCCGCAGATCGAAAGTGACGTCAAGGGCGGTGAAAAACCGCGTCTGGTGCTGAACATCGATCCCGGCGAGCCGATCCGCCTGCGCAACGTGACCGTGCGCGTCGACGGTCCGGCGGCCTCTCTCAAATCCTTTCGAGTCCCCAAGAGTGACGTGCTCAAGCCCGGCGCGGTGCTCAACCATGGGCGTTACGAAGACGCCAAGCGCCTGATCCAGAACCAGGCCTCGCGTTATGGCTTCTTCAGTGGCCGTTTCACCAGTCAGAAATTGATGGTCGATCCACGCGCCGGGGTCGCCGACGTCGAACTGATCTACGAAAGCGGCCCGCGTTATGCGCTGGGCAAGGTCAGCTTTGAAGGCGACACCCCGTTCGACGAAGATTTGCTGCAACGCATGGTGCCGTTCAAGGCCGGCGAGCCGTATGACTCCGAGCTGATCGCCGAACTCAATCGCGACCTGCAATCGAGCGGATATTTTGAAGGCGTGCGGGTCGACGCCGCGCCGACCGCCGCGAAAAACGACGTGATCCCGGTGGACGTCAAACTCGACACCCGCAAGCCGCGCACCATGGGCCTGGGTCTTGGTTATTCCACTGACGTCGGCCCGCGCATCAAGGCCAACTGGACCCGCCACTGGGTCAACCCGCAGGGCGACAGTTATGGCTGGGAGGCCGAACTGTCGGCGCCACGGCAGAACGTCGGTCTGTTCTACGACATCCCGCTGGACCCGCCGCTGACCGACAAACTGCGCTGGGCCGGCGGTTATCAATACGAGGACATCGACGGTTCCGACACCTTGAGCAAGCTGCTGACCTTCGGCCCGGAATGGCACAGCAAATTGCCCAGCGGCTGGCAGCGGGTGATCTCGCTGAAATGGCAGCGCGAGGAATACCAGCTCGGCGACGACTCCGGTCTGAGCACCTTGCTGATGCCCGGCGTCAGCTATTCCTACCTCAAGAGTGACAACCGCATCGACCCGCACAACGGCTATCGCCTGACCTTTGAAAGCAAAGTGGCGAAAGAAGGCCTCGGTTCGGACAACAACCTGCTTTATGGCACGGCGCTGATCAAGGGCCTGACCACCGTGTTCGACAAGCACCGCCTGCTCGGCCGGGTGCAGGTCGGCGGCAGCGCCACCAACGGCTACAAATCGGTGCCGCCGTCGCTGCGCTTCTTCGCCGGTGGCGATCAGAGCGTGCGCGGCTACGACTATCAGAGCCTGTCCCCGGAGAACTCCGAGGGCGACCGCATCGGCGGGCGCTACATGGTGGCCGGCAGCGTCGAATACCAATACTCGATTGCCGAGAAGTGGCGCGTGGCGACCTTCGTCGATCAGGGCAACTCCTTCAACAAACTCGAACTGCCGAACCTCAAGACCGGGGTCGGTATCGGTGTGCGCTGGGTCTCGCCGGTGGGGCCGATCCGCCTCGACCTGGCCCATGCACTGGACGACGATGGCGGCATCCGGCTGCACTTTTCCATGGGGCCTGAGCTGTGAAGCGTGGTTTGAAAATATCGGCGCTGGCGCTGTTATCGCTGGTGCTGCTGATTGTATTGAGTATCACCGCTGTGCTCGGAACCCAGGCCGGCAGCCGTTGGGTGCTGGGGCTGGTACCGGGCTTGAGCGTCGACAATTTCCAGGGCCGCCTCGGCGGGCAGTGGAGCGCCGATCATCTGCTGTGGCAGCAGGACAGCAGCCGCGTCGAACTGGACAAACCGATCTTCGAATGGTCGCCGCTGTGCCTGACGCGCATGACGTTGTGCATCCAGCAGCTCAAGGCCGATACCGTCAGCCTGCAATTCCCGCCGAGCGAAGAAGTCACCGAAAGCGGCCCGATCAAGCTTCCTGATCTGCAATTGCCCGTGGCCATCGAGCTGGGCGACGTGCAGGTCGGCAGCTTGCTGTTCAACGGCAATGAAGCGTTGAAAGGCCTGCAACTGGCGGCGCACTGGACTGCCAAGGGCATGCAGATCGACAGTGTGAAGCTGCAACGCGACGAGTTGAGCCTGAATCTGTCCGGCCTGCTGCAACCGACCGGCAACTGGCCGCTGAACATCACCGGTGATCTGACCTTGCCGTCGCCGGCGCCCGAGCCGTGGACGCTGGCGCTGAAAATCGACGGCGACCTGCTGAAAACCCTCAACCTGCACGCCGACAGCCGTGGCTACCTCAACGGCCAGTTGAGCGGTGAACTGCAACCGCTGGCGGAAGACCTGCCGGCCAAAGTGCGGATCACCTCGGAGGCGTTCAAGCCGAGCGCCGATCTGCCGGACACCCTGCAATTCAATCAACTGCTATTGACCGGCGAAGGCGACCTGAAAAACGGTTACCAACTGCTCGGCAATGCAACGCTGCCTGCCGATAATGGCCCGGTAGCGCTGTTGCTCAAAGGCAAGGTCGACGCCAACGGTGCACAGATTGCCGGCCTCAATCTGACGGCCAACGACAAGCAAAGCCTCAAGCTGACCGGCAATGTCGACTGGAGCAAAGGCCTCAGCGCCCAGGCCAATATCAACTGGCTGGATTTCCCCTGGCACCGGCTCTATCCGGAAATCGACGAGCCGCAGGTCACGTTGCGTACCTTCACCGGCGAAGTCTCCTACACCGACGGTCAGTACATCGGTAACTTCGCCGCCGCTGCAGATGGGCCGGCGGGGGCGTTCAGCCTGAGCAGTCCGTTCAGCGGCAATCTCAAGCAGATTTTCCTGCCACAACTGAAACTCGAAGCCGGGCAGGGCAAGGCCGAAGGCCATGTGAACGTGCAGTTCGCCGATGGCATTGCCTGGGACACCGCGCTGGAGTTGTCGGCGCTCAACCCGGCGTACTGGGTTGCGGAGTTGCCGGGCACCCTGGCCGGTCCGTTGAAGAGCAAAGGCGAAATGAAAAACGAACGCCTGAGCCTGAATGCCGACCTCGATCTGAAGGGCAAACTGCGCGGGCAACCGGCGATCCTGCAAGCCAAGGCTGACGGCGCGGGCGAGCAGTGGAATCTGAATGCCCTGCAAATCCGCCTCGGCGACAACAGCATCAACGGCAAGGGCAGCCTGCAACAGAAGCTCACCGGGCAGATCGACATCAAACTGGCGCGACTGGCCCAGCTCTGGCCGCAACTGCGCGGGCAGATCAACGGGCGGGTCGATGTCGCCGGCACGCTCAAGGCGCCGCAGGGCAAGCTCGGCCTGCAAGGTTCGCAACTGGCGTTCCAGGACAATCGCCTGCAAAGCCTCAACCTCGACGCCACCCTCGACAGTGCGCAACGGGCGAAGATCGACCTCAAGGGCAGCGGCATCCAGGCCGGCGATACGTCGCTGGGCACCCTGACCGCCAGCGCTCAGGGCGATATCAAAAACCAGAAACTCAACCTCGACCTGCTCGGGCCCAAGCTGAAACTGGCGTTGGGTCTGGACGGCAATCTGGACAAGGGCAACTGGCGCGGGCGTCTGGCCAGCGGCGACATTCAGGCCGGCGGCCAGGACTGGAAGCTGCAAAACCCGGCCAAGCTCGAACGGCTGGCCGACGGCAAGATCAACTTCGGCGCCCATTGCTGGATGTCCGGCAATGCCAGCCTGTGCGGTGAAGATCAGCGCCTGATGCCGGAGCCGAAGCTGCGTTACCACCTCAAGCAGTTCCCGATCGAAAGCCTAGCGCAGTGGCTGCCGAAGGATTTCGCCTGGCAGGGCAAGCTCAACGCCGACCTGCAACTGGACCTGCCGGCCAGCGGCCCGAACGGCCAGGTCAGCATCGATGCCAGCGGCGGCACCTTGCGCATGCGCGAGAAGGATCAGTGGCTGGACTTCCCGTACCAGACCCTCAAGCTCACCAGCAAGCTCACGCCGAAACGCATCGACACCGACCTCAACTTCGTCGGCGGCAAGCTTGGCGAGTTGATGGTGCAGGCGCAGATCAACCCGCTGCCGGCGAGCAAACCGGTCAGTGGTTCGTTCCGCCTCAGCGGGCTTGATCTGTCGGTGGCGCGGCCGTTTGTGCCGATGGTCGAGAAACTCACTGGGCGCCTGAACGGCAGCGGCACGATTTCCGGTGGCCTGCTCGCGCCGCTGGTCAACGGCACCGTGCAGCTCAGCGACGGCGAAGTGTCCGGGCCGGAGTTGCCGATCGAGCTGCAAGCGTTGCAACTGCAAGCGGTGATCGCCGGTGAGGCCGTGCAATTGAACGGCGGCTGGAAAAGCGGCAAGAGCGGGCAGGGCAGCCTGAACGGCAACATCGCCTGGGGTCAGGCGCTGGTGGTGGATCTGGCGCTCAAGGGCACGCAATTGCCGGTGACGGTCGAGCCCTACGCCAAACTGGAAGTGGCGCCGGACCTGAAGATTTCCATGGCCGGCGATGAGCTGGCGATTGCCGGCAAGGTGCTGGTACCGAAAGGCGAAATCACTGTGCGGGAACTGCCGCCATCGACGGTGAAAGTCTCCGATGACACGATCATCGTCGGCGCGCAGACCGAGGAGGGCAAACCGCCGCTGGCGATGAAAATGGATATCGATGTGGTGGTCGGCCAGGACAAGTTGAGCTTCGCCGGGTTCGGCCTGACCGCCAACCTGCAAGGCCAGGTGCACATCGGCGACAACATGGATACTCGCGGTGAACTGTGGCTCAACGACGGACGCTACCGCGCTTATGGTCAGCGCCTGACGGTGCGTCGCGCGCGTCTGCTGTTTGCCGGCCCGATCGATCAGCCATATCTGGACATCGAAGCGATTCGCCAGACCGATGATGTGATCGCCGGTATCCGCCTGAGCGGCAGCGCCGAGCAGCCGACCACACAGATCTTCTCGGAACCGGCCATGAGCCAGGAACAGGCGCTGTCTTATCTGGTGCTGGGGCGTCCGCTGAGCACCACCGGCGAGGACAACAACATGCTCGCGCAGGCGGCGCTTGGTCTGGGCCTGATGGGCAGTTCCGGGGTCACCAGCAGTCTGGCCAGTGACCTGGGCATTCAGGACTTCCAGCTCGACACCCAGGGCAGCGGCAACACCACCAGCGTGGTGGCCAGCGGCAACATCTCGGAAAAACTCAGCCTGCGTTACGGCGTCGGCGTGTTCGAGCCGGCCAACACCATCGCCCTGCGCTACAAACTGAGCAAAAAGGTCTACCTCGAAGCCGCCAGCGGCGTGGCCAGTTCGCTGGACATCTTCTACAAGCGGGATTTCTAGAGCGCACCTGTTTACTTGAACCGAGGCGCGGCCTTCGCGAGCAATCTTGCTCCCAAAGAGATCTGCGGCTGACATGAATGTGTGCCTGCCACCGATCAAATGTGGGAGCGAGCCTGCTCGCGAAGGCGGCTTTCCAGCCAGCAGAGAGGGGGCGGCTGACACCTCTTCGCGAGCAATCTCGCTCCTAGTTTTGATCCGGGCGACATACCAACGATGCGCGCTCGTAATTCAACGCCTTGTCACGCTCGGGCAGTGCATACGACGCCTCGCAGCGCTGGCCTTGCCAGTTGATGGTCAGGGTGCCGGCGGCGTCCGCGACCAGCGCCAGTGCCTTGCCGCTTGGGTCGGAGATCGCCAGTTGCTTGCCGGCGGCGTCTTCCAGTGACGCCCCAAACGGGATTGGCTGGTGCTGCACATCGAACAGGGCGAATTGCACCCGACGCCCGGTCTTGCTGGCATAGCGCGCCAGTACCACGGCACCACGGCGCGGTACCACTTGCCGGGTGGCGTTTTCAATTTCGAAATCACCGCCCAGATCGCGGGTGTCGAGGCTGATCCAGTTGACCCGATACGGCTGCGCGTTGGACACCACCGCATAACCGTTGCCAGCGGTTTTCGCCCCGGAGAAGCTGGCGATCTTCACGCCTTCAACGCCCTCGACCTGTGCCAGCGCGAACGTCTCACCGACGGTCTGCCCGAGGTTGATGCCGCCCGCGTGACCGACAATCGAACCGGCAACATTGAGATTCTGCGAGTTGTAGCCACGGCCCTGGCTGTAACCGGCACTGATGTCCATCACCGACGTTCGTGTGCTGATATTGGCCGAGCCGGTGCTGCCGCCGGTGCGGCTGTTGCCGCCTTGTACCGAGTAGTAGGTGTCGCTGTCTTCGGACAGATAGCCGTTGATGCCGACCTGGGTACTGCTGGTGTCCTTCTGCGAGCTGGCCGAGACGAAAGCGCGTGGCGCGCGGGGTTTCGAACCCAAGGGAAACGACACTGAGAGATTGAACAACGTGTCGTTGTTCGCCGGCCCATAGTTGGCGACATCCTTAGTGTAAGTCGCGCTGAGGTTGTAGCTGACATCGCCCCAATAATTGCTGTAACCGGCCGCCAGGCTTTGCGAACCGCCTCGTCCCCAGTAGCGCTGGTCACTGGCATTGAGGTAAATACTGCCGAACTGCTGGTTGCGCCCAAGGCTCTGGTTGACGGTCAGGTCAGTGCGGGTTTTCGAGTTGCCGGTGCGCTTCTGGCCCTCGCTGTTCAGCTCCTCGACATGTTCGCTGAAGGTTCGATAGCCCTCGGTCGAATAGCGGTAAGCGGCGAGGGTGAAGTTGGTGTCGGTGCCGGTGAACGTCTTGGCGTACAGCGCGCGCAGGCTGTTGCCCTTGACGGTCTGGGCAAATGTGCGGCTGCTGGAGTGGGTCAGGTCCAGCGAGATCGCACCGATCGCAGTGTTGCGCCCGGCGCCAACGGAAAACGCCTGGAAATCTTCGCTGGCCTGGGTGCCCACGATCGCCGACAAATTGCTGCTGACACCGTAAGCCACCGTGCTGCTGACGAACTCCGGCGATTGCTGATCATCGCTGTTGCTGTTGTAGCGGCCCGCCGAAACGCTGTACTTGAGTTGCCCCTCGCGCACCATGATCGGCAGGCTGGAAAACGCCTGCACCGTGACCCGGCGCCGACCGTCGGCTTCGATGACGGTGATTTCCAGATCGCCGTTGGAGCCGCTGGGATATATGTCGCTGATTTCGAACGGCCCGGGTGGCACGTTGGCGGTGTACAGAATGTAATCGTTCTGGCGAATCTCCACGGTCGCGCTCGATTGTGCGATGCCGCGAATCACCGGCGCATAACCGCGCTCGCTGTCGGCACGCATGCCATCGTCGGAGGCCAGTTTCACGCCGCGATAGCGCACGCTGTCGAACAGGTCGGCATCAGAGAAAATGTCGCCGGCGCTGAACTGGCCCTTCAGCGCGGTGACGTCGTGTTGCAGATAACTGCGATTGCTCTTGAACGTGCTCGGCCGACCGGTGCTGCTGTTGAAGTTGGACTCGTTGCGCAAGCGCCAGCCGCCGAGGTTGATGCCGTTGCGTAGGCCGACGTTATTGGCGATCGTGGTATCGACGTCGGTGCTGTTGCGGTTGCTGCTCACCTGATAGTTGATGAACGCTGCGGGTACACCTTCGTCCCACAGCGCCGGATCGACATAACCACGGCGGCCACGCTCCATGGCGCTTTGCGGCACGCTGACCAGCAAGCGCAGGCGCGGCACGTCATAGCGCACGGTGGCCTGATCGATCAGCGCGGGCAGATCAAGGCAGGTGTCGGCGGCGGCGCTGTCCAGTTTGCCGCTGGCCTGCAGCTTGCCAAGATCCACACCCAGTTGCTTGAGCATGTCCAGCGTCAGGCAGGCTTCGACCTTGTGGCTGTCGGGATGGTGGCGAAAATCGATATCGCGACGGCCGACCAGGGTGTCGTTGCCATACAGGTCGACCCGATAAGTGCCGGGGAGAACCTGGCTGCCGGCGAGGAGGGTCTGCAGATCGACGGCAGACGTCGCGCCTTGCAGAAACGATGTATTGAATTGTTCTTCGCCATCGGCCAGGCAAGTTGTGCTGACGACCAGTGCAACCGAAAACGGCGCCAATCCATCGCGCTTTAAAAAAAACATGCAGGAACCCTATATCACCTCCGATACGAACTAACGGAGCGAAGAGAAATACAGTGAAAGTGCGGCTGATAAAGCGGCACGCGAGTTATGGCGATTCTTTATCAAGGCTGGCGCTAACTTCGGCGCTGCCGGAAAGTTGCGCGAAATAACGGTCTCGGGCGCCGTAGTCGTTGATGCTGCTGAATGACAGTTGCGCAGAACTGGCCGCGTTGGGTTGTTTGAGTGCGAACTCTTTTTGTTCGCCGGGCGCAATCATCATCGAATCGAATGGCTTTTCGCTGCTGGCGCCCGCTTGCATTGTTATATCGGCAATCGATACGTGATAGAGCCCTGGATTGTTCACCACCAACATGCTTTTGCCGGCGCGCTCGATCAGTCGCCAGCGCAACTCGGTCGGCGCTTGATAGGCTTTGTCTGGCAAACCGGCGGGGCGAAAGAACACCTTGATGCGCTGACGCACCGCCAGTTGCAGGGTGTTCGCGGTTTTCGCAGATTGAGGGATCTCCTGGACATTCAGCCACACCACTGACTCGCGGTCGCCGGGCATGCCGGTGCCTTCGTAGATAACCCGCAGAATCTGTTGTTGATCGCCGCTGACCCGCACCAGAGGCGGGGTGACGGCGAACGGCGCTGAACCTGCTTCGTCGCTGTCGGTGTCGACCCAGGACTGAACCAACACGTCTGCACCGCTGTTGCGCACTGTGATGCTGGCTTCTTTGTGGTTGCCATCGAAAATCAGCCGGGTGCTGCTCAACGAAATGCCGGCCATGGCCTGATTGACGGCGAACAGGCCCAGGAGGCCGACGCACAGGGATAGGGAATGACGTAGGAACATGAACAATTACCGCGCAAAGTGAAGGGAAGTGCAGGGCCGTTGCGCCCCGCACTGGTTCGATGAATCGCGCGATTATTCGTATTGCAGGGTGAACGGCAGGGTCGCATCGCCGCGACCGGCGACCGCCAGTTTCGGATCGACGGTGGTCACGTAGGCGGCCGAGAATTTCAGCGTGGTGTTGCTGTCTTGCAGGGTGTTTTCAATCCGCGCGGTGGTTGGCGATGTCAGGTCGATCACCGCGCCGTTGGAGTCAAGCAGGGCGATGCCGATGCCTTTTGCCGAGCCCAGGCCGTCGATTAGTTTCAAGACCTTGGTGCCGGTTTCGATGCCTGAACCTGCGCCCTTGGTCGGTTCGAAGATCATCGCCACCTTGGTCCCGGCATTGCAGTTGATCTTCATGTCGAAGTTTTCGACGCTCAGGGTGCCGTTGCCTTTCGGCGCGGTGGCGGTGCCCATGTCCTTGATCGACACTTCGCCCATGTTGACCGAGATTGTCTTGTCCTTGCCGGCGCCTTCGACCGAGCAGGCATCGTTGTTGATGGTACCTGTGAAATTGATGGTGCCGCTGCCAGCCTTGGTTGGCGAAACAGGATCGGCCGCCAGAACATTACCGGCAGCGAAGATCGACAAGGCGAGAAGCGTGCGAGACAGCTTTTTCATGTTGCTTTTCCATTGGTGGGGTTAAAGCAACACAATAAATCGCGTACTTGCGCTGGAACATCAGACGATTCCTAGATGCGCGGCAAGTCATGCTGAAGTGCGCAATTGTCTAGTTGAACAAGTTGCGCTCGATGCAATAAGTCATTAACTCCTGATCGCTGTTTACTTCAAGTTTTCGCATGGCTGAAACTTTCTGTGTACTGACTGTTTTGGCACTTCGGTTAAGTCCTCGTGCTATTTCATTGACGCCTTGTCCTTGCACAAACAACCGCAGGATTTCATGTTCTCTGGGCGACAAGCGGGCAAAGCGTTCATCCAGGTCCGCGCTGTTGTCCAGCACCGAAGTGGGTGCGGGTTGTTTGCTGCGAACCGTATGGCCTTTGGCAATGGCTTTGAGCGCCACTTCTATTTCAACGTGCAACTGGCTTTTCTGAATCACCGCCAGTACACCCAGTTCCTGCAGACGGGCCAGGATCAACGGATTGGAAATCATGGTCAGGACCAGCACCCGCACCTGGGGGAAATGCCGGGTCACATATTCCACCAGCTTCAGTCCGTCACCGTAACGCGAGTCACCGGGCATGTTGAAATCGGTGATCAACAGATCCACCGGCTGGGTCTTCAGCAAATCGATTAACTCATCGGGGCAAACGGCTTCGCCGATTACGCTGAAGTGGTGGTCACGCTCGACCAGTTCCCGCACCCCCAGCAGGACGATGGGATGATCATCGGCGATGACAACATTGAAGGTTTCCATGGGTGCTTTATCCAGAGTGAAATTATTCAAAGGCATCGAGCAGGTCGCTCAGGCGCGCCAGTTGTTGACGCACCTCACCGCCCAGCGCCGGGGTTACGGCCATGCCGGTCAGGCGACATTCCAGTTCGACGAATGCGCTGGCCAGGGCCGGGATCTGCACCGCGCCCAGTGCCCCGGCCATGCTGTGCAGTTGCCGCGCGACGCTGTCGGCATCGGCTGCGTCGAGCGCGTTGAGGGTGGTGTGAATGTCGCGGCGCAGGGTTACGACAAACAGCTCGCGCATTTTCGGCGAGAGCGTCGGCGGGGTATCGGCGACCGGCGCGACAGCGATATGGCAGTGGCTTTGCAGTTGCGCACGCAGCGTCGCCAAGTTCAGCGGTTTGACCATCCACGCGTTCATGCCGACGGCGGCGCAGCGCTCGCCTTCTTCGCGCAAGGCATTGGCAGTGACGCCGATGATCGGCAATGTCGCATCCTGCTCGCGCAGTGCTGCGGCCAGTTGATAACCGTTCATGACCGGCATGTTGACGTCGGTCAGCAGCAAGTCGAAGCGCCCCGGTGTCCAGTGCGCCAGAGCCTGTTCGCCATTGGTTGCGACAACCACCGAGCAGCCCAGCGCCTCCAGTTGTTCCTTGATGATCCCCGCGTTGATCGCATTGTCCTCGGCCACCAGCACGCGCAGATTCAGCGCTCGGGTGTTTGCCTGCCGCGACGGCGTGCGCTGCTGACCGGCGCCGTGCACGGCGAGGGCAATCGCCCAGCCGATCGCGCGCACGTCGTCGGCATCGACCTGCCAGTCATTGCCGCTCACCTGCGCCGGGTTGGGGCCAGCGGCAATGGCGACGATTCGCCGGCCAGCGAAAGCTGTAGCGCTGGCCAGTGGTGCAAGATCGACCAGCAGCGCCGAAGGCGGCGGCAGCTCGTTGGTCACCAGTCGACAGTCGAGGCCAAAGCGGTTCAGCCACGCCATCAGATGTTGCGCCAGTTCAGCGACTGGCGCACGCACGTAGACGGCGGGGCTGTCGGCGCCGATCGCCGGGCAATCGGCGAGGCTGCCCGGTGCGCAATCGAGCATCAGTTGCAAGTTGAAGCAGCTGCCTAGTCCCGGTTCACTGACCACGTTCAACTCGCCGTGCATCAACTCGCACAGCCATTTGCAAATGGCCAGACCGAGACCCGCGCCGGCATGACTGTCGGCTTCGTTGACTTGGTAGAAAGGGTCGAACAATTGCTGTTGCTGCGCCTGGGAAATGCCCACGCCCGAGTCGCTGACCTGCCACTGCACCCGGGCTCGACCGCTTGAGTTTTGCAGCACACGAACACGCACGACCACACGGCCGTTATCGGTGAACTTGATCGCGTTGCTAAGCAGGTTGTTGAGGATCTGGCGAATGCGCTGCGCATCACCGAGCAAGTGATCCGGCAGTGCTGCATCAATGCAGGCATACAATTGCAACCCTTTGCCGCGGGCAAAAGCGGCGTAGCTGCGCACCACGTCTTCGGTCAGTTCCAGCGGGCAGAACGGCTGAAGCTCGAGGTTCATCTGCCCGGCCTCAATCTTCGACACATCCAGCACATCGCTGATCAACTTGAACAGACTGGCCGACGAGCGCTGAATGGTCTCCAGATAATCCTGTTGGCGTGGGGCGAGGGCGGTCAGGCCGAGCAGCTCCAGAGTGCCGAGCACGCCATACAGCGGCGTACGGATTTCATGACTCATCGTCGCCAGAAACCGGCTCTTGGCCTGATTGGCCGAGTCGGCGGCCTGACGCGCGACTTCCAGTGCCGCGGCGTCTTCCACATGTCGGGTGACGTCGTGCAGCGCACACAGCCAGGCATCCTGACCCTGATAACGAGTGGCGACGAAAGCGACATGCAAATGCCGGCTGTCTATCTCCAGTTCGGCATGACCATGGCCAGTCGCTGCCTGCTGGTCAAGCAGGCTGATCAGTTCGCCAGTGTCGTGCCATTGCTGGGCGAGCTGGTTTTCCAGCAACACCTGATGATCGCGGCGGCTGATCACGCACAGGCCGGTCGGCGCGGTGTCGATGACCGCACGGCTGAAGGCTTCGCTTTCGGCGATGCTGGCGTGGGCAGTTTGCGCGGGGAGGATAACGCGTTGGGTGTACCAGCGATTGAGCGCGCGGCCACTGCCAAGCAGCGCCAGCACCAGTGCCAGCAGGCATAGCAGTGGCCACAGCGCGTAATCGAGAAAACTCTGCACGCTGATCACATAGATCGCCGTCCAGCGTTGGTCGCCGGGGCTGGTCAGCTTGAACACCAGGCCGTCGCGGGTCAGGTTCGCGCCGTCATCGAGCACTTGGTCTGGCTTGAGCGCACCGATCAACGCTGTGCCGTTGGGCGTGATCAGGGTGAAATCGTCGTAGATCGACCACTCCATCAAACGCTCGATATTGTTGACCTGGGACAGTTTCAACAGCGAGCCGAGCAGCACCCAGGAGTTCGCCCCCTCAATCCTCAGCGTCGGTTTACTCAGGTTGATCCGCACGTAAGCCAGCAGGCTCGGGGTGCCATCGTTTTCCTGCTCGAACGGGTAGGGAGCCCAGTGCACTTGCTCTGAAGTCTGTGCGTGGCGCTGCATGTTCATTTGGGTCATGAGTTCGACGAACCGGCCGACCTGCGTTGGCCCGGCGCCGCGCAAACGGCCGGTGGCAGGCACGGCGATATCGTAATTGTCCGGCCCGTTGAGCAGGATCACCTGCGGAGACTGGTAATGCGAGGCTGCCCAGAAGGCGCTGTAGTAAGCTGCCAGATAGCTGCCGAGGACAAACACCTTGGGGTGTTGGCTGGGGGCGATTCGCTCCGGATCGATCTTTACGCTGAACGGCAGCGAAAACGGCAGCCCACGGCCTTCGTAAATGTTCGGCCCTTCTTCGGGCAAAAGCTTTTGGACAACAGGCGGCGTCACAGCCTCGGCAAAGTACACACCCTTGGCGCTGGCCCTAGAGATCGCGTCGAGAAAGGCCTCCTGCTCGCGAATGTTTTCCATCAGTCGGGCGAAGTGGAACTGCAGGGTATCGCGCTGTTCTTCCACCATGCGCTGCACGCCCAGATAACTGATACCCAGCAACAGCAGCGCAAGCGCGCCGAGGATCAGTAAGCCCTTGTTTAGGCGCTGCGAGCTGTTGGCAAGTTTTTCCAGCAGGGCATTGGGGTGCGGCATCAATACGCTCGGTCGATAAAAGTGGGTAAGCGTTTGAACACGGCTGACCTCGATGGCAAGTGGTGGTCGTCCGCCGCGAGCTGCAGATCACCAGACATTCGCCGGTCCGTCATGACAGAGCAACTGCTGGAACTGTTCCGAAGACACGGCGTGGGAGATCAGGAAACCCTGAACCTGAGTGCAGTCGATTTTACGCAACAGAGCAAGTTCCTGCGCGGTTTCCACGCCTTCGGCGACCACCGTCAGACCCAGTTGCCGGCCCAACGTGACAATGCTGGTCAGCGCCTGCGCCAGTTCGGCGTTGCGGTTGCAACCCTGTACCAGCGCGCGGTCGATTTTCAGTTCGGTGAAAGGGGCCGAGACCAGGTTCATGTAGGAACTGTAGCCCTTGCCGAAATCATCCTGTGACAGGCCGAAACCCTTGATCCTCAAGCGGCAGGCACCGGCGTAGAAGTTGCTGATGTCATCGGGCACCGAGCACTCCATCAGCTCGAAACAGATCCGCGCCGGCAGCCCGTCGTGGTGCAGGACAAAAGCGAGGATGCGATCCGGCAGGTCGTGGCTGTTGAGCAGGTGCGTCGGCAGGTTGATCGACACCGGAATGTCATAGCCCTGCTGGCGCCATACCGCTTGGGCGGCCATTGCCTGTTCCAGTACCCGCCAGAGCAGGTGCTCTTCGAGATCGCAGGCGATCAGCGCCGGTAGAAAAACTCCCGGCAACAACGTGCCGTGTTCCGGGTGAGCCCAGCGTACCAGTGCTTCGGCGGCGACGATGCGACCATTGTCCAACGCCTTTTTTGGTTGAAACCAGGCTTGCAGCTCACCGTTATCCAACGCGCGTACAAGGCTCTGGCGGTCGATGCCAGCCTGCGTGGCGATCGGCACGTCCTGACGCAGCGCCTGCAACTGGTCGATCAGGCAACGCAGGGCGGCGCTGTTGACCGGTTTGGAAATCAGCCCGATGACTTTGACCTGCAGATTGCTCGCCACCAGGCTCGCGCCCATCAGCATGCGCCGTGAGGCGGCGCTCATGATCGCCAGTGCCGGGCGGGAGGGCTGCGCGGCCAGGCCCTGAATGAACTGCACGCCATCCATGCCCGGCATCAGCAGGTCGGTGAGCACCAGGTCGAACTCGCGTTTTTTCAGGCGCCGCAAGGCTTCTTCGCCGTCCCTGGCAAACTCCAGATCGAAGACGCCCAACTCGTTGAACAGGTTCTGCAAGTACAGATGCTGGAACGGGTGATCTTCGACAATCAGCAGGCTAGGGGACTTCATGAGCGACTCGGTGGTAGGGAGCCAGGACGATCGACAAGGCTCTTAGCGTAAAAGGTTTGATCAGGCAGTGATTCATGCCGGCGGCCAGACACAGCGCCTCTTCGCCGCGCAGGGCGTTGGCGGTGGCGCCGATGATCGGCGTGGTGCAGCCCAGTCTGCGCAGGGCCTTGGCCAGTTCATAACCGTTGAGGCGCGGCATGTTGACGTCGCTGAGCACGACATCGAAGGTGTTGGCCTGCCATAGCGACAAGGCCTCTTCGCCATCGCTGGCCAGCGCCACCGTGCAGCCGAGTTCTTGCAGCTGGTCGCGCAGAATCAATTGGTTGATGGCATTGTCTTCGGCGACGAGAATGTGTAGCTGCAGCGGCGCCAACGCCTGGGTCTGTGTCTGCTGATGCTCGATAACGGCGCCGCCCTGAGCTTGGCGCACAGCCTGGCGGATCGCGGCCAGATCGTTCAGATTCGCTATCCAGCCGTCGACTGTGCATTGCGGCTCACAGGCGCCCGCGCCGCTGGCCAGCACGCGTGGCCCTGACCAGCGCAGTTCGCTGTGCTGATCCATCGGCACCGGATACAGCTCAAGCAATACGCCGCCGTCGGCAGGCGCGTGACTGGCCGGCGCGCCGACGTGCGGGCGAGCGCCCCAGCGGCGCAGCCAGCCAGCGAGGCTGTCGGCCAGTTCGCGTACTGGCGACACCAAATAAACGATGTCGCCCGCCAGTTTCGGTTGTGTTTCAGGCGGCGTGTTGCCCGTGCGCTGCTCAAGCGGCAAGGTCAGGGAAAAACTGCTGCCCAGCCCCGGTTCGCTGACCATCTGCAGGGTGCCGTTCATCAAATTCGTCAGCCGCAGACAGATCGGCAGGCCCAGCCCAGTGCCCGCAACGACGTGGCTGTTGCCTTGGGTCTGGTAAAACGGCTCGAAAATAAATGTCTGATCATCGTGGGCAATGCCGCGCCCGGTGTCCGATACCTGCCATTGCACGCAGACGCGCTCGCCTTCGCGGGACAGCACGTTGACCCGCAGCACCACGCGTCCGGAATCGGTGAACTTGACCGCATTGCTCAGCAGATTGTTGAGGATCTGCCGGACACGACTGATGTCGCCGATCAGGCTGTCGGGCAGCTGCGGATCGAAGCAGGCATAGAGCTGCAAACCTTTGCTCTGCGCCGCCGCCGCGTAGCCCTGCACAACCTCTTGGGCCAGGGCAACGATGGAAAAGTCACTGAGTTCCAGCGCCAGTTGCCCGGCCTCAATTTTCGACACGTCGAGCACGTCGCAGATCAATTGCAGAAGGGTCGCGGACGAGCCTTCGATCGCGCGCAAGTAGCTTTTCTGCTGAGTGTCGAGCTGAGTGCGAGCGAGCAGTTCGAGAGTGCCGAGCACGCCATACAGCGGGGTGCGGATTTCATGGCTCATGGTCGCCAGAAACAGGGTTTTCGCTTCGTTGGCAGCATCGGCCGACTGCCGCGCCTGCTCCAGCGCCGCTTCGATTTGCCGGCGCGCGCTGATGTCGCTGAAGGCGCAAAACAACACGTCTTCGCCCTTGTAGCGGGTCGGCGCGCAACTCAGGTACAGGTGGCGACCGTCGGCGGTCTCGAAATAGTCGGTCAGGCACGGCGCGTGTTCAGCAAATGCCGCGCGGATCCAGCCGCGACCCAGTTGCTCTCTGCACGCGCCCAGCCATTGCTGCGCGAGCGTGTTTTCCAGTACCACCTGAGCGTCGCTGCGCCGCAACACACAGAGCGCCACCGGAGCGGTCTGGATCACATCGCGGCTGAACAACTCGCTTTCCACCAGCGCCTGAATCCGGTGCAGGGTCGGGGTGATGAAGCGATGCTCCAGGCGCCGGATCAACAGCCACACCAGACTGATACTCGCCTGACAGAACGCCAGCGCGCCGAGCATTTGCGGCCACAGGGCCCACAACACCGCTAGCAAGTCGATGGAGTAGGTCAGCTGCCAATCCGACGATTTAAGTTGTTTGCGCAATACCAGTTGCTCGGGCAGCCAGCCTTCTCCGACGAAACCGAAGAAATCCTGCTGGCGCAGCAGCGGCAGATTCTGCCCGGGCGGCGGTTTGTGGCTGTTGCTGAATAACGGCATGCCCTGAGAATTGAACATGGTGAACTCGCCGGCGCTGTGGTCGCTCAAGGCAGTGGCCACTTCACGGTCGTCCATTTCCAGGCCGAGCCAACCGGACTCCAGATCGCGTTCATCCAGACGAATGAAGATGTACAGCTGCGAGTGCCCTTGCCAGTTGTGGGTCAGCCAGATTTCTTTCAAGGCACTGTTGTTGCCGTGCTTGAGGGTTTCCAGGCGATCAAGCATCTCGTGCGGAAAGTCGTCGGCCATGGGCGTCGTGTTGTACAAGCGCCAGACCTGGGCTTCGGCGCCGCTGCTGACGTACAGCAGATTCAATTTGCGCGCTTGCAGATAGTCGCGCATGCGCTGGGTCAGCCAGATGCTCCACTGCTTGCCCGGTGTTTGTCCGAGCAGCAGACGGATCTCCTCTTCGGATAGCGGCGCGCTCAGCGCGGTCTGACGGGTCGCCGACAGACTCAGGCTTTCGAGCAGCGCTTCACGGGTGGTGAAAAACGTATGCGCCTCGGCGATGGCGCTGCTCATGTAGCTGCGCCGCTGGGAAATCTCACTGTTGAAGGTGAACAGCAGGAAGCTGTACACGCCGCCGAGAATGCCCACCAGCAACACCAGCGCGAAAATGCGCAACAAGCGTCGCGCCGCGTGGGGCGTGGACAGCACCGGGCTGATCTGATGGAGGTAGTTCTTCAAGCGCATCCCGGCACAGTAGGGCGGGCCGGGCACGACGAAAATCAGACAATTCCTAAAGAGGGGGGGCGAACAATCGGCTGTGGCAACGCGTTAATGGATTCACAGGTAACTCATGACAAAGGCAATCGTTGCGTTGGCTGATCCGGCGCGCATGCCCTTGTCAAACCCGCCATTGCCAGCTGTTTCAGCAATGCGAAAGTATCGGGCGCTCAGGGGGATTTTCAAGTTGCCTCCCGCAGTGGGATAGTCCGCGAACACATAGCTTTGATGTAAAACCAAAGGCGTTCCATCCGTGTTGAGTATTTGCAAGGCCAAACCCTCAGCAGTCGAATCTGCACTCAGCTTTACGATGCCCCTCGTTGAATTTTGCGAGGGAGAAGTTGAAGTAGGCTTGAGTGTATAAGTTACTTTATTAATGCCTGATGGACAGTTGTTGAGGCTTATGTCGAATTTGACCGGTTCAGAATAGGCTCCGTTATTGGCGAATATACTGATGTCGTGTGATCCCATGTCTACCTGGATATCAGGCGTTTCACAGGATTGAGGTACGATCGTTACGCCGTTGGTCGCCATTGTCATTGGTGATACACCGTCTGCATGGAAAACCCCAAGTGTACCTGCCGGGATTTTCTGTACACCGATTACATCCGCTATTTTGAATAGTCGTAGCACGTGTCTTGTGGTGTCCCATCCGTATCCACCCGCTTCTCGCCGAATGCCCGGATAAATGGGTATGGTTACGTTGTCTTTGAAAGACCACTGCCATGCAAGTCCAGTGGTTCCTATCGCGTAAACAAGGTCGCCCGATTTAGACACGCCGACGTTGTTCAAAACACCATATGAAAACTCGTTAGTGCATTTATATGAGCTGGGCGTAGGGCCGAGTGTGATTGGCGGACTTTCATATATTAGGGTGCCGTTAGGTGTGTCACGAGGAATGGAAAGTGTAGCGGGTACTTGCATAGTGAGAGTTGTTTGATGATGGTTTGGGTAGAACGAGCAATTAGCCGCGCCCGCGTAGCTGGACGCGAAGAGCAGCGTCAGGCACAGCGTGTGAATCAATTTCGTGATCGGGGTAGGGCGCTGCGGTTGGAAACGCTTCATGAAGAGGGCTTTACGTATCGGCCAATGAGCGGCGTACGTTAGCCGCGACACTCAAAGCTGGACATCAGGCGATTCCTAGAAAGCACCGGCGCTCTTCACATCGGAATGCGCTCCCCTGTAGGGGTAAGCCTGCTCGCGATGGCGTCCTTTCATTCACCATCAACGGTGCGGCTGATGGCCTCATCGCGAGCAGGCTCACTCCTACAGGCAACGCTTTCCAACGCCTACCCATCGCCCAAACCAAAGCCACTGGTCATCTGATTAGCAAGCCCCCTAACTATTACGTTGACATTCGCTGCCTAGGCAGTAACATCTCGACATACATTCACTGCCTAGGCAGTTATTAGGTGAGCACATGAAGCATTTCACCCCTGACGAATTCCAGCATTGCCATCTCGGCCTGTTGCTCGGCCGCGCCGCTTTACTCAAGGACAAGATCATCGACACCCACATGGAACCCCACGGCATCACCGCCGCGCAGTTCAAGGTGTTGATCATCATGGCCCAGTTCGGCGTCGACACCCCGGCCGAGCTGTGCCGGCACCTGTCGCTGGACAGCGGTTCGATGACCCGCATGCTCGACCGTCTGGAGCAGAAAGGCTTTCTGGTTCGCCAACGCAGCGAAGGCGATCGCCGTCAGGTGCAACTCAAACTCACCGAGCAGGGCCAGCAACTGGCCGATCGCCTGCCGCACATCGGCGCCGATGCCATGAATGAACTGGCCGGCGCCGTGACCCCGGACGAGTTGAAAACCCTGGAATACATCCTCAAGAAAATTTTGCTGGCAGCCGGTGACCCGATCACCCTCCAGCGGTTAGGTGAACACAATGAGCGGTAAAACCTTGCGCAGCAGCCTGACACTGGTGCTGTCGGCGATGATCCTCGCCGGTTGCGCCAACTACAGTGGCCTCGATACCCAGAGCACCAGCCTCGATGCGAAAACCCTGCAGACCGGGCAATCGCTCAACGGTGTGACCCTGTCCCAGGCCGCGTGGCCGAAGAGCGACTGGTGGACCAGCCTCGGCGATCCGCAGCTCGACGGCCTGATTCGCGAAGCCCTGAAAGACAGCCCGGACATGCAGATCGCCGACGCCCGTGCCCATCAGGCCAGCGCCGCCGCGTATGCCGCCGATGCCGAGCGTTATCCGACCCTCGACGCCAGCGCCGGCATCAGCCGTTCGCGTCTGGCCCGGAATCAGGATCCGCTGGGGCAGGGTGGGGCTTACTCCACCGTGCGCAACATCAGCGCCGGCTTCAATTACAACTTCGACCTGTGGGGCGGTCAGCGTGAAGCCTGGGAGGCCGCACTCGGCCAGGCCCGCGCCGCCGAAGTCGACCGTCAGGCTGCGCAACTGACTCTCGCCGCTGATGTGGCCCGGGCCTACAGCGATCTGGGTCAGGCGCACATCGTCTATGACCTGGCCAACGAAGATTTGAAGCGCACCAAACAGATGCTCGACCTGAGCCAGCGTCGTTTGAGCTCGGGGATCGACAGCCAGTACCAGTTCCAGCAGACCCAAAGTCTGGAAGCCAGCTCCGAAGCCAGCCTGATCGACGCCGAAAAACGCCTGAACAGCGCGAAAATCGCCCTGGCCGTGCTGCTCGGCAAAGGCCCGGATCGCGGCAACGAAATCGCTCGACCGAAAGTTCTGCAAGCCAGCGCCGTGGCATTGCCCTCGGTGCTGCCAGCCGAACTGCTGGGCCGTCGCCCGGATCTGGTCGCCGCGCGCTGGCGTGTCGAGGCGGCGAGCAAGGACATCGACTCGGCCAAGACCCGCTTCTATCCCAACCTGAACCTGTCGGCTTCCGCCGGTGCCGAATCCTTGTTGGGGGACGCGATGTTCGGCTCCGCCAGTCGCTTCTTCAACATTGCCCCGACGATTTCGGTGCCGATCTTCGATGGCGGGCGCCTGCGCGCCAACCTCGATGCCCGCGACGCCGATTACGACCTCGCCGTGGCGCAGTACAACAAAAGCCTGGTGAAAGCCCTGGGCGATGTCAGCGACACGATCAACCAGCTGCGTGACATCGGCCGGCAGATCGGCGCCCAGCAGCACGCGACCGAGATTGCCCAGGATTCTTACAACACCGTCGTCCAGCGTTACGGTTCCGGCATCGGCAACTACCTGGACGTGCTCAGCATCGAGCAGCAATTACTGCAGGCCCAGCGTCAGCTGGCCAACCTGAATGCCGAGCAGATCGACCTGTCGATTCAACTGATGCAAGCGCTGGGCGGCGGCTTCCAGGGTGAAACCCTGACCGCAGCCAACGCCACCCCAGCCACGCCGAACAACTAATTCAAGGTACTTGTCATGGCCACTGCCGAAAACACACAAGCTCAAGACAACGCCCAGGACACTGGCAATCCGCGCAAACGCAAGGTGATGCTGCTGGTGCTGGCCGTTGTGGTTGCCCTCGCCGGTGCCGGTGTCTGGGCGTATCACGAATTCATCGGGCGCTGGAGCGAAAGCACCGACGACGCCTACGTCAACGGCAACGTGGTGGAAATCACCCCGCTGGTGACCGGCACCGTGGTCAGCATCGGTGCTGACGATGGCGATCTGGTGCACGAAGGCCAGGTGCTGATCAACTTCGACCCGAACGACGCCGAAGTCGGTCTGCAAAGTGCCAAGGCCAATCTGGCCCGCACCGTGCGTCAGGTTCGCGGCCTGTACAGCAACGTCGACGGCATGAAGGCCCAGGTCAATGCGCAACAGGCCGAAGTGCAGAAAGCCCAGGACAACTTCAACCGGCGGAAAAATCTCGCGGCCGGCGGGGCGATTTCCCAGGAAGAACTGTCCCACGCCCGCGATGACCTGACCTCGGCACAAAACGCCCTGGCCAACGCCAGGCAGCAGTTGAAAACCACCAGCGCGCTGGTCGATGACACCGTGGTCTCCTCGCACCCGGACGTGATGGCCGCCGCCGCGCAACTGCGTCAGGCCTACCTGACCAACGCGCGCAGCACCTTGATCGCGCCGGTCACCGGTTATGTCGCCAAACGCACCGTGCAACTTGGCCAGCGTGTGCAGCCGGGCACTGCGCTGATGGCGGTGATTCCATTGGATCAGCTGTGGATCGACGCCAACTTCAAGGAAACCCAGCTGCGTGACATGCGCATCGGCCAACCGGTGGAAATCGAGTCGGACATCTACGGCAGCGACGTCAAGTTCAGCGGCACCATCGACAGCCTCGGCGCGGGTACCGGCAGCGCGTTCGCCCTGTTGCCGGCGCAAAACGCCACCGGTAACTGGATCAAGATCGTGCAGCGTGTGCCGGTACGGATTCACGTCAACGCCGAAGAGCTGGCCAAACACCCGCTGCGCGTCGGTCTGTCGACCAATGTCGAGGTCAACCTGCACGACCAGAGCGGCCCGGTACTGGCCCAGCAACCGCCGCAAAAGGCCTCGTTCAGCACCAACGTCTACGACCGCCAACTGGCCGAAGCCGACGCGATGATCACCCAGTTGATCCACGACAACAGCGCAGCGGTCAGCAAGACTGCGCAACGCTGATCCCATCCTGTGGGAGCGAGCCTGCTCGCGATGGCGATTTTTCAATTCAACAGTTTTGTTGGCTGAACCGCCGTCTTCGCGAGCAGGCTCGCTCCCACAAAGGGCGACTGCGTCTGTAACAGACACGGCGCCAACCCGGCTTCATAGGATTCACGATGAGCAATAACGCCTCTTTTACGCCGCCCAGCCTGTTGCTCAGCACCATCGGCCTGTCGCTGGCGACCTTTATGCAGGTGCTCGACACCACCATCGCCAACGTGGCGTTGCCGACCATTTCCGGCAACCTCGGCGTGAGTTCGGAGCAGGGCACCTGGGTCATCACCTCGTTCGCCGTGAGCAACGCCATTGCGCTGCCGCTCACCGGCTGGCTGAGCCGTCGCTTCGGCGAGGTAAAGCTGTTTCTGTGGGCGACCATCCTGTTTGTGCTGGCTTCGTTCCTCTGCGGTATTTCCACATCGATGCCGGAACTGATCGGCTTCCGCGTGCTGCAAGGCCTGGTGGCCGGGCCGTTGTACCCGATGACCCAGACACTGCTGATTGCGGTGTATCCGCCGGCGAGGCGGGGCATGGCCCTGGCGTTGCTGGCGATGGTCACGGTGGTGGCGCCGATTGCCGGGCCGATCCTCGGCGGCTGGATCACCGACAGTTACAGCTGGCCGTGGATTTTCTTCATCAACGTGCCGATCGGGATCTTCGCGGTGATGGTGGTGCGCCAGCAGCTGGCCAAGCGCCCGGTGGTCACCAGCCATCAGCCGATGGATTACGTCGGGCTGATCACGCTGATCATCGGCGTGGGCGCGTTGCAGGTGATCCTCGACAAAGGCAATGACCTGGACTGGTTCGAGTCGAACTTCATCATCATCGGCGCGGCGATTTCGGTGATCGCGCTGGCGGTGTTCGTCATCTGGGAAATGACCGACCAGCATCCGGTGGTCAACCTGCGGCTGTTTGCCTATCGCAACTTCCGCATCGGCACGCTGGTGCTGGTATTGGGTTACGCCGGATTCTTCGGCATCAACCTGATCCTGCCGCAGTGGTTGCAGACCCAGATGGGCTACACCGCGACCTGGGCCGGTCTGGCGGTGGCGCCGATCGGCATTCTGCCGGTGCTGCTTTCACCGTTTGTCGGCAAGTACGCGCACAAGTTCGACCTGCGCCTGCTGGCCGGGCTGGCGTTCCTGGCGATCGGCCTGAGCTGCTTCATGCGCGCCGAGTTCACCAACGAAGTGGACTTTCAGCACATCGCCCTGGTGCAGTTGTTCATGGGGATTGGCGTGGCGCTGTTCTTCATGCCGACCCTGAGCATTCTGATGTCGGACCTGCCGCCGAGCCAGATTGCCGATGGCGCGGGTCTGGCGACGTTTCTGCGGACACTGGGCGGCAGCTTTGCGGCGTCGTTGACTACGTGGATCTGGATTCGCCGGGCGGATCAGCATCATGCCTATATGAGCGAGAGCATCAGCACCTTCGAGCCAGCGACTCGCGAGACCTTGCATTCGCTGGGTGGCGCGAGCCAATCGGCCTATGCGCAGATGGATCAGATCCTCACCAGTCAGGCGTACATGCTCTCCACCGTGGATTACTTCACGTTGCTGGGCTGGGGGTTCATGGGGTTGATTCTGATTGTGTGGCTGGCCAAGCCGCCATTCGCTGCCAAGGCAGGCCCGGCCGCCAGCGGTCACTGATCCGAAGTACGGTCAAATGTGGGAGCAAGCCCGCTCCCACATTTGTTTTTGGGTTTGGCTTTAGATTGCGGGGGCGGGCAGTGCTGGCGGCGGCGCGAAGTCGAATGGCGCCAACGCAAACCCGTTCTCATCCACCTGCAACGCCCAACCCTGACGATCCCAATCCCCCAGCACAATTCGCTTCGCCGCCTGATCGCCGATCTGCAACTTGTGGATCGCCGGGCGATGGGTGTGCCCGTGAACCAGGGTTTTCACCCCGTATTCCTGCATGATCCGCGGAATTTCCTCCGGCGTGACATCGACGATGTCATTGGCCTTCATCCGCGTCTGCGCCCGGCTTTCGCTGCGCAGCTTGCGCGCGAGCTTGTGCCGGGTGCGCAAGGGCAGGTTGCGCAGGATGAACAGGCTCAGCGGATTGCGCAGGTAGCGGCGCAGCTTCATATAGGCTTCGTCGCGGGTGCACAGGCTGTCGCCGTGCATCAGCAGCACCGGTTCGTCGTAAAACTGCACGACACTCGGGTCCTTCAACAGCGTGCAGCCGGCCTCTTTACAGAAGGCCTTGCCGAGCATGAAGTCGCGATTGCCGTGCATCAGAAAAATGGCCGTGCCACTGTCGCTGAGTTCGCGCAGGGCCTGGCAGATGGAACGCTGGAAGGGGGTCATGGCGTCGTCGCCAATCCACGCCTCGAAGAAGTCGCCCAGAATGTACAACGCACTCGCCGAGCGGGCGCGTCCGGCGAGTAAATCCAGAAACGCCCGGGTAATGTCCGGGCGCTCCTCTTCCAGATGCAAGTCTGAAATCAGCAATATCACGCTTCGATGATCTCGGCTTTCTCGATGATCACGTCGTCTGCGGGTACGTCCTGGTGGCCTGCCTTGGAGGTGGTGGAAACGCCTTCGATCTTGTCGACAACGTCGGTGCCCGAAACCACTTTACCGAACACGGCATAACCCCAGCCCTGAGCGGTCTTGGCGGTGTGGTTCAGGAAGCTGTTGTCGGAGGCGTTGATGAAGAACTGCGCCGAAGCCGAATGCGGGTCCATGGTACGGGCCATGGCGATGGTGTACTTGTCGTTCTTCAGACCGTTGTCGGCTTCGTTCTGGATGCTCGGGCTCTTGTCTTTCTTTTCTTTCATGCCTGGCTCGAAACCGCCGCCCTGGATCATGAAGCCTTTGATGACGCGGTGGAACACGACGTTCTCGTAGTGACCCTTTTTAACGTACTCGATGAAGTTGGCGGTGGTGAGAGGCGCCTTTTCAGCGTCCAGTTGCAGGACGATGTCACCGAAGTTGGTGGTCAATTTAACTTGAGTCATGATCGATGCTCTTTATAAGGAATTCGTGGGTATTGGGACATTTGGGCCCCGTACCGGTTCAGCCCGTGGGGGCCAAGGTGCGCAGTTTAGCGTGACAGGCGCGAATTTCGAGGCTGTTTTTCAAAACCCGGCGATTAAATGCATTCCTTTTAAGCCCTGCTCTGTCAGGGGCTTGACAGCATCGGCTATGATAGCGGCTTTGTTTTGTCAGGCCCGTGTCCCGGCCGCGCACTGTACGTTCAAGGATCCTATGAGCAAGCCCACTGTCGACCCTACCTCGAATTCCAAGACCGGCCCCGTTACGCCGGTCAATTTCCTGCGCCCGATCATCCAGGCGGACCTGGACTCGGGTAAGCACACGCAGATCGTCACCCGTTTCCCGCCTGAGCCCAACGGCTACCTGCACATCGGCCACGCCAAGTCGATCTGTGTGAACTTCGGCCTGGCCCAGGAGTTCGGCGGCGTCACTCACCTGCGTTTCGACGACACCAACCCGGCCAAGGAAGACCAGGAATACATCGACGCGATCGAAAGCGACGTCAAATGGCTGGGCTTCGAATGGTCCGGCGAAGTGCGCTACGCCTCGCAATACTTCGACCAGTTGCACGACTGGGCCGTCGAGCTGATCAAGGCCGGCAAGGCCTACGTCGACGACCTGACGCCCGAGCAAGCCAGGGAATACCGCGGCAGCCTGACCGAGCCGGGCAAGAACAGCCCGTTCCGCGACCGTTCGGTTGAAGAGAACCTGGACTGGTTCGCCCGCATGCGCGCCGGTGAGTTCCCGGACGGTGCCCGCGTACTGCGTGCCAAGATCGACATGGCCTCGCCGAACATGAACCTGCGCGACCCGATCATGTACCGCATCCGCCACGCCCATCACCACCAGACCGGTGACAAGTGGTGCATCTACCCGAACTACGACTTCACCCACGGTCAGTCGGACGCCATCGAAGGCATCACCCACTCGATCTGCACCCTGGAGTTCGAAAGCCATCGTCCGCTGTACGAGTGGTTCCTCGACGCACTGCCAGTGCCGGCGCACCCGCGTCAGTACGAGTTCAGCCGTCTGAACCTCAACTACACCATCACCAGCAAGCGCAAGCTCAAGCAACTGGTTGACGAGAAACACGTCAACGGCTGGGACGATCCGCGCATGTCGACGCTGTCGGGCTTCCGCCGCCGTGGCTACACCCCGGCGTCGATCCGCAACTTCTGCGAGATGATCGGCACCAACCGTTCCGACGGCGTGGTCGATTTCGGCATGCTCGAGTTCAGCATCCGTCAGGACCTGGACGCGAACGCCCCGCGCGCCATGTGCGTGCTGCGTCCGTTGAAAGTCGTGATCACCAACTACCCGGAAGGCCAGGTCGAGAACCTCGAACTGCCGCGTCATCCGCAGAAAGAAGAACTCGGCGTGCGCCAGCTGCCGTTCGCCCGTGAAATCTACATCGACCGCGATGACTTCATGGAAGAACCGCCAAAAGGCTACAAGCGCCTGGAGCCGAATGGCGAAGTGCGTCTGCGCGGCAGCTACGTGATCCGTGCCGACGAAGCGATCAAGGACGCCGACGGCAACATCGTCGAGCTGCGTTGCTCCTACGATCCGGACACCCTGGGCAAGAACCCTGAAGGCCGCAAGGTCAAGGGCGTGATCCACTGGGTGCCGGCCGGTGCCAGCATCGAGTGCGAAGTGCGTCTGTACGATCGCCTGTTCCGTTCTCCGAACCCGGAGAAGGCCGAAGACAGCGCGAGTTTCCTGGACAACATCAACCCTGACTCACTGCAAGTGCTGACCGGTTGTCGTGCTGAACCCTCGCTGGGCAACGCACAGCCGGAAGACCGTTTCCAGTTCGAGCGCGAAGGTTACTTCGTCGCGGATATCAAGGACTCGAAACCAGGTCAGCCGGTATTCAACCGTACCGTGACCCTGCGTGATTCGTGGGGCCAGTGATCAAGTCTTAAGGAAACACCGTGCTTACGATCTACAACACGCTCACCAAGAGCAAAGAAATCTTCAAGCCGCTGGATGGCAACAAGGTGCGCATGTACGTCTGCGGGATGACCGTGTACGACTACTGCCACCTGGGCCACGGCCGCAGCATGGTCGCGTTCGACCTGGTGACCCGCTGGTTGCGGTTCAGCGGTTATGACCTGACCTACGTGCGCAACATCACCGACATCGACGACAAGATCATCAACCGGGCCAACGAGAACGGCGAGTCGTTCGAAGCGTTGACCGAGCGCATGATCGCCGCGATGCACGAAGACGAAGCGCGCCTGAACATCCAGAAGCCGGACATGGAGCCGCGCGCCACGGATCACATCCCTGGCATGCACGCGATGATCCAGACCCTGATCGACAAGGGTTACGCCTACGCCCCGGGCAATGGCGACGTGTACTACCGCGTCGGCAAGTTCATGGGCTACGGCAAGCTCTCGCGCAAGAAGATCGAAGACCTGCGCATCGGTGCGCGGATCGAGGTCGACGAAGCCAAGGAAGATCCGCTGGACTTCGTGCTCTGGAAAGGCGTCAAGCCGGGCGAGCCGAGCTGGGAATCGCCGTGGGGCGCCGGGCGTCCGGGCTGGCACATCGAGTGCTCGGTGATGTCCACCTGCTGCCTGGGTGAGACGTTCGACATTCATGGCGGCGGCAGCGACCTCGAGTTCCCGCACCACGAAAACGAAATCGCCCAGAGCGAAGCGGCCACCGGCAAGACCTACGCCAACGCGTGGATGCATTGCGGCATGATCCGTATCAATGGCGAGAAGATGTCCAAGTCCTTGAACAACTTCTTCACCATTCGCGACGTGCTCGACAAGTACCACCCGGAAGTCGTGCGTTACCTGCTGGTGTCGAGCCACTACCGCAGCGCGATCAACTACTCGGAAGACAACCTCAAGGACGCCAAGGGCGCACTGGAGCGTTTCTACCACGCGTTGAAAGGCCTGCCGAATGTGGCGCCGGCGGGCGGCGAAGCGTTCGTCGAGCGTTTCACCACGGTGATGAACGACGACTTCGGCACGCCGGAAGCCTGCGCGGTGCTGTTCGAGATGGTGCGTGAGATCAACCGTCTGCGCGAGAGCGATCTCGAGGCTGCGGCCGGTCTGGCGGCACGCCTGAAAGAACTGGCCAGCGTGCTGGGTGTGTTGCAGCTCGAAGCCGATGACTTCCTGCAGGCCGGCGCCGAAGGGCGTGTCGATGCAGCCGAAGTCGAGGCGCTGATCGCTGCGCGTCTGGCGGCACGGGCCGGCAAGGACTGGGCCGAATCCGACCGCATCCGCGACCAGCTCACCGCCATGGGCGTGGTGCTGGAGGACGGCAAGGGCGGCACGACTTGGCGTCTGGCTGACTGATTGCTGCGCCTGTTACAAACAAAACCCGCCTTGTGCGGGTTTTGTTTTTCTGTCCCTACTGATCGTTCTCACGCAGACAGTTGATCGTTCCCACGCTCCGCGAGGGAACGATCCAGACAATGTGTGATTGCTTTTGGTATTCGCATGGGTCTTGATAGCGCACGCGGCAGGATGCTCATCAGCGGCGAATCCGGAAGGGAGGAATCATGGCTAATCACTATCGCGAGTTGGTATCGACACCCGGCGCGACCGGGCTGATCCTCGCGAGCTCTATTGCCCGACTGCCACAGGCAATGATCGGCATCGGCATCATCACCATGCTGGTGCAGCAGACCGGCGTTTACTGGCTGGCCGGTGCAGTCGCCGGTACGTTTACCCTGGCCAATGCGCTGCTCGGCCCGCGCATCTCGAAACAGGTTGATCGGCGTGGCCAGAGTCGCGTGCTGCCCGTCGTCACGGCGTTCAGCATCGTCATGTTGTTGGCGCTGATTGTTGCGGTGCACCTGAGGGCGCCCGCCGCGCTGTTTTTTGTGCTGGCGGCACTGGCGGGGACGATGCCGAGCATGCCGTCCATGATCCGCGCACGCTGGACGCAATTGTTTCGTGGCAAGCCACAACTGCACACCGCGTTCTCGCTGGACACGGTCCTCACCGAACTGGCTTACATCATCGGCCCGCCACTGGCGATCGGTTTGAGCGTAAGTTTCTTCGCGGAAGCCGGGCCGCTGGTGGCGGTGGGGTTGCTGGCCGTCGGCGTGACGGCGTTTCTCATGCAGCGTCAGACCGAACCGAAAGTCGTGGCGGGCAACCGGAAAAACAGCGGTTCGACCCTGCTGATTCCCGGCGTTCGCACCATTGTCCTGGCACTGCTGGCGATGGGCGCCATTGGCGGATCGATCGATGTCGCCGTTGTGGCCTTCGCCAATGCCCAGGGCTGGCCAGCGTCCGCCACCTTCATCCTCGCCGCCTATGCGTTCGGCTCGCTGGTGGCGGGCCTGACCTTCGGCGCGTTGCGGGTTTCGCTGGCGATTGAAAAGCAGTTCTTTATCGGGATCCTGGTCACGGCAGTCACCGGCGTATTGCCGATTTTCTCACCGGACGTTTATGTCCTTACCGCGATGCTGTTTATCGCCGGCATCTCGTTCGCGCCGACCATGGTTGTGGTCATGAAGCTGGGAACAATCATCATCCCAGCAGCGAGGATGACCGAAGGCCTGACGTGGATGACCACCGGAATCAGCATCGGCGTGGCGCTCGGCGGCATGCTGGCGGGGCTGGTGATTGATGCTTTTGGTGCACGGGCAGGGTTCGCGGTCGCGATTGCTGCAGGTCTGATGATGATGGTCGTGGTGCTGATGGGCCTGCGGACGTTGGCGTCCGCATCGGCTGCGCCTGTTGAACCAGCAATTTCGGCCTGACCTGCTATGGGGGCGCTCAGCTTTCAAGCTGCCGCAATCGCTTGTACAGCGTATTGCGGCTCACCCCCAATCGCCGCGCCAGGTGGGAAATATTGCCCCCGGCCAGCTGCAACTCCCGGTTCAACGCCTCGGCATCGTTCAGGTCGATGCTCAACGGCTCGGCCACTTCGACGGGCTCCATCTCCAGGTCGACGAAAAAATCGTCCGGCAAATGCTCGGGTCGAATCGGTTGTTCCTCGGCCATCGCCAGCGCCACCTGCATCACGCTGCTGACCTGGCGCAGATTGCCCGGCCACGGGTGCCGCTCGAACAGTTCCAGCACCTCGCGACTCAATCCCGCCCACTGCGATGGCTCGCGATGTTGTTCCCACAGGCGTTTGAACAGCGCCTGCTTGTCGCTGCGCTCGCGAAGCGGAGGTAGTTCCAAGGTCAGGCCGCCGATGCGGTAGTACAAATCCTCGCGAAAGCGCCCCAGTTGCACCTGTTCCCGGAGCGAACGGTTGGTGGCGGAAATGATCCGCAGATCCACCGGGAACAGCTCGCTGCTGCCCACCGGTTGCACGCAGCGCTCCTGCAACACCCGCAACAGCCGGGCCTGGGTTGGCAGTGGCATATCGCCAATTTCATCGAGGAAAAGCGTCCCCTTGTCGGCCTTGCGGATCAGGCCGATGCTGCCTTTCTGGTTGGCACCGGTGAACGCGCCTTTCTCGTAGCCGAACAGCTCTGACTCCACCAGTTCGGCGGGGATCGCCGCGCAGTTGACGGCGATGAACGCCTGTTTGCTGCGGGAGCTGGCTTGGTGCAGGGCTTTGACGAAGACTTCCTTGCCCACCCCGGTTTCGCCGTGAATCAGCAGCGGGATGTCCTTTTCCAGCAGACGTTCAGCCTGGCGCACGGCTTTTTCCACGCGGCTGTCGCCGAAGTGCAATGTGCTCAGGCTGATGGCCGTGGGTGCGGCGACTTTCGGTTCGGCGGTTCTGGTTTCAGCGGTTCTGGTTTCAGCGGTTCTTGTTTCAGTGAAGACTCGCGCCTGAACCGGCGCCTGTTTAGGTCGCTTCAACAAACACTGGAAACGATTGCGCCCGGAAGTCTGCAAGGCAAACGGCAAACCGTCCGGCTGATTGATCAACTCCAGCAACGACACCTTGAACAGGCTTTCAACGCTGACCCGCGACAAGCGCACACCCAGCAGATTGTCGGCCCGACGGTTGGCCGACAGCACCTGACCGCTCTCATCAAAGATCAGCAGCCCGGCCCACTGGCTGTCGAGGTTGTTCAACCCGGTGTTGAAGGTCAGTTGAAAGTGCTGACCATGGAACAGGTTGAGGATCAGCCGGTTCTCCACGGTCTGGCTCATCATCTTGACCATGCCGAGGGTATGCGAGGGCGGCAGATAGCTGTCACTGGACACATCAAGTACGGCGATGACCTTGCGCTCGGCATCGAAAATCGGCGCGGCGGAACCGGTCATGAAGCGGTTGGCCTTGAGAAAGTGTTCATCGTGTTCGATGTGTACCGCCTGCTCGCAGGCCAGCGCCGTGCCGATGGCGTTGGTGCCGCTGGCGCGTTCGATCCAACTCGCTCCCGGTTGAAAACCCCGCGCCAGACTCGGCTCGATAAAGCGTTGCGTGCCCCACGAGGTCAGCACCTGGCCCTGATTGTCGGCGAGCATGATCAGGCAGTTGGAATTGCTGAGGATGTTTTCGTAGTAGGGCAAGACTTCCTGGTGGGTGGTCTGCACCAGCGCGTGATGGCTGTCGAGCAGATGCGCGATGCCGGCGGCGGGCAACTGATCAAAGGCCGGGGCGCTTTGGTGATCCAGACCGAACGCGCGGCAACGTTGCCAGGAACTCTGGACGAGGGCGTCGTGGGAAAGCGGCGGAGCAGGTGCGGCCATGATTGGCAGTCTCTGAAGGGTGCTTTGTTGTTTTTGTTATGGCTCATTCGATGAGCAAAAAGCATCCATAGAGTGTTGTTCACTATTGTTCATTGTCAATCGCCAAACTGTTCAATTGTTCAGTCGCGACTGTTCACTTGTGTTCAGCTACGAACCACGGTTTGCGTGGCTTTCAGCGAATCTGGCGGTAAATCAACAGCTTGCCGTTTCTGGCACGAATGTCGCTCTACAGGACAGGTCGCTTGACTCCAATAATAAAAAGGCCGAGCCATGTCACTCACCCTGGAGCACGTCTGCCGTACCGTCGAGGGCCAGACCTGGATCGACGATGCGAGCCTGAAATTCGAACCTGGATCTTTCAACGTTTTGCTCGGACGCACGCTGTCCGGCAAGACCAGTCTGATGCGCCTGATGGCCGGTCTGGACAAGCCCGACAGCGGCCGCATCCTGATGAACGGCGTCGACGTCACCCAGCGCCCGGTGCGTTTGCGCAACGTGTCGATGGTCTATCAGCAGTTCATCAATTACCCGACCATGACGGTGTTCGAGAACATCGCCTCGCCGCTGCGCCAGGCCGGGATCTCCAATGAGCAGATTCAGAGCAAGGTGCAGGAAACCGCGAAGATGCTGCGCATCGAGAAGTTTCTCAAGCGCTATCCGCTGGAACTGTCCGGCGGCCAGCAACAGCGCACCGCGATGGCCCGGGCGCTGGTCAAGGATGCCGAGCTGATCCTGTTCGACGAGCCGCTGGTCAACCTCGACTACAAGCTGCGCGAAGAACTGCGCCAGGAAATGCGCGAGCTGTTCAAGGCGCGCCACACCATCGCGATTTACGCGACCACCGAGCCCAATGAAGCGCTGGCGCTGGGCGGCACCACCACCATTCTTCATGAAGGCCGGGTGATCCAGAGCGGCCCGTCGACCGAGGTCTATCACCAGCCGCAAACGGTGCTGGCGGCTGAATTGTTCTCCGAGCCGCCGATCAACCTGATGCCGGGGCACATCGCCGGTAACGAAGTGAGTTTCGCCAACTTCGTGCACTTCCCGTTGAACGTCGACCTGCGGCCGGTGGGCGAGGGCGAGTTTCGTTTTGGCGTGCGCCCGAGCCACATCTCGCTGGTGCCGAGCAACGATGACGACCTGGAACTGGCGGTGACCGTCGAGGTGGCGGAAATCAGCGGTTCGGAAACCTTCCTCCACGTGCGCAACGAGCATTTCCTGCTGGTGCTGCATTTGCCGGGGGTTCACGAATACGACGTCGATGCGCCGATCCGCATCTATATCCCGACCCATAAACTGTTTGTGTTCGATGCGCAGGGCCGTCTGGTGCAGGCACCGGGCCGGCGCGTCGCGAGGGTTGCCTGATGGCCGAAATCCGTTTGCAGCACCTCGCCCACAGCTACAGTAAAACCCCGAGCGGGCCCGAGGACTATGCGATCCGCGAGATGGACCACATCTGGGAGCAGGGCGGCGCCTATGCCTTGCTCGGCCCTTCGGGTTGCGGCAAATCGACGTTGCTCAACATCATTTCCGGCCTGCTCAGTCCGTCCCAGGGCCATGTGCTGTTCGATGGCAAAGCGGTCAACGACCTGACGCCGGAGAAGCGCAACATCGCCCAGGTGTTCCAGTTCCCGGTGGTGTACGACACCATGACCGTGTTCGACAACCTGGCCTTTCCCCTGCGCAATCAGGGCCTGGCCGAGGCGAAAGTGCACAGCAAGGTGCAGGAAATCGCCGAAGTCCTCGATCTGCAAAACCTGTTGAGCAAAAAGGCGCGCAACCTCACCGCCGACGAAAAACAGAAAGTCTCCATGGGCCGTGGCCTGGTGCGCGATGACGTCTCGGCGATTCTGTTCGACGAGCCGCTGACGGTGATCGACCCGCACCTGAAATGGAAACTGCGGCGCAAGCTCAAGCAGATCCACGAGCAGTTCAACATCACCATGGTCTACGTCACTCACGATCAGCTGGAGGCCTCGACCTTCGCCGACAAGATCGCGGTGATGTACGGCGGCCAGATCGTCCAGTTCGGCACCCCACGGGAACTGTTCGAGCGGCCGAGCCACACCTTTGTCGGCTACTTCATCGGCAGCCCGGGGATGAACCTGATCGAAGTGCAGCCGCAACCGGGCGGAGTCGGCTTCAACTCGACCCATCTGCCGCTGTCCGACGCCTTGCAGCGCCATATCGAACACGGCCAGTGGAAAAATCTGAAGGTCGGCATCCGTCCCGAGTTCATCCATGTGTGGGACGAGCCGTTCGATGACGCGATGCAGGCGCGGGTCGTACACGTCGAAGACCTCGGCACCTACAAGATCATGACCCTGGATCTGGACGGCGCACCGCTGAAAGTGCGTCTGGCCGAGGACAAACCGGTGCCCCAGGGCACGGCGTACATCAGTTTTCCGGCGCAGTGGCTGATGGTCTATGCCGACGAGTTTCTGCTGGATGCCACCGACAGCGAGGTACAGCCATGAACAAGGTGCAGAACAACAAAGCCTGGTGGCTGGTGTTGCCGGTGTTCCTGCTGGTGGCCTTCAGTGCCGTGATCCCGATGATGACCGTGGTCAACTATTCGGTGCAGGACATTTTCGACCAGTCCAGCCGCTACTTCGTCGGCGCCGACTGGTACAAGCAGGTGCTGCTCGATCCGCGTCTGCACGACTCGTTGCTGCGCCAGTTCATCTACTCGGCGTGTGTGCTGCTGATCGAAATCCCCCTCGGGATCGCCATTGCCCTGACCATGCCGACCAAGGGTCGCTGGTCGTCGGTGGTGCTGATCGTGCTGGCGATCCCGTTGCTGATTCCATGGAACGTGGTCGGCACCATCTGGCAGATTTTCGGCCGCGCCGACATCGGCCTGCTCGGGTCGAGCCTCAACGCCATGGGCATCAGCTACAACTACGCGGCCAACACCATGGACGCCTGGGTCACCGTGCTGGTGATGGACGTCTGGCACTGGACTTCGCTGGTGGCGCTGCTGTGTTTCTCCGGCCTGCGGGCGATTCCCGATGTGTATTACCAGGCTGCGCGCATCGACCGGGCCTCGGCCTGGGCCGTGTTCCGGCACATTCAGTTGCCCAAGTTGAAAAGCGTGCTGCTGATCGCGGTGATGCTGCGCTTCATGGACAGCTTCATGATCTACACCGAACCGTTCGTGCTCACCGGTGGCGGGCCGGGTAACTCGACGACCTTCCTGAGTCAGACCTTGACCCAGATGGCCGTAGGCCAATTCGACCTGGGGCCGGCGGCGGCATTCTCGCTGGTGTACTTCCTGATCATCCTGCTGGTGTCCTGGCTGTTCTACACCGCCATGACCCACAACGATGCCAACCGCTGAGGCCCGGCCATGAGCAAAAGAAAGCTGATCCCACTGCTGCTCTACATCCTGTTCCTGCTGGTGCCGATCTACTGGCTGCTGAACATGTCTTTCAAGAGCAACACCGAAATCCTCGGCGGACTGACTCTTTTCCCACAGGATTTCACGCTGGCGAACTACAAGGTGATCTTCACCGACCCGAGCTGGTATACCGGCTATATCAACTCGCTGTACTACGTCAGTCTGAACACGATCATCTCTTTGACCGTGGCACTGCCGGCGGCCTACGCGTTTTCACGCTACCGCTTTCTCGGCGACAAGCACCTCTTCTTCTGGCTGCTGACCAACCGCATGGCGCCACCGGCGGTGTTCCTGCTGCCGTTCTTCCAGCTGTATTCGTCGATCGGCCTGTTCGACACCCACATCGCCGTGGCGCTGGCGCACTGCCTGTTCAACGTGCCGCTGGCGGTGTGGATCCTCGAAGGTTTCATGTCCGGGGTGCCAAAGGAAATCGACGAAACCGCCTACATCGACGGCTACAGTTTTCCCAAGTTCTTCGTGAAGATCTTCATTCCGCTGATCGGCTCCGGCATCGGTGTGACGGCGTTTTTCTGCTTCATGTTTTCCTGGGTCGAACTGCTGCTGGCGCGCACGCTGACTTCGGTGAACGCCAAACCGATCGCGGCGGTGATGACGCGCACGGTGTCGGCATCCGGGATTGACTGGGGCGTACTGGCGGCAGCGGGGGTGTTGACTATTCTCCCCGGCATGCTGGTGATCTGGTTCGTTCGCAACCACGTGGCCAAGGGCTTTGCCCTGGGCCGGGTCTGAGGAACTGATGATGGAATGGATGAGCTGGACCGTCCCGACGGCGGCGTTTTTCATCGTGATTGGTTTGATCCTGGTGGGCATGACCACCTGGGAACTGCGCTCGCCGAGCATTTTGCGGCGAGGGTTTCTGCCGATTGCCACCACCCGTGGCGATCGCTTGTTCATCGGTCTTCTCGGCAGCGCCTACCTGCATCTGCTGGTAATCGGCGTGACCGACTGGAGCATCTGGGTAGCGTCCGCGTTGTCCCTGGTGTGGCTGTTGGCTGTGATGCGTTGGGGCTAGTCGAATCGCTCGGCAATCGTGCTCCGAAAACCTAACAGGAGGTCTCTATGTTCGATAAGAAAAATAAGCTGCGACATAGCATTTCATTGGCAGCCATGCTGGCACTCAGCGGTTTGAGCGCGTCCGCCTGGGCCGACGCCTACGAAGATGCCGCAAAAAAATGGATCGGCAGCGAGTTCAAGCCGTCGACCCTGACGGCCGAGCAGCAGCTCGAAGAACTGAAGTGGTTCATCAAGGCGGCCGAGCCGTTCCGCGGGATGGACATCAAGGTTGTCTCGGAAACCCTGACCACTCACGAATATGAATCCAAGGTGCTGGCCAAGGCCTTCAGCGAAATCACCGGCATCAAGCTGACCCACGACCTGCTGCAGGAAGGCGACGTGGTGGAAAAAATGCAGACGGTGATGCAGTCGGACAAGAACATCTACGACGGCTGGGTCAACGACTCGGACCTGATCGGTACGCACTTTCGCTACGGCAAGACCGAATCGATCACCGACCTGATGGCCAACGAAGGCAAGAACTTCACCTCGCCGACCCTCGACATCAAGGACTTCATCGGCATCTCCTTTACCACTGCGCCGGACGGCAAGATCTATCAATTGCCCGACCAGCAGTTCGCCAACCTTTACTGGTTCCGCGCCGACTGGTTCGAACGCGCCGACCTGAAAGCCAAGTTCAAGGAAAAGTACGGCTATGAACTGGGCGTGCCGGTGAACTGGTCGGCCTATGAAGACATCGCCAAGTTCTTCAGCGAAGACGTCAAGGAAATCGACGGCAAGCGCATCTACGGGCACATGGACTACGGCAAGAAAGACCCGTCCCTGGGCTGGCGCTTCACCGATGCCTGGTTCTCCATGGCCGGTGGCGGCGACAAGGGCATTCCCAACGGTTTGCCGGTGGACGAGTGGGGGATTCGCGTCGAGGATTGCCACCCGGTCGGTTCCAGCGTGACCCGCGGCGGCGACACCAACGGACCGGCGGCGGTGTTCGCCACCACCAAATACGTCGACTGGCTGAAGAAGTACGCGCCACCGGAAGCGGCGGGCATGACCTTCTCCGAATCCGGCCCGGTGCCGTCCCAAGGCAACATCGCCCAGCAGATCTTCTGGTACACGGCCTTCACCGCCGACATGACCAAGCCGGGTCTGCCGGTGGTCAACGCCGACGGCACGCCGAAATGGCGCATGGCGCCGTCGCCGCGCGGGCCGTACTGGGAAGAGGGGATGAAGCTCGGTTATCAGGACGTGGGCTCGTGGACTTTCATGAAATCCACGCCTGAGAAACAGAAACTCGCGGCCTGGCTGTATGCGCAGTTCGTGACCTCGAAAACCGTGTCGCTGAAGAAAACCATCGTCGGCCTGACGCCGATTCGCGAGTCGGATATCAACTCGCAAGCGATGACCGATCTGGCACCGAAACTCGGTGGTCTGGTCGAGTTCTACCGCAGCCCGGCCCGTGTGCAATGGACGCCGACCGGCACCAACGTGCCGGATTATCCACGCCTGGCGCAACTGTGGTGGAGCCACATCGCCGAGGCCGCCAGCGGTGAGAAGACCCCGCAACAGGCCCTCGACGGTCTGGCCAAGGATCAGGACGCGATCATGACCCGTCTGGAACGCTCCAAGGCCCAAGCGGTGTGCGCACCGAAAATGAACCCCGAGCGCGACGCGCAATACTGGTTCGACCAGCCGGGCGCACCCAAACCGAAGCTGGCCAACGAGAAGCCGAAAGGCGAAACCGTGAGCTACAACGAACTGCTCAAGTCGTGGGAGGCGGCACGCAAGTAAGGGTTTTTGAGGAATGGGACGGCACCTTCGGGTGCCGTTTTTCTTTGTGCGGGATTCAGACCAGAACAGCCAGATCTGTGTACTGAGCCACCAGGGGATCGGCGGTTAGCAGCTTCATCGGCTCAATCATGGCGGTTGCAACAATAAGCCGATCGAATGGATCGCGATGGTGGTGTTCAAGCTCCTTTACGGCAATGGCGTGTTCTGAGGTCACTGGGAGTTCGATAAAACCGCTGTCGAGGCTGTATTGCCTTATCTCTTCGAGATCAACATTCAACTTGCCGAGCCCGACCTTGATCGCTATCTCCCAGTAGGTCGCAGCGCTGATGTAGATTTCGGTGGCGTTCTCAATCAGTTTTCTGGCTTTTGCGGAGAGTCTGGAATCGTCTGAAAGCGTCCAGAGCAGAATGTGGGTGTCGAGCAATACCCTCATGACTGGCCACCCTCAAACGCGTCGAGCATGTCATCCGGTAGTGGCGCGTCGAAGTTTTCGGGGAGCACGAGTTTGCCCTTCATCGCACCTATGCGCGGACCGTGAGCGTTGGTGACAGGAACCAGACGAGCGAGTGCACGCCCATGTTTGGCAATTGTGATGATTTGCCCCGAGGCGGCCTCATCGACGAGTCTGGATAGATTGTTTTTGGCTTCGGCCAACGGAACGATGATCATCATGTCTTCCTCATATTCTGGACAAATATAGCCAGAATCAAGGGGGGGCGGCAAAGTCCCGGATTTGTTCTGTGCAGGTGAGGGGCAAACCTGCACGCCGCGCTATATAGGGAAATTGCATGACTTTGCTCCGTCGCTCGACCACCGATGAATCGAAGCTGCTCACCAGCTCAAAAAAGATTTCACGTTTCATTGTCCGTTCTGGCCTCAGCCGCTTGGTAAACCGTGACCCAAGATAACGTCTTGTTTCCTGGCGTGGCTGTAGGACGAGACGGGCATTCTGGAGAGAGCTTTCTGTGTTCCCGGCGGGACGGGCCAGTAACGGAAAAAAATCCTACGGCCATATAACGCTCACCTTTCGATTTCACGTTTCACCGCCCGACGCACCGCTTTGAGGATGGCGTTTTCAAAGGCGTTGTGCCCGGCATGCAGCAGTCGGCAGTGGATGTTCATGCGTTGCCTGAGCCAGCGCACGCTGGCCATGCCATGGGTGTCGTGGATGCCCTGGATCAGCAGGGTGTTGTCGTCGAGGGTCAGGTATTCGTCCTTTGGTGTGAAGAAATAGTTGTGCAGGTGGTAATGCAGTTCGAGGCGGATCGCGAGCACCGCTTCCCGATCGACGAAGCGCTCCAGTGTGGCGCGGCAAATCGTCTGCCCTGTGCGACGTAGAACAGCGTTCAACCATTCGATGGCGGCGCGGTGTTGCTGCGATGGACAGCCTTCGCCGAGGATCCGGTAGATGTTCCTGGCGTGTTGGCCGGGCGATGATTCTGGCGATTGCGTCAGCCCGTCATTGAGCGCCTGATCGTAAGCCCGGACATTGTCGGCAAACGGCACGAATACCGAAACCAGCGTGGTTTTCAGCAGGTGCTGCGGGTAACGCTGCTGGTACTGAATCGCCAGCCAGCTACCCCATGACACGCCCAGCACGCTGATTTTTTCGAAGCCGAAATGCTGGCGCAGGGCATCGATGTCTTCGACACACGGCGCGGTGCTGTTGTCCCGCAGCTCGCCGTAAGGCGTCGAGCGCCCGCAACCTCGTTGGTCAAACAGGATGATGTCGAACCGGCCCAGGTCGAAAAACTGCAGATGGTGACGACTGATACGTCCGCCGGGGCCGCCATGGAGGAAAAACACCGGTTCGTGTCCCGGAACACCATGCCGTTCCCAATAGAGTTGATGGCCGTCGCCGGTCGGGTAATAACCTCGGCTGTGCAGGGAGAAGGTCATGACGCCTGAACCGTCAGACGATAGAACTGGAACAGCTCGACCTGCCCAGGCCGTGCCGCGACGCTGGATTCAAGTTTCAGGTGGTGGGTGGAGGCAAGCCAGGTGACCGGGATCAGCACCGGGGTGTGACCGAAAACGAGGATCGTGCCGCCGGGCTTGACGCAGCGGATCAGCGACTCGAATGCGGTTTGGGCCGCTCGGCGGGTCAAGACTTCGGCGTTGAGGAAACGCAGGATCAAGACATCGCAGCGAATCCCGGTATCGAAGGCTTCACTCGCCTCCAGCACATCGAACTCGACGGAGGTTGCGCTGTGCCATCGCCTGGCATGTTCGATCATCGAGGCCGAACGGTCACTGCCCAGGCAAAGACAGTCGGGCAGGGCACGGGCGAGATGGGCGATGAACGCGCCCGTTGAACAAGCCGGGTCGTAAACCAGTGCGCCTTTTTCTGTGATGGCCTGGAGCAGCCCGGCGCAGTATTCGCGCAGGTGGTGTTCGTCGGTGTTCAGCTGTTCGGCCAGTGATTCGTTGCCTTGCCAGAACTCTGCCGGGCAGACCGCTTCCCGGCCCGCCTCATCCAGCAGCGGGAAGGGAAACAGGATCTCGCTGTCAGCCTGATGCAAGGCGTGCTCGAAGAACTGCGCTTTGTCGGCGGGGGAGACCGTCCGATAGCCGATTGACAACCCGTCATCCCCCCACAATGCATGCAGATGCGGGCCAAACAACATGTCGGGTTTGAGCGAGCTGCTGGCCTGCCATCGAAAATGCCGGTCACGTTGCAGGAGCTTGCGGCCGACCCAGAGCTCATCGTTCACCCGCAGGAAAAAAATGTGATGCAGTCCGCTGCCTCGCGGTTCGAGGAAGTGGCCAACAGCGCCGTTCTCGTTGAGGTAAAGGCGCATGGATCGGGCCAGTGTCAGCTCCCGGTTGCGATCGGGTCGGCTCATGGGGCGGGCCTCTCCAGCGTACGGCCCCGGGCTTGCGGGAGGACGACGTTACCGCTGCAGACCACGAAGAAGCGTTCCAGTCCGGGGATCACCACATTGAGCAGGGTCGTGCCGAGCTCGGTTCGCTGCAGGACCGCTGCACCCAGCGTACGGCCATGAATCCGCAGGTCTTGAATCAGCAGGTGCAGTTGATTTTGCACCGACAGGTCTTTGGCGGAATCCGGCAGTCTCTCCTCGTGTTGAACGCAGTGATGCAGCAGCGTCTGCGGATCGAACTGCGCACAGCGCAGCAGGCGCGGGAACGGTTGCAGGTTGCGCAGCGCATTGGCCAGCGTCTGGCGGTATTCGGGTTCGGCGGCACTCAGTTGCAACTGCACCAGTTCAGTGAGTGCCCGCCACGCCGCGTGGCGCGGGTCGAGAGAGCTGCCACTGCCGAATATCTGTGGGTGAGGGCCCGGTTTCGTCGTGAACGCCAGAAAGGTCCGGGTCATGAATTCGGTGCTGATATCCACCAGCACGATTTCGCCGTCGATTTCCTGTTCGGCATCGGCCCACAGACGACTTAGGTCGTCACTGCCATCAACGCGCGCCACCCGTCGCAGTGGCGGATGGTTCTGGTAGTAAAAATGGTTGAGCAGAAACAACGACACGGCGTCGCGCTCAATGCATTCGTTGGCGGCGTGCAGCATCGCTTCGTTGTAAGTGGCGCCAATCGCGGTGCCGCTGTTGCTGGCGTAACGCCGCACGGCGCGGTAGTCCGCCATGCCCGGTGACGAGGGTAAACGTGAGCCGTTCGGCGAAGTCAGCGCCACCGGATAGGAAAACCGGTCATGCCACGGCGGACAGACATAGGTCCGGCAGGTGATGTGCACGTTTTGCTGGCAAGTGAGTCTGTGCAGAAGCGAGTCATCGGCAAACATTGGTGTGTCTTTAAAATAGCGTTCCGTTTCGTGGTGAACATCGTAGGTACAGAGCTCATCCGTCCAGTAATGCTCGAGCGCTTCATAGAGCGCGCCCAGGTGCGCCTGATCCGCATAACCCTTGCCGGAGCCACGGGCATGACGGTTGTCGCCGCCATGAAGACTCGCCTGAACGGCAACCACTTTGCTGCCGAGGGTGCGGGTGTGCGGTGTGAGGCCCAGGCGTGAAAGTTCGGTGTGAATACGCCGTTCTGCCTGATCGGCCGTGAGCTCACGCTCGGCCAACGTTGTCTTGTCCATGATTTCCTTCCTGGAAAGCCCGCGAGGGCGCAAGGCCCCCGCGGGTTCTGTCACTCGGCGTTGAGTTCCGCCTGTTCTTCCTCGGTCAGTTGCAGCGCTTCGATCTGCTCTGGAGAGGGCGCTTCCTGCTCTTCCAGTTCATCGATAGGGTTTGCGTTCCAGCTGCCCATGTAGCCCATGATGTTGCTCCTTGGTTGTTGTTTGGGAGTGCTGTTGCAAGCACGAGCCGAATCTAAAAGGGCGGTGAGGGCGGGGTCAAAAATGTCCAGACGTTTCCAGCCGCGAGTTTCAGCGGTGTCGAAATACGTACTGATAAAACGTGAATTGACGTGCCGGAATCACCAGGCGGGGCGCTTCTGAGAGCATCGAACGGCGTGATAACGGTCGAGTCAGGCGAAAGGAATCTGCGTTCTGAGACGTTCTGTTTCCTGCCGTTGTCAGATGTTTCATCGCGGGGATGACGCAAATTCGTACTGAAGGATTTACGTGGACTTATGGAACAGTTATGCGGTGAGTTTTCCTATGAGGTTTGGCAAAGTACCGCACAATCGGCGCAAGCTTTCTGGCGTTCAAGCAGGACTGGCAGGGGGGAACTCGGAATGCTCGCCCAGAAGCAAAAACGGCACCCGAAGGTGCCGTTTCTGTTTGTAGCCAACGATCGCTAAACGATCAGCCCGCCAGGCCCGATTGCTGAACCAGGGTCAGCAACGGTTGTGGGTACAGGCCGAGGAAGAACGCCAGGACGGCAATCGCCAGCAGCATCACGCCGCCTGCTTTCTGTTCCCAGTGCAGTTGGGCGTCGTGGCGGCGCAGGTTCGGTTCGATCAGGTACAGGGTGACCATCACGCGCAGGTAGTAGAACACGCCGATGGCGCTGCCCAGGACCAGGGAACCGACCAACCACCATTGGTGCGACTCGACACCGGTGGCGATGATGTAGAACTTGCCGATGAAGCCAGCGGTCAGCGGGATACCGGCCAGGGACAGCATCATCACGGTCAGTACGGCGGTCAGGTACGGACGGCGCCAGAACAGGCCGCGGTACTCGTACAGCGCGTCTGCGTCACGGCCGTTGTACGGGGAGGACATCAGGGTGATCACGCCGAAGGCGCCGAGGCTGGTGATCACGTAGGTGACCAGATACACGCCGATGGCTTCCACCGCCAGACCCTTGCTCGCCACCAGTGCGATCAGCAGGTAGCCGAAGTGCGCGATGGACGAGTAACCGAGCAGACGCTTGAGGTTGCTCTGGGTCAGGGCCAGCAGGTTACCGAACAGGATCGAAGCGATGGCGATGATGGTCAGCACGTTGCTCAGAACGCCACTGCTTGCGGCAGGGGAGATCTGGAACAAACGAACCATGACCGCGAACACGGCCACTTTCGACGCGGTGGCGAGGAACGCGGCTACCGGTGCCGGAGCACCTTCGTACACGTCCGGCGTCCACAGGTGGAACGGTACCAGCGACAGCTTGAACGCCAGACCGATCAGCATCATGCCCAGGCCCAGTTGCGCCAGCGAGCTTGGCAGACCGGTCGCGGCCAGGGCTTGACCGATACCGACGAAACTCAGCGAACCCGAGTCGGCGTACAGCAGCGCCATACCGAACAGCAGGAACGCGGAACCGGCGGCCGACAGCACCATGTACTTGATGCCGGCTTCCAGCGAACGCTTGTTGAAGAAGGCGTAGGCCACCAGACCGTAGACCGGCACCGACAGCAGTTCCAGACCGATGAACAACCCGGCCAGGTGCTGCGCGCTGACCAGAACCAGGCCACCGGCGGCGGCCATCAGGATCAGCAGGTACAGTTCTTCACGGTTGCCCGGGTAACCCGAACCGCCATCGCCGAGGTAGGCGTGAGCGAGGGTGACGCAAGCGAGGGTGGCGACCAGGATCAGCGCCATGTACAGGCAGGCAAAGGTGTCGATCTGCAGCAATGGAGTCACGGCCAGAGGCGCGACTTTCAGGGCCGGCAGGATCGACAGCAAGGCCAGGTTCAGACCCGCCACCGAAATCAGGAAGGTCTGCGAGTGGTTGCGGCGCCAGGCGATTGCCAGCATCACCACGATAATGGTGAGGCTGGTGATCAACAGTGGCGCTAGCGCAATAAAGTGTTGAATCGTGAATTCCATAGCGCTCTTACCGGGCCGAAGCGAGTTGAGTGAAGGCGGTGCCGAGCCACTGCTGCACGCCATGCATCGTGGCGGCGGAAGTGTCGAGGAACGGTTGCGGGTAGACGCCGAGGTAAATCAGCAGTACCGCAAGGCCCAGCACCATGATCAGTTCGCGACCGTCCATGCCGTGCAGGATCGAATCCGATTTGGACGGACCGAAGTAAGCGCGGTGGATCATGATCAGCGAGTAGACCGAACCGAACACCAGACCGGAGGTGGCAATCGCGGTGATCCATGGCGCACTGGCGAATGTACCGATCAGGATCAGGAACTCGCCGACAAAGTTACCGGTGCCTGGCAGACCCAGCGAAGCGGCTGCGAAGAACAGGCTGATCGCCGGCAGGTAAGCGATACGCGACCACAGACCGCCCATCTCACGCATGTCACGCGTGTGCAGACGCTCGTACAGCTGACCGCTGAGGATAAACAGTGCCGCTGCCGACAGACCGTGGGCCAGCATCTGGATCACGGCACCTTGCAGTGCCAGTTGGCTGCCGGAGTAGATGCCGATCAGTACGAAGCCCATGTGGGAAACGGACGAGAAGGCGATCAGACGCTTGATGTCGGTTTGCGCGAAAGCGAGGAACGCACCGTAGAAGATCCCGATCAGACCGAGGGTCATGGCGATCGGCGCGAATTCGGCCGAGGCGTTCGGGAACAGCGGCAGGGCGAAACGCAGCAGACCGTAGGCCGCGGTTTTCAGCAGGATACCGGCGAGGTCGACGGAACCTGCAGTCGGCGCCTGGGCGTGAGCATCAGGCAGCCAGGAGTGGAACGGAACCACTGGCAGCTTGACCGCGAAGGCGATGAAGAAGCCGAGCATCAGAATGTACTCGGTGGTCATCGACATCTTGGTCTTCAACAGATCGGCGTAGTTGAAGGTGATCACGCCGGTGCTGTTGTAGTTGACCAGGACCAGACCGAGGATCGCCACCAGCATGATCAGGCCGGAAGCCTGAGTGAAGATGAAGAACTTGGTCGCTGCGTAGATCCGGGTTTTCTTGCCGTCCGAAGAACTGTGACCCCAGAGCGCGATGAGGAAGTACATCGGCACCAGCATCATTTCCCAGAAGAAGAAGAACATGAACAGGTCGAGGGCGAGGAACACGCCGACAACGCCGCCCAGGATCCACATCAGGTTCAGGTGGAAGAAGCCAACGTGACGTTGAATCTCTTTCCACGAGCAGAGTACCGAGAGGATGCCCAGCAGGCCGGTCAGCAGGATCATCAGCAGCGACAGGCCGTCGAGGGCCAGGTGCACATTGATGCCGAAGCGCTGGATCCAGACGTGCTTGAACTCAAGCGCCCAGGTCGGATCGGCGCCAGGCGCCGGTGCAAATGAATAGTCACCGTGGGCCCACAGCCAGAGGCCGAGGGCGAGTTCCAGGGTCATGGTCAACAGCGCAATCCAGCGGGGGAGGGTGGCGCCGAAGCGCTCACCCAGCCAGCACAGCAGGCCGCCGATGAAGGGGATCAGGATTAGCCAAGGCAGAATCATGACGGGCTCGTTTCCTTTCGCAAATTCGCAAGGTTCATATCAGACCGCTACCAGCACGACAGCGCCGATGACCAACACGGCACCAGCAGCCATCGAGGCGGCGTACCAACGCAGTTGACCGGTTTCAGTACGGCTCAGGGCGGTGTGACCACCCTTGGCCATGCGCGGGATCAGACCGATGGTCTGGTCGAGCGGGTCTTTGCGCAGTACATGGCTGATCGCAAGGTACGGCTTGACGAACAGTTTGTCGTAGATCCAGTCGAAGCCCCAGGCAGCGAACCACCAGGCCGAAAGGAGACGGCCGATGCCGCTGTTGGCGATCGCGGTGACGAAGCGACGCTTGCCGAGGAACAGCAGGGCCGCCAGCAGGATACCGGCCAGGGCGATGGCACCCGAGGCAATTTCCAGACTGTGCTTGGCTTCGCCACCGGCATGGCCAACGCTCTCCGGCAGTACGCCGTGCAGTGGTGGAACGATCATGGCGCCGACGAAGGTCGACAGCACGATCAGCACCGACAGCGGCAGCCAGTGAGCGATGCCGTGACCGGCGTGGGCTTCGGTCTTGGCTTCACCGTGGAACGCGATGAAGATCAGGCGGAAGGTGTACAGCGACGTCATGAAGGCACCGACCAGACCTGCGTAAAGCAGACCGTGGTTGCCGCTGGCGAACGCTTCCCAGAGGATTTCGTCCTTGGAGTAGAAACCGGCGGTCACCAGCGGCAGGGCGGCCAGGGCGGCACCACCGACGATGAAGCTGGCGTAGGCCAGCGGCAGTTTCTTCCACAGGCCGCCCATCTTGAAGATGTTCTGCTCGTGGTGGCAGGCAACGATCACCGCACCGGAGGCAAGGAACAGCAGGGCCTTGAAGAAGGCGTGGGTCATCAGGTGGAAGATCGCGCCTTCCCAGGCACCAACGCCCAGCGCCAGGAACATGTAGCCGATCTGGCTCATGGTCGAATAGGCGAGGATACGTTTGATGTCGGTTTGCACCAGTGCGGCGAAACCGGCCAGTACCAGGGTCACACCGCCCACGATGCCGACCAGGTGCAGAATGTCCGGCGCCAGGGCGAACAGGCCGTGGGTACGGGCAATCAGGTAGACACCGGCAGTCACCATGGTTGCGGCGTGGATCAGTGCCGAAACCGGGGTAGGGCCGGCCATCGCGTCCGCCAGCCAGGTCTGCAGCGGCAGTTGCGCCGATTTACCGACCGCACCACCCAGCAGCATCAGGGTCGCCAGCACGATCCAGAAATCGCCGACCTTGAAGTGCTCAGGCGCCTTCACCAGCAGCTCCTGGACGTTCAGCGTGCCCAGTTGCTGGAACAGGATGAACAGGCCGATCGCCATGAACACGTCGCCGATACGGGTGACGATGAAGGCTTTGAGTGCGGCGTTACCGTTGTTGCGGTTGCTGTAGTAGAAACCGATCAACAGGTACGAGCACAGGCCCACGCCTTCCCAACCGAAGTAGATGAACAGCAGGTTATCGCCCAGGATCAGGAACAGCATGCTGGCGATAAACAGGTTGGTGTACGAGAAGAAGCGCGAGTAACCGTCTTCGCCACGCATGTACCACGATGCAAACAGGTGGATCAGGAAGCCGACACCGACGACCACACCGAGCATGGTCACGGACAGACCATCCAGGTACAGCGCGAAGTCAGGCTGGAAACCTTCCACCGACATCCAGCGCCACAGCACCTGGGTGTAGACGCCACCTTCCGGTGGCGCGACGTTGAATTGCCAGATCACGTAGGCCGCGACGATGGCAGACAGGCCGATGGAGCCGACACCGATCAGCGCCGACAGGTTTTCCGAGAAGCGGCCGCGGGAGAACGACAGCAACAGGAACCCGATCAGAGGGAATACGAAAGTCAGAAAGAGTAGGTTCATCCGCGCATCTCACTGGCAGCGTCGATATCGAGCGTGTGGAAGCGGCGATACAGTTGCAGCAGGATCGCCAGGCCAATACTGGCTTCGGCGGCTGCAAGGCTGATCACCAGGATGAACATGATCTGTCCATCCGGTTGCGCCCAGCGGGCGCCCGCAACGATGAAGGCCAGTGCAGAGGCGTTCATCATCACTTCCAGACTCATCAACACGAACAAAATGTTGCGGCGGACCATCAGGCCGACCAGACCAAGGCAGAACAGGATGCCGGCAACGGCCAGGCCATGCTCCATAGGTATAGAACCGAGAGGGATAACAGGCATGTTCTACTCCTTAGCCTCATTACGGCCCAAATGGAACGCCGTGACGGCTGCAGCGAGCAGCAGCATCGAGGCGAGTTCGACCACCAGCAGATACGGACCGAACAGGCTGATGCCCACGGCTTTTGCGTCGACGGTGGTGTGGCCGATGGCCTGACCGCTCTGGTGAGCGAACAGCACATACAGCAGTTCGGCCAGCAGCAGGGCGGCGAGAATCACCGGCCCCGCCCAGATCCCGGGCTTGAGCCAGGTGCGTTCCTGCTGCACCGAGGCCGGGCCCAGGTTCAGCATCATCACCACAAACACGAACAGCACCATGATGGCGCCAGCGTAGGCGATCACTTCCAGCACGCCGGCGAACGGAGCGCCGAGTGCGAAGAAGGTCATGGCCACGGCGATCAACGAAATGATCAGGTAGAGCAGGGCGTGCACAGGATTGGTGTTGGTGACCACACGCAGTGTGGACACAACAGCGATACCCGATGCGAAATAGAAAGCGAATTCCATCGTTCTTCCTTAAGGCAGCAAGCTCTTCACGTTGATCGGCTCGGCTTCGTTTTGTGCGGCGCCTTTCGGCTTGCCCGCAACGGCCATACCTGCAACACGATAGAAGTTGTAATCAGGGTTTTTGCCGGGGCCGGAGATCAGCAGATCTTCTTTCTCGTACACCAGGTCCTGACGTTTGAACTCGGCCATCTCGAAATCCGGGGTCAGCTGGATCGCGGTGGTCGGGCAGGCTTCCTCGCAGAGACCGCAGAAAATGCAGCGCGAGAAGTTGATACGGAAGAAGTCCGGGTACCAGCGACCGTCTTCGGTTTCAGCTTTCTGCAGCGAGATGCAACCCACCGGGCACGCCACGGCGCACAGGTTGCAGGCTACGCAGCGTTCTTCGCCATCGGGGTCGCGGGTCAGGACGATGCGGCCACGGTAGCGCGGTGGTAGATAGACCTGCTCTTCCGGGTATTGCAGGGTGTCGCGCTTGCGAAAGCCATGGCCGAAGACCATGACCAGGCTGCGCAACTGGGTACCGGTACCCTTAACGATGTCGCCAATATATTTGAACATGGGTCAAATCCTCACTGAACCGCAACCGCAGGTGTGTTCCACAACACAACCGCAGCGGTTATCAGCAAATTGATCAGGGTCAGTGGCAGGCAGAATTTCCAGCTGAAATCCATCACCTGGTCATAACGCGGACGCGGGATGGAAGCGCGCAGCAGGATGAACAGCATGATGAAGAACGCGGTCTTCAGTGCGAACCAGACGAAGGACAGTTGCGGCAGGATGCCGAACGGACCGTGCCAGCCACCGAAGAACAGGGTGACCAGCAGCGCCGAGATCAGGATGATGCCGATGTATTCACCGACGAAGAACATGCCCCATTTCATACCGGCGTATTCAATGTGGTAACCGTCGGCCAGTTCCTGTTCCGCTTCCGGCTGGTCGAACGGGTGACGGTGAGTCACGGCCACGCCAGCGATGAAGAAGGTACAGAAGCCGAAGAACTGCGGAATGATGAACCACAGGTTCTGCGCCTGGTACTCGACGATGTCGCGCATGTTGAAGGAGCCGACCTGCACCACGATGCCCATCAGGGCCAGGCCCATGAACACTTCGTAGGACACGGTCTGCGCCGAGGCACGCAAACTGCCCAGCAGGGCGAACTTGTTGTTGCTCGACCAGCCGGCGAACAGCACCGCGTAGACCGACAGACCAGCCATGGCGAAGAAGAACAGCAGGCCGATGTTCAGATCCGCCACGCCCCAAGTCGGGGTGATCGGGATGATCGCGAAAGCGATCAGCAGGGCGGACATGGCCACCACCGGTGCCAGGGTGAAAATCACCTTGTCGGCAAACGGCGGCGTCCAGTCTTCCTTGAAGAACATCTTCAGCATGTCGGCCGCGATCTGGAACATGCCGAACGGACCCACGCGGTTCGGACCGTAACGGTCCTGCCACCAGCCCAGCAGGCGACGCTCGACAAAGCTGAGCAACGCGCCTGCGACCACCACGGCCAGCAGGATCACGATGGCCTTGATGACCGTCAGGATCACATCGATCACTTCAGGGGTGAACCAGGTCATTGCGCTGCCTCCTGCAGACCATCAACGGTTTGGCCGAAAATCGCCGGTGGAATGCCTGCCAGACCGGCCGGCAGTGCAACCAGGCCAGCGCCCAGCTCTTCATTGATGCGCAGCGGCAGACGCAGGGTCTGGCCGGCCACATTGAGGCTCAGCAGTGCACCGTCGTTGACGCCCAGGCGATCCGCTTCGGACTTGGCCAGTGCAACGTAGGCGGCCGGGATGCGTTCCTGGACCGGAGCGGCTTTCGACGAGTTCTCGTCGCTGCCGAACAGGTGATAGAACGGCACGGCTTGCCAGGTACCCTGGGCCGGGTTGAACGCGCGCGGAACACTGGCGAACCAGTTCAGCGAATCACCGGTGCTTTCGATCAGGCGGGTGCCCGGATCGCCAGCGCGCAGGTGACCACCGACTTCGTCCTGGAACTTGTTCCAGGCTTGCGGCGAGTTCCAGCCCGGCGACCAGGCGAACGGCACTTGCTGACGCGGTTCGGCGGAGCCCGAGTAACCTTCCATCGAGAAGGCGAACGCGGTGTCCTTGTCTTGCGGGGTGCGTGGCTCGTGAACGCTGATGTCGGCGCGCATCGCGGTGCGACCGGAGTAACGCAGCGGCTCACGGGCCAGTTTCAGACCCTTGATGCGGAACGAGGCGGACGGCGCGGCGTCGACGATACGGGCCAGTTGCGGCGTGCTCGAAGCAACGGCAGCGGTCACGTGGTCGAGTTGCGTCCAGTCGATCGGCTGGTTCAGCAGGGTGGCGCGCAGGGCGTGCAGCCAGCGCCAGCCTTCGTGGACCAGAATGCTCGCGTCCATGTATTGCGGGTCGAAAACCTGGAAGAAGCGCTGGGCGCGACCTTCCTGGCTGACCAGCGTACCGTCGCCTTCAGCGAAGCTGGCGGCTGGCAGAACCAGATGCGCGCGGTCGCTGGTGGCGGTCTTCTGATGGTCGGCAACGATCACCACTTGCGCAGCGTTCAGTGCCGCATCGACCTTGGCTTTGGCGGTGCGGGTGTACAGATCGTTTTCCAGCACGACGATGGCGTCGGCCTTGCCGTCGATGACCGCTTGCAGCGCAGCATCGACCGATTCGCCACCGAGCATGGCCAGGCCGAGGCTGTTGGCTTCCGGCACGATCAGGCTGATCGAACCGTTCTTCTCGCGCAGCTTCAGGGCCTTGGCGATGTTCGCCGCGGCTTCGATCAAGGCTTTGGAGCCCAGCGAAGTACCGGCGATGATCAGCGGACGCTTGGCCGCGAGCAGGGCGTCGGCGATGCGCTTGGCCAGCTCCAGGGCTTCGGCGTCCAGACCTTCAACGGCCGGTGCGCTGGCGTCCAGGGCGTGAGCCACGGCGAAACCGATGCGGGCCAGATCGTCTGGAGCGGCGTGTACACACTCTTCGGCGATGTCGTCGAGCTTGGTTTCAGCCAGGCTGGCGATGAACAGCGGGTTCAGTTCGTGCTGACCGATGTTCTTCACCGCAGCGTCGAGCCAAGGCTGGACGCGCATGGCTTCGGCCATGTCTTCGGCCTTGCCTTTGACCGACTGACGCAGGGCCAGGGCCATACGGGCGGCAGTCTGGGTCAGGTCTTCACCGAGGACGAACACGGCGTCGTGATCTTCGATGTCGCGCATGTTCGGCACGGGCAGCGGGCTGTCTTTCAGCACTTGCAGGACCAGACGGATGCGTTCCAGCTCCGAGGCTTCGATACCGGAGTAGAAGTGCTCGGCACCGACCAGCTCACGCAACGCGTAGTTGCTTTCCAGGCTGGCACGCGGCGAACCGATACCGACGATGTTGCGACCGCGCAGCAGGTCGGCGGCTTTGTCCAGCGCAGCATCCAGGCCAAGCTTGGTGCCGTCGGCCAGCAGCGGCTGACGTGGGCGGTCGGTGCGGTTGACGTAGCCATAACCGAAACGGCCACGGTCGCACAGGAAATACTGGTTCACCGAACCGTTGTAACGGTTTTCGATGCGACGCAGTTCGCCGTAACGTTCGCCCGGGGAGATGTTGCAACCGCTCGAGCAGCCATGGCAAATGCTCGGCGAGAACTGCATGTCCCACTTGCGGTTGTAGCGCTCGGAGTGAGTCTTGTCGGTGAACACACCGGTCGGGCAGACCTCAGTGAGGTTGCCGGAGAACTCGCTTTCGAGGGTGCCGTCTTCAACGCGACCGAAGTACACGTTGTCGTGGGCGCCGAATACACCGAGGTCGGTGCCGCCGGCGTAATCCTTGTAGAAACGCACGCAGCGGTAGCAGGCGATGCAGCGGTTCATCTCGTGGGAAATGAACGGGCCCAGTTGCTGGTTCTGGTGGGTACGTTTGGTGAAGCGATAACGGCGCTCGTTGTGGCCGGTCATCACCGTCATGTCTTGCAGGTGGCAGTGACCGCCTTCCTCGCACACAGGGCAGTCGTGCGGGTGGTTGGTCATCAGCCATTCAACGACACTGGCGCGGAACGCCTTGGATTCTTCATCGTCGATGGAGATCCAGGTGTTGTCGGTGGCAGGGGTCATGCAGGACATGACGATGCGACCACGGGTGTCGTTCTCGTCGGTGTACTGTTTGACCGCGCACTGGCGGCACGCCCCGACGCTACCAAGCGCGGGGTGCCAGCAGAAATAAGGGATGTCGAGGCCCAGCGACAGACATGCCTGTAACAGGTTGTCTGCCCCGTCGACTTCGAGCGCTTTGCCGTCTACGTGGATAGTGGCCATGGTTCAAAGGTCTTCGTTGGCCCGGTGTCAGCGGGCGTGGCTAATGGAATCTTGTTATCCGTCCGAATCCAGTCAGCCCCGAAAGGCGTCATCGGACGAAAGGCGAAGGGCACGGACCCTTCGCCTTTTTTAAGCGTTTACGCGCCGACTGTGATCGGCTTCGCCAGAGGCGGGACGGCGGCGCTTGCAGGCGCGATACCGGCTTCGAACTCTGGACGGAAGTATTTGATGGCACTGCCCAACGGCTCCACGGCACCCGGTGCGTGAGCACAGAAGGTCTTGCCCGGGCCGAGGAAGTTGACCAGACCCAGCAGGGTCTCGATGTCGCCTGGCTGGCCGCGGCCTTGTTCGATGGCCATCAGCAGCTTGACGCTCCATGGCAGGCCATCACGGCAAGGGGTGCAGAAACCGCAGGATTCGCGAGCGAAGAACTGCTCCATGTTGCGCAGCAGGGACACCATGTTGACGCTGTCGTCCACCGCCATGGCCAGGCCGGTACCCATACGGGTGCCCACCTTGGCGATGCCGCCGGCGTACATTTGTGCGTCGAGGTGTTCCGGCAACAGGAAACCGGTACCGGCGCCGCCTGGCTGCCAGGCCTTGAGCTTGTAACCGTCGCGCATGCCGCCGGCGTAATCTTCGAACAGCTCGCGACCGGTCACGCCGAATGGCAGTTCCCACAGGCCAGGGTTCTTGACCTTGCCGGAGAAGCCCATGAGCTTGGTGCCCATGTCTTCGCTGCCGTCGCGGGCCAACGATTTGTACCAGTCCACGCCGTCGGCGATGATCGCCGGCACGTTGCACAGGGTTTCAACGTTGTTCACGCAGGTCGGCTTGCCCCACACGCCGACGGCGGCAGGGAAGGGCGGCTTGGAGCGAGGGTTGGCGCGGCGGCCTTCGAGGGAGTTGATCAGTGCGGTTTCTTCACCGCAGATGTAACGCCCGGCGCCGGTGTGGACGAACAGCTCGAAGTCGAAGCCGCTGCCCAGGATGTTCTTGCCCAGCAGGCCCGCTGCCTTGGCTTCTTCCACGGCACGGTTCAGGTGCTTGGCGGCGGTGGTGTACTCGCCACGCAGGAAGATGTAACCACGGTAGGTTTTCAGCGCGCGGGCGCTGATCAGCATGCCTTCGATCAGCAGATGGGGCAGTTGCTCCATCAGCATGCGGTCTTTCCAGGTGTTCGGCTCCATTTCATCCGCGTTGCACAGCAGGTAGCGGATGTTGATGGATTCGTCCTTTGGCATCAGGCCCCACTTCACGCCTGTGGGGAAGCCTGCACCGCCGCGACCTTTGAGGCCTGCGTCTTTCACGGTCTGGACGATGGCGTCCTGATCCATGTCGGCGAAGGCCTTGCGCGCAGCGGCGTAACCGTTCTTGGCCTGGTACTCGTCGAGCCACACGGCTTCGCCGTCGTCACGCAGGCGCCAGGTCAGCGGGTGAGTCTCGGCCGAACGCTGGATGCGGTTGGCAGGACCGAAAGAAGTCAGGGTCATACGTAGCCCTCGAGCAGTTTGGCGACGCCGGCAGGCTGGACATCGCCAAAGGTGTCGTCATCGATCATCAGCGCCGGTGCCTTGTCGCAGTTGCCAAGGCAGCAGACCGGCAGCAGGGTGAAACGACCGTCGGCAGTGGTCTGACCCAGGCCGATACCCAGGTTGTTCTGGATTTCGCTGACCACCGACTCGTGGCCGCCGATGTAGCAGACCATGCTGTCGCAGACGCGAATGATGTGACGGCCGACCGGCTGACGGAAGATCTGGCTGTAGAACGTGGCCACGCCTTCAACGTCGCTGGCCGGGATGCCGAGGATCTCGCCGATGGCGTACAGGGCGCCGTCCGGCACCCAGCCGCGTTCTTTCTGAACGATCTTCAGGGCTTCGATCGACGCCGCGCGCGGGTCTTCGTAGTGATGCAGCTCATGCTCGATGGCCGAGCGCTCGGTTTCACTCAAGGTGAAACGGTCTGTCTGGATAAGCGTGCTGTTCATGCTTAGCGGTCCACGTCGGCCATAACGAAATCGATACTACCCAGGTACGCAATCAGGTCCGCGACCATGCTGCCTTTGATCACCGAAGGGATCTGTTGCAGATGCGGGAAGCTCGGAGTGCGGATCCGGGTACGGTAGCTCATGGTGCCGCCGTCGCTCGTCAGGTAATAACTGTTGATGCCCTTGGTCGCTTCGATCATCTGGAAGGATTCGTTGGCCGGCATGACCGGGCCCCACGAAACTTGCAGGAAGTGCGTGATCAGGGTTTCGATGTGCTGCAGCGTGCGCTCTTTCGGCGGCGGCGTGGTCAGCGGGTGATCCGCCTTGTACGGGCCTTCCGGCATGTTGCGCAGGCACTGGTCGATGATCTTGACGCTCTGGCGCATCTCTTCGACGCGAACCATGCAGCGGTCGTAGGCATCGCCGTTGGCGGCCAGTGGCACTTCGAACTCGAAATTCTCGTAACCGGAGTACGGACGCGCTTTACGCAGGTCGAAGTCGCAACCGGTGGAACGCAGGCCGGCACCGGTGACGCCCCATTCCAGGGCCTCTTTGGTGTTGTACTGGGCAACGCCGATGGTACGACCCTTGAGGATGCTGTTCTGCAGCGCGGCCTTGGTGTATTCGTCGAGGCGCTTCGGCAGCCATTCAACGAAGTCTTTCACCAGTTTTTCCCAGCCGCGCGGCAGGTCGTGGGCAACGCCGCCGATGCGGTACCAGGCCGGGTGCAGACGGAAACCGGTGATGGCTTCGATCACCGTGTACGCCTTCTGGCGGTCGGTGAAGGTGAAGAACACCGGGGTCATGGCGCCGACGTCCTGGATGTAGGTACCCAGGAACAGAAGGTGGCTGGTGATCCGGAAGAACTCGGCCATCATGATGCGGATGACGTCGACCTTCTCTGGCACCTTGATGCCGGCCAGCTTCTCGACCGAGAGCACGTACGGCAGGTTGTTCATCACGCCGCCGAGGTAGTCGATACGGTCGGTGTACGGAATGAAGCTGTGCCAGGACTGACGCTCGGCCATCTTTTCGGCGCCACGGTGGTGGTAACCGATGTCCGGAACGCAGTCGACGATCTCTTCACCGTCCAGTTGCAGGATGATGCGGAACGCACCGTGCGCCGAAGGGTGGTTCGGACCCAGGTTGAGGAACATGTAGTCCTCGTTAGGGCCGGAGCGCTTCATGCCCCAGTCTTCAGGACGGAAGCGCGCGGCTTCTTCCTCGAGCTGTTGCTTGGCCAGGTTCAGGCTGAACGGATCGAACTCGGTAGCGCGCGCCGGGAAGTCCTTGCGCAGCGGGTGACCTTCCCAGGTCGGCGGCATCATGATGCGCGACAGGTGCGGGTGACCTTTGAAGTCGATGCCGAACATGTCCCAGACTTCACGCTCGTACCAGTTGGCGTTCGGCCAGATGCTGGTGACGGTCGGCAAGCTGAGGTCGCTCTCGGACAAGGCGACCTTGATCATCACGTCACTATTACGTTCCAGCGACATGAGGTGATAGAACACGGTGAAATCGGCACCGCCCGGCAGCCCTTGACGCTTGGTGCGCAGACGCTCGTCCACGCCGTGCAGGTCATAGAGCATGACGTACGGCTTGGGCAGGTTGCGCAGGAAGGTCAGGACTTCGACGAGCTTGGCGCGGGCCACCCACAGCACCGGCATGCCGGTGCGGGTCGGCTGAGCGGTGAACGCTTCGGCGCCAAAACGGTTGTTCAGTTCGACGACCACATCCTGGTCGTCTGCCTTATAAGGCGGGATGTACAGAGCACTGCCTGTAGTCATGGTTATTTTTTCGCTTTCGGTCAACGTAAAGAATGAAGCCAGCCTCTCGTTTCTATGAAACAGACTGGATCAGACTTCGTCAGGGCTGCGCAGGTTGGTGACTGCGATTCGCTGTTCGCGGCGCTGTTCCTTCTGCGAAGGCATGTCGGCGCGATAAACGCCTTGATCGCCAACGACCCAGGACAGTGGGCGACGCTCCTGGCCAATGGATTCCTGCAACAGCATCAAGCCTTGCAGAAATGCTTCTGGACGGGGCGGGCAGCCAGGTACGTAGACGTCAACGGGCAGGAACTTGTCCACCCCCTGAACCACGGAGTAGATGTCGTACATGCCGCCGGAGTTGGCGCACGAACCCATCGAGATCACCCACTTGGGTTCGAGCATCTGCTCGTACAGGCGCTGAATGATCGGCGCCATCTTGATGAAGCAGGTCCCGGCGATAACCATGAAGTCGGCCTGACGCGGTGATGCCCGGATAACTTCGGCGCCGAAGCGCGCGATGTCGTGGGGCGCCGTGAAGGCGGTGGTCATTTCCACGTAGCAGCACGACAGACCGAAGTTGTACGGCCACAGGGAGTTCTTACGTCCCCAGTTGACCGCGCCACTCAGCACGTCTTCCAGCTTGCCCATGAAAATGTTTTTGTGGACTTGATCCTCTAACGGATCGGAAACGGTTTCCCGCTGGCCGATCGGATACTGCTCGTTAGGAGCATCGGGGTCGATTCTGGTGAGATTGTATTGCATTGCCAAAGCCTCATTGTTTCAGCTTCGCCTGCCGCTTGCGACGAGCTTCCGGAGCCCAGTCAAGGGCGCCCACTCGGAACAGGTAGACAAGACCTGCCAACAGAATTGCTATGAAAACGAGAGCTTCGACGAATCCGGTCCAGCCGCTTTCGCGGACGGACACAGACCATGCAAAGAGAAAGAGGGCTTCGATATCGAAGATCACGAACAGCATCGCGACCAGATAGAATTTGGCTGAGAGCCGCAAGCGGGCGCCACCGGTAGGTAGCATGCCGGACTCGAACGGTTCGTTTTTGCTGCGGCCCCAGGCTTTTGACCCGAGGAGGCTGGAGACGCCGAGCATGAAGGCGCACAGGCCGACTACACCCAGAAGGAAAATGGCAAAGCCCCAGTTGTGGGCCATGAGTCCTGTCGCTTCGGGCATGCTGGAAATCCTTAACAGAGAGCAAAGGTCTCTGAGCTTGATAAAGAAATAAGGCAGTGACGATATGTCGCAGCAATCAATCGCGCTGATTTTATGGCTAAACACCCTGCAAGTAAAATTCCTATGGCGAAATTATTTATTGGAATAAGGACATAGCACACCTCGAAGGGCCCGCAGCCCATGCGTTGCGGGCATTAGCCGGAATTTCAAGAATTATGTTTTGTGGGAAATGTAACGAACATAGTTGTCGCTAAATGATAATTGATATCGTTTGCAGAGATTTCGTAACTGTTTAACGGGTCAGTAGTTGGGAAGTTGTCTTATATGCGCGTTACTGCAAGTAGCGGCGGCGCCCGTTTTAGCCGATTTTTGCGATGCGGATACCGCTCTGGATCAATGTTTTGCCTGACAGGCTTTGCCAATTCCTGAGGTGCCTGGAAAACCACAGGCAAAAAAACGCCCCGAACCAGTCGGGGCGTCAGTTTTTTCGGCAATGCGGTTAGCTTTCTATACGGTCCGCAAAGGCCGTTCGCTCAGGCGAAGTCGATCAGTGGAACTGTTCTTCTTCTGTCGAACCGGTCAGTGCGGTTACCGACGATGAGCCACCTTGAATCACGGTGGTCATGTCGTCGAAGTAGCCAGTGCCCACTTCCTGCTGGTGAGCCACGAAGGTGTAACCCTTGGCGGCGTCAGCGAATTCCTGCTCTTGCAGCTTCACGTAGGCAGTCATGTCGTTGCGGGCGTAGTCGTGCGCCAGGTTGAACATGCTGTGCCACATGTTGTGAATGCCGGCCAGGGTGATGAACTGGTGCTTGTAACCCATGGCGGACAGTTCGCGCTGGAACTTGGCGATGGTCGCGTCGTCCAGGTTTTTCTTCCAGTTGAAGGAAGGCGAGCAGTTGTACGACAGGATCTGGTCCGGGTATTCCTTTTTGATCGCTTCAGCGAAACGACGGGCTTCTTCCAGGTCCGGCTTGGCGGTTTCGCACCAGATCAGGTCGGCGTACGGCGCGTAGGCCAGGCCACGGGCGATTGCCTGGTCCAGACCTGCACGAACCTTGTAGAAACCTTCCTGGGTACGGGTGCCAGTCACGAATGGCTGGTCGTACGGATCGCAGTCGGAAGTCAGCAAGTCGGCAGCGTTGGCGTCGGTACGGGCCAGAATGATGGTCGGTACGCCCGCAACGTCGGCAGCCAGACGAGCCGCGGTCAGCTTCTGCACGGCTTCCTGGGTTGGAACCAGCACCTTGCCGCCCATGTGGCCACATTTCTTCACGGAAGCCAGCTGGTCTTCGAAGTGAACGCCGGCGGCGCCTGCCTCGATCATGCTCTTCATCAGCTCGTAGGCGTTCAGTACGCCGCCGAAACCGGCTTCGGCGTCAGCCACGATTGGCGCGAAGTAGTCGATGTAGCCTTCGTCGCCCGGGTTCTTGCCGGCTTTCCACTGGATCTGGTCGGCGCGACGGAACGAGTTGTTGATGCGCTTGACCACGGTTGGAACCGAGTCCACCGGATACAGCGACTGGTCCGGGTACATCGATTCGGCGGAGTTGTTGTCCGCCGCGACTTGCCAGCCCGACAGGTAGATCGCCTGGATACCGGCTTTAACCTGTTGAACAGCCTGACCACCGGTCAGGGCGCCCATGCAGTTGACGAAATCTTTCTCTGGGCGGAAGGACGGCTTGGCACCCTGGGTGACCAGGTTCCACAGCTTCTCGGCGCCCATTTTTGCAAAGGTGTGCTCTGGTTGAACCGAGCCACGCAGACGGACGACGTCAGCAGCGGAGTAATTGCGAGTCACGCCTTTCCAGCGCGGGTTTTCAGCCCAGTCTTTTTCAAGGGCTGCAATTTGCTGTTCGCGTGTCAGTGCCATGGAGATAAACCTCGTCGCGTCTTTATGAAAAGTTGTTCTGCGGTGGAAAATTCCTTGCGCTCGCTGACCAGAAGCTTAGGTGGTCAGGTCGGGTTCGGCGGGGCAGGCGACGGGATGAACGATGAGCTCGAGGGGAGGTGAGCAGGTAAAGGCGAACTGGTGGGCGCATTCGGGCGTCGTGGGCCTTTATACGAACGACAGTGTAAAGCCGGGTTACCTAATTACGCTTCCGTCCCTCGGGACAACTTCGTTCCAGTCGGCAACCTCGTCAAACACGCCTTGTGGGCGGTACAGACACGAAACGGCTCGCGGGGATGGTTGCGAGCAGCGCTTCGAAGGCCCTTGCCAGGGCCTCTGATTAGCGGGAGCGAGGCCATCATGCCTTCGCTTTTTTGGCTCGTCAAACGTTTTGTAGTGCTTTTTTTCAAGCACTACATCTTTCGTCTAATACGACTAATCAGTCAGTTTTTGGTGCTTTAGTCCAGCGTGTCGACTTTCACCCGCAACGTCATGTCATCCCGGCCTTGAGTCGAGTAGCTGCGGGCCAGACCCTGTTTGTCGGTCTGGGTCTGGCGATTCACGCCGGCGAGGGTGATCCATTCGCCCAGCCGTCCGGTGACAGTTGTGTCGGTGCTTTGCACGTTCACTACATCGGGACGTTCCTGGCTCATGCGGTCACGGTTGGTACTGATGGCCAGGTGAACGGTTTCGCCGGTGACGCTGGCGGTGACGTAAAAACCCTGGGTGACGTTGCGATATTGAGTCTGGCTGCTGTAATCGCCGTAGGAGTTGGTCTGGCTGCTGGTGATCGGCACGCTCTGGCCGACCTGGATCAGCGCCGGTGCACCTTCGCTGGCCTGGATCTGCTGAATGCCGCCGTCACGGCTGGCGGTGCTGCGGCTGATGATCCGGGTTTGCGCGCCATTGACTGAATAACCTTCGTCGCCACGGCCGTTGTTTTCGTTGGTGTCGACCGTGATCAGCAAGCGCTTGGGCGCGGTGTCGAGCTGCGATAGCAGGTCCTTGAGTTCTTCGATCTTGCCGGGCTCGGCCTTGACGATCAGCTGGTTGCCATAGGCGCTGACCTGGCCGTCCTTGCCGATGAAGTCCTGAGCCACCGGCAGCATGTCGGCGCTGGTGTGGTACTTGAGGGGCACGATTTCTGTGGCTGCCATCACCGAAACACTGCAGCCGAGCAGCAGGGTGGTGAGCAGGGTGCGTAGGGACATGTCCGTTATCTCCGCTTTCGAAAGGCTTGATATTGCCAGTTTGTCGGCCCGGGGTGGGGCAAGTTGAATCGTAGACAGCAAAGCGCCCCGGCATCCGAAAATGGCAGGGCGTTTTGTGGTGTTCTGGAGGGCCTCTTCGCGAGCAAGCCCGCTCCCACATTGGATCTCTGCCGAGCACAAAATCTGTGTTCGCTGGAGGTCTCCTGTGGGAGCGGGCTTGCCCGCGAATGCCGCGACGCGGACTTATGCCGAATGACGAACCATGTCTACATGCGGAATCCCGGCTTCGAGGAATTCCTCGCTGACCAGATTGAAACCCAGGCGCTCATAGAACGCCGTGGCCTGCACCTGGGCGCTGAGCATCTGCTGCTTCAGTCCGCGCTCCTCTGCTTCGGCGATGACCGCTTGCATCAGCGCATCGCCGACCTTCAGGCCACGCCAGTCCTTGAGCACCGAAACCCGGCCAACATGTCCGTCGGGCAAAAGGCGGGCGGTGCCGATCGGAAAGTCGCCTTCGAAAGCCAGGAAGTGCACCGCTGTGGCGTCGTCGGCGTCCCACTCAAGCTCGGGTGGAACCGATTGTTCGGCAATGAACACCGTTTCGCGAATGCGGCGGATCTCGGCGTTGTCCTTTTGCCAGTCTGCAACACGTACGCGAATCTTATTCATCGTCTGCGAACCCCAGGCTTCCCTGTTTGACCAATTCGCACAGCAGGCCGCGACCGTCTTCGTCGCTCAGCCAGTCACCGAGGTTGTCGGTGTGCAGGGCGTCGGCGGAGCAGATCAGCTTCAGCAGCTCGCGCAGCTTGCCCGGCAGGTAACGGCTCTGGCCGCTGGCGAACAGCAACAGATCGTCATCGACGTCCGACCACGCCAGGCGCGCGCTCGGGTTGCGGATCAGGATGGCGCCGTCTTCGAGTGCGCCGAGCAAGTCTTCTTCCTCGACCTCTTCCGGGCCGACCACCAGCTCTGGATAACGCGGCTCGGTCATGTACTGGCCGAACCAGGTCAGCAGCAGGCGCTCATCGCTCATGTGCTCGGCGAGCAGTGCTTTCAGGCGGCCGAGTGCATCGTGCTGGATCTGATGTGGATCATCACTGACCGGTTTTGCATCGGCGTCGGTGTAGCGCTCTTCGTCAGTCAGGAACTGGCTGAGGAAGTCGGTGAAGTGGGTCAGCACTTCAGCGGCGCTTGGTGCGCGAAAGCCGACCGAGTAGGTCATGCAGTCATCGACGGCAACACCGCAGTGGGCCAGGCGCGGCGGCAGGTAGAGCATGTCGCCCGGTTCCAGAACCCACTCTTCGGTCTCGTGGAATTCGGCGAGGATGCGCAGGTCCGCGTGTTGCAGCAGCGGGCTTTCGGAGTCGCACATCTGGCCGATTTTCCAGTTGCGCTTGCCGTGGCCTTGCAGCAGGAACACGTCGTAGTTGTCGAAGTGCGGGCCGACGCTGCCACCCGGGGCGGCGAAGCTGATCATTACGTCGTCGACGCGCCAGCTCGGCAGGAAGCGGAAATTTTCCAGCAGCTCGCTGACTTCCGGCACGAACTGATCGACCGCCTGCACCAGCAGGGTCCACTCACGCTCCGGCAGTTTGCTGAATTCGTCCTCGGCGAATGGGCCGCGACGCAGTTCCCATGGACGCTCGCCGTGCTCGATCACCAGGCGCGATTCAACTTCTTCTTCCAGGGCTAGGCCGGCGAGTTCGTCGGCGTCGATCGGGCTTTCGAAATCAGGAATCGCCTGACGGATCAGCAGTGGTTTTTTCTGCCAGTAATCGCGCATGAATTCGCGCGCCGTAAGACCACCCAGAAGTTGAAGAGGAATATCGGGATTCATATGTAACCTATTGAAAAAAAGCATTTTTCAGACGGGAATAAAAACGCCCGGCGCGGCCGGGCGTCTCAAACGGGTCAAGCAGTCGATCAGATGCGTTTGGCTTGCGCTACAGCGTTGCCGATGTAGTTGGCCGGGGTCAGTTGCTTGAGCTCGGCTTTCGCAGCGGCCGGCATGTCCAGGCCATCGATGAAAGTCTGCAGCGCTTCAGGGCTGATGCCCTTGCCGCGAGTCAGTTCTTTCAGCTTCTCGTACGGGTTTTCGATGTTGTAGCGGCGCATCACGGTCTGGATCGGCTCGGCCAGGACTTCCCAGCACGCGTCCAGATCGGCAGCGATCTTGTCAGCGTTCAGCTCGAGCTTGCTGATGCCTTTGAGACTCGCTTCATAAGCGATCACGCTGTGGGCGAAGCCGACACCGAGGTTGCGCAGAACGGTGGAGTCGGTCAGGTCGCGCTGCCAGCGGGAAATCGGCAGTTTGCTCGCCAGGTGCTGGAACAGTGCGTTGGCAATGCCCAGGTTGCCTTCGGAGTTTTCGAAGTCGATCGGGTTGACCTTGTGCGGCATGGTCGACGAACCGATTTCGCCGGCAATGGTGCGCTGCTTGAAGTAACCCAGGGAGATGTAGCCCCAGATGTCACGGTCGAAGTCGATCAGGATGGTGTTGAAGCGCGCAATGGCGTCGAACAGCTCGGCGATGTAGTCGTGCGGCTCGATCTGCGTGGTGTACGGGTTGAAGCCCAGGCCCAGCTCGTCTTCGATGAAGGCGCGGGCGTTGGCTTCCCAGTCGATCTGCGGGTAGGCCGACAGGTGAGCGTTGTAGTTGCCGACAGCGCCGTTGATCTTGCCCAGCAGCGGAACGGCAGCGACCTGAGCGATCTGACGCTCGAGACGGTAAACCACGTTTGCCAGTTCTTTGCCCAGAGTGGTCGGCGAAGCCGGCTGGCCGTGGGTGCGCGACAGCATCGGCACGTCGGCGAAACGGATGGCCAGTTCGCGGATGGCGTTGGCGGTCTGGCGCATCAGCGGCAGCATCACGTCATCACGACCTTCGCGCAGCATCAGGGCGTGGGACAGGTTGTTGATGTCCTCACTGGTGCAGGCGAAGTGGATGAATTCGCTGACCTTGGCCAGCTCCGGCAGCTTGGCCGCCTGCTCCTTGAGCAGGTATTCGATCGCTTTGACGTCGTGGTTGGTGGTGCGCTCGATCTCTTTCACGCGCTCGGCGTGCTCCAGCGAGAAGTTCTCGGCCAGTTCATTCAGAACGGCGTTGGCTTCGGCGGAGAAGGCTGGCACTTCCGGGATGCCGGCGTGAGCGGCCAGGCGCTGGAGCCAGCGCACTTCAACCAGAACACGGGCACGGATCAGGCCGTACTCGCTGAAAATTGGGCGCAGGGCCTGGGTTTTGCCGGCGTAGCGGCCGTCAACAGGGGAAACCGCAGTGAGCGAAGAGAGCTGCATGGGGTGTTCTCGGACAGTCGGGCAACGAAATGGGGCGCGTATCATACATGAAAAAATCCGCCGGTCCGTCGCCAACTGACCGGCGTATTACGCGTTACAGGCTACAAAGCTTTTATTGCGCGACGATTTACTCGCTGCGCATCAACGGATACAGCTCTTTGAGCAATTTGCGCCGGCTGACGACCAACTGCCAGCGGTGACCGCCGAGCTGGCGCCAAAGGCGTGCCGAACGAATGCCGGCGAGCAGCAGGGCGCGGATCTTCGAGGCATTGCTCGGCTGCTGCAGGTTGCGCATGTCGCCGTGCACCTGAATGCGCTGGCGCAGCGTGCTCAGGGTGTCCTGATACAGCGCGCCGCAGGCCGCTATCACGTTTTCGTGGGCCGGGCCGAAATGCTCGACCTGCGACTGGATCTGCGGCAGACGCTTGCCGATCACGTCGAGCATGTCGTTGCGCTTGGCCAGTTGCCGCTCAAGACCAAGCATCGACAACGCGTAACGCAGCGGTTCGCGCTGCAAGGTGCTCGGGTCGCGCTCGAGGGCGCCGATCAGTGCGCGGTAACCCTCGCGCAGGTTGATGTCGTCGCCGCCGTAGACATCCAGCGTGTCTTTCGGGTCGCGAACCAGCAGGCTGCCGAGCATGCAGCTCAGGCCGGCCTCGTTGGTCTGGCCGGTCTTGGCGATCCGGTCGACCAGCACGGCGGCGAGAAACACGCCGCCCAGAGCGGTCAATTGCTCCTGAGTCGGGCTCATGCCTGGCCGCTCCACGGCTCGGCGACTTCGATCACGCCGCCACCGAGGCAGATTTCACCGTCATAGAACACCACTGACTGGCCCGGCGTGACTGCGCGTTGCGGCTCGTCGAACACGGCGCGATAGCCGGTCGCGGTTTTTTCCAGCGTGCAGGCCTGATCACTTTGGCGATAACGAACCTTGGCGGTCAGACGCAATGGCTGACTCAGATCGATCGGGTTGACCCAATAGATTTCCGAAGCGAGCAGGGCGCTGGAGAACAGCCACGGATGGTTGTTGCCCTGACCGACGATCAGCTCGTTGGTGTCCAGGTCCTTGCGCAGCACGTACCACGGCTCGTCGCCGGCGTCTTTCAGACCGCCGATGCCCAGGCCCTGGCGCTGGCCGATGGTGTGGTACATCAAACCGTGGTGACGGCCGATGACTTCGCCTTCGGTGGTCTTGATCTCGCCCGGTTGCGCCGGCAGGTATTGCTTGAGGAAATCGCTGAAACGACGCTCGCCGATGAAGCAGATCCCGGTGGAATCCTTCTTCTTGGCGGTTGCCAGCTCGTATTTCTCGGCAATTGCACGGACTTCCGGCTTTTCCAGCTCGCCGACCGGGAACAGGGTCTTGGCGATCTGTTCGCCGCCGACGGCGTGCAGGAAGTAGCTCTGATCCTTGTTCGGATCCAGGCCCTTGAGCAGTTCGGTGCGGCCGTCGATGTCGCGGCGGCGCACGTAGTGGCCGGTGGCGATCAGATCGGCGCCGAGCATCATGGCGTAGTCGAGGAACGCCTTGAACTTGATCTCGCGGTTGCACAGGATGTCCGGGTTCGGCGTGCGGCCGGCCTTGTATTCGGCCAGGAAGTGCTCGAACACGTTGTCCCAGTACTCGGCGGCGAAGTTGGCGGTGTGCAGCTTGATACCGATCTTGTCGCACACGGCCTGGGCATCCGCCAGGTCGTCCATGGCGGTGCAGTATTCCGTTCCGTCGTCTTCTTCCCAGTTCTTCATGAACAGGCCTTCCACTTCATAACCCTGCTCGATCAGCAGGAGAGCGGAAACGGAAGAGTCCACGCCGCCGGACATGCCGACAATGACGCGCTTCTTGGATGTGTCAGAAGGGGCTGGATCACGCATAGGGATTCAATGAGTGTCTTGAAAAAGGACGCGATTCTATCAGGCTCACGGCCTCAAGGCTAAAGGGAAGGGCGGATCAGTTCGAGGCCGAAGCGATTGCCGGCCAGATAATCGTCGATGCAACGGATGATCAGCTCGCTGCGCCAGTTATCGCGCTGGGCCAATAATTCGTCGCGGGTCAGCCACTTGGCGCCGACGATGCCGTCGTCCAGTTGATAATCCGGGTGGTGTTTTACCGCTTCGGCGCTGAAGCATACCCGCTGGTAAGTCACGCCGTTGCTCGGGGCGGTGTACAGATAAATGCCGATGACGGCGGTGGGTTCGACGTCCCAGCCGGTTTCCTCGAGGGTTTCGCGCACGGCGGCTTCGATCAGGGTTTCGTCCGGATCCAGATGGCCGGCCGGCTGATTGAGCACGTTACGCCCGGCCTTGTGTTCCTCGACCATCAGGAAGCGGCCGTTGTCCTCGACGATGGTGGCGACAGTGATGTGGGGGAGCCATTGCATTGATTGAATCTCCTGGGCGAAAGGCAGAAACACAAACCCCGGCGCATGGCCGGGGTTTGTGATGTTCCCTTTACAACCTTAAACCAGCGCAGCGATGGCCGCGTTGAAGGTTGCGCTTGGGCGCATAGCCTTGCTGATCAGCTCGGCGTCGGCGTGGTAGTAACCACCGATGTCCACTGGCTTGCCCTGAACGGCGTTGAGCTCGGCGACGATGGTCGCTTCGTTCTCGGTCAGGGTCTTGGCCAGGGTCGCGAACTGCGCTTGCAGTGCAGCGTCTTCAGTCTGGGCGGCCAGGGCTTGTGCCCAGTACATCGCCAGGTAGAAGTGGCTGCCGCGGTTGTCGATGTTGCCGACTTTGCGCGATGGCGACTTGTTGTTGTCGAGGAACTGGCCGGTGGCCTGGTCCAGGGTCTTGGACAGAACCAGCGCTTTCGGGTTGTTGTAGTTCACACCCAGGTGCTCGAGAGAAGCGGCCAGGGCCAGGAATTCACCCAGCGAATCCCAGCGCAGGAAGTTCTCTTCGACCAGTTGCTGCACGTGCTTCGGAGCCGAACCGCCGGCGCCGGTTTCGAACAGGCCACCGCCGTTCATCAGCGGCACGATCGACAGCATCTTGGCGCTGGTGCCCAGTTCCATGATCGGGAACAGGTCGGTCAGGTAGTCGCGCAGTACGTTGCCGGTCACCGAAATGGTGTCCTTGCCTTCGCGGGTGCGCTGCAGGGTGTATTTCATGGCATCGACCGGCGCCATGATCTGGATGTCCAGACCAGCGGTGTCGTGATCCTTCAGGTAAGCCTGAACCTTCTCGATCACCACGCCGTCGTGGGCGCGCATCGGGTCCAGCCAGAAAATGGCTGGAGTTGCGCTTGCACGAGCACGGTTGACGGCCAGTTTGACCCAGTCCTGGATCGGCGCGTCTTTGGTCTGGCACATGCGGAAGATGTCGCCGGCTTCAACAGCCTGCTCCATCAGCAGGGTGCCTTTGCTGTCGGTCACGCGAACCACGCCGTCGGCCTTGATCTGGAAGGTCTTGTCGTGGGAGCCGTATTCTTCAGCCTTTTTCGCCATCAGGCCAACGTTTGGCACGCTGCCCATGGTGGTCGGATCGAAAGCGCCGTTGGCTTTGCAATCTTCGATCACCGCCTGGTAGATGGTGGCGTAGCAGCGATCCGGGATCACAGCCTTGGTGTCGTGCAGCTGGCCGTCGGTGCCCCACATCTTGCCGGAGTCACGGATCATGGCCGGCATCGAGGCGTCGACGATAACGTCGCTCGGCACGTGCAGGTTGGTGATGCCTTTGTCGGAGTTGACCATCGCCAGCGACGGACGAACGGCATAGACCGCTTGCACGTCAGCTTCGATCTGGGCTTGCTGCTCGGCCGGCAGGGATTTGATGCGGGCGTACAGGTCGCCGATGCCGTTGTTCAGGTTGAAGCCGATCTCGGCCAGCACGTCGGCGTGCTTGGTCAGGGCGTCCTTGTAGAACTCGGCAACGATCTGGCCGAACATGATCGGGTCGGAGACCTTCATCATGGTGGCTTTCAGGTGAACCGACAGCAGCACGCCTTGTTGCTTGGCGCTGTCGATTTCAGCGGCGATGAACGCGCGCAGGGCCTTTTTGCTCATCACGGAGCAGTCGAGGATCTCGCCCGCCTGAACGGTGGTTTTTTCTTTCAGGACGGTGGTGGTGCCGTCTTGGGCGACCAGCTCGATTTTCACGGTGTCAGCGGCGTCGATCAGGGCCGCTTTTTCGCTGCCGTAGAAATCGCCGGTGCTCATGTGAGCGACGTGGGACTTGGAGTCCTTGGCCCAGGCGCCCATTTTGTGTGGGTGCTTGCGAGCGTAGTTCTTGACCGACAACGGCGCGCGACGGTCGGAGTTGCCTTCACGCAGAACCGGGTTCACGGCGCTGCCCTTGACCTTGTCGTAACGCGCCTTGGCATCTTTGTCGGCGTCGCTGGTCACGGTTTCCGGGTAGTCCGGCAGGTTGTAGCCCTGGGCCTGCAGTTCTTTGATCGCGGCTTGCAGTTGCGGAACCGAGGCGCTGATGTTCGGCAGCTTGATGATGTTGGCTTCAGGCGTAACGGCCAGGTCGCCCAGTTCGGCGAGGTGGTCGGCTACGGCTTTGTCGCCCAGTTGCTCGGGGAAGCTGGCCAGAATACGTGCTGCAAGAGAGATATCGCGGGTTTCCACGGCGATATCGGCCGAGGCGGTGTAAGCCTCGATGATCGGCAGCAGGGAATAGGTGGCGAGGGCTGGAGCTTCGTCGGTGAAGGTATAGATGATCTTCGAGCGGGTGGGCATATTCGGATTAACTCTCTCTTCTTTGCTAAAGCGTGCGCAGAAACTCGAGGGGCGCCGGGTAAGCGCGTTCGTTCAAAGTCATCCATGAACCGAATGTCGAGATTCTTCGCGGTGATGTTGGGTGCATCAGTAGAGCGTCAAGCAGTCGGACTGCGGTAACAACCCGACCAATCAGGCGGAAAGTCTCGTGCTAGAGAGGCCAGCCGTCGTGACCCTTTGGTCAGCGGGCGGCATTATACATAGGTAGCTGGCAATCTGCCGATGGTTCATATGCAACGATTCTCGTCCATTGGTCTAAAGGTCGCAGGCCGGGGTGGGGCGTAGAGTCGCCGTGAATGCTTGAGATTGGCGCTTTTCCCTTTGCTTTCAGGCTTGTACGAACCGAGATGTGGTCGCGCCCGGAACAGAGGGTTTGCGTGTTGATTTAACTGGGTTACGCTCGAACCAAGCCAGATGTTCAATCCAAACAATGGAGTTCAGCATGGGTTACAAGAAGATTCAGGTTCCAGCCGTCGGCGACAAAATCACCGTCAACGCAGACCATTCTCTCAATGTCCCTGATAACCCGATCATTCCCTTCATCGAAGGTGACGGCATTGGCGTCGACGTCAGCCCTGTGATGATCAAAGTGGTTGATGCTGCCGTAGAGAAAGCCTACGGGGGCAAGCGCAAGATTTCCTGGATGGAGGTTTATGCTGGCGAAAAAGCGACTCAAGTCTATGACCAGGACACCTGGCTGCCCCAGGAAACCCTGGACGCCGTCAAGGATTACGTGGTTTCCATCAAGGGCCCGCTGACCACTCCAGTCGGTGGCGGCATCCGCTCCCTCAACGTCGCCCTGCGCCAACAGCTCGATCTCTATGTCTGCCTGCGCCCGGTGGTGTGGTTCGAGGGCGTGCCGAGCCCGGTGAAAAAGCCCGGCGACGTCGATATGGTGATCTTCCGCGAGAACTCCGAAGACATTTATGCCGGTATCGAATGGAAGGCCGGCTCCCCTGAGGCCACCAAGGTCATCAAATTCCTGAAAGAAGAAATGGGCGTCACCAAGATCCGTTTCGACCAGGACTGCGGCATCGGCATCAAGCCGGTTTCGAAAGAAGGCACCAAGCGTCTGGTGCGCAAGGCCCTGCAATACGTAGTGGACAATGACCGCAAGTCGCTGACCATCGTACACAAGGGCAACATCATGAAATTCACCGAAGGCGCCTTCAAGGACTGGGGTTATGAGGTGGCGAAGGAAGAATTCGGCGCCGAGCTGCTTGATGGCGGCCCATGGATGAAATTCAAGAATCCGAAAACCGGCCGCGAGGTCGTCGTCAAGGACGCGATCGCCGATGCCATGCTCCAGCAGATCCTGCTGCGTCCGGCCGAGTACGATGTGATCGCCACCCTCAACCTCAACGGTGACTACCTGTCCGACGCCCTGGCGGCGGAGGTGGGCGGTATCGGTATCGCGCCCGGTGCCAACCTGTCCGACACCGTGGCCATGTTCGAGGCGACCCACGGTACCGCGCCGAAATATGCCGGCAAGGACCAGGTCAACCCGGGTTCGGTGATCCTGTCGGCGGAGATGATGCTGCGCCACCTGGGCTGGACCGAGGCGGCCGACCTGATCATCAAGGGCACCAATGGCGCCATCAAGGCCAAGACCGTGACCTACGACTTCGAACGTCTGATGGAAGGCGCCACACTGGTGTCTTCTTCGGGCTTCGGCGAAGCGCTGATCAAGCATATGTAAGAAAGACGGCTGCAACGAAACCGCCCGGCTCGAGTGATCGAGCCGGGCGGTTTGTTTTCTGGCAGGTGTTCGGGTTGCTTCAGCTGGTCACTGATTGGTGATGAGCGGCAGCAGCAGCAGCCGAGGCGGCATCTTTCGCGGCCTCGACATTGACATTCTGAATTTTTGTGGCATGCAGGCCTTTGGGCCCTTGCACGATCTCGAATTTGACGATTTGCCCGGCTTTCAGGGTTTTGTACCCCTCCATCTCAATGGTGGAGTAGTGGGCAAATAAATCGATGGTCTTACCATCTTCATCATGTCCCATGGGGCCATCGGCGTTGATGAAACCGAACCCCTTGGCATTGTTGAACCATTTCACCTTGCCGACAGCCATGCTCAAATCCCTCTGCAACAGTCTCCATCGCTGGAGTATCATCCAATTCATCCGCAGTCGAATCCGTTAAAAAGATTGACTCCGCGGATCTTTTTTCCCCACTGTGGGTTCTATTGGTTGTAACACCGTTTTCCCGATAGTCAAGGTGACCGGGCAGTCGGAGTTGAAAACGTGTCAAGCCGCCCCCACCACTGTATTTGCACAACTGACGAACCTTTCTTTCCATGCATGCAATCAGCCAGATTCGACTAACATTCAATCAGGATCGCCCGCTTCTCCAAAAGGATCTTCCACAGGAGCACGACGACGATTCGGCAGGCGTTGCTGTTCAGGAAGCAAAGCCTGCGTTACAGGCGCCGCCGATGTACAAGGTGGTTTTGTTCAATGATGACTACACACCGATGGATTTCGTCGTCGAAGTGCTCGAGGTGTTTTTTAACCTGAATCGCGAGCTGGCGACCAAGGTCATGCTGGCCGTCCACACAGAAGGGCGGGCAGTATGTGGAGTGTTTACCCGCGACATCGCCGAGACAAAGGCCATGCAGGTCAACCAGTACGCCAGGGAAAGCCAGCATCCGCTACTCTGTGAAATCGAGAAGGACGGTTAATCGCCGACCACTTGGGTATGAGGTGAAGCTATGTTAAACCGCGAGCTCGAAGTCACCCTCAATCTTGCCTTCAAGGAGGCACGTTCGAAACGTCATGAGTTCATGACCGTCGAACACCTGCTGCTGGCCCTATTGGACAATGAGGCTGCCGCCACCGTATTGCGTGCCTGCGGCGCAAACCTCGACAAACTCAAGCACGACCTGCAGGAGTTCATCGACTCCACCACGCCACTGATCCCCGTCCATGACGAGGATCGCGAAACCCAGCCAACCCTGGGCTTCCAGCGTGTGCTGCAACGTGCTGTCTTTCATGTGCAGAGCTCGGGCAAACGCGAAGTGACCGGCGCCAACGTGCTGGTTGCAATCTTCAGTGAGCAAGAGAGTCAGGCGGTGTTCCTGCTGAAACAGCAGAGCGTTGCACGCATTGATGTCGTCAACTATATCGCCCACGGCATTTCCAAAGTGCCGGGGCATGGCGATCACTCTGAAGGTGAACAAGATATGCAGGACGACGAGGGCGGTGAGTCTTCTTCTTCAGGCAATCCGCTGGACGCTTATGCCAGCAATCTTAACGAACTTGCACGCCAGGGCCGGATCGATCCGCTAGTCGGGCGTGAAACGGAAGTTGAGCGTGTCGCGCAGATTCTTGCGCGCCGTCGCAAGAACAATCCGCTGCTGGTGGGCGAGGCGGGCGTGGGTAAAACCGCGATTGCCGAAGGCCTGGCCAAGCGCATTGTCGACAACCAGGTGCCGGACCTGCTGGCCAACAGCGTCGTTTACTCACTCGATCTGGGTGCTCTGCTCGCGGGCACCAAGTATCGCGGTGATTTCGAGAAGCGCTTCAAGGCGCTGCTCAACGAACTGAAAAAACGTCCGCAGGCGATCCTGTTCATCGACGAGATCCACACCATCATTGGTGCGGGTGCTGCGTCCGGTGGCGTCATGGATGCCTCGAACCTGCTCAAACCGCTGCTGTCGTCTGGCGACATTCGCTGCATCGGCTCGACCACGTTCCAGGAATTCCGTGGCATCTTCGAAAAAGACCGTGCCCTGGCGCGTCGCTTCCAGAAGGTCGATGTGGTCGAGCCGTCGGTGGAGGACACCATCGGTATCCTGCGCGGCCTGAAAGGTCGCTTCGAACAGCACCACAACATCGAATACAGCGATGAGTCGCTGCGCGCCGCTGCGGAACTGGCTTCGCGCTACATCAATGACCGGCACATGCCGGACAAGGCCATCGACGTGATCGACGAGGCGGGCGCCTACCAGCGTCTGCAGCCGGTCGAGAAGCGCGTGAAACGCATCGAAGTCCCTGAAGTCGAGGACATCGTGGCGAAAATCGCGCGTATTCCGCCGAAGCATGTCACCAGCTCCGACAAGGAACTGCTGCGTAATCTGGAGCGTGACCTGAAGCTGACGGTGTTCGGACAGGACGCGGCGATCGATTCGCTGTCGACTGCGATCAAGCTGTCCCGTGCCGGTCTGAAGTCGCCCGACAAGCCTGTTGGTTCGTTCCTGTTCGCAGGGCCGACCGGTGTCGGTAAAACCGAAGCCGCGCGTCAATTGGCCAAGGCGCTGGGGATCGAACTGGTTCGCTTCGACATGTCCGAGTACATGGAGCGCCACACCGTATCGCGTTTGATCGGTGCACCTCCGGGTTACGTCGGTTTCGACCAAGGCGGTTTGTTGACCGAAGCGATCACCAAGCAACCGCATTGCGTATTGCTGCTCGATGAAATCGAGAAGGCGCATCCGGAAGTCTTCAATCTGCTGTTGCAGGTGATGGACCACGGTACGCTGACTGACAACAACGGGCGCAAGGCGGACTTCCGCAACGTGATCGTGATCATGACCACCAACGCCGGTGCTGAAACGGCGGCACGTGCTTCGATCGGTTTCACCCATCAGGACCACTCGTCCGATGCGATGGAAGTGATCAAGAAGAGCTTCACGCCGGAATTCCGCAACCGCCTGGATACCATCATTCAATTTGGTCGCCTCAGTCACGAGGTTATCAAAAGCGTGGTGGACAAGTTCCTTACCGAGCTTCAGGCGCAGCTGGAAGACAAGCGGGTGCTTCTGGAAGTCACCGATGCGGCGCGCAGTTGGCTGGCGGCCGGTGGTTACGATTCGGCCATGGGCGCTCGTCCGATGGCGCGTCTGATCCAGGACAAGATCAAGCGTCCGCTGGCGGAGGAGATTCTGTTTGGCGAGCTGGCCGAGCATGGCGGTGTGGTTCACATCGACATCAAGGATGGTGAGTTGACGTTTGACTTCGAGACCACTGCAGAAATGGCCTGATGGCTGGTAAGTGAAAAGGCGCCTTCGGGCGCCTTTTTATTGTCTGTTTGTTTGGTGTGAATATCCGTTGTTGCGGTAACGGCTTCTTAGGGTTCCGCCCTTACGGCGGGTCACTTTTGGCAAACGCCCTCTGTGTCAGGCTACCTGTCGCCCTTGTTGATTGACTCGTTCATTCAAGAGGGTGAAGGTGCATAACAATGTCCAATTTAGGCAAGCGCTACGACAGCGACTTCAAAGACTGGGTCGTTTTGCAAATGATGCCGCCCTTTAATCGGTCAGTGGCAGAACTTGCCGTTGCACTCAATCTCACGCCACAGTCGCTGCGAAACTGGAGACAAATGGCCAGAGACAAAGGCTTGATCGTTCCAGGAAACGGCAAAACCAGTGACCAATGGTCTAGCGCCGATAAATTCAATGCTGTTATGGAAACCGCGCCGTTGAGCGAGGTGGAAATTTCTCAGTATTGCCGAATAAAGGGCATTTACCCTGAGCAAATTCAGCAGTGGAGACTGGCCTGTCAAAACGCCAATCCGGTCGTTGATCTCAACTCTCGAACCTCTAAAACGGCCGAGCAACGGCGTATCAAAATACTCGAGCGTCAATTGATCCAGTCAGATGCCGGACGTGCGGAGGCGGTGGCCTTGCTGGAGCTCAGAAAAAAAGCCAATGCGATCTGGGGCAAGGACAAGGAAGACTGATTAACGCCGCTGATCGTACGCAAGCCATGAAGTTGATTGCAGACGCAGTGCAGAGCGGCGCTCGTCGATATCGAGCCTGCAATGAGTTGGGGTTGAGCCTGCGTACAGTCCAGCGCTGGCGATATGCTGACTGTGATGGGCGACTGCTGGCTAAACGGGCAGCTCCGGCTAACAAGCTCAGTGAGTCGGAATGCCAAGCGGTACTTGATGCTGCCAATCAGGCTGGCTACGCCAGCCTTACTCCGCACCAGATCGTCCCCAAACTGGCCGATGAAGGCATCTATCTGGCTTCGGAATCGACGTTTTACCGAGTGTTAAAAGCGGCTCATCAAAACGTGCGTCGCGGCCGAACCAAAGCCCCGAAACGTAGGGTGCTGACGACGCATTGTGCCGATGGCCCCAACCAGGTGTGGTGCTGGGATATCACTTGGTTGCCAAGCACCGTCAGAGGTCGATTTTTCTACTGGTACATGGTCAAGGATGTCTACAGCCGCAAACTGGTCGCCAATGAAGTGCACGAAGTGGAATGCGCCGAACACGCATGCGAGCTGCTTAGAAAGGGATGCTTACGTGAACATACAGCGGGTCGCCCGCTGGTGCTGCACTCGGATAACGGACACGTGATGAGAGGTTCTTTGCTGCGTGAAAGCATGGTTGCACTTGGCGTCGAGCCTTCTTTTAGCCGGCCAAGGGTAAGTAACGATAACGCATATGCAGAGGCACTTTTCCGCACTGCAAAGTACTGCCCGCTCTGGCCGGATCAACCATTTGATACGGTCATTGATGCGAGGCTTTGGGTGCAGAAATTCATCGAGTGGTACAACGAAGATCATCGCCATAGCGCTTTGAAATACGTGACGCCAAACGAGAGGCACGAAGGCAAAGCGACGATGCTATTACAAGCAAGAGCAGCGCTTTATGAGGATGCCAGGAAAGCTAATCCGAGCCGTTGGAGCACTCGGACACGCAACTGGAAACTAGCTGATGCGGTGTATTTAAACCCAGAGCGCCCTGACTTTAAGGGCTCAACTGGCTAACAACGATTGGAACAAGGCGACAGGTGCCTTGACACGCACCGAACGCCCCAAAAGTAACCAAAAGGTCTCTAACCCTGACGTACGGCCCCTCGCTAAGGCTCGGGGTTCCTTCGCTCCGGGATTGATCCGGGGGCATCGCCTACGGTTTGCTTCGCTGCACCTCCTCTCGATGCATGCGGCTTCGCCGCACGGTCGCTGCGCTCCCACCCCCGGATCAATCCCTCCACTCAGCCTGCCGACGGGCCCTGCGATCAAAAGCGGTACTCGAGCTAACGCTCATCGTGTTGCGTGGTGAGGAGTGGGGGGCTCTTGATCTGGCTTTTGCTTTTGCTTTGGCTTTGGCTTTTGATTTTTTGCCCCTTCGGCAGGCCGAGCGGAGGTGTCCATCAGGGGGTAGGCGCGTAGCGCCGTGCGGCGAAGCCGCATACATCGAGAGGAGGTGCAGCGAAGCAAACCGTAGGCGATGCCCCCTGGTGGACACCGTAGCGAGGGAACACTGAGCCTAAGCGAAGTGCCGTACGCCGGGGCAAAAGCCTTTTGCTTACTTTTCGGCGTTTGGAAAAGTGAGTCGCTGTAAGAGCGAAACCATAAGAAGCCGTTACCGCAGCAACGGATATACACCCAAAACTCAAGCGCAAACCCAAAACCCAGACAAACAAAAACGCCCGGCAAATGCCGGGCGTCTTGTATTGACTTGATTAGCGAGCGCGGTAAGTAATACGCCCTTTGCTCAAGTCATAGGGCGTCAGCTCGACGCGCACTTTGTCACCGGTAAGAATACGAATGTAGTTCTTGCGCATCTTGCCGGAAATATGCGCGGTTACGACGTGCCCATTTTCCAACTCCACACGAAACATGGTGTTGGGCAGGGTGTCGACGACAGTGCCTTCCATTTCGAAGCTGTCTTCTTTCGACATGCAGTAAAGCCCTCGGTATCCAATGAATGGCCCGGTGCAACTGCGCCAGGCAAAAGCGGCGTGCATTGTGCCCGAAAAATGGGGTTTACGCCAAGGGGTTTAGGGTCTGCATTCAGTTCAGGATGACCCAGCGCTGATTAATGAGCAGTTCGATGGGCCGATATTGGGTCTTGTAGTTCATCTTTTTGCAGTTTTTGATCCAATAGCCCAGGTACACCGCTTCAAGCCCCAGGCGTTGGGCTTCGGCGATTTGCCAGAGGATGGCGTAGCGCCCCAGGCTGCGGCGTTCTTCCTGCGGTTCGTAAAAGGTGTAGACCGCGGACAGGCCGTTGGGCAGCAGGTCGGTGACGGCGACTGCAAGTAACCGTCCGTCGAGCCGGAACTCATAAAAGCGTGAGAAGGGCAGGTCGCGTACCAGAAAAGTCGAGAATTGATCGCGGCTCGGCGGGTACATGTCGCCATCCGCGTGGCGCTGTTCGATGTAGCGTTGATAGAGGTCGAAGTACTCTTCGCTGAACGCCGGCTTGACCGGGCGCACCTGCAAATCGATGTTGCGCTTGAAAATGCGTTTCTGCTGCCGGTTGGGATTGAACTGTGCCACCGGAATGCGCGCAGGCACGCAGGCATTGCAGTTCTGGCAATGCGGGCGGTAAAGATGATCGCCGCTGCGACGAAAGCCCATTTCCGACAGATCTGCGTAGACATGCACATCCATGGGCTGGCTCGGATCGAGAAACAGGGTCGTCGCCTGTTCCTCGGGCAGATAACTGCAAGAGTGAGGCTGAGTGGCATAAAACTTCAAACGCGCCAACTCGGTCATGATCAACCCTCAAGGGTAAGCTGGTGAATTAAGTGTAAGCCACGCGCGCAAAAGTCGCTCAGCAAACCCAGGTCGCATGATTGGGTTGATCGAGGTGCCTGGCCAGATAGTCGGCGAATGTCTGCCGTGAAATGGCCCGGGCGCCAAGGCTGTGCAGGTGATCGGTCGGCATCTGGCAGTCGATCAGCACGAAACCCGCTTCCTTAAGATGTTGCACCAGCGTGGCAAAGCCGTACTTGGAAGCATTGTCCGCACGACTGAACATTGACTCGCCAAAGAACAGTTGCCCCATCGCTAGGCCGTACAGGCCTCCGACCAGTTCGCCCTGATCCCGTACCTCCACCGAGTGAGCAAAACCGCGCCGATGCAGTTCGATATAGGCGTTCTGCATCGCCTCGGTGATCCAGGTGCCGTCGGCGTATTCCCTGGGGGCGGCGCAGGCGCGGATCACGGCGTCGAAATCCTGATCGAAGGTCACTTGATAACGCTGTTTGCGCATCAATTTGCCGAGGCTGCGCGAGACGTGCAGTTCGTCGGGAAAAAGTACGGTGCGCGGATCCGGCGACCACCAGAGAATCGGCTGACCTTCGGAAAACCACGGAAAACAGCCGTGGCGATAGGCCTGGATCAGGCGATCGGCGGACAGGTCGCCGCCGGCCGCCAGCAATCCGTTGGGATCGCGCATGGCCTTTTCCAGTGGCGGGAAAGTCAGTGAGTTGCGTTGTAACCAAGTCAGCATGGCGTCCAGGCTTGCAGAAGGGGAGGGCGGTGGGCAGTGGGCCCGCGGTAAAGTGTGCCGGGAAATGACGCGAATGTCCTCCGTTGCAGTACGGCTTTTGCGTAGCTGCAACTTGAGCATCCGGATGCGGTCGTAATCGGGCGCAACACCGGTGCGAGCAAGCTTGCCGACGTCAATGTGTGGCGTTCATGGGAGATGAGGCGCGAATGCTTCGCTACGTTCATCAAATACACCTCATAAGCCTTTGTCACAAAAGACAATGCATGCTCAAATTGAACGCCGGGTGTTGTGCGTTTGGCTATGCTTGAACCAGAGACCTGGAAGCATGGCATCGAACGCGCAAACCCGTACAATGCCGGGCTGTTACAGAATATTCGCCGCGTGCCGTGTTTATAAAAGGCGGGGCGCAGTGTTAAAAGTAGTCTCCGTTGCGCCTGTCAATTTTTTACCTGCCTGGATTGGGCAGTTTTTTATCGTCATTCAATAGATGGACGCGCCTCTGGCGCAGGAAAAGAAGCGTTTTGAAGAAATCCACGGAAGCACCAAAAACAGTCGTTCCGCTTTGGCGCCAGCAATTGCACTACCGGCTCAAGGAAGGTGCATTGATCGCCATCGGCGCCTTGTGCCTGTTCCTGATGATGGCTTTGCTGACCTACGGCAAGGACGATCCGGGCTGGAGCCACAACAGCAAGATCGATGACGTGCAGAATTTCGGTGGCCCGGCGGGCTCCTACAGCGCCGACATCCTGTTCATGGTGTTGGGTTACTTCGCGTACATCTTCCCGTTGCTGCTGGCGATCAAGGCGTATCAGATCTTCCGTCAGCGTCACGAGCCGTGGCAGTGGAGCGGCTGGCTGTTCTCCTGGCGCCTGATCGGTCTGGTGTTTCTGGTGTTGTCCGGCGCTGCACTGGCGCACATTCATTTCCATGCAGCCACCGGATTGCCGGCCGGCGCGGGTGGTGCGCTGGGTGAAAGCCTCGGTGACCTGGCCCGCAACGCCCTGAACATTCAGGGCAGCACGTTGCTGTTTATTGCACTGTTCCTGTTCGGCCTGACGGTGTTCACCGACCTGTCGTGGTTCAAGGTGATGGACATCACCGGCAAGATCACCCTCGACCTGTTCGAACTGTTCCAGGGCGCGGTCAACCGCTGGTGGTCGGCGCGTACCGAGCGCAAGCAACTGGTTGCGCAACTTCGGGAAGTCGACGATCGCGTACATGACGTTGTTGCACCGACGGTCACCGACAAACGCGAGCAGGCCAAGGTCAAGGAACGTCTGATCGAGCGCGAACAGGCCCTGAGCAAGCACATGTCCGAGCGCGAGAAACAGGTGCCGCCGGTCATCGCCCCGGCCCCGGTCAAGGCGCCGGAGCCAAGCAAGCGCGTGCAGAAAGAGAAGCAGGTGCCGTTGTTCGTCGACAGCGCCGTGGAAGGCACCTTGCCGCCGATCTCGATTCTCGATCCTGCGGAAAAGAAACAACTCAATTATTCGCCTGAATCCCTGGCGGCGGTCGGCCACTTGCTGGAGATCAAGCTCAAGGAATTCGGCGTCGAAGTCACCGTGGATTCGATCCATCCCGGCCCGGTTATTACCCGTTACGAAATCCAGCCTGCTGCGGGCGTGAAGGTCAGCCGTATCGCTAACCTGGCGAAAGACCTTGCACGTTCGCTGGCCGTGACCAGTGTGCGGGTGGTGGAAGTGATTCCGGGCAAGACCACGGTCGGTATCGAAATTCCCAACGAAGACCGGCAGATCGTGCGCTTCTCTGAAGTGCTGTCGACCCCTGAGTACGACAACTTCAAATCGCCGGTCACCCTGGCCCTGGGCCACGACATCGGCGGTAAACCGGTCATCACTGACCTGGCGAAAATGCCGCACCTGCTGGTGGCCGGTACCACCGGTTCCGGTAAGTCGGTGGGTGTGAACGCGATGATTCTGTCGATCCTGTTCAAGTCCGGCCCGGATGACGCCAAGCTGATCATGATCGACCCGAAAATGCTCGAGCTGTCGATCTACGAAGGCATTCCGCACCTGCTGTGCCCGGTCGTGACCGACATGAAGGACGCCGCCAACGCCCTGCGCTGGAGCGTGGCCGAGATGGAGCGTCGCTACAAGCTGATGGCGAAGATGGGCGTGCGAAACCTGTCCGGCTTCAACGCCAAGGTCAAGGAAGCCCAGGACGCCGGCGAGCCGCTGAGCGATCCGCTGTACAAACGCGAAAGCATCCACGACGAAGCGCCGCTGTTGCAGAAGCTGCCGACCATCGTCGTGGTCGTGGACGAATTCGCCGACATGATGATGATCGTCGGCAAGAAGGTAGAAGAACTGATCGCCCGTATCGCCCAGAAGGCGCGTGCGGCCGGTATCCACCTGATCCTCGCGACCCAACGGCCGTCGGTGGATGTGATCACCGGTCTGATCAAGGCCAACATCCCGACGCGGATGGCGTTCCAGGTATCGAGCAAGATCGACTCCCGGACCATCATCGACCAAGGCGGCGCCGAACAACTGCTCGGCCACGGTGACATGCTTTACATGCCGCCGGGCACCAGCCTGCCGATCCGGGTTCACGGCGCATTTGTGTCCGACGATGAAGTTCACCGGGTGGTTGAAGCCTGGAAACTGCGCGGCGCGCCGGAATACAACGACGACATCCTCAATGGTGTCGAAGAGGCGGGCAGTGGTTTCGAAGGCAGCAGCGGCGGCGGTGACGGCGACGATCCGGAAGCCGACGCGCTGTACGACGAAGCCGTGCAATTCGTGCTCGAAAGCCGCCGTGCCTCCATCTCCGCTGTACAGCGCAAGCTGAAGATCGGCTACAACCGTGCCGCACGCATGATCGAAGCCATGGAAATGGCCGGGGTCGTGACGTCGATGAACACCAACGGTTCCCGCGAAGTCCTGGCCCCTGGCCCGGTACGCGACTGATTCGATACCCTGATCCAAATGCAATGGGCGGTGCATGAAGCGCCGTCCACTTTCCCACGAGTATTCAAGAGGACTCCCATGCGTCTTATCCGCATGCTGCTGCCGGTACTGGCTCTGACCACCCTCACGGCTCACGCCGATGACAAGGATGTGGCTCGCCTTACCCAATTGCTCGAAACATCCAAGACCCTGACCGCCAATTTTTCCCAGCTGACCCTCGACGGCAGCGGCACCCAGTTGCAGGAAACCACCGGCGACATGACCCTGCAGCGTCCGGGCCTGTTCTACTGGCACACCAATGCGCCAGCCGAGCAGACCATGGTGTCCGACGGCAAGAAAGTCACCCTGTGGGACCCGGATCTGGAACAGGCCACCATCAAGAAGCTTGATGAGCGTCTGACCCAGACCCCGGCGCTGTTGCTGTCTGGCGACGTATCGAAGATCAGTCAGAGCTTTGACATCACCGCGAAAGAGGCCGGTGGCGTGATCGACTTCACCCTGAAGCCGAAAACCAAGGACACGCTGTTCGACAGCCTGCGCCTGTCGTTCCGCAACGGTCTGGTCAATGACATGCAACTGATCGACAGCGTCGGCCAGCGCACCAACATCCTGTTTACCGGTGTGAAGGCCAACGAAGCGGTCCCGGCCTCCAAGTTCAAGTTCGACATCCCCAAGGGTGCCGATGTGATCCAGGAATAAACACAGAGGTTTCAACGGTACGTGATGGATCTGTTTCGCAGTGCACCGATCGCCCAGCCCCTGGCCGCCCGTTTGCGGGCGACCAATCTGGACGAGTACGTCGGTCAGGAACACGTGCTCGCTCGCGGCAAGCCTCTGCGCGAAGCGCTGGAGCAGGGTGCCCTGCATTCGATGATCTTCTGGGGCCCGCCGGGCGTGGGCAAGACCACGTTGGCGCGGTTGCTGGCAGAAGTCTCGGATGCGCACTTCGAAACGGTTTCGGCAGTGCTGGCCGGGGTCAAGGAGATCCGTCAGGCGGTGGAAATCGCCAAGCAGCAGGCCGGCCAGTACGGCAAGCGCACGATCCTGTTTGTCGATGAAGTGCACCGCTTCAACAAGTCTCAACAGGACGCCTTCCTGCCGTACGTTGAAGACGGCACCCTGATCTTCATTGGCGCCACCACTGAAAACCCTTCGTTCGAACTGAACAACGCATTGCTGTCGCGGGCGCGGGTCTACGTACTCAAAAGCCTCGACGAAGCGGCGTTGCGCAAACTGGTGCACCGCGCCCTCACCGAAGAGCGTGGTCTGGGCAAGCGACATCTGACGCTCAGCGATGAAGGCTTTCAGATGCTGCTGTCCGCCGCCGATGGCGATGGCCGGCGCCTGCTGAATCTGCTGGAAAACGCCTCGGACCTGGCCGAAGACAACAGTGAGATGGGCACCGAGCTGCTGCAAAGCCTGCTCGGCGACACTCGCCGGCGTTTCGACAAGGGCGGCGAAGCGTTCTACGACCAGATTTCCGCGCTGCACAAATCGGTTCGCGGCTCGAATCCTGACGGCGCGCTGTACTGGTTTGCGCGAATGATCGACGGCGGCTGCGATCCGCTGTACCTCGCCCGGCGGGTGGTGCGGATGGCCAGCGAAGACATCGGCAACGCCGATCCTCGCGCCCTGAGCCTGTGCCTGGCCGCGTGGGAAGTGCAGGAACGTCTCGGCAGCCCGGAAGGTGAGTTGGCAGTGGCGCAGGCAATCACTTATCTGGCCTGTGCGCCGAAAAGCAACGCGGTGTACATGGGTTTCAAGACCGCACTGCGCGCTGCCGCCGAACACGGTTCGCTGGAAGTGCCGCTACATCTGCGCAATGCGCCGACCAAATTGATGAAGCAATTGGGTTATGGCGACGAATACCGTTACGCCCACGACGAACCGGACGCCTACGCGGCCGGCGAAGACTATTTCCCGGAAGAACTCGACCCGATTCCGTTCTACCAACCGGTCCCCCGTGGCCTGGAATTGAAGATCGGCGAAAAGCTCAACCACCTCGCCCAACTTGATCGTTTAAGCCCTCGGCAGCGGAGAAAATAGTGGTTCCATTGATTGTTGCGGTCTCCGTCGGCGGGATTGCCGGCACTTTGTTGCGCTTCGCCACCGGTAATTGGGTCAACGCCAATTGGCCGCGGCACTTCTATACCGCGACGCTGGCCGTTAATATCGTGGGCTGTCTGCTGATTGGCGTGCTGTACGGCCTGTTTTTGATACGCCCGGAAGTACCGATCGAGGTACGTGCCGGGTTGATGGTCGGCTTCCTCGGGGGGCTGACGACTTTTTCATCCTTTTCACTGGATACGGTGCGCCTGCTGGAAAGCGGGCAAGTGCCGCTGGCCCTGGGCTATGCGGCCATCAGCGTATTCGGCGGGCTGCTCGCGACCTGGGCTGGCCTGTCCCTGACCAAACTTTGATAACGAGAAACCGACATGCTCGATTCCAAACTGTTACGTAGCAACCTTCAGGACGTAGCGGACCGCCTGGCTTCCCGTGGCTTTGCCCTGGATGTCGCGCGCATCGAAGCGCTGGAAGAACAGCGCAAGACCGTCCAGACCCGCACCGAAGCACTGCAGGCTGAGCGTAACGCGCGTTCTAAATCCATCGGTCAGGCCAAGCAGCGCGGCGAAGACATCGCGCCGCTGATGGCGGACGTCGAGCGCATGGCGGGCGAACTGAGCGCCGGTAAAGTCGAGCTGGACGCGATCCAGACCGAACTGGATTCGATCCTGCTGGGCATCCCGAATTTGCCGCACGAATCGGTACCGGTCGGCGAAGACGAAGACGGCAACGTCGAAGTGCGCCGCTGGGGCACCCCGACCGCCTTCGATTTCCCGGTTCAGGACCACGTGGCTCTGGGCGAGAAGTTCGGCTGGCTCGACTTCGAAACCGCCGCCAAGCTGTCCGGCGCACGTTTCGCCCTGCTGCGTGGCCCGATTGCCCGTCTGCACCGCGCACTGGCGCAATTCATGATCAACCTGCACGTCACCGAGCACGGCTACGAAGAGGCCTACACGCCTTATCTGGTTCAGGCCCCGGCGCTGCAAGGCACCGGTCAACTGCCGAAGTTCGAAGAAGACCTGTTCAAGATCGCTCGCGAAGGCGAAGCCGATCTGTACCTGATCCCGACCGCCGAAGTGTCGCTGACCAACATCGTGGCCGGTGAAATCGTCGATTCGAAACAGCTGCCGATCAAGTTTGTTGCCCACACTCCGTGCTTCCGCAGCGAAGCCGGCGCGTCGGGTCGTGACACTCGCGGCATGATCCGTCAGCACCAGTTCGACAAGGTCGAGATGGTCCAGATCGTCGAGCCGTCGAAATCGATGGAAGCGCTCGAGAGCCTGACCGCCAATGCCGAGAAAGTCCTGCAACTGCTGGAGCTGCCTTACCGCACCCTGGCGCTGTGCACTGGCGACATGGGCTTCAGCGCAGTCAAGACTTACGACCTGGAAGTGTGGATTCCGAGCCAGGACAAATACCGCGAAATCTCGTCGTGCTCCAACTGCGGCGATTTCCAGGCCCGCCGCATGCAGGCGCGTTTCCGCAACCCGGAAACCGGCAAGCCTGAGCTGGTGCACACCCTGAACGGTTCCGGTCTGGCAGTCGGTCGTACCCTGGTGGCCGTGCTGGAAAACTACCAGCAGGCCGACGGTTCGATCCGCGTGCCGGACGTGCTGAAGCCGTATATGGGTGGCCTTGAGGTCATCGGCTAAATGAAATATCTGCCGCTGTTTCACAACCTGCGCGGCAGTCGTGTGTTGGTTGTCGGTGGGGGGGAGATTGCCTTGCGCAAGTCCCGCCTGCTGGCCGATGCCGGTGCGCTGCTGCGGGTGATCGCACCTGAAATCGAAGCGCAACTGCGCGAACTGGTTGCCGCCAGCGGTGGCGAATGCCTGCTGCGGGGCTACGCCGAAAAGGATCTGGACGGTTGCGGGCTGATCATTGCCGCCACCGACGACGAAGCGTTGAACGCGCAAGTCTCTGCCGATGCCCATCGGCGTTGCGTGCCGGTCAACGTGGTCGATGCGCCGGCGCTGTGCAGCGTGATCTTCCCGGCAATCGTCGATCGTTCACCGCTGATCATCGCTGTCTCCAGCGGCGGCGATGCGCCGGTGCTGGCCCGGCTGATCCGCGCCAAGATCGAAACCTGGATTCCTTCGACCTACGGCCATCTGGCCGGTCTGGCCGCGCGGTTTCGCGATCAGGTCAAAGGCCTGTTTCCCGATGTGCAGCAGAGACGGGGCTTTTGGGAAGACGTGTTCCAGGGGCCGATTGCCGACCGGCAGCTGGCAGGACAGGGCGCCGAAGCCGAACGTTTGCTGCAAGCCAAGATTGACGGCAAAGCCATGGTCACGACCGGTGAGGTGTATCTGGTTGGGGCAGGACCGGGTGATCCGGATCTGCTGACCTTCCGCGCCTTGCGTCTGATGCAGCAAGCCGACGTGGTGCTGTACGACCGCTTGGTGGCTCCGGCGATTCTTGAGCTGTGCCGTCGCGATGCCGAGCGGGTCTACGTCGGCAAGCGTCGCGCCGATCACGCCGTGCCGCAGGATCAGATCAACCAGCAACTGGTGGATCTGGCCAAGGCCGGCAAGCGTGTGGTGCGGTTGAAGGGTGGGGATCCGTTCATCTTCGGCCGTGGCGGCGAAGAGATCGAGGAACTGGCGGCCCATGGCATCCCGTTTCAGGTGGTGCCGGGCATCACGGCGGCCAGCGGTTGCGCGGCATATGCCGGGATTCCGCTGACTCATCGCGACTACGCTCAGTCGGTGCGTTTCGTCACCGGGCACTTGAAGGACGGTTCGACCGATCTGCCGTGGTCGGACCTCGTCGCGCCGGCTCAGACGCTGGTGTTCTACATGGGGCTGGTGGGGTTGCCGATCATCTGCGAGCAGTTGATCAAGCATGGTCGCGCGGCCGATACCCCGGCAGCGCTGATCCAGCAGGGCACCACGGTCAATCAGCGGGTCTTCACCGGCACGCTGGCCGATCTGCCGCGGCTGGTGGCGGAGCATGAAGTGCATGCGCCGACGCTGGTGATCGTCGGCGAAGTGGTGCAACTGCGCGAGAAACTGGCGTGGTTCGAGGGCGCTCAGGGTCAAATCTGACGACTCTGGGGGGATCGTTCCCACGCGGTGGGAACCATCCTGCTCTCAACCTCGGCGCCAGACCCCTTTCCCGCCCAACCGGTCCCGGTCATGGGCAACAGTGAAATCCTGCTCCGGCCCCTTCGGCACCACCCCTGTCGGGTTGATGGTCTTGTGGCTGCCGTAGTAGTGATGCTTGATGTGCTGGAAATCCACGGTTTCGGCAACGCCCGGCCACTGGTACATCTCACGCAGCCAGTTCGACAGATTCGAATAATCGCTGATGCGCCGCAGATTGCATTTGAAGTGCCCGTGATACACCGCATCGAAACGAATCAGCGTGGTGAACAACCGCACGTCAGCCTCAGTCAGGTATTCACCCGTCAGATAACGGTTGGCGCCCAGCACCTGCTCCAGATGATCCAGTTCGGCAAACACATCATCGAACGCTTCTTCATAGGCGTTCTGCGAGGTGGCAAACCCGGCGCGATACACGCCGTTGTTCACGGCAGGATAGATCCGCTCGTTCAGCGCATCGATCTCGCCGCGCAACGGCGCCGGATAGAAGTCCAGATCGTTGCCGGTCAAGTCATCGAAGGCGCTGTTGAACATGCGGATGATCTCCGCCGATTCGTTGCTGACGATGCGCTTGAGCTTCTTGTCCCACAGCACCGGTACGGTGACGCGGCCGGTGTAGTCGGCGGTGTCGGCGGTGTAGCGCTGGTGCATGAAATCGAAGTGGTCGAGTTTGTCGCCGGTCGAGCCGAGGTTCTGATCGAAGGTCCAGCCGTTTTCCAGCATCAGCCAGCTGACGACTGAAACGTCGATCAGGCTTTCCAGGCCCTTGAGCTTGCGCAGGATCAGCGTGCGATGCGCCCACGGACAGGCGAGAGAGACATAAAGGTGATAACGCCCGGCTTCGGCGGCAAAACCGGCTTCACCGCTCGGGCCCGGCTCGCCATTGCGAGTGACCCAATTGCGGCGCTGCGCCTGTTCGCGCTGGAACGCGCCGTCCTTGCTGCTTTCGTACCACTTGTCCTGCCAGCGGCCGTCGACGAGTAAACCCATGATCAAGACTCCAGAAACCAATAATTCGTTGGAGTTGAGTCTATTCCGATGAGTTCGAACAAAAAGCGCAAAGATCGGGCGTTAATGATCGGTTAAATCGATTTATCCCGCGCGTCCCAGTATTGCTCGGCGGTTTCAAAAGCCTGTTCACGGCTTTGGCCGAGGCCGCGCAGCGCCAACGCCATGGTCGAGATCAAGGCCATTTGCGGGTAACTGTCGACCACATCGCCACTCCAGACGGCTTTCAAATGCTCGATATCCAGCGACGCAGGTTTGACGTGGCGTTGCGCCGACAACTGCGGCCATTCCTCATCCCAGCTTTCGCCACCCATGGTGCCGTACAAATGGCTGTTGGCATCCGGGTTGATCTCGATTTCGCCGCCGTCGCCCTTGATCACGATCGCCGTGTCGCCAAGCAGGCCGCTGGCATCGCGGTGCACCGCTTGATAGCCGGGGTGGAAAATACTCTGCAAGCCGCAACGCGCGCCCAATGGATTGAGAATCCGCGTCAGCGAGTGGATTGGCGAGCGCAGGCCGAGGGTGTTGCGCAGGTCGATCATCCGTTGCAGCTGCGGCGCCCAGTCCACCAGCGGCATGAACGCCAGGCCACCGTTATCCAGCGCCGCGCCGACTTGTTGCCAGTTGCGGCACAGCGGAATGTTCAGCTCACCGAGCAGTTGTTCGGAATACAAACGCCCGGCTGTGTGGGCGCCTCCGCCGTGCATGAAGATGCGCACGCCGTTCTGCGCCAGGCACTTGGCGGACAGCAGATACCACGGCAGGTGACGCTTCTTGCCAGCGTAGGTCGGCCAGTCCAGATCGACCTTCAGCGCTGGCGCCTGCAAACGTTCGCGCAGTGCCTCGGTGAAGCCAGCCATTTCCTCAGCGCTTTCTTCCTTGTGCCGCAGCAACATCAGGAAGGCTCCGAGCTGGGTTTCTTCGACCGCTTCGTCGAGCACCATGCCCATGGCTTGCCGGGCTTCCTCGCGGGTCAGGTCGCGGGCGCCGCGCTTGCCCTTGCCGAGGATGCGCACGAACTGGGCGAATGGATGCTCGGCGGGCGTTTCGAGGGTCAGCGCTGGATAGTCGGTCATAGGCAATTCGTCGGTTTGGGCAGGCCCGCCAGTTTCGCGGCGAGTTTGGCAGGGGTGCCTTTGAACAGTCGGTTCAGGTGCAGGCTGTTGCCTTTCTCCGCGCCGAGCTTGAGCGCGGTGTACTTGATCAGCGGCCGGGTGGCCGGTGACAGCTGGAATTCGGCGTAGAAGCTGCGCAGCAATTCGAGGACTTCCCAGTGTTCGGCGCTCAGTTCGATGTCTTCGGCAGCGGCGAGGGCGCTGGCGACTTCGGCCGACCAGTCGTTGAGGTCGACCAGAAAGCCGTCCTTGTCCAGTTCAATGGCGCGGGTGCCGACGGTCAGCGCATTCATAGCCAGCTGTTGACCTTGTCGTGGTGGATCGACAGCTCGACGAAGGCCGGGTAATCGATGGCTTCGGCCCAGTCCGGAACCTGCACGGCACGGGCTTGCGCGTCTTCGGCCAGCACGAACAATTTCACCTTGCGGGATTCCAGCGCACTGAACGGCGCAGTGCCGGGTTGCAACGCATAAGCGGCATCGCCCGACAGCAACAGCGCATCGCTGGCACCCAGCAGGCGCAGGCAACTGGTCAGGCGTTCGTCGCCGAACGGGGAATGGGACAACACATGCAGAGTCGACATCAGAGGGTGATCACCTGGTCGTAACGGTCAATGAGGGCGGTGATTTGTTCGGCGGCCAAAGGCTGTGCCTCGTCCAGCGAACGATCGCCGAGGCCGCGAACACTGGCGCTGTCGGCGCAGTAGAACAGCTCTTCGACGCCGAACATCGGCAACGCTTGCAGGTTGGCGCTCAGGTCTTTCTGTTGCAGGGCCTTGGCGTTTTGTCCGGCGGCCAGTTGCAACACACCGTCATCGAGAAACAGCAGACCGATCGGCAGATCGAAGGCGCCGCCGGCCAGCACGATGTCCAGCGCTTCGCGGGCGCCGGGGCCGGACCACGGCGATTGACGGCTGATAATCAGAAGGGACTTGGCCATGTCATGCGCCTCCGAAACAGATGAGGCGGTCGGCATCCTGCACCGCGTCATGCAACTGACCGAGGCCGGACAATTCCCACGGCGCGCTGACGGCCACGGCATCACGCTGATAACGCCCGGCTTCCTCGGTATTCAACACGCCACGGCGCAGGGCCGCGGCGATGCACACCACGCCGTCGAGGTTTTGTTCGGTGATGAAATTGCGCCACTGTTTGGGCAGGTCCAGTTCGTCCTGCGGCGTGACCACGGCGTCGGACGCGTTGTGGACCCCGTCCTGATAGAAAAACAGCCGGACAATCTCATGCCCGCCGGCGAGCGCAGCCCTGGCGAACAGCAGGGCGCGGCGCGAGGAGGGCGCATGGGCGGCGGAAAACAGCGCAATGGCGAACTTCATGACGGACTCGATCAGCAAAACTGCGGCCATGATAAAGCTTTCTCGGCGGGGCGGCGAAGTGGATGTTTCCCGCGCCCGTCTCGATACGAGCAGGCGTCCTTCAGCGTGGCATGTAGCCCAGCTGCCAACGCCGCGGAATCTTCAGGGTCACCAGCCCCAGAACGGCGGCGAACAGACCGCTGACCAACATCGCCTTGAGCCCCAGATGATGTTCCAGCACCGCCCCCAGAATGGCCCCGACCAGCATCCCGCTCCACGGCACCAGTTGCACCCGCCAGCCGCTTCGCCGTTCGCCGAGCACCCAGCGCCCCATTCCCCGACCAAATCGGGACAGGGCGCCGGTGACATACGTCAGCCCGACCGGCAGGCCGTTCACTTCTTCCACCGCCGCGTTGAGCATGCCCATCGCAATGATCGCCGCCAGCAGGGCCGGCAGTTGCGTGTCAAAGGGCCAGGCTGCGGCACAGAGCAGTGCGGCGATGGACAACAGCAACGGCAGCGCCCGCCGACCACCCAACCGACTGATCACGACACCCAGGGCATTGCCGACAATGAACGTTGCGACGAGCAGGATCAGCCGCCCTGTCAGTGCGCTGTCGCCATCGCTGATCGCCACCGCCAGCCGCGTGGTGTTGCCGCTCATGAAGGAAACGAAATCGCCACTGGCCATGAAGCCGATGGCGTCGGTCATGCCGGCCAGTACCGACAGGCTGGCAACCAGCGCCAGACCCACACGGCCGCGCCATTTCTGTATGTGAAGATGTCCGGGACTGGCGCGGTGGGTCGAGGTGGAAGGCAGCATCGAGGCAGCGTCCTTGAGCGGGGTTTACGGTTCTATGCCATACAGATCGCAGTACTCCAGCCAGTCCATCCCGGCCATTTCCGCCACTTCGCGATGCACTTCCAGGCGTTGTGCCTGATACTCCTCGGGCGTGGTGGCAGTCAGTTGCAACGTCAATTCCCAGGCAAACAAACCTTGGCTTTCGGCCTCGGCTTCGAAAGCTTCGTGCAGGCGTTCTTCGCGGTACTGCGCCGGAGTTTCGCCCTTGGCCTGGGCCAGCAAAGGGTTGAGGTGGTCGAGGGCTTCGCGCAACTCGGGGCGTGCATCGAGAAACAGTTTCAAGGCTTGTTCGTGTCGCTGGTCAGTAGGCGCCATGGGCTTTCCTTGTGAGGCTGGTCACCGTTAATGTGCCGCAGGCGCCGGCATGTGTCGCGTTTTAAATGCAGTAAAGCAGAACGATTTTTGCCGTTGCGGTGATACAGTCCGGTTTTTTCCGAATGAGCGAATGCAATGCGAATGCTGATGGTGGCGCTGGCGGCAACCTTGCTGGCCGGTTGCGCGGGTTCGGCGATGGAAGACGCCCGCACGCAAACCCCTAACAAGACCCTGAATTCGGACAAACCCGAAAAAGTCGTGGCCCAGTGCGTGCAATTCGCCTGGCAGGACGAAGCGGTGTTCGGCGTGGACGCGGCGGCGTATCTGCAACCGGGCAAAAAGGGTGGTTCGACGGTCTACACGCGTTCGGCGGAGTCGTTTGTCGACTTGACCACGGATGCGTCCGGTACCGTATTGAATTACTACGCGCAGAAGGATGATTTTGTGGCCAAGCGCCGCTTGGCGGCGCTGGCGACCTGTCTGTAACGGGCGGCTGGATGCGTTGATTTTGCGACCCTCACCAGCCTGCGGGCGAGGGTCGCTGAATTCAATCAATCAAACGCTTCTGGAAGAAATGCCGCTTGTGCCCCAGCGGATAATCCACAATCTCGCCACACTCGGTATACCCCAGTTTTTTGTAGAACCCGGGCGCCTGAAAATCAAAGGTATCGAGCCAGATCCCAACGCAGTCTTTTTCCCGGGCGAATTCCTCGACCATGTTCATCAGCTTCGAGCCGATGCCCTGTCCCCGGCCTTGTTCCGGCACCGCCAGCAACTCGATAAACAGCCACCGATAGAACGTGTGCCCATAGAGGCCACCGAGGATCGCGTCGTTGTCGTCGCGCACCAGTAGCGCGACCGGTTCGTACAGCGACGGCCCGGCCTTGGCAATGTTGTAGGCACGCAGCGGCGCCAGGATGGCCGCGCGCTGTTCTTCGGTGGGTTCCTGCGACAGCTCGATCCGCAACGTCATGTTGTCTTCCTTGTAGTAATGAATCGGCAGCCTATCGCGCCACAGCCGATTGAAGCAATCGCTTGGAACCGTCGCTCCTGCGGCGCGGTCTAGCCCTTCAGGGCGTCCATCCGGAACGCGTTTGCCTGGGAGATTCCATGAACATTTTCGAAGCCCTGCGTGAGAGCCACGATCGTCAGCGGACCTACGCGAAATCGTTGATCAAGACCAGCGGTGACACCCCGGAAAGGGTCGAGGCCTACAAGCAGCTGAAGGCTGAGCTTCAGGCCCACGAAACCGCCGAAGAGCGCCATTTCTATATTCCGTTGATGGAGATCGACAAGGGTGTCGACCTCAGTCGCCATGCCATTGCCGAACACCATGAAATGGACGAGATGATGGAAGAGCTCGACGAGACCGACATGTCCAGCCCGGCCTGGCTGGCGATGGCAAAAAAGCTCTCGGATAAGGTCCATCACCACTTGCAGGAGGAAGAGCAGAAATTCTTCCAGATGGCCGGCAAGCTGCTCGACGACAAGCAAAAGGAACAGCTCGCCGGGCAGTATGAAAAGGAGTTCAGAGCGCAGCTTCCCTGAACCGGTGAACGCAGGTGTTTGTAATGACGCGGTGTAGTCTTTTCGCCATGCGTTGAGTGAGCGTCGTCGCAATGAACTGTGTTTATATACAGTATTTTCGGCATTTTTGAAGTTTCGCCGAGGCCGACTGCGACAAAACCGCCGATGGACAAAAAATCCCCCTCCGTTAGCTTGAAAGCCTCTCCTCGGACAGGAGAGTTCTTAAATCAACGGAGTGAAAAACATGAACCAACCACAAGCTCAAACCCAACTGCGACACGGTCGCGTCATTTCCCCTGCAAGCCGCGGCGCGGTGGCCATCGAGCAAGGATTGCTCGGCGGCTGGCAGGTCAATGAAATGGAAGGCGGCAAGAACTTCCCGGCGCTCGCGGCCGGCCCGTTCCCCGCGCCGTTCGAAAGCGACAACCCGAGCGTCGTACCGCCCGCTGACGGCTATATTCTCAGTGGCGGCAAGAACGACGCACGTGACTGTGTGAACTTCACCGCAGAAGAAATGAGCAAGAAACTCGGGCGTCCATTCTCCTGGCCGCTGCTCAATGTCACCCCCGGCCAGACCCTTGAGGTCAAATGGGAGTACACCGCGCCGCATACCACTCGCGGTTACCGCTGGCTGATCACCAGGGATGGCTGGGACCCGAAACAACGCATCACCCGGGCGCAACTGGAAGCGCAACCGTTTGCCGAGGATTTCTATCCGCAAGTGCCGTACTACAGTCATGCGGCGGAATTGAAAGCCAAGGTCAACCACGCCGTGAAACTTCCGGGCAACAAGCAGGGTCATCACGTCATCGTGCTGATGTGGATCGTCGCCAACACCGGCAACGCCTTCTATCAGGCCTTCGATGTGGACTTCAAATAAGCCCGCAACGTCAAACCCACACGTTCTGAAGGATTAGAACATGTCAAACATTGACTTCACCCTATTGAATAACCAGGCCAGCGATGCGGCATCGCTGATGCCGAGCCTTGCCGGCAAGAAGATCCTCATGGGCTTCTGGCACAACTGGCCGGCCGGCCCGAGCGATGGTTACCAGCGCGGCCAGTTCGCCAACATCACCCTGGAAAACGTGCCCAAGGAATACAACGTGGTTGCGGTGGCCTTCATGAAGGGCAGCGGGATTCCGACCTTCAAGCCGTTCAACGTCTCCGATGCCGAGTTTCGCCGTCAGGTCGGCGTGCTCAACAGTCAGGGGCGGGCGGTGCTGATTTCCCTGGGCGGTGCCGATGCGCACATCGAGTTGCGTGCCGGTCAGGAGCAACCGCTGGCCAACGAAATCATCCGTCTGGTGGAAACCTACGGCTTTGACGGCCTGGACATCGATCTTGAGCAGAGCGCGATTGATTTCGCTGCCAACAAGACCGTCCTGCCTGCCGCGCTGAAACTGGTCAAGGATCACTACGCAGGCCAAGGCAAGCATTTCATCATCAGCATGGCGCCGGAGTTTCCGTACCTGACCGTCTCCGGCAAATACGTTGGATATCTGCAGGCGCTGGAAGGCTATTACGACTTCATCGCTCCGCAGTTCTACAACCAGGGCGGCGACGGGGTCTGGGTGCCGGAAGCCAATAACGGCAACGGGGCGTGGATCGCGCAGAACAACGACGCGATGAAAGAGGATTTCCTCTATTACCTGACCGAGAGCCTGGTGACCGGCACTCGCGGCTTTACGAAGATCCCGGCGGACAAGTTCGTCATCGGCCTGCCGGCCAACGTCGATGCCGCCGCCACCGGCTACGTGATCGACAAGACCGTGGTCGGCAACGCGATGAAACGCCTGGCGGTCAAAGGGCATCCGATCAAGGGCCTGATGACCTGGTCGGTGAACTGGGACAACGGCACCAGCAAGGATCGCGTGCCGTACAACTGGGAATTCAGTCGGCGTTATGGACCACTGATTCACGGGGTGCCGTCTGCGGTGCAGGGCGCTGATGCCGCAACGGTGAGCGTCGCTCATCAGTAGTCATTGAACGAAAAGCCCGGTAGCGCTGCCGGGCTTTTTTTCGTCGGCGGTTCGCAACATTTCACCTACCATGGCCATCTTCCGATAACAAAAAAGGATCAGGCGTCATGTCCAACACAGCCGAGCGGGTCAACATCGTCGATACCCAGGTGTTGTCCCACGACTGGTATCTGCTGAAGAAAATCACCTTCGACTATCACCGCAACAACGGGGACTGGCAGCGCCAGACGCGCGAGGTCTACGATCGTGGCAATGGCGCGGCGATTCTGCTGTTCAACCGCGAGCAGCGCACCGTGGTGCTGACACGGCAGTTTCGTCTGCCGGTGTTCGTCAACGGTCACGACGGTTTGCTGATTGAAGTGGCGGCCGGACTGCTTGAAGGCGCGGCGCCGGAGCAGCGCATCCGCGACGAGGCCGAGGAAGAAACCGGTTACCGCGTGCATGATGTGAATAAGGTGTTCGAGGCCTACATGAGCCCCGGCTCGGTGACCGAGAAATTGCACTTTTTCATCGCCGAGTACGATGCCTCGTCAAAGGTCAGTGAAGGGGGCGGTCTGGAAGAAGAGACCGAAGAACTGGAAGTGCTGGAGTGGCGTTTCGACGACGCGCTGGCGGCGTTCCAGCGGGGCGAGATCTGCGATGCCAAGACCATCATGCTGCTGCAATATGCGGCGATGAATAACCTGTTTGACGGTTAAAACAAGTCACCGGTTTTACCGATGTCCGACCACAGGCCACCTTCCAGGGTCAGCAGGCGCTCCTTGGCTTCCAGGCCTCCGGCAAAACCGGTCAGTTTGCCTGAGGCGCCGATGACCCGATGGCATGGCGCAATGATTGAAATCGGATTGCGCCCGTTCGCCGCGCCGACGGCACGCACCGCACTCGGGTGGCCGATCTGTTCGGCAATCTGGCTGTAGGTGCGGGTTTCGCCAAACGGAATGGTCAGCAACGCGGCCCAGACCTTTTTCTGGAATTCGGTGCCAGCAAAGTCCAGCTCCAGATCGAACGCGTTTCGCGTTCCTGCAAAATATTCTTCCAGCTGTTGCGCGGTTTTCATCAACAGCGGATTGTCCGGTGCCTCGCTCATCGGCCCCAGGCGCACCCGGTTCGGTTTGTCGTTTTCCCAGAGGATGGCGGCCAGACGTGATCCGTTCGCGACCAGCTTCAACTCGCCGACAGGCGAGGGCAGGGTGATGAACGTGTAGGCCATGGGCAAAACTCCGGGACGGGGCGGAAACTGCGCCCAGCATACTGCCGGATCGGGGAGGCGCAAACCGCAATCGCGACCATACTGGCTGATGCTCTTGAAGCGCTTTCCTACCTTATAAAAAGAAGAGACCGACTCATGAAGTACGAACGTTTTGCCAAATCGCTGATTGCGACCTCATTGGCGCTCAGCTGCCTCATGGCCCACGCCGCCTCGGTTGCCCCGGTCGCCGCCGAAAACGGCATGGTGGTCACCGCCCAGCACCTGGCCACTCACGTGGGTGTCGACGTGCTGAAAAGTGGTGGCAACGCGGTGGATGCGGCGGTCGCCGTGGGTTATGCACTGGCAGTGGTTTACCCGGCGGCGGGCAACCTCGGTGGCGGTGGTTTCATGACCATTCAACTGGCGGACGGACGCAAGACCTTCCTCGACTTCCGGGAAAAAGCCCCGCTGGCCGCGACGGCCAACATGTACCTCGACAAGGACGGCAACGTCATCCCTGATCTGAGCACCCGTGGCCACCTCGCGGTCGGCGTTCCGGGCACCGTGTCGGGCATGGAGCTGGCGCTGAGCAAGTATGGCACCAAACCGCGCAAGGAAATGATTGCCCCGGCCATCAAACTGGCTGAAGAAGGGTTTGAACTGGAACAGGGCGACGTCGAGCTTTTGGAGTACGCCACGGACGTGTTCAAGAAAGACATCAAGGATTCCGGCGCGATCTTTCTGAGCAACGGCGAACCGATGCAGGTCGGGCAGAAACTGGTGCAGAAGGACCTGGGCAAAACCCTGCGCACCATTTCCGAAAAAGGCGCCGACGGCTTCTACAAAGGCTGGGTGGCCGACGCCATCGTCACCTCCAGTCAGGCCAACAAGGGCATCATCACCCAGGCCGACCTCGACAAATACAAGACCCGTGAACTGGCCCCGGTGGAGTGCGACTATCGCGGTTATCACGTTGTCTCGGCTCCGCCGCCAAGCTCCGGTGGCGTCGTGATCTGCCAGATCATGAACATCCTCGAAGGCTATCCGATGAAGGATCTGGGCTTTCATTCGGCCCAGGGCATGCACTACCAGATCGAGGCGATGCGCCACGCATACGTGGATCGCAACAGTTATCTGGGCGACCCGGATTTCGTGAAGAACCCGATCGAACACCTGCTGGACAAGAACTACGCAACCAAGCTGCGTAACGCGATCCAGCCGCAGAAGGCCGGTGTGTCGGCGGAACTCAAACCCGGTGTCGCGCCCCATGAAGGCAGCAACACCACGCACTATTCGATCGTCGACAAATGGGGCAACGCGGTCTCGGTCACCTACACCCTCAACGACTGGTTCGGCGCGGGCGTGATGGCGAGCAAGACCGGGGTGATCCTCAACGATGAAATGGACGACTTCACCTCCAAGGTCGGCGTGCCGAACATGTACGGCCTGGTGCAGGGCGAAGCCAACGCCATCGCTCCCGGCAAGGCACCGTTGTCATCGATGAGCCCGACTATCGTCACCAAGGACGGCAAAGTGGTAATGGTGGTCGGTACGCCGGGTGGCAGTCGCATCATTACCGCGACGTTGCTGACCATGCTCAACGTCATCGACTACGGCATGGGCCTGCAGGAAGCGGTCGATGCGCCACGTTTCCACCAGCAGTGGATGCCGGAAGAAACCAACCTCGAAGACTTCGCCGCCAGCCCCGACACGAAGAAGATTCTCGAGAGCTGGGGCCACAAGTTCGCGGGCCCGCAGGACGCCAACCACATCGCCGCGATTCTGGTCGGTGCACCTTCGCTGGGGGGTAAACCAGTCGGCAAGAACCGCTTCTACGGCGCCAACGACCCACGGCGCAACACCGGGTTGTCATTGGGTTACTGAGCAGAGTAAAAAGGGGGCGGGCACAGGTCCGCCCCTGTCTCAAGGACCGATCAAGGAAGGCTCACCATGACCACCGCATTGCTGATCATCGATGTCCAGCGCGCCCTGTGCGCCGGCGAATACGAGTGCCACGACGCCAAACGGGTAATCGACACCATCAACGGCCTCTCCGCCCGCGCGCGCCAGTCGGGTGTGCCGGTGGTGCTGATCCAGCACAACGAAAAGGACAGCCCGTTCGCCCACGGTGCTGAAGGCTGGCAACTGGCTGACGGACTGGTCACCGCGCCCGGCGATCTGCGCGTCGACAAGACTGCCAACGACTCGTTCTACCAGACCAATCTGCAGAAACTGATCCCCCGGGAAGACTTCGACCGCTTGGTGATCTGCGGCATGCAAACCGATTACTGCGTCAACGCCACCGTGCGTCAGGCCCATCAACTGGGCTACGACGTGGAACTGGCGGCCGACGCGCATTCCACCGTCGACAACGGCAACATGAGCGCCGAAGACATCATCGCCGAACACAACAAGGACTGGGCGCACCTGACCGGTTCCGTGGCGCGGATCGATGTGAAGCCGGCTGCCGAAATTACGTTCTGATGGGTTGTCGCAGTCATACTGGGAGCGAGCTTGCTCGCGATGGCATTCATTCAGTCACCGATGATGTTGAATGTGCTGCCCTTATCGCGAGCAAGCTCGCTCCCACAATGACGCATGCGGATCACGCCATTTGTAGCCGCCGCACCACGGTCTGAAACCGTTCGGACGCCACCCACTGCGGATCCGCGTCCTCCACCAACAACATGATCCCCAGATAATGCTCCAGGTGCAGGGTAATCACCTGACCATCGACTGCCAGATCCCAGTAATACTGATCCAGACCGCTGGCCTGGGTTGTCCAGGTTCCGCTCAGCGTCTGCTGGAGCTCATCGGCGATGCGCGTGAAGAGTTCTCTGTCAGAGCTGTCCGACAGGTGAATATCCGAAGCGGCCACGAGCTGCTCCTTAAATGACGATGAGGGTGGGAGGGCATACTGCCACTGCCTGAAATCAGGTCGCAAACATCAACCTGCGAACATCACTCACCGGCTCGGACACCGCACCGCTCAACACCAGCCGCGTAATCGTCTGCGCCGCCACCGCATAATCCTCATCCTGCGGCACCTCCCGCCCGGTGATGCGCCCCATCTGCCAGGCAATGTTGGTGTAGGTGCGCGTCGCCGACCAGATGAACAACATCAAATGCTCGGGATCGACCGGCGCCAGCAAACCGCGGTCGATCCAGCTGCGCAGACACTCGACATTGCGCCGGGCTTCGCCGCGCAACAGGTCGCGGCATTCATCGGGCAACTGGCGGCCGCCAAGCAGCAACTCACCGCTGAACACTTTGGCGATCGCCGGGTGCTCGCGGGCGATGCGGATGCGCGCGGCGACGTAGGCGCGCAGGCCGATCAGCGGATCGTCGCTTTCGCGCAGCACCGCCGAAGCTTCCAGCAACGGTTCGACGAAGCCGAGCAGCACTTTGCCGTAGAGGTTTTCTTTGCTCTGGAAGTAGTAATAGAGATTGGCCTTGGGCACACCGGCGCGGGCGGCGATGTCGCGGGTCTGGGTCGCGTCGAAGCCGTTGGCGGCGAATTCTTCACTGGCGGCGGCCAGGATCAGTTGCTGGTTGCGTGCGCGGATGCTGCTCATGGACGGCATGGAGGGTCTGGCCATTTCGGGTTCGCAATATACAAAACTATATAGCGATTAAGCCAGCGAACTCGCTCCTCAGCGCTATGCTGGTTTCAATTTCAGTGACATCAGGAAAATCACAATGACCCTTCAGGCACTGCGCGCCACGACGATTCACCTTGACGCAGTGGCGAAGCTGTTCGACGCCTATCGCGGCTTTTACGGCCAGCCATCGAATCTCGAGCAATCACGGACCTTCATCGCCGAGCGTATGGTCGGCAATGAATCGGCGATTTTTCTGGTTGAGGATGAAGACGGTGAGGCGCTGGGATTTGTGCAGCTGTACCCGACGTTTTCCTCGATTGATGCCCATCGCACCTGGCTGCTCAGCGACCTGTTCACCACGCCGGCCGCCCGTGGCCGTGGAGTGGGGCGGCTATTAATGAACACCGCCCGCGACTTCGCCGTCGAAACCGGCGCCAAGGGACTGGTGCTGGAAACCGCCACCGATAATTTCAGCGCACAGGGTTTGTACGAATCACTCGGTTGGGTGCGCGATATGGGCTATTACACGTACACCCTCGATTTGCGCCAAAGCTGAGCCGGCGCAATCTTTTTCAGGGTTTTCCCGAATCAGGTCTTTTCCCGAACGTAGACGATCACTAGAATCCGCCCCCGGCGCTCCGCAATGGAGGCTCTTTGATATCACTTTAGGGAAGACATCATGCAATTCGGGAAAATCCTGGCGCTGGGTCTGGTGCTCGCGCTGGGCGGCTGTGCCAGTTTCACCCAGGACGAAGTGGCTCCGGTCACGCTGCCATCGATGGCCAGTTATGCCAACAAGCCAAACATCTATGTCGATTTCGACTTTTACCAGGGCGAGCCGAAAAGCGCTTCCGCCGTGGAAATGCCACAAGCTCGGGACATGCTCAAACCGCAATTGCAAACCGTCCTGAAGGATTCCGGTTTGTTCGGTCGTGTGACCTTCGACCAGTTCGAGAAGCAGCCAGGTGACTACAGCCTGCGTCTGAAAATGTACAACCATCCACCGAATGGCGGTCAGCTGGTGCTGGCGTTCATCAGTGGTCTGAGCATGACGATCATTCCAGCCTATGCCACCGACCAGTACACCATGAGCCTGGAAACCCTCGATCAGCAAGGCCAGCCGCTGTCCACCGCCAGCAACCATGACGCGGTCGGCACCTGGATGGGCATCTGGTTCCTCCCGCTGGCGTTCAATACGCCGAAAGCGGCGGTGACCGATACATTCACTCGGCAGGTCAATGCGTTGCTCAAGGAATGGGCCGACAGCAACCGTCCGAAGTATTCGGGCATCTGACTCACTCCAGCGAGTGGGCAAAAAAAGAGCCGCAATCGCGGCTCTTTTTTTTGGCCCTTACTTCAGGGCCTGAATGAACTGTGGATCGCTGTACAGATTCTTCAGCAAGTCCTGCAGCATCGGGTTGTAGGCGTTGGTCGCGTTGGGGATCGCGATAAAGCCGAAAAAGCTGCTGTTCCACTGATGGCTGACATCTTTGGTTGCGTCGTACACCACGTCGTTGCCATTGCGCAGGGTGAAGCGTGCAGCGATGGTGCCGTCACCGGTACCCATGCCGGCGTTCAGCTGGTTCTTCACCACCAGCACTTGCAGATGACGCGTCGCCTGCGGATCAAGCAGACCGGCCTTGCGCAGTTCTTCGGTGATCGCGTCCTGGATATGCGCCGGGATGCTGCCGGTCGGCGATTTGATCGGGTTGGCGCGGACCATCAACGAGCCTTCGCCCGATTCAGCGGTCACCTGTGGATTGCTGATCGCGTGCAGCGGCGGGGTCTGCTTGAGCTTCTGAACATTGTCGAAGCTTGGCTCGTAACGGGCCATGGTCATGCCACAGCCTTGCAGGAGCAGAGCAAACAACGGGATCAACAACAGCGATTTTTTCACGGCAGTTCCTTGCGCGTAGAAGAGGGGGGCGAATTATGGGCAGAGTGCCATCATTGAGCAACTCTGAATGCCATCCCTCATTCACGTTGTCGCAACAAGCTCTCGATCTGCGCCAGTTCCCAGGTACTCAACAGACTGACCGGATCGGTGCCGAAGCGCTGCCGGGTGTCGAGCGTCCACTCGCGACCGTCCGGGCACAGACAATCAACGCAGTGATGCAGGCGCTGGCCGTCGTAGTCCAGTTGCAAGCGCCAGCCTTCGATGGCGACCGAAACCCGATCCGATCGCGCGTCCATCACCCGCAAGCCACACACGCCCAGCGCGGCATCGCGCAATCGCTGGCACACTTCGCGGCTGGTCAATTCGCTCGGCATCAGAGGCTCCACTGGCAAAAACTGCGCGCCAGCATAGAGCGCGCGCCGGCGGTTGTCAGCGATGACTGGCCCACGCCGGTGCATTTGCGTAACATCCGCAACCCTCTTTTTCCTCGGCGCTCTTTTGCGCCAATGCATGCGGCCGCGCCCGTCGGCCACTCTGTCAGGTAAGCCATGAAACCGATTCGTCTGCGCGCCGATGTCCTGGCCGGACTCACCACCTCGTTTGCCCTGTTGCCCGAATGCATTGCATTTGCGCTGGTGGCTCACCTCAATCCGCTGATGGGCCTGTACGGCGCCTTCATCATTTGCACGCTGACCGCGCTGTTCGGTGGCCGGCCGGGCATGGTCTCCGGGGCGGCGGGTTCGATGGCGGTGGTGATCGTCGCGCTGGTGGTGCAGCACGGCGTGCAGTACCTGTTGGCGACGGTGTTGCTCGGCGGCTTGATCATGATGGCGTTCGGGCTGTTGCGGCTGGGCAAACTGGTGCGCATGGTGCCGCACCCGGTGATGCTGGGGTTCGTCAACGGCCTGGCGATCATCATCGCGCTGGCGCAACTGGAGCATTTCAAGAGCGGTGAACAGTGGCTCAGCGGCACGCCGTTGTACGTGATGACCGGGCTGGTGCTGCTGACCATGGCCATCGTCTACATCCTACCGCGCCTGACCCGCGCGGTGCCGCCGGCACTGGTGGCGATCCTCGGCGTCGGCTTGCTGGTTTATCTGCTTGGCCTGCCGACCCGCACCCTCGGCGACATGGCGCACATCGCCGGCGGCCTGCCGACGTTCGCGCTGCCGGACATCCCGTGGACGCTGGACACCCTGCGCATCATCGCGCCCTACGCGATTCTGATGGCACTGGTCGGTTTGCTGGAAACCCTGCTGACCCTCAACCTCACCGACGAAATCACCGAAACCCGTGGCTACCCGGATCGCGAATGCGTGGCGCTGGGCGCGGCAAACGTGGTCTCCGGTGCATTCGGCGGCATGGGCGGTTGCGCGATGATCGGCCAGACCGTGATCAACCTCAGTTCCGGCGGGCGCGGGCGTTTGTCCGGCGTAGTGGCGGGTGTGTTGATTCTGCTGTTCATTCTGTTTCTGTCGCCGCTGATCGAGCGGATTCCGCTGGCGGCGCTGGTGGGGGTGATGTTCGTGGTGTCGCAGCAGACGTTTGCCTGGGCTTCGTTGCGGGTGCTGAACAAAGTGCCGCTCAACGATGTGCTGGTGATCATCGCGGTAACGACCATCACGGTGTTTACCGATCTGGCCACGGCCGTGCTGTGCGGGATCATCATCGCCGCACTGAATTTTGCCTGGCAGCAAGCGCGCGAGCTGTACGCCGATGAGCATCTGGAAGCGGACGGCAGCAAACTCTATCGCCTGCACGGCACGCTGTTTTTTGCCTCGACCACGCCGTTTCTCAATCAGTTCGACCCGGCCAGCGATCCGCAACGGGTGACGCTGGATTGTCGGCACCTGAGCTTTGTCGATTACTCGGCCATCGCTGCGCTGAAAACCCTTCGCGAACGCTACGCCAAGGCGGGCAAGCAGTTGCAGGTGTTTCACCTGTCCGAGCGCTGCAAGAAATTGCTGAAACGCGCCGGGGTCGATCACGACTGAGATCGACCCCGGTCACTGGTCAGGCATCGATTGCCGGGAAATCGATGTCGGTCAGCGCCGCGTTGTTCAGGTAGTTAGTGAGGGTTTGCACAGCGACGAGGGCGATCACTTCGATGATCTTCTTGTCGTCGATGCCGGCAGCGCGGGCGGCGGCAATCTGTTCATCGCTCAGATGACCACGAGTCTCGGTCAGTTGTTGGGCGAGGGTGGCGAAGGCATTGAGCCGGCCATGACGCGCTTCGATGATTTCTTCTGCTGCCAGCCCGGCCTTGCTGGCGAACAGGGTGTGCGCTGCCAGGCAATAGTCGCAACCGTTGACTTGCGAGGTGGCCAGGTACACCGCCTCTTTTTCCTTGGCACTCAGGGATGTCTTGCCCAGGGTTGCCGAGATTTGCACGTAGGCATCCAGCGCGACAGGTGCGACGGCCAGGGTCTTGAACAGGTTGGGCAGGAAACCGATTTTTTTCTGCACGCCTTCAAGCACTGGGCGAGTGGCGTCCGTGGCGGTTTCGAGGCTGAGAGGGGCGATGCGGCTCATGGTGATTCTCCGAAAGTCCGGTGCGAAGTGCGCCGGGGATGGAGGTCATGTTATTGAGCGCGGCTGGTGCTTTGGGTGCAAATCGTCGAGGATATGCGACAGATCGTCCAAACCTGTCCTTGCGAGAATCAGTCATGGATCGCCTTTCTACGTTGCTCAGCCATTTCGGCGTCAATGCCGGCACCTTTCACAGCGGCACGTTCTGCGGGTTGAGCGCCTACGGCGGCGATCAGGTGTGCGGGCATGTGCACCTGTTGCAGGCGGGGGAGTTATTGCTCAAACCGGGCAATGATCCTGAAGTCTCGCTCAACGAACCGACCCTGATCTTTTTTCCCCGCCCCATGGCCCATCGCTTGTTCGCCGATGAAGGCATGGGCACGCAACTGGTGTGTGCTTCGCTGACCTTCGACGGCGGCGCGGGCAATGCTTTGGCGGCAGCGCTGCCGGATTATCTGGTGCTGAAACTCGCCGACCTGCCGGAAATGACCAACACCCTGGAGTGGCTGTTCAAGGAAGCTTTCGACGGCCATTGCGGGCGCGAAGCGGTGATGGACCGGCTGTTCGAGTTGCTGGTGATTCTGCTGCTGCGCCACCTCATCAGCAGTCGCAACCAGCAGCCCGGCATGATGGCGGGGCTGGCCGATCCGAAGATTTCCCGAGCCTTGAACCTGATGCACGACCAACCGGCCAAGGCCTGGAGCGTCGCCGAACTGGCGAGCGCCGCCAACCTGTCCCGCGCCGGTTTCGCCGACCACTTCCGGCGGGTGGTGGGGCAGACGCCGGTGGATTATCTGGTGAACTGGCGGATCAGCCTCGCGCAGAAACGCCTGCGCGAGGGACGACCGATCGCCCTGATTGCCGAAGAAGTCGGTTATGAAAGTCCTTCGGCGCTGGCCCGGGCGTTTCGACGCAAGACCGGGCTCAGCCCGCGGGAATGGAAGGCTGGCGCGAGTTGAAGACTATCTGGCGAATTTCTTCGCCCCGGCCACGCACAGGATCACCCCCAGCGTAACCACCAGCATGCCCACGCTGACATGCTCATGGAGCAAGGTCGCGGCCAGTGCCAGGCCAAAAAACGGTTGTAGCAATTGCAGCTGTCCGACCGCCGCAATCCCGCCCTGAGCCAGCCCGCGATACCAGAATACGAAGCCGATCAGCATGCTGAACAGCGAAACGTAAGCCAGGCACACCCACGCCGACAGGCTTATACCGCTGAACGAGGCGGGCGCCAGCCACACACTCAGCACAGCCATCACCGGCAACGACAACACCAGTGCCCAACAGATCACCTGCCAGCCGCCGAGGGTGCGCGACAGTTTGGCGCCTTCGGCATAACCGAGGCCGCAGGCGAGAATCGCCGCCAGCATCAATAGATCACCGGTGGGCGAGGCGGTCAGGACTTGTGAGATCGCAAAACCGACCACCAGCGAGCTGCCCAGCACCGAAAAAATCCAGAACACCGGACTTGGACGTTCGCCACCGCGCAACACACCAAAAATCGCCGTCGCCAGTGGTAGCAATCCTACAAACACAATCGAATGCGCCGACGTCACGTATTGCAGCGCCAAGGCCGTCAACAGCGGGAAACCCACGACCACGCCCAGCGCCACGATCAACAACGAGAACCACTGATCCCGCGCCGGACGCCGTTCGCGAAGCAGCCACAACAGACACAACGCCAGGGCGCCGGCGATGGTCGCGCGGATGACGGTGAGAAACACCGGGTCGAACTCCAGCACCGCCAACCGCGTGGCGGGCAGCGAGCCGCTGAAAATCACGACGCCGATGAGGCCATTGATCCAGCCGCTGGTTTTTTCCAGGGCCGGGGTGCCGAGGTGGGTGGTTCGTTCCATGGATGTGGCGCTCGGAGGTGGGTTGCGTTGGATCGATCCTAGGGCTGAGAATCAGCACAATCAAAAAATTGTCATGGATACAAGCCGACATGCCGCGCTCCCGCTACAAGACCCTCGTCGACACCTATGCCGCCGACATCCGCGCTGGTCGCCTGTTGCCCGGCACGCGTTTGCCGACTCACCGGCAATTGGCAGCCAGTGAAGGGCTGGCGCTGGTCACGGCCTCGCGCGTATACGCCGAGCTCGAGGCCATGGGCCTGGTCAGCGGCGAAGCCGGGCGCGGCACGTTCGTGCGGGAAACGTCGTTGTTGCCGGGGCAGGGCATCGACCAGAAAGACGTCGCGGTGGGCATGATCGATCTGAACTTCAACTACCCGTCATTGCCGGGGCAGGCCGAGTTGTTGCGCACTGCGTTGCGGCAACTGGCATTGTCCGGCGACCTTGAAGCGCTGCTGCGCTATCAGCCCCACGCCGGTCGCCAGCATGAACGGGCCTCGGTGGCGCGGCACCTGCAAACACGCGGTTTGAGTGTCGAGGCCGAGCAGGTGCTGATCGTCAACGGCGCGCAGCAAGGGCTGGCAGTCACGTTGATGGCGCTGTTCAAGCCCGGCGATGTGATCGCCGCCGACGCCTTGACCTATTCGGGATTCAAAGTGCTGGCCGAAGCGCTGCACCTTGAAGTGGTCTCGATTCCCGTCAATGAGCAGGGCCCCGATCTGGCGGCCCTCGACAAACTCTGCCGCCAACGACCGGTGCGTGCGGTGTACAGCATGCCGACCCTGCACAATCCACTGGGCTGGGTGATGCTTCTGGAACAACGTGAGGATTTGATCGCGATTGCCCGCCGACATGATCTGACGATCATCGAAGATGCGGCCTACGCGTTTCTGGTCGATAACCCGCCACCCCCGTTGGCGGTTCTGGCACCGGAACGCACGGTCTATGTCTCGGGTCTGTCGAAAAACATCGCCACCGGCCTGCGGGTCGGCTTCATCGCCGCGCCGGTCGAGCGGGTGGCGGCGCTGGAGCGGATCATCCGCGCGACCACCTGGAACACCCCCGGCGTGATGACCGCCATCGCCTGCGGCTGGCTCGACGACGGCACCGTCAATTTGCTCGAAGCACAAAAACGCAGCGACGCCCAGGCCCGGCAAGCCCTGGCCGCGCAGATTCTCGAAGGACTGCCGACTGTCGGCCATCCCTCTTCGTATTTTCTTTGGCTGCCGCTGCCGGAAGATATTCGGGCCGACCACATCGTGGTCGAGTTGATGCACGAACAGGTTTCCGTCACCACCGCCGAGCCCTTCACCGTGTCCGCCCATGTGCCCCACGCGATTCGTCTGGCGTTGGGATCGGTGGACATGCTTGCCCTGCGTCAAGCCTTGCTCAAAGTCCGCCAGGTCGTGGGCGCCTACCTGTAGCGCAAGTGACCGCGCAGGATTACCCTTGGCGCCGCCGAAGACCTGGAAATCCCTGATGAAAAACGCTGCACTGACTTTCGCCCTGATCCTCAACGCTGGCCTGTTCTGCACGCCGACACTGGCTGCCGGTGACGCCGAGGCCGGCGCAAAAATCTTCCCGCGCCTGTGCGGCGGTTGTCATCAAGTCGGCGAATCTGCCCGGCCGGGATTCGGTCCGGAACTCAACGGCATCATCGGCCGCCCGGCGGGGACGTCGGCGAATTACGTGTACTCCGACGCCATGAAAAACTCCGGCCTGACCTGGGATCGTGAAACGCTGACGAAGTATCTGAAGGATCCGAAGGGCGTGGTGCCGGGGACGCGGATGATCTTTTGGGGACTGAGTGACGAGGAGAAGATTGATAATTTGTTGGCGTATCTTCAGACCTTTTCTCTGCAATGAAGCGTCTGTGCGGGAGCTGCGCAATGCAAGTTCCCGCGTGACGACGGTATTCCAAGAGCGCGCCTTACGAAAAGAACGGCTATGCCTAAGCCTTGCACCCGACCCAACTTTTCGGTGGCAATGAGTCATGCCAGGTTCAAGGATTGACGAGTGCGGGCGATAAGTCTGATGTCCAATCCCTCGAACTTTCCCCACCATGAAAAAATTGCTCGTTGTTATTGGCGCACTCTTGCTGTTATGTGGATGCGTCACCAAGAACTTTAGTGTCGAAGATCGTCAACAGATCAAGACACTGAAGCTGCTACCGGTATTTGTTGCCGTCGATAACTTCAAATACACCAGCATGACTCAAGCCTGGAGCGCGGGACTGGGTGCCGGTGCCGGGGCGGCCACTGGGATGGCGGCCGGTGCATCGACGACACAAGTCAATGCATTGGCAGGCGCGGGGTCCGTGGAGGGGACAAAAAATGGTGATGTGCTGACGGGGGATATTTCCCGGGCAATCCTCAACAACATGAAGGCCAATGATATCGACCTGGCCAAACTGGTCCGCCAGAGTTTCGTTGACCGGGTTCAGCAGGAGCGGCTGTTCACAATAGTCGGAGAAGGCGAGCAGGCCGACGCCGAAATCGAAATCATGGTCGGACAGTGGGGGCTGTGCCTCAAAAACTTCAGCGAGGTGCTGTATCCGGTGATCGGCGCCAACGCCCAGATCAAGCGCAAGGGTTCGGCGGTCTGGCGAAACTTTGAAACGATCACGGTATTCAATGATGCCAACAACCTTGCCTATCTACCGGAGCAATACGCGAAAGATCCGGAAGTCCTGCGCAAGGCATTTACCCATGTGTCTGATCTGCTGATGGCTGAACTGGTCAAAGATATGAAGCAATAAAGCGGTTTACTTCAGCGCCAGTCTCAATCGCGCAGTCACATCTTTGATCGACGCCCCCTGAATCGCAGGGGGTGTCGGGCTTTCGCCAAACTCTCGCCAGATAAACAACGTCAACTCGGCGCCATCGGTGGCAGTCTGCGCACTCTCCAGACTGCCGAATACCTGTAATGCCCGATAACGCTCGTCTTTCCAGAACAACGTTTCCACCCAGTCGTACACCGGGATGAAATGAAAGTGGATGGGATAACCGGGCTCATGACCGAAGCGGCTGATGTACAGCCATTTGGGTTGCAGTTGTTGCTCCAGCGTCTTCTGCACTCTGGCGAGCAGAATGCCAAGTTCCGCCAATGCCGCCTCCGGCAGGTCGGCCAGCGAGTGAGCGCCCTGGCGCGATCCCAGCATCAGATAGCCGGGCAGGGACGAAGCCATGTGGTGATTGAGTATCCAGTGTTCGGTTTCGTGGAGGATGAATCGTGGCGGGATCGAGTGCGCATCAGCCATTTTCGCTCACCTCGATGAGCGAAGCCTGGCAGGCCACTTGATTGCGACCTGCCGCTTTTGCCTTGTACAACCGCTGGTCGGCACGTTTGATCAGTGCTGTCGGGGAGTTGTCGGCCGGGTCGGCCAGGCCGACACCAATGCTTACGGTAACGAGCCCGACCAGCGGAAATGTCGTTTCGGCAATGGTGGTCCGGATCTTCTCGGCGACCACTTCCGGGGTGTCCGGTTTGGCGATTTCCGGCAGCAGCACGGCAAACTCCTCACCGCCATAACGTGCGACAAAATCGGTGGCCCGGGTGCTGATCTGTATGAGTTGTGCCAGTTGTCGCAGCACGTCATCTCCGACCGCGTGGCCGTGGGTATCGTTGATGCGTTTGAAATGATCGACGTCGATCAGCAACAACGCAAACGGCCGTCCGGTACGGCGAAACAAAAGACTGTACTCGGTGAGCTTTTCGTCAAACCGGCGACGGTTGAACGCGCCGGTCAACCCATCATGAGTCGCCAGACTCAGCAGTTCGGCATTGGCCTGGGTGAGGGCAGCAGTACGTTGTGCAACCGTGGCTTCCAGCGAAGCGTTGGCTTCCTGCAACTCGCGCTCTTTGGCCAGCAGCGATTGGGTCATCGTGTCGATGGACTGGCCGAGCTGGGCGATTTCCCGTACCGGGTGCTGCAACTGAAAGCGCGTCCCCGGCTGATTGTTCTGCACCTGTTGAGCCGAGCGTGCCAATTGCTCGATCGGGCGACTCAGGTACAGCGCCAGATAGTAGGCGACCAGTGCAAACACCACCGCAGCCATCACCCCCAGCAGCAACAATTTATAGAGCAGCAGGCGCGCCGGTTGCAGCGCGGTGTCCAACGGCTGGCGCACGGCAATCGACCAGGATAACGCGGTGCTCAAGGGCGTCGGCACCGTCACCGCACTGGTCAGGTAACCGTCGCCGACGGTCCAGCCCGGCGAGTCGGGATTGTTCGCTGCCAGTTGCTGGCCAACCAGCGCTTCCGGATACAGCACTTTGCCGTCGTGATCGACGATCAATGCCTCGATGTCCGGCGCGACGCCTTTGTGCGAAAGCGCCGCCGATTCGACGATGCGCGTCACCCAACTCCAGTGCGCGTGGGCGCCGAGCACGCCGATCACCTGGCCGTCGGCATTGTGAATCGGCGCGGCGAAATCGATGAAGCGCAGCGGTTCGCCATTCGCCAGCGCCGGCAACATTTTTGCCAGCAACACGGCTTCGTGTGGGTCGCCGGTGTATTCACCGCGCAAACCCGCCTGGAACCACGGACGCTGTTGGACAGACTGGCCCACCAGCAATCCGTTGACGGCCTGATGCACCTGACCGTTGGCGTCGGCGATGCCCATCCACGCATATTCGGCGCGGGCCTGGGTGCGCAGCTGCATCGATTTGAGGATCGCCGGGTTATCCAGATCACCACGCTCCAGATGCGGCGCGCGACTGAGCAGATAAACCTCCAGTTGTCGCTCACGCAATTGCTCACCCAGCAATGCTGCGGCCGATCGTGCGGTGCTCAACAGGGCATTGCCGCTGGCCTGTTTCATTTGTTCGGTGGCGATGTGGCCGACATAGAAGCCAACGCTCAACAGCGTCAGCAGGGACAAACCGGCAAACCAGAGAGTCAGGTGGCTACGCAGGCTGGCTTTGAGCATGGGCGAAGTCTGTTTTTATTGAAGTGGCGCCATGGTATGCGACATCGCGGACGGGCTGCCAGCAAGGCGTTTAATGAAAATCTGCCGAGGTTGATATCAATGAGCCACTTCGTTCGGTAAAGTGTGCGCCGCCCGAGAGACGGATCCCGGGCGTTTACCCATGGAGTCTTGCAGTGAAATACCTCAGCAAAGTAGTCGCCGCCGCACTGTTCGGTGTGGTTCTGGCAGGTTGCACCGGCACCCCGATGAACACCAGACATTACGACAGCAGCCAATACACCGTGATTGGCCACAGCGAAGCCACTGCCACCGGCCTGATGCTGTTCGGCGTGATCCCGATCCGGCAGAACAGCCGTTTCGTCCGTGCACAGGATGCCGCGATCAAGGCCAAGGGCGGCGACGCCATGATCAATACTCAGATTCAGGAAAACTGGTTCTGGGCATGGGTCCTGAGCGGCTACACCACCAAGGTCTCCGGTGATGTGGTCAAGCTGAAAACCGTTCAGTAAGCGGCGGTGGATGTGAAAAAGCCCGGCTGATCAGGCCGGGCTTTTTGTTTGTACAGCGGTAGAGCGTTTGATTCAGGCGACGCGGCGTTCCAGCAGACGATCCGAACCCCCTTCAGCGACGCGACGTTCGATCAGGCGATCAGCGCCACCTTCGGCAACGCGACGTTCGATCAGGCGATCAGCGCCACCTTCAGCAACGCGACGTTCGATCAGGCGATCAGCGCCACCTTCAGCGACGCGACGTTCGATCAGGCGATCAGCGCCACCTTCAGCAACGCGGCGTTCGATCAGACGATCAGCGCCACCTTCGGCAACACGGCGTTCGATCAGGCGATCAGCGCCACCTTCAGCGACGCGACGTTCGATCAGGCGATCAGCGCCACCTTCAGCAACGCGGCGTTCGATCAGGCGATCAGCGCCACCTTCGGCAACGCGACGTTCGATCAGGCGATCAGCGCCACCTTCGGCAACGCGACGTTCGATCAGGCGATCAGCGCCACCTTCGGCAACGCGACGTTCGATCAGGCGATCAGCGCCACCTTCAGCAACGCGACGTTCGATCAGGCGATCAGCGCCACCTTCAGCGACGCGACGTTCGATCAGGCGATCAGCGCCACCTTCAGCAACGCGGCGTTCGATCAGACGATCAGCGCCACCTTCGGCAACACGGCGTTCGATCAAACGATCCGAACCACCCTCAGCCACTCGACTTTCAATCAACCGATCCGAACCGCCTTCGGCGATCATGGTGTGGGCGGGTTTGGCTGCAAAAGCGTTGACTGCAAGAACCGAGAAAGCGATGCCGAGAAGGATTTGGCGTTTCATGATCGTGTGCTCCAGGGGTGTTGTTTGTTGGGTATGGAGCCGATGTTACGCCGCGGATTTTTTATGAGAACTTCATTGAGCTGATGGTGACTATCGACGCCAGCAATGAATGCCGTTATCGCTGCATGTGCCTGATTTCATTGGCCAGCCCGTAGGCTTGCTCACGGAGTTCGGCAAATTTTGCATTCAGTTCGCCATAGCCGCGCTTCCAGGCAAATGCACCGTTGATACTGGTTTGTCCGAGCACGACATCATTGAAGGACCCCATCCCGCCATAGGCCGAGAGCAGCTACGTGATTCCGGAATAATCGGAGTCCAGCAATCGTGCGCGAGCTTTTCGCATCCACGCGCTCCAGTGCGCTTCTCCGTCGCTTTCCAGAACACTGATTAACTCATTCAGTACCTTGATCAGCGTTTCGGTTTTCGGGCCCATGTTCAATGAGTGCTCCTTTTGATGAGGCGTAGATACTCAACCAGTGACGACTTCAAGACGCCGAAGAGTGAGCGTTGCGCAAAGAGCGATCAAACAAGCTGACGCTTCACGTCCAGCGCGATCGAGGCAAAGCCTTTACCTGTGCCCGGATTAGATGTCGAAGTATTTTGCATCGACGAGACGTCCTCCCAGCGATCCACGGATTCAATGTGTTCATGGGAGGCGTCCGTATCGATTTCAAATGCGATGAAACATTCGTTTTGATCCAGCAAAAGTCCGAACAGGCGAGGCATGCCGGGAAAGTCGATTTCCAGTTCCAGCACGATGGACGACGACCAGTCGATGCCTTGGGATTCTCCGTATCGGGCCAGGGCGACAGGTACACCCTGTTTGCGCCATTCACTGGCGCAAAGCATCAAACGATGCGCAACGACTGCGTTTTGCTCCTGCACGTTGAGCTGTTTTTTCTTCAGTAGTCGTTCAATGTCCACGGGAAACCTGAAATTCGCAGCGTCGGGCTAAGAGCTTACCCAGCAAACGCAAAAAGCGCGCGCAAAGAAAAGCCCGGCTGATCAGGCCGGGCTTATCTTTATGCGCTGCTTACTTATGCAACGCGGCGTTCGATCAGGCGATCAGCGCCACCTTCAGCAACGCGGCGTTCGATCAGTCGATCAGCGCCACCTTCAGCAACACGACGTTCGATCAGACGATCCGAACCACCTTCAGCCACGCGGCGTTCGATCAGACGATCAGCGCCACCTTCGGCAACGCGACGTTCGATCAGACGATCCGAACCACCTTCAGCAACGCGGCGTTCGATCAGACGATCAGCGCCACCTTCGGCAACACGGCGTTCGATCAAACGATCCGAACCACCCTCAGCTAAACGACTTTCAATCAACCGATCCGAACCGCCTTCGGCGATCATGGTGTGGGCGGGTTTGGCTGCAAAAGCGTTGACTGCAAGAACCGAGAAAGCGATGCCGAGAAGGATTTGGCGTTTCATGATCGTGTGCTCCAGGGGTGTTGTTTGTTGGGTATGGAGCCGATGTTACGCCGCGGATTTTTTATGAGAACTTCATTGAACTGATGGTGACTATCGACGCCAGCAATGAATGCCAAGACCCTTGTTCTAGGGCGCTAGCGGTCGAATGCACAGCTCTCCGGTGGCGCGGGTCAGGGCCAGATCATGCAGCGCATCGCGGGTCAGACCGGTGCGCGCCTTGGCCAACCACGCCGGGCAGTTCGGGTCGTGACGGTAGGGTGTGAAGTCGGCGTATTGCTGCAGCAGACGGGTTTGCAACTCATCCAGACGCGGGCGAATCTGCTTGCCCAGATCCGGGCGCGGCGTGTCCGGCGCGGCACCGGCCGCTTGCCATTGTGCGAGCAAACCGTACTGCACCAGTTTGTTGGCCTCCATCTGTGCGGCAATCAACTGCGCGACGTCTTCCGGGTCGAGCTTGCGTTCGGCGGCCAACTTGCGGGCGTTGTCGATCACCTGCGCCTCACGGGGACTGTCCTGGATCGGCTTGCCACTGTCCCATTTGGTCAGGGCAACGAGGTCGCCGATGTTCAGGCGTTCGTTCAACGTGTTCACCAATCCTTGCACCACCTCGGGCGAGGGGGCGGCAGCGGCGTGGGCAGTCGTCGTCAAAACAGTCAATAAGGTGCAACTCAGCAGAAATGGGGAACGGCGCATGGGGGGGATTCACTTCCTGTCGTGATGGGGAGGCTATGCACATTGGTCGAGGTGCAGATTACGAAGTTTTAATGCAAACCGGTACGACCTGAACGGCATCGCATACCTTAGACTCTGTCATCAGCTCCCACCCGAGACGGACCTCAATGCAAACCCCCGCTCAATCCCCCCTCTGGAAAACCTACCTGCTGTTCCTGGCCCCGATGGTGCTGTCGAACTTCCTGCAATCGATGTCGGGCACGGTCAACAGCATCTACATCGGCCAGATGCTTGGTACGCAGGCGCTGGCGGCGGTGTCGGGGATGTTTCCGATCATTTTTTTCTTTATCGCGCTGGTCATCGGCCTGGGCGCCGGGGCAGGGGTGTTGATCGGTCAGGCGTGGGGCGCGCGTGAGTCGCACATGGTCAAGGCGATTGCCGGGGCGACGCTGTTGCTTGGGGTATTGATCGGGCTGGTGGCGGCGGTGCTGGGCAGTGTGTTTGCGCGTCAGGCCTTGCAGGGCTTGGGCACGCCGGCGGATGTGCTGGACGATGCGGTGGCCTATGCCCGGGTGATGATGTGGACCTTGCCGTTTGTGCTGGTGTACGTGCTGTTCACCCAGTTGTTGCGCGGGGTGAGCGACACACTGTCGCCGATGTTGGCGCTGCTGCTGTCGACCGTTGTCGGGCTGGCGCTGACTCCGGCGTTCATTCGCGGCTGGATCGGCTTGCCGCAACTGGGCATCCAGAGCGCGGCGGTTGCAGGTCTGGCCGGTACGCTGGCGTCGATGGCGTGGCTGTCATGGAGCCTGATCCGCAAGGGTCATCCACTGGCGCCGGATCGTGAGTTCTTCGCGGCGCTGCGACTGGACGGCGCAATTCTCGGCAAGGTGTTGCGTATCGGCCTGCCGACCGGGGTGCAGATGATTGTTCTGTCGCTGTCGGAGCTGGTGATTCTGGCGCTGGTCAACCAGCACGGCTCGCAGGCGACGGCGGCCTATGGTGCGGTGACGCAGATCGTCAACTACGTGCAGTTCCCGGCGCTGTCGATTGCGATCACCGCGTCGATCCTCGGCGCCCAGGCGATCGGTGCCGGGCGGTTGGAGCGAATGGGGCCGATCCTGCGCACCGGGCTTTGGATCAACGTGTGCCTGACCGGTGGCTTGATCCTGGCGGGTTACCTGTTGTCGCACTGGTTGCTGGGGCTGTTCCTGACCGAAGACTCGACCCGGGCAATGGCCGAACACCTGTTGCACATCATGTTGTGGAGCCTGTTGATCTTCGGTTTCCAGGCGATCATCGGCGGCATCATGCGCGCCAGCGGCACGGTGCTGGTGCCGGTGGGTGTGGCGATCATCTGTGTGCTCGGTGTGCAGTTGCCGGCGGCCTACTGGCTGGACGGGCAGTTCGGTCTGCAGGGTGTGTGGATGGCGTTTCCGATTGCCTATCTGGGGATGCTGGTGCTGCAGACGCTGTATTACAAACGGATCTGGCAGCATCAGAAGATCGAGCGATTGGTGTGACGGGCCGGGTGGGCCTTGGCGGGGCTGGCGCAAGTGCCGGATGTTTGCTTAAGTCATTCGAGCCCCATCGGGCGCCGGAGCATTCCATGTCGATTCGATTGTTATTGGCTGCCGCGTGTTGCCTGATTGTCGTCCCTGCTGTGCAGGCGGTGGAGTACACCCGCGTCAATACCACCGCCAGTCAGATCAGTTTCACCTACAACCAGATGGGCTCGCGGATGTACGGCACGTTCGGCAAGTTCGATGCGACGCTGGATTTCGACAGCGACAATCTCGCCAATGCCCGCACCACGCTGCACATCGACCTGACCAGCATCGACGCCGGCAGTGAGGACGCCAACACCGAGCTGGTGAAACCGGCATGGTTCGACACCGAGAAATTCCCGGTGGCTGTGTTCGAATCGACCCGCTTCAGCCCGGCCGGCGACAACCGTTATCTGGTTAACGGCCATCTCACGCTCAAAGGCATCACCCGTGAGGTGCAGGTGCCGGTGCAACTCAAACCCGACAGCAGCATCGGCATTTTTGACGGCGAACTGGTGCTCAAGCGCGACCAGTTCGGGCTCGGTGCAGGGGAGTGGGCGGACACCGTGGTTTCCAAGGACATCGACATCAGGTTCAAGGTCGTTGCCCCCGCGCAGTGACCGGCCTCAGTACGCTCGCCAATGCCCTGGCATCCAGCGCCATTGGTTGCCGGCCCAGCGGTAATGCCCGGCGACCCAGTGATAACCCGGCGCAGGCATGACCGGAACCACCTCAACGATCGGTGGTGGCCGATGCGGGCGAACCGGTTCGACGACACAGCCCGAGAGGGTGATCGCTACCAGCGCGGCAGCGAGCAAGGATTTGATGGTTTTCGCGGAACGCAGAACGTTCATGGCAACTCCTCAAGGCGTGCGTCGGGAATGAACGCAGCTGAAAAATTGGACGCCAAATCGGCGAAAGATCCGTTCTCGGGCAGATGAAATTTTTGTCAGGCGTGCACAAGGTATGATGTCGCGGTTCGCCGGTCGCTCAACTCGCCCGGCAACCTGTGTTTTACCGTTGGAGTCCGCCCGCCATGCCCCGCATCACCCACTACAAATCCCCATGCCCCGAAGGCGTCAACAGCCAGATCCTGCAGATGGTGGTCGACTATCTCACCGACATCAGCGCTGTAGGGCTGGGCCCGAGCAATCTGCTGTACAACGTTTATCAGTACGCGGTCGGCTACGAGGTTCATCTGTACCTGGAGGCGTTGAACGGCGAGAAGGGCACCGAAGTGGAACTGCTGGTGGCCACCGACGACGATGATCCGGAGCAGGTGATCGGCTTCCTGTTGTACCTGCCGGTGCAGGGTGATTGGGAGGCGTGCAACGTGGCCTATCTGGCGGTGCGCGAGGGGCATCGGCGTCAGGGTGTGGCCCGTTCGTTGATCGCGGATATGGTGGCGCGTTACCCCCATGCCGAACTGACCTGCAGCGTCGGCAAGGTGCCGTATTTCGAAGCGCTGGGTTTCGAGGTGCTGGGCCAGCTCGAAACGCAGGTGCTGATGAGCACTCGGCATTACCGCAGCAACGGGTTGCGCGGTTTTATCGACACGACACCGATCTACCGTTCGCTGGAAGTGCAGCAAATCCACACCTACCTTCTGCAAAAGCACGGCAAGCGCGCGATGCTCGATGCCGAGAAACAGCGCGACCGGCATCTGGATCAGGTCACCCGCCGCACCGAAGAATTTGTTCGTCAGCGCCTGACCGTTCACTGATCCGGGCAGCGACAAAAAGCCCTTGTTGCGCTTAGCGCAGCAAGGGTTTTTTTGTGCCGGTGATTTCAGGCCAGTTTCACGTTCATGGTGATGCGCGCCGTGAACACTTTCTTGCCTTCGGCGTCGTGGACATCCACCGGCACGATCTTGTCGCCTTCGGTCTGCCAGTCCAGCGCTTCGCCATTGGCCACGGCGGTCACGTCGGTCTTGGCCTTGGCCAGGTATTCGACGGTCATGCCTTTGGGAATCCAGCGCGCGCCGGCGGGAATCGACACGTCGGTCATCATCCCGGCCGCCAGTTCAGCGGCGTTGCACAGCGCGATGGCGTGCACGGTGCCGAGGTGGTTGGTGATCTCGCGGCGAAACGGCACCTGCACCTGCGCCGAACCTGCCCGCAATTCGGTCACCAGCGGGTTGATGGTGCTGAAGTACGGCGCGACCTGGCAGGCCATCTGGCTGAACGCCTGGGAACCGACACTGTTGAACATGCTGAGAAACTGACTCATGGGGGGGGAGCCTCGCGGTTAGGGGATTTACAGAATCATGTTCCGTAACAGAATATTGTTCTGTAACGGAACGGTATTCTGTTCGCGGGAAATCTGTCAACCTGTGCGCGTTTGGATCACCGGCACGGACGTGCCCTTTACCCGGATTTTCAAGGCCCATGGACACCGCAGATCTACTCGAACGCAGCTACCCCGGCCGCCGCGCCGAACTCAAGCGCGACATCTTTCGCAAGGCCCTGCGCCTGTTCAACGAGCAGGGCATCGAGGCCACCACCATCGAAATGATCCGTGCCGAGTGTGACACCAGTGTCGGGGCGATCTACCACCACTTCGGCAACAAGGAAGGGCTGGTGGCCGCGCTGTTCTTCACTGCGCTGGAGGACCAGGCGCGCCTGCGCGACGCCTATCTGGCCGACGCGACGACGACCGAAGAGGGCGTGCAGGCGCTGGTCTACAGCTATGTGGATTGGGTCGAGAACCAGCCGGAGTGGGCGCGGTTCCAGTATCACGCGCGTTATGCCGTGACCCGGGGGCCGCACAAGGATGAACTGGCCGAGCGCAACAAGACCCGCAACCTGGGGCTGCGTACCTGGCTGGGCGAGTCCGGGCGCGCAGATGAACTCAACCAATGCCCGGCCGAACTGTTGCCGTCGCTGATCGTCGGTCAGGCCGACAGCTATTGCCGCGCGTGGTTGTCCGGGCGAGTGCAGGGCAGTCCGAAGGCTCATCGTGAATTGCTGGCTCAGGCCGCGTGGCGTTCGATACGACGCGACCCCGAACACTGATTTTCCGAGACAAAAAAAGAGCCTCAAGACTCTTTGATGGGGAGGAAGTAGAGCCCGCGAGGCTCAAGATGCGCATGAAGCCAGGTGCAGGCTTGATTGGGGTTCAGAGCACCCGCACCTACGCAACGGCTTGGCGGACCAAGAAGCTGCGTAGCTTCATCGTAGGAAGCCGGGAGGGCGGGCTCAAGTACCGTCAGTCACCTGCTTTGGCGGCGCGGGCGGCGGCTCTTTCGACCATCGCAATGATGGTTGCCAATAGCTCGTCACGGGCCTGTACTGCGCTGATTTCGTCGGTGGCTGCCGCTTGCGACAGCGCTTCAGCGGCGCCGAGCATGGCGCGTAATCCTGCCTGTCCGATCTCTGCGCCTTCAGCGAAAGGCGACAGCACGTTGCGGCACTTCTCCAGGAAAATCGCCTCGTATTCGCGCTTGATCCTCTCCAGTTCCGGCGTGCTCGCCAGGGCCGCAATCACCCCCGGAATCTCGTTGCCCTGGGTCAGCACGCAATCGACATACGCCGTGGCAATCACCGTCGCGATGCCATTCAAGGTCGCTTCGGCATTGGCCAGCGCCGCGTCCATCAGCGCCGTCTGGCGCCGGTCGAAATCCTGGTACAGCGCCGCGAGCAGACCGGCGCGGGTGGTGAAGTGGTCATAGACCACCGGTTTGGTCACGCCGGCTTTTTCCGCCAGGTAGCCGAGAGTCAGGGCATCGGTGCCTTCCTCGCGAATCAGCTGCCAGGCCATGTCGAGCAACTGGCGCTGGCGATCTTCCCGGGACAGGCGGCGACGGGGTTGTGCGGGTTCGGGGATTTCAGTGGTTGACATTGCTTATATACCAAACGTAACTTACTGATGGTAACTTACCAATCGTAGCTTATCGAAAGGATAAGCCCTTGGTCAGCAATCACCAACCGGAGATTTCCCCATGCACGCATTGATTGTTGTAGACCACGATGATCCACGTTCGCTGACACGCGCGTTGGCGCAACAGATTGCCAAAGGCCTGTCGGAAAGCGATCCCTCCAACACCTTCGAAATCGCCGACCTGCACGCCGAAGAATTCGACCCGCGCTTCGGCGTGGCTGACTGGGCGGTGCATCACCGCGAATCCGCGCCACCGGCGGACGTGCTGGCCGAGCAGGCCCGCATTGAACGCGCCGACGCGCTGGTGCTGGTCTATCCGGTGTTTTGGTGGTCGATGCCGGCAATGCTCAAAGGCTGGATCGATCGGGTGTTCAGCAACGGTTGGGCGTACGATTTCGACGGTGATAAGACCCTGAAAAAACTCGGACGACTGCGTGTGCACATGGTCGCACTGGGCGGGGCGGATGCAGGCACCTACGAGCGCCACGGCTACGACACGGCGATGAAAGCGCAGATCGATCACGGCATTTTCGATTATTGCGGGGCGACGGTGGCGGGATCGACATTATTGCTGGAGTCCGAGTCGAGCGATCCTGCGGTGCAGCTGCAGGCGGCGCGCGAAATGGGCCTCGGACTGTTCCGCTGAAACCGGCGAGGAAGTTATTCAGTGCGCTTGAAGACTAGCGCCTTCAGACCACTTTCAGGATCGACGTCGGGAAACTCCGGCGGATTTTCCAGCCGTTGCTCGAAGCGCAGGCTCGGCGCTTCCTGGGTCACGCCGTCGATCAGGAAGTCGGAACCGAACGATGGATCGTTCATGCAGGCCAGCACCGTGCCCTGTGCCGTCAGCAATTCCGGCAGACGACGCAGCACACGCTGGTAATCCTTGGTCAGCAGAAAGCTGCCTTTCTGGAACGACGGCGGGTCGATGATCACCAGATCGTACGGGCCGCTGTTGATCACCTTGCCCCAGGATTTGAACAGGTCGTGGCCGAGGAAGCTCACCTTGCTCAGGTCATGCCCGTTCAACCGGTGATTGTCGCGGCCCCGGCTCAGGGCCGCGCGGGACATGTCGAGGTTGACCACATGGCTGGCGCCACCTTCGATGGCCGCCACCGAGAAGCCGCAGGTGTAGGCGAAGAGGTTCAGCACCCGTTTGCCCGCCGCCTGTTCACGTACCCAGTTGCGCCCGTAACGCATGTCGAGGAACAGCCCGGCGTTCTGTTTGCGGCCCAGATCCACCCGATATTTCAGCCCGCCCTCGACGATGGTCATCTCGTCGATTTCTTCGCCCAACAGCCATTCGGCGGTGCTCTGCGGCAGGTAACGGTGCTGGATCAACAAAGTGTGGGCGCCGGACTGCTGCCATGGCGCCGAAGCGGTGATTTCCAGCAACAGACGCTTGAGGTCTTCCAGCTGCGAAGTCTCGGGCTCCTTGAACAAGGACACCAGCACCACGCCCTGCAGCCAATCCACAGTGACTTGCTCCAGCCCCGGCCAGCAACGCCCGCGCCCATGGAACAGACGCCGGGTTTCGGCCGGGGCCGACGTCAGCGCAGTGAGCAGGTGGGCATGGAGAACGGCGAGGGCTTGAGGGTTCATCAATCAGGATCGGCCAGCAAAAGGGCGCGCATTTTAACCGCAATTACCCGCCGGCGAGTGCCCTTTGACCCACTGTTATCGAAAAGACCTGTATCAAAAATGAATTTCTGTAGAAGGTGCTGCTCATACCTGATAAGTAGCGGAATCAAGCCGCTAAATCGTTCATGCAATTCAGGGAGTGCCAGTTCATGTGTCCAATTTCGACGTCGAGCGCGCACCTTCCTGGCGGATTGATTCTGGTAGTCGAGGACGATCCGTTGATTCTGGAGTTTCTTTGCGAAATTCTTCAGGAGGAAGGTTTCAAGGTCGAGCCGCAGACCAGTGCCGATGCGGCCTCGCAATACCTGGAAGAGCACGCGCCGGAAGTGGCACTGCTGCTCACCGACATCACCATGCCCGGCACCCTTAACGGCGCGGACCTGGCCAATCTGGTCGGCGATCGCTGGCCGGACAAACCGGTGATGGTCATGTCCGGTTATGAAACGCCGGAAACCTCAGGGGTGAAACATCCGGTGGCGTTCATCAAGAAGCCTTGGGCAATCGGCCAGTTGCTCGATTGCGTGGACAGTGCGTTCAAATCCAGGGCGCCGCGTCTGCACTGAAGCGTCCTGCAAGTGCTACATTGCCGGGCATCGTTGCCCGGCCCCTTGCGAGGAAGTGATCTTTTGTCAGCTCACGAGACTATTTTCAACCGCGCGTTCGGCGCGTTCCTGTTCGACATGGACGGCACCGTCCTCAACTCCATCGCCGCCGCCGAGCGGATCTGGTCCGCCTGGGCCGTGCGCCACGGGGTGAACGTCGAAACGTTCTTGCCGACCATCCATGGCGTGCGCGCCATCGACACCATCACGCGTTTGAACCTGCCGGGCGTGGACGCCGAGGCGCAAGCGGCGTTCATCACCACGGCGGAAATCGAAGACGTCGAAGGCATTGTCGAGATTCCCGGTGCTGCGGCGTTTCTCAAGTCGTTGCCGGCGGATCGCTGGGCCATGGTGACCTCGGCGCCACGTGATCTGGCGTTGCGGCGGATGGCGGCGGCGGGAATTCCTGAACCGGTGGTGATGATCACCGCTGAAGACGTGAGCGCAGGCAAGCCTGATCCGGCCGGTTATCGACTGGCGGCCAAACGCCTGGGCCTGGAGCCGGCGGACTGCCTGATTTTCGAAGACGCCACCGTCGGCATCCAGGCCGCTGAAGCCGCCGGTGCGCCGTTGATGATCATCACCACCACTCACCAGCATCCGCTTGAAACCACCCACGCGACCATCGCCAGTTACCGCGACATTGCGCTGAGCATCGACAGCGACGGCCAGCTGCGCCTGCAACCTCAATAAACCCCGGGCACCAGTCGCCAGCTGCGCGCGCAATAAGCGTCGTATTCGGCGCCGAACTGCGCACGCAGCAGGGCCTCTTCGGCGTGGATGCGGGCGATCAGCGGGATCAGCGTCAGCGCCGCCAGCAACAAGCCGACCACCGAACGAAACGCCAGTGCCCAGCCGATCGCATTGATCACCAGCCCCAGATAACTGGGGTTGCGCAGATGCCGGTAGATGCCTTCGGTGACCAACCTGTGCCCCGGCTGAATCGCCACCAACCCGCTGAACCGATGGCCCAGCACAAACACCGGCCACAAACGCAATCCACCGCCGACCATAAAAAGCAGGGCTCCCAGCCAACGGGTGCCTTCGCGGCCGATGGTCCAAAAGCCGATGCGGTCGCAGTAAGCCGGCAGAAAGGCACTGACCAATCCGATTACGGCGAACGCCGGAATCACCCAGCGATTGGCCCGGTCCTCGCGCTCGCCGGTGCTCAGATTCACTTCCGTGAACAGCGACGCCACCACCATGGCCAGCGTGGCCAGGGCCACCACGACCAATGCGCCGTGAGAAAAAAACACCGCCACGCCACCGATGCCCCACATCGCCAGGCCCAGATAGGCGAGGGTGGCGAGCACGGCGACCACGGTCATTTGCGCAGACATTTTCATAGGCACCTCACGGCTGTTCCGTTCAGTGTAGATCCCGGCACGATCCCCGGCGTTTAACCGCTGGCAGCGGCGGAGGGCGGATCAACGGCGTGCGGGCTTTTACTGGCGGTGGCGTATCTTGACCTCCCGGCGCTGGCGGGGGCACGGGATGTGGTGATCATTGTTTGTGGCGGGGTGAGTATCAGTGCGCGATTGGTGGAGGGGTGGGCGCGGTTGGGGGCTTGAGCGAAAGTGGAGGTTATTACTCTTCGACCAATAGTCAGCATCACCGCCATTCCCGCAAGAGAGGTCTATCCTAGGCGGAGCCCTTTTTCGTGCCTACGGTGACCCGCGATGATCAATCTGGCCACGGCCCATCTGCTCACGGACTACAAGACCTGGGCCAATCAGCGTCTGTTCGACAGCCTGCAAGCGCTGCCGGCGGGGGAGACTACAAAGGAGCGCAAGACGGTTTTCAAGAACATGATCGGTACGTTGAACCACATCTACGTGGTCGACCGGATCTGGCAGGCGCACCTCGAGGGGCGCGAGCACGGTTTCACGACGTCCCATGATCTGGTGCACGCCGACCTCGGCGAGTTGCGCCAGGCTCAGCAGACAGTCGACGGCTGGTATCGCACCTGGAGCGCGCAGCAGACCGAAGCCTCGCTGAACCGCTCGATCGATTTCAAATTTGTTTCCGGCGATGGCGGCACCATGAACGCCGGGGCGATCCTGATGCACGTGATCAACCACAACAACTACCACCGTGGCTGGGTGGTGCAGATGTATTTCGAGATCCCGCAGATGCCGCCGATGACCGACCTGCCGGTGTACCTGCGCGAGGTCGATCCGGGGTTCAAGCCGATCAGTGCGCCTGTGGCGGAAGCGGCGCCGACATGTGATGGGCAATCAGCGAGCGCAACCAGCGTTCCGCCGGATCGTTGTCGTTGACCCCGTTCCAGACCATCGACAGCTCCGAAGGCACGATGTCGAACGGCGGGTCGTCGGCGCGCAGCACGCTGCTGCCTTCGACCAGCGCACAAGCGGCGAAATCCGGCACGGTGGCGAGCATGTCGGTGCCGGCCAGAATAGCCCGCAGCGGAGCGAATTGCGGCACTGCCAGCACCACGCGACGCGCGCGGTTGATCCGCGCCAGGTCGTTATCGATGGCCCCGCCCAGATCGCCGGAAAACGACACCAGCGCATGGGGCCGTTCGCAGTAGTCGTCGAGGGTCAGCGCGCCGGGACGATCATCGCCGCGCAGGATCTTGCAGCGCAGGTCCCGCAGCTTTTTGCGTTTGGCATTGGCCGGCAGTTCAGTGGTGTAACTGACGCCGACGGAAATCTCCCCGGACGCCAGCATCGACGACATCAGCAGGAAATTAACCCGGCGGATGACGACCACCACGTCCGGTGCCTCTTCGCGCAATTGCTTGAGCAACGGCGGCAACAGGCCGAACTCGGCATCGTCCGACAGACCGATGCGAAACACGTCGCGGCTGCTCAGCGGGTCGAAATCCTTGGCTCGGCTGACCGCCCCGGAAATGGTGTCCATCGCCGGCTGCAATTCCTTGAGGATCGCCAGCGCCCGCTGGGTGGGCTCCAGCACGCGGCCGTTGCGCACCAGCAACGGGTCGTCGAACAGGTCGCGCAGTTTCGCCAGTGACGCACTGACGGCGGGTTGGCCAAGGAACAGCTTTTCCCCGGCGCGGGTCAGGTTCTTTTCGAACATCAGGGTTTCGAAAATCACCAACAGGTTCATGTCCACGCGACGCAGGTCATTGCGGTTCATGCCGGAAGACTCGCTGGTTTTTTGAGTCTTTTCAGTAAAGCAGCAAAGTCTTTCGCTGTCGGGTCACTGGGCGGGATCGACGCCGGTCAATACCTTGCGAAACGTTTCCACCAGCGGCCGCAGGTTGATCCGGTGCCACGCCGCCCACAACGGTGTGGTGAACGCCAGCCACGGCACTTCCCGCAGCACCACGCCCGGCGGTGCGTTGTGGCTCAGGCCTTTCTGGATCATCGCGATCCCCAGGCCCGAAGCGACCAGCCCCAGCGCGGTAAACGGCTCGGTGGCCTGCATCCGCACATCCGGGGTGAAGCCTGCACGGATGCAGGCGCTGACGAACTCATCGTCGGCCCCTTGGCGCGGCTGCACGCCGATCCATTCCTGATCGGCCAGATCCGCCGGGGTCAGCGACGCCAGTTGGTTCAGCGGGTGTCCTTCGGGCAGCGCCAGCAGCATCGGGTCGTCCAGCACCTGGAAGCCCAGCAGGTCGGGATCGTCGATCGTCGGCGGTTCACTGACCAGCGCGATATCGAGGCTACGCTGACGCAGGCCTTCCAGTTGTTCGGCAGAACTCAGGTTGTACAGCGCGACATGCACGTTAGGCCGGTCGACCCGCAGTACGCGCAAGGCATTGGGCAAAACCCCGGCGTGCATCGCGTTCTCGATGTAGCCGATGCACAGGCCGCCTTCTTCGCCACGGCCCAGGCGTTTGCCGAGGGATTCCAGGCGATTGGCGTGGGTCAGCAGGGCGCGGGTTTCGGCGAGAAAGGTCTGGCCGTCGCGGGTCAGGCGTATGCGCTGCTGGCTGCGTTCGAACAGGGTCAGGCCCAGGCGTTCTTCGAGCTGGGCGATCTGTCGGCTCAGGGGCGACTGGGAAATGTGCAGGCGCTCGGCGGCGCGGCCGACGTGTTCTTCCTCGGCGACGGCGACGAAGTAGCGCAATTGGCGGATGTCGATCATGTCAGACCTTCAGGGACTCAAGTACTGCTGATTATGTCTTGGACGGTCTGAGTGGCGCAATCTAGGATCTGCTCAACGGTCAACACCGACCACGAACTACGAGGACAGCATCATGAGCTTGAAAGACAAACTCCCCGGCCAACTCGGCTTCGGCACCGCGCCACTGGGCAACATGTTCCGCGCCATTCCTGAAGAAGAAGCCCAGGCCACCGTGCACGCAGCGTGGGATGCCGGCGTGCGGTACTTCGACACCGCACCGTTCTACGGCTCGGGCCTCTCGGAAATCCGCCTCGGCGAAGCACTGTCCCGCTACAAGCGCGACGACTATGTGCTCAGCACCAAAGTCGGCCGGGTGATTCTCGATGAAGTCGAAGACGCCGCCGCCCGGGATCTGGGCGAGAAAAGTGGGGTGTTCGAACACGGCCGCCCGAACAAGATCGTCAACGACTACAGCGCCGACGCCACGCTGCGCTCGATCGAAGACAGCCTCAAGCGTCTGAAAACCGATCGCCTCGACATCGTCTGGGTCCACGACATCGCTCAGGATTTCTACGGCGATCAATGGCTCGAGTACTTCAATCACGCCCGCACCGGTGCCTTTAAAGTCCTGACCCGTCTGCGTGAAGAAGGCGTGATCAAGGGTTGGGGCCTGGGCGTGAACAAGGTCGAGCCGTGCGAGTTGACGCTGGACCTGACCGAGGCGCAGCCTGACGGCTTCCTGCTGGCCGGCCGCTACACCTTGCTCGACCACGACCGCGCCTTGCAGCGTTTGATGGATTCGGCGCGGGCGCAGAATGTTGGAATCGTTGTCGGCGGTCCCTACAGCTCGGGGATCCTGGCCGGCGGCGCGCACTTCGAATACCAGAAGGCCAGCCCTGAGATCGTGGCGAAGGTCGAGCAGATCAAACGCATCGCCGCGGCCCATGGCGTGGATGTCAAAGCGGCTGCACTACAATTCTCGCTGGCCAATCCGGCCGTGGCAGCCGTGATTCCCGGCGCGAGCAAACCGGGGCGCATCGCTGAAGATGTGGCGGCGCTGTCGGCGGTCATTCCGGCCGGTTTCTGGCAGGCCATGCGTGAAGCGAAACTGGTGTCCGAACGTGCACCATTACCCATCGACGAGGTGAAAGCATGAAGATCGATCTGAGCGGAAAACTGGCGATTGTCAGCGGCAGCACGGCGGGCATCGGTTTGGGCATCAGCCAGTCGCTGGCCGAGGCGGGCGCCACGGTGGTGGTGATCGGTCGCGACGCGGCCAAGGTCGAGCAGGCGCTGGCAAGCATTCGAGGCAAAGTGCCGGGGGCGCAACTGCGCGGTCTGACGGCGGATCTGGGCACGGCCGAAGGCGCGCAGAAACTGTTCGCCGCTGAACCGAAAGCCGACATCCTGGTGAACAACCTCGGCATCTACAACGCCGTGGATTTCTTCGACGCGCCGGACGATGAGTGGACGCGCTTCTACGAAATCAACGTAATCTCCGGCGTTCGCCTGTCGCGGCATTACGTACCGGCGATGGTCGAACAGGGCTGGGGCCGGGTGATCTTCCTGTCTTCGGAATCCGGCGTGGCCACTCCGGCCGACATGATCAACTACGGCGTGACCAAAAGCGCCAACCTCGCGGTGTCCCATGGCCTGGCTAAACGTCTGGCTGGCACCGGGGTTACGGTTAATGCGATTTTGCCCGGGCCGACCTTCACCGACGGTGTCGAGGAAATGCTCAAGGATGCCGCCGCCGAATCTGGCCGCAGCCTGCGGGACGAGGCTGACGCCTTTGTGCGCCGGGCCCGTCCGAGCTCGATCATCCAGCGCGTGGCGGATGTCGAAGAGGTCGCGCACCTGGTCACCTACATCGCTTCACCGCTGTCTTCAGCCACCACCGGCGCCGCGTTGCGGGTCGACGGCGGCGTGGTCGACAGCCTGACTATCTGAATTTATCGAGAGAGACTTTTTATTTATGGCAACAGCATCAGCAACGATCGACATCCCGGCTTCGGCCGATCAGGTCTGGCAATTGATTGGCGGCTTCAACACCCTGCCGGACTGGCTGCCGTTCATTCCCAACAGCGAACTGAGTGAAGGCGGGCGTGTGCGCACCCTGCAAACCGCTGACGGCGGGGTGGTGGTCGAGCGTCTGGAGACGTTCGATAACGCGGGCAAAACCTACAGTTATTCGATTCTGCAGGCACCGTTTCCGGCCACCGATTATCTGGCGACGATTCGTGTTGAAGCCCAGGGGCAGGGCGCGAAGGTGACGTGGTCGGGACGCTTCACGGCCAAGGGCGTGAGCGATGAGGAAGTGGTGGCGCTGTTCAGCGGCATCTATCAGGGTGGCCTCGAAGCGCTGCGCGCGAACTATCCCGCCTGAGTTTCTGCAAGAACCCCTTGTGGGAGCTAGCCTGCTAGCGATAACGGTCGATCATTCATATTCATTGACTGACACACCGTCATCGCCAGCAGGCTGGCTCCCACATGGGGAATACATGAAGTTCAGGACTGTGAAATCAAGCTCTGCCGACAATCCAGCACCAGCTTCGCCCCGCCCAGATCGCTGCGCCCCACCTCAAGACTGAACCCATGCAGGTTGACGATCGCCGCGACAATCGACAGCCCCAGGCCAAAGCCATTCTGCAACTGCCCACCCTCGGCGCGGTAGAACCGCTGGAACACCGCCTCCCGTTCGGTCTCGGGAATACCGGGGCCGGAGTCATGCACCTCGATCCGCGTATGCCCCGCATCATTGACCCCGCGCAACACCACCGTGCCACCGGCCGGGGTGAACTTGATCGAATTGCTCAACAGGTTCGCCAGCGCTTCAAACAGCAACGCTCGATCACCGTTCAGCATCGGCAGCGTTTCCGGCATGTTCAGCTCGAAGCGCAACTCGTCGTCTTCGGCCAGCGGCAAATAGAACTCGTGCAGTTCCTGCAGCAACAACACCGGATCGAGCTCGACAAACCCCGAGCGCCGCTGACGATCCTCCAGTTCGGAAATCCTCAATAAACCGCGAAACCGCGCCATCAGCGTATCGGCCTCGGCCAGCACCAGATCCAGTTGCGCCGCTTCCGGCGAACCTTCGCCGGCCTGCTGCTGCATGCGATACAACTGCGCGCGCAAACGGGTCAGCGGGGTGCGCAGGTCATGGGCGATGTTGTCGCACACGCCTTTGACTTCGTTCATCAAGCGCTCGATGCGATCAAGCATGGCGTTGACGATGGCGGCGAGCATGTCCAGTTCATCGCGGCGATTGGACAGCGGCAAGCGGTGGGTCAGGTCGCCGGCGACAATCGACTGGGCGCTGGCCTGGATCGCCCGGATCCGCCGCAGCGGCCGCCGACGCAGCAGATGCCAGCCAATGATCCCCGGCACAATCGTCAGCGACACGCCCCAGAGCAACGCATGCAGAATGATCCTGGTCACCGCGAACAGCGAACCGTTGTCGCGCAACAACACCAACCAGCGGCCGTCGCGGGTCGGGGTGGCGACTGCGTCGCAGCTGTCGGCGGGCAGGGTCGGGTCGTCGGAGTCGGCGCATTCGCTGAGCATATGGATCTTGCCGTCCAGCGGCAGGCCCTCGGGGATCCTCTGCAGCGCGCCGCCGAGGTAGCGATGCTGGGCGTCGAACAGACCGTAGGCGTCGATGCCACGAATGTCGAAGGTCATGCTGGCGGCGAGCGCGTCTTCCAGCTGATCGCCGCGAAAGTGCGAAAACAGATGCTGACGTTGCATCAGCGAATGCTTGGCCAGGTTGTCGAGGTAACCGGAGACCTCGAAGTACATGACCCCCATCAGGATCGCGCTCCAGGCCACGAACAACGAACTGTACAGCGCCAGCAAGCGACTGCTGGAAGAACGCCAACCGTCAGACGGGTTCGGCAATGACATAACCCGAGCCTCGCACCGTACGGATCAGCGGGACATTGCCCGGCGGGTCGATCTTCTTGCGCAGGCGGCCGATGTGCACGTCGATCAGGTTGGTGCCAGGGTCGAAGTGATAACCCCAGACCTCCTCGAAAATCATCATCCGCGACAGGATCTGGCCGCTGTTGCGCATCAGGAATTCCAGCAGCTTGTACTCGGTCGGCAACAGCGTCAGCACCTGCTCGGCGCGGCGGGCTTCGTGGCTGATCAGGTCGAGTTGCAGATCCGCCACCTGCAACGTGGTCGGTTGTGCTCCGTTGCTGTTCTGCCGGCGCAGCAGCACTTCGACCCGGGCCGCCATCTCATCGGTGGCGAACGGTTTGGTCAGGTAGTCATCGCCGCCGGCGCGCAAGCCACGCACGCGCTCGTCGACGTCGGAGAGGGCGCTGATCATCAGGATCGGCGTCGCCACGCCCATGGTCCGCAGCGTGGTGACGATGGCCAGGCCATCAAGCTCCGGCAGCATGCGGTCAAGGGTGATCAGGTCGTAGTTGCCGCTGACGGCGCGGTCCAGGCCTTCACGGCCGTTGTCGACCCAGTCCACGTCGAGGCCGTGGCTGCTCAGTTCGGCGACAATTTCCCGGGCGGTCACGGCGTCGTCTTCGATGGTGAGGATGCGAGTCATGGTGGGCCTGCTGGTCTGTTCAAACGCAATGGCAGCATTTTGCCAAGATTTTGCGCCTGCGCTTTAAATTAACTTTCATGTTTTAGCGGATACAAACGCTACGACCGGGCTTTTGTGCCAATGCATAAAACCCGCTGTTATCGAGCCGTTGTTGCAAATTGCATGGTCCTAAGAAGTTCAGAGTTTTTAACTGATTGAATTAAAACGATTTATTTAATGTTGGCGACTGGCACGGTCACTGCAATTCATCTGACGACGAGTTGTAACACCATTTTTCATGCCTGGAGCACTACAACAATGAATAGATCCTCTGATGGGTTTTATCCTGCCTACGAAGGAGAGTCGAGCAACGTCTCGGGCGTGTCCTGGGGCGCGATCTTCGCCGGGGCGGCCGCGGCTGCGGCGCTGTCGCTGATTCTCGTGCTGCTGGGTTTCGGTCTGGGCTTCTCCGCCGTTTCACCGTGGGCCGGGGAGGGCGTCAGCGCCAAAGGCCTGGGCATTTCCACCATCATCTGGCTGGCCGCCACGCAAATCATCGCCTCGGGGCTCGGTGGCTACATCGCCGGTCGCCTGCGGGTGAAGTGGGCCAACATGCACGGTGACGAGGTGTATTTCCGCGACACCGCCCATGGCTTCCTCGCCTGGTGCGTGGCCACGCTGGTCACCGCGACGCTGGTGGTCGGTTCGGTCAGCAGCATCGTCAGCGGCGGCGTGCAGGCCGGTGCGAGTGTTGTTGGCGGTGCGGCCGGTGCCATGACGCAAGCGGCCGGAACCGCAGCGGGCAATACCGACAGTGACCAGTATGGTTACTTCGTCGACAGCCTGTTCCGCGATGATCGTCCCGCCGCTGTCAGCGATGACGCCGCCCGTGGCACCGTGACCCGGATCTTCGCCCAGAGCCTGGCCAACGGTCAGCTCAGCGCCGAAGATCGTACCTACCTCGCTCAACTGGTCGCTCAGCGTACCAACCTGACCCAGGCTGACGCCGAACGTCGGGTCGATGAAATCTACGCCCGCACCCAGAAAGCAATCGCCGACGCCAAGGTGAAAGCGCAACAAGCCGCCGACACCGCCGCCAAAGTCGCTGCCTGGACCTCATTGTGGATGTTCATCGCGCTGCTGGCCGGTGCGTTCTTCGCCAGCCTTTCGGCCACCTTCGGCGGTCGCCGCCGGGATGCGGTCGAGTACGTCGAAGTCGAAACCTACACCACGACCACGCTGCCGCCAGTCCGTTAATCAAGGAGAACCACCATGCGCTCACTACTGCTGTTTTTCCTCGGCGTACCGATCCCGATCATCATCCTGATCGCCCTGTTCGTGCACTGATTCCTTGAGGCATATGCCTTGGCCGCTTCCACCTTCGGGTTGAAGCGGCTTTTTGCTTTCTGCGCAGTGTCGAGGTCGCAGGACCCTATAGTCATTTCCATGGCCTGGATCAATATTCGTCGGCGCAATATCCCCTACCGTGAAATTTCCAGGCCCTTGCCGCTGGATCGACTACATTGCTTGCGCGCGCTTTGCTGCGCTGACGGAGTAACCCTGCCGGCCCGATAGAGAGCTAACCCCCACGAGCCGGCGAGGTGTAGTGCAGCAAGGAGCTGTTTCAACCTCACCTGAACTTTTCACGGATGATCATTGCAATGCACTGCCTAGAAAGAACCTTCGATATCCAGCCTTTGACGCAGGCGGATATGACTGTCCACGTCAACGGCCAGCCGGTCAGCGCTGCCATCGGCGAAACCGTGCTCAGCGTCATTCAGTCCCTCGGCGTGCGCCAGGTCGCGCGCAACGATCACAACCAGATCAGCGGTGCCTATTGCGGCATGGGCGTGTGCCAGTGCTGCCTGGTGAAAATCAACGGTCGGCACAAGCGCCGCGCCTGCCAGACTGTGGTGCGCGACGGCATGCTGATCGAGACCCAGGTCAACCGCATTCACGGGCAGGAGGTGGTATGAGCCTCAATCCGGTAATCGTCGGCGGTGGTCCGGCGGGCATGGCGGCGGCCATCGAACTGGCCCGGCACGGGGTGCGCTGCACCTTGCTTGAAGAAGCTTCGCGCCTGGGTGGCGTGGTCTATCGCGGGCCGCTGCGTGATGGTGTGCAGCTGGATTACCTGGGGCCGCGCTATGCCGAGGCGCTGGGCAAACTGCACGGCGATTTCCAGGAGCAGTCCGGGCTGATCGACGTGCGCCTCAACCATCGCGTGGTCGGCGCCGAAGGCACGCGCTCGCTGGTGGTGCTGGACGGCGACGAGCGTCTGCACGAAATCGAATACCCGCAATTGCTGCTGGCCGCCGGTTGCCATGAGCGCAGCGTGCCGTTTCCCGGCTGGACCTTGCCCGGTGTGATCATGCTCGGCGGCCTGCAATTGCAGATCAAAAGTGGCGTGGTCAAACCGCAGGGGCCGGTGGTGATCGCCGGCACCGGGCCATTGTTGCCGCTGGTGGCGACCCAGTTGCATGCGTCGGGCGTGAGCGTGGCAGGGGTCTACGAGGCCTGCGCGTTCGGCAAGATCGCCAAGGAAAGTCTGGCGCTGCTCAACAAGCCGCAGCTGTTCCTCGATGGCTTGAGCATGCTCGCCTATCTGAAACTGCACGGCATCCCGATGCACTACGGCTGGGGCGTGGTCGAGGCGCACGGCGAAGGCGAATTGAAAAGCGTCAGCGTGGCGCCGTATTCGGCGACGTGGGAGCCGGACATGAGCCGCGTTGAGCGCTTCGAAGCGAAGACGCTGGCGGTCGGTTACGGCTTTATTCCGCGTACGCAACTGAGTCAGCAAATGGGCCTGGATCACGGCTTCAGCGACGACGGTTACCTGCGCGCCAATGCCAACATCTGGCAGCAAAGCAGCGAGCCCCACGTGCACCTGGCCGGTGACATGGGCGGGATTCGCGGCGGCGAAGCGGCGATGCTCGCCGGCAAGATCGCCGCCACTTCGATCCTGCTGCAACGCGGCGTGCTGGAAGAAGAGCTGGCGCGCGTCCGTCGCGACCGCTACTTGGGCAAACTCAAAGCCATCGTGCGTTTCCGCGCAGCGGTGGATCGCTACACCGAACGCGGCGTCGGGCAGACCGCCTTGCCGGCGGCCGACACGGTGATCTGCCGTTGCGAACACGCGACCCGCGCTGACATCGACCGCGCGCTGGAGCAGGGCGTGCAAGACATCGCCAGCCTGAAAATGCGCACCCGCGTAAGCATGGGCGACTGCCAGGGTCGGATGTGCGTCGGCTATTGCAGCGACCGTTTGCGGCAGGCCACCGGGCGGCAGGATGTCGGCTGGCTGCGGCCGCGTTTCCCGATCGATCCGATTCCTTTTTCCGCGTTCCAGTCCCTCGGCACGGAGGCCGTTTCCCATGAGTAAGTTCTATGACGTTGTCATTGCCGGCGGCGGTGTGATCGGCGCGTCCATCGCCTATCAATTGTCAAAGCGCAAAGGCCTCAAGGTCGCGCTGATCGATGCCAAGCGCCCGGGCAATGCAACCCGCGCTTCGGCCGGTGGCTTGTGGGCCATCGGCGAGTCGGTGGGGCTGGGCTGCGGGGTGATTTTCTTCCGCATGATGTCGGCCAATCGCAAGCGCGAAACCCAGGGCGCGGCGGTGGCGGTGGACGCCAGCACGCCGCACATCCTGCCGCCGTCGTTCTTCGATTTCGCCTTGCAGTCCAACGCGCTGTACCCGGCGTTGCACCGTGAGCTGCGCGACAACCACGGGATGGATTTCAAGTTCGAAAAGACCGGGCTCAAGTTCGTGATCTATGACGATGAAGACCGGTTGTACGCCGAGCACATCGTCGGCTGCATTCCGCATCTGGCCGATCAGGTGCGCTGGCTGGATCAGGCGGGATTGCGCGAGTCCGAGCCGAGCGTCAGCCATGAAGCGCGCGGGGCGCTGGAGTTTCTCTGCGACCATCAGGTCAGCCCGTTCCGCCTGGCCGACGCCTACACCGAAGGCGCCCGGCAGAATGGCGTGGACATGTTCGTCAACACCAACATCACCGGCGTGTTGCATCACGGCACGCGGGTGACCGGGGTGCAGACGGCTGAAGCCGGGGTGTTCCACTGCAAAACCCTGATCAACGCCGCCGGCGCCTGGGCAGCGGACTTGAGTGAGTGGGCCACGGGCATCCGGATTCCAGTGAAACCGGTGAAAGGCCAGATCCTGCTGACCGAACGTCTGCCGAAAATCCTCAACGGCTGCCTGACCACCAGCGATTGCTACATGGCGCAGAAGGACAACGGCGAAATCCTGATCGGCAGCACCACCGAGGACAAAGGCTTCGACGTCACCACCACCTGGCCGGAAATCGCCGGACTGGTGCAGGGCGCCGTGCGTTGTTTGCCGGAACTGGCGGATATCAACCTCAAGCGCACCTGGGCCGGGCTGCGGCCGGGCTCGCCGGACGAGTTGCCGATTCTCGGGCCGATGGCCGGGGTAGAGGGGTATCTCAACGCCTGCGGGCATTTCCGCACCGGCGTGCTGACGTCGGCGATCACCGGGGTGTTGCTGGACAAACTGGTCAACGATGAACCGCTGCCGCTGGACATCACGCCGTTTCTGGCGGATCGGTTTGAAGTGGCGCCGGCCAAAGAAGAGAGGGAGCTGGAGATAGCCTGAACTTGTGGGAGCCAGCCTGCTGGCGATGAGGCCGGTTCAGCCACCCTTGATGGTGGCCGAGCTGTCGCAATCGCCAGCAGGCTGGCTCCCACATTTGGAACTCTGCAACCTTCAGGACTGGCCCGATTGTTCTTCCAGTTGATCCGACTCGAACAACCGGGCCAGTTCCGCCCGCGCTTCCTGGGCGGTCTGCAGGACTTTGGCCGCGTCGTCGTACACCGCGTGTTGAGCTTCCAGCACCTGTTCATCATGGTGCTTGAAGCGCTTGATCCGCGCATCGGCCTGGGCCTGGGTCAAACCGAGGCCAACCAGCGTACGGCGGCTCATTTCGAGGCTTGAGTAATAGGTCTCCCGAATCGGATCAGCCCCCACATCCACCAACCGATGCACATGCTGCCGGTTACGCGCGCGGGCGATGATCTTCATGTGCGGGTAGAGCTTGCGCACGATCTCGGCGGTCTTGATGTTGGTTTCCGGATCGTCCGTGGCAATCACGAAATACTCCGCTTCCCCGGCCTTGGCCGCACTAAGGATTTCCGGACGCATCGGGTCACCGTAGAACACCGGCACGCCACCAAAACTGCGCGACAGTTCGATAGTCTCCACCGAGGTGTCCAGCGCCACGAACTTGATGTTCTGCGCCCGCAGGATCCGCGCCACGATCTGGCCCATCCGACCCATACCGGCGATCACCACTCGTGGGGTTTCGGTCTCGATCTGGCGGAATTTCTCCGGCACTTCCACCGGCTGCACCTTCGGGCTGACCAGTCGTGCGCAGACCAACAGCAACAGCGGCGTGACCGCCATCGACAGGGTGATGGTCAGCACCAGCAGATCGTACAGACGCGGTTCGAACAGCCCCTGATCGCGACCGATCTTGAACACCACAAACGCAAATTCACCGCCCGCCGCCAGCACGATGCCGAGGCGAATCGCGCTGACCTTGTTCAACCCGCCGGCCAGACGCCCGACCACAAACAACAGCGGCAACTTCAGGGCGATCAGCAGCAGCGTCAGCCCCAGCACCGTGATCGGCGCGCTGAGCAGCAGACTGAGGTTGGCGCCCATGCCGACACTGATGAAAAACAGTCCCAGCAGCAGGCCCTTGAACGGCTCGATCTGCGCTTCCAGCTCATGGCGATATTCCGAATCCGCCAGCAACAGGCCCGCAAGAAACGCGCCCAACGCCATCGAAACACCGACCATGTCCATCAGCCACGCGGTGCCGATCACCACCAGCAACGCGGTGGCGGTGGAGACTTCCGGCAGACCGGTTTTCGCTACGATGCGGAACACTGGACGCAACAGGTAACGTCCGCCGATCACCACCACCGCGATGCCGCCGAGCACCTGCAAACTGTGGCGCACGTCGTCGGCGGTGCTGGTGTGGTGATCGACCCCCGCGAGCATCGGCACCAGGGCGATCAGCGGGATCGCGGCGATGTCCTGGAACAGCAGAATCGCAAACGCCAGACGACCGTGGGGGCTGGTCAGTTCCTTTCGCTCGGCGAGGCTTTGCAAGCCGAACGCGGTGGACGACAGCGCCAGACCCAGGCCCAAGACAATCGCGCTGTTCAACGGCTGACCGAACACCGACAACGCCAGCACCCCGATCACCGAACCGGTCAGCAGCACCTGCGCCAGACCCACGCCGAACACCGATTTGCGCATCACCCACAAACGTCGCGGCGACAGCTCCAGACCGATGATGAACAACAGCAGCACCACGCCCAGTTCCGAGATATGGCTGACGCTTTGCGGATTGCCGATCAGGCCCAGCACCGACGGGCCGATGATCACCCCGGCAAACAGATAACCGAGCACCGCGCCCAGTTGCAGGCGCTTGGCCAGGGGAACGGTGAGCACGGCGGCGAAGAGAAAGACGACGGCGGCTTGTAACAGATTGCCTTCATGGGGCATGAGCGGAACTCCAGTAACGCGGTACGGCGGGGGGGGCGACAAGGATAAAGGTTGCAACGATTCAAGATCCACCGCAGATCCTGATGTGGGAGCGGGCTTGCTCGCGAAGGCGGTGTGTCATTCCGCAGATCAGTTGCCTGACGACTTCTTCGCGAGCAAGCCCACTCCCACAAGGGAGACTGAGATGATCCCAGGCTATGTGAACACTCCAGGGCAGCACATGCTTGAGCAGATGTGCTTCTGTAATAATTTGCATCAATTGGTTACATTTATAGCCTCAGCGAATCAATTCCTTTCGAGTCTTCCATGGCCATCAACTTCGACCTCAACGACCTGCAAGCCTTTCGCGCCGTGGTCGAGCAGGGCAGTTTCCGCAAGGCCGCCGACACCGTGCGCCTGTCGCAACCGGCCCTGAGCCGGCGCATCGAAAAGCTCGAAGACGCCCTCGGCGTGAAGCTGTTCGAGCGCACCACGCGCAAGGTCAGCCTGACCCAGGCCGGACGCGGTTTCATGCCGAGCGTCGAACGTTTGCTCGACGATCTGGACGTCGCGTTGCTGGGCATCAGCGAAGTCGCCTCGAATCGGCAGGGCCACGTAACCGTTGCCTGCGTGCCGTCGGCGGCGTACTACTTCATGCCGAGCGTGGTCGCCCGTTATCACCGGCAGTTTCCGCGCATCAAAGTCAAAGTCCTCGATTCCAGCGCCCACGACGTGCTGAGCGCGGTGGTCAACGGCGAGGCGGATTTCGGTCTGAGTTTCATGGGCACCCAGGAGGCGGGCGTGGATTTCGAACCGCTGGTGCAGGAGAGCTACGTCGTTGCCTGTCGCCGCGATCATCCGCTGGCCGGGCGCAGCAGCGTGACCTGGGACGAGTTCTACCGGCAGGATTACATCTCGCTCGACAAAACCTCGGGCAACCGTTTTCTGCTGGATCAGGCCTTGGCGAAAGTGGTGCCGCAGCGCCCGAGCATCTGCGAGACGCGGCATGTGACGACCATGATTGGTCTGGTGGAAGCGGGGTTGGGTGTGGCGGCGGTGCCGCTGATGGCGATGCCGGCGGCGGATCATCCGATCCTGACGCGGGTGCCGCTGACCGAGCCGCAAGTGATGCGCAGCGTCGGCATCATCAAACGCCGGGGTCGAACGCTGACCCCGGCGGCATTGGAACTGGAGCGGCTGGTGGTGGAAATGAAAGTCCAGCCGCCGACGGTCAGCGCTTGACCGAATCCAGACCGGTGGCCTGTACGTCAACCTGGGCGGCAGGTGCGGCCAGATAAGCGAGCAACGCCTTGGCTTCCTGTGGATGCTGCGCACCCACCGGAATCCCCGCTGCAAACCGCGTGACCGACTGCACCGATTCAGGAATCTTCGCCACAAAACTCACTCCCGGCACCGGCAGCAATTCGCTGACCTGCTGGAAGCCCAGTTGATAGTCGCCGGTGGCGACCACCGAGCCCACCGGGATTTTCGGGATCATCTTCGCCTTGAGTTTCAGCTGATCTTCGATGCCGAGTTTCTTGAACAATTGCTGCTCGATGTACACGCCGCTGGCGCTGTCGGAGTAGGCCACCGACTGGGCGTCGAGCAGGGTTTTCTTCAGGGCGTCGACGTTGCTGATGTCCGGTTTCGGCGCGCCTTCGCGCACCACCAGGCCGATTCGCGAATCCGCCAGTTCCACCCGCGACGCCGGATCGACCTTGCCTTGCTTGATCAAGTCATCGAGGGCATAGCCGACCATGATCACTACGTCAGCCTTTTCGCCACGGGCGAGGCGATTGGGGATTGCCTCCGGCGCCTTGCCCATCGACGGGCCGAGTTGGGTGTCCAGCGTGTTGCCGGTGGCGGCGGCGAATTTCGGCCCGAGGATCTTGTAGGCGGCGGTGAAACCGCCGGAGGTCATGACGCGCAGTTCTTCGGCCTGGGCCGCAACGTTGAACGCAAGACCGGCGAGCAGGGCTGTAACGGTAAACAGTTTTTTCATGGTGATGTTCTCAGGCAGTAACAGGTTGCAGACGACCGCCGGCCCGGCGATACAGATAAAGCGTGGCGCACAATGCACACAGTGCGCCGATGCTCATCCAGTAACCCGGTGCGGCTTTGTCGCCGGTGTACTCAATCAGGAAGGTCGACATTGCCGGGGTGAACCCGCCGAACACGGCAGTGGCGAGGCTATAGGCCAGGGAGAAACCGGCCACCCGCACTTCCACCGGCATGATTTCGGTCAGCGCCGGGATCATCGCGCCGTTGTACAGACCGTAGATAAACGACAGCCACAACAGCGACAGCAGCATGTGACTGAAGCTCGGCGCCTGCACCAGATACGACAACGCCGGATACGTGGTGGCCAGCGCCAGCAGCGCCATGGCGATCAGCACCGGACGGCGGCCGACGCGATCGGACAATGCACCGCCAATCGGCAGCCAGAAGAAGTTGGAAACACCCACCAGCAGCGTCACCAGCAACGCATCGGAAGTGCTCAGGTGCAGCACGGTTTTGCCGAAGGTCGGTGCGTACACGGTAATCAAGTAAAACGCGGTGGTGGTCAGGGCAACCATCAGCATCCCGCCCAGTACCACGCCCCAGTTCTGACCGAGGGTGCGGAACACTTCCTTCATGCTCGGGCGATGTTTGCGAGCGGCGAACTCTTCGGTTTCCGCGAGATTGCGCCGCAGAAAGAAGATGAACGGCACGATCATGCAGCCAACGAAAAACGGAATCCGCCAGCCCCAATCGGCGACGGCTTGCGGCGCCATCCACTGGTTCAAGCCATAACCCAGCGCTGCGGCGACGACGATCGCCACCTGCTGACTGGCCGACTGCCAGGCGGTGAAAAAGCCTTTGCGACCGGGTGTGGCGATCTCCGAGAGATACACCGAAACCCCGCCCAGTTCGGCACCGGCGGAGAAGCCCTGCAGCAGCCGTCCGATCAACACCAGCGCCGGGGCAAACAGGCCGATGGTTTCATATCCGGGCACCAGCACAATCAGTATCGTGCCGCTGGCCATGATCGACAGGGTGACGATCAAACCTTTGCGACGACCGACGTCATCGATGTACGCGCCGAGCACGATAGCCCCCAGCGGACGCATCAAAAAGCCTGCGCCGAACACTGCGAAAGTCATCATCAGGGACGCGAACTCGCTGCTCGCCGGAAAGAACACCGCCGCGATCTGCGTGGCGTAGAAGCCGAACAGAAAGAAGTCGAACTGTTCGAGGAAGTTACCCGAGGTCACCCGGAAAATGGCGCCGGCCCGCGAGCCGCCGTGTGGGATTGAGGCTGTCATAGAAAAGTACTCCACCGCTTTTATGACGTGCGCGACGGGGAGGCGGCGCACGGTTTTTATTGGGGCGGATAGTGGCGCGCAGGGATCGATTTGTTAATTGCATTGTTGGCATGGATTGATGTTAGAAGCGGATCAATCCTTTGCATGTCTTGTTCAGAAAACGGCATCCGCCTATGCCGCTGCCGTTGTTTGCGTTCGCGCATCGTGTACTTGTCCCGTAGCCAGCAACGGCGGCAATGGACAATCAAGCAAATCTGCCAGAGCGCGGAAAAGTTCTGCTTCAGCCACCGTGATGACACCGTCGTGCAATACGCAGCGAGTCATGGCATCGAGCAGGGCGGGACGCTCTTCCGGCATGAGATGACGCAGGCGTTTGATTGCGCTTTCCAGTCCGGTCAGATCTTCCAGCTCAGGGCGCACCTCTTGCGGCTGCTCGAACGGCAAACCGTTCCAGGCATGTTCAAGCGCCTGTGCTGCCGCTTGAGGGTTTTCCTGTCCGGCGCGGGTCAATGCATGCAATAGCACCATCAGTTCTTCGGCGCACTGGAACAGACCGAACTTGAATTGCACAGGCATTGGCCCCTCGACATTGCGTTCGATGATGCGCAGCAGCGTCCACTCCAGCAATTCAGTTTCGTTGTCCGCCTCGACCAGCAGATTCAGGTTGCACTTCATGGCTGCAACCGGTTTTTTACCCAGCTCTTTCAGGCAGGGAATCGCGAGATCGATCAGCGGCAATCGCAGTCCAGGGTTAAGTGTCGAGAGCGGTTCACGCAGTAGACTCAGGGTGTTGAATACGTTGTCGTCGATTTCCGACTGGAGTAAATCCAGTTGCACGGCCTGCAGGGAGGGCAGACGTGACAGCAGCAAGCCATACACGATTGCTTGGGCTCCCTCCGGGCTGTGGGCCGCGGTTTTGAGCGGCTGCGCGATGTCTTGCAGCATCTTGCGAGCTTGATCAAGGTGTGCGGATTGCGGCGTGCCAATGGTTTCGATTGAACCCTGGAGGGCGTTTACATCGTAGAGAACAGCCATTGCATCTGTCGGAACACCGCTGAACGCATCGGTCACCGGGGTTGCCGGCACAGGTTCTATGTGGGGCTGCACGGGCGCCGCGATTTTTGTGAAAGTGCCATCCCACTCTGCATCGACCCGGCGAATTCGCTCGCTCAGATCCGGATGGCTCGCCATCAAACCGTCGCCCATCGACGAAGTGCTCGAGCCGAAATACAGGTGGCTGAATTCGGCGGCGTGCGCGGAATTGATCGACGCTCCCAATGGATAACCGCCGATTTTTTTCAGCGCGCCGGCAATGCTTTGTGGGTTGCGGGTGTATTGCACGGCAGTGGCGTCGGCCAGAAACTCGCGTTGTCGACCGATCGCAGCCTTGATCAGATTGCCGAAGAAAGTGCCGGCCAATCCCACGACACACAACACGAAACCGAACAGCATCGGCAACGCGACAAACCGGCTGCGCTCGGCCGGTGTTTTGCGAACGTTATCCATGCCCCGCAGGATGTAGCTGCCCGTCAGGCCAAGAACCAGAATGCCGTGGACGATGGCCACCAGTCGCGTATTCAGGCGCATATCGCCGTTATAGATGTGGCTGAACTCATGGGCGATCACACCTTGCAGCTCTTCACGGGTCAGCAGGTTGATCGCGCCTTGCGTCACCCCGATCACGGCGTCCTGCGGTGTGAGTCCGGCGGCGAACGCATTGATGCCCAGATCCGGAAGCAAGTACACCGAAGGCACTACGGTGCCGGAGGCGAGGGCCATTTCTTCGACGACATTGAGTAAGCGACGCTCTTCCAGAGTCTGCGCACTGTGGTTGATCAGACGGCCGCCCAGGCGCCGCGCAATCACCTTGCCGCCTGCGGACAACTCTGAATGTTTGGCCAGGCTGGCCAGCAGCACGATGCTGATCACGACAGCTGAAACAATAGAGAACAGCCGCCAGTCCAGTTCCAGATCCAGCAGGACCTTGCCATTACCATCCTCGACCGGAATGGTCATCAGCACGCAAGAAACGAGGATCAGGCTCAGTACTGCAAAAAACATCAAAATCACGAGCAACACTGTACGGCGTTTAGCCTTGCGCTGTTGTTCAAAAAAATTCATTGGGCCATCCGTTGGCTGGGGTTGGAATAAACTGCTCAGGCCGTCTTCAGGTGGACGCGACAACGGCTTTTACCGCCTGATCAGGAGTGCTCGATGCAGCCCCTGTCGTAAAGCTTCATCGGGCCATCCATGGAGAGCAGCAATCAGAAAGAAACGTTGGGCGCGGTCTTGATGGCCAGCGTATCGGCGAACTTCAACGGAACCGCATCCTCGCGATGGCCAAAACTGGCCGCCAGCAGCACCGCCGGAAAACTCTGCTTGAGCGTGTTGTAGGTCATCACCGCGTCGTTAAACGCCTGGCGCGCGAAGCTCACCTTGTTTTCGGTGCTGCTCAGCTCTTCGCTCAGTTGTTGCATGTTCTGCGAGGCCTTGAGTTCCGGATAAGCCTCCAGCGTCAGGTTCAATCGCCCCACGGCACTGCTGAGTGCGCTGTCCGCCAGCCCCAATTGCGCAATGTTCTGGGCGCTGCCCGGTTTCGCCTGTGCAGCCTCAAGTCCGGCCACGGCGGCATTGCGCGCGGCGATCACCGCTTCAAGGGTTTCGCGCTCATGGGCCAGATAACCCTTGGCGATGCTGACCAGATTGGGGATCAGGTCATAGCGGCGTTTGAGCTGCACTTCGACCTGGGCAAATGCGTTCTTGATCTCGTTGCGCCGGGCAACAAGTTTGTTGAAAAGACTGACAGCGTAGAGCCCCAGAAGCGCCAGCAACACCAGATTGACGATGAGATAGATTTTCACGGTGATGTCCTTGTTCACTCTGTGGGGGCGCGCGATCTTATCGCAAATGGATGCCGTTGACTGTATTCGCCCGGTGGCGGACGAGCCCGGATCGCGTTCCGGGGCGCGACTACAATCTCCGGTTCAGCATCATCAAAAAACAAGGAATGATTCCAGAACCCCGCAGTCGGATTTCAGGTATCACAAATCTCAGGAGGTTCACCGATGAACAACAAGACCCTAATCGCCAGCCTGGCACTCGTCGCCGGCATCGCCGGGATCAGCCCCCTCGTTCAAGCGGCGCAAACCTCGAACGACACTGTCGAACAATCACCGACCGGCAACCGCGAATTGAACGTCAACGACCGCGCCCCGGACATCTACCAGCGCAGCGAAAAAGCCATCAAAAACTGGAAACAGAAAGGCCTCAAGCAGCCGGAACCGCAGGCGCAGTGGGTGCAGATCAACGATAAATACGTGATGGTGATGATCACCAACGGGACGATTGTGGCGATTCAACCGGTGGAACGCTGACCTCAAGCAACAATTGGCCATGGACGGTTGATTGCATTCGAGCGCCGTTCCGGTAAAACGCGAGGGGCGTTTCGAGTGACTGGATGTCAGGAGCAAATCGTTGAACAAGAAACCCCTTTATCGCAAAGAAAACACCACCGCCCACAACGTTTGGCGCAACAACCCGGGCGGGCATTATCGGCATCAGCGAAACACCAAGGCTGAAATCCACAGCGAGGCTGCACGCGGTTCGATGCATGGCATCAAGCATCATGGCTACGATTACACGCCGTTGTTTCGCTTTCTGTTGTCGCGTGTCGGCGGTGATTGGGACGAGATTTTCAGTGAGGCGGTGTCGCGGCTGGATCGGCAGGAACCGGTGTTCTGGATGGTCGCTCTGCATGAACACGAGCGAAGGGATGTGGTGGGGGTGGGTGAGTCCAGCATCTACAGCGGGTTATACGTCGATGAGAACAAGCGCCTGCAAATCGTAAATCCCGCCCTGAAAGCCGAAGACATGACGCCCAACTGCCAATGCTGCACGCATACCTTCAATGGCGTTGTGTTCGGTACACCCGAGCGCTGAAATTCAATCAGCCCGGCCATGACTCAGCGTCTGTCCGCCACACAATCCTCATTCGCGGTCAACACCGGAAACAGCGGCAACCTTGGGCCAAACGGTTGCCAATGGCCGGTATTTCTGGGAAAACGGCGGCCAGCGGAACAGTAGAGCGAATGTTATGAATGATGAACTGCAGATAATCGATCTCCAGCCCGGTGACGGAAAAGCCGCCGTCAAAGGCGCGTTGATCACCACCCAATACACCGGTTGGCTGGAAGACGGCACCGAATTCGATTCGTCCTGGAGCCGGGGCAAGCCGTTTCAGTGTGTGATCGGCACCGGTCGGGTGATCAAGGGTTGGGATCAGGGGATCATGGGGATGCAGGTTGGCGGCAAGCGCAAACTCCTGGTGCCGGCGCATCTGGGTTATGGCGAGCGGACGATGGGCAAGATTCCGCCGAATTCGAATCTGGTGTTCGAGATTGAGTTGCTTGAGGTTTTGACGCGGGAGGATTGATGACCGGAGGTCATCTTGTTCGAACGGCTCAAGGATCAGGTCGATGGATGTTGAACAGATCATTTACAAAACTGTTGAGTGGTTGACTATCGAACACCCGGGGCGACGGAGCCCGATTTACAACATCCAGTTGGTATTCTTCGCGGCCATGATGATTTTTTTGTGGTTCGCCGGAAAGGATGTCCTCGCACGGCGAGAAGCCTTTCTGGCCCGCAAGGCTCAGGTCTTGGCGTCAAAGCCACTGTCCGCGATTTCCTTCGCCGAGGAAGACGGGCAGAAGGTCAGACTCACCGGCGTTTTGCAGGAGACGGAAGGCGCTTACACCGTGACAGTGACTCGTGACGATGACAAAGAAGCCACTGTTTCGTCCCGCGAAGGGTTGCTTTCGCTGGAAGAGGTCGAGGCTTACTTGAGGGCGCATACGCCTTTCGTTCTGGCTGACTTTCGGCGTTAACCACATCTGCACACAAAACCCGCAGCCTCCCTCAACGGAGGCTGCGGGTTTTTTCTTGCCTTGCGCCCCGGGTATTACGCAGCCATTACCATCTCATCCAGCGTCGCGGCAACCGTGCCGGTCAGGCTTGGGAATCTGCGTTTTACGCTGGCGAGTGCCGGCAGCAGGCGGTTGCGGTCCAGTTCGCCATGGTCGCGGGCAATCTGGACGAGGGCGGTGAGGGCGGCGCTGACGATGGATTTCCGTTCGCTCTCGAGCAGTAGCAGACAGGCTTTCTGGGCCCATTGGCTGTCTTTCTCGTTGAGGCCGATGGAGATCAGGGCGGCGACGATGTGTGCATCGGATTTGCTTTCCATGGGTGTTCCTCAGGTCGTGACATCGAGAGTGTCCAGCGCCCGGTTCACCGCGAGTTCGCCACACATCACCACTTGGGCGATGCCCAGCACGGTGCTGCGGTAGGGCGGGTCCAGCAGCGCGGCGAAGTCGCTGAGCATCACGCTGGCCGAAGTCATCGATTCGCAGGCGTGGGCCAGCAGGGCATGCTGATCCAGGTCGGGGGCGACGAGGAACATGCGGCCGGGGCAGTGTTGTTTCGGGGCGGTGGGTTTCAGGTAATGGTCGAGGGCGCGCTCGGCGGCTTCGTGGAGTTTTTTTGAGTCGGTTGTGGAGTAGGGAGAGGTTGGGTCGGATTCGTTGGGTACGTCAGTTTCGGGTGGATTAGGCGTAGGTTTGAACATTTTGGTGGTATCCGTAAATGATGCTGACACCACCTTGCGACTAAACAGTGAGGTGGCAGCTGTACGCAGGTTAGTCGACCGGGGAACACACCAAACCCGGTGCACCCGAAGGTGCCCTGCGCACGGCCGCCATAGAGTGCAGATATGCGAAATATCTGACTGGATGGAGCTTGTGCATGGTTTGTGGTTCCCGAGCGACTAAACCCGTTCACTGACCATTCAGTGATGCGAATCAAGTTACTGGCAGGCCCCAAGCCGCACAAGCCGGCGGATTCTGGCGTAGTTGTAGGCAAAGGCGCAAGGCGATGTAGCCTCTCGGATGAGGGCAAAATGATGCTTCATTTTTCAGTCCGCCATCGCGAGCAAGCTCGCTCTCACAGAGTTGTGCGTTCTCTCAAATTCCCTGTGGAAGCGAGCTTGCTCGCGATGGCAAATGTTCATGCACCGACAATGCTGAACATCGGAATTCGTCCATTCAGCGAAGGCCGGTAGTGCCACGCGAGTCTTCCCGGATCAATGTCGCGGGCGAGGATTTCGGTGAGCGTGGCGCTGGCGATCGTCATTGCCAGCATCTGTCCGGGACATTGATGCCGACCGCTGCCGAACGTGAAACTGCGACGATTCGGGCGATCCGGCATAAAGCGATCCGGGTTTTCATTGAGTGCCGGGTCGCGATTGGCCGAGGCCAGCAGCACCAGAATCACATCGCCGGCTACCAGCCGCACGCCGTCGATTTCGCAGGTGTTCGCCACAAATCGGCGGGTGTTCTGCACCGATGGATCGAAGCGTTGGACTTCAGCCAGTAACGAATCCACTGACGCCGCGCGTAATTCAGGCAAACGCTGTAAAGCCACCAACGCATTGCCGATAAGCCCGGCAGTGGCCTCGAACGTCTGTGAACAGAGGCCGATCAGGTTGGCGAGCAGCACGTCTTCATCGCCGACAAACCGCTGGCGAATGTCGGCGAGAAACGGGTTCGGATCCGCCAACATTTCAATGAAATACCCGCGCAATTGCTCCGCCGCCCGATGCGCTGCCGCCAGTTGCAGGTCATTGCTCAACGGCGACAGACACGCCGCGAAATCCGCCGTCAGTTCACTGATTACGCGTGCCTGCGCCGGGGTGAATCCGAGCAGCGATGCAACCACGCACACCGGGCCGCGAAACATGGCGTTATAGAGGCCGTCGGCATCGTTCGTTATCAGCCGCGCGGACACCAGCGCGCTGACTTCTTCCCGATCAATCAACCCCAACGGCGGCTCGATGGCTGAGCGCGGGCAGCGCTGAGCTTCACCGTCATTCATGCGCATTAACTGGCCGAACACCTTGCCCGCCATGCCATCGGCGATGGCTTTGGGCACCGGCTCCTGCACCGGACGCACCCGGCAATCCGGATGCGCCAGCACCGCGCACACCGCCCGGGCGCTGCTGGCCACCCACAGTTTCAGTCCGTGATGAAAAGTCAGCCCGCCCGTCGTGCGCAGTTCGGCGTAATAGGGATAGGGATCGGCGTGAGTTGCAGCGAAGATCGGGTCCATGGATCGCATCCTTGTCGGTGGGGAAAGTGTTGCTACTATCTCCAGTCCTTGAGGGCGATGATTCGTCCGGGAGCGAAATATGCACGCAGAACATCAAGACATTGGCGTTTCGCAAGTGGCCGCCGCCATCGCGGAACCGGCGCGGACCAAAATGCTGTGTTCGCTGATGGACGGCCACGCCCGAACTGCCACAGAGCTGGCGACCCTCGCCGACGTCAGCGCCTCGACCGCCAGCGCGCACCTGTCCAAGCTCAAGGACCTGGCGCTGGTGCGTCTGCATGTACAAGGCCGCCACCGTTATTACAGCCTCGCCGACAAGCGCGTGGCCCAGGCGCTCGAAGCGCTGATGGTGATCGGTCAGAACCCCGAGCCGACCTTCAAACCGCACACGCCGGATCGCCTGCAATTTGCCCGCACCTGCTACGACCATATGGCCGGGACGCTCGCGGTGTTGTTGCATGACCGCCTGCTTGAGGCGGGATGGCTGGTGGAAACCGATGAGCAGGTTTATCGCCTCAGTGAAAGCGGGGAGGCGTTTTTTGAAGAGCTGGGCATTGAGGTCAAGGATCTGTCGACGCTGCGCCGCCGCTTCGCTTGCCCGTGTCTCGACTGGAGCATGCGTCGGCCGCATTTGGGCGGTTCGCTCGGGGCCGCGTTGTTGCAGGCCGCGTTGAAGCGCAAATGGGTGACGCAGGATCTGGACAGTCGCGCACTGACCCTGACGGTGCAGGGGCGCCGGGAACTGGCGTCGCGCTGGGGTCTGGTTTTGCCTGGGGCCGGGCGGGAATTGTCAGGTCGCCAACTGGCTGACTCCCCGCCCGGATCGGTGCATGCGCGTTAGCTCAGGGTGTATCCGCTATCGACCACCCAATCCTGACCGATGACGCCGCGTGCGCCATTGCCCAACTGAAAAAGAATGACGTCGGCCACTGCCGCAGGTTCCAGGAATTGTCCGCCCAATAGTCGTTGGTTGACGCCTCGGGCTACGTCTCCGAGCGCTTCTTCGCTCAGACCCAGTGTCGACCAGATCGGCGTTGCGGTCGGGCCGGGGGAGACGCAATTGATGCGCACACCGTGGGGTGCCAGCTCGACCGCGAGGGTTCGGGCGTGGGCGATCAATGCTGCTTTTGATGCGATATAGGCGGCCAGTCCCGCGAAACTGATTCCGGCCAGAAAAGTACCGATGAACACCACTGACGCCTTGTCTGCAAGGTGCGGGCGCAGGGCGGCCAAGGTGTTCAGGGCGCCGGCGCCGTTCACTGCCCATTGGCGATCGAACGCCGAGCTGTTGAGCCCGTCAGCGAGCTCCGCAATACCGGCGTTAGGGATTACGAAATTCACCGGACCGAGGCGTGTAGCCTGTTCGGCCAAAGCGTTTAGGTCGGAAGCTTGAGTGACATCGCCGGGTTTCCACACCAGTTGCTGCGGATACCGCTCAAGCAGTTCGGCCAGTGCGCCGAGTTTTCGCGATATGGCCAATACGCGCGCGCCCTGATCCAGCAGGCGTTCGGTAGCGGCCAGGCCTATGCCCGAACTGGCACCGGTGATGACGGCCAGCTTGCCCTGAAAAACATGATCCATTTTCGACTCCCGTTTTGGTCTTCAGCCAAATGGCTACCGAGAGTCAGTCAATTTTCGGGCCATGCCGGACAGCCTTTGATATCAAGGGCTGCGCAGGTTTGATAGTCATTATGACGCTTGTGGAATCGAGTCAATCCGACTCCTGCTGAGTCAAATTGACCTGACTGCTGCGGCGCGACATTCCGACGAAGAGCGGCATTGCGCCTTGTGTGAGCAAATCGCTGTCTATACTGTATATGCGAACAGTATTGAGTCCGTGCCATGCAAATCATCGACAAGCTCAGCATCCTCGCCGACGCCGCCAAGTACGACGCCTCCTGCGCCAGCAGCGGCGCGCCCAAGCGCAGCTCCGAGGGCAAGAGCGGGCTGGGCTCGACCGATGGCATGGGCATCTGCCACAGCTACACGCCGGACGGGCGTTGTGTGTCGCTGCTCAAGATTCTGCTGACCAATTTCTGCCTCTACGACTGCCAATACTGCGTCAACCGCCGCTCCAGCGACGTACCGCGTGCGCGTTTCACGCCCGAGGAAGTGGTGACGCTGACCCTGGATTTCTACCGGCGCAACTGCGTCAGCGGGTTGTTCCTCAGCTCGGGGATCATTCGCTCGGCGGACTACACCATGGAGCAACTGGTGCGCGTCGCGAAGCTGTTGCGCGAAGAGCATGAGTTCCGTGGCTACATTCATCTCAAGACCATTCCCGATGCGGACCCCGCGCTGATCGAAGAAGCCGGGCGTTACGCCGACCGCTTGAGCGTCAACATCGAATTGCCCACCGATGCCAGCCTGCAAACCCTGGCGCCGGAGAAGCACATCGGTTCGATCAAGCAGGCGATGAACACCATCTACACCGGCGTGCAGACCTTGCTCAACGAACCCCGCGCTCCGAAGTTCGCCCCGGCCGGGCAGAGCACGCAGATGATCGTCGGTGCCGATGACACCGACGACAGCACCATCCTGCACAGCGCTCAGGCTTTGTATGGCAACTTCCGTCTGCGCCGGGTCTATTACTCGGCGTTCAGCCCGATTCCCGACAGCCCGAAAAGCGTGCCGTTGGCCGCACCGCCGCTGATGCGCGAGCACCGCTTGTATCAGGCTGACTTCCTGTTGCGCGGTTATGGCTATACCGCCGGTGAGTTGCTTACGGGGCCGGGCAATCTGGCGTTGGACATCGACCCGAAACTGGCCTGGGCGCTGCAGAATCGCGAGGTGTTCCCGCTAGATCTCAATCGTGCCGAACCGGCGTTGATTTCGCGCATACCCGGCATCGGCCTGCGCACCACCGAACGTCTGGTGGAGCTGCGTCGACAGCGGCGCATTCGCTACGAAGACGTGGCCCGTATGCGTTGTGTGCTGGCCAAGGCCAAGCCGTTCATCATCACCAGCGATTACCACCCGCAGCAGGCAGAAGTCACCAGCCAGATGCTCTATCAGCAGTTGCGCGACCGGCCGATGCCGCAGCAGATGGGGCTATGGGGATGATCAATCTCGACTGTGACGATCTGTTCGACACCTGGCGCCAGCAGGCGCGCTGGCTGCTCAGCCATGAAATCGACCCGAGTCTGGTGAGCTGGGCGTCAGAAGGGGTAAGTGATCTGTTTGCCAGTGATGTGTCGGTGCCCGAAGGGCAGGGGCCGTTTCAGGCGCGGATTCCGCGTGTGTTGCTCGACACCCTGGAACAAGCGTCACGCTACCGTGGCAATCAACGCTGGAGTCTGTTGTATGAAGTGCTGTGGCGGGTCAGCCATGGTGATCGCACCGCAATGATGGCTGGCGACAAGCTGGGCAGCGAGTTGCAGCGGCGGATCAAGCAGGTGCAGCGCGAAGCCCATCATCTGCATGCATTCGTGCGTTTCATCGAGCGCCCGCCAGAATTGCCGGGCCCGCAATACGTCGCGTGGCACGAACCGGCCCATGACATTCTGCACAGTGCCAGCGAACACTTCATCGGGCGCATGGGCCGGCATCGCTGGCTGATCGCCACGCCCCGCGACGGGGTTTATTACGATGGCGAACAACTGATCCATCAGCGCCAGTGCCCGGTGGAATGGCAGCAACTGGCGCAGAACGTCGACGATCCCCACGGTGACTTATGGCTGACGTACTACAGCCACATCTTCAACCCGGCGCGTTTGAACGAGAAAGTCATGCAGGGGCATTTGCCGACGCGGTTCTGGAAGAACCTGCCGGAGGGGGAACTGATTCCCGGATTGATTACCCAGGCACGAATGGGCAAGCAGCAGAACGGGCAGGCGAGCGGGATCGCCGGTCGCGCGGGCAAGCGGATTGCCATGAAGGCCGGCGAGCGAGGCGAATGAAAAAGCCCCCATCGATCACTCGATGGGGGCTTTTGTGCATCTGGCCGTCAGATCAAACCTTGACGATCCAGCCTGCTGGCGCTTCGACGTCGCCGGTCTGCACGCCGGTCAGCTCTTTGTAGAGCTTCTGGGTCACAGGGCCGACTTCTGTTTCGCTGTGGAACACGTGCAGGTGGTCGTTGTAGCTGATGCCGCCGATCGGGGTGATCACCGCAGCGGTACCGCAGGCGCCGGCTTCTTTGAAGTCCGACAGCTTGTCGATGAACACATCACCTTCGACCACTTCCAGGCCCAGGCGGGACTTGGCCAGTTCGATCAGCGACAGACGGGTGATACCCGGCAGTACTGACGGCGAGTTCGGGGTCACGAACTTGTTGTCGTGAGTGATCCCGAAGAAGTTGGCCGAACCGACTTCCTCGATCTTCTTGTGGGTCAGCGGATCCAGGTAGATGGCGTCAGCGAAGTGCGCTTTCTTGGCCTGGGAGCCCGGCATCAGGCTGGCAGCGTAGTTGCCACCGACCTTGGCAGCACCGGTGCCTTGTGGCGCGGCGCGGTCGAAGGTGGAGATCTGGAAGTTGTGCGGGGTCAGGCCGCCCTTGAAGTAGGCGCCGACCGGGATCGCGAATACCGAAAAGATGAACTCAGGTGCGGTACGCACGCCGATGTTGTCACCCACGCCGATCACGAACGGACGCAGGTACAGCGCGCCGCCGGTGCCGTAAGGCGGGATGAAACGCTCGTTGGCGCGTACCACTTGCTTGCATGCTTCGATGAACTGCTCGGTGGAGACATGTGGCATCAGCAGGCGGGCGCAGCTGCGTTGCATGCGCGCGGCGTTCTGGTCCGGACGGAACAGGTTGATCGAGCCGTCCTTGCAACGATAGGCCTTCAGGCCCTCGAAGCATTGCTGGCCATAGTGAAGGGCAGTGGAGCCTTCGCTGATGTGCAGCACGTTGTCTTCGGTCAGGGTGCCTTTGTCCCACTCGCCGTTGCGAAAGTACGACAGATAGCGTTTGTCGGTCTTGATGTAGTCAAAACCCAGCTTGTCCCAGTTGATGCTTTCGTTACCCATGACACCCTCTATCACTGAACAACCGCCGAAGCGGTTCAAGGCTTCTGACGTTTTTTTGGATGGGCACAACAATACTTCATTCTTGAGCGGTTTCGCAGCCCGGGCGATGGGGGGAGCAGCAGATTTATTAGCCTGCTTATGAAAAAACTCCCCCGTGTCGGGTTTTTACAGGTGCAACGCGTGCCCAAGCGCACGCAACGCCGCTTCCTGCACCGCTTCACCCAGGGTCGGGTGCGCATGGATGGTGCCACCGATGTCTTCCAGTCGCGCACCCATTTCCAGGCTTTGCGCGAACGCAGTCGACAGTTCGGAGACCCCGACACCCACCGCCTGCCAGCCGACAATCACATGATTGTCCCGACGAGCGACCACCCGCACGAAGCCGGTTTTCGATTCCAGGGTCATCGCCCGGCCGTTGGCGGCGAACGGGAAGTTCGACACGATGCAGTCCAGTCCTGCCGCTTTGGCTTCGTCCGGGGTCTTGCCGACCACCACCAGTTCCGGGTCGGTGAAGCACACGGCAGCGATGGCGGTCGGGTTGAATTCGCGGGTCTTGCCGCTGATCAGCTCGGCAACCATCTCGCCCTGGGCCATGGCGCGGTGGGCCAGCATCGGCTCGCCGCTCAGGTCGCCGATGGCGTAGACATTGCGCATGCTGGTCTGGCAGCGGCTGTCGACTTTGATCGCCGAGCCGTTCATGTCCAGGTTCAGCGCTTCGAGGTTCCAGCCTTGGGTATTGGGTTTGCGGCCGACAGCCACCAGCACCTGATCGGTTTCCAGGTTGAGGGTGTCGCCGTTCGGATCGCGCACCTGCAATGTCCCGTCGAAGCCCAGCACGCTGTGCTTGAGGTACAACTTCACGCCCAGTTGCTTCAGCGCGTCGTGCACCGGTTGGGTCAGTTCGGCGTCGTAGGCCGGCAGAATCCGATCCTGCGCCTCGACCACGCTGACCTCGGCGCCGAGCTTGCGATAGGCAATGCCCAGCTCCAGACCGATGTAACCACCGCCCACCACGATCAGGCGTTTCGGAATTGACTTCGGCGCCAGCGCTTCGGTGGACGAAATGATCGGCCCGCCAATCGGCAGGATAGGCAGGTTGACGCTTTGCGAGCCGGTGGCCAGCACCAGATGCTCGCACTGGATGCGGGTGTCGCCGACTTCCACGGTCTTGCCGTCGATGACCTTGGCCCAGCCGTTGATGACCTGAACCTTGTGCTTCTTCAGCAACGCCGCGACGCCGGTGGTCAGGCGATCGACGATGCCGTCCTTCCACTCGACGCTCTTGGTGATGTCGAGGGTCGGCGCGGAAACGCTGATGCCCAGTGCCGAATGCTGATTGTGATGTTGAGTCTGATGAAACTGCTCGGCCACATGGATCAGCGCTTTCGACGGAATGCAGCCGATGTTCAGGCAGGTGCCGCCCAGCGATTCGCCCTCGACCAGAATGGTCGGGATGCCCAGTTGCCCGGCGCGAATGGCCGTTACATAACCGCCGGGGCCACCGCCGATGATCAGCAGCGTGGTGTTCAGAGTTTGCATGCGATCACTCCACAAACAGGGTCGCGGGTTGTTCGAGCAGACCACGAATGGCCTGGATGAAGAGCGCCGCGTCCATGCCGTCGACCACGCGGTGATCGAAGGAGCTGGAGAGGTTCATCATCTTGCGGATCACCACCTGGCCTTTGACGACCATTGGGCGTTCGACGATTTTGTTCACGCCGACGATCGCGACTTCCGGCAGGTTCAGCACCGGGGTACTGACGATGCCGCCAAGGGCGCCGAGGCTGGTCAGGGTGATGGTCGAGCCGGACAGTTCATCGCGGCTGGCCTTGCCATTGCGCGCGGCGGTGGCCAGGCGGGAGATTTCCGCCGCGCTGTCCCACAGGCTGCGAGCTTCTGCATGACGCACCACCGGCACCATCAGGCCAACATCGCTTTGAGTGGCGACGCCAACATGCACGGCGCCGAGGCGGGTGATGACCTGGGCTTCATCGTCGTAGCGGGCGTTCATCTGCGGGAAGTCGCGCAGGGCAACGACCAGTGCGCGCACCAGGAACGGCAGCAAGGTCAACTTGCCACGGCTGGCACCGTGTTTTTCGTTCAGGTGGGCACGCAGTTCTTCAATTGCGGTGACGTCGATTTCCTCGACATAGCTGAAGTGCGCAGCACGCTGGGTGGCGTCCTGCATGCGCTGGGCAATCTTGCGGCGCATGCCGATAACCTGAATCTGTTCTTCATCGTGACGCTGGGCGGACGCGGCGGCGACCGGCGCCGAAGCATTCGACTGACCCTGCGCCAGATAGGCGTCGAGGTCTTCGTGCAGCACGCGACCGGCCGGACCGGAACCGCGCACCAGACGCAATTGAATGCCCAGGTCCAGCGCATGTTTGCGCACGGCCGGCGAGGCCAGCGGGCGCTCATCGGCTTCGCGAGCGACCACCGGGCCCTGGCAAACCGGAGCCGTACGCGGCGCGGCGGGTTTGCTTTCAACGACAGCTTCAACTTTGGGTGCGACTGGCGTTTCTTTCGCCGCAACTGGCGCCGGTTTGTCCGACTCCTTCAGATTGCCGGCGCCCTCGACCTCGATGCTGATCAGCACACTGCCGACCGCCATCACCTCACCCGGCTGACCACCCAGCGCAATCACCTTGCCGTGGACCGGCGAGGGAATATCGACCATCGCCTTGTCGGTCATCACATCCGCCAGCACCTGATCTTCAACGACCAGATCACCAACCTTGACGTGCCACTGCGACAGTTCTACTTCCGCGATGCCTTCGCCGATGTCCGGCATCTTGATAACGTGCGTGCCCATTCAGACCTCCATGACCCGTTTCAGCGCCGCGCCCACTCGGGACGGCCCAGGGAAATACGCCCACTCCTGCGCGTGCGGGTAGGGGGTGTCCCAACCGGTGACGCGTTCGATCGGCGCCTCCAGGTAGTGGAAGCAATGCTCTTGCACCAGCGACACCAGTTCGGCGCCGAAACCGCAGGTGCGGGTGGCTTCGTGAACCACGACGCAACGGCCGGTTTTCTTCACGGATTTGACGATGGTTTCCAGGTCCAGCGGCCACAGGCTGCGCAGGTCGATGACTTCCGCATCCACGCCGGATTCTTCGGCGGCGACTTGCGACACGTACACGGTGGTGCCGTAAGTCAGCACGGTCACGTCCTTGCCCGGACGGGTAATGGCGGCCACGTCCAGCGGCACGGTGTAGTAACCGTCCGGCACCTGGGCTTGCGGGTGTTTCGACCACGGGGTTACCGGGCGGTCGTGGTGCCCGTCGAACGGGCCGTTGTACAGGCGTTTCGGCTCGAGGAAGATCACCGGGTCATCGTTTTCGATGGAGGCGATCAGCAGGCCTTTGGCGTCATACGGGTTGGACGGCATGACGGTGCGCAGGCCGCAGACCTGAGTGAACATCGCCTCGATGCTCTGACTATGGGTCTGGCCACCGTAGATGCCGCCGCCGCACGGCATGCGCAGGGTCATCGGGGCGGTGAACTCGCCGGCCGAGCGATAACGCAGACGGGCGGCTTCGGAAATGATCTGGTCGGACGCCGGGTACACGTAGTCGGCGAACTGAATCTCGGCCACCGGACGCAAGCCATAAGCGCCCATGCCCACCGCGACGCCGACGATACCGCTTTCGGAGATCGGCGCATCGAACACCCGCGAGGTGCCGTACTTGGTCTGCAAGCCTTCGGTGCAACGGAACACGCCGCCGAAGTAACCGACGTCCTGGCCGAACACCACCACGTTGTCGTCACGCTCAAGCATCACATCCATGGCCGAGCGCAGGGCCTGGATCATGGTCATGGTGGTCGTGGTCATGGCGGTTTCCAACTGAATATTGTTGTTGTGATCGTTCATGTCAGATCCCCAACTGCTGACGCTGGCGCTTCAAGTGCTCCGGCATCTCTTTGTAGACGTCTTCGAACATGGTCGCGGCGCTCGGAATCTGCCCGCCGGCGAGGGTGCCGTACTGTTCGGCCTGTTTCTGTGCGGCGATCACTTCGGCTTCGAGCTCCGCGCTGACGGCGGCGTGCTCCTCTTCCGACCAGTGGCCGACCTTGATCAGGTGCTGTTTCAAGCGGGCAATCGGGTCGCCCAGCGGGAAGTGGCTCCAGTCGTCGGCAGGACGGTATTTGGACGGATCGTCGGAGGTCGAGTGCGGGCCGGCGCGGTAGGTGACCCATTCGATCATGGTCGGGCCGAGGTTACGGCGGGCGCGTTCGGCAGCCCAGGCGGAGGCGGCGTAGACCGCGTAGAAATCGTTACCGTCAACCCGCAGCGAGGCGATGCCGCATCCGACGCCGCGTCCGGCGAAGGTGGTGGCTTCACCACCGGCGATGGCCTGGAAGGTCGAGATCGCCCACTGGTTATTGACCACGTTGAGGATCACTGGCGCCCGGTAAACGTGGGCGAAGGTGAGGGCGGTGTGGAAGTCCGATTCGGCGGTGGCGCCGTCGCCGATCCAGGCCGAGGCGATTTTGGTATCGCCCTTGATCGCCGAAGCCATGCCCCAGCCCACGCCCTGAATGAATTGGGTGGCGAGGTTGCCGGAAATGGTGAAGAAACCGGCGTCCTTGACCGAGTACATGATCGGCAGCTGACGGCCCTTGAGCGGATCGCGCTCGTTGGACAGCAGTTGGCAGATCAGGTCGACCAATGGCACGTCGCGGGCCATCAGAATGCTTTGCTGGCGGTAGGTCGGGAAGCACATGTCGTCGATGTTCAAGGCCAGGGCCTGGGCGCTGCCGATGGCTTCTTCGCCGAGGCTTTGCATGTAGAACGACATTTTTTTCTGACGCTGGGCGACCACCATGCGGTTGTCGTAGATCCTGGTCTTGAGCATGGCACGCATGCCTTTGCGCAGGATCTCGACCGGCACGTTTTCAGCCCATGGGCCGAGGGCGTTGCCCTGGTCGTCAAGCACGCGGATCAGGCCACGGGCCAGGTCGGCAGTGTCGGCGGGTTCTACGTCGATGGAAGGTTTGCGCACCGTGCCGGCATCGGTCAGATGCAGGTAGGAGAAATCGGTTTTGCAGCCTGGGCGGCCCGAGGGTTCAGGGACGTGCAGACGCAGCGGTTCATACGCTTGGGTCATGGCTTCTACGCTCGATCTTGTGAATTTCTTGTAGTGAGCTGGCAGTCATTCTTCGATAAAAGAAATCTTGTCCTACAACAATCATAGGCCCGGGCAAGAAGAATATTTCTCTCTGTTTCGTTGCGCTGAAGATCATTTGCAGATAGAAATTCTGCATAAACATAAAAAACAGGTGGTTTTGTCTCATGCGCAAACTGGACCGTACCGACATCGGCATTCTCAACAGCCTTCAGGAGAACGCGCGCATCACCAACGCCGACCTGGCCCGATCGGTCAATCTGTCACCGACCCCGTGCTTCAACCGGGTCAAGGCAATGGAAGAGTTGGGGCTGATCCGCGAGCAGGTGACCCTGCTGGATGCCGACCTGCTGGGGCTGCACGTCAATGTGTTCATTCACGTCAGCCTGGAGAAGCAGGTGGAAGAGGCCCTGCAGCATTTCGAAGAGGCGATTTCCGATCGGCCCGAAGTCATGGAGTGCTACTTGATGGCCGGCGACCCGGACTATCTGATCCGGGTGCTGGTGCCGACCATCCAGTCGCTCGAACGCTTCATGATGGACTTTCTGACCAAGGTGCCGGGCGTGGCCAACATCCGGTCAAGTTTTGCGCTCAAGCAGGTGCGCTACAAGACGGCGTTGCCGTTGCCGGCGAATGGCTTGACGCTGGGTAACTGAGTGCGATGCAGTTCACAGGTATTCATAGCGATATTCCAGGTCTTTGGTAACAAGTGTCTGCTGAACGGTAAAGCTCTGAGGCCAGGGAGCGGGTTCGTTTTCCGGGTGAAAGACCAGTGTCGAGTGACTCAGGTCGTCCTGCGTGAAGGAGGGGACGTTCGGATGGAGCTTCTTCCAGCGCTCCCAGAGCAGATCCAGATAGCAATGATGCAGGAAGAATATCGGGTCGTTGGGGGACGATGCTTCCATCATGCTGCCCCCGATCCAGGCATGTACCTGATTGTGCAGTTCGCGCTCGGAGACGTTTTCCCAACCGCCCGGCTCCATCCAGTACGACGTTCTGTTCAGCGCCGAAATGACGGTTTCTGGTGACGGCAAGGCACCCGCAGCACCGAGATTGCGGCGCACCCCGGCGTTACCGAACCCCTCGTCCCATACGGAGACAATGAATGACGACTGTGTACTGGAAAAGGGACCGGTTGTTACCAGCATGTTTTGGGTATTGTCACCGTTGCCGCCCATGAAGTCCGAAGTGAACGGATTGTCGGCGCCGCCGAGTTGCCAGTTCCAGTAGGGCAGGGTGATGCGAGGGTCATCAGCCGCGGCCTGCAGCGCCAACTCGAACTGGCGGATCAGCACACGGTGCCACGGATAGAACAGGGGGCTGCGATGCGGATTGGGAACAAGAGGATTACCTCGTCCCATTGAATTCTTGTGGATCTGTACAAAATCGTCGTAACGGCTTTGCTGGCCGGGACGCAGCACGCTGTTCACGTTGTTTTTCAGCGTCAGAACCGCGTTGACGAAGGCGGCCTTTTCCTCCGGGGACAGATCCCGGTGGTTGCGGCGAATATCCATATTGCCAAATCTCCATGGGTTGATTACCCCATGAAGTCTGCCTTCTGGCCGAGAATACGCCCAGTTCATCGCATCCGACGCGACAGGTACGAAAACCGTTATTCCCGTTTCTTGAATTGAGTTTTTCCTACACAGAGTTGATGGGGATCTTCAGGTAGACAACGCCATTGCCTTCCGCCGGCGGCAGGTTTCCCGCCCGGACATTGACCTGAATCGCCGGCAGCAACAGCGTCGGCATTCCCAACCCCGCGTCCCGCCGTGTGCGCATTTCAACGAACGTGGCTTCATCGATGCCGTCATGCACGTGGATATTGCTTTTGCGCTGTTCGCCGACGGTGGTCTGGCACTGCGAGTCGCGACCTTGCGGCGGGTAGTCGTGGCAGACGTAGAGCTTCACGCTGGCCGGGAAAGCCAGCAGCTTGTGAATCGAATTGAACAATTGATGGGCGTTGCCGCCGGGAAAGTCGCAACGGGCGGTGCCGACGTCGGGCATGAACAGCGTGTCGCCGACCAGGATCTGCTCGCCATCGATCAAATAGGCCATGTCCGCCGGGGTATGCCCGGGGACGTGCAGGGCGGTGGCCTTGAGATTGCCGATTCGGAACGACTCGTTGGGTGCGAACAGATGATCGAACTGTGAGCCGTCGACGCGAAATTCCGGCTCCAGGTTGAACAGCGCCTTGAACACGTTCTGCACTTTGCTGATCGATTCGCCAATCGCGATTTTCCCGCCCAGTTCCCGGCGCAGGTACGGCGCGGCGGACAAGTGATCGGCGTGGGCGTGGGTTTCCAGCAGCCATTGCACTTGCAGGTTGTGGGCGCGAACGAAGGCGATGATCTTGTCGGCCTGAGCCGTGCAGGTGCGGCCGGCGGCGCCGTCGTAATCGAGCACCGGATCGACGATTGCGCACTGCCCGCCGTCGGCCTCGTAGACCACATAGCTGTAGGTCGAGGAGGCGGGGTCGAGGAAAGCTTCAATCAGCGCGGGCATGAACACGGTCCTGTGCAGAAGGTGGGAAGTCAGGGTTGCAACACTTTATGTAAACACATAATGTCCGCAGCTTAAGTGACGTTGAAGGCATCCTGCAAATGCAATCCAGTCTGACCGAATGTGAAGTGGCGCAGCTGCGCGCCTCGGCTTCCAAGGCCTGTTCTTTGCTCAAGGCCCTGGCCAATGAGGATCGGCTGCTGATCCTGTGCCAGTTGACCCAGGGCGAGCGCAACGTCGGCGAGCTGGAGAAAATGACCGGCGTGCGGCAGCCGACCCTGTCCCAGCAACTGGGCATCCTGCGTGATGAAGGGCTGGTCGCGACCCGTCGTGAAGGCAAGTACATTTTTTACGGTCTCGCCAGTCACGAAGTGATCCAGGTGATGAAAACCCTTTCCGGACTCTACTGCGGAGCCGTGCTCAAAAGCTGGGCGCAATAGACCCGGCTATCCTTGCGTGCAGCCATAAGGAACAAACAATGAACGATCAACACTGGGGCCCATCCATCAGTGCGGACATCGTGGTCATCGGCGGCGGCACTGCCGGTATCGGTTTTGTCGCGAGCCTGCTCAAGCGCGATCCCGGCCTGAAAATCACGGTGATCGAGCCGAGCACCCTGCATTACTACCAGCCGGCCTGGACGCTGGTCGGCGGTGGTGCCTTTGATGCCAAAGACACTGCCCGACCGATGAACAAAGTGATGCCGCGTCAGGCCACCTGGATTCAGGCTGCAGTGACCGGCATCGACCCCGACCAGCGCCGCCTCACCCTCAACGACCAACGCAGCGTCACCTATCAGAACCTGATCGTCTGCCCCGGCCTGCGCCTGGCGTGGGAGAACATCGAAGGCTTGCAGGAAAGCCTCGGCCAGTACGGCGTCACTTCCAACTACAGCTATCAGCACGCGCAATACACCTGGGATCAGGTGCAGAAACTGCGCGGCGGCAAAGCCCTGTTCACCCAGCCGCCGATCCCGATCAAGTGCGCCGGCGCGCCGCAGAAGGCGCTGTACCTGTCCTGCGATCACTGGCTCAAGCGCAACGTGCTGAGCAAGGTCGAGGTCGAGTTCAATCTGGCCGGCGCCGCACTGTTCGGCGTCCCGACTTTCGTGCCGCCGCTGATGAAGTACATCGAGAAATACAACGCGCGGCTGGCGTTCAATTCCAATCTGGTGAAGGTCGACGGCCCGGCGAAAACCGCCTGGTTCGACGTCAAGGACGCGGACGGCAATGTCACCCGTCAGGCGAAAACCTTCGATCTGTTGCACGTCGTCCCGCCGCAGGTTTCGCCGGATTTCATCGCGCAGAGTCAGTTGGCCGACGCCAGCGGCTGGTGCGAGGTCGACCCGCACACGCTGCAACATCCGCGTTATCCCGACGTGTTTGCCCTGGGCGATATCTGCGGCACCACCCATGCGAAAACCGCCGCAGCAGTGCGCAAACAGGTCGTGGTGGTGGCGGAAAACCTGCTGGCCCTGCGCAAGGATCTGGCACTGCCGCTGAAGTACGACGGCTATGGTTCCTGCCCGCTGACGGTAGAGAAGGGCAAGGTGATCCTCGCCGAGTTCGGCTACGGTGGAAAATTGCTGCCGACCTTTCCCCTCGACCCGACCGTGCCGCGCCGCTCCGCGTGGTGGCTGAAGGCGACGCTGCTGCCGTGGTTCTACTGGAACGGCATGCTCAAGGGCCGCGAATGGCTGACGCGTCTGTCCAGGGTCGACTGAGAACACTCTATGTTGCTGGCAAGTCTGTTTGGCGTGGTGATGGGATTGGTCCTTGGTCTGACCGGGGCCGGCGGCGGGATTCTCGCGGTGCCGGCGCTGGTGCTGGGGCTGGGCTGGACGATGACGCAAGCGGCGCCGGTGGCGTTGTTTGCAGTGGGCAGCGCGGCGGCGGTCGGCGCTATCGATGGCCTGCGTCATGGACTGGTGCGCTATCGTGCGGCGCTGTTGATCGCGGCGCTCGGCGCGGTGTTTTCGCCAGTGGGCATCTACTTCGCCCATCAGTTGCCGGAAAAGGTTTTGATGATTCTGTTCAGCCTGCTGATGGTGATGGTGGCGTGGCGAATGCTGCGCCGCGAACGCCAGCAGGAGGGTCCGAGTGACCATGGCCACGCCAGTTGGGGCCAGAAGAACTGCATGCTCAATGAACAGACTGGGCGTTTCGACTGGACCGCCAAATGCACCGCGACCCTTGCGGCGCTGGGCGCTGTCACCGGTGTAGTGTCCGGGTTGCTGGGGGTGGGCGGCGGGTTTCTGATCGTGCCGGCGTTCAAGCAACTGACCGATGTACAGATGCGCGGGATCGTCGCTACTTCACTGATGGTCATCAGCCTGATTTCCGCCATCGGTGTGATCGGCGCGTTCCACGCGGGCGTGCGGATAGATCGACTGGGTGCTGCGTTCATTGTGGCGAGCATCATCGGCATGATCATCGGTCGCCAACTTTGCGCGCGAGTACCGGCGAGGACGTTGCAGGTGGGGTTTGCCAGTGTGTGCCTGGTGGTTGCGGCTTACATGTTGCTGCGGGCGTGATATGAAATCTGTGGCGAGGGAGCGAACGCCCTCGCCACAGCGTTAGCGTTACAACACCAGATGCGGCAACCACAGCGACAGTGCCGGAACATAGGTCACCAGCATCAGCACCAGGAACAGCACCGCATAGAACGGCAGCAGCGCCTTCACGGTGCTTTCGATGCTGACCTTGCCCACCGCAGAACCCACGAACAGCACGGCGCCCACCGGCGGCGTTATCAGGCCGATGCCGAGGTTGACCAGCATGATCATGCCGAACTGCACCGGGTCGACGCCGATTCCGAGGATCACCGGCATCAGAATCGGCGTAAGGATCAGGATCAGCGGCGCCATGTCCATCACGGTGCCGAGCAACAGCAGCATGACGTTGATGCACATCAGGATCACGTAGCGGTTGTCGGACAGGGTCAGGAACAGCGTGGTGATTTTCGCTGGGATCTGCATCAGGGTCATGATGTAGCCGAAGCTGGCGGCGAAGCCGATCAGGATCATCACGATGGAAATGGTGCGCACCGTGCGATGCATCAGTTTCGGCAGCTCACTCCATTTGTAGTCGCGGTAGATGAACATGGTGACGAAAAACGACCACAGCACGGCGATGGCCGCCGACTCGGTGGCCGTGAAGATCCCCGAGAGAATCCCGCCGAGAATGATCACCATCGCCATCAGCCCCCACAGCGCTTCGCCGCAGATCTTCAAGGCTTCGCGCATCGGGATCACTTCGCCTTTGGGATAGTCGCGTTTGCGCGCGAAGATCAGGCAAAGCACCATCAGGCATGCGCTCATCAGCAGGCCCGGCACCACGCCGGCCATGAACAGCGAAGCGATGGACACGGTGCCGCCGGCGGCCAGCGAGTAGAGCACCGAGTTGTGACTCGGCGGAGTCAGCAAGGCCTGCACCGAACCACTGACGGTCACTGCCGTGGAGAAGTCCCGGGGATAACCCTTGCGCTCCATTTCCGGGATCAGTACCGAACCCACCGACGCGGTATCGGCCACCGACGAGCCGGAAATCGCACCAAAAAACGTCGAGGCCATGATGTTGACCAACGACAGCCCGCCACGCACGAAGCCCACCAGGACCCCGGCGAAGGCCACCAGCCGTCGCGACATGCCGCCCTCGGCCATGATTGCGCCGGCGAGCACGAAGAACGGAATCGCCAGCAGCGAGAATTTGTTCACCCCGCCCGCCACCTGGATCATCAAGGCCTGGAACGGGATGTCGATCCACCACGCGCCAATCAGGGCCGACAGCCCGAGCGCATAGGCAACCGGCATGCCGATCAGGATCAGTGCGATAAAACTGCCCAGCAGAATCAATGCGTCCATCAGGCAGCCCCTTCGTTTTCTTCAACCAGGTCGAATCGCACCACGCGGCGATTGCTTTGATCGCCGAGCAAGAGTTTTTCCAGCACGAAAATCAGCGTCAGCGCGCCGCCAATCGGGATCGGCATGTAGGTGATGCCGACGCGCAATGTCGGCAGGGCGCTCATGAACTGGTTCCACGTCGACAGGCAGAGCTTGGTGCCCCAGATGGTCATGAACAGGCAGATGGTGCCCATGAGCACTTGGGAAACGATGCTCATGGTTCGACGCATGTTCGGTTGCAGACGGTCGGTGACCATCGCCACCGCCATGTGCGCGCCGGCGCGATAGCTGGCGGCGGCGCCGATGAAGGTGAAGACCATCATCAGCAGGATGGCGGTGGGCTCCGGCCAGCTTGAGCCGGTGCCGAGGACGTAACGGGCGAACACGCCCCAGGGAATGATCAGGGAAATGGTCAGCACCGACAGACCGGCGACCCAGATGCAGGCCATGTAGATCCGGTCATTGATGCGCAGCAGCAAATTCTTCATCGGGTTCCACCGTAACCGGGCAGGCGTGAGCGTCGAGCGACGCCAGCGCTGCCGGGCCTTGTATTGAGGGCAGGGAGGTTACTGAACGGCTTCGATGCGTTTGATCAGGTCGACGTAGGGCGCGCCGTATTTTTCGCGGATCGAAGCGGTGGCCTCGTAGAAGGGTTTCTTGTCGACGGTGATGAACTCGACGCCAGCGGCCTTGAGTTTCTCTTCACTGCTGGCCGACTTGGCATCCCACAAGGTGCGCTCCTGGGCCTGCGCAGCCTTGGCGGCTTTTTTCACCAGCGTCTGCTGATCGGGGCTGAGTTTTTCCCAGGTGATTTTCGACATCACGATGGGCTCGGGCAGGATCAGGTGCCCGGTCAGGCTGTAGAACTTGGCGTTCTGGTAGTGGTTGTGTTCAAGCAGGGTCGGCGGATTGTTTTCCGCGCCATCGATGACGCCGGTCTGCAGGGCACTGAAGATTTCGCCGGTGTCCATGGCGATACCGTTGCCGCCCATGGCGTTGATCGTTTCGATGAACATCGGGTTGCCCTGCACGCGGATTTTCATGCCCTTGAGGTCCGCCAGGCTGCGCACCGGTTTCTTGGTGTAGATGTTGCGCGTGCCGCCATCCATCCACGCCAGCGCCACGAGGTTGAATTCGGAGTTGGTGATCTTGTCGAGGATCTCGTCACCGATTTCACCGTCGATGATTTTGCGCATGTGCGCCTGGTCACGGAACACGAACGGCATGTTGAACACGTTCACGTCCGGCACCACAGGGCCGACAATCCCGAGGCTGACGCGGGCCATCTGGATGGCGCCGACCTGGGCCTGTTCGACCACTTCCTTTTCCGAGCCGAGTACACCGCCGGGGAACATCTTGAAGGTCAGCTTGCCGTCACTTTCGGCAACCAGGGTCTTGCCCAACTGTTCTTCGGCGACCACGGTCGGATACCCGGCGGGGTGGATGTCGGCGAATTTGATTTCCAGCGCCTGGGCCGCGCTGCCGAAGGTGAGCGCGAGGGGGAGGGCGGCGGCGAGCAACGTGCGTTTGAAGTCCATGAGGGGTTCTCCAGTCTTGTTATTTTTGTGTTCAAGGCACAGCAATGCAGCAAGGGCGGGTTACAGCAGATCGTCGAACATTGGCTCCGGCAGGCCTTTGACGCCGGGGTTGAGGGCGAACACGCCGCCGGCCAGGGACTGCGGATCCTGGTCGTCGCCGGGGCGAATCGAAGTCACGAACAAGGTGTCCATCCGGCTGCCGCCGAAGGCGCACATGGTGGGTTTTTTCACCGGTACCTGCAGCGAGCGGTCAAGGCGACCGTCGGGGGTAAAACGATGGATCAGGCCGACGTCGTTGGCGCAGATCCAGTAGCAGCCATCGGCATCCACGGCTGCGCCGTCGGGGCGGCCGTAAAAATGGTTCATGTCCACGAACACCCGCCGGTTGGAGGGTGTGCCTGTCTCGTTGTCGTAATCGAAAGCCCAGATCAGTTGGACGTTCGGGTGCGAGTCCGACAGGTACATGGTTTTGCCGTCCGGGCTGAAGCCCAGGCCATTGGGCACGATGAAGCCATCAAGCTGTGCCTCGATCACGCCTGTTTGCCCGGCACCGTAACGATAGAGCCGGCCCTCGGGCAGATTCAGGCCCATGTTCAGCACCATGCTGCCGGCCCAGAACCGGCCCTGGCGGTCGCAGCGACCGTCGTTCAGGCGCATGTCCTGGCGGCTGTGTTCCACGGTCGCGAGCAAGTCGCTGTCAAGGCTGCCATCGGCATGCGGTTGCAAGTGAAAGAACCCGCTCTCCATCCCGGCAACCCAACCGCCCTTGCTGTGGCGGGCGAGGCAGGCAAGCATTTCGGGAGTCTTCCAGGCATGGACATGGCCAGTGTCGGCACTCCAGCGCTGCAGGCCACCGTTGGGGATATCGACCCAGTACAAGGCGTTCTCCTGCGATACCCAGACCGGGCTTTCACCCACCGCGTTGCGGGCGTCGACGATCAATTCGGCTTGCATACTCATTCCCTTGGTTTTATTGGAGACGTGAATCGCGCCGGTCAATCGCCGAACGGGCCGGCCGCGACGAAGGCTCCGCCCTGGTAGATCCGCGCCGGGTCATCGGCTGCCGGCATGGGCTGCGCCTCGACCTTTTCGCGAAACACTTCGGAGGTGTCCCTGGCTTCGAAACCGAGGTGACTGGCGAAGCGGTTGTCCCACCACACATCCTTGTTGGCGGACATGCCATAAACCACGGTGTGGCCGACGTTGGGGGTGTACAGCGCACGCTCGAGCAATTGGGTGAGGTCGTCGAAGCTCAGCCAGGTGTGCATCATTCGGCGGTTCTGTGGTTCGGGAAACGACGAGCCGATGCGGATGCTGACGGTTTCGATGCCATAGCGATCGAAGTAGAAACTGGCCATGTCTTCGCCGTAGGACTTGGACAGACCGTAGTAGCCGTCGGGGCGGCGAGCGGAGCTGGCGTCGAGGTGTTCGTCCTGCTTGTAGAAGCCGATGACATGGTTGGAGCTGGCGAATATCACCCGCTTCACACCGTGTCGGCGTGCCGCTTCATAGATATGGAATACGCCGCAGATGTTGGCGCCGAGGATTTCTTCGAAGGGGCGCTCCACCGAGACGCCACCGAAGTGCAGGATCGCATCCACGCCTTCGACCAGCTGATGCACGGCAGCTTTGTTGGCGAGGTCGCAGAGCACGACTTCTTCCCGGTCATCGATGGCCGGGGCGAGGGCCGTGATGTCCGACAGGCGCAGCACGTTGGCATACGGGCGCAGACGTTCACGCAAGACTTTGCCCAGGCCACCGGCGGCGCCGGTCAGCAGCAGGCGATTGAACGGAGTTGGGGCGGTGGAGGTGGACGTCATGGCAATCCCTTACACGTTGTTATTAGGTTTGTTGTAGGTTGTCGTATGACTGCGCTGAAGTATCGGTAGGGTTTCCGGAACTTGTCAACGCGACTTTCGGTGTAAGTGACGGAAGGCCGATTCACCCTCCGTTCACCCCATGCCAGGGTTTACAACAACGAAATCGGGTAACTGATGAAGATCCGGTTCTCGTCGAATTCATTGGTGCTGAAGTCCCGGCGAATTGTCGCGTTGCGCCATTTGACGTTGAGGTTTTTCAGCGGACCGCTCTGCACGGTGTAGGCCAGCTCCGATTCACGACCCCATTCCTTGCCATCGGTGATGGTGCCGGTGTGCACGTTGTCACCGCTGATGTAGCGGTTCATCAGCGTCAGCCCGGGGACGCCGAGGACTACGAAGTTGTAGTCGTGGCGGATCTGCCAGGAACGCTCCTGCGCGTTGTCGTAACTGGCGTTGTAGCTGTCGTTGGCCAGGGTGCCGCCGCTGGTGCCGTTGACGCGCATCCAGGCATCGTCGCCGCTGAGCTTTTGCAGGCCGATGTAGAACGTGTTGCCGCCGTACCGGGCCGAGAGCATGGCGAATGCGGTTTTGTTGTCGAGGTCGCCGGCCTGGGCGCTGCCGTCTTCCTTGCCGGTGAAGAAACCGAGATTGGCACCCAGCGTCCAGTCGCCCAGCGGCTGGCTGTGGCTGAGGTTGAAGTACTGCTGTTGGTAGATATCGCTGAGTTCGGCGTACCACAGACCGACAAGCGTGCGTTTGTCGTTGAAGGTGTATTCGCCGCCGCCAAAGTTGAAACGGTCGGAGGTGAAGGCGCCGCGGCCGTTCATCGACATGTCTTCCATGCTGGCATCGTTGCGTGGGCTGTTGCCACGGAACTGCCCGCCGTAAAGGGTCAGGCCATTGATTTCGGTAGAGGTGATCTGGCCGCCACGAAAGGTCTGGGGCAGGGAGCGACCATCGTCCGAGCGCAGGATGGGCAACACCGGCATCCATTCACCCACCTTCAGTTCGGTCTTCGACACCTTGGCCTTGAGCGCAACACCCAGTCGCCCGAAATTGTCCGCCGGGCGTCCGTCATCGTGAATCGGCAGCAGCTGCGTACCGCCCGTGCCTTTGCCGCCATCAAGTTTCTGCGAATACATACCCAGCACATCCAGGCCAAAGCCGACGGTGCCCTGGGTGAAACCGGATTTGGCGTCGAGGATGAAGTTCTGCGTCCACTCTTCGGCCTTGCCCTGCGGATAGTTCGGGTTGACGAAGTTGCGGTTGAAGTAGGCGTTGCGCAGGTTCAGCGTGGCTTTGCTGTCTTCGAGGAAGCCCTCGGCATCGGCGCTCATCGGCAAGGCGAGGGCGAGACTGCCGCAGCCGATCAGGCTCAGGGTGGAACGCGGGCGGGGGATAGAAAAACGGGACGTGCGGACGGAATTGCAGACGAGTGTGCTCACTGTGACGCTCCCTGTTTCATTTGTTGTTTTTATTATTTGTTATACGTCGTCGTACAACATGGTTGCGGATATTTGCGAGGTTTTCCGGAAAAGTCAACAGGGCGTCGTACGATGACTTTGGGTGAGCGGGCAGCCCTCAAAGCGCTGTGAAGAGGGCTGCTTTCGGCACGTTTACTGGTTGTAGAGCGCTTCAGTGTTATCGATCAGGGGATTTTTTTCGGTCAGCACGATCTGCGCGATCTGATCCTTGCGCATGAAACTCACCTTCGAATGCGACTGGGCGTACCGGATGAAGCGCTCCATAGCCTCGACCATCGCCGGGGTGCCACCGATGCGGTCGTGCAGACTCACCGACATCATCCGCCGCTTGCTCGCGCCTTCGGCGTAGAGGCGATCGAATTCCAGCACCAGTTGCTGATAGAACTGTTCGGCAGAGAAATGCCGGCCCTCGACCAGAACGATGTCGTTGTTGCGCAGGGTGTACGGCACCACGGCGAATTTGCGTCCACGAACCATGGTCACGAACGGCTCGTCGCGGCTGACATCGTCGATGTGATAGGTGAAATTCAGATCCTGCAGCACCTTCAACGTATTGGGGCTGCGGCGCAGCCAGTTGGCGTTGTAGCCGACCGAGCGCTGACCGGTGATTTTTTCCACCGCGGCGACGCCATCACCGATGAACTGTTTTTCCTGGGCGTAATTCATGTTGTACGAGTCGGCCCAGCGCATGCCGTGGGCCGCCAGTTCATGGCCGCGCTCGGCAATCGCCTTGGCCAGGTCCGGGTGCTTGAGCGCCGCTTCGCCGACCACGTGGGAGGTGACTTTGATGCCGGTGCGATCCCACAGATCGAGCATGCGCCACAGGCCTTCCTTGTAGCCGTAATCGAACCAGGTCTGCGCCGGTAGATCCGGGTAGCCTTTTGGCAGCGGTGTGCCGGAGAACGGACTTTCAGCGCCCTCGGGCTGGCCGCCGGTTTCGAATTGCATCGACACCGAAATCACCAGTTGCGAGCCATCCGGCCACGGGCGTTCCTGAGCGAAGGTGAGGGCGGGCAGCAACAGGGCGGCGGCCAGCAGGTTTTTCAGCAGACGCGGGGAGCGTTGCCAACGGGGAGTGGTCATATCGGGCACCTTTCAGGTTTAGAAGTGCTGCAAGGTTGGCATCCGCTACGCTTGGGAAAAATCCGCTGCGGGCGAGATGACCTTTAAACAAAATTTACGAATCCACCCAAAATCCCTTGTGGGAGCAGGCTCGCTCCCACACTGGATAGGTGTTTGGCCAGGATTTGCGGCACACTTAAGCGACTACAAGACAAGGCCTTTCAATGGATCAATACGCCCCGCGCAACTGGCAGCCGCACGAGAAGCCCAGTCTGCCCGGTTCTCCCTCGACGCCGCTGCACTCCAACCCCAAGCGCCTGGCTTATGCGCTGGTGGGCTTGCTGGTGGCGGTGACCGGTGGGCTGGGTAATGCGCTGGTGGTCGCCAACCTGCCTTATCTGCAAGGTGCGCTCGGGGCGACGACGGCGGAGATGGCCTGGCTGCCGGCGGCGTACGTGATGACCAACGTGTCGATGAACCTGCTGCTGGTGAAGTTTCGCCAGCAGTTCGGGCTGCGGGCGTTTACCGAGGTGTTTCTGGTGCTGTATGCGCTGGTGACCTTCGGCCATCTATTCGTCAATGACTTGAATTCAGCAGTCGCGGTGCGGGCGGCCCACGGCATGGTTGGCGCGGCGCTCAGTTCGCTGGGCCTGTATTACATGGTGCAGGCGTTCCCGGCCAAATGGCGGATGAAGGCCTTGGTGCTGGGCCTGGGCACCTCGCAACTGGCCTTGCCGCTGGCGCGGCTGTTTTCCGAAGACCTGTTGCAGATTGCCGAATGGCGCGGCCTGTACCTGTTTGAACTGGGTATGGCGCTGCTGTCGTTGGGCTGCGTCCTGATGCTCAAACTGCCGCCGGGTGACCGGTTCAAGACCTTCGAACCGCTCGACTTCCTGACCTTCGCGATCCTCGCCAGCGGCGTCGCGCTGTTGTGCGCGGTGTTGTCCCTGGGGCGGATCGACTGGTGGCTGGAGGCCGACTGGATCGGTATCGCCCTGGCCGCGTCGATTGCGCTGATTCTCGCGGGGCTGGCCATCGAACATAACCGCAGCAACCCGATGTTGATGACCCGCTGGCTCGGCAGCGGGGTGATGATCCGCCTGGCGCTGGCGGTGATCCTGATCCGCATGGTGACCTCGGAGCAATCCACCGGCGCCGTGGGCTTCATGCAGAACCTGAACATGAGCAGCCAGCAGCTTCATAGCCTGTATGTGGTGATGCTGATCGGCAGCGTCGCCGGGCTGCTGACCAGCGCGCTGACCATCGACCCGAAACACCTGCTGATGCCGCTGATCATTTCGCTGGCGTTGATGGCCACCGGCTCGATCATGGACAGCTCATCGAACAACCTGACCCGCCCCGGCAACCTGTATTTCAGCCAGTTCCTGCTGGCGTTCGGCAGTACCTTTTTCCTCGGCCCGACCATGGTGCTGGGCACGAGCAACGTGCTGACCAATCCACGCAACCTGGTGAGCTTTTCAGTGTTGTTCGGGATCTGCAACAACCTCGGCGGCCTGATCGGCGCGGCGTTGCTGGGGACGTTCCAGATCGTGCGCGAGAAGTTTCATTCCAGCCATATCGTCGAGCAATTGGTGATGTCCGACCCGCGTGTCGCCGCCCGGGTACAGAGCGGCGGATCGGCGGTCGGCTCCGTGATTGCCGACCCGAGCCTGCGCAACCTGCAAGGCATTCGCAGCCTGGCCAACGCCGCCACGCGCGAAGCCAACGTACTGGCCTATAACGATGTGTTCATGCTGATTGCGGTGATCGCGATCCTGACCATGATCTGGATTTCCATCCGTGCGCTGTGGCTGATCAGTACCACCAAAGCCGTCGCCCCGACACCTTCCGTACCTTCCAGCGGTGCCACTTCTTCATGACCGAACCGACCACTACGACCACCAATGCCATCGCCGCCACCCCTGAAGGTGTGGCGCCGCCGTCATCACCGAACACCGAGCCGCGTTCGTTGCGGGTGCGGATCATCTCGTCGCTGGGCTTTGCCGCGATTGCCATCGTCGGTGTGCTGATCGTGCTTTACGCCTGGCAACTGCCGCCGTTCAGCAGCGCAGTTGAGACCACCGAAAACGCCTTGGTGCGCGGGCAGGTGACGATCATCGGCCCGCAGCTCAGTGGGTATGTGTTTGAAGTGCCGGTGCAGGACTTCCAGTTTGTGAAAGAAGGCGATTTGCTGGTGCGTCTCGATGACCGCATCTATCAGCAACGTCTCGACCAGTCGCTGGCACAACTGGCGGTGCAGAAGGCCTCGCTGGCCAACGTGGTGCAGCAGCGCAATAGCGCCGAAGCCACGATCAAGCTGCGGCAGGCGGTGGTGGCCGACAGCGAGGCGCAGTTGCGCAAAAGCGAGGCCGACTTGCGACGCAACAAGGCGCTGGTCAAAGACGGTTCCGTGTCCAAGCGTGAGATGGACGTGGCGCTGGCCGCCAATGCGCAAAGCATTGCGGCGGTGGCGCAGGCCAAGGCCAATCTGGAAATCGCCCGGCAGGATCTGCAAACGGTGATCGTCAATCGCGGCTCGCTGGAAGCGGCGGTGGCCAGCGCCGAGGCGGCGGTGCAGCTGGCGCGGATCGACTTGTCCAACACCCGGATCATTGCTCCGCGTGACGGTCAGCTCGGGCAGATCGGCGTGCGTCTCGGCGCCTACGTCAACTCCGGGGCGCAGTTGATGGCGCTGGTGCCGAACCAGAAATGGGTGATCGCCAACCTCAAGGAAACCCAGATGGACAATGTGCGCGTCGGGCAGCCGGCGAGTTTCACCGTCGATGCCTTGAACCACCGCAAATTCACCGGCCATGTGCAGCACATCTCGCCGGGCACCGGTTCCGAATTCGCGTTGTTGCAGGCCGACAACGCCACCGGCAACTTCGTGAAAATCGCCCAGCGGGTGCCGGTGCGCATCACCATCGATCCGGATCAGCAGGAGAGCGAGCGCCTGCGGCCGGGGATGTCGGTGGTGGTCAGCATTGATACGGCGGCGGGTGACACCCAGAAACACTGACCTCAGGCGGCGGTCATCGGCGGCAAGGTGCCAAGCACGGAAACCGCCGCCACGGCGCCGATCCCCAGCAGCCATTCGAGCATGACGCTGCGCTTGAGGGTGTCGAGCCGCTGTTCGCAATCGTTGATCCGCAGGCGATTGAACAGCGCCAGGGCGAGCATGCCAAACACCAGCAGCGCCTTGATCAACAGGATCAGGGCGAAGCCCGAGAACAGCGGCGTCGGCCACCATTGGCCGGTGAGTACGCGCACATTGATCAGCCCGGTGATCAGCAGGCCGGCGACCAGTGCGTAACCGAGCCCGCTGAATCGCCGCAAAACCTCGCGCATGTCTTTGTCAGGTTGGCGCAGGATCATCACCAGCATCAACAACCCACCGAGCCAGGCGCCGACGCAGGTCAAATGAATGACCTGATTGAGGATCAGCATCTGGCCACTGAAGCCGTCGAGCATCGCCCCGTGTCCGACCGGTGCCAGCGTCATCAGCAGCACCGCACTCAAGCCCAGCTGCAATGGTCGGCTCGAACGCCACGGCGTAAACAGCAACGCCAGCAACAGCGCATTGATCAACAGATGCCAGCGCCAGACCTGACCGAAAAACGTATGACCGAGAACCAGCTCGACGGTGGGCGGATCAAACGCGGCAGCCGCCGAACCGGCCATGCTTGCGGTAATCAACAACGCCCAGGTGACGCCGCTGGCCAAGGCAATCGCCACCAGCCAGCGAGCCAGTCGCGCCAGCTGCCGATCCAGCGCCGGCGCTTCACCCTTGAGCAGCAGCGGCCGGAACAACCAGGCCCCGAACAGCATCAACACGACGATGAAATGCAGGAACCGGCACAGCACCAGCGCTTCACTCATGAATTACTGGCCAACCTTGAACTGATAGGCGCCTTCGCTTATGTGTGTGTCGACCGACACCGCATGCCATTCGACCTTGTATTCGCCAGCGGTCAGCGGTGTTTTGGGGGTGACGATCAGGGTTTTCTTGTCGCCTTCGGTGGTCAGCGGTTTGACCGCCACCGGCTTGCCATCGTGGGTCACGGTGACTTTGGTGAAGCTGGCTTCGACGCCTTCGGAAAACACCAGGCGCAGATCTGCCGGTGCCGCGACGGTGCTGTCGGCAGCCGGAGTTTGGCTTTTCAGATGGGCGTGGGCGAAGGCCTGGGAAGTGACGATCAGCGAAGCCAGCAGCGCGCCAGCGGTGAAGAGTTTTTTCATCGGCATGGAAAGATTCCTTTCAGTGAAATGGCGGGCTGAGTATAGAACCTGGATCACAGGGCTTTCAGGCGCATGTGAATGACCGGAAAGGGCCGGCCTTCGCCGTCGAGTGCCGAGCGGCCGATGTCTTCGAATCCGTAGTGACGGTAGAAGCCGTGGGCTTGCGGGTTCTGTTCGTTGACGTCGACCTTCAGCAGTGGGCGGCGGACATGGTCGAGCAAGCGCCGGCCGATCCCCTGGCCACGCTGAGCCGGGTCGATGAATAGCATCTGCACGGTGTCTTCGTCGGTGGCGATGAAGCCTGCCGGGGAGTGGTCGGGGTTTTCGAAAACCTGCACGTCCAGCGCGGGCAGGTAGGTGTCACGCACCAGCGGGAACAGCCGATGGATGTCGTCTTCCGGGAGGAAATCGTGGGTGGCGCGGACCGAGCGCTCCCACAGTGCGGCGAGCTGCGGATCATCCGCAGCGATGCGCTTTCGAATGGTCATGGACAGATCCTTCAGTGTCTGACGGGGAGAAGGAGGGCGATCCTAAACCAGAAAAAAGCCCAAGTGTGTGAAGAATCGTTCTCGGCTGTCGCCCCTTGCCCAGAGCGGATGCTAGTCTTCAACCACGTTGTCTTCAGGGAGCCCTCATGGGCAATCACAAGATCGAAATCCGCCGCACCAACGTCGACAAGATCCTGCTGGCGGCGGAGAAAGTCTTCGCCGAGAAAGGTTTCGGCGGCACCGCCATGGCGGACATCGCCGCGGAAGTGCAGCTGCCACGCTCCAATCTGCATTACTACTTTTCGACCAAGAGCGAGCTGTACAGCGCGGTGCTGTTCGACCTGCTGGAAGTGTGGAAGCAGGACGCGCTGTGCTTCGAGATGTTCGACGATCCGCGCGTGGTGCTCAGCAGCTACATCCGCGCCAAGATGAACCACTCGCGCAGCCGGCCTTACGGGTCGAAAGTCTGGGCCAACGAAATCATCCACGGCGCCCCGACCCTCGGCGAGGCGCTGGATGTGAGCCTGTACGACTGGGCGAAGATGAAGGAGGCGAAGATCCGGCAGTGGGTGGAGGACAAGCGGATTCTGCCGGTGGAGCCGTCGAGCCTGCTGTACATGATCTGGGCCTCAACCCAGCACTATGCCGACTTTGATCATCAGGTGAATATTCTGAATGAGCACCAGCCGTTGTCGGACATGCAGTTCGAGCGGGCGGTGCAGACGGTGACTAGCGTGATTTTGCGGGGGATCGGATTAGAACCGTAACTGATCGTTCCCACGCTCCGCGTGGGAATGCCTCAAGTGACGCTCCGCGTTCCAGTGGGACGCAGAGCGTCCCGGGCTGCATTCCCACGCGGAGCGTGGGAACGATCATTCAAGGGCTGACGTGATAGGGATTGCGCGGATCATGATTCCAGTCCAGAAACGGCTTGCCCGTTTCCATCGGCACCATCTCGATGCAATCCGCCACCGGACAAGTGATCTGGCACAGATTGCACCCCACACACTCATCATCGATCACTTCATATTGATGCGTGCCATCGGCCTGTTTCAGGCTGATGATCGCCTGGTGTGACGTGTCCTCGCAGGCAATGTGGCAACGCCCGCAACCGATGCACGCCGCCTGGTCGATCTTCGCGATCACCTGATAGTTGATGTCCAGGTACTTCCAGTCGGTCGTATTGCCCACCGCACGCCCGGAAAACTCGGCGATGCTGGCGTAACCCTGACTGTCCATCCACCGCGACAGGCCATCCTTCATTTCATCGACAATCCGGAAGCCATGCAGCATCGCCGCCGTGCACACCTGCACCGCGCCGCTGCCCAAAGCGATGAACTCCGCCGCGTCGCGCCAGCTGCCAATGCCGCCAATGCCGCAGATCGGCAGGCCCTGGGTCTGCGGATCACGGGCGATTTCCGCGACCATGTTCAGCGCGATCGGCTTGACCGCCGAACCGCAATACCCGCCGTGGGTGCTTTTGCTGCCGACGGTGGGCAGGGCGACCATGTGTTCCAGGTCGACGCTGGTGATCGAGTTGATGGTGTTGATCAGCGATACTGCATCCGCGCCACCCCGGTGCGCAGCGCGGGCGGCGACGCGGATGTCGGTGATGTTCGGCGTCAGCTTGACGATCACCGGCAGCGAGCAATAGGTCTTGCACCAGCGCGTAACCTGTTCGACGTACTCCGGCACCTGACCGACCGCCGCGCCCATGCCACGTTCCGGCATGCCGTGGGGGCAGCCGAAATTCAGTTCGATGCCATCAGCGCCGGTGGCTTCCACCAGCGGCAGGATGTGTTTCCACGACTCTTCGACGCACGGCACCATCAGCGAAACGATCAGCGCGCGGTCCGGCCAATCCTTTTTCACCTGAGTGATTTCCCGCAGGTTGATTTCCAGCGAGCGGTCGGTGATCAGCTCGATGTTGTTGATGCCCAGCACTTCGCGGTTGGCGCCGTAGTGCGCCGAATAACGCGATGACACGTTAACCGCCGCCGGGTCTTCACCCAGGGTTTTCCAGACCACGCCACCCCAGCCGGCTTCGAAGGCGCGCACCACGTTGTAGGCCTTGTCGGTCGGCGGCGCGGAGGCCAGCCAGAACGGATTGGGGGCTTTGATACCGGCGAAGACAATCGAGAGATCGGCCATTTACGCAGCCTCCACATTGAGCATCAGTTGAGCGTTGATCGCCTCGGCGGCGCGCTTGCCGTGTTGCACCGCTTGCACGGTCAGGTCCTGATCGAGGCCGGTGCAGTCGCCGCCGGCATAGACGCCGGGGATGCTGGTGCGCAGGTTTTCATCGACCTGAATCCGTTCGCCCTGACGCTTGAGTTCGCGGGCCAGTGGGTCGGCGAGGGCGCTGCCGTCGAAGGCCTGGCCGATGGCTTTGAAGATCGCATCGGCGGCCAGCTCGAACGTTTCGCCAGTGGTTTGCAGGCGACTGTCCACCAGATGGGTGCGGGCGAAGCGCATGCCACGCACCTTGCCTTGGGCATCGAGCAGCACCTCATCCGGTTGCGCCCAGGTCAGCAGCCGCACCTGATTGGCCTTGGCGATGTCCTGTTCGTGGCCGGTGGCGCCCATGTCCGCTGCGCCACGGCGATAGACCAGGTTGACGTCGCGGGCACCGAGGCGGGCCATTTGCACGGCCATGTCGATGGCGGTGTTGCCGGCGCCGAGGACGATGCAGTGTTCGGCCAACGGCAGTTGCGACAGGTCGTCGGCCTGACGCAGTTCGCGGATGTAGTCGGTGGCGGCGAGCAGGCCGGGGGCGTCTTCGTGGGCCAGGCCGAGTTGCTTGCTCGCATTAAGACCGAGGCCGAGGAACACTGCGTCGAACTGTTGATGCAGTTCGCTCAAAGTCAGGTTGTCGCCGAGTTTCTGTCCGTGGCGGATTTCGATGCCGCCGATCTGCAGGAGGAAATCCAGCTCCTTCTGCGCGTAGTCGTCGACCAGTTTGTATTTGGCGATCCCGTATTCGTTGAGCCCGCCAGCCTTCTCCCGCGCTTCGAAAATCACCACGTCATGGCCGTGCATGGCGCTGCGATGCGCGCAGGACAAACCCGCCGGGCCGGCACCGACCACGGCGATGCGTTTGCCGGTGGCGGCGGCGCGCTGGAACGGATGCTCGGTGAAGTGCGCGTTGTCCACGGCATAACGCTGCAGCAGGCCGATCAGCACCGGCGCGCATTCGTGGGCGTTGTTGCGCACGCAGGCTTGCTGGCAGAGGATCTCGGTCGGACAGACTCGGGCGCAACTGCCGCCGAGGATGTTTGCCGAAAGGATTTTCTGCGCCGCGCCTGGCACGTTGTCCTGATGGATATTGCGGATGAACGACGGAATGTCGATCTCGCTCGGGCACGCGTTCACGCACGGCGCGTCGTAGCAATACAGGCAGCGCGAGGCTTCCAGATGTGCCTGGCGGTCGTTGAGCGGCGGCGCCAGATCGGTGAAATGGCCGGCGAGGGCGGCCGCACTTTCGTGCGGGTGCGGGAGATGGTTCAGGGTCTCGATCACGGTTTTTTGCCTCACGGTTATTTGAGGTTTTCTGCCTCTGTCGGGCAGTGGTTTTTTGTGGTGTCTGAACTGGCCTCATCGCCAGCAGGCTGGCTCCCACATTTGGAATGCGTACACCTGTGGGAGCTAGCCTGCCAGCGATGGCCGAAGGCCTGGATTTCAGCGTTTAACCGCAACCGGCCTGTGCAACTCCGCCCGCTTGCTCAGCAAATCAAACACCGCCGGATACGCCGGCCGTTCGATATAGCGGCCTGCGCCACGCTCGGCGCGCAGGTCGCCGTCGGCCCAGACCACCCGGCCCTGGCTGACGGTATGGCTCGGCACACCGGTCACGGTCTTGCCTTCGAAGATGTTGAAGTCCACCTGCTGATGGTGGGTCTTGGCAGAGATGGTGCGAGTGCCTTGCGGGTCCCACAGCACCAGGTCGGCATCGGCGCCGACGCGGATCGCGCCCTTGCGCGGATAGAGATTGAAGATTTTCGCGGTGTTGGTGGAGGTGAGGGCGACGAAGTCCTGCATCGACAACCGCCCCGAGTTCACCCCTTCATCCCACAACACCGCCATGCGGTCTTCGATGCCGGCGGTGCCGTTGGGGATCTTGCTGAAATCGTCGCGGCCGGCGGCTTTCTGCTCGGCGCAGAAGCAGCAGTGGTCGGTGGCGGTGGTGTGCAGATTGCCGCTCTGCAAGCCATGCCAAAGCGCGTCCTGATGCCCGCGCGGACGGAACGGCGGGCTCATCACGTAACCGGCGGCGGTCTGCCAGTCCGGGTGCTGGTAGACACTGTCGTCCAGCAGCAGATGCCCGGCCAGCACTTCGCCGTAAACCGGTTGGCCCTTGCTGCGGGCATAGGTGATTTCGTCGAGGGCCTCTTTGGTCGAAACATGCACCAGGTACAGCGGCGTGCCGATGGTTTCAGCGATCCGGATTGCCCGGCTCGCGGCTTCACCTTCGACCTGAGATGGCCGCGACAGCGGATGCGCTTCCGGCCCGGTGATGCCCTGGGCCATCAACTTGCGTTGCAGGTGATAAACCAGCTCGCCGTTTTCCGCGTGCACGGTCGGCACCGCGCCGAGCTCCAGGCAGCGCTCGAAGCTCGCCACCAGCGTGTCATCGGCGGCCATGATCGCGTTCTTGTAGGCCATGAAATGCTTGAAGCTGTTGATCCCGTGATGGCTGACCAGCTCGGCCATTTCCTCCCGCACCTGCTCGCTCCACCAAGTGATCGCGACGTGGAAGCCGTAGTCGGAGGCGGACTTTTCCGCCCAGCCGCGCCACTGGTGAAACGCTTCGAGCAGCGATTGCTGCGGATTGGGAATCACGAAATCGATGATCGAGGTGGTGCCGCCGGCCAGGCCAGCGGCGGTGCCGCTGTAGAAGTCTTCGCTGGCCACGGTGCCCATGAACGGGAGTTGCATGTGGGTGTGCGGATCGATGCCGCCGGGCATCAGGTATTGACCGCTGCCGTCGAGCATTTCGGCGCCGGCGGGAACATCCAGGTTTTCACCAATGGCTTTGATCACGCCGTCAGCGCAATAGACATCGGCGCGGTAACTTTCATCATGGGTAACAACGGTGGCGCCACGGATCAACAGAGACATTCCGAGTTCCTCGCAGGCATGACCGACTTGTGCCGGTTCTAGTGTTTTATTGTCTGCAGCGCCAAATGCGTAATCTTGTCAGCGCTGTCAGGAATAGACGCTAGTCGCAGTTCTGCAATTGATCAAGATTATTTTTTATAAGCTTATGACTGTTTTAAGTGGCTGATAAATAAAGATAAAAATACGAAATCACCAAAATGGTGAGGCGCTTCACCATTTTGACGCACTTGACAGGTTGGAAATATGAGCAAGATTTCCTATGTGAAATCAGCCGCTTGAAGTTAAGCGGAGAGTGAGGCGTCCTGAAGAAAAATAATGCAGTGCACCAGATTGAGTCCTGACAGTTCGGACAACTTGCCTGGCATTTAGCCTGAGTGTTCAGTCAAGTTTTCGCGGCCTCACAAGGTGAATAATTAAAACTGATAAACATCAGTCAGTTACAAAAAGATCGAAGCACGGCCCCAGCGCCAAGCGGTTCCCCCGGCACGTTTATTGATGCCGCCGCTGACACCATGGCCGGTGCATGAAAGTTGTCAGTTCCTCCGGCCATCGTCCGGCTCGCACCTGCGTGTGCAGCCGCCTGATGAGCAAAAAATAATCAGAAGAACAGTGGAGCGGCCATGCAACAGAACAGATCGCAAGTGACCGAGCGCGACGGCTTGTTCGAACTCGAAGCCGGCAGCGACGTCCTCGACAGTCCCCGTTACAACCACGACATGGCACCGACCAAGGTGCGCGAACGAACCTGGAACAAATGGCACATCACCGCGCTGTGGGTCGGCATGTCGATCTGCGTGCCGACCTACACCCTCGGCGGCGTACTCACCGCGTATTTCGGCCTGAGCGTCGGCGAAGCCTTGCTGGCGATTCTGTTTGCCAACGTCATCGTCCTGATTCCTCTCACGCTCAACGCGTTTCCCGGCACCAAATACGGGATTCCGTTTCCGGTGCTGCTGCGTTCGTCGTTCGGCATTCTCGGCTCCAACGTACCGTGCCTGATCCGCGCGCTGGTGGCGTGCGGCTGGTTCGGCATCCAGACCATGTTCGGCGGGCTGGCGATTCACCTGTTTCTCGGCTCGGTGTTCGAGGGCTGGAAATCCCTCGGCGGGACGGGAGAGGTGATCGGTTTCATGGTCTTCTGGGCGCTCAACCTGTGGGTGGTGATCCGTGGCGCCGAGTCGATCAAATGGCTGGAAACCCTGTCGGCGCCGCTGCTGGTGGCGGTTGGCATCGGGTTGCTGGTGTGGGCCATGCCGAATGTGTCGATGACCGAGTTGCTGGCGATTCCGCCGAAGCGTCCCGAAGGCGCGAGCGTGGTGAGCTACTTCGCCGCCGGGCTGACGGCGATGGTCGGTTTCTGGGCCACGTTGTCGCTGAACATTCCTGACTTCAGCCGTTATGCCCGCAGCCAGAAGGATCAGATCCTCGGGCAGATTTTCGGTCTGCCGCTGACCATGTTCCTGTTCGCCGCACTGGGCGTGGTGATGACCGCCGCCTCGGTGAAACTGGTGGGCGTCAGCGTCTCCGATCCGGTGACTTTGATCGGTCATATCCAGAGCCCGGTGTGGGTCGCGGTGGCCATGGCGCTGATCATCATCGCTACGCTGTCGACCAACACTGCCGCCAACATCGTCTCGCCAACCAACGACTTCCAGAACATCGCGCCCAAAGTCATCAACCGCACCAAAGCGGTGATTCTCACCGGGTTCGTCGGTCTGGCGCTGATGGGCCATGAGCTGCTGAAGAAGCTCGGGCTGATCGTCTCCGATGTCAGCCTGGAAACCGTGTATTCGAACTGGCTGCTGGGCTATTCCAGCCTGCTCGGACCGATTGCAGGGATCATGGTGGTGGACTATTTCCTGATCAAGAAACAGCAACTGGACCTGGCTGGCCTGTACCGCGACGACGTGTACCCGGCGTGGAACTGGTCCGGATTCATCGCCTTTGGCGTGCCGGTGGTGCTGACCCTGCTGTCGCTGGGCAGCAGCGCATTCAGCTGGTTCTACAGCTACGGCTGGTTCACCGGCTCGGCGCTGGGCGGGTTGATCTATTACGGGTTGTGCGCGATGCGTGCGACGCCGGTGGCCGTCAAATCGCCGTTGTAATTCCCATAAGAACTGCCTGAGGAGATCCCCATGAACGCAGCCGTAGACGTTCTGCAATCGACCCATCAGCACATCAACCGCGACCGCTTATGGGCGTCGCTCATGGAGCTGGCGAAGCTCGGCGCCACGGTCAAGGGCGGGGTCTGTCGCCTGGCCCTGACCGACCTCGACCGCCAGGCCCGCGACCTGTTCGTGCAGTGGTGCAAGGACGCCGGTTGCAGCGTCACGGTCGATGAAGTCGGCAACATCTTCGCCCGCCGCCCCGGCCGCAACCCGAACCTGCCCCCGGTGATGACCGGCAGCCACATCGACACCCAGCCCACTGGTGGCAAGTTCGACGGCTGCTTCGGCGTGCTCGCCGGCGTCGAAGTGCTGCGCACCCTCAATGATTTGGGCGTGGAAACCGAGGCGCCGTTGGAAGTGGTGGTCTGGACCAACGAAGAAGGCTCGCGCTTCGCCCCGTGCATGATGGGCTCCGGCGTGTTCGCAGAAAAATTCACCCTCGAAGAAACCCTGGCCAAGGTCGATGCCGACGGCATAACGGTTGGCGAAGCGTTGAACGCCATCGGTTACGCCGGACCGCGCAAGGTCAGCGGGCACAAGGTCGGCGCCTATTTCGAAGCGCACATCGAGCAAGGCCCGATTCTTGAGGACGAACACAAAACCATCGGCGTAGTACTCGGCGCACTGGGGCAGAAGTGGTTCGACCTGAAACTGCGCGGCGTCGAAGCCCACGCCGGTCCGACCCCGATGCACCTGCGCAAGGACGCTCTGGTCGGCGCCTCGGTGATCGTCGGCGCGGTCAATCGCGTTGCCCTCGGCCACCAACCCCACGCCTGCGGCACGGTCGGTTGCCTGCAAGCCTATCCCGGCTCACGCAACGTCATTCCCGGCGAAGTGCGCATGACCCTCGATTTCCGGCATTTGGAACCGGCACGCCTCGACTCGATGATCGCCGAGGTCAAGCAAGTCATCGAAGCCACCTGCGAAGAACACGGCCTGACCTATGAACTGACCCCGACCGCCGACTTCCCGCCGCTGTACTTCGAAAAAGGCTGCGTCGAAGCCGTGCGCGGCGCCGCCAAAGGTCTGGGCCTGTCGCACATGGACATTGTCAGCGGCGCCGGCCACGACGCGATTTTCCTTGCCGAACTCGGCCCGGCCGGGATGATTTTCGTGCCGTGCGAAGGCGGTATCAGCCACAACGAAATCGAAAACGCCGCGCCGGACGATCTGGCGGCCGGCTGTGCGGTGTTGCTGCGGGCGATGCTGGCGGCTTCGGCGGCGGTGGCGGGCAAGCAACGCGCGGCGTAAAGCCAGGGTTGAGTAGGCAAGAGATTGTGGCGATCTGGCAGATCGCCACAGACACCCGGCTCAAGTTGTTCTTTTGTGGCTCACCGCTGCCTTGCGCCGTTCCTTGCCATCCGGGCTGCCGATGTTCAACAGCCTTCTTTCGATCATCACGTTTTCCAGTGCCTGCCGCTCTGCCGGGTCCATCTGGTGTTCGCGCTTTTTCAGCTCCAACAGAATGGGTGTGGACCACGTGCGATAGGTCCGTTCGGTAATACGGTCGCTCGTCATTTGTCTCTCCTTGATCAGATGCCCGGCCGCAGGCGCGGACACAATCCGTCGAGGTACTAACGTTAGACGAGAAAGCCGCGAGGCGCGAATAGTCAACGCTCAATCGTGGTTGGCACGATCACAACCGTCCGCGGTCGTAAATTTCACATGCGCGAACTTGTGGAGAATCAATGAGCCGGGACGTCCTGACCACCGAAACCAATCGCCGTCAGTTGCAGCAAATCATTGCCGGGCTGTCCGACGGGGTGATTCTGCTGGAGATCGACCAGACGATTCTCTGGGCCAATGAAGCGGCGCTGGCGATGCATGGCGTCAGCCGCATCGGAGAGCTGGGCAACAACGCCGGGGAATATGCCGAGCGCTTCAATCTGCGGTATCGCAACAACCACGCGCTGGCACCGGAGCAGTACCCGATCTGCCGTGTGGCCGCCGGCGAAACCTTCAGCGACGTGCTGGTCGAAGTCTCCCCGTGCAGTGACGAGGAACGCACCTGGGTACACAGCGTGCGGAGCATGGTGCTGACCGATCGCGACGGCGACATCGAGTCGCTGGTGCTGATCATGAGCGACGTCACCGATTGGGCCAACGCCGAGCAGCGCTTTGAAAAAACCTTCAATGCCAACCCGGCGCCTGCGGTGATCTGCCGCCTCAGCGATCTGCGTTATATCAAGGTCAATCCGGGATTTCTGGAAATGACCGGCTACGCCCGCGATCAGGTGATCGGCGCCTCGACTTATGAGCTGGACATTCTCGAACGGGCCGAGCGCAAGGATCTGGCGATCCAGCGCCTGCGTGATGTCGCGACCATTCCGCAGATGCAGGCCGAACTGCGTCTGCCGGACGGTGGCAGCAAACAGGTTATCGTCGCCGGCCAGCCGTTGGTGCTCAACGACGAAGACTGCATGCTGTTTTCGTTCGTCGACATGGAGCCACGGCACAAGGCCGAGGTCGCCCTGCGCCAGAGTGAGGAACGGTTCGCCAAGGCCTTTCGCCTGACGCCGGTGCCGATCCTGATTTGCAGTGCCGACGAGCAGCGGCTGATCGATGTCAACCAGGCCTTCCTCGATACCTTGGCTTACGACAGCGACGACGTGCTCGGCAAGACCGTCGCGCAACTGGACTTCATCGATGAAAAGGCTGAGCGCGCCCGGTTGCTGGCGGCGCTGGAGAAGACCGGCCGGGTCGATCGCGCCGATATGCGAATCCGCAAGAAAAACGCCGAAGTGCTGGAGTGCGCGGTGTCCGCTGACACCGTCAACATCCAGAACACAGTGTGCTATCTGCTGGTGCTGATGGACATCACCGAGCGCAAGCACACTGAGCTTGAACTGGTGGCAGCGATTGAAGAGGTGATGAAGGATGCGTCGTGGTTCAGCCGCACGCTGATCGAAAAGCTGGCCAATGTGAAGAAGATCAACTCGCCGCAGTTGCCCAGCGTTTCGTTCACCGATCTCACCGCCCGCGAGCGCGATGTTCTGGGGCTGATCTGCGAGGGGCTGGCGGACAAGGAAATTGCTGCACGGTTGAAACTGGCGCCGAATACAGTGCGCAATCATGTGGCGACGGTTTATTCCAAGCTGGATGTGCACAGCCGCAGCGAGGCGATTGTCTGGGCCCGCGAACGGGGGTTGTTCTCGGGGAGCAGCCGGGGACAGCGCTAAGGTGCAAATGCACTAGTTCATGAGGTGCAAATTCGGGTGTCTGACAAGGCAGGCTGTTCTTAGGCTGGTGGGGTGCGATGCGGGTTTCGTTCGTGATCGTGTCCCTTCCGTCGTTGTTATTGGATCAGACCATGAATGTGTTGTTTGTCATTGAACCTGGCGTGTTGCGTCGATTTTCGGAGCTGGCGCGATGATTTATCTGACGCAGTTGCGGGCGCAACTTGAGCGTAGTTTTTCGCCGTTGGCTTGTGAGTGTGTGGTGGATGGGGATCATTCCCTTACTGTGAAGTTGTATCACCCGGCTTCAGGGCAGGTTGATCTGGTGATTAGTGGGTTGAGTCTGGATGCCTTGCGTACTTCGGAAGCGGTGGATGCTTTGGTTGATGAGTTGCGGTATGAGCTTGAGAGTAATTCTTTGCGTTCGCCCAGTTAAACTTGGCGGCCTTTGGGCCGACCAGATTCTTGTTCGGTTTGGGTGAATATCCGTTGCTGCGGTAACGGCTTCTTGGGGTTCCGCCCTTACGGCGGGTCACTTTTGGCAAACGCCCTCTGTGTCAGGCTACCTGTCGCCCTTGTTGATTGACTCGTTCATTCAAGAGGGTGAAGGTGCATAACAATGTCCAATTTAGGCAAGCGCTACGACAGCGACTTCAAAGACTGGGTCGTTTTGCAAATGATGCCGCCCTTTAATCGGTCAGTGGCAGAACTTGCCGTTGCACTCAATCTCACGCCACAGTCGCTGCGAAACTGGAGACAAATGGCCAGAGACAAAGGCTTGATCGTTCCAGGAAACGGCAAAACCAGTGACCAATGGTCTAGCGCCGATAAATTCAATGCTGTTATGGAAACCGCGCCGTTGAGCGAGGTGGAAATTTCTCAGTATTGCCGAATAAAGGGCATTTACCCTGAGCAAATTCAGCAGTGGAGACTGGCCTGTCAAAACGCCAATCCGGTCGTTGATCTCAACTCTCGAACCTCTAAAACGGCCGAGCAACGGCGTATCAAAATACTCGAGCGTCAATTGATCCAGTCAGATGCCGGACGTGCGGAGGCGGTGGCCTTGCTGGAGCTCAGAAAAAAAGCCAATGCGATCTGGGGCAAGGACAAGGAAGACTGATTAACGCCGCTGATCGTACGCAAGCCATGAAGTTGATTGCAGACGCAGTGCAGAGCGGCGCTCGTCGATATCGAGCCTGCAATGAGTTGGGGTTGAGCCTGCGTACAGTCCAGCGCTGGCGATATGCTGACTGTGATGGGCGACTGCTGGCTAAACGGGCAGCTCCGGCTAACAAGCTCAGTGAGTCGGAATGCCAAGCGGTACTTGATGCTGCCAATCAGGCTGGCTACGCCAGCCTTACTCCGCACCAGATCGTCCCCAAACTGGCCGATGAAGGCATCTATCTGGCTTCGGAATCGACGTTTTACCGAGTGTTAAAAGCGGCTCATCAAAACGTGCGTCGCGGCCGAACCAAAGCCCCGAAACGTAGGGTGCTGACGACGCATTGTGCCGATGGCCCCAACCAGGTGTGGTGCTGGGATATCACTTGGTTGCCAAGCACCGTCAGAGGTCGATTTTTCTACTGGTACATGGTCAAGGATGTCTACAGCCGCAAACTGGTCGCCAATGAAGTGCACGAAGTGGAATGCGCCGAACACGCATGCGAGCTGCTTAGAAAGGGATGCTTACGTGAACATACAGCGGGTCGCCCGCTGGTGCTGCACTCGGATAACGGACACGTGATGAGAGGTTCTTTGCTGCGTGAAAGCATGGTTGCACTTGGCGTCGAGCCTTCTTTTAGCCGGCCAAGGGTAAGTAACGATAACGCATATGCAGAGGCACTTTTCCGCACTGCAAAGTACTGCCCGCTCTGGCCGGATCAACCATTTGATACGGTCATTGATGCGAGGCTTTGGGTGCAGAAATTCATCGAGTGGTACAACGAAGATCATCGCCATAGCGCTTTGAAATACGTGACGCCAAACGAGAGGCACGAAGGCAAAGCGACGATGCTATTACAAGCAAGAGCAGCGCTTTATGAGGATGCCAGGAAAGCTAATCCGAGCCGTTGGAGCACTCGGACACGCAACTGGAAACTAGCTGATGCGGTGTATTTAAACCCAGAGCGCCCTGACTTTAAGGGCTCAACTGGCTAACAACGATTGGAACAAGGCGACAGGTGCCTTGACACGCACCGAACGCCCCAAAAGTAACCAAAAGGTCTCTAACCCTGACGTACGGCCCCTCGCTGAGGCTCGGGGTTCCTTCGCTCCGGGATTGATCCGGGGGCATCGCCTACGGTTTGCTTCGCTGCACCTCCTCTCGATGTGTTTGGCTTCGCCAAACGGTCGCTGCGCTCCCACCCCCGGATCAATCCCTCCACTCAGCCTGCCGACGGGGCCAGCACGTCAAAAGCCTTACTCGAGCTAACGCTCATCGTGGTGAGCGGTGAGTGGTGAGGAGCGTAGGGCCGATTTTGATCGTTCCCACGCTCCGCGTGGGAATGCAGCCGGGACGCTCTGCGTCCCAATCCGAGGTTCACCTGTCGGTGATGGCTTGTCGGCGGTGGCGATGGATTAGTCGACTCATTCCGAAAATCGACAGCAAATCCTGCCAGTTCGAGCCATTTCACTGGCACTCACCCCCCACTGGTCTATAAGGAATGAGTGGTTCGGTTTCCATAACCGGGCGTTGTCCTGCTCGGCGACGGGAGTTTTCTTCCATTCATCGCGGGTCATCCTATGAACAATCCTGGGAAACGCGTGTGTGCTTCGTTGTTGTCGGCTTTCGGTCTGGTGCTGCTCAGTGGTTGCGCCAGTCCGCCACCCCCTCCGCCGGCAGCACCGCCTCCGCCACCTGAGCGCACTTGTCAGGTCATGGAAAATACCGAGGTCGCCGGTGATGCCTATGCCGACGGGCAAGTGACTCGACACATCACCAAGACCCGTTGCGTCACTCAATAAGCCGGGCGCCGTTGAAGGCGCGGGTCGAGTGGATTGTGCTGGTGGCCGATCTGGTTGGCACCGCAGTCTTTGCCGTGGAAGGCGCGATTGCGGCGATGCGCAGTCAACTCGATCTGCTCGGGGTGATGGTGATTGCGTTCATCGTCGCGCTCGGTGGCGGGGTGACCCGTGATCTGTTGATCGGTGCTACGCCGCCCAAGGCTGTGGCGGACTGGCGCTATCCGGCGCTGGCATTTGCCATGGGCGGGGTGGCGTTTGTTTTTCATGAGCTGGTGCTGGGCTGGTCCGGTTCGACCCTGATCGTGCTGGATGCGGCGGGATTGGCGCTGTTTGCCGTGGCCGGGGCGCAGAAGGCCTTGAATTTCGGGATCTCGCCGTTTGTGGCCATGTTGATGGGCACGATTACCGGGGTCGGTGGCGGGGTGTTGCGTGACATTGTGCTGGCGCGGGTGCCGGTGGTGTTGCAGGCGGATTTGTATGCCAGCTCGGCGTTTGTCGGGGCGGCGGTGTTGATTGTCGGGCGCAGGCTGGGTGTGCCGCCGGTGGCGGCTGCGTTGCTGGCGGGGGCGGCGTGTTTGTTGTTGCGGTTGTTGTCGGTGCATTTCGGCTGGCAGTTGCCGAAGGTTCTGGAGGCATGAAGAGGGCAGCCCTCGGGCTGCCCTCTTCTTTTGCGTCAGAAGCGGCTCAGGACAGGAATCCGCCGTCCACGTTCAGCGACACGCCGGTGGTGTAGCTCGACGCGTCGCTCGCCAGGTACAGCACGGCGCCGGCCATTTCGCTCGGGTCGGCGACGCGTTTGAGCGGGATCTGCGTCAGGGCCTGTTTCAGGATCGCATCGTTCTTAACCAGGGCCGAGGCGAATTTGGTGTCGGTCAGGCCCGGCAGCAGGGCGTTGCAGCGGATGCCGAACTGGGCGCATTCCTTGGCGAAGACTTTGGTCATGTTGATCACCGCAGCCTTGGTCACCGAGTAGATGCCCTGGAAGATCCCCGGCGAGATGCCGTTGATCGACGCCACGTTGATGATGCTGCCGCCGCCGTTTTCGCGCATCAGCTTGCCGGCTTCCACCGACATGAAGAAGTAGCCGCGGATGTTCACATCGACAGTTTTCTGGAAGGCGCCAAGGTCGGTGTCCAGCACGTTGCAGAACTGTGGGTTGGTCGCGGCGTTGTTGACCAGGATGTCCAGCCGGCCGAACTGTTCCTTGATTCCGGCGAAGACCTGGCTGATCTGTTCCATTTCGCCGATGTGGCAGGCGATTGCTGTGGCCTTGCCGCCGTCGGCGATGATGGCATCGGCCACGTGTTGGCAGCCTTCGAGTTTGCGGCTCGAAACGATGACATGGGCGCCTTGCTGGGCCAGCAGTTTGGCGATGGCCTCACCGATGCCGCGGCTGGCGCCGGAGACGAAAGCGATCTTGCCGTCGAGGTCGAACAACTGAGTCTTGGACATGGGATTCCCTTGTAGTAAACCTTGTTATAACGCCGTCATCAGAGGCTGGATTTGGCAATGACCTGCAGGCTCATCTGCTCCAGCAGTTTGTTCATGTGAATGAACTGCGCGAAGCGTTTGTCCTGGGTCTGGCCATGGAAGAAGCGGTAGTAGATCTGCTGCACGATGCCGGCCAGGCGGAACAGGCCGTAGGTGTAGTAGAAATCGAAATTGTCGATCTGGATGCCCGAGCGTTCGGCGTAATAGTCGACGAATTCGCGGCGGGTCAGCATCCCTGGCGCGTGGCTTGGCTGGCGGCGCATCAGTTGCACCGGTGCCGGGTCGTCGGCCTGGATCCAGTAGGCGAGGGTGTTGCCCAGGTCCATCAGTGGATCGCCGAGGGTGGTCAGTTCCCAGTCGAGCACGCCGATGATCTGCATCGGGTTGTTCGGGTCGAGGATGACGTTGTCGAAGCGGTAGTCGTTGTGGACGATGCTGGAGGTCGGGTGGTCGGCCGGCATCTTGTCGGTGAGCCAGGCTTTGACCTGTTCCCAGTGCGGAGCGTCCGGGGTCAGGGCTTTTTCGTAGCGCTCGCTCCAGCCTTTGATCTGGCGGGCGACGTAGCCTTCCGGTTTGCCCAGATCGCCCAGGCCGCAGGCGTTGTAATCGACCCGGTGCAGTTCGACGAAACGGTCGATGAAACTCTTGCACAGGGCTTCGGTTTTCGCTGAATCCAGCCCCAGTTCAGGCGGCAGGTCCGAGCGCAGGATGATCCCCTTGACCCGTTCCATCACATAGAACTCGGCGCCGATCACCGAATCGTCGGTGCAGTGCACGTAGGCTTTTGGGCAATACGGGAAACCGTCGCGCAACTGGTTAAGGATGCGGAATTCGCGGCCCATGTCGTGGGCGGATTTGGCCTTGTGGCCGAACGGCGGACGGCGCAGGACGAATTCCTGGTCCGGGTATTCCAGCAGGTAGGTCAGGTTCGACGCGCCGCCGGGAAACTGGCTGATCTGCGGTGTGCCGGTCAGGCCCGGAATATGAGCCTTGAGGTACGGATCGATCAGGCTGGCATCGAGTTCTTCGCCAGAGCGGATACGGGTGGACTGGTCAGTAAGCGCCATGCTTATCCCTTCTGCTTATTTTGGAGGCCAGACATCATTGGCTAATCTAATGGCGCGCTCGGGTCGTCACAAGCGCGGTCCGGTCTTATAGGTTAGCGTGTTGGACGGTAATCAACTTTAGGAATGGGCGTGGCGTCCCGCAGCCCAACGCCGCCACGCTTGGCATGATTTCGGCAGACGCCGAATCCCGGCGTCTTGAACTTTGCCTGGCGCGCTTTAGTGCACGCGCTGGTTGTTCAGTTTCGGCGGCAACTGGAGGGGCGTCAGCACCGGTTGGCCGGAGAAGAAAGCCACCAGATTTTTGCCCACCAGTTCCACGGTGCCCTGGGTGGCTTCCGGTGATAACCCGGCGACGTGCGGGGTCAGAAGCACATTGCTGAGGTTTTTCAGTGCATCGGGCACTTGCGGCTCGTGATCGAACACATCCAGCGCCGCCCCGGCGATGCGACGTTGTTCCAGTGCGCTGATCAGTTCAGCGGTGGCGATGACGCTGGCGCGGGCAATGTTGACGATAAAACCGTTGGGCCCCAGGGCATCGAGCACCGGGCGGGTCACCAGATGCTGGCTGCCGATGCCGCCGGGCGTGGCGACCACCAGAAAGTCCGAGGCCCGGGCCAGTTCGGTCGGGGTCGAGCAGAACGCGTAAGGCACGTCGCTGCGCACCTGACGGTTGTGGTAGCTGATCTCCATGTCGAAGCCCAGGCTTGCGCGTTTGGCGATCGCCATCCCCACCGCGCCCAGCCCGAGGATCCCCAGACGCTTGCCGGCCAGTGACGGACGCATGATCTTCGGCCATTCACCCCGGCGCACGGCTGCGTCGCAGCGCGGTATGTCACGCACCAGCGCCAGCAACATGGCCATGGCGTGGTCGGCCACCGACGAAGCGTTGACACCGGCGCCGTTGGTTACAGTCAGGCCACGGTCGCTGGCGGCTTGCAGGTCGACCTGCTCGTAACCGGCGCCGATCACGCAAATGATTTTCAGCGCGGGCAATGCGGCGATCTCTTCAGCGTATAACCCCAGGGGGCCACGGGTCAGCACCGCGTCGATCCGCGCCCCGTGGGTGGCGATGGCTTGCGCGCGTTCGGCAGGGGTCGGCGCGAGAATCAGGTGAAAACCCTGATGTTCGAGAATCGGCAAATAGTCATTGATGGTTTCAACCAGTACCAGAACGGTGGCGGGCATTGCTTGGCTCCTGTGATCGTCGGTCTTCGGGCGCAAAAGTCGGTTCAGAGTGCTGACTCCAGAGCGGTTTGGCAATGGCTGGCGCGGCCTCGCATCAGGCAGTGTAGGAGCTGACGCGGGGAGTGCGCGGGTGCTTTGTCAGAAGCTGACATCGGCGCTCACGTTCACTGAATCAGGTCACGTACTGGGCGATGCCGTTGCCGAACGACCAGTTCTCTTTTTTCACCTCCACCAGATTGATAAACACATCCTCCTGACGCACGGCCAGTTGCTGGTTCAGGTTGCGCGCGATGGTCTGGAACAGCCGTTGTTTCATCTCGACGGTACGGCCTTCGCTGATGGTCAGCTGGATGAACACGATGCCGTCGCTGCGCTGGATCCCCAGGTATTGCGGGTCATAGATCAAGTGCTGGTCGTCGTGCTCGGCCAGGACCTGAAAGTTGTCATGTTCCGGCACGTTGATCTCGCTGCGCAGGGCGGCGTAGATCACTTCGCCAATGCGTTTGGCGAACGTCGGGTCCGGGTTCTTCTTGATGTCGACGCGGACGAGGGGCATGGGATGGCTCCACAGGCGAGGGGGACTGGACGGGAATGTCAGTCAATTCGCCATTGGGTATAGCCGAAAAATGCCGGTCAGTGAGGTTGTTTAAAAACGTTAGGAAATGGACGCACCATCCTGCGGGATTTACGGATGTTGCCTACAAGTGCTGCCGGATTCATCCGCTATACGGCGGGGTGAGAAGCGCGGAACCATAGAGAGCAGGACGGGATGCGCTCTTCAGGACGGAGCGGCAACCCGGACGGAAATTGCCATCAGCCAAGGAAGGCCAATGCTTCAGAACAACCGTGAAAACCTGGAACTCGACAGGCTGCATAACGAAACGCGAAAACTGGTGGCTGAGCGGCAGAAGCTTCTGGCGGAAGAGAAGAAGCTGAAGTGGGAGACGTATTTCTATCCAGTCGCGGTGGTGGCCGGCGTGTTGACGGCAAGCGCGGCGTTAGCGGGCGTCTTTTTCAAGTTTTGAATGTTCGTTTTCGCAATCTTCAGACACATGACCCAAAAGGAAATCAACATGAGCACCTATGACGCCAAAGCCAGAATGGAGCAATTGGAACGGGAACACGATGAGTGGGCCGAAAAAATACGGATCAAGAACAGGAAAGAAATGCGCCCGATCTGGGGTTTGCTGGGGTTGGGCATCTTTTGCATGTCCCTCGGCTTCATGTTGGCCCGATCAATCTGATCGGGTTTTCCCATGGCACATTCGGCGCCGGTACATTCCATAAAACGACATATGGCGTATCTGGCGCCGACAGTCTTTTTCCCAAAAGCGACAAGCCTCCGATCTGCTCCGCACAACCATTCCTCAGCTAAGTCTTTGCTTCTGCTCATTTATCGCGGAGAATCGCGCCCCTGTTTCGGCCGGAGCATGTCTGTCGGTTTTTTCCGACGCGTCCTGACCGAGTGGCAAGTGACCGGAATGCGGAGATCCGACCGGATGAATGATCAGGCCAATAGCGTCGAACAACGCTTTGAGGCGGCAGCACCAGCCGAACTGTCGAGCTGGAATCGCCATGACACTACCTGGATGTTGGGACTGTTCGGGACGGCCATCGGCGCCGGTACCCTGTTTTTGCCGATCAACGCAGGTCTGGGTGGCTTCTGGCCGCTGGTGATCCTCGCGCTGCTGGCCTTCCCGATGACGTTCTACGCACACCGCGGCCTGACCCGCTTCGTGCTTTCCGGTCGCGAAGGCGCCGACATCACGGACGTGGTGGAACAGCATTTCGGCATCAAGGCCGGCGCGCTGATCACCCTGCTGTACTTCTTCGCTATCTTCCCGATCCTGCTGATCTACAGCGTTGGCCTGACCAACACGGTCGCCAGTTTTCTCGAGCACCAACTGCACATCACGCCGCCACCGCGCGCGCTGCTTTCGTTCGTGCTGATCCTCGGCCTGCTGGCCGTGGTGCGCTGCGGCGAGCAAGTGATCGTCAAGGCCATGAGCCTGATGGTGTATCCGTTCATCGTCGCGCTGCTCTTCCTGGCGGTGTACCTGATTCCGCACTGGAACGGCGGCATCCTGACCACCGCTTCGCAAGTGCCGGCACCGTCGGCGCTGCTGCACACGCTGTGGCTGGCGATTCCGGTGATGGTGTTCTCTTTCAACCACTCGCCGATCATCTCGGCGTTTGCTGTGGATCAGAAGCGTCGTTACGGCATTCACGCGGATGAGCGCAGCTCGCAGATCCTGTCCCGCGCGCACCTGCTGATGGTGGTGATGGTGCTGTTCTTCGTGTTCAGCTGCGTGCTGACCCTGTCGCCGGAGCAACTGGCGGAAGCCAAGGCGCAGAACCTGTCGATCCTGTCGTACCTGGCCAACCACTTCAGCAACCCGACCATCGCGTTCGCGGCGCCACTGATTGCGTTCGTGGCGATCTCCAAGTCGTTCCTCGGCCACTACATCGGTGCCAGCGAAGGCCTGAAGGGCTTGATCGTCAAAAGCGGCAAGCGTCCGGGCGCCAAGGCGCTGGACCGCATCGTGGCGGCGTTCATGCTGGTGGTGTGCTGGATCGTGGCGACCCTGAACCCGAGCATCCTCGGCATGATCGAAACCATCGGTGGCCCGGTCATCGCGGCGATCCTGTTCCTGATGCCGATGTACGCGATCCGCAAAGTGTCGGCGATGGCCCGTTATCGTGGGCAGATGTCGAACGTGTTTGTCACCGCAGTGGGTCTGGTGGCCATTTCGGCGTTGATCTATTCGCTGACGGCGTGAGATCCAACACAAGATCCCGTTTGATCTTGTGAAACAGAAAGGCCGATCTGCCTCGCAGGTCGGCCTTTTTTTGTGCCTGCGATCTTCGCGGGGCGAGGCCCCATCCGGCAGGCATAAAAAAACGCCGCTCATCTCGCGATGGGCGGCGTTTTTCATTGCGTTGCAGCGTTAGGCTTGAACGACAGGGATCTTGGCGTTCGCAGCCGCTTCACGGAACTCGGCAATCTGGTCGAAAGACAGGTAGCGGTAAACGTCGGCCGCCATGCTGTCGATCTTGCCAGCGTATTCCATGTACTCCTCGACGGTCGGCAGGCGACCCAGGATCGAAGCAACGGACGCCAGCTCAGCCGAAGCCAGGTAGACGTTCGCGCCGTCGCCCAGACGGTTCGGGAAGTTACGGGTCGAGGTCGACACCACGGTGCTGTTCGGCTCAACGCGTGCCTGGTTACCCATGCACAGCGAGCAGCCTGGCATTTCCATGCGGGCGCCGGCCTTGCCGTAGATGCCGTAGTAGCCTTCTTCGGTCAGTTGGTGAGCGTCCATCTTGGTCGGCGGCGACAGCCACAGACGGGTTGGCAGCTGACCCTTGACCTGATCCAGCAGTTTACCGGCAGCGCGGAAGTGACCGATGTTGGTCATGCACGAACCGATGAACACTTCGTCGATCTTCTCGCCAGCAACGCTGGACAGCAGACGGGCGTCGTCCGGGTCGTTCGGCGCGCACAGCACAGGCTCGCTGATGTCGGCCAGATCGATTTCGATGACTTCGGCGTATTCGGCGTCGGCATCGGCTTCCATCAGTTGCGGGTTGGCGATCCAGGCTTCCATCGCTTGAGCACGACGCTCCAGGGTACGCGCATCGCCGTAGCCTTCGCCGATCATCCAGCGCAGCAGGGTGATGTTGGACTGCAGGTACTCGGTGATCGACTCTTTCGACAGCTTGATGGTGCAACCGGCAGCCGAGCGTTCGGCCGAGGCGTCGGACAGTTCGAACGCCTGTTCCAGAGTCAGACCTTCCAGGCCTTCGATTTCCAGGATGCGGCCGGAGAAGGCGTTTTTCTTGCCTTTCTTCTCAACGGTCAGCAGACCGTTCTGGATGGCGAAGTAAGGAATGGCATGAACCAGGTCACGCAGGGTGATGCCAGGTTTCATTTTGCCTTTGAAGCGCACCAGGATCGATTCCGGCATGTCCAGCGGCATGACGCCGGTGGCAGCGGCGAACGCGACCAGGCCGGAACCGGCCGGGAACGAGATGCCCATCGGGAAACGGGTGTGCGAGTCACCACCGGTACCCACGGTGTCCGGCAGCAGCATGCGGTTCAGCCACGAGTGGATGATGCCGTCGCCCGGACGCAGGGAAACACCGCCGCGGGTCATGATGAAGTCAGGCAGGGTGTGGTGGGTGGTCACGTCGATCGGCTTTGGATAAGCCGCGGTGTGGCAGAAGGACTGCATCACCAGATCAGCGGAGAAGCCCAGGCACGCCAGGTCTTTCAGTTCGTCACGGGTCATTGGACCGGTGGTGTCCTGAGAACCTACGGTGGTCATCTTCGGTTCGCAGTAGGTGCCAGGACGAACGCCTTTGCCTTCTGCCAGACCGCATGCCTTGCCGACCATTTTCTGCGCCAGGGTGAAGCCCTTGGTGCTTTCAGCCGGTGCTTCAGGCTTCTTGAACAGGTCGAACGCTGGCAGACCCAGTTCGGCGCGAGCCTTCTCGGTCAGGCCACGGCCGATGATCAGCGGGATACGGCCGCCGGCGCGGACTTCGTCCAGCAGCACCGGGGTCTTCATTTCGAAGGTGGTGATGACTTCGTCGGTACCGTGCTTGCAGACTTTGCCTGCGTGCGGGTACAGGTCGATCACGTCGCCCATGTTCATGTTCGATACGTCGAACTCGATTGGCAGTGCGCCGGCATCTTCCATGGTGTTGTAGAAGATCGGAGCAATTTTGCTGCCGAAGCAGAAACCGCCAGCGCGCTTGTTCGGCACGTAAGGGATGTCGTCGCCGAAGAACCACAGGACCGAGTTGGTCGCCGATTTACGCGAGGAACCGGTACCGACCACGTCACCGACGTAGGCGATAGGGAAGCCCTGGCCGCGCATTTCTTCGATCTGCTTCATCGGGCCGGTCTTGCCTTGCTCGTCCGGAACGATGCCGTCACGGGCCATTTTCAGCATGGCCAGGGCGTGCAGCGGGATGTCTGGACGCGACCAGGCGTCTGGGGCAGGGGACAGGTCGTCGGTGTTGGTTTCGCCGGTGACCTTGAAGACGCGCAAGCTGATCTTGTCGGCCAGCACCGGGCGCTTCTTGAACCACTCGCCGTCAGCCCAGGATTGCAGCACGGCCTTGGCGTGAACGTTGCCGTTCTTGGCCTTTTCAGCCACGTCGTGGAAAGCATCGAACATCAGCAGGGTGTGCTTGAGTTCCTCGGCGGCCACTGGCGCCAGCTCGGCGTCGTCCAGCAGTTCAACCAGGGTCACGATGTTGTAGCCGCCCTGCATGGTGCCGAGCAGTTCTACAGCGCGCTTCTTGTCCAGCAGAGGGGAGGAGACTTCGCCCTTGGCCAGTGCGGAGAGGAAACCGGCCTTGACGTAGGCGGCTTCGTCCACTCCTGGTGGTACGCGATTGGTGATCAGGTCAACGAGGAAAGCTTCTTCGCCAGCCGGAGGATTCTTCAGCAGCTCGACCAGGCCTGCAGTTTGTTCGGCGTTAAGCGGCTGGGGAACGATACCCAGGGCTGCACGCTCTTCGATATGTTTGCGGTAGGCTTCAAGCACAGTTATTACCCTCATCAGTGGTCCCAAATGGGTGTCCGGGACGCTCATCCCGAAATTGCCGTACTCATGCTCCTCACGACGTTGTGGGTCGTTCGGCCAGAATTACCGGCAATTCCTTACAGAAGCTGCTTTCAAAGTTTTACGCCTGCAGAACGGGGAGCTGATGAGGGTTGGCGTATGGCTTTTCCCCGCTGGAAAAACCTTACGCCAACACCGCTCTGAAGGAACGACTGTGCTCGTGACGCTTTGAAAACAGCTTCTAACGGACATTGGCGCCTAAAAAGGCTGGCTGATTCTACGGCAAAAAAAATTTAAAGGTAAGTCGCGCTCTATTGGACTTTGGTTGCGTTGTGCGCGGCTGGGGCAAACCCTGATCCGGCGCTTGTCCCTGACGTTTGAGGGGTGATGAATGGCGGACAAAGGGCTAACATGCCGACCTGTTCCGCGTTTCAAGTGTTTTGCCCACTCTATGCCCAATCAGACCATCAAGACCCCTTGCGTCGGCCTCTGCTCCACCGTTTACGGTGATCTGGTGTGCCGTGGCTGCAAGCGTTTCCACCACGAAGTGATCCATTGGAACGGTTACAACGAGGAGGAAAAGCGCGCGGTCTGGCTGCGTCTTGAGCAATTGCTGTCACAAGTGATGGCGAGCAAGGTCGAGGTCTTCGATCCGGCGCGTCTGCGCCATCAGCTGGAGCAGCGCAAGATCCGCTTCGTGCCGCATCAGTCGGAATATTGCTGGGCGTATCAGCTGATCGCCCGGGGCGCGCGGGTGATTATTAATCTGGAAGCCTACGGCATGGTGCTGCTGCCGGAGTTTCGTGACTGGAACCTGCCGGAACTGCGCGATGCCATTGATCGGGAATTTTTCCTGCTGTCGGAAGCGCACTATCAGCGCTACATCGCGCCCGGTTTCCTCAAGGACGCCCTCGGCGACTGACCTATTGCTATCGCTGGCAAGTCAGCTCCCACAATGATGGTGTAAAGCTCTCCATGGAGTGCACACCGAAGTTCCTGTGGGAGCTGGCTTGCCAGCGATGACGGCCTTGCAGGCGTCCCAATACTTAATGCTTCACCGTTAATTCGACCAAATGGTCTTCAACCTCCTGAGGCTTTAGCACCAGCACGTCGCTTTCCAGCTGATCCAGCACCTGTTCAGCCGTGTTGCCGATCAACGCACCGGATACGCCGCTGCGCGCCACGGTGCCAATCACCGTCACCGCCGCCTGCAGCTTGTGCGCCATGAACGGAATCAGCACGTCTGCCGGGCCTTCCTCGACATGCAGATGAGCGTCATCAATGTCGAATTCAGCCTGAAACGCCCGGCATTGCTCGCGATAGCGCGCCTCGATGGTTTCCTTGAGCTGGAACGTCGGGTCGGCCGCCGACAGCATCGGCGACGGATGGGCGGTAATCACGTGCAGATGCCCCTTGGCCAGGCTGGCGATGTCGAACCCATGGTCGATGATCGTGGTGTGCAGATGACGGTGTTCGCCGTCGGCATTGCCCACGTCGACAGCCGCAAGAATCACCTTGTCCTTCCACGAACCGGCGGTCTTCACCAGCAGCACGGGAGTAGGGCAGTGGCGCAGCAGTTTCCAGTCCGCCGGGGTCAGCAGGGCCTTTTTCAGCGAGCTGTCGGGGAAGTGCTGTTTGATCACCAGCCCGCAACCTTCGGCCTGCTGCACGTCGATGATGGTTTCGTGCAGGCTCTCGTTCCACGCCTGTTCGGTGGTGACGCTGTAGCCGTCCGCCAGCAGCGCGGCCTTGAGCACGCTGAGCATGCCGGCGTGATCGTGCTTCTTGTCGCAGACCAGCAGGTGCAGATGGGCTTGGGTCACCCCGGCGATCAGCTTGGCGCGCTTGAGCGCCAGGCTTTCCGCGTGTTCGGGTTCGATGACCACCAGAATGCTGCGAATGGCTTGCATGAGTGAATCTCCAGCAATGAAAAGGCACGGCGTTGCACAACTATAGTTGCTGCGCATCCGTCTGCGACTTGATGCATATCAACGCGCGCGGCTGGTGGTCTGCGGGCAGGCCGGTATAATCGGCGCCCTTCGCTCGAACACCTTTTGACCGTGAGCCCCATGATCCTTCCCGAAATCCACGAATTCCTTGGTTGCCGCACGCCTGACGCCTGGGTTGAAGCCGCGCTGGCCGATCAGGAAACCCTGCTGATCGACCACAAGAACTGCGAGTTCAAGGCCGCCAGCACCGCGTTGAGCCTGATCGCCAAGTACCATTCCCATGTCGATCTGATCAACATGATGTCGCGTCTGGCCCGGGAAGAGCTGGTGCACCACGAGCAGGTGATGCGCATCATGAAGCGACGCAAGATCGAACTGCGCCAGCTGCATGCCGGCCGTTATGCCTCGAGCCTGCGCAAAGTGGTGCGCAGCCATGAACCGGTGAAACTGGTCGACACCCTGGTGGTCGGCGCCTTCATCGAAGCGCGCAGTTGCGAGCGGTTCGAAGCGCTGGTGCCGCATCTGGACGAAGAACTCGGCAAGTTCTACTTCGGCCTGCTGAAAAGCGAGGCCCGGCATTTCCAGGGTTACCTGAAACTGGCCTACCAGTACGGTGACGCCAAGGACATCGCCCAGGTGATCGAGAAAGTCCGCGCCGCCGAGCAGGACCTGATCGAATCGCCGGACGAGGAATTCCGCTTCCACAGCGGCGTACCCGTCGCGGTATGAATTGTTAAAAACTCTTAAGAGTATGAAACATCAACGAAAACCGGCCCCGGAGGCCGGTTTTTGCTGCCTGCGATAAACGACTCGCCCGCGAATGCCGCCATAATGGCGCCCACTTCACAAAGCGGTTGGCGGCGGTTGTTATGGATAACCTGGGTTTTGGCAGAGTCCTGCTGGTGGAAGACGATGAGCGGCTGGCCGCGCTGATCGCCCACTTTCTCGAACAACACGGCTACGAGGTACGCACGGTGCATCGCGGCGATCTGGCCGTGGCCGCGTTTCTCGAATTCAAGCCCAAAGTGGTGGTGCTCGACCTGATGCTGCCAGGGCAGAGCGGCCTGCACGTATGCCGGGAAATCCGCAGCGTGTCGGACACACCGATTGTCATCCTGACGGCCAAGGAAGATGACCTCGACCACATTCTGGGCCTGGAGTCCGGCGCCGATGACTACGTGATCAAACCGATCAAGCCGCCGGTCCTGCTCGCGCGCCTGCGGGCCCTGCAACGCCGGCAGGTGCCGGACAGCGGCGTGGTCAGTTCACTGGAATTCGGCAACCTGATCATCGACCGCAGTTGCCGCGAAGTGCGTCTGGCGGGCGAACTGATCGAGCTGACCACCATGGAATTCGAACTGCTTTGGCTGCTGGCCAGCGCCGCCGGCAAGATCCTGTCGCGCGATGACATTCTCAACCGCATGCGCGGCATCGCGTTCGATGGCCTCAACCGCAGCGTCGACGTTTACATCAGCAAGTTGCGTAACAAACTCAAGGACAACCCTCGCGAACCGGTGTGCATCAAGACCGTGTGGGGCAAGGGTTACCTGTTCAATCCGTTCGCGTGGGAGTTGTAGATGCTGCGGTTATTTCTCGGGCTGTTTCTGGTGATGACGGTCGGGCTGGTGGCGGCGCTGCAAACCGTCGAACACACCTTCAACGCGTTGCTCGACAACCAGATGCAGGCCTACAACCGTGAAGCGGTGCGCGGTCAGGCCTGGTCGCTGGTCGAACACATGCGCGACCAGCAGGGCGCGGCGCGCGAGGCGCAACTGGAGGCGTTGCGGCCGCACTACGGGCTGACGTTGAGCCTGGTCGAGGCTGACCAATTGAACCTCAATGATCAGGAAAAAGCCGAACTGGCCCAGGATGTGTTGGTTATTCGTGACGATTACACCCAGTTCATCAGCAACATCGACGGTGGTTCGCAGTTGCTCAGTATCAAGCTGCCGCCCGAGCCGAGCCTGATGCCGTTCTACATTACCGGGGCCTACCTGATGCTGGCTGTGCTGCTGGGCATCGTCCTGTACTTCTGGGTTCGTCCGCACTGGCGCGATCTGGAAAAACTGCGGCTGGCCGCCGAGCGCTTCGGCGACAACGACCTCTCGGTGCGGATCCAGCTGTCCAAACGCTCGAACATCCGCGACCTGGCCGGCCACTTCAACCTGATGGCAGCGCGCATCGAAGGGCTGATCGCCAATCAGCGCGAACTGACCAACGCCGTCTCCCACGAACTGCGCACGCCGATTGCCCGGTTGTCGTTCGAGCTCGATCAACTCAAGCAGCAACCGGACGCCAGCCAGAACCGCGAACTGATCGCCGACATGTATGCCGACCTCGGCGAGCTGGAAGAAATGGTCTCCGAACTGCTGACCTACGCCAGTCTCGAACGTGGCGCGACGGTGATTACCCGCGAAAACATCCAGGCGGCCAACTGGCTGGACAGCGTGGTCGGCAGCGTGGCGCTGGAAGCCGAGGCCGCCGGGGTGCAGCTGTTGATCGTAGATTGCCGGGTCGATGAAGTGCGGATCGAGCCGCGCTTCATGGCGCGGGCAGTGATCAATCTGCTGCGCAATGCCATTCGCTATGCCGAGCAGCGGGTCGAGGTGTCGCTGGTGCGCATCGGCGATCAATACGAAGTGCAGGTCAACGACGACGGCCCGGGCGTGCCGCTGGAAGGACGGGAGAAAATCTTCGAACCGTTCTCGCGCCTGGATGCCAGCCGTGACCGCCGCACGGGCGGCTTTGGCCTCGGTCTGGCGCTGGTGCGGCGGGTGTCGCAATCCCATGGCGGGCAGGTCGACGTCGGCGATTCACCGTGGGGCGGGGCGTCGTTCCGCATGACCTGGGCGCATCTGGATTGATGAGTTTCCCTCCCCGGAAGGGGGAGGCAGTCGATTAACTGAGGACGTAGTCCACCGGTTTCAGCGCTGGCGGCAACGGCTCAGTCCCCAGCTCTGCCAGAATATCCCGCTCGATGCTGCGCACCAGCGCATCGGTCGGCAAATCGTTTTCATCCCGGCCGAACGGGTCTTCCAGTTCATCGGCAATCGCATCCAGCCCGAAGAAGGTGTAGCTGACAATTGCCGTGAACAGTGGCGTCAGCCAGCCCAGCGGTTCGGCCATGGCGAACGGCAGCAGGATGCAGAACAGGTAAATCGTGCGGTGCAGCAGCAGGGTGTAAGGGAAGGGCAGCGGCGTGTTCTTGATCCGCTCGCACACCGCCTGCGCCTGGGTCAGGCTGGTCAGGTGATTGGCCAGCAGCATGTAGCGCCACTCGCTGAGATCACCGGCCTCATGCAGATCGGAACATTGTTGACCGACGGTTTGCAGGATGCGCCCGCTGTAATCCGGCACCTGCGCGTCGTGCTGCGGGGTGATCCATTCGGCGCTGGCGGCGGCTTCGTCTTCCCGGCGCAACCGCGCATTCAGCGCATGGGCAAAACCTGCGAGGTTGAGCAGCAACAGACGGCGCTGCGCAGATTCGCGAATCACATGGGTCTCGCGAATCATCGAGCGCACATGCACGATCACTTCGCCCCAGGCCTTGCGCGCTTCGTACCAGCGGTCGTAACAGGCGTTGTTGCGAAAATTCATGAAGATCGACAGCGACAGGCCGAGCAGGGTGAACGGCGTGGCGTTGACCTTGGTGAAGTTGCTCGGGTGGAGCATTTCCACCAGCACGATGGCCGACGCCAGCAGCGTCACCATCAGGGCGCGCAGGGCGATGCGCTTGGCAATCGAGCCTTTGAGGGTGAAGAGAATGGCGAATTGATTGACCTTGGGTCGGATGATCATGCGGCTCTCTGCCTTGCAAACGTGGCGGATCAGCCGCCGGTCATGTTCATGAAACGCACCACTTGCACGTCGTCGTTCACTTCAAAATTGTGCCGGTAAGGCTTGAGTTTCATTGCTTCAATGATGGCTTTCTCGAGTCGTTCCGGTTGACCCGGATGAGCCCGCAGCACCGCTTTCAGATCCACCGAATGCTCATTCCCCAGACACAGTAGCAAACGCCCCTCGACCGTCAGCCGCACCCGGTTGCAGGTGCCGCAGAAGTTGTGGCTGTGGGGCGAGATGAACCCCAGTCGAATGTGCGGCGCTTCGGCCAGCCGCCAGTAGCGCGACGGGCCCTGGGTCGATTCGGCGGAGTCGATCAGGGTGTAGCGCTCGGCGATCTTTTCGCGCACCTCAGTGCTGGAAAAGAACGACTCGGCGCGGCTGTGTTCGCTGATGATCCCCAGCGGCATTTCCTCGATGAAGGAAATATCCAGATCCCGCTCGATGGCGAACTGCACCAGATCATTGATCTCGTGATCGTTGCGGCCCTGCATCACCACGCAGTTGAGTTTAGTGCGGGTAAATCCGGCGGCGCGTGCGGCGTCGATGCCGTCGATCACCTGGCCCAGGTCGCCGGTGCGGGTCATCTGCTTGAAGCGCTCGGCATCGAGGCTGTCGAGGCTGACGTTGAGGCGTTTGACCCCGGCATCGAACAGCGGGCTGGCGAGTTTGACGAGTTGCGAGCCGTTGGTGGTCAGGCACAGTTCGCGCAGGCCGGGCAGGGCGGCGATCTGCTTGCACAAGCCGACGACGCCGGGGCGTATCAGCGGCTCACCACCGGTCAGGCGGATCTTGCGGGTGCCCAGCGCAACGAAGCTCTGCGCCAGTTGATAGATCTCCTCCAGCGTCAGCACCCGTTGGCGCGGCAAAAACTGCATGTCTTCGGCCATGCAATACACGCAGCGGAAGTCGCAGCGGTCGGTGACCGACATGCGCAGGTAGTCGACGCGGCGGTTGTAACCATCGATCAAGACGCGCTCTGACATGACAGCCTCGCTTGGGTGAAATCCGCTATTGAAGGGATTGGGTCGGCGCAGATTATGAGCAACTTGAGACAGCGTCCAATCACTCTTGATTACCGGCCGATTGATGCTGTCGATGATGAAATAATTATTTGGAATTTTGCGCTGCTTAGTTTTGCAAGTTCCCGTATTCAAAGGGTTTAACGCCGTGATAGATGCTTTCGATAACGCAGTCATTAATAGCGATTAGACAAGGTTTTGCAGCGGTTCCTATCCTTGGCCCCGTCAAACGAAACGACCGCTTTTTAACTTGAAAGTCAGTCGTCGCTGTTTAAACCCGATCAGGTTTTTGCCTGTGTGCATCGTCATGGAGAAGTCCCATGTCACAAGTCGACCGTTACAAACCCTACAAGGGCGCCGCTGCGGGTTGGGGCGCTGTCATCAGCCTCACCAAGAACTGGCTGGGCAGTGAAAACGCCCTGAAAAACATCCGCGCCATGCTCAAGACCAACCAGAACGGCGGCTTCGACTGCCCCGGTTGCGCCTGGGGTGAAGCGCCCGGCGCGAGCATGCTGAAGTTCTGCGAAAACGGCGCCAAAGCGGTGAACTGGGAAGCCACCGGCCGCCTGGTCGATCCGGCGTTCTTCAACAAGTACACGGTCTCGACCCTGGCCGAGCAAAGCGATTACTGGCTCGAATACCAGGGCCGGATCACCCATCCGATGCGCTACGACGCCCGGGTCGACCGCTATGTCGAAACCACCTGGGATGACGCCTTCGCGCTGATCGCCAAACACCTCAAAGGTCTGAAATCGCCCCACGAGGCCGAGTTCTACACCTCGGGTCGCGCCAGCAACGAAGCGGCGTTTCTCTATCAGTTGTTCGTCCGTGCCTACGGCACCAACAACTTCCCCGACTGCTCGAACATGTGCCACGAAGCCAGTGCGGTGAGCATGGGCGAGAGCCTGGGCGTCGGCAAAGGCACGGTGGTCTATGAAGACCTGCACCACGCCGACGCGATTTTCGTCATCGGCCAGAACCCCGGCACCAACCACCCGCGCATGCTCGAACCACTGCGTGAAGCGGTGAAACGCGGCGCGCAGGTGGTGTGCATCAACCCGCTCAAGGAGCGTGGACTGGAGCGCTTCCAGAATCCGCAGAACCCGATCGAGATGCTCAGCAACGGCTGGGAAGCGACCAACACCGCGTACTTCCGCCCGGCCTTGGGCGGCGACATGGCGATGATTCGCGGCATGGCCAAGTTCCTGCTGGAGTGGGAGCGCGAAGCCCAGGCCACTGGCGGCGAACCGGTGTTCGATCACGCGTTCATTGCCGAGCACACGTCGGGCCTCGACAGCTACCTGGCCGAAGTCGATGCCACGAGCTGGGAGCACATCGTCGAGCAGTCCGGCGTGCCGCTGCATGACATCGAACTGGCAGCGCGCATGTACGCCCGGGCCAAGAGCGTGATCATGTGCTGGGCCATGGGCCTGACCCAGCACGTACACTCGGTGCCGACCCTGCAAGAAGTCATCAACCTGCAACTGCTGCGCGGCAACGTCGGCCGTCCGGGCGCCGGGCTGTCGCCGGTGCGTGGGCACAGTAACGTGCAGGGCGACCGCACCATGGGCATCAACGAACTGGCCCCGACCGAGCTGATGGACGCCCTGGAAAAGCGCTTCAACTTCAAGGTGCCGCGCATGCACGGCCACAACACGGTGATGGCGATTGGCGCCATGGAACGCGGCGAAGCCAAGGTGTTTATCGGGCTGGGCGGCAACTTCGCTCAAGCCACGCCGGACACGCCGCGTACCCACGCCGCGATGCGCAAACTGGACCTCACCGTGCACATCTCGACCAAGCTCAACCGTAGCCATCTGGTGACCGGGCGTGACGCACTGATCCTGCCGTGCCTCGGCCGTACCGACATCGATGTTCAGGCCGAAGGCCCGCAAGGCGTGACAGTGGAAGACACCTTCAGCATGGTGCACTTGTCGTTCGGTCAACTGAAGCCGAAGTCGGCGCATCTGAAATCCGAGCCGGCGATCATTGCCGGAATCGCTGCCGCCACATTGGGCAAACACCCGATCGACTGGGAATGGGCGGTCGGCGACTACGGACGCATCCGCAACCTGATCGCCGACGTGATTCCGGGCTTCGAGAATTTCAACGAGAAGCTGCTGATCCCCGGTGGTTTCCACCTCGGCAACAACGCCTCCGACCGGGTCTGGAACACCGAATCCGGCAAGGCCCAGTTCACCCCGTGTGTGCTGCCGGAGCATCTGATCAGCGAAGGCGTGCGCAACCTGCCGGTCAAACCGCATCTGATCCTGCAAACCATGCGGTCCCACGATCAGTACAACACCACGCTATACGGCCTCGACGACCGTTATCGCGGGGTCTACGGTATGCGCGACGTGGTATTCGCCAACGAACAGGACATCCGCCGACTCGGTTTCGAACCGGGGCAAAAGGTTGATCTGGTGGCGCTGTGGGGCGACGAGCGCGAGCGTCGGGTCAGCGGTTTCACCCTGATCGCCTACGACATTCCCGCCGGGCAGGCTGCCGCGTACTACCCGGAAACCAACCCGTTGGTGCCGCTGGAAAGCTACGGCGACCGCACCTACACGCCGACCTCCAAATTCGTGGCGATCCGCCTCGAAGCGGCCGAGGCGAGCAACCTGATCCCGTCGTCGGTGGCCTGACCGAACCACGCGATCCAACCCTTTTGCATTTTGACTGGCTGCAGGCGTTCGCGCCTGGCGGTGGCCCGGCCGTGTGCTGCCGCTTTTCAGCCTGGATGAGGACATCATCATGTTCAACCTGGAGGCACTGGACCTGGCGCGAATTCAATTCGCGTTCACGGTTTCGTTCCACATCATTTTCCCGGCGATCACCATTGGTCTCGCGAGTTTCCTGGCGGTGCTCGAAGGCCTGTGGCTGAAAACCCGTAACGACACTTACCGCGATCTTTACCACTTCTGGTCGAAGATCTTCGCCGTCAACTTCGGCATGGGCGTGGTGTCGGGGCTGGTCATGGCGTACCAGTTCGGCACCAACTGGAGCGGATTTTCCGACTTCGCCGGCAGCGTCACCGGGCCGTTGCTGACCTATGAAGTGCTGACCGCGTTCTTCCTCGAGGCCGGGTTCCTCGGGGTGATGCTGTTCGGCTGGAACCGCGTGGGCCGTGGCTTGCACTTCTTCGCCACGGTGATGGTCGCCATCGGTACGCTGATCTCGACCTTCTGGATTCTCGCCTCCAACAGCTGGATGCAGACCCCGCAGGGCTTCGAGATCGTTGACGGCCGGGTGATGCCGGTCGACTGGCTGGCGATCGTGTTCAACCCGTCGTTTCCGTTTCGTCCGGCGCACATGGCGATTGCCGCGTTCGTTGCCACGGCGTTCTTCGTCGGTGCTTCGGCGGCCTGGCATTTGCTGCGCGGCAACGACAGCAAACCGGTGCGCAAGATGTTTTCCATGGCGCTGTGGATGGCGCTGATCGTGGCGCCGATTCAAGCGGTGGTCGGTGACGCCCATGGCTTGAACACCCTGGAGCATCAGCCGGCAAAAATCGCCGCCATCGAAGGCCACTGGGAAAACGCCGACAACGGTCCGACCCCGTTGGTGCTGTTCGGCATCCCCGACATGCAGGCGGAAAAGACCAAGTATGCGATCGAGATTCCGTACCTCGGCAGCCTGATCCTCACCCACAGCCTCGACAAGCAGATCCCGGCGCTCAAGAGTTTCCCGAAAGAAGACCGGCCGAACTCGACCGTGATCTTCTGGAGCTTCCGCGTGATGGCCGGGCTGGGCATGTTGATGATTCTGGTCGGTGTGCTGGGCCTGGTGTTGCGGCGCAACGGCAAGGTCTACCGGCATCGCGGCTTCCAGCGGCTGGTGCTGCTGATGGGGCCGAGCGGACTGATTGCGCTGCTGGCCGGTTGGATCACCACCGAAGTCGGGCGTCAGCCGTGGGTGGTGTATGGCCTGATGCGCACCCATGACGCCGCGTCCCATCACTCGGTGGCGCAGATGAGCACCTCGTTGGCGCTGTTCGTCGTCATCTACTGCTCGGTGTTCACCGTGGGCATCGGCTACATGATGAAACTGGTGAGCAAGGGCCCGCAGCCGCACCATGAACATCCGCCCGAAGGCACTCAGGTGCAGACCCCGCGCCGGCCACTTTCGGCGGTCACCGACAACCTCGAATCCGCGACCCGGATCCACTGAAAAAGGAGTGTTGAGTCATGGGTATTCAAGGTATCGATCTCTCGTTGATCTGGGGCGTGATCATTGCCTTCGGGGTGATGATGTACGTGATCATGGACGGCTTCGATCTGGGCCTCGGGATCCTGTTCCCGATGATCAGCGACGAGCAGGAACGCGACGTGATGATGAACACCGTCGCACCGGTGTGGGACGGCAACGAAACCTGGCTGGTGCTCGGCGGGGCGGCGTTGTACGGCGCGTTTCCGCTGGCTTACGGGGTGATTCTGGAGGCGCTGTATCTGCCGTTGATCTTCATGCTGGCGGGTCTGATTTTCCGTGGAGTGGCGTTCGAGTTTCGCTTCAAGGCGCCGGCTGAAAAACGCCATCTGTGGGACTGGGCGTTCATTGGCGGTTCGCTGCTGGCGACGTTCTCCCAGGGCGTGGTGATCGGCGCGTATGTGTCGGGAATTCCGGTGGTGAATCGGGAGTTCGCCGGTGGCGGTCTCGACTGGCTGGCGCCGTTCCCGCTGGTCTGCGGCGTCGGTCTGGTGATCGCCTACGCCTTGCTCGGCAGCACCTGGTTGCTGGTCAAGACCGAAGGCATGCTCGAATCGCGGATGCGTCACTACAGCCGTCCACTGGCGTGGCTGCTGCTGGCGATGGTGGTGGTGATCGGCGTGTGGACGTTGCAACTGCATCCGGAACTGGCCAGTCGCTGGTTCAACCATGCGCACCTGACCGTGTTCGCCGGGCTGGTGGTATTGGCGGTGCTGGCGTTGTTCGGGCTGTTGCGTTCGCTGCGTCAGCGGCACACCCACTGGCCGTTCGTGTTCACCCTGGCGCTGATGTTCCTCGGTTACGTCGGCCTGGCAATGAGCATCTGGCCGAACATCATCCCGCCGTCGGTCAGCCTGTGGGCGGCGGCTTCACCGGCCACCAGCCAGCTGTTCGCCCTGATCGGCGCGCTGTTCATCCTGCCGGTGATCCTGATGTACACCTTCTGGAGCTACTACGTGTTCCGCGGCAAAGTGAGGATTGGCGATGGCTACCATTGATTCGCGTGAGGTGAAATCCAGCCCCTGGTACAAGCGTCTGGGCTGGCTGCTGCTGATCTGGTCCGGCAGCGTGGTCTCGCTGGCGGTGGTAGCGAGCCTGCTGAAACTGGCGATGTATGCAGCGGGAATGAGAACCCACTGAGCATAAAAAAACCGGAGCCTGGCTCCGGTTTTTTATTGCCTGCCTATTGCATCCTCCCCTAATGGGGAGGATGCCTTGAGGTTTACTCCCCGCCAAACATCGCAGTCCAGTAAATCCCGGCACTGCTCTTCGGATCGACTGCGTACGCAGCGCCGAGCTCACGATACTGAGGGTTCATCAGGTTGGCGCAATGACCGGGGCTGGCGAGCCAGCCGGCGACGACCTTCTGCACCGTGTCCTGCCCGGCGGCGATGTTCTCGCCGACCTGCTGGCCGCTGTAGCCGGCCAGTTCGGCGCGGTCGCCGGGAGTGCCGCCGTTGCGGTCCTTGTGGTCGAAATAATTGTTGTTGGCCATCTCGCGGCTGTGTTCCTGGGCAACGCCGCCAAGCACGGCGTTCCATGCCAGCGGCGTGGTCGCCGCGAATGCCTGACTGCCGCACTGGCGCGGTTGGGCGCGGGCGGCATTGAGTTGTTCGAGGAGTTTCTGGCCTTCCGCCTGACCGTCGCCGAGGCGGGCCGACAGCAGCGGTCGGGCCAGAGTGATGCGCCAGTCACGGTCGGCGCGACTGACACCGATATCGACGAACTGCGGATCCAGCACCACCTGACAGAAGCTCTCCTGAATCGCCTTCATCGCCGACGCCGCGTCCCGTGGTCCGTTCAGGGTGATCGCCTGCACGTTGACCATCGGGTAGCGAGCGCTGGACATCGCCTGCTGCAAATCCACCACGCCGGTGGCCGGCAGAATCAGGCGCGGATCGGCCGACAGCGGCGGCAATTCGCTGGACGCCTGGCTGCCACAACGCTGCGGCTGGCTGCGGTAGCTGTTGATCGATTCGATCAATTGCGACTCGTCGGTGGCCATGGCCGAAGTGGCCAGCGCCAGGCCCACGGACAACGCGGCGAGTCGCAGAACGGATGGCATGAAGCGCATGGAAATCTCCCTTGGGCTGAGTGCGCACATCATGCGCGAAAGGGCCCCGGTTGGTGCAATGTCTTTTTCTTCACGACAGGGTTTTTTCTGCAGAACGATTGCGTGCAATTTGCCGTCTACACTCTGCGAAGACCCCGGAAACCGGGCGTCTCAACCACGTAACACTTTGCCCGCATCGGGCCCTGCCGGAAGAATGAACATGCGATTGAACGGGTTGCTTTGCTGTCTTGCGTTGACCCTGCTGAGCGGCGCGGCACTGGCCACCGATCAGGCACCGATCAAGGAAAAGGCCGAGGCGAAAGCCGAGGTTCTGGAAGAAAAGGCCGCCGACAAACCCGACGCGCCGCCGGCGCCCAAATCCGAAGCCATCACCCCGACCGAAGCGCAGGCGGTCGACCCGGCCGGCGCCGCGCCACTGGATGATCCGATCACCTGTCTGGCGCGCAGTATCTATTGGGAAGCCAAGGGCAAGGACAACGCCGACATGGAAGGTGTGGCCAGTGTGGTGATGAACCGTCTCGGGCATGACGGCTTTCCGGGCACGGTCTGCGAGGTGGTCAAGCAGGGCTCGGAAACCAGGAGTTGCCAGTTTTCCTGGTGGTGCGACGGGCGTCCGGATCAGGTCAAGGAGGACGCCGAATACGCGCTGGCCAAGGAAATCGCCGGCAAGGCACTGAACCGCCAGCTCACCGACCGCACCCATGGCGCCCTGTATTTCCACGACCGTAACGTTCATCCGAGCTGGGCGAAGGAATACAGGAAAACCGCCGAGACCAGGAAGTTTCTGTTCTATAAGCCCGCTGGCGGGGATGCGCGTTAGGCGCAGACTTCGCGCACACAATGGCGCCGTCGCACTGCATTTTCCTTGTGGGAGCGAGCCTGCTCGCGATAGCGCCCGGGTCAGTCAGTTTCATCAGTGCTCGACACAACGCATTCGCGAGCAGGTTCGCTCCCACAGGGAGACCTTGGCGAAATCAGTCGCGGGGTTGTCGGGCCGGAAAGAACAGTTCAAAGCAGGTGATGCCGTCGGCGCTGCTGACGCTGTAGCGGCCCTGATGCAATTGCATGATGGTCGCGACAATCGACAGGCCCAGTCCGTTGGATTGGGCCGAGCGCTCGCGGGACGGATCGACGCGGTAGAAGCGTTCGAACAGCCGCGACAGATGTTCTGCCGGAATGGTCGCGCCCTGATTGCGTACCCGCAGATAACTGCCGTCCGCTTCAGCCACGGCCTCGACCTGCAGCGTCGAATCCGCCGCGCCGTACTTGATCGCGTTGGCGCACAGATTGGCCAGGGCGCGGCGCAGCAGCATCGGTTCGGCCCAGATCACGCCGCTGCCACGGGCCTCGATGCTGATGCCGACGTCGGCGGCCAGCCCTTCGAAGTAATCAGCAATGCGCTGCATCTCATCGCAGGCGTCCAGTTCCTGACGCTGACTCAGCGCGCTGGCCGGGTCGGTGCGGGCGAGAAACAGCATGTTGTCGAGCATCCGCGCCAGCCGTTCGAGTTCTTCGACGTTGGAGGCGAGTAACTGCTGATAGGCGTCGACGCTGCGGCTCTGTTGCAGGGCGACCTGGGTTTCGCCGAGCAGGTTGTTGATTGGCGTGCGCAGTTCGTGGGCCATGTCGGTGGAGACCTGGCTCAGTTGCGCAACCCCTCGGTCGAGCCGGTCAAGCATCGCATTGAAAGCTTCGATCATCGGCTGCAATTCCCGGGGCGTGCCGTGGCGGTCGAGGCGTTCGCCGAGGTTGGCGATGCCGATTCCGTGGGCATGCCGGGCAATCCGCCGCAATGGCAGCAAACCGCGATACACCAGCAGGCAGCCGACCAGCGCCAGCACGATCGCGGCCAATGATGCGAGGCCGTACACGCTGAGGCGGTAATTGGCGAGCATTGCCGTGCGCTCGGTCATCAGGCGTCCGGTGAGCACCTGCAGGTTGCCCAGATCGCCCGAGTCGATGGTCGCCGCCACCGCCGAAAACGGCACACCGTCGACGCTCGGCAAGTGCTGTACATCGCTCAGGGCCATCGGATGACCGATCGGTACGGCGGGCAAGTTCGGGGTGGCGAGGTTGCCGGGGTTGACCACCAGCAGCGGCGGCTGGCCAGGGGCGCCGATGGTCAGCAAGGCTTCGCGGTTGCCGAGCATGTTCTGAAACAGCGCCGGCTTGTTCTTGATCAGCTCCAGGGTGTTGCTGTCGTTGAGGAAGGTGCGCAACTGATCGACGCGACTGACCAACTGGATGTCGTCGCGGCGAATCAGAGCTGCTTCCAGTTGGTTGTACAGCGCCGCGCCCAGGCCTGCCAGCGCCGCAAAGGCGAGCACGGCGAAGACCAGCGCCAGGCGCAAGGTCAGGGAATACGTGCCGGCGACTTTCACGGCTGGGTATCGAAGCGGTAGCCGATGCCGCGCACGCTGTGGATCAGCTTGAGCGGGAACGGATCGTCGATCTTCGCCCGCAGGCGGCGCACGGCGACATCGACCACGTTGGTGTCGCTGTCGAAATTCATGTCCCACACCCGCGAGGCGATCAGCGAGCGCGACAGCACTTGCCCGGTGTGGGTGGCGAACAGTTGCAGCAGGGCGAATTCCTTGTTGGTCAGGGTGATCCGGTTGCCGGCGCGGCTGACCCGACGCTTGAGCACATCGATCTGCAGATCGGCCACCTGCAATTGCTCTTCTTCATGGATCGGCCCGCGCCGGGTCAGGGTGCGCAGGCGTGCCACCAGTTCGGCGAAGGAAAACGGCTTGATCAGGTAATCGTCGGCGCCCAGTTCCAGGCCTTTGACCCGGTCGGCGATGTCGTCGCGGGCAGTCAGGAACAGCACCGGCGTGTCGGTTTCCTTGCGCAGCCGGCGCAGGACTTCCCAGCCATCCATTTTCGGCATCATCACGTCCAGCACGATCACGTCGAAGTCGAATTCCAGCGCCAGGTGCAGACCGTCGGCGCCGTCCCGGGCCAGGCTCACGCTGTAGCCCAGTTCCTGCAAGCCGTTGAGCAAATAATTGCCGGCCTTGGGTTCGTCTTCGACAACAAGGATATTCATGGCTACTGCGCCTCAATGGTCGTTGGTGCAGCCGCTGCCTTGCACTTGATAGTCCAGCACATGTTCACGGCCCTGGTGGTCGAGGTAGTTGAGCTGCGCGGGGATCACGCCGCAGGCCTGGGAAATATCGGTGCTGGAGAGGACTTTGTCGACATCCAGGTGCACGAAGAAGCCGGTTTTGTCATGAATGACGGCAGCGTCCGGCGCAGGCGCGGCGAACACGGAACCGGTGGCGAGGAGGGCGGTGAAGGCGAGGATCAGGGTTTTCATGATGAGTCACTCGAATCGTTGAAGTTGATCGGCGTTCTGGCCGGGACAACTTCAAGCTACCGGGCGATCCGCTCGGCAAACCGACAACTCGATGACAAATCTGTAATAAACCGAACCTGTGGGAGCCAGCGCACTCCCACAGCGTATTCAGCTGGCGTGAGTGCTGAGAATGCTCGCGATCTGTTGTGGCTGGCAGTTGAGGTACGGCGAGGATTTCAGCCACTGCTGATCCGGATACCAGGAGAACATGAATTGGCCGTTCTTCAGGCTGTCGATCACCCGTTTGGCCACTTGCGGTCGCACGGCCGGGCAACCCTGGCTGCGGCCCAGACGGCCGGTACGTTTGCTCCAGAACGGGTTCACGTAGTCGGCGGCGTGGATGACGATGGCGCGGTCACGGGCCATGTCGTTGATGCCCGGTTCCAGACCGTCCATGCGCAGCGAGTAACCGTGGGTGCCCTGGTAACTTTCCTGGGTCCGGAACAGGCCGAGGCTGGACTGAAAACTGCCTTCACGGTTGGAGAACCGGGTGGCGAAGTTTTCCCCGGAGTTCGAGCCGTGGGCGACCAGATCGCGCAGCACCAGTTTTTTCCGCGTCAGGTCGAAGATCCACAACCGGCGCTCGGTGGACGGCTGCGAATAGTCGATGATCGCCAGATGACGAGACTGCTTCGCGCCGTTGTTGATCGCACATTGCATGGCGTTCAAGGCACCTTTCAGCGCCTGGGGATTGAGTTCCGGCGCGGCGTGCGCGAGGCTGGTGTACAGAACCGGCGAAGTGGTGCCGGCGGCAAAGGCTGGACTGGTCAGCACGCCAAGGGCGGTGGCAGTCAGCAGAAGTCGGCGCAAAAACGTCAACATTTAAAGTGAGTCTCCACTTGCTACTTGTTTGGCACTTAGGCTCCTGACGTCCAGTCGTTCCCGGCAAGCCCGCGAATCGGGCCTGACTGTGCACCGCACCTGAGGTAAGGTTGACCGTCAATCAAGACGGCCATGGATTGGAGTAAAGCAGTTGTTCAAAAAGTACGCATGCTACTTGAGCATTTGTTTGCTCGCTGCGCCGTTTGTCGCTTGCGCCGAAGAGCCGTTGCCGGGACTCCCGACGCTGCCGCCCGTGCCGACGGAAATGCCCATCGAACCGCAGAGCCCGCTGCAGGCTGCGCTGATCAGCCTGCCCCAGGCGTGCCCGACGATCGGCACCAGTCTCAACGGTCCGGCGCTGGATCAGTTGCGCGCGTTCTACCAGCAGCAGGACTGGCTGCCAGTGTGGGCCGATGGCGGGCAATTGCCGGCCTTGCATGCGCAATTGCAGCTGTTGGCCGACGATGGCCTGAACCCGAAACGCTATCCGGTAGCGCTCACTGCCCCGCAGGATGGAGAACTGTGCGCCGATATCGAGATCAGCCGCTATTACCTGCAAGCCCTGCAGGATCTGCATTACGGCCGCCTGTTGCAATCGCACTTCGAACCGCTGTGGCATTCCGACGAAACGCCTCGCGACCGTCAGGCTGAATTGCTGGCGATCGCCGTGCCAGGCGTGCACAACGTTCCCGCCGCCTTCGATCTGGCCCGGCCGCAGTTGGCGCAGTACCAGAACCTGCGTCATCTGTATGCCGCGCAGCGCCTGCAAGCCCTGCCTCAGTGGACGTCGGTGGGCAACGGCCCGTTGCTGCGTCCGGACATGGAAGACAAACGCGTGCCGGAACTGGCCCGCCGGCTCTACAGCGAAGGTTATCTGAGCAGTGTGGTCGGCACGCCGGACAACGCTTATCACGGCGTATTGGTGGAGGCGGTGAAGCGTTTTCAGGCCAACCATTCGTTGCAGGCCGACGGGGTGGTCGGGCCGGGGACGATTGCGGAGCTGAACATCAGCCCGTTGACCCGTCGCGAACAATTGCGGGTCAACCTTGAACGTTTCCGCTGGATGGCCCAAGACATGGAGCCGGACGGTCTGCTGGTCAACGTCGCCGCTGCCGAGCTGACGCTTTATCAAGGTGGCCTGCCGGTGTGGCAGACCCGCACCCAGGTCGGGCGCGCCGAACGCCAGACCCCGCTGCTCAAATCCCGGGTCACGCGCCTGACGCTGAACCCGACCTGGACCGTGCCGCCGACCATCTGGAAGGAAGACAAGCTGCCGGAAATCCGCAAGGATCAGACCTTCCTCAGCCGCCAGAACCTGCAAGTGCTCGACGCCAACGGCCAGCCGCTGGCCGCCGCCGACATCGACTGGGACAACCCCGGCAACATCCTCCTGCGTCAAGACGCCGGGCCACGCAACCCGCTGGGGCAAATGGTCATTCGTTTCCCCAACCCGTTTTCGGTGTACCTGCACGACACGCCGAGCAAGGCGCTGTTCGACAAGGGGCCACGGGCGTTCAGCTCCGGCTGCGTGCGGGTCGAGCATCCGATGAAGCTGCGCGATTTGCTGCTCAGCCCGGCGGAGAAGGCGCGCACCGACACCTTGCTCGCCACCGGCACCACCCATGAATTCCGCCTGAGCAATCCGGTGCCGATCCTCATGACTTACTGGACGGCACAGGTCGACGGCCAGGGGCGTGTGCTCTACGCACCGGACATCTACAGCCGGGACAGTGCGTTGCTGGCCGGGCTGGACCGGGCGCATTGATCCTCAGTGGCTGGCGTGTTTCCAGAAAAACCGCGCCAGCCACGCATCCACGCTCAACTTGCCGGCCCCGGCAAACACCAGCGGCAGCAGCGCAGCCAAGTAAATCGCCGGCAGCTTGAAGTTGCCGAAGCCCTTGTTGGTGATCGCGTAACCCTGGGCCAGCTCACTCAACGATGACCAGTCCGCCGGCCAGTGCACGGCAGCGGTGGCGACGACGGTCACGACAATCAGCGAAATCGCCGAAATCCGCGTGCCGAATCCGATCAGGATCGCCAGCGCGCAGATCAGCTCGGCCCACATCGACAGTTCCCAGTTCAGCGTGGCCGGCAAGTGGTCGAAGGGAAACGGGAACCGCTCCTGAATGTCTTCGAACCAGTTCTGGCCGTTGAATTTCTCCAGCCCCGATTCGAAAAACTCCCAGGCGATGAACAGGCGCAAGGTCAGCGGCGCGAGCCACTGACCGGCGCGGTCGAGGTTCACATGCAGGCCTTTGACGGCCGACGAGAGAGCTGTGGTCATGGGAAGGCTCCATTCATTCAAAAGAAAACGGGGCACCGACGTGCCCCGTGAAAAGGGTTATTCGCCGGCGCCGCACTTGCCTTCGCCGCATTTGCCTTCCGAGGTTTTTTCCGCCGAGTCGGCCTTGGCCTGGGTCTGGCTGTAGCCGTGATCCAGTTGCTTGACGCTGAACGCTTCGGAAGCCGAAGCCGCGTTGGACAGGGCCAGGCCACCGGCAAGCAGGAGGCCGAGGGTCAGGGAGGTTTTCGAGCGCTTGGTCATGATGTATCTCCGATGCGATAGGTTAGTTCAAAGGCTTGATCGGGGTTGCCGATCGACAGGCGTATTTGAGCGTCAGGCTGTATCGCGGATGTGTCGCAAAGGGCCGGATTTGTGCGCGGGATGTGTCGGGCGTCGGGCCGTACACACTGCGATACACAGCGCCGTTGTGATTCGATTGCCGGGCGCAGCGTCTAGCCACCGTGTCCCCGCAATCCCATGGGGCGAGACTTCGAGACCCGGCATGCAAGCGCTGTTGAACGAGATCCTTGACGCTGTCCGGCCCCTGATCGGGCAGGGCAAGGTGGCTGACTACATTCCCGCCCTCGGCACCGTGCCGGCCAATCAACTGGGCATCGCCGTGTATGGCAACGACGGCGAGATGTATTGCGCCGGCGACGCCGAGACGCCGTTCTCGGTGCAGAGTATTTCCAAGGTATTCAGCCTGGTGCAGGCCATCGAACATTCCGGCGAGGCCATCTGGGAGCGTCTGGGCCATGAGCCGTCCGGCCAGCCGTTCAACTCGCTGGTGCAACTGGAATTCGAACGCGGCCGTCCGCGCAATCCGTTCATCAACGCCGGGGCGCTGGTGATCTGCGACATCAACCAGTCACGCTTTGCGGCGCCCGCGTTGTCGATGCGCGACTTCGTACGGCGGCTGTCGGGCAACCCGCAGGTGATGGTTGACGGCAAGGTCGCTGACTCCGAATACCAGCACCGCGCGCGCAACGCGGCGATGGCGTACCTGATGCAATCTTTCGGCAATTTCCACAACGACGTTGAAGCGGTGCTGCGCAGCTACTTCAGCCACTGCGCGTTGCGTATGAACTGCATCGATCTGGCCCGGGCGTTCTGCTTCCTGGCCAACGACGGTTTCTGCAAGCACAGCGGTGAGCAGATTCTTACTCGCCGCCAGACCCAGCAAGTCAACTCGATCATGGCTACCAGCGGCCTGTACGATGAGGCGGGCAACTTCGCCTACCGCGTCGGTCTGCCGGGCAAGAGCGGCGTCGGTGGCGGCATCGTTGCGGTGGTGCCGGGGCAGTTCACGGTGTGCGTGTGGTCGCCGGAACTGAACACGGCGGGCAACTCGCTGGCGGGGATGGCGGCGCTGGAAATGCTCAGCTCGCGGATTGGCTGGTCGGTGTTCTGAGGCCGTGTTGCTTTGAGGGAGGCCAACCTATACATTTTCCGGCCGCCCTCAATATGGTGAATCCGCTCCATGTCTCTCGCGCTCGAACGTCTCGTCGCTGGCACGCCTATCCCTTTCGCCGGTAACCGCGTCACCGTGGTCAGCCCCGAACTGGCCGAGCGTTTCCGCCCCGGCGACCACCTGTTGGTGGAGCAGGTGAGCGGCGAGCTGTTGCTGATTCCGGTGGCGGATCAGCAGGCAGCCTCGGTGGCAATCGAGCGTGCAGCGGCGGCGTTTACCGCGTTGTCAGCGGTGCCGGACGAGGCCATCAGCCGCTTCTTCGATCTGTTTGCCCAACGTCTGGAAAACCCGGACGCCTGGGCACTGATCGAAACCGCCAACCTCGCCGACATCGAACGGGCCAAGGCGCGCGGTCGCTCCACCACCCGCTTGCTCGCCGACGAGCGCATGCGCCGCGACATGATCGCCGGTCTGCGGGCCTGGCGTGATGCGCCGGCCACCCGTGGCAAGGTGATCAGCAGCGTCGAACATGACGGCTGGAAGGTCGAGCAGGTAGTGTCGCCGCTGGGCATCGTCGCGTTCGTGTTCGAAGGTCGGCCAAACGTCTTCGCCGACGCCGCGGGCGTACTGCGCACCGGCAACACCGCCGTGCTGCGTATTGGCAGCGATGCGCTGGGTACCGCGCAAGCCATCGTCAGCCACGCCCTGAACCCGGCGTTGGTCGATGCCGGTCTGCCGGCCGGTGCGGTGTCGCTGGTGGAGAGCGTCAACCACGCCGCCGGTTGGGCGATGTTCGCCGACCGGCGTCTGTCGCTGGCGGTGGCCCGTGGTTCGGGGCGTGCGGTCAGCCAGTTGGGCAGCATCGCCCAGCAGGCCGGCACCGCCGTCAGCCTGCACGGCACTGGTGGCGCGTGGCTGATCGCCGACCGCGAGGCGGACGCCAAGCGCTTTGCCGCTGTGGTGCGCAACTCGCTGGATCGCAAGGTTTGCAACACGCTGAACGTCTGCCTGATCCAGCGCGACCGTGCTGCCGAACTGGTGCCGCTGTTCCTCGACGCCTTGCAGCAGGCCGGCACCGCGCGTGGCCAGGGCTGCAAATTGCATATCGTCGAAGGCAGCGAAAGCTACCTGCCGAGCGACTGGCGGAACGCGACGGTCGAGGTCTATCGCGCCGAGGGTTACCAGACCGAAGCGCTGGCCGAACCGCTGTCGGAAGCCCAACTGGGCCGCGAGTGGGAATGGGAAGAAACCCCGGAAACCAGCCTGATGATCGTCGACGATCTGGATCAGGCCATCGCGCTGTTCAACCGTTACAGCCCGCAGTTCACCGTGTCGCTGATCAGCGAGGACGCGGCGGTTCAGGAGCGCTTCTACAGCGCGGTCAACGCGCCGTTCGTGGGCAACGGGATCACCCGTTGGGTCGATGGCCAGTACGCGCTGAACAAGCCGGAACTGGGCCTTTCGAACTGGGAAAGCGGCCGCCTGTTTGCCCGCAGCGCGATCCTCTCCGGTGACGGCGTGTTCACCGTACGCAGCCGCATGACGCAGATCGATCTGGGCGTAAAACGCTGAACAGAACAACGCCGCGCCCGTCGCAATGGCGGGCGCGGCGTTGTGTTTTCAAGCCGCATCGACTGCCTGACCGTACACCGCGCAAGTCGACGGTTGCTCGGCCAGCGAGACAAAGGTGCGACGGTCGGCACTCAGTGCGTCGATCGAGCCGGTCTCGATGTCGTACACCCAGCCATGCAGATTCAGCAGGCCTTTCTCCTGAGCCAGGCGCACGCTCGGGTGAGTCTGGATATTCGCCAGTTGCGCGATCACGTTTTCCCGCACCATCGAACTCAGCCTGGCGGCGTCATTGGCGTGTAGCCGCGATTCGTTGACCACTTTCGCCGACTCGGCGTGTTGCAGCCAGCCGCTGACGGCGGGCAGGTGATCCATGCATTTGCACTGGGCGATGGCGGTCATGGCGCCGCAATCGGAGTGGCCGCAGATCACGATGTCGGTTACGCCGAGCACGGCCACCGCGTATTCCACCGTCGCCGAAACTCCGCCCGGATGCGGGCTGTAGGACGGCACGATATTGCCGGCGTTGCGGATCACGAACAGCTCACCGGGTTCTTGCTGGGTCAGCAGTTCCGGGACGACGCGGCTGTCGGAGCAAGTGATGAACAGCGTGCCCGGGGTCTGGGTGGTCGCCAGGTGTTTGAACAGCTCGGTGCGTTGCGGAAACGCCTCGTTCTGGAACTTCAGGAAGCCTTCGATCAGGTTTTTCATGGTGTGTCCTCTCAGTTCGAACAGCCGGTGCCGAATTCGCTGTATTGAAGAATGTGTTTTGCGCCGTGGCTGTCGAGGTAAGTCATTTCGACCGGCACTACGCCGCAGACGTCGGCGACCGGGGTGATGCTCACGACTTGCGCGATGTCCAGCGACATGCCGTAGCGGTAGGCGACGGCCTCTTCATCAGCCTGGGCCTGGGCGGCGAGGCCGGCGAGCAGGGCCAGGGTCAACAGAATTTTTTGCATGGGGCAGCCTCCAGACAGATGTGGTGATGACTTGGCAAATCAGGTTTGGAGGGGCCCGCACGCGGGTTGCGGGCCCGGGAGGGATCAGAACGGACGCAGCGGGAGGAACTTGCCGTCGAGGGTGACCACGGCGCGGGAGCCGCCTTCAGGGTCTTCGACTTTCTTGATGTCGAGCTTGAAGTTGATCGCGCTGATGATGCCGTCGCCGAACTGCTCGTGAACCAGCGCCTTCAGGGTGGTGCCGTAGATCTGGATCATCTCGTGGAAGCGGTAAATGGTCGGGTCGGTCGGCACGCCGTCGAGGCTGCCGCGCAGCGGGATGATTTGCAGAGCGGCGACGTCTTCGGCGCTCAGCTCAAGCTTGTCGCCGACCACTTCGGCAGCGGCTTTCGGCAATGGGTGCTGGCCGAGGAGGGCGGCGGTGACGTAGGCCAGGCTCAGGCCGGTGCCGTCGGCCAGGTCCTGCCACGACAGGTTTTTCTGAGCCTTGGCATCCAGGGCGCGGGTGGTGAGGGCGATGCGGCAGTCGTTGTAGGCTTGGGATTGCATGGTGCTTCTCCTTTCGGGGTTGGCTTGCTGTGTGGGATTCATCTTCTGCCGATTGATCCATAGCGTCCAAGACCGATATACAATGCCAAGCATAAGTACTGCCTATAGATGGAGCGTCCATGCTGCTGCGACATTTGCGATACCTGCTGGCCGTGGCCGATCACGGCGGCTTCACCCGGGCGGCCGAGGCGTTGCACGTGTCGCAGCCGACCTTGTCGCAACAGATCCGCCAACTGGAAGAAACCCTCGGTGTGGATCTGTTTGATCGCACCTCGCGCTCGGTCAAACCTACGGACGCCGGACAGGCCTATATCGAATGCGCGCGACGGGTGCTGGTGGAGCTGGAGGCGGGCAAGCGCGCGTTGCATGACGTGAAGGATCTGTCCCGAGGCTCGCTGCGGCTGGCCATGACGCCGACGTTCATGGCGTACCTGGTCGGGCCGTTGGTGCGCGATTACGTGGCGCGGTATCCGGGGATTCACCTGGAGATTTTCGAGTTGTCGATGGACGACATCGAGGCCGGGTTGGCGGATGACTCGCTGGATATTGCGATTGCCTTCACGCCAGTGCGCAATCCGGACATTGAGTGCATTCCGGCGTTTGTCGAGACGTTGGGGGTGATGGTCGGGCGTGAGCATCCGCTATACGACAGCTCTTCGGTGCTGACCCCGGATGACATTGCGCAGCTGGATTTCGCCTTGCTGGCGCCGGATTTTTTCACGCGCCTGTCGATCGATGAATACTTCCGCCAGAACGGCATCACCCCCAAGGTGCAGATAGAGGTGAATTCGGTGAGCACGTTGCTGGAAGTGATCCGGCATGCGCCGATTGCGACCATGCTGCCCGAGGCGATTGCGACCGAGGACCGGGCGTTGCGCAGGTTGCGGGTCGAGAGCGAAGCGCCGCAGCGGGGAGCGGCGTTGTTGCGGCGCAACAACAACTATCACAGTGCGGCGGCTGAGGCGTTTATGAAGTTGGTGCTGGAAACTCGTTCATGAGCTTTTTTTGCGAGCAATAAAAAGAGCCTGCTTCGTTTTCGAAGCAGGCCCTTGTTTTATTGAAGTTTTAACTTAGCAGAACCGATCAATCACCCGAACTTCGTTCTTGTTCTGCATCGAGTCCCACGCCTGTTTCAGCGTTTGCAGAACATTACCGATGAAGTCCTTGTCGGCCGCGGCTTTCTTGCCGACATAGCCGTGGCCACGGCGGTACATCTTCAGGCGGGCCAGCAGGTTCTGGTTGTTCCGGTCGAACTCTTCTTCACCAGCATGGGGCGACAGGCAGTCGATATGGACCTGACCCGACTTGCTGATCCACAGAATATGGCTGTCGTGGCTGTCTTTTTGCGCAGCGAACATACGAGCCAGTTCTTCGATAGTAGGTTGATTGTTCAGATTCATCATATTGCCCCTTGACCAGTCTGGTGATCTTTCAAAGTTGATTCGCTAATACAGGTAGCCCATCGGTTAGTTGATCCCTGGCACCGAAACCAGGACGTCAGCGGTCGCCCGTGTGAAGTACGGGGTCATGCGTCTGTTGCATGTAGTCGTGTTGAATAACTGCTACGCAAAAGCGTCACAACGAGGAGAAGCAGCGAAAACCGGGAGGCTCCTTGACGACGTTTTCAGGGTCGACCACAAGCGTCTTGAGAATTTTCGCCAGCGCTTCTCGTCCTTGTACTGGACGTTCAGGCCAGGTCAGCTTCTTCAATCTGCCTTGTGGGCAGCGTGTATCCGGAAAAAACAGCTCGGCGGTCAGACGAGCTTGCTCAAGCGTGTTGCCAGTGCTCCCGATCGGGGAGACGTCTGCATCATGCAAAAGCAAAACGATGCCGTCAACGGTTTTGTAGTGATTATTTTTGGTCACTACATATTGTCGGACAAAGTCATTCTGGAATGAAAAAAGAGGAGCTCACGCAGCGGGAGAAAGGCTGCGCAGGCAGTAGAACGTGCAGGGATAGCCGTCCACGGTTTTGGTCTGGCGAGTAAAGTCGCCGCCGCTCAGCTCGGGGATGAACCGGGCCCAGAACCGCTGTGCAGGCAGGTTGGCGTCGACATGGAAAATCTGCCATCGACCGGGCAAGTGGCTCAAGAGGGCAGAGGCGACAAACTGCGCGACGCCTTGGCCACGCCAGCGCCGGCTGACGAAGAAATAGCCGATGTTGAAGTCGGCGCCTTCGATGAGGAGGTGGTCATCCACGGTCACGAACCCCGCGAGTTCGCCGTCGACGTGGATCAGGAATGGCCGGGTCGCTGGCTGGCGCCAGTAATCGTCTTTCAACTGGATCGGGAAGAAACCATGTCCTCCCAGCTTCAGCGGCAGCCACTCGCTGAAGTCATAGGTGTAGAACTGCATCAGGTTTTCGAGGGTGTCCAGTTCGTCGCGCCGGGCGACGCGCAGTTCGATGACAGACATGCCGCTGCCTCCTGACCATCACTGCAGAAACAGTAGCGTGCAGCGGGCTATTTGGCTGCCGGTTTTGCCGAGCGTTTGCCGGTTCCGGTGGTTTTGCGCCGAGTGGTCTTGCGTTTGTTCTTCCATGGCGCAGCGGCTTTGCCGGCAGGTGGCGGGCCGCTGATGGTCAGGTTCAGCCCGGCGCAACGGGTCACTTGCTTGCTCATCCATGCGGCCTGTTTGGTGACGAACTCCTCCAGACTCATCTCGCCGCTCTGCACCATGTCCAGCGCCTGTTCCCAGATCGCCGTGGTCCCGGGGTCGGCAATCGCCCGCGGCACGGCGTCGATCAGGCTGAAGGCGGCGGGCGTGGCGGACAGCGCCTTGCCGTTTTTCACCAGATAACCGCGATCCAGCAACCCTTGAATGATCGAGGCGCGGGTAGCTTCGGTGCCGATGCCGGTGGTGTCCTTGAGTTTCTGCTTGAGCAGCGGATCTTCCACCAGTTTGGCGACGTTCTTCATGGCCTTGATCAGGTCGCCTTCGGTATAGGGCTTGGGCGGTTGCGTCCAAAGGTCCTTGAGCTTCACGTCCGCCACGGCGCACTCGGCGCCTTGGGTCAGTGTCGGTAGCGTCTGTGGCGCGGGGGCTTCACGCCCCCTGGCCGGGGCCAGCGCTTCGGGCAACGCGCGTTTCCAGCCCGGCTCGATGATCTGCTTGCCGACCGCGCGCAAGGCTTCCCCGGCGCAATCGAAATCGGCCTGGGTGCGGTCGTATTCGTGATTGGGCAGGAACTGAGCCAGATACCGTGCGCGAACCAGCGTGTAGACCGCGCGGTGCTTGCCGGTCAGACGCTCCAGGTTTTTCGCGGCAGCGGTCGGAATGATGCCGTGGTGGGCGCTGACCTTGGCGTCGTTCCAGGCGCGGGAGCGGCGCTGTGGCTCCAGATGCTCGCGCAGCGCTTCGAGGCTCGGATCGGCCTGACGCAACGCCGCAAGAATCCCTGGCGCCTCGCTGTGCTGGCTCAGGGGCAGATAGCCGCAATCGCTGCGCGGGTAGGTGATGACCTTGTAGGTTTCGTAAAGCGCCTGGGCGATGTCGAGGGTTTCCTGGGCACCGAGGCCGAGCTTCTTCGAGCAGACTTCCTGCAAGGTGCCGAGGTCGAAGGGCAGGGGCGCCACCTCGCGCATGCGCTCGGTGCGCAGTTTGACCACCCGGGCACTGGCAGCGCTGCCGATCGCGGCGGCCGCTTGCTGGGCGAGGGCCTGATTGAGGCAGCGATCCTGATCGTCACAGGCATCGCCCGGCGCCCGCCATTGCGCCGTGAACGGCGTGCCGTTGTGCAGCAGTTGCACGTCGATGGCCCAGTACGCGACCGGCACGAAATCGGCAATGCTGCGGTCGCGATCCACCACCAGTCGCAAGGTCGGCGTCTGTACCCGGCCCACCGGCAACACGCCTTGATAGCCCGATTGCCGGCCGAGCAGGGTGAACAGGCGACTCATGTTCATCCCGATCAGCCAGTCCGCCCGCGAGCGCCCCAGTGCCGAGTGATACAGGCTGAAGGTTTCAGCGCCCGGTTTGAGCGCTGCCAACGCCTTGCGGATCGAGGCTTCATCCAGCGCCGACAGCCACAAGCGGCGGATCGGCCCGCGATAGCGGCAATGCTCCACCAGCTCCCGGGCGGTCATTTCGCCCTCGCGGTCGGCGTCGGTGGCGATGATCAGTTCGCTGGCCTCGCCGAGCAGGCGCTTGACCGCCTTGTACTGGCTGGCGGTACGCGGCTTGACGGTCATTTTCCACTTGTCCGGGATGATCGGCAGGTCGGCCAGCACCCAGCGCTTGTATTTGGCGTCGTAGGCGTCCGGCGGTGCGGTTTCCAGCAAGTGGCCGATGCACCAGGTCACCGTGACGTCCGTTCCCAGCCAGCAGCCGTCGCCCCGACGCTTTGCGCCGAGCACGGCCGCAATGTCCTTGGCCTGGGAAGGTTTTTCACAGAGGTACAGCCGCATAACCACCGTCGTCGATCATTGCCCGAAGAGGCGCACAGAATGGCCTGACTCGGGCGATGGGGCAACTTTTATCTGTATGGATATACAGATGAATAGTTTGCCGGTCATGACAGCCCCCGTCGGAGCAATCCGGGACGCTATCGAGAAATTGATTAGCGCCCGCGTTGGCGGCTGTGGCAGGTTCAATCTGCCTAACAGGGCGAGTGACAGGACGATCTCGCCAGAAGATCGCCGTTTTTCTGTCTGACACTGACTCTTCAGAAACAAGGACGTACACCATGTCTCAACCTTCCTCCCAGGCCAGCAGCGCCTTCACCGCCGTCGACACCTTCAGCCACCTGTACGATCGCGGCACCGGAACCGTCAACGGCAAACCATCGTTCACCGCCGACCAGGCCGCCGACGAAATCCTGCGCAAGGGCATGTCGTGGCAGGACAAGAATGCCGACGGCAAGATTGATCTGACCTACACGTTCCTGACCGACAAACCGTCGAACTACAACCCGAAACTCGGTAACTTCAGCGAGTTCAGCGCCCAGCAAAAGGCCCAGGCCGTGTTGGCGATGCAATCGTGGTCCGACGTGGCCAACGTGACTTTCACCGAAGGCAAGGGTGGCGACGGCCACATGACTTTCGGCAACTACGACGTCAGCACCGGCGGCGCGGCGTTCGCCTACCTGCCGCAGGGCAGCAGCTACGACGGTCAGTCGTGGTACCTGATCAACGATCAGTACCAGGTCAACAAGACCCCGGACACCAACAACTACGGGCGCCAGACACTGACCCACGAAATCGGCCACACCCTCGGCCTGTCGCACCCGGGCGCCTACAACGCCGGCAACGGCAACCCGACCTACGGCGACGCCAAATACGCCGAAGACACCCGTGGCTACAGCCTGATGAGCTACTGGAGCGAAGCCAACACCGACCAGAACTTCAGCAAGGACGGCAGCGGCGCCTACGCCTCGGCACCGTTGATGGACGACATCGTCGCGGTGCAGAAACTCTACGGCGCCAACTTCGAAACCCGTGCCGACAACACCGTGTACGGCTTCAACTCGAACGCCGATCGCGACTTCTACAGCGCCACCTCGAACACTTCCAAAGTGGTGTTCTCGGTGTGGGACGGCGGCGGCAATGACACGCTGGATTTCTCCGGCTTCAGCCAGAACCAGAAGATCAACCTCAACGAAGGGTCGTTCTCCGATGTCGGCGGTCTGGTGGGCAACGTGTCCATCGCTCACGGCGTGACCGTGGAAAACGCCATTGGCGGCTCGGGCAATGACCTGCTGATCGGCAACGCAGCGGCCAACGACCTGGTCGGCGGTGCCGGCAACGACATCATTTACGGCGGTGGCGGCGGTGATTCGCTGTGGGGTGGTGAGGGCGCAGACACCTTCGTGTTCGGCGCGGCCAGCGACTCGACCATGACCGCGCCGGACTGGATCATGGATTTCACCAGCGGCCTGGACAAGATCGACCTGTCAGGCATCGCCGGGTTCGCCACCGGCGCAGCCACACTGAACTTCGTCAGCGGCTTCACAGGGCATGCCGGGGACGCGATCCTCACTTACTTCGAACAGACCAACCAGACCAGCCTGATGATTGACCTCACAGGCCAGGGTTCGGTGGACTTCGCCGTGGGTGTGGTGGGGCAGGCGGTGGCGACCGATATCGTAGCCTGATCTGAAACCGGAAAATCTGAAACGAAAAAACCGCAGTCCTTCGCAGGCTGCGGTTTTTTTGTTTTTGGACATCGCTCTAAGACAGTGAAATCCGTTACTGCTCGGTCTCGAGGATCGACGTGGCGTGGGCATTACGTACTCGGGCAAACCACCCGAAAGCCGCCACGCCCAGCAGCGTCGCCAGCACGGCCAGAATCAGAATCACACGTTGCGTCCCCAATGGCGCAGCAAGCAGTGCGACCAGCAGACCGGCCAGCGGTTGCGACAAGTTGTTGAGCAGGGTGACCACGCCCACGGTCTTGCCGAAGTCCTGAGGTGGAATGACTCGCTGGCGAATGCTGCGCATGTAGACGTTGAACATTTTGTCGAAGCCGACGATCAGCAGGAAACCCAGCACATAACCCGCCAGGTTCGGGCTCAGGGCACTGATGAAGGCGCCGGCGGCGAGCATCGAACAGGCAACCCCACCCAGTACGCGCAACGGCAATACCACCCGGGCGAGGAAAAACAGAATCACGATGGTGGTCACCGCGCCAACCGCTTGCAGCATGGCGTAGTCGTCCTTGCCGGCGCTGTATTGACCCAGCACCATGGCCGCCGAAGTGGCCAGGGTGACCCCGACAATCAGGTTGACCCCCACTGCCAGTGTGATGATCTTTTTCAGCTCCGCCCGTTCGCGGATATGCCTGAAAGCGATGCGCAGAGGCTGCAGCCAGATGTCCTGATGCTGCTCGAACACCTCCAGGGTGATACGGCTGAAACGTTGCCACACCCGCATGCTCAGGTCGGCGAGCAGGAACAGCCCGGCCACCCACAGCACCACCCAGTACCAGGCCGAAACTTCCAGCAGCAATGCCGCCACCAAAGGCCCCAGAACCAGTCCGGTCTGGTCGGCTATCTGCGAGTAGGACAGGGTTTTGGTGTAGCTGTAGTGTTGGAAAATACGCGGCATCAGCACTTCGCGGGCCATGATGCCCTGAGTCGTCAGCACGCCGCATAGCGCCGACAGCACCACCAGCCACGCGATACCGCCGAAGACGGCATAAAGCCCTACTGCCAGCACGCAAAGCAGAGCACGGTAGACCTGACTGATGTGCAGGATCCTGATGGGCGAGAACTTGTCGCACAGGGCTCCGCATAGCGGAAACGCGAGAAAACGCGGCAGCGACTCGACGAAGAATGCAAGCCCCGCCCAGGACGCGCTGTTGGTAGTCTGGAACACCACAAGCGGCACGATGAACAACAGGATCTGATCCGCCAGCCGTGACAGGAACAGCGAGATGAAAAAAGCCAGGTAATCCTTGCGCATGATGACTCCTGTCGGTGGGCGTCTTGGTCGTTTTGCGCGTGATATGAAAACAGAAACCGCCGCCTTCGCAAGCGACGGTTGTTACTGATCGGAGAAAAAACCGTTCGGCTGCGGATCCGACGAGATTCCCCCACATGGGTTATACCTGAACCGGTGCCTTCGCCGCCGTCAGGAGAAACCGATGAAAAGTTCCGGTCCCAGTCCCGTCATCACCGTTGCCGAGCAGCCTGGCTGCCTGCTGGTAAAATTCCACGGCATACAGGTCGCCGCCTCGGCCCGAGCCCTGGTGCTGCTCGAAGCCAATTACCCGCCGGTCTACTACATCCCGCGTGAAGACATCGACGAAACATACTTCGCCCGCACCGACCACACCACCTACTGCCCGTACAAGGGCGATGCCAACTATTTCAGTCTGCAAGTGCCGGGGCACGAAGGGGCGAACGCGGTATGGACGTACGAAAATCCAAAGATTTCGGTCAGCCAGATCAAGGACTACGTGGCGTTTTATCCCGATCAGGTGAAGTTTGAGTTGTTGGAGGCGGAGGTTTGAAATTCCGCAGGGTGGCGAGGGCATTGCGCCCCCGCCACACGAATATCAATCAGTTCTTGTCCAGATCGATATTCTTCGTCTCACGCAGACAGATCATCCCCACCACCAGGCTCACCCCGGTAATCAGCACCGGGTACCACAACCCGTAGAAAATATCCCCGGTGTACACCACCAGCGCAAACGACACGGTCGGCAGGAAACCGCCGAACCAGCCGTTACCGATGTGGTACGGCAGGGACATCGAGGTGTAGCGGATGCGGGTCGGGAACAGTTCGACCATCAGCGCGGCGAGCGGGCCGTAGCACATGGCCGAGATGATGATCAGGCCGACGATCAGGGCCACGATCATCGGTTTGTTGATTTGCTGCATATCAGCCTGTTGCGGATAGCCGGCGAGGGTGATCGCGCCGCGCAGAGCCGCCTCGTCGAAGCCGTCGAGTTTCACATCGCCGACGCTCACCTGCACCGCGCTGCCCGCCGGGGCGGCAACACTGGAGTAGGGCAGGCCTTGCTTGACCAGGAAGGTCTTGACCTTGTCGCACGGGCTGTCGAATTTGGCCTTGCCCACCGGATCGAACTGGAAGGTGCAGGTCGCCGGGTCGGCCACCACGGTGATCGGTGCCTGTCGGCTGGCGTGGTCGATGGCCGGGTTGGCGTAGTGGGCCAGGGATTTGAAGATCGGGAAGTACAGCGCGGTGGCCAGCAGCAAGCCAAGCATCAGCACCGGTTTGCGCCCGACCTTGTCCGACAGCCAGCCGAAAATGATGAAGAACGGCGCGCCGATCACCACGCTGATGATCAGCAGACTGTTGGCCACCGCCGGGTCCATTTTCAGGAACTGGGTGAGGAAGAACAGCACGTAAAACTGCGCCGCGTAGAAGGTCACCGCTTGCCCGGCGTTGATGCTGAACAGGGCGATCAGCACGACTTTGAGGTTTTCCCATTTGCCGAAGGACTCGCGGATCGGCGCCTTGCTGGCCTTGCCTTCTTCTTTCATTTTCAGATAGGCCGGCGATTCGTGCAGACTCAGGCGAATCCAGGTGGAAATACCCAGCAGCACGATCGACAACAGGAACGGAATACGCCAGCCCCAGACTTCGAATTGATCGCCGGTGAAGTAGCGGCAACCGAGCACCACCAGCAGCGACAGCAGCAGACCAAGGGTCGCGGTGGATTGAATCCAGCTGGTGTGGAACCCGCGCTTGCCGATTGGCGCGTGTTCGGCCACGTAAGTCGCGGCGCCGCCGTATTCGCCGCCGAGGGCCAGGCCCTGCAGCATGCGCAGTATCACCAGAATGATCGGTGCGGCGATGCCGATGCTGGCGTAGGTCGGCAGCAGGCCCACGGCGAACGTCGCCACGCCCATCAGGATGATGGTTGCGAGGAAGGTGTATTTGCGCCCGATCATGTCCCCCAACCGACCAAACACCAGCGCCCCGAACGGCCGCACGATGAAGCCGGCGGCGAATGCCATCAGCGCAAAGATGAACGCCGTGGTGTCGTTGACCCCGGCGAAAAACTGCTTGCTGATGACCGCCGCCAGGGCGCCGTAGAGGAAGAAGTCATACCACTCGAACACCGTCCCCAGGGACGAGGCGAAGATGACCTTTCGGGTATCGGGGCTGGCGTCCGCGCTGCGCACGGCGTCCAGAGGCTGAACGTGTTCTGACATATCGGTATCCCTCACAGTGATTGTTTTTGTTGTTTCCACTGTCGGCGCCGACCTTGTGGGCGGGTGCCGCTGTTCCTTTGGTCAAGAGAGTGCGGTCAGTGCTTTTTCTTCGGCGGGAAAACTCCGGGCGGTTGGGTTGAGAATCAGCTGTGCCGCTTTTTCAGCAATCATCAGCGTAGGCGAACAGGTGTTGCCCGAGGTAATGCGCGGCATGATCGACGCATCGGCAATCCGCAGCCCCGGCACGCCATGCACGCGCAACTGCGCATCGACCACGGCGTCCGCGTCGTTGCCCATGCGGCAGGTGCCGACCGGATGGAAAATCGTCGTGCCGATCTTCGCCGCCGCTTCGTGCAGTTGTTCTTCGGTTTGCAGGCTGGCGCCTGGCAGATATTCCACCGGGTTGAAGGCTTGCAAGGCGGGAGCGCTGACGATGCGCCGGGTCAGGCGAATCGCGTCGGCGGCCACACGCAGGTCTTCGGGATGGCTGAGGTAATTGGGCTGGATCAGCGGCGCGGTTTGCGGATCGGCTGAGCGAATCTCGACCCGGCCCCGGCTCTGCGGCCGTAAATCACACACCGACGCGGTGAATGCGGGGAAGCTGTGCAGCGGCTCGCCAAAACGCTCCAGCGACAGCGGCTGCACGTGATATTCGAGGTTGGCCGAGGTCTGTTCCGGCCCCGAGCGGGCAAACGCACCCAGCTGACTCGGTGCCATCGACAACGGCCCGCTGCGGTCGTACAGGTAACGCAGGCCCATGCCCATCTTGCCCCAGATGCTGCCGGCAATCTGGTTGAGGGTGCGGGCGTTTTCCAGTTGGTAGATAAGCCGCAGTTGCAGGTGGTCCTGCAGGTTGCCGCCGACGCCCGGCAATTCATGCACCACGCCGATCCCGAGCTTTTCCAGCAGCGGACGCGGGCCGATTCCGGAGCGTTGCAGAATGCTCGGCGAGCCCACGGAGCCGGCGCACAACACGATCTCCTTGCGCGCCTTGAAGTTCTTTTGTTGACCCTGCCAACGGGCGCTGACTTTCGAAGCGCGACCGTTTTCGAACAAAACCCGATCTACTTCGACTTCAGTCAGCACGGTGAGATTGGCCCGATCGCGAATCGGCTTCAGAAACGCCTTCGCCGCATTCCAGCGCACCCCGGCCTTCTGATTGACCTGAAAGTAGCCGCAACCCTCGTTGTCGCCCTGGTTGAAGTCGTCGATGCTGGCGATGCCGCTCTGTTCGGCAGCGCTGCGGAAGGCATCGAGAATCGGCCACGACAGGCGCTGGCGTTCGACTCGCCATTCACCCTTGTCGCCATGAAAGTCCGCCGCACCAGCAAAATGGTTTTCGCTCTGTTTGAACAGCGGTAGCACATCGTTCCAGGCCCAGCCCGGATTGCCTTCGGCGGCCCAGCCGTCATAGTCGTTGGCTTGGCCACGCATGTAGATCATGCCGTTGATCGACGAACAGCCGCCCAGCACTTTGCCGCGCGGATAACTCAGCGCGCGGCCATTGAGGCCCGGTTGTTCTTCGGTCTTGAAGCACCAGTCGGTGCGCGGGTTGCCGATGCAGAACAGGTAACCCACGGGAATGTGAATCCACGGGTAGTTGTCGCGCCCGCCAGCCTCCAGCAACAGCACGCGCTGCTGTGGATCGGCCGACAGCCGATTGGCCAGCAAACACCCGGCCGGCCCGGCGCCGACCACGATGTAGTCGAATTCATCAAGGGACGTCTGCATTCCCTGACCTCGCTTATTGTTTTTGTTGTCGGTCATCCTAGTTGTTTGCTTTCGTCAAAAGAATGTTAGTTTTTGCGCAGCCGCTGTGCGTTTTCAAACAGCGCTTTATGACGATAGCCGACAAGGACAAGCCATGTTCGACTGGAACGACCTGCGGTTCTTTCTCGAGTTGCAGCGCAGCGGCCGACTGCTCACCGCCGCCCGCCGCCTGAACACCACGCACGCCACCGTCGCCCGACATATCGAAGCCATCGAAAAAAGCCTTGGCACCGCGTTGTTCGTCCAGCATGCCCAAGGCTACGAAATGACCCCGGCGGGAGAGGCGCTACTCAAACATGCCGAAGCCATGGAGAACGTCGCGCTCCTGGCTCAGGAAGAAATCACCCAGTCCACGGCGCCGCTGGGCAAGATTCGCGTCGGAGTGACAGAAGGGCTGGGCATCATGTTTCTCGCCAGCCGCATGATCGGGTTGTTCGAACGCTATCCGGGGCTGGAAGTGGAACTGGTGGCGGTGCCGCGCTTCGTCAGCATCCTCAATCGCGAGGCGGAAATCAGCATTCACCTGGAGCGGCCGGCGGCGGACATGCTGGTCACCCGCAAACTCACCGATTACCGGCTCGCGCTCTATGCCAGCCGCGCCTATCTCGACAATGCGCCGCCGCTGCGCAGTCGCGAAGATCTCGGACGGCACGCGTGGATCGGCTACGTCGATGATCTGCTGTTCAGTCAGGAACTGATGTTTCTCAACAGCTTCTGTCGCAACCCACGGGTGGTGTTTCACAGCACCAGCGTGATCGCGCAGCAGCAGGCGGCGCGCTCAGGTCTCGGCATTGCCGTTCTTCCTTGTTACATGGCGGCTTCGGACCCGGATCTGGTGCCGCTGTTGCCCGATGAGAGCATCGAACGCAGCTACTGGATCAGTACGCGGCGCGAGTTGCACAAGTCGGTACGGTTGCGGGTGGTTTGGGATTACGTCGTGGGGTTGTGTGAGGCGGAGCAGGGGTTGTTGCTCAACCCCTGAGATCAAAAAAACGATGCGTCAGAACGTGCCAATGCTTTTCGGTGTAGGGCTCCACGCCGTCGTCACCTGGTTATTGGCGCCGGCTTGCCACTGTTTTACGTCGGATGGATTCGTCTCACTGCGGATGATGCATTTCCATTCCACGGAGGTCTTTTCAGTTAAAAGGGTGAACTTGGTCTGACCGGTCCATGTCGGGTAGGCAGAGGGGGTCAGTTTCACTGCCTTGGTCACATCCCAACTGCCGATTTCCGGGAGGTTGCCGACGACGTAGACGCTGTAGCCCGGCGTTGTCACACCGTTGTTGCACTCAAAGTCCACAGGTAGAAAATAGGTAAACGTGACGGCGCTTTGAGCATGGCTGATCAAACTCAGCATCGCCAACAAGAGAACACCTTGTGGCACAAAATGACGAATCCGGAACATGTTGGACGCCTCGATTTACTGTCGTAGAGGCCAGCGTAAACCTGGCCAAACGGCAAGTAACCTGACAGAACTGACAGTTCTTTAGAGCACTTGGCGATAGTGTCGTCGGTTACTCGTCAATTCATCTGCAATGCGCTGCCTTTGGGGCAAGTTCGCCCCCCCTTCCATGCAACTAAAATCACCGCCAATGGGTCATTCGATTTGCGGAGGTTGAGTCATTTCGCAGAACCTCGACAACGAAGACGTTTCCCGTGGCCACTCACCTCGATCGCCGCAATAACCTGTCCCTCGACAGCCTGAATTTCTTCCTCGCCGACGTGCGTGACGGGCTCGGTCCTTATCTGGCGATTTACCTGCTGGCGGTTCACCAGTGGGAGCCGGCGAGTATTGGTCTGGTCATGACCCTTGCCGGGATCGCCGCGCTCATCACCCAGACCCCGGCAGGTGCGCTGGTCGACAGCACGCGCTTCAAACGGTCGCTGATTGCGATTGCCGCGCTGGTGGTCACCGCAAGCTGTCTGCTGCTGCCGTTTGTGACGTCGTTCAGCCTGGTGGCGGTGACGCAAGCCATCAGTGCCGTCGCCGCTTCGATCTTCGCGCCGGCCATTTGCGCGATCACCCTCGGGATTACCGGGCCTCGTGCCTTCACGCGAAGAACCGGGCGCAACGAAACCTTCAACCACGCCGGCAACGCTTGCGCCGCGTTGTTGGCCGGTTTGTCCGCGTACCTGTTTGGTCCGATTGCGGTGTTTTATTTGATGGCGGTCATGGCGCTGGCCAGTGTGATTGCCGTTTCCTTTGTGTCGGCAGACGCGATTGACCACGATCTCGCCCGAGGTCTTTCCCCCAGCGAAGCGGGGCAGGGCAAGCAGCCTTCGGGCTTTTCCGTGTTGCTCACCAACCGCCCGCTGCTGATGTTCGCGATTTGCTGCGCGCTGTTTCATCTGGCGAACGCGGCGATGTTGCCGCTGGTGAGTCAGAAGCTGGCGCAGGCCAATCTGCAGATGGCCACGCCGCTCACGTCTGCCTGCATCGTCGCGGCGCAACTGGTGATGGTGCCGGTCGCGCTGCTGGTGGGGGCGAAGGCCGATCTTTGGGGACGCAAGCCGTTGCTGCTGGCGGGGTTTCTGATTTTGCCGTTGCGCGGTGTGCTGTATGTGCTGTCGAACGATCCGTGGTGGCTGGTTTCGGTGCAGTTGCTCGATGGCATCGGCGCGGGGATTTTCGGCGCGCTGTTTCCGGTGGTGGTGAAAGACCTGACGCTGGGGACCGGCCACTTCAACGTCAGTCTGGGGGCGATTTCGACAGTGTTCGGACTGGGCGCGGCATTGAGCAACAGTCTGGCGGGCATCGTGGTTCAAGAGGCCGGTTACAGCGCCGGGTTTCTGACCTTGGCGGCCGTGGCGCTGGTAGCGCTGGTGCTGCTTTGGGTGGCGGTGCCCGAGACAGTGTCGGGTTCCAATGCCGACTCAATGGCACTGCAAAGCAAGGCGCCGCCGATGGTTACGCCTTGACTCAACGGTCCCAAGACCTGTTCAACCGGCGGGAATCGACAGCGTCGCCCGCAGGCCTCCCTCGACCCGGTTTTGCAGTGTGATCCGCCCACCCAGACGGGTGGCGATGGTATTGACGATGGTCAGCCCCAGGCCCGCGCCCCCGGGGTTGCCCCGGCTGTAGAACCGCTCGAACAATCGCGCCCGGTCCGTTTCATCGATACCCGGGCCCTGATCTTCAACGTCCAAATGGTAAAAACCGTCGACGCGGGTCAATTGCACGCTGATCACGCCGTGCTCCGGGGAGAAGTTGGCGGCGTTGGTGATGAGGTTGTTCAAGGCAATGTCGATGGTGGCAGCATCGGCGAACGCTGGAAAAGGTTGGTCGCTGACGTCAAAGGCCAGTTCCAGATGTTTGCTCAGCAACCATGGCGTGAGTTGCACCAGACTGTTGCGCACGGTGTCGCCAAGGTCGATGCGTTGGTTGGCAGGCGCACTGGCCTTGGGTTCGAGGCGGGCCATGGTCAGTAGCTGATTGACCAGTCGGCTGGTTCGATCCACCCCGGCGATCAGAAATTCGAGTGACTCGCGACGTTCCTGCTCGGTGCCAGCCTCCAGCAGGTTTTGCGCATGTACCCGCAGTACCGCCAGCGGCGTGCGCATTTCGTGGGCGGCGTCGGCGATGAACCGGCGTTCCCGACCGAGCACTTCCTGGATCTGCGCAAGCATGCGGTTGAGTGCGGCTTGCATCGGTTCCAGTTCGCTGGGCAGCGGCGTCAGTTGCAGCGGTTCGAGAGCGCCACTGTGGCGGGCGCGCAGGGTCGCCGCCATATTGGCCAGCGGCTTGAGCCCCCAGCCGATGGCCAGCCAGATCATCGCCGCCAGGATCAGACTGCCGATTACGTTCGGCCACAGGGTATGGCGGACGATCCGGTCAACCAGATCCGCTCGCACGTCGCCACGTTCACCCACCCAGATGCGCAAACCGTTCTGTTTGTCTTCCAGGACAAACGCCCGCCAGTGGCGCTTGTTCAGATCCTCCACGTCGCTGAAGCCTGGCTGGATCGGCGGCGTGCTGAAGGAGGGCGCGCTGGCGGTATGCACCAGGATTTCGCCCTTGGCATTCCAGACCTGAAAGGCGAGTTTTCTTTCGTAGGGATGGCCGTCCCCTTTGGGCACGGCTTCGGCCAGTGCCGAGTTGAACGCCCGATAGAGATCCGCGTGTTCCTGCCCCGGCAACGGCATGCGCATCACGCCTTGCAGCAGACGCGCGTTCTGCGCCAGTTGCGCGTCGTAGACCTCGGCGATTTCGTGGTTGCTGTCGTGCAGGTTGAACAGGCTGAGCACAGTCAGACCAGCGAGCATCAGGCCGATGATCAGGGTCAGGGTGCGGCGCCGGATCGAGGTCATCGGCGCTCCTCCACCAGATAACCCACGCCGCGAATGGTGCGGATCAGGTCGGTGGAGAATTTCTTGCGCAGGTGATGAATGTGCACTTCCAGGGTGTTGCTTTCGGCTTCTTCGTTCCAGCCGTAAAGCAGTTGTGTGAGGTGGTCGCGGGTCATGACCCGACCCGGCGGCGAGAGCAGTTCGTGCAGCAACTGATATTCTTTGGGCGTGAGCACCACCGGCTGCCCCAGATAGCTGACTTGCTGGGTGCCGGGGTTGAGGCTGATGCCGGCGTGCTCGATCAGCATCTGCGCGCGTCCGGCACTGCGTCGCAGCAGGGCGCGCAGGCGGGCCTTGAGCTCGGCCAGGTCAAAGGGCTTGATCAGGTAATCGTCGGCGCCGGCGTCCAGCCCCGCAATGCGGTCTTCGGTGGCATCGCGGGCGGTGAGGATCAGCACCGGCAGGTTAGAACCAGTGCTACGCAGACGGCGTAGTACTTCCAGGCCGTCCATGCGTGGCAGGCCGAGATCGAGCACCGCCAGATCAAAGGTTTCGCTGAGCAGGGCGTGCAGGGCGCTGCTGCCGTCCTTGAGCCAGTCGACGGTGTAGCCCTCGCGCCCCAGCGCCTGATGAATGCCCTCGCCGAGGGCCACGTCATCCTCGATCAGTAGTAAACGCACACGGACTCCTGTCAGTCGAGTTTCTTGTTTACGTCCACCAGTAACGCGGCGATTTCTTTGCGGCGCCCGGCATCGGCACTTTCCCGGCCCGGGCGCGGAGCGGCTTGCAGGGCTTTTTGCAGCGCTGCCCTGGCTTCAGCGTAGCGTTTTTGACGGTAAAGATGATCGCCCCAGAAGTACAGACTGTCGATGCCGTCGGGGTTGAGTTGCAGGGCTTGTTTGAGCAGTTGTTCAGCCTTGTCGCTGTCACCAAAACCGATCGGCCAGCCCGGTACCCGGTCGTACAGCGCGGCGAGGCTGGTGTAGGCCGAACCTTGCAATGCCTTGGGATCGAGAGTCAGTGATTTTTCCAGATCGGCTTCGGCGTCCTTGGCTTTGCCCAGCGCCCCGAGTCCGCCCTCGGCACCGGCCCAACTGCTGGTGACGATGCCTTTCCAGATCCAGGCCTCGGCGACGGCCGGCCGTTCGGTGGCGAAGTGCGTTGCCTGGACGGCCAACTGTTCAAATGCAGCGGCCCGCTGTTTTTCCGGGGTCTCGTATTGGATGTGCGCCCAGCTCTGCTGGATGCTGTTGAGGCGTTGTTGATCGGCAGCGTCCAGCGCCCAGACACTTTGACTGAGGGCGCCCAGCAGCACACAGGCGAGAAGTTTTTTCATGGTTTCGGCGTCTCGTTCTCGGGTTTTTCACTCAGGCGACGGATCAGTGGCAATTGCTTGCGCAGACCGCGATCCACCAGATTGGGCAGCAGGCTGTTGAGGCGTACGAAGAAGCGCTCCGGCCAGCCCAGATAGAGGTCGCGGCGATCACCGGCAATCGCATGAATCACCGCAGCGGCGACGGCTTGCGGATCGTCGACGCTGGCTTTGAGTGCATCGTTCAATGCCTGGGCGGCGGGGCTGTTCATGCTGGTGCGTGTGGCGCGGGGCGCCACGTACAACACACCGACCCGGGTATCCGCCAACTCTCGGCGCAAGGCCTCGGAAAATCCGCGCAAGGCAAACTTGGTCGCGCAGTAACTGGCATAACCGGGATAACCGATCGAACCATAGGTCGAGCCGACGTTGACCACCATGGCACTGTCGGCCTGCTTGAGCAGCGGCAGCAACAGTTTGGTCAGGCAGATCGGCGCACCGATGTTCACCGCCAGCATGGCGTTGATGTCGCTGTCGTCGAGCTGTTCCAGCATTGCGAAATGATTGACCCCGGCGGCGTTGATCAGCAGGTTGATGCCGCCGATGGCCTCGGCGGCGGCCAGCACCTTGCGCCGGTCGCTGAGGAATGTCAGGTCGGCAGCGACCCAGCACAGGTTCTGTGGGTAAAGATCGAGCAACGGGCGCAGCGATTCCTGATGCCGCGCGACCGCCAGGACCTGCGCACCGGCAGCGCACAGGGCACGCGTGATCGCTATCCCGATGCCGCCGCTGGCACCGGTCAGCACCACACGGGCTTCATGCAGCTGCATGTTGAGCCTCCGTGTCACGGGGCAGGCCGCGGAACATGTCGGTGTAGAGCCGATAGACGACTTTCGAGGCATGGATCACCGCCGCCTGGTCGGCCGGATCTTCCAGCTGATTCATCAGCCGGCGATAGGTTTGCATGTGCTCGATGTCCAGCGAGCCGTGGGAGCTGAGGTAGCTGAACGCCGTTTCCGGCAGGGCCAGACGTTCGCGGATGCTGCCCGCCGCATGGGTGGCCAGGGCGATGCTGGTGCCCTCCAGCACGTTGACCATGCCAAACAGACCCACCGGATTGCCTCGGGCGATCAGATCGTAAAGAAAGCTGACCATCAGCTCGATCGGCAGCGACGGCTGGCCATCACGCACAGCGTTACGGTCACCGCCACAGGCCTCGATGTCGTTGAGCACCCATTGCTCGTGGCCGTATTCGTCCTCGATGTATTCGCACACAGCTTTGCGCAGCCATTCCAGATGCGTCGGCAGGCGCGCACCACAAGCCATCATCAGCGGTACGGTGTGGCGCACGTGGTAGTAGGCCTGGGCGAGAAACGCGCGATAGCTTTCAAGGCTGACCTTGCCTTGCAACGCATCGAGGATGATCGGCAAATTGAACAGCTCGTGGCGTTCCTGGTGCGTGGCTTCTTGCAAGGTGTCAAAAAAGCTCATGGTGCGGATTCCTCGGAAAAGGCGGATTCGGTAAGCACGGCGCGGTACTGCGCGACGATTGCCTCGCGGCGGGGGCGACCGTTGGCGGTGAGCAGGCCGTTGGTGGCCGTGAAAGGTTGTTCGAGGCGTGTCCAGTGATGCACCTGGGCGTAATCGGGCAAGGCCTCGTTGGCAGCGGCGACGGCGGCTTCCAGTTGTGCATCGGTGCAATCAGGGCGATGTGGCCAGAGCAGGGCGTGGTTGTGCGGCAAGGCCTCGCCATACACAAAGGCCTGGGCGATGTGCTGGCGCTGAGTCAGTTCGGACTCGACCCATTCCGGGTTGACGTTGCGTCCGAAACTGGTAACGAACTGATGCTTCTTGCGGCCCTTGAGGTAGAGAAAACCTTCCGGGTCGAACTCGCCCAGATCGCCGCTGGGCCACCATTCATCGCTGTACGTCGGCTCGCCAAGGTAACCGAGCAAGGTCGAGCCTTTGATCAACACCTCTCCGTCTTCGGCAAGGCGCACGTCGACATGGGGCAGGGGCCGCCCGACACTGCCCGGACGACGTGCGCCGGGTCGGTTGAGGCAGACCACCGAGGCGCACTCTGACAGGCCGTAACCTTCGTAGACCGGCAGGCCGATTCGTTGCGCGCGGTGCAGCAGATCCTCGGAAACCCGTGCGCCACCAACGGCGGCAAAACGCAGCGATTGCGGATCGAAGGCTTTCTGTTCGGCAGCGCTGACCAACAGCAAAAGCAATTGCGGCACCAGGATCAGACTCTCGGGCGCCCGGTGGGCCAGGCAGCCCAGCAAGCGCGGCAGGTCGACGCCGCTGGCGCCCTGGATGCCCAGGGTTTTCTGGCTCGGCACGCTCAGCGTTGCGCCGGCGTACAGGGCCGCGTAACAGCCAAGGTTTTCCAGCAGGATTGCCAGCGGCAGCAACGCCACGTGATGTTGAGGGGCTGTGGGTTTGCTGGCCTCTTCCAGCTCCCGAGCGACCCGCAGCAGACTGTAGGCGCTCAGGCACACGCCTTTCGGTGTGCCGGTTGTGCCGGAGGTAAACGTCAGTTTGGCGGTACCGGCGGGCAGGCGGTTCGGGCCTTCAAAGGCGCGGCACCAGAATTCACCGCGTTGTTCATAACCGGCAGCGAGCAATTCTGGCTCCAGCTCCGGTTCGGCGATCACTCGTTCGGCCTGGCTTTGTTCCAGACAATGGGCACGTTGTGCCGGACTGAAGAACGGCGGCAGGGTCACGCACGTCAAGCCTTCAAACAACGCCGCCAGATCCCAGAGTATGGCTTCGACGCCGTTGTCCAGCGCCAGGGCGATGACTGTCACCTGCTCATCGCGCAGGCGCTGCTGGCGGTACATCACCTCGGCGTACAGCGTCGTGTAACTGATTTTCAGCGTGTCGCCCCACAATGCCAAAGCGTTGTCATTGCGCCCTGCATGGCTGCGCAGGGTTTCCTGGAATCGTTGACGTTCAAGCGACATGGCAGGCTCCTTCGATAGACGTCGGCAATCCCAGCCGGCTGAACAGACCGATGTTGCGCAGATGGATGAAACCGGCGCGGATGTTGCCGACATGCACCCAGGGTTTGCTTTCGTAGTAACTGCCCCAGTGGTGACGGTCATCGCCCAGGCGTTCCGGGTCGGCGGCGCACAGCGTCACGGGTTTCAGACCCAGGCGATGGAAGCTGTTGACCAGCCCGATATTGCCGGTAAACGTCACCCACTCCAGACCGCCCATGGCCAGCAGGTAAGTGATGGCAATGATGCTCAGGCGCGCGCTGCCGGTGTCGTTGGCGGCAAGATTGCCGACTTCGACAATCGCGCTGCGCTCCACCGGATGGTCTGCCGCCGCGCTGATCAACGGCTCGATCGGTTCATCCAGGTAACGTTCGAGAAAAAGTGGTTCAAGGTGCGCACGACGTACTCCGGCAACCGCGCAAAGGTCGCCGGAGTCGTTGTGCACACCAAACAGTTCGGGCATGAAATGGCGGATATCGGCGCCGTGGGCCTTGCGAAAACGTTGTTGAATAAACGCTTCGAACGCCGCTCGTTGAGCGTCGCCGGGTGGGGCGCTCGACAGTTGCATCCGCGGTGTTTCGCCTTGGCCGAAACGCAGGGGCAGGGGGATGTTCCAGTCAGAATCGGGCATGGGCTGAACGCCTCCCTCAATAGGTTTGAGTGGAGTATCCGGACCATTTCTTAACGAAGTCTGAAGGTGAAAAAAGGTTAACGAACGTCGGATCTTCAGATTGTCTTAAGACTGTCACGGCAGTGTGACGCCGTCGGTTCGCCCGGCAACCGGATCGAGACAGCCGAACGAATCGGCCTTCGCTTACAACAATCACGAGGCAACTATGACCCGCGACCTGGCCGCACCCCGTTATGGAAAACTGTCGATCACCTTGCACTGGCTGATGCTGGCGCTGTTCGTGGGCGTGTATGCCTGCGTTGAAATAAAAGGCTTCATGCCCCGAGGCAGCGAAGCGCGAGGCCTGTTAATGGGCCTGCACGGAATGTTCGGCGCGAGCATTTTTGTTCTGGTTTGGGTGCGCCTGTTTGGCCGCCTGACGCCTCGTCCGCCGATTATCCCCAAACCTCCTGCCTGGCAGACGGCAATCGCGCACCTGATGCACCTGGCCCTGTATGGGCTGATGATTGTCACGCCAGTGCTGGCCTGGCTGATGCTCGCGGCCGGCGACAAACCTTTTCCGTATATCGGCTTTCATGTGCCGGCGCCGGTGGCGGTCGATCCGGACCTGGCCAAGCAGATCAAGTACTGGCATGAACTGCTGGGCAGTACGGGCTATTGGCTGATCGGCCTGCACGCGGCGGCGGGACTGTTTCATCACTATTGGGTGCGGGACAACACGCTGCTGCGCATGCTGCCGTTGCGTCAGCGTTGAGTTCGTTATCAAAAAGCCAAAGGCAGTCTGCCGGGCAGGTGCTGGCGCATCATCTGGCAAACGGCAAGAACTGAGGGCACTTTCACAACATTCCGGTCAGCGGTTTGACCGTATGGATTGAGCTAACTACGCTGCCCTCATGGAAGTGTCATCCGCACGACAAGGAGTGTCGGTTATTCGCGCAGCCGTTCGTTCGCCTTTTATTCTGAGCCTGTTCCTGCCCCTCGCATTCAGCGCCATGGCTGCCCAGCCACCCCTCGATCCGCTGGAAACCCTGAGCCGCATCAATCGCAACTACAACACCCTCAAGGATGCCTGCCAGGAGCCCGACACCGGTGCCGCTCGCGGGCTCTATTACTGCAGCGGGGTGACGTTGCGCATGGTCAACGACGGGCCGTTCAACCCGTGGGACTACAGCCCTTACGCGATCAAGATCGGCGCGACGTCCTATTCGTGGATCCGCAAGGATCTGAGCACCCGCATCCTCATTCATCCAGCCGGCTTCATCTTGCGCAATCCCACTGATGCGGCGGCGCTGCAATTGCCGGTCAAGGAGCAAGGCTTCACCTGCATCTACGCCTTCGATGGCGGCACCGGACCGGAGCGCAAGTGGTATGGCTGCGGCTTTTTCGACAGTCGTGAACCGCCGCGCGCAGCTCAGGGAACGATGAACAACAAAAATGCCGCGCTGGCCTATGGCACCTGCGCCGAAGCCGGGGTGACCACCGCCGAGCAGTGGACCAACAAGTACACCGGGTTGATGAAAGGGCCGATCCAGTACGGCCAGTGCTCCTGGAACGCGGAGAAGCCCAGCGACTGGAATGCGATGATCCGCGTCCACGAATCACGGGTGAACACCACCAATAAAGACCCGTTCGCCTTCAGCGCCCAGGTCAACGAATTCATGTTGAAGAACGCTTCGTCGACCAACGACGGCAGCGAAAACATGAAGTACATCGAGGCCTTCATCTACAACGTCAACAGCACGCAGAACTTCGCCACTCGTGGCGATCAGGCACCGCCGAAACCGGAAAACGGCTTGAACAGCGCGCGCAACTTCCAGAAGAAACTCCAGGCTCAGGGGTACAGCGTGCCGGTCCTGCGGCTGGACTTCACCAAGCCGCCGGAGCAGCGTTTCAGCTACGTCGCAGCGGATCAGGCGATTGATCTGACATCCGCTGGCAGCGGGCAAGCCACGCCGGCTCCGGTGCCTCGCTACATTGCCTCGGCCAACTGGGTCGAACGCCACGACCCCGGCACGGGCAAGAACGAGTGGACCCTCAATGTCACGCCCACCGCTCAGGGCAAGGCGATTCAGGCCAGCGATCAGGACGCGGTGTACAAGGAATTGTTCGCGCTGCGCGGTGCCGACAGCCAGTGGCGCGACAACGAAAAATCCGCCGGCAGCATGCGTCAGCAACTGAGCTGCCTGGTGCAGAACTACCCCGGAAAGACCGAGTGGAATCTGGAACCATTCCGTCCCGTTGTCACCCCTCAGGAAGCGGCCAAGGCCGGTTGCAATCCGCTGCCGGTTAAGGTGCCGCAATACATTGCATCTGCCGACTGGGTCAAACGTTACGACCCGGGCACCCGTCAGGATGAATGGACCTTGAGCGTCGTGCCGACCGCCGCCGGGCGTGCCTTGCCTAACGATCAGATCGACGCCTTGTACCAGCAGTTGTTCGCCCTCAGAGGTGCCGATGGCAACTGGCGCGACAACGAAAAATCCGTCGGCAGCATGCGCCAGCAATTGAACTGCGTACTGGTGAATTACCGCGCCAAGACGCCTTGGAATCTTGAACCGTTCCGGCCTGCGCTCTCGGACAGCGAGACACGTTCGGCAGGTTGCAACCCGGTTCCGCGTTAAGCCCGTCCGATGCAGCAGGACGTCGCATAGGGTTGAGCAGGGAAGGTCAGAAGCACCATCAGGGAGAAACACGTCATGAAAAAGCGCTGGAACAGGATTGTTCCGTTACTCGCGGTTCCATTGTTTCTGCACGCGACTTCGGCCAGTGCCGAGTCCTGCGAAGAAACCCTCAAACGCGTTGAAGGCTTGTACAACAACACCGTCGCCAGTTGCGGCAAAGACCCGGCGTCGGACTGCTCTGGGCTGTTGATCCGAGGCACACACCGGGCCGATCCGGCAAAAGGACAGAAGTGGGATGTGTGGAACCCAAGCCCCAAAGCGGTCGAACTCGGAACGTTTGCCGCGTCCTACATGCGGGCTGATGGTATCAGCTACGAAGACCCCGGCATGAGCACGCAAAACGAGTACATCATCACCCCGGTCGATATGGTGCGTGACCCGGAAAATCCGGTGCATGTTTACTGCGCATTTCCCAACGATGCCTGGACCGATTTTCGCGACGATCGCGGCTGCGGCAACAACAAGAACACCAGCCCGACCGAAGCGGTCTGCCAAGCCATGGCGCCGCCGATCACCAACATTAACGCGTGGGTCGCGCACTTCACCAAGTTCAACAACAACCGCCAGCAGGATCAGCTGCAATGCGGCTTCAACATGCGCAACCCGATGAGCAGCCAGGATCGGGTCAATGCGTTCCAGAACTTCATGGGCGCCCGGCGCGTCATCAACACCCGCGAGTTCCAGACCCAGACCGAGCTGCGCCTGGGCAATCCGAAAACCGATGAATTGCCGATCCTGGCGTTCTTCTACAGCGACTCGCGGGGCTTGAACGATGCGCTGGCCAACCAGCGCGATTACAAGAACAAGACCGGCAAGGACCGCAACATCGTCAAGATCGACTTCCCGAGAACCCCGACCGCCAAGGCCACGTTCTCATGCATGCAGACGGCAGCGCCACCGGCGCAACAGTTCTGCGACAAGTACATCGAGTCCAGCACCTGGGCTCAACGGGACGATCCGAAACTCGGGCCGAAAACCTGGTCACTGGAAGTCGTGCCGACCGCCTGCGGTCGCGCGATCAAGGACGATCAGACCGACCGCATGTTTGCCGAGCTGTACAACAAACACAAAAACGACGAGCAATGGCGCCAGTACAGCGTCAACGGCGGGTCATTGCGCCGGCAACTGGTCTGTCATCTGGCAGCGACGTTTGATGGCAAGCCTGTGAGGAACAAGCCGGAGTGGAACCTTGAACCGGCACGGCCGTATGTGGATCAGGCGACGGCGGTGGCGCAGCGGTGTAATCCGTACTGAGGTTGTTCGCTGTGAAATCCGGTCTGCCGATGCCGTGGGTGTCGGCAGACCGTTCTGTTTTCCGCTGGTCAATCAGCGTATTGACATATCGAATAATCTCGATATTCTCGCGGCATGGACCTGATCGAAGTATTCAAAGCACTCTCAAACCCGGTACGGCTTGAAATCCTGAAAGGCTTGAAAGACCCCGTAAAGAACTTCCCCCCGCAGGACGAGGGCGACGTTCACACGGTGGGCGTGTGTGTGAGCAGTATTCAAGAGGGCATCGGACTCTCGCAGTCAACGGTGTCCGGTTATCTTGCAACGCTGCAGCGTGTGGGCCTGGTTGAAGTCAGGCGCATCGGTCAGTGGACCTACTACAAGCGCAATGAAGCCAACATCAGCGCCTTGGCCGAGGTCATAGGGAAAGAGCTGTAAAAAATTTACCGCACGATATCGAGATATCTCGATATCCCTTATTGTCGATACGAGGATTCACCATGAAAGCGATGCTGCTTGAATCATTTGGCAACCCGGAATCGTTCACGCTCTGCGACGTGCCCAAACCCGTGCCGGAAGCGGGACAAGTGCTGGTCCGGGTACACGCGACCTCGATCAACCCATTGGATTATCAAGTCCGACGCGGCGACTATCAGGATCTGGTGCAACTGCCGGCCATCACCGGACATGACGTCTCCGGCGTAGTCGAAGCGGTCGGCCCCGGCGTGACGGCTTTCGCCCCCGGAGACGAAGTCTGGTACACGCCGCAAATCTTCGACGGCCCCGGCAGTTATGCCGAATACCACGTAGCGGCCGCCAGCATCATCGGCAAAAAGCCGCGCTCGCTGAGCCATCTCGAAGCGGCCAGCCTGAGCCTGGTGGGCGGGACAGCATGGGAAGCCTTGATCGTGCGGGCAGCGCTCAGAGTGGGGGAGAGCATCTTGATCCATGGCGGCGCAGGCGGCGTCGGCCACGTCGCCATCCAGCTCGCCAAAGCGATGGGCGCCAAAGTGTTCACGACCGCACGCGAAGCAAACGCCGAGTTCGTCCGCCGCATGGGCGCCGATGTGATCATCGACTACGAAAAGGAAGACTACGTCGACGCCATCCTGCGAGAAACCAATGGCCTCGGAGTAGACGTGGTATTCGACACTATCGGCGGCGACACCCTCGCGCGCAGCCCCGACGCCCTCGCACAACTTGGCCGCGTGGTCTCGATCGTCGACATCGCCCAGCCACAAAACCTCGTCCAAGCCTGGGGCAAGAACGCGAGTTATCACTTCGTGTTCACCCGTCAGAACCGCGGCAAGCTCGATGAATTGAGTGCCCTGGTGGAGCGCGGTCAACTGCGGCCCCACGTTGGCGCGGTGTATTCACTTGCAGAGATTCCGCTGGCCCATGCGCGGCTGGAAAGTCCCAATAATGGTCTTCAAGGAAAAATTGCGATTGCGGTCGAGCCGTCACTTCGTTCGGGTTCTGTGGAGGATGCGTCATGATTTATGAGATCGCTTTGCTTCCTGTTCACGCCGAACGTGTTGATGAGTTCCGACGTGGATTTGCCGAGGTTGTGCCTTTGCTCCGCCGCGCAAATGGGTATGGCGGGCACATGCTTGCGAAGGGGATTGAAACGCCGGAGCGGTTCAATTTGATCGTGCGGTGGGAATCGCTTGAGGCTCATACGGATTTTGAGGCGGGGGAGGATCACAGGGTTTTTATGCTGGCGCTGGAGGGGTATTTTTCGGAGGAGCCGCAGGTTTATCACATTGAGGGGGCGGCTTTTACTGCTGGCGAAGGTGATGGGGCTCTTTGGCCCGAAAACTGAAACAGGAGCCCTTCAGAAAAAGGGAGCAGATTCACTACCTGAATCTGCTCCCTTTTTTGTTCGTTAAGCTCAACCGTTGGCGTTTGCTCTCTTTTCCGCCGTCACGATGCAAGCCTTGTAGAAATTGGAATGGAAATCGCTGATCGCTTTCTGCTGCAAGCTCTCGTTTGAGTACTGAGGAATCGCGTACGCCTCGCGGATCAACGTCTTGAACAACTCACCCACATACTCGCTCTGCTTGCCTGCCGCTTCGGCCAGTTCCGACAGCGAAGCCATGGGCACGCCTTGCTGCCTGCTCTTCATGACCTGTTTGGCTGAATTTTCTATTCGTTGGCACTCTTCGAGCTCTTCCTGTGGCACAGGGGAGGCAAGAGCGGAAAGGCTGATGGTGAAGGTTATCGCTGCTGCAAGACATTGTTTGTGCACGAGGTGTCGTCCCTGGTTTTGAGGCTGAACCTTATCATTCGTGGCTCGGCGCCACCATTGCAGGCAGGGAGAAAGAGCGCCAGGTGCTGGCACGCGGCCACGCCTTGCGCCCCCCGGTTTCGGCTGTCACCCTTCGGCCCGTTCTTCAAGGATCAGAAGAAGGAATCAAGGATTGAGTGGCTACATTCCCAACCCGCCTAAAAACTATCGCAACAAAGGAACCGACCCCGTCGACATTCATGCCCAGCGTTGGGCTGAATATGAGCAACACGGGAAGGAACCGGCATCGGCACGTGAAAAAATTGGCATAGCCCTGCGGATCGGAGTGTTCTTCGATGGGACGGGGAATAATGCCAATAATGCTGCTGCGGGTTTACTTTGCGGTGCCCATCATCCCATTGCTGCTCAAGATATTGATGCCAGTTGCAAGCCGTTCATGAAAGATCCGGACAGCAGCTACGGTAACGACACCAGTAATGTGCAGAAATTGAGTGACTTGTACTACGCACCTCAGAAAGCCGAAGGGGAGGGTTCGCAGAAGCAAGCCTTCCGCATGGTGTATGTCGAGGGGATCGGGACGCGCTCAGGCATGGAGGACAGCACGCTTGGGGCTGGCACTGGTCGAGGTGAGACGGGGGTTGCAGGTCGTGTTCAGCTTTCGTTCGCGGAGATTAAATCGCGCATTGAAGATGTGCTGGATGAACATCCGAATTGCGAAATCACCTCTCTGACGTTCGATGCATTCGGTTTTAGTCGTGGCGCCGCTGCTGCTCGACATTTTGCAAATGAAGTCGTGCGTGGCGCACAAGGGCCTCTCGGTGAAGTTTTGCGCAGCAATGCCAACGACCTCAGTTCAACTTTCAATGCTCAGTACAAAAGCAGTATCAACATGGGCTTCATTGGCCTGTTTGACACAGTGCCGTCAATCGCCGGATGGTCCAATCTTGGCAATATCAAAAGCCCCGTCGCAACGGGTATCAAGTTGTACCTTGATCGTCGTTTCTTCAGTGATGTCGTCCAGCTAACCGCTCGCGACGAGTGCCGCGCCAATTTCGCCCTCAGCCGCGTCAAGCCAGACCATACGGAAATCATTCTGCCGGGTGTTCATTCCGATCTTGGCGGTGGTTATCTCGAAGAAGCACAGGAAAATGTGCTCGTAAGTCCTATGCAAACTCTCGATGTGTCCCAGAATACTGATGTCACCACGACCTCTATTTACCGTGATGCGGTGGCGGCCAGAGAACAGTGGATTGGCAAAGGATGGCCAGCAGAAATGCTCGAAATCGTCACGCCTGATGCGGCGCCTATACCGAGTAACCTGCAAGATAGACTCAGTCCACGTGCGAAACGTATTTATGCGGCCGTCCAGCTCAAGCGACCTGTCAGCGGCATGCTGTCCAGGGTTTACCTGCGAGTGATGCATCACTTGGCAAAAGAAAAAGGTGTTCGCTTCAACGATGTTCCCGGGACCGCTGCCTTGGCTGTTCCCTCAGAGCTGCAAGCGCTGTGCGATCGGTTTCTGAGCGGTGACTACAGCACCACCCCGCAAGAAGAACAATTACTGAAACTGAAGTACATTCACACGTCCGTAAACTGGAATCATCCCCTTGGGCGAAGAGATGGAAGTGGTATCAGAGCCGTCTACATTAACGCTCCAACGGCAGACTCGATTCGCGTGCAACATCCTCACGTACCTGACTGGACACTCTGGTAATGAAATTCCTTGTCACCCTGCTCTGCGCGTTGTTCATGACCGGTTGTCAGTCTGCTGACCCACTGTCAGCAAAAAATGACCCCAAGTCTGAATGGTGGGAATTAGCTTTCACTGAACCGAATTACATGAAGGTTTGGGTGGAAGACAGCTCTGTGCAAGACATTACGGGCAAAGTCTTCTTCAGAACAGGTGGAGGAACAGCAGCAGGCGGAGAGCCTGACGATGGAACCGAGTCTGCCCGTGGTTGGACAGGCGTGGGCGGTAGCGGAAAACGCGTTGTAGGTGCCGACTTACCAGTTCGTATCTACGTTCGCTGGCAATCCATTGTGGAACAGAAAACCTGGCAGGCATGGGTGGATATACCGGAAGAGGCCAGACAAATAATGGTGAAGTCCACAAATCAGCGCTGTCCTGAAACACCGGAGAAAACTGCGCGGTTCATGGCCTCGGTTTATTTGGGGCTGGCGCCAGGCGGAGTGGTACAGGTGTGGGTCCGAGATTCATGTCGACGCCCAATCAAAGTGGCTCGAATGCAGGGTGAAATCGAACCACTGGGCCCGGAGCAGGGGAGGAACGAAGGACGTTACGCGTATCCAGTCAGTGAAAAGTCCAAGCGCTACATCGAGAAGTACGGCATTCCTTATGGAAGCTGGTAGCTATCAGCGAATGAAGCGATTCATCACCCTGTTTTGTGCATTGTTGGTTACTGGCTGTCATTCGACCGACCCGCTATCAGGTAAAAAAGACCCCAAATCCGAATGGTGGGAATTGGCATTCATCGAGCCTGATTACATGCAGGTTTGGGTGGAGGACAGTTCTGTGCAGGACGTTACCGGCAAGGTCTACTTCAATGCCAATGGCGGTTCCGCAGCCGGTGGCGAGCCTGAGGACGGCACCGAGTCGGCTCGCGGCTGGTCCATCGTGGACGGTAGCGGAAAACGAGTGGTGGGTGCCGATCTTCCCGTGCGGATATATGTTCGATGGCAGTCAATCGTTGAAAAGAAAACCTGGCAAGCCTGGGTGGATATTCCAGAACACGCCAGACAATTGATGGTGGAATCCACCAGCAAACGTTGCCCGCAAACACCTGAACGAGAGGCGCGGTTTATGGCGTCGGTTTACTTGGGGCTGGTGCCCGGCGGGGTGGTGCAGGCTTGGGTTAAAGACTCGTGTCATAAGGCGATCAAGGTCGCTCGGGCGCAAGCAGAGATCGAACCGTTAGGGCCTAGCCAGGGTAGGAGCGAAGGACGCTATGCTTATCCGATCAGTGAACGGTTGCAACGCTACATCGAGAAATTCGGCATTCCGTACGGTAGTTGGTAGTTAGGGAGGAATGACGAGGAAAAAATAGGGCGGACTTCTGAGAAGTGCATTCGTCTCCTTTTGTCCTCTTTGTTGACGCTCGGGTTCATACCCCTCGACATCGAGGAGCGCGTCGCCCCATGTAGGGGCGGGCGACTCTGATCCACATGAGGCGCAGCAGAAACCAGGTTCACCACAATCCCTGTGGGAGCGAGCTTGCTCGCGATGGCGGCCGTCTGGTCGCTACATCTCCCGACAAGCTTAATGGATTATAAAGTGGCGTATAAAATACGCGTTTTTTAATAATGGAATGTTCCGCTTCTAATATGGTTTTTGACCAAAGGTTCTCAGCTCCAATTGGTGACGTTCGATGAGGTCGTGAAGATTAAGTAGTTTTTTACGGAGCGATTTGCAGTAGCTGAGCTCGTCTTCACTTAATGCCTGTCCATACTGAAAAGAGCGATTTCCTGTAGCGAATCCACGGAAGTCAATGCTATCGCTCCAGCCGTAGGGGAATTTGAAATTTGGGTCGAAATTTTCAACGCTTCTGTAGATCTGTTCGGCGAGCGCGTCGATTTTTTCCTCTAATGCTCTGAACATAGGAAGCTGTGACCACTTTTTAAATGTACTGCCAACACCTCTGGCCGCGCTTTGACGGTCTGTTACAAAGGTTTTTAAGGTTCTATACGATTGCAGGTCAATTTCGCGACAATGATCGTAGCGCTCTAATCCGTAAAATAAATTTGAAGATATTTTATTTAATTCTTTCTGGTAGGAAACGGCTTTCTCGTGATGCAAGTCCGTATCGATTACACCCAAGGAACTTGGTATTTTTAGATCCAGCCAATATTTCACGCAGTCGTGAGCCCGTTCCAGGGGGCTGTTGTCATTAAAGCTGTTATTTTGATATTTAACCCAATCTACAATGTCTTGCATCCCGAATATTGAAGTTAAATTTGAATCGTGACCATTTATTTTCACCTTTGGTGCCCGCATCTGGCTGGCGAATACAATCCAGATTCTAGTGTGCGTTTTGTCTAGTTCGTGCTTGTAAAAACCATTGATCGTGCTATCAGTTTTTTGTTGAAAGTTTCCTGATTGAAAAGTGATCTGAATGCATACGCCATTTTTGTCGTCCGCCAGGTCCACGGCGGGAAAATTAAGTCCAAAAAATTCTTGAGGGGCATTGATGGTGGGGAATTCTGTTAGTGTTCCGTTTAAATTGTAAAACTCAAATCCGATCGGCTTTCCGGCTTCGTTAAAAAGGTGCATGAAAAGGTCTTCTGCCTTCCGGGCTTCATCTGTGAGCCCGAGCTGGCATTCATCAACTACAGCGCTTGCATAGCGCTCCAGCCTTTTTCTTAAATAATTGACCATGTCTTCTGCGGCAGCTATAGCCATTTTTTTGACCTGTTGGTTTTTTAAGTATTGGCTGTTGACTCAGGTAGTATTCTTCGCCTGCGGTCAACGTAGATAAAGGTCTCGATTTTTACGCAAGTCTGGATATAGAGTGATTTGCTTTTGTCCAGTATTTATATGTCTGCGTTTGCTGTGCGATCATTTTTGTTCCTTATGAAATGATGATGTTTAGAAAAGAGCTGACCAACCGCTCCCCGTTAACCACCACATGCATCCCATGCACCCCCGCATAATGCTTCCTCGTAGTGAAATCCTTGATCACCTGCCGCCGCGCCACAACCTCACTCCCAAACCCCGCCAGCTCCAACGTCTTCAACTTGAAAACCTTGGCCGACGTCCCGCCATTCGCCTTCACATAGTCAATCGCATAATCAATCACCAACCGCTGTTCAACTGGTACCAACGACTTCACCGTAAACGACAAGGTGATCGTCTCCCCAAGCCGCACAACTGCCGGCTCCACCTTCACATCCAGCAACTCAACCTCGGCCTTCGCCCCCGCACCGATAACCGTGAGCGCCCGAGAATTCCCCTGTTTGATCAAACTCCGTAGCGCATGTTTGGCAATCCACGCGGTGTGTTTGTTCTCCAGCGACCACCCCTCAACTGTATCCAGCACCCACTCCGGATGCTCTTTGGTCACGTCATTCAAATGATTCGCCACGGACTTGCGCACGTACAAACTTTCATCGGCCTTCAACCGATCAATAATCCCGGCAGCCAACAGCGGATCCGCCTGCACCGTTTCCAGCCGAAACGACCACGGCAGGCGAGGGCGGCTGCCTTCGCTGGCGAGTCTTCGGACGTGGTGGTTTTCGTCTCGGGTCCAGTCGTGCATCAGTTCCAGCGAGCGTTCCAGGTCGCTGCGCAGGAAGTGGCGGATGGCGAATTCGGAGGAGCCGAAGGTGGTGAAGTATTTCAGGGCTTCCATCGAAGTGTCGAACGCGTGCGCGCCGTAGCACGCGACGTAGTGCGGCAGGCACATGCTGACGAAGCCGCTGTTCAGTCGCGGGGCAAGTTCGCGCAGCACAGCGAGGGAATCTGCGTAATCCAGCGGCAGCACCGCGTGCAGGCTTTCGCTGACACGGGCCATGCGTTGCATGACGGAGAGGTCGGCGAGGCCGTCGTTGGCATGCTTGAGAAATGCCTTGGCTTTGAATGCCGGGTACACGGCGCTCATTTCTGTAGCGATGTGTTGCAGGCGTTCGGCGTTGAAGATTTCTTTGAGGGCCGGGGCGGCGATTTCGGTGGCGCTCATGGTCAGGTCATCGGGGTGTCGATGAACGCCTGGGTGCTTTCGGCGTACGCGGTGTACTGAGCGATGCGCGGGAAACGTTGAGCGTCGATCTGGTCGGGGACGACGAGGCCGGTGAAGCTCCAGGCGACGGCTAGGGTGATACCGTCCTGCTGGAGAGGGCCGTCGGTGGGCAATGGGTGATTTTCGAGTTCATGTTCAAGGGCGGTGAAGGCGGCGGCGAGTTGACCTTCGACGCGTTCGACCCACGGCTGGTATTGAATGTCGGCCGGGCGCAGGTTGCGTTCGTAGTAGAGCTGCACGGCTTTTTCGCAGGCGGCAAGGCCGAGGCCGATCAGGCGCAGGGCTTTGACCCGTTGCGGCAGGTCAGTGGGCAACAGGGTTTTGCCGGACAGGGATTCGAGGTAGTCGAGGATCAGGGTCGAGTCGATCAGTACTTTGCCGTCATTGAGCACCAAAGTCGGGGCCTTGACCACCGGGTTGATCTGCTGGAAGCGCTCGAAATGGCGAAACACCGATACCGGGTCGTGTTCCAGTTCAATACCCAGGCACTTGGCGGAGATCGCCACGCGGCGGACATACGGTGAGTCGAGCATTCCGATCAGTTTCATGTGCACTTCCCTGGAGGCGACGATCTGGTGATGTGGGTGACGAATGTAGCGGCAAAGTCTGTGGGCTGACTACCTCGTGACAACGGGCCGACGGTCGTTGCTGAGCGTATCACCGATGAAACACCCGAAAATAAAGGCCGGGACGGCCCTTGCGGAGGTCTTTGCCGGATCTATAGTCAAAGTGCCAGCACCGACCAGGGATGGAAAAGTTAAGCGAGTTCAGGCCCTCTGACTCAGTACTCGTTTGTATTACTCCCTTGTAGTCCATGACCCCTCGATCGTTAAGGCGGTGACCTGTGCGCTGGATAAAGGCGTGACGGGAGGAGAGAAACCAGGCAGGGGAAAATGGGATGAACAACTATCAGCGAGTGACGGTGGGCGTTTTGTGCATCGGTCTAGTGGCTTGCAGCAACCGGCCGGAGAAAGGGATTGTGGTTCAGGAGTGGGTGACCAATACGGAGCAGTTGAATTTGCGACCGATTTTTCCACCCCGTGGAAACTTTGAAGTCGGTGACATTTATGTTGTTCGGGCTGCCAACGCGGGCAGCAAGATGAAAACCGCGAACTACTACATGAGTTCGGTTTGGTTTGATCGAATGAACCTCGACAACGAACTGATTAAGTTTGCTCCTCATATTTCGCCTGCCAGGACACCGGAGGACAAGTCCGGGCTGGTGGTCCCGACGGGCGTTCCGGCACTACTCGTGCCGAAAACGCGAACCCGAATAAATTCACTCGTTGCGTTCCCGGCCTTTACGTTTGCTTCTCTGGGGGAATATGAATTGGGGCTGGGGGTTTCGAACAGTGCTATTGGTGCACTGTTCAGTGGTGCAAAAAAATCGTCCTATTCGGTAGCGTACTCTGTGCCATTGGCGGAAACCTATGGCGTGGGATATCGAGATGCGCTGCTGGTAGCCAATACGCACATGAACAAATACAAGGCCGACAATTACAAACAATTGGAGAGCGCGGTCATTTCCTTGAAAAACGAGGTCAAGGGTGACGACAAAGACACAACCGCTGTGCTTGTTCTGGTGACTCAGGTTTATCTGGCCCGATCAATGGATGTGGTTATTTCCTCGACCGACAGCAGTGGTGCACAACTGTCAGCCGTCACGCGAGCGCTGACTGATCTGGATGAGCGAAAAACTGCGGTGGAAGCTCAGTTACGCGGCCTGAAGTCTCCACCGTCAAAAGACAGTGGTGCGGCAGCTGACGCAGATGGCGGCGGCGATGGCACGGCAGCGGCGAAGCCTGCAGCAGCCGCCAAGGCAGCGGTTGTTCCAAAGGCCGGTGATGTGGGGGCCAAGAAAGCAGACGCGCCTGCGGCCAATCAAGCAGCGATTAACCAGAAACAGGCAGAGCTGGCGCAGATCAATGCCGATATCCGTAAACGTGTGGAGGCTATTACCCCCGCAATGCCTGGTGTCACTGGGTCGGTCGTGAAATCCACCGCGTCCAGTCTGACATTGCGTCAAGTATTCGAGTATCCAGTGGCCATAGGCTATTCGGGCATCAACATCGACATTGAAGTGCTTAAGAAGTCGGGAAACGTCGTCGAAAAACCGAGCATCACAACCTATCCATTGAAAAAAACGATCAACGTCGAGTTTGAATGAGTGATGGGTCATTGCCGATCTGCTGTGCCAGGTCGGCGAGACCTTCTCAATCCTGGGTCCGGATTTGCTCCGGCTTATCTCATCGTTAGCCTGACTCGAGATCAGTGCCAATGTCGCTGAATGCGGAACGGTAAGGTTGCAAGACGGGAAAAATGCGACAAAGCGCCGCTCGTCTGACGTTTGTCTTCTATATACAGCCGCTCGACTGAATTTCTTGCTATAAACGCACTCCGATGAGCGCTGTGAAGCCTGTGTCAGAGCAGTTTCCGGGCCTTGTCGGACAAATTCCCGGTATTTACAGTTGCTGAGGCCTCAAACGGGCCTTAGACTGCCGCCCCTTCGTAAATTGAGTGCCGGGTGGCGTTTGCAATAAACGATGCCTTTCCGATGACCGCAGGCGGTTCGCCGGAACGCTCCCTAATTCGCCTTAATGCACGTTTTTTATAGAGATATCAATGACAAAGGACAAGTTGCTGGCCATGCCGGCAGATGACTACATGAATGCCGAGCAACATGCTTTCTTTCGAGAGCTGTTGCAGAACATGAAAGTCGAAACCCATGAGCGCATTGAGCAGAACCGTATTGCCATCGAGAGCCTGGACACCCCGGCTGACCCGGCGGACGCCGCATCGGTGGAAGAAGAGCGCACCTGGCTGGTAAACGCGATCGATCGTGACCAGCGCATGCTGCCGCAACTCGAGCAGGCCCTTGAGCGTATCAAGGAAGACAGCTTTGGCTGGTGCGACGACAGCGGCGAGCCGATCGGCCTGAAACGCCTGCTGATCAGCCCGACCACCAAGTACTGCATCGAAGCTCAAGAGCGTCACGAGCAGATCGACAAGCACCAGCGTCAGGCCTGATTCCTGAGGCGACCCCTTCAATGCGGGGCGTCGCGAAAAGATCGCAGCCTTTTGCAGTTTCTCCGGGAACTGCAAAAGGCTGCGATCTTTGCTTTTTCTCGTCTGCCGGAAAGTCTCCCCGCTATTCCATTGACCTGCCACAGACCCACGACTAACGGACCATGGATAATGGCGTTGTAGTGGCGTTTAATGCAGTCACAACAATGAGAACAAGCGTGGGGTAACAAAATGACGAGAGATGGATCTCTGGTTGCGGCTCTGCCTGCACCAGTTGTTTTGCCGAAGAATCGCTGGCTGACGCCGACCCTGCAAAGCATCGCCCTGATGCTGTTGCTGGCCGGGATGAGCCTGGGCGAATGGCCCTTGTACATCGGCATGCCGCTGGCGGTGCTGATCGTCTGGCTGCCGCGCCTGCGTTCCCGGGCGGTTCCCGATGCGCAAACGGTCGACAGCAGCAACGCGATGTCCGAGCTGACTCGCGACCTTTCCTACACCACCAGTCATAACGCGCTATCAGCTGCTGGCGTGGCGTTTTCCGTCAAGGAGCTGGCCGGCAAGCTTCAATCGCAACTCGACGCCGCCGCGCAGATCGTCAACAACGCTGAAGTGATGATCGCCACTGAGCAAGCCACTTCGCAGCTCAGCCGTGAAGCCTTGGGCGCTGCCAGCGAAGCCCATCACTGCAGCGCGGCGGGGCGCACCGAACTGGTGGATTCGATCTCGCGCATGCATCAGCTCAGCCAGCGTGCCAATGCCAGCCGCGAACTGATCGAAGCCTTGAGCCAGCGCAGTGACGACATTCAGCGCGTGACACTGGTGATTCAGTCCATCGCCAGTCAGACCAACCTTCTTGCATTGAACGCCGCCATCGAAGCGGCCCGGGCCGGCGAGCACGGTCGTGGATTTGCAGTGGTCGCGGACGAGGTACGCGGCTTGGCAGCGCGTACCGCGACGGCCACTGGCGAAGTGGGCGAGATGGTCGCCGACATCCAGCAACGCACGGCGCAGGTGGTGGAGCAGATTCGCCAGCTCTCCGACGATTTGCACACGGGCGTCGAGCAGGTCGAACACACCGGTCAGCACCTGGAAAACATCGCGCGACTGGCAGCCGGGGTGGAAACCCAGGTTGGCGAAATCGCCCGAGGCGCGGAAACCAATCGTGAACAGCTCGACAGTCTGTTCACCGCCATCGAGCAGATGCGCAGCGATCTGGCGATCAGCGACCAACAGACCCGGCGTCTGGCCGAGGCCGCCGTGCAGATGGAAGGGCAGGCGGAAACCATCAGCGAACGTCTGGCCGAAGTCGGGCTGGATGACTATCACCAACGCATCTACGACCTCGCCCGCGAAGGGGCCAGCCAGATTGCCGCGCGGTTCGAGGCCGATGTCGAGCAGGGACGCATCAGTCTTGAAGACCTGTTCGACCGCCAGTATCAACCGATTCCCGACACCCAGCCGGCCAAGTTCCAGACTCGTTTCGATCGCTACACCGATCAGGTGCTGCCGGCCATTCAGGAGCCGTTGCTGCCGCGCCACGAAGGTCTGGTGTTTGCCATCGCCTGCACGCAGCAGGGTTATGTTCCGACCCACAATCAGGCGTTCAGCCAGCCACTGACCGGGGATGTGCAGGTCGATACCGTCAATAATCGCACCAAACGCAAATTCGCCGACCGCACCGGCATCCGCTGCGGCAGCCATCAGCAACCCGTACTGTTGCAGACCTACACCCGCGATACCGGCGAGCTGATGCATGACTTGTCGGTGCCGATCATGGTCAAGGGCCGGCATTGGGGCGGGTTGCGTCTGGGCTATAAACCGGAGAAGCCGCGCTGAGGCATTGTTGCCGGAACTGCAATTAAGCTGTGCAGCGGCGTTGCTGTTTCCTCTTGTTCCAAATCATTAACATGCCCACATAGTTAGGTTGCTAATGAAGTTGGGAGGTCAACATGCAATGCAGAGTCGATGTCGCGGTGATGATCGGCAGCGGTGTACCCGCCGGTCTGCGCGCGATGGGGCAAAGTGTCTGCTGGGTGGTGCTGCTCAATGGCGAGCAGCGCGGCACCGCTTTTGCCAGTCGCGACGAAGCCGAGGAGTGCAGGGCGGCGTGGCTCGCGCAATTGAGCGCCAGTGCCGGAGGCAGCCTGCACTGATTGAGATCATTTGCCCCGGTGCAGGCGCACGTTCAGTTCATCGACCATCACCGCTTCTTCGCCATCGGCACGCAGCCATTCCTTGAGCAATTGCGCCTGCTGCGGGCTCCAGAATTTGGCGTCGATCAGCTTGGTATCGGCATCCAGCGGATGGGCTTCGATGAAGTCGTCGATCGCCGTTTCCTCCGAAGGCAGTCCTAATTGGTCGAACAGGGTTGTCAGATTGTACGCAGGCAGTTCCATGGTTTACTCCTTGAAGGATGGTGGGGGCGATCGCTCTCTTTATCTGAGGTGCTCGCTGGCCAGGAGTTCGATCCGGGATTCCAGTGAACGGGCGAGGGCGCAAGCGGCGTTGTGATTCTCACGGAAACCTCTGACAAGCCCCGTCGACTTTTCCCTGATATGGAAAAAGCCGTTGCCCGCCGGGATTACCTGAAACAACGGTGCCTGACCGCAAGACTCGATTGCAGGAACAGTCTCGAAGGCTGGAGTGTTCAAGGTAAAGGCGGGTTCGTGAGTCACGGCAAAATGCGTCATAGTGCACATATGAAGTCCTTTTCATGGATTGACCCGCATTTACAGGGTGTTGCGGGTAGTCGCGAACAGCATCGCTGCTCTAGAATCGCCAACACCTGTTGACGGCATGGCCCTATCTAAAGCAATTTTTTGCGTGCGATATGTCGGAAAAGTGCTTTTGTTGGTGAGTTTTTTCCCTAAAGTTCGTAGTCAGTTTTTCCTGGCCGGCCGTGCTGCGTTTTCCTTCAACATTTGGAGAACGTCTTTGCAGGTTTCGCGAGTGGCATTCCAGTAGTCTTGTGCAACTCGCGTTGAATGAGCACTTCGCTCGCTCAGGCGTATATTCGAGTCATCGCGCAACACCTTCGGCCCGGCCGACTTTTTCTGCTGTGCGCGCTTTCGCGTATGGCACTCTTTTCAAGTGTGGGGATGTTTCTTTGGCAGTCAGTAACCTCGATATGCATGCTTTGTTCGTGCTGGGTGATTTGCGGGCAAAGCTGGTCAAGCAGTTTCAATCACGTTTTGTTTACATCACCGAGCAAAACGCCGAAGGCATTTACGTTGCCGAGATCGACACCGAAAGCGCATTGGTGGTCGATGACAAACCTGGCCTCAAGCTCAAGGTCGGCGATCATTTCAGCGCGTCGGTACTGCCCAGCCGTGAAGGCGGCAAGATGGACATCCGCTTTCGCGAAATCAAAATGACTGTGTACGGTTTGGGCGACTACGCGTTCGTCACCACGGCCGATGGCCACGCCATCGTGTTCAAGGAAGGCCACAGCGCGGTTACCGTGTTTGCCGCCAATGAACAACTGCAGGAAGGCCTGACCAAAACCCTGAAAGCCGTCACCGCCAAAGCCGCCAAGTGGCGCAAGGGCGAACTGGTGACGTTCAAGGCAAGCGAGTGAGCCGCGCCGATTTCCATTTGCAGAACCTCGACAGCGCCCGTGAAGAAGCACGTCGACTGTTCACTGCGAAGGCCGAGTTGAAGGGCGCCTGGCTGGGTTGGGTCGCCTCGCAAATCTACGCCTTGCAGCCTGCGGAATACGCCAGCATGGTCAGACGCGAGCTGAAGAGCCTGCAGGAAATGTCTGAAAAGTAGCCTCGTGCGTGTCATGCCCCTGAAAAAGCAGGAACCTCGTCTACAGTCAGTTGACTGAGTATTCAGAGGCTTGCGGTCTTCTGTCAGGCCATCCTGCTATTGCTGTGAACGGCACGAGGTGCAAAAGCATGAACGGATTTCGACGGTTGCTGGCTGCTGGGTTGACCACATTCGGCCTGATGACGGTGGTGCCTTCGGTGAGCGCGGCACAGGCGCCGATTCACTTTGCCGATCTGAACTGGGAAAGCGGCAGCCTGATCACCGACGTCCTGCGGATCATTGTCGAGAAGGGCTATGGCCTGCCGACCGACACCTTGCCGGGCACCACCATCACCCTTGAGACTGCGCTGGCCAACAATGACATTCAGGTCATCGGCGAAGAGTGGGCCGGGCGCAGTCCGGTATGGGTCAAGGCGGAGGCCGAGGGCAAGGTCGTCAGCCTGGGCGACACGGTCAAAGGCGCTACCGAAGGCTGGTGGGTGCCGGAATACGTGATCAAAGGCGATCCGGCCAAGGGCATCAAGCCACTGGCGCCGGACCTGCGAAGCGTCAGCGATCTGAAGAAGTACAAGGACGTGTTCAAGGATCCGGAAACCCCGAGCAAGGGCCGATTCCTCAACAGCCCGATCGGCTGGACATCGGAGGTAGTGAACAAGCAGAAGCTCACGGCGTATGGCTTGCAGAATGACTTCACCAATTTCCGCAGTGGTTCCGGTGCTGCGTTGGATGCCGAGATCAGTTCATCGATCCGCCGGGGCAAGCCGGTGCTGTTCTATTACTGGTCGCCGACGCCGTTGCTCGGCAAGTTCAAGCTGATCCAACTCGAAGAGCCGCCGTTCGATGCCGAGGCCTGGAAGACCCTGACCGACGCCGACAACCCCAATCCGAAACCGACCCGGTCACTGGCCTCGAAGCTGTCGATCGGGGTGTCCACGCCGTTCCAGAAGCAGTATCCGCAGATCGCCGAGTTCTTCAGCAAGGTCGACTTTCCGATTGATGATCTGAACAAGGCGCTGGCCGAGATGAGTGAAAAACACACACCACCTCGGGATGCGGCGACAGCGTTCATGAAGGCGCATCCGGATGTGTGGCAGGCGTGGCTGCCGAAGGATGTGGCAGATAAGGTTTCAGCTGATTTGAAATAGAGGTTGAATCAACGGACCTCATCGCGGGCAAGCCCGCTCCCACAGGTTTTTCGGTGTGCTCTGAGCTTTGAAAACACATCGATTCCTGTGGGAACGGGCTTGCCCGCGAAGCTTTTAGAAGCGGGTTTGCACAGCCAGCTCAAAGGTGCGCGGTGTGCCGAGGTAATACGCCGGCGATACATGGGCGAACTCGGCATACACCTCATTCGTCAGGTTGCGCACCCGCCCGGTCACGGTGGTGTGCGAGTCCAGCTTGTAGCTGAGAAAGCTGCCAAACAACGTGTACGACGGCACGGTCATGGTGTTGGCCGTGTCGGCGAACACCGACGCCACGTACCGCGCATCGACCCCGCCTTGCCACTGCGGCGAGAAATCATAGGTCAGCCACAGATTGCCCACCCGGTCCGGCACGTTGGTCGGTGTAATGCCCTTGCGCGAAACCACTACGCCGGCGGCGTTCTTCTCGTTGAACTCATCGTATTGCGCATCGACCCAGGCGAAGTTGCCTTCGGCCAGCAGCTTGTCGGTGATCCGCAGCGAGCTGGCAATCTCGATGCCCTTCGAAGTCTGCTGGCCGACCGGAATGCTGCTGGTCGGGTCCAGTGGATCCGTCACTGCGAAGTCCTTGCGCTCGATGGTGTAGGCGGCCACTGTCGCCGAGCCGCGCCCGTTCAGGTAGTCGAACTTGCTGCCGATTTCCCATTGCTTGCCGGTCGAGACATCGAAGTCCTGCGTGCCATTGGGTTGCTCGGCGGCGGTGCTGTATTGCACGTACACATTGGCTGACGGTATGAACTGGTATGTCATGCCGACACGCCCTGTGACCGGTTCCCAACTGCGCTTCAAATGACGCGGGTTGCTCGCGGTCACCGTGCGATGGTTGGTCACGTCGAGGTCGATGTCGTCATAGCGCAGACCGGTCAGCAGCGAGAGCTTGTCGGTCAGTGCCAGGCGGTTTTCGGCAAACAGCGCTTTGGTCGTGACTTCGTTGGTCTTGTCGCTGACGAAACCCGGCATCGTTCCGGGGATGTCATAGAAATGCCCCGGTCGGTAGTTGTTCGGGTCCACCGCGCTGGCGCCTTTGACGTTCAGCGGCGAGTTGGTGGTCTGGTTGACCTTGTACTCGAATCCGCCGGACCAGGTGGTGTCGAGGCCGAACAGGGTGTTGTCGTGGCGCAGTTCGAATTGGTTGCCGTTCTGCTCGCCCTGGTGTCGCACCTGATACGCAGTGGAGCGGTTCACCGCGCTGTTGTCGGCGTTGTATTGATAGGTTTCCAGGTTGCGGTAATCACGCTGACTGTCGAGGTGATAGAGGGTGTTGCGCAGGGTGGTGCTGTCGTTGATCCGGTAATCGATGATCGAGCGCACCCAGATCGTCCGCTGCTCGTAGCGGCCGTCCTCGACGTTGTAGTTGTTGAAGCGGTTGTGCTTGTCGATCTTCAACTCGCCGGCCTTGGGGTTGAGCACCGGCGTGCCCCAGTACGGGCTGTCCTCATGTTCGTCCTGATATTCCAGGGCCAGGGTGTGCGAAAGGTTTGGCGTCAGGTCGCTGAGCAACGAGAACGCCACGCTCCAGGCATCGCGTTCCTGGCGGTCAATGTAGCCGTTGCTGGTGTTGTGGCTGACGTCGAGTCGCGCGTAGTGCTGCACGTCGGCGCCGGGGTCGGTCAGCGCGTGATTGAGGCCGAACGCGGTTTCGGTGGTGTCGTAGGTGCCATAGCTGACCCGGCCTTCGATGGCTTGCTCGTCGCGGGTGGCCAGTTTGGTCACGTAGTTCAGCGAGCCACCGACCGAGCCCGCGCCGTTGATCAACGATGACGGGCCGCCGATCAGTTCCACCCGGTCATAAATCCATGAATCCACTGGCCGCGCCAGTCCCCCGGAAACGTTGACGCCGTTGAACATCTGAGTGATCTGGCTGCTGGTGAAACCGCGATAGGAGACGAACCCGCCAAAGCCCGGCGGCGCACTGGCGTTCACGCCCGGCAAGGTGTTGGCCGCGTCCTGAAAGTTTTGCGAACCGCGACGTTCGATGTCACTGCGGTTGGCAATGGCCACCGAGGCCGGGGTGTCGCGCACGCTGAGGCCGAGGCGCGAGGCCATGCCGCTGGACTGGTCGAGGCTCAGGGCGGGTTCGGCGCCGGACTCGCCGTCAATAGTGATCGGCGCCAGATCCACGGTGGATTGCGCCCAGACGTTGACGGACAGGCAGCCGCACAGGCTCGCCAGCAAGGTAAGTTGTTTCATTGATTGAATCCTGAATGCTTGTTCTCGGAGTCAGCGCACAGGCGAACGCCGCGCGTTGGCGCAGTGGGCTGACAGATCAAAAAGGCAAGGGCACTCAGGCGAGCGGCGGGGCGCGGGGATTGGCCGAAGGCCAGATGAAGCGGGCAGGACGGTCGGCGCTGACGATGGCCGGCAGCGGCGGGCTGTGTTGTTCCGGCAGGATCGCCAGGGTCAGGCTGGAGTTGAACGCCGGGCCCATGCCGCCGGTGGAGCACAGTGGACAGCCGAACGCCTTGGCCAGGGTCGGCAGTTTTTCTTCGGTGGGACTCGAGGCGAGCGGCGCCTGGGTGCTCGGGTCGACGGCACAGAACTGGCCGCCGATACCGTTGAGCTGCATGCCGACCATTTGTCCGTGACCGATGCTGCAGGCGAACACGTTGAACAGGACGCAGCAATAGAGCATCCAGGCCAGCAGCGAGCGATCGGTACGGGTGAATTTCATGGGGCGGCACTTTACCGCACCGCCGATCGGTCGTGCACATGGAAAAATGCCGACTAGGATGTTTTGTTCAAATCCCTTTCAAGGATTCTCGACCATGACCTTTGTGTTGGCTCAATGGCTGGTGACGATATTCGCGGTGATCAGCCTGATGCATGTGTATTGGGCGATGGGTGGGCAGTGGGCGGCCGTTGCGGTGGTGCCGCAGGTTCCGGTGGATAACGGCGGGCTGACCCTCAGGCCTGCGTTCAAGCCGTCAGGCTGGATCACGCTGGTGGTGGCGGCAGCTCTGCTACTGATTGCCGCACTGGTGTGCATGCGAGTGGGGTGGTGGCTGCCCGCCGTGCATCACTGGGCACTGCAGTGGGTGATCAGCGCGATTGCGCTGCTGATGTTTGCGCGGGCGATCGGCGATTCGGAGCTGGTGGGTTTTTTCAAGGAAGTGAAGGGGTCGCGGTTTGCCCGGCTCGACACTTGGGTTTACTCGCCGCTGTGTCTGATATTGGGAGCCGGGCTGTTGGCTGTCGCCTGGATCTAGCTGCCGGTTTCAGTACGCCGGCTGCTGACCTCGGCCGGCACGTCATCCCCGGCCATACGCTTGCGGAACAACGCCGCCCGCGCCAGCAGCAGGGTGGTCACCGGCACGGTGATCGACAGCAGAATCGGGATCAGCCATGCGTGCAGCACCGGCCCGGACTTGAGTGCGGAAAAACAGATGATCGAGGCCAGCGCCACGCACCACGCGCCCAGCGTCGAGGCCAGCGCCGGGGGGTGCATGCGCTGGAAGTAATCCTTCATCCGCAGCAGGCCGGTCGCACCGATCAGGGCGAAAATACCGCTGAGCACCAGCAGAATCGCCACCGGGATTTCCACCCACAAAGACAGTTCAGCGTTCATTCGATCACCTCGCCACGCAGGAGGAATTTCGCCAGGGCAAACGAGCCGACGAAGCCGAACAGCGCGATCAGCAGCGCCGCTTCGAAGTAGGTATCACTGGCATAACGAATCCCCAGGGTCAGCATCATCAGCATGGCGACGATGTACAGGTAATCCAGCGCCAGTACCCGGTCCTGCGCCGACGGGCCTTTGAACAGGCGCACCAGCGTGAGGACCATGGCCAGGGAGAACAGGAACAGCGTCAGCAGAATCGCATTCGACAGCAGCGGGCTCATTCGAAAATCTCCATCAACGGCCGCTCGTAAGTGACCTTGAAGTGCTGGATGAATTGCGCCTCGTCATCCAGATCCCAGACGTGCAGCAACAGAATGCTGCGATCCAGTGCCAGTTCCGACCACACCGTGCCGGGCACCACCGTACAGATCATCGACAGCGCCGCCAGACCGTTGGCATCGCGCAGGTCCAGCGGCACCTTGATGAAGCGTGAACGAAGCGGCCGACGACCGGCGTTGAGTACGCCCCAGGCCACCTGCAGGTTCGAGACGATCACGTCACGCCCGACCAGCAGAAACAATCGCAGGATCGTGCCCGGGCGGCGGATGTGAATCCGCTGCGGGCGCAATTTGCGCATCATCAGCGGGGCGCAGAAACCGAGTACGGCACCCAGCAGCAGGTTGCCCGGGCTGACCGACAGGTTCAGTACCAGCCACAGCAACCACAGCGCAAGCGACAACCACGGAGCCGGAAACAGACGCTTCATGGTTGCACCTCCAGCAGCGCAGCCTTGGCTTCCGGGCTCGGCACGGCGCGAGTGCCAAGCACCGCCATCACGTATTGCTGCGGATTGTTCAGGGCATCGGCCGCTGCCTGGGTGTAACGCAGCAGCGGTTCAGCCTTGAAGGTCAGCGCGATGCTCAGGCCGAGCAGCAGGAAAATCGGCGTGCATTCCAGTTTGCGCAGCAGCGGCGACGGTCGCTCTTCAGGCGACCAGAAGCGCTGGATCCCCAGGCGCGAGAACGCCATCAGCGAGCCGAGCCCGGTGAGAATCAGCAGGGCCAGCAACGCCCAGGCGGCATTCGAGATCGGTTCGCCGGCGCCGAGGCCCAGCGGGTTGAGCAGGGCGCCGATCAGGTTCAGTTTGCCGATGAAGCCGGACAGCGGCGGCATGCCGATGATCAGCAGAGCGCAGGCAATGAAGCTCAGACCGAGGAACGCCATGGTCCACGGGATCACCTGACCGACCACGGCTTTCTGATCGTCGTCGAGGTTGATGCCCTTGACCGGTCGTTGCCATTCCTGCGGACGCGGCAGCAGTTCATTTTCGTCTTCCAGCGGTACTTCGATGGCGGTGCGCGAACGTTCGATCAATTCGGCCAGCAGGAACAGCGCGCTCAATGCCAGGGTTGAGCTGACCAGATAGAACAGCGCGGCGCCGATCAGGTTCGGCTGGGCGAAACCCACGGCCGACAGCAGGATTCCCGCGGATACCAGAATGCTCAGGCTGGCCATGCGTTCCAGGCGTTGCGCGGCGATGATCGCCACACCCGCGCCGGCCATGGTGGCCATGCCTCCGTAGATCAGCCAGTCGCCGCCAAAGTACGCCGAAGCGCCGGCCTGGCCCGAGAACAGCAGCGTCCACAGGCGCAGCAAGGTGTAGACACCGACCTTGGTCATGATCGCGAACATCGCCGCGACTGGCGCGCTGGCCGACGAGTAGGCCGGCACCAGCCAGAAGTTCAGCGGCCACATGCCGGCCTTGGCCAGGAACGCCACGGCCAGAATTCCCGCGCCGGCGTGCAGCAGGCCACGGTCGGCCTCCGGCACCAGCGGGATCTTCAGGGCCAGATCCGCCATGTTCAGCGTGCCGGTCACACCGTAGATCAGCGCCGCGCCGATCAGGAACAGCGACGACGCCAGCAGGTTGATCGAGATGTAATGCAGCCCCGACGACACCCGCGCCCGGCCCGAGCCGTGGAGCAGCAGGCCGTAGGATGCGGCGAGCAGCACCTCGAAGAATACGAACAGGTTGAATAGGTCCGCCGTCAGGAATGCGCCGTAAAGGCCCATCAACTGAATCTGGAACAAGGCGTGGAAGCTCGACCCGGCGCCGTCCCAACGAGCCATGGCGAACAGCAGGGCGCTGACGCCAATGATTCCGGTCAGCACCAGCATCAATGCCGACAGACGATCGACCACCAGCACGATGCCGAACGGCACCTGCCAGTTGCCCGGCAGATAAACCCCAATCGAACCGGGCACGCCGGTGGTCTGGGTCCATTGCAGCAGTATCACCGAGATGCCGAGGCCGAGGAGGCTGGAGAACAGGTTGATTTTCGCCTTCAGCGGACGGTGCTTTTCGCCGAGCATCAGCATGATGCCGGCGGTCAGCAGCGGCAGCAGAATCGGTGCGGCGATAAGGTGAGTCATCGCCGTCATTCCTTGGGCTCCCTTCCGTCAACGTGGTCGGTGCCGGTCAGGCCCCGTGAGGCCAGCAACACCACCAGGAACAATGCGGTCATGGCGAAGCTGATGACGATGGCCGTCAGCACCAGCGCCTGGGGCAGCGGATCGGTGTAATTGAGCAGGTCCTGCGGCACGCCGTCCTTGATGATCGGCTCCTTGCCGATGAACAGGCTGCCCATGCTGAAGATGAACAGATTGACGCCGTAGGACAGCAGGCACAGGCCCATCACCACCTGGAACGTCCGTGGTCGCAGGATCAGCCAGACCCCAGACGCGGCGAGCACACCGATGGCGATTGCGATGACTTCTTCCATCAGACGGCTCCTTTGGCGGCAGCGGTTTTGTGGCCCCGGACCGATTGGTGGGCGAGGGCGGTGAGGATCAGCAAGGTCGAGCCGACCACCACGGCGTAGACGCCGATATCGAAGAACAGCGCGCTGGCGATATGGATATCACCCAGCAGCGGCAGGCTGAAATGCCAGGTGTGGGTGGTCAGGAACGGATAACCGACCGCCATCGCCCCGAGGCCGGTGACGGTGGCGAACAGCAGGCCGGTGCCCATCCAGCGCAGTGGGCGCAGGCTCATTTGCGCCTCAACCCACTGAGTGCCGGCGACCATGTATTGCAGGATGAACGCCACCGACATCACCAGACCGGCGACGAAGCCGCCACCCGGCTGGTTGTGCCCGCGCATGAACAGGTAGAACGACACCACCAGCGCAATCGGCAGCAGCAGGCGCACCAGTACCGCCGGCACCATCATGAAACCGAGCGCGGTGTCGCTGGCCGAGCGCGGGTTGACCAGATCGGTCACCACGTCGGGGGCGAGCAGGCGCTGCTGGGCCGGCAGTTGCAGGCTTTCTTTCGGCGGGCGGAAGCGACGCAGCAGGGCAAATACGGTCAGTGCCACGGCGGCGAGCACTGTGATCTCACCAAGGGTGTCGAAACCACGGAAATCCACCAGCATCACGTTGACCACGTTGCTGCCGCCGCCCTCGGGCAGGGCGCGACTCAGATAGAATGAGGAAATGTCGTTCGGCGTCTGCCTGGTCAGCATCGCGTAGGACAGCAGCGCCATGCCGCCACCGACGGCAATCGACAGCAGCAAGTCGCGCAGACGTCGAACCCGCGCCTTGCGCAGGCTGCTTGGCAGCGGCGAAACCTCTTCGATCCGCCGTGGCAGCCAGCGCAGGCCGAGCAGGATCAGCACGGTGGTCACCACTTCGACCACCAGTTGCGTCAGGGCCAGATCCGGCGCCGAGAACCAGACGAAGGTTACGCAGGTCATCAGGCCGCAGACGCTGACCATGGTCAGTGCGGCGAGACGGTGATACTTGGCCTGCCACGCAGCGCCCAGGGCGCAGGCGATTGCCAGCAGCCACAGGGTCACGAACACGATCGAGCCCGGGATCTTCGGCCGGTCGCCCCAGCTCAGGTTGCTGTGCAGCATCGGGATCAGCCCGGCCAGCACCGCCGCCAGCACCATCAGGAACAATTGCGCTTGCAGGCGCTTGGTGCCGATTCGTCGCTCCAGGCGTCTAGCCAGGCGCATCATCGCCACCAGGCTGCGTTCAAACATTCGCTTGCCGTTAAGGCGACCCGCCAGCGGCGGATACTTGAAGCGGCCGCGCTTGAGCTGGTTGCGCAGCAGCAGATACAGCACGATGCCGCCGGACATGGCGATCAAACTCATGATCATCGGTGCATTGAGGCCGTGCCAGATCGCCAGGCTGTATTGCGGCAGCACGCCGCCCACCACCGGCAAGGCGGCAGCGGCGAGCAACGGGCCGACCACCTGGGCCGGGAAAATCCCCACCAGCAGGCAGGTGAACACCAGCAGTTCCACCGGTGCACGCATCCAACGCGGCGGTTCGTGCGGGGTGTGCGGCAGGTCGGTGGCGGTCGGGCCGAAGAATACGTCGACGGTGAATCTCAGCGAGTAGGCAACGCTGAACATCCCGGCAATAGTAGCGACGATCGGCAGGCTGGTTTCAACCCAGGCGGTGGCGTTGATGAACACGGTTTCGGCGAAGAACATCTCCTTGGACAGGAAACCGTTGAGCAGCGGCACGCCGGCCATGGACGCACTGGCGACCATCGCCAGGGTGGCGGTGAATGGAATCAGTTTGAACAGGCCGTTGAGCTTGCGGATGTCGCGGGTGCCACTTTCGTGGTCGATGATCCCGGCGGCCATGAACAGCGAGGCCTTGAAGGTCGCGTGGTTGAGAATGTGGAACACCGCCGCCACAGCGGCGAGCGGACTGTTCAGTCCCAGTAGCAGCGTGATCAGACCGAGGTGGCTGATGGTCGAGTAGGCCAGCAGCCCTTTGAGATCGTTCTGAAACATCGCGCAGTACGCGCCGAGCAACAGCGTGGCGGCACCGGCGCCGCTGACGATGTAGAACCATTCTTCGCTGCCGGACAGCGACGGCCACAGGCGGGCCAGCAGGAAAACCCCGGCCTTGACCATGGTTGCCGAGTGCAGGTACGCCGAAACCGGTGTGGGTGCCGCCATCGCGTGGGGCAGCCAGAAGTGGAAGGGGAACTGGGCGCTTTTGCTGAGGGCGCCGATAAGAATGAGGGGAAGCAGGATGGGGTAGAGGGCATGTGCGCGAATCAGATCGCCGGCGGCCAGGACCTTGTCCAGGTCATAGCTGCCGACCACATGGCCGAGGATCATGACCCCCGCCAGCAGGCATAATCCTCCCGCACCGGTGACCATCAACGCCATGTACGCACCACGGCGCGCGTCGTGGCGGTGGTGCCAATAGCCGATCAACAGGAACGAGAAAAGGCTGGTCAGCTCCCAGAAGAACACGATCTGTATCAGGTTGCCGGAGATCACCAGCCCGAGCATGGCGCCCATGAACGCCAGAAAGAACGCGAAGAAACGCGGCACCGGATCGTCCGGCGACATGTAATAGCGGGCATATAAGGAAACGAGGGTGCCGATGCCCAGCACCAGCATCGAGAACAGCCAGGCGAAGCCGTCCATGCGCAGGACGAAGTTCAGGCCCAGGCTGGGCAGCCAGGTGAATTCTTCGCGGATCACGCCGCCGTGGGCGATCTGCGGATACAGCATCGCGACCGAGACAGTGCCGATCAGTGCGACCAGACCTGCCAGCAGGGATTCGGCGTTACGTGCGTTGTGCGGCAGCACGGCTGCCAGACAGCTGCCCAGAAAAGGCAGAAGCAGTAGAACTATCAGGGACATAGGCTTCTAATCTGCGGAAGTTTGTGAAGCATCATACGTGCCAGCTCCCGGATCGCCAAACGCGAGGATGTCTCTGAATCCTACAAAGTAGCCGTAAAACCCCCGTTTAGCCTTCGGTCTCGTGTTCCAATTCTTCCGTGACTGTTTGTGTCTCTTTGCCTTTGGTCTTCAATTCACTGACGATCACCGCCGCCACGATCAAGCCTGCACCCACCAATGCAATCGCTGGCAGACGCTCTCCCGCGATGCGCCCGACGATTCCGGCCCACACCGGCTCACCGGCGTAGATCAAGGTCGCGCGGGTCGGCGAAACACTTTTCTGCGCCCAGTTCATCGCCACCTGAATCGCCGCACTCATCGCGCCCAGGCCTAGGGCGGTGCTCAGCAACAGCCACGAGAAATCCGGAATCGCCTCGCCGGTCGGCACCACCATCAAGAAAGACAGGGCCGAGGTTACCGCCAGTTGCACCACCGTCACTCGGCGCACATCCACCTGCCCGGCGTAGTTACTGATGAGGATGATTTCGGCCGCAATCGCGATGGCGCTGATCAGCGTGGCGATTTCACCGGGGCTGAAATTCAGCGAAGCCCCGGATGGCCCGGAAAGCAGCATCAGTCCGGTAAACGCCAGCATGATGCCGATGCTCGGCATCAAACCCGGGCGCCGGCCGAGCACCAGCCATTGCAACAGCGGCACGAACGGCACGTACAACGCCGTGATGAACGCCGACTGGCTGCTTGGGATACTCTGCAACCCAACGGTCTGCAAGCCATAACCGAGCAGGATCGCCACGCCGATAAAGGCGCCAGCCTTGAATTCGAACAGGGTCAGTTCCCGCAGGTGTTTCCAGGAGAACAGCGCAACAATGCCTGCGGCGGCGGCAAAGCGCAGGCCGACGAAAAACATCGGGCCGCTGACGGTCATGGCGTGTTGCACCAGCAGGAAGGTGCCGCCCCAAAGCATGGTGATCAACACCAGCACGCACTCGGCTTTGCTGAACCGGGAAAACCGCAGGGGAGTTTGAGGGGAGTTGGCTGACGTCATGACCTTGCGCACTTTTAAGAAGGAGACGCACAATGCGCCAAATGGTGCGCAGTATACTGCCCAACCCCAGCCAGTGAGCAATATAGTGCACAGAGATTCCGTTCAGCGGGCTTCAGTCCTGCAACACGTCAGCCAGAACGTCCGGCGCCTGCGCCACGCCGCCGACATGAGCCAGACGGCCCTCGCCGAAAAGTCCGGGGTCAGCCGCCGAATGCTGGTGGCCATCGAGGCGGGTGAGAAGAATGTCAGTCTGACCACCCTCGACCGCGTCGCCGAAGCCCTCGAAGTGGCCTTCAGCGATCTGATCCAGGCCCCGGACAATCGCGATCCCGGCCGTATCAACGAACTTGCCTGGGCCGGCAGCATCCCCGGCAGCAAAGCCGTTTTGCTATCCAAGGCCAATGCCACCCGCGCGGTGGAGCAGTGGGAATGGTGCCTGCAACCGGGTGAGGTCTATCCGTCGCAACCGGACGCCGAGGGCTGGAGCGAACAGATCTTTGTGTTCGAAGGTTGCCTGACGCTGATGCTCGGCGACCAACCCCAGCAAATCGCGGCCGGCGAGTTTTTCATGTTCGCCAGCAATCAGCCGCACACCTACCGCAATGATGGGGAAGTGGCCGCGCGCTTCGTGCGCAATGTGGTGATCTGACGCCAGTCACCGTCGGTCGGATATAGCCTTTTACCTGTTATTTCTGACAGTAGACGTACATATCACGTCGCCATTCAATGGTTCCAGGCAACGTCGTTGCTCAGCTCTCCTCTGTGGGCAGAGTTCATCCTCGTTAAAAAGGAATAAAGAAATGGAACTGGAAGCGCTCGAAATGAAAGAAGCAATTGGAACGGTACTCAGCCTGAAGAACGTGCCCGCAAAGGGGGCGACGGCCTTAATTCCAGTTCCTCCTCTTGCCGATCCCGACGATTTTGTCGAATTGAGAATCAACGCTAAGGCAGTAGGCCCGGCTCAGTCGCCGGGCCCTGATATTGGTGGTTATTATGAGTTGCTGATTCCACGAACGGCGCTACTTGACAATCTTGGTGCTGGAAGGACATTCGACTATATTTACTGGGCGGGGGGTACTAACGAGATAACATCTAAACCCGTCCAATACGACATCACCCACTGATTGTTAACTCCATGGCAGGTCACGCATCTTTGGTGGCCTGCATTCTCATGTGTTTGCTGATCAACAGTAAAACCACATTCTGTTGAGTGGTTTCCAGGTACGGGATCAGATTTTGATCTTAACTGTTTGATTTAAAACAACTAATAAAACTGGCACGACTTCTGTATTGACGCCTGTGAAAACATTTTTCGCTGGAGTCGCTTCATGCCCGTCTTTGTCCAATGCTTACCTTCCCCTCCTGTTATTCATGGAGTGCAGGGCAGGTACAATTTCAATCGTCACAGAAGTGATGTTTCTTGTGGCAGTTTTCGAATTAGCAGCATTGCTACTCCAATTTTTCGGAGTGCCATCTGATGCCCCGCGAAATCCGCCTCAACGCCTTCGACATGAACTGCGTCGGCCATCAGTCGCCGGGCCTGTGGGCTCACCCTCGGGATCGCTCCTGGCAATACAAGGATCTGGAGTACTGGACCGATCTGGCGAAAGTCCTTGAGCGTGGCAAGTTCGACGGCTTGTTCATCGCCGACGTGCTGGGCATCTACGACGTCTACAACGGCAATGGCGAAGCGGCGATCCGGCAGGCGGCGCAGGTGCCGGTCAACGATCCGTTGCAACTGATTCCGCCGATGGCGCTGGTCACCGAACACCTCGGTTTCGGCCTGACTGCTTCGCTGTCCTTCGAACATCCGTATCCATTCGCCCGACGCCTGTCGACCCTCGATCACCTGACCAAGGGCCGGGCCGGCTGGAACATCGTCACCTCTTATCTGGAGAGCGGCGCGAAGAACATTGGCCAGCACGCCCAGACCGAACACGATGCGCGCTACGACTTCGCCGAGGAATACCTGGAGGTCTGCTACAAACTGTGGGAAGGCAGTTGGGAAGAGGGAGCGATCCTGCGGGATCGCCAGCGGCGGATTTTCAGTGACCCGAGCAAGATCCACGAGATCCGCCACCACGGCAAACACTTCCAGGTGCCGGGCATTCACCTTTGCGAACCGTCGCCGCAGCGCACGCCGGTTCTCTACCAGGCCGGCGCGTCCAGTCGTGGCAAGCAGTTTGCTGCCGAGCATGCCGAGTGTGTATTTGTCGCGGCACCGTCGAAAATGCTGCTGAAGAAAACGGTGGCCGACATCCGCCGCCGCGCCGCCGAGGCCGGGCGCGATCCGTCGAAGATCCTGATCTTCAATCTGCAAACGGTGATCTTGGGCGAGACCGACGTCAAGGCCAAAGCCAAGTTCGAAGAATACAAATCCTGGGTCAGCTACGAGGGCGCGATGGCGCTGATTTCCGGCTGGACCGGCATCGACTTCAGCCGCTTCAAACCGGACGAACCGCTCAAACACGTGCACACCAACGCGATTCAATCGGCGGTCGAAGCGTTTTCCACGGCGGATCCGAACAAGGTCTGGACGCCCAGCGAACTGGCCGATTGGGTCGGCATCGGCGGCTTCGGTCCGCTGTTTGTCGGCAGCCCGGAAACGGTGGCGGACCTGTTGCAGGAATGGGTCGATGAAACCGACGTCGACGGCTTCAACCTGGCCTACGCGCTGACCCACGAAACGTTCATCGACGCCGTGGAATTGCTGGTGCCGGAGTTGCAGAAGCGCGGTGTCTACAAGACCGAGTACGCGCCGGGGACCTTGCGCGAGAAGCTGTTTGGCGAAGGGCCGAGACTGCCGGAGATCCATCCGGGCAGCGGCTATCGAAACCTCGGCGAGCTGCATCGGCAGGAGAAAAAGGTCGCGTCTGTCTAGACGTCTTCGCGGCGTCTGAATGACACTGGCCCGAGCATATCCTCAGCTGCGAGAACGGCATGACTCAAATCGATACAACCGCCACCCGTCACGCCGACATCCTGATTGTCGGCGGCGGCCTCAGCGGTACGATGCTGGCTGTGCAATTGCTGCGTTTGCCGGGGTGCAGAACGATTCTGGTGATCGAGCCCCGGGCCGAACTGGGCCGGGGCGAAGCGTACAGCGCGGTGGAACTGGGCCACACGCTCAACGGCAATGCGGCGCGGATGAGCGTCGATCCGGACAATGCCGATGACCTGACTCAATGGCTGACCGATCACATCGCTGGCGGTGGCTGGCCGGAGTCGGATCAGCAACATGTACCGGTCAGCGAACTGTTTCCACCTCGGGGTTTGTTCGGCGTGTATGTGCAGCAGCGTCTGGCCGAAGCGCAGCAGGTGGGCGCACAACACGGGTCGACGGTCGAGCATGTACGGGCCGAAGTGGTCGATGTGCAGGCTTCCAACGATTCCGTACAGCTCACTTTGAGTGACGGCCAGCAACTGCGGGGCGCTTATGCGGTGCTGGCGACCGGCATGTTCCCGGCTGCCCGCACACCGCAAAAAGACTCCAGCGGCCTCAACGCGGCGGCGCTCGATCCGTGGGATGTCGCGGCCATGCGCCAGCTCGATCCACAATCCACGGTGCTGATCATCGGCTCCGGCCTGACCATGGTCGATGCCGTGGTGTCGCTGGAGCAGGCCGGGCATCGCGGGCCGATCGAGGTGTTTTCCCGGCACGGGCTGTTGCCCCATGTGCGTCGGCAGCCGCCTGCGTGGGTGGACTTCCTCGCCGAAGATCACAGCATCCGCACGCCGCGCCAGTTACTGCGCGAATTGCGCCGGCATTGCCGCGACGCCATCGCCCAAGGCATCGACTGGCAGGCGCCGCTCGACACCGTGCGGGCGCACATCGGTCATTTGTGGAGCCAGGCCAGCGATGCGCAGCGCCGGCAGTTCGTGCGCCATGTGCGACCGTGGTGGGAAAGTCATCACCATCGTTCACCGCCGCTGAGCGCGGAACTGGTCGAGCGACTGCATCGGGAAGGGCGATTGCGCATTCATGCGGCGTCTTACAAGGGGCTTGAGCCGGTATCGGGCGACGGCGTGGGTATCCGCATTCGCCCTCGCGGTGAGGCTGAAACCCGCGTGGTGCAGGGCGCGGCGTTGATCAACTCAAGCGGCATCGAATACGACTGGCGCCGGGTCGCGCGACCTTTGCCACAGCAATTGCTGGCGCGCGGTCTGGTTCGCCCGGGGCCGTTGGCGCTGGGCATCGCGGCGGCGGTGGACGGTGCGGTGATGGATGAAGAGGGTCGGGTCTCGAACCGCCTGTTCGCCATGGGCCCGCCGCTGCGTGGCATGTGGTGGGAAAGCACCGCTGTCACCGACGTGGCGTTGCAGGCCAAGGCGCTGGCCGCGCGACTGGTGCGCTGACGCCCGAATGCAAGAAACCCCGCTTCGGCGGGGTTTCCTGTTTCTGGCAGCTCAAACCGATCACTCAGTAGCGCTGATATTTGGAACCGAATTCCGGGCGGTTTTCCGCGACGTACAGTTTGGTCTGTTCGGCGTTCTGTTGCAGTTTGAGGCCTTGGTGTTCGGCGTCGTTGCTGACGGTGTCGACGTTCAGGGTACCGGACTGGCCAATGGTCGTAGCCGCGACAACCGGGGTGCTGGCGTGTGGGGCAGCGATGGCGGAGGTGGCGCCGATCAGGGAAACGATGAAGCCGAGGGCGATGATGTCTTTCATGATGTTGCTCCAGAGAGTGGGGAGAAGATGGGGCCCACTGTAGTGCTGGAGGGTTTTGATGTGAAAACACCCTTGCGCATAGTTGTTATCGAAGGTGTTGATGCGCGATCAGCGCGGTAGGGTATTGCTCAGCCAGCGCTGGCGCAGTTGCTCCAGACGACCGTCGGTCCGCAACGTATCCAGCGCCTGCTGCCAGCGTGCAACCTGTTTCGGATCGGTCTGCGGCGAAAAGGCAATGTAGGTGTTCTGTTTCATCAACGGGATCTGGTACTGCAGGCGTCCCGGCTCCATGCCTTGTTCGCGGGCGAGGGCGGCCTTGGACCAGGTATCGGAGACCACGAAATCGGTACGTCCCAGGCTGAACAGTCGCATCATCTGTTCCGGGGTTTCCACGCCGTAGAGGTTGTTCAGGTCTTGCCCTTGCAGGTAGCTGTAGACCAGCCATTTGCGCGGCACGGTGATCCGGCCCAGGTGATCGGCTTCACGCAGGCTGTGCACGGGAGGCTGGAGATTGTCGCGGGCGTACAGCGCGGTTTCGACTTCGATCAGCGGCCCGACCCATTGATAGCGATCGTCGCGTTCGTCGGTACGCAGCACGGTGAATACGCCGGTGTCGGGGGTATCGCTGGCCATGCGCAGGGCGCGCAGCAGCGGGACTTGTTGCAGATGGATACGATCGCCGGTCTGGGTCGCCAGGGCCTGCACCACGTCCACACCGAATCCTGCGAGCTGATTGCCTTGCATGAAATGCAGGGGCGGGTGGTTGTCGGTGAGCAGTTGCAGGTCCGCCGCAGTGGCCGTCAGGGCCAGCATTGACAGCAGACAGGCGGCAAATCGTTTCATGGATCGTCCCTGAACAAAACAATCGCGCAGCTTAGTACGAGCAGTGATGACTGTCGTGGGGAAACAGCGGGGCTTTTGTGTCAGAGAACAAGGCTTATCGGTAGTGATCGCTGCGGGGGCAGAGCGCCCCCGGCAGGAATCGACAACGGCGGGTACAGACGATCAGTAGCGCTGGTACTTGGAACCGAACTCGGGACGGTTCTCGGCGACCAGTACGCTGCGGGCCGAACGTTCGCGCAGCTCCTGAAGGCGATCTGCACCACCCTCGGCGACGCGTTCACGCAGTTCTTGCAAGCGATCCGCGCCGCCTTCTGCCACGCGTTCGCGCAGTTCCTGCAAACGGTCGGCACCGCCTTCAGCAACGCGTTCACGCAGTTCCTGCAAACGGTCGGCGCCACCTTCGGCAACGCGATCCTTCTGCAGGTTTTCCGAACCGTACTCGGCAACCAGTGGTTGGGAGCTGGCGGACGCCAGGTCGGCCATGGCCAGGCCGCCGAGCAGGCTGAGTGCGAGTACCAGGGATTTCGAGGACTTGAACATGGTGCTTCTCCTTGCGTTTGATGATGAGTGAACCAGTGCTTTCTGGTGGGTTCATTCAAACGCGAGGGTGTATCGCTGATATGTGGTGTTACGGCCCAAAAACACCGGTTACGTATCTGCGCGGCGAATTTATACAGAGCGATACAAATCCGTCAGGATTCGGCGAGCATCTCCACGGCGAAGGAGAACACATAACCCTCGTTGCGCACGGTCTTGATGTAGGTCGGCTCGCGGGAGTCGTCCAGCAGCCGCTGACGCAGGCGGCTGACCAGCAAATCGATGGAGCGGTCGAACAGGTCGGCGTCACGGCCCTGAGTCAGATTGAGCAACTGGTCGCGGCTGAGCACCCGTTGCGGATGATCGAGAAACACCCGCAGCAAACGATACTCGGCGCCGCTGAGGGCGACCATGGTGTCGTCTTCATCGAGCAGGTGGCGGGCGGTGGTGTCCAGGCGCCAGCGGCCGAACGCGAGCAGCCGCCCGGTTTCGGTGATCAGCAGATTGGGCGGCAGCATTCGCGTGCGGCGCAGCACGGCGTTGATCCGCGCCAGCAGCTCGCGGGCGGCGAAGGGTTTGGTCAGGTAATCGTCGGCGCCCATTTCCAGGCCGAGGATGCGGTCTGTCTGGTCGTCGCGGGCGGTGAGCATCAGGATCGGGATCGCCTTGTGCTTGCCGGCGCGCAACTCGCGGCACAGCACCAGCCCGTCATCGCCGGGGAGCATGATGTCGAGCACGATCAGGTCGACCGTGTTGGCTTCCAGAAAGCTGCGCATCTGCCGGCCATCGGCGACCACGGTGCTGCGCAGGCCGTTTTTTGTCAGGTAATTGCCGACCAGTTCGCGGATCTCGCGGTCATCGTCGACGATCAGGATGTGGTTGATGTGATCCATGGTTCACACTCTTTTTGTGGGAGCGAGCTTGCTCGCGAAGGCGGTCCGTCAGTCAACAAAGATGCTGAATTCGATGGCCCCTTCGCGGGCAAGCCGGCTCCCACAGTGTTATGGGATGCCCTGAAGAATGGGTCTTCAGGCTTATTCATAGGCGGTGTCAGGACACCACGCGATAGCACGGCACATACGCCGCGCCACCCGGCAGTTTCATCCGGTGCTGGGCGACGAAGGCTTTGAGCAGCAGATCGAGCGGCTGCATGATCGCGGCGTCGCCACGGATCTGATACGGCCCGTGTTCCTCGATCAGACGAATGCCCTTGTCCTTGACGTTGCCGGCGACAATCCCGGAGAACGCGCGGCGCAGGTTGGCCGCCAGTTCATGAGGCGGCTGATCGCGGTGCAGCTTGAGGTTGGCCATGTTTTCGTGGGTCGGGTCGAACGGGCGCTGGAAGCCTTCGTCGATTTTCAGCAGCCAGTTGAAGTGGAACGCATCGTTGCGTTCGCGGCGGAACTGCTTCACCGCTTTGAGGCCCGCGGTCATCTGCCGCGCCACTTCGGCCGGGTCGTCGATGATGATTTCGTAGTGCTTTTTCGCCGCCTCGCCGAGGGTGGCGGTGACAAAGGCGTCCAGTTGTTCCAGGTACGGCGCGGCGTGTTTCGGCCCGGTCAAAATCACCGGGAACGGCAGCCCGGCGTTGTCCGGGTGCATCAGGATGCCCAGCAGGTACAAGAACTCTTCGGCAGTGCCGGCGCCGCCCGGGAAGATGATGATGCCGTGGCCGACGCGGACGAAGGCTTCCAGGCGTTTTTCGATGTCCGGCAGGATCACCAGTTCGTTGACGATCGGGTTCGGCGCCTCGGCAGCGATGATGCCCGGCTCGGTCAGACCGAGGTAACGGCCACCGTGAATCCGCTGTTTGGCGTGGGCGATGGTCGCGCCTTTCATCGGGCCCTTCATCACGCCGGGACCGCAGCCGGTGCAGATGTCGAGGCTGCGCAGGCCCAGTTCGTGGCCGACTTTCTTGGTGTATTTGTATTCTTCGGTGTTGATCGAGTGGCCGCCCCAGCACACGACGATTTTCGGCTCGACGCCCGGGCGCAGGGTGCGCGCGTTGCGCAGCAGGTGGAAGACGTAGTCGCTGATGCCCTGGGAGGTGCTGAGGTCGATGCTCAGGGCGTCGAGTTCGTTTTCGGTGTAGACGATGTCGCGCAGGGCGCTGAACAGCATTTCCCGGGTGCTGGCGATCATTTCGCCGTCGACGAAGGCGTCGGCCGGAGCGTTCAGCAATTCCAGGCGCACGCCGCGATCCTGCTGGTGGATGCGGATTTCGAAGTCTTTGTAGGCTTCAAGGATGGTCTTTGCGTTGTCGACATGGGCGCCGGTATTGAGGATTGCCAGGGCGCACTGGCGAAAGAGGGTGTAGGTGCTGCCGGTTCCGGCCTGGCTCAGTTGCTGAACTTCACGTTGGGAAAGGGTTTCGAGGCTGCCTTTCGGGCTGACCGAGGCATTGATTACGTGTCGTTGGGTCATGCAGTGATCCTTAAAACGATGTCATTGCCGGCCTGGCCAATGGCATCCGAATAGTGTGTATCCATGAATGAAGATGGCACGATCTGCGTGGTATCGCCATGTCCCCGTTGGACGTAGAAAAGATGAAAAGGCGCTCCAGCATAGCTAAATCCGCCTCAGAGGCGATAATGCGCCGGCCTCTTTTTATTTCAAGCCATGGAAGCCTGTCGCGATGTTCGAGATTCAACCGATCGATGCCATCAGTTATCGCCAGCAGACCCGGCGCAGCACGCTGATCATCGCGTTGCTGTTTCTGGTGCTGGCGATGGCGTTTTCGACGGCGGCGGTGGCGCTGTTCGGCGAGCCGGGCGGGGATAATCTGCGGTTCAATGTTGGCGGGGTGTTTGGCGCATTTCTGCTGACGGCGGCGTTGTTGCGCGGGCGTTTCTGGAACCAGACCTGGATGGCTCCGGCAGTGTACGGCTGGCGGCTCAAGCGCAGCCTGATGAGCGTCACCAATGTGATGCATCAGGTGACGGCGGCGGTGGAGAAGGGTGATCCGGTGGCGATGAAGGTGCTGCGTTTCTATCACCTGGGCCTGACTCAGATGCATGAACTGGATGGCAACGCCAGCGATCACGCGCAATTGCACCGGGAAGTCGAAGCGCACAAGGCGCGGATGGAGGCGCTCGGTCTGGACACCGATCAGACGCGCCTCGATCCGGCCTGGCTGGAAACCTTGAAAGCGCGCTAAAACGGAATGCGCGCGGCGCGTCTGAGTTTCCAGCGGCGAATCAGGCGCCCGTAGACCAGCAGGTTGACCGCCAGCACCACGCTGCCCAGTACCAGCTGAATCTGCGTGGTCAGCCCGGCCGGGTAGATGATCGGCCAGACGTAATGTTCGATGAAGCCGCCGGCATACTCTGTTTGCCCGGCGGCGTGGCGCATCAGGTTTTCCCAATAGGTCAGCGGACAGGTCAGGTGCAACACCTCGACCGCCACGCCCCAGGCCGCCGCCGGCAAATGCAGCCACATCAGCCGCGGCCACTTGAGCACCAGCAGTCCGCCGAACAGCACGAACAGAATGAACAGCAAATGAAACAGCACCAGCCCGTCGGCGGCTATTCGATACAGCATGTCGTCTCCCTGACGCGTGTGTGAATGGTTGCCATGTTACGCCCGTAAACGACTGACGGAAGGAAGGATTTGCGCCAACTGCGCAAGATTGTTCAAGCCATGAAAGGGCGTTTGCTGGCAGAGTCCGGGGCCTTGTCTCACGGTTGAAGCGTGTTATGTCTGACTCATTAATGCCGCGCAGTGCCTTCCTTCGCGGCGCCGCGGCGATCATGCCGTTATCCCTGGCGACCGCCCCTTGGGGGCTGCTGGCCGGCTCAATGGCGATTGAAGCCAACCTCACGCCGCTGCAAGGGCAGGGCCTGTCGAGCATCGTGTTTGCCGGCGCTGCGCAATTGGTGGCGATCGGCATGCTCAAGGGCGGCGCCGGGATTTTCTCGATTCTGCTGACCACGCTGCTGCTGACCTCGCAGCACTTGCTTTACGGCATGAGCTTGCGCCAGGTGATTTCGCCGTTGCCGGGACGTTGGCGCATCGGCCTGGGCTTTTTGCTCACCGACGAGTTGTTCGCCCTGACCAGTCAGCACGATCGTCAGCAGTTCAACCGCTGGTACGCCCTGGGCGTCGGCCTGACGTTCTACATCGCCTGGAACCTCTTTACCCTGGCCGGCATCGTGCTCGGCAGCAGCATTCCGGGGCTTGAACACCTTGGGCTGGACTTCTCGATTGCCGCCACTTTCATCGCTCTGATCACACCGGTGGTGCGCAATGTGCCGACGGTGGTCTGCGTGGCAGTGTCGCTGTTCTGCTCGGTGTTGTTCAGTTATTGGCAATGGGGTTCGGCGCTGGTGCTGTCGGGGCTGGCCGGCATGACGGCCGGGTTTATCTGCAACAAGTTGTATCGGGAGCGCACATGATGGTCTGGGCTGTGATTTTCGGCATGGGGATTCTGGTGTTCCTCAATCGTTACGTGTTTCTCGAACCACGCTTGCCGTTGCGATTAAGCAGTAACGCACGGCAATTTCTCGGTTTTGCCGTGCCGGGCATGTTGACCGCGATTTGCGGGCCGATTGTGTTCATGCCGGACAAACAACTGAATCTGCAGTGGGATAACCCTTATCTGCTGAGTTCGTTAGTGGCAATCGCACTGGTGATCTACACGCGCAACACGTTGCTCAGCATGCTATTGAGCATGGCGTTTTTCTTTGTATTGCGCTGGTGGCTTTAAGTTCTACGCTTAATGGATCAATTTCAAGAGCGAGGTGAACATGGCAACCGAGCAGAAGCGTCCTGAAGAAGATGACGAACCGAGCGAAGAAGAAATCGAACGGGAGAAACACAAGGAGCAGACCTGGAAGCATGACGACAGCCGCGAGTTGTCCGACCGTGATCAGGAACGCCCGCTGAAACCCTGAACGCCACAACGAAAAGCCCCGCGATTGCGGGGCTTTTCGTTCATCAAAGATCGTCCAAGTGCGTGAAATCGGGGTGGGAGGCCCGATAACCCAAGGTCTTGTCGATCCAGGCATTCAACTCGTTGACCATCACCGGCGGGTGGCAGGGATAGCTTTCGAGGGTGGCGCGCAGGATGCGGTCGATATCGGGTACGTCACGCAGGTTTCGAGTCTTTATGTAATGGCCGATAAAACAGTCGAGTTGAAAGCGTTCTGTCGGGGACAGATGAATACACTCCAGGCCTGTGACCTGTTTGATTGCAAAATCGTCGCGCAACTTAATTCTCTGCAAGGCTTGTAAGTTTGTGGGGGATTCCTGGTTTTGCTGACTCTTTGGTCAACTGGTATGCCAAAAGGAAATGCGGCGCGCATGCTATCCGTAGTGTTTGTAAATGTATGTATGACGGCTGAAATGTCAGACAGGCGGTTAGTTCAATCAAACGACTGTTTATGTTGAATGTTTCGCGTTTGAAACACCGCGTGTAACAGGCAGGGTTCGATTCGTGAGTTCCTGCTTTTGATAACGCACCGCGTCGACATTTATTTACGGTACGGCATCAATCAATTCCGCGCCCTGATTGCGGGAGTTGCCCACCGCTTTGCCGACTTTGTGCCATTGGAACGCTTCGCTGGATTCGGTTTCGAACAACAGCATCTGCTCGGCACGCTCTGTGGGCGTGGCGGGATCGAGCCATTCCTGAACCCGGTCAGGGCGCAGCACAATCGGGCGCCGGTCATGCACATCGAGCAAGCCGCCTTCGCTGTTGGCGGTAATGATGACGAAGCCGTCGTCTTCCCGTGAAGGTTCGCCGGGTATCGGAAACTGGCCGATGGCGGCGCAGAAAACCGGCTGGTGATCGGTCCGACGAATCAGCCACGGTTGTCGGATCTTGTCGGGTGCATCGACCCACTCGAACCAGTTGTCGACCGGCACGATCAGTCGATGACGCCAGATCGCTCGAAAGAACGGCCCGTGGGCGACTTTTTCCAGCCGCGCGTTGATCGGTGCGGCGCGATCCCTGGCCCAGTGCGGGCGCCAGCCCCAGCGCAGATTGTCGGCGTATAGCCGTTGTTGGTGCTGATGAAGGATCGCCAGTGACGTGGTGGGCGCGGCGTTGTAATGCGCCAGCGGGGCGTCGCCGACGTGATTGATCAGCGCATCGGGAATACTCAGCACCGCGACGAAATCGTGGATACCCCGGTATTGCGACAGTCTTCCGCACATCGGCCGACCCTCCGGCGAACACCTGCCTGAAGGTTTCAGCTTAGTTGCACGGTTCAATCTTTGCTGCCCTGGCCGGTGAACGCGTCGCGCCAGACCAGCCAGCGACGTTCCAGCACGGCCAGCAAACCGTCGCTGAGTTTGCCCAGCAGCGCCAGGACGATGATCGCAGCCAGCACGATGTCCGGCCGCGACGTTTCGCGACCGTCACTGAGCAGGTATCCCAGACCTTTGGTCGCGGCGATCAGTTCGGCCGCCACCAGAAACATCCACGACAGGCTCATACCGCTGCGCAATCCCGTGAACAGGCCGGGCAGGGCGGCGGGCAACAGAATCCGTTGCACCAGTTGCAGCGGGCTGAAGCCGTAGATGTGCCCGACTTCCACCAGTTTGCGGTCGATGTTGCGGATCGCCGCGACCACGTTGACGTACACCGGGAAGAACGCGCCGATGGCGATCAGAACGATTTTCGAGGTCTCGTCGATCCCCAGCCATAGCAGCAACAGCGGCACCCAGGCCAGGCTGGGAATCGACCGCAGTGCGGCGAACGTCGGTTCCAGATAAGCCTCGGCTTCACGGCTCAGGCCGACCCACGCGGCAAACACCAGCGCCAGACTCGCGCCGATGGCGAACCCCAGCAGTACGCGAATCAGGCTGGCGCCGATGTGCTTCCACAAGGCGCCTTCGGCCAAATCGGTGAGGGTCAGGGCGATCTCGCTTGGCGCGGGCATCTGGTAGGACGGCAGCCAGCCGATGCGTACGATGAATTCGAGGGCGATCACGATCAGCAGTGGCAGGGCCAGGCCTTTAAGGCGTCGACGCCAGAGCGGATTCAGCAGTGGGCCTTTGCGGCGTGGTGCCGGCACGGCGAGGCGGGCGGGCAAGTCGTTGCTCATGGACGGTTCTCCGCTCACGACAAATCCGCGACGGGCGCGGACTTGTTGTGAGCCTGGTGGGTTACTGGGCGGCGACTTGCTGGAAACCGGTGTCGATCAACTGATCGATGACCTGATCGACATTCACCCCACGGCGCACCAGTTCTTCGGAGACCAGAATCGGCGCGGCGGCTTTCGAGGCCAGCACGTCCCTGGCGGTCAGCTGCGGGCTGCTCAGGTCGGTGCGCGACAATTGCAGTTTGGCCACGTCCAGCGGCAGGCCGGATTCGCTGGCGAGCAATTTGGCCAATTCGTCGGGGTTCTTCACCGACCACTCGCGGGCCTGCTCATAGGCCTTGATCACGGTGTCGATGGTTTGCGGGTGTTGCTTGGCGTATTGCTCGGTGACGCTGACCACGCCGTAGCTGTTGAAGTCGCGATTGCGGTACAGCAGGCGCGAACCGGCCTGCACCTGACTGGCGGCCATGTGCGGATCGAGGCCGGCCCAGGCGTCGACATCGCCTTTCTCCAGCGCGGTGCGGCCGTCCGGGTGCTGCAGGTGTACCAGTTCCACGTCGTCCTTTTTCAGCCCGGCCTGTTGCAGGGTGCGCAGGGTAAACAGGTACGGATCGGTGCCTTTGGTGGCGGCGATTTTCTTGCCCTTGAGGTCGGCGACAGACTGGATCGGCGAGTCTTTGCGCACCACCAGCGCGGTCCATTCGGCGCGGCTATAGACGTAGACCGATTTGATCGGACTGCCATTGGCGCGGCTGAGCACGGCGGCGAGGCTGGCCGACGAGGCGAAATCCACGCCGCCGCTGTTGAGGTATTCCAGCGAGCGGTTACTGCCCTGGCTCAGCACCCAGCTGACTTTGCTCTGGGGCAAGGCTTTTTCCAGGTAGCCCAGATGTTTCAGCGCCAGGCTGACCGGCGAGTAATAGGCGTAATCCAGATGCACTTCAGCCGGCGGCGCTTCGGCAGCGTGGGCCAGAGGATGCAGACTCAGGGCTACTGCGCAGGCCGCGAGCAGCGTTTTGATGCGGGAAAACGGTAAGAGGGGTTTCATGGGCACGCTCCGGCAAGGCAACAGATTCTTATGTCAAAAAAGATATTTTTATCGAATGCTTCCTGCATGAATGGAATATTGCAGGCTCTGTGCCATGTGCGCGTTGTCCCGCATTTATTGGGCTTAACGCCGGTTTTGCAGGTTTGAAGTGTTGCAGGGAAAACACTCTGACGAGCCACTGTTGCTCGGCCAACAGTGCGGAGGGAAGGTGCTGAGCTTATGCGTTAATCGAATTTCAAATCTGATTTGTAAGAGCGTTATGGTCTATAAAAATCCCTCTGCAGGACTCGCCATGAAGCTCTCACGTTTCCTACGCGCCGCGTTGACCAGCGCACTGTTTGCCACGCCATTGACCTACGCTGCCGAACCCTTGGTACTGCACGTCGGCGACCAGAATTACTACAACATCCGCGCTTCGATAGAAGCGTCCGGCGTGTTGAAGGACGCGCCTTACACGGTTGACTGGAAACACTTCCAGGCTGCCGCGCCGTTGGCCGAAGCGTTGCAGACCGGGTCGCTGGATCTGGGTTTCCTGGGGGATTCGGGTTTTCTGTTTCTGGCCGCTAAACAAGCGCCGGTGAAGCTGATCGGTGTGTCGCGACAGAATCCGGATACCATCGCCCTGTTGGTGCCCAAGGATTCTCCGGTGAAAACCATCGAGGATCTGAAGGGCAAGAAAGTCGCCTACTGGCCGGGCGCCTGGAGTCAGCAGTTGACTCTTCGCGCACTGGAGCAGGGTGGTTTGCCGGAGAATTACGTCGACTTCGTCAAACTGATGCCGATCGATGCGGCGGCCGCGCTACCGCAAGGCAGCATCGACGCGTTCCCGGTGTGGGAGCCGTATATTTCCCAGCAGATCGTGTTCTCCGGCGCCCGGCCGATTCTCACCGCGAAAAACCTGATGCCGGGCTTGAGCGCCATCGCCGCGTCTGCGCCGTCCATCGACAGCAAGCGTGAAGCGATCGCCGATTTCCTTGGGCGCCTGAAGCAGGCCCGGGCCTGGGTTGACAGTCACACCGACGAGTACGCCGACCTGTGGGCGAAGAAGGCCAACCTCGATCAACAGGTTTCGCGGCACTGGTTGCGCCAGGCGCACATGACGGTCGGCCCGGTGGATCAGCAGGCCGCCGCTGACCTGCAAAGCACCGCCGATTTTCTGTTCAAGGTCAAGGCGCTACCGGCTCCGCTGGCCACGGCCGGTATCATCGACAGCTCGTTTCAACAGGCGCTGGCGCGCTGAGCGAGCGCTGAAACCAAACCCTGTGTATCTTTATCCAACCTCGGCCCATCTCAATGGGTCGCAGGGAGGCAGCAGCGGCGAAGGAGTTTTGCCAATCGACAACATGACCGCAACGGTCGGGCTCAAGGCAAAACATGACACAGTGGTTCAAGCTTTTCTGCGCGATGGCGATGGTCGTCGGGTTGGCCGGATGCATCGCCGCTCCCATCGAAATGTCCGCGCAGACCGAAGCCCGGCTCAAAGAGCAGGCGCCTGTGCGCTTTCTGTTGACCTTCGATGACGGCCCCAGCGCTTCCAGTCTTTTCAATCCTACCGACACCGTGCTCGACAGCCTCAAGGACAACCCGCTGCAACCGGGGATCAAAGCGGTGTTTTTCGTCCAGACCCGCGCACCCCGAGCGGGCAACAGCGAGATCGGTCGGCGAGTCATGCGCCGCGAGTATGACGAAGGGCACATTCTGGGCTTTCACACCGCCACCCATTGGCACACCAATCATCGATTGCTCGACCCGGATGAGCTCGAAACTTCGCTGACCAACGGCTCGGCAGACATCGCGGCGATCACCGGCGCGCCGCCGACGTTATTGCGTCCGCCGTTCTGGAACTACGACAAACGTACCTTCGCCGCCTATCAACAGCACCATATGCAAGTGTTGCTGACCGACCTGAGCGCCAACGACGGCAAGATCTGGGGCTTCAACGCCAGCCCCCGGCGGCGGGCGAACATGCTGCGACAACTGTCGGAGGTCCGCGAACGGATTGCCCTCGGCGAATTGCCAACGGTGGACGGAGTGATTCCGGTGGTGGTGACCTTCCATGACCTCAACCGCTACACCGCCCGTCACACCCGCGAGTACTTGCAGATACTGCTCGACAGTGCCGCCGCCACCGGCGTGCGACTGGCAGGCAAACCGTTCTATGACGATCGCGCGGCGCTGGAAAAGGCTGCGCTAGCGCGCACGGTGCGCGAGTCGTCGAAACCGGTGAATCTGCCGGGAATATGGAACTGGATCTGGGACCATGACGCCCATTGAGAGCCGCGATTTGAAGTTGTGAAGCGGTTGGCAATTTTTACACTGGGCGGCAGGGGCGGGGCAGTGAAAGCTCATCTATGCTCATCGGGTCGCCCGAGCCAACGCCTGTGAGGCGTGCCCACCATGATTGCCATTGCCGATATTTGCCGCATCGTCGAATCCGGCTTTTCGCCGTTGTATTGCGACTGCACCGAAACGGCGCAAGGCCTCTTGCAGATCAAGGTTTACGAACCCGACAGCGGGCGTGTCGAGTTGCTGCTCAATGGTGTTTCTCCTGAACATCTGGTCACTATTCGTGACATCTCCAATTTCATCGGTGAATTGCGCACGGAAATGAGCGCCGGACGCCGGGCGTTTGCCGGCTGAGGGTCAAAGGCGTCGCTGAAAGGCGCGGACGATGCTCAGCGTGGCGTCACTGACGTTCAGATTCTGCACCGCATCGAGCGGGTGCCAGAGACAGTCGACGATTTCATTCAGCGGGCGAACCTGATCGATGTTCAGCACCGATGCCTCGTAGACGTGGTGGCGGGTGCTGCCGTTCTGCAATTCCATCAGATAAAGCATGTCATCGCTGTCCAGCCCGGTTTCCTCTTTGAGTTCTCGGACGGCGGCTTGCGCGCGGGTTTCTCCCGGTTCGACGGTGCCCCCCGGAAGCGTCCAGCGGCACCTGGGTTTGCGCACCAGGAGAATGTGTCGATCCTGCTCGCAGATGACGGTTGCTCGTACTTTCATGTGTTACCCGATTGCCGGTTGTCATAAATCTGTCATGAATTAGCAATATTTGGGCCGCTACCGGTTTAGAGCTTCTGAGTGCCTGGAAGCGGCAAAAGTGCCGGAGACTTGACGCGGCCACGGTGCGACGTCCGGTCGGCACGGCAGCGCGTTGCGGGTGTAAGGTGGAAAAGTTCGTCAGCAGACAGGAGGTGCCTATGAGCATGGCGATGCTGAACAAAATGCACATGAATGGCTACGACGTACTCAGCGTGAACAACGGCCCGTGGCGGGTCTGCACGCAGGGTGACCGGCTCGCATCGTTTGCCAGTCGCGAGGAAGCGCTGGCGTATGCCGCTGCGCTGCCGGGGTACAAAAGCCGCGCACGCGGCCGCAAGACAGACTGAAGGTCTGTGAAGAAAAAGCCCCGGTTGTCCGGGGCTTTTTGCTGTGGGCTGAGTGAGGTTCAGTGGACTTTGGTTCGGCTGATGGCGCGGGCTTTCACTTCGCGGGCATACAGTTGCAGGCGTTCTTCATCGCTTTGCAGCACTTCGCAGGATCGCAGTACCGCCTGGGCGTCCGCCTCGTTGCCCGACTGACGCAGTTGCTCGGCGATGCGCTTGAGGTCCACCGCCGACCATCTCAGGTCCGATGCCACGCTTTGCAGGTCACGCTGAAGTTCGTGTTCGTATTCATTGAGCCGCATGATCACCTCCGGAACATTCTCGGTAAAACAGAGTAGCCGCATTTTTCCGGTGTGGGGCATGGTCTTCTGTCGGTGAGCTGAATGGCCCGGTTTTCGGGGAGTACCGGCAGAGCGCTACGATGGATGTCCGAACAGTTACAGGGTACATTTGCGTTTTTTCAGATGAAGGAATCACTATGCGGATGTTGATCGGAGGGATGCTGATGGCGGCATTGGCCGGTTGTTCGTTGCCTGCGTCACTGGTGCCGGGCGAGCCGAATGTCAGCAAGACCAGCGACAAGACTCCCAAGGACTACGCCGCGTGTGTATTGCCGCTATGGCAGCAGGACGTTGCCAAGACGTCCCAGACAGCGATTTCCAATGGCTACCGGATCACCGCGCCGAGCATCGTCACCGCCGACGAGATTCTCGATGTGGTCAAGTACAAGGACGGCAGCCGCGTTTCCCTGTACCAGGGGCCGCCGTGGGCGAAGTCCGGGTCGTTGCGCAAAGCGGTGCGCGACTGCCTGTAATGGCGAAATAAAAAAAGCAGAAACCGGAGATCGGTTTCTGCTTTTTTTTGCCTGCTGATCGGGCTCAGTCCGAGATGTCGGTGAGCGGAATGCCGGCGCCACCGGTCTTCTTTTCCCGGCGATCCTGCATCCAGTCTTCCACCTGGCTGTTGAACCCTGCCGGTGCCTTGCGCCCGACCTTTCTGGCGATGTCGAGGATGGTCTGCTGGGCGAGGGCTTCTTCCATGCGCTTTTGCGCGGTCATCATCGCGGCGTGAATCGAGCAGGTGCCGTCCAGCGCCCAGTCCGGCGGGGAGCCGTCGAACAGTGCGCAACGTCCGCGTATCTCCCGGCACTCGAAAATGTTCTTGCGACCATCGATGGCATTGACGATGTCGAGCAGGGTGATTTCATCCGCCGGACGCGCCAGGGTAAAGCCGCCGCGCACACCGCCGGTGGATTCCACCAGTTTGCCTTTGGCCAGTTTGGTGAAGATCTTCGCCAGATAATCCAGCGGCACCCCTTGCAGCTCTGCCAGATCGCGCACGCTGGCTTCACGACTGTCACCGCCGCTGCCTACCAGAAAGGCCAGGCAGTGAATGCCGTACTCGACCCCCGCACTGTAAAGCGACATAACTATCTCCGACTGTATTTGTCGCCGATGTTATCAGGGTTGTTCGTGGCAAACAAATCGGGAGCGCCTTGAGTGTTTGGCTATGAGGATCCCGGATTTATTGGTTTTTAGCTAAATCAATGAGTTAAGGGAGGTGGCTACGTTCGATCTGAGCTATTGAAGTTTTCGATGCTAATCATCACAAAATCTGACTTTTCGGATTTAAAGGCGACCAATACAGTCGCCGTTGTCAGGTGAGCAGCCTTCCGCGTTTTTGAAAAATACAACCGAGTCCGCTCCCGATGATGTGAATCCTTCAACCTCATTCAGTGACTTGGCTTCGTGCCTGGAGAGAACAATGAAACAGCACATTCTGGTAATCGGCGCAGGTTTCGGTGGTATGTGGACGGCATTGAGCGCCACGCGTCTGGTCGACATTCACAATCGGGACAACATCGACGTCACCGTACTGGCGCCGCAGGCCGAGCTGCGCGTTCGTCCGCGTTTCTACGAGCCGAACGCCCACACGCTGGCCGCGCCGCTGGGCGATCTGTTCGATGCGGTTGGCGTCAACTTCATCAAAGGCGCGGCGAACACCATCGACGTACAGGCGAAAACCGTGGGCTACACCGACGCAGCCGGTACGCAACAGGTGTTCAACTACGACAAACTGGTGCTGGCCGCCGGCAGCGGCCTGGCCCTGCAGGACACCCCGGGCGTGGCGCAGTATGCGTTTGACGTCGACCAGATCGAAGCCGCCATCCGCCTGGAACATCATCTGAAATCCCTGATCGACCAGCCTGAAAGCCAGGCGCGCAATACTGTGGTCGTCGCCGGCGGTGGTTTCACCGGTATCGAAACCGCCACGGAAATGCCGGCGCGTCTGCGAGCCGTGCTGGGCGATGATGCCAACATCCAAGTGATCATCGTTGACCGTGGGCAGAAAGTCGGCGCTGCCATGGGCGAAGCGATCAGCGTGTCGATTGCCGAAGCGAGCGAAGAGTTGGGCGTCGAATGGCGACTGGGTGTGTCGGTGCTGTCGGTCGATGAAAACGGCGTGACCCTGTCGGACGGCCAGCGCATCGAGGCAAAAACCGTGGTCTGGACCACCGGTGTACGCGCCAGCTCCCTGACCGAGCAGATTCCTGCCGAGCGCGATCGCCAAGGTCGGCTGCACGTTGATACCCATTTGAAAGTCATCGGCCAAGACGACATCTTCGCCACTGGCGACGTGGCTTACGCGGCCACCGACGATATCGGCAACTTCGCCCTGATGACCTGTCAACACGCGATTTCCCTCGGTCGTCACGCCGGCAACAACGTTGCGGCGCAGATTCTGGGGGTCGACCCGACGCCGTACAGCCAGCCGAAATACGTGACCTGCCTCGACCTCGGCGCCTGGGGCGCGGTGTACAGCGAAGGCTGGGATCGTCAGGTAAAACTGGTCAAGGAGGAGGGCAAGTCGCTCAAGACCCAGATCAACACCCAGTGGATCTACCCGCCGGTGGCTGACCGTGCCATCGCGCTGGCGGCTGCGGATCCGATGATCCCTGTCGTCGCGTAAAACGGCGTGTCACAGAAAATCTCGCCCGGTTGATGCCGGGCGGGATTTTTTTGTTCAGATTCCGCAAACTCCTCCGGCAAGGATCACTCGACCGAACTCGGCGTTGGCCTCCTGAGGTGTGATCGCGAGCAACTGGTCGAGGCGAATTTCCTGTCGCGCGGCTTGTTGCTCGATCACCAGGAACTCTTCCTTGTCACTGCTGGTTCGCGTGGTCACGGCCCGGGCCATCAGACGCTGACCGTCGACCAACTCAATGTCCAGCTGATAGCCGCGCAGGCAGGCTATTTCCAGGTAGTCGTGCAGATCACAGTTCAACGGCTGATAACGGGTCATGGCGTTACTCCTCGAAACCTTGCGCGATGATGAAACGATCCGGCTCGTGCATCAACCTTCATGCGGCGGTGCTGATGGCGGCAGGGAACGGTGCTGATCAGATTCTGCGGGATGTGTAATGCGCGGTGACAGTTGATTGCGGGCGTTTTTCCCGCGAGCACTAGGCTTTGAATGCCGGCCCGTTACGGGCCGGCATTGCTGTTTCTGGAGGATTGTTTTTGATTCAAGGAGCGACCGATCATGGATGATCTGGTGAAAGAAGTGATTCCGCTGTTGCAGTACCTGATTCCGGGGTTTGTCTCGACCTGGATTTTCTACACCCTGACGGCCTTCAAGCGGCCGGATACGTTCGGCCAGATTGTGCAGGCGCTGATTTTCACGTTTGTGATTCACGGGATGGTGCTGGGGGTTGGAGCGGTTTGTGTGTGGGTGGGGGAGAAGGGGTTTTCTGTAGGGAAGTGGGATGCGAAGGCTGAAGCGTGCTGGGCATTTTCTGCTTCGTTGTTGCTTGGGTTGATGGCTTGCTGTCTGGCAACCAATGACCGATTGCATGGGTGGTTACGCAGTAGAAACGTAACGAAACAATCTTCCTATCCGAGTGAATGGTTCAGCGCGTTTGCGCAAAATGATCAATTCATCACCCTGCATTTGAACGACGAAAGGCGCGTTCTAGGCTGGCCGGTCGAATGGCCTCCCGAATCCAGCACCGGGCAATTCTTGATGGGATCTCCGTACTGGCTCAATGAAGATGGCACCAAGTCGCCTTTGGGCGCGGAGTTTTTGCTGATAGATTCCGCAAAGGTTAAATGGGTTGAGTTCAACCCGACATCAGAGGGTTCAACATGACTGCTAGAGCACGACGACCTATGCCGGAGCATCTCAGACACCTGGTTTATGGGCCAGACGGTAAGCGATTGGAGAATCCACCGATTCAGGCTTCAAAGGCACCACCACCGCTGAAGTATCCCCCATCACCGCATGCCCAATCCTAACCCCATCCATCCTTCACCGCCCGGCGAATGCCCTCCAGCAACATCGCAAACGCCGGGTTGTCGTTGTTCTCCCGCCAGATCAGATGCAGCTCGCTCTGCACCCCTTCGCCCAGATCGATCTCGCGAAACACCACATTCCTGAACACCACACTGGTCGCGCAACGCGGCACCAGCGCCAGGCCCATGCCTGCGTTGACCAGCGCCAGAATCGTCAGCGAAGACCCAAGCCATTGCACGTAATCCGGGGCGACCCGGGCCGAGCGCAGCATGCCGGTGAGCAATTCGTTGAACGGCGGATAGGCTGCGTGGGAATACATCAGGAACGGCTGCCCGTCCAGATCCTTCACTGAAACCTCGTCGGCCTCGGCCAGTCGATGGCCGCTCGGCACCGCCAGCACAAACGGCTCGCGCACCAGGCACTCGGTCGCGTAGCCCGGTTCCAGCAACGGCGCGCGGACGATCCCCAGGTCAATGCGTCGAGCGCGCAGGGCTTCGTGTTGCTGGTAGGTGTTCATTTCAGTCAGGTCGATCTTCACCTGCGGCTGCTTGAGGCGCGCCTCGGCGATGACCTTGGGCAGGAATTCATAAACCGCGCTGCCGACAAAACTGATGTTCACCGAACCGATATCGCCCTCGGCAAAACGCCGGGCGGTGACGGCGGCTTGCTGGGCGCGCTCGAGCAGGTTCTGCGCCTCGATGAAGAATGCGCGGCCGGCAGCGGTGAGCGCCACGCTGCGTGTGCTGCGGGTAAACAGTTCGACGCCCAGGTGATGTTCCAGTAACTGGATCTGCCGGCTCAGTGGCGGCTGGGTCATGTTCAGCCGCTCGGCGGCACGCCGGAAGTTGAGTTCGGTGGCGACGGTGGTGAAGCAGCGCAGTTGGGTCAGCTCGAACATTGATCTAATCCAGGTATCAATCGAATGCCAAGTTAGATTAGACGGGATCAATCACCCCGTCCATGATCGCTCTACGCCTGAACAGGCCATCCCTACAAAAACAAAGATCGGGAGTCGCCCTTTGAATACCCTCCAGAGTCCGCCGGACATCACGGTACTCGCCCGCGCCGCCGCCAAGGTCAAGCGCCATGTGCTGCCGCTGTTCGTGGTGATGTTCATCGTCAACTACATCGACCGGGTCAACATCGGTTTTGTGCGCAGTCATCTGGAAACCGATCTGGGTATCGGCGCCGCTGCCTATGGCCTTGGCGCCGGTCTGTTTTTCATCGGTTACGCCTTGTTTGAAGTGCCATCCAACATGCTCCTGCAACGCTACGGCGCCCGCGCCTGGCTGACACGGATCATGTTCACTTGGGGCGCCGCCGCGATGGCCATGGCGTTCGTCAAGGGTGAAACCAGTTTCTATGTGCTGCGCTTCATTCTGGGCGCTGCCGAGGCCGGGTTCTTCCCGGGGATCATTTATTACTTCACCCAATGGCTGCCGGCCTCTGAGCGCGGTAAGACCATGGCGGTGTTTCTCAGCGGCTCGGCAATCGCTTCGGTAATTTCCGGTCCGGTGTCCGGCGCGCTGTTGCACATCAGCGGTCTGGGCCTGCACGGCTGGCAGTGGATGTTCCTGATCGAAGGTGCCGCGTCGGTAGTGCTCTGCGGGTTTGTCTGGTTCTGGCTGCAATCCCATCCGCGTCAGGCCAAGTGGCTGAGCGAGGAGGAGCGTGAAGCGCTGGTGACGGCAATCGCTGAAGAGCAGCGCGCCCGCGAAGCAACTCACGTCGCCAGACCATCGATGTTCAAACTGTTGGCGGACCGGCAGATCGCGCTGTTCTGTTTCATCTACTTCTCCATCGCACTGACCATCTACGGCGCCACTTTCTGGCTGCCGAGCATGATCAAGAAGATGGGCAATCTCGGCGACTTCCAGGTCGGGTTGCTCAACTCCGTGCCGTGGATCATTTCCATCGTTGCGATGTACAGCTTTGCGGCGCTGGCCGGCAAGTGGAAATTCCAACAGGCGTGGGTCGCGCTGACCCTGGTGATCGCCGCGTTCGGCATGTTCATGTCCACCACCGGCGGGCCGATTTTCGCCTTCGTCGCGATCTGTTTTGCGGCCATCGGTTTCAAGGCGGCTTCGGCACTGTTCTGGCCGATTCCGCAAAGCTATCTGGATGCGCGCATCGCGGGGGCGGTGATCGCGCTGATCAACTCCATCGGCAATCTGGGTGGCTTCGTTGCGCCGACCGCGTTCGGTTTCCTGGAACAGACCACCGGCTCCATAGAAGGCGGCCTGTATGGCCTGGCCGCAACTTCGCTGGTGGCAGCAGTGGTGATCTTCTTTGCCCGCATGGCGCCCGGCGCCAAAGGCAAAACCCCGGCAAAGCCTGAACCCGAAACCGCCGTCGCGCCGACGGCCAATCCGGTGGCGAGCCACTGATTCCGACTCAACAGGAGCGTCATTTTGAAAATCACTCGCGTAACCGTCACTCCGATTGCCTTCCGTGATCCGCCGCTGCTCAACGCCAGTGGCATCCACGAACCGTTCGCCCTGCGCTCGATCATCGAGATCGAAAGCGACAACGGCTACATCGGCCTCGGCGAAAGCTATGGGGATGCCCCGGCACTGGCGATCCAGCAACAGTTGCAATCGCAGTTGATCGGCCTCGATCCGTTCAACCTCAATCAGCTGCGTCGGATTGTCCAAGCGACGGTCGCTGCCAACAAACCGGCCAGTCTGGCCGGTGCTGAACTCGCCCCTGGTTCCCATGCCAGTAAAGCGGTGAGCAACGCGTATTCGGCGTTTGAAGTGGCGTTCCTCGATTTGCAGGCCCGCTACTTGAATGTGCCGCTGGTGGATCTGCTGGGCGGTGCGGTGCGCGATGAAGTACCGTTCAGCGCCTATCTGTTTTTCAAGTACGCGCAACACGTCGATTCACCGTACAAGCCGGACAACTGGGGCGAGGCGCTGAACGAGCAGCAGATCGTCGCCCAGGCCGCGCGGATGATCGAGGCGTATGGTTTCAAGAGCATCAAGCTCAAGGCCGGCACGCTGCCGCCGGAACACGAAGTGGCGTGCATCAAGGCGCTGAAAAAGGCCTTTCCCGGTTATCCGCTGCGCATCGATCCCAACGGCAACTGGTCGCTGGAAACCTCGATCCGCATGGCCGAGTTGCTGGGCGATGATCTGCAGTATTACGAAGACCCGACCCCGGGCCTCGAAGGGATGGCCGAACTGCACAAACGCACCGGGCTGCCGCTGGCGACCAACATGGTGGTCACCGATTTCGATGAGTTCCGCCGCAGCGTTGCGCTGAACAGCGTGCAGATTGTCCTCGCCGATCACCATTACTGGGGCGGTCTGCGCGACACCCAGACGCTGGCGAAAATGTGCGACACCTTCGGCCTCGGCGTGTCGATGCATTCCAATTCACACCTGGGCATCAGCCTGATGGCGATGGCTCACGTAGCGGCTGCCGTAACGAATCTGGACTACGCCTGCGACACCCATTACCCGTGGCAGGAACCGGATGAAGAAGTGATCAAGGGCGGCAAGCTGCCGATTGTCGATGGCTGCGTGAAGGTTACTCGTGCACCGGGTCTGGGGCTGGAACTGGATCACGATCAACTGGGCAAGCTGCATGACCAGTACCTGACTTGCGGCATTCGCCAGCGTGATGATGTGCGGCAGATGCAGCGCTATAAACCGGACTGGAAAGCGGTGAAGCCGCGGTTCTGAGTTCACGGGGCTGCTCGCGATGGCAATTGATCTGGCGATGTAGAGATTCAGAGCGTACGCATCAACCAGTCGCGAAACGCCTTCAGCGACGCCAGCGACTCATTGCGCGCCGGGTACACCAGGTAATAGCTGCGCCGGCTGCTGATCGGTTGGCCCAGTTGCAGCAGCTCGCCGTTGTGCAATTCATCTTCGACCAGAATCCTCGGCACCAGTCCGATGCCGATATTGGCGCGCACCGCCTGGATCAGGTGCGAGGTCATCTCGAAACTCGGGCCGATGCGCATGCTGCGATGGGGCAGGGCGTGATGACTGAACCACTCGGACCAGGCCTGAGCATTGCTGCTGACGTTGAGCAGCAATTGCCCGGCGATATCCTTGTCGGCCGCACGGCGTTCGGCATCGGTCAGCTGCGCACTGGCGATCACCACCAGTTCCTCGGTGTGCAGGCGGTGGGCAGTCAGCCCCGGCCAGTCCCCGCCACCGACGCAAATCGCCGCGTCGATTTCGCTGGTGTCGAAGTCGATCGTCTCGATGCGTGAATGCAGGTGCACGGTCATGCCTGGGTGCGCGGTGTAGAAATCCTTCAAGCGCGGCAGCAGCCATTTCGAGCCGAAGGTCGGCAAGGTCGCCAGGCGCAGGCTGTGGATGCCCGAGCCAAACGCCATGGCCTGCAACGTCGCACTGCGGATCTGGCCGAGGGCTTCGGACAGTTCGCGCTGATACATGCGCCCGACGTCAGTGAGGATCACTCGCCGGCCTTCGCGGCTGAACAGGCGCATGCCGAGCATCTTTTCCAGAATCTGCACCTGCCGGCTGACCGCGCTTTGGGTCAGCGACAGTTCGTGGGCGGCGCGGGTGTAGCTTTCATGGCGTGCGGCGGCTTCAAATGCCAGCAGCAACGACATCGAGGGAGTGAGGGTTCGCGGATTCATTCGTTTTAGTCATGGATTGCGGGTCGATTTTACGGTTGTCCCGGCATCGCTCTGCAATGAACATAAGGCCTATGAGATGGCGGGAGCGTGACGCAATCATTCCTTGCGCACAACTGTTCACCGCCACACGGCCCGTTTTTGACCGAGATTGCACTTCCGATGATTGCTCAGCTGTCGCCTTCCACCACGTTGAACACTGACTACCAACAGTTTCTCAAAGCCCTTGAAACCAGCGGTTTTCGCGGCGAAATCAGTGCCGACTACGCCAGCCGCGTGGTGCTGGCCACCGACAACTCGATCTATCAGCGCTTGCCGCAAGCAGCAGTATTCCCGCGTGACGCCGACGACGTGGCGCTGCTGGCACGCCTGATCGCCGAACCGGCCTACCAGAAAGTGGTGATCACCCCTCGCGGTGGCGGCACGGGCACCAACGGCCAGTCATTGACCGACGGTATCGTCGTCGACCTGTCGCGGCACATGAACCGCATTCTCGAAATCAACGTTGAACAGCGTTGGGTAAGGGTGCAGGCCGGCGTGGTGAAGGATCAACTCAACGCCGCCCTGAAATCCGCCGGGCTGTTTTTCGCCCCGGAACTGTCGACCTCCAACCGCGCTACTGTCGGCGGCATGATCAACACCGACGCCAGCGGCCAGGGCAGTTGCACCTACGGCAAGACCCGCGACCACGTGCTGGAACTGCACATGGTCCTGCGCGGTGGCGAGCGCTTGCACGGTCGCCCGCTGGAAGAACCCGAGCTGACAGCGGAGTGCGCCCGCGAGGGCCGGGCCGGTGAGGTGTATCGCTGTGCGCGGCAGATCATCGATGAGCAGGGCGAGCTGATCCGGGAAACCTTCCCCGATCTCAATCGCTGCCTGACCGGCTACGACCTGGCGCACCTGCGCGAGGCCGACAACCGTTTCAACCTCAACAGCGTGCTGTGCGGCGCCGAGGGTTCGCTGGGGTTTGTGGTCGAGGCCAAACTCAACGTGTTGCCGATTCCCAAGCACACGATGCTGGTGAACATACGCTACGCCGGCTTCATGGATGCCTTGCGCGATGCCCGTGCGCTGATGGCGCTCAAGCCGCTGTCGATTGAAACCGTCGACTCCAAAGTGCTGTTGCTGGCGATGCAGGACATCGTCTGGCATGGCGTCGCCGAGTACTTTCCGGAAAGCGCCGAGCGGCCGACGCTGGGGATCAACCTGGTGGAGTTCTGCGGCGACGATCCCGAGGAGCTGCAGCGCCGGGTCGAAGTCTTCGTCCAGCACTTGGGCAACGACGCCACGGTCGAGCGCCTGGGGCATACGCTGGCCGTCGGGCATGCGGCGGTGAATCGCGTCTACGGCATGCGCAAACGCGCGGTGGGCCTGCTCGGCAACGTCGCCGGTGAAGCGCGGCCGCAGCCATTTGTCGAAGACACCGCCGTGCCGCCGCAACACCTGGCCGAGTACATCGCCGAACTGCGCGACCTGCTCGACAGCCACCAATTGCAATACGGCATGTTCGGCCACGTTGATGCCGGCGTGCTGCACGTACGGCCGATTCTCGACATGAAGGATCCGCAACAAGCCGCACTGGTGCGTCCCGTTTCGGACGGCGTCGCCGCGCTGACCCAGCGTTACGGCGGCCTGCTGTGGGGCGAACACGGCAAGGGCCTGCGCTCGGAATATGCGCCGGCCTTCTTCGGCGACTTGTACCCGGCGCTGCAGGCCCTGAAGGCGGCGTTCGATCCGTTTAACCAGTTCAATCCGGGCAAGATCGCCACACCGAATATTCCCGGCGCGGCATTGCTGAAGATCGATGAAGTGACCCTGCGCGGCGAACTGGATCGGCAGATCGACGAGAAAGTCTGGCAGGACTACGGCGCAGCGATGCACTGCAACGGCAACGGCGCCTGCTACAACTTCGATCCCGACGACGCCATGTGCCCGTCGTGGAAAGCCACCCGCCAGCGTGCGCAATCGCCCAAGGGCCGCGCCTCGCTGATTCGCGAATGGCTGCGGTTGCAGGGCGAGGCGGGGGTCGACGTGTTGGCCGATGCCAGTCGCCGTCCGCCATTTTTCAGCACGTTGCTGCAGCGCTGGCGTAACAGCCGTGCGCAGGAACAGGACTTCTCCCACGAGGTGTACGACGCCATGGCCGGCTGCCTGGCGTGCAAATCCTGCGCGGGGCAGTGCCCGGTGAAGGTCAACGTGCCGGACTTCCGTTCGCGGTTCCTCGAGCTGTACCACACGCGCTATCTGCGACCGGCGCGGGATTACCTGATCGCCTCGCTGGAGTACACGATTCCGTACATGGCGCGGATTCCGTTTCTCTATAACGGCTTGATGGGCGTCTCGTTCAGCCGACGCTTGATCGAGCGTCTTGGCGGCATGGTCGATGTGCCGCTGCTCAGTCGTTTTGATTTTTATGCGGCGATGCGCCGCTGGCAGGTTCAGCCGGCGTCGGTCGAGGTGTTGTCGGCGCTGACTGCAGCCCAGCGCGAGCGCAGTGTGGTGCTGGTGCAGGATGCGTTCACAAGGTATTTCGAGGCGCCGTTGCTGGCGGATCTGATCGAGCTGATTTCGCGTCTCGGCTATCAGGTCTACCTGGCACCGTTCAGTGCCAACGGCAAGCCGCTGCATGTGCAGGGTTTTCTCTCGGCGTTCAACCGCGCGGCGTTGCGCAATGCCGGGCAATTGCGCGCGCTGGCCGAGGTTGGTGTGTCGTTGGTAGGGCTCGACCCGGCCATGACTCTGGTGTATCGCCAGGAATATCTGAAAGTACCGGGAATGGAGAAATGCCCGGAGGTGGCGCTGGTGCAGGAGTGGCTGCTCAAGGTCATGCCGGAGCAAGTCGGAAAGCGCCGCGACGAAACCTTCCGCCTGCTGGCGCACTGCACCGAAAAAACCAACGCTCCGGCCGCCACTCGGCAATGGGAGCAGGTGTTCGAGCGTGTCGGCCTGAAGCTCGCGACTCAGGCCACCGGTTGCTGCGGCATGTCCGGCACTTACGGACACGAAGCGCGTAATCGCGAGACCTCGGCGGTGATCTACGAGCAATCCTGGGCGAAGCAGATCGAGGCGCCGGTGGAGAAGGGCGAAGCACTGGCCACCGGGTATTCCTGCCGCAGTCAGGTCAAGCGCCAGGCCGATCGACAGTTGCGCCATCCGTTGCAGGTCGTGCTGGAAACCCTGCGCACCGCGTGATCGCTGTTTGAGAACCGCTAGCGATTGGATCGGTTTTTCATGTTATACGGTAACGCAAATTTTACGGCCGCTTTCGGGCGGCCGCATTGATCAACCTTTCGATTGCGATACTTCCATGACGATTGCGGTTCCCCGTTCTGCCCCCTCGGCCACTGGCCGGTTGCTGTCCATTGATGCGCTGCGTGGCCTGGTGATTCTGTTCATGTTGCTGGACCACGTGCGCGAAACTTTTCTGCTGCATCGTCAGGTCAGCGACCCGATGGACATCGCCAGCACCGAGCCGGTGCTGTTCTTCAGCCGTACCCTGGCGCATCTGTGCGCGCCGGTGTTCGTGCTGCTGACCGGCTTATCAGCGTGGTTGTTCGGGGAAAAGTACGCCGGCAAGGCTGACGTCAGTGCCTTTCTGTTCAAGCGCGGTTTGTTTCTGGTGGCGCTCGAATTCACCCTGGTGAATTTTGCCTGGACGTTCCAGCTGCCACCGACTGTGATCTACCTGCAAGTGATCTGGGCGATCGGCCTGAGCATGATCGCGCTGTCGCTGCTGGTCTGGCTGCCACGCTGGCTGTTGTTGACGCTGAGCCTGGCGATCATCGCCGGGCACAATCTGCTCGACGGACTGCACTTCGCAGCGGAGTCGGCGCTGCACGTACCGTGGGCGATCCTGCATGATCGCGGCTGGATCGAGGCGGGCGAGACCTTGCGTCTGCGCACCTCGTACCCGTTGTTGCCGTGGATCGGCGTGATCGGGTTGGGTTACGCGCTGGGGCCGTGGTTCGCTCGCGCCGCCGATGCAGCCGTGCGTCAGCGCCGCTTGTTGATCGGTGGCATCGCCGGGCTGCTGGGGTTCGTGGTCCTGCGGCTGGTCAACGGTTACGGCGAGAAACCCTGGGCCTTCGGTGACAGCGGTGTGCAAACCCTGATGAGTTTTTTCAACATCACCAAATACCCGCCGTCGCTGTTGTTCATCACATTGACGGTGAGTGTCGGACTGTTGCTGTTGCTGGTGTTCGAACGCGCACAGGATCGACGCTGGATTCGCTGGCTGACGGTGTTCGGTTCGGCACCGATGTTTTTTTACCTGCTGCACCTGTATGCGCTGAAGGTGCTGTACCTGATTGGCGTGGCGTTGTTCGGGCTCAATCAGGGCACGTATTTCGGTTTCTCGTCGGTGACGGCGGTGTGGCTGGCGGCGATGGTGCTGGCGGTCGCGTTGTTCCCGGCCGTGCGCTGGTTTTCGGCATTGAAGGCCCGGCGCCGCGACATAACCTGGTTGAAATATCTGTAAAACGGCTCAGCCCGTTTTGCCATCGCGGGCAAGGCGGGCGAAGTCGATAAACGCCTTGAGCGGCGCCGGCACATGGCGCCGGCTCGGGTAATACAGGTGCAGACCCGGATAGTACGGGCACCAGTCCGCCAAGACCTGCACCAGACGCCCGGCCGCGAGGTGCTCGCTGACCATGTCTTCGAACACATAGGCCAATCCCAGACCTTGCAACGCCGGGCCGACCATCAGGCTGACATCGCCCAGGGTCAGCGGGCCGTTGACTTCGATTTCCTGATCGATGCCACCGCGTTCGAATTCCCAGCGATACAGCGCGCCGCTGGGAAAGCGGTGACGGATGCAGGGCAGGGTGTGCAGATCCTCCGGTTTTTGCGGCGCGGCGTGCCGTTCCAGAAACGCCGGTGAAGCGACCACCACCGAGCGCAAGGTCGGGCCGATCGGCAGCGACACCATGTCCGCCTCCAGCCGATTGCCGAACCGCACCCCGGCATCAAAACCGGCGGCGACGATATCCAGCAGCGCATCGCTTTCGACCACTTCCAGGCGGATGTCCGGGTAGGCCTGCAGGAACGCCCCGGCAATCGGCAGCAACACCAGTTCGCAGGCCTGACGCCCCGCAGTGATGCGCAGGTTGCCGGAAGGTTTGTCGCGAAAGTGATTGAGGTCTTCGAGCGCGTCGTCGATGTCGCGAAACGCCGGTTTCAGCCGCGCATATAACCGCTCGCCCGCTTCGGTCAGCGCCACACTGCGAGTGGTGCGATTGAACAGACGCACGCCCAGGCGATTTTCCAGAGTGCGCAATGAATGGCTCAGCGCGGACGGTGTCAGGCCCAGATCCACCGCCGCACGGCTGAAATTCAGGTGCTGGGCGATGCAGAGAAAGATCGACAGATCCGCCGTGGACGGGTTTTTCATTTGTGAGCACCTTTCACAAAGTCATGCAAATTTGCTGGGATTATCACATCAGTAGCACGGCTTTAAAGTCGACTCAACTCATCAAGAAGGCCCGGCAATCTCGCCAGGGTCACCGACAGGAGGAGTTGATATGCGTACCTGGCTGATTACCGGAGCTTCCCGTGGTTTTGGCATCCTTATCGCCGAACAGGCCCTGCGTGCCGGTGACGCGGTGATTGCCACCGCCCGCAACCCGCAAGACATCACCGACCGCCTCGGCGATCACCCGAACCTGCTGGCGGTGCGGCTGGACGTCACCCGTGAAGAGGAAGCCCATCAAGCGGTGGCGCAGGGCATCAAGCGCTTCGGCCGCATCGACGTGCTGATCAACAATGCCGGCTTTGGCGTGTTGGGCGCCGTCGAAGAAACCAGCGCCAGCGAAACCGAGCGCCTGTTCGCCACCAACGTGTTCGGCCTGCTGAACGTCACCCGCGCCGTGCTGCCACATATGCGCGCCCAGCGCAGCGGACGGGTCATCAACATCTCGTCGATTGGCGGTTATCAGGCCTACGTGGGCTGGGGTGTTTACGGCTCGACCAAGTTCGCAGTGGAAGGCATCAGCGAAGCGTTGCATCAGGAACTGGCGCCGCTGGGCATTCATGCCACGGTGGTCGAACCGGGCTTCTTCCGCACCGACTTCCTCGACGAGCAGTCGCTGCTCAAGACCGCGCTGGTACTCCCGGACTACGACGAAACCGTCGGCAAGATGCGCACCTTTGCCGAAGCCGCCAACCATTCGCAACCGGGCGATCCGCTGAAGTTTGCCGAAGCGATGCTGGCGCTGGTCAACGCACCGAATCCGCCGCAGCGGCTGGCGCTGGGCAGCGACACGATTGCGCGGATCGAAGCGAAGAACCGCTTGGTGGCACAGGAGTTGGCCGAGTGGAATGAGCTGGCGCTGTCCACGGATTTCAAGGACTGACCTAGCCCCTCGTTGAAGCTATCGCAGGCTGCGCTCTATTGATCGCAGCCTGATTTTCTTTTCATTGGATGAAATCATGACAAACGTCTCCCAACACACTGGCGCGCGCGACAAGCTGCTGATCCTCGCGGCCATTTGCCTGTCGGCGCTGGTCCTGCCGTTAAGTTTTACCGGTGGCGCGGTGGCGACGCCGGCCATTGGCCGTGACCTGGGCGGCAGCCCGGTGGCGCTGACCTGGATCACCAATGCGTTCATGTTGTCGTTCGGCAGTCTGCTGATGGCGGCGGGGGCGTTGGCCGATGTCTATGGACGCAAGTGCCTGTTCACCGCCGGCATGCTGTTGTTCACCGCAGCGTCGATTGCCCAGAGCCTGGCGCCTTCGGTGTTCTGGCTGGATGTGCTTCGGGCGATTCAGGGCGTGGCCGGTGCGGCGGCGCTGGCCAGCGGTTCGGCGGCGTTGGCGCAGGAGTTCGAAGGTCATGCGCGCACCCGTGCGTACAGCATGCTCGGCACCACGTTTGGTATCGGTCTCGCGTTCGGCCCGTTGGTGGCCGGAGCGTTGATCAAGGCGTTCAACTGGCGCGCGATCTTTGTGTTCACCGCGCTGATTGGTGTGATCGCGATGGTCTTCGGCCTGCCGCGCATGCGTGAAACCCGCGACCCCGACGCCAGCGGTCTCGACTGGCCGGGTACCGTGACGTTCAGCTCGATGCTGGCGCTGTTCACGTTCGGTGTGATCCAGGCGCCCGAAAGCGGTTGGGGCAGTCCGTTAGTGGTCGGTCTGTTGGGTGCTTCGGCGTTGTTGCTGGCGCTGTTCGTCTTCATCGAAATGCGCGTCAAACGTCCAATGCTCGATCTGACGCTGTTCCGCTTTCCGCGCTTCGTCGGCGTGCAGATGCTGCCGATCGGCACCTGCTATTGCTACATCGTGCTGGTGGTCATGCTGCCGCTGCGGTTTATCGGCGTCGAAGGCTTGAGTGAAATCGATGCCGGTCTGCTGTTGCTGGCGCTGTCAGCGCCGATGCTGGTGGTGCCGATGCTGGCGGCGTCCATGACACGGTTTGTCTCTGCCGGCATCCTGTCGGGCGTGGGCTTCCTGATTGCCGCCGTGGGGCTGCACTGGCTGAGCCTGTACAACGTCGGCGAGCCGAAATTCGCGCTGGTGGTGCCGATGGTGTTGATCGGGATCGGCGCGGGTCTGCCGTGGGGCTTGATGGATGGACTGTCGGTCAGCGTGGTGCCGAAAGAGCGCGCCGGAATGGCGGCAGGGATTTTCAACACGGTACGGGTGGCGGGTGAAGGGATTGCACTGGCGAGCGTGGCGGCGATTCTTGCCTCGCTGCTGCATACCGATCTGCAGTCAGTGGCCAGCGGTGCAGACGCCGCGCTGATTGCGCAGACCGCGCACCGGGTAACCACCGGTGACATTGCCCATGCGATCAACACAGTTCCGGGGTTGGCTAACGAACGGCTGGTGCAGGGTTACGCCTCGGCGTTCCAGTATCTGCTGCACATCCTGACGATCATCACCCTGGTGTCGGCGGCTGTGGTGCTGGGGCTATTAAGCAAAGATCGGACGGTGTCGGAACCCCAACAGGCTGCGGCATAAATGAAAAAGCCTGGAAGCGCAAAACGCTTCCGGGCTTTCTTTCATTGGATCAACGGCGATCCAGCCACACCGTCTGCGCATTGCAGAACTCGCGCACGCCGAAGTGCGACAGCTCGCGGCCGAAACCGCTTTTCTTCACGCCGCCGAAGGTCACGCGCGGGTCGCTGGCGGAGTAACCGTTGATGAACACGCCGCCGGTTTCCAGTTCGCTGGTCAGTTGCTGGGCCAGGGCGACGTTGGCGGTGTAGATCGTGGCGGTCAGGCCGAACTCGCTGTCGTTGGCCAGGGCCACGGCATGGGCGCAGTCCCGGGCGGTGATGATCGAGGCCACCGGGCCGAACAGTTCCTGTTTGAACGAAGTCATGCGGTCGGTGACGTCGGCCAGCACGGTCGGCTCGTAGTAGTTACCCGAACCCTCTACTTTGCCGCCGCCGAGCAGCAGGGTGGCGCCTTCTTCCAGGGTGTCGCGCACTTGTTGATCGAGTTCGTCGCGCAGGTCGAAACGGGCCATCGGGCCGATGTAGTTGTCGGCGGACAATGGATCGCCCATCTTCAACTTACGGGTGGCTTCGACGAATTTGCGGGTGAATTCTTCGACCACGCCTTCTTCGATGATCAGGCGTTTGGCGGCGGCGCAAACTTGCCCTGAGTTCTGGTAACGACCGATCACCGCCGCTTGCACGGCTTCGTCGATATCGGCGTCATTGAGCACGATAAACGGATCGGAACCGCCCAGTTCCAGTACGCATTTCTTCAGCGCCGCACCGGCCTGTGCACCGATGGCCATGCCGGCGCGGACGCTGCCGGTCAGCGTTACGGCGGCAATGCGCGAATCGGCAATGGCGGTCGAAACGCCTTCCGGGGTGACGTTGATCACTTCGAACACGCCATCGGCAAAACCGGCGCGGGTGAAGGCGTCGCGCAACAGATAGGCGCTGCCCATCACGTTCGGCGCATGCTTGAGCACGTAGGTGTTGCCGGCGATCAGCGCCGGGACGGCGCCGCGCAGCACTTGCCAGATCGGGAAGTTCCACGGCATCACGGCGAGAATCGGGCCGAGCGGACGGTACTCGATACGTGCCTTGCCGCCCTCGACCAGGGTCGCTTCGGCGTTGAGCATGGCCGGGCCGTGTTCGGCGTACCACTCGCAGAGCTTGGCGCATTTCTCGATTTCGCCACGGGCCTGGGCGATCGGCTTGCCCATTTCCCGGGTGATCATGGTCGCCATGGCTTCGCTGCTGTCACGCAGAGCACCGGCCAGCGCAGTCAGGGCGAGGGAGCGATCCTGCAGCGGTTTGCGTTTCCACTTGTTGAAGCCGAACGCGGCGCGGGTCAGCGCAGCATCGAGGGCTTCGGCTGATTCGAAAGCGTAGTGACCGATCTGCTCGCCGGTGGCGGGATTGATCGAGATGGCGTGGGTCTGGCTGGAAATCGGGCTCATGGCGTCGTCCTGCGAGGTCAGTGGATGCGCTCAGAGTAGGGTGGCGTTTGATTTCTGGAAACTGAATAATAAAGAGCGTTTCTTTCACGATTGGAGAATGATGATGGATCTGGTGCAACTGGAAATCTTCAAGGCCGTTGCCGAGCACGGCAGCATCAGTGCGGCGGCGGCGCAGATCCATCGCGTGCCGTCGAACCTGACGACGCGCATCAAGCAGTTGGAGGAGGACCTGGGCGTCGACCTGTTCATCCGCGAGAAAAGCCGTTTGCGCCTGTCGCCGGCGGGCTGGAGTTTTCTCGAGTACGCGCGGCGCATTCTCGACCTGGTACAGGAAGCCCGCGCCACGGTGGCCGGCGAGGAACCGCAAGGCGCGTTCCCGCTGGGCTCGCTGGAAAGTACGGCGGCGGTGCGCATTCCCGGTTTGCTGGCGACCTACAACCAGCAACATCCGAAGGTCGATCTGGACCTGTCGACCGGTCCTTCCGGGACGATGATCGACGGTGTGCTTTCGGGGCGCCTGGCGGCCGCGTTCGTCGACGGCCCGGTTTTGCACCCGGCGCTGGAGGGCATTCCGGCGTTCGAAGAGGAAATGGTCATCATCTCGCCGCTTCACCACGGGCCGATCCAGCGCGCGGCGGACGTGAATGGCGAGAACATCTATGCATTTCGCTCGAACTGCTCCTATCGCCATCACTTCGAAAAATGGTTCAGCACCGACGCTGCGGTGCCCGGCAAGATTTTCGAAATGGAGTCCTACCACGGCATGCTCGCCTGCGTCAGTGCGGGTGCCGGCCTGGCTTTGATGCCGCGCAGCATGCTGCAAAGCATGCCCGGCTGCGCGACGGTCAGCGTATGGCCGCTGGCGGCGGATTTCCGCTATTTGACGACGTGGCTGGTGTGGCGACGGGGCACGGTTTCGCGCAGTCTGAGTATGTTTGTGCGTTTGCTGGAGGAGCGCGGTGTGGTGCGTGCAGAAGAGAATTGACGCTCTGGGTTCGGGTCTTCTCCATGAAGACCTGCTCATTTGATTGAAAAGCGTGCCCGGTTCGGTGATCCGCCGAACCGGGCATTTTTTATTGGCCGTCGATGCTGCGGGGCAGGTTGAGTGGATTGGCGTCGCGCAACACCTCCGGCAACAACGCATCCGGAAACCCCTGATACGCCACCGGCCGCAAAAAGCGTTCGATCGAGGTCATGCCGACCGAGGTGAAGCGGCTGTCCGAGGTAGCCGGGAATGGGCCGCCGTGTACGGTGGCGAAGGTCACTTCCTGCGGGTGGGCGAAGGCGTTGACCACGATGCGTCCGGTGCGGCGCTCGAGGATCGGCAGCAGACGCCGGGCCAGATCCAGATCGCGGTCTTCAAGGTGAATGGCTGCGCTCAGTTGGCCCTTGAACGAACGGGCAAGTGCCAGCAGTTCTTCCTCATCGCTGACCGTCACCAGCAGTGCAGCCGGGCCGAACACTTCATGGGCCAGTGCGGGTTCGTTGAGAAAGTGCTGGCCACTGACTTCCAGCAACGCCGAGCGGCCTTCAAACGGGCCATCCGTCGGCGCGCCAACCGCCACCAGATTCGCCCCCACGCTTTCCATTGCCACCAGCCCCTTGACGTATGAACCGTGAATCCCCGGCGTCAGCATCGTGCGCGCCGGCGCTTCGCTGACTCGCTTGATCATCGCGCTGCGCAACGCTTGCAGACCTTCGCCCTCGACCGCGATCAGGATCGATGGACACAGGCAGGCTTGGCCGACATTAACCAGCATCCGCTCGACAAAGCCATCGCCGATCTCACCGCCGCGCGCGGTCAGCGCTGTGGGCAAAATGAAGGTCGGGTTGACGCTGGTCATTTCGGTAAACACCGGGATCGGATCAGGCCGCAATTGAGCGCGGCGATAAAGCGCCATGCCGCCCACCTCTGAACCGGTGAAGGTCACCGCTTTAATCAAAGGATGATCGACCAGCGCTTCACCGATGGCGTTACCACCACCGCGCACCATGGAGAAAACGCCTTCATGCAAGCCATGCGACTGCACCGCTTTGCGGATGGCGCGCGCCTGAATTTCCGATGCACCGGGATGCGCGTTATGTGCCTTGAGAATCACCGTCGCCCCGGCCGCGAGTGCCGACGCAGTGTCGCCGCCGGCCACCGAATAGGAGATCGGAAAATTGCTCGCACCGAAGATTGCCACCGGGCCGATGGCGACTTTCTGCAGGCGATGATCCATTCGGGGTCGTGGCTGACGCTCCGGCTGTGCCGGGTCGATTGCCAGCTGCAGGAAGCGCCCCTTGCGCACCACCTCGGCGAACTGGCGAAACTGGGTCGCAGCTTTGGTGGCTTCGCCTTCCAGTTGAGCCTGAGGCAGACCGGTTTCCAGGGCAGCGCGGGCGGCCAGTTCCTCACGGACGGCGTCGAGGTTGTCGGCGATGCTTTCGAGAAACGCCGCACGTTCTGCCAGCGAGGTGTGGCTGTAGGTGTCGAATGCCGCGTCGGCGAGGGTAGCCGCCTGATCGACCTGGGCCTTGCCACCGAAGGCGAATTCCGGCTCGATCAGCGTGTTGGTTGCCGGATTCAGCGCCTTCATCGTGCCCTCGGTAGCGGGGACGTCAGCGGCGCCGACCAGCAGGTGGCCAGTCAGACTCATTTCGCTTCACCTTGCGACTGAAGAGTGGCGATCAGTTCGTCCGTGGTGGTGATGACATGAGCGAAGGTCGGGCCGTTGAGTTCGTGGGCGGCGTGCATCATTTCCTCTTTAAACGCGGCGGTCGCATCGCGCACCAGCGTGACGTGATAGCCGAGTTCCGACGCGTAACGGGCGGTGGCTTCGATGCAGGTGTTGGCCAGCAGGCCGACGATGATCACGTGGGTGATGCCTTGCTGTTTCAGGCGAAAATCCAGGTCGGTGTTGGCGAAACCGCTGGAGCCCCAGTGTTCCTGAACCACGATGTCGCCGTCCTTCGGTGCGAAATCCGGGTGCCATTCACCGCCCCATTCGCCGCGCGCAAAGTGGTGCATGTGCATGATCTTTTGTTGGGTCGGGGTTGGGTGATCCCAGTTCTCGTAGTCGCCTTTGACCCAGCGATGATGCGGTACGATGACCACCGGAATCGGCAGGGCCCGCACGGCATGATCGAGTTTGCGCAGGTTGTCGAGCAGTCCGTTCTGCTCGGCCATCGGTTTGAGCAGCGGAAAGATCTTGCCGCCCTCGGAGAGAAAATCGTTGTACGGATCGACCAGCAGGTAGGCGGTTCTGTCGAGCGGATAGAGAGGTTTCGACATGACGATGTACTCCGGCAATGAGAGTGATCGATGCTCAGGGCTTGTTCCCGCATCGTGTTGATATGATAATCATAGTAACTGTGTAAGAGGCAAGCCCTGATGGCTGTAAACGATAGTCTTCCTGAGACCCTGTGCCCGATTTCCCGGGCCGAGGCGATCGTCGGCGACCGCTGGACGGTGCTGGTTTTGCGCGAATTGTTCATGGGCAGCCATCGCTATGACGAGATCCTGGCGCAGACCGGCGGCACGCCGCAGATGGTCGCCGCCCGTCTGAAAAGCCTGGAGGCGGACGGACTGGTCGAGCGCCGCTTGTACAACGAGCGGCCGAAACGCTACGAGTACCACCTCACCGCAAAGGGTGAGGCGTTTTACCCGGTGGTGATCGCGCTGCGCGCCTGGGGCGAGACCTGGTGCAAATCGCCGGAGGAAGGGCTGGCGGTGAACATGACCCACAAGAACTGCAACCACAGCGCCGGCCTCGGACCGATGTGCGATCACTGCGGTGAAGTGTTGCGCCGTGAGGATTTGATCAGCCAGCCGCAAGAGGCGTACGCCGCGGAACGACAGGCGCGGCGTGAGGCGTTCAAAAACAAATGACTGAAATCACGGCGTGCCATTTCGTCCGTGCAATCGGTAAGCGGGGTGTTGGCTCAGGCGTTCGTAATAAGCGCTCACTGCGGGCAGGTGCGGATGCTCCTGCGGCGTCTCGAACCAGCGATTGACCGACAGGCCGATCGGGATGTCGGCGAGGGAAAACTGCTCGCCGCTGACATAGGCGCCGGTTTTTTGCAGCTGCCGGTCGAGGATCTCCATGTGCCTTGCCCACTCCCGGCAACCGGCCGCAAGAGCAACGCTGTCCTGATGCGCGGGTGACTTGCGCACCAGCGAAAGGAACGCGTACGACCACGACTTGTTCAGCTCCGAAGCCTGCCAGTCGATCCATTGATCCACCCGTGCGCGGGCACGCGCCTCGCTCGGGTAAAGTTGCTCGCCGCCGTAGCGCGACGCCAGGTAGCGAATGATCGAGTTCGATTCCCACAGCGTGAAGTCATCGTCCTGAATCACCGGCACCATCGCGCAGGGATTGAGTGCGAGAAACTGCGGCGTCAACGTTGATTGAAAACCTGAGCCCCAGTCTTCGCGTTCGAAGGGAAGATTCAGTTCAGCACAGGTCCACAGCACTTTGCGCACATTGATCGATGAGGCTTTGCCCAGAATTCGCAGCATTGGATTTCCATCTCCGGTTGTCGTCGGGCGTAAAGAAATAGCACAACGCAAAGCAGAAGGCCCGCGAACGGCGGGCCTTGTTGGTGCATCGAGTCAATCTCAGAGACTGCCCGCCAGTTTCCCGGAGGTCAGCCGCCGACGATAAGCACTGTCACGGGTCGCCAGCCAGAAATACAGCGGCGAAGTCACCAGCAAGCCAACCAGCCACGACAGGTCCGCGCCGTTGATGTGCGCCGACACCGGCCCGACGTATAGCGGCGTGTTCATGAATGGAATCTGCACCGCAATGCCGATCGCATAGGCCAGCAGGGCCTGCGGGTTGTAACGGCCGTAAATGCCGCCATCGACCTGGAAGATCGAGCCGATGTCGTACTGGCCTTTGTGGATGGCGTAGAAGTCGATCAGGTTGATCGCGGTCCACGGCACCAGTACGACCAACAACACCAGCACCATGTCGACGAAGTGGCCGATGAAGTCCGCCGAGGCGCCGACCGCAGCGAAACAGCAGGCCAGCAGCACGATGATCGAAATCACTGCGCGGCTCTTGGCAGTTGGAATCCAGCGGTAGGCAAAGGTCTGCACCAGCGTGATCAGCGACAGCACCGCGCCGTACAGGTTGAGGGCGTTGTGGCTGATGACGCTGAGCAGAAACAGCACCAGCATCAGCGGGCCGATGGCGCCGGTGGCGAGTTTCACCGCGTCCATGGTGTCCATGCCCACCGGGGTTGCCAGCACGGCGACGGCGCCGAACACGAACGACAGACTGGAGCCCAGCGCCGATCCCAGATAGGTCGTCCAGAAGGTCGCCGCCACCGGCACGTTCGCCGGCAGGTAACGCGAGTAGTCCGACACGTAAGGCGCAAACGCGATCTGCCACAGCGCCGCCAGCGACACCGTTGCCAGCCAGCCCGAGAGGTTGAAGCTGCCGCGCGTGAGGAAATCATCGGTCTGGATGTGGGTGAGGATGTAGCCGAAGCCGACCACGATGCCGATCCCCAGCACCCAGGTGCCAATGCGGTTGAGCACGTGGATGAAGCGGTAGCCGATGATGCCGATGATCCCCGAGCCCAGCGCACCGATGACGATGCCGACCGGCACCGGAACGCTGTCGACCACGCCATGCAGGGACTTGCCGGCCAGCACGATGTTGGAGGCGAAGAAGCCGATGTACATGACGCCGGCAATCAACACCACCAGCAGCGCGCCGAGGGAGCCGAACTGCGCACGGCTCTGGATCATCTGCGGGATGCCCATCTGCGGGCCTTGCGCCGAGTGCAGCGCCATCAGCACACCGCCGACCAGATGGCCGACCAGAATGGCGACGATGCCCCACACCAGATTCAGGTGAAACAGTTGCACGCCGAGAGCGCCGGTGACGATGGGCAGCGGCGCGATGTTGCCGCCGAACCAGAGGGTGAACAGATCCCGAACCTTTCCGTGGCGATCTTCGGGCGGCACGTAGCCGATCGTGTGTTTTTCAATGAGCGGTGCAGACGTTGATGCAGAGGTGGTCATGACGAACTCCAAGGCAAGGACGAGTACGTGGACGTACTTCAATGAGCGCCGGCACGGACGGCGCATTTCTTGTTGGGGTTGATCATGGGCAAGGAAAGGGCAGAGATAAATTAGTAGTTTTGTTGCTTCAGGCGTTAAAAAAAAGAGGCTCTCCGGTCAGTTGAAAACGCTCTGTTGCGGGCGTTTCAGCCCGGTGAACGACAACGCAGCTGACCTCCATCGGAGCAGCTGTCTGTCGGTGAGCCGGCGGCTTGGCTGCGGATTTCAATCCAGCAGCCAGGCGTTTTTTCAAAGACGAATCGCCACTAGCATCCGTTGCAGCATCGCATCGCAGGCCGTGAGCTGATCGACGCTGACGAACTCGTCCGGCTTGTGGCCCTGATCCATGCTGCCGGGGCCGCACACCACCGTGGGAATCCCCGCCGCGTCGAACAATCCGCCTTCGGTGCCAAAGGCCACGGTGCCGAAATCGTCCGAGCCGCAGAACGTGGCGATCAGTTCCGCAGCCTGGCTCCTGGCATCGGTTGCGAGCCCCGGATAGGCCGACAATTCGCTGAAACGGATATCGCTATGCTCGCTGACGGTTCGCATGCGCGGCAGCATTTGCTGTTCGGCGTAGGCCTTGAGTTGCTGCGCGACCAACGCCGGATCCTGCGAGGGCAGGGCACGGATTTCGAAGTCGAAACGGCAATCGGCGGGGACGATGTTCAACGCCTTGCCACCGCTGATCACGCCGGTTTGCACCGTGGAGTACGGCGGGTCGAAACGCGGGTCGAGGTGTTCATCCTTGAGCTGTCGACCGATGCGTCCCAGCTCGCCGATCAGCTCGGCGGCGCATTCGATGGCGTTGACTCCGAGCGGCGCGTAGGCCGAATGACAGGCGTGACCCTGGACATCACAGCGCATCGCCAGTTTGCCCTTGTGCCCGAGCACCGGTTTGAGTTCGGTCGGCTCGCCGATGATGCACAGCAGCGGTTTGACCGGACGTTGCTCCAGCACCTTGAGCAGCGAGCGCACACCGAGGCAGCCGACTTCTTCGTCGTACGACAGGGCAAAGTGCACCGGCAGGCGCAACGGTGCTTCGATCAACGACGGCACCAGCGCCAGCACGCAGGCGATGTAGCCCTTCATGTCCGCCGTGCCGCGACCGTAAAGCTTGCCGTCGCGCTCGCTCAGTTCGAACGGCGGCAGCGTCCACGGCTGGCCATCGACCGGCACCACATCGGTGTGCCCCGACAGCACGATGCCCGGCTGATCGGCCGGGCCGATCGTGGCAAACAGATTGGCCTTGCTGCGCTCATCGTTGTAGATCAGCTCGCACGGCACATCGAAACCTTCGAGGTAGCTGCGCACGAAGTCGATGAATTGCAGGTTGGACTCGCGGCTGGTGGTGTCGAACCCCACCAGCGTCTTGAGCAACGCGACGCTGTCGCTCATCGGTCGTCTCCGGCAACCCCGTAGCCCGGCGCCTTGGCCGGATCCAGGGCGCGGTCGATGTAGTCCTGCAACTGCGGGCGATAGGCGTCCCACAGTTTCTGCAATTGACCGATCGGGTCTTCATCGGCCCAGTCCACCCGCAGGTTGACGATGGGCCAGGTCAACTCGCCGACCACGACCACGGCCGCCGAATGCACCGGGCCCGCTTCACCGCCCAAGGCCTGGGCGGCGTGCAAGGCTTTGATCAGGCGATCGGCCAATTGACCTTCGCCTTCTTCGAACGCGCTGACCATGGCTTCGATCACCGAGCGCCCGGCGAGCATGTTGCCCGCCGCCACGCATTGCTCGCCCGACACGGCGTTGTGCACGCCGAGGGTCTGCGCGCCGCTGAAATGCGCGGTCTGGCCGAGGTGGTTGATGGCCGTGATCTGCCGGTACTGGCTGTAGCCGTTGCGGGTCAGCACCTTGTCCAGCGCCGCCTCGGGCGCCAGGCCTTGTTCCATCAGGGCAAGCACTTCCGGGCCGAGCGATGGCAGGGTGATGTTCTGGCTCGACACCGCGCCAACCCCCGGCAACAGCCACGGGCAGCGGGCGCCGACGGCGATGCTGGAGGAGCTGATGGCGATGCCGAACTGACCGGTTTCGGGGCAACGGGCGGCGATGGAAAATGTCATGTGTGGCCTCCTTCGCTAAAGTCGAATTACTCGGGGATCACCGCAACCACATCAATCTCCATCAGCCATTGCGGCTGACCCAAGGCCGACACCACCAGCCCGGTGGAGATCGGGAACACGCCTTTCAGCCATTTGCCGACTTCCTGATACACCGGCTCGCGGTAGCGCGGGTCGATCAGGTAAGTGGTGGTCTTGACGATATGGCTCAGGTCGCTGCCGGCCTCTTCGAGCAATTGCTTGACGTTGCGCATCGCCTGTTCGGTCTGCGCGCGCGGGTCGCCGAGGCCGACCAGTTCGCCATCGAAATTGGTCCCGACCTGACCACGCACATACACGGTGTTGCCGGCGCGCACAGCCTGGCACAGGTCGTTGTCCAGGGTCTGGTTCGGGTAAGTATCCTTGGTGTTGAACATACGAATGCGGGTATGGGTTGGCTGACTCATTGTGAGGCTCCTGACGAATTCGAACCCGGCGCGACAGGCGCCGGTACTGAAGAGGGAAATCAAGCGTCGACGGTGTCGACAACGTTGTTGTGCAGCGCGGCTTCGCGTTGTTCAGCATCGCGATAAGCCAGGTATTTGCGCTGGGTGGCGATGTGATCAGCCACGTGCTTGGCGTCGTGCCAAACGCCCCAGATGAACGACGACCCGCGCCGCGACTGCCACGGCAAACCGAGGAAATACACGCCCGATTCGCTGGACACACCGCGCTGATGTTGCGGCTTGCCGTTGTCGTCGAAAGCGGCGACTTTCAGCCAGGAATAGTCCACGGCAAACCCGGTGGCCCAGATGATCGAGGTGATACCGGCGGCGGCCAGATCGAGATCGGTCAGCGGGTTTTTCACGCATTCAGGATCCGGATAAGTTTCGCGGGCTTCCGGTTCCAGCGGCAGGTCGAGGCCGTTGCGTTCGATGTAGGCGTCGGCGGCATCCAGCAGCGCGAGGTAGTTCTCGTCGCCACGTTTGAGGTTGTCGCGCAGATCCTGTTTGAAGGTCACCACGCCGTCGCTGAACGATTCGGTGACGCCAACCAGGGTCATGCCGCGATGGGCCAGGCCACGGAAGTCGATGGTGCGGCCACCGTGGGCGCCGCTGACGGCGATGGTCACGTGCTCGCGGCCGGGTTTCATCGCGGCTTGATCCCATTCGCCGAGCACGCCCAGCCACCAGCAGAAATCACGGTTGCGGTAAGCGCGAGGAGGGCGGTCATGGGCGCCGACCGAGAGGTAAACCTGCTTGCCAGAGCGCTGCAATTCGTCGGCGATCTGCACGCCCGACGAGCCGGCGCCGACCACCAGCACCGCGCCGGCCGGCAGTTGTTGCGGGTTGCGATAGTCGGCCGAGTGAATCTGCAGCAGACGCTCATCTTTCGGCGCAATCGCCGGGATCACCGGACGCTGGAACGGGCCGGTGGCGGCGACGACACGGGCCGCTTCGATCACGCCCTCCGAGGTCTCGACAGTGAAGCCCGGACGCCCGACATTGCGCACCACGCTTTTCACATCGACGCCGGTGCGGATCGGCGCGTTGAATTTCTTCGCATAGGCTTCGAAGTAATCGGCGACACGTTCCTTGTGGGCGAAACCGTCCGGATCGACATCATCGAATTCCATCCCCGGAAACCGGTCGTGCCACGCCGGACCGTTGGCCACCAGCGAGTCCCAGCGCCCGGTGCGCCAGCGTTCGGCAATTCGGCTGCGCTCCAGCACCAAGTGGGGCACACCGAGTTTGCTCAGGTGTTCACTCATGGCCACACCCGCTTGACCGGCGCCGACAACAAGCGTGTCTGTTTTTATTATTTCAGTGGTCATCTCTGATCCCTTCTCACGAGGCCGTTGGATTCAGGTCGCTGTCGACCTGTTCTCTGTGCTTGGGATCAGACTAGGGAGGGGGTGGTTATCGGTAAAATATTATTAAGCTGGCATGTGAAGATAAAAACGTGATGCAGAGGCCTGAAAGCCCCGTAAACAAAGGGCTTCGCCCTGGCACCGGAATCCGGGACAACGAAAAAAAGGGCCGTCGACAGGTGTGTCGACGGCCCTTTTCAGTTGGCGCTTGATTTACATCGAACTCAACGATTGAGGAACGCCAGCAGGTCTTCGTTCAGTGCCTGCGCATGGGTCACGGCAAACCCGTGCGGCGCACCGGCATAAACCTTCAGCTCGGCACCCTTGATTTGCTCGGCGGCGCGTTTGCCGGTGGTTTCGAACGGCACGATGACGTCGCCGTCACCATGGATTACCAGGGTCGGTACATCGATTTTCGCCATGTCAGGGCGGAAGTCGGTTTCCGAGAACGCAGTGACGCAATCCACGGTGCCTTTTAGCGAGGCCAGCAGCGCAATATTCAGGGTTTGTGTCAGCACGCCGTCCGAAACTTTCTGACCTTTATCGAGGCCATAGAACGGCGTGTTGAAGTCAGCGATGAACTGCGCGCGATCCTTCAAAAGACCCGCCTTGATCCCGTCGAATACCGACTTGTCGACGCCCTCGGCGAAGTCCGGTTTCTTGCCGAACAGCGGCGTTACCGCGCCCAGCAACACCAGCCCGGCGACACGCTCGCTGCCGTGACGCGCGATGTAGCGGCTGACATCGCCGCCGCCCATGGAGAAGCCGACCAGGGTCACGTCACGCAGGTCGAGGTGCTCGATCAACTGCGCGATGTCATCGGCGAAGGTGTCGTAGTCGTAGCCGGTCCAAGGCTGCTCGGAGCGCCCGAATCCACGACGGTCGAAGGCGATGGTGCGATAGCCACGACTGCTCAGGTATTCCATCTGGTATTCCCACATGTCGGCGTCCAGCGGCCAGCCGTGGCTGAACAGCACGGGCTTGCCGCTGCCCCAGTCCTTGAAATAGATCTCGGTGCCGTCTTGGGTCGTGAAGGTGCTCATGAAAACTCCTTATGTCGGGGCGTGTGTGGTTGCCGGGATGGCATCGCTGACTATCGCGGTTAAGCGTCTGGTCTACTTGTACGCAGGTGCTAAGTTTCGCCAGCCAATCAGCGTAGACGCCTGCGGGCGTCAGAGTTGTAAGATGCAACCACGATTTGATGACCGTTTTGCTGGAGAGCGCTGAATGAAACGCAAAAGCCTGGAGGGCAACATCTGCCCGGTTGCTCGGACGCTGGACCTGATCGGCGACTGGTGGTCGTTGCTGATCATCCGCGACGCGCTGGAAGGCATCAGCCGTTTCAGCGATTTCGAGAAGAGCCTGGAAATCGCCAAGAACATGTTGAGCATGCGGCTCAAAGGGCTGGTGGAGCGGGGCATCCTGCGCCTGGTGCCGGCGTCCGATGGCAGTGCTTACAAGGAGTACGTGCTGACGGAAAAGGGCCGGGCGTTGCAAACCGTGATCGTCGCGTTGTCGCAGTGGGGAGGGGAGTTCATGTTCGAGCCGGGCGAGGCGGGGTCGGTGATGGTGGATGCGCAGAAGGGGCAGCCGATTCGCAAGCTTGAGTTGCGGTCAGCCGATGGTCGAGTGCTGGCACCGGACGATGTGGCGACGAAACGGGCTGTTGAGTACTGAAGTGAAGTGAGCGGGATCTGTCGGATGTTTCGTTTTTCGGAACGTTCTCAGATTTGGTGACCGTTTTTCCTTGGTTGATCTACGAAACATCCTGCATCTCTATCGGAGTCGGACGATTTCACCGATGCCGCTCGTCGGCCACACTATTTCGGTGAATCCTTAATTTGACGTCAGAATAGTGGCTCTTTAACATCGCGCCATTATTCTGATATCGCTTTCCGTCTCGAGGGATCGAACATGTCCTCACCCGCCCTCGTGGCGAGGTTGTGCTTGGCTTTGCTATGCCTTTCTCCGCTCCAAACCGCACTTGCAGCACCTACCCCCGGTGAAACCGACCTGATTCGCGAACGTCAGAACCGTCTGCTCGAAGAGCAGCAGCGGCGGCTCGAAGAGCTCAAGGATCTACCTGGCAAAGAGGCCAAACCGGCGCAGCCGGAAGCCCCCACCGACACGCGTTGCTTTCAGATCAACGACATCGAGCTCAAAGGCGCCGACAGCCTGTCGGAGAGTGACAAGAGCCGTTTGCTCAAGCCCTACCTCGGCCAGTGCCTCGGTGTGCCTCAGCTGAATGAAGTACTGAAGGTCATCACCGATCACTACATCGAGAAGGGTTGGGTGACCAGCCGTGCTTACCTGCCACAGCAGGATCTGTCCGGTGGACATCTCAAAGTACTGGTGGTCGAAGGCAAACTCGAGGGCTTGAAAGGCGCCGACAACAGCAAGCTCTCTGAGCGTGAGTTGTCGATGGCGTTTCCCGGCGAGGCCGGTGAGCTGGTGAACCTGCGCGAGATCGAGCAGATGGTCGATCAGCTCAATCGTCTGCCGTCCAATCAGGCAAAAATGGAGCTTTCGCCGGGCAAGAACGTTGGCGGCAGTGAGGTGCTGGTCACCAATACTCCGCAAAAGCCCTGGCGCGCCGGGCTGTCGCGCAGCAACGATGGCCAGCGCAGCACGGGTGAGCAGCAGTGGGGCACCACGTTCGATTGGGACAGCCCGCTGGGCCTGGCTGACCAGTTGAGCCTGCGCGGTGGTCACGACGCGATGACCGATCACCAGCACACCTCCAACAATGCCATGCTCAACTACAACCTGCCGTGGGGCTGGTGGAATTTCAGCTACACCTACAGCCAGAGTGAGTACCGCTCGCAGATCGCTGCCAACGGCTACAACTTCAAGCAGACCGGCGACAGCGAGAACCATCAGTTGCGCGCCGAGCGGGTGATCCATCGCGACTCGGTCAGCAAGACCTCCCTCAGCGCCGGACTTTCATATCTGCGCACCAACAACTTCATCGAAGACAGCAAGCTCAAGTTGAGCAGCAACCGCATCAGCGAAGCGCAGTTCGGCTTCAACCACGGGCGACGGATCGGCAGCGCCTTCGTCAACTTCGATGCCGGCATGCAGGAAGGCATCGGCGCGTTCGACGCTCAGGGCAGCCACGATCCGGGTCCCGGCGAGCCCGACGCGCGCTATCGCAAGTACACCGCGACCCTGAGCTATCTGCAGCCATTCAAAGTGTGGGGCGAGTCCTTCAGCTTTAGCAGCCTGATGACCGGCCAGCGCAGTGAGGACGTGTTGTTCAGCCCGCAACGCACCAGCCTCGGCGGGTCGTCTTCGATCCGTGGCTACAAGGATCAATCGCTGTCTGGCGACAGCGGCGGCTATTGGCGCAACGACCTGCGCTGGTCGCGCCCGGTGAGTGCCGAATGGCTGCGCCCGGTGTTCGCCGAATACGGCACCAGCCTCGGTTACGACCAGGGCGTGATTCGTGGCGACCGTTACAACGGCGAGCAACACGGGCGCATGTCGAGCAACTCGCTGGAGCTGTTTGCGCGTGGCGAACACGTGGCAGCAAGTGTGACTTTTGCCCATTCCCTGGAACGACCGGCCGCGCTGACCGAGCGCGAAGCGCCGATCTACTTCCGCCTGGATTTCTTTATCTAATTCTGCCTGCTCCGAGATTCTAATATGGACATTCGCCACCTGGCTTTTCTGGCCAGTCAGCCTTCTGCTGCCTTAAAAAACCGCGAACGCTTCTGGGGCATGCCCAAACGCGGCCTGGCGTTCCTGCTGGCCAACGTCATGTTCTGGCAGCCGATGTGGGCGCAGGCAGACGGAATTGTGGTCAGCGCGCCCGGCACCACGCTCGACCTGACGGGCAACGGCGTGCCGATCATCAACATCGCCACGCCCAATGGCGCAGGGCTGTCGCACAACCAGTTCCACGATTACAACGTGGACGCCCAAGGCCTGATCCTCAACAACGCGACCAGCCGCACTCAGCTGACGCAGATGGGCGGGATCATTCTCGGTAACCCGAACCTGCGCGCAGCAGCTGCGCAAACCATCCTCAACGAAGTCAACGGCGGCAGTCCGAGCCAGTTGCGCGGTTACACCGAAGTGGCGGGGCAGTCAGCGCGGGTGATCGTCGCCAATCCATATGGCATCAGCTGTAACGGTTGCGGCTTCATCAATACACCACGCGTCACCCTCACCACCGGTAAACCGGTACTCGATGGCGCGGGTCGTCTGGATCGTTTCCAGGTCGATCAGGGCAGCGTTTCCATCGATGGCAAAGGTCTGGATGCCAGCGCTGTCGACAGCTTCGAAATCATTACCCGCAGTGCGCAGATCAACGCGCAGATCCACGCCAAAGGCCTGAACATCACCACCGGTCGCAACGATGTAAACGCCGAAACGCTCAACGCTACCGCGCGTGCCGATGACGGCAGCGCCAAGCCGCAACTGGCGATCGACTCTTCGGCACTCGGCGGGATGTACGCCGGGGCAATCAAACTGGTCGGGACCGAGGCCGGTGTTGGGGTGAAACTGGCGGGCGAGCTGGCGGCCAGCGCCGGGGATATCCAGATCGACGCCAATGGCCAACTGACGCTGGCCAAAGTCACGGCCAGCAATGCGGTCGACATCAAAGCCAAGGGGCTCGAAGCTCAACAGTCCGTTTACGCGGGCACGCAACTGGCTGCGCAAACCGCACAGGATCTGGTCAACCAGCAAAGCCTTGCCGCCCGGGATTCCGTGCGTCTGAGCAGCGGCGGTACGCTGACCAATGCCGGAGTGATCGAAGCCGGGGTGAACGCGGACAACAGCCGCAACAGCAATGGCGATCTCACTATCAACAGCGGTGCCGTGAGCAACCGTGGCAGTGTGTTGGCCAGTCGTTCGCTGAGCGCCAGTGCCGCCGGCGGGTTCGATAACCAGAACGGTATCGTCCAGGCCAGAAACGTCGCGCTGAGCGCCACTCGCCTGATCAACCAAGGAGCTGACGCACGGATCTACGGCGAAACCAGCCTGGCGTTCAACGTCCCGGCCATCGTCAACCTCAGTGGCTTGATCCGCTTTGCCGACGGTCAGGCGGCAGCGCTCTCGGTCGACAATCTGGACAACCGCAAAGGCCGGATTGAAATCGCCGGCGGTAGTTTGAAACTCAATGCGCGGGCGCTGCACAACGACGACGGCAAGATCATCGCCGGACGTCTGGATATCGATACCCGACAACTCGATAACGCTGGCGGCCTGCTTGCTGCCAGCCAAAGCGACACCAAAGTCGTTGCCCACGAACGTCTGAACAATGGCAAAGGCAAGATCCAGGCAAAGAACGACCTCGTCGTTTCGGGCGCCGAGCTGCTCAATCAGGGCGGTACGTTGGCCTCCGGTTCGATTCGGATTACCGGCACTCGGCTGGACAACAGCAGCAAGGGTGTCATCAGTGCCGAAAACGGCAATGTTGATCTGACGCTGGATCAGGATCTCGACAACCAAGACGGCAAGGTTCAGGCATCGAAACGCTTGAACGTCGCTGCCCAGAGCATCGACAACCGCAATGCCAGTCTGACCGGTAAAACCCTTGAACTGAACAGTCGCGGCAAGCTCGACAACACCCAAGGCACGATTTCATCCGATGACAGCGTGCTGGCCAGCGAAGACCTGGACAACACTCAGGGCCTGATTCAGGGCAACACGACCCTGAACCTGACCGCACGCGGTCTGGGCAACGCCAATGGCCAACTGCTCGGTGGTGTTGTCGATGCGACGCTGGACAATCTCACCAGCAATGACAAAGGCGCGATCAGTGCCGAAACCGGCAAGCTCACGCTGGTCGTCAACAAGCACCTGAACAATGCCTTGGGTCGACTGCAAGCCAGCCAGGGTGACGTGGATGTTCACGCCGGCAGTGTCGACAACCGCAAAGGTGTGGTGGCCGCGCAACAGTTGCTGTTGGTCGCTCGCGACGGTCATATCGACAACCGTGGCGGACGGGTCATTGGCGATCACCTCGACCTGCAAGCCGCCAGCCTCGATAACGGCGAGGGCGGTCTGTTGGCGGCGGGTGTTGACGGCGCTCGGCTGATTCTCAAGCAAACCGTTGCCGGTCAATCGCAACTGCTCAATCAAAAGGGCCGGATCCAGAGCGACGCCGATCTGTACATCGAAAGCGACACGGTCGACAACCGTGCCGGTGTCCTGCTGGGCAAAACCATTGAAGTCAACGCCACCGAACTGAACAACAGCGACAAGGGCGGCATCGTCGGCACGGGCGGTGACATTACGCTGAAAATTGCCGGGGTCTTCAAAAACGTCACGGGCGTGATCGACGCTGGCGAGCAACGCGTGCTGCTCGACCAATTGGTCGAACTCGACAATCGCGGCGGCACGTTGCGCGGCCAGCGTCTGGACATCACCAGTACGACCATCGACAACCGTGACGCGGGCCAGATCATTGCAGGCAGCGATGGTCTGAAAATCGTCGGTAGCACACTGCTGAACCAGCAGGGCGCAATCCTCGCCAATGGCAGCCACGCAGAACTCGCGCTCGGCGCCGGCAACCTGCAGAACCAGGGCGGTACGCTACAGGCCGACACCCTCGACATTACCAGCGCCGACCTCGACAACAGCGCAGTCAACGGCAAGGCCGGTTTGATCTCCAGCCTGCTGGGTGATCTGAAGTTGACGGTGACACGCCTGACCAACCGCGCCGGCAAGATCTTCGGCAAAGACCAGGTCGTTTTCGATGGCTCCAGCCTGGACAACTCGGGCGGCGAGATCAGCGGCAATCGACTGGGCCTCGAGGCGGTCAGTCAGATTCTCAATCAGGGCGGACTGATCGAGTCGGGCACGGACCTGAAACTGATCGGCGGCCAACTGAACAACAGCGCTGGCGGGCAGATTCGCGCACTGGGCGGCGCCTCCAGCCAGATCAAACTGACCGGCAACCTGAACAACCAGAACGGCGTCATCGAGATCGGCAGCCAGGATCTGGAACTTGCCGGTGCCCAGCTCAACAACCTCAGCGGCAATGTTCGTCACGCCGCTCAAGGGCTGTTCGATCTGGACCTGAGCAACCTGACCGGCTCTCAAGGCAGCCTCACCGGCCTGGGCAAAGGCGTTTGGGATATCGCTTCGGTCAATGGCGTGGGCACCTGGCAACTGAATGGTGGCCTGACCTACACCAGCACGCAGGGGTTGACCCTCAACGCCGGGGATCGCATCGCCAGTGCCTCGGCACTCAAACTGAATGTCGCAAGCCTGGAAAACGCCGGCGAACTGGCCAGCGACGGTGACCTTACGCTGAGCCTGGGTGGCAACCTGATCAACAGCGGACGGGTGTCCGCCAAACAGAAATTGGTTATCGGCGCCAACGACCTGATTCAGCGGGATGGCCGTCTGGTCAGCGGTGGCGACACCGAGCTGACACTGCGCGGCACCCTCGACAACCTGGGGCGACTGATTGCCAACCAAAACCTCACGGTCTCCGCTGCGCGGATCGACAACAAAGGCACGCTGGGCGCACAAGGCAACCTTCTGTTCAATGCCACCAACGGCATCAGCAACGGCCCTGACACGCTGTTGTTCAGCGGCGGCACGATGGAGTTGCACGGCAACAGCCTGAGCAACTTCTATGGCGATATCTACAGCCGCGGCAAGCTGACCTTCGACGCCGTTGGCGGTGGTCGGGCCTCATCGTTCAGCAACCTGTCGGGCACCCTCGAAGGCGAAGGTGACATCGACATCAACGCCGTTTCGTTTGAAAACGCCAAGGCAGAATTCGAGATGACCTCGGGGCAGTCGTCCGGCAGCCTGAGCTGGGTCTGCGCTCAGCACTGTGGCGGCGGCGATGGCTGGAAGCGCGGTTATATCACCATCAACACCGAGTTCAACGATAAGGTCTTGAAGGACTCGCGTGCGGCGCGATTTGTCGCCGGTAAGAACCTCACCATCCAGGCCAATAACGTTGAAAACCGTTACAGCCTACTGGCGGCGAATGGCGATCTGACCGTAACTGCCGACAATCTGTTGAACCAGGGTGCAGTCTCGCGCTCGGGCCATCGGGTGGTGAAAATCGGTACTCCCGGGCACATCGACAACAGCCTCTGGGACAAGATGGAATTCATCGACATCCCGGCCTTCAACGCGGCGGTCGCCGCTGGCAACTTCGACGAGGAGCGCTTCAACGAACTGGTCAGCCGCTCCAGCGACTCGCGTTTCGCGCAGACCAGTGATGTCACCACTTGGGATGAAAACGGCAACAACGTCTACTCGTCCGTGCTCCAGGCTGGTGGCAAGGTCAAACTGGACGTCGCCAACAGCATCCAGAACGGCACGCTCTACGACAACACCTACGATCAACTGACCGGCAAGCTCTCCAGCGATCAGACGACTTCGGTCGGCGGCATCAACATCAACCTGGGCAAGCACAGCACTGACGCCAGCGCCCAGGCGCCGAAAGACGTTACGCGTATCGAGCGCGTGGATGCCGATGGTGTGAAGCAGATCAGCTTCGTGCCTGTCGACTTCAAAGGCGTGCCATTTGCCGCTGTGGATCCGACGGCGTCCTCGACTTTCCGTCTGCCGAAAGGCCCGTACGGCATGTTCGTGCAGAGCTCGAACCCGCAGAACCGTTACCTGATAGAAACCAACCCGGAGCTGACCCAATCCGCGCCGTTCATGAGCTCCGATTACCTGCTGGGCAAACTCAGTTTCAGCGCCGATGAAGCGGCTCGCCGCCTGGGCGATGGCCGCTACGAGACGCGACTGATCAGCGACGCAGTGATGGCCCAGACCGGTCAGCGCTTCCTCGCTGGTGGCCTGAACAACGATTACGAGCAGTTCCGTTATCTGATGGATAACGCGCTCGCCAGCAAAAATGAGCTGAACCTGTCGATAGGGGTGAGCCTGACGTCCGCGCAAGTCGCAGCACTGATCCACGACATTGTGTGGATGGAAGAACGCGTCGTCGACGGTCAAAAAGTGCTGGTGCCGGTGCTCTATCTGGCCCAGGCCGAGTCACGCAACGTGCGTGGCGGCAGTCTGATTCAAGGTCGTGACCTGGAGCTGATGGCGGGCAATGATCTGGTCAACGTCGGCACGTTAAAGGCGACCAAGGATCTGTCTGTCGACGTCAAAGGCAGTCTTTATCAGGGCGGGCTGGTCGAAGCCAACGAGCGCATCACGCTCATGGCCTCCGACAGCATTCGCAACGCATTGGCCGGCGAGATTCGCGGCAATCAGGTCAGCCTCACCAGCCTCAAAGGCGACATCGTCAACGATCGCACCGCCGTCGCTGTACGTGACGGTAACGGTATGCGTACCCTGGTGGACGAAGGTGGCAACATCAGCGCACGCGACACGCTGACGATCAAGTCGGGCAACGACCTCGTCAACTCGTCATCCATCAGCAGCGGCGGCGACGCCACCCTGAGCGCCACTCGCGACATCAACCTGTTGGCGACGCGCAACGAAAGTGAGCTGCACGAGTCGTTCGATGGCGGCCATCGCTCGGTCATCACCACCACCGTGGAAAGCCTCGGCTCCAGCGTGAAAAGCGGCGGCAACCTGAAGCTCGACGCCGGCCGCGACCTCAACGTCCTCGCCAGCACCGCCGAGGCCAAGGGCAACCTGACCGCCGACGCCAAACGCGACATCTACCTGTCCTCGGCGGGCGACGAACACAACGTCGAAACCCACAGCAAGGACGGCAAGAAACGCGCTCACGAAGAAGACAACCACACTGTCCAGAAGGCTGCCGAGTTCATTGCCGGTGGCGACGTCAAGACCAATTCCGGTCGCGACACGACCCTGGTGGCAAGCAAGATCAGTGCAGGCAATGAAGCCTATGTCTACGCGGGTAATGACCTGAATCTGCTGGCCGCGCAGAACAAGGACTACACCCTCTACGACATGAAGGAGAAGGGAGGCTTCGGCAACCTGAAACTACAGCGCGACGAAGTCACCCAGATCACCCATGTCGGCAGTGAAATCAAGACCGGCGGCAATCTCTCGCTGGTCAGCAAGGGCGACCAGACCTATCAGGTGGCGAAGCTCGACAGCGGCAAGGACATCATCCTGGACAGTGGTGGCTCCATCACCTTCGAAGGGGTGAAGGATCTGCATGACGAGAGCCATACCAAAACCAACAACAACGCCGCGTGGGTATCCGCCAAAGGCCGCGGCAACACCGACGAAACCCTGCGCCAGACGCAGATGATTGCCAAGGGCAACATCGTGCTGAAGGCGGTTGATGGGCTGAAGATTGATATCAAGGATGTGAACCAGGAGTCGGTCAGCCAGACCATCGACACCATGGTCAAGGCAGATCCGCAGTTGGCGTGGCTGAAGGATGCTGAAGCGCGGGGGGATGTTGATTGGCGGCGAGTGAAGGAGATTCACGAGTCGTTCAAATACAGCAACTCGGGTCTTGGTCCTGCCTCGCAGATCATTATTGCGATCGTGATGGCGGCGTTTGTTGGTCCGGCAGCATTGAGTGCATTAAGTGCGATGGGGCCGGTATGGGCAGCAGGTCTGGCGGCTGTTGCAACGGGGGCAGCGACCAACGCAACGACTAGTTTTATCAATAATGGTGGCAATCTCGGAGCCGTATTCCAGGACGTGACGTCATCGGACGCGCTTTCAAGCTATGTGATTTCCGGGGTAACGGCTGGTCTTACGGCGGGGTATTTCGACAGCGTCCTGAAGACAACGACGAATCCTGTTACCGGCAAAGTCATGACGGATCTGAGCAGTCTTGAAGGCATCGGCCGTTTCGCTGGCAACCAGCTTTTGCAGAACACCACTTCGACGTTATTGGGTGGCGCACTCGGTCAGCACACAGATTTTGGGAATGCACTGACAGGGGCACTGCTGAGTACTCTGAATGCGGCAGCATTCAATGCTGTAGGTGATTTTGCAGCAAGTCAGGGTTGGAAGGATGGAGGTCTCGAAAAAATTGCTTTGCACGCTGTTGTGGGCGGTTTGTTGAACGAAGCAGCGGGAGGAGATTTTAAAACCGGAGCCTTGGCCGCTGGCGCCAATGAAGCGCTGGTAACCCAGTTAGCAGTCTTGGTGAAGAACGACAGCAACCTGTTGTCGATGTCTTCCCAGTTGGTAGGCGTTGCCGCGGCGGCAGTGAGCAATGGCAACGTACAAGAAGGCGCGACTATTGCGAAGGACGCCACCAACTACAACTACCTGCTACATCACGAAATTGTGGAAATGCTGGATGAGCAGGCTAAGTGCACATCTGATGCGTGTAAAACAGAAGTGCGGGAGCGCTACGCCACTCTGGATGAACAGAGAAATGCGGAGTTGGGTAGCCTTTGTCAGACAAACATAACAGCCTGCAACAAGATTTCCGCGGAGCTACAAGCCGATGCGCCAAAAATCCGGGAGCTCGCCGAGCAGCTTCGGTTAAGCGGACAAACGGGCGCTGCTTTAAACGTGGGTTGGAATATCACCGAGAGCAACCAAGCAGCCCAAAATACGATCACCAGAGAGACCGTTGTTCAGCGTGATGGAGAGGGCGCGGCCTTTTGGGGAGATGCTGCAGAGTTTCTGGCAGATAATGGCGGCGGCAAGCCTGGCAGCAAGGGAGCCACCAAAAACACTGTTACCGATAGCACAGTTACGACTTCAAAGAGCGCCTCAGGTACAGGAGGCTCGGTTGCAGATGACGTTCCTCCTGCTACGTCAGCAACCTCGCGTGTAGGTTTGCGTGAAGAACTTGCAAGACAAGCGGGTATTCCAAGAGATATTGTTGGTAATCCTGCAAGCGTTTGGGGCAAAACAATGGAGGATATCAAATATTCGTTTACCATGGACGGAGCTACTTTGACACAAACATATAAGGCGAAATCCTCAGGTAATGCTGAAGTGTATAAGGTCGAAGGTAGTGCGACGGGTATTAAAGAAATACAACATAGTCCTTCAACGATAAACAAGAATGTGCCGCCGTCTGAGCATAGGGGTGAATATTATAAAATTACCTATTCTGATGGGTCGAAGGACAAGATTGTGGATGTCAATGAATATCGGCCAAAGTTTACCTCGGGCGGCGCAGTGATTTATGATAAAAATACCCGATATCTTAACCATCAAGGTGAGGAAGTGAGATTTTCCCCTAGTGACAATACGTGGAAACCATTATGAGCCATCATGAGAGTTACCCCATATCATGGGTTGCACCTATATTGCCATCAGTGTCACTCGCTGGAATTCCTTTGGGTTCAAGTAATGAAGTATTGGCGAGGTCACTGGATAAATATCTCGTTTACGGTAAAGAGGGGATTTATAAATTTGAGTTTGGGCCAGATCTCCATTTGGCCTGGAGCTCAATTGATGGTCTTGGTGACGGTGGATATCGTTTTTCTTTTACCGCTCTAAGTGCAACGTCATTTGGAAACGCAGACGAGTGTGCCTTATATATTATGATCCGGGGCGGTAAGGTATACGCTATTAAGGTCTATGCTCCTGAATATCCGAATAACTCCGGCTCAGCATTGGTATATCAAGGAAAGCTCTCTTCCGGCTTTGGCCTCGGTGATTCCGTTTCGGATTTGTCAATATATGCCGATCTAAGTTTTGATGAAGGCGAAGAGTGGTTTGTTTCCGGTGCTTTTCCAGGGCTTGAGATTAGCGGTTGGGGAGTGCCGCTGGAGGATTATCCTGAGCAAGTAATCACGGCGATCGCAATTGTATGATGTCTCGGGTAAAGGAGAAAAAGGAAAACCCAAAGGGAGCTGGGTTTGTTTGAAAAGTAAAAATATGTCGATTGATGATATTAGCACCCTGAGTCAAAGCTAATGGCGGTCTAGGTCAAGAAAGGGCAGAAAGTGTCGGAAAAGGGGGCTGCCGGAAAAGGGGACACGGAAAAGCGGAAAAGGGGACAGATTTATTTGATTTAATAAATTCATCCCCTTTTTTGTAATGTTAAACCCGTCGATAAATAGGTGATTGGGATGGACCAAAAAGTATACGAGTTGCTTAACGGTATTCCGGAGGAGGCAGATTATGCGGTGAGTGCAGGGGATCTTGATCCGGAAGACATACCACTAAACCGAATTGAAGCTGTGAAGGAATTGCTTCTAGATACAGTCGGTGATGACGAGCGATTTTTTGCAGCGAAACTACTGACCAGTTGGGGAATTCATGAAGGTCTGGTTGCTCTTGAAAGAAGTATGGAGAGCCCGGAGAGTTTGGAAGGTACGTACAGTCATCGGCTGCATGGATATGACGATACGTATTGCCAGATACTAATGGCTGTGACTAAATATTTTGCCAATGTGGCTGATAGGGGAGATACAGACTTGGCGCGAGCGCAGGTTTTTTCTCCCTTGACGAAAATTATTGAATTGTCGAATAGCAAACCCTTTGAGATAGGGAAAATTTTTGATTTTGTCGTTAATGAAAAATATCTTGAATATTTGCCTTATATAAGGAATCACCTTTCCTTGATAATCGATCATCCAGATATTCATCGCTGGAAAATCTATGATGCTATTGAGTGCTTGTTGAAGCTGGATTCGAAGTTTGTTATGTCTCTCCTGAAAGAAAAAAATAAGACGGTTGAAGATTTCAGACCGTCAGTGGCACGTTGAATGAAGATCGGCAGTCGACGCGGTCTAAGTTAAAGGGGGGCAAGGAATACACTGATCAATGCTTGTATGCATTACGGAATGCATCTGCAATTGTAAAGCAGAAGGTTTAATAATGGATCCGAGAATCTATGAATTGCTCAATGGTATTCCAGAAAATGCAGACTATGCCGCAGAAGCAGGAGATCTGGAGGTTGAGGATATTCCACAGGATAGACTCGACTCTGTGAAAGAGCTACTTCGTGAATCGAATGATGAATTAGTACGATTTTATGCTGCAAAGCTGTTAACGAGTTGGGGCGCTCGTGAAGGCCTGGTCGCCTTGGAAGAGTTTATGAGTAAGCCTGAAGTTTTTGAAGGGCTATATGTTCACCGGTTACATGGTTATGATGATACCTATCGCCATATATTAATGGCGGTGACAATGTACTTTGCAAATGTCGCTGATAAAGAAGGGAAAGAAGTCGCAAGGGTACACGTTTGCGATCTCCTTTTGAAGATTGTTGCGTTAGCCGGAGTGAGGCCTTTCGAGATTTCCGAAATGCTTCGCTTTGTTAGGCGTGAAAACTATATCGAATACTTGGCGCCACTAAAGCAGTATCTTTTGTCGATAATTGATCATCCAGAGGTGCATCGTTGGAAAATTTATGATGCTCTGGAGTTTTTTATGACTTTCGATTCGGAGTTTGTCGTGTCTTTATTGAAAAGTAAAAATATGTCTATTGATGATTTTAGCCCCCCCCCCCCCCCCCCCCCCCCTGAGTCAAAGCTGATGGCGGTCTAGCTTGGGAGGGGGGATTCTATTTAATAAATATGCTCCCCTTGTTTTGAAAACCTTTTGTTTCATGCTTTTAGCATTTGATGGGAATGCATATGTCACCCTCGGAAACTGCAAAATTTTTAATGGAAATTTAGGAGGGAAAACTGCCAAGCACGGTATTAAATAGGGTGCTAGAGGCTGATCCCGGTATGGATAAGTATGAATTAGCTAATGTTTTCCTGACGAGATTTGATCGCTTGGACAGTAAGGTTCTGCCTGCGATATGGCATTGGAAAAGCGTCAGATCAATTAGAGGAATGTCTGACGAACAATTTGATGTGACCGTGCTTGCTCTGATGAGGTCCGCGGGTTATAGGGTTTGAAAGGAAAGATGAAAAGGGGCGGTTCTTTTCTTCATCATTATTGGGAACGAGACCCCAGGCATGATCCTGCTAATGGAGCGGTTGATGTGTAAACCCCCAAATTCCGTAGTTGCAGCGCTTTTCAAATATCGCCACGGTGTAGGTGTTGCCTTGTTGGCGGCGGCACTCATAAATGGTTATTTTCAGTTCAATGGCAGTTGGGGACGTTTTTTCACTGTGCTCGCGGTTCAGCTGTGGTTTGCGCAGGGGGTCTATTGCTACTTCTGCGGTGCGAGCATTTCCATTGCCCCGGGTGGGTTGGGAAGAGATGCAGATCCCGAATGGCGTGCGGCTTTGGCGGCCTTTGCCTTCTTTCTATACGCCGTATTTTTCTTTCTGGATTACCAGTATTAGCGACTGATCCGATAGAGCCATCGTTGCCTCCCTCCCAGAGCTGAAACCCCAAATGAAAACGCCCCGAACAGCTCGGGGCGTTTTTGTATGCCGGGCGGCAGGTTTATCTGAACGCCGGCACCACATGCTTAATAAACAACTCCAGCGACTTCTTCTTCTCCGCATGCGGCAAGCTGTTGTCGCACCAGAAACTGAACTCATCCACCCCCAGTTCCTGGTAGTACTTGATCCGCGGAATGATCTCTTCCGGTGTACCGATCATGGCGGTCTTGTGCAGACTCTCCAGCTCAAACTCCGGACGACCAGCAAATTTCTCTTCCGGGCTCGGGGCGAGGAAACCATTAACCGGCACTTCCTTGTTGCCGAACCACGCATCGAACGTGCGATAGAAACGTGAGATGGCTTTCGCGCCCACCTTCCAGCCTTCCGGGTCATCCGCCGAGTGCACGTGGGTATGACGCAGCACCATCAATTGTGGACGCGGCACATTGGGGTTGTTGTCCAGCGCAGTCTGGAACTTGTTCTTCAGATCGAGGACTTCTTCGTCGCCCTTCATCAGCGGCGTGACCATCACGTTGCAACCGTTGGCAACGGCGAAGTTGTGCGAGTCCGGGTCGCGGGCGGCGATCCACATCGGCGGGTTCGGCTTCTGGATGGGTTTCGGCACGCTGGTGGAGGTGGGGAATTTCCAGATGTCGCCGTTGTGGGCGTAGTCGCCTTGCCACAGCGCGCGCACCACCGGGACCATTTCCCGCAGTGCCTGTCCACCGCTGGAGGCGGGCATGCCGCCGGCCATGCGATCGAATTCCACCTGATAGGCGCCACGCGCAAGGCCGACTTCCATCCGGCCGTTGCTGATCACGTCGAGCAGGGCGCATTCACCGGCGACCCGCAGCGGGTGCCAGAACGGCGCGATGATGGTGCCGGCGCCCAGGTGAATGGTGGTGGTCTTGGCCGCGAGGTAGGCCAGCAGCGGCATCGGGCTCGGCGAGATGGTGTATTCCATCGCGTGGTGTTCGCCGATCCACACGGTGCTGAAACCACCGGCCTCGGCCATCAACGTCAGTTCGGTCAGGTCTTCGAACAGTTGACGGTGGCTGACGCTTTCGTCCCAGCGTTCCATGTGTACGAACAGGGAAAATTTCATGACGCTACCTCGAATCTCTTGTGGTCGGCCGGTCGCTTGCCAGCCTGTTTAAGTGCAATCGTGCGGATCAGGCGAAGGCGGGCAGGGCGCCCATCTTGCCGTGGCAATACACCAGCGGGCCGGCGTCCTGCTGAGGGACGATGAGGTTTTTCACCGCGCCGACCATGATCGCGTGGTCGCCGCCTTCGTATTCGCGCCACAGCTCACATTCGATGATAGCCGTCGCGTTGGCCAGGATCGGGTTGCCCAGTTCGCTCAGCGTCCACTCGATGCCCTGCGCCTTGTCCTTGCCTTTGCGGGCGAACGCGTAGGCTTCGCTTTGCTGACCGCCGGACAGGACGTGAATGGCAAAGCGTTTGTTCTTGATCAGGACAGGGTAGGAATCGGAACTGTAGTTGGGGCAGAACAGCACCAGGGCCGGGTCCATGGACAGCGAACTGAAGGCGCTGGCGGTGAGGCCGACGATCTGGCCGTCGTCATCAAGCGTGGTGATGACAGTGACGCCGGACGGGAACGAGCCCATGACTTGTTTGTAGACGGCAGCATCGATCATTGGTCAATCCTCGAGTGCGGTGAAGCGTTTTTTATGTGTTTATGGGTCTGATGGTATACCGTAATACGTCGATTGCAAGCGCTTTTTTGGTGAAACGATAAACGTGGTTCATCCGTCGGAAACTCAGCATTTACGGGGCTTTGCTCTAGCCGTGAGCGCTGGCTATGAGGGAGGATGCCGGATCAGATGCCGTCGTAAAGAGCGGATCAGTCTTGTGAAAATGTTGGAATACCATAATATGGTCTTCATCTGAGGAGCGGCCACGAAGCGCTCCCGGTTTGGCTTCATACAACGATAAGAACAGACCCAATCGAGTTCATTTTTATGTCCCAGATGTCCCGGCAAGATCCGTTGATCGAGAATCACACGGTCGACTACGTCCCACTCGCGGAACGCCACGGGAAGGCCCGCGACCTTTTCACTCTATGGTTCAGCACCAACATTGCGCCACTGCCCATCGTCACCGGCGCCATGGTGGTTCAGGTGTTTCATCTCGACCTGTTCTGGGGGCTGCTGGCGATAGCGCTGGGGCACATGATCGGCGGGGTGGTGATCGCCCTGGCGTCGGCGCAAGGCCCGCGCATGGGCATTCCGCAAATGGTGCAGAGTCGTGGCCAGTTCGGACGTTATGGTGCGCTGCTGATCGTGTTCTTCGCAGCGATCATCTATATCGGCTTCTTCATTTCCAACATCGTGCTGGCCGGCAAGTCCATCGTCGGCATTGCGCCGTCGGTGCCGGCGCCGTTGAGTATTCTGATCGGTGCCCTGAGCGCCACGGCCATCGGCGTGATCGGCTACAACTTCATCCACACGCTCAACCGCATCGGCACCTGGGTGATGGGCAGCGCGCTGCTGGCCGGGTTCATCTACATCTTTGCCCATGAGTTGCCGGCGGACTTCTTTACCCGTGGCAGCTTCAACCTGTCCGGGTGGCTGGCGACGGTATCGCTGGGGATCATCTGGCAGATCAGTTTCTCGCCGTACGTCTCCGACTATTCCCGTTACCTGCCAGCGGACATCGGGATCGGCAAGCCATTTATCGCGACTTATCTGGGCGCCACGCTGGGCACGATTCTGTCGTTCACCTTCGGCGCGGTGGCGGTACTGGCGACGCCGGAAGGCACTGAGGCGATGGCGGCGGTCAAGCAGTCCACCGGTTGGCTGGGGCCGATTCTGATGGTGCTGTTCCTGCTCAATATCATCAGTCACAACGCGCTGAATCTGTATGGTGCGGTGCTGTCGATCATCACCTCAATCCAGACCTTTGCCAGCCAGTGGACGCCGAGCATCAAGGTGCGGGTGATCTTGTCGAGCGTGGTGCTGGCGGGCTGCTGCGTGGTGGCGCTGGGTGCCTCGGCGGATTTCATTTCCGAGTTCATCGGGTTGATTCTGGCGTTGCTGCTGGTGCTGGTGCCGTGGGCGTCGATCAACCTGATCGACTTCTACCTGATCAAGCGTGGCAGTTACGACATCGCCTCGATCTTCCGCGCCGATGGCGGCATTTATGGACGCTTCAACCTGCACGCGATCATCGCCTATTTCATCGGCATCATCGTGCAGCTGCCATTCGCCAACACATCGTTGTATGTCGGGCCGTATGCCAATCTGGTGGAGGGTGCGGACCTGTCGTGGCTGGTCGGCCTGATCGTCACATGCCCGCTGTATTACTGCCTGGCGACCCGTGGGCAGGCGCAGCAGAGTAGGGCGACGCGGTTGGGTTTTACCGACTGAGCGTTTGCTGGCTGTCCAAACAATGCCCGGCACATCGTCGGGCATTGTTGTTTCCGCATCCCGGCGGTCACGCAAATTGGCCGTTTCGATCCCCTTTTGGCCAACCGGCTACTGTCCTGCGTCTACGCTGTCAGCAAGAATCGAAGCCACAACTAAATGCTGCACTTTCCTTGCCCATGGCTGATTTTGCCAGCCACTGCCGTGTACAGAACATAAAAACCATCGACTCACGCTGCATTCGGGGAAACACAACATGGTCACGATGAAACGCATTCTGGGCGCTACTGTTTTCGGGCTGACGCTGCTGGCCAGCGCCGTACAGGCCGAACAGCGCGAACTGCGGGTGTACAACTGGGCGGATTACATCCTGCCATCGGTGCCCAAGGAGTTCGCCGCCAAAAGCAACATCAAAGTGACCTGGGACACCTTCGACACCAACGAATCCCTCGAAGCCAAATTGCTGACCGGCAACTCCGGCTATGACCTGGTGGTGCCGTCGAACCAGTTCCTCGATACCCAGATCAAGGCCGGCGTGTTCCAGAAACTCGACAAGTCCAAGCTGCCGAACTGGAGCCACCAGGACCCGGCGCTACTCAAGTTGCTCGACGCCAACGACCCCGGCAATCAGTACGGCGTGCCTTACATGGTCGGCACGGTGCTGATCGGTTTCAACCCGGCCAAGGTCAAGGCTGCGCTCGGTGAGAATGCGCCGGTGGACAGCTGGGATCTGGTGTTCAAGCCGGAGAACATGGAAAAGCTGAAATCCTGCGGCGTGGCAATGCTCGATTCGCCGTCGGAAATCCTGCCGCTGGCTCTGCACTACCTGGGCCTCGATCCGAACAGCCAGAACCCGGCCGACTATGAGAAAGCCAAGGACCTGATGCTCAAGGTTCGCCCTTACGTGACCTACTTCAACTCGGCCAAGTACATGACCGACATCGCCAACGGCGATATCTGCGTGGCCATCGGTTATTCCGGCAGCTTCTACCAGTTTGGCAACCGTGCCAAAGAGGCGGGCAACGGCGTGGTGGTCGACTGGCGCTTGCCGAAGGAAGGCGCGCCGATCTGGTTCGACACCTTCGCCATTCCGAAGAGTGCGAAGAACGTCGAAGAGGCCCACGAGTTCCTCAACACCTTGCTCGATCCGAAAGTCATCGCTTCGATCAGCGACTTCCTCGGCTACCCGAATGCCAACAAGGATTCGCTGCCGCTGATCAACAAGGAAATTACCGGCAACCCGAACCTGACGCCGACCAGCGAAGCGCTGAAGAAACTGTACGTGGTGCAACCGTTGCCGCAGAAACTGGAGCGGGTGCGGACCCGGGTCTGGACCAGTATCAAGTCGGATAAATAAGCCCAAAACCGGGGGAGCGAACCACGTTTGCTCCCCTGACTGTTATTTCGCCTGACTTTCTTCGGGCGACTTGTCCTTCGTCAGCATCAGACTCAGCACCACCGACGCCAGAATCAGCCCGCCGACAATCGCCAGCGACCATTCCACCGGCATGTGAAACCATGGCATCACCGTCATCTTCCCGCCGATGAACACCAGCACCAGCGCCAGTCCGTACTTGAGCAGATGAAAGCGGTCGGCCATGTCCGCCAGCAAAAAGTACAGCGCCCGCAGGCCCATGATCGCGAAAATGTTCGAGGTGAAAATGATGAACGGATCGGTCGTCACCGCGAAAATCGCCGGGATGCTGTCGACCGCAAACATCAGGTCGCTGGCCTCGATCAGCACCAGCACCAGAAACATCGGCGTGGCCCAGCGCACACCGTTCTGCAGCACAAAAAAGCGCTCGCCGTGAAAACCGTTGGTGATCCGCAGATGTCCGCGCACCCAGCGCAGCAGCGGGTTGTTATCGAGATCCGGTTGCTGCTCGGCGAACACCAGCATCTTGATCCCGGTGATGATCAGGAACACGCCGAACACATACAGCAGCCAAGTGAACTGTGACACCAGCCACACCCCGGCGAAGATCATCGCCGCGCGCATCACGATTGCCCCGAGCACGCCGTACAGCAGCACCCGGCGCTGCAACTCCGGCGGCACGGCGAAGTAGCTGAAAATCATCACGAAGACGAACATGTTGTCGATCGACAGCGACTGCTCGATCAAGTAACCGGTGAGGAATTCCAGGGTCTTGACCTTGGCGATTTCGGGGCCGAATTCGCCGTTCAGATACCACCAGAGCAATCCGGCGAAGGCCATCGCCAGCATGCACCAGGCAAATACCCAGGATGAGGCTTCCCGTACCGAAACCCGATGCGCCTTGCGCCCACCGAAGACAAACAGGTCAACGGCCAGCATGGCGAGGACAAAAACGATGAAGGCGACCCACATCCAGGGTTCGCCGATGTTAATGGGGTGCATGCCGTTCTCCCTGTCTTTCTGTTTGTCGGGGTAGACGGGGCCATGCTAGTAGGAGCTTTCCGACGAAGAAAAATCGTTTATTTCGTGGGTATTGTTCGTGAATAACGAAGTGTCGGACGACACGGGCAGAGCGCGGGTAATGCTTCATTCAGCACTTCTTTGCTAACCTCGCTGTCGAGTCAGTCCACCACTCCGGGAGCTACGATCATCGACACGCCAGATCCTCAAGCCGTCTGCAGCCCGATCACCAGCGCTGCCATCTTCATCGTGGCGACCCTTAACGCCGAGGCCGATGCCGCCGAAAAAATCCGCGGCTGGTGCGCCGATGTCGCGGGGCTGACGCGCTCGGTCGGCAAGCGTGTCCCTTCGGGAAACCTGTCCTGTGTTTGCGGGTTCTCTTCCAACGCCTGGGATCGTCTGTTCGGCAGTCCACGCCCGGCATCCTTGCACGACTTTCGCGAATTCGGCGTAGAAGGGCGGCGCGCTGTTTCCACACCTGGCGACTTGCTGCTGCACATTCGTGCCGATCAGATGGACCTGTGTTTCGAGCTGGCAACGCAGTTGATGTCGGCGCTGGACGGCGCCGTGACGGTGACCGACGAAGTACAGGGTTTCCGCTATTTCGACATGCGCAGCATCATCGGTTTTGTCGACGGCACGGAAAATCCGGTCGGCCGCAAAGCCGAGCATTTCACCCTCGTGGGTGATGAAGATCAGACGTTCAGCGGCGGCAGTTACGTGCTGGTGCAGAAGTACCTGCACAACATGAAGGCGTGGAACGAACTGTCGGTCGAAGCGCAGGAGCGGGTGATCGGTCGCACCAAACTGTCCGATATCGAGCTCGATGATTCGGTCAAGCCGAGCAACTCCCACAGTGCGTTGACGACTATCACCAAGGACGGCGAAGAGGTGAAGATCCTGCGCGACAACATGCCGTTTGGCCGACCTGGCGCAGGCGAGTTCGGCACTTATTTCATTGGCTACGCGCGTTCGCCGGAGCCGCTTGAACAGATGCTGGAGAACATGTTTGTCGGCAAGCCACCCGGCAATTACGATCGACTGCTGGATTTCAGCACCGCCGTCACAGGCAGTCTGTTCTTTGTGCCTTCGGCGGATTTGCTGGAAGAACTGGCAGAACCATAGAAAAGCGGCGGGATCAATTGATCCCGCCCTTTTATGTCCCTCTTCAGGTTCTGCACCGGACTGCCAAACACCAAAGTTTTTATTCAATGGTTGGTTGTTTGGTAGTGTGCTTATTCAAGTGGGAATGTTGGATCTAGATAGAGCTTTCCTTTCAACTCGTAATCGAGTTCGTCAGTTTTTATAGAGAATTCAAAGGTCGCTTCAATCCTCTGGTTGGCGTCGTTGCGGGTGAATTTTATGAAGCCACTCCTTGCGCTGTAACCGTTGGGGTAGTGTCCAGCATAGGCGTGGGGGAGGTTCGGGTCGGAGTTGTTGAAAGGATATTCACCAGGCGGCAAGCGTTTTGGAAGAATAATTGAAATCTGATCGTCTGGAAGATCATCTGGTCTTTTTCTATATCCCAGGAGACTGAGGGTGTCTGGGGTCAGGCTTGCGTAAAAGTATCGCTCCGCAATAAATTCAGTACCAAGACCCGGGTGCCTCGGTGCAAAACTTACCCGGAATATGGAAGCTTCTTTTTCCTCATTGGAGATGACAGTTATAGCTTCACTGTTGCCGTCTAAACCTAGCGCAGCTTTGATTTCTGGCGAGAATTTATCGATTTCCATAATCATTGACCTTCATCAAATTGGTAGTTTGGCAAACGCAATTGTGAGTTCTGCCGCTCTTGCAATTCGAATCTAGTTGTCATTTTTTTTATTTACAACTGTCAGAGTTGACAGTTGATTAAAAGTTGAAGGCGTGGGTTGGTGTCTGGAAATATGTGCCGCGAACAGGCTCACGGCACACGTTTAAAGCGCGGACTCACAGGGTGAGAGTCAATCAACGCTCGCTGGAAAGTGCTGGTGTACGTGGGGGAACCCGACGCTTCGACCCGGTGGCTTCAAACGCCGCCGCCAGTCGCAGCAGCGTCGAGTCGTCATAGGCCCGCCCGGCAAACGTCAACCCCACCGGCATGCCGATGTCGGCCATCACGCCCATCGGCACGGTGACGGTCGGCACGCCGAGGTGGCGGATCGCGAGGTTGCCGTTGGCGACCCAGATGCCGTTGCTCCAGGCGATGTCCGCCGAGGCCGGGTTGACGTCGGCGTCGGCCGGGCCCACGTCGGCGTTGGTCGGGAACAATACGGCGTCGAGGCCGAGGCGATCCATCCAGTCTTCGAGGTCGAGCTTGCGAGTCTTCTCCAGACCGCGCAGGCCGTCCGGCAGGGTCGGGATCTGATCCCACGGTGTGATGCCACGCTGGGCCATGCGCACGTATTCGTCCATGCCGGCGGCGAGGTCGCCTTCACGGTTGGGCAGGGTGCCCGGGTCGTGGGGGAAGATTTTCGGGCCGTCGACGTCCGCCAGTCGATTGAGTTTCGGGTCGCCGTTGGCGCGCAGGAAATCATCGAAGGCCCAGGCCGACAGGTCCCACAGTTCGTGGTGCATGAACTCTTTGGAGACGATGCCGCGATTGAACACGGTCGGTGCGCCCGGACGATCACCTTCGCAGTTGGAGACCAGCGGGAAATCCACTTCGATCACTTCGGCGCCGGCGGCTTCGAGGGCCTGACGGGCCTGTTTCCACAGATCGATCACCGAGGCGCGGGTGTTGATGCGCTGCCCGGTCGGGCCGCCGATGCCCGGTTCTTCGCTGGTGCCGGCTTCAGGGTCGGCATTGATGTACATGCGCGGCACGCCCAGGCGTTTGCCGGCCAGTGCATCGCTCTTCACTGCCAGATCGAGATAGGAAGTCGGACGCACCGAGGCGACGCTCGGGATCGGAACCCAGGGTTGCAGGCGCCACAGGTCGCCACGGGTGTCGCTGTCTTCGGCGACCACCACGTCGAGCACTTCCAGCAGGTCGGCCATGGTGCGGGCGTACGGCACCACCACGTCCATGGTCGGCGTCAGCGGCCAGTTGCCGCGTACCGAGATCACGCCGCGCGACGGCGTGTAGGCGCACAGCCCGTTATTCGAGGCAGGGCCGCGACCGCTCGACCAGGTTTCTTCCGCCAGACCAAATGCCGAGAAGCTCGCAGCGGTGGCGGTGCCGGCACCGTTCGATGAGCCGGAAGCAAACGGTGCAGTCAGATAATCAGCGTTATACGGGCTTTCGGCACGGCCATAGACGCCGCGCTGCATCCCGCCATTGGCCATCGGCGGCATGTTGGTCTTGCCCAGGCAGATCGCACCGCCCGCACGCAGGCGCTCAATGGTGAACGCATCGCGCTGTGCCACCAGATCGGCGAAGGCCGGGCTGCCGGACGCGGCGGTCAGGCCTTTGACCAGATAGCTGTCCTTGGCGGTGTAGGGGATGCCGTCCAGCGGACCGAGGGTTTCGCCCTTGGCACGACGGGCGTCCGAGGCTTGCGCTTCTTTCAGTGCGTCGGGGTTACGCACGATCACCGCGTTCAGCGCAGTGGCGGTGTCAGGGCCGTCATAGGCGTCGATGCGCGCCAGATAGGCCTGCACCAGCTCGACCGCCGTGGTCTGGCCGGACTCGAGCGCCGCGCGCAATTGGGCAATGGAAACTTCAGTGACTTCGATCATGCTGTTACCGCCGACAGGTTCGCTAAAGGGTGGTTAATCATTGTTATCGTCGAAAGATGTCAAAGGTTCTTGATGGGCGAAACTCTACCCTGAAATTTGCCCAATGGCATGCACAAAGTCGATAAATATCGGTTAATTTCATCGGAAAAACTCTCCTGGCGTCTCGCCGAACTGTTGGCGAAACGCCGCAATAAAGGCCGATGTCGAGTCATAACCACAGGCCAAAGCCACGTCGGTGACGCGTTCGCCGCGTTCCAGCGGCGTCAGCGCACCCAGCAGACGCAGGCGCTGGCGCCAGGTGCGGAAGGTCAAACCGGTATCGCGCAGGAACAGCCGAGTCAGAGTTTTCTCGGTTATGCCGAATTTTTCGCTCCAGTGCGCCAGTGTGGTCTGCTGTTCCGGATGTTGCTCCAGACTCTGATAGATCTGCCGCAGGCGACTGTCCTGCGGCAGTGGCAGCATCAGGTCGATGGGCGGCGCCTCGGCCAGTTGATCGAGGATCACCTGGGCCAGACGCCCGTGCGGGCCGCTCTGGTCATATTCGACAGGTATCTGACTGAAGGCCCGAATCAGCTCACGCAAAAGATCACTGACGCCGAGCACATGACAACGCTCCGGCGCCCAGTCGGCGACGCTGCAATCGATGTACAGGCTGCGCATTTCCGTGTGCGGCGAACTGAACACCCGATGCGGCACACCCGCCGGAATCCACACCGCCCGCTCCGGCGGCGCAACGAAACGACCGACGGCAGTCTGTACTTCGAGTACGCCCTGAATCGCGTAGGACAACTGCACCCACGGATGACTGTGGCGGCGGGTGAGCGCACGATTGGGCAGCGATTCGGTGCGCCCATACAACGGACGCGGCAGGCTGGGCAGCCCGGGAATGCTGCGTCTGACGCTCTTGTCGTGTCCTTTTGGCGGCATCTGTGGTTTCTTCGGCGTTAGTCGGTAATTTCCAGTCACGTTAGAGTCGCTTCCACGTACTGGCAACCCCCGGATGAACAAACCATGACGCGCCCACGATTTTTGCCCGACAACTTCACCCTGACCCTGATCGGCGTGGTGCTGCTGGCCAGCTTCCTGCCCGCCAGCGGTCAGGTCGCGACCGGTTTCGGCTGGCTGACCAACATCGCCATTGCGCTGCTGTTTTTCCTGCACGGCGCCAAGCTGTCGCGTGAATCGATCATCGCTGGCGCCGGCCACTGGCGCCTGCATTTACTGGTGTTCGGCCTGACCTTTGTCCTGTTCCCGTTACTGGGTCTTGCGCTCAAGCCGCTGCTGTCGCCGCTGATCGGCGATCAGCTGTACATGGGCATGCTTTACCTGTGTGCACTGCCGGCCACGGTGCAGTCGGCGATTGCCTTTACTTCGCTGGCGCGGGGCAATATTCCGGCGGCGATCTGCAGTGCGGCGGCGTCCAGTTTGTTCGGGATTTTCCTCACGCCGCTGCTGGTGACGCTGCTACTGAACGTCCACGGCGACGGCGGCTCGACCCTCGACGCAATCGTGAAAATCAGCGTGCAATTGCTGCTGCCGTTCATTGCCGGCCAGATTGCCCGTCGCTGGATCGGCGCCTGGGTCGGTCGCAACAAGAACTGGCTGAAATTCGTCGATCAGGGCTCGATTCTGCTGGTGGTCTACGGCGCGTTCAGCGAGGCAGTGAACGAGGGCATCTGGCACCAGATTCCGGTGATCGACCTGCTGGGGCTGGTGGTGGTGTGCTGCATCCTGCTGGCGCTGGTGCTGCTGGCGTCCACGCTGCTGGGCAGGGCGTTCGGTTTCAGTCTTGAGGATCGCATCACCATTCTGTTCTGCGGTTCGAAAAAGAGCCTGGCCACTGGCGTGCCGATGGCGCAGGTGTTGTTCGCCGGCAGCACGATTGGCGTGTTGATTCTGCCGCTGATGCTGTTCCATCAGATTCAACTGATGGTCTGCGCGGTGCTGGCGCAGCGGTATGCGAAGCGGCAGGAATCGGTGCCTGAACTGATGGCCCAAGTCGATCCTTGATCCTCATCGAGCGGGCCAGCGGGTATGCAGGAACTCCTGCAAAAAATCGGTGAAGGCCTTGACCTTGGCAGTCATGGCCGCCCGTTCCTGTACACAGGCATAGATCTCGAGCGGTGCGGCGCTGGCAAAGGTCGAGCCGCCGCCCGGTTCGAATAAAGAGACCAGTTGACCACTTTCCAGATAGGGCGCGGCAACGAATTCCGCCAGTCGGGTGACCCCGGCACCATGAGCAGCCATTTGCGCCAGGGCGTCGATATCGTCGCTGATGGCGGTCGCATTGATCGCAGCCTCAAAGCGCTGACCCTGCTCAACGAACCACCAGCGCAGTAACCGTCCGTCCAGCGGATAGCGGAACGCCAGACAGGCGTGCTGTTGAAGATCCGCCGGAGTAGAAGGACGACCGGCCTTTTGCAGGTAGTCAGGGCTGGCGCAAATCACGAACGGCACCGTCGCAACCTTGCGCGCGATGATGCCGTCTTCCAGTTGCGGCTCGATGCGCAGACTCAGGTCGATACCTTCGTGGAGGTGATTGATTTTGCGGTCGGTCGTCGAGAGCTCAAGCGTCAACTGCGGGTAGCGTTCGGCGAAACCGGCAATGACCGGGGCCAGTACATGGCGCCCGAACCCGGCGGTGGAGGCGATACTCAAGTGTCCCTGGAGTTGCGTCTGCGCGTGGCTGATGGCGCTCTGCGCGGACTCCAGATCGAGCGCGATACGTTTTACTTTCTCGAAATACACCGAACCGCTCTCCGTCAGCGCCATGCTGCGGGTGGTGCGTTGCAGCAGGCGTGTGTCGAGGTGATTTTCAAGGCGACCAAGGGTCTGACTGACGGCGGCGGCACTCACCCCGAGGATTTTGGCGGCGCCGACAATCGATCCCGCCTCAACGACTTTGATAAAACAATCGATTGCACCCAAGAGGTTCATGCGTGGATCCCGGCGAGGACGAATTAATAAGATTTTGTTTATAAAGTGCTCACGGCGATCAGTCTAGTTACGGCTTGGCAGACTTGTTAGGGTGCTCGGCGCCTATCCACTTCGGTCAACAAGGACTGACATGAATCAGAGACTATCCCCAAGAACCACAGTATTCAGCCCGCGCAAGCTGTCTGCCCGTGCCATGCCGTACGTATTTGCGTTGTACATGGCGACAATCATGGCGTTTCTGATGTCGCTGGTGATCACCGCCTCCAATTTCGGAATTGATGCCGATTACCTTAGCAATGCGCTGCACGCCTACAAACTGGCGATGCCCGTGGCATTTCTGTGCATTCTCGTGGTCCGGCCGATTGTGGCGAAACTGGTCGCACTGACCGTCCACCCGCACGCCTGATTTGGAGGCACGCTACAAGGCCCCGGAGTATTTCACCGCCGCCGCTGCCCGCGACGGCACGTTGAGCACCCGCAACAACGACGACACATGAATCCGCACCGTGAACGGCGAAATATCCAGTTCGCGGGCGATTTCCTTGTTGGTCTTGCCTTGGGCGATCAGCCGCAGCACATCCTGCTGACGCGGGGTGAGGGCGGTGCCGGAGTCCAGCGGCAGCAGGCCGGACGGGGCGAATTTCACCAGCACCTCACCTTCACGAATCGCCCGGATCGCCTGACCGATCTCGTCGGGGGCGATGTTCTTGCCGATAAAACCATCGATGCCGGCCGCCATGACTTCACCGATCAGCGCCTCGTCATCGACCATCGACACCACAATCAGCGTGGTTCGCGGCAAACGCTGGCGCAGTACCGCGAGCTGGGTCACACAGGTCAGGCCGGGAAAGCGCAGGTCGAGGATCAAGGTGTCAGGCTCATCGCCCGCCGGCAGCAGGGCGAGCACGGCGTCGAGGTCGCCGGCTTCTTCGATCAGGGCTTCGGGTAGCAAACGCTGGACGGTGCGCAGCAGCGCTTCGCGAAACAACGGGTGATCGTCGGCTATGATGATTCGGCACGCCATGGCGCAACCCTCCCTGGGTCAGCATTTCTCACGGCATGCACCATAGCACCGGGCGAAGGCATTGCCTGTTGATTCGTGCGTTTATGACGACTGCTGCACAAGGACGTTCCCCCATGAAGTTCGAAAAGAACACCGAGCTCGACCAGGCCAATCTGCGCATCATCATCGCCAGCATCGCGCTGGTTTACATGGCCGTGCTCGGTTTCCTGCCGGGCCAGCGCTTCGATACCTATCTGCCGGTGGTCACCTACATTTCCCTGTTTCTGCTGGCCTCCGTCGTGCTGCGTCAGGCCATTGTGCGCTGGCCGGGGCATTATCCGGCGCGGCGGATTTTCGGCATGCTCCACGATTACACCGGCACCAGTTTCGGGCTGGTGGTCGGCGGCGAGGCGGCGTTGCCCATCTATGCCGTCATGGTCTGGGTCAATCTCGGCAACGGCATGCGCTACGGCTCGCGCTACCTGGCGATCGCGACGGTGCTGGCATTGCTGGCGCTGCTGGCGGTCTATCGGTTGACGCCGTACTGGCAGGCGCAACCGTTCATGGTGTTGATGCTGATGATCACCAGCACGGTGATTCCGGTGTATGCGCACCTGCTGCTGGAGCGCACGCGCAAGGCATCGGAAGAAGCGGTCGCTGCGAACCTTGAGAAGTCGCGTTTCCTGGCTCAGGCCAGTCATGACCTGCGTCAGCCGATCCACTCCATCGGCTTGTTTACCGCATGCCTGCGTGAGTCGCGGCTGGGCGAAGAGGAGCGGCGGCTGGTGGACAGCATCGACCGTTCGCTGCTCAACGTGTCGCAGTTGTTTCGTTCGATTCTCGATCTCTACACCCTCGACAACGGGCGGATTCTGCCCCGGTTGCAGACGCTTGAGCTGGGCGAGTGGCTGGCGGATCTGATCCGCCAGAATGCCGAAGCTGCACGTTGGGCCGGCGTAGAGCTGCGTTTGCGGCGTTGCGAACACTGGGTGCGCACCGATCCGGCGTTGCTGGCGACCATGGTCCAGAACGTGCTCTCCAACTGCTTCAAATACGGTGCGCAGCGGCCAGTGCTGATCGGTGTGCGCAAGCGCGGCGCGGGGTTGGCCATCGCGATCTATGACCGGGGCAGCGGGATCGCCGAAGAGCATTTGCCCAAGGTGTTCGAGGAGTTTTATCGGGTTCGCCAGTTGCGCGACAAGGACGTCGAAGGTGTGGGCCTGGGGCTGTCGATTGTCCGGCGTCTGGGGCAATTGATCGGTGTCGACGTCGCGATCCGCTCACGGCTGGGGCATGGCACGGCGGTGACCCTGCATGGACTGCCGCTGGCGCCGCCGCAGGTGCCGGTCAATCGTGAAGAGGCTCGGCAAATCGGTTTGCTGACGGGGTTGAAGGTGTGCCTGGTGGAGGATGATCGCAACGTTCTGCTGGCGACCTCGGCGTTGCTCGAGCGTTGGGGCTGCGTTGTGCAGGCCGAGTTGAGCGGGCAGGGCCTGGTCACGGACTGCGACATCATCGTTGCCGACTATGACCTCGGTGCGCACAGCACCGGCATCGAGTGCATCGATGAGGTTCGCCGTCAGCGCGGTTATGCGGTGCCGGCCATGATCATCACCGGGCACGACATCGAAAAAATTCAGGCGGCCCTGCACGATCGCCAGATCGCCATTCTGTCCAAGCCGGTACGCCCGGCCGAGCTGCGCGCGACCCTGCGTGCGCTGCGCGACCGGCAGACCGAAGGGGTCAGCGCTTACACAGATAGTCCTGCGTGATGGTGGTTTGCAGGCAGTTGTACTGGCCCATGGTGCGGCAGATGTTTTTCTCCGAGCCTGATACTTCGGCGCTCTTGTAGCCCCAGACCTTGCAACGGGCTTCTGCCGTGGCCAACCCTTGAGCGGCGGAGGTTTGCCCGCTTTCGAACTGGCCCAGTTCATAGGAGACCTGGACAACGCCGTCGGTCTTGCTGCCGCCGGTGGCTTCCCATTGCTTGGGGGTGGCGCAGCCGGTGAGAACGACGGCCGCGAGGCTGAGGGTGGCGATGAGTGTTTTCATGGTCGAACGGAATCCTTTACCGGATGAGAAGAGGCGTTGAACGGTTTTCCTGCGCCGGATTACTGGTACGGAATCGGCGACGCGCCTTTGGGCAGGCAGGACAGCGGAGGCGTCATGATGCCCATGCTCGCCACCGCGATGATTGCGCCGCTGGGCAATTCGCAGTTGTATTCGCCGGCGGCGGTGTAGGCGGTGTAATAGGTCAGCGTGCTGTCGTTGCGGATGTTGCCGATCTTGGTGACCGGTTGGCCGATGACGGTCTGGGCACGCTCGCGCATGCTGTCTTCGGTGGGTTTGGCGGTCTGGCAACCGCTGGCGCCGAGGAGCAGGGCACCGAGAACCGTGATCTTGGCGAGGCTGAGCTGCAGTTTCATGGTGTTTCTTCCTTGGTGTTGTTGTTTTTCCAGGCACAACGATCCCGCGCACTGCACAGCGGCAATGTTGGGGAGCGTCGGGGGTTGCGAGGGAATATAACGCCAGGGATCGGGGTGGTCGATTAGCACAAATGTGCTAGTGCGGCGCAACCAGCGGTGGGCTGATTGCGCCGATAGCGGTTATTGAGGGCTGTTGAACTGGTCGGAATAGCTGCCGCTCATGAGGGCGGAAGCCACCTGGTCCGAACCGACGCCTGCGCGGGAGTAGGCGAGCCGGTTGGCACCGACCTTGTCTGCGCCATCGGCGGCGACTGCGCCTGCGCCGACGTGATCCGCACCGTCAGAAGCAACGGCTCCGGCGCCGACGTGATCGGAGCCGTCAGAAGCAACAGCACCAGCGCCGACGTGATCCGCGCCGTCGGAAGCAACAGCACCAGCGCCGACGTGATCCGCGCCGTCGGAAGCAACGGCGCCAGAGCCAACGTGATCGGATCCGTCAGAAGCAACGGCGCCAGCGCCAACGTGATCGGAACCGTCAGAAGCAACGGCGCCAGCGCCAACGTGATCGGAGCCGTCGGAGGCAACGGCTCCGGCGCCGACGTGGTCCGCGCCGTCAGAAGCTACCGCGCCAGCACCGACATGATCGGAGCCGTCAGAGGCAACGGCGCCGGCGCCAACATGATCCGCACCATCAGAAGCAACCGCCCCCGCCCCCACATGATCCGCCCCATCCGACGCCAATGCCTGCGCCTGCGCAGCCCAGACATTGGGCATTGCCACCGTTGCCGCAACTGCCAGGACGAAGCCCGGCCAAAGCGTGTGCTTCATGATTTTCTCCACGCCCCATCAGCCACACAGCAGCCGAGCATTACCCGTCATTCGTTTATCGACGGAAGGCTCGTTGGCCCGGGGTCAACCAGATTGGTGAATGGCACGGGGGCACCGGAGGGTGCACGGGTGTCGACGGTCTACAGGAAATCTGGACAGCGAACTGAAAAGTATAGTTCGCCCTTGGCGGGAGGCAGGCTGAAGGGGCGTGAAGGCGATAGTCGGTTAGCTTCCTTGCAGGCCTGCGCTAGAAAACAAACAGTCTAAAAACCGCGTAGCGCAATGCAGTGTGTTTGCTAGGCTCAAGAATGTAGGCGAAGACGCAGACTGATGCGCAAGCGGATAGCAGGGGGACGTGGGGCGCGTTCCGAAGGGTACACGGTTAGAAAGATCTCCGCGCTGAGATCCAGCCCTTATGCCGTGTGAAGCAGCCGAGACCGTACCCCTTTCAATTTGGTCCGGTACTGTGAGAAGCCTGATAAACCTTGTAAGCCAGAGACCAGCACTGGCCGCCTACTCGAACACCAAAGCCCGCCTTGTGCGGGCTTTGACGTTTTCGGGCGTTAAATGCTGGCCAGCGCCTGCGCCAGATCGGCACGCAGGTCTTCGATGTCCTCGACGCCCACCGACAGACGCACCAGGCTGTCACCGATGCCGAGTTTGGCACGGGTTTCGGCCGGAATGGTCGCGTGAGTCATGATTGCCGGGTGCTCGATCAGGCTTTCCACACCGCCAAGGCTTTCGGCCAGGGCGAAGATCTGCACGTTCTCCAGGAAGCGCCGGGCGCCGGCCAGATCACTGTTCAGATCCAGGGAAATCATCCCGCCGAACCCACGCATCTGACGCTTGGCCAGTTCGTGCTGCGGATGGGATTCCAGACCCGGGTAGTAGACGCGTTTGACCTGCGGCTGTTGCTCCAGCCAGCGCGCCAGATCCAGCGCATTGCTGCAATGACGCTCCATACGCAGCGCCAGCGTCTTCACGCCACGCAGGGTGAGGAACGCGTCGAACGGGCCGGAGATAGCACCGACTGCGTTCTGCAGAAAGCCCAGACGCTCGGCCAGCGCAGGATTGTCGCCAACCACGGCAATCCCCCCGATCACGTCGGAGTGACCGTTCAGGTATTTGGTGGTCGAGTGCAGCACGATGTCGAAACCCAGTTCCAGCGGACGCTGGATCCACGGGCTGGCGAAGGTGTTGTCGGCCACGCAGATGATCCCGCGCGCCTTGCAGATACGGGCGATGGCGGCGAGGTCGGACAGACCCAGCAGCGGGTTGGTCGGGCTCTCCACGATCACCATGCGCGTGTCGTCCTGCAACGACGCTTCGAACGCCGACAGATCCGCCAGATCGACGTAGCTGAAACGATGCCCGGCACTGCGCTGACGCACCTTGTCGAAGAGACGGAAAGTGCCGCCGTACAGGTCATTGCCGGACACGATGTGCGAGCCGGCGTCGATCAGTTCGAGCACGGTGGAAATCGTCGCCAGCCCGGACGCGAAGGCGAACGCCTGGGTGCCGCCCTCCAGATCCGCCACGCAGCGCTCCAAGGCAAAGCGCGTCGGGTTGTGCGAGCGGCCGTAGTCAAACCCCTTGTGCACGCCGGGGCTGTCTTGCAGGTACGTGGAGTTGGCGTAGATCGGCGGCATCAGCGCGCCGGTGGTCGGGTCCGGCGTTTGCCCGGCGTGGATCACGCGGGTGGCGAAGCCTTGTTGACGGGCGTTCTTGTCGTGCTGGCTCATGCCAGGGATCTCCGTAATTGATTGAGCATGTCGACGCGGGTGATCAGGCCATGGAAGCCTGAAACGTCGGCAATGATGGCCACCAGACCGCTGCTGAGTACGGCTTCCAGTTCAGCCAGCGTCGCGCCGGGGGCGAGGGTTTGCAACTTGTCGGTCATCGCGCTGGCGACGGGTTTGCTGAAGAGCGAGGCGTCTTCGTGCACACGCACCAGAATGTCCGATTCGTCGATCACGCCGACCAGTTGCTTGCCATCCACCAGCACCGGCAGTTGCGAAACATCGGCCAGGCGCATGCGTTGGAACGCGGTCATCAGCGTATCGTCCGGGCCGACGCTGACGACTTTGCCGTCTTCGAAGCGTCGGGCGATCAGGTCGCGCAGGTCGCCGTAGCGTTTGCGCTGCAGCAGGCCCTGATCGGTCATCCACTGGTCGTTGTAGACCTTCGACAGATATCGGGTGCCGGTGTCGCAGACGAAGCTGACCACGCGTTTCGGCTCGGTCTGTTCGCGGCAGTAGCGCAGCGCGGCAGCGAGCAGGGTGCCGGTGGACGAACCACCGAGAATGCCTTCGGCTTTCAGCAGCTGGCGCGCGTGATCGAAGCTTTCCTCGTCGCTGATCGAGTAGGCGTTGCGCACGCTCGACAGGTCGGTGATCGACGGAATGAAGTCCTCACCGATGCCTTCCACCGCCCACGAACCTGCGGTGCCGAGATGCTTGCTGCGGCTGTATTCAGCCATCACCGAACCGACCGGATCGGCCAGGACCATTTCCAGATCCGGTTGCACGCGCTTGAAGAAGCGGGTCAGGCCGGTCAGCGTGCCGGCCGAGCCGACGCCGACCACGATCGCGTCCAGGTCATGCTCGGTCTGGGCCCAGATTTCCGGCCCGGTGCTGCACTCGTGGGCCAACGGGTTGGCCGGATTGTTGAACTGGTCGGCGAAGAACGCGCCGGGAATGTCCTTGGCCAGACGCGCGGCGACATCCTGGTAATACTCGGGATGACCCTTGCCGACATCGGAGCGGGTGATGTGCACTTCGGCGCCCATGGCCTTGAGATGCAGGACTTTTTCGGTGGACATTTTGTCCGGCACCACCAGCACGACGCGGTAGCCCTTGGCGCGGCCGACCAGGGCCAGGCCCAGACCGGTGTTGCCGGCGGTGGCCTCGACAATCGTGCCACCCGGTTGCAGACGACCGTCGCGCTCAGCGGCGTCGATCATGGCCAGACCGATGCGGTCCTTGATCGAACCGCCGGGGTTCTGTGATTCGAGTTTGAGAAACAGGGTGCAGGGACCGGTATCGAAGCGGGTGACTTGTACCAGCGGCGTATTGCCGATCAGCCCAAGTACGGCAGGGCGTGAATCCTTTGACATCTCTTCACCTCTTTGTGGTGTTGATCGCGTTCCATTCGCGGGTAAAAAGCTCGCGTGCAACATAGGCTCAGACCTGAGCTGTCGCAACCTTTAAACGGCCGGAAATACTGCCATTTCGATCTAACGATAGAACGAAATCAGCGAGGGGCAGGAATCGATTTGCAGGGGTTTATACGCAGGCGCCATCGAGTATTGAAAGGGCGTCTTCAGCGTCATGAAGCGCTTGATCCGATAGGAAAAATCTTGCAGCTAAAAATGCTGATTGATTGCTCGTCAGAACGTGAAATACACACAGCCGCAAAGTCGCGTCATACCGGTCTCCGGTGCCGGGAAGATTTTTTTCGCCGCGATTTACCGGGTATGCAGCGTTTGCAATCCCGGGCGATACACGATTAATATACGATCCATATACACTTCGTATCGGATATTGCCATGGGCATCGTAAAGATTTCAGAGGACATGCACGAGAATCTGCGCATCTCCAGCAACGCACTCAGCCGCTCGATCAACGCGCAGGCCGAACACTGGATGCGCATCGGCATGCTCGCCGAGTTGTATCCCGATCTTGATCACCACGCCATTTGCCGGTTGCTGATTCGCGCCGAGCAGTCGGGCGGTCTGGATCTGCAGCAAGTCTGCGCACTGGCGGATGCCGCGCAGAACGCCTCGGCCAAAGAGGCGGTAAAGGCATGAGAAACCCGATCAAGATCAACACCCGTGCCGAAATCGCCCAGTCCCGCGAGGCCGGCAGACTGGCCGCCGAGGTGCTGGCGATGCTGGTGCCGCACGTCAAGGCTGGCGTGACGACCGATCAACTCGACCAGTTGTGCAACGACTACATCGTCAATGTGCAGAAAGCCATTCCGGCCAACGTCGGTTACCACGGCTTCCCGAAAACCGTCTGCGCGTCGGTCAACGAAGTGGTGTGTCACGGCATTCCCTCGAAGCGCGTGCTGAAGGATGGCGACATCGTCAACCTCGACATCGCGGTGATCAAGGACGGCTGGTTCGGCGACACCAGCCGCATGTACGTGGTCGGCGAGCCGACGCCCGAGGCGCGCCATCTGATCAAGACAGCCTACGACGCCATGTGCGCGGGCATCCGCGTCGTGCGGCCGGGCGCCACGTTGGGCGATATTGGCCATGCGATTCAAAGTCTGGCGGAAAAAGAAGGGTTCAGCGTGGTGCGTGAGTACTGCGGGCACGGGATCGGCAAGGTTTATCACGATGAGCCGCAGGTGCTGCATTACGGTTATCCGGAGCAGGGCTTGAAGCTGAAGGCGGGAATGATCTTCACCATCGAACCGATGCTCAATGCCGGCAAGCGGCATGTGAAAAGTCTGGCGGATGGCTGGACGGTGGTGACCAAGGATCAGTCATTGTCGGCGCAGTGGGAGCATATGGTGGCGGTGACGGAGGATGGGTTTGAAGTGTTGACGGCTTGGCCGGACCAGATCGAAGGCTATTCGCCAATCAACTGATTGGCGCAGAACTTGTGGGAGCGGCGGTGCGACGATTCGACTTGCCCGCGAAGGGGCCAGCAAATTCAGTATTGATGTTGAATGTGCCGGCCTATTCGCGGGCAAGCCCGCTCCCACAGGGTTCCGTTGTTTTCTGAAGAACTTAGTGTGATCCGGCAGCTTTATTCAGATCGCTCTCAGCCCACTCGGTATAGACGCATGCATCCGCCGTCGCCCAACGCACCCGAACCGGATCCCCAGCCTTCAACGGCATCCCCGCCGCCGACAATGCCTTCACCGTCATCGAAGTCCCGCCCGACGTGACCACACTGCACGTCTGGCTCTCACCCAGAAACAACACCTCGACCACCTTCGCCGAAACCTCGTTCCAGCCCGCTGCCAACGGCTCACTCGCCGCCTGCTGCACACTCAACGCCAGTGCTTTTTCCGGACGCACCATCAGCAGCACATCCTGCCCGGTCTGCAATCCAGCGGTCAGGCGAATCGACAGCGACTGCCCCTCAAAACTCGCCGCCGCATTGCCCTGCGCCTTGAGCTTGAGAAAGTTCGAGTTACCCAGAAACGACGCCACAAACGCATTCGGCGGATTCTGATAAAGGTCATAACCGCTGCCGAGCCCGACAATCTTGCCGTGACTGAAAATCGCGATGCGCTGGGACAGGCGCATGGCTTCTTCCTGGTCGTGGGTCACGTAGACGATGGTGATGCCGAGGCGACGGTGCAACTGGCGCAATTCATCCTGCAGGTCTTCGCGCAGTTTCTTGTCCAGCGCCCCGAGCGGTTCGTCCATCAGCAGAATACGTGGCTCGTAAACCAGCGCCCGTGCAATGGCGACCCGTTGCTGCTGGCCGCCGGACAGTTGCGAAGGACGACGATGGGCGAATTGTTCGAGCTGCACCAGTTTCAGCATCGCATCTACGCGCTTGTCACGTTCAGCGGCGGCGAGTTTGCGGATCGCCAGCGGGAACGCGATGTTGTCGCGCACCGACAGATGCGGGAACAGCGAATAGCGCTGGAACACCATGCCGATGTCGCGTTTGTGCGGCGGCACGTTCACCAGTGATTGGCCGTTGACCAGGATCTCGCCGCTGCTTGGCGTTTCGAAACCGGCGAGCATCGACAGCGTGGTGCTTTTGCCCGAGCCGCTGGAGCCGAGGAAGGTCAGGAATTCGCCGTCCTTGATGTCTAGCGAGATGTTGTCCACGGCCGCAAAATCGCCGTAGTGCTTGTTCAGGTTGCGCAGGCTGACCAGGGGTTTGTCGTTCTGCTGGGATGCGTCTTTGATCACGGCACTCATGTCGTACTCCTGGGCGCTCAGGCGCTGATTTCGTTGCGCCGGCGCAGGGCGGCGGCGATCACCATGACCAATACCGACAGGCCGATCAGCAGCGTCGAGGCGACGGCGATCACGGGCGTCAGGTCCTGGCGCAGGGTGGTCCACATTTTCACGGGAAGGGTTTGCAGGGTCGGGCTGGCCATCATCACGCTGAGCACCACTTCGTCCCACGAGACCAGGAAGGCGAAGAGGGCGCCGGCCACCATCCCCGGGCGAATCGCCGGGAAGGTCACCTTGAACACCGCTTGCAGGCGTGACGCACCGCAGATCACCGCCGCGTCTTCAATCGACTGATCGAACAGCTTCAGCGAGTTGATGATCGAGATGATGGTGAACGGCAACGCGACGATCACATGGCTGACGACGAAGGCGAACATCGTCCCGGTGTAGCCAAGCTTGAGGAACAGCGCGTACACCGCCACCGCGATGATCACCAGTGGCACGATCATCGGTAGGGTGAACAGGCCGTAGAGCATTTCCCGGCCGGGGAAGCGTCCGCGCACCAGCGCAAAGGCCGTCGGCAAACCGAGGGCGACGGCGCAGATCGTGGTCAGCACCGCGACCTTGAGGCTGGCCAGCGCTGCGCTCATCCAGTCGGCATTGGAGAAGAACTGCACGTACCATTTCAGCGTCCAGCCCGGTGGCGGGAACACCAGCCACTGGGATGAACCGAACGACAGCAGGACGATGAACACGATCGGCAACAGCAGGAACAGGCCGATCAGCCCGGTGGTGAAATACAGGCCGAAGCGCATCCGGCGACTCATGGCATTGGGCGTCAGGAGCATGTCGGCTTACCTCGCGTTACTGGCGCCAACCGGGGATTCCGGCTGCAGCTTCAGGTAGACGTAGAACAGCACCAGCGTGATGACGATCAGCAACGCGGCGCCGGCGCTGGCCAGGCCCCAATTGAGGAACGACTGCACCTGCTGAATGATGAATTCCGGCAGCATCATGTTCTGCGCCCCGCCCAGCAGCGCCGGGGTGACGTAGTAACCGAGGGACATCACGAACACCATCAACCCACCGGACGCCAGCCCCGGCCGGCACAGCGGCAGGAACACCCGGAAGAAGTTGGTCCAGGGACTTGCGCCACAGATCGAACCGGCCTGCAGGATCATCGGGTCGATGGCCTGCATGGTCGCCTGCAAAGGCAGCACGATGAACGGGATCATGATGTAGCTCATGCCGATCACCACGCCGGTCAGGTTGTGCACCATTTCCAGCGGCTGATCGATGATGCCCATCGCCATCAAGGCTTTATTGATGACGCCCGAAGCCTGCAACAGCACCAGCCACGAATAGGTGCGGGCGAGGAGGCTGGTCCACATCGACAACAGCACGATGTTGAGGATCCAGCGGCCCCAGCCGCGCGGCACCAGAGTGATCGCCCAGGCCAGCGGAAAGCCCAGCAGCAGGCTGAACACCGTCACCAGTCCCGCCACCGAAAAGGTGTTGAACAGCACCCGTGCATACGCCGAGTTGGCGAACAGTTGTTCATAGTTGCCAAGGCCCGGCACCGGTTCCAACACGCCTCGCAGCAACAGTCCAATCAGCGGGGCGAGAAAGAACAGACCGAGGAACAACAGCGCCGGCGCGAGATTGCCGGCGCCGCGCCAGCGTTGCTTGAGGGACGGGGCTTGCGCCATTGCACTCGCCTTGCCTGACGCCGGGCCGGCAGCGCTCGCGGCGCTCCCAGTGGCAGTGGAGGGACGGGACGCGGTGGCCGCCATTTTCATTTGACCAGCCATTCGTTCCACCGTGTCGCGATGGCCGGACCGTTCTTGGCCCAGTACGCGAAATCAAGAGTGATCTGATCCTTAGCGTAGGCAGTCGGCAGGTTCGGGGCCAGCGTCGAGTCCAGACGCGCCACGCTGTCGACGTTGACCGGGGCGTAAGCGGTCAGGTTGGAGAAATCGGCCTGGCCTTTGGCACTGCTGGCGCTGGCCAGGAATTTCATCGCCGCGTCCTTGTTTTTCGCGCCCTTTGGCACCACCAGAATGTCGGCCATGACCAGGTTTTGTTTCCAACTCACGCCGACCGGTGCGCCGTCTTCTTGCAGGGCGTGGATCCGGCCGTTCCAGAACTGGCCCATGCTCGCTTCACCGGAAGCCAGCAGTTGCTGCGACTGCGCGCCGCCGCCCCACCAGACGATGTCTTTCTTGATGGTGTCGAGTTTCTTGAAGGCGCGATCCAGGTCCAGCGGATAGAGCTTGTCGGCTGCTACGCCGTCGGCGAGCAGGGCCAGTTCAAGCACGCCGGGGCTCGGCCATTTATAGAGGGCGCGTTTGCCGGGGAAGGTCTTGGTGTCGAACAGTGCGCTCCAGTCCTGCGGCTTGTTGGCGCCGAGTTTGCCCTCGTTGTAGCCGAGGACGAAGGAGAAGAAGAACGAGCCGACGCCGTAGTCGCTGACGAAACGCGGGTCGATCTTGTCGCGTTGGATCTGTTTGAAATCGAGGGGTTCGAGAAGGCCTTCGGCAGCGGCGCGCAGGGCGAAGTCGGCTTCAACGTCGACCACGTCCCATTGCACGTTGCCGCTTTCGACCATGGCCTTGAGTTTACCGTAGTCGGTCGGGCCGTCCTGCACGACGGTGATGCCGCTGGCCTTGCTGAACGGATCGGCCCAGGCCTGTTTTTGCGCATCCTGGGTGCTACCGCCCCAGCTGACAAAGTTCACACTCTCGGCGGCCATCGCGGCCTGACCGGTCACGCTCAGCAGTCCCGCAAAAAAGATCGCGGTTGCAGCTTTGTTCAACACCATTTTTACGCCCTCATTGTTGTGTTTTTTGAGCGGGCTTGCGTTGTTGCCCGCCTGTCGGGAGCAGTAGCTGGACGCTTTTTCAGGTCGTCCGGTCTATGGAATATCATATTATGGTATTCCAAGCTTTGTGCAAGCACTTTGCCGTACCGGCTATCTGGCAAACAGGGTCATTCGGTGAAGGGAATGCTCTCGACCACTTCCAGATCGTAGCCGGTCAAACCGGCATATTTCAGCGGCGGGCCCAGGTGGCGCAGCTTGCCGACGCCCAGGTTCTGCAGAATTTGCGCCCCGGTGCCGACCTCGGAATAAATCCGCGATTGCGAGCGACTGAACTGCCGAGGCGGTTGAGTGAGTTGCGGAATGCGCTCCAGCAGCGCCTGGGAAGATTCATGATTGGCCAGCACCACGACCACGCCATGCCCCTCGGCGGCGATCCGTTGCAGCGCCGCCCACAACGTCCAGTTCGTCGGCCCGCTGTACTCGGCACCCACCAGATCGCGCAGCGGATCAATCACATGCACGCGCACCAGCGTCGGTTCCTCACGGCGCAGCTCGCCCATGACCATCGCCATGTGCACGCCGCCTTCGATGCGATCTTCGAAGGTGATCAGGCGGAACGTGCCATGCACTGTCGGCAGTTCCCGCTCGCCGATGCGTTCGATGGTGTGTTCGGTGCTCAGGCGATAGTGGATCAGGTCGGCGATGGTACCGATCTTGATCCCGTGCTTGCGGGCGAAGACTTCCAGATCCGGACGACGGGCCATGGTGCCGTCGTCGTTCATCACCTCGACAATCACCGAGGCCGGCGTGAAACCCGCCAGCCGCGCCAGATCACAACCAGCCTCGGTGTGGCCGGCACGGGTCAACACGCCACCTTCCTTGGCGCGCAGCGGAAAGATATGGCCCGGCTGCACCAGGTCTTCTGCGCGTGCGTTCGGCGCCACCGCAGCGGCTACCGTACAAGCGCGGTCGGCAGCGGAAATGCCGGTAGTCACGCCGACCGCCGCTTCGATGGAAACCGTGAACGCGGTGCTGAACACGCTGCCATTGCTCGGCACCATTTGCTCCAGCCCCAGACGCTGGCAATGGTCGTCGGTCAACGTCAGGCAGATCAGCCCCCGGGCTTCACGGGCCATGAAACTGATCGCCTCGGGCGTGCAACGGTCGGCGGCCAGCAGCAGGTCGCCTTCGTTTTCCCGATCCTCGTCATCGACCAGCAACACCATTTTGCCGAGGCGATAATCTTCGATGATTTCTTCGATGCTGTTGAAGGCCATGCTGGACTCTCGGTAGGAATGAAATTCGTGGTATACCATAATACAAAATGAACCAAGAGGTCACTATGAAGGCGTACTGGATTGCACACGTGGACATCACCGATCCCGATCACTACAGCCAATACACCCAGCGCGCGCCGAAAGCGTTCGCCGAGTTCGGCGCGAAGTTTTTAGCCAGAGGCGGGCGCAGCGAAGCGATGGAAGGGCGACCGACGCCACAGCGCAGCGTGGTGATTGAATTCGACAGCTACGAGCAGGCGGTTGCGTGCTATCGCTCAGCGGCGTATCAGGAAGCGAAGAGCTACCGCGAGGAATGGGCGAGGGCGGAGATCGTCATCGTCGAAGGTATCGCCCCGCTTTAAGCCACACTACAGATCCCTTGTGGGAGCGGGCTTGCTCGCGAATGCGGTCAATAATTCAACATTTCTTGCGACTGACACGACGCCTTCGCGAGCAAGCCCGCTCCCACAGGGGGAGAGGTGATCCTTAGCGCATGAAATGAATCTTGCCGCTGTCGTCATTGCCCATGTACATGCCATACACCCCGGCCTGGCGTTCCTCGATGTAGCGTTCGAGGATCTGCCGGATCGCCGGGTAGTAGATCTGCTCCCACGGGATGTCTTCGGGGGCGAAGAATTTGCAGGCGAGGGTTTCCGGGCCGTACTGGCCGGTGATCTCCAGCGCGAGGGCGCGGAAGATGATGTAGACCTCGCTGATCTTCGGCACGCTGAAGATCGAGTACGGCGAGACGATTTCCGCGCGTACGCCGCTTTCTTCCCAGACTTCGCGCAGGGCGGCCTGTTCGGTGGTTTCGCCGCTTTCCATGAAACCGGCGGGCAGGGTCCAGGTGCCGGGGCGCGGTGGGATCGCCCGTTGGCACAAGAGGTATTTGCCGTCCTGCTCGATGATGCAACCGGCGATGATTTTCGGGTTCACATAGTGGATGTAGCCGCAGCCGCGGCACATCAGGCGCTCGTGCGTATCGCCCGGCGGCACCTGCTGACCGAGGTCAGCGCCACCGCATTTCGGGCAAAAGCTCGGGCTGAACATGTCAGTGACCTATGCGCGGTTCTTTCAGCGCGATCGGCAGGGTGATTGGCGGTGTGGCGCCGGTCTCTTCCTGTTTACGCTTGAGGTAATCAAGGGCCACGGCAGCCGCCGCGCGGACGTGATCGACGCACGCCTGATGCGCCGCCAGCGGATCGCCGCTCTTGATCGCCTCGACCATTTTTTCCATCTCGTGATTACTGGCGCCGCGCCGGTTTTCCTGGGACACCGACGTCGCGCGCAGGTAGCTGATGCGCGCCTGCAACTGACGCAGTTGAGTGGCCGCGACATGGTTGCCCGAGCCTTCCAGCAGGACGTCGTAGAAACCCTGTACCGAATCGATCACCTGTTGCAGCTCGCCGTCCTTGAGCGCCTTGCGGTTCTCGTCGAGGGCTTTTTCCAGGGCCTTGATGTCCTTGGCCTTGGCGCGCAGGGTAAACAGCTGGACGATCAGGCCTTCGAGCACGCAGCGCAGTTCATAGATGTCGACGGCATCGGCGAGGGTGATGATCGCCACGCGCGGCCCCTTGGCGTCGGCGAATTCCACCAGGCCTTCGGATTCCAGGTGACGCAAGGCTTCACGCACCGACGTACGGCTCACGCCCAGGCGATCGCACAGATCGCGCTCCACCAGGCGATCGCCCGGCAGCAGCTGGAAGTTCATGATGGCGCTTCGCAGTTTATCCAGCACGATTTCGCGCAGGGTGACGGGGTTGCGATTGACCTTGAAGCTGTCGTCGAGTGGCAGGCGTTTCATGGGGTCCGCTCTTTAAGGTGGCTGTCCATGCCAGACGGGCATCAAAACAGCCGAGGGGTTAACTGGAGGCCTCGGCGTCGGCTTCGGCGAAGGCTTCACGGGCGAGCCGGAAACTGTCCACGGCTGCCGGGACGCCGCAATAAATACCGACCTGAAGCAGAATTTCGCGTATTTGCTCACGACTCAGGCCGTTACGCAAGGCGCCGCGCACATGCAGTTTCAGTTCGTGCGGACGGTTGAGCGCCGAGATCATCGCCAGGTTGATCATGCTGCGCTCCTTGAGCGACAGGCCTTCACGTCCCCAGACGTGGCCCCAGCAGTATTCGGTGACCATTTCCTGCAGCGGGCGGGTGAAGTCGTCGGCATTCTCGATCGAGCGCTGCACATAGGCTTCGCCCAGCACCTGGGTGCGGATCTTCAGGCCCTTTTCATACTTCTCGCTACTCATAAATCCTCCAGTCACCACAATTCCCTTGTGGGAGCGGGCTTGCTCGCGAATGCGGTAGCTCATTCAACATAGGTGTCGGCTGACACGACGCCTTCGCGAGCAAGCCCGCTCCCACAGTGGGATTTGTGTGAATCTTTCAGGCCAGTGTCGGCAACGCGCCGAGCTTGCCCTTGTGATAAATCATCGGCGTCACCGGTTGCTCCGGCAGGATCAGGTTCTTCACTGCGCCAACGATGATCGCGTGGTCGCCGCCGTCGTATTCGCGCCACAACTCGCACTCGATGATCGCCGTGGCCTTGGCGAGGATCGGGTTACCGAGCTCGCTCAAATGCCACTCGATGCCGTTGGCCTTGTCCTTGCCTTTGCCGGCGAAGGCATAGGCCTCGGCGGTCTGGTCTGCGGACAGCAAATGGATCGCGAACTTCTTGCTGTCGCGCAGTACCGGGTAGGTGTCGGAGGCGTAGTTGGGGCAGAACAGCACCAGCGCCGGATCAATCGACAGCGCACTGAAGGCGCTGGCGGTAATGCCGACGATGCCACCGTCCGGGTCGAGGGTGGTGACCACCGTGACCCCGGACGGAAACGAGCTCATGACGTCTTTGTAAATGCCGGGTTCGATCATGTCGCAGGACTCCTAACGCATCACAAACGGATCAGGCATCGGCGCCTGGGAGAGGTTGATCCACACCGTTTTCAGTTCGGTGTAGGCCAGCACCGAATCGATGCCGCTTTCGCGTCCATAGCCACTGTTCTTGAAGCCGCCGATCGGTGCCATCGCCGACACCGCGCGGTAGGTGTTGACCCAGATAATCCCCGAGCGCACGTCCCGGGCCAGGCGATGGGCGCGGCCCAGATCGCGGGTCCAGATGCCGGCGGCGAGGCCGAACTGCGAGTCGTTGGCAATCGCCAGCGCTTCGGCTTCGTCCTTGAAGCGGATCACCGAGGCCACTGGACCAAAGACTTCTTCCTGCATGATCTTCATCGAATTGCGGTCGCATTCGAACAACGTCGGTTCGTAGAACCAGCCGTCACCCACGCCACTCGGACGCTTGCCACCCAGACGCAGGCGTGCACCTTCGGCAATGGCATCAGCCACCAGACCCTCCACCACCGCCAGTTGCTGCGCGGTAGCCATCGGGCCCATTTCGCTGCTGTCGTCCTGCGGGTTGCCGATGCGGATGCGCTGGGCGCGTTCCACCAGTCGGCTGACGAACTCGTCGTAGATTTCGTCCTGCACCAGCAGTCGCGAGCCGGATACGCAACTCTGCCCGGATGCCGCATAAATCCCGGCAATCGCACCGTTGATCGCGCTGTCGAGATCAGCGTCGGCAAAGATGATGTTCGGCGACTTGCCGCCCAGTTCCAGCGACAGCTTGGCAAAGTTCTCGGCGCTGCTGCGCACCACATGCCGGGCCGTGGCCGCGCCACCGGTGAAGGCGATCTTGCGGATCAGCGGATGACGGGTGAGGGCGGCGCCAGTGCTCGGGCCGTAGCCGGTGACAACGTTGACCACGCCCGGTGGAATCCCTGCTTCGAGGGCCAGACGCGCCAGTTCGAGGATGGTCGCCGAGGCATGCTCGGACGGTTTGATCACGATGGTGTTGCCCGCCGCCAGCGCCGGCGCCAGTTTGATCGCGGTCAGGTAAAGCGGGCTGTTCCAGGGAATGATCGCGGCGACCACGCCCATGGCTTCGTGCACGGTGTAGGCGAACAGATCGGGCTTATCCAGCGGCAGGGTGCCGCCTTCGAGCTTGTCGGCGAGGCCGGCGGTGTAGTGGAAGAACTCCGGCAGATAACCGACCTGACCGCGGGTTTCGCGGATCAGTTTGCCGTTGTCGCGGCTTTCCAGCTGCGCCAGTTGTTCCTTGTTTTCAGCGATCAGGTCACCGAGACGACGTAGCAGTTTGCCGCGCGCGGTGGCGGTCAAACCACGCCATGCCGGGCTGTCGAAGGCGGTCTGTGCGGCTTGCACGGCGCGTTCGACGTCGGCCTCATCTGCGTCGGGCAATTCGGCCCAGGGTTCGGCCAGCGCCGGGTTGAGGCTTTCGAAAGTCTTGCCGGAGAGGGCGTCGACCCATTCTCCGCCGATGCACATCTGGAAGCGTGCGAGCGTCATGCAACGATCCCCTTTATATGGTTTTGTCGGGCGTATGCGGTGTCGAGAAATTCCAGCAGCGTCTGGTTTACCAGCCGTGGCGACTCTACCGGCATCATATGCCGTTGCTCGGGCAGCACGGCAACCTTCGCACCGGGAATGCGCGCGGCCAGTTGCTCGGCCATTTCCGGGGTCGATCCGGGGTCCAGCTCGCCGGTGGCGATCAGCGTCGGCGCCTGGATGCTGCCCAGGTCGTCGGCGCGGTACATGTCCTGGGTGGCGAACAGTTCGTAGGTGGTCAGATAGCCTTGCGGATCATTGCCGGCCAGGGTCTGGCGGATCGCAGCGATCTGCGCCGGGTTGGCCGCCTGATATTCACGGCTGAACCAGCGCGACAGCGCCGCTTCGGCATTCGCGTCCGGCCCGTGTTCGGCAGCCTGCGCGGTGCGGGCGATAACCCCGGCGCGCTGCTCCTCGCTGCGGTTGAACACGCTGTTGAGCACCACCAGGCTTTTCAGGCGTTCCGGGTAATGCAAGGCAAACGCCCGCGCCACCAGACCGCCCATGGAAAACCCGATCACCGACGCCTCGGGCAATTGCAGGTGGTCAAGCAGCTCCAGCAACTGATCAGCGTAACCGAGCAGGGCGGTGCCGCTGGCCGGTCGCGGGCTGGCGCCATGGCCGAGCATGTCGTAGGCGATCACCCGGTATTGCGTGGCCAGGCCAACGATCTGGCCGCCCCACATTTCTTTGTTCAGGCCTACGCCGTGGATCAACACCACGGGTTGGCCAACGCCTGTCGCCAGATAACTGGTGCCGGCCGGGGTGAGTTCAGCGGTGAGCCGAATCATGGAGCGCTCCTGCAATGCCTTTTTTATTGTGATTACTGGGCTTTTTCGGCGGCCAGTTCTTCCAGATCGATGTAGCGGTTGCCGATGCGCGGGTGCAGGCGACCACCGTCGGCGCAACCGAGCACCACGACGATTTCGTCGGCGCGCGGGGCGTCTTCGATCTGCATTTCCAGGGTGATGTAGTGCGAGCGCAGGCCTTCGTCGTCCTTGTGCATCATCGGGATCTGAATCGAAGTGCCCGGACCGCCGCGCTTGTTGGTAAAGCTCAGGTAACTCTTGGCCTTGACCGCTTCGCGGTAGTGGTTGCCGAAGCGCAGGGTGTGGATCACCGCCGACGCGTGCTCGATTTCGCCATCGGCACCGACCACCGCGGCTTTGCCGTAAGCCTCGATCTTCTCGGCGCCGCCGATGATCCCCACCAGACGCTCGACCATCATCGCGCCGAGGTCCGAGCAATTGGCGCGGATCTGCGGCTTGAGATCTTCGACAAAGCCGTTGCCAACCCACGGGTTCTTCATCACGACGGCCAGGCCGACCATGGTCACCGGGGTGTCGGACGCCTTGCCGCCTTCGATGAAGGTCTCTTCGACATAGCTGACGATCTTGCGAATTTCGAAACTCATGAGCTGCTCCGTAGGGGATAAAGAGTGTCTGTGCGTCTGATGGTATACCATAATACCGATCGTGCAAGTCCCCATCGCAAGAATCCCCGCCATCAGTCGGACGAATGCCCGCGCATTCAGCCGCCGCTGTAGTCCCTTTCGGTTAACAAAAGATAACGTTGCGCCGATTGTCAGACGTTTCGAATGCCCGATAGGATGAGCCAGCTTCCGAAGGGGCTCTGGACAGCGGGTTTCAGGACTATGCTTGTGACCAGGCAGTCACCGTGAGCACCCTTGCGGCGCCCTTAAGGTCCATGACCAACAATAATAAACAGGGGAAGGTCTATGAGTCGTTGCCGCCCGCCGGCGTTACGCAACACCGCGTTGCTGGCCACAGCACTCTCTCTGCTGGGCTTTGCCACATTGTCGGCGCCGGTTCTCGCCGCCGAAGCGCCCGCCGACGTGGTCTATTCCACCGAATCGGCCAAGGCCTCGAAAAGCCTGATGCTCGATGTCGTTCACGCCGGGACACGGCTGGTGGCGGTCGGGGATCGCGGGCACATTCTCTATTCCGACGACCAGGGCAAGACCTGGACCCAGGCCAAGGTGCCGAGCCGCCAGTTGCTGACCGCCGTGTATTTCGTCGATGTCAAGCACGGCTGGGCCGTCGGCCACGACGCGCAGATTCTCGCCAGCGAAGACGGCGGTCAGACCTGGACCAAACAGTTCGAAGACCTCAAGCGCGAATCGCCGCTGCTCGACGTCTGGTTCAAGGATGTCAACAGTGGCCTCGCCGTGGGTGCCTACGGCGCGCTGCTGGAAACCACCAACGGCGGCAAAAACTGGGAAGACGTCAGTGACCGCCTCGACAACGAAGACCAGTTCCACCTCAACGCCATCGCTTCGGTAAAAGACGCCGGTCTGTTCATCGTCGGCGAATCGGGCAGCATGTTCCGCTCCGCCGACTGGGGCCAGACCTGGGAAAAACTCGAAGGCCCGTACGAAGGCTCGCTGTTCGGCGTGATCGGCACGGCGCAGCCGCAAACCCTGCTGGCCTATGGTCTGCGCGGCAACCTGTACCGCTCCACCGATTTCGGCAGCACCTGGGAACAGGTCGAACTGAAAGCCGCGCGCGGTTCGCTGGAGTTCGGCCTGTCCGGTGCCACACTGCTTGCGGACGGCTCCATCGTCATCGTCGGCAACGGCGGCTCGGTGGTCAGCAGCAGCGACAACGGCGAAACCTTCAGCGTGTTCAACCGTCCGGATCGCATCTCGCTGTCGTCGGTCACCGCCGCCGGCAACGGCAATCTGATCCTGAGCGGGCAGGGTGGCGTTCGGGTCACTTCGCCGAACGGCGCCGAGCTGGGCAAATGAGCCGAATCAATAATAAGAAGGCGGGGCTATGACTTCCTTGAGCACTCATCATCAGGACAAGGCGACGTTTCTCGAGCGCCTGATCTTCAACAACCGCCCGGCAGTGATCGTGATCTGCCTGCTGGTCAGCATTTTCCTGTTCTGGCAGGCCACGCTGATCCGTCCGTCCACCAGTTTCGAAAAGATGATCCCGCTCAAGCATCCGTTCATTGAAAAAATGATGGAGCACCGCAACGATCTGGCGAACCTGGGCAACACCGTGCGCATTTCGGTGGAAGCGAAGGACGGCGACATCTTCTCCAGGGAGTACATGGAGACCCTGCGCCAGATCAACGACGAGGTGTTCTACATCTCCGGCGTCGACCGTTCCGGCCTCAAGTCGCTGTGGAGTCCGAGCGTGCGCTGGACCGAAGTGACCGAGGAAGGTTTTGCCGGCGGCGAAGTAATCCCGCAGAGCTACAACGGATCCCAGGATAGCCTCGATCTGCTGCGCAACAACGTGCTCAAGTCCGGCCAGGTCGGGCGTCTGGTGGCCAACGACTTCAAGTCGAGCATTGTCGACATCCCGCTGCTGGAGTCCTACCCGGACCCGCAGGACCAAGGCAAGCTGCTGGCGCTGGACTATCGCCAGTTTTCCCATGAGCTCGAAGACAAGATCCGCAACAAGTTCGAAGCGCAGAACCCCAACGTCAAGATCCACATCGTCGGTTTCGCCAAGAAGGTCGGTGACCTGATCGACGGCCTGGTGATGGTGGTGATGTTCTTCGGCATTGCCTTCGTCATCACCCTGATCCTGCTGCTGTGGTTCACCAACTGCCTGCGCAGCACCGTGGCGGTGTTGAGCACCACACTGGTGGCGGTGATCTGGCAGCTCGGGCTGATGCACTTCTTCGGCTTCGGCCTCGATCCGTATTCGATGCTGGTGCCATTCCTGATTTTCGCCATCGGCATTTCCCACGGCGTGCAGAAAATCAACGGGATCGCCCTGCAATCCGGTGAGGCCGATAACGCACTGACGGCCGCACGGCGGACATTCCGTCAGTTGTTCCTGCCGGGGATGATCGCGATTCTGGCGGACGCCGTCGGTTTCATTACGCTGTTGATCATCGACATCGGCGTGATCCGCGAGCTGGCCATCGGCGCTTCCATCGGCGTGGCGGTGATTGTGTTCACCAACCTGATCTTGCTGCCGGTGGCGATTTCCTATGTCGGCATCAGCAAGCGCGCCATTGCCAAGAGCAAGAAGGACGCGCATCGCGAACATCCGTTCTGGCGCCTGCTATCGAACTTCGCCAACCCGAAAGTCGCCCCAATTTCCATCGCTTTGGCGCTGGTCGCCTTCGGTGGCGGCCTCTGGTACAGCCAGAACCTGAAGATCGGCGACCTCGACCAGGGCGCGCCGGAACTGCGTCCGGACTCACGCTACAACAAGGACAACAACTTCATCATCAATAACTACTCGACCAGCTCCGACGTACTGGTGGTGATGGTCAAAACCAAGTCCGAAGGCTGCTCGCGCTATGAAGCCATGGCGCCGATAGACGAGCTGATGTGGAAGATGCAGAACACCGAGGGCGTGCAGTCGGCGATCTCGCTGGTGACCGTGTCCAAGCAGATGATCAAGGGCATGAACGAGGGCAACCTGAAATGGGAAACCCTGTCGCGCAACCCGGACGTGCTGAACAACTCCATCGCCCGGGCCGACGGCCTGTACAACAACAGCTGCTCGCTGGCGCCGGTGCTGGTGTTCCTCAACGACCACAAGGCTGAAACCCTGGATCGCGCGGTGCATGCGGTGCAGGACTTCGCCAAGGAAAACAACAAGGAAGGCCTGGAATTCATCCTCGCCGCCGGTAACGCCGGCATCGAAGCGGCCACCAACGAGGTGATCAAGAAGTCCGAGCTGACCATCCTGATCCTGGTGTACATCTGCGTGGCGGTCATGTGCATGATCACCTTCCGCTCGTGGGCGGCGACCCTGTGCATCGTGCTGCCGCTGGTATTGACCTCGGTGCTGGGCAACGCGCTGATGGCCTTCATGGGTATCGGCGTGAAGGTGGCGACGTTGCCGGTGGTGGCGCTGGGCGTGGGGATCGGCGTGGACTACGGCATCTACATCTACAGCCGCCTGGAAAGTTTCCTGCGTGCCGGCCTGCCGTTGCAGGAAGCCTATTACCAGACCCTGAAATCCACCGGTAAGGCGGTGCTGTTCACCGGCCTGTGCCTGGCCATTGGTGTGTGCACCTGGATCTTCTCGGCGATCAAGTTCCAGGCCGACATGGGCCTGATGCTGACCTTCATGCTGCTGTGGAACATGTTCGGTGCGCTGTGGCTGCTGCCGGCGTTGGCGAAGTTCCTGATCAAGCCGGAGAAGCTGGCGGGGCAGAAGGGCAATTCATTGTTCGCGCACTGATGACAGGCTGAGAAGAAAAGCCGCAACCCTGGGTTGCGGCTTTTTTCATCCTGTCAGCGCGGCTCTACCGGCAGGAAAACGTTCTCCGCCAATTCGTCGCTGATTCTTCCTTTGTGAATGTCGATTTTCTGCTGCGCACTCTTGGCTTTCAACATGGCCGACTCATAGGTTTCATAGCGATCTTCCCTGGTCTTCAAATGAGCACGGGTGTAGTTGCTCTTCTCGTCCGTGGCGTTTGCGTAATGAAAGTGTCCGTACCACACAGGTTTTTCTTGCTGATCGAGCAATACGTATTCCTGCATGAAGTCTTTCCGACCGGTTTTCAACTGGACCCGATTGCCAATCATCCGGACGTAAACCGAGTTGTTCTGCAGCAGATACGCCACCCCCTCGCTGGTCGGTGGTCTGGCCAGGGTCATCTGTGTGCGAATTTCAGTCGCCATGGTTTCAAGCACATTCGCTTTGGCCCGTAATCTGCTGATCAGATCCACATCCTGCTCTTGATTGAGCGGAGCACGTTCATGGTGCTCGAGTTTGTCCGCAAAATCCGTCAGTTTCCGTGCTTCGCGCTGTATCTGCTCTTCAATTTCCTTGGGATAAGTCGCTCGTAGAGCGTACCCCTCGATTTTATGAACCTGCTTGTCTACATTGGCCAAGGCCTTGCGGGCATCGCCCTTGAGTTGCGGGTAGGGCGTCACTGGTGCAGCGGGCTGCGGCTGCTCAGGCGCGACGATTTCCTCCCAGACATTCGGTTGATTTTCACGGAAAGATAACAGTGCGCTGTCTTCCATAGGACCTTTGACGTCGACAATGTCTGCGCCCTGGTCGCCAACCCGAGCACGCAAGTCACCGATCAGGGCGCCTTTGGTGTTGGTTTTGATGACCCTCTTGCGACTTGCTCTTGGCGCTGGCGGTCTGATGGGAGGACGGTTGATGTTGGCCGACGTGCCAGGCGTTTCCTCCGGTTCCGGCGAGCTTTGCAGTTCGTCAGCCAGACGACGTTCGGCATCGATACGCAATTCGCCAGCGATCTCGCGCAGACGATTGAAGTAGGTGGGTTGCAACTCGTCGCCATGGAAAATGCCGATACCTTCCAGCGCGTCCTGTGCCAGGCCATAGCGAACGACCAGGTTATCAAACACCGCAATACGATCAGCGCTGTCACGGATTTCCGCGCCTTGCAGGTCGGCATGCGAACGAGACAGTAACACCAACGGGTCGACGGCATCGTCCAGCCCAAGAACCGACTGCAAACCCCACGTCTTGACACTCAGCGGACGCAGGATTTGCAGCTGGAATGCTTTGAGCTGCACGGGCGACAGCTCTTTCCCAGCACGGTTGGCTGTCAATTGCTCCCAGGCGGTGAGTCCCAGACGAGGTATCTCTTTCAACTCCAGCAGTAGTCTGTCCACTTCCTCGTACTGCTTGATCATGGTTTCGTTGATGTCGGACGTCTCACGCAGGAAATCGAGGTAGCGGACTCTCGTGGCGGCGTTTCCTGTCAGTAGCGTTTCGGCAACCTGGCGGGCATTCCGGTTGAATTCGGTATAACGACGCAGCATCGCTTGGCGTTCCAGATCAGCCAGAACATTGCGTTTGCGCACATTGTTGATGCTGTTCTGCAGCAGAGTCGTAATCCCGGAATATTCAGGATCGATTTTTTTCAGTGCTGCAATTTCCTTCTTTTCAGCGATCTGCGATATGTAGGTGGCGGTCTGTTTTTCCAGCTCACGGTCGTACGCTTTCCTGGATTTTGCGCGTGTTTCTTCAGCGGCGGCAGGCAGGTCTTGTTGTCGCCTCATCACCTGTTCAGCGATGTCCACCGCTTTTTGCACCTGTTCCTGTTGATTGATGAACGCTGCGTAATTGTCATCAAGAACTTTAATGCGATCCTGTACGGCCTTTCGTTGAGCCTGAATCCTCGACTTGGGCCCGCCGCCGGCCAGCCTCAAACCCCGGTCGAGTTTCCATTGACCGTTCTCGTTGCTTTTCAGCTGGATGCCTGGTTTATCTTTAAGGTCCAGATACACCTCGCCGAAACCCTCGACAATGCGCACAGGAACCAGCAGACCCGCCACGCTGGCGTGCCATTGGTTATCGATCCGGTACAAGCCTTTGAAGGCCCCGGTTGCCATAGGCTCCGGCAACGGAGCAGGCCACGGCACGTGTACCTCCTGCAACTGTTTCCACCAACTGGCCGGTATTGAACCTCGGGCGGTCGACAGGTGGAAATCCAATGGCGTATTGATCGGGGCGGCGGAGGGTAACGCCGCAGCATCCTGATGGATGACGGTATCGAGCGGCATCGGGAATGAAGTGGACGGATGACGCAACGGTTCAAGCTGTATCGGGGCGAGTTTTTCTGCGCGGTGGGACACCGAAGCCGTACCCGCATCCTTGGCAACATGCAGCAGCACCAGGCCGATGTTCAATAGCAGATCGGTCCATGCCAGATTCCGGGCAACGGCATCATCGCTGTCCAGTGCCGGCAGGTCGTTGATCAGGCTGTGGGTGAGTTGCAACATCCAGCCGACCATCATGGCGGGTCCGTCCAGTGGCAATAGCAAGACGTTGAAGATCAACCACGCGCCCTCCAGGATGATCGCCCAGCGACTTTCCGAATCGGATACCGATTGCTGATCGGCAAGTTGAATCAGTGCTTGAGCGTTACTGACGAACAGGCTGGACAACACGCGATTTTCTTCGACGGCCTTCAACCAATCCGCTGCCGCGGCATCGCTCACGAGAATTGCTGGCGCAGGTTTTTCGAACGGTGTGAAATCGTCGCCGATATGAAAATGGCTGATGTGTGGCTCATTGAAACCATTATTGGCGTAGATCGGCCTTGCACGATCGGTCAGCCACGCCAGCACACTGTCCTGTAGCGGCCCGGCCAGGCAAATAGCCTTGAGCAGATCGGCACGGCTAGCGAATTGCTGCAGGGCAGGGGCATACAGCGGGCGATAAAGGATGCGCGGGCCTTCAGCATTCAAGTCTTTGGGTTCGATCACAAACATGTTGGCGACCACATCGCAGGCCGCGTCTGCTTTGCGTTGAAACGCCAATGGTCTGAGGACAATCGCCTGCTCATCAACAATGCGTTCGGCGGCCGTGCTTTTCGTCAGCGCATTGACGTAGCGGTAGCCCTGCCGGTTGAAGCCGTGTTCGCCGCGGATCGAATGTTCGAGCGCCTGCAACGGTAACTGAACGGCCAATTCCAGCGCGAACAATCGTTCGCGCTCGCGCGCTTCGGGACTATCGCCCAGCAGCAGACCATTGAGCTGTTCGGGATAATGTTTACCGAGATCGACGCGCTTCACCAGGCTCAGTAAATACGCTTCTGTGGTCCAGTCCTGAATCAGTTGATTGCCCGTATGGCGAATGGTCATGCGTCCTTTGGGTTTGCCCGAAAGATTCTTGATCGCCAGTTCCGTCAGCGACATTTTCACTTTCTCGATATAGCCACTGCCCAGGTCTCCGACCGGCACGTGGAAGGTCAACTCCAGTTCATCGGAGTTGTAACCGGGGGCCAGCGGTTGATCTTCCAGCATCTGCTTGTGCAATGCCTTTTGGGCATAGGTGTAGATGTTGTCGATGCCATCGCTGAACGATCGTCCCTGGTTTTTATGTCTTAGACTGGCGAGCGCCAGCACGTGTTGCCGGTAGGCCATGCGATCCGTAGCGCTCGCCGTTTGCAACCACTGCGGCAGGGACGCCTGAATCGGTTCCAGATGCGGCGAACCGGCTTGCGGATCGCTGAAATTGCGGGCGATATCGGTGATCGCGTCGACGCGCTTTTGCAGTTCCTCCAGGCTTTGGTGGGCAGGCAGTTTGAGTGCCGCCAGATTTTCCAGCTGTTGATTGAGCATCAAGGCTGCCTGGGTATCGAAGAGGTTGCCGTCGGGTTCGAAACGCTGCCAGGTCACGGTGTCGACCGCAAAGTCCTGCTGAAAACGCTCGGCCCAGTCCAGACCGAAATCGTCCAGCGATGTGTAGGCTTTGACGCTGCCGGTCACACTGCACAGCAGATGAGTCTGGGCGCAGCTGACCAGCAGATCGGGCGTTTGCACGATGGCGGAAACCGAGCCTTTGCTCAGTTTTGTCTGAACCGTACAGGCTTGAATCACCCCGCCCGACCAAGGCTTTTGCAAGCGGACCTGACGATCTGGACGGTTGGCCAGTTCCGTCAATACCGCGGCCTGTGATGCATCAAGGTCCGTGTGACGGATCGCGGCGGTTTGCAGTTCCCCGGCGAGAAGGTCGCCGAGCCACTGCCAACGGCTGCTTCCTGTTTGATTGTCGTCATTCCAGTAGGCGGTCAGGGATTGCTGCAAGCTGATGTACAAAATCTGCGGCAGCTCGAGAATCACGTCGGCGACGACCTGCATGTCAGGAAAACGCAGGGAGGTTTCGCTGACGCGCAGCCACTTGGGCACTTGGTTGGTAAGGAAACAGCCGAAACCATGTTGTTCACCAAGGTCGAGCTTCACGCCGCTGGCAAGGTATTCCAATACCTCATCAAGCAGCAGCGACAGGCGCCAGGAGACGTTGGGGGTGGGCTGGGCAATTCTGGTTCGATAAGGGTCGAAGTCAAGGTCAGGGTACTTTTCCAGCAAGCCTTCATTGAGCAGGCGAGCGGTTTGCGAGCGTAATGTCGGTCGGTCGGGAAACCGGGCGTTGACGGCGCGCGCAATGATATCGGTTGTACCGGGTGCAGCGGGAGCAGGCAGTGTTGGCATGATGCAATCCTTGGCATGTTTAGGATTGCTCACAGTAAAACGGCAGATTTTCAACGTGCGGTATCTGGATATCGCCCATCAGACGGTCAATATCGGTATGTTCAGCGCCCCCACTCATCTGCGCACGCGGGCACCGCTGCAGGGATTACGAGGGTTCGCTGCCGAGCACGACATTCAGTGCACTGCGCGCATCATCCAGCTGCACCAACGTCGCATGCCGGGCCCCCAACGCATCACGATTCTCGATCGCCGTCAGAATCGCCTTATGCCGCGGCAACGCCAACTCATGCAGATTCGGCCGTTGATTGGAATGCTTCAATGCCTCGGCAATCGCCACCGCGAGCATGTTGCACAGGTTCGCCAGCAAATCGTTGTGCGTCGCATCGGCAATCCGGCTATGGAAATCCAGATCCGGCTGCAACAAGGCTTCCGGCGTCGGCGCGGCCTCCATGCGTTGATAGGCTTCGTTGATGGCGGCAATGTCGGCATCGGTCGCATGCTGGGCGGCGAGGGCGGCGGCGGCCGGTTCGATGATGCTGCGCACGCTGGTCAGGACGTTGAAGAACTCGTTCTGCGGGCTGCTTTGCATCAACCAGTGCAATACGTCCGGGTCGAGCATGTGCCATTCGCGGCGCGGCTTGACCACGGTGCCGACGCGGGGTTTGGAATACACCAGGCCCTTGGCGACCAGCACTCGCGTGGCTTCGCGCAACACCGGCCGGCTGACCGCGTACTCCTCGCAGAGCAGGGCTTCGGCGGGCAGTTTGTCGCAGGGCAGAAAACGTCCGGAAACAATCTGCATGCCCAGTTCCTGGACGATGCGCGAGTGCATGCTTTTACGGTCGGAAGGTTTGCGGTAATCCATGGGGAGTGGCGCGATCCTGAGCGATGGAGATGCCGCGCATCATAGCAGGCACGACACAATCTTGAGGCAGATACACACGCCAAATGTGGGAGCGGGCTTGCTCGCGAATGCGGTGTGTCAGCAATGCATATTTCGACTGGCACACCGCATTCGCGAGCAAGCCCGCTCCCACAAGGGGGGCGGTGTCAGTGGGAGTGGCGCGGGACTTCAGCCCCTCGGCAACCAACGAGGAAGTCGAAATCGCAACCCTGATCCGCCTGCAGCACATGGTCGATGTACAACTGACGATACCCACCCACCAACAGCTGCTGCGGCGGTTGCAGATCCGCCATGCGCGCTGCCAGTTCGGCGTCCGGAATGTCCAGGTGCAAACGCCCGCTGGCACAGTCCAGCTCGATCCAGTCGCCTTCCTTCACCGCCGCCAAAGGCCCGCCGGCCGCCGCTTCCGGAGCTACGTGCAAGACAACGGTGCCATACGCGGTGCCGCTCATCCGTGCGTCGGAGATGCGCACCATGTCAGTCACGCCCTGCGCCAGCAGCTTGGCCGGCAAACCCATGTTGCCGACTTCGGCCATGCCCGGATAACCCTTCGGCCCGCAGTTCTTCATCACCAGAATCGAGTCCGCATCGACGTCCAGTTCCGGGTCGTTGATCCGCGCCTTGTACATGTCGAAATTCTCGAACACCACCGCGCGGCCACGGTGTTGCATCAGTTCCGGCGTGGCGGCTGACGGCTTGAGCACCGCGCCCAGTGGCGCCAGGTTGCCGCGCAACACGCAGATGCCGCCGTCGGCGCGGATCGGGTTGTCGAGGGTGCGGATCACTTCGTCTTCACCGTAGATCGGTGCGTCCTTGGTGTTCTCGCCGATGGATTTGCCGTTGACGGTCAATGCATTTGGATTGGGAATCAGATTGGCCTCACCGAGGCGGCGCAGCACGGCCGGCAAACCGCCCGCGTAGTAGAACTCCTCCATCAGGAAACGCCCGGACGGTTGCAGGTCGACGATGGTCGGCATGCCGCGACCGATGCGCGTCCAGTCGTCCAGATCCAGCTCGACGCCGATGCGCCCGGCGATGGCTTTGAGGTGGATTACCGCGTTGGTCGAACCGCCAATGGCCGCGTTGACCCGGATCGCGTTTTCGAAGGCTTCCTTGGTCAGGATCTTCGACAGTTTCAGATCCTCACGAACCATCTCCACCGCGCGCATGCCGGACATGTGCGCCAGCACATAACGCCGCGCATCCACTGCCGGAATCGCCGCGTTGTGCGGCAGGGACGTGCCCAGTGCTTCGGCCATGCAAGCCATGGTCGACGCGGTGCCCATGGTGTTGCAGGTGCCGGCCGAGCGAGACATGCCGCCCTCGGCCGCCAGAAAATCGTCAATCGTGATGGTGCCGGCCTTGACCTGTTCGCTGAGCTGCCAGACCACGGTGCCGGAGCCGATGTCCTTGCCCTTGTGCTTGCCGTTGAGCATCGGCCCGCCGGTGACGACGATCGCCGGCACGTCGCAACTGGCCGCGCCCATCAGCAGGGCCGGGGTGGTCTTGTCGCAACCGGTCAGCAGCACCACGCCGTCAATCGGGTTGCCGCGAATCGCTTCCTCGACGTCCATGCTCGCCAGGTTGCGGGTGAGCATGGCGGTCGGGCGCAGGTTCGATTCGCCATTGGAGAACACCGGGAATTCCACCGGGAAGCCGCCAGCCTCGATCACTCCGCGTTTGACGTGTTCCGCGATCTGGCGGAAGTGCGCGTTGCACGGGGTCAGTTCCGACCAGGTGTTGCAGATGCCGATGATCGGCTTGCCGTGAAACTGATGGTCGGCGATGCCCTGATTCTTCATCCAGCTGCGGTACATGAAGCCGTTCTTGTCGGCCGTGCCAAACCATTGGGCGGAGCGCAGGGTGGGTTTCTTATCAGACATGATCGATTCTCTTATTGTAAGACTATTGTTTGCGAGCTTTGACTAAACATAAGTGCAAAATCGCCGGTTTGGAAGTGTTGTTGCGTAATTAGTATTACTATATAGTCGATTTCGACGGAGGGATGGCCCTGGCGGTTTTCCGCGAGAGGCGTCCCCCGAGGTTCCATAAAAACAACAATCGGAGACCGATCTCATGAGCCAGGAACTGCGGCTTGTCCGGCGCATCACGTTGAAACTGATTCCCTTCCTGATCCTGCTGTACCTGATCGCCTATGTGGATCGCTCTGCCGTCGGCTTCGCCAAGCTGCACATGGGCGCCGACATCGGTATCGGCGATGCCGCCTACGGCCTTGGCGCCGGGCTGTTTTTCATCGGCTACTTTCTGTTTGAAATCCCCAGCAACCTGATGCTCGAACGCTTCGGCGCGCGGCGCTGGTTCGCGCGGATCATGATCACCTGGGGCGCGATCACCATCGGCATGGCCTTCGTTCAGGGCCCGCACAGTTTTTACGTGATGCGCTTTCTGCTCGGCGCGGCGGAGGCGGGGTTCTTTCCCGGCGTTCTTTACTACATCACCCAATGGTTCCCGGTGCGCCACCGCGGCAAGATCCTCGGGCTGTTCATCCTGTCCCAACCCATCGCGATGATGATCACCGGCCCCGTTTCGGGCGGTTTGCTGGGCATGGACGGCATCCTCGGCCTGCATGGCTGGCAGTGGCTGTTCATCGTCATCGGCACCCCGGCGATCCTGCTGACCTGGCCGGTATTGCGCTGGCTGCCGGACGGCCCGCAGCAAGTGAAATGGATGGACCAGGCCGAGAAGGACTGGCTGACCGGCGAGTTGAAAAAGGACCTGCAGGAATACGGCCAGACGCGTCACGGCAATCCGCTGCATGCGCTGAAAGACAAACGCGTGTTGCTGCTGGCGCTGTTCTACCTGCCGGTGACCCTGAGCATCTATGGCCTGGGCCTGTGGTTGCCGACCCTGATCAAACAGTTTGGCGGCAGTGATCTGGTGACCGGTTTCGTGTCATCGGTGCCGTACATTTTCGGGATCATCGGCCTGCTGATCATTCCGCGCAGTTCCGACCGTTTGAACGACCGTTACGGCCATCTCGCGGTGCTCTATGTGCTGGGTGCCATGGGCCTGTTCCTCAGCGCCTGGCTGTCCTTGCCGGTGGCGCAACTGGCGGCGTTGTGTCTGGTGGCGTTTGCGCTGTTTTCCTGCACGGCGGTGTTCTGGACGCTGCCGGGCCGATTCTTTGCCGGTGCCAGCGCGGCGGCCGGGATCGCCTTGATCAACTCGGTGGGCAACCTCGGCGGTTACATCGGCCCGTTCGTGATCGGCGCGCTGAAGGAATACACCGGCAACCTCGCTTCGGGCCTGTACTTCCTGTCCGGGGTGATGGTGTTCGGGCTGGTTCTTACGGGCGTCGTTTATCGCGTGCTGGAGCGCAAGCATGTGCTGCCGGTTGACCAATTCGCCGCCAGCGCACGGGGTGCGACGCGCACCTGAATCTGCAGAACCATACATAACCTATGTGGGAGCGGGCTTGCTCGCGAATGCGCTGGGTCAGCCACCCTCACAGTTGAATGACACACCGCTTTCGCGAGCAAGCCCGCTCCCACATAGGGACGGCGCTGAACTCAGGATTTGTATAGAGGAGAGGATTTATGCATCTGGTTCAATTCGAATTGAGTAACGGCGAGCGCCGTGTCGGGGTGGTCGAGGGCGGTCTGGTGCGTGAAGTGCAGGATGCGCGCACGGTTCGTGATCTGGCACTGGCGGCAATCGAGGCCGGCAACACGCTCGCGCAGCAAGTGCAGACCCTCGGCTTGGGCATCAGCCATGATTACGCCGAGTTGCTGGCCCAACTGCGCATCCTGCCGCCGTTAGATCACCCGGACCCGGCGCACCTGCTGGTCAGCGGCACCGGCCTTACGCACCTCGGCAGCGCGTCGGCCCGGGACAAGATGCACCAGCAGGCCGGCGACGAAGCGGCGATGACCGACACCATGCGCATCTTCAAGTGGGGCGTGGAGGGCGGCAAACCGGCGGCGGGGCAGGCCGGGGTGCAGCCGGAATGGTTCTACAAGGGCGACGGCAGCATTGTCGTGCGTCCCGGCCAGCCGTTCCCGCTGCCGCCGTTTGCCGAAGACGCCGGCGAGGAGCCGGAGATGGCCGGCCTCTACATCATCGGCCACGACGGCAGGCCCTATCGCCTCGGTTTTGCGGTGGGCAACGAGTTCTCCGATCACGTCATGGAACGCAAGAATTACCTGTACCTGGCCCACTCCAAGCTGCGCAGTTGCAGCTACGGCCCGGAACTTCGCACGGGTGAATTGCCTCAACACCTGGCGGGCACCAGTCGCATCCTGCGCGACGGCGAAGTGCTGTGGCAGAACGAATTCCTCAGCGGCGAGGCCAACATGTGCCACAGCCTGGCGAACCTCGAATACCACCACTTCAAGTACCGCCAGTTCCTGCGTCCTGGCGACGTACACATTCACTTCTTCGGCACCGCGACCCTGTCGTTCGCCGATGGCATCCGTACTCAACCGGGCGACGTGTTCGAAATCAGCCAGGCTGAATTCGGCGCACCGCTGGTCAACGGCATCGCCCCGGTTGCAGCGGCATTTGAACCGGACAGCATCGGCACCCTTTAAGGAGATCCCATGACTCAGATTCTCGGTCACAACTACATCGGCGGTCGTCGCAGCGCGGCGGGCAACGTCAAGCTGCAGAGCGTCGACGCCACCACGGGCGAAGCACTGCCCCACGATTTCATTCAGGCCACGGAAGCGGAAGTCGACGCTGCCGCCAAGGCCGCTGCGGCGGCGTATCCGGCGTATCGCAGCCTCAGCGCCGAACGCCGCGCGCAGTTTCTCGATGCAATCGCCGATGAGCTGGACGCACTGGGTGATGATTTCGTCGCCGTGGTCTGCCGCGAAACCGCGCTGCCGGCCGGGCGGATTCAAGGCGAAAGAGGGCGCACCAGCGGTCAGATGCGCTTGTTCGCCAAAGTCCTGCGGCGCGGTGATTTCTACGGTGCACGCATCGACCTGCCATTGCCGGATCGTCAGCCGTTGCCGCGTCCGGATCTGCGTCAGTACCGTATCGGCCTGGGGCCGGTGGCGGTGTTCGGCGCCAGCAATTTTCCGCTGGCGTTCTCTACTGCTGGCGGCGATACCGCGTCGGCGCTGGCGGCCGGTTGCCCGGTGGTGTTCAAGGCTCACAGCGGTCATATGGCCACGGCCGAATTGGTTGCCGACGCGTTGATCCGTGCAGCAGAAAAAACCGCTATGCCGGCCGGTGTGTTCAACATGATCTACGGCGGTGGCGTCGGCGAATGGCTGGTCAAGCATCCTGCGATTCTGGCCGTGGGTTTCACCGGCTCGCTGCGCGGCGGGCGGGCGCTGTGTGACATGGCCGCCGCGCGGCCTCAGCCAATCCCGGTATTTGCCGAGATGTCGAGCATCAACCCGGTGATCGTGTTGCCCCAGGCACTGGCCGTACGTTCGGAAACCGTCGCCCGCGATCTGACCGCGTCGGTGGTGCAGGGCTGCGGTCAGTTCTGTACCAACCCGGGCCTGGTGATCGGCATTCGCTCACCGCAATTCACCGCGTTCGTCGAGCAAGTCGCGGCGCTGATCGGCGATCAACCGGCACAAACCATGCTCAATGCCGGGACGCTGGGCAGCTATGGCAAAGGCCTGGAAAAACTCTTGGCGCACGCCGGCATCGAGCATCTGGCGGGCAATCCGCAGCAGGGCAATCAGGCGCAGCCGCAGTTGTTCAAGGCCGATGTCAGCCTGCTGATCGATGGCGATGAAGTGCTGCAGGAAGAAGTGTTCGGCCCGACCACGGTGATTGTCGAAGTGGCCGACAAGGCGCAGTTGAGCGCGGCGTTGCAGGGCCTGCACGGGCAACTGACGGCGACCATCATCGGCGAGCAGACGGATTTCGAGCACTTCCCGGAGCTGACGCCGTTGCTGGAACAGAAGGTCGGACGGATCCTGCTCAATGGTTATCCGACCGGTGTCGAGGTGTGTGATTCGATGGTTCACGGCGGGCCGTATCCGGCGACCTCCGATGCTCGCGGCACCTCGGTGGGTACGCTGGCGATCGATCGATTCCTGCGTCCGGTGTGCTTCCAGAACTACCCCGACAGTCTGCTGCCGGAACCGCTAAAAAACGCCAACCCGTTGCGCATACAGCGGCTGGTGGATGGCAAGCCATCGCGCGACGCCCTCTAACCGCCGAACCCAGTCAATGTGGGAGCGAGCCTGCTCGCGATCGTCAGGCGACATGAATGTCGACTGATGCACCGCTATCGCGAGCAGGCTCGCTCCCACAGGCAGGGCTCAGCAGCTGCTTTGAGCTATCATTGCCCCTTTCCCCCTGAAAGACATGATTGCCATGACTGCCGTAACCGACACCCTTCTCAACGCCCTCGAACACTGCGGTATGGTCGAAATCGACGGCCTGCACGCTTTCGAATTCGCCCTCGACGAAGACGACAACCTGCACATCGAATGCATCGATGGCCGGGCAGCCAAGCATTGGGAGTTCACCCCGGCGCAGGTGGCAGCGGCGACGTTTGATCAAGATTTGCAGAGTTGGCTGATCGTCGGTTTTTCCAGCGACACCAAAACCGTTGGCGAGCACCGCTTGGTGTGCCTCGGTGATGTACTGAGCAGCGCCGACGACGAGGAAGAAACCGAATGAACATGCGTAAATTCTGGCCATTGCTGATGGCCGGCAGCGTCGGCGCGATGGGCCTTTCCAGTGCCTCGGCCGAGAGCTTCCAGTTTTTGGTGGGCTCCTACACCGCTGACACCAGCGAAGGCATTTACCGGATGAACTTCAACAGCGCCACCGGCCAGATCGACGCCAAGCCGCTGCAAGTGATCAAGAGCGAAAACCCGTCGTGGCTGACCCTGTCGAAGGATCAGCGTCGGCTGTTCGTGGTCAACGAAAACGGCCCTGGGCAGAAAGACCCGGTCGGTCGCGTCAGCAGCTATGCCATCGATCCGAAAACCCACGCGCTGAGCTTGATCAATCAGGTCCAGAGCCTGGGCAACGAGCCGACCCATTCCAGCCTCAGCGGCGACGCCAGCCATCTATTCGTCAGCAACTATTCGGTGATGGAAGATCCGGGCGGCACCCTCGCGGTATTGCCGGTGGGCAGCGACGGCAAGCTCAAACCGGTGGTGCAGATGAGCGCGCACCCGGCAAGCCGGATCAATCTCGAGCGTCAAGCCTCGAACCACGTGCACTCGACAGTTTCCTCGCCGGACGGTCGTTATGTGTTCTCCAATGACCTGGGCGCGGACAAGGTCTTTGTCTACCTGTTCGATCCCAAGGCCAACCCGGACTTGCCATTGACGCCGGCGATGACCGCTTCTGTGCCTTTGCCCGCCGGCAGCGGCCCGCGTCATCTGTTGTTCAGCGCCGACGGCAAACACGCCTGGCTGACCATGGAAATGAGCGCCCAGGTTGCGGTGTTCGATTACCACGACGGCGTGCTGACCCAGACGCAACTGGTCGATCTGGCGGCCGGTCAACCGACCTCGGACAAGGCCGCCGCCGCGCTGCACGCGTCCGCCGACGGCAAATTCCTCTACGTCAGCAACCGTGGCACCGCCAATCAGCTGCTGGTGTTCGCTATCGATCCGGCGTCCGGTCAGCTCAAAGAGTTGCAACGACGTTCGGTGGAAGGCGATCACCCCCGTGAGTTCAGCCTCGACCCAAGCGGCAAATTCCTGCTGATCGCCAACCAGAAGAGCAACCAGATTGTCGTGGTCGAGCGCGACGGCAAGACCGGTCTGTTGGGCAAAACCGTGCAAAAACTGCCGATGGACGCCCCGAGCGACATCAAGTTTATCGTGCGTCAATAAGCCGCAGGCCCCGTTCTACGGGGCCTGAAGCTTTGTATTAATCCTGCTGATAACAGGTAATGTTGCAAAGCATTTCAAGCGATCAACCCTCGAGCGTTAAGTTTGCTCCACGGCCCAACCGGGCAAGCAAGCCAACTGAACACGAGGGTTACCGCCATGAACTTCAATCTCTTCTCCGTAATTGCCGCTTCCGCCATCTCCGCCACCGTGGCTCTGCCAGCCAGTGCCAACGTTGAAATCAGCGACAAAAAATCCCACACCCAGAGCTACACCCAGAAATACCTGCAACAAAGCGCCAACTTCTACGCCGCGCTGGATCACAAAGCTCAACACTGAAATTTCCGTTACGCCCTGGAACTGCCCAAGGCTGCGATCCTTTGATCTTGTTTCCTGAAAAGCAAAATCAAAAGATCGCAGCCTTGGGCAGTTTTTGTCTGCGCCGCGACCAACGATAGCTATTTTCAAACGGCGAGATAGACCGGCTAAATAATCAACGAAGCTGATGGTTACTATGGAAAACCCTGAGTGGTTACCCCGGCTTTTTTGATCGATCCTGTGGACCTCGAAACATTGTCCACGGAGCACACATCATGGCCAGTTCAATCATCACTTCCGCCAAACGCGGCGCCTACGTGGCCATCGGTCTGTACCTGGTCATGGTGCTGTTTGTCAGTCTGGCGTCGCAGTCGCAACACAGCTTCGAAGCACCGATCGACGTCGCACATCCCGGCATCCAGTTCGAACTTCGCTCGCAAAACGCAGCGGTCGGTTCAGCTGAACTCGCGGGAGTCGGCGGAGCATGAAAGGCTACAGACTCTGGGTCATTGCCGGACTGGCGTTCATGACCAACGGCGCTTCCCTGTTGGGATTTGGCCAAGGCTCGGTCGGCGGGCTGGCCCGGGCCATAGAGGCCAACCACAACATCGCGCACAACATCGAACGGGCCAATGCGCTGGGGCTGCTGGCCGGCAATCCGCCAGCGAAAACCGCCAGCGGTTTTCTCGGCCCGTTCGAAGTGGATTGTTCGGCCATCGGCATGTGTGAAGTGCTGGCGTAACGCGCCTACTTTTTCATGATGCCGGTGAACAGCTCCGATTCCAGAAACCGCTGCAACCAGGCCTGCAACCGCACGTAAGGCGTCTGCGCAAACCAGTCACGATCAACATGGGCGAACTGGCGAACGAACGGCAACAGCGCGATGTCGGCCAGGCTTGGATGCGCGGTCAACAAGTAATCGCAACCCTCGAGCAGCTCATCGAGCCGCTGCAAGAACAACGCACCTTCCGCCCGATAAACCTCCAACGGCTGTTCCGGATAACGCTCGGCGTACTTGTAGCGATTCAGGTGAATCTTGAACACTTGATCGTTGGCCTCGATCAACTCGGCGATCCTTGAATCGCCACCCAGCAACCAGTTATCCGGATCATTCTGCGCCAGCGCCCAGTGCATGATCTCCAGGCTCTCGTCGATCACCTGACCGTCCGCGTCCAGCACCGGCACCGTGCCCTTGGGCGAGATCGCCAGCATCTGGGCCGGTTTGGCCTTGAGGCTGACTTCGACGATCTCCACCGGCACGCCCGAATAACGCAGGGCCATCCGTGCCCGCATCGCGTACGGGCAGCGGCGGAACGAATACGGCGTGTTCATTTCACCTCCAGCGTGCTCAAACCGTTGCCCTGGCGCTGCACCTGAATCTGCACCGGAATCCGTTCGTGCATTTCCTGCACGTGGGAAATCACCGCAACCTTGCGGCCTTGCGCCTGCAAGCCGTCGAGGGCGTCCATGGCCAGTTGCAGGGATTCCGGATCGAGACTGCCGAAGCCTTCGTCGATGAACAGCGATTCGATCTTTAACGTACTCGACGCCATCGAGGCCAGGCCCAGGGCGAGGGCCAGCGACACCAGAAACGTTTCGCCGCCGGACAGCGAATGCACCGAGCGCAGTTCGTCGCCCATTTCGGTGTCCATCACCAGCAGGCCGAGCATGCTGCCGCCGCGCTTGAGGCGATAGCGCTTGACCAGCTGCCGCAGCTGCACGTTGGCGTGATGCACCAGCAAGTCGAGGTTGTAGGCCTGGGCGATCTTGCGGAAGGTGTCGCCGGTGGCCGAGCCGATCAAGGCATTGAGCCGCGCCCAGCGCTGATATTCGGCATAGGCATCGGCGATCTGCTGCGCCAGCGCCTGATTGGCGTTCTGGCGGCGCTGGTCTTCGGCCTGCTCGGCGCGCAGTTCGGCGCATTGCTGTTCGCTGGCCGTGCACTGGTTTTGCAGGTCGGCGAGGGCGCTGGCGAGTTGTTCGGCGTCCAGGTTGCCGTTGTGTTGGCCCTGATGTTCGAGCAGACGCTGATCGCGTTCCTGCACCAACACCGTGGCCTGTTCAACGGCTTTTTCGTTGCGCTGCAAGCGCTGGCGCAGCTCATCAACTTGCGCGTCATCAATCCGCAGCAGGTCTTCGAGGCCGCCGTCATCCAGCTCCGGATGACGGGCGCGCCAGTCGGCAATCTTGCCGGCCAGTTCGCGGTCTTCGGTTTCCAGCGCTTGCAGACGCTCTTGCTGCGCCTTGAGTTCGGCGGCGATTTGCACCCACTGCGTACGCGCTTCCTGCAACGCCTGAGTCGTCGTGGATTCGGCGTTGCGCGCCTGTTCCACGGCCTGTTCCAGTTGCTGCTGCCAATGCTCGGCGCAGGTGTGCTCGCCGAGCAATTGCGCCAGTTTTTCCTGGCTGGCGAGTTGCTGTTCGGTCAGCGTGTTGAGTTGCTGTTCAGCGTTTTGCAGCTGCTGCACACGGCCCTGTTGGCGGTCCTGTTCTTTCTCGAGCGTCTGCTGGCGTTGTTGCTGTTCGGCCAGCTCTTCCTTCTGCTGATCGACTTGCGCCAGACGTTCGGCAATCTGCCGGTCAAGTTGCATGAAGGTGGCAGCCGGCTCGGCGCGCAAGGCATCGAGGGTGTCGCTCGGCAGCAGTGTGGCAAAGGCCGCCAGCTCTTCGTCCAGACGCTGGCGGTCAGCGCTCAGTTCGCGTTGCTGATTGCTCAGGTGCTGCGCCGCTTGCTGGTGCGCCGTCTCGGCCTGACGCAATTGCTGGGTCAGTCGCGCCGCATCCTGTTGCAGCGTGAGCAGGGCGGTCTGGCGCTGTTCGTCCTGGGTGATGCTCTGGTTCAGTTGTTCATTCTGGCGAGTCAGCCACGCAGCGCGTTTGTCACTGTCCTGATTCAGCAAGGACGCCGCCAGCGGATGCGCCTCGATACTCGGCGTCAGCGCCTGCTGCTGGGCGGCCAGTTGCTCCTGCTGTTGCAGCAACTCTTTCTGTTGGGCAATCACGCCACCGACACTGGCACGCAGCTCGGTGAGTTTTTCCTTCAGGTGATCGACTGCTTGCTGCGCGCTGGCCTGCTCGCTTTCATCGTGACGGCCGAGGCTTTGCAGCAGGGCTTCCGGCTGGTGATACGGATGCTCGTTGCTGCCGCAGACCGGGCACGGTTGGTCGTCCTGCAACTGCGCGCGCAGCTCTTCGACACTGGCACTGCGGGCCAGACGCTGACGCTCGAGCAGTTCACGGGTGACGTTGAGGGTCTGTTCGGCGACGGTCAGCTCGGACTTGGTCTTCACCCCGTCCTGGGTCAGGCGCTCGCGTTCCTGTTGCGCATCGAGCTGACGCTGTTGCAGCTCGGCACTGCGTTTGTCCAGCTCCTGCTGACTGGCCCACAGGCGAGTCAGGTCCTCGACGGCGCGCAATTGCTTGCGGTTGTCCTGCAACAGATTGCCGAGGATGCCGATCTGCTCGGCAACGGCATCAGGCTCAGCGCCGGCCTCTTTGAACAGCACTTCCAGCTGCTGCTTTTGCGTGGCGAGCGCTTCGCTGGCGCGGGCGGCGTTTTCTTCGAGGGAAGCGAGTTCGCTTTCGCCCTTGCTCAACCGATTGCCGATCAGCATCAGTTGCTGCAAACGGTCGCGATAGGCATTCCACGCTTCGCTCAACGGTGCCAAGTGAGCGCTTTGCTCAAGATCGACGGCGATGCGCTGCAAGCGTTCGGCGACCTGTTTTTGCTGATCGAGCAGGGACTGGATCGTGCTTTGGCCCTGGGCGCAGGCTTGCTCTGCGGCGTGCTTCGCTTCGGTGCCGGACGTAACGTCCTTGGCGAGGCGGGCGAGGGTGCTTTGCTCCTCGAAAGCCTGGCGCAACAGCGGCGCGCTTTCGCTCAGCTGCGTTTGCGCCTGGGTCAGGGCGATCTGCGCTGCGGCGAGATCCTGTTCCAGTCGCGTCTGGCGCTCGGTCAGCTCGCCATGTTGCCGGGTGTGCGCGCTGATCTGTTCCGCCAGTGGCGTCAGCAGTACATCCAGTTCGGTTTTGCGGGCGAACTGGTGCCGTTGCGGGGCGAGCTGTTCCAGGCGTGTCAGTTTCAGACGTTCACCGGCCAGCGATTCGCGTTCATGCTCGGCGCTGCGCAGTTGCTCGGCGGCGGCTTGTTGCGAGTCTTGCAGCCGCAACAGCTCCTTGAGCCAGTCGTGCTGTTGCTCGATCTGCTTGAGCTGCGCCTGCTGCAACTTCAGTTGTTGCTGGGCGGCATTGAAGCGCTCGTCCAGCTCCGCGCGGGCCTCGGGGGCCAGCGGAGTTACGCCGGTGGCCTGATCCTGCAACTGCTTGTGGGCTTCGCGGGCCTCTTTGGTCTTGTCGAACGCGCGACGGCCGAGGCGGGTGTAGAGCGCGGTGTCGGTGAGTTTTTCCAGCAGTTCGCTGCGGTCGTTGTCGTCGGCCTTGAGGAACGCACTGAACTCGCTCTGGGCCAGCAGCACGGCGCGGGTGAACTGTTCGAAGTTCAGGCCCAGCGCGGCCTCGAGCTGAGTCTTGTACTCGCCTTTCTGGCTGGCGAGCAGTTGATCCTGATCGATGTCGCGCAGGCTCTGACGGCTGGCCTGCAACTTGCCGCCGGCCTTTTCCCGGGCGCGGTTGGCTTCCCAGCGCGCGCGATAGCGACGGCCATCGACGCCGACAAAATCAACCTCGGCAAACCCTTCGCCCGTACCACGGCGCAGCAGGGTGCGCGGGTCACCCGTGGCGATTTCGCCGTCGGCGTCCGGCACCTTGGCGTCACGCCCGGTGTTGTTCAGTCGCGGCACGGCACCGAACAGCGCCAGGCACAAGGCGTCGAGCAGGGTACTTTTACCGGCGCCGGTCGGGCCGGTGATGGCGAACAGGCCGGCGCTGGCCAGCGGTTCGGCGGTGAAATCGATTTCGAACGGGCCCGCCAGTGAGGCGAGGTTCTTCAAACGAATGGCGAGAATCTTCATGGCTGCTCGCCCTCCATCTGTACGTCTTGCAGCAGTTCGGCGAAGTCCTTGAGGGTTTGCTCGTCGACTTCGCTGCCGTAGTTGTCGAGCCAGGCGCGGCTGAACAATTCCTGCGGTGTGAGCTGGTCCAGTTCGATCAGCGCGCTGCCGTCTTCGGCGCCATCAGCGCCACGGTTGCCGGCGTATTCGGCAGCGATCCGTACCAGTCGCACAGCCTTGCCTTGCAAGGCGCTTTCGACCTGATGGCGCAGATCCGGTTGTGGCTCGTCGAGGCGCACCCGCACTTCCAGCCACGGCTGGCGCTGGGTTTCGGCGAGCAGGTCGATATTCGGCAGGTCCGCCAGTTGCAGCAGGATTTCCGCCAGCGGCGCAGGGCCGAGGCGTTGCAGATTGACGGAGCGGGGGATCAGCATTGGCTCGACGCTGACCAGGGTTTCGCCGTCCAGAACAACGTCGAGCACCTGGTGCTGATAACTGATTTCCGAAAACGACAACGGGATCGGCGAGCCGCTGTAGCGAATTCTTTCTTCGCCATTGACCTTCTGCGGCTTGTGCAAATGGCCGAGGGCGACATAGCTGATGCTCGGCCCGAACAGGCTGGCAGGCAGCGCTTCGGCGTTGCCGATGATCAGGCTGCGTTCGGAGTCTTCCGACACCGAGCCGCCAGCCATGTGCGCATGGCTGATGGCGACCAGCGCCTGGCCCGGTTGGCGCTTGGCGTTCGCCGCTTCGATCAGCCATTCATGCACCTGGCCAATGCCGCGCAAATAGTTGTCGCCCAGATGCGCGCCGGTGACCTCGGCAGGCCGTAGAAACGGCAGCGCCAGGCACCACGCGGCGATCTCGCCGGACGCATTCGGCAGCGGCAACAGCAGACGTTCCGCATCCAGTTGCCCGTCATCCAGCCACAACACCCGGCCCAGCGCATGGGTACGCATACGCCGCATCAACGGCGCGGGCAGCTCGATCCGCGAGCCGGAATCGTGGTTGCCGGCGATCATCACGATGGTCAGCAACGGCTGCTGTTCATGGGCGCTGACGATGAAATCGTAAAGGCGTTCCTGCGCTTTGACCGGCGGATTGACCGTGTCGAAGATGTCGCCGGCGATCAGCAGCACGTCCGGCTGCGCCAGCTTCAATTGGCGCAGCAGCCACTCGAGAAAACAGGCGTGCTCGAAATCGCGCTCCTGGCCGTGCAGGTTCTGCCCAAGGTGCCAGTCGGAGGTGTGAAACAGACGCAAGGCTGACTCCGCAATATAAAGAGGTGATGGCCGCCGGGATGAGAGGGCGGCGAAAGAGGGGAGAGTTTACTGGCAAAAACCTCGACCGGACTGCAACTACTTCGGATAAAGCGGCGGCAACCCACTGTCCCCCACCGGATCCTGTACCCGCTCCGCCGTCGGAATCGTCCGGATCGCCCGCCACAGATCCTCACCCTGCCAATGCTGCCCGGTCTCGCTGTACAACGCGCCGTTCAAGCCATCGAGCGCATCTGATAGCGGCACAAAGCGCGCCGCCATGTCCGCCAGGGTTTCCGGTTGCTGACGCGCCCAGGCGTCGAGGGCCTGGCGGGTGGCGTGGGGGTCGTTGGCCTGGCTGGCGCGTTTGATGTCGTCGAGCAGGGTGCGGGGGCTCGGGCCGGTTTGCGCGGCGCGCAGGATCGCCGGTTGCCAACGGGCACGCCACCAGAGGCCGAAGCCGAGCAGGGTGGTGCAGGCGAAAACGAACGTGCTGAGCTTCCACCACCACAAGGCTTCGCTGTCGGCGGCGCTGAGCGGTTGCGCGTTGCCGGCCGGGGTGTCGACTTGCAGGCTCGGGTTGTTCGCCACCTGCAGGGTGCGCGCCGGCAGGCTGGTGTGTTCCAGGTGATCTTCGAAGGTGTTCCACCAGACCACGTCCACCGTTGGCAACTCGATCGCGCCGCTGCGGCTCGGCACCAGCGCTTCGCGTTCTTCGCGGCTGCCGATCAGGCCGCGGTCGCTGCTCTGGTTGTTCAGCACCGGTTGATCCGGGTAGCGGCGCAGGCCGTTGGCTTCGGTGGCGGGCAGGGCGGGCAGTTGCGAACTGGCCAGGCCTTCGACCTTGAGGGTCAGGCTGCGGGTCAGGGAGTCGCCGACCTGAGTGTGATCCGGCTCCGGGTTCCAGCTTTCGCTCAGGCTCAGGCTGCGGGCCGGCAGCCACGGCGCATCGCTGGGGTAGGTCATCGGTTTCGGTTTGACCGTCAGCGAAGTCGCGGCGGAGCTGATGTGCATCAGTTTGCCCGGTTTCGGCCCCTGCGCCGTAGCGTCCTGCGAGGGCTGGGTATCGACCAGTGTGGCGCTGAAGGTCTGCGGGGCGATGCTCAGCAAGCCGCTGTGCTGCGGATAGATCGCGTAGCGCATCTCGATCACGCCGTGGCGCACACCGTTGATGTCTTTTTCGTAGGTGCGCATGTCGCCCAGTTGCTCGATGCGCGCGTCGGCGATCTGCAACGGCGTCAGGCTGCTGTCATCGTACAGCGACACCGAATGGTAGATGCGCAACGTCAGGATGGCCTGGGCCTGCACGTAGACGCTGGTCTGGTCGAGGCTGGCTTCGATGAACACCGGTTCGCGGGCATTGTTCTCTTCGCGGGTGTCGCTCTCGATCACCTGCACGGTGATCGGCTGGCTCTCGACGTCGCCCAGTTTCAGCGGCGGGATTTCAACGCTGCCGTTCTGCTTGGGCAGCAATGTGATGATCCAGCGCGTGGTAGCGCGGTTGTCATCGTTTAGCGTGTTCAACTGGTTGACCTGACGCGTGCCGCGCACTTCGAACAGCGGCTCCAGTGGGCTCAGGTCCGGTTTGCCGAACTGCGTGACATCGTTGGATTCGAGGGTGAGTTCGACCGTCTCGCCGGAGTTCAGGCGACTGCGATCCACACTGGCCGTCAGCTCGGCCGCCTGGGCGGCGGCCGTGCAGATCAGCAGGGGCAGCAAGAGAGCGGTGAAACGGGTCATCGAATGTTTTCCTGATCCTGATGTTGTTGCTGTTCGTACCAGAATTTGCGTCGCAGCAGTTCGCCCGGATCATCCGGGATCTTGCCCAGCCATTGTTCCAGCGCCTGTTGTTGCTCGCCTTCGAGGGTGTCCTCATTGGGGCGCAGCAGCGGCGGGGTGTTCTGTTCCTCGCCCGGTTCGCTGTCCGGCAGCTCGTTGGCACCCGGCAGCGGCGGGATGGTCGCCGGCGGTTCGCTGGCGGACTCACCGGTTTGCGGTTCGCTCTGGGTTTCGCTTTTGACCGCTGGCGGCGGAGCGGTCGCTGGCGGTGGTTCATCGCCCGGTATGTTTTGCTGCGCCGGTTTGTCTTGCGGTTCGGCTGGCGGCGGGGCGTTTTTCTGTTTCAGCAGGTTTTCCACCAGCGCCTTGTTGGTCAGGGCTGGACGCAGATCCGGCTGGCGTTCCAGGGCCTGTTCGTAGGCGTCCAGCGCAGCTTCCAGCTCGCCGCTTCTGGCCAGGGCATTGCCACGATTGTAGTGGGCGTGGGCGTCATTGCCCTCGGCGAAACGCTGAGCGGCGCCACTGTAGTCGCCGGCCTCGTACAACGCCACCCCTTGCCATTGCGGATCTTCGAAATGCTTCGCCGCCTCGGCCGGGCGCTTCTGTTTGAGCAGGTGCAAGCCTTGTTGATCGGGACGCAGCCACAGGTCTTCGAAGTCGAAGGCATAGCTCGGTTGCGGCAACGCGAGCAGCAACGGCAGGCAGAACAGCCAGCCACGCCGCCCTGCGCACGCGGCGAGCAACAACAGCGGCAACAGCAGCCAGTAACCCTGATCGGCCCAGGTGTCGAGGCGCACGGTCTGGCCATCGTCGCGCAGGCTGCGCGGGCCATCGAGCAGGCCGAGGTCGCCAAGATCGGATTCATCCAGCCGTGCGCTGCGGTACTCGCCGCCGACCGCGTTGAGAAATGCGCCGAGGCCTGGGCTGTCGAGTTGCGGCACGCGGATTGCGCCCTGGGCATCCTTGAGGAAACTGCCGTCTTCCTGAGCAATCGGCGCGCCCTCGGCGGTGCCGACACCGAGCATCAACAACTGCGCCGATTGGCCACTGAGTGCCTGGCGAATGCCTTGGCGTTCTTCTTCCGACAGCGAAGAGCCGATCAGCAGAATCCGCCCCTGACCCAACGCACCCTGCTTGAGCAACGCCAACGCCTTGCTCACCGCCAGATCGGCGCGATGGCCGCTTTCCGGCATCAGCGAAGGCTTGAGCGCGTCGAGCAGATTGCGGCTGGTCGCCAGGTCATCCGACAGCGGCACCAGCGTATGGGCGCTGCCGGCGTAAACGACGATAGCGGTCTGGGCATCGCTGCGCACCTGCAACAGGTCGAACAGCTTGCGCCGGGCCTGTTCCAGTCGCGTTGGTGGCGAGTCGGTGGCGAGCATTTCCGGGGTCAGCTCCAGCACCACCACCAACGGGTCGGCGGGTTTCTGGCTGGTCTGTTCGACCCGTTCCCAGCTCGGCCCGAGCAACGCCAGAATCGTCAGCAGCCAGGCCACGCTCAGGGCGACCCACGGCAACTTGCTGTCACGACCGCTGCCACCACTGAGCAGCGTGGCGTGGAAGGCCGGCGGCAGAATCATCTGCCAGCGACCGGCGCGTTTCTGCCGGTGCCAGAGCTGCCAGATCAGCCAGCCGAGCAACGGCAGCAGCAACAGCCACCAGGGACGGAACCAGTGCGGCCACAGGTCGATCATCGGCGCCTCCGCAAACGCAGACGCTTGAGGCGCTCGCGCCAGTCAGGCAGGGGGCTTTGCAGATACAGCTCCTTGGTGAACAGCCGTTGCAGCGGGTTGTCCGGCCACAACACTCGGGCCACCAGCAAAATGCTCAGCAGCAGCGCGAATGCCAGCGGCCATTGATACAACGCCTGCGCCGGGCGGGCCTGGGTCGGTTGCTGAGTCACCGGTTCGAGCTGGTCGAGGGTGTCCTTGATCGCTTGCAGCTCCCTGCCATCGCGGGCACGGAAATAGCGCCCGCCCGTGACCTCGGCGATGGCCTTGAGCGCCGGTTCGTCGAGATCGAGGGTCGGGTTGCCGCCGAGCAACGCCGTGGCGCCGCTTTCTTCGGGATCGGCGCCGATGCCGATCGGGTAGATTTTCACGCCTTCGCTGGCGGCCAGTTTTGCGGCGGTCAGCGGGTCGATTTCGCCGCCATTGTTCGCGCCGTCGGTGACCAGAATCAGCACCCGGCTCTGGGCCGGACGCATGCGCAGGCGCTTCAGGGCCAGACCGATGGCGTCACCAATCGCGGTGTTCTTGCCGGCAATGCCGATCCGCGCCTCATCGAGCCAGACCCGAACGGTGCGTCGGTCAAACGTCAGGGGTGCTTGCAGATAAGCCTGGCTGCCAAACAGGATCAGACCGACGCGGTCGCCATCGCGGCTTTCGAGAAAATCACCGAGCAAATGCTGAACCAGCGACAGACGACTGACGTCTTCGTCGTTCCATTGCATGTCCGGGAAATCCATCGAGCCGGACACGTCCACGGCTACCAGCAGATCACGACCGCTGGCGGCAATCGGCAGCGGTTCGCCGAGCCATTGCGGGCGTGCGGCGGCGGTCAGCAACATCAGCCACAACAACAGAAACGGCGCCTGTTGGCGCCACGCTGGCAGATTGGCCCGGGCGCGGCGGCGGGCGAGGCCTTCGAGGTCGCCCAGGAAACTCACTTTCAACGCCGGCTCGCCGCTGTCGGCCACCGGCAGCACAAGGCGCATCAGCCACGGCAGCGGCAACAGCAGAAAGATCCACGGCCAGGCGAACTCAAACATGTTTGCGGATCCAGGTGTCGACTGCCTGGGTCAGGCCGGCGATGGCTTTGTCGTCGAGTTTGCACTCGGGTTTGTAGGCGCCTTCGACGAGCACCATCCAGCGAGTCAGGCCGGCGGCCGGGCAACGGTTGTCGAGAAACGCCAGCCATTTGCGACCGTTGAGGGTATGACTCTGGCTGTAGGGATAGTGGTTGCGGCACAGGCGCTTGAGCAGGCCGTTGAGTTGCTGCAGCCAGGCCCCGGCCGGAGCGCCGTCGTAGGGTTTGGGCATCTGCGCCAGTTCGGCGAGTGCAGCGATGCGCACCGGGTCCAGTGGCAGTTCGGCGCGCACGACCGGTTTTTTCTTGATCGGAATGAAACGCCGCAGCCGCCAGACTGCAAAACCAATCACCGGCAACAGCAAAAGCAGCAGCCACCAGCCCGGTGCCGGCGGCCAGAAGGCAATCGGTGGCGGGGAGATCAGCGGTTGCAGTTGTTCGAGGCCGTTCATCGACCTTTCCCCGGGCGTTGCGGGTTAAGGAATTCGCGCATCTGTTCGACCATTTCGCTCTGGGTGCTCAGCGGCATCAGCAGCACGCGCAGCTTCTGCGCGAGCAGTTCCCAGCGCGCGATCCGCGCTTCAGCCTGGGCGCGGTAGGTCTGGCGCAGGTCGAAATTGAGGGTGTCGAGTTCCAGCTGCGCGCCGCGTTCGGCGAATCTCAGCAGTCCGGCGGCGGGCAGGGCGTGATCCAGCGGATCGGACAGCGGCAGCATCAACAGGTCGCAATGGCGCGACAGCAGGCTCAATTGCTGCTCGGCGCTGTCGGACAGTGCGCGCTCGTCGCAGATCACGATCACCAGACTGCCCGGTCGCAGCACTTCACGGGCCCGGCGCAACGCCACGCCAAACGCATCGCGATCCGGCTCCCGCTCGCTGTGCAGCGACTGGTTGACCTTCACCAGCCGGTTGAGCAGCTGCAACAGGCTCTGCTTGCTACGCCGTGGTTTGATTTCGTAATGCTCGTTGTCGCCGAACACCAGCCCGCCAACCCGGTCGTTGTGGCCCAGCGCCGCCCAACCGATCAGCGCTGCGGCCTGCGCCGCGAGCACCGACTTGAACATCAGCCCGGAGCCGAAAAACAGCCGCGTGCTTTGCTCGACCATGATGAAAATCGGCCGTTCGCGTTCTTCATGGAACAGCTTGGTGTGCGGTTCCTGCGTCCGCGCGGTGACGCGCCAGTCGATGGTGCGCACGTCGTCGCCGGCCTGATAGACCCGCACCTGATCGAAGTCGACGCCGCGACCACGGAATTTCGAGTGATGCAGGCCGATCAGCGGGCTGCGCTGGCTCGGCGTGGAAAACAGCTGCACTTCGCGCACGCGGTGACGCATCTCGATCAGCTCGGCGAGGCTGATGCGGATGCCCGGTTCGGACGGCAGGGAGGCGTTCATCGAGGTCAAGCGACGGCTACGACGTCGAGAATCCGTTGCACCACCCGATCCTGGTCGATGCCGGCGGCTTCGGCCTCGAACGACAGAATGATGCGGTGACGCAACACGTCGAACAGCACGGCCTGGATGTCTTCCGGGCTGACGAAGTCGCGACCGGCCAGCCAGGCGTGGGCGCGGGCGCAGCGGTCGAGGGCGATCGAGCCGCGCGGGCTGGCGCCGTAGGCGATCCACTCGGCCATTTCCGGGTCGAACTTGGCCGGGTTACGGGTCGCCATGACCAGCTGCACCAGGTATTCCTCCACGGCGTCCGCCATGTACAAGCCAAGGATTTCCTTGCGCGCGGCGAAGATCGCCTGCTGGCTGACCCGACGTTCAGGCTTGGTCTCGCCGTTGAGGGCTTCGCCCCTTGCCTGTTGCAGGATCCGGCGTTCGACAGCCGCGTCCGGGAAACCCATTTTCACGTGCATCAGGAAGCGGTCGAGCTGCGCTTCGGGCAGCGGGTAGGTGCCTTCCTGCTCGATCGGGTTCTGCGTGGCCATCACCAGAAACAGCGGCGACAGCTCGTAAGTACTGCGCCCGACACTGACCTGACGTTCGGCCATGGCTTCGAGCAGCGCCGATTGCACCTTGGCCGGGGCACGGTTGATTTCGTCCGCCAGCACCAGGTTGTGGAAGATCGGCCCTTGCTGGAACACGAAACTGCCGGTTTCCGGGCGATAGATCTCGGTGCCGGTGATGTCGGCCGGCAGCAGGTCCGGAGTGAACTGGATGCGATGGAACTGGGCTTCGATGCCCTCGGCGAGCTCTTTGATCGCTTTGGTCTTGGCCAGACCCGGAGCGCCCTCGACCAGCATGTGGCCGTCGGCGAGCAGGGCGATGAGCAAACGCTCGATGAGTTTTTCCTGGCCGAGAATCTGCGTTGAAAGAAAGGTTCGCAGCGCCAGCAGCGCTTCACGATGTTCCATCGATGACTGTTCCTGGAAAGGGTGGCCACAGGCGTTCGGATAACGCCGGGGCTGGGGGCGTTACTTTAATCCATCGCAGGGGGTGGCGACTAACGGCATTTTGCGCAAAGTGCGGGAAATGACCGGGGCAATTGTTGGAATTTTGTAGGGCGGGGGAGGTGCGGTGTTCTTTCGGGCCCTATCGCTGGCAAGTCGAATCGTCGCACCGCAGCTCCCACAGGGGAGCGCGTACTACAGACAGAACGCGGTCAATGTGGGAGCGGGCTTGCTCGCGAAAGGGCCGGCCCAGACACCATCAAATCTGGCTGATAAAGGTGCCAGTACCATCAAGAATGTTCTTCAGGGTTTCCTCGACTTCAGCCAGATCGACCATGTCCGGGTTGAAAGTGATTTCCAGCACATCATCCCCGTTCAGCGCATCGGCATCCGCCGCGGCGATTTCGATCTTCAGCAGGGTCTTGCTCAGGGTGACCTTGACGCCATCAAGGTTCGACGGCTCGCCATCCAGGGTGATCTCCAGCTCGTCCTCGTCCGGATAGCGGCTCATCAGAAACATTTCGCCCTTGTCGCTGTGGCAGCAGAGCATGGCCATGTTGTCTTCTTCGTCGTCGCACGGGTTGACGATCAAAAGGGCGGTGGTCATTTGCATGGGGAATTCCTGCCTCGGCGGGCGTGTTGGTCGCAATTGGGCGCGATTCTGCCAGCCCCCGGGAATTTCTGCATGTGAGAGTGTCAGAGGATGTGTCGTGAACGCGACACAGATCAATGGTCATTCCTGGCACGCCTGTACCGTAAAAGCGGGGATTGAGACCGGCGTTCCGCCCCATGAATGCTAGTGTTTATCGATGCGCACGCCTTGGTTTACGTGCCAATGACCGAATATGTCGCAGCACCGCAAGCAGACACATTGTCGCACCCATTAAGCTGCGCAACGGATGAGCACCCGTAAAGGCATTGCCAGGACCCCGCGAGCGGCGCCAGACAATCGTTTTTGCAGATGCCCATTCATGGAAGGTGAATGTGACCTGAGTGTCTCGTCCAGCTTCACCCACCTGTCACCCTGTTTCCTCTGCCCGAGAATCAGGAACAGGGCGACGGAACGCCCCGAAAGGGGTTTTGCACGCGACGCTTTCCATCAATAACAAGCCCAAGCGGAGTACCACAGATGGCGTTCTTCACCGCAGCCAGCAAAGCCGACTTCCAGCACCAACTGCAAGCGGCACTGGCGCAGCACATCAGTGAACAGGCACTGCCACAAGTGGCGCTGTTCGCTGAACAATTCTTCGGCATCATTTCCCTGGACGAGCTGACCCAACGTCGCCTCTCCGACCTCGCTGGCTGTACTCTTTCTGCGTGGCGCCTGCTTGAGCGCTTCGATCACGCGCAACCGCAAGTGCGCGTCTACAACCCCGATTACGAACGTCACGGCTGGCAGTCGACGCACACCGCGGTCGAAGTGCTGCACCATGACTTGCCGTTCCTGGTGGACTCGGTGCGTACCGAGCTGAACCGTCGCGGCTACAGCATCCACACCCTGCAGACCACCGTGCTGAGCGTGCGTCGTGGCAGCAAGGGCGAGTTGCTGGAAATCCTGCCAAAAGGCACCACCGGCGAAGGCGTGCTGCACGAGTCGCTGATGTACCTGGAAATCGACCGCTGCGCCAACGCGGCCGAATTGAATGTGCTGTCCAAGGAGCTGGAACAGGTCCTGGGTGAAGTCCGCGTCGCGGTCGCCGATTTCGAGCCGATGAAGGCCAAGGTGCAGGAAATCCTCACCAAGCTCGATAACAGCGCATTCGCCGTCGATGCCGACGAAAAGAACGAAATCAAGAGCTTCCTGGAATGGCTGGTGGGCAACCACTTCACCTTCCTTGGTTACGAAGAGTTCACCGTTGTCGATCAGGCCGATGGCGGCCATATCGAATACGACCAGAACTCCTTCCTCGGCCTGACCAAGATGCTGCGCACCGGTCTGACCAACGAAGACCGCCACATCGAAGACTATGCCGTGAACTACCTGCGCGAACCGACACTGCTGTCGTTCGCCAAGGCCGCGCATCCGAGCCGCGTGCACCGTCCGGCCTACCCGGACTACGTGTCGATTCGCGAAATCGATGCCGACGGCAAAGTGATCAAGGAACACCGCTTCATGGGCCTGTACACCTCGTCGGTGTATGGCGAGAGCGTACGTGTGATTCCTTTCATCCGCCGCAAGGTCGAGGAAATCGAGCGCCGTTCCGGCTTCCAGTCCAAGGCTCACCTGGGCAAGGAACTGGCACAGGTTCTGGAAGTGCTGCCGCGTGACGACCTGTTCCAGACCCCGGTCGACGAGCTGTTCAGCACCGTGATGTCGATCGTGCAGATCCAGGAGCGCAACAAGATCCGCGTGTTCCTGCGCAAAGACCCGTACGGTCGTTTCTGCTACTGCCTGGCCTACGTGCCGCGCGACATCTACTCCACCGAAGTTCGCCAGAAGATCCAGCAAGTGCTGATGGAGCGCCTGAAAGCTTCCGACTGCGAATTCTGGACGTTCTTCTCCGAGTCCGTGCTGGCCCGCGTGCAACTGATCCTGCGCGTCGACCCGAAAAACCGCATCGACATCGACCCGCTGCAACTGGAAAACGAAGTGATCCAGGCCTGCCGCAGCTGGCAGGACGACTACGCGGCCCTGACCGTCGAAACCTTCGGCGAAGCCAACGGCACCAACGTGCTGGCCGACTTCCCGAAAGGCTTCCCGGCCGGCTACCGCGAACGTTTCGCTGCGCATTCGGCCGTGGTCGACATGCAGCACCTGCTGAACCTGAGCGAGAAGAAGCCGCTGGCCATGAGCTTCTACCAGCCGCTGGCCTCCGGCCCGCGCGAGCTGCACTGCAAGCTGTATCACGCCGATACCCCGCTGGCCCTGTCCGACGTGCTGCCGATCCTGGAAAACCTCGGCCTGCGCGTGCTCGGTGAATTCCCGTACCGGCTGCGTCACACCAACGGCCGCGAGTTCTGGATTCACGACTTCGCGTTCACCGCCGCCGAAGGCCTGGAACTGGACATCCAGCAACTCAACGACACCCTGCAGGACGCGTTCGTCCACATCGTCCGTGGCGATGCCGAGAACGATGCGTTCAACCGTCTGGTGCTGACCGCCGGCCTGCCATGGCGCGACGTTGCGCTGCTGCGTGCCTACGCCCGTTATCTGAAGCAGATTCGTCTGGGCTTCGACCTCGGCTACATCGCCAGCACCCTGAACAACCACACCGACATCGCTCGCGAACTGACCCGGTTGTTCAAGACCCGTTTCTATCTGGCCCGCAAGCTCGGCAGCGACGATCTGGACGACAAGCAACAACGTCTGGAACAGGCGATCCTGACTGCGCTGGACGACGTTCAAGTCCTCAACGAAGACCGCATCCTGCGTCGTTACCTGGACCTGATCAAAGCGACCCTGCGCACCAACTTCTACCAAACCGACGCCAACGGCCAGAACAAGTCGTACTTCAGCTTCAAGTTCAACCCGCACTTGATCCCTGAGCTGCCGAAACCGGTGCCGAAGTTCGAAATCTTCGTTTACTCGCCACGCGTCGAAGGCGTGCACCTGCGCTTCGGCAACGTCGCTCGCGGTGGCCTGCGCTGGTCCGACCGCGAAGAAGACTTCCGTACCGAAGTCCTCGGTCTGGTAAAAGCCCAGCAAGTGAAGAACTCGGTCATCGTGCCGGTGGGTGCGAAGGGCGGCTTCCTGCCGCGTCGCCTGCCACTGGGCGGCAGCCGTGACGAGATTGCGGCCGAGGGCATCGCCTGCTACCGCATCTTCATCTCGGGCCTGTTGGACATCACCGACAACCTGAAGGACGGCAAACTGGTACCGCCGGCCAACGTCGTGCGGCATGACGACGATGACCCGTACCTGGTGGTCGCGGCGGACAAGGGCACTGCAACCTTCTCCGACATCGCCAACGGCATCGCCATCGACTACGGCTTCTGGCTGGGTGACGCGTTCGCGTCCGGTGGTTCGGCCGGTTACGACCACAAGAAAATGGGCATCACCGCCAAGGGCGCGTGGGTTGGCGTACAGCGCCACTTCCGCGAGCGCGGCATCAATGTCCAGGAAGACAGCATCACGGTGGTCGGCGTGGGCGACATGGCCGGTGACGTGTTCGGTAACGGCCTGTTGATGTCCGACAAGCTGCAACTGGTTGCCGCGTTCAACCACATGCACATCTTCATCGACCCGAACCCGGATCCGGCCACCAGCTTCGCCGAGCGTCAGCGCATGTTCGACCTGCCGCGTTCGGCCTGGTCCGACTACGACACCAGCATCATGTCCGAAGGCGGCGGCATCTTCTCGCGCAGCGCGAAGAGCATCGCCATCTCGCCACAGATGAAAGAGCGCTTCGACATCCAGGCCGACAAGCTGACCCCGACCGAACTGCTGAACGCCTTGCTCAAGGCGCCGGTGGATCTGCTGTGGAACGGCGGTATCGGTACTTACGTCAAAGCCAGCACCGAAAGCCACGCCGATGTCGGCGACAAGGCCAACGATGCACTGCGCGTGAACGGCAACGAACTGCGCTGCAAAGTGGTGGGCGAGGGCGGTAACCTCGGCATGACCCAACTGGGTCGTGTGGAATTCGGTCTCAATGGTGGCGGTTCCAACACCGACTTCATCGACAACGCCGGTGGCGTGGACTGCTCCGACCACGAAGTGAACATCAAGATCCTGCTGAACGAAGTGGTTCAGGCCGGCGACATGACCGACAAGCAACGCAACCAGTTGCTGGCGAGCATGACCGACGAAGTCGGTGGTCTGGTGCTGGGCAATAACTACAAGCAGACTCAGGCCCTGTCCCTGGCAGCCCGCCGTGCTTACGCGCGGATCGCCGAGTACAAGCGTCTGATGAGCGACCTGGAAGGCCGTGGCAAGCTGGATCGCGCCATCGAGTTCCTGCCGACCGAAGAGCAACTGGCCGAACGCGTTGCCGAAGGCCATGGCCTGACCCGTCCAGAGTTGTCGGTGCTGATCTCGTACAGCAAGATCGACCTCAAGGAGCAGCTGCTGGGCTCCCTGGTGCCGGACGACGACTACCTGACCCGCGACATGGAAACGGCGTTCCCGCCGACTCTGGTCAGCAAGTTCTCTGAAGCCATGCGTCGTCACCGCCTGAAGCGCGAGATCGTCAGCACCCAGATCGCCAACGATCTGGTCAATCATATGGGCATCACCTTCGTTCAGCGACTCAAAGAGTCCACCGGCATGACCCCGGCGAATGTTGCCGGTGCGTATGTGATTGTTCGGGATATCTTCCACCTCCCGCACTGGTTCCGTCAGATCGAAGCCCTGGACTATCAGGTCTCCGCTGACGTGCAACTGGAGCTGATGGACGAGCTGATGCGTCTGGGCCGTCGCGCTACGCGCTGGTTCCTGCGTGCCCGTCGCAACGAGCAGAACGCTGCCCGTGACGTCGCGCATTTCGGTCCGCACCTCAAAGAGCTGGGCCTGAAACTGGACGAACTGTTGAGCGGCGAAATCCGCGAAAACTGGCAGGCGCGCTATCAGGCGTACGTCGCCGCCGGTGTACCGGAACTGCTGGCGCGTATGGTGGCGGGGACTACCCACCTCTACACGCTGCTGCCGATCATCGAAGCCGCCGACGTGACCGGTCAGGATCCAGCCGAAGTGGCCAAGGCGTACTTCGCCGTGGGCAGCGCGCTGGACATCACCTGGTACATTTCGCAGATCAGCGCCTTGCCGGTTGAAAACAACTGGCAGGCCCTGGCCCGTGAAGCGTTCCGCGACGACGTCGACTGGCAGCAACGCGCGATCACCATCGCCGTTCTGCAAGCGGGCGGCGGTAACCTGGACGTGGAAGAGCGTCTGGCGCTGTGGATGGCGCAACACGACGCGATGATCCAGCGCTGGCGCGCCATGCTGGTGGAAATCCGTGCCGCCAGCGGCACCGACTACGCCATGTACGCGGTGGCCAACCGTGAGCTGAACGACGTGGCGCTGAGCGGTCAGGCGGTCGTGCCTGCTGCGGCGACGGCGGAGCTTGAGCTTGCTTGAGTAGCCGTTGAATGAAAAAGCCCCTGCATTGTGAGATGCGGGGGCTTTTTTTTGCCTGATGGTTTTCTCGTTACTGCAAGTTATGTCCTTGTTTGTTATCAAGCATCGACACTTTATCTGCCGGCCTGGTCAGCAAATTACTGAGCGACTGGTCAAACTTTTGCAACGCCCGAACCTGAACTTCCTGTTGCTGATTAATATCCGCAACAATCTCCTCTGAACGCTTGAAGTCCGCCCAGACCGGCGTCAATTCTTTTGCCTCAGACCCCTTGGCCGTGCCGATATAGTTGAACTTCCCGTCATAAAAATCCGCGCTCACATCCGCCTTGATGTCCGAACTGCGCGAAGTCATCAACTGGCTGTGAGTATCGACGATCGCCACCACATCCGGGTTGGCCGCACGCAGGCTGTGCATGTCCGGGTACACCGTGACCGAGCCGAACTGACGTTGCAGCGAGGCTTTCACCCAATCCACGGCCATGTCCGGTTTCGAGGTGGCGACGTAGGCGTCATGAATCGGCTGCACCAGCAGGCTCTGGCCGAAACCGGTGCCGGCGTTGGCCTGGTACTTGCGCAAATAGTCACGGTTGGCCTGGGTGCTTGGGCTGTAGATGACACCCAGCGAGACACCGGGACCGCTTTTGACCTGGGTGGCGCTGCTGCGTCCCACCGGTTGGGTGAACAGCGTATCGAGGGAGGAAACCGCTTTCGGAGCGGTTGGAACAGAACAGGCTGACAAGGCTAAAACCGATATCGCCAGACTACTGGCAAATGCAAGTTTCATGGTGAGTCTCCCGTGAAGCAACTTCAGTCGGAAAGTCAGGCATGTCGGGGTTGATTAAATAGAACCGGCGACAGTCGCCTCAGACTACTCCCGCCCAACTGAAAACAACCTGACAATTTGCTGAATGACTGTCATGTCATAGTTTTATTGGTTGTAAGCATTTTTGATTAATTGCCGCGTGAAATAAAAAAGGCGCAAGTCAATGTTTTGCGCCTTTCATTTATGGCTGGTTAAACAGCCATCAGTTTTTCAATGGGATCAATACTTGCTCGTCGGGCGACAGCACCATGAACACCAGCAACCTGGCCGGCTTGCTCTTGCTGGCGTTTTTCGACACCAGATGTTCGGAACCGGCGGGTTCATACCAGTATTGGCCCTTCTTGTAGGTGACCGGTTGCTCGCCCTTGACTTGTGACACGATCTCGCCTTCGAGAACGTAAGCCATGGCGGTGCCATCGTGTTTATGGGCGATGGAGGACTGGCCGGGTTTGTAGTCGACTTCGATCATCAGGGCTTTTTTGCCGGGGACGTTTTTCAGCATCTGGTCCTGCAGCACCGAGATTTTCTCGGATGGGGAATCGGTACCGTGGGCCAGTGCCGAAGCGCTGATGGTGAGGGCCAGAGCGGCGAGCGGGGCGGCAAGCAAGTGCAGGATTTTCATGGTGATCACCTGATGAAGTGGGGGAGTCGGTGATCACAGTAGTCCGCGTGCCGGGGTATTCAAACGGCCAATATTCGGGAAGTTCGGGTGACCAATCGCGCGAAAACAAGGCCGGCAAAACGAACGATGGCGACGGAGGGGGCTCCGTCGCCATCGATGTGGATCCTGTTGTTTTTATACGATCGGGAAACTGTTGAAATCCACGCTATTGGCCAGACGACTGTCGATCAAGTCAATAAACCCCTGAGCTTCCGGGCGATTGAAATGCGCCTGCATCGCCGCTTCCGACTGCCAGCGGGCGCTGACCGTCCAGCGGTGGCTGTCCTCGGGGCAGCGGTCGACCATGTAGGAATCGCAGCCCGGCGTCTGGCGCAGGGTTTCGACGATCTTCTGCAACTGCTTGCCCAGCTCCTCCGATCGGCCGGCTGCAGCCTGCACCTGTACGGTGTTGATCACTTCGTTGGACATTGCTCACACTCCTGAATCAGGCCGGACGAATCCTGCTCACTGAGGGATAACGCTTGTGCAGAATAGGCCTGCACCCCCGGATCACCAATAACCAATCGGCGGTTAATCGTTTAGGCCAATTTAACCAACGACCTGTTGCAGAATGTCGCGCAGGCGGTCGAGCGCGATGTCGATGTCCAGCGTCTCGATGGCGCCGAAACCGAAATACATGCCGCTTCTGGCCGGCTGCTGGTAATAGAAGCCGTCGATAGCGTACAGCCCGACTTCGACTTTTTTCGCCAGTTCGATCACCAGCGGCAAGTTGATCGGCACCTTGCAGAACACCGCCATGTGAAACCCCGCGCTGGGCGGCACGGCCTCCAGCCACGGCGACAGGTCGGTGGCCATGCGCGCCAGAATCCGCTCGCGGCGCTGGGCATAAATGGTGTGGCAGCGGCGGATGTGCTTGAGCAGACACCCTTCGGCGATGAACTTGGCTAGCGCCCATTGCGGCAGGGTGGAGGCGTGCAGATCGGTGAGCTGCTTGGCGCGGATCACCGCTTCGAGAATCGCCGGCGGCAGGATCGCGTAGCCGAGGCGCAGCTCGGGCAGCAGGGTTTTCGAGAAGGTGCCGACGTAAGCGACGATGCCGCGCTGGTCGAGGTTGTGCAGCGAATCGGTCGGCCGGCCCTCGTAGCGGAATTCGCTGTCATAGTCGTCCTCGATGATGATCGCGCCCAGCTCATGGGCCCGTTCGAGCAGGGCCTCGCGCCGCGCCTGGCTCATCGGCATGCCCAGCGGGAACTGGTGCGACGGCGTCACGTAGATCAGTCGCGTGCCCTCGGGAATCCGCTCGACCTGAATGCCCTCGGCATCCACCGGCACGCCGACCACCGTCGCCCCGTGAGTGCCGAACAGCAGCCGCGCCGGCGGGTAGCCGGGATCTTCCATCGCCACCAGACTGCCGGGGCGGATCAACACCCGGGTGATCAAATCCAGCGCCTGCTGCGCGCCGTTGCACACCACGATGTCTTCGTCCTGGCAGTTCACGCCACGGGAAAACGCGATGTGCCGGGCAATCGCATTGCGCAGCGCCGGCAGGCCTTCCGGCACGCTGTAGAAACCTTTGGCATTGGCCATCTGCCGAAGCGCATGAGCGACGCAGCGACGCCAGTCATCCTGGGGAAACTGGCCCTTGCTGGTGGCGCCGCCGATGAAGTCGTAGCGCAGCGAGCCCTCGAGCGTCGGGTGGCGCAGGAACACCGGCAGATTGCGCCAGCTCTCGATCACCTCGGAACTGGCCAGTTCGGAATGGCTTTGTTTGCGCTGTACCGGCGTCGAACGGGCGTTGACGTAAGTGCCTTTGCCGATCACCCCGGTGAGGAAATTCTCGTAGGTGAGTTGCGCGTAGGTGTCGGAAATGGTCTTGCGCGAGATCCCCAGTTGCTCGGCGAGCAAGCGGCTGGGCGGCAGTTGCGTGCCGGCGGCCAGACGCCCGGATTCAATGGCGCCGCGCAGTTGCTGGTACAACTGACCGGCCAGATCCTTGCGGCCATTGATCACGACATGCAGTTCCATACCGACGGGGCGCTCCGGGTGATTGAGTGTGCCGGCCAGATTACTCCCGTTTGTTTACGGGGCAGTAGTTGCGTAGAGCAAAAATATCGAATTGGTCACTTACCCTTGTGGGAGCGGGCTTGCTCGCGAAGGCGTCGTGTCAGGCAACAAAAAATCGACTGGCACACCGCCTTCGCGAGCAAGCCCGCTCCCACAGGTATCGTGTTTGGCTCGGGGGAAATGGTCTGCCATTTTTTCGTGGAATTGGGGCTGTAACGTTGCCGAACCAGCGCCTACCGTGAAATCACTCTTCTGCTGCCCGAGGCCCGCCCATGTCCCCGCGTCTGGATTACTACAGTGCATCGCCCAAAGCCATGAAAGCGATGATTGGCCTGGAAGCGCTGACCAGCAACCTGAGCATCGAACCGCCGCTGCTGCACCTGATCAAGATCCGCGCCTCGCAACTCAACGGCTGCGCGTTCTGCACCGACATGCATTCGGTTGAGGCGCGACGGGCCGGGGAGACGGATCGACGCTTGTACGCCATCGCGGTCTGGCGCGACAGCGGCTTCTTCAACCTGCGCGAGCGGGCGGCGCTGGCCTGGACCGAGGCGGTGACGCTGCTGGCGGATAGCCGGGTGCCTGACGATGTTTACCAGCAGGCGCGGGAACAGTTCAACGAGACGGAACTGGTGGACCTGACCATGGCTGTCAGCACCATCAACAGCTGGAACCGGTTGGCGGTGAGCTTTCGCCAGATCCCCAGCGACTGATCACTTGCCCAGCAGCGGTGAAGCGCCAGTATTCACCGGCGGCCGCTGCGGTTTCACCGACGTGCCAAACGTGTTGCCCATCCGCGTACTGGTGGCCGCCGGCGTCGCCAGTCCCACCTGATTCGGCGGGCGCTTGTTGACCGGTACATTCATCGCTTCCTGATTCTTCTGCGCAGCCGCCGCGCCGTCGGGGTTGTTGCCCATCTGCTGGCTCAGGCAGTCGTAATTCGGCGCCTTGTAGCCACCCACCGTCACCTCGACGCAGCCCAGCGGCTGCTCCGCGTGCGCACCGCCCAACACCGTCAGCAACAACCCGCCGAAGACGACTTTCCAGACTGATTTCATGCCTGCCTCCTGGCCGGCCCGAAGGGGCCGCTCTGGCTCCAGAGTCTAGTGCAACGGCGGCAACGATCCCGTGATGGTTTTTTTGCAGTGGCCGTCACACCAGATTCATAAACAGCCCTCAGGATGACGGTTTTCAGGGGTGCATCAGCCGTGCAGCGAGGCCGTGCCAGGGACGAATTTGCGCGTTCAGCGCTCGTGCGCCAGCTCTGTCTGGGGCTGCTGCTTGGCTTGTTTCTGAGCCGCGTCAGCGCCGACCCGATGCCGGCATCGATGCGCATGACGCTGCACATCCCGGCCCAGGAACTGGCCCGCGCCCTCGAACAGTTCAGCCGCGCCACCGGCATGGCGGTGCTGGTCGACAGCCAGTTGAGCCGCGGCCGACGCTCGTTGGCGGTGGATGGCGAATTCACCGCCGCCGAAGCGTTGCGCCGGATGCTCGGCGGCAGCGGCTTGATGGCCAAGTACAGCCGCGACGACGCGTTCACCTTGCAGGTTGCGCAAGTCGAGGAAGTGCCACTGCCGGCGGAGAAACCGACCCCCGCCAGTGCAGCGGTCAACCGCAGTTACGCCACCGCGGTGCAGGCCGCGATTGAACGCAACCTGTGCCGTTCGCCACTGACCCGGCCCGGCAGTTTTCGCGCGGTGTTGCAGCTGTGGATCGGCCGCGACGGCGTGGTGCAGCACAACCGGTTGGTCACCTCGACCGGCGATGTTCGGCGCGATGCAGCGCTGGTAGACAGTTTTCACACGCTCAAAATCGACCGGCCCACACCCGGCGCACTGCGCCAGCCAGTCACGTTGCTGTTGTTACCCGAATCGTCAGGAAAGCGCATGGAATGCACACAATGGGAAGGAGTTTCCGGGGGATGAAAGACGCCGGACAAAGTTCGATGGTCCAGCTGTTCCTGACGTCCTACGAGGACTTTCGGGTGCGCCTGCGACGCCGTCTCGGCTCGGAGGACCTGGCCAACGACGTGCTGCACGAAACCTACCTGCGGGTCGACCGCATGGAAACGCCGCCTAACCTGCTGCGCCCCAACGCCTACCTCTATCGCATGGCCCTGAACATCGCCGCCGACCGCCGCCAGGCCGATGCGCGGCTGCTCACCGGCAGCGAAGTCGAAGAACTGCTGCAAGTCAGCGACGAAGCGCTGGACCCGATGCGCGTGGTCGGCGGCCAGAAGGAAATCCAGTCCCTGCTCAGCGCCCTCTACGAACTGCCGGCGCGGCGGCGCCGAATCTTCATCGCCGCACGGCTGGAAGAAGCGCCGCACCTGGAAATCTCCCAGCGTTTCGGCATCTCCACGCGCATGGTCGAGAAGGAAATCAAGGCTGCCCTCGGACACTGCGCGGCCAAACTGGAAAGAAAAGTGTTTCAGCGGTTCGGTCGCGGGGCCGGAAAACCGTCTAGTGAATGAAGCTCCCGATCAACCCGTCGAGTACCTGCGCGTTTGAACATCTTCCGTCTGACACCTGCCGAGCCCACGCCTGCCGAGCGTCTGCAAAGCGAAGCCCGCGACTGGCTGATCCTGCTGACCTCCGGCCGCGCCACGGTCGCCGACGCCCGAGCGCTGCGCCAGTGGTGCGCGCAAAGCCCGGAACACGCCCGCGCCTTTGAAGAGTGCAAGGCGTTGTGGCATCTGCTGCTACCGGCGGCGGAAGCGATGCAGGCGCCACGACGGTTTGGTCGCCGGGCCTTTCTTGGCGGCGCGATTGCCGCGTCGGCGGCGTTCCTGCTGGTGCGTGGCACGATTCCGGGCGGGTTCTCCGGGCTTGGCGCGGATTACATCACCGAAGTCGGCCAGCAACGCCGGGTCGAACCGGTCGATGGTTTGAGCCTGGAACTGAATACCCAGACCCGCATCAACCAACGCTCGGTGGATGAGGGCGTGCAAGGCTTTGAACTGGTCAGCGGCGAAGTCGAAGTGCAGACCGCACGGCTGCCGATGGCGATGCAGGCCGGTGGTGGATGGCTGCGGGCGAGCAGGGCGCGGTTCAACCTGCGTAACCTTGATCAGCAGGTGTGCGTGACTTGCCTCGATGGCGCGGTGGATGTGGAAGTTGAAGGCCGTAGCCTGCGACTGGAACCGGGCCAGCAACTGACCTATGACGCACAACAGGTCGGCACCGTGCAAAGCGTCGACACGGGGGCGGTGATGAACTGGCGTCAGCAGGTGCTGGTGTTCAACGGCGCGACGCTGAGCCAGATGATCGACGAGATCAACCGCTACCGCCCAGGCATGTTGCTTCTGCTCAATCGCGAACTCGGCCAACGCCGCGTACAAGCACGTTTCTCCCTCGACCAGCTGGCCGGCGTAGGCGCACTGATTCGCGATGCCTACGGCGTCAAATGCACCGAACTGCCGGGCGGCGTAGTCGTCCTCAGCTAATCCAACACAACACCCACAAACACCCTAAAACCCTGTGGGAGCTGGCTTGCCAGCGATAGCGGTATGTCAGGCAATGAAATGTTGGATGTGCAGGCCCCATCGCTGGCAAGTCGAATCGTCGCACCGCAGCTCCCACAGGACCTCAGTGACTTCAATTACTGCAACGGCCCCATCACCTGCCGATACTTCTCCACCCCCTGCGCCGTCTCCCGAGTCAACCGCACCTCCAACCCCAACGGATCCTCCCGCCGATTCCCGCTCAACTGCCGCCACCCCTTGTCCATCTCCCAAACCCGCACCTGCAAATCACTCACCCCGCCCAACACCGCCACCCCAGCCGTCGGCGCTGGCAACGGATACCGACTGCGCGCCGGCGCCACCGCGCGATACAGCGTGTCGCCCTTGAGCCACCACCGAACCCGCTGCAACGCCCCCGGCTGATCCGCCGCTCTACGAATGATGTCCAGCCGAAACCCCTTGCTGTCACTGCTGCGCACCGTAACAGCAGGTGGTGCCGTTGCCGGTTCATCCTCGGTGCCGACCTTCTTCGGCTCCGTCAGCTCAATCCCCGCGCGCATCTCCACGTCCCGCTGCATCTGATTCAACGCCCGCAACAGGCTGTCGTTCTTCTCACCGCTGGCCTGCAAATGGCTGTCGGCGCGGGTGACACTGTCCAGCCCCTTCCAGGCAATCAGACTGACCACCGCCATCAACAAAATCGCGACCATCACCTCGATCAGCGTAAAACCTTGTTGTTTGTTCATTGCACGCTAATCCGGCCCGAAGCATCGCGCAGCACACTCAACCGATTGAGCCCGTCAGACAGCGTCAACTGCAGCGGCGGATTGATCCACTCCGCGTTCAGCACCACTTTCTGCTTCGGCTCCACCCGCACTTCCAGCTTCGGACTCTGCCAGGGACGCGGCCGCAACTGCGGGTCCCGATCGAAATGATCAAAGCCCTTGCCACTGTCACTGCGCCGACTGAACCGAAACCCCTTGCCATCGCTCAACCACGCAATCGGCCGGCCATCGGCGCGAGCCTCAGCCTGAGCAATCTGCAGCAACTGCGCCACGCGCTCGGCGTCCTTGCGCAGCAACTGCAACGGATCGGGCTTGATACTCAGACTGATCGCCGCACTGGCGATACCGATGATCACCAACACCACCATCAACTCGATCAGCGTAAAACCCTGCTGCCTGCACCGGTTCATCGAATGCGCACTCCCTTGCGTCCAGCACGTCCCAAAAAACCATCCTGCACGGCCAACATGTAAGGCGTGTGAAATAAAACCGTGAGAATTGCCGCGTAGTCTGGTCACCGGGACTAAAAGGAGATTCAGCCCATGAGATACACCGCACGCTTTTCACCTCCCCAACTCATCCAGGCCGCCGCGCTGCTGGCTGCCTTGGTCGGCATCGCCACCTGGTCATCCCTGCTCCTGACCACCGCCGAATCCCACACCCCGGCGGCTACGCCGCAACTGCTCGCGGCGCGTAGCGATAACCCGGCATTGCAGTGGTTTTCCAATCGCACGGCGCCGGTGGAGATCAAGGTCAGTGGGGTGATGGCGGGGAGTCGCGGGGCGGTGGCGATTTTGAGTTTGAACGATGGGCCGCCGAGGAGTTTTTTGCAGGGGGAGCGGGTGAGTCCTGGGGTGAAGTTGGTGGCGGTGGAGGGGGATGGGGTGGTGATTGAGCAGGGTGGGGAGAGGGTGCGGTTGGAGGTGGAGAGGTTGGGGGAGGGGGTGGAGATGCCTAGGTTGGTTAGGCCGTGATTTTTTAGCTACTACGGCTCCATTGAAAAGGCCGATTGCTGTAATTCGCCGCTGATGCCACAACTGGTTGACGTTGAGCGGTAGCCACATTAGTAACGACTCACGAACTCGGAAAAACTGTGAGAAACCGAGAGCGATAAATGACCCTCTGGCCTTTGCTGATCAGAGTCGTTGCGAAATTTTCGATACGTTGGCTGCGCGCAGCTGTGCATTTCTCTGCCTAGACTGGCTTCAGTTCGTCCTTGTTGACTTAACTTCAGATAGGGAAATCAGATGCGCCTCAAGTCCGTCAAGCTAACGCACTTTCGCGGTTATCGCACCGTTACGGTGATCCCTGCCAACGAAGCCATGACTGGCATCGTCGGTCGTAACGACTATGGCAAATCCAGCATTCTCGAAGCCTTGGCCGTCTTCTTTGAGGCGGAAGGGTTTAAGCCTGATAAAAGCGACATGAACTGCTTCAGCCTGGCGGAAGGCGCCGACCAATTTGAAATCGCGTGCGAGTTCGATGGGCTTCCCGAGCGTATGGTTTTGGACGAGGTTGCTGAGACGACTTTGGCAGATGAGTACCTTCTGAATGCAGAGGACGCGCTGGAGATTGTCAAAACTTACAAGGCAAGTACTGGAAAACTCGAGCGGATAGCCCTTCGTTGCCAGCATCCTGCGGACCCGGAATTGGCAACCCTACTCAGTCTGAAGATGGCCGATCTTAAAAAGCTTGGGGAGCAGCGCGGGATAGCCGAACAGGTTGCCGACAAGCGAGTAGCCTCACTGTGGCGCCAGGCCATTCGCCGTGCGGCGGGGCATATAGCCTGTCAGGACACAATTCTAGATATCAGCAAAGCGCTTTCGACTGACAACAAATCCATCTGGGAAAAGATCGAGGCACAGTTACCTGTCTTTGCTCTGTTCAAAGCGGACAGGGAGAGCAGTGATGGCGATGCCGAAGCAAAAAATCCGCTGCAGCAAGCGGTCAAGGAGGCTCAGGCCGAACTTCAGGGCCAAATCACTGAATTGGAGCGTCAAATTGAATCCAGCGTATTAGAAGTGGCTGCTCGCACCCTCGACAAGTTGCGAGAGATGGCACCTGAGCTTGCCAACGAGTTGACACCGCGCTTCAAGGATAAGCCGAAGTGGGTATTCAACTTCACCTTGGATGGTGAGAACGGCATACCGATCAATAAACGCGGGAGCGGCGTACGTCGCCTAATTCTTCTCAACTTCTTCCGCGCTGAGGCGGAGAAAGCCGTAGTGGGCACCCAGCGCGACGTCATCTACGCCATTGAGGAACCAGAAACCTCTCAGCATCCGAACTATCAAGTGATGTTGATGCGGGCGCTACTTGAACTGTCTCTGCATCCCAGCCGGCAGATCATTGTTACCACTCACGTGCCAGCCCTGGCTGGTCTTATGCCCATAGAGGGAATCCGTTATGTAACTAAGGGCGAAAACGGTTACCCGATCGTCAAAATGCCTAGTAACGACGTACTGAAGGAAGCTGCTGAAAGCCTTGGTGTGCTTCCTGAGACAGGTCTTGAGCGCGCGCGAGCGGTCGTATTGGTAGAGGGTAAGTCAGACGTAATCTTCCTTAGGCATGCAGCCAACACGCTCAAAGCTGCTGGGCAGCTTGCCTCTAGTTTGGAGGATCTTGGAATCGTCCCAATTCTGATAGGTGGCTGCGGCAGCGTAAAACATTGGGTCACCCTCAATCTCGCAGATGATCTTGGACTTCCATGGTGCGTTTTTTTGGATTCGGACATCGGGGGTACTGCCGAGCAAATGGCTGCGATTACCAAGCGCAAGGGAGAGGTCGAGGCGCGAGGCCGATCGTTCTACTCCACGCGCAAACGAGAAATCGAAAACTACCTTTGCCCCGATTTGATCGAGGCCCAACTCGGAGTCAGTGTGGTTTTATCCGATACCTGCGACGCCAAGAAGTTAATCGGATCAGCAGCGCGTATTAACCCTAACGACGTCATTGACCGATTCTGGCCGTTGATGAGTGCTGATCAAATCCTCCAGCGTTCCAGTTATCGAGAGAACGATGTTGATCGCTCCGAGCTTAAAGAGTTAATTGAGGGCTTGCAGACCTTAATCGCTTGAAGACCGTGCGCCAGAAGCAGCATTTTTGAGGCCATTACTTTTACCGAAGCCTGGCTGATCTGTTTCGCGGCTGGCCGCTATCGGCCATTAGCTGCCGTTGGCAAAATTTTTTAGCTCTTGGTGATGTGGGAAGTCTTGCAAAGCCGAATCGATTCTTCGTACTACAACGTACGTAACTGAGTAGCGACTACGGACGACGCTGGGCGCTCGGGGGCAAGCAAGGTTCAGATCTCCCATGAACTGCAAATGACTGGGGATATGGCAAGCCAGGTATGCAGCCGCCGGGGTTAAGTTCCAAGGATTTCCCACTGACTGCGAGCATATGTCGAATGACTTTGCCACAGGCGCGTGCTGTATTTCGGTGATCGACTCTTTGTCGGACGTGACCGATCAGAGGGCGGTGAAGGCTTGCTACGCCGATGGATCTGTCAGTGCGCTGCGCTGAGCATGTCGCGCGGTTTTGTCCTTGCTACTGCGCCCGCAGGACACGCAAAATGCGGCCACAACGATTGAGTCAGAATTTTTGCCTGCAAACGTAGGCGATTTTTCAGTAATAGAGACTGAGCCATTCCCGAGGCAACACATATGATTTATTCACCGCACTCGCTCCTAAAACTGGTTCGGGATGGAAAACTAATCAAGCATCTTGCTCAGCGTGAGTTGACTACCCCGGAAGGCGTTGGATTTGACCTAAGACTCGCAGGCCTCTCTCGCCTGACTGTAGGGGGTGGAAGCTTGCGGGAGTCTACGCGACGCACCCCTGCCAGCGAGGTCATGCTCGCAGACGCAGATGACTGCTTCGTCATGGAGCCGGGCGAAACTTATCTGGCGAGCACCATGGAAGAATTCGATCTTCCAGAAGATCTGGCAGCGCTTTTTTTTCCTAGAAGCACGCTGTTCAGAAGCGGGATAACGTTCAGTTCCAGTGTCCTGCCGCCAGGTTATATAGGACCGATGACGTTCGCGCTCACCAACCATCACAGCGAGGCGTTTGAAATTCAGATTGGTGCGCGCTTTGCGCACGTTATCTTTCAGGCGGTATCCGGGGATATCGGCCGGTATAAAGGACAGTGGCAGGGTGGCCGCGTCTCGCAGCCCAAGGACGAAGGACAAATCTGATGAGTGTGTTACAGATCAAAGGGCGTACAACGAAATCCCACACGGACTTTGACGCGGCATCGTACTCCAGCAACAGCCTTATTCTCACTAATGCACAGGACGATAGAATCGAAGAGTTTTCGCTCGAACTGTCCGTAGGTGAAGGGTGGAGTGATAACTATTCTGGCAACGACAAAAACCTGTGGCGCATCGTCGATGGCATGACGATCAAGGGCCACGATTCTGTGGTGGTGGAGGCCGCTGAAGAAATAAAGGTGCCGCACAATCGATATGGCATCGTCCTGCCGACGGGCAGTCTTTTTCTTTCACGCGGGGTGCTTGTTGCTTCGGCGAAGGTCGAACCTGCATTTGATGGCAAGCTCAAGCTCAGGATATTCAACACCACCAACAAGAATGTTCACCTGACCAAAGGCGAAAAGCTGGGCTCTGTGATTTTTTTCTCCACAGAATCGACGCATACCCAGAACCCCATCAAGCGTGGCAGTGAAATATCGACGCTTCCCATCACGCGGCGCGCGCGATTGAAGAAATGGTTTTCGCTCAATCCCACCATATGGATCGGGTGGACGCTGAACTTAATCGGAAGCTCCTTGGTGTCTTCTCTTATACTGTACGCGATCTATTACAAGACGATACTGGAACACCAATCGCAGACTCCTCAAGCACAACAAAGCGCTCAGCCATCGCCGAATGAAGTAAAGCCAAAATGATTGTCATTGATAAAAATCTAGAACACCTTGTTGCACAGTATTCAGTATGCGAAAAAACCTTATTTGATGAATTTTCTCTCAAAATTCAATTGGGGCATACGTATTACGAGCCAAAATCTTTGCCCGTCTCCGAAAGCATTGTATACGGTTCGCATCCAGTCCCTTCGACGGTTTTTTCGGAGAAAAAAGAAATTCAGCAAAATTTGGTGCTAAAACCTGGTGAGCAAGTCATTACCTGCAGTAAACATCGATACAAAATACCGTTGGACTATTTTGGCTTGGTGCAAACCAAAGGAACCCTTGCGCGGTTGTTCGTGCAGGTAACCTGTAATGACGGTCAGGTAGAGCCGGGTTTCGACGGGTACATAACCCTCGAAATCATCAATATGTCACCTTGGAAAATCGAAATACCGGCCGTCAGCGATATAGCACAGCTTTATTTGATGAAATGCAGCAGCACCGCTTCTGAGCCATACCACGGTCGGTATATGGATGCTGCCAAAGAAGGGCCCACCCTCGCAGTGTTTCGAAAGTAGATCTCCTCATCGCAGCGGTCGACGCCGCGGGTGAAGACAACCAGGTATTGAAGTTAATTACTAGTTGGCGCCCAAGCTCTCGAATAGTGAAGTTTGGGTCATAGCGGTTGCTAAGCTCGAGTTCCGTTCTTATTCCATCGAACTGCACCGCATCAGACAGTGGCGGCAATTGGCTGGGGCGTCGATTCGGCTAAAACGGAATGTCAGTTAGCGTCTGCTATTGGCCGAAAGCTGCCGCTTATGGACGGCCGCTTGCGTACGTCCGTTTCGGCCGAAAATAGCTGTCGTTATTGGACGTAATAGCAGTTAAACGCAGATTATTCGGGCCGCAATCATCGTAGGTGGCCATCTGCTGCCATACAACCACCCTTTTTTACCAGTTACCCTGCGCACCCCGCGAATGACAGGAATCAGCCGTTTGGGTACAGCCTTTTAGGTTTTGTCCTACAGCCAGCATTTGGGCTTTTCGATAGCGTCGGACTGTCAGAAACCCAAGCCGGGATTCCCGAAGTGAACAAGGATGATTCATGAGTGAAATTGGAAACGTACCGAGGCCCGCGCAACCTAACCCGCCAAGAAAAAAGGTCTACCGTGGCGTAGAACCGACTGACCTGCACGCCAAGCACTGGGCGGAATACCCTGAGGCTCCGGCAGAGAAACCGGCGGCTGCAAAGCCAATAGCTGAACCTGGTTTCTACATCGTTCAGCAAGTCATGCCGCGCTCTGCGCTAGAAGCAGCATTGTTCGATAAGCCGGACGGCGCAACGCTTGAGAAATTCTCGCGCCTCAACCCTCACGTCACCGGTTACGCCAAGCCCGGGCAGCTCATCGTGTTGAGCGATCCGAACAATCCCCAGTGCACACGTGAAGAAGCGTTGCTCATGGAAGCGGCTCAGAAAGTGGACGCGGCACTCAAGCCCATGTCCGACGAAGAAGCGAGCTTCATGGTCCGCTATCGGAGTCAGATAGAATCCGTTCTTTCGCAAGGCTCTACATCAATCGGTGTCGGTGAGTCGATCTTCGCCAAGAATCTTGAAGACGTGAAAACGTCGCTAAAGGAAATCGAAACGCTGCATCAGAAAAGTTTTCAGCGTGACGGTCACTTGCGTAGTTCGGAGTTTTTTAACGAGCGCGCACGACTGTTTGCCAAGCTTGATAGACAGCTCAACGGGTTAACCAGAAAGGGTATCGGTTTCCCTGATCATCCAAGTCTGAAATCAGCTCTTGGCATCTCAAGCAAAAGCCTGGTGCATCACTGGACCCTGGCCGGTGCTCCGGGACAGATTCCCGGTTACGCCACTCACGCAGAAGGTGTCGCCAGAGCAGCCAAGGTTGTGAAGTATGGTGGCTGGGTGGGTACAGCCGTAGGTGGCGGGGCGTCTTACATGAAGGTTCTAGAAGTCTGTGCGGCAGGTAATAAAGATGCTTGCGAAAAAATCAAATATACCGAGGCTGGTAACTTTGTCGGAGGAGTGGCCGGCGGTGCTGCTACCGGCGCGTTTTTGACCGGTTCCACAGCGGGGATTATCTGTGTTGGCTTGGGTGTACCCACAGGTGGCATGGCAACCTTGGCATGTGGCGTCATCGTCGTAGCGGCGGGCTCATATGCGGGTGGAGTCCTTGGTGGGGCTACAGGCGAATGGGCGGGTGAGAAGATCTATGAGGCAGGTAAATGAGTTTGAACGTCGTTGATAAGGTGCTTCTGGCCATTGCCGTCGCTGATCTGGCAGGACTTGTTCTTTGGATTGGAGTCTGTTTGCACCTTGCGTATACGAAGATGGATCTGATGTTGGAGCATCTGAAGAATTGCTCAGCCATCATGACTCGCGCTCCGCTTCGGAATGGAGGGCCTTGGGGAAAACTTCTGCTCGTTGGTGGCATTTCGGGAATTGTGACATTCCCCAATTTTTATTTGAAAAGGGGTGAGCTGAACTCTCAAGATCTAGCCAATTTCCCGGTCCCCCTTAAACGCAAGCTGATAGTGCTGCAATGGAGCGTGATTTCTTTGTTATTGGTCATGATCTGCTTCGGAGTAGCTGTGAAGTCAGGGCTTGTTTAGCGCATTGTGCAACGCGCGGATCTCACTCTTACGCAAAATTAAGAGCCTCGTTTGTACGGTCGGAGGGCTACAGACAAAGGCGTCACAAGAATGGAAAAAGCTTCTAATCGCGGCGGTCTTCGCCCTAGTGACCATGCTTTACGTCGGCTACTACGAAGCTCTTGAGGACGGAGACATCGAGACCATTGTCTTCATCAAGAAGCATCCGACGTTTCAGATGAAGTTCTACAACATCCACGCTAATGACGGAGAGATCAGGAAGGTAGAGCGCCTGACAGCAGAGGAGCAAGAGTGGATTACTGATTACTGCTGGTACCGGTTGGGAATCGACACCGACCTCAAAACTCAGGATGACGTCGAGAGGTGCTGGAAAAAATAAGCTGTCTATTTGGCCAAGGTTGCCAGCTAGGACCGGCAGCCAAGACCATTTTCTACCCACTGTTGGGATAAGGGAGGCAGCCTGCCTACTCAATTCGGCCAGGTGGGCCATGTTGTCACTGATACACTGATTTCGACTCGCCGATTAGCCAGGAGCTGAGATGGATATCAAAGAGTTTTGCGTCGCTCATGGATTTGACTTGAGTAAAAGTGGAGTGGCGTTAGGAGGTGGAAGTTTTGGAATGACAGATCTGAAAATTTCTCCAATGGAATTTTTGATCTTGGCCGAAGAAGATTTTGAGCGGGGCGGATTGGCCGCGCTTGTGAACGCAACGACCAATGTGAAACGAGCCATTGTCGGACAGCTTGATCAGTTACTGATCTCCTTCGGCTATCCATCACTTAGATGGAACGTGCCAAAAAAGATCGAGCGAGTAAGGGCGCTTGGATTATTGGCGCCCAGTCTGTTGCGTAAAGTCGTCGATATGCGAAATTTTCTTGAACACGAGTACGCGACACCGGAGCTCAAAAACGTTGAGGAAGCATTAGATATTGCGAGTCTATTTGTAATGTCCGCTTCAGCTATGTTCGTTCCGTTCGATGATGTTCTGGAGTTTTCACGGCCTGAGCCCCAAGTGGCAGACGGCGCTGTCGCACTTCTCACTGCAGGGTTGAGACGGGAGTCAGGCAGGGTTTTTTACAACGTCTACGCATATGAAACTGGCGGGTATGCTGGACATTGTGTTGGTCAATGCCAGATTCAATCAGGGCATGTCCTGTTTGAAGCAATGGTCAAGCTTTCGGCATCGCTGATGCTTCGATACAAAGTAAACCAAGCGATCAATGATTTTGAAGCTGCGTATGCTCAGTTATGAGTGCTCGATAGGTGAGTACAGCCGGTTATGGGGAGGATTTATTTAAGTGGGGGAGGTGCCGCAGTAAGGCCTCGATAAACGCCTGTGTTTAAAAAGACATCTCCAGACACTCTCTCAGGCTACATATCCTTGCGCCGTTGCCTACAGCTACGCCAGAATCCGCCGGCTTGTGCGCTTTGTACCTGGTCTTTATCGTCTACGTGTCGCTGGTAACCCAGCGACCGGGTTTAGCGACCCGACCAGGTATAAGTTCAACGACGCTCCTGTTTGTCGCAGACATTTGCGATGGCGATATGGTGGCTGTGCGTGGGAGACCTTCGGGTCTGCCGGGTCTTATACCTCTCGGTTCGCTAACCCGCGTACAGCTGCCACCCTTACTTGTTTAGCGACAGGTGTTGGTGGTTCCACCAGGTATAAAAATGGAGCTTCACCATGATCAAACCAACACCCAACCCGCCCGAAACCGACTCGGTTTCCCCCTACGAATCCATCGATTCCAGAAAACTCCACGAAGCCGCTGACCGCGCGCTCGATCATTACCTCTGTCCGCCCGGCTCCACGCCGCCCCCACGCAGAACCCGCGGGATGTATGCCGTGACGGCGGACAACAAAAACGAAGAACTGCTGATTGATGCCAGTGAAACTCTCGCTTCGGCCCAAACCATTGCCCAGAACATCGCCAGTCTGGTGCCGGCTTCGCAGCGTCGGGCGTTGGTGGGCATTGCGCAGTTGATCATGCTCGGCGAGTTGGCGGTGAATCGGGCGTTGGATAATTTGCAATTGCCGGTGAAGCAGACCTCGGGATCACCTGCTGATTAAACGGGTGTCAATTTTGGCGCCTTCGCGAGCAAGCCCGATCCCACGGAATTTATGTTGATCACAGATATTGTGTAGGTGCTGAAATTTGTGGGAGCTGGACTGGCAGAGAGGGCGATGGCACATGCGCTGTTTCTGACGCCTAGCCGTCAGTGGAAAAAGGGGATCGATTCATTTCAATCGATCCCTTTTTGTTGCTTAACCCGCGTCGCCGCTCTTTGGCTCTGAAGGCGCATCAGGACATTCATCGGTCCATCGCGTTACCGTCATGTCTTTGAGTTGCTCACCCATGGTGTCGACACGCAAGCAGGCGCCTTTCTTTGAATAGAACAGGATGCAGCGCGAGCTATCGAAAGAGCAGACATCGAGCTCCAGGAAGTTGCGTGCGGCCAGCTCCCGCTCGACACCACTGTATTCATAGCCATCGCTGGTGTGCATCCGGGTTGGCTTCCATCCTTGTTTGATCAACTTGGATCTGGCCGACACCAAGGGCTCATCGACGGTGATGCCTGCTGACCCGTTTTTGTCGTTTGCCGCTTGCGAGACATCAGCGCACGCAGCGCTTGTGCCCATGCAACAAATGGCGATGAGGAGCATCGGGGCCTTCATTTAGCCGTTCCCCTGATTTTTCTTGCGGCGTAATAAATGACCGCTATCAAAAAATTCTTGAGCTCCCACGCCCAAGCGCCCGCGAGCATGCAGATAACCAGAAAATGAAAATATTGATGAAACTCTGTAGCAGGCACTTTCTGCGCGCTTTTCCCGACCAGTCCAAGCGTCGTCAGGCTAATGCAAAAAGCACTCAAACACCGTAAGGCGAGATAGCAAAGGTCTTTGATGTTGGTCGTATACATCCAGCTTTTCGCAGATTCAGAAAACAGAGCAGCCCACCCCAGGTGAAAGACGCTTGCGTAGATGAAGGTCAGGCTTAGACGTTGCGCCACATCAGCGCCGGAGCTTAGGTAAAACTCCGAATAGAAATGGTCGAGAGAAATGCCTACCGGACGAAAGAGGTCGAGGAGGGGAAAAAGGGCAACCCCGCCGGCGAGATAGATTGCCAAAAAAGCGATGATTTTCATCTCGCACTCCATTGCTTCGTATAACGGCATCGACAAACGATTTTTCGATCAGGCAAGTCGACAGCATAGACATCCTGGCCATTTGCGGTAATTCAGTCGCTGGAAAATAGAGGGGGTAGAGCGCCTGACAGCAGAGGAACGGGGGTGGATTATTGATTACTGCAAGTATCGCTTGGGAGCGACACCGACCTGAATACGCAGGATGACGTCGAGATGTGCCGCAAAAAATAGAACTGCTCATTTGGCCGAGGTCATCAGTTACACCTGACAACCTCGGCCATTTTCTTTCCGGCTGCTGAGCTACAGCGCTTAGCCGATCACGCCTTCACCTCAACATGATCCAACGCCTGATTCACCGCCAGCTCGCTCAACATCACCAACTGCGCAATCCCGATCGCAGTCTTGCGATGGGCAGGCTCCAGCGTGGCCGCGAAGTTGTTGAGCATTTCGCTCGCCGATCCCAGGGATTCGCTGGCATTGGCTAGAAGGGACTCGGTGTTGTAGGCCGGGTTAGCCAGGTACATGGGGTCGTGTTTATGGTGGCTGCCCATGATGCGTTGCTGCGGAGTGAGGTAGTGGTCGAGGGCGCGTTCGGCGGCTTCGTTCAGGGTTCGGGAGTCGGGGAATTTGTAGGGGGAGACCGGATCGGTTTCTGGTGGGTTTGGTGTTGGTTTGAACATAGATGTAGCTCCATATGGGACTTAAGGAGCCATCACTCTCGCTACCAAACGAGTGGTGGTGGCCATACGAAGGTTGGTAGACCGGCCCATATGGAAAATCCGGCGCGCCCGAGGGCGCCCTGCGCATGGCCACCATAAGACGGATGCCGAAAGAGCATCTGCGCTAGGTGACGTTATGCGTCATATGGGAGGTCGGGCTACCAAACCCGATCACTGTTTTTCAGTGACCCGGAAACGATAAAACCCGCACCCTAGACGCACAAGCCGGCGGATTCTGGCGTAGTCGTAGGCAATGACGCAAGGCGTTGTAGCCTTGAGGAAGTAACGGAGGGTGTCTTTAAACGGGGTCGTGGGAATTGATTAAACAGGTGAAAAAAGAAGGCCAATTTTCCTGTCTGGAAATAAATCTGGCCTCTCTCATTCAGTCGTTCCCCTGATTTTTCTTGCGGTGTAATGAATGACGGCTATCAAAAAATTCTTGAGCTCCCACGCCCAAACGCCCGCGAGCATGCCGATAACCAGAAAATGAAAATATTGATGAAATTCTGTAGAGGGCACTTTCTGTGCGCTTTTCCCGACCAGTCCAAGCGTCATCAGGCTGATGCAAAAATAGCTCAAACACCGTAAGGCGAGATAGCAAAGGTCTTTGATGTTGGTCGTGTACACCCAGCTTTTTGCGGATTCAGAAAACAGGGCAGCCCACCCCAGATGAAACACGCTTGCGTAGATGAAGCTCAGGCTTAGACGTTGCGCCACATCAGCGCCGGGGCTGAGGTAGAACTCCGAATAGAATCGGTCGAGAGAGATGCCTACCGGACGAAAGAGGTCGATGAGGGGAAACAGGGCAACCCCGCCGGCGAGATAGATAGCAAAAAAAGCGATGATTTTCATCCTGCACTCCATTGCTTCGTAAACGGCATTGGTTGATGATTTTTCGTCCGGGGGAATTCGAAAGCATAGTTACCCTTGTCACATCCGTTTATTGGCCTGGGAGCGAAATCTCAGCCTGGTCTATAGCTCCTGTTTTCGGCGTGCTGCTGATCTCCGGGGCTTCATTCCGATTCATATCAACTTACACCACCGCCTATTAGGCGGCGCGCAGTGATGGAAATGGATATGCACAAATGCATTGATTAACTATGCATAAATGCATAATCTTGCTTCCAGCCGGTTCCGCAAGCCGTCTAAAAACAAATCTCTCCACCCCACCGCAACCCGTCCTCAACATCTCAGGTTGCCACCGAGCCCCGCCAGACGCGGAGCTTTCTCCAAGCAAAAGGATTTATGCCCAATGACAGGAAACACCACAAACCTCGCCGCCCAGATTGATTGCATGACGGTCGATATCCTCGAAGATCTCCGCGCCGTTAGTTCGGCCACATACAAGAAGGTTTCAACGCTTGGTTTTTATGCTCGCGGAGATGGAGGGCATGCCGAGTACGTTTTGGACACAACAGGCACGACGGCCAAGGAGGCAAGCCCGATGGTTATCGTCGCGACCGATGGTGGCCGTTGGAAGTTGATGCACGACGGCAATGTCACCGCCGAGCAGTGTGGCTTCAAGCGCGATGGCTCGGTGAATACCCAAAGTGTTTTGAATCTGGCGAACGCTGCAGTGACGGCTGCAGGCGCGAGAATCGTGTGGGGTTACGGCACTTACGTCTGTGAGTTCATCCAGATCATTCCGAACATGTCCTGGGTTGGCAAAGGGCAGTTCTTTACCATTCTCAAGGCCAATGGTGGCTTGAACACGGATTTCATTTCTTCGAATTTCAACGTCAACACGAACAACGTTTCGATTGTCGGTATGCAGTTCGACGGCAACCGGGCCAACAACACCAGCGGAAACACCTTTGCCCTCAAAGGCGCCAAGCAGAGCCTGCGACAGATCACGATAACGCAGTCTGCCTACCATGGGTTGGTTACTGATTTCGACATCATTGACGGTGAGCGCAAGCTCGGTTTTGAAAGCACGTATGAAGACATTCTGATTGACACAACGGGTCGCCATGGCTGGTTGTACAACGGCCCGACCGATTCCTCGATGACTAACGTCACGTTGCTGGACTGTGGAGTCTCCGCGGATAACTCCTTTTTTGGGTTGTACGCGAGCAGAAACTTCAGAGCGGACAACCTGCATCCTTGGAACCGTTCTTCCACCAGTAATGTTCCAGCGGCGTCGGTTTATATCGAGGACACTGCACCAGGTTGTACGGCCGTCAATTCACACTTTGAGGGAGGTCACTGCCCACTCAAGATTAGCAGCAATCAGAACTCATTCAGCGACTGTGATTACTACGCGACCCGTGGCACCTACTGTATTGAAAACTATGGAACGGCGAACAGGATCAGCGGTGTGCTTGGCGCGACAGCGGCGGCGGTGAACCCTAATTACCGGGGTATTCTGATGAATGGCGCAGGTAACATGGTCGATCTCACCGACGGTGGATGTGTGAACGGCGCGATCGACTTCAATGGCAGTCAGGGCGGCAACCTTGTGCGGATTTCCGGCTATCGGAATTCGGGTGTTCCTTATGTCGGAACGCCTAATCCTGCGGATGTCGTGCTTCTGGTTATTCTCGGTGCGGGAGGCGGAGTACTGAAACCCTGATTGACTTGATTCATCTGGCCGAGGTTGTCAGCTATGTCTGGTGACCTGGGCCATTCAGTCTTGGGGCCGATTCAACAACGTATCCAGCCGCGCAAGCGGCGGCCCCTCCTGGCTGCGATCGAAGACTTGCACACCAACCTTCAACAACCGCCCATTCTCCACCGCCCCAATCACCTGCTCACACCGCAACAACAACCGCCCCTGATCACATTCCATCGCCTTGACCCCCATCGGCAACTTGCCTTCCAACCGCAATTCCGCCATCCGACTCTGCGCCGCAATCATCGCAATCGAACGATCCCGCAAAACCCCGCTGCTCTGCGTCATCAACCCCGCCACGCGCACGGCGGCGGACATGGCGACGGCGATGATCGCCAGTGCGACGAGCACTTCAATCAGGGTGAATCCGGCTTGTGGGGTTTTGTTGGGCATCGGGACATTTCGATGGGAAGGAGGTCGCACTGTAAACATCGGAGTTGACCGATTGCTGACCAAAGCTCCCGAGGACGCTAGACCGTTGGTCGCTACTGTCAGATCTGACAGTAGCGACACTTATGTCCGTGAGATTTGATTGAGGCGTCCCTGAAAAAGCTCTGTCTGGCGGGTATTTTTGCAGAGGGTTTCCAAGGGCATCCGCCAGTTGGAATTGCGTCTGTCGCTGGCTACGTCCATTCGAGAGAGGAATTTCACTGATGAGAATGCTCACGGTTGTGATGCTGTGCCTGTTGGTGGGCTGCACCAGCCAGCAGCAGGTCTCCGATGATCTGCAGATTCAGCAAGCTACCCTTGACGGAGCGGCAACGGCCGCCAGGCTCCAGGCACTTTATAACGGCACTCGTACCGATTGCGGCGGTCCATCCCGGCCTGCGTTTCTGTGCGAAGGCGTCATGGCCAGGGGAACGGTGAAATCGCTGGCCTATCATGTCTGGAACCCGAGTCCGGGCTCGGTGCAGCAGGGGCGGGTGTCATGGTCATGGCTACGACGTGATTCGTCTTTCAAAGGTTTTTACTACAACAACGGCTACATCATCTATCCGATCTTCGAGAGCCCGACAGACAAGGTCGATTTCGATTTTTTCTGCATTTTTCCCATGAACGGCAGCACCGCCTCCCGCTCTGAAAACGGTTGTGGCGCGCTGGCTTCTCAACCGCTCACCAGCCGGCCTTGCCACATTCAGGGCATCACCACGGCCCAGCAGTGGATGACCAATTACCGTACCAACAATGCGCAATGCGGCTTCAATGTCCGCGAAACGACGGCAGGCGATCACTCGGCGTCTGCCTATATTGAAGGCATTCGCGCGATGGCGTTGTTGGGGGCCACTTCGTTCCAGGGCTGGAACGAAGTCGTCAGCGGTATCTGGCCGCAAAACATTCATCGCACCGTGCCGCTGTGGGCGTTCTTCTACACGGGCAGTGGCCTGCCCGATGCTCAATACAACCAGAAGGATTTCTATACGGCTTCAGGGGGGATCGTGGCGCCAATCATTCGGGTGACCATGCCCACCGTGCAGGGTGGCAGCGCCAGCTTCCAGTTTTTCAGCGGGGAACAGGTGGTGGGCAAGTGGCAATCAACGAACCCAGCGAAAGGCACTTATGCAGGTACGCAGTGACAGGTGCTGCGTAAGGCTGGGCGGCGACCGGGCAGTCGCCGCCCAGCCTCTATTTGGATGACTTTTTCTCCCGAGGATTTTCAACATCCCTGACATATCTTCTTGCAACACTGCGCGTCGAATCGAATCAAGCCAGGGAATGACGAGATGGATATCGCGCAGTTCAAACAGCCCAGTCGACCGAGCCGGATGCCCCGTGGGCAGCAGGGTTTCACGCTGATCGAGATCATGGTGGTGGTGGTGATTCTCGGGATTCTGGCGGCGATGGTGGTGCCCAAGGTGCTCGACCGGCCGGATCAGGCGCGGGCCACGGCGGCGAAGCAGGACATTGGCGGGTTGATGCAGGCGCTGAAGCTGTATCGCCTCGATCACGGCACTTACCCGAGCCAGAGCCAGGGCCTGAAAGTGCTGGTGGAGCGGCCGGCCGATGCGAAGAACACCAACTGGCGCTCGTACCTGGAGCGCCTGCCGAATGACCCGTGGGGTCGTCCTTATCAGTACCTCAATCCCGGTGCCAACGGCGAGATCGACATCTTTTCCCTCGGTGCCGACGGCCAGCCTGACGGCGACGGCGTGAATGCCGACATCGGTTCCTGGCAGTTGTAAGGCCGGCCATGAACAGCCAATCGAACCAGCAGGGGATGGCGATCATCAGTGCGCTGCTGATCGCGGCGGTGGTCGCGGTTATCGCCGCCGGCATGCTGACCCGCCAGAGCGTTTCGACCCGGGCGCTGGAAGCCGAGCAACTGCGCGTGCAGGGCCGTTGGCTGTTGCACGGCGGGTTGGAGATCAGCCGGCAATTGTTGTGGGATGCGCGGCAGCGCGATCCGCTGACCCGCCTCGATCAACCCTGGGCGCAGTTGTTGAATGCCCAAGGTTTCGAGGGGCGGCTGGAGGACGAGCAGGGCAAGTTCAACCTGCGCAATCTGGTGGCCAACGAGCGGGTCGATGACGCCCAGGTGCAGGCGTTCGAGCGCTTGTGCGAGTTGATCGGTGTCAGCAGCGGCTTGAGCCGGCGCATCAGTCAGCGGGTGATCGGCTCTTATCCGCACCTGTTGAATGCCCAAGTGGTGGACAAGCCTGTGGCGAAAAATACGTTCGACAGCGGGCGCGCCACGTCGCCATCCGCTTCGCGCAAACCGCAACCGCCGACCTTGCCGATGCTGCGCACGCTGGACGATTTACGCAGTGTCGACGGGGTCAACGATGCGCTGTTGGCGAAACTGGCGCCGTACCTGACGGTGATTCCGGCGACCACCTGGCTCAACGGCAACACCGCCACGGCGCCGGTGCTCGCGGCGTATGTGCCGGGGTTGTCGCTGGAGCGGGCGCAGGCGTTGATCAATGAGCGTGACGCCGGGCGCTGGTTTATCAATCGCGGGGATTTCGTCAATCGCCTGCGACTGCCGCAACTGGAGATCACCAGCGTCAAGGTCGGGATCACCAGTGACTGGTTTCGGCTGCGTGGGCAGGCGCGGCGCGATCAGCGGCGGGTGAGCCTCGATGCGTTGTTGCATCGCAGTCAGGATCGTTTGCCGCAAGTGATCTGGTCGCGGGTGGGCGTATGAGCCAGTTGCGTGTGAGTTTGCCGCCGCTGGCGGAGCTGAGTCTCGACAGTGAAGTGGATTGCGCGTGGCTGGATCGTCAGGGGCAGGTCACTCGCCAGGAACGCGTGCAGCTCGGCGCTCTGCCGAAACAGCCGTTGGTGTGCTTTCTGCACCCGTCGGACAGCCTGCTGGCGAGCATCGATTTGCCGCCGCTGCCCGCGAACAAAACCGCTGCGGCGGTGCAATGTGCGGCGCAGGCGTTGATGCTCGGTGACAGCGCCGAGATGCACATCGCCCACAGCGCTCGAAATGAAAGCGGCCAAGTGCAGATCGCCTGGGTGGCCCGCAAGGATTTGCAGCACCTCGGGCAATTCGGCTTGAACCTCAAGGGCCTGTACCCGGCGGCTTACAGCTTGCCGGTGATGGCCGGCGGCGTCGGTTGCCTGCATGACGATCATCTATTGCTGCGCCATGGCCCGAATGCGGCGCAGGTGCAGCCGATGATTGATGAAGCCTGGCTGCTGGAAACCGGTCTGCCAGCGCACTGGATCGGTGACGGCGCGCCGGAAGCGGTGCAATCGACATTGGCCGACACACAACGTTGCTCCGGCCCGGTGCCGAACTGGGGCTTGCACGGCGGCCTTCAGCAACCGGGCAGTGAGCATCGCGGCTGGGGCAGGGCGCTCGGTTGCTGTGCGCTGGCGTTGGCGGTGTGGGTGATCGGTTTGAACCTGTACGCCGCTCGCGAGGCCGGGCAGGGCCAGCAGCTCAAGGCGCAGATGGCGCAGCGGGTGAAGCAGGCGTTCCCCGAGTTGCCGGTGATCCTCAATCCGTTGCAACAGGCCCGTCAGCAGATCGCGGCGCGCCAGCAAGGCGCGGTGGATGCGCCGGGGCAGGATTTCACGCGGCTGGTGTCGCAGGCCGGCAGTGGCATGCCGTCCATGGCCGGGACGGTGCAACGTCTGGAGTTTGTCGACGGCGCGTTGCAACTGAGTCTGCTGCCCGAGGCTCGGCGTTCGGGCAACGACAAGGATTGGCAAGGCACGCTGGCCCAGGCCGGCATCAGCATCAGCCCGAATGACGACGGCTGGGTCCTGCGCCCGGCCGGCGAGGCGACCGCCGCCACCGACAACGAAGACAGCAGCGGAGCCGAAGATGAATAGCCCCTCGCTTGCGAAATACCGCGCCGGTTGGCAGCGCTTCAACGCTCAGTTGAAGGCCCGTTGGCAGCCGTTGGCCTTGCGGGAAAAACGCATGGTCGGCGGCATGGCGGCGCTGTTGCTGGGGCTGTTTGTGTGGGTGGCGTTGATTCAGCCGCCACTGAAGAAGATCACCGCCTCGCAAGTCGAAACCCCGAAATTGCGCGCCCAGGCCGAAGCGCTGGAAGTGCTGTTGCGCGACGTCAGCGTGCGCCCCGACGGGCAGAACCTGGAGCAGTCGCTGCAACAAACCTTGCAGGCCAGCGGACTGGGCGGCCATTACCAATTGGCGGCCGTGTCCGCCGGCTGGCAGTTGACCTTCGACGCGGCACCGGCCGACGCCGTGCTCGACTGGCTGCTGAGCCAACCCCGGAATTTTTCACTGCAAGTGGTCGAGGCCCGTCTGCAACGCGCAGACGACGCCGCGACCGATGACACGGCCGGCACTCTGTCGGGCACCGTACGCATGGATCAGGCGCTGGGCGCTAAGGAAGCTTCATGAAGGGGTCAGGATCCAAACGCATGGCGTTGCCGATGCTGTTGATGGCATTGAGCGCGTGCAGCAACACCACGCCACCGAATCAACCGCCGCTGCTGGTGGACAGCGAACTCGGCCGGCCGCTGGCCAACACCCAGCGCAGCGGCGACGCGGTGCTCGACCGCGAGCGCGCGCAGGCCCAGGTAAAACCGGCGCCGAAGCAATTGCACAACATCACCGAACGCGCCCGCAGTGGCGGTTCGGCGCGGGGCACGACGTTGCCGGCCAATCCGTTGGGCGATCAGCCGGTGACGCTGAATTTTGTCGATGCGGATATTCAAGCGGTGGTGCGGGCGTTGTCGCGCTCGACCGGCCAGCAGTTTCTGGTGGACCCAAGGGTCAAGGGCAACTTGACGCTGGTCTCCGAGGGCCAGGTGCCGGCGCATCAGGCTTACGACATGTTGCTGGCGGCGCTGCGTATGCAGGGTTTTAGCGTGGTGGACGTCGGCGGCGTGGCGCAGGTGGTGCCGGAAGCCGATGCCAAGTTGCTCGGCGGGCCGATCTACAGCGCCGACAAACCGGCTGGCAACGGCATGCTCACCCGCACGTTCCGCCTGCAATACGAGAACGCGGTCAACCTGATCCCGGTGCTGCGCCCGATCGTTTCGCCGAACAACCCGATCAACGCCTATCCGGGCAACAACACCATTGTCGTTACCGACTACGCCGAGAACCTGACGCGGGTCGCGCAACTGATTCAGGGCATCGACACCCCGAGCGCCATCGACACCGACGTGGTGCAGATTCAGAACGGTATCGCCGCCGACATCGCGCCGATGGTTGCCGACCTGCTCGACGCACCGGGCAACGATCCAACCCAGAAAATCGCAGTGATCGGCGATCCGCGCTCCAACACCATCATCATCCGCGCCGGCAGCCCCGAGCGCACGGAGCTGGCGCGCAACCTGATCTACAAACTCGACAACGCCCAGAGCAACCCGAGCAATCTGCACGTGGTGTATCTGCGCAACGCCCAGGCCGGCAAACTCGCCCAGGCACTGCGCGGGTTGTTGACCGGCGAGAGCGACAGCGGCACCAGCGACAATGCGCGCTCAGTGCTCAGCAACATGGGCAGTTCCACCAACTCGGGCGGCGGGCAAAACGGCCAGAGCGGTACGCAAACCAACGGCAGCACGTCGACCACCAACAGCGGCAGCACCGGCGGCAGTTACGCCCAGGGCAGCGGCGCCACCAGCGGCAGCGGCAATGCGCAAAGCAGCGAACAGAACGTGGCCTTCAGCGCCGGCGGCGTGACTATTCAGGCGGACGCGACCACCAACACCTTGCTGATTTCCGCGCCGGAACCGCTGTACCGCAACCTGCGCGAAGTCATTGATCTGCTCGACCAGCGCCGCGCCCAAGTGGTCATCGAAAGCCTGATCGTCGAAGTCGGCGAGGACGACGCGAGCGAATTCGGCGTGCAATGGCAGACCGGCAACCTCGGCGGCAAAGGCGTGATCGGCGGCGCTAACCTTGGCGGTTCGGGGATCAACGTCAATGGCAAGACCAGCCTCGATGTACTGCCCCAAGGCCTGAACCTTGGCTACGTCAACGGCACGGTCGACATCCCCGGCATCGGCAAGATCCTCGACCTGAAAGTGCTGGCCCGGGCCCTGAAGAGCAAGGGCGGCACCAACGTGCTGTCGACGCCGAACCTGCTGACCCTGGACAACGAAGCGGCGAGCATTTTCGTCGGCCAGACCATCCCGTTTGTCAGCGGCAGTTACGTCACCGGCGGCGGGGGCACCAGCAACAACCCGTTCCAGACCGTGACTCGCGAAGAGGTCGGTTTGAAGCTCAACGTGCGGCCGCAGATTTCCGAGGGCGGCACGGTGAAGCTCGACATCTATCAGGAAGTCAGCAGCATCGACGAGCGCGCCTCGGCGGCGGCCAATTCGGCGGGGATCGTCACCAGCAAACGCGCGCTCGACACCAGCATCCTGCTCGACGACGGCCAGATCATGGTGCTCGGCGGTCTGCTGCAGGACGGCTACAGCCAGAGCAATGACGCGGTGCCGTGGTTGTCGAGCATTCCGGGGATTGGCGCACTGTTTCGCAACGAGCGCCGCTCGATCACCAAGACCAACCTGATGGTGTTCCTGCGCCCGTACATCATCCGCGACAGCGCGGCGGGGCGCAGCATCACGTTGAACCGCTACGATTTCATGCGCCGCGCACAGGGCGGTCTGCAACCGGAGCGCAGCTGGGCGATGCCGGACATGCAGGCGCCGCAATTGCCCGCCACTGCCCAAGGCGTGCCGGCACCGGTGTCCGGCCCGCGCGCGACGATCAAAGCGGTGCCGCTGCAATGAGCGCATTGCCTTACGCCTGGGCCAAGGCGCAGCGGATTTTGCTGCGCGATGGCGTGCTGACGGTGTGCCCGTCGACGCCAGGTTGGTCGATCAGCGAAGTACGGCGGCAGTTCGGCGCAGCGAAGCTTGAGCGGGTGCGCGACGACGAACTCGACGGTTTGCTGGCCACGGCCTACGCCGACACCGGCAGCGCGGCGGCGGTGGTCGGTGCGGCGGAAAACGAAGTCGACCTCGACCGCCTGATGCAGGACATGCCGGAAATCACCGACCTGCTCGACACCCAGGATGGCGCGCCGGTGATCCGCATGATCAACGCCTTGCTCACGCAGGCGGCGCGGGACGAGGCCAGCGACATTCACATCGAACCGTTCGAAACCCATTCGGTGGTGCGCTACCGGGTCGACGGCACCCTGCGTGATGTGGTCTCGCCGCGCAAGGCGTTGCACGGTGCGCTGGTGTCGCGGATCAAGATCATGGCGCAGCTCGATATCGCCGAAAAACGCCTGCCACAGGACGGCCGCATTGCCTTGCGCGTGGCGGGGCGGCCAATCGACATTCGCGTTTCGACCGTACCTACCGGCCATGGCGAGCGGGTGGTGATGCGTTTGCTGGACAAGCAGGCCGGACGCCTGCATCTGGAAACCTTGGGCATGGACGCGCAGGTGCTGGCCAAACTCGATCACCTGATCCGCCAGCCCCACGGCATCGTGTTGGTCACCGGCCCGACCGGTAGTGGCAAGACGACGAGTTTGTATGCGGCACTGGCACGACTGGATGCGAGCACCAGCAACATCCTCACCGTGGAAGACCCGGTGGAATACGACTTGCCGGGCATCAGCCAGATTCAGGTCAACGCGAAGATCGACATGACTTTTGCATTGGCATTGCGGGCGATTCTGCGGCAAGACCCGGACATCATCATGATCGGCGAGATCCGCGACCTCGAAACCGCGCAGATCGCGGTGCAGGCTTCGCTGACCGGTCACCTGGTGCTCGCGACCCTGCACACCAACGATGCGGTGTCGGCGGTCAATCGCTTGGTCGACATGGGCGTCGAGCCGTTTCTGCTGGCCTCGTCGATGCTCGGCGTGTTGGCCCAGCGGTTGGTGCGGCGCCTGTGCAATCAGTGCAAACAGGAAGACCCGGCCACGCCCGGCACCTGGCGCCCGGTCGGTTGTGCGGCGTGCAATCACACCGGTTATAGCGGCCGGACCGGCATTCACGAATTGTTCTGCATCGACGACGACATCCGCACCCTGATTCACCAAGGGGCAGGGGAGCAGGCGTTGCGTGCGGCGGCGAGCAAGGCCGGGATGTTCAGCCTGCGTGAGGACGGCGAACGCTGGATTCGCAGCGGTGCCACGGCGCCGGAAGAAATCCTTCGTGTGACACGGGACGCCTGATGAATCGCTATCGTTTTGAAGCCGCCGATGCCAGCGGCAAGATCGAGTCCGGGCATCTGGAAGCGGAGAGTCAGGGCGCGGCGTTTGGCGTGCTGCGCGGTCGTGGTTTGACGGCGTTGTCGGTGGAGAAGGAAAGCAATGTCTCCCAGCATGGCGGCGGTGGATTGTTCAGCGCCAAGCTCTCGGATAACGATCTGGCGTGGGCCACCCGCCAGCTGTCGAGCCTGCTGGGCGCCAGTCTGCCGCTGGAAGCGGCGCTAAGTGCCACCGTCGAACAGGCGGAGAAAAAGCATATCGCCCACACCCTCAGCGCCGTGCGCGCCGACGTGCGCAGTGGCATGCGCCTGGCCGAAGCGCTGGCGGCGCGGCCACGGGATTTTCCGGAGATTTACCGGGCGCTGATTGCAGCAGGTGAGGAGTCCGGTGATCTGGCGCAGGTGATGGAGCGGCTGGCGGATTACATCGAGGAACGCAACAACCTGCGCGGCAAGATTCTCACCGCGTTCATCTATCCGGGCGTGGTCGGGCTGGTGTCGATCGGCATTGTGATTTTCCTGCTCAGCTACGTGGTGCCGCAGGTGGTCAGTGCGTTTTCCCAGGCGCGGCAGGATCTGCCGGGGCTGACGCTGGCGATGCTCAATGCCAGTGATTTCATCCGGGCGTGGGGCTGGTTGTGCGCAGGCGTCATGGCCGGTGCGTTCTGGAGCTGGCGCCTGTATCTGCGCAACCCGGCGGCGCGCTTGAGTTGGCATCATCGGGTGCTGAAGCTGCCGCTGATCGGGCGCTTTGTGCTGGGGCTGAACACCGCCCGGTTCGCCTCGACCCTGGCGATTCTCGGTGGCGCGGGGGTGCCGTTGTTGCGCGCATTGGAGGCGGCGCGGCAGACCTTGTCGAATGATCGTCTGAGCCTGAGCGTCAATGAGGCCACCGCCAAGGTGCGCGAGGGCGTCAACCTGGCAGCAGCGCTGAAAGTGGAAAACGTGTTCCCACCGGTGCTGATTCACCTGATCGCCAGCGGCGAGAAAACCGGCGCGCTGCCACCGATGCTTGAACGCGCTGCGCAGACCTTGTCACGCGATATCGAGCGCCGGGCGATGGGCACGACCGCGTTGCTTGAGCCGCTGATGATTGTGGTGATGGGCGGGGTGGTGTTGGTGATCGTGATGGCGGTGCTGTTGCCGATCATCGAGATCAATCAGTTGGTGCAGTAGGGGTGTGTCTGTTGGTTTGACGTTGGCTGTTCCGGCCCCTTCGCGAGCAAGCCCGCTCCCACATTTGAAATACATACCCCTGTGGGAGCGGGCTTGCTCGCGAAGAGGCCGGTCAGAGCAATAAATAATTCAGTTTTTTTCCGCAGCCTCAGCATCACCCGACCCTCATTCCCCCCATCCTCGGGTTCTCCTTTCTGTCATCTGCAACGGCCCTTCAAGGGCTGTGGCCGATTCCCTCGAAAAGCTTGCCGTAGACACTTCGCACAACCCCCGGAACACCCGAGAAAATCCCTCGAAAATCAGCCTGCACCTCCCGAGGTTTTTTCCTTTATCTGTCACCGGAAACTGCGAATTTCTCAGTGCGACTTAACCCCGGACCCCGCTTGCGAAGGTCAGCGGTGAGTCCTCCCAGCGTCATGCAAGACCCCTGAAAACCTGTGTTCACAACCAACGTTGAAAAGGAGATTCTTCATGTTCAAGCGCACTCTGATCGCAGCTTCCCTGACCGTTGCCGCTCTGGCTTCCGCTCAAGCCATGGCCGTTACCGGTGGTGGTGCAACCCTGCCAGCCGCTCTGTACAAAGGCTCGTCCGACAGCATCCTGCCAGCCAACTTCAGCTACGCAGCCATCGGCAGCGGCGGTGGCAAGACCGCTTTCCTGACCAACAACCCGGCTGGCTTCAGCACCACTGGCACTGTGCACTTCGCCGGTAGCGACTCGATCCTCAGCGCTTCGGAACTCAGCACCTACAGCAGCACCTACGGCGCTTCGTTCGGGCCGCTGATTCAACTGCCTTCGGTTGCCACTTCGGTTGCCATCCCTTACAAAAAAGCCGGTCAGACCGCTCTGAACCTGACCAGCGCTCAACTGTGCGACGTGTTCTCCGGCGCCAAAACCACTTGGGGTGCTGTACTGGGCACTTCCGACACCACCGCCATCCGCGTTGTTTATCGCAACGTTTCCAGCGGCACTTCGGAAATCCTGACCCGTCACCTGAACGCCGTCTGCCCGACTCAGTTCGCCACCAGCACCACCTTCACCGCCGCTCGTATCGGTGGCATCGCGCTGCCTTCGAACTGGGTCGGCGTTGCCAACACTTCCGATGTCGCCACTGCCGTGAACGCAGTTGACGGCTCCATCGGTTACGTCGGTCCGGACGGTGTAGATGCCACCAGCAACGCTGTTGTTGCCCGCGTCAACGGTGTTCAACCGACTTCGGCCAACGTCAACCTGGCACTGGCATCGGTTACCGCTCCTTCGACCGCTGCCCAGGCTGCCAACCCGGCCAACTGGTCGCCAGTGGTTGCCAACCCGGCTCTGGGTTACAAGCTCGCTGCCTACACCAACTTCATCTTCGGTCAGTGCTACAAGGATGCAGCCGTGGCCGCCGACGTCAAAGCCTTCCTGACCAAGCACTACAGCATCCCGGGCAACAACGCCGCGACTCAGGCTCACAAGTTCGTCGCAGTGCCTGATTCCTGGAAAAACGCTGTAACCGCCAACTTCATCACCAACACCTCGGGCAACAACCTGGACATCAACAACACCACCGTGTGCAACACCATCGGTCGTCCTTTGTAAGCTCGCGCAGTCGTAACAGAAATGGCGGCAACCTTCGGGTTGCCGCCATTTTTTTTGGCTGGATACACCTCAATCATGAAGTTTGTGTGACATCCGTTCGGTCGCGCCCCTCGCCAACTGCCTATGACGTAACAGCAGGTTTTTGCACGCCTGCGGCCTTGTGTGGCAATCAAAAAGGATCTCGTAGTGATGCTCGCTCGCCCATCCCGTCGTCGTACCAGCGTTCTGTCCTCCAAACGTGAAGCCATGGAGCCGGCGCTGTGGTTGCTCAAACCGTTGGCGCACGCGGTGGCGTTGTGTCTGGTGGCGGGCAGCGCGCAGGCGCAGACGGCGTTCAGTTCGGGCTGGTTTGCTGCCAAGGGCGCGGCGCAACAGGCTGCGGCGGCGCGTCCGAGCGTGGGTGGCTTGCCTGGAATGACACCGCCGCTGGCCCAGCAGCAGAAGGCCAATGCGCAGTTGCAGCGTTCGATTCAGACCCTGAACAACACGGTCGCCGCGATTGCCGCGCAACAGGCGGCGCAGGCGGCCGGGCGCGCCGCCGCGTTGGGCTCGGTGCAGTTTGTGCCGGACGGTCTGGGTGAAGGCGGTCTGAAAGTCGACAACAGCCTGACCCAGGGCTGGCAGAACGCGAAGGGCCCGCAGCAGACCCAGGTCGATGGCAAGACCACAGTGACGATCGAGCAGACCGCCGACAAGGCCATTCTCAACTGGGAAACCTTCAACGTCGGTCGCAACACCACGGTCGATTTCGCGCAGCAGTCGAACTGGGCAGTGCTCAACCGGGTCAACGATCCGAACGCCCGGGCCAGCCAGATTCAAGGCCAGATCAAGGGCAACGGCACGGTGATGCTGATCAACCGCAACGGCATCGTGTTCAGCGGCAGCAGTCAGGTCAACGTGCGCAACCTGGTGGCAGCAGCGGCGAACATCACCGATATCCAGTTCCGTGATCGGGGTCTGTATTTCGACAGCACCGGCAGTCAACCGACCTTCACCGATGCAGCCGGCAAAGTGCTGGTGGAGCGCGGTGCCTCGATTGAAACCCATAAACCGTCGGCTTCCACCGATGCCGGCGGCTATGCGCTGCTGCTCGGCAACGAAGTGCAGAACGACGGCAGCATCAACACCGCCAAGGGCCAGACCGTGCTCGCGGCCGGTGACCGTTTCTACATCCGCAAGGGCTCGGGCACGGAAGGCAATGCGCTGTCGACCACATTTGGCAGCGAAGTGATTCCGGGATTCAAGGCCGGTGCGGTGGCGGGCAAGGTCAGCAACAACGGATTGATCCAGTCCGCTACGGGCGACATCACCCTGACCGGTCATGAGGTGGTGCAAAACGGCGTATCGCTCGCCAGTACGTCAGTAGCGACGCGGGGCACGATTCACCTCACCAACCCGATCTCCGATACCAACGGCAGCGTGACGCTGGGGCAGGGCAGTGCCACGGCGATCATGCTCGACAGCAGCGACATGACCGCCCTCGACAGCCAGCATCAGGCCGCGCTGACGGGAGTCACGGCCAACAACCGGATCCGTGGCGACCAGTCGCGCATCGAGATCCAGAGCGGCGGCAGCGTCGAGTTCCAGAACGGCTCGATCACCCTGGCCACAGGCGGGCAGGTCGCGGTCGGCGCGCAGCGCCGCAGCCTGGTGCGTGAGGGCGCGATGATCGATGTGTCCGGTGCCATCGGCGTCAAGGTGGCGATGGAAAACAACAGCATCAAAATCAACGTGCAGGGCAATGAGCAGCGTGATGCGTCGGTCAACCGCGAGAAGGGCGCGCTCAACAGCAACGACATCTGGGTCGATGTTCGCGAGCTGGTGTATGTGCCGGCCGGCACCAACGGCTATGCCACGGATCGCTGGTACACCGCCGGTGGCCTGTTGGAAGTCGGTGGTTATCTCGGCACCCAGGGGCACAGCGTCGGCGAGTGGATGGCCCAAGGTGGCGTGGTGAGTTTCGCCGGCAACGACGTGGTCACCGAAAAGGGTTCGCTGATCAACCTGTCCGGCGGCACCCTGGATGTGCAGAGCGGGCAGATCCGCCAGAGCTGGCTGCGTGGCGCAGACGGGCGCTTGTACGAAGTTTCCCGTGCACCGGGGGATCTGCTCTACACCGGGCTGTACAAAGGTTATGAAGACAACAGCGAGCGCTGGGGCCAGACCAGCTACTTCTACAACCCGCTGATCGCTCCGCGTTCGCGCTTCGAGTCGGGTTACACCGTGGGCCGGGATGCCGGGCAACTGGTGATTTCCACTGCCAGCGCCGTGCTCGACGGGCAGATGATCGGTGACGTGTACCAGGGCGAGCGGCAGAATCAGGCGCCGAAACCGGTGCTCGACGGCTATCAGCAGAGCCAGACCGCGCTGGCCCGGCGTGCGCAATTGATTGTCGGCAGTTACGAGCCGACCTTTGTCGCGGCGTCGAACGGCCTGCTCTACACCCTCAATCCAATGCTTGATCAGGTGCAGATCGGTGGCACGCGCCCGGTCGCCGGCAACGATCTTGAATTGACCGGCGCGGTGTCCGATGCCCGCAAGGGCAAGCTGTATCTCGATAACGATCAGCTCAACGGATTCCGCCTGGGTGCGCTCAAGGTTTCGGCCAAGGATCAGATCGCCGTTGACGGCGCGCTCACGGTCGACAGCGGTGGCGAAATCACCCTCTACGCCCCGGATGTGCAGGTCGGCGCCGACCTGACTGCTCGCGGTGGCAGCCTGCGTCTGGGCAACGTACTCAACCAGTTCAACGGCGGTACAAACACCGACACTCGCCTGGCGGCCAAAACCGACAAGGCGACACAAACCCGCATCGCCGAGGGCGTGCTTCTCGATACACGAGGCCTGTGGAGCAACCTGCGCACCAACCCGGACGATAACGCCAGCCTGGCGTATCTGAACGGTGGCCTGATATCGGTCCGCAGCAGCGGCGATATCGACGTCGCTGCCGACAGCCTGCTCGATGTCTCTTCCGGTGGTGCCGTGCTTGCCAATGGCAAGACCCGGGGCGGCAAGGGCGGCGATCTGACGCTGGAGTCGAGCGCTATTTCCGCGCCCGGAAAGACCCATCTGAACCTCGATGGCGAACTGCGCGGGTACGGCGTCACGGGCGGCGGCACCCTGACGGTGCAGGCCAACAAAATACTCGTCGGGCAAACGGATAAAGCCCTGGCGGACAACACCCTGCAACTGTCCGCGGATCTGTTCGGCAAAGGATTCTCCGCCTATAACCTGATCGGCCTGAGCGGACTCGAAGTTGCCGAAGGCACCGCAATCGACGTGACCATGCCGGTCTACCGTTTCGGCGATGCGGCACCGAACGCGATCAGCGGCGTTGATCCGCGTACGGCGCTGGAGCTGTGGACCCCGACGCTGTTCCAGGAAAACCCGACCAAGGGCGTTCTGACCCAGCGCGCCGGTGCCAGCCTGACGTTGCAAGGTGGCGCGACATTGGACGACCTGATCGATGCCGCCAACAGCACCTTGACGCTGGGCCGTGGCTCGCGCATCAGCGTCGACCCGGGACAAAGCATCAAACTGCGTGGCGCCGGGCAGATCACTGTCGATGGTGAGCTGTATGCAAGGGGGGGCACGATTGACATCCGCCAGCAACAGTTCGGCTCGATCAAGCCGGCGACGTCCATCCTGGTTGCCGATCCGAAGGCCCATGACCGTTCGATCTGGATCGGTGAACAGGCCGTGCTGGATGTATCCGGCCAAGTCAGTACCGCAACGGACGTTCTGGGGCGCACGTATGGTCAGGTGGGCAAGGGCGGCAGCATCGTCATCGGCGGCGAGATCGACTCGAAACTCGCCACAGCCACCGCTGCCGATGCTTACGTGATCGTACGACCAGGCGCACGGCTGGATGCCTCGGGTGCAGAGGCGTTGCTCGATATCGCCGGTCAGGGTCCGACCCGCATCGCCACTGACGGTGGTCGCATCAGCCTGAGTTCTTATAACGGTCTGTTCATCGAAGGCAGTCTGCGTGCGGTGGCGGGTGGTCTCGGGGCCGCTGGAGGACGTCTGGACATTGCCCTGGAATCACCGTTGTACGCGGACTCTGCGGACAACAAGGTGCGAGCGCCAAGGGAGATGATCATTGCTCAAGGCGCGGCTGATCAGCGATTGGGATCGGATCTGGAACCCGGCCATAGCGCTGACGGTTTGCGCTATGGGCAGGCGCGCTTGAGTGCCGATGGTTTGATGAGTGGTGGTTTCGATAACCTGAGTCTGCTCAGCAACGGTCTGCTGTCGTTCGACGGTGACGTGAATCTGCACATGAATCAGAGCCTGAGCCTGTATGCGGGCGCCCTGTCTCTGGCCGAGTCGTCGAACGATGCAACGCGTGTCAATGTCAGCGCACCCTATCTGCGCCTGTCCGGAGTCGGCACCTACTACGGCATCGTCGGTAAGGTTCGACCTCAGGCAACACTCAATCCGACGACCCGACTGTCAGAGGCCAGCTTCAACGCATCGGCGAATCTGCTGGATCTGAGCAACGGTCTGTCGTTCGGTACCCAGGGCGTGATCCGGCAAGTCAGCGGACCTGCCGCTGAATACAGCCGACGGGCTTTTGGCCAGGTATCGCTCGACAGCAGCGGTGATCTGCGTTTCCTGGCACAGACCGATGGCGCGGAGAGGACCCGCCTGTGGACGCCGGGTGACTTGAGCCTTGGCGCTGCACAGATTTATCCCGCCAGCGGCGTCCAGGCTGAAGTGCGTGTCGGTTATCAGGGCTCGATTACGGCGCCGGCGCACACGTTGCGCATCAGCGGACGGGGTGCGGCGCCCGTTGCATTGCCGTACTCGGTGTTCGGCAAGTTGAGTCTGTATGGCGGGTACGTCGAGCAGGGAGGGGTGATTCGCGCACCGCTGGGCCAGATTTCTCTGGGTGACGACCTGTTGACCCAGACCCGCGAGGTTCATCTGCTTCCCGGCAGCCTGACCTCGGTCAGCGCTGCCGGCCTGGTCATGCCGTATGGTGGCACCACCGATGGCATCGACTACCTTTACAACGGCAAGTCCGTCGCCCTTGAGGGGATCACGGGCGAGAACACCGGCGTGGCAATCCGCTCGCAATTCATTGACGTACAGAGCGGCGCGGTCATTGACCTTTCGGGCGGTGGCGATCTGCGCGGCGCCGGTTTCGTTTCCGGGCGTGGCGGCTCAACCGATGCGCGTTTCAACCCGCTGGTACGCAACGCCGCTGACGGTACATTCAGCTTGCCGGGGCTGGCAAGCAACCCGGTGTACGCCATTGTCCCGGGCAATCAGAGTACCTACGCGCCCGTGCTCGCCGAAGCCGGTGCGGTGGACCCGCGTATCGGCCAGCAAATCACCCTTGGCAGCGGTGTGCCGGGGCTGCCGGCGGGCACTTACACACTGTTGCCTTCTACCTTCGCGCTGCTGCCCGGCGCGTTCCGGGTCGAGGTCAATGGTCAGGCCGCGCCAGGCACGACAACGGGCACATTGCGCAATGGTTCGTGGACCAGTAACGCACAGATGTCGATTGCCAATACCGGCCTGCGCGACAGTCTGGCCAGTCAGGTCATTCTGACGTCGGCTGATGTGTTGCGCCGTTATTCGCAGTACAACGAAACCGGATTCACTGCATTTATCCAGAGCGATGCCGCGCGCCGTGGCGTGCCAAGGGCGCTGGCACCGATGGATGGCAAGACACTGGATTTGCGTCTGGTTGCTGGCGGCAAGCAAGACATTGCGCTTCAGTTCGCGGGTCGCGCGTTATTCGCGGCAGCCGAAAATGGCAGGGTTGGCACAGCGGTGGTACGCAGTGGCAACGCCGGCGCAGATTTTGAAATCCTGGGTGCAGGGCATGCACCCACGGAAGGTTTCAAAGGCGTCTCTCTCTATGCCGATACCCTGAACAACCTGAATGCAGGACGTCTGACCGTCGGCGCAATGCCGAATGTGCGGTACACCGTGGAAGGTAATCTCATCAGTTTCCTGGGTGATAACTCCAGCATCGTTCTGCGTGAAGGGGCCGTATTGTCGGCGCCGGAAGTGCTGTTGCGCACGACATCGGGCGCCGGCGGGATAACGGTCGAGGCTGGGGCGGGCATCAATACGCTGGGGCGCGGCAATGTCGCTTATGACTCCGCAGACGGCTATCTCTATAAACCGGGGGCCGCCAGCATGTTGTTGGTGTCCAACGGCTGGACCAATGTGCTGGCACCCGACCTCGGCAGCGGCGGCAACGTTCGTATCGGGAGTTGCGCGTCGGGCGCATGCAGCAACCCGGCGCTGCTTTATTCCAATGGCAGCATTACCGCCGCCACCAACGATCAGTTCGAGCTGGGCGAGGCCGTACGTTTCGGTACCCGACATCTGGCGCTCGCCGTTGGCGCGGTGAATGTCGGTAATGCAGCGTCGCTGGCGGCGGCAGGCAACCGCGTACCCAATGGCCTGGTACTGAACCCGACTGTGCTTGACCGCCTGTTACGCGGCGATACCCAGTATGGTGCGCCAGCCCTTGAAACCCTGAGCCTGACCGCTCGCGATGCAATCAACTTCTTTGGCAGCGTGACCCTCGATACGCTGGATCCGCAGACCGGTCAGAGCAAGTTGCAGAATCTGTTACTCGTTACACCTGCGATTTACGGCTTGGGCGATGCCAATGATGTGGCGACCATCCGTACCAGCAATCTGATCTGGAACGGTGCCACTCAAAACCCGGGCACGGTGATCAAAGAGGGGGCCGGCACCGGAAAGGGGACGCTGGATATTCAGGCGCAACGCATCGAGTTGGGTTACGGGCCGATGCCACAGCCCAATGGTCTGGATCAGAACAATCGTCTGGTGCTGGGTTTTGCCAACGTTAACCTGACGGCCAGTGAACGCATTACCGCCAATCACAAGGGCAGTCTGGCGGTGTATCAGGAGCAGGGCGCTTACGACCCGGTCAAGGGTTACAGCTACAGTGGCGGTAATCTGAATCTGCGCACGCCCTTGCTCACGGGGGAGGCCGCATCGGTCAGTCTGCTCAAGACCGGCAACAGCCTGACGCTCAGTGGCGCCGGGGCTGTTGGAGTGGCCAATGCCCTGGGGGCGGAGTTGAACCTTGAAGCCCGCAACGTCGTGCTCGACAGCCGTATCGCATTGGCCAGCGGCAAGCTGACGGTGAAGTCCGAGGGCGATCTGACCCTGGGCAGCGGAGCCGTGCTGGATATGGCCGGGCGCACCTTGCCGTTCAACGATGTCAGCAAGTACAGCTGGGGCGGCGATGTTTCGCTGTACAGCGCCAACGGCAATATCCGTCAGGCCGCGGGCTCGCGCATCGATCTGTCGGCGCAGAACAATCAGGCCGGCAATCTCAGCGTCGTCGCATTGGCGGACGCAGCCGGGATGGTCGACCTGCAAGGCGAGATTGTCGGCGGCAGCAGCGGTTACTACGACGCCGGGGGCACGTTGGTGCCCTACAAGGCCGGGGGCGTGGACATTCGCGCGCAGCGTCTGGACGGTGACGCCTCCGAGCAGTTTGCCGCGCTCAACCAGCGCTTGAACGCCGGTCAGGTGTTCGGCAGCCGCAGCTTGCAGCTCAAGCAGGGCAACCTGGTGATCGGCGACGGTCTCAAGGCCGGTGAGGTCAATGTGTCGGTGGACAATGGCAGCCTGATGGTGGCCGGTCTGATCGATGCCAGCGGCGAACGTGTCGGCAGCATTCGTCTGTCGGCGAAAAACGGTCTGACCCTCGCGGGTAACAGCGTGCTCGATGCCCATGGTCGCGTGCTGCGGGTGGACAGCTACGGCAAGATCATCGATGCGCCGAACCGTGCCACGGTCGAACTCGGTTCAGGCGATGGCTTGCTCACGCTGGGCAGCGGCGCGCGCATCGACCTGCGCCACGGCACCGATGCCGTGCCCGGTTTCCTTGCGGGGCAACACGATGGAATGCTGCGCGGCACGCTGGAGCTCAACGCGCCACGCCTGGGCAGCAATGACCTCGCCATCGACGCCAGCGGTGCGCTGACCATTCAGGGCGCCCGTTCTATCGGGCTCAATGGCGTGCGCCGTTACACCGATGCCCGTGATGGTGTCGATCAGGCCGTCAGCGGGCGGCCGTATCAGGTCATCGATCAAGCCATGCTCGATCGCATTCACGGTGACAGCAACAGCTTCATCAACGCTGCGCTGGGCAACAGTGAGCTGCTGCAACGCAAACTGGCCGGGCTGAACAACGCCACCTACGCCGATGCATTCCATCTGCGACCGGGCGTGGAAATCGCCAGCAAGACTGCCGACGGTGATCTGGTGGTGGAGGGCGATCTGGACCTTTCGGGCTATCGCTACGCCAGTCTCAATCCGCACACGCGGCTGAACCCTGCCGTTTACGGTTCAGGGGAGGCCGGCAGCCTGGTGATCCGTGCCGGCGGCAACCTCGATATTTACGGCAGCATCAACGACGGCTTCGCCCCGCCACCTGAAACCGTCGATGATGCCGGCTGGAAACTGATTGCAGGTGTGCAGCCGTTCGGCGGCGATCTGATCGTTCCGGGCACCGGTGTTTCGCTGGCCGAGGGTACGAGGTTCCCGGTAGGTGCAACGCTGAACTATGACGTGGCGATTCAGAGTGCGACCTTCGCCAGCGGTACGTTGCTGCCAGGTCAAGTGACCCTGAAAGAGTCCTATACCTTCAGCGCCGGTACGGTGCTGGCTGGCGCGATTCACGACCAGAACGGCAATTTGCTGTACGCCGCAGGAACATTGCTCAGCGACAGCGTGACCTTGCCAGCCACTACGCGTCTGGGTGCAGGCATTCGCCTGAACAAGGCGACCTCGCTGGACGCGATGACCTGGCCCAAAGGAGTGCCGCTCCCCGGGACTGTCGATGCAGACACCGGCAACACTGACGGCGTTCTGTTGAGCGGTTCACTGGCCTTGTTGCGCGGGTCGCTGATTCCGTCAATGACGGACGTGAAACTGGCCGACGGTACGTCCCTGATCGAGTTGCGCCCGTTCAACGGCACGCAGCAGGGCAAGAACTGGGCAGTGGCGAGCATGTTGCCGTCGGGCAGTGCGTCGTGGTCAATGCGTGTGGTGGCCGGTGCCGATCTTGAGGCCGCCGATAACCGCATGGTCAAACCGGTGACCAGCGAAGGCAATTTACGACTGGCGGATACTCACTATGGCGTGACGGTCACTCAGGGTGCCGCGAAACTGGTCTGGGCCGTCGGCAACCAGTATGGCTTCCCCGCGTATGAGCCGATCCCCGAGGAGTACCTGATTCTGTGCGAGATCGGTCCCGGCGATTGCGCGCCGATGGCACGCTGGGTCTGGGCACCGGGCAGTGGCATGGGCGCCGATTACGAGCCCGTTCCAGATGACTACCTGATCCTTTGCCAACTGATGCCGGAGTTGTGCCTGGAAAACAATCCGCAGAAATCCGCCAAGGCTCACACCCAGATGTTCAGTGTGCTGCGCACAGGGACGGGCGATCTCGACCTGATATCGGCGGGCAATCTGAGCATGGACTCACCTTTTGGTGTGTACACCGCAGGGACGCAGTCGGCCAATGTCGATCCGCTCTATAACCAGCCACGCGGGCACCTTTCCGATACCAACTCGGTTCTGGGCAGCACGGGGGCCGACTACGAAAAATGGGTCAACGGTGGCACTGACAGCCTTTATCAGGCCTGGTATCCACAGCTGGGCGGCAACCTCACAATCAATGCCGGTGGATCGATTTCCGGCGATTCGGTAGGGCACAAGGAGCAAACCTCGTCCGGCGGTTTCCGCGACCAGATCGCCAGCGTCGCCGTCGGCAACTGGCTGTGGCGCCAGGGGACGGGGAGTGCCGATGTTCCAACCGCCTGGTGGATCAACTTCGGCAGTTACATCACTCAGCCGATACCGAATGCAACCAGTACCGACCCGTATCTGGTGGGGTTTACCGGCTTTGGTACGCTGGGCGGCGGCAACATCAGTTTGCGCGCCGGGGCTGACGCGGGCCTGTTGAAGCCCATGGGCGATTCGCGCAATTACCTGCGCAGTCAAGGGCTGATCGTGGCAGTCGGCAGCACAGGCAGAATCGGCAGCGATGGTAGCGTGCAGATGACCGGTGGCGGTGACATGGATATCCGCATTGGCGGTCAGCTCAACCCGTCGCTGCAAGCCCGGGCGGGTGATACCGGCACGGCGCGACCATTCCACGATCTGCAAGGTGCACTGATTAACCTGCGCGGCGCGGCACAATTGAGTGGCGGGGCTGTGGGCGGAATTGATCTGCAATACGGCGCGGCCTCGCAATTCAATGACCCGAGAGAGACGCGCGCTTTCGATCCGTTTACTTCCACGCTCAGCAAAGCTTCCGGTGGCCTGGTGTTGATTCCCGGTGACTCGGGCATGAGCCTGAGCACCCGTGGCGATCTGGTGTTGGGCGGGGCTGGGGATCCGGGGCGAGTGAGCCTGCAGAACGCGACCCCTGTTTTCGACAGCAATGGGGACATCAAGAGAGGCGGGATCCTGAGTGGTTTTTCGTTGTGGACCGACCATACGGCAATCGACTTGTTTTCGGCGGGTGGCAATCTCACGCCCAGTACGCAGATCGCAGAGTTCGACGGTTCCAACAATCTGATCCTTGGGCGAAACACTTCGCCTACGGACGGTCGATTCGTCTATCCCTCCATCCTTCGGGCAGTGGCGGGGCAGGGTTCCATTTATGCCGGTCCGTCTGCCGCTTTTGACGGCGGGCTTGGCAACAACCCGCTTAAAGCCTATTCGTTGCTGCTGGCGCCATCGCAGTCAGGTCAGCTGGAATTGTTGGCGGGTGATTCGATCTACGCGGGTGGCTATGCGATCAATCAATCCGGTGCCAGTCCTTTAGCCATCGCGACACCATTCAATCCGGCGTTCAATCGCTTTGATGCCAATTCGCAAGGCACACTGGTGGCCAGCAATTACAGTCGCGACGGTGTTGTTCCGGACGGAAACACGCGTTATCCGTTGTTCGCATTCGGTCCCGACAGCTATTCGGGATTGAGCGATGTGCAGCAGCCTGCACGCTTTTATGCGTTGACCGGTGATCTGGTGGGTATACGCACCGGTGAGACCTTGAATTTCGAAACATCCAAACGGACCTGGTACGAAGCCGCGGGCCCCGTCTGGATGATCGCCGGTCGTGACATCGTCGCGTCCGGAACCAATCTTGGACAGCCAACCTCCGTGCAGCCGGAAGAGATGGGCATCAACCGTGAGAACATCACGTCCACCGGCAACCTGTTCGTCCACAATGACTCACGAGACATCTCTCGCGTTTCTGCCGGTCGCGACATTCTCTACAGCAGCTTCGATATCGCCGGTCCTGGTGTCCTCGATATCAATGCCGGGCGCAACATCCTCATGGAAAACCGCGCCAGCATCACCAGCCTCGGATCGCTGGTGGCAGGCGATAAGCGACCCGGCGCCAGCGTGGTGATGCAGGCGGGCGTGGGTGCGCAAGGACCGGATTATTCGCGGTTCATCGCGCGTTATCTGAACCCGCAGAACCTTGCCGATCCGAGCGTTTCCCTCAACGGGCAGCCGGGCAAAGTGGTCAAGACCTACCTCGACGAATTGCAGAGCTGGCTGACCCTCGGCTACGGCTTCAGCGGCAACGCAGAGCAGGCGCAAGCCTTCTTCGCCGCGTTGCCAAGTGCCGAGCAGGCGATCTTCGCCCGCCAGGTGTACTTCGCCGAATTGCGTGCTGGCGGCCTGGAATACAACGATGTCGACGGCCCGCGCACAGGCAGTTACCTGCGCGGTCGCAACGCCATTGCTTCGCTGTTCCCGACCACCGACGTGGCCGGAAACCCGATCCGGTATGACGGCGACATCACCCTTTACGGTGGCGCCGGGGTCAAGACCCTGTTCGGTGGCGATATCCAGATGCTCACGCCGGGCGGCGGTCAGGTGTTCGGCATCGAGGGTGCCGCGCCGCCGTCCACGGCAGGGATCATCACCCAGGGTTCGGGCAACATTCAGCTTTACTCCCAAGGCAGTATTTTGCTGGGGCAGAGCCGGATCATGACCACGTTCGGCGGCTCGATTCTCGGCTGGTCTGCCGAGGGCGACATCAACGCCGGTCGCGGCTCGAAAACCACCGTGGTCTACACCCCGCCGAAACGCGTGTACGACACCTGGGGCAACGTGACCCTGTCGCCATCGGTGCCGAGCACCGGCGCCGGTATCGCCACGCTCAACCCGATTGCCGAAGTGGCACCGGGGGACATCGACCTGATCGCGCCGCTGGGCACCATCGATGCGGGCGAGGCGGGGATTCGCGTTTCGGGTAACGTCAACATCGCCGCGCTGACGGTGGTCAACGCCGCCAACATCTCGGTGCAGGGCAAGGCGACTGGCGTGCCGGTGGTGTCGGCGGTCAACACCGGGGCGATCACCTCCGCCAGTTCCGCCGCGTCGTCGGCCACCCAGGCGGCGGAAGACGTCGCCCGTCAGCAACAAGCCGCCTCGCGCCAGAACCAGGCCTCGGTGTTCACCGTGCAGGTACTGAGCTTCGGCAACGAACAACTGGCCCCGACCCGCGACGGCGCCAGCCGCGCACCGACACCCGGCTACAACCCCAACAGCCCGGTGCAGGTGCTGGGCGCCGGGGCGCTGGATGAACAGGCGAAACAGCAGCTGACCGAAGAGGAGCGGGGACAGCTGACGTTGTAAAGAACTCTCGTGTAGTACGCTTCGGGCGGCCATTTGGTCGCCCTTTTTTTATGTTGAAGATGTCAGCCAGTTGATCCATTCAAGCAGCAGCGCGGCGCTTCCTGCGCATCTCTTCCAGCATCTGGTCGAGCATTGCCATAGCTTCATCATGGGGAATGCCAGGGCTGGGGTCATCAAGTGCCTCCTGCACCTTGGCACGAAACCAGCGATCGTAGCTCTCTGCCTCTTCTTCGGATTCGAACTCGGAATAAAACGGGGAAAGCAAAATGCTCATAGTGGCCTCGGTGATCAATCTCAAGAGGATTGGCTCGCTGTCGTCACTCGCGGACGATGCACCTCATGAGTTCCAAACGAACCCTTCGGTTGCGAAGCCCAGTATCTGCAAGCACCCCCGTTAAATCTGCCGGACGTTTCCTCCCGTTGTCCGGCAATCTCGACCGCCACTGTAGGCCTATTCCTGCCCTCTGTTTTTCAGGTTTTCAGCCTACAAATCCGCACGCACCTTCCTACAAATGCACTCAGAATGCATACGGAATGCTCACCTTCGCCCACAGCATTTCCCCCTCCGGCCGGTTCTCCACGTCGAACTCCTTGGCCCAGCGGATCTCCGCGCTGGCGTACTTGAGGAAGGTGAAGTGCAGCGCCGGGCCGATGGCGAAGACCTTGCCGCGTACGCCGTCGTTCACGTCTTCGCCGGCGAACTGCACGGTGTGGCCGAACTGTTTGTCGTCGGTGGTCTGCTTGAGGAAATAGCCGTTGATGCCGAGCATCAGGTCGTCGGTGATCTTGTAGCTGGCCGAGTAATCGAAGTGGAAGATCTGCCCGGACTTGTAGTCGGTGTCCTTGTTCTTCTCGTTGAAGCTGTAGGTGGTCTTCATCGACACCTCGGTGCGTTCGGTCGGCAGCCAGGTGAAGGAAAACAGCGGCTTGTAGGTGTAGAAGTTGTTGCTGGTGTTGGCCAGCCGATCGACGCTGTATTCGCCGGTGGGCACGGTGATTTCCACGGCGGCGCCGAGGGTCAGGTCCTTGCCCATGTCCCACAGGATGATCGGTGCGATGGTGGTATCGCCCATGCCTTCACGCGTGTCGCTCAGGCCGAACACCGAGACTTCCTGCTTGAGCCACGGCTGGGCGATGTAACCGGCCAGGCGCCCGCCGAAAATCCGCACCGGGCTCAGGTAATCGAGGCGCGGGATGACGGCGGTGGATTCGATCTCGACATTCGGCACCTTGCCGCCGAGCGAACTGATGTTGAGCTTTCGTGACTTGTAGTGGTTGTAGTAGAGGTTGAAGGCGACCATGTTCTCCGGAAGGCTGTCGACTTCCAGCGGCAGCATGAAGAAGCCGTCGGTGCCGGGGCCGATGTTGTCGACGCCGGCTTCGGTGGCCAGCGCCGGCAGGGTCGCGGCGCAGCCGAGCAGGCTCAGCGCCAGTCGCACAGGGAATGTCGCGCGGTTCGGGGTCATGTCCGTCCTCATTATTATTGTGTTTGGGCGCAACGCCGGCACGCAGGGTGCCCGGCCACGATAGAAATAAGCCCTTGGCGCACAACAGGGCAGGGTATTGGCGGACACGGAAGGGGACTTCTGCGGACAGTCCGCCAACCCTGTGCTAACTTCCTTCGACATAACCGGTTACAAAAATAACAATTCAGCGTGATCCGGAATGTCAGCCCCCATGAACGTAAAAGTCCAAGACCCGACCTTCGAAATGGCGCTGGTGTCGCCGTTTCTCCTGCAAACCCTGGCCGAAGTCGCCGCCAACAAGGGCGTCGAGCCGCAGAGCCTGTGCCGTGGCCTGGGTTTTGATTTCGAAGATCTGCAGGATCCGGCGCAGCGGATTTCCTACCGCCAGGCCGTGGCGATGATCCAGCGGGCGCTTAAAGCTTTGCCCAATCAGGGGCTGGGCCTGTGGGTGGGCGCACAGAACGTGCTCGGGACGCTCGGTTTGCTGGGGCACGTACTGTCGCTGTGCAAGACCTTGCGCGATGCGTTCGACATTGGCGTTCGGCATCAGCACACCTCCGGCGGGATTGTCGTTTCCAGCGTCGATGTGGTGGGCGATCAGGTCTACGTCGACGTTGAATGCCGGCTGCCGTTTGCCGAGGTGCAGGTGTTTGCGGTGGAAGAGTTTTTCGCCAGCCTGCTGGTCTATGGCCGGGCGCTGGTGGGCGAGACGTTCAAGCCGATTGCCGTGGAATTCATGCATGCGGCGCCGGATTACGTTGATGAATACCGGCGCCTGCTGGGGCCGGAGGTGCGCTTCGGTTGCCTGCACAATCGGATGCTGATCGACGTGCAATGGCTGGATGTGAACCTGCCCAATCATCATTCGCTGGCGCTGCGTCAGGCGGTCAAACTGCTGGAACTGGAAGCGGCGCAGGTTCATCAGAAACTTGATCTGATCCAGGCCGTGGAGCGGGCGATTGCCCGGGATCTGAGCCGGGGCAGCCATATTGAAAAGATTGCCGGTGACTTGAACATGAGCAGCCGGACTTTGCGCCGACGGCTGACTGAGCACTCGCTGACATTCGAAGCGTTGCTGGAGCAGGTGCGGCAGGCGCGCACCATGAGTTTGCTGGCCAATCCTGATATGCCGATCGAGCGGATTACCGAGGAGGTCGGCTATAGCGATGTGCGCAGTTTTCGCCGGGCGTTCAAGCGTTGGACGGGGAAGAGCCCGAGTGCGTGGCGCAGCGAGTGCGTCATCTGATCCCCCACAAACCCTCCGCCTACAGTTAAACTCCGCGCTCTTTCCAAGGAGTCGACATGAGTTACTACCAGCCGGGCATTCTCGCCACCCCTGTTCCGCCGCAAGCACGTCACCTGTTTTTCGCTCTCGAGTCGGTTGAAGCGCTGCCGCAGGCGATCGACAACCTGCTGAACCTGGTGGATGGCAAGTCGGCGGTGGTCGGTTTTGGTGAATCCCTGGCCAAGGCCCTGAATGTGCACGTCGACGGCCTGCGCAGCTTTCCGGCGCTGACCGGTGTCGGCGTGGAAAACCCGTCGACCCAGCACGCCCTGTGGGTCTGGCTGCACGGCGTCGACCGTGGCGAGCTGCTCAATCGCAGCACTGCGCTTGAGGCCGCCCTGGCCCCGGCGCTGCGTCTGGTGCAGATGCAGGAAGCTTTCCGCCACAAGGACGGCCATGACCTCACCGGTTATGAAGACGGCACCGAAAACCCCCATGACGAAGCCGCCATCGCCGCCGCACTGCAAAGTGAAGGCGCTGACGGTCTGGTCGGTGGCAGCTTCGCTGCGATCCAGCAGTGGCAACACGACCTCAAGGGATTCCATGCGCTGTCCGCTGAAGACAAGGACAACATCATGGGCCGTCGCCTGAGCGACAACGAAGAGATCGACGACGCCCCGGTGTCCGCTCACGTCAAACGCACCGCTCAGGAAAGCTTCGCCCCGGAAGCCTTCGTCGTGCGCCGTTCGATGCCGTGGATCGAAGGCGATCGCGCCGGCCTGATGTTCCTCGCGTTCGGCTTCTCCCTTGATGCCTTCGAAGCGCAACTGCGGCGCATGAGCGGTCTGGAAGACGGCATCACCGACGGTCTGTACCGCATCAGCCGGCCGATCACCGGCGGCTACTACTGGTGCCCGCCGCTGCAAAACGGCCACCTCGACCTGCGCGCACTGCGCATCGGCTGAGGCGCAAGCATGAACGTGGTGCGTTGGGGCATGATCGGTTGCGGCAGTGTCGCTGAACGCAAGAGCGGGCCGGCCTTCTACAAGGCGCCCGGCTCGGCGTTGGTGGCCGTCATGGGGCGACGCCTCGAAGCGGTGATCGATTACGCCGCGCGCCACGGTATCGCCCGGACTTACACCGACGTCGATGCCCTGATCAACGACCCCGAGGTGGACGCGGTGTACATCGCCACGCCACCCGACAGCCACCACGCCTACAGCCTGAAAGTCGCCGCCGCCGGCAAGCATTGCTGCGTGGAAAAACCGATGGCGCTCAACGTCGGGCAAAGCCGCGAGATGCAGCAGGTGTTTGCCGATGCCGGTTTGCACCTGTTCGTCTCCTATTACCGCCGTTCATTGCCGCGCTTCCAGCAGGTGCGGCAATGGCTGGAGCAGGGGCGCATCGGTGAGGTGCGGCATTTGAGCTGGACGCTGACCAAGGCACCATCGCCCAAGGATCTGGACGGCAGCGCAAACTGGCGCACCGATCCGGCGGTGGCGGGTGGCGGGTATTTCGCGGATCTGGCCAGCCATGGATTCGACCTGTTCCAGTACCTGCTCGGCGACATCGTCGAAGTCGCCGGCTTCACCGCGCGTCAGGCCGGGTTGTACGCGGCGGAAGATGCGGTCAGCGCCAGTTGGCGATTCGCTTCGGGCGCGCTGGGCATGGGTTGCTGGAGCTTTGTCGCGGACCGGCGCGAGGATCGGGTCGAGATCATCGGCAGCCAAGGGCGGATCGGTTTTTCGGTGTTCGACGAACATCCGGTCGAGCTGCACGCCGATGAACACATCAGCCTGGAAATCTCCCATCACGAGCACATCCAATGGCACGTACTGGGCATGAATGCGCAGATTCGCGGTGAGTCCCGGCACCCGGCAGTCGCCGCCGAAGCCCTGAAGACCGATTGGGTCATGGATCAGATTCTCAAACGCTACTGATTCGCTGGTCGCACTCAATACCAATGTGGGAGCGGGCTTGCTCGCGAAGTCGGAGTGTCAGTTACCAGAATAGTGCCTGACACGACGCATTCGCGAGCAAGCCCGCTCCCACATTAAGAAATTGCGCCACCTGTCTAACCTTATGCTCATTCGGTATTTCTCAAGCTTGTCATAACGTCTCTAAGATCACGTCATAACTCGTTATAACAAGTGATCCCGTGATGACCGATAACGTTCTCTCCTTAAGCAGCGTTCCTCTGCACACCCAACTGCGCGACGTGCTGCGCGCCCGGATTCTCGACGGTGAATACCCGCAAGACAGCCAGATGCCGTCTGAAAGCGAGCTCGGCGCACTGTTCAAGGTCAGCCGCATCACCGTGCGCCAGGCCCTGGGCGATCTGCAGAAGGAAGGGCTGATCTTCAAGATCCACGGCAAAGGCACCTTCGTCGCCAAGCCCAAGACCTTTCAAAACGTCAGCACCCTGCAAGGCCTCGCCGAATCCATGACCGGCCGTGGCTACGAGGTGATCAACCGCCTGCGCAGCTTCAAATTCATCGCCGCCGACAAATTGGTCGCCGAGCGTTTGCAGGTCGCCGAAGGCGAAACTGTTGCGCAGATCAAACGCGTACGCCTGATCAATCGCGAGCCGATTTCGCTGGAAATCACCTACCTGCCCAAAGCCGTCGGCGAGCGGCTGGAGAAGGCTGATCTGGTGACCCGCGACATCTTCCTGATCCTCGAAAACGGCTGCGGCATCGCCCTCGGCCACGCCGATCTGGCCATCGACGCGGTGCTGGCCGACAGCGACCTGACCCAGGCACTGAACGTCGAGGCCGGCTCGCCGATCATGCGTATTGAGCGTCTGACTCACGACGCCAACGGCCAGCCGCTGGACTTCGAACACCTTTACTACCGTGGCGATGCGTTCCAGTACCGCCTGCGGATCGACCGGCAAAAAGGGGCCTGAACATGACCCGCAATACTCTCGAACAGGAATACGACATCGTCGTGATCGGCGGCGGCACTGCCGGCCCGATGGCCGCGATCAAGGCCAAGGAAAAGAACAAGGAACTGCGCGTGCTGCTGGTCGACAAGGCCAACGTCAAGCGCAGCGGCGCGATCAGCATGGGCATGGACGGCCTGAACAACGCGATCATCCCCGGCCACTCGACGCCCGAGCAGTACACCAAGGAAATCACCATCGCCAACGACGGCATCGTCAATCAGGCGGCGGTGTACGCCTACGCGACGCACAGCTTTGAAACCATCGAACAACTCGACCGCTGGGGCGTGAAGTTCGAGAAGGACGAAACCGGCGATTACGCGGTGAAGAAAGTCCACCACATGGGCGCCTATGTGCTGCCGATGCCGGAAGGGCACGACATCAAGAAAGTCCTGTATCGCCAGTTGAAGCGGGCGCGGGTGAGCATCACCAACCGCCTGGTCTGCACCCGTTTGCTGACCGACGAGGAGGGCGCCGTCAACGGTGTGATGGGGTTTGACTGCCGCACCGCCGACTTCCATGTGATCAAAGCCAAGGCAGTAATCCTCGCTTGTGGCGCGGCTGGCCGGTTAGGTCTGCCGTCCTCGGGCTACCTGATGGGCACCTACGAAAACCCGACCAACGCCGGCGACGGTTACGCGATGGCGTATCACGCCGGGGCCGAACTGGCGAACCTCGAGTGCTTCCAGATCAACCCGCTGATCAAGGACTACAACGGCCCAGCCTGCGCCTACGTCACCGGCCCGCTGGGTGGCTACACCGCCAACAACAAGGGCGAACGCTTCATCGAGTGCGACTACTGGAGCGGGCAGATGATGTGGGAATTCCACCAGGAACTGGAAAGCGGCAACGGCCCGGTGTTCCTCAAGCTTGATCACCTGGCCGAGGAAACCATCCAGAACATCGAGGAAATCCTCCACAGCAACGAACGCCCGAGCCGTGGCCAGTTTCACGCCAATCGCGGCACCGATTACCGCACGCAGATGGTCGAGATGCACATCTCGGAAATCGGTTTTTGCAGCGGCCATTCGGCGTCTGGCGTGTGGGTCAACGAGCGCGCCGAAACCTCGGTGAAGGGGTTGTACTCGGCCGGTGACATGGCCGCCGTGCCGCACAACTACATGCTCGGCGCGTTCACCTACGGCTGGTTCGCGGGCAACAACGCGGCGGAGTTTGTCGCCGGGCGCGAGTTCTCTGCGCTGGATGCCAAGCAGATCGAAAAGGAAAAGGCCCGGGTCTACGCACCGCTGGATCGCGAGCATGGGCTGCCGCCGGCGCAGGTCGAGTACAAGCTGCGACGCTTCGTCAACGACTACCTGCAACCGCCGAAAGTGACCAAGAAAATGGAAATCGGCCTGCAACGCTTCAGCGACATCGAGCGCGATCTCAACGAGATGAAGGCCAACAACGCCCACGAACTGATGCGCGCCATGGAAACCAGCGTGATCCGCGACTGCGCCGAAATGGCTGCCCGCGCCTCGCTGTTCCGCGCAGAAAGCCGCTGGGGCCTGTACCACTACCGCGTCGATCACCCGCAACGGGACGACCGCGAATGGTTCTGCCACTGCCACCTGAAGAAGGGCGAGGACGGGCGCATGACCAGTTTCAAGAAAGCCGTCGAGCCTTACATCATCCCCCTCGACGCCGAGGAAATGCAGGCTTACGACCGCTTGCGGGTCGGCGCTTTCGCCGCTTGATGCATCACTAGAGAGAGTCCGAACCATGGCCTATCAAGCCCAGGAAATCTTCTTCCGCTCCAATGCCCCCGTCACCGTGGACGAGGACAAATGCATCGCCGACAAGGGCTGCACCGTGTGCGTTGACGTCTGCCCCATGGACCTGCTGGCGATCAACCCGGCCACGCAAAAGGCCTACATGGCCTTCGATGAGTGCTGGTACTGCATGCCGTGCGAAAAGGACTGCCCGACTGGTGCCGTCAAAGTCGAAATCCCTTATCTCCTGCGGTGACCCCAAATCCACTGTGGGAGGGGGCTTGCTCCCGAAGAGGCCGGCATTGCTGGCATCACTATTGACTGAAACACCGCTTTCGCGAGCAAGCCCGCTCCCACAGGGGATTTGTAGCGAGCCGATAGCCATCCGGAAAACCCCGGACGCTGGATTCACCAAACACCCCTCGTTTCCCACCGCGCCCTGATCGCGGCGGAGACGAACATCCTATAAATGATTCGAGGGGATTCAACCATGTTGCGTGCAGCAATCGCCGGTCTGGTACTGGCTTCGTTCACCCTGTCGGCCTCGGCCGAAACCATCCGCATTGCCATCGGCACCCAGGACACCACCATCAACTGCGCCGCCGGCGGCCTGTTGATTCGTGAGCTGGGCCTGCTCGACAAATACCTGCCTCACGAGGGCGCCTATAAAGACGCCAAATATGACGTGCAGTGGAAAAACTTCACCAGCGGTGCGCCGCTGACCAACGAGATGGTCGCCGGCAAACTCGACTTCGGCGCCATGGCCGATTTCCCCGGTGCGTTCAACGGCGTGGCGTTCGAAACCGCCGGCAAACACAGCCTGTTCATCAGCGTGCTGTCGGGCAGCATCAAGGGCAGCGGCAACGGCATCGTGGTGCCGAGCGCGTCGGGCGTGCAGTCGCTGAGCGAGCTCAAGGGCAAGACCATTTCCGTACCGTTCGCGTCCACCGCCCACGGCATGCTGCTGCGCGCGGTGGCGGAGCAGGGCTGGGATCCGCTCAAGGACGTGAACATCATCGCCCAGCCGCCAGAAGTCGCAGGCTCGGCGTTGCAGGCCGGCAAGATCGACGCCCACGCCGACTTCGTACCGTTCGCCGAGCTGTTCCCGAGCCGTGGCTTCGCTCGCAAGATCTACGACGGCGCCCAGGCCAATGCACCGACCTTCCACGGTGCGCTGGTGGATCAGGCCTACGCGAAAAAATACCCGGAAATCGTCGTTGCTTACCTGCGCGCCAGCATCGAGGCCAATCAACTGTTGGCCGCCGAACCGGAGAAATACAGCGAGCTGATCGCCAAGGTCACCGGCGTTGATGGTGAGGTCAATTACCTGTTCCACGGCCCGCTCGGCGTGCAGACCCGCGACCTGAGCTGGAAACCGGAATATCGCCAGGCTGTGGGCACGGCCATCGACACGCTGAAGCTGCTGAAGAAGGCCGATCGTGGGCTCGATCTGAATACCTTTATTGACGATCAGTACATCCGTGCGGCGTTCAAGGCTTCGAATCTGGATTACACCGCGCAACTGGCCAACTACGCGCAGACGCCGTTGAAGTCTGTCGATGCGGTGACTGGAAAAGCTATCAGCGATTTCAGCCATGTCGCGGAAATCTGGGTGCGCGGTGAGGACAAGGTCCGGCGCTATGCCTCGGCTGAAGAGGCGTTCACCGCGCTGGCCGGCCTGAAGTCGGAAGGCAAGAACATCCGGGCGGTGTATGCCCAGGCGAGTGACAGCGGAATCAAGTTGCTGGCGGAGCAGGCGTGGTTTGCCAGCGATGCGAAGGGGCGCCTCAGCGCGTTTCTGCTCAAAGGCCAAGCCCAGCAATACGCGTCGGCGCAGGGCGGGAAGGTTCTCGACTTCACCGACGCCACGACCCAGGCCGTGGCCACCCGTTGACTCAAACGTAGATCGTTCCCACGCTCCGCGTGGGAATGCCGCTATGGACGCTCTGCGTCCGCTTTGGATGTGACGCGGAGCGTCACAGGATGCATTCCCACGCGGAGCGTGGGAACGATCAGAGGTGATATATGTTTTCACGCTGGATCCCCCGAGCCGCCTCATTGCTGCTCTGCCTGCTCTTCTGGCAACTAGCCGCCAGCCACCACTGGAACCTCGGCCTCGTCACCTTCGCCAACGTCCCAACCCCGCTGGCCGTGATCGAAGCCGCCCTCGGCCTCGGCGACTCCGGCAAGCTCATCCAGCACCTGAGCGCCAGCCTCGGCCGGGTCTTCGCCGGCTACCTCGCGGCGCTGGTGATCGGCATCGCCCTGGGCCTGGCCATCGGCCGCTCAAAGTGGGCCGAAGACCTGCTGCTGCCACCGTTGGAAGTGCTGCGCCCAATCCCCGCCGTCGCCTGGATTCCACTGGCCATCCTGATGTTCCCATCCTCCGAACTGTCGATGGTCTTCATCACCTTCACCGGCGCGCTATTCCCGATCCTGCTCAACACCGTGCACGGCGTCGAAGGCGTCGACCCGCGCCTGATCGCCTCGGCCAAAAGCCTCGGGGCCGGGCGTCGGGCGATTCTGCTGGAAGTGATCCTGCCAGGCGCCGCGCCGAGCATCATCACTGGCCTAGCGATCGGCATGGGCACGTCGTGGTTCTGTCTGGTGACCGCTGAAATGATCTCCGGCCAGTTCGGCATCGGTTACTACACCTGGGAGTCCTACACCATCCAGAACTATGCGGACATCGTGGTCGGCATGTTGCTGATCGGCGTGTTGGGCATGGGCAGCAGCCTGCTGATCAAACGCCTGGGCGGGCTGTTCACGTCCTGGCATCGTCCACGAGGAAAAGCCTGATGAGCGTGATGCAAACCCCGGCAGGGCGGATCGATATCCGTCAGCTATCCATTGTCCTCGGCGAAGGCCGGCAAGCGTTTGAAGCGGTGCAGGGGCTGGATTGCCAGATCGAGCCCGGCCAGTTCGTGTGTATTCTCGGTCCGTCCGGTTGTGGCAAGTCGACCTTGCTCGGCGCGCTGGCCGGGCATCTGCAGCCCCATGGCGGGCAGTTGAAAGTCGACGGCACCGACGTGTCCGGCCCGTCACCGCAACGCGGCATGGTGTTCCAGCATCACACCCTGTTCCCGTGGCGCACGGTGCGCGACAACGTTGCCTTCGGCCTGAAAATGCGTGGAATCGGCAAGTCCGAGCGCCATCGCGCCGCCGATGAAATCCTCAAACTGGTCGGCCTCGAAGGCTTCGCCGAACGCTGGCCCGATCAACTTTCCGGCGGCATGCAGCAACGGGTGGAGATCGCCCGGGTGCTGGTCAACCGGCCACGGCTGTTGCTGATGGACGAACCCTTCGGCGCACTGGACGCGCTGACCCGGCTGAACATGCAGGAACTTCTGCTGGACATCTGGACACGGATTCGCACCACCGTGGTGTTCGTCACCCATGACATTGACGAAGCGCTGTTCCTTGCCGACCGCTTGCTGGTGATGAGCGCACGACCGGGGCGAATCATCGAAGACCTGCGCCTGGATTTCCCCCGGCCACGCACCACCGAACTGGTGACCAGCCACGAATTTTCGCGCCTCAAGCGCCACTGCCTCGACTTGCTGCGCCACGACAACGACCGACCGCTGCCGCGCCTCAATCCGCTCGGCCTGCCTCCTGAAAACTCTTTGCCGAGATTTGCCCTGTGACTTCATTTTTTGCTTTGACCGATAACGACGACATTCTCGCCCTGCAACCACGCCTGACCGCCGATGATGCCGGGGTGCGGCGGATTGCCCTGATCGACCTGGCCGACCTCGAAGAGCCGGACGGTCTGCTCTGGCTGGTCGAACGACTGGCCGAAGACCCTGCCGAAGAGGTGCGTGCCGAAGCGGCGCGTTTATTGGAAGCCTGGGAAGACGAGCCGGTGGTTGAAGCGCTGTGCCAGGCGCTGACGGATCCGTCGCCGGCGGTGCAAGCCGCTGCGGCGCAGAGCCTGAGCCTGCTCAAGACCGAAGCGGCGGGCAGGGTGATTCTGCCGTGGACCAGCCATGCCGAAACCGGCGTGCGGATTGCCGCGTTCCGGGCCTTGCGCGAGTTGCGTTTCCCCGGCGCTGCGCCGGCCGCGATTCAGGCGCTTAGCGATGCCGACGCCAGCGTGCGCCGTGAAGCCGTCGGCGTGCTCGGCTGGCTCAAGCAACTCGACGCACTGCCGGCTCTGGCCCGATTGGCGAGTGATGACCCGGACACCGAAGTTCGCCGCGCCGCCACCGGCGCCCTGGGTCTGGCAAGTGACGCCGAAGTGCTGCCAGCCTTGCGTCAAGCCTTGCAGGACCAGGCCTGGCAAGTGCGCGAAGAAGCCGCGACCACCCTCGGCAAGGTCGGCCACACCGACGCGGGCCCGGCGCTGATCGAAGCCTTGGCCGACGACTACTGGCAAGTGCGCCTGCGCGCTACCCGTAGTCTCGGGCGCCTCAAGTACGTCGCTGCCCTCGACGCCTTGATCGACACCCTCGGCCACCGCATCAGCAACCTGCGCAAGGAAGCCGCGCTGGCCCTCGGCGAACTGAACGATCATGGGGCCGTGGCCGCATTGCAGGCCGCGCAGGACGACGGCGACCCGGAAGTGCGCAAAGCCGTGCGGATTGCCTTGAGTCAGTTGCAATGAACCCGCTGTCGGTCGGCAATTCCCAACGTGAACACCGATTGCGGCTGAGCTGGCCGGATGGCCGCGAGCAGTTGCTTGACCATGCCGAACTGCGCCGCCAATGCCCGTGCTCGCAATGCCGGGCGTTTCGCCTGCGGGGCTCGCCGCCCATGGTTGACCCGCGTGTGCGGGTCCTCGAATTGAACGCTCAGGGCTACGGTCTGCAACTGGTGTTCAGCGACGGCCATCAGCGCGGGATTTACCCGTGGGCCTATCTGGCGCAGCTGGAGGGGATCACTGTCCCGCCGTCATCGCCGGCCGACAGCCATGGAAAATATCCAGCCCCGGCTGATACAGCGACGTCCTGACCTCGAACAACCCCAGCACCGAGTGGAACAGGTTGTCATGGCTCAGATCCGGCTGACTGCTTTTGCCTTGCAGGCAGCCACGGTCGATGCCCAGTTGCGCCAGGGTGTTGTTGCCGAACCACATCACCATCGGTACATGGATCTGCGCCTCAGGCGCCAGCGCATAAGGCGCGGCGTGCAAGTACAGGCCGTTTTCGCCCAGGGATTCGCCATGGTCGGAGACGTACAGCATCGACGTATCGAGGTGGTCCTGATTGCGCTTGAGCAGCTCGATCACCTTGGCCAGGAAATGGTCGGTGTAGAGGATCGTGTTGTCGTAGACGTTGACCAGTTCGTCACGGCTGCAACTGCCCAGTTGATTGGTGTGGCAGATCGGTTTGAAGCGCTCCATGTCCTTGGGATAGCGCTCGTAGTATTCCGGGCCGTGACTGCCGTCGGCGTGGAGGACGATGATCGCGTTGCCCTTGAGGCGGTCGATGTAGCCTTGCAGGTCAGCCAGCAGCGCTTCGTCGAGGCAGTTGTTGCCGTCGCAGAACGGCCCCGGCTGGTTCTTCGCGATGTCGCGGTTCGGCACGCGCAGGCAGGTGCCCTTGCAGTCGCTGTTGTTGTCCAGCCACAGCACCTGTACGCCGGCCCGTTGCAGGATATCCAGCAGGCCTTCGTAGGTTTTGCCTTTCTTGTCGCTGTAGTCCTCGCGCGGGAACATCGAGAACATGCACGGCACCGACACCGCCGTCGAGGTGCCGCAGGAATGCACGTTGGTGAAGTTGATGATGTCGAGTTTGCTCAGCTCGGGATTGGTCTCGCGCTCATAGCCGTTGAGCGAGAAATGGTCGGCCCGGGCGGTTTCGCCGACCACGAACACCATCAGCGATTTCTTCTCGCGACCGGCCGCCTTGGCGCTCATCACCGCGTCTTCGCCGATGGCCTGCACCACGAAATGCTTTTTGATCCCCAGCCGTTGCTTGGTGTATTTGCTGATCGCGTAGATGTAGTTGGTCGGGTTGATGAAGTGGGTGAGCTTGTCTTCCTCGCGAAAGATCGGCGCGTAGGTCGAATAGAACGCGCCCACCGAAGCGCCGATCACCAGCACACAGGCCACGATCACCAGCACCTTGTTCAGCAAGCCCCGAAAGAACGACCGATAAACCACCGGCCAGCGCCAGATCAGCACGGCCGGCAACACACCGAGCAACAGCACGTAAGCCAGAAGTTTGCCGCTGAACAGCGCCGTGGCTTCCCCGGGGTTGGTTTCGAACACGTTCTGGATCATCACCGTGTCGATGGTGATGCCGTATTCGTTCATGAAATACGCCGCGCAAGACGAAAGCACAGCCACCAGCGTCAATGCCGGTTTCAGCGTCCAGCGAAACGACACCAGGGTCAGCAGCAGGGTGATCGCCGCCCACAGAAACAGCCCGAAGGAGGCGAAAAACGCCAGTTTCTGTGCGCCTTGCAGGGTAATCAGCGTTCCCAGCGCCTTCCAGGTCGCCAGGTTGTACAGCGCCACCAGTGCCAGGGAAAACAGCAGCACCAGGCGGGTCGGAGTGATGACTGGCAAGCGCAGTCCTTTGCCCAAAGCCATTTGAATCTTTCCTCTACCGATAGAAAACACATACGAATGTGCTCCTGACTGTAGAAGATGATGGGTAAAAATTTTGTAAACATCCGGTAACAGTTTTTCAGCGATGGCTGACGTAACTCAGGTGGCCGTTGAGCACCGCGCGATGAAGTGGGACCGAGCTGACTGGCGGTGCTTGTCAGGAAATTCCCACAAGAGTACAAATGTACTCCATGACGACTCTGACTCCCCGCCGTACCGCCATCCTGACCTTTATCCGCGAACGCATCGCCGAACACGGTCAGCCCCCAAGCCTCGCTGAAATCAGCGAGGCTTTTGGTTTTGCCTCCCGCAGCGTGGCGCGCAAGCATGTGCTGGCGCTCACCGAAGCCGGGTTTATCGAGGTCAACCCGCATCAGGCCCGGGGCATTCGTTTGCTCGGGCAACCGGCGCGACCGGAACTGCTCGAAGTGCCGGTGCTCGGCCGAGTGGCCGCCGGTGCGCCTATCGGCGCCGATGCCGACCTGCACAATCGGCTGATGCTCGACCCGGCGCTGTTCTCCCGCACGCCCGACTACATGCTGCGGGTGCAGGGCGATTCGATGATCGAGGACGGGATTCTCGACGGCGATCTGGTTGGCGTGCGGCGCAACCCCGAGGCGCTCAATGGCCAGATCGTGGTGGCACGACTCGACGGTGAGGTCACCATCAAACGCTTCGAACGGGTCGGCGATGAGGTTCGCCTGTTGCCGCGCAACCCGGCGTACCAGCCGATTGTGGTGCGGGCCGATCAGGATCTGGCCATCGAAGGGGTGTTCTGCGGTCTGGTGAGGCAAGGCTGATGGGGGCCGTCGTTGCGCTGGATACGCTGTTCAATGGCGGCCAGGTCTGGAAGGGCCGGCCTGCGCCACCGGCCGCCAGCCCGCAACCCACCGGCCACGCGGCGCTGGACGCTGCCTTGCCCAGTGGCGGCTGGCCGGAAGCGGCGCTGAGCGAAATCCTGCTGGCCGGGCCCGGTGTCGGTGAGCTGCAACTGGTGTGGCCGACGTTGGCGCGGTTGTCGGCGGCGGGCGAGCGCATCGTGCTGGTGGCGCCGCCGTTCGTACCGTACCCGCAGGCCTGGGCCAATGCCGGGGTCGATCTGCGGCAGTTGTCGGTGATCCAGGCCAGCGAGCGCGATGCGTTGTGGGCGGCGGAACAATGCCTGCGCTCGGGCAGCTGCGGTGCGGTGCTGTGCTGGCCGCACAAGGCCGATGATCGCGCCTTGCGTCGTTTGCAGGTGGCGGCGGAGACCGGCCAGACCCTGGCGTTCGCATGGCGGCCATTGAGCGAAGCGGTCAACCCGTCGCCGGCCGCGTTGCGCATTGCCATCGATGCCCGCCCGGCGCAATTGCGCGTGCTCAAGTGCCGGGGTGGTCTGGCGCGCAGCGCACCGATTGCCTTCACCGTGGGGCATTGAGGTCTTCATGCGCTGGGTTTGCATTCTGTTCCCGCAATTGGCCCTCGACGCCGTACTGCGTCAGCGCCCCGATCCCGAGCAACCGTTGGCGCTGCTCAGCGGCCCGGCCCAGCGCCGGGTGCTGCAAGCGGTCAACCCGGCGGCGCGGGCACTGGGCTTGCGTCCCGGGCAATCGATGACCGCCGCGCAGGCCATGAGCAAAGGGTTTGCCACCGTCGATTACGACGCAGCCGAGGTCGAGCACTGGCAGCAGTTTCTCGCCGCCTGGGCCTATCGTTTCAGCGCCCAGGTCAGCGTGCATTATCCGCGCACCGTGGTGTTCGAGATCGAATCGAGCCTCGGCCTGTTCGGTTCCTGGGCGCAGTTCGAGGCACGCTTGCGCACGGAACTGACGGAGCTGGGTTTTCGTCACCGCATCGTCGCCGCGCCCAATCCGGTGGCGGCGCGGGTGTTGGCCAACGCCTACGACGGATTGGTGGTGCCCGACGGTGAAGCCCTGCGCCATCACCTCGGGCAATTGCCGGTCGACCGCATCGGCCTTGAACCGAGCGTGGCCACGGCGTTGTCGCGCATGGGCCTGCGCAACCTCCATCAGGTGCAGAACCTGCCGCGTCAGGCCTTGGCCCGACGTTTCGAGGCGCCGATGCTCAAGCACCTGGACACGCTGTTCGGCGCACGGCCGCTGGCGCTGGCGTTCTACCTGCCGCCGGATCGCTTCGATGTGCGCATCGAACTCAATTTCGACGTGCAGTCCCATCAGGCGCTGCTGTTTCCATTGCGCCGCCTGACGTCCGATCTGGCGGCGTTTTTGTGCGGGCGCGACAGCGGCGTGCAGCGCTTCGATCTGCATCTGGAACACGCCGGGTTGCCGGACACGCTGATCAAGGTCGGCCTGCTCAGCGCCGAGCGCGATCCGGCGATGCTGTTCGAGCTGGCCCGTGGTCGACTGGAGCAGGTGCAGGTCGAAGCCCCGGTGCGCGGTTTTCGTCTGCGCGCCGAGGATCTGCCGAGTTTCGTGCCGCAGTTTCAGGAGCTGTTCGACGACCGTCCGCAGCAGACCTTGCCCTGGGAACAATTGCGCGAACGCCTGCGCGCGCGGCTGGGGGATGAGGCGGTGCAGGGCCTGCGCTTTCAGGCCGATCATCGACCGGAGTGCGCGTGGCAGAGCGCCGATGACAAACAGCGTTGTCCTGCATTGCCGGGCGTGCAGCGTCCGGGCTGGTTGTTGAGCGAGCCGCAGTCGGTGCCCGAAGGTTCGGCGCGGATTCTCATGGGCCCGGAACGCATCGAGTCCGGCTGGTGGGACGGTGACGATGTGCGCCGCGACTATTACCTGATCCAGAACCGCGCCGGCCAGCAAGGCTGGGCGTACCGGGCGGTGGGTGAGGGCGGCCCGTTGTGGCTGCAGGGCTGGTTCGCGTGAGTCAGGGTTATGCCGAGCTGCACTGTCTGTCGAACTTCAGCTTCCAGCGCGGGGCGTCCAGTGCACTGGAGCTGTTCCAGCGGGCGAAAAAACACGGCTATCAGGCGCTGGCGATCACCGATGAATGCACCCTGGCCGGGATCGTCCGTGCCTGGCAAGCGGCAAAATCCGTGGAGCTGCCGCTGATCATCGGCAGCGAAATCCGCATCGAGAACGGCCCGAAACTGGTGTTGCTGGTCGAGAACATCGAGGGTTATCAGGCGTTGTGCGGTTTGATCACCCAGGCTCGACGGCGTACCCGGAAAGGCCAGTATCAAATACTGCGCGAGGACTTCAGCGAACCGCTGCCGGGGCTATTGGTGCTGTGGGTGCCGGATTCGGTCGATGAGGTGGAAGAGGGCCGCTGGCTGAAGCAGACCTTCGGCGAGCGGCTGTGGCTGGCGGTGCAGTTGCACCGCGGGCAGGACGATCAGCGGCGACTGGCTGCACTGCTGAGTCTGGCGGATGAACTGCAGATTCCAGCGGTGGCCAGCGGCGATGTGCACATGCACGCCCGTGGTCGCCGGGCCTTGCAGGACACCATGACCGCGATCCGACACCACGTCCCGGTAGCGGAAGCCGGATTGCGCCTGCACCCCAACGGCGAGCGGCATTTGCGCAGCCTCGATGTGTTGCGGGAACTGTATCCGCAGCTATTGCTGGACGAGTCGGTGAGCCTGGCCCGACGCTGCACGTTCGATTTGAGCCAATTGCGTTATCAATATCCGAAAGAGCTGGTGCCCGATGGACACTCGGGCCGTTCCTGGCTGCGACAGTTGACTAAACAGGGCATCGCCTGGCGCTGGGAAAACGGCGCGCCCTTCAAGGTGCTGAGGCAGATCAACAAGGAACTGAAGCTGATCGCCGAACTCGGCTACGAAAGCTACTTCCTCACCGTGCACGACGTGGTGCGCTTCGCCCGTGAGCAGAAAATCCTCTGTCAGGGCCGGGGGTCGGCGGCCAACTCGGCGGTGTGTTTTGCCTTGGGCATCACCGAGATCGATCCGGACCGCACCACGCTGCTGTTCGAGCGTTTCATGTCGAGGGAGCGCAACGAGCCGCCGGACATCGACGTGGATTTCGAGCACGAACGCCGCGAAGAAGTCCTGCAATACGTGTTTCGTCGTTATGGTCGCCGTCGTGCGGCGCTGACCGCGGTGGTCAGCACCTACCACGCTTCCGGCGCGATCCGCGATGTGGCCAAGGCGCTGGGTTTGCCGCCGGACCAGATCAATGCGCTGGCCGACTGCTGCGGCCACTGGAGCGATGACACGCCGCCCGTGGAGCGCCTGCGCGAAGGCGGTTTCGACCCGGAAAGTCCGCTGCTGCACCGGGTGCTGAGCCTGACCGGGCAACTGATCGGCTTCCCCCGGCACCTGTCGCAACACCCCGGTGGTTTCGTGATTTCCGAGCAACCGCTGGACACGCTGGTGCCGGTGGAGAACGCCGCCATGGCCGACCGCACGATTATCCAGTGGGACAAGGACGACCTCGATGCGGTCGGGCTGCTCAAGGTGGATATCCTCGCCCTCGGCATGCTCAGCGCGATCCGCCGCTGTTTCGACCTGCTGCGCCGTCATCGTAACCAGAAGCTGAGCCTGGCGACGATTCCGGCCGAGGATCGCGCCACGTACGACATGATCAGCCGCGCCGACACCATCGGCGTATTCCAGATCGAGTCCCGGGCGCAGATGTCGATGCTGCCGCGCCTGCGCCCGCAAACTTTCTACGACCTGGTGATCGAGGTGGCCATCGTCCGGCCGGGGCCGATCCAGGGCGGCATGGTCCATCCGTACCTGCGCCGCCGGAACAAGGAGGAAGAAGAAACCTATCCGTCCCCGGAACTGGAAGTGGTGCTCAAGCGCACCCTTGGCGTGCCGCTGTTTCAGGAACAGGTGATGCAGATCGCCATTGTCGCCGCCGACTACAGCCCCGGTGAGGCCGACCAGTTGCGCCGCTCCATGGCCGCGTGGAAACGCCACGGCGGGCTGGAGCCGCACAAGGAGCGATTGGCCGTCGGCATGAAGAAGAACGGCTACAGCCCGGAATTCGCCGCGCAGATCTTCGAGCAGATCAAGGGCTTCGGCAGTTACGGATTCCCTGAATCCCACGCTGCCAGTTTTGCCTTGCTGACCTATGCCAGTTGCTGGCTCAAGTGCCACGAACCGGCGGCGTTCGCCTGTGCGCTGATCAACAGTTGGCCGATGGGGTTCTACAGCCCGGATCAGATTCTTCAGGACGCGCGCCGGCATCATTTGCAGATCCGCCCGGTGGACGTGCGCGCCAGTGACTGGGATTGCAGCCTGGAGCCGATCACCGGCGAGCAACCGGCCATCCGCATGGGCCTGCGGATGATCAAGGGCTTTCGCGAGGAGGATGCGCGCAGCATTGAAAGCGCACGGGCGAGGGGTGCGTTTGCCGATGTCGCCGATCTGGGCGAACGGGCCGGGCTCGACAGTCGCGCTCAGGCGCTGCTGGCCGATGCCGGGGCACTGCGCGGTCTGGCCGGTCATCGTCATCGGGCACGCTGGGAAGTGGCCGGGGTGCAGAAACAGCTCGGATTGTTTGCCGGGTTGCCGAGTCAGGAAGAGCCGGATGTGCTGCTGCCGACGCCGAGTGTCAGCGAAGACCTGTTCACCGACTACGCCACACTGGGCACTACGCTGGGGCCGCACCCGCTGACGTTGTTGCGCAACGAGTTGCGGACACGGCGCTGCCGCAGTTCCCGGGAGTTGCTGGAAGTCGAGCATGGTCGGCCGGTCAGCGTGGCGGGGCTGGTGACCGGTCGCCAGCGGCCGGGCACCGCCAGCGGCGTGACCTTCGTGACCCTCGAAGACGAGTTCGGCAACGTCAACGTGGTGGTCTGGCGCGATCTGGCCGAGCGTCAGCGTCAGGTGCTGGTGGGCTCACAACTGCTCAAGGTCGATGGCCGCTGGGAGCGTGAAGGCGAGGTGCGGCACCTGATTGCCGGACGCCTGAGCGATCTGACTCCGCTGCTCAACGGCATCCGCGTACAGAGCCGCGACTTCCACTGATCAGCGCTGTGGCCAGAACCGCTCGCCACCCCCCGGCGCTTCCGTCCACGCTTGCAACGAGCGGGTCGGCAGGTCGAAGTAATCCCGGGTCCGCGCATAACCATGCCCGCCCATGCGCCCGATCGCATCCAGCCCCAATTGATCGATGTACAGGGTTTTCGGGTCGATCAACTCGTCGCGCACATGCGCCATCAACACCTCGCCAAAAATGATCTCCCGGGACTGACCGATGTTCAGCGCCATCATCCGTCGGCATTCCAGCGCCACCGGTGCTTCGCCGATTCGCGGGCATTTGACCGAGGTGCCGGGGATTGCTGTCAGGCCCGCAGCGGTCAACTCATCGAAGCCCGGCGCAAACGGCACGGCGCAGACGTTCATGGCTTCCACCAGTGCATCGCTGACGATGTTGACCGTGAACTCCTGATTCATCTGGATATTGCGCGTGGTGTCCTTCGGGCTCTGGTCGCCATAGTTCTCGACGCCAAGCGCGAGAATGGGCGGATCTGCCGACAGCGCATTGAAAAAACTGAACGGCGCGGCATTGACCCGGCCTTCGCCGTCGATGGTGGTGACCAGTGCAATCGGGCGCGGTACCACGCTGCCGATCAGAATCTTGTACTTTTCCCGTGGGCTCAGTTGGCTGAAATCGAAGCTGTGCATGGCAGTGTTCTCTAAAGAAGTGGATCGATGGCGCTCAACGGCGCTTCGGCGCTGTATTCGTCGGCGAACGCAATGGCCGGCTGGAACAGGGTTTTCCAATCCGGTCGGCCAAAGGCCCGGTCGCTGTGGCTGCGCATCAGTTTTTCGTATTGGCGTTGGGCCTGGCGTTGCAGAGAGGGGTAGTCGACGCCGATGACCTGACCGTCCTGCATCACGCAGCGACCGTCGATGTAACTGGCGAGGCAGTCGTCGCCGCGTCCGGCCAGCAGCAGGTTTTTCAGTGGATCGAACAGCGGGCCCAGATGCAGACCGCGCAGGTTGAACACGGTGATATCCGCTTTGGCGCCGGGGGCCAGACGACCGAGGTCGTCACGGCCCAGCGCCTTGGCGCCGCCGAGGGTGGCGGCGTTGTACAGGTCGAGGCTGCTGGTCAGCGATGGACCACCTTCCATGAGCCGGGCGATGTTCAAACCGTGGCGCATGTTCTCCAGCAGGTCTGCCGGCCAGGTGTCGGTGCCGAGGGCGAAGTTGATGCCTTTGGCACGATAGCGGCCGAACGAATTCAGCGCCTCGCCGTCACGGGCGAACACCAGCGGGCAGTGCACCAGACTGGCGCCGCCATCAATGACCCGCTGCAAGTCGTCATCGCCCGAGGTGTAGAGGCCGTGGGGCAGCAGGCTGCGCGGGGTGAGCAGGTCGAGTTGCTGCAACCAGCCCAGCGGCGTGGTGCCGCGCAACTGTTCGACCATCGCCACTTCCCCCGGCGCCTGACAGCAATGCAGACGCATCGGTGCGTTCAGTTCGCGGCTCAAGGCGGATGTGCGTTGTAGCAGTTTCGGCGTGCAGGTCTGGATGCGATCCGGCAGCAGCGCGCCGCGAATCAACCCGGCGTGGGCGCCATCGAAATCCTTGAAAAACCGTTCGGCCGCGTCCAGTCCCGCCAGGCCCCGAGCCTCATCCCAGTGATGGGCGAGGCTGCCGTCGGCGCGCCAGTAACTCATGCCGCTCATGTAGCAGGGGCCGAGATAGGTACGCAGGCCCAACTCGCCCGCCACGTCAGCGACAGCGGCGAACTCGTCGTAGGTCTCCGCCCATTCGCGGTAGTACATCGAGGTGATCGGCATGGCCGTGGTAATGCCGTTGCGGATCAACTGAGTGAAGGCGTAGCGGTATTTGAAGACCTCTTCCTCGGGGCTGAACGACTCGTGCGGGTCGGCCGCCAGATACTCCGCCGACCACATGCGGCCCATGGCGCGTTCGTCACCGTTGTCCAGGGTCAGCACCGTGGAGTCGAGATCGCCGAGGGCATCCAGGTCGATGAAGCCGGGGCCGATCAGTGCATTGCCGTAGTCGATCCACTGATCCACCGGCCCTTGATAACCGCGCCCGACAAATTCGATGCGCGAGCCGGCAAACACCACTTCGCCGTCGCGCCACAGCACATGTTGCGTGCCGTCGAAACCGACCACGCAACCGGCCTTCAGGCCGATGCGTTTCACAGACGGCTGCCCAGCAAACGACCGCCGCTGGCGATCAGTTCTCCGCCGCGATAGACCTGACGCACCGGCCGCGCGACCACCGCTTCACCGAGGGTTTCCACCGGCATCAGCAGAAAGTCCGCCGGCCGGCCGACGGCGAAGCCGTAATCCTCGATCCCCAATGCGCGCGCACCGTTGACCGTCGCCGCGTCGAACGCCGCCGCCAGTTCATCGTCCTTGCCCAGATCAAAACGGAAGGCCAGCAGCATCGCCCGTTCCAGCATGTCGCCATTGCCCATCGGCGACCACGCATCACGAATGCCGTCGGAACCCAGACACACGTTGACGCCGGTCTCGCGCAGCGCCAGGAAGGGTGGAACGGCGCAATCGGCCGGCGCCGAACTCATCAGCGAAATGCCCAGTGCAGCAAGGCGTTCGGCGACCGGTTTGACCTGACTCCACGGCAGCATGCCCAGGCAATAGGCGTGGCTGATCATCACCCGGTTGTGCAGATTGAAACGCTCGGTGTAATCGGCGATCCGGGCGATCTGCCACAGGCCCAGTTCACCTTTGTCATGCAGGTGAATGTCGACGCCACGCTGGAATTCGCTGGCCAGTTTGAACACGAAATCCAGTTGCGCGATCGGGTCATTGTCGATGCCGCAGGGGTCAAGCCCGCCGACGTTTTCCACGCCCAGGGCCATGGCTTCACGCATCAGCTCGGCAGTGCCGGGGCGGCTGATCAGGCCGGTTTGCGGGAAGACCACCAGCTGCAGGTCGATCAGGTCGTTGTAGGTTTCGCGCAGTTGTTGCATGGCCTCGACGTGGCGCAGGCCGAATTCCGGGTCGATGTCGACATGGCAGCGCATGGTCAGCGAACCCCGGGCGATGCAGTTCTCCAGCAGGGCGCCGGCGCGTTCGGCGATTGGCGCTTTGACTTCGCGCAGCACGCGGCGCTCGTTGCTGATGTAGTCCTTGAGCGTCGGGCCGGCACTGTTCGGGCGCCAGGGCTGGCCGTACAGGGTCTTGTCGAGGTGGACGTGGCTTTCCACCAGCGGGGCGGTCAGGAGCTGGTTCTGGCCGTCGATGTCGGTGGCGGCCAGCGGCGTATTCGAGGCCGGACGGCGTTGGGTGAAGCGGCCGTTTTCGATCAGCAGGTCTTCGGCGGGGGCGCCGTAGGGGCGGATGTTTCTGAGCCAGCGGGGGTGGGACATTTCATACCTCTGTTTCCAGGTTGTCTGGGCGGGCCTCATCGCTGGGAAGCCGGCTCCCACAGGGATTTGTGTCACTCAGAGATCCAATGTGGGAGCGAGCCTGCTCGCGATGGTCTCGACGCGGTCTTGAGTCAGGCGATCAACCTTTGAGCTTCGACCAGATCCGATCCTGCAGCTCCCGCGCCTTGTTGCTGCATTCCTTCTCCGGGCGCAGGCGCGAGGCGTACTCCTCGGGCATGTTGATCGCGTCCATGACCTTCCATTTCGCATCCAGCAACTGATCGCTCTGAATCCCGTTGGCATAGGCAATCGCGTTGGACACGGCCGCCGCGTTTTCCGGTTTCATCATCCAGTCGATAAAGATCTTGGCGTTGCCCGGATGCGGCGCGCTTTTCGGTACGGCGAAGTTGTCCTGGAACATTGCCAGGCCTTCTTTCGGGTACACGTATTTGATCGTGCTCTTCTGCAACGTGGCGCGGGCCGTCGAGCCGTTCCAGTTCTGCATCATGATCACCTCGCCCGAGGCCATGCGGTCGACGGTGTTGTCGGAGCTGTACATCTTCAAAAACGGTTTCTGCTTTTGCAGCAGCTCGAGGATGCGCTTGGCGTCCTGCGGGTTTTCCGTGCATTCGTCGACGTTCAGGTAATGACTGGCGGCGTTGATCACGCTGCTGGAGGTGTCGAGGGCGGCGAGCTGGCCTTGCAGTTCCTTGCGCGGCTCGAAGAATTCTTTCCACGAGTCGTCGAGCTTGCCGCCGGGTACGCGGGCGCTGTCATAGGAAAACCCGGTGGTGCCCCACAGATAAGGCGCCGAAAACTTGCGGCCGGGGTCAAAGCTCGGGTCGCGGAACGGGCCTTTGACGTACTGGAAGTTGCTCAGGGTCGGGGCGTCGATTTCCAACAGCAGGTCCTGCTTGATCAGCGTCTGCATGATCGACTGCGACGGTACGATCACGTCATACGCGGCGCCGCCGGCCTGCAACTTGGCGAGCAGGGTTTCGTTGCTGTCGTAGCCGTCCATGGTGACCTTGATCCCGGTCTCCTTTTCGAACTTGGCCAGCAGGTCCACCGGGTAGTAATCGGTCCAGTTGTAGAAGAACAACTGTTTGGGCTCGGCGGCGTGGGCGCCGAACGCGGTGAAACAACTCAGGGCCAGACCGGATACTGCCAGACGCATGTTTTTCACTTTCATGAGCGCGCTCCAGGTTTATTGTTGTTTGCCGCGTTGGCCGAGCCAGAAGGCCAGCACCACCAGCACGATGGAAATCACTAGCATCAGGGTTGAAATCGCGTTGATTTCAGGTGTTACGCCAGCCTTGATCGCCGAGAAGATGTACACCGGCAACGTGGTCGAACCGGGCCCGGCGACGAAGAAGGTCATGATGAAATCGTCGAGGCTGACCACGAACGCCAGCACCGAACCGGACAGCACCGCCGGCCACAGCAGCGGCAAGGTCACGCGGCGAAACACCTGCCACGGATTGGCATACAGGTCGTTGGCGGCCTCCAGCAGGCTCTTGTCCAGATCGTTCAGGCGTGCGCGGATCGGCAGGTAGGCGAACGGGATGCAGAAGCCGATGTGCGCGACGATCACCGTCATCAGCCCGAGCTTGATGCCCAGCGCCATGAACAGCAGCAGGGTGGCCACGGCGGTGACGATCTCCGGCAGGATCAGCGGCAGGTTGATCCCGCCCTCGACCATTTTCTGCCCGTAGAACGGCCGGTAGGTCGCCAGCGCCGCCAGCAGCGCAATCGCCGTGGCGCACACGGTGGCGATGGTCGCGACGATGATCGAGTTCAGCGCCGCGGTCTGGATCGACGGGTTGGCCAGGATCCGCCCGTACCAGGCGAACGAGAACTCGGTCCACACCGTCGCCGAGCGGTTGGCGTTGAAGCTGTAGGCGATCAACACCAGGATCGGCACGTACAGATAGGCGAGGATCAGCAGGCTGATTTCCCGGGTCGCCGGGAGTTTTTTCAGGTGCAGAGAGATCATGCTTTCGCTCCCCGGTTCAGGGTTTTCGCCGCGCTGCGGCTGTACAGGGCGTAGAGCACCAGTGACAACAGCAGAATCCCCAGCAGCAGGAACGACAGCGAACTGCCCAGCGGCCAGTTGCGTGCGGTGCCGAATTGCTGCTGGATCAGGTTGCCGATCATCAGGGTCTTGCCGCCGCCGAGGATCGCCGGGGTGATGAAGGCGCCGAGGCTCGGCACGAACACCAGCAACGCACCGGCAATCACGCCGGGCATCGACAGCGGCAGGATGATCCGCCGCAGCGCATGCCAGCGATTGGCGCCCAGGTCATAGGCGGCTTCCACCAGACGCCAGTCGAGTTTTTCCAGGGTCGAGTAGATCGGCAGAATCATGAACGGCAAGAAGCTGTAGACCAGACCGACGCTCACGGCGAAGTCGTTGTACAGCAGGGTGATGCCGCCGGCACTCGGGAACAGCGCGTTGAGGCTCTGGGCGACCCAGCCCTGTTCGCGCAGGATGATCAGCCACGCGTAGTTGCGGATCAGCAGGTTGGTCCAGAACGGAATGGTGATGAGCAACACCATCAGGTTGCGCCGGCGTGGGGTCAGGCTCGACATCCACAACGCCACCGGAAAGCCGAACAGGAAACACAACAGTGTGGTGCCACCGGCCTGGAACACCGAGCGCAACAGCGCCTGGGCGTAGACCCAGTTCAGCTCCAGCTCGCCGTCAAAACCTTCCTGGAAAAACAGCTGCACGTAACTCTGCAACTGCCATTGGGCCTGCCAGTCGACGCCGCCGTAGGTGTTGCGCGGCAGCAGGCTGATGTAGCCCATGATCCCCAGCGGAATGGCGATCAGGGCGAGCAGGGTCAACACCACCGGGCTGAGCAACAGCGCGCGGTTGAGAGAGGGGGAAGTGCTGCTGACGCTCATCTCAGGCCTCCATCAACAGACAGGCCTGGGGCGGCAGGTGCACCGCCACGGGCTCGCCGACTGCACGACCACGGTTCAGGCCTTCGTTGTTTTCCCGCAGCATGACTTTGATGTCGTTGTTCAAACGGCACTGGTACAGCGTCGCGGTGCCGACATACAGCACCGCCTCGATTACCCCGCGCAGGTGATGCGGCTGATCCGCTGCGACCAGTTGCGAGCGCTCGGGCCGAAATGCCAGTTGCACGCTGCTGCCATTGACGCCTTGCGGCGGGCAGGGGATTTCCACCGGCATGCCGCTGGGCACGAAGAGGTTTTCGTTGTGGTCGCCGCGCTTGAGCTCGCCGGGGAGGAAATTGATGTCGCCGATGAACTGGGCGACGAAACGGTGCTGCGGGCGTTCATAGATGTCGGTCGGGGTGCCGATCTGCAGGATCTTGCCGGCGGACATCACCGCGATCCGGTCGGACAGGGTCAAGGCCTCTTCCTGATCGTGGGTGACGAAGATGAAGGTGATTCCGGCTTCCTGCTGCACGCGCTTGAGTTCGACCTGCATTTCCTTGCGCAGCTTCAGATCCAGCGCCGACAGCGGCTCGTCGAGCAACAGCACTTTGGGCTTTGGCGCCAGGGCCCGGGCCAGCGCGACACGTTGCTGCTGGCCGCCGGAAAGCTCAGCCGGTTTGCGCCCGGCCAGGTGCTCCATCTGCACCAGTGCGAGCATCTCGTCAACCCGTCCCGGAATTGTCTTGCGATCAAGACCCTGCATCTCGAGGCCGAAGGCGATATTCTGCGCGACACTCATGTGCGGAAACAGCGCGTAACTCTGGAACACCGTGTTGACCCGACGCTTGAACGGCGGCAGGTGATTGACCGTTTCGCCCGCCAGACGGATCTCGCCGTCGCTGACGTGTTCGAAACCGGCGATGGTGCGCAGCAGGGTGGTCTTGCCGCAGCCCGAGGGGCCGAGGAGGGTGAAAAACTCGTTGTCGGCGATGTTCACCGACACGTTGTCGAGGGCAGGCGCGAGGCCAGGGTCATCAGAATACCGCTTGGATACGTTACGCACTTCAATGGCTATTGGCTGACCCATAATGGTGCAATCCTCTAATTATTGTATGCAATATCTGAATGCAATTTAGAAATACCCGGATTAATCTGCTGGCGCAACCCCCCATTTCCCTGACTGAGTCGTTCGTCGGGCAGCGTCGCCAGCGTTGAAGGAGCTTCCAAATGACCGAGAAAAAAACGGAAACCACGGTCGACCGCGTCTACCAAGGGGTTTACGAGGCGATCAGCAAGCGTTCGCTGCGTCCGGGGATGAAGCTGGGCGAGGCGTCGCTGGCGGAATTGTTCAATGTCAGCCGCACGTCGGTTCGCGCCGCGCTCAAGCAATTGGAGGCCGACGGACTGGTCACCACCGAGCCCAATAAAGGTGCATCGGTATCGTTGCCCAGTGATGAAGAGATCCGTTCGCTGTTCGAAACCCGGCGCCTGATCGAGATCGGCATCGTCACCGAACTGTGCCGGCGCAAGGACTCTGCGGCGATGCAGGACCTGCGTGATCATTTGCTGCTGGAAGACGAAGCCCACGAAGCCGGCGATCACGAGCGGCTGATTCACCTGCTCGGCGAGTTCCACATCAAACTCGCCCGCAGCCTGAACAACCCGGTACTGCTCGACTGGTTCCAGAAGCTGATTTCCCGCGCCTCGCTGTACGCCGCCGCGCTGGATGACGACAGCCACGAAGCCTGCCGTGATGACGAGCACCTGCGCCTGATCGAGTACATCGAGGCCGGCAATCAGAGCGCCGCGATCGAGCTGACCTGCATGCACCTGGACGGCATCCAGAAGGCGATCCTCGACGTCGCTGCGAAAATGAAGACTGGCTACCATCCGCTCAAACACCTGATCGGAGTGTGAGCGTCGAGTGCAGGTGAAATCGGCTATACCTCTAATGAAACCATCGCTGCCCGACACGCTCGAAACAGACGGGCGTGGCGTTTGAACGCGCGGCGATAGAACCGGACCCACTACAAGGCGTTGAAGCAGCTGATGCAGTTTTTATCCGATAGCCATGGGTGTGACGGCTGGCAAGGCGAGATGGCCGGGCGCATTCGTGCGTTTGACTGGAGCAGGACTGATCTGGGCCCCCTCGAAACCTGGCCGGCCAGCCTGTGCAGCACTGTCCAGCTGATGCTGGCCTCGCCGCTGCCGATGGTCATGCTCTGGGGGCATGCCGGTTACATGATCTACAACGACGCTTATTCACGATTCGCCGGCGGACGACATCCCTACCTGCTCGGATCGCCGGTGGAGCTTGGCTGGCCGGAGGTGGCCGATTTCAACCGGCATGTGGTCGACACCTGTCTGGCCGGCGGCACCCTGGAATACCGCAACAAGGTCTTGGTGTTGCTGCGCGACGGCGTGCCCGAGGATGTCTGGCTCGATTTGTATTACAGCCCGGTGGCCAACGATGCCGGTGTGCCTTCGGGCGTGATGGCGATGGTGGTGGAGACCACTGAACTGGTGTTGTCCGAGCGTCTGCGCCAGGCCGCTGAAGATGCCTATCGCGCCGATAATGAGCGGGTGCGCCTGGCACTGAATGCCGGGGCATTGCTCGGCTCGTTTGTCTGGGACGTCAGAAACAACGTGCTGTCGGCCGACGAGCGTTTTGCCCGGACATTTTCCTACCCGCCTGATCAAGACCTGAGCAACCTGCCGCAGCATATCGCCGAGACGCACATTCATCCGGACGACCGTAATTGGGTACAGGAGTGCGTGGAGAATTCGGTGCGTACCGGCGAGCCCTACAACGCCGAGTACCGGGTGGTGCGTGCCGATGGCAGTTGTCTGTGGGTGCTCGCCAGCGGTGCTTGCGAATTCGACGAGCAGGGCCGGCCGTTCCGTTTCCCCGGTGTGCTGATCGATATTCACGAGCGCAAGACCGCCGAGGAATCGCTGCTCAAGTTCACCCGCAACCTCGAACAGCGGGTAGCGGATGAAGTCGAGGCGCGCCTCGCCGCGGAAGAGCAATTGCGTCAGTCGCAGAAGCTCGAAGCCATCGGCGGCCTTACGGGCGGCGTGGCCCATGACTTCAACAACCTGCTGCAAGTGATCGCCGGCAACCTGCACCTGCTGGCTCGCCATGAACCGGACAATGCCAACGTCCAGCGTCGGGTCAGCGCCTCGCTGGCGGCGGTGGAGCGGGGCGCCAAGCTGTCTTCGCAACTGCTCGCGTTTGCCCGGCGTCAGCCGCTGTCGCCGGCGGTGTGCAATCCCCGGCAGATTTTCGAAGGCGTGGGCGAGTTGCTGCAACGGGCGCTGGGCGAAACCATTCAGATCGACGTGCAACTGCCTGTTGAGCCTTGGCACATCAACGTTGACCGCAATCAACTGGAAAACGCCATTCTCAATCTGGCGATCAATGCCCGGGATGCCATGAAGGGCGAGGGCACGATTGTGCTCGGCGCCTCCAACCTCTCGCTGGACCGGGCGTTCTGTTCGGGCAAGGGCATCGTGCCGGGGGATTTCGTGCGGGTTTCGGTCAGTGACAGCGGCGTGGGCATTGCCCCGCACATGCTCGAGCAGGTGTTCGAACCGTTCTTCACCACCAAGGCCGACGGCCAGGGCACTGGCCTGGGCTTGAGCATGGTGTTCGGCTTCGTCAAGCAGAGCGGCGGGCATGTGGAGATCGACAGTCGGATCGGCGAAGGCACACGGGTGCAGTTGTACTTTCCACGCAGCCTGCGCCCCGTGCTCGATGACTCGCCGAGCGTCAATCATCAGCAGGCGGGCGGTCACGAAACGATCCTCGTGGTCGAGGACAACGAAGCGGTGCGCACCTCGGCGGTCGAACTGTTGCGCGAAGAAGGCTACCGCGTGCTGATCGCCGGCAACGGCGATGCGGCCATGCAGATGTTGATGGAAGGCGCGCGGGTCGACCTGATCTTCACCGACGTGGTCATGCCCGGTCTTATCAAGAGCTCCGATCTGGCGGCGTGGGCCAAGGTGCAAATGCCGCCGGTGGCGGTGCTGTTCACCTCGGGCCACACCCGCGACATCATCTCGCGCAACCACCAGCTCAGCCCCGACACCCATTTGCTCGGCAAGCCCTATGGCCCCGAAGCACTGCTGCAGATGATCCGTTCCGTGCTCAGCACCTGAGCTCCAATCCCCTGACCAAGGCTGGCCGATGACTTCCAGACGCAATTCCAGTTCTGCCGCCGGCATGGTTCGCGTGCGCGGTGCCCGTGAACACAATCTGAAGAACGTGGACGTCGACATTCCTCGCGATGCACTGGTGGTGTTCACCGGGGTGTCGGGTTCGGGCAAGTCGTCGCTGGCGTTTTCGACGCTGTATGCGGAAGCCCAGCGGCGCTATTTCGAATCGGTGGCGCCCTATGCGCGGCGGCTGATCGATCAGGTCGGCGTGCCGGACGTCGATTCCATCGAAGGCCTGCCCCCGGCCGTGGCCCTGCAGCAACAGCGCGGCACGCCGAGCACGCGCTCGTCGGTGGGCAGCGTCACCACGCTCTCGAGCCTGATCCGAATGCTGTACTCGCGCGCCGGCAGCTATCCGCCGGGGCAGCCGATGCTCTACGCCGAGGACTTCTCACCGAACACGCCACAAGGCGCCTGCCCGCAATGCCATGGACTGGGCCGGGTCTACGAGGTCACCGAGGCGTTGATGGTGCCCGATCCGAATCTGACTATCCGCCAGCGCGCCGTGGCGTCCTGGCCGCTGGCCTGGCAGGGGCAGAACCTGCGCGACATCCTGGTGACCATGGGCATCGATGTCGATATCCCGTGGCGCAAGCTGCCGAAAAAACAGCGTGACTGGATCCTCTTCACCGAGGAAACACCGACCGTTCCGGTGTACGCCGGGCTGACGCCGGAAGAAACCCGCGTCGCCCTCAAGCGCAACATGGAGCCGAGCTATCAAGGCACCTTCACCGGCGCCCGGCGCTACATCCTGCACACGTTCACCCATTCGCAAAGCGCGCTGATGAAGAAACGCGTGTCGCAGTTCATGCTCGGCAGCCTGTGCCCGCTGTGCGATGGCAAGCGCCTCAAGCGCGAGGCGCTGTCGGTGACGTTTGCCGGGCATGACATTGGCGAGTTGTCGCGGATGCCGCTGCTGCAAGTTGCCGAAGTCTTGAAACCGGTGGCGGACCCGAGCTGGCTGGAACACGCCGATGAAACCGGCGAAACCCTGAGCCACAGTCAGACCCGCGAAGCCCGGCAACAACGCGTGGCCCATGGCGCCAGCGGCCACGCCAACGCGCCGGACGTGCGCCATACGCCGAACCTGTCGCTGGAAAAACGCCTGGCCGCGCAGCGCATTGCCGAGGACTTGCTGGAGCGGGTCAGCACCCTGACCGATCTCGGGCTCGGATATCTGGCGCTGGAGCGCAGCACGCCGACCCTGTCGTCCGGCGAATTGCAACGCCTGCGACTGGCCACTCAATTGGGCTCGCAATTGTTCGGCGTGATCTACGTGCTCGACGAACCCTCCGCCGGCCTGCACCCGGCGGACGGCGAGGCGCTGTTCGAGGCCTTGCAGCGTCTGAAGGCCGACGGCAACAGCGTGTTTGTGGTCGAGCACGATCTGGACACCATGCGCCGCGCCGACTGGCTGATCGACGTCGGCCCGGCGGCCGGTGAAAAGGGCGGGCAGATTCTCTACAGCGGCCCGCCACCGGGGCTGGCCGCGATCGAGGACTCGCAGACCCGCGCCTATCTGTTCGCCGAACAGCAACGGTCGACCCGTACGGCGCGCAAACCGTCGGGCTGGCTGAAGCTCGACGGTGTCACCCGCAACAACCTGAATAACCTCAGCGCCGAATTTCCCCTGGGCTGTTTCACCTCGGTCACCGGTGTTTCCGGTTCGGGCAAATCCAGTCTGGTCAGCCAGGCGCTGCTGGAACTGGTCGGCGCGCAGCTCGGGCGCAGCGTCAGTGACGCCGAGCCGGAAGAACTCAATCTGGAAGACGATACCCCGTCTGCCAGCACCGGCCAGGTCAGCGCCGGGCTGGAGTCGATCAAGCGTCTGGTGCAGGTCGATCAGAAACCCATCGGCCGCACGCCGCGTTCGAATCTGGCGACCTACACCGGGCTGTTCGACAACGTGCGCAAGTTGTTCGCCGCGACCGACGAGGCGAAAGCGGCGGGTTACGACGCCGGGCAGTTTTCCTTCAATGTCGCCAAGGGTCGCTGCCCGACCTGCGAAGGCGAGGGGTTTGTCAGTGTCGAGTTGTTGTTCATGCCCAGCGTTTATGCGCCGTGCCCGACCTGCCATGGCGCGCGTTACAACCCGGAGACCCTGGCCATCCTGTGGCAGGGCTTGAGCATCGCGCAGGTGCTGCAACTGACGGTGGACGAGGCGGTGACGGTGTTTGCCGAGCAACCGGCGATCCGCCGTTCGCTGGAGGTGCTGCGCGACATCGGTCTCGGTTACCTGCGCCTCGGTCAACCGGCGACCGAGTTGTCCGGCGGCGAAGCCCAGCGCATCAAACTGGCCACCGAACTGCAGCGCAACCAGCGTGGCGCGACGTTGTATGTGCTGGATGAACCAACCACCGGGTTGCACCCGCGGGACGGTGACCGCTTGCTGGAGCAGCTGGATGCGCTGGTGACGGCGGGGCACACGGTGATCGTGGTCGAGCACGAAATGCGCGTGGTGGCGCAGAGCGACTGGGTGATCGACATTGGTCCGGGCGCCGGGGATCAGGGCGGCAAGATCGTCGTGGCCGGTACGCCGCAGAAAGTGGCGGCGAGCAAGAAGAGCCGGACTGCGCCGTTTCTAGCCCGTGCCTTGAACCGATAACTGCGTCGCCTAGGCGGGCCTCATCACGGGCTTGCACGCAATGGCGGTGTATCAGGCGCCGTCGAGCGTGCGGCGAACCTTGTCCAGCAACTCGCGGATCTGGAACGGTTTGACCAGCATCTCCATGCCGGCCCCGAGGAACACCTGGCGGTTGATCGCGGTTTCCGCGTAACCGGTCATGAACAGGATCGGCAGCGCTTCACGCCAGCCCCGGGCAACGTCCGCCAGTTCACGGCCGGTCATGCGTGGCAGACCCACATCGGTCAGCAGCAGGTCGATCGACGAGTCGTTTTGCAAGCGCTCCAGCGCGGTTTCGATATCGGCCGCCTGGGTGCAGCGGTAACCAGCGTCTTCCAGCACTTCGGTGACGAACAGGCGCACCGCCGGCATGTCTTCGACGATCAACACATGTTCGCCCGAGCCTTGCGGATCGATGGTCACCGGGGCCACATCGACAGCGGTCGGATCACTGGTGGCCGGCAGCATGATCGTCACTTCGGTGCCGCGTCGCGCCACGCTGCGGATGTGCGCATCGCCACCGGATTGACGAGCGAAACCGTAGATCGTCGACAGCCCCAACCCGGTGCCCTGGCCCAGCGGTTTGGTGGTGAAAAACGGCTCGAACACCTTATCGATGACGCTGTGCTCGATGCCGGTACCGTCATCGCGCACCGATAGCGCCACATAGGAACCATCGGCGAGGTTCGGGTCGCCGTGGGAATACGCCGCGTAAGTGCTGACCCAGATATTGCCGCCCCGTGGCAATGCGTCCCGGGCGTTGATCACCAGGTTGAGCACTGCGCTTTCGAGCTGGATCGGATCGACCAGCGCGATGGCAGGTTTGGTGGTCATTTCCAGTTTGAGGGCGATGCGTTCGCCGATGGTGCGCACCAGCAACTCTTCCAGCGAGCGGACGTGCTTGTTGATGTCCACCGGACGGGTGTCGAGCGGTTGCTGGCGGGCAAAAGCCAGCAGGCGATGGGTGAGCGAGGCCGCGCTCATCGCCGAACTCAGGGCCGCTTCGGCATAGAACTGGACCTTGTCCGGGCGCGCATCGGCGACGCGTTTCTGGATCAGTTCGAGGCTGGTGATGATCCCGGTCAGGAGGTTGTTGAAGTCGTGGGCGATGCCGCCGGTGAGTTTGCCCAGCGCATCCATTTTCTGTACTTGCAGCAGTTGCGATTCGGCGCGTACCCGGTCGGCGACTTCCTTGGCCAGTTGCGTGGTGGTGTCGTCCAGCCGCGCCAGGTGCGAACGTTCGCGGTGACGGTGTTCGGTGACGTCTTCGACGAACACCAGGCTCAGTTTCGGGGTGCGGTAGGGGGAAATTTGCCACTCGGTCTCACGGATCTCGCCCTGCACGCGCATGTTCAGCGTGCCTTTCCAGCGTTCGCCATCCACCAGCCGCAGGCGCAGTTCGTCGAGGATCGCGCTCTGATCCTCGGCGAAGCATTCGCTGAGGGTCTGCGGGTCACGGTTGTCCTGGATCAGTTGGGAGAAAGCGTGGTTGCACTCGTGGACTTTCAGGTCGGCATCCAGCACCGCGATGGGCGCGGAGATGTTGACGAAGATCTCGCGGAAACGCGCCTCGCTTTCGCGCAACGCGTTCTCCGTGTCGCGCACCCGAAGCAGGGTGCGCAATGTTGCCAGCAGCACATCGGGATCGACCGGGTGAATCAGATACGCATCGGCCCCGGCATCGAGGCCGGTGATGATGTCGCCGGTCTGGATCGACGCGGCCGACACGTGGATCACCGGGAGCAGGGCGGTGCGGGCGTCGGCGCGCAGTTCGCGGACAATATCGAAGCCGCTCATGTCCGGCAGGTTGACGTCGAGAATCAACGCGTCGAGCTTTTCACTGGCGATCAACGCCAGGCCTTCGCCACCGGTGCCGGCCTCTGACACCTCATAGCCGTGGCGTTCCAGCCGCCGGCGCAAGGCGTAACGGGTGGCGACGTTGTCGTCGACAATCAACAGACGGATGTCATGTTTCATCGACGCTCTCCTGGGCGATCGCCAGCGGGATGATCACGAAAAAGCACGAACCCACGCTCGGGGTACTCTGGACGCCGACCTCGCCACCGAGCAGTTCGGCGAAGCGTTTGCACAGGGACAAGCCGAGCCCGGTGCCGCGCAGGCGTTTTTGCAGCGGTGAGTCGACCTGAGAAAAGTCTTCAAACAAGGTGCCGTGCAGCTCCGAAGCGATACCGATACCGGTGTCGCTGACGGCGAACCGTACCTTGTCCTCACCTTCAAGGCGCGCCGAGATCCGGACTTCACCACGGGTGGTGAATTTCAGCGAGTTGGAAATGAAGTTGCGCAGAATCTGCGCGAGCTTCTTGTCGTCGGTATAGAGACGCGGCAGGCCTACCGGCTCCTCGAAAATCAGGTCGACGGCGGTGGCGTCGACAATCGGCCGGAACATTCCGCGCAACGCCGCGAACAGGTCGAACATGTCGAACCACGCCGCAGAAATGCTGATGCGTCCGGCCTCGATCTTCGCCAGGTCGAGCAGGTCGTCGACCATGTCGCTGAGTTCCCGGGCGGCGCTGCTGACGAAGGCCACCTGCTTGTGCTGCTCGGGGCTGAGCGGGCCGTCGAGTTCGTCGGCCAGCAGGCTGTTGATGCTCAGGATCGAGCCCAGCGGCGTGCGGAACTCGTGGCTCATGTACGACAGAAAGCGGCTTTTCAGATCGGACGCCTGGCGCAGTTGTTCGGCCTGAGTGTCGAGTTCGGCGTACAGCGCGAGCACGCCCTGATTGGTTTCGTCGAGCTCTTCGCGCAACGCAGCGGTTTCGCTCTGCAACTGGGCGATCAACGCAGCCTGTTCGGCATTGCTCAGTGTCGGGGACTCAGCCATGGGCGGCCTCCAGGGCAACGACCAGCACCGTTACATCGTCGCGCCCGCGACAGAAATCGCGGTGCAGGACGGTGGCTATCACGGCGGGATGGCGATGCACCAGACCGGGGTAGTCTTGAAGGTTCCAACGGGACTGCAAGCCATCGCTGTACATGATCAATAGATGTCCGTTCACTTGAGCATAGTCAAAGGGCTGGGCTTTTCGGTATTGGCCGCCGACTATCCCTGGATGCGAGGCCAGTCCGCGCGACTTGTCGGAGGCGATCAGGCTGGCACCGATGTTACCGACACCGGTGAACGACAGACTGGCACGCCCTGCGTGAAACTGCGCGAATGCCACTGCGCCACCCCGGCTCCCGATCATCTCGCGGTGCATGTCTTCCATCAGCAGCGTCGGCGTACCGAACGGGCTCAGGGCAAAGGCTTTCTCTCCTGCACGGGCCGCACGCTCGGCGTCCTCGCCATGGCCCAGACCGTCGACGATCAGGGCACTGATGTCACGGCCATGAATCGCCAGATGCCAGACGTCACCGCAGGCTGGATCGTTGTGCAGCGAGTGCTGGCTGACACCATACGGCAGATCCGCCTGACGGTCGCTGCGCGGGTACAGACGAGCCAGCAGCACGGCGCCGCGATGATCGGCAAATACGTCGAAGATATCCGCCTGTCGAGCCACTGCACCGAGGCCGATGCCCTGAGTGCCACCGGTGGAAAAGCCATCCGCCAGACACGCGTCCAGATCAAACCCCTGGGCACGGTCGACCGCAATCATCTCGATGCCGTCGTCACCCTGACGGGGCAACAGGCGCAGGTGCAATTCCCCGCGCCCGGCATGCTTGAGCACATTGCTCGCCAGCTCCGTGGCCACCAGCGCGACGCGGCCGGCATCGCTTTCGCCAAAACCGTGTTGCTCGGCCAGACGTTGCGCCGTACGCCGGGCATGGCCGATCTGGCTGCTGTCCTCGATCACCAACACCTGGGTCAATGTCCCGCTGATGTTCATGTCCATCGGGTGATCGTTATGCGAGTGCCTTTGCCGGGCTCGGTGTCCAGTTCAAATTCGTCCACGAGACGCTTTGCCCCGGTCAGGCCCAGGCCCAGACCGCTGCCGGAGGTCCAGCCGTCGGTCATCGCCAGTTTGATGTCGGGAATGCCCGGGCCTTCATCGCGAAAGGTCAGGCGCAGGCCGACCTTGTGGTTGTCGTCGAGGATCTGCCAGTCCATGTCTCCGCCACCGCCATACACCATGGTGTTGCGCGCCAGCTCGCTGACGGCGGTCACCAGTTTGGTCAGGTCGATCAGGCGCATGCCGCATTCGGTGGCCAGCTTTCGCGCCTGTTGCCGGGCCAGCACCACGTCCTGCTCGATGTTGATCGGTTGGGTACCGCTGCTGCGCACGGTCATTGCTGGCGTACTCGTTCCTGCAGCAGTTTCATGCCGCGCTCGACGTTCAGCGCGGTACTGACGCCTGGCAGGTACAGACCGAGCTCGACCAGGGTAATGGCGACCGCCGGCTGCATGCCGACGAGCATGGTTTCGGCGTCCATGATTTTCGACAGGCCGGAAATGGTGCCGATCATCCGGCCAATGAACGAATCGACCATGTCCAGCGCCGAGATGTCGATCAGCACCCCGCGCGCGGAGGTCTTGCTGATGCGTTCGGACAGGTCGTCCTGCAGGGTGAGGGCGAGTTGGTCGTGCATGTCGACCTGGATGGTCACCAGCAGGAAGTCACCCATCTGAAGAATCGGGATACGTTCCATTGTTCAGACCGTCTTGGTGAGGGTGATGCCCAGACGGGTCAGCGCCAGTTTCAACGCATCAGCCAGATTGGCTTTGGTGACCACGCCTTGCAGGTCGAGGCCCAGGTGCACGATGGTCTGGGCAATCTGCGGTCGCACGCCGCTGATGATGCAATCGGCGCCCATCAGGCGGATCGCGGTCACGGTCTTGAGCAGGTGTTGGGCGACCAGCGTGTCGACGGTCGGCACGCCGGTGATGTCGATGATGGCGATTTCCGAGCCGGTGTCGACGATGCGTTGCAGCAGCGATTCCATTACCACTTGGGTGCGCTGTGAATCGAGGGTGCCGATCATCGGCAGTGCGAGCACGCCATCCCACAGCTTGACCACCGGGGTCGACAGTTCCAGCAGTTCTTCCTGCTGGCGCTTGATCACCGCTTCACGGGATTTTTGGAAGGTACGGATGGTGTACAGACCGAAGGCATCGAACAATTCGGAAATTTCCCAAAGCTGTTCGGCGAGCAGGGCGGGCTGATCCTGATAATGGTTTTGCAGCAGGGCGAACAGCGGGCCCTTGAGCGAGAAAATGAAGCTGGCGGTCTGCTGGGAATCCTGACCGAGCTGGGCACGGCTGTGGGAGAGTTTTTCGAGGAACTGGCGCATGCCTTCCCAGCCCGGCGCGGTGATGTTGGTGCCGCTGTCGTTTTCCAGGCCGCTGACCACCAGTTGCAGGAATTCGCCGGTCTGTTGCTGTATGTCGTGTTCTTTGAGGTTGCGCGTAGCGCCGGTGGTTTGAAGCCCGTTGATCCATTCGCCCAGCAGTTGAACCTGATTGTTTTTAATCGCATTAAGTGTGCTGTTCTGCAGTGCTGCCATGTGCCTGTTGCTCCATTGCGAATAGGGGGCCGGTTCTTCGGGAAATGACCGGCGCGAAGTGAATGACCTTGGCCGTTCGAAATAGTTGTTCGTTCCCCCGAGGATATTTTTGATCTGCCGCAAGGAACGCACCGGTAACTCTAGTCGGCGCGGCCAGGAATGCTGATCTTTTGCCAGCAACAAAGCCCAACGCAAAGAGGCCGCGTCCAATGGAGGCGGCCTCTTTGTATACCTGGCGATTACTTGCTGGGGTGTTTGGCCTGCAGCTCTTTGGCATGGGCCAGGTGTTTCTCCAATGCCGGCAGCATTTTCTGCGCAAAGGCTTTGAGTTCGGTGGCGCCTTTGACTTTGTCGTCGGTCACGGTATTGGCTTGTTTCTTGAACAGCTCGATGGTTTCTTCGTGAGCCTTCACCTGATTGTTGGCATAGGCGGCGTCGAACGACTCATCACGGACTTCGAGTATTTTTTCCTTGGCCTGTTTGACCAGAGTCGTGGTGTCCGGCACTTCGATGTCGTTGGCCTTGGCAATCGTCGCCAGTTCATCGTTGGCCTTGCCGTGGTCGGTGATCATCATGTTGGCAAACGCTTTGATGTCGGCAGATTGGCTCTTTTCCAGTGCCAGACGGCTGGTTTCGATTTCGGCGATGCCGCCGGCCGCTGCGTTATCGACGAAATCGTTGTCGGTGGCGGCAAAGGCCGAGCCCATGCCGGTGCTCAGGGCGACAGCCAGAAAAAGGTGACGCAGTTTGAATCCGTCCATTGGTGCTTCTCCACGCAGGTTTTTGTGAGCGTTATTCAATGGAGGGAGTTCGCCGACCAAAGGTTTTATCGCATTTGCGAAAGGGCGACGAACGGACACCGCTGGTCTGACAGGTGGTCGACAGAAGTGGCCAACCGAGGCCATTCTGATACCTGGCCAGCGCAATCGGTCGCGTTGGCTGCCGATCAACTGACGGAGGTGTTCCATGCCGGTGACCCATGATCTGTTACAGGACTTGAAACTTACAAAGGAAGAGATCCAGCAACGACGCACCGCGGATCCACATCTGGATGCACTGATCAACAGGTATTCCCAGGCGGACGCCGAAGTCGTCAAGGCCGAGACGGCGACCTCGGATGCGCCGAGCGACGACACCCTGAAGAAACTGAAAGAGAAACGCCTGCAGGTCAAAGACAAGATCGTCGAGCAGTTGCAGGCTCGATCCTGACCGTCAGTCGCACCACCGGCCTGCGGTGGTGAATTGACTGGAACGACAGCCCCGACCGGCACCTCGAATGTTCAGAGTCTTCACATTGCGACTCTCAACGAGGTGCCTTATGAAAGATCCAAAATTCCCCAGTGAAGAACAGGGTGCATTCGACCCGGTTCCCACCCATCCCGAGCCCAACAGTCCGGCGCATACCGTCCGTAATCCTGAAGAGGAACGCAAGAGCGAGGAAGTGCCGGAGGATGAAGACCCGGACAAGTTCGATCGGTCCAGTAACTGACCGGCTGCCATCGCCTCACTTCAAGGCTGCTTCCAACGGCATCCGCGCCATGTGCGTCGCCTTCAGCGAGCCGAAATACAACCAGTCGCCATACTCGCGCACCGTGGTGATCGGCGAGTAATTGCCGGCGCTGGCATCCTGCAGATTGGCGATCACCTTGCCGTCCAGATCCAGCCCCAGCACGAACCCGCGCTTTTCCACCGGTTTGGGCAGCACGGTCATCGCCCGCACCAGCATCTTGCGCACGAAAGGATGGGCGGCGGTGCGGTCGAGCAACGGATTGCGAGGCGTGTACAACGCCACCCAGAAACGATCCCGACCATTAAACGCCAGGTTGTCCGGCAGCCCCGGCAGGTTGTCGATGAACAGATCGTGGGTGCCGGCCTTGGGCCCGGTCAGCCAATAACGGCTGATGCGGTAGGCGCCGGTTTCGTTGACCAGCACATAGGCGTCTTCCGGGCCGAGGGTCACGCCGTTGGCGAACTCCAGCCTGTCCAGCAATACGCTGGTTTTTCCGGTCTGGAAGTCGTAACGCAGCAGGCGCCCGTCGCCGCCATGCTCGATGATCGCTTCGCCATCGTGGCCGTAACCCCAGCGACTGGAGGCATCGCTGAAGTAGGCGTAATGCCCGGACTTGTCGATGGCCACGTCATCGGTAAACCCGAACGGCAGGCCATTGGCTTCGGTGGTCAGCGCCACCAGTTGCCCCTGTGCATCAAGGGACAGCAAACCCTTGACCCCGTCGGCGATCACCAGCAAACCGTTGGGATGCCGCGCCAGCCCCAGCGGCCGGCCGCCCGTATCGGCCAGCACCTTGCGCTGCTGGCCATCGAGACTGGTGCGCAGAAGGCGTCCGTCGTGCAGTCCGGTGATCAGAAAGTCGTTTTCCAGCAGCAGCGCTTCCGGGCCTTCGATGTTACTCGGGCCGACTTGCGCCGCGCCCTTGAGCCGCTGATTGTCAGCGTACTGGCCCTCGGTCAGCGAGGGCGCCGGTTGCGGCGTCCAGGCCACGGGCTCGACCCTGGTCGGCATCAACAGCAAAAAGCCCAGAACCCCGACAACCAGCAGCAACACCAGATAACGCCATCTCACACGTGGGCTCCCGCGAGTGCGAGATGCCGGGTGGCCATGTCGCGCAGGGCCAGCATCGACGTTGCCGACTCGCGTTCGATGCGCCGCTTGAGCAGCAGATGGTTGGCGATGCGCAGGCCGATCCCTTCGAACTGGTAATCGAGGGTGCGTACGAACCGCGTGGCAGCGTCGTGCGCCGAGCATTCATAGGTCAGCCGCAACGACAGCCCCTGATCACCCTGGGCCCGGGCGCACCAGCGTCGGCCGGGCAGGTACTCGGTGACCTCCCAGCGCAAATGCCCCTCGCGACCGCCGGCATGGATGTCCTCGTCGAATCGTGCGCCGGCATGCAACGCACCGCTCGGGCCGTCGATTTTCAGCGAAGACGGGTGCCACTCCGGCCAGCGACTGACGGTGGCGGCGTAGGCGAGGACGGCAATCGGATCACCGGCGATATCGACTGTGTGCTGCATGCGGGTCATGGGCGTTCTCGAATCGGTCAGAGGGGCGGTTTCCGGCTCCCGGTAGAGGGTGCCGAACAGGTAGTCCATCAGCGGAAAAACGATATTGAAATTGCGTTCCTGCATGTGCTCGCGACGGTGATGCAGCTCGTGCAGACGGCGCATCTGGCGGATCCACGGCAGGCGGGTCAGCGGGTTCTGCGGCGGCAGATGCTCGCAGGCGTGAAACACTTCATAGGTCAGGTAACCGAACACCATGCAGCCACCGAACAGCCCGGCGACGTTGCTGTTGACCTGCGCGAACAGCCACCACAGGGGCAGGGTGATCGCCAGCGTGTGCAGCACGATCAGCCAGGCCGGGAACAGGATCACCCGCCAGTCGCGGGCGCCGTCGTAGGTCATGTGGCCGGGGGTGAAAAAGCTGTGATGATCGCCGGCATGTCGGGCGTAGAACATCCGGGCGAAGCGCTTTTTGTGGTGGCCGAGGTGGCGGTGCACCATGTACACGCCGAAATTGAAGAACAGCAAGGTCAGCGGCACGGTCAGCCATTCCAGCGACCGCATCTGGTGCACGCTGCTCCAGAACGCGCCGATGGCCAGCACACCGAACAGCAGCACGAACGCGCCATGCAGCCACGGGTTGTAGCGGGGATGGATCGCCGCCCGGTAGCGGCTGCGAAATGCCTCGGTGGTCTGCCTCACTGCGCTCACCTGCGGATATTGTCGTCATCCCGGCAGCGTAGCCGATCCGGCCGTTTGTGCAGCGCCAACATTCAGGTCACAAGTGCCATGCTTCGGTGTAAAGCGGCCGTCAGCTCAACGGGTTCCAGCGCTGCGACCAGTCGTCATCGGCCCTGATCACCTCGCGCAGCAGGTCGAACGCCTGTTGCAGGATCGCCGAGTCACGGTCGCGGGAGTAGACGAGGTAGGTCGGATAACCGAATTCCGGGGCTTTGGTCACCGGCTCCAGCGCGCCGCTTTCCAGATAAGTGCGCACGACCCGGGTCCGGAAATAGCCGCTGCCGCCGTTCTCGAGAATGTATTGCAGGGCCAGCGGGCCGAGGTTGAAGCTCAGGGCAGCCTTGGCTTTTTCCGGCAGGGCGGCGTCGTGCTGGCGGCGGAAGTCCGGGCCCCAGTCGATGTACACGTAAGGGGCAGGGCGGCCGGGCGTGGTCACCAGAATCAGTTTCTCTTCCAGCACCTGCTCGACCTGCAGCCCCGGCCAGTATTCCGGCTGATAGACCAGCGCCGCATCGAGCACCCCCAGTTCGAGCTGGCGCAGCAGGTTTTCGCCGTCGCGAATGTCCATGCGCAGGGCGTGACCGGGGATTTTCTCGCGCAATTCGGCGGCCCAACTGAGCATCAACGGGTTGCACAGGCTGACCTCGCCACCGATGTGCAGCACGTTGTGATAGCCCTCGGGCAAGGGCAGGTCGCGGCGTGCGGCTTCCCAGGTCTGCACCAGCTGATTGGCGTAGACCACGAAGGCCTCGCCGTTGGCGGTCAGCCGCGCACCGGCACGATTGCGCACGAACAACGTGCTGCCCAACTGGCTTTCGAGTTTCTGGACCCGGGCGGTGATTGCCGTTTGCGTGACGAACAGTTTCTCCGCCGCCGCGGCAAGGCTGCCGTGGCGGACGATTTCCAGAAAGGTGCGGGCGAGGTCAATGTCCATGGGCGGGCCGGTGGTTGAAGTGCGCGCATTGTACGGGCAGCCCCGGGACCGCGTCATTGTTCAGTCAGCCACTTCGACTTCTCGCACCCGAGCCCAATCCTCCACCAACCGCGCCGGTGTGCAGCAGGTGTTGCGCTTGTAGACGAAGTTGCGGCACTTCTCGGCAAACTGATTGCGGTTGTACAGCATGTCTTCCTGCATCTCCTTCAACTCAGCCTCGCGACACTGACGGATCAACACATGATCGACCCGCAGCTTGCGTTCGCGCACCGGCGCATAAGTCGGATCGCTCAGCACGCTGTTGGCCCGTTGCAGCAGCCACAGCGAGAACTCGTCCGGGCAGTGCGGGCCGATTTCCTGAACCATGCCCAGTTGCAGCGCCTGAGCCGCGCTGACCGGCAGACAGGCCTGGGTCAGTTGTTCTGCCATGGCCGGGCCGACGGCGCGGGGCAGGCTGTAGGTCCAGTATTCCGAGCCATACAGGCCCATGCTCTTGTAATGCGGGTTAAGCACGATGTCGGCGCGGGCAAACACGATATCGGCGGCCAGTGCGAGCATCACACCGCCTGCGCCGGCATTGCCGGTAACCCCGCTGACCACCAGTTGCCGTGCGCTGAGCAATTCTTCGCACACATCATCGATGGCCTGGATGTTGGCCCAGGCTTCGGCACCCGGATCTTCGGCGGCCTGGATCACGTTCAGATGCACGCCATTGGAAAAACTGCCGCGTCCACCCTTGATCAGCAGCACCTGAGTGTCGCGGGACTTGGCCCAGCGCAGCGCTTCCACCATGCGCCGGCATTGCTCGGTGCTCATGGCGCCGTTGTAGAACTCCAGCGTCAGTTCGCCGACCTGACCGGACTCGCGATAACGGATCGGTTGATACGGCTCGTCGCTGAACGGCGCGTTGGCAAGCGACCAGTCCAGCACCGGCACGCCAGACAACTGACCGGCCAGCACATGCCGGGCCGGACGCTTGAAGGTTTCCTCGCCCGGTTGCGGTTTGCGCCGCAGCGAGCCGATCCACAAGCTGTGATCACCGGTCGCCACCAGCACTGCGTCGTCGTGCACCGCGAGAATTTCACCGGGCATGCCGGTGCGCTGATCGAGGTGCGCGTCGTACACGTAATACTGCCCGCCGGCGAGGCTGGCGAGTACGCCGGGCTGGCCGTCCGCCGCGTCGATGCAGCGCTTGATGAAGCGCGAGCAGTCGTGCCAGCTGAAGGTGCGATCGTCCTGTTTCATGTTCGGCTGCAAGCGTCCACGAACCTTGGGATCGTTGTAGTCCAGCGCCACCGGCACGAAGCCGTCGATGAATTTTTCCACCACCTCACGGATGCAACGGATCGCCGCGTCGCTGACTCGCCCGTTGTACAGCTCGGATTTGCGCAGGCCGGTCGGCAGGTTGAATTCGCAGGTGGCCCAGACCGGGCCGGCGTCCATTTCTTCCACCGCTTGCAGGGCGGTCACGCCCCAGGACGGCAGCTCGCGCATGATCGCCCAATCCAGTGCGCTGGCGCCGCGATCGCCGACGATGCCCGGGTGAATGATGACTACCGGACGCTGCGGGTTGCTCCACAGCGCGTGGGGAACGCGGTCCTTGAGGAAAGGGCAGATCACCAGGTCAGCGCCGCTGTTTTCGATCTGTTCGCACACGGCGGCTTCATCGGTGAACAGCACCACACTGGGTGAGTGCCCGGCCTGGCGCAGTTCCAGCCACGCGCGCTGGGTCAAGCCGTTGAACGCCGACGACAGAAGAATGATGTTGAGTGATCGCATGATTGCTCTTCCTTGAAAGGTCAGCCGCAGGCTCCCGGTGAGCCGTCCGTGGCTATCGATGGAGGCGCAAGGTTAGAGACTGGCGTGGGGGGCGCCACTGATCGAGATCAACGTTGTGTCAGGCAATGTTGCTGTGCCGACGGCGTGCCTTATTCTCAAAGGTTTGCTGATCCTGATTTTTTATTACTTCAAATGTATCCGGCGCTATTGCACAGTCGCACCCTTGATCACCGCCGGAAGATCCCGGCGTATCCATGGATTTTCGCAGCGGGTGGAGCCCGTTTTCAGGGAGTAAGGCATGGGGAGTCACAACCCGCATTACCAGGTCATCGGGCAAATGTTCCAAAAGGACTACCGATGGTTGTGCGCGGCGGTCAGTCGTACCCTCGGCTGCCCGCACAGCGCACAGGACATTGCTTCGGAAACTTTTCTTCGGGTGTTGGCACTGCCCGATCCGCTGGCGATTCGCGAACCCCGCGCGCTGTTGACCACGATTGCGCGGCGGCTGGTCTATGAAGGCTGGCGCCGGCAGGATCTGGAGCGCGCTTATCTGCAAAGCCTTGCCTTGGCGCCGGAACCGGTGCACCCGTCGCCCGAGGAGCGGGAATTGGTGATCGAAACGCTGCTGGCGGTGGATCGCTTGCTCAACGGCCTGTCGGCCAAGGCCAAGGCTGCATTTCTCTATCACCAGCTCGATGGCCTGACCTACAGCGAAATCGGCGAACGCCTCGGCGTGTCCACCAGCCGAGTGCAGCAATACATGGTCGAGGCATTCAAACGTTGCTATCAGGCGATGCAGACATGAGGCCGGACGACACGCTGATCGACGAAGCCGCGCAATGGATGGCGCTGCTGCAATCGGGGCACGTCAGCTTGCAGGAGCGCGCGGCCTTCGACGCCTGGCGCTCGGCGGATCCACGGCATCAGCAAATCATCGAGCAAATGGGTGGCGGGTTGAACCTGCTGCGCCATGCGAACCTGCGCGGCTTGCCGCGTGAAAGTGTCCTGCACAGCCTGAATGCGCCGTCCAGTCGCCGTCGATTCCTCAGCGGCAGTTTGAGTGTGCTCGGGATCGCGGTGCTGGCGGGTCTGCTCGGGCGACGCTATGGCTGGCTGCCGGAGGCCGGCGAGTTGTCGACCGGAACGGGCGAGCGTCGGGCGTTCACGCTGGAGGATGGCAGCGCCCTGACCCTCAATGCCCGCAGCCGCGTGGTGCCGCGCTTCAACAATCTTGAGCGTCTGCTGGACTTGCGCAGCGGTGAACTGCTGATCGATGTGGCGAAAAATCTGGGACGCCCCTTTGTGGTCGAAACCGAGCATGGGCGGATGCGCGCGCTCGGGACCAAATTCCTGGTGCAGCGCGGTGAGGATTCGACGCGGCTGGTGATGCTGCATTCACAGGTCGAAGTGGTCACCGCCAGCGGCGCGCGGCAAGTGGTGGAGGCGGGCGAAAGTCTGCTGTTCAACGCTCAGGAAATCCTCGCGCTGGAACACAGCAAAGGGCAGGAAAGTGCCTGGGTGCATGGGCGGCTTGAAGTGCGTGATCGCCCCTTGAGCGAAGTCATCGACAGCCTGCGCAGCTACCGTCGCGGCATCCTGCACCTGAGTCCCGAGGTCGCCGGTTTGCGCCTCAGCGGTCTCTATCCGCTGGACGACAGCGACCGCACCCTGCAGCTGCTGGAGCGTTCGCTGCCGATCCGAGTCACCTGGCACAACCCGTACTGGGTCAGCATCGAAGCACGGTTATAAATCCATAACTTCCCGGTCTATCCGCGACCCTATAAAAAGCGCCGGCCCGCTGCTCATTCCCTGCAGACGCCTTCAACAGGGAAGCCCCTCGATGTTCTCATTCAAACAACAACAATTGTCCCGCCTGACGCTGGCCATCGTGCTGGCGACGGGCATGGTTCCGGTCGCCGTTCAGGCACAAGACGCCGCCGCTCAGGTCTTTACCTTCGACATTGCCGCCGGGGCCCTCGACGAGGTGCTGCTGGACATCTCGCGCCAGACCGGCGTGCCGATTTCCTTCAGTCAGAATCTGGTTCAGGGCAAGCGCAGCAGTGCGGTGCGCGGCGCATTGGGTGGCCGCCAGGCGGTAGAGAAAGCCTTGCTCGGCAGTGGTCTGCAAGTCGAGCAGGGGGCGCAGGGCCTGAGCATTCGCCCGGCCGATACGCCGAGTGCCGCGCCGGCCAAGGCCGCTGCCGTGGCACCCGCCAGCACTGCCGATTACCGCATGGAAAAAGTCACCGTCACCGGCTCGCGCATTGCCCGCGCCCAGAGCGATGGTGCGACCCCGGTCAACGTCATCACCCACGAAGAGATGGAAGCGCGCGGCTACAAGAATGTCTACGACGCCCTCGCCACGCAAACCCAGAACACCGGCATGACCCAGGGCGAAGACTACGGCAACACCTGGCAACCGGCGGCCAGCGCCCTCAACCTGCGCGGCCTCGGCCCGAACCACACGCTGGTGCTGATCAACGGCCGACGGGTCGCCGATTACCCGACGCCCTACGACGGCAAGGTCAACTTCACCAACCTGGCGAACATTCCGTCGGCGATCATCGAGCGCATCGAAGTGCTCAGCAGCGGCGCCTCGGCGATCTACGGTTCGGACGCGATTGCCGGGGTGGTGAACATCATCCTCAAGGACAAAATGAATGGCGTCGACGTCAATCTCAAGGGCGGCACCAGCGAGCGCGGCGGCGGTGACAACCAGCGTTTGCAGATCAGCGGCGGCGGCAGTTGGGGCGACTTCGACGGGTTGTTCGGGCTCGAACTGACTAACCGCGATCCGATCTGGGCCGATGACCGTGGCTTCATGCAGAGCGGGCCGCTGGCGGATGTCGGCTACCGTCGCGACCTGACCAACAACCGCTACCTGGGACCCGGCTGTGGCGCGTATCAGGGCACGTTCGACAACAAGCTGTTCAATAGCGGCGGACGTTGCCGCACCGATCAGATCTACAACGATTACTGGACGGTGCAGACGCAAAAGGAAAACTACGACGGCTACACCCGTGGCACCTGGCATTTCAGCGACAGCGGGCAGGTCTTCGCCGATTTGATGTACGGCCTCGATCACATCCAGAACAACACACGCGGCCCGAGCTTCACCTCGCCGGATTTCATCAACCAGAACAGCGGCAATCTGGAGCGTTGGTATCGACGCTTCGGCGAAGAGGAAATTGGCGGGCGCACCAGCAACAACAGCAAGTGGCGCGACACCTCCTGGACCGGCACCCTGGGCCTTTCGGACAAGATCGCCGACACCGGGTGGAACTATGAACTGGCGGCCAACCGGTCCGAGTACAAAAGCGTGCGCACCACCCGTTACACGCCGCTGTCGTCGATCCAGGATTTCTACCTCGGCCCGCAACTGGGCACCCGTGGCGGTTACCCGGTGTTCGCGCCGGATGCCTCGCGCCTCGACCGGCCACTGACGCAGCAGGAATGGGAGCAGTTTCGCGGCAACCTGACGCAGAGCAGCAAGTCGGTTTCCACCAGTTACAACGCGTCGGTCAACGGCGAGTTGTTTGACCTGCCCGCCGGTCCGGTGGGATTCGCCGGGGTGCTGGAGGCGGGCAAGCAGGAATACCGCATCGACCCGGATGACAGCCTCAACGACGGCAGTTTCTACGGCGTGACGCCTGCGCAAAGCTCCGGCGGCTCGCGCAAGCGTTATGCGGCCGGTGGCGAGTTCAGCATTCCGGTCACCGACACGGTGCTGGCGACAGCGGCAGGGCGCTGGGACCAATACAAATTCAGCGGCCGCACCGAGCAGCAGAAAACCTACAACCTCGGCCTGGAATGGCGGCCGGTGACCAGCCTTTTGGTGCGCGGCAGCTACGGCACCAGTTTCCGCGCACCGGACCTGAACTACATCTATCAGTCCGACAGCAACGGTTACTACCCGGCGCAGATCGACTATTACGGCTGCAGCCAGGGCGTGGAGGGCGCCTGTGATCGCGGGCGGGTCGATTACACCCAAAGCGGCACGGCGGATCTGGAATCCGAACGCGGCAAATCCTGGACCTACGGTTTCGTCTGGTCGCCGTCGCGCAACTTCGATTTCTCCACGGATTTTTGGCGGGTGGAGATCGATGACCTGCTGACCACCGTCGACGAAAACCGTCTGTTGCAGCAAGAGAACGAATGCCGCAATGGCACCCAGGACATCAACTCGGCCAACTGCCAGTCGACCCTGGCGCGCGTCGATCGCAATCCCGGCAACGCCGCCGTAGATCCCAATCAGTTGCAACGGGTACGCGTGAACGCGATCAACGCCGCCAGCGAGCGGGTCAGCGGCCTGGACTTCAAGAGCAACATCCGCTGGGGCGCCGGGCAGTACGGCGCGTTCAGTTCTGCGCTGGGTTACACCCTGGTGCTCTCGCATTACTACAAAGAATCGGACGAGGCGCCGACCCAGGACTGGCGCACTTCGCGCACCAACTACGACTGGCGCAGCAAGGTCAACGCCAGCCTGACCTGGGATTACCAAAAGGCCACGGCAACGCTGATGGGGATTCGTTACGGCTCGGTCACCAATGGCGCGGGCGACGGGCGTCTGTCGCCGTGGACGGTGTTCAACGCCAGTGCGCGGTACAAGCTCAACGACCGGGCAAGCGTCGGGCTGACCGTGAACAACGTGCTCAATCAGGTCAAGCATGACGACTCGGCGGGATGGCCGTATTACCCGACCGGCAACTACGACCCGTACGGGCGCCAGTGGTGGCTGGATGTGAGTTATCACTTCGGCAGTTGAGGACGGAATAATGCCCGGCAGCGTCCTACGGAAGTTGCCGGGCTTTGGACGAAAACGGGGATATTTCCGACGACTTTTTAAGGTTGGCCGTCGGAAGCGGGGCCTATAGCATCGGTCGTGACATGAAGTCACTGACCGGCCTGGAGACTCGGGCCCCTGACATTGGATGGATTATGCGAATCCCACATCTCGAGCACGAAAACTCTACTTATTCCCCTCGTGATTCCTGGCGCCACGATCACGCCAGATGCCCTATGGAGGGTGTTCCGATGCCCCAAGCGAAAGCACCCCGGTTTACGGGGCTGAAGAAGGTCGAGGGGAAGCCTGTTGAGGTGTTGCTGAACGGCCGGATATGGGACAGAGACACCATGCACATTGTTGGTTACGCGCGGGAAGGTTTTGATCTGCGGGACGTTGTGAACATGATTTCAACATCCGAGCTCTACCGGGAAAGCGAGCTTGTGCAGCTCATCACCGGAAAGTCCGTCAGAACCGTGCGGCGCTTGCTGAACAGTGGCGAGCCGACGCGAATGAGCCGACAGCAGAGCATGATCGCTTTTCAGTATGCGCACGCTCTTGAGTCCGCTATCGAGGTGTTCCACGATCAGCCGAGCGCCGAGGAGTGGATGAGCAAGGCGACCAAATGGTTAAACGGTTACAGACCCGTTGCATTGATTGAAAGCTCACTGGGGTATCAATCGGTCATTGCTTATCTGCACCGGATTAAATACGGGGTTTATCAATGAACCCGCTGCCTTGGGACGACCGCTGGTATGCGTGGCGTTTGGACCCTGAGCTTTACCGGTGCACATGGGACAGCGGCATCGGTTCAGAACTGCAGGGCGGGCGATGAAACCGGCCCGGCCGCCGTGTCGTTTATGCTTCGATCGATCCATCTACAGCCATTCTGGAGGTGGCCGCTCACGGGAGTTTCAACGCACTTGATAGAAGTCCCTATGTGCTGACGTGCTTTGAGGTGGTCAGTGAGGCGCTTGTGAAAATCGTGCAACCCGAGGAGCTGCCCAACCCCTACTGGATGAGTCCCGCACAGGCCTCGCCCAACCAGCAGGATTTTGCCGACGCGTTGCTCGCCGAGCACCCATTTGTACTGATTCCATCGGCAGCCACCCGGCACTCGTGGAATTTGCTGGTGAGCTGCGATTTGGCAGAGGGGCAATTCAGGATGGTCTCGCAAGAGCGATTCGGGCTGGATACGCGATTGCTCAAGGACGCGGAACTGGTATGAGAAATCACGCGCGTCTTTTTGCATAACCTCAGCACCCAACGGTCTAAATCGCGCCCTATAAAACCCTGTCTGCCATCGCACATCCCTGCATAAACCAAAACGCAGGGATGGCTGTTCATGATCCATTTTTCACCCGTTAAATCCCCTTTGAGCCTGGCCTTGCTGCTGGCGATCAACACGTTGCCGGCCGTCGCTGCCGACAGCACGGCAAACGAACCGACCACCCAACTGCAACGGGTCGAAGTCACCGGCACCGCGATCCGCCGGGTCGATGCCGAAACCGCCGTACCGGTTACCATTCTGCGGGTCGAGGAGTTGCAGAAGCAGGGCGTGACCACCACTGAAGAGCTGGTCAACCGCATCTCGGCCAACCAGTCTTCGGTGGGCTCCGGGCGCTCGGTGGGGTCGAGCAGTGGCGGGGCGTCCTATGCCGACCTGCGGGGCATTGGCCCGAACAAAACCCTGGTGCTGCTCAACGGTCGACGCCTGAGCAACAACGCAACCAATGCGATCAACGGCTCCGGCGTCGACCTCAACACCATTCCGTTCGCCGCCATCGACCGGGTGGAAGTGCTGCGCGACGGCGCTTCGGCGCTGTACGGTACCGATGCCATCGGCGGGGTGATCAACTTCATCACCAAGACCAGCCTCACCGAAGGTCAGATCAGCACGAACTACGACACACCGACCCATTCTGGCGGCGGCGAAAGCCGCAATTTCAGCGGCAGTTGGGGGTTTGGCGATTTACAGGACGATCGCTTCAACGTTTTCGGCGTGGTGAGTTACGACAAGCAGAATCGCCTGGCCGCCGATGATCGTGGCTACACCTATAACTACCAGCCAGGGCGCGGTCTGGATTACACCTCCGGCACGGCATCGCCCGCCAACTGGAGCCAGGGCAGTAACGCCACCAACTCGCTGGCCGGTTCCGGTTGCAATGCGCCGGGGCTGTTGTCACGCAACGGAATCTGCCGCCAGAGCCTGTGGAACTACCTTGATCTGGTGCCGGAAACCGAGAAGACCTCGGCCTTCGCCAAGGCCACCGGCAAGCTGTCGGACGATCACAACGTCAGCCTCGAGTACTTCTGGGCGCGCAACGAAAACCGTACGCAGATCGGGCCCGGCACTTTGATGGGCAATCAGGTTAATCCTGGTACGGCGTTCTATCCGGGTAACGGCATCACGCCCGGGCCGAGCGGTTTTGCTTTGGACCCGACGCAACCGGTGGACGTGAACTGGCGCGAGACGGCTGTCGGTGCGCGTCAGCATGAGGACGACAACACCGGTCAGCGTCTGCTGTTGAGCTTCGACGGCACGCTGGTCGGGTGGGATTACAACCTCGGCGCGTCGTACAACCAGAACAAAGTGGTCAACACAATTCGCAGCGGTTATGTGAACGACCGTGCCGTCAGCCAGGGCATCGCCAACGGTGTGATCAACCCGTTCGGCCCGCAGACCGCCGCCGGTTCGGCACTACTGGCAGCCAACGAGGTAGACGGCGATTACGCGACCGCAGTGGGCCGGGTCAAGGCGATTGACGGGCGTGTCAGCCGCGAGATCGGCGACTGGTTCGGTGCAGGGCCTTCGGCACTGGCGCTGGGCGGCGAGTATCGCAAGGAAGATTTTCATCAGGATTTCGCTGCGTTTGCCGGCGACGTGCAGAGCCTGGGTGTTGATCCCAACGGCAGCGTACAAGGGGATCGCAGCGTCTCGGCGCAGTACGCCGAGGTCAACGTGCCGGTGCTCGACAGCCTGGAACTGTCCGCCGCCGTGCGCCACGACAAGTACAGCGACTTCGGCAGCACCACTAACCCGAAATACTCGTTCCGCTTCCAGCCGTTCAAGGAACTGGTGGTGCGCGGCGCCTACAGCGAAGGTTTCCGTGCGCCATCGCTGTACGAGTTGTACAACCCGACGTTTACCTCGTTCACCAACGCCAACTACAACGACCCGCGCCTGTGCGCTGGAGGCAACCCGAGCAACGGCGGCATTGCCAACCGCGACTGCGCCCAGCAGTTCAATCGCACCTCCGGCGGCAACACCGACCTGAGCCCGGAGACCGCGCGCAACGTCACCCTCGGTTTCGTATATCAGCCGTTTGATCGCCTGACCACCGGCCTGGATTTCTGGTGGATCGACATCGCCAACCAGATCGCCGAGTTCCCCGAATCGGCGGTGTTCGAGAATCCGGAGCTGTACCCGGAGCGCCTGATCCGCAAGCCCGACGGTTCCATCGACCACATCGTCACCGGGCTGGCCAACCTCGGCAAGATCAAGACCAACGGCGTCGACGTGAGTTTCGACTATCGCCTGCCGAGCACGCTGTACGGTGATTTCGGCATCGGTCTGCAAGGCACTTACGTGACCCGTTATGACTATCAGCAACAGCTCAAGGGCGACTACATCGACAAGCTCGGCGATTTTCGCGGCGGCGACTTTGCCTCGGCCGGCGCCGTGGCCCGTTGGCGTCACAGCCTGACCGGCAGCTGGAACTACGGCCCGCTCGGCGCAAGCCTGACCAACCGCTACACCAGCGGTTACCACGACTCGGATCGCGAGACTCACGATTACGTCGGTTCGTACAACGTCTGGGACGTGGCCGGCACCTACACCTGGCACAAGACCCTGGCGGTGACCCTCGGGGTGAAAAACCTGTTCGACCGCGAGCCGCCGTTCAGCAACCAGACCTACACGTTCCAGAGCGGCTACGACCCGAAATACGGCGACCCGTTTGGCCGCACGCTGTACACGCGGGTCAATTACAAGTTCTGAAAATGATCGGTCGTGGCGGGTTTTAGTCACTTATCGTTCTAAACCCCGCCCTATAAAAAATGCCTGCCTGCTGCACATCCCAGGTAGGCAGGAGGTGTGGTGACTGCTCTGACCTCTTCCCTAGCACGCTCGCTCCCCCAGGGGATTTGTGTTCACCACGAACCTGTGTGCGAGCGGGCTTGCTCGCGAAGAGGCCCTTGGCGTCGCCCAATCATCAGGACCTTGCCAATGCACTTCAGACTCATGCTTTTTGCCGCCTTAGTGTGGTTGAGCCCGCTCAGTTTCGCCGCGCCCCAACACGCCCTCACGGTCTACGGCGAAGCCCCGAAATACGCCCCGGACTTCCAGCACCTGGCCTACGCCAACCCCGACGCGCCAAAGGGTGGAACCCTGCGCCGCTCTTCGCTGGAGAGCGGTCCGTTCGATCACTTGATTCCCTACATCGACAAAGGCACCGGCGTTGCCGACATCGACGGCTGGCTCTATGCGCCGCTGGCCTATCGCAGCAAGGACGAACCTTATAGCGTCTACGGTCTGGTGGCGCAGCAGATGGAGCTGGGCGCTGACCGGCGCTGGCTGCGCTTTTACTTGAACCCCAAGGCACAGTTCGAGGATGGCACGCCGATCACCGCCGAGGACGTGCGCTACACCTTCGAGTTGTTCACCACTCAGGGCAGCCTCAAATATCGCCAGCAGTTTCGTGATGTCGCCGAGGTGCAGGTCGAGTCGCCGACCCAGGTGCGTTTCGTGTTCAAGAACAACGAGAGCCGTACCTTGCCGCTGGATCTGGCGACGTTGCCGGTGCTGCCCGAGCATTGGTGGCGCACGCGCAATTTTGCTGATGGCGCAGGTTTCGAGATTCCGCCGGGCAGCGGGCCGTACAAGGTCAGCGCGGTGGACGCCGGGCGCAGTGTGAAATTCCAGCGGATCAAGGACTGGTGGGCCAGGGATCTGCCGATCACTCGCGGGCTTTATAACTTCGATCAGTTGAGCGTGGAGTTTTTTGCCGACACCGACGTGTCGCGACAAGTGCTCAAGGCCGGCGGCTTCGATTACAACCGCGAGTTCTCCGCCACCAGTTACACCATCGGTTATGCGGGGGCGGCGCTGGAGCAGGGCAAGTTGCTGCGCGAACACCTCGCACCCGGCGCCGCGCAAGGTGCCCAAGGCTTTGTGTTCAATCTGCAGAAGCCGATGTTTCAGGATCGTCGGGTGCGGCAGGCGATTGCCATGCTCTGGGATTTCGAATGGAGCAACCGGCAGATGATGCGCAGCATGTACCTGCGCCAGCGCAGCTTCTTTTCCCACAGTGCGTTGTCGGCCACCGAACTGCCGGATGCCGAAGAGCTGAAAATCCTCGAACCGTGGCGCGGCAAGATTCCCGATGAAGTCTTCAGTCAAGTGTTCGAAGCGCCGCGCACCGACGGCAGCGGCAACATCCGCGCGCAACAGTTGCAGGCGCTGAAATTGCTGGAGGCCGCTGGTTGGAAACCCCGTGGCGATCAACTGGTGAATGCCGCCGGCGAGCCGTTGCAATTCACCTTCCTCAACGGCCAGAAGGGCTTCGAGCGCCTGCTGCTTCCCTTCAAGCGCAACCTGGCGCAGATCGGCATCGGTTTCGATATTCGCCAGGTCGACACCGCGCAATACACCAACCGCGTGCGCAGCCGCGACTACGACATGATCGTCGTCGGTTACCCGGTGAGTCAGGCGCCGGGGCGCGAGCTGTTCAACTATTTCGGCTCCGACGGCGCCGACGATCCCGGCTCCAACAACTACATGGTGCTGCGCGATCCGGCGGTGGATGCGCTGCTTGAAGGCGTGGTGCAGGCAAACAATCGCGAGAGTCTGCTGCGCCACGCCCATGCGCTGGATCGGGTGTTGCAGTGGGGTTACTACTGGATTCCCAACTATTACCCGCCGGGAATTTCCACGGTGTGGTGGAACCGTTTCGGTCGCCCGGCAATTGCGCCGTTGTACGACGCCGGCCTCGACACCTGGTGGGAAATCAGCCCGACCGCGCTGACCGCGACGCAAATGCAGCAACAGCACAAGGAGTTCGCCCATGTGGGGTTATAGCCTGCGGCGTCTGCTGCTGATCGTGCCGACCTTGCTGGCGATTCTGCTGGTGAACTTCGTGATTGTGCAGGCCGCACCCGGTGGCCCGGTCGAGCAGGCCATCGCCCGATTGCAGGGGATCGGTGTCGGTGCGGCGGTGGGTGCCAGCCATGTCGAAAGCATTGGCGGCGAGTCCCGCGCGACTCGGGGCCTGGACCCGAAACTGGTAGCCGATATCGAGCGCCAGTACGGCTTCGACAAAAGTGCCGGTGAGCGCTTGTGGCTGATGCTAAAGAGTTACGCGCAACTGGATTTCGGCAAGAGTTTCTTCCGGGGTGCGACGGTAACCGAGCTGATCTGGCAGAAGCTGCCGGTGACCTTGTCGCTGGGATTGTGGGCGACGCTGATCACTTATCTGGTATCGATTCCGCTGGGCATTCGCAAGGCGGTGCACAACGGCTCGGCGTTCGATGTCTGGAGCAGCGCGGCGATCATCATCGGCTACGCCATGCCGGGGTTTCTGTTTGCGTTGCTGCTGATCGTGTTGTTTGCCGGTGGTACGGCGCTGGACTGGTTTCCGGTGCGCGGGCTGGTCTCGGACAACTTCGCCGAGCTGTCGCTGTGGGGCAAGGTTGCCGATTACTTCTGGCATTTGGTGTTGCCCGTCAGCGCGCTGGTGATCGGCGGTTTCGCGACGCTGACGATCCTGACCAAGAACAGCTTTCTCAATGAAATCTCGCGGCTGTACGTGGTCACGGCCCGGGCCAAGGGCTTGAGTGAACGGCAGGTGTTGTACGGGCACGTGTTTCGCAACGCGATGTTGCTGGTGGTGGCCGGATTGCCTCAGGCATTGGTCACGGTGTTTTTCGGCGGCTCGCTCTTGATCGAAGTGATCTTCTCCCTCGACGGTCTCGGCCGCCTGAGCTACGAGGCGGCGGTGTCGCGGGATTACCCGGTGGTGTTCGGTTCGCTGTTCATCTTCACCCTGTTCGGGCTCTTGATAAAACTGCTGGGCGACCTGTGCTACACGCTGGTCGATCCGCGCATCGACTTCACCGCGAGGACTGCCTGATGCCGACGCTTTCTCCCATCGGACAGCGCCGCTGGGCGCGGTTCAAGGCTCATCGGCGCGGCTGGTGGTCGTTGTGGCTGTTTCTCGCGCTGTTCGGCCTGAGCCTGGGCGGCGAACTGGTCGCCAATGACAAACCGTTGCTGGTGACGTATCAGGGCGAATGGTTTTTCCCGGCGTTCAAGCGTTACACCGAGCAGGATTTCGGTGGTGAGCTGCCGTTCCAGCCTGATTACCGCAGCGCTCAGGTGCGTGAACTGATCGAGGGGCAGGGCGGGCGGATGTGGTTTGCGCCGATCCCGTTCGGTTTCGACACGGTCAACTACGACCTCAGCGAACCGGCCCCGAGCCCGCCCACCGCTGAAAACTGGCTGGGCACCGACGATCAGGCGCGGGATGTGCTGGCGCGGGTGATATTCGGCACACGGGTCTCGCTGTTATTTGCTCTGGGGTTGACAGCGGTGAGCGCGTTGATCGGCATCGCCGCCGGTGCCTTGCAGGGCTATTACGGCGGTTGGGTCGATTTGCTCGGCCAGCGTTTGCTGGAGGTCTGGTCGGGGCTGCCGGTGCTTTACCTGCTGATCATTCTGTCGGGCTTCGTCGAGCCGAATTTCTGGTGGTTGCTGGGGATCATGGCGCTGTTTTCCTGGCTGAGTCTGGTGGACGTGGTGCGCGCCGAGTTTCTGCGCAGCCGCGGGCTTGAGTACGTGAAAGCGGCGCGGGCGCTGGGTGTGGGCGATTCGCAGGTGATCGTGCGTCACATTCTGCCCAACGCCATGAGTGCGACCTTGACGTACCTGCCGTTTATTCTGACCGGGGCGATCGCCACGTTGTCGGCGCTGGATTTTCTCGGCTTCGGCATGCCCGCCGGCAGTGCTTCGCTGGGTGAGCTGATCGGTCAGGGCAAGAACAATCTGCAAGCACCGTGGTTGGGCCTGACGGCGTTCTTCGCCCTGGCGCTGATTCTTTCTTTACTCGTTTTCATCGGCGAAGCCTGCCGTGATGCCTTCGACCCCAGGACTTGATATGCGTGAACATCTGATCGAAATACGCGACCTGCGGGTGGCGTTCAAAGGGCAGGAAGTGGTGCACGGCATCGACCTCGACATTTGCCCGGGGGAATGCCTGGCGCTGGTGGGCGAATCGGGTTCTGGCAAGTCAGTGACGGCCCACAGCATTCTGCAACTGCTGGACCCGCACATCACGCAGATCGACGGCAGCATCCGTTATGGCGGCGAAGAGCTGCTGGGTGTGCACGAGCGCTATCTGCGGCAACTGCGCGGCAACCGCATCGCAATGATTTTTCAGGAGCCAATGAGTTCGCTCAACCCGTTGCACAGCATCGAGCGGCAACTCGGCGAAAGCCTGGCGCTGCACAAAGGCCTGGCGGGCACGGCGGCGCGCAAACGGATTCTGGAGCTGTTGGAACTGGTCGGCATTCAACGTCCGCGCGAGCGGCTGAAAGCGTATCCGCATCAGCTCTCCGGCGGGCAGCGGCAGCGGGTGATGATCGCCATGGCGCTGGCGTGCGAACCGCAGTTGCTGATCGCCGATGAGCCGACCACAGCCCTCGATGTCACGGTGCAACGCAAGATTCTGTTGCTGCTCAAGGAGCTGCAACAGCGGCTGGGCATGGCGCTGCTGATCATCAGTCACGACCTGAATCTGGTGCGCACCATCGCCCAGCGGGTGGCGGTGATGCGCGCGGGCGAAATCGTCGAACAGGCGAGCTGCGAGCAGTTGTTCCGTGCGCCGCAGCATCCCTACAGCATCGAGTTGCTCAATGCCGAACCCGGCGGCGCGGCGCTGTGCCGTGATGCAGCAGAGGATTTGCTCGAGGTTCGTGATCTGAATGTGCGCTTTCCGCTGGGTGGCGGATGGCTGCGGGCCAAGACTTATCTGCACGCGGTCAATGGCATCGATCTGAACCTGCAACGGGGCAAGACCTTGGGCATTGTTGGTGAATCCGGATCGGGCAAGTCCACTTTAGGTCAGGCGATTTTGCGTCTGATCGACGCCGACGGCAGCATCCGCTTCAAGGGTGAGGCGCTTGAACGACTGAGCGGCAAGCAATTGCGTCCGCTGCGCAAACGCCTGCAAGTGGTGTTTCAGGACCCGTTCGGCAGCCTGAGTCCGCGCTTGTGCGTGGAGCAGATCATTGCCGAAGGTTTGCAGGTGCACAGCGACTTGAATGCGCAGGCGCGCGAGCAGGCTGTGATCGATGTACTGAAGGAAGTCGGGCTCGATCCGGCGACGCGTCATCGCTATCCCCACGAGTTTTCCGGCGGGCAACGGCAACGCATCGCCATCGCTCGGGCGCTGGTGCTCAAGCCGGATCTGATCCTGCTGGATGAGCCGACGTCGGCGCTGGATCGCACGGTGCAGAAACAGATCGTCGCGCTGTTGCGCCGGTTGCAGGAGGAACACGGGCTGACCTATCTGTTCATCAGCCACGACCTGGCGGTGGTGCGGGCGCTGGCCCATGATCTGATCGTGATGAAGGATGGCGAGGTAGTGGAGCGTGGCGATACGGCCGGGTTGTTTCATTCAGCCCGGCACCCGTATACGCGGGAGCTGCTGGCGGCGTCGTTTGCCGGTGTGAACGCCTGAAACGACAAATCCCGCCACAGGGGCGGGATTCGTTTGCAGGCTGGCTGCGGTCTTACGCAGGGAACAGCTCGGACAATTTCATCGACAGCATCATGTCGCCTTCAACGCGCAGCTTGCCGCCCATGAAAGCCTGCATGCCGTCGGTTTCGCCGCTGACGATACCTTTCAGGGTTTCGCTGTCCAGCACCAGCGTGCAGTTGGCGTCCGGGTTTTCGCCTTCCTGGATGTCGCAGGTGCCGTCTTTGACGATCAGGGCGTATTGCTTGTCTTCGTCAGTAATGTTGAAACCGAAGACCAGATCCAGACCGGCAGCGGCGGCTGGGTTGAACTTGGCTTGCATTGCTTTTACGGCATCAGCTACGGAGGTCATGGTTCGATCCTTTTTGGTTGATTGCAGCAGGGTCACAGTAATCCGGACTCAGCGAAAGGTGATGAGTTCCGGGGCCTTCAGCAGTTGCAGGTGTGCATGACTGTTGAAGGAAGCCAGAGCCACCTCGCGACCGCGGAACTTCAGCTGGTTGAGCGAGGTGTTGACGATTTGCCAGTTCAGTTCAAAGGCCTGCCGGGCAGGCATTTGAGTGATGAGGTGGAGCAGGGCGGTGATCGTGCCACCGGAGGTGAACACCGCGATTTTCTGGGTGTTGTCGGCCTGTTCGAGAATCCGCTGCAGCCCGGCCTGTACCCGCTCGACGAAACCCAGCCAGCTTTCCAGGCCCGGTGTGTCGTAGGTGCCGGCGAGCCAGCGTTCGATGATCAAGGCGAAGATGCGCTGGAACTCGCCACGGTTTTGCGCGGCGTTACGCAGGATTTCCAGGGCTTCGGGCTCTTCCGGCAGCATGGCCGGGAGCAGGGCGCGGATCACGGCGTCGGCATCGAATTCGTTGAACGCCGAATCGATTTCCAGAGTCGGGACCGGCAGGCCGACGGCGGCGAACTGTTCAAGAGCGCTGTTGGCCGTGTGTTGCTGGCGGCGCAGATCGCCCGACAGGCAGCGGTCGAAGCTGATTCCGAGATCGGCGAGGTGGCGGCCGAGGATTTCTGCCTGGCGTACACCGGTCGGCGACAGGACGTCATAGTCGTCTGCACCGAAGGAGGCCTGGCCATGTCGAATCAAGTAGATGCTGCCCACGTCCGCGTCATCCCGGTACGTTGAAGGTTGTGGCGAGGTTATGGGGATGACGGTGAGCTGTCAATGAAAAAACATACGCTTGTTTGAAATGCCCGTTCCAGCCTTGTTGCCAGAGGTTTCACGGCTGGCCGACGGGCCGGTGCATGGGTATGCTGGAGCCAATTCCCGCGTGTGTTTTACGACCGCGCATCGTTTGAAGGAGTCTCTGTGGAGTTTTTGACTGAATACGCCAGTTTCCTGGCCAAGACCGTGACGCTGGTCATCGCCATTCTGGTGGTGCTGGCAAGTTTTGCTGCATTGCGCAGCAAGGGCCGGCGCAAATCGGCCGGCCAGTTGCAGGTCAGCAAGCTCAACGATTTCTATAAAGGCCTGCGTGAGCGCCTGGAGCAGACCCTGCTCGACAAGGATCAGCTCAAGGCCTTGCGCAAGGGCCAGGCCAAGTCCGAGAAGAAGCAGAAAAAGAAACCCGAGGCCAAACCTCGGGTGTTCGTGCTCGACTTCGACGGCGACATCAAGGCTTCGGCCACCGAAAGCCTGCGCCACGAGATCACCGCACTGCTGACCCTGGCCACACCGAAAGACGAAGTGGTCCTGCGCCTGGAAAGCGGCGGCGGCATGGTGCACAGCTACGGTCTGGCCTCGTCGCAACTGGCGCGCGTCCGTGAAGCCGGTGTGCCCTTGACCGTATGCATCGACAAGGTCGCGGCCAGCGGCGGCTACATGATGGCGTGCATCGGCGAGAAGATCATCAGTGCGCCGTTTGCCATCCTCGGTTCCATCGGCGTGGTGGCTCAGTTGCCCAACGTCAACCGCCTGCTGAAAAAGCATGACATCGATTTCGAAGTGCTGACCGCCGGTGAATACAAACGCACCCTGACCGTATTCGGCGAAAACACCGAGAAGGGCCGGGAGAAATTCCAGGAAGACCTGGACATCACCCATCAGCTGTTCAAGAACTTCGTTGCCCGTTATCGCCCACAGCTGGCGATCGACGAGGTCGCCACCGGTGAAGTCTGGCTCGGCATCGCGGCACTGGACAAGCAACTGGTCGACGAACTCAAGACCAGCGACGAATACCTGGCCGAGCGCGCCAAGCAGTCCGAGGTTTATCACCTGCACTACGCCGAACGCAAAAGCCTGCAGGAGCGTATCGGTATGGCGGCCAGCGGCTCGGTGGATCGCGTGTTGCTGAGCTGGTGGAGTCGCTTGACCCAGCAGCGTTTCTGGTAACAATTGCGCACGCTCGCGAGGTTTTCGCCCCGCGAGCGCGATGCATTTTCAACGCAAGACAGTGCGGTATATAGATATTTTAAAGTTTGATAATGTTGCTGTTTTCAGTGACGAACTCATCAAATAAGCGCGCTGTATCCAAGGGTTTTTCGCCTTTATTCTGAATGTCCACTTCAGAATAAAGTTGTTAAACATGGACGTTGAAAATAGTAAATCAAGTTTGCCTGCCATGACGCCTGATCAACAAGGTGTCTTTTTTGAGTTGTATAAAAAACAGATTCCTTCCTGGTTGCTGACGTCTGCGGAGACGGTTCGCAATGACCTCTACGAAAGTTTGAAAAAAAGTTTTAAGTCGCGACATGCTGCGCTGGAGCAACTGCGCGCACTGAAGTCTCCACAAAGCTTCTGTACGCCGCTGTTGGCCAAGGCGATGAGTGAAAAACTGGGTGAACCTTTCGAGGTCGAGGGAGCGATTTTTCAGCATGTGCGTTCCACCTCCAGCCTTTTGGGCCTGCGCAAGAAACTGGTATTACCCATCGAACGCGATTTACTGATGGCTGCCTGCGAAAATTTCGAATTATCGGAAACGCTGGCCAGCAACTATCACGAACATTCCTTGCTTTATATTCCGGAACAGGTAACAGGGCGATCCAGTCGGGTGTTGTCGATGCGGCCCAACGAATTCGCCAGGCTGTGCCGTTATCTGGATCTTGGCGAGCAATATCAAAAACATGTGAAGACTTTTTTTGGTGGCGGTAGTCAAGTCGCAAGTCTGCAGGCAACTTCGGTAACGTACTCGAAAGACCAGTTTGATGTTGATCGGCACATTGCTTTAATGCGCGGCTACATCAGCCCAGATGTCTATCAGATGCTGAATTCGGTAAAAAACCAGGAGCCGTCGATCAAACTGGGCAACAACACACTTGGGTTTCAAAGCCTTGAAATGCTCGGCGTGACGCTCAGGGGCCCAATGTTCATCGGCCCGGTCAGCGAGCATGCCGACAGCGATTACCGCTGTGTGATCTATATGCCAGGCGATCCTGATCACCCGTTGAAAGAATACCCGTCGTTTCAGAGGTTCGAACTCGAATTGAGCGGGCGTCTGCGTGACGCCCGGTTCCACCGTTTTTTTTCGCGCTTCATTACGATGAAGGATCGTCCGGCGTTCCTTAACGGACTGGATGTAAGGTTGTTGAAAGTCCAGCCGAATCATTTCCCGATCTCCACGACGTATCTGCCGCTGACGGGTATAGATCTTGAAGGTGACGCAAAACAGGATCTGTTTCTGGCGATCTTCCAGCACCGTGCCGCGCAGGTTTGCGCCGACGCTCGTCTGCTGGTGGTGCCGACCGACGACGAAGACGAGAAAACCCGGCTGGCGAGGCTGGACACTTATAAAGCCATCGGGCTGAACACCGTGCTGTTCTTCCTTTCATTTGTCCCGGTTCTGGGTGAAGTCCTGTGTGCCGTGGCCGGCTTGCAGTTGCTCAACGAGATATATGAAGGCATTGACAGTTGGGCCCACGGCGATCAGGAACATGCCGCCGACTGCCTGTTTGACACGCTTGAAAATCTGATCCTGATGGCGGGGTTCGCCGCCGGCGGCGTAGCGGTGGGAAACGTCTTTAAAACCGTGCGCTCGTCGAATTTCATCAAGGGCCTTGAGCGTGTACCGGTGGCTGACGACCTGTCGCAACGGTTGTGGAATCCAGACATGAGCGCTTACCGCCAGCAGGAGTCGATGCCGAGCAGTATGTCGACCGATGCACAAGGTCTGGTCTGGCGCGGCAAGGACGGTTATCTGCCCTTGGGGCCCGATGCTTACGCGGTGCGTCCGTTGAGCGGCACCAGTCTGTGGGAGGTGCATAATCCCACATTGCCCAAACGTTATTCGCCATTGCTTGAGTCCAATGGTGCGGGCGCCTGGCGGCATGACTCGGAGCTGCCTCACGAGTGGAATGCGCTGACGCTGTTCCGTCGGCTGGGCTTTCGTGAAGAACAGATTTCGGACACTCGTGCCGAACAAATCATCGCCGCAACCGGAATCGACGAAGCCGCCATGCGCCGGCTGTTTGTCGAGCGTGGCAAGCCCATGGCGATCCTGACAGATTCGGTCAGGCGCTTTCGTGCGGATATCGGTGTCACCCGGTTCATGGACCAGATGGCCGTTGCTGCCTCCGCGCCGCTGGCCGATGCCGATCTGCAGCTGTACTTGCTGACAGCAAGGGGCCGCTGGCCGCGGGATCTGGCAATCAGCGTGACGGATATCATGGCCAACGAAGTGACCCGATACGGTGGGACCAAAGGCACCCGCGAGGTAAAAATCAATGAAGATCTGATGCGCGACGGCCGGTTTTATCCGCCGTTGCTGGCAGCGCTCAGTGACAGTGAGCGTTCGCATCTGCTGGGTTCCGCCACCGTAGAGCCCAACAATCAGAGCGCGCTGCTCGGGATGCACATTGCCGGGCTGGCGCCCCGCATGCGCATGGCAATGATGGATCGACTGTTTCGGCGCGCGGACGTCTGCGAACTTTCCAGGAGCGAGCCGATCGTCAAGGCCTTTCCGGGGTTGTCGGCAAGCGTCGCCGACGAGTTGGCGCATCATGCCGATGCGCATGAATGGGCGCAGCTTGACGCAGGTACCGTTCCGCTGCGTCTGGCGGAAGAAGCACGGCGATATCAGCAGATCCTGCGTCTGAACCGCGCCTATGAGGCGTTGTATCTGGACGCCGCCAGCGGGCGCGATGCGGATATGTTGATACTCGACACCTTGACGCACTTGCCAGGTTGGCCTGGTGATGTGTTTATCGAAATACTGGATTGGGGTGTATTTGCCGATCAACGAGCCACGATCGGTGCTGACGGCGCTGAACATCAGGCGTTGCTCGAGGCTTACCCTGAACGCTATCAGGGCCTGGATTCGAGCCATGCCGTCGTTTCCAGGCAGCCGGGGCGTACCCGGACGAATTTTTTCCAGGCATTGTGGCAAAGCCTTCCGTCACACAGCCGTAAAGCCATTGGCGTCGATGCGGATCCGGATGGCACGGGCCTGAGAGAAAAAATAACCACGTTGGCACTGCAGCGACGTGTGGCCTACGCCAAGGTGCTGGGAATGGAAGCTCCGCATGCCGATTATCGGTCTCCCATGGGGTTGGCGGACCGGCAAATCGAACAATCGGTTGTGCGGGCAGGGTCGTCCACTCATCCGATGCCGCATCGATCGTCCGTGTTGATGCGCCGTGCCCGACGGCTGTATCCCGCGCATTCAACGGCGCAGATTGAACGCTTTGTGTCGACGCTTGGGACTGACGAAGTGCTGGCCATTCGAAAGCTTGAGGACATGCGTCAGGAATACCAAACAATCCTCGACACGCTTGAGCGATGGGTTCATCGCGAAACGTGGTATCACGACGGCGATGGTAGGAGGCTGAGGGTTCCTGCCGATAACAAGAGGCGGGCGGCGCAGGCGATCCTGCGTGCGTGGCGCAAGGAAAACCAGGCGCCCGCACCTTCCGGTGAGAACTTGTACAACCTTGTTTTCGATGCGGTCCCGCTGGGAAATCTGCCGGTGGTCGTCGGTGATTTCACCCATGTGACGGCGTTGCAGATGAGTGGTGTGGGGGCGAGTTCAGGACTGAATGCATTTCTGCGCAACTTTACCCGGCTGCGAGCGCTGAACCTTTCAGGAAACGAACTGACCCGCATCCCTCAGGTCGTTGCGGACATGTCGGGACTCACAGAACTGGATCTGAGTAACAACGAAATTCGCCTGAGCGAACGAGCAGCGCAGGAGCTGGGTAGCAAAACACACCTGCACTCGTTGAACCTGAGTCTGAATCCAGACTTGGGCCAAGTGCCCGCGTTGGCAGGGATGCGCAATTTGCGCCACCTGGATCTGCACCATACGGGAATCACCCAGTGGCCGGCGGACATCGACGCGCTTACGCACCTGGAAACCCTGGATCTGCGCAACAACAAAATCTCCGAGGTTCCGGATTCTGTGTTCAAGGCGCGCGCCGTGCTCAATCGAGGCACCCATATCGACGGCAACCCGCTGTCCGTGGCCAGCCTTCAGGCCCTTGCCGATTATCAGCGAGTGCAAGGTATCAGCCTGGGTGTGATCACCCCTGACTACCTCGCTACGGTACGACCGGCTGTCGATATGCAGGGTGCCGGGTGGGTCAGCGGGTTGCCGAGGACGCAGATTGCGCGGGCGCAGGAGGTACTGTTATCGCTGTCGGCTGATCCCGATTCCCGGGCCTTTTTCGAGATGCTCATGCAATTGCGCGGGACGGCCGATTATTTCCGAGCCCGCACCCAGCTTGGGCAGCGGGTCTGGAACGTGCTGGAGGCTGCCTGTGAAAACGACAGGCTGCGCCGTGTGCTGTTTCGGATGGCCAGAGAAGGGCGTGTAAGTACTGCCAATGCCACTGCGTTATTTAGCGATCTGGAGGTCAGGGTTCTGTGCTTCAGGGCTTTGGTAGCGGCTCGCACCGGCAGTCAGGCGCTCGAGGGTGATCTGATTCGTCTGTTGCGTGGACTGTTTCGATTGCAGGAGCTTGAAAAACAGGTTGTCCTGGAAACGGCGCGTCGCGCCAGAACGGAATCGCTGACCTTGCGCCAGGCTCTGGATATCAACCTGATTTACCGGGTGCGACTGGCAGAGCGGCTGGAGCTGCCTGCGCAACCGACTGAGCTGAATGTGCGGCTGGACGTCGAGGTCAGCGATGAGCAGATCGATGAAGCCTATCAAAAGGTGGTCAAGGCCGAAAATACTGCGCAATTGGCAAACTCGATCAGCCGGCAGGAATTCTGGGCCGAGTATTTGTGGACGAGTCGTCAGGACGTATTTGCCGAGATTCTGGATCGCTGTGCGCGGGCTTTTTCCCTGCTGGAGTCTCAGGCCAATCTGTCTCGCGAAGCCGCCGCACAGCAAATGACGACAATCTACGACAACTTCAGAAATGAAAGCCTGGAGTTGCGCAAGCAACTGACCAATGCGGCATTGGCACGCCATCCAGGGCTGCCATTGCCGGCCACCTCGGGGCCAACAGATTAGGAACGAAATAGGACTGAACAGAGGCCCCGGGCCCTTCGACAAGGGCCCGGGGCAGGCGGTCAGCGGCGACGGAACAGCGGCAGCGGTTCGTCAGTGGCGGCCTGATAGGTCACCGAAAAGTCCTTGAGGCTTTCAAGGGCGTCGTACGGGTCTTTGTCCGCGCGCAGGGCGAAGGCATCGAAACCGCAACGGCGCATGTAGAACAACTGGTCGCGCAGCACATCACCAATCGCCCGCAGTTCACCTTTGAAACCGTAGCGGTCACGCAGCAGGCGGGCGTTGGAGTAGTTGCGGCCATCGGTGAACGCCGGGAAGTTCAGGGCAATCACCTGGAACTCGTTCACGTCGTCACCGATTTCTTCGGCTTCTTCGTCGGCATCCAGCCACACACCCAGACCGCCATCGCGGGCCTTGAGCATGCGGGCGTGTTCACGCCACAGCTGCAGCGGGACGATCAGGTCGTCGCAGTTGCTGATTTCGTCGATGTTGAAATCCTTGGGCAGCAGGTGCCAGGTTTCGTCGACGACCTCGTTGTTCTTAATGATTCGCTGCATAGACGCGTTCCTTGAAGAGGTCGATGCCAATACGCTGGTAGGTGTCGATGAAACGCTCGTCTTCGGTGCGCTGTTCCACGTACACGTCGATCAGTTTGGAGATCACGTCCGGCATGTCTTCCTGGGCGAAGGAAGGGCCGAGGATCTTGCCCAGGCTGGCGTCTCGGCTGGCACTGCCGCCGAGGGAAACCTGGTAGAACTCTTCACCTTTCTTGTCCACACCGAGGATGCCGATGTGGCCGACGTGGTGGTGACCGCAGGCGTTCATGCAGCCGGAGATGTTCAGGTCCAGTTCACCGATGTCGAACAGGTAGTCCAGGTCGTCGAAGCGGCGCTGGATCGATTCGGCGATCGGGATCGACTTGGCATTGGCCAGGGAGCAGAAATCACCGCCAGGGCAGCAGATGATGTCGGTCAGCAGGCCGATGTTCGGCGTGGCGAAACCTTGCTCGCGCAGCTCGCCCCACAGGGTGAACAGCTGGCTCTGCTCGACGTCGGCCAGAATGATGTTCTGCTCGTGGGAAGTGCGCAGTTGACCGAAGCTGTAGCGGTCGGCCAGGTCGGCGACGGCGTCGAGCTGCTTGTCGGTGATGTCACCCGGTGCAACGCCGGTCGGCTTCAGGGACAGGGTCACGGCCACATAGCCCGGCTTCTTGTGTGCCAGGGTATTGCGGGTGCGCCAGCGGGCGAAGCCCGGATGCTCTTTGTCGAGGGCGGCCAGTTCGGCGGTCTGGTTTTCCAGCGCCTTGTAGTCCGGGTCGACGAAGTGTTTGGCCACACGATGCACTTCGGCTTCGGTCAGTGTGGTCTGGCCGCCGCGCAGGTGTTCCATTTCGGCATCGACTTTCTGAGCGAAGACTTCCGGCGTCAGCGCCTTGACGAGGATCTTGATCCGCGCCTTGTATTTGTTGTCACGACGGCCGTAGCGGTTGTACACCCGCAGGATCGCGTCGAGGTAGCTCAACAGGTCCTGCCATGGCAGGAACTCGTTGATGAACGCACCGACCACCGGGGTACGACCCAGACCACCGCCGACCAGCACACGGAAACCGAGTTCACCGGCAGCGTTGTGTACCGGCTCAAGGCCGATGTCGTGGACTTCGATGGCCGCACGGTCGGAGGTCGAACCGTTGACGGCGATCTTGAACTTGCGTGGCAGGTAAGCGAATTCCGGGTGGAACGTGGTCCACTGACGAACGATTTCGCACCACGGACGCGGGTCGATCAACTCGTCGGCTGCAACACCGGCGAACTGGTCGGTAGTGACGTTGCGCAGGCAGTTGCCGCTGGTCTGGATGGCGTGCATCTGCACAGTGGCCAGTTCGGCGAGGATGTCCGGGATGTCTTCGACCGCCGGCCAGTTGAACTGCACGTTCTGCCGCGTACTGATGTGGGCGTAACCCTTGTCATAGTCGCGGGCGATCTTGGCCATCATGCGCACCTGACGCGAGGTCAGTTGGCCGTAAGGCACCGCCACTCGCAACATCGGCGCGAAACGCTGGATGTACAGGCCATTCTGCAGGCGCAGGGGGCGGAATTCTTCTTCGCTCAGCTCACCTGCCAGATAGCGTCGGGTCTGATCACGGAACTGCTTGACGCGGTCCTCGATGATCCGCTGATCGTACTCGTCGTATACGTACATATAAGTCCTGTTCTCAGGCTTTGGCCACTCGGAAAACGCTGCGTTTTCGCTTGCTGGAGTCCGATGGTTCCTCTGCAATTCTGCGCGCACGGCCGCGCACTCCCTGACGGAGCCGGGGCAATATACCCGTTTGCAGTTATGCGCAAAAGTGATGTTTGAGTATATGTAAAGAACCAAATCGCCTAACAAGAATCACTGTCAACTAAACCACATTTGTCGTGCGGACAATCATCGTCTTAACTGTGGTCGAGTCTTTCTGCAATCACCGATAAAACCGACAAGAGGCGATGCAATGAGCAACCCAACCAAAGCAAGGAAAAGCGATAGCAGCGTCGATGCCTGGGCGATTCTGTTCCTGATCATTCTGGTCGTTGGAACGGCGGTATTCTGGGTCAGCCATCAGTAAAACGACTCGTCCGGGCCCCGCTTGCGACGATTGTCGGACAAAAGGCGGGATCAAGCGCCAAAGGCCAGGTGATCAATGGCTATAATGCGCGGCCATTTTTCCTTGGGCCCGGATGATTCATGTTCAAGCTTCTTCACCTCAGCCTGCTGCTGTTCGGCGCGGTTTTCGGTACCTGCGCGCGTGCGGAGTCGGTGCTGTTCCTGAATCCGGGCTCGACGCAGGAAGCATTCTGGGTCAGCTACTCGCAATTCATGCAGGCTGCCGCCCGGGATCTGGGCATCGATCTGCGCATCCTCTACGCCCAGCGCCAGCCGGAACTGACCCTGGCGCAAGCGCGACTGGCCCTGCAGGGGCCTGAGCGCCCGGATTATCTGGTGTTCGTCAACGAACAGTACGTGGCACCGCAGATTCTGCGCTTGGCCAATGGCAGCGGCGTGAAGCTCTTTATCGTCAATTCGGCACTGACGCCCAACCAGCAGGCACTGGTGACAGAGGGCGCGGATCGCATTGGTAGCCTGGTGCCCAACGACGAGGAGGGCGGCTACCTGATGATGAAGGAACTGATTCGCCTGCATCCGCCTGTGGCGCCCGGTGAAAGCATCGATCTGCTGGCGTTTTCCGGCCTCAAGATCACGCCATCGGCGCAATTGCGCGAAAAGGGCATGCAGCGGGCCCTGGCGGAGAATCCGCAGGTACGTTTGCGGCAATTGGTCTATGGCGGCTGGACCCAGCAACGGGCTTACGAGCAGGCGAAGCAGTTGCTGGTCCGCTATCCCAACGTTTCATTGGTATGGGCAGCTAATGATGAAATGGCCTTCGGCGCGATGCGTGCTGCGTCCGAGGTCGGCAAGGTGCCGGGCAAGGACGTGCTGTTCAGCGCGGTCAATACCTCGCCCGAAGCTTTGCAGGCGGTGGTCGACGGACGCCTGAGCGCGTTGCTCGGCGGGCATTTCACCCTGGGTGGCTGGGCACTGGTCGAGCTGCATGATCACGCGCAAGGCGTCGATCTGAATCAGTATGGCGGCCGGGATCGGCAGATTCCGTTGCTGCAACTGATCGACAGGGATCATGCCCGCCGAATCCTTGCAATGGGTGCCTCACCGGACTACGGCGTGCAGTTTCGCAAGCTCTCGGCGAAAGGGCGCCCGGTTTCGTATCGCTACCCGTTCAATCTGCAGACCCTGATGCACTAGGGCCGTCAGACGCCCGCCAGATGCACCACCAGTTGCACAATGCCAAACAGCGTCAGGGCGAATACCGCCGTGAACGCGATACCCAAGAAGATGAAATGGCTGGGCTTGCCGTGGGTGAAGTCCCTCGCCCGGTTCTTGCCGCTCTGCACCCCGAACGCCGCCGCCATGACGCTATGCAGCATCTGCCAGAACGTCGGTGGCTTGTTGTCGACTGGATCGTCCATAAATCCCCCGTCTGCCGTGTGTGTCAGACAAGCATAGCCAACCGTTTTCAGGCCGCAGAAATAACTGTGGGAGCCAACAGGCTCCCACAGGGTGTCGTCGCGTGAAGCGGGATCAGTTGTCGTAACCCAGATTCGGCGCCAGCCAGCGTTCGGTCAGGCTCAGTTCCTGGCCTTTGCGCGAGGTGTAGCTCTGCACCTGATCCTTGTCGACCTTGCCCACGGCGAAGTACTGCGCCTGCGGATGGGCGAAGTACCAGCCGCTGACCGCTGCCGCCGGGAACATCGCGTAGTGCTCGGTGAGGAACACGCCGCTGCGACCGGCGCGCATTTCCTGGGCCTCAGGGTCGAGCAGGGCGAACAGCGTGGCCTTCTCGGTGTGATCCGGGCACGCGGGGTAGCCGGGAGCAGGGCGGATGCCGGAGTACTGCTCTTTGATCAGCGCCTCGTTGTCGAGAGCTTCATCCTTGGCGTAACCCCAGTGCTCCTTACGCACCTGCTGGTGCAGCCACTCGGCGCAGGCCTCGGCCAGACGGTCGGCCAGGGCCTTGACCATGATCGAGTTGTAATCGTCGCCAGCGTCCTGATAAGCCTTGGCCACTTCTTCGGCACCGATGCCGGCGGTGGTGATGAAACCACCGACATAGTCGGTCACTTCGCTGTCCTTCGGCGCGACGAAGTCGGCCAGGGAGAAGTTCGGCTTGCCGTCGGTCTTGATGATCTGCTGACGCAGGTGATGCAGGCGGGCCATTGGCTTGCCGTCATCGCCGTACAGCTCGATATCGTCGTCGTGCACCTGATTGGCCGGCCAGAAGCCGAACACCGCACGGGCGCTGATCAGTTTCTCGTCGATCAGCTTGGTCAGCATCTCGCGGGCGTCCTTGTACAGCGAGGTCGCCGCTTCACCGACCACTTCGTCTTCGAGGATGCGCGGGAACTTGCCGGCCAGGTCCCAGGAGATGAAGAACGGTGTCCAGTCGATGTACTCGGCCAGGACGTTGAGGTCGATATTGTCCAGCACGCGGGTGCCGGTGAAGGTCGGTTTGACCGGCGTGTAGGTGGCCCAGTCGAACTGCGGTTTCTTGGCGATCGCGGCGGCGTAGCTCAGACGCTCGGTACGGGCGCTGCGGTTGGCGGTGCGCTCGCGGACGTCGATGTACTCTTCGCGGGTCTTCTGGACGAAGCCGGCCTTCAGTTCCTTGGACAGCAACTGCGTCGCCACGCCCACGGCGCGGGAGGCGTCGGTCACGTAGACCACCGCGTCGTTGCTGTACTTGGGCTCGATCTTCACCGCCGTGTGCGCCTTGGAGGTGGTCGCGCCGCCGATCATCAGCGGCAGGTGGAAGTCCTGGCGCTGCATCTCGCGGGCCACGTGGACCATTTCATCCAGCGACGGGGTGATCAGGCCGGACAGGCCGATGATGTCGCACTTCTGCTCCTTGGCCACCTGCAGGATCTTCTCGGCTGGCACCATCACGCCGAGGTCGACGATGTCATAGCCGTTGCAACCGAGTACCACGCCGACGATGTTCTTGCCGATGTCGTGCACGTCGCCTTTGACCGTGGCCATCAGGATCTTGCCCTTGGCTTCCGGCTTGTCGCCCTTTTCCAGTTCGATGAACGGAATCAGGTGCGCCACAGCCTGTTTCATCACTCGAGCGGATTTCACCACCTGGGGCAGGAACATTTTGCCGGCGCCGAACAGGTCGCCGACGATGTTCATGCCGGACATCAACGGGCCTTCGATCACTTCGATCGGGCGGGCGAAGGACTGACGGGACTCTTCGGTGTCTTCGACGATGTGGGTGGTGATGCCCTTGACCAGCGCATGCTCAAGACGCTTGTTGACGTCCCAGCTGCGCCACTCTTCGGTCTCGGCTTCCTTGACGCTGCCGTCGCCCTTGTACTTGTCGGCGATGGCGAGGAGGGCGTCGGTGCCTTCCGGGGTGCGGTTGAGGATCACGTCTTCAACGGCGTCGCGCAGCTCCTGCGGGATCTGGTCGTAGATCTCCAGCTGACCGGCGTTGACGATGCCCATGGTCAGGCCGGCGCGGATGGCGTACAGCAGGAACACCGAGTGGATCGCCTCGCGCACCGGGTTGTTGCCGCGGAACGAGAACGACACGTTGGACACGCCGCCGGAACTCAGGGCATACGGCAACTCGTCACGGATGTAGGCACAGGCGTTGATGAAGTCCACAGCGTAGTTGTTGTGTTCTTCGATGCCGGTGGCCACGGCGAAGATGTTCGGGTCGAAGATGATGTCTTCCGGCGGGAAGCCGACTTCGTTGACCAGAATGTCGTAGGAGCGTTTGCAGATCTCTTTCTTGCGCGCTTCGGTGTCGGCCTGGCCGGCTTCGTCGAACGCCATCACCACCACGGCGGCGCCGTAGCGCTTGCACAGTTTGGCGTGATGGATGAACTGCTCGACGCCTTCTTTCATGCTGATCGAGTTGACGATGCCCTTGCCCTGGATGCATTTGAGGCCGGCTTCGATCACGTCCCATTTCGAGGAGTCGATCATGATCGGCACGCGGGAGATGTCCGGCTCGCCGGCAATCAGATTGAGGAAGGTCACCATGGCCTTCTTCGAATCGAGCATCCCTTCATCCATGTTGATGTCGATCACCTGGGCGCCGGCCTCGACCTGCTGCAGGGCGACTTCCAGGGCTTCGGTGTAGTTGTCTTCACGGATCAGGCGGGCGAACTTCGCGGAGCCGGTGATATTGGTCCGCTCGCCGACGTTGACGAACAACGAGCTGCGATCGATGGTGAACGGCTCCAGGCCTGAGAGGCGGCAAGCCTTGGGAATGTCCGGAATCTGCCGCGGCGCGTAGCCGGCAACGGCTTTGGCGATGGCTTCGATGTGGCCCGGGGTGGTGCCGCAGCAACCGCCGACGATGTTGAGGAAACCGCTCTGGGCGAATTCTTCGATGACTTTGGCGGTGTCCACCGGCAGTTCGTCGTACTCGCCGAACTCGTTCGGCAGGCCGGCGTTCGGGTGCGCCGAAACGTGGGTGCTGGCCTTGTCCGACAGCTCTTCCAGGTACGGACGCAATTCGCGGGCACCGAGGGCGCAGTTCAGACCGACCGAAATCGGTTTGGCGTGGGCCACGGAGTTCCAGAACGCTTCGGTGGTCTGGCCCGACAGGGTGCGGCCGGAGGCGTCGGTGATGGTGCCGGAAATCATGATCGGCAACTCGAAGCCCAGTTCTTCGAACACGCCTTGCACGGCAAAGATCGCGGCTTTGGCGTTGAGAGTGTCGAAGATGGTTTCGATCAGGATCAGGTCGGCGCCGCCTTCGATCAGGCCTTTGGTGGCCTCGGTGTAGTTTTCCACCAGTTCATCGAAGGTAACGTTGCGATAGCCCGGGTTGTTGACGTCCGGCGACAGCGAGCAGGTGCGGCTGGTCGGGCCGAGCACGCCAGCGACGAAACGCGGCTTGTCCGGGGTCTCGAGGGTTTTCGCGTCGGCAACCTTGCGCGCCAGGCGGGCGCCTTCTACGTTGAGTTCGTAGACCAGTTCTTCCATGCCGTAGTCGGCCATGGAAATCTGCGTGGCGTTGAAGGTGTTGGTCTCGAGGATGTCGGCGCCGGCGTCCAGGTAGGCTTTCTCGATGCCGCCGATCACGTCCGGGCGGGTCAGCACCAACAGATCGTTGTTGCCCTTGACGTCGCTCGGCCAGTCGGCGAAGCGTTTGCCGCGATAATCCTGCTCTTCGAGCTTGTAGCTCTGGATCATCGTGCCCATGCCGCCGTCGAGAATCAGGATGCGCTCTTTGAGAGCTTGCTTGAGAGCTTGAAGGCGGACGCTGCGATCGGACATTGGGGCTACTCGAAAAAGACCATGACGAAGGGCCGGGATCATAACAAACCTGTGCGGTTTTAGAGCATGTGACGCTTTTGCATGAATATCGCTCATGTTGGTACGAGCGTCATAACGGTAGAATCGCGGCGTTTTTCTTCAGGATCAGGGTCAGGGACATGTCGTACCGCGTCATCAGCATTGCATTGCTGTTTTTTAGCTTTGGCGCGGCGGCGCAAAGTCCCGCTATTTCTTCTTCTATTTCCTATACCCGAGACATCCAGCCGATCTTCACCGAAAAGTGCGTGGCCTGCCATGCGTGCTACGACTCTGCCTGTCAGCTGAATCTGGGCAGCGGTGAAGGCGCCGCGCGGGGCGCGAGCAAGATGCCGGTCTACGATGGCGAACGCACCCAGGCGGCGCCGACCACGCGGCTGTTCTATGACGCCTTCGGCAAACGGGCCTGGCAGCAGAAAGACTTCTACTCGGTGCTCGACGCCCAGGGCAGCCAGGCCGCACTGATGGCGCGCATGTTGGAGCTGGGACACAAAACGCCGCTGACCCCCAACGCCAAACTGCCGCAAGACATTGTGCTGGGGCTCAACCGCGAAAACCTGTGCGCGATGCCCGCCGAGTTCGAAGGCTATGCCGGCGCCCATCCGAAAGAGGGCATGCCGCTGGCGGTGACCGGGCTGACCGATCAGCAATATCAGACACTGCAACGCTGGCTCGCTTCCGGCGCACCGATCGATGAGCAAGGCCTGGCGCCAAGCGCCAAGGAGGCGATGCAGATCGTCCAGTGGGAAAATCTGCTCAACCAGCCTGGGGCGCGGGAAAGTCTGGTCGGGCGCTGGCTGTTCGAGCACTGGTTCCTGGCGCACCTCTATTTCAAGGACGGCGAGCCGGGGCATTACTTCCAGTGGGTGCGCTCGCGCACGCCGACCGGGCAACCAATCGATCTGATCGCCACCCGTCGCCCGAACGACGATCCGGGTACTCAGGTGTATTACCGCCTGTGGCCGGTGCAGGGTGTGATCGTGCACAAGACCCACATCACTTATCCGCTGAGCGCGGCGAAGATGGCGCGGGTCAAAAGCCTGTTCTACAACGGTAACTGGCAGGTCAATGCCTTGCCGGGCTACGGGCCGCAGAGCCGGGCCAACCCGTTCGCGACCTTTGAGGCGATTCCGGCGCAGGCGCGCTATCAGTTCATGCTCGATAACGCCGAATACTTCGTGCGCACCTTCATTCGCGGCCCGGTGTGCCGTGGGCAGATCGCGACTGACGTGATCCGCGACAACTTCTGGGCGTTGTTCCAGGCACCCGAACACGATCTGTACATCACCGACCCGAACTATCGCGGCCAGACCACGCCGTTGCTGGCCATGCCGGGGCAGAACGACGATGTCGGCAGTGTCCTGAGCCTGTGGCACAACTACCGCAACAAGCGAAACCAATACGAAGCCCTGCGCCGTGACAGCTATGCGGATCTGCCGGCGCCGAGCTGGTCGACCCTGTGGGCCGGCAACGACAACGCCTTGCTCAGCATCTTCCGCCACTTCGACAGCGCTTCGGTGACCAAGGGCCTGATCGGCGAAGTACCGCAGACCCTGTGGCTGTTCGACTATCCGCTGCTGGAACGCACCTATTACCAGTTGGCAGTGAATTTCGATGTGTTCGGCAACGTCTCCCATCAGGCGCAAACGCGCTTGTATTTCGACCTGATCCGCAACGGCGCCGAACAGAACTTCCTGCGCCTGATGCCCGCCGATTCCCGCGAGGGCTACCTCGACGATTGGTACCAGAGCAGCGGCCAGTTCAAGATGTGGCTCGATTACGAAGCCATAGACGATGACAAGCCGACCGCGCTGAAACTCGACGAGAAAGACCCGAAACGCGATTTCGCCATGCAATTGCTGGCGCGCTACGGCGATCTCAACGCGCGTCCGGATCCGATCAACCGTTGCGAAGACGCCTACTGCTCGCGCCCGAACATCGACCCGGCGCTGCAAAACGCCGAACAGGCGCTGAGTCGCCTGGCTTCGCGCCCGGCGGCGGGCCTGAAAGTGATCGATCAATTGCCGGAAGCCACCATGCTCCGGGTTGAAACCCGCAGCGGCAAACGCGAGGTCTACAGCCTGCTGCGCAACCGCGCGCACAGCAACGTGGCGTTCCTGCTCGGCGAATCGCTGCGCTATCAACCGGGGCTGGACACGCTGACGATCTACCCGGGCGTGCTCAGCAGCTACCCGAATTTCATGTTCAACGTCCCGGCAGATCAGGTGCCGGCGTTTGTCGATGCCATGGAAGGTGCAAGGGACGCGGCGCAGTTCGAGAAAATCGTCGAGCGCTGGGGCATCCGCCGCAGTCATCCGCAGTTCTGGTTCTATTTCCATGATTTGAGCCAGTACATCCACGAAACCGATCCGGTGGAAGAGGGCGTGCTGGATATGAACCGGTACGAGAATCTTTGATCGTTTGAGCGATGGCGGTTGTCCCAATCCTGTGAAGTACGGGATCGGGAGCGCCATCGATGTTGATTTCAGTGCAGGCCCTGCGAGCGCTCGCCGCGTGGGCGGTGGTCTGCCATCACTTCATGCAGATTTTCTTCGACTTCGAGGCGCGGGGGCCGATAGGTCAGCTGTTCATCGACAAGGGCGCCGTGGGCGTCGATATCTTTTTCGTGATCAGCGGGCTGGTGATTTTCCTGTCCACCGAAGGCAAGGCGCTGCCGCCCGCGCGGTTTCTGCTGTATCGACTTTTCCGGATTGTCCCGGCGTATTGGCTCTACACCGTGCTGATGGCTTTGTTGGTGGTATTCGCCCGGCCGTTGCTGCCGGATCAGACGGTGGACTGGAGTCATTTGCTGCTGTCGTTGCTGTTTATCCCGACCGAAAACCCCGGCGGCTACGGGATCTACCCGACCCTGAATGTCGGCTGGACACTGAATTACGAGATGCTGTTTTACGTGTTGTTCGCCTGGGCGCTGTTGTTTCGGTTGCAGGTGCGCTTGCTGGTGGTCGCGGCGCTGCTGTTCGCGGTGTGCCAGGCCTGGACCGGATTTGGCTGGGTCAGCGAGTTTTATCGCTCGGACATCGTTTATGAGTTCCTGCTCGGGATCAGTATCGGCATGTTCTATCGCCGCGGCTGGATCGGACCGGCGCTCTGGCTGCCGTTGCTGGGGATCGGGGCGGCGTTGCTGGCGATCTATTACTTGCCGCCCGATCCCCGGTTGCTGAATTGGGGCGTGCCCAGTGCGGTGCTGGTCATGGCCAGCCTGGCGCTGGAGCGCCATGTCGAGCGCAACAGGCTGCTCAAGCTGCTGGGCGACTGTTCGTACTCGGTGTATCTGATGCACGTGCTGGTGCTGTCGGCTGGCGGTTATCTGGCCCGACGCTATGGGATCAACCCGTATTTGATGTTTGTTGTCTGTGCGCTGGCCATCGGTATCGGTTCCTGGCTGAGCTACGAATGGGTGGAAAAGCGCAGTTATCAGTGGCTTAAAGCAAGGATTGACGGCGAATCGGGCGCTTAGCCGATTTGCGAACTATTCCTACGTAAATACTAGGACTTTGTGCCGCGCGCCGATTGGCGTAAACTCCGCCCCAAGCCTGCGAGGAGTTTCCATGACCGCTATTACCATTACCGACGCCGCCCATGATTACCTGGCCGATCTGCTCTCCAAGCAGAACACCCCGGGCATCGGCATCCGCGTTTTCATCACCCAGCCTGGCACCCAGTACGCCGAAACCTGCATTGCCTACTGCAAGCCGGGCGAAGAGAAACCTGAAGATACGGCGCTTGGGCTGAAAAGCTTCACCGCTTACATCGACTCGTTCAGCGAAGCGTTCCTCGATGATGCCGTCGTCGACTACGCCACCGACCGCATGGGCGGCCAGCTGACCATCAAGGCGCCAAACGCCAAAGTCCCGATGGTCAACGCCGACAGCCCGATCAACGAGCGCATCAACTATTACCTGCAAACCGAAATCAACCCGGGGCTGGCCAGCCACGGCGGTCAGGTCAGCCTGATCGATGTGGTTGAAGACGGCATAGCCGTGTTGCAGTTCGGCGGCGGTTGCCAGGGCTGCGGCCAGGCGGACGTGACCCTGAAGGAAGGCATCGAGCGCACCTTGCTCGAGCGCATTCCGGAGCTCAAGGGCGTTCGCGACGTGACCGACCACACGCAGAAAGAAAACGCCTACTACTAAGGTGTTCGCTGCGGCATGAAAAAACGGCGCCCCGTGAGCGCCGTTTTTTTATGCGTGAGATTCAATGAAGCCTTCGCGAGCAAGCCCGCTCCCACATTTGGAATGCGATCGAATGTGGGAGCGGGCTTGCTCGCGAAAGGGCCGTCATGGGCGGTAAAGATGTGCATGCCCCGCGCGATACAGCGACGACTCGCTAAAGTGATCGCTACCCAACACCCGCCCAACCAGAATCAACGCCGTACGCCGAAACCCCTTGGCGGCAACCTTCGCGGCAATATCCTCCAGCGTCCCGACCGCCCAGTCCTGATCCGGCCACGTCGCCCGGTGAATCACCGCAATCGGGCAATCCGCGCCGTAATGCGGCAGCAGCTCAGCCAGGATTTTCTCCAGATGATTGACCCCCAGATGAATCGCCATGGTCGCTCCGTGCTGCGCCAGACTGCCGAGCTCTTCGCCAACCGGCATTGCGGTCTTGTCCGCATATCGGGTCAAAATCACGCTTTGCGAGATGTCCGGCAGGGTCAGTTCAGCGCCCAACAGCGCGGCGCACGCGGCGGTAGCGGTCACACCGGGAATGATCTGGAACGGAATATCCAGCTCGCGCAAATAACGAATCTGCTCGCCAATCGCGCCATACAGGCTCGGATCGCCCGAATGCACCCGCGCCACGTCCTGGCCCTTGGCATGGGCGGTCTTGATCAGGTCGATGATCTGTTCCAGGTGCAGTTCGGCGCTGTTGACCACGGTTTCCGCGCAATGACCTTCCAGCACCGCCGTCGGCACCAGCGAACCTGCGTAGATGATCACCGGGCAACTGCGGATAAGCCGCTGGCCTTTGACAGTGATCAATTCCGGGTCGCCGGGGCCGGCGCCGATGAAGTAAACGGTCATCGTTGGATCCTGTAGAGAAGGGGCAGGGCGGTGCGTCACAAGCCCTTCAGATGAAGAATGCTCATGATCGAAAGCGCGAATTATCGGGATTTTACGCTGCGCCGGCCAATGCCAGAGTTGCCTGGGCGTATTTTTGCCGGGGTATCAGCAGTTTTGCCGGGCCGCTGATCAACTGTTCGGCGAGCGCCAGCGCGGCACTTTCCGCTACGCCGTAGCAACCGGTGCGTTCGAAGGCAATCTGTGAATGATGGCTCAGTCGTTGCTGATAACTGGCCAGTTCTTCGCTGCTGAAATACAGCAACGGCAGCGCCAGTTGGGCGGCGAGTTCCTGCAGGCCAGGTTCGTCGCGCTTGAGGTCGATGCTGGCCAGCGCCTTGACCTTCTCCAGATCAATTCGATGTGCCTGTAATGCCTGATCAAGCAAGGCGCGCAGCGTGCTGGCCGGGCAGCCGCGCTGGCAGCCCAGGCCGACCACGAAGGTCGGCGCTGCGCTGTCATCGGTCATGCCTGGTACTGACCTTCGCTTTTGCGGCGGAACAACCACGCGCTGATCAGGCCCAGGGCCAACCAGAACGCGACGTTGGTCAACTGCGAAGCGATTTTGAACTGAGCTTCGAGGGCTTCCGGGGCGAGCATCGAGTGCACTTCCGGTTGCGGCGCGCCGATCACGTGCGGCACGGCAAGGATCGCCACGCCGAGGATCTTCATCAGCCAGTGACGGCTGAACGCAATCAGGGCCAGACCGACAGCGGTGGAAGCGGCGGTGCCGATCCACCACATCTGACGCGAGGCCAGATCCGCGGCGGCGGTGCCCGGCAGCTCAGGTGGCAGGCCCAGGGTCGGTGCAAGCACGAAAGTCGCATAACCGGCCAGGCCCCAGAGCAGGCCTTGCGAGGTTTTGGTCGGCGCACGCAGGGTATACAGGCCCGCGAGCATCAGGGCAAAACCCACGGCAACCACCAGATTGCCGCCGGTGGTGGACACCACGCGCTGCCAGCCGTCTTCCGGCTCCCAGGCTTCGGCATCGTGGGTGTGGGCGGCAGTGCCGGCAGCGTGTTCGTGAACTTCGGCAACCGGTTCGGCTTTCTCGAAGGTTTCGGCCTGCAGAATCAGCGGTGATACCCAGAAGCTTTGCAGCAAGGTCAGGAGCAGGGCAGCCAGAAGGCCGGTGAAACCCGCGGTCTGCGCAATACGCTTGATCATGTCGTCAGGTCTCAGTGGCACGGAAACGCAGCGCTGTGGCGGGTATCGTGAGCAGCATTGTGCACCGCTTCGATGTGCGAGAAACCGGCGAAATACACCAGGCACGCACCGAGGATCGACGCGCAGACGGCGGCGGTCAGGCGTTGGCTCAGGGTGGTGGTGCTGGAGATCTTGTCCGAATTGCTGCCGGTGCTGCTGATGATCGACATGGCGCTTCCCTCTGGAATGTCAGCGGGTGAATAGAGCGCATGAAAACCCCTGCGGCCGCGCACGCAGAGGTTCGAACAGCGCCCGCCCACCGCGGGTTTGTCAGGTTCAGTGGCGCAAGGATGCGCACTGTGTGTTGCGGGCCGGTCTCCGGGCTCGCGAGGGGTGGCTGTCTGCCGACCTGCAAGCGTCACCTTCCCATGCCTGTGGGCACAGTGGATCTGACGCTTCGCTCGCTTACCGTTGCGGGGGCAGCACCGGACTGACATGGCTTTAGAGTAAAGCACATGATTCACCGGTTTCCCGTTTCACCCTGTGAGGGGCACCCGTAACAAGTTGTGTAGGAGAGCATGGGCGGGGGATTTGAGTCAATTGGGATCGGGATCGGGATCGGGATTGGGATTGGGATTGGGATTGGGGGCAGATCCGTTGCTGCGGTTATGGCTGCTTAGGGTTCCGCCCTTACGGCGGGTCACTTTTGGCAAACGCGGTGCGTGTCAAGGCACCTGTCGCCTTGTTCCAATCGTTGTTAGCCAGTTGAGCCCTTAAAGTCAGGGCGCTCTGGGTTTAAATACACCGCATCAGCTAGTTTCCAGTTGCGTGTCCGAGTGCTCCAACGGCTCGGATTAGCTTTCCTGGCATCCTCATAAAGCGCTGCTCTTGCTTGTAATAGCATCGTCGCTTTGCCTTCGTGCCTCTCGTTTGGCGTCACGTATTTCAAAGCGCTATGGCGATGATCTTCGTTGTACCACTCGATGAATTTCTGCACCCAAAGCCTCGCATCAATGACCGTATCAAATGGTTGATCCGGCCAGAGCGGGCAGTACTTTGCAGTGCGGAAAAGTGCCTCTGCATATGCGTTATCGTTACTTACCCTTGGCCGGCTAAAAGAAGGCTCGACGCCAAGTGCAACCATGCTTTCACGCAGCAAAGAACCTCTCATCACGTGTCCGTTATCCGAGTGCAGCACCAGCGGGCGACCCGCTGTATGTTCACGTAAGCATCCCTTTCTAAGCAGCTCGCATGCGTGTTCGGCGCATTCCACTTCGTGCACTTCATTGGCGACCAGTTTGCGGCTGTAGACATCCTTGACCATGTACCAGTAGAAAAATCGACCTCTGACGGTGCTTGGCAACCAAGTGATATCCCAGCACCACACCTGGTTGGGGCCATCGGCACAATGCGTCGTCAGCACCCTACGTTTCGGGGCTTTGGTTCGGCCGCGACGCACGTTTTGATGAGCCGCTTTTAACACTCGGTAAAACGTCGATTCCGAAGCCAGATAGATGCCTTCATCGGCCAGTTTGGGGACGATCTGGTGCGGAGTAAGGCTGGCGTAGCCAGCCTGATTGGCAGCATCAAGTACCGCTTGGCATTCCGACTCACTGAGCTTGTTAGCCGGAGCTGCCCGTTTAGCCAGCAGTCGCCCATCACAGTCAGCATATCGCCAGCGCTGGACTGTACGCAGGCTCAACCCCAACTCATTGCAGGCTCGATATCGACGAGCGCCGCTCTGCACTGCGTCTGCAATCAACTTCATGGCTTGCGTACGATCAGCGGCGTTAATCAGTCTTCCTTGTCCTTGCCCCAGATCGCATTGGCTTTTTTTCTGAGCTCCAGCAAGGCCACCGCCTCCGCACGTCCGGCATCTGACTGGATCAATTGACGCTCGAGTATTTTGATACGCCGTTGCTCGGCCGTTTTAGAGGTTCGAGAGTTGAGATCAACGACCGGATTGGCGTTTTGACAGGCCAGTCTCCACTGCTGAATTTGCTCAGGGTAAATGCCCTTTATTCGGCAATACTGAGAAATTTCCACCTCGCTCAACGGCGCGGTTTCCATAACAGCATTGAATTTATCGGCGCTAGACCATTGGTCACTGGTTTTGCCGTTTCCTGGAACGATCAAGCCTTTGTCTCTGGCCATTTGTCTCCAGTTTCGCAGCGACTGTGGCGTGAGATTGAGTGCAACGGCAAGTTCTGCCACTGACCGATTAAAGGGCGGCATCATTTGCAAAACGACCCAGTCTTTGAAGTCGCTGTCGTAGCGCTTGCCTAAATTGGACATTGTTATGCACCTTCACCCTCTTGAATGAACGAGTCAATCAACAAGGGCGACAGGTAGCCTGACACAGAGGGCGTTTGCCAAAAGTAACCAAAAGGTCTCTAACCCTGACGTACGGCCCCTCGCTTAGGCTCGGGGTTCCTTCGCTCCGGGATTGATCCGGGGGCATCGCCTACGGTTTGCTTCGCTGCACCTCCTCTCGATGCATGCGGCTGCGCCGCACGGTCGCTGCGCTCCCACCCCCGGATCAATCCCTCCACTCAGCCTGCCGACGGGCCCTGCGATCAAAAGCGGTACTCGAGCTAACGCTCATCGTGGTGAGTGGTGAGGAGCGGGGGCTCTTGATCTGGCTTCTGCTCTGGCTCTGGCTTTTGATCTTTAGCCCCTTCGGCAGGCCGAGCGGAGGTGTCCATCAGGGGGTAGGCGCGCAGCGCCGTGCGGCGAAGCCGCATACATCGAGAGGAGGTGCAGCGAAGCAAACCGTAGGCGATGCCCCCTGATGGACACCGTAGCGAGGGAACACTGAGCCTAAGCGAAGTGCCGTACGCCGGGGCAAAAGCCTTTTGCTTACTTTTCGGCGTTTGGAAAAGTGAGTCGCTGTAAGAGCGAAACCATAAGAAGCCGTTACCGCAGCAACGGATATACACACAAAACCAAAAGGCCACGCCCATTGACCCATCACGAACCCATGCGTAGCCTTGCGCTTTCGAGGTTCTTCGGCCCACGCCGAAGCTAAGAAGGGAACGCGGTCCAAGCCGCGGCTGCCCCCGCAACTGTGAACGGTGCTGTTCGCTGCCACGCCACTGCCAACTCCATCCAGAGCCAGCGGGAAGGCGCAGCGAATACCGGGCCAAGGCCCGAACACCGTCAGCCAGGAGACCTGCCTCGTCACAGATTCTCACTTTCAACCGGGCGGGGTGATCCGGTGGCGAACTCTCCAGGCACGCACCCGCGTTGCCGGTCTCGTCCCGTATGCCCGCCACCTTGCCAAAGGGCATCCGATGAAAACACTGGCCAAACTCCCCGTCACCATCGTCACCGGCTTCCTCGGCTCGGGCAAAACCACCTTGCTGCGGCACATGCTCGACAACGCCCAGGGCCGCCGTATCGCGGTGATCGTCAACGAGTTCGGCGAGCTGGGCATCGACGGTGAAATCCTCAAACAATGCACCATCGGCTGCACCGAAGAAGAAGCCACCGGCCGCGTCTACGAACTGGCCAACGGCTGCCTGTGCTGCACGGTGCAGGAAGAATTCTTCCCGGTGATGCGCGAACTGGTGGCCCGTCGCGGCGACCTCGACCACATCCTGATCGAAACCTCGGGCCTGGCCCTGCCAAAACCGCTGGTACAAGCCTTCCAATGGCCGGAAATCCGCAGCGCCTGCACCGTTGACGCGGTGATCACCGTGGTCGACAGCCCGGCCGTGGCCGCTGGCACCTTCGCCGCGTTCCCGGATCAGGTCGATGCCCAGCGCAAACTCGATCCGAACCTGGACCACGAATCGCCGCTGCACGAACTGTTCGCCGACCAACTGGCCAGCGCCGACCTGGTGATCCTCAACAAGGCCGACCAGACCAGCCCTGAAGACCTCGCGCGCGTCCGTCTGGAAGTCGCCGAAGAACTGCCGCCAGCGGTAAAAATCATCGAAGCCAGCAACGGTCGTCTGCCGTTGGACGTGCTGATTGGTCTGGGCGCCGGTTCCGAAGAACACATCGACAGCCGCCACAGCCATCACGATCACCACCACGGTGAAGGCGATGACGATCACGATGACCACGATCACGACGCCTTCGACTCGATCTCCATCGAACTGCCGCAAGCCGACGAGAGCCTGTTGCTCGACGCGCTGACGCAACTGGTGGTTCAACACGGCATCCTGCGGGTCAAAGGTTTCGCGGCGATCCCGAACAAGCCGATGCGCCTGCTGATCCAGGGCGTGGGCACGCGTTTCGACAAACACTTCGACCGTCAATGGGGCGCCGATGAGGCACGCGTGACGCGTCTGGTGTTGATCGGTCAGGAACTGGATGCCGCTCAACTCGAAGCGCAACTGCGCGCCGCGCTCAGCGTTTAAGCCATGCACCTGCTCAGGACCCAGCCCGGCGGTTTCGTGTCGGACGACAACATTGCCGACCTCGGACAAACCCCCGCCGAGCTGGTGATCCTGTGCAGCGGCGATTCCAGCCTCGCGCTGCTCGCCGAAGCCGCGCAGCAACTGCCCGAGGATTACCCGAGCGTGCGCCTGGCCAACCCGATGCAGGTGCAGAACCATGCGTCGGTCGACCTCTACGTCGATGAGGTGCTGCGCCACGCCAAGGTGATTCTGATCTCGCTGCACGGCGGCATCGCTTATTGGCGTTATGGCGTCGAGCGGCTGGTCGAGTTGTCCGAACGTGGCGTGCAGTTGATTCTGGTGCCGGGCGATGACCGTCCCGACCCGGAGCTCAGCGACTTGAGTACCGTGGGCGCAGAGGATCGCGACCGGCTCTGGCAGTTTCTGCGTCAGGGCGGCATGGACAATGCGCTGGACTTTTTCCGTTGCCTGGCCAGTCGCTGGCTGGCGCGGGATTACGTGTGGGGCGAGCCGCAAACGCTGCCGCGCACGGCGATTTATCACCCGAACAAAAACACCGCCACACTGAGTGACTGGCAAGCCGATTGGCTGCCCGGTCAACCGGTGTCGGCGGTGTTGTTTTATCGCTCGCATTTGCAAGCGGCCAACACGGCGTTTATCGACGTGTTCTGCCAACGGCTTCAGGCGGCCGGACTCAATCCGCTGCCGATCGCCGTGGCCAGTTTGAAAGAGCCTGGCTGCCTGTCGGTGGTCGAGGACTGGCTGGATGAAGTCGAGGCCTCGGTGATTCTGAACACCACCGGTTTCGCCCAGTCCAGTCCGGAAGCGCCGCATCTGCGGCCGTTCCGTCGCAACATTCCGGTGATCCAGGCGATTTGCGCCCAGGACAACGAGCCTGGCTGGCGCGAGAGCGAGCAGGGCCTCGGCCCCCGGGATCTGGCGATGCACATCGCCTTGCCGGAACTGGACGGCCGGATTATCAGTCGGCCGATCAGCTTCAAGGATCTGGCCTGGCGCAGCGAGCGCAGTCAGTCCGACGTGGTGTGTTATCGGGCCCAACCCGAGCGCATGGATTTCGTCGCCGAACTGGCGCGGCGCTGGGTCGATCTGGCGCGGGTGCCGAACGCTGAAAAGCGCATCGCCCTGATCCTCGCCAATTACCCGACCCGGGATGGGCGCATCGGCAACGGCGTGGGCCTCGACACGCCGGCCGCTGCGCTGAATATCCTGCGGGCATTGCAGGCCCAAGGTTATCCGCTGCCCGCCGAACTGCCGGACAGCGGCACCGAACTGATCCGGCAACTGCTGGGTGGTGTCAGCAATGATCTCGACACCCTCGATCAGCGCCCATGCCAGCAAAGCCTGGCGATGAATGATTACCTGTCGATGTTCAACGCACTGCCCGAAGCCAACCGCACGGCAGTGCTGGAGCGCTGGGGCTCGCCGCAAAATGATCCGATGTGCCGGGACGGGCGGATGATGATCGCCGGCCTGCGTTTTGGCCTGACTTTCGTCGGCATTCAACCGGCGCGGGGTTATCAGGTCGATCCGAGCGCGGTGTATCACGACCCGGATCTGGTGCCGCCGCACGCATACCTCGCGTTCTATTTCTGGCTGCGCCAGACCTACGGCGCCCATGGCGTGATCCACGTCGGCAAGCACGGCAACCTCGAATGGCTGCCCGGCAAAGGCGTGGGCCTGTCGGAGAACTGCTGGCCGGACGCACTGCTCGGGCCGCTGCCGAACATCTATCCGTTTATCGTCAACGATCCGGGCGAGGGCGCCCAAGCCAAACGTCGCACTCAGGCGGTGATCATCGACCACCTGATGCCGCCGCTGACTCGCGCCGAAACCTATGGCCCGTTGCGTAATCTGGAACTGTTGGCTGACGAGTATTACGAAGCTCAGTTACTCGATCCGCGCCGCGCCCGGGAGTTGCAGCGCGACATCCTGCAACTGGTGCGTGACACGCAGATCGATCGCGAACTGCAACTCGATGAAGCCCTCGACAGCGATGCCGATGCGGCGATCTGGCTGCCGCGTCTGGATACCTATCTGTGTGATCTGAAGGAATCGCAGATCCGCGATGGCCTGCACATCTTCGGCGAGTCGCCGACCGGGCGTTTGCGCATCGACACCTTGCTGGCGCTGCTGCGGATTCCGCGTGGGGATGGCAAAGGGGCACAGTCGAGTCTGTTGCGGGCGCTGGCCAAGGCGTTTCAGTTGGGGTTCGATCCGCTGGATTGTGCACTGGCTGATTCCTGGACCGGCCCGCGCCCAATGGAACTGCAATCGCTGAGCGATGAAGTCTGGCGCACGGCGGGGGATACTCGCGAACGTCTGGAGCTGTTCGCAGCGCATTTGATTGAACAGGCTCTCAACCAAAATCAAGCCTTGCACAATCCCTGTGGGAGCGGGCTTGTCCCCGGGCGGCGATCCGACGAAGGCGTCGTGTCAGTCAATATTTCTTTCACTGACATATCGCTTTCGCGGGCAAGCCCGCTCCCACAGGGACCGCGCTGGGCTGAAGTCAGCGCGATCATTGAGAACCTCCGCGAAGTGATCGCCCCACGCCTCGATGCCTGCGGCCCGGCCGAAATGCGTGGCCTGCTTGATGCCCTGAGCGGCCGCTTCGTCCCGGCCGGCCCGAGCGGCGCCCCCAGTCGCGGCCGCCTCGATGTGCTGCCCACCGGGCGCAATTTCTATTCGGTGGACGTGCGCAATCTGCCGACCACCACGGCCTGGCGAATCGGCTTCCAGTCGGCAACCCTGATTCTCGAGCGACACCTGCAGGATCACGGCGATCACCTGCGCCAACTCGGCCTCTCTGTGTGGGGCACCGCGACCATGCGCACCGGCGGCGATGACATTGCCCAGGCCATGGCGCTGATGGGCGTACGTCCGGTGTGGGCCACCGGCAGTCAGCGGGTCGATGATTTCGAGATTCTGCCGCTGAGCCTGCTCGACCGGCCTCGGGTCGATGTCACGCTGCGGGTCTCAGGATTCTTCCGCGACGCGTTCGCCAACCTGATTCGCCTGTTCGACGCCGCCGTACAAGCCGTGGCCGAACTGGACGAGCCGGATGACCTCAACCCGTTGGCCGCCAAGGTACGTGCTGAACGTGAGGCGTTGCGTCAGTCGGGGCTGGATGACGAGGCTGCCCGACGTCAGGCCGGCTGGCGGATCTTCGGTGCCAAACCCGGCGCTTATGGCGCGGGTGTGCAGGGCGCCATCGACGGTCGTCTGTGGCAAACCCGAGAAGATCTGGCCGAGGTTTACTTGAATTGGGGCGCCTATGCTTACGGTGGCTCCGATGAGGGCACCGCCGCCCGCGAGCAATTCGTCCAGCGCCTGAGCCAGGTGCAGGCCGTGCTGCAAAACCAGGACAATCGCGAGCATGACCTGCTCGATTCCAACGACTATTACCAGTTCCAGGGCGGCATGCTCGCCGCCGTGGAAAGCCTGCGCGGCGAAGCGGCGGCCAGTTATCACGGCGATCACAGTCAGCCGGACCTGCCAAAGATCCGCACCTTGAAAGAGGAACTGAACCGGGTCATCCGCTCCCGGGCGGCGAATCCGAAATGGATCGACGGGGTCAAGCGCCACGGCTATAAAGGCGCATTCGAACTGGCGGCGACGGTCGACAACCTGTTCGCCTTCGACGCCACCACGCAACTGATCGACGACCATCAGTACGCCTTGCTGGCCGATGCGTATCTGCTGGACCCGGCGACCCGCGAGTTCGTGCGCGAGCATAATCCCCACGCACTGCGCGACATGACCGAACGCATGCTCGAAGCGCAGCAGCGCGGGATGTGGCAGGCACCGGGCGCCTACAAAGAGGCGCTGGAAAGCCTGCTGCTGGACATAGAAGAAGAGAGCTGAGACTGAACATGACCGACACCCCGCATTTCCCGCTCTCCGCCGTGGTTGGCGCCGATGATCTGAAACTGGCGCTGTACCTGACGGCCATCGACCCGAAGATCGGCGGCGTGCTGATCGAAGGCCCGCGCGGCATGGCCAAGTCGACGCTCGCCCGGGGCCTGGCGGATCTGTTAGCCAGCGGTCAGTTCGTCACCTTGCCGTTGGGCGCCACTGAAGAGCGACTGGTCGGCACGCTGGATCTGGACGCGGCGTTGAGCGACGGTCGTGCGCAGTTTTCTCCCGGCGTTCTGGCGAAGGCTGACGGCGGCGTGTTGTACGTCGATGAAGTGAATCTGCTACCGGATCATCTGGTGGATTTGCTGCTCGATGTGGCCGCCAGCGGCACTAATCTGATCGAGCGCGATGGCATTTCCCATCGGCACTCGGCGAAGTTCGTATTGATCGGCACGATGAACCCGGAAGAGGGTGAATTGCGTCCGCAATTGCTGGATCGCTTTGGTTTGAACGTCGCCCTGAGCGGTCAAACGGCGCCGGCCGAGCGTGGGCAGATCATCCGGCGTCGACTGGATTTCGACAGCGATCCGCAGGCGTTCTGTGCGCAGTGGGAGGCTGAACAGCAAGCTCTGCGTCAGCGCTGCGAGAACGCCCGCAAGGTTTTACCGGGCATCCCGCTGGATGACGCGGCGCTGGCACAGATCACCGAGCGCTGCTTCGCGGCGGGCGTCGACGGTTTGCGCGCCGATCTGGTCTGGCTGCGTGCCGCGCGGGCGCATGCGGCGTGGCGCGGTGCGGACGCCATCGCCGAGCAGGATATCGATGCGGTGGCTGAGTTCGCATTGCGTCATCGTCGTCGCGAACAGTCCTCCTCCAGTGCGCAGCCACCGGCGCAATCACCGTCCGGCTCCCAGACTGATCCAAGCGAAGGGCAGGGACAGTGGGGTGAAATGCCGGCGCCGGCACTGGCTACCGGCGCACGCCGCGAAGTCCCGGCCTGGCCGCCACACCTACAAAAAAAGCCTTAGGCATTCGCCCCCGATCCGACGCGGGGGCGAATGCCAGACCCCGCGCCGGACGCCTCGATAACGGCCGCCAGGGCAAGCGTCATGCCGCTCGCAATGGCTCGGTGAACTGGCCCGGTACCTTGCTCAATGGCCGCCCGAAAACCCGGGCGGATCTGCTGTTTCAACTGCGCACCCGCACACCCCATGAACTGTGGCTGGTGATCGTCGACGCCTCCGCTTCGACCCGTCGCCATCAAGCCTTGAGCGATGCCAAGGGCGTGCTTGCGCAACTGTTCGACGACGCTTATCGGCAGCGGGCACGCCTTGCGTTGCTGACCGCAAGCGGCGCCGCGCCGAAATGGCAGGTGCAAGGGCTAAAGGCTTCCAGCGGGTTGCGTGCGTGGCTCGATGGATTGGGTGCGGGAGGCGGCACGCCTCTGTTGGCAGCGCTGACGGAAGCCGGGCATTGGCTGACGGTGCGGCGCAAGCGTTTCCCCGCTGAACAGCAACGGTTGCTGGTGATCACCGATGGTCGTTTGAAAGACTGGCCGCAACTGCCAGCACTCGCGTGTCCGGGCCTGTTGATCGATATCGAGCGCGGGCCGATCCGGCTGAAGCGCGCAAGGCAATTGGCGACCGCACTGGACGCGGATTACCGGCATATCGACGAGTTGTTGTCGGTCTGAGGACTATGCTGCAGTGAGGCCAAATCACAAGGAGTGAATCATGCGCGTACTGGTCGCCAATCCGCAGGATGATTTTCGCGTCAAGGCCTACGCCGGCACCAACGGTGTGCTGCTCGCCATGGACCTCGCCGAACCCCGGCGCAAAGGCCTGCTGGGGTTTGCCATCGAGAAACAGCAGGGCGACAAACCGTGGTTGTTCCTGTTCAACAGCCTGACTTTTCCCGGCAAGGCCCATACCTTCGCGCAGTTTCACGCCACGCCGAGCGACAAGGCGCCGTTGCAGAAATTTCGCTGGGCCGATTACGCGGTCAATCCAGGCATGACGATTCACTACCGCGTGCACCTGGCGTATGGCACGCCGGATGCGCTGCAACTCGGTGAGGCGCTGGAGCTGACGATCCGCTCCGACGACGGTCATCCCGCCAATCAGAGCGTGATCTTCAATCGTGCTGTGGCAGCGAGCCAGGCGTTTCAGCGCAAATTCCCCGATCTCGACGCACAGATCAGTGCCAACAAAAACCTGCCCATCGAAGCCTGGCCCGATGCGGCGCGTCAGTGGCTGGAGAACGGTCTGCTCGGGCGCCTGCAAGGCTTTATCGAACGAGCGGTGGACGCTCAGTGGGCGCTGGACATCGCGATCTACGAATACCAGTTGCAAGCCATTATCGACACGGTGAACGCGGCGTTCGATCGAGGTGTTCAGGTGCGCGTGCTGTATCACGCCCGGCCAGACGACGAAGACACCACGATCAATGAAGCGAGTCTTGCGAAACTGCCGGCGACCAGCAAGCGCGGGCGGGTCACCCACAATATTTTCCATAACAAGTTCATCGTCCTCAGCCGCCTCGACGGAGGCGGCGAGCGTCAGCCGCAAGCGGTGCTGTGCGGCAGCACCAACTTCACCGCCAACGGCGTGTACCGCCAGGCCAACGTGGTGCATGTGCTGGACGATGAGGCGATCGGTACGAGTTACCTGAAAACCTTCGAGCAGATCTGGGCTGAGCCGGCGGACGTCGGCGCCACCCGCGACTGGATTACCCAACACAACCCGATGAACCCGGCGCAACCCCTGTTCGCCGGGTTCTCCCCGCGCACCGGCGGCGCCGACTTGCGGGAGTTCGTCGATATCATCGAGGGGGCGAAAAAAGACCTGCTGTTCGTCACCGCATTCGCCTTGCCCGACGCGATTCTCAACGCGTTGCTCGGCCAGCCCCACGACGACATACTGCGTTACGGCCTGCAAAACACGGTCAGCCGCATCACCGGCTTCCACGCCGACCGAACCGCCGAATTCGCCGCCACCGCGTTGCTCAACACCGGGCTGGAAGGCTGGCTGCGGGAGAACATGAAAGGCCAGAAAGGCAACCTGCTGGTGCACACCAAAGCGGTGGTCACCGATTTCACCAGCGACAGCCCGACCCTCATCAGCGGCAGCCATAACCTCAGCACCTCCGCCAGCAACGGAAATGACGAGAACTACCTGATCATTCGCGGTGACACCGATCTGGCGGACCGTTACGGCCTGGAACTGCTGCGGTTCTACGAGCATTACCGTTTTCGCTACTTCGCGAAGAAACTGGCGTTGAAGCAGGTACAGCCGTTGGCGGCGGATGACAGCTGGACCAACGACTACTACGTCGAGGACGATCTGCGCCAGTTGTCTCGCCTGCGGTTTTCCGGGCGTTAGCCCTTGCGCATCCGTTGGCTGCCGATGCTGACGAGAGCGGCGATAGGCAGGCGGCGTACAGATTTTGAAATGATTTCCAGCTGTAGGAAAAGTCATCAGAGCCTGTACGCTTCAAGGCCTTTTTTCATTCAGGATTTGCATGAACACCCTCTCGGAGCCTCCCAGTTCTATTCCAGGAACCCCGTTCCCCTCGCGCCACGGCGCGGTCTTGACACACTTCCAGCATCCAGTCTTCCGACTCCCGACTATCGTTGTTGGCGCAGCCTTCGAGCTTTCGCGTCGCACTTTGCCGTGTCCGGCAGCCTGAATTCACTGAAGAGAGACAGAAACAGATTATGGAATGGTTAGCGGATCCCACGGCATGGCTGGGCTTGTTGACACTGATCGTGCTGGAACTGGTACTGGGTATCGACAACCTGGTGTTCATCGCGATCCTGGCGGACAAACTGCCGCCGCATCAGCGCGACCGCGCACGCATCATCGGCTTGAGCCTGGCGCTGATCATGCGTCTGGGCCTGTTGGCGAGTATTTCCTGGCTGGTTACCCTCACGCAGCCGTTGTTCGAGGTGTTCGACAAGAGCTTCTCCGGCCGTGACCTGATCATGCTGTTTGGTGGTGTGTTCCTGTTGTTCAAGGCGACCATGGAATTGCACGAACGGCTGGAAGGCCATATCGGCGAGCGTTCGACCAACGCCGCTTATGCGCTGTTCTGGCCGATCGTGGCGCAGATCGTCGTGCTCGACGCGGTGTTCTCCCTGGACGCGGTGATTACTGCCGTGGGCATGGTCGATGAACTGGCGGTGATGATGATCGCGGTGGTCGTGTCCATTGGTGTGATGATCGTTGCCAGCAAGCCGCTGACCCGCTTCGTCAACGCCCACCCGACGGTGATCATGCTGTGTCTGGGCTTCCTGATGATGATCGGTTTTGCCCTGACCGCTGAAGGCCTGGATTTCCACATACCGAAAGGTTATCTGTACGCGGCCATTGGTTTCTCGATCCTGATCGAGATCTTCAACCAGATCGCCCGCGCTCGTCGCAAGCGCTCGATGCAGGGCTTGCGCCCGATGCGCGAGCGCACGGCCCATGCGGTGATGCGTCTGTTGGGTGGTCGCAAACTGGCGGCGGAAGAGGTCGGCGAGGAGATTTCCGACTTGCTGGACAACGGTGAAGCGCCGAGCGCGGAGCTGTTCGACCGTCGCGAGCGGGTGATGATCAGTGGTGTGCTGCAACTGGCCGAACGACCGATTCGCGCCTTGATGACAGTGCGCGCCGATGTCGATCACATTGATCTGGCGGATGACGCGGAGGCTATTCGCACGCGACTGATGCATTCGTCCTACTCGCGCTTGCCGCTGATTCGTAACGGCGCGGTCGATGAGCCGCTGGGCTTCGTGCACAAGAAGGAACTGCTCAAGGAGTATCTGGCCGGCAACGAGCCAAACCTTGAACACCTGGCGCGCAAGACCGTCAATCTGCTGGACAGTTATTCGATCCTCAACGCACTGGAACAAATGCGTGCGGCCTCGACCCACATTGCCTTTGTGGTGAATGAGTTCGGTGACTTCGTCGGTGTGTTGACCATGACCGACATTCTCGAATCGATTGCCGGTGAATTGCCCGATGCCAGCGAAATCGCCGGCCCCGACGTAGTCGAGGAGCAGGGCGGGTACATCGTCAATGGTGCGCTGAACCTGACCCGCATCCGCGAGCACACCGGTTTTCGCGCTGAGCCGACCGAGGATTACCAGACCCTCGCCGGGCTGGTGATGAGCCTGCTGGATCGCCTGCCGATGAAGGGCGATCGACTGGAACATGAAGGCTGGGGCATGACCGTAATGGCGGTCGAAGAACGTCGCGTGACGCGAGTGTTGCTGGTGCGTGAGGCCTGATGGCCTCACTGATGTCAGTTCGAAGGCCTCCAGTACCTGAGTCAGCATCTCGCGATGCTGACCGGTGGAGCAGATGTTGAGTGTGATGTCGGGCCACTGACGCAGTATCCGGGCCAGCGGAGCCATTTTGATGGCCTCCGGGCGAGTACCGAAAACCATCATGACTTCAAAGGACATTGACCCTTCCTGGACGTAGCATGGCTGCGACCCGAGGGCCGGCAGCACTCATCTCTTTCTGAGAAATAAAGAAAAGCAGCCGGATGGGAGCTTGTCCAATCCGGTCTCGAGGCTAGTTGTTACAGATCAATAGGAGCGAAGGTGCAACTGCCTGATGGCGCTTGGATTGCACTTTCAGGAAAGGTTCCACCGTTTTGCGCGGTGGACGGTGCAGAGGGTGCGGAGGGTGTGACGCAGCCAGTTCAGGTCATGGGCCGATTTGCGCGGCGCAGCGGGGTGTCGGGTTTTGCCGAGGAATTGGGTGAAGTCGTGCAGGAGGGATTCTTCCGAACCGATGCCTTTCAGTTTTTTGACCAGAACGCCTTCCTTGTAGAACAACACGGTCGGTGTGCCCGTGACATCCGGATGCCGACACGACTGTGCGGTATCGAGCATGAAGATATCCATCCAGGCCCGAAAGGGCTTGGCGATCTCGAGAAAAACGGGGCTGGAAAACACGCAGGCAGCGCAATGCTCATTGAAGAAATACAGGACGACAAGACGCCTGGCTTTCAAGACTTTCCGGTACGTCGGGGGCAACGCTGAATATCGAGTCGGTGTCGTCATTGGAGCCTCCTGGTCAATGAGTCTGGAAGGCCTTTGAAGTTAAAGCAGTGCAAAACGGCGGTCTACTGTCAGAAATTACAGGTAGGTCCCGCAAAGGATGATTTCGTCCTACTTTGATGCAAGAGCATTCCCTCAGAAGACTCAGATCCGTGGAGGCCAGGCAGCTGGTATCGTTTTTCAGGCATTTATCAAAGGAGCTTCTGATGGGCAGCGATGCAGGTTTGAAAGCAGTTTCCGTAGTACGAATCGATGAGGCACTTATGAATCGCCTTGAGGATCTGGAGCTGATAGCTCTCTGCAAGGAGCGGGAAAATGATCCGAACATAAAAGTTTCGATAGACGACCTTTGAGCTTGGTTCTCGGAGATAAACGCTGCCCCTGAATCGATCACCCGTGCACCGACTGGGAACCTGTTACCCGCATTGTTGTAGCCAACGGTAGCGCACGCTCCGCTCTCTCGCTGTTTCTCTATTTTTCCGTTTTACGTATCTCTTTGATTCCTGTGAATTTTCAAATGGGTGCAGATTCCCCGCGAATCCTGTGGCACACTTTCTGCTGTCTATTCCGTAGTAACAAACCGTGTTCCGGTATAGCGGAATAAACAATCCTTTGGAGTGCTTGCCATGCATCGCCGACCTTCCTTGTTCAACGCGTGTGTTTTTGTTCTCGCGGCTTCGTCCGCTGTCATGGGTATGGCCCAGGCGGCCGACAGCAAGCTCGACAGCGTCCTGGCCCGTGGAAAACTGATTGTGGGCACCGGCAGCACCAATGCGCCGTGGCACTTCCAGGGTGCGGACGGCAAGTTGCAGGGCTTTGATATCGACATCGCCCGGATGGTGGCCAAAGGTCTGTTCAATGATCCGAGCAAGGTCGAGTTCGTGGTGCAGTCATCCGATGCGCGGATTCCCAACCTGCTGACCGACAAGGTCGACATGAGCTGCCAGTTCATCACCGTCACCGCCAGCCGTGCGCAGCAAGTGGCGTTCACTCTGCCGTACTACCGCGAAGGCGTCGGCCTGCTGCTGCCGAACAACAGCAAGTACAAGGAAATCGAAGACCTGCAGGCCGGGGGCGACGGCGTGACCGTGGCCGTGCTGCAGAACGTGTACGCCGAGGAGCTGGTGCATCAGGCGCTGCCCAAGGCCAAGGTCGATCAGTACGACAGCGTCGATCTGATGTATCAGGCGGTGAACTCCGGCCGCGCCGATGCCGCCGCCACCGACCAGTCTTCGGTCAAATACCTGATGGTGCAGAACCCTGGCCGCTACCGCAGCCCGACTTACGCCTGGAGTCCGCAGACCTACGCCTGCGCCGTCAAACGTGGCGATCAGGACTGGCTGAACTTCGTCAATACCGCGCTGCATGAAGCCATGACCGGCGTCGAGTTCCCGACTTATGCCGCCTCGTTCAAGCAATGGTTCGGCGTCGATCTGCCATCGCCTGCCATCGGTTTCCCAGTCGAATTCAAATGATCCCGTGAGAGTGGGGCGCCCTGATGCGCCCCGCTCAAGGTACTGCCGACCATGAACTATCAGTTGAACTTTGCCGCCGTGTGGCGCGATTTCGACACCTTGCTGGCGGGGCTCGGTCTGGGCCTCGAACTGGCGCTGGTGTCGATCGCCATCGGCTGCGTGATCGGCCTGCTGATGGCGTTTGCCTTGCTGTCCAGGCATCGCGCCTTGCGGGTGCTGGCATCGGTGTATGTGACGGTGATCCGTAACACGCCGATTCTGGTGTTGATTCTGTTGATCTACTTTGCGTTGCCGAGCCTAGGGATCCGGCTGGACAAGATCCCGTCGTTCATCATCACCCTGTCGCTGTATGCCGGGGCGTACCTGACCGAAGTGTTCCGCGGCGGTTTGTTGAGCATCCCCAAGGGCCAGCGTGAAGCCGGGCTGGCCATCGGTCTGGGCGAGTGGCAGGTGAAAGCCTACGTCACCGTGCCGGTGATGTTGCGCAACGTGCTGCCGGCGCTGTCGAACAACTTCATTTCGCTGTTCAAGGACACCTCGCTGGCCGCTGCGATCGCGGTGCCGGAGCTGACCTATTACGCGCGCAAGATCAACGTCGAGAGCTACCGGGTGATCGAAACCTGGCTGGTGACCACGGCGTTGTATGTCGCGGCCTGTTACCTCATTGCCATGCTGCTGCGTTACCTCGAGCAGCGTCTGGCAATCCGCCGATAGGAGGCTGCGATGTACGAATCCCCCAGTTGGTTGCATGAGTTGTGGATTGCCCGTGAAGCCTTGTGGCAAGGCTTTCTGACCAGCGTGCAGGTGTCGGCGCTGGCGATTCTGTTCGGCACCGTCATCGGCGTATTCGCCGGGCTGGTGCTGACCTACGGCAAGTTCTGGATGCGCGCGCCGTTCCGTTTTTATGTCGATCTGATTCGCGGCACCCCGGTGTTCGTGCTGGTGCTGGCGTGCTTTTACATGGCACCGGCGCTCGGTTGGCAGATCAGCGCGTTTCAGGCCGGTGCACTCGGGCTGACGCTGTTTTGCGGCTCCCACGTCGCCGAGATCGTGCGCGGTGCGTTGCAGGCATTGCCACGCGGGCAGATGGAAGCCGGCAAGGCCATCGGCCTGACGTTCTATCAGTCTCTCGGTTACGTGCTGTTGCCGCAGGCGCTGCGGCAGATCCTGCCGACCTGGGTCAATTCGTCCACGGAAATCGTCAAGGCGTCGACCTTGCTGTCGGTGATCGGCGTGGCCGAGCTGTTGCTCAGCACCCAGCAGATCATCGCCCGGACGTTCATGACCCTGGAGTTTTATCTGTTCGCCGGTTTTCTGTTCTTCGTCATCAACTACGGCATCGAATTACTCGGCCGGCATATTGAAAAGCGGGTGGCCCTGCCATGACTCAAGCTCAAGTTTCCAACCTCCAGAACGCTCAGCCGCTGCTGGACATCCGTGGCCTGCACAAGCAATACGGCGCGGTCGAAGTGCTCAAGGGTGTCGACCTGAACATGCAGCGCGGCAACGTGGTGACGCTGATCGGCTCCAGTGGCTCGGGCAAGACCACGCTGCTGCGTTGCGTGAACATGCTCGAGGAATTTCAGGGCGGGCAGATCCTGCTCGACGGCGAATCCATCGGCTATGACGAACTCAACGGCAAACGCGTGCGCCACCCGGAAAAAGTCATTGCCCGTCATCGGGCGATGACCGGCATGGCGTTTCAGCAATTCAACCTGTTCCCGCACCTGACCGCGTTGCAGAACGTCACGCTCGGCCTGCTCAAAGTCAAAAAGATGCACAAGGACGAAGCCGTGGCCCTGGCCGAAAAATGGCTGGAGCGGGTCGGTCTGCTGGAACGGCGCAATCACTTTCCCGGCCAGTTGTCCGGCGGTCAGCAGCAGCGCGTGGCGATTGCCCGGGCGATTGCGATGAACCCGAGCCTGATGCTGTTCGACGAAGTCACCTCGGCCCTCGATCCGGAACTGGTCGGCGAAGTGCTGAACGTGATCAAAGGCCTGGCCGAGGACGGCATGACCATGTTGCTGGTGACCCACGAAATGCGTTTTGCCTTCGAGGTATCGGACAAGATCGTTTTCATGAATCAGGGGCGCATCGAAGAGCAGGGGCCTCCCAAGGAACTGTTCGAGCGTCCTCAATCGCCGCGGCTGGCGGAATTTCTCAAAAGCACGCGGTTCTGACTTTTCACTTTTTCAATCAGGAGAAACACCCATGAGCATTACTCGTTACGGCACCGGCAGCACCGCCGCTGGCGGCCAGCCGCGTCCATTCGCCCGCGCCGTTGAAGCCGATGGCTGGCTGCATGTTTCCGGGCAGGTGCCGGCGGTGGATGGCGAGATCATTGTGGGCGGCATCGTCGAGCAGACGCACCAGACCATGAAAAACCTGATCGCGATTCTCGAAGAAGCCGGTTATGGCCTGGAAGACGTGGTACGTGCCGGCGTGTGGCTGGACGATCCGCGGGATTTCAGCAGTTTCAACAAGGTCTTTGGCGAATACTTCAAGCCCGAACACGCACCGGCCCGGGCCTGTGTGCAGGCAAGCATGATGGTCGACTGCAAGGTCGAGATCGACTGCATTGCGTACAAGAAAAAGGCCTGATCAGTACGCGGATCGTTCCCACGCTCTGCGTGGGAATGCCTCAAGGAACGCTCCGCGTTCCAAAGGACGCAGAGCGTCCCTGGCTGCATTCCCACGCGGAGCATGGGAACGATCTTTCGCGATAAACTCCCGGCACTTTGAATGGGGAACCACTGAAATGACCGAAGACACCATCAAGCGCCGGGCACGCGGTCTGGACCGGGCGTTCGATATCCTCGATTTCCTCAAGGAAATCGGCCAGCCACTGCGCCCCAACGACATCGCCAACGGCATCGGCAGCCCGAAATCCACGGTCTACGAACTGGTGGCGTCATTGCTCGAGCGGCGGATCCTGGAGCCGGTGGGCAAGGACGGTCACGTCTATCTCGGTCGTCAGCTGTACTTCCTTGGGCAGGCGCATTTGCGTCACTTCGACCTCAGTCGCGAGGCCGATCACGCGCTGCAGGAGATCGTCAGCCAGACCCGGGAAACCGCGCAGATGTGCCTGCTCAACGGGCGCAAATACACGGTGGCGCTGATGAAGGAGGGCGAGCGGCATTTCCGCATTTCTTCCGATATCGGCGAAAACGCGCCGATCCCGTGGACCGCCTCGGGACGCCTGCTGCTGGCGCACTTGAGTGACCAGCAGATCAGCGATTTGATCGACCCCGACGACTTCATCCTGCCGGATGGCGAACGCCTGCCGATGGAGACGTTTCTGGCGGAAATCCGTCAGGCCGGCATCGACGGTTTCTTCTCCTTCGACAGTGTCGCCGACACCTTCACCCACTGCTTCGCCGCCCCGGTCAAAGACCCTCAAGGCGTTGCCATCTGCACCCTGTGCATCGTCGCCCCGCGCGCCGATGCCAAGACCCATTACAACGACTATCGCCGGGTCTTGATCGAGAGCGCCAACAGCCTCGCCCGGCGAATCAACGAATAACCGCGCCTGCCTGCGGGCGCGACTGTGAGGAGTTCGACCATGACGACTGCCAACAACACTGCTGCCGTGGAAAAGGGCGATGCCGCCGTCGGCGCGCAACTGGTGCGTGACATCAGCCTGCCGGCGCTGGTGCTGCACCGCGAAGCGCTGGAGCACAACATCCGCTGGATGCAGAAATTCGTCTGCGACAGTGGCGCCGAACTCGCGCCCCACGGCAAGACCAGCATGACCCCGGCGCTGTTTCGTCGTCAGCTCGACGCCGGCGCGTGGGGCATCACCCTGGCCAGCGCCACCCAGACCCGCGCCGCATACGCCCACGGCGTGCGCCGGGTGTTGATGGCCAACCAACTGGTCGGTACGCCGAACATGGCGTTGATTGCCGACCTGCTGGCGGCGGATTCGGGCTTCGATTTCTATTGCATGGTCGATCACCCGGACAACGTCGCCGATCTGGGCGCTTACTTCGCGTCGCGTGGCGTGCGGTTGAACGTGATGATCGAGTACGGGGTGGTCGGTGGCCGTTGCGGTTGCCGCAGCGAGCAGGAAGTCATCGAACTGGCCAAGGCCATCGGTGCGCAACCGGCGCTGGCCTTGACAGGTATTGAGGGCTACGAGGGCGTGATCCATGGCGATCACGCCGTCACCGGCATCCGTGAATTCGCCGCCTCGCTGGTGCGTCTGGCGGTGCAGTTGCAGGACAGCGGCGCGTTCGCTATCGCCAAGCCGATCATCACCGCGTCGGGTTCGGCTTGGTACGACCTGATTGCCGAATCGTTCGAAGCGCAGAACGCTGGCGGACGTTTCCTCAGCGTGTTGCGTCCCGGTAGTTACGTGGCCCACGACCATGGCATTTACAAAGAGGCGCAGTGCTGCGTGCTCGATCGTCGCAGTGACCTGCACGAAGGGCTGCGTCCGGCGCTGGAAGTCTGGGCCCACGTGCAGTCGATGCCGGAGTCGGGGTTTGCCGTGATTGCCCTGGGCAAGCGTGACGTGGCGTTCGATGCCGGGATGCCGGTGCCGTTGCTGCGTTACAAGGCCGGTGTGCTGCCGGCGGTGGGCGACGATGTCGGTGCCTGCAAGGTGACGGCGGTGATGGACCAGCACGCGTTCATGACCGTGGCGCCGGGCGTGGAATTGCGCGTGGGCGACATCATTTCCTTCGGCACTTCCCACCCGTGCCTGACCTTCGACAAGTGGCGCGTAGGGCTGCTGGTGGACGAGGAGTTGTCGGTGATCGAAACCATGGAAACCTGTTTCTGATGAACACGCTCAGTCCGTTGGGTCCGAACAACCCGCGCATCGCCCTGATCGGCGAATGCATGATCGAACTCCAGCAACGTGCCGATGGCAGCCTGCAACAGAGCTTTGGCGGGGACACGCTGAACACGGCGGTGTATCTGTCCCGCGCCATGGGCGACAAGGCGCAGGTCGATTACGTCACGGCGCTGGGTGATGACAGCTTCAGTGATGCGATGTGCCGCAGTTGGGCCGATGAAAACATTGGCCTGGATCTGGTCCAGCGCTTGCCCGGTCGTTTGCCTGGCCTGTATTGCATCCAGACCGACGCTGCCGGGGAGCGCCGCTTCCTTTACTGGCGCAACGAAGCCGCCGTTCGCGACTGCTTCACTACGCCAGCGGCCGCACCGATTCTGGCGGCGCTGCCGGATTATGACGTGTTGTATTTCAGCGGTATCACGCTGGCGGTACTCGGCACACAGGGCCGTGAAAAACTGATTCAAACCTTGATCGAAGCCCGTCAGCGTGACGCGCGAATCGTCTTCGACAATAACTATCGGCCGCGACTGTGGGCTTCAGTGGAGGCGGCGCGGGCGGCGTATCGCAGCGTGTTGCCCCATGTCGATCTGGCATTGCTGACGGTGGACGACGAGCAGGCGCTGTTTCATTTCGAGGACTGTGACGCGGTGTTTGCAGCGTACGCGCAGATCGGCACGCCGGAAGTGGTGCTCAAACGCGGTGCCGAAACGTGCTTGATCCGTTGCGACGGGGAAGCGTTTGAAGTGCCGGCGCAGAAGGTCGAGAAAGTGGTGGACACTACGGCGGCGGGGGATTCGTTCAGTGCGGCGTATCTGGCGAGTCGTTTGCTTGGGGGGAGCCCGAGGGAAGCGGCGCAGGCCGGTCATCTGCTAGCGAGCCACGTTATTCAAGTACCCGGAGCTCTGATTCCGAAGTAATCGGTGAATGGCCGATTGCCGGGCAATCGGATCGCGAGCAGGCTCGCTCCCTCAGTGATTGTGTGTCGTTCACGATTTGTTTGTGGGAGCGAGCCTGCTCGCGATTGGCCCTGAAGCCAAACACTTAATCGCGGTAAAACACCTGCACCAGGTGATAGCCGAACTTGCTCTTGATCGGCCCGTGCACCGTGCGCAGCGGCTTTTTGAAGATCACCGCATCGATCGCGCCGACCATCTGTCCCGGCCGCACTTCACCCAGGTCGCCGCCGCGCTTGCCGGACGGACAGGTCGAAAACTTCTTCGCCAGCACATCGAACGCTTCACCATTGGCGATGCGTTGTTTGAGTTTTTCAGCCTCTTCGGCGGTTTTCACCAGAATGTGGCGGGCTTGGGCTTTCATCGTGCAATACCTGTAGCGGGGTGACGGCGGGGCGCGGATTATGCCTCAAGTCACGGGTTTTGGCTGATCATCGTGCGGATCTTGCCGGCCAGCTGTTCGATGGAAAACGGTTTGGCGACCATGTCCATACCGTCTTCGAGGAAGCCCTGGCGTTCGGCGGCTTTCTGCGCGTAACCGGTCATGAACAACACTTTGAGCCCAGGACGATGCTGGCGGGCGATCTCAGCCAGCTGCCGGCCGTTCATGCCTGGCAGGCCGACGTCGGTCACCAGCAGGTCAACCCGCATGTCCGACTCCAGCAGCGGCAGGGCACTCCTGGCGTCTTCGGCCTCATGGGCGCGATAACCCAGCTCCTTGAGCAGGTCCATCACCAGCATGCGCACCGCCGGATCGTCCTCGACCACCACCACGGTTTCGCCGGTCGCGGGGGTGGGTGTCTCGCTGACCGTTTCCGCCAATGGCTGCTCGGGTTCGGGCGCGTGGAGGCGCGGCAAGTACAGCCGCACGCAGGTGCCCTGGCCAGGCAGGCTGTCGAGGCTGACGTGTCCACCCGATTGCTGGGCAAAGCCATAAATCATCGATAACCCGAGCCCGGTGCCTTGCCCGATGGGTTTGGTCGTAAAGAACGGATCGAACGCCTTGGAGCGCACAGAAGGCGTCATGCCGGTGCCGTTGTCGCTCACCGCGAGCATCAAGTAGTCGCCGGCCTTGACCGGTTCGAGGGTGGTGATGTCGTTGCCGTCGAGGTAGACGTTAGCGGTTTCGATTAATAGCTCGCCGCCGTCGGGCATGGCGTCGCGGGCGTTGATCACCAGGTTGAGCAGGGCGTTTTCCAGTTGGCTGACATCCGTACTGACGGACCAGACATTGTCGGCGAGGCGCAACTTGAGCTCGATCGGATCACCCTTGGTGCGGCGGATCAGGTCTTCCAGCGAACGGATCAGTTCGTTGACGTCGAGGGTCTTGCGATCCAGCGACTGGCGCCGGGAGAACGCCAGCAGACGGTGGGTCAGTGCCGCCGCGCGGTTGGCCGAGGACACCGCCGCGTCGGTGAAACGGCCGATCTCATCGGCGCGGCCATTGGCGATATAGCGCTGCATCAGGTCGAGGCTGCCGATGATGCCGGTCAGCATGTTGTTGAAGTCGTGGGCGATGCCGCCGGTGAGCTGGCCGACCGCTTCCATTTTCTGCGCATGGCGCAGAGCGTCTTCGGCGCGTTCGCGTTCGAACATCTCGTTCTGCAAACGCTGGTTGGCCTGGGCCAGTTGTTCGGTGCGCGCACTCACGCGTTCCTCAAGGGTTTCATTGAGGTTGCGCAGGGCTTCTTCGGTCTTTTTACGTTCGGTCTCGTCGATCACGAAGATGTAGAAACCGTTCACCGCACCGTCCGCACCGTGGCGCGGCAGGTAGTTCATCAGGGCGTGCCGCTGACTGCCGTCGCGGTGCGGCGTGTACAGGCTGAACGAGCAAGGCCGGCCGGCCAGGGCTTCGGCGATGTACGGCGCCCGCAGGAAATAGGCCTCTTCGCCGATCACCTCGCGGATCGTGCGACCGTACAGCTCTTGAGGCGTGAGCCCGTACCAGTCGAGGTACGCGGCGTTGTTCAGGCGAAAGCGTTCTTCGTGGTCGACATAGCTGATCAGGATCGGCATGGCGTTGATGATCAGTTGCAGCTCGGTCTGGCTTTGGCGCAATGCCTGTTCGGTGTGCTTGCGCTCGGTCAGATCCAGCGCGGCGCCTAGAAAACGCATCGGCCGGCCATGATGATCCTTGTAGCAGCGCCCGCGGGCGAACACCCAGCGCAGCTCGCCATTGGCTTGCAGTAACCGGTATTCCTCGGCGTATTCGGTGCCGTGGGTGATGCAGTGCTTGATGCTGCGGGCAATCATTGCGCGGTCTTCGGGGTGCACGCCTTGCAGGTATTCGCTGATCGGCAACTGACCGGCCAGCGCCGGATCGATACCGTGCAACTGGGCGAAATGTGCATCGGCGATGAAGCGGTCTTCGCCGATGTCCCAATCCCAGGTGCCGACCGCATCGGTGGCTGCCAGCGCCAGTTGCAGGCGCTCTTCGCTTTCGCGCTGGGCCTTGAGGCTGTCTTCGGAACGCTGCTGCAGTTCCAGGGCGATGCGCCGGCGTTCGTTGGTTTCGATGGCGGTGACCAGAATGCCAGCCACTTGCGCGCTTTCATCGCGGATCGGGCTGTAGGTCAAATCCAGCCAGAAGTCGGAATCCTTGCCGTCCCGTTGCAAGGTGAAGCGCCGTTCGCTGTAGGTTCGCACCTGTCCTTGTAGGACTGCGCTGTAAATCGGGTCGGTAAAGTCTCGAAGTTCCGGCCATATCTGGTGTGCCGGCTGTCCGAAAGCGTGCGGATGCTTGCTGCCGGCCAGCAGCGCAAAGCCGTTGTTGTAGATCTGGGTCAACTGCGGACCCCACAACAGCAGCATCGGCATCGGCGAGTGAATCACGATGTCCACCGCGGTGCGCAAGCTCTGTGGCCAGGTGCCGGCCGCGCCCAGCGGGCTGCGGCTCCAGTTGGTGCGGGCAATCAATGCCTGGGCGTCGTTGGTGTTTGGTACAGCGTTCATCACATCAATCCTGAGCATCGGTCGGTGAGGCGGCGTCTACTATCCTAGTGCGGTAGACGCTGTAAGGCCCGTTGCGTCACGACGACGGGCCTTGCGATTCATTGAAAGCTTCACAGGTGTTTCTTGCCATGGAAATCGACGCACTGCTCAAACTGCTGGCGAGCCGTCACGGTTCGGATCTGTTTCTTTCCACCGGTGCACCACCCAGTGCGCGGTTCGACGGGGTACTGACGCCCTTGAGCGACCAGCCCTTCAAACCCGGCGAGGTGAGCAGTGTCGCCGCCTTCCTGATGGACGCCGAGCAGCGCCGTGAGTTCGACCGGGATCTGGAAATGAACCTGGCGATTTCTCGAACGGGTATCGGCCGCTTTCGGGTCAATATTTTCAAACAACGCAACGACGTGTCGATTGTTATCCGTAACGTCAAACTCGACATTCCGCGATTCGAAGACCTCAAATTGCCGCCAGTGCTGCTCGAAACGGTGATGCTCAAGCAGGGGTTGATTCTGTTCGTGGGCGCTACCGACTCCGGCAAGTCTACCTCCCTGGCGGCGCTGATCGATCATCGCAATCGCCACAGCAGCGGGCACATCATCACCATTGAGGATCCGGTGGAGTATATCCATCGACACAAGAAGTCGATCATCAATCAGCGCGAAGTCGGGGTCGACACACGTAGCTTTCATGCGGCGCTCAAGAACACCTTGCGCCAGGCTCCGGACGTGGTGCTGATCGGCGAGATCCGCGACCGCGAGACCATGGAGCATGCATTGGCGTTCGCCGAAACCGGGCATCTGGTTCTCTCCACATTGCATGCTGTCAACGCCAGTCAGGCGCTGGATCGAGCCGTCAATTTATTTCCCGAGGAGCGGCGTCCTCAACTGATGCACGCCTTGGGCAACAACCTCAAGGCTCTCGTGTCCCAGCGTCTGGTACGAACCGTCGATGGGCAGCGGCGCGCGGCCGTGGAAGTGATGCTGGGATCGCCGACGATTGCCGACCTGATCAAGAACAACCAGTTGGACGATCTGAAAGTCATCATGGAAAAGTCCGGAGAACTTGGTATGCGCACCTTTGACAGCGCCCTGCATCAACTGGTGATTGAAGGTGCAATCAGTGAAAACGAAGCGTTGAAAAATGCTGACTCGGTCAATAACTTGCGTCTTTTACTGAAGTTGAATGAGCAGAATGTACGTGCCGACAAAACGTCTTCGGAAAGTTGGGGGCTGCTTGATGAATAGCCGGTAACTGTAAAAAATGTTTTCCTTAAGGTCTGGCAATTTTGAAGAATAAAGAGCGTTGTGCTGGTTTTGTTATTGTGTTTTTGAGGTTTGCATACTTTTGAATGGTTCTGAAAAATTAACTGACATCGTAAAGATCGATTTTAAACAGCATTTGCCTGAGTCTGTTTAAAGGTTATTTGCCTGTTTTTTTGTCAGATATTTTTTAAGGATTGTTTATGAGAATTCAATGGAATGCTTCTGCTGTCTCGATAACAGGAGCGGATGTAAAACGTTTGGCAGCTGATTGTGAGGAGAAACTATTAGTTATAGAGCGACTGAATAAGGATGTCGGCAAGTATGGCGAGACCGATGATGTTCAGCTGGATCTGTCAGGCAGTTTTTTTAACATGGTCAAGGGCTCGTCAATTTACAATCTGCATGCACCGCTGGCTGGCCGCATCGAGGAACTGCAGGAGCGTGCATTCATACAGGACGTTATCAATGCACTTGCTATCGAAACCTATAGCCACGCCGCCTTGACGGAAGAGGGTGAACTGCTGATTTTTTCCAAAGGTAAGCTGCTGCCCCCGTTGCCGCTGTACGCCACCCTCGACCAAGACCGCAATGACTTGGACTTGTTGGCGCGGTGCGCGGCGCAGACAGGTGGAGTGATCTGGGACACCAATGAAGGGTCGCTGGAACAATGGCTGAAATTCTATGAGTTCGATATTCCTGCCACTGTGGGCGATTGCAAAAAGCTTATCGAGCATCTAAGCCTTGAAGAATTTGATCCTTGGTTTGGGAATTATTGGGGGCAGATCAGTGGCGAAGATGAGTTGTCCGCCGTTCTGACAGATGCAGAAAAAAGTCGCATCAAGGCTTTTACAGCTACTTTATTAATCCATGATGTCCGATTGCTGGACAAGGTATACAAGGGCGCCGCAAGCGCGTTGGCAGGAGCCAATGGTGATAATGGATGGTTGATAGAGCAAATGTTGTTTCACGAGGACACTCAACTTCTGGCGAAAAAATATATCCAGGCACTGGATTGGTATGGCGCCGATGACATAGGCTCCATGGGGTCGGAAGAACTGGGTCAATTGATGTTGAGCGCCATCATTATCGATCTGGATTCAACTGAGGGCTCTGCCAACAGAAACGTTATTTGTGGGTTTGATCTTTACCAGCCCGCTAACTGCGATCTGCATCCTTATGCAGTCTTCAAAGCCTTCGAAAATCATTTGATTACTACAAGAAAAGTGTCCCGGGAAGCCGCCGCTTTGGCCGCCCATATCATGCTCAGTGATCAGGCACCGGAATTTCTGGTGCAAGGCATCAGCGAAGATATGCTGGTCGGCTCTGTCGGCTGGATCAGCTTTTGCAGTGCAGTGGCGACCCTCGAGCTGAAAACCAAAGGGCTGGCCCGTGTAATGGATGCCAGCAAAATCCAAGTGTTTGGAAATATGGAACCGCCGAGCAAAGCCTTGCGTGATCTACGAGCCATTGCGGTCATTGACCCGGTGCTCGATTGGGGGCTTATCAACGGCATCATCACTCATGACGCCTTGGCTGCGGACCCTCAGAGCGCATCGAATGTGGTGTTTGGCCATTATGAAACGCACATGAAACTGTTAGCCCGGACAGCCGAGGTGCTGGCCAGACCATTGCCTGACAAAATGACCTGCGCATTGCAAGAGTTGAAAAGAGCCCTTCCGGGATGCGATTTCCTGGAGAAGGACGTTCTTTTTGAACGGCGAGTGCGTGAGGCGGGCGAGGTGCCTGCACCACCGTTCGCGTTGGACATACCGCCTGTACTGGATAAAGTGACCAAACCCGATCCGAAAGCCAGATCAATGGTTGAAATCCATGCTTCGGGAGAACTTACGAGCCGGCAATGGGACCTGATGAATCAACCCAGCATTTTCAGACAGTTCGGCGCGCCGATATACGCGTTGGCGCCGATCAAGCCCTTTGTCATCAAGGAGGTTTCGCGGTGGTATGACAACCTGAAAGGTGCAATGACCACCACGTTGAAGCTGGCCATTTCCAGAATGCCTTCGGCGGATCGTCGGGTATTTCTGAACGGTGATGTCAGTTTCTTCACCCTGCGACCCTCCGTCGGTATTTATCACACGCCGCCGGTGTCCACACAGAATGGCTTGACGGGCGCCGCGTCAGTTTCCAGGACGGTGCTGTCGGAGACTCAGCAGGCTCGAGATGAAGCGACCGGCCGTTACGGCGTTGTCATGTGTGCCTTGAAGGGCGGCAATGAACTGCTCTGCTATGAAGTACTCACCTTGCAGGGTGTGTGTCGCAAAAATGAACGACTGGCTGAACTGGTCCGCCTTTGCGGTGCCATGAACAAGGCTTCGCGTCTGGACTATGACGGGAATCTGAAAGCGTACGTGCCGGCAGCAGCGGTATTGACGCTGCCGACGGACCTGGGGTGTTTCACCGAAGGGCGCAGAAGCGCCAGTGCCAACGACAGTCGCGGTGTCATCGACAAACTGGGAACACTGCGCAAAATAAATCGTTCGGCCGAATACAACGGTACTGCCTATCAAAGTTTTGACGACGTTCAATTAACGGCGCTGGCAGCCTTTATCGTCGATCATCATCCGCCAGCGACCTACAAGGATGTCGAATCCGTCGCATTGCTGCCGACGCCGCTGGAAGAAGAAAGGCAACGTCTGGAGAAACTCGGGGAGTACGTTCTGAATCTGGTAGTGCCTTTCAGAAGCTGTATCGCCGATCTGACCTCCGGTGACAAGGACCGTATCGCCAGCGGTGTGTTTGGTTGCGTCATGGATGCTATCGGACTGCTCGGAACCGCTGTTGGCGTCGCCAGCAAAGTGATGAGCGTGATCGCGCGTTCGGTGTCGACTACGGCTAAGGTTGCCAGTCTGGCCAGGTTCGCCTTGAGCACGACGATTTCGGTCTTCAATCCACTCGATGGCTTTGGCGCGATGGCCAGAACCGGCGGCAAACTACTGGGACGAGGCGGTGCGCGGCTTGTTCGAAATGGTGTGAAGACCCTCACGTCCGCCAGGTTCCAGTTGCGTCGAATTGTGGGCCATGCAGCGTCTGTCGATCTGTGGCAGGCGAGTGATTACGCAAGACTGTGCCAGGGTAGCTGGCGGCCATCGGCTACGTCGGCTCAAGTACTGAATGTCCGGGCGCTCAAGCAAGGTACTCACTGGTTCGCAATCAACCGATCAGGGCGGGCCTGGGGGCCGAAGCTGAGTCATTTCACTTTTGCCCATGCGTTGCGACCCCATCAGTCCTTCCGAAGATTGCCGGATGCCTATACCGGCCATATCATCGGCAGAGCCTTGCCCAGGGCCTCCAGCAAGGTCGATGGAGCCTTGAGGGCTCTGATCAATAATGTCGATCAGCTCAAGACCGACCTGGTAGCCGGTTTGCTGTTCGGCAGCAGTGCCAGGGGGCGAGACAACATGCTGACGTATCTCAAGTTAATCAAGACCGATTTTGACGGCTTTTCAGTCGGCAACTGCTTTCTGCAAGCGGTTCAGGAGGATGGCCGAACGATGCTTGTCGACTCCGCGCTTTACCTCGCGTGGAAGCGGGCGGGCATGCCTGCCTCCGAGACTCATCGGTTTATGAAGGTGTACGGAGAAAATCTGCAGGATCATTTCCACAATGCACATATGAGTCCCAACGTCATTGCCGATGACCTGATTCATGAAGTCATTAAAATCGATCCGAAATTCCGACAGCTTGCAATTGCCCCCATGAAGCCGGCAATCGAGGCCGAGCATTATAAGTTGGACGTCGCACCGTTGATTAATCTGGCGCGGGGTCACGCGCGCGTCCCGACGAGTATCCAGGCCGATGCCGGTGTGGATGCGAGCCGGGGCAGTTTCAAAGCATCGAGCGGCGAAGGCGCGTCGGGAAAATACGACAAGAGTCGCGCCCTGGAGAATGCCGATACCTACGCCGTGATGACCCTGTTGTTGGATCAGGCGTCGGGTGAGTACAACTGGCGATTCCGTCGCAACCTTGAAACCCTGCAGAGCGCCGTGACGGCCAGCAACGGCGAGCAGATTGAAGGAGAAGTCCTGCTGGCGTTCGACCTTTGATCGCTGGGGCATCCACTCAGAGGATGCCCCATTTCACTGACCAGTCAGTTCTGGTCGATCCCGAAACTGCTCCAATGCTTCGGGGTTGGCCAAGGCATCCGTGTTTTTCACGGGCTCACCGTGCACGACATTGCGAACCGCCAGTTCAACCACTTTGCCGCTGATCGTGCGTGGAATGTCGGTGACTGCAACGATCTTTGCCGGCACATGCCGCGGCGTGGTGTTGGCGCGGATCACCTGGCGGATCTGCTGTTGCAGCGCCTCATCCAGCGCTACGCCTTCCTTGAGGCGTACGAACAGCACCACGCGCACGTCGTCCTGCCACTGCTGGCCGATGGCGACGCTGTCCAGCACTTGCGGGACTTTCTCCACCTGGCGGTAGATTTCCGCCGTGCCGATACGCACGCCACCAGGGTTGAGCACGGCGTCGGAGCGGCCGTGAATCAGCATCCCGCCGTGGGGCAGTTGTTCGGCGTAGTCACCCTGAGCCCAGACCCCGGGGAACTGGCTGAAATAGGATTTGCGCAGCTTTTCGCCGTCGGGATCGTTCCAGAGTCCGATCGGCATCGCCGGAAACGGTCGGGTACACACCAGCTCACCTTTTTCGCCAACCACCGGTTGCCCGGCGTCGTTCCACACTTCCACCGCCATGGCCAGACTCTTGCCCATGATCTCGCCCCGGCGAACCGGCGACATCGGGTTGCCGTTGACGAAGCAGGACACGATGTCCGTGCCACCGGACATCGATGACAGGCACACATCTGGTTTGAAGTCGCGATAGACGAAGTCATAACTTTGCGGCGACAGCGCGGAGCCGGTGCAAAGCAGGATTTTCAGGTGGGTCAAGTCGTAGCTTTCGCGCGGTTTGATGCCGCTGCTTTCCAGGGTCGCGAGGAATTTCGGGCTGGTGCCGAACACGCTGACCTGTTCGTCGTCCAGCAGTTCCAGCAACCGCTCGTTGTCCGGGTAAAACGGTGAGCCGTCATACAGCACCACCGCGCTGCCCACCGCCAGCGCCGAGACCAGCCAGTTCCACATCATCCAGCCGCAAGTGGTGTAGTAGAACAAGCGGTCGCCGGGGCCGAGGTCGACATGCAGCCCGTGTTCCTTGACGTGTTGCAGCAGCACGCCGCCGGTGCTGTGAACGATGCATTTCGGCACGCCAGTGGTGCCGCTGGAATACAGCACGTACAGCGGATGGTCGAACGGCACCGGGACGAAGTGCGGCTCATCGTCGGGTTCATAGAAGTCGTCCCACAGCGTGACATTGGCGGGGGTGCGGTAATCCGTGGCCTGGGCATGAGTTCGTGCGTAGGGCACGATGATCAGCTGTTGCAGGGAGGGCAGCTGTTCGAGGATTTCGTTGATCTTGACGGTCTGATCAATCTCTTTGCCGGCATAGCGGTAACCGGCGCAGGTGATCAGCACTTTGGGCTCGATCTGGCCGAAACGGTCGATCACGCCGTGGGTGCCAAAGTCCGGTGACGAGCAAGACCAGATCGCCCCCAGGCTGGTGGTCGCGAGCATCGCCACCAGGGTTTGCCAGGTGTTGGGCATGCAGGCTGCAACCCGGTCGCCGAGCACAACACCGGCCGCTTGCAGGCTGGCCTGGAACCCGGCGACTTGCTGGGCCAGTTCGGCCCAGCTCAGCAGTTCACGCTGGCCGTTTTCCCCGATAGCGATCACGGCGATGGCATCGTCGCGGCGACTCAGCAAGTGTTCGGCGAAATTCAGGGTGGCGCCGGGAAACCATTCGGCGCCCGGCATTTTCAGGCCTCCACGCAGCACGGCGTCCGGCTGGGTGTGAAAACTGATGCCGAAGAAGTCCACGATCGCCTGCCAGAACGCTTCGCGCTGGTCGATGGACCATTGATGCAGGGCCGGGTAATCGTCGAGCTTCAGGTGGTGGCGCTGATTGATGAAGCGCCGAAAGCCGTCCATGCGGGACCGGGCAATGCGTTTGGCATCGGGCTGCCAGAGAATGTCGGACATGGTTTGCCTCTTATTGTTGGTCAGAAAGCTCCCACTGCAATGTGGGAGCGATCAGTTGCAAGCTTACTGCGCCAGCCACCCGCCATCGATGTTCCACGCTGCGCCACGCACTTGGCTGCCGGCCTCGCTGCACAGAAACAGCACCAGCTCACCCAGATGTGCCGGGGTGACGAACTCCAGCGACGGCTGTTTCTCTGCCAGCAGGTCGTGTTGCGCCTGCTGCGGGTCGACACCTTTGGCCGCGCGATCGTCGATCTGCTTCTGCACCAACGGCGTCAGTACCCAGCCCGGGCAGATGGCGTTGCAGGTGACATTGCTGGCGGCGGTTTCCAGGCCGACCACCTTGGTCAGGCCGATCACGCCATGCTTGGCCGCCACATATGCGGCCTTGCCGGTGGACCCGACCAGACCGTGCACCGAAGCGATGTTGACGATCCGTCCCCAACCCTTGGCGCGCATGCCCGGCAGGCTCAGGCGAGTGCTGTGAAACACCGATGACAGGTTGATCGCAATGATCGAGTCCCAGCGCTCTACCGGAAATTCTTCAACTGCCGCGACGTGCTGGATACCGGCGTTGTTGACCAGAATGTCCACGCCGCCGAACTCGCGCTCGGCGTAGGCGACCATGTCGGCGATCTGCGCAGGGTCGCTGACGTCTGCCGGGTGATGGCCGACCTTGCCGCCGAACTGTTCGACTTCGGCGATCACCTTCGACGCGTCGCCAAAACCGTTGAGGATCAGGTTGGCGCCAGCCTTGGCCAGCGTCAGGGCGATGCCCAGTCCGATGCCGCTGGTGGAACCGGTAACCAGTGCGGTCTTGCCAGAAAGAGTCGTCATCAATACCTCACACAATGCCAGTGGCGTAGAAAGTGCCGATCACCACGAAAACCGCCAGGGTCTTGATCAGCGTAATACAGAAAATGTCCTTGTAGGCCTCACGGTGAGTCAGGCCAGTGACGGCGAGCAGGGTAATCACCGCGCCGTTGTGCGGCAGAGTGTCCATGCCGCCGCTGGCCATCGCGGCCACCCGATGCAGCACCTCCAGCGGAATGTTGGCGGCATGGGCGGCGCTGATGAATTGTTCGGACATCGCTGCCAGCGCGATGCTCATGCCGCCCGAAGCGGAACCGGTGATACCGGCCAGCAGGGTCACGGTGATCGCTTCGTTGACCAGCGGATTGGGAATGCTCTTGAGCCAGTCGGCCAGCACCAGAAAACCCGGCAACGAGGCGATGACGGCGCCGAAACCGTATTCCGACGCGGTGTTCATCGCCGCCAGCAACGCACCGCTGACTGCACTTTTGCTGCCTTCGGCGAGTTTGCTGCGAATCGCCTGAAAGCCGAACGCCAGCACCATCAGGATGCCGACCAACAGGGCTGCCTGCACCGCCCAGATCGCCGTGAGTTTGGCGATCTCGGTGGTGACCGGCGCGGTCATGCCAGGCAGCGCGAGGCTGTGGGTCTTGCCGTACCACTGCGGAATCCATTGGGTGAACAGCAGGTTCATGATCCCCACCGCCAGCAGCGGCGACAGGGCAATCCACGGGTTAGGTAGTTTCAGGTCTTCGGCGGTTTCCGGTTCGTTACGCAGTTCGGTGCCGTAGCCCTCACCGGCACGCTGCGCCTTGTTGCGTTGGCGCTGCAGGAACAGCATGCCGGCGCAGAACACGAAAATCGTGCCGATCACACCCAGCCAAGGTGCCGCCCACGCGGTGGTGTTGAAGAAGGTGCTGGGAATGATGTTCTGGATCTGCGGCGTACCGGGCAGGGCGTCCATGGTGAAGGAAAACGCGCCGAGGGCGATGGTCGCCGGGATCAGGCGCTTGGGGATGTTGCTCTGGCGGAACATTTCCGCCGCGAACGGGTAGACCGCGAACACCACGACGAACAGCGAAACGCCGCCGTAGGTGAGCAGCGCGCAGACCAGCACGATCACCAGCATCGCCTGGCGGGTGCCGAGCAGACGAATCGCTGCCGCGACGATCGAGCGGGAGAAACCCGACAGCTCGATCAGCTTGCCGAATACGGCGCCGAGCAGGAACACGGGAAAGTAGAGTTTGATGAAGCCGACCATCTTCTCCATGAACACCCCGGTGAAAGCAGGGGCGACGGCAGACGGGTCGGTGAGCAGGACGGCGCCGAGGGCGGCGATCGGGGCAAAAAGGATAACGCTGTAGCCACGGTAGGCCGCGAGCATCAGCAGCGCGAGGGCTGCCAAGGCGATGATCACACTCATGGTGTGCTCCTTCGATTGTTATTTTTGTGGGTGGAACGGGTGTGGGGAGAGTTAAAGCGAGATTTGTGCCAGATGGTTAACTTGTTGAAATAAAAGGAGTTAGTTTGATTTTTGGTGGCGGTCTTTGGGGTTTTGTCTCTGTTTGGAGACTTCTCTGACTGAGAGGACGCTTTCGCGGGCAAGCCCACTCCCACAGTTGAGCGAATTCCCCTGTGGGAGCGGGCTTGCCCGCGAAGCTTTTGATTTTGTCTCTTTATTGGGATTTGAGTCTCTTTACTGAGACTCGGCGATCCCCAGCGCAATCATTTTCTTGTAAAGCGTCGAACGGCCCAGTCCCAACCGCTCAGCCGCCTCAATCACCTTGCCCCCGCATTGCGCGAGGGTGGATTGAATCAACTGCCGGTCAAACCGCTCGCGGGCCTGACTGTAGGTCTCGTTTATTGTTGGCTCTGACACAGACGCTAGTGTTCGCTCAACCGGTGTAAACGTGCCAATCGCCGCCCGAATGTCATCCGCCGTCAGCATCAGGTCATCACTGAGCAGCGCCGCTCGCTCCAGCACGTTGCGCAATTCGCGGATATTCCCCGGCCAGGCGTGCTGACCCAGTAGCTCAAGCGCTTCACGGTTGAGTTCGTGCTGACTGCGCAGCTCTTCAAGAATCGCCTCACTGAGCGCCGGCAGATCATCCAGCCGCTCCCTCAGCGGCGGCACCTGAATCGGAAGCACGTTGAGCCGGTAATACAAATCCGCGCGGAAATCGCCACGCTTGATTGCCGCTTCCAGATCCGTCGAGGTCGCGGCGATCACCCGAACATCGCTCTGGATCACGTCGTTGGAGCCTACAGGCTCGAATTCCTTTTCCTGCAACACCCGCAGCAATTTGCTTTGCAGCGGTAGCGGCATGTCGCCGATTTCGTCGAGAAACAGCGTCCCGCCCTGGGCAATCTGCAACTTGCCGGTGCGGCCCTTGCGGTCGGCGCCGGTGAAGGCGCCCGGTGCTGTGCCGAAGAACTCAGCTTCAAGCAACGCTTCGGGAATCGCCGCGCTGTTGATGCTGACGAAGGCCTTGTGCGCCCGTGGCGAAGCACCGTGGATGGCCTGTGCCAGCAACTCCTTGCCGCTGCCGGTTTCGCCCAGCAACAGAACCGGTGACTCAGCACTGGCGCTGCGACGGGCACGACGTTTGACTTCAAGGCTGGCAGCGCTGGTGCCGATGAAGTGTGCGAAGTTGTATTTGGTCTGCCGGGCGCGCAGCAGCGAACGGGTCGAGGCCAGTTCTTCCTGCATACTCAGGTAGCGTTTGAGCATCGGCGACAGCGTGCGCAGTTCGTCGAACAGGGCAAAACCGATGGCGCCGATCACCGCGCCGGCGTCGTCATGGATCGGCAGGCGCATCACCACCAGCGGTTCTTTCGGGGTGTCCTGCATGTCCAGCAGAATCGGCCGCCCGGTGCGTACTACCTCGCGCAGCAGGCTGCCGGGGATCACGCTTTCGCAGGGTTTACCGATGGCCCCGGCGGCGGAGTCGAGACCGAAGCGCCGGGCGTAGCGCTCGTTCATCCAGACGATGTTCGCATCGCGGTCGACAATCACCGTGCCTTCACTGGATTGCTCGATGATCTCGAACAACGAACGGATCGCCAGCGTGCGGACCCGTTGGTAATCCTTGAGGCTTTCGGTGGTGTTCATGGCGGCGTCCATTGGCGGAAGTCAGGTGGCGCGATTATGCCTATCCCGGATGCGCCGCCGCCAACAGCTCTTTGGTATAGGGATGCTGCGGTGAGTCGAACACGTCATGGCTGGCGCCGCTTTCGACCACTTTGCCGTCCTTGATCACGATCATGTCGTGGGCCAGCGCCCGCACCACAGCCAGGTCATGACTGATGAACAAATAGGTCAGGCCGTGTTTTTCCTGAAGCTGGCGGAGCAGGGCGACCACCTGTTTCTGCACGGTACGATCCAGTGCCGACGTCGGCTCGTCGAGCAGGATCAGCGCTGGTTTGAGCACCAGCGCCCGGGCGATGGCAATGCGCTGACGCTGGCCACCGGAGAACTCATGGGGATAGCGATGGCGGCTTTCGGGGTCGAGGCCCACTTCCTTGAGCACGCGGATCACCTGATCGTCGCACTCGTCGGCGGTGGACTGGCAATGCACTTCCAGCCCTTCGCTGATGATCTGTGCCACCGACATGCGCGGGCTGAGGCTGCCGAACGGATCCTGAAACACCACCTGCATCTGCCGGCGCCACGGTCGCATCTGCTTCTGGTCGAGACCGTCGAGTGCCGTGCCCTGGAAGCGAATGTTGCCCTTGGAGTCCAGCAGCCGCAGGATCGCCTGACCGAGGGTCGACTTGCCCGAACCGGACTCGCCGACGATGCCCAGCGTCTTGCCACGCTGGATGTTCAGGCTGATGCCGTCCACCGCGCGCAGGTATTGCTTGCGCTGGAACAACCCGCCGCCGACCGTGAAATCCACCTGCAGGTCATCGACTTCGAGCACGTTTTCGCGTTCGTCCCGCGGGAGCGCTTCGCCTTCCGGTTCGGCGTTGAGCAACACGCAGCTGTAAGGGTGTTTCGGTTCGGTGAACAGGGTTTCGCACGGCGCCTGCTCGACGATTTCCCCGGCCTTCATCACGCACACCCGTTGGGCGATGCTGCGCACCAGATTGAGGTCGTGGCTGATCAGCAGCAGTGACATGCCCAGGCGCCGTTGCAGGGACTTGAGCAGCAACAGGATCTTGCGCTGTACGGTCACATCGAGGGCTGTGGTCGGTTCGTCGGCGATCAGCAGTTCGGGCTCGCAGGCCAGGGCCATCGCGATCATCACCCGTTGGCGCTGGCCACCGGACAGTTGATGCGGATAAGCCTTCAGCCGTTCTTTCGGTTTCTGGATGCCCACCAGTTCCAGCAGTTCGAGGATCCGTGCCTGAGCCTCTTTGCCGCCGAGGCCACGGTGCAGCAACAGGGTCTCGCCAATCTGCTTTTCAATCGTGTGCAACGGATTGAGCGAGGTCATCGGCTCCTGGAAAATCATGGCGATGCGGTTGCCCCGCAGGTCGCGCAGGGTCTTTGGGTCGGCGCCGACCAGTTCCTGCCCACGATAACGGATGCTGCCGGTAGTCCGGGCATCGCATTCAGGGAGCAATTGCAGGATCGAATGAGCCGTCACAGACTTGCCCGAGCCCGACTCGCCGACCAGTGCCAGGCACTCGCCGGGGCGGATGTCCAGACACAGGTTGCGCACCACGGTCTGGCCATGGAAGGCGACGCTGAGATCACGGATTTCGATCAGGTTGTCAGTCATATCAAGGGTCCGTTCATGAGCGCGGGTCAAAGGCATCGCGCAACGCTTCGCCGATGAATACCAACAGGGAAAGAATCAGCGCCAGGGTGAAAAACGCGGTCAACCCGAGCCACGGCGCCTGCAGGTTCTGCTTGCCCTGACCGATCAACTCACCCAGAGACGCGCTGCCGGCAGGCATGCCGAAGCCGAGGAAGTCCAGCGCGGTCAGGGTCGAAATCGCCCCGGTCAGAATGAACGGCAGGTAGCTCAGGGTCGCGTTCATTGCGTTGGGCAGGATGTGCCGGACAATCACTTTGCGATCGCTCAAACCCAGGGCCCGGGCAGCCTTGACGTACTCGAGGTTGCGCCCGCGCAGAAACTCGGCGCGGACCACGTCCACCAGCGCCAGCCAGGAAAACAGCGCCATGATCCCCAGCAGCCACCAGAAGTTCGGCTCGACGAATCCCGAAAGGATGATCAGCAGGTAAAGCACCGGCAAGCCCGACCAGACCTCCAGCAAACGCTGGCCGAGCAGATCGACCCAGCCCCCGTAATAGCCCTGCAGGGCGCCGGCCGCGATGCCGATCAGGGCGCTGACAAACGTCAGCATCAGGGCGAACAGGATCGACACCCGCGCGCCGAAGATCACCCGGGCCAGGACGTCCCGCGCCTGATCGTCGGTACCCAGCCAGTTGACCGAAGTCGGCGGGCTCGGTGCCGGTTTGTTGAGGTCGTAGTTCGGGGTGTCGTCACTGAACGGAATCGGCGGAAACAGCAGCCAGCCACCGTCCTTGCGGATCAGCTTCTGCACGTAATCGCTGCGGTAATCGGCCTGGAACGGCAGTTGTCCGCCGAACTCCTGCTCGGTGTGGCGCTTGAATACCGGGAAATACCATTGCCCTTGATAACTGACGATCAGCGGCTTGTCGTTGGCGATCAGTTCGCCGCCGAGACTGAGCAGGAACAGCCCGATGAACAACCACAGCGACCACCAGCCCCGGCGATTTTTCTTGAAGCGTTCGAAACGGCGACGGCCCAGAGGCGAGAGCTTGAACATCAGGCATTCCTCGCGGCGAAGTCGATGCGCGGGTCGACCAGCGTGTAGCACAGGTCGCCGATCAGTTTTATCAGCAGGCCGAACAGGGTGAAGATGAACAGCGAGCCGAACACCACCGGATAATCACGGGACACCGCCGCTTCGTAACTCATGCGCCCCAAGCCGTCGAGGGAGAAGATCACTTCGATCAGCAACGAACCGGCGAAGAACACGCTGATGAACGCCTGGGGAATACCCGACACCACCAGCAGCATCGCGTTGCGGAAGACATGCCCATAGAGCACCCGGTTTTCGCTCAGGCCTTTGGCGCGCGCGGTGACCACGTATTGCCGGGTGATTTCATTGAGGAACGAGTTCTTGGTGAGAATGGTCAGGGTGGCGAAACCGCCGATCACCAGCGCCGTGACCGGCAACACCAGGTGCCAGAAGTAGTCGGTGATTTTGCCCAGCGTCGACAGGGATTCGAAGTTGTCGGACACCAAGCCGCGCACCGGGAACCAGTTCAGTGAGGTGCCGCCGGCGAACACCACGATCAGGAACATCGCGAACAGGAATGCCGGCATGGCGTAGCCGATGATGATCGCCGTGCTGCTCCAGATATCGAAATGGCTGCCGTGGTGCACGGCTTTGCGGATGCCCAGCGGGATCGACACCAGATAGGTGATCAGCGTCGCCCACAGGCCGAGGGAAATGGTCACCGGCATTTTCTGCAGGATCAGGTCGGTGACCGTGGCGCCGCGGAAGAAGCTTTTGCCGAAATCCAGCTGCGCGTAGTTCTTGAGCATCAGCCACAGGCGTTCATGGGCCGGTTTGTCGAAGCCGTACTGTTTTTCGATGTCCTTGATCAGCTGCGGATCGAGGCCGCGACTGGCGCGGGACGTGCCGCTCATGGTCTCGCTCGCCCCGCCACCGACGCTGGCGCCGCCAATGCCTTGCAAGTGGGCGATGGCTTGTTCAACCGGACCACCTGGCGCGGCCTGGATGATCACGAAATTGACCAGCAGAATGATCACCAGCGTCGGAATGATCAGCAGCAGGCGCCGCAGTATGTAAGCCCACATCAGTGCGGCCCTCCGGGTCTGCCACGGCTGATTTTCTCGGCCGTCATCTGCTGGTTGGTCAGCGGCGTGCTGCTGATTTCCCACCAGCTCTCGATCGCTTCGTCATTGCTCGCCTGCACGGTGGGAATGCCGAAACGGTTCCACCACACGGTGGACGTGCCCGGCGGGTAGTAGTTGGGAATCCAGTAGTAGTTCCATTGCAGAACCCGATCCAGTGCATGGGCGTAACGCAGCATATCGGCCTGGGTCGAAGCGCGGATCAGGCCGTTGATCAAGGTGTCGACCGCCGGGTTCTTCAGCACCATGTAATTGTTGGCACCGGGGTCGTTGGCCGATGCCGAACCGAAGTAGTTCAACAGTTCGCCGCCGGGGGAGGTGGTGACCGGGTAACCAGTGACAATCATGTCGTAGTCGCGGCTCATCAGACGGTTGACGTATTGCGAGGAGTCGATGCGACGGATGTCGAGGTTGATGCCGATCTGTTTAAGTGTGCGCTTGTACGGCAGCAGCAGACGGTCCATGCCGTTCTGGCTGACCAGGAAAGTGAAGCTCAACGGCTCGCCACGGTCGTTGACCAACTGGTCGCCATCGGGTTTCCAGCCGGCCTGTTCCAGCAGCTCCAACGCTTGCAGTTGTTTGTCGCGGATAAGGCCGCTGCCGTCGGTTTTCGGCGCTTCGAAGACCTGGGTGAACACCTCGTCGGGAATCTGTCCGCGCAAGGGTTCCAGAATCTTCAGCTCGGCGGCATCCGGCAGCTGGCGCGCGGCCAGGTCGGTGTTGGAGAAGTAACTCTGCTGGCGAATGTACATGTTGCGCATCATCTGCCGGTTGCTCCATTCGAAATCCCAGAGCATGGCCAGGGCCTGTCGAACGCGGCGATCCTGGAACATCGGCTTTTGCAGGTTAAACACGAAACCTTGGGCCGACTGCGGTGCCTCGGTGGCCAGATGAGCCTTTTGCAGGCGACCGTCGCTCAGGGCCGGACTGTCGTAACCGATGGAGTAGCCGGTGGCGGAGAATTCACGGTTGTAGTCATAGGCGCCACCGCGCAAGACCTGGCGGGCGACGTCGGTGTCGCCGAAGTACTCGATGCTGAAATGATCGAAGTTGTACAGGCCACGGCTGACCGGCAGGTCCTTGCCCCACCAGTCCGGGTTGCGTTCGAAGGTAATGCTGCGCCCGGAATCGACTTTGCCGACCCGATACGGGCCGCTGCCCAGCGGCGGTTCATAGCCGCCACCGCCGGCGAAATCACGGGTTTTCCACCAGTGTTCGGGAAATACCGGCAGGGTCGCGATGTCGAGTGGCAGGGTACGGTTTTCGTTGCTCTTGAAATCGAAACGCACGGTCAACGGGGCTTCCACTTCCACGCCTTTGACGTCGGCGAACTGGGTGCGATAACGCAGGCTGCCCTGGGTCATCAGCAAATCATACGTGTAGCGCACGTCTTCGGCGGTGATCGGCTTGCCATCGGCGAAGCGGGCTTTGGGATTGATAAAGAAGCGCAGGGACAGGCCGTCATCCGAGCGCTCCATTTTCTGCGCCACGAGGCCGTATACGGTGTAGGGCTCGTCGAGCGAACGCTGGGCCAGCGGGGAATACAGCAGGCCGTCGATCTGGCTGACGCCGATGCCTTTGTCGATATACGGCAGCACATGATCGAAGTGGCCGATCTCGATGGCCGAGCGGCGCATTGTCCCGCCTTTTGGCGCCTGGGCGTTGGTGTAATCGAAGTGACTGAAGCCGGGCGGGTACTTTGCCGGTTCGCCATAGACGGTCATCGCATGCTGCGGTGCGGCGTCCACACCAGTGATCCCAAGCAGCAGGGTTAGGGCAGTGAACATCAATGTCGGGAAAGCCAGTCGCATTGTCAGCCTTAAAGCCGGGTAATCGATAAGCGCAATTTGTACGCGAGCGGCGCGCCGTTCGCCAGCGGTGCGGTGTAACCAAAACAAAACGGCCCGCCATCAGGCGGGCCGTTGCACAGCAGGTCGGGCTGAAATCAGTCCTGACGGCTGGTGACTTCCAGCAGGTGATAGCCAAACTGGGTCTTCACCGGGCCTTGCACGACGTTGATCGGTGCGCTGAATACCACGGTGTCGAATTCCTTGACCATCTGGCCAGGACCGAACGAACCCAGGTCGCCGCCCTGACGGCTGGACGGGCAGGTGGAGTTGGCCTTGGCCACTTCGGCGAAATCAGCGCCACCTTCGATCTGGGCCTTGAGTTCGTTGCACTTGGCTTCGCTGGAAACCAGGATGTGGCGGGCAGTGGCTTTAGCCATGGGGAAATTCTCCAATCAAATCGATAAAGGGTGGAGCCTACCGGATTCAGTGGCCGATTTCTCGGCAAAGTTCCGTTCGCTGGTCTGATGAGACATCTATAGATCAGCGGCTTGAAGGCGCAAGGCGTGCTCGACATAGAGACGTATCGAGTCGTTAGCCATGGCGTGGTGTCCGCTTGCCCGCCGCAGAGTATGCAGGTGATCGAGGGAGTAGTCGGAGCGGATCACGGTGCCCAGGTGAGAGCTGAAGCGACCGACAAGTCCGTCGTTCTGGGCGAGTTCTGTAATGAAGTATTCCGAGAGGGCGCAGCAGATGCCCTGGACAGGGTCGAGCGACGGCTCTTCGGGTACGACGCCGCTCCATGAAAAATAGCGAACGCCATTCACCCATTCTGCACCGTGACCGCCCCAGACCTCGGGCAGACCCTGCGGGTATTTGTCGTTGAAGTTGCCGACCCCCTCCGTTGTCAAGGCACCCAGCGCAGCCAGTGCGCTGTGCGGCAATGCCTTTTGCCCGCTGAGCAGTGACAGAAAATCGGCAAACCGGGTCGCTACATTCTGTGCCACGACCTCCGGAAGTCTTCCAGGTATCAACGCCTTGCGCAGGAAGTCCGCCAGTTCCGAGCCATGGTTTGGCCCGCTGACTGACGTAACAGACGCAACGTTGTGTGGGGCTAGCGCTGCAGCATAGCGTGCCGTGAGTGCGCCTTGACTGTGGCCGATCAGGTTGACTTTGGCCGCGCCTGTGCCCCTTAACACTGCGTTGATTTGCGAGAGCAGTTGCTCCCCACGTATTTCATTGTCATGGATGACCGACAGATGGGGCACAAACACCTGCGCGCCAGCAGCCTTGAGCGCCTGTTTTACGTCGTGGAAAAGTTCGAACGGGCCAATGCGCTCGAATCCGAACAGGCCATGCACCAAAAGAATAGGATGATTGGTTGTCGCATTTAGTAGCATTTTTCGTCCTTGATCGCAGATGATCGTCGATGTTTTCTGCTTGCCACTCTAAAACAGTCGTGAGGCTGGGGATGCCTGAAGAATCGCCGTCATGCGTTGGAAACTGGATCAATGCGTGTATGAATTTTCACTGCTGCATGAACTCCGCTTCGGAACATTCAGACAGCTCCCGCCTCATCGAAAGTACTTTTCCCTTTTTTGCCTACTTCCTTTAGTGCGTTTGGTCATGGCTCGAACAGTAAGGAGCTGACATCCGATCGGTGGTGAAGCGGTTTAAATGGAGGCTCTTCGACGCAGAGCTCAGGCGACGTGTCATTTCCAGGGAATGGAGAGGCAACTGATGAATGATTTACAAGGAGCGGTCTTGCAAGAAAAGGACAAAGGGATGGAGGGTGGCAGCGTTCAGTCGTTCGGACCCTGTCGGGAGGGCGCAGGGGCTTTGCCGTTGCCAGCGCCCACACTGGATTCGATTGTCGGCGCTGTCGTTGATCCGTCATTGAGCAAGGTTGTCGTGCGGATTGCGCCCTGGTCTGGAATGGCATGCGGTGACAGGGTCGTGTTGAGCTGGCATGGTTTCGATACAGAAGGCCTGCCGTATCGGCACGACATTGCGAGATCCGTCAGTGAAAGTCAGCTGGGCAAGGATGTCGTTCTGATCGTGCGGGACGTTCACATCGCAGCATTGGACGGGGGCACGCTGGAGGTGTTCTGGACATTGAACAGCGTCACGAGATCGGCGCCTGGTTCTTCAATGCGTACGCTGCTGGACGTCGGAGACGTCCGCTACAGTCTGCTACCGGTCCTCGTGGAGGATGCCGTCGGGGGCAGTCTCGATCCGGCTCGCGTACCCGACGGAACGACTGCCATCCTTCAACCCTATGCCGGAATGAGTGCAGGCGACCGGGTAGAGTTGATCTGGCAGGGGCCCTCGCCGGAGGCATCATTTCGAGACATTCTTATAGTTGAGTTCTTTGCTGTCGGTCAGCCCTTGGTGTTCGGAGTCGCGCCCGAATTCATCGCTCCGCATTTGGGCGGCGAGGTGTTGGTTCACTACCGTGTAGAGCAGAAAAGCGGAGCCATTCGCGAGTCAGGCGCTACGCGGATCAGCATTGGCCCATTGGCACGAGATGAGCTACCGGCACCCCGAGTGCTTGAAGCGGAAGACGGCGTGCTTGATATGCATGACGCCACCGATGGCGTCAGCGTGATGATAAGTGATGCGCAGGTAGAGGAGGGTGAGCTGGTTTATCTCAAGTGTGACGGCGAGTCGTTCTTCCACCGGGACGACCGCGAAATCATCGGGGGGATGGCCATGCAGCCGTTGGTTTTCATCGTGCCTTACCGGTTCTGGCGAGAGCATGTGAACACTGTTGTGCGACTGTCCTACTCGGTCGAACGGCTGGATGATGTCAGTCAGGAGTCTGCGGTGACTCTGGTTCGCGTACAGGCTTGATCTAGCGTTGCGAACGTAGCCCGCCCTCCGCTTGAAATTCGGCGGAGGGCGGTGCTCATCATCAGACCGAAGTCTGTTTGCGCATACGGTGGGCGGCGTCCAGCAGCAATTGCCTCGTAGCATCGAACCCGAGGCAGCCATCGGTTACCGAAACCCCGTAGCGAAGCGACTCGCTCAAGGGCTGGCATCCTTCGAACAGGTGCGATTCAAGCATCATGCCGATCAGCGAGCGGTCGCCCTGCAAACGCTGTTCCACTACATGATTGAACACTTCAGGCTGACGAAGCGGGTCCTTGCCGCTGTTTGCGTGGCTACAGTCGACCATTATCCGGCTCGGAATTTTTAGTCGGCTCAATTCGCTGTTGATCCTGGAAACGCTTTCACGGTCGTAGTTCGGCCCCTGATGTCCACCCCGCAACACCAGATGCGTATCCGGGTTGCCCAAAGTCGGGATGATTGCCGGATGGCCCTGGCTGTCCACGCCGAAATGGCGGTGGGGATGAGCTGCCGAACGCATCGCATCGACGGCAATGGCGACACCACCATCGGTTCCATTCTTGAAGCCGACCGGCATGCCAAGCCCGCTGGCCATTTCACGATGGATCTGTGATTCAGTGGTGCGGGCGCCGATGGCGACCCAGCTCAGCAAGTCGTCGAAGTATCCGGCGGCCATGGGTTGTAGCAGTTCAGTGGCGACCGGCAGTCCTAGGCGGATCATTTCCAGCATCAGTTCGCGCGATAGCGTCAGGCCCGCAGCCATGTCGTCGCTACCGTCGAGATGAGGATCGTATGCCAGGCCTTTCCAGCCAACGGTGGTGCGAGGCTTTTCAACGTAGGCGCGCATGACAAGCAACATGTCCTGACGGACTTCGCTGGCCAGTTGTGCGAGCTTTTCGGCGTATTCAAGTGCGGATTCGGGGTCGTGTATCGAGCAAGGGCCAACGATCACCAAAAGGCGTTGGTCTTCACCATTGAGAATCGCTCGGACCGCCTGGCGGTGGGCAACGACTTGATTGTTCAGGGCATTGCTGAGCGGCAATTGCTGCTTGAGTTGCAGCGAACTTGGCAGACGCAGGGTCAGTGCTTCGTTGGCAGAGTTCAGCGTGGACAGTGGCAGAGCAGAAACGGACGAGTTCATATTCGGTAATTCCTGGGCGGACGGCGGGGGCTTCCCGCTTAATCGGCCCTACTGGGGTGTTCGACAATTGGCCGGATTGGCTACGTGTGTTGGCTTGCCACCTGTGGGTGACCGATCGGAGGCGGCAGGTTGTCCCGAGCGGAGGCTGGTAAATCGCCAGGCGGAAAAACTGTCGTAACGGTAATAAGTGGCGTAGTTCATTGGTTGAATCCTCAAAGTGTCTGGTGTGTTGCTGAAAAAAGTTCGGGCCTGAAAAAACAAAACCCCCGGTCGGGAGGCCGACCGGGGGTTGAGAAATCTCTGGTAGGCGACCCGTTCAAATGGGCGCCGGTTGGGTATCAGGCGCGCCAGTGGCTAAACCAATACCCAAAATAAAAGCTTGCTGGAGCCGAGGCACCGTTCACCCGGGCAGCCGCAACCGAGCGCGAGGCGCTGGTGGTATGAAGCTGTGAAAGGGCGTTGAACATGAGCTGTCTCCGATGAATGCGCCGAGCTTACTAGAGGCTGCTGCGCGTCAGCAATCAGAAAATGCTATTGGAGTAGCAAGAAGGACTTTATGGGTTGAGCGCTCGCCTGGGTGTGCCACACTCTGCTTTTGACGCGTATCGAGGCAGGAATGAGTTTTGAATTGCGCCAGGCAACGGCCGCCGACCTGTCGTTTGTGCGAGAGCTGACTTGCCGAAACATGCTCCGCTACTACATTCACTATGACTTGCTGTGGCAGGACGAGGCGTTCGATGTCGCCTGGGCCGGGCGCGACAACTGGTTGATCCTTCAGGAAGGCGAGTTGACGGGGTATTTCAGTCTGAGCCGTGATGCTCGGGCCCTGTACATCCGCGAATTGCAGATCGTCGAGAGCGCTCAAGGCCAGGGCGCAGGATCCTGGGCGATCGATCAGGTTGTTGCGATGGCGCGGCTGGAGTGTCGCCCGGCGTTGCGCCTGACGGTGTTCAAAAACAATCCGGCGCAAAACCTGTATCGAAAAAAAGGAATGTTGGTGCAGGGTGAGGATGAGTGTTTCCTGCGAATGCAGCTTGACGTGAGTACACCTGTGCTCTGAAACGCACGTCTGGCAAGCCCTCGATGAAGAATTGAAACTTTTTATATGTCGCTTGCTGCTAGGTCTGCCCCGCACTTTTTGCTAAGGTGTCCGGCATCCCAATAAGACCATATCGCGAGGTGTCTGCTTGATTAGGGTGCTAGTGGTCGACGACCATGATCTCGTTCGTACAGGCATTACACGTATGCTGGCCGACATCGATGGCCTGCAGGTGGTGGGCCAGGCCGAGTCCGGGGAAGAATCCCTCATCAAGGCTCGTGAGTTGAAGCCCGACGTGGTGCTGATGGACGTCAAGATGCCGGGCATCGGCGGCCTCGAAGCTACGCGCAAACTGTTGCGCAGCCATCCCGACATCAAAGTGGTTGCAGTCACCGTGTGTGAGGAAGATCCGTTTCCTACACGTTTGTTGCAGGCCGGTGCGGCGGGGTATCTGACCAAGGGCGCCGGATTGCCGGAAATGGTTCAGGCCATTCGCCTGGTGTTCGCCGGCCAGCGCTATATCAGCCCGCAGATTGCCCAGCAACTGGCAATCAAATCCTTTCAGCCGACCAATGATTCACCGTTCGATGCGTTGTCGGAACGGGAAATCCAGATTGCGCTGATGATTGTCGGCTGCCAGAAGGTTCAGATCATTTCCGACAAATTGTGTTTGTCGCCGAAAACCGTGAATACCTATCGCTACCGCATTTTCGAAAAGCTCTCGATCAGCAGCGATGTCGAACTGACGCTGTTGGCGGTTCGTCACGGCATGGTTGATGCCAGCCTCTGACCATGACTGAGACATTCGATTCGGGCGCTTTTTTATCGACCGTCAGCGGGCGCCCCGGCGTGTATCGCATGTTCGACAGCGACGCGCGTCTGTTGTACGTAGGCAAAGCCAAGAACCTGAAGAAACGCCTGGCCAGTTACTTTCGCAAGACGGGCCTGGCGCCGAAAACGGCGGCACTGGTCGGGCGTATCGCCCAAGTCGAAACCACCATTACTTCCAACGAGACAGAGGCGTTGCTGCTTGAGCAGACTCTGATCAAGGAGTGGAGGCCGCCGTACAACATCCTGTTGCGCGATGACAAATCCTATCCCTATGTCTTTTTGTCTGACGGGCAATTCCCACGCCTGAGCATTCATCGCGGGGCGAAAAAGGCGAAGGGTAAATATTTTGGTCCCTACCCGAGCGCCGGCGCGATTCGCGAAAGTCTCAGCCTTCTGCAGAAGACGTTCTTCGTGCGTCAGTGCGAGGACAGCTATTACAAGAACCGGACCCGACCGTGCCTGCAATATCAGATCAAACGTTGCAAGGCACCCTGCGTCGGGCTGGTCGAGCCTGAGGTTTACGCCGAGGACGTACGTCACTCGGTGATGTTCCTCGAAGGGCGAAGCCATGCGTTGACCAATGAGCTGTCGACGGCGATGGAAGAGGCTGCGGTTAACCTCGAATTTGAGCGCGCCGCCGAACTGCGCGACCAGATTGCCTTGCTGCGTCGAGTGCAGGATCAGCAGAGCATGGAAGGCGGAACGGGTGATATCGATGTGATCGCCGCGTTCGTCAATCCGGGCGGTGCTTGTGTCCACCTGATCAGCGTGCGGGGAGGGCGGGTGCTTGGCAGCAAGAATTTCTTCCCCCAGGTCGGGATCGAAGAAGACGTAGCCGAAGTCATGGCTGCGTTTCTGGGGCAATACTTCATCAGCAGCCCGGAGCGCGACTTGCCGAGCGAGTTGATCGTCAATGTCGTTCACGAAGACTTTCCTGCGTTGATCGAGGCTATTCACACACTCCGCGGACGTGAGTTGACCATCAGTCATCGGGTCCGGGGAACGCGGGCTCGTTGGCAGCAGCTGGCCGTGACCAATGCCGAGCAGGCGCTTGGCGCAAGGTTGGCCAACCGTCAACACGTTGCCGCACGTTTCGAAGCGTTGGCAGAAGTGTTGAACCTCGACGAGCCGCCGCAACGGCTGGAATGCTATGACATCAGCCACTCCAGCGGTGAAGCCACGGTCGCTTCCTGCGTGGTGTTCGGGCCGGAAGGGGCGATCAAGTCGGATTATCGCCGCTACAACATCGAAGGTGTGACCGCTGGCGACGATTACGCCGCCATGCATCAGGCCCTGACCCGACGCTTCAGCAAGCTGAAGGAAGGCGAGGGCAAGTTACCGGACATCCTGTTGGTGGACGGCGGCAAGGGGCAGTTGTCGATGGCGCGTGACGTGCTCAACGAACTGGCTGTTCCGGATCTGATCTTGCTGGGGGTCGCGAAGGGTGCCACGCGCAAGGCGGGCTTCGAGACTTTGTATCTGAATGATGCGGCAAACGAATTCACCTTGCGTGGCGATTCGCCGGCGCTGCACCTGATCCAGCAAATCCGTGACGAGGCCCACCGCTTTGCGATCACCGGCCACCGTGCACGGCGCGGCAAGACCCGCCGCACGTCAACGTTGGAAGGCGTTGCTGGCGTAGGGCCGACCCGGCGGCGGGACTTGTTGAAACATTTTGGTGGATTGCAGGAGCTGTCTCGTGCAAGCATCGAAGAGATCGCCAAAGCACCGGGGATCAGCAAAAAGCTAGCAGAGTCGATTTATGCAAACCTGCATAGTGAGTAGAATGCCCATTCACCTCGTAGCCAGTTGTGCCGATGAATATCCCTAATCTGATTACCGTTCTCCGCGTCCTGCTCATTCCGATCTTCATTCTGCTGTTCTATCTGCCCTACCAATGGAGCTATCTGGCCTCAAGTTCGGTATTCGCCTTTGCGGCAGCGACGGACTGGCTGGACGGCTACCTCGCGCGACGCCTGGAACAAAGCACGCCTTTTGGTGCGTTTCTCGATCCGGTAGCCGATAAGCTCATGGTCGCCGTCGCACTGGTCTTGCTGGTGCAAGAGCATGGCAACCTTTGGCTCACGCTGCCGGCAGCTGTCATTATCGGTCGCGAGATCGTGGTCTCGGCGTTGCGTGAATGGATGGCCGAACTCGGTGCCCGGGCTCATGTGGCCGTATCCAATCTGGGTAAATGGAAAACTGCTGCGCAGATGCTGGCACTGGTGATTCTCCTGGCCAACCCCAAGGCTTTCAGTTTCTGGGTTCTCATGGGTTATGCGTTGCTGATGATCTCTGCAGGTCTGACCCTGTGGTCGATGGTTCAATACCTTCGCGCAGCCTGGCCACATCTGAAGACTGATGTAGAAAAGAAATAAAACTTTTTTGAATCAAAGGGTTGACGGGGCATCTGGAATCTATAGAATGCGCCACACCAAGCGGGAATAGCTCAGTTGGTAGAGCACGACCTTGCCAAGGTCGGGGTCGCGAGTTCGAGTCTCGTTTCCCGCTCCAATTTGTACAACGTTTGTTGTTGCGCTACTGACAGCAAATGTTTTGAGGCCGAGTAGCAAAATGGTTATGCAGCGGATTGCAAATCCGCCTACGCCGGTTCGATTCCGACCTCGGCCTCCACTATAAACAAGCTCCGTAGATCCATGATTTACGGAGCTTTTTTATTTGCATTGCACGGAAAGATTTAGTCTTTGAAACGGCAACTGCAAACTTGCTTCACCGGGAAGTGATGTATATATTTCCCCCTCTGCCGGCGACGTGCAGTTCCTGTCAGGACTGTGAATCGTCATCAGAGTAAAGCTACACCGCGCTGCCGCCCGAATGGCGAAACTGGTAGACGCATGGGACTTAAAATCCCCCGCTCGTAAGGGCGTGCCGGTTCGATTCCGGCTTCGGGCACCATCTAAAATCAAGGGTTTGCGAGCGAAAGCTGATGCAAACCCTTGTTTGTTTCCGGTCCGCAATTTTGACAGTGGTCCGCAATTAACTTCGTGGGCATGACCCTTTTGCCCTTGCGATTCCGAATGTACTGCTCGCTCATCACGACAGTAGTATGCCCAAGTTGGTCGCGGCGATTCATCGGCGCATTCCGGTCTGGTAAAAACGGCGGCGTTTGGGCTTCGCCATGGGCAGCGACGGAATTCTCAACTACCGAGACAACCTGATCGCAGCACCATACCGGGTTCTTTCAAACGGAACGGCTACTACCCCGACCACTATCGTCACTTCGGCAATCGTGCCGATCAACGTGACGGAAACCGTTCGCTTGAACATGAACAACAACGGCACCCCTGTGGCAAGCCTCGCCCCCCGGCAATTTCAACGTAACCACGATCGGGTCAGAACCAGGCGGGAAAATGTCCTGTGGCACGACGTTGGATGACTCCGGGAACCTCTGGTACTTCAATTCGGGTTCAGGTGGTTCGCTTTCAATCGATATTTCTGGCTATGGGGTGGACCGATGATGCCATATGCAATCACGAGCTACGGCTGGCGGGCTGTAGGCGACGACTTTACCGAGGCCGATCTGGCCGAAGGCGAAAGCCTTGTCGATGAATTCCGCAGTCACTAATCGATGCAATCGCTGAGCAGGGGCTGCTTCGAGAAATGACGGCGGACCTCTATGCGCGAACCCGGCTGGCAACTGCCCAGGTAACTGCACTGCAAGGTCGGGTCGATGCAATCAACGGCGCCATCGACGGCGATTGCGCCTTGCCGGAGGAGGTCGAAGAAAGCCCTTCGCGTGGCGATGTTGGCCGAATGGAAAAAGTACCGGGTTTTTCTCGGCCGCGTGACCGGTCAGCCGATCTGGCCATCAGCGCCAGCGTGGCCGGAGCAGCCAGAACCCTACAACGGCGAGACCACTATCGCCCGGGTGTAAGCCGGACTGACTCAACGCAACAACCATGACCGAATCCGCTCTTGGCGGATTCGGTCACAGGCTAAGTTAACCATCAAAATCTCAAGCACCTGGATTGACGGTTCTAATAGCTTTTTTGTTGCGTTTGTAGCGAATAAAAGGTCTTTCAATGAGATACCAGCTTGCTATGCAAGTTGGTAGAAGAACAGTCATTAATATCCAGCTTACGCTTTGGATGTCCGTGATTCGGCATTTTTCAGTAATAAATAATAATATCGGTACGTGATAGATGTAGACGCCGTAACTTATGTCTGGAATGCGAAAGGCGATAATTCTTAAACCTGCGATCCCCACCCAAACCACAGCCACTGCATGAAGTAAATGGCGCAATGGGAAGGGCGGTATTAAAAGAGTAAGCGCAAGGAACGCCCAAGGCGCAAATCGTCCAGCAATATGTAGTTTTTTTCTGTATATAAACGCCAGATTTCCTACAAAAAAAGCCTGCGCTAGCAGGGTGAGCGTTACGGGGAACGAACCAAATCCAGTAGATGACAATATCAGTACGGTTAAAGCAGATGCAACAAGCGTTAGCCAAATAAATCTAGGCTTCTGGTATGCACCAATTGCCCATAGCCCTGCTAATGTTAGATACGCAAGCTCTTCCCAGGCGAGAGACCAAAGAGCTTGGTTCGTGTAGCCCTTTTCTGGAATATAAATCCCACCTGAAAGCCAAGTGGTTATAGAGTTTAAAGCGACCTGCGAATCAAATAAGACAAATGTCAGTAGCAAAGATGCTATTAGCGCTGGAAGTATTCTTAGTGCTCGCCTTTTTGCAAAATCCTTAAGCGATACTCTATCGCTGTAGCTTTTCAGCACAACAACGCCACTGATGGCAAGAAAAGCAGGTACCGCCATAATCAGTACGCCAGTCCAAGCGGTGTTTGGAGTTGAGTATAAGTATAGATGCGCTACAACCACTTCTAGTGCCAAAAGTAATCGTAGGATATCAAAGTTAGGGAAGTATTCCGAAGTGGGCGAGTCCGTTCTACTCATGGTCATTTTATGCCAGGTTGATCCGTAAGCTTCTCTTGGGTATTTACTCGGCGAGCGCATGGATACGTTTAGATAAGATTGTATGTTTAATAAAGCGCGAAATTGTATATGGGAAATGTGTGGCCCGCTACATTAATTAATTTCGAATGAAAAATCGCGTGTTTTTGCGCTTAGCAACCGTCAGTCCGGCGGCTTTTTTTCGCTTGGAGAAAATGATGCCTGTAACTGAAAAAGATCGAGACGTCCTCGCGCGCACGCCGTGGGGGGAAGCCCGTGGTGAATCAACGGCCGGGCAGGTGGCTGTGGCTTGGACGATCCGTAATCGGGTATTCGATGGAAAAACAATTCGTGGTGGGGGGAGGGCTACGCCGGTGTGTGCCAGAAGCCGTACCGGTTCAGCTGCTGGAACAAGAACGATCCGAACTTTCTGTTCCTTAGCGGTGCGCGACAGATCCCTTTCCGCGAATTGGCCCAGGCGCGGATTGCCGACGACCAGGTGATCGACGGGAAAGTGCAGGACCCCACCAACGGTGCCACGCACTACTACGCGCTCGCCATGAAGACGTCGCCGGCTTGGGCCGCGAAGGCGCGACAGACCCTCAAGCTGGGCGGGCACGTCTTCTTCAAGGACGTTCCGTGATGGTGGCGCCGTGGAAAACCGTATGCGCGGTGGTGCTGGTGCTGATCGGCGCCGGCAGCGCTTGGCTGTCCCGGGACTGGCGCTACGGCAAACAGTTGGCCGAGCAGGCCCGGTTGCACGCCGAAACCCTCAATCAGCTGACCATGGCCGCCACCACCGCGCAGCAGGCCGAGCAGGACAAGCGGCTGTCAGTCCTCATCGATGCGGGTTCAGCCGGTGGCTGTTCAGTGTCTGCAACCGTCGTCACCGGCGGCGTGGATCATGCAGCCGTACGCGCCCAACTTGACCCAGCGCATGCTCAACGAATTGTCGCCACCACCGGCGAAGGCGATCGCGGGCTGATTGCCCTGCAGGCCTGTCAGGCCTATATCAGAGCGCTGGCGCCTGCACATTTTGAATAATTATCCAAAGCTTCGTGTTCGATGGTTTTGCAGATAGAATGAGAAAAATTGTTTTGGCGTGAATTTGATGCAGCAGCAGCATATTAATAATCTTGATGGGTTTAGAGGCTTCGCTGCCCTCTTAGTGGTCGTTAGTCATTATAGTAACTTGACTGGCGTGCTAGGAGGGGTTTTAGGAGAGGGTGGAGGGCAGGCTGGGGTAATGCTGTTCTTTATGCTCACAGGATTTCTAATTGCCAAGCTTCATCTTGGTCAGGAATTCACTAGATCTAATCTGTTGGAATATGCGTTTAAGCGCGTTGCAAGAGTTTATCCACTATTTATAATAATTGCCGCGCTTCCTTCTTTTTTGTCTTGGTCCGGATTTCCCGGAAAAATAGCAATGTCAGACATTGACTCGTTTAGTGCGTACTTAGGTCAAATCACATTAATTGATCGTGGCTACGGTGTGCTTTGGACCATTCAGATCGAATTTATTTTCTACATAGCTTTCGTTGCTATATGGTTCGCAGCATCAAAAGCTGGGAGTGCTGTAATCGCAGCTTCTCTTTTAGCAATCACCTGCCTGCTGGTAGCTGGCGGCCTTAGCTATGGTTATGACTTTTTCAATAGGTGCCACTATTTTGTATTTGGTGTGGTCATTGCTATTTTTGCAAACAGTAAGCCAGTTTCTAATTCAACAAGGTTAAAGTCAGTTGTTGGAGTTTTGCTTCTGATTAGTGTTCCGGTCATGTTTCCTAAGTTTTCTAAGATTTTTATTGGGCTTGAAGTTGATTCGTGGCGAAGCTATATCGTTATGGTGCAGTTCTTGTTTCTGTTTATTATTGCTGTTTCGGATAGATATTATTTGTCAGCAATACTTTCGTGTCGCCCTTTAAGGTGGGTCGGAAAGGTTTCATACTCGCTGTATCTGATTCATTACTTCGTTCTTTTGCCTTTTCTTGAGTGGGTGCCCCCAGTAAGTAGTTACGCGGTTAACTTTGTTTTTTTTCTTTCGTTAACTTTGTTAGTCTCTTGGCTGAGTTATAGGTTTTTAGAAAGGCCGCTACAAAAAATTTTCCTAGTGCCAATCCGATCGGAAATAGCATCAGGAAAGGTGTTGGAAAGCAGCCGTTAGCGCTGATCTACTGGATAGGTTGCCCAGTACGAACGCTGATGCCGCTGGCCGGTTCGATTCCAGCTTCGGGCACCATGAATATCAAGGGCTTGCATGACATACCTCATGCAAGCCCTTTTTCGTGCTCAAACAAACGCCTGCCCGCTAAATCCTCTAGGCAAACGCTGAAGCCCGGCCATAGCCGTCAACCGCTCGATCCACTCGGAACGCCAGTCGGACGCCGTGTGTGCGGCCCAGGATTGGCGAGCCGCGCGCCGCGCCTCATTGCGCTGATTTTTGCGCGCATCCTTGTACGCATCGGTATTGCGGCAACTACGGCACTTCACTCGATTGAGTTCGCTGCTGGAGGAGAGGTTGTTGCCCTTGTGCCCACAGGCCAGATGCCCGTCGACTTTGAAATGAATGACCATGGGACGTCTCCTTGGTGACGTGTAAAGGTTTTGACCTCTCACGACCAAGGGCGTTCTCTCATGCCCCAGGCGAATCGACGAGCTATCTGAAGCGTGGTAGTGGCCGATCAATGGGTTTGAGCGACGACAAGGTACTGCGAATGAGGGGAGTGTCCTTGTCGATATCGTTCAGCCGGTCGCGGATGCGCAGAGCGGTCGGGTGTCCGCCTTGATGATCGACCCAGTCGGCGATCTCTTTGCAAGCTGCCGCGAGACGCGCCTCCCGAGCCTCGAGCAAGGTCAGCAGAGTGGTGATGGACTCTTTTTCGGACATGGAGCACCTCCGTTCATTAATCCGCTCGGTAGCAGCAAAAAGCTCGCCAAGCGCGAGCTCTCTGCCGTTGGGGCGCTGCTCCTTCAGCTGGTTTGAGTATAGACCCGTAAATGACAGCTATCAGCCCGACGACTCGGGGGCGGTCACTTGCGAGCTGGCGGTGTTGAGCCGATGGCATTCCTTGCGGGCGTCTTCTTCCCGGTCGAAACCATCGCCGATGAAACCACCGGTTCGCGTGTCGCAGATGCGATACCAGCCCAAGGCTTCGGCGGGCTCATGGAGCGTTTCTCCGGCGCGCCGGCCGTGGATGACAATCTTGTTGCAGCGCTTCACGACAAATATGTCTTCCATGGCGTCACCGCAGCTGATTCCTACCAGATCAACTATAGAAGCCCTGACCAATCGTGCAAAAAATAGACAAGTCAGTTCGTCGGGTGCAGTTGCCAGCCTGACTGCCGCCAGCGCAGGTGGTGGGTCGGATTCAACGCCTCAAGGAAATCCTGATCGTGGGAAACGGCGACAATGGCGCCCGGAAATGTCTGCAATGCCCGCTCGAATGCTTCCACGGAAGGCAGATCCAGGTGATTGGTCGGCTCATCCAGCAACAACAGCTGCGCAGGATCCGATCGCCACAAGGCCAGTGCCAACGCCGCTTTCAGGCGTTCGCCACCGCTTAATGACGCGCAGGGGCTCGTGGCGCGGCTTGCATCCAGTTGCAAGTGAGCGAGATAGCTGCGCAGAGTGCCCTCGGTCAGCGCAGTTCCCTGCATCATCAGCTGTTCGGTGATGGAGCGCTGATCGTCCAGTTGGGCCAACTGCTGATCCAGGAATGCTAAGGGCACGTGTGTTGTGGCGGTTCCGTTGATGGGTGCGAGTTCCCCGGCGAGCACCTTCAGCAAGGTTGATTTGCCGCAGCCGTTGGGACCGCTGACAGCGATCCGCATCGGGCCATGGATCGTGAGATTCAGTGCATCGCCCGGCAGCCACGGCAATCGGGCTTCACTCAGCGTGCAGATCTGACGGTTGTTGGGCACGGCGCTCCCGGGCAGGTTGATCAGCACGCTGTCCTCGGGCTGTACCTTGGCATAAGCCTCGCGTACCTGGGCATCGAGCTCGGACTTGCGGGCCTGATGTCCCTGACGGACATGCCCCATGATTTCCCGTGCGGCGCCCTTGATCGCGACGTATTCGAAACTGGCAATATTGGCGGTTTCGGCATTGCGTCGGGAGTTGGCGGCATGGCGTTGTATCGTGTCGTGCTCGCGGCGAAGTCGAATCCGCTCGCGCTGACGCTCGCTTCTGGCCTGATCGAGACGTGCCTGCGCCGCCGCTTGATAGATTCGCTGGTGCTCGCGGAATGCCGAGTAATTGCCACCGAATTCGATAGCCCCCGACGCGCTCAACTCAACGATACGCTGCATCCGGTCGAGCAATTGCCGATCATGGCTGACGACGATCAACCCGGTGTGCCAGCGCTCAAGCGAGTTCATCAGCCATTGCCGTCCCGATGCATCCAGATGGTTCGTCGGCTCATCGAGGATCAGCAATTCAGCCTGGCTGATAAACGCGCCAATCAGCGCGACTCGTGCTTGCTGGCCGCCACTGAGTTTGCCGGTCTCGTCGGAGAGGGCAACCTCGGTCAGCCCGGCGTCATCGAGCATACGCCGCAGGCGCTCTGCCAGGTCCCATTGTTCACCTATGAGATCGAAATCCTCGGCCGATCCGCCGCCATTCTTCATGCGCTCGAGCGCCTCAAGAATGGCGGCGCTGCCGGTGGTCTCGGCGACCGTTTCGCCGGGTGCGCCAATAAAGGTTTGCGCCACGTAGGTCGTCGTTACGGAACGCGTCACGCTACCGGTGGTGGGTTGCCACTGTCCGGCGATCAGGCGCGCCAGTACGCTTTTGCCAACGCCATTGCGCCCGACGATGGCGGTCGGGGTGTGATCGAATTTCAGGTTGAGTGCAGTGAAAATCGTCTCGCCATTGGCGAACTGAAAACCCAGCTGGTTCAGGGAGACGAGAGCAGGCGTACGCGAGACGTGAGTCATCGGCACCTCCAAAAAATGTTGTGAGCACTGACAGGCGCCTTGAGCGGCGTGTCGCGATTACATTTTTGAAGGCTTAGTTGTTCACTTCTGCGGTCGTCCTGAGGAGGTAGGAGGGCGTAGCCTATTCGAGATGGGCGAAGGCTTCAAGGCGCTGTTGCCTTCTCTACCATGCGTTCGAGAAACAGGGCCAGCGCGACTTCTTCCTTGCGCAGCCCCTTGCGGACGCGCGGCTTCGGCAATTCGGCCAAGGCGCCGAGCATGAAGTGCTCGACCACCGCCGGGTGGATGTAGCATTTGCGACAGACCGCCGGCGTGTTGCCCAGTTGGCGGGCGACACCTTTCACCATCTCGACCACATGCCGCTTGGCCTCGCTCTCGGACTCCCATTGCAGCTCTCGCAGGACCGCCAACGCCAATGCGCTGCCGGCCCAGGTCCGGTAATCCTTGGCGGTGAAATCCGCGCCGGTCAGGGTTTGCAGGTAGGTATTGACGTCGGAAGAGCTGACGGTGTGTCGCTCGCCGTTTTCATCCAGATACTGAAACAGGTTCTGCCCTGGTATTTCCAGGCAGCGCTTGATGATCCGCGCCAATCGCCGGTCCTTCACTGTGATCTGATGCTCGATGCCGCTCTTGCCGCGAAACTGGAACAGGATCGCGCTGCCGTTGACCTCGACATGCCGGCTGCGCAGGGTGGTCAGGCCGTAGGAGCGATTGTCCCGCGCGTATTGCGTATTGCCGACGCGAATCAGGGTGGCGTCGAGCAACGTGATGACCGTGGCCATGACTTTGTCGCGGCTGAACCCGGGCGATGCCAGCAGCGCTTCCAGCTGTTTGCGCAACTTGGGCAGCGCCAGCCCGAATTCGCGCAGGCGCGAATACTTGTCCGCGTCGCGCACTTCGCGCCAGCGAGCGTGATAGCGATATTGCTTGCGTCCACGGGCATCGCGACCGGTGGCTTGCAGATGGCCGCACGGGTCGGCGCAGATCCACACGTTGGTGTAGGCCGGCGGAACGGCCAGCGAGTTGATGCGCTTGATCTCGTCAGGGTCGGTGATGCGCTGGCCTTCGGGATTGAAATAGGCGAATTTTCCGCGCAGTTTTCTTCGGCTAATACCCGGCTGGGTGTCATCGACGTAATGCAGATCCGAAGGCAATACCTCGGTGAGCGCAGTATCGGGCATGGCGGATTTTCCTTCGCGGCAATCAGGCTGTTAAAACCATTGACCGCACGCCATGACGGACGTGCCCGCGGGTTTACGCCAGCACCGCGACGGCCTTGATCTGGGCCCACAATGACTGGCCCGGATGCACGCCAAGCTGATCCCGTGAATAGCGAGTGATGCGCGCCAGCAACGGTGTCCCGCCGGCATCGAGGCGGATGAGCACGTGGGCGGCGTTGTCGGCCGGCTGCTCGCTGACGACCGTAACCGGCAGTCGATTGAGGATGCTGCTGAACTCGCTGTTTTGCAGGGTCAGGCTGATGTCGCGCGCGTGAACCTTGCAACGCAGTCTCTGGCCCGTCGTCATCGGCGCGTGGGTCACGCGAATGCTCAGTGGCGAGTCCGGCAGTTGCAGGGTGAGCAATTGATAGTCGGCATCGTAGCCACTGACCTGGCCTTCGATGATCACCCCGGCGTCATTGTCCATGGCCAGCGGCAGATCGAGCCGCGCCAGGGTTTCGCCAATCGGACCGCTGGCCAGCGCTTTGCCGTCGCTGAGCAGCACCAGATGATCGGCGAGCCTGGCCACTTCGTCCTGCGCGTGGCTGACATACAGCACCGGGATTTCCAGTTCGTCGTGCAGGCGTTGCAGGTAGGGCAGGATTTCGCTTTTGCGCTGACTGTCCAGGGCCGCCAAAGGCTCATCCATCAGCAGCAACTTAGGGCTGGTCAGCAGCGCCCTGGCGATGCCGACACGCTGGCGCTCGCCGCCGGACAGATGCTGTGGGTGACGATCCAGCAAATGGCCGATGCCCAGCAGTTCGGTGGCTTGGGCCATGTCGACCCGGCGCTGCGCCTTGGGAATGCGTTTGAGGCCGAACTGCAGATTGGCCAGCACCGACAGATGCGCAAACAGGCTGGCTTCTTGAAACACATAGCCGACCGCACGTTTGTGTGGCGGCACGAAGATGCCTTTTTCGCTGTCCTGCCAGACCTGGTCATTGATGCGGATAAAGGCTTGCGGCGCGCGCTCAAGCCCGGCAATGCAGCGCAGGCACGTGGTCTTGCCCGAGCCGGACTGACCGAACAGCGCCGTCACGCCGCGACCGGGCAGCTGCAGATCAACGTCGAGGCTGAAGCCCGACCAGGCCAGTTTCAGGCGTGCATCAATCATCGATCAGCTCCAGCCCGTGCGGGTCTTGCGGCTGGAATACAGCGCCAGCAATACCAGAAACGAGAACACCAGCATCGCCCCGGCCAGCCAGTGCGCCTGTGCGTACTCCATGGCTTCGACGTGGTCGTAAATTTGTACGGAAACCACCCGGGTCTTGTCGGGAATATTCCCGCCGATCATCAGCACTACGCCGAATTCGCCGACGGTGTGGGCGAAGCCGAGGATTGCCGCGGTGATGAAGCCAGGGCGAGCCATGGGCAGAATCACGCTGAAAAAAGTGTCCCAGGGATTGGCGCGCAAGGTCGCCGCCACTTCCAGAGGACGAATACCGATTGCGGAGAAGGCGTTTTGCAACGGCTGCACCACGAATGGCATGGAATAGAGCACCGAACCGATGACAAGGCCGGTGAAGCTGAAGGTCAAGGTGCCAAGCCCCAGCCACTGAGTGAAATGCCCGATGAAGCCATTGGGGCCAAGGGCCAGCAGCAGATAAAAACCGATGACCGTCGGTGGCAGCACCAGCGGCAGCGCGACAATCGCGCCGATGGGACCGCGCAGCCAGGAACGGCTGCGCGACAACCACAGGGCAATCGGCGTACCGATGATCAGCAGGATCGCGGTGGTCAGGGACGCCAGTTTCAGGGTCAGCCAGATCGCCGCGAAATCGGCACTCGTCAGCGACATTTACAGCTGGTAACCGTAGGACTTGATGACCGCAGCGGCTTTCGGGCCTTTGAGGTAATCAACCAGCGTCTTGGCAGCGGCATTGTCCTTGCCTTTGTTGAGGATCACGGCGTCTTGCTTGATCGGGTCGTGCATGTTCGCCGGAACGATCCACGCGGAGCCGCTGCTGACCTTGCCGTCCTTGTAGATCTGCGACAGGGCGACAAAGCCCAGCTCGGCGTTGCCGGTGGACACGAACTGGTAGGCCTGGGTGATGTTCTGGCCTTCAACGATCTTGGCTTTGGTGGCGTCGGTCAGTTTCAGTTTTTCCAGCACCTGAGTGGCAGCCAGACCATAAGGGGCGGCTTTCGGGTTGGCGATGGACAGGTGCTGGTATTGGTTTTTCTTCAGGACATCGCCGTTGGCGTCGACGTAACCTTCCTTGGCCGACCACAGCGCCAGGGTGCCGATGGCATAGGTGAAGCGCGACCCCTTGACGGTGTCGCCTTCTTTTTCGAGTTTTTCCGGGGTGGTGTCATCGGCCGACAGGAAAACTTCGAACGGCGCGCCGTTTTTGATCTGGGTGTAGAACTGACCGGTGGCGCCATAGGCTGCGACCAGTTTGTGCCCGGTGTCTTTTTCAAAGTCAGCGGCAATCGCCTGGATCGGCGCGGTGAAATTGGCCGCGACCGCGACTTGCACTTCGTCGGCCTGCGCCGCGCCGATGGCGAATACCGCGAGCAGGGCAGGGGCAAAGCGTGAGGCACGATTGATCATGAAACGGCTCCGTGGGTGGCAAGTGCAGTGGGCAGTTGTTATTGGAAGGTAGACTGCGCCGATGCGAAGGGGTGAAACGCTATATAGCGAAATATATAGCGAAATGCCGCCAAACAGGAAGCACTGCTTTTAAACCGGGCGAAGGCGCCACGCTCCTCACCCGTTCGGGTTCATCACCGCGTCAGTCTTGCCAGTGCGCCCTCAGCCAGTTGCCGGGTCAGTTCAGCGCTGCCGAGGTCTTTGCCGAGTGTGAAGGCCTGGCCGGCCCAGAGGTTGATGAAATCTGCTTCGCCTTTTGCACGCAGCGGCATCAAGGCACCGCCAGCCAGCGGAAAAGCGGGGGCCTTGTCCGACATCGGGCCCAGTTCGCGCATCACCCGATTGAGAATCCCCCGCGCCGGGCGTCCGGTAAACAGGTTGGTCACCGCCGTCTCGCTTTCCTTGGCGGTGCGTAAGGCCTTGTGATGCGACGCACTGACTTTCGCTTCCGGGGTAAACAGATACGCCGTCCCGACTTGAACCGCCGAAGCGCCGAGCATGAACGCTGCCGCGACGCCGCGCGCATCGGCAATCGCACCGGCCGCAATCACCGGGACGCTCACCGCGTCGACCACTTGCGGCACCAGGGCAAACGTACCGACCTGACTGCTCAGGTCAGCGCTGAGGAACATCCCGCGATGGCCGCCGGCCTCGTAACCCATGGCGATGATCGCGTCGCAACCGTTCTGCTCGAGCCAGATCGCTTCGTCGACGGTGGTTGCCGACGAGATGATTTTCGCACCAGTGGCCTTGACCCGATCCAGCAAGGATTTTTCCGGCAGGCCAAAGTGAAAGCTCACCACTTCAGGGCGAAATTCTTCCAGCACTTCACAGGCGGTCGCATCGAAGGGCGCACGGTTTGACACCGGCGTCGGCGCATCGAAATCGACACCCAGTTCGCGATAGTAGGGTTCCAGCAGGTTTTTCCATTCACGGGCTTTTTGCTCATCCGCGCCCGGAGCTTGATGGCAGAAAAAATTGACGTTGAATGGCTTGCTCGTGCCTTGGCGAATGGTCTTCAGTTCTTCGCGCAGTTGCTCGATGGTCAGCATCGCCGCCGGCATCGACCCGAGGCCACCGGCGTTGCAAGTTGCGATGACCATGGATGAATTAGTGGCTCCGGCCATGGGGCCCTGGATGATCGGCAGTTCGATGCCGAACAGGTCAAGAATGCGGGTATCAGGCCATTGGCTCATGGAATAGCTTCTCCGACGACAAAACAGGCAGGGACGGTAGCAGCCGGTTTTTTAACGCAAAGCCACCCCCATGACCAGCACAGATTTGTAGCTTGAGCAGCGGGCGCTGGCTCGGTGTTCACGCCCGATTGGCTAAAAGTCGAGTGGGGCAAAATGTTGCAATGTGCTATTCCAATGCCTCGACATCCTTAATTTCACCGATAAGAGGCAGTCATGTTCAAAGGCATTCTGATCGATAAAGACGACAGCGGTTATCGCGCCAACCTGCAGGAAATCAGCGACGAGCAGTTGCCGGAGGGCGATGTGACAGTGGATGTCGCTTACAGCACGCTGAACTTCAAGGACGGCCTGGCGATCACCGGCAGCAGCCCGGTGGTGCGCAAGTTTCCGATGGTGCCGGGGATCGATCTGGCGGGCACCGTCGAAGTCAGCTCACACCCGGACTACAAGGTTGGCGACGCGGTGCTGCTCAATGGCTGGGGCGTCGGCGAAAGCCACTGGGGTGGCCTGGCGCAGAAGGCGCGACTGAACGGTGACTGGCTGATTCCGCTGCCCAAGGCATTCACCGCTGCGCAAGCCATGGCCATCGGCACAGCGGGCTATACGGCGATGCTGTGTATCATGGCGCTGGAACGTAACGGCGTGACAGCGCAACAGGGCGAAGTGCTGGTGACCGGCGCCAACGGCGGCGTCGGCAGTTTTGCCATTGCGTTGTTGAGCAAGCTTGGCTACCGCGTGGTCGCTTCGACCGGTCGGGTGTCGGAACACGAATACCTGACACAACTGGGTGCCAGCGAAATCATTGATCGCGCCACCCTGTCCGAACCCGGCAAGCCGCTGGCCAAGGAGCGTTGGGCGGGCGTCATCGATTCGGTCGGCAGCCACACGCTCGCCAATGCCTGTGCCAGCACTCGGGCCGAAGGTACAGTGGCTGCGTGCGGTCTGGCTCAGGGCATGGATTTTCCGGCGTCCGTGGCGCCGTTCATTCTGCGTGGCGTGACGCTGGCCGGGATCAACAGCGTGACTCAGCCCAAGGCGCGGCGCATCGAGGCTTGGGATCGTCTGGCGAAGGATCTGGATTTTGCCCTGTTGCCACTGATCAGTCATGAAATCGGCCTCGGCGAAGCTATCGACGCGGCACCGAAGTTGCTGGCGGGGCAACTCCGGGGGCGAGTTGTAGTTGATGTGAATCGCTGATTACAGTCGGGGTTTGCCTTCACGCTCGAGCAATTCGCGCTTGCGCTCCACGCCCCAGCGGTAGCCCGACAGATTGCCGTCACTGCGCACAACGCGATGACAGGGGATCGCTACCGCCAGACTGTTGGCGCCGCAAGCCTGGGCCACTGCGCGCACGGCTTTTGGTGAGCCGATACGCAAGGCGATGTCCGCGTAGCTGGCGGTGCTGCCGACCGGTATTTCGCGCAGCGCCTGCCACACCCGCTCCTGAAATGCTGTGCCGCGCACATCCAGCGGCAAATCCAGTCCGATGGCAGGCGCTTCGATGAAGCCTACGACGTGGGCGATCAGTTGTTCGAACTCGGCATCGGCGCCGATCAGGTTGGCCCGGCGAAACTGGTCCTGCAGGTCGCACACCAATTGGTGTGGATCGTCGCCCAGCAGAATCGCGCAGATCCCGCGCTCGCTCTGCGCCACCAGAATGGCGCCGAGCGAGCACTGGCCGACGGCGAAGCGGATGTCGTTGTTCTGGCCGGCGGCCCGGAAGTCACCGGGTTTCATACCCAGTAACTGATCGGCCGACTCGTAAAAACGGCTGTTGGAATTGAAGCCGGCGTCATACAGCGCTTCGGTCACCGAGCCGCCGTCTGCCAGACGCTGACGAACCCGGCGCGAGCGATGCGCGGCTGCATAGCCTTTGGGCGTCAGGCCCGTCGCTGCTTTGAACACGCGATGAAAATGAAAGGCGCTCAGGCCAGCGGTCTCGGCGAGATCATTGAGTGCGGGCAGGCTGTCCGACGCTTCGATCTGGCGACAGGCTGCCGCAACGGTGGCGGCATGCTGCGCGGCGACCTCGGTCTGATCCTTGCTCACTCGTCTGCTTGGGCGATAGCCTGCGGCTTCGGCTTCTTCGGCGGTATCGAAGAACTCGACGTTCTGTGGTTTCGGCAAGCGAGCCAGGCTGCTGGGGCGGCAATAGATGCCGGTGGTTTTCACGGCATAGACAAACTGGCTGTCCGCCCGAGGGTCGCGCGCCACGACAGCGGCCCAGCGTGGATCGTCTTCAGTGTTCAGCGAGGTGGTAAGCGTTTTCATGATGGAGAGTCCGTTGACCTGTTGAATTTCAGGTTAACCAGTGCCACCGGCCGGAACACTCCGAGCCTTGCGGTCAAACTTTGCAGAATTATCCGGCGGTGCGAAACGTGAGATTGAAGCGTTGTTCGCCCAGGCGCGGGTGCCGGCCAGGTTTGATCGGCAGGATGCCGTGGTAGCGCAACCGGTCGGCGCCGCCCCAGATCACCATGTCGCCGTGCAGCAACGGGATTTTCTGGCTCCTGTCGCCGCGCGCGAAACCGCCGAACAGGAACGTCGCGGGCAGGCCCAATGACAGCGAAACGATCGGCGCTTCGTAGGCGTTTTCGTCTTTGTCCTGATGCAACGACATCTTCGCGCCCGGAATATAACGATTGATCAGGCAGGAATCCGGCGTGAAGTCGGCAAATCCGACGCCTTTCGCCGCCGCCTGGGCCAGTTCACGAAACACCTCGGGCATCGCCGGCCAGGGTCGATGGCTCACTGGATCTTCGGATGAATAGCGGTAACCGCTGCGATCAGTGATCCAGCCCAGTGCACCGCAACTGCTGGTGGCCACCGACATGCTGAAGCCCCCGGGCGTCATCATGTGGCGCAACGGAGCGCAGGCTATGATCGATTCCAGGGCCGGCAACAACTGCTCGATTCGCGGCAGAGCAAAACCGCGCAGCACCCAGGATTGCTCGCCGATCTGTTCGGCGCGCCGGGGCTGCTCGGATTCTGTGTCGGCGAACAGATCGAAGGTGGTTTGCATGATCGTCAGGTCGCGTCGTGGAAGATGATGCCCAGAGTATGCCGTTTTCCGCTGTGCAGTCGGCTGACGCCGTGGCGCATGGTCACCCGATAATCACCGCGCACGCCTCTGACTGGCCGCTGATTGACAGCAAAGATCAGCGCGTCGCCTTTTCTCAGGTCCATCACCAGCGGGCGCGACTGCATTCTCGGACGTTGTTCGGTCATGACGAACTCGCCACCGGTGAAATCTTCGCCAGGTTCTGACAGAAGAATCGCCACTTGCAGCGGAAACGCATGTTCGCCGTACAGATCCTGATGCAGACAGTTGTAGTCCTGCGGGCCGTATTGCAGCAAGAGCGGGGTAGGCCGCAGTTGACCGGCGGCGTGGCAGCGCTCGAGAAATTCGCTGTGTTGCGCTGGAAAACGCTCCAGCAGCCCCATTCGTTCATGCCAGCGGTTGGCCAGAGGCACGAGTCGCGAGTAAAGCGCGCTGCGCAGGCGTTCCACCACGGATGGAAGCGGATAGCGCAGGTATTTGTATTCCCCGCGTCCGAAACCATGGCGGGCCATGATCACCTGGGACCGGAACGGTTCGCTTTGTGGGTAAAGCGCACTCAATCGATCGCAGGTCTCCGGGCGCAGCAGCGTGCGGATGACGGCGTAACCGTCCTGATCCAGTTGCTGCTCCAGGGCGATCCAGTCGAGCTCATCGAGCGGGGAGGCGGGTGAGGGTGAAATGCTGATTCCTTGGCTTGCATTCAGGTATCAGTCTGGGTCGTCCACCCGGCCGCAACACTCCGCCGCTTGCGGTCGAATTGTCACCCGGGTCTTACAGGGCCTTGCTGACGCTGATGTCGCTGATCTCATCAGCGCTCTGGCCGTGCAGGGCATCCAGTGCGGCCTTGGCTTCTTCCGTCGTGCCGTTTTCCAGCTGGGCGAACTCGAAGCGGCGTTCACCGTTGAGTTTGTACTTGATCACGTATTTGGTTGTTTGGGCCACGTTGATGCTTACCTGTCTGCGTTGGCGGAACCGCTCAGCTGAGTTTGGAGCTCGAGCGGCGAATGATCTTGATCGAGTGCGTCAGGGTTGGCTTGCGGGTCACGCTGATCGCGCGGCGGTTGACGGTGTCGATGGTGATGTTCCAGAAACCGGTGCTGGGTGCGGTGATGCGGGCTGGAAACGTGTCAAAGGCGCCGCCGTGATAGGTGTGGCGCCCGCCATTTTTGAAGCTTCGGAAGTTGGCGTCGTTCATCAAGCGGATGTTGCAGGTTTGCGAGCATTGAATGACGACGATGTCGTCTTCGTTGAGGTGCTCGCGCTGGTGAATGAATTTCATGGGCGCCTCCAGAAGGGCTTTTTCTACAAAATCAAAACGATAGCATTGTCGATCGGCGCAGTTTATCAGCCCGGACAGGTTATTATCCGGCCGTCGGGCAGCGCTTTGACAATTAAAAACAGAATTCACGATTCGATGTGGGTTAAATGCAGTGAGCCTCGGAGAAAAACGGCATTCATGCTGTCGGAGGGTCTTTATTGGAGGTTTTGTATGAAGTGGGGTGTGGTGATTCTGCCGTTGGCATTGGCAATGGGTGGTTGCGCAAGCGTTTCGGAAATCAATGAAACACTGCCGACCATGAACGTCATTTCCGGCAAGAAGCCCCATGAATATGCTGAGTGCCTGTCAGAGAAGCTGGCCGACAGCCGGGGTGCCTTGCAGGTAGAGCGGCACAAGGACGAGGTTCGGGTCATTGTGCCGGGCAAGCTGGGGTCGGGCCCGGCAGCGGTGTTCGATATCGAGGATCGTTCCGGTGGCAGTAGCATCAAGCTGCATGAGCGGATGTCCAATGTGCCGCTGCGTCCAGGGGATGTGCGCAAAGCCGCCACCGCCTGCATTTCCGGCTGATAGACTGTCATCAGTCAACATTGATGCCGTCACAGCGTTGCTGTGGCGGCATTTTCATTTCCGGAGCGGTGAATGAAGAGAGAGCAGGTGCGGGAGCGACACAAGGAAGGGCTTATTGCGGCTACCCATGTGATCCAGAACCCGGCGAATCCGGGGGAGTGGATCGTGTTTTTCAAGAAAAGCGCCGGCCGCAGTTACTTCCTGGTCGACGATAACGACGAAGTCGAATCATTCAATCGGCTCGACGACCTGATCGAGGTCGTGCGCGGGCTGGGGATCAAGTTCGCCGAAATTCACATGTAAGTCTACTTGCAGACCACTACCACGCTGCGGTTTTTGTAGTTGCCGACGTCGACGCCCAGCGTCTTGTCGTCTTCCTTGGGCGCCGGTGTGCCGTCAGTCCCGACGATGCGATAACCGGTGCCGGCGCAGGACGCGTCAGCCTTTTCATAGCAGGTGGCCCAGGAATTGGCCTCGCCGGAGCAATCGATGCTCAACCCTTGTTCGCCATTGTTCAGGTAAGTGGTCTGCGAAGTGGCACAGCCGGTCAGGGCGGCGAGTGCAATCAGCGGCAGGAAACTGATGAGGGAACGGTTGGTCATGGCAATGTCATCTTCGAGGAGGAGGGGGCTAGACGCTATGACAGCGCCGGCAGGAAAAGGTTATAGCGATTGGCCACTTCTTTTCGCGCAGTCAAAAAAAGCCCTGCACAATGGCAGGGCCGGCCTTCATCATTACCGATCAGTCTTGTTCCTTGCCGCGACGTTTCGGAGCTGCGGGCGTGTAATCGAGCACCGCGGCGACTTCAATCGCCATCGCCTCTGTGGGCAACGGGCCGGACACGTCTTCGCCGTTGGCGGCAGTGATATGCCACTGGCCATCTTTCGCCTTGGCGACGGTGTACCCGTTGATGATTTTTGCTGCGGACATCTAGCGGCCTCGTTGGCTGGTTCAAAGGCGCCATGATAACGGTAAATGGGCGAGCGGGCGCAGGTCGATGCGGCGTTCCGAGATCTTTGGGCTAAGCTGAATGCGCAGCCTCTGTGAGCGGATTGAACTATCCGCCAGATTATTTCTCTATGTTGACATCGGTTAGCCAGTGCGGGGCATTGTAAGGTGCACGCCGCCTGATTAGACTGCGCCGAAACTCGTACACACAGCCCTTTCAAGGACTTATATGATCAAGAAATGCTTGTTCCCAGCAGCCGGTTACGGTACTCGCTTCCTCCCAGCGACGAAGGCCATGCCCAAAGAAATGCTGCCGGTGGTAAACAAGCCACTGATCCAGTACGGCGTCGAAGAAGCTCTGGATGCTGGCCTGAACGAAATTTCCATCGTGACCGGCCGTGGCAAGCGCGCCCTGGAAGACCACTTCGACATCAGCTACGAGCTGGAAAACCAGATCAAGGGCACTGACAAGGAAAAATACCTGGTCGGTATCCGCAAGCTGCTGGACGAGTGCTCGTTCTCCTACACCCGCCAGACCGAAATGAAAGGCCTGGGTCACGCGATCCTGACCGGTCGCCCATTGATCGGCGACGAACCGTTCGCCGTGGTACTGGCGGACGACCTGTGCGTCAACCTCGACGGTGACGGCGTACTGACCCAGATGGTCAAGCTGTACAAGCAGTTCCGCTGCTCGATCATTGCCATTCAGGAAGTCGATCCGCAGGAAACCAGCAAGTACGGCGTGATCGCTGGCGAAATGATCCGCGACGACATCTACCGCGTACACAGCATGGTCGAGAAGCCAAAGCCGGAAGACGCGCCGTCGAACCTGGCGATCATCGGTCGTTACATTCTGACTCCGGACATCTTCGACCTGATCGAACAGACCGAACCAGGCAAGGGCGGTGAAATCCAGATCACCGACGCCCTGATGAAACAAGCCCAGAACGGCTGTGTGATGGCTTACAAGTTCAAAGGCAAGCGCTTCGACTGCGGTGGTGCGGAAGGCTACATCGAAGCAACCAACTTCTGCTTCGAGAACTTCTACAAGACTGGCAAGGCTTACTGATAAAGCCTGATCTGCCTGTACGAAAAAGCCACCTTCGGGTGGCTTTTTCATTTTCCGCCCCTATATCGGCAGGAGTGCTTGCCCAACGGACGACGGCGGGTATGCTGATCGCCTGCCGAGGAGATAGAAATGGCCTACGATTTTGACCTTTATGTGATTGGCGCCGGTTCCGGCGGTGTGCGGGCTGCGCGTTTTGCTGCCGGGTTCGGTGCGAAAGTGGCGGTGGCCGAGAGCCGTTATCTGGGCGGCACCTGCGTCAACGTCGGTTGCGTACCGAAAAAACTGTTGGTGTATGGCGCGCATTTCGCCGAAGACTTCGAACAGTCCTCGGGTTTTGGCTGGAGCCTGGGCGAGGCGAATTTCGATTGGGCCACGCTGATTGCCAACAAGGATCGCGAGATCAATCGCCTGAACGGCATTTATCGCAATCTGCTGGTCAACAGTGGCGTGACCCTGCATGAAGCGCACGCGAAAATCGTTGGTCCGCACGAAGTCGAGGTCAACGGTGAGCGATACACTGCGAAGAATATTCTGATCGCCACTGGTGGCTGGCCGCAGATCCCGGAGATACCGGGGCATGAGCATGCGATCAGCTCGAACCAGGCGTTCTTCCTCAAAGAACTGCCCAAGCGTGTGCTGGTGGTCGGTGGCGGTTACATCGCCGTCGAATTTGCTGGGATTTTCCATGGGCTGGGCGCCAACACGACGTTGCTGTATCGCGGGGATCTGTTCTTGCGCGGTTTCGACGGTTCGGTGCGTAACCATTTGAAGGAAGAACTGATCAAGCGCGGTATGGATCTGCAATTCAATGCCGATATTGCGCGCATCGACAAGCAGTCGGATGGCAGCCTGAAAGCGACTCTCAAGGATGGTCGCGTACTGGAAGCGGATTGTGTGTTCTACGCCACCGGTCGGCGTCCGATGCTGGACAATCTGGGGCTGGAAAACACTGATGTGCAGCTCGACGACAAGGGCTTCATCAAGGTCGATGAGCAATACCAGACCACCGAGCCGTCAATTCTGGCACTGGGTGATGTCATCGGTCGCGTGCAGTTGACGCCGGTGGCGCTGGCCGAAGGCATGGCAGTGGCGCGACGCCTGTTCAAGCCTGAGCAATACCGTCCGGTGGATTACAAGATGATCCCGACGGCGGTGTTCAGCCTGCCGAATATCGGCACCGTCGGCCTGACCGAAGAAGAGGCCCGGGAAGCGGGGCACGAAGTCGTGGTTTACGAAAGCCGCTTCCGGCCGATGAAGCTGACTCTGACGGATTGCCAGGAGCGCACGCTGATGAAGCTGGTGGTCGATGGCAAATCTGACAAGGTGCTGGGCTGTCACATGGTAGGGCCGGATGCCGGCGAGATTGTGCAGGGTTTGGCAATCGCATTGAAGGCTGGCGCCACCAAGCGTGACTTCGACGACACCATCGGGGTGCACCCGACGGCGGCCGAAGAGTTTGTCACCATGCGTACGCCGGTCGGCGCTTAAGTCTTTTTCGGTTCTACTGCGTCTGGTGCTGCCGCAACGGTGGTGGCCAGGCGCAGGCTGGCTTGTGCCGTGGCCAATTCCTTTTCCAGTGACTGATTGAGCTGCGACTGCTCGTCGACGTTCTGCTTGAGCGTCTGGCTTTCCAGCAGTGCCACACGCAAACGTTCCTGGAGGAGGGTGCGTTCGCTGTCGACGCGAGACGCTTGCTCCAGCAGTTGATCCTGGCGCTGATTGCTTTGTTTGAGTTGATCCTGCACCAGGCTCAATTCGCGCACGGTGCCGCGATTCTCGGTCAGCAGACGTTCGTTGTCGCGGTGCAACTGAGTGATCTCGTCCTGACGTACCAGTGCGCTTTGCTGCGCCTGGCGCAACTCCATCTGCAACTGCTGAACCTGAGTTTCGTGACGGCTTTGCTCCTGCTCGCGCTGTTCCTTGATGGCGTTGCGGTAGTGCTCAAGCGCATCGCGGGCATGCAGGTGCTTCTCTTCCAGGGAGCGGATCTGCTCGTCCTTGTCCTGCAGGCGCAATTCAAAGTCTGACAGTGCCTGATTCAGCCCGGCGTTGCGGGTCTGCTCGGTCTGCAACATCGAGCGGGTATCGCTCAGCGCTTCGGATTCCTTGGCCAGCGCGGCAGCCTGAATGTCGTGCTTCTTCTCCAGTTGCACATGATCCTGACGAAGCTGATTCAGTTCGTCCTCCAGTGCCTGACGCTGTTGCTCGTACTGCTCGCGCGCCTGGTCAATCGGTTCCTGCGCCTGTTCTTTCAGGCGTTGGGCAAGGCGCGTAACGAGTGCCAGCAGCTCGTCATCGATGGGTTCTGCCGAAGGATCGGCCGGTTCGCTGCCGTCATCCAGCTCTTTCAGATAGCGATGAATCGTGGTTTTTGAACCCGTATTGCCAAGTTCGATGCGTACTGCGTCGATGCTGGGGTGTTCGCCACGGGCGAGGATCGCTGCGCGCGCGATCTGGACCACTGCTTTATTAACGCCGCCACGGGCCATATTTGCTCCTACCATTTCGTACTGTGGTACATGCCACTAAAGTATGTAGTGTACTATGTTGAAAATAAAGTAAAAGAAGCACCGATAAACGGACGGGATATACTGGTATTACCCCATGTGAAACCCATAAAATCGGTTTTCGCACGAACCCTCAGTACACCACGAGAAAATCAGCCCATGAGCGATATCGATCGCTATCTGCAAGCCGCCACCCGTGACAACACTCGCCGCAGTTATCGCGCGGCCATCGAACACTTCGAATCTGCGTGGGGAGGTTTTCTGCCGGCGACAGCGGACAGCATCGCGCGGTATCTGGTGGCGCATGCGGGCGTGCTGTCGGTCAACACGCTGAAGTTGCGCCTGTCGGCGCTGGCGCAGTGGCACAACAGTCAGGGCTTCGCCGATCCCACCAAGTCGCCGGTGGTACGCAAAGTGTTCAAGGGCATTCGCGCCCTGCATCCCGCGCAGGAAAAACAGGCCGAGCCACTCCAGCTGCGAGATCTTGAGCAGACCGTCACCTGGCTAGAGCAGGAAATGAAAGACGCCCGGGAAAAACAGGACCGGCCGCTGCTGCTACGAGCCTGCCGCGACCGCGCTTTGATCCTGCTGGGCTTCTGGCGTGGCTTTCGCAGCGATGAGCTGTGTCGGGTGCAGATCGAGCACGTGCAGGCGCACGCCGGCAGCGGCATCACCCTGTACCTGCCGCGTAGCAAGGGCGATCGGGAAAACCTCGGGCAGACCTATCAGGCCCCGGCGCTGTTGAAGCTGTGCCCAGTGCAGGCTTATATCGAATGGATCACCGAAGCGGCGCTGGTGCGGGGCCCGGTGTTTCGCGGCGTCGATCGCTGGGGCAATCTGAGCGAAGAGGGCTTGCACGCCAACAGCGTGATTCCGTTGCTGCGTCAGGCCCTGGAGCGCGCCGGGATCTCTGCCGAGCGCTACACCAGCCATTCCCTGCGTCGCGGCTTCGCAACGTGGGCCCATCAAAGCGGCTGGGACCTCAAATCGTTGATGAGTTACGTGGGATGGAAGGATATGAAGTCCGCCATGCGCTATGTTGAAGCGAGCCCCTTTCACGGGATGGCCCGGATTACGGATAAGCCGCTGTCGCCGTAGATATCGTTTTCTTCTATTAATATCCTCAGCTAATAGCGAAAACAAATCAGCAGCATCAGGTTTGCCAATGAGCCATCCGTCGAGTGACTGGGTAGGATTCACCCATCGAATTCACAACCCTGACGGAGAGTCATCAATGCCTATCATCAACAGCCAAGTAAAACCGTTCAAAGCTACCGCGTTCAAAAACGGCGACTTCGTACAAGTCTCGGACGCTGACCTGAAAGGCAAATGGTCCGTAGTGTTCTTCTACCCGGCCGACTTCACTTTCGTTTGCCCAACCGAGCTCGAAGACCTGGCTGACAACTATGCCGCCTTCCAGAAACTGGGCGTAGAGATCTACAGCGTTTCGACCGACACCCACTTTGCTCACGCTGCCTGGCACAACACTTCGCCAGCCATCGGCAAAATCCAGTACACCATGATCGGCGACCCGACTCAGGTCATCTCCCGCAACTTCGACGTGCTGATCGAAGAAGCTGGCCTGGCGGATCGTGGCACCTTCGTGATCAACCCTGAAGGCCAGATCAAAATCGTTGAACTGAACGATGGCGGCGTTGGCCGTGACGCTTCCGAGCTGCTGCGCAAAATCAAGGCTGCTCAGTACGTTGCTGCTCACCCAGGCGAAGTTTGCCCAGCCAAGTGGAAAGAAGGCGAGGCCACTCTGGCTCCGTCCCTGGACCTGGTCGGCAAGATCTAAGTCTGTGACAAGCGCAATGCAGGGCGGGACTCCGCACCTACTTAAGTAAGCTGCACCGCCCAATAGAAAAGCCCGGGCGAGATTCGCTCGGGCTTTTTTTCGCCTCAAATAAAGTCAGGAGATCGCCCGTATGTTGGACGCCAATCTTAAAGCCCAGTTGAAATCGTACCTGGAACGGGTCACCCAGCCGATCGAGATCGTTGCATCACTCGACGACGGTGCGAAATCCCGTGAAATGCTCGATCTGCTGAAAGATGTTGCCAGTCTTTCGCACCAGATTACCTTGATCGACAGCGGCGACGATGCACGCAAACCGTCGTTCTCGATCAACCGCCCCGGTGCTGACATCAGCCTGCGTTTCGCCGGCATTCCGATGGGCCATGAATTCACTTCGCTGGTGCTGGCCCTGCTGCAAGTCGGCGGCCACCCTTCGAAGGCCAGTGTCGAAGTGATCGAACAGATCCGCTCGCTCAAGGGCGAGTTCAACTTCGAGACTTACTTCTCGCTGTCCTGCCAGAACTGCCCGGACGTCGTTCAGGCGCTGAACCTGATGGCCGTGCTGAACCCGAACATCCGCCACGTCGCCATCGACGGCGCGCTGTTCCAGGATGAAGTCAATGATCGCAAGATCATGGCTGTGCCGAGCATCTACCTGAACGGCGAAAACTTCGGCCAGGGCCGCATGGGCCTGGAAGAAATCCTCGCCAAACTCGACACCGGCACCATCGAGCGTCAGGCCGAGAAAATCAGCGCCAAGCAAGCCTTTGATGTGCTGGTGGTCGGCGGTGGCCCGGCCGGTGCTTCGGCGGCGATCTACGCCGCGCGTAAAGGCATTCGCACCGGTGTGGCGGCCGAGCGCTTCGGCGGTCAGGTGCTGGACACCATGGCCATTGAGAACTTCATTTCCGTGCAGGAAACCGAAGGCCCGAAACTGGCGACCGCGCTGGAAGAACACGTCAAGCAATACGACGTCGACATCATGAACCTGCAACGCGCCGACAAGCTGATCCCGGGCAAGAATGGCGAGCTGCATGAAGTTCACTTCGCCAGCGGCGCGACCCTCAAGGCCAAGAGCGTGATTCTGGCGACCGGTGCGCGGTGGCGTGAAATGAACGTGCCGGGCGAGCAGGAATACCGCAACAAAGGCGTGGCGTACTGCCCGCACTGTGACGGTCCGCTGTTCAAAGGCAAGCGTGTGGCGGTGATTGGCGGCGGTAACTCCGGCGTCGAAGCGGCCATTGACCTGGCCGGTATCGTGTCTCACGTCACCTTGCTGGAGTTCGACGTACAGCTGCGCGCCGACGCCGTATTGCAACGCAAGCTGCACAGCTTGCCGAACGTCACCGTGATCACCAGTGCATTGACCACTGAAGTCACTGGCGACGGGCAGAAGGTCAACGGCCTGCGCTACAAGGATCGCAATACTGACGAGTTGCGCACGGTCGAGCTGGAAGGGATCTTCGTGCAGATCGGTCTGCTGCCCAACACCGACTGGCTCAAAGGCACCATCGAGTTGTCTCCGCGCGGCGAGATCATCGTCGACAATCGCGGTGAAACCTCGATCCCCGGCATTTTCGCCGCCGGTGACGTGACCACCGTGCCGTACAAGCAGATCGTGATTGCGGTGGGCGAGGGCGCCAAGGCTTCCCTCAGTGCTTTCGATCACTTGATCCGCACTTCGGCTCCGGCGTAAATCCCGGGCCTGAAACAGAAAAACCCCATCAGCGATGATGGGGTTTTTTCTTTGTGGGGTGCTTTCTACCCGGTGTCAGCGTTACAGCGGTGCCGGCTGGATGATCTCGACCCAGTAGCCGTCCGGATCCTTGATGAACGCCAGGCTCTTCATGCGGCCATCGGTCAGGCGCTTCTGGAAATCGCAGCCGAGCTCTTCAAAACGTGCGCAAGCTGCAACGATGTCCGGTACCGAAATGCAGATGTGACCGAAACCGCGCGGGTCGGTGTTGCCGTTGTGGTAGGCGAAGTCTGCGTCGTTCTCGGTGCCATGGTTGTGGGTCAATTCCAGAATGCCGGGAATCGACTTCATCCACTCGGTGCGGGCAGCGGCGTCGGCCGGGATCTGCGATTTGTCGACCAGGGCGAGGAAGTACAGGCTGAATTCCGCTTCCGGGAAATCACGCTTCTCTACCAGCGAGAAACCCAGTACGCGGGTGTAGAAATCCAGCGACTTGGTGATGTCTTTGACGCGCAGCATGGTGTGGTTGAACACGAAGTTGCGGGTTGCGCTGTCCGGGGTGGCGGTGACGCCGGGGAAGGTGTTCAGTTCTTGCAGGCTCATGAGCCCTCCGTAACAAATTGGGGCGAGTGAATGGGCGCAATGATACGCATGCCAGGCAGCATCGCCAAACCGAAAGCGCGGGCTTGCCCTGCGAGCGGGCGGGCCTCAGACTTTACGGCTCAATCCGCGAGTGCCTCTGGTAATGATCCGACCTTTCAAATCGCTGTTCGTTTTCCTGGGTTTTTCCCTGCTTGCTCTGCCGGCCTTTGCCGAGGCGCCGAGCATCACCTGGCCCGCCGGCTGGGAGGTCGAGGCGCTGCCCGAAACCTCCCCTGAAGTCTCCCGTCAGCGGGCAGTGAAGACTGACGCCGATGGCAATCAGGTGATGGTGATGGAGTTGACGATGACCCGCGTGGAAAGTGGTCATCAGGTCAACTTGCAGGGCGTGTTGCTGGAGATGCGCAAGTCGGTGCAAAAAGACTTTTTCCAGAGCGGTTATCAGAGTGTCTGCAACAGGGTTCATCCGAGTACGCTGGGTTCGCTCACAGCGCTTGAGACCACTTGTACGGTGACTGAAAACGGCCGTCATGTTTTGTCGCAAACATTGGTTGCAGCGGTCGAGGCGGATAAAGCGTACGTACTTTCGTATGCCGGGCAGGCGGAGGTTTATAAGGCCAGCGGCGACGACATAGTGGCTGCGCGAAACAGCTTGAAATTTTAGTCGTCTGTTCGTGGCCAGCGTGGTGTTAGATACCTGAATTGATTAAACATAAAGTTAATCTTGGGTACTGGGGGCAACATTCCGAAGCATAGTTTCAGTACCGGAGCGGTTTGAGAATCAACTTCCCCGCCAGAAAAATCGTTTCATTTGTTAAATATTGTCCAAAAAAAGCCCTGCATATGCAGGGCTTTCATGTTTGCGAGAGATTAACCGCGCAACCAGGAATCAACGGTGGCTGCACCGTATTGTTCCTTCCAGGCTTTCAGGCCACGGTGGTTGCCACCCTTGGTCTCGATCAGCTCGCCGGTGTGCGGGTTCTGATAGACCTTGACCACGCGAGCTCGGCGGGTTTTAGGTGCGGCGGTCGATTGCAGACCGGATTTCGCCGGGTTCGGATCGAGAATGGCGATGATGTCTTTCAGGCCTTTGCCGTAGGTTTTCATCAGCCCCTGGAGCTTTTCTTCGAATTCGATTTCTTTCTTGAGCCCGGCATCGTTCTTCAGCGATTCCAGCTGCTTGAGCTGTTCCTGAAGGGCCTTTTCAGCTGCACGAAATTCAGCGAGTCTGGACAATATCTTTACTCCAATAGTGTGTTTGGCTGATACCAACCGCAAACAAAGCTATAAGCCAAGAGCCTTGAAGCGACTCGGTGATAATGGCTCACCTGCCCATCTTGCAACAGGTAAGAAAAATTGTAGTAGTTAATGTGGCAAGAGTAAATCCTGACTTTTTCTTCATGTAACAACAACGTTGTTTTGTATCAATTTGGTGCGGGCTGTCGGCGTGGCAGGATTTATTCAGACAAGTTAATGATGAGTTAATGCTTCGATGAAGTCGGCCGCTGGCATGGGCTTGCCGAAAAGGTAGCCCTGCAGAAAGTTGACATGGTGGGCGGCCAGATAATCACATTGGGCTTGCGTTTCCACTCCTTCGGCCACGATGCCCAGATCCAGCTTGGTGGAGAGCTCGATGATGGTGTCCAGAATGTGCCGGGAAAGGGCATCTTTATCGATCATGGCCACGAATGTCTGGTCGATCTTGAGGAAGTCGACATTGAAGGTTCTCAAGTAGCCAAGGCTTGAATGGCCGGTGCCAAAGTCGTCAATCGCGATCTTCACCCCCATCGCACGCAACTCTGCGAACAGTTGTTGGGTGATGTCGGACGGTTCGATCAGCTCGCGTTCGGTCAGCTCCAGGACCAGGCTGATGCTGCCAGGCTGGAACGCTGACAAAAATTCACGGCAATCCTCTACCAGTTCCAGATCGTGGCAGTGGCTGGCGGTGATGTTGATGCCGATGTGGAAAGGGGCTTCGAAGGTCGGTGACAGCGGCCCCAGAATGAAAGCGGTCTGCTGCATCAAGGCGCGGGTCATTGGCACGATCAGCCCGGAGTGTTCGGCAAAGGGTATGAACAGGTCCGGACGCACCAGTCCTTCCTTGGGATGATTCCAGCGCATCAGCACTTCCGTGCCCGACCACCGTTTGCTGTCGCCGTGCACCACCGGTTGAAAGTAGGGAATGAATTCTCCTGCCTCCAGCGCTCGCTGCATTTCATGACTGGGCGACGTGGAGCGTTTTTGAACGATGTAGCCGATCGCTCCCGATACCGCGCCGAAAAACATCAGCAGACTGAACAGCGGCGGGTATTCATCTTTCATGTAGCGCCAGGTTTCGCCTTCCGGAAACGCGGCGCTGACCGAAAATGCATAGTGCGACGAGTGCAAGGTACTTTGCGCCACCGGCAACGCCGGCAGGGCGCCTTGATGCACTTTGCCGTCGGCGGAGAGCCAGTTGTTGCCGACTTGCAGCAACAACAACGTGTGCCGGCCGATCAGGCGCAGGATGTTGCTCAGGTGGTAGCCGTCCAGCGTGGTCAGCGCGCCACCGCGCCCTTCGCTCAGGCGATACACCAGCAGCGCGGTATTGGGTGTCACCGGGTTGCCGTTCATGAGCCACAGCTTGCCTTCGGCGTAATCGCCCGGATTCACGGCTTCCTTGAAGTCGCCGAACAGCGAACTGCAATAGAGATTGTCGTCCCACACCAGATTGGTCGAGCGCACGAACGGGCGACGGGTGACTTGTTCGCGCAAGGCCAGCTTGACGGTCTCGCAGGTCTGGCCGGCCAGAGGCAACAGTTCGCGGGCGGCCTGGGCAGTGTTGTCGAGCATCAGTTCGAACTGGCGCAGGGCTTCATCGGCAGTGTGTTGCGAACTCTGCTGGAGCGCGCGTTCAGCCTGCATATAGAGAATGACGCTCCCGAGTACGATCGGCAGCAGGCCACACAGTAATGTCACGATAATCCGGGTGCTGCGCTTGCGGCGAGGCCTGACGGTCAGTGGCATGGGCGCATCCTGTCGCGATGGAGTGGGGCTCTTGATTGCAGGCGAAGCGTGCGCGCAAAGCCCAAGGTCTGAGCCCATGATAGATGGCCAATGACAGCTGCGCCGCTCAACGATAATCCAGCCGAGTTGCCAGCTGAATGAATGCCAGCGTGGCGGGCGATGCCTGGCGCTGATCCAGCACCGCCAGACCGACTTGCCGGGTGACGGCGGGAGACAGCGGTCGCTTGACATAGCGCGGGTCGGGATCGAAAGGCAACGAGCCTTCCGCCACCACGGTCATCGCATCGCCCCGGCCAACGGTGTCGAGGGTGCTGAGCAGCTGCGAGCAGCGGAAGCGGATGTTCGGGCTCAACCGGGCGGCATTGAACAGGCGTGAAACCAGTTCCGATGAGCCGGCCTCGGTCAGCACGAACGGATCGTTGCATAAGTCTTTCAGCGTCACTGATTCGTGCGCCGCCAACGGGTGACCGAGCGGGAGCAGGGCAACCATCTGATCTTCAATCAAGGCGAACGTGTCGAAGCGTTCCTCGGGCAGCACCACAAAACCAATATCGATCCGCCGCTCTTCCAGCCACTGAATGATCTGCCGATCGGGGCCTTCATCGATGTGCACTTCGATCCCGGGATGCGCCTCGCGATACTGCTGAAGAATCCGCGGCAACAACTTGACCGAGGACGTCGGCCCGAACGAGCCGATGCGCAACGTTCCGCGTTTCATGCCACGCGCATCCGCCGCCTCCTGACGCAAGGTGTTGGCCAGCCCGAGCATCGCCCGGGCCCGCAACAGCAGTTGCTCGCCGATATCGCTCAGTTCCACTTGGGACTGGTGACGGCGCAGCAGTTCGACGCCCAGTTCCTGTTCCAGCGATTTCAAGGCGTGGGACACCGCTGATTGGGAAATTCCCAGACGATGGGCGGCGAGGGTGAAACCGCGCAGCTCGGCCACCAGCGAGAAGATTTCGAGTTGGGTCAGGGTCATGAGTAAAGACTCATTTTACGATGATGAGAAATCAATCGAATGATACGTCATCCGTCAGTCTCATCGTTGGGAGCGTTATGAGTTGTCATGAACCTGATCGTCCGGCCACTTCGGACATGCCCGTCTACCTGAACCTGGCCCTGGTCACCATGATCTGGGGCGGAACGTGGGTTGCCGGGCGATTTCTGGCCGGCAGCCTGAGCCCGGTGTTTGCCGCCAGCCTTCGGTTTCTGCTGGCCAGCGTGGCGTTGCTCGGGTTCCTGCGGCTGGCGCGGATTGCGATGGTGCGGCCCACGCCCCGGCAATGGCTGCAACTGATGCTGCTGGGGTTCTTCGGGATCTTCTTCTACAACCTGTGCTTCTTTTACGGGTTGCAATACATCAACGCTTCCCGGGCTTCGTTGATCGTGGCTCTGAATCCGGCGGTGATCGGTCTGGCATCGTGGCTGCTGTTCAAGGAGCGGCTGAGCCGGCTGAAGGTCATCGGCATCGCGATCTGTATCGGCGGGGCAGGAGTGGTGATCGTCAGTCGCACCCCGCAGTTGTTGAGCGCAACGCCGGACGCGTGGATTGGCGATCTGCTGATTCTCGGCTGCGTTTTGAGCTGGGGCGTTTATTCGCTGTTCTCCCGCAGTCTCAACCAGAGCATCGGTCCGGTGCAGACCGTGACCCTTTCGATAATGCTGGGCACTCTGATGTTGTGGATGCTCGCCCTGAGCCGGGGCGAAGTTGACGTTGCAGCGCTGGCCGCTCTTGGCACACGCCAATGGCTGAGCCTGGCCTATCTGGGCGTACTCGGTTCGGCGCTGGCCTACATCGGTTACTACGATGGTATCCGTAAAATCGGCGCCACGCGCTCCGGCGTGTTCATTGCGCTCAATCCGCTGACCGCCGTGCTCGCCGGTGCAATCCTGTTGGGAGAACAGCTGACGCTGTCCATGTGCCTGGGCGGCGCGCTGATTCTGGCGGGCATCTGGCTGTGCAACAAACCCCTTGCACCGGGCCGAAAAAAGCGGATTTTATAGAGAGGGCAGACAACCCTATTTACGCTGTGTAGAATCGGGTTACGCATACAATAATAATCGTCTTCTGGCAGCAGAAGCCTCGCCCGCAAGAGCCTTGGGTCGACAATGAAGATATTCGGGTTTCAACTGATCTACGGTGACTTCCTCGCCCGCAGTGTGCGTGGCATCTCCTGTGCGCCACCCACCGGTCTCAGCATTACTGACAAATAACTCTGGTTAATTGATAAGAATGATGAGGCGCCAACCATGGCAGATTTATACGAAAACCCAATGGGCCTGATGGGCTTCGAGTTCATCGAGTTCGCATCGCCGACACCTGGCACCCTAGAGCCGATCTTTGAGATCATGGGCTTCACCAAGGTCGCGACCCACCGCTCCAAGAACGTGCACCTGTATCGCCAGGGCGCGATCAACCTGATCCTCAACAACGAACCCCACAGCGTTGCTTCGTACTTCGCGGCCGAGCACGGCCCGTCCGTTTGCGGCATGGCGTTCCGGGTCAAGGATTCGCAGAAGGCCTACAACCGCGCGCTGGAACTCGGCGCCCAGCCGATCCACATCGAAACCGGTCCGATGGAACTGAACCTGCCGGCGATCAAAGGCATTGGCGGCGCGCCGCTGTACCTGATCGACCGTTTTGGCGAAGGCAGCTCGATCTATGACATCGACTTCGTGTTTCTGGAAGGCGTTGACCGCAACCCGGTCGGGGCCGGCCTGAAGATCATCGATCACCTGACCCACAACGTGTACCGCGGCCGCATGGCCTACTGGGCGAACTTCTACGAGAAGCTGTTCAACTTCCGCGAAATCCGCTACTTCGACATCAAGGGCGAATACACCGGCCTGACCTCGAAAGCGATGACCGCGCCGGACGGCATGATCCGCATCCCGCTCAACGAAGAGTCGTCGAAGGGGGCCGGGCAGATCGAAGAGTTCCTGATGCAGTTCAACGGCGAAGGCATCCAGCACGTGGCGTTCCTCACTGATGACCTGGTCAAGACCTGGGATCAGTTGAAGAAGATCGGCATGCGCTTCATGACCGCGCCGCCGGACACCTACTACGAAATGCTCGAAGGTCGTCTGCCGAACCACGGCGAGCCTGTCGATCAGCTGCAATCGCGCGGCATCCTGCTCGACGGCGCGTCGGACAAGGAAGACAAGCGTCTGCTGCTGCAGATCTTCTCGGAAACCCTGATGGGCCCGGTGTTCTTCGAATTCATCCAGCGCAAGGGCGACGATGGTTTTGGTGAGGGCAACTTCAAGGCACTGTTCGAATCGATCGAGCGTGACCAGGTGCGTCGTGGCGTGCTTGCCACCGAGTAATCCGCATCAGATGTAAAAAAGCCCGGCCTGCAGAAATGCAGGCCGGGCTTTTTATTGCGCGTCTTATGGGCGCCGTTGGCGCATCAGGTGCTTGAACCCTTCAAACACCAGCACCACCACCGCGAGCCAGATCGGGATGTAGGTCAGCCATTCACCGGGCTTGATGCTCTCGCCGAGCAGCAGCGCCACTCCGAGCAGCAACACCGGCTCAACGTAGCTCAACAAACCAAACAGACTGAACGGCAGCAAGCGGCTGGCAATGATATACACCACCAGCGCCGACGCACTGATCAGACCGAGCAGCGGAATCAGCCACGTCAGCGCCGGGTACTGATCGAACACGCCGAAACCCTGTTCGCCGCCGCGTATAAACCAGTACGCCACCGGCAGCATCAGGGTCATGTCGAGCCACAAGCCGCCGAGGTTGTCCGACTTCAGGTATTTGCGCAGCACAAAATACAGCGGGTAACCGACGACCACGACCAGCGTCGCCCAGGAAAACCCGCCAACCTGATACAACTCGTTCAACACGCCGAGGCTGGCAAAGAACACCGCGACCTTTTGCAAATACGACAGGCTTTCGCCATAAGCGATGCGCCCGGTCAGCACCATGGCCAGCGGCAACAGGAAGTAGCCCAGCGACACATCGAGGCTGTAGCCATTGAGCGGCGCCCACATGAACAGCCACAACTGCACACCCAACAACGCGGACGAGAGGAACAGGCCTGCGATCAATTTGGGCAGCGCAGGAACCCGGCGCAGCAGTTCCAGCACTCGCCGCCATTCGCCGGAAACCAGCATGAACACGGTCATGCAGGGCACGGTCAGCAGCATCCGCCAACCGAAGATTTCCACGCCGCTCAACGGGGTGAGCAGCGAGGTGTAGTAATACATGACGGCAAACAGCGTCGAGGCTGTTACCGAGAGAGCGATACCTTTAGACAAACTGTCCTCGCGGGGGTGATGGTCAAACGGGGAGCGAAGGATACGTGGTTTTTGTGCTGAATATTGGGCAGATGCTCAATATTTGCCACACATCAAACAGCCTGTAGACCTTCGCCTGCGCGCGAAGCGTTCAGCCTTGCTGCGGAGCCCGTCCGGAGGCACGAATCATCACTGCGCAACTTGCAAGGGATTGCCGAAGTTCATGAGGTACATCTCGCCAAACTTATAAGAGGCGTAATCGGTGATGTGCCCTATGTCACGATAGACCGGAAAACCGTCGACCGTGTTCATGCACGCATCATCTGTGCATTGCACGGTTTTCGGGTCAATGACAATTAACCCGGGGTACTCAGTCTTCAGGTCATTAAAGAGTGTTTCCAGCGCTGGTTCTTTGCTGCCGGACCATGGCGTAGTAGCGCAGAGATTGCCTTGCTCGACACTGCCCATCAACCCACGCAATTTGACCTGGCGCAGCAGGCACGCGTTGATCCCAGATGGCATGGGCAGCGTGTTCTCCAGAAACACCGGGATAGCGCCTGATGCGACGATAATATCCAGTGCTTGGCGGATTGCTACGCCAAAGCGTTGTCGAGACAGTTCCAGGCTGTGAGGATCATCGCGTTTAGTGACGATGTCACCGTTCAGATAAGCCTCCCAGAACTGGCCCACAATCACATACTTGAAGTGCTTGTTCGCAATCATCTCGTAATAGCGTTGAGCGGCGTCGTGGCATTTTTGAAACAACGCGTTCTTGTATTTTTTCGCGTCGTACTGGTAGATCCCGGGCAAGGCCAGGCACGCCGGGTAAGCCTGTGCGAGTACAGCAAGATTGGCATCCCTGGCCAGCGTTTCAACAAAGCCCCAGTAGTGATTCGAAAACGAATCGCCCATCAGAAATATTTGTGGCGCCGCGTGATCGGCGCCCGATATACAGCCAGGATCGGCACCATCGCTGACACCAAGACATCCTTCCCGAGCAACTGGCACGGATGCTTTCAAATCGTTGAGCATGTTGCTGTAGCCCTGATTGAAGCGGCCCGGCCAGCCCTCGTGCCTGACACTGGCCGAGTGCAGCAGCGACAGGCCGATAGCGGGCAATATCATCAGTACCACGAGCGTTTTGGCAAAACCAAATCGTGCCTTGCGGAACTTGTTTTCGATCAGCACATACGAGAGCCAGGCCGTGACGAAAGTGCAAACGAAGTAAATGATTGTCATCGACGGGGTTAGCGCGATTCCCATGTAATTCATCACCGCCAGGATCGGCCAGTGCCATAGATACAAGGAGTACGAGAGCGTGCCGATAAACACCAAGGGTCTAAACGCGAGCAGCTTGGCGAAAATGCTTGCATCACCAATCCCCTGATACAGCAACGCTGCAGTGGCAAGACACACGGCAATGGCATGGTATTGCGGGAATCCCGGCAAGATATCGTCCCGGGTGGCGCAATAGATGATCGTGACCAGCGAAAGTGCACAGACCACAGAGGCGCTCAGGCGATTGAGCCGGAACTTGCCCGTACTGAAGATGACCGCACAAGAGCCGATCATCAATTCGAAAATCCGCGCAGCGAAGAAGTAGTAGTTTTTCTCAGGAGTGGCGTAAGACAGGTACAGCGCGAGCACCATTGCTGCCACGGTCAGGCCGAGCACCGCCGCTTTGAAAATAACGTTCGGCAGATAGCGGTTGAGCAGCCAGATGCCCAGGGGGAGTATCAGATACCACTGCCATTCGATGGCCAGAGACCAGGTGTGCAACAGCGGCAGGCTTGCTGCATCCGGTGTGGCGTAACCCGTGGTCACTTTGGAAAAGTACTGGTTGGAGATGATTAACGAGGTGTACTTTTCGCTTTTTAAAAAATCGACGTAATCATTGGGCAAGTACAGCAGCGTCGTGAGCATCAATGTGACGATCAATAATGCAATAACGGCCGGTTGCAGTCGCCAGATCCGGCGCGTGTAGAATCCCGAGAAAGTGAACGTACCGTTGTGCAGCGACTTCATGATGATAGCGGTGGTCAAATAACCCGAAATCACGAAGAAGATATCGACGCCGATGAAACCGGACGGGAAAAGCGCCATTCCGCCGTGGAAGATCAACACCAGTAGAACAGCGATGGCGCGAAGTCCGTCAATGTCGGCCCGGTACGCGAGGAAAGGGCGGCGATGGCCGAAAGTTGCGGGCTCTATAGCGCAAGTGAGGGGGCGCGGATCTTTATCGCCCGTTAATTTGAACAGCAGCCCGCGCAGTGGCTTTCTGAAGAGCTCGGCGGAGCGATTGGACATGTGCTGATCCCTGGCAAATTCCGAACGATCAATCAGCTTCCGTTTGATCGCGCTTGATTAAAAAAAACAGCCGATTGTATCGGCTGTTCAAGGTTCAGGGGAAATCCTACGCCTGATGGGGTTTGCGGCCTGAAACAAAATGGCTCACATCATTAAACCCCGGCGTAGACGCATGCCCCGGCGTCACCAGCGAGTCGATAAACGCCTCATCCTCGGCTGTAATCTTCACCGACTGCGCCTTGGTGTACGCATCCCACTGCTCCTCAGTGCGCGGCCCGACGATCGCCGATGTCACCGCGCCGTTGTTCAGCACCCAGGCAATCGCAAATTCAACAATCCCGACCCCACGCTCCTGGGTGTATTGCTGAATCTGCTGGGCAATGCGCAACGATTCCACCCGCCATTCGGTTTCCAGAATCCGTTTGTCCTGACGCCCGGCGCCCGGCGCGGCAAAGTGAATTTATCGACGCAGTGCCTCGCAGCGCTGGCGCAAAAACGCCTGCAACACCTTGACCCGTTCCGAGACTTGCACGCGATGTGGGCACAACAGATTGAACGGCACGCTCTCGCCATGCCAGTCATCGAACAGTGTCAGCAGCCGCCCGGCGCGCACGTCTTCGGCGACGTCGAGCCAGGCCTTGTAGGCGATCCCATGCCCGGCGAGCGCCCAGCGGCGGGCGACTTCGCCGTCGTCGCTGAGGTAGTCACCGCGTACTTCGACCTCGACCGTTTCGTCCTCGCGATGAAAACGCCAGGTGTTGTAGGGCCGGCCATTGCGCAGATAGAGCAGGGCGCTGTGCTCGCTCAACTCGGTGGGATTTTGCGGCGTGCCGTGACGCTCCAGATATGCAGGGCTGGCGCAGGCCACGCGGCGATGCTCAGGCAGAATCGGCAACGCCACCATCGTCGAATCACTCGGCACGCCAAAGCGCAGCGCCACATCCACCGTCTCGCGAAACAGATCCGCATGCCGGTCGTTGAGCAGCAATTGCAGTTGAATGTGCGGATGCTCACGCTTGAAATCGTCCAGCCACGGCAGCAACACATTGCGCCCGAAGTCCGACGGCGCCGCCAGTTGCAGTACGCCGCTCAGGCCTTCGGTCTGCTGCTTCAGTGCCTGTTCGCCCTCGGCCAGTGTGGCCAATGCCAAGCGCACGCTTTCCAGATAGCGCCGACCTTCTTCGGTCAGTCGCATGCTGCGGGTGGAGCGGGCGAACAGGCGAATGCCGAGGCGGGTTTCCAGGCGTTTCAGCGCGATGCTGGCGGCTGCCGGCGTCAGCTCCAGCGCCCGGGCGGCGGCGGAGATGCTGCCGGAGTCGGCGGTGCGGACGAAGATTTCCAGATCGAGGATTGAGCTCATTAGTAAAAATCCGTTGAAGATCCTTGGCGTTTTGCGGGATTTTTCCGCGATTGGCAAGCGCAGATACTGGAATCCTGAATAACCGCAGGAGACAGACATGACGTGGACATTTGATCATCTGGCCTTCAACACTGCTGATGGGCAGATGCTGCAGGACGCATTCGGCGGGTTATTGGGATTGACGCCGGGGCGGCGGCCGCCGTTTCCGTTTCCCGGGCGGTGGTTGTATCAGGATGGGGAGGCGTTGGTGCATGTGATTGAACAGCCCGTGCTGGATGAGGCGGCGTTGAGTCATATTGCGTTTCGTACCGATGAAAACGCGGCGGTGGTTTTGAAGCGGGTGCAGGGCAGTGGGTTGCCGTATCAGGTGGCGCAGGTGCCGGAGGACGGGATCTGGCAGATTTTTGTGCAGATACCCGGGGGAGTGGTGCTTGAGCTGGACGCGAAAAGTAGTGCGTGATGCTCGTTCCCACGCTCTGCGTGGGAATGCCTCAAGGGACGCTCCGCGTTCCGGCTCTGGAAGGGACGCTCCGCGTCCCGGGCTGCATTCCCACGCGGAGCGTGGGAACGATCGGAGTAGGGGTGTTTAAGAGGGGTGTTTAAAGGACACGTTCAGACACGCACCCCAGGCTACACAACCTTGCGCCGTTGCCTACGACTGCGCCAGAATCCGCCGGCTTGTGCGCTCAAGGGCCGGGTTTTATCGTTGTCCCGTCGCTGAAAAGAACAGCGATCGGGTTTGGTAGCCCGGGTCTTTAAGTGCAGAGTGCTCCATTTTGTAGAGTCTTTTGTCTCTGTTTTATGGTGGTCATTCGCAGGGCACCTTCGGGTGCGCCGTTTCTCCTAAGGCCCGGTCTACCAACCTGCGTCTGGCCACCACCATCGTTTGGTAGCGAGAGTGGTGGCTCTATATAAGTGCCTTAGGAGTTTCACGATGATCAAACCAACACCCAACCCACCCGAAACCGACACCACCTCGCCTTACGAAACCCTCGACTCCAAGAAATTTCACGAAGCCGCCGAACGCGCGCTCGATCACTACCTCAATCCGTTCCACCCCAGAAAGCCGCTGCTCAAACCTAACACCCGCTACCTCATCGCCCCCGGCATCCCAAGCGAAGAACTGTTGGCCGACGCCTGCGAAACCCTGACCTGCGCCAAAACCATGGCCAGCGATTTCGCCGGGATGCTCGACGCGCCGCAGCGGCATGTGCTGCTGGGCATCGGGCAACTGATCATGCTGGCGGAACTGGCGGTAAATCGGGTGCTGGATAATCTGGAGGTGGCGGCGGGTTCGGCTGTCTGATGCGTTGAAAAAGAAACGGCCTGCGGGCCGTTTTTCTATGTAGAAAAAAGGGTGAATCAATCATGACCGCTTGTCGCTACTGTCAAAGTTGACAGTAGCGGGGCGCTCGGCAATTGACGTTTGATGGCATAGCCCACGCGGACTGAACCCGACCCATGAAGGAGCGCCCCCATGAGTGCCCAAAATCCGTTCTCAACGGACTCCACGCCGTATTCCGACGGACTCCCGATCCCACCTGGCACCATTCCCCCCACCACTGAAGTCGGGTTCAGCGGAAGCGGGCCCGCGGGAGTTCCATTCCAGAATCCGTTCTTTACTTACTGCACGACGTATCCCGGCGGATCCCCGATCCCGCCTGGCACCAGTACCCCCTCTTCTGGAGTAGAGTTCGGCGGAAGCGGGCCGGCGGGTGTTCCATTTGTGATCACGGATAACGGCGTGATGGTGTCCAGTGGAGTGTTCAATCAAAGCGGTGCGCTTCTCCAGCAGTTGATGAATCTGTCTCAAGGGCCTCATCGCTTTGAACTGCGGGAAAATGCCAGTTTGCCGGCGACAGACATCTGGACTCTGACTGTGGCGCCCGTCGCACCCGTAAGAAATGAGGATTTTAACAATGTACCCATTGCCATCTATCCACAGTTGCTTACGACGCCTGGACTCAAGATAGCGGTAACTTCCGGGGCACATGGCGTGGGGGTATATGCCGCGCCTGCCAATGAAGTTCCTTTGCTTCCAGGCAAGATCGATGGGAGGGCGGCTGTGTTACTGACAAACGGAGGTGCAACGGGCGTTTTCAGATGTGATTTATCAGTCCCGACGAACACAATCGCCTTCTATTACTCGCGAGTTTTGTTTTCAGGCGGATCGGTCGTCTTCTATGACCGTTTGCAAAATATGATTCAAACACTACCTCTTCAAGTGACAGGGCCGTATGACTCCCCAATAGCACATCCAATGGTTTTTAATGCTAGAGATATATCCCGATGTGACATTATTACTCCGCGCAACAACGCCATTGTTGTAGATAATTTCACATTCTAGGGCCGCGGGGATCCGGGGAGTTCTTGACTGTATTCCCCCAAGAGAGCGGAACAGAACACCCGAAATCGAAAACGGCCCGAAATGGGCCGTTTTTGTGTGTTCGCCAGTAATCAGGCCCGCAACGTCCGCGTCATCCGCAATGCCAGCAAACTCCCGCCAACAATCACGCCCGCCAGCAGATACAACGCCGCATCGGTCGACCCAGTGCTGTCCTTGACCCAACCCACAAGGTAAGGGCTCAAGAACCCCGCCATCTGCCCCATGGAGTTGATCAACGCCAACCCACCCGCCGCAGCACCCGCGCTCAGCATGGCAGTCGGCACCGGCCAGAACATCGGCAACCCAGTCAACGCACCCATAGTCGCAATGGTCAGACCGAGAATCGCAATCGCCGGATTCGCCGCGAAGTTCACCGCGATCAGCAGGCCGACAGCACCCATCAACATCGGCACCACCAAGTGCCAGCGACGCTCTTTACGCAAGTCTGCCGAACGCCCGACCACCAGCATGAACACCGCCGCCAGCAGATACGGAATCGCACTCAGCCAACCAATCACCAGATTGTCGCTGAAGCCGAGGCTCTTGATGATCGACGGCAGCCAGAAGTTGATCGCGTACACGCCACTCTGGATGCAGAAGTAGATCAGGCCGAAGGCCCAGATCGCCGGGTTCTTGAACACGGCAATCAGCGAGTCGGAGGTGGTTTTCGGCTTGTTCGCCAGGTCTTCCGCCTGATCGGCTTCCAGCACCGAACGCTCATGCGGGGTCAGCCACTTGGCGTTGGCGAAGTTGTCGCTGAGCAGGAAATAGGCGAGGGCGCCCAGTACCACGGTCGGAATGCCTTGCAGCAGGAACATCCACTGCCAACCGGCCAAACCGCCCTGGCCGGCGGCGAAGTGATTGAGGATCCAGCCGGAAAACGGGCTGCCGAGCAGACCGGACACCGGGATCGCCGACATGAACAGCGCCATGATCCGGCCACGGCGGAAGGTCGGGAACCACTGCGAAAGGTAGAGCACAACGCCCGGGAAGAACCCGGCTTCGGCCGCGCCGGTGAACAGGCGCAAGGTGTAGAACTCGGTCGGTGTGGTGACGAACAGCAGGCAGGTCGACAGCGTGCCCCAGGTGATCATCATCAGCGCGATCCAGCGCCGTGGCCCGAATTTGGTCAGCGCCAGGTTGCTCGGCACGCCGCACAGCACGTAGCCGATGAAGAAGATACCGGCACCGAGGCCGTACACGGTTTCGCTGAATTTCAGCGCGTCGAGCATCTGCAGTTTGGCGAATCCAACGTTGACCCGGTCGAGGTAGTTGAACAGGTAGCAGATGAAGATGAAGGGGATCAAACGCAGGGTGATGCGTTTGTAGACGGCATTTTTATCGTCAACGATGGTCTGGGCGGCAGCGGCGCTCTGCGACATGGCGGCTCTCTCTTTATTATGATTTTTTGCGATGCAAAGGGTAACGTTGATCGCCCTGAGAGTCTCGGCCACCTTTGGCCGGATTGTCTTTGTGCCTGAGCACAGGGTTTGCCGCCAGACCCTGTGCGGGTGAACAACCGTCCGCGCCTGTTTTCAAGGATTCCAGCCCCTATGTTCGAACTCGATCACGACCTCGCCCAGGACATCGTCGACCGGGCCATGGCCATTTTGCCGTACAACGTCAACGTCATGGACAGCCAGGGGCTGATCCTCGGCAGTGGCGAGCCGGAGCGGATCAACACCCGCCACGAAGGCGCGCAACTGGTGCTGGCCAACGGTCGGGTGGTGGAGATTGACGCGCAGACGGCGGTGCATTTGAAAGGTGTGCAGCCGGGGATCAATCTGCCGCTGCTGCTCGATCAGCGTTTGATCGGCGTGCTGGGTATCACCGGCGAGCCGGAGCAATTGCGCACTTACGCCGAGCTAGTGCGCATGACGGCTGAAATGCTGGTCGGCCAGCGCAACCAGCAATCCGAACAGCAATGGCGGCGGCAGCGTTGCGATGATTTGCTGGCACTGCTGTTGAGTGAAGCAGGGGATTCGCCGCGTTTGGTGGATGAAGCCCAGCAGCTAGGGCTCAAACCGCAACTGACGCGGGTGCCGTATCTGTTCGAGCTGGGTCTGGAACACGGAGCGGGGCAAACCGTCGAGGCGCTGAGTGCCTGGCTGATGTCGCGCTATCCCGACAGTTGGTGCGTGAGTTCGGCCAAGTCGTCACTGTTGTGGTGCCGGCCGGCGAGTCAGAACGTCGAGCATGATCGCCTGCTGGAAAAACTCGATGGTCTGGGCTGGAACATTCTGCGTATCGCGGTTGGCGGGCAGGCCGATGGGCTGGCCGGGTTGCGCCGTTGCTATCGACGGGTCGGCGACTTGCTCGCTTACGGCCGCGAAGTGCTGCCGCGTTCACGGCTCCTGACTCTCAATCGCTATCGCTTGCCGGTGATGCTCTGGCGCCATCGCAACGACGATGCGCTGGATGAACTGCTCAAACCGTTGCGCAAGGTGATCGCCAAGGACAGCAACGGCCAGTTGCTCGCGACCCTGCGCAGTTGGTGCGATCACGACGGGCAGAGCCAGGCTTGCGCCGATGCCTTGGGTATCCACCGCAACAGCCTGCGTTACCGGATGGAGCGGATTGCCGAGTTGAGCGGGGTCGATCCGTTGAAGCTCGACGGGATGCTGGCGTTGTATCTGGGTGTGCAATTGCTGCCGCAGACCGACGATTTGTCGAAATGAACAATAAACGCCTGCGCCACTTGTGCAGCGGACAGGCGTCAACCGGCAAGGCGACTGGCAGCATGAGGGGCATTGGAACTGGAGAATTCGCATGAAAATCGTCATCGCCCCCGATTCGTTCAAGGACAGCCTGAGTGCCCAAGGCGTTGCAGAAGCCATTGCGCTGGGCCTGGCGCAGGTCTGGCCGCAGGCGACGCTGGTCAAGTGCCCGATGGCTGACGGTGGCGAAGGCACGGTGGAGTCGATTCTCGCCGCGTGCGAAGGCGTACTGCGCCGCACTCGCGTACGTGGCCCGTTGGGCGCAGCGGTCGAAGCCGCTTGGGGCTGGTTGCCACACAACCACACCGCAATCATCGAAATGGCCGAGGCCAGCGGCTTGCAACTGGTGCCGCCGGGGCAGCGCGATGCCTGTATCAGCAGCACCTTCGGCACCGGTGAGCTGATCCGCGCCGCGCTGGATGCCGGCGCGCAGCGAGTCATTCTGGCCATCGGCGGCAGTGCCACCAACGACGGTGGCGCCGGCGCCATGCAAGCGTTGGGCGTGAAACTGCTGGATGCTCAAGGGCAATCGCTGGTGCCGGGAGGTCTGGCGTTGGCGCAACTCGCACGTCTGGACCTGAGCGAGCTCGACCCGCGTCTGACGCAAGTGCGTTTCGACATCGCCGCCGATGTCAACAATCCGCTGTGCGGCCCCCACGGCGCGTCGGCGATTTTCGGCCCGCAGAAGGGTGCATCCCCGGCGCAAGTGCAACAACTGGATCAGGCCCTCGGTCACTTCGCCGAGCTCTGCGCGCAAGCGCTGGGCAAGGATGCACGGGATGAACCGGGCAGCGGTGCCGCAGGTGGATTGGGTTTTGCTGCCAAGGCGTTTCTCGGTGCGCGATTCCAAGCCGGTGTCGAAGTGGTCGCCGAGCTGGTCGGACTGGCCGAAGCTGTGAAGGGCGCGGATCTGGTGATTACCGGAGAAGGGCGCTTCGATGCCCAGACCCTGCGCGGCAAAACCCCGTTTGGCGTGGCGCGGATCGCCAAGCAACACGGCGTACCGGTGATCGTCATTGCCGGTACGTTGGGCGAGGGCTATCAAGCGCTCTACGATCACGGCATCGACGCTGCATTCGCCGTCACCAGCGGCCCGATGACCCTCGAACAGGCCTGCGCTGAAGCTCCACGTCTATTGCGCGAACGCGCCACCGACATCGCTCGCGTCTGGCGCCTGGCATCCCCGACCTGACCTGTCATCCATCATCTAAAACAACGGGTGTTTCATCGCTGAAACACCTGCAGCGCCGTGAAAAATATTTCATCTTTCCCCGCAAACTTCCTCAAGCCTGGCCGATACAGAAATCAGGCGCACACAAGATTTTCCAAAACAGTGACGCCGGAACGAAGCCCGCCCACGGGCCCGTGATAACGGCATGGACGCTCGTAGTTTCAACTATCCGAGAGTCCTCCTATGTCCCTGCGTAATCTGAATATCGCGCCCCGTGCCTTCCTCGGTTTTGCCTTCATTGCCTTGTTGGTGATCGTGCTCGGCGTGTTCGCCGTCAATCGCATGTCGATCATCCGTCAGGCTTCCCTGGAGATGGACTCGACGCAGTTGCCAAGCGTCACCCAACTCGCGGTGGTGACGGAGAACGTGTTGCGCCTGCGGATTCTCTCGTTCCGCATTCTGGTCAACCGCGAACCGGCCGGTTTGCAGGAAGCCCAGACCCGCATCGGTGTGCTGGTGGACAAGGTACGCGCTGCCCAGGCCAGTTACGCGGTACTGCCGGCCGGCCCGGAGGAACGCGCGTTATATCAGGAGTTTTCGACGACTCTCGACAACTACGTGCAGGCGCAGAACCAGATGATGGAGCTGTCGCGCCAGGACAAGCTCGACGAGATGCGCGCCCTGATCAACACGAAGATCAAGGACGGCACCGACAAGATGGGCGAACAACTCAACAAGCTGATCGCGATCAACGCCGCCGACGCGAAGACCGCTTCCACTCAGGCGGGTGAGTATTACAACAGTGCCATTACCGGCATCATCGCCGTGTCTGTAATTGCCGCGTTGTTGACCGTATTGCTGGCCTGGCTGCTGACCCGCAGCATCGTCACCCCGCTGAACCGCGCCGTCGCTGCCGCGCAAACCATCGCTGGCGGCAACCTGACCAAAGCCATCGAAATCGACGGCAAGGACGAACCGGCGCGCCTGCTTGAAGCGCTGGCGGCGATGCAGACCAACCTGCGCAAAACCATCGAACAGATCGCCGGCTCCGCCACGCAACTGGGCGCTGCTGCCGAAGAACTGAGCGCCGTGACCGAAGAAGCGTCCCGTGGCTTGCAACAGCAGAACGACGAAATCGAACAGGCCGCCACCGCCGTCAACGAAATGACCGCTGCGGTGGAAGAGGTGGCACGCAACGCAGTATCGACCTCCGAAGCTTCGAACCAGTCGACCCACGCCGCCCGTGAAGGTCGCGATCAGGTGGTGAAAACCGTCGACGCGATCCAGACCATGACCCACGACGTGCAGAACACCGCGCAAATGATCGAAGGCCTGGCCGCTCAGGGCCGCGACATCGGCAAGGTGCTGGACGTGATCCGCGCCATCGCCGAACAGACCAACCTGCTGGCGCTCAACGCCGCCATCGAAGCGGCCCGTGCCGGTGAAGCCGGGCGCGGATTCGCGGTGGTAGCGGACGAAGTTCGCGCACTGGCCCATCGCACTGCGCAATCGACCCAGGAAATCGAAAAAATGGTCGCCGGCATCCAGAACGGAACCGGTGAAGCGGTCGAGTCGATGCAGCAAAGCAACCAGCGCACCCAGACCACCCTGGAAATGGCCCGCGCCGCCGGTGTTGCACTGGAGCAGATCACCCAATCGATTCACCAGATCAACGAGCGCAACCTGGTGATCGCCAGCGCCTCGGAAGAGCAGGCGCAGGTGTCCCGCGAGGTCGACCGCAATCTGGTCAACATCCGCGATCTGGCCACCCAATCGGCCGCCGGCGCCAACCAGACCAGCGCCTCGACCCACGAACTGTCGCGTCTGGCGGTGGATTTGAATGCGATGGTGGCGCGCTTTGTGATTTGACCTAGGGTGAAGGCTGGAGACCGCGCAATCAGGAGACGTACATGCGCTATTCAGCCTTGACCCAACGAATCGCCGGGGAGGGAGCCGCGGCCTGGCGGATTCACGACCGAGCGCTGGAGCTGCGCGCCGAAGGGATTGATGTGTTGCTGCTGTCCGTGGGTGATCCGGATTTCGATACGCCGCTGCCGATCATCCACGGCGCCATCGACAGCCTGCTGGCGGGCGATACCCATTATTCCGACGTGCGCGGCCGGCTGGAGCTGCGCAAGCAGATCGCCGAGCGCCATCGGCGCAACAGCGGCCAGGACGTCGATGCCGAGCATGTGATCGTGTTGCCCGGCGCGCAATGCGCGGTGTATTCGGTGGCGCAATGTCTGCTGGATCCGGGCGATGAAGTGATCGTCGCCGAACCGATGTACGTGACCTACGAAGGCGTGTTCGGTGCCTGCGGCGCAACCGTGGTGCCGGTGCCGGTTCGTCCGGAGAATGGTTTTCGCGTCGACCCGGCGGATGTCGCGGCGCGGATCACTCCCAGGACACGCGCCATTTTGCTCAACAGTCCCAACAATCCTTCCGGTGCGAGCCTGTCGCTGCTGATCTGGCAAGAGCTGGCAGCGCTGTGCATCCGTCATGACTTGTGGCTGATCAGCGATGAGGTCTACAGCGAATTGTTATACGAAGGCGAGCACGTCAGCCCGGCGAGCCTGCCGGGCATGGCCGAGCGCACGGCGACCATTAACAGCCTATCCAAATCCCATGCCATGACCGGGTGGCGGATCGGCTGGATGATCGGGCCGAAACCCTTGGCCGAGCATCTGGTGAATCTGTCGCTGAGCATGTTGTTCGGGTTGCCGGATTTTGTGCAGAAAGCGGCGCAGATAGCGCTGGAGAAAGATCTGCCGGAAGTGACGCAGATGCGCGAGGAATACCGCTTGCGTCGGGATCTGGTGTGCGAGCGGTTGCGTGGGTGTCCTGGGTTGTACCCGATCAAGCCGGATGGCGGGATGTTTGTAATGGTCGACGTGCGCCAGACCGGGCTCGGCGCGCAGGACTTTGCCGAGCGCCTGCTGGAGGGGTATGGGGTTTCGGTGCTGGCAGGGGAAGCGTTCGGGCCCAGTGCGGCGGGGCATATTCGCATCGGGCTGGTGGTGGATAGAGTGAAACTGGCGGATGCGTGTTCGCGGATTGCCTTTTGTGCTGGGCAGCTTCTGCAAGTGCGCAGTGCCTGAATTTTTTGCACCGACAGTACCGGCCCCTTCGACGGGCCGGTACAAGCGCTGAAAGCTTCAGCTCTGCCAAGCTGATGAGTTCACCAGATTCATCGGCTTCTCCCCAGCCAACGCCACCAACAGATTCTCCACCGCACACCGCGCCATCGCCTCGCGCGTCTCATGGGTCGCCGAGCCCATGTGCGGTGTCGCCACCACGTTGTTCAGCTGCAACAACGGCGAGTCATGATTCAGCGGCTCACGCTCGAACACATCCAGCCCCGCCGCGCGAATCCGGTTATGGCGCAAGGTGTCGATCAGCGCCGCCTCGTCCACCACCTTGCCCCGGGAAATATTGATGAAGATGCTGTCCGGCCGCATCAACGCAAACTGTTCGGCGCCAATCAAACCTTCAGTCTGCGCTGTCAGCGGCAAGGTCAGGCAGATGAAATCCGCCTGCTGCAACAGATCCTCCAGACTGCGGTACTGCGCATCAAAGCGCGCCTCGACCGCCGGTTTACGCGACTGGCTGTGATAGATCACCGGCATCCCGAACCCGAAATGCCCACGCTGGGCCAGCGCCTCGCCGATTCGCCCCATACCGATGATGCCCAGGGTCTTGCCGTGCACATCGGTGCCGAAATGCGCCGGGCCGATGCTGCGGTGCCAGTGACCGCCGCGCACCATGTTTGCCAGTTCCACCACGCGCCGGGCGGTGGCCAGGATCAACGCGAAACCGGTGTCGGCAGTGGTTTCGGTGAGCACGTCCGGGGTATTGGTCAGCAGGATTTTGCGCCGGGTCAGGTAGTCGATGTCGTAGTTGTCGACGCCCACCGAGACGCTGGAAATCGCTTCCAGCTGCGGTGCCAGATCGAGCAGCGCCGCGTCCAGTTTCAGGCTCGCGCCGAGCAAGCCGTGGGCACCGGGCAGGGCGTCGCGCAGTTTCATCAGGCCGTCGGCGTCGAGGCTGTCGATCAGCGTCACATTGACCTGTTCCTCAAGGCGCGCCATCAGCGCCGGCGATAGTTTCTTGTACAACACAACCTGCTTTTTCATCGCAGTCATCTCTCTATCAATTCAGGAATGGGCCGGCTGCGGACGCGGTGCGACGCGCTTGGCCGTCACCCGGTCGCTGGCGCCGGGCTTGAGAAAAATCGTCAGCACCACCGAGAGCATCAGTGCGCCGCTCATCAACAAGTACGAAGCGCCGGGCGAACCGGTGGAGCTGTTCAGGTAGCCGACCAGATACGAGCCGCCGAACGAACCGAGGGCGCCCATGCTGTTGATCAGCGCCATCGCACCGCCGGCGACATTGGCCGGCAGGATCTCGGGGACGATGGCGAAGAACGGCCCGTAAGGCGCGTACATGCAGGCGCCAGCGATCACCAGCAGCGTGTACGACCACCAGAAATGCTCCGCGCCCAAGGCGTAGGAGCCGTAGAACGCCACCGAGGCAATCAGCAGCGGCGGCCAGACGAAGCGTTTGCGCTTTTGCAGTTTGTCCGAGCCCCAGGACACCAGCAGCATGCCGATCACTGCCGCCAGATAAGGCAGGGCCGACAGCCAGCCGGCCTCGATCATGTCCATCTGCGCGCCGGCCTTGAGGATCGACGGCAGCCACAACACGAAGCCGTAGACGCCAATGCTCCAGCAGAAAAATTGCAGCGCCAGAATGATCACCTTCGGCGAACGGAAGGCTTCGGCGTAGTTCTTCACCGCTTTGATCCCGACCTGTTCGGCCGCCAGCGCGCTTTCCAGATCGTGCTTTTCCTGGTCGTTGAGCCACTTGGCCTGGGCCGGACGATCATCGGCCAGCTTCCACCAGATAAAGGCCCAAAGGACTGCCGGCAGACCTTCGATGATGAACATCCAGCGCCAGCTGAAATGCTGCACCAGATAGCCCGAGACCACCGACATCCACAGCATGGTTACCGGGTTGCCGAGGATCAGGAAGGTGTTGGCCCGCGAGCGTTCGGCGCGGGTGAACCAGTGGCACAGGTACACCAGCATCGCCGGCATCACCGCCGCTTCGACCACGCCGAGCATGAAGCGGATGACAATCAGCCAATAGGCGTTGGAGACCACGCCGGTCAGCGTGGCGAGCCCGCCCCAGAGGATCAGGCTGACGAAAATCAGCTTCTTCACGCTGTGTTTTTGCGCGTAGATCGCGCCGGGCACCTGGAAGAAAAAGTAACCGAGGAAGAACAGCGCGCCGAGCAGCGAGGACAGGCCCGGCGTGATCATCAGGTCGGCGGCCATCCCGGAGGCGGCGGCGAACCCGTAATTGGCCCGGTCCAGGTACGCCAGGCTGTAGGTGATGAACACGATCGGCATGATGTACCACCAGCGGCGGGTGGCGAGGGTTGCGGTTTTCATGGTCTTGCTCCTGAGCTTGTTGTTTTTGTCGCAGCAGGTTCAAAAAATGTTGTGTCTGTTATGCCCCCTTCGCGAGCAAGCTCGCTCCCACAATGTCCGTGGCGTACACAAGACCTGTGGGAGCGAGCTTGCTCGCGAAGGCGGCCTCGAATTCAGCGGTGAGTTCGGATCGGGTGGGCAGTCCCTCCATGTCGCCACGGCTCTGCACCGCACGGCTGCCAATCCAGTTGGCGCGTCTGACCGCCTCGGGAAAACTCTGGTGCTCCAGCAGGGCGCTGATCATCCCCACCGCAAATCCGTCCCCGGCACCCACCGTATCGACCACGGTCTGGACCGGCACGCCGGCGACAAACCCTTGATCCAGATGGGTGCGGTAATACGCACCCTGCGGCCCGAGTTTGATCGCCACGGCTTCGGCACCTTGATCGAGATAAAACGCCGCGATATCCGCCGGGTCTTCAAATCCGGTCAGCAAGCGACCTTCGCTCAACCCCGGCAACACCCAGTGGGCGAGGGCGGCGAGGCGGTTGATCTCGGTGATCATCTCCCGCTGACTGGTCCACAGGCTCGGGCGCAGGTTCGGGTCGAACGACACACTGCGCCCGGCATTGCGCATGCGGGTCATCAGTTCACGGGACATTTCCCGCGCCGACGCGGACAGCGCCGGCGGAATACCGGTGGCGTGCAGGTGCCGGGCGCTTAATAACGTCGGGTTGATCGACTGCGGTGACAGATGACTGGCCGCCGAGCCGCGACGGAAGTACTCGACCGTCGGATCGCTGCCGTCATCGTTGCGCGACTTCAGCTGGAAACCGGTCGGGTGCGCGTTGTCGACTTCGACATGGCTGCAATCCAGCCCCTCGCGGGCCAGGTTTTCGACGACAAATCGTCCCAGCGAATCAGCACCGACCCGGCTCAGCCACGCGACCCTGAAGCCCAGCCGCGACAAGCCGATGGCGACGTTGCTGTCGGCCCCGGCAATCCGTTTGTGAAACTGCTCGACCGCTGCCAGATCGCCGCTCTGTTCGGCGACAAACATGGCCATGGTTTCGCCGAACGACAGAATATCGATCTCAGACATGAGCAGGCTCCAGACGGGATTGGCCGAGGCGGGCGAGGGCGGCGACGTGTTCGGTGGTGAGTTGCACCAGGTCATTGCCCTGCAACGGGTATTCGGCGGCGCGCATAACGCCTTGGGCCATGTGCCGCAGCAGTTGTTCCCACAGATGCAGGTCAGTGGCGGAGGGCGGCACGGCCACCAGTTTGCCGTCGGCGCGGCGGGCCACGGCTTTGCAATGCACGTAACCGACATGACGGCCCAACAAGCGTGCGGCGCTGGTGGCGGACTGGTCTTGCCACTGCCAGTTGCCGATGTCGAAGGTCATCTTGATCGGCAGGTTGTGCTGCTCGACGGCGGCGAAGAAACGCTGGAACGGCTCGATGCGACCGCCGTGCAGGGTCTGGTCGTTTTCCACCAAAAGCTGAACAGGACTATGCGCAAGGATTTGCGCGAGCGTCTGCAAATCGTTGTTGCCGGTGAAAAAACCGAGGGAAACCTTCAGCCACTTGGAATGGAAAACCTCGGCATTTTGCAGCGCGGTGATGAGTTCGGGATTGGGTCGCGACTGACCGGCCAGCCACAGTTCGGTGGGTGAGGAATAGATGCTCTGCAGGCCTTGAGCGTGTGTGGCGGTGGCGAGTAGATCGGGGATTTCGTTGGTCAGCAGTTCTTCGCGCCACTCGATGCGATTGGCCCCGGCAGCGGCCAGCACCTCGATGAACGAAGCCTGACCATTGCGGCGAACGAGGTCAGCGCCGTAGCTGGACAGGCTGATGGAAACGGCAGGTTTAGTCACTTGGGCAAAAGAGTCATGATCCGTGCATGACACATGGGTCGAGCCTTGGTTGGGGAAATTGCTGGAAACGGCGGGTTTATTCATTGTTATTTACCTCTGAAACCGGTTTTATTTTTGTTCAAAAAAAATCAGCCAAGGCTGTGTTGTTCTTTTTGGCCTCATCGCTGGCAAGCCAGCTCCCACAGATAGCGGGTCGCTCACAAATCTCAGGTACACCCCAATACCTGTGGGAGCGGGCTTGCCCGCGAAGAGGCCGTATTAGTCACTACAAAACCCACGGGTCGAACCGCGCTCAATAAGCACCGGCGCAAAATCCAGTGTCCGCGCCGCTTCATCATTCCCACGCAACCGCTTGAGCAAACACTCAAACGCCTGCGCCCCGATCTCGGCAGTTGGCTGGGCAAGGGCAGTAATCCCGCTACCCACCAACGGATACCAATCCAGATCATCCAGCGCGATCAGCCCGATATCCTCGAACAACCGGCAGCCAATCTCGCGAAGGGCCAAATTGCAAGCCAGCGCCGCCACGCCGTTGGCGCAGAACAGGGCTTTCGGGCCGTTAGCAGTTGTGTTCAAAAAGGTTTGAAGGTCTTTAACCAGACTGGAGCCGGTTTCCAGCACTGCACCGCGCATGTCTTCGCGCTGGCCAATCTGCTGCTGAAAGCTGCTGACCCGCTCGATCCGCGAACTGGTGCCGTCATAGGGTTCGGTCACCAGCAGTACATCGCGATAGCCGCGCTGCTGCAGATGTTCGAGCGCCATCTCGATGGCTTGCGGGTTGTTCAGCCCGACCATGTCGCTTTCCAGCCCATCGACCTTGCGATCCACCAGCACCAGCGGCATTTCCCGCTTCAACTCATCCAGCTCATCCCGGTGATGGCCCAGAGTGTTCACGATCAGCCCTTCGATGTTGTACGAGCGCAACAGCGCCAGGTGCTGGCGTTCTTGCTCGTCATCGCGGTCGGTGTTGCACACCACGAGGCTGTAGCCGTGCCGACGGCAGGCGGTTTCCACGCCGTGCATCACGGCAATCGAGTAAGGGTTGCGGATATCGGCCACCAGCATGCCGATCAAGCGCGTGCGGCCGCGTTTCAAACCACGGGCCATCTGATTGGGGCGATAGCCGAGTTCGGCAATCGCCTGCTCGATGCGCTGGGCAATGGCATCGGAGAGCAGGGCGCGATCATCGCCGATGAAGCGCGAGACGCTGGCCTTGGACACGCCAGCGTGTTCGGCAACGTCGAGCATGGTGACGCGGCTGCGCTGGGCGGCGGAGAAATCGTTCACGGTGATGGACCTTGTTTTTATGTCTGTGCAGCAACTGAAACAGAAGCTGAAACCGGTTTCAGTTGGCCTGAAAAATTACTCCCTCGTCAAGTTTGCTTGATGGGTGTTTTGGATTCGCAGTGAGGTTATTCCGACGGGTGGTCGTTTTACCTGTCAGATCTGACAGTATGCAGCGGCAGGAAGTCGGCGCTTAATCAACCATAAGACGCGATTGAACGACTTGTGCATTGACAACACTTTCGCCAGAGAAAATACCCATGTCAAAGCCTGATCAGCAGATAACTGCCGCACCTCTAAAAATAGACGGTGTAAGTGATATCGATCCGGCGAAGATACCGTTCGAGGTTTTAATAAGCGGGACTGTCGGACGACTGCCAGCTTGGCCAAATTTTCCTGTGCAACCGGCTCCGGGCCAGCCAGCGGACTATTACATTTTGCATGTTTACTGGTTTCAAAATGGCAACGAGACAGAGATTTTTACCGAGACCTATACGTACCTTGACTATAAACCCGAGTTTACATTTTCAATAACACCAGAGCATATAAGCGTTGATGGCTCTGCACTTCTTTATTACATTCTGGAGGGGCGTAACGGTAATGAGGATCCTTCGCCAAAGCGTTCCCTGATCATCGACCACACGTTGGTACCGTCGCTTCATGGGCCGGAATTTCCTGATGCAAACATTCATGGTGAGTTGAACTGTTATTCCTTGACGCCTGTCTCGCAAAAAATTCGAGTAAAGATACTACCTGAGTCGGTATTTGCCGATCAGGATGAGTTTGAGCTTGATTGGCAAGGTTTTGCATCTATAACCGGCGTACCACCCGCACTCACGCCGATTCATAAGTTTAAAAAAACGATCACCGGAAGCGATCCTGCTAATGGATTTATTGTCGATATTGCGTTTGATCCCTATGTTAAACCAATGGTAAGTGGTCATTCCGGAGCAGCCCAGTACACGATATGTCGAAATGGAGTTCCAGTTTATAGGTCTCGCAGAAGTGTAGTAAAAATTGAACGGATGATTGCAGGTGAACCTATTCCATGCGGGGGGTTTCCTTGAGTTTTTCACTATAGAAAATTGATGTATCTGAAGAAGTTGTGCCCTGGGCTACAGCAATTTAAGTTTCCCATTGTGCAGTTCTGGGTTTGTTGCTGAACGTCTTGGATTGTCTGTCTTACATGGAGAAACCAAAATGAATGTTAAAGCCACAACAACTGGCGGTCAGACGCTGACGTCGGTTGAACTCGCCAAACAGTCGCGTTTTGCATTGCGTACTGCCAGTTCAAATCTCGGAGCAAGGCTACCCGATCCCCCGATTGTAGGGTTGCTGGCGCGTAGACTGGTCCCGAAGACAATCCTGGATTCAGGAACCTTGCAAGTACAATTTCTAACGAACACGATTCAGGATCCGCAGGACGGTGATGAGTGGGAGTTGTGGCAGAGAAAGGGCACTACCGGAACAGAAACAATGGTCGACAATGACACTCTGGGCAATGTCGCGGGTCGTCCTGCGGAAGTTCTTATTGACATCCCTACGGCAGCACTTCTGGATGATGATATGGTGCGGTCTTCGACAGCCTGGCAGTTTCAGCTAAGGCAATTCAAAGGGACCGATGGCAATGAAGATAAATCCAATTGGCTGATTGCAGAAGTTGATAGGAATCCACCCGAAGTTGATAAGGTGTCCGGTACGAAATTTCAACCGGAAAGAGCGATTTATCAAAACCTCCCGAGCAAAACAATTGACGAGGATTGGCTGGCGAATAATTTGACTTTAAAACTTCAGGTCAGTCGAATCTATGAGTTCTATAGTGACGATGACACGATCGATGTTTACTATGGTGAAAACTATGGCACAGGTGGCACGTTGCTCCTGAGTCAAGCATTGATTGCGGATATAGTCGATATTCCATCAAGCGAACTGCCAAAAGTGGATGGGTTCAATTACCTCTGGTACACATTGAAAGACTTGACGGGGAATGTAAGCGAGCCATCTATTGCGAACGATTTTACGGTTTCTCGCATTCCACCTCCCACGCTTCACGATTGCGAATTCCCGCAGGGTATCTCACCGGATCCGATTGATCTGAATGATTTGCAGGGAACGGTTTATCTGAACGTCCGTCGCCCGGACAATGCACGAAATACTGATCGTATTTCTCCGACTGTATCCAATGGCTCTCTCTCAATCGGCTTGGGTACTTTACCGCTGAATAATGCCAATCTATTGCAATTCCAGATATCACTCAGCAGATTACTGGCACTTTGGAATAACGCCACAGCACCCGTACCGATCACGGGCAGATATAATTTCCTTCGCGGAATAGAGCCGGCAGTGCCTTCCGTCGACGTCAATTCTGTACTCAATCTCCTGTACCCTGGCCCGGTAAATCCGGGTTTTCCGGATATCAAAAATCCAAAGATGGTCAAAGTTGAGGTTAGGGGTGCCTCAGACAAGCTGAACCATATCACCTCGAGTGATCGACTTGCGGATGTGACAATCAGTACGCCGATGAAGGAAGTAGCCGATCCCTGGGTGCCGGTAACGGGGGACGTTGCGCGACTCTGGATCAATGGCGCTGAAGTTTTCGATCTGGATTTGACACCGACGACGACGCTCTTGACCCATACGATGACACCTGCTGAATTTGATGCCGTGATTGGAGCGCCTGGTAAAAAATATGCCTACTGGACGATTGAGAATCCTGCGCTCAGCTCGGCTGTCATGGAGTCATCAGAGACTGAAGTCCAGGTAGATCTGGCAACAGTCGATCTGCCAGAGCCTAGAGTTCGGCTCTTTAATGGTTTCGTCTCCTGCAGATATTTGACGCGGCCAGATTTTGAATTGCCGGTTACTGTAGATATCGATACCACGCTCATGCCGGAGGGTACCATCGTTACGGTTTATTCACAGGGGTATGAAGACGCACTGGGCACCAAGCCAGTTAAAGATACCGATTTTAAGGATACTTACACGGTTACAGGTAGTGAGAATCCATCGGAGTTTGTGTTGAATGTAAAACCTTATTTGACCAGGTTGAAGCCTATTCAACCTCCGAACGGTTCCGGGTTGCCCAACGGTTATATCAAAGTCTGGTATTCGATATTGATCGCCGGTCACCCAAATCCTTCAGAAGAGTTTTTCAATGAGGTTTCCTTGCTGAACGGTGATTTCAAATACTGTGACGAGGTTAACCCATAACGAAATAAAATCGCCTGTCGGGAACCAGGTTTTCCGACAGGCTCCTTTCATTCAGCCCGGAAAATTTTCCGCAGGTATTCACAGACTTCTCCTACAGACCATCACGAAGTGGACCTGTAGGCTAACGCCGCCGTGGGTGAAGGATCTTTACCCGTTCAAATAGCATCGTCGTTCCTTCGGGAGGACTGAATTTGGGTACTTTTACTATGTGGCAAATCACACATGTGGCTTCCAGCGTAAGGACGGCAATCTGGCTGACGAGCTCATCATTCTGTTTCTCATTGTTAGCCAGCGGTTCTGCTACTGCCGGGGGGCTCGTTGGTGGCCCGCCTCACACCGTCAACAACGGTGACAATGAGGAATCATGGCAGCTCTCACAGAATGCAACGTTGAATATCAATCAAGCCCGGACGTTTGATATTAGCGCCCAGCAATCTCAAGTGAATGCCACCGGTGCACGGACTCAGCAGATTTCCGCAGGCGCAGGTTCGGATGTGCGTCTGGCAGGGACTACGGTGAGCGGCGGTAATGCACGTGCCGGGCTTGAACTCCTCAACAGTACCGCGACCATTTCGGGCAACAGTATTATTTCGAGCAATCGTCTCGGGTTGCAGGCAGCCCGCAACACCAGTACCTCGACCGGGTCAAGTGCGACTGTCAGCGATAGCATCATTACTGGCGTAACGGGCGGCGCACGCGCGACGGCATTCAGCAATCTCACTTTTTCCAACTCCTCGATCACAGGTACTGGCGCTGCCAGTTCTGGTGTGAGCCTTCTGAGCGGGACTGCATCTGCCAGCAACAACACGCAAATTTCGGGTGGACAGAACGGTGTAACACTGGGGCTTGAAGGGGCCGGACTCCCGGCGAGCCAATTGCATCTGGATCGTTCGAGCGTGGAGGGCCAGAGCGGATCGGCCATCGTCGTTGACTACGCGGACCTCTCCGCGCCTGCTTCATCGATCGATGTTTCAAACGGTTCGACACTGAAGGGGGGTAATGGAACTGTTCTTGAGGTCAGGCGCGCCGGCAATGTCAGCATGAACGTTGACCGAAGTGACCTGACGGGTAACGTACTGGTATCAGATAGCAGTGTGGCCGCATTGAGTTTTTCTCAGGGATCGCTGACCGGTGATGTGAAAGCGGATACCGGAGCGACTGCCTCGGTGGCTCTTGCGCAAGGTTCGCAATTGACCGGCGCCATGGCGGGGGTGGCGTCGTCCACCATTGATTCCTCATCGCGCTGGAACATGACGGACAATAGTCAGGTCGGAAACCTGATTCTGAACGGTGGCACGGTCAAGATCGGCACCGATAGCGCTTTTCATCAATTGGACGTGCAGAACCTCTCCGGTAACGGCGTGTTTGAAATGAATGTCAATTTCGCGACGAACCAGGCCGACACCCTGAACGTCACGGGTACAGCCACTGGCAATCATCAACTGCTGGTAAACAGTTCCGGAGCAGAGCCGGCCAGCGGACAACCCGTGCAATTGGTACGCACTGCACAAGGAGACGCCAGTTTCTCCCTGGCGAATGTCAATGGCGAAGTCGATCGCGGTGCGTTTGTCTACGGATTGAAACAGAGCGACAGTGGTCACGACTGGTTTCTCGACCCGACTGCCCGAAATGTCAGCCCATCCACGCGAGCGGTAACAGCGCTGTTCAACACCGCCATTACGGTGTTGGATGGGGAGGCGATGTCACTCCGCAGTCGCATGGGAGAGGTCCGATTCAACCAGGATAAGTCCGGTGCCTGGGGCAGAGTTTATGGCAGCAAGATCAACGTCTCCGACGCCTTTGGTGATGGGTACCAGCAGAGCCAGCAAGGCTTCACACTGGGCGCCGATGCGCCTTTACGCCTGGGTGCCGGGCAGTGGCTGCTCGGAGTGATGGCCGGGCGCAGTACCTCGAATCTGGACTTGCATCGAGGAACCAGTGGCACGATCACTAGCAGTTACATAGGTTCGTACCTGACCTTCATCGATGAAACGAGTGGTTACTATGTCGATAGCGTTGTAAAGCTCAACCACTTCCAGAACGAGGCTAAAGTCGGCATGACCGATGGCTCGCGGTCAAAGGGCGATTATGACAACAACGGTATCAGTGGATCGGTCGAAGCCGGCCGTCATATAAAGCTTGATCGTGGATCCTTCTTGGAGCCCTTTATTCTGGGTTCTGCTGCTGTAATCAAGGGCAAGGATTACGGTCTGGATAATGGCTTGAGCGTTAAGGGTGACCGTACCCGCTCATTGCGCGGCAAAGTGGGTGTTACGGCTGGACGCGATGTGAAACTGATTAACGGCGCAACCGTGCAGCCCTATGTTCGCTTGGCGCTTGCTCACGAGTTCTCCAAAAACAATGAGGTCAAGGTCAACAACAATGTGTTCAATAACGACCTTTCCGGGTCTCGTGGCGAGTTGGGGGGCGGTGTAGCGTACAATTTGTCGGAGCGCTGGCAGGCGCATGTAGAACTCGAATACATGAGTGGTAAAAATATAGAGATGCCTTTGGGAGGAACCGTGGGGGTTCAATACAAATGGTAGAGCACTGGCGCAGGCTCACGTAACAAAAGGAAGGCCCTGGTTTATTAGCCAGGGCCTTTTTTCACATCTTCAGCTGAGCCAGGTATCAAAATTCGCAGTGCAAGGAAACGTGCCACTACCATCGGCTTTGGTGACATCGGCTGTGAAGGATCCGCTGAACTGATTTTCGGCAATGTCCAGCTTGTAACTCAGAATTCCGCCAGTCGCTTTTTGCAGTGTCGGATTCTCCGGATCTTCGTAGTTGTTAAAGATCACGTTCGAATCAAGATCGTCGTCGGTTATTGAAATTCTACCCTCGAGCGTGCTTTTCTTGAACACGATCGTAAATGTTCGTGCATAAGTGTTCTGGCGATCATATGCAATCACCATGTATACGTCCCCTCTACCGGGAGTTGTGGACTCTTCAAGCACAGTGTACAAGGCCTTGAATGTTGATCCATTTTCCAGGTTAGCTGTGAATTCTTCCCTGGGTGCTAACTGACTACTGTAGTTGTTTTTTCTGACTGCGCTGCTCATGAGTCAAGTCTCCGATTGTTCTGTCAGGGGTTTCCACGCCGAAACACTTGAACGGACATGGATAACCTATATAAGGCCTGCTCGCGCGCTTTGTCTACTGTCGGATATTACAGCTATGAAAATCGAATTTTTTGTGGTTGGAATAAGTTTGAGGGGGCGTCGCTGTCTAAAAGACGCAGGAAATGTATTCGTTATTACAAATCGGATAAATAACTATTTGTGATGCATGTCCTTTCTCAATATAAACGTTCGTTTATCGGCATGTAGAGCGCAGCCAAACTCAGCCAAACAAACCTGCCGCAATATTGATCGAGAACCCCAGAATCGCTGTGTTGAACACAAAACCGATCAATGACTGTGCCAGCACGATCTTGCGGATTTCCCGCGTTGCCACGCCAACGTCCGCCGTCTGCACCGCCACTCCGATGGTGAACGAGAAGTACAGAAAGTCCCAATAGTTGGGCGTCGTCAGACCTTCGGCAAAGCGCAGTGCCGGCTCCTTGCCGTCCCAGGTGTAAAACAGGCGGGCGTAGTGGACGCTGAAGATCACCCCGATCAGCAGCCATGAGCCGATGACCGTCAGCGCGGTAAATCCGTAGTGGAGGAGTTTGCGGGTGGTTTCCAGATCCTTGCTGCCGGCCAGTTCCAGGGTGATGGTCGCCAGGCTGGCCAGCGCCGCAATACACACCACGAACAGCACCAGCCCGGCGTTTTCATCTTCGACGACGGCTATTTGCTTGACGTCCGGCGCCTTGGCCCGAGAGGTGAGCCAGAGCATCAGGGCCAAATAGGTCCAGACCCCAGCATTCCAGCCGATGAGAATTTTGCTGATGACAGAATCGGCAGGCACTAGCAGGCCGACGGCAAGGCCGAAGAGGGCAGCGGCAGAGAGGCGAGGGTGGGTGCGAGCGAGAAAGCGCATGGAGGGCTCGATGGGCCAGGGTGGTTCAGACACCTTAGCTCAGCGCTGACAGGTGTGGCCACAATGCCGGATGTTTGCAAATCCCTGTGGGAGCGAGCTTGCTCGCGAATGCGTCCGGTCAGCCAACATCCACTTTGAATGTGTCGACGCTTTCGCGAGCAAGCTCGCTTGTATGTTTAGACTTGAAGGGGTGGGCGGGACTAAAAGCTCGATTCCGACTCTAGCCAGTACGGACCGTGGGAGACTTCTCGTCCCGCCCTTTCTACCTAAAGCGCCGATAAGGAATTCATCGGTAAAACCGACGATAGAGGCAAGCCAGCGCTACGGTAGACCCCGACAAGCTCTTAAACCCTAGCTCCGAGGATTCGTCATGACAATCCTTACCTCGCCAACGGTGATTGGTGTCGATGTGGCCAAGGCCGAAATCGTCGTTTATCGCGAAGATCTGAAAATCATCCAGGCCATCAACAACGACCGCACATCTGTAGGTCATTGGCTGAAGACCCTGCCCGCCCAAAGCTCAATCGCCCTGGAAGCCACTAATCTCTACCACCTGGACACGGCCGAACTGGCCCATGGTATGGGGCATCGGGTTTACATCGTGGACCCTTACCGGGTGAGCCATTACCGCGAAAGCATCGGTCAGCGTGCAAAAACCGACCCTTGTGATGCACGTCTTCTGGCGCGTTATCTAACCAGTGAACAGCATCGGCTGCGGGTCTGGAACCCACCACCGCGGCACTACACAGTGTTGAAAAGTCTGCTTAACAAGCGTGCACAGCTGATGAAGGTCCGAGTCAGTATCAAGCTGAGCTGGTCAACCGAACCTCTTCTTGAAGATCTTTTGGCCGATGGGTTGAAGCATTTCAAACAGCTGGATCAGGCCATTCAGGAGTTGCTTCGTAAAGTCAGCCAAGAAGCCGGAATTAGTGAAAACATCAGACGCTGCAAAGCGATTGAAGGAGTTGGTGAACTCACGGCAACGGGCCTGGCAACTACATACATGCGAGGTGAGTTCGCCAGCGCCGATGCGTTCATCGCCTTTCTGGGAATGGACTTGAAGGCAAAAGACTCAGGTAAGAAACACAGTCCTCGCCACTTGAGCAAAAAAGGTGACGGGGAATTACGGCGTCTTGCACACAATGCAGCTATGGCAGCTTGTCGGTCCCCTGTCTGGAAACCGTTCTATGAGTCCTATCTGGCAAGAGGTCTAGCCAGAACCCAAGCCTTGGTCATCCTCGCCCGCAAGCTTTGCCGGGTGGCATTCGCCCTCATGAAAAACCAGAGCGAATACCAACCGAATTTAAGGTTGCAGGGTTCCCCTGCAACATAGAATCTCCCACATTTGAGATCAGTGGGGTTTGGTGAATCGTTGTACGAGCTTTATGACGACAACAAAGAACACTGGTACAAAGATCACCGCCAACGTCGCCGTGATCATCCCGCCAATCACCCCGGTTCCAATCGCCTGCTGACTCGCCGAACTTGCGCCCGTGGCAATCGCCAGCGGCACCACGCCCAGAATGAACGCCAGCGAAGTCATGACAATCGGCCGCAACCGCAGGCGCGCGGCTTGCAGCGTAGCGTCGATCAGATCGTGACCTTCGTCATACAGGCTCTTGGCAAACTCGATGATCAGGATCGCGTTCTTCGCCGACAGGCCGATTATGGTGATCAGCCCGACTTTGAAGAACACATCGTTGGGCATCCCGCGCAAAGTCACCGCCAGCACCGCACCGAGCACGCCGAGCGGTACAACGAGCAGCACGGAAGTCGGAATCGACCAGCTCTCGTACAACGCCGCCAGACACAGGAACACGATCAGCAGCGACAGCCCGAGCAGAATCGGTGCCTGACTGCCGGACAAACGCTCCTGCAACGACAGACCAGTCCATTCCTGACCCAGACCTTTCGGCCCTTGCGCCACCAGCCGTTCGATTTCCGCCATGGCTTCGCCGGTACTGTGGCCGGGTTTCGGCTCACCGGAAATCGAGATTGCCGGGTAGCCGTTGTAACGGGTCAGTTGCGCCGGGCCTTGAGTCCATGTGGCTCGCACGAATGCCGACAGCGGCACCATTTTCCCGGCGTCATTGCGCACGTGCATTTTCAGCAAGTCATCGACCTGACTGCGACGATCACCTTCAGCCTGGACAACAACCCGTTGCATCCGCCCCTGATTGGGGAAGTCATTGACGTACGAGGAGCCGATGGCGGTGGACAGCACGTTGCCGACGTCGGCGAAGGAAATCCCAAGTGCATTGGCCTGCTTGCGATCCACTTCCAGCTGCACTTGCGGCGCTTCGGCCAGCGCACTTTCACGCACGTTCATCAGGATCGGGCTTTTCTCGGCGGCCGCGAGCAACTGGGTGCGAGCCTCCATCAAGGTCGCATGACCGAGGCCGCCGCGATCCTGCAGGCGGAACTCGAAGCCGCTGGACGTACCCAAACCATCCACCGGCGGCGGCAGCACGGCGAACGCCACGGCGTCCTTGATCTGGCTCAGGGCGATGTTGGCGCGGTCGGCAATCGAGCTTGCCGAGTCGTCGCTGCCGCGATGCGACCAGTCCTTGAGCGTGGTGAACGCCAGCGCGGCGTTCTGCCCGCTACCGGAAAAACTGAAACCGAGAATCACGGTGCTGTCGCCCACACCCGGTTCGCCGGCGTTGTGCGCTTCGATCTGCTCGACCACCTGCACCGTGCGGTTCTTGCTCGCACCGGGTGGCAGTTGAATGTCGGTGATGGTGTAACCCTGATCCTCGACCGGCAGGAACGAGGAGGGCAGGCGCGCGAAGCACAGGCCCAGACCGATCAGCAACACAACGTAGATCAGCAGGTAACGACCGGTGCGTTTCAGCGCGTAACCCACCCAGCCCTGATAACGATCAGTCAGTTGCTCGAAGCGGCGGTTGAACCAGCCGAAGAACCCGGTTTTCTCGTGATGTTCGCCCTTGGCGATCGGCTTGAGCAAGGTGGCGCACAGCGCCGGGGTCAAGGTCAGGGCGAGGAACGCCGAGAACAGGATCGAGGTGGCCATCGACAGCGAGAACTGGCGGTAGATGACACCCACCGAACCCTGCATGAAGGCCATCGGAATGAACACCGCCACCAGCACCAGCGTAATGCCGATGATCGCCCCGGTGATCTGGCTCATCGCCTTGCGCGTTGCTTCTTTGGGCGACAGGCCTTCGGTGGCCATGATCCGTTCGACGTTCTCCACCACCACGATGGCGTCGTCCACCAGAATGCCGATGGCCAGCACCATGCCGAACATGGTCAGCACATTGATCGAGAACCCCAGCGCGAGCATGGTCGCGAAGGTGCCCATCAGCGCCACCGGCACCACCAGCGTCGGGATCAGGGTGTAGCGGATGTTCTGCAGGAACAGGAACATCACCGCAAACACCAGCAGCATCGCTTCGCCGAGGGTGTAGACCACTTTGGTGATCGAGACCTTCACGAATGGCGACGTGTCGTAAGGAATCTTGTATTCCACGCCCGCCGGGAAGTAGCGCGACAGTTCATCCATCTTCGCCCGGATCAAGGTCGCGGTGCTGAGGGCGTTGGCGCCCGGCGACAGTTGCACACCGACGGCGGTGGACGGCTTGCCGTTAAGACGGGTGCCGAACTGGTATTCCTGGCTGCCGATTTCGACCCGCGCCACATCCTTGATGCGCACGGTGGAGCCGTCCGGGTTGGCCTTGAGCACGATGTCGGCGAACTCTTCCGGCGTCGAAAGCTGACCCTTGACCAGAATCGTCGCGGTGATTTCCTGAGTGCTCGGGTTCGGCAGATCGCCGATGCTGCCGGCTGACACCTGGGCGTTCTGCGCGACGATGGCGGCGTTGACGTCAGCGGGTGTCAGGTTGAAACCGATCAGCTTCTGCGGATCGACCCAGATCCGCATCGCCCGCTCGGCGCCGTACAACTGGGCCTTGCCGACACCGTCGATGCGCTTGATCTCGTTCATCACGTTGCGCGCCAGGTAATCGCTGAGCGCCACGTCGTCGAGCTTGCCGTCGCTGGAGGTCAAAGTGATCAGCAACAGGAAGCCGGCGGAGACTTTCTCCACCTGCAAACCTTGCTGATTGACCGCTTGCGGCAGGCGTGACTCGACTACCTTCAGGCGATTCTGCACATCAACCTGCGCCAGCTCCGGGTTGGTGCCCGGCTGGAACGTCGCCTTGATCGTGGCGCTGCCGAGGCTGCTCTGGGATTCGAAATACAGCAGCTGATCAGCGCCGTTGAGCTCTTCCTCGATCAGGCTGACCACGCTTTCATCGACGGTCTGCGCCGAGGCGCCCGGGTACACGGCATAGATTTCGATCTGCGGCGGCGCGACGTCGGGGTATTGCGCCACCGGCAATTGCGGGATGGCCAGCGCACCGGCCAACAGGATGAACAACGCGACGACCCAGGCGAACACCGGGCGGTCGATAAAGAACTGCGGCATAGAAGAGCGTCCTGCTTACTGACCAGAGGTCTGGGCAAGTGGAAGAGGGGTGTCGTCGATCTGCACCACTTCGCCCGGACGGGCGTGTTGCAGGCCTTCGATGACAATGCGGTCGCCGGCCTTCAGGCCACCGGTGACGATCCAGCGGTCGTTCTGCACAGCGCCAAGCTGCACCGGCTGCTGGGCAACACGCATCTGATCGTCGACAGTCAGGACTTGCGCCACACCGGCGCTGTCTCGCTGCACCGCGCGTTGCGGCACGGTGAGACCGTGCTGGATCACGCCTTGTTCCAGGCGCACGCGAACGTAGCTGCCGGGCAACAGATCGAGATCCGGGTTGGGGAACTCGCTGCGCAGGATGATCTGCCCGGTGCCCGGATCGACCGTGATGTCGCTGAACAGCAACTTGCCCGGCAACGGATAGAGGCTGCCGTCGTCCTGAATCAGCGTGGCCTTGACCTGATCCTGACCGACCTGCTGCAACTGGCCGGAACGAAATGCCCGGCGCAGTTCATTCAATTCGCGGGTCGACTGGGTGAGGTCGGCGTGGATCGGGTTCAGTTGCTGGATCAGCGCCATGGGCGTGGTTTCGTTCTGGCCGACCAGCGCGCCTTCGGTCACCAGAGCACGACCGACGCGCCCGGAAATCGGCGCGGTGACGGTGGCGTAGCCCAGATTCAGCTTCGCCCGCTCGACGGCAGCCTTGTTGGCGGCCACGTCGGCGGCGGTCTGCCGGGCGTTGGCGCGGGCGTTGTCATAGTCCTGAGCGCTGATGGCCTTGTCTTCGATCAACTGGGCGTAGCGCTGCTCCTGCAGTTTTGCCTGGAACGCGTTGGCCTCGGCCTTGCGCAGCGCGGCTTCGGCGCTATCGAGGTCGGCCTTGAACGGCGCCGGATCAATGCGGAACAGCACGTCGCCCTTTTTCACGTCGCTGCCTTCGCGGTAGGTACGTTGCAGTACCACGCCGGCGACCCGGGCGCGGACTTCGGCAATGCGCGGCGCGGCAATCCGCCCGCTCAGTTCGCTGCTGATCGACAGGGGGTGCGCCTCAAGGGTTTCGATCCGCACGGTGGCCGGCGGCGCCTGTTCCTCGGCGTTCGAGGATTTATCACAGGCACTCAGCGTCAGCGCCAATACGATCAGGCCGAGACCGGCCAGCAGATTCTTCGACATGTACAACCCCCAATATTGATCTGCGCATCCTACGGACAGTCAGCGAGGGTAGCGGTGAAGCTTTGTAGGTGCTGTGTGAAATTGTGTAAGGGTTTTGCTCAGGGACGGGTGAGGGCGTATATCCTTTACGCCTTGATATTTATTGCGACAGATAAACCGCCTTCGCGGGCAAGTCGAAGAAGCTCTGCCAGTCGCCACAGCACTTTCTGGATCATCAATGCCCAACATTCTTCTGGTCGAAGACGACACCGCCCTCGCCGAACTGATTTCCAGCTATCTGGAGCGCAACGGTTATTCCGTCAGCGTGATCGGCCGTGGCGACCATGTGCGCGAACGGGCGCGGCTGAGTCCTCCGGACCTGGTGATTCTCGACCTGATGCTGCCGGGCCTCGACGGTTTGCAGGTCTGTCGCCTGCTGCGCGCCGACTCGGCAACGCTGCCGATCCTGATGCTCACCGCCCGCGACGACAGCCACGATCAGGTACTGGGCCTGGAAATGGGCGCCGACGATTACGTCACCAAACCCTGCGAGCCGCGCGTCCTGCTGGCTCGGGTGCGCACATTGCTGCGGCGCAGCAGCCTCGGCGAGCCGATGACCGCCAACGACCGCATCCTGATGGGCAATCTGTGCATCGATTTATCGGAGCGCACGGTGACCTGGCGTGAACAACCGGTCGAGCTGTCCAGCGGCGAATACAACCTGCTGGTGGTGCTGGCCCGTCACGCCGGTGAAGTGCTGAGCCGCGACCAGATTCTGCAACGTCTGCGCGGCATCGAATTCAACGGCACCGACCGCTCGGTAGACGTAGCGATTTCCAAACTGCGACGCAAGTTCGACGACCACGCCGGCGAGGCGCGGAAGATCAAGACTGTGTGGGGCAAGGGTTATCTGTTCAGCCGTTCCGAGTGGGAATGCTGATTCGATGTTCAGAATCCTGTTTCGCCTCTATCTGGTAACGATCGTTTCCTACAGCGCGGCGATCTATCTGGTGCCGGATCTGGTGGTGATGGCGTTCAAGCAGCGATTCGTCACCTACAACCTCGACTATTCCCGTGGCCTGCAATCGTTGATCACCAAGCAGTTTCGCGCGGTGCCGCAGGATCAGTGGCCGGCACTGGCGGCGTCGATGGACAAGGATTTCCAGCCGCTGCACATCGTGCTCGCCCGTATCGATGACCCTGGCTTCACCGCCATCGAGCAAGAGCGTCTGCGGCGTGGCGAGAACATGGTGCGGGTGGGCGACTGGGGCTGGCGCACGCTGGCGGTCACGCCACTTAACGACGAAATGGCGGTGCAGATGGTGGTGCCGCCGGATCCGATGGACGTGAACCTGTTGTACTGGAGCATCAACGTGCTGATCGGCGCGAGTCTGCTGGCGTGCCTGTTGCTCTGGTTTCGTCCGCACTGGCGCGACCTGGAACGCCTCAAGGGAACCGCCGAACGTTTCGGCAAGGGCCATTTGAGCGAGCGCACGCAAATTGGCCCAAGCTCCAACATCGGCAGCCTGGCCAACGTGTTCGACACCATGGCCGGCGACATCGAAAACCTGCTCAACCAGCAGCGGGACCTGCTCAACGCCGTGTCCCACGAATTGCGCACGCCGCTGACCCGCCTGGACTTCGGCCTGGCGCTGGCGCTGTCCGATGACTTGCCGCAAGCCAGCCGCGAACGCCTGCAAGGGCTGGTCGCGCACATCCGCGAACTGGATGAGCTGGTGCTGGAGTTGCTGTCCTACAGTCGCCTGCAGAATCCGGCGAAGTTGCCGGAGCAGGTCGAAGTGTCGCTGGACGAGTTCATCGACAGCATTCTGGGCAGCGTCGACGAAGAGCTGGAATCTCCGGAAATCGTCATCGATGTGCTGCTGCACAATCAGCTGGAACGTTTCACCCTCGACCCACGCCTGACGGCCCGTGCGATTCAAAACTTGCTGCGCAACGCCATGCGCTACTGCGAAAAACGCATTCAGATTGGCGTGCAGGTTTGTCCGAAGGGCTGTGAGATCTGGGTGGATGATGACGGGATCGGCATTCCGGAAGACGAGCGGGAGCGGATTTTCGAGCCGTTCTATCGACTGGATCGCAGCCGTGACCGGGCGACCGGCGGGTTTGGTCTGGGACTGGCCATCAGCCGTCGGGCGCTGGAGGCCCAGGGCGGGACGTTGACGGTGGAGGGTTCGCCGTTGGGTGGGGCGCGGTTCAGGCTATGGCTGCCAACCCCGGCGTGGCCGGGTCCTTGACCGTGACTCGTAGCGTTACCCTCGAACACATGAATGCTGGCTGCGAGTCGGACTTGTTGCAGTTGAGAAAAGTGCGACTGTAAAGGGTGTTGAATTGCGCCGCGATGGCCGGGCCGCTGAGTACTTGCGCGCCGTTGACATTGATCGTATCGGCCGGCGGAGTCGCCACTTTTGCGCAACCGACCAGCAGAGCCAACAGTAGTAAGTTGATTATCTTGTACATGACCGGATCACCGGCCCGTGTAAACGGGCCGGTGAGTGATTGGCGTTGTTGCTGAAGATGAGTCTTCCTAGAGGAAGACCTTCAAATACGGCGAAAAATGATGGGGTCCGTGCTACCCGTACGCCTGATGGAATAGTTGAAATAGCCGGTTTTGCCTGGGTTGCTGCTCACCCAGCCTTGCGGAACCCTGAAGTCCATGTAGGAACCCTGGACGTAAGGGATCTCTTGGCTGTCGAGACGTGTCTGACCATCGATGGTTAATGAAATACGTGCCGTGTATTGCGCTTCGAGGGGATTTGGGGCGTAAAGCCTGAGGTTCTCTCTGGCAGCGTTGATCGTGGGTACGCCACAGAGGTGCTTCTGTCGGGTGATGTTGACGTCGAGGTCTTTGGAGGGAATCTCGGGTACTGTGTTCGGCAAAATGACGGTGTAAGAGAATTGGATCTTGTTGGCGATGGCGTCGATTATCACTCGACGCGGGATTGAAAACGTCAATTTTTGCCCGGCTGAAGAAACTGTCTGAGTCTCGCTGCCGTAAGTTTCCGCGCGTCCGATGCAATAGACTCTGACTTTCTGTCCTGCGTTGGAACCCGTGTATTGCACTTCTACGGTGGCGTGGGTGTTCTGATAAAAATCCTTCTCGAAATTCAAGAGCGTACCGTTCGCTTCCTTCGCTTCCAGCACTTTGGGGGGGAGAAGATCGAGGGCAGGCTGTTTCACCTGCACATCGATGTTGGTGGTTGCCGACCAGATCGCCAGCGGGCCCGATGTGTTGCCGAGACTGTCAGTCGCCCGGAAACGAATGGCGAACTGTTTATTGTCCTGCCAGAAATCCTTGGCGAAGAGCTTTATGACCACTTGGCCAAGTAGCGCCTGTGCTGCGGTCACTTTATGCGGATAGGGCCGACCGTCCAGGTCAAGGTTGATGTCGTCGCCTTCTCGCATGTAGGCGTAGCGCAGTGTGACATCGACGCCGTTTGCAGCCTCTGTTGGACCTACGCTCAAGTGGGATACTGAAAGAGTCAGATTCGGATTGTTCCCGGAACCTGGCACTTCTCCTCCCGGGCGTGGTATGTGGACGAGCGTCAACAGTTCAGTTGAATCCGTTCCTCCGGGCTGGACTTGGTTAGTGACCCGCACCACCAGCGTGTTGATGCCATCATTGAAAAAGGCTTTAGGCACGTCATGGAAGAAAGTCCTGCCGTCTTCCCCCGTTTGGATGGTTTTCATGAATAGGGGAGCTCCCTTGTTGATGATCAACCATCCACTATCGTTCACCGCCTGATTGTCCCAGGGAATAATCTCAAGGCGCAGCAAATCGCCGGGCGCGGAGAAGAGTGCAAGCGGTACGCCGTAGTGTGGTTTCACGTTGGGGTCGGGGTAGTAAATGGGGTTCTGAACTCCCCCGACAACTTTGGCGGGATAAACCACAAACGGACTGTTCATATTCTGCACCCCGGTATTCGAGATAGTGGCTGCGTGAGCTGCAGCGGGTACCGTCATCAAACACCGCCCATCCGCGCCTGGCTACTGTCAGATCTGACAGGTAAACCCCGAAAAAATCAGCCGTTCGTCGTAATCTTCCCGTTGCAGACCGGTTGACACGTCCTGGGTTTGTCGTACGCCCCGACGCTGAACCGGCCATGATCGACCTCCGCGGTATCGCTACTCTACGAGGGCAATCAGATGGACGACGTACAGCAACTGGGCGAAATGCTTCGCCACCGAATTTCCTCGCGCAACAGTTACAGAGCCTCATCCCCCGCGACCGGGGTCAGTCCAGAGCGTGGGAACGATCAGTGCGCTGGGCGGGAACGGGCGTCATCAGAGCAGTTCAGTCGACTGGATCAGCCCGACCCCGGCCACCTGCATCCGCTCGATCGCCGCCGCCAGTGATCCATTCAAATCAATCGCCCGGCACGCATCCAGCACCACAAACGCATTGAACCCCGCCGCCCGTGCATCCAGCGCGGAGAACATCACGCAGAAATCCAGCGCCAGGCCGACCATGTACACCGTGTCGATCCCGCGTTCCTTCAGATAACCGGCCAGACCCGTGGTCGTGACGCGATCCGCTTCCAGAAACGCCGAATAGCTGTCGATGTCCGGGTTGCAGCCCTTGCGGATGATCAATTGCGCATGGGGCAGATCAAGTCCCGAATGAAACTCGGCACCGCGTGAGCCCTGAATGCAATGGTCCGGCCACAGAGTCTGCTCGCCATATGGCAGTTGAATCACGTCATACGGCTGGCGGCCAGGATGGCTGGACGCAAACGAAGCATGTCCGGCCGGGTGCCAGTCCTGGGCAATGACCACTTGCGTGAACTGCCCGGCGAGCCGGTTGATCAGCGGAACAATCAAATCACCTTCCGGCACGGCCAGTTGGCCGCCGGGAATGAAGTCGTTCTGCACGTCGATGACCAGCAGGGCTGTGCGTGGCGAAATCGGCATAAATCCATCCTTCTTGGAAAATCACCCGAGCAGCATAGTGACAAAATTCTTTAAACGTTCAGCCTGGTCTTAAACATTTTCGCCATGTCTTCCAGCTCGGAAGCCGGGTGATGGCCGATCAGCATCCAGGCATGTTCGCGTTCGGTCCAGTACACCACGTTCATCCCGTGCCGGCGTTCATGGGCCAGCGGCTGGCTGCCGCTGTTGGTACGGGTGACGCACAGCGCCAGCGGGCCGTGGGTGGCGTCGAGCCAGGTCATCTGGGCGATGGGCACGCCGTCATACTCGAGCAATTGCGCGCGTTTGAACTGCGCGCCGGGCAGTTTCAGTTTCGCCGGCGACAGGCTTACACCCAGCCGCGCATCGACGGTTCGCAACTGCGCCAGTTGCGAGGCTTCATCGGTGGGCAGATGTTCGAGGGTCTGCGGCACATACAGCGCCATGTAATCGCCCACGAGTTCGCGCCAGTTGTGCGATTGCTGCGCTTGCCAGGCCAGAAACAAACGGTCCGCCGCAACAGCTGCGAGCGCCACGCCCGCTGCCGCCGCGCCGATGAACCAGCGCCGGCTGAAACCGGGTTTCTGCGGTGACGGCGCGGCATCGAGCCGGGCCTGCAAACGGTCGAGCGGCGCCTGTTGCGCCTGTTCGTCATAGGCGGCCTTGAACGGCAGGGTGCTGCGGCTCAGCCATTGCACCCGCAAACTCAGCAGCGGATCGTCGGCGATGAGGCCGTCGAGTTGGCTGCGCTGTTCGCGGTCCAGTTCATCGTCCAGATACGCCACCAGTTGCTCGTCGGAAGGCGCATTCATTGCCGGTCTCCTGCGGGGGTGTTCGGTACCGCTTGCAGCGGCGGGTATTCGGCCAGCTTCAGGCGCGCGGTGGCCAAGCGGCTCATGACCGTGCCGATCGGCACTTGCAGGATCTCGGCGACTTCGCGGTAGGACAGGCCTTCGACGTAGGCGAGATAGACGGTCTCGCGCTGGGTTTCCGGCAGCGCATCGACGCGGCGGATCACTTGCGCGGCCATGACGTGGGTCTGCGCGGCGTATTCGCCATCGAAGGTCAGCTGACTTTCGGCATCCGCCACACCCTGGCCCTGGCGCACCCGGCGGGCGCGCACTTCGTTGAGCCAGATCGAATGCAGAATGCTCAGCAGCCAGCGATCCATGCGCGTGCCGGCCACGTACTGGCTCGAACGCTCGAGCGCGCGCGCGCAGGTGGCTTGCACCAGATCCTCGGCCACGTGCCGATTGCGCGACAGCAGCAAGCCGTAACGCCACAGGCGCGCCAGGTGTTGCCCGAGTTCGGCTCTGAAGGCCTGATCGCTGAAAATGTTCGCCTCCGCGTGTCGTGTCAGGTTTTCGATGAATCGTTGATGGCTTGGGCCAGGTCCCGGTATTCCTCGCAGGTCGTGCCGCAGATCGTCTGGATGTGCTGCAACTGTTCCTGCGCCAGATCGACGCGGCCCTTGATGACGTAAGCCTCGCCCAGGTATTCGCGGACCTGCGCGTACTGCGGATCAAGCTTCACCGATTGCAGGTAATAACCGATGCCTTCGTCGGTGCGCCCCAGTTTGCGCGTCGCGTAACCGCGATAGTTGAGAGCCTTGGCGGTGTTCGGTTGTTCCAGCGTATCGAGCAGGGCCAGGGCTTCTTCGTAACGGCCGGCCTTGGCCAGGCGGTAGGCGTAATCGGTCCGGTCGGCGTCGGGCACCAGATGGCTGGTCTGCATCACGCACTTCTGCGTTTTGGTGTCGAACACCTGGCCTTTGGGGCAGTTGGGTTTCTGTACCGGTGCCTCTTCATCGCCATTGGCGAAGGCGAGGGGGCTCGCGAAAACGGCGGCTACCAGCAACGGGGCGGCGAACATAACGGAACGGATAGTCATGGGCAAGGCTCCACAAGGGGTCATGTTTCACTTTGAACACCGCAGGGTGAACATTTATTCATTGGTTTGTCAGGCTTTGTTAAAGGAACGCCGTTTTTCCGGCGCTATGCTGGTCAGCGTTCGTCGTCGATCTGCAGTTCTACCATGGGAGTTTGGCCATGAAAGATCAGGTTCACCACTCGGCCGCCAGCGGTTACAAAACCGCCGCCGACACCTACGTCAAAGGCCGGCCCGACTACCCGCCGGCCGTCAGCGAATGGCTGACCGGCACTCTGGGCCTCGATGCCCACAAGACTGTTATCGACCTCGGCGCCGGCACCGGCAAGTTCACCGGACGGCTGGTGGCGACCGGCGCCCAGGTGATTGCCGTAGAGCCGGTGGCGCAGATGCTGGAAAAACTGTCGGTGGCCTGGCCGCAAGTGCTGGCCCTCAGCGGCACAGCAACGGATTTGCCGCTGCCCGACGCCTCGGTGGATGCCGTGGTGTGCGCGCAAGCCTTTCACTGGTTTGCCCGTACCGAAGCCCTGGATGAAATCGCCCGGGTCCTCAAGCCGGGTGGCAAGCTGGGCCTGATCTGGAACCTGCGCGACACCCGGATCGACTGGGTGCCCAGACTGGATGCCATCGTCAACGCGCTGGAAGGCGACACGCCACGCTTCTACACCGGCGAATGGCGCAAAGCCTTTCCCCATCCGGCGTTCGGGCCGTTGCAGGCGCAGCATTTCCAGCACGGGCATACCGGCGCGCCGGAAGATGTGATTTTCAACCGAGTGCGCTCCACCAGTTTCATTGCCGCGCTGAGCGATCAGCAGCGCGCGAAGATCGACGAGCAAATTGCTGAACTGATTGCCGGCGAGCCGCAGCTGCGGGGCAGGGAGATAGTGACGGTGCCTTACGAGACCGCCGCCTTCGTCGCGGTGAAGAACGGCTAGAGTCCCGCATTTGGCCGAACCGCCGTGCTGATGCCTTGTTATAGTTCGGGCCTCATTTTCAGCCCGGTAAAGGATTTCTGCCATGACTCAATACACCGCCTTCAGCGTCGAACTGGCCGACAACATCGCTCATGTGCAGATCAATCGTCCGGAAAAGATCAACTCGATGAACGCCGCGTTCTGGAGTGAAATCGTCGAGGTGTTCCAGTGGATCGACGACACCGACGAAGTGCGGGTGGTGGTGCTCAGTGGTGCCGGCAAGCACTTTTCCTCGGGCATCGACCTGATGATGCTGGCCGGCGTGGCCAATGAGCTGGGCAAGGATGTCGGCCGCAATGCACGTCTGCTGCGTAAAAAAATCCTGACCCTGCAAGCCTCGTTCAATGCGGTCGACAATTGCCGCAAGCCGGTACTCGCGGCGATCCAGGGTTATTGCCTGGGCGGCGCCATCGACCTGATCGCCGCCTGCGACATGCGCTACGCCGCCGAAGACGCGCAATTCTCGATCAAGGAAATCGACATCGGCATGGCGGCGGACGTCGGCACTCTGCAACGGTTGCCACGGATCATCGGTGACGGCATGCTGCGTGAGCTGGCTTACACCGGTCGCACCTTTGGCGCCGAAGAAGCGCGCAGCATCGGTCTGGTCAATCGCGTCTACAGCGACAAGGACAGCCTGATCGAAGGCGTGATGGAGATTGCCCGGGACATCGCCGGCAAGTCGCCGATCGCGATCACCGGCACCAAGGAAATGATCAGCTACATGCGCGACCATCGCATCGACGACGGTCTCGAGTACGTTGCCACCTGGAACGCCGCCATGTTGCAATCCACCGACTTGCGCGTGGCCATGGCCGCCCATATGAGCAAACAGAAACCCGAATTTCTGGATTGAGAAACCATGACATCTCGCTGGACCACTGCAGTATTGGACACCGATCAACCCGGCGGCTGGGCCGTGGCGCGCAGCCCCGAGGGTTTCCTGTTCGATGACAACGGCGCGCTGTTCCCCCGGGAATGGCTCAAGCGCCAGGACTTATCGATCCTGGCCGAGCACGGTATCGGTCATCTCGATGGCGAACCGGTGTATCTGCTGGAACTGCACAGCACCAGCGAGGTGCCGGGGTGCAACTGGAAAGGCCTGCGGGCGTTCATGCTCGACGGCGATCACACGATCTACAAAGTGCTGGGTTACGCGGCGCAAATCGGGACCTGGGCCCGTGAGCACCGGTTCTGCGGCAATTGCGGTCAGGCCATGACCCAGGTGCCACGGGAGCGGGCGATGTATTGCCAGCCCTGCGACTTGCGCAGTTATCCGCGGATTTCCCCGAGCATGATCGTGCTGGTGACCCGGGGCGATGAAGTGCTGCTGGCGCGCTCACCGCGTTTCGTCACCGGGGTCTACAGTACGCTGGCCGGGTTTGCCGAACCGGGGGAATCGGCCGAGGATTGCCTGATTCGCGAAGTGCGCGAGGAAGTGCAGATCGAGGTGAAGAACATTCAGTACATGGGCAGCCAGTGCTGGCCGTTCCCGCACTCGATGATGCTCGGCTTCCATGCTGAATACGCCGGTGGCGAGATTGTCTGCCAGGAAGACGAGATCGAAGACGCCCAGTGGTTCAACGTGCACGACCTGCCGCCGTTGCCGGCGTCCAAATCGATTGCCCGTTACCTGATCGACGTCTACGTGGCGCGGCGCTTAGGCCACGCTGAACCAGTGCTGCCAGGCTAGGCGCACGGTCAACCCCAACACCACGGTGATGAACACCGGACGAATGAACTTGGCGCCGCCGCTGATCGCGGTGCGCGCCCCGAAGAATGCGCCGACCATCACCGACAGGCCCATGCTCAGGCCGATGATCCAGTCCACCTGCCCGGAAAACACGAACACCGACAGCGCGGCAATGTTGCTGACGAAGTTCATGCTGCGCGCCACGCCGCTGGCCTTGACCAGATCGATCGGGTACAGCAGCAGGCTGCTGACGGTCCAGAACGCGCCAGTGCCGGGGCCGGCCACGCCGTCGTAGAAACCGAGGCTGAAGCCCTGGGTCGATTGCCACTTTTTCTTGATCGGTGCGTCGCTGTCCAGCGGCGCTTTCGGCGTGCCGCCAAACAACAGGTACAGGCCGCAGGCGAAGACGATCACCGGCAGCATTTTGTTCAGCCATTCCGCCGGCAGATAGTGGGCGACGATGGCGCCGGTCAGCGCGCCAACCAGGGTGCCGACGATGGCATGCATCCACTGCCGGGGATGAAACAGCTTGCGCCGATAGAAGGTGAAACTGGCAGTGGCCGAACCGAAGGTCGAACTCAACTTGTTGGTGCCCAGCACCAGGTGCGGAGGCAGGCCGGCGGTGAGCAGCGCAGGCGTGGTCAACAGTCCGCCACCACCGGCGATGGCGTCGATGAATCCGGCAATGAAAGCGACAAGGGCCAGAACGGCCAGGGTGGTGAGGTCAACGCTGAGTTCGAAAGGCATGGAATCGGCTTATTCGGCAGGGCGCAGAGCAGGGCTGCGGGGAGGGCAGTCATGTTACTCATTTCCAGGTGTTGCGGCGACCCATATGGCCCTATCGCGAGCAGGCTCGCTCCCACATTGGAATGCATTCCCACTGTGGGAGCGAGCCTGCTCGCGATAGCTTGGGTCCAGCCACTTCAAATCCCAACTGTTGCCCACCCAACACGCTAACAACAAATCAACCTCTCTCAGTGCATGCCGATTGCCGGAAGCCCCAATAAAACCGGTCTTCAGGGGCTGGCACGCTTGCTGCTCTGGCTTACTCACCTTCATCAACTGTCCCGAGGACACGCCAATGAGTCAGCAAGCCGTGAAATTTGCCTACTGGGTACCGAACGTCAGCGGTGGGCTGGTGGTCAGCAAGATCGAGCAACGCACCGATTGGGGCATCGACTACAACCGCAAGCTGGCGCAACTGGCCGAGGCGGCGGGTTTCGAATACGCCCTGACGCAAATCCGCTTCACTGCGGGCTACGGCGCTGAGTTCCAGCATGAATCGGTTGCCTTCAGCCATGCGCTGCTCGCGGCCACCAGCAAACTCAAAGTCATCGCCGCCATTCTGCCCGGGCCGTGGCAACCGGCGCTGGCGGCCAAACAGTTGGCGACCATCGATCAACTCACCAATGGCCGGATCGCGGTGAACATCGTCAGCGGCTGGTTCAAGGGCGAGTTCCAGGCGATTGGCGAGCATTGGCTGGAGCACGACGAGCGCTACCGTCGCTCGGAAGAGTTTATCCGTTCGCTGCGAGGGATCTGGAGTCAGGACAATTTCACCTTCCGTGGCGATTTCTATCGCTTCGACAACTACAGCCTCAAGCCGAAACCGCTGGGCCGGCCGGAAATCTTTCAGGGCGGCAGTTCTCGTGCCGCGCGGGACATGGCGGCACGGGTGTCGGACTGGTATTTCACCAATGGCAACAGCGTCGAGGGCATCAAGGCGCAGGTCGACGATATTCGCGCCAAAGCGGCGGCGAACCAGCATTCGGTGAAAGTCGGGGTAAATGCTTTTGTGATCGCCCGGGATACCGAGGAAGAAGCCAAAGCAGTGCTGGCGCAGATCATCGATCAGGCGGACCCGGAAGCGGTGAATGCCTTCGGCGATGCGGCGAAACAGGCGGGCAGGGCGTCGCCGGAAGGTGAGGGTAACTGGGCCAAATCGACCTTTGAAGATCTGGTGCAGTACAACGACGGTTTCAAGACCAACCTGATCGGTACGCCACAGCAGATTGCCGAACGGATCGTGGCGTTGAAAGCGGTGGGGGTGGACCTGGTATTGGCGGGATTCCTGCACTTTCAGGAAGAGGTGGAGTATTTCGGCCAGCGGGTGTTGCCTTTGGTGCGGGAACTGGAAGCCAAAGCGCAATCGATCCAGACCGCTGAAGTTGCTTGAAAATCCCTCCTGCACACTATGCAGGAGGGATCGGCTATTTAATTACAGACCCAACTCGGACAACCCCGGATGATCATCCGGGCGGCGACCCAGCGGCCAGTGGAACTTGCGTTCGCTTTCCTTGATCGGCATATCGTTGATGCAGGCGTAGCGCTGGAACATCAGGCCGTGCTCGTCAAATTCCCAGTTCTCGTTGCCGTAGGAACGGAACCAGTTGCCCGAGTCGTCGTGCCACTCGTAGGCGTAGCGCACGGCGATGCGGGTGTCGGAGTAGGCCCAGAGCTCCTTGATCAGGCGGTAATCCAGTTCCTTGGCCCATTTGCGGGTCAGGAAACCCTTGGCTTCTTCGCGGTTGTTAGCGAATTCGGCGCGGTTGCGCCATTTGGTGTCCAGGGTGTAGGCCAGCGACACGCGCTCCGGGTCGCGGGAGTTCCAGCCATCCTCGGCCAGACGAACTTTTTCAATGGCTGATTCACGGTTGAACGGTGGCAATGGCGGACGAACTTCGGCTGCAGTAGACATGTTTGTCTCCCGATCTGTTAACAGTTAAACAACTTGTCAGGCTTATTAAGGCGTTACAGGTCCAATAACTTTCGCGCCATGCATTGCGCATTATCGGCGGCACTGTGATCACCCATCACAAGCGCTACGGTAATGGCGCCGTCAATCAGGATCAGCAACTGTTTGGCCAGCAGTTGCGGGTCCTCGGCCCCATGTTCGGTACACAGCTCGCACAGGTAGTCGAGCAGTTTCTGTTTGTGGTCTTTGGCGACCTGGCGAACCGGATCCTCGGGATCGCCGGTCTCGCCACTGGTATTGATGAAGGCACAGCCCCGGAAGCCTTCCGAGGCGAACCAGCCCTTGAGCACGGTGAACAGGTTGAGCAGGCGGTCGGCCGGGGTCTCGGCCTGATCGACGGCGCTTCTGTACCAGTGCATCCAGCGCACGTCGCGGCGTTGCAGGGCGGCGACGGTCAGCTCCTCCTTGTTGGCGAAGTAGCGGTAGATACTCTTTCTGGAAACGCCGGCGGTTTTCACCAGAAGATCCATGCCGGTGGCGGCGATGCCACTTTTGTAGATCAACTTTTCGGTGACATCCAGAATGATGTCTCGGGTCGTGTCGTTGCGTGTGATTTCGTTCATGTGGTGAACAGTAGAACGATCGTTCTCCTTGGTCAAGCGGATATTTCTTTTATCTGGAAGATAGCGATCGCCAGCAGGCTGGCTCCCACAGAAAAATGCATTTCAGCCGAGGGAACCTGGCGGCTGGTGATGAAGTCATTACAGACACTCACAAGACCCGAAGGAGTTGATGGTGTAAGCTCTCGGGTTCTTCGGATTCGACCCATTGCGAGCCCTATGCCGTTGCTTTTCAAACGCTCTCTGCTGCCCAAACTGCGCAGCTTTCCGCTGACCGCCGAGGCCGTGACGATCCTGCCCGGCGCCGCCGATTTCCGTCGTTGCCTGCTGGAGAAAATCGCCCAGGCGACCCAGCGCATCTACCTCGTCGCGCTTTATCTGCAAAACGATGAAGCCGGCCAGGAAATCCTCGATGCCTTGCACGCCGCCAAACTCAAGCGTCCCGAGCTTGAAATCGCGGTGGTCGTCGACTGGCTGCGGGCCCAGCGCGGCTTGATCGGCGCCGGCAAACAGCCGGGCAACTCGGCGTGGTATCAGGAGATGACCCGCACCCACCAGAGCGTGGTGCCGGTCTACGGCGTGCCGGTGCAGACCCGCGAGCTGTTCGGCGTGCTGCACCTCAAAGGCTTCGTGATCGACGATTGCGTGGTCTACAGCGGTGCGAGCCTGAACAACGTCTACCTGCACAAATTCGACAAGTACCGTTTCGACCGTTATCACGTGTTGCAAAGCCGCGAACTGGCGGACTCGATGCACCATCTGGTCAAGCACGGCCTGATCGAATCGAAAGCGGTGCATCGCCTCGACCTGCCGAACCTGCCGACCACCCGCAGCCTGCGCAACGACATCGGCGACCTGCGCAGCCGCCTCAAATACGCGGCGTACGACACCAGTGCCGGCAGCACGGCGCACACTGGCCTGTCGGTCAGCCCGTTGCTGGGTGTGGGCAAGAACAATCCGCTGAACCGGGTGATTCTTGAGCTGATCGCCAGCGCCCAGAAGCAACTGACCATCTGCACACCGTACTTCAACCTGCCGCTGGGGGTGATCCGCGAGATCAACCGCGCACTGGCGCGCGGCGTGAAGATCGACATCGTGGTCGGCGACAAGACCGCCAACGACTTCTACATTCCGCCGAGCGAGCCGTTCAAGGTGATCGCCGCGCTGCCGTATCTCTACGAGATCAGCCTGCGCCGCTTCGCCAAGCGGCATCAGCGCAACATCGACAGCGGCCAGTTGAACCTGCACCTGTGGCGTGAAGGCGACAACAGCTATCACCTCAAGGGCATGTGGATCGACCAGCGCTACACGTTGCTGACCGGCAATAACCTGAACCCGCGGGCGTTTCGGCTCGATCTGGAAAACGCCTTGCTGATCGATGACCCGAAAGGCGAGTGGCTGGAGCCGCGCCGCCTTGAGCTGGAAAACATCTTCGAACACACCACGCGGATCGAGCGATTCCAGGACCTGGAAGCCTTGCCGGACTACCCGGCGGGCGTGGCCAAGTTCCTCAAGCGTGTGAGTCGGGTGCGGGTCGAGCGGCTGCTCTATCGCATCCTCTGAAAGGAGACATCCACGCCTCAAGGATAAGGCGTGGAGTTTCTATTCAACGGCTTTTACGTTTTAATGCATGCCACTAAAGCGCCACTATTTTTCTTTGCTGGCATGTACCGTCGACGTACAAGGCAAGCACCTCGAATCACGGACGATTATGCAAAACGATACCGTTCAGCCATCCCCCGGACAGATCAAGTTCGCAGAGGATCTGGCCAAAAAGGCCGGCATCCCTGTCCCCGCCGACGTGCGCAGCGATAAGAAAAAGTGCAGTGCCTTCATCTCGCGGCATAAAGATACAGCTGCAAGCGCCGCAAAACTTTCTGAGGAAGGCGTGAGCGCCACTCCGTCTGACGCTCAGCGCGCCTACATCAATAAAATCGCCAAGGCCCTGCCCGAACTGGTAACGCCCGAAGTCCTGGCGGTTGCCTTGAGCGATCTGGCTGGCTGCAACGCATTCATCGGGAAGTTTGGGGATCAGTTCAAGCAACATTGTGCCGTGCAGAAGCAGGAGCAGGCCGCCAAGGCTGAGCTTAACGCAAGGCGGAAGCTGGAATACCTGATCAGGGGCCTTGAGTGCATTACCCCGCAATTGCGCCAGAGTGTGGCTGCCGCAGCCAGCTGGGAAGAAAAGCAAGAAGTCGTTGAAACGTATAAAAAGGCCGGTAAAAGTGGCTTTACCCGGCTTGATGCCTCGAAGCTTGCGTCCATCAACCACAAGCTGGTTGGCTATTGGCTTGAAGGGCTCAAAAGCACGGCTTTCGATGCGATGGGCAAGTTGGAAAACCTGCTGGGTGACAAGCCCCGACGCCCATTCAGTCTGGAGATGATTGCAACGCGATTGCTGACGGAACCTTGCGAGGGCTTGTCGTTCGATGCGCCATCGGCCCCGGTGCGCCATCTGGTGTTCAAACTCGAAAAAAACGTTGCGGGCAAGCTGAATTCCACAGTGTTGAGTGTTTTGCCGTTACACGCCATTGCGCTCGCGGGTTCCGAACCCGGCTGTTGTGGTTGGGCACTTTCAAAAGAGCGTGTCCCGCTGTTCAATCGCGATCTCCTGGGGGAAACAGCCCGCCTGCCGGGTCTGTTGTTCGATGACGTTGAAGCCTACGACCAGTGGGCGCTCGGGCAGATGTCGATCAAAAGTACAGGCACTGACGAGGTCGCCCCCGAGCAGTCGTTGAAAGAAGCGCTGAAGTTGTGGGATGAGGCGTTTTCCAGGCTTTCAGGGGCACAAGGCTTGAGTGGCTGGATTGAGCGCTTTCGCCTGACTCAGGCCAACTTTCCGGCATTGAAAAACTACAAACCGGTTTTCACGCTGGTGAATGGCGGTGCCGTCAAAGGTGCAACTCAGCATGTCTGTAATGCCTATGAGCAACTGCTGGCCGACGAATCGCTGATGGGCCGCAGCGAGCTCAATTTGTTCAAGCGACTGTCACATATCGACAAACCCGGCAATGAGCGGACTTACGATCCTTTCCATGAGCAGTATGGCGCTGATCATCTGCTGGCCTATTTCGGCCATATGGACTCGCTCAAGAACGGCAAGCGAGAGGCTTACGCGCTGGATCCCGCACAGCGCGACGCGTTGATTGCGCTGAGGCACACCGATGACGGTCAGTTGCTGGCGGTCAATGGTCCCCCAGGAACGGGGAAGACCAGCCTGTTGCGAGGTGTGATTGCCAGCGCCTGGGTCGAGCCACTGTTATCGGAGGTCGACGATCCGGCCTGCCCCATGATCCTTGCCTGCGCAGCGACCAATCAGGCGGTGACCAACGTCATTTCCAGCTTTCAGGAAGCGCCGGGACCGGCACTGTTCGACAGCGCCGGTAACCTGCTGGAAGACGCCGTGACCGGAATCGACAGTCGCTGGTTACCCCATCTGAACTCCTATGGCTGGTTTGCCCCGCCCAGTGACAACCAGGAAAGACGGCGTGATTATGGGAGCTACCAGTGGGTGTTGCGCAGTTCCCATCGTGACCCCTGGACATATGACGGTTGCGTCAAACCTTTCGGGAGTGTCAGTGCACAGAAGCTCGAATCGGGTTTTCTGAGGTGCGCGCGTGAATATTTCGGGCAGTCGTTAAGCCTGGAGGAGGCGGTCGGCAGGCTTCGCGGGCAGGTTCAGACCGGTCATGCCGCCATTGTCGATCTGTATCGGTCCTTGTCTAAATGGCTGGCACTGCTGGCCGACCTCGAGCAGGTTGCCCCCTGGACTCCGGGCCAGGAACTCGCGCGTCGACAATTACAGCAACAGAAGAGGGATCGCACTGCCGATCACGGTTTGCGCAGCCGTCTGCAGTCAGAAATCGAAGGCATCAATACCCGGCTCGCGAGGCTGGCGCCGATCATCGACTTTGATCGGCTGAGCGATGGCTACGCAGGTTTGCTGGATCAATTGCCAGACGACGATGTCTTGAACGCACAGGGAGCGTTTGCCCACACCCGGCAGACGCTCGCACTGGCAGGCAAGGTCGGGGCGACGATCAAGAAACAGCATGAATACAGCGTCCTCCAGTGGATCGGGGACAAACTGGCGGCAGTTTTTACCCCGGGAGCTCAGGAGCGCGATCTGGCGAAACTGGCCGAAGCGTTGAGGGCTTGCGGAGTTGTCGTGCCTGCGCACAGACAAGGCTACGAGGAATACGCCGGTTTGCTGGCCGATCGTATTGAGGTCTTGCAAAACCGCTTGCAGGATCAGGCGGCGCAAGGGCTGGCGATGTACATGAGCCGTTGCGGCGTCCATCTGACAATGGACCCGGACGGACGCCGTCAATGGCCGGCTCTGGTGGAGGCTCATCGTTCCCGTTTAACGCTGGCCCGGACAGCGTGCATGGTCCGCCTGGACAAGCTTGAGCAGCGTCACGCTGAAGAAGAGGCGCAATTGCTTGAGCTGGATCAGCATTGGCGCACCTATGAATCCGCTCAGGAGCAACTGGCTCTGTCGCGGGTGTCGGTCGAACAGTCGTTGCAGCGCCTTGGGCTGGATCCGTCGCATCCAGCGTTGCTGACAGACCGTCTGGAGATGCTCCAGAAATGCTGCCATGCCGGTCAGGCACCTTCGGCGGATTTCTTCAAAAATCTGGCGGCACTGCTCAAGCAGCTCCAGGACTGGCTGGATGTGAATGTGCGCACTGCGTTGTTCCATGGAGCCGCGCGGTATTGGGAAGGCCGCTATATTCTTTCGCGGCATCTGCGCACAGCCAACCTGAAAAAGGATGAAACATGGGTTGCGTCCAATGCAGCGCAACTGCGTGAACTGGCGATGCTTGCCCCGGTGTTTGTCGTGACAGCGTATTCCGCACCGAAACTGATGCGCTGTGACGTGAAGGACCTGAATGCCGATTCGCAGCTGTACCTGTTCGGGATGGCGGATCTGTTGATCGTTGACGAAGCGGGGCAGGGCACGCCGGACATCGGTGCCAGTGCCTTCATGTTCGCCCGCAAGGCCATCGTGGTGGGGGATGTTGCGCAACTGGAGCCCGTATGGGCGATGGAGAAGGCCAGCGATACCAGTCTGGTGCAGCGTTTCGAACTGGCCTCCCATGTCACTGGCGCGGAACTGACACCCTACCGGGCGCTGGAGCCCAGTGGAGCCTTGCTCGCCAGCGGCAGCGTGATGCGCATGGCGCAGAAAGTCTCACAGTGGTTCAACCCGGCCTTCGTCCATGCGCCGGGATTGACGCTGACCAACCATTATCGATGCCTTGAACCCATCATCACGATCTGCAATGACATGGTATACGCGGGTGACCTTGCGGTGGCGACGCGCGCTCCGGCGACGCTGTGGCGCCCTGAACTGCAAAGACTCGGCTTTCTGGTGACTGAGGAAGTGAAGGAGACGAAGCACCCAAGCGGATCGCGGCGCAATGAAAAAGAGGCGCAGTGCATCGCGCAGTGGGTTCATGAAAACGAGGCGAGCCTTGTTCGGCATTACGGCAAGCCGCTGAGCGATCTAGTGGCCATCGTGACGCCGTTCAAGGGGCAGATCCCGGTGCTTCAGCGGGCACTGGCCGAGCGTTATGGCGTCCAGCACGACATGGATAACAAAGACGCACTGCACAACCGGATGGTGATCGACACCGTACATTCGTTGCAAGGCGCGGAAAAACACATCGTGATCTTTGCCATGGTCGATACACATGACCCGGATGCGCAGCACTTTTATGACAAGGGCGCGAACCTGATCAATGTGGCGGTTTCCCGTGCGAAGGAAATGTTCATCGTAGCGTTGTCCCAGAACGCTCTGGATTATGGCCGCAGTCTTAGCGCCGAGACATTGAACAAACCCAGCGATTATTTATGGCATGCGCTAGCCACTGGTGGCTCGCGACTGAACCAGCGTCATCTGGTGCTGGTCGAGTCGCCGTACAAGCGCAGTGTTGTACATGCCGCTCTGGGCGACAGTATCGAATGGGAGATTCAAGCCACCGGAGGCCATATTTCGCAGCTTCAGGCCCCGGAGAAGTGGGACGCCAGGCAAGCTTCGAAGCCTGTGTGGGGACCTTTGAACGACGCGGGGCTGAGGGTGTTCGACCGTGTTGCAAGGTTGTGGTCTGATCTGGACACGGTTTACCTGGCAACGGATGCGGATGCGGAAGGCGAATTGATTGCCTGGCATTGCCTCAGGGTGCTTCAGGAACGTCTGGCCCGTGCAGACCTGGGCGCCGGCGGCAGTGGCCCGCACATCAAACGGGTGCGCTTCAACAATCTCCAGCCGGCGACCCTGCGTGATGCCTTTGACCAGCCTGCACAGGGGCTCGATGCGGGGCTGGTCAAAAGCGCGCTGGCAAGAAATCTGCTCGACCACCTGCTGAGCACACAATACCCGGCCCGGATCGGTCGCAGCAGGCCGAACGTGCCCGCCAAGGGTATTGGTCGAGTGCAGTTGGGTCTATTGGACCTTGTCCAGCAGGCCGCGAAGGAACCGGCTCGGTATGTGGTGCAGGTGGAAATTCCCCTGGAAGGTGATCAAGTACTGAAAACCTTTGCCTGCCCTGTTTCGAAGCAGCCTGCCGTGATCTGGGAAACCGAGGATCCGGCATCCGCCGACAAAGCGTTGAAGGCTATCGAGAAAACACTGCTGGGGCACTCCGGTGACATCTCGATGCAGCTATCAACCGGACCCTTGCAACAGCTCGATACCTACCCGGCGCTCAACACAGCCCGCATGCTGGCATTGGGTTGGCGTGCAAGGCGACTTTGGCCGGAGCGCGTCATGGAGGCGCTGCAAGCGCTTTATGAAGGGCAATCCGAAATTTCCCAAAAGCTGCCGGATACAACGGGATCGACGCTGCACCAATCGGAGAGCATTCAATGACTTCGCACGCTTTATCGGCTCATCCGATGCTGGAGCCCCTTGACTACGAACTGACGCCAGACCGTGCAGCTTCAATGCTCAAAGGCGACTTGCTATACGTCTACCAATTGCTATGGAAAAGCGCAGTCGCCACTGCGATGGATGGGCCGGCACTGCGTGAGCAATTGCTTGAAATCCGTCTTCATCCTGCTGCAACGCTGCCAGAAAGTGCTTCGGGACTGGTGTTGCAATCGATTCAGGAAGACTGCGTCGACCCCGGCTGGCGAACGTTGTTGCCCGATGAAGGCGCGCTCGGGAAAAACCCGCTCAGCCCTTTCGTTTACCCCTTCCCGTGCAATCTGGATGAGAGTCTTCGGGCATTGCCTGCGGGCCAGAGAGGGCAGAATGGTACGAGGGTGCACGATGGTCAGGCCTGTCTGGGTTTGAGATCGTTGTTGCCCGAGGTCAAAGAATGGCGGGCGAGCAAGGTCAATCTGACGCCGGGCCTGAGTGTGGATCAATTGTTGGAGCAAATGGCCGACCAATCCGTAGGACGACCTTCGACATTCGCCAGTACATTTCATCGCGCACTCGATAATCAGTTGATCGAACTCAAGGATGGCTGTCTGGAGGTCGGTTTACTGGGGCGGGACATACTCGACGATATCGCGCTTCACCCGCAGATCGACGCTTTGGGCGCGTCCTATAGCCAGTCACTGGATACTGCACTCAAGTCCGTGGAGCAGGATCAGACACAAGCCGGTCGCGTACTCGATGAGTTCAGCCAGCGAGCCCTGGGGCAAAGCACGGGACTGGCTCAATGGCTCGATGAGTTAGTCATTGAAGGCGAAAGCCTGAACCAGGCGTTGGCTCGGGCCGAATCGCGTCTGCCGATCGCCAATAGCTGGGAGGGGACAAGCCTGCCTGCCGGGCTTGCACCACAACTGTTGACTCGCCGTCCGGCGGAGGCCGTGGTGTTGCGTGAAGAAATCGATGGTTTGTTCTTCCATGCCGATCCCCAGCGCTGGAAGCGGTTCAGCGCTCGCGAGCGCGCTGCCTGCAGGGTTGCCATTCTCACGCTGAGTGATACTCGCTCCAAAGCGCAATGGCTGGCACTGGTTGGTCGTGACATTGCCTGGCGTTACTGGGTAGACCTTGGGCCGGAGGAGTCACCGCTCAATGATGAGGATCTCGGTGAAGCCCTCCAGCATGTGCAGACATTACCGGTCGAAATACGCATGAGCCTGCCAAGCAAGGCTGAAACCGCCGAATCGTTCATCTGAGGCCGCCGAGAATCCAATGACAAGCCTTATTACTTATCCGCGCACGGCGGCTGAACTGAAAGCGGTCATCGCTCAAGGCTATGACGAAGTCATGAAGCTGATGCGCGATAACAAGCTGCGAGTCAACCTCAAGCGTTTTCTGCAAGTGTTGTTCAAGACACGCAGACATGACGATCAGACGCTGGAAATGTTCAATCAAAAACTGTTGGACTGGCAAGAGAAGCGAAGACAGGCCGGCGAGCCCGATGCCACTCTGGTCTACCACCATTCCGGTGTGCGTCTGCTGACCGGGTTTACTTTCGAGAATTTCAGGTTCGAAAAAAAGCTCGACCGCAATCAATACGACTACGAGCGTGACAAGCAGTATCCCAAGGTCAAGCGCCAGTGGCTCAAGGACATTGCGGTCAGCCATGCCCAGGTCTTGCGTAATGCCGGATTTTCCCAGGCGGTGATCGACAAGATGGCTCGCGACGGTCTCAACCCTGTCGTCGCGGGCAAGACCTATCAGGTGCACCATCGCAAGCCACTCGATGATAGCGGCGATAACAACACGGATAACTTCATCCTGATTCGCGATGATGTGGAGCATCGTGCGGTGCATGGCCATTACAATCCTGCGGAACTGAGCATTGACCGGCTCAAACCAGGCGAATGGGTAATGGTTGCGTTGCCGACGCCGCCGATGGATTCGATTGTCTACCCCAACCCGGCCATGAACTACGACTCGGAACGCGTGGCGAATGTCGATCTGCTGAGTATTTACGATGACCATTGAATCGTGGGTCGATCATATGACGGCCGATCTGCTGCCGAGCGAAGTGCCGGCCATTCCTCAACCCTGTTCCGAGCAAACTATCGAGGGGGCAGAGGCCGCTTTCAAACAGGCTTTCGGCATGGCGTTTCCCGAAGCTTACAAGCGGGTTCTACGAAGGGCGAACGGCGTTTTGCATAACGGTCTGATCATTTGGCCTGCCGCAACAGAGCCTCTGTTTCAGGAAACCTTGCTGGAAGCGAACAATGATTTGCGCGAAACCTTCAGCGCAGACTTCATCTATTTCGGGCAACTTGATGAAGAACTCTATGTCCTTGAGCTGGCCAGTCAGACCTGGTGCGCCATTGAGTTTGTTGGCAAGCCGATATGGAAACGCTTCAGGGACTCGTTGGAAATGTTCGAGTTCATGCTCGAGCGAGCGAACAATGCATAAACACCAGCAAGCCAACATCGTGATGTGGACTTGCCGGGGAAATGCGGACCAGCTGCCGGGGGATCTCAGTTCAGCCCGAGTTTGCCGCGCAACGTCGACAGGTCTTCCGCCAGGGTATTGACCGGGCCGACCAGCGCCTTGCGGTCGTTGTCCTTCACCTTGTCGTAAGTCTCGAAACCGCCGTCCCTGGTCTTGTACTTGGCCAGGATCTTGTCCACGGTGGCGAAGTTCTTGTCAACTTTGGCGACGAAGGCTTTGTCCTGTTTCTCGATCTGCGGACGGAACAGGTCGACGATTTTCTTCGCGCCGTCGATATTGCCCTGGAAGTCGTAGAGGTCGGTGTGGCTGTAACGGTCCTCTTCACCGGAGATCTTGGTTGCGGCAACTTCTTCGAGCAGTGCAGCGGCGCCGCCAACGACTTTTTCCGGCGGGAAGGTCAGGCCGGCGACGCGGGTTTGCAGGTCCTTCACGTCCTTGTTCAGGCCATCCGCCAGGGCGTCCAGATCCTTGGTGCTCTTTTCCGAGAACAGCGAGTACTCGATGCGGTGGAAACCGGTGAAGTCTTCGGCTTTTACGCCTTGCTCGTGGTCGTCTACGCGGGAGTCGATGGACGCGTCGAGGTCACTGAACAGCTCGGCGATTGGCTCGATCGACTCGTAATAAACGCGGGTCGGTGCGTAGAGCTTCTGCGCGGTGGCCAGGTCGCCTTTTTTCACTGCATCGGTGAACTGCTGGGTGTGGCTGGCCAGTTCATCCAGTTGTTCGGTGACGTAGATCTTGTAGTCCGACACCGGCCCCACCAGATCCAGAGGCGCGGTCGCGGCCAACGCCGACAGCGGGGTGTTGAGCAAACCAAGGGTCAGCAATAACGCGAGTGGCGTCTTTTTCATGGGGGCGGCTCCTGTTGAATGCTATGCAGTTGTTTTTGGTTGAGTAGCGTTGAGCAGCGAGCGACCGATGAAGTCCTTGTCGCCCGTGACACCCGGCAGGGTGAAGAAGTAACCGCCGCCGACCGGCTTGAGGTATTCCTCCAGCGGCTCGCCATTGAGGCGGGTCTGCACGGTGATGAAGCCTTTTTCCAGATCGGCCTGATAGCAAATGAACAAAAGGCCCATGTCGAGCTGGCCGTTCTTGTTCACGCCGTTGGAGTAGTTGAACGGCCGGCGCAGGATCAGGTTGGCCTGGCTCGCGGCGGTGCGCGGATTGGCCAGGCGAATGTGCGCGTCGAGCTTGGTCAGCTTGCCTTCCGGATCCTTGCTGTAATCCGGGACTTCGGTCTCATGGCTGGCGCCCATCGGCGCGCCGGTGGTTTTGACTCGGCCGATGATGCTTTCCTGTTCCTGCAACGGCGTGCGGTCCCAGCGTTCGACAAAGTTGCGGATGATCCGCACCGCCTGATAACTGCCGTGGGTGGCCCAGGCCGGTTCGTCGCTGCCCGGTTGCACCCAGACGATGCGGTCCATGGCCTTGCCGTCGTTGGAATCCGGGTTGGCCGAACCGTCGCGGAAACCCAGGAAGTTACGCGCCGATTGCGCCGGCACACCGGGCTTGGCCGGCGCTTGCGGCGGCACGCTGCCTTCCTGTTTCCAGCGCACCAGCAGCAGGTCCGGCAGGTTCTTCACGATGTCGCGCAGGGCGTGGATGTTGGTGTCGGCGGTGTTGGAGCAGAACTGCAGGCTCAGGTCGCCGTGGCAGCAATCGGCTTCCAGCGCATCGTTGGGGAAACCGACCATGTGCACCAGACGCTTGGGTTTGGCGGACGCGAGGCCGAAACGCTCATCGAACAACGATTCGCCGACGGACACGGTGATGGTCAGGTTGTCCGGTGTCACCACCGGGCCGAGGATGCCGGAATCCGGTGGCGGCAACTTCGGATCGATCTGCGCCACCGGGCCGCCCTTCATCAGGAATGCGATGCGCTCGTTGAGAGTGCGGAACAGACGCTCCAGGTCTTCACGGTCGCTGGCCAGCACATCGAACGACACCAGCATGCCGGCCGCCGGACGCGGGGTGACGATGCCAGTCTGGTGCACGCCATGGAAATCGTGGTGATCCTGGGTCTTGTCGCTGCTCGGCGCTTCGGTGACTTGCGCAGGGGCGGCGGCCATCGCCGGGCAGCTCAGGGCAGTACCGGCCAGTGCGACGCCGGCGGCGCCCATGCCCATCAGTACGCGGCGACGTTGCAGGTTGAAGTGTTCGGAATCGTTCATCGGTATTCGTCTTCTGCTTACAGGCCGGAGAGGCCGAGGGCGGGATCTATGGCGTCGAGGGCGTCGGCCAGAGCCTTGGCCTTGTCGGCGATCTGCTTGCGTTGCTCACCGTTAAGGGTGTCGTAACTGGCGTAGCCGTCCTTGACCTTGAAGCCGTTCAGCGTGGAATCGAAATCAGCCAGTGCGCCGTCGATTTTCGGTAGCAGGTCGGCGGCGGATTTGCTCAGCAGCGGGCGCAGCAATTCGACGACTTTGTGCGCGGTTTCCTGATTGGCTGCGAAGCCGTTGAGATCGCTGTGGCTGTAGCGTTCCTCTTCGCCGCTGGCGGCGCGCACGTCGGCGAGGGTGTTGAGGTTGCGCACGACGATTTCCACCAGTTGCTCCGGCGGCAGGGATTGGGCCAGCAGCTGTTGTTTGAGCGTGGTGACGTTGTCGAGCAAGCCTTGGGCAATCAGTGTCAGCCCTTCGAGTTTGCGTTGCTGGAACAGCGCGTATTCGAGGCGGTGGAAACCGACGAAGGCCGGATCCTGCTCGCGTTTTTCGAAGTAATCGGCGCGGGCGTTGATGCTGTTGTCCAGCTCTGCCAGGCGTTGTGCGGCGGGGGCCAGACGCTGGTACGCGGCACGGGCCGGCAAATACGACGCCTGGGCCTGGGCCAGATCGCCGCTGTCGATGGCTTGATTCAGCGCCGTCACGGCTTTGATCAGCGCGCTGCCCTGGCTGGCCAGGTAGACACGGAACTCCGACAGCGGCCCGACGAAGGCAACCATCGACGGCTTGGCCTTGGCGGCGGCATCGGAGGCGGCGGTTGGCGTCACGTGCAGGGTGCCGCGCGGGTTGCTCAGCAGGCCGCAGGTGATGGCGTAGTCGCCGGGTTGCAGGTTGGCGTTGATCACCTGGCTCAGGCCCGGCGCGATGTTCTCGCGCTCTTCGATCACCAGCACGCCGTCGAGGATTTCCCACTCCACCGCCCGGTCGGAGCGATTGACGATGCGGAAACTGGCGCGGCCGGCCGGCACCGTCAGGGCGTTCGGTTCGCAACTGTGCGGATGGATGTTGACCACCACTTCGTCACGGTTGTGCTGACGTTTGGCGGTGGCCAGTTTCGAGGCGTAGTAGAACAGGCCACCGGCGGCGATCATCACAATCACCGAACCGGCCACCGCCCAGCGCAAGGCGCGGGGAGGCGAGGCCTGAGGAATTTTAGGCTTTGACATGAAGGCCCTTATTGGCTGGAAACGGAAGACGATTGGGCAGCGGGTTTGGGTGCCGGCATGAAGAACATGACCAGCGCCACCAGCAGATAAATCAGGTACGCGCCGAGGGTGCTGACGGTCGGTGCATCCTGATAACCAAACATGCCGGTGAGCACCGAGCCCAGCGGGCCGTCCATCGGCAGCGTCGCGCTGAAGTCGAAGAGCACGGTTTGCAGGTGGTTCCACACCCCAGCTTCATGCAGGGCCTGCACCGAGTTGGCGAGAATCCCGGCGGCGACCACGAGGATGAACAGCCCGGTCCAGCGGAAGAACGCCGATAGATTCAAACGCATGCTGCCGCTGTAGATCAGGAAGCCGACGACGATCGCCAGAATCAGGCCGAGCAGGGCGCCGATCGGCGCGGCCGGGCCTTCGCTCTGCTGGAACACGGCGAGCAGGAAGAACACGGTTTCCAGGCCTTCCCGGGCCACGGCGAAAAACACCATGGCGATCAGCGCGATGACCTGATGCTTCGACGCGGTCAGCGCATGATCGAGGGAGGCTTGCAGTGAATGCTTGATCGAACGCGCCACTTTGCGCATCCAGAACACCATCGAACTGAGAATGCCCACAGCGACGAGGCCGACCACGCCTTCGAACAGTTCCTGCTGCTTTTGCGGGAATTCGGCACTGACCAGCTCCAGGCCACCGCCGACCAGCAACGCCAGCGCAGCAGCGAGAAACACGCCGATCCACACCGCCGGCATCCACTGGCCACGGCCGGTCTGTTGCAGGTAGCTGGCGATGATGCCAACGATCAGCGCGGCTTCGATGCCTTCGCGCAACATGATCAAAAAGGGAACGAGCATTCGGCGGTCACTGTGTAACGAAATGAGGTTACAAGTTGTAACATAATGAAAGTCATTCTCACATGGCATTCATTGACATTTAGCTGAACCTCAGCTGAACGAGTCTGAACATCCACGCCGCCCAGCCAGCTGCGCTAAGATGCCCGCCACTCGAACAACAACAGGATTGCGCGCGTTCCATGTCGGAAAAAGACACCATCGCCATTCAACTGGTGCGCGAAGCACTGCTGCAAAGTTGTGCCCCGGGCGTGGCCACGGAAGAAGTCTTGAGCAAGGTCGGGATCGATCCGGCGTTGCTGCCCACCGATGACGCCCGTGTGCCGGCCAGCCAGTACGCGCGGTTGTGGCGCCTGTTGGCGCGGCGCGGCGATGACGAGTTCTTCGGCATGGACCCGCGCAAGCTGAAATCCGGCAGCCTCGAATTCCTCTGCCGCAGCGCCATGGCCCAGCCGAACCTGGCGACCGGGCTGAGCAGCGGTTTGAATTTCCTGTCGTTGATGCTTGAACGCCTGCCGGCGCAACTGGTGCACCAGCAGAGTCTGGCGGAGATCGTGCTGCTGGAAGACGATCCGGAACCGCGTCGCGCCTTCACCTATTTCACTTACTGGATGATCGTCCACGGCGTGGCGTGCTGGCTGGCGGGGCGGCGGATTCCGATCCTGGCCATCGAGCTGCGCTGCCCGGCGCCGGATTTTTGTGATGACTATCGGGTGATGTTCTCGGAAAACCTGCGCTTCGACCGGCCACGCACGCGGATGATTTTCGCCGCCGACGTGCTGGATCTGCCGATCAAGCGCAGCGCCGAGGAATTGAAACGCTTCCTGGCCCATGCCCCGGCCAACATTCTGGTGAAGTACCGCGACCCGGAAAGCCTCGCCAGCCGGATCAAGCAGGATCTGCGGCAGCTGCCCGCCGAACACTGGCCGGAAACCGACGCACTGGCCCAGCAACTGTGCATGTCGGCCTCGACCCTGCGCCGACGTCTGGCGGAAGAAGGGCAGACCTATCAGGGTTTGAAGGACAGCGTGCGCAAGGAGCTGGCGATCACCTGGCTGGCGGAGCCTTCGATCAGTTTTGCCGAGATCGCCACGCGGCTGGGGTTTGCCGATGCCAGCTCGTTCTACAAGGCGTTTCGCAAGTGGTCGGGGACTAATCCTGGGCACTATCGCAGCTTGATCCTCAACGAAGCGTCCTGACCCACACCTCCCACCGTTGATTCTCGTTCCCACGCTCGGCGTGGGAGCGATCAAAGTCCGGAATCTTGGCCAAACCAGTCATCCACTTTGAGGGCTTTGACCATTGCCGCAGCCGGCGTGCGGCGCGAGTATTCCTCTGTTGTTTACGGTTCCCCAACCTAATAAGAACAGAGGGATTCTGGCAATGCGCGATTACTTGTCTGCCACCGCACAGTTTGATTATCAGCACACCGTGGATGCCGCGCTCAGCGGTACGCTCGAGGCGCTCAACGCTTGCGTCGAATGTTGTGACCGCCACGCCTTGCCGGGGCGCATCGCCCTGTTCTGGGAAGGCCGCGATGGCACCAGTGCGACGTACACCTTCAGCGACCTGCAGGACAAAGCCGCGCGTTTTGCCAATTTCCTTCTCGCCCAGGGCGTGCAGAAGGGCGACAAGGTCGCCGGCCTGTTGCCGCGCAATATCGAATTGCTGATCACCGTGTTCGCCACCTGGCGCATCGGCGCGGTGTATCAACCGCTGTTCACCGCGTTCGGCCCCAAAGCCCTCGAACATCGCCTGAACAGCTCCGGCGCCAAAGTGGTGGTCACCGATGCCGCCAACCGGCCGAAACTCAGCGAAGTCGCCGATTGCCCGACACTGGTCACCGTCGGCGGCCCGAAAGGCCAGGGCATCGTCCGTGGCGATTTCAGTTTCTGGGCCGAGTTGCCCAACCATTCCAGTGTCTGCGAACCGCTGATGCTGACCGGCGAAGACCCGTTCCTGCTGATGTTCACCTCGGGCACCACCGGCCCGTCGAAAGCGCTGTCGGTGCCGCTCAAGGCCATCGTGGCGTTCCAGAGCTACACCCGCGATGCCGTGGACCTGCGCCCGGAAGATGCGTTCTGGAACGTCGCCGATCCGGGCTGGGCCTACGGCATCTATTTTGGTGTGACCGGCCCGTTGTCGATGGGCCACCCGATCACGTTCTACGATGGCCCGTTTACCCTCGAAAGCACCTGCCGGGTGATCAACAAGTACGGGATCACCAACCTCACCGGTTCGCCCACGGCGTATCGCCTGCTGATTGCCGGTGGCGATGAGTTCGCCAGGTCGATCAAGGGCAAGCTGCGCATCGTCAGCAGCGCCGGGGAGCCGTTGAACCCGGAAGTGATCCGCTGGTTCGCCGACAACCTCGGCGTGGTCATCCACGATCACTACGGCCAGACCGAACTGGGCATGGTTCTGTGCAACCACCACGGCCTCGAACACCCGATCCACCTCGGTGCCGCCGGTTTCGCTTCGCCGGGCCATCGCATCGTGGTGCTCGACGAGCAGAACAATGAACTCGGCGTCGGCCAGCCCGGCATCCTCGCCATCGACCGCACGCAGTCGCCGATGTGCTGGTTCGCCGGCTATGAAGGCGCACCAACCAAGGCTTTCGTCGGCGATTACTACCTGAGCGGCGACACCGTCGAGTGGAACCCGGACGGCAGCATCAGCTTCGTCGGCCGCAGCGATGACGTCATCACCACTTCCGGCTACCGGGTCGGCCCGTTCGACGTGGAAAGCGCACTGATCGAACACCCGGCCGTGGTCGAAGCGGCAGTGGTCGGCAAGCCCGATCCGGAGCGCACCGAACTGGTCAAAGCCTTCGTCGTGCTCAACCCGCAATACCGCGCCGAACCAGCGCTGGCCGAAGAATTGCGCCAACACGTGCGCAAGCGTCTGGCCGCGCACTCGTACCCCCGTGAAATCGAATTTGTCAGCGAGTTGCCGAAAACCCCGAGCGGCAAATTGCAGCGCTTTATCTTGCGCAACCAGGAAATCGCCAAGGCTCAAGAGGCCGCGGCGCACACCGTTTCAGCTTGAATCAGGAAGTCAGTCATGCAGATCGAGAACAAGGTTTTTATCGTCACCGGCGGCGCGTCCGGCCTGGGTGCCGCTACCGCTGAATTGCTGGTGAACGCCGGCGGCAAAGTGATGCTGGTGGACATGAACGCCGATGCCGTTTTTGCCCAGGCTCAGCGCCTCGGCGCGCAAAGCGTGGTTGCCGACATCAGCAACGAAGCCGCCGCCGAAGCCGCCGTGCAGGCGACCGTTACAGCCTTCGGCAGCCTGAATGGTCTGGTGAATTGCGCCGGCATCGTTCGCGGCGAGAAGATCCTCGGCAAGAACGGCCCGCACGCCTTGTCCAGCTTCGCTCAGGTGATCAACGTCAACCTGATCGGCAGCTTCAACATGCTGCGTCTGGCAGCGGCAGCGATTGCCGAAAGCGAAGCCAACGCCGACGGCGAGCGTGGTGTGATCATCAACACCGCGTCGGTTGCGGCGTTCGACGGCCAGATTGGCCAGGCCGCGTATTCCGCGTCCAAAGGCGCCATCGCTAGCCTGACCCTGCCTGCGGCCCGTGAGCTGGCGCGCTTCGGCATTCGCGTGATGACCATCGCTCCGGGCATTTTCGAAACCCCGATGATGGCCGGCATGACCCCGGAAGTGCGCGACTCGCTGGCCGCCGGCGTGCCGTTCCCGCCGCGTCTGGGCAAACCTGCCGAGTACGCCGCGCTAGTGCGGCATATCATTGAAAACAGCATGCTCAATGGCGAGGTAATCCGTCTCGACGGTGCCTTGCGCATGGCCGCCAAGTAAGGAGGATTTCCCATGACCATCTCCAACGATCCGATTGTCATCGTCAGCGCCGTCCGCACCCCGATGGGCGGTTTCCAGGGCGAACTGAAAAGCCTGACCGCGCCACAACTCGGCGCGGCGGCGATCAAGGCTGCGGTTGAACGCGCCGGTGTCGCCACCGATGCGGTCGATGAAGTGTTGTTCGGCTGCGTATTGCCTGCCGGTCTCGGTCAGGCACCTGCGCGTCAGGCTGCGCTGGGCGCCGGGCTGGACAAATCCACCCGCTGCACCACGGTCAACAAGATGTGCGGCTCGGGCATGGAGACCACCATTCTGGCTCACGACATGCTGCTGGCCGGCAGTGCCGATGTGGTGATCGCCGGTGGCATGGAAAGCATGTCCAACGCGCCGTACCTGCTGGACCGCGCCCGTGCCGGTTACCGCATGGGCCACGGCCGGGTGCTGGATTCGATGTTCCTCGACGGCCTCGAAGACGCCTACGACAAGGGTCGTCTGATGGGCACCTTCGCCGAGGATTGCGCCGAAACCAACGACTTCAGCCGCGAGGCTCAGGACGCTTTCGCCATCGCCTCGACCACCCGCGCCCAGCAGGCGATCCAGGACGGCAGCTTCAAGGCCGAGATCGTTCCGCTGACCGTGACCGTCGGCAAAGAACAAGTGATCATCAGCAACGACGAGCAGCCACCGAAGGCCAAACTGGACAAGATCGCTTCGCTGAAACCGGCGTTCCGCGAGGGCGGTACGGTAACTGCGGCCAACTCCAGCTCGATCTCCGACGGCGCTGCTGCGCTGGTGCTGATGCGCCAGTCGCAAGCGCAGAAACAGGGTCTGAAACCACTGGCGGTGATTCACGGCCACGCAGCCTTCGCTGATACCCCGGGCCTGTTCCCGGTGGCGCCGATTGGTGCGATCAAGAAGCTGATGAAGAAAACCGGCTGGTCGCTGGATCAGGTCGATCTGTTCGAGGTCAACGAAGCCTTCGCCGTAGTCGGCATGGCGGCGATGACGCACCTGGAAATTCCTCACGCCAAGCTGAATATCCACGGCGGCGCCTGCGCGTTGGGTCATCCGATCGGTGCGTCCGGCGCGCGGATTCTGGTGACCTTGCTCTCGGCCCTGCGCCAGAAAGGCCTGAAACGCGGCGTTGCGGCGATCTGTATCGGTGGCGGTGAGGCCACGGCGATGGCCGTGGAATGCCTCTACTAAAGCTCGCGCATCTCGAATTGTGGGGGCGGGCTTGCTCGCGAAAGCGTCCTATCAGCCAACACTCACTGTGCTGATCCACCGCTTTCGCGAGCAAGCCCGCTCCCACAGGGGATAGACGGTGCCAATGAATAAGGATTCACCATGATTCCCAATGACGACCAACAACAAATCCGCGACATGGCCCGGCAGTTTGCCGAGGAACGGCTCAAACCGTTCGCCGCCGAGTGGGATCGCGAACACCGCTTCCCGAAAGAAGCCATCGGCGAAATGGCCGGGCTGGGCTTCTTCGGCATGCTGGTGCCGGAGCAGTGGGGCGGTTGCGACACCGGCTACCTGGCCTACGCCATGGCCCTGGAAGAAATCGCTGCCGGCGACGGCGCATGCTCGACGATCATGAGCGTGCACAACTCGGTGGGGTGCGTGCCGATCCTCAAGTTCGGCAACGACGACCAGCGCGAGCGCTTCCTCAAACCGCTGGCCAGCGGCGAGATGCTCGGAGCCTTCGCGCTGACCGAACCCCAGGCCGGTTCCGACGCCAGCAGCCTGAAAACCCGTGCACGGCTGGAAGGCGATCACTACGTGCTCAACGGCTGCAAACAGTTCATCACTTCCGGGCAGAACGCCGGGGTCGTGATCGTGTTTGCGGTCACCGACTCGAGTGCCGGCAAACGCGGGATCAGCGCTTTCATCGTGCCGACCGACTCGCCGGGCTACAAAGTTGCCCGCATCGAAGACAAGCTCGGCCAGCACGCCTCGGACACCTGCCAGATTCTGTTCGAAGACGTGAAAGTGCCGGTGGCCAACCGGTTGGGCGAGGAGGGCGAGGGCTACAAGATCGCCCTGGCCAACCTCGAAGGTGGCCGTGTCGGTATCGCTTCGCAATCGGTGGGCATGGCCCGCGCCGCGTTCGAAGCGGCGCGCGATTACGCCCGCGAACGCGACACCTTCGGCAAGCCGATCATCGAGCATCAGGCCGTGGCCTTCCGTCTGGCGGACATGGCGACTCAGATCGCCGTGGCGCGGCAGATGGTGCATTACGCCGCCGCCCTGCGCGACAGCGGTCAGCCGGCGCTGGTGGAAGCGTCGATGGCCAAACTGTTCGCCTCGGAAATGGCCGAGAAGGTCTGCTCCATGGCATTGCAAACCCTCGGCGGTTACGGTTACCTCAGCGACTTCCCGCTGGAGCGCATCTACCGCGACGTGCGGGTCTGCCAGATCTACGAAGGCACCAGCGACATTCAGCGCATGGTCATTTCGCGCAATCTTTGAGAAGGAATCTGCACATGAGTTACGAAACGATTTTGCTGGAAACCCATGGCCGCGTCGGCCTGATCACCCTTAATCGCCCGCAGGCGCTGAATGCCCTCAACGCGCAGCTGGTCAGCGAAGTGAACCGCGCGCTCGATGGTTTTGAAGCCGACGCGAATATTGGCTGCATCGTCATCACCGGCTCGACCAAAGCCTTTGCCGCCGGCGCGGACATCAAGGAAATGGCCGATCTGACCTACCCGCAGATCTACATGGACGACCTGTTCAGCGACAGCGACCGCGTAGCCAACCGGCGCAAGCCGATCATCGCCGCAGTCAACGGTTTTGCCCTGGGCGGCGGCTGTGAACTGGCGCTGATGTGCGACTTCATCCTGGCCGGCGACAATGCCAAATTCGGCCAGCCGGAAATCAACCTCGGCGTGCTGCCGGGCATGGGCGGCACCCAGCGCCTGACGCGCGCGGTGGGCAAGGCCAAGGCCATGGAAATGTGCCTGAGCGGCCGCATGATCGACGCGGTGGAAGCCGAGCGCTGCGGCATCGTTGCGCGGATCGTGCCGAGTGCCGAATTGCTGGACGAAGCGCTGAAAGTCGCCGCAGTGATCGCCAGCAAATCGCTGCCGATTGCGATGATGGTCAAGGAAAGCGTGAATCGTGCATTCGAAGTGAACCTGACTGAAGGCGTGCGCTTCGAGCGTCGGGTGTTCCATGCGGCGTTTGCGACGCAGGATCAGAAGGAAGGGATGGCGGCGTTTGTGGCCAAGCGTGCGCCGGAGTTCCAAGGCAAATAACGCGGCGCTTCCATCGCCAGCAGGCTGGCTCCCACATTGGATCTGTGATTACACAAATCCCTGTGGCAGCCAGCCTGCTGGCGATGCTTTTAGAGCTGGTAGTTCTTCAACTCCCGAGCAATCACCATTCGCTGTATCTCGCTCGACCCCTCATAAATCTGGGTAATCCGCGCATCCCGGTAGTACTTCTCAACCGGGTAATCCTCCAGATACCCATACCCGCCATGAATCTGAATCGCTGACGAACACACCTTCTCGGCCATTTCCGACGCAAACAGCTTGGCCTGCGAAGCCTCCGACAGACACGGTTTGCCCGCCGTGCGCAGCCGCGCCGCGTGCAGGATCATCAAGCGGGCCGCGTTGATCTGCATCTGCATGTCCGCCAGCAGGTTGGCGATGCTCTGGTGCTCGACAATCGCCTTGCCAAACTGCACCCGATCACGGGCATAACCCAGCGCCGCCTCGAACGCCGCACGGGCGATGCCCAATGCTTGCGCGGCAATACCGATGCGTCCGCCTTCAAGGTTGGAAAGGGCAATTGCCAAACCTTTACCGCGTTCACCCAGCAGATTGGCTTCAGGAATGCTGCAATTGTTCAGCGTCACCGCGCAGGTGTCGGAAGCACGAATGCCCATCTTGTGTTCGGTGCGATCAACGATGAAGCCCGGCGTGTCGGTCGGCACCAGAAATGCCGAGATGCCACGCTTGCCCAGATCCGGATCTGTCACCGCAAACACGATCGCCAGCTTCGCCCGCTTGCCGTTGCTGACAAATTGCTTGGCGCCGTTGATCACCCATTGCCCGTCGCGCAGTTCGGCGCGGGTGCGCAGGTTGTGGGCTTCGGAGCCGGCCTGGGGCTCAGTCAGGCAGAAGCAGCCGATCACCGCGCCGCTGGCCAGATCCGCCAGCCAGGTCTGTTTCTGTTCTTCGCTGCCGTAGTTCAGCACCGGGCCGCAGCCTACCGAGTTGTGGATGCTCATGAACGCGCCGGTGGCGCCGTCACCGGCAGAAATCTCTTCCACTGCCAGCGCATAGGCCACGTAGTCGACGTACGTGCCGCCCCATTCTTCCGGCACCACCATGCCCAGCAGGCCGAGTTCGCCCATCTTCGCCACCAGACCGTCATCGATCCAGCCGGCCTTTTCCCAGGCTTGTGCGTGGGGCGCGATTTCGCCGCGGGCAAAGTCCCGGGCCATGTCGCGGATCATGACCTGGTCTTCAGTCAATTCGAGATCGTGCATGGCTCAGCTCCCGCTCTCTGCGAAACCGTGGAAGAAACTTGCGACCTGTTCGGCGTGCAGCGCGGCCAGGGTCGGCGGATTCCAGCGTGGTGATTTGTCTTTGTCGATCAGCAGGGCGCGCACGCCTTCGATCAGGTCGCCACGTTCGAACCACTGGCGATCCAGATGCAGTTCGAGGGCGAAGCACTGTTCCAGGCTCAGATGGCGGCCGCGACGGAGCATTTCCAGGGTCACACCCATGGCCAGCGGCGAGCGGGTTTCCAGCAGGTCGGCGGTGGTGGTTGCCCATTCGTGGCTGTCGGCGACGGTCACGGCGCGCAGTTGCTCGACGATGCTCGGCACGTCCGGCAACGCAAAGAAGTGGTCGATGGCCGGGCGCAAGGCTTCAAGCGGCGCATCCGGCAGGGTTTGCACGGCGTGGCGGGCTAACAGGTTTTGCAGATCCTTGAGCGGCGTGTCGTGCCATTCCAGGTGATCGAGTTGTTCGTCGAGGATGCCGAGTTTGCTGCTCTCCAGATACCAGTCGGCCAGGCCGCAATACAGCGCATCTGCTGCACGGATCTGCACGCCGCTGACGCCCAGGTAAATCCCCAGCTCGCCGGGTATCCGTGGCAGGAAATAACTGCCACCGACATCCGGGAAGTACCCGATCGCCACTTCCGGCATCGCCAGACGGCTCTTCTCGGTGACCACCCGCAGATCGGCACCTTGCACCAGCCCCATGCCGCCGCCGAGAACGAAACCGTCCATCAGCGCCAGCACCGGTTTGCGGTAATGGTGGATTGTCAGGTCGAGGGCATATTCCTCGACGAAGAAATCTTCGTGTAGCGTCTCGCCGCTTTTGAAACTGTCGTAGAGCGAGCGAATGTCGCCACCGGCGCAAAAGGCTTTTTCGCCGGCACCGCGCAGCACCACCGCGTGGATATCGGCATCGGCGGCCCAGGCGTCCAGATGCCGCTGGAGCTGGCGCACCATGTCGAGGGTCAGGGCATTGAGGCCGGCGGGGCGGTTGAGGGTCAGATGACCGATGTGATTGCGAACCTCGGCCAGCACTTCGTGCGGCGTGGCATCCATGGACGAAGTCCGCGGGGATGAAGCCTGAGCAGTCATCACTAACTCCCTGCTTTTATTGTCTTTATTCGAGAAGCTCGCGCGCGAGCGTTAGCGGATCGTAACAGTGCAAATTTGCCGTGTACAACGGGGATATGTGCATGGGCTGTCTGCATTTTTGCCTTGTCTGGAAAGCTGCTTGCAGGCGTTGATTCCAGTCCCTGCCGTCATTCGCCGCGAAGCTGTGCTTGAAGGGTCCGGGCGCAAAGCAACAGGGCGCGCCTGGCCTCTTCATGGGCGGCGGGGTAGTTCATGAAACCGTGACGCATCCCCGAAAACTCTTTGTGTTCGACAGTGACACCTGCTGCTCGCAATCGCCTCGCGTAGGCACGGCCTTCATCCCGCAGAACGTCAAGTCCGCAGGTGATGATCAACGTCCGGGGCAATCCACGCAGCGAGTCACTGAGCAGGGGCGACAGCCGTCTGTCCACGCGCGATGTACCGGGCGGCAGGTAGTGACCGAGGTACCATTCGATCATGTCTGTGGTCAGTCCATGTCCTTGCCCGAATTTCGTGTGGGAGCGGCGGCGTGTGTGGCAATCGAGCAAAGGGTAAAGCAGCAACTGAGAGCAGATACCTGGCTTGTCACATTCAGCGTCGCGCTGGCTGATGACGGCGGCCATCCCGCCTCCTGAACCACCTCCTGCGACTGCAATGCTTGAAATATCCAGTCCGCAATCAACGCCTTGCCGTGTCACCCACTTGAAAGCTGTCCAGCAGTCTTCCAGAGCTGCCGGAAACAAGTGTTCCGGAGGGCGGGCGTAATGAACGGCGACCACGGCGCAACCAGCCCACTCACACATCAACCGGCAGAATCCGTCATGCGTGTCCAGGTCTCCCGTGACCCACCCCCCGCCATGAAAGAAAACCAGCACGGGAAATGGCCTCTTGCCGGGTGGCGTGTAGAGGCGCAGCGGCAGTGACCGGCCATGGCTTTGAATCGCCAGGTCATGAACGCAGGTGACTTGCGCCTCACGCAACGCCGTTCTGGCGTCCTCTACAGTCAACGAGGTTTCATCCATGGCCGCAGCTCCTGCCCGAACGGGCCTCTGCCTCGATCTCGATAACGTACTCAGGGCTGACCAGTCGAGAGACTTCCAGCAACATTGTCGTCGGTGGATGCCCTTCGAAAAACGCTTTGTGCGCCCGCGCGATTTCTGGCAAGTTATCCATATTGGTGGTGTACATGCGCGTGGCAATGATGCGGGTACGATCCTCACCCAGTTGCTTCAGCGCCTGTTCGATGATTTTCAGACATCGCCGTGTCTGGGCGTACGCATCGCCAGGTTTGAAGGGCTTGCCGTTTTTGCGAAATGCCACCGTCCCTCCGACCAGAATAGTGTTGCCAGCCTTCACGGCTCTGCAGTAACCGGCGAGGCGTTCCCAAGGTGCTCCGGAATAAACACGTTTGAATTTCATGACTCAGGCTCCTGTGCCCAGATCGACTGGAAGTGTCTTCAAACCCCGGAATTGCAGGTTGCTGTTGCGCCACGTAGCAGGCCGGTGCGTGATGAGATGCAAGTCGGGGAAGCGTTGCAACAGCGAGGTGAATACGATCTTGGCCTCTAGCCTGAATAGCACCGTGCCCAAGCAAAAATGTTCGCCTCTTCCAAACGTCAGGTGATCGCACTTTGGGCGACGAATATTGAACTTGTCGGGATTGGGGAATTTTGTCGGATCACGATTGGCTGAGGCTCGTATCAAGTAAGCCAGCTGCCCCTTTTTCATCGTGACGTTGTCAATGGTGACGTCCTCCATGAGCACCCTGTGGCTCAAGGAGCCGGCAGGGTCGAAGCGCAGCATTTCTTCAATGAATGAGTCGATCAGTGTCGGGTCAGCCTTCAGGGCCTTGAGTTGTTCGGGATGCTTTAGCAAATGCAACAGGCCGAGACACAGTTGGTCTGCACTGGTGGTGTAACCCGCAACCAGAATGAACACGATCTGTGCCAGCACTTCATCAACACTGGCGGCGCTGTTCTGGCCACTCTCCAGTACCCGACTCACGAGGTCATCTCTGGGTTGCCTGCGCCGCTCTTCAATGAGCTCAGCGAAAAAGGCGTACATTTCCTTGATGCCTTCCAGGGCCTGATCCGGCCCCTGATCCGCATCCTGGCTGCCGCCGAGAAACATGACAATGTCTCGCGTCCAGCGTCGAAGCTTTAGCGCGTCATCCTCCTCCATGCCGTAAAGCCAAGCCAGAATCAGGGCTGGAATCCGGTCAAAAAGCCTGGCTTTCAAATCGGTCTGTCCGCGCAGCCTCGACAGTTCGCGATCAGTGATGTCTTGAATGATTGTCCGCAAGGATTCGATGGAGCGGGGTGTAAAGGCATTGCCCAGCAATTGACGACTGGCCTTGTGAACTGCGCCATCCTGGGAATACATCCATCGGGACGCCAGTTTGATGAATTCGGTCAGATGCGTGCGTTTGTTTTCAGGCACCCGCGCGTCGATCAGTTGTTGCATGCGGTTTGACGAAAAACGCCGGGCGTCAGCTTGTGCAGCGAAAACATCGCAATGACGCGTCAGAAACCACGCCTGCAAGTGTTCGCACCAGTAGACCGGTTGATGTTCCCGCAGCCAGGCATACGCCCGGTAAGGGTTGCGAATCGTATTGCGGTTCGAGAAATCCGGCTCCCTTTCGTACAGCGGTTTCGTGAAGTGTTTTATGTAGTCTTTTTTGTCGATGGGGGCACTGACCAGCTCTGACGGTGGTTTGAGCAGCTTGTTTATCAAGCTCAGTCGAGCTTCGGTGGCGTTCTGCTCCAGCTCGGTGTTGGCAGCGAGCCCCCATTGGTAAAGTTTCGGGGAAAAGACGTGGACGATGTCCTCGAATATCTCGGATGACACAAGCCTATTGCGTTTACCTTCGTCGATTATCAGATCCAGCGCTCGAGCGTAGGTGAGCGCTACAGCCTGACAATGGGAAAAATCACCGGCACGGCGGCACTCATCAACAATTGAAGATTCAATTTGCTGTGCGATGTTGTCAGAGGCAGACCGCGGCCGGTTTATCGCGTCCCGGGCAACCTGACAGCACAGGACATTGTTATCACCAGCAAAGGTGGTGCTGATCTCGTGATCCATGCACAAGGTGACGATCTGGTTGTGATGGTGAAAACCCTGCGAACCACAAAGCTCTCTGCATGCCCTCATGACCTCCAGACCCAGCCACGTGCCGACAATTTTGACGATGGCGGCAAGAATATGCAGTTCTGTCCGTCTGGCCGGCTGATGCCAGTACGCTTCGAACCGCGACAGCACCGCCCGCTCCAGCATCTTCAGGGCCAGCACCTTGAGTTGTTCGACATACAGGCGTTGTTGGAACAGTGCCTTGGTCAGAAGAGACTGGCTGCCTTCGTTACCCTTGAGCAAACGATTCAAGCCGAAACGATACGTCAGGTAAACACACATACTGGCGCCACCACGAGCGGCAGCAATAAGGAAAAGGCGTTCCTGGATGAATGTCTGCATCGCGCTTTTCAAGCGTTCTTTTGGCGGGATGTCGCTGCTGAAATCACCTTGCGCAGAGAACCTGGCATAGCGTTGCATCAGCGCGCCCAGCGGCAACTTCATTTTGCTAAAGCGGATGCCGGCGACTTGATTGGCGTGGATCCCGCCCTTGGGATCGCAAGTGGTAATCCTGACGCCTGGCAAAAGCGGGCCATTTTCTTCCTCGCGAATTCGCACGCGGAACCAGTGCAACCCCTCATCCACACCTTTGACCATCAGACGCCCCAGTACCATGACCACCACTGCTGCGTGCAGGGCGTTGCCGATCCAGAACTTGCAGGACTGTGCAGTGGGCGAGTTCAGAATCAGACAATGTTTGTGAGGGGCATGGGTGATTGTGGTTTGCAGGTTGCCAACATCGGAGCCGCTGGCGATCTCCGTGCAGCCAAAAGCGTAAACCGCATCCAGCTGACAGATCTCCTGTTGATACTGCGCGATCTGGTTCTGACTGCCATGGGCAAAAAAAGCGTCACCGGCAATGAAGTGGTCGACGATGCAGGCAATCAGTGAATAGTCCCAGGCGCCAATAAGCGCTGCACGTTCAAGCATCAACCGGAATTCAGACTGACGGGGTTGGCCCAGCCACATGGCATTAGTCATGAGCCCGTTACCGATGATCGCGCGCATACGATCGATATTCAGATCCATATATTCGCGCAGAGACGCGCGATGGCGCTTCTCGGGGTCGAACAAGGGCGTTTGCAGCAACTTCAGCAGTGGGTCGCTCATGAAACGTTCCTCTCGCAGATTTCGAAACCATGGATTCGAAAACCACCAGATTCGCGGAGCTGGCGAAAACACGCTGGCCCGCCAGTGAAAAGCGGGGCATCCGGGCGGACTGCAGGTTACGCGGGAACTGCGATGTTTGAGGAAAGTAACGGTTCAGTCAAAGCGCAAAGCCAGCTCGCTTCTCAACAACGTTGAGCGTTCTTCCATAGCCAGACTACCGATGTCATCGCTACTGGACATTACTGCGGGCCAGACTTCCAAGTGAAAAGCAGACAGATCTGTGCGGTACAAGGTTGAAAGGTAGACGTTGGCCATGTCTTGGCAAGGGCGCCCGACAACCTTCGGTCGGATCACGTCTTACCGGCGTCCACTCAGCACTTCACCAATACTCCGCCGTTTGGCATGCAACTCACTGGCATGAATCAACTGTTCCAGATCCTCCGGCGTGACATCGATGAACGCCTCCATATCGGCCAGTGCCAGTTTCAGATCTTCGGCCGTGATGGACTGAATATCCACCGGCGCCACGGCCGGCGCCGGTTCGGCGGGGCGTTTCGGGTAGCGGATGCGGGTGAGGTTGTTGTAGGCCAGGGCGGCCAGCAGCAGGCAGGCGGCGCTGAGCATCACCGGTTCCAGGGCTTTCCAGTCCATGGCGATGGTCATCGGATCGGCCAGCACCATCGTCAATGCCACGGCGCCGGCCGGTGGGTGCAGGCAGCGCAGCCAGCACATCAGGATCAGCGCCATACCCGCCGCAAGGCAGGCGCTGCCGAGGGTTCGGCCGAGGACGTGGGCCACCAGCAACGCGACGACGCCTGCGCACAGGTAGCCGCCGATGATCGACCATGGCTGGGCGAGGGCGCCGGAGGACACCGCGAACAGCAACACTGCCGAAGCGCCCAGCGGGCCGATCAGGTGGTAGGCCATTTCAATGCCGAACACCTGACTGCACGCCCACACGCTGAACAACGTGCCCAGGGCCATGCCGATGGCGGCGCGGCTCCATTCGGTGGGACGGGTGTTGATGGCGGCGGGCAACCAGCGAGCGAGCATGCAGAATCGATCCTTTGCGAAATCCGGGGCAAAAAAAAGGACTTGTCCGTAAACGCGGAAAGTCCTTCGAAGTGTTCCAACTATTGGGGGAGGAACGCGCACAGTGTGCCAAGCAATCACGATGCTGACAAATTCATATAAATGCAGTTTCAGTGCATTATTTATGCAGTAAAGCCACGCGCCGCCCACTCATGAAACACAGAATCCCGCCCATCGCCGTCAGTGCGCTGAGGGCGTAGAACATGGTCGGCGCAGGCGTATGCATCAGCAGAAAGCCGCAAATCACCGGGCTCAGCGCGCCGCCGAGGGCCGCCAGGTTCTGCGCGCCGTAATAGCTGCCGCGCAGTTCTTCCGGGGCCAAAGTGTCGACGAACAGAAATTCCGACGGGTAAATGATCATCTCGCCGAGGGTGAAGATGAACATCGCGATGCACCAGGTCACCAGGCTGTCGGCCAGGCTGAAGCCGATCAATCCAACGATGAACAGGCTGGTGCCGGCGGCGATCCAATAGCGCAGTTTTTCCCGGTTGAGGAAGCGACCGATCTGGTATTGCAGCAGGATCACCGCGATGGCGTTGCAGGCGAGCAGGGCGGCCATGGTTTGCAACGCGCGCTGCGAATCCTCGACCACCAGCAGGTATTGCGACAGGTACAGGGTGAAGCGGCCGTGAACCACGGTGCTGAGCAGACAGCCGCAGGTGAACATGATCAGCGTGCGGTCGTTTTTCAGGGTGATCAGGGTTTTCAGGAAGCTTTGCGGCTGGCCGATGGCGGCGACCGGGCTGGCATCCTTGGGAATCCCGATCATCAGGAAGATGCTGCCGAAAGCGATGCCGGCGGCAATCAGGAACGGCGCAATCGGGTAGACCCCGGCGATTACCACGCCGAGCATCGGGCCGGTGGCGTAGCCGATATTGGTCAGCGTATAGCGCAGGGAAAACGCCTTGGCCCGCTGGCCCATGGGCAGGTTTTCACTGAGGATCGCCTTGGAGCCGATCAAGAACAGCGCCGAGGCGGTTTCGGTGATGACCAGGGTTGCGGTGGTCAGGTAGAGGTCTTTGGCGAAGGTCAGCAGCACGAAGCCGATGGCGCTGGAGAGCATCGCCAGAATCAGCAACCGGCGCTTCTCGAGCCGGTCGATGATGTAGCCGCCGTACAGCGCAAGCAGGGTGGCGATGAACACCGCGATGCCCAATAACAACCCGACGTCCTGTTGGTTGAGACCGAGCTTGTTGCTCAGAAACAGCGTGAGCAACGGACTGGTGATGGCGCGGCTGACGACGATGGTCAGCGAGACGATCATCAGGCGGCGGATAACGAGCGAGTAGGTGGCCACGGAAAATCAAATGTCCTTATTCGGTTAACAGGTACTCAAGATCGCGCACGGAATCCAGTGTTTGCAGTTGCCGCAGCTGCGCCAGTAACGGCTCGGCCTTGACCGGTGAAATGACTCGCAACGCCAGACTGAAAAACTTCTCCTCCAGCGCCGCCTCGCTCAGCGGATTGCCCGGAGCGCCCAGCGGGACCTCGACACACAAGCTCGCCTGGCGCCCGTCGCGGGTTCGCACCACGACCACCGGCTCGCCATCCTCCGACAGTCGCTCATCCACTTCAAGGCGAATGCGCGTCAGCCAGTGAGCGATGCGCGGATCGTTGCGTGGCTGCTCATCGTAAGCCTCGAGTCGGCAATGACCGTGCACCAGTCGCGCGGCGAGGGCGTAGGGCAGGCTCATCTGCGCAGCGGCCAGACTTTGGATGTCGCGACCGCCGCACATGTCGAGCAGAAACCCGCACAGGTGCACCTGGATGTCTTCCACCTGATCGGCGCCGACCTGCAATTGCTCCAGCAACAACCCAAGCGCATCGATGGCCGAATGGGTGCCACGGCACGCGGCATAGGGTTTGATCGAGCAGCGCGCGAGTTTCCAGACCTTTCCCAAATCGGCATCCAGCGCATCCGGTTGTGCGCTGGCCGGCGCCAGGGTCTTGAGAAAACCACCCCAGACATCCTCGAACAACACCGACGGCCCGCTGACGCCTTCGCGAGCAAAACGCGCGGCGAGCAAGCCACCCTCGGCCGCCCGGCCACTGTGCAGTTTTTTGCTCTGCGAACCGTCGTGGATGAACGCCCACAACCCGCCGCTGAAACTGCCGGCGATGCCTAGTGCCGACACGGTCTGCCCGACATCCAGCGCAAAGATCCGCGCACAGGCTGCCGCCGCGCCGAACACGCCGCAAGTGGCGGTGGAGTGCCAGCCGGCGCCGTTGTGCGCCGAATAACTGCCGCAGGCTTCCAGCACCCGCCGGCCGATTTCGTAGCCGATCACCACGACGGTGATGAACTCGCGACCGTCCACCGGCCGATCCACCAGTGACAGCGCCGCCATCACCGCCGGCAACACCACCGCGCCCGAGTGATCGCAACCGCCGGTGTCGTCCAGCTCCAGCGCATGGGCGGCGATGCCGTTGAGCAAGGCCGCATGCCCCGCGCCGACCCGCAACGATGAACCCCAGACCAACGCGGTGCCCGGCTCGGCGCCGAACACCTGCCGTGCCTGAAGCGCCACCGCACTGTCAGCCCCGGCCAGCGCTGCGCCGAAGGTGTCGAGAATGTGCCGCTTGGCCTGTTCCACCAACGCTGGCGGCAGGTCTTCAAAGCGGGTCTCGACGCAAAACTGCGCCAGCCGCTGCATGCGTTCCGTCATACGAGGTAGTCCCGATAATGGCGCTCATACACCGACGCCGGATGATCCTGCGTGACCGGCGCCGCCGTTTGCGCCCACCACTGCGCGACTTCGGCTCCGGTGGCGATCCACACGTCGTCATGCTGCTGAATGCCTTGCAGCAATTCGCGCAGCACACCGATGCGCCCCGGCGTGGCGATGATTTCCGGGTGCAGGCGCAGCACGTAGCACAGGCCGAAGCGGTGGAACCCGGCGAAGTCCATTTGCAGGTTGCCCAGGGTGTGGCTGTAGGAAGCGATCCGCGATTGTGCCGGCGGCACGGCCGGGCTCAGGTTGAAGGCGAAATAAGGTTCGTCTTCCAGTTCGTAATGCAGCGGCAGCTCGACCACTTCGGGCGCGGTCGGGTGCAAGAACGGTAGATCATCGCCGCGCCATGAGGAAGACCAGTGAATGCCGTGATCTTTTAAGGCTTCGATGAAGCCCGGCGCGCCGTTGCCGGCGGGAATCCGGAAACCGGTCGGACGCACGCCGGTCAATGCTTGCAGCGCTGCACAACCCTTGGCGACTTCCGCGCTTTGCGCCGCCAGATCCAGCGTGTCGTAATTCTGATGGCGGTAACCGGCGCAGGCGATTTCATGGCCGTCAGCCAGAATCGCGGCGATGTGCTGCGGGTTTTCCTCGGCGACGATGCCGGGCACGAACCAGCTGCTGCGCACCCCGAGTTCCCTGAACAGGCCGAGCAAACGCTCGACGCCGCGTTGCGTGCCGTAGCGCCACACCGACAGCGTCTTGTCGCGCCCGGCGACTTCCGGGGCCTGGGTGAGAATGCCGTGGATGTCGTTGTAATCGACGGTCAGCACCACCGCGCAGCGTTTGCCGGCGGGCCAGAGGTTGTCAGCGTCAGCCATGGTGATGCTCCTTCAGCCACCAGCGGGCGACGTCGCGGCAAGTGGCGAACCACACGTCATCGCGCTGGCGCATGTGCTCGAAGAGTTTCTCCAGCAACAGGATGCGCCCCGGTTTGCCGGTGATTTTCGGGTGGAACAGGGTGGTCAGGCACAGGCCTTCGTCCATCGCGCCGTCGTACTCGCGTTGCCAGTTGTCGAGGGTCAGCTCGTAGCTGGCAGTGCGGTCGAGCCCGGACGGGAAGTTCGGTGCGCGGGTGTAGGCGAGGGAGGCGTAGTCGTCCATTTCCCAGCGGCCGGGAATCTCCACCAGCGGCGTGTCATGGCCGGGGACGTTGACCAGATACGGGCGGTCATCGCCGCGCATGCTGCTGGAATAGATGACACCGTTGTCGGCCAGCATCGCCGGGGTTTCGGCGCGCCAGTCGCCGGATGGGGTGCGAAAACCTTCGGCGCGGATGTGCAGGTATTGCCAGAACACATCGCGGGACTTGTTCATCACGGCCTGCTGCTGGTCCAGCGTCAGGGCGTAGAAGGATTCGTGTTTGTAGCCGTGGTAGGCGACTTCATGACCGCGCTCGACGATGGCCTGGCACTGTTTCGGCCAGTTTTCCACGACCCAGGCGGGGACGAAGAAAGTGGTCGGGATCTTGAAGGTGTCGAGCAGATCCAGCAGGCGTGGCAAGGCGCGGTAGGGGCCGTAGCCGCCAAAGCCGAAGTATTCGGGTTTGTGCCAGATCGAGTTGTTGAGCATGGCATCGCCGGTCGGGCCGTCGAGGTCGAAGGCCAGGGCGAGGCAGGCTTTGTGCTGGTCGGGCCAGGTGGGTTGCAAGGAGGACATCGATAACTCTCCAACTGTTCACGACCCCTGTGGGAGCTGGCTTGCCAGCGATGAGGCCGGTACATTCAACATTGATGTCGACTGATCGAGCGCCATCGCGGGCAAGCCCGCTCCCACAGAGGAACCAGTTACTTACCGGCGTTGATGGTCACATCCTTGATCGCACCCAGTTCCAGATCCCACTTCTTCAGGATCGCGTTATAGCTGCCGTCATCCACCATGCTTTGCAACGCCACCTTCACCGCTTCACTCAGCTCAGGCTTTTTCTTGCTCACCCCCAGCCCGGTGAACTGCACGGAGATCGGCTGGCCGACCGTCTTGTACATGTCCTTTTCCTGGGTCTTGAGGTACGACAGGGTTTCGCTGCCCTGCATCGCCGCGTCGATACGGCTCTGGCGCAGTTGGGCGCGGGCGTCGGCCGAGCCTTCGGTGCCGATCACGTTGATCGCTGGTTTCCCGGCGGCTTCACAGTTGGCCTTGCTCCACTCGGCGATTTCCGCCGGGAACGTCGTGCGGCGGCTGGTGCCGACTTTCTTGCCGCACAGGTCGATGATCTCGTTGGTCGCTGCGTTCTTCTGCAAGGTGTAGAACTGCGGGCCGCTGGTGAAGTAGTCGACGAAGGTCACGCTGGCCTGGCGCTCGGCGGTGTCGGTCATGCCCGACAGGACCATGTCCACGCGGTCGGTGGTCAGGGCGTTGATCATTTGCTCGAAGCCGGTTTCCTGCCACTTGATCTTCACCCCGAGGCGTTCGGCCAGGGCGTTGCCCAGGTCGTAGTCAAGGCCGGTGAGCTTGTTGGTGGCCGGGTCCTTGAAATCCATCGGCGGATAGTTGGGCATGATCGCGACGACGATCTCGCCTTTTTCCTTGATGCTGGCCGGCAACTCGGCGGCCACGGCGACACCGCAAGACATGAGGGAGGTGAGTACTGCTGGAATGACGAAGTTCTTCATGGACGTTCTCTTATGAGTGTTGTGAAGGCCAAAGGGGCCTCAGGTTCGAACGGCAGAAATGAAGCTTTGGGTGCGCGGGTTTTGCGGACTTATTAGTATTTCTTCGGGGCTTCCAGCCTCCACGATCTGCCCGCCGTCCATGAACACCATGCGGTTGGAAACCTCCCGGGCGAAGCCCAGTTCATGGGTGACGACGATCATGGTCATGCCGGTCTGCGCCAGATCGCGCATCACCGACAGCACCTCACCGACCAGTTCCGGGTCGAGTGCCGAAGTGGGTTCATCGAACAGCATAAGCTTGGGTCGCATGGCCAGCGCGCGGGCAATCGCCACCCGTTGCTGCTGACCGCCCGACAACTCGATCGGGTAGCTGTTGCGTTTGTCGGCCAGGCCGACCCGGGCCAGCAGTTCCAGAGCTTCTTCGTGCGCCTCCTTGGGCGAACGCTTGAGCACCTGACACGGGCCTTCGATGATGTTTTGCAGCACGGTCATGTGCGGGAACAGGTTGAAGCGCTGGAACACCATGCCGGTGGCCAGGCGCTGGCGGGCGATCTGCGACTCGTTGAGTTCGTGCAGCTTGTGCCCGACCACGCGGTAGCCGACCAGTTCGCCGTCGACCCACAGGCCGCCCTTGTCGATCTTTTCCAACTGGTTGACGCAGCGCAGCAGGGTGCTCTTGCCCGAGCCGGACGGGCCGATGATGCACAGCACTTCGCCTTGCTCGACCTCGATGTTGATGTCCTTGAGCGCGTGGTACTGGTCGTAATATTTGTTCAGGCTCACGGCCTTGACGATGTTTCTCATGTTCGACTCCTCAAGAACGCTTGCCGGCGCCGCGAGCGAAACGACGCTCCAGACGGCTTTGACCAAAGGACAGGACGGTGACGGTGGCCAGGTACCAGATACCGGCGACGATCAGCAGCTCCATGACCCGGGCGTTGGCGTAGTAAATGTTCTGGGCGTTGTAGAGCAGTTCCGAGTACTGGATGACGCTCGCCAGCGAGGTCATTTTCACCATGCCGATGAACTCGTTACCGACCGGCGGAATGATGATCCGCATGGCCTGCGGCAGGATGATCCGGCGCAGCGCCTGCAGGCGCGGCATGCCGATCGATTTGGCTGCTTCGTACTGGCCGGTGTCCACCGACAGCAGGCCGGCGCGCACCACTTCAGCGGTGTAGGCGCCCTGGTTGATGCTCAAGCCGAGCAGGGCGGCCACGAACGGGGTCATCAGGCTCACGGTGTCGAGTTCGAACAGGCCGGGGATGCCGATGGTGGGGAAGATCAGCGCCAGGTTGAACCACAACAGCAGTTGCAGGATCAGCGGCGTGCCGCGAAACAGCCAGGTGTAGGTCACGGCCACGTAGCGCAGGATCGGGTTGGCCGACATGCGCATGATCGCGGTGATCACGCCGAACACGATGCCCAGCGCCATGGCCAGCACGGCCATGATGATCGTGTTGAACAGGCCCCACATGATCGCTTCGGAGGTGAGGAACTGGCCGATGTACGACCATTCGATCTTGCCTTCGGCGAAGGCCCGCACCAGACCGATGATCGCGATGACGATCACGGTGGCGAAGAAGATCCGCCCGTAATAACGCCGTGGCACGTGCTGGTACTGGGTAATGTCGAACTGGTTTTCCGCCAGTTTGCGCTCCGCCTGGAGTCGTTCTGCCTGAGTCTGGCTCATGGTGTTTCTCCGAACTGTACTTTCAAATCCACCGCATTCCACTGTGGGAGCGAGCCTGCTCGCGATTGCGGTAGCACTCTCGACATCTCTGCTGGCTGATCCATCGCCATCGCGAGCAGGCTCGCTCCTACAGGGTTTGCGTATTGGCCGTTAGAGGCGGAAGCCCTGGTAGTTTTCGGTCCACTGCCGCTGCGCGGCGAGGGCGGTTTTCAGGCGGCCGATCTGCTCGCGCACCTGTTGCGGTGCGGTACCGCCCCAGCCGCTGCGGGCTGCGATGGCGGCTTCCAGGGTCAGGCTGTCACGCACGTCTGCCGTGAGGCGCGGGTCGATCTCGGCCAGCAGCGCCGGCGAGGCTTCCCACAGTTCGATGCCGTGTTTCTCGCAGGCCTGCACCAGCGCGCCGGTGATTTCGTGGGCTTCCTTGAACGGCACGCCGCGCACCGCCAGCCAGTCGGCGACTTCGGTAGCCAGGGTGAAACCCAGCGGTGCCTGACGCCGCAGTTCCTCGACGTTGACGGTCATGGTCGCGACCATCCCGGCCATGGCCGGCAGCACCAGCAGCAGGGTGTCGACGCTGTCGAGCACGCCGTTCTTGTCTTCGCTCAAGTCGCGGTTGTAGGACAGCGGCAGAGATTTGAGCGTCGACAGCAGGCCGGTCAGGTTGCCGATCAGACGGCCAGCCTTGCCCCGGGCCAGTTCGGCGATGTCGGGGTTTTTCTTCTGCGGCATGATCGAGCTGCCGGTGGCGTAGGCGTCGTCCAGATCTACCCAACGGAACTGGCGCGACGACCACAGGCAGAACTCTTCGGCCAGACGCGAGATGTTGATCCCGAGCATGCTGGCGATGAACAGGAACTCGGCGACGTGATCGCGGCTGGCCACGGCGTCGATGGAGTTTTCGCAGACCCCGGCGTAGCCCATTTCCTTGGCCGACTGCTGCGGCTGGCGAGCGATCGCGGAACCGGCCATGGCTGCGGCACCGAGCGGAGACAGCGAGGTGCGCGCGTCCCAATCCACCAGGCGTTGCACGTCACGCAACATCGATTGCGCGTGGGCCAGCAGGTGATGGGCGAACACGATCGGTTGCGCTTGCTGTAAGTGGGTGAAACCGGGGCAGATGCTCTCGACGTGCTGCTCGGCCTGATCGACCAGCGCCGTTTGCAGGGCCAGCACTTCCACGGCCAGGGTGCGGACGTGATCCCGCAGAAACAGGCGCAGGTCGTTGGCAGTCTGGTCGTTGCGCGAACGGCCGGCGCGCAGCTTGCCGCCCAGCGCGCCGAGGCGTTCGGTCAGCAGGCGCTCGATAAAGGTGTGAACGTCTTCGTCGTCCAGGGTCGGGGCGATGCGCCCGGCAGCAAAATCGGCACCGATGCCGTCCAGGGCTTCGATCATCGTGCGGGTTTCCTGCTCGTCGAGCAGGCCGGCACGTTGCAGTTCCCCGGCGTGGGCCTTGGAGCCGGCCAGATCGTACGGCGTCAGGCGGAAATAGCGCTCAGGGCAACGGGACAGGGCCGCCAGGGCTGCGGACGGGCCGCTTTTGAAACGGGCACCCCAGAGACGGTCGGTGGTTTGAGACATTTGTTGTTTTCCTCGTCGGTAACGCGAACTGAAATCGGTGTGCTGGGCCCTGAAAAATCGTGCCGGCCAATTAGTGGACAGAAGCGGCAGACAGAATCAGGCCAAAGCAGTTTTCAAGAGGGCAGTTGCAAGAGACAAGAGCTGATCGAAGTGTCAGCTTTTAATGTTTGGCGATCAGTGAGTTGGCACTGATGTTCGGGATTTTCTGGCGGTTGCCAAGGCTGGTTTTCTGTGATCATTATTATTAGCCGGCGATGTTTTTGTTGTTGGACACAGATTGTTGAACATTGCGCCAGAGGTAAATCAGCATTATGGAAACCCCACTTTCCAATTCCGGAAACCCACCGGTCAAAACCGCTCACCGGGCACCTTTGGCCCTCAGCGGACTGGATTTCAAACTGCTCAAGGTGTTCAAGGCGGTGGTCGAGGCCGGCGGCTTCAGCGCGGCGCAAAACGAGCTGAATGTGGGCCTGGCCGCGATCAGCAAACAGATCTCCGACCTGGAAATCCGCATCGGCATGCGCCTGTGCACCCGTGGCCGCGAGGGGTTTCACCTGACCGAAGAAGGGCGTCTGGTGTATCAGGCGTCGATTGATCTGTTTGCTTCGGTCGACAACTTTCGTGACCGGCTTAGCTCCGCGCAGAACGAACTTATCGGCGACCTTGGAGTGGGAGTGGTCGACAATACAATTAGCGACGATAATTCACCGTTAGTTGCCGCGCTTAGAAAGATAAATGAACATTCGCCGAAAGTAAGGTTTCAACTTCAGGCGACCCAGTTGGATGAAGTGGAAAGAGGCGTGGTAGAGGGGCGCTTAGTTGCCGGAATAGTCCCGGTTTATCAAAAGCGCGAAGAGTTCGATTATTACCCGCTCTATGAAGAACGCTCGCAGGCTTACTGCGCCGTCGGTCATCCGTTGTTCGAGATGCCGGCGGAGCAGATGGGCGGCAACGTGCTGCAGGATTACGAGTGCATCAACCACCGCTACGCAATCCATCGCGACAAGCTCAACTTCGCCCGCTACGACAGCTTTTCCGCCTCGGCGACCCAGGTCGAAGCAGTGGCATTGTTGATCAAGACCGGGCGTTTCGTGGGCTTTCTACCGCAACACTACGCCGCCACGCTGGTGGCCGCCGGGCAGTTTCGCGCGGTGTGCCCGGAACTGATCCACTTCGTCACGCCGTTCAATTTGATCCTGCGCCACAACACCGTGCGCAGTCCGTTGGTCAAGGCGTTCGCCCAGGCGCTGGGGGTTGATCTCAAGGCGACGGCGTGAGGATCAGACGCATGGCGCAACGTCGCTCGCCGGGCAAACCGTGAGCGATTTCATCGCGCAATACGTGGTTCAGACGCGCATCGCTGTCTTCGGCGTTCAATAGCGCAAAACCCATGCGTTGATAGAACGGCGCATTCCACGGCAGATCGCGAAAGGTCGTCAGCGTCACCGCCCGAAGTTGCCACAGACGCGCCTGTTCAATCGCCGCCAACAGCAACTTGCGACCGACGCCCCTGCCCTGAAAGTGTTGGCTGACGGACAGTTCCTCAATGTGTAACTGATGTTCGACCGTCACCGCCCTTAAAAAACCTGCAAGTTGCCCGTCGTTGTTTTCCGCCACCCACAGTTCACCCCGTTCAATGGCCGGCAAATGCGCCGAAGCCTGCGGCACAGCGGCATCCGCCAGCCAGGCCAGTGAAGAGTCGAGGCGAAACAGCGCGGCGGCCGAACGCTCGATGGCGGGGAGGGCGATGGCATCAGCTGCAAGGGCCTGTCGCACGGTAAAGGTCATCAGTCGCGGTCCCTGTGGAAATCACGTCGCGCAGGTTAAGGCGCCAGCCACAGCAACACATAATCGTTTTTATCGAAACGGCCGCTCAACGCAGGCTGCAACGCCCCGAGCGGCGTGCCTTGCAGCGCTCGATAGTCGCTGCGATCCATCATCAACCATGCCGGCCCCTTGAGTGCTTCGAGCGCTTGCGTGGTTTCGCTGAACTGCGGTTGCAGATCCTGATCGACGTTGACCATGAACTTGATGGCCTTGGCGTCCTTGCCCATGCCGTGCAACACCAGCGGCGCGGGTTGCGCGTGGATTCGCGCAAGCGCAGCCTGGCTGAAGGTTCGCGTGTCGTAGAGCAGCCGTTCCACCGGCTCGAACACCAGAACGTAGGCCGACCAGACCGCCAGCACAGCGCTGAACGCGAGGACTTCGGTTCGCCAGCGCGGTCGCCACAACCGTGACAAAGCGGCCAGTTGCAGCAATCCCAGCACGATCATTACCAGCGTCAGATCGGTCAACGACTCGGGAAACCGCCGCTTCGCCACCCACAACAAGACGATCAACAATGCGGGAATCAACAACCACAATCCCTGCATGCCGACGCGCAGCCAGGCAAACACCCGGCCGTGCAGCACCTGAAACGGATACGCCGCAATGATCGCCGCCATGGGCAACATCGGCAGCAGGTAACGGGCCTTTTTCGCTTGGGGAATCGACAGCCCGACCATCACGATCAACCCGGCAGCGGCGCAATACTGCACCAGTCGCAAGGCCGGGCCGCGTTGCCGGGGTTTGCTCAGCCACGCCGCCGCCAGCGCGAGCAGTGCCAGCGGATACGCCAGCGCGTAGTTGCCCAGGGAGCTGGTGAAGTAATACAGCGAACCGCTGACGCCTTCGCTGCCGTCCATGCGCCCCATGAACTGCATGCGGATCACGTCCTGCCGAAACGCCGGCCCGCCGCTGACCTCCGCCAGCCACAACAACAGCCCCACACAAGCCGCCAGCAGCAGCGACGCCAGCACGCCGAAGGTCAACAAGCGTGACCATTGGCGATCCAGCAGGTAGTAACTGCAGAGCATGCCGGTCGGCACCACCAGCCCGATCGGCCCGCGAATACCGAACCCCAGCAGCAACAGAACGAACACCAGCGGCCAGCGTCGACCGGCAGCGAAATGGTCGGGGGCATAGCCGAGGTAGAACACCGAAAACGCCACGGCGGCGAGCATCAGGTCCTGCGACACCGCGCGGGTCTCGGTGATGAAGGTGCTGGTGAGCATCAACAGCGCGATGCTGACCACCGCCCAACGCACGGATGAGGGCGCGAGCAAGCGATACATCAACGTCACGATCACCGCGCCGGCGACAGCGCTCGGCAGCCACGCCGTCAGGCTGTTGACCGCCCCGAACGGCAACGACAACAGCCAGATGAACAGCGTCGACAGCGCTGAATAATCGGCGTACGGCTCACCGTAAGTGGTGGGAAATACACTGGGCCCGTGCCGCAGCATTTCCTGGGCGAACAACACGAAGCGCGAGTCAAAACCGATGGGCGCCTGCCCGTACACGCCGGCGATGAACAGCAGAAACGCCAGCAGCCCTGCGATCAGGGACTGCCGGCGCCGGACGGGAGACAGCGCGATCAAGCCACGTCCGAGGCGTGCGGCCACTGCTGCAAAGGAATCGGCAGGGAGCGCGATTCGCCACGGCCCATCGGGAAGTAATGGAAGCCGTTGCGGGCCAGGCGTTCGGCGTCGTACAGGTTGCGTCCGTCGAAGATCACCGGGGCCTTGAGACGTTGTTGGATCAGGTCGAAATCCGGCGCCTTGAACTGCTGCCATTCGGTGCAGATGATCAGCGCATCGGAACCGGCGAGTACCGATTCCGGGGTGCCCATCAGCATCAGTTTTGATTCGTCCGGGTACAGATGCTGGGTTTCCTGCATCGCTTCCGGATCGAACGCGCGCACATTGGCGCCGGCGGCCCACAGCGATTCGAGCAGGACCCGGCTCGGCGCGTCGCGCATGTCGTCGGTGTTCGGTTTGAAGGCCAGGCCCCAGACGGCGAAGGTCTTGCCGCGCAGTTCGCCCTTGTAGAACGCGTTGATGCGCTCGAACAGTTTGTGTTTTTGCCGCTGGTTGATTGCTTCCACCGCTTGCAGCAGGTCGCTGGAGCAGTGCGCCTCTTCGGCGCTGTGGATCAGTGCGCGCATGTCTTTCGGGAAGCACGAACCGCCGTAGCCGCAACCGGGGTAGATGAAGTGATAGCCGATACGGCTGTCGGCGCCGATGCCCTGGCGCACCGACTCGATGTCCGCGCCCAGGTGTTCGGCCAGTTCGGCGATCTGGTTGATGAAGCTGATCTTGGTCGCCAGCATGCAGTTGGCGGCGTACTTGGTCAGCTCGGCGCTGCGCAGGTCCATGAACATGATGCGGTCGTGGTTGCGGTTGAACGGCGAGTACAGGTCGCGCATTACGTCGCGTACTTCTTCGCGTTCGCAGCCGATGACGATCCGGTCTGGACGGCGGCAATCGGCGACGGCTGAGCCTTCCTTGAGAAATTCCGGGTTGGAGACGATATCGAACTGCAACAGACGTCCGGCCTTGACCAAGGCTTTGTCCAAGTGCGTGCGCAGGGTGTCGCCGGTGCCGACGGGTACGGTGGATTTCTCCACCAGAATCAGTGGCTGTTCACGGTGCCGGGCCACCGCGTCACCCACCGACAGCACGTAACGCAGGTCGGCCGAACCGTCTTCTTTCGACGGGGTGCCAACGGCAATGAACGCGACCTTGCCGTGCTGCACCGCGAGTTTTTCATCGCAGGTGAATTGCAGGCGCCCGGCGTCCAGGCCTTCGCGGACCAGACTGGCCAGCCCCGGCTCAAAGATGCTGACGTGACCCTGGCGCAGCAGCTCGACTTTTTTCTCATCGATGTCCATGCACACCACGTCATGGCCGACCTCGGCCAGCACGGCGGCCTGCACCAGGCCGACATAACCGCTACCAAACACTGTGATTTTCATGGCGAACTCCTCAATTCGGGCGCACGGGCCGGACGAGTGTTGATGGTGATGACCCCGAGCATGACCAGCGCCACACCCAGTGATTTAGAGAAACTGAAGGATTCGTTGAACAGCGGCAGGCTGGCCGCCAGCAGGTACACCAGCGCATAGCTGATGCTCAGCAGCGAATAGGCCCGGCCCAGCGGCAGATCGCGCAAGGCGGCGAGCCAGCAGAGCATCGACAGTGCGTAGGCGAAGATCGCCGCCAGCACCACGGCCAGCGCGGTTGAATCGACGCTGGGCACGGACAGCCACTGATCCGGCCGGGGCAGGCGCGTCACGCTCCAGCGCATGCTCAATTGCGCCACGCTGACCAGCAGCACACTGGCCAGGGCGAAGACGATTCCACGACGCGGGTTCATGACTGTTGCCCCAACAGCGCCACGCCACCAATCACCAGCAACACGCCGAACCAGTGCTGAACGTCTACGGGCTCCTTGAATGCGAAGCGGGCGATCAGGGTGATGATCACGAAATTGAGGCTGAGCATCGGGTAGGCGATGCTGACCGGCAGGCGCTGCAACACCAGCAGCCACACCAGCAGACCGGCACCGAGGGCAAACAGCGCCAGCCACAGCCACGGCGAGCGCACTTTGCGCGACCACGACAGGCTCGCGCCGCGCCAGCGCTCGACGGCGAATTTCTGCGCGACCTGGCCCAGGCAGGTCAGCAGGCAGGCGAGCAGCAGCAGCCACAGGCTCATGACGCCTCCTGCGGAAGAATCATGATCACGAGGTTGCCTTGCTCATAACGAACGCCGTCCTTGGGCAATCTGTCGAGTTCGTCCAGTTCGTCTTGCCCCTTGACCCGCATCACCACGCCGACCGCACCGGTCCTGCGGGCTTCGCGCATCCACTGTTGCACCTGATCGGGGTCGACCCGTTGGTGAATGCCGTCAGGATAGGCAAGGCCATATTTCAATTCGCCTATCGTGTTGTACAGCGCCACCTGCGGGCGTTTGAGGCGCCAGGACAGGGCCGACGCGGCGCCCAGGTCGTTGCTCAACAGGTGCGTAGTGGTCGCCAGTTCCGTCTGGTGGGCGAGGACGAACTGGTCAGGCATCTTGTTGGCGACCACCGATTTGGGCAGTGCCGCCGGCAGCAATGCGATCAGCAGCAGGCTGCCCACTGCCGGCGCCGCCCAGCATTGCAATGGGCGGAAGGCTTGCAGCAGGTTGCTGATGATCCAGCCGGTCAGGGCAATGAACACCAACACCAGACTGTGCAATTCGTGGTCGTACAGCGGGCGCTTGAGCTGCACGTAAACCAGCCCGACCAGCGTGACCAGTCCCAGCAACAGGTTCAGCAGGCCATTGAGACCCAGCGCCCGGCCGTGCTCCAGACGCAAGCGATCGGCCAGCGCGTGGCCCAGCAGCAACGCCAGCGGCAGCAGGCACGGCAGGATGTAGGTCGGCAGCTTGCCGTTGCTCAGGCTGAAGAACAGCAGCGGCATCAGCAGCCACAGGCCGAGAAACGCGATGCCGGTGTCGCGGCGGGTCTGCCACGCCTGCTTCAGCGCCACCGGCAGCATCCCGACCCACGGCAGACTGAAGGCCACCAGCAGCGGCAGATAGAACCACCACGGCGCGTCATGCTGGGCGTCGTCACCGGCAAACCGACGAATGTGCTCATGCCAGAAGAAGAACCGCCAGTAATCCGGTTCCTGACCGTGCACCGCCAGCACCCACGGCAGGCTGACGATGATCGCCACCGCGATGGCCACCGGACCGTACAACAGCAATTCCTTCCAGCGCTTTTGCCAGAGCATCCACGGCAACGCGATCAGCACCGGCAACAGCCAGGCGAGAAACCCCTTGGTCATGAAGCCCATGCCGCAGGCCAGACCCAGCACCGCCCAGCCGGCGATCCGCTGACCATTGGAACGGCTGTCGAGGGCAAACCACAGCGCCACCAGACTCAGGTTGACCCAGAAGGTGAATTGCGGATCGAGGTTGGCGTAACCGGCCTGGCCGGCGACGATGACGAAACTCATGTAGAGCAGAGCGCAGACGAAGCTTTTGCGCGGGTCATTCCACAAACGGCGGGCGATGAGAAAACACAGCAGCACGCTCAGCCCGGTGCTCAGGGCCGAGGCAAACCGCACGCCGAACAGGTTCTGCCCGAACACGGCCTGCCCGAGGGCGATCATCCAGTAACCGGCTGCCGGTTTTTCGAAGTAACGCAGGTTCATGAAATGCGGCGATACCCAGTTGCCGCTCAGCAGCATTTCCTGGCTGATTTGCGCATAACGGGTTTCATCGGGAATCCACAAACCGTGGCTGCCCAACGGCAACAGATAGGCCAGCAGGAAAATCCCAAGCAACAGCGGCAATGCCCAGCGTTTGCTCATGCGCCTTGCACTCCCAGCCAGCCTTCACGGCCTTCGAGGGCTCCGCGGTGCACGCGGCCAACGGGCAAGGTGTTGAGAAACTCGGGCAGCAAATCGCCCAAGGGCTGAAAGTTGATATGTCGCTGGCGTGCGTCGGCCAGCAGTCGACGAAAGTCTTCGGCCATCAGAATCCCTTCTACTTCGGCGTGAATGGTGTAGACGTTGAGGTTTTCAGGGCGGAACCGGTCGAGGATGAAGGCGTTGAAATCCTTCGCTGTCACGCTCGGCCCGACCACCTCATCGAAGGTCGGCAGGTCCACCGGAATCTGCGGCGCACCGACCGAGCCATCGGCCAGCAACGGACGGAACACCCGCTGCCCACGGCAATCGCTGTTGTAGCGAAAGCCGAAGGCCTGCTTGGCTTCGATCACACGCTCGTCCGCGCGCCAACCGGCGGCGGCCGAGCACGTGACCTTTTCGCCAAGGATGTCGCCCAAAGTGTCGACGCCCTGACGGATCTGCTCGACCAGTTGCGCATCGCTCCAGCGCCCGGCATTGGCCTGCCAGCCATGGTGGTCCCAGGCGTGCAGGCCGACTTCGTGGCCGGCGGCCCGGGCCTGACGCATCAGGTGCCCGAGGTCGCGGCCGATCGGCTTGCCCGGCCAGGCGGTGCCGGCCAGCAGGATGTCCCAGCCGTACAGGCCGGCGGCGTTGGAGCGCAGCATCTTCCACAGGAACTGCGGACGGATCAGGCGCCACAGGTGCCGGCCCATGTTGTCCGGGCCGACACTGAAGAAAAATGTCGCCTTGATCTGCGCTTCATCGAGGATCTCCAGCAAGCGCGGCACGCCTTCGCGGGTGCCGCGAAAGGTGTCGACGTCGATGCGCAAACCGGCCTGCATTAACGCTTGCTCTCGATTTCGGCCATGGCCTCACGCAGGAAGAAATCCAGCGTGTTGCCGATGGTCTCGCGCATTTCCACGGTCGGCGTCCAGTCCAGCAGCCGCCTGGCGTTGGCGATGCTCGGTTTGCGGTGCTCGACGTCCTGGTAACCGGCGCCGTAGAACGCCTTGCTTTCCACGTCACGGAAACCGGCGAACGGCGGGAAGTTGCTGCGCAGCGGGTGAGCCTCGAACTGGCGCAGCAGTTCTTCGCCCAACTGGCGGATGCTGGCCTCATTGTCCGGGTTGCCGATGTTGATGATCTGGCCGTTGCAGACGTCGTTGTCGTTATCGATGATCCGCGCCAGCGCCTCGACGCCGTCGGCGATGTCGGTGAAGCAGCGTTTCTGCTCGCCGCCGTCGAACAGGCGGATCGGCGTGCCTTCCACCAGATTGAGGATCAACTGGGTGATGGCCCGGGAACTGCCGATGCGCGCCGAATCGAGGCGATCCAGCCGTGGGCCCATCCAGTTGAAGGGGCGGAACAGGGTGAAGTTCAGGCCCTTGGCGCCGTAGGCCCAGATCACCCGGTCCAGCAGTTGCTTGGACACCGAGTAGATCCAGCGCTGTTTATTGATCGGGCCGACGATCAGGTTCGAGCGGTCCTCGTCGAAGTGCTTGTCCTGGCACATGCCATAGACTTCCGAGGTCGACGGGAAAATCACGCGCTTGTTGTACTTGACGCAGTAGCGCACCAGTTTCAGGTTTTCTTCGAAGTCGAGTTCAAACACCCGCAGCGGGTTGCGCGTGTATTCGATCGGCGTGGCGATGGCCACCAGCGGCAGCACCACGTCGCATTTCTTGATGTGGTACTCGATCCACTCCGAGTGAATGCTGATGTCGCCTTCGACGAAGTGAAAACGCGGATGGCTGCGCAGGCGGTCGATGGCGTCGGAGCCGATGTCCAGGCCATAGACTTCATAGCGCTCGTCACGCAGCAGGCGCTCGGACAAATGGTTGCCGATGAAGCCGTTGACGCCAAGGATCAGCACCCGTGTACGGCGCGGGCCACGGCCGGATTCGGCACCGCGCAGCAGCGAGCCGTCCACCAGACCCAGCTCATTGGCCAGTTGCGGGCCGCTCAGGTACAGGCCGTTGTCGTTGCGCTGGCCGGCGTTGATCACCAGCGAGTCTTCACCGCAGGCGATGCGCAGCGGATCGACGCTGATGACGCGGCCCGGTGCCTGGCCTTCGTTGCCCTTGACCACGTCGGCGCTCCACACGATCAGTTTGTGCTCGCCCACAGCGCAGAAGGCGCCGGGGTAAGGCTGAGTCACGGCCCGCACCAGGTTGAACAGTTTTTCGGCCGATTGCGCCCAGACCAGTTTGCCGTCCGCCGGGGTGCGACGGCCGAATACCGTGGCCTGGGATTCGTCCTGCGGAGTTTCTCGCAGTTTGCCGTGCAACATCGCCGGCAGTGCATCGCGCAGCAGGTCGCTGGCGGTGATCCGCAGTTTGCCGTGCAGGCTCAGCGCGGTGTCGCTGCGTTCGATGGCCACACGCTGTTGGGCGAGGATCGCGCCGGCGTCGGCGCGCTTGACCATGCGGTGCAGGGTGACGCCGGTCTCGGTTTCGCCGTTGACCAGCACCCAGTTGGCCGGAGCGCGGCCACGGTAGCGCGGCAGCAATGAACCGTGCAGGTTGAACGCGCCTTTTTTGGCCAGCGCCAGCAATGGCTCGCTCAGCAGATTGCGGTAGTAGAACGAGAAGATGTAATCCGGGTCGAGCTTGGCGATCCGCTCGATCCACAGCGGATGGTTGGCGTCTTCCGGTGCGTGAACCGCGATGCCTTTGTTGGCGCACAGTTGCGCAACAGAGGCGTAGAAGGTGTTCTCCTTCGGGTCATCGGCATGGGTAAATACCGCCGCAATGTCATAGCCACTGTCGAGCAGGGCTTGAATGCCGGCGCAGCCAATATCGTGGTAAGCGAAGACAACGGTTTTTGCGCTCATGAGAGAACCTGATCGGACGTGGAGTTGGAAGTGAGGCCGTCAACGGTGATGGCAGGGGCCGGCGTGGCGGGGTGCCCGCGCAGGACCTTTTCGATGAAGAAACGCGGGCGGGCACGCACATCGCTGTACATCCGGCCCAGGTATTCGCCGAGCAGGCCCATGCCGATGAACTGGCCGCCGGTGAACACGAACAGCACGGCGAACAGCACGAACAGGCCGTCGCCGGCCCATCCGGCACCAAAGGCCAGGCGCATGAAGATCAGCGCCGCCGCGAACAGCACGCCGAGCCCGGCCATGGCAAAGCCGACGATGCTCAGCAGGCGCAACGGCGTGGTGGTCATGCAGGTGATCAGGTCGAACATCAGGTTGATCAAACGCATCGGGCTGTACTTCGAATCACCGTGCTCGCGCTCGGCGTGGGCCACCACGATTTCGGTGGTGTGGCGGGCGAAGCTGTTGGCGAGGATCGGAATGAACGTGCTGCGTTCGCGGCAGGCCAGCATCGCGTCGATGATCGTGCGGCGGTAGGCGCGCAACATGCAGCCGTAGTCGCTCATGGCGACGCCGGTGGAGCGCTGCACCGCGAGGTTGATGAGTTTCGACGGATAACGGCGCAGCGCCGAATCCTGACGGTTGCCGCGCACGGTGCCGACCACATCAAAGCCTTTTTCAGCCTCGGCCACCAGGCGCGGGATTTCTTCCGGCGGGTTCTGCAGGTCGGCGTCGAGGGTGATCACCACGTCGCCCTTGCACTGCTCGAAACCGGCCATGATTGCCGCGTGCTGACCGTAGTTGCGGTTGAGGATGACTGCCACGAACGGGCTGTCCACGACCGAGGCCGCCTCTTCGAGCAATTGCGCGGAGGCGTCGCGGCTGCCGTCGTCGACCAGCACGATTTCGTAATCATGATGCAGTTGCTGGCAGGCGGCCTGGGTACGGCGCAGCAGTTCCGGCAGGCTGTCTTCTTCGTTGTAGACCGGGATGACGATCGACACGCAATGAATCGGATAAGGTCTCACGGGCGTTTCCCCATCAGGTGTTCAATGGCTCCGACGACCCGGTCCAGATCCTGGTCGGTCATGTCGGGAAACAAGGGAATCGAGCACAGCCGCGCCGAGTTCCACTCGGTGTCGGGCAGGGACAGGTGCGGATCACGCTGGCGATACCAGGTGTGCAGGTGGGTGGCGATGAAGTGGATGCCGGTGCCGATGCCCTGATCCTGCAAACCCTTCATGAAGGCTTCGCGGTCCATGCCGCACCGCTCGCTGTCGATACGCAGGATGAACAGGTGCCAGGCGTGCTGCTGGGCGTATTGCGGCACCGCCAGCGGTTGCACCGGCAGGCCTTCGAGTTTTTGCAGGTATTGCGTGGCCAGTTCGGTGCGACGGGCGTTGATCGCGTCCAGACGCTCCAACTGCACCAGGGCAATCGCGGCGTTGATGTCGGCCAGGTTGTATTTGAATCCGGGCTCGATCACCTGGGCCTGGGGTTTGCGGCCATGGGTCAGGCGGTCGTACGCATCGACGCCCAGACCATGAAACTTGAGCATGCGCACGCGGTTGGCCAAAGCTTCATCATCGGTGACGAACATCGCGCCTTCGGCGCAGGTCATGTTCTTGATCGCGTGGAACGAGAAGATCGCGGTGCCTTGCGAACCCACGTGGCGGCCCTTGTAGCGGGTACCGGCGGCGTGGGCGGCGTCCTCGATCACGGCGATGCCGTGTTTGTCGGCCAGGGCGTAGAGCGGATCGAGATCGAACGCGGCGCCGGCGTAATGCACGGGAATGATCGCTTTGGTGCGCGGGGTGATGGCGGCCTCGATGCGCGCGGCGTCGGTCATCAGGGTGTCGCGGTCGACATCGACGAACACCGGCGTGGCGCCGAGCAGGGAAATCATGTTGGCGGTGGACACCCAGGTCTGCGACGGGGTGATGACTTCATCGCCGGGGCCGACTCCCAGCGCCAGCAAAGTTACATGCATGGCCCCGGTGGCTGAGGAAAGTGCCACGGCGTGCCGACTACCGACATAGTTGCCGAAGTGTTCTTCCAATGCCTGATTCTTCGGCCCGGTGGTGATCCAGCCCGAACGCAATACTTGTTCGACGGCGGCAATTTCTTCTTCGCCGATACTGGGGCGGGAAAACGGGAGAAACGCTTGACTCATAAGAACCTCGGGGCGACAGCCATCCTTCAGCCAATTGCCTGAAAAACACGTGTTTTCAAGGGTTTGAAGTACCGCCCGGGGAATGCCTGATTGACTTTTGCGTCCCCGGACGGCACGTTGTGAGCCATTCGGGGCCCACTGGATGCAAGTAAGGTTATGCGCGTTTTTGTGAAAGGAACATGAAAAAGCGGTTGGCGAATCGTCTATCTGAAACTTATACAGCCACCGTTCAGACTTCTTCCGTTCATCGGCGTTTTTAGTAGAAAAGTCCTACAGAAGTGCCCCGTCTTATTTAAGTTTTGTTGCCGTTTTTAGTTGTTTTGTTGAACTGTTTCTTATTCAAGGCCGTTTCGTTTGATTGACTTGTCGAGTACTGAATCCTCACCCTCCAACAGCAATCCGCTGACTGTTTATCTGGCGCGCCTGGCGCCCTCCAGCCAACTGACCATGCGTTACGTGTTGCAGGACGCTGCCGACCGCCTCGGGTTCGAAGACGTGAACCTTGAGGACATCCCATGGCACGGGCTGCAACCGGATGACGTCGTTGCGCTAGTCGCAGCATTGCGCGCGGACAACTACGCACCGAACACTTCTTCGCTGTATGTAAACGCCATTCGCGGTGTAATGAATGAAGCCTGGCGCATGAGCCTGATCAGCCAGGACCATCTATTGAAGATGCGCTCGGTCAAAGGCATTGGCGGCACACGACTGTCTCAGGGGCGCAATCTGAAGCGCACGCTGATTCATGAACTGATGGAAGTCTGCGCGGCCGACCCAAGGCCACAAGGTTTGCGCGATGCAGCGGTGATTGCGCTGTTGTACGGCACCGGCATGCGCAAGTCGGAGTCGGTGGATCTGGACTTGAATCAGGTGGATTTCAGCGAGCGCAGCCTGTGTGTCACCGCCAAGGGCAATAAACAGCTGATCAAATACGCGCCGGCCTGGGCGTTCGCCAAATTGAATGCCTGGCTGGAATTTCGCCGGTCAGAGCTCAAGGAAGGCGAAAGCGACGACGCGTTTCTGTTCAACCGTATTCGCCGTGGCAGCCACATCACCCGCGAGCGCATCACCAAGCACGCGATCTATTACATCGCCCGCCAGCGCGGCACCCAGGTCGGGGTGAAGATCATGCCCCATGATTTCCGCCGTTCGTTCATAACACGGGTGATCGAGGAGCATGACCTGTCGATCGCCCAGAAACTGGCGCATCACAGCAATATCCAGACAACCGCCAACTACGACGTGCGCGACGACAACGAGCGGCGCCGCGCGGTGGATCGTTTCGACTTGTAGGCAGTGCGTTTCGCTCAGGAGGCGGGCGGGCAGCCGCGTGAGCCGGCAGACGCCTGGCTGATCAACGCGGCCAGACGTTTGACGTTGTTCTGCTGGGCGATCACCAGATCGTCGATGGTCGGCCCGGACGGGGTTTGCAGCAGCGAGCGGCAGGCGAGCAGGGCGTCGTCACCGGTGTTGGCCTGGCGCAGGCGCCATTTGACGTCGATCAGCCCGTATTGCCCGGGAATCGAATCGAAGCGTTGCACATCGATGCGCACCGAGGTTTTGCGCGGGCCGCCGGCATTGCTCAGTTGATCCACCAGCGCACTGCGCAATTCATCGCTGAGGCTGGCGCCCCACCATTCGGTCTCGAGAATCGCCAGGCCGCTGTTGCCTTGACGGATCACGATTTGCGGCCGGTCGACCTGCGGCGGCACGCTGATGCCTTCGATGGTGATTTCTGAACCGGCGCGGCCGGCCATCGGTTGCGTCGGCGTCAGGGTGTGAAAGCTGATCGGGGCGCTTTTGCAGGCGCCTAGCAGCAGGCCGATGGCGAGCACGGTGAACTTCAGCTTTAAAGCCATGGGACAGCTCCTGTGCTCAATTGCGCGGCGGCCCTTTGAGGTCCAGCGGCGGGGCGTTGTCGGGGCGGCCGCGAATCAACGATTCCGGATGACGGCCCAGGTAATCGGACAGTTCACGCAACGAACGCGACATGCGCCCAAGCTCGTCGAGGGTCTCGGTCAGTTGTTCGCGTTGCGGCGAATCTTCGGCCAGGGTCGAGCTGGCCGACTGCAGGGTCTTGCTCAGGTCGGCGAGGGTGTTCTGCACGCCGGGCAGGGTCCTGGCATTGAACTGGGTCAGGCCTTTGCGCAATTCCACGAGGTTGCTGTCGAGGTTGCCGGCAATCCGTTCCACCGGCAGTTTGTTGAGCTTGTCGATCATCGCTTCGAGTTTTTCCTGCAACTGTTCGAGGCTGCCGGGGACGGTCGGAACGCTGATGGGGCGGGCGGTCGGGTCGAACGCGACTTTTTCGGCTTTGGGGAAGAAATCCAGCGCGATGTACAACTGGCCGGTCAGCAGGTTGCCGCTGCGGGCCTGGGCGCGCAGACCGTTATCGATAAAGGTGCCGATCAGGCGCACGGCGGCGGCTTCGTCGTCCGGATTGTGCTCCAGTACCTTGAGCATCTTTACGTGAGCCTGACCGAGGCGTTGCGGGTAGATCACGATGCCGACGTTGAGCGGAAAGCTGCGTTTTTTCGCGTCGAAGTCCAGGTTGACGCTCACCACCCGGCCGATTTCGATGCCGAGAAACTCCACCGGTGCGCCGACTTTCAACCCGCGCAGGGCCTGATCGAAACGCAGGGTCAGGTATTGCGCCTTGCCGTTGGGCGGGGCGAGGGCGGTTTGCTGGTCGTCGAACAGGTCGTAAGTTCTTTCTTCGGCGGCGGCAACGTCGTTGGGGCTGTACTCCGGCGCGCGGAAGGCGATGCCGCCCACCAGCAAGGTCGACAACGATTCGGTTTTCACCGCAAAACCGTTGGCGCCGACGTTGACGTCAATCCCGCTGGCGTTCCAGAACCGGGTGTTTTCGGTGACGTAGGCGTCGTTCGGCGCATGGATGAACACCTCGATGTTGACCCCTTTGCCATCGGCGTCCAGCGCATAGGCCACCACCTGGCCGACCGGGATCTTGCGGTAATAGACCGGCGAGCCGATGTCCAGCGAGCCGAGGTCCGAGGCGTGCAGGTTGAAGCGTTTACCCGGCTCGCCGTAGGTGATCGGCGGTGGATTCTCCAGGCCTTTGAAGTTTTTCGAGCGCGAGTTGGACTGACCGATATCAGCGCCGATGTAGTCACCGGACAGCAACGTATCGATGCCCGAGACACCGCCCGCACCGATGCGCGGCCGGACGACCCAGAACTGCGAGTCTTCGCGGGTAAATGTTTCGGCCTGCTTGGCCAGTTTGATGGTGGCGTTGACGCTTTTCTGGTCGTCGCTCAGCTCGACGTCCGTGACCTGGCCGATCACCACGTTGCGGTATTTGACTTCGGTCTTGTTGGCGGTCAGGCCGCTGCCGGTCTTGAAGGTGACGGTGATGGTGGGGCCTTCCTGCATCAGGTTGTGCACCACCAGCGAGAGGCCCACCAGCACCGCGACGATCGGCACGATCCACACCAGCGAAATGCTGAAACGGCGGGTCTTGACCGGCGCCTGGCCGGGCGCTCGCGGTTGATCGGCGGCTGACGACTCCATCCATGACCTCCAGGGTGTGTTGGGCACTGAGCGTCAGGAACGCAAAAGCACTTCATCAATATAGAAGTGCTTCGCGATAGAGCAAATGTAAGGTGAGTTCGCGCTAGCTGGAGCGTTGTGCTAATAACTTTTCAATGGTCAGGTAAGTATTCGATGCAAATGTCGAGGATCGACGCTGACAGCCTTTACCTGTTGAGCAAGCAAGGAGCTGAAATGCCGGCACTGACTAATGTGGGCGAGGCCCGAGTAGCTGTTCTGGTCGATTGCGACAATGTGTCACCTGAAGTGTTGGAACATGCTCTGAAGGTCGTCGCACAATTTGGCCGCATTGTGCTGCGCCGCGGCTACGGTAACCATGGAACGCTCGCCAACAAATGGCAGGAGGCGCTCGTGCGTCTAGCCTTCTCTCCTTGCCTGCAATATCAGTATGCATCGGGGAAAAACACCTCTGACATTGCTCTGGCACTGGATGCGCTGGAGGCCCACTTTGACCACCGGGCGGACATGTTCTGCCTGGTCACCAGTGATTCTGACTTTGCCTATCTGTGCCGTAAGCTGCGCGAGCGAGGCGCCGCAGTTTGTATCGTTGGAGAAGCCAAAACGCCTGATGCACTGCGCAATGCAAGCGATCAGTTTTTTGAATGGCGCAAGACTGAGGACGCAACCGGAAATGATACGGCTCCTGGTAAAGAACCTCAGGAACCAACGAGCATCAGGAAGGAAGCCCGTGACATAGGTCCTAAGCCGAAGCTTCGCCGTCCAAGATTTTTGGTTGACGCGGTATCGCTTCTCGTGGGAGGTACGAATGAGGGAAGAGTCACTCTCAGTGGATTGGGCCACTATTTGAAAAGAACAGATCCTGCATTTTCTCCTGTTGAGTATGGATACTCCGGGTTACTTGAAATGGTTAAAACCTATGACTTGCTTGAGTCCAGACAAGAATCAGGGGGGCAGTGGACGGTTGGGTTGATAATGAAAAAAAACATGGAAGATGTGAGCGGAGTCCATAAATAAACACTGCGAAAGCAAGGCTGCCAGCCTTCCGAAAAGTATTTCAAACAGCCACATGCCGAGAATCAGCTCTTCGACACCCATATTCCATGCTCACGAAATTCTCTATGGTAAAAATGATGTCAATATGACTTGGTGGTGATTGTGCGACGCGATTTCCAAAGAAAAATATGCTTATGAATTTTGAACTTATCACCATCAGAAAAGGAATTTGAGATGTTCGTTGTGCCAGAGGATTACAAAAAATCGCTGACAAGCCTGATATCCGAAGAGAAAAATGTCGATTTTGCAGTCGCATTCTGGGGCGAGGGAGCACAGGACCTGATTCCTGAAAACACTGACCACACCATTCGAATTATCTGCAATCTCACGACAGGCGGGACAAATCCATCCGTCGTCAGGTCTTTTTTGACACGCATCAGAGACGGTAACAGTTCGCTCCAGATCAGACATTCCAGTCGTCTTCACGCGAAGGTTGTTGTTGGGAGCAAGCAAGCCCTGATTGGATCAGCCAACCTGTCCACGAATGGGTTAGGGCTGGAAGACGAGTCTTTGGCCCATTGGCTTGAGGCGGGTATCCATACCTGTGACCTCCAAGAGATCGGCGCAGCACAGAAATGGTTTGAAACCCTTTGGCAGTCCGATGCTGTGTCGGAGATCAATGACGAAGATCTCGCTGCTGCGCAGATCGCCTGGGATCGTAAGCAGAACGCCAGACCACCTTTGGATGGTGATCCAATGTCCCCTTTCACAATGGGAAAGTTCAGCGTCGATGAACTTAAAGGCAGACCTGCTTACGTCACGATCTACCGCAAATGGTTGTCCAGAGAGGCGAGAGAGGCCAAAGAGGCCGAAGAGCAGTCGGCATCTTTGGCGTTGAAACAGGCAGGCAAAATTGATTGGTGGGCTTATGAATGCTGGGACGGATTGCCTCAAGCACCTGCCGAGTTGCTCGGAATTTACTGGGGACTGAAAGGCAAACTGTTGGTGGAAGGCGTATGTACCCTCGTAAGCTGCAAAAGTGTTCCCTTCACTTATGACAACGGTGAAGACGGCTGGATCGAGTTGGCAGCTCCTAGGCCGCAGCTTTTGGGTCGGCCGTTTACAACTCAAGACGCGAGTGCACTAAAAGAAGAAATCAGTGAGTTCATCGAGGTGCTATGGCACAACGCTAGAAAGCAGGAGAACGGTGAGCACGCCTGTGTGATCCACTTGGCCGAGATGGTTCGGGTATGGAACGACTGGAAGACTAGCCGTTGATTCAAGCGGAAATACGCAAATTGGATAACCTTTTGATGTCGTAGCCTGCTTTCGCAGGCTACGACATCGTATCCAGTCATCCCAGCAGTTCCCTCAGGCGATACCAGAACATGCCCAGTGCCAGCAGTGGCGAACGCAGCGCCGGGCCGCCGGGGAAGGTCATGTGCGGCACGCGGCTGAACACATCCATGCCCTGACTGTGACCGGCATGAATTGCTTCGCCCAGCAGCTTGGCGCACCAGTGGGTGACGTTCAGGCCATGGCCGGAATAGCCCTGGGCGTAGAACACATTCGGGTGCTGTTTCAATCGACCGACCTGCGGGAAGCGGTTGGCGGTGATGCCGATCTTGCCGCCCCACTGATAGTCGATGCGCACATCCGCCAGTTGCGGGAACACCTTGAGCATCTTTGGTCGCATGTAGGCGGCGATGTCCGTCGGATCCCGCCCCGAATAATGGCAGGCGCCACCGAACAGCAAGCGTCGGTCCGCCGAGAGCCGGTAGTAATCGAGGCCGACTTTCTGGTCGCACAGCGCCAGGTTCTGCGGAATCAGCTCGGCGGCGCGTTCCGCCGGCAGCGGTTCAGTGGCGATGATGTAGCTGCCGGCGGGCAGGACCTTGCCGCTGAGTTGCTGTTCGAGTTCGTCCAGATGCGCGTTGCAGCCGAGCACCAGACTGCCGGCGCGCACGCTGCCGCTCTGGGTGCGGACTTGAACGGTCGGGCCGTGGAGAATTTCCAGCACCGGGCTCTGCTCGAAAATCCGCACCCCGAGGGACGCCGCCAGCCGCGCTTCACCCTGCACCAGGTCGAGCGGGTGCAGATGGCCCGAGCCCATGTCGATCAGGCCGCCCTTGTAGACACCCGCGTTCACCACTTGCTGACGAATCAGCTCAGGGGCAACCAGCCGCGTTTCATGGCGGTAACCCAGTTGCGCCAGGCTGTCCTGCTCGGCCTTGAAGGCGTCGAACTGCGCTGGCGTGTTGGCCAGTTCGCAGAAGCCCCAGCGCAGGTCGCACTCGATGGCGTTGTCGGTGATGCGCTGGCGCACCAGCTCCACCGAGTCGATCCCGGCTCGGTGCAGGTAGCGCACGCCTTCGCTGCCGACATGCCGGGCGAAGCCTTCTACGTCATGACCGATCCCGCGAATCAACTGCCCGCCATTGCGCCCGCTGGCGCCCCAGCCGATGCGCCGGGCTTCGAGCAGAATCACCGAAAGCCCGCGCTGCGCCAGTTCAATCGCCGTATTGACGCCGGTGAACCCGCCACCGATCACGCAGACATCGGCAATCAAGTCACCCGTCAGTTCCGGATAGGGTGTGCTGGCCCGGGCCGACGCGGCGTAATAGGAGCGGGCGTGTTCCTGGGTGTACTGATTCATTTGTTCGACTTCACTTTGCTCCAGGACCGGGTCATCAGACGCATGATCGACTGGGGCGGGGTAGAGGAGATGTAGAGCTTGTCGAGGACTTCCTGAGACGGATAGACCTCGGGATTGTTGACCAGCTCCGGATCCATGTATTGCTTGGCCGCCGGGTTCGGGGTGGCATAGCCGACCGAGGCGCTGACCTTGGCGATCACTTGCGGATCGAGCAGGTAATTGATGAAGGCGTGAGCTTCCTTGGTGTTGCCGGCATCGGCAGGAATCGCCAGCAGGTCGAACCACAGGTTCGCGCCTTCCTTGGGAATCGAATACGCGATGTTCACGCCGTTTTTGGCTTCCTTGGCGCGGTTGGCGGCCTGGAACACGTCGCCGGAATAACCGAAGGCCACGCAGATGTCGCCGTTGGCCAGGTCGGACACGTACTTCGAGGAATGGAAATAGGTGATGTACGGCCGGATGCTCAGCAGTTTCTCTTCGGCCTTCTTGTAGTCCTCGGGTTTCTCGCTGCGCGGATCCATGCCCATGTAGTTGAGGATCGCCGGGAACACTTCATCGGCCGAGTCCATCATCGACACGCCACACTGGCTGAGCTTTTTCAGGTTCTCCGGTTCGAACAGCACGGCCCAGGAATCGATGTGATCGATGCCCAGCACCTGCTTGACCTTGTCGACGTTATAGCCGATGCCATTAGTGCCCCACAGATACGGCACCGAGTGCTCGTTGCCCGGATCGTTTTTCTCAAGCAGGGCCAGCAGTTTCGGGTCGAGGTTTTTCCAGTTCGGCAGTTGCGAGCGATCCAGTTTGAGGAACGCGCCGGCCTTTACCTGACGCGCGAGGAAGTGGTTGGACGGCACCACCACGTCATAGCCGGTGCGGCCGGCGAGCAGTTTGCCTTCGAGGGTTTCATTGGAGTCGAAGACGTCATAAATCACCTTGATCCCGCTGCTGGACTGGAAGTCGGCGAGGGTGGTTTCGCCAATGTAATCGGTCCAGTTGTAGACGCTGACCTGGGGTTGGGCGAAGGCACCGGCACTGCACGCCAGGGCCAGCGCGGCGGGGATCATGGATTTCAACAGACGCATATCGACACCTCTTCGAATTATTGGGTTTTTCAGGTGAGCACGTTCCCTTGTGGGAGCTGGCAAGCCAGGTCCCACAAGGGCGGGTGTTGGTTACACGCTCAGCAACAGGAACTCCCGCTCCCAGGAACTGATCACGCGCTTGAAGTTTTCATGTTCGGCGCGTTTCACCGCGACGTAACCGCGCACGAACTTGTTGCCCAGGTATTGCGCGACGGTGTCGCACTCTTCCATCTGGGTCAGGGCTTCTTCGATGGTGATCGGCAGGCGCAGGTTGCGGCGCTCGTAAGCCCGGCCTTCGACGGCGGCGCTCGGTTCGATGCCTTCGACCATGCCGATGTAACCGCACAGCAGGCTCGCGGCGATGGCCAGGTACGGGTTGGCGTCGGCGCCCGGCAGACGGTTTTCAACCCGCATCGCCTCAGGGCCGGAGGTCGGCACCCGCAGGCCGACGGTGCGGTTTTCTTCGCCCCATTCGACGTTGACCGGTGCCGAGGTGTCCGGCAGGAAGCGGCGGAACGAGTTCACGTTGGGCGCGAACATCGGCAGCACTTTCGGGATGTACTTCTGCAGACCGCCGATGTGATGGCGGAACAGGTCGCTCATGCTGCCGTCGGCATTGGCGAAAATCGGCTGGCCGCTGGCGATCTCGACCACGCTCTGGTGCAGGTGCATGGCGCTGCCGGGCTCATCGCCGATCGGCTTGGCCATGAAGGTTGCGGTGACGTTGTGCTTGAGCGCCGCTTCACGCAGGGTGCGTTTGAACACGGTGATCTGGTCGGCCAGATCCAGTGCATCGCCGTGGCGGAAGTTGATTTCCATCTGCGCCGGGCCGTCTTCGTGGATCAGCGTGTCCAGGTCCAGGCCTTGCAGTTCGCACCAGTCGTAGACGTCTTCGAACAGCGGATCGAACTCGTTGGCGGCGTCGATGGAGAACGACTGACGACCGCTTTCGGCGCGACCGGAACGGCCCAGCGGTGCTTTCAATGGCAAGTCCGGGTCTTCGCAGCGCTGGGTCAGGTAGAACTCCATTTCCGGCGCCACGATCGGCTTCCAGCCTTTGTCGGTGTACAGCTGCAGGACTTTCTTCAGCACGTTGCGCGGCGACAGTTCGATCGGGTTGCCGAACTTGTCGAAGGTGTCGTGGATGACGATGGCGGTCGGCTCGATGGCCCACGGAATCACGTACACCGCATCGCTCACCGGCTTGCAGACCATGTCGATGTCGGCCGGGTCGAGCAGGTCGTAGTAGATGTCGTCGTCGACAAAATCCCCGGTTACCGTTTGCAGCAGCACACTTTCCGGCAGGCGCATGCCTCGCTCATGCAGGAACTTGTTGGTCGGTGCGATCTTGCCGCGGGCGATGCCGGTCAGGTCGCTGACCACGCATTCCACTTCGGTAATCTTGTGATCTTTCAGCCATGTGAACAGCTGATCGAAAGGGGCATTCATAAAGACCTCGTCGTTGGTTTTGTTGACGCCGGGGAACGCGATTTCATCTTTCGCAGGCTTCCCCTGTGGCGCGTTGACGACTATCTTGGGCGGGCCTTGCCGTTCCATCTATCCACTTTCAGCAGCACCAAAGCGCACCAAAAGAGTGCGCAAGGTTCCCCATGACGACGTGCAATCCGCTTCAGGTCCAAGCGTTCAACACCGCCGATGTCACCGAACAAATCCGCGCCACGCCGGGTTGGGTGCAGCATTACCAGCAGATGTCGCCTGGGCATTTCGCCGGGCAGATTCGCTATCTGGATTTGCAGGGAGTGGAGGTTTACGAAGAACAGATGAACACCCGGGTCGAGCAGAATTTCAGTGCGCCGCAAGGGTCTTTGGCGTTCTGTTTCGATCGCAGCGACAACGCGCTCTATCTGCTCAATGAAGAGAGCCGCAACATCTGGATCACCCCGGAGAACTACCAGGAAATCGCCGTGGTGTTCGGCCCGGAATTCGTCCAGCGCAACGGACTGGACGTGGCCAGGCTGGAAGGTCTGTTCATGGCGCCGCTCAATGGCGCGCAGAATGGATTGTTCAGCCGCTGGTTAAGCTCGACTCTCACGAAGTTGTCGCAAGCCCTTGATCTGCCGAGTAAAGAGGCACTGACTCAGCAGCTATTGGAGGATTGCCTGTTCATCCTCGACAACGCGAGCGTGTGTCTGGATGGCGGCGGTTTGCAGCGTCGCGCCGAGGAGCGAATCACCCTCAAACGCGTGGGCGAGTGGGCGGCGGATTCGCCGGAAGAAACCCTCAATCTGCTGGAATTATCGCGGGTCGCCGGGGTTTCCCTGCGCCAGTTGCAGCAGACCTTCAAGGCCTATACGGGGATGTCGCCAAGCCAATGGCTGCGTTTGCGCAGGCTCAACAGTGCGCGGCGGGAATTGCTCAAGCGTTCGCCCGCGGAGACCACCGTGGCGGAAGTGGCGATGAATTGGTCGTTCTGGCATTTAGGCCGTTTTTCAAGCAGTTATCGAGCATTGTTCAAGGAGTTACCGAGCGAGACGTTGAAGCGTTCATCGTCCTTGTAACGGGTGCTCTGCGCCACAAACAAAAAAAGGCGGGAGAGGTTTCGGTATTCACCGAAGCCTCTCCCGCCTTTTTCATCTGCCGATATTGCCAAGCCTGTGGCGTTACCGGCTAACCCACTCTGAGACGCTTGAAGGAGGACGAAAGGGATCTTTTCATCAGTCTGGCCATCGGGGTTTCTATTTCCTTATGGATGACATGGGACGCACCTATCATCAAAGCGATGGTGCCCCAGAGCAGCACGTGTGGATTGATGGTCGGATAAGCGATGTTGAAGATCATGAAGCCGATCATCTGATGCAGCAGGTAAAGCGGGTAAGTCAGTGCGCCCAATGCTGTCCAGTCGAACTTCCCCACGGCTGACGTCTTATGCGTCGCGATAAAAAGGAAGGTCATGAAAAACAGGGCAATGACGCCGCAGATGATCAAGGAGTCGTATTCGGTCGAATATTTCAGTTCAATCGACTCGGCCCACTTGATCGCGTTGAAGCTGGCCAATGCCTGCGCGGCTGCCAGCAGGGAAATACGGGATTTGGTAAACCCCTTGTCCCAGATGATGTAGAACGTGGCGCCAGCGATGAAATAGGCCGCGTAGTCGGTGATCAGGACCGAGCGCAGTTTTTCGAAAGCAAAGACTTCCGCTGCGGCCGAGATCAGCAGCCAGAGTACGAGGAAGGTTTCTATTTTCTCTATCTTCTTGAAAGCCAGCAGGACGGCGATCATCAGGTAGAACTTTATTTCGACGAACAGAGACCAGTAGACCCCGTCTATGGGGGGCACACCGAGCAGGTCGCCCAGAAAGGTCAGGTTGATCAAGTATTGATAGAAATCGGCCGAAAATCGTGGCTGCCCGATGGCCAGCGTGATGAGAAACGTGATCGTGCAACACACCCAGAACGCCGGGCAGAGACGAATGACGCGGGAAATGAAGAACACCTTGAGGTTGTTGCTCGAAGCCGTCATCAGAATGACGAATCCGCTGATCATGAAAAACAGTTCAACGCCCAGATAACCGTATTTGGCAACGTCAGCCAAAAGTGGATAGGGCATGACCGACATCTCACCCCTCGCATAGCCGCGAAACGCATAGTGAAAGATCACCACCGCGAACGCCGCAAGAAAGCGCAGCAAATCCAGTTCTGTCAGCCGTCTGTTGTTCATGTGCATGCGCTCCGGGGGTGTTAGCGCGGATTGAAAACTGACGACTGTGCCGAGTGAAAATCGACTCAAGGCGAAAGCTATGACGGTTGGGGCGGCTCATCGTCTGGCCCCAGGCTTGGTGTGAGGGTCAAGGATTGCGTTGCCACATGCGGATGTAATCGACTTCAAAAGTGGAGGGCAGGTCAGCATCGTCGACCACGCCGAACCATTTCCACATAGCCTCGCTGTCGAAGACGATCTGCATGGGGAAAAAGAAATAATGGTTCTTCGATTCTCTGACCAGCACACCATCGACGTACCAGCGCAGGGTATCGGGCTGCCAGTCGAAGCCGTAGACATGAAAGTCGCCGGCCAGCCGCCAGGGACTGGTCCAGGTGCTGCCGTTGGCGATATGTTCGGTGCTGTGCGGCGTGGCCCAGAGGTGGGCGTTCATGTTGTAGGCGCGGTCTGAAAGCGCATTTTTGGTCTTGCCGCCGATTTCAAAGATGTCGATTTCGGTGGCGTTGTCAGTCATGCCCGTCCAGGCCAGCCAGAAGGCGCTGGACGCTGCGGAATTCATGGGTTTGGCCCGCGCTTCGTAGTACCCGTAGAAGCCGCGTTCAAGGGTACGCACCATGGCTGAGGTGTAGTCCTTGAAACCGAGCTCGACGTATTTCTGCGCCAAGGTTTCCTTGCGAAAGACAATCTTCAGGTTGCCATTGCCGACGCTGGCGTTACGCTCGGTGAACAACGCCGGCTTGCGGCCCAGCGACTCATTCCCGACGGCATTGTTGACGTGCCAGCGTGTGCGGTCGAGGGTGGTGCCATCGAACTCGTCGGACAGCGTCGTGTTGAGCACCCATTGACCGGCATTGGCCTGATCGGACAAGGGCAACCGGGCGTTGATGCGCGTCGGCAATGTCCCCAATGGGCCGACGCGGGTCCAGGTGTCGGCATGCGTGGGGATGGCCACGGACCATTTGTCTGCCAGGTACTGAAAGGCGCGCTGGCGCTCGGCGAGCGAGGCGAACGGACGGTCATACACCAGCACTTCGGCGATGTCGCCGCGAAAATTTTCCGAGTGACCGACGGCATTGCGCCCGACCCCGTAGGGGCCGATCGGCACGTCGTGCAGTTCCAGCACGGAAACCGTCGGCTCGTACTCCCCGGTTTGCGCCAGGCTGACCGCGAAATTCGGCAGCACGTTGTCGTTGCTGTCGGCCTGCGGGCGTGAACTGAACAAGCGTTGCCAGGGATCGACTCCGGCCTGTTCCGGCAACCGCCGGGACACGATCAGTACGGCCACAGATCCTTTAGCCGTGCGCAGGGCCCGGCCGAGTAATCCCGAATTACCGTCGAAGCGCACCACCGCATGGCCATTGAGGCTGTTTCTTGTCCACTGTGGCGGTGAGGTGGCGTCAGCGACAGTCGCGTCATTGGCCTTCCCGGATTTGTCGCTCCAGCGCTGGAGCCGGTTCTGCGCATCTAGGGTCATCGCGGATGAGTCGGCCGCGTCCAGCCACAACACGAGGCCGGTGGTCGGTACAGGCGCAGGCGCCTGCGCGGCGTTGCTTGCCAGCGCAACCGAAAACAGCACGGCCAGCAGACATTCCTTGAGCATCGGCATCACTTCACCGCAACGGGTGCCGGAATCTTGAATGACGATTGATACCCCTGCGGATTGCACGACTGCCAGCGCCAGCTATCGGTGATCATCTGTTCCAGGCCGCGTTGCGCGCTCCAGCCCAGTTCGCGTCCCGCCTTGGCCGGATCGGCCCAGCACTTGGCGATGTCGCCGAGACGTCGAGGGGCGAAGCGGTAGGGAATGCTGATGCCGGTGATGTCCTCGAAACTGTGGATGATCTGCAGCACGCTGTAGCCGACGCCCGTGCCGAGGTTCCAGAAGTGAATGCCATTGTCGTGCTGCAGAACTTGCAGGGCCTTGAGGTGACCGATGGCCAGGTCGACCACGTGGATGTAGTCGCGCACGCAGGTCCCGTCCACGGTGGGATAGTCGCTGCCGTACACCGTGAGTTCGGGTATCCGGCCTATGGCGACCTGGGTCAGGCACGGCAACAGGTTGTTGGGGCGGCCGCTCGGGTCTTCGCCGATCATTCCGCTTTCGTGGGCGCCGATCGGGTTGAAGTAACGCAACAATCCAACGCTCCAGCGCGGATCGGAGTTGCACAGATCCGTCAGCAACTCCTCGATCATGAGCTTGGTGCGGCCATAGGGATTGACCGGTTTGCCGGTGCCGAAATCTTCGGCAATCGGCGTGCGCGTCGGCTCCCCGTACACCGTGGCTGACGAGCTGAACACCAGCCGGAATACGTTATTGCGGGCCATCGCCTGACAGAGGCCAAGCGTGCCGGCAACGTTGTTGACGTAGTAGTCCAGCGGCTTGCGCACGCTTTCTTCGACGGATTTGAGACTGGCAAAGTGCACGACGGCGTCGATGTCGTATCGGCTGAAGATATCGTCGAGCAGGACCGGGTCGCGAATATCGCCCTTGATGAAGTCGACGCGGGTCAGGGTCAGTTGCTCGAGGCGCCGGATGCACTCTCGACAGCTGTTGCACAGGTTGTCGAGCACCAGCACCTTGTGGCCGGCGTTAATGAGGGCCAGAGCCGTATGCGAGCCGATGTAGCCGGCTCCGCCAGTAATCAACGTGGTTTTGCGCATGGTGAGGCCTTCCTGTCTCAGGGCTGAACTCAGCGGGAGGTGAAAACCGATTTGAATTCCTGTGGCCAATGCGGGTGCAGGGCGCTGTAACCCACGGCATAACTCAGTGCGCCGAGTACGACGCTGCCGATCAAATGCAGGTAACCCTGAAGACCCAGCTGCGGTAGCACCAGCAGCACGGTTGCAGCCATGACCAGGGAAGCGATCACGCTGCGGTAACTGGCTTCGAAAAAGCCGCGCCAGCTGTAACCGATCGCCGTGTTCAGGCCGCGGATCTGCAACGGCGTGATGACCAGCATTCGCGCGAGCAGAGCGACGGCTGCAGCCATGCCGCCGTACAGGTTGCCGAGGGCGTAGACCAGCGCCAGGGCCAGCGCGGTGGTCAGCACTTCAGCCTTGATCGTGAGGTGGCTGCGGTTGACCGCCACCAGTGCGGTGGTGGCGTACATGGCGCTGTTGCCGATGGCGGCGGTGCAGGCCAGCACTTGCAGCAGCGGGATGGCCTCTGCCCATTTGGCGCCGAAGATCAACAGGATCAGGTCGCTTGCCGTAAGTGCGAGTCCGATGAACAGGGGCGTCAACAGAAAGCCGCTGACGGCGGTTGAGTCGCCAACGATCCCGATCAATCGCCTGGGTTCTGCGCTGCGCCGGGAGAACGCCGGCAGCGCGTAGCTCAGCAGGCCGTTGTAGATTGCGGTGCGTGGCAGTTCAATGATGCGCATCGCCATGTTGAACATGCCGACCGCGTTCGCGCCGGCGGTGATGCCCAGCACCACGTTGACCCCGCGCTGCAAGGTTTGCGAGCTCAGCGCGTTGATGGCCACCGGTGCGCCTGACCTCAACAATTCACGCAGGATCGGACCGTCGATGTAAAAAGGGATACGTCGCGGGTCGGCGCGCATCAACACAATGATGGACACCAGTTCCATGATCAGCGCCTGGGCAATGACCGCCCACGCACCCAGTCCCCAAAGCGCAACGGCAATGCCACCGACTCCACCCGCCACTTTGCCCAGCAACGTGCGCGACGCCAGCATCTTGAAGTTCCCGCTGCGGCGCATCTGCGCCACATAGACCCGCGCCATCATGGTGAGCAGGATCTTTATCGAGGCTATCGCCGTCATCCATTGCAGCAGCGGATCCGGGGTGTACAGCATGACCGCGCCCGAGATGATGCCGATGCTCGCCAGACTGACCAGCACCGCCGCCCAGTAGGCGGTGCTGATGTGCTTGTCTTCCAGTCGCTCAAGCCGGACAAGCGGGTCTTCGAGCACCGAGGAGTACACCAGACCGATCAACTCGACGATGGCGATGATTACCGTGCCCACACCCAGCTCGGCAGGCGACAACAGCCTGGCGTAGGCGACAAAGGTAATCATCGACAACAGGATCAGGCCGAATTTCTCGGTGAAGATCCAGGTCAATGTCGTCAGACGGTGGTTGGCCATGGCGGATACCGGATCAATGAGCCGTGGTTGACGCCGTTGCCTTGCGCAAGGTTCTGGCGCGGGCATACAGGTAGCGCAAGGTCGGTTTGCCGCTGGCGAAGATCAGGGCCTGCCAGGAGCAATCCAGCATTCGCCGGTATACGCCAAGGACCTGGTCATGCTCGCCACGTCGGGAAAACGCCTCGAGAAAATCGGTGTGGTTGCCCAGCACGAAATCGATTCGCTGCTGCCGGGTCAGCTGCGCGCCGTAACGGGCGAGGTACACCTCGATGAAGCGGATTTTGTTCTGGTAGTACTTTTTCGGATTCGCGGTCATGTTGCCGCCATTGACCGTGCGCTCCAGCAGCACCTCCGGCACCGTGTGGATCTCCCAGTGTTCGGCGATCCGCGTCCACATGAAGCGGTCTTCGGAATAACGCAGGCTGGCGTCGAAGCCGCCGAGTTGCATGATCACGTCACGTTTGACCAGCGCGGTGGAGACGCCATTGACGACGTTGGCGTGGATGAAATCGTAGAAATGCCTGCCGTTCTTCAACCGGTCGTCCCGCTGACGCCTGCCATCGCTGTAATTGACTTGCGCGTAGCAGTCGATCAGCCCCACAGGCCGGCCCTGTTGCGTGAGCTCGCCATACAGTGCCAGCTGTAACTCCAGCTTTCGCGGATGCCATTGGTCATCGGCATCGAGCATCGCCACAAACGTCTCTTCAGAGTGACGCATCCCGTGATTACGGGCGCTGGCCTGGCCTTCGTTGGCTTGCTGCAACAGCGTCAGGCGAAACGGCGCGGTGAAGTCTCGGACCCGTTGTGGTCCGTCATCGGTGGACCCGTCGTCGATGACGATGACGTGATCGGGCAGTCGGGTTTGCCGGGCCAGGGAGGTCAGCGTCTGCTCGATGCTGTCGGCGCCGTTGTACATCGGAATGATGACGCACACTGAATCTGCTGAACGGGGAGCTTGGTTGGGCACGGTGATTCTCCTTGGGTTACGCGCGGGCGGAATCGCGCGGTAGTGCGCGGCCCGACGAACGCTGACGCAGCGCTGCCGGTGAGGATTCGGGGTAGGTCGCGTGGTGGTGCCGGAAGGTCAGGGCCAGGGTGCAGAACACCAGAAACTCGGCGGAGCGGTAGTTGGGGATCACGTACGCCACATAATTGGTGACGGCGAACAGACCGATGATGACCAGCGCACTGGCACGAAACCGGGCTGCCTGATTCGCCGTCACGGCGCGGTATTGCTTGAACAGTGCTTCACCGAACATCAACGCCAGCGCCGTCAGCTGGATGAGGCCGCCGTTGAGCAGGGTCTCCATGTAGCCGCTGTGGGCGTTGCCGATGTAACCCCAGCGGGTGATGAACGCATCGGCATCGGGACTTGCCCAGAAGGCGCCGAAGCCGTAGCCCTTGAGCAACTGGCTGTCGATGAAAGGCGCGAGCAGTTCCCAGATCAGGGTCCGATCGGTCAGTGACGGATCGCGCCCGGCCATTTCCAGCAGCACCGCAAAGTTGCTGTACAGAAACAGGCAAACCAGCAGGTAAAGGAGGGTGCATCCGAGGAACAGCAACTGTGAGCGATTGATGCCCAGGCGGATCATCGTGAGGAAGTACCAGTAGCTGATCGTGCCGGAAATAATCAGCGCTACACCGGTGGCTGACTGGGCAAGCAGGATCGCGACCAGCGAAAAGAATGAGCACAAGAGCGCCCAGCGATTGCGCTGCCGGATCATCGGCAGCAACAGCATGATGGCGATCGCATTGAGTCGGGCGCCGGCATTCTTTTCGGCGAAAACGCCTTTGAACGCGCCGTCGCGAATGCCCCCGGAGAGAAACGCCACTTCAGGCATGACAACGGCGAGCAACAACCCGATCAACGCCGCGATGCCAATGGCGCAGCCGAGCATGAAGGCGATTTTTTCAAGGGAGTAGTTATAGGCAATGAAGCCTGCAAAAAACACCACGCCGAGCAGGGCGATAAACCGCTTGAGACTGAGCATCGGGTCGTGGGACCAGCCGATCGATGCGATGACACAGAGCAGGAACACCAGCAGAAAGAAGTTGCTGCGATAAAAGGTCTTGCTGAGGAATACCTTGTTGCGGATGAAAAAGAACAACGGCACCAGCAGCGTGATGAGGCCGCAGACCTGATTGGCGACATTGCCTTCGAGGTCTTTGTTGATATCGCCGAAGCTCGCGGCACTGCCCAGACCCAGGACAAAGGTAATCACCTGGATGTAGAACAGGATGCCGAACAGCGTGAAGGCGTCGCGCAGTGTCGAATAGCGGATCGTCAGGGGGCTCATGATGACGGGTCTCCAACCAGTGCTTTGAGGTAGGTCTGCACTGCACTGGCACTCATGAATCGTGCGGCCGCATCAAGGCGTGATTGACGCTGCAGATCGCGCGGTATGGACAGTTGCTCGACGATGGCCTGTGCCAGGGCGATGGGATCCTCCACTGCGACCAGCGGGGCAACCACGCCGCCGCCGAGAATCTCCTGAGGACCATGGGGGCAGCGGGTCGCCACCACCGGCGTGCCGGTTGATAACGCCTCGACCAGCGCGTTGGGGCTGCCCTCGAAACGCGACGACAGCACGAAGCAATCGGCTGCGGCCACTTCTGCCAGGGGATCGTTGGCATACCCCGGCAGATCGAAGCGCTCCGCCACCCCCAGCTGTTTCGCCTGTTCAAGCAGTTCGGCCCTGAGGGCGCCTTCGCCAAAAATGATCAGGCGGGCATCGCGATCCGGCAGTGCGGCGAACGCTGTGATCAGCGTGTCGAAACCTTTTTGTGGCGCCAGACGCCCCACGGCGACAATCACCGTGCCGGACTTTTCCAGCAGCCAGCGGTGGCGGGGCAGTCCCGGTGTCTTCTCGCGAAAGTCGTTGTCGAGCACCGGGTTGTCGGCAATGGTCACGTCCCGGCGTCGGGCGAGTGTGGTGTCGACCAGGTCCTGGGCGACACCGCGCGAAACACAGATCACCGGATTGGGAATCAGCCGATACAACAGCGGCGCCACCCGATATGCCATGCGCACCATCAAATCGGGATTCACGTGCCGGTCATGGGAAAAGGCATTGCGCTCGCTGACGTGCAGGCGGGCCAGCGTGCCGGACAGTGCCGCCGCGATGATCGCCACCACGTTGACGTGGGTGAGGGCTGCCAGTTGGGCGTCAAAGCGATTGTCACGCAGGAATCGCGTCAGTGCCGGCACCGCACGGACGCTGCGCGGGCTGTGCAATTCGACTTTTTTCACACGCGGATCGAGATGCGCTGCGTGAAGGCCGCCGCCGGTGAGCATCAGCAATGTCACGTCGTTGCCTGCATCCACCAGCGCTTTGGCCAGGCGCGACATCATTTTTTCAGCACCGCCGGCGCTGAGGTCATGGAGGATGATCAGTAATTTTTTCATTGATTCCAGACCTGGTAATACGCCTGCGCCGCGTACTGACTGGTGTACGGGCGCAGGGTGGCAGTGAGCGTCTCTTCGCCGGGGGCGATGGCATGACCTGAGGTCAGGTTGCGCAGCATGCCGTCGGCCAGTGCCTGTACGTCGTTGACGATCACCAGTTGACCGAGTCGGCCGTGGTCCAGCAGTTCTCTGGGCCCGGTCTCGCAATCGCAGGCCAGCACCGGCGTGCCCAGCGCCAACGCCTCGATCAGCACGGTCGGCATGCCTTCTTGCAGCGAACTCAGAATGAACAGCCGGGCGTGCCTGAGCACGGGATAGGGATTACTCATAAACCCGCTGAAATGCACCCGTTGCGCGATACCCAATTGCCTGGCCTGGGTGACCAAGGCTTCGCGCAACGGGCCATCACCGACGATCACCAGATCCGGCAGCGCTGCGCTGCGCAGCGCCAGAGCGTAGGCGTCCAGCAGCAGATGAAACCCCTTGGGTTCGACCAGACGCCCCAGGCTCAGCCAGTAGTTGCGGGGCAATCCGGCCGGCCTGGGCGCCTGTGCGGCTTGAAACAGTTGATCGGTGACGACCGCGTTGGGGCAATAACGGATGCGCTGCCGCCCCCAAGGCACGGCATCGGCGAGGGTCTGGCGCAAAGCCGACGAAACCGTCACCACCTTGCCACTGCCACACAGGTACAAGGCGTAGAGAAAGCGCAGGCTTGAGGGTCCGGTTTTCTGTTCGCTGCAATCGAGGGTCGCATGGCGGCTGTAGATGACTTTGCAGGCACTGCCCAGGGTGGCGAACCACGTGCAGAGGTTGGCCTGCTCCTTGGCGGAAATGAGATGGGTGACACCTTCGTGCCGTATGAGCCGGCGCAGCAAAACGATGGACTTGAACAGGCCGACGAGGCCGTTGCCGCCACCGCTGTAGGATTGAATGTCCCGGGCGTCGGGCATGTCTGCGTTCATGACGAAAAAGCTCACCCGCCGGCCATCCTTGAGAAACTGCTCGGACAGCCGCTGCTGAACGCGCTCGACGCCACCGCCGGGCTTGAAATCCTTGAGGATAAACAGGATGTGCATGGTCATTCCTCAACCTTGATGGCGACTTTGTGTCGAACGATCATGTTCAGCAGGTGCAGGAAGTTGCTCGGGTAATCGATGAGGTAGCGTTTGATCGTGTGGGGCTCGCGGTACATGCGATAGAACGCGCGCAAGTGCAGACGATTGATCAGCGCCGGGTAGTACTGCCGCGTGGCCAGAGCTTCCTGGCGGATGAACCCGCCACAGCTGAAGGCGACCCCGCGAAAGCCTGCGCGCAGGGCATCCTGCTCGAACTGCTCTTGCCGTCCGGCGCCCAGGCCGACGATCAGAATGTCCGCTGCGCTGCGACAGATGTCGTACCGAATGTCTTCGGCCTGGGCAGCGTCGAAATAGCCGTTGTGATAGCCGGCGATGCTCAGTTGCGGATAAAGGCTCTTGATCTTGCTGATGAACAGGTCGAGTTCGGCTTGCCGGGCGCCGACGAAATAGACGCGTTTGCCCTGTTGCTCGGCGCTGCGTAGCACAACGTCGGCTATCGAGGTGAAGTCGAAGCTGACCCGGCCAATCGGTCTGCCGGTGATGCGAGACATGAAGGTCGACATCAGCATGCCGTCGCAAAAATAGGCAACGCTGCTCGGGTTTTGCTCGAAAAAACTGCCGATCGAGGCAAAGTTGATGAAGGAATAGGCCTGGTTGGCCTCCAGCAATTTCGCCGAGTAGTGGCCGACTATCTCCAGTTTGAACATGGCGCGGCTCCTCTCAGATAACTGAAGGGGTCTGCCGACCCACGGAGACGTAGGTGAACCCACGTTTGCTCAAACGCTGCGGATCGAACAGATTGCGCCCGTCGAAAATCAACGGCTGTTTGAGCAACCGGCTGAGCTGGTCGAAGTCCGGTGCCCGAAACGATTGCCACTCGGTGACGATGATCAGGGCGTCGGCATTTTTCAGCGCCGCTTCCTTGGTGCCTGTCAGGGTCAGGTCGTCGCGCGAGCCGTAAAGGCGCTGGGCCTCTTCCATGGCTTTGGGATCAAACGCCTGCACGCTGGCGCCGGCTTGCCACAAAGCCTCCATCAGTACCCGGCTGGGGGCTTCGCGCATGTCGTCGGTATTGGGTTTGAAACTCAGCCCCCACAGGGCAAACGTCTTGCCGCGAAGGTGACCGTCGAAGTGATCGAATACCTTGCGATAGAGGCTGGCTTTCTGTTCCTGGTTGCGCGCCTCCACGGCCTTGAGCACCCGGGCGTCGATGTCGACACCGTCGGCCGCCTGTATCAGCGCTTTCACGTCTTTGGGAAAGCACGAGCCGCCGTAGCCCAGACCTGGGTAGATGAACTGGTAACCGATGCGCGGGTCGGCGCCGATGCCGTGGCGCACCTTTTCGATGTCGGCGCCGAGCTTTTCAGCGAGGCAGGCCATTTCGTTCATGAAGCTGATCTTGGTCGCCAGCATGCAGTTGGCGGCGTACTTGGTCAGTTCAGCGCTGCGAACGTCCATGACAATGATTTTTTCGCGGCTGCGATTGAACGGTTCATACAGTTCGCGCATGACCTCTTCGGCACGCGGGCTGTCGGTGCCGATGATGATCCGATCCGGGCGCATGCAGTCATCGACCGCGCAGCCTTCCTTGAGAAATTCCGGGTTTGAAACCACGTCGAACGTCAGGTCACTGCGACCGTTGTCGGCCAATACTTGCTCGATACAGGCTCGCACCCGATCGCCCGTACCGACGGGCACGGTGGATTTGTCGACGATGATCTGGTGCCGATCCATGTTCAGCGCGATGGTCTGCGCCACGCTCAGCACGTATTGGAGATCCGCCGAACCGTCTTCGTCGGGCGGTGTGCCGACGGCGATCAACAGCACATCGCCATGGTGAACGGCGTCCGCCAGGTCTGTGCCAAACCGCAGTCGGCCGCTTTGGTAGTTGTCGCGCACCAGGCTTTTCAGGCCCGGTTCGTAGAGCGGCAGCGTTCCTTCTTTCAATGCCTCGACCCTGCCGGCATCGACGTCAACGCAGAGTACGTTGTGCCCGACCTCGGCCAATGCAGCACCCTGGACAAGGCCTACGTAACCAATACCGAATACGCTCACATTCATGGTCGAACCTCAGATCGTGGTGACAGTTATCAACGGTCGGGCAGGGGGGCGGCAGAAGTGGAGCAGGGGCTCAGTAGATGTTTTTCGAGAACAGGGTGAAGGGGGTCTTGATGAGGATTTTGATGTCGAGCCACAGCGACCACTGGTTGATGTAGTTGAGGTCCTGGGCGACGCGCAGCTGCATCTTTTCCACGGTCTCGGTTTCGCCACGATGGCCGGTGATCTGGGCGAGGCCGGTGATCCCCGGCTTGAGGCGATGCCGGGCCATGTAGGCGCGCACCTTGCCGGTGTAATAAAGGTTGTGGGTGACGGCATGCGGACGCGGGCCGACCAGGGCCATGCGGCCGGACAGCACATTGAACAGCTGTGGCAATTCGTCGATGGAACTGCGGCGCAGAAAACCACCGATCGGCGTCAGGCGGTCATCGTTGCGGGTGGCCTGCCGCACCTGCTGGTCGTCGTGGACATGCATCGAGCGAAACTTCCAGACCTTGATCACTTCGCCGTTGCAACCGTGACGGTTCTGCTTGAACAGCACCGGGCCGGCGGAGGTCAGCTTGACGGCGATGGCCACCACCAACAGCACCGGGCTGAGCAGAATAATCGCCAGGGCGGCAAGGCTGCGTTCAAACAGATCCTTGCAAAACAGGCTGGCAGGGTGCGAGCTGATCAGGCTCTCGTTGAGGTAGATGGCCGGCATTCGCTCGATTTCCGAGATCGAATGGTTGAGCAACACCATGCTGCCGAAATCCGGGATCCACACCACGTCGACGTTCATGTCCAGCAGGTCGATGTAGAGGGCTTCGATGGTGGCGGCATGGGCCATCGGCAGCACGATATAGACGCGGCGCACTTCCTGGCCCGTGATGATCTCGCGGATGGCGGAAACGTGGCCAAGCAACGGCAGAATGCTGGGGGCAGGGCCACAGCTGTCCTCGGCGGCAATGAAGCCCAGCACCAGCGCGCGGTTCGGTCGGGACAGCTTTTTAGCCAGTTCATGGGCCGTCGGGCAGGTACCGATGATCACCGAACGGCGTCCGTTGCAGACCTTGCGCGAGTACAGGCGGGCCAGGTAATGCAGGGGCAGAAAGCTCAAGGCCTGAACCACAAAACCCAGCACTGCCCAGACCATGATCACCTGGCGTGAATAAATGGCGCTGGTCTGGGTGAAGAACGCAATCGCCGCCAGTACGGCCAGCAGGGTCAACCACCCGGCCAGCAATCTGCCGAGCCCGACCAGCAGGCCATGGCGCTTGTGGTAGACCTGCATCACGCTGTAGATCGGCACCGAGCCGAGCACCGTCAGAATGATCAGGATGCGGTATTCGCTGGTCAGACTGCCGACGCGCCAATGCACGAGCAATATCAACAGCGCCGTCACCAGCGACAGCGCGCAAAGCCACTGGCCCCAGAACGTCAGGCCTCGGCGGTGTGTCATGTGAGCGGTATAGAGCGATGTCATGGGCTTAACCTCGAGACAGCATTCATGCATCAGCGCGAATCGAGCAGGCACGGCGTGCCTCCCGATGGCTTTTCCGTAGCTCGGCGGAGGTGAAGCGAGTAGTGCGTTGGCAGAAGAGGGCGTAGCGGCGGGCGTACGCGCCCGATGGTTACCTGGGCGCGAAATCGTAGTTATAGAACGCCCGGGAGTGGTGGTAGCCGTACTTGCGCGCCTTGCGCAGGTCGACCTGGTTGAGCACCGTGCCAAAGACCGGCACATGGCTTTGTTGCAACATGGCAATCCCTCGCTGAACCTGGCTGATCGACGTGCTGTCAGCCTTCACGACATAGATCACCGCGTCCGAATGTTTTGCCAGCAGCAGCGCGTCACTGATCATCTCCGCTGGGGGAGAATCGATGATGATGTGGCGATAACGTGACCTGAGCGCTTCGAGCATGCGCGCCATGCGCGGCGAGCTGAGCAAATCCTGTGGCGGTGGCTGAACCGGGTTGAGCGGATCGCCAGGGGACGGCAGGCGTGGCGCAACGAACATATCCAGCGACGGCGGCAAGACCTTCCCGGCCGGCAGCATGTCCAGATTGCCCACTGAAACAATGCAGTCTTCAAGCCTGGCCGTGCCGGCAATGACATTCGCCAGTCCGGGGCTGTCCGGCGGAAAATCGAAGTTCAGCGACAGGGTTGGCTGACGCATGTCGGCATCGATCAGCAGCACGCGTTCCAGCGGTGTCAGCGAACTGGCGAGGTTGGTGGCGATGGTGCTTTTACCCTCGCCGGCAACCGTGGAGGTCACGAGCACCACTTGTGACGGTTTTTCGCTGCTTTGCAACATCAACCAGGTGCGCAGGTTGCGAATGGTCTCGGAAAAACGCGGGTTGTCGTTGTCCTCGAACAGGCGCGCCAGTTGCCGGCGACTTTTCTTTATCACCAGCGGCACGACGCTGAGCAGTGGAACATTCAACACGCTCTCGATCGATTCATCGGTTTTGAAGGTATTGCTCAGACTCTCGAAGAGCAGTGCCAGCCCGACGCCGATGACTGCAGCAATCAACCCGACGATCGCGACAATCAATGTCTTGCGCGGTTTGCTCGCGTCGACGGGAACGATGGCCGGGTCGACGATGCGCACTTTCGTCGAGTCCATGTCGGCGGTGGCTGTGGTTTCCTTCAGGCGAGTGACGAAAGTTTCATACAGCGCGCGCGTGCTATCGACTTCACGCTGGAACTCACGCAACTGGAACTCTTTGCGCGCGATGTCCTGGATCTGTGCCTTGTTGCTGTTGAAGGATTGACGCAGCGACGCTTCACTCGCCGTGGCGAGCTGGTATTGCCGCTCGATACCGGCCACCACCTGCTGCACCTGCAATTGCAGACTGGTGGTGGCGGTGCGCAATTCGGTTTGTGCGGAGATCAGGCTGGGGTGCTTCGGACCATAGCGCCCGGCCAGTTCATCAACCTTGGCCTGGGCCACCGCGCGATCGGCCTGGAATTTCTGCACCAAAGGGTTGCTCAAGACCGCCGGTACGCTGGAGAGTCGGCTCAGATCGCCGTTGCCCAGGGCTTTCGCCTGCCGGTACTCGCTCTCGGCTTCAGCACGGTTGCGTCGGGCGTCGACCATGCGGTTGCCGGTCATTTCCAGTTCGTTGGCGCTGATGGTGGCAACGCCGCCAACATCCACCAGACCTTGTTCTTCGCGGTAACCCTGGAGTTTTTTCTCGGCCGCACGCAGGTTGTCGCGCAGCTTGATCAGACGCGTGTTCATCCAGGCCGTGGTGGTTTGCGACGATTTCTCGCTGGTATCGAGCTGGCTGTCGGTAAAGCCCTGAGCCAGTGCGTTGGCCGCCGCCGCTGCGAGAACAGGGTCTGGCAACTCGACTTCGATTTCGAGCAACTGGCTTTTGCCAACGAACTTGACGCTGGTATGCAGCATGAGATTCTGCGTGACCTGGTTGAAAACGTCTGCTTCAGTGAGTGGCTCTTTCTTTTGCGGTAGATATCGACCTAGCCCCGGGATCCATTGATCAAGGTCCAGATCGGCCAGCCATTGGCGCGGCGCAAACCAGGACTTTGGCTGCTGGCGCGGATCGGTGACCGGGTGAGTCGTCAGCCCGAGTTTTTTCACCGCGCGTTCGGCGAGGTCTCGCGATTGCAGGAGCGCCTGCTGAGTCTGCAAGTAATCTGTGGCGTTGCCGCCGGAGTCCTTGACTTGCTGGAACGACATCAGCGGAGGTGTTTTGTCGTTGAACAGCAGGGTGGTGCTGCCAATGTATTGCGGCGTGATATTGGAGACCACCACGGCCGCCAATACGCAACTCAGCAGCACCAGCCAGCCAATGCGCCACTTGGCGCGCCAGATGATCCTCCACAGATTGAGCAGATCCAGGGTGTCCTTGTCTTCGGCGTGCTGCGGATGCAGATGCGCTTGAAGAGGACGTTCGACGTAGTTGCTTGGGCTGTTGTCCATGATCAGAAAAAGCCTTGTGCAATGGAAATGGTGTCGCCGGGGGCGATCGTGGTGCTGCGCGTGACGTTATCGGTCACGGTCGCGCCACCATCACCGCGCAAGATGGTCACTCGCTTCATCGAGGCCCGCTCGGTCAAGCCGCCGCCCAGTGCAATGGCTTTTTCCAGTGTCAGTCCGGGCACGAACGGATAGCTGCCGGGCTTTTTCACTTCGCCATTGATGTAGAACGAGCGGTATTCGATCTGGCTGAGACTGACTTTCGGGTCGATCAGATAACCCTGCTTGAGCCCGTCGACGATGATTTTCTCGACCTGGCCGGGGGTCAGTCCCTTGGCGGATATTTCGCCGAGAAACGGGTAGGAAAAGGTGCCGGCATCACTGAGCCGGATCTTTTTCATGCTCAATTCCGGCTCACCGAAAACGATGATTCGCAACACGTCGCCGGCAGCGAGTTTGTATTGCGTATCGGGATCTGCCGCATAGGTGTGGGGCAAGAGAAACAACGCGAACAAAAGGACAAGTGTGCGAGTGTTCATGTCGAGACCCTCTTAAAGGCTGACGTTGAAGCTGATCTGAAACACGTTGCGGGTGAAGCTTTCATTGTCGGCATCGGAATCGTTGTCGCGGTATCGATAACCCAGTTCGATATCCAGCCAACGGCGCATGGCGTACACCACGGCCAGGTTGTAGTCCTGAAGATTGTCGGTACGGCTTTGGCCTTCGTAGACATAACGCCCGTAACCGGCCTGGGCCACGGTAGTAATCCGTTCAGTCCAGCCGTGACGCCAGCCGACCTGGGTGAAGGTCGACTTCACGGCATCAGCGCCGTCGTCACCCTCGGCAAGGGCCTGGCGAGCGACGAAGGTGAATGTCGAATAGGTCCGCGGTTTCCATTGCAGATCGACTTGCCAGGTCGGGTTGTCGAGGTCTTTGGATTCGCTGTTGTCGAAGTTCTTTTTCTCGTAACCGACGCGGACTTTACCCGTCGTGCGTGCCGTGAAATCCCATACGGCACCGGCCATGACGGCGTCGGATTTACTGCTGCGCGGGCTGTTGGCCTGCTGGTAATCAAAGTCGGTGTGGTTATATTCCACCAGACCCCGGGTGTTGCTGCCGATGCGGTGATACCAGGTGCTCGTCAGGGCAGTGGTATTGCGTTCCTTGTCGTCGTTGATGCCATCGGCGTTGTCGTAGCGCAGTTGTGCGTAACTGGCCCCGAGATCGATTTGGTTGTCAGCGCTTTTCGCCCCGAAGGTGTAGAGACCGCCCACCCGTTTGTTGTTGAGCTTGTCGTTGATGCCTTCGACCGCCGTCGATTCCGTGCGCTCCCATTTGCGGTACTCGGCGTCGAGCTTCAGACGATGCCGGTCAGTGAACTCCATGATGCTGTCGGCACGCACGCGTTGTGCCGTGTTCGAGGCATCTGATTCGTCGTGATAAATGTAGCGAGTGGGTTGCCAGATCAGTCGCGTGGCACTGTTGCGATCCTCGGCCTTTAGCTCGAAAGAAGGCGCCAGCTTGGTGACCATGGAGGACTGTTTGCTGTTTTCCAGTTCGCGAAAGTTGTCGTCATAACTTTCCGAAAACAGGAACGATGGCGTGAAGTCGAATCCATACACATCAATGGCTTGCGGATTGATGCTCCAGGCCATTTCGGGATAGAGACAGGCCATCATCAGCGCGACAGGGCATCGTGACTTCAAAGCCATGTTATAGCTCCTGAGCAAGGGCATATAAGGCAAGTCGTTAGTTGTAGGGGTGAAAACCGGCTTGTTGTCGTTCAATCACGCTGAGTGGCAGGCAGACAGGCTGCTCACGGTTGAGAAACTGCAGGAGGATCATCACGCGGTCGGTTCCGTGCAATCCGAGGAACACGCCCTCCAGTGGCGCGAGCGGGCCGCTGACAATCTGTAGATTCTCTCCGGGTTTCAGCGCTTCATCCGGCCCCGACGTCATTGATTCGATGCAACGCGTACGCAGATGCTCGATGACGTGCTCAGGCACTGTCGCGGGACCATGATTGAATTCGACAAAACGACTGACCCCTCGGGTGGAACGCAAGGGGGCCCAGTTGTCTTCACGACTGAGTTGGATGAACAAATATCCAGGAAAGAGGGATTCGTGCACTCGCTGGCGTTTTCCGCGAATAATGCGCTCGCTGACGAGTTGGGGATGAAAGACCACGTAATTCTGTTGAAGCAGATTGAGATGAGCACGCTCATCCTGACGTGGCTTGCATTGCAAAAGATACCAATTTGGGTGGTCCGAGCTGATGACTGGCATGCTGGTAAACTCTGTAATGATCGAAAGTTTATGGCAGGCAGAAGCTCTATTGAGGGCTAAGTAAGGGCTGTCAGCGAAAGTGCTTTTTTATTATGGGTTATTGAGGTGTTTCAAACATGAATCACAAAGTGTTTCATTGGTGTGCATCGAGCAGTGAAGTTTCGCTCTGTTCTGCGGCACCTCTGGAGGAATTATCGGTTCAACTTTTTAGAAGGCAAAGCTACCGCACGGTCTGTTCATTCAGGCTTAAGGTTAGGTAACTAAGTAGTTGTCCCTGAAGCGACAGGGCGCGAGTAAGTGACTGCTCGCGCCCTGCAAAAAATCAACCTTGGTAGTTATCGGCCAGTCTTTCTGGTCTGTCAAACGTTAGCAGTCAAAAAATACGCCATCCATCCAGTAATGCTTTTACCGATGGATAACCAATTGTTTTTTAATGACTTATTCTTTTAGCTGAACGGTAGAAACTTTTTCTGCCTGTTATGGTCGCGACTATTATTTAGATCGAAAACTTTCCCCACTATTGGGTGCTGTTATAAAACCTGGACTGAATAAGTCATCCAGCGCTATAACTTATTGCCTGTCGGCTTGTGTGGAGCAGGGATTATGACCGTTCTTGTTACAGGCGCTGCGGGCTTTATCGGCTATCACGCGGTCAAACGATTGGCGCAGCAAGGCCAGGAAGTTGTCGGTATCGACAACCTTAACGATTACTACAGTGTGGATCTCAAACAGGCGCGGCTTGAACAGTTGAGCGGTCTGCAGAGTTTCAGTTTTGAAACACTGGATATTGTCGACAAGCCTGCCTTGATGGCGTTATTCAAAGCGCACGATTTCACCGAGGTGGTGCATCTGGCCGCTCAGGCGGGTGTGCGCTATTCGCTCGACAACCCGGATGCCTATGCGCAATCGAACCTGGTGGGGTTTCTGAATGTGCTGGAAGCCTGCCGACATTATCCGCCCGCGCATCTGGTCTACGCGTCGAGCAGCTCGGTATATGGGGCCAACAGCAAGTTGCCCTACAGCGTCGATGATGCGGTCGAGCACCCTGTCTCGCTGTATGCCGCCACCAAGCGCGCCAATGAGCTTCTCGCCGACAGCTATTGCCATCTCTACGGCTTGAAGGCCAGCGGCCTGCGCTTTTTCACGGTTTACGGGCCCTGGGGCAGGCCGGATATGGCGCTGTTCAAATTTACCGAAGCCATTCTTCAGGGACGACCGATCGACATCTACAACCAGGGTCAGATGGCGCGGGACTTTACTTACGTCGATGACGTTGTCGAAAGCATCGTCCGCCTGTGTCCGAAACCGCCAGCGCCGGAGAAGGAGGCGAGTGGCGTCAACCGGATTTTCAACCTGGGGCGCGGCAAACCGGTCGCGTTACTGGATTTCGTCGACTGCCTCGAACAGGCACTGGGCATAAAAGCCCAGCGCAATCTGTTGCCGATGCAGGCCGGCGATGTCATCAAGACCTGGGCTGATGTTTCGGCATTGGAACAATGGATCGGGTTCTCTCCGCGAGTGGAAGTTGCAGAGGGTGTGGCGCAGTTTGTGAGTTGGTATCGCCAGTACTATCGGATTTGAGCGGCGCTTCATGCGCCTGGAGTACGGTCATGAGCCGAGACCCACCCGGTTGTTGCGCATGATCGAAAAATTAAGCGCCGCAGCAACACACAGCCAGGCCAGATAAGGAAACAGGATCAACCCGGTGATCACATCCAGGCGCAGGGCCAGGACCACCATCACGGCGACGACCAGCCACAACAGGACGAGAATAATCATCGCGGCAACGATCCGCTGCGCGCCGAAGAACACAGGCGTCCACAGTGTGTTCAGCGCAATCTGCGCCGCCCACAATGCCAGCACCTGTTCGCTGCCGGCAATCATGGTCAAGCGATAGCCGACCCAGGCCAGCAGCAGGTAGATCGTCGTCCAGGCCACCGGAAACACCCAGTTGGGTGGCGTGAACTTCGGTTTGTTGAGCTGCGCGTACCATTGCCCGGGCTTGAAAACCATGCCGGTGGTTGCCGCCGCACCGCACGCGATCAGAAAAATCAGGAAAGTCACCATTTCATACTCCTTGGCCGCAGCCCGTTTGCCTGGTTTGTTCCGCCGCAGCGGTCGTTCATTCGGATCTTGAGCACATCAGTTCACTGACCCGCGCCACCAGCGTGTCGACCGCGAAGGGCTTGGTCAGCACCTGCATGCCCGGGCCCAGTTGGGCGGCGCCGATGACTGCGTTCTCCGCGTAACCGGTAATGAAGAGGGTCGTCAGGTTCGGGCGGATCTCCCGGCCGGCGTCGGCCAGTTGCCGGCCGTTCATGCCACCTGGCAGGCCGACATCGGTGATCAGCAGGTCGATATGCACGTTTGATTGCAATACTTTCAGCCCGGCAACGCTGTCGCCTGCCTCAAGCAAGTTGTAGCCGAGATCGCCAAGCACATCGGTCAGCAGCGCGCGCACCGTGGGTTCGTCGTCCACCACCAGAATGGTCTCGCTGGCCTTGGGCACCACCGCCGGTGCGATGTGCTTGTCATCGTGGCTCTGCACGGGATCGCCACGGTGACGAGGCAGGTAGATGCACATCGTGGTGCCCCGGTCGACCTGGGAGTGCACGCGCACCTGGCCGCCGGATTGTTTGGCGAACCCGTAGATCATCGACAAGCCCAGCCCTGTGCCCTGGCCCAGCGGTTTGGTGGTGAAGAACGGGTCGAAGGCCTTGGCGATGACATCGGCCGACATGCCGGTGCCGGTATCGGTGACGCACAGGCACACATACTCGCCCTCGGGCATGTCCAGCGCGCCGGCGATCTCGGTGTCGACGATGCGATTGGCCGTCTCGATGGTGATGCGTCCGCCATCGGGCATTGCATCGCGCGCGTTGATACACAGATTGAGCAGCGCGTTCTCCAGTTGACTGGCATCCACCAGTGTTGGCCAGAGTACGGGCGAGCCAATGGTTTCCAGGAGAATGCTCGGGCCCACGGTGCGCTGGATCAGCTCGGTCATGCCGGTCATCAGTGTGTTGACGTCGGTCGGTCGCGGATCGAGGGTCTGGCGTCTGGAGAATGCCAGCAGGCGGTGGGTAAGGGAGGCGGCTCGCTTGACCGCGCCCTGTGCGGTCACCATGTACTTGTCGACTTCGTTCAAGCGGCCCTGATTGATCCGCGCGCCCATCAACTCCAGTGCGCCGGAAATGCCGGCCAACAAGTTGTTGAAATCGTGAGCGAGGCCTCCCGTCAGTTGGCCGACTGCTTCCATCTTCTGCGACTGACGCAGTTTTTCCTCTGCCTGCATCAACTCCGCGGTGCGCGATGAAACCCGTTGCTCGAGGGTGTCGTTGAGCGAACGCAACGCGGCAAGAGCCCGGTCGCGCTCTGCCTCGACGGTGCGCCGCTCCTCGACGTCGATCAGCACGCCGGGAAAACGCAGGGGAACTCCGTCATCTGCACACTCAACGCGTCCGTTGGCTTCGATCCACTGGAATCTGCCGTCCTCGCGCCGTACACGGTACTGATGGGAATAGGCGCCACCGCGGCCAATGGCTTCGTCGATTGCCATGGTCAGGCTATCGCGGTCGTCGGGGTGCACGCTGGGTATCACTTGTTCGAGGCTGAGGCCTTCGCGCCCCAGTGCCGGGTCGAGGTTGAACACCTGGGCGAAGCCTTCGTCGATGGCAAAGCGGTCGGTCAGCAGGTCCCAGTGCCAGGTGCCGATGATGGCGCCGGCGGCAAGGGCCAGTTGCACTCGTTCGACGTTTTCCCGGGCAATTGCCTCGCTGGCGCGCAAGCGTTCCTCGGCGGCGCGCCGCTCGGTGACGTCGTTGAACAGGATCGCGATCTGCCGGTCGGCCGGATCGCCGACCCGCACCGCGCGCACATCGAACCAGCGTTCAAAGGTATTGGCGTAATTTTCGAAGTTCGCCGGTTCCCCGGTCTTGGCCACGTGGCCGTAGGTTTCGAACCAGAAGCGTTCAAGATTGGGCGCGAACTCGGTGACCCATTTACCGCGCAGGTTGACCCCGCACTGGCGCTCGAACGCCGGGTTGGCCTCGACGAAGTAGTAGTCGACAGGCTCATCGTTGGCGTCGAATTTGACTTTGACGATAGCGAACGCCGACTCGATGGTTTCCAGAATGGTACTGAAGCGTTCCTCACTCTGACGCAGCGCCGTTTCGGCACTGCGCGAGCGCGTCAGGTCAAGCATCGCGCCGATCATGCGTTCGGCCTGGCCAGCGGGATTGCGGATCAAGTGTCCGCGATCCAGCACCTCGGCGTAAGAGCCGTCCTGACAGCAGAACCGATACTCCGCGCTCCATGTCGTGCCGTCGCCTTCGATGGCGGCGCGCATCGATGCCTGCACCCGCGCCTGATCCTGCGGATGGATCCGCGCGAACCGCCAGTCGCCACTGGGATCAACATTCTCCAGCGGGAAACCGTACGCCTGTTGCAACGCCTGGTTCCAGATGATCTGGTTGGTTTGCAGGTCCCAATCCCAAACTGCATCGCTGGTCGCCTTGACCGCCAGTCGATAGCGCTCCTGGGTTTCGGTCATGGCGCGTCCGAACAGATGCTCCTGAGTCCGGTCGCGGAGAATTTTCACGAACCCCAGGTGAGTCTGGTCTTCATCGTAGAGCGGCATCAGCTCGCCAGAGGCCCAGAATCGCTCGCCGTTCTTGCGCAAATGCCAGCGCTCATCGTAGGCACGGCCTTCGACAAGGGCGCGTTGCATTTCCTCTTCTACACGGCCGGCAGCGCGGTCCTCAGGTGTGAAAAAGCAGGCCGCGCTCTGGCCGCGAACCTCTTCGGCGGACCAGCCCAGCACGTTGGTCGCGCCGCAGTTCCATTCCGTGATGTTCCCGCCAAGGTCAGTGACGACCATCGCAAAATCCACTGCACTCTCGAAAACCGCGCGCTGCCGCGCCTCACTACGAGCGAGCGCGGCCTGACTGGCGTGCAGTCGCGCTGTGATGTTGCGCTCAATGTCGACTTCATTGCTCTGCAGCGCGGCGCGTAATCGCTTGACCTCGCACTCGAGCGCTTCGCGACTAAGGTGTTTGAGGGTGTCCATCTCACCTTCTTGGTTGAATTTTTCAGGGACCGGTTTCAGTGGTTCGGGCATGCCCGAGCGCTGCAGTCAGCAGCGGGAAGCGTTGTAGCTGCTGATCCGTTGACAGGTTGCTTCGTCGTTAAGTTTCACTGATGGAGCAAGGTCGCTTCGGGTGAACGCTGATTTCAAATCGATTCGCTGTTATCCAGGCGGGCCAGCAACGACTGGCCGCGTTGCCAGAGTGCCTGTTGCCTGGTTTGCGGCATGCGGTCGAGGTTCTTGTACATCATGGCCATGCGCTGATTGCCGCGCAGCAGCTCACCGTGGCGCATCAGGAAATGCCAATACAACGCGTTGAACGGGCAGGCATTGTCTGCCGTGCTTTCGCGGACCTTGTACGCGCAACCGCGGCAGTAATCCGACATGCGATTGATGTACTGGCCGCTGGCGCAATAGGGTTTGGAACCGAGATAACCGCCATCGGCGTGCATGACCATGCCCAGCGTGTTGGGCAGCTCGACCCAGTCAAAAGCATCCATGTAGATCGCCAGATACCACTCGCAGATCTGGCTCGGCGCGATACCGGCGAGCAGGGCGAAGTTACCGGTGACCATCAGTCGCTGGATGTGATGCGCATAGGCATGCTGCAGGCTTTGCCCGATGGCGTGGCGCATGCAGTTCATCTGCGTGTCACCCGTCCAGTAGAACTCGGGGAGCGGACGGCTGTTGCCAAAAGAGTTGCCCAGCGCGTAATCCGGCATCTTCAGCCAGTACACGCCCCGCACATATTCCCGCCAGCCAATCAGTTGCCGAATGAAGCCTTCGGCGGCATTGAGCGCAACGCTGCCGGCCCAGTACGCCGACTCCACGTCACTGCAAATTTGCCGCAAATCCAGCAGGCCAATGTTGAGCGCTGCGCTGATGCGCGCATGAAACAGGAACGGCTCGTCACTGGCCATGGCGTCCTGGTAATCGCCAAACCCCACCAGGCCATAATCGAGAAAGTACGCCCAGAGTGCCTGCGCATCGGCATGGGTGACGGGATAGTTGAAGTCATCGAGTGTGCCGTAATGGTGGCTGAAGCGCGCCTTGACCAGTGCCAGCACATCGAGGGTGATGGGGTCGTTATTGAAGCGTGCGGGGTAGGGGGCTTTGACGCCTTTGGGCAGGGCCTTGCGATTCTCGGCATCGAAGTTCCACGCGCCGCCCACTGGTGAACCGTCGCCATTGAGCAGCAAGCGGCTCTTGCGCCGCATCTCCCGGTAGAAAAACTCCATGCGCAGCTGTTTTTTGCCCTCGGCCCATGCGGCAAATTCTTCGCGACTGCACAGAAAACGCGTATCGGCGTGCCACTGGACGGGCAAACGGCAATCCTTGATCGAATGCTCCAGCCGCCAGTCGCCACACTCAGTCACGTGCACTTCGTCGGCCTGCAACAGCTTTTTCCAACGATGCAGCTCATCCGGCACCGAGCCGCTGTTTTGCGGGTCATCCAGGGTCACGTATTCAACACGTATGCCTTGGTCTCGCAACGCCTGAGCGAAATGGCGCATGGCGCTGAAGATCAGAGCAATCTTCTGTGGATGGTGGGGCACATGGCTGGCTTCTTCCATGACCTCGACCAGCAGCACCGTATCGCGCTCGGCATCGAGTGCCTGTAAGGACGCCAGGTCGAAGGACAACTGGTCGCCCAGGACCAGGCACAAGCGGCGGGTAGTGTTCATTTTGCGGTTCATTGGCTTGCTTCGGTGCTCTGGCGACGGAAGAACAAGGTCACCTGGCCGACCTCCACGCCGAACTTGGACATGCGGGTGCGGTTGATCAACGTGTCCTCATCCATCAGGTACATCCAGTCGTCCATGCTCATTTCATAGGTCGAATCGTCGACCGGTACGTTCAGCCGATAGCGCCAGTGAAATGTGTTGCCCGCCACCTGGCCTTGGGCAACGCCGACTACATCGCCGGCGCGACCGCTCCAGCGTCCCTGGCCCTCGGGCGTCAATGTCCATACGCGGTGCTGGCGGGTGCCATCGCTGTACAGGAAGCGCTCGTCGAGAATCAGGTTGTTGCCTTCGCGACGGCTGACAATATTCACTTCGAAACGCTTGGTCACTTCGCCGCTGCGCTTCTGAAACATTCCCCAGGCCTTGACGGGCTGGCTGAAAAACCGATGCAGATCCAGGGCTGGGTGTTGGTCGGCATAACGGGCGACGTCCACGCTGGTGCAGCTTGCGATGCTGAATATCAGTGTCAGTAACAGCAGGAATCGCGTCATTGCCTTACTCCCTGATTGCAAAAGTGTCGAAGGCCAGGTTCGAACCATTCGCTTGTACGGTGGGCTGGACATGTACAGGTTTATCGTTTTCCCCAGCTGGTCTTGACGCTCGACTTTTGACGACGTCAACGAGAGTCTTACGGCGATGGCCGGCTTTGTTTTTCTCGCGGCAGCGCTGTACGTGAGGGGCAAGCCATCGCGAAATAGTTGTACGTGGTTGGATGGTCTGTATAGGTATAAATCAAGATAGGCTGAAAAAAACCATCTGACAATACTTCTTCCCTCACGCAGGGCGCTTGCTGCGCCTTAACGCGATGCCGAACGTTTTGCCTTGGAAACAGCGGTTGGCCGGTCTGCCGGGCGAGCGCTGGTACTGGGGAATATCCAGCGCAGTGAACGCCGGACCGTGAGGCGCAGGATGCTCAGTGAGCATCCTGCGGGGATAGGAGTGGCCGACAGATCAATGCGCTGTCGGACTTGGCTGTGCACCGAATTGCGCAATGATGTGAGTACCCAGCTCCTCAATAACCTCCGCTGCCGGGCGCTTTCCGTATTTGAGATTCAGGATGACGTGATCGACGCCGATTTCCTCAAGCGACTCCAGCAAAAACCGCAAATGGTAGCGTCCGAGTTTGAACCCCAAATGAATGCGAGCGGGTGGCGTGGACGGGTTTTCATCAAGGTCGATGTAAAGCGACTGAGTGAAGGGCTTATAGACGGAACCACATTGCTTCGTGACCTCCAGCCGCCAATCTTCCACGACCAGTCTCTGCATGTTCGGTATGCGTGGATAGTTGATCCATCCGTTGCTTTCGCGCGCGATCCAATCCAGTGACTGACGGCTATTGCCGGTCACGAGCATTGGAATGAATTGGGTGGTCGGTTTCGGAATCAGATCCGCGCCGCGCATTTCCCCGGCGCTCCAGTGGATGGGTTCGAAACTGGTGCTGTGGGCTCGGCGAATCACCGCGTAGTGCTCGCGAAAGATATCCCCGCGCCTTTCGGGATCGACGCCAAAAGCCGAGAACTCCACCGGGCGGTCGCCGGACGCCACCCCAAGAATCAAGCGACCTGCGCTCAACTGATCGACGCTGGCTGACGCCTTGGCCGTGTGCAGGGGATGGTGCAAAGGGATGGCGATGGAGGCGGTGCCAAGCGCAATTTCCGATGTATGGGCGGCCATATAACCCAGGTAGACCCAGGGGTCGAAGACTTGGCCGACATCGCCGAATCCGGGATCGCGAAGCGGCACGTCACGAAACCAGAGCGCGCTGAAGCCCAATGCCTCGGCCTGTTTCGCCAATGCGACCTGGTTGAGCATGCTCGGCGTGTCGCCGTCGAAGGCCTCCATGGGAAAGAACAATCCGAGGCTCAAATGCCCCGGCGTGAAGGTTCGGCTGAACCCTCGATGCTGCTGATAAGGAATCGTGCTCGGCCGATACATACTGATTTTCCTCAGTGGCAGAACGTGAACAGCGCCCCGTTGCCAGAGGTGCTGCGGCATCGGTAGCTTGGGAACGACAGGTGGGGGGACTGAGTGCAGCTTTGTCCATTGCGCCGTACTGCCGGTCGGGTGGACCGGATTGAGGAGCCAGTTGCTGGCGATATGCGCGGGCAGGTCCGGATGGGTGATAAGCGGACGGTAAAAGGAATCATCTCCCGGCTCGATACCGTCAACTCGGAAACGGGCCCAGAGGTTACCTCATCAGCGTAGGCGGTATTGCCGTGTTGCGCCATTGTGCCTCGCACATCGTGGGAGACCTTTGCGACTTCAACCGATCACAAGCAGGTGGCAGGATTACGATCCATCGAGTCCCACTCGACATGACTTCGGTCATTGGGCGAATCATCGATGAATCTCGAGCGGTTCCAGCAAAGGGTGAAAGCTGCATGCCATCAGGCATGCAGGGCCGAGCGGGTAGGTTCAGTCTTGGAGATGGATTCAATCCGTTTCAATTTGCAGCCAGCAGTCGCCTGGCGGTAGCAAGGATTGAATCGATATTGAAAGGCTTTTCCAGGACAGCATTGAACAAGTCCGATCTCTCCATGCCGAGGTGGGCTTGCGCGCCGCTGATCAGAATGATGGGCAAGAGATGCGCTGAGGGCAGGGCGCGGACGGCCGTGGCGAATTCGAGTCCGTCCATTACCGGCATCATGAAGTCGGTAATGATCAGGTCAGGGCGCTCTCGCTCAAGTACCTCAAGCCCTTTTTTGCCATTGCTGGCTTTCACGACCATGAAGCCTTCATCCTCCAGCGCAAAGCCGAGAATGTCAGCGATCAAATATTCGTCGTCGACAACCAGGATGGTGGTCATGAGAATGCAACCTGAATAGAAGACCTAGGAAAATGAACCTGGCAGGGCTGCAGGATTAGGAACTGGCGGTTCATTTCTTGAAGCCTTTTTCAGATCAACGTCCTGGTCACGGATGACCACTTCAAATCGCGAAGGGTCATAAGAGCTATCTCTGACTTTAAGAATGGAAATGGTTCTGCTTAGTTCAGAGTCATTCTCGAAGAACCGCATCAGCATCAGATTGTCGACGATGCTGGACAGGTCAGAGTTTGGTGAACTGATCTCGGAGCCGAACAGATCTCGCATCTCCCAAGAGGCAAACACGGTCACGCCCCTGGAGCGTAATTCGTTCATGAGGGCACTGTAAAAGTCAGTAATTCGGGCTGGATTCGTCGACACCCGCGTCATGCCGCTAAGGCTGTCGATGAATAAACGCTTGATGCCCTTTTCTTCGACGATGCTCAGCAACCTTGAGCCCAGGCCGTCCAGGAGACCTTCGGTGGTCGGTTGCCACGCGATGCTCAACGCACCGCTTTCTTCCATGCCTTTGATGTCGATTCCTAGTGACTGGCCCTTCAGGCGTAACCGCTCCGGGCTTTCATAAAAGCCAAAATGCAGGCCCGGTGCCTTCACCGTCGACTCACCCAGGAATTTAAGACCCAGCGTTGTCTTGCCTATTCCTGACGGGCCCATGACCAGCGTCACGCTGGAACTGTGCAGCCCGCCACCCAGTATCGTGTCCAGAGAATGTATACCGCTGGGGATGCGCGTCATGTTGGCGCTGTCGGGCGAAGAGGGGTGGCTGTAGAGGCTTTCCAGGCGCGGATAAACCACCAGACCGTTCTCGGTGATTTCGCACTCGTGAAGTCCGGTCAGTGCCGCGCTACCCCGGGTTTTACGCAGTTGAATACGACGCACCGAGCGGGTGCCATAAAGCTCCTCTCCCATTTCGATCACGCCATCCACCATGGTGTGCTCGGGGCTGCCGTCATCCAGTCGGGAACTGGTGAGAAACAACACGGTGCATCCAGCAAATGCAGCGTGCCCTTGCAATTCAGAGATGAACTTCTTGGTGTCGATTGGCGAGTCGGCTTTAGAGCGTGCGTTCAGCAAGCCGTCGACAACCATGACTGTCGCCTTCTGGCGGCTGATCTCACGCCTCAGCAGTTTTACGACTTCATCCAGACCTTCATTTTCCAGCGTATCGAATGCACTGACGAACTGGATTTCAGCGCCAACTTTGGAAGCGTCGTAAAAGCTCAAGGTGGACAGAAACTGAAAAAGCCGGTCATGGGATTCGGCAAGCAGTGTCGCTACCAGTACACGGCCGCCGTTGCGCGCATGATGGAATCCAAGTTGGTTGGCGAGGATCGTTTTACCCGACCCTGGACGCCCCTGAATAATGTAGGAAGCGCCTGAGACCAATCCGCCCTTGAGCAGAGCATCCAGGCCTTCGATTCCACTCTGAAGGCGATTTAGCTTTTCCACTATGCGACCCTGATCTTGAAATCATGCTGTTAAACCGAATGTACGGGATGCTAACGCCATTTGTGTGCCGGGGCTATCTGCACTTCACTGACGTTTCAGGCAGCAGTGCCGGTAAAGTTATTCATTCGCTTAAATCTGGAGCTGCGAAGCCTCAATGTGGGCGATAAATCGGGGGAATCGAAAGTAAAGAAGGTTCTCGGGCCAATTGAGTCTCTGCAACGCCTTGCAGGGTGTACTATCAAGACCTGCCCATCAGAAATCAGCTAGCCATGTCCGCGCTAAACGAAGAGAGCCGCCAGATCGTAGCTGCTCTGGCGCACCGGGTTGGCCCCAATGCTGATACTGCAAGTATCGCGCAAGCGACTGTCTCGATTTTGGAGGCTATGCACACAGCGCTTACCCCCATCATCGGTCAGCAGGGAGTCGCAGCGCTTTACCGACGCAGCCTTCATCTCTGCGCCTCCCGCCAACCGCACCTGGGCCCCCTGTCTGATCGTGTACAAGCCGCGCCGGGTCTGAACGCTCTTCATTCTGAACTCGTTACCGAAAGCGAAGCAGACGCCTTGTTGTTTGGTGAAGTGATGCTGACCACCTTCTACGAACTGCTCACTACGCTGATCGGGCCCTCGCTCACCGCACGCTTGCTTCGTGACGTGTGGAAACCTTCTTTGAGCGACACATCTGCGCAGGAAAACTCGCCATGAACACCAAAGTGACTATCAAGCGTCTGTCCACCGGAGTGCCAGGACTGGACGAGGTGCTGGGCGGGGGATTGCCGGAGTTCTCGTTCAACCTGATCGCCGGCCCGCCTGGCTGTGGCAAAACTACCCTGGCGCATCAGATGATGTTTGCCCTGGCGACGCCCGAGCGTCCGGCACTGTTCTTCACCGTGCTCGGCGAGCCTCCGTTGAAGATGTTGCGTTACCAACAGCAATTCGACTTTTTCGACGAGGAAGCCGTCAATCAGTCAATCCGTTATATCAACCTGGCCAGTGATACCCTGGCGGGGGATCTGGACGAAGTGCTACGCCGAATCGTCGCCGAGGTAGAGGCGTACTCTCCGGCGCTGGTGTTCGTCGATTCGTTTCGTTCAGTGGTGCTCGCGAGCCAGACCCAGGACAATCCCAACAACAACTTGCCGCAGTTCATTCAGCAGTTAGGCATGTTGATGACCACTTGGCAGGCGACCACTTTCCTGATCGGTGAATATTTCACTGAAACTGACACCAACCCTATTTTCACGGTGGCCGATGGTCTGATCTGGCTGCGTCAGAGCGTTCAACGCAACTCCATGGTGCGCAAGATGGAAATCATGAAGATGCGCGGCCAGCCGACACTGCCGGGGCTGCACACCTTTCGCATCGCTACATCAGGCATAAAGGTTTTCGCACCGCCCCCCCTCAACCACGTTGAAACCACGCTGACATTTCCGATGCAGCGCCTGAAAATGGGTGTGCCCCAACTCGACGAAATGCTGGGCGGTGGCTTGCCCCGTGGATACTCCCTGCTGGTGGCAGGTCCATCAGGTTCGGGCAAAAGCATTCTGGCTGCGACCTTCCTCGCCGAAGGCGTGCGCAATGGTGAGACCGGCGTGATCGCGGTATTCGAGCAGCGTCCCAATCGCTCCCAGAACGCCACCCTCGCCGGGTTGATTCAGGGCGGGAAGGTGGGTTTGGTCGATAGTCGCGCGCCAGACTTGTCAATCGACGAAATCGTCCAGTTACTGTTGAGCGAGATCAACCGCCTGAACGCTACTCGTTTGGTGATTGACTCCCTGTCAGGCTTTGAGCTGGCGTTGGCGCCGACATTCCGCGAAGACTTTCGTGAGTCGCTGTCACGCATGGTGACCGCTCTCACCAGTGCAGGTGTCAGTGTATTGATGACCTCCGAGCTGGAGGATCGCTACACCGACCTGCGTTTCAGTCCTTACGGCACGGCGTTTCTCACCGATGCCATCATCGTCCAGCGCTACATAGAAGTGCAGAGCCGCTTGTTGCGCATCATGGCCGTGGTCAAGGTGCGGGCCAGCGCGCATTCCGACGAGTTGAGGTTGTACCGGATAGATGATGATGGCTTGCAGATCGGCGAAATGTTGCCGGACAGGGAAGGGTTGTTAGGGGGACGTCCTACCCAGCAGCGCGCGGTCACCATCGAAGGATGAGCGAAATATCATGAGCGAGGGTCACGGCAAGAATGAGCAAGCCATCGCTGGCGCTGCACGCGAACTGTTCGTGCTCGGCCAGAAAACGGTGGCGGCGCGTGCGGTGCTGGCAGCGGTTCATAAAGAACTCAACCAGGCCAATGCCCAGCTCGTCGATAGCCACCATGTCGAACAATTGATTGAAGCCAACCAGCAACTGGTGCTGTCAATCCTGTCGGCGCAGTCGGATGCAGAAAATCCGACAGTCGCCCAGGCAGAGCAGCAAATGTATCTCGAATTGCGCGAGGCAAACGAGAAGCTGGTGATAGCCGCGCTGAGTGCCCAGGATTTGCAGGCGGCCGCTGAACATGCGCTGGAACAGCAACGCAACTTCCTCAACCTGGTTGCACACGAACTTCGCAATCCTCTGACACCCATCAGCATGATTGCCGGCCGGCTGGTACGTGTGCCGAGTGAAGAACTGCCGCGCATGCAGGTGTTGATAGAGGGGCAAGTGAAGCAGATGTCCCGCTTGGTCGAAGACCTGCTCGATATCGCCCGCGCCAGTACCGGCAAGTTTCGACTTGATTGCCAGCGTGTCGATATGGCTCGAATCATTCATGAGGCGATAGATGCCTGCAGCCCGCTCATGATCGCTAACAGTTTGAGTTTCAGCTCGAACCTGCCGGAATGCGCCTTGATGGTTAATGGTGATCCAGCGCGCCTCACTCAAATCCTCGGCAATCTACTGGGCAACGCCGCCAAATATACGCCCGCCAATGGCACGGTCTCACTGACTGCGACGATTGAAGTCGACCACCTGACGATATGCATTCGCGATACCGGTATTGGAATAACGCCCAAGGCGCTGCCGTTCATTTTTGAGCCGTTCGTACAGGATGTTCACGCGGTCGGTTTCAATGGGGCAGGCCTGGGCATTGGACTTACGGTCGTGCGGGAATTGATCGAAGCCCACGGCGGTACTGTGGCGGGGACCAGTTCGGGAGAAGGGAAGGGTAGCGAGTTCGTCATGAGACTGCCCTTGGCTGGTCATTGACGCCTTCTACAAGTCGACCACCGTTATACCAAGGCCTCTGACTGCGGGAGCGTAGCGGAAATGCTTCGCGCTGCCATTTTAATCAGCGGTACCAGTTGCTTTTTTTCTTGTCGATTGCTGTCCACACACTCTTTTCCACCATGGGCAGCTCCCGCAAGTGTCAGCGGATGAACTACGCTCCTGAAACAACCCCCGCAGATTGAAGAAAACAGTGCAATGGGTCGATATGACCACAAGGCTGGAGGGAACCAACAGGCCATTCTTCAGGATCCGGTTCCCTGATGTTCATTGCCCGGAGTACGCTCCGTGAGAAACCAGCAGCGCTTGTTTGTTCTTCTGTTGCTCGCCGTACTCTTTGGTGGGTGTACGACCCCCAATGTCCTCCACGAACCCAGCCAGGCTTTGCCGGCAAGCGATTCGGCGTTCGGGCGTTCAATCAAGGCCCAGGCTGCCCCGCATCAGGGCCAATCGGGGTTTCGTTTGTTATCCGAAAGTGCCGAAGCGTTCAGTGCCCGCGCCGAGCTGATTCGTAATGCCCAAAGCAGCCTGGACCTGCAGTACTACATCGTCCACGACGGCATCAGTACCAGAATACTGGTGAGCGAGTTGCTCGACGCCGCCGACCGCGGCGTCCGCGTGAGGATTCTGCTCGATGACACCACCAGCGATGACCTGGACCGGATTATCGCGACGCTGGCGGCGCACCCGCTGATTCAAGTGCGCGTGTTCAATCCGCTGCACCTGGGACGCAGCACCGTCGTAACGCGAACGATGGGGCGGCTGTTCAATCTGTCGCAGCAACACCGACGGATGCACAATAAATTGTGGGTGGCAGACAACTGTGTGGCAATCGTCGGAGGCCGCAATTTGGGGGATGAGTATTTCGATGCGCAGCCTGACAAGAATTTCAAAGACATCGATATGTTGAGTGTCGGCCCGGTTGCGGAGCAGTTGGAGCAAAGTTTTGATCAGTATTGGAACAGTGCGCTGAGCAAGTCGATCGAGCAGTTTCTCTCGATCAGGCCGACGACCAGGGACCTGCAAAATACCCGGACCCGGCTGGATGAATCCCTGGAGGAAACTCGCAAGCAGGATCACGCGCTCTATCAGCAATTGATGACTTACACCACTCACCCACGCCTGAATGTCTGGCGCCGGGAGCTGATCTGGGCCTGGAACAAAGCGATGTGGGATGCCCCGAGCAAGGTATTGTCCAAGGGCGAACCCGCTCCGCACTTGCTGTTGGCCACCCAGTTGGCGCCTGAACTTGACGGCGTCAGCAAGGAGTTGATCATGGTTTCGGCCTACATGGTGCCTGGTCAACCGGGATTGTTGTACTTGACCGGTCGTGCCGACGCCGGCGTGTCGATCACCTTACTGACCAACTCTCTGGAAGCTACCGATGTACCCGCCGCGCACGGCGCTTACGCGCCTTATCGAAAAACCTTGCTCAAGCATGGTGTGCAGTTGTTCGAATTACGCCGCCAGTCCGGCGACAATGCCGACAGCCATAGCGGACCGCGTCTGTTCCACAGCGGGTCCTCCAGCAGTTCCGACTCCAGCCTGCATAGCAAGGCGATGATTTTTGACCAGCAGAAAGCTTTTATCGGGTCGTTCAATTTTGACTCGCGATCCTTATTGTGGAACACCGAAGTCGGGGTGTTGGTTGATGATCCCGAACTCGCGGGGCGGGTGCGTGAACTAGCCCTGGAAGGTATGGCGCCTGCTCTGAGTTATCACACCGTGCTGGAAAAGGATCAACTGGTCTGGGTCACCGAGGATGACGGCAAAAAGCATACGTTGACCAGGGAGCCGGGGAGTTGGTGGCGACACTTCAATTCGTGGCTGAGCAGCGCGATCGGGCTGGAGAGGATGCTATAGAGACCGCATCAAGTTTGGGTCTGCGACCAACCGGACAACGACGGGCGATACTGCCAGAGCTCGTTCCATTCCTTTTTCAAGAGCAGGATGAATCATGCGAATGAGAGCAGGGGAAACGGCGAGGCGTATCAGCCAATGGGTCATGATTGCAGGGATCAGCCTCATCGCAATCGTCGCAGATGCGCAGGTTCAAACCAGACCTCAAACCATTGAAGAGATAAAAGCCTTGCTGGACTTTGTCGAACACAGTGAGTGTCAGTTTGTGCGCAATGGCAGCGAATACCCAGGTCCCCGTGCTCGAGCGCATCTGGAGAAAAAGCTGAATTATCTTGAAGCCAGGAACAGGGTGAACAGCGCAGAAGACTTCATCGATCTTGCTGCCACTCAAAGCAGCATCAGTGGGCGCGCCTATGAGGTGCGTTGTGCAGAACGCACAGAACCCGCCAGCAGCTGGTTGAAGAGGGAGCTCGACAGGCAACGGCAACTTCATTAACGGGCCTTGGAGATGAAGGCTTTGCCTGATGCTGGCGGCTGAATTTCATATAGCCCAAGTGTAGCTTTTTATTCCTAAAACGAAGTTCATATTAATTTTATAGTGCGTTTTAATCTAACCAGGCATTTCCTGATTGGAGCATTCGCACTTGAAGATCCCGACACATTTGACACTTGGCCTGGCGCTCGCCGTCAGTTGCGCTGCAGCCTTCGCCGGGCCCACCCTTGATCGCGTGACGCAAAAAGGTGAGCTCACCGGTGTCCTGATGGAGAGTTACCCGCCGTTCTCTTTTCTCAATGACCAGAACCAGCTCGACGGCTTCGATGTGGATGTCGCTAAAGCTGTGGCCGAGCGCCTTGGGGTCAAGCTGAAACTTGAAACACCTTCCTGGGACGTGATTGCCGCGGGGCACTGGAACGGTCGATACGACATCTGCGTGTGCTCGATGACACCGAGTAAGGCGCGGGCCGAAGTATTTGATTTCCCCGTGGAGTATTACCAGTCACCGGCGGTGATCGTGGTCAATGCGAAGGACAAGGACATCGTCACTGGCAAAGATTTGTCCGGCAAAAAAGTCGGTGTGATCAGTGCGTCGACTTATGAGGCCTATCTGAACAAGGATCTGGTCATTGAAGGCGCCGAGGACAAACCGTTGAGCTATCCGTTCGACAATGTCCAGATCGCCCCTTACGACAATGAAACCGTTGCCTTCCAGGATCTCGCACTGGGTACTGGCGTGCGCCTGGATGCCATGGTCACCAACCTCATCACCGCGCGTGAACGCATCGCTCAGGATCCGCGTTTCAAGATTGCCGGAGATCCACTGTATGCCGAGCCGAACGTCGTGGCGGTCGAGAAGGGCGATCCGCAATGGAATGCGAAAGTCACCGAGGTCATTGCGCAACTCAAGACTGACGGCACGCTGAGCAAAATATCCCGCAAGTGGATCGGTTCTGATATCAGCCAATGACAGCCATCAATCCGCATCCGGCCAAAGCGGCCGTCAGCCCGCAAAAGCAGCCGCCACTGACACGTCAGCTGTTCGGCTTTCGCACGCGCCTTTATCTGACCTGGGCGGCGCTGTCGGGTCTGGGCGTGTGGTTTTTCATGCGCTTCGATCTGAAATTTTCGATCATTGTGGAAAAGTTGCCGAACCTGGTCGGCCTGCATCTGGGGCCGAACGGGTTCTTGCAGGGCGCGGCGCTGACGATATTCCTGTGTTTCTGCTCGATCTGGTTTTCGTTATTGCTGGGCTTTGTCACCGCGCTGGCCAGACTGTCGAGCAGCGCCGTGGCGTTTGGTATCGCCAGCTTCTACGCCTCATTCTTTCGCGGCACGCCACTGTTGATCCAGATCCTGTTGATCTATCTGGGGCTGCCGCAGTTGGGCGTGGTGCCAGGCGCAATCAGCGCCGGGATCATCGCGCTGTCGCTCAACTACGGGGCTTATCTGAGTGAGATTTTCCGTGCCGGCATCCTCGCTGTTGCCCCAGGTCAGCGCGAAGCGGCAGCCGCACTGGGCCTGAGGCCGGCCGCGACGTTCATCCATATCATCCTGCCGCAAGCCATGCGCACGATCATTCCGCCGACCACCAGCCAGTTCATTTCGATGCTCAAGGACTCGTCCCTGATTTCGGTCATGGGGGTTTGGGAAGTGATGTTTCTGGCGCAGTCGTACGGGCGCTCGTCCTACCGTTACATTGAAATGCTGACCACCGCAGCCGCCATCTATTGGCTGTTATCCATCGGTCTCGAACTGATCCAGCATCGCCTCGAACGCCATTACGGCAGAGGCTTCAAGCATCAGCGCTGAGCCATTCCGTTGAATGATTTCTTGCAGGAACCAAGATGTCCGATCCCAAACCTCTGCTTTTTGCACTCTATGAACAAGCCAGTGTCGGGTGCGGCGGTGCGCCGAGTCTGTGGACGCACCCGGCTGACGAACGCCTGGCGATCAACTCGCTGGGCTACTGGTCAAACCTGGCGCGGATTGCCGATCAGGCGCACCTCGATATGTTGTTCTTTGGTGATGTTCTGGGTTTCTACGATGTGTTCGGCGGCAATGCCGATGCGGCCATGAAATGGGCGGTGGAAGCACCGGCCAACGATCCGTTGATGATCATTCCGGCATTGGCGGCCGTGACGGAAAACCTGGCGTTTGGTGTCACGGTGACCACCAGTTATGAGCATCCGTTTACCCACGCCCGGCGCTTCAGCACGCTTGATCACCTCACCAATGGGCGAGTGGGCTGGAACATCGTCACCTCTTACTTGTCCAGTGCCGCCCGCAATTTCGGGCTGGAGCAAATGATCAAGCATGACGATCGCTATGAACGCGCCGAGGAGTTTCTCGACGTGGTGTACAAACTCTGGGAAGGCAGTTGGGCCGATGACGCCGTGGTTGCCGACAAGGCCCGCCAGCTGTATGCCAGAGGCGAGCGGGTGCGACCGATCAATCACGAAGGGGCGCACTATCGCGTGGCCGGGCCGCACCTGACCGCTCCGTCGCCGCAGCGCACCCCGTTGCTGATTCAGGCGGGCTGGTCGGGACGCGGTCGAGAATTCGCCGCCAAGCATGCGGAATTGATCTTTATCGCTAAATCCAACCCGCAGGAAATCCGTCAGGGCCTGGAAGACATCTGGGCCCAGGCTGAGGCGCGGGGGCGTCAACGTGAAGACGTGAAATCGTTGACGGTATTGCGCATCGTCACGGCCAAAACCGAAATCGAAGCCCAGCGCAAATACGACGAGTTGCAAAGCAACTATCACTTGCAGGCACAACTGGTCAGTTACGCCGGTGACACCGGCATCGATATCAGCCGCTACGCCGACAGCGATGCGCTCTCGACGCACACCGAAGGCCTGACCTCTTACGTGATGCGCCCCGATGGCAGTGGTAAGCCGCTGACGGCGGGTGATGTGAAAAAGCGCTTCGCCAGCGTTACCCGTGGCAGCGACCTGATTCTCGTCGGTACGCCGCAGCAAGTGGCCGATCGCATCGAAGAGCACGCGCGAATTTCCGGCACCAGCGGCTATATGCTCAACCCGTTGATCAGCCCAGGCAGCCTTGAGGACTTTGTCGAACTGGTTATTCCCGAACTGCAAAAGCGTGGGCTGTACCGTACTCGACCCCAGAGCGGCACTTTCCGCTCGCGGTTGCGGGCAGATCACTCCAGTCACCTGCCTGCCTCGGCTTATGGGGCTTCGTTCCGCTTCGACAAGGCGCTTCATGGCTGACGCTATTTAACCGCATACACCTTGCGTACATAGCGCGTGCTTTTCCAGGCGCACGGTGCCCCGCGCGCAACAAATACGCTGTCGCCGGTATTGACGGTCACGCTCAAGCCCTCAGGTGTCTGCAACGTTACGCTGCCTTCGAACAGGTACATCAGCTCATTGAGCTTGTGCGGGCGACCGTGACGTTCGTAGGGCGTCGAGTCCCACACGCCGACACGCAGATCGGTTGTGGCGTCTTCGAAGGCATTGCGTGAGCGGCATTGCGGTGCCGGACCGATCAGTATCTGCTGCTCCGGCGCGGCGGAGGGAGATAGGTGCGCCAGCGGGTCGAGCGGGGTCAGGCCGGGTGTCGCGGCTTTGGTGGCCATGGCGCAAAACGCCCATCGGGTGCCGGTCTTTGCTTCGATCCGCAGGGCCGTGCCGCGGCCGATGACCGCGCTGGCGCCGACGGCCAGTTCCAGCGTCCGCTCCCGGGTTTTCAACGTCACATGCCCCGCGTGAACCACGATCACCTCGGTGTGCGGGAAGTCCTCGATATCAAGGCTTGCGCCTGCTTTGACGATGCCTGCAGATATGCCGTCGCTCCCTGACCAGGCGACCTGACGTCCGGTCGAGAAAGGGTCTGCAGCGTTCAAGGGTTGCTGTTTGAAAGCGGTGTCGACGCGACTGCCATCGGCGCGAGCCAGCAGCATGATGCAAGGTTCGAACATACGGGTGAAGCTCCAGGTCTTGAGGGAATTTCATGGGGGGCGACCAGCGCCAGCCCGATAGTCAGCCGATGGCTTGGGTGACCAGGGCAAACTGCCGAACGCCATGGTGTGCCTGCGGTGCAGCACCGCGGGACATTTGGGCCACGGTGTCGACCTTTTTCAGGCCGGCGGCCTCCAGCCAATCGGCCAGGCCACAATCGGCTGGAATATCGATGCGCACAAAGGCGTCCGGTATCCCGGCCAGCAATGTCGCGATCAGATGTTGGGCCTGCCCAAGGTTTTCGGCGATCAACGGGCCGATGCAACGACCGCGACCGAACGGGCGCAGCAGGGCGAAGGCGCGCAACTGGCCGGCGCGCACAATGCCCACCGAATGCTCTACGACAGTGAACAGATCGCTGAGCACCGCTTGCCGATCCAGCCCGCTGCCGGCATTGGCCAGTTCCAGCACCCGCCCATGATCCGCCTCGTGCAGCGGGCGGCATTCCTCACCGTCTGCCAATGGTCCGGGCACGGGGGCTTGCGCCAGGCCCTGATGCTGCTGAATCCGGCCAAACTCGACAAAACCCTGGCTGGCATACAGCGGTGCGCCGGCCACGGTCGCATTCAATATCGCCGTGCTTGACTGGCAAGCCTGCAGCGCGTGTTCCATGAGCTTTCGCCCGATGCCCTGGCCCTGGTAATCGTCACTGACAATGACCAGGCCAATGGTCGTGAAATCACCTTGCGGGCAGGCGAACGCGGTGCCGATCAAACGCTCGCCATCGAGTACGACAAAGCCCTTGCTGACCCGTTGCAGCATGGCCCAGTCGTCAAGTCGATGGGGCCACTTCAATTGCACGGACAGGGCATGGGCCTTGGGCAGGTCGTCGGCAGTCATCGGCCGATAGACGTAGGAAGGGAGTGGGGTGGACATGGCGATTCTCCGATCAAGAGTGTGCGCTGGCGCCGGGTTTTGCGGCGAGGTGACGCCTGTATCCCATCTGGATGAAAGCCTGACAAGGGGGCAGGGAATATTCGGCAGATTCCGCGAAGCACGGTCCCGAAGACCACACTTACTACTTAATCCGGGCCTTGTGTCGGCAGCAAATGCTTGGGCCTTTTTACCCTATAAAAGGCTTGTACCGAGCCTCGTCGCTCAGGCGCAGGATGTACGTTCAATCGCCTCGATTCAGAACCGGGCTGAGATGCGCCGCAGCAACTGATGCCACGGCTGCGATGGGGCGCAGTTTCTGCGGGCAAAGTCGCTGCCCGAAGTCCAAAGCGGCTGATAAAGGTCCATAAGTGCGCATAAACCGGGGCTTTGCCCAAGGCTGGAGCGCACCGCAAAGTCTGCTGAGCGGCGTGACCAAAACGGTGATTTGTATCGAACGGAGGTCGCTTTTAACGCCATCTGCTGATTTCACGGTGTTGTAATGACGGTGTGCTGCAGCGTTGCATCGCTACTGCGCAAACCAGGCAAATGCTTGTAGCGCCATTGACCTCAACGAACTTCAGGAACGCACTCAATGAGCTTTCTTCGCCCCAAATTCATTACCTTCGACTGCTACGGAACGCTGACCAATTTCCACATGGGTACGATGACCCGCGAACTCTTCGCCGATCGCGTTCCCGCTGAGCAGATGGATCAGTTCGTCAAGGATTTCTCGGCCTATCGCCTGGACCAGGTCATGGGCGACTGGATGCCGTATGACGAGATTCTCAAGATCGCTCTGGCGCGTACCTGCAAGCGTTGGGGAATCGAATACCGCGAAGAAGGCCAGCTGTATTACGACGCCGTTCCGACCTGGGGCCCGCACCCGGACGTACCGGCCGGCCTGTCGAAAATCGCCGACAAGATTCCCCTGGTGATTTTCTCCAACGCCAGCAACAGCCAGATCATGTCCAACGTCGAAAAACTCGGCGCACCTTTTCACAAAGTCTTCACGGCCGAACAGGCACAAGCCTACAAACCACGTCTGGCGGCGTTCGAGTACATGCTCGACAACCTCAACTGCGGCCCGGAAGACATCTTGCATGTGTCCTCCAGCTTCCGTTACGACCTGATGCCGGCCCACGACATGAAGATCAAGAACAAGGCCTTCGTCGCCCGTGGCCACGAAGTACCGGGCAATGCCTTCTACAGCTACCACCAGATCCCGGACATCGGCGGTCTGGCCGCACTGGTCGGCCTGTAACGACATCCTCATTGGCAAAGGCGGGATTGAACATGGGCAGTGAATCCTACTGGCTCGACAGCGCACCGGCCTTCACCGGCGCACAGCTCGGCGGTTTGCCCGGGCAAGTCGATGTGGCCATCGTCGGTGGCGGTTTCACCGGGCTGGCGGCAGCCCGGGCCCTGGCGCTCAAGGGCGCCAGTGTGGTGGTGCTGGAAGCCGGGCGCGTGATCGGCGAGGCTTCGGGACGCAATGGCGGGCAGTGCAACACGGGGGTGGCGCAAGATTACGCCAGCCTCAGCGCCAGCCTCGGTGCCGACCGGGCCAAAGCCTATTACCAGGCTTACGAAAGTGCCGTGCAAAGCGTTGTCTCGTTGGTCGAGCAGGAGCAGATCGCCTGTGACCTGTTGCGCAACGGCAAGCTGAAACTGGCGGCAAAACCGCTGCACTACGAAGGGCTGGCCCGCACCTGCGAGCTGATTCGCAACGAAGTCGATGCCGATGTTGAATTGCTGTCTGCCGAACAGACCCGCACCGAAGTCAACTCTGCGCAGTTCCATGGCGGCCTGTTGCAGCGCAATGGCGTGCAGATGCACGTCGGGCGTTTCGGCGTCGGTCTGGCAGAAGCGGCGGTGCGTCACGGCGCGCTGATCCATGAGGGCACCTCGGTGCTCGACTGGAAAGCCCGGGCTGGTGGTTATCAGGTCAACACCAGCCAGGGATCGCTGCACGCCGGGCAGATTCTGCTGGCGACCGGTGCCTGTCAGCACGGTGGTCTGGGCTGGTATCGGCGGCGGATTGTGCCGGTGGGCAGCTTCGTCATTGCCACCGAGGTTCTGCCGCGGACGCTGATCGACCAGTTGCTGCCGGGGCGCCGCGCTTATGTCACCAGTCGAATGATTGGTAACTACTTCCGCCTGACCCCGGACAACCGCCTGCTGTTTGGCGGGCGCGCGCGGTTTGCCATGTCCGACAGTGTCAACGATGCCAAGAGCGGCAAGGTGCTGCAGGCGGCAATGATCCAGATGTTTCCGCAACTGGCCGGCGTCAGGATCGATTACTGCTGGGGCGGCCTGGTAGACATGACCTCCGACCGTTTACCGCGAGCCGGCCAGCACGGTGGCGTGTTCCATTCGATGGGCTACAGCGGCCACGGCGTGCAGATGTCGGTGCACATGGGGCAGGTGATGGCCGATGTGATGGCGGGCAATGCCGAGGCCAACCCCTGGCGTGAACTCGACTGGCCGGCGATCCCCGGGCATTTCGGCAAGCCGTGGTTCCTGCCTTTCGTGGGCGCCTATTACCGCTTTCAGGACTATTTGCATTGAGCTGATGCTGTGGCTTTACCGTCGTTTGCGTTTCCAGGACGTTCCGGCCAACCGGAACACTTGAGCCTTCTTAATTTCGACAGGTAGCACTGAAATGACTGATCACAAGAACGACTCACCTCTGATCTCGGGCGAAGAAAGCCTGCGGGTGTTCGAAGGCCTCAATCGCGGCATGTCACGCCGTCACGCGTTGCAAATGCTCGGCGTGGCCGGTGTAGCGGCTGCCGGCGCCGGCAGCCTGTTCGGTGCCGCGGGCAAGCTGTTGGCCGACGATACGGCGACGCCGGGCAAAGGCAAGCAGGGTGGGCGCATACGTGTCGCCGGCATGTCCAGCTCCACCGCCGATACCCTCGACCCGGCCAAAGGCGCGCTGTCCACCGACTATGTGCGGCATTACATGTTCTACAACGGCCTGACCCGTTTCGACGCGCACCTGGTGCCGCAACTGGAACTGGCCGAGCGCATCGATAACACCGACGCGACCCTGTGGACGATCACCCTGCGCAAGGACGTGACTTTCCACAACGGCAAAACCCTCAGCGCGGCCGACGTGGTGTTCTCGCTGTCACGACACAAGGATCCGCTGACCGGCTCCAAAGTCATGCCGCTGATGGAGCAGTTCGCCGAAATCAAGGCCACAGGGGCCAACGAAGTACAGATTCGCCTGACTGCCCCGAACGCCGAATTGCCGTCGATTCTGGCCGTCTCGCATCTGCTGATCGTTCCCGAAGGCACCACTGACTTCAACCAGGGCATTGGCACCGGACCGTTCAAGGTCAAGGAGTTCAAACCGGGTGTACGTTCGGTCGCCGCACGCAACACCGGCTACTGGAAGCCAGGCCTGCCGTACCTCGACGAAATCGAATTCATTGCCATCGGCGACGAGCCATCGCGGGTCAACGCGCTCCTGTCCGGCGACGTGCACATGATCAACGAGGTCAACCCGCGCTCCACCGACCGGATCAAGGCCAGCGCCAGACACCGGGTCGTTGATGCGCCGTCGGGCAACTACACTGATTTGATCATCCGTCAGGATCAGCTGCCAGGTCAGAACGCCGATTTCACCCAGGCGATGAAGTACCTGCTCGATCGCGAACAGATCAAGTCGGCGGTGTTTCGCGGCTTTGCCGTGGTCGGTAACGATCATCCGATCGCGCCCGGCTCGCGCTACTACAACAGCGACCTGCCGCAAACAGTCTACGACCCGGAAAAAGCCAAGTTCCTGCTGAAAAAAGCGGGCATGGAAAACATCAGCATGGAGCTGTTTGCGTCGCCTGCCGCAACGGGTTCCGTCGATATCGCAGTGCTGTTGCAGCAGTCGGCCAAACAGGCCGGGCTCAAACTCGACGTCAAGCGCCTGCCGAGCGACGGCTACTGGTCCAACCACTGGATGAAGCACCCGATCAGCTTCGGCAACATCAACCCACGTCCGAACGCCGACGTGATGTTCTCGCAGTTCTTCCAGTCGAAGGCGCCGTGGAACGAGTCCGGCTGGAAGAACGAACAGTTCGATCAGTTGCTGATGCTCGCCCGCGGCGAAACCGACGATGCCAAGCGCGGCAAGATGTACGCGGACATGCAGACTCTGGTGCACGACCACTGTGGCATCGGCATTCCGGTGTTCATCAGCAACATCGACGGCGTCGATCAACGGATCAAGGGCTACGGCAGCAACCCGCTCGGCGGCTTCATGGGTTACATGTTCGCCGAGCAGGTCTGGCTGGACGCTTGAACAGAGCCGTCGAAATGAACGGCAAGCCAGGTGCAGGAGGGTAGGCGATGAATAGCAGCACACTGTGGTTGATCGGTCGACGGCTGGGCGCCGCGATCGTGACTTTGTTGATCGTATCGATGGTCGTGTTCGCGATCACGGCGGTATTGCCTGGAGACGCGGCGCAACAATCCCTTGGCCAGTTTGCCACTCCGGAACAGGTGGCGGCGCTGCGCCTGAAACTGGGGCTCGATCAACCCGGTGTGGTGCGTTACCTGCACTGGTTGATGAGCCTGTTCAGTGGCGATATGGGCGTGTCGGTATCCAACGCGATGCCGGTCGTCGAGCTGATGGCCGGGCGCGTGCCCAACACCTTGATGCTGGCGGCCGCCACCGCGCTGGTGTCGGTGCCGGTGGCGCTGGTTCTCGGCATCGGCTCGGCGATGGGCCGGGGCGGGCGGATCGACAGTGTCCTGAGTTTCACCACCCTGGCCATGGTCGCGGTGCCAGAGTTTTTGGTGGCGACCCTCGCGGTGCTGATCTTTGCGGTAAACCTGGGCTGGTTGTCGGCGCTGTCCTATGCCAGTGACATCACTTCACCGTGGCAATTCATGCGCACCTATGCCTTGCCGGTGATGACGCTGTGTTGCGTGATCGTTGCGCAAATGGCGCGGATGACACGCGCGGCAGTGATCGACCAGCTCGACAGCCCCTACGTGGAAATGGCCCGGCTCAAAGGCGTCAGTCCGATGCGCATCGTACTGCGCCACGCTTTGCCCAATGCCATCGGGCCGATCGCCAATGCGATTGCGCTGAGCCTGTCGTATCTGCTCGGAGGGGTGGTGATTGTCGAAACCATCTTCAACTATCCCGGCATCGCCAGCCTGATGGTCGATGCCGTGACCAACCGTGACATGGCACTGGTGCAGGCCTGCACCATGTTGTTCTGTACGGCTTATCTGGGTCTGGTGCTGATTGCCGACCTGTGCGCGATTCTGTCCAATCCGAGGCTGAGAAACCAATGAACAATCTCATTGTGAAATCGACGCCCGCGGCCCCCGATCTGTCAGCCGGCAAAGTGTCTCACGGGCCCGCGTGGCTGGGACTCATCGGCGCCGCCATCTGCGTTATCTGGCTGCTGGTCGCGTTGGTCGGCCCGTGGCTGGCGCCGCATCCGGTCGGCGAAGTGGTTTCAGGCAATGTGTTCGACAACATCAGCGCGGTGTACCCGTTCGGCACTGATTATCTGGGCCGCGACATGCTCAGCCGGGTGCTCGTCGGCGCACGTTTCACCGTGGGCCTGGCGTTGATTGCGGCGGTGCTGGCCAGTGCGCTGGGCACCGGTTGCGCGCTGCTGTCGGTGGTCTCGCCGAAGTGGCTGGACGAAGTGATCAGCCGCTTGATGGACGCCTTTATCTCGATTCCGAGCAAGATGCTCGCGTTGATCATGGTCTCGGCGTTCGGCTCTTCAGTGACGCTGTTGATCAGCACGGCAGTGTTGAGCTTCGCCCCGGGCGCGTTCCGTATCGCCCGCAGCATGGCGGTGAACATCGAAGCGCTGGAGTATGTGCAGGTCGCCCGAACCCGTGGCGAGCGGCGCTTGTACATCGCGTGCGTGGAGATCCTGCCGAATATGCTCAACCCGGTGCTGACTGACCTGGGCTTGCGGTTTGGTTTCATTGTGCTGCTGCTCAGCGGCATGAGTTTTCTCGGACTGGGCGTGCAACCGCCGGATGCCGACCTCGGTTCGCTGGTGCGGGAAAACATCGGCGGCCTCAATCAGGGTGCGCCGGCCATCGTCATCCCGGCGCTGGCCATCGGCACCCTGACCATCGGCGTGAATCTGTTTATCGACAGAGTGTCGTCGCGACGCAGTCGCCGCACGGGAGGCCATTGAAATGACCCAATTGATTCGAGTTGAAGACCTGCGCGTGGTCGCTTGCGGCGAACACGGGGAAACCGAAATCGTCAAAGGCGTGAGCTTTGCCCTGGAACAAGGTGAAGTGCTGGCGTTGATCGGCGAGTCGGGCTCGGGCAAGACCACCATTGCCCTCGCTCTGTTGGGGTATGCCCGACGGGGCTGTCGGTTGTCCGGCGGCGTGGTACAGGTCGGCGAGCACAACATGCTCGCGCTCAGCGAGCAGCAATTGCAGGGCCTGCGCGGTAATCGGGTGTCGTATATCGCGCAGAGCGCTGCGGCGGCTTTCAACCCGGCGAAGAAGCTGATCGACCAAGTGGTGGAGGGCGCGTTGATTCATGGCCTCGGCACCCGCGCCGCCCTTGAGGCCAAGGCCATTGAACTGTTCCGCGACCTGGCCCTGCCGGACCCGGATCACATCGGCCAGCGTTACCCGCATCAGGTGTCCGGCGGGCAACTGCAGCGGGTGATGGCGGCAATGGCGCTGATCAGTGATCCGTTGCTGGTCATCCTCGACGAACCGACCACGGCGCTCGATGTGACGACCCAGATCGACGTGTTGCGAGCGTTCAAACGCGTGGTGCGTGATCGTGGCGCGACAGCGGTGTATGTGTCCCATGACCTGGCCGTGGTGGCGCAAATGGCCGATCAGATTGTCGTGCTCAATGGCGGTCAGATCTTCGAACAAAGCGCCACGGCGGCGCTGCTCAAAGGCCCGCGTCATGAATACACCCGCAGTTTGCTGGCCGCCGCGCGGCCGGACACGACGATCCGCCCACCTGGCGGTATTGCCGAAGAAACCCCGCTGCTGACCATTCGCGGCCTGACTGCCGGTTACGGCAACAAGAACACCCAGGGCATGCCGGCCATTCGTGTACTGGAAGACATTGATCTGACCGTGCGCCGGGGCCAGGCGATTGGCGTGATCGGCGAGTCGGGTTCGGGCAAGTCAACGCTGGCCCGCGTGGTGGCCGGCCTGCTCACGCCGGCATTGGGCGGGCTGACCTTTGACGGGCAACCGCTGGGCGGTTGTCTGGCCGAACGCAGCGACGAGCAATTCCGGCGGATCCAGATGGTGTTCCAGAACGCCGACACGGCGCTCAATCCGATGCACAGCATCAGCACGATTCTGAGTCGGCCGCTGAAAATGTATTTCAACCTCAAAGGCGCGGCGTTGCGCGAACGTATCGGTGAATTGCTGGATCTGGTGCGCCTGCCGCGAGCCCTGGCCGAGCGTCGTCCGAGCGAGTTATCCGGCGGGCAGAAACAGCGGGTGAACCTGGCGCGGGCACTGGCGGCCAAACCCGATCTGATCCTCTGCGATGAAGTGACCTCGGCGCTTGACACCGTGGTCGGTGCCGCGATTCTCGAATTGCTCCGCGACTTGCGTGAGCAGCTCGGTGTGTCCTACCTGTTCATCAGTCATGACATCTCCACCGTGCGCGCGCTGTGCGATGACGTGGTGGTGATGTACAGCGGCCACAAGGTTCAGGCCGGCAGCCGCCAGTCGTTTGCGCAGGCACCGTTCCATCCCTACACCGATCTGTTGATTCACTCGGTGCCGGAGCTGCGCCAGGGCTGGCTGGAAACCTGCGGGACGACTTGCGGCGAACTGCCGTCCATCGGGCCCAAAGCCAATGTCGCCGAGCTGTGCACCTTCCTCAATCGCTGCCCGGTGCGCGTCGATGGCCTGTGCAACCGTACGGCACCCAACCGCCGAATCATCGACGGTGGCAGTGAAATTCTTTGCCACCACGACAGCGTCGAACTGCTGAAAACCCAGCGGGACGTGACCACCTTGAATCAGGGAGCCTATGCATGAGTGCTCGTTTTGTGAGACTGGCCGAGCAGGGTCGGGTGACCGTCGGGTTGACCGTGGATGGCGTGCCCATCCAGGCGTTGCAGGGCGACACACTGATGGTCGCATTGCTCACTCAGGGCAATGCGCTGCGCCAGTCGGAGTTCGATGCCGGTCGACGTGCCGGGTTCTGCCTGATGGGCGCCTGCCAGGATTGCTGGGTGTGGACGCGCAGCGGCGAACGTCTGCGTGCGTGCTCCAGTGAAGTCCGTGAAGGGCTGGATCTCGTCACCACACAACCGGAGGCGACATGGCCACTGCACGGGTAGTTATCGTCGGCGCCGGCCCTGCGGGGATTCGCTGCGCCGAGACGTTGGTGAAGGCCGGCATCAAGCCGGTCCTGATCGATGAAAATCGCCGCGACGGCGGCCAGATCTATCGGCGCCAACCCGAAGGTTTCACCCGCGACTACCGCGCGCTGTACGGCACTGAAGCGGCCAAGGCGCGCGACCTGCACGAGAGTTTCGAGCGCTTGCGCCCACACATCGATTACCGGCCCGACACGCTGGTGTGGAATCTGGTGCCCAAGCAGTTGTGCTGCGTCAGTCAGGGGCACCATACGACGGTGGACTACGACGCGCTGATCCTCTGCACCGGCGCCACGGATCGTTTGATGCCCATTGAAGGCTGGCAGCTGGCGGGCACCTACAGCCTCGGCGGGGCGCAGATCGCGCTCAAGTCGCAGGCGGTTTCTATCGGTCATCGCGTGGTGTTCATGGGCAGCGGCCCGCTGTTGTATCTGGTGGCCAGCCAGTACGTGAAGGCCGGCGCCAACGTCGCCGCGGTGCTTGATACATCGCCGATGAGCAAACGCATTGTGGCGCTGCCGAAGATGCTCGCGCGGCCCGGGGTGTTGCTCACCGGGATGAAACTGTTGGCGCAGTTGTACCAGGCAAAAATTCCGGTGCACCTGGGGATCAAGCCGGAGCAGATATCGGGAGATGCCACTAGCGGCGTCAGTGGCGTGCGCGTGCGCTCAGCCAAAGGCGAAAACCTGGACATCGATTGCGATGCCGTGGCCCTGGGGTATCACTTGCGTCCGGAAACCCAACTGGCCGATCTGGCCGGGTGCCGCATGCGTTTTGATGAAGCATCCGGCCAATGGTGGCTGGCGCTTGATGAAGAGGGCCGCACTTCGGTCAGCGGTGTGTATGCCGCTGGCGACGGGGCAAAGATCCGCGGCGCCGATGCGGCTGAACATGCCGGACGTCTGGTGGCGATGGCTCTGTTGGAGGATCAGCAACAACCGGTGGATGCCGGTTTGCGCGCGGAGCAACGGCGCGCACTGGCGTTGATGGATCAGTTCCGCCTCGGTCTGGCGCAGGCATTTCCCTGGCCCGCCGAACAGGCCCGGGCGTTGCCGGATTCGGCGATCGTCTGTCGCTGCGAGATGATCAGCGCGGGCGAACTGCGCCGTACGGTCAGTGAAAAGGGCGCGTGTGAAGTCAATCGGGCCAAGGCCTTCAGTCGGGTCGGCATGGGCCGTTGCCAGGGCCGCTACTGCTCCCAGGCCGGCGCCGAAGTGATTGCCGCCGCGGCCGGCGTCAGTGTGCAGCAGGTCGGCCGTCAACGCGGTCAGGCCCCCGTCAAACCGTTGCCGATGGTGATCATCGAGGAGCCGTCATGAACCCGCAGAAAAGTGATGTATTGATTATCGGCAGCGGCATCATGGGCGCGGCGTCAGCGTTTTTCCTGTGTCAGCGCGGGCACTCCGTGACGCTGCTCGAGCGCGACCTGATTGGCCAATACGCCAGCGGCGTCAACTTCGGCAACGTGCGGCGTCAGGGCCGTTATCTGGGGCAACTGGAATTGGCCAACCGTTCGTTTGCGCTGTGGAAGCGCTTGCCGGAGCTGATTGACGACGATCTGGAATTCATCGCCAGCGGCCACATGCGCGTGTGTTACCGCGAAGACGAAATTGCCGAGCTCGAGGCGTATGCCGCTGCACCGGAGGCGGCCCAACTGGATCTGCAGGTCTATCGCGGCGCTGAACTGCATCGGCGTTTTCCATTTCTGGGGCCGGACGTGAAGGGGGGCTCCTACGCGCCGCATGACGGTCACGCCAACCCGCGTCTGGCGGCGCCGGCATTTGCCCGGGCGGCGCGGCGGATCGGTGCGCGTATCGAAGAACAGACCGAAGTGGCCCAGGTGCAGAAAACCGCAGGCGAGTTCAGCGTCACCACCACCGATGGCCGGCAATATCGCGCCGCACAACTGCTGATCACCGCCGGGGCCTGGGGCGAGAAACTGTCCGCGCAGTTCGGCGAACCGGTTCCGCTGGACACCCATGGCCCGCAGATGGCGGTGACGGAACCGGTGCCGTACGCCTTGCCGACGGTGATTGGGGTGTTCACCAAGATCCCTGAGGAAGTCATTTATTTCCGGCAGATTCCGCGCGGCAACATCATCATTGGCGGCGGCTATCGCAGCAAACCGGACATGCTCAATCGCCGCGCTTATGTCGAGCCGCGCAGCATCCTCAACCAGATCCGGCAAATGCGCCGACTGCTGCCGGGCGTCGGCAATCTGAACATCATTCGAGTCTGGAGCGGCATCGAAAGCTATCTGCCGGACTCGCTGCCGATCATGGGGCCAAGCGGTACGGTCGATGGCTTGTATTACGCGTTCGGCTTCTGTGGCCATGGCTTCCAGTTGGGGCCGGGCGTCGGTGACGTCATGGCTGAATTGATCAGTACCGGCAGTACCTCCACGTTGATTGAACCCTTTTCCATACGCCGGTTCGCCCCCCTGGCCGAACAACGGAGCAAAGCCTCATGAAACCCCGTGTACTGGAGATTCTCAAACGATTGATTGCGTTCGATACCGTGTCGTCGGAATCGAACATGGCGTTGATCGAGTACGTTCGCGAGTTGCTGCTGAGCAAGGGCATCGAGTCGCTGATCGTCAAGGACGAAAGCGGCAAGAAGGCCAATCTGTTTGCCAGTACCGGTCCGAAAGACCAACCGGGCATTCTGCTGTCCGGACACACCGACGTGGTGCCAGCAGCGGGGCAGGCGTGGACTGTTCCACCGTTCCAGCTGACGGAGCAGAACGGGCGGGTTTACGGGCGCGGCAGTTGCGACATGAAAGGCTTTATCGCCCTGTCCATCGACGCGATGCTTGACGCTGCTGAACATTCCCTCAGCCGTCCGCTGCAACTGGCGCTGTCACACGACGAGGAAATCGGCTGCGTTGGCGTGCGGCGTTTGCTCGATGTGCTGCACCTGGCGCCGGTGCGACCGTTCCTGTGCCTGATCGGCGAACCGACCAACATGCAGTTTGTGCTGGGGCACAAGGGCAAGGGCTCGTACCGCACTTATTGTCGGGGGCTGGAGGCGCATTCTTCGCTGGCGCCGCGCTCGGTCAACGCGATCCACGTTGCCTGCGATTTCATTGCTGCGTTGCGTGAATCCCAGCGCCAACTGCAGGAGCAGGGCGCCCGGGATGCCGATTACGACGTGCCTTACACCACCGTGCACGTCGGCCAGATCGGCGGTGGTCGGGCGCTGAATATCGTGCCGAATCTGTGCACGGTGGATTTTGAGGTGCGCAATTTGCCGGCCGATGATCTGGAACAGATTCTCGCGCAGATGCAGGAGCGTGCCGAGGTGATCGTGCGCGAGGCGCAGAAGCTCTCAAGTGTGGCGGCCATCGAGATTGAAACGGTCAACGTCTATCCCGGACTGGACACCCACCCGAGCGTCGAAGCGGTACGTTTTCTGAAAAATTTCGCGGCGCCGGATACCGCGACGTCCAAGGTTTCGTTCGGTACGGAAGGCGGGTTGTTCAAGCAGCGTCTGGATGTGCCGGTGGTTGTCTGTGGGCCAGGATCGATCGAGCAGGCGCACAAGCCGGACGAGTTTATCGAGATCAGCCAGATGGAGGCGGGGGAGCGCTTTCTGGAGGGTTTGCTCGGTTCGCTGAAACGATAGGAAACAGCAATTCTGCTGTTCCACCGTCAATTTCAGCAGCCGACACTGTCCGCTACGCGCTTTCAGCATCCTTATCCGTCGAGTCTCCCTAGACTGGAATCTGTCTCGGATCAGGACTCGACCATGCTCAAGAATCGTTTGAAAGACCCCGGTCTTCTCGCAGAACTCGCTTATGTGAACGGCCAGTGGATCGGCGCCGATGACCGCGCGACCCTGGATGTCGTCGACCCGGCCAGCGGCGAATTGATCGGCCGCGTGCCCGCCATGCAAGGCGTGGAAACCCGACGCGCCATCGCCGCCGCCGAACAGGCCTGGCCCGCCTGGCGGGCACGACCGGCCGCCGAACGAGCGGCGCTGCTGGAGCGTTGGTATCAGGCGATGATCGACAACCTCGATGATCTGGCGCTGATCATGACCTGCGAACAAGGCAAGCCGCTGAATGAAGCCAAAGGTGAAATCCGCTACGGTGCGGGTTTCGTCAAATGGTTTGCCGAAGAGGCTCGGCGGATTTACGGCGAAACCATGCCGGCGCCCAGCGGCGACCGCCGACTGTTGACCCTCAAGCAACCGGTGGGTGTCTGCGCGGCGATCACGCCGTGGAATTTCCCCAACGCGATGATTACCCGCAAGTGTGCACCGGCTCTGGCGGCGGGGTGCCCGATCATCGTCAAGCCGTCGGATCTGACGCCGCTGTCAGCGCTCGCGTTGGCGGTGTTGGCTGAGCGCGTCGGCATTCCGGCCGGGGTGTTCAATGTGCTGACCGGCATGCCCGCCGGGATTGGCGAAGAGCTGACCGGCAACCCGACAGTGCGCAAGATTTCCTTCACCGGTTCCACTGCGGTGGGCCGTTTGCTGATGCGCCAGAGTGCCGAACACATCAAGCGATTGAGCCTGGAACTCGGCGGCAACGCACCGTTCATTGTGTTTGACGACGCTGATCTTGAGCAGGCGATTACCGGGATCATGCTGAGCAAGTTTCGCAACGCCGGGCAGACCTGCGTCTGCGCCAACCGGATTCTGGTACAGGACGGCATTTACCAGCGTTTTGCCCAGCGTCTGGTCGAGGAGGTCGGCAAGCTCAAGGTCGGCAATGGCCTGCAAGACAACGTGACCATCGGCCCGCTGATCAACAAGGCGGCCGTGAGCAAGGTGGCCCGCCACATCGATGATGCCTTGAGCCAGGGCGCGCAGTTGCTCTGCGGCGGCGTTCCCGAGGGTGACAGTCAATTTGTGCAACCGACGGTGCTTGGCGGTGCCCACGCCGGCATGCTCCTGGCCAACGAAGAAACCTTCGGCCCCGTCGCGCCGCTGATGCGGTTCACCGACGAAACCGAAGCCTTGGCCCTGGCCAACGCCACACCGTTTGGCCTCGGCGCCTATTACTTCACTCAAGACTTGCGGCGTTCATGGCGTTTCGGCGAGGCGCTGGAATTCGGCATGGTTGGCCTCAACACCGGAATCATCTCCATGGAAGTCGCGCCGTTCGGCGGCATCAAGCAATCGGGGCTGGGTCGTGAAGGCAGCAAATACGGTCTTGACGAATACCTTGAAGTCAAAGCCTTCCACATCGGCGGCTTGTAACTTCACAACAACGGAGGAGCCACAACTGATGAGCAAGGTCTTCAAGATCGCCGCGATTGCCGGCGACGGGATTGGCAAGGAAGTGTTGCCCGAGGGGCTGCGGGTTCTGGAGCAGGCCGCGAAGAAATGGCAGCTGGACTTGAGCATTGAAGTGCTCGACTGGGCGCATTGCGATTATTACCTGGAACACGGGCAGATGATGCCCGAGGACTGGTTCGAACAGCTCAAGGGCTTCGACGCGATTTACTTCGGCGCCGTGGGCTGGCCGGAGAAAGTGCCGGACCATATTTCCCTGTGGGGGTCGCTGCTGAAATTCCGTCGCGACTTCGACCAGTACGTGAATATCCGGCCGGTGCGCTTGTTCCCCGGGGTGCCATGCCCGTTGGCTGGACGCGAACCGGGGGATATCGATTTCGTGGTGATTCGCGAGAACACCGAAGGCGAGTACTCATCGGTCGGCGGCAAGATGTTCGAAGGCACCGAGCATGAGTTTGTGCTGCAGGAATCGGTCTTCACCCGCCGGGGTGTCGACCGGATTCTCAAGTTTGCCTTCGACCTGGCCCAGACCCGGCCACGCAAGCGCCTGACCGCAGCGACCAAGTCCAACGGCATTTCGATCAGCATGCCGTACTGGGACGAGCGCACCGCGCTGATGGCTGCGCAGTACCCGGAAGTGACGTGGGACAAGCAGCACATCGATATCTTGTGCGCGCGCTTCGTTCTGCAACCGGATCGGTTCGATGTGGTGGTGGCGTCGAACCTGTTCGGCGACATCCTCTCCGACCTGGGGCCGGCGTGTGCCGGAACCATCGGCATTGCGCCGTCGGCCAACCTTGATCCGCAGCGACGCTTTCCGTCGCTGTTCGAGCCGGTGCATGGTTCGGCGCCGGACATCTATGGGCAGAACATCGCCAACCCGATTGCGATGATCTGGTCCGGGGCGCTGATGCTCGATTTCCTGGGCAACGGTGACGAGCGTTATCGTGCAGCACACGACGGTATCCTGCAGGCGATCGAGCGGGTGATCGCCGAGGGCCCGATCACCCCGGACCTGAGCGGGAAGGGCTCGACCCAGGATGTCGGCAGGGCCATCGCCGAATTCCTCTGAAACATCGTCATCCTCTGCATGAGTGAGCCTGCTCGCTCGTGCAGAGGGTCTGAATCAGTAGCCCTTGTTGCGGTCGATCTGACCGTTCATGGGCTCGCCGCGTTCGAAGCGGCGGATGTTCTCCAGCAGGACAGCAAATGCACTTTCCGGCTGGGTCATCGCCGCGATATGCGGCGTCAGCAGAATCTGCGGATGGCCCCAGAAGGGATGATCCGCCGGCGCCGGTTCGTTCTGCACCACATCCAGCACCGCTCCGCTGAGTTGCCCGCTGTCCAGCGCTTCGAGCAAATCTTCTTCCACCAGATGCCCACCGCGCCCCATGTTGATCAGTGCAGCGCCACGCGGCAATTGGCGAAACAACTCACGGTCGAGAATGCCACGGGTCTGCTCGGTCAGCGGCAATACGCACATCACAATGTCGCACTGGCTCAGAAACGCCGGCAGTTGCTCGCGACCGGCAAAACACTCGACGCCGGCAATCCGATGCGCGCTGCGCGCCCAGCCCTTGAGGGCAAAGCCCAGGGGCTGCAAGGTGGCGAGAATCTGCTGCGCCTGAGTACCGAGGCCCATCACTCCCACCCGACGCTGATGCGCCGGCTGCAGCAGGTGCGCCTGCCAACACCGCGCCATCTGCTGCTGGCGATAGCGCAACATGTCCCGGTGCAAAGCGAGCACGGCAAAACTGGCGTACTCGCACATGCCTTGGGTGATCCCGGGATCGAGCAGGCGCACCACCGGAAGACTTGGCGGGACACGGCTCAGATCCAGTTGATCGACGCCGGCCGACAACGCAAACAACACCTGCAGATTCGGCAGCACCGTCTGCAGATCTTCCGGCGCCTGCCACGCCGCCAGGTACTTGATGTCTGCGGGATCGCCGATGTCCGGCCAGGCGCGCCATTCGATGTCCGGGGCATGTTCGGCGAACAGTGCTTTCCACCGTTCGCCGCGCACGGGGTCAGCTTTGTAAAGCAGGGCCATGGTCAATTCCTGAGGAGGTTGAAGGTGCTCCCATCATCGCCCAACGCCAGAGCAGGATCTGTCGAAAGCAGCGCTGCGAACACTGCGCGCCACGTCATATACGCACGCGTCCGGCAGATTCGGCGGCCTGAAGGAATCTGCCGTTTGGCAGGGTGAAAACAGTCGATCCGGATTTCTCAGGGGCCAAGTTCGGCGTAGTTCGTTCCGCACAAGTCTTAATCTTAAGACCCTGTGTAACCACCTCCTGCATTCACTCCGGGCTGCCGGAATCACGAAGGGAAATGCCATGAACAGCCAAGTCGACCAAACGCCTCATTTACTCCGTCAGCGTGATCAGTTCGTGCCACGCGGACTGGTCACCGCTCATCCACTGGTGATTGATCGCGCCCAAGGGGCTGAATTGTGGGACGTGGACGGCCAGCGTTATCTGGACTTCGTCGGCGGCATCGGCGTGCTGAACATCGGCCATAACCATCCCAAAGTGGTTGCAGCGGTGCAGGCCCAATTGCATAAGGTCTCGCACGCCTGCTTCCAGGTGGTGGCCTACAAGCCGTATCTGGATCTGGCCCAGCGTTTGTGCGAAATGATAGGTGGCGAGGAACACTACAAAGCGGCGTTCTTCACCTCCGGTGCCGAAGCCGTGGAGAACGCGGTGAAAATCGCCCGCGCTCACACCAACCGCTCTGCGGTGATCTCCTTCCGCGGCGGTTTCCATGGACGCACCTTGCTCGGCACCACGCTGACCGGCATGAGCCAGCCCTACAAACAGAACTTCGGGCCATTCGCGCCGGAGGTGTTTCACACCCCATTTCCCAATGCCTATCGCGGCGTCACCAGTGAGATGGCGCTCAAGGCGCTGGACGAGTTGCTCGCCACTCAGGTTGCGCCGGAGCGGGTTGCGGCGATCATCATTGAACCCGTACAGGGCGACGGTGGTTTCCTTGCGGCGCCGGCACCATTCCTCCAGGCATTGCGTGAGTTGACCCACAAGCACGGCATCGTGCTGATCCTCGATGAAATCCAGACCGGATTCGGCCGCACCGGCAAGTGGTTCGGTTTCCAGCACGCCGGCATCCAGCCTGACCTGGTCACCGTCGCCAAGAGTCTGGCCGGCGGGCTGCCGTTGTCGGGCGTGGTCGGCAAAGCTGAAATCATGGATTCTCCACTGCCTGGAGGCCTCGGCGGCACCTACGGTGGCAATGCACTTTCCTGCGCAGCGGCCCTGGCAGTGATCGACGCTTATGAAGAGGAGAAACTGCTCGAACGTGGCGATGCATTGGGCAAGCGCCTGCGTGAAGGTTTGCTGCAGTTGCAGCGCCGTCACCCGCAGATCGGTGACGTACGCGGCACCGGTTTCATGCTGGCCATCGAGCTGATCAAGAACGATGAAGCGCGCTCCCCGGACGCGGATCTGAACCAGCGTGTGATCGATGAAGCACGCAAAGGTGGCTTGCTGGTGATCAAGTGTGGCGTCTATCGCAACGTCTTGCGCTTCCTCGCGCCACTGGTGACGACCGAAGCGCAGATCGATGAAGCGTTGCAGATGCTGCAGGCTGCATTGGCACGGGTATTGAACTGATGTCCGCCGGGTTCAGCGGCGCGGTCGCTGGCCAGCGTCGCTGAACCTTTTTGGCGCACGGATTGATGAAACGCATCATCGGAGGCTGTGTACACCATGGGGCTGACTGATTATCGAGCACTGCTCATCGATTGCGACGAAGTCCTGGTTGACCGTGATTCGGGTGTCTGGACAGCGCTGCAGCCGTTGCTCGACAGCCGGGGCGGGCGCCCGGACAAGGAACAGGTGCTGGGCGAATTTCGCGAGGTGGTGCAGGCGCTCTATCCGCGCTTTGCCGAACTGGGCTTCAGCGGATTGCTGTGTTTTGCCCATCGCCAACTGGCCGAGCGCTGGAGCTTGAACGCCAGTTGGGAGGAGGGCATGAGTTTCGCGCGCTCTGCTGCCAACTGGTCATTGTTCGAAGACGCGCCGGGAGCGATGCTGTACTTGCGCAAGTTTTATCGTCTGTTGGTGGTGGGCGACCGGGATGCCGAGGATCGCGCCGTGTTGTGCGAGCATCTGGGGATTGTGGCCGATGATTTTATTTCGCTGGCCAGCGATCCGCTGCGGGACGAGGACTGGTTGAATGCCAACGAGCTGAAGCCGGAGCACATTCTGCGGGTGACCCGACCCGCCGCCCGTGGCCCGGCGCTGACCGATGTGTGTCTGATCGGTCGCGAACGGGGCCAACAGCCGACCCCATGTGCTGCGGATTATTGCATCAACAGCATGGCTGATCTGGTCGCACAGCATCAGCAGTGTTTACGGCGCTGATTTTGCTAGTAGATTGTCCTACAAATGGCAGTCAAGAGGTTCGCAATGGAAGGTTTAGTCAAACTGGACCGCATCGACATCAGTATCCTGGTTGAGTTGCAGAGGGACGGGCGCATGACCAATGTCAGCCTGGCCGATGCCGTGGGATTGTCGGCCAGCCCCTGTCTGCAACGGGTCAAACGGCTGGAATCGGCCGGGTACATTTCCAGCTACAAGGCACACCTGAACCTGGCGAAGATCACCGAATCGGTAACGGTCTTCACCGAAATCACCCTGAGTGACCACAAGCGTGAAGACTTCGCCAAGTTCGAGTCGAACATTCGGCTGGTGGATGAGGTGCTCGAGTGCCATTTGATCAGTGGTGGCTACGATTATCTGGTGCGTTTCATGACGCGCAGTATTCAGCACTATCAGGAAGTGATTGAAAGCCTGCTGGATAAAAACATCGGCATTTCCAAGTACTTCAGCTACATCGTTATCAAGTCCCCGGTGCTCAAGGACGGTGTGCCGTTGCGCAAGTTGTTGCGGCACTGAAGTTCCCTACATCCATCAGGCGCGATCCAATAGGGGGACAGCTGACTGTCCCCCATTGTGTGCTAGCCACCGAAGCCTACGATTGCTTTGGTTTCCAGATATTCCTCAAAGCCGTAGACACCAAATTCACGACCATTTCCGGATCGTTTGTAGCCACCGAATGGGGCCATGGGATTCCAGGCCGGGTGATTCAGCAGCACTTGTCCTGCGCGGATGCGTGAGGCAACGGCGCGTGCCTGATCAAGGTCGCGGGATTGAACGTGGGCGCTCAGTCCGTACACGGTGTCGTTGGCGATCGCGACAGCCTCATCGAGCGTTTCATAGGCAATGATGCACAGCACTGGCCCGAAGATTTCCTCCTGGGCAATGCGCATGCTCGAGTCGACATCGGAAAAGACAGTCGGTCGGGCATAGAAGCCTGTTTCATGACCAGGCACGCGGCCTGGTCCGCCGCAGACGAGTTTGGCCCCTTCATTCAGGCCCGATTCGATCATGGCTTGCACGCGCTTGAACTGAGCCTCATTGGCTATCGGACCGAGTACCGTTTCTTCCGATTGTGGATCCCCCACGATGATCGCGTTGGCGGTTGCGGCGGCCAGTGCCTCGACTTCCGCCAGCCGGTCCCTGGGTACGATCATTCTGGTCGGGGCGCTGCAGGATTGCCCGACGTTGCGAAACGCCGTCATCACGCCCAGTGGCACGACGTTGGCGAAGTCCGCATCGGGCAACAGCACGTTGGGTGACTTGCCGCCCAGTTCCTGGGTGACGCGTTTCACTGTAGGAGCAGCCGCCTGTGCGACCAGCGCACCTGCACGGTTTGAACCGGTGATCGAAATCATATCGATATCCGGGTGCGCAGCCATGGCGCCGCCGACCTCGGGGCCCGTGCCATTGACCAGATTGAAGACACCCGGTGGCAGGCCGGCGTCATGCACCAGCTGGGCGAAAAGAAGGGCGCTCAGTGGTGACAGCTCGCTGGGTTTCAGCACCACTGTGCATCCGGCCGCAATCGCTGGAGCCACCTTGGCGGTGATTTGATAAAGCGGCCAGTTCCAAGGGGTGATGAGACCGCAGACGCCAATGGGTTCGCGGTCAATCGCGGTGCCGCCTTCAACCGTCTGGAAGCGGTAGGTGGACAGCAGATCACGGGCAATCCGAACATGTTCGGCCGCCAAAGGCACTTGCATCGCTCGGGCGAAAACGATGGCAGCACCCATTTCCAGAGATAGGGCCTGCGCAAGCGACTCTTTTCGTTCAAGGATCAGGTCGTAAATCTTTCCAAGAAGGCTCGCGCGCGTTTCGGCGGAGGTTGCAGACCAGTGAGGAAACGCAGCACGCGCTGCAGCGACGGCCCGATCAACGTCTGCGGCCGACCCGCTGGCAACCTCTGCAACTACGCTTTCAGTCGCCGGATTGACCACGGGCGAACTGGCAGGCGTTGCCGGCGAACACCAGCCACCATTGATATAAAACTGTTGAGCCGTTTGCGAATCCACGGTGTAGGTATTCGAAGATTGTGTTGTCATCCAACTAGCTCCTTAGAGGACTGATGGGGGCTGTTAACCGCAGGGACGGAGGGAGGTCAGAGCGACGCCGGGGCACCGGTATATGGGGTGCCCTGTGGTTTGAATAAGCTAGCAAAAGGGCTCAGTCGAAATATGCCGTTCTTGAAGTCGGCAAGGGATAATCTGCTGTATCTCAGGGGCTGACGTTGTGTCTGTGCGATCGAGCATCAAAGCTGATAGCTAATGCGTAAGCGTCGTCTGGCGGTGATGTGTATTGATCTGGATGGATTCAAATCCATCAACGATTCGATCGGACACTACTTCGGCGATCAGGTACTGATTGAAGTGGCGCAGCGAATGACTCAGCAGGTTCGTCCCGGTGATACCACTGATGCACCTGCGAGCTCCATGCTCGAATAATAAACATTTAACGATATCTGAAATTCAACAAAACATAACAGATCATGGTTGCTGTTAGTCCGATCAATATGTACTCGGCGCGGGGCAGGAATATAAACAGCCCTGCCAAAGACAACACGATCAAGGTGTTTTGCAGTATGTACTTCCTTATTTTAGGTACGGCTACGAAATAGCCATATTGCTTGCCCAGGAAAAACAAGGTCATGCCGATGATTGACATAATCTGAAAATCGCGAATCACAATGTCATTCAGGATTGCATGTCTAATCAAATTTGCGAGGAGGGCCAGCCCTATAAATAGAAAGAGGTGCGAGTAGATTAAGGAGTGCCCGCTCATACTGCTATCATTTTTGCTCAGCAGGTAAAAGCTATCAAAATAGATCCACCAGATACTGCAAATCATGATAAAGCCGGTGATTGCTGCCATCACATTATAACGATCCCATTGAATGCCGGATAATCCTCCAGCAAGGCTAATGACTGACTCACCCAATAAGATGAGGGTGAGTAAGCCTAGTCGTTCAACCAAGTGTTCCGTATGTGCTGGCAATGGCTTTGATTTGCTCCAAAAAAATACAGGCAGCAGAATGTCAAGGAAAATCCCAATGTAAGCGACAACGTAACGCACAGGTGGGTCAAAAAGGATGGATGAAAGACTAACCATTGCGCTAATTGACAGCGCAAAGCCAAGCCTGGAGGATAATTCGCTGCGGTAGTCGATTTTACTGATGGATGAAATGTACATAATGCTGATGATGGCACGTATTCCAAAATAGCAGGAAATAACAAGCGGATAGTTTAATCCTAATTCCTCACCGATCCGTGCAGACAACACAATCAGCAGCAACATTATAAATAATGTGGCCAGACGGTGAAGGCTGCTGTCTGTATCAAACCTGTTGGAGTAAATCGTGTGGCTGGACCAAACCCACCACAATGGAACAAAAAGCAGGAGAAATGTCCATAGTTGCTCTTGTTCAAAGTGGCCTTGATGAACATGTCCGAGAGTGTGTGTAACCTTGCCAATTGCAACAACAAAAATCAGGTCAAAAAACAACTCTAACCATGTGGCGTGTCGATTTTTTTCATAATACTTCAAGGATTTCATTCGCTGCTGGCTCCGTATCGGCGGTCTGTATATGGCCAAATGGCGAGTGCGTGGCAGCGAGCCAATTGGATCGGGCAGATGCTGCCGTTCAACAGCCGTACATGCCGCCTCGATTACGGTGGGGAACTATCAGGCGAATTGATTATCCGGCCATTTCGTCAACTCACCAACGAACGCTCAATCATCTGACTCATCTCGGCGAACTCTGGAACCCCGTCATAGCGAAGCCCGTCAATGTAAAACGCGGGGGTGCCGTTAACGCCGCTCCGTACACCGCCATTAAAGTCGGATTTTATTTTGGCCAGGTAAGTGCCTTCCTGCAGCGCAACATAAAGTTCTTCACTGGAGAGACCGTGTTTTAGAGCGATGGCCCGAAACAGTGGCATGCCCAATCGATCCTGATTTTCATACAGTTCGTCGTGAGCCTCCCAGAAGAGTCCTCGACTCCCTGCATATTCAGCGGTGACGGCTGCACCCATTGCGTGCGGGTGGGCGGTGGTCAGGGGAAAGTTACGGAACACGAAGAGCAAATCGTTGCGAAAACGCTGCTGGAGATTTTTGACGACCCAATACGCTAAACCGCAATAGGGACATTCATAATCGCCAAATTCCACCAAGGTGACTTTGGCATGCGCGCTTCCCTGGCGATGGTCGTTGGCACTTACCGGCACTTTGAGAGTGGCCATGTGATCACCTGTTAATTTTTGGTTGGCGTGCATTGTGGTGCATTCGCCAGCGCATCCAGCGCATCCAGAATGCCGTCCGCCCCTGGGTTGATTGCCATTGGTGAAATGTAGCTCCAGGCGATCACTCCCTCCTTGTCAATCACGAACAGTGCCCGCTTACAAACTCCCAGGTGGGAGTCGTACGCTCCATACCGTCGCGCCACAGCTCCTTTGGGCTCAAAATCGGCCAGCAGGCTGAAGTGGAAATTCCGATCTTTGGCAAAGGCCTGATGACACCAGGCGCTGTCGACTGAGATACCCAGGAGCGTCGCACCGTATTCTCTGAATGTGGGTAGCAACTGGTTGTACAAGGTCAGTTGATCGCCACAAACCGAACTCCAATCGGCGGGATAAAACGTCAGTATCACGGGATTTCCCTTCAGCTCGCGTAGCGACAATTGCTGATCGGGAGTCGCGTACAGTAAGAAGTCGGGCGCTACGGTGCCGGCTGGCAGCGGCTCCTGAACCAGGTCGTCTTTCGTTTCCTCTGCATCACCAAATTCTGAAGTGTTCATTGCTTGAGCCCTGATAGATAGGAGTTTGGGGTCTACTCAGGGGGGATGCGACTTGCCCGGCGGGGATAACTCCATCCACCATCAAGGGATTTATAAGAGGCAACGCTGCCACGATCTCAGCCTGAGCCTGCGTGTTTTCGGCAGCAAGACGTTCATATTCCGCGTCCAGAAGCACGACGACGCTCGCCGTGCTTTCGCGGTATTGAATTGAGGGCCAGTTGGGGAGAGCAGCGACAGGATTCGCTCTGGCTCACCAATGACTATAGTCGCTGTTGTCGCTTGTCGTAGTCGCTAAACGCGTTTTCGGTTTCCTTGGCAGGGCTTCGCGCTCTCGCTCTGTTGCCATACACCTTCGCCGTAAACGCCTGGTCATCTCATTACTGATCGATTCGCCTCTGCGAATTCGCAGATCAAAGCGTTGCTCGATCACTCTGGTGATTCCATAGCCTCAATTGCTGATGAGTGGGTGATTTACCACCGGCGGTATTTCTGATCATGAAGTCGATGTTCTTTGCTGGTTTGGCTGAGATGCAGGAAGGGCTGGAAGCGGACGAACGGGATGGTTTCGTCATCATCGGAAATCGCAGTGAACTGCCTTCACTTGGAGCGACCCCTGGGCCCGCAAGTCTATGTGTATCTACTCATTGGTAAGGTACGGCGCAATGGATAAGACAATCACTGTCGATCAACTGGCTACCACCGACCTCAGATCAATCAACGAAATATGGCTCGGAGAAACTCATACTCAACTTTGCCTATGGCGAGGTGAACAAGTCTTTACGCACGAGATGATGAGTGAGGGCACCCACGATCAGAATATCCAGCGCCTGTCCTTGCAGCTGGTCGACCCTGACGATCAAGCCGCAGTTGCCAGCGTTGAGTTGATCGTGCGCGAACAGCTCAAAAGGATAGGGAAGGAAGGTGAGTTTTATCCGGCTGAGGAGGCGGATACTCATCGATAAGAAAAAGACTTCGACCGTTCACAGGGAATCAATTCAAGGCCTGTTGAGGCTGTCCAGGTAAAGACCCAGCGCCAGTCCTTGTAAGTGCGGGCCGTGATTTATGGTGTAACCTTCAGGTATTACTCACATCGAGATTTTTTCATGTCTAAACTTGCCGAATTCCGCCAGCTCGAAAAACACCTCGCCGAACAGCTCCAGGCCCTCGAAACCCTCAAGGGTGATGCTGGCCTCAAGAAAGAAATCGAGTTCGAAACGAAGCTGCGCGACTTGCTCGCAAAATACGGCTACAGCCTTAAGGACGTGATCAACCTGCTTGATCCGCAAGCAGGTCGTCGCGCTCCAGCCGCCGGGTCCAAAGCCGGCAGTCGCAAGCCTCGCCAGTTGAAGGTCTATAAAAATCCGCACACTGGGGAAGTTGTTGAAACCAAAGGCGGCAATCATAAAACGCTGAAGGATTGGAAAGCAGAGCACGGCTCCGACACTGTGGAGTCCTGGCTGACCAAATGATTTTGGTTTGAACACAAAAGGGCCTGATTACGGCCCTTTTTTGTTTTCGATTTTTAGCTACTTGAGAGGAATTCCATAGCTCTAATCAGGGTGTACGTGAGGCACCTTTTACTTGTCACCTTGGCAAGATATGTGAACTTTAGTGATACGCGAATTTCCATTGATTGAGAGTGGAGCCGCCTGACTTCCAGCCCGGTAATCGGCCCTCCGAACCTCAAGTCAGGAAGTAGATCGTGAAGACCTTGCCCTCCAAGACCTCCCTGCGCCGGGCCGTTACCGGCCCGATGCTTTTTCTATTTATTCTCGGCGATGTGCTCGGGGCAGGCGTTTATGCTCTTGCCGGGACAATTGCGGGGGAGGTGGGTGGCGCAATATGGATGCCGCTGCTGATCGCTCTTTTTTTCGCGATGCTTACTGCAGGTTCCTATGCCGAGTTGGTAACAAAATATCCCCACGCAGGCGCCGCTTCGGTTTTCGCCGAGAAAGCGTTCGGGTCACCGCTCATTTCTTTTCTTGTGGGCTTTTGCATGCTATCTGCAGCTGTCACGAGCGCTGCGGGTTTATCGCTGGCGTTTGCGGGTGATTACCTGGCGGCGTTCATCCATGTACCACCTCACATTTCAGCCTTACTGTTTCTTCTCGTGATCGCGCTACTCAATGCGAGGGGAATCAAAGAATCCTTGGGAGCCAACCTGGTGATGACAGTCATTGAGCTGTCAGGCCTTCTTTTGGTCGTTGTTGCCGCCGCTTGGTATTTCCGTACAGGCGATGCAGATTTGGGTCGCAGCCTGGAGTTCAAGCCGGGAGTCAGCCCGATGTTAGCCGTTTTGGGTGCGGCACTGATCGCCTTCTATTCTTTTGTAGGATTCGAAACATCCGCCAATCTTGCAGAAGAAATTCGAGACGTTCGAAAGGTTTACCCCCGCGCATTGTTTGGCGCATTGCTGACCGCCGGAGTCCTCTACATGGCGGTCGGTGTAGCGGCATCTTCCGTACTGCCCATGGAAAAACTGGTTGCAACCTCTGCTCCTCTTCTTGAGGTGGTTCGGGCGTCAGGTTTGAACATCCCGCCTCGCGTCTTTGCCTTTATTGCATTGGTCGCGGTAGCCAACGGCGCACTTCTAACCATGATAATGGCCAGCCGCCTTACTTATGGCATGGCCTGCCTTGGACTTTTGCCGAATGCCTTGAGCAAAGTGCTGCCTCAACGACGCACCCCGTGGATAGCAGTGATCGCTACCACCCTCGTAGCAATCGGGCTCACGCTGACGGGGACGCTAGCCACACTCGCTGAAACAGTCGTCCTGCTCCTGCTGTTCGTATTTCTCAGTACCAATTTGTCCGTGTTGATCCTGCGCCGTGACGAGGTTGCGCAAGATCACTTTCGAGTACCTACGTGGGTTCCGCTACTTGCTATCGTCTCTTGCCTGGTACTGCTTAGTCAGCAAAGTCTGGAAACCTGGATGCGTGGAGGCGCGCTGATCCTGACAGGCATGCTGCTTTTCGCCTGTGCAAGAGTGGCACTGCCGGCGCCAGTGGAGCCTGGCTAGGCTTGCAAGCGCTTTCCCTGTCTACCGCAGCGTTAACTTGGCTACGTCGTACAAATGCCAGGGGGTGAGCGGTTGTAATGGGTGCATCCAATGCCTTGGATCGGCGGTTGTGAGCAACACTGGAACATCATCCGAATCCCGCCTTACGCCGAGAGTTAATCAGGCTCTTGGAGCGAGCTGAACCATTCGGCATAAGGGGAATTGCTGACCAGCCGCCGGTTGAAGTCCGGGCTTCCATCAGCCCACCAGACAGGCCCCCGTTCCCCGAGGGCCACTTTGGCCATTTGTACCTTTTCCCGAGCGCGCTTCAGTTGCGACGCGTCTTGCGAACCCTTTGCGTTCTTGACCTCTCGTCGAGCGGCCATAAGCGCATCGACAAGACGCTGGCGCACCTCTTCATCCAATGATGGGTTGGAACATCGCCATAGCTGGCCTTTGACAACAAAGTAGCGACCGTCTGGTGTCACTGGATGCATTCCTGTCTCCGATCGTTCAAAGAGCACTTCTCCAAAAATTCAGCAAGGACGGCTATCTCGGTTTTCGGGCAGGAAGGCGATTGGCTTGTTTGACTCCAAGCAGTATTCCCAGTACTAGCGCGGCGCCTGCCGCCAGGAGTATTGGATATGGATGTTTACCTGACATCCGGACGCCCTCGACTCCGAGTTGATCGCTTGCCGGAGCAGGTCGATGCCGTGATGACGATGGAGTAAGACGGCTTGCACTGGCAGGTGAGTCGACATCTGCCCTGTACGGCATTTCGTTCAAGGGCAAACGCGCACCGTCCGCGAGAGTCAGGGTGAGGTCTTCGACAGTGCCGGCGAGTCGATCGGGAAACACCGGCTCACCCGTCGGATCAAGCTCATCGTAATAAAACTGCTTTCCTTCCAGCCAACCTATGGCCGTCATCAATTCCGGGCCAAGGTAATATTTTCCGTCGAGGAAGAAACCCGGGAAATGTCGCGTGCGTTCGAGACTGTCTATGGTGTAGCGCTCGCCTGCCTTCATACCGGTTGCTGGATCGATCATGATGAAATCCTCAGATTCGCTGGTGTTGCGATAGAGGACGGGGCCTGGCGCAACGTTCCATCGAGATTACCGAAAGGCTGATTTTCGTCAGACCTTTTGAACCTAATTCGAAAACTGTTGCTCAACCGGGAAATGTTCGGGGTAGGTGAAATGAATGCTTTCAAGAATCAACTGACGCTTGAGCAGGAATCCAAATTGAAAGCCCTGGATGCCTGGCATCTTGCATTGGAGAACCGAGCGTTACGCATGGAGTGTCCCGATGCCTATCACGAGGAGCTATTGCGCCAGACTGATGAGATGCATCGGTTGGGTAGGTTGACCGATTCCGAATGGCGTGACCTGAGAAGGGAGGCAGATGCGGCCTATCTGCGTGCGGTCGCCGGTGAGGATTATCACTGAGGTCATTCAGCTCATGTCTATCGCCGACGACACTCGCAATTGCGCAGCCGGAATTATCCAATACGCGAGGACATGGCCTATCAGTTGAAAGTCTTGATCTCCGTTAAAGGGAAATCAGCACCCGTTGGTCGACAGGGCAGAAGGTTTTTGAAATTAACCCCGGCGCATTTGCTTCAGATGAATGCGGGTTGGCATTCGGTCTATTGCCGAGTGAACGGCAGCCCTGGTTCACCTGAGGAGAATGTCATGTTCCTACATAACAAACGACTTCAATACACCGTGCGCGTTGCTCAGCCCAATCCGGGGTTGGCCAATCTACTACTGGAACAATTCGGGGGCGCCCAAGGGGAACTCGCTGCAGCTTCACGCTACTTCACACAGGCGTTGGCCGAAGATGATCCAGGCAGAAAGGATCTCCTTATGGATATTGCCACCGAGGAGCTCAGCCACCTTGAGATCGTCGGGTCGATTATCGTGATGTTGAACAAGGGCGCCAAAGGGCAAATGGCCGAAGGTGTCGAGGAAGAGGGCGAGTTGTATCGCGCCATCAACGGGGCCGGCAACGATTCCCACATCACAAGTCTGTTGTACGGAGCGGGTGCTCCTTTGACCAACTCGGCAGGCGTTCCCTGGTCAGCGGCTTACGTCGATACCATCGGCGAACCGACTGCAGACATGCGCTCCAATATCGCCGCTGAGGCCAGGGCGAAAATCGTCTACGAGCGTTTGATGAATGTCACAGATGATCCGGGTGTAAAGGAAGCCCTCGGATTTCTGATGACCCGTGAAATCGCCCATCAACTGTCTTTCGAAAAAGCACTGCACGCCATCCAGCCTAATTTCCCTCAGGGCAAACTGCCGGGTATGCCTGAATTCACCAACGTTTACTTCAACATGTCTCAGGGCGAAGGCAGCACCCGCGGGCCGTGGAACGAAGGGGAGGACTGGGAGTTCGTAGAGAATCCAGCGCCGGCGGTGGATGGAGGTGACGGCACCGCGACTGTGCAATTGAGCGCCGAGGATGAAGCGCTGCTCATGGACATGAAAGCCAGGACGATGTCCGACCCAGACAGCAATCCGATCACGGGTGCGGACCTGGGGGCGGGTGTGCAAGGCGAACCACAACCTTAACGACGCGACCGCACGCCGAAGGGCGTGCGGTTTTTCCAACTCAAGAAAACAGGAGGGTGCGATGTCCGAGCCGTTGACCTCATCTGGCGCAACACTTCGCTCACGGTTTGTTCGACTCTCAAAATCCGGATGGGGCGGGCTAGCCTTCTGGTCAATTCTGATTGGCGTGACGCTTTGCTTGCTGATCAGCGGGTACGGCGCCTTCGTCGGCGCCAACAAACAAAATCTGCACTTTGCATTTCTCGGCGGCATGTCAGGCTTCGCTGCGACGGCCATAGGTGCGTTGGCAGCGATTGCGTTACGCGATATCGCCGCCAGAACGCAGGACATCATGCTCGGCTTCGCTGCCGGGATGATGCTGGCCGCCAGTTCGTTTTCGCTCATTCTTCCGGGTATCGAAGCCGCCCAGGCGCTGTACGGTAACCAGTTGCTCGCAGCCTGTGTCGTCGTCGCAGGATTGGGATTGGGGGTAGCGCTGATGGTCGGTCTGGATCGCTTCGTGCCTCACGAACATGAGAAAAGCGGTCGCCGTGGGCCCGAGGCGCAGCGCATCAATCGCGTATGGCTGTTTGTTCTGGCAATCACGCTGCATAACTTGCCGGAGGGGATGGCCATTGGAGTGAGCTTTGCCAATGGCGATATGAAGGTGGGATTGCCGCTCACCACTGCCATCGCCATTCAAGACATTCCCGAAGGCCTGGCTGTGGCGCTTGCGTTACGCGTGACCGGGATTTCAGCGCTTCGCGCTGCGCTTATTGCGGTGGGCTCAGGGTTGATGGAACCCATTGGCGCGATCGTCGGCTTGGGCATTTCGAGCAGCTTCGCATTGGGATATCCCATAGCGCTCGGTCTGGCGGCGGGCGCGATGATTTTTGTGGTGTCCCATGAGGTCATTCCCGAGACCCATCGCAATGGTCATGAGACACCTGCAACCTTGGGGTTGATGCTCGGTTTCGGGGTCATGATGTTTCTCGATACGGCTTTGGGTTGACCCTTTATTTCCCATCCATCATTGGACGGCTTGGTTGAAGAAACTGGAAGCAAAAATCCGACGGTAGACGTCGCGATCCCACCTGCACTGCCTTTCAATACGTGCAGCAAGGAGAAATCATGACAACGCACAGGCTGACAACGAAGGGCTTGCAGTTGAACGTTTCGATCTGCGGTCAAGGCTCTCCGCTGCTTTTGCTCAATGGTTTGGGTGGTTTGATTCGTACCTTCGATCCGCTGCGCAATGAACTTGACGACTTCATGACCATCACGCTGGACGTGCCCGGAGTCGGCAAGTCGCAAATGCCCCGTTGGCCCTTTCGCCTGCCACGCCATGCCGACGTGATTGCCGGGATGCTTGAGCAATTGGGGATCGACCAGGTCGATGTGTTCGGTGTGAGTTGGGGAGGTGCATTGGCTCAGGAATTCGCTCTTCGTTACCCGAGCAGGGTACGCAGGCTGATCCTCGCGGCGACCTCTCCCGGTCCATTGCTGCTGATGAAGCCTGCAGACGTTATGGATTTTTTCCGCAAGAGCAAAAACACCAACATGCACAAGCAAGAACGATCCGGCCATTCAGTTCAGACGCTGCTGCGGTTCGGTGTGATGAAGGGCATGCTCTCTGTTAATCCGCGAACCTACTATTTCCAGCTCGCAGCCTTGATTGGATGGACAAGCCTGCTTCGCTTGTCCCGACTGCTTCAACGCACGCTGATTCTTGCCGGCGACCGCGATCCGTTAATACAGGCGTACAACGGCCATATCCTGCGCCGCACAATTGGACGTTCAGAACTTCGCCTTCTGAAGGGTGAGGGACATTTCTTTGTGGTGACCAGCGCTAGACGAACTGCCGTCCTGGTCCGCGAATTTCTTTGCCGCCATTACGACGATGAAGAGAAGGCACCGAGGATCGCGAACTGAAACACCAAGGCTGGCCTGGAGCGCACACGCTCGTCTCATCAATAGTCGCTCTGCACCTGATAAAGAAAAGGGGGAGACCCGCTATCACACTGCTGCTAAAGCAGCGCCTCACGCGTGCTCTTCAAGCCTGCGCACATCACCCAACGAATCACGTTGCATCGACTGCAAGTTCTTTTCAATGGTTTCGCACAGTGCTTCCATTTGAATCTGGTGTTCGCTGTGGCGAAACGGGCTTTGCAGATCGGTGCCGATGCGTTCGATGGCCAGCAGCATGAATCCCACCACGGTCGACGCCAGCGGCGTGAACCAGCCCAGGGATTCGACCAGTCCCACCGGCACGATCAGGCAGAACAGCGAAATAAACAGCCGCGGAAAATAGACGTAAGGGTAGGGCAGCGGGGTATTGGCGATCCGCTCCATGCCGCCCTGACTGTTGGACAGGTCGACCAGCGTCGACTCAAGCCGCGCCAGGCGAATACTGTCCAGATGCCCGGCCTTGTATTCCTTGGCGAGCAAAGTCGCGGAGCCGGTGAGGATGTCGTTGGCAAAGTTATTGGTCGTGCCACTGCGGGCGAACTCTTCGGCGGGAATAAACGCCCGCACCTCGTCGGGACAAGGCTGGCCTTGCAGATGCGCGGCGAGGCAATTCACATACGCGACGTGGCGGCGCAGCAGAGTGGATTTGACCGGATTCACCTCGCCGCCGGCATCGTCCAGCAGCGTCAGCACCTGCCGGGCGAAGCTGCGAGAGTTGTTGATCATCGCCCCCCACAACGTCCGCGCTTCCCACCAGCGGTTGTACGCGCTGCTGTTGCGAAAACTGATCAATACGATCAACGCCGAACCCAGCAAGGTCAGCGGCATCAGCGGCAGGTTCAGCTTGGCGTTGAGAAACAGCATGAAGTCGACGGTGACGGCGATGTCCCACAGCAGCAACCAGAACAGAGACCAGCCCACGTAGCCCAGGGTCTTGATGATCAGGCGGTATTTTTTGACGATGGCAGCTTTCAAACGGAAACCTCGTGGCGAGCAGTTTGTTTAAACGCTTAAGCTCGGACGACGCCTGGCACCGGCAGTTCCCTGGTGAAGCAGCCAACCGTCAGTCAATCTACGAACGCAGAAGGGAACGGACAGAGCGACCGAGCAAAAAGTTGTTCGTCCGCTCTCTCAAAGACTCTTGAACACTAGGCGGGGGTTTGCCGCGCTGCCGACACACTGGATCGTCGGTCCGCCCGCTCGCCGAGCCGCCATCCCAGCAGACCCCATAGCAGTGCACACAACGCGCCGACCAGCGCTGCCATGCCTGCACCTTGGCCGAGCGCGTCCAGCGCGCTTTTCGCCCAGGCACTGATGGCGTCGCCGGCGCGGTAGACCACGGTGTCGATGACGTTCTTTGCCTTGTACTTGCTTTCGGCATCGAGCGGGGCAAACAGCATCTCCCGGCCTGGGCGAACGAGGGCGTACTCACCGATGCGGCGCGCCGTTCCGTCAACCGGTGTGGCTTGCCGAAACGCAAAGCTCCATTGCTGAGAAGTCGTGCAAGTCGACTTCGACCCCCGACTCATTTCCTACAGCCGTCTCGTCGAGCACTTCTGGACACTGCACGATCCAACGTCAGTCGACCGGCAGGGTGCGGACGTCGGGGCGAAATACCGTTCCGCGCTGTTTTTCAACAGTGCCGAGCAGTCCCGACTGGCGCTTGTCGCCAGGCAGCAACTGGATGCCAGTGGCCGGTTGGGCAAGCCAGTGGCTACGGTGATCCTGCCACTGGGTGAGTTTCAAAAGGCAGATGAAGAACATCAGCGCTACCTTGAAAAGCATGGTGGCAGCGCCTGTTCCATTTGATGCATAGGCAACGCTTTTGCCATCTGGGCCGGGGCGTTGCGATTTCTTGGGTCGGCGAGTGGGCAAGCCAATATTGGCGCAAGAGTGAATCCACAGGAACACGGGCAGGTGAGGGCGTATAAAAGTGATTAAAATCGTCGAAATACAGTTAACTACACTAAATGACCGTTTAGTCGAGTTATTACATAATGTATTGAAAATCAATGGAGCAGGCCATGAATCCGAGTCAGATCAGTGCGTCGAACTTGATTGCATCACTGGACCTTGAACCTCATGTTGAGGGCGGCTATTTCCGCAGGACATACCAGGCTGATCACCGGGACATGCTTGAAACCACGAGCGGCTCACGCTTTCTGATGACGTCGATTTACTACCTGCTTACCGAAGATTCACCGGTCGGCCAGTTTCATTTCAACCATTCGGACATCCTGCATTATTTCCATCTGGGCGATTCCATTGAGTACAGCTTGATCCTTGAAGACGGTTCACTGCAGACGTTGGTGATGGGCAGCGATGTTCTAGCCGGACAACATTTGCAATTGCACGTACCGGGCGGAATCTGGAAAGCCTCCAGACTGCTGAATGGCGAGAACGGATTTGGTTTGATCAGCGAAGCGGTTTCACCAGGCTTTGATTTTGCCGATATGGAAATGGGGAACCGGCAGAAACTCACAGCGCGGTATCCGCAGCATCGAGCGCTGATTGAAAAGCTGACGCGTGCCGAGGATTGAGAGCGGCACGTTTTAAATAGAGGGACCTACAGCCAACAAAGATCAGGTCGTTTGAAGGCGATGCTGGAGATCGAAATGGCGTGCGCAACCGGGCTGACTCCGTAATACTTTGTTACGTGTAATGTATATTATGTTAAATAGTGTTTCTGATCGGAACTTCCTCGGTTCACCTTTGACGCCAGGACGCCCTGACTCCCCGGCGTCCTGGTGATATGCAGATTGAAAACCAAGCCATCGTCACGAAACTCTTCGCGGGTCTTACCGTCACTACTTGCGCTTCCCGGGCAATACCGTCCCCAATACCTGTTTAGCCGTTTGCACGATGACGCCCGCTTCGTCCGGATCACCCTTGAGCAATGTGCTGGCGAATTTCTTTGCCTGTTCCAGCTTGATATGCGGCGGCAACGGCGGCACATTCGGGTCGGTCTTGAATTCAATGACGACCGGTACTTCGGAAGCTAACGCCTGCTCCCAGGCTGCGGCCACGTCTTCCTCCCGATCGACAAAAATGCCTTTGAGGCCGATGGAGATGGCGAACAGGTGGTAAGGCACATCCGGAATACTCTGCGAGGCAACGAATTTCGGATCGCCCTCCATCACGCGCTGCTCCCAGGTGACCTGATTCAGATCCTCATTGTTGAACACGGCACAGATCCACTTCGGGCTGTCCCACTGTCGCCAGTATTTGGCGACCGTTATCAGTTCGGCCATGTTGTTCATCTGCATGGCGCCATCGCCCACCAGGGCGATCACCGGCCGTTGCGGGAAAGCGAACTTCGCCGCGATCGCGTATGGCACAGCGGCGCCCATCGAGGCCAGGCCACCGGAGAGCGAGCACTTCATGCCCTTGCGGATTTTCAGGTCACGGGCGAACCAGTTGGCGCAAGAACCGGAGTCGCTGGTGATGATGGCCTGCTCGGGTAAACGCGGGGACAACTCATACACCACCCGTTGCGGGTTAACCGGGTCGGCCTTGGCCATCGCGCGCTTCTCGAGGGTTTTATCCCAGCTCGCCCGCCAGCCTTCGATCTTTTTACGCCACTTGCGCAGCGGCTTGTGTTCGAGCAACGGTGCCAGTGCCGCCAGGGTCTCGGCCGCATCGCCGGCAAGGTTCACCTCCATCGGGTAGCGCAGACTGAGCATGTCCGGTTGCAGGTCGATCTGAACCCCGCGCGCCTGCCCTTCTTTCGGCAAGAACTCGGCATAAGGAAACCCCGATCCGATCATCAGCAGGGTGTCGCACTCCGTCATCAATTTGTAGCTCGGTTCGGTGCCGAGCAGACCGATACAACCTGTGACCCAAGGCAATTCGTCCGGTAATACAGCTTTGCCGAGCAGTGCCTTTGCCACTCCGGCGCCCAGTTTCTCGGCAATCGCAAACACTTGCTCGCTGGCGTGCAGCGCTCCGGCACCCACCAGAATCGCAACCTTCTCTCCCGCATTCAGCACATCGGCCGCACGTTGCAGATCCGCGTCATAAGGCAGCACTTTCGGCTTGCTGTAACCAACCCCCGAATGCGCAGTGCCGTGGGCCCTCGCCGGCGCCTTGTACTCTAAGTCCTGCAGGTCGTTCGGCAGGATCAACGCAGTCACCCGGCGTTCGCCAATCGCCGTGCGCACCGCACGATCCAGCAAGTGCCGGACCTGAGAAGGCGCCGAGGCCTGTTGCACAAATGCTCCGGCCACATCCTTGAACATCGAGACCAGATCCAGCTCTTGCTGATAATGGCTGCCCAGTGCCGTGCGCGCCTGCTGCCCGACAATCGCCAGCACCGGCATGTGGTCCAGCCGAGCGTCGTACAGTCCGGTGATCAGGTGCGAGGCGCCGGGGCCGGATGTCGCGATGCACACACCCAATTCACCGGTGAATTTGGCATGGGCGGACGCCATGAACGCCGCCATTTCCTCGTGACGCGCCTGGACGAATTCGATCTTGCCGCCCGCCCGGCTCAACGCACCGAAGACGCCGTTGATACCGTCGCCGGGATAACCAAAAATTCGCGTCACACCCCATTGGCTCAGGCGTTCGACCAGAAAATCACCCACTGTCACCGTCATGTCCGACCTCATCTTTTCATTGCGTATGACATCCCGGTGCGCCGACATCCACGACACGCTCGGGAGATGTAAAGGTCTGGACCGCCCGGCGGACGGCGAAGTTTCGATTAATTGCGGATCACGACGGAGACGCAAGACAGGGTGATAAGGCGCTCTTCATTGTGAGGACCACCGCCAGTCACTTCCCCCGCCTTTCATTATGAACTTACGCTCTCCGTGTGCCCTCTCCCACTTACATCCAGTGAAAGTCAGAGGTAGGACGCCATGAGAGCACTTACGTATCACGGCGCGCACAGCGTCAAAGTCGACAACGTTGAGGATCCAGTCATCCAGGACAGCGATGACATCATTCTTCGAGTGACGGCAACCGCGATTTGCGGATCTGACCTTCACCTTTATCGAGGAAAAATTCCAACTGTCGAGCATGGCGATATTTTCGGTCATGAGTTCATGGGGATCGTCGAGGAGGCAGGTTCAGCGGTCACCGCCGTGCAGCCGGGCGATCGGGTTGTCATTCCCTTCGTTATTGCCTGCGGCAGCTGTTTCTTCTGCGCAATGGATCTGTTCGCGGCCTGCGAAACTACAAATACGGGGCGTGGAGCGATCTTGAATAAAAAGGCGATCCCCCCGGGAGCCGCGCTGTTCGGATTCAGCCATATGTACGGCGGAGTGCCTGGCGGGCAGGCCGAATACGTGCGTGTACCGAAAGCCAACACCGGGCCGTTCAAAGTGCCAGGGACACTGCCGGATGAAAAAGTTCTTTTCCTCTCCGACATCCTCCCGACTGCGTATCAGGCTGTAACGAACGCGGGGATTGGCAACGGCTCCAGCATCGCCATTTATGGTGCGGGCCCTGTCGGTTTATTAAGTGCAGCCTGCGCAAGAATGCTCGGGGCCGACCAGATTTTCATGGTCGATCACCATCCTTACCGCTTGGCTTACGCGCAGAAAACATACGGCGTAATTCCCATCAACTTCGATGAAGACGACGACCCTGCAGATACGATCATTCGGCAGACCAAAGGAATGCGGGGCGTCGACGGCGTCGTGGACGCGGTCGGGTTTGAAGCGAAAGGTAGTACGACGGAAACGGTTCTGGCGACACTCAAGCTCGAGGGAAGTAGCGGCAAAGCTCTGCGCCAGTGTATTGCAGCTGTCAGACGTGGTGGCATTGTGAGTGTCCCTGGAGTCTATTCTGGATTCATACATGGATTCCTTTTCGGGGACGCGTTTGACAAGGGTCTGACTTTCAAAATGGGTCAAACCCACGTGCATCGCTTCCTGCCGGAGCTGCTCCATCACATCGAGGCAGGCCGCCTCTCACCGGAGGTCATCATCAGCCATCGTATGTCGCTGGAACAGGCTCCGGAGGGCTATAAAATTTTTGATAAAAAGGAAGAGGATTGCCGCAAGGTCATTCTGACGCCGGGCGATAGCGATGTGGCTCTACCGGAACACGATGTCAACACCACGGCGTTGGCCACGTAAATGTGTGAATAAAAGAAAGGACGTGAAATATCAAACGATTGTGAGTCATCGGTGGGTCTTTGATTCGGGTCAGGGACCGATCGGCCGGGACGAAATTTTCCCCGTCCCGACCTGTCTGTCGGCGTTATATCTGACCACCGTTGCGCGCAGCGACGGCAACGGTGGTCGGTGAATCGGACAGTGGAACGAAGCGTCGAGTGGCTCCATCCAGCGCATCGATGCAACCTGCCTCGATGTCATAGACCCAGCCATGCAAATTCAAGCGTCCTTGCTCAAGCGCAAGCGCCACCGATGGATGAGTCCGCAGGTTCGCCAGTTGTGCGATCACGTTTTCACGAACGAGGCCATCGAGCTTGTCGCCTGGCGTATCGAACTCATGCGCCGCGTTGATCGCTTTCGCGGCGTCCGAGTGACGAAGCCAGTTGGCAACTGCCGGAAGATGATCCAGACACGTGCAGCGTGAAATCGCGCCCATCGCTCCGCAATCCGAGTGGCCGCAGATCACGATGTCCCGTACGCCGAGCACTGCAACCGCATATTCGACGGTGGCCGAAACACCACCCGGCTCAGGACCATATGACGGCACAATGTTGCCGGCGTTGCGGATCACGAACAGCTCACCCGGCTCACGCTGTGTGAGCAGTTCAGGCACTACACGACTGTCCGAGCACGTGACAAACAACGCCTTTGGGTTTTGCTCTGTCGCGAGCTGCCTGAAAAGCTCGACGCGTTGTGGATACACCTCACGCTGAAACCGCAGAAAGCCATCAATAATGTCACGCATAAAGTCCTCCAAAGCCTGATTCCGGATGCCGAGACGAGCACTTGATGCCTTCGCGTCTCAGTGGGGCGTCATTATTGCAGACGTCGCATGCGAGTGCGCGGCCTCACACCGCTCAAGCTTCGTTTCAAAACCTGTTACGACCAAAACCCCCTGTGCGGTTCAGCTGCCTCCCCCTCCAGCATCGGCCCCAACACGCTGACCTTGCGTTGCCCCTTGGCGAACACTTCGCGGCACGGCAGCGAGAACGTCGGGTTTTCCGGATGGTCCCCCGTCAGTCCCAGCAAGGCATGCTCCGACAAGGCATAGACCACACGTCCGATCCCCGTCCAATACACCGCGCCGGCGCACATGCAGCATGGCTCGGCGCTGGTGTACAGCGTGCACAGTTCCAACTCCTGCGGCGACAGCAGTTTGGCCGCTGCCGCCGCTGCCACCAACTCGGCATGCTGGGTTGGATCACCTTCCGGGGGCATCGAGTTGTTCCCCGCTTCGACAATCACCTTGCCGTTGCGGTCGGCCACCAATGCCGCGAACGGATGGCGACCGCGTTGCTTCGATGCCTCGGACAAGGCAATGGTCTGGCGCAGTAACGTCAGATCAAGCGCGCTGATGCCAGCCGGGATGAGTTCAGTCAATTGATTCATGGGTAACTCCAGGGCAGTGGAAAACAAAAGTCAGTCGGCCAGTTCAACCGATGTAGCGCCGATGGTTTCGGTCGATTTTTTTTCATCGTTGAGCAGAACGTTGAGGACGATGGCGGTGATCGCTCCGAGGAAAATCCCGCTGTCGAGCACCAGTTTCAGGGTCGGGCCGACGTGTTCGAACAGCGCCGGAAAGGACATCGGCAGCACCCCGACACTCACTGACACGGCGACGATAATGCCGTTGCGCGTGCCCTCGAATTGCACCCGTGACAGTTCCTGAATTCCCGCGACCGTGGTCATGCCGAACATCACAATCGCGCAGCCACCGAGCACCGGCGTCGGCACCGCGGCGATCAACGCGCCGAGTTTCGGGAACAGGCCCATCAGCACCATGATTGCCCCGGCAGCGGCCACAACGAAGCGGCTTTTAACGTTGGAGAGTGCAATCAAACCGGTGTTCTGAGTAAAGGCGTTGTAAGGAAAGCTGTTGAACAAGCCACCGAGCATGGTCGACAAGCCATCGGCGCGAAATGCATTGCCGAGGGTCTGTTGCGTGGTCGGTTTGCCGGTCAATTTGCCGATCGCCAGACAGTTGCCGGTGGTCTCGGCCATGATGACCAGCATCGCCAGGGTCATGATCAGAATCGGTACCGGCGCGAATTCCGGCGCGCCGAAAGCCATCGGCGCACTCAGCTCAAACCACGCCGCTTCGCTGACCCGATTGAAGTGAGTCATGCCGCAAGCCGCTGCGATCAGGCTGCCGACAAACAGGCCAATCAGCACGCTGAGGTTGCCGATGAAGCCCTTGAATCTGGCGTAGATCACCAGCGTCACACTGACCGTGGCCAAACCCAGCAACAGGTTGGCGGGATTGCCAAAATCTGCCGAGTCGGGATTGCCACCGCCCAGCCAGATCGCCGCGGCCGGCATCAGCGAGATGCCGATAATGGTGATCAGACTGCCAATCACCACCGGCGGAAAAAAACGCAACAAGCGGCTGAACACCGGTGCCAGCGCGACGGTGATAAATCCCGCCGCGATCACCGCACCGAAAATCTGACTGAGGCCGAACTCCTTGCCAATCATGATCATCGGCGCCAGGGCAATGAACGAGCAGCCCTGAATCAGCGGCAGGCGGGCGCCGAACTTCCAGAAACCGAGGGTTTGAATCAGCGTCGCCACACCAGAGGTCAACAGGTTGGCGTTGATCAGCAACACGACTTGCGCCGAGGTCAGCCCCATCGCGCTGCCAAGAATCAGCGGCACCGCCACCGCTCCCGCGTACATCACCAGAACATGCTGCAAGCCAAACGTGAACAACTGGCGCAGTGGCAAAACCTCGTCCACCGGATGAATGCGTTGTGTGGTCATTTCACACGCTCCTGAAGGTGCGGCATCTGTTGAGATTGCGGGCATGCCCAAGGCGTTTGATAGGTGCATCCGCCCCGGAGATCGTTTGAAGCGGGGCCATATTTGAACGTTTATTGCGATGAAACAAATTAGCAACCATCGCTTTTTCCGATGGCACGGATCTGGCATCCGTTAGCCGCTCCAAACCTTCATTTTCGAACCGGGAGTTCAACGCTTGCGCTTCTCACTCGATCAACTGTTGATGTTCGTCCAAGTGGTCAAAAGCGGATCGTTTTCCGCCGCCGGGCGCAAACTGGGCAAGACCCAATCGACCATCAGCGCATCGATTGCCAACCTCGAAACCGACCTTGGCGTCGACCTGTTCGACCGCAGCAACCGCAGCCCTGCCCTCACCGCCAGCGGCCACAAATTGCTGGTGCAGGCCGAAGCCGTGCTCGAACGCTGCATGACCTTCGAAGCCCACGCCGATTGTCTGTCGGAAAACGTAGAACCCAGCCTGACACTGGCCATTGAAACGCCGTACGGCCCGATCATGCCGGTGCTCAAAGCCTTCGAAGCAGCCTTCCCCTTTGTCGACCTGATCATTCGTCATCCGGTCCATGGCGACGTCAGTGAACTGGTCAGCAGCGGCGAAGCGGTGCTCGGTGTGGCGTTCTCACAGCCCGGCTACCCCAAGGAGCTGGCGTTCCAGCAACTGGGCAAACTGATCATGCTGCACGTCTGCCATCCCCAGCACCCATTGGCGCAACTCGATAACGTCACGTTCGAGGATCTGCACGTCCATCGCCGCCTTGCCTTCAGCGCCCACGCGAGCAAACTGCCGAGCAGCGAATATCTGCGTTCGACCCAGTTGTGGCAGGCGGAAAGCTATCTGGCGTTATTGGAAATGGTCCGCGCCGGACTCGGCTGGGCCACCCTGCCTCGCCAACTCATTCAGCGTGAACTGGCCAAGGGTGAGCTGGTGGAACTGCAGCTCTCGGCGTATCCGCATACCGACTGGCAGATTGGTGTGGATTTGCTCTGGGCGCGGCAGCGGCCGTTGGGTAAGGCAGAGCGATGGCTGAAGGAGAAGTTGCAGGGCAACAAGGTGTATGAACTGGATCGCAACGGGCAGACCACCACGCTTTGAGATCAATGCAGATGGAACAAGTCGCCTTACGCCTGCCCGATGCTTTACCAATCCCCTGCTTCAGATTTGCGATAAACCACCATCGACCATCAGCTCCACGCCGTTCACGTATCTGGCGTCGTCCGAGGCGAGAAACAGTGCCGCGCTGGCAATTTCTTCGGGTTGCGCCATGTAGCCCAATGGCGTGATTTGCTCGACGTGCTGGCGCAGCGCGGCAATGTCGCTCTCGCTCATTTTCAGCCCGTTGTCCATCAGCGGTGTGCGGGTGAAGCCAGGGCTCAACACGTTTGCGCGGATTTTGCGGTCCTTGAGCTCATTGGCCCACGTGCGTGCAAACGATCGCACCGCCGCCTTCGACGCGTTGTACAGACTCAATCCTTCCATGCCGTTGCTGGAGCAGATTGAGGCAGTCAAGACGATGGACGAAGCGTCTTTCATCAACGGAAGAAGCGTTTGAACGCTGAAGAAAACGCCTTTCACGTTCACGTCGAACATGGCGTAGTAAGCCGCCTCGCTGGTCTCTCCGAGCGGATTTTTCTCACAGATCCCGGCATTTGCGAACACTGCGTCCAGCCGATCGTCGCGCGTTTGGATTGTCGCTTTGAGCGTGTCGAGATCGGCCTGAAGCGAGACATCGGAAACCACCGCGACAGCTTTGTCGCCGAGTCTGGCAACTGCCGCCTCCAGCCTGTCTGCTGCCCGTCCAGTGATGTAAACGCGTTCGGCGCCCTCGGCGATCAAGGCTTGCGCGATGGAAAACCCGATCCCTGTGGAACCGCCGGTCACGACGGCAACCTGATCGCTGAATTTACCTGACATGTCTGACTCCTCGGTCGCTGATGAAGGGAATGTCTGAAACGACCTGGCCCATGGTGAGCGTCAACGGCGCAGAACGGCACTGACAGGAATGAACGTTGGCCGTGCAGTTTTGTAAGGCGAAAACGCAGTAGCGATTGCCTAAATTGGGACGCGGTGACCTGACCCGGGCAGGCGCGAAGCCTTGCCCTTCAGTCGTCGTCAAACCTGAGTTTCCCTACAGGATGCCTGTCATGTCTCGAATCGAAATCGAAGTGCCCAAACCCCGGCGCTGGTTGATGTTTGCCATCTTGCTCGTCGGTGCGTTTCTGCCGCCCCTGGATTTTTTTATCGTCAACGTCGCCCTGCCCTCGATACAGGAGGATCTGGGGACAGGCTCCTCTGCCGAGCAGCTGGTGATTTCTTCCTATGCAACGCTCTATGCCGTGACGCTGATTACCGGCGGACGACTCGGCGATCTGTACGGCCGCGGGCGGATGTTCTTCCTTGGCCTGCTGGGCTTCGCCGCCGCGTCGCTGATGTGCGGCCTGGCGGTTTCGCCGTGGATGCTCATCCTCGGACGCGCCTTGCAGGGTGTGACCGCCGCGGTAATGGCCCCTCAGGCACTTGCATCGGTGCAGGCGATTTTCCCAGTGTCGGAAAGACCATTGGCATTGAGCATTTACGGGGCCGTATTTGGACTGGCGTCTGTGATCGGTCAGGCACTGGGCGGCTTTTTGATTGAGGTCGACGTGTTGGGCATGGGATGGCGCGCGATCTTCCTGGTCAACCTGCCGATCGCGTTGCTGGTGATTGCGTTCGGCATCCGTGTGCTCAAAGAAACCCGTGCGCAACACGCGAGCAAGCTGGATCTGGTGGGCACCGCGTTGTCGATGCTGACCCTGACCACCCTTGTGGTGCCGTTGATTGAAGGCCGCGAGGCGAGATGGCCGTGGTGGGCCTGGCTGTCGCTGGCCGCCAGCCCTGTGCTGGCGGTAGTGTTCTGGCGCTACGAGAACCGTTTGCACCGAGCCGGAGGAACTCCCATCCTCGCCCCGGCCGTACTGAATGCACCGGGCCTGGGGCGAGCGCTTCTGGTCGCGCTTTGCTTCTATTCAATCGGTGTGTTTTTTCTGATGTTTTCGATGTACATGCAAAGCGCATTGCATATGAGCGCACTGCATGCCGGCCTGATCTTTCTGCCGTTTGGCGCGGGATTTCTGCTCGGTCCCCTGTCGGTTCCGCTCCTCAGGCGCGTCCTCGGGAGCTACGTGAATCCGGTAGGCATGGGGCTGGAAGTAGTCGGATTGCTATGGCTGGGCTGGCTCGTGTCAGTGACACCGACTACCCTCGCCCCGCCCTTCACTTCCATGACGGTCATCCTGTTCCTGATCGGTCTGGGACAGGGGCTCGGCCTGCCGACGTTGATGCGCATGGTCACGGGCCGGGTAGCGCCGGCGTATGCCGGGATGATCGCAGGCATTACCAGCGCCACGCTGCAGATCAGCACATCGCTGAGCGTCGCACTGATTGGCGGTGTGTTTTATACCTTGCTGGGAGAACCGGCGACGGCGGTCAGCATCACTCATGCGTTCACGATCGCTGTTCTGTGCATCGCCGTTTGCCTGGCCGTAGGGGCAGCGATAAGCCTGACGTTAGCGCGCGAGCCAGCGACGGTAGCGCAAGCCTCGGCTGTTTGCCCGACCTGAGGCGCGCTACCCCGCACCGATCATGTTGGAGGCGAGGTCGGCCAGCGCGCGCAGCCGGTCCATCTGGCGCATGTCCTGGTGATACCCCATCCAGATGTCCCGCCCTGGCGGTGGCTCGTCCTCATCCAGCAGTCGCAGTCCCGGCACGGAGTCGCCGAGGACGCGGGGCAACACCGCAACACCCAGCCCCTTCGCGCACATCTGTGCCTGAACCGTACGGCTGCTGCTGGTGAACACGGTGCGGGCCAGCGGATAGCGTTGCTGCAGCCATTGCACGTCCGGGTAATGGGCCTGGGCGATGTTCATCAGGATCAGGCCAAGCCCCTCGCCGTCCGGCTGCGGCGCCGGGACATGCAAAGCCGCGTATAGGCCGTACGACAGAGTTGTCAGCTTGCGGTGCACTATGTCGGGTTCGGTGAAAGGCACGATCCGGAAAGCGATGTCGGCATCCCGGCGGGCAAGGTCGAACAGTCGATGCCCGGCGATGACTTCGGGAACGATCAACGGGTAGCGGTGCACCAGTTCGCTGAGAACCGGCGACAAAACATGACAGGCGAACCAGTCGGCTGAGGATATCCGCAACAGGCCTTCAGGCTGATCACCATGCCCCGCCAGACGCCGCTCGATGGCCAAGGCGCTGTGTTCCATGTCCTGCGCCAGACCGAGAATCCTCTCGCCACTGTCCGTGAGCACCAGCCCTTGGGCGGTCCGCAGGAAAAAGGTTTGCCCGCTGGTTTGTTCAAGCACCTGCAAGCGCCGTCCGACCGTCGGATGACTGACCCCCAACTCCCTGGCGGCTCCGCCCAGCGAGCCGTTGCGGGCAATCGCCAGGAAGATCCGCAAGTCACTCCAGTCCATGCCCTCGCCCCGTACAAAAATGAACATTGAGTGGTCAGCTTATAGTTCAAGTAGATGGCTGCTCATGAATTTCGATTCAGTCAGCCGATCTGATCAGCCTCGCGACAATGACTTCAAACGCTCCACCAGTGCGGCTTCGAAAATGATGTACAGCTTCTCGGCATCGCCGGCACGCAACGCCCCGCCGGTTTCCAGTCCCAGCACGAAACCATCCGCCCGCGCCCCTGCCTTGACAGCAATGATCATCGAGTCTGCCCGGACAATCTGCGCCAGCAGTCGATCCGCTTCTCGCTGAATCTTGTCGCCCAACACCACGCCTTCCACATCGCCACCCAATACGTTCAATTAGACATCCAGTACATGACCGCGATAACCGCTGAAACCCAGATGATGGTCAATACAATCGAGTAACCAGCCAGTTGCTTGTCCATTTTCACCACGGCATCAATATGAATCTGAATGATGGGTCAGGATCGTCCGGCTCGCAACGTCAGCTCGTCCCCTTCATCCATCGCACTCCGGGTAAATGTCCGGACTCCGATTTGTAACAGAACCCCTTTCAGCGACAAGGGTCTGCTCTCTTAATACACCTCGGAAATCTATCCAATGTCCGCGCAACGCAGTCTCGTCATACTCGCTCGGGGCGGATACGCCGCTCGCGGAGTGCTTTATTTGATCATCGGCATATTCGCGCTATTGGCAGCCCAGGATTCGACAAAACCCAAAGACAGTCACAAGAGCCTGGAGGCCTTGCTGAGCCAGCCGTTCGGCTATTTTCTGGTGGGCCTTGTGGTGGCGGGTCTGCTTGCGTTTGCAGCCTGGCGTGTCCTGCAAGCGATACGCGATGTCGATCATCACGGCACGCAGCTCAAAGGGCTGGTGATTCGTGCAGGCCTGTTTGCAGGAGGTCTGGTCAACGGTGCTCTGGCGTTTTTTGCGTTGGGCCTGCTTGTGAGTGGTAGCCGCAGTTCGAACCATTCCGCAGAGCAGACCAAAGACTGGCTGGCGCATCTTTTGTCGTGGGAACACTCGAATCTATTGTTGTACCTGATTGCGCTCATTCCGCTGGGGGTTGGCGTTGCGCACATCATCAAGGGCTGGAAGGCCTCGTTCGAGAAGTATTTTGAGGCCGACGAAGAGGTCATGCGCTATGTCCGTCCGGTGTCTCGCTTCGGTCTGATCGCACGCGGCGTCGTGTTTATGGAGATTGCTTTGCTGCTGGCCGTCAGCGGTTCCGCTTATCAAGCCATGGACCCGCCAGGCATGAAGGAAGCGCTGGACGCGCTGCAGAATCTGCCCGCTGGATGGCTTCTTTTGATGGTAATGGCCCTGGGGCTGATTGCGTTCTCGGTTTACAGTTTCTCGGAAGCGTGTTGGCGCAAGATCAATATGGATGTGCTTCAGTAACTGAAGTCATGCCCCAACTCACGCTGCATCCATTCCAGAAAACGCCTCACCCGTGGAAACCCCGCATGCGCCTTCGGGAAAACCAGGTGGTGTGCGGTGATCGGGGCGCTCAACCCGGGAATGACTTCGACCAACTCGCCGCGCGCCAGGTAGTCCTGCGCCAGCAGCGTGCTTTCCAATGCAAATCCAAGCCCGTGGCTGGCGGCTTCGAGGGTCATGTAGGAGCGATCAAAGCTCAAGGTATAGGGGCTTTCAGGGCGCGACAGCCCGTGTTGAGCAAACAGTTGCGGCCACTTGATCAGCGTCGCTTCCGACAGGATCAGGTTGCAGTCCAGCAAGTCGGCGACGGCGCGGATCGGGCGTTTTTCCACAAGTTTGGGCGATGCGAGGACCGCGATTTTTTCGTTGCGCAACGTGCGCACTTCGAAACTTGGCCAGTTCGGCATGCCGTGGCGGATGTCCACGTCGATCTTGTCCCGACTGAAGTGCAGCGATTCATAAGAGCATGAGAGATTGAGCTGAATGTCGGGATGGCTCTCGCGAAACTGTTCCAGGCGCGGCATCAGCCACAACAGGCCGAAGCTGGGTGATGAATGCAATCGCAGACAGTCGAGGCTGACATCACTGGTCGCACGCTCTGTTGCCACCGCCAGGCTGTGCAGGATGCCGGAAATCTCGGACAGGTATTGCTCGCCCACGGGCGTCAACGTCACCCCTCTGGCCGTTCTGAGGAACAGCTGCCGCCCGATCATCGCCTCGAGTTTGGCCAGTTGGTGACTGACTGCCGAGGGCGTCAGGTCCAGCACTTCGGCCGCACGCGCGACGTTGCCAAAGCGCGCAGTTTGCTCAAAGGCCTGAATGGCTTTCAGGGGTGGCAGGATTGGCGGTGCTTCGCCGGATGAACTCATGATGAGGGTTATTCCGCTGCAAGTGGCTGAGGCCGGGCGTTCGGCTATTCAAACACCGCAACCGCATGTTGGCGAGTGCTGAATTTTTTTCAGCATCCAGTGAAGTTTGCGTTATTGCTCAGGGTCGTTGCGGGAGACAAGCTGAGTCATCGGTTCTGTACGGACCGACTCAATAACAACAATCAGAGGTTTCTCCCATGCTTCTTCAAGGCAAAGTCGCGATCATCACAGGTGCTGCCTCCGCACGTGGTATCGGCCGCGCGACAGCTACGACCTTCGCTCAACATGGCGCCCGGGTGGTGATTCTGGATCTGGACGCATCCGCTGCCCGCGATGCCGCTGCCTCTTTGGGCGAGGGTCATCTCGGCCTGGCTGCCAACGTCGCCGACGAGTCCCAGGTGCAGCAGGCTGTCGCCACCGTCATCGAACACTTTGGCCGGATCGACATACTGGTCAACAATGCCGGCATCACCCAACCCCTCAAGACCCTCGATATCCGCCCCGGTGATTACGACAAGGTGCTGGACGTGAGCCTGCGCGGTACGTTGCTGATGTCCCAGGCGGTGATTCCGCTCATGCGCCAACAAGCCAGCGGCAGCATCGTGTGCATGTCTTCGGTTTCCGCGCAGCGCGGCGGCGGCATTTTTGGCGGGCCTCATTACAGCGCCGCCAAGGCCGGTGTGCTGGGCCTGGCCAAGGCCATGGCGCGTGAACTGGGGCCGGACAACGTGCGCGTCAACTCCATTGCTCCCGGCCTGATTCACACCGACATTACTGGCGGCCTGATGCAGGACGAGCGCCGCCACGCGATCATCGACGGTATTCCGCTGGGTCGCCTGGGCGAGGCCCAGGATGTGGCCAATGCGGCGCTGTTCCTGGCCAGCGACCTGTCCTCCTATCTGACCGGCATCACCCTGGATGTGAACGGCGGCATGCTGATTCACTGACACACGTGGCGGGCCTCGCGGCCCGTGCGGTTCTGGATCGATGATACGGCCGGGCAGACTTGCCCGGCGGTCAATAAAAACAAGAGATCAGACCATCATGACTACCCTGTCGCTCGAAGCCGTTTCGGCGGTGCGTTCCAACGCCTACCGTAAAACCGCCTGGCGCCTGATGCCGTTCCTGATGCTGTGCTACCTGTGCGCCTACCTCGATCGCGTCAACGTCGGCTTTGCCAAACTGCAAATGATGAACGATCTGGCGCTCAGCGAAACAGTCTACGGGCTGGGCGCGGGCATGTTCTTCATCGGCTACTTTCTCTGCGAAGTGCCCAGCAACATCATCCTGCACAAGGTCGGCGCGCGAGTCTGGATCGCGCGCATCATGATCACCTGGGGCATTGTTTCCGCCCTCTTCGCCTTCGTCGAAACCGCCTGGCAGTTCTACGCCCTGCGCTTTCTGCTGGGCATTGCCGAAGCCGGCCTGGCGCCGGGTCTGCTGCTGTACCTCACCTACTGGTTTCCGTCCTACCGGCGTGCGCGCATGACGGTGTTGTGGTTCATCGCTATCCCGTTGTCGGGCATGGTCGGCGGTCCGCTCTCCGGCTGGATCATGAACCACTTCGCCGGTATGCACGGCTGGGCCGGCTGGCAATGGATGTTTGTGCTGGAGGCTGTGCCTACGGTGGTTGTCGGACTGTTGGTGCTCAGCTACCTCAAGGATGGCGTGCATCAGGCCAGTTGGCTCAACGACGACGAAAAAGCCCTGATCGCTCGTGAGCTGGCGGAGGACGACCAGCAGAAAGTGACGCATGCGTCCGTAGGCGAATTCATTCGTGACCGTCGCCTCTGGCTGCTCGCGGGGATCTATTTCTGTGTGGTGATGGGGCAGTACGCAATCACCTTCTGGTTGCCGACCCTTGTGCGTAATGCCGGGGTCTCCGATCCGATGAAGATCGGCTTGCTGACCAGCCTGCCTTACCTCTGTGCCATCGCCGCCATGTTGCTGGTCGGACGCAGTGGCGACAAACATCGCGAACGCCGCTGGCACCTCATCGTGCCGATGATCGCCGGGGCCATCGGCCTGACCCTCGCGGCGCTGATGGGAGGCAATGTGATGCTGTCCATTCTCAGTCTGTGCCTGGCGGCTTCCGGCATCCTGTCCGCGACCTCGCTGTTCTGGATGCTCCCCACCACGCTGCTTGGTGGTGTCTCCGCCGCGGCCGGCATCGCCGCCGTCAACAGCTTCGCCAACCTTGCCGGTTTCTGCTCGCCCTACCTGATTGGCTGGATAACCACACTCACAGGCTCCAGCGCTATCGGCATGTATCTGATCACCGGCGTGCTGCTGATCGGCGCCTCGCTGGTCCTGCGCATTCCTGCTGCCTTGGTCAATCGTTGATTCACAGGAGAATTCACCATGACTGCCAACCTTTCATTCACAACACCCCAGACGCTGGCCGAGCGCGCCCACAACATTCGCCGCCATGCCTTGCGCATGGGGCAGGTGCAAGGCCAGGGCTACGTCGGCCAGGCCCTCGGTGCGGCGGACCTGCTCGCGGTCGCCTACTTCCATGCGCTGAGCTATCGCCCCGAAGACCCGGCGTGGGAGCCGCGTGATCGTTTCTATCTGTCGATCGGTCACTATGCGATTGCGCTGTACGCGGCGCTGATCGAAGCCGAGATCATTCCGCTCGATGAGCTTGAAACCTACGGCTCGGATGACAGCCGATTGCCGATGTCGGGCATGGCCGCCTACACGCCGGGCATGGAAATCACCGGTGGCTCGCTGGGTCAGGGGCTGGGCATCGCGGTCGGGGCCTGCCTGGGTCTCAAGCGCAAGGGCTCGACATCGTTCGTCTACAACCTGCTGTCGGACGGCGAGCTGAACGAAGGCTCGACCTGGGAAGCCGTAATGTCGGCCTCGCACTGGAAGCTCGACAACCTGATCGCCATCGTCGATGTCAACAACCAGCAAGCAGACGGCCATTCCAGCGAGATCCTGTCGTTCGAACCCATCGTGGATCGCTGGAAAGCGTTTGGCTGGTTCACCCAGCGCGTCGACGGCAACGACCTGGACGCACTGGTCGAAGCCTTCGATGCCGCCCGCCACCACCCCGGCACTCAGCCACGGGTGATCATCTGCGACACCACCATGGGCAAAGGTGTGCCCTTCCTCGAAAACCGCGAAAAGACCCATTTCATCCGTGTGGACGAACACGAATGGGATCTGGCACTGACCACGCTTGAAGAAGGAAAAAACCAATGAGCAACGCCGCCAACACACCGACCTCGACTGGCGAACCGATCAAGAAGCGCCTGACCACCTCGGCGATGATTGCCTCGATTGCCTCTGAGGGCCGAGCCACCCGCTCAGCACCTTTTGGCCATGCATTGGCTGCACTGGCGGATCAGCGTCCGGACATCGTCGGCCTCTCCGCTGACCTGTCCAAGTACACCGACCTGCACATTTTCGCCAAGGCCCACCCGGATCGCTTCTATCAGATGGGCATGGCCGAACAACTGTTGATGAGCGCTGCCGCAGGCATGGCCCGCGAAGGCTTCGTGCCGTTCGCGACCACGTATGCGGTGTTCGCCTCGCGTCGCGCCTATGACTTCATCTGCATGGCCATTGCCGAGGAAAACCTCAACGTCAAAATCGTTTGCGGATTGCCCGGCCTCACCACCGGTTACGGCCCCAGCCACCAGGCCACCGATGACCTGGCGATCTTCCGGGCGATGCCCAACCTGATGATCGTCGACCCTTGTGATGCACTGGAAATTGAACAGGCCGTGCCCGCCATTGCCGCGCATCAGGGGCCGGTCTACATGCGGCTGCTGCGCGGCAACGTGCCGCTGGTGCTGGATGAGTACGGCTATCAATTCGAGATCGGCAAGGCCAAGACCCTGCGTACCGGCAACGATGTCCTGATCATCTCGACCGGATTGATGACCATGCGCGCATTGGAGGCTGCCAAGGCGCTGCAGACCGATGGCGTCGATGTCGCCGTGCTGCATGTGCCGACGATCAAACCGCTGGATGAACAGACCATTCTCGCCGAGGCCCGCAAGTCTGGCCGGCTGGTGGTTACCGCAGAAAACAGCTCGATTATTGGCGGGCTGGGTGAAGCGGTTGCCGGGGTACTGCTGCGCAACGGAGTGACGCCGACATTCAGGCAGATCGCATTGCCCGACGCCTTCCTCGACGCCGGTGCATTGCCGACACTGCATGATCGCTATGGCATTTCCACCGACGCCGTCTGCGCGCAAATCAAGTCCTGGCTTTGACTGCTGGCTGATCGGGGCGCTTACGGATTAGCGCCCCGATGAGGTGTATTCCCCCTGGCCGATCCGCCTGGCATCTCGTCGAACCGCCTGCGGCGGAACGCCAAACCCTCGCATGAACACTTCGCGCATGTGGCGACGGTCTCGAAACCCCGTTTCCTTCGCCACGCGATCCAGGCTGTGACGACTTTGCTCGATCATCACGCGAGCGGCCTCCAGACGCAGGCTTTCAACAGCCTTGGCCGGTGACTGGCCTGTCTCGGCAGTAAATACCCGGGTGAATTGTCTGGGACTCAAGTGCACGACGTCGGCAAGTTCCTCCACGCTGAGCGGGCGGTCCAGGTGCGTGCGCGCATACTCCAGCGCGCTTTGAATACGGTCCGACTTTGGAGCAAGCGTAAGCAGTTCCGAATGCTGGGATTGCCCACCCGAACGCCGTTGATGCATGACCAGTTTGTGCGCCACCGACCTGGCCATGTCGGTGCCCAGATCCTTTTCCACCATGCCCAGCGCCATGTCCAGCGCGGCTGTCATGCCTGCCGACGTCCAGACGGGACCGTCGACGATGAAGATGCGGTCTTCCTCGACCTCGATTCTTGGATGCAGCTCACGGAGCTTGTTCGCATAGGCCCAGTGGGTGGTCGCCCTCCGATCGTCCAGAACCCCAGCCTGCGCCAGAACGAACGAGCCGGTGCACAGACCTGCTGTGCGTCGGGCTCCATCGACGAAGGCGCGCACACTGGCCAGCACTTCTTCATCTGGTGGATTCAACGGGGTCAGCGTACCGGTAATCATCCACGTGTCGGCCAATCCCGGGGTGCCCAGAGGGAGCGTGTCGATGTACATGCCCAATGAAGAACGCACGGTTCCGCCGCCGATCGAGAAGTTCTGGACCTTGTAGATCTCTTCCCCCGCAACGATGTTTGCGAACTCGAATACAGCCTGGGTTGCCAGGGACATCACCTGAAAACCCTCGGTAATCAGATAGCCGACGCGATGCATGACTGAACTCCTTTTTGAATGTCCTTAAACACTACCATATACGTCGTTTAAGACATCAGTCCCCTCCTTCATCATGGCTCCACACACAACCCACGGAGCTTGATCATGACGCAACAATACAAAGGCACTGCGCTCATCACCGGCGCGTCCACCGGCATCGGCTCGATTTACGCCGAACACCTTGCCCGCCGGGGTTACGACCTGGTGCTGGTGGCGCGCAACCGCGAACGTCTGAACGCACTGGCCAGCCGCCTGACCAGCGAAACCCGGCAGAACATCGAAGTGTTGCAGGCCGATCTTGGTCGCCCCGAGGACCTCGCCAAGGTAGAACGCAAGTTGCGTGAGGACGCCAGCATCACCTTGCTGGTCAACAATGCCGGCATCGGCACCCATACCGGCCTGCTGGAGAGTCATGTCGAGCGGATGGCCGAGATGATCACGCTGAACGTCACCGCCCTTACCCGCCTGACCTACGCCGCGATTCCAGGTTTTGTCGCCCGTGAACAAGGCGCCGTGATCAATATTTCCTCGATCGTCAGCCTGGCGCCGGAGCTGCTCAACGGCGTGTACGGCGGCAGTAAGGCCTACGTCACCGCGTTCACCCAGTCCCTGCATAAGGAACTCTCGGATAAAGGCATCCGGATTCAGGCTGTCCTGCCCGGCGCAACCGCGACGGACTTCTGGCAAATCGGTGGATTGCCTGTCGAGCATCTGGATCCGGGCATTGTGATGTCGGCCCAGGACCTGGTCGCCGGCGCTCTGCAGGATTTCGACAACGGCGTACTGATCTCCATCCCCTCGATGCACGACCTGCAAGGCTACGAGCGTTACGAAGCCAGCCGCCAGGCCTTGTTCTCCGAGCTTTCGAGCAACCGGCTCGCGCCGCGCTACAACGCCAACTGATCGCTATCAAAAGGATATGAATCATGAAACTCAGCGCTAACACGATCTTCATCACCGGCGGCACCTCCGGCATTGGCCGCGCTTTGGCCGAGGCATTTCACCAGCGCGGCAATCAGGTCATCATCGCGGGCCGTCGCCAGGCCCTGCTGGATGAGATCGCCCGGGCCAATCCCGGAATCGACACGGTCCAGCTGGACATCAATGACCCGCAGCAAATCAAGGACGTCGCCCAGGAAGTCATACGCCGCCACCCCTCGCTGAACGTGATCATCAATAACGCCGGGATCATGCCGTTCGATAATCCAGCCTCGGGTGATTACGACGACGAACAGGCGGTGAGTCTTTTGCAAACCAACCTGCTCGGCCCGGTGCGTGTCAGCGCCGCATTCGTCGAGCACCTCAAGCGTCAACCCGAAGCCTTCATCATCAACAACAGCTCCGTGCTGGCCTATCTGCCACTGGCTGCGACAGCGTTGTACTCGGCGACGAAGGCGGCCATTCACTCCTACTCGCTGTCGCAACGCTTCACCCTGCGCGACACCCGCGTAAAAGTGCTGGAGATCGCGCCGCCATGGGTCGACACCGACCTGATTCACAAAAGCGGCGATGAACGCGCCATGCCGCTCGACGAATTCATTCGGGAAACCCTGGAAAAACTCGAAACGGCGACCACGGAAGTGTTGGTGGATCGGGTCGTCCCGTTGCGAGCCAACCAAGGCATTAATGAGCACGCTCTGATCAATCAGTTCAATCAGGCACTGGAGGAGAACCCGATTCCGGTCGCCTGAGTTGAAGCCATCTGTCGTCAACGCTGCCAGCCCTCCCTGATGGAAGGCTGGCAGTTTTGTATTTTCCGCAAAATGCGGAAAGTCTTCCTGCGATCTGCTTCTGTCTGAAGAAGGTCTTCGTGCATAGCCTGTCACTGCCTTCTCGCGCTCACTGATTTATCGCGACTCGTGCTTGAAGGCTCCTCATATCACTGGCGCTCAAGGACTTGAACATGAACAGATTATTTAAAATCGCAGGCCTGGCCCTTGCGGTATCCGTAAGCGGCCTGGCCGTAGCGCAAAGTGATACGGGCAAAGGCGCCGGCATCGAACGTGTTTACGCGTTCAACGGGGCCATGCCGACAGGCGTGACGGTAACCGAAACCGGCCGGATCTTCGTGAACTTCCCCCGCTGGGGCGATGACGTGCCCTACACCGTTGCGGAAATTTCCAACGGTCAACTTGTGCCCTACCCTGATCTGAAAACCAATGTCGCGGATCCGCAGAACCCGGCCAAGGGATTCATCAGCGTGCAAAGTGTGGTTGCCGACGGCAAAGGCCGCGTCTGGGTGCTCGACACGGCAGCACCGAAGTTTTCCGCACCTCAGGCGGGCGGAGCCAAGCTGGTGGCGATCGACCTGACCTCCGACAAGATCACAAAAACGATTGTGTTCCCTGACGACGTCATCCTGCCGACCACCTATGTCAATGACGTGCGCTTTGACTTCCGTACAGGCAAGGAAGGGACCGCCTACATTACCGACTCTTCGGTCAGTGGTCCTGGCGGCATCATCGTGGTCGATCTGGCGAGTGGCCAGGCAAGCCGCAAACTGACTGGCGCCCAATCCACCTCGGCCGACCCGTCCTTTATCCCGAAGGTTGAAGGCAAGCCCGCACTGGTGACGCGCGACGCTCAAGGCAAAACCGGCCTGTTGACGGTGGCGTCTGACGGTATTGCCCTGTCCAGTGACGGCAAGACGCTTTACTTCTGCCCGTTATCGAGCAGGCATCTGTACGCCGTGCCGACTGCCCTGCTGCGTGATCCGGGGGTGAGCGATGCCGAACTGGAAAAAGCCGTCGTCGACCTCGGTGAAAAAGGTGCTTCCGACGGTCTTGAAGCCGATGCCGACGGTGCCGTGTACGCCGGTGACTACGAGCACAACGCGATTCGCAAACGCCTGCCGGACGGTCGCTGGCAAACGCTGGTCGAAGACTCACGAGTGCTTTGGCCCGATACGTTGTCGATCGGCCCGGACGGCTATCTGTATTTCACCGCCAACCAGCTTCATCGCTCGGCAGGTTTTAATGACGGTCAGGACAAACGTGTCAAACCGTACAGCCTGATGCGCGTCAAGATCGGCGCCAGGCCTGCAGCGACGTACTAGAGAAACGTCAGAGCAATGAGGTATGGCTCAAAGGCCTGAACCTGACGCGGCACCTGCAGCCTCGTCAGGTTCTCAATGAGCTACGTAACGTTCGAAGCGTTGCGCCAGGAAAGCCCTCAAGGCCTGTACGGCAGGTGTGAGCGAGGTCCGATGGGGGCACACGAGTTGGAGCGGTGCCGGCTGTCCGACGTCTGCCGGGAAAAGCTCCACCAGTCGACCGCTGCGCAAGTCATCCAGCACATCGATTTTCGACCTGTAGACGATTCCGAAACCGGCAACTGCCCAGCGACGGACGATATCGGGATCATCACTGACCCGGTCGCCCGTCACCTGAACGGTCCTGACACCGTCCGCCGAATGAAAGCTCCAGCGTTCGTAAGTCTGCTCCCCCATCACAAACCGAAGGCAGTTATGGTTGCCCAATTCTTCAGGTGTGGCTGGCCGGCCATGGCGAGCCAGATAGTCCGGCGAGGCGCAGACCGTTCTTCTGTTCGACGGCGCCAGGGCCAGAGAGACGAGGCTGGAATCGGCCAGCAAACCATAGCGGATACTGGCATCCAGTTGTTCGCCGACCAGGTCGGCAATCTGATCGCTGACCCGTAACTGCAACAGCACCTTCGGATGCAGTTGCTGAAACTCGTCGAGCCATCGCAACAGCACGTTTCGGCCGATATCCGACGGTATGGACAAGCGAATCGTGCCGGCGATTTCATCGCGACCTTCACTTAGTGCGATCTCGCCATTTTCGAGCGCTTCGAGTGCCTGCCGGGCATGGGAAAGGTAGCGTTCGCCATCGTCCGATAATCTCAAGCGCCGGGTCGAGCGAACGAACAACCTTGCTCCAAGACTGCCTTCAAGACGCTGAACCGCTCCGCTGGCCAAGGCTGGAGAAATGTCCAGCAATCGGGCGGCGGCGGAGAAACTGCCGGCCGCAGCCGTGGTGACGAATACCTGAAGGTCATCTACGCGGACTATTTTCTTCACGATCACGAAATTCTGTAGGGGGCGGACGAAGTTTTTCAGCGTAATGGGAAAAATGATCATTGCCCAGCCGCGGCTCAGGCGCCGGCGCTGTTAGCCATTAGTCTAATCAGCCCAGGCACCGGCGTGATCACTGCGCGAGCCATGCCTGTCACAAATCCCACTTCCCCTGACAGAAAAGCGACTTTCAACCGCTTTTCAGTATCGCTCGCAGCCTAACAGGCGCAAACCGTCCCCCGATCCAACGCTCCGCTGAGCAGCAAACTACACTTCATGCTGATTTAGTGATTTAACTAGGTAGTTACCTAACTATATAATGCTCGCCTCATTTCAACGGGACATTCAACGTGAAGCAGAGTCAACGCCTCTCGGGCATATCAACATTCATTCTGGTCGGGCTGGGCGTGATCATCGCCCTGCTCGGCCTGGCACTGGCTGCTGGCGGTGTGAAATTGGTCAGCCTGGGAGGCTCCTGGTACTTCCTGGTGGGTGGTCTGGTAATGGCCGTTTCCGGTCTGCTGATCGCGCGGCGCAAGCCTGCCGGTGCCTGGCTGTTCGCGGCGTTTCTGGTGGGGACCGCCATTTGGGCCGTGATCGACGCAGGGCTGGTGTTCTGGCCGGTGTTCTCGCGCCTGTTCATGTTCAGCGCGGTGGGGCTGGTGGTTGCGCTGGTCTATCCGCTGCTCAAACGCGCCAATGGTGACGTTGCAGGTCGTGGCGCTTACGGCGTTGCGGCTGTTCTGGCGGTTGGACTGGCCGTGGCTGCCGGCAACATGTTCGTTGCGCACCCGACCGTCGCCCCTACCGGCACCGGTCCGGGCCTGACGCCGGTCGAGCCGGAAAAGGCGCAGAAAGACTGGGCGCACTACGGTAATACCGAAGGCGGCAGCCGCTTCGCCGCGCTTGACCAGATCAATCGCAGCAACGTCGACAAGCTGAAAGTCGCGTGGACCTACCACACCGGCGACATCGCCGAGAGCGATGGCAACGGTGCCGAAGACCAGCTGACTCCGCTGCAGATCGGCAATAAAGTCTTCATCTGCACCCCGCACAACAACCTGATCGCACTGGATGCCGACACCGGTAAAGAACTCTGGAAAAACGCGATCAACGCTCAGTCCAAAGTCTGGCAGCGTTGCCGTGGCATGGCGTATTTCGACGCCAGCGCCGCCGTCGCCAAACCGGCCAGCGCGCCAGTGACTGAAACCCCGACCGCTCCGGTCGCCAACTGCACGCGTCGCTTGCTGACCAACACCATCGACGCTCGCCTGATCGCGGTCGACGCTGACACCGGCGAGTTCTGCCGGGGTTTCGGCAACAACGGCCAAGTGGATCTGAAGGCCGGTCTGGGTGATGTGCCGGACAGCTACTATCAACTGTCCTCGGCGCCGCTGATGGCCGGCACCACCGTGGTGGTTGGCGGTCGTGTGGCCGACAACGTGCAGACCGACATGCCGGGCGGCGTGATCCGTGGTTTCGACGTCATGACCGGTGCCATGCGCTGGGCATTCGACCCGGGCAATCCAACCGATCGCAAGGCACCAGCAGACGGCAGCACCTACGTGCGCAGCACGCCGAACAGCTGGGCGCCGATGTCCTATGACCCGGCGACCAACACCGTATTCCTGCCGATGGGCAGTTCGTCCACCGACATCTATGGTGTCGAGCGCAGCAAACTCGATCACACCTACGGTGCCTCCGTCCTGGCGCTGGACGCCAACAGCGGCGAAGAAAAGTGGGTATTCCAGACCGTCCACAACGACCTCTGGGACTTCGACCTGCCGATGCAGCCAAGCCTGATCGACTTCACCAAGGACGGTAAAACCGTGCCGGCGGTGGTCATCGGCACCAAGGCCGGGCAGATTTACGTGCTCGACCGCGCCACTGGCAAACCGTTGACCGATGTAAAGGAAGTGCCGGTCAAGGCCGCCAATATCCCCAACGAGCCGTACTCGCCGACCCAGCCGAAATCGGTGGGTATGCCGCAGATCGGTGCCCAGCACCTGACCGAATCGGACATGTGGGGCGCCACCCCGTACGACCAGCTGCTGTGCCGGATCGATTTCAAGTCGATGCGTTACGATGGCTTGTACACCGCGCCGGGCACTGACAAGTCCCTGAGCTTCCCGGGTTCGCTGGGCGGCATGAACTGGGGCAGCATCTCCACTGACCCGGTGCACGGTTTCATCTTCGTCAACGACATGCGTCTGGGCCTGTGGATTCAGATGATTCCGTCGCAGAACAAGGCTCAGGCCTCTTCCGGTGGCGAAGCGCTGAACACCGGTATGGGCGCCGTTCCGCTGAAAGGCACGCCTTACGCGGTGAACAAGAACCGCTTCCTGTCGGTCGCCGGCATTCCGTGCCAGGCCCCGCCGTTCGGTACGCTGACCGCCATCGACATGAAAACCCAGAAAGTCGCCTGGCAAGTGCCGGTCGGCACTGTTGAAGACACCGGCCCGCTGGGCATCCGCATGCACCTGCCGATCAAGATCGGTCTGCCAACCCTCGGCGGCACGCTGTCGACCCAGGGCGGCCTGATCTTCATCGCCGGCACCCAGGACTTCTACCTGCGCGCGTTCAACAGCGGCAACGGTGAAGAAGTCTGGAAAGCGCGTCTGCCGGTCGGCAGTCAGGGTGGCCCGATGACCTATGTGTCGCCGAAAACCGGCAAGCAATACGTGGTCATCACCGCCGGTGGCGCTCGCCAGTCGACTGATCGCGGTGACTACGTAATGGCTTACGCCCTGCCGTAAACCGTCGCGTTCGACTTCGTTTCACTTGTGCGCGGCACCTTCGGGTGCCGCGTTGTTTCATGTCCTTCGCTCTGGATTTGCGCAATGTCATTGGCTGTTCGCTTTTCTCACGCCGGGGTTTTCACCGGCATGCTGTTCGGTCTCACCTGCGGCGCTGCCCTGCCCGCCCTTGCCGATACCGATTCGAACATATTTACCCGCAGCACCCTGACCGGCGACTGGGGCGGCCTGCGCCACCAGTTCGACGAAGACGGCATCAAGTTCACCGGTGATTACACCGGCGAAACCGCCTACAACGCCGACGGCGGCCTGCATCGCTCGGCGCGTTACTCGCAGAACATCAAGCTCGGCGCGCAGTTCGACCTGAGCAAACTGTACGGCGTGGACAACGCCGGCAAGATTCAGCTGACCATCAACGACCGTCGCGGCAACAGTGCTTCTGAAGATCTTGTCGGCAACCGTCTGCCGATCCAGGAAAACTACGGTGGTCTTTACACCCGCCTCACCGAACTGAGCTACGAGCGCAGCCTGTTTACCCCGGCACTGAACGTCAAACTCGGCTACATGGCCATGGGCAACGACCTCGGCGGCCTCGACAGCGGCATCCTCTGCAACTTCATGAACGCCGGTTTCTGCGGCCATCCGCTGAACATGTCCGGTGGCAGTGGCTGGACCAACTACCCCAACGCCCACTTGGGTGTGCGGGTGAAATACGACCTCTCCCCGGCCTGGCAACTGCGGGTGGCCGCGTTCAATGTCGATCCGGAAAGCAACGGCAACTCCAGCCGTGCCTGGCACTTGGGCCCGAAACACATCACCGGCACCGTGGTGCCGATCGAACTGGTCTACAAGCAGGCCGGCAAACTGCCCGGCGAGTACAAGCTCGGTTATTACTACGACAGCTCCGACGTCAAACGCATCGGCAGTGACAAGGAAGTGTCCGGGCGCGGCGGTCATTACGTCCTGATCGACCAGGCCGTGTGGGCTTCGGACGTCTCCGAAGGCCGCAGCCTGCACGCCTTCGGCCAATACTCGGCGGCCAGCGAAGCGGCCTCGCCGTTCAGCAAGTGGTACGGTACGGGCCTGGTGTTGTACAAACCGTTCGAAGGCCGCCCGCGTGACACCGTGGCGCTGGGTTACGGCCGCGCAGTGCCGAACCCACGCAGCCGCGATGTGCAGCAGGACGCCGCAATGGCCAATGGCGCCGCGTTCCCCAATCTGGACAGCGCCGAACAATTGATCGAACTCGGCTACGGCTATCAGGCCACGCCTTGGCTGACGCTGCGCCCGAATGTGCAATACATCATTGAGCCAGGCGCGTTCTCCGGCCAGGACATCGACAATGCGTTGGTGTTTGGATTGCAGGTGAAAGCCGCGCTCTGACACCACCATTTGCCGACCACAAAAAAAGCACCCGAAGGTGCTTTTTTTGTGCGTGCCGCCAACCGAATCAACCCGCGAAGCTGGCCCGCGCTGCGTGCAGTTTCTTGTAGCTCTCGATCAGGCGCAGGTGCCGATCCAGCCCTTCCAGTTTCATGCTGGTCGGCGTCAGGCCGTAGAAGCGCACGCTGCCGTTGACCGAGCCGATCGCCGCATCCATGCGCTCGTCGCCGAACATGCGGCGGAAGTTGGCTTCGTAATCTTCCAGCTGCAGATCCTCGTCCAGCTCCATTTCCAGCACGACGTTGACCGCTTGATAGAACAAGCCGCGCTCGACGGTGTTGTCGTTGTATTGCAGGAAGGCCTCGACCAGATCCTTGGCCTGCTCGTACTTCTGCAAGGCGAGGTAGATCTGCAAGCGCAGTTCAAGGATGGTCAACTTGCCCCATGGAGTGTTGTCGTCGAACTCGATGCCGATCAGCGTGGTGATGTCGGTGTAATCATCCAGCTCGCTGTGTTCCAGGCCTTTGACCAGGTTGCGCAGACCGACCTTGCTCAGGTTGTGCAGGTTGAGGATGTCGGCACGGAATTGCAGCGCTTTGTTGGTGTTGTCCCAGATCAGGTCTTCTACCGGATAGATCTCCGAATAGTCCGGCACCAGAATGCGGCAAGCCTTGGCGCCGATGTGCTCGTAGACCGCCATGTAGACTTCCTTGCCCATGTCTTCGAGGATGCCGAACAGCGTTGCGGCCTCTTCGGCGTTGGAGTTTTCGCCGTTGCCGGAGAAGTCCCACTCGACGAATTCGAAGTCGGCCTTGGCACTGAAGAAGCGCCACGACACCACGCCGCTGGAATCGATGAAGTGCTCGACGAAGTTGTTCGGCTCGGTCACGGCCTGGCCCGAGAAAGTCGGCTGCGGCAGATCGTTGAGGCCTTCAAAGCTGCGGCCCTGCAGCAATTCGGTGAGGCTGCGCTCCAGCGCCACTTCAAAGCTCGGGTGCGCGCCGAACGAGGCGAACACGCCGCCGGTGCGCGGGTTCATCAGCGTCACGCACATCACCGGGAATTCACCGCCCAGCGATGCATCCTTGACCAGCACCGGGAAGCCCTGCTCTTCCAGTGCCTGGATACCGGCGAGGATGCCTGGGTATTTCGCCAGCACCTCGTGCGGTACATCCGGAAGGGCCATTTCGCCTTCGAGGATTTCGCGTTTGACTGCCCGCTCGAAGATTTCCGACAGGCACTGCACCTGCGCTTCGGCCAGGGTGTTGCCGGCGCTCATGCCGTTGCTGAGAAACAGGTTCTCGATCAGGTTGGACGGGAAATACACCACTTCACCGTCGGACTGACGCACGAACGGCAGCGAGCAGATGCCGCGCTGGGTGTTGCCGGAGTTGGTGTCGTACAGGTGCGAGCCGCGCAGTTCGCCGTCGCGGTTGTAAATGCCCAGGCAATAGTCGTCGAGGATTTCCGCAGGCAACTCATCCTTGGCACCCGGCTTGAACCAGCGCTCGTCCGGGTAATGCACGAATTCGGCATTGGCGATCTCTTCGCCCCAGAACTGATCGTTATAGAAGAAGTTGCAGTTGAGCCGCTCGATGAACTCGCCCAGCGCCGAGGCCAGCGCGCCTTCTTTGGTCGCACCCTTGCCATTGGTGAAGCACATTGGCGACTGCGCATCGCGGATGTGCAGCGACCAGACGTTGGGCACGATGTTGCGCCACGAAGCGATTTCGATCTTCATGCCCAGGTCGGCCAGAATCCCCGACATGTTGGCGATGGTCTGTTCCAGCGGCAGGTCCTTGCCGGCAATGCAGGTGCCCGCGCCTGAGGTGGACGCCGGCATCAGCAAGGCCTGGGCATCGGCGTCGAGGTTCTCGACTTCCTCGATTACGAACTCCGGCCCGGCCTGCACCACCTTCTTCACCGTGCAGCGGTCGATGGAGCGCAGGATGCCCTGGCGATCCTTCTCCGAGATGTCTGCCGGCAGTTCGACCTGGATCTTGAAGATCTGGTTGTAGCGGTTTTCCGGATCGACGATGTTGTTCTGCGACAGACGAATGTTTTCGGTCGGGATGTTGCGGGTGCTGCAGTACAACTTTACGAAGTAAGCCGCGCACAAGGCCGACGACGCCAGGAAATAGTCGAACGGACCCGGTGCAGAGCCATCGCCCTTGTAACGGATCGGTTGGTCGGCCACCACCGTGAAGTCATCGAACTTGGCTTCGAGTCGGAGGTTGTCGAGAAAATTGACCTTGATTTCCATGCGGATTACCAGAATAGCGAGCTAAACAAATTGGCCGCCATTATCCGGCTTTTGAGCGTGAAGTCTTGTGCTTTGAGCAATCAATCCTGAGCCGGCCGGCGGAACATGACGCTTGTTCACACATTCAACTCAGCACATGCGCTCAATCGCCGGCAGCCGATCCGCGTGACCATGGCGTCACCTTCCGCCAATCCTGGTTGCTGACACATGATGGTTTTATCCAAGCCGCGCCTCGCGCTCGCCTTAATGATTGGCGGGCTCGCCGACACCGCGTGCGCCAGCGGATTTCTCGACGACGCCAAGACCGAAGTGCTCAGTCGCAATTTCTACTTGAGCAACGATTACCGCTCGCCCTCGCCTGCCGGAAAAAACTACAAACAGGAATGGGCTCAAGGGTTTATCGGCACTTTCGCATCCGGTTTCACTGAGGGAACCGTCGGGGGTGGTCTCGATGCCCACGCCTTTTATGGGCTGAAACTCGATGGCGGCAAGGGGCATTCCGGCACCGGACTTTTGCCGGTGGACAGTGATGGCCGTAGCGAAAGCGAATACTCCAGCGCCGGTGGTGCGCTGAAGTTGAAGACTTCGAAAACCACCCTCGCCTTCGGTGAAATGACCGTGGAAACGCCGGTGTTCGACACCTCGGACAAACGCCTGCAACCGGAATACGCCACGGGGTTGCTGCTCGACAGCCACGAGATCGAAAACGCGCGCCTTGTCGCCGGGCGTTTCACGGCGTTCAAGAACCAGGACAGTTCTTCCGGCAAAGGCGACTTTCAGGGCTATGGCGCCAGCACCCAAGGCGAAAGCATCAGTTTTGTCGGCACCGACCTGTTCAGCGACAGCCCGGTGGGCGGCGCGCTGTATGCGTCCGATCTGAGCGACACCTGGCGCCAGTACTACGCCAACCTGCATTTCAAACAGTCCGGTCTGTTGCTCGACGCCAACGTCTACCACACCCGCGACACCGGGCAGGCACTGGCCGGCGACATCGACAACACCGCGTTCAGCCTATCGGGCAAATACACCGTTGGCGCCCACGCGGTCATGCTCGGCTGGCAACGCATCAATGGCGACACGCCCTTCGATTTCGTTGGTGGCGACTCGATCTACCTGGCCAACTCGATCAAATACGCCGACTTCAACGGTGCCCACGAGCGCTCCTGGCAAGCGCGTTACGACCTCGATCTCGGCGCCTTCGGCATTTCGGGGCTGAATTTCATGACCCGCTACGTTTCCGGCAGCCACATCGACGGCACCCACGCGCCCAAGGGCGGCGCCTATAACCCGTTCGACGCGGATTCCGGTGAATATCAGCCTCAGCAAGGGGACGGCGGCAAACACTGGGAACGCGACATCGATCTGCGTTACATCGTCCAGTCCGGCGCGGCCAAGGATCTGTCGGTGCAGCTGTCCCACGTTTCGCACCGGGCCAACAGCGCTCAGGCGGGTGATGACATTGACCGGATCTACGTGGTGATTCAGTACCCGCTGGGCTTTTGAGGGAATTGGCGGAAGGCAGCCGGAGTCGAACCTGCCCGGGAACGGATGCCGTCCCCAACCGGGTTTGAAGCCCGGCCGCGCCACCGGGCGCGATTGCCTTCCTTGAACTCAGTCCGCGCCGGGGTTGGCCAGCGCACTGTCGCAGCGGATTTGCCGGCCTTCGCCGACGCGCCGGGTCAGGCCCAGCCGATCGAAGTATTCGAGGATCTGAATACTGCGCTTGCGTCCCAAGCCTAGCGCATCGCGGAAGGCCGTGACTTCGATCTGCGGATTTTCTTCGGCCAGGCGCAGCAGCACCGCCACCATTTGCCGCAGAGTGATGTCGGTGACAAACAGGTCGCGCACCACTTGATGCATCACGCCAAGGCGCGCCAGTTTGCGCAGCAGCAAACGCACGATTGCGTCGTCCTGACCGACGACTTTCGCCACGTCACGTACCCACGGTGGATCGAAGCCGGCCTGTTCAAACAACGGCTGCAACGCCTGCCACAGGGTTTCGTCGTCGGCGCTCAGGCGCACCTGATGGTCGGGCAAATGCAGCCACGGGCCGCTGGCGACCAGTGAGCCGGCGCCGAGCAACTCTTCCAGCAGGCTGATGAAGCTCGCGCGTTCGAGGCTCAAACTGCTGAAACGCCGCAGACGGTCGCGGTCCGGACCCATCTGATCGGGCTCCAGCTCATGAAAACGCGCCAGTTGCTCCAGCAGCCTGAACTTGAGCATGCCCCAGCGCTGCGCATTGAACAGCACCGGGCCCTGACGGGTTTCGATCAGGCGGACGTTGTCCGGCAGCGTCCAGCCGTCACGCGGGCGATTGAACTGTCGCTCCAGGCGTTGCGGGTCGAGGCCGCTTGCGCTGTATTCCAGCAACGTAGGCAAGGCCTGTTCCAGTTCGGAGCTGATCGCCAGTGCCCGCAGTTGTGCCAGCCGTTCCGGACTGCGCCGTTGGCGGGCCGGGGCGAAGGGATCGAGCACGCGCCCACCGCCGAGCGTTCGCTGGGCGCTGGCATCACGCAGGATCAAGGGATCACCGTGGACGCCGTGCACCGGGACGTTCGTCAGCAGTTGCGCAAACATGCGCTCGCCAGGCGCCAGGCTTGAACCCTCCAGCAAGGCGACTCGGGCGATCACGTTCTGAGTGCCCAGATGCAGGTGCACCGGCTGGAAATGCTCGAAAACCCGCTCGCCCGGCAGCAGCCGGAATTCGATGTCCAGCCGCTGGGTCGGCGCGTGCAGCCATTCGGCAAGCAACCATTGGCCGCGATGGATCTGCCCGAGTTCCAGGCGGTCCGCGCTGATATTCAGCGCCACGCGCTGGCCGGCGAAGGCTTGTTCGGCGGTCTGATTCTGCGCGTGCAGGCCCCTGACCCGCACGGTTTTGCCCGCCGGGCCGAGGCTGAGCTTGTCACCCACGACGACCGAGCCCGAAAGCGCCGTCCCCGTCACCACAATACCGGCGCCGGCGACACTGAACGCCCGGTCGATGGCCAGGCGAAAACCGCCTTCGCGACTGCGCTCCTCTGCGTCTATCTCCAGCAACGCCTCGCGCAGCGCGTCGACGCCCTCGCCCGTCACGCTGGAAACCGTCAGCAACGGTGCTTCGGCATAGGGCCCGGGCGTCAGCAGGCTTTCAACCTGTCGGCGAACCTCTTCCACCCGGCCCGCCTCGACCCGATCACACTTGGTGATCGCCACCAGCGCCCGTGGAATGCCCAGCAGCTCGACAATCGCCAGATGCTCGCGGGTCTGCGGCATCACGCCGTCATCCGCCGCCACCACCAGCAACACCAGATCGATGCCTTGGGCTCCGGCCAGCATGTTGTGGGTGAATTTCTCGTGGCCCGGCACGTCGATGAAACCGGTCAGCCCGGCGCCGGGCGCCAGTTCGGCGTACAGATAACCGAGGTCGATGGTCATCCCGCGCTCGCGCTCCTGCGGGCGGCGGTCGCCGGTTTGCCCGGTCAGCGCTTCGAGCAGTGACGTCTTGCCGTGGTCGATGTGCCCCGCCGTGCCAACGATCACGTTTGCAACTGCCCGAGTTGTGCCTGCCACGCCGGTTCATCGTCGAGTTGCCGCAGATCCAGCCACAATGCATCGTCATCGATGCGCCCGAGTACCGGGATCGGCAAGGCGCGCAACGCGGCTTCCAGACTCAGCAGGTAACGTCCGCGCAGGCGCTTCGACACCAGCGGGCGCAGGCACAGCGCCGCGCTTGGCAGGCGCGCCACCGGTTGGCTGCCGCTGCCGATCATGCCCAGCGCTGGCATCGCCGTGACGGTCCAGCCCTCGCCCAACAACTCGGACAAGGCCGGTTGCAAGCGTGCGGCCTGGGCCAGAATCTCGGCTTGCGGGCGGGTCAGCAGGCGCAGGCTCGGCAAGCGCTCGGCCAGCCGATCCGGGTCGCGATAGAGCCCGAGTACTGCTTCGAGTGCGGCCAGGGTCAGTTTGTCGACCCGCAACGCGCGTTTCAGCGGGTTCTTCTTGATCTTCGCGATCAAGTCCTTGCGCCCGACGATCACCCCCGCCTGCGGCCCGCCGAGCAGTTTGTCGCCGCTGAAGGTGACGATGTCGGCGCCATCAAGCAACGCTTGACGCACCGTCGGTTCCGCCGGCAGGCCCCAGCGGGTCAGGTCCAGCAGGCTGCCGCTGCCAAGATCTTCCAGCAGCGGCAGATCATGCCGATGGGCCAACGCGGCCAGTTCGGAGGTTGGCACCCGGGCAGTGAAGCCTTCGATGCTGTAGTTGCTCGCGTGCACGCGCATGATCAGGCCGCTGCGTGGGCCGATCGCCGCTTCGTAATCGCGGGCATGGGTGCGATTGGTGGTGCCGACCTCGTGCAGGCGCACGCCGGCGCGGCTCATGATGTCGGGGATGCGGAACGCGCCGCCGATCTCGATCAACTCGCCACGGGAAATGATGCCTTCCTTGCGCGCGCCGAGGCTGTTGAGGGCCAGCAGCACGGCGGCGGCATTGTTGTTGACCACGGTCACGGCTTCGGCGCCAGTCAGTTCGCGGATCAGGCCTTCGATCAGGTCGTCGCGGTCACCGCGCTTGCCGCTGGCCAGATCGAATTCCAGATTCAACGGATAGCGCGCCGCGAGTTGCACCGCTTCAATGGCTTCTTCGGGCAACAAAGCGCGCCCGAGGTTGGTGTGCAGCACGGTGCCAGTCAGGTTGAACACCCGGCGCACCTGGCTGCGCTGCTTCAGGGCCAGGCGTTCAGAAACCCTTCCGGCCAGCGCTTCAGGGCTGATTTCTACGGCGGTCAGTTGCCCCGCCACCACGGCTTCGCGCAAGTCATCCAGTAACTGGCGAAACCCCGTCACCAGGGCCTCGCGCCCGTAACGCTCGGCCAATGGCTGGCACGCGGGATGGCGTAACAGGCTGTCGAGGGAAGGCAAACGCAAGGCACAGACACTGACGGACATCAGGCACTCCGGAAAAAAGCCGATGCGCCTGAGTGTAGACCCTTGCCTCATTCGTCTCCTGGCGCCAACAGCAGATTCGGCGCCAGCCGCTGATAGCCGTCCTGAGCCAGGCGCATGTCGAGCAACAGACTGCCCAGATCCGCCGACAGTGCCTCGCCTTCGCCGTCGTTTTCCAGATACAGCAACTTCAGATAGCTGTTGCAGCCCGGACAGACTTCGGCGCGCAGCGGCGCCTGATTGGCGGCGTGGCGGTCATCCTCAAGGCTCAGGTATTCCAAGCCTTTGCTCTGTTCGCAATACACGCACTTGACCCGTACCACATGCCATTCGCAGGCGCACAGCGAACACACCAGATAACGCAGGCCGTTGTGCTTGCCGCGATGGCGGATCACCCCGGCCATGGCCGGCGAGCCACAGGCCCGGCACTGGCTGAGGCTGTCGCCGGGTGTCAGTTGCAGGTTCGGTGCGCTGAGCAGCCAGTGACTCCACGCCGCTTGCAGCGCCGCCCCGAGAAACGGCACCAGCGCCGCCGGCACCAGCGAATACTGGCCGCTGACCAGCGCCACGGCCCAGGCGCGCCACTGGCCGGGGCTGGCGATGCGCAGCGTGGTCACGGCTTCGATCACGGCCGATTGCTCGGGGGCGACATAACGCTGGAGCAAGGCCTCGAGATACAGCTGCCAAGTGTCCTCGCGAATCAAGGTGTCGGCGGCAAACGGCGGCATGCCGTGTTGCCGGCAGACCTCCAGCCGCTGTTCATCAAGCGGCGCGGTCGAGGGCGGATCATCGAGGATCTGCTGCTGGACGCGGCACAATCCAGCGATCAGGTGCAGGTAATCGGCCAGCGGATGACCTTCGGCCAAACGCTCCAGACGCTGGGCTCGCAGCATGAACAGGTTGGGTGGCGGCAAATGCAGAAACGGCGGCGAACTGGCCGCCGCTTCGATTTCTCCGGGTTCGAGGATGGTTGGCAACTGTCAGCCCTTTTTCGTGACCGGTCGCTCTGGCGGATCTTTGCTCTCCACCTCGCGATACCAGAGTGCATGGTGTTTCCTGGCCCAGGCGCGACTGACCCAGCCGTGCATCATCGCGTCCACCGAACCCTTGATCCAGATCCCGGCGTAGATGTGAACGATGATGCTCAGGATCAGCACAAACCCCGCCAGAGCGTGCAGCAGCATGGCCCAGCGAATCGTGGTGATGCCGAAGTAATGACTGAAATACGCGCGCCAGATCACCAGTCCCGTGAACAGCAATCCGAGCATGCACAGCAGTAAAGTCCAGAACAGCAGCTTTTGCCCGGCGTTGTATTTGCCCACCGCCGGCACGGTCTCCTCGTCGTTGACCAGCACCCGGTCGATGCGCCGCAGCCATTTCCAGTCGTTGTCGATGAAGAAGTTCGAGCGCCAGAAGCGAAACACCAGGCCCAGGAAGAACACGAACATCAGCACGCCCATGAACGGGTGCAGGATTCGCGTCCACGGCCCGCCGCCGAACAGGTGGGTCAGCCAGAACATTGACGGATGAAACAGCGCCAGCCCCGACAACCCGGCCATGAAGAACAGAATCGCCACCAGCCAGTGATTGGTGCGCTGGTTGGCGGTGTAGCGCAGGATCGTCTTGTTGCTCATGGCCGGCCCTCCCCGCGTGGGTCGAAGGTGTGCACCGCCGGATCGACGACGTGCACCGAGGTGTCGGGCGGATCGGGATGTTCATCTTCCTCGACCCGGTTCGGGCCGATCCGCACGTAATGGAAGAACCCGGCCAGCACCGCCGCGCCCATGGCCAGCAGACCCAACGGCTTGCTGATGCCTTTCCACAAACCCACCAGCGGACTGATCGCGGGGTTGTCCGGCAGGCCGGCGTAGATTTTCGGGGTATCGGCGTGGTGCAGCACGTACATGACGTGGGTGCCGCCGACGCCTTGCGGGTCATACAGACCGGCGTTGTCGAAGCCACGGCTTTTCAGGTCGACGATGCGTTCGGCGGCATGGGTTTTCATGTCGTCCTTGGTGCCGAACACGATGGCGCCGGTCGGGCAGGTTTTCACGCAGGCCGGTTCCAGACCCACCGCCACCCGGTCCGAACACAGCGTGCATTTGTAGGCCTTGTGATCCTTCTGCGAAATGCGCGGAATGTTGAACGGGCAACCGGTGATGCAATAACCGCAGCCGATGCAGTGATCCTGATCGAAATCGACGATGCCGTTGGCGTGCTTGATGATCGCGCCGGGGCTGGGGCACGCCGCCAGGCATCCGGGTTCGGCGCAGTGCATGCAGCCGTCCTTGCGGATCAGCCATTCGAGGTTGCCGGCGTCGGTTTCGTGCTCGGTGAAGCGCATCAGCGTCCATGAATCGGCGCTCAGGTCCTGCGGGTTGTCGTAGGTGCCGTGGTTGTGGCCGACTTCGTCACGCAGCTCGTTCCATTCCGAGCACGCGACCTGACAGGCCTTGCAGCCGATGCATTTGGTGGTGTCGATCAACTTGGCCACCTGTTCCTGGCCGCGTATCGAAGGCGCCGGAGTGGTGGTGGCCGAGCGGGCAATGATGTCTTGGCTGGCCATCTAAAGATTCTCCATCAGAGCTTCTCCACGTTGACCAGGAATGACTTGGATTCCGGGGTCTGTGTATTGCCATCGCCGAGGAACGGCACCAGGGTGTTGGTCAGGTAACCGTGGCGCGTCAGGCCGGTGAAGCCCCAGTGAAGCGGAATGCCGATCTGGTGCACCACCTGGTTGTTGACCTGCAACGGCCGGATCCTTTTGGTCACCACCGCCACCGCTTCAATGAACCCGCGCTTGCTGCTTACGCGTACCCGGTCGCCGGCAACGATGCCCTTCTCTTTGGCCAGTACTTCGCCGATCTCCACGAACTGCTCCGGTTGGGCAATCGCGTTCAACTTGCAGTGCTTGCTCCAGAAGTGGAAGTGCTCGGTCAACCGGTAGCTGGTGGCGGCGTACGGGTAATCCTTGGCGACGCCAAGGCTGTCCCATACCGAATCGAAGATCCGCGCCGCCGGGTTGCTGGTGGCTTTCTTGTTTTCCGGGTGCAGCGGGTTGATGCCGATCGGCGTTTCGAACGGCTCGTAGTGCTCGGGGAATGGCCCTTCGTTCATCTTGTCGACGGCGAAGAACCGCGCCACGCCTTCGGGATTCATGATGAACGGGCTCATCCCGGCTTCCGGCGGCACGTCGGCCTTGTAGTCCGGAACATCAGTGCCGCCCCAGGCTTTGCCGTTCCACCAGACCAGGCGTTTTTTCGGATCCCAGGGTTTGCCGGCGACATCCGCCGAAGCGCGGTTGTACAGAATCCGTCGGTTGGCCGGCCAGGCCCACGCCCAGCCTTGATGCTGATGCATGCCGTAAGGGTCGTTGTTGTCGCGGCGGGCCATCTGGTTGCCGGCTTCGGTCCAGCTGCCGCAGAAAATCCAGCAGCCGGACGCGGTGCTGCCGTCATCTTTGAGCTGGGCGAACCCGGCCAGTTGCGAATTGCCCTTGATCGCCGCACCCGTGGCGTCGGTGAAATCAGTGGTGGCGTAACCGTTGACCTCTTTGGCGATCTCTTCCGGCGAGGGTTCTTCGGCGATCTTGTACGGCCACGACAGTTTCAACAGCGGGTCGGCGAATTTGCCGCCCTCCGCCTGATATCGCTCACGCAGACGCAGGAACAGCGCACTCATGATTTGCACATCGGTACGCGCCTCGCCGGGGCCGTCGGCACCTTTCCAGTGCCATTGCAGCCAGCGGCTGCTGTTGACCAGCGAGCCGTCCTCTTCGGCAAAGCACGTCGTTGGCAGGCGGATGACTTCGGTCTGGATGTCGGCGCTCTTCACATCGTTGAACGGCCCGACGTGTTCCCAGAACTGCGAGGTTTCGGTGGCCAGCGGGTCCATCACCACCAGCCATTTGAGCTTGGCCAGTGCCGCCATCACCCGGTTCTTGTCCGGCAACGCGGCAATCGGGTTGAAGCCCTGGCACATGTAGCCATTGACCTTGCCCTGCCCCATCAGATCGAACACCTTGAGGATGTCGTAGTTGGGGATGTCGAGTTTCGGCAGGTAGTGGTAGGCCCACTGATTCTCGGCGGTGGCATTGGCGCCGTACCAGGCTTTCATCAGGCTGACGTGGAATTTGCTGTAGTTCTGCCAGTAGGACAATTGCCCCGGCCGCAGCGGGACTTGCGTGCGTTTATGGATGAAGGCCGCGTAATCCTGCTCGGCGTCGGTCGGCAAGGTCAGGTAACCCGGCAGCGCGTTGGACAGCAGACCAAGGTCGGTCAGGCCCTGAATGTTCGAGTGCCCGCGCAAAGCGTTGACCCCGCCGCCGGGCATGCCGACGTTGCCCAGCAACAGTTGCACTATCGCTGCGCTGCGGATGATCTGCGAGCCGATCGAGTGCTGGGTCCAGCCCAGTGCATAAAGAATCGTCATGGTCTTGCCCGGTGCCGAGCAAGTGGCGATTTCCTCCCAGATCTTTTTCATTGCATCGACCGGCATGCCGCAGATCTGGCTCGCCAGGTCGATGTTGTAGCGGCTGTAATGCTGCTTCATCAATTGGTAGACGCAGCGCGGGTCCTGCAGGGTCGGATCGACTTTGACGAAGCCGTCGTCACCCAGCTCGTAACCCCAGGTGGATTTGTCGGTGTAGCTGCGCTTGGCCGCGTCGTAACCGGTGAACAGCCCGTCCTCGAAGCCGAATCCGGCTCTGACGATGAACGATACGTCGGTGTAGTTGCGCACGTATTCGTGCTGGATCTTGTCCTCGGTCAGCAGGTAATTGATCAGCCCGCCCATGAACGCGATGTCGCTGCCGGTGCGAATCGGCGCGTAGTAGTCGGCCACGGATGCGGTCCGGGTAAACCTCGGATCGACCACAATCAGCCGCGCGGCGTTATGCGCCTTGGCTTCGGTCACCCATTTGAAGCCACAAGGGTGGGCTTCTGCTGCGTTGCCGCCCATCACCAGGATCAGATTCGCATTGGCGATATCGGTCCAGGTGTTGGTCATGGCTCCACGGCCGTACGTCGGGGCAAGACTTGCCACCGTCGGGCCGTGTCAGACACGCGCCTGGTTATCGAACCCCAGCATGCCGAGACTGCGAACCACCTTGTGGGTGATGTAACCCGCTTCGTTGGACGCCGCCGACGCCGCGAGGAATCCGGTGGTCAGCCAGCGATTGACCGTTTGGCCCTGGGCGTTCTGCTCGACGAAATTGGCATCGCGGTCGGCCTTCATCAGGTCGGCGACGCGGTCGAGGGCTTCGTCCCAGGTGATCCGGGTCCATTCGCTGCTGCCGGGCTTGCGCACTTGCGGGTACTGCAAGCGGCCGGGGCTGTGAATGAAATCCAGCAGGCCGGCGCCTTTGGGGCACAGGGTGCCGCGGTTGACCGGGTGGTCGGCGTCGCCCTCGATATGGATGATGTTTTGCGCAACGTTCTTCGCGGCGTCGCCCTGGCTGTACATGATCAAACCGCAACCGACCGAGCAATACGGGCAGGTGTTGCGGGTTTCATGGGTGTGGGCAAGCTTGAAGTGGCGCACCTGCTCGGCGAAGGCCTGCGTCGGGGCCATGCCCAACGCGCCCAGGCTAGAGCCTGCAAGGCCGATACCGGCGACCTTGAAGAACTGACGACGGCTGAGATCCATCGTGCACTCCTGATCAGGTGGAACCCGGTACTGGTGCCGGGTTTGTTCTGGACAATCACGGTTGCGGCACACGAGTGCCGACTTTTTCACTGTAGACAAAGCCTCTGCGACCTGTGTGAAAACCGACCGTCGGCCGTTTGTCGGAGCATCACCTCCCTGTGGGAGCGAGCTTGCTCGCGAAAAGCGGTGTGTCATTCAACATTGATGCTGCCTGACCAGACGCATTCGCGAGCAAGCTCGCTCCCACAGGTTTTGTGTGCTCCTTCAAGGGCATGGGCTTATCATGGCGGGCACGACCCATCTCCGCCTTCAGAGACCGCGCATGACTTTCGATTTTGATCAGGTATTCGACCGCCACGACACCGGCAGCACCAAGTGGAGCCGCTACCCGGCCGACGTGTTGCCGATGTGGGTCGCTGACATGGATTTCGCCGCCCCGCCGGTGGTCATCGAGGCGCTGCAACAACGTCTGCTGCACCCGTTGGTGGGCTACAGCGTGGCCCAGGACAACCTGCGCGAGGCCATCGTCGCCGACCTCTGGAACAAGTTCGCCTGGCGGGTCAAACCGCAGGAGTTGATCTTCCTGCCGGGCGTGGAATCGGGTTTCAACATGGCGCTCAAGGCGCTGGTGCAACCGCAGCAGAACGTCGTGGTGCAAACCCCGAACTACCCGCCGTTGCGTCATGCACCGGGCCATTGGGGCCTGAACAAGGTCGAGCTGGAATTCAACGCCCAGGCCGACGGCAGCTACGCCACCCCGCTGGACGCACTGCGTGAATCCCTGAACGGTGGCGGCGCCCTGCTTCTGAGTAACCCGCACAACCCGATCGGCAAGGTCTTTGGCCGTGAAGAATTGCAAGCGGTAGCGGACATCTGCGTGGCGCAGGACGCCTGGATCATCTCCGACGAGATCCACGCCGAGCTGTGCTACGACGGCCGCGTGCACATTCCGACCGCGTCCCTGAGCCCGGAAATATCCCGCCGCACCATCACCCTGATGTCGGCGAGCAAGGCCTACAACATTGCCGGCCTCAAGACGTCGTTCATAATTATCCAGGACGCGGCCCTGCGCGAACGCGTCAACCACGCCCGCTGCGGCATGGTCGACAGCGTCAACCCGCTGGGCATGGAAGCCACCCGCGTGGCCTACAGCGAAGCCGGTCCGTGGCTTGAGGCGCTGAAGCAGTACCTGCAAGCCAACCGTGACTGGCTGGTGGACGCCGTGCGCAACCGCTTGCCCGGGGTGACCCTCAATGTGCCGCAAGGCACGTACCTGGCCTGGCTCGACTGCTCGGCGCTGGATCTGGACGACCCGCAGAAGTTCTTCCTGGACCACGCCCGGGTCGGCCTCAGCCCGGGGCTGGACTTTGGCGACCACAGCCAGCAATTCGTGCGCCTGAACTTCGGTTGCCCGCGTTCGATGCTGGAAGAAGGTATTGCGCGGATGGAGCGAGCCCTCAAGTCCCGGTAATCAAGTCAGGGCAAATCCAAGCGTCAATCCGATCGAACTCAGCGCAAGCGGGTCGGGTCAACCGGCCTACTTGCCATGAGACCCGGAGATTGACGATGACCGACTATCCAAAACCCCCGTTCCCGAAACAGGCGCAGCCGGTTCCCGGTTCGCAGCGCAAGATGGAGCCGTATTCTGATTGCGGCGAACAGAGCTACACCGGCTCCGGTCGGCTGGCCGGCAAGATTGCCTTGATCACCGGTGCCGACAGTGGCATCGGTCGGGCGGTGGCGATCGCCTTTGCCCGCGAAGGTGCCGATGTAGCGGTCGCCTATTTAAATGAACACGAAGACGCCAAGGAAACCGCGCGCTGGGTCGAACAGGCCGGCCGCCAGTGCCTGCTGCTGCCTGGAGACATTGCCCAGAAAGCCCAGTGCCAGGCGTTGGTGGACAAGACCGTCGAGCGCTTCGGCCGCATCGACGTGCTGGTCAACAACGCGGCCTTCCAGATGACCCATGAAACCTTCGAGGAGATTCCTGACGATGAATGGGTGATGACCTTCGACGTCAACATCACCGCGATCTTCCGCCTGTGTCAGGCCGCCATCAAACACATGGGACCTGGCTCCTCCATCATCAACACCAGTTCGATCAACTCGGACATGCCCAAGCCCACCCTGCTCGCCTACGCCACCACCAAAGGCGCCATCGCCAATTTCACTGGCGGACTGGCGCAAATGCTCGGCCCGCGGGAAATCCGCGTGAATTGCGTGGCGCCGGGACCGATCTGGACGCCGCTGATTGTCTCGACCATGCCCGATGAGGAAGTGCAGCACTTTGGCGAGCAAACACCACTCGGGCGTCCCGGCCAGCCAGTGGAGGTCGCGCCGATCTACGTGCTGCTGGCGTCTGATGAAGCCAGCTACATCACCGGCCAGCGCTACGGCGTGACCGGCGGCAAACCGATGCTCTGAACCGCCTGCCAGAAAAAGTGAACCGCTGGACACGGCGACCTCTCCATACCTTCATGGCCCGTTCGGGTTGCAAGAGATCAGGAGGTCGTCATGTCTGCGCCTATTATCAAGCTCTTCACCCAGCCGAACTTTGCCTGGACCGACATCCGCCGCGAAGAAGAGGCCCACCCGCGTCATTACCTTGCTCACCTGCTGTTGCTGGCCCTCGTCCCGGCGGTGTGCCTGTTCATTGGCACCACGTATGTCGGCTGGAGCCTGGCAGTGGGTGAAACCGTGAGGCTCAGCAGTGCCAGCGCCTTGCAGCTGAGTGTCCTGCTCTATATCACCATCGTGGTCGGCGTGGCGATCATTGGCGGTTTCATCCGCTGGATGTCGCGTACCTTCGATGCCCGGCCGACACTCAACCAGTGCATCGGTTTCGCGGCGTACACCGTCACCCCGTTTTTCATCGCCGGTCTCGCCGGCCTGTACCCCAGCCGTTGGCTGGCGGTGCTGGTGCTCGGCGCTGCATCGATCTATTCGACATTCCTGTTGTTCGTCGGCCTGCCGACCTTCATGCACGAGCGCAAGGAACAGGGCCTGTTGTACTCGGCCAGTGTCTGGGGGGTCGCGCTGCTGGTGCTGGTGACGCTGTTGGTGTCGATGATCCTGCTGTGGTTCAACGTGCTGACGCCGGAATACCTGCGCACGACTGCAGGTTAGGCCGATCATGTCGGGGCGGCATCGAACTGACCTTACGGGCCGCGCGTCATGAGCTTCATCATCTGGGTGGCGGTGCTCGGTGCCGTGCTGCTGACCCTGGCGCTGACGTCGTCGTACCTGCGCTGGATGCCGGTCACGACCTCGGCTGTTTGTCTGCTGCTGGGCGTCGGCATCGGGCCTGCGGGGCTTGATCTGCTGAAACTGCCGCTGGACGAAGCCTCGTTGTGGATGGAGCACCTGACCGAAGTCGCGGTGCTGTTTTCCCTGTTCGTCTGCGGTTTGAAGTTGCGCTTGCCGTTGCGCGACAAGCGCTGGCGGATTGCATTCGGCCTGGCGGGCCCGGTGATGGTGCTGACGATCATTGGCGTCTGCCTGTTGCTGCATTTTGGCCTGGATCTGAATTGGGGCCCTTCGCTGTTGATCGGAGCGATTCTGGCTCCGACCGACCCGGTGCTCGCGGCGCTGGTGCAGGTCAACGATGCGCGGGACGTCGACAGCGTGCGTTTCGGCCTGTCCGGCGAGGCCGGGCTCAACGACGGCGTTGCATTTCCCTTCGTGATCCTCGGGCTGTTGCTGCTGCACGGTGAAGGGTTTGCCGCCGAGTGGCCCGACTGGGTACTGCGCAGCCTTTTGTGGGCGGTTCCGGCCGGGTTGCTTTGCGGCTACTGGATGGGCCGTGGCATCGGCCGACTCACCTTGTCGCTGCGTATCCGCAACGATGACAGCACCCTGAGCCCGAACGACTATCTGGCCCTGGCGTTGATTGCGCTGGCGTATGTGGTGGCTGAATCCATTGGTGGCTACGGCTTTCTGTCGGTATTCGCCGCCGGCCTCGGCTTGCGACAGGAGGAAGTCAAATCCACCGGCGCCCACCAACCGCCCGCCGAACACATGGTGCAACCGGTGGTCGGTCATCAGAACGTCGAGCCGCAGCAGGCGGTGCACGGCGATACCGAGCGGCTGGAAGACAGTCAGGTGGCAGCCGGCATCATGATGGGCGACATGCTCGCGTTCGGCGGTTTGGTGGAACGGGCGATGGAAGTGTTTCTGGTTACCCTGCTGGGCGTGGTGCTGGTCAGTCACTGGGATTGGCGGGCGCTGTTGGTCGGCGGCGTGCTGTTCTGTGTCATCCGCCCGGTCTGCGTGGGGTTGATGCCGTGGGGATCGCTGCTCGCGGGGCGCCAACGGTTATTGATTGGCTGGTTCGGTATTCGTGGGATCGGCAGTCTGTTCTATCTCTTCTATGCGCTGAACCATGGGTTGGGCGACAGCGTGGCGACGCTGTGTACCGACCTGACCCTGTCGGTGGTGGCGCTGAGCATTCTGCTGCACGGCGTCAGCACCCAGCCGATCCTCGCCAGCTATGAGCGGCGCAAGAACCGAAACGGGCGAAAAAAGCCCGGCCATGATGACCGGGCTCGGTAGCGGGGTGTCATTCATCCTCCCGGATTGGTTACCTGAATATAGAAGGCATAGCTGCCGAGCAACATCCAGAATGTGGCGAAAATCCACGGAGTACGAATGGAAAACAACAATGACTTGCGATACCCCTTGTGGCTCGACTCCATTTCGCTGAATAACGGCGATTCGTCATAAGCCAGGCCCATCAGCGGTTCGCTGCGCAGCAATTCACTTTGCTTGTAGTGCCAATGATCGATGATGTCGTAGGCGGCGCGAATCCCCGGCCAGGCATTGAGCGAACTGAGCAGGCCGAGCAAGGCCAGGAACGGTGGCACCACCAGGGTGAACAACTTGCCCCATTCCGGGTTGAGGTTGGCCATGCAGGACGCGAAGGCAATTACCAGAAACGATTGCGCGGCCAGGTAGGCGTCGGTGCGGTTGGCCAGGATGCTGGTTTCGTACTGGATTTCCCGACGGTAGAAATCCAGCCGTTCCTTGGGTGAACCGAACATCTTCGCGTTGTGTTCACTAAGGGTTTCTTCGGCGGTCGGTTGGGTCAGTATGCGAGGCACGGTACGAACGCTCCGAAAGGCAAAGCGTTTGGAGCCGCCCCGTCGCGGACAAGTTCAGCCGGATTCAGCCCCGGTTCGTTTCATCGTCTGGGCAATAATCGTTACAAGATTCATCTGATTGAACGGTTTCGACAGCCGTGGAAACCCCGCTGCGAAGCCTTCGAGGCGTTCGGCAAAGCCGGTGGCGAGAATGATCGGCAGATCCGGCTTGAGCAAACGCACGGCATGAGCCAGTTGCGCGCCGCTCATATGCGGCATGGCCATGTCAGTGATCATCAGGTCGATGACCTCTCCCTGGTCAAACAGCTCGAGCGCGTGGGTACCAGAGGAGGCGCTGATCACCCGATGGCCAAGGTCTTCCAGCAGCAGGACAGTGCTGGTACGCACCAGACTGTCATCATCCACCACCAGCACGCTGAGGCGCGGCACTGTAACGGTGGACACCATCGTGCCAGACGATTGGGTCGCGACTCCGTCGAGGGCGACCGGTAACCAGAGCTCAGCAGTGGTGCCCTGCCCCTTGATACTTTTCAGAATGAACCGGCCGCCCAGTTGTTCGATGAAGCCATGGACCATCGACAATCCCAGGCCGGTGCCCTTGCCCAAACCCTTGGTGGTGAAAAACGGATCGGTTGCCGACGCCAGCGTATCAGCGTCCATGCCTTCCCCGGTATCGGTCACCCGCAGACAGACATAGCGCCCGGCCGCGAGCGTCGAATCGTTTTGTTCGATGACCACTTCAGGTTCCGCGCTGATGGTGACGCTGCCGCCCTCGGGCATGGCGTCGCGGGCGTTGGTGGCGAGGTTGAGCACCGCCAGTTCGAGCTGATTGCTGTCGGCCAGCACCGCTTGCAGGTCTTCGGGAAACTGCGTTTCGATGCGGATCCCCGGCCCCAGCGAACTGCGTAGCAGCCCGGTAATGCCCTGCACCAGCTTCGCAATGTCGACAGGTTCGGTCTTGAGCTCCTGACGCCGGGCGAAGGCCAGCATGCGTTGGGTCAGCGATACGCCGCGCAATGCTCCCTGAGTGGCGTTCTCCAGCAGGCGGCTGACCTTCGGGTCGTCGCCTACACGTTTGCGCACGATCTCCAGATTACCGAGGATCACCGTCAGCAGATTGTTGAAGTCGTGGGCAATGCCGCCGCTGAGTTGACCGATGGCCTGCACTTTCTGCGCCTGAAACAGCGCTTCACGGGTTTTCTCCAGTGCGTGCTGGGCCTCTGTGGCTTCGGTCACATCACGGGTGATCTTGGCGAAACCAAGCAGCGTTCCGGTTTCACCGCGAATCGCATCGACCACCACATGCGCCAGGAATCGCGTACCGTCCTTGCGCAGACGCCAGCTCTTGTTCTCGAAACGGCCCTCGCGCGCGGCGGTTTCCAGAGCGCGCTGGGGTTCGCCGATCTCACAATCTTCAGGGGTGTAGAACATCGAAAAGTGCTGGCCGATGACCTCTTCCGGCCTGTAGCCCTTGATCCGCTGCGCACCAGGGTTCCAGTTGGACACGCGGCCGTCCGGGCTGAGCATGTAGATCGCGTAGTCGCTAACGCCCTGCACCAGCAGGCGAAACTGCTGTTCGCTCTGCTTGAGGGTTTCTTCGGCCATCTTGCGGTCAGTCAGGTCGCGGGTGATCTTGGCAAACCCGAGCAGTTGCCCGCTCGGGCTGAAAATTGGATCGATCACCACGTGGCACCAGAAGTGCGTGCCGTCCTTGCGTACCCGCCAGCCCTCACCCTCGAACCGGCCTTCGCGGATCGCCGTGTCCAGCGCCCGCTGCGGCATACCGTTGGCGCGATCTTCGTCGGTGTAGAACCTTGAAAAGTGCTCGCCAAGGATCTCGGCTTCTTCGTACCCCTTGAAGCGTTTGGCGCCGGAATTCCAGCTGGTGATGATGCCTTCGGGGTCGATCATGTAGATCGCGTAATCGACCACCGCATCGATCAGCAAACGAAAACGCATGTCTTCGATTGCAGCGGACTTCTTGTTATCGCTCATCAGGCTTGGCTCAAAGCAAATTCTCAATGACAGGAGTATGCGTCAAACCGGGGGAATGGACAGCGTCTTCTGTGTGAGCGAGGTGCCACCAGCGCGGCAGCAACTGCCGGATACGACTTTCGGCAAAGCGATCATCGATCAGCATCACCACGCCGCGATCCTGCTGGGTACGGATCACCCGCCCGGCAGCCTGCACCACTTTCTGCACGCCTGGGAAAAGATAGGTGTAGTCGTAACCGGCACCGAAGATCGCCGCCATACGGCGCTTCATCTGTTCATTGACCGGGTTGAGCTGGGCCAGCCCGAGGGTGGCGATGAACGCGCCGATCAGCCGCGCGCCGGGCAGATCGATGCCTTCGCCGAAGGCGCCGCCGAGCACAGCGAAGCCCACGCCTTGGCTGTCGGCGGTGAATTGGTCGAGAAAATCCTGCCGCGCGCCTTCGGTCATGCCGCGGGATTGCTGCCAGCGGGTGATGTGTGGGTGCCGCTCGGCGAGCAACTGCGCAACCTGTTGCAGGTAATCGAAGCTGCTGAAGAACGCCAGGTAGTTGCCCGGACGTTCACTGAACTGGCGGGCGATCAGCTCGACAATCGGTTCCAGCGACGCTTGCCGATGCGTGAAACGCGTGGAAATCCGGCTGACGATCTGCACCTGCAATTGTTCGGCGCTGAACGGCGACTCGACATCGATCCAGACCGTGTCGGCCGGGGTGCCCAGCAAGTCGGCGTAATAGTGGCGCGGGCTGAGGGTGGCGGAAAACAGCACGCTGCTGCGCGCCGCCGTCAGGCGCGGGCCGATGAACGCCGCCGGCACCACGTTGCGCAGGCACAGTTGCGATAACGGGCGTTTGCGTTCGAGATCGCGTTTGCTGATGTCGAACAGGTAATGCGCGTCGAACAGTTCCGCCACCCGACCGAACTGCAGCATCTCGAAGTAGAAGTTCTGCAATCCGCTGTCGAGCCCTTGCGGGTGATCGTTGAGGTAGTCGCCGATGCTCGCCGTGCAGGACGAGAGCGCCTGCAGCAGTTTTTCCGGCGCCTTGTCGTAGGCCTGATACGGCGCCAACTGGTCATTGTGCAGGGCGTTCCATTCACGGTTGACCCGTTGCAACGACTTCTTCAAGACCTCGGGCGCGGTTTTGCGCACGCTGCCCAATGTCGCCTGATCGAGGGTGGCGCTGTACATCTGCCGCCCGCGCTCGACCAGGTTGTGCGACTCGTCCACCAGCACCGCAACGTTCCATTGATTGAACTGGGCGAGACCGAACAGCAGTGCACTGAAATCGAAGTAATAGTTGTAGTCCGCCACCACCACGTCGGCCCAGCGGGCCATTTCCTGGCTCAGGTAATACGGACACACCGCGTGTTGCGCCGCGACGTCTCGCAGCGCGGTCTGATCCAGCAGGCGCAATTGGCTGGCAGCCTCACGGGCGGCGGGCAAACGGTCGTAAAAGCCCTGAGCCAACGGGCAGGATTCGCCATGACAGGCCTTGTCCGGGTGTTCGCAGGCCTTGTCCCGGGCGACCATTTCCAGCACCCGCAGGGGCAAGGTTTCGCTGTGATCGAACAGCACTTGCGCTGCATCCAGCGCCAGTTTGCGTCCGGGCGTCTTGGCGGTGAGGAAGTACACCTTGTCCAGTTGCTGCGGCGCCAACGCCTTGAGCATCGGAAACAGGGTGCCGAGGGTCTTGCCGATCCCGGTCGGGGCCTGGGCCATCAGGCAGCGGCCGGTGCTGACGGCCTTGAACACCGATTCGGCGAGGTGACGCTGGCCGGGGCGAAAGGCAGCATGAGGAAAACCCAGCTGCTGCGCCGCCCGGTTGCGCGCTTCGCGGTGGGCCATTTCCTGTTCGGCCCACGCCAGGAACAAACCGCACTGTTGTTCGAAGAACTGCCGCAGCGTATCGGCGCTGAACGCTTCGACCAGACAGGTTTCCTTTTCCGTGACGATGTCGAAATACACCAGCGCCAGATTGATCTGCTCAAGCTGTAATCGACAGCACATCAACCAGCCGTAGATTTTTGCCTGGGCCCAATGCAACGAACGGTGATTGGTCGGTTGCTTGCTCAGGTCGCCGCGGTAGGTTTTGACTTCTTCCAGGCAGTTCTGCGTCGGGTCGTAGCCGTCCGCCCTGCCCTTGACCTTCAATGGCCCGAATGCGCCCTCCAGCGCCACTTCGCTCTGGTAGGCGTCGTTGCGCCGGGACGCCACCGTGCGATGCCCGGCGATGCCCTCCAGCGCGGTCGGCGACGGCGTGAAGCGCAAGTCGAGGTCACCGGTTTTTGCGGTGAATTCGCACAGCGCCCGCACCGCGATGCTGTAGCTCAAGCGCCCTGCTCCGCCCATTGCACGTAACACACGGCGACCGGCATCCGATGCGTGTTGCAGAACTCCAGCCAGCGCAGCTGGTTGTCCTGCAGGCGATCGCCGGGGCCTTTGACTTCGATCATCCGGTAGGTCCTGTGCTGCGGCCAGAACTGGATCAGGTCGGGCATGCCGGCACGATTGGCCTTGATGTCCAGCAGCAGACGGCTGAACCAGTGCTTGAGGTGTTCAGCCGGCAGACAGGCCAGCGCCTGCTCCAGCAGTTCTTCATTGAGCGCGCCCCAGAACACGAACGGCGACTGCACACCCCATTTGGCGCTGAACCGCGCGCGGATGGTGTCGGCATAACGGCCATCGTCGAGTTCGGCCAGACAGGCCTGGAACAGCTCCGCACGTCGGGGCTGGAAGTCCTCGTTGAGCAGATCCACGGGTCCGCGCTGGAACGGGTGAAAGAACGCGCCGGGCAGCGGCGCGAAGATCGCCGGCCAGCACAGCAGGCCGAACAATGAATTGATCAGGCTGTTTTCCACGTAATGCACCGGGCCCGTCTCTTCGTGCAGATGCGCCTGAACGTGATACTCCACCGACAACGCCGGATCGAGACGCGGCAGGTGCAGGTCCAGCCGCTCCACCAGGCCGGGCGCCGTGCGCTTGATCGGTGGCCCGCCGAGCTTGCGCCGCAAACGCGGCAACACCCGTTGCAGGCCCTGTTGTTCGGTGGCGGTTTCAGGTGCCTGCTCGGCAATGACCGCCAGTTCCAGGGCCAGCGCATATTCGGCGCTGCGCTCCAGCACGCGGATCATCCGCAATCGGGCGCCGGGATAGGCGCAATCGCGATAGATCTTCAGGGCCAGGGAGAATTCGCCGATGCGCTCGCAGTATTGGCCGATCTGGAACAACAGCTTGCCGCGCCGGCGTTGCAGCCACGGGTTGTCGAAATGCAACGCGGCGACCTGTTCGACGATCGGTTCCAGTGGTTCGCCCGCTTCGAAATACAGCTGGCAGTTATGCAGAAACAGGCACGCATCGACGTCGGCACGGCTGCGCAAGCCAAGGGAATCGGCACTGAATTCGACTTTTTCGTAGGTGAAAATGCCAAGGTCGGCGAGCACGAACTCTGACCAGTCCTGATAGAGGTTGCCGAAAAACATCAGGCGAAAACGGTCGCACAGGTCCATCAATGTCAGGCTGAACAGCCGGTCGGCCAGCGTCGGGCACCATTGCTGGAAACTGCGTGGCTCGGGGAATTGTTCGTGCAGCAGCGGCAGCCAGTCGACTTTCTTGCTTTTAGGCTGGTCGATGGCCGGGGCGAAGGCTTGCAGGATCTCGGCCTTGAGCAACACCTCGAACAGCTCCACCATCGTCAACGGTGCCTGTTCATCGAGCCAGCCATGCTCCAGCAGTGGTTGCGCCGCTTCGGCGATGTCGCCGATTTCCGTGTAATTCAGCTTGCTGGCCCGGAAATGTACACCCTTGCGCATCACCATACGCACCAGCAAACCCTGGGACGGACGCGGCAGCGCCTTGAAGTCGCGAATGAAGGCATGTTCCGTTTCGCTCATGACATCGGCATAGCGAAGCTCAAGCCAATCAAGCACCTGGCGGAAGTTGTTGAGGTAATAGAACGGGTCGTCGAGGGGATTGGCAGTCACGGTGGTTTCGGGGCCATGGCAAGCGAGTACTGGTTATGCGTACAGATACCAGCCTGTCCCGGCGGGCGCAAACGGAAAAGGATCAATGGCATCGGCAAAGCAGTTTTTTTCACTTGGCCATCGAACTTTTCCGGGTGCCACGGCACCAACCGCGTTAGAGGACCGACAATGGTCGAAATGAATGAGGAAGCCGTCCTATGAAAATCAAAACCTTGGGTATCCCGCTGGCAGTCGCTGCGCTGTTGACGCTGGCCGGTTGCTCGACGCCAACGGTGGTCACCCTGCAGAACGGCACCCAGTACCTGACCGAAGACATGCCCGATACCAAAAACGAGGACGGCTTCTACGAGTTCAAGGATATTTCCGGCGCCAAAGTCCGCGTACGTGCCGACGAAGTGGCCACGGTGCGCAAAGAAGACTGACGGATAAAACATCAAAAAAGGCTGCGAACCCTATGGGATCGCAGCCTTTTTTGCATTCATCAGCGTGGTAACGCCATGCCCGGGAGGGAGCCGTCGCAACTGAAGGGACGCTCGCCGCGGCGAACCAGTTCTTCCTGCAAACGCTGGCAGCGCTGACGCTCCTGTTGCGCCATGCGGTCGATGCTCAGATTTCCGGTCATTTCCGGCTCATGGTCTTCGCCGATGCGAATCGTCACGAACGGTTGTTCAGGCTGGATATGAAAGCGGCTTTTTTCTTCGACGGGTTTGGCGTCTTCGCTTTTGGCCGGTTCCGGTAATTGGTCGGGTGTCACGCCATAGCGGCTCAGAATCGAGCTGTGAGGCAGATCGGCCCAGGCATTGGCCGACAGCAGCACAAGCCCCGCAACACCGATATACCCCTTGAAACCTTTCACGTGTGAATCTCCTGTACTCGTTGGCAGCCCTAGAATGACGAACGTCGACGTCATGGCTTTAGGCCGCATTTCCGGTTGGTGCAGGGATTGGAGTCAGGGAATGGTTGGTGAGTCACTTTTGATATGGGGAGGGAATGCGCTCCCTCCCCACCCTTGCCGTCAGGCGATCACAATCCCGTCGGCACTCAGGCTGTTCAACGCAACCCCGACCAACGTCACCGAATCAGCACCGAATTTCAGCACCGTGTCCTGTCCCACCGCCGTGGCATGGGCGCGGAAGTCGTCGTTGGGCAATACGCCCTGCACGCCGAGGAACACCAGTTTGTCGTTGGCGGTGTAACCCACCACGCGATCCTGGCCGAATGCGCCGCTGAACAGGAAGGTATCCGCCCCGCCGCCCGACTCCAGCAGATCATTGCCGGCGCCGCCGACGAACACGTCATTGCCCGCCCCGCCGATCAGATGGTCGTTGCCGTCCAGCCCGAACAGCCAGTCACCGCTGGCCTTGGCCTTGAGGGTGTCGGCGGCGCCGGTGCCCTTCACGCTCGATTCGTACTGGGTGACGTTGTTGCCGACCTTCAAGCCGGTCGCCGTGACGCTGTGGGTCACGTCGTCCTTGAACAGGCCCCAGAGGAAGCCCGGCTCCTTGGTGACGATGCTGCCGATGTCGCGGGTGATGCTGATCCCGCCGTTGGCATCGCGGATGTACAGGTTGCCGGCGCCGTCGTTGGCGAAGTCGAAGCTATTGACTGACTTCTGCAACTCCAGGGTGTTGTTGCCCGAGCCGCCGAGCAGGATGTTGTAACCCCCGCCATCGCGGAACGTATCGTTGCCGGCGCGGCCCTCCAGGTAATCGTTGCCACTGCCGCCCTGGATCAGGTCATTGCCGTCGCTGCCGATGATGAAGGTGCTGCCCTTGTGAGTTTCGGCGTTGCGGTTCAGGTCCTGCACCCAGGTGTTGGCCCGCGCCGGATCCGACAGGTTGGCGACGATGATCGTCGAATCCTTGCTGGTCAGGTCGTAGAACTTCGACTCGATCACCCGGTTCATGCCGTCGCCATAGGCGGTCGGCAGGTGCGAGATCCAGGTCGGAATGTTGACGATCGAGAACGGCAGCACGTTCCACGCCGCCGAGGCGTAGTGGTCGTTGAAGCTGACGATGTTGTCGGTCGCCGACTCCTTGGGCGCGTCGTGCACGCCGAGGGATGCACCGGTGAAGGTCGAGCCGTCGAGGGCGCGGAACACCGGGTCGTTTTCGTAGCCGACGTTGAGCACCTTGTCGGTGCTGCTCTGGGTCGGCGAGGCGTAGGCGATGTAGTTGGAATCCTGGAAGAACCCACCCCATTTGCTGGTGCTCAAGTCCGCCATGCTGTTGACCGCCAGCCCGCCCAGGCTGTGGCCGCTGACCAGCACGTCCTTGCCGGTCAGGCCGTTGGCTTTGGCGAACGCCACCACATCACTCATCAGGTTGCCAAAGGCTTCGCCGACGTAGTTCCTGGCGTAATCATTGGGGCCGAACGCGGCGAGCAGGTCGTTGATCACGTCGCCGATGGAGTCGCCGATCAGGATTTCCCGTGGGCCGCTGGTGCCGCGAAAAGCGATGCCGATTTCCGTGAGATGGCCCTGAGCGTCGTATTTGCCGAGGATTTCCACCTGGGCGCTGGTGTAACCGGCCTTTTCGCCGAAAAAGGTGCCGCGCGCGTCGGTCTTGCCCTCGTAACCCAGTTGCGCGGCGGTGATCGGGGTCCAGCCGGCTTTTTTCACCGCGTCGAGTGCGGCTTTTTCCGAATCGGGGTTCCACGGAATACCGGGAATCACTCCCTGGGAATCCGTGCCGCCGATCAACGCGGTCACCAGCGTGACCGGCAAGCCGAGGCCGAAGCCGTTGTGCTGATAACCGACGGCAAAGCCGTTATCGAGGTTGTGGTAGGAATACAGCGTAATGGCCATGGCGTCGCTGAACAGCGCCTTGGATTCCGCCGTACCGAAATTCTTGTAGTCATACACACCCATTGCTGTTGCCTCTCTCTTTGTTGGAATTGTTCAGAGATAGCTCACAACCAGAACGCCCCTCCCGAGGCGCCCCGGAGCATTTCAGTACAACCTTCGTTTGTCAGGCGAAAACGAAACTCGAATCCGACAGGTTAGCCACACCAACCCCGACCAGCGTCACGGCAAAGTCGCCAATCTTCAGCACGGTATCGCTTCCAGACTGCGACGCGTGTTGCTTGTAGTCGTAGCCCTGCCCTGCGCCTTCGACGCCCATGAACACCAGTTTGTCGCTGCCCTGGTAGCCATTGATCGCGTCAAAACCGAAGGCGCCGCTGAACAGGAAGGTGTTGTTGCCACCCACCGCGCTCATCACGTCATTGCCGGCACCACCGACGAAGGTCACGTGGGCCTTGTCGCTTTGCAGGTGATCGTTGCCGCCCAGGCCGAACAGCCAGTCGCCGTCGGCGGTGGCTTTGAGGGTGTCGCCCATGGCGCCGCCGCTGAGCGAATGGTTGTACTGGGTCAGTTCGGCACCATTGGCCAGGCCTTTGGCGGTGACGGTCCAGGTGATTTCCTTGCTGCCCCACCACGAACCCGACTCCTTGCTGACCAGCGCGCCGATGTCGCGGGTCATGCTGATCCCGCCGTAGGCGTCACGCACGTACAGCGTGCCGTCGCCGTCATTGGCGAAGCTGAAGTTCTGCAGCGGCTTTTGCAGCTCGAAGGTGTTGAGGCCCTGGCCGCCGAGCAGGATGTTGAAGCCGCCGTCGTCACGGAAACGGTCATCGCCGCCCAGACCTTCGAGGAAGTCGTTGCCCGCTCCGCCCTTGAGCCAGTCACCGCTGTCGGTGCCGATGATGAACGTGCTGCCGGTGTGCGGCTCGCCGCTGCGGCCCAGATCCTCGACCCAGGTCTTGCCCCGCGACGCTTCTTCAAGGTTGGAGACGATGATCGTCGAGTCCTTGTGCGTCAGGCCGTAGAACTTCGACGCAATCACCCGATTCAGGCCATCGGCATACCCCAGCGAGCTGTGGGCCGACCAGTTCAGCGGATTGGCGATGCTGAACGGCACCAGGTTCTGCGCGGTGGACGCGTAGTTGTCGTTGAAGTTGACGATGTTGTCGGTGGTCGAATCGTGCGGCTTGTCGTGTTTGCCCATTGACGCGGTACTGAACGTGGTGCCGTCGAGCACGCGGAACACCGGGTCGTTCTCGTAGCCGATATTCAGCACGTTGGTGCCGGTGCTGCTCTGGGTCGGCGAAGCGAACGAAATGTAGTTGGCGTCCTTGAAGAACCCGCCCCAGTTGCTCGCGCTCAACTCTGCCACGCTGTTGACTCCGAGGCCGCCGAGGCTGTGGCCGCTGACCAGCACGTCCTTGGCCGCGATGCCGTGGGCGACAGCGAAAGCCGCCACCGATTTCAGCAGGTTGTCGAAGGCGTTCTTCGCGTACTGAGTGGCGTAGTCCGACGGGCCGATGGCGGCCAGCAGGTTGTTTTTCATGTCGCCGAAGGTATCGCTGTAACCCAATCCACCGGTGCCACGGAAGGCCACGCCGATGCCGATCAGCTTGCCCGCGGCGTCGTACTTGCCGAGCACTTCGGCCTCGGCGCTGGTGAAGCCGTCCTTCTCGCCGAAAAACGTGCCCTGCGCCCCGAACTTGCCCTGATAGCCCAGCGCCGTGGCCCCGATCGGCTTCCAGCCAGTGCCGGGCAAGGCCTGCCCGGTCGGCGTGTAGGCATACAGCGTCAGGGCGATGGCGTCGCTGTACAGCGCTTTGCCGTCGGCATTTTTGTAATCGAACAATCCCATGTTGTGCTCTCTCTTCCTTTCAAAAACGGCAGTTCTCGAAAGAACTGCCGCTACCCCTTAGAACTGCCAGTCCAGCGTCAGGCCCACACCGTGGTCCTTTTCGTTGGAGCCGATCAGCCCGTTGTAATCCAGGTTGACCCGGACATCGCGATTGAGCGCCAGCCCGGCGCGCACGCCGACCACCGCGGCATCTCGATCCATCGACACACTTTGCACGGTGAATGCACTGTTGCCATTGGCGAACGCCAGGTGACTGTCAGCATCCACGCGGCTCAAGTTGTGCTGCCAGCCCAGGCTTGCGCCCAGTTCCAGCTGGTGTTTCTCCGACAGGGCAAACGTGCGTTTGGCCCGTACACCGAGGGTCGACAACACCACGTCGCGGTTGTCTTCGCCGCCCTTCAGTGCGGCGGCATCACCCTTCTCGGTGAAGCTGTCGCTGTTGAGGTGCACGTAGGCCAGATTGGCGAACGGCTCCAGGTTCATCGGTTGCAGGCCCAGGTCGTAGGCCGCTTCTGTGAACAGTTGCGCGGTGGTCGCATCGCGCTTGGTTTTCTGTTTGCCGCTGACGCCACCGAATTGCAGGTCGCGTTTGACGTCAATGCGATGCCAGCTGTAGGCCGCACCGGCGGTCAGACGCAGCGCATCGATCTGATGCCCCAGGTAGGCGCCCAAGTGATAGCTGTCGACCGAGGCGGACGAATGTGTCCCGTCGCCCATGCTCAACGAGCTGTCGCTATAGCCAGTAACGAAACCCAGACGGGTATCTTCAGCGATCAAGCCGTCGACACCGGCCAGCAGGCCGCCGATGGAGCTGGTGGAATCGGCGTATTTCGACCCGCCATCGCTCTTGCCCCAGGCGCCCAGCACTTTGAGCCAGGCGTTGCTGCGGTCATCGGTCGGCGCGCCGGCGTCGAACAGATCACGCTCACGCAGACGTTCGCCCACCGCATCGCGCAAGTAGCGGCTGTCGTTGATCAGCAGCGTGCCGATCGCCGGGTGAATCTCGCCGGACAGTTGCTGGAAGGCATCCTGCGCAGCGGCCGCCGACGGCGACAGCAACAGGGTTTCGAACAACGCATTGCCGGCGCCGAGGCGTTCGGCGGCAGCACCGACCGCGCGCTGGTTCGGGGTCAGGCCGACGCTGGCGAACGAGGCGCCATTACGGCCGACGTCCAGTTGCACACCGTTTGCCGAGTAAGCCAGGGTGCCGCCGAGGAACGCGTAGTCGGGCAACACTTGTCCGAACTGCCCTTCAATACCGCCCGCTGCCTGCAAGATGTTGAACTGGGTGCCGAGCAGGCTTTTCACTTCGCCCGTGGTCAGCAGCGTCGGGCTGTTTTCCAGCGACATAGTCACGGTTGCGCCTTCGATCAGCGCTTTGCCGCCGGCGACGATCCGGTCGCTGCTGGTCGGGGACACTTCCACCGCATAGGTCGAACCCGGTGCGAAGGTCACGTCACCGGCCACGTTCAGGGTGCCGATGGAATTGCCCGGCGCCACGGTACCGCCGCTGTTGGCGGTCAGCGCACCGATCCGGCCGTTACCGCCGAGGATGCCGCCGTCATTGACCGTCACCGCCGATTGCAGCGAGCCATTGATTGCCAATCGCCCCTGATTGACCAGGGTCGGGCCGCTGTAGGTGTTGTTGCCGGTCAGCACCAGGGTGCCGATGCCCTGCTTGGTCAAACCGCCATGGCCGGAAATGTCGTTGCGCCAAGTGTCGAGCCCGCAGGTGATGTCGTTGCACACGCGCTCGGTGGGCTTGCCCGCATCAATGATCGCGCCGATGCCCGGCAGATCGGCCACGAACTGACCGGAACCGTAGGCGCCCTGAATGCGGAATTCTTCGGGAATGTCCTGCTCGGTGACGAACATCGCCGGGCCGTCGATGCCCTTGCGCAGGTTGATCATGCCCCAGCCGTACAGGGCGTCGATGCCCGGTGCGCCGAGGTCGGTGGCCGTGGTGCGCAAAACGCTGGCGACCTGATCGCCGGTCATGTACGGGAAGCGCTCCATCAGCACTGCGATGGAACCGGCCACGTGCGGCGCGGCCATCGAGGTGCCGTTGTAGTTCTTGTAACCCGTGGTCAGGTTGTCGGCGTTGGTGCCTTCGATGATCGAACTGAAGATTTTCGTACCCGGTGCCGACACGCAGAAACTCGCGGTGTAGCCGCAGCGCGAAGAGAACGTACTCATGATGTACGGGTTGGCACTGGCCAGATCCGGGTTCTTCTGCAAGGCGGCGACGGTGATCCAGTTCGGCGCGATGTCCGGCACGAAGTAACCGAGGCCGGCGATGGCGTCCGGGTTGTTCAGGTTGTAGTCGTTGCCTGCCGCGAAGATCGTCACGATTCCGCTGCGTGCGGCGGCAATTGCGCCGTCGTAGGCGCCGCCGGGTTTGGTGCCCAGCAGTGTGCGAATTTCGTTGAACTGCAGTTGCGCGTCGTTGACGGTGAAGTGCGGGAACACCGGGTCACGGCCGCCGAGGTCGAAGCGGTCGGTGATGCCGATGCCCCAGCTGTTGTTGATGATCCGCGCGCCGCTGGCGATCAGCGCATCCCAGCCGGCCTTGTACACCGCGCCGTCGTTGCCGCGCACGATGCCGTCTTCCGGGCCCGGGTCGCCGTTGTCGGCGCTGATGATCTGTGCGCCGAACGCCACGCCGTGCATCGGCCCGCCGTCACGGCTGCCGGCGGCGATACCGCCGACGTGAGTACCGTGGGCGCCGAGCTTGCCGTCGGAGCCGACCGAGGGCGAACCGTCATAGCGAAACGCGTCCCCGGCTTTGACCGGAATGTACGGGTCGGTGTATTCGCGGATCCCCGAGGTCACCAGGGTGATGACTTTGTTACTGCCGGAAAACTCCGGGTGCGCGGCGTAGACCGGCTGGTCGAAGATCCCCAGTTTCACGCCCTTACCGGTGTAACCGGCGGCGTAGGCGTGGTCGGCACCAATGGCGCCCAGGCCCCAGTCGGCCTGGAATTCGGCGCTGCGCCAACTGCCCGGATCCCCTGCCCGGCCGCTTTCCACGTAGGGCGCCGCGTTTGCGTTGCCCCAGGTGGCCAGTGCGCAGAGCAAGGCGACGTTGAGAGTTTTCAGGCGAAAGCAGCCACCCGATTGCGCGGGGGTGTTGTTGTTTTTCATCCAGCGACCTTCCTTAGTGATGTTGCGAAAAATCCGTCTATTGAAGTGATCGTTGATCGTTCCCACGCTCCCGCGTGGGAACGATCATCCGTGTGTTTAGAACTGCCAGTTCAGGCTCAGGCCCACGCCGTGTTGTTTCTCGCGGCTGGCCAGTTGTCCGGTGTAATCGAGGTTGACCCGCACGTCGCGGGTCAGCGCCAGGCTGGCCTGCACGCCGACCAGGGCGGCGTCGCGCACCGGTGGCGAGCTTTCAACGGTGTACGGCGCGCTGCCGCTGGCGAAGCGCAAATGCTGTTCGGATTCGATGTCGGTCAGGCTGTGCTGCCAGCCCAGATGACCGCTCACTTGCAGTTTCTGCGCGGACGGCAGGTCAAAGGTCTTGATCGCCCGCACGCCGAGGGTGCTCAACACCGCGTCGCGCTGGTCGTCGCCGCTTTCCAGCGCGGCGGCGTCGCCCTTCTCGGTGAAGCCGTCGGTGTCGAGGTGTACGTAGGCCAGGTTGGCGAACGGCTCAAGGGCCAGTGGTTGCAGGTTCAGTCGATAAGCCGCCTCGCCGAATACCTGAGTGGTGGCAGCATCGACCTTGGCTTTCTGTTTGGCGCTGACATTGCCGTACTGCAAGTCGCGCTTCACATCGGCGCGATGCCAGCTGTAGGCGGCGCCGGTGCTCAGGCGCCAGGCGCCGATGTCGTGACCGGCGTAGGCGCCGAGGTGATAGCTGTCGACCCTGGCCGAGGAATGGGTGCCCGAGCCCATGCTCAGCGAACTGTCGCTGTAGCCGGTGACCAGGCCGATGCGGGTCTGCTCGTCGACGGCACCGTCGACACCGGCCAGCAAACCACCGATGGAGGTGCTGTAACCGGCGGTGTCGTGGCGAGAGTCGGTTGTGCCCCAGGCGCCGAGAGCTTTGATCCAGCCGTTGCTTTGCGTGGCTTGGGCATCGTGCAGGCGTTCGCCGATGGCGTCGCGCAGTTGGCGGCTGTCGTTGATCAGCACCGCGCCGAGGGCCGGGTAGATTTCACCGCTCAACTGTTGAAAGGCTTGTTGCGCGTCACCGGCGGTGGCCGACAACAATAGGCTTTCGTAAACGGAATTGCCCGCGCCCAGACCTTCGACGGCAGTGGCCACGGAGCGCTGATTCGGTGTCTGGCCGACGCTGGCGAACGATGTCGCGTTGCGCTCGACACTCAGGCCGATGCCGATGCCGATGCCGATGCCGATGCCGTTGCCGCTGTAGGCCAGGCTGCCACCGATGAACAGATAATCCGGCAGCACTGCACCGAACCGACCCTGAATGCCGCCCGCCGCTTGCAGAATGTTGTACTGCTGGCCGAGCAGACTTCTGGCTTCGCTGGTGCTGAGCAGTGTCGGGCTGTTTTCCAGCGACAGGCTCACGGTGGCGCCGTTGATGGAGGCGATGCCGCCGGCGACGATGCGGTCGCTGCTGGTGGGAGACAACTCCACGGCGTAGGTCGAGCCTGGCGCGAAGTTCACGTCACCGGCCACATTCAAGGTGCCGATGGAATTGCCCGGTGCGACACGGCCACCGCTGTTAGCGGTCAGTGCACCGATCCGCCCGGAACCGCCAAGAGTGCCGCCGTCATTGACAGTCACGGCCGAGGTCAGCGAGCCGTTCACTGTCAGCAGACCACCATTGACCGTGGTCGGCCCACGATACGTGTTGTCACCGGTCAGAATCAGTCGCCCGTCGCCGGATTTGATCAGGCTGCCTTGATAAACCCGAGCGGAAGCCGCTGCGTCACGGGCCATGCCCACGGCGTAGTCGGTCTGATCCTGCTGGCTGGCACCGGCCGGCACGCCGTTCTGCCAGCCCTTGCTTTGCAGGGTTTGCTGCCAGGCGCTGTGTTCGGCGAGGTCTTCGCTCTGGCGCTGGATCAGGGCTTTGTCGCTGATGTCATTGCTCCAGACATCGCTCTGCCCGGCCGCCAGATGGGCGTCGAACGCCCCGAGCAATTGCCCCGGCCCACGCATCGCCCGGTACAGGTTGGCCACGCCCCAGCCGACCCGTTCGGTCGGCGCATTGGTCACCGAACCGTCGAGCTGGGTGGCGGTGGTCAGCAACACTTCGAGCGCCTGCTGATTGTTCATGTACGGATAGCGCTCCATCACCAGCGCCAGTGCGCCGGTGGCGTGCGGCGCGGCCATCGAGGTGCCGGACTTGATCGCATAACCGCCGTCGGGAATGGTGCTGTCGATCTTCGCCCCCGGCGTGGTGATGCACCAGTACTTGGCAATGCCACACTGGTTGTACTTCTGCTGATTGCTTTGATCGAGCCCGGAAACCGCCAGCCAGTGGCCTTCCAGATCCGGTTGAAAATACGGCAGCGCCGAACGCACGCTGGCATTCGGGTAGCCGCTGTTGCCGGCGCTGAACACATTGATCACGCCGCGACGGGAAACATCCGCCGCCGCATCCAGCCAGGTGCCTTTGTTCCAGTGCTGGGCGTAAGCGGCATGCAGATCAGCGAGGGTTCGATAGCTGACATCCGGCGGCTGGCTGCCCCAACTGTTGTTGATCGCCCGCACGCCGGCGTCGGCCAGGGCGTCGTACACCGCTTTGAAGTAACGCGGATCGGGGTTGGGGCCGAACAGGAAACTGTCGTTCTTGTTGGTGTTGCCAACGTAGATCTGCGCGTTGTACGCCACGCCATGCATGCCGGTGCCATCACGGGACGCGCCCATGGTGCCGACCACGTGGGTGCCGTGGGAATCGTTGTTCGGATTGAGGGTGCCGTTGACATTGAACAGCGTGCCGTCGAGGTAGCTGCCGCTGGCCAGTACCGGGTGATAACGGTCGCTGGCGAACTCGGGATGGGCGGCGTCGAAACCGGAGTCCAGCGCGCCGACCTTCACACCCTTGCCGGTGATGCCGGCGGCGTAGGCCTGATCGGCCTGCATCCGGCCCAGGCCCCAGTCACGCAGGAATTCGGCGCTGCGCCAACTGGCGGGATCGCCGGGTTTGCCGGCTTCGAGGTATTGGGCCTGAGCCTGGGTTGCAGACATCACAAGCAGCAGGGTGCCGACCGTGATCGGCTTGATGCATACGTCCATGTTCACCACTCTTTTTGTTGTTTTGGGTTGAAGCTTTTTTGCGTTGAAGTTACGGCGTTATTGCGTCCTTGGGCCTTGTCCGAAGGCCTCATCCACCCGCGCCAGATCCTGCTCGCTCAAGGTGCCCGCGTAGTAATGCAACTTGGTCCAGGCCATGAGGTAGTCATAGCGTGCCTGGGCCAGGTCGCGGCGGGTGGTAAATAGTTGTTGCTCGGCGTTCAGTGCGTCGAGGTTGGTTCGCTCGCCACCGAGAATGCTTTGCTTGGTCGACACTACCAGCGCTTCGGCCGAGGCCAGGGCCTTTTGATAGGCGCGCAGCTTGTTGACCCCGGACAGGCAGGCGCTGAACTGACGACGCAATTCGATCAGCGTCTCGCGGGTCTTGCCGTCCAGTTCGTATTCGGCCTGTTCCATGGTGCGGCTGGCCTGGCGGGTCGAGGCCGACACACCACCACCGGCGTACAACGGCACGCTGACTTCAAAACCGATGGTGTTGGTTTCGTAGCGCTGGTTGTAGGTGTTGCCGCTTTCCGATTCGTTCTGGCGCATCGTGGCGTAAGCGCTGACTTTCGGCAGGTGCCCGGCGCGGTTGCGCTCGACTTCGTAACGCGCCACTTCCACCGCCTGACGCTGGGACGCCAGGTTCGGGTTGTTGCTGATCGCCAGTTCGTGCCAGGTGTCGTAGTTGGCCGGCATCAGGGCGAATGTCTGGAAGTTCTGATCCAGTGGCGCCAGATCACTGATGTCCACCGTCGGCACCCCTACCAATGCGCCCAGTTCCCGTAGCGCGGCGTCCTGCTCGTTGCGGGCCTCGATTTCCTCGGCGGTTGCCAGTTCATAACGCGACTCGGCTTCGAGGATATCGGTGCGAGTGCCCTCGCCTTGGCGGAACATGTGCTCGTTCTGCTGGAACTGCTGCTCGTACGCCTTCTTCTTGGCCAGCGCGATGTCGATCTGGTCCTGGGCAAACAAAGCCTTGGTGTAGTTATCCAGTACGCGAACCAGCAGTTCCTGGCTCTTGCCGCGGAAGTTCTCGTCGGCAAACAGCGACTGGGCCACGCCCTTGCGATACGCCGCGTAGGCTTCGTAGTCGAGCAACGGTTGTTGCAGGGTCAGGCTCGAGCCGTAGCTGTTGTAATTACGCTCATCGGTGCGATTGCGCGCGCGTTCGTCGAGGGACGTGGCCTTCGACGAGTTGCGACCCTTGTTGTAGTTGTAACCCAGTTTCGGCAACAGACCGGCGCGGCCGATGGCGCGGTTTTCGAGGCCTGCATCGCGCTCCTTGATCGCGCCGAGGAACACCGGGTCATTGCGCAACGCCTGTTCGTAGATCTCGAACGGCCCCATGGCCGCCACTGCACTGTTGCCCGCGAGCAGCGCGAACGCTGCCGCCAGCATGGAAAGCTTATTCATACAGCCGAACATCCTTATTCTTCGGTCAACGCGGAACCGGCGCGGTCGAGCAGCGGCTTGAACAGGTAGTTGAGGAGCGAACGTTCGCCAGTGCGCACGAACATTTCCGCCGGCATGCCGGGTTTGATCACCAGGCCGTTGAGTTTTTCCATGGCCTGATCGCTGACGCTGCTGCGCAACACGTAGTACGGCACGCCGGTTTTCTCGTCGACCATCTGGTCGGCAGAAATCAGGCTGACTTCGCCGGGCACCCGTGGGGTCTTGCTCTGGTTGAACGCGGTGAACAGGATGTCGACCGGCAAGTGGGTGCCGACTTTGTCGATCAGGTTGATCGGCAGGTGCCCTTCGACTTCCAGGCGCGTGCCTTGCGGAACAATTTCCAGCAGGGTTTCGCCCTGACGCACCACGGCGCCTTCGGTGTGCACACCGAGGTTGACGGCCACGCCATCAGCGGTGGCGAGGATTTCGCTGTGTTGCAGGTCGAAACCGGCGGAGGTCAGTTGCTCGGACAGGGTGACGCTTTTCAGTTGCGCGTCGGCCAGCTGGGTGCGGACCTCCTTCTGGTATTCCTCACCGTGTTGTTGCAGCTTCAGGCGGGACTCAAGGATGCCCTGCTCCACTCGGCCACTTTCGCCGGTGTTTTCGGCCAGTTGCTGCTGAACCTGGGACAGCTGACGCTGGTATTCCATCAAGCGGTTGCGCGGGATGTAGCCGTTGTCGGCCAGCGGTTGCAGGTTGCTCAACTGCTGTTGCAGCGAATCGGCTTGAGCGTTGAGGTCAGTTCGGGCGCGGCGCATGCCCGCCAGCTGCGCGGTGGCGCCCTCGATGCTCGCGCGCAGGGCGGCCTGTTCGCGGGCAAACGCTTCGCGACGGCTGCTGAACAATTGCCGCTGACCTTCCAGCACCAGCGCCAGGCGCGGATCGGCGTTGTCGCTCAGTTCTGCCGGAAACGTCACTTGTTTGAGGTTGTCACGCTCGGCCTGCCAGCGCGCCAGGCTGGCCCAGGCCATGCGGTATTGCGCCTGAAGTGACTGCACGTCGGCGGCAACCTGGGTCTGGTCGAGGCGGAACAAGGGCTGGCCCTGCTTCACGATTTCGCCTTCACGCACCAGAATCCGGCTGACCACGCCGCTGCTCATCGACTGCACGGCCTTGCGCTTGCCCGACACCACCACGGTGCCCTGCACCGGAATGCCCTGATCCAGCGGCGCCAATGCCGCCCAGGTGAAGAAACTGCCAGCGCCGACCAGCGCCAGAATCCAGCCCATGCGGGCGAAGAACTTCGCATCGCGCTCCGGGCGTTCGGTGATGTACGCGTGTTCCATGTTTGCTTCGTTTTGCGTGTTCATGCTCGCGCTGCTCATACACCCGAATTCCTTGTCGTCGGCTGATACTGTCGGCTCATGCTGAGCCCGGCCGGTGCTTGCGCAGGTTTTTCGTTTGGTTGTGGCGGGTTGCCGGGCTGGTTACCGGACAGTGCCTTGAGCACATCATGGCTCGGGCCGAAGGCCTGCAGACGGCCGTCGTTGAGTACCAGCAGCTTGTCGGCCTGAGCCAGTACCGAAGAACGGTGGGTGACCAGTACCACGGTGGTGCCCTGGGCCTTGAGCTGCACGATCGCGCTGGACAACGCGGCTTCGCCGACGGTGTCGAGGTTGGAATTCGGCTCATCCAGCACTACCAGGCTCGGGTTGCCGTACAGCGCACGGGCCAGTGCCACACGCTGTTTCTGGCCGCCGGACAAACCGCTGCCGTCCTCGCCCAATTGCGTGTCGTAGCCTTGTGGCATGCGCAGGATCAGTTCGTGCACGCCGGCCTGTTGCGCGGCAGCCACGACCTTTTGCGGGTCAGCTTCACTGAAGCGCGCAATGTTCTCGGCGATGCTGCCGCTGAACAGCTCGATGTCCTGCGGCAGATAGCCGATGTATGGGCCGAGCTGATCGCGGTTCCAACGGTGGATGTCGGCGCCGTCCAGACGTACCGTGCCACCAAGGGCCGGCCATACGCCGACCAGCACACGCGCCAGGGTCGATTTTCCGGAACCGGAGGCACCGAGCACGCCCAGCACTTCACCGGCCGCCAGGTTGAAGTTGACCATGTGCAGGGTCGCGGAGCGTTGACCCGGAGGGCCGGCGCTGACTTGTTCAAAGGTGATCTGGCCTTTCGGCGCCGGCAGCGCCATGGCGTCATCGCTCGGCGGGAAAGCTTGCAGCAACGCATCGAGGCGACGATAAGCCAGCTTCGCCCCGCTCCACTGCTTCCACACGGCGATCAACTGGTCGATCGGGCTCAGTACCCGGCCCATCAGAATGGAGCCGGCGATCATCATCCCGGCGGTCATGTCACCCTTGATCACCAGCAGTGCGCCGAGGCCCAGCACCAGCGATTGCAGGCACAGACGCAAGGTTTTGCTCAGCGAGCTGATCACCGCGCCAGTGTCGCTGGCCTGATTCTGCAGGCCGAGGAAGCGCGAGTGCACCTGGAACCAGCGCTTGCGCAAGGCGCCGAGCATGCCCATGGCTTGAATGGTTTCGGCGTTGTGCAAGTGGCTGGTGGCCAACTGGCTGGATTTCTGCGAATAACCGGCGGCTTCGCCCAGCGGCTTCTTGGTCATGTATTCGTTCAGGCACGCCAGCGCGATCAGCAGCAACGCTCCCGCTGTGGCCAGCACGCCGAGCCAGACGTTGAACAGGTAAATCACAAACAGATAAACCGGGAACCACGGCGCATCGAAGAACGCGAACAGCGCAGGCCCGGTGACGAATTGGCGAATGTGGGTCAGGTCGCCCAGGGACTGCCCGGCGTTGCCCTCGCCCTTGAACAGGTTACGTTCGAAAGCTGCCTGATAGACCCGCAGGTTGAAGCGGCGCTCCAACTGGCTGCCGATGCGGATCACGATAAAGCTGCGCACCACTTCCAGCAGGCCGATAAACGCGAAGAAACCGACGACCATCAGCGACAGCATCGCCAGGGTAGTTTCGTTCTGCGAAGACAGCACCCGGTCGTAGACCTGGAGCATATATATGGAAGGCACCAGCATCAGCACGTTAATCAGTGCGGTAAAGCATCCAACGCTGATCAGAATGCTTTTATAGTCACCCAATGCCTTGAATAAGGGAGCGGTGGCTTGGGCCTTCGCCATCTTCATTGATTATTCCTGAAATGGTATTTCCCGCCCTGCTTGGCGAGACTTCAAATTGATTGCTCGCCATGAGAGCGAGACATACACCGCCAGCATTTGCTTACACTTCAATAACAACTTCCCCGATTAAAACCGGCCTCCGTGTTATTGCACTGCGGCTTATAACTGTAACGGGGTGCTTTATATTTAAACGGTCAGTCGGTTTTGGTCATCAAGGTTGCTGTACAGCACGCTTGAGTGTAATCACCAGGCCCGACTTCAAAGTGCTCAGATAAAGCCCATCACGTTGTCGGCTGAAAAACTGGATTCTTGAGCCTTCCTTGCCAGTGATCGACAGACCGTCAGGATCGGGGAACCAGCCGATGGCAGCGTCCTGCAACCACGCGCTCAGGCAATCGGCACCTTTGCCCAAGGTCCGGTTGGCTTCGAGATCGATCTGGCAGGTATTCGACGGTTTGTCCTGCATCGCTTGTGCTTCGGCGCTGTCACTGCGGGCACTCAGGGTCGCTTGCCACTGCCCGGCAAATAGCGATGGGTCTTCGAGTCTCAGGCTGCTTGCCATGGTTGTTTCTCCGGAAATCATCATCAGCATCGGCAACAAGTACGCCGCCGCATTGCGGGTAAAAGCGAATTGGATCATAGGAAATTTCACTCCGGCACGTAGCCTTGCTTACCGGCCATGGCGATGCAAGTAAAGAAAGCGGCGCATCACGCACCGCTTTCCCGTGTTACATCACGCCACGATGTCGCTGAGAGCCGCCTGGCCAACGGTGCTGACCTGGAAATCAGCCACGCCGTGCCCGGAGAAGTCCACCGACAGCAGGCTGTTGCCGCCCGACGACGTCAGAACCGCATCACCCGCCGCGCCGGTGAAGGCGCTGACGAAGTGCAGGCCGGCACCCTTGGTGATACCGGTCAGGTCGATTTTGTCCAGGCCACTGACGAAATCGAGGATCTGATCGATCGCACCCGGCTTGGAGTCGGAGCTGGCCGCGAACACAAAGGTGTCCGAACCCGCGCCGCCCCACAGCTTGTCGGCACCCCCGCCACCCCAGATGATGTCGTTACCGGCACCGCCCTTGAGCTCGTTGGCCGCGCTGTTGCCGATCAGCAGGTCGTTGCCCGAACCGCCGATGGCGTTCTCGATGGTGACGCCCTTGGCGATGGACACGTTGCCCACCAGGCCGCCAACGTCGGAGAACGAGGCTTCATTGAGGTTGATCTTCTGGTTCTGGGTGAAGCCCGAGAAGTCGAAGGTGTCCTTGCCGCCCGCATCCCACACCGAGAACACCAGCTTGTCGGCCGACGACGAGGCGCTGAGGAAATCGCGACCGGCGTTGGAGTTGAAGCCGTAGGTGGTGTCACCGGTTCGGGTGGTCATGTTGGCGCCGTAGAGCTTCTGGATCGCTGCGATGTCATCCATCAGCGGACCGGAGGAATAGGCTTCCACGCCGCCCTTGCTGAAGTTCTGGCTGGTGTTGCTTTCGCTCCAGTAGCTCATGACGCTGTAGCCGCGGGTGTCTTGACCGTAGGTCGCGTCATTGTAGGTCGGGTTGCCGTTGCCGGCGTTGTAGTCGCCCGGGTGCGCCAGGCCAAGGGTGTGGCCGATTTCGTGGGTCAGGGTCTGACGGCCGTAGTTGTTCAGGTCCGGGGTCTTGTTCTGCGTGTAACCGCTGTTGATCAAGTACCACGAAGTGCCGTCGTAACCCGGACCGGTGCCCGGCAGGTAGGCGAACGCTGCTGCGCCGTCCACGCCACCGCTGTAGTTGGCGAAGGTCATGTGGCCATCACCGCCCGACGCTTTCTCGGTGAAGGTGACGTTGGCCACGTCGGCCCAGGATTGCATGGCGAGCACGGCCTGGGCTTTCTGTTGAGCACTGAACTGACTGAACCCGGTGATCCCGTGCTTGTTCATCGTGCTGGACGATACCGAAGTCAGGAACGTGTAGGTAAGTTCGATCTTGCCGCTGCCATCCTTGTCCTGGTAGGCAGCGCCGTCGCGCAGCAACTGGGTTGCGGCCTGGTCGACGGAAAAGGAGGGTTTGCCATTGACCGTGAGGTTACCGCCACGATCGTACTGGTGGCTGAAGCCATTGATCTGGTTATACGCCGTGCTGGTCGCTGCCAGAGGTTGCGGCGCCGCGTTCAGCTCAAAAGCCTGTTCGGCGGTATCAATAGCGTTAGCTTTTACTTTCGACATAAACACACTTCCTTGTTTAGCAATGGAACAGTTTTTGTCCGATAGCGACAACCTCTGGCGAGATTGTCCTATCACTCGCCCAATGAAGGCGTAAGAAACCTGACACAATTTGAAATCTGTCGTCTAGCATTTTTTCGAGATCAAATTGAACTGTTCCGGGAAACTCCCGTAAACAAAGCACGTGCTGCCAAAAGAAGTTTGAAAGTGTGGTGAGGCTGCCTAATTGTCTGACGATTTCTTATTTAAATATTAAATATCAGTAAGTTGTTTTTTGTTAGCAGCGTCTCACTTTGCTGCACTTTACCGATGCAATGCCAGTGGTTTGATATCAAGTTGATCCAACAGAACATAGTCAGGCGAGGGCTGTGCCGCCCTCGCCTTTTTTCCTTCAGCTACCGGTCCGAATCTTGTTCCACACCCGCGTCCGGATCCGGTCAATGTTCAACGGCATCGCCTCCAGCGCAAACAGCTTGCCCATCATCTCCGGACTCGGATAAACCTTGGTGTCGTTCTTGATCGCCGGATCGATCAGGCTGTCCGCCTGCTCGTTACCATTGGCGTAGTGCACGTAGTTACTGATGCCAGCCATCACGTCCGGGCGCAGCAGGTAGTTCATGAACGCGTAACCGGCCTTCTCGTCCGGTGCGTCGGCGGGCATGGCGACCATGTCGAACCAGATGGCGGCACCTTCCTTGGGAATTTCGTAGCCGATGTCGATGCCGTTCTTCGCCTCTTTGGCGCGGTTTTCCGCTTGCAGGATGTCGCCGGAGAAACCGACAGCCACGCAAATGTCGCCATTGGCCAGGTCGCTGGTGTACTTCGAGGAATGGAAGTAGCTGACATACGGCCGCACTTTCATCAGCAGCGCTTCAGCTTTCTTGTAGTCCTCGGGGTTCTTGCTGTGATGCGGCAACCCCAGGTAGTTGAGCGCTGCCGGCAACAGTTCCGGGCCGTTGTCGAGGATTGCCACACCGCATTTCTGCAGTTTTTCCATGTATTCGGGTTTGAAAATCAGATCCCAGGAGTCCACCGGCGCGTTGTCACCCAGCACGGCCTTGACCTTGGCGATGTTGTAGCCGATGCCGGTGCTGCCCCACAGGTACGGAAAGCCGTGTTCGTTGCCCGGATCGTTGGTCTGCAGGGCTTTGAGCAATACCGGGTTGAGGTTCTTCCAGTTGGGCAGCTGGCTCTTGTCGAGCTTCTTCAGCGCCCCGCCCTCGATCTGCCGCGCCATGAAGTGGTTGGAGGGAAACACCACGTCGTAACCGGATTTGCCGGTCATCAGCTTGCCGTCGAGGGTTTCGTTGCTGTCGTAGACGTCATAGGTAACGCCGATGCCGCTGGCCTTTTCGAAGTTCTTGGCGGTGTCCGGCGCGATGTAGTCGGACCAGTTGTAAACCTTGACCGTATCCGCGGCCTGAGCAAGGGAAACGGCGAGCATCAAAGGTGCGAGCGCGAGGGTCTTTCGGATCATGGATCGATTCCTGTATTGGCTATTGTTGTTGGCAGGCAATCAAAAGGATCAAAACGTCAGAAAATCAGGACATAGGTCTTGCGTACGGTTTCCTCGATGTCCCAGATCCCGAGCGTATTGGCCGGCAACATCAGTGCGTCGCCACCTTGTATGTGCAGGGTTTCGCCGCCGTCGTCCGGGGTGAACGTGCAGCGACCGGAAATGAAATGGCAGAACTCTTGAGCAGTGATCTGCCGGCGCCAGCGACCTGGGGTGCATTCCCAGACGCCGGTTTCGACGCCGTCGTCGCGCTCGACGCTGGTGGTCGAGGCAATCGCTACCGGCGTGCCGAGCGGCACGGCCACGGGGTTTGAATCTTCCAGTTGCAACGTGGCGGTGTTCTTGAATTGGGTGATGCTCATGGCGTTACCTGTCTGGTAGTAAACAACGTTCAGTGCATGAAACCTTCCATGAACCCGGCCACCTGGCGGGCAAGCTTGCGCCGCCAGGGCGCAGTCGCCGGGTTGGCCAGGGTCTGGTCTTCGTGGACGAAGCTTTTGATGATCGCGTTGTAGCCGAGCCAGCGGCACGGTTCCGGCTCCCAGGCGCGCAATGCGTGGATCCCGCCATCGGGCAGCACCCATGGTTGATGCGTCAGCTCGGTGTCGCGCTCGAGAATCAGATCCGCAAGCGTCCGCCCGCCCAGATTGGAAGCGCCGACACCCTCCCCGCCATAGCCGCCGGACAGCGCGATGCCGTTGGCCCGATCGCAGAGCATGTGCGGTTTGAAATGCCGGGACATGCCGAGGTTGCCGCCCCAGGCGTGGGTGATCTGTACGTTTTTCAGTTGTGGGAACAGTTCGCCGAACAGGTAGCGCCGCAGTTCGACTTCATCGCGGGTCAGGTCGAAGTTATGCCGCAGTTGGCCGGCGAATTGATAACCGCCACGGGCGCCGAAGATCAGGCGGTTGTCGGCGCTACGCTGGCCGTAAGTGACCTGACGGCTGAACTCGCTGAAAGCCTGGCCCCGACTGAGGCCGATTGCATCCCAGGTCGCAGCGGGCAACGGCTCGGTGGCGACGATCAGGCTTTGCACCGGCAATTGATAACGACCCAGCGGTGGCAGCGTGACGGAATAGCCTTCGATGGCCGGAACGATCCAGCGACTGCGCACACTGGCGTTGTCGGTCCGCAGGCTGCCGGCCTGCCAATGGGTCACCGGGCTGTTTTCGTAAATCTTCACCCCCAGGCCTTCGACGGCTCGCGCCAGACCGCGCACCAGTTTCGCCGGGTGAATGGTCGCCACATGCGGGGCGAAGATGGCGCCGTAGGGTTTGGCAATGCGCAGCTGCTGCGCCAGTTGCTCCGGGCTGAGCCAACGGTAATCGTCGTCGGTCAGGCCTTGGGCGTGGAGCTTTTTCAGGTAGTCGCGAAGACTGGCTTCCTGCTCGGGATAGCGCGCGGCGCAATACAGCACTCCGCCCTTACGGTAGTCGCAGTCGATGCCTTCGCGTTCCAGGACGATTTCTACTTCATCGGGAATGCTGTGCAACAGGTCGAACGAAGCGCGGCGTTGTTGTGGTGACAGGCCCGCCAGCAAACGATCCTCGCCCAGCAGATTGCCCATCAACCAGCCGCCGTTGCGACCGGACGCGCCGAACCCGGCGGTTTGCGCTTCGATGATGGCAATGTTCAGGCTCGGCGCCTGTTGTTTCAGGTAGTACGCAGTCCACAGTCCGGTGTAACCGGCGCCGATGATCGCCACGTCGACATCCAGGTCCTGCGCAAGCGACGGGCGCGCGGTCAGCGGCTCGTCGAGTTGGTCCATCCACAAACTGATAGTGCGCCACGCCGGCATGCAAGACTCCGCCAATCCAGGTTTCGATGGCGTCGATCCTAGTGGCTGGACTCAGAGATTGTCTTGCGCGCGTGTCCGCAAAGAAATTTGCTTCGCATAAGCTTTTGGCGACTGCCCTGTGTGCTGGCGAAAGCAGCTATAGAAAGCCGACAGTGAATTGAACCCGGCGGCAAACGCCAGTTCGTCGATGCGCAGTGGCGGCGTAGCGTTGTCCAGCGACTGCAATAGATGTTGCAGACGCGCCTGATTGACGTAACGGTAGAAGCTCTGCCCCAGCACCTGATTCAACAGGTACGAAATCTGGTTGCGGCTGTACCCGCACTCCTTCGCCACCCGTTGCAGGTCGAGTTCGGGGTCGAGATAAGGCTGCTGACGCTGAAAATACTGCTGCAGGTCATCGGCCATGAAGCTCAACTGGCGCGGCGACAGGCCCAGGCGACTCACCGCCGGACGCTGGCGGGTTGTCGTCGGACTTTCAGCCTGCTCACGCACCAACGATGCATATTCGTTGACCCGCCAGATCCGCCCGTCCTTGACCGTGATCGCTTCACTGGAACGAAACGACACCAGTCCGTTACCGCCGCGTAACGTCACTTCGTATTGAATGAAGGCGGTGCTGCCGTCGATACGGATGCGGTCGCAATGCTCCAGCGCTTCGTCGGACTCGCGGGGCATGCTGACCCGAACGTACTCGCGCAACTCGTCGAGGCCGAGCACGCGGTTCTGGAAAAAATCGTTGTACTGGATGTCCGGGTGGTACAGCGCCATCACGCCATCCAGGTCCCGGTGTTTCCAGCACAGGTGATAGCGCATGACCGTCTCGGCCGTAGCCTGGCTCTGATCCGGGCCGTCATCATCGGAGTGCATAAGAGACTCTTGGAAAAAGAACCGAGCTTGCCCAACTTCCGGCGCTGCTTCAACAACCGGTGGTGATGGCATTTTGGCGACGATTGGGGTGGATCGTGACTTACATCAAAAGAATCCTCGCGATCGCTAAATGAACTGAAAATTCTCACAGGAATTTCACATTCAGATGCTACTTTTAAAGGCAGTCACCGGTTGAGCCAATGAAGGCTCTTCCCACCTACCATGAGCAAACGGAAGCGCTCGATGAAGAAGGCGGGCAACACATGATCAAAGGGTCAAGCAAAGTCACGTTCCCCAATGCCTGCCAGCTGATGCGCTGGCATTTTCATCCCATGGGTTTCGAGGCGACCATGGATGCGCCTGGCAGTCTGGTCGCTCGCCTGTTCGATCGGGCCAGCGGCGAAACCTTGATTGCCATCGCCGGCATCCCCTGTGCCACGGTGATGAACGCGGCGGATGTGGAGCGAATAATCGAAGCCGTCGAGGACGAACTGGAGGCTTTCATTCCTCCGGAATCTCTCAAGAGTTACGCGTAACTGGCTGATTTAGAATAAAAAAGCCCGCCTTGTGCGGGCTTTTTCATGGGCATTGGATTCAGGCCATTTTCTTTTCCGGACGATGATCGACGAAGAACGGTTTGCCTTTGGCAATCCGGTCCGAAGCCCGAGGCATGTTGACCGCCTGAGTGTCTTGAGGCTCGACATACCAGTAGCAATGGCTGACCGCGCGAGTGATGCCGACGTAAGCCAGGCGCAGGATTTCGTCTTTTTGCGCGCTGTCGTACGGTTCGCTGTCGCCGGCCTTGCCCAGTCCGGCCATGCGGTACACCTGATTCTTGTACGGTGAGCTGGTCAGATGCTGGCAGTCACCCAGCAGGAAAACCGCGTCGGCCTGCAGACCTTTTGCGCTGTGATACGTCAGTTGTTTCAGGCGACGGGACTCGTACGGCAAGCTCGAATCAACATTAACTACTGACTGAATATGCTGTTCTATCAGTAACTTATCGCTGCTTTTTCGATAGAGCATCAGGATTGAATCGCCCTTTCGGTAGTGTTCCGCCAGGCGCTGGCCGAGTGCCTGATCGTCGCGTTCCAGCACGTTGACTGGCTGCAACGGCCTCTCCTCGCCGCTGGCCTTGGCCTTCTTGCCCGGGATCGCCGGCGCTGCCCGGACGATGTGTTCTGCCGCGTCGATGATGTGCTGATGGCTGCGATAGTTGTCGCTGAGCATCACCCGCGTCGTGCTCGGCGACGGGAATTCCTTGTTGAACTCCATGAAATAGCTCGGCGAACTGCCGCGCCAGCCATAGATCGATTGCCAGTCATCGCCCACGCAAAGCAGCGACGATCGCTGCGCACCTCGTCCGACGTGCATGGCCGGGCCACGACTGCGGATTTCCGAGAGGCTGGCACGAATCCACGAGACGATTTGCGGTGAGACATCCTGAAACTCATCGATCATCAGGTGCGACATTGGCCGCAGCAGTTCATCGCTGAGCAATTTGAAGTTTTCCGGTGAGTGCTCGCTGAACAGGGCAAACATCCGGTTGTAGGTCATGACCGGCGGCTTCTGATCCAGCAAGTGATCTTCCAGCGCTCGCCAGAACAGGCTTAAAGCTTCGAAGAAAAACCGGTCCGGATCGTCCTTGGCGAAATTCATGCGGCCAACGGCGTCCGGAACATCCAGGCCCAGGTTCTCGATGAAGCCTGCGGCAGCGACAAAACAATCGAGCAACGGCGCGGATGCCAGCTCGCCTTTGACCTTGTAATCGAAGCCCGGGCCGGCGCTGGCATCGCCCGCCAGCGTGGCCAATACACGTCTGGATGATTCGTAACTATCAAGCCATATCAACGGCTTACGGCAGAAAGCTTGAAACAGGGTGCGCTTGACTGCCCACTCTGCACGAACCGTCAGCTTGGCGTTGGGACGGCAAACCTGCGAGTTTTCCCGAGGATCGAAACCCAACACGACCCAGGCATCCAGGCTCGGAATGTAACCATGGCAATGGAACGATGCGCCGTTGATTTCGAATGTCTGGCGGCTCGGTTCGATGCCCTTGATCGGCCAGGCGCCCGCACGCAGCCACATGTCTTCGATCATGTCGCACAGCTCTTCATCGCGACGGGCCGCCAGTTCTGTCACAGCGACGCGTTTTTGCACGTCCGGGTGATCGCGTTCCAGCTCTTTAAGCTGCAAGGCGTGCCGGGACAGCGGCTGGATCAGTTGCGCAAAGCGCGGATCTTCTTTGTAGAGACGGTGGTAACAGGCGTTGAGCTGCTGACGCTGCGCGTCGTTGATACGCAGATCGAACGGATTGCTGTCGACGTCTTCATCTGCACCCGGCGCGCGGTGGCTGAGGTTTTCGAATGCCTGCAAGCGCTCGAATCCGGGCAGACTGCGAACCATCGGCAAGATCCGCGAGTGGAAAGTGCGCACCAGATCCTTCGCAGCTTTCTGACTGAGTACCCGGTCCCATAACGCAAACAGTTCGATCAGTTTGCTGATGAAATCCTTGCGCGACTCGCGGGTGAAGGTCACCACGGTCATCGAATCGAGCTCGAAGCCCAGGTAGTGAGTCAGCAGCAGGATCCGCAACACCAGCGTGGTCGACTTGCCGGCTCCGGCCCCGGCAATCACTGATGTTGACGGCGTATCGCTGAAAATCATCTTCCATTGCGCCGCGCTCGGCTGGGCGTGCGCAGGCAGCAGACGCGCGACGTCGGCTTTCATGCGCTTCTTCAGTTCTGCGCTGAGCGGCAGGCGCCAGTCGTCGAACAGGTGATTGTCGATGCCCGGCGGGCGATGCTCGGTATTGCGGCTGTCGCGGATCAACAAGACCTGGCGCCCCTCTTCCAGCCCGTCAGCCTTGCCTTCCTTGTACCCGTAATCCACGCCGGCGGTATGTCCGCTGCGAAAGCCGTCAGCCTGACCGTGCAGCCACGAGGCACGGTGTTGGGCGCGTAGTTGCGTCAGACCGTGGCCAAGGAAACGCGCCGCCAGGCGTTTGAACCAGGGCATCTCGGCCAAGGGACGAAGTTCGGGAGGAAGATCGGGGGTGTGTTGCGCCACGCTGACGGACTCCGGATGTGAGGCTGTTGAGGGCTATGGTGTCTGCATTTGCTTTTTTGTTCTAGTGAAATGCTTACAGGTCATTGGTTTAGGCGATGAATTGAAGGTGAGATGAGACGGTTTCGAGCTTTTTAAATATCAATTGATTCGATTGGAATGCCGCAGTTTTTACGCTTTTTCTCGATGGTTGACTGATAGATGATGGCTGCCATCAATCACCGGTCTCGCTTCGTGGCTCAGGCATCACGCCCCATGACGAACCTTTTGAGGAGACGATCATGCTTGAACTCAGACCTTTCAGCTCGCTGGGCGGCGCCCATCACGGCTGGTTGGATGCCCATCACCATTTTTCGTTCGCCGAGTACTACGATCCGCAACGCATGAGCTGGGGCAACCTGCGTGTATGGAATGACGACATCATTGCCGCCGGCACGGGCTTCCCTACCCACCCGCACCGCGACATGGAAATCATCACTTATGTGCGTGAAGGTGCGATCAGCCACCAGGACAACCTGGGCAACAAGGGCCGCACCGAGGCTGGCGACGTGCAAGTGATGAGCGCCGGCACCGGGATCGCCCACAGCGAATACAACCTGGAAGCCACGGACACCAAGATTTTCCAGATCTGGATTCTGCCGACCGAAACCGGCGCACCACCGTCATGGGGCGCCAAACCGTTCCCGAAAGGCGACCGCGAAGGTTTCGTAACCCTCGCCAGCGGCAAGACTGGCGACGATCAGAGCCTGCGCATCCGCGCCGACGCACGCCTGGTGGCGGCCAATATCAAGGCCGGGGAAACCGCTGAATATCGCCTCGATGCAGGACGTCGCGCGTATCTGGTTCCGGCGACGGGCGTCATTGAAGTCAACGGCTTGCGCGCACAAGCTCGAGACGGTGTGGCGGTGGCTGATGAACAAGTGCTGACCGTCACGGCGCTGGAAGACAGCGAGATCGTGTTGGTGGATCTGGCCTGATAGGCGAATCGCGGGGCAAAAAAAGGGCGACCTCAGGGTCGCCCTTTTCCGTTGTCTGGATTTACTGGGTGCTGATCGCACCGTCTACCAGGGTTTGCGCTTCGGCCACCAGTTGCTTGAGGTGGTCGTCGCCGATGAAGCTTTCGGCGTAGATCTTGTAGATGTCTTCAGTACCCGACGGACGCGCAGCGAACCAGCCGTTTTCGGTCATCACTTTCAGACCGCCAATGGCCTGATCGTTACCCGGAGCCTTGCTGAGAATGCTCTGGATCTTCTCACCCGCCAGTTCGGTCGAGGTGACCTGCTCCGGCGACAGCTTGCTCAGCAGGGCCTTCTGCTCCGGGTTGGCCTTGGCATCGACTCGCACCGAGAACGGCTCGCCCAGCTCCTCGGTCAGTGCACGGTAGGCCTGGCTTGGGTCGCGGCCGGTGCGGGCAGTCATTTCAGCGGCCAGCAGGGCTGGAATCAGGCCGTCTTTGTCGGTGCTCCAGACACCGCCGTCCTTGCGCAGGAACGAGGCGCCAGCGCTTTCTTCGCCGCCAAACCCCAGCGAACCGTCGAACAGACCGTCAGCGAACCATTTGAAACCGACCGGCACTTCGTAGAGACGACGGCCCAGTCGCTTGGCCACGCGATCGATCAGACCGCTGCTGACCACGGTTTTACCCACGGCTGCATCGGCGCGCCATTGTGGACGGTTCTGGAACAGGTAGTCGATCGACACGGCCAGGTAGTTGTTCGGTGCCAGCAAACCGCCGGACGGTGTGACGATGCCATGGCGGTCATGATCCGGATCACAGGCGAAGGCCACGTCAAAGCGCTCTTTCAGACCGATCAGACCTTGCATGGCATGGCTGGACGATGGGTCCATGCGAATCTGCCCGTCCCAGTCGACGGTCATGAAACGGAACGTCGAATCGACTTCCTTGTTCACCACGTCCAGGTCCAGACGATAGTGCTCGGCAATCGCCGACCAGTAGCGCACCCCTGCTCCGCCCAGCGGATCGACGCCCAAGCGCAGTTTGGCGCCGCGAATGGCATCAAAGTCGATGACGTTGATCAGATCGGCCACGTAGGTGTTCACGTAGTCGTGGCGATGGGTGGTGCTGGCTTTGAGCGCCTGCTCGTAGCTGATGCGTTTGACGCCGGCCAGTTTATTGGCCAGCAGTTCGTTGGCCTTGGCTTCGATCCACTTGGTGATGTGGGTGTCGGCCGGGCCACCGTTGGTTGGGTTGTACTTGTAGCCACCGCTTTGAGGCGGGTTGTGCGACGGGGTGATGACGATGCCGTCGGCAAGACCCGTGGTGCGACCACGGTTGTAGCAAAGAATGGCGTGAGAAACCGCCGGGGTCGGCGTGTATTCATCACCTTCGGCGATCATCACGGTCACACCGTTGGCGGCCAGTACTTCCAGGGCGCTGGCCCCTGCCGGAGTCGACAGCGCGTGGGTATCGATGCCGACGAACAGCGGCCCGGTGATGCCCTGGGCTTCGCGATACAGGCAGATCGCCTGGCTGATGGCCAGAACGTGCCACTCGTTGAAACTCAAATCAAAGGAACTGCCCCGGTGCCCGGAGGTGCCGAACGCCACGCGCTGGGTGGAAACCGAGGCGTCGGGTTGACCGGTGTAATACGCCGTAACCAGTCGCGGGATGTCGACCAACAATTCTGCCGGTGCCGGTTTGCCCGCAAAAGGACTGAGTGTCATGCAAAACCTCTGAAATAGAGTGGTTCAAGAAATTACAAGGGAGTTTACTGGCAGTTTGTCCGGAGTGCGATGGGGTCTATTGCACACAGACCGGGTGTTTTCGAACATCCGCCCGCGGAGCCAGTCGTAACGCATCCCCAAGCAATCCGACAAGTCTTAACAACTCGAGTTCGGCGCTGCCGGTCACACTCAGACGCAGGTTCTGCGCGTGCAGCCCCTGGAGGCTGAACAGCTCTCCGGGTGCAATCAGCACGTGTTGTTTAAGTAGCCGCTGAAACACGGCATCCATGGTGATCGGGCGCGCAGAATGCAGCCAGATCGTTGCACCGCCCCGGGGTTCGATGATCTGCACAATGTCGCCGAGGCGTTCATGTATCAGCTCGATCCATCGCGTCCGACGCTCCCTGAGTATGCGCTTGAGCACCGGCAAGTGCTGGTCGACCCGCCCGCTTCCATAGAGTCGGGCGATGGCCTTTTGCCGGATCGGTGAAAGGCGAAACGAACGCAACAGGAAGTGACGCTGTAAATCGGCGCGCCATTGTCGCGACAGGACAAACCCATAGGGGGCTTCAACCCCGATGATTTTTTCGAACATGGAAAAGATCAACAGCCGGTCGGGATCCACCAGCTCGCGCAGTGGCTCACCGTCATCGTCGTCCAGCAACTCGCCATGACAGTCGTTCTCCAGAACCCAGGTGCCATGATTTGCAAGAAGTTGTGCCACGGCTTGGCGACTGTCCGGAGGGTGACGGCTGCCGTGGGGCATGTTCAGTTTCGAGGACAACAGGATCAGCCGCACCCGCTCGGTTTCGAGCAGCCTCTGCAGTGTCTGCAGATCGAGCGCCCCGTCTGGCTGAATCGGGAGTTCAATGACCCGGACTTCGGCAGACTTAAGCAAGCGCAGGATCATCCAGTCACACGGCGACTCGACGACTACGGTTGAGTGGCGCAGCCCGAGAACTACGATCAGGATTTCCAGCACCCCTCTCAGATCGGCACCGATATAGACATCTTCGGCGTGCCAGCAATGTGTCGCCGACGAGGTGTAGCGGGCCGCCAGCAACGTGCGCAGCTCCAATTCGCCGCAAGGCTGGGCGGGCGTCTGCAAGTGCTGGGGATACTGACGCAGCAGCTCTCGCTCGAGCGTCAGCAAGGGACGATCCAGGGGCTGAACCAACGCCGGCTCATCGGCACTCAGTACCTGCATGCCAGCGCATCTGGCATTGACGTAGACCGTTTCCAGCAAATCACTGCCGCGTCCTGGCGGCATGACCGTCGATGTCGCCTGTGCAAAGTATCCGGACTTGGCCACGGAATAGACCCGGCCTTCTCTCTCCAGCAGCGCGTAGGCGTACTGAACGGTCGAGATCGATACGTTCAACCGTTCGGCCAATTGCCTCAACGATGGCAATCGAATGGCTCCCTGATTGCCCGGTTCGCTGATCAGTTGGGTCAGGTAGCGGTAGACCGCCTGATAGGCAAAATCGGAGGTTTGCGACTCATTCATGAGCCGGTGCCCGTAGATACTTCCCCGTGGCCGGGCAGCAAGATCACATTCAACCTTCCGCCGAACGATCACTCGCAGTGACCTCGTGCTCGGGCAATTCCTGCGTTTTGGCGAAAGGCTCACCCATCCGGATAGCATCCATTGCATACAACCGACAGATCAGTCGCAGGGGTAAACCGCTGACATCGGTCATCCATTGCAAAACCTGCTCTGGCGCGTGCAGGCCCTGCATGGCACGGTGCAGATCGGGCATGGCGACCAGCATGCCCGGATGGCAAGTGCGCAAGAATCGTTCAAGGCCGGCGCCGGCATCGATGAAGGGCGCGAACAACAGACAAACCACCTGTGCCTCGTTGAGGCCGAAATTCTTTTGCAGCGCCGCCGCAGCCAGCGACCGCTGCCCGTCCAGATCGGACAGATTGCCGAACCGGGATATGAAGCGTTCGCAAACCTGTTCAGGCGTGTTCCGGCGGCGCATCATCGCCAGGCATTGCTGCAGATAGTCCGATACACCGGCCTCGTAACTGCGGCCTTCCGTGTAACTGGCTTGCAGCCCCTTCAGGTAGGCACCGAGCAAGGGGTCGTTACATTCACCGGCACGCGCTTCAAACATCAGTTCATCGGCTTGGAACCCAAGAAAATCGCTGAGCAAAGGCCAGCGCTCCTCCATCTTGCCGACCACCATATCGTCGATGCCGATATAGCTGGTGCGGCGACAGGCCTCGAACTCACCCTGCGGCCGCCATGGCACCCGGTCTTCCTCGGAATAGAGCTCGCGATAACAATCGCCACCGATGCTATCGAGCAATCCGAACAGTTCATCGAACCCCACTCCCCTTCGCACCAGCTCGCCAATGCCGGCCTTGCGCACCGCCCGGTCGAGACCGTCGATAAACTGCTCCTGACGGCGCGCGTTGTCGCTGCTGATCAAGGCGTCGACACCGTTGTTCCAGCGGGCAACCTGGCCGTAGAACTCGGAAGTGGTCAGATACAGGTCGTCCCACAGTGTCAGCTCCTCATCCCGTCCACGACGATGACCCACCATCAGCAGATTGAGTCTGCCGGCCTCTCGCCCCTCATCGCTGACAGGCGCCAGATGGTTGAAAGGCAGGATCTCGCGATGATCCACCATCAGAAGCTCGACCCTTGGGTCGTCATGCAGGAACAGAGCACTGAAGCTGCGATGCATGTTGTGCAGTGCGGAATCCGGTACGCCATTGCAACGCAGGGTGGCGACCCGCAACTGAAATGTGGCGGGCGCACGGCCGGCGATGCTCAACTGGGCGGCGCGTAACAGGGCCAGGCTGTAACAGCAATCACGGGTACCGGATTGAGTCACCAATACCTTGAATTCACCGATGCGCTCCATCCCCCCCGCAGCAACCGCCAGGCGCTGGATCAACAGCTGCAATGCCGTGCGTTCGGCACGTGAAAAGAAACTCAGCAGGCGTTGCAATACTTGCTGGTAGACATAATTCATTGCCTGATCATGGATCGTGCTCATCAGTACTTCACCCGGTATCAAAGGTTTATATCGCGCGGCCACGAATGGCGAACGCACAATCATTCTTCATTAATTAATAGACGCTGAAATGCTAACACTTAAGTTTTCGTAGTTATTTGAAACAGTTGAGCGCGCGGCGTCTCGGATTTGCGAGCAGCATGACCGAAAGCCCCGTCGTAGCTGGGCTCTTCGAGAAAGTGAGTTTTCCTAGGAAACTTCTTACAAGCCCCTGCGCACGATGAGCACAAGAAAAAAAGAAGGGATTACATAGCGCCCCTACAAACATTAAACAAAAGTTTGAGGCGCGATGATAAACAGCTGATTGATATTGCACGGAGCAAATAGAATGCACAGACATAGCTCATTCCTTGAGATGAAAGTAGTCATTCAATTATCAGGGTCTTAAGGGCAATTAGAAGATACAGATCGAGAGCAAAAACCAGTTCAGTTGCTGAACAGCCCCAGGCGTCTGGCCCAGGGTTTCTCGATGTCTGAAGGAGAAAACGCACAAGAGTCCGTGGGGCCACGGACTCTAATTGGAAGGTCAGGCAGTTTCGATTTGCAGGGCAACCCGCTCGCGGCATGGGCACTCGTCCATGTAGCGGTGAGCTTCGACAAACTCGTTGAACGGAAACACCCGGGTCTTGAGCGGAAGCAGCACACGGTCGGCGGTGAGCTGGTTGATATCACGCAAGGCACGTTGCAAGGCGACGTGGTCCTGGATGATGCCCAGCTCTGGCTTGCCGGTGAAGTTGCCGATGCAGTGCACGAAGAACTGAATGTTCTTCTGGAACGCCGCACAGGCCGGGAACGGCGTCTGGTTGCCGCCCTGCAAGCCGTACAGCACCAGGCTGCCACGGGGCGCCAGCACATCACCGAGCAGCGACATCTGTGGCCCGCCGAGCCCGTCGAACACCACGTCGACACCCCGGTTGTCGGTGATCTTGTTGATTCGCATCAACAGGTCTTCTTCTTCGGTGACGATCACTTTCTCGGCACCGAGCGACAGCAGGTACTCACGCTCTTCCGCCGTTTTGGTAGCGGCAATCACCCGCACACCCAGCGCCTTGCCCAACTGGACGAAGGACGGACCGGCACAGTGGCTGGCGTCGGTCACCAGGGCGAACTGTCCGGGCTTGACCCGTGCCAGATCGACGTAACCGAAATAGGCGATCAACAGCGGCGTGTAATGCACGCTGGCTTCAATCGGGCTGAGCACGTCCGGATAACGGGTCAGCGCGGTGCGCGGCAGAACGATCAGTTCGCCGTAGACCGGATAATCATTGGGGCTCTCGGCCGGGAAGCTGGCCACCTTGTCGCCCACGGCCAGATCTTCGACGCCGTCGCCGATGGCCGTGACCACGCCAGCCATTTCATGACCCAGGCCTGAAGGCAGACGCGCCTGTGACGACGCCAGATTCTGGCGCCACAGCGTGTCATACCAGCTGATGCCGATTGCCTCGACACGCACCTGCACTTCGCCAGGACCTGGCTGAGCAGCCGCATGCTCTTCGCATTTGAGCACCTCGGCCGGACCAAACTTGTGAAAACGGATCGTGCGGGACATCGCAAACCTCGTCAAAGTAACCTCTAATGCCCTGAACTCTATCTGGGCTTTCCAGCCAAGACTATCAGTGGCTATTAATAGTCGACATGCCTGTCATTGATTCCGCAGCATGGCCAGCATTGAAAAAATCCATGAAAAATCTGCTGCCGCCTTCTCAGTAAAGCTGAATTACCCGGTGCAGAGTACCAGCCTTTCCCCGTAAGATTCATGCCGGCCATTGTTCTCATATGGTCGCTCTCGTCAAGCTTGATGACTCTGCCAGGACTCCAGATGAATCGTAATGACCTGCGTCGTGTCGACCTCAACCTGTTGATCGTGTTCGAAACGCTGATGCACGAGCGCAGCGTGACCCGTGCGGCGGAAAAGCTGTTTCTCGGCCAGCCGGCGATCAGCGCGGCGCTTTCACGCCTGCGCGGCCTGTTCGACGATCCCTTGTTCGTGCGCACCGGGCGCAGCATGGAGCCTTCCGCCCGCGCGGTGGAAATCTTCGCCCTGCTCTCCCCGGCCCTGGACTCGATTTCGACGGCCGTCAGCCGTGCAGCGGAATTCGACCCGGCCACCAGCACTTCGGTATTCCGCATCGGCCTGTCGGACGACGTGGAATTCGCATTGCTGCCGATGCTGCTCAAGCGCCTGCGCGCCGAGGCGCCTGGCATCGTGCTGGTGGTGCGTCGCGTCAACTACATCCTGATGCCCGGCCTGCTCGCCTCCGGCGAAATCTCCATCGGCGTCAGCTACACCACCGACCTGCCGGCCAACGCCAAACGCAAGGTCCTGCGCCGCAGCGCCCCCAAGTTGCTGCGCGCCGATACTGTGCCGGGCCCACTGAGCCTGGACGATTACTGCGCCCGACCGCATGCGCTGGTGTCGTTTGCCGGCGATCTCAGTGGTTTCGTCGATGAAGAACTGGAAAAACTCGAACGTAAACGGCATGTGGTCCTGGCGGTGCCGCAGTTCAATGGACTGGGTACGCTGCTGGCGGGCACCGACATCGTCGCGACCGTCCCCGATTACACAGCGGAAGCACTGACGGCGGCTGGTGGTCTTCGCGCGGAAGATCCACCGTTGCCGACGCGCACGTTTGAACTGCACATGGCCTGGCGTGGGTCGCAGGACAACGATCCGGGTGAGCGCTGGTTACGGTCGCGGATTCAGATGTTTTTCGGGGATCCGGATAGTCTTTAGGCGCCGCCTGATAGGCTGTTCGGCTGATCATTTCTGCCTTTCCACAAACCATGGAGCTCCATTCACTTCCAATGGATTGCTACATTGGGGGCATATCTGAGGACATGCTTTGGATGGGTTGAAAAGGATGCCCCCAGCCTGAAGGCCAAGCAGGCTATAGATGAGGATGGGTTGACTGAGGGAGATATGAACCCTCGACCCTACCCCGTATCATTCCGAGCCGTAGTTAGCGCACCACCCACCACGCTGGACAAATGCGTGCAAATGTAAAAAATTATGATGGCACAATGCCTCGGAAACCGGCAATATCCACACGTTCCCAACGGATTTGAAGGACCGGTTCCGATGACATGGCCAGTCACGCTGAAACTCGACAACGCAGCCTACCCGCTCAGCGTGGTGCAACGCGCCGCTTATTCCCTGGCCGACACTGTCACGATCCAGGTCGGTATTGAAGCCAATCAGATAAGCCTCACGGCCCACCCCGCTGAAGCAAGGCTAACGCTTTCCCCGGAGCAGGCTCACTCGCTGATCCTTCAGCATCTGAACGACTTCGCCCTCCGCGACCATATCAACCGCGAAACAGCAGGGCTGCGCGAAGTCCTGGCCCGAGCCGCGCTCGCTGGATGTGGGGTTTCGCAGTGACACTGATTGCGACAGACGCCAAGCACTACCGCTTGCTGCCTTTTCGTTTCATGCGCATGAACACGGGACATGACCGTGACATCCTACTCACCTCCGATACCGGTGAGTACATGCACGTGAACGACGCGCAATTACGAGCCCTCAGTTACTTCGACGTTCAAGCAAGTACGCCTTTTTACAAGGACCTGCTGGCCCGCCACTTCATCTACGAACCAGGCCGCCACGACCCGTTCCCGGAAATGGCCGCGCAGTATCGCAGCCGCAAGGACTTCATCTTCCAGGGCCCTGTACTGCACTTGTTCGTGGTTACATTGCGCTGCAACCACACCTGCCTGTACTGCCAGGTGTCGCGGGCCCCTCTGGGAGGATCCGGCCACGACCTGTCGGAAGCGGATGCACTGGCGGCGGTCGATCGCCTGTTCGAATCGAACGCTCCCGCCCTGACTGTGGAGTTTCAGGGTGGCGAGCCGCTTCTGGCCTTCGAGCGCGTCCGCCAGATTGTCGAATGGGTCGTTGAACGGAACGTGGTCGAACAACGGGATATCCAGTTCGTCATCACCACCACGCTGCACCACCTGACGGAGGAAATACTCGATTTCGCAGAACAAAATCGCATCCAGTTTTCGACCTCGCTCGATGGGCCGGCGCCCTTGCACAATGCCAACCGCCCTACCCCGTCACGAGACTCCTACGAACGCACTGTAAAAGGCATCCAGTGGGTCCGTGAGCGCCTTGGCCATGATGCAGTTTCCGCGCTGACCACGCTGACTTCAAGAAGCCTCGAACAACCTGAAGCGATCATCGATGAGTATGTAAGCCAGGGCTTCTCCAGCATCTCGCTTCGGCCTCTGAGCCCTTATGGGTTTGCCACCAAGAGTGCCCATCGACTTGATTACCCTATTGAGCGATACCTGGCCTTCTACAAGAAGGCGCTGGCCTATTTGCTGCATATCAACCAACAGGGCGTATACCTCTCAGAGAGTTATACGAGCTTGTTGCTGAAGAATATCCTGACACCCTTCTCCTCCGGCTATGTAGACCTGCGCTCCCCCACTGGCGCAGGCACTGCGGCGCTGGTCTACAACTATGATGGTTACGTCTATCCCTCGGACGAAGCCCGAATGTTGCTGGAGATGGGTGAAGACGGCTTGAGGCTCGGCACCGTGCAGCAACCCTTGTCTGAATTACTCGCATCGCCCGTTATGAATGCGTTGCTCGCCAGTGGTGTAGCAGAGGCGCTGCCGGGCTGCTCCGATTGCGCACTTGTCCCGTACTGTGGTGCTGATCCCGTCGAACACTATGCCCGCCAAGCTGACCCGATCGGACACCGAGTGTTCAGCAGCTTCTGCAAGAAGAACATGGGGCTGCTGAAGCATCTTTTCGGCCTGCTTTGCGATGGCGACGACAACGTGCAGAGAGTGTTGCTGTCTTGGTTGAACAGGCGCTCTTACAACGATGTCCGGTTCCCGGGTTACAGGGGCTGATGGCGATGCTGCGCAAAGATACCCACTTCGAAATCCATCACCTGAATGAGCCGAAACTGCTCAAGGTCATCACTCTGGATGAGTTCATCGAACAAGGCCTGGCTGTTTGTGCCGGAAGCGCTGAGTTCGGTGACCTGCTGCTTTGGCTGCCAAACGAAGAACGGCTACGGAACCCGCATCTGCTCTCATTACCAGTGGGTGGATTCCTGATCCCGGAGCCATTGATTGGCGACTTCGACAGCGCGCGGCCACACCTGCACACCCCTAAAGATGCGGATGTCGTGCAGCCCGGCGATGTCATTGCCATCACACCAGGCAACGCGATGGTGCGAGTGCTCTATCGACGAGGCTCAGACAGCAACCTGCTGTTCATGACCGATCGTTGCAATAGCCTCTGTCTGATGTGCTCGCAGCCGCCCAAAGATATCGATGACCGTTGGCACATCGAGGAGAACCTACGGCTGATCGACCTGATGGACCCGGGCGAGGAAAATCTGGGAATCAGCGGCGGAGAACCAACGCTTTATCGCGACGGCCTGCTCGAAATCCTGGCCAAGTGCAAAGCCGTTTTGCCGCAGAAACCCATTCATGTGCTCAGCAACGGGCGTCTGTTCCAAGACCCGAGCTGGATCGCAGCGCTCTCTGCCATCGGCCACCCTCAGTTGAGCTGGGGCATCCCGCTGTATGCCGACAATGCCGAAGACCATGACCATGTGGTGCAGGCTCCAGGCGCGTTCAGCGAAACCCTGCAAGGTCTTTACAACCTGGCGCGCGCAAACCAGATCATCGAGATACGCGTGGTGCTCAATCGCCTGACCACGCCACGCTTGCCCGAACTCGCCCACTACGTGTTCAGGAACCTGCCCTTCGTGCGGCATGTTGCGCTGATGGGTATCGAAAGTACCGGCCTGGCCAGGAAGAACTACGAAGAACTATGGGTTGACCCGCTGGACTATCAAGAGTCGTTGAGCCAGGCCGTGTATTTCCTGTTCAACCGCGGAGGGCCGGTTTCGATCTACAACTTGCCCCTGTGCCTGATCCCGGCCCACCTCTCGCGTTTCGCCCGCCAAAGCATCTCGGACTGGAAGAACCTGTTCATCGATACCTGCCAGCAATGCGCTGCCGTCAAACATTGCTCTGGCTTCTTCAGATCCCACACTGACCGCTGGCAGAGCCGCGGCGTCCAACTACTATCGACCGAGGCCTTTAGCGCCTATGCAAGGAGTGCACAGTGAAATTGCTCGACCGCTGGAAAGTCCTGATCAGTGGGATCAGCTTGCTGCCAATGGCAGGTACCACCCTGGCACAGGCGGGCCATCTGTCGCTCGCCGATGCGAACTGGCAACCCAAAGACAAGCTACAGCCCCCGGTATTTGCCGATACGCTCAATGCGCCAGACACCGTCAACATCTATGCGGCACATCGCTCGCACAGTTCGCACCGATCCCACAGTTCGCACAGTTCTCACTACAGCGGCTCGAGTGGCTATAGCGCACCTCGCTACTACAGCCCACCCGCTACCAGTACCCGAAGCTACAGCGCGCCGAGTGCTTCGAGCAGCACGTCAAGCAGCAACAGCCTTTATCAGTCGTCTGGCACTACCAGCGGGACAAGTTCGAGCACTTCAAAGAGCCGCGCGACCAATGAGCAGAAAAGCAACCTGGTCACCCGTGTGCAGACCGCGCTGATGGTGCGCCAGTATTACCAAGGCACCATTGATGGGGTGATGGGCAAGGCGACACGTGGTGCGTTGATGGCCTTTCAGATGGACAGTGGGCTGACCGTGAATGGCCGGATGGATACGCCATCGTTGAATGCGTTGGGTATCAAGATTCCATAAATCGCTCCGTGAGACATCGTATTCTGTTGTATCTCCTGATTACGAACGCGTTCGAAACGGTTTGGCAAACCGGATCAAAGGTGCAACGCGGGTTTGGCCTGGCGAACGTCATGGCCAGAAGGGACGCGGACCCGCAGCGCAATCAGCAACGCGGCCAGTAGCATCAGCGCGGCCGCTGCGACGAATACGCCTGCGCTGCCACCGAGGCTGAATACCGCACCGCCAGCGGCCGCGCCTGTTGCGATAGCGGACTGCACAGAGGCCACCACCATGCCTCCGGCGCTTTCCGCCTGATCAGGTACCGCATTGGCGACCCAGTTCGACCACGCCACCGGCACACCACCAAAGGCCAGACCCCAGATCGCCAGCAATACCGCCTGCCCCGGCACCGACGCCGGCAACAGCACCAACGCCAATGCTGCGACGCCGACCAGCGCGGGCATCAACACCAGAGTGGCCAGCGGGTAGCGCTCCAGCAGCCTCCCGGCTAACAACGTGCCGACGAAGTTCGCCACACCGAACCCCAGCAGCATCAGCGACAACCCTTGCGGGCCGATGCCGGTAGTCCCTTCAAGGAATGGCCGAACATAAGTGAACATCGCAAAGTGCCCGCTGTGCACCAGTACACAACCGAACATGCCCATGGCGATGCCCGGGCGCAGCAATACCTCCAGAACGGTGCGCAGTCTTGCCGGCCGGCGCGGCGCGAGGCGCGGCAGAGTGAGCGACTGGAAAGCCAGGGTCACCATGCCTACCGCCGCCGCTGCCAGGAACGCGCTGCGCCAACCATATAATCCACCCAGATAACTGCCCAGCGGCACTGCCACGACCGTCCCTATGGCTATGCCGCTGAAAATGATCGACAACGCCCGAGGCAACAGAGCATTCGGCACCAGGCGCATCGCTACCGCTGCCGCCATGCTCCAGAACCCGCCAAGGGCAATACCCAGCAAGATGCGCATCAACAACAGCACCACGAAGCTGGAAGAAACGGCGACCAACAGATTCGAGGCGACCATCAACGTGGAAAAGCCCAGCAACACCCAACGTCGGTCGATGCTGCGGGTCAGACCTGGCACCAACAAGCCAGCGAACAGCGCCACCACGGCTGTTACCGTCACCGCCTGGCCAGCCAGCGCTTCGGACACTCCCAGTTCGGTAGCCATCAGCGTCAACAAACTCGCGGGAAGGTACTCAGCGGTGAGTAACCCGAACACACCCATTGCCAATGAGAAGACGGCCATCCACGCGGGCGTCGCAGGCTCTACATCCGCACCGACGCCGCAATGGCGGTCGGATACGGCGTTACATACACAGTCATTCATTGCACGGATCTCCCAATGTTCATTGCGAGCCGAGTCTAGGCGCTGAAAACTGGATGATCTATGATCCAAAGTCTCTACTTTTTGATCAAAACCCCTGAACGATGTCTGCAGACCAGTTTGCTCTTTCCTCGGACCTCATCAACGAGCTGTTGCGTGGCATGCGCCTGCGAGGCGTTGAATACCGGCGTATCCAGGCGGGTCCAACGTTCGGATTGAGCTTCGCGGAAAAACCTGGGCACGCCTGGTTCCACTTTATGGCCGTCGGCAATGCGGAATTGCGAATGGAGGACGGCAACAGGTACGCGCTGTCTGCCGGCAACGCCGTGTTCATCTCCCATGGCGCGGCTCATCAACTGTTTTCCCATCCGGACGCGCCTGTTCAAGACATCGACGGTCTAGACGGCGAAACCTTGGGTGACACCGTCAGCGCGGTGGATACCGGAGCCGATGCCAGCCCAACGCCGAGCACTCTTTTGTTCAGTGGTTGCATGGAGTTCGAACTGGGCAGTATCCATGGCCTTGGCCGGCTGATGCCTGGCCTGATGCTGATTGATGCCGGTGGCCAGCGTTACCCCGGGCTGGTGCCGATCCTGACCACTATGGAACGGGAGGTCAGCGCCGCCCGTGTCGGCTTCGCCGGTATCCTCGCGCGGTTGGCCGACGTGGTGGCCGCCATGGTCGTTCGCGGCTGGGTGGAGTGCGCCTGCGGCAATGCTTCCGGGCTGATCGCCGCCTTACGCGATCCACGCTTGGCCGGTGCATTGCTTGCGCTCCACCAACAACCGGGCCGCGAATGGACCGTTGCGCAGTTGGCAGAGCATTGCAATACCTCGCGCTCTGTATTTGCGGAGCGCTTCCAGGTCACGATTGGCATGACTCCACTGCGCTACGTGACCGAACTGCGGATGCGGCTTGCAAGCCAGTGGCTGACGCTCGAAAGGCTGCCGATCGAAGAGGTGGCGCAGCGTTTGGGTTATACCTCCCAGGCTGCGTTCAGTCGTGCATTCAAGCGCATTACGGGCAGGACACCGGGCTTGAGTCGCAAGGCGAGGCAGCCCGCGATTACTTGAAGTCGAGCGCAAGGAGTCGACGATCCGTGCCTCTGACTCATTTACCACCCGTTACGTCGAGGAATGTACCGGTAACAAATGATGCCTCTGCACCAGCCAGCCACAAAATGGCCCGCGCCACTTCCTCCGGCTGCCCGCCACGCCCCATCGGGATCGAGTCCTTGACCCGATCGACCCGCCCCGGCTCGCCGCCGCTGGCGTGCATGTCGGTATAGATGTGCCCCGGGCGGATACAGTTGACGCGAATGCCCTCACGGGCCACCTCTTTGGCGAACCCGATGGTGAACGTTTCCAGTGCGCCTTTCGATGCTGCGTAGTCGACATATTCATTCGGACTGCCCAGACGCGCCGAGGCCGACGACACATTGATCACCACGCCGCCCGCACCGCCGTGCCGCAGGGACATGCGCTTCACGGCCTGTTGGGCGCACAGTATCGGCCCGAGAGCATTGACCGCAAAGATGCGTTGCATGCGGGCGAAGCCCAGGTCCTCCAGGCGTGACTGTTGCGCCAGCACGCCAGCGTTATTGACCAGGACATCGATGCGCCCGAACGTGCGGTCGATCGCGGTAAAAAGACTCGCGACCTGCTCGGGATCGGCACTGTCGGCGCGCATCGCCAACGCCTTGCGCCCCAGCGCTTCGACATCTGCCGCCACCGTCAACGCGGCGGACTCATTGGCAACGTAACTGATCGCGACGTCGTAGCCTTGTGCAGCGGCGAGTCGGGCGGTGGCGGCGCCTACTCCACGACTGCCACCCGTGATCAGAATCAGCGGAGCTTGCGAGACGTTAACCATGAAACTACTCCTTAGCAGATGATGCCGAGTCAGCCGATGATGATCGCGCCGCTGGCGATCACCACACAGGCCAGCATCCGGCGGACGGTAAGTGTTTCACCGAGGAACAGGTAGCCAAGCAACGCCGCGAACAGCACGCTGGTTTCACGCAGGGCTGACACCGCGCCCAGCGGGGCTTCGTTCATCGCGTAGATAACGATTGCGTAGGCAAGCAGAGAAACCAGCCCGCCCATTGCCGCAGCGAACATACCGGGCCGAATCGAAAACAGGCTGCGGGCATCGCGCAGACCGATGTAGACCACCGGCATCAGCACGCCCCACAAGGCACTCATCCACACCGTGTAGGCCAGCGGCGCACCGGACAGCCGCGCGCCAATGCCGTCGACCACGCTATAAGCCGCGATAAAGCAACCGGTTCCCAATGCGTAAGGCAGGCTGGGCACTGACAGGCTGCGTCCCCGGAAAGCCAGCGAAATGATGCCGCCTGACACCAGCGCAATACCGAGCATTTCGCCCGGGGTGATGGTTTCGCCGGCAAACAACGCGGCGCCGAGCGTAATCAACGCGGGTGATGAACCGCGCGAAATCGGATAAATCTGTCCCAGATCGCCGACCCGGTAACTGCGCACCAGAAACAGGTTGTAGCCAACGTGCAGCAATGCCGACAGCAGCGCATACCCCCAGCTCTGAGGCGCAGGCGCCACCATGAACATCGCGGCAACTGCACAGACTATGGCGATTGCAACGCACATCACCGTCATCGACCAGAGCCGATCGGCACCGCCGCGCAGCAATGCATTCCAGCCGGCGTGCAGCAGCGCGGCGAACAGGACAAGGAGGACGAGATGAGTAGGCATTGGCCATTTTAGGCAGCCCGAACGGCCGGATTACAGAGAAGGCTCCTCATTGCACCATGAGCGATTCTTCATGCCTCAAACCTGCCCGCCTTGCACTTTGAGCGCCTCACCGAGCAACCACTCGCGAAAACTCTCAATGTGCGGCTGCGTCTCAACGCCCTTGGGGCAAACGAAGTAATAGGCGAGCGGTGACTGAAAAGGCACATCGAACAGCCGCACCAGACGGCCATCGCCGATTTCCTTCTCGACATGCCCGCTGCGTACCAGGGCAATGCCATGGCCGAGCAAAGCCGCCTCCACCGTCATATTGGTATCGCCAAACCTGACGCTTTCCCGTAGCGGCAAAAATGCCAGCCCGACGGACTGGAACCACGCTTCCCATTTCGGCGCCAGTTCGGCGCCGTCACGAGCCAGCAGCGGCAACTGCAACAAATCGGCGGGACTGCTCGGCATTCCGACGCGTTGCAGCAGTTCGGGGCTGGCCACCGGGAAAACCTGCTCACCGAACAAAAACTGTGAATACAGACCGGGATAGTTGCCCTTGCCCAAGCGGATCGCGACATCGGCTTCGCTGCTGGCGAAATGGATGACCTTGTCCGTGGTGTCCAGCGACACCAACAGTTCCGGGTGCTGGCGGGCCAGGCTCGGCAAGCGTGGCAGCAACCATTTCAAAGCAAAGGAATAGGTCGTGCTGACGCTGAGCCGGACCCTGCCCTTTTGCTCACGCAAGTCGGCCAGCGTCGCCTCAAGGCTCATAAAGAACTCGCGCACAATCGGCGCCAAGGTAGCGCCCGCAGGCGTAAGGCGTAACGACTTGCCCCGTTCAAACAGCTGCAGGCCCCAAAGTTCTTCCAGATGCCGCAGCTGATGGCTGACCGCGCTCTGGGTTACATGCAGTTCCTGCGCGGCGGCGGTGAAAGTCGGGTGCCGGGTGGATACTTCGAAAGCCCGCAAGGTCGCGGTCGGGGGCAGATCTCTCATAAACAAAGGGTCCGGGATTGGCAAAACATCGAGGTATGAATATCAAGTCATGTTAGAGCGAAAGTTCGCTGGTTGCTTCCTGCGTATAACGGGACTCGCGATGAGTGCGTATTGCTCCAGCAGCCAGGCGAGCTCTTTGTAAACAATCGCCAGATGTTCCGCACCGAGCCGGTTCATCGCTTTTGCTGTGCGCCGTGCCTGTACCGCATTGATCCCCGGTTCACCCGCGCATCGAGCCATCCGCCGAATGCCGGCCCGCGCACATTGGGCGACGGCAGAATCAGGGGCAATGTCGTCCGTGCTCCGTTGAATCCGGTTCAATTGCTTGCTCAATTGCAGCGACAGCCATCCAGCTCGGTCATCAAGCGTGGTGTCGGTGCCAAGCAGATTTTTCAATGTAACGATCCGATGTTGCTGTTTCGCTTGCCATTGCGGGTGATTGATAGTGCCTGCACGACGCAGCAGTGACCGGATGCCCCTGTGAATCGAGCGCTTCAGGGCTTGAATATCCCGTGCTCTGTCTCTCGGCATCAACTGAAACGCCAACAGGCAGACGGCCATGGCCACGAACCAGGCGAGTGACTGATTGGCAAAATCAGCGAAATCATAGACCGCCGTACCGCCAGTACTCACCAAGGTGTTGAAGCCGATCAGGTAAGCAACCCCTTGCAGCCCGTGGCGAGGCTGGCTCGTCGCATGAATCCCGAATGACCAGAATGCCGCAAGCATCAGCAGCAACAGAGGGAAATCGTTGATCTGCGGCAGCAGCAGAAACTTGCACAGCGCAGCTGCGACCACGGCGTAGAACGTACCCCGGATAAAACCGGCCATGCCTTGTTCAGGCGCGGAAACGGTCGCCAGCAGTGTGCAGCAGGGTCCAACGACCGCCAGCAGCGTGGGTCCCTGGTCCCAGCCACTGAAATACCAGATGGCGCCGGCGGCCAGTATGGCGAGCAATGCCCTGCAGCCGTTGCGCGCGGCATCGGCGTAGTTGCGGTGGAAACTCACGAGCCTTACCGGTTGCCGGCGAGGGTGATCGAGGCTGGAAAAGTGCTGCAAGGCTTCGCTCAGGTCGGCCAGTTTTTCGTCCAGTTGGTCACAGAATGGTCGTACGCCGGGGGTTGCCTCCGCGCAAGCCTCCACCTGAACACGCAGCTGGCTCACGGTCTGGGCACAGGCGTGATAGTCGTCATCGTCGGCGCTTATCCGGTTACTCAGCGCGAGCAACGCTGCGCTTGTTTGGACGAGCAACGGCGGCTCGGTTTCCATACGGTAACGGTCGTAATGCATGTCGAGCACCACGGCGTGTAAATGCGCCAGCCCTGCCTGAATCGCCGATTGCCGCGCGCGAAGCAGCGCTGACTCACCGCGTCCGAGCCCCAACAGATCGTCCACTTTGCCGATATCGATGGCGAGCTCATGAGCCTGTGTAAACCGCTCGGCGCGCTGTTCGCCCGAGAGGCGCATCGCGAGCAGCCTGGCGCTGCGGGCACAGACCTCGGCGAGCGTGCGTCTGACTTTGTTCTCCATGGTCCTCGAGCTGAACAGCGTGACCACCAGACTCAGGCAAAGCACGCCGAGTGCCACCGCTGTGCCACGGGTCACGATGTGCTCGAAGGCCTTTTGCGGCGCGACGATGGCCGGACCCAACGCGAGGCAGACGGTATATCCGGCCACCACGGCGGCGGTGGCCTGGTAATGTCGCAACACGGTCATCGCCGCCACACACAAGCCCAGCCACAGGCCGATGCCGAGCAAGAACAGCAACATCTGTTGGGCGAACAGCCCGGTCAGGACGCAAGCCGCGAACAAACCTGCCAAAGTCCCCAGCATCCGGTAGAAGCCCTTGCCGCGAACCGCGCCTTGTACCGGCTGCACCAGCAACAACACCGTGGAAGCGCCCGAGAACGGCGAGTCCAGATGCAGCTCAAAGCCGAGCCACAGCGCCAATCCTGCCGCCAGGACGCTGCGCGATACGTAGGCGAAAGTGGCAGACGTCCAGGGTCGGGGGATTGCCGCGAACAGCCGTATTACCAGACTGGTCATCACATAAATGCCTGCAACCAATGGATGAGGCGCCAGCGCGGCACCTCGTCGGGCTGCGTGACTTCGACGCTGGCGGTCATGCCCGCTGCCAACTCCACGCCCTCCGGTACGTTGTCCAGTTCAATGCGCACCGGCACACGCTGGGCCAGGCGAATCCAGCTGAAGGTCGGGCTCACCTCGGGCAAACCGCTGTCGTTGCGCACCTCATTGGAGTCCGCAATTCCCCTGCCCATGCTTGCGACATGGCCTTCGAGCAACGGCGCGAAGCCCATCAGTTTGATCGACACCGGCGCACCGATACGCACACCCGGCAACTTGGTCTCCTCGAAATAACCGGTGATCCAGAAACTGTGACCGTCGACCACAAACAGGTTGGTATGCCCAGCCTCTGCGTAATCGCCCGGGTGCAGTCGCAGTTGCGTGACGTAGCCATCGACCGGCGAACGGATCGTCGTGCGCGCAAGGTCGAGTTGCGCCTGGGCAAGATGGCTGCGTGCCGCGTCCAGCCGCGATTGGGCCACCGCCAGGTCACGCGCGGCGTTATCGACCTCTTCACGAGCGATGGCCCCGGCCAGTTGTGCACGACGCTTGAATTGAGCGTTGCGTTGGTCGAACACACTGCGTGATTCGGCCAACTCCGCCATGCGCTGCTGCAGTGCCAGTCGATAAGAGCGCGCATCAATGCGATACAGCAAATCGCCCTTGGCCACCCATTGGTTATCGCTGACCACCAATTGATTGATTTGCCCGGACACCTCCGGTGCAATCCGCACAACCTGCGCACTCACGCGCCCGTCCCGCGTCCAGGGCGCCAGTACATAGGCGCGCCAGAGTTGCAGGCAGAACATCAGCGCCAATGAACCCAGAACGAGAGTAGCGGCAGGTTTGAGAATTTTGACGATAGACATGGTGACCCTCGCTCAGTAATGGACGACCAGCGCCGAGAGAACGATGAGCGAGACGAAGAAACGTGCCAGCGCGGGGTGCCACACGCTGTCCAGCCAATGACGGGTTACACGATCAATGACTCTGTAGGCCAGAAATGTCGCGCCGAGGTATATGAACAACGGAGGAAAGTAGAGGTTGGCAATAGAAACTTCATTAAGCATGGCAAGCACCCGAATCCAGATTTTCAGCGTTCGCCCGGCCGTGTCGGGCGTGTTGAAAATGCTAAGGAATCACCGCGCTTGCCGATATTGAGTAGACTGCCAAAAGATAATCAAATCCAGACAACCGGCGACCTCCCCCATGGCCGAAGCTCACCTCTTGCAAGTCGATCAATTCGAATACGACAACCTCGCGCAACCTGCCGTCGCCTTGATGCTCGCACCCCAGCGCAACGACAGTGAGTCCGCCGAACACAAGCACCGCAAAGGCCAGTTGGTCGTGGCGTATCGCGGCGGCATTGTCTGTACGGGAGAAGATGGTGTGTGGATGGTCCCGTCAGGGTTCGGCGTCTGGATTCCCGGTGGCATTTCGCACAGCAACCGCGTTACTGCCAATGGTCAGGTGTGTTTCCTGTTCATCGAACCCGGCGCCGCATCAATGCCCCATCACTGCTGCACTCTGGCGCTGTCGCCGCTGATTCTGCAGTTGATCCTGCACCTGAGCGATCAGGCGCAGGATTACCCTGCTGACTCGCGCACCTGGCGGCTGGCCGGTGTACTGCTTGAAGAGCTTGAACAGGCGCCGACCGAACAGCTTTACCTGCCGCTGCCCGCCTCAAAACCGCTGCGCGCGATCGCTCGGGCCTTGGCCCAGGACCCCGCCGACCGCGCCACCATGGCCAGTTGGGCACAGCAGGTGGCGATGAGCGAACGCTCGCTGGCCCGGCTTATAAAAGCCGAAACCGGGCTCACTTTTGGCCAGTGGCGCAAGCAATGGCAGATCATCGTCGCGCTGCAAAACCTGGCCGAGGGGCAATCAGTACAAAGGACGGCGGAAGCGCTGGGCTACGAATCCGTCAGTTCCTTCATCAGCATGTTTCGCAAAACCTTGGGTAGCTCACCCGCACGCTATCTGCGCAGCACGCAAACATCAGCGTGGGCTGAGCGTTCAGCGTGAGGGACGCCAAGGCCTGGTCACTTCGGCCGGGCATTTAATCGGCGCGTAATCCTCACCGCGCAATTTCATCGCGACAGTTGCCGATCGCGCAACACAGAATTGTCATCAAGCCAATTGATAGCCCCCTAACGAAAGGCGCATGCTAGGGGGCTTTCGCTCGGCTTATATCATTCCGAATGATAGTTACCTTCGTGTCATTCGATTCGTTTTGCTATCGACCCGCCGAGCATCATCCGCCCATCTTCAATACATTGGCGGATGCATCCATGGAACAATCACTCAAACATTTGCGCTTCCCGTTGGCTCTGTTGGCCATGCTGGTGATGAGCGCCTGCGGCAAGACTCCGGAAACCGCGGCGGCCATGCCTGCTGCCAAGGTCAGCGTGGCCAAGGTGCTGGAACAACCGGTCAACGAGTGGGACGAATTCACCGGACGCCTCGAAGCGCCGGAAACCGTTGAAATCCGTCCGCGGGTCTCCGGCCAGATCGACGAAGTCGCCTTCACCGAAGGTGCTCTGGTCAAGAAAGGCGACCTGCTGTTCCAGATCGACCCGCGTCCGTTCCAGGCCGAGGTCCGCCGCCTCGAAGCCCTGGTTGCCCAGGCCCGTGCCAACGCCACTCGCAGTGAAAACGAAGCCGTACGCGGTGAGCGTCTGCGTACCAGCAACGCCATTTCCGCCGAACTGGCCGACTCGCGCACCAGCGCTGCACAAGAAGCCCGAGCCGCTGTCGGCGCGCTGCAAGCGCAACTGGATCTGGCCAAACTGAACCTGAGCTTCACCCGCGTCACTGCGCCAATCAGTGGCCGCGTCAGCCGTGCCGAGATTACCGCCGGTAACCTGGTGACCGCCGACACCACCCCGCTGACCAGCGTTGTGTCCACCGACAAGGTCTACGCCTACTTCGACGCCGACGAGCGTGTGTTCCTCAAATACACCCAGCTCGCCCGTCAGGGTCAGCGCGGCGCCACCACCCCGGTGTACATGGGCCTGTCCAATGAAGACGGCAACCCGCACCTGGGCCAAATGAACTTCGTCGACAACCAGGTCAACCCGAAAACCGGCACCATCCGTGGTCGCGCCGTGTTCGACAACAGCGACGGCACTTACACCCCGGGCCTGTATGCACGTCTGAAACTGGTCGGCAGCGGCACCTACAACGCCATGTTGATCAACGATGAAGCGGTCGGTACCGACCTCGGCAAGAAGTTCGTGCTGGTGATGGATGGCGACAACAAGACCGTCTACCGCGCCGTTGAACTCGGTCCGAAGATCGAAGGCCTGCGTATCGTGCGCAGCGGCCTGAACAAGGACGACACGATCATCGTCAAGGGTCTGCAACGGGTTCGCCCTGGCTCCCCGGTTACGCCTGAAGTGATCCCGATGGCCAGCGAGCAAACCATTGCCGCTCTCGCTCAACAACGACAAGCGCTGGAAGCCAGCAACCTGCCCAAAGTCGCACCTGCCAAAGGCGCGCCGGGTTCGGTTGTAAAACTGGCTGCTGCGACCCCACGCGGTTAAGGGACGACAACTCCGATGAATTTTTCCCAATTCTTCATTTCACGGCCGATCTTCGCAGCGGTGCTGTCGCTGTTGATCCTGATCGCCGGTGCGATTTCGCTGTTCCAGTTGCCGATCAGCGAATACCCGGAAGTCGTGCCACCGACCGTGGTGGTGCGTGCCAACTTCCCGGGCGCCAACCCAAAAGTCATCGGTGAAACCGTGGCGGCTCCACTGGAGCAAGCCATCACCGGCGTCGAGAACATGCTGTACATGTCCTCGCAATCCACCGCTGACGGCAAGATCACCCTGACCATCACCTTCGCCCTGGGTACTGACCTGGACAACGCGCAGGTGCAGGTGCAGAACCGCGTGACCCGGACCGAGCCGAAGCTTCCGGAAGAAGTGACGCGCATCGGTATCACCGTCGACAAGGCTTCGCCCGACCTGACCATGGTTGTGCACTTGACCTCGCCGGACAAACGCTACGACATGCTGTACCTGTCCAACTACGCGATTCTCAACATCAAGGATGAGCTCGCTCGCCTCGGTGGTGTCGGTGACGTGCAGTTGTTCGGTATGGGCGACTACTCGCTGCGGGTATGGCTCGACCCGAACAAGACCGCTTCGCGCAATCTGACCGCGACTGATGTGGTGACCGCCATTCGCGAACAGAACCGTCAGGTGGCCGCCGGCCAGTTGGGCGCGCCCCCTGCCCCGACTGCGCAAAGCTTCCAGCTGTCGATCAACACTCAAGGCCGTCTGGTCTCCGAGGAAGAGTTCGAGAACATCGTCATTCGCGCCGGCGACAACGGTGAAATCACTCGCCTGAAGGACATCGCCCGCGTCGAACTGGGCTCCAGTCAGTACGCCCTGCGTTCGTTGCTGAACAACCAGCCAGCCGTAGCGATCCCGATCTTCCAGCGTCCGGGCTCCAACGCCATCGAAATCTCGAACGAAGTTCGCGGCAAGATGGAAGAGCTGAAGAAAAGCTTCCCGCAAGGCATGGACTACAGCATCGTCTATGACCCGACGATCTTTGTGCGCGGCTCCATCGAGGCGGTGGTTCACACCCTCTTCGAAGCACTGATTCTCGTGGTTCTGGTGGTGATCCTGTTCCTGCAGACCTGGCGCGCCTCGATCATTCCGCTGGTGGCGGTGCCGGTATCGTTGATCGGTACGTTTGCGGTGATGCACCTGTTCGGCTTCTCGCTCAACGCCCTGTCGCTGTTCGGCCTGGTACTGGCGATCGGTATCGTGGTGGACGACGCCATCGTGGTGGTGGAGAACGTCGAGCGGAACATTGAACTGGGGCTCAACCCCTTCGATGCGACCAAAAAGGCCATGGGTGAAGTGACCGGCCCGATCATTGCGACAGCGCTCGTGCTGTGTGCGGTGTTCGTACCCGCCGCGTTCATCTCGGGCCTGACCGGTCAGTTCTACAAGCAGTTTGCTTTGACCATCGCGATCTCTACGGTGATCTCGGCGTTCAACTCGCTGACCCTGTCACCAGCACTGGCCGCCGTGTTGCTCAAGGGCCACGACGCGCCGAAAGATCGGTTCTCGCGAGTGCTGGACAAGATCTTCGGTGGCTGGCTGTTCCGTCCGTTCAACCGTTTCTTCGACCGCGCCAGTCACGGTTACGTCGGTACCGTGCGCCGGGTCATCCGTGGCAGCGGCATCGCCCTCTTCCTGTACGCAGGCTTGATGGTGCTGACCTTCTTCGGTTTCTCCAGCACCCCGACCGGCTTCGTACCCGGCCAGGACAAGCAATACCTGGTGGCCTTCGCGCAACTGCCGGACGCCGCGAGCCTGGACCGCACCGAAGACGTCATCAAGCGCATGTCCGACCTGGCACTGAAACAGCCAGGCGTGGAAAGCGCCGTAGCGTTCCCGGGGCTGTCGATCAACGGCTTCACCAACAGCCCGAACGCCGGCATCGTGTTCGTGACCCTGAAACCGTTCGACGAGCGTAAAGACCCGAGCATGTCCGCCGGTGCGATTGCCGGTGCCTTGAACGGCCAGTACGCCGGGATTCAGGAAGCCTATATGGCGATCTTCCCGCCGCCGCCGGTACAGGGGCTGGGCACCATCGGTGGTTTCCGCCTGCAAATCGAAGACCGGGGCAACCTGGGCTACGAAGAGCTGTACAAGGAGACCATGAACATTATTGCCAAGAGCCATAACGTTCCGGAACTGGCCAACCTGTTCACCAGCTACACCGTGAACGTGCCGCAGGTCGATGCCGCCATCGACCGGGAAAAAGCCAAGACCCACGGCGTGGCCGTCAGCGACATCTTCGACACCCTGCAGATCTACCTGGGTTCGCTGTATGCCAACGACTTCAACCGCTTCGGTCGTACCTATCAGGTCAACGTTCAGGCCGAGCAGCAGTTCCGCCTCGAGTCCGACCAGATCGGCCAGCTGAAAGTACGCAACAACAAGGGCGAAATGATCCCGCTGGCGACCTTCATCAAGGTCAGCGACACCTCGGGCCCGGATCGTGTGATGCACTACAACGGCTTCATCACCGCTGAAATCAACGGTGCAGCAGCCCCGGGCTACAGCTCCGGCCAGGCCGAAAAAGCCATCGAGAAACTGCTCAAGGATGAACTTCCGAACGGCATGACCTACGAGTGGACCGACCTGACCTACCAGCAGATTCTGTCCGGTAACACAGCGCTGTTCGTGTTCCCGCTCTGCGTATTGCTGGCGTTCCTGGTGCTCGCGGCTCAATACGAAAGCTGGAGCCTGCCACTGGCGGTGATCCTGATCGTACCGATGACCCTGCTGTCGGCCATCACCGGTGTGATCATCTCTGGCGGCGACAACAACATCTTCACCCAGATCGGCCTGATCGTACTGGTGGGCCTGGCGTGCAAGAACGCGATTCTGATCGTCGAGTTCGCCAAGGATAAGCAGGAAGAAGGCCTCGATCCGCTGGCCGCCGTACTGGAAGCCTGCCGTCTGCGTCTGCGGCCGATCCTGATGACCTCGTTCGCGTTCATCATGGGTGTGGTGCCACTGGTGTTCTCCAGCGGTGCCGGTGCCGAGATGCGTCATGCCATGGGTGTGGCGGTGTTCTCCGGGATGCTCGGTGTGACCTTCTTCGGTCTGCTGCTGACCCCCGTGTTCTATGTGCTGATCCGCAACTTCGTGGAGCGCAGCGAAGCTCGCAAAGCGGCCAAGGCGCAAAATCTTCAAAAGCCACTGGAGGCGCACCAATGAGTCTGAAAGTCTTCCTGCCGAGCCTGCTGGTGCTGGCCCTGAGTGCCTGCGCCGTCGGCCCTGACTACAAGACCCCGACGACGGAGGCGGCGAACATTACGTCCGCCACCGACGGCGCCGCCGGCCAGAAGAACTTCGACCGTTCGAAATTCGAAGGCATCTGGTGGCAGCAGTTCGACGATCCGACCCTTAACCAGTTGGTGACTCAATCGCTGCAAGGCAACCGTGAACTGCGCGTGGCATTCGCCCGCTGGAAAGCCGCCCGGGCGATCCGCGACGACGCCAGCAACGATGCAATGCCGACCATCACCAGCCGCGCCAGCAGCGATCTGGCCAAAGGTCAGATCCCGGGCCAGACCACCAATCGGGTCAATAGTGAACGCTATGACCTGGGCCTGGACATGGCCTGGGAACTGGACCTGTTCGGACGTATCCAGCGCAATCTGGAAGCGAGCGACGCCGACCAGCAAGCGGCCGAAGCCGATCTGTACCAACTGCAAGTCACCATGATTGCCGAACTGGTGGACGCTTACGGTCAACTGCGCGGTGCTCAACTGCGGGAAAAGATCGCGCTGGCCAACCTGAACAACCAGCAGGAATCGCGCAAGATCACCATCAGCCTGCGTGACGCCGGCGTTGGCGATCAGCTCGATGTCGAACGTGCCGATGCACGTCTGGCATCGGTCGAAGCCAGCGTGCCGCAGCTGCAGGCAGAACAGGCCCGGCAGAAAAACCGCATCGCCACCCTGCTGGGCGAGCGTCCGGACAAGCTGACCGTCGACCTGAGTCCGAAAGACCTGCCGGCGATTGCCAAGGCCTTGCCGATCGGTGATCCGGGCGAACTGCTGCAGCGTCGTCCGGACATCCTCAGCGCCGAGCGCAGACTGGCTTCGGCCACGGCGCGTATCGGTGTGGCCAAGGCCGACCTGTTCCCACGGGTCAGCCTCAGCGGTTTCCTCGGCTGGACAGCCGGGCGTGGTTCGCAGATCGGTTCCTCGGCGGCCAACGCCTGGGCGCTGGGCCCGAGCATCACCTGGGCGGCGTTCGACCTTGGCAGCGTGCGGGCCCGTCTGCGCGGCGCCGATGCCGATGCGGAAGGCGCACTGGCGACCTACGAACAGCAAGTATTGCTGGCGCTGGAAGAGTCGGAAAACGCCTTCAGTGATTACGGCAAACGTCAGCAACGGTTGATCTCGCTGATCCGTCAGAGCGAATCGAGCCGCAAGGCTGCCGATCTGGCTGAAATCCGCTACCGCGAAGGCACCACCGATTTCCTGGTCCTGCTCGACGCCCAGCGTGAGCGTTTGAACGCTGAAGACAGCCAGGCCCAGGCCGAAGTGGATCTGTATCGCGGCATCGTCGCGATCTACAAGGCCCTCGGTGGCGGTTGGCAGCCAGAAACGGTCGCCAGCAAGTAATCGTTTTTTTAAAGAGCTCCTTTGGTTGGCCGCAACCAACCAAATTTTTTGCCCCGCGTATCATTCGGTCGCGGGGCTTTTTTGTCTCTGTCTTTCATGGTTTTCCAGCACCGTGACCGTCGCGGTGGTACCGGCTCTGAGTCGGTCCTTGCCCGCGTAATCGGGATCGATGCCGATCCGCACCGGCACCCGTTGCGCCAGTTTCACCCAGGTGTAGCTGGGGTTGATGTTGGCCAGCAATCGGCTGCCCGGCGCGTTCTCCCGATCAGCAATGGCGAAGGCGATGCTTTGCACGGTGCCGCCAAATTTTTCCCCGCTCATCAGTTCGATACGCACCCGGTCGCCCTCCTCGATCCGTGGCAGCTTGGTTTCCTCGAAATAGCCGCTGACGTAAAAGGAGTCGCTATCCACCAGCGCCAGCAAGGCACTGCCGGCTACCGCGTAATCCCCCTGCCGGGTCAGCAGATTGGTGACATAACCGCTGACCGGTGCTTCGACGCGGGTGCGTTGCAGATCCAGTTCAGCCTGGGTCAATGCAGCAATCGCCAATTGCACGTTGGCTTCGGCGAGACCGAGATTGGCCTGATTGCGCAACAGATCGGCCTGGGCCACCGCCACATCGGTGCTGGACTTCTCCCACTCTTCCCCGGAAATCGCGAACCCTTGCTTGAGCGTACGTCGCCGGCGCTCTTCACTCTGGCGTTGTTTGAGCAATGCCTCGCTGGCGACAATGGCCGCTTGCGACTGCCCAAGCGTAGCCTTGGAGACCTCCACCGAGCGTTTCGCATGCTCGACGGCCAGACTGTAGCGAGCCGGATCGATTTCCAGCAGCAACTGGCCCTTGACGACATACTGGTTGTCCTGCACCGCCAGCGTGACGATGCGGCCCGAGACATCCGCCGAGAGTGTCACCACATCCGCCCTCACCCGCGCATCCCGAGTCCACGGGGCCCGGGTGTAATGTTCCCAGGCAAACCAGCCGAGCACGATGGCCAGCAGCACCACCGCCAATGTCGTCAATCGAGTGAGCAACGTCTTCAAGGTTTCAGGCTCCCATCAGCAGAATCAGTGCGGCGCACACACAGGCATAAAGGGCGCCTTCGAACAGCGCCTCATGCCAGACAAAACGCAGGACGCCGAGCCGGCGCAAACCCCAGTCGAGCAGCAGAAAAACCGGTATGGCCAGCAACAAGGCCTGAGCGATTGGCGGCAGGTAAACGCCGCCGATCTCGAAATCAATGGGCAAGAATGGGCTCTCCTTCAGAACGGTCGGGCTGCAAATGCTCGCCATGTCGTTCCAGAAACGACACCACGATCAACAGGGCCACGCGCATGCGAAATACCGACCACAAGTGCTCATGGGTGGCGACATGCAAGGCATCCAGCTCATCGCCGAGCGCATGCAGCGTAGCCAGTAAAGGTGTCAGGCGTACATCCGGTCGGCCGGCGACGAAACGGCCGGTCTGACGCAATGCCGTCGACAGCTGCCTATGCAAATCGTCCGTAAGCAGAGCATTGTTTTGCGCCTGTTGCCTGAGCTGGTGCATGGCCACGCCCAGCGCTACACAGGCGAGGCTGATTTCATACAGGCGCTGCATGTCCCGTTCGTTGGCGGCCGGCAACACGCCCAGCATCGAGGTCAGGCGATCAACCATGCGGCTTTCGAAGGCGAATTGCTGTTCATCGGTGGCCGGGCTCTTGGTCAGTTGGTAGACCTGCTCCCGCGCTTCGTTGTAAAAGCGCCGGATGCGCAGAGCCGGGCGGAACGGGAAAATCCAGGCATAAACAATCAGAGCCAGCATCGCCGCACTCACGTAGGCTCCGGCAAATTCGAACCATTGAATGGCGGTGTTCTGCCCGGTGCCGACGTTCTGCGGCCCGAGCATCAGGAAACTCGACAGCCCCAGGCCCATGCCGATACCGGTGGTGGCCGGGTTGGCCAGTCCGACCGCGATCACATACAGCAGAGGCGCGAGCAGCAAGGCCAGCATTTCGAAATCACTGATCGCCGGGACCAGCATGAATTGATAGAACGCTGAGACGACCAAGGCCAGTCCCAATCCTCGGGCGTAACTCTGTGCAGCGATCAAGGGACGCGGAAATGTCGCCATCAACGAACACAGAATCCCCACCAGAATCATCCCGCCGCGCGCGCCGTCCCAAGCGGTCTCGATCCAGATCAGCCCAGCCACCAGCAACGCACTGAAAGCGCGGATGGCATTCATCGTCGCGAGGGTGAAATCCAGGTGCAAGGGGCTGGACTGGCCACGAAACATGCAACTGGCTTCGCGTCCTTCCTGTATCGCGTCGCTCAGTTCGAGAATCTGCTCCAACTGCTGCAACAGCCGCGCCTGCTCCCAGCGCAGTGCCCACGCCAGCGAACGCAGGGTTGCACTCATGTCTTCGGTCAGTTGTTCGGCCCTGTAGGCGAGCCCTTCGAACTGCTGTTGCAGCGCGACGAACTGGTGCCGCGCCTCTGCCGGCAATGAGCGCCCTTGCAGTGCGAGCTGGTCGAGCAGTGCCAGTTCTTCTGCACGCAATTGCTGGATCTCCAGCGGCAGATCGCCCTCCCATCGCTCGGTGAGCAGCTCCCGCTGGTGACGCAGCGCGGTCAGGCGTGAGGTCAGCAGCATCAGTTGATTACCCAGCAACAGCACCAGATTGTTGGCACTGCGCAGACGCGGGGCGTCGAAATACAAATGCCGGCGCAGGCCTTCAAGGGCGCTGATTTCCCCCAACAACTGCATTTGCCGGCGCTGAAAGTCCGCTTCGCTTTCTTCGGTGCGAAGTACAGCGGCGGCATGGGTGGCAATCAGCCTGATCACCTGATCGACCTTTGCAAAATAGTTGCGCGACACCGCCTCGGGCCGCGCCGTCAACAGACTGACAACGCACACGCACGCTACCGCCAACAAGGTTTCGGTGACCCGGGTCACCGCCAGCAAAAAGGTGCCGTCCTGATCCGGAATCGCCAGCAGCGCCACTACCACAGCGGTATATCCGCTAAGCACGAACGCCTGGGAACTGGTGTAGCGCAGTAGCGTGCCGCCCGCCGTGCACAGCGCCAGCCATAAGGCCAGGGTCGTGATGAACGGCAACGGCGCCTGGGGAAAAATTGCCATCAGCACCACCGCCACCACCGCGCCAAGGGTCGTCCCGATGATTTGCCCGAAGCTGCGTGCCAGCGCCATCCCGGCCAGTGGCTGGCTGATGATAACGACGGCCATGATCGACCACTTCGGTTGATCCAGATCGAACAGAAACGCCAGGTACAAGGTCAGCAATCCGGCGACGATGGTGCGCAGACCAAACAGCAGCACTGCCTGACCGGGGTGGATCAGCGCCTTGAAATAAATGAGCAGGGACTGCATGGATAGCCTCGTCGAAACAACTTCTGCAAGCGTAGTCACTGTATTAAGGATTTGATGGTTTACGGGAGCCACAAAGCTCGTAGGGCGTTTCAGCACTTGTAGTAGGTCATATCAGGCACAGTGTTTGACTCACGGCGCGAGCTGACAGAAGCTTGCGACCTCCGCTGCAAAACGAAAGTTTCGGAAATTCGCATGCCTCAGTCTCGCCGCTATTTGCTCATCAGCCTCGGCCTTGCGCTGGTCCTGATCGTCGCCTGGCTGTCTTTGCGCAGCACTGCGCCGGTTGTGCCGGAAGCGATCAAACACGGTTACAGCGAAGCGCTGGCCGCCGCGCGTGCTGGTCAACCGGGGGCTGCGCGGGTTTTATACCAACAGCTGGGGCGCCCGGATCTGTCGGTCAAACGGCGTGTCTGGCTGCACGCCGAGCTGCCCAACTACCCGAGCCCGCAGGCCTTGAAACTGGCGGACGCCGATCTGCAAAACGAATCGCCGGACGTTCGACTGGCCGCAATCAAAAGCGTGACGGGCCTGGTGCCTGGCGGTCAGCGCAGTTTGCTGTTGGGCCCGTTGCTCGATGATGAAGATCAAACCGTACGCTTTGCTGCAATCAACGCCCTGCTCGGTTTGTCTCCGGATCAACTGGGCCTGTATTTCGCGCCGTTGCAGCAAGGCATCGACATGTGGAAAGAGGCGCTCAAGAGCCAGCCGGAAAGCGCCGCCAACTATGCCCAACTGGCGCGCCTGTATCTGCACAATGCGGAGTTCAAGCAGGCGCAGCAAGCGTTGGAGCAGACCCTGCGCCTGGATCCCGGCAATCTGCCGGCGTTGGTGATGCAGATCGAAGTACTCGATCGCCAGGGCCAGAGCGACGCCGCGCGTCAGTTGCTCGCCCGACAATTGAAGGCCCAGCCCGATTCGGCTTATCTGCAACATGCCCTGGGCCTCTGGCTGCTGCATCACGATCAACGCGAGTACGCCCTGCTCGGTTTGTCCAAAGCCGTAGAACTCGAGCCCGACAACAAGGACTACCGCTACGACCTTGCTACCACCCTGCACAGCGCCGAAGAACTGGAGGCGGCGCAAAAGCAGTTGCAGGAAATCGTCCAGCGTCACCCCGCCGACCGCAAGGCGCGGGTGTTGCTGATCAACTACTGGAAAGAAAGCGGTCAGTTGCAGAACGTGCAGATTCTGCTGGCCCAACTCGAACAGATGAACCCTGACGATCCCTCGTTGCAGCAAGGCCTCTAGCGCCTTTCAAGACACATCCAGCAAGAAACTCGGAACCGCCGACTCGGCAAAAGGTCAAGTAATCAGGCAGTGCCAAACGGCGTCCGGCGCCCGCTGCCTCGTTTTCCCTAGTCATGAGAGGGCATTTTTTGTCTACATCGAACGCGTTGATCAGTGCAAAAGCCGCCACCGGCATCGAAGGGCTGGACGATATCCTCGCCGGTGGCCTGTCCCGCAGTCACGTTTTCTTGCTGGAGGGTGAGCCTGGAACCGGTAAAACCACGGTCGCGTTGCATTTTTTACTGGCCGGCGCCCGTGCCGGTGAGCGATCTTTGTACATTACGCTCTCCGAAACCGAGCATGAGCTGCGTCAGGGCGCGGCCTCCCACGGATGGGAGCTGGGCGAAAATATCGAAATTTTCGAGCTGACTCCCCCGGAAAACCTGCTCAACGCCGAGCATCAGCAGAGTCTCCTGTATTCTTCGGATCTGGAGCTGGGCGAGGCGACCAAACAGATTTTCGAGGTGGTCGAACGCTTCAAGCCGACCAGGGTGGTACTCGACAGCCTTTCAGAGATTCGCCTGCTCGCGCAAAGCTCCCTGCGCTACCGTCGACAGATTCTGGCAATCAAGCATTACTTCGTGCGCTATGACGCCACGGTGCTGCTACTGGATGACCTGACCACCGAATCCCTCGACAAGACCGTGCACAGTGTTGCCCACGGCGTGATCCGGCTCGAGGAATTAACGCCCAACTACGGCGCCGAACGCCGTCGCGTCAGGGTGGTCAAGTATCGCGGCCAAAAATACCGCGGCGGCTATCATGACTTCACCATCATGGGTGATGGCGTGCATGTTTTTCCCCGTCTGGTGGCGGCCGAGCATCGGGGCGATTACCCGCGTCTGCAGCTGTCCAGCGGAATAAAAGAGATGGACGCGCTCTTGGGCGGTGGCATCGAAACCGGCTCCAGCACATTGATCCTGGGCCCGGCAGGCACCGGCAAGTCGTTGATCTCGATGATCTTCGCGGCCGCAGCGGTGTCACGCGGGGAAAAAGCCGCCCTGTTCATCTTTGATGAAGAGCTGGAGCAGCTGTTCGAGCGCATGAAAAACATCGGCATCGACCTCAAGGCTCTGCGAGCGTCCGGCAACCTGCTGATCGAACAGGTCGACGCGGCCGAACTTTCCCCCGGCGAGTTCTCCCATCGTGTGCGGCGCTGCGTCGACGAAAGAGACATCAAGACCGTGGTGATCGACAGCATCAACGGTTATCAGGCCGCGATGCCGGAAGAAAACGCCTTGGTGCTGCACATGCACGAACTGTTGCTGTACTTGAACCGCAAGGGCGCCGCGACCTTCATGACCGTCGCCCAACACGGTCTGGTTGGCGACATGCAGGCGCCGGTGGACATCACCTATTTGGCCGACACCGTAATCCTGCTGCGCTACTTCGAAGCGATCGGCAAGGTGCGCCGAGCCATCTCGATCATCAAGAAACGTACCGGCAGCCATGAATCGACCATTCGCGAATACCGCATTTCCACGAAAGGCATGACCATCGGCGAACCACTGGAAGCCTTTCAGGGGGTGCTGCGCGGCGTACCGACCTACCTCGGCGCGAGCAATCCGCTGCTTAAGGACGATTTCTTGTGACAGTCACCGTACCACTGTCGGAACGGGCGTTGATCCTCGCCCCCCTCGGGCGCGACAGTCAGGTTGCGCTGATGATCCTCAACGAAGCGGGCTACGGTGGCCTGATCACTCCCGACCTCAGAACGCTTTGCACCGAACTCGAACCCGGTGCCGGGTTGCTGTTGATTGCTTCCGAAGCCTTGCTGGGCCCGGATCTGGAAACCCTGCTGGCGTATCTGGATCAACAGCCCGCCTGGTCGGATCTGCCGATTGTGTTGTTGACCCACCACGGAGGATCCCAACAGGGACCCTCGTCGCAGTTGAGCAAATTGCTGGGCAACGTGACGTTTCTTGAACGTCCTTTCCATCCGGTGACCCTGGTCAGCCTGATCTCCACCGCCCTTCGCGGTCGACGACGACAGTACGAAGCCCGCGATCGCCTGATCGATCTGAGCGAGAGTGAACGACGCCTGCAATCGACTCTGGAAACCCTCGAGCAACAAGTCGAAGAACGCACCGCCCAGCTGCGGCACAACGAGGAAGCGCTGCGCCAGTCGCAGAAAATGGAAGCGGTCGGGCAATTGACCGGCGGTATCGCCCATGACTTCAACAATATGCTGACCGGCATTATCGGCAGCCTCGAGTTGATCCGCCGTCGACTGGCGCGTGGCCGGACGGAGGATCTCGACAGCCTGATCGATCTCGGCGTGACCTCGGCCAACCGCGCCGCCGGCCTGACTCATCGCCTGCTGGCTTTCTCCCGACGCCAGTCCCTGGACTCCAAAGCCGTAAAAATGAACGATCTGGTGCAATCGATGGGCGAGTTGCTGCAACGCAGCCTCAACGAAAGCATTCATCTGGACATGCGCCTGCACCAGGAGCTATGGGTAGCCGAGGCCGACCCCAATCAACTGGAAAGCGCCCTGCTCAACCTGGTTATCAATGCCCGCGACGCTATGCCCGACGGCGGCAATCTGGTAGTCGAGACGAGCAATCAGGTGCTGGGAAGCGATTTCACCGCCGCTTACAGCAACCTGAAGCCCGGCGATTACGTCCTATTGAGCGTGACCGACAATGGTTGCGGCATGCCCGAGAGCGTGATCAATCGCGCATTCGACCCATTTTTCACCACCAAGCCGATCGGCCAGGGCACCGGCTTGGGTCTGTCGATGATCTACGGTTTCAGCAAGCAATCCGGTGGCCACGTCTCGATCGACAGCAAAATCGACGAGGGCACTACCGTCAGACTCTATCTGCCGCGCTTCCAGGGCGAATCGTTGCCTCACGCGCCAACGCACGCGGAGCAGGCGCCCGACGCCGTGGAAGGCGAAACCGTATTGATCGTCGAAGACGATCCGGCCGTGCGGGTGCTGGTCAGTGCAGTGTTGAGCGAACTGGGTTATGGATTTGTCGAGGCCAGCGATGCCGACAGTGCCGTGCCGATTCTGGATTCGGAGCAACGCATCGATCTGCTGATCAGCGACGTCGGCCTGCCGGGCATGAACGGCCGGCAACTGGCGGAAATCGGCCGGCAATACCGGCCCGACCTGCAGGTTCTGTTCATTACCGGTTACGCTGAACACGCCGCTGTGCGCGGCGGGTTCCTTGATTCCGGGATGCAGATGATCACCAAGCCGTTCACCTTCGATCTGCTGACGGCGAAGGTGCGGGAGATGATTCGCGGGTGACGCTTTGCTGCTTGTCCATCCTGACGGACGGTAAATTCTCATAAGCGGCCAACTGTGCAGCATAGGCCGCTTTTTCATGCTTGAAACCTGTCAACTTTGACAGCTGTTCAACTGCACTTGCCCCTGTTTGAATCACTCACCTAAATGCTTTTTGGTTCTCCCTTCGAGAGAGCTGTTCTCTCAAAAAACGCCCTATAGCATGAGAGGCAAAAAAATGAACAAGCACTGTTTACTGGCATTGGTGTTTGTATTGACTTTGGGGGGGTGTGAGAGCCGGGAACAAGCACAGGTAAAAGAACCTGAAAGCACAATGGGTGCTGTCAATACGATTTCCAGTTCTGCGCAAACAGGCAGACAGGTTGCGTCTGATCTGACCGCACGTTACAACGACCTCAGACGCAATTGTGGCTCCGAATCGATGCCCTCCTTTCTATGCACAGGGATTGTCCTGCGTTCGACCGTACCCTCGTTCACAAACGCATATTCCACCTGGAATCCTAGCCCCCACTCACAAACAAGTGGAGGCGTGTCGTTTACCTACCTGAGAAAAGACATGAAGTTCAAAAGCCTCGTTTTTGGACAAACCAGCGGGTTTATTTTCTACCCGGTTCTGTCCCGTCCGGTAGGCAGCCGACAAATTCAAATTTTGTGTGCCTACCCGCGGGATGGAGCAACGCAGTTGAGAGAAAAGCCTGGTTGTGGAGCACACCCTTATTCACCTGACAGGAGTCGTCGTTGCCAAACCATCGGCATCACCACCGCAGAGCAGTGGGTGGCCAATATCAACTCTGGAAAATGGAACATATGTCCATTCGATGTTCAAGACTCAATGAACAACCTGGCGGCCGATTCGTTTTATCAGACCATTCGCGCGCACAACCTGAAAAACTACTTCGCAGGTGCATACGACTACAGTGAATTGATTCTCGCCAACTGGCCACAAAATATCCCGGAAGAACTTCCCATTGAGGCGTTTTACTACCTGCCAGGTGGACTGGCGGGCGCTCAGCATGATCAAAAGGATTTCTTCAACAAGACGGGAGGGAAAGTCGTCCCGATCATAAAGCTGACGTTACCCGCTACGACTGATGCCGATGCTGCGTTCACCTACAGCGCTGCGGATCAGTTTCATTAGCAATACTGGCGTGCTGCGATCTTGCATCGCAGCACGCCTCAGGCCAGCAGTTCCTGGATCTTCTCCTGCAACACATCCAGATCGAACGGTTTTTCCAGGATCGGCGCCCGGCGGGTGATGGGGCTGCCGGTCTCGCGGATTTCCTGCGGATAGCCGCTGATGAAGATCACCTTCAGATCAGGGCGCAATTTGACGGCGGGCTCGGCGATCTGCACGCCAGAGATTCCGCCAGGCAAGCGGAAATCAGTAATCAACATGTCCAGATGCGGCTTGCTCGCCAGAATCTCGAACGCCTGCTCGCCGTTCTCGGCCTGCAATACGCGATAGCCCTGCCCTGACAGATAGTCTGTCAGCACCATCAGGATCACCGGTTCGTCCTCGACGACGAGTACTACATCTTGTGCATCTACGCTCATGGGAAGCCTTTGTTCGGTCAATAGCTGCTGATACGACCGTGCGGTCACTCAGAGGTTGCGTTTGTTTCGCCGTTTTCCTGGAGCGGCAGACAAACGCGAAACAGGGCGCCCTCGTTGATCTTGCTTTCGACGACGATGAAGCCGCCATGGGCGGCGACGATCTGTTCGGAGATGAACAGACCCAGTCCGAGGCCGGCCACCACCGTCTTGGCGGAGACCCGTTCGAACTGTTGAAAAATGCGTTTCTGATTTTCCTCGCTGATGCCGATGCCGTGATCCTGAACCTCGACCCGTGCGTGGTTGCCCTGGCGATAGACGCGCACCTGAATCGGGCTTCTAGCGCCATAACGCAAGGCATTGGTCAGCAGGTTGGAAATCACCTGTTCGATGCGAAACTCGTCCCAGCAGCCTTCGACCGGACTCTCCGCTTCGAAGGAAACGGTGGTTTCCGCCGCCTCGATCTGTTGCGCAAAGTTTTGCAGCAAGTTGCTCACCAACTGCGCGAGATCGAAACGAGTCGGTCGGATCGACAGCTTGCCGGTGCGGATCCGCGACACGTCGAGCATGTCCTCGATCAGGCGGATCAGGCTTTTGATCTGGCGCTCGTCGCGGTCAACCATCGCGTGCATCTTGTCGAGGGTGAACGCGGCAGCGTTGTCCCGGGCCAGGTGCATCTTGCGCAGTTGAGTTTCGAGGATAAGACCGTTGAGCGGCGTGCGCACTTCGTGGGCGACGATCGACATGAAATCGTCACGCATGCGTACCGCCTGCTCCAGTTCGCCCTGGGTGCTTTGCAGTTGCTGAAGCAGCGCCTCCTGTTCGCGACGACTCTGCTCCAGCGCTTCGACCTGTTGCTTCATCGCCTTGCTCTGGCGGTACAGATCGACAAACACGTTCACCTTGCTTTTTACCGCATGGATATCCAGCGGCTTGTGCAGGAAGTCCACTGCCCCGCTTTCGTAGCCTTTGAACGCGTAATTGAGTTCGCGGCCAGCGGCGCTGACGAAGATGATTGGAATGTTCTTGGTTTTCTCGGTACCGCGCATCAATTCGGCCAGTTCAAAGCCGTTCATGCCGGGCATTTGCACGTCAAGAATGGCCATGGCGAATTCGTGTTGCAGCAGCAGCGACAGTGCTTCGTCCGCCGACAATGCTTTGTAGACGGTGCGATCCTCACGTTTGATCAGCGCTTCGAGGGCCAGCAGGTTCTCGGGCAGATCGTCGACGATCAGCAGTTTTGCCTGGATATTACTCAGCATGCGATTCGTTCCAGCTCGACAAGCAGACGGCCGATGCCGTGTATGGGAAGTATGTAATCCGGTTGATGCGTTTTCAGTGCCGCGCGAGGCATGGTATCGACCTGTGCGTCATCCGGATCCTGCACGACGGTCAGGCCGCCCCGGCGTTTGACCTGGGCCAGGCCTCGCGCGCCATCATGGTTGGCGCCGGTCAGCAGCACGGCGGCCAGCGCCGGCCCGTAGGCATCAGCGGCGGATTCGAACAGGAAATCGATCGAAGGCCGCGAATGATGCAAACGGTCTTCAAGGCTCAGCGACAGGCTGCGATCCTGCTCCACCGACAGGTGATAACCCGGCGTGGCGAAATACACGGTGCCGGGCATGATGTCCTGTTTGTCGATGGCTTCAGCGACCGGCAGCGCCAGCCGCCGGGCGAATACCTCGACGAGCTGACTGCGACGCTCTTCCGGCAGATGCAGCACGATGATGATCGGCAGCCCGAACCCGGCCCGCAGCGAACCAAGCAAGGTCAGCAACGCCTCGACGCCACCGGCGGAAGCTCCGACCACAATCGCCTCGACCCGAGGCAAATCCGCGGCACTGTTCATGATTTGCGGTAAATCCGTTCTTGTTTAACCAGGGGTTCGAACTGGTTGGCATAGCCTGAGAAGTCGAGTGTTTCCTTGCTGCCCAGCACCAGGAATCCACGGTGACACAACGATTCATGGAACAACCCGAAAGCTCGATCCTGAAGTTTTTTATTGAAGTAAATCAATACATTACGACATGAAATTAATTGAGTTTCGGAGAATACGCTATCGGTCGCCAGGCTGTGATCGGCGAACGTAACGTTCTCACACAGGCTCTTGTCGAAAATCGCGTAGCCATAGGCCGCAGTGTAGTAGTCGGCGAACGAACGCTGGCCGCCTGCCTGCTGATAGTTGGCGGTGTAGGCACGCACGTTTTCCATCGAAAAGATCCCTTGCTTGGCCTTGTCCAGCGAGCGCGGGTTGATGTCGGTGGCGTAGATGATCGTACGATCAAGCAGGCCTTCTTCGCGCAGCAGGATCGCCATCGAGTAGACCTCCTCGCCGGTGCTGCAGCCGGCGATCCAGATCTTGATCGACGGATAGGTCTTGAGCAGCGGCACCACCTCCTGACGGATCGCCAGGAAGTGCGACGGATCGCGGAACATCTCACTGACCGGGATCGTCAGCAATTGCAGCAACTGCATGAACGCCGTCGGGTCATGCAGGACTTTCTCCTGCAAGGCCGAGATGGTCGCGCACTCGAACTGGCTCAACGCATGTTGCACACGGCGCTTGATCGAGGCGCCGGAGTAATCGCGAAAATCGTAGCTGTACTTGAGATAAATCGCTTCGATCAGCAACCGCAGTTCGATTTCACTGTTCCGCTCAACGGAATTACTACGTTCCACTAAATGCGTTCCATCTTGGGTAACCACACGCGAATCAGCGAGAACAGACGATCCAGGTCGATAGGCTTGGCCAGGTAATCATTGGCGCCCGCCTGCAGGCAGCGCTCCTGATCGTCCTTCATGGCCTTGGCCGTCACCGCGATGATCGGCAACTTGCGCCAGCGCGGATCCTTGCGGATTTCGATGGTGGCTTCAAAACCATCCATCTCCGGCATCATCACGTCCATCAGCACCAGGTCGATGTCCTCGACTTCATTCAGTTTTTCAATCGCTTCGCGGCCGTTACGGCCGATCACCACAACGGCACCCTTGGTTTCCAGCGCGCTGGTCAGGGCGAATATGTTGCGTACATCGTCGTCCACCAGCAGCACCTTGCGTCCTTCGAAGACCTTGTCGCGGCTGCGGGCGGTCTTGAGCATCTTCTGCCGTTCATGGGACAACTGTGATTCGACTTTGTGCAGAAAGAGTGTGACCTCATCCAGCAGACGTTCCGGCGAGCGTGCGCCCTTGATGATGATCGAACGCGAATACTTGCGCAGTTCGGCTTCTTCGTCGCGGGTCAGATTGCGCCCTGTGTAGACAATGACCGGCGGGAACGAGCAGATGTCCTCGGTGGACATGCGCTTGAGCAGATCGTTGCCAAGCATGTCCGGCAGCTTCAGATCGATGACCATGCAATCGAAGATCGTCGTGCGCAGCAGCTCCAGTGCGTCCTGCGCCAGGCCTACAGCGGTGATTTCGATGTCGTCGTCGCCGATCAGGCGGGCAATGCTTTCCCGCTGCAGATCGTCGTCCTCCACCAGCAGCACACGTTTGACCTTCTGCGTGAGCTTGGCTTCGAGACGGGCAAACACGTCCTTGAGCTCTTCGCGAGTGGTCGGCTTGACCGCGTAACCGATGGCGCCCATGTGCATGGCCGCTTCGACGCGGTCTTCCACGGAAATTACGTGCACCGGGATGTGCCGGGTTTCGGCGTGTTCTTTCAGACGCTGCAGGACGGTCAGGCCCGAGTGATCCGGCAGGCGCATGTCCAGCAGGATCGCGTCCGGCACGAACTCTTTGGCCAGGTCATAACCTTCGTCGGCACCGTGGGCAACCAGGCATTGATAGCCCAGTTCATGGGCCAGGTCATAGAGGATGTGGGCGAAATTCGGCTCGTCTTCCACCACCAGAATGCAGCGGGTATCAAACGGCGCTTTATTGCGGTCATCGTTGAAACGCGGAATGTCGACAGAGGCCAGCGGCGAAACCGTCACGGCGGGTGCAATGACCGGAGCGGCAGCGGGCGGGCTGAACGTCAGCGGCGCGACCGGCGCGTCGCCCGGCTCGCGGTATTGCTGCGGCAGCACCAGGGTGAAGACACTGCCCTGCCCCGGCGCACTGGTGACGCTGATCGAACCACCCAGCAGCGTCGCCAGATCCCTGGAAATCGACAGACCCAGGCCGGTGCCGCCGTATTTGCGGTTGGTGGTGCCGTCAGCCTGACGGAAGGCCTCGAAAATGCTTTCCTGTTGATCCGCTGCGATCCCGATCCCCGAATCGCGCACGATAAAGGCAATGTGATCGTCCGGCTGGCCGGCGATGGTCAGGCTGACCGCGCCTTGCTCGGTGAATTTCACGGCGTTGGAGAGCAGGTTCTTGATCACCTGTTCCAGACGCTGGCGGTCGGTGAACAGCGTAATCGGCGCATCGGGCTGCAATTGGACGCTGAATGCGAGTTGCTTGTCTGCCGCCAGCGGTTCGAACATACCGCGCAAGCCGTCGGCCAGGCGTGCCACGCTGGTGTTTTCCGGGATCACTTCGAGTTTGCCGGCTTCCACCTTGGAAATGTCGAGAATATCGTTGATCAGGTTGAGCAAATCGTTGCCGGCGGAATAGATCGACTCGGCAAACTTCACCTGCTCGGCACTGAGGTTGTCCTGCGGGTTTTCTGCCAACAGCTTGGCCAGGATCAGCGAACTGTTCAGCGGCGTGCGCAGTTCGTGGGACATGTTGGCCAGGAACTCGGACTTGTATTTGCTCGAACGCTGCAGTTCCTCGGCACGCTCTTCGAGCTGCACCTGGGCCCGATTGAGCTCGTTGTTCTTTTGATCCATGGCGTCGCGCTGCTCGGCCAGGGTCTGCGCCTGCTCGGCCAGTTGCTCGTTGGTCTGCTCCAGCTCGACTTGCTGGGTTTCCAGGTGAGCCTGGGACTCCTTGAGAATCCGCGACTGTTCCTCCAGCTCTTCGTTGGCGGTCTTCAGCTCTTCCTGCTGCACCTGCAACTCTTCATTCAGTTGCTGGGTTTCGGCCAGCACTTCCTGCAAACGCTGGCGATAACGCGCCGCTTCGATGGACGTGCCGATGTTGCCGGCGATCAGTTCCAGCAGCGCCACATCACGGTCGGTGAGCGGACGCAGGAACCCGAGTTCGATCACGCCGTTGACCCGGTCGTCATCACTGGTCGGCACCACCAGCACACTGTGCGGCAGGCCTTCGCCCAGACCGGAGCTGACCTTGAAGTAATCGGATGGCACCGAGTCGAGACGGATCAGCCGAGCCTGCTGGGCGACCTGCCCGACGATGCCTTCATCGCTGCCGATCAATTGATCCTGTTGTTCCTGTTCGCGGGAGAAACCGTAACTCGCCACACGTTTGAGGCCGCCATGTTCCTCGCGCACATACAACGCGGCCACGGCGGTGCCGAGGTACTGGGCGCAGAATTGCAGGATATTGCGCCCCAGCAGATTGACCGTCAGTTGCCCCAGCACTTGCTCGGCGAGCTGAGTCTGGCCGTTGCGCAACCAGGCTTGCTGTTCCAGACGCTTTGCACTGGCCTCTTGCGCCGCCAGGGTCGCGCCATAGCTTTGCGACAGGTTGAGCAGATCGCGCCGACCGACATAGGCCAACAGACCGCTGATGCCCGCCACGAACAGCAGATAAAGGCTGATGCTCCAGACCGTGGTGCGGCGCACATCCTCATTACGGGAGGCACGCAGCAACTGTTCGGTTTCAATCACATCTTCGAACTGTTTACGTATTTCGTCGGTCAGGCGCTTGCCCTTCCCCGCTTTGACCGCCGATTTGTAATCGCCACTGGCGCGTTGCAGATCGATCATCGACTGCGCATAGGTCGCCCACTCGATTTGCAGCGCCTGAAGTCGACGCAGGCGATCGGTCTGAGCCGGATTGTCCGCAGTCAGTTCGAGCAAGGTATTCAGAGCCACGGCGATGCGAGGCTTGGCCGTTTCGTACGGATCGAGGAAATGCTCGTCGCCGCTGAGCAGATACCCGCGCATGCCGGTTTCCAGATCCACGGTGAGTTTCACCGCTTCGTTGGCGTTATTGATCACCCGGTCGGTGTGCTCCACCCACTGGATCACAGACAACAAATAGGTGATCAATGAAATGAAGAACACGGCACTGATGACGCCGACGCCCAACGGCAAACTGACGTTGCGGCTCAGGAGTTTGCGAAACCGTTGCTCATCAACCGAAGACGGAGAGGACATGTGGCAGCCTTGTCGAACTGTTGAAAACCAGGGAGTTTGCCCCAAAACGGCACCATGGATCCATTTTTCTCACAGCTTTAATACTGTTTTCCTACATTTGCCTACGCCGAATCGGGGCCCAACAGTTATCCTTGCCCGCCCGTTTGCGCCTATCCTTTTTTTGTATGCAGTCGGGAACTTGTGGCTATGCGCCACTTACTCATGCAAGAGCCCGGCATTTTTGATCGACCGGCGCCCCGTCCCCCATTCTTGAGAGCCGCCATTATGTCCAACCCTGTGTCCACCATCCTTGTAGTAGAAGACGATGCCATCGTGCGCATGCTGATCGTCGATGTGCTGGAGGAGCTGGAGTTCAAGGTTCTGGAGGCAGATGGCAGCGAGCAGGCGCTGGAAATCCTCAAGGATACGAATCAGCACATCGACCTGATGATGACCGATGTCGGCTTGCCGATCATGGATGGCCGTCAACTGGCCACCGAAGCCCGCAATATTCGCCCCGCACTGCCGATTCTGTTTGCCAGCGGTTATGCCGAGACCATTGAAGTACCGGTGGACATGCATGTGATCGGCAAGCCATTTTCCATTGATCAACTGCGAGACAAGGTCAAAGCCGTTCTCGGGCAATCCTGAGCACGAGACTTCAATGTCTGAATGAAGCTTTCACGCGCCCTGTCGATCGCCTTCTCCCTCGGCCTCATCCGATGCAAACCCGATAAAAACGGATCACTCGATGCCTGGGTTATGGTCTAATCCGCGCGCCTTTTTTCCGTCACTTCGTTCCAGGAACCGTTTCTCATGAGTCAGCCCGCAACCAAAGTCCTCGTCATTGGTTACGTCTGGCCGGAACCTCGTTCCTCTGCGGCAAGCGGGCATGTGATGCAAATTCTCGAAACGTTCCTGCACCAGGGTTGGCAAATCACCTTTGCCAGCCCTGCCGGCGTTGGCGAACATCCGGCCGATTTGGGCGAACTTGGGATCCATACGGTCCCGATCGAACTGAACAACAGCAGTTTCGACACATTCATCAGCGAACTTGGCCCGGATATCGTGCTCTTCGATCAATTCATGATTGAAGAACAATTCGGCTGGCGGGTAGAAAAACACTGTCCCGACGCGTTGCGTGTTCTGGAAACCTCGGATTTGCAGAGCTTGCGCCATGCCAGGCATCAGCGTTTGAGGGACCGGTTGAAGGCCAGCGATGACGCGAACGACTTTAATGCGTTGTTCGCGCCTGCACTGCATGAAGAGTTCAGGCTGATGGCTGACACCGACCTGGCCAGGCGCGAGATTGCCGCGCTGTATCGCTGTGATCTGAATCTGATGATCTCGCCAGTGGAAATCGACCTGCTCGTACAGCAATTCAAGTTGCCACCCGAACTGTTGCACTGGTGCCCGTTGATGGTCGAACCGCCCAGCGCATCGCCAAAAAAGTTTGATGAACGCGTCGACTTCCTCAGTATCGGCAATTTCCGTCACGCGCCGAACTGGGATGCCGTGTTGTGGCTGAAATCGACAATCTGGCCGCTGATCCGCGAGCAACTGCCCAAGGCGCAGCTACGTATCTACGGGGCTTACACGCCCCCCAAGGCAGCAGCCCTGCACAATCCCTCACAGGGGTTCCATATCATGAACTGGGCGGAAGACGCCTTGCAGGTCATGTCTGATGCGCGTGTTTGTCTGGCCCCCCTGCGTTTCGGCGCGGGAATCAAGGGCAAATTGATCGATGCAATGCTTTGCGCAACGCCAAGTGTCACGACGCCGACAGGGGCTGAAGGCATGCATACCCACCAACCCTGGCCGGGGGCAATCTGCCGCACCGCGCAGGATTTCGCCAATGCCGCGGTCCAGCTTTATCGCGACGAAATACTCTGGCAAGCAACCCAATCCCGTGGACAAACGCTGCTCGAAGACATTTATCAGCGAGCCGTTCATGGGCCGGCACTGATCGACAAGTTGCTTGAATGCCGAAAAAACATTCAACAACGAAGACTCGACAACTTCACCGGCAGCATGTTGCGCCATCATTTACACAAGAGCACACAATACATGTCTCAGTGGATCGAGGCTAAAAACCGGAATAAATAGCACCATCGGAAAACTCTACAAACAATCGTCAATAAATTGCATCAACACTCACGTAGCCCGTCACTGATTTAAACTTTATAAACATCCTGCAAGTGGCTCTTTAAACAATCAGCATATCGCCACTCTTTTCGATCACTTATGCAGGACGCATTAATGGCAACTTACAACTGGATGAGCACGACCCCCGACATCGATTCGCTGAACATCTGCGAACTGACACTGCCCGGCACTCACAACGCGGGCAGTGACTGGCGCGCCACCTATCCGCTTTTTAGCCCTCCACGTCACTGGCTGGCGTGTCAGCACGATACTTTTCACGCGCAACTGAACCACGGCGCCCGTGCGCTCGACATTCGTCTGAAATATGAAGCCAATGGTAAAGGTGCGCGAAAGTTCGTCATGCACCACGGCGGCTATACAAACTCCCGAACACTGGAAGACCTGGCCAATGACATAAACAACTTCCTTGCAAAGAACCCGGATGAGTTCATCATCCTGGACTTTCACGAACTGAAGGGTAATGACTTCGATTTCGAATACTTCAACAACACGATCATCAACTTGCTGGGAGACCGCCTTGTACCCCGTATCAACCAGTCTCTCACTCTTCAAGAACTAAAACGCGTCAGCCCGAAACAGCGAGTTTTTGCGGCTGCAAGATCGCACTGGAAACTCGACTACAGAGTGTTTCACGATCAAATCAGTCATAAATGGTCGGAAAACGACATCACCAGTCCTGATGAATTGCGCCAATTCATTGAAAAAGTGATGAAAAACCCTCCAGGCACGTGGAATACCTGGTCGTTATCCGCCACCAGTTTTACCTCCATTGGTGGTCCCGTCGACATTCATGACCAACTGAATGAGTGGTTCGACCTGGATAAAAGTGATTGGGCATTGAAGTGCAACATCATTAACGTCGACTTCATGGAAGAGTCCGACCTGATGGAGTTTTGCCGAGTCGCCAACGTGATTAAGGCCGAACAACGCTCGCTCTGAGCCGCAATGGAAACTGGCGCAACCGACGTGACAAGAGGCATGATCACCGGGCGATAACAATAAAAGCGCTCTGCCATGACCCGAACCGCCCGCGTCACCGACCCTTCTTATGAGCTGATGGATGACCACAACGGGTTGTCCATCATCTATCGCCAGCATGGCTTCCCCTGCCCGCTGGTGCGCTGGCATTTTCACAAGGAGTACGAGCTGCACCTGATCGTCGCCAGTTCGGGCAAGGTGTTCATCGGCGACTACATCGGCAACTTCTACCCGCAGACCCTGTTTCTCACCGGCCCCAATCTGCCGCACAACTGGATCAGCCAGGTGGCCGAAGACGAAGTGGTCGAGAAACGCGACATGCTGGTCAACTTCACCGATGAGTTGTTCGAAAGCGGTCATCAGGTGTTCGCCGAACTCAAGACCCTGGCGCCGCTGCTCGAGCGTGCGCAATACGGCATCGAATTCCGCTCCCCGCAGACAATCCGCCAGGCCATGACCCTGATGCAACGTATCGCCGATTCGAACGGCATCACCCGTCTCGGGCACTTTTTCATCCTGATGGAATTGCTGGCGGCCTGCGACGACTACCAGCTGCTGTCCGGCGCAACCACCCCGCAACTGGCCGACGAGCACAACATTGACCGCACCAACCGCGCAGTGGATTACATCTTCGCCCACTACGCCCGTGAGTTGCCGCTGGAGGAAGTCGCCGAGCACCTGGGCATGAAGCCGACCTATTTCAGCCGCGTGTTCAAGCAGGCCACCGGGCGCAACTTCATCGAATTCGTCAATCGCCTGCGCATCAGCAAATCCTGCGAACTGCTGGCGGACGGCGACAAACCGGTCACCGAAGTGTGTTTCGAGTCGGGCTTCAACAATATTTCCAATTTCAACCGGCGTTTTCAGCAGCTCAAAGGCATGACGCCTTCGCATTATCGGCGACTGGTGGTACAGCGCCTGACCGAGCAAAACCACGGCTGACGCCGGAAATCCTGTACGGATTAATGCAGGCCGTCCTTCTGAAACGCCCTTCCCTGCGTTTGCCGCATCAATCCCGAGTGCAAAAAAGTATCGACTCAAGTGCTAGGGATGATTTGTCAGCCCTGCGTCAGAAGGCTGTAATCAGTGCACATTCTTCCCCCGCTGGAAGAACACAAAAACAATAACTGTCCTTCTGCCCCCGCCGGGTGCAGAAAAGGAGTGCACGATGCAACCCACTGCAAAAGCTCTGCTGGCCCTCACCTGCATGACCCTCAGCAGCGTCAGCCTTGGCGCCCAGACCCTGACCATCGCCACCGTCAACAACAGCGACATGATCCGCATGCAAAAGCTCTCGAAGACCTTCGAGACCGAGCATCCGGACATCAAGCTCAATTGGGTGGTGCTGGAAGAAAACGTCCTGCGTCAGCGCCTGACCACCGACATCGCCACTCAGGGCGGTCAGTTCGACGTGTTGACCATCGGCATGTACGAAGCCGCACTCTGGGGTGCAAAAGGTTGGCTTGAACCGATGAAGGATCTGCCGGCCAGCTACGCCCTCGACGATGTGTTCCCGTCGGTGCGCGAAGGCCTGTCAGTCAAAGGTTCGCTGTACGCCCTGCCGTTCTACGCCGAAAGCTCGATCACCTACTACCGCACCGACCTGTTCAAGGACGCCGGCCTGACCATGCCCGAGCGTCCGACCTGGGAACAGATCGCTGGCTTCGCCGAAAAACTCACCCACAAGGACAAGGAACAGTACGGCATCTGCCTGCGCGGCAAGGCCGGCTGGGGTGAAAACATCGCGTTGATCACCACCATCGCCAATGCCTACGGCGCACGCTGGTTCGATGAGCAGTGGAAACCCGAATTCAGCGGTCCGGAGTGGAAAAACGCGCTGAACTTTTACGTCGACACCATGAAGAAGTCCGGCCCACCGGGCGCCTCCAGCAATGGTTTCAACGAAAACCTCGCACTGTTCAACAGCGGCAAGTGCGCAATGTGGGTCGATGCCAGCGTCGCCGGCTCGTTCGTCACCGACAAGACCCAAAGCAAGGTCGCCGATCACGTCGGTTTCACCTACGCGCCGCATCAGGTCACCGACAAAGGCTCGGCGTGGCTGTACTCGTGGGCGCTGGCGATCCCTACCAGCTCCAAGGCCAAGGATGCCGCCAAGGAATTCAGCGCCTGGGCCACCTCAAAAGAGTACGGCGCACTGGTCGCCAAGACCGACGGCATCGCCAACGTACCGCCGGGCACTCGCGCCTCGACCTACAGTGACGCTTACATGAGCGCCGCACCGTTTGCCAAGGTCACGCTGGAATCGCTGAAATCGGCCGACCCGAGCAAACCGACCCTCAAGCCTGTGCCGTACATCGGTATCCAGCTGGTAACCATTCCTGAATTCCAGGGCGTGGGCACCCAGGTCGGCAAGCTGTTCTCGGCGGCGCTGATCGGCCAGACCACGGTCGACCAGGCACTGACCGCCGCGCAGCAAACCACCGAACGCGAGATGAAGCGCGCGGGTTATCCGAAGTAATCCTGCGAAAGCCTCTCCTGCCTTCTGTGGGAGCGGGCTTGCTCGCGAAAGCGGTGTATCAGTGAAACATTTGTTGTCTGACACCACGCCTTCGCGAGCAAGTCGAATCGTCGCACCGTCGCTCCCACATGGGATCTCCATAGGTCTGTATGACTCGGTTGTAAACGCCATGAATACTTCAACTGCCAAAGCCCACATCGACCTGTCGCAGCCCCGGCGCAAAAGCCGCGTGGCCAATCCCGGCTGGTTTCTGGTCAGCCCTTCGGTGGCCCTGTTGCTGCTGTGGATGATCGTGCCGCTGGGCATGACCGTCTATTTCTCGATGATCCGCTACAACCTGCTCGACCCGGGCACCAACGCGTTCGTCGGGCTGGAAAACTTCACCTACTTCCTGACCGACTCCGGCTTCATGCCCGGCGCCACCAACACGTTGCTGCTGGTAGGCAGCGTGCTGCTGATCAGCGTGGTGTTCGGCGTGTTGATCAGTGCGCTGCTGGAGGCCAGCGAATTCTTCGGTCGCGGCATCGTGCGAGTGATGCTGATTTCGCCGTTCTTCATCATGCCCACCGTCGGTGCGCTGATTTGGAAGAACCTGATTTTCCATCCGGTGTCCGGGATCCTCGCCTACATCTGGAAGTTGTTCGGCGCGCAACCGGTGGACTGGCTCGCCCACTACCCGCTGCTGTCGATCATCATCATTGTGTCGTGGCAATGGCTGCCCTTCGCGATCCTGATCCTGATGACCGCCATGCAGTCCCTCGACCAGGAACAGAAGGAAGCCGCCCGCCTCGACGGCGCCGGCCCGATCGCGATTTTCTGGCACCTGACCCTGCCACATCTGGCGCGGCCGATTGCGGTAGTGGTGATGATTGAAACCATCTTTCTGCTGTCAGTGTTCGCCGAAATCTTCACCACCACCAACGGCGGCCCCGGCTACGCATCGACCAACCTCGCCTACCTGATCTACAACCAGGCGCTGGTGCAGTTCGACGTCGGCATGGCCTCGGCCGGCGGCCTGATCGCCGTGGTCATCGCCAACATCGCCGCGATCATTCTGGTGCGGATGATCGGCAAAAACCTGACTGACAAAGCCTGAGGCCTGCCATGACTCTTCAACAATCCCGCCGGCTGCAAAGCCTGCTGCTCGGCACGCTGGCCTGGGCCATCGCGATCATCATTTTCTTCCCGATCTTCTGGATGGTGCTGACCAGTTTCAAGACCGAAATCGACGCTTTCGCCACGCCGCCGCAGTTCATCTTCACGCCGACGCTGGAGAACTACCTGCACATCAACGAGCGCAGCGATTACTTCAGTTTTGCCTGGAACTCGGTGGTGATTTCCTTCAGCGCCACGGCTCTTTGCCTGCTGATCGCGGTGCCGGCGGCCTACTCGATGGCGTTCTACGAAACCCAGCGCACCAAGGGCACGCTGCTGTGGATGCTCTCCACCAAGATGCTGCCGCCGGTGGGCGTGCTGATGCCGATCTACCTGCTGGCCAAGAGCTTCGGCCTGCTCGACACGCGTATCGCGCTGATTGTGATCTACACGCTGATCAACCTGCCGATCGTGGTGTGGATGGTTTACACCTACTTCAAGGACATCCCCAAAGACATCCTCGAAGCCGCCCGCCTCGACGGTGCCACCCTGGCTCAGGAAATGCTCCGCGTGCTGCTGCCGATCGCCAAGGGCGGCCTCGCGTCGACCGTGCTGCTGTCGCTGATCCTGTGCTGGAACGAGGCGTTCTGGTCGTTGAACCTGACTTCGTCCAAAGCCGCGCCACTGACCGCGCTGATCGCCTCCTACTCAAGCCCTGAAGGATTGTTCTGGGCCAAGTTGTCGGCCGTCTCGACCCTGGCCTGCGCGCCGATCCTGATCTTCGGTTGGATCAGCCAGAAACAACTGGTGCGCGGCCTGTCGTTCGGCGCCGTCAAATAAGAATTCGCAAAAGGAGCGCCACCATGGCCAACCTGAAAATCAAGAATCTGCAAAAAGGCTTCGAAGGTTTTTCCATCATCAAGGGCATCGACCTTGAGGTGAACGACAAGGAATTCGTGGTGTTCGTCGGCCCGTCGGGCTGCGGCAAATCCACCCTGCTGCGCCTGATCGCCGGCCTTGAAGAAGTCAGTGGCGGCACCATCGAACTGGATGGGCGCGACATCACCGAAGTCAGCCCGGCCAAGCGCGATCTGGCGATGGTGTTTCAGACCTACGCGCTGTACCCGCACATGACCGTGAAGAAAAACATGTCGTTCGCCCTCGACTTGGCCGGCGTACCGAAAGCCGAAGTCGAGAAGAAAGTCGGCGAAGCGGCGCGCATTCTGGAACTGGGCCCGATGCTGGAACGCAAGCCGAAACAACTGTCCGGCGGCCAGCGTCAGCGCGTGGCTATCGGCCGGGCGATCGTGCGCAACCCGAAAATCTTCCTGTTCGACGAGCCGCTGTCCAACCTCGACGCCGCCCTGCGGGTGCAGATGCGCCTGGAACTGTTGCGCCTGCACAAGGACCTCAAAGCCACGATGATCTACGTGACCCACGATCAGGTCGAAGCCATGACCATGGCCGACAAGGTCGTGGTGCTCAATGGCGGCAAGATCGAACAGGTCGGCTCGCCACTGGAGCTGTATCACAACCCCGCCAACCTGTTCGTCGCCGGTTTTCTCGGCACGCCGAAAATGGGCTTTCTCAAAGGGCAGATCGCGCGCATCGACGGCGCGAGTTGCGAAGTCTCGCTGGATGCCGGCACCCGCATCACCCTGCCCTTCAACGCGGCGAACCTGAGTGTCGGCAGCGCCGTGACCCTGGGCATTCGCCCGGAACATCTGGAGCTGGCACAAGCGGGCGACTGCACCCTGCAAGTCATCGCCGACGTCAGCGAGCGGCTGGGCAGCGACACCTTCTGCCACGTCAAGACCAACGCCGGCGAAGCCCTGACCATGCGTGTGCGTGGTGATCTGGCGAGCCGTTACGGCGAACAACTGAACCTGCACCTGGACGCTGCCCACTGCCATCTGTTCGATGCCGACGGCGTGGCGCTGACCCGCCCGTTGCGTGCGGCCGCCTGATTTCGAGACTGACCCGATGAAACTGAACAAGCAAAACCTCAACCGCCTGGCCGCCGAAGTGCAACTGCCGGCCTACAGCCTCAGCGACACCCGCCAGGGCATCGCCCACATTGGCGTCGGCGGTTTCCATCGCGCGCATCAGGCGTATTACACCGACGCGCTGATGAACACCGGCGAAGCGCTGGACTGGGCGATCTGCGGCGTCGGCCTGCGCGGCGAAGACCGCCGCGCCCGCGACGATCTCAAGGAGCAGGACTACCTGTTCACCCTGTTCGAACTGGGCGACAGCGACGACACCGAAGTCCGCGTCATCGGCGCAATCCGCGACATGCTGCTGGCCGAGGACAGCGCCCAGGTGCTGATCGACAAACTCGCCGATCCGCAGATCCGCATCGTCTCGCTGACCATCACCGAGGGCGGTTACTGCATCGACGACAGCAACGGCGAATTCATGGCGCACCTGCCGCAGATTCAGCACGATCTGACGCACCCGCAACAGCCGAAAACCGTGTTCGGTTTCCTCTGTGCGGCGTTGGCCAAGCGGCGTGCGGCGGGCACTCCGGCGTTCACGGTGATGTCGTGCGATAACCTGCCGCACAACGGCGCGGTGACCCGCAAGGCGCTGCTGGCCTTCGCCGCGCTGCTCGATCCGGACCTGCGTGGCTGGATCGACGCCAACGTCAGTTTCCCCAACGCCATGGTCGACCGCATCACGCCGATGACCAGCACCGCGCATCGCCTGCAACTGGCGGACAAACACGCCGTCGACGACGCCTGGCCGGTGGTCTGCGAACCCTTCGTGCAATGGGTGCTGGAGGACAAGTTCGTCAACGGCCGCCCGGCGTGGGAAAAGGTCGGCGTGCAGTTCACCGACGATGTTTCCCCCTACGAAGAGATGAAGATCAAACTGCTCAACGGTAGCCATCTGGCGCTGACTTACCTGGGCTTTTTGAAGGGCTACCGCTTCGTTCACGAAACCATGAACGACCCGTTGTTCGTGCGCTACATGCGCGCCTACATGGACCTGGACGTGACCCCGCAACTGGCGCCGGTGCCGGGCATCGACCTGACCGAGTACAAGGACACGCTGGTGGCGCGGTTTTCCAATCAGGCGATTGCCGATCAGTTGGAGCGGGTTTGCTCGGATGGCTCGTCGAAGTTTCCCAAGTTCACCATTCCGACGATCAATCGGTTGATTGCCGATGGGCAGGAGACCAAGCGTGCGGCGTTGGTGGTGGCGGCTTGGGCACTTTACTTGAAGGGCGTGGACGAGAATGGCGACACTTACTCGATTCCGGATCCTCGGGCGGCGTTCTGTCAGGGGTTGGTGGCGGAGGATGCTTTGATCACTGAGCGGTTGTTGGGGGTTGAAGAAATCTTCGGTACGGCGATACCGCGTTCGAAGGAGTTTGTGGCAGCGTTTGAGTGGTGCCTGAACAGCTTGCGAGAAGAAGGCGTGACTCGCACCCTCGAACACCTGTTGACCTGATCGTTCCCACGCTCTGCGTGGGAATGCAGCACGGGACGCTCCGCGTCCCTCGATCTGTGTGGAGCGCACATGACAACACAGCAACTGTTCCTCGGCATCGACTGCGGCACCCAAGGCACCAAAGCCATTATCCTCGACGCTGTCAGCGGTCAGGTTCTCGGCCAGGGCGCCGCCGCCCACACGATGATCAGCGGCGCCAATGGCCGTCGCGAACAAGACACCGCGCAATGGCTGGAAGCCTTCGCCCTCGCCACCCGCCGCGCTTTATTGGCGGCAAATGTCGACGGTCAGTCAATCCAGGGCATCGGCGTTTCCGGCCAGCAACACGGCCTGGTGTTGCTCGACGATCAAGGCCAGGTCCTGCGCCCGGCCAAGCTCTGGTGCGACACCGAAACCACGCCTGAAAACGATCGCCTGCTGACTCATCTGGGCGGTGAACAAGGTTCGCTGGAACGCCTCGGCGTGGTCATCGCGCCGGGTTACACCGTCTCCAAATTGTTGTGGACCAAGGAGCAACATCCGGATGTGTTTTCCCGCATCGCACGGATCCTGCTGCCCCACGACTACCTGAATTTCTGGCTCACCGGCCGTGCGTGCAGCGAATACGGCGATGCATCCGGCACCGGCTATTTCAATGTGCGCACCCGCCAATGGGATTTGCAGCTGCTGCGCGACATCGACGCCAGCGGTCGTCTGCAATCCGCGCTGCCGGAACTGATCGACGCCCATCAAGCGGTCGGCACGATCCTTCCCGCCATTGCCGAACAGCTGGGCATCAACCCCAACGCGGTGGTGTCCAGCGGTGGCGGCGACAACATGATGGGCGCCATCGGCACCGGCAATATTCAGCCGGGGGCGATCACCATGAGCCTCGGTTCTTCCGGCACGGTATACGCCTACGCCGAGGCACCGAAAGTCAGCCCGGATGCGTCGGTCGCGACCTTCTGTTCCTCGAGCGGCGGCTGGCTGCCATTGATCTGCACCATGAACCTGACCAACGCCACCGGCGCGATCCGCGAACTGTTCAACCTCGATCTCGACGCCTTCAACGCGTTGGTGGCCCAGGTTCCGATCGGCGCCGAGGGCGTGAGCATGTTGCCATTCCTCAACGGCGAACGCGTGCCGCCCCTGCCCCACGCCACCGGCAGCCTGCATGGCCTGACCATCGATAACCTGACCCAGGCCAATCTGTGCCGCGCCGCCGTGGAAGGCACCACCTTCGGCCTGCGTTATGGACTGGATCTGTTGCGCCAGAATGGTTTACAAAGCCGCAGCATTTGCCTGATCGGCGGCGGCTCGAAAAGCGCGGTGTGGCGGCAGATCGTCGCCGACATCATGAACACCCCGGTGATCTGCACCGAGCAGAGCGAAGCCGCAGCCCTGGGCGCGGCGATTCAGGCGGCGTGGTGCAAATCGTGGTCGAACGGCCACGAAGACACCCTGGCCGACCTGTGTCAGCGCTGCGTGAAGCTCGACCTGAACAGTGAAACCCTGCCGGTTGCCGCGAATGTCGCGGCCTTCCAGCAGGCCTATGAACGCTATCGACTGCATGTCGCAACCTTATAAAGAGCAAACAACTATGTACCTGGTGTGTGGCGAAGCGCTGTTCGACTTCTTCAGCGAAGACGATGCCGGCGGACAGGCATCGAAAGTCAATTTCAAGGCGATTGCCGGTGGCTCGCCGTTCAACGTGGCGGTGGGTTTGCGCCGTCTGGGCGTGAATTCGGCGCTGTTTGGCGGGTTGTCCACCGACTACCTCGGCAGACGCTTGCATCAAGTGCTGCGGGATGAAGGCGTGCGCCCGGACTATCTGGTGGATTTCGCTGCGCCGACCACCCTGGCGATGGTCGCGGTGGGTGCCAACGGCTCGCCGCATTACAGCTTCCGGGGTGAAGGCTGCGCCGACCGTCAACTGAGCCTGACCCATCTGCCATCGCTGGGCCCGGAAGTGCGCGGCTTGCACTTCGGTTCGTTCTCGCTGGTGGTGCAACCGGTTGCCGATACGTTGCTTGCGCTGGTGCAACGCGAAAGCGGTAAACGCCTGATCAGCCTCGACCCGAACGTGCGCCTCAACCCCGAGCCGAACATCGACCTGTGGCGCGAGCGGATCGCCACGCTGGTGCCGTTGGTGGACCTGATCAAAGTCAGCGACGAGGATTTGAACCTGCTGTACCCCGAGCAGGATCCGGCGCGGGTTATCGAAGGTTGGCTGCAGCATCGCTGCCAAGTGGTGTTTCTGACCCGTGGCGGTGAAGGTGCAACAGTCTTCAGTCGCGCTCACGGCTCATGGTCGGTGCCGGCCTCTTCGGTGAAGATCGCTGACACCGTCGGTGCCGGCGATACCTTCCAGGCCGCTTTGATCACCTGGCTGACCGAACATGAACTGGACTCGGTGGAAGGTGTTCAGCACCTTAACCGCGAGCAGATCGACGGCATGCTCAGGTTTGCCGTACAGGCCGCCGCCCTTACATGCAGCAAAACAGGTCCGGATTTGCCTTATCGCCACCAGTTGACCTGACCGCGTAGACTGGCGCCCTTTTTTGCACGATGGGATGACGGCTTTTGAATTCGCGGCGCACGGTTGGACTGTTGGTATTGGCGGCACTGTTGACCGGTTGCGGGACATCGCCGCCGCGTTCGCCGGAAAACCTCTGCGAGATTTTCCGCGAAAAAAGTGATTGGTACGACGCGGCGCAAGTCACGCAAAAGCGCTGGGGCGTGCCGATCCAGGTGCCGTTCGCCATCATGTATCAGGAGTCCGGCTACCGCTATGACGCCAAGACGCCGCGCAAATACCTGTTGTGGGTGATCCCGTGGGGCCGGGTTTCGACGGCGTCAGGCTATGCGCAGGCCAAGGATGAAGTCTGGTCCGACTACCAGAAAAGCACCGGCCGGTACGGCGCCGACCGCGAAGACTTCGACGACGCCATCGACTTCGTCGGCTGGTACATGGACAAGACCACCTCGATCAACGGCGTGTACAAGTACGACGCCTACAACCAGTACCTCAACTACCACGAAGGCTGGGGCGGTTTTCGCCAGAAGACCTATGCCAGCAAGGCGTGGCTGATGCCGGTGGCGCGCAAGGTGCAGAACCGCTCGGACATGTACGGTCAGCAATACGCAGCGTGCAAGGATGATCTGAATCGCGGATTCTGGAGCCGGTTCTGGCATTGGCTATAGCGGAGCTCGCAATGACGCCTTCGCGAGCAGGCTCGCTCCCACAGGTTCTACGTCATTCACTAAATTTGTGGTTACCGTAGATCCCTGTGGGAGCGGCGGTGCGACGATTCGACTTGCCCGCGAAGGCGTCAGTTCAGACACCGCCAACCTATGGGTTACAACACCGAAAAGTTGTAGCTCACGATCAACCGGGTCTCATCCACATCCCGGGCAAACTTCTCGTAGTTCGTCCGGTAAGTCGCATTACGCAACCGCAGGCTGACATCCTTGAACGTCCCGCTCTGAATCACGTATTTCAACTCGCTGTCGCGTTCCCACTCTTTGCCTTCCTGATCGCTGCCCGGGACCTTGATGTGATCGCCGTTCACGTAGCGGGTCAGGAAACTCAAACCGTTGATGCCGATCGCCTTGAAGTCATACTCGTAACGCAGCTGCCAGGAGCGTTCCTGAGCGGCGGCGAAGTCGTTGACCTGCACGTAGTTCACCAGGTACGGGTTGCTGCCATCCAGATACGGCATCGAGTTGTCACCGTTCATGCGCTGCCAACCGGCACTGAAGGTGTGGCCGCTGATGCCGTAGGACAGCATGCCGCTCAGCGCCCGGTTGTCGATGGAACCGGCTTTCGCATCACCGCTGTCGGCGCTTTTCAGCAAACGCAGATCGGCTTTCAGCACACCGTCACCCAGCGGCTGATTGGCCAACAAACCCACGAAGTGTTGGCGATAGATGTCTTCCAGCTCGGCGTAGTGGTACTGCGCGGTCAGGCGATCGTTGATCTTGTAGTCGAAGCCGTACATGTCGAAATGATCGGCGGTGGTGTTGCAGGCATAGCGCTTGTTCTTGCAGTGCACGCGGATGTCTTGCGAATCGCTCGAATCCCGGGCGGTGTACTTGTCCAGCCTCGCGGCCATGAAGGTCAGGTCCTTCACCTCTTTGGAGGTCAGCATCGCACCGTTGAACATGGTTGGCAGCAGACGGCCGTCGTTGTACTTGAGCAGCGGCAGATCCGGCAGCAACGCGCCGTATTTCAGCACCGTATCCGAGACTTTGACCTTGGCGGTCAGGCCCATTTTTGCGTACTGACCTTTCGAACCGCGCGGGTTCTCGCCACTGGACGGCAACAGGCCGCTGTTGCTGCGATCCGGGCTGGAATCGAGCTGGAAACCCGCCATGCCCAGCGCATCGATCCCGAAACCGACAGTGCCTTCGGTGTAGCCCGATTGCAGATTGAGAATAAAGCCCTGCGCCGACTCTTCGCGCTTGGACGCGCCCTGATCACTCGAGGTGTGCCCGTCACGGAAATCGCGGTTGAAGTACACCGTGCGCGACTCGATCTTCGCCGTGGTGTCTTCGAAAAAACCGCTGGCCTGGACCTGCGCGGTAAAACCGGCGCACAGCACAAAGGCTCCGAAGCCAAGCGACTGGCGCGGGGTGATGAGGGGAAATGGGGGACGCATTGAAAACTCCAACAGAACAACGATTGCGCAGAGGCGCAAACAACCAGAAATAGCTCCCGTCCCGGACCAGTGAAGAACCGGGAGGAAGTGAATACGCGGGGGTGAACGGCAATGATGGCAGATGGCTTTGACGTGCTACAGGCGACTTTAGTCTGAAACTGACTGGTTGTTCCGCTGACATCCGTGCGCAGGATTTTCCGATTGTGCGAAATGCGTGAATCCCGCTACATTTGTTTCTTGCTTATTCAAGGATGGAATTCAAAGCATGCTGGACGCCAATGCCACTCACATCAGGTTTGCCATTGAAGGCGCTTCGGCCGACCTGCAAGTCCTCAGCTTCACCGGTCGCGAAGCCCTCAACGAGCCGTTCCGTTTCGACCTCGAACTGGTCAGCGCCCGTCCCGACCTCAACCTTGAAGAACTCCTGCACAAGCCTGGCTGCCTGACCTTCGGCGCCACTGGCGAGGGCAAGATTCATGGTCTGGTGTATCGCATCGAGCAAGGCGATTCCGGCAAGACCCTGACCCGTTACAGCCTCAGCCTGGTGCCGCAACTGGCCTACCTGCGGCACAACCATGACCAGCAGATCTTCCAGCAACTGACGGTGCCGAAGATCATCGCCCGCGTTCTGGAAGATCGCGGCATCCTGGCCGATGCCTACAGCTTCCAGCTCGGCGCCGAATACCCGGAACGCGACTACTGCGTGCAGTACGACGAATCCGACCTGCATTTCATCCAGCGCCTGTGCGAAGAGGAAGGCATTCACTTTCACTTCCAGCACAGCAGCAGCGGCCACAAGCTGGTGTTCGGCGATGACCAGACCGTGTTCCGCAAACTGAAACCGGTCAACTACCAGCAAGACTCCGGCATGACCGCCGACAAACCGGTGATCAAGCGTTTCAACCTGCGCCTGGAAACCCGCACCACCCGCGTCAGCCGCCGCGATTACGATTTCGAAAAACCGAAGATCCTGCCCGAAAGTGCCGTCAAATCCGCGTTCATGCCGGACCTGGAAGACTACGACTACCCCGGCCGTTTCACCACGCGTGAGCGCGGCAAGTTCCTCTCGACCCGCGCGCTGGAACGCCATCGCAGCGACTACAAACTCGCCGAAGGCAAAGGTGACGAACCGACCCTGACCAGCGGCCACTTCATGACCCTGGCCGAACACCCGCGCGCCGAGTGGAACGATTTGTGGCTGCTGCTGGAAGTCTTCCACGAAGGCAAACAGCCGCAAGTGCTGGGCGAAAACGTCACCAGCGACGTCACCGACAACAAGACCGATTTCCACCAGGGCTACCGCAACTCATTCGTGGCCACCCCGTGGGACGCCCACTACCGCCCTGCCCTCGAACACCCGAAACCGAAAGTCCTCGGCAGCCAGACCGCCATCGTCACCGGCCCCGCCGGCGAAGAAATCCACTGCGACCAGTACGGCCGCGTAAAGGTGCAATTCCACTGGGATCGCGACGGCCAGGCCGACGACAAGACCACCTGCTGGCTGCGCGTCGCCAGCGGCTGGGCCGGCGCAGCGTACGGCGGCATCGCCATCCCACGCATCGGCATGGAAGTGCTGGTGACCTTCCTCGAAGGTGACCCCGACCAACCATTGGTGACCGGCTGCCTGTACCACAAGGAAAACGTCGTTCCGTACGATCTGCCGGCGAACAAGACCCGCAGCACCTTCAAGACCCTGAGCTCACCGGGCGGCAAGGGCTATAACGAATTTCGCATCGAAGACAAGAAAGGCGCGGAACAGATCTACATCCACGCCCAGCGCGACTGGGACGAGAACATTGAACACGATCAGAAGATTCGCGTCGGCAACGAACGGCATGACACGGTCGAAGCCAATGTTTTAAGTGAATTCAAAGTCGAGGAACACCGCATCACCCACCTGGATCGCAAGAGCGAAATGCGCGCTAACGATCACCTCACCGTCGGCGTGACCCAGCATGTGAAGGTCGGCACCGGTCAGTTCGTTGAAGCGGGCTCGGAGATTCATTACCACGCCGGCGACAAGGTCGTGATCGAGGGTGGTATGGAGCTGACGGCCAAGGCTGGCGGCAGTTTCGTCAAGGTCGATGCCGGTGGTGTGACAATCAGTGGTGCCGAGGTGAAGGCCAATACCGGCGGTGCGCCGGGTGTGGGTTCCGGAGTTGCGATTCTGGCGCCATTGATTCCTTTACCGGCCTCCAGCGATAAAAGCGGAAACCTGCTCGCCCGCAAGGAAGTATTGGAAGCCATCGAATACGACATGGATTTCATCATCACGGATCAGAACAGCGGTCTGCCCTTGCGCAACTTTCCCTATGTGATCAAAACCACTTCGGGTCAGAACCTCGTCGGGCGAACGGATGAGCATGGCAAGACGCGCAAGATCAGCAGCCTCGAAGCCGAGACCGCGACAATCGAAGTCTACGATGACGTACCTCCCCTCAATCCACACTGGGATGCCTGACGTGGCAAAGAACCAACCGCTGGCCACCAGCAAAGCCGTGCTGACGCCCACGACCGTGCAAAAGTCTGCTGCGCTGCCGGTGGACGACAGTGCACGCCTGAAAGAGATCCGGGCACTGGTCGCCAAGAACAATCAATCGTCGATCGATGACGACACCATCATTTGCCAGATTTACATGGAGTCTCGTTTTGATGCCAAAGCCGAATCAAGCGAAAGCACGGCGCGGGGACTGATGCAGTTATTGAAGGGGGCTGTTCGGGAGTTGTACAGAATAGAAGATCTGAGCAAGCCCAGAGCAGAGCGTTCGCCGGAAACAAAACTGTATCTTGAGGCCGACAAATTCCATGACAGCCCCGGTTTTCTGGATGAAGCCACCAACATTCGTGCTGGCACCCGATATCTGGAATTGCTGATTCAACGCCAGAAAAAAAACGGCGCAGCCGATCCGATTGCTGAAGCGTACAAAAAGTATCGCGGCAGGACTGACGGCCGGTACTACACCAAAATCAAGGCCTGTGCAGACAAGCTGCGTGCAGCGCCCAATTCAATGCAGGTATTGAGAGATATGGCCAAGTGAAGGGTCTTCTTACAGGCTTGATTATCGGACTGGTGAGTCTGCAGGTGTCGGCTGCCGAGCTCAAATTTTCCACCGTAACCCGCTGCGATCTCTCCAGTGCTGAAAGTGCGGTTTCGCTACTCAGTGGCCATCCCATTCTCGACTCGCATGTTTACAAGATCCGCCAGTCACAGAAAACGAACTATCTGTACGAAGACTCGGACGCTTCCAGAGGCAGCAACGTTCATTGGCAATGCGTCAATCTGACAAAAGATGTGAACGCACTCGTGATTTCGGGAGAGTTCACCTCGAACTACCTGCAAGGTGCGCTGTTTTACTTCGATGGAGACAGCGCGCAGGTAGAACGCCTGAACTTTGCCGAGAGAAATCGGCCCGGCTGGATCCTGCTGACTCAGCAAGGGCCTCAGGTCATTTTCGAGAACAAGGGGAACGAAAGCTCTCACAAGTTCTTGAGCTACGGTAGAAATGACGCTTTTCTGGAAATCGACGAGCTTCCGGTGCCCGACCCTGCCAAGGGAGAAACGCTGACAGAACTTGAGCCCTGATGCTTCGGTACAAGTCGGGCTGTCTGGACTGATCCGATGGGTGAGACGACTCTGACGGCCCCGATTTCACTGAGTCAAATGCCCGTTCTAAGGGAATACCCTACGCCCCTGAAGGGCATTTGCGGGTTGTACGAGCCCGGCTAATCCTGCACCATCCGTCCCTTGCTTATTCAATGGACGGAAATAAAGGCATGCTGGACGCCAACGCTACCCACATTACCCTCACGCTCGAAGGCGCTTCGGCCGACCTGCAAGTCCTCAGCTTCACCGGTCGCGAAGCCCTCAACGAACCGTTCCGTTTCGACATCGAACTGGTCAGCGCCCGTCCCGACCTCAACCTTGAAGAACTCCTGCACAAGCCTGGCTGCCTGACGTTCGGCGCCACTGGCGAGGGCAAGATTCACGGTCTGGTGTATCGCATCGAGCAAGGCGATTCCGGCAAGACCCTGACCCGCTACAGCCTGAGCCTGGTGCCGCAACTGGCCTACCTGCGGCACAACCATGACCAGCAGATCTTCCAGCAACTGACGGTGCCGAAGATCATCGCCCGCGTTCTGGAAGATCGCGGGATCCTGGCCGATGCCTACAGCTTCCAGCTCGGCGCCGAATACCCGGAACGCGACTACTGCGTGCAGTACGACGAATCCGACCTGCATTTCATCCAGCGCCTGTGCGAAGAGGAAGGCATTCACTTCCACTTCCAGCACAGCAGCAGCGGTCACAAACTGGTGTTCGGCGACGACCAGACCGTGTTCCGCAAACTGAAACCGGTCAACTACCAGCAAGACTCCGGCATGACCGCCGACAAACCGGTGATCAAGCGCTTCAACCTGCGCCTGGAAACCCGTACCAGCCGCGTCAGCCGCCGCGATTACGATTTCGAAAAACCGAAGATCCTGCCCGAAAGTGCCGTCAAATCCGCGTTCATGCCGGACCTGGAAGACTACGACTACCCCGGCCGTTTCACCACGCGCGAGCGCGGCAAGTTCCTCTCGACCCGCGCGCTGGAACGCCATCGCAGCGACTACAAACTCGCCGAAGGCAAAGGTGACGAACCGACCCTGACCAGCGGCCACTTCATGACCCTGGCCGAACACCCGCGCGCCGAGTGGAACGATTTGTGGCTGCTGCTGGAAGTCTTCCACGAAGGCAAACAGCCGCAAGTGCTGGGCGAAAACGTCACCAGCGACGTCACCGACAACAAGAGCGATTTCCACCAGGGCTACCGCAACAGCTTCGTGGCCACCCCGTGGGACGCCCACTACCGCCCTGCCCTCGAACACCCGAAACCGAAAGTCCTCGGCAGCCAGACCGCCATCGTCACCGGCCCCGCTGGCGAAGAAATTCACTGCGACCAGTACGGCCGCGTGAAAGTGCAATTCCACTGGGACCGCGACGGCCAGGCCGACGACAAGACCACCTGCTGGCTGCGCGTCGCCAGCGGCTGGGCCGGCGCAGCGTACGGCGGCATCGCCATCCCACGCATCGGCATGGAAGTGCTGGTGACCTTCCTCGAAGGCGACCCCGACCAACCATTGGTGACCGGCTGCCTGTACCACAAGGAAAACGTCGTCCCCTACGACCTGCCGGCGAACAAGACCCGCAGCACCTTCAAGACCCTGAGCTCACCGGGCGGCAAGGGCTATAACGAATTCCGCATCGAAGACAAGAAAGGCGCGGAACAGATCTACATCCACGCCCAGCGCGACTGGGACGAGAACATTGAGCACGACCAGAAAATCCGCGTTGGCAATGAACGGCATGACACGGTCGAAGCCAATGTTTTAAGTGAATTCAAAGTCGAGGAACACCGCATCACCCACCTGGACCGCAAGAGCGAAATGCGCGCCAACGATCACCTGACCGTGGGCGTGACACAGCATGTGAAGGTCGGCACCGGGCAGTTCGTGGAGGCGGGCACGGAGATTCACTACCACGCCGGCGACAAGGTCGTGATCGAGGGTGGCATGGAGCTGACGGCCAAGGCTGGCGGCAGTTTCGTCAAGGTCGATGCGGGTGGCGTGACCATCAGCGGTGCGGAAGTGAAGGCCAACACCGGCGGTGCGCCGGGTGTCGGAACAGGCATCGGGATTCTCGAACCCGTTATCCCGTGGCTAGCGGCCAAAGACAAGGCTGGCGCCTTGCTCGTCCCGGCTGCCGCCCAAATGGCATTGGCCAAAGCTGCGCGCAAGGCCGGTGACACCCGCTGCCCTATCTGTGAGGCCTGCCGCGAAGGCAAATGTGATCTGGGAGTCGTGGCATGAGTGATGCGTTCAATAACTGGCTGGGCGAACAGTCTCGCTTCAATCGCGTCCTGATCCTCGCTCTCGACAGCCTCGCCGAACCGAACCCGGTCACGCCGTTGTACAGCGCCGGTGTAATGCAGCGCTCGGTGCAACTCTACCGACGTACCGAGTTCGCCCAGTTCGCGTCCATCAGCCCATGGCTGACTGAACTCGAAAACTCGGGCAACGAAGCGTTCCGCAAGCTGCTGGATGATCCACAGCGTAACTGGGGCTGGATCGGCAGCATGGACAAGGCCGATCTCGACAGCCTGACCCAGCACTGGATCGCACGCATGGTCATCGATGAGGATGGCGACCGCTCACTGTTCCGCTTTCAGGACAACCGCGTACTCGCCCGTTGCCTGGCCAACATGAAAGAAACTGAATGGCCGCTGCTGCTCGGACCGATCAGCAGTGTGCTGTATTGGGATGAAGATCAGTGGAAGAGCGCGGCCAACGCCAGACCGGATCTGTATCCGGTACCGAATCCCGCGCCGTGGCTCCGTACTCCCGAGTCAGGCGAACAGGCCAGAAGCATCCTGCGTGACAACCTCAAGCGCTGGTTGCTGACTTACCACGTCGACGCCGCCGCTGCACTGGCAGAAACCCGCGTGGTCAGTGAATGGCTGGAAGAACAGATGGATTTGCTTGATGAGTGGGGCTGGCGAACCGAAGAGCAACGACAGCTGATGCTGAGCCTGCGCCTTTCGCCACCCTGCGCCGCTGACATTGCCTGGGAGCCCATCCCCGGGGAAACGCCGGAACAACACTTCGACCGATGCCAACGCGTGTTCGCGGATCCGAAAGCAGGTGCCACGGCTTGAGGGCTCGACTGTGGATTGCAGTCGCGGCGGTGCCAATACTCGGTGGTTGCAGCTTCGCGCGTCAGATGGCTGAAAGCAGCGTGAGTTACTACTCGTGGGATCATTTCACGCTTGTTGCTACGGTGCCTGCCAAGTTTGGCTTCACCTCCAAGGCCCACTATTACCCGAAGGCGGGTGAAAGCTGCTTAAAGTACAGTCCTGGGCTGGGTGGAATGGTGACTCGTGAACAACAGATGTCCAATAACACGGTGGCAAAGAATGTAGCGCAGACAGTGTCCACTAAAATACCACTGGAGTTTCATATTGCAGATTGTTCTATGGAGCTTGGTGGGGTTATTTATGAAGTAAATGCGACTTATGGGCCGGACGCTTGGGACCACGGGTTGGCAGTGGCTGGGGGACTATCAGTAAGCGAAGCACCGCCAAGCGTCGTTGAAACGCCAGTTCCAGATCTTATTGAACAAAGAAGACTCTGCGCTTGGATGTTTCAGATCAGCAAGTCCAAGGCGAAACTCGACGAAATAGAAAAGCTTCTCTCATGTAAGGCCGCCGATGAACGCTGGTCAGTCTCAAAGAAAAAATACGAAAAACGTAACCCGGGTGGCTCCTTCGCAAGAAGTCAATTAGTTGGGAAAACTGTAAAAGTCGACTTTCGCCTATCCACTGAAGAGTATCCATCGGTGGGCGATACTTGGCTGAAATTTCCTGAAGGCTGGAAGCCTTGCCTTGGAGATGGGCTCAATGACCCTTATGGATTCTGCACTAAAAACAACAGAAACTTCAGAACCTTCAAAATGAATAAACGCGAGTGCACCATCTATCCTAATTGCGTTGAACAGGGAGTAGTTCATGACTAGCAAGTATTTTTCATGTGGTCCTCAAGCCGTGTTCTTCCTTGCTCTGCCATTGGTAGGTGCATGCAGCTTTGCGGGACAGATTGCTAAGGACTCCGTTGAAGGAGCTACCAGCTATTACAGCCGGGAACACTTCACGTTAGTTGCCACGATTCCTGCTAAATTTGGTTTCACATCCAAAGCCATCTACTCGCCTAAAAGTGGTGAAAAATGCGAGACCTACAGCCCAGGCCTCGGTGGAAATGTTACTCGCCAGCAACAAAATTCGAATACAACTGACGCCAAAGACATCGAGCAAACAGTATCCACAGACATTCCGTTGGAGTACCACATTGCTGATTGTTCAATGGAGCTTACGCGCGTTAGCTACGAGGTGAGCGCCAGATATGGGACGGGGTCGCTGGATAGTGATTTAGAGTTGGCTGGAGGTATTTCGGCAACATCTACAAAAACCAGAGCCAATCCAGAAGCACACGAAAGAACGGTCGAGCAGAGAGGACTATGTTCCTGGCTCTTTAAAATCAGCAATTCAAAAATAACAAAAGGACAAGTCGAGAAAATTCTGTCCTGCTATGCAGCCAATGAAAACTGGGAAATCTCCGACAATAGGTCTAAACGGCGTAAACCAGGTGGCGCAATTCAGAGAGCGGAATTGGCGAATAAAACCGTAAAAATAGAATTTCGGCTCTCAGCTGAAGAGCGCCCAGCGATAAATGACACATGGATAAAGGTTCCCGAAGGCTGGAAGCCATGCCTCGGAGAGGGACAGGATGATCCATATGGATTTTGCGGTGGACTAACTGACAAGTTTAGAACCTTCAAACTGAATGGAAAGGAATGCACGGTTTATCCGGGCTGCAATTAAAGGGATTAAATCGATGGATAAAAATGAAGCTTCACAACTCAGCGATCAGCGACGTTCGTGCCCTTTAAGAGGGAACTGGATCAGTTTCCGTTTAGTAGACGAGTTTGGAGAAGGCAAGCCATATGCGGGCCTATCCTATGAGCTTTCAGACACCGAAGGCGAAAAAAAATCTGGGACACTGGATGCAGATGGGTATGCAAAAATAGAAGGCAGTTATGCAGGCCCAGCGATTCTCACATTAAACAAAACATATAATGGCGCAGACAAATTTTATAAGTTTATTTCAGGTCGCGATTATTACAATATACCTGTAACTGAGTTTCAAGCCGCCGCTGAGCAAACACTTAGACGCCCAATCGGCAGCACAGGCAAAACAGGCGCTTACCGCGCCTCGGCCGAAAAAGGCGAATATCACAACGTCGAAGTCCGCGACCTTGTCGAGTTCACCAAGCATTTGCCTCCTGCCGCCAAACTTTCCAGCCCTGTGCCCGCAGGTTGCGCCAAACTCGCCCGTGATTTCGCTGGAGACAAAGTTCCAAGTTTTGGAGTGGGCCTACTTCCTGAGAAACATTACGTTCTCGAAGTACGCGCCTTGCGCGCGTTCAGGCCACTTTTGTCTTTGGCCCCCGAGTTTAGTGCGCTGAACTTGTATCAACTATCGTTGCTCGCCACATTGAGCTACGGTGCTTTTGGTCAGACGCCAGAAAAACCTGACACAGCCCCCAAAAAAGATTTCGAGTTCACCTATCCCAAGCGCGGCACCATTGGCCATGTGCTGAATACCTGCCTTGCTTGCTTCGAAGAGCCGTCAAGTTACGCGGACTCCAAGAAACCATCGTTCCCACTGGTCGAGGATGTTCCCTATTCAAAGCGCCTGGAAATAGTGCCTTTCGACCCTGAGCTTTACCCACAAAACGACCCATCTTCCGGTGAAGAGCTGGAAACGCCAATGAGCGTGCACTTTTTCAACGATTCGAGAAAGGGCTCCACTGACTGGAAGAACACCGACACCCAGGCCTATGCCACTCACGATGACCGGGTAATTCTCATCGGTGTGAGAGGTACAGCGGAAGGCTGGGACGCCTGGCGTGATGTCGATGCCCAACAAGTGCCGATTGAGGGTGGAACGGGTAAAGCGCACCAAGGTTTCTACGAAGCATTCATGGCGTTGCGTCCATTCATCGAGCGTTACGTTCTTCGCTTCCGCACCGACCAAAAAATCCTCGTCTGCGGCCACAGCCTCGGCGGTGCCATCGCGTTGCTGCTCTCCGAATGGCTGCACCGCGAGATCACCGATGACGTCATTCTCTATACCTTCGGTTCTCCCCGCGCCGGTGACAAAGATTTTGTCGAGTCAGCGAGCGGGTTGACTCACCACCGAATCGTCAACCAGAACGACCCGGTTCCCAGCGTCCCGGCCGGCTGGATGGACACCAAAAAACCGATCTGGATCACCGGCCTCGCCGCAACGGTATCCGGCGTTCTGACGCCAGCCGCAGGCGGAGTGGTTATGGCGGTCGGTATGGGGCGCTTCGGCGGTAAGCCTTACTGGCACCATGGCGAGCAGCGCTATTTCATGCCATTGCAACTGCCCGGCCGACAGCTCTCCTCCGTTCTGTGGACCCCGGGATGCGAAGGCTATGAAGAAGCCGCCATGAATCGCTGTCTGAAGCAGCTGAAAAACAACGACACGCCAGACCGCAAGAACTTTTTGACTCAGGCGGCCAACGGCGCCGACCACAAGATGCTGGACGGCTATATTCCAGCGTGTTGGGCATCGCTTCGCCGCTGGCAGGACACACAGCAAACCGGCGGCTACATCATCAGTACGACGGAGTCCAATCGTCTGAAGCTGGAAATCGAGACGTATCGCACGGAACTGGAGAAATGGCAGCGTGAAGCCAGTGCCGAGTTCCCGGGCGGCACAATCGAAAGCCGGCCCCAGGATCGCGCTACTGCGCTGCAACGTCGCTCGACCATGTCGGACCTTCAGGATCGCCAGACAGCCATCCGCCAGGCCATTCGACACAATGAAAAAGAACTCAAAGCCCTTGAGGGTACGCTGCAAACGGTGATCACCCTGAGCAAAACCAAACTCACGATGACGGACCTCTATGGCGATTGCAGCTCACTGCCAGAGTTGCAAATCCACATCGACAGATGGGCTGAACATCGTGAGAACCAGGAGTCTGTGCGTCTCGCGCAAATTCCTTCTTCTACGTCTGCCAGCATGGCTTGAAGTGAAAACGTGGGGTTTAACGGGAAAACAGTCTGTTTCCCGTTAAATCCTTACGGATGTCAGGCAGGTGCAGTCCAGTTCAACATTTTCTGCTGCGCAACCTGCAGCAAATCACTGCCATCCTGCGTCAGCAGGTACAGCGCATGGGTGATGTGGGGAATGTCCTGGACGTCGGCGTGTTTGAAGCACAGGCAGTGCAGGGTTTCGAGCAGGTCGGCTGCGGCGCGGATACGTTGCACGGCGGCTTCGAAGAGGTCTTTTGGGTTGGCTTGGGTGTCGATGACCAGCGGTGCGCTGTCAGTGACGCCGCTGTTGAGCGGGAGGTAGCGAGCGGAGCTTAGTTTCAGTATTGGCATTGTCATTACTCGATAGGCTTCAATGACCCGCCGACACCGTGACCAAACGATGGGAGGCGGACTGTATGCAAGGCTTGGTCAACTGAGAAACCCGATCAGCTCGCCCGAAGGCGCCCCTGCACACAGCCGCCACAGCAATGTACTCCGAAGACATGAATGTCCGCGGCGCGAATCATGGCACAGATGTGTTGAGTTTTTCAGGTGACCAAACCTAAGTCGCTGATTTTGCAGCGACGCCAAACCATAACCGCCCCACTCCAGCCCCCGAAAGCAGACAAGGCATCCACCCTTGTAGGAATCCGCCGAGACTCCCCCACGAAACAATCCCGCCCAGACAGCCGGCGTTCAGCCCGGTTAACCATCGCTTAACGCCGCGGTCAAAAACTTTACTGAACCGCACACCCTCAGCCCCTGGCTGACGCCCAGTGCGGCAGGTTTGGCTTGCAACATGCCGAACTCCATTTCCGTCGCACCGGAGTCCATCATGAACATTCGTCCGTTCCTGCTCACCACCGCCCTCGTCTGCACCGCGTTTGCCGGGCTGGCCCAGGCCAATGACACTTCCAAGGCTGTTCCCTATGAATACGGCATGCCGTTGCACGTAGCCAAAGTGGTTTCCCTGACCGAGCCGCCGACGCAGGAGTGCAAGGTCATCACCGCCGACATGAAGTACCTCGACAACACCGGTAAACCGGAAGAAATCAGTTACCGGAAATTATCTGACGCGTGCAGTTTCCAAAACTGACAGAAAGCTCTGATTTGCGGCTTTGCGGTAGGCGAGCACGGGTCTCGAAGAGTATGCTCGGGCCCCTCCTCACTGCCGCAAGGATTCGCCATGCAGTTGTCGTTTCGCACGTTGTCGACCCTCACCTTCTCCCTGTGTTTTCTGTTGTCCCTGGCCTGGGGTTTGGCGCCACAGATGTTGCTGGCGATCTGGAGTATCGAGTATTCGGAGGCAGCCGGATTCGTCGCACGACGCAGCGCGGTGCTGTTTGCAGCCTTGGGGGTGATGTTTTATCTGGTGCGCAACGCGCCTGTGTCGATCGCGCGCAATGCGCTGAGTAACGGCTTTATCGTCGGCTGTGTTGGCCTGGCGGTGCTGGGGTTTGCTGAATGGCTCAACGGCCACGCCGGCCCCGGGATTCTGCTCGCGGTGCTGGTCGAGTTCGCGCTGGGCCTTGGCTTCTTGCAGGCCCGGCGCGTGACGGTCGAACTGGGTGAAACAGTCGGTTAGACGACTCGGGATCGCGGCACTGAATGATGGGTTGCCGTTTGTTGCGCAAGATCCGAGCGCAACCCGGCGATCAGGCCGTTGATTTCGCGACAGCTGTTCAAATGACTGGCATCGATGCCACTCACCTGCAGCTCAACCTGATCGGTCTGGTGATCGCCATACACCTTGACGGTCATCGACAGATCCGGGGACAGCGTGCACTGGCAGCGTTTCGGTAGAAAGCTGCTTTCAATGATGTTGCGGAGTTCCAAGGCAGACAGAAACATGGCGAAACCTCTCCTTACTGTGAGACTGCCAATCAAGTATTCACGTCGACCGATGCCACGGTTCCCACGGGTGTGTCCCCGCTGAATCCTTGGGTGTGACAAGCGGCTGTACTGCGAAATGCCCATTGGAGTGTAGGCGCCCGAACTCGGTGCGCTGCACCAAATAAACGCATAAAACGTGCCTTTCATCAGGTTGCATTCACCTCCTTGCAAATCAATGACTTGGCCAAAACGCAGGCAACTGGCCAGTTGCAAAATGCAAGATTCGATCGTGCAGGCACTGCAATTTGCAAGCGGCTGGCGGTTTGCATTCATCGCCTGCGACAGTGAGAATGCCCGTCAACCAACGTACACCCGCCAGGAGGCTTCAATGGGAAATTTCACCGTCCGCGCGACGGCCGGCCTGATGCTCGCCAGCCTGTCCACCCTCGCCCACGCCGCCAAGCTTGAAGACACCGCGCCTTATCCGAAGGCCGAAGCGGGCTTCACGCGCCAGGTCATCCACCTGCCGCAACAGGCCCAGGAAGAAAACTTCAAAGTCGAAATCCTCGCCGGCAAAACCCTCGAAGTCGATTGCAACCGCCAGCGTCTGGGCGGCACCCTCGAAGAGAAAAACCTCGAAGGCTGGGGCTATCCGTTCTACCGCCTGGAAAAAGTCAGCGGCCCGATGAGCACGCTGATGGCCTGCCCGCCCGGCACCCAGAAAAAACGCGTATTCGTGCCGGTGATCGGTGACGGTTTCACCGTGCGCTACAACAGCAAGCTGCCGATCGTGGTTTACGCACCGCAGGACGTTGAAGTGCGTTTCCGTATCTGGTCGGCTTCGGACAAGATTGGCGTGGCAATACCTGAATAATCTGCAAAGGAGCCGCAGCCTTGATTACCTGCCACGTCAGATACGTGATTGATCCCTATCAGTTGGACGCATTCGAAGCCTACGCCAAGACCTGGCTCGGCATCGTCGAACGGCTGGGAGGAACGCATCATGGTTACTTCCTGCCCTCGGAAGGCGCGAGCAATATCGCGTATTGCCTGTTCAGTTTCCCGTCGCTGGCGGATTACGAAAGTTATCGCCACATTGCACTGACCGACCCGGAAAGCACGGCGTTGGTGGCCGATCTGGTCGAAAAGAAGTTCATCATCAGCTACGAGCGCAGTTTTCTACGCCCACTGCTGCCCTGAACGCTTCAACGCCGTTGGCAACTGCCAACGGCTGATAGCTGCGCAACTTGAAATTCCGACTCATCTGCCCAAGGAAGGAATACCTGATGTCCATCGCCCTGCCCCTCACCGCGTTGATTGCCTTCAGCGGCTACACCGTCTCCGTGATGCTTCAGGCGGAACAGTCGCTGATCGACTTCGGCATCAGCCTGATGTCGCGTCCGGACACTGCGCAGGTGGTGATCGATCTCTATCTGCTGGCAACCCTGGCGGGCGTCTGGATGTACAAGGACGCGCGCAAGCGTGGGCAGTCGGGCTGGTCGGTGGTGCCTTATCTGTTGCTGACGGCGGTATTTGTTTCAATCGGGCCGCTGATGTACCTGGTTGTTCGGGGCCTGCAGGATCGCAAGCGTTCGGCCCCGGTCACTTCGCAAGACGCCTGAGCCCGAACAGCATCCCGCCCGCCCCCAGCAGCATCGCTGCCAGAAACAACGGGTACGACACCCACCACGGTGTGCCGGCGGTCATCATGCTGAATTCCGACATGCCGCCAATGCTCGCGATCAGGTTGAGCGGCAGGAATACCACGTTGATCAGCGTCAGTTTGCGCAGCAGGTTGTTCATGCTGTTGTTCATCAGGTTGCCACGGGCGTCGATCAGCCCGGAGAACACCGTCGAATAGATTTCCGCCTGCTCGTAGCACTGGTTGTTTTCGATGATCAGGTCGTCGATCAGGCCGATGGCTTCGCTGCCGAAGTGCTGTTTTTCCGCGTGATTGCGCAGCCGCGTGAGCACCGCGCCGTTGCTGTGCAGGGCGTTAATGTAATAGATCAGGCTTTCGCTGAGGTTGAACATCTGCACCAGATGCTGGTTTTGCATCGAGGCGTTGAATTTCTGCTGCAACTCCCGGGCGACCAGTTTGATCACCTTCAGATGCCCTAGGTAGTGATGGATGTTGTTGAACAGCAGGTCCAGCAACACATCCAGCGGTGTGTTCGGTGGCTGACGTGTACCGATGCCGTGCAACGGCGTGTCGTCCGTGGCGATGACCAGCAACTGACCCGGTGAGAACAGCAAACCACAGGACGACACCTCGAACGCCAGGCTGCCGCCGCCGGAATAGTTCTCCGGGCGTTTCCAGATCAGAAACAGGTGATCGGGGTGAAACTCGATCCGCGATACCTCGTCCGGGTCGAGCGCCGAGGCCAGCGCGTGTTCATCGAGTTTGAAGTGACTGTGGAGCAGGTCGCGCTCGGCGGCGTCGGGGTCGCTGAACAGCATCACCTCGGCGTCCAGCCGCTCGACCCGCTGCAAGGCGCCGTGATTGAGTGCAAAGCTGTTGATCATCGGCCGGTCACCAAGCCTGGCCGCGGCGTTTGAGCTCGAGACGGCGCACGAATTCTTCCAGCACCAGCGAATACAGATCGTCTTGCAGGTAGGCGTCTTCGATGCCCGCGTCGAGGTTCGGGTTGTCGTTGACCTCGATCACCACGACTTTGTCGCCGGCCTGTTTCAGATCGACGCCATACAAGCCGTCGCCGATCAGGTTGGCGGTCTTCACCGCCAGTTCCACCACCGCGCGCGGCGCTTCGTGGATCGCCAGCGTGCGGCATTCGCCGTTGACGTCCTGGCCCTTGGCCTTGTGGTTGTAGATCTGCCAATGGCCCTTGGACATGAAGTACTGGCAGGCAAAGATCGGTTTGCGGTTGAGCACGCCGATGCGCCAGTCGTACTCGGTGTAGAAGAATTCCTGGGCCAATAACAGCACCGAATGTTCGAATAGCTCGGCGGTGGCTTCCAGCAGGGCCTGTTGGCTCTCGACCTTGATTACGCCACGGGAGAAACAGCCATCCGGGATCTTCAGCACCAGCGGAAAACCGAGGCGTTCGCCGACCCGTTCGAAGTCTTCGGGGCGCTCCTTGTAGAGAATTTCCGTGGCGGGCATGCCCAGTTGATGGCTGTTGAGCAGGTCAGTGAGGTAGACCTTGTTGGTGCAGCGCAGGATCGACGTCGGGTCGTCCATCACCACCAGCCCTTCACTTTCGGCCTTCTTGGCGAAGCGATAAGTGTGGTTGTCGACGCTGGTGGTCTCGCGGATCAGCAGGCCGTCGTACTCGGCCAGCCTTGCGTAGTCCTTGCGTTCGATCAGCTCGACATCGATGCCCATGCTTTTGCCGACCCGCACGAAGTTTTCCAGTGCGCGGGCGTTGGATGGCGGCAAGGCTTCCTGCGGATCATGCAGGATCGCCAGGTCATATCGCGCCACTTGCGGCGAACGCGGTACACGCCAGATCTTGCGACTGAAGCCGTCCAGCGCATTGGCGAACTGATCTTCCTGATCGTCGCGCAACTTGTGCAAGGCGCCAGACTTTATACCTTCGATGTGCCAGCCGTTAGTTCGACGAAACTCAACTAATAGAATCGGACACGGGAATACTTCAAACAATTGCCGGGCCAGATCCTGCAACGGCTCTATATGGGTTCTGCCGAAATAAAGTGTCAGCGTAAAACCTTCAGTGTCGCTGTAGAGATGATGGCTGAGGGCTTTTTCCAGGGTTTTATCCAGGTCATCCAGCGCCAGACCGTAAAGGGATTTTCGGGTCAGTTCGCTGATCGTGCGTACCGACGGAATCACCTTGTGGCCTCGGGCTTCAGCCAGCAGCGAGCAGTAGTAGCCGTGCCCCAGGTACTTGTAGCTGCGGCACAGATTGATCACCTGAACGCGTTTTCCCGGCTCGCTGTCGGGTGGTTGTTCGAGATATTCCTGGGCCGTCAGGATGTCTTCGCTGGGAAAGTACGAGGCCCAGTCTTCCTTGCGTTCGACGATGATCATCACTTGACTGGACGTTCTGATCTGCGGTTTTAAATAAGTTGCCGGTGGCAAACTTTGACTGGATACTTCGCGCCAATGACCCTGTACCGCTGACATAGAAATTGATCCGTTGGAGAACAAGACCTTTTCTATTAAGCACGAAGTTTTTCGAAAGTCCCGTTTCGTTACGCAACTTTTACGGTGGTCATATGAATGCTGTTTTTCGCCTGGCGGTCGTTGATGATTTGCCCGCGTTGCTGACGCTGGAGATGCACTGTTTCACCACGGACCGGCTCACCCGCCGCAGTTTCCAATGGATGATCACCCGGGCCCACGGGCAATTGTGGGTGGCCTTACGCGAGGGTCAACTGGCCGGTTATGCGCTGGTGCTGTTTCATCGCGGCACCTCGCTGGCCCGTCTGTATTCCATTGCGATTGCTCCCGAGGCGCGCGGCGGTGGTCTGGGCAAGCAATTGCTGCAACGGATCGAGGCCTGTGCGCTTGAGCACGACTGCGCCTATCTGCGGCTGGAAGTGCGCACCGACAACCCCGCCGCCATCGCCCTGTACGAGCGTAACGGCTACCGGCGCTTTGCACTGATCCATGACTACTACGAGGATCACGCCGACGCGCTGCGTCTGGAGAAACGCATTCTCCAGCATCGCGATTCACGCAATATCAAGGTCCCCTATTACCGACAAACCACCGATTTCACCTGCGGCCCGGCCTGCCTGCTGATGGCCATGGGCGCGTTGCAGGCCGATCGTTTGCTGGAGCGGCGCGAGGAATTGCAGTTGTGGCGCGAAGCAACCACGGTGTTCATGACGGCCGGCCATGGCGGTTGCAGCCCGCAAGGCCTGGCTCTGGCGGCTTGGCGCCGGGGTTTCAGAGTGCGATTGCAACTGAGCATGACCGGGCCGCTGTTTCTCGACGGCGTGCGCGATGCGCATAAAAAAGACGTCATGCGCCTGGTCCATGACGAGTTCATGGCGCAACTGAACGACACCGATGTCGATCAGGTCATCGGCGTAACGCTGGATTTACCCACGCTGCTGGCCAACGGTGGACAACCCCTGGTGCTGATCAGCAGCTATCGCCTCACCCGCTCCAAGTCGCCGCACTGGGTGATCGTCACCGACTGCGACGAAGACTTCGTCTACCTGCACGACCCGGATGTCGACCACAGCCAGCATCGCCAGCCCATGGACTGCCAGCACGTGCCGGTCAGCCATGGGGAGTTCGAGAAGATGTGCCGCTTTGGTCGTGGCAAGTTGCGGGCGGCGGTGGTGCTCTACGCTCGCTCACCCGCGTGAAGGGTTCATTTGAGTCCGATCTTGTACAGCGAACCGTCGGACTCATCGGTCAGCACATACAGGTAACCATCCGGCCCCTGGCGTACATCACGAATCCGTTGCTTCAGTTCGCCGAGCAAGCGTTCTTCATGCACCACCTTGTCGCCGTCGAATTGCAAGCGGATCAGCTCCTGCGTCACCAGCGCACCGATGAACAGATTGTGCTGCCACGGCTTGAAGCGATCGGCATCGTAAAAAGCCATGCCGGTGACGCCCGGGGATTTTTCCCAGACATGGTGCGGCCCGACCGTGCCTTCGGCTGTCTTGCCCTTGGCTTCCGGGATCGGTTGCATGGAGTAGTTGATGCCGTGGGTTGCCAGCGGCCAACCGTAGTTCTTGCCGCGCTCGATGATGTTCACTTCATCGCCGCCGCGCGGGCCGTGCTCGTTTTCCCATAAGGTGCCGGTCCATGGATTGAGTGCGGCGCCCTGGGGATTGCGGTGGCCGTAGGACCAGATCTCCGGGCGCACGCCGGACTGGCCGACAAAGGGATTGTCGTCCGGCACCTTGCCGTCGGGGTAGATCCTCACGACCTTGCCTTGCAACTTGTCCAGGTCCTGCGCGGTCGGGCGGTCGTTGTTTTCGCCCAGAGTGATGAACAGATAACCGTCCCGGTCAAACACCAGCCGCGAGCCGAAGTGATTGCCGACCGACAGTTTCGGTTCCTGACGGAAAATCACGTTGAAGTCCTTCAGGGTTTTCAGGTCGTCCGATAGGCGCCCGCGCCCCACCGCCGTTCCGGCCTTGTCACCCGCACCGCCGCCCTCGGCGTACGACAGGTACACGAGGCGATCCTGTTTGAAATCCGGTGACAGCACCACATCGAGCAATCCGCCCTGCCCCTTGGCCCAGACGTCTGGCACACCGGTGATCGGCGCAGACAGCTTGCCGTCGGCATCCACCACGCGCAGGTTACCGGGACGTTCGGTCACCAGCATGCCCTGGCGATCAGGAAGAAAGGCCAGAGCCCATGGATGCTCGAGGCCCTGGGTAATCGTTGTGACTTCAAGGGTGCCCTGCTCGCTTTGCAGCTCTTTGGGAGCCGCAGCGAATGCCGGGGCGGCGATCAGTGCACTGGCACACAGGCCGGCCAGAAGGGTTTTACGCAACATGCACGATTCCTTTTGTTCGTTTGAAGGGCTGACAGAAGCGGTTCTGCCATTCAACGGTTGCTCCCGCTGTCACGGGCTGGAGGGTTGGGGATGAAGGTGGGTGGCGTGCTCGGCACGGAGCGCAGCGGCTGGCCATTGCCGATACCGCGATTCTCCAGGGTCGGCGGACGCGGCACGGGAACGGTGTTCGGCCCGCGAATGGGCGGAGTGCCGGGCTGGGTGCCCTGCATGCTGTTGGGGTTCGCCCGGCGGATCGGGCTGTTGTAGGGGTTGTTGCTGTTGCCGGTCGGACTTTGTGCCAGCAACAGCGATGTATGGCTTATTGCGCCATCGGCGTGAACCAGCCCGCCACTGAGGGCGAGCAACGCAATGCCAAGCAGGAAACGGTTCATGAACGGCCTCTTTCGGTGCGCAGGGACTAGAGCCTTCGAGTCCACGCTACGCCGTGGGTTCGCATTTGTTAACCCGTCACCGCTAAACAAGATGTAACACGGCTTGACCTGACGTTTAGCGGCCCCCAGCAAACAACGGAAACTTTTACGCCGGGCCACGGGTCACCCGAACATCACTCGGAGAACAGCACATGGCTCGGGCAATCTGGAAAGGCGCAATCAGTTTCGGTCTGGTCCACATCCCCGTGGCGCTGGTCTCGGCGACGTCATCCCAAGGCGTCGACTTCGACTGGCTCGACAGCCGCAGCATGGACCCGGTCGGCTATAAACGGGTCAACAAGGTGACCGGCAAGGAAGTCACCAAGGAGCACATCGTCAAAGGTGTGCAGTTCGAAAAGGGCCGCTATGTGGTGCTCAGCGAAGAAGAAATCCGCTCGGCACACCCGGTTTCAACCCAGACCATCGATATCTTCGCCTTTGTCGACAGTGAACAGATCCCGCTGCAGAACATCGACACGCCCTATTACCTGGCGCCGGACAAGCGTGGCGGCAAGGTCTATGCCTTGCTGCGTGAAACCCTGAGCAAAACCCGGAAGGTCGCCCTCGCCCGAGTGGTTTTACATACGCGCCAATACCTGGCGGCGCTGATGCCTCTGGAGTCGGCGCTGGTGCTGGTGAAGTTGCGCTGGCCGCAGGAAGTGCGCAGCCTGGACGAACTTGAGCTGGGCAGCGAAGTGACCAAGCCGCAACTGGCCAAGGGCGAACTGGACATGGCCAAACGGTTGGTGGAAGACATGACAGCGGACTGGACGCCCGAGGATTACAACGACGAGTTCGAAGACAAAATCATGGCGCTGGTGGACAAGAAGGCCCATGAAGGCAAGATCGAAGACGTTGAAACCGTTTCCGCTGAAGAAGAGCGCAAATCGGCCGATGTTATTGACCTGACCGAACTGCTCAAGCGCAGCCTCGGCGGGAAAGCCCCGGCCAAACCGGCGAAGAAGACGGCCAGCAAGACAACAGCGGCGAAGAAGACCAAAAAAGCGTCGTGAAAATGAAATCGGGCGACTGTCTTTCAACAGTCGCCCGATTCGTCAGATCAGGATGAAGATCGCCAGCAGACCGCCGAAGATCGCCCACTTTTCCATGTAGTAGAGTTTGCGATTGCGCTTTTTCAGCTCTTTTCCGCGCAGGCGAATCTTGTAGATCTTGGTAAATAACCGGTTAATGCCACCGGTGCGGTCACCCGCATCGTTCGGCGCACCGGCCGCCGACATCACGGTGCGGCTGAACCAGCGGTTGAACGCCGCCGCCCAGCGATACTTCATCGGGCGCTCGATGTCACAGAACAGGATGATGCGGTTCTGGTCGGTGGTGTTTTCCGCGTAATGAATGAACGTCTCGTCGAACATCACCGCTTCGCCATCACGCCAGTGATAATTCTCGCCATCGACGTTGATGTAGCAACCGGCGTCGTTCGGCGTTTCCAGGCCAAGGTGATAGCGGTACGAACCGGCGTATGGGTCGCGGTGACGCACCAGTTTCGAGCCCGGCGGCAGCTCGGCGAACATCGCAGCCTTGATCGAGCCGATGCTCTGCACCAGTTCGGTGGTGCGCGGGCACAGTTGCAGCGCCGACGGGTGGCTGTCGCCGTACCACTTCAGGTAGAAACGCTTCCAGCCAGTCTTGAAGAACGAGTTGAAACCGACGTCGTCGTACTGGTTAGAGCGCTTGATCTCGCCGGCACGCAGCAGGTTACGACCTTCTTCACGGATTTCTTCCCAGTGGGTCTGCAACGGAGTCAGATCGGGAAAGTCCTTTGGATCAAGGTAAGGCGTGTTGGGCTTTTTCGAGAACAGATAAAGGAAGCAGTTGATCGGTGCCAGGAACGAGGAGTGATCGCTCAGTTGACGACCGAGTTTGTGGCGTACGCGACCGCGCAGGTGAACGTACGCAATGGAAATGACATATACAGCGGCAATGATGAGTTTCACGGAAATCGTCACACGTCAGAAGTGAACAAACTGCGCGCCTTTCGGGCTGTGGCCCAAGGTCTGTGGCAGTGGTCTGAAATCAAAAAAAACGTCCCGGTGGCGCATCCTTGAGCCCATGCCGGACAAGGCATTGGGTGAATGGATGGCATTTTAGCCACAGTTTGTAACCAATAGTGAACCTTCATCTGTGAAAAACTGTCTCGCGATAGCACCAACCGGCAATCGGAATGTCACCGCCCTATCGTTTAAAGAGCCAGACCAGTACAATCGCCGCCAAACTTTACGCGCCCCCCTTGGTTGATGACGGGATTGCCCCGCCTCAGCGCACTTCGACTCGGGCCAAGCGCTCCGGCTGCACCCTCGCTACTCAGCACGCTTCGCAGGAAAAACCTTTGATTTCTACAGCTAACATCACCATGCAGTTCGGCGCCAAGCCGCTGTTTGAAAACGTTTCGGTCAAATTCAACGGCGGCAACCGCTACGGCCTGATCGGCGCCAACGGTTGCGGCAAGTCGACCTTCATGAAGATCCTCGGCGGCGACCTCGAGCCGTCCGGCGGCCAGGTCATGCTGGAACCGAATGTACGCCTGGGTAAATTGCGCCAGGATCAGTTCGCCTACGAAGAATTCACCGTGATTGACACGGTGATCATGGGTCACGAAGAGCTGTGGAAGGTCAAGGCCGAGCGCGACCGCATCTACTCGCTGCCGGAAATGAGCGAAGAAGACGGCATGGCCGTGGCCGAGCTGGAAACCGAGTTCGCCGAGATGGACGGCTACACTGCCGAATCCCGCGCCGGTGAACTGCTGCTGGGTCTGGGCATTCCGCTGGAACAGCATTTCGGCCCGATGACCGAAGTCGCGCCGGGCTGGAAACTCCGCGTTCTGTTGGCTCAGGCACTGTTCTCCGATCCGGAAGTGCTGCTGCTCGACGAACCGACCAACCACCTGGACATCAACACCATCCGCTGGCTGGAAACGATTTTGACGGCGCGTAACAGCACCATGATCATCATTTCCCACGACCGTCACTTCCTGAACAGCGTCTGCACCCACATGGCCGACCTGGACTACGGCGAGCTGCGTCTGTTCCCGGGCAACTACGACGAGTACATGACCGCGGCGACTCAGTCCCGCGAGCAGCTGCTGTCGGACAACGCCAAGAAGAAAGCCCAGATTGCCGAACTGCAAACGTTCGTCAGCCGCTTCTCGGCCAACGCCTCGAAAGCCAAGCAGGCCACTTCCCGCGCCAAGCAGATCGACAAGATCCAGCTGGCCGAAGTCAAGCCATCGAGCCGCGTGAGCCCGTTCATCCGTTTCGAACAGACCAAGAAGCTGCACCGCCAGGCCGTGACCATCGAGCAGATGTCCAAGGGCTTCGACGGCAAGGCCCTGTTCAAGAACTTCAGTTTCACCGTTGAAGCCGGCGAGCGCGTAGCCATCATCGGCCCGAACGGTATCGGCAAGACCACCCTGCTGCGCACGCTGATGGGCGAACTGACCCCGGACGCAGGTTCCGTGAAGTGGACCGAAAGCGCGGAGCTGGGCTACTACGCTCAGGACCACGCCCACGATTTCGAAGACGACGTCAGCCTGTTCGACTGGATGGGTCAGTGGACTCAGGGCGAACAAGTGATCCGTGGCACCCTCGGTCGCATGCTGTTCTCCAACGACGAAATCCTCAAGTCGGTGAAGGTGATTTCCGGTGGTGAGCAAGGTCGTATGCTGTTCGGCAAGCTGATCCTGCAAAAGCCGAACGTGCTGGTAATGGACGAACCGACCAACCACCTGGACATGGAGTCGATCGAGGCGCTGAACCTGGCGCTGGAAAACTACCCGGGCACGTTGATTTTCGTCAGCCACGACCGTGAGTTCGTATCGTCCCTGGCCACCCGCATCATCGAGCTGAGCCCGAACGGCGTGACCGACTTCAGCGGCACCTACGACGACTACCTGCGCAGCCAAGGCGTGGTGTTCTGAGTCGAATCGAGCGGTAAGCAGAAAGCCCTGTCCTTGTGACAGGGCTTTTTTTCGCTCATTTCTGATCGTTCCCACGCTCTGCGTGGGAATGCCTCAAGAGACGCTCCGCGTTCCAGCTCTGGAAGGGACGCAGAGCGTCCCGGGCTGCATTCCCACGCGGAGCGTGGGAACGATCAACGGGGAAACGGGGAAACGGGGAAACGAGGAAAGGATCGTTAGCCTGCTTTCTTTTATTTCGGCGCCACGCCATGATGCGGACTCTCCCACCGCCGCCCGCGAACGAGTCCTCATGTCTGCGCAGCAACAGCCACCGCAAAGCTCCCTGGCGATCACCCTGCAGATCGTCTCCATCGTTTTCTATACCTTTATTGCCTTCCTCTGCATCGGCCTGCCGATAGCGGTACTGCCCGGCTATGTGCACGAACAATTGGGTTTCAGTGCGGTGATCGCGGGGCTGGTGATCGGCTCACAATACCTGGCCACCCTGCTCAGTCGGCCGATGGCCGGGCGCATGTCGGACACCGTCGGCACCAAGCGGGCGATTGTGTATGGCTTGTCGGGGATCGTGCTCAGCGGTGTGCTGACGCTGGTTTCGACGCTGTTGCAGAGCTTGCCGCTGTTGAGCCTGTCGATCCTGATTGTCGGGCGCCTGTTGCTGGGGATTGCCCAGGGCCTGATCGGCGTCGGCACCATCAGTTGGTGCATGGGCCAGGTCGGTGCCGAACACACGGCGCGCTCGATTTCGTGGAACGGCATCGCGTCCTATGGCGCGATTGCCATTGGCGCGCCGTTGGGCGTGGTGATGGTGGCCGACTATGGTTTCGAAAGCCTTGGCATTGCGCTGTCGCTGCTCGCGGCCGGCGCCTTGCTGCTCATTCGCAACAAACCCTCGGTGCCGGTGGTACGCGGTGAACGCCTGCCGTTCTGGGCGGTGTTCGGACGGATTGCGCCGTTCGGCGCCAGTCTGAGCCTGGCGTCGATTGGCTATGGCACGCTGACCACCTTCATCACCCTGTATTACCTCAATCGCGGCTGGAGCGGCGCTGCGTATTGCCTGACGGTGTTCGGTGTGTGTTTCATCCTTTCGCGGCTGCTGTTCATTTCCGCCATCGGCCGTTTTGGCGGATTCACCTCGGCGATTGCCTGCATGACCATCGAAACCGTCGGCCTGGTCATGCTGTGGCTGGCGCCCTCGACCGCGTATGCCTTGGTCGGCGCCGGTCTGGCCGGGTTCGGCCTGTCGCTGGTATACCCCGCGCTGGGCGTCGAGGCGATCAAGCAGGTGCCCAACTCCAGTCGTGGCGCCGGGTTGAGTGCTTATGCGGTGTTTTTCGATCTGGCGCTGGCGATTGCCGGGCCGTTGATGGGCGCGGTGGCATTGAACCTGGGCTATTCGTGGATTTTCTTCAGTGCGGCGCTGCTGTCCGTGACCGGACTGGGATTGACCTTGCTGCTCAAGCGCCGGGCCATGGCGTAAACGCTCACTGATCCGCCGTCTGCATCCCCGCGCGGGTCGGCCTGCCCAAGGCATGGGAGAAGAACCGTCCGGCTTTGGAAATCAGGTTGCGGTGGATGTCTTCTCGATCGACCCCGTCCGCGTCGGTGCACAGCGCCGGCATCGCCCGGATCTGCTCTTCATTGCATGGCGCCATGAACACGAAGTGCCCTGCCCCGGCCAGCAATTTGAAGTCGGGTGCGGTCGGAAGCTTGCGCGCCAGGGCGGCAGCGTTTTTATCGAAGGCCACCAGTTTGTCGCCATCACCGCTGTAGAGCAGCACCGGCACATGCACATCAGCCAAAGTGTGACGACCAAACTTCAGGCTCAGCGGCGCCATCAGCAGCAACGCATGCACGCGCGGATCGGCCACCGGTTGCAGATCGTCGCGGTCGACAATCAATTCGCCCTGAGTGTTGCAGGCGTCGTGATCGTCCGGTCGTTCCTGGCAGTAACGGCGCAGACGATCCAGATCCGGCTGCGCACCGGACAGAATCAACGCCGTTTCGCCGCCCGCCGAATAGCCGATTACGCCAACCTGCTCGGCGTTCACATACGGCGCGAGCATGCGGTCGCCCAGCGTGGCGGTAATGGCTTCGGAAATCTGGATCGGCCGGCCGTAGAGATTGCTCAACGTGCCGAGGCGGCTGTGATCCTTGGAGTTGTCGCCGGGGTGAATCACCGCCACCACCACGAACCCCTTGCGTGCCAGTGACGTAGCCAGGTCGTGCAGCGCCAGCGGCGTGCCGGTGTTGCCGTGAGAGAGCATCAGCATGGGGAAACGGCCGATGGCGACTTTGGTGTCTTCGCCGGCCTCGACCGAATAACCTTCGAGCAGGCTCAGGTGTTCGCGGTCGCTGGAGGGATAGAACGCGATGGCGCGCATCGGTTGCAGGTCGAGCGGGTCGAGGAACGTCATCTCGTGATAGCCGACGCTCCAGCGCGGGTGCTGCCCGGGCGCAGCGTGCACTGAATTCAGGCTGCCGAGCAGGCAAATCAGTAACGCTGCACAAAGACGCATCATGGGATGCCCCACCCTGTTGTTACTCAATCGAAAGATCCGTTGTGTTCGACGCCCGAAATTCCGAAATTCGGTTACCCGGCGCGGCGTTGCACTCAGACGTTGATCATCAGACTGCATAACCCGGGCCAGATTATGTAACAGTCAGAAACAAAAAACTCCGTATCTGGCCCTTGCGGAACCAGAATACAGAGTTTTTGGAGATTTGCCTGAACAGGAGCTGTTCTTTACGCAAGCCTTACGCGGCGGCGAACAGCTGCTCGCTGATCTTCGCCTGAGCGGCGCTCATGGCGTTGTTGCGCACTTCTTCGCCGTAGGCCAGGCCTTCGGCACGCACGACTTCGATGTCGGTGATGCCGAGGAAGCCAAAGACCAGTTTCAGGTAGTCTTCGTGTGCCACGCCCGAAGCTTGACCGGCGTGGATGCCGCCAGCGGTGGAAACGATCACTACCTTCTTGCCGCCGCACAGGCCTTCAGGGCCGGCTTCGGTGTAACGGAAGGTCTGGCCGGCGACGGCGATGCGGTCGATCCAGGCTTTGAGCTGGGTCGGCACGGTGAAGTTGTACATCGGGGCAGCGACGACGATGGCGTCAGCGGCGATGAATTCGGCCAGGGTGGTGGCGCTCAGTTCGGCTTCGTGCTGTTGTGCGGCGTTGCGCAGTTCAGCGGTGGTGCCGGCGGCAACCAGGGTGTTCGACGAGAAGTGGCTGATGGCATCAGCGGCCAGATCGCGGTAGGTCACAACAGCGCTTGGCTCGGCGGCTTGCCAGGCTTTAGTGACTTGACTGCTCAGCTGACGGGAAGCGGAGTTGTCGCCCAGAATGCTCGAATCGATGTGCAGCAGTTTCATGTGGAATCTCCTGGAATGAATCGCCGGTGGCGACGGAATGGAGACAATCCTACCGACGAAACCAATAGCTGATTAGACGGCAACAATGCGATAGTTTGTCCCACTGATAGAACAGTCGGACTTCCAGATGCAAGACCTCAACGATCTCTACTATTTCGCCAAAGTGGTCGAGGCTGGCGGTTTCGCCGCCGCCGGCCGCTTGCTCGGCATTCCAAAGTCACGGCTCTCGCGGCGCATCGCCGAGCTTGAAGAACGCCTCGGCGCACGTTTGCTGCAACGCACCACCCGCCAATTGAAGCTGACGGCGGTCGGCGAACGCTATCTGCGTCACTGTCAGGCCATGCTGCTGGAAGCGGAAATGGCCGATGAAACAGTGGCCAGCATGTCCAGCGAGCCTCGCGGACGCTTGCGGGTTTCCAGTCCCACGGGGCTGGCCCATGAAATGCTCCCGGTGGTGATCAGCAATTTCCTTGGCAAATATCCTCAGGTGCAACTGGAAGTCACCCTGATCAATCGACGGGTCGACCTGATCACCGAAGGCATCGACGTGGCCCTGCGCGTGCGCGAACACGGCGATGAAGAACCGATGCTGGTGACCCGCCGCCTGCGTCAGGCGCAGATGGTGGTGGTCGCAAGCCCTTCCTTTATACAGGGCGTGGAAATCAATCATCCGCAGGACTTGAAGAACCTGCCGGTGCTGGGCGCCCTGGAGGCCGATCGCATGGTGCATGTGCGCCTGCTCGATCAGCACGGCAAGAGTTGCGATTTGGCGCTGGAGGCACGACTGGGCATCGACGACTTCATCGTGCGCAAGGCCTGTGTGCTGGCCGGCCAGGGTTTCACCCTGCTGCCGATGATGTATTGCGAAACGGAACTGAACAACGGCACGCTGGTGCAGTTGTTGCCTGATTGGTCACTGCCCGGCGGCTGGCTGCAAGCGGTGTATCCGCATCGGCGCGGGGTGATGCCGGCGGTGCGCGCATGGATCGATCATCTGGTCGAATCGTTCAATGCCTGTGGAGAACGGCTGTTATGAAACAAGGAAAGATGAGCGAACAGGATGTCGCGGACTTCTGCCTGGCCCTGCCCGGTGCCAGGGAAGACTACAAATGGGGTGGCGTGCGAGTGTTTTCGATTGCCGGCAACAAGATGTTCGCCTTGCAGGGGCTGCGCGGTGATTCGCTGGCGTTCAAGGTCGACAAGGACCTGTTTCTCGGTCATTGCGACCGGCCGGGCATTCACCCGGCGCCGTACCTTGCCCGGGCGCAATGGATCATCATGCACCCGCCCTACCCGCTGGGCGCCGAGGAACTGCAAGGCTTGCTGCAGCGTTCCCACCAACTGGTGGTCAGCAAGCTGCCCAAGCGCGTGCAGGTCGGGCTGCTGCTTTAGAACAACGCCAGGAGGTTCGAACCGAGAAACAACTGATCGATCCAGAACACCTGATGCAAAGCCACAATCATCCAGAACAACACCTGAAACGACACCTTGCGCGTCTTGTGCCGGAAGACCTGCTGGGCGATCAATGCGCCCGGCCAGCCACCGGCCAGTTCCACCGCGTGCAGAATGTTCTCCGGCGTACGCCAGGCGTCGGCGCGCGCCTTGCGCTTGTCCGCCCAGTACAGGAAAAACGCCAGTACGCTGACCAGCCCGTAGGCCGTCAACGGCACCAGGGAAATCCCGCGCAGCCACATCGACAATGAGCCGAACAGTGGCAGCGCGCAGACGATCAGCAGCACCACCAGTTTCAATTTCAAGTGCTGGATATTGCCACCGGAAGGACCGCGATCCGGGCGGCGTGCGCGGGAGTCGCTCATGGCTTGGCTGCCGTCCAGTCGACCCAGCCGAACTGCCACGTTGCCAGAATCACCAGACCGAAGACGATCCGGTACCAGGCAAACGCCGCATAGCTGTGGCTGCCGATGAACTTGAGCAGGCCGCGCACCGCGATCATCGCGAAGATGAACGCGGTGACGAAACCGATGGCGAAGACCGGGAAGTCCGCCGGTACGAACAGGTCGCGGTACTTGTAGCCCGAATACACCGCCGCACCGACCATGGTCGGCATCGCCAGGAAGAACGAGAACTCGGTGGCGGTCTTGCGCGACAGGCCGAACAACAGGCCGCCGATGATGGTCGAGCCGGAGCGCGAAGTGCCGGGGATCATCGCCAGGCACTGGGCGAAGCCGATCTTCAGCGCATCCGTCCAGCGAATCTCGTCGACCGTTTCGGCGTGCACTTCATGCTGACGCTGCTCGGCCCACAACATCACGATGCCGCCCACCACCAGCGCGGCGGCCACGGTGATCGGGTTGAACAGGTAGTGGTGAATCAAGTCGGCGAAGACCACACCTAGCACCACGGCGGGCAGGAAGGCGATCAGCAGGTTGGCGGTGAAACGCCGCGCACTTGGCTGGGTCGGCAGGCCAATGACCACGTCGAGAATCTTGCGTCGGAATTCCCAGACCACCGCGAGAATCGCGCCGAGCTGGATGATGATGTTGAACGCCATGGCCCGCTCGCCTCCGAAATCGAGCAAGTCGGCAACAATGATCTGGTGTCCGGTACTGGAAATGGGCAAAAACTCCGTCAGCCCCTCTACAACTCCTAGAATCAGTGCCTGCAAGGTCGTCCAAAGATCCATCAATCCCCCAGAGAGCGATGCACAGAGGCATGCCCCGATAGTATTTTTTACGTTCACTGCGTTCAGCGTAGCTGGTTAAAGCTGTACCGATTCCGCGCGCACAGGATCCGCACGAAACAGTCAAAATTCCGTGAAAAATCAATTTCGATTCAGGTTTTCACGCGCGGGGCCGAAATCCTAACAGACAAGCCGTAATAGCGCTGCCGCGTTCTACGACTTGGGTCGCGTATGCCCGGTCACCGAAACGTGGTTGGATGCTGGCGGTGGTTTATTACAAGAAAAAGAATCCGGAGTGACAGCGTTATGAACAGCTTGCGCAGTGTGTCGATCAGCCGACGCTTGTGGCTCATCTTGATTGTGGCCGTGGTCATGCTGTTGACGTTGGGCGTGTTGATGCTCAAGCAGATCCATGATGACCTCTACCACGCCAAGGCCCAGAAAACCCAGCATGTGGTGCAGACCGCCAGCGGTTTGCTGACTTACTACCAAGGCCTCGAAGCCGCAGGAACCCTGACCCGCGATGTGGCACAGAAACAGGCGCTGACCGCGATCCGTGGCCTGCGCTATGACCAGAACGACTATTTCTGGATCAACGACCTCACGCCCGTGATGGTCATGCACCCGACCAATCCCAAACTCGAAGGCCAGAACCTCTCGACGATCCGCGACCCGGACGGCTTTGCGGTGTTCAATGAAATGGTCGCCATCGCCAAGGCCAAGGGCGCCGGCATGGTCGACTATCGCTGGCCCAAGCCCGGTGCCAGTGAACCGGTGGCCAAGACCTCTTACGTGAAATTGTTCGAGCCATGGGGCTGGGTCATCGGTTCGGGCGTGTACGTCGACGACGTGCAGGCCGAGTTCCAGGACCAGGTGATCAAGGCATCCGTGGTCGGACTGGTCATCGCGGTGATCATGGCGCTGCTGGTGATTCTGATTGCCCGCAGCATCGTTCGTCCGTTGCAGGAAACCGTGAACGCCATGGCCAACATCGCCAGCGGCGAAAGCGATCTGACCCGCAGCCTCGACACCCACGGCCAGGACGAAGTCACTCAGTTGGCGCATCACTTCAATGCCTTCACCGCCAAACTGCGCCGGGTGATCGGGGACTTGCAGCTATCCGCCAGTGCATTGGGCCAATCGTCCAGCGAGCTGGGCAACGATGCTGCGCAGGCTCAGCAACGCAGCCAGCAGCAGTCGCAGCAGATGGAGCTGGTAGCCACTGCCGTCAACGAAGTGACCTACGGCGTACAGGACGTGGCGAAGAACGCCGAACACGCCGCCAGCGAAATGCGTGACGCCGAAGCCCAGGCCCAGCAGGGCCAGATCAACATCGACGGCAGCCTGCAACAGATCGACAAGCTCTCCGGCACCATCGATCAAGCGGTGGAAGTCATCCGCACGCTGGCGACTGAAAGCACACAGATCGGCAGCGTGCTGGAGGTGATCCGCTCGATCGCCGAGCAGACCAACCTGCTGGCCCTCAACGCCGCCATTGAAGCGGCTCGGGCCGGCGAACAGGGTCGCGGTTTTGCAGTGGTGGCCGACGAAGTGCGTTTGCTGGCGCAGCGTACGCAGAAGTCCACGGCGGAAATCCAGACGATGATCGAACGCCTGCAAAACCACTCCGAAGCCGCCGTGAAGGTGATCGGCGACAGCAGCAAGGCTTCGCAGCTGACCATCGAACAGGCCGGCCTGGCCAGTGCGAGCCTGAATGCCATCGGCCAGGCCCTGCGCAACCTCAATGGTCTGAACGCCTCGATTGCCAGCGCAACGCTGCAACAGGCGCACGTGGTCGAAGACATCAACCAGAACGTTACCCAGGCGGCGGGCTTGTCTCACAGCACGGCACTGGCGGCCGAGCAGTCGAGCGTGGCGAGTGTGAAACTCGGCCAGCTCAGCGAACAACTGAACGGGCTGCTGCGCCAGTTCCGCGTCTGATCCCTGCAACAGGTGGGAACTCGTTTCCCACCTGTTTTTCGGTACAATCCGCTCCCTTCCCAACTCCCCCAAGGATCCTGCATGTCCGGGCTAGAACTGTTTGCCGCCGCCCTCGGCGTGATCGCCGTGTGGCTCACGGTCAAACAGAATCCGTGGTGCTGGCCGATCGGACTGGTCATGGTGTCGCTCTACACCTGGGTTTTCCTCGAAGTGAAACTGTATTCGGACATGCTGCTGCAGGTCGTGTATGCCGGGCTGCAAATCTATGGCTGGTGGCAATGGACGCGGGCCGGGACGATGCATGACGGGCGTGAAGTCAGCCGGCTCGACAATCGCTCGATTGCGCAGGGCCTGGCCATCGGTGCGGTCGGCAGTCTGCTGCTGGGCGCGGCCATGGCCCATTGGACCGACGCGGCGCAACCGTGGCTCGACGCAGCGCTGACCGGTTTCAGCCTGGTCGCGCAATTCTGGATGGCCCACAAACGCCTGCAATGCTGGGCGCTGTGGTTCGTGCTGGATGTGATCTTCGTCGGACTGTTCCTCTATAAAGGGCTGTACCTCACGGCGGCGCTGTATGCCCTGTTCACCCTGATCGCGGTGCAAGGCTGGCGCGAATGGCGTGCCGATCCGGCGTTGCAACGATGAAAGTGATTGTCCTGACCGGTCCCGAGTCTACGGGCAAGAGCTGGCTGGCGGCCGGGATTCAACAGCAGTTCGGCGGTTTGCGGGTGGACGAATATGTGCGCTGGTTCATCGAGCAGAACCCTCGGGATACCTGCCTGGCCGACGTCCCCGAGATCGCGCGCGGCCAGTTGCAATGGGAAGACGCAGCACGCGCGCAGCAGCCGCGCCTGTTGATTCTCGACACGCATCTGCTGAGCAACATGCTGTGGAGCCAGACGTTATTCGGCGAGTGCCCGCCCTGGCTGGAAACCGAGTTGCTGGCCCGTCATTACGACCTGCACCTGCTCCTGTCCCCGGAGCAGATCGAATGGACGGACGACGGTCAGCGCTGCCAGCCCGACTTGAGCGAACGGCTCGCGTTCTATCAGGCCACCCGAACCTGGCTGGAAACCCATCACCAACCCTTGCAGATCATTCAGGGCAACTGGCTCGAGCGCCAGCAGCAAGCCTTCGACGCGGTGCACACCCTGCTCGCGGGCTGACCCGATTTGCGGGGTGTTTGACCCGCTGTATCCCCCTGTTTTGGGGGAAAGTGTCCATTCCTGAAACACTCCTTCAGGTGCAAAGTGCCCGTCTCAAGGCCCTTCATCCCTTTGTCATCCGACTTGTTACGCCACTGAAACACCTGCGCGCAAACCCTTGGTCCAGAGCTTTGCACTGTCTTTAACGGGTTGCGCAGGCAGTGTTTTGTTTCATCGATGAAACAGCTGTTGTATCAGCCCCACGCTCAATCCACTCAACACATTGAAACTCAAAGACATTTCAAAAGCGGCACAGCTTTCGCTCTCTCCTTCACAACGCTGAACAGGCTCAGCCCACTGAAGAAGGAATTGCCGCCGTGGGGAATATCAAAAAAGCCTTTACCTGCCTTCTGCTGATCGGATCAGCCGCCAGCCCGTTTCTCAGTTTCAACGTTCATGCCGAAGGCAATGGCGTGATCGTGCTCAATCGTGATGTCCAGCCGATCCCGATCGGTCGCAGCGGTGGCAAAGACCCCTATCCGACCACTGTCAATGCCAACCCGTCTGCCCGCATCAATTCGACGCTCAGCAATACCGAACTCAGTGATGGTGACTTTGCCCGTGTAGCCAGCGGCTCTTCCATCCGCGGCAACATCAACACCCCCAGCTCGAACCTGCCCGGCATGAACAACCTGACCAACCAGAACGGCCTGCCCGGCATGAGCGGCGGTCATGGCGGCGGTGCCGGCAGCTCGATTTCCAATACCGTAAACCGCGCGATGAGTTCCGGTCTCGCTCCGTTGACCCGCATGGCTGGAGGTCAGTGACATGAATCGTTCCCTGCTCCTGCTTGCCCTGCTCGGCTGCTCCAGTGTGATGGCCGATCCCAGCGCTGTGAACAACGCGAACATTCAAGACTCCGGTGCTCAATACCGCGGCAACTTCAACGTCAACCAGGCCGCTGGCGATCAGATGCAGCAGGCCAACGTCAAGGCGATTGCCATTGGCACCGAGTCCCACGCCAAGACCAGCGTGCAGCAGAAAATCGACACCCCCGCCGACCGCTCGATCAACGCGAGCGCCAACATCGGCGGCACCTCTTTCAGTAACGGCAACGGGATCCTTGGCGTGAACCAGGGCGCCGGGGCCAACAACCAGATGGCCAACGTCACGCGCGTCAGCATCAGTGCTGGCCCGCAGGCCGTTGACGATAGCGCCCTTTCCCAACAGAACGTGGCGTTGTTACCGAGCTCAGGAGCAACTGGCACCTCACCCGGCAGTCGCCAGGTCACGACAAGTGATCAGGCCTTCACCGGCAGCCGAGGGGTAATCCAGGTGAACCAGAGTGCCGGGGTGGGGAACCGAATGGCTAACACCCTGAGCATCCGGGTCGCTGACTGACCCAAACAACAAAAGCAGTGCAATTAGAAAGTACCAACACTTAACCAACTAATAAGCACGGAGAAACACCATGAAACCTACAATGGCCCTCAAACCACTGGTTTTCGCACTCGCAGCAGTGATGGCAATCGCAGCACAGGCAGGCGGTCGTGATGATGATCACGGTCATGGTAACGGGCACGGCAACGGTCATGGCAACCATGGTCCGAAAGGCCCAACCCTGGAACAACTGCTGCAAATTACCGCCGGCGCCGGCGCTGCAGTGCTCGATGCACAAAACAGCGATGGCAACGTGGTGAAAAACCAGGGCACCGTCAACAATGCCAACGCCAGTGACTCGCTCAATAGCTCTAACGGCAACATGGGCGCCAACGTTGCAGCCGGTGACGGCAACCAACAAGACAACGCCGCCGCCCTGGCTACCGCCGACGAAAGCTTCATCTTCGGCACCGCTGTTGCTGCCTCGAGTGCCACTCAAGTCAACAACAACAACTATGTGAAAAACTCGTCCACCTTCAATAACGCCACGCTCAACAATGCAGGCAACAATGGTTCCGGCAACATCGGTATCAACGTGACCTCCGGCAACTTCAACCAACAGAAAAACAACCTGGCAATCGCTGTATCGGGTGGTCGTGTAGCCACTGCCGCTGCTGCTGCCAACCAGTCCTCCACTGGCCTGGTCGTCGACAACAAAGGCGTGCAGACCTACAAAAAAGACACCCTTACCGGTACCTTCGCAGCCGCTGGCGTGTTCAAGGCCAAAGGCACTGCGACCATCGAAGACGATGACCACCACGGTGGTTATGGCAATCGTGGCGGCGGCCACGGCGGCAACGATGACCAGAAAGCCAAGTTCGAAGCCGTGGGTACCTTTGGCCTCGCTGGCGTCACCACTCAGCAAGTGCTGACCAAAGATGGCTGGAAAGCACCTGTTGTGAACAATGCCAACATGACCAACTCGATGAACAACTTCTCCGGCAACGGCGGAGCCAACGTCTCGGCGGGTGTGGGCAACCAACAAAGCAACTCGCTGTCCATCGCTGCAGGTTGCAAAGCCTGCATGTAATCGCGATCGAAACGAAAGCCCCGGAAACGGGGCTTTTCCTCAGTCCCAAAGGCGTATCGATCATGCGTAAGACTGCCCTCCTCGCTCTGCTTTGCTTCTGCGGCCTGACCCAGGCTGCCCAGATGCCTGTTGCTGCCCTGCCTGGCGGCACGCTCGTCTACAAGAACGTGCAAAGCATTCGTGAGCGCAAGTTTGCCGACATCGTCGAACAGAAAACCGACTTCAGCTGCGGCGCCGCCGCACTGGCAACGGTATTGCGCCAGGCTTATTGGCTCGACGTCGATGAAGAGCACATCATCAAAGGCATGCTGGTCAACGCTGACCAGGACCTTGTTCGTACTCAAGGTTTCTCCATGCTCGACATGAAGCGCTACATAGAAAGCATCGGCATGCGCGCCAGGGGCTACAAGATCCCACCGGAAAAACTCGACGCAGTCACGATCCCGGTGGTGGTACTGATGGAAATTCGCGGCTACAAGCATTTCGTGGTGATGCAGCGGGCGGACAAGGATTGGGTTTACATCGGAGACCCGGTTTTAGGACACAAACGCTACTCCCATGATGACTTTGTCAAAGGTTGGAACGGCATTGTCTTTGCCATCGTCGGCCCCGGATACGACAAGACCAATGCATTGCGCAGTCCTCCGGTACCGCTGACAGCCAAAAACACGCTGGATGCTTTCAACCCGGTCAAAGATGCTGAATTGATGGACTTCGGGTTCATACAGAGCGACTTCTTTTAATCGCCGATTACAAGAGTGGGGCTGGATGTCCCGGGAGCAGCAGATGAAAACCTCATACTGGCTGGCCGCCGCCTGCCTGGCAGCGAGCGTGTCAGGCTATGCCAATGCAGGATTCAAACCCATCGAAATCAAGGACCAGGAGCTCGCAGAGCTACGCGGTCGCTATGTCATGCCGGGGCGGATCATCAGCTTCGGTGTCGTCATGAGCAGTACCTGGCGCAACGCCAGTGGAGATCTGATCGGGGCCTCGGCCACCATGCAATTGCAGGCCGCTTCGGTTAAACCTGAATTCTACGTCTCGACCATCAAGGAACACGGCAATGGCAGTACCCCGGAACTGGGCACTGGTTCGGTCGTTGGCGGTGCGGGACTCAACTCCAGCCAGGGTGTGACGCAGAGTGTGCGCGCCGCTGGCGACGGCAACTCCGCCTACAACAACGTTGCGATCAACGTCAAAGAAGCCAGCCAGGCACCTGCACTGATGCCTGCACAAGGCCAGGCCTTGATGGCCGGCCAGACCATTTCCGGCAGCAACGGTGCCGGCAGCGTCGCGGTTTCAGCCACAAATGGCGGTGTGCAAATGGCCATTCAGGCCTCCGGCAATCAGGGGACAGCCTTGCAACAGGTCGCCCAGGGCGGACTGCTGCAAAATACCCGCTTGCTGGGTAACGCGAACGTAGTCAACAACCTGACCCAACTCAACGTTGTCCTGAACAATAACGGCATGACTGCCGGCGCACTGGACTGCAACCTGACTCAACTCAGGGCACTACGCAACATCGGATATTGAACTACGCTGAGTCTCGATCATTGGGCTTAAAGGGACGGCTTATTCATGTATCGATCAGTATCACTGCGTGCTGCTGTATGTTTGAGTACTCTTCTACCCGCGGCAATGTTGCAAGCTGCACCCGACGCCGATGTAGAAGCCCTGAAACAGGAACTTCTGGAGCTTAAGCAACGATACGAAGTACAACAAAAAGCCCTGGCGGTACTCGAACAGCGGGTCCGCCAGGTTGAAGAACAACCCGCCTCTCCGCCCCCAAAACGCCTGGCCAAATCGCCTTCGGACATGAAAGGCAACCGGGTGGCTGCGGGGACTGGGGCTGCAGCAGCGTCGGGGGGCGCCGCCGGGGGCAGTGGCGCATCCTATGGCCAGTCGCTGGCCGACGATTCACAACCGGCACAGAGTGTGTCCAACCTGTACGACGAAGCCAGCGGCTTCTTTGGCGGCGGCAAGTTCAGCTTTGAAACCGGCGTGACCTATTCACGCTACGACACCCGCCAGCTGATTCTCAACGGCTTCCTCGCCCTGGACTCGATTTTTCTCGGCAACATCAACCTCGACCGGATCAAGGCCGATACCTGGACGCTGGACCTGACGGGGCGCTACAACTTCGACAACCGCTGGCAGTTCGACCTGAACGTACCGGTGGTCTACCGTGAATCGACCTATCAATCCGGCGGCGGCAACGGGGGCGCCTCCAACGTCACCACCGAACAGGACGTCAGCCGCGACCCGACTCTGGGCGACGTCAACTTCGGCATTGCGTACAAGTTCCTGGACGAGTCGGTGAATACCCCGGACGCCGTGGTTTCCTTGCGGGTCAAGGCGCCTACGGGCAAGGACCCGTTCGGGATCAAGCTGCGCCAGACCGATGCCAACTCGAACCTGTTTGTGCCTGACACCCTGCCCACCGGCAACGGCGTCTGGTCGATCACCCCGGGCATCTCGCTGGTCAAGACGTTTGACCCGGCCGTGCTGTTCGGCAGCCTGTCCTACACCCATAACTTCGAGGAATCGTTCGACGACATCAGTTCGACCGTCAACCAGAAAAACCCGGGCAAGGTCCGCATCGGCGACAGCTTCCAGATCGGCGCGGGTGTTGCCTTCGCACTGAACGAGAAGATGAGTATGTCGTTCTCTGTCTCGGACCTGGTGCAACGCAAGAGCAAGCTGAAACAGGATGGCGGAGATTGGGAATCGGTGGTGTCCAGCGACGCCAACGCCGGTTACTTCAACGTCGGCATGACCATTGCGGCTACCGACAACCTGACTATCGTGCCCAACCTGTCCATCGGCATGACGGACGATGCCCCGGACTTCTCCTTCAGCCTGAAATTCCCGTACTACTTCTAACCGCAATACCATAAAAAGACCCGCTGCGATGCAAGTCGCAGCGGGTCTTTTCAGCTTCCCTGTCCAGGAAACACCGCGCCCTAGCGGATCTGGTGCTTGTGCAGCAAACGGTAGAAGGTCGGCCGGGAGACTCCCAGCACTTTGGCGGCAACACTGAGGTTGTCACTGTGGCGGTTCAACACATCGCACAAGGCCTGGCGTTCGGCGCGGGTCTTGTAGTCTTCAAGGGTGCCCATGGGTGCCGCGATCGACTGCTGGCTGATCAGCCCCAGGTCACGGGCCTCGATCTGCCGTCCTTCGGCCAGCACCAGCCCCCGACGCACGCGGTTGGCCAGTTCGCGGACATTGCCCGGCCAGTCGTGCTTGCCCATGGCAATCAGCGCATCTTCACTGAAGCTGCGCGGACGACGGCCGGTTTCGTGACTGTAGAAATGGGAAAAATGGTTGGCCAGCATCGACAGGTCGCCGTGGCGCTCGCGTAACGGCGCGGTCACCACTTGCAGCACATTGAGCCGGTAGTACAAATCCTCACGAAAGCGCTTCTTCTCGATGGCGGCCTCAAGGTCGACGTGAGTCGCTGCCAACACCCGCACATCAACCGGGATCGGTTGACTGCCGCCGACCCGTTCAATGTGTTTTTCCTGAAGAAAGCGCAACAGATTGGCTTGCAGTTCCAGTGGCAGATCGCCGATTTCATCGAGAAACAAGGTGCCGCCGTTGGCTGCTTCGATACGTCCGACCTTGCGCTGATGGGCGCCGGTGAACGCGCCTTTCTCGTGGCCGAACAGCTCGGACTGGATCAAATGTTCGGGAATTGCCCCGCAGTTGATCGCCACGAAAGGTTTGCTGTGGCGCTGCGACTGCCGGTGCAGGGTCCGGGCGACGAGTTCTTTACCGGTCCCGCTTTCTCCGCGAATAAGCACTGGCGACTCGGTGGGGGCCAGTTTACTCAGCAGTTTGCGCAGCTCGCGGATCGGTTTGCTGTCGCCCAGCAGCTCGTGCTCCGGCTGATCGACATGAATCGTGCCCTGGCCACGCAGGCGCGCCATGCCGAACGCGCGACCGAGGGTGACCTGCACCCGGGAGACGTCGAACGGCAAGGTATGGAAATCGAAAAACCATTCGCAGACGAAGTCGCCGACGTTCTGCAAGCGCAGCACTTCCTGATTCAACACGGCGATCCATTCGGTGCCGCTGCGGCTGATCAGTTCTTTGACGGCTTCGGGACGTTCCAGGTGAAAAGGCTGTAAACGCAGCAAGCCGACATCGCAGCTTCGGTCGGCGGCATTTTCCAGGCTGCAACTGTCGACGTCCCAACCCACGGCACGCAAACCCGGCAACAATCGGTGACAGTCGTCGCACGGGTCGACGACCAGTAAACGTCGTAATGCAGGCGCTTCGTTCATGACTGTTCCTTGGCGCCAAATTTTAGGAAATGATCGTAAAAACAGTCATTTGGCGAACCTGACTGTTACATTAGCAAGAATTTGACGGGGCCTTGTATCGATTGCTTATAGGTGTACAAGTGAAGCAGTTATAAGAAAGCGCTTTATTAGTTAGCTATCGACTTGATTCTTTCGCCAGGCTTTCAAAAACCGGTCGGAATATTGAAGGTATGAAAGAAATTCGAAATTTCTTCAAATTCGGTGTGACCTGCCAACGGGTTGCGTGCATCAGTACAAGTAACTCGCCGAACGGTAAGCCCAACCGACGGCACATCACTTGACTGGGCACTTAAAGAGAGAAGACCCCATGACCGCCCCGCTCCGTATCAACGAAGCTCTTTTGATTGCCAACCGCGCATTTGAACCGTTTCAATGCGTCGCCTGGGCCCCACAAGATGGCAATGGCGAACTTTGCCTCACCGTGATCGACCGCACCAACTCCCACATCGGTCGCACCCAGATCCCAAGCAGTGCCTACTCTGATCCAGCGCAACTTGAACACCTGTTGCAACAAGCCCGCGCCGAACTGAGCGAAGAAGGCTATACGTTGCAATCCTGGTCGATGCCACACTGATAGTTGCGGGTAATGCGGATGACGCTCAAGTCATCCGCCCTCTTCTGTTAGTTGCCAATCTTTTTCCAACTTCAGTCTTTTGTACAACTTTCCTCGATACTTTCGCGCCTGAATACTTGGCAGGCTTGCGACTGGTTCAAAAAGACACTGTTCTGGCACAGTACGACTCTCCACCTGTTAGTTCTGTCAGTTGTACTTGCGCGTATTCAGGGATTGAATGTCTCGCTCATGCAGTTACCCGTTCCGCCTCCCGGAAATCGGTCGACTCGCAAGGAGAAGCATGCATGTCAACCCAGACCGCCATCGCGTTGCCGACGCTAGCGAAAAACGCCGGACAACTCGACAAAACTTTTTCCAGTAATGGCGTGGCGCAGGTTTACTTCGCCGGCAGTACGTCCAGCCTGACCCAGAGCGTGGCACTTGATGCGCAAGGTCGGATTCTGGTCGCCGCCAAAGTCGGCACGGCTCAGGGCAACTGCTTCGGTCTGGCCCGCTTGCTCGGGGACGGATCGGCGGACCTTGGTTTCGGCAATCAAGGCAGCGTGATCGGCCGGTTCGCCAGCGGATTCGAAGCGACGGGCAGCAAGGTTCAGGTCTTGCCCGACGGGCGGATTCTGCTGGCAGGCCTGCACTATGAATCGGAACACTGCACCCTTCCCGCCCTGGCCCTGTTCGACGCCCAAGGCCGGCCTGACCCGGATTTCGGCGACAACGGCCGGCAAATCGTTCGCTTGCCCGGCGACCTGTCCATGGGCACCCGCGACGCATGGTTGCCGCCGGGCGTTCCGGGCGCCGAAGCCTGCGATTTTGCGGTGCAACCGGACGGACGTATCCTGTTGATCGCCAACCATCACTTCGAACTGGCCGATCACGTCGGCATGCTGATCCGCCTCACACCCGATGGCAGACTCGACCCGTCGTTCAACGGTCGCGGCTTCGTCATGGTTCGCCACTTGCTGCTCAATACCTGGCTCGGCAGCGTGCTGCTGCAAGGAGACGGAAGAATCGTGGTGGCCGGCTCCATCGATTTCCCACAGGAAGGTCTGCTCGCCCGCTACCTGCCGGACGGCCAGCTCGATGAACGTTTTGCGGTGGACGGCTTCATGGCCTTCAAAGTCCAGGGGCACAGTGCACTGGTCAATCAGGTCATCCAGTCGGCGGAGCATTTGCATTGTTTTGGCAGCAGCCGCGATCCGATTCGATGCATGGCGCAGTCTGTCCATGGCAACGGCCGCCCTGACCTGCACTGCAACGGTGGTCAACCGCATTTGCTGGCAATCGGCTCCAGCGGCTGCCAGTGGAGCGCGGCGCAGGTGATGCCGGACGGACGCATGATCGCGGTTGGCGCGACGATCGGCGGTGTTGAAGCCGATTTCATCGTCGCCCGCTATCTGGCCAATGGCAGCCTTGATCGAAGCTTCGGTTCCGGTAATGGCTGGTTGCGCACGCGACTGGGGCGCAGCCTCGATACGGCCACCTCGGTGGCGATACAGCCTGACGGGGGAATTCTGGTGGGCGGCTATTCGCTGGATGGCAACTACCGTGCGATGGTGGCGCGGTATCTGAATCACTGATGCGAATCCGACTGCACTTGATCTTGCCCATCGCTTACGGCAACTTGCGCGCTTCTTAATACAAGGAGCAACCAATGTCCGGTTCGATGGCCCAGGCGTTCGCGCACAACTTTCTCGGGCATTCACCCCGCTGGTACAAGGCGTGTATCGTCGGGTTTCTGCTGCTCAATGCGCTGGTACTGTGGGCCGCAGGTCCGGTCGCCGCCGGCTGGTTGCTGGTGATCGAGTTCATTTTCACCCTGGCCATGGCGCTCAAGTGTTACCCGCTGATGCCCGGCGGCTTGTTGCTGATCGAAGCGCTGCTGCTGAAGATGACCACGCCCCAGGCGCTGTACGAAGAGCTGCAGCACAATTTCCCGGTGATTCTGCTGCTGATGTTCATGGTCGCCGGCATCTACTTCATGAAAGACCTGCTGCTGTTCCTGTTCTCGCGCCTGCTGCTGGGCGTGCGTTCAAAGGCACTGCTGGCCCTGATGTTCTGTTTTCTGTCGGCATTTCTTTCGGCGTTTCTCGACGCGCTGACCGTCACCGCAGTGATCATCAGCGCCGCCGTCGGCTTCTATTCGGTTTATCACCGGGTGGCCTCCGGCAACGACCCGCGCCAGGACAGCGAATTCAGCGATGACCGGCATCTGCCCCAACTACACCACGAGGATCTGGAACAGTTTCGCGCCTTTCTGCGCAGCCTGCTGATGCACGGCGCGGTCGGCACCGCACTGGGCGGTGTCTGCACGTTGGTCGGCGAACCGCAGAATCTGTTGATCGGCCACGAAATGGGTTGGCACTTCGCCGAGTTTTTCCAGAAGGTCGCGCCGGTGTCGCTGCCGGTGCTGGTCGCGGGACTGGTGACCTGCCTGTTGCTGGAGAAACTTCGCTGGTTCGGCTACGGCACGCTGCTGCCGGACAACGTACGTGCAGTGCTCGCCAACTACGCCGCCGAAGACAACGCCGAACGCACGCCACGCCAACGCGCCGCCCTGTTGGTACAAGGCTGCGCTGCGCTGATCCTGATTGCCGGGCTGGCGTTCCATATTGCGGAAGTCGGGTTGATCGGCCTGATGGTGATTGTGTTGATCACTGCATTCACCGGGATCACCGACGAGCACCGACTGGGCAGCGCATTCAAGGACGCCATGCCGTTCACCGCGCTGCTGGTGGTGTTCTTCGCCGTGGTGGCGGTGATTCACGACCAGCAACTGTTTGCGCCACTGATTCAATGGGTGCTGGCACTGCCGGCGGAGCAGCAACCGGGGATGCTGTTCATCGCCAACGGTTTGCTGTCGGCGATCAGTGACAACGTGTTCGTTGCAACGATCTACATAACTGAAGTGAAACAGGCGTTCCTGTCCGGACACATGAGCCGCGAACATTTCGAGACGCTGGCGATTGCGATCAACACCGGCACCAACCTGCCGAGCGTGGCGACGCCCAATGGTCAGGCGGCGTTTCTGTTTCTGCTGACGTCGGCGATTGCGCCGCTGGTGCGGTTGTCGTACGGACGGATGGTGTGGATGGCGTTGCCTTACACCATCGTGATGGGATTGCTTGGCTGGTATGCCGTGAGTTACTGGCTGTAAAAACAACAACGGGAGCCGAAAAGGCTCCCGTTTTTTTATGCCTCGATCAATGCGGCAAGATGTACTTTTCGATGGCTTGCGCCACACCATCCTCGGTGTTCGGCCCGGTCACCACGTCGGCCTGACGCTTCACCGCGTCTTCTGCCTGCCCCATGGCTATCGACAACCCGGCAACATGGAACATCGCCGGATCATTGCCGCCATCGCCAATCGCAGCCGTCTGCGCCAGCGGCAAACCGAGGTGTCCAGCCAGCGTGACCAGCGCCGAGCCCTTGTTCGCCTCGACTGCCGTCACGTCCAGGTACACCGGTTGCGAGCGCGACACCTGCGCGAGGCCCTCGACCTTCGGCAGCAAACGCGCCTCCAGCTCGATCAGCAGTTCGGTGTTGTTGCTGGTGGCCACGATCTTGTCGATGCGCTCCAGATACGGCTCGAAACTCTCCACCACCACCGGCGGATAACCCAGCCCGTGCTGCTCGCGCGGCACCATCGGCCCGTGCGGATCCTTGAGCAGCCAGTCACCACCGCTGAACACCCAGATTTCGACATCCGGCTGATCGGCAAACAACGCCAGCGCCGTAAGCGCGGCCGTGGCCGGCAGGTAATGCGCGACCAGAATGCTGCCATCCGGGTTGACGATCGTGCCGCCGTTGAACGCAGCGGTCGGCAGATCGACGCCCAGGGCTTCGATTTGTTGCAGCATGGCTTTGGGCGGCCGCCCCGTGGCGAGACTGAACAGCACGCCCGCTTCGCGCAGCGAACGAACCGCGTCAATCGTGCGCTGACTCAGGCTGTGATCGGGCAGCAACAGTGTGCCGTCCATGTCGCTCAGAAAAAAACGGATCGGCTCGCTCATCCGAGACCATGCCAGACGCGACCATCGCGAGTCAGCAGGTCATCGGCGGCTTTCGGCCCGTCTTCGCCGGCGGCATAGGTTTGTACACTGGCGTCCTGTTGCCAGGCATCAAGGAACGGCTGTACCGCGCGCCAGCCGTTCTCGATGTTGTCGGCGCGCTGGAACAGCGTCTGGTCACCGGTCAGGCAGTCGTAGATCAGGGTTTCATAGCCGGTGGACGGCTGCATTTCGAAGAAGTCCTTGTAGGCGAAACCCAGCTCGATGTTGGCCATGTTCAGCGCCGGCCCCGGCCGTTTGGCCAGCAGGTCGAACCACATGCCTTCGTTGGGCTGGATCTGGATACGCAGGTAGGTCGGTTGCAATTCGTCGACCTCGGTATCGCGGAACTGCGCATACGGCGCCGGTTTGAAGCAGATGACGATCTCGGTGTCGCGCACGCTCATGCGTTTGCCGGTGCGCAGGTAGAACGGCACGCCGACCCAGCGCCAGTTGTCGATCATCACTTTCAGCGCCACGTAGGTTTCCGTGGTGCTTTCGGGCGAGACGTTGTTCTCGTCGCGATAACCGGACACCGGTTTGCCAGCGACTTCACCGGCGCTGTATTGGCCGCGTACCGAGTTTTCCCGTGCTTCTTCGATAGTCCAGGGGCGGATCGCGCCGACCACCTTGGCCTTCTCGCCCCGCACCGCATCGGCGCCGAACGCGGCCGGCGGCTCCATCGCCACCATGGCCAGCAACTGGAACAGGTGGTTGGGCACCATGTCCCGCAGGGCGCCGGTGTGTTCGTAAAAACTGCCACGGGTTTCGACGCCGACGGTTTCGGCGGCGGTGATTTGCACGTGGTCGATGTAGTGGTTGTTCCAGAACGCTTCGAACAGGCTGTTGGAGAACCGGCTGACCAGAATGTTCTGCACGGTTTCCTTGCCCAGATAGTGATCGATCCGGTAGATCTGCTTTTCCGACATGACCTTGAGCAGGCAGGCGTTCAATGCCTCGGCGGTTTGCAGGTCGGAACCGAACGGTTTTTCGATCACCACCCTTCTGAAGGCTTCCGGGGTTTCTTCGAGCAACCCGGCACTGCCGAGACGGCGCACCACTTCGCTGAAGAAACGTGGCGCGGTGGCCAGGTAGAACACCGCATTGCCGGTGCCGCTGTCGGCGATTTTTGCCGCCAGGGCTGAATAAGTGCTGTCGTCCAGGAAGTCGCCCTGGACGTAGCTGATGCCTTTGGCGAGTTTGGCCCACAAGGCCGGATCAAGCATCTGATCGCCCTTGCCTACTTTCGCTGCCACTTCGGTGCGGATGAAGTCCTCGAGCTTCTGCGCGAAGGCTTCATCGGTAATGGCGTTGTGGTCAACGCCAACGATCCGCAGGCCATCATCCAGCAGGCCGTCGCGACTCAGGTTGTACAGCGCCGGCATGAGCAGGCGCTTGACCAGATCACCGTGGGCGCCGAACAGAAACAGCGTGGTCGGTGGCGCGGGTTCTGCCTTGGATTTCCTGCGGATCGTATGGGTCATTTCTTCGGAGTCTCCACGTGGCCGCCGAAGCCGAAGCGCTGGGCCGAAAGAATCTTGTCGCCGAAAGTGCCCTGGCCGCGCGAGCGGTAGCGCGAGAACAGCGAGTTGGACAGCACCGGTACCGGCACCTTTTGTTCCATGGCCGCTTCGATGGTCCATTGACCTTCGCCGCTGTCGGCCACGGAGCCGGAGAAACCGTCGAGTTTCGGGTCGACCGCCAGGGCGTCGGCGGTCAGGTCGAGCAGCCAGGACGACACCACGCTGCCACGACGCCAGACTTCGGCGATGTCGGCCACGTTCAGGTCGAAACGCTGATCTTCCGGCAGGAGCTCGCTGGATTTGGTCTTGAGGATGTCGAAGCCTTCGGCGAAAGCCGCCATCATCCCGTACTCGATCCCGTTGTGGATCATCTTCACGAAGTGACCGGCACCGGCGGGACCGGCGTGGATGTAGCCGTGCTCGGCACGGTGGTCATCGGACTTGCGGTCCCTGGTGCGCGGGATGTCGCCCATGCCCGGCGCCAGCGCGGCGAACAGCGGATCCAGACGCTTAACGGTCTCGGCATCGCCACCGATCATCATGCAGTAACCGCGCTCCAGGCCCCAGACGCCGCCGGAGGTGCCGACGTCGATGTAGTGCAGGCCCTTCTCGGCCAGGGTCTTGGCCCGGCGGATGTCGTCCTTGTAGTTGGTGTTGCCGCCATCGATGATGGTGTCGCCCGCCTCGAGCAGCGTGCTCAGGGTTTCGATGGTGTCTTCAGTCGGTGCGCCGGCCGGCAGCATGACCCACACCGCACGCGGCTTGGCCAGGCCTGCGACCAGTGCAGGCAGATCGGCGACGCCGGTAGAGCCCTCGGCGGCCAGGGTGTCGACAAAGGCGGTATTGCGGTCGTAAACAACGGTGGTGTGACCGTTGAGCATCAGACGTCGCGCAATATTGCCGCCCATGCGGCCCAGTCCAATAATCCCGAGTTGCATGTGCTGATGCTCCTTACTACAAATAAAAGTGTGTCAAAGGTTATAGCCCAACGTGAATCATGGAGCTTAGTCCAGAGCGTCGGTGTGAAGTTTCCGGGCATTGTGCCCGATCCAGACTGATAACGTCGGGAAACGTGCCGAAGACACAACGACCATGAAAAATAAAAAAGTTCCATTCACGAGCAAAAGAAATCAAAATCGGCGCCGATAGTATTTCAGCAACCGAATTCGGGGCTGAACTACAGTTGAGACACGCCATTTGCGAGGTGAGCAATGGGCACAGTACACACAGCAATGCCGCCACAAACCCTGTACGTCACCATCCGTCGTGATGAATTGCGTCAGTTGAAAGATGAACGCGACCAGCTCAAGCAGGAACTCGCGCAATTGCGCCTGCTGACCCAAGGCGCCGAGCCGCAGCCCTTGCCACGCGTACAGCGCTCGCCCCACGCCTGATCCCCGCCCGCTTCGGGAGCAGCCATTGCTGTTCCCGACATGCTGCACCTCCTGCCCTTTTCGGCAACTAACAAAGTTTTCACATTCGCTTGTTGATACTCCCGCGCATTCTGGCCGTGCGTCTGTGCGCATGGCCTCCGTTCGTCGGGCTCATGCGTCCTTTGCATGAAACGCCCGGTGGTGGATGTAACGACTGAGCTGGAGTGCTGAATGGCGGTGTTCAAACGCAGCAATACGACTGCGACAGGTTTCGACTGGGCCGGTTTTATCTGGCTGTTCGTGTTCTTCTGGTACTTCTCCGGTATCACCCAACTGCTGATCCAGTTGACGGGCACCTCTGGGTTCACCGGGTTCCGCCAGGCCTTCGTGATGAGCGCCGTGTGGCTCGCGCCGATGCTGCTGTTCCCCAAACGCACCCGTCTGCTCGCCGCGCTGATCGGCGTGGTGCTGTGGGCCTGCTCGATGGCCAGCCTGGGTTACTTCTTCATCTACCAGCAGGAATTCTCCCAGAGCGTGATCTTCATCATGTTCGAGTCGAACGTGTCCGAAGCTGGCGAGTACATGACCCAGTACTTCGCCTGGTGGATGGTCCCGGCGTTCCTCGCGCACACCGCGTTCGCCTATTTCCTGTGGACCCGACTGCGTCCGGTATACCTGCCCCGTGGCCGGGCATTCGTCGCCGCCATGGCAATCCTGGTGGCCGTGATCGGTTATCCGCTGGTCAAGCAGACAATGCGTACCGGCAGCTTCGAGCAAGGCTTCGAGAAATTCGAAACCCGCATCGAACCCGCCGTGCCGTGGCAGATGGCCGTGGCTTATCACCGTTATCAGGAAACCCTGGCCGACATGCAGGGCATGCTGCACAGCGCGAGCAAGATCCCGCCGCTGAAAAACCTCAAGGACTCGGCCGCCAATCAGCCGGCGACTCTGGTGCTGGTCATCGGCGAGTCCACCAATCGCCAGCGCATGAGCCTCTACGGTTACCCGCGCAAAACAACGCCGGAACTGGACAAGCTCAAGGATCAGCTGACGGTTTTCGACAACGTCATCACCCCGCGCCCTTACACCATCGAGGCGCTGCAACAGGTGCTGACCTTCGCCGACGAAGAAAACCCGGACCTGTACCTGTCCACGCCGTCGCTGGTCAGCATGATGAAACAGGCCGGTTACAAGACGTTCTGGATCACCAACCAGCAGACCATGACCAAACGCAACACCATGCTCACGACCTTCTCCGAACAGGCCGACGAGCAGGTGTACCTGAACAACAACCGCAATCAGAATGCCGCCCAGTACGATGGCGACGTGATCGAGCCGTTCAACAAGGCCCTGGCCGACGCGGCGCCGCGCAAGTTGATCGTCGTGCATCTGCTCGGTACGCACATGAGCTACCAGTACCGTTATCCGCCGAGCTTCGACAAGTTCCAGGATCGCAACGGCGTTCCGGCCGGTGTGCGTGACGATCAGGTGCCGACCTACAACAGCTACGACAACGCGGTGCTGTACAACGACTTCGTGGTCTCGAGCCTGATCAAGGATTACGCCAAATCCGATCCGAACGGCTTTTTGCTGTACCTCTCCGACCACGGTGAAGACGTGTTCGACTCGGTGGGCCACAGCACGCTGGGCCGCAACGAAAACAAGCCGACGGCGCCGATGTACACCATTCCGTTCATGGCCTGGGCGTCGCCGAAGTGGCGTGAAAACCACGACTGGAGTTTCGCCGGGGATCTGAGCCGCCCTTACAGCAGCTCGCACCTGATCCACACCTGGGCGGACCTGGCCGGTTTGAGTTTCGATGAACTGGATCGCAGCAAGAGCCTGGTCAGCGACAGCTTCAAGCCACGCCCACTGTTGATCGGCAACCCTTACGAACGCGAGCAGCGAGCCCTGATCGACTTCAGCCTGATGAAGCCGAAAAAACCCGCGGCCACGACCACGGAAGTGGTGTTGCAGCAGTAACAAAAAGGGCCGGAAACGGCCCTTTTTTCATATCGGCGAAACATTTTCAAATAACAATATTTCTCGTTTGACACTAAATCGCACTGCCCGCCTTCGTCTTTGAGCAAACGGAATTTTTCCCTCGAAGACAAGGAGTCGGCTGCGATGTTTGCGCCCATCACCCGTTCCATGACCCTCACCCTCGGTCTGTGCAGTGTTGCACTGAGCCCGGATTTGCTGGCTGAAACCGACCAGGAAAAACAGTCGCCCTCCGCTGCGCCGGCCCTGGAGTTGGCCTCCACCAGTGTCACCGCCGAAGGCCTGGGCAGTACCACCGAAAACACCCACGCCTACACCACTGGCGCGATGAGCACGGCGACGCGGTTGAACCTGTCGATCAAGGAGACCCCGCAATCAGTGTCCGTGATCACCCGTCAGCAGATGGATGATTTCAAGCTCGGTACATTGTCCGAGGCCATGAGCCAGACCACAGGCGTCGTGGTGCAGCACAACGATTCGGATCGGGTCAACTATTCGTCTCGCGGCTACTCGATCAACAATTTCCAGATCGACGGCATGCTGAATACCTTCAGCTACATGAAGAGCGACGCCGACACCATCATCTACGATCGTATCGAAGTGGTGCGCGGTGCCACCGGCCTGACGACCGGCGCAGGCGACCCCTCTGCCACCATCAACATGGTGCGCAAACGCCCCACCGCACAATGGCAGGCTCAGGCCGGCGCCAGCGGTGGCAGCTATGACGACTACTACAGCTACGTCGATGTGGGCGGTCCGCTGGCGTTTGACGGACGCCTGCGCGGGCGCAGTGTGCTGGCCTACCGCGACAGCCAGTCGTTCCGAGACAAGTACGCCCTGCAACGGGAAGTCGGCTACGGCATCCTCGAAGCGGATCTGACCGACTCCACCGTGCTGGCCGTCGGTTACGACTACCAGGACAAGCAGGTGCAAGGCACCTCGTGGGGCACCACGCCGTACTGGAATGCCGACGGCAGCAAGGCCGGTCTCGGTCGTTCGACCAATATGGCGACTTCGTGGAGCTCATGGCCATTGCGCGACAAGACCGCGTTCGCCACCCTCGATCAGCAACTGGCGGCCGGCTGGCATTTGAAGGCGGCCTACACCCACCGCAAGAGCGACGGTGACGGCAAGGTCTACTACGCCGGCTCCGGCTTCCCGGAGCCTGACCGCAGCGGCATGACCGCGACCATCGGCCACATGATCGGCGACCAGAGCATGCGCGCCTACGACCTCAATCTGTCCGGCCCTTACTCGCTGTTTGGCCGCGAACACGAACTGATGTTCGGCTACGGCGAGGCCGAGCGCCGCTCGAACGATCCGTACAACGTTGATGGCCCGCGCGCATCCGATTACGAAAGCGTGCGCGACTGGAAATACATGGGCGGCATCAACAAGTTCCCCGACACCACCACCCGCCTGCCGAGCTTCAAGGACAGTACTCGGCAAAAGGCAGGCTACCTTGCCACGCGCCTGAGCCTGACCGACGAACTGCACGCGGTGCTGGGCAGCCGCTACGGCAGTTGGGAGGCCTCGAGCAAGACCTACGCCTACGATCAGAATCTGCAACTGACCGGCGTCGATGCCAGCAGCCAGCAACACAACGACATGTGGACGCCCTACGCCGGCCTGCTCTACGACCTGACACCGGAGTACACCGTTTACGTCAGTTACACCGACATTTTCAAACCGCAGGCCGTGCGTGACGCCAGTCGCAACTACATCGATCCGGTGGTTGGCAGCAACTATGAAGTGGGACTCAAAGGTAGCTTGCTGGAGGAGCGCCTGAACGTGTCCACCGCCGTGTTCTGGAGCAAGCAGGACAACGTCGCCGAGGTCGATGAGTCGGTGCTGCCCGATCCGGACACCGGTGAGCAGTTCTACAAGTCCGGCGGCAAGGGCAACAAGGTCAACGGGTTCGAAGCCGAGGTCTCGGGCGAAATCCTCGATGGCTGGAACATGACCGCCGGCTATACCTACACCCACTCGGTCAACGGCGAGAAAAACCGCACCAACACCAACCAGCCCCTGAACCTGCTCCGCCTGTCCACGGCCTATCGCCTGCCGGGCAACTGGAATGCCCTGACCGTGGGCGGCGCGGTGAACTGGCAGAGCGACGTCTACGGCAACGCCAACCGCCCGGTCGGGCGCGGTGCCAATGGCCGGATCATCACCGAGCGTGCGCGAATCAGTCAGGACGCCTACACGGTGGTGAAACTGATGTCGCGCTACGAGTTCGACAAACACCTGTCCGCGTCCCTCAACGTCGACAACCTGTTCGACAAGAAGTATTACGACAACGTCGGCTTCTATAACGGCGTGTACTGGGGCGATCCACGCACCGTCACGCTAAGTCTCGACTGGAAACTCTGACGCCCTTCCCCCGCGACCTGCACGCGTCATTTGCGCGTGCAGCGTTCATCCGATACGCCCTGGAAACTTACGGTAAAACCTACACTGAACGAGCGTTAACCTCTTGTTAATGCCCTCGACGGACACTGCGCCCCGAGGCTTAGATTCATGGATGAACGGCTCCGACATTTTTCGTAGGAGGCACCATGAAAACCACGACTGCAATCCTTGCCGGTCTACTCACCCTGGCATCCGCCAGCGCATTCGCCGAAGGCGGCGCCGAGCGCATGAGACATTACTGGGCAAACTTCCCGGTTCATTCCGCACAGAGCCAGCAGGCTGAGGCGAAGACCAACGAACTCAAGGTCCCGGACGACCAGACAGCCCAGGTCACCGAGTCCTATCGCCCTTGAGCGAACGCTTTACCGATGGACCTGCGCTGGCCCGGCTCTGGCCTCGCAGATGACAGTTGGGCGCCCTTTGCGGGCGCCCTTTTTTATGCCTGCTGATCCTGGGTCGGCAGAATCCAAGACATCAGTGCCCCCAGATAAGCTCTTCGGTCCAGCCCAGTTCGGCGAAATCCTCGGCTCGCATACCGGATTCGCCGGCACAGAAAAACTCGTCCAGTTGCGGCGGTTTTACCGAGGTGCCGCTGAGCATCGCGTGGACCTGGCCACGGTGGTGGATCTGATGTTCGAACAGGTGCGAGATCATCCGCAGACGGCTGTCGTGCTGTGGCGTGTCGCGGGCGATGGTGACAATGCGCCCCAGATCGGCATCGCGCAGTTGCTCGCAGTAGGCGATCAGCCTGCGGTCGACATGGGCCTGTTCACGGCGCAAGGCCTGTGACTCGGTGAAGGGTTCGTCAGCGTTGAAGAACACGTAGCAATCGGGATGCGGTTCGTCACCGCGCAACTCCCGCTCCAGCGCGTCGACGTAGAACCAGTCGCAGGTGAGGATATGGTTGAGGGTCAGGCGGATGCTCGGGAAGAAACTGGCCCGTGGCGCCGCCAGCTCCGTGTCGTCGAGCTGGCTCCAGGCCTTGGCCAGTCGATGGTTGGCCCAAGCATTCTGATAAGCCATGGTCAGCAAATGGTGGGACAGGGGCTGAGTCATGTGGCGCCTCCGTGTTTCAGGTCTCGGCGAAGCGTTGCAGCTGCATCTCCTGCAAGCGGCTGAGGGTCCGGCGGAACGGGAATTCCAGATAGCCCTCGGTATACAGCGCGTCCATCGGCACTTCAGCCTCGATGAACAGCGGCACCTTGCGGTCGTAGCACTCGTCGACCAGCGCGATGAAGCGGCGCACGCCGTCGTCATGCACCGACAACTGCGGCAATTCGCGATCGCCGGCCACCACCCGCTCCGCGCCATCCTCGGTGCCACGGGCGATCCGCCCTTCGCGTTTTTTCGCGCTGAGGTTCGGCACCTCGCTCAACAGGATAGCCCGGTAGGTGTCGCACAGCGCGATGAAATCCATGGCGGCGAACGGTTGCTCGCACAGGTCGGCGTAACGGCACCACAGCACCGAATCGCTGGCCTGCACCACGTTCAGGGCACGGTAACCGACCGGCACCGGTTCGCCACTGACGGTTTGCCCGGTGGCCAAGGCGTCGAACACCTGGCTTAGCGCGCTACCCTGCCCCGGCTGAGTGACCCAGTAACGCCGCTCGATGGCACCGGGATGCAATCGGTGATCTTCGGCACCATTCACTGCGACCACTTTCATGTGCTGCTGGATCGCGGTGATCGCCGGCAGGAAGCGGTCGCGGTTGAAGCCGTCGGCATACAGCTGATCCGGTGGCAGGTTGGAAGTGCAGACCACCACCACGCCCTCGTCGAACATCACTTGAAACAAGCGCCCGAGAATGATTGCGTCGCCGATGTCATTGACGAACAGCTCGTCGAAACACAGCACTCGCACTTCAGCCGCCAGCTCACGGGCCAGGGCCCGCAACGGATCGGCGATCCCGGTCAACTGAAAGGAGCGCTGGTGCACCCAGCCCATGAAGTGGTGAAAGTGCTGCCGCCGCGCCGGCACCCGCAGGCTCTGATGAAACTGGTCCATCAGCCAGGTCTTGCCGCGCCCGACCGGGCCCCACAGGTAAACGCCGGTGACCGAACGGGCACCGGCGTGCAGGGCTTCATGGCATTTTTGCAAGGCCCAGACCGCGTGTTCCTGGGCTTCATCCTGGATGAAGCCCTTGTGGTCGACGGCATATTGCCAGGCGCTCAGGGGGGAGTCGAAAGTCATGCGCGGCAGTATGCCACGACGGCTACAGGGAAATATCCAGCCGAGCGATTTTGCCCTGTTCGTTGAGGCGGAACGTGTAACGCAGCTCCAGCGGGCTGCCGGGAAACGTTCCGGAGATCAGCCCTTGCACCAGTACTTTGCCGGTGCGCTGCTGGACGCCGAGCACTTCGACCCGTGGCTGATAGCGCTGGGCGGTGTCCTGCATCCAATTGGCGATGGCCTGCGGGCCGACCTGATGATGGCCTTCATCGAACACATGGGCATCCTCGGCAAAAAAACTGCCGACCCGGGACGTATCGCGAGCATTGGCAGCATTGATGTACTCAACGATGGCCGGGGCGAGTATCGAGGTGGGATGAAACATGAGTGCAGCTCCTTTTTTCGGGTTCTGTCGCCATCCTAGAACAGCCCTGCGTCAATTCCTGTCAGGAGTGAAACGGCCGTTTTCGTCCAGTTGCATCAGCCGCTGCCAGGTGCGCAACAGGTCGCTGCGGCGCCCCGGATAGCGCTCGCCCTGCAGGCTGGCGGCGGCAATCCGGTCGGTGCGAAACGTACGATAGGCGCCGCGCAATTCGCACCACGCGACGATGATCCGCACCTCGTTGAGAAAGCCCAGCGCCAGCGGCCAGATCAACCGCTGGCTTTGCACCTGCTGCGCATCGGCGTAATGGATGTGCAGCTTGGCCTGATCGCGGATGGCGTGGCGGAACACGTTCAACGGCACGGCGTTTTGCGGAAAACCGTAACCCGGCGGCCCGGGCATGACGGTCGGATTGCGCAGCGCCTCCTGGGCCTGCGGGTCCAGCACCGCAGCGATTTTCGCCAGTGCATCCGCAGCCGCTTTGCTCAGCACCTCGTCGCCGCGCTGATCGACATACCGCAGGCCCAGCACGATGGCTTCGGTCTCGTCGGCGTTGAGCATCAGCGGCGGCAGAAACAGACCGCTGCGCAGCACATACCCGATGCCCGCCTCGCCATGGATCGGCGCGCCGAGGGCGGTCAGTTCGGCGATATCGCGATAGAGGGTGCGTTCGGAGATTTCCAGCTCGGAGGCCAGTGTTGCTGCGGTGACCGGGCGCTTCTTGCCACGCAGCACTTGCAACAGGGTCAACAGTCGAGTGGTTCGCGACACGGTGTGAGGCTCTGGGCAGAAAATTTGCCGGAGCTTAGCAGAGCCTGGTGTCAGAAATTGTCAGGAGCTTTCACCAGGCTCGGAGGGGATCACGCGTCGACTTTATGCCTGGCCGCGTACAGGCAAAGCATCTCCATGGCCAGGGTTGCCGCCGCCAGCGACGTCACATCCGCATGGTCATAGGCCGGCGCCACTTCCACCACGTCCATGCCCACCAGATTGATCCCGCGCAGGCCGCCAAGGATCTCCAGCGCCTGCACTGTGCTCAGGCCGCCGCACACCGGCGTACCGGTGCCCGGCGCAAAGGCCGGATCCAGACAATCGATGTCGAACGTCAGGTACACCGGGTGATCGCCGACCCGCGCGCGAATCGCGTCAACAATTGCTTCGCAACCACGGCGATGCACCTGCCGCGCATCGAGCACCTGAAAGCCCTGATGATCGTCATTGGTGGTGCGCAAACCGATCTGCACCGAACGCGCCGGATCCACCAACCCTTCCCGCGCTGCGTGCCAGAACATGGTGCCGTGATCGACCCGTTTGCCGCCCTCGTCCGGCCAGGTGTCGCTGTGGGCATCGAAGTGGATCAGCGACAACGTGCCGTGCTTGCGCGCATGGGCCTTGAGCAGCGGATAGCTGATGAAGTGATCGCCGCCGAAGGTGAGCATGGCGCTGCCGGAACCGAGGATGTGCTCGGCGTGAGCCTCGATGCTTTCCGGGATGGTGTGCGGCGAGCCGTAATCGAAGTCGCAATCGCCGTAATCGATCACCGCCAGATGATCGAACGGGTCGAACGTCCATGGCCAGTGCCGTTCCCAGGCAATCCCGGTGGACGCCGCGCGAATCCCGCGCGGCCCGAAACGTGCGCCAGGACGGTTGCTGGTGGCGGTGTCGAACGGTACACCGCTGACCGCCACGTCCACGCCGCGCAGGTCGCGGCTGTAGCGTCGGCGCATGAAACTGGTGATCCCGGCGTAAGTGCTTTCGGCAGCAGTGCCGTAAAGGCTGTCACGGGTCAGGGCCTGATCGTTTTGCACTGGCACGTCCATCGGTGTGCTCCTGTTGTTATGAAAGGCTATTGGCGGCTACGGAAAGTGGTCCACAGGCGTGTGCGCTGGCGCATGTCCTTGAGGCTCATGCTGTGGTCGGCGTACAGCCGCTCGCGCACTTCGGGTTTTGGGAAAATGTCCGGATCGCTGCGCACCGCCTCATCCACCAGCGGCATGGCGGCCTGGTTGGCGGTGGCGAAGAACAGCGTATTGGTCAGCGCCGCCACGGATTCGGGGCGCAACATGAACTCGATGAAAGTCCTTGCGGCTTCGGGGTGGGGCGCGTCTTTCGGGATGGCGAGGTTGTCCTGCCACACCAGCGTGCCTTCCTTGGGAATCCGGTAAGCGACTTCGAACGGCTTGTTGGCCTTGCGCGCCTGATCGGCGGCCATACTCGCGTCACCGTTGTAGGTCAGCGCCAGGCAGACGCTGCCGTTGGCCAGATCATTGATCTGCCGACCGGTGGCGACGTACAGCACCGATGGCTGCAACTGCTGCAACAAGGCTTCGGCGGCGGCCAGATCTTTCTTGTCGGTGCTGTAGGGATCTTTCCCGAGATAGTGCAGCGCCAGGCCGATCACTTCCTGTGGCGAATCGAGAATCGCGATCCCGCAATCCTTGAGCTTGCTGGCGTATTCGGGTTTGAACAGCAGATCAAGGCTGTTGAGCGGCACGTCGGGCAGCCGCTGCTTCACGGCGTCGACGTTCATGCCCAGGCCGAGCGTGCCCCAGGTGTAAGGCACGCCGTAACGGTTGCCGGGATCGACCGCCGCCAGTTTTTCCAGCAGATCCGGATCAAGATTGGCGTAACCCTTGAGCCCTTCGTGGGGGATCTCCTTCAACGCGCCGGCGGCCAACCCACGGGCCAGCACGCTGGACGAAGGCACCACCACGTCGTAACCGCTGCCACCGGTGAGCAGCTTGGTTTCCAACACCTCTGAGGTATCAAAGGTGTCGTAGCGCACGTGGATGCCGGTTTCCTTTTCGAAGCGCTGCAAGGTTTCCGGCGCCACGTAATCGGCCCAGCTGTAGAGATTGAGCGTCTTCTCTTCGGCCTGGGCGGCGATGGAGACGGTAAGCAACAACGCGGGCAAACACAGCTTGAAGACGGGAGCCATGACGAACACCTGACCGAAGGAAGTGGTGGCAGGATGCGCCGTCGGATACATTCGAGAAATATCAAGTTTGTTAACCTGACTTTATCCCGGAGTAATGTGATGCTCGGTCAGCTCCACGATGTCGATCTTCAGCTTCTGCGGCTGTTTCTCGGCGTGGTCGAATCCAATGGTTTCAGTGCTGCTCAAGGCGAACTGGGCCTGAGCCAGTCGAGCATCAGCCAGCAAATGGCCAAGCTTGAAACCCGTCTCGGCTATCGGGTGTGCAACCGTGGCAAGGCCGGTTTCAGCCTGACGCCCAAGGGCGAACAGCTGTTGATTGCCGCCCGGGCGCTGTTCGATTCGATCGAAACCTTCCGCCATCAATCCAACGGCGTCGCCGGACGATTGATCGGTGAAGTGCGGCTGGGTCTGTCGGAAGCGGTCGATCAGTCGGTGCTGCAACGGGTGGCGGATGCGATCCGCCGGTTTCGCGAGCGGGACGAATCGGTGCGCATCGAGCTGATCAGCGCCATGCCCGGCGAAATGGAACGCCTGCTGCTGCAACAGCGGCTGGACCTGGCCATAGGTTACTTCTCCCAGGTGCAGAGCGCGTTCGATTACCGCGAACTGTTCAGCGAAACCCAACATCTGTACTGCGCGCCCGGCCACCCGCTGTTTACCGACGATGCGCCCGATGATGCGGCGTTGCAGGCCTGCGACCGGGTCGATCACCCGTACAGGTTTCTGCGTAGTGACGAGCCGTTCCAGGGCAAGGTCTGCTCGGCACGCTCGGAACAGGTCGAAGGCACCCTCGCCTTCATTCTGTCCGGCAAACACGTCGGTTATCTGCCCGACCATTACGCCCGCCAATGGCAGGACAAGGGCCTGTTGCGACCGGTCCGCGAAGGCGAGTTGAGCTTTGACGTGGCGTTCCATCTGGCCCGCCATCGGGCACAAGTACCCGGCGAGGCGCAGAAAGCCTTTGAGCAGGATCTGCTCTGCGCCTTTGGTCGAACCTGACCTTTTGGGCAGTTTTAATGCGTTGCCCTCGTCTCCCGCTTACGGCATCCTGCGCACCCATTTTCCGACCCGGCCCCGCATTGCGGCACGCAGACCACCATGACCGTCTCTGAAAAAGCCCCGCGCAACAACGATCTGATCTACGGCCTCAACGACCGTCCGCACTTCACCGCAACGGTGTTTGCCGCCCTGCAACACGTGCTGGCCAGCTTCGTCGGCATCATCACCCCGACCCTGATCATGGGCGGCGCCCTCGGCCTGCAAAGCGAAATTCCGTACCTCATCAGCATGGCGCTGTTCGTCTCGGGCCTCGGCACCTTCGTTCAGGCCAAGCGCTTCGGCCCGGTCGGTTCGGGGCTGCTGTGCCTGCAAGGCACCAGTTTTTCCTTTATCAGCGTGATTCTCAGCGCCGGCTTCATGGTCAAGGCCCGGGGCGGCGGCACCGATGAAATCCTGTCGACGATCTTCGGCGTGTGCTTCTTCGCGGCGTTCATCGAAGTGGTGCTGAGCCAGTTCATCGGCAAGTTGCGCATGCTGATCACCCCGGTGGTGACCGGCACCATCATCACGCTGATGGGCCTGTCGCTGATCAAAGTGGCGATGACCGACATTGCCGGCGGCTTCGGCGCGGCGGATCTGGGCGCGGCCAGTCACGTGTTCCTGGCAGCGCTGGTGCTGGGCACCATCGTGGTGTTGAACCGGGTTGACGTGCCGTTCCTGCGGTTAGGCGCAATCGTTATCGGCCTGACCCTCGGCTACGTGGTGGCGTGGCTGATGGGCACCGTGGACTTCGCCAATCTGCCCGAAGTGCCGGTGGTGAGCGTACCGGTGCCGTTCAAGTACGGTTTCAACTTTGATTGGGTGGCGTTCGTGCCGGTGGCGGTGATTTTCCTGGTGTCGCCGCTGGAAGCCGCCGGTGACCTGACTGCCAACTCGATGATCTCGCGGCAACCGGTCAAAGGCCCGCTGTACATCCGCCGGATCAAGTCCGGGCTGCTCGCCGACGGCCTCAACTCGGCCATGGCGGCGGTGTTCAACAGCATGCCGATGGTGACCTTCGCCCAGAACAACGGGGTGATTCAGCTGACGGGCGTGGCCAGCCGCTACGTGGCGTTCTTCATTGCCGGTCTGCTGGTGTTGCTGGGACTGTTCCCGATGATCGGCGCGGTGCTGCAACTGATGCCGAAACCGGTGCTCGGCGGCGCAGAGCTGGTGATGTTCGGCACTGTGGCGGTGGCCGGGATCAAGATCCTCGCCGAGGCCGGCCTGCATCGGCGCAACATGCTGATCGTGGCGATTTCCGTCGGCATGGGTCTGGGCATCGCCGCCGTGCCGGAAGTGCTGCGCGAGCTGCCGCAGGCGCTGCGCAATATTTTCGAATCGCCGATCACCGTCGGCGCGCTGTGTGCCATCGTGCTGAATATCTTCCTGCCGGAAGAATTCATCGAGCTGGAAGAAGATGACTTCGATCCGGAAGCCTCTATCCTTCAGGTCATGGAAAACCCCGACCTGCCGGCCAAAGCTGAACCCGCAACAAACGCCGCTGTCGCACAGTTGAACCGTTGATCCTGTCCGCTCCATCAAAAAGGGCTGATACCGGCAACGGTTCAGCCCTTTTTCAATGAGAGAGCATCAATGCGCCGCCTCCAAGCCGTCATCCTGTCCCTGCTTCTGCTCTCCCTCAGCGCCTGCGCGCTGTTCCCCAACCGCGACCCGGTGAACATCAACGTGGTCGGCCTCGAACCGCTGCCGAGCCAGGATCTGGAAGTGCGCTTCGCGATCAAGCTGCGCGTGCAGAACCCCAATGAAACGCCCATCGACTACAACGGCATCGCGCTGGATCTGGAGGTCAACGGCCACTCGCTGGCGTCGGGTGTGAGCGATCAGACCGGCTCGATTCCACGATTCTCCGAAACAATCGTCAGCGTCCCCGTGAGCATTTCCGCGTTCTCGGTGCTGCGCCAGACCCTCGGCCTGAGCCAGACCCAAACCCTCGACAACCTGCCCTATGTGCTGCGCGGCAAACTGGCGGGCGGGCTGTTTGGCACGATGCGCTTTGTCGATACCGGCAAGCTCAGTCTGCCGAGGGCCAGTGCCGCAACCTGGTAAAGATGCGGTAGTCTGCACGGCCCACTGTCAGAACATGGAAGTCGTGGTTTATGCAAGACACGCCCACGCTGTATACCGAACGGCTGATTTTGCGTCCGCTTGAACTCGCGGATGCCGAGGCCATCCAGCAGCAATTTCCCCACTGGGAAGTGGTGCGGTATCTGAATGTCTTCGTGCCCTGGCCTTACCCGGACGACGGCGCCCTCACCTACCTGTGCGACATTGCGCTGCCTGCCGTTGCGGCCGGCAAAGAGTGGCACTGGACGATTCGCCTAAGATCGGCGCCAGAGCAATTGATCGGCAACATCAGCCTGATGGACGAGCCGGACAACCACCGTGGGTTCTGGCTCGCCCCGGCCTGGCAGGGTCAGGGCCTGATGACCGAAGCCAGCGAAGCCGTGACCCGGTATTGGTTCGAAACCCTCGATCAACCGTTGATGCGCGTACCGAAAGCCGCACCGAACCTCGGTTCGCGAAAGCTCTCGGAGCGTAGCGGCATGCGCTTGATCCGCACCGATGAGGACGACTTTGTCGGCGGTCGCTTCCCACGGGAAATCTGGGAAATCACCCGCGAAGAATGGCGGCGCCGATTAACCGTCAAACCGTAAAACGCACGCCGGGTTTCACCCGCTCGTCGACGCTCAGTTCGAACACATCCGGCCGTGCATAGTGGCCGACCACGTCGTAGTCATAGCGGGCGCGCACCAGTTCGGCGGTGTCGATCTCGGCGGTGAGCAGTCCGGCCTCGCCGCGCAACGGCCCGGCCAGCACATCGCCCATCGGCCCGACGATCACGCTGCCGCCGGCGATCAGCGGCCGATCCCCCGGCCAGTTGGCAACTTCCACGCCCAGCTCATTCGGCGAGGCCTGGACTTGACAGGCGCTGACCACAAAACAGCGCCCTTCATGAGCGATGTGGCGCATGCTCACCTGCCACATCTCGCGCTCATCCACAGTCGGCGCGCACCAGACCTCGATGCCCTTGGCGTACATCGCCGTGCGCATCAGCGGCATCATGTTTTCCCAGCAGATCACGGCGCCGAGTTTGCCGACCTGAGTATCGAGCACCGGCAGCGTCGAGCCGTCGCCCTTGCCCCAGATCAGCCGTTCGGTGCCGGTGGGCATCAGTTTGCGGTGCTTGGCCACCAGGCCCGCCTGCGGGTCGAAATACAGCGCGGTGCAATGCAAAGTGCTGCCGGCCCGTTCGATCACACCGATCACCAGATTGGCGCCGGTGCGCGCCGACAACCCGGCCAGCGCTTCGGTTTCCGCCCCCGGCACATCGATGGCGTTGGCGAAGTAACGGGCGTAGGCCTCACGGCCTTCCGGCAAGCGATAACCCAGCTGCGTGCCGAACCCCTCGCCTTTCGGGTAACCGCCGAGCAAGGCTTCGGGCATCACCACCAGCGCGGCGCCGGATTCGTTGATCGCGGTTTCCCAGCTCAGGATCTGTTCCAGGGTCTCAGCCTTGCCACCGGGCAAGGCGCCGATCTGCAGGGCGGCAACAATTGATTTGGGCATGGCGGTCACTCCGTGAAGTTCAGGTGTTGCTCATTCTCCGGCGTCACGGGATCATGAATAAAGACCGATCCACTGCTGATTGATATGAGCCAAATGAATATCGCAACCGTCGACCTCAACCTGCTGAAAGTCTTTGAAGCCCTGCATGAAGAGTCCAGTGCCAGCCGCGCGGCGTTGCGCCTGGGCGTGACCCAGTCGGCGGTCAGCGCGGCCTTGCGCCGGTTGCGCGAACTGTATGGCGATCAATTGTTCGTGCGCACCGGCCGGGGGCTGGCGCCGACGCTCAAGGCCAATCAGTTGAAACCGGTGGTCAGCGATGCCCTGAACAAATGCCGGCAAAGCCTGGCGATGGTCGACCCGACCGCCAATCATTACGAAGGACGTTCGGTCACTGTGGGCCTTTCGGATGACTTCGAGATCGCTTACGGCCGTCGGCTGATCGAGGAAATCGCCCGTCGCGCACCGAAACTGCGGCTGATTTTCCGCCAGACCCACAGCCAGATCGTCGCCCGGGCGCTGATGGAACGCAGCATCGATCTGGCGATCACCGCCGGCGGATTTGCCGAGCGGCTGCTCAGCCGTCAGGTGTTGGGTGAAGGGGGTTACGCGTGTCTGGTGGATCCGGCGAGCCTGGCGCCGGGTCAGCAGCAGATCGATCTGGAAGAATTCGTCACCCGCGAGCACCTGCTGGTGTCGTCGGGCGGTTTTATCGGGATCACCGATGAAGGGCTGGCGGCGCTGGGCCGGACTCGCCGGGTCTGCGCCTCGACCACGCATTTCGCCGCGTTGCCGCATCTGCTCAAGGGCAGCGAGGCGGTGGCGACCATTCCGACCCACGCCGCGCAGGCCATTGCTTCAATGAGCGGGCTGGCGCTGCTGCCCTGCCCGCTGGCGCTGCCGCGCTACCCGATCGAACTGGGCTGGCGCACCAGCACCCAGATCGATCCGGTGGTGCTGACGGTGCGCGAAGCGATTGGCGCCAGCTTCAGAACCGAGTGATTACTTGTTGGCCGCCATCAGGCGATTGACTTCACTGCGCACCATGTTGGCGAATTCCGGCGGCGACATGCCGTCCAGTTCCGCGCGCACGAACTCGGCCCATTTGCCCTTGCGCTTGGAGCGCTCGCCGAACAACCGCGCGGCCTCGCCCTTGGCTTTGCCCAGATTGTTCTGCCAGAGTTCGAACAGTCGGGATTTCTCATCTTCCAGCGCGGCGCGCTCTGCGAGGGATTTGTCGGCCAGATTGAAACTCATCGGGAATTACCTGCTGCATGAAATGGCGACATCTTACACGCTGGACGGAAACCTCTGACGCTGGTTTTTGTTCCGGATGGAAAATCGCTGCAACTTTTCAAGGCGCGCCACACTCCATTGTTCACTGTCCATTCACCTGCAAGGAGTCACCCAATGGCCCGGAAAACCGCCGTTCAAGCCGCCGAAGACCAAATCAAGGACCAGGCCTTCAGCGAACTTCAGGCGCTGATCGAAGAGTCGGAAAAACTGCTCAAGAGCAGTGCATCCCTGGTCGGCGAGGAAGCGGAGACCCTGCGCGGGCAAATCGCCCAGAAATTGCAGCAGGCGCTGGATTCGGTCACCAGCGTGCGTGACCGCACCAAACCGGCGGTGGACGCCACCGAGAGCTACATCGGCGGGCACCCGTGGCAGACCGTGGCGATTTCCGCCGGGTTCGGCCTGGTAGTCGGATTGTTGCTCGGTCGCCGCTGAGCGCGAACAAAAAAGGCGAGCCCTCGGGCTCGCCTTTTTCATGCCCGGCAAAAACTCATTCGCCGGCCAGTTCACGCAACTGCGCCAGGGTCTGCTGATCCAGTTCGATCCCTTTGGCCAGTGACTTGGCCCGCTGCAAATGCCGCCGATCCCCCGGCAAGCGCTTGAGCCCTACCCCGTGCATCTGCCGCACCAGTTCCTGACTGCGCTCGGCAAAGCTTTGCCCGGCGGTCTTGCTTGGATCTATCACGATCAGCAACTGACCGGTCCACGGGGTCTTGGCGCCGGGATGGTTCTTCCAGTCGAACTCGAACGAGAAATTTCCACCGGTCAGCGCGGCGGCCAGCAGCTCGACCATCATCGACAGCGCCGAGCCTTTGTGTCCGCCAAACGGCAGCAATGCACCGCCTTCCAGAATCGCCTTTGGGTCGCAGGTCGGCTGGCCGAGGCTGTCGACCCCCATGCCCGCCGGCAGTTTCTCGCCTTTGCGCGCTGCGATCTGCACGTCGCCATGGGCGATGGCGCTGGTGGCCAGGTCGAACACGATCGGCGCACCGTCAGCCCGGGGTGCGGCGAAGGCGATCGGGTTGGTGCCGAACAATGGCCGGTCGGCACCGTGGGGTACCACGCAGGTCATGCTGTTGACCACGCTCAACGCCACCAGACCTTCATCGGCAAAAGGCTCGACGTCCGGCCACAGCGCGGCAAAGTGGTGGGAGTTGCGGATCGCCAACACCGCAATCCCGGCACTGCGGGCCTTTTCCATCAGCAGTGGACGTGCCGCCGCCAGCGCAGGCTGGGCAAAACCGTTGCCGGCATCGACGCTGACAAACCCTGAAGCCACGTCCTCGACTTTCGGCACGGCCTTGCCGTTGACCCAGCCGCTGTTGAGCGTCGAGACATAACCGGGAATCCGGAATACGCCGTGACTGTGAGCACCGTCCCGCTCGGCACTGGCGCAATTGGCGGCCAGGGTTCTGGCGACTTCGGCCGAGGTGCCGTGACGGGTGAAAATCGTTTCCAGCAGTTGAGTCAGCTCGTCCAGGGACACCGTGGACGAGACCGCATGATCGTGTGGCGCAGACATCTGAAGCTCCAGAGTAATTATTGGAGGGAACAACAGCGAACGAACAACCCGCCAGAGGATTAACCACGGCTGGCCGGTGGCCTGTCAACCCCGCAATGGACAGCCGATTTCCAGACAGCGGGGTCAATACCCTTCACATTCAGATCAATCCCAATCTGACACTGGCCGGTCCCGCCAGAAACCTCGTCGAATTTGCCCTCGATCACATCAATGTCGCCCAGAGCACCGGGTAGAAAGGGTCGGCCAGCTGGAGCCGATCCGAGCGTTTGATTCACGCATAAAAAATGCGCAGGCTCGACACCTGCGCATCGCTCCACAACCGTGGGGGTCAGTCTTTCTGATCGCGAAGGACATTGCCGGAGGCGCCGTCTATACGGAATTCGTACACCACCCCGTCGGCCTTGCGTCCTTCGCCTTTCCAATAACCATTGTTGTCGGCCTCGATCTCGTAGACCTCGACATAACCGGCCTTGGTTTTCACGATCTCGATGGCCTTCTCGATGGTGATCCAGCCCGCGCCCGGGCGGTCGGCCAGTGCCGCGCCTGCGCTCAGAAGACTGGCGGTTGCAACCACAGCGGCCAAGGTTCTTTTGATCATGTTTTCACTCCATTTATGGTTAATGTTCGCGGGATGTCCTGTTTTTTGGGGCGCTGCAGCGAAAAAAAGTTCCACGTTTGATGGGTAAATGCCATGACGGCTGTTCTCGGCGCCTTCCGCCCAAGGTTAGAATGCGCGAAATCAGGATGAGTCAATGACCCAGAACCCTCTCTCGGAAGCCGAATACGATGCAATCACCGATGCCGCCGCGCATTGGTGCATGCGCCTGCACGCCGTTGACTGCACCGCTGAAGAGCGCATGGCGTTCGAACAATGGCGCGATGCGCACCCGCTTCACGCGTTCGAGTATGAGGCGATGCTGGAAATCTGGGACGTCGCTGAACACCTGCCCCGGCCGGCAACGGCACCGGCCCTGCCGATTCACCCGACGGCGACCCGATCATGGCGCCAGTACGCCGTAGCGGCTTGCGTCTGCGCACTGGCTTTGCCGCTGGCGGCCTGGACCGGATGGAACCTCGGCTGGCTGCCTGACAGCTATCAGCATTTCGCGGCCACCGACAATGTCCGCCATGTCACCCTGGGCGATGGCAGCCAGGTCGAGCTGAATCTCAACACCGAACTGACCTACAGCAATTACAAGGACGAGCGTCGCGTCACCCTGAAAAAGGGCGAGGCGTTCTTTGAAGTCAGCCACGACCTGAGCCACCCGTTCGTCGTCAGGGCCGCCGAAGGCAGGATTCGCGTCACCGGCACACGCTTCAACGTCTGGATGTATGAGGATCAGGTGAAGGTCAACCTGATCGAGGGTTCCGTGCTGGTCACCAGCAACACTCAATTGCCCGGCGATGGTCTGCGCCTGGGGCCTTCGATGCAGGCACGCTACAGGCATGGCGATTTCACTCCGCAGATCAGCCAGACCTATGCCAACGACAACGCACTGGCCTGGCGCAGCGGCAAACTGGTGCTCGACAACCTGCCGCTGAACGAAGCATTGCCGCAGATCAACCGTTACCTGGACAAGCCCCTGATGCTGGCCGACAACGCCACCGGTTCGATCCGGGTGGGCGGCATTTACAACATCAAGGAACTGAACAGCTTCGCCAGTTCTCTGCCCAAAGTCCTGCCGGTCTTCCTGACCCGCAACAAGGACGGCAACCCGGTGATCAACCCGATGCCGCAGCAACCGCCAAAAAACTGAAGGCCGTTCCCGTGAGGGAGCGGCCTTCTGCCTTTGCGACTGTCGACGGATTAAACCGCTGATTACTGCGCTGCGACTTTCCCCGCCTTTTCCAGATCATCGCGCACGGTCTGCACCTGATACTGCGGATCGGCCTCGATCTGCTGTTCGGTGAACGGCAACACACTCCACTGTTTCTTCGAGAAGGCCTCGGTCTGATCCCGGGAATACTTCGACGCCGGATCACTGGATAACGAGAATGCCAGCAGGCCCTGGGCATGCGGTCCCTTGTCATCGAACGTCACGACTTGCAGGTAACTGGTGCCGCTGACCACTTCCAGCTTGCCGTCTTCACGGGGCACGCTCTGGATGGCGTTGTAGATGCCGAGCGTGCCCGGGCCACCGTGAATCGACGTTTGCTGGCCACCACTGCTGACCACCTGCACATCCCCCCAGCGGGTTTTCTCGGTCAGGCCCATTTTGGCGGCAGTTTCGGCCGACGCCAGCATCGCCTCGCGCAATGCTTTGGCCACTTCCGGTTTTTCAACGGCCAGCCCGCGCGGGGTGTGCTGAGCATCCTTGGGATCGAACGCCACGCGCCAGGCCTGCGGCGATTCCTGCATCGCTTGCATGATGTTCTGGAAATGCACCAGGCCGACGCCCGACTCCAGATTCGCCCGGCCGTCCCACGCTTTCAGGCTGCTGCATACCGATTTCAACGCGGCCTCAGACTGCGAAGCACAGAACTTTCGCAGGTCCGGCACCACCTGAGTCGCCAGGAATACCTGATCGTCCATCACCATGTGTTGCAGATCCTGCACCGACACCGGGCCTTTCTTGCTCAGGGTCGCCAGACGATCCAGCGCAAAGCGCGAGCGCAGGCCCAATGGCTGGCCGTCCTGACTGATCAGCGGCGAGAAGCCGGTCAGCGGTTGCGCCGGGTTGGCCAGCCACGCCGAGTCGTTGGAGTGCTGGACAAAGTCCTTGCGCAGCAGCTGCGGCAACTGGCTGGAGGCGTAAATGCCCTTCTGTGCGGCTTGCGGGTCGATGTCCCAGGTGCAGGTGCTGTTGGAACCGTCGAGCACGATCATTTTCAGACCGGCGCGCGGATCACTGCACCTGGCCAGTTTGTCGGCGCTGACGTTCGGCACCACCGACAGGTTCATGTACAGCGTCTGGCCCTTGTCATCCACGGCCAGGGTGTTGACCCACGGGATGCCCTGAATCGTGTGCACCGAATCCTGCAGATCCTTGAGATTGCCGGCGCGGTTCATGGCGTACCACTGTTTCAGCACCCGGTCGTTGTCGAGGTTCGCATCGCGCAGGCTATAGGCGAACTGATTGTCCCAATCGAGCTTGCCGGGCCATTGCACAATCGGGCCGAACTGCGAACTGTAGACATCCCGCGAGACCGGCACTACCTGACCGTCTGCCTGTTTGACCTGCACCGTGACCGTCTGCTTGTTCATCGGCAAGGACTGGCCGTCGAGCAGGTAACGGGTCGGATCCTTCGGATCGAGTTGCAGGCGATACAGGGTGAAATGCTTTGACGAATCGACGGTGTGGGTCCAGGCCAGGTGCTGGTTGAAGCCAATGTTGATCACCGGCAGGCCCGGCAGCGCCGCGCCCATCACATCCAGTTTGCCCGGAATGGTCAGGTGCATCTGATAGAAGCGCATGCCGCCGACCCACGGGAAATGCGGGTTGGCCAACAGCATCCCACGGCCATTGAACGAACGCTCGCTGCCGACCGCCACGGCGTTGCTGCCACGGTCCAGTGCGAAGCGTTGCAGGCGCGTGTCCGCCAGTTGATAGGCCCGCGCATCGTTTTCAATCTTCGCAGTGGCCTGCGGCGGAGTAGCACCCGCCAGCGCTTCGGCGAACTGGCCCACCCCGCCCTCGACCAGCAGACGACGGGTCAGCTTCACCAGGTCCTCGGCGGCGATATCGCGCACCCATTCACCCTGGCACTGTTGTGGCAAGCCCTGCTGACGGCGTTCGGCCAGATAACGGTTGTAGCCGGCGGCATAACCTTCCACCAGATCACGCACTTCGACCGGCTGGGCCTGCCAGAAAGCGTTCACTGCCTGCGGCGTGTTGAGCCACTGGAAGAACACGTCGCTGACGCGGTTCTCGCGCTCTTCGACTGTCAGTTGCTCCGGCCCGAAGTACCGCGACCGCTCGCCATTGACCGTCACGACTTCGTTGGCCAGCAGGCACAGGTTGTCCTGCGCATAGGCATAACCGATGCCGAACCCGAGACCACGTTCGTTTTCCGCGCGGATGTGCGGTACGCCAAAACCGGTGCGGCGGATATCGGCGCCGGTCTGGCCGGAAGGGCTGAACGCCTGCGCCGACAGACTCAGCCCGAGAAACAGGCCGGCAAGGGTCAGTCCGGTGAATTGCCTGGAAATAGTCACGCTCGCTCCTGATCGAAATGCCGAAGAGCGAACCGCCCGCCACCGTGAACACGTCGGACCCGGCTCGCTCTGAAATCACCCACGCGTCACACGCAATGAGCCTGTCCAGAAAACGAAGCCGCGGAAAAAAAATTTAGTCGGTCACACACCTGTTTCGTGCCGCAATCACGGGGAAAAGACAAAACCACGACAAATTTTCTACATTTTCCGCTTCATGATTTGTCGAGCTGAAACGTCTTGTTTAGGGAGAGCACGAAAAACCTTTCCTGATCAGGCTCTGAAAGGAGTAATCGCATGTACAACCCACCCCTACCATCGGAAGGTAGCCAGACCCCACAAGGAGCGCCCATGGGTTCACACGCCGACGTATTCGGGCAACGGGTCGAGCGTCACGGCAATGAACGCATCCGTATGCTGCTTAAAAGCTTCGGCCTGCGCACCAGCCTGATTCGCCTCAAAGTCATCGACACCCTGCTGGTCGCCGCCGAGGACGACCGTCGTCTGGGTGTGCGTGGTGTTCACAGCCAGTTGCTGGATCTGGACATTCCGTTGTCCTTCCTCAGCGTGCGCGAAGTACTCAAGCGCCTGTGCGCCGAAGGCGTGATCACGTTCAACGACGACAAGAGCTACAGCCTCCATCCCCAGGCTGCCGCCGTGCTCAACCACGATTGAAGCGCCCGGCAGATGCCGTCAGGGCTTGACCTTGCGGCGCATCACGCCGTTGATCACCACAACCACCACCGCCACACCGATGGCGATGTACTGGAACGTTTGCTCGCTGAGCTTGCCGGCGTTTTGCAGCCAGGACAGGCCGAGCATGATCAGCAGTACGGCGAGGGCGATCAGAATCGAATATTTCAAGCGTTGCTTCTGGGTCATTACAGGTTCCTGAACCGTTGGAATGTATCGGGTTTGTATCGGCGTCGATGCCATGCACATACCCTTTCACGGGGATATGCCGCTGCAAACGGGGTCTCATGTTACAGCCGATGAAGAGCTTTGGCTTCAGGCGGCTTTAACCATGAGGATTTTAGAAATGCTGCGTCGAATCACCTGGCTGATTCCTGTCCTTGCACTGCTCACCCTGAGCGGCTGCATCATTTTTCCCCACGGCGGCTGGCATGGCGACCATCGCCACTACGCACCGCAAGGTCCGGGCTACTACGACCATCGTTAAGTCATGTTGCGAGAAGGATGCCAGCGTCCATTCATTCAAATGCAACAACTGATTTAGTGTCAGCCGAAATGCCCACAGGAATGTGGGCATTTTTCTTAAGACTCCCCCCATTATCTTGTCAGGCAATTCGCTCTTGCGAGTAGGCATCCCGACTTGTGCAACATCACGCAACCCCCCGTCATAGAGCGTCACAGCAATGACGTAGGAACAGTCTGACCCCGCCTCTACCCTTTGCGCTCTCTCTCGAATCTCGTGGAAGCGTATGCAAAGAACTCTCATCAATCTCTCGCCGCGGCAGGCGCTCGGTTTCTGCCTCGCCATCATGCTGTTCGAATGGCTGACCTACATGGCCAGCGACATGGTCATGCCGGCGATGCTCACCGTCACTCGGGATCTTGAAGCCGATGCCCGTCATATCCCCAACGCTTTCAATCTCTACCTGATCGGTGGAGTGTGCCTGCAATGGCTGATCGGACCGCTTGCCGACCGGTTCGGCCGACGCCCGTTGTTGCTGGCCGGTTGCGCACTGTTCGGTGCAACGTGTGCAGCGACAGTCTTTACGCCCGGTATTGAAGTTTTCAACGCATTAAGGCTTATCCAGGGCATGGGGCTGGGGTTTGTGGTGGCTGTCAGCTATCCCGCACTTCAGGAAGTATTCTGCGAAGCCGATGCGGTGCGCCTGATGGCGCTGCTCGGCAATGTTGCACTGCTTTCGCCGCTGATCGGTCCGCTGCTGGGCAGTCTGTTGTTGGAATGGCTCAGCTGGCGCGAACTGTTTCTCGGCCTGGCCCTGGTTGCCGTACTTGCATGGACCGGACTGTACGCCTGCATGCCCGAAACCATCGGCGTGGTCCGTCGTGATGGCACTCAGCAACCGCCCATGGCCTTTTCCCTTCGCCAGATCGGTGTTCGATACCTTGCATTGGCGCGCAACAAAAACTTTCTCGGGACCTGCGTTGCACTTGGCCTGATGAGCCTGCCGCTGATCGCCTGGATCGGTCTTGCACCGCTGTTGCTGATCCAGTCACTGGGGCTGACAACGCGGGAATATGCCCTGTGGCAGATACCGGTCTTTTCAGCCGTCATTCTCGGCAATCTGATTCTCGACCGGTTGCTGCCCACACGTGAATTGCCGCAATTGATTCGCCTGGCACTGTGGCCGTACTGCCTGGGGCTGCTGACCCTGGTGGCCGTTGCCATGACCGGTCTCTCCCTCACCGCACTGATTGCCGGCCTCGCGCTGTACGCCGTAGGGCTGGGCATGAGCAACGCAGCCCTGTATCGGCTGGCGCTGTTTTGCAGCGATGACAGCAAAGGACTGGTCTCGGCCGCGATCGGCATGATTTCGATTGCCGTAATGGGTGCCGGTGGATCGTTGATTGCCGCCATCGGCGGCGGCCTTCGCCTCGATTTCTTTGCGCTGTGGGCCGCGGTCGGCGGCCTGCTGTGCCTGCCCCTGCTCAACCGGTTTTTGCCTGCTGCGGCAAGGCCGACCGTTCACCATAACGATAAGGACTTCTGATGTTCCATTTCCCCCACAGCGACAAGCTCTGCGCGTTGACGCACCCCTATTGCCCGGACTCCGTGCCGGACGGGCTGTTCGATCAGGCCATGGTCGAGATCAGCCGTTTCCACAGCCTGCATACCCCGGGCTACGAACGCTGGCTGAACGCCAACGGGCTGACCGTGGACAATCTGAACAGCCTCGACGACTGGTCGCGTCTACCGCCGATTTTCGCCAGTTTTTTCAAGCAGCACCTATTGCTCAGCCCCACCGGTACCCACGCGTTGGAGCTGACATCCTCAGGCACCAGCGGTCAGAAAAGTCGCATGCGTTACGACGAACGCAGCCTGGGCGCCGCCCAATACATGGTCGAACGCATCTTTCACCATTATGGCTGGAGCAACCCGCAAACCCCGTGCAACTACTTGCTTTTGAGCTATGAGCCGGAGGGCACGATCAGCCTGGGAACCTCCTTTACTGACCAGTTCCTGTGTCGGTTCGCCCCCGTCAATCGAGTGGCCTATGCCCTGCGCCGTACCGGCGGCGGTCACGAGTTCGACAGTTTCGGCGTCATTGCCGCCCTGCAATCCTTCGCCGAAGAAGGCTTGCCCGTACGGATTCTCGGCTTTCCCGCCTTTCTCTGGCAGACCCTTGAACGCATGCGGGCCACCGGCGTTCGCGAACTGCAACTGACACCGGACTCGCTGGCGCTCTTCGGGGGTGGCTGGAAAACCCATGCCGCGCAGGAGATTCCCCGTCAGCAACTGTACGAGCGCATGCACCGACAACTGGGCCTTGAGGTCTCTCGCTGCCGTGACGGTTACGGCGCGGTCGAGCATCCGGTGCCTTACCTTGAATGTGCTCATCATCATTTCCATGTGCCCGTCTATTCGCAGGTCTTCGTGCGCAATCCGTCCGACTTCACGGTTCTGCCGTATGGCCGTCAAGGCTTGCTGAGTTTCGTCTCGCCCTACATTTCATCGAGTCCGGCCCACGCCGTGGTCATGAGCGATCTGGCTACCCTGCATCCAGGCGCCAGCTGTGGCTGCGGTCTATCTGCAGACTGGTTCGAACTGCATGGCCGCGCCGCGACCACGGCCGGCAGAAGCTGCGCCCTGGCCGCCGCTGAACTGCTGGGGAGGCATTGACATGTATCTGATCAACGGACAGCTTCACCCCGACTACCGGCTCGACGCCGCACTGGAGCAACTTCATCTGGACCTGCCACAGCGACTGGGCACGGCACTCCAGCGTGGGGCAGTCCTCGATGCGGTCGCGGTTTTCTCCACCCGACTGCACGATCCGGATCTGCCTCTTGAACCTGAACACCGTCAATCCCTGATCGAGTTCTGCCAGCCTGATGCCCTGCAGCACAAACTGCAACGTGAGCTGGGGGAGCAACCGGATGCCTTGCGCCGCATCGACTATCGCCAGTCGCACTTCGAACGCTGGAGCCCGCTGGGTCTGGTGGTGCACATCACCCCTGGCAATGCACCGCTGTTGGCCTTCTGCGCCGTGATCGAGAGCCTGCTGGCCGGCAACGTCAACTGGCTGCGCCCCAGCAGCAGTGACCAGGGCCTGACCGCTCGCTTGCTCCATGCGCTGACTCAGTGCGACGCCACCGGCCAGATCGCAGGACACGTCGCGGTCATACCAGCAACGACCGAGCAAATCGGCCAACTCTGCGAACGCGCCAACGGCATTTCAGCCTGGGGCGGCGAATCGGCGCTTCAATCCATCCGCCGACAGATCCCGGCCGGCTGTCGCTGGATCGACTGGGGTCATCGGATCAGTTTTGTTTACCTGACTCCCGAGACCGCCTCGCCAGAGGCGCTGGACGCGGTGGCGGATGAAGTCTGTCGTCTCGACCAACAGGCCTGTTCCAGCCCGCAATGGCTGCTGGTGGACAGCGATGACGAAGCTGTTCTGCGCATCATCGGCGCGGGCCTGGCAAAGGCGTTGGAACGTCGGGCCCAGCACTGGCCGGCCTTGATGCCGTCACTTCAAGAGGCGTCGCAAATCACCACAGACACGGCGATCGCGCAGTTGACCCAGAGTTTTGTCGGCCCCCCCGGACATGTCTGGAAAGCACCGGGCTGGCGGGTGATCTGGACGCATGACCAGCAACTCGCGCCCTCGCCGCTGTTTCGCAGTGTGCTGCTCAAACCACTGCCACGAACGCAAGTCATCGAGGCGCTCGTGCCTTGGCGAAACATGCTGCAAAGCTGCGCCCTGATCTGCTCCGAACACGAGACAGCAGAACTTTCGCAGATGCTGATCGCAGCAGGCGTCACGCGAATCGCCCCCGTTGAATCGATTCACGAAGGTTACGAGGGCGAACCCCACGACGGTGTCTATGCCTTGCAGCGCCTGAGTCGGCGGGTCTCGGTCAGCCTGCCGGTTGCGACACTGACGGCCTGTGCCACGCTCGATCCGCTACCGGTGCCGCCCGGCGTCGCAGGTCGCCCGATCATGACAAAGGAAACGTTTATCGCCCGCCCGATCAATCCGGCGGCCCGCCTGTACTTCCGCTCCGGGGGCAGCAGCGGCGTTCCGGTGTTGTCGGGTTTCAGTTACCGCGATTTTGATCGGCAAATGCGTGCCGCCGCCGACGGGCTGTTTGCCGCAGGCCTCGACCCGGCCCGCGACCGCGTGATGAACCTGTTCTTCAGTGGCGGGCTGTATGGCGGCTTCTTCAGCTTTTCCAAAGTGCTGGAGCTACTGGGTGTCACTCATCTGCCGATGGGCGCGCCCGCCGATGACGATTACCGCGAAATCGCCCGTTTGATCATCGAACAACGCGTCACCACACTGGTCGGCATGCCGAGCACCCTGCATCGTCTGTTTCTAAACGAGCAGTCACGATTGCGTGACTATGGCGGCATCGAAAAGGTCTTTCTCGGCGGTGAGCATCCCGGCGAACAGAGCCTTGCGTTGATGCACAGCTGTGGCGTCAGGCTGATCCGTTCGGCCATTTACGGCAGCGTCGATGCCGGGCCGCTCGGTCATGCCTGCCCGGCAACGTCTGATGGCGTATTCCATCTGATGAGCGATATTCAACATCTGGAAATCGTCGCGTTTGAAGCCGATCAGCCGGTGAATGGCGATGAAATCGGCCGTCTGGTGTTCACCTCGATAGAACGACAAGGCCAGGACGTTCAGCGATACGACCTTGGCGACAGCGGCCGCTGGATACCCGGCCGGTGTCCATGCGGGCTGCCGGCTCCACGCTTCGAGTTGCTGCAACGTCACGGCCGGCTGCTGCGCATCGGCACGGACTTCATCTGTCTGGAAACACTGGCTCGGCATCTGCAGGTCGAGTTCCAGCTGGTCCTGGAGCACGCACCCGACGGGCTGGAGCGGATGCGGTTTCGCAGTTCGCTGCCCGCCCGCGAAGTTCATGACCGCCTGCTGAATTACCCGACGCTGGCGACCCTCATCCGCACGGGACTGCTGACGGTGGACGCAGAACACTGTGCGATCGATCAGTTCGCCCGAAACAAACACAGCGGAAAGACGCCGCAGGTGATCGACAACCGCAGCGTGGTCCCGCCCACTGACTTGCAAGGAATGCAACATGAACACAAGGATTGAGTTGAACGAGCTCGTGGCGTTTGCCCGTCGCCATTCAAGCTTTTACGCAGGCCACTTCGCTGATGTGCCCGAGCACGTCACTTCGCTGGCTGAATTACCGGTGATCGATCCCGCTGCCTACTGGGAAGGCAGCCAGGATCTCGACCACTGGCCTGCACTGACCGGCTCTCTGGAAAACGCACTGGTATTCAAGACGGGGGGAACCACCAGCGCCGGCAAATTCTCGATTTTCCGGCGCCAGGAATGGCAAACACTGGTGACGGATTTCGGTCGCAGTCTCAGCGGCCAGTTGAACGCGGGCGACCGCATCGCCAACCTGTTTTTCGCTGGCGACCTCTACGCCAGTTTCATCTTCACCCACGATGCGCTGGCGCATGTGGAAACGGATATCGTCGAATTTCCGTTCACCGGTCATGTCGACTCGGCCATCCTCGCCGATGCCGTCGTTCGGCACCGAATCAATGTGCTGGCCGGACTGCCCGCCCATTTGCTGACCTTTGCGGCCTGGCTTGAGCAGCACGGGCGGGTACTCGAGGGCGTGACCACCCTGCTCTACGCCGGGGAAAGTCTGTTCCCGGCACAACTGCGACGATTGGGCCGTATCTTTCCCGGTGCGCGCATTGCGTCTCTGGGCTATGCCAGTGTCGACGCCGGTTTCATCGGCGCCAGTCAACGTGACTGCGCGTTGGGCGAACATCATGCGGCGGACAACCATAGCGTGCTGGAGATTCTCGACGAAGAAACCGGAGAGGTGATTGACGGGTGCAACCGGGTGGGACGATTGGTGGTGACCAACATGACCCGTCGCTTGATGCCGTTGATTCGCTATCCGGTCGGCGATCGCGCCTGTTGGCGAGAGCCCGGTAATGTTCCCCGGCGCAAATTCGCGTTGATGGGACGCTGTGCCGACAGTCAGCGGGTTCGTGTCGGCATACTGACCCTCCTGCCTCAGGCCATCGGCCAAACCGTACAGCAGATTACCGGCAGTGAAGACTGGCAACTGGTGATCGAACAGGAAGGCACAAGGGATATTCTGCGCCTGCGCTGGGTACCGGATGCCCTGTCTGCGATGGCTGAGCAGGCAGACCGGTTACTGCACCGTGCGTTGATCGAAGCCTATCCATTGATCGAAGAATTGAGCACCGGGCATTTGCTCGAATTGCAGATCCGGCGCTGCACGATTCAGTCACTGTCACGCCATCCTCGGTCAGGTAAACAGCAGCGTGTAGTCGATCTGCGGGTATACGACAATCTGCACCGGGAGGACCGTTGATGGAAACCCTGATCCTGCGCAGTTACCGTAACAGCGACGCCCGTGCCGTCAGCCAGCTTTTCAGAAAGGTCTACGCCAACCAATACGCTCAGCCCCATGTTTACCTGCCGCGCATGATCACGCAGAACCATGTCGGCGGTCGCTGGCATTCATTGGTGGCGGTGTCGGAGGGAAAGATTCTGGGGCACGCGGCATTGATTCGCGACAAGGAGTCGCGCATTGCCGAACTCGCATTGAGCGTGGTGGATCCGCAGAGCCGTGGCCAGAACGTGGCCACCCGACTGAGCCGGCAATTGCTGGTTCATGCCCAGGCGCTCGGATGCCACGGCGTGACGATCAAGCAGATGACCCACCATCCCTACACGCAACGGATGGCCGCCCGTCTGGGGTTTCACAACACCGGGCTGCTACCCGATCATGCCCCTTCGCCCTTTGGCGAACCGGTGCCGGAGTCGTTGGTGCTCGGCTATCTCCAGATCGACGGATACCAGCGACCGTTGCCAAGCCTCGCATGGCCGGATGGCTGCCGCGAGTTCATGCAGCAGATGGTCGACATGTTCGGGACACGGGACAACCCATCACCCTGGGTCGGCGACCCCATACAACTGGATCAGCGTTGGGGGCGCTATGACGGCGTATTGGAATCGCTTGACGACGGATTGCTCAAGCAACTGCAGCAGTTGCCGGACCATTGGCTGATTTCGATCAGGCTCAGACTCGCGCAGGGTTTCGACAGTGCCTGGCGCCAGTTGTCGACCATGGACTTCACCTTCACCGGGCTGGCGCCCGATGAAAAAGGCTCGGGATGGCTGGCCCTGTTTCATCGCGGGTTCCAGCCAGGAACGCTGACATTGCACTGTCCGCGGATGCAACGTCTGCAGGAAGACATGCGGCGTCGGGAACTCAATGTGCCATGAACGACGAGGCCCGCTCCGTTAACCGGGCGGGCCTGCGTGATCACGCCTTGGCGCTGACACCCTTGTCGGTAGGAGGCTTGCGCTCCCCACCCTGACCGTAGGTCTGCAAATTCTGCAGCACATAGATGGCTTTCTTGTACTCGGGGATCAACGTATTGGCGTACTTGTTGCCCTTGAGATTGTTGTTCTGGATGGTATCCAGTTGCGTTGCGAAGTACTCCAGCGCATTGAACTTGGCGTCCGGATCCTTCTGAATGCCGAAGCGATCAAACTTGTCGCCGGCGTTGAGCAGAGTAATGGACGTGACTTCGGAAATCAGGCCACGGCTGCGCAGCATTGCACTGAGGCTGCCCAATTGTTTGGCCGAAACATTGGTGGGATCGAAACCCTTGATGTTCTTGTGCAGACCCTGCTTGTCCATCTCGGCGATGCTGATTGCGTTGGGGTCGTTGCCGACCAGAGCCAGCATCTGCTTGACCTTCACGCTTTGGGAAACCGGTTTGCTCGAGCTTCCTGTGTCTCGAACCAGCAAACCCGCCTTGGGTTGCCAGGCACCGGTATAGCCGATAGTCATGAGCAGGCTCCTTGCGAGGAAAACATGAAAAATTCCTTGTTGGACGACTTTTGAGTTGCCCGGAGTATCGGCCGGCAAACTAATGGCACCAACTCCTTTCTGCACTTTTTTACAATTTTCGTACATTCACGATAAAAACCGACAACAGCCCCGGAAATACGGGACCAGAGCATTCATGACAATGTGATGAAAGTGGGTTTATCGCTCTAATGTTCGGGACAGTTAGTCCTCGTGTATCAGGCCGGATACGCTCCATCGGTCGGGATTGCATCTTTTAGGACGCAAGTACCTAAAGCTTCCCGAAGTCGCGACGATACGTTAGGAAACCCGCGCTGTTTTCCCCCTGCCCACAATAAGAATCCCTGCTCAAGGACCGGTTTCCATGCCCGCATTCCGCACCATTCAGGCTCGCTACACGCTGTTTCTGGTTCTGTTCATTCTGTTGTTGTCGGTGCTGACCGTGGTCGGCATCAGCCAGCTGGTCGCGCCCAAGCTGCGCCATACCGAAGAACAGGTGGTGCTCAATCGCATTGCTGAAGTGGCCGAGCAGATCCAGGGCGAACTGAACAAGGTCCAGGCGCAACAGCGCAGCATCACCCAGACCATCCCGCTGCTCGACAGCGCAGCCATCGACACCGTGTTGCCGGGGCTGGTGGATCAATACGGCGAGCTCAAAGTATTCGGCGGCGGCATCTGGCCGTTGCCCGACCAGCGTGAGGCCGGACGCAACAAGTTCAGTACGTTCTGGCACCGCGACGCCTCCGGCAAACTGGCGGTGAACACCTTCTGGAACAGCGACGCAGCCCCCAACTATTACGACCAGAGCTGGTACAAGGGCGGCATGCAGACCCCGCGCGGCCAATGCGCGTGGGCCGCTGCCTATAAAGATGACGCCAGCGCCGAACCGCGCACCAACTGCGCCATGGCCATCCAGAAAAACGGCAGCGCCTGGGGCGTCTCGACCATCGACGTGACATTGGGCTTCTTCAACGATCTGGTGGCGCGCAAGGAAAAAGACCTCAACGCCGAAATGCTGATCGTCGAGGCTGACGGCAAGATCATCAGCAACAGCTCGCGCATCAGCGGGCCGATCGTGCTGAAGAACATCAGCGAACTGGCCGGTGGCTCGACCTTCGCCAGCCAGGTCAAGGCCGGGCTGCAAAACCGCGATCAGGCGCAGCGCGTCGAATTCGACAATCACGGTGAAGCCAGCACCTTCTTCATGCGCCCGATCGAAGGCACCCCGTGGTTCCTCGCCACCGCGCTGCCGACCAAAATGCTCACCGCCCAGCGTGATGACGTGCTCAGCAGCCTGAGCCTGTTGCAGATTCCGCTGGTGATCCTGCTGGTGCTGCTGCAGGTCTACGCGATTCGCCAACTAATTTCGCGCATGAAAGCGCTGAAAGCCAACATCGATTCGCTGTCCAGCGGCGATGCCGACCTGACCCGGCGCATCACCATCCGCGCTGAAGATGAGCTCGGTGCCATCGGGCACTCGGTCAATACCTTCATCGCCTACCTGCAGAACATGATCGGCGAAGTGACCCAGGCCACCGGCGCCATGGCCTCGAGCCTCGACAACCTGCAACGCACCTCGGCGCACACCAGCCAGATTCTGCTGCGCCACGCCTCGGAAACCGACCAGACGGTTACTGCAATCAATGAAATGAGTTCGACCGCCGAAAGCGTCGCGCAAAATGCTGCCGAAACCGCCGCGTTCACCCAACGCGCCAATGAAAACGCCGACCGCTCGCGCGTGGTGGTTGGCGAAGCGTCAAGCAGCGTGGTGGCGTTGATCGACGAAGTGGCCAGCGCCACCCACAAGGTCGAAAGCATGCAGCAGGACGCCCAGCGCATCACCGAAATCCTCGGCGTGATCGGCGCCATTGCCGGCCAGACCAACCTGCTGGCGCTCAACGCTGCCATCGAAGCGGCCCGCGCTGGTGAACAGGGTCGCGGCTTTGCGGTGGTGGCCGATGAAGTGCGTGCCCTTGCCGCCCGCACCCAGGCCAGCACCTCCGAAATCAACGAGATGTTGAGCCGTCTGACCCAGGGCGTGAGCTCGTCGGTCAGCGCCATGGAAAACACCCAGGCCAGCTGCCAGTCGGCCGCCGATGCCACGGCGCGAGTCAACAGTGGCCTCGACGAGATGGCCGGTTCGGTCAGCCACATCAACAGCCTCAGCACCCAGATCGCCACTGCCGCCGAACAGCAAAGCGCGGTCACCGAGGAGATCAACCGCAGCATGGTGCAGATCCGCCACATGGTTGATGAGCTGGTGGAAAGCGGTCAGGCCAGCGAACTCAACACCCGCCAGTTGCTGGAAGCCAACAGCCGGGTCAGCGCGATCATGGGGCGGTTCAAGGTTCGCTGACCGTTTTGTCATCTTGCGCTCAGTGGCCTGTCAGCTTTGATCTACGATCATGTTGGCAGGCCTGCCTCGTATCACTTGGAAACACTCCGTTGATGCCCGGCAGGAAAAACCGGTCAAAATGCCTTCCTTTTTTGACCGTTTCTCCTCTAAGCCGAGAGCCATTCATGCGAAACCATCTGCGTCTGGCCGCCCTGAGCGCGCTGTTCATCTCCTCCCTGGCGCAAGCCGCCGATCTTATTCCGATCGAAGTCCACCGCGACGCCAACTGCGGCTGCTGCAAAAAGTGGATCAGCCATCTGGAAGCCAATGGCTTCAAGGTCGAAGACCACGTCGAAAGCGACATGAGCAGCTTCAAGCAGCAACACGGCGTACCGCCACGTCTGGCGTCCTGCCACACGGCAATCATCAACGGCAAATTCGTCGAGGGCCATGTTCCGGCGGAACAGGTGCTGGCCCTGAGCAAACGTGACGACCTGCTGGGCGTTGCCGCACCGGGCATGCCAATGGGCTCGCCGGGCATGGAAATGGACGGCATGAGCGACGCGTATCAAGTGATCGGCCTGAAGAAAGACGGTGCCGATGTGGTGGTGGCGGATTACCCGGCCCATTGATGACGGCGGGTTATCTCGGGCTGTTTGTGGCGGCGTTCGGTGCGGCGACGCTGTTGCCGCTGCAATCGGAAGCCGTGCTGGTCGGGCTGCTGGTCAGCGAGCGCTATTGGCTTTGGGGGCTGTTGGCCGTGGCGACGCTGGGCAACGTCCTCGGTTCGCTGGTGAACTGGTGGCTGGGGCGCAGGCTGGAACGCTTTCAGGACCGGCGCTGGTTTCCGGTCAGCCCCAGGCATATGGAGCGAGCCCGCGTTCACTATCAGCGTTACGGTCACTGGTCGTTGCTGCTCAGCTGGTTGCCGGTCATCGGCGATCCGCTGACGCTGATCGCCGGGGTCATGCGCGAACCTCTCGGGCGTTTTCTGTTGATCGTCACTCTCGCCAAAGGCGCCCGCTACGGGGTGCTGGCGATGCTCACCCTCGGCTGGCTCGGTTGAACGATCGGGCCCGGGGATTGCCTGTGTTTAACGTCGCCCTAATCCGGCCGTTCCAGCATCGGCCGATTTCTTGTGGAGTTGTCCTATGTCTGTATCGCTGACCCGCTGGCTGCCCGGCCTGCTGCTGACCGCCGCCCTGCCCCTGCTCGCTCATGCCGAAGGCCCGCAATACGGCCCGCAATTGCAGGGTTTCGAGTATCCCTACACCCTCAAGCACTTTGCCTTTCAGTCTCAGGGCAAGTCGCTGCAGATGGGTTACATGGACGTCGCCGCCCACGGCAAGGCCAACGGGCGCACCGTGGTGCTGATGCACGGCAAGAATTTCTGCGGCGCGACCTGGGACAGTTCGATCAAGGCCCTCAGCGAAGCCGGTTACCGGGTGGTCGCCCCGGATCAGATCGGTTTCTGCACCTCCAGCAAACCCGATCACTACCAGTACACCTTCCAGCAACTGGCGGCCAACACCCAGCAATTGCTCAAGGCGCTGGGCATCCAGAAGGCCACCCTGCTCGGCCACTCCACCGGCGGCATGCTCGCCACCCGTTACGCGCTGCAATACCCGGATCAGGTCGAGCAACTGGCATTGGTCAACCCGATCGGCCTGGAAGACTGGAAAGCCCTTGGCGTGCCTTACCGCAGCGTCGATCAGTGGTATCAGCGCGAATTGAAAGTCACCGCCCAGGGCATTCGCGACTACGAACGCACGACCTATTACGACGGCCGCTGGAAACCCGAATTCGACCGCTGGGTGGACATGCTCGCCGGCCTGAGCAACGGTCCGGGCAAGACTCAGGTCGCATGGAACTCGGCGCTGATCTACGACATGATCTTCACCCAGCCGGTGTACTACGAGTTCAAGGATTTGAAGATGCCGACCCTGCTGCTGATCGGCACCTCCGACACCACCGCCATCGGCAAGGACATCGCGCCGCCCGAAGTGAAGGCGAAAATCGGTCACTACGAGGTGCTGGGCAAGCAGGTGGCGAAACTGATTCCTCAGTCCACGCTGGTGGAATTCCCCGGCATGGGCCACGCCCCGCAGATGGAAGAGCCGGCGAAGTTCCACGAGGCGCTGCTCGGCTGGCTGGACAAAACCAATCCCGTTCGTTGAAGAGGTAACGCTGATGGCGGTGCAGATTGCGGTGATCGATGACTGGCAGGACGTCGCGCGGGGCGCAGTCGACTGGTCGGTGCTCGACAGTCTCGGCGAAGTCACCTTCGTCCATGAGTACCCGGCGGACAACGCCACGCTGGCCGAACGTCTGGGCCGGTTCGAAGTGATCTGCGTGATGCGCGAACGCACACGCTTCGACGAAGACCTGCTCAAACGCTTGCCGAACCTGAAGCTGCTGGTCACCGGCGGCATGCGTAACGCGGTGCTGGATATGCCGGCCGCGGCCCGCCTCGGGATCAAGGTCTGCGGCACCGACAGCTACAAACACGCAGCGCCGGAACTGACCTGGGCGCTGATCATGGCCGCCACCCGCAATCTGGTGAGCGAAGCCAACGCCCTGCGCGCCGGCCAGTGGCAGCAAGGTCTGGGCGGCGACCTGCACGGCAAGACCCTGGGCATCCTCGGGCTCGGCAGCATCGGCCAGCGGGTGGCGCAGTTCGGTCAGGCATTCGGCATGCGCGTCATCGCCTGGAGCGAAAACCTCACCGCCGAACGCGCCGAACAGGCTGGCGTCACCTATGTCAGCAAGCAGCAATTGTTCGAACAGGCTGACGTGCTGTCGGTGCACCTGGTGCTCAGCGATCGCAGCCGGGGCCTGGTCGATGCCCAGGCGCTGGACTGGATGAAGCCGACCGCCCTGCTGGTCAACACGGCGCGCGGGCCGATTGTCGACGAAGCGGCGCTGATCAAGGCCTTGCAGAAACAGCGTATCGGCGGTGCGGCCCTTGACGTGTTCGATCAGGAACCGCTGCCGGCACTGCACCCGTTTCGCACCCTCGACAATGTGCTGGCCACGCCTCATGTCGGCTACGTCAGCCGCCAGAACTATGAGTTGTTCTTTTCGCAGATGATCGAAGACATTCAAGGGTGGTCAGCCGGGGAATCTATCCGCCTGCTTAACTGAGTCCCCTCGCCTTCGCGGGCAATCCCTGCCCGCGAAGCAGCACCCACTGTCTGCTCACCAACACAGCTGTCCGCACCGCAACAGTGCGCCCGCACTTTCCCAGCGCCCGAAATCGTGACTGGCCGGTCACCATTTTGCGTCACCGAACCCGCCAGACATGCACTTCGTCGGGGCGCACCCCCTCCCGAAGCCACGGATTTCGTGAGCCTGCAACAGATTGTCGAACAATTCATCCAATTGCCCTGGCCCGCTCTAGGATCTGGCCTAGACTGGTTTTCGCGGGGTAAAACCGGCCGGTCACAAAGTCAAAAATTCGTCGAAACTTTTGCAGATCGCGGCGGGTCATCTGATAGGCAGGGCCAAAGCGACTGGTTCAAGTCTTGCAATGGCCCCCTCACCCATTCTGCTTGCACGTGTTGGGTAGCGTTTTGCTCACTCATGCGTGGCGTGTTTGCGCCCGGCCACAGGACCTGGCCATGGACATCGCATGTTCAAGACAAGAATTAGATCAAAAAGACGGGAGATTCATATGATCAGTGCGGCATTGGAAATTCAGGGAGAACGGGCTCATCAGCCGATGGGTGAATCGAGCACTTTAAGCGTTCCCGGCAGCCGATCGATCAGCGTCCCGATCACCAAGACACTGACGCCGATAGCCAGTCAGAACCCCAACAAGAAAAAAGTGTTGTTCGTGACCTCGGAAATCGCCGATCTGGTGAAAACCGGCGGTCTGGGAGACGTTTCTGCCGCCCTGCCCCGCGCGATGGCACATCTGCATGACGTGCGGGTATTGATCCCGGGTTACCCGCAGGTCATGAACAGCGAAAATCCGATCCACATCATCGGCGAACTGGGTGGCCACGCTGCACTGCCACCCTGCAAGATCGGGCGCATGGACATGCCCGACGGTCTGGTCATTTATGTCTTGATCTGCCCTGAACTCTACGCCCGTGACGGTGGCCCGTATGGCGCCAACAATGGTCGCGACTGGCCGGACAACCACATTCGCTTCGCTCGTCTGGGTCTGGCCGCAGCCGATATCGCCGCCAACCTCGCGCAAATCCACTGGTGCCCGGATCTGGTGCACGCCCACGACTGGCCGGCCGGTCTCGCGCCTGCCTATATGCACTGGCGCGGGCAACGCACGCCGACCCTGTTCACCATTCACAACCTCGCTTATCAAGGCGTGACCAGCCTGGGCTCATGCCCCGAACTCGGGATTCCCGCCCATGCCCTGCAACAGGAAGGCATGGAGTTCTACGGCAAAATGTCGTTCCTCAAGGCCGGCATGGCCTATTCGAGCCATATCACCACGGTCAGCGCTACCTACGCGCAGGAAATCACCACACCGGATTTCGGCTGCGGTCTCGACGGTTTTCTCGCTGCCAAGACCCAGCAAGGTTTGCTCAGCGGCATCCCCAACGGCATCGATGAAAGCTGGGACGCCGCCACCGACCCGCACCTGTTCGCACCGTTCGCCATCGGCGACTGGGAAGGCAAAGCGGTCAATGCCGCCCACGTTCGCGAACTGTTCGGCCTGGAACAATCGGAAGGTCCGCTGTTTGCCGTGGTCTCGCGGCTGGTCTATCAAAAAGGCCTCGACCTGACCGAGGCGGTGTCGGAATACATCGTGCAGAACGGTGGCCAGATCGCAATCATCGGTCGTGGCGAGCCGGAAGAAGAACAAGCCATGCGCGAACTGGCGCTGCGCTTCCCCGGCCAGATCGGCGTGCGCATCGGCTTCAACGAAACCGACGCCCGGCGGATGTTCGCCGGCAGCGATTTCCTGCTGATGCCGTCGCGTTATGAACCGTGCGGTCTGAGCCAGATGTACGCCCAGCGTTTCGGCTCGTTGCCGGTCGCGCGCAACACCGGCGGGCTGGCCGACACCATCGAAAACGGTGTTACCGGTTTCCTGTTCAACGAATCGACCGCCGACAGCTACCGCGAAGCCCTGAGCCGCGCGTTCAAGGTATTTGCCTTTCCCGAACTGCTCAACGCCATGCGCTGCCGGGCAATGGCCGCGCCATTCAACTGGTGCAAGGCGGTCGAACCCTACGCCGAACTCTACGAACAACTGGTGGCCAAGTCGCTGGGAAAAACGCACCACAAATAACCAGGGAGCTTTACAACAATGCCGTCACGGACACCTGAAAGCTGGCCCCACGGCGCGATCATGCTGGATGCCGACCACACACAATTTGCGCTGTGGGCGCCGGATGCGTTTTACGTCAGCGTCGAGCTGGGCAACGGCCAGTCGCTGCCCATGCTGCCCCAGGGCGATGGCTGGTTTGTCATCAAGACCCGCTGCCCTGCCGGCAGCCGCTACCGCTTCAACATCGACGGCGAACTGGAGGTGCCCGACCCGGCCTCCAGGGCGCAGGACGGTGATATCGACCGTCACAGCGTGGTGGTCGATCCCCACGCCTATCCATGGCAACACGTAACGTGGCGAGGTCGGCCGTGGAATGAAGCGGTGATCTACGAGTTGCATGTGGGTGCGCTAGGCGGATTCGATGAGGTCGAAAAGGATCTGGCCCGACTGGCCGCCCTGGGCATCACCGCTATCGAACTGATGCCGATCGCACAATTCCCCGGCTATCGCAACTGGGGGTATGACGGCGTACTGCATTTTGCGCCACAAGCCTCCTATGGCACTCCGGAACAACTCAAGCATCTGATCGACAGCGCCCATGGCCACGGTCTGGCGGTGATTCTCGACGTGGTCTACAACCATTTCGGTCCGGACGGCAACTACCTGCATCGCTACGCCAAGGGCTTTTTCCGCGAAGACAAACACACCCCGTGGGGCGCGGCCATCGACTTTCGCCGTCGTGAGGTGCGGGACTTCTTCGTCGAAAACGCACTGATGTGGCTGCTGGAATACCGTTTCGACGGTTTGCGCCTGGATGCCGTCCATGCAATAGAAAGTCAGGACTTCCTGCCCGAACTGGCGCAGCGTGTCCGCCAGCAGGTCGACCCTGCCCGTCATGTATGGTTGACCGTCGAGAACGAACTCAACCAATCGAGCCTGCTGGAAGAAAATTACGACGCCCAATGGAATGACGACGGCCATAACGCTTTGCATGTGTTGTTGACGGGCGAAACCGATGCCTACTACGCCGACTACGCTCTGCAACCGACCGAGCAACTGGCCCGCTGCCTGAGCCAGGGCTTCGTGTTTCAGGGGCATATCACCCGCCACGGCGAACCACGCGGCGAACCGAGCGAGCATCTGCCGTCCACTGCCTTCGTACTGTTTCTGCAAAACCATGACCAGATCGGCAACCGTGCCTTCGGCGAGCGCCTGCATCAGTTGGCCGATCCGCGCGCGCTCGAGGCGGCGACGGTGCTGCTGTTGCTGTCGCCGATGATTCCGCTGATGTTCATGGGCGATGAATATGCCGCCGAGCAACCGTTTCTGTTCTTCACCAGCCACCACGGCGAACTGGCGAAACAGGTACGAGAAGGCCGTCGCAACGAGTTCGCTGCATTCAGTGCGTTCACCGACCCGCATAAGCGCGAACGGATACCCGACCCCAACGCCGAATCGACCTTCCACGCTTCGCGGCCAACGCGGTCCGGTAATGGCACACCGCGCCAGCAGGCAACGAATGAGCTCTATCGTCATCTGCTGCAATTGCGTCACCGCTACATCATCCCGAACCTGTCCGGCACCCAGGCCCTGGGCGCGCAAATGCTGGGCCGTGGTGCGGTCAGCGCACGCTGGCGTCTGGGCGATGGCAGTGAGTTGCGAATTGACCTGAACCTCAGCGGGACGGCAGTGGTCAACCCTCCACGGACCGGCGCGGTGTGGCTGTTTCAACAGCCCCCCGCTGCCGAGATGTCGGATAAGGGCCTTCTGCCCCCGTATTGCGCGCTCGTCAGCCTCACGGCCGCAACCCCTTTGCCCCCCTTGGATGGAGAGCGCCTATGAGCGATGCGCAACTGGAAATTCTCGCCAGCCGAGCCGGCCTTGCCGTCGACTGGATCGACGCCAACGGGCGAGCCCAAAAAGTCGCCCCGGCCGTGCTTCGCAATGTGCTGATCGGTCTCGGCCACCCGGCCGGCACTGCCCAGGAAATCGACGCCAGCCTGCTTGAACTGCAACAGGTACAGGAAAATCGCCAACTGCCGCCACTGCTTACTGCCGATCTCGGCAAGGGCCTGGATCTGGCGCGCTATTTCGAACCAGAAACCCCTTGTGAGATTCACCTTGAAGATGGCTCGCGCTTGAGCCTGCGGCTTGACGCGGAGTCGATACTGCCCGGAGAGATTCCGGTCGGCTATCAGCAAGTGCACATCGCCGATCAGCAATTCACCCTGGCCGTGGCGCCGGAACGCTGCTTCAGCGTGGGCGACGCGGTGGACAGTCCGATCCCGCGCGCTTGGGGCCTGAGCGTGCAGCTTTATGGCCTGCGCCGCTCCGGCGATGGCGGTTTCGGCGACACCCAGGCCCTGGAAGAACTGGCCCGGGTGGCCGGCGAACGGGGTGCCGATGCACTGGCGATCAGCCCGTTGCATGCGATGTTCAGCGCCGACACCGGGCGCTACAGCCCTTACTCGCCGTCCAGTCGGCTGTTTCTCAATCCGCTGTATGCCGCACCGGGGACCATCCTCGGCGAGCGCGCGCTGCGTGATGCGATTGACGCCGCCGGCCTGACCGACCAGTTCAAGCAACTGGAAGACCTGAAACTGGTCGACTGGCCGAAAGCGGCCGAAGCCAAACTGAAACTGCTGCAAGCCTTGTACGACGGTTTCATCAACGGCGAACACCCGCTGCATGCCGACTTCTCCAGTTTCCGCGATGCCGGCGGTGAAGCGCTGGAAAACCACTGCCGCTTCGAAGCCATCCAGGAAATGCGCGCCGCCCGTGGCGAGAGCCTCGACTGGCGCGAATGGCCGGAACACTGGCACGACCCGCGCGGCGCAGCGCTCGGCGCATTTGCCGAGGAATACGCCGAGCGCATCAGTTACTTCGCGTTCTGCCAATGGTTGATTCACCGCTGCCTGGAGCGCGCCCAGACCGCCGCTCGCAGCGCCGGCATGGGCATCGGCTTGATCGCCGACCTGGCGGTGGGTGCCGACGGCGCCGGCAGCCAGGCCTGGAGTTTTCAGGACGAACTGCTCGCCTCGCTGACTGTCGGTGCGCCTCCGGACATTCTCAATCGCTCCGGACAGGGCTGGGGGATTTCCGCGTTTTCCCCGGAAGGCCTGGTGCGCAACGGTTTTCGCGCGTTTATCGAGATGCTGCGCGCCAACTTCGCCCACGCCGGCGGGCTGCGCATCGACCATGTCATGGGCCTGCAGCGGTTATGGGTCATCCCCAACGGTTCCGCCCCGGCAGACGGTGCGTACCTGTATTACCCGGTGGACGACTTGCTGCGTCTGCTGACCCTCGAATCCCATCGTCATCAAGCGATCGTGCTCGGTGAAGACCTTGGCACCGTGCCCGACGGCCTGCGGGAAAAACTGATCGCCCGCGCCATGCTCGGCATGCGCGTGCTGTTGTTCGAACAGGACAACACCCATTTCAAACCGATCCTCGACTGGCCGGACAACGCACTGGCCACTACCAGCACCCACGATCTGCCGACGCTCAACGGCTGGTGGCATGGCCGCGACATCGACTGGAACGCGCGGCTCGGGCTGGTCGATGCCAACGGCGAAATCGACTGGCGCCGTTACCGCGAACGCGAGCGTGAAGGCCTGCGCAGTGCCTTGAGCCAGGACCCGCAGAACTTTCGCGAGGAATCCCACGAGGCCGATCAGGTGGTCGACGCCGCAGTCCGTTTCCTCGGCCACACCCGCGCGCCGCTGGTATTGCTGCCGCTGGAAGATGCGCTGGGTCTCGACGAACAGGCCAACCTGCCCGGCACCATCGACACCCACCCGAACTGGTCGCGCCGCTTGCCGGCCACCAGTGAGACACTGCTCGACGGTGTCGACGCCGCAAGACGCCTGGAACTATTGGCGTGTGCCCGCCTTCAAGCAGCCGAGCGTGACCAATGAGTGCATTGCTTATCCCGACACTGCGCGCCACGGTCCGCCTGCAATTTCATCGCGGTTTTACCCTTGATCAGGCGGTGCCGCTGGTGCCGTATTTCTCTCGACTCGGCATCAGCCACATTTATGCCTCGCCGCTGCTGGCCGCGCGCGCCGGCTCCATGCATGGCTACGACGTGGTCGATCCGACCCGGGTCAATCCGGAACTCGGCGGCGAGCCAGCCTTGCGTCGTCTGGTCGCCAGCCTGCGCGAGCACGGTATGGGGCTGATCCTCGACATCGTCTCCAATCACATGGCAGTCGGTGGCGGCGACAACCCGTGGTGGCTCGATCTGCTGGAATGGGGACGGCTCAGCCCCTACGGCGAGTTCTTCGACATTCAGTGGCACTCGCCCGACCCATTGATGGAAGGCCAGTTGCTGTTGCCGTTTCTCGGCAGTGACTATGGCGTCGCGTTGCAGGACGCGACTCTGCCGCTGGTGTTCAACGCCGAGAGCGGCACCTTTCACGTCGAGCATTACGAGCATCACTTCCCCATCTGCCCCGGCGACTACGGCGAACTGCTCAGGTCCGCTGACACACCGAACGAAGTCCTCAGGGCCCTCGCTGAACGTTTCAGCGCGCTCAGTTATCAGACCGACGCTCGCGCGCTGGCGATTCCGCTCAAGGAAGAACTTCAGCAACTGGCCAGCGACCCGCAGATTCTGCAGGCCATTGAGCGCAACCTGACGCACTACGATTCGAAGACCGAAGACGGTTTTCAGCGCCTGCACCAATTGCTGGAGCGGCAAAGCTATCGTCTGGCGAGCTGGCGCACAGCCGCGGATGACATCAACTGGCGGCGCTTCTTCGACATCAACGAACTCGGCGGTTTGCGGGTCGAGCGTCCGGCAGTGTTCGAGGCCACCCACGGCAAGATTTTCCAGTTGATCGGCGAGGGCTTGATCGACGGCCTGCGCATCGACCACATCGACGGCCTCGCCGACCCACGCGGTTACTGCCGCAAGCTGCGCCGCCGCCTCGATCACCTGGCGCCGGGCCGGCACTTGCCGATCTACGTCGAGAAGATTCTCGGCGACGGCGAAACCCTGCCCACCGACTGGGCCGTGGACGGCAGCACCGGTTACGAATTCATGAACCAGCTGTCACTGCTGCAACACGACCCGGACGGCGAACACGTGCTCGGTGACTTGTGGCAACGCCGCACCGAGCGCCCCGCCGCGTTCATCGAAGAAGCCCAACTGGCGCGCCAGCAGATCCTCAACGGCTCGCTGGCCAGCGATTGCGAAAGCGTCGCCCAGGCCCTGCTGCAAGTGGCACGCGACGACCTGATGACCCGCGACCTTACGCTCGGCTCGATCCGCCGGGTGCTGCAGGCGCTGATCGTGCACTTCCCGGTCTATCGCACCTACATCACCCCGATGGGCCGCTCGGCCCGGGACGAGGTGTTTTTCCAGCAGGCCATGGACGGTGCACGGCAGACATTGAGCGAAGCCGATTGGCCAGTGCTGGACTCCGTAGCCGGTTGGCTCGGTGGCCAGCCATGGCGGCGCAAACCCCGTGGGCGCTCGCGCAAAATCCTGCGCCATGCCTGCGTGCGCTTTCAACAGCTCACTTCGCCGGCCGCCGCCAAAGCGGTGGAAGACACCGCGCTGTATCGTTCGGCGGTGCTGCTGTCGCGCAATGACGTCGGCTACAACACCGAGCAGTTCAGTGCGCCGGTCAGCGACTTTCACGCGGTGAACCTGCAACGTCTGGAGAGCTTTCCCGACAATCTGTTGGCCACCGCCACCCACGACCACAAACGCGGGGAAGACACCCGCGCGCGGCTGGCCGTGCTCAGCGAGCGCAGCCATTGGTACGCCGAACAGATCGAGCTGTGGCGCGCCCTCGCCCGACCGCTGCGCAATGACGATCAGCTGCCGTCGTCTGCGGACGAACTGATCCTTTATCAGGCGCTGCTCGGCAGTTGGCCGCTGGAGTTGCGTGACGACGATCAGGCGGGCTTCGCCGATTACGCCAAACGTGTCTGGCAGTGGCAGCAGAAAGCCCTGCGCGAAGCCAAGCTGCAAAGCAGCTGGAGCGCGCCGAACGAAGCCTACGAAAACGCAGCCCAGGCGTTCACCGAACAATTACTGCTGGCTCCTGAAGGCGAACTGCTGCGCGCAGCGCTGGCCAAGACCCTCAACAGCATCGCCGCCGCCGGCGCCCTCAACGGTCTGGCGCAAACCTTGCTGCGCATGACGGTGCCGGGAGTGCCGGACTTGTATCAAGGCAACGAGTTCTGGGACTTCAGCATGGTCGACCCGGACAACCGCCGGCCAGTGGACTACGCCGCCAGGCAGCAGGCGCTGGAGGCACCCGGGCCGGTTCAGGAACTGTTGGCGAACTGGCGCGACGGGCGAATCAAGCAAGCATTGATCGCCGAGGTGCTGCGTCTGCGCGCCGACCACACCGAGTTGTTTCGCCAGGGTTCGTACCAGGCCCTCGAGGTGCTGGGCAGCCAGGCGCACAACGTGCTCGCGTTTGCCCGCGAGCATGGGGAGCGACGGATCATCGTGATCGTGCCGATCCGTTGCGCAACCTTGCTGGAAAACAGTGCTGTGCCGATGGTTGACGCGCTGCGCTGGGGCGATACGCGGGTGGTTTTACCGTTCGACACCTCTGACGAAAATCCGAAGGGACTTTTTTCGAGCACCGCAGTCACAAAAAACAGGGAGCTGCAGGTCAGCGCCGCGCTGGGGGATTTCCCGGTCAATCTGCTTATCCAACACGTCTAGCAGCATGAGTTCAGTTCAGGAGCATTGCGATGAGTACCGACGATAAACGCATCCGCGAATTCGCCTATCAGATCTGGGAATCCGAAGGTAAACCCGAGGGCCAGGACGCCCGCCACTGGGAGATGGCGCGCAAACTGGCCGAAGCCGAGGCATTGGCGCCGAAAAAATCGCCAAAAGCCGCCGGCAGTAAAACCGCCGGCAAGACCGCCACCAGCAAAGCGCTCGACGGCAAAGGGACAGCTGCCAAACCCAAGACAGCCACCACGACGAAGGCCAAGCCCGCCGGTGCTGCCAAAGTGATTCCTCCGGGCGAAAAAGCCACCGAGAAAAAGCCCCGCGCGCCGCGCAAGCCGCCTGCGGTCTGACGCCCCCCGAACCATTGATTTGAATAACCGTGTGGCGGGTTCGCTCGCCACCGAGGGCTCGCTCGTCCTCGAAAAACACCTACCCCCCGATTTTTTGCAGGAGCACCTATGACCCGTCCAAAGAAAGCCGAGCCCGCCGCGCACGCCGAACCCTCGCGCATCCGTGAAGGCCTGCCCTTCCCGCTCGGCGCGACCTGGGATGGTCTGGGGGTGAACTTCGCGCTGTTCTCCGCCAACGCCACCCGGGTCGAACTGTGCATTTTCGACGACGCCGGCGAAGTTGAGCTCGAGCGCATCGAGCTGCCGGAATACACCGACGAGATCTACCACGGCTATCTGCCCGATGCACATCCGGGCCTGATCTACGGCTACCGGGTCTACGGACCCTACGACCCGGCCAACGGCCACCGCTTCAACCACAACAAGTTGCTGATCGACCCCTATGCCAAGCAATTGGTGGGCGAATTGAAATGGTCCGAAGCACTGTTCGGCTACACCATCGGCCACCCGGACGCCGACCTCAGTTTCGACGAGCGCGACAGCGCGCCCTTCGTCCCCAAGTGCAAGGTCATCGACCCGGCGCACACCTGGGGCCACGACCATCGCGTCAGCGTGCCGTGGGACAAGACCATCATTTACGAGACCCACGTGCGCGGCATCAGCATGCGCCACCCTTCGGTGCCGGAGAATGTGCGCGGCACGTTTGCCGGGTTGATGGTCGACGATGTGCTGGAGCACATCCGCAAACTCGGGGTGTCGACCGTCGAACTGTTGCCGATCCATGCCTTCGTCAATGACCAGCACTTGCTGCACAAGGGCATGACCAATTACTGGGGTTACAACAGCATCGCGTTCTTCGCCCCGGACCCGCGCTATCTGGCCAGCGGCAAGATTGCCGAATTCAAGGAGATGGTCGCGCACCTGCACGACGCCAATCTCGAAGTGATTCTCGACGTGGTCTACAACCACACCGCCGAAGGCAACGAGCAAGGCCCGACCCTGTCGATGCGCGGGATCGACAACGCCTCGTACTATCGCCTGATGCCGGACGACAAACGCTTCTACATCAACGATTCCGGCACCGGTAATACTCTCGACCTGAGCCACCCGTGTGTGCTGCAAATGGTCACCGACTCGCTGCGCTACTGGGCCAGCGAAATGCACGTCGACGGCTTCCGCTTCGACCTGGCGACCATCCTCGGTCGCTACCACGACGGCTTTGATGAACGCCACAGTTTCCTCGTGGCCTGCCGCCAGGATCCGGTGCTGCGTCAGGTAAAAATGATCGCCGAGCCCTGGGATTGTGGCCCCGGCGGTTATCAGGTCGGCAATTTCCCGCCGGGCTGGGTCGAGTGGAACGACAAGTTCCGCGACACCGTGCGTGCCTTCTGGAAAGGCGACGACGGTCAGCTCGCCGACTTCGCCAGCCGCATGACCGCCTCCGGGGAAATGTTCAACCAGCGCGGTCGCCGGCCTTATTCGTCGGTCAACTTTGTCACTGCTCACGACGGTTTCACCCTCAACGATCTGGTGTCGTACAACGACAAGCACAATGAGGCCAACGACGAAAACAATCAGGACGGCAGCAACAACAACCTGTCCTGGAACCACGGCGTCGAAGGCCCTACCGACGATCCGGAAATCAATGCACTGCGCCACCGGCAGATGCGCAATTTCTTCGCTACCCTGTTGCTGTCCCAAGGCACGCCGATGCTGGTGGCCGGTGACGAATTCGCTCGTACCCAGGACGGCAACAACAATGCCTACTGCCAGGACAGCGAAATCGGCTGGGTCAACTGGGACCTGAGCGAGGACGGCAAAGCGCTGCTGAAATTCGTCAAACGCCTGATCAAGTTGCGCCTGGCGTATCCGATCCTGCGACGCGGGCGGTTCCTGGTCGGCGAATACAACGAGGACATCGGCGTCAAGGACGTGACCTGGCTTGCGCCGGACGCCACGGAAATGACCACCGAACACTGGCATGACGCGCAGAATCGCTGCATGGGCATGTTGCTTGACGGTCGTGCCCAGGAAACCGGGATCCGCCGCAAGGGTGGCGACGCTACGTTGCTGCTGGTGGTCAACGCCCATCACGACATCGTCAATTTCACCTTGCCGGAAGTGCCTGAAGGCAGTTTCTGGACGTGCATGATCGATACCAACCAGCCATCGATCCGTGGCCAGGAGCGTTTTGAGTTCGGTCATGAGTATTCGGTCACCGGACGCTCGCTGCTGCTGTTTGAACTGCAACGCGAAGAAGAGGACTGACATGGACTTGCCCGTCTATCTCTCACGGCACGCGCCGGACTACCGCGATACAGCCGCCCTCGGCCTGTGTCTGCGGCAACTGGTCGAGGCCGGCCTCGATCACCTGCCGTTACCCGGCAGCGGTCGTACGCTGGAGCGCTGGCAACGGCTGTCCGAGGTCGGTGGGCACGATCTGGGGCTGTGCAAACTCTACGAAGGCCATACCGATGCGTTGGCAATCATCGAACAACTCGGTGGCTCGCCGACGCCCGGCAGCACGTGGGGCATGTGGGCAGCCGAACCACCGCAGGCGCGGGTTCGGGTCAGCCGTTCGGGCCAAATGGTGCGGCTGAATGGACGCAAGGCCTGGTGCTCCGGAGCGGCAGTGCTCAGTCATGCCCTGCTGACGGCGTGGGATGAGGACGATCATCAGCAACTGGTGGCCGTGGCCCTCGACCAACCGGGGGTGACCGTCACCGATCAAGGCTGGCAAGCGGTCGGCATGGCCGCCACCGGCAGCGTCGAGGTGCTGTTCGATGAGGTCGAGGCCCAGGCGATCGGCGATCCTGGCGACTACCTGCAACGTCCGGGTTTCTGGCACGGCGGGATCGGGATCGCCGCGTGCTGGTACGGCGCCGCGAGGGCGATCGGCGAACGCTTGCGCCAGCACTGTGCGCGGCGTGAGGACCCGCACGCACTGGCCAGTCTCGGCGCCGTCGACAGCGCGCTGCACGGCGCCGCACAGGTGCTGCGTGTCAGTGCCCTGGACATCGACAGCAATCCCGGAGCCGACGCCGAGTTGTTGGCTCGGCGTGTGCGTGCCGTGGTCGAGGACGCCGCTGCACAGGTCATGCGCGAGACTGGCCGGGCACTTGGCGCCGGGCCGTTCTGCAAGGACCTGCACTTTGCCCGCCTGGCGGCCGACCTGCCGGTGTATCTGCGCCAGAGCCATGCCGAACGGGATCTGGCAGTACTGGGCCAACTGGCTGCGCAGCAACCGCGCGAGGGTTGGGCCCTATGAAGCGCAATCCGATCATCGGTGAAGGAACCTCCTTGCATGAGTGGCAGGGCTCGCGTCATCTGGCAGCGGTGGAGAGCATCGACATTCTCGACCTGGTTCCGCCGGGGTCGCGGGCCGTGGTGATCGCGCCGCACCCGGATGATGAAGTGCTCGGTTGCGGCGGGCTGTTGCAACAGCTCGCCGCGGCGGGCCGCACCCTGCAACTGATTTCGGTCACCGATGGCAGCGCCAGTCACCCTGGCTCGGAGCGCTGGCCGGTGGAGCGCCTGAGTGTGGTGCGCCCGCAGGAGTCCGCCGAGGCCCTGCGTCGCCTCGGCCTGCCCATGCATCAGGTGCAATGGCTGCGCGGCGGATTCCCCGACACTCAGGTCGCCGCGCGCGAGTCGATGCTGTGTGACTACTTGACCCGCTACCTGCAACCCGACGACGTGATCTTCACCACCTGGCGCGAAGACGGCCACAGCGACCATGAGGCTGTCGGCCGTGCCAGCGTCGAAGCGGCGTACCGCGTGGGTGCGATTTGCCACGAGCTGCCGGTCTGGACCTGGCACTGGGCGACGCCGGAAGACGCCATCGTGCCCTGGGAGCGGGCGCGCAAGATTCTGCTGAACCCGGCGCAGGTCGCGCGCAAGCGTCACGCAGTGCATGCCTTCGCCAGTCAGTTGGAGGGTGATCCCGACGCGGGACTGCCACCGGTGCTCGCGCCCTATGTCATCGACCGTTTGCTGCAACCGTTCGAGGTGGTCTTTCTATGAGCGTCGAGGATCGTTACTTCGAAGGCCTGTTCGCCGGCAATAACGACCCTTGGGGATTTCGCCAGCGCTGGTACGAGCAGCGTAAACGCCTGGTGACCCTGGCGGCACTGCCCCGCCCGCATTACCGCGCGATCTTCGAACCGGGTTGCGCCAACGGTGAACTGAGTGCCGCGCTGGCCGAACGCTGTGATCGACTGTTGTGCTGCGATACAAGCGCCGCCGCGGTGAATCTGGCGCGTACCCGGCTGAGCCTGTTCGACCACGCCGAGGTGCGGCAGGGTCGCCTTCCTGTTGACTGGCCTGAGGAAAAATTCGACCTGATCGTATTCAGCGAAATCGGCTACTACCTTGATCGACAGGATCTGACAGAGGTCATCCGTCGCATCAGCGATTCGTTGACGGCAGACGGTCAATTGCTGGCCTGTCACTGGCGCCCGCCCATCGATGGCTGCCCGCTCAATGCTCGCCAGGTCCATGACCTGATTCACGAACAGCTGCACATGCCACGACTGGTCCTGCATCAGGAAGCGGATTTCCTGCTGGAAGTCTGGAGCCGCGAACCGCGTTCGGTGGCCGCGCTAGAGGGTTTGCGATGATTGGCATCCTGATCCCGGCACACAACGAAGAAGAGTGGCTCGATGACTGCCTGCAGGCCGCCCTGCGCGCCGCCGGGCATCCGATGCTGGCAGGTGAACCGGTGGAGATCCTGGTGGTGCTCGACAGTTGCACCGACCGTTCGGCGCAGATCGTCAGCCAGTACCCTGTGCGGGCGCTGAGCATCGAGGCACGCAATGTAGGCCTGGCCCGGGCCATCGGTGCGCAACAGCTGCTTGATCGGGGTGCTCGCTGGATTTCCTGCACCGACGCCGACAGCCGCGTCGCTGAAGACTGGCTGGTGGAACAACTGGGATTAGGCACCGATGCCGTGTGCGGCACGGTGACGGTCGAGCGCTGGCATGACACCTTCGATGAAGCTGCGCAGATTCGCTATCACGGTCGTTACCAAGCCTGCGAAGGACACCGGCACATCCATGGCGCCAATCTGGGCGTCAGCGCACAAGCTTACGTGCGTGCCGGAGGCTTCGAACCATTGACCTGTGACGAAGATGTGCGGCTGGTGCGCCAACTGGAGCTTTGCGGGGCCAGCATCGCCTGGAGTCATCGGCCACAGGTCATTACCAGCGCCCGTCTGGACAGTCGTGCACGCGGCGGATTTGGCGACTTTCTGCGACAGTTGGCACAGACTGAATAAAAAAAAGCGGATCAGATTGATCTGTGACGCGACGAACCGCCCGTCTTGAGCAATACTCTGCTGCGCAGCAATCCAGGGTTCGGAGCGCTGCAGGGCTATCCACCAGCCTTCACGGGTCGAACACGCCTGGAGACCGGCGCTTGTGCGACTGAGGGCGAGACACAACAAGGACGTATCACTCATGAAACCGTTATCCCTCAGCGAGAGCGGTCTGCCGGCGCAGATCTGGAACAGCGCCCCGCAGCTCGACAACATTCCCGTCATCAATACCCACACTTTGGTGCCACCCGGCGCCCGCGCCGTGGTCATCGCCCCGCACCCCGGCGATGAAGTAGTGACCTGCGGCGGTTTGCTGCAACTGCTTTCCAGCCTCGGCCATCCCTTGCAATTACTGTCGATCACCGATGGCAGCGCCAGTCATCCGGGCTCGCGCCAGTGGTCGGAGAAACGCCTGAGCGTGTTCCGCCCGCAGGAAAGCGTCGAAGCCTTGCGCCGCCTCGGTTTGCCGATGCACAGCCTGAAATGGGTGCGCGGCGGTTTCACTGACAACGCCCTGCACGATCAGGAATCTCAATTGACCGATTTCATCGCCCGCTACCTGCGCCCCGGTGATGTGGTCTTCAGCACCTGGTGCGAAGATGGCACCGCCGATCATGAAGTGGTCGGTCGGGCCAGTGCGAAGGCTGCACAACTGGCCGGCGCAACCTACCATGATGTCCCGGTCTGGGCCTGGCACTGGCCGGAACGCGATCAGGGACAGATTCCGTGGCATCGCGCGCGCAAGCTGCGCCTCGACACCTGGACCGTCGCGCGCAAAAGCCACGCCACCCATGCCTACGCCAGCCAGCTCAATGGCGAACCGGCGATCGGAATCGCGCCACTGTTGCCCAAGTCGATACTGGAACGCATGCGCCTGCCCTACGAGATCGTCTTCGTCGATTGACCGTCAATCGGGCGCGGGCAGCCAGTCAAAGTGAACTGCCCGCGCCCGGATCAGTCGCATGAACAGGCAGTCATGATTCAGAGGAGTGAACGTGTCCAGCGATCCCAAGCGTCATGTCGTCGACGCGCAGACTTCCACCCCGTCCGCCATCCATCGCCTGCGGGTGCTGACGGTCAATACGCACAAGGGTTTCACCGCGCTCAACCGACGTTTCATCCTTCCGGAACTGCGTGAAGCGGTGCGCAGCACCTCGGCCGATCTGGTGTTTCTGCAGGAAGTGGTGGGCGAACACGAGCGGCATTCCAGCCGCTACCACGAATGGCCGCAAACCTCGCAGTACGAATTCCTTGCCGACAGCATGTGGAGTGACTTTGCCTACGGCCGCAATGCGGTCTATCCCGATGGCCATCACGGCAACGCCCTGTTGTCGAAATACCCGATCCGCGAATACCGCAATCTCGACGTCTCGATCACCGGCCCGGAACGGCGCGGGCTGTTGCACTGCGTACTGGATGTGCCGGGGCATGCCGAAGTGCATGCCATCTGCGTACACCTGAGCCTGCTCGAAAGCCATCGGCAATTGCAGTTGCAGCTGCTTTGTCAGTTGCTCGAATCGCTGCCCGACAATGCGCCAGTGATCATCGCCGGCGACTTCAATGACTGGCAGTTGCAGGGTAACGTCGCCCTCGCCCGCCGCGACTACCTGCACGAAGCCTTCGAACGCCATCACGGCCGCCCGGCCAAGACCTATCCCGCGCGCTTCCCGTTGCTGCGACTGGATCGGATCTACCTGCGCAATGCCAGCAGCCACGACCCGCAGATCCTCGGCAACAAACCGTGGACGCATCTTTCGGATCATTTGCCGCTGGCGGTTGAAGTGCATTTATAGCGCGATACTGACAGCTGTCCTTACATACGCAACGATGCGAAATTAGTCGCCAGGCCCGGTTTCGCAGACCGACTGTCGGTTGCAAAAAGTCTCTGCCTCGCGGCTTCCACAGCGATTAGCCCTACAAACAAGAACTTAGATAAATACGCAAAAACAAAAACTTGCATCACCTGTTTTGACTCGACCGCTCATCGTTCAATTTCTTGACGCAGCGGCTCGGGTCTTCTTAGCTCTACCTTACTACCCCCGGAAACACTACTCGGGGCGAACCCCAGGTCACTCGTCAAAAACGGGCGGCCACGGATTCGCCACGCTCCATTCGGTCGCCCCTCGTTCGGGGTAGGAGAGACGCCAAGGCGAGATACTGCATGCGCTAGCAAGGTAGACCTCCATGAAAACCTCACTCACCTCACAAGAGATCAAAGTTACCTTTTGCACCGTTTCAAGTTCTATCTTGCTGTGCTCGTCCATGGAGGCGCAGGCGGGTCCTGTGGCGGACGAAGCAACACCCTGGTATCGCCAGGACATTCCCGTCATGACCCTCCCCGCCACGGTCGTGACTCCGGGCCCGCAACGGCTCAGCCCACAGCCGGACCTGCGCGGTACAAACCTGATTACCGAAGACCTCGCCCCCTCGGCCTGGGAGCAGCTTTACGGTCCGACGTCCCGTCAGGCGCAAACCGACGTCCTCAGCCCGGGCTTCGCCACACCCGGCACCGGCGACTTCAAGGGGCCCGCCGTGCTGACCTTGAAAAGCAGCAGTGGGCACACCCAGCAAGTCGGCCTGATCGGCGGTGTGAATCAGATCAGGGGCAATGGCAACGGCCTGATCACCAGCCGCGCCCTCGCCGACCCGACCACCGACACCCTCAACCTGCAAGGCCAGAGCCTGGGCGCTTACTACAGCCTGATTGGCCCACAAGGCTGGCACGTCGATCTGTCGGCCAGTGGCGGCCGGGTCAGCGGTTTCAGCCGTAACGAGCAAGGCGCACGCCTGGCCACCGAAGGCAGCGCGATGACGCTGTCGGTGGAAGGCGGATTCCCGATCGGTCTGGGTGAAAACTGGGTGGTTGAACCGCAGGCGCAATTGATCAACCAGCGCATCACCCTGGACACACCCTATGCGGGCTCGGGCAATGCGTCTTCCAGCGACATTTCATCGTGGAGCGGCCGAGTCGGTGCGCGCTTGAAAGGTAGCTATGACCTGAACGGCTTGCCGGTCGAACCCTACGTGCGCACGAACCTGTGGCACACGGTGTATACCGGCAACACGGTGACGCTGGATCAGGTGGACAAGATCAGCAGCAGCCGCAAATCCTCGACCGTGGAAGTCGGACTGGGGCTGGTGGCGAGGATGACACCGACGGTGAGCCTGTACGTCAGCGCCGATTACAGTAGCGACGTGGACGACAACGACCTGAACGGGTTGATTGGCAGCCTGGGGATCCGGATGCGCTGGTGAGCACCCGTATGATCGTTCCCACGCGGAGCGTGGGAACGATCAGTACGGAGCGTGGGGTCAGGCCTCGGGTTTAAGGATCAACACCGCGAGCGGCGGCAGATTCAGCTCCAGCGACAACGCTTGCCCATGACTGGCGACCTCTTCGGTGAACGCCCCGCCACCATTGCCATAGTTGGAACCGGCGTAGGTGTCGGCATCACTGTTGAGCAATTCCTTCCAGCGCCCGGCAAACGGCACACCGACCCGGTACGACTGGCGCGGCACCGGGGTGAAGTTGGCCACCACCAGCACAGGCGTGCCGTCCTTGCTCCAGCGCAACCAGGCGTAAACGCTGTTGATCGCATCGTCGCCGATCAACCACTGAAAGCCTTGCGGCGCATCGTCCTGCTCGTGCAGCGCCGGCTCTTCGCGGTAGAGCCGGTTGAGGTCGCCGACCAGTTTCTGCACGCCTTGGTGTTCCGAATATTGCAGCAGATACCAGTCCAACTGCTGGTCGTGGTTCCATTCGCGCCACTGACCGAACTCGCAGCCCATGAACAGCAACTTCTTGCCCGGATGGGTCCACATGAAGCTCAGGTAGGCGCGCAGGTTGGCGAATTTCTGCCAGCGGTCGCCGGGCATCTTGTCGATCAGCGAATGCTTGCCGTGCACCACTTCATCGTGGGAAATCGGCAGGATGAAGCGCTCGGACCAAGCGTAGACCAGGCCGAAACTCAATTCGTTGTGATGATGGGCGCGGTAAACCGGATCCTGCTGAATGTAATGCAGCGAATCGTGCATCCAGCCCATGTTCCATTTGTAAGCGAAACCGAGCCCGCCCTGCTGGGTGCTCTGGCTGACGCCCGGCCACGCCGTGGACTCCTCGGCGATCACCAGCGCGCCCGGCGCTTCCAGTGCCACCACGTCGTTCAAGTGCCGCAGGAAATCGATGGCTTCCAGGTTCTCGCGACCGCCATGACGGTTCGGCACCCACTCGCCGGCCTTGCGCGAATAATCGCGATAGAGCATCGACGCCACCGCATCGACCCGCAGCCCGTCGATATGGAAATGCTTGAGCCAGTGCAACGCCGATGCCAGCATGTAGCCGTGCACTTCGGTGCGGCCCAGGTTGTAGATCAGCGTGTCCCAGTCCTGATGAAAACCTTCTTGCGGATTGCCGTACTCATACAACGCCGTGCCATCGAACTGCGCCAGACCGTGGGTATCGGTGGGGAAATGCGCCGGCACCCAGTCGAGAATCACACCGATGCCGGCCTGATGGCAGGCATTGACGAAATCGCCGAACTGCTCGGGCGTGCCGTATCGCGCACTGGGAGCGAACTGCGACAGCAACTGATAGCCCCACGAACCGCCGAACGGGTGCTCCATGATCGGCATCAATTCGATGTGGGTGAAACCCAGTTCCTTCACGTAAGGAATCAGTCGTTCGGCCAGTTCTGGCCAGGTGTATTGGCGCGCCACTTCGCCCAGATCATCGAGTTCGCACTGCCAGGATCCCGCGTGCAATTCATAGATCGACAGCGGCGCGCTGTGCTGCTGACGCTCGTGGCGGCCGTTCATCCAGTCCTGATCCTGCCAGTCGATCTGCAACGGTGCGGCGACTTTTGACGCAGTGTCCGGCGGCAGGCTGGTGGCCAGCGCCATCGGGTCGGCCTTGAGCGGCAGGATGCCGTGAGCACCGAGGATTTCGTATTTGTACAGCTCGCCCGCCTGCAGGCGCGGAATGAACAATTCCCACACGCCAGACGGATGTCGCAGGCGCATCGGATGTCGCCGGCCGTCCCAGACGTTGAAATCGCCGACCACCGACACCCGCCGGGCATTCGGTGCCCACACGGCAAAGCGCACACCGTCGACGCCATCGACGGTTTTCAGCTGCGCGCCGAGGCAGCTGCTGAGGTCGCGGTGATTGCCTTCGGCGAACAGATACAAGTCCATTTCACCGAGCAACTGACCAAAGCTGTAGGGATCTTCCGCGACCTGTTCACCACCGGCCCAGCGGGTGCGCAACAGGTACGGCCGTGCGCCCTCGAAATGGCCGACAAACAGCCCCGGCGTTTCGGTAGCCTCCAGCGGACCGAGTTCTTCGCCACTGTTTTTATCGACAACGGAAACACTCAACGCGCCGGGCAGATACGCCCGGATAAACTGCCCGCCGGCGCCATCGCCGTGGGGGCCAAGAATGGAAAACGGGTCGTGGTGTTCTGCGCGCACCAAGGCATCAATGTCTTTTGCAGTGGGCAGCAATCTTTCTTTAGCGTGACCCTGTTCCCTGTTCGAGAAACTCATGACTACTCTCCACCAAGATCGGAAAAGGGTTTGAGCCCCGTCAATAACCCATACAGACCGTGCAGCGGCACGGGCAGCCAGGTGGGGCGATTTTCGGCTTCATAGGCCACTTCGTAGGCCGCTTTCTCCAGACCGAACAACGCCAGTGCGGCGTCGGCACCTTCAGGATCTTGCCAGGCATGATCAAGACTAGCTGCCGCTTGGCGATATGCCTGGAGAAATGCTTCCCGGGCTTCGCGCAGGTAACGCTCCGTGACCCGCCGACGCGCGGCTTCGGCCTCGGGGCTGTTGTCGACGTTGTGCACATTCAGCGCCATGGCCGCGGCATAGTCGAAGGAGCGCAGCACCCCGCTGACGTCCTTGTACGGACTGTGCTTGCCTCGGCGTTCGGCCAGTGGCCGCGCCGGTTCACCTTCGAAGTCGATCAGGTAGGCATCGCCCTTGATTACCAGCACCTGCCCCAAATGCAGGTCGCCGTGGACACGGATCCGCAGACCGCCGGCGGATTGCTTGGCCAGTTCCTGCACGTGGGCAAGGATGGTTTTCTTGTTGTCGAGCAAACGAGCGACCAGCTTCTGATCCGCCGCATCGAGCTCGCCGTGATGCTGTTTGAGCAGCTTCAGCGCATGCTCGACCTGCGCCGCCACATCCTTGCCGGTCGCCTGGGCATCCTTGGCCGAACTGACTTGCGGCGCGAAGTCCTTGTTGTCGCTCGGCGCTGCCAATACCTGATGCATTTCCCCCAGACGCTGGCCGAGCATCCCTGCGAAATCCTTCAGTTCGCCCAAGGCGTTGTAGTGCTGCGCCTGCTCGGACACGGCGTCGGCCAGTTCGTCGCGCAGTGCACGTTCGAGGTTGTTCTGCGTCCATTCCCAGGCGTCGCCCTGATTGCTCAGGTAGCCCTGTGCAATCATCAACAGATTGTCTTCGCCCTTCCCGTCCCGACGAATCACCGAGCCGAGCAGCGGTGAGATATTGGCAAATCCGGCCGCGGTCAGGTAAGCGCTCATCTCCAGTTCCGGGTGTACGCCGGAAGCGACTTTGCGGATCAGCTTGAGCACCAGACTGTTGCCGATCACCACCGAGCTGTTGGATTGCTCGGCGGACAGATAGCGCACTTCGGATTCCGCGCCGAGGCCGAGTTTTTCCAGTTGCGGCGTCGCCTCGAAACGGATCTCGCCATCACTGGACTCCAGCACCGTACCGCCCTGCATACCTTGCAGCACCGCGCGAACAAATGCTTCAAGGCTGAAGGCATCAGTAATCAAGCCGACCTGGCGAACCCGGCGCACTCGGGCCAGGGCCAGTTGTTGCGGCAATGCCGGCCCGACCTGATCTTCCGCAATGAACCCGAACGGCAGTTGATACCGGCTGGTCTGCCCGCCGCTCTGCACTTCGATTTCGCTGAACAACACCGGATGCTGCGCATCGCCGAAGCGCACGCCGTAGGCCAGTTTCACCTGTTCGATGGCAGCGTCCTTGCCGGCGAACCAGCGACGGTTCTGCAGCCAGTTCGGCAGGATCGCCTGTTCGAGGGTGGCCCGGGACGGTGCTTCGAGCAGTTCCTCCATGCGCTTTTTCAGCACCAGCGTGGTGAAGTCCGGCAGGCTCTGCGCAGGTTCCACGTGCCAGCTCGGCATCTGGTTTTCCGCCGCCAGGCCGAACCAGTAGAACCCGTAAGGCGGCAGGGTCAGCAGGAAACTCAACTGGCCGATGGGCGGGAACGCGTTACCACCGAGCATTTCCACCGGCACCATGCCGACGTAAGCCGACAGGTCGAGTTCCACCGCTTGTGCACTGCGTGACACGTTGGCTACGCACAGAATGATTTCGTGCTTGCCGTCCGGCCCGGTGTATTCGCGGGTGTAGGCCAGAACGCGACGGTTGGCCGGCGACAACATCTTCAAGGTGCCACGACCGAACGCCTTGGATTGCTTGCGCACGGTCAGCAGGCGTCGGGTCCAGTTCAGCAGCGAATGCGGATCGCCGGCCTGGGTTTCGACGTTGACCGACTGATAGCCGTATTGCGGGTCCATGATCGGCGGCAACACCAGACTGGCCGGATCGGCGCGAGAGAAGCCGCCGTTGCGGTCGATCGACCATTGCATCGGCGTACGCACACCGTCGCGGTCGCCGAGGTAGATGTTGTCGCCCATGCCGATCTCATCGCCGTAATACAGGGTCGGCGTGCCGGGCATCGACAGCAGCAGGCTGTTGAGCAGTTCGATGCGGCGGCGGTCACGTTCCATCAACGGCGCCAGACGCCGGCGGATGCCGAGGTTGATCCGTGCGCGACGGTCGGCCGCGTAGTAATTCCACAGGTAGTCGCGTTCCTTGTCGGTGACCATTTCCAGCGTCAGCTCATCGTGGTTGCGCAGGAAGATCGCCCATTGGCAATTGGCGGGGATCTCCGGGGTCTGGCGCAGGATGTCGGTGATCGGGAAGCGATCCTCCTGGGCCAGCGCCATGTACATGCGCGGCATCAGCGGGAAGTGGAACGCCATGTGGCATTCATCGCCATTCACGCCCTCGGCGTCGGTGTCACCGAAGTACAGCTGGGTGTCCTCCGGCCATTGGTTGGCCTCGGCCAGCAGCATGCGATCCGGGTAGTTGGCGTCGATCTCGGCGCGGATCTGCTTGAGGACGTCGTGGGTTTCCGGGAGGTTTTCGTTGTTGGTGCCATCGCGCTCGATCAGGTACGGAATCGCATCCAGGCGCAGGCCGTCGATGCCCATGTCCAGCCAGTAGCGCATGACCGACAGCACGGCTTTCATGACTTGCGGGTTATCGAAATTAAGGTCCGGCTGGTGTGAATAGAAGCGGTGCCAGAAGTATTGGCCCGCCACCGGGTCCCAGGTCCAGTTGGACTTTTCGGTGTCGAGAAAAATGATCCGGGTGCCGTCGTATTTCTGGTCGTCATCCGACCACACGTAGAAGTCCCGCGCCGCCGAGCCTGGCTTGGCCTTGCGCGCTCGCTGGAACCACGGGTGCTGATCGGAGGTGTGGTTGATAACCAGCTCGGTGATCACCCGCAGGCCACGCTTGTGTGCTTCGGCAATAAACCGTTTGGCGTCGGCCATCGTCCCGTAATCGCTGTGGACGCCCCGGTATTCGGCGATGTCGTAACCGTCGTCGCGGCGTGGCGAAGGGTAGAACGGCAACAGCCAGATGGTGTTGACGCCAAGATCCGCGATGTAATCGAGTTTGGCGATCAGGCCGGGAAAGTCGCCGATCCCGTCGTTATTCGAGTCGAAAAAGGATTTGACGTGAACCTGATAGATGACCGCGTCCTTGTACCAGAGCGGGTCTTTGATGAAGGTGGCAGCCTTGGGTTTCTTCGCCATGTGAAACTCCTGTTCAATTCTATAAACACGGTGAGCCGATCACTTGGCTCGCAAAACGATGAGCACCCTGTGGGAGCGAGCCTGCTCGCCAATTCGAGTTGGCAGGCAACCTATGTATTGAATGTTGGCCCGCATTCGCGAGCAGGCTCGCTCCCACAGGGGATCTGTGTTCAGACAGTGATCCGCCAGATTCCGAACGGCTGATACGCCGGGTCGATCCGCATGAATTGGTACTTGCCGTGCCAGTCCCAGCGATGGCCGTTCATCAGGTCTTCGCCGTGGGTGGTGGCATCGTCCGGCAGGCCCATTTCCCACAGCGGCAGCTCGAAATTCGCCTCCTGCACGTTATGTGGATCGAGGCTGACGGCCACCAGAATGAAGTTGCTGCCGTCCGCACTGCGTTTGCCGAAATACAGAATGTTGTCGTTCCAGGCGTTGTAGATCTTCAGGCCCAGATGGCTGTGCAGCGCCGGGTTCTGGCGGCGGATGCGGTTGAGCTGGGCGATCTCGGCAATGATGTTGCCAGGCTGGTTGAAGTCGCGGATGCGGATCTCGTACTTCTCGGAATCGAGGTATTCCTCCTTGCCCGGCACCGGCGCCGATTCGCACAGTTCAAACCCCGAGTACATGCCCCACAGGCCCGAGCCCATGGTCGCCAGCGCCGCGCGGATGAGAAATCCGGGACGTCCCGACTCATGCAGGAACGCCGGATTGATGTCCGGGGTGTTGACGAAGAAGTTGGGCCGGTAGCACTCGCGCCACGGCGACTCATTCAGCTCGCTGAAATAGGTCGCCAGTTCGGTCTTGGTGTTGCGCCAGGTGAAATAGGTGTAGCTCTGGGTGTAACCGACCTTGCCCAGCCGCGCCATCATCGCCGGGGTGGTGAAAGCCTCGGCGAGGAAGATCACTTCCGGGTACAGCGTGCGGACATCGGCGATCAGCCATTGCCAGAACGGCAACGGCTTGGTGTGCGGGTTGTCGACGCGAAAGATCTTCACGCCCTCCTGCACCCAACCGACGACGATGTCGCGCAGCTCGACCCACAGACTCGGAATCGCTTCCGGTGCATAGAAGTCGACGTTGACGATGTCCTGGTATTTCTTCGGCGGGTTCTCCGCGTATTTGATCGTGCCGTCCGGCCGCCAGTTGAACCAGCCCGGATGCTGCTTGAGCCACGGGTGATCCTGGGAACACTGAATGGCGAAATCGAGGGCGATTTCCAGACCATGGTCAGCGGCAGCGGCCACCAGCCGACGGAAGTCCTCACGGGTGCCGAGTTGCGAGTGAATCGCTTCGTGGCCGCCCTCCTCGCTGCCGATCGCATACGGACTGCCGGGATCGTCCGGGCCGGCGGTCAGGGAATTGTTGCGACCCTTGCGATGGCTGCGACCAATCGGGTGGATCGGCGTGAAATACAACACGTCGAAGCCCATGTCCTGAATCATCGGCAGGCGCGAGTGCACGTCATTGAAGGTGCCGTGGCGGGTGGGATCGTCGGTGATCGAGCGGGGAAACAGTTCGTACCAACTGGCAAATTCCGCCAATTCGCGCTCGACGTCCACCGGGAATTCCGCACTGATGCTCAGGTAGGCGCGGTGATCGGCCTCGGCCATCAGGTGCGCACTGCGCGAGTGCAGAAACAACGCGACCTGCTCGGTTTCGAGCAGGCCGGACAATTCGTGGTGCAAGCCGGCCAGTTGTTCGCTGAGCTGACCTTCGCTGCGCTCGGCGGCCTGCTGCACCATGGTGCGTCCCTCTTGCAGCTCGAGGCTGACCGGGACGGCGGCGGTGTGTTTTTTCTCCAGTTCGTACTGAAAACTGGCGAACTGGTCGATCCACGCCTCGATCAGGAACAGATAACGGCCCATGCGCTGCGGCTGAAACACACCGCGCCAGCCATTGTTGCCCTGATCGCTCATGACTTCGGTCTGCCAGGTCTCGTCACCCTCTTCGCGCCAGCGGATGCGCACTGCCAGTTTGTCGTGACCGTCAGCGAACACCTTGCTGGTGACCACGATCTCCCGACCTGCGATCGCCTTGACGGCAAACTGCCCGCCGTCGAGGGTCGGCATGGTGTTTTCAATGACGATGCGCGGCAACAGCAAGGCCTGCGACAGCGGCATGTGCGGGTTGTAGCTCTGTTCGGAAGGTTTTTCAGCAGTCATTGAGCATCTCTCCTTAACGCCCCAAGGACGCTCGTTTGCCTGTTTGGCGGTCACGGTCGGGCCTGGGCCCGGATGAACTCTCTCAGGTTCCGAGCGGCCGTCGCCGGGAAAAGTTCACAGGGATTTGCCGCGCTACAAAATCGGATCGATTTCGCAGTGAAGTGGTCAATCCACTTAAGCACGTCCCACGCCAAGTGCCACACGGAGGTTCACCCGATGACTATTCCGATTCCCGCTGAAACACCCGATCCGAACATCGACAAACCGACCCTGCCCGAAACCGAACCGCAACCGATCCCTGAACAGGAGCCGCCTGGCACCACGCCACCGCCCAAGGAAGAACCGCCGACGACCATGCCACCGGTAATCGTCTGATCAGCGTAGGTCGTTGTGGTCTTTCTCGATGCGGTCCTTTTCGATGTGATCCTTTTCGAAGACCCTGACGATCCGCGGCATGACACTGAATATTCCCAACGCGAGCAACGTACTGAGCACCGCCGTCGCCTCGCGGCCCAGACCGGCCGCGACGCCGATGGCGGCGGTCATCCACAAACCGGCGGCGGTGGTCAGGCCCTTGACGTGGCCTTCGTCGCCTTCATGGTTCTTGAGGATGGTGCCGGCGCCGAGAAAGCCGATCCCGGCAATCACGCCCTGCACCACCCGGCTCATCGCGTCGGCCTGGGATCCGGACAATTGCGGTACCAGCACGAACAACGCCGCACCAAGGGCTACCAGCATGTGCGTTCGCACCCCGGCAGCCTTGCCCTTGTGCTCGCGCTCAAACCCCAGAATCCCGCCCAATATGGCCGCCATCAACAGGCGCACGGTGATCCGGGTCAGCTGCGACGCATCGCCGATGTCGGCGAATTCCGCTTGCATGGTTTCCCACACTTCATGCCACCAGGCGTTCATCGTCCAGTCCTTGTAATGAGTTGATAAAGGATGGACAGCGCCGACCATTAATCGGTTGCGTAGAACGATCTGCAGAACCGCGCACCCTAACGTCTCAGACTCCCGTGAAAAAAGGACAACCCCATGCCCCTTCGTATCGATGAAAGCAATCCGGAATCGAAAGTCTGTTTTTTCACCGTTGAAAATGGTGAGGAAATTCGTATCTGCGACACGCTGGAAGTCAGGACAGATAGCGAAAAATCCATGTCGTTCGTCGAGCTGGATGGACGGCGCATCTACGTCACCGAAGCCGAAGCGGACGCATTGACCGTCGCAGGCGCCCGGGATGGGCGCAAACACCTGAAGGCCGACGACAGTGATTCGGTGATTTGACTGACCTCGATCAACAACCGGCGCAGAGCTCTGGGATAGGCCTCTGCGCTTTGGCCTGCGGGCTGCTTCAAGTTGTCGCAGGCGTGGCAGAACAGCCCATCTGATATGCTTTTTATTGAAATACCTGAGTCTGTTATGCAAACAGATCGGCGCTCATAGTTCCCTGGCCTGATGGAGGCTGATGAGCGAACGACCATGAGCGAACGAATCCCTGTCCGAACCGTAGAAGCATCTCCCCGGATCAAAAAAGTACCGGCGCGCCCAATGAAGGCGAAACACGCCACCAGCGACAACCAGATCTTCACCCGCAGCTTCACCGGCCTGTTCCGCACCTTGCGCATGAGCGGCGCGGGGTTTCTGTTTCTGCTGTTCTTCGGCACGGTATGGCTGAACTGGGGCGGACGTCAGGCGGTGCTCTGGGACCTTTCCGAAAGCAAATTCCACATCTTTGGCGCGACCTTCTGGCCGCAGGATTTCATTCTGCTCTCGGCGCTGCTGATCATCGCCGCGTTCGGCCTGTTCGCGATTACCGTGTTCGCCGGCCGGGTCTGGTGTGGCTACACCTGCCCGCAGAGTTCGTGGACGTGGATCTTCATGTGGTGCGAGAAGATCACCGAAGGCGAGCGCAACCAGCGGATCAAATTGCAGGCGGCGCCGTGGAGCCTGAACAAACTGGCGCGGCGTGCGGCCAAGCACACGCTGTGGCTGGCGATCAGCGTGCTGACCGGCCTGACCTTCGTCGGCTACTTCACCCCGATCCGGCCGCTGGCCGAAGAACTGCTGACCCTGCAGATCGGCGGCGTCAGTCTGTTCTGGGTGCTGTTCTTTACCGCCGCCACCTACATCAATGCCGGCTGGCTGCGTGAAGCGGTGTGCATGCACATGTGCCCGTATGCGCGATTCCAGAGCGTGATGTTCGACAAGGACACCCTGGCAATATCCTACGACGCCGCCCGTGGCGAAAACCGGGGCCCGCGCAAACGCGAGATCAAACCGGCCGAGGCCGGCCTCGGTGATTGCATCGACTGCCAGTTGTGCGTGCAGGTCTGCCCGACCGGCATCGACATCCGCGACGGTCTGCAAATGGAATGCATCGGCTGCGCGGCGTGCATCGACGCCTGCGATTCGATCATGGACAAGATGAATTACGCCCGTGGCCTGATTCGCTACACCTCCGAGCGTGAATTGCAGGGTGGCAAGACCCATCTGCTGCGTCCAAGGCTGATCGGCTACGTCGCGGTGCTGGTGGTGATGATCGGCGCCCTCGCCCTGGCGTTGGTCGAACGGCCGATGGTGTCGCTGGACGTGACCAAGGATCGCGGCCTGTTCCGTGAAAACGGCCAGGGCCAGATCGAAAACATCTACACCCTCAAGGTCATCAACAAGACCCAGCAGCGCCAGGATTACAACCTGACGCTGGTGGACGGTGAAGGCTTCCAGCTGCAAGGCAAGACCGAACTGAGCCTGGCGCCGGGCGAGATCGTCGATGTGCCGGTGTCGGTGGCGATGACCTCCGAGCGCCCGGCCAGCAGCTCACAGACCTTGAGCTTCAAGATTGCCGACAGTGATGAGCCGGGGATTTATAGCGTGGCGAAGAGCCGGTTTGTTGCGCCGATGAATCGCTGATCCCTTAGACTGCGGCGCAGCCATTCGCGAGCAGGCTCGCTCCCACAATGATCATGTGTACCTGTGGGAGCCAGCCTGCTGGCGAAAAAACCAGCGCCGATTTTCCAGAACGCCCCTAACGCAGGATCTAGATGAAACGCTACGAAAAATTCGCCGACGACATCGCTGAACTGATCCGCTCCGGCGTCCTCGGCCCCGGTCAGCGGGTGCCGTCGGTGCGCTACGCGAGCCAGACCTACGGGGTCAGCCCGTCCACGGTGTTCCAGGCCTATTACCTGCTGGAACGTCGCGGCCTGATCCGCGCCCGCCCGCGCTCCGGCTACTTCGTCAATACCCACGCCCCGAGCCCGTTCTCGGAGCCGGTGATCAGCAGTCAGGTCAACGAGTCCACCAAGGTCGACGTCAGCGAACTGGTGTTCTCGGTACTGGAATCGATCAAAGACCCGAGCACCGTGCCGTTCGGCTCGGCGTTCCCCAGCCCGACCCTGTTCCCGCTGCAACGCCTGTCCCGCTCACTGGCCAGCGCCGCCCGGGAGATGGACCCGCGCATGGTGGTCACCGACATGTCGCCGGGCAACCCGCAACTGCGGCGGCAGATCGCCCTGCGCTACATGGTCGGCGGCCTGATGCTGCCGATGGAAGAACTGCTGATCACCAACGGCGCACTCGAAGCGCTGAACCTGTGCCTGCAAGCCGTGACCGAGCCTGGTGATCTGGTGGCCATCGAAGCCCCGGCGTTTTACGCCAGCCTGCAAGTGCTGGAACGGCTGAAGCTCAAAGCCGTGGAAATCCCCGTGCACCCGCGCGACGGCATCGACCTCGGCGTGCTCGCCCAGACACTGGAACGACACCCGATCAAGGCCTGCTGGTGCATGACCAGTTTCCAGAACCCGATGGGCGCGACCATGCCCGAGGCCAAGAAACAGGAACTGGTGGAACTGCTGAAACAGCATCAAGTGCCATTGATCGAAGACGACGTCTACGCCGAACTCTATTACGGCCAGCAGGCGCCGAAACCGGCCAAGGCCTTCGACACCGAAGGGCTGGTGATGCACTGCGGCTCCTTCGCCAAGAGCCTGGCTCCCGGCTACCGCATCGGCTGGGTCGCCGCCGGCCGCTACGCGCAAAAGATCGAACGACTGAAACTGATGACCTCGCTGTGCGCCTCGATGCCCGCGCAAGCCGCCATCGCCGACTACCTGCAACACGGCGGCTACGACCGTCACCTGCGCAAACTGCGCTACGCCCTGGAAGAACAGCAAAGCGCCATGCTCGCGGCTATCGCCCGCTACTTCCCGGCACAGACACGCGTGAGCCAACCCGCCGGCGGTTATTTTCTGTGGCTGGAACTGCCACCGCAGATGGATTCGTTGAAGTTGTTTCAGATGGCGTTGGCGCAGGGGATCAGCATCGCGCCGGGGCCGATCTTTTCGCCGACCCAGCGCTTCAGGAATTGCATTCGATTGAACTACGGCAGCCCGTGGACCGAGGATGCGGAGAAGGCGATGGAGACGCTGGGGCGGATTGTGCGGTCGTTCTGACGTTCCCATGCAACCACGATGATCGTTCCCACGCTCTGCGTGGGAACGATCATTGGAGGCTTAGCGCCCGCCGCCGAGATCGACAAAAGTCCCGGTGGCATACGAAGCCTTGTCCGACAGCAACCAGACAATCGCCTCCGCCACTTCATCCGGCCGCCCGCCCCGGGCCATCGGAATGGCCGACTCCAGCTTGCTGACCCGATCCGGGTCGCCGCTCAAGGCGTGGAAGTCGGTATAGATGTAACCCGGACGCACCGCGTTGACCCGAATCCCCTCGCCTGCCACTTCCTTGGACAGCCCGATGGTGAACGTGTCGAGCGCGCCTTTGGACGCCGCGTAATCGACATACTCATTCGGCGAGCCCAGCCGCGCGGCGACCGAGGAGACGTTGACGATGCTGCCACCCTGCCCGCCGTGTTTGGGCGACATGCGCAGGATCGCGTGCTTGGCGCAGAGGATCGGCGCCAGCACATTGGTTTTCATGATTTTGAGAATACGGAATTCGGACATCTCGTCGACTCGCGACTTGTGCCCGACGGTGCCGGCGTTGTTCACCAGGGCGGTGACGCGGCCCAGTTCGCTGTCCACCCGGTTGAACAGCGCGATCACTTCGTCTTCGATACTGACGTCGGCGCGCACGGCGATGGCCGTGGCGCCGCGTTCGCGGACCTGTTCGAGCACGTGGTGAGCGGCCTGTTCGTCGGTCTGGTAATTGATGCAGATCCGATAGCCTTGCTCGGCAGCCAACAGCGCGGTGGCGGCGCCGATTCCACGACCACCGCCGGTGATCACAATGACTTTATCCATGCTGGCCTTTCCCCCGATGCACACGTAACAGTCGGGGCAAGAATAACCGTCATTGCAGGGTTTTGCATGACCTGCGATTAGCGGCTCAGCTCACCGCCAATGGTTTGCCGCGCACGATGTCCTGCAGGAAGCGATCCGCCGGCATCGGGTGACCGAGCAGATAACCCTGCAGCGAATCGCAGCCCAGTTGCGTCAGGAAATCCTGCTGCGAATCGGTTTCCACGCCTTCAGCCACGATGCGCAGCCCCAGCGCCTGACCGAGGGCGACGATCGCCGAGACGATGGCCGCGTCATCGCTGTCGTGTTCCAGATCGCGGACGAAACCGCGATCGATTTTCAACTCGTTGGCCGGCAGACGCTTGAGGTACATCAGGCTCGAATAACCGGTGCCGAAGTCGTCGATGGACAGATCGACGCCCATGTCGGACAGTTCCTGCAACACCGTCATGCTCGCATCGGCGTCACTCATGGCGGTGGTTTCGGTGATTTCCAGGGTCAGGCTGTTGGCCGGTAAATGGTGGGTGGCCAAGGCCTTGGCCACGCTGCTTACCAGCCCTGCATGGCAGAACTGCAACGCCGACAGGTTCACCGCAATTCGCCAGTCGGTGTAGCCCAGTACGTACCACTCGCGCATCTGCCGGCAGGCCTCATTGAGCACCCACTCGCCAATCGGAATGATCAGCCCGGTCTTCTCCGCCAGATCGATGAACTTGTCCGGCATCAGCATGCCCTGGGTCGGGTGCTCCCAGCGCAACAAGGCTTCGGCACCGACCGGACGACCGTCGGCCGCATGGAATTTGGGTTGGTAATGCAGGCTGAACTCGCCATGCTCCAGCGCCGCCCGCAAGTCCTGCAGCAATTGCAGTTGCTTGCGCGCGTTGCTGTTCATCGAAACGTCGAAGAAGCTGTAGCCGTTCTTGCCGCCGCCCTTGGCGTGGTACATCGCGGCGTCAGCGTTCATCAGCAGTTCCTGGGCGCTCTCCCCGTTGCCGGGGTACAGGGCAATGCCGACGCTGGCGGAAATCTGCAACTCATGCTCGGCGACCCGGAACGACCGGGCGATCAACCCGACCTGACGCGCCGCCAGACCCAGCGCATCGTTGGGTTCGGTCAGGCGCACCAGCAGGACAAATTCGTCGCCGCCGATCCGCGCCAGCGTGTCGAGGCTGCGCAAGTCTTCGCGCAGACGCACCGCCACTTCGCGCAGCAACTGATCGCCCATGTGGTGACCGAAAGCGTCGTTGACCGGTTTGAAGCCGTCCAGATCGATGAACATCAAAGCAAAACAGCCGCCCTGCTCGTTGACCTTTTTCATCGCCTGATTGATCCGGTCGTCCAGCAACATGCGGTTCGGCAGGCCGGTCAGGGTGTCGTGCAGCGCCAGCTGGGTGAGTTCGCGGTTGGCCACGGTCAATGAATGGGCCAGATCAGCCGTGCGGGCTTCCAGGCGCGCGTCGAGAATCGAGGTCAGCAGCGCGATGGCCAGCACCGCCAGCGTGGTGATCAGCACCAGATTGTCGAGCCCATTGCCGTTCAGGCCGCTGAGTGCCGCACCGCAGAAACTGCCGTCGGGAAACCGCGCCGCCGCCATGCCGGTGTAGTGCATGCCGACAATCGCCACGCCCATGACAATCGCCGCCCCGGCACGGAACAGCCGCACGTAAGGCGAGTGCTGACGCAGGCGAAAGGCAATCCACAGCGCAGCCGCCGACGCCCCTACGGCAATCAGCAGCGAAGCGCCGAACAGTGTCGGATCGTAGTCGATGCCCGGCTGCATGCGCATCGCGGCCATGCCGGTGTAATGCATGGCGCTGATGCCGGCGCCCATGATCAACGCGCCAAAGGCCAGTTGCCAGGCCGGCAGTTTCGGCTGACTGACCAGCCACAGGGCAAAACCGCAGGACAGCACGGCGATCAGCAATGAAAGCGCCGTGATCGAAATGTCGTAACCGAGGCTGATCGGCAGCTTGAACGCCAGCATGCCAATGAAGTGCATCGACCAGACGCCGATGCCCATGGCAAACGCCCCGCCGGCGGTCCATAACTGCACGGCGCGGCCCTTGGCAGTGGCAATGCGCCCGGTGAGATCGAGCGCGGTGTAGGAAGCGAGGATCGCCACACACAGCGAAATGAAAACCAGCGTGAAGGAATAGCTACCGATGAGCATGGGAATTCTCGTGACCACCCCGCCGTACTGCGTCCGATCTCCGCGGGGCCAAATGCGCCGATTGTACTGATTGCACAGAAGAACGCACTGACAAAGTAATCAAATGGCCATCAAGCCGATGAAACGCTTGTTTGATCGTCGGACAAGGCTCTGGAGTGCTGTTTTGACAGAGCGTCCACCCTCGCCCGCAGATCGTTCCTACGCTCTGCGTGGGAATGCAGCCCGGGAGCTCCGCGTCCCTTCCAAAGCCGAACGCGGAGCGTCCGTAGAGGCATTCACACGTAGACGGTTCGACGTGGGAACGATCATGACTTCACGTCAGCGGTTATCAGTGGTTTCCAGCTGCCCATCCCAACCACCGCCCAGCGCCGCAATCAACTGCACGCTGGCGATCAAACGGCTCTGCAACACGTTCAACACACTGCGCTCGTTGCTCAAAGCCGTCGCCTGCACCGTCACCACATCGAGATAAGCAATCACCCCGGCCTTGTACTGGTTTTCGGTCAGACGCAACGAATCCCGTGCCGCATCGAGGGCTTCCTGGCGCACCGCGGCTTCGTCTTCGTACACCTTCAACTGCACCAGATAGTTTTCCACTTCGCGGAAGCCATCAAGCACGGTCTGGCGGTATTTGGCCACGGTCTGGTCGTACACGGCTTCGGTGCGGTCGACTTCGGCCGAACGGATGCCGCCGTCAAACAGCGGCAGGGTCATTTTCGGCCCTACCGACCAGAAGCGGTTCGGCAGGCTGATCAGGTTCTGCGAGGTACTGCTGCTGTAGCCGCCGCTCATGCTCAGGCTGAAGTCGGGGTAATACGCGGCCTTGGCCACGCCGATGTTGGCGTTGGCGGCGATCACCGAGCGCTCGGCCGAGGCGATGTCCGGGCGGCGTTCGAGCAATTGCGACGGCAGGCTCAGCGGGATCTGCGGGAGCTTGGGAATGTCCTGGGATTCGGCAATGTTGAATTCGGCGGGGGGTTGGCCGGTCAGTACCGCGATGGCGTTTTCGAACTGCGCCCGTTGCCAGATCAGGTCCACCAGATCACCCTGAGTGGTTTTCAGCTGGGTCTGCGCCTGCGCCACCGCGTCCCGCCCGGAAACCCCGGCGTTGTACTGGTTCATGGTCATTTTCAGCGAGCGCTCGTAAGCGGCCACTGTCGATTCGAGGAGGCGTTTCTGCTGATCGATCACCCGCAATTGCAGGTAGTTCTGCACCAGCTCGGATTGCTGGCTCAAACGCATCGCCGCCAGATCGGCATAGCTCGCCTGAGCGCTGGCCTCATTGGCTTCCAGGCCACGGCGCAATTTGCCCCAGACATCGGCTTCCCAGCTCACGCCCAGTTGCGCACTGTAAGTGTCACGAATACCGCTGGAGGAACTGCTCAGGCTTGAACTGCTGCTGCCGGTGCCCTGGCTGGAACGGGTCTTGCCAGCACTCAGATCAATACTCGGATAAAACGCGCCGCGCGCGCTGCGCACCAAGGCCTGGGCCTGACGGTACTGGGCCTCGGACTGGGCGACGGTCTGGTTGGAGCTGTTGAGTTTCTCGATCAACTGGTTGAGCTGACGGTCGCCATACAGCTCCCACCACGCGCCGCGCGCCAGGGAATCGCTCGGGTTGGCCTGACGCCAGCCTTCGGCTTCCTTGTACTGGGCGATTTCGGCGCTCTGCGGGCGCTGGTAGTCCGGGCCGACGGCGCAGGCACTGAGCATCGCCACGCACAGAGACAGGCTCAGCAGGCGCGAGCCGCGGACAGTGGCCAGATTGATAAGCGAACGGTCAGTCATAGCGGAGTTTCCAGAGCGGCATCAGTGCGCACGCCACGCCATTTGTTGAAACGATGGCGCAACTTGTCGAGATAGAGGTAAACCACAGGCGTGGTGTAAAGGGTCAGCACCTGGCTGAAAATCAGCCCGCCGATGATGGTCAGGCCCAGCGGCTGGCGCATTTCCGCGCCTTCGGCCCGGCTCAGCAGCAACGGCAAGGCGCCGAGGATCGCCGCCAGCGTGGTCATCAGGATCGGCCGCAAGCGTTGCAGACAGGCGCTGCGGATCGACTCCAGCGGCGCCATGCCGTGATGACGCTCCAGTTGCAGCGCCAGGTCGATCATCAGGATCGCGTTCTTCTTCACCACGCCGATCAGCAGGAACAATCCGAGCAGCGAGATCAGGCTGAACTCGCCGCCCAGCACATAGATCGACAGCAAGGCACCGACCCCGGCCGAAGGCAGCGTCGACAGAATCGTCAGCGGGTGAATGTAGCTTTCATACAGCACGCCCAGCACCAGATACACCGCCAGCAGCGCACCGAGGATCATGAACGGCTGGCTCTTCTGGGTAGCGGCGAAGGCATCGGCGGTGCCGGCCATTTTCACGATCACGTCTTCCGGCAGGCCGAGTTTGGCAATCGCCCGTTCGATGGCGGCGCTGCCCTGCTCCACCGTCACGCCTTCGGCCATGTCGAAGGAAATGCTCTCGGAAGCAAACTGGCCTTCGTGGCTGACCCGGTCGTCTTCCAGGCTGTTTTCATAATGAGCGAAGGTCGACAGCGGAATTCGTGCACCGTCGGCGGTGATCACCTGGACCTGCTTGAGCGTCACCGGGTCCTGGGCGTATTTCGGATTGACCTCCATCACCACCTGATACTGGTTGAGGCTGTCGTAGATCGTGGAAATCTGCCGCTGGCTGTAGGCGTTGTTAAGCACCGCAGTGACCATTTCCATGTCCACGCCCAGGCGTTTGGCCTGATCGCGGTCGACGATCAATGTCACCTGCTGCGCACCCGCGCCTTCGCGGGCGTCGATGGCGGTCAGCTCGGGCAAGGCCCGCAGCGCGGTGACCACTTTCGGGTACCACTCGCGCAACTCACCCAGATCACCGCTTTGCAGAATGTAGCTGTACTGCGAAGTGGTCTGCTCGCGGCCGCCGCCAAATTGCAGGTCCTGGTCGGCCATCAGCATCAACTGCGCACCGGCTACCTTGGGCATTTCCTTGCGCAGGCGCTCAATGACCTTCTGCGCCGAGATATTGCGCTCCTTGATCGGTTTCAGGCGCACCAGCATGAAGGCGTTGTTGGTGCCGTTGGTGCCACCAATGAACCCGGCCACACTCTCGACCGCTTCGTCCTTGAGCACGGCGCGGCGGAAGACTTCCATTTTCGGCTGCATCACGCTGAACGACAGACCGTCGTCACCGCGCACGAAACCGATCAACTGGCCGGTGTCCTGCTGCGGCATGAAGGTTTTCGGCACGACCACGTACAGGGCAACGTTCACCCCGACGGTGATGATCAGGCTCAGCAAGGTCAGGCGCCGATGACGCAACACCCAATCGAGGCTGGTGGCGTATTTGCCGACCATCCAGTCGTTGGTGCGGCGGCTCCAGCGTTGCAGGCGGTTTTCCTCGCCCGGCGTATGGGGTTTGAGCCAGCGGGCGCAGAGCATCGGGGTCAGCGTCAGAGAAACCACCAGCGACACCACAATGGACGCGGCCAGGGTGATGGAAAACTCGCGGAACAGGCTTTCGATGATCCCGCCCATGAACAGGATCGACAGGAACACCGCCACCAGCGAGACGTTCATCGACAGCAAGGTAAACCCGACTTCCTTGGCCCCGAGGTACGCGGCCTTCATCGGTTTGACACCTTCGTCGATGTGCCGGGAAATGTTCTCCAGCACCACGATGGCGTCGTCCACCACCAGCCCGGTGGCGAGAATCAGCGCCATCAGCGACAGGTTGTTCAGCGAGAATCCGTAGAGGTACATCACCGCAAAGGTGCCGACCAGCGACACCGGCACCGCCAACGTCGGAATCAGGGACGCGCGGAAGTTACCGAGAAACAGGAACACCACCAGAATCACCAGCGCCACGGCGATCAGCAGGGTCATTTCCGCTTCGTGCAGGGTGGCCTTGATCACCGGCGAACGGTCCATCGCCAGATTCAGTTTGACGCTGGCCGGCAGCACCGCCTGCAACGCCGGCAGCTGCGCCTTGATCTCGTTGACCGTCTCGATGATGTTGGCGCCGGCCTGGCGGTTGATCACCAGCAACACCGCCGCGTCATCGTTGAAGAAACCGCTGTTGTAGCGGTCTTCGACGCCGTCGCTGACCTTGGCCACGTCCTTCAGACGCAGGGCCGCCCCGCCGTTGTAGTGGATGATCAGCGATTCGTAATCCTTGGCTTTCTCCAGTTGATCGTTGGCCTGGATCTGCCACAGCCGCTGGTCGTCTTCGACCGAGCCCTTGGGCCGGCGCACATTGGCTTCGGCGATGGTCTTGCGCACATCGTCGAGCGCCACGCCGTACTGGTTCAGCGCCTGGGGTTCGAGCTCAATGCGCACCGCCGGCAAAGAGCTGCCGCCGATCTGCACTTCACCGACGCCCTGCACCTGGGAAAGGCTCTGGGACAGGATAGTCGAGGCCAGGTCGTAAAGTTGACCTTTCTCCAGCACGTCCGAGGTCAGCGACAGCACCATGATCGGAGCCTGCGACGGGTTGACCTTCTTATAGGTCGGCATACTGCGCATCCCGCTCGGCAGCAGGTTGCGCGAGGCATTGATCGCCGCCTGCACTTCCCGCGCCGCGCCGTTGATATCGCGGTCGAGGTCGAATTGCAGAATCACCCGGGTCGAGCCCTGGCTGGAGCGGCTGCTCATGGTGTTGACGCCGGCGATGGCGCCGAACGAGCGCTCCAGCGGCGTGGCCACGGTAGACGCAATGACTTCCGGACTGGCGCCGGGCAGGCTCGCCTGCACCACGATCACCGGAAAGTCCATTTGCGGCAGCGGCGACACCGGCAGCAGGCCGAAGCTCACACCGCCCAGCAGCATGATCGCTAATGAAAGCAGCATGGTTGCCACGGGGCGTTTGATGAAAGGACCGGACAGGTTCATGACTGTTCCACCGGCTCCACGGCCGAAGGAGCACGGCCCCAGCGCCGGCCGAGACGATCGAAGTACAGGTAGATCACCGGGGTGGTGAACAGCGTCAGCACCTGACTCACCAGCAACCCGCCGACCATCACCAGACCCAGCGGTTGACGCAATTCAGCGCCGGAACCGGTGGCCAGCATCAACGGCACCGCGCCGAACAGCGCAGCCAGCGTCGTCATCAGAATCGGCCGGAAGCGTAACAGCGCCGCCTGATAGATCGCCTGCTCAGGCGCCATGCCCTGGGTCCGTTCGGCGTCGAGGGCGAAGTCGATCATCATGATCGCGTTTTTCTTCACGATACCGATCAGCAGGATGATGCCGATGATCGCGATCATCCCCAGATCATTGCCACTGAGCAGCAATGCCAGCAAGGCCCCGACCGCCGCCGACGGCAAGGTCGACAGAATGGTGATCGGGTGAATGTAGCTCTCGTAGAGCACGCCGAGCACGATGTACATGGTCACTACCGCCGCCAGAATCAGCAGCAAGGTGCTCGACAACGACGCCTGGAACGCTTCGGCGGCGCCCTGGAACTGGGTCTGCACGCCGATCGGCATGCCGATGTCCTTTTGCACCTGCTCGATGATGTCCACCGCATGCCCCAGCGCCACGCCCGGTGCGAGGTTGAATGACATCATCACCGCCGGGAACTGGCCGATGTGGGTGATCGCCAGTTGCGCCTGCCGTTCCTCGACGTGGGCCAGACTCGACAACCGCACCTGCCCGCCATCGGTGGTCTTGACGTGAATCTGATCCAGCGCCTGCGGGCCGATCTTCTCTCCGGCCTGAGCCTGCAGCACCACGCGGTACTGGCTGGCCTGGGTGTAGATGGTCGAAATCTGCCGCTGGCCGAACGCGTCATACAGCGCATCGGTGATATTCGAGACCGACACGCCCAGCCGTGAAGCGGCGTCGCGGTCGATCACCAGGAACACCTGCAAACCCTTGTCCTGCAAGTCGCTGGCGACGTCGGTCAGTTCCGGCCGCTGGGCCAGAGCCTCGACCAGACGGCCGCTCCACTGACTGAGCAATTCGGAATCCGGCGACGACATGCTGAACTGATACTGGGTACGGCTGACGCGGTCTTCGATGGTCAAATCCTGCACCGGCTGCATGAACAGGCGGATGCCGACAAGCTTGTCCAACTGCGGTTGCAGGCGGGCAATCACTTCGGTAGCGGTCAGATCACGCTGGCCATGGGGTTTGAGGTTGATCAGCAGCCGGCCGCTGTTGAGCGTGGCGTTGTCACCGTCGACGCCGATGTAGGACGACAGGCTTTCCACCGCCGGATCTTCCAGAATCACCTTGGCCAGCGCCTGCTGACGCTCGCCCATCGCCGCGAAAGAAATCGACTGCGGTGCTTCGGAAATGCCCTGGATCACCCCGGTGTCCTGCACCGGGAAGAAGCCCTTGGGCACCACCAAATAAAGGAACACGGTGAGGGCCAGCGTGCCGATGGCCACCAGCAGGGTCAGCGGCTGGTGCTTGAGCACCCACTGCAACTTGCGCCCGTAAGCGGCGATCATCCAGTCGATGAACGCACCGCTGGCGCGGTAGAAACGGCCCTGCTCATGGGCTTGCGGCTCACGCTTGAGCAGACGCGCGCACATCATCGGCGTCAGGGTCAGCGAGACCACCAGGGAAATCAGGATCGCCACCGCCAGGGTGATGGCGAATTCGCGGAACAAACGCCCCACCACGTCGGCCATGAACAGCAGCGGAATCAGTACCGCGATCAGCGACAGGGTCAGGGAAATCAGGGTGAAACCGATCTGCTTCGCGCCCTTGAGCGCGGCCTGCATCGGACTGTCGCCCTCCTCGATGAAACGCGCGATGTTCTCCAGCATCACGATCGCATCGTCGACCACGAAACCGGTGGCGATGGTCAGTGCCATCAGCGTCAGGTTGTTGACCGAGAAGCCGGCGAGGTACATCACGCCGAACGTACCGATCAGCGACAGCGGCACGGCCACCGACGGAATGATGGTCGCACTGGCACGCCGCAGGAACAGGAACGTCACCATCACCACCAGCGCGATGGCGATCAGCAATTCGTGTTGCACGTCGGTGACGGAAGCGCGGATGGTCTGGGTGCGGTCGGTCAGCACGACCACGTCGAGACCGGCCGGCAGGTTATCGGTGATGCTCGGCAGCAGCGCCTTGATCCGGTCGACCACCTCGATCACGTTGGCCCCCGGTTGACGCTGGATGTTCAGCAGAACGGCCTGATTCTGGTTGGCCCACGCCGCCAGACGCTCGTTCTCGGCGCCGTCGACAATCTGCGCGACATCCTTGAGCCGCAGCGGTGCGCCGTTGGCATAGGCCAGGATCAGGTTGGCGTAATCCTTGGGCGACGTCAGTTGGTCGTTGGCGTCGAGCATCGACACCCGGGTCGGGCCGTCGAAGTTGCCCTTGGGCTGGTTGACGTTGGACGCACTGATCAGCGTGCGCACGTCCGACAGGTTCAGGCCGTTGGCCGCGAGGGCCTCAGGGTTGACCTTGATCCGTACCGCCTGACGCTGGCCGCCGGCAATGCTGACCATGCCGACACCGCTGATCTGGGCGATCTTCTGCGCCATGCGCGTGTCGACCAGGTCATTGAGTTTGGGCAGCAACATGGTTTTCGAGGTGATGGCCAGGGTCAGCACCGGGGTGTCCGCCGGGTTGACCTTGTTGTACACCGGCGGCGCGGGCAAGTCGGTCGGCAACAGGTTGGTCGCGGCGTTGATCGCGGCCTGCACCTGCTGTTCGGCGACGTCCATGTTGATGTCGAGGCTGAACCGCAGGGTCAGCACCGACGCGCCGCCGGAACTGGTCGAGGCCATTTGCGTGAGGCCCGGCATCTGCCCGAACTGACGCTCCAGCGGCGCGGTGACGGCACTGGTCATGACGTCCGGGCTGGCGCCCGGATACAAAGTCATGACCCGGATGGTCGGGTAATCGACCTGCGGCAAGGCCGAAACCGGCAGCAGGCGATAGGCGATCAGACCGGCCAGCACGATGGCCAGCATGCTCAGCGTGGTGGCGACCGGGCGGAGGATGAACAGACGCGAAATGTTCATGCGCCCTTCTTGGCCTTGTCGGTGACGGTGGCGTCAGGCGCGGTGGCGGCGGACTTGCCTTGCAGGTGTTCGGTCGGGGTGGTCGGCACATCCTTGCTGTCGTTGACCACTTCCACTTCGCTGCCTTCCTTCAGACGGTCGGTGCCTTCCAGCACCACCCGGTCGCCGGCGGCCAGACCTTCGGTGACTACCGTGTTTTCGCCGTCGCTGGCACCGATCTTCAACTGGCGGATGGTGACTTTCTTGTCGCCGTCCAGCGCGTAAACGAAGGTGCCGTTGGTGCCGAACTGAATGGCAGCCGACGGAGCCAGCACCACACCTTTCAAGGTGTCAGCCAGCAGGTGAACGTTGACGAACTGGTTGGGGAACAGCGACTGATCGCGGTTCTCATAGCGCGCCTTGAATTTCAGGGTACCGGTGGTCACGTCGATCTGGTTGTCGAGGCTTTGCAGCACACCGGTGGCCTGCAGTTTGGTGTCGCCACGATCCCAGGCCTCCGCCGGCAGTTTGGCGCCGCTGCGGTAGCGGGCGAGCACGGTTTCCAGGCTGTTTTCCGGCAGGGTGAAAGCGACGCTGATCGGTTGGGTCTGGGTGATCACAGCCAGGAAGGTCGTGTCGTTAGCCGCCACGAGATTGCCGACGTCGAGCTGACGCAGGCCGACGCGACCGGCAATCGGTGCGCGGATCTTGGTGAATTCGAGATTGAGCTTGGCGTCGTTGACCGCCGCCTGATTGGTTTTCACGGTGCCGAGATACTGGCCGACCAGGGCTTCGGCGGTGTCCAGCGTCTGCTTGGCGATGCTGTCTTCCTTGTACAGGCCGCGATAGCGCTCGACATCGACCTGAGCGTTTTTCAACTGCGCCTGATTCTGCAGCAAGGTGCCTTCAGCCTGGAGCAAGGCGTTCTGGTACGGACGCGGGTCGATCTCCGCCAGCAGGTCGCCGGCCTTGACCATTTGCCCTTCCTCGAAATAAATCTTCACCAGTTCGCCGCCGACCCGGCTGCGCACATTGATGGTGTTGAGCGCCGTGACCGTGCCCAAGGCCTTGTAGTACAGCGGGAAGTCCCCGGTGACCGCCGGCGCCACGCGTACCGGAATCGGCCCGGCCGCCCCGCCGAAGCCCGGACGCATCATCCCCGAACGGCCGGTATGGCCGGCCTGCGCCTTCTCGCCGCCCTCCTTGTGGGCCGAACCGGCGGGCCAGAATTTCCAGCACAGACCGGCAATGACCAGCAGGACAAGCAGGCTCAGCAGCCAGCGACGGGAGTTACGGGAGGAGGATTGCATGGAGTGATTAACCATTGGGCGCGTGGGCTTCTTTTACGGGAGGCTGAACGATAAGCACTGGCCGGGATTTAGCAAAGCAGCTTTACCGGCAATTTACCTTCCACTTACGTTTCAAGGTGTGAGGCAAAACACTGATACACAAATGAAAACGGCCTGGACAGAGCCAGGCCGTTAACAATTGTAAAAGCGCTTACTTGAGAACGGACAGCGCCGCTTCGTAGTCAGGCTCTTCGGCAATTTCCTTGACCAGTTCGCTGTGCAGGACGTTGTCGTTTTCGTCCAGAACAACCACCGCACGGGCGGTCAGGCCTTTCAGCGGACCGTCAGCGATGGCCACACCGTAGTTCTCGAGGAACTCGGTGCCGCGCAGGGTCGACAGGTTCTGTACGTTTTCCAGGCCTTCGGCGCCGCAAAAACGAGCCTGGGCGAACGGCAGGTCAGCCGAGATGCACAGCACCACGGTGTTGCTGATGTCGTTGGCCTGAGCGTTGAACTTGCGCACGGAGGTGGCGCAGGTCGGGGTGTCGACGCTTGGGAAGATGTTCAGCACTTTGCGCTTGCCGGCGAAGTCTTTCAGGGTGACGTCGGACAGATTGCCGGCTACCAGGGAAAAGGCTGGCGCCTTGGAACCGGCTTGTGGCAGTTGGCCGTTGACTTGAACCGGGTTGCCTTTGAGCGTGACTTGAGCCATGAACGGAGTCCTTCTGAATGTTATGGGTGAGAATCTCGAGGCCGAAGTTAACCACGAAATGACGTCTGCAGCCTATGCCGATACTGAACCAACAGTGGCATGCTGTGATCAGTATCGGCGGCTCCCCATCCACTCAAGCCATCACCAAGTCAGGGGGTAATAATATCGATTGCACTAGCCTCGGGATCACCAGCCCAGCTTTTATCAAATACGAAAGTGGCTGCGAGCAGGATCGTGCTGGACCGGATGACATCGAGATTGGTGGCCAAGGTATGCCATTCCCTGTCTTGAATACCGTTGTCTATTTCCGCACTGGCTAGAGACCCGCCAACGAGAATAGCTCCAACATTGGCACTGTTTCCTCCGCTGTTATTTCCCTTATCAATCCTGTATTGAATTGTTTCAAATCGAACCCCTGCATCCAAGGATCGCCATTTGAAATACATTTCTCCGCGAAATGGGTGAATGCCGCCGGTTTGTGCCGTAAGCATTCTCTCTCCGGTTTGAAGCGGCTCCCGTTCGCCGGGACCTTCCTTTCCCGTTGTCGGAGTTAATGTGATATCGACAGCCTGGTACCGGGAGGCTGCGATAGCCTCCTTTAATAAAGGAACCAGTACATTTCTGGTTTGCGCAGTATCATCTTTCGGTCTGTCCGTGCTCATGACTTTCTCCATTTGCGTAGATGTTTTCAACATGTACCATCAGGAAATTTTCGGCAAACTGAAACTCTCCTGTTAAAAGTTCAACCTATATCCAGCAACGCGTTTATCCAACTGTTATAAATGACAGTTTTTTATATCAGCTAAGCATATTAAGTGGCGTTTCAATAACCATTAAAAAACTAGCGCCGAGGAAGCCATTTTTGAGGGGCATAGCCGGTGAATGACAGTGCTTACGTTTTGATCTATCTGTCGATTCAAGCCCGGCCCGTTCGACTAAGCAGTGAATCCCCCACTCACCTGCGGAGAAACACCATGCGCTTCATGATCATTGTCAAAGCCAGCCACGATTCCGAAGCCGGCGTGATGCCCAGCGAACAGTTGCTGACCGACATGGGCAACTACAACGAAGAATTGGCCAAGGCCGGCATCCTGGTTTCAGCCGACGGCCTGCACCCCAGCAGCAAAGGCGCCCGCGTACGTTTCAGTGGCGAAAAACGTAGCGTGATCGACGGCCCGTTCGCCGAGACCAAAGAGCTGATCGCCGGTTACTGGATCTGGGACGTCAAGTCCAAAGAGGAAGCTATCGAGTGGGTCAAGCGTTGCCCGAATCCCATGCCGGGCACTGAATCGGAAATCGAGATTCGCCAGGTGTTCAGCGCGGAAGATTTCGGCGCCGAGTTCACCCCGGAACTGCGCGAGCAGGAAGAACGCATACGCGAGCAAGCCAAAAAACACTGAAGCCCCGAATCGAGCACGTCAGCATTTTCCGTAAGGCCGGTGACGACTGAGCGAGACACGGGGACTTTTCGACGCGAAACAGGTAGGGTGCGCAACATCACAATGCCACCACTGGATCGCGTCTCGTTTTTTATGGAGTTGTCATCGCAATGAGTTGCTGGACCGTCCTTGGCCTGTCGGCCGACGCCGATGTGCGCACCATCAAACGCCAATATGCCGTCCTGCTCAAACAGACCCGCCCGGACGACGACCCCGAGGGTTTCCAGCGGCTGCGCGATGCCTATGAGCAGGCGCTGGCCTACAAGACATGGCAGCGGTACGAAGAGCAGGATGAGGAGCAAAATCAGGACATTCAAGAGTCCTGGGACCTGAGCGGTCTTACCGTGGTCGAGGTCGATGCCCTGAAACTGGCGATCCGCCCGCTGGACGGGCTCGGCATCGAAGAGCTGAACCGTCGCCTTGCCATCACCCGCGAAGAGGGCTGCGCGCACATCTTCGAAGACACGGTGCTGCATCATTGCATTGAATACCCTGACACTTCGCAGACGCTGGTGGACTGGGCCATCCCGACTTTCTTCTGGTTCAGCGCCTGGCAACGCCTCGATCTCGACCACATATCGATAGACCTGTTGCTGGATCGACAACGCGCGCGCATGGTGCACCCGATGCGCGATGCCCTCGAACGACAAGACGTTGAAGGTTTCCTCCAGGCCTACGAGCGTTGCGGGGAGCACAACTGGCTCGCGATTGCACTGCAACAGGAATGGTTCAACCGCATGCTCAGCCATTTACTGCTGGATGCGCCAGTCTGGTATCCCGATATTTTCGAACGGGTGCGCACCGGTCAAGGCTGGAACGGCTGCACGGGAAACCCCTGTCCTGACGGCGAATGGCAACGCCTGCTGGCTCGACAAAATGCGCCGTTTTTCCTGGCGCGCCAGCAACAACTCGCCCTGGAACCGCCCGCCACCTCTGAACACCGCGCCGCCCGTCTGCTGCTGGGCACCGGCTCGTTCAGCGCCCGTCGTGCGCTGGCCCGACGCCTGCGCGAAGAAGATTGGGCGCAGTGCCGCAAGTTGAGTTCCGAGCTGTACGCCAATCATCCCAAGGTCTGCGCGCACATGCCCGGCGGCACCGCGTTTTTCTGGCGTGACTGGGAACTGAGCTTCAATGACTGGCCGACCTACGTGGGCGTGGTGCTGGCCTGCCTGATCGGCGCGTTCACCCATTACATTCCGTTGGGCGTGCGCCTCAGCGGGCTGATCAATATCGTCATGATCTCGACCGTGGTGTTCGGCGTGATCGTGGCCGGGCTCAATTGGCTGGTACACAACGTCGCCCATCGCGTATGGCGGCTGGATGACCGGCTCAGCGCTGTTCTTTGCCCCGGATCCCTCAAAGACTCGCCGCCGTTCGGCGTGTTGCGCGACCTGGTGCCCGGCGCGTTGATGGTGGCCGGGCTCAGCTGGTTTTTCGGCCCGATTGCCGGCGGGGTGTATGCCTTGACCCTGGCGACCTTCGGACTGGTGCGGCGCTGGCAATCCAGGCCCCGGGTTTCCTGGGAAGAAAGCGGGCCGGCCCTGAAAGTTGGCGTGACAATCCTCGGGATCGTGGTGCTGGCGGTCGTTCTCGGCGTGTTCAAAGTGGTCGCCAGCCAAGGCACGGTCAATCGCAATCAGGGCCTGCAACCCTGGACCGAACGCCTGTGCAGCCGCTTGCCGGCCACTACCGCCGAATGCAGCGCACCGGCCACCGTTGAGCAGTGGTACGGCAAGGAGGCACGCCCATGACCACGAGAGTGATGTTTTGCGTCGGTATCTTCTTCGCGCTGGTGATCATGGGGCTGACGGGCGCGACCCGCCCTTTCCTGCAGCTCGATCTCTGGCTGGACGAGCGCGATGGCCCGGTCACCGCCCAGGCCAATGCGCTGAGTCCGGTGATCGCCTGCGTCAACCGGATCGACGTGCAATGGCGAGTGGCCTACGACCGTTACAAGAACCCTCAACCGCCCTTGCCCCGCGACCAACGCTGGTTGAAGAGTCTCAATGATTTCGACGACAGCGACGCGTTCAATGTGCGAGACATTCAGCGCGATGTCTGCGGTCAGGGCCTCACGGAAAAACTCGAACTGTTGGCCTGGCAGCCTGAACTGGCGCGACAGGCCAACGAGTATGTCCGGGCACTGACTCACGTCACGACCACCATTGCACCCACGCGGTTTTACCGAGAGGCGAGCTTCAGCTCCGGATCACAACAGCCCTCCTCTGGAGAACTCGCTGCCATCGAGCGTGTGTCACAGGAGTACATCGGCGCCTCGACCGCTCTGCGGCAAAGCCTGATGTCGCTCGACGCCGCGCAACGTCCCGAACAGCTCAAGCTGATCGAGGCGCGTCTGGGCCGGGACATTCACTGGGACTTGCTGGCGTACATGATTCAGGCGCGGGAGACCATCGACGTGCTCGACGAAGCGATGAAAAACCGCACCCTGACCCCGAAGTTGCTGGCCGACACCACCGCAAAGCTGCAACAGGCGTGGAACCGTCGCGAACCCTACCTCGCGCCGCGTACGGGTGGATTCCAGAACAAGACCGATGCCGCACGGGATCTGTGGCTGCGCATCGGCGAGCCGGGGCAAAGCTATCTCGAAGCGTTGAACACGCTGCACACCGACTGGCAGAACCACGCCAAGCCCGAGCGTTTGAGCGAGGACTACTACGCCGTGACCCGCCGTTACGACGGCTTGCTCAGCCATTACAACCGCCTGGCCCGCGCCAGCTTCTGACGCAGTGCACACGCCGGATCGTCCTCAGAGGCGACCCGGCGTGCCGGTCTTACTTGGCCTTGAGCTTGAGGTAGGACTGATGCAGATCCGCCGCCCAGCCATCGATCACGCTTTTCACGTCATCGGCCTTCATCACCTGCGAATCGTTTTCCAGCGGTTTGCCGGTGCCTTTGCGCACCACCTGCGCCGCCACCTTGTTGGTGCCGCCATCGAGGAACACCGCCTCGGTCGCCAGCGTGGTTTCCTGATCGCGAATGCCGCTGGCGGTGCTGACCGCTGCCGCCACCAATGCCACCGGAATCACTTCATAGGCATGCAGGCCTTCGGTCTTGCTGCTCACGGCGGTGATCGCCGCGCGTACCACAATCACACCCGGCCCTGGGCCTGAGGCCAGCGGCAAGGATTTACCCAGTTCACGCTTGAGCGCCTGATCGTAATAGCTGGTGATGCCGTTGAGGGTCTGCTGCGGAATCTTCACGGTGGGTTGCGGTTTGGGATAGAGCTGGGTCGGTTCGACGTAGAAGCTGGTGAATTTGCCGATGTCGACGTTCGGGTCGATCCAGCGCATCACTTCGGCCCCCGACGGGGATTTGGCCTCCCTCAGCTGGCTGTAGTCCTTGAGGAAGCCTGAGTACTCGTCGGGTGCGACGGTTTTGCTGGAGCAACCCACCACGCCCAGCGTGGCAATGCACAGGGTGCTCATCATTACGGCTAGCTTCATGCTGTAACTCCTGTCGGAAGGCCGAATTTATTGCGTCGGGGGAGTTACAGGTATAGCTAAATTCGCGCCGTTTGCGATCAGAAACCCCAACATTGCGCAACGTCGGGTCCGGACCTTTGAAAGGTCCGGACCATCACAGGTGCTCAAGGCTTTCTTCTACCAGCTCGAAGTCTCCCCACTCCTCAACGCCATCTCCCGCCGACTGTTGGCCCGCATCGCCTTGATCAGCGACACCGTCCCCACCAGCAAAATCGCCGCACCGAACAGAAAATCAATGTTGTACAGCTGGAAATCCTGCACCGGCCCCACCAGCACCGTGCGCACTACGCCAATCCCCACCAGCGTGGCAAGGAAGTCGATCCCCGGCTCATCGCGGTAGAACACCAGTAGCAACGGCAGGCACAGCACCAGCAGCATCAACAGCACCACGACCTTGAACGAGCCTTTGCGCTCGACGCTGAATGCGCATTCGTGGGGGCCGTAGGCCTTGTAGTCCTCGTCGCGGATCATCGAGTTTTTCTCGTTGATGTAGTCGGCGCGGTTGTATTTCTGGATCGGCGTGAAGGTGTTGGACATCTCCATCAGCGTGGTGATGTTCTTGAAGCGCAGGTCGATGCGCTCGCTGCCCTTGAGGTAATACAGCACCGGTTTGTAGCCGTAGCGATAGGTGTCGAAGGGAAATTCGGTGACCCGGCCCTGGACGCTGATCGGCCGCGATTCGAGTTCGGCGAAGGCGCTCTTGTCGGTCGAGGCGAGGTTGCGGCTCAGGGGCAGGACTTTCACCTGTTCGAGGAAGATCGGCGTGACACCAAACGACCATTGCAACGGTTCCAGGCGAAGACGCAGTTCGTTTCGGCCCAGGTCATAGCGGTTGAAGGTACGTTCGGACACCACCACCGCGCCGCTGAGCATGAACTCGCCGCGCAGGTTGTTGGTGATGCGCAGGGTCAGTTGATCCTTGCCCAGCAGCGCCGCTTCCGAATTCGGCGGTGTGCCGCACCAGGCGGTGCTTTCGCCGACACCGCCGAGCTGACCGCCACGGTTTTCGTTGAATACATAGATGTAACCGGCCCACAGCGTCACCATCAGCAGCAACGCGGTGATGCCCAGAATTTTTTTGCCAACACTCACAACAGCAGACTCCCTTCCTGATTTGCTCAGCCGATAATCCGACGGCGAAAAGGACTCTACCAAAATGCCACCATCGCCCCAAGTTAAAAAACTGGAGCGAAGGGCGGCGGACGATTATTTCGGCTTGTAATGAGAAACCTTCGAACGGAAAACTGATTTTTCACTCTGCAGAACTCCGTAATCGACCGTCAGGTTCCCACGAGGCAGGTCGGATTCCGGGATAAGAATATTAATGGGATGCCCTATCTGCTCTTTAGATACCTGAACATCTAAGGCAAGCCCTTCTCCTGCGTCGGAAATAGCAAAAACTATGACTTCGTGTTCTGTAGCTATTTTTATCGCCGGGGCAGAGAAGTGGAGACCGTCCTGATTTTCTTTCAGGACAGCGGCAGGAAGTGCCGAAAACAATATTCTTTTCGATTTGATAGACATAAAAAACTCCTTACGCTCGTTTATTTGAGTACAAGACCTTGATGGCAACCCGTATTGAAGGACGCTTTGCCAGCATTTATTAAAATTCGATACGAGTGTCTGTTCCACTGTAAGAAATAACAGTTTTTTATAACAATTACCGACACTGAAAACCAAAACCCAACCCAGAATGCATAAGAGACAAGGCCGTTCCCGATTTGTTTGGAGACCCTCTCCGCTATAGTTTCACCAAATGCAACTGAATCATCCGCAAAGCACCCACAACATAAAAGGGATTTACGGCTATCATTTTCAAGTCTGATAGTACTTTCTCCACCTCATTTCTGGCCGCCATACCGCTTGCAACAAGAGGATCCATGATCACCATAAAGGATCGCCACAGCAGGCTTTTTCGATAGGCGTCGCTGAAAAACGGCTGGTCGAATGCCCAGTGATCTACAGCGACACCGTCCAACCCATGAACGTAAGACCACAATGGCTCAATACAGTCAAAACGCATCCCCATTTTCTTAGTCAACGCCTGTCCCCACTCGTTGGCCTTATTCAAAGAGTCATGCGCTGGATAACTGACGAACGGAAATCCGGGCTCTTCAAGCAAAAGAGACCCACCCGCGCGGCAAACGGTCAACATATTTGCGAATGCACTATTCCAGTCTGGAATATGCATAAGTACGTACCGAGCATACAAAACATCAACTTGCTGCCTGTCTTGCCACGTATCCATCAGATTCAAGTTTTCGAACCTGACATTGGATAAATTGCCAGCCTTGAGAAGTTGATCGCAGATATGCAATTGCGAACCCGAAGAGTCCCCTCCTATTACCTGCATCGAAGGATACTCCCTCCCTAGCCAGCACGACATCTGGCCATGACCGCAACCAATATCCAACACGGTTTTGGCATCAGGCGGTAATTGGCTACGCAAGAATCTGACGCTGCCTTGTTCGTAAATATCGGAAAGTATTGCCAAGCGCTCTTGCTCAGCTGCACCTTCCCCCATCAAATAAACCTGACGTTGCTCACTCATACTTACCTCGACTGAAGTAAAACCTATTCGTGACGTTTCATTAAACAGACTGAAACATGCGAAGGACAAAGTGTGAACGCATAAATTTCTTCTGTCGGGCCTGCGCTTTCATCAGCTTTTACGTCAAAGTTCTTCGCCAACATGGAAATGGCCATCAGCGCTTCATGCATCGCAAGTTGATGTCCCGGACAGTGTCGAGGTCCGATGCCAAACGGAGTGCACGCTTTCTTATTGTCCTGCTCATATGCTTGACTCTCGAGCCATCGTTCCGGGAGAAACTCTCCGGCGCGGATGAAGTGCCGTGTATCCTGGCCCGGGTAACCGATTAACAAAAAAACAGGTGTGCCTTTCAAGACTTCTACACCCTGAATTTCCACATCTTCATTTGGCTCAAGTGTTAGTAACGGAAAAACCGGCTTGAGGCGCATAGTTTCCTGAATTATTGCGTGCGCGTAAGGCAGCTTATCCAGCTGATCTATCGTAGGAATTACGGCGGTACTGTTTAGCACTCGGTCCACTTCCATTTGCAACTTTTCCTGAACCACGGGGTGTCTGGCAATAAAATAGACGGCCCAGGCAATCGTATTAGCCGTTGTGTCCTCCCCTGCTAATAAAAAGGTCAGAACGTTGCCGATAATCTCGCCATCAGAGAGTGATTCACTACCTGCGCTGTTTTGGTGGGCAACCAGTTTTTCGATCATATTTACTGGCGGCAATGGAGGCGACGAACCATTTTCCATACGTTCGCGTGCGCTCTTGATGAAACCGCTCACCAAGTGATTGATCCTCGTCAGCGCCACGTTGAACTCGCGATCAGACTTCAGCGTTATATATCGCCAATAAGGAAACACCGCTGCTTGACGGCGAGCGGCTGTTTGCAGAAATGAAGATAGCGCGCCCTGTAACTCTCCAGCAGACTCTTCCAGCGTGTTAAGTTCATAACCAAAAGCAAATCCAGTCACTACATCAACGGTATAGCTCATAGCTTCCTGACGCATATCAACCGAACTACCATCAACCGCAAAATTTAACCAGCGTTGTTGTAAGCGTCGGGTTGTAGCGTCGATTGCCTCCCACGCATTTTTTATGTGCAACAAATTGAACGTCGGTGTGATCAGCCTTCGATGCCGGCGCCACTTATCCCCCTCGGCTACAAAAACCCCATCCGCTCCCACTTCAAGCCCTAGTTCTTCCATCTTTACCCAGCGTCTGAATTTCCCCGGCCGCTCGTGAAGCAGTTCAGCCATCACGTCAGGCTCAGTCACAACGAGAATACATTTCGATCCAATTTTAAAGGTATAAAACCCACCAAGTTCTCTTGCCCAGTCACACAAGACTTGATAAATGCGTGACGGCTTGATCTGTAGAATATTCCCGAGCAAGGGAATGCCAGCCGGCGACGGAAGTTTTTTGATCGATAACATTACGCCCTCACTGACTCCACTTGTGTGACGCTCGATATAAGTGTTCCAAACCTTTAATTAATTTCTCCTGCGTCGATATCGAACAGCACCCCGTCACCACGCCTTGCAAGTAGTTAGAATCCTCAACAAGTGGCCAAAATTTGTTATATCGACCCACTCGATAACCATTGACTTGGCGATAGACATGGAGCGCATATTTCTGCCGATAGCGTAAAATTATTTCTTCCCAGCTAATCAACCCACTCAATAAAAACAATCGTTCGAGCAATGGCAATCGAATACACCTCATCGTTGCATAACCAATGACTATATCCAGCAACCTTGGAATATCACAATCGACGAGCTTCACAGATTTACGTTGATAACGGCACACCTGAAGATCCGGATTAGATTCAAGCGCTAGCGACTCAGCAATGGCCCTCAGTTCACCGGGGTGTTGTTTTATATAGAAAGAAATTGCGAAACACAGTACGTCAACCAGTTCGAGTTGCATCTGGAAATAGTCTGTTTCAGTTTTAGCCCACCACTTCCAATCGTAAAATTCGAGGGCCTCGACTGCTTCGACGATAAGGGCACGACAACACGCATAATTTGCCTGCCTCCAATTTGGATCCACGCTCTCATTCAATAAATTCTGTTGCGACACAATCCAAAATGCCTGCTCAAAGCGAAGCTTTTCCATCATGCTCCTCCGTCGCGAACAGAAACGTTGATAGATGCATCTGAATCCTTGGTTCAGATTAGAGCGCAATAAATCGGAATCGCACACTGTCATATATGACAGGTGACAATTTCCAGACCAAGTGTTAAGGATCAGCGCCTTCGAAACAATGGTCGTGGCTCAATAACTGATCGCCCGTACAGCACGCTCATGCCCGCCAGCCCTTTCAGCGCATCGTCGGCGGATTTGTCCTCGCGCACGGCGAAGCTGTCGAAACCGCACTGGCGCATGTGGCTGAGCTGGTCGCGCAGCACGTCGCCAATCGCCCGCAACTCGCCTTTCCAGCCGAAACGGCTGCGCAGCAGATAGGCCTGGCTGTAGGCGCGGCCGTCGCGAAAGCTCGGGAAGTCGAGGGCGATCAGTGGCAACGAGCTCAGCCACGGCAGCAGGCTTTCGACGCCGTCGTCCGGGCCGAGCCAGACCGCATGGGTCGAGGGTGATTCGAGCCAGTGGGCCAGCGGCAGAATCAACATCCCGGCGCTGGGCTCTGTTTCAGGCGAGCGGATCAGCGTCCATGGATCATCGAGCACGATTCGCGCCCCACTCGCCTCCATCCGCAGCAGATTGTTCATACCGAGGCCTCCAACGCTTTCGGGTAGACCCGCTCCTTGAACGGCTCCAACCCGATGCGCGCCACGGTATCGACGAACAGTTCTTCGGCCTCGCGATAACGCACGAAGGTGCCGATGATCCGCTCGATCACCTGCGGCACTTCGGCCGCGCTGAACGAGGGGCCGATGACCTTGCCCAGTGCGCTGTTCTTGCCCTGGGCGCCGCCAAGGGTGATCTGGTACCACTCGCTGCCGTTTTTATCGACGCCGAGAATCCCGATGTTGCCGATGTGGTGATGGCCGCAGGCGTTCATGCAGCCGGAGATGTTCAGGCTGATGTCGCCCAGATCATGCAGGTAATCGAGGTTGTCGAACCGCGCCTGAATCGCCTGGGCAATCGGGATCGACTTGGCGTTGGCCAGCGCACAGAAATCACCGCCAGGGCAGGCAATGATGTCGGTCAGCAGGCCGACGTTGGCGGCGCCCAGCCCGTGCTCTTTCGCCAGTTGCCACAACGCATACAGCTCGGACTTGGGCACATCCGGCAGGACGATGTTCTGCTCGTGGGCGATGCGGATTTCGCCGAAACCGAAGCGCTCGGACCACTCGGCCACGGCCTGCATCTGCGCATCGGTGACGTCCCCCGGCGGCGAGGCCAGGCCCGGTTTGGTCGACAGCACCACGCTGGTGTAGCCCGGCACTTTGTGCGGCTGAACGTTGCGCGCGACCCAACGGGCGAACGCCGGTTTCTCCGCCAGGTGCGTGCCGAAATCCAGATCGGTGCCCGCCAGCGCTTGGTAGTTCGGCGGCACGAAAGCACTGGCGACCCGCTGGTATTCATCTTCGGTCAACTGCGCGGGGCCGTCCTTGAGGTGTTGCCATTCCTCTTCGACTTCCTTGGCGAACGCCTCGATGCCCAGCGCCTTGACCAGAATCTTGATCCGCGCCTTGTACTTGTTGTCGCGTCGGCCGTGGCGGTTGTAGACCCGCAGCACGGCTTCGACGTAGGACAGCAAGTGCTGCCACGGCAGGCCGTCGCGAATCTGCAGACCAAGGATAGGCGTGCGCCCCAGACCGCCGCCGACGATCACCCGCAGCAACATCTGGCCGTCACGGCCGGGGTAAAGGTAGAGGCCGATGTCGTGCATCATGATCGCCGCGCGATCCTGCTTCGCCGAGCAGATGGCGATCTTGAACTTGCGCGGCAGGAACAGGAATTCCGGGTTGATCGTCGACCATTGCCGCAGGATTTCCGCCAGCGGACGCGGGTCGATCAACTCGTCCGCCGCGACTCCGGCGAAGGCTTCGGTGGTGATGTTGCGCACGCAATTGCCCGAGGTCTGGATCGCATGCATGTTGACCTGCGCCAGACGCTCGAGAATGTCCGGCACCTCGTGCAGTTCGATCCAGTTGAACTGCATGTTCTGCCGGGTGGTGAAGTGGCCGTAACCACGGTCGTAGTCCCGGGCGATGCTTGCCAGTGTGCGCATCTGTTCGGCGCTCAAGGTGCCGTAGGGAATCGCCACCCGCAGCATGTAGGCGTGTTTTTGCATGTACAGACCGTTCTGCAGACGCAGCGGCAGGAATTCCTCGTCGCTCAACTCCCCGGCCATGAAGCGCTCGACCTGATCGCGAAATTGCGCAACGCGCTCGAACACCAGCGCCCGGTCGTAATCATCGTACTGGTACATGCAGTGGCTACCTCATCAGTTTTGATCGCGGTCAAGAACTGTGGGAGCGGGCTTGCTCGCGAATGCGGTGTGTCAGGCAACTGACTTGTTGGCTGACACACCGCATTCGCGAGCAAGCCCGCTCCCACAGGATTTTTTACGACTATGGACGAACGGCGCAGTGCACAACAGATTCACCTGAACGCATAAAAACCGTATCAGGGCGCGGCAGATGGCCGCAGGCAGCGCCTGGATCTGATCCGCATAAATGATCAATTCCTGAGCCTGTTTTGTTTCCGGTGGGGTTTCTACAGTGCAGTTCGTGCCAGACCGGGTGGCCTGGCAAGACTTTGCAACCGTGGATGAACTGACCATGAGCACAGCAACAATCGGACAGGCTTATAACTACAAGGTCGTCCGCCAATTCGTCATCGCGACTGTTTTCTGGGGTGTCGTGGGCATGGCGATGGGGGTATGGATCGCCTCGCAACTGGTATGGCCGGACATGAATCTGGACTTGCCGTGGACCACCTTCGGCCGCTTGCGACCGTTGCACACCAGCCTGGTGATTTTCGGTTTCGCCGGCAGCGCGCAATTCGCCGCAAGCTACTACGCGGTGCAGCGTACCTGCCAGGTGCGGCTGTACTCGGACAAACTCGCAGCCTTCACCTTTTGGGGCTGGCAATCGGTGATCGTGATCATGCTGGTCACCCTGCCGCTGGGCTACACCACCACCAAGGAATACGCCGAGATCGAATTCTCCGGCGCGGTGTGGATGGCGGTGGTCTGGGTCGCGTACGCCGTGGTGTTTTTCACCACCGTGGTGCAGCGCAAGACCAAGCACATCTATGTCGGCAACTGGTTCTTCGGCGCGTTCATCCTGGTGATCGCCATGTTGCACGTGGTCAATCACCTGTCGATTCCGGTGGACTGGTTCAAGTCCTATCCGGTGTACTCCGGCGCCACCGACGCCATGGTGCAGTGGTGGTACGGCCACAACGCGGTGGGCTTCTTTTTGACCACCGGCTTCCTCGGGATGATGTATTACTTTGTGCCCAAGCAAGTGAATCGGCCGGTGTATTCGTACCGGTTGTCGATCGTGCACTTCTGGGCGCTGATCACCCTGTACATCTGGGCCGGCCCGCACCATTTGCATTACACCGCGCTGCCGGACTGGGCGCAGTCGCTGGGCATGGCGATGTCGCTGATCCTGTTGGCGCCGAGCTGGGGCGGGATGATCAACGGGATGATGACCCTCTCCGGCGCGTGGCATAAATTGCGCACCGACCCGATCCTGCGCTTCCTGGTTTTGTCGCTGGCGTTCTACGGCATGTCGACCTTCGAAGGCCCGATGATGGCGATCAAGACCGTCAATGCCCTCTCCCACTACACCGACTGGACCATCGGCCACGTCCACGCCGGGGCGCTGGGCTGGGTGGCGATGATCACCTTCGGCGCAACCTATCACATGGTGCCCAAGGTGTTTGGCCGCGAGCGCATGCACAGTACGCCGCTGATCAACCTGCACTTCTGGCTGGCGACCATTGGCACGGTGTTGTACATCGCGTCGATGTGGGTCAACGGCATTACTCAGGGCCTGATGTGGCGGGCGATCAACGAGGACGGCACGCTGACCTATTCGTTCGTCGAAGCGCTGCAGGCCAGTCATCCGGGGTTCATCGTGCGCTTTGCCGGCGGGGTGTTCTTCCTCAGCGGCATGTTGCTGATGGCCTATAACGTGTGGCGCACGGTGCGGATTGCCGACGTTGCACTCGCCCATCGTGAAGCGCAGATCGCCTGATCAAGGGAGCTGGTCATGTTCGATGTTTTATTGAATGTGTTGGGCGTGGTGTTTCTGTGGCTGGCGGTTGAGTACTGCCTGCGGCACGAGACGGCCGAAAGTCTGGATGAGGCGAGTCTGACGCCGTTTGCGGATGATCCGGAGGTGGCTCGGCGGGTTGAGTTGGCTACCGGTAAAACCGTGAAAGCGGTGGCGCCGGAGATAGCCAAACCGGGCTGGATCAACCTCGAAATGTGAGCCCCCCCTAGCTGATCGTTCCCACGTCGAACCGTCTGCGTGGGAATGCCTCAAGGGACGCTCCGCGTTCCAGCTCTGGAAGGGACGCGGAGCGTCCCGGGCTGCATTCCCACGCAGAGCGTGGGAACGATCAAGTGTGTCAACCTCGATCGCGAGGGATGAGGCTCTGCAATTGCTGCGCGAGGAAATTCGCGTCGAAGGCAAAGGTATCCGGATCCTTCAACCCATTGGTCTTGCGCCACTGCCACTCCCCGCCCGGCAGTCCCACCAACGAAACACTCCCATACCGCGCCGCCGTCAGCCCCATCACCGCCAGCGAAATCTGCCCGCCACTGCCCATCACATCCGGCACGAACTCCACCGGTTTGCCGGCAATCACGATGCTCAGTTTTTCAGTCTTGAAGGTTGAGGTCTCAACCGGAGTGCTCGGCCCAAACGCCACATAAGCCTCCCGACTCACCTCCAGCAACCCCGGTGCCTGCACCGGTTCCAGCCATTGCTGAATCTGCCCGAACAACTCGGTAATCCGTGTGGCCCAGGCCGCCGATTGCGTCTCGAACAGTTGCTTCTTGTGCGCTTCGCTGTCGGCATAGTGGCGAAGCATTTCGCCCAGTTGCTGTACGTCGTCCATTGCGGTGTTCCTTTGAGGAAGCAGTGCTGCGGACTCCGAGCATGGCAGATGCCGATGACGGCCGTGCAAGTCATTTGCCTGCACGGTCGCCTCGTCGGCCATTGACGGACAGAAGGTCAGCGTTTGCGCAGACGCGCCATGCTCAGGGTGTCGACCCATTGCCCGTCACGCACGGCGTAATCGCGGAACAGGCCCTCATTTTCGAAGCCGAACTTGCGGTAGAGGCCGATGGCTGCCTCGTTGTCGGCGTACACCGAAAGCTCGACCCGGTGCAGGTTCATCCAGTTGTCGGCGATGTCCAGCGCTGCCGACAACAGCTTCGAGCCCACACCCTTGCCCTGCCACGCCACCGCGACGCTCATGCCGAGACTGCCGGCGTGGCTGCGGCGAATTCGCGAAAAAGCCTCCAGCCCGAGATGCCCGATCACCGCACCTTGATGCAGCGCCACCAGTTTCACCATCCGTTCGTTTTCCGGCATCAGCCGCTGGCGCCAGATTTCGGCAGACTGAAACGGCATCTGCAGCACCTGCCGGGTCACGGCAGGGTCGTTGTAAAGCGCGGTGACGCCTTCGACGTGGGACTCGCTGAAGCGTTCGAGGTGAATGGCGGGGTTGTGCTCAGGCATGAAAGATCCCTCCTGGATCAGTGCGTGGCCGGTCACTGTAAACCGCTTCTTCACGGATTCGCCACGACTGTTTAAAGCCGTTGACCGAAACGTCCAGAAAGCCACAACGCCTTGCGCCATTGCCTACGCATCCGCCAGAATCCGCCGGCTTGTGCGCCTTGAGGGCCAGCTCTATCGTTTCCGGGTCGCTGACGAATCAGCGATCGGGTTTCGCAGCCCGGATCAATCAAGGCGCCCAGAGCGTCGTTTCCGTTCAGCATTCTTTGCTGGTCGCGTAATGGCGGTTGTGCGCGGGATACCTTCGGGTATGCCGGGTTCCTTGATTCCCGGTCTGCGAACCCGCGTACAGCTGCCACCTCCATTCGTTTCGCAGCGAACCGTGGCAGCTCCATCAATCAGGGAGTACTACCATGATCAAACCAACGCCAAATCCACCCGAAACCGATACTACCTCGCCCTACGAATCCCTCGATTCCAAGACATTCCACGAAGCCGCCGAACGCGCCCTCGACCACTACTTCAATCCCCTGCTCCCCAGAAAACCGCTGCTCAAACCCAACACCCGCTACCTCATCGCCCCCGGCATCGACAGCGAAGAACTGCTGGCCGACGCTTGCGAAACCCTGACCTCGGCCAAAACCATGGCCACCGATTTCGCCGGGCTGGTGGACGGCTCGCATCGGCATGTGCTGTTGGGGATTGCGCAGCTGATCATGCTTGGGGAACTGGCGGTGAATCGTGCGCTGGATAATCTGGAGTTGGCGGCTGAGCCGCGGCCCTGAGTGCTGAAACCAAAAACGGCCCTGCATGGGCCGTTTTTTGAGTCTGTTTAAAAAACCAGAACAAAATTTATGCAGCTATTCAAACCACTCCTGTCGCTCATTGAACGTCCGCCGTATCAACTCCACTAGTACCTGCACCTCTTCAACCTCCTGCGATTCACTGTTCACCGCCAACCAAGCCTGCAACCGCATCGCCTCCTCAAACAACCCCGGCAACGCCACCAACCCACGATCAAACCGGCTCATGTACATCGGCAGCAAACCAATACACGCGCTGCAACGAATCATCTCCAGCATCAGCTCGTAAGACTGCATCTGCACCACGCCCGCCAGACGCTGTTCAACCAGTTCATTCCACGGCCGAAAGCTGTCGATCTGCCGATCGTGCTGCCATTGCACCAGCATGAAATCGGCGAGGTCGTCCGGGCTTTCCGGGCGCGCGGTCACGCGGGAGTAGCGTTTGGCGATGTGCGGCTGATATTCCAGTTGCGCGAGGCGTTGCGGTTCGCTGGTGGCGAAGGTCGGGCCGGGGTGCGGGGTTTCGCCGTGGGCGAGCCACAGCACGATGTCGGCGCTGACCGCACGCAGGGCCAGTTCGCTGTCGAGGGCGATGATCTCGAGGCGCACGCTGGCGTTGCGGCGCAGCAGTGCGATGAGGTCGCGGCCGAGGATGTCATGCAGGATCGATTCGGCGACGGCCAGCCTGATCAAGGGCTGCTCAATCACCGGCAGCTTGCGTTCGTGGGCCAAAGCGATCAGTTGCGCCTGCAATTGCTGGCCTTCGCGGGTCAGGCTGAGGGCGCTGCCCTGAAAGCTGAACAGCGCGCATTGCAGTTGCTGTTCGAGCTGCGCCAGTTGCTTGCGGAGCAGGGTCGAGCGCACGTTGAGGCTGCGGGCGGCCTGCATGAAGCAGCCGCAACGGGCACTGACCAGAAAGTACTGCGCGACGTCGCCGTCGAGGGTCGCCGCTTGCGCCAGCCAGGGTTCGTCCTTGTCCCGGGGCCAGCGGAAATCGGCGCTGCTCTGTCGTGCTGCGGGTTCGGTGAATGACATCGATGACTCCCTGTCGATCTTTGTATTTTTGGAAAGCGTCACGGCTCTAATGTGGGAGCGGGCTTGCCCGCGAAAGCGGTGTGTCATCCAACGAATAAGTTGTCTGGCATGGCCCCTTCGCGAGCAAGCCCGCTCCCACAAGGTTCAGTGGTGAGTCTGAATTACAGTTTTTCCTCCAGCACCTTGTTGAGCTCGGCCCCGTCGATGCTCAGCGTTGCGGTGTTGAGCATGCCGTCCAGATAGGCCTGGGCGATCTGTTCCTGACGCTGTGCCCGCAAGGCCTGGGTCAGTTGATCGCGCAGCTCGTCGAGGGTTGCGGTGCGGGCCGGTTGTTGTTCGGTGAGTTTGATCACGTGAAACCCGGCGCTGCTTTGAACGGGATCTGAAACCGCGCCAACCTTGAGTCGCGCCACCGCACCGCGCACTTCCGGCACCAGTTGCTGCAAGGGTTGCAGGCCGGTATCTCCACCACGTTCAGCGGTGAGGCGATCCTGAGAAAACTCCTTCGCCAGTGCTGCAAAGTCCGCCGAAGTTGCCTGGGCTTTCTTGCTCAACTCCGTCGCCTGCTTGCGCACCGCCTCAAGATTCTGCGGCTCATTCACCCCGAGGAAAATCTGGCTGACCCGATACAGCGCCGGCGTCTGCCAGTTGGCCTTGCCCGCGTCATACGCCTGCTGCAACTCTGCAGCGCTCGGATAATCGGCCGGCACTTGGCTCACCGACTGCAAATAGTCGCGGAACACGATCTGTTCGGTGGCGGCGCGGGTTTGCCGAACCACGTCCGGACGCTGCGCCCAACCCTGGGCGTCGGCCTGCTCCAACACGGCTTTTTCAGCCAGGCGTGAACGAATCCAGCGCTCCAGCGCCTCGCGATTGCCACGCAGTTGCTCGCGGGTCTGTGGCGGTACGGCGGCCAGCAGCGCCTGCAATTCCTCCGGCGACACCTGCTGATTGCCCAACCGCGCCACCGCAGGCCCGCTGTTGGCCGCAATGACCGGCGCCGGTTGCTGGGCGGCGACCGGGTCATTGCCCGGCCGCACCACCAGCGCCACGGCGACCACCAACAGCGCCACCGCAGCGGCGCTGATTACCATGGCAGGTTTTGTCACAGCGCGACTTCCTCTTGCTCAACCTTTGGAGCCTGGGTGGCAGCAGCGTTCTGGGTGAAATCACGCAGATACACGATGAACTCCTGCAACAGGCGATCCCACAGTTCCAGGTTGCCGCGCAGGTAATCGCCGCTGACGCCAGCGGCCACCACCACGTCCATTTCCATCACCAGAAACTCGCCCTGCAACGACAACCGGGCAAACCGGCGCGTCGCGTTCCACTGCTCGGCCACACCCGCCGGCAATTCACCCTGTACCCGCAGCGCACAGCTGAAGGTGAAGTCGACGTAGCTGCCCAGCTCCGCCACCGCCGGGTTGCCGAAACGCACGGCATAACCGATGCCCTGGCTGGCGCTGAGCAACTGAACGATGCCGTTCTGTTCGGTCTGGTTGACGCGGTAACCGGCGGCTTGCAGCACGTCGGTCAGGGATTGCGGGGATACGTGGGAGATCAATTGAGTCATTACTTCTTCCTTGTCCATGAGTCTTTTAATCAGTGCGCGATCGCGGCTTGCGGCGCATCGAATTGAGTCTTGTACAGTTCATCGCCAAAGCCCTGAGCCAGTTCATCGAACTTGACCCGGGCGCTGCCGGCGAAGGGCTGGCGGATCTTCATCACCTCGGCCACATCGATGTTTTCGTAGGCGGTGAGAATCTGCTTGGCCACGCCATACATCTGCTGATTCTTGACCGAACATTGCTGCACTTGTGTGTCACGTTCAGTCAATTGCGCTTGAAGCTTAGACCGTTCTGCCTCTTTGGCACGGGCCATGACCAACAACTCGTCATAGGCTTTCTTGAACTTGCCGGTCTGTTCGTTGCTGGCCGCGACCTGCGCCTGGGCCTGGCTGTGCAAGGCTTGCTGCTGCCCGGCCAGTTGCTCGGCGAGGCCTTTGGCCTTGGCCAGTTCGGCGGTCAATTGCTTGATTTGCGCCTGCGCAGCCTTGGCTTCGTTCTGCGCCGCCAGTTGCGCGGCGCTGGCCTGGGCCTGCTGGCTTTGCAGGGTTTGCAGCTGCTGGGTGGTGCTGCGCAACTGGGTGCGCAGGCGTTCCTCCATGCCTTCGGCGCTCGCCCCGGTGGCGATCAACATGCCGAGCCCAAGCCATAAACAGCGGTTTTTCATAACCCTCTCCCCGCGCTTAGAAGCGCGTGTTGATCTCAAGCTGCATGACGTCGATGTCGAACGGCGCGCCATACACCGCCTCCGAACTCAGCCAGCGGCCGGTGGCGTAGACGTTCTTCGCCAGACCGTAATTGCCGCCCAGGAAGTAGCCCTTGGCGTTGGTGCCGCCGAGGTGGAACGACGAATCGTTGAAGCCGTCCGGCAAGGCATCCGGCTGGATGTACTTGTAGCCGGCGAACAGGTTCCAGTCGCCCTGCTTCTTCAGCTCCAGCGCGTTGCCGAGGGTGAACTGGACCATCCACGCATTGGCGCCGCTTTCGATGTTGCCGTTGCTGTCGAGGTTGTTGACCAGTTGCCCGGCCGAACGCTTGCGCATGTCGCCTTCGTCGTAACCAAGGTTGTGGATGTAGTTGCCCTGGCTGCGCAGTTTGAAGTCTTCCGGCAGGTCGGCGTCCCACACCACGTTGAGGTCCAGCAGGTTGAACTCGGAAGCGAGACCAACGAACTGCGGTTGCGGCGTGGTGGTCGGGTTGAGCGGGTTCGGCGTGATGTCACGCAGCAGGAACACGCTGTTGCCCTTCTGCATGAATGCTGCGCGGGTGCCGTCGCTGTCGCAGCCCGGTGCGCCGGCCCAGGGTTCGCAAGGACTGGAGCGCTGGCCTTCGATGTCGTCGAAGCGGTAGTAGGCCAGCGCGCCTTTCAAGCGGTTGTTGCTGTTGATCGCCCATTTGGCGCCGATCTGCGCGCCGTACAGCCATTTGTTGTCGCTTTCTTCCTTGTCGAAGCCGTTGCTGGTGGTGGTGTCGTTGGTGTAGTCCACCGGGAACGCGCCGACGGTGCCGAACACGCCCCAGTCGCGGCTCAGCTTGTGGTCGAAAATCGCCGCCACACCGTCGAAGTTCAGGTCGTTGGAATACAGCATGTCGGTGGACATGAACGGGTTGGCGAAACGGCCACCGGTCAGGGTCAGTTCATCCGACGGCTTCCAGGTCAGGTAACCCTGATCGAGCCAGATGTCCTTTTTCGAGAAGCCGCCGCCGAGGTTCTGGGTGGTCGACACCGGGTTGTTGTCCGAGCCGGTGCCGATGCGGATGCCGGCGGTCCATTGCGGCGAAATCTCCGCTTTCATGCCCAGCCGGGCGCGCAGGCGGAACAGGTTTTCGCGGTCTTCGCGGGTGTTGAGCAACGGCGGCAACGCGGTGCTGCTGTTGGGGTTCACGTCGTACGGGCCGTTGTTGTTGAGCTTGGCGAAGTCGACGATTTCGTTGCTGTTGCTGCCCGAGTAATAGCGCGATTCGTCACGCAGGCGAATGTCGCCATCGAAGCTGATGCGCGACGCCCAGTCCGGGAACGTGTTGGGCGCGGCCCAGTTTTCCTGTTTGGCGGTGGCCATGACTTCGGCCTTGACCTGATCACGGATCTGGTCGCGCACCGCCGCCGGTACGTATTGCACCCGCACATCGCCAGGCGCTGCGACCGGCCCGGCTGCCACGGCGGTGGACGCCGCAGCCTGTTTGGCCTGGGCCGCCTCGTTCTGGGCCTGGGCGATCAGCGCGTCGGCCTTGTCCTGTTTCAGAATGCCCTGCTCGACCAGCAAGCGGATCAGATTGATCGTGGCGTTCTCCGAGGGCGCAGGCGCTGCCACGGCCTGACCGACCAGGGTCGCGATGACCATGCCGACCGCCAGGGACAATCGATTCACGTTGGAAATCATCTGCACACAACTCCTTTTCATACAGCTTTATGAATTCGGTTAACCCGGACGCCGTCCTTGCAGGGACATGCGCACAGGCAAGGTGATGGAGGCCGGTGGCCGTTCGCTCAGGTGGGGCGCGTTACGCAAGGCGGCCAGCACCTGACTGTCGATCTCGGGGTTGCCGCTGGACTTGATCAGCTCGACCCGGGTGATCTCGCCGACGCTGCTCAGCCACACATCGGCCTGCAGCGAAAACGCGAGGTTGCGCAGGTCGGGGTTCTCGCGCAGCAGCTTCTGGAAAGTGAACGCGAGGAACTGGCTGTAGGTGCCGTTGCCCAGTCGCCCACTACCGGAACCCGCCATGCCGCCGCCCTTGCCCGCGCCGATGTTGAAGGCGTCGCTGCCGCTCTGGGCGTCGCCGTCGATCTGCATCGGATTGGCCAGGTCGTCCGCCGGCGATGGCGGCGCTTCTTCCTCGGGCTTGACCTCTTGCGGCTCGGGCGTTGGCTCGGGCTCGACGATTTTTTCCTCGACCGGGGTTTCCGGCTCTGGCGGTTTTTCCGGCGGCGGAGGTGGCGGTGGCGGCAACGGAATGATCGTCGGCACCTTCGGCGCTTCCCGGCGGATGCCGCTCATGTCGTTGGCCCACTGCCACAACAGGAACGCCGCGACAGCGCCCAGCAGCAGTCCGGCGCCCCACTTCACGTAACGCAGTGGCGACTTCTTCACCGGCAAAGGCTCGATTGGCAGTTGTGCAGTCATCACTCAGCCCTGCGTCGGTTTGCCGGTGACGAGACCGACCTGGGACAGTTCGAGCCGGCGCAGCAGATCCAGCACTTCGATGACCTTCTGGTACTGCACCGTGGCGTCGCCGCGCACGATCACCGGGAAGTCCGGGTTTTGCGCTTTCTCGATGCGCAGGCGTTCTTCCAGCTCCGGCAGAGTCACCGGGTAGGCGTCGAGGAACACCTGCCCGCCGTCGTTGACCGAAATCGCCTTGGTCTTGGCCTCGGACAGCGACACGGCGGCGCTGGCCTTGGGCAGGTTGATCTGGATCCCGGAGACCTGCGCGGTGGCGGTGAGGATGAACATCACCAGCACCACCATCAGCACATCCACCAGTGGCGTGATGTTGATGCTGTCCACTGCGGCATCTTCGTCATCGTCATGGGAGGCATTTACGGACGCCATGTCAGTGCTCCTCAGGCCGGTACGGAGTGGTTGGCGTGATGACCGCGCTGATGCGCCGCTTCACTGGACTGGCCTTCGCCGTGCATCTCCGCCAGACGGGTGATGAACTCGTCGACGAACACGCGCATGTCGGCGCTGACTTCCTTGTTGCGGGTAATCAGGCGGTTGTAGCCAAACAGCGCCGGGATCGCGACGAACAGGCCCATGGCCGTGGCCAGCAAAGCGGCGGCCATGCCTGGTGCGATGGCGTTGATGTTGACGTCGCCGGCCATGGCCGTGCCGAGGAACACCACCATGATCCCCAGCACCGTGCCGAGCAGGCCGATGTACGGGCCGCCGGCGATGGCGTTGGACAGGGTCGAGAGTTTCGAGCTCAGTTGCTGGTTTTCCCGGGTGCGCACGCCGTCCATCGAGCAGCGGATCGCTTCGATGGTCGCCGCCGAAACCGACGAGGTATCGGCGCCCTGCTCGCGGCGGGTGCGGATTTCTTTCACTGCCACCAGGTACAGGCGCCACAGCGGCGAGTGCTGCAGGCGCTGGGCGAGTTGAGTGTCGTCGGCGAACATTTCCAGGCGGGTGCCGACCTTGGCGAATTGCACGCGGAAGTCTTCGTTGGCAGCAGTGACGCGGCTCAGGGTGCGGTTCTTGCGCAGCATGATGATCCACGACTGGAACATCATCAGCACCAGCACCGCGATGATCACCCAGGCATCCACCGGCACCGCGTTGAGCAGGAAGCCGAGGCTGCCGAAACCGAAACCGGACTGTTCTTCATCGACGCCGTAAGCCACCAGTTTCGACTCGGCGCCCTGGGAAGTGGCGTCGGCCAGCAGCAACGGCGCCGGGCGGGCCACTTTCGACAGACGCAGTTCATCGATGGCGCCCACGAACGGCTGGAAAGGACCTTCGTGCAGGTCGGCACCGATGGCCATGACCGAGTTGAACGCCGGCATCGCCTGAGCCAGTGCCGCGCCTTCGCGACCGTTGATGTACAGCGTCACTTTCGCCCCTTCGGCGGTCAGCGCGACGTGCTGCCATTGGCCCGGATTCAGCGGTTGCGTGGCCACAGTGCGCTGGCCATCGATTTCCACGAACGGCACGCCCTGATTCACACCGACCAGCAGGCTGTTGGCGCCTTCGCGGCGGGCCAGGATCAGTTGCTCGCCATTGGCCTGATCCAGTCGCAGCCAGGCACTGAAGGTGAACGCGCTGCCAGCGTTGTGCTGCAACGACGGACTGGCCGGCAACAGCAACGGCTGGCCGCTGAACTGCAAGGCCCGCCCGACTACGCCGTCAATGCTTGCGCCGGTCGCACTTTGCGCGGTGTTGCCGTAGGCGGTGGTGTCTTTCGCCGGAGTGCCAGTGGCACCGTCGAAGTGATAGAGCGCGGTGTAATTCGGATCGAACGTCAGTTGGCCGTTGCCGGTCGCCGGGGCTTTCTGATTGCCGTAATACATCCAGATGTCCTGACGCTGACCGCCCTCGACATTCGGCACATCGACCCAGATCAGCGCCATGCCCATCAACGCGTCGAAGCTTTCGATCTGGTGGTTGAGCACGGTCTTGTCATCGGCGGCAACGAAGCGCAGGTCCGAGCCGTCCTCTTTCACGCCGTCGAAGGTGAAATTACCGGTGTGCAGGCGCACCAACAGCGCGGTGCGGCCCAGGGCCTGATTGATCGCGGCGCCTTGCGGCGTGGTGTCGACGGCGATCTGTTTGCGGTAATGCCAGTCGTCCTGCCACCAGGCCTGAGCCGTGGCCGGGAGCACGAAGCCCAGGCAGATCAACAACGAAAGGAAAAGGCGCTGCATGGAGGTGCTCCTTGTTAGAAAGTGGCCTGAAGGTTGAAGTGCAGGCGCGATTCCTGTTTCGAGGTGTTCGGCCCTTCGAGTAGCGGGTAGCCCCAGTCGAGGCTGCCGGACAGCCATTTGCTCAGGCTGGCACGGGTGCCGAGGCCGACGCTGGCCAGGGCGTAATTGGCGTCCTGATCCGGCAGTTCGTCGCGCAGGTAGAGTTGCGCGCCCTCGGCGAAGGCGTAAAAGCGCCAGTCCTGCATCCAGCCGCCGACGTACTTGGCCAGCGACGGCGTGCGCAGCTCTTCGCTGAGCAGGAAGCCGTCATCGGCGGTGCGTTCGGCGGCCAGATAACCGCGTACCGAAGTGGCGCCACCGGCGGAGAATTGTTCGTTGGAAACCAGCGGCCCCGACGCCAATTGGAACGCGGCTTTACTCGCGCTCTGCCAGTCGTTGTCGAAGGTCCAGGTAAAGTTGGTATCGCCCTTGAGCACGGCGAAACTCGGGTTGGCGCGGTAGCGTTTGTAGTCGAAGTCTTCGTCGGAGCTGCCGTAGCCGAAGAGGCTGCGAGTGGCGGCGACCAGGCTCAGACCCAGGCCGAGCTGGCTCTTTTCGCTGTAGCGATAGCCGTTGTAGGCGAAGGTGAATGGCGCGTATTTGAGCGGCACCTTGTCGCTCTCGCCGGACAGGGTCAGGCGTTCGTCGAAATCCTTGAAGTCGATGCCGGCCGACAGCGAGTTCGACCAGTTGCCGCTGGACGGGATCGTGTAGATCGCCGCTACGCCGTAGGAATGGCCCTTGCCGAGCACGTTGCTGCCGCCGATGGTGGCGACGTTGCTGTCGGACTGGTAACCGGAGAACTGCACGCTCCAGCGCTCGGTCAGCGGCGCGGTGTAGGAACCGGACCAGACCTTGGCGTTGTCAGTCTCCTGCGGCGCGGTGAAGAACGTCAGGTTGACGCTGTGCCCCAACTGCCAAAGGTTGTTGTAACCGAGACTGGTGACGGTGCGCAGTTTTTCGGTGTCGGCGCTGTAGTCGTTGTTCAGCCCCACGCTGGCGGTCCACGGGTTCTGGTCTTCGACCTGCAAGTCCACATCCATGGTGCCGGGGCGCTGGCCTTCACGCACCAGCGGCATCACCTGGCGGCCCGGAGTCTTGTTGAGTTGGGCCAGTTCGCCCTGAACCTTGGCGAAGTCCGGCACCTCGCCTTCCTTGAGCGCCGGGACATTGTCGCGAATATCCAGCGGCGAATAGTGTTTGGCGCCAACCACCCGCACCCGGCCGACCTTGGTTTCGCTGACTTGCAGGTAGACGATGCCGTCGGCCACCGCCTGCTCCGGCAGTTCGACGAACACCGATTGATAACCGCGCTCCTGATAGGCCTTTTGCAGGGCATCCCGCGCGCCTTCGATGTCGCTCAAGGCTTTTTGCGGGCCGAGGAACGGGTACACCGCTTCTTCGATCGCCCGTGCATCGAGCACGGTGTTGCCGCGCACGAAGTATTCGTTGACGTCCACCAGACGCTGCGCCGCTGCGTTCTCGGCCTCTTCGGCGAACGCCGGCTGCGCGCCGGCCGTCACCAGCAGCCAGCCCCACAGCGCCAGCCGTGACGTGAAAATCTGCTCCACACTACCCCCTGAAATTCGCGATGACCTGTTGGCGCTTTTGCGCCTTGCGTGTGCGTCAATGACTGGCATTGTTAATTGCTGACGTGCGAGGCCCCGGTGTGCTTGCCCAGCCATGTGTGCAGCAGCGCGAAGTTCAAGGAGAACTCAGGCATTTGCAGCAGCGCGCCGCAGAACACTTCACCGATGATTTTCTGGATGAGCTGCACCGCACGCGGCTCGTTGAGCAGCGTGGCGATGTCGCGACTGAGGACGTTGAAGCTCCAGACTTTCTGGTTCAGGCCCAGGCCGACGAACCAGCGGAACAGCAGGTTGTAATTGAGCTGTTCGTAGAGCTGCTGCTCGCTGGGCACCGAATACAGCAGTTGCAGGAGCAGGATGTGCATGACCGTCTGCGGGGCGATCAGCATGCCGGGCTGGGCATTGAGGTCGTGCAGGAGGTCGCGGTGAGCGTCGAGCAGGTCGTCGATCTGCGGGCGCAGCAGCACCAGCGAATGCCCCGGCGGAATGTAGCTGGAGACCTCTTTCAAGGCGCCCTGCCAGTCATCCTGCGACACGATCCAGACCCACGGCGCGCCGTAGCGATACACCGAAACCGGCTTCTTGCGCGCGGCCTCGACGATCTTCGACAAGCGTTGATCGAGTTCCTGCATGCCCACTTTCGAGTAGCGTTCCATAGTCCCCATTGCCTCACTCCCGGCGTCCCGCCTCGGCTTGTGAAAAGCGCCCCTCAGGGCCCCTCAAGCGCGTTACATAGGCATGACCGGACTGGCGATGTGCTACCGAACTTTTGTCATAAAAGCTTCATTACGAAAATCGAGTGGGTCTTCGGATCATGGCCGCAACACTCCGAAACAGGAAATTTCCGCGCATCTTTTAGGAAAGGTCCTAACGCCAGGTAGGGGGCGTCCCAGTTAGGTTGCGGGCTTCTTCCGTTACCTACAGATAAACAACCATGGCGCGGGACAAGGACATTCCCCAGGTCTGGGAATACCGGGGCGGCAATGGCGGCGCCGGACACGGCAGGCTTGTCCCACGGGACATGACATCGACCGAGTTCGCCGAATTCAAAGCCCGCGAAGCGACATACGAGGCAATCATCGCTCGCCAACAGGCACATGAAGAGCGGTACTTGCGCCAGATCGAGCAGCGTCAGCAAGCGCCCGGTCGGGGTTGTGTGTTCGCCAAAAGCTGCAACCTTTCGGACGGCGTGATCGATCACAATAATCCGGCCGGTTTCATCCCGACCGAACGGTTGGCCGAGTATGGTCAGTGGGCCGTCCTCGGCAGCCAAGTGCCAATCAGCGCTGAAGGCGTTCCGTTGAAGTGGATGGCGGGCTCCGGCACCGGTCGGGCGCTGGGGCAAAGGCTCGGTGGTTCGCTCGGGCTCAGCCTGCTGAGCGGCGCCAGTGCCGCCGGCACCCTGGCATTGTTGATCCCCAACACCGATATCTCGTCCGACAGCGCTTTCTACACCAACGAACAATACGCGCAGCTCACCAGCGGCCGTACCCGCGTGCGCTTCAATGCCAAGACACTGCCCGACGGCTCCATCAGTGCCTACGGCTTCTACACGGGTGGCAAGAAAGACTGGGAGTTCGTCCCGGTCATCAAAGCCCGGCAAGAAGGCGAACACTTCGTCGCCGACCTCGGCCACGGCATCGGCCTGACCTGGACACCCGCCGCCAACCCCGATGACGCCCCCTCCATCCCGGCCCTCGAAGGCGCCCCGCCGCTGCCGACGATCTGGGTGTATCCGCCGGGCGAGAAGACTGACCGCATCCTCGTCAATCCGCAGCATCCGCCGGATTATCACGACGCAATCGTCTGGTTTCCGGCGAATGCGGGGCTGGCACCGATTTATGTGGTGCTCAGCACGCGGTATGAGCCGGGGATTGTGACGGGGGTGGGTGAGGATGTGGAGGGACGATGGCTCGACACTGCCCGTTCCGGACTCGGAGCGCCAATTCCAACCAATATGGCCAGTCAATTAAGAGGACGTCGTTTCTCCAGCTTCGATACATTCCGACGAGCGTTCTGGACCGCCGTATCGAAAAGGCCGGAATTGAGTTCCCAGTTTTCGCGCAGGGATCTGGATCGTATGCGAGCAGGAAAAGCCCCGCGTGTCGATATTTCGGATGTGGCAGGCTCAAGGATCACGCATGAGATACATCACGTGGAGCTGATTTCAGAGGGTGGTCCGGTTTACGACGTCGATAACATGCGAGTTAACACACCTCGAAACCACATTGACGTACATCAGAATTAAGGAAAGAAAATGAAGGATCCCTTTATCAAAAACAACATTTCTGAATACACGGAGCGCGAGTTCGTTAGTTTTCTGGAAGAAATATTCAAAGAGGACCAGGCGCCTTCTGATACCCGCGCCGACTTGCTGGTTCGCCACTTCAACAAGATCGTCGGGCATCCGGAGAAGATGAACCTGATCTATCGTCCGCTGCCCGAGGCCGATGACTCAGCGGAAGGAATAACCCGAACCATTAAAGAATGGCGCATATCCCAAGGCCTGCCGGGGTTCAAACCCGAATAACCTTCAGGTATACACAGGCCAGGTATCGACAATCTTGCCGCCGCGTACCGCCAGTAAATCACCAAACTGCAGCAACACCGCCTCGGTCTGAGTCGGCCTTAGAAAAACCTGATCCTCCACCGTCAGCCCCACGGCATTCGAACCATTGACCATCTCCTGATTCGAACTGCGCCCGTAAACGCCATTGCTCTGCAATCCGGGCGGCGATTCGAATTCGGCCATCCAGTTGCCGCCGTAGATAAAGAAAGTCTGCCGCTGGTTGGTGTCCCACCACGAAAACAGCCTCGACTTGTCATCCAGCGCCGGAATGTTCACGGCCCCTGTGCTTTTCAACACTGGTGTGGCGATGTACGCAGCAGGTTCATGTTCGACCAGCGACGGCAGATCGTAATGCGTCGGCTTGAGCATCGCTGTCCCCACCGACACTTCACTGCTCAGGTGTTCGTTTTCATGCATGCGATAACTCGGGCTGCCGGCGGTGTTCAGGCACAAGCCGTCATGCCACAGCGCCGGATATTGCTGCCGGGTGAAGTCGACGCAGCGCTGATAAATCACCATCACCTTGGCGAACAGTTCCTCGGGCGAACCGAGAATCCCCGGCACGCCCATGCCCACGAACGGGTCGTAGCCCATGAACCCGGCGAACTCCAGGTGCTGCGGGTTGGCGGCGATCAGCGTGAGCATCTGCCCGAGCACGTTCACGTCACTGACGCCGCCCCGGTGCAGGCCGACGTCCAGCTCGATGTTGATCCGCATCCGCGTGCCCACCCCCTGGGCCAGTGCGAGGTATTGCTGCAAGCGTTCGGGGCCGTCGATCAGCCATTGCAGTTGCTTCGTCGGGTCGAACGGGCCTTTGTGGGTCTGATAGAAGATCTCGGCGGAACGCACCGGCAGCGGCTTCCCCAGCAGGATGTCGGATTGCGGAAACGTCACCGCATCGTGATTGAGAAACGGCTGATGAAACGACATCAGCCGCTGCGTCCCCGCCCGTTGGCCGATGTAGCTGAGCAACCCCGGTGACGGCAGGGATTTCTCCACCAGCCGCAACTGCTTGCCCGTGCGTTTGACCGAGCGCATCACCACGTCGATGTTGTGATCGAGGCGATCCAGATCGATCAGCAACACCGGGCGCATCGGGCCGTTGGCCTTGAGTTCGTTGTTCAGCGCTCGGAAATAGTCGCTGTAAGGCCCGCCGCGATCTCCCGGACGCAGCCATGCGCCAACCCCGACCAGCAAAGCGCCAACACCCAAAGTCCCGAGTACGAAATTACGTCGATTGACCGCCATCAGCTCACCCCCAGAATCGACGACAGATGCCCGTTGAGAAACTTGCCGCTCGGGTCCAGCGCCTGGCGTACCTGAATGAATTCCTGCCAGCGCGGATAGAGCGTTTGCAACGTGCGGGAGTTGAGCGTGTGCAACTTGCCCCAGTGCGGGCGGCCGTTGTACTTCCAGAAGATCGGCTCGACGGCGGCGAAAAAGTTGTGATGGTCCATCTGGTAATGCTGGTGGACCGAGATCGAACAGCTGTCGCGGCCTTCGAACATGCTCAGCGGAATGTCGTCAGCCTTCACGTAGCGGTACTCGATGGGAAACCAGGTGCGCAGGTCCTTGTCGCGGATCAGTTTGAGAATCTCGCGCAGGCAGGCCGGGCCGTGTTCGGCGGGCACCGAATATTCCATTTCATTGAAGCGCACGGTGCGCACGTTGGCGTAGATGTCGAACGAGTCGCCGACCCGGTCGTCGAAACTCGCCAGATGCCGCAGGCTGTTGAGCAGCGAACTGCGCAGGTTCGGGAAATCGCTGCCGTACTTGTCGATCTTCTCGATCAACGTCACGAACTCGTTGCCGCCCTCCTCTTCGGGCGGAATCGGCGGCGTGGGCGGGTCAGTGGTTTCGTTGAGGGCGATCGACAGGGCGTAATCGGAATGGGTGACGACGAGCATTTCCCAGTGCTGGTTTTCGCGGGTGTTCTTGTCCAGGTCTTCGAGCAGTTCTTCGGTCTTGGCGATCCACTGGGTTTCCCGCAGGCGATAGGCCGGGCGGTTTTGCAGGCGGATTTTGGTGGCCACGCCCAACGCGCCGAGGGATACCCGGGCGGCGTTGAACACTTCGGGATGACGCTGGCTGTCGCAATCCAGCACCTCGCCACTGGCGGTCACCAGTTGCAGCCCGCAGACGTGGGCCGAGTAGGACTGGAAGGTTTTGCCGGTGCCGTGGGTCGAGGTGGAAATCGCCCCGGCGAGGGTCTGGTAATCGATGTCGGCCATGTTTTGCAGCGCCTGGCCGATGTCCTTGAGCGGCACGCCCATTCGCGACATTGGCGTGCCGGCGGCGAATTCGGCTTGCAGGGTTTTCGGGTCGTGATCGAGCAGACCGTTGAAGTAGCTCAGGGACAGTAACGTGCCATCGGTGGGCACCAGCGCGCTGAAGGAATGCGCCGAACCGACCGGACGAATCTTGCCCGGTGCCTGTTGAATCACCGCCGTCAGTTCATCCAGATTCTTCGGTGCCACCCGCGCCGCCGGCAGGCAACTCTGCCCGCCCGACCAGTTGCGCCAGGGAATCAGCCGCGGTGCGCGCATCAACTGGCCCAGCGCCGGATTGGAAGCCAGCGCGCTGAACGCCCCGACGATGCTTGCCCGTTGCAACAACTGCCGGCGTGTCAGATCTATCGGCATGCCAGGGTCCTTATTGTGGGAGCGGCTGGTCGGCCATGAAGCCGATCAACTGAAGGAATTGTTCTTCCGAGCACTCGACGCACTGGCCCATCGGCGGCATGCCGTTGTAGCCGTTGATGGCGTGGTCGAGCAGCGTGTCGGCGCCCTGCTGGATGCGCGGCTCCCAGGCCTTGCGGTCACCGGTCAGCGGCGCATTGGCGGCGGGGTTGGCGTGGCAGAGCTGGCAGCTGTTGGCGTAGATCTGCGCCAGCGCCGGGTCGGAGGGCATGGCGCTACGGGCGATGCCGGATGAGGTCGGGGAGTTGGCGTCTTCGCCGCAACCGGCCAGTGCAACGGCCAGCATCAGCAGCCAAGTGAATCGGGATGCCCGCATAAAGATCCTCGCGTGAGGTGCCGCTTATTGTTGTGATCCCACCTTAAGGCAGCGACGGCGGCGGGTTGAGGGCATTGCGGGACAGTGAGGGGGGCATACGGGGCCAGTCAGGTCTTATGCCGTGCGTGACATTCCCGTGACATTTGCGGGTTTAAATTTCAGTGAATTCAGGCGTATAACCTGTAAAGCCTTTTCCAATCGGCCCGCCGACATCTTCTACGGGGTAGCGACATGACCACAGCAAACATCCTTGGCAACCTGTTCCCTTCTGTCAGCGACATCCCGGAAAAATACCGCCTCGACGGTCAGGTCGAGCAACGCGAATACCTGGTCGATGGCGAGTTGCGCCGCTGGGACGGCCCGCTCGCCACCGTACGCAGCCCGGTCTATCTGCATGGCGACAACGGCGACGAACAAGTGATCCTCGGCAGCACGCCACTGCTGGACGCCGACACCGCCCTCACCGCGCTCGACGCCGCCGTGCGCGCCTACGACCGGGGCCAGGGCCTGTGGCCGACCCTGCGCGTGGCCGAACGCATCCAGCACGTCGAAGCCTTCCTCGGGCGCATGCGCCAGCAACGCGACGCCGTGGTGAAACTGCTGATGTGGGAAATCGGCAAAAACCTCAAGGATTCGGAAAAAGAGTTCGACCGCACCTGCGACTACATCGTCGACACCATCAACGCGCTGAAAGAACTCGACCGCCGCTCCAGTCGTTTCGAACTGGAACAGGACACCCTCGGCCAGATCCGCCGCGTCCCGCTCGGCGTGGCGCTGTGCATGGGCCCTTACAACTATCCCCTGAACGAGACGTTCACCACGTTGATTCCGGCGCTGATCATGGGTAACACCGTGGTGTTCAAACCGGCCAAGCTCGGCGTGCTGCTGATCCGTCCGCTGCTCGAAGCCTTCCGCGACAGCTTCCCCACCGGTGTAATCAACGTGATCTACGGCAGCGGCCGCGAGACCGTCAGCGCGCTGATGGCCAGCGGCAAGATCGACATCTTCGCCTTCATCGGCACCAACAAGGCCGCCAGCGACCTGAAAAAGCTGCACCCGAAACCACACCGCTTGCGTGCCGCGCTGGGCCTGGATGCGAAGAACCCCGGGATCGTCCTACCCGAGGTGGATCTGGACAACGCGGTCAGCGAAGCGGTCACAGGTTCCCTGTCGTTCAACGGCCAGCGCTGCACCGCGCTGAAGATTCTGTTCGTGCATGAAGATGTGGTCGACAGCTTCATCGAGAAATTCAACGCCAAACTGGCCAGCCTCAAACCAGGCATGCCATGGGACAGCGGGGTTTCGCTGACGCCGCTGCCAGAGTCAGGCAAGGTCGATTACCTGCATGGGCTGGTGGCTGACGCGCAGAGCAAAGGCGCCCGGGTGGTCAACCCGAATGGCGGCGAAGCGCGGGCCTCGTTCTTCTACCCGGCGGTGTTGTACCCGGTGACGCCGCAGATGCGTGTCTATCAGGAAGAACAGTTCGGCCCGGTGGTGCCGATCGTGCCGTACCGTCACCTCGATACCGTGATCGACTACGTGCTGGAATCGGACTTCGGCCAGCAACTGAGCATCTTCGGCACCAACCCGGTCGCCGTCGGCCGCCTGGTCGACACCTTCGCCAACCAGGTCGGGCGGATCAACCTCAACGCCCAGTGCCAGCGCGGCCCGGACACTTACCCGTTCAACGGGCGCAAGAACTCCGCCGAAGGCACGCTGTCGGTACACGATGCGCTGCGGGTGTTTTCGATCCGTACGCTGGTGGCCACCAAGTTCCAGGAACCCAATAAAGATCTGATCAGCGAAATCATTCGCGGACGGGATTCGAACTTCATCGCCACCGACTACATCTTCTGAGGAGGAAACACCGCTGAGCACTTTCAGCCCCCACCGTTGGCCGCCGCTGTTGCGGCGGATCCTGCGGCCATTGCTCGACCCGTATCGACGTTATCGCCATGCACGAACGATTCACGCGGTGCGGGTCGCGCTGGGATTGCTGGCGACGATCCTGCTGACCACCGGCATCAACCTGCCCCACGGCGAGTGGGCGTCGGTGACCATGCTGGTGGTGATCGGCGGCTTGCAGCACCACGGCAACATCGGCAAGAAAGCCGCCGAACGCGCCACCGGGACCTTGATCGGTGCCGGCGTCGGTTTGTTGATAGTGGCGCAGCAGGCGTGGCTGGGCATGCCGTGGCTGACCTATTTTGCGATGGCGGTGGTGTGCGGATTCTTCTCGTATCACGCCATCGGCAAGGGCGGCTACACCGCCCTGCTCTCGGCCATCACCGTGTTCATCGTCGCCGGGCATGGCGACAACCCGATCACCGACGGGCTGTGGCGTGGGGTCGATATCCTGATCGGCATCGCCCTGGCCCTGGCCTTTTCCTTCGCCCTGCCGCTGTACGCGGTGTACTCGTGGCGCTACAACCTGGCCGACGCGCTGCGCGATTGCGCGACGGTGTACGGACGGATCATCGGCGGCCAACCGGTGACCGCCGACGAACACTTGAAGTTGATGAACCGGCTGAACGCGGTGATGGTGCAACTGCGTTCGCTGATGCCTTCTGTGTCCAAGGAAGTCAAAGTGTCGATGACCGAGCTGGACGCTATCCAGCGCAACCTGCGCATGTGCATCAGCACTCTGGAAATCCTCGGCAACATCCGCCCGGACGCCAACGACCCCGACGCCATGACGCACCTGCAAGCGGCGCTCAAGGCCGAACACCGGCACATTCGCGTGCAATTGATCGGCATGGCCCGAGCGTTGAAATCCGGTGCGGTCCAGCGACTGGGACGTCCGGTGGAATTGCCGGACGCCAGCCTCGACACGCCGATTTACAGCCCGCTGGATGGCTACCGTCTGCTGACCCGACAACTGGCAGCCAACATCGGCGAGATGCGCCAGCGTCTGGCGAAGACTGCGCCGCGCTGGAATATCTGAGACTTTTCCGATGTAACAAACTCTACATACTCTCTACAATGCGCCCCCACAACGGACGTGGATGGATGCTTCAATGCAATTCAGGACGAATATCAATGCCTTGCGGGCGCTTGCCGTGCTGTCGGTGGTGCTCTATCACTTCGCGGTTCCAGGATTCGGTGGCGGTTTTGCAGGCGTAGACGTGTTCTTCGTCATTTCCGGCTTCCTGATGACCGGCATCATCTTCACGGGCCTGGAACAGCAGCGCTTTTCGTTACTGGGGTTTTACGCCTCGAGAGCCCGACGCATCATCCCGGCATTGCTGGTGGTGTGTCTCGCCCTGCTGCTGTTCGGTTTCGTCTTTCTGCCGCTGGATGACTTTCGCGACGTCATCAGAACGATCAAAAGCAGCCTGCTGTTCAGTTCCAACTTCATGTTCGCCAAGGGTGGCAGCTACTTCGACGCACCGCTGCACGAGAACTGGTTGCTGCACACCTGGTCGCTGTCAGTCGAATGGCAGTTCTACATGCTGTATCCCTTGCTGCTGATGGCGCTTTACAAGTGCCTGGGCGCACAAAAGACCCGCTACAGCTTGTTGATACTGGCTGCTGCGTCTTTTGCCGCCTCGACTGTCATCACACGCTCGGATCCGGTGTTTGCCTTCTACATGCTGCCGACCCGAGCCTGGGAATTGATTGCCGGTGGCCTCGTATTTCTCTTTCCCTTGCAACTGAGCAAGCGCAACGGCTCCATCTGTGAAGGCCTTGGGCTTCTGGCAATTTTGGGTAGTGTGTTGTGTTTTTCGGAACAGGACCTTTGGCCGGGTTACCTGGCACTCTTGCCGGTTCTGGGCACGGTACTGGTGATCTACGGTAATACCCGATCGGTTTTCAGCACGTTCAAGCCACTGCAATTGACCGGCACCATTTCCTACTCGGTTTATCTGTGGCACTGGCCACTGGTGGTTCTTCTCTACACTTGTGGCCTGCTCAATAGCTGGCCACACGTCTGGGGCGCGGTGGCGTTGTCATTTGTTCTGGGTGCCGGGTCGTATTACCTGGTGGAATCCAGGATCAAGCCGATAAAGTCGGTACGCGGTACGCTCTTCAGGTATGCATCGTGGGTGACCGGAATGGTTGTCGTGTCTGCCGCGACGGCGTCGCTGGTCAAGAATCACCCATCACTTCGCTTTGCCTTTGTCGACCTCGGGCAACCCGAGTACACCAGCAAACTCTATACCCAGGAATGCCGCCCGAATGCCCATGGCGCCGCCGATTGCAAACTGGGCAACGGCGAGGTGTCAGTCATTCTGTTTGGCGACAGTCATGCGCAATCCACCGCCGCTGCCGTGCAGATGGATAATCCGCAAGCAGCTTTGTCGTGGTCCCTGGGTGGTTGTCCGACATTGCAGAACTTCCAGATGCACGACAAAACACTCGAGCGTCAATGTCAGGCGTTCAATCACGAAAAACTGCAAATATTGAAGAATTCATACACGGGAATTCCAGTGGTGCTGTTCAGCAGAGCGGCGCTGTATGCCGATCCGAGTCGTAACAACAGCTATCGGATTCGCTTTCCCGATCAGCAGCCAATGTCTTTCAGCGAGGCCTACGTCGCTGAATACGCGAACACCGTGTGCGCCATCGCCGAAAACCATCCGGTTTACATCGTCAAACCAATCCCGGAGATGCCGTTCAGCGTCTATAAAGGCCTGAATCTGCATCAACGCATTTTTGGTGACACTGCCGATATTTCCATCCCGTTGCAGGATTACGAGCAACGCAACCGAATCGCCAACGATGCCATTGAAACTGTGGCGAAACGGTGCAATGCACAGGTGCTGGACCCGACCCCGCTGCTTTGTCCGGACGGTAACTGCATGGGGTCAAAGCAAGGTGTGCCGTTGTATTTCGACGATAACCATCTGGTCGATGCCGGCAATCAACAACTAAGAGGACTGTTCAAAGCCGCGGTCAAGGAGATCTGAATTCACTGAGCGAGCAGACGACGTGACTTCAATCCCCAACCCTGTTGCATGCCGGCTGCTGCCAGCAGGATTGCCGCCACGCCGACCCATTGCAGAGTTTGCAGTTGGTGGCCGAAGGCAAACCAGTCGACGAAAATCGCCGCGATCGGGTAGATGAACGACAGCGCGCCGGTCAATGCGGTCGGCAGTTTCTGAATCGCGCCGTAAAGCAGCACATACATCAGACCGGTGTGGACGATGCCCAGCGTCACCAGACTGGCCCAGGCACTTGGCGCCTCGGGCATTGCTGAAAAATGCGCGAACGGCGCGAGCAGCAACACACCGGTGCAGACCTGGATCAACGCAATCAGATGCGGCGGTGTGCCGGTCAGGCGCTTGATGATCAATGCCGCGATGGCGTACAGAAACGCCGCACCCAGCGCCAGCGCGATCCCCGTCAGGTAATCACTGCCGCCCTCGCCTTGCCCCCCATGGGCACTGACAATGGCCAGCATTCCCATAAATGAAATCGCCAGCCAGAACAGCTTCTGCAGGGTGATCTTCTCGCCCAGAAACAATGCCGCCAAACCCACCAGCATGAACGGCTGCACGTTGTACACCGCCGTGCCGATGGCAATCGATGCCCGTGAATACGAGGCGAACAGCAGCACCCAGTTGCCGACGATTGCCATTCCGCTGAGCACCGCCAGCAGGAAAATGGTGCGGGTCAGGATGCCTGGGCGCAGAAAGCCGAATGCGGCGCAGATCAGCAGCAAGGTCCCGGAGCCGAATACGCAGCGCCAGAACACCACGTCCAGCACCGGTTGCCCCGACACCAGCACGAACCAGCCGATTGTCCCGGATATCAGCATGGCGGCGGTCATTTCGAATGAGCCGCGACGGAGTGTGTTGTCCATCATCAATCTCCTTAATGTGTGGCAAAAGTATGCCAAGCGAGACCGAAACTTCTCCAGCGCAAAAAGCAGGCTAAACTCGGTTTCTGCCTTTTTTATCAAGGGTGGTTTGTGCCATTCGCCTAATGCGGGAGTTTCTTGTATGACCGACGATATCGACCAGATCCTGATCGGAGCTCTGATGGAGGATTCGCGCCGCTCGCTCAAGGCCCTTGCGCAAATCAGCGGGTTGTCCTCGCCCAGCGTGGCCGAGCGCCTGCGGCGTCTGGAGGAGCGTGGCGTGCTTAAGGGTTACACCGTAGAGATTGACCCGAAATGCTTCGGTTATCAGTTACAGGCGATTGTCCGGGTGCGGCCATTGCCGGGGCAGTTGCAGGAAGTGGAGCGGCAGATCCTTTCGATTCCCGAGTTCACCGAGTGTGACAAGGTCACCGGAGAAGATTGTTTTATCGCGCGCCTGCATGTGCGCTCGATGGAGCAGCTGGACACCCTGCTTGACCGGTTGAATACGCTGGCGGAAACCAATACCGCGATCGTCAAGAAGACCCCGGTGAAACGTCGATTGCCGCCGATGGCGTGAGCGGCATAGATTGTGTTTTTTCCGGCGAAGGATTGGCGGTATGAAAATTCAGGCAATGATGCTGGCGATGTTGATGCTGGCCGGGTGCGGGACGGTGCAGACCGTGGCGTTCAGCGATAAGTCTTCCACCGACCAGTTGAAGACTAAAAAATCCTACTGCGGCGCTGTACCGCGCATCTACAGCGGCGTGACGTACGATTTCTGCATGCTGCACGCCGAAAAGCCGGATGACGTCGATGCGTTCAACTACAAGAACGCGACGCCGGGTCTGCTGGTCGATGCAGCCGTGTCGGGAGTGCTCGATACGTTGCTGCTGCCTTACACGATCTACAAACAACAGGCCGATGGCAGCATCGTGATCAATTGAACGTCTGCTTTCTTCTTCGCAGGCAACAAAAAACCCGCTTTCGCGGGTTTTCTGTTTATAGCGGTGCAGCGATCAGTCGTCGCGGCTCATGATGCCGAAGATCTGCAACAGGCTGACGAACAGGTTGTAGATCGATACATACAGGCTGATGGTCGCCATGATGTAGTTGCGCTCGCCGCCGTGGATGATGGCGCTGGTCTGGAACAGGATGCAAACCGAGGAGAACAGTACGAAACCTGCGCTGATCGCCAGTTGCAGGCCGCTGATCTGGAAGAACATGCTTGCCAGCGTCGCACCCAGCAGAACGAAGAAACCGGCGGTGATGAAACCACCGAGGAAGCTCATGTCCTTGCGGGTGATCAGCACGTAGGCCGACAGACCACCGAACACCAGTGCGGTCATCGCGAACGCGGAGCTGACCACTTCAGCGCCGCCCTGCATGCCCAGGTAACGGTTGAGGATCGGGCCGAGCAGGAAACCCATGAAACCGGTCAGGGCAAACGCCGACACCAGGCCCCAGGCGGAATCACGAAGCTTGTTGGTGAGGAAGAACAGCCCGTAGAAACCGATCAGCACCACGAAAATATTCGGGTAGCCGACCCGCATCTGCTGGGCCACGAACGCCATCACACCGCTGAATGCGAGGGTGAGCGCCAGTAGACCGTAAGTGTTGCGCAGGACGCGGCTAACCTCTAGCTGCTCAGCCTGCACGCTGTTGTGAACTGCGTAATCCTGTTCGCGCATGGCGACACTCCTGTTGGTTTGAAACGTTCAGTCGCAAAGATCATAACAGACGCTCTGTAACAAGCCATGCACAGAGTTTGACAGTGTGTTTCATTCAGGTATTATGGCGCCCGCAACGCAACGGAGGTGTGGCCGAGTGGTTTAAGGCAACGGTCTTGAAAACCGTCGACTGTAACAGGTCCATGAGTTCGAATCCCATCGCCTCCGCCATCTTATGTACGACAAAGCCCTGATTATTCAGGGCTTTGTCGTTTCTGGCATCCAGAAATTTGACTCCTCTCCCTCAGGATGGTTTGCGCATCTTTTCGGTCATTTCCGCACCCCTGCTCTTCCGACACGGCTGCGCGCGCCCCCAAAAAAATTTAGTTGTCTCCACCTCGCAACTGAGGGAGGCAGCTGTCTTCAACATGCGGTTTTCAGTCAAAAGCCGACAGTCCCAAAATCAAGCGTTCTAACGTCCGAAACCTGACGATTGTGTTCGGAATGTAGAAAAGTCTTTCCCTGATTCGCTCCTGTTTCCACAAATCCCTCGAGCCTAAAGTTCGTCCTGCCAGCAAGATCACCCTTACTTCAGGAAATCTCATCATGAAAACTGCAATGATCATCGTCGCACTCTTGGGCTTCAGCTCTGTGGTAGCGGCACAGGACGGTAATGCCAAGAATCAACAGGTCGAGCAATATGGCTACGGCACCCACCTTGATGTCGCCAAGGTCATCTCTGAAGACCCGGTGCCGGATATTTGTGCAGTCGTACCGACACACCTGACCTACCAGGATTCACAAGGCAAACAACACGTACTGGCCTATAAGGTCATGGGCCGGTGCAGCCAAGGCTAAGTAACCTGTTCGCCGATCATTGCGCCTCGGGAAGTTGCTTCATCGAGGCGCAAATACCTTTCTGCCCCGCAGCGTTTCAACCGATAAGTGCTTTGGCCGTGGCTGCCAGCTGACTGCCAACCTGATCTTTCAACGTTTCGATGAAACGCGTGATTTTTGCATCGACGAACTGTCGCGAGGTATAGACGGCATACACGTTACGCTCGTAGGTATGGTAGTCAGGCAAAACCCGCACCAGCTTGCCGGAGCGCAGATCGTCGATGGCCGTGAACCCGGCCAGCAAGCCAATCCCGGCACCCTCTCGAATGGCAAGCGCCATCGCATCCATATCGTTGACGCTGAAACTCGGCCCTGTCGGGATAAATGTCGCGTCCCCCGCCTTGCTTTTGAGCTGCCACTCATCCCGCGCATAGTCCACCGTACCCAGCAGCAAACACTGGTGATCACGCAGATCTTCAGGCGTCTCCAGAGGCGCATGCCGGGCCAGGTAGTCTGGCGACGCCACCAGAACACAATGGCTGACACCGATCTTTTGGCTGACGTACGCGGAATCGGGTAGCGCTCGGGCGATCAGAATCGAGACATCCAGTTGGTCTTCCAACAGGTTAGGCATGCGTTGTGAAAGCAGTAAATCCACAGACACGTCCGGGAATTGCTGGCGGTAATCCAGCACGGCCCGCGTGACCAGATGCCGAGCCAGTCCGGGGACGCAATGCACCCGCAGTGTTCCCCGAGGCTCCAGCGCCGCATTGCTGGCTTCGGCTTCGGCACTTTCCAGATCAGCCAGAATTTTCGTGCAGCGCTCATAGAACCGTCGCCCCGCATCGGTGACCGACAGGCGCCGCGTCGAGCGCTGCAACAGCCGTGCGTCGAGCACGTTTTCAAGCGCAGATACAGCACGCGATACGTTACCGACCGTGGAGTCCAGATGATTGGCCACGGCCGTGAAACTGCCCATCTCGACAACCTTTATGTACACCGACATGTTCGAAAGCTTATCCATCGCGACCTTCCTGTGGATCTGGCGCACACCCGTGATAACCGCTTTTTTCAGGATGCTACACGGTCGGCCCGCAGCCCGATATTACCTCTGCAGACAACAATGATTCCCTTCGGCCCGACTAAATCAACGGGCCCTCCTTCCATAGACTTGGTTGCACAAGCTTCCTGATCAGGCTCTGCGGCACAGCCCATCAGGCACCGAGCTTCATACGAATCTCACAACCAACTGAAGGCTACATCATGAAGACTTCCTACGATCCGCTTTATCTTTTCATCGGTGGTGAATGGCTCAACGCCGAAGGGCGCGAGACTGCCGCCGTGGTTAACCCGGCAACCGGCCGGGAAATCGGACGCGTCCCACTCTCCACCGCAGGCGACCTTGATCACGCCCTGGCAGTGACTCGACTGAGCTTCGAGCAATGGCGCCAGACCGTGCCCGACAAACGCGCAAAAATTCTCAAACGCGCCGCCGACCTGATCCTCGAACGTGCACCGCAGATTGCTGCGCAGATGACCCTGGAGGAAGGCAAACCGCTGGGTGAAAGCCTGGATGAAGTGACCCGCGCGGCGGAGTATTTCGAATGGTTCGCCGAAAGTGCCCGGCGCATCGACGGCCGTGTGGTCCCGGCCAATCGACCAGGCGTGCTGCAACTGGTCAAACGCCAGGCCATCGGCCCGGTGGCCGCATTCACGCCCTGGAATTTCCCGGCCATCACCCCGGCACGCAAACTCGCGGCAGCGCTGGCTGCGGGTTGCAGCGTCATTCTCAAGCCAGGTGAAGAAAGCCCCTCCACAGCGCTGGCCCTGGCGCGTGCACTCGACGATGCAGGATTGCCCAAGGGTGTGCTGCAAGTGGTCTTTGGCGTACCGGATCAAGTGTCCAGCCATCTGATCGCCTCGCCGATCATTCGCAAAGTGACGTTCACCGGTTCGGTGCCCATCGGGCGCCTGCTCTCTGCACGAGCGGCTGAAGGCGTGAAGCCCATCACCCTCGAACTGGGTGGGCACGGACCGGTTCTGGTATTCGAAGATGCCGACATTGAAAAAGCCGCCATCGAAGGTGTCGCCAATCGGTTTCGCGGGACCGGGCAAGTATGCATTTCATCCACTCGGTTTCTGATCCAGCGTGGTGCCTATCAAGCCTTCGTTGATCACTTTGTCGCTGCGACACAGGCCCTGCGGATCGGCGACGGCTTGCATCCTGACACCCAGGTCGGACCGTTGGCCAACCCAAGGCAATTGGCAAAGATGGAAGAACTGGTCGCCGACGCCGTCGAAAAAGGTGCGCGGGTATTGGTCGGTGGTGAAGCCTTGTCAGGCGAAGGCTACTTCTTCCAACCCACGGTTCTGGCGGATGTGCCGATGGATGCCCGCGTGATGCACGAAGAGCCTTTCGGCCCTATCGCCGTGCTGATGCCGTTCGATGAACTGGCAGATGGTTTGAAAGAAGCCAACCGCCTGCCCTACGGCCTCTCTGCCTACGCGTTCACCTCCAGCGCTCGCACGGCCATTGACGTCGCGGACGGATTGGAGGCCGGGATGATCGGGATCAACCAATACCGCATCGTCGCTACCGAGCTCCCCTTCGGCGGGATGAAAGAGAGCGGTCACGGCTCCGAAGGTGGCATTGAAGGTATCGAGCACTATCTCACCCACAAATTCATCAGCCAGGTTTAAGGAGCTCGCCCATGTCCAGGATCAACTTCAACAGTCCTCGCGAAGCCGCGCGCGCGTTCACGCCAAAGCTGGCGCAATTCGTCGACTCGACGCTTTATCCGCAAATCTGGAGCGATCCGGCGCTGTCCCCGCGCGACCGTAGCCTGATCACCGTGGCGGCATTGATTGCCGCTGGTCACTCGGAAGAGTTGCCTGCCCACTTACGCCGCGCGGCTGGCAACGGTGTGACCCAGGACGAAATGGCGGCAGCGATCACGCACCTGGCTTTTTACGTAGGTTTCCCTGCCGCCATCACCGCATCCGCGATCGCCAACGCCACGTTCAGCGCAAAGGAGAACAACTGAATGAAAGCCATCGACATCAGAGCGTTTGGTGCGCCAGACGTCCTCGAACTCGTAGAAGTTGCCAGCCCTGAAGTCCGTCCTGACGACCTTCTGGTACGTGTCTATGCCGCTGGGGTGAACCGTGCGGACCTGACTCACCGGACCGGTGGGTACGGCCGTCCGAATTTCGGCGACTCGCTGATCATCGGCCTGGAAATCGCCGGCGAAGTGATCGGCAAAGGGAGCGCGGTAACAGGATTCGAGGTGGGAGATCGAATCATGGGCGTGGTTGGAGGCGGTGCCTACGCCGAACTGGCACGCATCGATTACCGCATGGCCATGCACATCCCCGCGCAGCTTGACTATGTACACGCGGCAGCCATTCCCGAGGTATTCGTCACCGCCCATGAAGCGATGATGCATCTGGCTCGGCTCAAGGCTGGCGATTCAGTGTTGATTCATGCGGCCGCCGGCGGCGTCGGGTCGGCCGCGGTGCAGCTGGCTTACGCCACGGGTGCCACGGTGTATGCGACGACCGACGGCAGCAAGTTGGCGCGTGTCGAGCATTTGGGCGCTGACGTGGCGATCGACTACAAGACGCAGGATTTCGCTGACGTAATCGCCGCCAAAACCCAGGGTCGCGGCGTCGATGTCATCATCGACTTTATCGGGGCGCCCTACTTCGCACGCAACATCGCGTCCCTTGCAAAGGGCGGTCGCCTGGTTCAGGTGGGCATCCTCGGCGCAGGCGGCAACGTGACCGTAGCGCTGGAGGACATTCTTTACCGCCATTTGCAAATCATCGGCACGGTGATGAAGTCGCGCACACAACCGGAGAAGCACGACATGATCAAGCGCTTCCGTGAGCACTGGCTTGGTCGCTTTGAGGGTGCCGCAAGTCTTGAGCCTGTCGTCGATAGCACCTTTGCGTTATCACGGGCTGCCGATGCTCACCGCCGAATGGAGTCTTCCGAGAACGTCGGGAAAATCATTCTGACGATGCAGCCTGAAGACTTGCGTTGAGTCTGGCCAGATTGGGATGGAACTGAAAAAGGTGCCTTTCGTGGGCACCTTCAACGGGTGTGGGGAACACTCTTTGCAAAGCTACCGCCGCGGTTTGAGATGCTCAATCCCATTACCTGGCGCCTATCACCGATGATTTTCGGCACACGGCCGATCAAACGAGTTGCGATCCAATAGACAGTCGATGAACGCACTCAGGGCGGCTGGTCGATACTGTCTGTTCGGGTAATAGAGGAACAGCCCTGGGCGCGAGATCGACCAGTCAGCGAGAACCTGGACCAACCGCCCCTCGGCCAGGAGCTCACCCACGCCTTCTCTCTTGAAATGGTACGCAATGCCGAGCCCCTGCACGGCTGCAGCGATACCGATGTCGGGATGATTGGTGACGACGGGACCATCGACCGCCACCTCCATTGGCTGCCCTTGCTCCTGGAACTCCCAGCGATAGGGTCTGCCGTCCATCTGCAACCGCCAGTTGATGCAAGCGTGATCCTGCAACTCGGCAGGTGACCGGGGCGTGCCACGACGTGCGAGGTAGTCCGGAGATGCCACAGCGACCATGTTCAGGTCCGGGGTGAGGCGCACGGCCACCATATCGTTCTCAAGCCGACCACCTACACGGATGCCCGCGTCAAATCGGCCGCGCACGATATCGGCCAGTGCGTCGTCCACCACAATGTCGAGCAGCACATTAGGGTGGGCCTGATGGAAGCGTGCCAGGCGAGGCGCAATGAGGGTTCTGGCGGCGATCCCTGGCGTATTGATACGCAGCGTGCCGCTTATCTGCCCTGTTGCCTCACTGGCTTCGGCGACTGCAACAGCCATCTCTCGAAACAAGGGGGCGATACGGCTGTAAAGCAGCTCACCACTCGCCGTGGGAGCAACGCTGCGAGTGGTGCGATTGAGCAGGCGTGCGCCAAGGCGAGCTTCGAGATGCCGAATGGTCTGGCTGAGTGCGGAGGGTGAGAGCCCCAGATGCTCTGCCGCGCGAGCGAAGCTCTGGCGCTCGACGATCGCCACGAAGGCTTTCAGCTCAGCAAATTCGGATCCGCGCATTATGCATTGTTCTCTACATGACCAATGCTGATTCTAGGCGATTCAATTAATTCTGTCCGGTACGCATCCTAGGGCTATCACCGACCCCATGGAGCCGACAACATGCCTGTCTTGACCCTACCCGAACCAATTGCCGCTTACTTCGCGGCTGAACATAACCCCGAAGCACTGGCGCATTGCTTCACGGCGCAAGCCGTCATGACGGACTTCGGTCATACCTACGCGGGTATCAATGCCATCAAGGGCCTCTTGGCCGAGGCATCGCGCAAGTACAGCGCTACTACCGTTCCCCTGACCATTGAGCGAGAGGACGGATTGCAACTCGTCCGCGCCAGGGTTAGCGGCAACTTCCCCGGCAGCCCGACCGTTCTGTCGTACCGCTTTCGTCTTGAAGGCGGCCTGATCGCATCGCTGGAGGTAACAGCATGAACTTCGACCTTCAACTCGATGGCCTGCGCACCGTGGTCACCGGCGGCACTATGGGCCTTGGCGCTGCAGTCGTTCAGACTCTCGTGGAGGCAGGCGCAAGGGTGGCGACCTCGGCGCGCGACGTGTCAGTACCACCGATGGAGGGTGTCACCTATATCGGTGCAGATCTGACCACCGCAACAGGCGTTGCTCACCTCGCAAAAACGGTCCTTGAGATGTGGGGTGGTGTCGACATCGTGATCAACGTGCTCGGAGGGTCAAACACGCCGGGTGGTGGTTTTGCCGCCATCAGTGACGAGCAATGGCTGGCAGAACTGAATCTGAATCTGATGCCTGCCGTACGCCTGGACCGCGCATTACTGCCATCCATGCTGGCCCAAGGCTCAGGCGTCATCATCCATGTGAGCTCGATCCAGCGCATGATGCCTCTGTATGAGTCAACCACCGCCTACGCCGCCGCCAAGGCGGCTCTCACCACTTACAGCAAGTCTCTTGCAAAAGAAGTAATGCCCAAGGGCGTTCGTGTGCTGAGTGTCGCGCCGGGGTGGATTGAGACAGAGGCGTCCGTAAGGTTTGCCGAGCGATTGGCTGAACAAGCGGGAACCGACTACGAAGGCGGCAAACGAATTGTCATGGAGTCGATAGGCGGAATCCCACTGGGAAGGCCGGCCAAGCCCCAAGAAGTTGCGGACTTGATCGTCTTCCTTGCATCCTCCCGGGCTGCATCGATCTCTGGATCCGAACACCGTATCGACGGCGGTACGATCTCAACCCTGTAATCGATATCCGCAATCAAGGAACGGCGGCGAGCTCTCGGGACTTGCCGCCTCCCTGCCTCTCTCGGGATGTTCCCGGCGCCAATCGCTACACCGGTTTGACTATTGCAGTCGGCGCCCTGGCGTCGGGACCGATCTTGAACCAGATCGAGTACATCGCGGGCAGGAACACCAGCGTCATGACGGTGCCGACGAGCGTACCGCCAATCAGGGTATAGGCCAGCGTCCCCCAGAACACCGAGTGTGTCAGGGGAATGAACGCCAGGATCGCCGCCAGGGCCGTCAACAGCACCGGTCGCGCACGTTGCACCGTGGCTTCGACGACAGCGTGAAACGGATCCAGCCCTTCTTGCGCGTTGTGATGAATCTGACCGATCAAAATCAGCGTATTGCGCATCAGGATCCCCGACAGTGCAATCAATCCGACCAGCGCATTGATGCCAAACGGCTGATTGAAGATCAGCAGTGTCGGCACCACGCCAATCAAGCCTAACGGCGAGGTCAGGAACACCATGATCATCGCCGAGATCGAACGGACCTGCACAATGATGATGACCAGGGTCATGGCGATCATGATCGGCAACAACGGCAGGATCGCCTTGCCGGCCTTGCCGGACTCTTCGATCGCACCCGCCTGCTCGATCCGGTAACCGGAAGGCAGTTTCTCGATGATCGGCTGCAGTTGCTTCAGCAGCGCACTGGAAACGTCCGGTGGCTGCAAGTCTTCGGCAATGTCGCCGCGCACGGTGATGGTCGGAGTGCGATCACGCCGGCGCAGGATCGGATCCTCCATGCGCACATCGACCTCGCCTATCTGCGACAACGGGACCCGCTGCCCCGACGCACCGACCAGGGTGAAGCCTTCGATTTGCTGTGGATCGAGCCGGATATCGCCCGCTGCCCGCCCCATGACCTGCACTGAACGAATATCCTCACGCACCGCCGTGATCGGTACTCCGCTGAGCAGGAACTGCAACTGCTGTGCAACCGCAGTCGATGTCAGCCCCACAGCCTGCAGACGGTCCTGATCCAAATTGAAATGCAACGACGGAGTCAGCGGCCCCCAATCAGTGTTCACGGTTCTCATCATCGGGCTGTCCTGCATCACGCCCCGCACCTGCTCGGCGATCACCCGCAACTTGGCCGGATCAGGCCCCATCACCCGGTAGGCCACCGGAAACGGCGAGTAAGGACCAAACACGATTTGCGTTGCCCTGAGACGCGCCTCCGGGGCGAGCCCTTGAGCGACCGCGTCACGAAAACGCAACTTGAGGGTTTCCCGCGCTTCCTGACTGTCGGTCAGCACTACGATCTTGGCGAACGACGGATCGGGCAGTTCCGGCGCCATGGCCAGAAAGAAACGCGGCGCACCCTGGCCGATATAGGCCGTGACGATTTTTGCTTCATCCTGCTGGTGCAGCCAGGCTTCGACCTTGGCGGCCGTGGCGCTGGTCTGCTCGATGGAGGTGCCGTAGGGCATTTGCACCTCGATCATGACTTCGGGACGGTCAGAGGTCGGGAAGAACTGTTTCTTCACCAGGCCCATGCCTGCCGCCGCCACGAAGAACAGCGTAATAACCATGCCCGCGACCAGCCATTTGCGCGCAATGACCCGGGTCAGAATCCGACGGAAGCGGTTGTATCGCGGCGTGTTGTAGATCGCCGCATGTCCACCCTCGACTGCCTTGATGTCCGGCAACAGTTTCACGCCCAGATAAGGAGTAAACGCCACCGCCACGACCCATGAAGCGATGAGAGCGATGCCCACAATCCAGAACATGTTGCTGGTGTATTCGCCGGCCGTGGACTGAGCGAAACCGTTGGGCAAAAAACCGATCGCCGTCACCAGGGTTCCGGACAGCATCGGCGCCGCCGTATGGCTCCAGGCATAGGCAGACGCCTTGATGCGATCGTAGCCCTCCTCCATTTTCACCACCATCATTTCAATGGCAATGATCGCATCGTCGACCAGCAAACCAAGCGCCAGGATCAATGACCCGAGGGTAATACGGTCGAAATTCTTGCCGGTGGCCGCCATCACCACAAACACGATCGCCAGGGTCAACGGCACCGCAGCGGCGACCACCACGCCGACACGCCAGCCCATGCTCAGAAAGCAGACGAGCATGACCACCAGCAGCGCGACAAAGAACTTGACCATGAACTCGCCGACGGCGGAGTCGATATTCACTGCCTGGTCGGTGACCTTGGAGAGGCTCATGCCCAGTGGCATTTCCTCATTGATCCTGACGGTCTCGGCATCCAGCGCCTTGCCCAGATCAAGACCGTTCCAGCCCTCACGCATCACCACACCGAGCAACAGCGCCTCTTCGCCGTTATTGCGCACCAGGAAGGTGGCCGGGTCTTCGTAACCGCGTTCGACCGTCGCCACATCAGACAACTTGAGTGTCCGCCCCTGCACGATCACAGGGGTGTCGCGGATTTTTTGCAGCTTGTCGAACGCACCATCGAGACGCAGGAAAACCTGCGGCCCGCTGGTGTCGATTGATCCGGCCGGGGTCAGTGCGTTCTGACTGTTCAGCGCGGCGAAGATGTCCTGCGGTGACAAGCCCAGGGTCGCCAACCGGTCATGCGAAAAGGAAACAAAAATCCGTTCGGCTTGTTCGCCGATGATGTTGACCTTCTTCACCCCCGGCACATGCAACAGGCGCTGGCGCATGGACTCCGCATCGCGGACCAGCAGACGCTGCGGCTCGCCCTTGGCTTTCAGGGCGAACAGCGCAAAGGTCACGTCCGAATACTCGTCGTTGACCATCGGCCCGATGACGCCCGCCGGCAACTTGATCGCTTCATCGTCGAGTTTTTTACGCGCCTGATAGAACTCTTCCTGCACTTGCGAGGGCGGCGTGCTATCGAGCAACGAGACCATCGTGAAAGCGAGCCCTGGTCGCGTATAGGTTTCCGAGCGGTCGTACCATTTGAGTTCTTGCAGGCGTTTTTCCAGTGGCTCCGCGACCTGATCCTGCATCTCCTGTGCGGTCGCCCCCGGCCACGCCGTGATGACGGTCAACTGCTTGACCGTAAACGGAGGATCTTCGGCACGCCCCAGCTGGAAGAACGCCAGGGTGCCGGCAACGGCGATCAGGAAAATCAGAAAGACCGTGATCGAACGCTCGCGAACGGCGATGGCGGAAAGGTTGAATCGGCCCTCGCTCATGGACGACTCCCGGCAACGGTCGCCGCATCAGGCACGGGCATTCTTACTGCTTCACCTTCGCGCAACAGGTGAGCGCCCAGCGCCACAATCTGTTCGCCGACCCGGAGATCGCCAGCGACTCGGGCCGAATCGTCGCTCAACCCCAGCACCCGAACCGCTCGCCAGGTCACGGTTGGCGGGGTGCCGGCGATGATCCACACGCCAGGACCCTGACCCGCGTCGTAAAGCGCGGCAACAGGCACTTGCAACGATGCGGCAGGTGTCGAACCCTCGGCGATTCTGAGGGTGACTGTCGAACCTATCGGAGCATTGGCCAGCGCGCCTTCCAGTACATAGCGGGCCTCGAACGTACGCGTCGTGCGGTCCGCCGAATCCGAAAGCAACCTCAGTTTCGCGGTCACAGCACCCGAGGCGTCGCCATAGAGCGTGGCTTGCGCAGTGGATCCTGCTGCGGGGCGCAACGTCTCGGGCAAGTGCACGATGGCCTCGCGCTGGCCTGCCCGCGCCAGTCGAACCACCGGTTGTCCAGGGCTGACGACTTGTCCGGGTTCGGCGAGTGTTTCCACCACAACGCCGTCGGCATCGGCAACCAGCACCGCATAACCGGAAGCGTTGCGAGCTACGTCCGCTTGCGCTTCAGCGGCGCTGAGTTGGGCCTTGGCGGTATCTGCGGCGGCTTTGATCTGATCGTAGGCCGATGCGGAAATGGCGCCGGCGCTGACCAGAGTGCGATAGCGGGCTTCGTCATCGGCTGTCTGCCTGGCGCGGGCCCGTGCGGCGATGACCGACTCCTGCTGCGCGCGTGCCTGCAGCCCCAAGTCGATGGGGTCGAGCCGCATCAGCGGCTGACCGCGTTTGACGCTCTGCCCCGTGTCAACCAGACGCTCGAGCACCTTGCCCGAAACGCGAAACCCCAGGTCGCCCTGAATGCGCGCAGTCACCACTCCCGTGAAGGTGCGGGAACCGTCAGCCGCAGCCTGAACGGCGGTGAACCTGACCAGAGGCGCCTGTGTGCGCGGGTCTGCAACGGATGAGGAATCACCGCACGCCGCCAGGGCGAGTGGCAACAGGCATGCGGCAATAGGGGAAATTCGAAGCCGGCGCATAGGTTCACTTACTGAAATAGGATGACCATCATATTCTCATCTTTGTGACTAATATCGTCAACAGTCACATTCCATGAGGTATTCGACGCTCCATTTTTATCATTAATGCCGTGATTGCCTTTTCAAGCCTTAATTGACACGTTGTGACCATTACGTAATATGGTCACGAAAATCTCGTTAAGGAACGCCGATGCCTCCCCTGCGCCCGATTGCTCTTTTGGTTACCGCCAGCTTCATGGCAGGTTGTGCGGTGGGTCCGGATTACCATCGTCCAGACGCCCCGCTTTCAGATCATTACCTGGGGCAGCCTGCTGTCGAACCGCGATCCGGATCGACACCGGACAGCCTTGCCGCCTGGTGGGAAAGCTTTAATGATCCGCTACTGACCGACCTCATCGACCAAGCCTTGCAGCAGAATCTGGATCTGGCACAGGCTTCGGCGCGCGTCACCCAGGCCAAGGCCGGCCTGGGCGCCGCAAATGCAGCACTGCTGCCCTCGGCGAACATCAGCGCACAGGCGGCACGCGCTTATCAGTCCGTCGAGACGCCACTGGGCCAGGTGTTGAATTCAACACCCGGCTATGACCGTTACGGCAATGCCTACGAGGCCAATCTCGAGGCGGGCTGGGAAGTCGATGTCTTTGGCGGACTGCGCCGCGGGCGTGAGGCGGCACTGGCTGAGTATCAGGCCTCAGCAGCGGGTGTCACGGCGACGAGGTTGGCGATCGCTGCGCAAACGGCCGATATCTACATCACCCTGCGCGGATTACAGGCGCGGCTGGACATCGCCAACCGGCAAGTCGATACCCGGCGCGCGTTGCTGGAAAAGGTCCGGTTGCTTTACGGCAAGGGTCTGGCCGCGGAGTATCAGGTGCGCCAGGCCGAGGGTGAGTTGTCGCAAGTCGAGGCGACCGTTCCGGTACTGCAAAGCGGTCTGGAGGCGGCCATGAATGCAATGGACGTGCTGCTCGGCACGCCTCCCGGCACTCACCGCACGCAACTGGCACGTGAGGGCGAAATTCCCGATGTGCCGTCGCTGACTGCGCTGGGCACACCGGCAGATCTGCTGCGGCGCAGACCGGACCTGATCGTGGCTGAACGCCGCCTCGCGGCCTCCAACGCGCGTATCGGTGAAGCGATTGCCGAGTACTACCCGAAATTTTCCCTCAGCGCCTTGCTCGGCAGCGCGACAGCCGTATCCGGCGGCAATCTTTTCACCGGCGGCGCAAGCCAGTCGGCCGGTGTGTTGGGTTTGCGCTGGCGGCTATTTGACTTCGGACGCATCAACGCCCGGATCGATCAGGCCAAAGGTCAGGAATCTGAAGCACTGGCGGCCTATCGCCAGTCGGTACTGCGTGCCACCGAAGATGTAGAGAACGCGTTGTCTTCACTGGTGAATCGGCAAACCCAGACCACCACCCTGACCGGCGGCGAAGCGGCGCTGACTCAAGCTCGCCAGTCCTCGTTCACCGCCTATGAAAAAGGCACCGCCAGCCTGATCGATGTTCTGCACGCCGACGAAACATTGCTGCAGGCCTCCGACGCCAGAGCGCAGGCGCGGACGGAATCGGCCCGTGCGGCGGTGGCGGTATTCAAGTCGCTGGGCGGGGGCTGGCAACCCACTGAATCACAACCTGTAGCGGCACGCTGAGCAGCACCACCAGATCGCTTTCAGGTCAGGGCATCAGGCTACGCAGAATCAGGTTGGAGGTCAGCGTGGGCGCTACCTCGATAAAATCCAGATTGTGCTGCAGCAACAACGGGTTGACGAAGGGACGCAGGGTCAGATGAATCGCCTCGACGGTCTCGTCCAGCGGGGTCTTGCGCTCGAACTCTCCGAGCTCTCGCCCTTCACGCACGATGTCGAAGATAAAGCGCTTGATCTGCTCCTCATACAGCTGAGCACTTGGCCAACGCTCCGCTGCCGAGAATGCCGCGATGTCGTAAAGCTTGCGATCATTGAAGAACAGGTCCACACCCGTGGCAATCACGGTCTTCACCAGCCGGCGGAAACGCTCGGTCGGCGAAATCCCCTCTGCGTTAACAGCCTGTTCGACCGCTGCAACCATTTGCCCCAGACAATTTGAGCAGATCGCTTCGCCGATCGCCTGCTTGGAATCAAAGAATTTATAGATGTACGCCTTGGAAAAACCGATGGCCCTGGCCAGATCGGAAACCGTGGTTTTGCCATAGCCGTATTGGCTGAAGTGTTCATTGGCTGCCGCGACAATCTGATCACGAATGTCGTGATCGACTGGGCCACGTGGGCCGGGCGAAGATATCGATGGCTGATTCATGGGCGTAGCTTACTCAGCCTGTCGAGGTCTTACAAATCGTGACCAATAGAGTACATATTCACGAAAAACGGCTGTGTGAAACGGGCTGACGTTCAAGCCGTCGAACAGGGCGGATCGGCCCTTCTACGGCGTTTCCACTTCATCGACCGGCAACACCGGCAATGAAGCAAACATTTCGGCGCGGCATACCTCAAGGATTTCATCCGCCAAGGCGGAATCATCCGGACAGGCGCGTGACAAGACAATTGCGCCGACCGCACGCGACAGCAAGTCGATCATTTTCTTCCTGCCCTCGCCCTCCGCGGCATCCGGCCCTGTCGGATATTTTTCCCCCAGAGTTTGCAGGGTGCGTTCAATGCCTTCGGCAAACGTTGCTTTCACGTCGTCCGACTGACGCGCCGCGTCGCCACACAGTGCGGCCATCGTGCAACCGCTGCCGCGTCCGTCGCGATGTTCTCTGTTCACATAAACGTTGATGAAACCGGGGACATCGAGCGCCTGGGCACCTGTCAACGATTTGCCGAGACTGCAGGCCGAAGCTTCGGCCATCAGGTCGGCCTTCGACCCGAAATGCTTGTAGAAGCCCCCATGGGTGAAACCGGCAGCCGCCATGAGATCCGCCACACCGACGCCGTCAAAGCCACGCTCACGGAACAGCTCTGAGGCCGTCTCAACGATGTGTTCTCGATTGGCCTGCGCCTGGGCCTTGGTCACTCTCACGTGCAATACCTCGTGTTTAGCGGGAATTCCTGCCTCCGATGATACATAGATGTCGCCCATAATCAAAACCGTTGACAGTTTAGATTTCGATCATCATCCTAATTTCACACCCACCGATCTCCATTCACGGGCACGGAAGATTCATCAGATGACCAAACAGACTCTGTTCACCCCTTACACCCTGGGCAGTCTCACGCTGTCGAACCGCGTCGTTCTCGCACCGCTGACACGCAACCGCGCAGGCCAGGGTTTTGTCCCCAGCGAATTCGCGGCGACCTATTACAGCCAGCGCGCCAGCGCCGGTTTGCTGATCAGCGAAGCGACGCAGATTTCCCGACAGGGTCAGGGTTATCAGGACACCCCCGGGATCTACACGCAGGCGCAGATAGACGGTTGGCGCACAGTCACCGATGCCGTCCACGCCAAAGGCGGAAAAATCTTCTTGCAGCTATGGCATGTCGGCCGCGTGTCGCACGTTGACTTGCAAGAAAACGGCGCAGCACCGGTGGCTCCTTCTGCGCTGCGTGCCGCTACCAAAGTGTTCGTCAACAACCGCTTTGAAGACGTTTCCGAACCCCGCGCGCTGGAAACCAGCGAACTGTCAGGGATCGTTTCCGATTTCCGCCAGGCTGCAGCCAACGCGGTCGCCGCCGGGTTCGACGGCGTGGAGATTCACGGTGCAAACGGCTACTTGCTGGATCAATTCCTCAAGGACAACGCCAATCGGCGCACCGACGCTTACGGCGGTTCGATTGAAAATCGTGCGCGTCTGTTGCTCGAAGTGACGGAGGCGGTCGTCAATGAGATCGGCGCGGATCGCACCGGTGTGCGTCTGTCTCCAGTGTCGCCGGCCAACGGCGTATCCAGCAGCGATCCGCAGGCGCAATTCAATTACGTCGTCGAGCAACTCGACGCCCTCGGTGTGGTTTATCTGCACGTGGTCGAAGGCGCGACCGGCGGCCCGCGCGACGTGGCCCCTTTCGATTTCGGCGCCCTGCGCCAGCGCTTCAAAAACACCTATATCGCCAACAACGGCTATGACCTGGACCTGGCGAACGCGCGGCTCGCCGAAGACCAGGCCGACCTGATCGCCTTCGGTCGCCCGTTCATTGGCAACCCGGATCTGGTGGAGCGCCTCAAGCAGGGCGCGCCGCTGTCCGCGTTCAATCCCGCCACCCTCTACGGCGGCGGCGCGGCGGGCTACATCGACTACCCGACTCTCGCTGAATCGAGCGTCAGCGCAAGCTGAGCGCGTTCCGTTTCTCACCTTCTGAAAGAGAGATACCCCATGAGCACTCGCCCTACTGTTCTCATCACCGGCGCCTCCACCGGCATTGGCGCCGTCTATGCCGAACGCTTCGCGCAACGCGGTCACGATCTGGTACTGGTCGCCCGTGATCAGGCTCGCCTGGACACACTGGCAGCGCGCTTGCGCAGCGAGCACGACGTCGCCGTCGATGTCATCCCGGCAGACCTGACCCAACTCGGCGATCTGACCACCGTTGAAAGCCGCCTGCGCGACGACGCCCGTATCGGCATTCTCGTCAACAACGCCGGCGCTGCGCTGTCCGGCCACTTTGTCGACCAAAGCACCGACAGCGTTGCGCAACTGGTTGCCCTCAACACCACGGCGCTGGTGCGGCTCGCCAGCGCCATCGCCCCACGCCTGGCCAAGGCCGGCGACGGCGCAATCATCAACATCGGTTCGGTGGTAGGCCTGGCGCCGGAGTTCGGCATGAGCGTCTACGGTGCAACCAAGGCCTTCGTGCTGTTCCTGTCCCAGGGACTGAGCCTGGAACTGTCGCCGCAGGGTGTCTATGTGCAAGCCGTGCTGCCCGCCGCCACTCGCACGGAAATCTGGGATCGTTCCGGCGTCGACATCAACACCCTGAGCGAAATCATGGAAGTGGGTGATCTGGTGGATGCCGCACTGGTCGGTTTTGATCGCCGCGAACCTGTGACCATCCCGCCGCTGCACGAAGCCGAGCGCTGGGATGACCTGCAGGGCGCACGCCAGGCCCTGCTGGGGCAAATCCGCCAGTCTGCGGTCGCCCAACGCTACCAGACGCCACAGTGATTTTTTGCTAGCGAGCATTCGCGGCAGATTCGATGCAGGCACATGGCATTGCATCGAATCCTGCCCGCTGGCCGGAGTGACAATGAGTTCAATACAGACAAATTCCCGCCCGGGTTCGCCGACGTCATTCATCGACGCGGCGAACCAGTCGATCACGGTCAACGGCATTCCCTTCGCCTACCGCGACACCGGGCCCGCAACCGGCGTGCCGCTTGTACTGTTCAACCATTGGGGCGCGGTGCTGGACAACTTCGACCCCGCGATCATCGATGGCCTAGCGCAAACCAGACGCGTCATCACCACCGACTATCGCGGCATCGGCAACTCGGGTGGAACCGCGCCACTGACGGTGGGTGAAATGGCCGACGATGCCATCCAGCTGATCAGGGCGCTGGGGCTGAAAACCGTGGATGTGCTCGGATTTTCCCTCGGAGGTTTCGTCGCTCAGGACATTGCCCTCAAGGCGCCTGACTTGGTACGCCGGTTGATTCTGACCGGTACTGGACCGGCGGGCGGCACCGGCATCGACAAGGTCGGCACAGTGTCATGGCCATTGATCCTCAAAGGCTTGCTGACCCTGCGCGATCCCAAGTTCTACCTTTTCTTCACCTCGTCGGCCAATGGGCGACGGTCTGCCTCGCAGTATTTAAGACGCCTCAAGGCACGCAAGAACAATCGCGACAAGGGCCCGACGCCACGCGCCTTCCTGCGGCAATTGAAAGCCATCACGGCGTGGGGCAAACAACCGCGGCAAGCGCTTGGGCGCTTGCGCACACCGACGCTGGTCGTCAACGGCGACAACGACATCATGGTGCCCAGCGTTAACTCGTTTGAACTGGCCAGGCTTATCCCCAACGCACAGTTGGTGATTTATGAGGATGCCGGGCACGGCGGGATTTTCCAGCATCACGCCGACTTTGTGGCCAAGGCGCAGGCGTTTCTCAATGCTTGATCACGTCACGCAGCAACACCGCAACCCACCGACTACCCTCCGTACAACCAGCAAGAGCCGCACCACGATGAAAGCATTTCTGATTGATGGCTATGGCAAGAACCCCGGACGCATTGGCGAAGCGCCCGCCCCCGCAGTCGGTGCCCACGATGTCTTGATCGAGGTCCATGCGAGCAGCGTCAACGTGCTGGATTCGAAGATCAGCAAAGGCGAGTTCAAGCTGATCCTGCCCTACGCCTTTCCGTTGATCCTGGGCAATGACCTGGCGGGAGTCGTGGTTGAAGTCGGTTCGAAGGTGACACGCTTCAAACCGGGAGACGAGGTATATACTCGCCCGCCCGAAGCGCGGATCGGGACGTTCGCCCAATTGATCGCCGTGAACGAAAACGCGGTTGCCCTGAAACCTGCCAATACCGACATGGTACAAGCCGCGTCCTTGCCCCTTGTTGCACTGACTGCCTGGCAAGTACTGGTTGAAACCGCCCGGCTGCAAAAGGGCCAGAAAGTGCTGATTCACGCAGGCTCAGGCGGCGTCGGCACCATTGCCATTCAGCTTGCCAAACACCTCGGTGCGTTTGTCGCCACAACCACCAGCACCGCCAATGTCGAATGGGTCAAGGCGCTGGGGGCCGATCTGGTGATCGACTACACACAGCAGGACTTCGAAAAAGTGCTGCAAGACTACGACGTGGTGCTGAACAGCCTCGGCGCCGACGTGCTGGAGAAGTCGCTCAAGGTCCTCAAGCCCGGCGGCCAACTCATTTCCATCTCGGGCCCACCCACTGTGCAGTTCGCACAGGAGCAAGGGTTGTCCTGGCCATTGCAGCAAGTCATGCGCCTGCTGAGCCTTTGCATTCGTCGCAAAGCGCGCAAGCAGGACGTCAGCTATGCGTTTGTGTTCATGCGAGCCAATGGCGCTCAACTGCAACGCATCACCGCGCTCGTTGAGGGCGGAATCATCAAACCTGTGGTTGATCGCTCCTTCCCCTTTGAATCAACGGCTGAAGCATTGAAGTACGTTGAGCAGGGACGCGCCAAGGGCAAGGTCGTTGTTGCGCTCAAATGACCACGCCGCCTGTTTCTGAATCGAACGTAGACACTGCACAGCCTTTACTGCTGGAGCGGCCCTCAGCCGAAGTGATTTCGCCAGAGGAGCAGCAAGTGCTTCAACCGGATGATGTGCAGGTTCAAGCGCCCGTTATCGTTTGGCGCAGTTTGATGCTTGAGCCATGAGGAAGGTTGCAGGTGATCTCGTCAGGCTGTCGCGCTCGACTCGACAAGATGAATTTGCGTGGCATTGCGTCCGGCCAGCCAGGCCAGCACGGAAGCGGCGACCAGGACAGCGGCGCTAAGCTCGAAGGTGGCTTTGTAGCCGCTCAAATCAAAGGCCAGACCGCCAATGATTGCGCCGCCGGCAATTGCCAGTTGGACGATGGCTACCAGCAAGCCGCCTCCCGCCTCAGCATCATCCGGGAGCGTCTGCGCCAGCCATGTCCACCAGCCGACCGGTGCGGCCGTGGCGACCAGCCCCCAGAGTCCGAGCAACACGGCGGTCAGCACCGGCGATTTGCCGAAACTGATGAGCGCCAGCGCGATCACCGCCATGATCAGCGGAATGGCGGTCAGCGTGCGGTAGAGGCCGCGACCCATAAACCGTTCGATCAGAAAGGTGCCGATAAAACCGGCCAGTCCCAGCCCCAGCAGCATGAACGACAAGGTTGAGACACTGACGCCCGTCACGCCCTCAAGAAATGGTCGCAGGTAGGTGAACAGCATGAACTGGCCCATGAAAAAGACGCTGACGGCGACCATGCCCAAGGCCACTGGCAATTGCTTCATCAGCCGCAAAACGTTGCCGCTACCGACCTGGCGCTCGGCCTTGAAAGACGGAAGGCTGATCAGTAGCCACACGGCGGCAAGCACCGCGACCGGAACCACACAGAAGAATGCGCCGCGCCAGCCGATCAATGAGCCAAGGAAGCTGCCCACCGGAGCGGCGATGACCGTGGCCAAAGCGTTGCCGCCATTGACGATGGCCAGCGCGCGGGAAACCTGTTCAGGCTTCACCAGGCGCATGGCAGTCGCCGCCGACAACGACCAGAAACCACCGATCGCAATCCCGATCAGCGCACGTCCAAACATGAATGACGGATAGCCCGGGGCGAGCGCGACGACCGTTCCGGAGACGATCATCAGCAAGGTCAGGCCCAGCAGAAGCTGCTTGCGTTCGATGCGAGCGGCGACCGAGGCGATCAACAAACTGGTGATCAAGGCAAAGCCACCGGACACGGAAATCCCCTGCCCGGCCTGGCCTTCGGTGATGTGCAGGTCTGCCGCAATCGGCGTCAGCAGGCTGACGGGCATGAACTCTGAAGCGACCAGAGCGAATGCGGCCAGCGACATCGCCAGCACGGCGCTCCAGCCGCCTGTTCTTTTAGAAGGATCTGTAGAAGGAAACGTCATGGAAACTACCTGTGATGCGAAAAACGTAGGGGGTGATGCGCAGGGGCAAGCAGTTTGTCGCCCGTCCGGGCACTGCCCCTGTAACAGATGGACACATTCTCCCGGTCAATCCGGTGCTTCCCTAGTGCATTCCTCTTGAATGCTTGCCTGATCCTCTGGGGATGCAGGGTGATAGATAGGAAACGTCTCGCGCGCGCATTAGAGTTCAGTCAAAGGAGTGAGCCCACATGATCCCGACCCCTCTGCCCCAGGAATCACCTTTGGCACGGCACATCGACCCGCGTGTGAACGCACCGGGTGACTTCGCCACGTCGATACCCGGGCTGTCGCTGTTTCGTCGCGACCAGCCGGCGCCCCCCGTTGTGTGCATGATCGAACCCAGCCTGATTCTCGTGGGTCGCGGCGAAAAGCGTTTGTGGGTCGGTGGTGAGGGCTACAGCTATGACCCGTCGCGGTTTCTGGTCACGTCGCTGGATCTGCCCGCCAACTCCGAAGTGATGCTCGCCAGTCCCGAGCGGCCCTGTGTCGGCTTCGTGCTGAAGCTGGATGTCAGCATGCTTGCCGAGGTCATCACCAAGAGCGGCTTGCCGGCCAAGCGCCAGCCATCAACGGGTACGGGCGCTGCGATTGGCAGCCTGTCGTCAGCTTTGGAGGACGCGCTCGATCGCCTGCTGGCATTGCTCGATGAACCCGAGGCGATCCCGGTCCTGGCACCGCTGATTCTGCGCGAAATCCATTATCGGCTGCTGCACACCGACCAAGGCCCACGACTGCGGCAGATCACTGCCGTCGACGGTCAGGGTTATCGCATCGCCAAGGCGATTGACTGGCTCAAGGTCAACTACACCGATGCCCTGCGCATCGACGATCTGGCCGCGCGGGTGCAGATGAGCACGCCGACCTTTCACCATCATTTCCGCCAGCTCACCGGCATGAGTCCGCTGCAGTACCAGAAATGGCTGCGGCTCAACGAAGCCCGGCGGCTGATGCTGGTCGAGCGCCTGGACGTGTCGCGGGCGGCGTTTGCGGTCGGCTATGAAAGCCCTTCGCAGTTCAGCCGCGAATATGGCCGCCTGTTCGGTACCGCACCGAGCCGCGACATGGCCCTTTTACGCGGACAGCCCTACGAGGCAGAAGCGCTCGGCACAGTCGCGAATTGAACGAAAACCGGTGATGCGCCTCGCTGCGTGTCACCGCTCATAACAATGCACGTCAACCGATGATCAGCGGGTGAATCATGGAACTACGAATCAACCAGAAGACCTATCAGGTCGATGCCGACGCCGATACGCCCTTGCTGTGGGTGATCCGCGATGATCTGGGCATGACCGGCACCAAGTACGGCTGCGGACTGGCGCAATGCGGCGCCTGCTCGGTGCTGGTGGACGGCAATGTGGTGCGTTCCTGCGTCACGCCGGTGGCCGGTGTGGTCGGCCGCGAGGTCACCACCATTGAGGCCATCGAGGCCGATGACGTGGGCAAGCGGGTGGTCTCGACCTGGGTCGATCTGCAGGTTGCCCAGTGCGGCTACTGCCAGTCCGGGCAGGTGATGGCCGCCACTGCGCTGCTCAAGCAGAACCCCAAACCGAGTGATGCGCAGATCGAGGCGGCGATGGTCAATCTGTGCCGCTGCGGTACTTACAACGCCATTCATGCCGCCGTGCATGAGCTTGCCGGCAAGGGGGACGCGTGATGAACGTTCGTATCGATCCTTCACAACACGCTTCAGTACTGGATCTGCAGGAACCGATCAATGTGTCGCGCAGACGTTTTCTGACCGGTACCGCCGTCGGCGCACTGGTGCTCGGCTTCGGTCTGCCACTGGGTACGACGCGCGTACAAGCTGCCGCTTCTGCGACGGCCGAGCGCGGCACACAGGTCCCGGCGTTTCTCGAGATCCGCCCGGACAACCGCGTGCGTCTGCTCTGCCCGTTCATGGAAGGCGGACAAGGCACGTTCACCGCAATGGCGCAGATCGTCGGTGAAGAACTGGATGCCGATCCGGCGACCTTCCTGGTCGAAGCCGCCCCGCCCGGCGAAGCCTACGTGGTGATGGAAAACGGTATGCGCATCACCGGCGGCAGTATGTCGGTGCGCATGAGTTACCCGGTCATGCGCCGCCTTGGAGCCCTCGCCCGCGCCATGTTGTTGCAGGCGGGCGCGCAGCAACTCGGCGTGCCGGTAAGTGAATTGACCACCGAGCCTGGCAAAGTGGTGCACGCCAAATCGGGCCGTTCGCTGGCCTACGGTGAACTGGCCGAGCGCGCAATGGATTTGCCGGTTCCCGATCCGGCCTCTGTGAAGCTGCGCGATCCGAATCAGTTCCGCTGGATCGGCAAACCGGTGAAGCGCCTCGATGCCTACGACAAGTCCACGGGCAAGGCGCTGTACAGCATCGATCTGAAGGTCGACGACATGCTGCATGCCGCCGTTCAACATGCCCCGCGCCTGGGGATGACCGTGGGCAACCTGCGCAATGAAGACCAGGTCAAGGCGATGAAAGGCGTGCATTCCGTGCATCGTCTGCCGGGTGCCGTGGCGGTGGTCGCCGAGCGCTGGTGGCACGCCAAACGTGCCGTCGAGGCGATCCAGGTCGACTGGCAAGAGCCGACGGCCGACAGCCAAGTGCGGCCGATGCCCGCCGACTTTTCCAGCGATGCCTGGTTCAAGCGCCTCGCTGAAGATAAAAGCCCCGCCAGAGACGATGAACATGAGGGCGATGTGGCTTCGATTCTCAAGGAGTCCAAGACCCGGATCGACGCCACTTACCACAACCAATACCTGAACCACGGCCAACTGGAGCCGCCTTCCGCGCTGGCCCGGTTCAATCCGGACGGTTCGCTGGAAGTCTGGTTGCCGAATCAGGCGCCGGACATGTTCCGCGCCGACATCGCCAAACGCACCGGGCTGGATCCGTCGCGCATCACTTTGCATTCGCCGCTGCTGGGCGGGTTCTTCGGTCGGCATTTCCTCTACGACTCGGCCAGCCCCTACCCTCAGGCCATCGCGCTGTCCAAAGCGGTTGGTCGCCCGGTCAAACTGATCTGGAGTCGTGAGGAAGAGTTCCTGCGTGACGTGCTTCGCCCGGTTGCCGCGGTGAATTTCCGTGCCGCGCTGGACAACGACGGCTGGCCGCTGGCAATCGAAGCGATCAGTGCCACCGAAGGCCCGACCGAAGCCCTCGCCGGCAAGCAGGGTGAAAAGCTCGATCCGACGGCACTTGAAGGCTTGTCGGGCAAGTCCTATGCGATCCCCAACAAGCGCATCGCGCAGATCTACGTCAAAGGCCCGGCGATGCTCGGCTATTGGCGTTCGGTGGGCAATTCCCTCAACGACTTCTTCTATGAATCGTTCCTCGATGAACTGGCCGACAAGGGTGGCAAGGACCCGTTCGACCTGCGCCTGCATTTGCTGCGCGGCAACCAACGGCTGACCACACTGCTGCAATCCGTGGGTGAACTGTCAGGTGGCTGGAAACGTGGGCCGTTTACCGCCGAGGATGGCAGCCGACGTGCGCGCGGGGTGGCCATGGCTTCGCCGTTCGGTACGGAGACGGCGGTGATCGCCGAGGTGTCCATCGAGAACGGCCAGGTCAAGGTGCATGACATCTGGCAAGCGATTGACCCGGGCAGCATCGTCAATCCGGCTATTGTCGAGGCTCAGGTCAATGGCGCCGTGGCGCTGGGCCTGTCGCAAACACTGGTGGAAGAAGCCGTGTGGATCGATGGCAAACCCCGGGCGCGCAACTACGACTTGTATCCGATCCTGCCGCCTGCGCGGATGGCACGGGTTCATGTGCGTGTGGTCGAGAGTGGAGAAAAAATGGGTGGCATCGGTGAACCGCCGTTGCCTGCGGTCGCGCCCGCTGTCGCTAACGCGGTCGCAGCGCTGACCGGTCAACGGGTGCGCAGCCTGCCCATGAGCCGACACACCTTCAGTTGATCAGCCCCGGAGCGTCCATGAATAACAGCCGATTCGCAAGAACCGCTGGCTGGCTGGCGGTGCCATGCCTGGTCGCGGCAGGCCTGCTGGCCTGGTATGTCACCCGCGAGCCTGTCTCGCGCCTGGAAAACACTCAGATCGCCGTGGCCGATATCGACCCGGCGTTGGTCGCCCGTGGCGAATACGTCGCCAGGCTCAGCGATTGCGTGGCCTGTCACAGCGTGCCAGGCGGTGCGCCATTCGCCGGTGGACTGGAAATGGCCACGCCGCTGGGCGCGATCCATGCGACCAACATCACCCCGGACTCGGAAACCGGCATCGGCCACTACAGTCTGGCGGACTTTGATCGTGCCGTGCGCCACGGCGTGGCACCCGACAGTCGCCGTCTGTACCCGGCGATGCCCTACCCGTCCTACGCCAAGCTCAGTGATGACGACGTGCGAGCGCTGTATGCGTTCTTCATGAAAGGCGTGGCGCCGGTCAAACAGGCGAACATCCCGAGTGCGATTCCGTTTCCGCTGAACCTGCGCTGGCCGATTGCACTGTGGAACGGTGTGTTTGTCGACGCCGAACCTTATGTGACCAAACCGTCGCAGGATGAGCTGTGGAACCGCGGCGCTTATCTCGTGCAGGGCGCCGGGCACTGTGGCAGTTGCCACACGCCGCGCAGCCTGGCGTTCAACGAGAAGGCACTGGATGAGTCCGGCAAGCCATACCTCGCCGGCGCCCTGCTCGATGGCTGGTACGCACCGAGCCTGCGCGCTGACCACAACACCGGGCTGGGCCGCTGGAGCGAGCAAGAGATCGTGCAGTTCCTCAAGACCGGTCGCAACCAGCACGCGGTGGTCTACGGCTCGATGACCGAGGCGTTCAACAACTCCACGCAGTTCATGAGCGATGACGATCTGACCGCGATTGCCCACTACCTGAAGTCGCTACCCGGGGATCGCGAACGGGATGGCGCGCCTTGGCAGTATCAAGCGGTTTCGGCAGCGCAACGTCTGGAATCGCCCGGTGCACAGACCTACGTGACGCGCTGTGCGTCGTGCCACGGTCTGGACGGCAAGGGTCAATCGCAATGGATGCCGCCACTGGCAGGCGCCACCTCGGCATTGGCCAAGGAAAGTGCCTCGGCAATCAACATCACTCTGAATGGATCGCAACGAGTGGTGACGGCCGGCGTGCCGGATGCCTATCGCATGCCAGCCTTCCGTGAGCAGCTGTCGGATCAGCAGATCGCCGAGGTGCTGACCTTCATGCGCAGCACCTGGGGCAATCAGGGCAGTGCTGTTGATGCAAACACGGTTGGCAAGCTGCGTGAGCACACCGATCCGGCCAGCAGCAGTCCGATCATCCTGCAGATGCGTTAAGAGGAAAACCCGACGGGAGCCATCGACTTGCGTGTGGAAACGCCCTTGCGCCGTAGCACATTCCACACCTCGTCGAATGAACATACATTCATCTAAAACATCGCTCCAAGCGTCTAGTCTGCGGGTTCCGACATAGTGACTACAGGAGTTACCCACCATGTTCTCGCATGAAAGCATCCCGCTGATCATCATCTTCACCATCATGCTGCTTGGCGTTCTCGTCGCCGTCCTCCACCCGGTACATGCGGTCATCACGTGGCTTCGCAGACGCCGCGAAGCATCTGCAACGCAACGTACGCGAAACGCCGATTCGCGCTGAATACGTCCATCACCCGCCCGGCAAGGTCCGGGCTTTCGGCTCCCCCCTGCGCTGCACCCGGTTAAAAACGGCCAGGTGTGACCCCTTCCACACCGATAAGGCTACAGAGCGATACAAAAACTCCGCTGCATGACACATCTCGGGTACATGCCAATGCAAAAGTGTGGGCCATCGGAACCTTCGCTGTCCGACATCCCCCATCACTCAGGCAGGTATTTCCATGATCAATCAACTCGACACCGTGCTGTACACCGGCAAGACCCGCACCACTGGCGGGCGCGATGGCGCCTCACGCAGCTCGGACGGCAACCTGGACATCAAGCTTTCGCCACCGGGTTCAAATGGCAGCGGCACCAATCCGGAACAACTGTTGGCCGCCGGTTGGTCAGCCTGCTTCATCGGCGCCATGGGCAAGGCAGCCGCGGCACAGAAGATCAGGCTTCCGGCGGATGTGGCGGTCGAAACCGAAATCGATCTGGGCAAGGCCGGCGATGCATTCTTTCTTCAGGCGCGCTTGAATGTCAGCCTGCCGGGGCTGGAGCCTATGGTTGCCCAGGCGCTGGTGGACGCTGCGCATCAGACCTGCCCTTACTCAAAAGCCACTCGCGGCAACATCGACGTCACCCTGCGGTTGATCTGAATCAGCCCTGTTTGATCCTGCAAACCGCCCGATACACGGCTTCGGGCGGTTTTTTTTTACAGAGTTGAGCGATGCCGTTCCTCCGGTTCAAACAACCAGAGGAGCGAACGGTCATTGAATGATTTACGCGAACGATGTCTCGTGCTCGCTTTCGTGGACGTAAATCCACGAGATTCCCGATGGCGAATCCGGGTCGAGGCGCATGAGCGCCGAGTCGACTTTCTTCTTGGTGATCCCGTTCTTGACCAGGTCGAAAACCGTCAGGAAGAAGTCACCGGGAAGCGGCGTGATCGAGAGATTGATGATGTGCGATTCGGGGCTGCCGGCACGCTGGCCGTGCAGACCCCAAAGGCGTTCCCAGTAGTTTTCCCGGTCCATGATCTGACCGTCCGTGAGCACCACTCGAAAATCATTCGCCAGGGCATCGTACAAAGGCTTGATCGCGTCTTCCGACTGGGAAGCCACACCGCGCGACCACGGGAAAAAGAGGTTGTACCAGCGGTACACCTCGGCTTTGACGAGTGCGGTTTTATCGGTTGTTTCGGTGACTCGGCTGATTGCCATCTGCGTTCTCCTTAACGAGCTCAAAAGGCGCGGGTTCTCCGTTACGCATAGCCTGGGCGATGCTCCGCGCCTCATTCAAGATCCATCCTGAAATCAACGTCACGGGGTCAGCTCGAAAGCGCTTAATGACTTCAGAATGTCTCCTGTCATTTGGCTGACCCGGCCACAAAAGTAGACACCAACCTGTTGGTTTGCATGGCAAGCTGACCAACGGTGTAACCGGCTCCTGCGCTGCAAGTGCCGCGCTTAAGCGGTTCCTTGATCACGTTTGTCCCCTCCCTCTCCTCCAGCGCAATTTCACATTTTTTTCACGAAGCGCTTTGTTGCTGTAAAAAACCCTGACACAATTATTAGCAATGATTCTCAACAGCTCTTTGTTTGCTATTTAAAAATCAGGAAGCCTTCATGTCGCGCCCTACCTCGCCGCATCGTTTCAACCCGTCACGCAACCTCCTGTCCATGGCCATCTGCATGGCCGTCATGGCCCCGGCGCTGGCCGATGAAACCCGCGAGGCGCAGGACACCGCCCCGCCCGCCACCCTCGAGCTCGGCGCGACCGCCATCACATCGACACAGCTGGGCAGCACCACCGAAGGCTCCGAGTCCTACACCACCGGCACCATGGCCACCGCCACCAAACTGCCGTTGACCCTGCGCGAAACACCGCAAGCCGTCACCGTCATCACCCGCCAGCGCATGGACGATCAGGCGATGACCAGCATCAACGACGTGGTCAACGCCACGCCAGGGCTGTTCCTCGACTACTCCAGCGGCCCAGGCCGACAGGCCTACAAAGCCCGGGGCTTCAACATCGACAACCTGATGTACGACGGCATTCCAAGCGGCTACGACGGCGTGAACGTCGGATCCCAGCCGAATCTGGCGATGTTCGATCGGGTCGAGGTTGTTCGGGGTGCGACCGGTCTGGTCACCGGTGCCGGCAACCCTTCGGCGGCGATCAACCTGGTGCGCAAACGGCCATTGGCCGAGCAGCGCGTCACCCTGACCGGCGCCGCCGGGACCTGGGACAACTATCGCGGCGAGCTCGATGCTTCCAGCCCGCTCAACGACAGCGGCACCCTGCGCGGCCGGGTGGTCACGTCCTACCACGACGCCAACAGCTTCATCGATGACGTGGACGAACAACACAACCTGTTCTACGCCGTCACCGAAACCGATCTGAGCGAAGACACCACTCTGACCCTCGGCTTCTCGCACCAGAAGGACAGGACCAACTACTTCTGGGGTTCATCAATGATCGGTCTCGACGGCCATCACCTCGACCTGCCGCGCTCGTATAACCCCGGCACCTCCTGGGAGGATAAGGATCAGGAGATCAACACGGTCTTCGCCGAGATCCGTCAGCAACTGGCCAACGACTGGAAGCTGCAGGTCAACGCCAACTATTCCGAACAGAACGCGCTGTTCTCCGGCTCGTACCAGTCGCGCTGGGTCAACGACACCCTGGCCCGCACGGTTTACCAGTCCAAGGCCGATGAAAATCAGGCCGGTCTGGACGCTTTCTTCAGCGGCCCGTTCGAAGCCTTCGGACGTAGCCATGAACTGGTGGTCGGCGCCAGCAAACGCATCTACGACCTGACCACTCACAACTACTCGCCCTATGACACAAACTGGCCGATCAACGCCGGCAAACCGGACTTCGTTCACACCAACAACACGCGTGAAGTCACCACTCAGGACGGCGTGTACCTGACGACTCGCCTGAGCCTGGCCGACCCGCTGAAGCTGATCCTCGGCGGACGCCTGGACTGGTACGACTACGACAACCGCGATGGCGACGGCGATTACAAAGTCACCCGCAACGTCACCCGCTATGCCGGCCTGATCTACGAGCTGGACGACCATCATTCGGTGTACGCCAGCTACAGCGACATCTTCACCCCGCAGAGCAACAAGGGCACCTCCGGTAACCCGGTCAAGCCGATCGTGGGCAAGAACTACGAGGTCGGCATCAAGGGCGAATACCTGGGCGGCGCGCTGAACGCCAGCCTCGCCGTGTTCCGCGTCGATCAGGAAAACCGCGCGGTGCAAGTGTTCGTCCCGAACTGCCCGCAGTCGTCCTGCTATGAAGCCTCCGGCGAGATCCGCAGCCAGGGTATCGACTTCGAACTGCAAGGCGCGCTCACCGACAACTGGCAGATCGGCGGCGGCTACACCTACGCCCGCACGCACACCATCAAAGACGAGGCGAACCCGCAGAACGTCAACAAGCAGTTCGACACCGACACCCCGGAACACCTGTTCAAACTCACCACCCGCTACAACTTCCAGGGCCCGCTGGAAAAACTGCGCGTGGGCGGCAACATCTCCTGGCAGAGCCGCATGTACAACGACATCGAACTTCTTGATGGCGGCAACTACCGCCTCAAGCAAGGCGCGTACGCCGTGACCGACCTGATGGCCGGCTACCGGGTCAATGAAAACCTCGATCTGCAACTCAACGCCAACAACATCTTCGACCGCAAGTACTACTCCACCATCGCCAACTCCGTCAGCTACGGCGGCGACAGCTATGGCACGCCGCGCAACATGATGCTGACGGCCAAGTACACCTTCTGAGTTGTCCAGGCGCAGGGACGCGCCAACCCCGCAGCACTCCTCCCGCCACGCCCTACATACCAAAGCGTTAATTTCAAAAACCCATGTCTGGTGGTCAGTGGTTGTCCTTTGCCCAAAGATTGCCTTCGGCCAGGGCTGCAGCCTTGCGCCGCCTGTGCAACTTCTTTAATTCAATGGGTGTTCAAAATGACTGACGAGAAAAACGGAACCACCCGTCGTGGCTTGATCACGACGGGCGCCATGGCCGCTACCCTGGCGGTGGCATTACCGGCGCTGGCGACGCAGCAGACACCGGCATCCGCGTCAGCGGGCAGCAAAAGCGCCGGCAACGGCAGTGGCTCGGGAATGCTCACCGTCAGGGATGGCACGCAGATTTTCTACAAGGACTGGGGCCACGGCCAGCCGATCGTTTTCCACCACGGCTGGCCCCTTTCGAGTGATGACTGGGACACGCAAATGCTGTTCTTCCTCAACAAGGGCTTTCGCGTCATCGCCCATGATCGACGTGGCCATGGTCGCTCCTCGCAAACGGCCATGGGCAACGCAATGGACACCTACGCCGCCGACGTTGCCGAGTTGATGGCGCACCTGAACATCCGCAACGCCGTGCACATCGGCCACTCCACCGGCGGCGGTGAAGTGGCGCGCTACGTGGCTCGGCATGGTCGCGGCCGGGTGGCCAAGGCCGTGCTGATCGGCGCTGTAGCGCCCATCATGCTGCGCACCGCAAAAAATCCCGGAGGCCTGCCGATGGAGGTGTTTGACGGGTTGCGCAAGGCACTCGCGCAGAATCGCAGCCAGTTTTATCGAGACTTCCCGAGCGGCCCGTTTTACGGCTTCAATCGCCCTGGCGCGAAAGTGTCTGAGGCGATCGTCGAAAACTGGTGGCGTCAGGGCATGAACGGCGGGATCAAGGCGCAGTACGACTGCATCAGCGCGTTCTCCGAAACCGACTTCACCGATGACCTGAAAAACATCGATGTGCCGACCCTGGTGCTGCACGGTGAAGATGACCAGATCGTGCCGATCACCAATTCGGCTCACCTCTCAATCAAATTGCTCAAGCACGGTACGCTGAAAACCTACCCCGGCCAGCCCCATGGCATGTGCACCACAAACGGCGACACCATCAACGCGGACCTTCTGGCGTTTATCAATGCATGAGGTTCCAGGGCCGCGCCCTCACGACAAGCCACGTACAGCCCCCTGAAAAGAAAAGCTCCGATCGAGTCGGAGCTTTTTTATTGGGCGAATCACACAGCCGTTGCAGTTATCTACCGGGCCATCATCAACGTCTGATCGACGGGCAACGCCGGGCGTAATTTTGGCACTACCTGCAATTCAATCGGCGTACCGAAAAACGCCTGGCAGCGCGAACGCAGCCAACGCTGAGCGCAATCGTTGTGCGCAGCGGCACGCCAGACCATGGAAAGCTCCCGCGATGGCAGCAACAGAGGGGCCGGCTCGGCCCTGATGCCATTCACCGAGGCCATGGCCCTGGCCACGTAATCCGGAACGATGACCAGCATGTCGCTCTGCGCCAACAACCTTGGCAAGGCACTGAACTGCGGCACTGCCAGCACCACTTTGCGCCGACGTCCGAGCAGGTCCAGCGCGTGGTCGGTGTCGTCTTTGGCTTTGCCCATGGATGACACGATGGCGTGCGGTCGCTCGCAGAATTCATCAAGCGCCAGCAGCCCCGGACGGGTGTCCGAGCGCAAAAGCATCGGCCGGATCGACCGCAGACTCTTGCGTCGAGCGTTGGCCGGCAGATCGAGCGTAGGGCTGATGCCCAGAGAAATCTCGCCATTGAACAGCCGCTGCGACATCTGCTGCTGATCGACGCGCAGCACCACCAAGGCAATATTCGGCGCCTCGCTACGAAGCTGGCGCAGCAGTCGCGGGAGCAACGCGTATTCGACATCGTCGGACAGGCCGACCTGAAAGGTCACCTCGCTGGTAGCTGGGTCGAAGGGCTGGCAACGGCTCAACGCCGCGACAACGCCATCCAGCGCCGGCGTCAGGTTGGCGAAAATTTCCTCGGCCCGCCTTGTCGGCTCCATCACCCTCCCCGCACGAACGAACAACGGATCGTCAAAAAGCACACGCAAACGCCCCAGCGCGGCACTGATGGTCGGTTGACCGAGAAACAGCTTCTCGCCGACCCGGCTGACGTTGCGCTCATGCATCAGCGTCTCGAAGACCACCAGCAGATGGATGTCGACACGACGGAGTTCATTTCTGTTCATGAAGTTCACCACCCGGCACGCGGCCATTGAAATCGACGGAGAGCTGATAAAGGTTAAGGGCCCGCCTGCCGGACGTCTGTGGTACTTGGGGACAGCGAGATCATGCGTTAGGTGAGTGTTTTGATACTTGTGTATGAACGGTTTGAAACCGATAGCTGCATCGGGCCGCGGAAAGACCGGTGCAATGGCCGTTTTTTCGGGTTTTTTGTCCTAGCTGACGGCGTGCTGCGCCACTACGATGCTTAACCGTCTATCTACTCACGCCCACACCTGCGCCACGTGTCGCACGGCGCTATCGCCAGCGGGACCGTGTCTCTGGTCGGGCATCAACCCGCACGAGCAAACACCGGCCGCCCGGCCAAGGGATTCGCCACAACGTCACAACCTTTTGGGAAAAGAGCAATGAACAACAATCCCATCAGCAACAACCCCAGCGAGCCGGTGGTATTCATCGTCGACGACGATGCCGCGTTGCGCGAATCCCTCGGCAGCCTGTTGCGCTCCATTGGTCTGCGGGTGGAGCTATTCGGATCGGTCGCCGAGTTCACGACGTATCAACGTCCGGACACGCTGAGTTGCCTGGTACTCGACGTGCGTCTGCAAGGCAGCAGCGGGCTGGATTTCCAGAATGAACTGGCCACCGCCGGAATCAATGTGCCAATCGTGTTCATCACCGGACACGGCGATATCGCCATGACCGTGCGCGCGATGAAAGCCGGCGCGGTGGACTTCCTGACCAAACCGTTTCGCGAGCAGGACCTGATCGATGCCGTCTGCGCCGCACACTCGCGGGACAAGCAGCGTCGCGAGTCAGGGCGGCATGCCGATGAGCTGCGCGCCCGTCATGGGACGTTGACACCCCGGGAGCAGACGGTCATGGCGCTGGCGGCCTCAGGCTTGATGAACAAGCAGATCGCCGGGGAAATCGGCCTCAGTGAAATCACTGTGAAGATCCACCGGGGCCAGGCCATGCGCAAGATGGGCGCGCGCTCGTTTGCCGACCTGGTGCGCATGGCCGAGGTCATCGCGGCGCTGCCTGCACATCGGTGACCGAATGAAACGATACGGTATGGCTCAAGCCGCCGTGGCTGGCCGGCACAATCAACACTCAAGTTCCGAACAACTAACACTTGGGTATAGCCGGTTCATACGCAGTCATACTGCAAATGACCCAATGCAGCAGTGCCAGCGTAGAAGTCTTCGAATAAGATCTTTATTCAAATAACCATTACTCAATACAACGATTGGTGAATGACAGACAGTCGCCAACAACCGTCATGCCTGAAAAACAACTTCAGACTTTTTAACCTCTTCATTAATACGCCTTTCATAGCGTTTGCCTGCTTCATCGAAAGAACACGCCCTGCCGTCCGATAGCAAAAATCTGGAAGAATAAATGTCTATCATCAAACGTCGCGCACAACTTCTATGTTCAGACGCCTTCGCCTGGCTTTGCGCCATAGCGGTCGGCAGCATGATCTATATCACCAACGCGTACCTCGATCTGGACGTTGCGCCGACGTTGTTCTACATCACGCTGGTATTCATGTCAGCGAACATCTTCCCGGTACCGGTATTTCTTGCCGTCGCGTTGGGTTGCCTCACGCTGCTGACGGCCGACTTCCTGGTCGATGAAGGTTATCGCGATCACCGCAGCATCGCCGGATTCGTCAGGTGCCTGATCGCGCTGACGACCATTTCCCTGCTCGCGTTGCGCAGCAAACGCGCCACTGAAACGCTGCGGCGCAAGGAAGCGTTCTTTCTGGGCGCACAGAAACTTACCCACACCGGCAGTATCGGTTTCATCATCGATAAAAAGGTCAGCGTGTCATGGTCGCAAGAGTCGTCGCGTATTTTCGAGTATTCGCCGGACGTCACCCCGACACTGGCGCTGGTCAAGTCACGCACTCATCCCGACGACCTGCCGGTTATCGATCAGGTGCTGGAGCAGTTTGCGCGCCGGCAGGAGCTGGTCGAAGTCGAGCATCGGCTGCTCATGCCGGATGGTCGGATCAAGCACGTGCAGATGATCGCCAGCCCGTTGCCCAGACATCGCGGGCGCACGCAATACGCCGGGGCGCTGATGGACGTCACCGCCAGCAAACAGTCGGAAGAGGCGTTGTTTCACTCGCAAGCCACCCTCGCCCACGTCACGCGCCTGACTTCCATGGGCGAACTGGCGGCCTCCATCGCCCACGAAATCAATCAGCCGCTGGCAGCGGTCATCACCAGCGGTGAATCCTGCAAACGCTGGATCAACCGGCCCGAACCCAACCTGGAAGAAGCCCGCCGTTCGCTGGACCGGATCATTCAAAACTCGGTCAGGGTCTCCGATGTCATCGCCTGTATTCGGGCGTTGTCGCGACACAGCGAGGTGCAACGCAATGTCGAAGTGTTCGACGACATCGTCAGTGACTCGCTGACGCTGATGCAACATGACATCAGCTTCCATGAGGTGCGCCCGCACGCCCGACTGGGCACTCACGGGGCACGAATCAAAGGTGACCGGGTACAGCTGCAGCAAGTCATCATCAATCTGATCATCAACGCCTGCCAGGCCATGGCCAATGTACTTGACCGCGCCCGGACGCTGCGGATCACCACCTCGATCCTGCACAACGAGGCCGTGCTTGAAATCGCCGACTCCGGCGTTGGCATTGCCGAGGACATCCTGCCTTCGCTGTTCGACCCATTCTTCACCACCAAGCCCACCGGCCTGGGAATGGGCCTCTCGATTTGCCGTTCGATCATTGAATTCCACGGCGGCCGCATCTGGGTCAACAGCACCGAGGGCGTCGGCACGCAGTTTGTGTTTGCGATTCCATTGGCTGCGCTCGAACACGATCAATGACAACCATCCACCCCTGATGTCGCCCGGTGGCGATATGGAGACCCGCATTGTCTATCCAACGTACAACCCCCGGCGCAGAACCCGAAACCCCGGTACACGAACGAACCGTCGTTTTCGTGGCATACCCGCAAATGGGCCTGCTGGATCTGACCGGTGCGCAGACCGTTTTCTGGGCGGCGACGTGCGGACTGGCGCAACTCGGTTTGCCCGGTTATGCCTTGCACACCGCGAGCCTGCAAGGCGGGCCGGTGCAGACCGGCGAAGGCCTGGTGGTTCAAACCCGGCGGCTGGATGAGCTCGGCGACGAGCCGATCAATACGTTGATCGTTCCGGGCTCGGCGTTCATCAGCCAGGCGTTGCGAGACAACGCGCCGCTGGTCGATTGGTTGCGCGCCACGTCAGCCACTGCAAACCGTACGACGTCGGTATGCAGCGGTGCTTTTTTCCTGGCTCAGGCCGGACTGCTCGACGGCCTGCGCGTGGCGACACACTGGTTGATGGCTGACATGTTCGAGCGGCTGTTCCCCAGGGTCGAGCTGGATCGCGAGGCCATCTTCGTTCACCAGGCATCGGTGTGGACCTCCGCCGGCGTCAGCGCCGGGATCGATCTGGCGCTGGCACTGGTCGAGGCCGATCACGGTCGCGAGCTGGCCATGCAGGTCGCCCGGCGCATGGTGGTGTACTACCGACGCCCGGACAACCAGAAACAGTGGAGTCCGCTGCTGCAATCACAACATTCAATCGCGCACGAGCGCTAGCCGGAGACGGTGGTCATGAACGCACCGCACAAACTGTATTTGGTCAGTCACCCGCCCTGCGTCACCCGCTATGGCACGCACACATCGTTGTCCACCGCTGAGCGCGTGGAGATCATCGACGCATTGACGCAGACCCTGAGCGCGACGCTGAGCATTCTGGTGCGACTCAGACACAGCCAGCAGACATTGCGCACCGTCAGCTTTTTGCCGGTGCAGACACTGTTGCGCAGACTGTTGAATGCCAATACCCGTTACGCCGACTTTCTCGTCACCGGCATCACCGACCTGGGCGGCCATGCCCAGCGCGACGCGCTCTACCACCTCAACGAGGCTCCCGAACCTTTATGCTTTGCCGACTGCCTTAAAGGCATTGACCGTGCCCTGCGCCGACTACGGGCCGCCGATGCCTTGTTCCGCGACTGTCGCGCCAGCGCAATTGCCAACAACGACTACGCCAGCCGACAACTCTTTGAAGCCTGCACTCGACATAACAGTTACTTTCTTTCGTTAATCAACAACCATTTATTTGCTGAACATTGATTAACTGTCGCAACTAACAAAAAACCAACTAAACATACCCACGTATACTATTCCACAATTTTTGAAAGCGTATCTTGCAAGTATGGCGGGCGCGACAGACACCCGCAAAGAACGCAAGGTTTCCCATGTTCAACTCAGCTATTGTTTCAGTTGTCGATGATGACGAACTTGTTCTGGTTTCAATGGACAGTTTGTTGCGGTCTTGCGGTTATACGGTCAAGACATTCAACAGTGCTTTTGCATTTCTTGAATCGAGCGCGCCAGAGCAGACCGGGTGTCTGATCTCGGACATTCAGATGCCAGGCATGTGCGGGGTCGAAATGTACGAGGCGCTGGCGGCCAGGAAGATCCATATTCCGACGATTTTCATCACGGGCAAACCGGGCCTGCCCCCCGAGTTCAGTGCCCGGGTAAGGACGCCGGAAGGTTATTTCTCCAAACCGTTCCATACCGAGGCTCTGCTGGCTTGCATCGAGCAGGCGCTGATGCGCCGTCGTTGAGCGGTCCTCTCGAACAACTCGATGCAAAGCCGCCGCTGCCCGACCGACAAACCTCAAAGCAAAAAAAGGCCCCGCAAGTTCGTCACTTGCGGGGCCTGATTTTTATCGAGCCCGGCCGAATGCAGCCGGGCCGCCGACAGCCGATCAGTAATCCCAGAACGCTGCAATCCAGCGGAACGCATCGCCATCGACCGCCACTCGACCTACCGACGGGAACGGCAGGTGGGTGGCGACAAACCACTCGCCACTCGCCGCCGCTTCGCGCATCAGACGCATGCGAACACGCACCGACTCTTCAGGATCATGCTCGAAACCGTTGTGCCATTCCGGATGCTCGAAGGCCACCGGAAACAGGGCGTCGCCAGCAAAGGTCAGGCGTTCGCCGCCCGAGTTGACGTAGACAATGCTGTGCCCCGGCGTATGCCCGCCGGTGAGTTTCACCACCACCCCCGGCGCCACTTCGTATTCATCCTCGAAGGTGCGCACCTGGCGGCGGTAATCGTTGATGAATTGATTGGCCGTCGCGCGCAGAACGTCAGGCACTGGCGCCGGCATGACGGTCTGGGTGAAGTCCGGCGTCTCCCAGAACTCGACCTCTTTTGCCGAGACGTGAATGCGCACGTCCGCACGCAACCGGCTCTTCACCTCGTCGACCAGCAGACCGCCGACATGGTCCATGTGCATGTGGGTGATCACGATGTCAGTCACGCTGGCCAGATCGATGCCCGCCGCTTCCAGGCGTTTCGGCAACTGGCCGGCCCGGGGGAAACCGGGAAACTGCCCGCCCAGTCCGGCGTCGACCAGAATGATCTGCTCGCCGCTGCGCACGACCAGCACGTTGAGTGCCCAGTCAAACGCGTCCGGCCCCAGGAACATGTCCTTGAACCACGCGGCGCGAGCCTGCGGGTCGGCATTTGTGGACATGGTCGAGGTCGGCAGCGGCAGCACGCCGTCGCTGATCACCACCACGTCGATGTCGCCGACCTGCAGCGCGTAGCGCGATGGCACCAGCTCCTGCGCCGGAGCGAATGGCTGGCGGGTGACGGACGCCTGCCGGTCATCGGTTGCGTTGGTTTGATTGGAGTGATTCAGATACGTTGACATGGTCGCTTTCCTCTTGGCTGAGTCAAAATTTCCCGGACGAATGCCCTTGCTGGCGCAAGCGCTGAATGGCGCGCCTTGAAATCGAGTGTGCATCGCGACCACGACGTCCAACACCATACGCGGGTATAGGGCTTGAACCACATCGACCGAGTAACGCCGCTGTTGAGGTGGCTGTGGCCCATACCAATGTATATTCGCGCTCCTGCCCGCAAACACCGAAACTACGGCGCACCGGATCGCCGAAAAGCGGGCGATCATCAGGTCCCTGAGCAGTCATGAACTCTATTTTTCACCAACCCGACCCTCTCACCTGCTTGCTCGCGCAACCGCGCACGCTGGTGTTCCTGGCGTATCCGCAGATGGGCTTGCTGGACCTGACCGGCGCACAAACCGTGTTCTGGGCCGCGTCCAAGGCGATGGCCGAACGCGGCTTGCCTGGCTACGCGTTGCACACCGCAAGCCTGGACGGCGGATTGATCGCCACCGCCGAAGGGCTGTCGGTCAACACCTTGGCCCTGCGCACCTTTGACGAGACAACCATCGATACGCTGATCGTGCCCGGTGCGCCGAACATCCGTCAGGCCATGCTCGACAATGTTGCGTTGGTCGACTGGCTGCGCGCGGCGTCGGCCAAGGCCAGACGCACCGCCTCGGTGTGCAGCGGCACCTTTCTGCTGGCCCAGGCCGGGCTGCTGGAAGGCTTGCGCGCAACCACCCACTGGGGGATGTGCGACATGCTCAAGGGTGGTTTTCCGAGTGTCGACGTCGACCTTGATGCGATCTACATCCAGCAAGGCAACGTCTGGACTTCCGCCGGGGTCACCACCGGGATCGACATGGCGCTGGCGCTGGTCGAGGCCGATTGCGGCCGCGCCGTGGCGTTGAAGGTGGCGCGGGAGCTGGTGGTTTTTCTCAAACGTCCTGGCGGTCAGGCGCAGTTCAGCCAGTTGCTGCAAGCGCAGATCGACGACAGAGGCTGCTTCGAAGAATTGCACCTGTGGATCAGCGAAAACCTCGGCGACCCGCAATTGAGCGTCGAATCGCTGGCCCGACAGGCGCAGATGAGCCCGCGCAATTTCGCGCGGGTCTACAAACGCAAGATCGGCCGCACGCCGGCCAAGGCACTCGAGCTGTTTCGCCTGGAAGCGGCGCGACGAATGCTCGAAGACTCTCAGCGCAACATCGACCAGATCGCACAGTTGTGCGGGTTCGGCGACGAAGAACGCATGCGCGACACCTTCTACCGTCACCTCTCGGTCTCGCCCCGGGAATACCGCAGCCGGTTCTCGCGCTGACGCCACACAGCGCAATGGCGCCGGGCTCGCAGACGTTTAAATACGGTCGCTATACACACGTATAAGTCCGCCGCCGGACCGAGCGGCGTATCGTGCGGCAATGGCGGGCGTCCTCGACGGGCTACCCGAGATCAGCCCTGGTAAAGCAATGTCCCACACCGCTGTTGTATCGGTTGTCGATGATGATGAGTCCGTGCGCATGGCGCTGGACAGCCTGTTGCGCTCTCACGGCTACACCGTGCAGTTGTACCCGAGCGCGGAGGCTTTTCTGGCGATGAAGGCGCCGCCCCGCCCCGGCTGCATCATCTCGGACATCCAGATGCCCGGTCTGTCCGGCATCGAGATGTACGATGAGCTGTGCGCCCGAGGCGTGCGCATCCCGATCATTTTCATCACGGGTTACCAGGGGCGTCCGCCAAGGGTCAACGCCGCATTCCCCGAGCCCCTCGCCTATTTCCCTAAACCCTTCCCGTGCGGCGAACTCATCACCTGCATCGAAAGCGCATTCAATCGCGCCGTTTGACGGCCCTCTTTCTATACCTGTGTATACCTCACCCCATACCTAAGCATGTCGGCACTGACCCTATGTAGAAGTGTCTCGCCGCACCTTCCCCGATAGCATCTTCCCCAGCGAATCGAACCGGCTCTGCGGTTGTTCACAACCACCTGCTTCGTGCAGTGCGGCAGACGCTCACGCATGAACGGACAAACCGTTCAACGACCAGAATTTCCACAGGAGTCATCCGATGAAACAACACATTTTAGTGATAGGCGCAGGGTTTGGTGGAGTCTGGAGCGCCCTGAGCGCCGCACGTCTGCTGGACCAGCATGATCGTAACGACGTGCAGATCACCGTCCTCGCACCCCAGGCAGAACTGCGCATCCGTCCGCGCTTCTACGAGCCGGATGTCCACAACATGAAAGCGCCGCTGGGTGAACTGTTCGATGCCGTGGGCGTGAAATTTGTCAAAGGCATCGCCGACAACATCGACACCGCCGGCAAGCAAGTGACCTACAGCGATGCCTTCGGTACGCAAGGCACACTGAGCTATGACCGACTGGTGTTGGCCGCCGGCAGTCGCGTGATTCGCCCACCGCTCAAAGGCATGATCGAACACGCCTTCGATGTCGATCAGATCGAAGAAGCCGCGCGCCTCGAAGCCCATATCAAGTCGTTGAAGGACCAGCCGTCGAGCGCTGCGCGTAATACCGTGGTGGTCGCCGGTGGTGGTTTTACCGGGATCGAAACCGCCACCGAAATGCCGGCCCGCCTGCGTGCCGCACTGGGTGACGATGCGCCGATCAGGGTCATCGTGGTGGATCGTTCGCCGCAAATCGCCGCGACGCTGGGTGACGGTATTCGCCCGTCCATTGTGGAAGCGTCCCGAGAGCTGGGCATTGAATGGGTAGTCGACGCCTCGGTCGCCTCGGTGGATGCCGGCGGCGTGACCCTGGCCGACGGCAAACGTATCGAGTCCAACACCGTCATCTGGACCGTTGGCTTCCGCGCCAGCCCGCTCACCGAACAGGTGCCTGGCAGCCGTGATCCGCAAGGTCGCCTGCACGTCGACGGCCACTTGAAAGTGCTGGGGCACGTGGATGTCTTCGCCGCCGGCGACGTCGCTTATGCCGCCACGGATGATCTCGGAAACTACGCCGCGATGTCCTGCCAGCATGCGATCAGCCTGGGCCGTTATGCCGGCAACAATGTGGCCGCTGACCTGATCGGTGTCGCGCCGATCACCTACCGCCAGCCCAAGTACGTGACCTGCCTTGACCTCGGTGCCTGGGGCGCGGTGTTCACCGAGGGCTGGGACCGTCAATTGAAACTGGTCGGACAAGAGGCCAAGGACCTCAAGACCCAGATCAACACCGTGTGGATCTACCCGCCGGCCGCCGATCGTGCAACCGCACTGGCCGCGGCCGACCCGTTGATTCCGGTGGCCTGATCACGCGACGGTTCACACTTCCCTATCGCTGCGCATTCCCAGGCGCCCGCCACGGTTTTTTTGGCGGGCGCTTTTTTTTATGCAGAACTCACAAAGCGTCGGGCGGCAATAAACGGCACTCTAGCGTTGAGTCGATGGCTCCGCTGCCAGAATGTCTTCCAGAAAGTCGATGAACACATTGATACGACTGGAGCCCCGGTGATTGGGCAGGTACAACGCATTGATGCAGCAGCTCGCATTACCGGGGTTGACTTCATAACCCTCCAGCAGCCGCGTCAACCGACCGGCCTCGACGTCGGCGCGCACCAGCCAGTCGGCCAGCAGGGCCACCCCGCGCCCCGCCACCGCCGCTTCGCGCAGGATGTCGGCGTTGTTGCTTTGCAGGCGGCCATGGACATTGAGCTGGATGGTTTCCTCGTCGCCCTGGAACGTCCAGTGCTGGTGCGAACCAGCGTAGTCGAAGCGCAGGCATTGATGCTCGAGCAAGTCTCGTGGATGCGCCGGAACAGCGTGACCGCTCAGGTAATCCGGACTCGCCACAATCCAGCGCTGGAATCCGCCCACGCGCTTGCTGACGATATCGTCACTGACCACCGACGATCCCAGCCGCACCGAGACATCGATCTGCTCGCTCAGCAGATCGCTGACCTGATCGCTCAACGACACACTGATTTCAAGCCCCGGATGGCGGTCGAGCAATTCCCCCAGTTGCGGTGCAATGATCTGCCGGCCGAACTCCACCGGCACACTGATGCGCAGGCGTCCTTGCGCCTCGCTGCCACGGTCGGCGACAACCGCGTCGGCCTCATCGATGGCATCGAGAATGGCCACCGCTTTCTCGAAATAGGTTTGGCCGGCGACCGTCACGCTGGTGTTGCGTGTCGTGCGGTTGAGCAGGCTGGCGCCCAATTCGTTTTCCAGCCCCGCCACCTGGCGTGTCACCGAAGAGGTGGAGATGCCGAGTTTGCGCGCCGCCGAGGAATAACCACCGCAACGTACGGTTTCAACGAACATCTTCAGTGCCAGCAACTTGTCCATAAGTGGAGCCCGATCGAAAGGAAACGGTGATGATTGTGCATCACCGTTCGCCAATCGTCTTGTAGGACCGTGCTTCATCGGACTCAGCGGTGCCTGCGGTTCAGGCATCGGCCTTGCGGCTCAGGAACAGCGCCAGGGCCAGTGCCGGCAGCAACGCCACGGTCACGGCGGACAGGTTCCAGCCAAAATGCTCGTAGAGCGGACTGGCGACCAGCGATCCCAGCGCGCCGCCGACAAAAATGCTGGTCATGTACACGGCATTCAGGCGCGCCCGGCTGTGCGGGTCGATGGCGTACACCTCGCGCTGGCCCAGCACCATGTTCAGTTGCACGGCGAAGTCCAGCAGCACCGCGCAAACCACCAGCCAGACATAACTGCTGCCCGGCAGCGCGGCGATCAGCAACGAGACTGGCGCCAGCAACAGTGCCACGAGCGTCCCGCGCCGACCGTGCCCGGCATCCGCCAAGCGCCCGGCAATCGGCGCTGCGATCGCGCCGACGGCGCCGACCAGGGCAAATATCGCCACCTGTGCCTGACTGAAACCGTGGTGCCGCATCAGCTCGATCGGTGCAAGGGTCCAGAACAGGCTGAAACTGGCGAACAGCAAGCCCTGATACAGCGAACGCTGACGCAGAACCGCGTGCCGACGGGCCAGCGCAAACACCGAGCCGATCAGCGCCACGTACGTCGCCTGATGGCTCGGGACGCGGCGCGGCAAGGCAATCGCCATGATCAGGGCGATGACAGCCATCAGCGCCGCTGCGCTGAAAAACACCCCGCGCCAGCCGAACACTTCCACCAGCAGACTCGACAGTGGCCGCGACAGCAGAATGCCCAGCAACAGGCCGCTCATGATGTTGCCCACCACCCGCCCACGGGTTGCCTCGGGCGCCAGGTGCGCGGCCAACGGCACCAGGATCTGCACCGCCACCGAAGTCAGGCCGATCAGCAACGACAGGACCAGGAACATCGACGGCGATTGCGTCAGGCCGGCGCACAACAGCGTCACGCTCGCCGCGAGGGTAAACCCGACCACCAGCCGACGGTTTTCCATCAGGTCGGCCAGCGGCACCAGCAACAGCAGGCCCAATGCATAACCGAACTGCGTGAGTGAAACGATCAGACTGGCATTGGCGCTGGACAGGCCGATCTGCGGCGCGATCAGTTCGACGATCGGCTGAGCGTAATAAAGGTTGGCCACGACCGCGCCGCAGCAGAATGCCAGGAACGCGACCATCAGGCCGGAAAGAGAAGCGGATGGTTCGGCCTTGGCCGCCGCTGCCGGATTGCCCGTGAGCATGATGACACCTCGATGAGTTTGGAAAAGTGACGCCAAGGCTAAGGGTCGCGCAGGCCTTCGAGTATCCATCCCAAAGGCAATTGAGTGATGCGCCAAATGCAACGACCCTCGGCGTTGCACTTGGCGCAACGTGCTATTGCGCGGTCTGGCAATACTCGGACGTTTGCACCTTCTCTACCCTTGGGCACCTGGCGCAGGGCTTTGCATCGGCGCCCTTCCCCGGTCGTTCAAGGAGTTGTCGAAGATGCCGAATCCGTCCCTCACGCCCACCGCGTGCCTCTTGGGCAACCGCTCATGAACGGCCATTTCATGAGATCCAGAGCGCTGTGGGTCAGCGCGGCAGCCCTCGCGTCGATCGGTGCAATCGCTGCCCTGGCGCTGATGTGGCGTCCGGCAATTGCGCCGGTCGAACGCCCGCAAACCTTCGATTCCGCACAACTGCAACGCGGCGCGCGCGTCGTCGAGGCGGGCGACTGTGCGGTGTGTCATACGCGGCCTGGCGGCCAATACCTGGCCGGCGGACTGCCGCTGGTGACGCCGTTCGGCACCCTCTACAGCACCAACATCACCCCGGATCCACAGACCGGCATCGGCCAATGGTCGCTGCCGGCCTTCGAGCGGGCGATGCGTGAAGGGATCTCCCGCGACGGCCACTTCCTGTACCCGGCCTTCCCCTACGTTCATTACCGTCGCATGAGCCAGGACGACATCGCCGACGCCTATGCGTACCTGATGAGCGGCCCGGCCGTGGACTCGCCGCCACAACAGAACCGCATGAACTTCCCGATGAACATCCGGCCTCTGGTGTCGTTCTGGAACCTGCTGTTCCTGCATGGGAAGCCGCTGACGCCGCTGGCGGAGCAATCGCAGGCGTGGAATCGCGGGCGTTACCTGGTCGAGGGGCCCGGTCACTGCGCGGGCTGTCATTCACCGTTGAACCTGATCGGCGCCGAGAAATCCGGCGAAAACCTGGCCGGCGGCAGCGTGGATGGCTGGGACGCGCCTTCACTGCTGGGCATGGCGCACCGGGCAAACCCGTGGAGCAGCGAGCAACTGGTGAGTTACCTGCGGGCCGAAGTGGTCGACGGACACGGCACGGCGGCGGGCCCGATGCGCCCGGTCAGTCTCGGTCTGGCGCGCTTGCCCGTGGAAGATGCTCAGGCGATTGCCGAATACCTGCTGAGTCTGCCGGCGAAAACCGCGATCAACGAAATTCCGAGCGCCAGCGCTGAACCTGCGGATCGATCCTCTGGCGCGCTGCTGTTCGCCAGTGCCTGCGCCGGCTGCCATGCCCAAGGCGCGCCGATGCGTGAAATCGACGGCCGCCCGGCACTGGATCGCACCTCGGCACTACAGGCCGCCAGCCCGCGCAACTTTGTGAAAACCGTACTCGAGGGCATCCCGGCAGAACCCGGCCAACCGGGTCCGGTGATGCCCTCGTTCGCCGCCAGTCTCGACAACGCTCAACTCGACGCCCTGGCCGTCTACCTGCGCCATCAGGCCAGCCCCGATCAACCGTGGACCGACCTTCCTGCCACCCTCCAAGCGCTACGTCAGGAGACGAAATGACTCAGATCACCCTCAACGTCAACGGATCTTCCCGGGCTCTCGAACTGGAACCGGACATGCCGCTGCTCTATGCACTGCGTAATCACCTGGGCCTGAACGGCGCCAAGTACGGGTGTGGCCTGGGCCAATGCGGCGCCTGCACCGTCATCGTCGATGACCAACCGGTGTTTTCCTGCCTGACACCCTGCGCGGGTCTTGAGGGCAAAAAGGTGCGGACGGTCGAGAGCCTGGGCACGGCCGAACGCCCCGGCTCCCTGCAGCAAGCGTTCATCGACAAACAGGCCGCTCAATGCGGTTACTGCATCGCCGGCATGTTGATGCGTGCGCAGGCACTGCTGGAAAGCAATCCGCATCCCGACGAGCAGACCATTCGCGAGCACATGGCAGGCAACCTGTGCCGCTGCGGCACGCACTTGCGCATCATCGAGGCGATCAGCCTGGTCGCCCGGCAAAACGGGGGTGCGCAATGACCACGATCAATGAGGTCGATCAAAGTCGCCGCGCGTTCCTGCGCGGGGGCGCGCTGCTGGTGGCGTTTGCTTTGGTGCCGGTCTCGCGCCGCGCCCTGGCTGACACCGAAGTCGATACCCTCGGCACGGTTGTGCTGGCGCCGGACCTGCCCGGCAGCCTGCGCACCAACCCCTGGCTCGATGCCTGGATCCGCGTCGGCCCCGACGGCATCACCGTCTACACCGGCAAGGTCGAACTGGGCACCGGGGTCAAAACCGCGTTACTGCAAATTGCCGCTGAACGGCTGGAGGTCGCCCCCTCAGCGATCAACCTGCTCACCGCCGACACCGCACTCACGCCGAACGAAGGCTACACCGCCGGCAGCCACACGATTTTCGACAGCGGCACCGCGCTGTTCAACGCGGCGGCACAAGTGCGCGAGATGCTGCTGGAATCGGCCGGGCGCAGCTGGAACGTTGCGCCGGCACTGCTGACGACTCGCGACGGCAGCATTCTCGGCCCGACCGGGCAACACATGTCCTACGCCGACGCCGTGCAGCAGGTCGATCTGCACCGCTATGCAACGTCCGAGTCACCCTCGATGCCGCCGGCGTCGTTCAAGCTCATCGGCCATTCGCTGCCACGCCTGGACATTCCGGGCAAAGTCAGCGGCGGCGCCGCGTTCGTGCAGGACATTCGCCTGCCGGGCATGCTCCATGCCCGGGTCATCCGCCCGCCGCGTCCCGGCTGCACGCTGGAAGCCATCGATATTGAATCGATCAAGACGCTGTCCGGGGTGGTGCAGGTGATTCGCGACGGCAATTATCTGGCCGTGGTCGCGCGGGACGAATGGCAAGCGATCAAAGCCATGCGTCATGGATACGCCTCGGCGCGCTGGAGCGGCGGACAGGCGATTCCCGAATCGCGCGACATCCATGCGCTGCTCAAGCGCCTGCCCTCGCGTCGTTATCCGATCAGCCGTGAAGGCACGCCCCAGGGCGCGACCGCCAACCAATACCGCGCCCGAGTGACCAAGCAATACCTGATGCATGGTTCGATCGGCCCGTCCTGCGCCGTGGCCTGGTTCAAGGACGGCACCCTCACCGTCTGGACCCACACTCAGGGCGTGTATCCGCTGCGCGCCGGAATCGCCGAGATGCTGCGGCTGCCACCCGAGCGCGTGCGCTGCATCCACACCGAAGGCTCCGGCTGTTACGGCCACAACGGCGCGGACGATGCAGCAGCCGACGCGGCGCTGATTGCCATGCGCGTACCGGGCACGCCGGTGCGGGTGCAATGGATGCGCGAGCAGGAAAACCTCTGGGAGCCCTACAGCTCGGCGATGGTCAGCGAGGTGCAAGCCAACCTTGATGCGCAAGGTCGGCTGCAGGACTGGAACTATGAGCTATGGACCACGCCGCACAACGAACGCATCGTCAACGCCGGGCGCTTGCTGCCCGCACGCCTGCTGGCCCGGCCGTTCGCTTCCGCACCCTCGGTGCCGATCGCCCAGCCTGAGGGCGATGGCGATCGCAACGCGGTGCCGCTGTACACCGTGGCCTCCTCGCGGATCGACATGAACTTCGTCACCGAGATGCCGTTTCGCACTTCAGCCATGCGCTCGCTGGGGGCGCACATCAACGTCTTCGCCATCGAAGCCTGTATCGACGAGCTGGCCGCCAAGGCCGCAGTCGATCCGGTTGCCCTGCGCCTGGCACACCTGACCGATCCTCGGGCACGGGCGGTGGTGGAAAAGGTTCGCGATGCCGTCGGCTGGGCGCAAAAAAGCAGTGAACCCGGCGCAGGCCTTGGCTTCGCCTTCGCGCGCTACAAAAACATCATGGGCTACTGCGCCATCGCCGTGCGTCTGCGGGTGCATCCGCAGACCGGCGAAGTGCAGATTGACCACGTCGTCACCGCAGTGGACGTGGGGCAGATCGTCAGTCCCGATGGCCTGCGCAACCAGGTCGAGGGCGGGATCGTGCAGTCCACCAGCTGGACGCTGTATGAAAAGGTCGCCTATGACGCCGGCGGCATCCGCAGCTACGACTGGAGCGGCTACCCGATTCTGCGCTTCTCGCAAGTGCCCAAAAAGGTCGACGTTCACCTGCTCGACCAGCCGGGGCAACCGTTTCTCGGTGCCGCCGAAATCGTCCAAGGCCCCATGGCGGCTGCCATCGGCAATGCCGTGGCGAACGCCACCGGACGGCGCTGGCTGAACCTGCCCCTGACCCGCTCGCAACAGCCTTCCTGAACCGCGCCACGTTGCATTTCACGCAATGCAGCGTGGCGTCGCGTGTGGATTATCAAGCACCGGTCAGCCGCTTAACGTAGGGCCATCCGGTGCCGGACCCAATGTCCGACACCGTCCACCGACCTTTTTCGAAGACTGGAGAACCCCCATGACACAACAACTGTTCCGCCCCATCGCCCTCGGCCCCTACACACTTCCCCATCGGGTGGCGATGGCGCCGTTGACTCGCTCCCGTGCCGGGCAACCGGGCGACATCCCGACGTCCATGAACGCCGAGTACTACCGCCAGCGGGCGAGCGCCGCGCTGATCATCACCGAGGCGACGCAAATTTCCCGTCAGGGCCAGGGTTATGCGTGGACGCCTGGCATCTACAACGATGAACAAGTGCAAGCCTGGCGCGAAGTCAGCCGCCAGGTACACGAGGCCGACGGGTTGATCTTCATGCAGCTGTGGCATGTGGGCCGCGTATCGCACCCAAGCTTTCAACCGGACAACGCACTGCCGGTGGCGCCGAGCGCATTGCCTGTACCGGGCAAGACCTTCATCGTCGATGCCGAGGGCAACGGTGTCTGGGGCGACGTGCCAGTGCCGCGCGCACTGCAGGTTTCGGAAATCGCCGACATCATCAGCGACTACCGCCGCGCCGCCCGCAATGCGCTGAGCGCCGGGATGGATGGCGTGGAAATTCACGCCGGCAACGGCTATCTGCTGGACCAGTTCATCAACAGCAACAGCAACCAGCGCACGGACGGTTATGGCGGCACCCTGGAAAACCGTGCGCGCCTGTTACTGGAAGTGGTGGCGGCCGTGGTCGACGAAGTCGGTGCCGACCGTGTCGGCGTGCGCCTGACGCCCATGGGTCGCTTCATGGGCATGGGCGATGAATCGCCGGAGGCCACATTCGGCTACATCGTGCGTTCGCTGAACCGCTGGAAGCTGGCCTACCTGCACCTGGTCGAGCCGGCGGTGGTCGGCACCGTCAAGGACGAAAATTTCGACCCACGCTGGGACGCGATCATCGCTCAGTTGCGTGCGGCATGGGATGGCGTGCTGATGATCGCCGGCGGCTACGACCCCGAGTCGGCGGAACAGGCCCTGGCCGACGGACGCGCCGACATCATCGCGTTCGGCCGACCGTTTCTGGCCAACCCTGATCTGCCTCGGCGAATCCGCGAAGGCCTGACGCTCAACACACCGGACCCGAGCACGTTCTTTGGCGGCGATCAGCGTGGCTACATTGACTACCCGTCCCATGCCTGACCCGCTGACCGCAGGGGGCTGACCGAGGGAATTTAATAACTCTTCAGGATTGTTTAAGGACTTTAAAGGGCGTCGACGCAGAGACTTTGCACAACGATAAGGAGAGCAAACATGAGCCCGCAATCGCTGATTTCCGACCATCCACGCCCCCTGATGCGCCCGCTGGGATCGTTGACCAGTTGGCAGGAACGTCGCGCCAAGGAACTGATGCTCAGGGACCTGAGCCGCAGCGCGCGCATCAGCGAGATCGCCGGCCTCTGCAATCTTTCGCGCAGTCATTTTTCCCGTGCGTTCAAAAAGAACACCGGGTACTCACCGCAGGAGTGGTGGCTGAGGATGAAGATCGAGAAAGCCAAAAGCCTGCTGATCACTTCGATGCCGATCACCGAGGTCGTCTACGAATGCGGGTTTTCGGACCATTCGCACTTCACCCGCACCTTCAACCGCCTCGAAGGCATGCCGCCCCGAGAATGGCGTCGCGCCTTCGTCGCCAACCGCGCGCCCATCGCGCTTCAGTTGCCTGCCATCGAACTCGACGCTGCACTCTGGAGCGTGCACAACGCTGGGCACGCCCACCCCTCGCACGCGTGACCTGACCGAACCTGACGTTACCCGCTCCTCCCCTTTGGCCGCTGATGCGGCCTTTTTTTATTCGGCGCCAGCCGGTTCCAGCGGCAGGTCGAAACTGAGTCGGGCACCCTGCTCGCTGTCCTCGATCAGCAACGTCCCGCCATGTGCGCCGATCACCGACCTGCAGATGGCCAGGCCCATTCCCATCCCGCTGCCCTTGGTGGTGTAAAAGGCATCGAATACCTGCTCGCGCTGAGGCACGCCAATCCCCGGCCCGTTGTCCTGGAACGTCACCCGCACATGGCCGTCCCTGACGGTGGAGCTGATGACGATGCGCCCATCCGGCACCCCGGCGCCGGCGATCGCCTCCATCGCATTGGTGATCAGGTTGTACACCACCTGCTGGATCTGCACCGAGTCGACCCACACCTGACATTGCGCTTCGAGTCGGGTGTGCAGGGCAACGTTGCGGTTGGCCAGTTCGGTCGCTGTCAGTTGAACGACACCACTCACCAACTCGTCGATCTGCACCGGCAAGCGCTTGAGCGGCGCCTGCCTGGCCAGTGCGCGCAAGGCCTGGACAATGTCGGCGGCCCGCGTGCTGTCCGAGCGGATGTCTTCCAGGCCCTGAATCGCCTCGTCCAGATCGGGCTTTTCACGCTTGAGCCAGCGCAGGCTGGCCGAGGCATTGGACTGAATGCCAAGCAGCGGCTGACTGATCTCATGGGCGATGGAGGCTGAAAGTTCGCCCATGACCTTGAGGTGCGAGTTGCGCGCCAGTTCGGCGCGGGAGCTGCGCAGATCCGCTTCCATCTGCGCCCGCAAGCGGTTGTCTTCCACCAATTGCGCATACAGCCGGGCGGTCTCCAGCGACACCGCTGCCTGGGAGGCAAGAATTTCCAGCATGGTCAGCCGTTCGGCACTGAACAGGCCGGGTACCAGGCTGTTTTCCAGATAGACCAGACCGATCAACGTGCCTTGTCTGAGCAGCGGCAGGCACAACATCGAGCGGGTCTGCCGCCGACGCAGATCGGCGCCATAGGCTTCGGGGCAATCGACCCGCACGTCGTCGAGCACCAGGGGTGCACGGGTACGCATCGTTGCATTGAGCACCGACGCAGGCGCCAGCGCCTCGAGCGCCTGATCGCTGTCCAGCGCAATCAGCAGATTGCCGGCTTCCATCGACGCGGCGGCCGCCAGGCGCAGGTCGCCTTCAGCGACCATCATCAGCACACCTTGGTCAGCCCCGGCCTGAACCATCAGGTGGTTCATCAAGGTCTCGACCAGCCGATCCAGCAAGACTTCCTGGGAAAGTGCCCGCGCGGCCTCGATACCCGCCTCCAGGTCCAGCCGGCCCCGGTTGATCGGTTGTGAAGGTTGCGAAGCGGGTTCCGTGCGCAGAAACGGATGGCGGTTTTCCAGTTGCCGCGCCTTGGCGCTCGCCCCCCAGAGGTCGTAGCAATCCCGGGCAAAACGCAGGTGGTGATGAGCCCCCGAGACCAGCTCATTGGACATGCAGACGTCGGCCAGTTGCTCGTGCGCCAGTGCCTGTTCGTGAACGAAACCGGCGGCGGCCGCTGCGATCTGCGATTGATCGAAGCAACGGATGGCAATCAGGTCCTGACCGCGCAAGCGCGCGATCACGCCGTCGATCAACAGCAGTTTATTGCGGAACGTCGCCGGATTGAGCGCGGCCCATGCAAGAAATCGCTGGCGTTGCTGCTCAAGCACTTGCAGTTTTCGCTCAACGTCACCCGGCACTTGCGTACTGGCCAGTGCGAGGCTGCGAAAGAGATGGTAATCGGCAAGATTGATATGCGCCGGAATGGACCAGGCCACCGTCGCGGCGGCTTCGAAACGCCGCCAGGCATACAGCGCATCGCCTGCATAAAAGGCCGACATGCCGGAATACAGCCACGACAGGAACAACGTCGACTGCGAAACGCAGGCTCGATCGATGGGGCCGAAACGGTCGTGTTCCACGCCCTCCAGTTCAGACAGCGGCCGCACGGGGCGACCGTCACGCAGGTCGATGGCGAACGCCTGCTGCGCCAGCAGAATGCGTTCGATATCGACGTAATTGAACTGCCTCACCCAGGCCAGACCGTGCTCCAGTTCGTCCAGCACCTTTTGCAAGGGTTCGCCCATGAACAGCAAGTCGGAAACAATGTGATTGCAGGCATAGCAGGACATGCCCAGGTCACCCCCGGCCTGACCGCACTCGAACGCCGCGAGCGCTGTCTGCCGGGCATACGCCATCGGCCGGGTCCATGGGCTGACCTGATCGAGCGCCACCAGGGTGCCTGTGCGACCGGCCTCATAGCCATGCAGGTCAGTCAGTTTCAGGGCGACTTGCGCAAATGCCAGTCCGTCCACGTATTCGCCGAAACGCTCGGCGATCATCACGCCAAACCACGCAAATCCGTAGCCACTGCTTGGCGTAGTGCCGTGCTCGAGCGTGAGTTCGACCATTTTCGCCAGGTGCAGCAAGCGGAGATCGTCATCGACGAAGAACGAAGGAATCAATGTGCCGAGCAGCTCCATGGCCGCCTCGATCTGCGCATCCTCAGCCTTGGGCAAATGAACCAGATCGGCGATCGCTCGCGTGCCGATCAGGTCGCGCACCTGCGCAAAGGCCCGGGTCAGATGATCCTCGGGAGGTTTGCGTTGCAAGGTGATGCCCAGCAGCGCCAGGCCGGTCAAAGCCTCGGTGATCGCCCCTTCATAGTCGGAGTGCAGCGTGCGCAACGTGGCACGCAAGCGATAGGTTTTCGCGCGGTCCGCGTCCGTGAGCGCGTGGTTCAGGCAATCATCGAGACGTCCCCGGGCCCCCGCCAGATCCGCCAGCAGCATCGCGCACTCGGCAGCCAGCCAGGTGCTGGCGAACGCTTGCGGATAGAGGTGGGTCCAGCCGCTCTGACCGAGCAGGCGTCCGGCCGTCTGCAGATAATCCGCCGCCAGTTGCACGGCGGCCGAATCCCTCGCGCGCTCGGCAGCCTCGACCAGGACATCAATAAACGCAGCGCGCTGCGGCTCCGTCAGTGCAGCATCGTCGACACGCTGGATCTGACCGGCAGTCTCGAATACGCGCTCATGGGCCTGTTCGCCCCACAGGTCCAGCATGGCAGCGGCGATGCGCGCATGCTCACTGCCACGCCCCACCGGCGAAGGCAGCTGACAGGCCGCCTCGAGCACCCGGTCGTGGCCGAACACCAGTTGCGCGCCGGCGCGCAGCAGCAATCCCCCATCGACCAGACTTTGTACATCGCGCGCCAGTTGCACCGAATCAAACGGCAACAACCGGCCCAGCAGCGACTCGTCACAGCGACCGCCGATGTAACCCGCCGTGCGCAGGACGTCTCGTTCGGCCAACGTCAGACGGTCCAGTCGCTGGACCATCAACTCCGCGACATTGTCGGCATAGCGATAGCTGTCCACGTCGCTCTGGTTCCAGACCCAGCGATCCGCCGCCGCGTCGAAACGCACCAGACGCTCATCGATCAGCGCCCGCAGCACCTGACTGACGAACAGCGGATTGCCGGCCGTTTTCAAATGCACGACCTGGGCGAGCACTTCAATGCTGGCGGGATCGGTGTCCAGTTCTGCGGCCATCAGTTGCGCGACGGCGGACACCGACAAGGCGCCCAGCGTGATGTGAATGCCGGGCAATGCCTGTTCGCCGCGCAGCGCGTCGAGTATGGCGTCCTCCCGCGCAAAGGCCTTCGACCCGCTGTCGCGGTACGCCAGGATCAGTACCAGATGCCGCGGTGGCCGGGCGAAGAAAGCGCGCAGAAACGCAAGCGTCGAATCGTCCGCCCACTGCACGTCATCCACGAACAGCACCAGCGGCCGCCCGGGCTGGGCAAACACGTCCAGCGCATCGAGCAGCGTGCGATTGACCCGCTCAAGCGCGTGCCGGGCGGGCATGTTGGGTAGTTCCGGCGTGGCACCGATCACCAGCTCGGCCTCGGGGGCCAGATCCACCAGGATCCTGCCGCGCCCCTTGAGCCGTTCAATCAGTTGCGCGCCGAGGGTTTGCAGTTCCAGTGCGGGTTTGCCCAGCAACTGAGTCATCAGCGAACGAAAGATTTCCGCCAGCGGCGCATTGGGGATTTCCTGCTGCAACAGGTTGATCTTGCCGCTGGCCCAATAGCCGGGAACCAACGGCCGCACGCCCTGATGGATCAGGGTTGACTTGCCCGCCCCCGGTGTACCGCCCACCAATAGCACTCGGGCGATACCGTCGCTGCGCACCTGGCTGATCTGCTCGAGCAGTTGTGCGCGCTCCGCCTCCCGACCAAACAGCACCGGGTCGTCAGCAACGGATGGCAGTGCATCGAAGGTGCCCAGCCTGAAAGCCTTCACATGGCCATGCTCCAGCCATTGCTGACGGCACCAGACAAGGTCGGTGGCCATCGACTCCATGCTCTGATAGCGAGCGCCCGGCTCCTTGGCCAGACCTTTTAGCAACACGCGACAGAGACCTTCCGGCAGGTCGGCGACATGCACGGCCGGCGATGCCGGCTGGACCGCGGCATGCACATGCCGCCAGTGCGACGGGTCACGCGCCGTCAGGGGCGGCTGGCCGGTCAAGGCGTGGTAAAGAATGCTCGACAGCGCGTAGACATTGCTGCGCTCATCGAAACCGGCGCCATCGCGCCGAACCTGCTCGGGGGCCAGGTAGGGCCAGTGCTCCAGCGCAGGAAGCTCGGCGACGGCGCCCGCCTGCTCGTCGGTGTGATAACCCAGAAGGCTCACCGAATCATCGGCGCCCACCCGCAAGTGCCAGGGCAAGAGATTGGACTGTCGTGCGCCGGCCTTCCCGGCATTGACCAGCGCATGGGCCGCCGCGACCGCGATGGCAAGCAAGCGGCCCGGCGGCAGGCCAGGCTGACCGAGCAGATCAGACAGGGCCACGCCCGTCTCGGGGTAGACCAGCAACGGCCCTTCTGCCGAACGGATGAAGGCGACCGGCCGGATGGCCCAGGCTGAATCCGGGCGCAGATGAAAATCCCGTTCCAGACGCTTGCCCACGTCAGGACGCTGGATCGGTGCGCGAGCGGCCAGCCAGCGGAAGTCCGACCGAGGATCGTGGATGGTGAACCAGGTCAGGTCGTTTTCCCGGCGCAGCAGCTCGAATGCACAGCCCTCCAGCCAGGCGTCATCCGGCACAACATCCGGGTTGCAGAGGGCTGGAGAGGAGGAAAGTCTGCCGGGCATTCGCTGTCACCGCTCATTATTCGTTTCAGGCCTGGCGCAGGAGTATACGCAAGGCTCTGGCGCAGAGGTTTCGTGGTGATGCCCATGTCCGCATCCGGCACCATCATGGCCGTCGAGCGCCTGTCCCGACCGGTTGCAGAGATTGAAAAACCACCGGCCTTATCCCTCGGGATAATTGCATTGTGCGAGGTCGTCGCCTAGCGTGTCGTCCTGATGAACCGGCGCCCTGTGCCACTCCCTCGACACCACGCAGAGAACCGTATGATCCGACTCGGCCAAGCGACTATTTCCCTGGAGCGGCGTGAAGCCTTTCTTGACGGGCGGCCGCTGCGCGTGGGAGGACGGGCGTTCGAACTGCTGTCGGTGTTGATGCAGGCCGATGGCCGGATCGTCAGCAAAGATGAATTGCTCACCCAGGTCTGGCCCGATACCGTCGTCGAGGAAAACAATCTTCAAGTGCAGATCTCATCGCTGCGCAAGTTATTTGGAGAGAATGAGATCATCCAGACGGTCCCGCGCCGAGGTTACCGATTATTGAAAGACAGTGCCCCTTCCCTGCCCCCGTTCCACCCGGTCGTTGCGAGCGCCCCTGCAACAGAGGTTCAGCCTGCGATCGATCCGGACAGCGTGCCAGTGTTCATCGTGGACGACGAGGCTTCCGTGCGCACGGCACTCAGCCGCCTGCTGCGGGCCGAAGGCGTGCCCCACCGGATCTTCAATTCGGCTGAAGAACTGCTTGGCGCTGATCTCGAGGCCGGACCCGCCTGCCTGTTGCTCGACGTCAGCCTGCCGGAGGCCACCGGTCTGCAGCTGCAGTCGACACTCGGCGAGCGAGGACATCCATGGCCGGTCATTTTCATGACCGGTTACGGCACCATCCCGATGTCGGTACAAGCGATGAAAGCGGGCGCCGTCGAGTTTCTGACCAAGCCGTTCGACGACGACCAGTTGCTGGCCATCCTGCAAGCGACCCGCCAACGTGCAGCGGTTGATTTCCAGCAATGGCAGCGGGTCCAGAGCGTGCGCCAGCGAGCCGCCCTGCTGACGCCACGGGAACGTGAAGTGTTGCCGTTGATCGTCGCGGGTCTGTCCAACAAGCACATTGCCAACAAGCTGGGCACCAGTGAAGTGACGGCCAAGGTTCATCGCAAACACATCATGGTGAAAATGCAGACGCGCTCGCTGGTCGGGCTCGTCGAGCTGTATGGCCTGATCAGCGCGCCGCCACCGTCCGGCGTGCAGAACCCTTCATGAGTCAGGACACCGACACGCCCGCGCTCGCTGTCAGCGCGGTTATCGTCTGCATCGTCGACGACGATGCGTCCGTACGTAAAAGCCTCGCCAACCTGCTGCGCTCCGCCGGTTACCACGCCCGGTTATACAGCGGTGGCGAGGATTTCCTGGCGCAGGAACATTTCGAGGACATTGCGTGCCTGTTGCTGGACCTGAAAATGCACGGTTTGTCAGGGATCGAGGTGATGCAGGCGCTGGCGTCCCGAGACAGGAAATTCCCGGTCATTTGCATGTCCGCCCATTGGGACGACGCCGCCCTGGCCGAGACCCGTCGCTACAACGCCTTCGCCTGCCTGGGCAAGCCGTTCTCCGGTGATGTGCTGCTCAGGGCCGTGGAGTCGGCACTCGAAAACGACAGTTGAAACTGACGTTCGCCGCGACCCACGACTTTGGCTGCACGCCAGACGCAAGAAGGCCTGCCACATCGGCAGGCCTTTTTTGTCGGCGCTGTTCGTTATTGCTTGAGAATCAGCAGCGGCTCGCCCTTCTTGACGATGTAGGTCGCCAGTTCCGAGCCTTTCTCGTTGCCGACGTTCCTGGCGATATGCGCCACACCCGCCGGGATGAACAGTGAATCACCCGCCTTGAGCGTCACCGGTGCCTGGCCTTCCAGTCGGTATTCGAAGGTGCCGCTGATCACGTAAGCCACCTCCACACCCGGATGCGCATGGTTGGGCGACGTAACACCCGGTTCGAAATCGACGCGAGCCTGGATCACCTCGCGATCCGCAGCACCCAGATCCTGACGGACCAGATCGGTACGGCTCAGGCCTTGTTGCCAGTTCTTCGCCGGGGCGGCAGATGGGGTTTCAGCCGCCTGTGCGAGGCCGGTCAGCGAAACGAGTACGGCGGCAGCGGTCATCAGCAGTGTGCGGCGCATGGTGTTGTCCTCTTGGAAGTAGTGATGTGTTGGCCACTACTTTGAGCGGGGCATGTACTCGGGATGTGTCCTGAGGTCGGGGTTTGTTACCCGTTTGTGTACGGCGGCGCGATGGATACACGCTTATACAAAGGGTTTGGCCAGCACCTGCGATAGCCAGCCTCTGAACGCCACGATCTTTTTCGATTCGGCCTGATCGTGGGGCGTGACGAGGTAGAAGCCGGAAGCGGATTTCAAGCGCAGATCAAACGGCGCCACCAGCCTGCCCGCGCGCAGATCGTCATCGACATAGGTTGAGCGACCGATGCACACGCCCTGCCCGTCAATCGCCGCCTGCACCGCCATCATCGCCAGGTCGAAGGTCAATCGCGGGCCATTGGCCGTCAGCGGTGGCTGGCCTGCCGCATGCAGCCAGTCGTTCCAGTCATTGGCGGTCACGCCGCTGACTTGCAGCAAAGGGTGATGGGCCAGGTCCACCGGCGTATTCAACGGCTTGTCGCCGGTCAGCAAGCGCGGGCTGCACACCGGGAAGATCTCGTCGGCCATCAACCAGTCAGCCCGCAGCCCCGGCCAGTTCCCGTCGCCGTAGCGGATAGCCGCATCGATGCCACCCTTGCGAAAGTCCACCCACTCGGTGGAGGCGCTGATCCGCACATCAATCTGCGGATGCGCCTCGCGAAACGATGGCAGGCGCGGCAACAGCCATTTGGACGCCACCGACACCAGGGTGCTGATCGTCAGGACGCTGTTGTTGCTCGACTCCAGCAGCTTTTCAGTCGAGTAGCGCAATTCAAGAAACGCCGAACGAATGCCGGGCAAGTACGCATTGCCCTCATCGGTCAATGCCAAACCGTCTTTCAAACGCATGAACAGACGCACGCCGAGTTCATCCTCGAGGCGACGGATCTGATGGCTGATCGCAGTTTGCGTGACGTTCAGTTCTTCGGCGGCGCGGGTGAAGCTCATGTGCCGGGCGGCACATTCGAAGGCGCGCAATCCATTGAGCGATGGCAGTCGGGGGAGCATATGACCTCTTCAGTCCATGAGAATTTGTCATACGCTAGCACTGGATATGTCCTTTGCGAAGCCGAGCGGCGATGGCGGATTCTGAGCCTCCATCTGTAAGGAGCTCCCATGAAACTGTACTTCGCCCCAATGACCTGTTCACTGGCGCCGCACATCGTATTGCGCGAACTGGAGCTGCCGTTCGAGCTGATCCGGGTCAACAACCAGACCAAGCAAACCGCCGACGGCCGGGACTTTCGCCAGATCAACCCGAAGGGTTACGTGGCCGCGCTGATGCTCGACAACGGTGAAGTGCTGACTGAGGGGCCGGCCATTCTGCAATACCTCGCCGACCTCGTGCCCGGTCATGCGCTGGCCCCGGCCAATGGCAGCTGGGAGCGCTCGCGTTTGCAGGAGTACCTGAACTTCATCAGCTCGGAAATTCATGGCGGCAGCGCGCCGTTGTTCAGCAGCGAAATTCCGGAAACCACCAAAACCATCTTCAAACACAAACTGTTCAAGCGTCTGGATTACCTGAACCGCCTCCTCGCGACCCAGCCGTTTCTGATGCAGGCCTTCGGCGTAGCGGATGCCTATCTGTTCACCGTGCTGAAGTGGTTGCCGACATTCAGTATCGCCATCGAAGACTGGCCAGCGCTGGCGAGCTACATGTCGCGCATCGCCGAGCGGCCCAGTGTGCGGGCGGCCATCGCGGCAGAAGACGCCACGCAACCGGTCCTCTGAGACGATCGGTTGCGCTGAACACTCTTAGATGGGTTGTCGCTCAGTCAGGCGCCCGACTCCGGATCGCTCGCCGGCAGGCCCCGCGCCTCTCTGTCTTCATCATCCTTGGCGGTGCTCTGCGGGTCGGCGTCGGCGCTTCCCGAGCCGTTGCTGTCCTGCGGATGCTCAGAACCCACCGAATTGTTGGCCGCCACATCGCTCATGTCTTCTTCCAGTGGTGCTTCATCGTCCGGCGGCAAGGGGACTGGCGACTCATCCTTGCGCGGATCATGGCCGGTTTCGTTGTCGGTGGTGCGCGTCACGGCCTGTTGTGACAGGTTGCCGGGTGCATCTTCATCAATGTCCATGGAGGGCTCCGTTTTGTTGCGGGATTTTCGTACCTGAAGGTGTGAAACGAGTGAGTGGTGCTTAGTGCCCGGTATTGGACGAATGGCACCCCGGTTGCCGAATGCCCCAGCGCTTCTATAGTGAAGGGGTTCAAGCCCTCCTCCCGTCGAGCGCCCCATGGCCAGCACCGATCAACTGATCATCTGCGAGCATTGCGACTGCGTGTACGAAAAAGTCGTGCTGGCCAAACACCAGAAGACCCTCTGCGTGCGTTGCGGCGCCGTGCTCCAGCGCTACAACAACCTGAGCGTGGAGCAAAGGCTGGCCCTGAGCTTCACCGCGGCGATGCTGTGGCTGTTCGCCAATTTCTACCCGGTGATGAGCATCAGCATGAAGGGCCTGAAAAACAGCGCGACCCTCTGGGATTCAGTGCTGGCCCTGAGTCAGGGGCCGATCACCTTCATGGCGATGGTCGCGGCGATCTCGATCATCATCGCCCCGGCCTTCCAATTGGTTTTGTTGATCTGGGTTTTGAGCTTCGCCCTCGCCTCACGCCGTTCCCCGGGGTTCAAGTTGTGCATGCGCTGGCTGGAAACCTTGCGGCCGTGGAGCATGCTCGAAGTGTGTTTGCTCGGTGCCATGGTCGCGGTGTTCAAACTGGCGGGCATGCTCGATGTCATTCCCGGCATCGGCCTGTTTGCCCTGGCCGTGCTCAGCCTGTTGCTGATCCGCATCGCCGGGCGCGACGTGCGTGAACTGTGGGACATCCTATGAAACGGCCACCGACTGCCAGCGAACTTAACCTGTGCCTGTGCCACAGCTGCGGGCTGGCCTGCGACATGACCGGCGAACCGCACCAATGCCCGCGCTGCGATGCGCCGCTGCACCGGCGCAAGACCAACTCGCTGACCCGCACCTGGGCCTACATGTTCGCCGCGCTGGCGTTTTACGTGCCGGCCAATCTGCTGCCGGTGATGAACACCACCCTGCTCGGCAGTGGCGCCGACAGCACCATCATGAGCGGCGTGCTGGAGTTCTGGGAACACGGTGCGTGGGACATCGCCGTCATCATCTTCGTCGCCAGCATCGCCGTGCCGGGGGTGAAATTCGTGGCGCTGACCTTGCTGCTGGTCACCGTGCAACGGGACAGCCACTGGGCGCGCAAGGAGCGTTCGAAGCTGTACCGCTTCGTCGAGCTGATCGGCTATTGGTCGATGCTCGATGTGCTGGTGGTCGCGTTGGTGGCGGCGCTGGTGAAATTCCAGGCGCTGGGGGATATCGAGCCGCGCGTAGGGATTCTGTTTTTCGGCCTGGTGGTCGTGTTCACCATGCTCTCGGCCATGAGTTTCGACCCGCGCCTGATCTGGGATAACGCGCCGGACGAAGAAACGGAAAAACCCCGGCACTCGACTGAACAAGTGCCGGGGCATCAAGCGGTTTAAATCAGATCAGATCTGCGCGGTGCCACCGTCGACGAACAACTCGATGCCGTTGACGAAGCTGCTGTCATCCGAGGCCAGGAACAACGCAGCCTTGGCAATCTCGCTCGGCTCGCCGAGACGCCCGATCGGCACGATAGACGCCAGTTGATCGAACAGCCCCTGGGTGTGTTCCGCCGGCACCAGCCCTGCCAGCCCTGGCGTGCGCACCGGGCCAGGGCTGATGGCGTTGACGCGGATGCGCCGTGGTTTCAGGTCCAGCAGCCACGAACGCGCGAAGTTGCGCACCGCCGCTTTACTCGCGCTGTAGACGCTGAAGTTCTCCGTGCCCTGCACCGACGTGGTCGACGAGGTCAGCAGAATCGAGGCGCCATCGCGCAGCAGCGGCAAGGCCTTCTGCACGGTAAACAGCGTGCCCTTCACGTTGGCGTCGAAAATCCGGTCGAAGTGCTCTTCGGTGATCGAGCCCAGCGGCAGCATGTCCCCGCCGCCGGCGTTGGCGAACAGGATGTCGAGGTGCCCGGCCTTGGCGGAAATCTCGCTGTAGATGCGATCCAGATCCTCCAGCTTCGCCACATCGCCCTGGATGCCGATGGCCCGTGGGCCGATGGCGGCGACCGCTTTGTCCAGTTCGGCCTGACGGCGGCCGGTGATGAATACGGTGGCGCCCTGGGCGACGAATTCCTGCGCCGAGGCCAGGCCGATGCCGGTGGTGCCGCCAGTGATCAGTGCGATTTTGCCTTCAAGTCTGTTGCTCATGATGAATCTCCAGTAACCGTTTCGAGGTAGGTGACGGGTCGTAGGTGAGCCGTTGGAAGCGACTTTAGGCCGATCGATTGAATTGAAAAATCCGCAAAATCGGTTTTGTTTGTGCACAGACATGCACAATACTCAACCGCATCTACTCCACCGAGCCCGAACCGATGAATCAGTTAATGGCGATCCGCACCTTCGCCCGCGTCGTGGAAAGCGGTTCTTTCACCAAAGCCGCCGATTCGCTGAACCTGCCGAAAACCACGGTCAGCAAACTGATCGGCCAACTGGAAAACCACCTCGGCGTGCGCCTGCTGCAACGCACCACCCGCCGCCTCACCGTCACCGCTGACGGCGCCTCCTACTACCAATTGACCCAACAACTGCTGCATCAACTGGACGACATCGACCAAGGCTTCAGCCAGGCCCAAGGCCTGCCGCGCGGCAAGATCCGCGTAGACATCGGCGGCTCGACCGCGACGATGTTGGTGATCCCCGAACTGCCGAAGTTCTTCGAACGCTATCCGGATATCCAGGTTGATCTGGGCGTCAGCGACCGCCCGGTGGACCTGATCAGTGAGCGGGTGGACTGCGTGATTCGCGGCGGCCAACTGACCGAACAAACCCTCGCGGTACGCCGCCTCGGCGAAGTGTCCTGGACCACCTGCGCCACGCCCGATTATCTGCAACGCCACGGCACCCCGAGCCACCCGCTCGACCTGGCCAGCCATCAGCTGATCGCCTACCGCTCGGCCTCCACCGGGCGCATCCTGCCGTCGAACTTCCAGCGCAACGGCGAACGCCATCAGATCGAAGGCAAAGGCCTGATCAGCGTCAACGAGAGCAACGCGCACCTGGCGGCCGGGCTCGCCGGACTGGGGATCATCCACACCTTCAGCTACACGGTCAGGACCGCCATCGAGCGCGGCGAACTGGTGCCGATCCTCGAGGACTGGCGTCCGCCAGCGTATCCGTTTCATGTGCTGTACCCGCCGAACCGGCATTTGAGCAATCGGGTGCGGGTGTTCATTGATTGGCTGGTGGAGCGGTTTGCGCAGGTCGATTGAGGTGCTGCGGGAGCATTGCTGACTTTTACGCAAAACACCTTTGACCCAGGGCCTGTTCTTCTAATGCACGTTGCCACCGATACTGGCGGCCATTGACAGTCATGGGAAACCGCACAATGCAAACCGACTACGCTGCCTGGGCCTGGACGTCCGGCCAAGGGCTGGATGGCCTGACACTGACCCGCAAACCTCTCCGGCAACCCGGCCCCGGGCAAGTGCTGGTGGCCAACCGCGCCATCGCCTTGAACCCGGTGGACTGGAAGATCATCGAGTGGGGCCATCCCGCCTGGAGCACCGGCCGTGTGCCGGGTGTCGACGGCATGGGTGTGGTGGTCGCGGCCGGCGCCGGCGTGACACTGCAACCCGGCAGTCGCGTGGCGTATCACCAATCACTGGCGAACGATGGCAGCTTCGCCGAATACTGCCTGCTGGACGCCGCCACCGTGCTGTCGGTGCCCGCCGCGCTCGATGATGCCGCGGCGGCGTCACTGCCCTGCCCCGGACTGACCGCGTGGCAAGCCGTGGAAAAAGTCCCCGCGAATGGCGCGGCCGATGTGCTGGTGATCGGCGCCGGCGGCGCGGTCGGCCTGCTGCTGGTGCAACTGGCGGTACAACGCGGATGGCGGGTCTGGGCGACCGCGTCCGGCGCGCATCATGAAAAGCTCAAGGCCCTGGGCGCAGTCGGCGTATTCGATTACCGCGAACCGGGCTGGCAAAGCGCACTCGCAGCCAGCCTCGGCGAACGTCGTTTGCACGCCGTATTCGACACGGTCAGCGGCGCTCACGCGGCGAAAATGGCCGACCTGCTGGGCTACAACGGCCATCTGGTGTGCATTCAGGATCGTCAGGAAAGCGCGCCGCTGCCGGCGTTCACCACCGCGATTTCGCTGCATGAAGTGGCATTGAACAGCTTCCACGTCCACGCCAGCCTGCACGATCGCCAGACCTTGCGCCGCAACGGCGAGCAGTTGCTGCAAGCGCTGCTCGACGGCAGCCTGATCGGCCCGGCGCTGCAGATGTTCAACTTCGATGAATTGCCCCAGGCCTTGCGCGCCCTGAAGGACGGCGCGGGTGGCGGGAAATGGGTGACGCGTCTGCCCGTCGTTTGAATCGCGTCAGACGAGGCCTTCCCCAGTGCCTTGACTGACCTCCCGGGTCAGACAATCAATCAGCGCCCGCGCCGATGCCGACAGCTGCCGGTGCGGCGGGTAGATCACCGAGAACGGTCGGGAGCGCCCGCCCGACTGTTCAAGCACGCGCACCAGTCGCCCGCTTTCGATCCGCTCGCGGACGATGAAGTCATAGGTCTGGCAGATGCCCAGCCCCTGCTCCGCCAGCGACACAATCCCCAGCACATCGTCGGACACCTGAATATTGGCGCTGGGCAGCCATTCGCGGTCTTCGCCCTGCTCACGGAACAGCCACGGTCCAACACGGCCAGTGCTGGGCATCACGAATGGCAGGCACGCATGCCGCTGCAAATCGTCGACGCTCTGCGGTGTTCCGGCCCGTCGCAGATAATTCGGCGCGGCCACCACACATAAATCCGCGTCTTCCAGTTTGCGTCCGATCAGCCCGCTGTCCGGCAACGCGCCCAGCCGAATAGCCAGGTCGAAGCCTTCGGCCACCAGATCGACATTACGATTGCTGATGCTCAACTCAACGCGCACTTGCGGATGTTGCCGGGTGAATCGGGCGAGCATGGCCGGCAAACGATAGTGACCGTAAGTGGTCGGCACGCTGAGGCGCACGCGGCCGCTGAGTTCGCCGTCCTGTCCCTGAATCGTCCGCTCGGCGTCGTCGATCAGGCCGAATGCCGCCCGCGACTGCTCCAGATACAACACACCGGCGTCGGTCAGGCTCAAACGCCGCGTGGTGCGCCGCAGCAACTGCACACCCAGGCGCGCCTCCAGCCGCGAAATCGCCCGGCTGACCACCGACGGCGTGGTTGCGAGAAACACTGCACCGGCGCTCAGCGAACCCTTCTCCACCACCGTGACGAACACTTCGACGTCGGCCAGATAATCGAATCGGCGACTCATCTTGATCTCCAGAGAACAAATGCTTTGCTGTGGCGCGAGTTTATCGCCGCGATGAGCATCAATACAGTGAGCCGCACTTTCCTTCATCTTCTGGAATCGCCATGCGCTCAATTACACGTCTTGCTTTCGCCTTGTCTCTCTCCGTTGCCGCGTTGAACGCCCAGGCGGCCAATGTGCTGGTGGTGCTGTCGGACTCCGACCATCTCGATCTGAAGGACGGCAAGGTCTTCAGCACCGGTTTCTACCTCAACGAACTGATGCAACCGGTCAAGCTGCTGCTCGATGCCGGCCACACCGTGACCTTCGCCACCCCGACCGGCAAGGCGCCGACGCTGGATCGCTCCTCCGACGACAAGATGTATTTCAACAATGACGTGGCAGCCTTGCAGACCCACAAGGCGCTGCTGGAACAACTGAAGATCACCTCGCCCGGTGAATCGCCGGTCATCAGCCTGTCGCGGGTGGAGCAAGTCGGCTACGAGCATTTCGATGCCGTCTACATTCCGGGTGGCCACGCACCGATGCAGGATCTGCTGCACAGCCAGGCGCTGGGCAAACTGCTGAACAACTTCCATCAAACAGGCAAAACCACAGCCCTTGTGTGCCACGGCCCGATTGCACTGCTGTCGACCCTGACGGATCCGACCGCATTCACCCGCCAACTGGAAACCGGCAAAACCACGACGGCAAACAACTGGACGTATGCCGGCTACACATTCACGGTCATCAGCAATCAGGAAGAAGAAATCGCCAAAGGCCTGTTGAACGGCGGTGCGATGAAGTTCTATCCGCAGACGGCACTGGAAAAGGCTGGCGGTGTTTTCAGCAGTAACACGGCGCCGTGGGCCAGCCACGTAGTGGTTGATCGCGAACTGGTCACCGGACAGAACCCGGCGTCGGCCCTGGCCGTGGGCAAGACCCTCGTTGACCGCTTGAAGTGATCTCGGCGCCCTCGCACTTTCACCGTTTCGTCTAACCTGACGTTGCACCCGACGATGATTGCCCATCGACGGGTGCATCGACCTTGATGCCCACGAAACGGAGAATTCCATGCTCAAGCGAACCCTGGCACTGACCGCTGGTCTGGCCCTGTCCCTGTCCGCCGTGCTGGCGCAAGCCGCGGAGGTGTTGAAGGTCAGCGCGATTCCCGATGAAGCCCCGACCGAGCTGCTGCGCAAGTTCGAACCTCTGGGCAAGTACCTGCAACAGCAATTGGGCATGGACGTGCAGTTCGTTCCCGTGGCGGATTACCCGGCGGTGGTCGAAGCGTTGGCCACTGACCGCCTCGACCTGGCGTGGCTCGGCGGTTTCACCTTCGTTCAGGCGCGGCTGAAAACCGGCAACGCCATTCCGCTGGTGCAGCGTGAGCAAGACGCGCAGTTCACCAGCAAATTCATCACCGCCGACCCGAACGTCAAAAGCCTCGCCGACCTCAAGGGCAAGACCTTCGCTTTCGGCTCCGTGTCGTCCACCTCCGGCAGCCTGATGCCGCGCTATTTCATGCTCAAGGACGGCATCAAACCGGAAAGCTATTTCAGCCGCGTCGGCTACTCCGGCGCCCACGACGCCACCGTCGCCTGGGTGCAGGCCGGCAAGGTCGACGCCGGTGTGCTGAACGCCAGCGTCTGGCAGAAACTGGTGGACGCCGGCAAGGTCGACACCAACAAGGTCAAGGTCTTCGCCACCACCCCGGCCTACTTCGATTACAACTGGACCGTGCGCGGCACCCTCGATCCGGCGCTGGCGGCGAAGATCAAAAAAGCCTTCCTCGACCTCGACCCGGCCAACCCCGAGCACAAGAAAATCCTCGACCTGCAAGCCGCCAGCCGTTTCATCGAAACCAGCCCGGACAATTACAAAGGCATCGAGGAAGCCGCCCGCGCCGCCGACTTGCTGAAATGACGCTGCGCCTCAAACAGGCTTTTCTGCACCACACCAATGGCGTGGAGGCCTTGCGCGGCGTCGATTTGCAGATCGAGGCCGGCGAGCAGGTGGCGATCATCGGCCCGTCCGGCGCCGGCAAATCCAGCCTGCTGAACCTGCTGGCGACCGCCATTCGCCCCAGCAGCGGCGACATCGAAGTGCTGGGCGAGCGCGCCTGGCACTTGTCCGCCCGCCAACGGCAGCGCCTGCGTGCGCGCATCGGTCTGGTGCATCAGGCGCCGCCGCTACCGCCCCGGCAACGGGTGGTGACGGCGGTGCTGGCCGGCAAACTCGGCCAATGGAGCCTGGGCAAAAGCCTGATCAACCTGCTGCACCCGCTCGACGTTCCCGGCGCCCGCGCTGCCCTGGCGAAACTCGACCTGGCCGACAAACTCTTCAGCCAATGCCAGCAACTGTCCGGCGGGCAATTGCAGCGGGTCGGCATCGCTCGCGTGCTGTATCAGGCGCCGGAGGTGTTGCTGGCGGATGAGCCGGTCTCGGCGATGGACCCGGTGCTGGCCGGGCACACGCTGTCGATCCTGTCGCGCCATGCTCGCGAGCACAACGTCACGCTGGTGGCGAGCCTGCACGCGGTGGAACTGGCGCTGGCGCACTTCCCGCGCATCGTCGGTTTGCGCGAAGGGCGGATCCTGTTCGACTGCCCGTCCGCGCAAGTCAGCCGCGACATGCTCGACACCCTCTACGCCAACGAACAACTGCAATCCCCGGCGCCCGCCGTCACCCCACTGGTTGTGCAGATTCCACGATGCTGAGCGCCGATACCCGCGACCCCGCCGCGCTGCCACGGTTGCTGCTGACCGGGCTGGCGATTGCCTTGCTCTGGCCCGGTATCCAGCTCAGCGAACTGGATCTGGGCGTGCTGTTTCACGCCGACAGCCAGAGTGAAATGGGCCGCTTCGTGTCGATGTTCTGGCCACCGGCCCATGACCGCGAGTTTCTGCAATTACTGCTCAAAGCCACCCTGCAAACCCTGGCCATCGCCACCGCCGGCATGGCCCTGGCGCTGTTGTTGGCGGTGCCGGCCAGCCTGCTCGCCAGCCGCGCCCTGTCGCTGACCGCCGCCTCCCGCAGCGGCCGCCCGAGCCTGTTGGCCCGACTGCTGCGCTGGCCGGTGCGCGGGCTGCTGATCTTCCTGCGCAGCGTGCCGGAAATCGTCTGGGCGCTGCTGTTCGTGCGCGCCGTCGGCCTCGGCCCGGCGGCGGGCGTGCTGGCCATCGCGATCACCTACAGCGGCATGCTCGGCAAGGTCTACGCCGAAATCTACGAATCCACCGACCAACGCCCGGCCCACGCCCTGCTCCAGGCCGGCAGCGGCCGCCTCGCCAGCTTCGCCTACGGCGTACTGCCCAACGTCGCGGCGGAACTGCTCTCCTACACCGTCTACCGCTGGGAATGCGCCATCCGCGCCTCGGTGGTCATGGGCTTCGTCGGCGCCGGCGGCCTCGGCCAACAGATCGACCTCTCGATCCGCATGTTCGCCGGCGGCGAAGTCGCCAGCATGCTCCTGACCTTCCTCCTCCTCGTCCTCGGCGCCGACCAACTCAGCCGCCTGCTGCGCTGGAGGCTGACATGAAACGCCTGATCAATTTGGTGCTGATCCTCGCCATTGTCGCGGCCGTCATTGCCTCGTTTGCCTACCTGGGCCTTGACCTCGAAGAACTCGGCAGCGCCACCAGCCTGAAACAGATGGGCTTGTATGTGGCACGTTTCCTCAGCCCCGACCTGAGCGCCGACTACCTGAGCGCCATCCTGCGTGGCTCGATGGAAACGCTGGCCATGTCGGCCCTCGGCACCCTGCTCGCCGCTGTGCTGGGCCTGTTGTTGGCGCTCCCCGCCGCTGGTCGATTTGGCTGGTTTTTTCAGAGTGCTGCGCGCCTGGTGCTCAATGCACTGCGTGCCATTCCTGAACTGGTGTGGGCCGCGTTGATGGTGCTTTCGGCTGGCCTTGGGCCGAATGCCGGGACACTGGCCCTCGCCCTGCACACCACGGGCGTGCTGGGGCGGTTGTTTGCTGAAGCGCTGGAAAACACGCCGCCGGAGCCGGCGGATGCGATTCGGTTGCAGGGGGGGAATCCGGTTTTGGCGTTCTGCTACGGCACGCTGCCGAACCTGGCACCGCAGTTGCTGGCGTATTGTTTGTATCGGTGGGAGAACAATATTCGGATGGCCAGCGTGCTGGGGTTTGTCGGGGCTGGGGGGTTGGGGCAGATGTTGTATGTGAGCTTGAGTTTGTTTCAGGAGGCGCAGGCGGGGACGGTGATTTTGGCTATGCTGATTTTGGTGTGGGGGGTGGATTGGTTGAGTGGTTGGGGTCGGGGGCGGTGGATCAAAGCCTAAATTTAGCTCACGCTCATTTCACTAATAATGATTCGACCAATACAGCAAGGTCAGTAAAACTTAGCTTGGCGTTGTGACTGCAATGAGGACGAAGGGAACTTGAGCATGTACGATCAGAGCTTTAATTTAAAGACCATAAATCGTGAACTCAGAAAAAGTGACTTCACATTCAAGCCAAGATTGCGAGACAAAAGCATTAAAGATCGCGAAATTGAAGCTGCGATCGTCAAAGGTGTCGGAAGCTGGGATATCTCCAAAGGGTTACTTGCAAGCCTGATCAGAGGTAAACATGTTTACAGAGCGGCATCTTTTAACGACGAACTGTTACTGAGAAAGTTAAATAGAAATTTGATGCAGCATGCCAATCTACGCACACTCAGTAGAGACTCAATCATTGCAAACATCAATCAGCTATTGCGCGAAGGGATAGAATATCGAGTCTATAGACTAGACATAAAAAGCTTTTACGAATCAATAGACACCCAGCACGCCTTAGCCCTGATTGAAAAATTAACACTAATAAGTCAACCCACAAAAAAGCATCTAAAAAACATCCTCGACTTCCATATTGCAAGCAGAAGAACAGGAGTACCTCGAGGCCTTGCTCTTAGCGCGACCATAACAGAAATTGTAATGCAGGACTTCGACTGCGCCATTGAAGAACTGGGTGGAGTTTTTTACTACGCTCGCTATGTTGACGACATTATCGTGATCACCGACAGAACAGAGCGGCCATTTAAATTCCTAAAATTCATTAAAAAAAATCTTCCTGAAGGGATGCATCTAAACACAAAAAAACAAATAATTTGTGAAACAAGGGGTGACGTTGTGTCGCGAGATTTAGGCTCACCCTCCGTGGAGGAACTAGATTTCGAGTACCTTGGATACAGATTCGTAGTCGAGCCCCCCCTCCGTGACAGAAAAAAAAGAGATAACCAACTTTATCGAGATGTCACATTGGACATTGCCAAATCAAAGGTAAAAAAAACCAAAACAAGACTAGCAAGGTCACTGCTAACTTTTAATTCACTAGGAAATTTCAAATTACTTCAAAGCAGAATAAAATTTCTGGCATCAAACTTTAGCGTAATGGACGCCGATAGAGACAGAAAAAGACTAGCCGGAATTTATTACAACTACCACAGAATAGATCCTGAACGATCAAAGAGCTTAATTGAACTTGACACGTACTTAATAAAAATCATTTCATCGGGATCCGGAAAAATTTCGGACGACTTCTATTCTAAAACAACGCTCCGGCAGCGCCGCGAGCTATTGACTATTAGTTTCAGCAGGGGCTTTAGAAAAAAAATATTTCTTCATTACTCCAATTCCAGACTAGGTGAAATACAGGAGTGTTGGAAATATGTCTAACACCCTTAAAAAGCGCAAAGTCAAACGAGGGGATTATGATCGCGCACTCATTACAGAAACAATCCCTTATGAAACCCCCATAATGTTTTCTAATGACGGACTTTACAACAATATTAAAAGCGACATATCAGCAGAAATTTTCCAATTCATTATTTCCCGCCTGGTCAAAGGCGAAGGTAAAAAAAGCAAATTCACCGTTCCCTATACGTATAAAATAAAAAAAACCGCAACCGAATTTAGAACGCTATCTGTAATCCACCCCTACTCTCAGTGGGAAATGAGAGAGTTTTATAAGACCTACGAACAACTTATATGCCACTACACTTCAAGAAGTAGATTCTCTATCCGCGCACCGAAAAGCATCGCATCTTCTTTCTATTATAAAAACTCGTGGGAAAATGTAAGCAAGTATAAGCGGGGTGGGATAATCGAATCAGACCTAGATCAATACACAAAACACAGCTCATCTTTCTTCGCCTACAAAGGATTTGATCGGCTATATAAATTTTACAACTCCGATCAGTTCAGACTTCTCGAGAAGAAATTTTCACACTTTTGGACATTAGACGTGTCAAAGTGTTTCGATAGCATCTATACGCACTCGATTGCCTGGGCTACAAAGTCCAAAGACAATGTAAAATCAAAAGTACTAGTAAGTTCCACATTCGGCCAGCACTTTGACGCCCTAATGCAAAGAGCCAACTATAATGAAACAAATGGAATATTGATCGGCCCGGAAATCAGCCGGATATTTGCTGAAATAATATTCCAAGACATTGACTGCCAAGTAGAAATCCAGCTAAAAAAGCAAGGAAAAATATTCGAAATTGATTACAGCATTACGCGATATGTTGACGATATTTTTATCTTTGCTCAGGATCTCAATACTGCAAGCCTTGTGTCAGAAATCTATACAGAAAGACTTCGCACTTACAATCTCCATTCAAATTCATCAAAATCCGTAAGATACGAGAGACCATTCTATTCTTCCAAATCAAGGGTCATACGAGAAATCAACTTAGCAGTAAATTTTTTTTGCGATAAATTTCTAACTGAGGCAGATGGAAGCCTTAGACTTATACCCAAAGAAATTTATCGGAAATCCAAACTTTCTCAAAGCTTTATCGACGCTGTAAAGTCGATCTGCTCTGAAAACTCTGTTAGTTATGACTCAGTATCTTCTTATATAATTTCAGCATTTTTTGAACGAACCAAACGACTCATAAACCTTGAAGAAAAAGAGCTAGACACTACAGACTCAAACCTGTATATCGACGCATTAATGGTAATCATTGAACTGTTTTATTTTTTCTACTCAGTTGCACCCTCGGTAAGTTCATCTTACAAGCTTTCAGCCTCGGTAATTCTGATATCTAGATTTGCCGAAACACATCTTACGCAAAGGCAACACACAATAAAGCAGGCACTATATGAATTAACATTAGACCTGCTCACAGGAGACCTGGCAAAATATCAAACCTCAGTTGACAATTTCGTATATCTCGAAGCGCTAAATATTGTTCTTGCTATTAGTGAACTTGGTGAGGATTACTGGCTACCTCCGGAAGTGCTGCGTAAATTGTTACGCGCGAGTTGCTCCTACCATGACCTTATGTCATGCCTATTCTACATAAAAGACAACCCAACCTATAACCCTTTAAGAAGTCATATCTGTGACGGCATAAATTCGCGACTCTTGGATCTAAGTTCCATTCAAACTAATACGGAGCAAGCAAGCTTATGGATGGATGCCGTTGCTTGCCCGTTTATTTCGGTAGCAAAAAGACTAAAGTGGATCCGGCGCTTATATTCTTCTTTCAATATCAATCCACCTCCAAGAACGGTGATCTGTAGATTTTTGGTTGGCGATGAAAATTGCTATTGGTTTACCAACTGGCACGAAGTGGACCTGCTAAACGCGCTTGAGAGAAAGGAGTTGAAACAAGTCTACTGAAGTGGTAAGTTTTTTATTGGGAGATGGCCAAGATACTCTCCACGACTCGGATGCTTGCTGAAGAGGCGATTACCTCTTGTGAAAGGTGAAATACTCTGTAATGGATGTCATTGCATAAGTTGCTTGAGGAGCAAATGGCATATTTGCCAGGAGCACACACTAATGAGGTGAGGCCATCTCCTACCTTTTATTTACCTTGTAACGCACAACACATAATCCTTAAAAATCACAGCATTCTTCTGACTGACACTAACTATATAAAAAATAGCGGGACGGGTTTATCTTCTGAAAAAACCGTCCCCTTTTTTCGATTATCGATTAAAATGGTATATCTTTAGCAAAACACCCCACCTTTTAGCAATAAGCCTTATGTCTTATCCCGGCCAATAGTCTTTGAAGCTTTCAAGCGTGCTTAAGATTGATTTAATTGATGCTAGAACCTTATTAGTCCTTCCGGTTACATCGTCCGCCTTATTGATAGCCCCTTCCATTTGAGTCAGGGCTCTTTTGACACTGCCTACAGCTTGCTTAGCATCCACCGTCGACACAGTGTCTATCGCTTGATCCATAGAACTTAAAAGCTCTCCAATTTCAGCTTTCAAACTTGGATCTAAACTTATCAACTCAACAATTTTAGCTTTAACTTCTTCCAAACTGGCTTTATCAGCGAGCATTTGAGGTCTGTCAGAGTACTCAGTGCAAACACATGGTGACTTCTTACAAACGGGGCAATTATCAATATAGTAGTCTAGTAAGCAGTCCGACAGAGAGTCTGATTTATGATGTATGCCCCATGCAGACAACAGCCAAGCGGTTACGTCCGCCAACTCCTCTTCCAGTTTTATTTTCTCTCCATCTTTTTTATAACCAGAATAAGCCTCATGAATCTCCCCAAGCTCTTCAAACAGTCTCGAAAAATGGTAGAAACTACCAAATGCTTTCCATATCGCCTTATTCGCAGGGTAAATTTCCCCCATTCTCAATATGGCTTTTTCCAATCCCAATTCTGCAGATGAGTTCATGTCCGTGTTATACATGTTGATCAGACTCAACCTAACTGCGTGCGCGGGCGCCTTGTTTACCGGAGCTCTGTGCGTTTCGTTGCATTGACATGGTGCGGTTACACAGTACGGGCAAGCTCGAGGATATTTCCTTCTAAAAACATCTCCCAGATCAACTTCTAATTTCCCGGCAACTGAAAACAGCCAGGAAAAAGACTTCGCAAAAAACAGCTTAGAATTACCATCCCGCAGAATAGATCGGGATAGATATGAGCAATTCCTACAGAGATAAGAATAAATATATTCAAAATCTCTCTCTTCATTCACATTGCCGTAGATCTCATTTATCTTTTTAGAAAAAGCTGTAAACGTCAAAGCGTCCTGCATCACAAACTCCCTACCATAAAATTGTGTGGAAATGCACTATCACTTAAAATTTTTAATCAGTTAAAACCCGAACGTGAGGGATTGTACCATCTGTATTTTCTTCAACGACACAAACCTCCAGTGGAAAATTTATCAACTTTAATTCTACCTAGCTTGATTAATCTCAAATCGCGAGCGGCACTCATTGCACTCGTAGGTATGGGTATGTTCAGGAACTGTTCCATCGGCTCTAGTACGTGCAGGTGACCGCATTTCGGCTCTTGGGATATTTCTAAGCCCACCTCGACAGATAGGACAAAATTGGATATCTGGTTGCGGACCTGAGATATTCGCCATTCTACTTCCTCCATGACTCAGCTTGTTCTTCTTAACTAAGAGCTCAGCAAATGCTCACGCTCCCCACGGCAATGATAGCCAAGTGTCATCACCTAATCTAGCATCAGGCAATACTTTTCGTTGATGAGTTTCGAAGATCTGATTTCGACCTTCCTCTTTTTTAAGTCACGCTAGAGGAGGTCCATCATCGGTGCTGGGTCCGTTAAAACACGAAGCTAGGCATACAGCATGCCGTCGATTATCAACGGTCTCGATGCAAACGTTTAATTGGCACGTTTAAAGTCACCCGCCGTAACTTCCCCAAGGCTACAACGCCTTGCGTCATTGCCTACGACTACGCCAGAATCCGCCGGCTTGTGTGTCTACACCGCGGGTTTTATCGTTTCCGGGTCACTGAAAAACAGTGATCGGGTTTGGTAGCCCGAGACAAACACAAGATGCAGAGCTCTCCATCGCGGCGGTCAATCGCCCCGGTTTTATGGTGGCCATGCACAGGGCGTCTTCGGGCGCGCCGGTCTCCTTGTGTCCCGGTCTACCAACCTGCGTATGGCCACCACCCAACGTTTGGTAGCGTGTGGGTGATGGCTCCTGATGACGACACAAGGAGTTTCACCATGATCAAACCAACACCCAACCCACCCGAAGCCGACCCCACCTCCCCCTACGAATCCCCCAACTCCAAAAAACTCCACGACGCCGCCGAGCGTGCGCTGGATCATTACCTCTTCCCCGCCGCCGGGATCATGTCGTCCTTGAACGAGCCCGAGCGGATGTACCTGGCCAATCCGAAATTCAACACCGAATGCTTGCTGGCCAACGCCAGCGAAAACCTCGGTGCGGCCAGTGAGATGCTCAGTAATTTCGCGGCAACGCTCGACCCATCGCATCGCAAGACGGCGATCGGTATTGCGCAGATTGTGATGATTGCCGAGCTGGCGGTGAATCAGGCGCTGGATCACGTCGAGGTCGCGTAAGTCGGCGATGGCTGTAGTAGCCATTCGCTGCGGCTTCTACAGCGCGACTAATTGAGTCTCCCGTTGCAGGAAAAAGTGAGGCTCAAGAGGTTATGGAATGCAAAACAGCCCGGGCCGGCACCCTCGTTAACTACGAAGGGCGTCGGCCCGGGCTGTTTGCGTTTCAGTAAATCGAACCACGGAGCCGTGATCCAATTACTGCATCAAATGCACATATGAACTGCAATCAACCCAACTAGTGCTCCCCAAGCAGGCCTTTAGACTCTTCCCACGATCAACGTAAGGGAGCGTTAAACATGGTCACCAGCGCCGCCATCCATCAAACCGGTGAGCCTCAAGTCATTCAGCTGGAGCAATCCACCGCGCAAACACCCGGCCCCGGCGAGGTCTGGCTTGAGCAGTTGGCCGTTGGCGTCAACCCGCTCGACTTGAGCCAGCGTTCCGGTGCCGCGCCGTTGGCGTTGCCTTCCGGGCTGGGGCTTGAGGGCGCCGGGCGGGTTGTGGCGGTGGGGGCCGATGTGACGAACGTGGTCGTCGGCGACCGGGTCGCTTATGCCACGGGACCTATTGGCGCCTATGCCAGCGGCCGCCTCTACCCGGCCAATCGTCTGGTGAAGATCCCCGACAGCCTGAGTTTCGAGAACGCGGCGGCGGTGCTGTTCAAGGGCATTACCGCGCAGTATTTGCTCAAGTCCACTTACCCGGTCGGGCCGGGGTCGACGGTGCTGATCTACGGTGCGGCCGGTGCGCTGGGGCAGATCATGGTGCCGTGGGCGAAGCATTTGGGGGCGTTGGTGATTGGTGTGGTGTCCCGCGCCGAGAGTGTCGAGCGGGCCCGGTTGGCGGGTTGTGATGAGGTGTTGGTGTTCGAGGCGGCGACGCTGGCCGACGCGGTGGTCGACCTCACCCAGGGCAAGAAAGTGGATGTGGTGTACGACCCGATTGGCCGGGTGTCTTTCGAGGCGTCGTTGAATTGCCTGCGCCCGCGCGGGTTGCTGGTGTCGTTCGGCATGGCGTCGGGGGCGCCGGCGCCGGTCGAGGTCAGCACCCTGAATGCCAAGGGTTCGTTGTTCCTGACCCGACCGTCCCTCGCCGCCCACACCGCCACGCCGGAGGAATACCAGCAGCGCGCAAAGGACGTGTTGCAAGCGATTGACGCCGGTATCATCCGGCCCAATGTCGGGCGTCGCTATCCGCTGGCGGACGCCGCCCGGGCCCATGCCGATCTGCACCGGGGCGGTTTGCCGGGGGCTATTGTGCTGGTGCCTTGAGTCTTTTTTCGGGTCATCCACGAGGGTTGTCGTTGCATGGATCTGTTCGATAGCCGTCAGGCCGATGAAGTCGCCACCCTGCTGGCCCTGGCCGAGCACGGCTCGTTTGCGGCGGCGGGCCGGGCGTTGCAGCGCCATCCCTCGGTGCTGTCGAAACGGCTCAGCGCGCTGGAGTCGCGACTGGGGGTGCGGCTGATCGAGCGCACCACCCGGCAATTGCGTTTCACCGATGAGGGGCAACGGCTGGTGGCACGGTTCGGGCATGCGGTCAGCCTGATCGCCGAAGCGGAGCAGGATGCGCGCGAGGGTGCCGCCGAAGTTCGCGGGCGTTTGCGCATCGCCCTGCCGGCCGCCATGGGGCGGCTATGGCTGGGCGAAATCGTTTCGGCGTTTGCCCTGGCCCATCCGAACGTGGCGCTGGAGGTTGAATATGCCGAGCGCTTCGTCGATATCGTCGCCGAAGGTTTTGATGCGGCGATCCGCATCGGCGAGCTGGCGGACAATCGGCTGGTGGCGAAAAAGCTCTGCGATCACCGCCGAATCCTGTGTGCCGCACCCTCCTACCTTCAACAGCACGGCGAGCCGAAAACGCCGGCGGATCTTGCCGATCATCATTGCCTGGGGTTTACCGGGTTGCATTCGTATCCCGAATGGCGGCTGACCCGAGGCGACGAGAAACACACTCTGAAAATCCGCAGCCGACTGGTCAGCAACGACAACGAAGCGCAGCTGTGTGCCGCGCGCATGGGCGTGGGGATTTTGGCCGGCGGCGACTGGCTGATGACCAAAGAACTGCGCGAGGGGCGTCTGGCTCGGGTGCTTCCCGAGTGGCAACTGGATGCTGACACGGGGGTTTATCTGGTGCGGCCTTCGGCGCGGTTCAACACCGCGACGACTACGGCGTTCAAGGAGTGGATCGAGGACGCTTTTGCTGAAGGTGCGCCTTGGGTGACGCTGCCTCGCTGATTTACCAGCCGCGATGGGATATCGTGCCGGCCTCGGAATCGACGTGCATTCATGGAGGAAAAAGTGCGGATTTACATGACCAGGGCTTTTTGTGCGGGCGTGTCTACACCGGGACGCCTGAGATTCAAAATATTCCTAATCGCCATGTCAGGCTTCTTGGCCCTCACCCAAACGGCGCTATCCCTCGCCGATACTGCCAATGGAAAAGCCCTCTACTCCCAGCGATGCGCCGTGTGCCACGGAGCCGACATCAAGGGCACCGGGCCGTTGGCCAGGAAAAGCAATCCGCCAACGCCTGACCTGACAACCGCTGCCTTCAAAAAGCGACTGAGTGATTACCCGGGCGTCATCGTGTCCTCGGTAATACTCCGCCCCAACGGGGATTTGATTCCAAAGACCTTGCGAGAGAATGGCGTGAAGATCCCGCCGCACGCTTGGAGCGTTAACGATTTTCGCGACTTGCACCAATATATGAGCGGTGTGATTTCCCATACGAACAGATAAAAATGGGGACAGATCTATTTATCAAAAAAAAATGGGGACAGATTTATTTTTCAAAAAATAAATCTGTCCCCATTTCTGCACTCTGGGGCGCTACAGCTCCAATACCTTCGCCATGATGACCGTGCGCTCCGCCCCATGAAACTCGTCTCGTACCTTTTCAAACCCAAGCGAAGCATAGAAGCCTTCTGCGGTGATTGAAGAAGGCACACGCAGCTGGCTCAGACCTGCATTGATGGCAAGTGATTGAAGCTTCTCCATCAGGCGTCTTCCGACGCCCTTTCCTTGATGGCGCGGATCGACAAACACACTTCGGACAATGTCGTTATCCAGACTCGCGGTTGCAACGATATGGCTCCCGGTTGTAGCCACCACGACTTGACGCTCACTCAACAGATGAAGGATCGCGGGGGGAGAAAAGCTTTGCGCCACTTGCTCGATGATTTCGGCGGAGTAGTCCTGAACGTTGGATTCGCGCAGAGCACTGAGGATCGTTCGACTGATCGCTGGCGCATCTGCATTCGTAGCGTTTCGAATCAGGTAGTCCATCAAGGGCCGCTCCTTGCGCGTCATCAAAAAATGGGGAATACGAGCTGCTTCATATAAAACCCATCCCGGACTGGGAGTCGATCATGGTTTCGCGTGTTGCCAGGTAAAGCTGACGATACGCCGTCACCAGTTGCGCCTGATTGAACGCCAGATTGCGCCCGCTGGGATTGGGCAGAATCCAGACGTTAGCGCCGCCGAACGTGTCCTCTTGCAGCCCCCAGTTGATCGACTTCTTGCCGGATACCCGCTGCCGCCAATAAACCCGGATTGATTCCGCAGAACACCACGTAAAGGTCTTCGGTCAGGATGTCTTCAAGTCCCATGTGCCCCTATCTCCCCAAACCGAACTTTGCCCAAGGCCCACATTCGATCCAGTTGGCAACTGGTCCGTGGATCGGCCTCGAAACTGTAACTGTTCATCCTGCAGACCGTGAGCGAAATTAAGGCCACTCCCCGCCCGAAATGAAGTGAGCACACGCCGTGGATCTGACCGTCACCACCCTCCTCGTCACCTTCGCCGGCGTGTTCCTGATCTGCTTCATGAAGGGCGCGTTCGGCGGCGGCTTTGCGATTGTCGGGATTCCGCTGCTGTCGCTGGTGATGGACCCGATCACGGCTGGCGGGCTGCTGGCGCCATTGTTCGTCGCCATGGATCTGTTCAGCCTGCGCTTCTGGAAACCTTCCACCTGGTCAAAACCCGACCTGAAGTTGTTGGTACCAGGTTTGATCGTCGGCATCGGCGCTGGCTATTTGCTTTTCCGGGTACTGGACCACCGCGCCATCGCCATCGTCATGGCGGCGATCACGCTGTTGTTTGTCGGTTTGTGGTTCAAAGCGGGCGGAGAAGTCCGAATGCGGCCGCGCTCCTCACCCAAAGCCGTGGCTGCCGGCATTACTTCGGGTATTACGACGATGGTGGCGCATTCCGGCGGGCCGCCACTGGCGATCTATCTGCTGCCGCTGGGGCTGAGCAAGCAGATGTATGCCGGAACGACCAGCCTGTTTTTCACCGTGGGCAACCTTCTCAAGGCAGTGCCATGGCTGCTGCTGGCCAAACCTACCGGCAACGTGCTGACGCTGATGCTCGTCAGCTTGCTCGCTGTACCCTGCGGCGTCTGGCTGGGCTGGCGGCTGCACGCCAGACTGGACCAGCGTCAGATGTACCGCGCCTGTTATGGCTTGCTGGTGGTCACGGCGTTGAAGTTGTTGTGGGATGGAGTCGGGGGATACATGGTCTGAACGAAGTTCAGGCCGGGCCGGGGTTATTTGAACGCCGGCACGGCAACCGATTGATCCGAATGCTGGACGGATGAAATAGGCTTCATACCATTGCGAATCGACAACCTGGAGGTTGATTTGAAAACAGAGAGTGCAAGGCGTGTGATTGTCATCGGTGCCGGCATCGTGGGTGCGTCCGTCGCTTATCACCTGGCTTGCAAAGGTGCGCAGGTCACTGTGATCGAGGCCGGTGAGGTCGCGAGTGGCGTGACCGGGCGCTCGTTTGCGTGGATCAACACGTCGCACAGTGGGCCCGATCCCATTGCGCAACTGCGCGCTGCGGCAATCCAGGAGTATCACCGGCTCGAAGCAGAACTGCCGGACCTGAAGATTCACTGGACGGGCGCCCTGAGTTATCCGCCCGGCACAGACCTGGAAGCTTCAGCCAACCTGCTCACTCAAGCACAAATTCTCGACCTTGAGCCGAACCTCAAAAATCCCCCTCGACAAGCCTTTTACAATCCACAGGAAGGCGCATTGGACGCCGTGCAAGCCACCCATGCGTTGATCGCCGGTGCTCAGGCTCTTGGAGCGACGGTACTGGTGCATACCCGAGTGCAGGGTTTTACCCTCCGCGATGCAACGGTGACTGGCGTCGAAACCGCAACGGGTGCCATCGAAGCTGACCTGGTCGTATTGGCCGCAGGAACGGCCATCAGGCAACTGACTGAAACTCTGAACCTATCCCTTCCGATCGAGGCCTCGCCCGCTATTTTCATCCGCTACAGGATGCAACCCGATCGGGTGAATACCCTGATCTCCAGTCCTGAGATGGAAGTCAGACAGGATTCGCAAGGGATCTTGCTGGCGGCGGAAGACTATCTGGACAACTCCCTGGAGAACCACTCGCAAGCCATAGCGCAACGAACCGCGGCGGCCATCCGCAACGAGTTGGCGGGCATCATTTCCATTGAGCCGGAATTGGCGTGTATCGGGCTCAGGCCCACGCCTGCGGACGGCGTGCCCATCATCGGTTATCTGCCCGGGATCGGCGCAATGTACGTTTGTACGATGCATCCTGGCGTCACACTCGCGGCAGTCGCAGGCCGCCTGGTCAGTGACGAGCTGATCGACGATCAGGTTTCACCTGCCCTGGCGCCATGCCGGCCTGACCGTTTTTTCAAGACGTAAGAACAAGCCCGCGGTGGCCGGGCCGAGCACTCCCATTGACTGCATCAATAACAACCATTAATTCAATGAAGTTCTCATATCAAATCCAAAGCGTAGGATCTGCTCCATACCAACCCACTGCACACGGAGTACAGAACCATGAAACGCCAAACAATCCTCGGCATCGCCTTCTCGCTCTTCGCCCTGAATGCTTTTGCGGCGACTGAAACCGATCCACTGTTCAGCGATGCGGTTGCCGCTGCGACTCAAACCGACCCACTGTTCAGCGATGCCGTAGCTGCGACCGAAACTGATCCGCTGTTCAGCGATGCCGTAGCCGCAACCGAAACCGATCCGCTGTTCAGTGATGCCGTTGCCGCGACTGAAACTGATCCTCTGTTCAGCGATGCCGTTGCCGAAGGTGGTTCTGACCGTCTGATCGAAAGTCGTAACGCCTGAATGCTGGGTTTTACCGCAGTACCCGACGAAAGCCCGGCCTTATCCGCCGGGCTTTTTCATGTCTGAGTGGAAAATAAATCTGTCCCCAAAACAGGCGGAATTGTTCGCTCCGCTGACCTCAATCGAAGGCGCCATTGAGCACTTCATAAATCAGCCCTGTAGCCAGCGCGACCAGGATCAGATCGGTACCGACCTGCTGCCATTCATAGCCGTCGTAGTGCGGCAGTCTGCCGACCAGTCGACCATCGAGCTTCTTCGCAATCCCTGGCGGCAGCGGTTTGCCCCGCGCCAGGTTCTTCTGAATGCCGGGCGGTAACGCCGGGCCCGGGGTCCAGTAGCCACGATAGCCTTCCACAATCCCAATCACCCCGCCGCGATCGATACTCGGACCGTGCCCCTGATAACCGCCCCCGCCTTTTTTCCCCTGATTGCCATGATCCTGGCTGTTATGCGGATTGCCTTTGCCCTGCCCCTTTCCGTTACCAGGATCGGCCAGCGCGGTCACCGAACTGCACAGCAGCGCAATACAGGTCGTGGTCGCAATCAACGTGCGTAAACCGGACATGAGTCGTTCCTTGAATGAATGTGTGTGTGGATTCTAGTCAGTTTTTTTTACAGGCATGGAGAGATGGCCCTGTCATCGCGGTCACGCGGCGACGCATCTGGAAACCGTGAGCCTCAGAACATACGAACGGACACGACTGAGCGGTTTTTTCCGGCTGACTTTGCGTTCGGGGTCGTGAAATCATTCATTTGACTTGCTTGCCTAAGGCAACTATATAGTTGCTTAAAGCAAATATATGAGCATCACGCCATGTCCACGATCACCGACCGCGCCGACATCGTCCGGCAGTTCAACCGTTTCTACACCCATCAGATCGGCGTGTTGCAGGAACACTTGCTGCAAAGCGACTACTCGCTGACCGAGCTGCGCATCCTCTACGAACTCGCGTCCCAGGGCGATCTGACCAGCACCGACCTGCGCCAGATGCTGGGCCTCGACGCGGGCTACATGAGCCGGCTCATCAGCGGTTTCGACAAAAAGGGTCTGATCCAGAAAGTCCCCTCCACCACCGACGCCCGCGCCAGTCAGTTGCACATCACCGACCTCGGCCGCGAGATCCTCGCGCCGCTGGAACAAGCCTCTCGGCAAGAAGTCATCACCCTGCTCGAACGCCTGTCCGAACCGCAGCAACTGCAACTGATCGCTTCCATGAAGCAGATCCAGACGCTGCTCGAGGGCGGCCAGTCGACGACCTACCTGCTACGCGATCCGCAGCCCGGTGACATGGGTCTGGTGGTGCATCAGCAGACTGCGATCTACAGCCGTGAATACGGCTGGAATTCAGAGTTCGAAGCGCTGGTGTCAGAGGTCGTCGCCAAATACCTGCGCGAATTCGACCCAACCGGCGAGCGCTGCTGGATCGCGGAGAAGGACGGCAAGGTGGTGGGTTCGGTGTTCGTCATCCGCCACGACGAAACCACCGCGAAACTGCGCATGCTCTACGTGGATGCCAGTGCGCGGGGCTTGGGAATCGGCAATCGGCTGGTCGAGGAATGCCTGCGTTTTGCTCGGGATGTCGGCTACAAAAAGATGATCCTGTGGACCACCAGCAATCTGGTGGATGCCCGCCGGTTATACCAGCGGGCAGGATTTGAGCTTGTCGAGGAAGAGCCGATTCACAGCTTCGGCAAGGATTTGGTCAGTCAGACGTGGGCGATTGAGTTGTAAGGTCTACACCCGCTGTGAGTCGTTGTAGTCAGGCAGGACAATGGCGTCGGCTTTCGGCGGAAGGAATTGCCGAATAGTCTTTTGAGCCCCAGCGCAGTGGCCAACCGAAGCACTGCATCAAGCAAAATGACGATAGACGAGGCGCTTGAATTTAGCCAAGGTGTCGAACGACAGAACCCTAGACAATGAATAACCGGGATGAAAACCGAGCATGCATCGATTAATAGCGAATGGATTTACTGTTATCAGCATCGCAATACTGTTCTCTGGCTGCACTTCATATTCGTCGCAGCCCACAATCAACCAACACGTTGGAGCCGGCAACGCAGAAATCATCTCCAGCTACAGTTACGAAATGGACTCTCCATTGAAAGTTAGTCGCTTTGGCAAGGACACATACGCAGCGACACAAAAAACCATTCCAGATGCAAAAGACGTCAGCTCCAAGCCGACAAATTCGCCTCTCCCTACGTTAGAGATAAAAGTCTCAGAGTTCACGTTTGGTGGTGCTTGCGGACAAGAGTATTTAACCGGTTTGAGTCTTGGTTTGATTCCTAGCTGGTGCACAAGGGAAAATCTGTTCAAGTTTGATTTCACGCTAAACAATGAACATGGCTTTTGCAGGCAAAAAACCTACTCAATAAACGCCACGACATTCTCACATCTGGTCTTGATTCCATTTGCCTTGTTTGAGGCTGACAAACGACCGTTAGCTATTTACCAGGCTGCTCTAAAAGATTTCCTTCAAAAAAGTCAATGCGTAACGCTCTGACATAAAACCGAGGGGGACTGTTTTTTTCAGAAAGTAGAAAATAAATCAGTCCCGAATGGCACTTACTTAACAGCTAACCGATTGAGCTGAAAGCAAAAAATGAAGAAGGGCTGGCCTTGGTCTACGGTGATAGTTGCGAACACACACCAGAAAACCAAGGACACAGCCCACATGGATCGTAGACGCCAAATTCTCCAGCATCAACAGCAACGTTTTCGCCGCCATGCTTCGAATTGTGATGCCTATGCTTTTTTCAACCTGCTCACGGCTCCCGAGTTGCTGCAGCGAGTTGAGTCAGCACTGCCAGAGCATCGGGAGCGCTTGTATCCGCCAACGGAAACTCTGTCGATGTTCCTGGCTCAAGCGATGAGCGCCGATCGCTCCTGCCAGAATGCCGTCAACGATTTCTCCATCAAGCGATCCTGTAGCGGCATGAAACCCAATAGCACTCGCACGGGCGCTTTCTGTAAGGCCAGGCAACGCTTGCCGGTAGAAATGGTTTCCATGCTGGTTCGACAAACCGGTTCGTCTATCAGTGATCAGGCGCCGCCTTCGTGGCGATGGATGGGGCGACCTGTCCGCCTTGTCGACGGGACAACCGTCTCGATGCCCGATACGGCTGCGAATCAGGGGGCCTATCCGCAATCTCGCGGGCAGAAAGTTGGCCTTGGTTTTCCGTTGTGTCGAGTGGTAAGCCTCGTTTGCCTCTCCAGTGGCGCCGTTTTAGATGCCGCACTTGGACGTTTCCGAGGTAAGGGCGGTGACGAACAGACGCTGCTCAGATCAATGCTCGGCACGTTGAAAACAGGCGACATCTTGTTGGGTGACGCTTACTACGCGACCTATTTTCTGCTGTGCGAGTTGCAGCGACGGCGTATCGATGGCGTGTTCGAACAATATGGCGCCCGACGGCGCAGCACGGACTTTCGTCTGGGCCAAAGTCTCGGTTCTGAAGACCACTTGATCGAATTGAAAAAGCCCGAAAGAAGGCCGCCCTGGATGAGTCAAACACATTACGAACAGGCCCCTGGAAGGCTGATAGTGCGAGAGTTGAAGACTGGCGGAAAAACGTTGGTGACCACCTTGCATTGCCCGAAGCAGACACCCAAAACAGCTCTCAAATCGCTGTACAAGGGGCGATGGCATGTCGAGTTGGACTTGCGAAATCTCAAGGCCACGCTGGGCCTTGGAAGGTTGAGCTGCAAAACCCCGGGCATGGCCGTCAAGGAGTTATGGGTCTATCTGTTGGCCCACAATCTGATCCGAATGCTCATGGCCCAATCGGCTCTCTTAGCGGACTGCTTACCTCGCGAACTGAGCTTCAAACACAGCCTTCAGCTATGGCTGGCGCTACGACAATATGGGAGTCCTGAAGACGAGGATGGTCTGGCGAACTTACTGATGCTGATAGCGCAAAGGCGCGTTGGAAATCGACCTGGTCGTATCGAACCGCGAGCCATAAAACGAAGACCTCAGGCCTACCCCTTGCTGACCAAGTCACGTCGGTCAGCAAGGGCTGAGGTCAGGAAAAAGGGGCATGCTAAACATGTTAAGTAAGTGCCATTCGGGACTGATTTATTTTATGATTTTATGGAAATAAATCAGCCCCTTTGTTATTAATAAATTCGATTTCGAAATATATATTATCATTTTTTATTATAAAAAACTGTCATTGTTGACAGTGCACAAAGTTTCATTCCTCTGTAAAAATCCTTAACAACCGAAATCCAATAATTTGGTGTTTCTCCTTGAGGATGCGACAATGACATTTACTCCCCCTCCAAAAACTGTGGATGAGTTTTGGTCTCTCATTAGCAGCTATGCAATCGGAAAATACTTGATGATTTATAAAAAATCAGAACCTGGAATTATAACCCAAGGACGACTAGCGGCTAGAGATCGAGCTATTGGTGTAATAGTTCTTCAAAGTGACAACTATCCTGACAAGGCCCATGTTATTCGACTAGATGACCTAAAGCTTATTGATGATACGCGAACAGGATCTGGAGCCTTATCTTCTGTAGCACCTATGGAGGGAGATTGGGTCCTTGATCCATATGGAAACTGGACTAGGCGACAAAACAACCCCATTCAATAAACTTAAAACCTAAAATGGACGAACTGACAAAAAAATAAAGGGGGCTTATTTGAATGGCACTTACTTAACAGCTAACCGATTGAGCTGAAAGCAAAAAATGAAGAAGGGCTGGCCTTGGTCTACGGTGATAGTTGCGAACACACACCAGAAAACCAAGGACACAGCCCACATGCTTGTATCCGCCAACGGAAACTCTGTCGATGTTCCTGGCTCAAGCGATGAGTGCCGATCGCTCCTGCCAGAATGCCGTCAACGGTTTCTCCATCAAGCGATCCTGTAGCGGCATGAAACCCAATAGCACTCGCACGGGCGCTTTCTGTAAGGCCAGGCAACGCTTGCCGGTAGAAATGGTTTCCATGCTGGTTCGACAGACCGGTTCGTCTATCAGTGATCAGGCGCCGCCTTCATGGCGATGGATGGGGCGACCTGTACGCCTTGTCGACGGGACAACCGTCTCGATGCCCGATACGGCTGCGAATCAGGGGGTCTATCCGCAATCTCGCGGGCAGAAAGTTGGCCTTGGTTTTCCGTTGTGTCGAGTGGTGGGCCTCGTTTGCCTCTCCAGTGGCGCCGTTTTAGATGCCGCACTTGGACGTTTCCGAGGTAAGGGCGGCGACGAACAGACGCTGCTCAGATCAATGCTCGGCACGTCGAAAACAGGCGACATCTTGTTGGGCGACGCTTACTACGCGACCTATTTTCTGCTGTGCGAGTTGCAGCGACGAGGTATCGATGGCGTGTTCGAACAATATGGCGCCCGACGGCGCAGCACGGACTTTCGTCTGGGCCAAAGTCTCGGTTCTGAAGACCACTTGATCGAATTGAAAAAGCCCGAAAGAAGGCCGCCCTGGATGAGTCAAACACATTACGAACAGGCCCCTGGAAGGCTGATAGTGCGAGAGTTGAAGACTGGCGGAAAAACGTTGGTGACCACCTTGCATTGCCCGAAGCAGACACCCAAAACAGCTCTCAAATCGCTGTACAAGGGGCGATGGCATGTCGAGTTGAACTTGCGAAATCTCAAGGCCACGCTGGGCCTTGGAAGGTTGAGCTGCAAAACCCCGGGCATGGCCGTCAAGGAGTTATGGGTCTATCTGTTGGCCCACAATCTGATCCGAATGCTCATGGCCCAATCGGCTCTCTTAGCGGACTGCTTACCTCGCGAACTGAGCTTCAAACACAGCCTTCAGCTATGGCTGGCGCTACGACAATATGGGAGTCCTGAAGACGGGGATGGTCTGGCGAACTTACTGATGCTGATAGCGCAAAGACGCGTTGGAAATCGACCTGGTCGTATCGAACCGCGAGCCATAAAACGACGACCTCAGGCCTACCCCTTGCTGACCAAGTCACGTCGGTCAGCAAGGGCTGAGGTCAGGAAAAAGGGGCATGCTAAACATGTTAAGTAAGTGCCATTCAAATCAGTCCCCTTTTTCTAGTCTTTATAGCCAGGCAGAACGGGGCACAAACCACGGGTGATTGCGCCCGGAACGGCTCAGTGCGGACTGGCGGTCGGACGAACCACGATCTCACTCACATCGACATCGTCGGGCTGTTCGATGGCATAGGCGAGCGCTCGCGCAATGGCGTCTGCATTCAGCGCCACACGGCGGAAGGCTTTCATTTCCTCGCGGGCCACATCATCCGAAATCGTATCGGCCAGTTCGGACTCGACCACACCCGGGCACACCACGGTGACGCGGATCTTGTCCGTTTCCTGACGCAGACCATCCGAGATAGCCCTGACCGCGAATTTGGTCGCGCAGTACACCGCAGCGGTCGGAGAAACCGCGAGGCCACCAATCGACGAGATATTGATGACCTGACCGAAACCCTGCGCCTGCATGTCCGGCAAGACGGCGGCAATACCGTGCAGTACGCCGCGAACGTTGACATCGAGCATCTGGTTCCATTCGTTGACCTTCAACGAGGCCAGCGGAGACAAAGGCATCACGCCCGCGTTATTGATGATCACATCGACCTTGCCATGTTGCGTCTTGGCGAACGCCACGAAGGCGTGCATCGATTGCAGATCCGTAACGTCCAGTGCGCAGGCACTTGCTGAACCACCTTCGGCCTGGATCTCGCTGACCAGTTTGTCCAGACGCTCGGTACGGCGGGCACCGAGGACCACATGCGCGCCTTTGGCGGCGATCAACCTGGCGGCCGCTTCGCCAATACCGCTGCTTGCACCGGTAATCAGGACGACTTTGTTTTGAATGTTCGACATATCCGTAGCTCCTGCTGTCTGCATTGAGGTTCAGCACCGACCGCTGAAGACGCGTTCGTTGCTGCGGGGTACGTCGAAAAGATTAAGGGCGCGGGCCTCGTCGACGCGTGCCGAAACCTGCGCAACTTTTGCCTATTCGTGTCTGTGTGCATCGCTTGCAAATTTGTGATGAAGCGCCGCTCACGCCCCACGGAACTCGCTGGGCGTTACGCCCACTTCACGCCGAAAGACCTGCGAGAAGTGACTGGGGCTCGAGTAGCCGACCTCCAGCCCGACGTCGATGACGCTAAGACGGGTTTCCAGTAGCAGGTGCCGTGCACGAACCATGCGCAAGCGGATGAAGTACTGCGATGGCGACAGTCCCGTCGCCCGCTTGAACAGGCGACTGAAGTGGTAGTCGCTCAGCTCGGCAAGGCTGGCCAGTTTGGCCAGGCTGAATTCAGCGCTCAGATGCGCGCTCATGGCGTCCGTGACTTTGCGCAGCTTGTAGGCTTGCAAGGCGTTGACCCGACGCCCGGGCTGGCTTTCAGCAAGATAGCTGCGCACCAGATGCACGGCCAGCGCCTGCGCCAGAGAGCGGGCGAAAAGCGCGCTGGGCGAGCGTTCCAGGAGCAGCTCGGTGCGCAACTGCTCCATAACAAACGCGACGCGCCCGTCCCGTGCCCCTGAAACATCGCGTAACCGCACAGACCCGGCGTGCTGGCCCGACAGCTCTCGAGACGCTTGCTCGATCAAGGGCAGCCCCAAATAAAGATGCATGACTTCGAAGGTATCGCCTCCGTGCGTCTGCCATCGCATTTCATACGGCTCATCGGAACTGGTGAGGAAAAAATCGCCGGCACTGACCTCGGCAGCTTCCCACTCGCCCCCCAATGCGCGCTCCTCTACCGTCGCCGCCCCGGCCAGAACCAGAACGAGCAGCGGCTCCACCACTGCAGGCACGAGAATGGGCTCAGTAACACTGCGATGGGTAAACAGCTGAATCACCACGTCCGTGATTTCCGGACGCGAGGGTAACGCCTGGGGTTCGCCTGGCAGGAACTCCCCCATCGACTCGCCGTTGATGCGCAAGTCTCGAGAGGATGTCGACAACGCGTCCTGGGAGGTACGCCCGGTATTTGCCATGAACTCGTCCTTTTCAGATTCGGCCGTGCGAAGCCAGACAGGTCTCCGATGCTTGCCCGCACGCCGTGTCACGGTGACCGGCTCGATGATATCGGGCTTTTCCCGTGGGTTGAATCGAGCACCGAACCTCCCTCACTGACATTCAGCGCAAAACCCCGACAGCGTGGGCAATCTCACGAAAGCCGACTTTGCCTCGCTGCGAGACAGTAGGCCCGTCGCCGATGAAAGCGCCTCGCCGGCGCCGACACGGCTTATCCCTACTCGATCAAAAACGCTGGAGAACATCATGACCGACTTCAAGAACGGCACCCCAAACGAAGTGGCCGGTAAAGTCGCGCTGGTCACTGGCGCGGCCAGTGGCATCGGCAAGGCCATCGCACTGCTGCTGCATGCTCGCGGCGCCCAGGTCATTGCTGAAGATATAAACCCTGAGGTGGAAGCACTGGCCCGCCCCGGCCTGGTCCCCCTGGTGGCCGACATCACTCAGGACGGGGCAGCCGAACGCGCGGTCGCCCTGGCCATCGAGCAATTCGGACGGCTGGACATTCTGGTCAACAACGCCGGCATCATCATCAACAAACTGGTCATCGACATGACCCGCGAAGACTGGGAACGCATTCAGGCGGTCAACGCCACGGCGGCCTTTTTGCACAGCCGGGAGGCGGTCAAAGCGATGATGCCCAACAAGTCCGGATCGATCGTCAACATCGCGTCCTACGCTTCCTATTTCGCCTTCCCCACCATTGCCGCCTACACCGCCTCCAAAGGCGCGCTGGCCCAACTGACGCGCACCCTGGCGCTTGAGGTCATTGGCCACGGCATCCGCGTCAATGCTGTCGGTGTCGGCGATGTGGTGACCAACATCCTCAACAATGTGGTCGACGACGGCCCTGCCTTTCTCGCCCAACATGGCGAAGCGGCGCCGATCGGCCGCGCCGCCCAACCGGAAGAAATCGCCGAAGTGGTCGCGTTCATCGCCTCGGATCGGGCCAGCTTCATGGTCGGTTCGGTGGTCATGGCCGACGGCGGCATGACTGTCACGGCCGGCTGAGCCGCAGCACAAACGCGCCGCACGGCATGCCCGACCAGCCCGAGAGGATCAGGCAAATCTGCGGCAGTTTCGTCCTAACACCGCTGCGCTCGGCTACGTAATCTGAAAGCACGCAACGGATGCACACACAGGCCACGGCAGGCCGCTCAGATGAACAACGTCAATGAGGACTGAATAATGAAAAACGCAAAACGGCTTTCCCTTTCACTGGTGATCGGCGCGATGGTGGCCTGCGCGATCAACCTTTCCTCGACCAGCCTGTACCTGGCCGCTGACGGTGCTGATCGAACTCCCGGCATGCGCGTGAGTGAAGGCGGCAGTGACCGCACTCCAGGGTTCCGCGTTGCCGCAGATGGTTCGGACCGCACGCCAGGCATGCGCGTCACTGAAGGCGGCAGTGATCGCACTCCAGGGTTCCGCGTTGCCGCAGATGGTTCGGACCGCACGCCAGGCATGCGCGTAACTGAAGGTGGCAGTGATCGCACTCCGGGTTTTCGCGTTGCCGAAAACGGCTCTGATCGCACGGCTTTGGGCCGTATCGGCTCAGTCTGAAAATCCGAGGAAAAAAGTGATGAAAGATGCCAAAAAAACCACTCAGGACCATCGTTACGCAGGCATGTGGGTCACCGCGGATGGATTCATCCGTCATGAGCTTCTGACGACTGGTCGTTACGACGAGGCCCGTGGTAAAAACAAGAGCGCCTATCAGGGCCGTTACGAACTGGTCGGTGATTACATCCAGTACTGGGACGACACCGGCTTCACCGCTGATGGCCACTTTCATGACGACGTGCTGTATCACGCCGGAATGATCCTCTATCGGCAATGAGTACTTTGATGATGTCGGGTGAATATCGTCTGCCTGAAAAGCTTCAGGCAGACGCTCATGAACACTTGTGAGAGCCTTGAAATGGAACAGAGCGATGCTTTCATCCTTCAAAACACAGCCGTCTACCGTGACGAACTGGTTCGCCTGCTGACGCAACGCTTTACCACACCCGGGATCTATGAGACCGCCATAGCTCCCCTGCATGTCATCCGTTTCGATGCACCTTCGGAGCTGATCCATACCGTGCACAAACCGGCACTTTGCCTGATCGTGCAAGGGCAAAAGGAAATCGGCCTGAGTGACGACCACTACCTGTACGACCCCCTCAGCTACCTGGTGGTTTCGGTCACCCTTCCGGTGTCCGGTCGCGTGCTGATGGCGAGCCCGGAGGCGCCCTACCTGTGTATCCGGTTTGATTTCGAGCCCACGGAAATCGCTCAGGTCATCGCCGACGCTCCGCCGGCAGGTGTCCCGGACGAGCCGGAGCTTGGTCTTTTCCTCGAGAAAGTCGATGTGCCCCTGCTGGAAACAATGCTGCGGCTGGTTCGGCTGCTGGAAACACCGAAAGACATCGGCATGCTGGCACCGCTCGCCCTTCGCGAGTTGTATTACCGCCTCCTGCGAGGCGTGCACGGCCGTCGTCTGTACGAGCTTGCCCTCGGCGACTCGCAAACACGGCGAGTAACACGGGCAATCGATTGGTTGAACAACCACTACACCCAACCCTTGCGCATCGAAGAACTCGCCCGGGTCGCCAACTTGGGCAACTCCACATTGCATCATCGCTTTAAGGCAGTGACAGCCATGAGTCCGCTGCAGTATCAGAAGCAACTGCGCCTGCAGGAAGCCCGCCGTCTGTTGCTCGGCGAAGGGCTGGATGTGGCGAGCGCCTGTTATCGAGTGGGCTACGAAAGCCCGTCGCAATTCAGTCGGGAATACAGTCGCCAGTTCGGATGCCCGCCCTCCAGAGATGCCAGCCGGGTTCGGAATCCTGCGTGATGGCCTGGCCAGCGGCTTAGGGATAGAGCCAGTTCAGGGCAGCAGAGCGCCGGGGAAAGATCCAATACACCGGTTATTGAAGGAACCCTCGGAGATTGTTTAAGGGTTTCGGCCTTCGCTGTTTAAAGACACTCAGCGTTACTTCCTCAAGGCTACAACGCCTTGCGTCATTGCCTACGACTACGCCAGAATCCGCCGGCTTGTGCGTCTGGGGCACGGGTTTTATCGTTTCCGGGTCACTGAAAAACAGTGATCGGGTTTGGTAGCCCGCTTCGTTCTAGACTCATGGCGTCACCGTGTGCAGCCCTTTCTCTGGGCTCGGATTTCATGGTGGTCATGCGTGGGGCTCATTCGTGGGCGCCGGGTTCTAGTGCGACCGGTCTACCAACCCGCGTATGGCCGCCACCCAACGTTTGGTAGCGAAGGGTGATGGTTCCTTTTGGTAATCGCGCTAGAGGATTTATCCATGTTCAAACCAACACCCAACCCACCAGAAACCGATCCAGTCTCCCCCTACAAATTCCCCGACTCCCGAACCCTCAACGAAGCCGCCGAACGCGCCCTCGATCACTACCTGACTCCGCAGCAACGGATCATGGGCAGCCACCACAAACACGACCCCATGTATCTGGCCAACCCTGCGTACAACACCGAATCCCTGCTGGCCAACGCCAGCGAATCACTGGGATCGGCGAGCGAAATGCTCAATAACTTTGCGGCCACGCTGGAGCCTGCCCATCGCAAGACTGCGATCGGGATTGCGCAGTTGGTGATGCTGAGTGAGTTGGCGGTGAATCAGGCGTTGGATCATGTTGAGGTGAAGAGCTAAACGCTAGCCCTCTTTGGTGACCGACTAGTTCGGAACGACAGAGGGAATGAGCGTTGGCCGAAGCTGCCATTGTGAATGGCAGCTTCGGCCAACAGCAGTCGGTGGACAGACTACGGGCAAATGGATTGTGTCCTGCTACCCTCTTTATCGTAGTCGGGCTTGCCGTCATCCCTATCGCGTTATCCCTCGATAGATCTCGCGCTTACCACGACATGGCATGTCAACTAATGTGAAGGTGTCAGGATAACGCCATGAAAGTTCGATGCCCTAGCTGCGGTTATATCGCAGACAAGCTTCCGCCAAGCCTTAGGTGTCCTAAATGCGACGATTTTTCCCACGACTGGCTGATTTATGATTGGGAAAGCTTTGCTTCAACGAAGCGTCGACATATTAGATACAACTTATTCATTATTGGCATGACTCTAATTAATTTACTGGTGGCGGCCACCTTGAAATCAACTGACGTATTTCAATGGTTGTTCACCTTATTATTTATCCCAGCCATTATCAGTTTGTTTTATTGTCGAAAACAGCTTGAGAGTGAATCGGAGTATGAGGGGCATAGAGGCAGAGCATTACCTTTCTGGCTTTTCGGTTTCGGGGGTATCTAAAGCGGCTAACAAATCGAATCAAAGTCGAACCTACTTCGAAAGCCCATTTGCGCCGTCGTCGACCTCACGCAAAATTCTCATCAGCTCAGGCCGCGTCCACTTCTCCCAAGGAAACACATCCCGGTCATCGTCGCTGTGCCAATACTCGCCTGCATCGAATGCCTGATAGATAGAAAATGCCGGCTGGGGCATTTCCGCGTGAATGGACAAGTCGACGATATCGCTGATGACAATATTCATCACCTCATCGCAGTAATGAAAATCGCGAGTGCCCGTGATAAACAGTCTTGCTACTGAGATCGTCAATTGATTCAACAGATCGCGACTGTCAATCTGCAGATGTTCACACATCACACTTAATTCCGGGTTTGGGGCCTTCTCAAGGACCGCAAGTACGTAATCAAGGTTGTCGTCACTCAGACCTTTGTTCATGGGGTGAAAGTACTCGGTTTTGCCATGGATTCAGGGCAGGTTTGTCAGAAAACCATACTGCCAGATGTGCTGTCGAACTTCTGCTATGGCTCGAAACCAGCCACTCCCACCCAAACCACCAACGGAGAGCCACCCATGAAAACCGCCCTAATCTCCGACACCCACAACCTCCTCCGCCCCGAAGCCCTCGCCGCGCTCCAGGGCTGTGACCAGATCATCCACGCCGGCGACATCGGCAACGCGGACGTCCTCGCCCAACTGGCCAAAATCGCCCCCGTCCACGCCGTGCGCGGCAACAACGACCTCAATAGCCAATGGGCCGAAAACCTCCCCGACCTCCTGACCTTCACCCTCAATGGCTGGGCAACCCTCCTCGTCCACAACATCGCCGATGTCCCCGCCGATCTCGATCCGGGTATCAAGCTCATCATCACCGGCCATTCCCACAAACCCCGCATCGAATGGCGCGGTGACCGTCTCTACGTAAACCCCGGCAGCGCCGGCCCTCGGCGTTTCAAGTTGCCAGTCACGCTGGCGATCCTCGAGATACAACCCGATTGCATCGAACCGCGCCTGATTTCCCTGCTGGATCCACCCGCCTGAAACCGCTAACGTTCCCCCATCCAGAAAAAAGCCTGTCCCACTGAAAATCACCTCAGATCAAAAGTCAATTTGCCTGCCGCCGATCTGAGTTTCCGTATCATTCTGGCCGGCAACCATGGCCGAAGCGCTGATTGCGTTTTGATTGGCCCAGTCACGCAGTTTTGTAAACTCGTCTTTGCGCATTTTGCTCATGGGTACCAAACGCGAAATAGTCGTTTCAAAATCAGCCATGGTCAGGTCACTTGCATCACCAGTGCCGCTCATTCGCCGTGAAAACGCCTCAATCAGCGAGTCCCCGACCCACGCTTCGATTTCAGCACCTGAAAGCACAACGTCTTTACCAAAATTCGACTCGCCTCCCAGAGCAGACAATCGATCCAGATCAAATTTTTCCGGGTCACGTTTCAACTTCTTCAGATGTATTTCAAGAATCTTTTTTCTTTCCAGTGTCGACGGGAAGTCAACGAAAAATATTTCGTCAAACCGCCCCTTCCGCAACAGTTCCGGAGGCAAACTATTGATGTTGTTAGCAGTAGCAAATACAAAAACAGGCGCCGTCTTTTCTTGCATCCACGTCAACAGCGTGCCGAATACGCGTGTGGCCGTGCCACCATCAGAGGCTCCTCCGGAAGAACCGGAAAGTCCTTTTTCAATTTCGTCGATCCACAGGATGCAAGGCGAAATAGCTTCGGCAGTGTGTAGTGCGGAACGAATATTTGACTCTGAAGAACCCACCACGCCCTGGAAGATTTTCCCCATATCCAGACGCAACAAGGGCATGTTCCAGGACGACGATATGCACTTTGCCGTCAGCGACTTGCCGCAGCCAGGGACTCCGGTCAAGAGCAAGCCCTTCGGGGTTTTGACACCAAACTCCTGAGCCATTTGCCCAAAACACTGGCTGCGCAAATGAAGCCACTTCTTGAGAGTCGCCAGCCCTCCAACATCCTCAAGATTTACCGTGGAGTCGATGTACTCCAGGATGCCTGTCTTCCTTATGATTTGTTTCTTTTCGAAAAGCAGATCCTTTACGGTACTTTCATTGACACTAAGACTGGATACCAGTGAACGAGACAAACTGTTGTCAATTTCTAACCCCGTGAGCCCCAAAGCGGCGTCAATGAGTTTATCTTTGGTTTCACCAGTCAGGTCGATCTTGACGCTAGTGTTGCCATGCCAGGAATTAACAAAATCATTGACCTGACTTTTAATTTCTTCTCTCGACGGCAAAGGGAAATCAATCAACGTGATTTCTTTCTGAAGATCATTGGCAATTTCAAAACTTGGCGCCACGATGATGCAATTACTTCGATATCCACGCGAACGAATATTTATGGCCAGATCCCGAAGCCGACGGCGATAGACAGGATTCGAGCTTGGGGCAAGGTAATTATGAGCGTCACAAAAGACAAAAATGTTTTTGCTGTTTTCCTCCTTGGCTCTTTCTTCGCAAAAGTCCAGGGCCATTTTCAAATCAAAGGTTTTATCCCCGGCCACGGCGCCATTGATCTGAACACCCATCGTCGAGTTCCAAACGAACAAACGATGGCTGAGCGTCTTGGCGATTTCAGAGATTTCTTTGAGGGCGCGCTCTTCCTCGAACGTTTCAATGACCAGAATGGCGTAACGCGCCTTGAGGTAATCTGTTATCTGCTTGGTACGGTTCATGCCTGTTATCCCTGCGCCTGAACTAAGTTATACATGCACCGGAAGACCGGTTTTGGTAACCCCGGAGTTTGAAACAACAAACTCGACAGGTCTCCTGGCACGGAAAAAGTCGATATCAACCCTATCACTTGTTTTGATAATCAGTTTGTGCTGATAGGGATGTTTCGCGTTTTGCAGATACCGGCCTGCCAGCGTCAAGTCTACGGCCTTGACAACTCTAATCATGGCTTCATTTTGGAATATCTCTTTTGGCGTATAGCCCGTATAAAGTATCCAGTTTTTCTCACCATTGACGGCATGTATCAGCTTTTCAAGGGCTGGCGCCTGGTCGAGCGGCTCCCCCCCGGAAAGAGTAACCCCAGCGATGTCGAGTGCATTGATCTTCTTTGCCAGGTCATGAACAGACATCAGCGTACTCGCCTCGCGAGCGTGGGTACTCTGATTGAAGCATCCCTTACAATTCAGCGCGCAACCCTGCACCCACAGTGTCAAGCGCAACCCGGGGCCGTTAACGCTGCTCAAGTCCATGTGATGTACATTGATTTCCATCTAGAAATTGGCCCTGAGAATTTGAAGGGTTTGCTCTTCATGGACTACGGCATAGGCTGGCTTCCACTCGGTCACGAGCTCCGCAGTAGGACGGGAAAGAAGTGCCTCAAGCTCTTCAGTGAGTTTTGTGCAAATATCGCCTTTGACGCCATGCACTTCCTCCATCACCTCATCGCCTGTAAAAGTGACATGAATGCTGTATTCGTAGCTGGGTCCGAACTCAACCTCAAAGCCTTGAACAGTTTCTTTCACTCTTGATGGAAAACCTGACGCATCTATGCGTTTTACGGTTTCATCGATGGCCACGCTGATATAGGCTTTCTGAAAGCTTAAAGCCAAATCAGACATGATCGCTTCATCGTTGGCCGAAACAGTTTCCCGTTCGATGAGGAGTTTGTAGGAACCCTCCTCAATCTGACAAACAAACAGACTGAACTCACCAGCCGTGCCATAAATAGCTCTAAATTGTTGCTGCCCCATATAGCCTATTGCGCTCAGCACCTTTTTACTGAAGTCGCTGGCAAACATTGAAACCAGGCCGGTTGTCGGGGTGAGGCCCATCTTGCCGAAAGCTTTGGCAATGGCCTCTTCATCAACATATGAAAATTCAAACTTCGTGCAATGAGACATTGTTAAAGCTCCAGCCTGCGACCGGAAACAGTTACTTCGGCATTCTGGATAGCGTTCAACACTTCAGGAGCAACCTCAATATTGCGTACAGGTGCCCCGGCGGCAAGCGTTGCATCAGCCGAAACATTTTCTGAAGTCGAAGCTGAACTGTTGGAGTTGACCACCACCCGACGTCTTTTGGTTGTCTGTGGTGCATCCTGGTCACTCAAGAGGCTTGCATCAATTGCGTCCAACAGCCCTCGAATTACCATAAACGGGTTTGATGTGAGCTTGTCATAGAGCCCAATGTAAAACAAAGCATCGACACCATCATTGAACTCCAGTTTCATGGCATAACTCTGACCATCCTTACCAACGATACCAATGCCCGAGACTTGATTCAGGTCCTTTGACAGTTTCGTCCAAGCCTCTCCATCAAATGACGCTAGAATAAACTTGGTCGCAGTTGCGGCAAAAGCATTACTACCAGCCTTAACCTCCTCGGCATCAAAATTCTGGTAGCTGATCAGAACTTTCTCCCCTGCAGAAAACCCCAGAGCGGTGGTCAGATATTCATTCGTCGAAAAATCGACATCCGCGTGAAATCTCGCGCTTTTAGAGTAAATATAAACAGCATAAAGAGCTGTTGATCCATAACCTATTGACTTCAGCGCGTCTTCTGGAGAAACCGAGGCACAAACAGCAAAAATCAAAACAGTAATTGCATAAGCATAGTTTATGTACTTCTTCGAACAGAATCTTTTATCTCTATAAAACTTGAATGTTTTTCCAGGCACATATTTTTTTGACGGTGCAAGTACAACGCTGCACGCACCAAAAAAAACCACCGCAATAAAACCCACCATAGCGTGGCGAATTTGCCCTTTTTTCAATGTCTCAACGAACATCCACGCACTGCCAGCGATGAAAGCAGGTATGGCCGCAAGCAAGAAAAATCCTATTATCTTGCCTTTGATCTCCATCACCATTTTCCACATCGGGATAGTTTTTATCATTTACAAACCTTTTTGAGTGGGCAGAAGTGAGTAGCACCGGGGTAGCGATGATGGCTCTATGCTACATGACCATCTTTGGTTTATCACGTTTCAGGAAAGGTCGCGTTACAGGTGCACCTCTCCTGCGTGGCCTTGTAAGTGTCGGCAACTAACAACATAAACTACCGCCCACTTCATCTCCCTGCTGGATCCCCCTGCCTGAAACCGCTACCGTTCCCTCCATCCAGAACAGGGAACCCACGCACCATGTCCATCGCCGACAACCTCCTCGCCTTCACCCTCGCCGCCACGCTGTTGACCCTGACACCTGGCCTCGACACCGCGCTGGTGCTGCGCACCGCCACCGTCGAGGGCAAGCAGCAGGCGTTGCGTGCGGCGTTGGGGATCAATGCCGGTTGTCTGTTGTGGGGCGCAGCGGTGGCGTTTGGGTTGGGGGCGTTGATTGCGGTGTCGGAACTGGCCTACAACCTGTTGAAGTATTGCGGCGCGGCGTATCTGGCGTGGCTGGGGTTGAACATGCTGCTGCGCCCTCGCCGTTCGCTGGCACCGGCCGAGGCCGATGGCAAACCGGGGGCGAACTGGTTTTTCAAGGGCATGCTGGGGAATGTGCTGAATCCGAAGATCGGGATTTTCTACGTGTCGTTTCTGCCGCAGTTCATTCCGCAAGGTCAGCCGCTGGTGCCGTGGACATTCGGGCTGGTGAGCATTCATGTGGTGCTGGGGCTGATCTGGTCGCTGGTGTTGATTGGCGCGACGCAGCCACTGTCCGGTTTTCTGCGCCGGAAGAAGGTGATTCGCTGGATGGATCGCACCACCGGGATGATTTTCGTGTTGTTTGCTGCGCGCTTGGCGTTCAGTAAGCGTTGAAGCGCCTGCGCTAAACAAATCTTCAGTCGAGAGCTGCCACCGTCATCAAACTCCAGGCTTGCCCAATACATATGGATATCCGTATATTCGGACAACCGTATATCTTGAAGGCATCGTCATGCTCACCCCCGCTTCCGTTTTCAAATGCCTCGCCGACGAAACCCGCGCCCGGGCCACGCTGCTGATCACCCGTGAGGGTGAGTTGTGTGTCTGCGAACTGGTCTGCGCGCTGGACGACAGTCAGCCGAAAATCTCCCGCCATCTCGCGCAATTGCGCACCTGCGGTCTATTGCTGGATCGCCGTCAGGGCCAATGGGTTTATTACCGGCTCAACCCTGATTTGCCGGCATGGATTCGCACGCTGCTTGAAACCACGCTCGCCGCCAACACCGCCTGGCTGGAAGAAAACAGCGCGCGGTTGGCGGCCATGGGCGATCGCCCGCTCAATACGTCTGCCTGCTGCTGAGGATCGAAAATGCGAGTTCTATTCATGTGCACCGCCAACAGCTGCCGAAGCATTCTCTCGGAGGCGATGTTCAACCATCTGGCGCCGGCCGGTTTCGAAGCGGTCAGTGCCGGCAGTTTCCCCAAGGGCCAGGTGCTGCCGCGCAGCCTGACCACGTTGCAGGCAGCCGGCATTTCCATCGCCGGGTTGAGCAGCAAGGGCAACGAGGCCTTCGAAGACAACCCGCCGGACATCGTCATCACCGTGTGCGACAAGGCCGCCGGTGAAGCCTGCCCGGTGTACTTCGGCCCGGCCTTGAAAGCGCATTGGGGGCTGGAAGATCCATCGGATGTGGTCGGCGATGAACGGACCATCGATGCCGCCTTCCGCGCCACCCTCGCCCGCATCGAAACCCGCTGCCGAGCCTTCCTCGCCCTGCCCTTCGCCCAACTTGACCGTGATGCCCTCAAGCGCGAGCTCGACCGCATCAGCACGCTGTAACCGGAGCCGACATGACCGACCTGCCCAACCTCGACCCTTCACTGGTTCAAACAACCACGCGTGACGAAGACGCGCCCAAGCCGCGCATCCTGCTGCTTTACGGCTCGACCCGCCCGCGCTCCTTCAGCCGTTTGCTGGTCGAAGAAGCCGCCCGCCTGCTGGAGCACTTCGGTGCCGAGACACGAATCTTCAACCCTTCGGGTCTGCCGCTGCCGGACGATGCGCCGGGCGATCACCCGAAAGTCCAGGAACTGCTCGAGCTGATGCAATGGTCCGAAGGTCAGGTCTGGTGTTCGCCGGAACGCCACGGCGCAATGTCGGCAGTGTTCAAGGCGCAGATCGACTGGGTGCCGCTGGCCCTCGGCGCGGTGCGTCCGACCCAGGGCAAGACCCTCGCGGTGATGCAGGTCTGCGGCGGTTCGCAGTCGTTCAACGTGGTCAATCAACTGCGCGTACTGGGCCGCTGGATGCGCATGTTCACCATCCCCAATCAGTCATCGGTGCCCAAGGCTTATCTGGAATTCGACGAAGGTAACCGCATGAAACCCTCGGCGCTGTACGACCGGGTGGTGGACGTGATGGAAGAGTTGGTGAAGTTCACGCTGTTGCTGCGTGATCGCCCGGACCTGGTGGATCGCTACTCCGAGCGCAAGGAATCGGCGGAGGAATTGATGCAGCGGGTCAATCAGCGGTCGATCTGAATAACCGCAACGCCGCGAACGGTGGCCCGTCGCCCGGGTCACCGAAACTTTTCCGCGCCCTCCGGCCCCATCACCTAACCTCAATGTTTGTGTGATCAACCGGAACCGTCCAGTCCCATGCGTAATGCATTGAAGTCATTGATGTTCATCACCCTGACGCTGCTCTGTCCGGGTGTCTCGATGGTGTCGGCCGCCGACCTGCCCGGCACGCCCGATGTCGGCGCCCCGCTCCCCGGCGTCACGCAAAGCGATCTGCAAGCCCTTCAACTGCGCCTCGACGGCCTCAAGCAGCAGATCTCGTCCGCCAACAATTACAACCAGCTCGAAGGCCCGCAGGACCGGGTGCAGACGTTCATTCTGGACATCGATCGGCTGTCCGCGTCGCTGTTGCCGCAGCAGGCGCAACTGACCGTGCAACTGGGCGTACTCGGTGCCGCGCCGGCCGAAGCGGTCGCCGCCGAACAAGCCGATATCGCGGCGCAACGGGCGACGTTGATCGAGCAGAAAACCAAAGTCGATACGGCGTTGAAGAACCTCGCCACCCTCAAGCAAAACGCCACGGAGCTGATCACCCAGATCGCCGGTATCCGCCGCACGTTGCTCGAAAGCGAACTGACGCTCAGCACCCACAGCATTCTGAATCCCGGCTTCTGGGCTCCCCTTGTCAATCCGTCGGCGGATGACCGCCAGCGTCTGAGGCTTTTCGTCGATCAGGTGCAACAGACCGGCGCCGAAGCCTGGCAACCGGGTCAGCGCTTTTACACCGCCCTGCTGGTGGTACTGGCCTTTGTCGTCTGGACGCTGGGGCGGCGACTGGCCGACCGCTGGCTGGCGTGGGTGTGCATCCACCGCATGCCGGAGGGTCGACTGCGCCGCAGTTCGCTGGCGTTCGCCTCGGCGCTGGCGACACTCGCGACCACCGCCATCGCCCTGCAACTGCTCTATTACGCCTGCACCCGTCACGTGCCGTTGCCGCCGATGCTGGCGACATTTTCCGATGAGTTCGGGAAAGTGGTTTATGCCTGCGTGCTGATCACAGGGCTCAGCCGCGCGTTGCTCTCGACCGAGCATCCGTCCTGGCGACTGCCGGCGGTGGCTGACCCGGTGGCGCTCGCGCTGCATCCCTACGCGCGGATCCTCGCCGCGACGCTGTTGGTGCTGGTGACGGCGGTGCAAGTCAGCAATGCCGCCGGCATGAGCAGTCAGATTGTGCTCGCAGGCCGGGGCATCATTGCGCTGGCGGTGCTGGGCATCGTCACCACGCTGCTGATGCGCGTCGGCAGGGTGCGCAAAACACTGGCCGCAGCCGGAGACAGCCAAGTGGCGGGCAATACCTTCGCCGGGGTGGTTTACACCGTTGCCACCCTGGCGATGGTGCTGTCGTTCGGCGTCCTGCTCACGGGTTACGTATCGCTGGCGCGGTTCATCACCTATGAACTGGTGTGGGCGTTTATCGTGTTTTCCGGGTTTTACCTGCTGATGCAGCTGCTCAAGGACAGCTGCGAGTACTTCTTCTCGCCCCGCCACTCCAGCGGCAAGGCGCTGAAACAACTGCTGGGCGTCGGCGACCGGCGACTCGAACAAGCCTCGACCCTGCTGGCCGGTTTCGGTCGAGCCGCGCTGTTGCTGCTGGCGGTCATCACCCTGTTCGTCGGCGGGATCGGCACCACCCTGGGCCAACTGGCCAACAACATCGGCACGATCCTCGGCGGCGCCGGCCTGCGCAAGCTGAACATCGTCCCCGGCCACTTGCTCAACGCGATGCTGGCGCTGCTGATCGGCATCTACCTGATCCGCGCCCTGCGCCGCTGGCTCGACAACGAGTTCCTGCCCAAGACCGACATGGACCCGGGCATGTGCGCCTCGCTCAGCACGCTGTTTTCCAACATCGGTTATGCGGTGGTGATCCTGCTGACCCTGTCATCGCTGGGGGTGCAATGGACCAATCTGGCGTGGATCGTCAGCGCCCTGTCGGTGGGCATCGGCTTCGGCTTGCAGGAGATCGTGAAGAACTTCGTCTCCGGCCTGATCCTGCTCACCGAACGCCCGGTCAAGGTCGGCGACCTGATCAGCATCAGCGGCGTCGAGGGCGACATCCGCCGGATCAACGTGCGCGCCACCGAAATCCAGCTCAGTGACCGCTCGATCGTGATCGTGCCCAACTCGCAACTGATCTCGCAGAACCTGCGCAATGTCACCCTCGGCGGCAGCGCCCAGGGCGTGGCGACGCTGGAGCTGATGTTCCCGCTGGACATCGACCCCGAACAGGTGCAGAACCTGCTGTTCGACACCTACAAGGAACACGAAACCATCCTCGAAAAACCGGCGCCGTTCGTGCGCTTCAGCAAGCTGACGCCGGACGGGATTACGTTGACGGTGACCGGGTATGTGGCGAGCCCGAGGATTGTCGGGACGACCAAGAGTGATTTGTTGTTCGAGATTCTCAAGCGGCTGGGGGCGGCGGGAATCGAGCTGGCGAAGCCGCCGAGTACCTGAGGTAAAACCTGCTGCGCGCCTGCCTGATCAGGCCTCAGGGGTTTCAATCGACTCTGGAGCCGCTTGCGCCTCGAGCTTCAGGCGATCAGCCTTGCTGATGTACTTCGGCTTGTTGCTCTTGGGTGCCAGTTTGGCGTTGGCCTTTCTGGATTTTTCCTTGAAGAGCTGTTGCAGTTTTTTCTGACGGTTCATGGTGTTTTTTGGCCTGCTTGAAAGTTGTTGGATGATATCAGCGTTGGGCCTGCTTCACCCCAGCACGTCAGTAATCCACCGCACCTGCTGCGTCAGCTCCTGCACCTTGTGTTCACAAACGGCATGCCGAGCCCGTCCAAAGTGCGCCAGCGTCTGCTGCTTGTGCCGCAGCCGGTGCTGCCACTTGCTGACAAACGCCGGACTGCGCGCCTGCAATTGCAGCGGGCCGAAGTACAGTTCCTCGGCGGTATACGTCACCGGCTCGCCGCGCTTGGCCACGATGATTTCGTAGTCGAAGCGGTTCTCCCGCAGGATTTCCTCACAGAGGATTCGGTAGTCGTTGTCCATCAGCCATTGGCGCAGCGGTTGCTCGCCGCCGTTGGGTTGCAGGATCAGGCGTTCGCGACCGCTCAGGCGCGCCTTGCCGGCTTCGAGGATGTCGCGGATGGTTTCACCGCCCATGCCGCATACGGTAATTGCCGTGATCCCGTCTGCCGGTTCGACGGCCATCAAGCCATTGGCCAGACGCACGGTGATCTGCTGCTCAAGATCGTTGTCGCGCACGGTGCGTTGCGCCGAACGGAACGGCGTCTCGGCCATCTCGCCCGCCACCGCCGCCGCGATCGCGCCACGGCGCATCAGGGCCACCGGCAGGTAGCCGTGATCCGAGCCGATATCGGCCAGCCGCGCACCGGCGGGCACCTGCGCCGCCACCCGTTCCAGGCGCATGGACAATGTCTGTTCGTTCAACCGCAACCCCTTTCACTCTGAACGCCCGGCGCTGGTGGCCGGATCGGGGCGCGATTCTGGGGGGCAACGGCGGGGATTTCAAATGCGTGTGGTCGGATTCGTCACTGAGCCCCGAATCAACCCGTTCTACGCGTCAACCATGCGCCCCAGAACAGACTGCTGAAAAACCGGGTGGCCTCGCCGAACCCGGCTTCATGCAAGAGCTTTTGAACCGCCGCTTCGGAATGCGGAGGATCGGCGCCCTGAAGAATTTTCCCCAGTTTGGCCTTCACCTCATCGGCGCTGGCCCCGTTCTGGCGCCAGCGCTGTCCCCACGCTTCCAGTAGCAACGGTTGGCTCGCATAGGCGCAGTGATTGCCGGCCACGATCAGCGGAGCACCCGGTTTCAAACGCGACCGAATGGATTGCAGAAGCGCTCGTTTGGCCTCATCGCCTTCCAGATGATGCAGAACGCCGATCACCGTAGCGGCGTCGTAAGACTCATCGGCAGGCAAATCATCGACCGGCCCGAGATGCAGATCCGTTCGCGCCAGCAAGTCATGCAACCGCAACTGCTCGGTCGCCGCCGCCAGCATCGGCTCGGAAGGGTCAACCGCCATGAATCGCCAGCCTGGCTCCAGACGCCCCATCGCGATGATTTCCTGAGCTGTCCCGCCGGCGCCCACCGCCAGAATCCGCGCCGAACCTGCGATACCGAGACTGGCCGCCAGCATGCACGCGGCAAGGTCATGGCAAGCGTCATAGCCCGCCAGCGCAATGCGGCTTTGCTGGCCATATTCATTGGCGCGGGAGGTGTCGAATTTTTCAGTAGAGGAAGCGTTCAAGGTAGTTTCTCCGTGTCCTTGAAGCACCCTACGTCACGAGAATCGATAATAGAAATTCATTGATTTTATGCGGTGCATTCCTGTCGGGAATGCGGAAGGCATCCTGTGCCGTGCAGGAACGAAATGACAGTTACGCCTGCGACCGCAAAATCAGTAAAGTGGCAACCCTGCACCCGGGCGACTACAGAAAGGATCAATGCGTGACATCTCCAAAGGACTGGTGGGACCGGCTCAGGAACAAACCCGTGACCGAGTACACATGGGCGGATTATCGGCGTAACGAAGCGCTGGAACTGCTCGCGAATGCCAACGGCAGCGGTACGTGGATAGAACTCAGCACCCACTACAACGGGTTCGTCCGCGAAGTCGCCGTGAGAGAACTCATTCGCGACTGTTCTCCAGAGGCGCTTGTAGCCCTGACAGAACGACTCAACGATTGGGTGCCACAGATTCGCGATCTGGCGTTGTCCGGGATGAACAACTACCTGAACCCCGCTCAGGCGCCTGCGTTGCTGTATGCGCTGGACTCGATCATGGCGCTGGCGGCGCGGCAGCGGGTTGACCATGCTCCCACCTACACCGCCGCACGCACTGTTCTTCAATCACCGGAAATCCGCGATGAGGTTTTCGCAAACTTTCTCACGCGGCAAGGCAAAGCCGCGCGCTACCTGTTCAGTTTGCTGCTGGAAACGGATTTCGACCCGGAGATACTCCTGCGTAGCGCCCTGGCCCATCGGGAGCTGACTGTAAGGCTAGCTGCGGTGTCGGTCTGTCAGGATCTATCGCCAGCGCAGGCCTCGCCTTTGCTGATTGAGGCCCTGTCGCGGCCGGGTGCCAAGGTGCGTGTCAACATACTCCGCGCGCTCCTTCCCTTGTCTGATGATCCAGGCCAACTGTTGCGGATGGCTTTACTCGATCCTTCGCCCTCGATCCGCAGCCTGGCGCGTTGGGCTGCACCTCGTCACGGCGTCGATGCACCTGAGGTACTGGCGCAGCGACTCAGTCAGGATTTCCCCACCCGCAAACGCGAATGGCTTGGCGTACTGGGCCTGGCTGCCGAGCTGGAAATCAGACTCCAGAAGCACTGGCTTACTGAAGCGCTGAGCTCGATCTATCCCTCTGTGCGGCAGGCTGCGGTTCGCCTGCTGGGCGACGAAGATCTGCCGCTGATGCTCGGGGCGTTGGGTGATTCTTCGGAAAAAGTGTACCTCGCCGCCTACGCGCTAACAGACAAGCAGCCCTGGGCCGCGCTGAATGCCGGGGTCGCCGCGAAACTGGATTGCGAATGGCATGACCTGCCCCCGCAACGCAGCCGGGCGATCTTGCACTTGATGTCGAGTTGGCAGCAGGTTGCCTATCTGTTGAAACGGCTGGAAGCAGAACCCGTGATCGAGACATTCTGGCTGCGGCAGGTGGATCTCTGGTGCGATCGTCAGTATCAGGCGGTCGACCCGGTCACCTCAAAAGACCAGCGCAACGCGTTGGTGCAACGGCTCAGAGCGCTGGCCGCCAGCGGCCTTATCCAGAGTGACAGGGTTGCGCTCTTTACCGACTGATATCTGAACCGATCTACACCAACACCGCCAACCAGGCCGACAGCAACAACAAAAACGCCAGCCCGGCATTCATGCGCCGCAATGCCCGTGGCGATCCAAAGAACCGCGCACTGCCCACGCCCAGCAGCGCCCACGCCGTCATGCACGGCAGGCAGACCATTAGAAAAACCGCCGACAACAGCAGCATCCGCGCGCTGTCGTCGCCGTTGCCGCCAAACACACTCACCACCGCCACGGCCATCATCCACACCTTGGGGTTGATCAATTGCAGGCCGGCGGCGCCGAACACGTTGAAGCCGTCATCACTAGACGTTGACGACTCCAGCGACGGCGGCATGCTGCGAAAGATCTGCCACGCCAGCCAGCTCAACCACAACACGCCGGCCCAGGCCATCGCCTGCTGCACGCGGGGATAGCGCAGCAAGGTTTCCCCCACGCCGAGTCCGACCACCAACACCACCAGCGCCGCCGACACACACGCACCGAAAATGATCGGCACGGTGGCCGTCAGACCGCGCCGCGAACTATGGCTCATCACCAAAATATTGGTCGGCCCCGGGGTGATCGAGGCGACGAAGGAAAACAGCAGAAAAGGCAGCAACGATTCCATGACAGGACTCCCGAATCAAAACAGGAGGCCATGGTCGCGGTTGCGCGGGGGTTCAGTCTGGAAGGTTTGAGCAGCGTTTGCGGTAGTCCGCCGGCGTCAGGTGATAGGCACGGCGAAACCAGCGCCCGAGATGGCTTTGATCAGCGAAACCGAGGGCGCTGGCGACGGTGGCGGGTGTTTCGCCGCGCGCCAGCAACTGCCGGGCGCGGGCCAGCCGCAGCTGAATCAGATAGGCATGCGGCGCCAGTCCGAAAGCGGCCTTGAATGCACGGGTCAGACGAAAGCGATCGACCCCGCAGGTCTGGGCCAGGTCGTCCAGCCCGATGTCTTCGAAGGCATGCGCATGCAGATAGTCCCGCGCCACCTGGGCCACCCGTGGCAGGCGCGGATCGAACGGCTGGCGCTTTCGCCAGTCGAGGTGGGACGTCAGCGAACCGAGCAAGGTGTCGATGGCGGTCTGGCGCACGATGCGCAAGTCGCCGTGATGCAGGGCGTTGAAGGCCTGATTGATGGCCGTGGACAGGCGCGAATCCTGACTCAGGGTATCGGTGAACCCGAGCTGGCTGTTGTCCGGCGCATGCTCGAACAGCACGCGCAATTCGCGCTCCAGCCAGTGCGGGTCGAGGTAGAGCATGGAATAGGTGAAACCCTCCTCCGTCGGCGCGTGCCCGTCGTGGATCTCACCCGGTTCCAGCATGAAAATCTTGCCCGGCGTACTCAGATGGCGCACGCGCCGGCAATGAAACTGCTGCACACCCTGCTCGGTGACGCCCACCAGAAAGCTGTCGTGCCAGTGCGGATCGTAGGCGTGGCCCTGGAAATGGGCACGAATCGACTCGATCCCGGTGTCGGCATCCTGAGACAAGTCGATCCAGTTGCGTTTGTCCACGCAAGGCTCCGAAGGCAGTGGTTGTTCGTCAAGGACGTCTACGTTACCGCGACTTTGCCGATGGGTTTAGAACATTTGTGCACGTGAGCCAGGCAGGCCATCCAGCAAATTTAATGAACCCTGAGTGTCACGGCCCGCCTAAGCCAAAGACCATCAGGAGGTAGCTCATGCAAATTGAAACCACGTGGATCGTACTGGCCGTCGTGCTTTTGCTCATCGAATTGTGGGCGATCAACCGGGTGCGCAAGAGTGAGGGGAAAGCCAGCAACAAAGGCGTCTGGATCGTATTGATCGTGTTTGTGCCGCTGTTCGGGCTGATCGCCTGGGCGCTGGCCGGGCCCAAGCACGTCACGCAGGCCTGAAGCCCAAGGCAAGCAAGAGCCCCGAACATTCGGGGCTTTTTGTTGGCCGCTGGTTTGTATCCCAGTGTGTACGAATGCCGCCCGGATACATGCCTGGGCATCAGATGACGAAAACGGAAACAGCGCAGATACGTGGCCAGTCTTTAATGGGCTCCAGATTCGAAGGGTTCAGCCAGAACCCGGCCCTCGCCGATCATAAGGAGACTTGCCATGAAGCACGCACCACACGCCACCGTCACTACTGGGAAAAACCGTCGTCGCCTGTTGGGCTTGTCGATTCTTGCGACTGCGCTGCTGCAATTCGGCGCGCTCGCCCAGGCACAAACCGCAACGCCCGATCCAGTCAAGACCGCAGCCGCCATCGTCACGGCTGACCTGCCCTTCGGCCCGCTCAAGCATGTGAAGGCCGGCGTGCTGGACGTGGCCTACGCCGAAACCGGCCCGGCCAATGGCCCGGTGGTGATTCTGCTGCACGGCTGGCCGTACGACATTCACAGCTACGACGACGTTGCGCCGCTGCTGGCGGCCAAGGGTTATCGGGTGTTGATGCCATACGCCCGGGGTTATGGCGAGACGCATTTCCTGTCCGACAAGACCGTGCGCAACGGTCAGCCGGCGGCGCTCGCCAGTGACGTGATCGATTTCATGGATGCGCTGAAGATCAAGCAGGCCGTGCTCGGTGGCTACGACTGGGGCGCACGTTCGGCAGACATCGTTTCGGCGCTGTGGCCGGAGCGGGTCAAGGCACTGGTGTCGGTCAGCGGTTATCTGATCGGCAATCAGGCTGCCGGCAAGAACCCGCTGCCGCCCAAGGCCGAACTGCAATGGTGGTATCAGTTCTACTTCGCCACTGACCGTGGTGAGGCGGGTTACACCAAGAACACCCATGATTTCGCCAAGCTGATCTGGCAACTGGCGTCACCGAAATGGGCGTTCGACGACGCCACCTTCGACCGCAGCGCCAAGGCGTTGCAGAACCCGGATCACGTCGCGATCACCGTGTTCAACTACCGCTGGCGTTTGGGCCTGGTGCAAGGTGAAAGCCAGTACGAGGCACTGGAACAGAAACTCGCCACCGCACCGTCGATCAGCGTGCCGACCATTACCCTGGAAGGCGATGCCAACGGCGCGCCGCACCCGGCGCCCGAGGACTACGCCAAGCGCTTCACCGGCAAATACCAGTTCCGCCTGATCGACGGCGGCATCGGTCACAACCTGCCGCAGGAAGACCCGAAAGCCTTCGCTCAGGCGATCATTGACGCCGATCACCTCTGAAGCCGCACGCCAAACGGCTCGTCATTTGACGAGCCGTTTTTCTTTGGACGGGCGATAACCGAAATAGGCGCTGTAGCACTTGCTGAAATGGCTCGGCGAAACGAATCCGCAGGCCACCAGCACGTCCACTTGGGACAGCTCGGTGTGTTGCAGCAGGCGCCGAGCCTCGGTGATGCGCAGTTCCATGTAATAACGCTGCGGCGTGGTGCCCAGTTGTTCCTTGAACAGCCGCTCCAGTTGACGCCGGGAGCGCCCGGCATACACCGCCAGTTGTTCCAGCTCCAGCGGTTCCTCCAGATTGGCGTCCATCAGCTTCACCACTTCACGCAACGGCGCGCTGACGCAGAGGTTCTCGGTCGGTTTGATCCGCCGGTAACGCGATTCCTCGAACGCCAGAATGTCTTCGATGCCTTCGACCAGCGCCTTGTCGTGCAGGCCCTTGATCCAATCCAGGGCCATGTGGAACGCGCCAGACGGACTGGACGCGGTCAACCGGTCGCGGTCGATTACGTAGGGTTCGCTGCTGACCTGGGTCGCCTTGGAAATCTCCGCCAGCGCCGGTCGATGCTCCGGGTGAATCGCACAGCGATAGCCTTCCAGCACCCCTGCCCGGCCCAGGAACCACGCGCCGTTCCACAACCCGGCCAGTATCACGCCGGCCTCGGCGGCCATTTTCAGCAGGTTGATGAGCTCATCGCTCGCCTTCAATTCAGTGCGGTAACCGCCGCAGATCACCAGCAGATCCAGTTCCTGCAACACGCTGGTTTCCAGGCGCGAGTCCGGGCGAATCACCAGCCCCAGGTCGCTGATCACTTCACCGTCGCTCAAGCCAAAGGTGCGCGTGGAAAACAGACCGGGACGCAGCAGATTGGCGGTAACCAGGGTGTCCAGCGCCTGGGTGAAGGCCGGCAGGGAAAAATGCTCCAGCAGCACAAACCCGGTGCGGGTCATGCGTCCCGGCCCGCTGGCGGGCTCGTTCAGGTAGCGAAGGTTCTTGCCCTTCATGCCACCGCTGAATTGGCGTCGTTCGATCAAGGTGGGGGTCCATCGTTTCGTTGTTATGCCGCCATGCTAACCGGCGCCGCAGCAAATTACTCGCGAACGACGCAAGCACCCATCCAGAGATCGTTCCCACGCCGTTGACCTTGATCGTTCCCACGCTCTGCGTGGGAATGCCTCCATGGACGCTCTGCGTCCGGCGTTGGGAGGGACGCGGAGCGTCCCGGGCTGCATTCCCACGCAGAGCGTGGGAACGATCAGCATGATCAGTGCTGAAACGGGCGAGCCTGCGTCCCAACGTCGCAGGCCCGGCACCTTGGCAAACGCCACACAAGGCTTAAAATCGCGCCTCCTCTCGCAGTCGCCCGACCGGCGCCTGCCCGCAGCCATGACAACCCTCAGGTTTGAACAGCCGGCCACTTTCACCCAGTGCGCCAGGCTCAATCGCCCTGCCCGTTCGGCGGTCGTTTGTCTTCAACACACTTCGGCTTGGCACTCGCATGCGCAGAGGCGCACGTTCCGCTGTTCGATCACTTGAGGTTTTTATGACACCGCGTTTGCTGGCCATGGCGCTGGCGCCCCTGCTCGGGCTGTTCATTGTTGCCCTGGGCAACGGCTTTCTGTCTTCTTTGACCACCTTGCGCCTGGGCGCGGCCGGCGAATCGGCGACGATGATCGGCATCGTGTCCTCGGCCTATTTTATCGGCCTGACCCTGGGCGCGATCTTCAACGACCGGCTGATCCTGCGCATCGGCCATATCCGCGCCTACAGCAGCTTCGCCTCGCTCATCGCCGCGACCATCCTGCTGCAAGGGCTGTTTTATGACACCTGGGGCTGGGTCGTCCTGCGCCTGATTAACGGCTGGGCCACGGTCGGTGTATTTCTGGTGATCGAGAGCTGGCTGCTGCTGGCCGGTGACGCGAAGATTCGCGGCCGTCTGCTCGCGTTGTACATGATCGTTCTCTACGGCGCCGGCGTGCTGGGTCAGGCGTTTTTGGGAAAAATCACCGGGCTGGGCGACACCGCGCCGTTCATGGTCGCCGGCATGCTCGCGACCTTGTCGGTGCTGCCGATCGTGATCCTGCCGCGCGTATCGCCATTGCTGGAACAGGTCGAACCGCTCAAGCCTCGGGCGCTGCTGGGCGTATCGCCTACCGGTCTGGTCGGGTGCTTCGGCTCCGGCGTGACCATCGCGGCGATCTACACCCTGCTGCCGCTGTACCTGCAACGCATCGGCCTGAACGTCGGCGAAGTCGGCAGCATGATGGCCTGGACGATCCTCGGCGCGATGCTGCTGCAATACCCGGTCGGGCGCTGGTCCGATCGCAAGGATCGCCTGCAAGTGCTGACCGTGCTCTGCGCCGCGTGCACCGTGCTGTCGTTGGTGATTGTACTGGTGCCGCTGTCCTCGACCATGCTCGCGGCGATGCTGTTCCTGCTGGGTGGCGGCGTGTTCGCGTTGTACCCGGTTGCGGTCAGCCACGCCGCCGACCGTGCGCCGGTGGCAACCCTGGTGCCGATGATTCAGGGCATGCTGCTGATCAACTCGCTGGGCTCGGCGATGAGCCCGCTGCTGATCTCCCCGGCGATGAACGCTCACGGCGAAACCGGCTTGTTCTGGGCCTTCGCGCTGGTCAATCTGAGCATGGTGACGTTCTTCTTCTGGCGTCGCGGCAAGCGTCCGGTGCCGGCCAACCCGGCGCCGTTTACGGCGGCAGCGACCTTCTCGCCGACCGGTGCAGAGCTGCGAGTGACCGAGGATCTGCGTCAGGCGGCGCAAGACCATCCGCCGATGGTCGATGCGTTGAGCGGCGAAGCGGCGCCGCAGACAGGATCGCGCTACGAAGCCAGTTGAGTTTCTGGCAGGCATAAAAAAACCGGTGACTTTCGTCACCGGTTTTTTATTGCCTGCTAATCAGTGCGGCGCGCGCGGGATCGTTTTCATCAGATCCTCAGGGCTGATATGCCCCACCACGCTGCCCGGCTGCGGCAGATTCAGGATGTGGCCCTTCATCTTGCCGATCACGTGCATCTCGCACGGCTTGCAGTCGAACTTCAGGGTCAGCACTTCATCGCCGTGAATCAGCTGCATCGGCGCGACTTTGGTCTTCACGCCGGTCACGCCTTTGGCCTGTTTCGGGCACAGGTTGAAGGAGAACCGCAGGCAGTGCTTGGTGATCATCACCGGCACTTCGCCCGCCTCTTCGTGGGCCTCGTACGCGGCGTCGATCAGCTTCACGCCGTGACGGTGGTAGAAGTCGCGAGCCTTCTGGTTGTAGACGTTGGCCAGGAACGACAGGTGCGCTTCCGGGTACACCGGCGGTGGCGTGGTCTCGGCCTTGCGCGAACCGCGCGGATGAGCGGCAACGCGCGCGGCAGTCAGCGCTTCGATCACTTCACGGCGCAACGACTTGAGCTGCGAGTTCGGGATGAAGAACGCTTGCGGCGCATCCAGTTTGATCGAGGTCGCGTGGTACTCGGTGGTGCCGAGCTGGCCGAGCAGGTCATGCAAGGTCTCCAGCGCCTGTTCCGGTTTGTTGGCGACGCCGAACGGGCCTTCCAGCGCGACGCTGGCGCTGATGCCCTCTTCGCTGGTCACGGTCAGTTCCAGACGCTCTTCACGCAGCTTCGCCAGCCAGCTCACGCCGATACGACGCTCGGCAGAAGTCTTGAGCAAGGCCTGCTGCCAGTTGTGGTCGAGGTTGCGGTTCAGTGGGTGGTTCGGGCGCAGCTTGTACAGGCCTTCCGGCATTTCGTTCGGCTCGACGCGGTAGCGGTAGCGCTTCTCGCCTTCTTCCTCGAACTCGCCCTTGGCTTCGGCGATGTTGGCGCGGAACCCCACCACTTCGCGCTTGACCAGCACGTTGAGGCCGTCGCCGTTGGACAGCGGCTCGTGGGTGATGACCTGCATGTCACGCTTGCCGACTTTCTCGACCACGCCCACCGCCAGACCGGTGAAGGTCGGCGAATCGAACGCGCCGATGTCGATCTTGCGCTCGCTGACGAAGTAGTCGGTGCTGCCACGGTGGAAGGTCTTTTCCGGGTCCGGCATGAAGAAATGCGCGGTGCGGCCGCTGGAGGCGCGGGCCAGGTCCGGACGGTCGTTGAGCACGTCGTCCAGGCGCTGGCGGTAATAGGCGGTGATGTTCTTCACATAACCCATGTCCTTGTAGCGACCTTCGATCTTGAACGAACGCACACCGGCCTCGACCAGTGCGCGGATGTTGGCGCTCTGGTTGTTGTCTTTCATCGACAACAGGTGTTTTTCGTAGGCGATCACGCCACCCTTCTCGTCTTTGAGGGTGTACGGCAGACGGCAGGCCTGGGAGCAGTCGCCACGGTTGGCACTGCGCCCGGTCTGCGCGTGGGAAATGTTGCACTGACCGGAGAACGCCACGCACAACGCGCCGTGAATGAAGAACTCGATGGCGGCATCGGTTTCATCGGCGATCGCGCGGATTTCCTTGAGGTTCAGTTCACGGGCCAGAACCAGTTGCGAGAAACCGGCCTGATCGAGGAACTTGGCCCGCTCGAGGGTACGGATGTCGGTCTGGGTGCTGGCGTGCAGCTCGATGGGTGGAATGTCCAGCTCCATCACGCCCAGGTCCTGAACGATCAGCGCATCGACGCCGGCGTCGTACAACTGATGGATCAGCTTGCGCGCCGGCTCCAGTTCGTTGTCGTGCAGGATGGTGTTGATGGTGGTGAAGATGCGCGCGTGGTAGCGACGGGCAAATTCCACCAGTTCGGCGATTTCGCTCACCTCGTTGCACGCGTTATGGCGCGCACCGAAGCTCGGGCCGCCGATGTACACCGCGTCGGCGCCATGCAGGATGGCCTCGCGGGCGATGGCCACGTCACGGGCGGGGCTGAGCAGTTCCAGGTGATGTTTGGGCAAGGACATATGTTTTTTTAGTCAGGCTGTCACGGTCGAGGCGCGCATTGTACCTGCGAACGGCCTGACCGGCACCCATGGGGCGATGTGATGCATAAAGTCACTAGCACAGTTTCGGCAATGGCATAACTGTAAGTTCTGTCAGTTGTTGGGTCGGCTTATATGAAGCACTCTTTTCGCCAGGTATTCCAGCGTATTGCAGTGCCTTTTCCATTTTCGATTCATAAAAAAGGATTTCGATAATGAACACTGAAATTTACAAAGCATTAAATATTAATGAAAAAGACATGACGGCCGGTGATGCACATTCAGTAATGAACAATTATTGCGAGGCAACGTTCAGTCCACCCATTCCGGGCGTAGGGGAAAAGTTTTCAGCTGGCACATTCATCTATGCTTCGTTAGTTCCAGAATTTTTAAGTGTCCTGGGTCGTAGCCTGCCAACTGAGGAACACGTACAGCTCGGGCTCATAATCCCCAAAACGCTGGAAGACGGTACATACAGAATAGAGCGCGAAGGTACTGGCGTTGTATCGGGCCACCTAACAGCAGGCTTTTATAATGTGTCGGGTTTTAAGGGTAAGGTTACGTTCAAAAGAGACAGGATCAGCAACACTATTGAAGCGAATTTTGAAATGTATGTTATTTATGAAGGCGTCGAATACCATGTGAAAAACGCACAACTTTTTCTAAATGCCACCGGCCCACTGGACGATAAATAGCCTTAATAGAAAGTTCGAAGCGCAGCCAGGCTCGGAGCGGCCGTATTGGCTGCGCTGGTCTGTAGGGAAGTTTGCCCGTAAAAACGCCGGCACAATACAGCAGCAATGAATGACTGACTTGGAACACCTGCTCCTGCGGGGAGCAGCTGTGCTGAAGTCAGGCCTTGGCGGCCATCGCAGTCACTTCCACCTTCATCCCCTCAACCGCCAGCGCCGCCACGCCCACCGCCGCACGCACCGGCCATGGCTTGGCGAAGTAGCGCTTGTACACCTCGTTGAACGCAGCGCGATCAGCCATATCGGTCAGGTAGATGGTCAAGTGCAGCACGCGATCCATTGAGCTGCCGGCCTTTTCCAGCGCCACTTTCAGCGCCTGCAACGTGCATTCGCTTTGCGCGATGATGTCGCCCAGTTCCAGGCTGCCGTCGGTACGGGTCGGAATCTGGGTCGACATCAGGATGCCGTTGAATTCGGTCACGTCCGAAGAGATCGAGTCTGCATCCGGGTCCGGGGTGTAAGTGATGTCTTGGTTGGCCATGGGAAAGTCCTTCGCTGGCAGTGAGGACGGCGCCATCGCGCGCCGTTTCGGGCGGCCAGTTTACAGACCCGGTCGGCGGTGGGAAGTCCCGACGCGGTGTGTCAGCCCTGCGCCAGTATCCGCCGCAGTTCCAGCGCATTGCCGAGTGCCGCGCCGCTGGCGGTGTTGTCGAAAATGCACCAAGTGTCGACGCCGTCGACAGCCGCCACCTGCAAATCGCCGGCGAGCGTTTCCAGATACGCCGAGTCGTAGGGGCTGTGATAAATCCGTGGCGAACCGTGCAGCCGCCAGTAGCGCACGCCCGGCCAGCCGCACGGAGCCGTGTCGGTGCTGATTCGCGAGGGATCGACCACCGCTTGCGCGATGCGATACGCCATCAACAACAGTTCGGCGGCGGTCCAGGATTCGTGGCGCGGCTCCAGCACCACGGCCCCGGAATAGCGCTGGCGCAAGCCGATGAAAAACGCCTCGGCAACCGCTTCGTCAAACGCCAGCGACGGTGGCAACTGCAGCAGCAGGCAACCCAGGCGATCACCCAGTCCCGAACACTGCTCGAGAAAGGCGTCGAGCTCAGGTTCACAGTCCCGCAGGCGTCGCTCATGGCTGATCGATTTCGGTATCTTCACGCAGAAGCGAAATCCGTCCGCCACCGACTCGGCCCAACGGGCATAGGTTTGCAGTTTGTGCGGACGGTAGAAGGAGCTGTTGATTTCCACGCCATTGAGCAGCGCGGCGTAACGTTGCAGATGAGTGCCCTGCTCCGGGAAGGCCGGCCAGTGCTGCCGGGGCAGGCTCCAGCCGGCGCAACCGATGAAGATCGACGACACACTCAAAACAGCACCTTGCCCGCTTCACGCATGAAGATTTCCACGGTTTTCGGGCCGATGCCGTCGAAGGCTTGCAAACGCTTTTCGAAGTCTTGGCGGTCAGCGCTCGCCTCGACCATGTTCATCACCCGACCGGCGTACTCGTCATTCAGTTTGGCGGCCAGGGCCAGCAAGCGTTCGGCGGTGGTTTCGTCGTAGCGCACGTAATGCGCCTGGCCGAGCATCCGCACCAGTTCGCGGTGGGTGCAGTGGGCGAGTTTGCGCGGGGTGTCACGCTGGTGCTGTTCAACGATCACTCGGTAGGCTTCGGCGGCGATGTCGGCCTGTATTCGTTTGCCCATCAGGAAACTGGCGAGCAGCCATTTGAACAGCGCTGATTCGTTCAGCGGATGCAGGTCGATGTGCAAGTCTTCGGCGTTGATGGTTTTGGTCATGCAGCTTTTGAGCGAGGGGCGGCGTGATGAGTGCGGGGCTGGCGACGAATGGTTTTGGGGCTTAACGCGTCAGGTTTCTCCTCGTCGGGCGATGATCGATAAACAGGTTTGAATCACGCCGTTTAAAGACATGTCGGAATGCTTCCGGATGCCTACAAATCCTTGCGCCAGAGCCTACCGCTACGCCAGAATCCGCCGGCTTGTGCGCCTTGGGGTCGGCCGGTAACTTGGATCGGGTCACTGATTTCCAGTGATCGGGTTTAGCAGCCCGGTTCATCTACCACGGTTGCACATCTCACCTTGTCAGGTTTTTACCTGCATTTTGCGGTGGCTGTGCGCATGGCACCTTCGGGTGCGCCGGGTTTGGTGATGACCGGTCTGCTAACTTGCGCACAGCTGCCACCTTCCGTTTAGCAGCGAGACGGTTGCAGCCTCAACGAGGCACATCACCATGTTCAAAGTAACGCCGAATCCTCCGGTCACCGAACCGTCCAGCATCACCGACCCAACATCCCCCTACGAATGCCCTGACTCCAAAAAATTCAACGAAGCCGCCGAACGCGCCCTCAACTACTACCTCGGCCCGCCCGCCCCCTACATAATGGCCGCGCCCTACGTTCCCAACCGCCTCTACCAGGCCAACCCGGCCAGCAACACCGAATCCCTGCTCGCCGACGCCGTCGAAACTCTCGGCTCGGCCAACGTCATGCTCAACAACCTCGTCGACGCCCTCGAAGGCCCCCACCGCAAAACCGCACAAGGCATCGCACAGATCGTGATGCTGGCGGAACTGGCGGTGAATCAGGTGCTGGATAACGTTGTTCCGACGGAATAAATCACTCCGGTGCTAAATTTCGCTAGGACTTAAAACCCAATGGGGATGATGGCGTAAATTCGTCCCCTTTTTCTCGCTCCTCAAGACAAGTCAAGAACCGCCTCACTTCCAATATCATAACTCTGCAAAGATCTTGAGTTTTCGAGAACTCGCCCCCCAAACCTTAACTACTTATTATCAAAAGACACCGCCTCGACCTTTTTTTATCTTTGCCTTTACATATTCAATCTGATCAGATGGCTCAACCTCAAGCGTGATTCGATTACTCGATTCAACTCGGACAAAAATGATCGGAGCAAAAAGGGGACAGATTTATTTTCCACCCCTTTGGCAGTCAAAGTATCAACATAAACAGCCACAACCGCACCTGATAGAAATGACAGCTTTTAATACTAATTTAGAACAACCAAGCTTCTGAATAACCATAAAAGGTAACGGATACAGACTTATTTAATCCGCCCCAGCCCACGCGGATACATTCTCTGACACATCCCGCCTGTCTCCGCCTCGCCATCTTCTAAACTTCATCCGTCAAAACAAGGACGTAAGAAGACTCATGCCCAGAACCGGACGCATCGTGCTAGCGAACTACCCGCATCACATCGTGCAGCGCGGCCACAACAGGCAGGTCGTTTTCGCAGAGCCAGCGGACTTCGAGCGCTACCTCTCTGACCTGCGAGAACTCAAGGAGGCACTGGGTATAAAAGTTTATGCCTACTGCCTGATGACCAATCATGTCCACCTGCTTCTCGCCCCAGGAGAAGCAACGTCCAACCTTGGACAGCTTATGAAAGCGCTCGCCGCACGGATGACGCGGTATCGCAACAAGGTTGAGGGGCGGACTGGCACGCTATGGGAAAGTCGCTACAAATCCAGCGTTGTCCAATCCGACACCTATCTATTGGCTTGCAGTCGCTATATCGAGTTAAACCCGATGCGAGCCCAAATGGTGGAGCGTGCAGAAGACTACCCCTGGTCAAGTTTCGCTCTGCGCCTGAACGATTTTTCAGAAAGCACCTGGCTGGACAAAAATCCTTGTTTCCTGGAGTTAGGACCTGACGATGCCACCCGGCGTGAGCGCTATAAGTCGTTTGTTGGAATGGCTACACCCACCAATGAATTGCATCTCATCAGGGGAGCGCTGCAGCGCGGCCAACTGACTGGCAACATGAGATTCGTCGATGAAATCGAACAAATCACCGGAAGACGCATTGAATTAAGAGATAGAGGACGGCCAGAGAAAAGTACTTAACGTCTAAAGGGGACGATTAAATAAATCTGTCCCCTTTTGATTGTCCCCTTTTGATTATTAAATCGTTTGTCGAGATGCCCCCTCCCTCAAATGAATTACAACTCATAAGAGCTGCGCTTCAGCGTGGCCAACTGACTGGCAACATGAAATTCTTCGATGAATTCGAGAAAATCACCGGAAGACGTATTCTTTTCAGAGAATAAGGGCGACCAGAGAAAACAACTTAACATCAAAAGGGGAAAATTAAACAACCCCCTTTTGATTCCCTTTTAATTTTTTGATTTTAACTTTGGCTCGTTAACACGAGCCCACCTTCAGAGCACCATTACAATTATTAAGACCAGGCACACTTTTAAGTGGAATTACTGCAGCAGGAAGTGCATTTACACTATCAGGAGACTTGGACAAGGCGTCATTATAAACAATGCTCTGAGTACCACTTGATTTAGGACAGTAACCTTTGAACACGCAGGACTCACCGCTGCGTGTAATGTCGTTGGAAAAAAACTTACAAGATTGACTGGCTTTACTGCTACCCCATGCTGCCTCACACTCAGGATCTGCAGCAAAAACGCTTTGACCAGTTAAAACCAACGAGAGGAGCGCCGTGCACCCGAGCAGCTTAGAAATTTTCATATCCTTATCCTTCAAGAGCAAAGTTAATATCCAGCGACCAAGGGAGAAATATTCATTCTTACCCCAGCCATTTTTTTAGCCATTAACAATCCAGGCCCGTCCTATACTTACGCTTGCAGTTCAAAAAGAACACTGTCAGAAATACCAGTCTTTTATATTCTTTTGCAATTTTGCTCATCGCTTTTTCTTCTTTAACTCGCATGCAGTTTCCCCGAATCAACTATCTGATCTCCGCCACGACCCACACCCAGCCTCCCCCAACTGGATATCCCCCCAATCCCAATTATGCTCAATGAAACCCCGCCCTCCCGCGCGGGGCGGTGATTCTGTGCACGCTCCACGAAATACCTGAACCGGCATCCGCCACAGGCCTTGGGTACGCGACGTTGATGAAGTGCTCCGGCCTACAAAAACAAGCACGACGGAGAACACCCATGGCAGTACTCGACAGCATGTCCACAGGCAGTGCCCCGCACCACAGCGTCAGCCGGGAGGAGCGCAAGGTCATCTTTGCGTCGTCGCTCGGCACGGTGTTCGAGTGGTACGACTTTTACCTCTACGGCTCCCTGGCGGCGATCATCGCCAAGCACTTCTTTGCCGGGGTGAACGAGACCACGGCGTTCATCTTCGCCCTGCTCGCCTTCGCCGCCGGTTTTGCGGTGCGGCCGTTCGGGGCGATTGTGTTCGGGCGACTGGGCGACATGATCGGGCGCAAGCACACGTTTCTGATCACGATTGTGATCATGGGTGTGTCGACGGCGATTGTGGGTTTCCTGCCCGGTTACGCGACCATCGGGGTCGCGGCGCCGATCATTCTGATTACCCTGCGTTTGCTGCAAGGCCTGGCGCTGGGCGGCGAGTACGGCGGCGCGGCAACCTATGTGGCCGAGCATGCGCCGAAGGGCAAACGCGGCTATTTCACTTCCTGGATTCAGACCACCGCGACCCTGGGCCTGTTTATGTCGTTGCTGGTGATCCTCGCCTGCCGCACCGCGCTGGGCACCGAAGCGTTCGAGGCCTGGGGCTGGCGGATTCCGTTCCTGCTGTCGATCCTGCTGCTGGCGGTCTCGGTGTACATCCGGCTGCAACTGAACGAGTCGCCGGTGTTCAAGAAAATGAAGGAAGAAGGCAAGTCGTCGAAAGCCCCACTGACCGAGTCCTTCGCCCGTTGGGACAACCTGAAAATCGTGATCATGGCCCTGCTCGGCGGCACCGCCGGGCAAGCGGTGGTCTGGTACACCGGGCAGTTCTACGCGCTGTTTTTCCTGCTGCAAACCCTGAAGATCGACCCGCAGACCGCGAACCTGCTGATCGCCGGTTCGCTGCTGATCGGTACGCCGTTCTTCGTGATTTTCGGCAGCCTGTCCGACCGCATCGGGCGCAAGGGCATCATCATGGCCGGGTGCATTCTGGCGGCGGTGACCTACTTCCCGATCTTCCATGCGCTGACCCAGTACGGTAACCCCGACGTGTTCGTGGCCCAGGAGAAGAACCCGGTCAAAGTGATCGCCAACCCCGACCAGTGCTCGTTCCAGTTCGATCCGGTGGGCAAGGCCAAATTCACCAGCTCGTGCGATCTGGCGAAAACCATCCTGGCGAAACGGGCGATCCCGTACGAAAACGTGGTGGCGGAACCGGGCACCGTGGCCCAGGTGCGTATCGGCGACAAAGTCATCGAAAGCTTCGAAGGCACGACCCTGCCGGCCGCTGACTTCAAGACCCGTAACGACGCCTTCACCGCCAGCCTCGGCGCCGCGCTGAAAGAAGCCGGTTACCCGGAAAAAGCCGACCCGGCCAAGACCAATTACCCGATGGTGCTGCTCCTGCTGACCGTTCTGGTGATCTACGTGACCATGGTCTACGGTCCGATTGCCGCGTGGCTGGTCGAGCTGTTCCCGGCGCGCATCCGCTACACCTCGATGTCGCTGCCGTACCACATCGGCAACGGCTGGTTCGGCGGGTTCCTGCCGACCGTGGCGTTTGCGATGGTTGCGGCCACCGGGGATATCTACTACGGCTTGTGGTACCCGATCGTGATTGCGGTGATGACGGCTATTCTCGGGATCTTCTTCATGCCGGAGACCAAGGATCGCGATATTCATCACACCTGACCCAACCTCGCCGGATGCTGTGCGTGGCGTTCACGTACAGCATCCGGCGTTGTCACATCAGCGTCATTCTCCCTTGGTAACGTCCTCGCGCCCCTATGCCCCGACCACCAAGGTGAACCTCCCGGTGTACTCAAGCCCGACACGCCAGACCCTAATCCTGCGATCCGACAACATGGCCAGTGACGACTTCGGCGCCCTGTTCTCGCGAATGTTCGGCAACCGTTATGGCGACACACCACCGCCGCCCAAAGACATCATCATTGGCGGCGTTTACGGGCGGTACGAAGGCGTGAGTTTCCGGCGCATGCATTACCGGGGCGATTTCACCGTCGCCTTCCCCGAGCCGTTCGATGAAATCACCTTCGTCATTCCCACCGCCGGCAAGATCGTTTTCAACCATGAATCTGTCGGGCTGTGCGATGTGGGGCTGGCCATCGACAAGGCTGAGCTGCGTTCGATGCGTTTTATCGACAATCATGCCCAGCACGGCATGTCGATCAGCCGTGCGGCGCTCACCGAACGGCTGTCGACCCTGCTGGGCAAACCGATCGTGCACAAGCTGCATTTCGAGCCGAGGGTGGATCTGAACAGCCCGGCGTTTCAGGGCATTCGCGCGCTGATTGATCTGGCCACCGGCACCGAGTTCGATCTGCTGCTGAACGCCGGTTCGCTGATGCCGTCACGGCTGCGGGAGATGCTGGTGGACGCGGTATTGGAGGCCTGGCCGCACAACTTCAGCCAGGTCCTGCGTCGTCCAGAGGCGTTGATTGCGCCGAGGCATGTGCGGCAGGCGATCGATTACATTCAGGCGCATCCCGAGATTCAGGTCAGTGGCACGGATCTGGCGCGGCTGGCGAACGTCAGCCTGCGCGCGCTGCAAGAGGGTTTTCGGCGGTTTGCCGGGACGTCGATTGTCGGGTATCAGCGGCAGGTGCGGCTGGAGCGTGCTTACGAAACATTGCGCCAGGGCACTCCTGCCTCGGTGACCGAAGTGGCGCTGCGATTGGGCTTCAGCAATGTCGGCCGGTTCAGCCAGTACTTCCTGAGTGCCTACGGCGTGAGCCCGGCTGATGTGCGAAAGGGACTGCGTTAGCACAGCAGACCATTGTGGGAGCGAGCAGGCTCGCCCCCACAGTTTTTAGAACTGATAACTGGCCTTGAGCGCGCCACTGAAACCGTGGCTGTCGCCCCCACCGCTGGCACCGACTTCAGCGCCCAGGCTCAAAGCACCGAGATTGGCCATCAGGTTGACGCCCCCGCTGAACTGATCGCGGTTATCGAACGCCGCGCGTTGCTCGATATCCAGCCCCAGCAGATGGCCCTCGCTGTCGACCTGATGATCGCCGAGCACATGCTCGTAACCAACGCGCATGCCCGGCACCAGTTGCCACGCGCCCATGGGCATCGGGGCAAACGAGACGTCGAGATTGGCCACCGCACTGCGGCGGGTTTCCTGAATGTCATCGACATTGAGGGCCAGTTCGCTGCCCTTCTCCTGGAAGCCTGACAGGTCCAGACGACTGACGCGCACGCCAAGGCTTGGCTCCAGAATCACAGTGTTCAGCGGCATGCGATACCCCAGCGCCAATGTGGCGCCGCTGAGATTGCCGTGAGTGTCGCCCTTCGCCGAACCGAGGCCGCCGCCGAGGTCGCGTTTGCTGTCGTAGTCGACGTAACCGGCGCTGATGTTGGCGTCGACAAACAGGCCACGTTCCAGACTGGTGAAACCATAACGGGCACCAAGATTGAAGAACGTGAAATCGGTATCGGCCTCTCCGCCTGCGCCACCCACCGAGCCTTTGCTGTAACCGATCCCGCCACGGGCGCTGAGCTGTTCGGAGAAGCGCTGGGTGACGCCGACCATCAGGCCCTGGCTGTGTTCATTGCTGCTTTGCGCATGGGCCGAACCGTCGGTGCCCAGATAACCGGCGAGCGCGGTGCTCCACAACCGGTACTGGCCGACCTTGAGGTCGGTGCCGCTGGAGAACGGCGCGGCGGCTTGCTCGATCATTGCGTTCTGACGCAGCAGGTAACTGGCCGCATCGGCGTGCACCTGGCCGCCGACCGTGGACTCGACACCGCCCAGAGTGCCGGCGTCGATGGCCGATTGCAGGTAGTAGTTGTAAGCGCTGTAGGTGCCCGACAGGCTGCTGTTCTGTAACTCCTGCAACAGTTGCGCACCGGCCGCGGCGTTGCCGATCAGCCCTGCCTGGCCGGGCAGGCTGTTGTACTCGACCATTTTGCCGCGCAGTACATAAATGGTTTCCTGGGACAGACCCAGCCCCTGCTTGAGGTAGTTGTCCATGCTGCCGTATTGCGCGGTGACCTGATCCAGACCCGCTTGCAGGTAACTGGCTTCGACGCCCAGCAGCGGCGCGTAGATCGCGGCCATGCTCGGCGGCATCATCGCCAGGGTCTTGGCGACCCGTTCGGCGGTGTAGTCGTTGGTCGCCAGGTAATTGCTCATGATCGTGGCGTTATCGACGCCGGCGATGCTCAACAGAACGGCAGCGGTCCAGCCCGTACGGTCCTTGCCGGCGGTGCAATGGAACAGCGCGGCGCCGTCGACACCGGCCAGCTCGTTGAACAGTACGTTGAACTCACCACGCATGCCAGCATCGCTGACAAACGCGCGGTTGGTCTCCTGCATCATCGCAATCGCATCGGCCGCGCTTTTGAACGACACGGTGGTGATGTTCGCGCCGGAGGTGGTGCTGCCGATGATGTCGATATTCTGGTAGATCGCACCGCTTGGCATCGTGTCCGGCGTGCTGGCAATTTCGCTGGGCGTGCGCAGGTCGTACACCGACTTGATCCCCAGGCCATTGAGGGTCGCCAGGTCCGCCGCCGTCGGCGTCAGGGCATTGGAGCGGTAGAACACACCGGCGCGCATTGTGCCGTCATGGGCCGTGGAATAGGCGGTGGTGGTGCCGGCGATATCCCGGAAGTTGTCGATGCCTGCCAGGCGCGGGGTATCGAGGTCAGCCGCCTGGGCGGCAGCAATGGACAGACTCAGCACGGACAGCGAACAAACAAGACGTTGAAACACGGGGCAGCCTCACTGGAAACAGGTTGGGCTGCCCACTATCTGCATTGAAATGTGAGGGAATATGACAAAGCGACGAAGCCCGGAAATCACGGCGCGATCTGTCCATCGGCAGCGTTTTTTGTCCGTTGAACGTTCACTAACCGTTTAAATACTCAAGGTGCTTTGACGTTTTTTTTGCAAGCGGCAACGTAAAATGCCCTCCCCAGCCATCGTGGAAACCGTCAATGACCGACGCAGACGAAGAAATCCTGAACCAGGCAGCGCACTGGTGCCTGCGCCTGCAGGAGGACGATTGCACGCCCGACGAACGCCAGGCGTTTGAGCAGTGGATTCAGCAAAGCCCGCGCCACGCCTTCGAATACGCGAAAATGCTGGAAATCTGGGACATCAGTGAGCAATTGCCGAACCACTCGACGACTCGCAAAAAACTGCTGACCGGTCCACAACGGCCCACGCAAAAGGAGCAATCCTCACGTTGAGCATTCGGGGTTAGAATCCGCGGGGTTCGGCTTACAGTTTAAGGATGATCCCGGCATGGCCACCCCCGACATTTCCCTGCAAGACACCGCCGCCCCCGAGGGCGTCTGCTTCGGCTGCGGCAGCCGCAACCCCCACGGGCTGCACATCAAAAGCTTCTGGCACGAAGACGGCGTACACGTCATGGCCGAACACGTGCCCGAGGCCAAGTACAGCGGCTGGCCGGAGCTGGTCTACGGTGGGTTGATCGCCATGCTGGTCGACTGCCACTCCAACTGGACCGCAATGGCTTATCACTACCGCGCTGAGGGGCGTGAAGCCGAAAGCCTGCCGCACATCAACTGCGTCACCGGCAACCTGGGCATCAAGTTCATCAAACCAACGCCAATGGGCGTGCCGCTGACATTGAAGGCAAAAGTCGAAGGTGAAGTCGGGCGCAAGACCCGGGTGATCTGCGAGGTCTACGCCGGGGATGTGCTGACGGCGGTGGGTGATTCGGTATTCGTGCGGGTGGATACCGAGCAGTTGGCAGCGGCCGCGCACGGTCGCTGAAATCCGTCATTGAAGGAAAACACCATGCCAGATCGCAAAATCATCATCCCCGAATCCATGAAACCCATCGTCGAACGCGCCGGATACGCCCCGGCGGTTCTGGTCGGCGATACGCTTTATTGCGCTGGTCAGGTGGGCCGCACCGCTGATTTGCAAGTCATCGAAGACCCCGAGCAGCAATTCATCCGCGCCTGGGAAAACCTCCACGAAGTGCTGAAGGCCGGTGGCTGCACCTTTAACGATGTGGTGGAGATGACCACCTATCACGTCGACATGAGCCAACACATGCCGGTGTTTCGCGAAGTGAAAAACCGTGTGTTCCCCAAAGGCTTCTGCGCCTGGACCTGCATCGGCGTCAGCGAACTGGCCCATCCGGGGCTGCTGGTGGAAATCAAATGCGTGGCGGTGCCCAGGCGCGCTACCTCTGGGTAACGCCATTCCGCTCACCCTGTTGTTGAACGATGAGCCTGACCTTCTGCTGGCGAACCTGAGCGATCCATGACCGGTGCGTGACGGGCCATCACTTCGGCGATCCAGTCGATGAACACCCGCAACTTGCGGCTGATGTGGCGGTTTGGCGGGTACGCGACGTAGAGCGGCATCGGATCGAGGCGCCAGTCTTCAAACAGCGGCACCAGATCACCGCTCGCCTCGTGTGCTCTGGACATGTACCTGGGCAACCACAACACGCCCAGCCCTGCGAGACCCGCCGACAGATAGGCGTTGCCATCATCGACCGCCAGCACGTGACGACCCTTGATCTGCAAGTCTTCGTGCTCGTTGTGCAGAGCGTACGGCACCGGTTTGCCGGTACGCGCCCAGAGGAAACCGACTACGCGGTGATGGCTGTCTTCCAGCTCACGGGGATGCATCGGGGTGCCGGCGCGGGCCAGGTAACTCGGCGCGGCATATACGCCCAGCTCAAGATCGGCAACCCGCCGGGCCATCAGCGACTGATCCCGCAGCTCCCCGCCACGCACCACGCAATCGACGTTTTCATCGATGATGTCGACGATCCGGTCGCTGACGCCCATGTCGATCTGGATTTCCGGATACCGCGCGTAAAACTCGGGCAGCGCCGGCACCAGAATCAGATTGGCCAGGGGGCTGGGCACATCGACCCGCAAGCGGCCCTTGGGCTGCGATGCCGCACCGGGAAGACTGGTCTCGGCGTCGTCCATGTCCGCCAGCAACTTGATCACCCGCTCGTAATAGGCCGCGCCGTCCGCCGTGGCGTTGACCTTGCGCGTGGTGCGGTTGAGCAACTTGACCCGCAGCCGCGCCTCCAGTTGCTGAATGAGCTGGGTCACGGTGGTCTTGCTCATGTGCAGGGTTTCGGCGGCCTTGGTGAAACTGCCCGCCTCCACCACCCTGGCGAAGGCTTGCATCGCGTCAAAACGGTCCATATCCCACCTCTGATAGCGGCTCGATTGTTTGGGATTTGCAAACAGTGAACGCCAAGGTTGCGCGTTTATCGCGCCGAGGCAAGTCCCTAAAGTTTCTCCATCGCAGGTTTTCAACCCATTGAAGGAGACTCCCCATGACTAACGCCCAGCCAAAACGCGACGTGGTTTTCCCGCCCGGACGCCATGCGCTTTACGAGCGCAATCGGTACTCCCCGGCCGTTCGCTCCAACGGTTTTCTGTTTGTCTCAGGCCAGGTCGGCAGCCTTGAAGACGGCTCGCCGGAACCGGATCTCAAGCAACAGGTGCGACTGGCCTTCACCAACCTCAACGCAATTCTCGGCGCGGCCGGCGCCAGCTTCGATAACGTGGTGGACGTGACGGTGTTCATGGTCGACCCGCAATCGACCTTCGAAACCATCTGGGAAGTGGTCCCCGAATTCTGGGGCGAGGCGCCGCACCCGACGATTACAGCGGTCGGCGTGACCTGGCTGTATGGCTTTCAGTTCGAGATCAAGGTGATTGCCAGGTTGCCGGAGGAGACACGGGCGTAGGTTTGCGGCAATTGCTCACAATCCGTGTTCAACGGCTTCACTGAAGCGCTCTTGATGCCATTTCCGCGATCAATATTCTGTCCTCATATTGTTTTTGCCCCGGTCAGAAAAGAGCGCAAGCCATGCCCAGCCCGAGAACGCTGTACCAGAAGCACATCGACAGTCACACCGTCTGCACCCTCGACGATCAGGGCCACGTGCTGCTTTACATCGATCGCCAGGTCGCCAACGAATACACCAGCCCGCAAGCCTTCAGCGGCCTGCGCGAGGCCGGGCGCACGGTGTGGCGGCCCGGGGCGACGCTGGCGGTGGTCGATCATGTGAACCCCACCGCACCGAAACGCATCGCGACCATGCCCGACGCCGGGGGCGCGCGGCAGGTGTCGTACTTCGAAGAAAACTGCCGCGACTTCGGCATCGAGCTGTTCGATGTGCTGGACAAGCGCCAGGGCATCGAGCACGTCGTGGCGCCGGAACAGGGTTTCATTCTGCCGGGCATGGTGGTCGCGGCCGGTGACAGCCACACCACCACTTACGGCGCGCTGGGCGCCTTCGGTTTCGGCATCGGCACTTCGGAAATCGAGCACCTGCTGGCAACCCAGACGCTGGTCTACAAACGCCTGAAAACCCTGCGGGTGACGGTAAACGGTGAGCTGGGCGCAGGCGTCACCTCCAAGGACATCATCATGACGCTGATCGAAAAGATCGGCGCGTCCGGCGCCACCGGTTACGCCATCGAGTTCACCGGCCCGGCCATCAGCGCCCTCAGCGTCGAGGCGCGCATGACCATCTGCAACATGGCCGTCGAGGCCGGCGCCCGGGGTGCGTTCATGGCGCCGGACGACAAGGTGTTCGCTTACCTGCAACGCAAGCCGCGTGCGCCCAAGGGCAAGGTCTGGGAGCAGGCCATCGAGCGCTGGAAAACCCTGCACAGCGACGAGGGCGCGGTGTTCGATCGCGAAGTCATTCTCGACGTCGCCGAGCTGGAGCCGATGGTGACCTGGGGCACCAGCCCCGATCAGGCCGCGCCGATCAAAGGGCACGTGCCGGATCCGGCCGCCCAGCCCGATCCGATCCTGCGCCAGGGCCTGCAGCGCGCCCTCGACTACATGGGCCTGACACCCGGCATGCCATTGAACGAAGTGACGATCAGCCATGCCTTCATCGGTTCCTGCACCAATGCGCGGATCGAAGATTTGCGTGACGTCGCCCGGGTGGTGCGCGGCAAGCGTGTGGCGGCCCACGTGCGGGCGATGATCGTTCCCGGCTCGACCCTGGTGCGCAATCAGGCCGAGGACGAAGGCCTGGCGCAGATTTTTCTCGACGCCGGTTTCGAATGGCGGCAATCGGGCTGCTCGATGTGTCTGGCGATGAACGACGACGTGCTCGCGCCGGGTGATCGCTGTGCGTCGAGCACCAATCGCAACTTCGAAGGCCGTCAGGGCGCCGGTGCGCGCACCCACCTGATGAGCCCGGCGATGGTCGCCGCCGCCGCCATCAGCGGCCATTTGACTGACGTGCGCAACGTAGCGCTGGAGGCTTGAACCATGCAACCTTTCGACACCGTCAGCGGCAGCGCTGCGCCGTTTCTTGCGTCCAACATCGACACCGACATGATCATGCCCAAGCAGTTTCTCAAGGGCATCGATCGTCAGGGGCTGGATCGCGGGCTGTTCTTCGATCTGCGCTTTCTCGCCTCCGGCGAACCCAACCCGGAATTCGTGCTCAACCAGCCGGCCTGGCAGGACGCGGCGTTTCTGGTGACCGGCCCCAACTTCGGCTGCGGTTCCAGCCGCGAACACGCGGTGTGGGGCTTGAAGCAAGTGGGGATCCGGGCCTTGATCGGCACCACGTTCGCCGGGATTTTCTACGACAACTGCCAGCGTAATGGCGTGTTGGCGATTCAACTGGGCGACGCGCAGTTCAAGCGCGTGGCAGAGATGATCAGCGTCCCGGCGACCGCGCGAATCAGCGTGAACCTGGCACAGCAGACCCTCGAACTGGCGGACGGCACACTGATCACGTTCGAGATCGATCAGTTGCGCAAACAATCGCTGCTGCTGGGACTGGACGCCATCGGCACCACGCTGCAACGCACCGAGCAGATCCGCGCCTTCGAGACACGGCATCTGGCGGACAATCCCTGGCTGGGTTGATGGCAAAAAAAACGGGCGGTTCATTGAACCACCCGTTTTCATTCCACGGACAAATCGCGGAAGTACTCTTCCAGAAACTCCACGCACACCCGCAATTTCGCCGACTCGCTGAGCCGGGTCGGATAGACCGCCCAGACGTTGGCGCTCTGGGTGTAGCCGTCCAGTACCTGCACCAGCCTGCCCTGCTCGAGCATCGGTTTGACGTCCCACATCGAGCGCAACAGAATCCCGCCGCCGCTCAAGGCCCACTCCAGCACGATCTCGCCACTGTTGGAGGACAACGGACCATTCACTCGCACCGTTTCTTCCTGTCCGTCCTTGCTCAGGGTCCAGATACCGAACGCGTTGTTGCGCTCCTTGAGCACCAGACAATCGTGGTCTTTCAGGTCTTCGAGGGACTGCGGCGTGCCCCGGCGTTCGAGGTATTCCGGCGTGGCGCACAGCACGCGCCGGTTGCTCACCAGTTTGCGCGCCAGATGCTGGCCCGGCAGGTCATCGCCGACGAGGATTTCCAGATCGAAGCCCTCGCCCACCAGATCGACCACCCGGTCGAACACGTCCAGCCGGATATCGAGTTTCGGGCAAGCCCGGGATAACTGACTGATCGCCGGCGCCACATGATTGCGGCCAAAACCGAAGCTGCTGCAAATGTGCAGCGACCCCGCTGGCTGGTGTCGGGCCTGGGAAATCTCGCCGAGAAACTGATCGAAATCCCCCAGCAGTTTCTCCGCCCAGATCCGCACCCGCTCGCCATCGTCGGTCAGCGCAATGCGCCGGGTGGTGCGGTGCAGCAGCTTGGTCGCCAGCGTGGTTTCCAGCACCGAGATGCGTTTGCTGACGTAGGCCGGCGAATAGCCCAACTCGTCAGCGGCGCTGGCAAAGCTGTTCTTGCGGATGACGGTGAGGAACACCTTGAGGTCCTCGGGCAAGGGAAATTGGTCACGATTCGTGTTCATAGGCCGCATGCTTCCGCTGTTTATCACGCATTTTGCGAAGGATACCATCGAATCACCGCCTCGCCACCCGAGCCCGGTGCACCGTGGTTTCCCGTCCATCCTCGATAAAAACAATCATGAGGACATGCGTCATGAGCGACTCCCTTGAGCAATCCCTGAACGTCGACGGCCCGCGCGCCGGCGGCTTCATCCAGCGCCTGCGCAGCTATGAGATCGGCGTGATCCCGCTGCCGATCTTCCTCGGCATCGCCGTGATCGTGTTTCTGTCGGCCCACCTCGGCTTTCTGCCGAAGAACATGATCGGCGGACTGGCCGTGATCATGACCATGGGCGTGTTCTTCGGCCAGATGGGCTCGCGTCTGCCGATCCTCAGGGAAATCGGTGGCGGCGCGATCCTGTGCCTGATGTTGCCGTCGGTGCTGGTGTTCTACGGCTTCTTCGGCGCGCCGACGATCGACGCCACAAAAATGCTGATGAAGGAAGCCAACTTCCTGTACTTCGTGATCGCCAGCCTGGTGGTCGGCAGCATCCTGGGCATGAGCCGGTTCATTCTGGTCCAGGGCATGATCCGCATGTTCATCCCCTTGCTGGCCGGCACCCTGGCCGCCGTCGCGAGCGGGCTGATTGTCGGCAAGCTTGCCGGCTACAGCGTCTACCACACGTTCTTTTTCATCATCGTGCCGATCATTGGCGGCGGCATCGGCGAAGGCATCCTGCCGCTGTCCCTGGCCTATTCGGCGATCCTCGGCGGCACGCCGGACATCTACGTCGCGCAACTGGTCCCGGCGGCCGTGGTCGGCAACATTGCAGCGATCATCTGCGCCGGTTACCTGGCACGACTGGCACTGAAACGCCCGGCCATCAACGGTGAAGGCGCACTGATCCGGGCCAGGGCCGAGAACGACAAATTCAAGGTCAAGGAAGAAACCGGCACCAGCATCGACCTGCGGGTCATGGGCGCCGGGGTGCTGGTGATCTGCACTTTCTTCGTCCTCGGTGGCCTGCTGGAAAAGGTCGTCGGGATTCCGGGGCCGGTGATGATGATTCTCGCGGCGGTGCTGTTCAAATACGTGCGCGTGTTGCCGGAGAAACTGGAAAAAGGCGCGCAGTCTTTCTACAAACTGGTTTCCGCCGCTTTCATCTGGCCGGTAATGATTGGCCTGGGCATGCTGTATGTACCGCTCGACAGCGTGGTGAAGGTGTTCTCGATCGGCTATGTGCTGGTGTGCCTGAGCGTCGTGGTGTCGATGACCGTCGCCGGTTTTTTCATTGGCAACCTGATGAAGATGTACCCCATCGAATCGGCTATCGTGACCTGCTGCCACAGCGGTCTGGGCGGCACCGGCGACGTCGCGATCCTGTCGGCCTCGAACCGGATGTCACTGATGCCCTTTGCGCAGATTTCCACCCGGATCGGCGGCGCCTCGACGGTGATTCTGGCGACGCTGTTGCTGGGTTTTGTCGCCTGAACAAATATCGGCTTGTTGCCGGTGAGCTACCGGCGGTTCATCAACCCGGCTCCGCAGTTTTCCGCACGGTTGCCGCTAAAAAACTCGAACTCGCGCCAGAGCGCTGCATCCAACGTTTAAGCCAACGGAGGTCAGCGCCATGAACAACGACAGCAAAGCCCCAGCCACGGATACGTCTGGCAAACCGGTCGATGTGGTGAAACGCGATCTTGAGGATCCGGACGACAAGACCCGCGGCGTGGATGAGGTCATAACGCCCTCGTCGACCCGCACCAAAGAGCAGGACGCTGAGGCGTTGCAACGCAAGGTCGACGAAATCGAACGCAAGGTTGCGGACGGCAACTGATCGGTTCATCGAGGCAGGTCTTGGCCAGGTTTTCGGGCTACAGCGGTCGTGTCGGAATCATGGCGATCGCTGAAAAGCCCGAAAAACCTGGGCGACAATACCGTCCGGGAAATAAGTAGCTGTTTTCCCTGAAATTTATTGGCTTCAGGGGTTCACAGATCGAAAGAGCGCTGGTAAAGTGCCGCCCACTGTTGCAGAGGTCCTCCCGGGACTGAAACCAATAGCTACAGGGGCGTCGCCAAGCGGTAAGGCAGCAGGTTTTGATCCTGCCATGCGTTGGTTCGAATCCAGCCGCCCCTGCCATTTTTTTCCTCGTTTCACCCTCCTGCACTTCACCTCCGCCTCAACGGCAAATCACTTCTTTGAATTCAACGTAATCGCCGAACGCACCAGAGCTTTCAGAGCCTTTGCATCTATTTTGTCGTCTTCGTGAACATCGATCGCCCGCCGGGTATTGCCCTCCAGGCTTGCGTTGAACAGTCCTGACGGATCCTCCAGCGCCGCGCCTTTGGCGAAGGTCATTTTCACCACGGCTTTGTAGGTTTCCCAGGTGCAGATGATGCCGTTGTGCGACCAGACCGGAACGCCGCGCCACTTCCACTCTTCGACGACCTCCGGGTCCGCTTCATGAATGATCGCGCGGATCTCGGCCAGCTTCTGGCCGCGCCAGTCGTTCAGTTCCTTGATTCTTGCGTCGATCAGCACAGAGGGATTCTCGGTCGCCGAGTCGCTGCTCTCCTTTTTCATATTCCTGTTCTCCAGAAAACCTTGTCCGCTATCCAGCGTAGCGCCGACTGCACCAAACGCCGGGCAAAAAAAGCCCCGCAAGATGCGGGGCAAAGGAATTGGTTGGTTGCGGCCAACCAAAGGAGCATCGTCAAAAGCGTTAACCGTCAGGCGTTACAGGCACTCCTGGGCAGCCCGTTCAAAACTCGACGGCATGAAACTCGACGCCAGCAAGTGGCGCTCATACAAAAAGACCTTGCCGCCGTCCTGCGCCTTGTAGGCTTCCAGCACGTTGTCCGCTGCGACTTTGCTTGGCACCACGATCCGGTAGCTGCGCTGGGTCTGCGACACGGTCGGCTTCAGCGCGCTGCCCTGCAGTTTCGGCACCACGCATTCGGCGTATTGGGCGGGCGTCTTGTGCGTCTGCAGGGTCAGCGTCGGATCGTTCGGCGCGGAGGCGCAAGCGGTCAGCAACAAAGTGGCAGACGCCATGGCAGGGATAAAAAAGGCACGCATGGATAAAATCCTGAAAATAAAAGGTTCGGTTCTTCGGCAACGTTCAGTGTCACGGGCACTGCCGTTGCCGTTTTTGCTTTAGGTGTTCAGCCCGCTCTCACCAGCGCCTTGAGCGAGTCATCAAACTGCTTCAAGGCACTCAATTGCAGATCGCGTTGCTGTTCGATCCCGGCAGCGATTTCGGGCGCCGCCTTGTTGTGTACCCACACCGACGGCAGTTGCTTCTCCACCGCGCCCTCGGCCTTGCCGATGTATTGCAGGTTGGCGTCGTAGAAGCGTGCGGCGAACCGCGCTTCGACCTGGCTGTTGCGTTGGGTCAGCAGACGGTTGTGGGTGTCGAGCATCACCACCACGTCCGGATGGGCCTGTACCAGCGCATCAAGGTTTTCGTAGACGGTCACCGAGAGAAACTGTTGTTGCAGCGAACTCATCAGCCAGTCGATGGCCAGTTCCGGGTCGGAGCTGTCGACGAAGGCGTCACGGATCCGCGCATCGAGCGCATCCTTGGCACCGTTCACCGCCACATCGTGGTAACGCTCGAGGTATTGCAGGTTGTCCAGAGTGTTTTCGCTGTACAGCACACCGACGGTTTGCGAGTGCTGCAGCGCGGCGCTGCTGGCGGCGACGGGCAGAAAATGGCACGACTTGGCGTCGTCTGCGTAAGCCGGGGCTACGGTAGCGGCCACCCCGCCCATCAGCAGGGCGACTACAGCCAGTCGGTTCAAAGTCTTCATCGCGCAATTCCTTCAGCGGCGTGTTCGATGGAGGCGATTTTCCGCCCATCGGCGCCAAAGCAGAACTTGCGTTTCTTGATGGTCACTATTACTTGAACCGATAGTTGCGCGGCGTGCAGACTGCGGCACACTCAATCACAACGAAAACAGATGAGGATTACCCGTGCGAACCTTTGATCTGATCCGCGATGCCGTCGTGCCCGAATTCCGCGACCGCGTGGCGGAATACCTTGTCGAATACGAAACGGTCCTGGGCCAGAACGTTGCCGATTCCGAATCAGTGCGGGCCGTCGCCTATCAGCTGCGCGGCTATTTACGCGGCCTGAACACCACGCGCGTTTTGGGCATGGCAGATTGGGAAGAACTGGATCGACGCGTGCTTAACACCTGGCTAGCGCCCGCTCGATGACACGCTAGACTCTTCAGGCTGCGCCCGCAGCGCCAGACCTGGAGGTGTCCCATGAGCAATAACACCGAATCCACGACATTCACCGGCTGGGCCGCCACCTCGGCCGGCGCGCCGCTGGAGCGCTTCAGTTACGACCCCGGCCCGCTGGGAGATGAAGAAGTCGAAGTCGCCGTGGAGTACTGCGGCGTCTGTCACTCCGACCAGTCGCTGATCGACAACGACTGGGGCATCAGCCAATACCCGTTCATTCCCGGCCATGAAGTGGTCGGCCGCATCGTGCGTACAGGCCCGCAGGTACGTGGTCTGGAAGTCGGCCAGCGCGTGGGGATCGGCTGGTACAAGGGCAGCTGCATGCATTGCTCGTCCTGTATCAGCGGTTCGCATCACCTTTGCGCCACCGCCAGACCGACGATCATCGGCAGCCATGGCGGATTCGCCGATCGGCTGCGCACCCACTGGGCGTGGGCGCTGAAACTTCCGGACAACCTCGACCCGGCCCTCGCCGGCCCGCTGTTCTGCGCCGGCTCCACGGTCTTCAATCCGCTGGTGGAATTCGACATCAAGCCGACCGACCGGGTCGGCGTGGTGGGCATCGGCGGCCTCGGTCACCTGGCGCTGCGGTTTCTCAATGCCTGGGGTTGCGACGTCACCGCCTTCACCTCTTCCCTGAGCAAACAGGATGAAGCCAAGCGCCTCGGCGCCCACAAGGTCGTCGCCTCCACAGACAGCGAAGCACTGAAAGCGATTGCCGGCACCCTCGACTTTCTGCTGATCACCGCCAACGCCAACCTGGACTGGACGGCCATGCTCGCCACCCTGCGCGGCAAGGGCCGGTTGCACTTCGTGGGCATCGTGCCCGACGCGATTCCGGTGCACGTGTTCAACCTGATCCCTCAACAGAAATCCCTGTCAGCCTCACCCGTAGGCTCGCCCGCCACGGCGGCAACCATGCTGGAGTTCTGCGCGCGGCATCAGATCCTGCCGCAGGTCGAGGAATTTCCGATGAGCAAAGTCAATGAAGCCGTCGACCACCTGCGCAGCGGCAAGGCGCGGTACCGGATTGTGTTGAACGCCAGCAAATGAAGGATTTGGCGCGCCGAGTGCCATCGGCGCGCCAATCATTTCATATAGAACCCAATTGAATTAACAAATAAACAATCAGTATTTATCGTTATAAAAATCTCGGCGTACTCTCACCTCATCCCGTCATTGAACACAGTGAAGTGCGCCATGAAACCGACCGACAACCTGATCGACTTCGCCGTCTACCGCAAACGCCGTCACGCCCAGCAACAGGCCCGGCTGATGTGGGAAATGTATGCGCGCAATGCCGGTTATCAGGCTTGGCAGTGGGTGCAGGCCGCTCGTTCCAGCGAGACGCGTCAAGCGTGAACGCGCGTGAACCCTCGCGCTTTCTGGCGAGCGCCGATGAACCTGTGCTGGACCTGAACAATCTCGAATCCCTGGAAGAAGACCCGATCTGTGAACGCGTCGCGCAGAACCTGCAACGTCTGCGCGGCAAGCGGCATCTGTCGCTCGACGCCCTAGCCCGCCAGAGCGGCGTGAGCCGGGCGATGCTGGCGCAAATCGAGTCCGGACGCAGCGTGCCGTCGATCAAGGTGCTGTGCAAAATCGCCAAGGGTTTGAAGGTGTCGGTGGCGGCGTTTCTCGAACATCGCGCGTTTGAAGGCGTAGCCGTGTTGTCGGCGAGCCAGAGCAAGCGGCTGGTCAGCGCCAGCGGTGCCTTTGTCAGCCGTGCGCTGTTTCCCTTTGATGTGGCGCGCCAGTCGGAATTCTATGAACTGCGCCTGAGCCCGCTGGGCGAGGATCAATCCGAAGGCCATGGCCCGGGCGTGCAGGAAAACCTGGTGGTGGCTCAGGGCGTGCTGGAGATCAGCGTCAACGACGAGCGCTATCTGCTGTCGACGGGCGACTCGATTCTGTTTTACGCCGACCAGCCCCACCGCTATCGCAACCCCGCCGACAGTGAAGCGGTGGCGTACCTGGTGGTGACCTACCCCGAACGCCTGGACTGAAAAACAGACAGACATGAAAAAGCCCGACCGGGAATTTCCCGGTCGGGCTTTTTCATGCGCTGGCGAAAATCAGCAGGTGCAGCACATCATCGGCATGCCGTTGCAGCTCATCATCATTGGCATGCTGCAGTCGTTCATCATCTTCATCATCAGGGCGCAGCAGTTTTTCATCATGTCCATGTTCATGCCCGGCATCGGCATGATTTTGCACATCATGCAGTCGGCCATCATGGTGCATTCCATCACGCACTTCATCGATGGCATCGGCATGCCCATCATCGGCATCGGCATCATCATGTTCATCATCGGCATGGCCATGGCCGCCGGGGACATGCACATCATGCTCATGTTGCCGCAATGCATCATCATCGGCATGCCGCAGTCCATCATCATCTGCATCATTTGCGCGCTGTTCTTGAACATGGCCATGTCCATGCCAGCGGCCGGCATCATCTTGCACATCATGCCGTCGTCCATCATGTCGCAGCTCATGGTCGCCATCATCATCGGCATGCCCGTCATCGGCATCATCGGCATGTTGGCGTTCATCGGCATTTGCATCTGCATGGCGTTCATCATGGTGTAGCTCCCTGAGGATTAAGAACTGGATGAGAAGTTGATGGAGCGGATTCTAAGGATTGGAAAATCCGCAACAAGCTGTCCATCGAGCAGCAAAAACTGCTGTTCAAACGCTTCAAGTGCAGCGTTCCGTGCGACTTGAACCGTTGCAGCAGCAGAGTAGACGCCATGACAGATCCGGCAAATGCGGGAGCAGGTTTTTGAATGTCATGGATATGCGATTCAACACCAAGCAAATAACTTAAAGAAATAATCGTTCTAACCAGCGGGCATTATTTTCACTTTTTTTGCTTATTCCATTAGTTCAACGTTGATCCACTTTTTAATCTTTTATTGCTATTAACCGTCCCCCCTATAATTCGGGACAGTTCTTAACAATAAGGAAGTTCCATGCCGCAACGTTTAGTACTGGCAGCACTGTTCCTGGCGGTCGCCGGGTGTGCCAGCCCTCCTCCGGTTTCCGTGCATACCAAGGATCCCGTCAGTTCGACCCTGCAAGGCGATGCCACGCGACCGGCGCAGGCGCAGTGGGTGCGCACCGAGTTGTACTTCTCGGTGGGGCCGCTGGAAGGCAAGAAAGGTGTGGTGAGCCCGGCGCGCTGGCGCGAGTTTCTCGATCAGGAAGTGACGACGCGGTTCCCGGACGGGTTCAGCGTGTTCGATGCGTATGGGCAGTGGAAGGACCACGACGCGAAAGTGCCCGAGCGGCTGGCGACCAAGGTGATTGTGATCCTGCACGAGAGCAGCGCGAAACGTGAGAGTGACATTGAGGCGATTCGTTTGGCTTACAAGCGGATTACCGGGGATTTGTCGGTGCTACGGTTATCTCAGCCGGCGGCGGTGTCCTTCTGATCCGAGGCCTTTTGCAGAGCCTGCCGAGGTGTCGACACCAGGTGGCTCAACCCGGCCAGCAACAACGCGCCAACCACCAACACCCCGATCCCCAGAAACGCCCCCAACCCCACCACTGTCACGCTGGAATACAGCATGTAAACGCACAAGCCAAAAAACAGCAGCGGCAAAACCGGATAAAACGGCACCCTGACCGGCCGGGGGATCTCGGGGAAACGCCGCCGCAGAATGATCAACGCCAGGCTGCTCAAGCTCAAAAACAACCAGTACACCGGCGTCAGGTAATCAACCATGGTGTTGAAACCGCTCTGGGTAAAACTGCCAAACAACACCAGCAACAACGCGACCGCCCCCTCGGCCAGCAACGCCTTGCGCGGTACGCCGTCGCGTTCGTCCCATTCACCGAAGCGGCGCAGTTGCGGCACATCGCGGGCGGCGGCGTAGGTGGTGCGGGCGCCGACCAGCAAGGTCGAGTTGATGGTGGCGATGGCCGCGATGCCGACCATCAGCAGGATCAGCAAAACACCGGGGGCACCGAAAGCGCGGTTCAACAGTTCCACCGCCGGCGCGTTGCTCGCCGCCAGGCCTTCGAATCCCAGCCCTTGGACGAACGCCCAGTTCAGCGCCAGATAGATCGCCATCAGCACTGTCAGCGCACCGAGCATGGCGATGAAGATCCCGCGTCGACCGTCGCGCACTTCGGCGGACAATGTCGCGGCATCGCTCCAGCCGCCGAAGGCCAGAAACACAAAGATCATCGCCGCTGAAAATCCCGCCGCGCCAGTGTGTTCGGGCACGACCGGATCGCTGGGCAGCGCGGGTTCGATCCCTTGCCACGCCAGCCAGACCCCGGCGCTGGCAATGCTCAGGAACCCGAGAGCAAGCAGCCCGACCAACACCGTCTGAGTCATGAAACCAACGTGCTTGCCCGTCAGATTCAACAGCACCAACGCGGCAATGATCGCACCGGCAAACAGCCCCGACCCGTAATGTCCCAACGGCACGACCGCATTGAAGTAGTCGGCAAACATGAACGCCGACAATGCGATCCACCCGGTGTGCATCACCGAGAATCGCGACCAGGCAAACAGGAACCCCATGCGCTCGCCGTAAGCGGTGCGCAGGAAATGATAGTCACCGCCCGGATGCGGGAACGCGGTGGCCATCTCGGCAAAGCACAAGGCCCCGGCCATCGACGCCAATCCGCCGAGCACCCAGACCCAATAGAAATGTTCCGGCCCGACGTTCAAGGCAACGGTCGGTGCGGTTTTGAGAATGTCGGTGGTGATGACCATGCCCAGCGTGATCAGCAACGCCTGAAACACCGGCAGATGCCGCTTGGGGCCATTGGTTTGAGTCATGAAGGTTCCCGCTGATGATCCGCCATCCATGGCGGAAAAGACTCAGAAGCCGTAAGTGGCGGTGGCGTAGTAATAAGCGCCGTTGGTGCCGATCGGCGAGAGCACGTCGTACGGCAGGTTGCCGCCGTAGTTGATGGCCGAGCCGGAGCGTTCCGGGTAGTTGTCGGTCAGGTTGTTGCCACCCAGGGCGATGCTGAATTTCGGGGTGAATTTGTAGGTCACCTCGGCGTCCAGTTGCCACACCGCGCCGTAGGTTTGCTCAGGCTGCGAGTCGCCGAAATCGAACACCCGAGTGGTCTCGCCCTGACGGGTCAGACGCCCGAGCAGGCCCCAGTGTTCGCTGGTCCAGTTGGCGGAAAACACGAAGCGATCCTTGGGTGCGGCGTCGGTCAAGGTGTTGCGTTCCTCGACGCCGACCAGCGCGTCATTGCCGATCCCCAGGGCGGTCAGCTGCGACGGCGTGCCCTTGGTGCTGGTGACCTTGGTGTGGTTGTAGGTGTACGCGGTGGTCAGCCCCAGTTGCCCGTCGTAGAACGGCTGATGGTAGTTGAGCACCAGTTCGGCGCCGTCAGTGCGGGTGTCGGCGGCATTGGTGAAGAAGTTGACGTCGTGCACGCCCGGCACGCCGAAGTTATCGTTGATGTAGCTTTCCAGTGCGTCGCTGCCGATTCGCTGCGACAGGGTGATCCGGTCCTTGACGTCGATGCGGAACACGTCCAGCGACGCATCGAAGCGTTCGTTCAACTGGAACGTCAAGCCGAGGCTGAAGTTCTTCGAGGTTTCCGGATCGAGTTTTTCCGCACCCAGGGCACGGGCAATCGGGTCGTTGACCGACAGCACGCGGATGTCGGTGAGCGTGCCGCCGTCGCCGAAGTTGCTGGTGGTGTTCTGGAAACCGCTCTGGGCCAGCGACGGCGCGCGGAAGTTGTTCGACACCGCACCGCGCAACGCCCATTGATCGGTCAACTTGTAGCGACCGCTGAGCTTGCCGGTGAGTTTGCTGCCGGCGTCGTCGTAATGTTCCCAACGCGTGGCGGCGTCGACGAAGAAACGCTCGGTGAGATCACCGGACAATTCGGCGTAGGTGCCGAACACGTTGCGATCCAGATCCGACTCTTCACTCGGACGCAGGCCGTTGGCGCCATCGGCCCCGGAGCCAATCCAGGAGGCCTCGTCCCCGGCGAAGGTCAGGTAGTTTTCGTAGCGATATTCGCCGCCCACCGCCAGCACGAACGAGCGGCCGCCGAGGCGCAATTCGCGGCTGAAATCCAGGTTGGTGGTGGTCTGACGCAACTCGTAGTCGCCAGTGTCGAAACGGGTCGGCGAGTCCGCGCCGAGGCTGACGTTAAGGGTGCGACGGGTCGCCGACTCGAAGCGGTTGCGGCCGTGGGTGACGCTGCTGTCGAAATCCCAGTCGTCGCCGATCAGGCCTTTGTAGCCGGCGGTGGCGGAGATGTCGGTATTGTCGCCCAGCGATTGCGGCAAGTAGCCGTTGGGGTAGAACTGCGGCTGCTCGGACGGGTAGCGATAGAACTCGGCGCCGGTGGTGTGGCGTTCGTTGTAGGTGCCGAAGCTGTAGGCCTTGCCGCCAGCCAACGGCAATTCACCGTTGAACCAGGCGTTGACGTCCCGCGCCACACCGTCGCCCATCACGTAGTTGCGCTGGCCCGGGGTGTCGGCAAAACCGTCGTAGCCGGCGCGGTTGGTCGGATTGCGATCCTTGTACTCGGTGCCGCCGCGAATGAAACCGCCCTCCTCGCCCAGCCGCGTACCGATCTTGGCGGTGGTCACGCTGTTCTGGCCGTCGGTGGTGGTTTTGCCGATGGCGTCCTGGTGGGTGTGGTAGGCGCCGTAGCTGGTGGAGACTTCGCCGCCTTCGGGGGCGTCGTCGAGGATGATGTTGATCACCCCGGCAATCGCGTCCGAGCCGTATTGCGCGCCGGCGCCGTCACGCAGCACTTCAATGCGTTTGATCGCGCTGATCGGAATCGAGTTGAAGTCCACCGGCGCCGTGCCGCGCCCGATTTTCGACGAGTCGTTGACCACTGCCGAGGTGTGACGGCGCTTGCCGTTGACCAGCACCAGCACCTGATCCGGGCTCATCCCACGCAGCTGCGCGGCACGCACGTGGTCGGCGCCGCCGGAGTTGGACTGGCGCGGAAAACTGAACGACGGCAACAGCGTCTGCAACGCCTGGCCCAGCTCGCCGCCACTGGCGCCGGCGGTCTTCAGGTCCTCGGCGGTCAACACATCCACCGGCACCGGCGAATCCAGCACCGTGCGTGCGGTGCCCCGGGTGCCGGTGACCAGCACGGTACCCAACCGTGTGTCATCGTCGACGCGCGCGGAAGTCTCTTCAGCTTGCGCAGGAAGTTGCCAGATTGCACTGACAACAGCGATGGCGAGTAATGAACGCGAACGGTGAATCATGCGACAGCTCCTTGAATCGCAGTTAATAACCGGCCGCTGCCGAATCATGAAGTGTCGGCAATCAGTGCACGGCAATTTCTGCTGTAGTTTTGATATTCAGAAAGGCAGCCAAGTGTGTTGAGCAACTATCGGCTGTTAGAGCGCTAGAATCCCAAAGTTAGTAGAACCCCCTGATTACCGATGCTAGACGAGCGGTCGCCTGCCGCAAAAGAACCAATAACGCTTAGGTTATGCCCGACGAACGGAGTGTTGCCTGAGCAACACTTGTGTTTGCGCAACAACATTAATACTCAACTAACCAACAACTAATCACGCACAAAAACACACTCCACGTTGTTGTAGAGAGCATTATTAATCTGTGTTTTTTCGGTGCGAAGTTAGATGCCGTCAGTCAAAGTCCTTTTCCCGCCAGGCATCTTCGGCAATGTCCAGCGCATCGCCGCTGAAACGCTGTTCAATGAACGGATCGGCGTGCAAGTGAAAGCCGTTGCGCTCCCAGAAGCCAGGTTGTTCCTGATCGGTGAATTCGAGCCCGCGCAGCCATTTCGCGCTTTTCCAGAAGTACCGCCCCGCCACCACCAGCCGCAGCGGCCAGCCATGTTGGGCGGTCAGCGGCTGACCGTCGTAATGGGTGGCCAGCAGGCTGTGCGGGTGCAGCAGGTCATCGAGACGAAGGTTGGTCTGGTAATCGTGATCGGCGTGGGCCATGACAAAGGATGACGTCGGCCGGATGTCCAAGGCCTGCAACAGGTCTTGCAGGTGCACGCCGCTCCAGCGGGTGTCGAACTTCGACCAGCGTGTCACGCAATGAATGTCGCATTGCAACGAGCGTTGTGGCAGCGCTTGCAGATCGGCGTAGGTCAGCTCGACCGGGTTGGCCAAAGTGCCGAACAGTCGTAGCGACCACGTCGCCAGGTCATACGCCGGCACCTCGCCTTCGTGCAGGATCGGGAAACGCTCCGTGAGCACCTGCCCCGGCGGCAGCCGTTCGCCCAGCGCCACATCGGCTTTCGGCGAACGGCTCTTGCGCAGGCGCGCAGCCTTGTCGTGCATGTCGGTTCCTCAGTTCGCCACGGGAATCCACGGTGCCCGCGCGACATTGGCGGTGTCACCGAAGGCCGGCAGTTTTTGCCCGAGGTCGCGCACGTTTTTCACGTCCAGATCCAGCAGTTGCTGACGGGTAATGAGAGTCGGCGGCACCAGCACCTTGTGCCCCGGATTTTCCCCGGCAATCAGCATCGCCAGACTGCGCACGCTGATCGCCCCGGCCACTTGCGGATTGACCGCAGCGGTGGCGGCCCAGGCGCTGTCCGGTTCTTTCATGATCTGGATGTCCGCGGTAGAAATGTCGGCGCTGTAGATCTTCACCTTGCGGCTCAGACCGGCCTCATCGACGGCGATCTTCGCGCCTTTGGCAAACTCGTCGAACGGCGCAAAAATCACGCTGATCCCCGGATTGGCCCGCAGCACGGCGCTGGCCTGATCGGCCACCGAGTTGGCAATCGGCGGATTGAGCGTGCCGAAGCGCGCCTTCTCGATGATCCCCGGATTGCTCGCCTTGACCTGGCTCCAGATCTCGTCGCGGCGCTCCATCGGCGTGAAGCCGCTGATGTAGACATACCCGGCGTCGAAGCGGGTGCCGTTGTCCTTGAGCGCTTGATCGAGTGCCAGCCGCGCCAGTGCGTGGTGATCCTGCTCGACCTGAGTCACTTGCGACGTGTTCAGGTCGACGTCGAATGCGACGACCTTGATGCCTTTGGCCAGCGCCCGCTCAATCGGCCCTTTGAGGGTTTCCGCCAGCCCCAGTTGCACGATGATCCCGTCGACACCGAGATCGGCGGCCTGATCGATCATCTCGCCCTGGCTCGCCGCCTGTTGCCGCGCGTCGAACACCCGCAGGTTGGCGCCCAGCGCTTCGGTCTGTTTCTCCACCCCGCGCAGATAGGCTTCAGGGAAATCCCCGGAGAACAGATAGCCCACCAGCGCGATCTGTACCTGACCTTTATCGAACGGCGCCGGCGCACCGGGCAAGGCCTTGGCCTGGGCATTGAAGGCCAGCGCCGAGAGCAGCGCCCCGGCGAGGCAATGACGTGCGAACTGTTTGATTGAACCGTGCATGGATCTTTCCTTGAAGCATCAATGAACCGGCTCAGCGCGCCCGATGCGCGAGGCCGAAGGTGAACATCAGGGCCAGCACCAGCACCAGTCCCTTGACGAAATCCTGCGCGTAATACGGCGCGTTGAGCATGGTCAGGCCGTTGAGCAACGAGGCCACCAGCAGCGCGCCGACCAGCGTGCCGAACGCGTTGGGCTTCTTCGCCCCGAGCACGGCAAAACCGATCAGCGCAGCACCCAGCGCATCGAGCACCAGACCATTGCCGGAGCTGACATCGCCGCGCCCCAATCGCGCCGCCAGCAGCAAGCCGCCCAGCGATGCGAGCAGCGCCGAAAGCACATAAGCCAGCAACTTGAAGCGCTGCACCGGCGCACCGGCCAGACGCGCCGCCTGCTCGTTGCCGCCAATCGCATAGAACAACCGGCCGATGCGCGTGCGTTCGAGAAACAGCCATACCGCCACCGCGACCACCGCCGTGATCAACACCGGAATCGGCACGATGTCCCACAGCCGTCCACGGCCCAGCGCCAGAAACAACGCACTGAACGATCCTTCGGCTTCGTCGCCATTGGGCAGGGTCATGCCCACCGCAATCGAGCGGCCGCCCGTAGGAATCAGTTGCACGCCGATCACCAGGAACATGCTGCCGAGCGTGGCGAGAATGTCCGGCACGCGCATCTTCACGATCAGCCAGCCGTTGAGCAGCCCGACCAGCGCACCACCCGCGAGGCTGATCAACACCGCCGGCACCGCGCCCCAGCCGAGTACCACCATCACGTAACTGGCGATCATCAGGCTCATGGCCGCCACCGCGCCGATCGACAGATCCAGCCCGCCGACAGCCATGGTCAGCGTCACGCCCAGCGCCAGCAGCGCGACAATCGACACCGACTGCAAGATGCTGAACAGATTGCCGACCCGCAGAAACGCCGGTTCCGCCACACTGAAAAACACCACGATCAACGCCAGCACCCACAGCAGGCCATAGCGGATCAGCGCTTGCACGAAGCGCTCGGACGGCGCCGGGGCGGATGACAACAGGGAACTCGAATCAGGCACTCGCTCTACTCCTTGGCGCGGCGTGAACAATAGAATTTTGCGGATCGCTGCCGGCCAGCGCGGCGACCAGGGTGGCGCGATCCAGCCCGGCACGCGGGTACTCGGCCACCACCGCGTGATCGCGCACCAGCAGAATCCGGTCGGCGATCTCCAGCGCTTCATCGACGTCCGAGCAGATCACCAGCGTGGCGCGGCCAGCGGCGCTGTCGCGCAGCAGTTGGCCGATCTCGCGCCGGGCACGCACATCGACGCCCTGAAACGGGCCGTCGAGGATCAGCACCCGGCCCTCGCCAAGCAGCCAGCGACCGAGCACGACTTTCTGCTGATTGCCGCCGGACAACGCGCTCATCGGCACATCAATGCCGGCGGTCTTGATTCCCAGCGCGGCGACTTGCGCCTCCACCGCCGCCGCTTCGGCACGGTTGCGGATGAAACCGCCACGGGTGAAGCGTTCGAGGAACGGCAAGGTCAGGGTTCGACGCAATGAAAAATCCGCCACCAGCGATTGGCTCGCGCGATCCTCGGCGGCGAAGAACACGCCATTCTGGATTGCCTGGCGGGGCGAGCCCGGTTGCCACTCGATGCCGTCCAGTTGCAGAGAGCCGGACAACGTTTTGCGCAGCCCGAACAGCACTTCGGCGATCTCGCTTTTGCCGGCGCCGAGCAATCCGGTCAGCACCACCACTTCGTTTTCGTGCAGGGTCAGATCAAAAGTCTGGGTACGCGGCAAGATTTTCACGTCGTGCAGTTTCAGCACTTCACGGCCCACCGCTCGCGGTGTGTAGACGTGGGTTTCCAGCGCCTGACCAAGCATCGCTTCCAGTGCCTCTGGCAATTGCCGGGCACTGAACTCACCGGCCAGTTGCCCGTCGCGCAATACCACGGCGCGGTCAGCCACTCGTTGCAGATCGGACAGGCGATGGGAGATGTACAGAATCGCCACACCACGGCTGCGCAAGGTGTCGATCAGCCCGAACAGGCGCTGCGCTTCGGCATCCGACAGGGCCGCCGTGGGCTCGTCGAGAATCAGCAGGCGCGGTTGCAGGGCGAAGGCGCGGGCCAGCACCACCAATTGCCGCTCGGCCTGGCCGAGGTGTTCGATCGGCTGCTCCAGCGGCAGCACCAGCCCGAGGCCGGCGGCGATGCTCGCAGCGCGCTCCAGCAGGCGTCTGCGATTGAGCCAGAAGTCGGCGTCAGGGCGGCACAGTTCATCGAGCAGCAGGTTTTCCGCCACGCTCAAACCGGGTGCGATGCCTTCGTTGATCTGCTGATGAACCGCGACGATGCCGAAACGACGCGCCGACAACGGCGAACTGAAATGCCGGGGCTGACCATCGATCCAGATCTCGCCGCCGTCGTGGGTCTGGCTGCCGGCGAGGATCTTCACCAGCGTCGATTTGCCCGCACCGTTGGCGCCGAGCAACGCCACCACTTCGGCGGGAAAAATATCCAGGCTGACCCGGTCCAGCGCCCGGTTCGAGCCAAAGGTCTTGCTCAGTTCACGTACACGAATCAGTGGCTCGGAGACCACGGCGACAGGCGCACCCATAAAATTCCTTAACGTCGATGAGCCAGCGAACGCACCAGTCGATCGCCCAGGCTTTGCACACCCTGGACGAGGATGACCAACACCACGACGGTGGCGACCATCACTTCATTGTTGAATCGTTGATAGCCGTAGCGGATCGCCAGATCGCCCAGTCCACCGCCCCCGATCACCCCGGCCATGGAAGAAAAACCGATCAGCATCACCAGCGTCAGGGTGATGCCCGCCAGCAAGGCCGGCAGCGCTTCGGGCAACAGCACTTTGAAAATCACGTGGCGGATGTCACCGCCCATGGCGAGGATCGCTTCGATCCGGCCCTTTTCGACCTCGTCGAGGGCGTTCTCGACGATCCGCGCAAAAAACGGAAAGGCGCCGATGGTGATCGGCACCACGGCGGCAGTGCTGCCCAACGTGGTGCCGACCACAAGGCGGGTCAGCGGGATCAGGGCAATCAGCATCACCACGAACGGCAGCGAACGACCGAGGTTGATCACCGCGCCCAAGGCCTGATTGAGCCTCGGCAACGGGTACAGACCCTGACGACGGCTGATGAACAGCAACACCCCCAGCGGCAAACCGATCAGCAAGGTGAACAGCCCGGCGAGTAGCACCATGTACAGGGTTTCGCCGGTAGCGTTGAGCACCAGTTGCAGGATTTCATTCCAGTCGATCACGCGGTTCATGAGTGGGCCGCCCGTACGCCGTATTGCCGCAGAAAACTCAAACCGGGCGCGTCATGCCCCAGCGGCAAGCCGCAACTGGGCCGCAGTGAGGCACCGAGTGAGGACTGTGGATCGGCCAGCAATCGAGCGACTGGCCCCGCCTCCACCAGTTTTCCGTTGGCCATGGACGCGGCGTGATCGCAGATCGACTTGACCACGTCCAGCTCGTGGGTGATCAGGACGATGGTCAAACCTAGCTGGCGGTTGATGTCGCGCAACAACTCCAGAATCGATGCGGTGGTTTCCGGGTCGAGGGCGCTGGTGGCTTCGTCCGACAGCAGATACGCCGGTCGTGCCGCCAGGGCCCGCGCAATGCCCACCCGCTGCTTCTGCCCGCCGGACAGTTGCGATGGAAAGGCTTCGGCCTTGTCGCCCAGGCCCACCAGATCCAGCAGCTCGCGAACCCGTTCATGGCGCTGTGGCTTGGCGACTTTGGCGATTTCCAGCGGCACCGCGACGTTGTCGAACACGTTGCGCGAATGCAGCAGGTTGAAGCCCTGAAAGATCATGCCGATGCGCTGACGCTGGCGGCGCAACTCACGGTCGGACAGCGCCGTGAGGTCTTCGCCGTCCAGCAGAATCCGCCCGGCATCCGGGCGTTCGAGCAGATTGAGGCAACGCAGCAGCGTCGATTTGCCCGCGCCGCTGCGTCCGAGAATCCCGTAGATCGCCCCATCGGGAATGCTCAGCGACACCTGATCCAGCGCCGGGCTCGACGCTGACGGGTAGGTCTTGCTCAACTGCTCGACGACGATCATGGCTTGGCATCCGCCACCGGAATCACCGAGCCCTTGAAGTTCTCGGCGATGTATTTGGCGACTTGCGGCGAGGTCAGGTCCTTGGCCAATTGCTGGATGCGCGGATCGTTTTCCAGTTTCGGCGTGGTCACCAGAATGTTGGCGTAAGGGTTGTGCTCGGCCTTCTCCAGCCCCAGCGCATCCCTGGCCGGCACCAGCCCGGCTTCCAGCGCGTAGTTGCCGTTGATTACTGCCAGGTCCACGTCATCCAGCGCACGAGGCAATTGCGGCGATTCGATTTCGAGGATCCTCAGCTGTTTCAGGTTTTCGGCGATGTCCTTGGGCGTTGCCTGATCGGCCGCCGGGTCATTGAAACCAGGCTTGAGCTTGATCAGGCCGTTGTCCTGCAACAGGTACAGCGCGCGGCTCAGGTTGGTGACATTGTTCGGCACCGCGACCGTGCCTTTGTCCGGCACTTGGGCGAAGGTTTTGTGGCGATGGGAGTAAATCCCCAACGGCTCGATGTGCACCGTGGCGGCCACCGCGAGCTTTTCGCCGAGGGCCTTTTCCTGGGATTGCAGGTACGGCAAATGCTGGAAGTAGTTGGCGTCCACATCGCCGTGCACCAGCAGTTCGTTGGAGTTCACGCCCTGCGGGATTTCGATCACCTTAAGGTTGAGCTGCGGATCGAGTTTCTGGATGTACGCCAGGATCTGCGCGTGGGGCACCGGGTCGGCTGCAACCCGCAATGGCTCCAGCGCTTGAACGCCAAACGAAGTCACCAGCGCGCCGAGGACGGCCAGGGTCAGGCCTGCTTTTTTCAACACTGCTGTTTTCAACATGGGAAAAATCCTTTTGCGAGTGATGGATCAGGCGTTGGCGGTCTTGCGCAACGGTGTCGGAGTATTCGCGGCATCGGCGTAGAAGCGCTGCGCGACATCGGGATGGGAGCGCAGTCGACCCTTCAGATAATTCCAGCCGACATCGCGGAACAGCGGATTGAGCGGATCACTCGCCGGGCCGCGCGCCTCACGCAACAGCGCCGTCGGCAAGGGATACAGCGGCACCACTGCATCCAGTTGCGCACCGAGGAAAAACGCGATGGACAAGCGCTCGCTGCCCACCGGCGGCGACACCACACGATGCACCGTGGCGCGCAGATAACCGTTGGTGGCCAGCTCCAGCAATTCGCCGATGTTCACCACCAAGGTGTTGTCCCGAGGCAGCGCATCGATCCAGCGCCCCTCTTCGATTTCCACTTGCAGGCCGGCCTGTTGGTCTTGCAGCAGGAAGCTGAGAAATCCCGAATCCTTGTGCGCGCCGACGCCCTGATTGCTCGCCGTCGAGGCTTGCCCCGGATAGCGCATCAGCTTGATGTGTTCGTTGGGTTTGTCGCCGTACAACCGGTCAAAAGCGTCTTCCGGCAAGGACAGCGCCTGAGCGAATGCGCGCAGCAGGCGCAGCGACATTTGGGTCATCGCCTGCTGCCAGTCGAACAACAGCGGCTTGAGTTGCGGCAACGCCTCGGGCCATTGATTCGGCCCTTGCAGCCGCGCCCACAACGGACTGTCGGCGTTCAACGGCAAGACCTCACGCTCGGCGCCCAGATCGAATTGCTCACGCTGATCGGGCTGGCCACGGGTGATCTCGGAAGCGGCGCGGTTGTAGCCACGAAAGTGCGGCGAATTGATCATGCCGACAGCGGTTTTCTCGCTGTCAGGCAAGGCGAAGAACTGGCGCGCGTGGTCCTGCACTTGCTCGAGCAGGCCGGCGTCGATGCCATGACCGGTCAGGTAGAAAAAACCCACATCGCGGGCGGCATGACGCAAGTCATCAAGAAATGCCTGGCGTTGCGACGGCGTACCGTCGAACAGGGACAGGTCGAGGATGGGTAATGCGGTGATGTCTGAGGTGTGCGGCATGATTCACTCCCGTGTGAATCAAACCTGAAGAGTCCGTGATCGATTCAGCGTGTGCCGTCATGGCAATCGGGGGTCTGTCGGTTTGATGCTTTTGGTTCGTCTATGAAACAAAACTAAACGATATTAAAAACACCGAACAAATATCTTTTTTGCATTAGCTTAGGTCTGTCTGACTACGGGACTCAGCTGACCACCACGCCTTTCGGGCCGCTGGCGATAAGCGCCGCCCCACACGCAGTTTTCATCCCACCCAGCGCAATGGGCGTGCCATCGACGGTATAGGTGCTGCTGCCCCGGTGCGGAAATGAAGAAGTGAATATGAGCCGGGCGCTGGCCGTGTTTGCGCGAATCAGAATTGACGGCCCCCAACGAAAAAACCACCTGCGAACAGGTGGTTTGATTTGGCCGGCACACCCGATCACTCAGCGATCGGCATGCTGCTCCAGCATCGCATAGGCCTCGCCGGTGAAACGGTAGCTTTTGTCGGGCTGAAACACGATGACGCCCTCCTCGCACAAACGCTTGAGCACTTCCCTGACGCTGATGAACTGAATGCCGCTGACAAATGCCTGCAGATACCCATGCACCCCGCGCCCGCCAACGGCGCGTCCTTCCCGTGTGGCAACCAGCAAGGCATCGATCACCTTGATCCGGATCAGGCTGGTGCGCAGCCCGTAATAATGCAGCAGCTCACGGATATGCTCGTTGGTGCTGCGCTCGAAATCGAAGGCTCGCTGGACTTTCGGGATCGGCAATGGCGTACCAGAGGAAGTCGATGCCGGGCTGGTTAACATTCGAATACTCCTTTCCTTGAAGGCTCTATGATCAACCGCTGTGCGTAGCTCTATATAGAAGAAGGCGCACCCGACAGTGCGCCCCCGGATCAGAAGTCGACGGTCGCCGACAACTGCAACGTGCGTGGGTAGCCCGGGGAGAACGCGCCATAGGACGCCACACCCGACCAATACTCGCGATCAAACACGTTCTGCACCGTGGCGCGGAATGTCGTTGGCCGACCCTCGATCTTGGTGGCGTAGCGAGCGCCGGCGTCGATGCGGGTCCAGGAAGGCAGTTCCTGGGTGTTGGCCTGATTGACATATTGGCTGTCGGTGTAGATCGCGCCGCCGGTCAGGGTGAAACCTTCGACCCACGGTGTGTCCCACTCGGCCCAGAGGTTGGCCTGGACATCCGGCACGCCCACCGGTTTGTTGCCACGGTTGGCGGCGGTGGCCGAATCCGTCAGTTCGCCATCGAGCAAGGTCACGCCGCCCATCAGGCGGGTGCCCGGCGCGACTTCACCGAACATGCTCAGCTCGACACCACGGTTACGTTGTTCGGCTTGCACCGAGAACACGTTGCCGGCGCCGATTTCGCCGCTCGGCTTCTCGATCTGGAACAGCGCCAGGGTGGTCATGAACGTGCCGTGTTCGTACTTCACGCCGATTTCGTGCTGCCTGGACTTGTAGGGTGCGAAGGTTTCGCCGGAGTTTGCTGCAGTGCCCGGAGCGATATCACCTTTGCTCAGGCCTTCGACGTAGTTGTAGTACAGCGAAACGTCTTCCCACGGTTTGACCACCACGCCTGCCAACGGCGTCGTCGCGTTGTCGTCGTAACGGGAGCTGACCGCACCCGAAGCGTTGTAGTTACGCGATTCGATGTCCTGACGGCGCACGCCGAGGGTCAACTGGATCCGGTCATCGAGAAAGCCCAGGGTGTCGGTCAACGCGATGCCGGACAGTTCCGATTCGGAAACGCGCAGCACTTTCGGCGAGTTGATGTACTGCTTCGGCACGTCCACCGGGTGGTAGATGTTCGAGCGGATCTCTGTGCCGTTGTTGATGCCACGGGACAACTCGTCCTGATAACGGGTCGCCATGATCGTGGTCGTGTGGGTGATCGGGCCGGTGGCGAACAGCGCACGCATGCCCACGTCGGCCGTCGAACGGTCGACGTTGAATTTGTAGTAGCCGGGGATGTTGCTGGTGTCGCCGGCGTCGTTGAGGATTCGCGGCACCTGGTCGGACATGCGCTTGACGTCGGAGCGGCCACCGCCGGCGTGGGCGAATACCGTCAGATTATCGTTGAGGTCGTACTCGCCGCCGAGCAAGGCCGACTGCTCCTTGGTGTCCGACCAGCCCCAGTCCTGCGGCAGGTTGGTGCGGCCGTTGGGCGCCGATGGAATCTCGACGCCCGGTGCGATGGTGAACGGGCGCGACGCCGCCTCGAAGCTCTCTTTCTGGCTGATGAAATCCAGGTTCAGACGCAAGCGCTCGCCCTGGTAGTCGAGGGCGATGGCACCGATGTTGAGGTCCCTCTCCTGATCATCCACCGCAGTGTCGCCGCCCTGGAGGCCGCCATTGAAACGTACGCCGAACTGGTTTTCGTCACCGAAACGCCGACTGATGTCCAGGTGCCCGCCCACTTGCGAGTCCGACGCGTAACTGCCGGTGAAGCGGGTCAGGTCTTCGGCCAGCGGCCGTTTGGGTACGATGTTGATCACGCCGCCAACGCCACTGTTGGGCGAAATCCCGTACATCAGCGCGCCCGGACCCTTGAGCACTTCGACGCGCTCGGCGTATTCGGTGAACACGCGATAGTTGGGCGCAACGCCGTACACACCGTCATAGGCCAGCTCGCCGAGGTTGCCCTCGCCTATCGCAAATCCCCGGATGAAAAACGAATCGACGATCCCACCGGTCTGCCCGGTCGAGCGCACCGATGGGTCGCGCTCCAGTGCATCAGCCACGGTGACCGTTTGCAGATCCGCGAGGGTTTTGGCGGTGTAGCTGGTCACGCTGAACGGCGTGTCCATCACGTCTTTGTTGCCCATCATCCCCAGCCTTGCGCCTCGGGCGACCTGCCCGCCGGCGAGGACTTCCGGCAATGCGGTTGCGCCGTTGTAACGGGCGTTGACGTTGGTGGTGTCCAGCGTCAGCCCTTCCGTGGCGGCGGCGTCCTGTTGCTCGGGTTGCTTGGGGTCTGCTGCCCAGGCAGTGGCGCTTCCTGCGGCCAGGATAGAACTCAGCATCGCGGTGCGAATGGCCAGTGTGAGGGCGCGTTCACTGCAGGGTCGGCGTGCAACAGACATGACGATTGGGTCCTTCTCGAATGGCTGAAAATGGTAGTGACTCCTATTTGCCAGTCGACAATCGAAAAAGTATCAGCGTGGCCAAATATTTTTTTGCGCGGATCGCCCGCAGGGGAAAACGCCGGAGGATGGGGCAGTGAAACCCACCCTCCGACGCCGATCAGTCATACAGGCAGTGCAGCGGGATGGAGACCACCGGCAGCGCGGGGTCGAACGCGTGGCGGGTGGTCTTGTACGGGAACAATTCGCCACGCTCGATGGTGGTGAAAATCTGCGCCACTTCGAACGCTTGTCCGGTTTGCCAGTGGCGCACACAAACCCGTGGGTCGGCGTAGTCGAGCTGGATGCACGGCACGCGTTTCAACCCCAGTGCCCGCGCTGCGTTGAACCGGTGGTTGCCGTCCATCACGATGCCCCGGGAACGCTCGACGATGATCGGTTCCAGCCAATGCCCGGCCTGGATGATCGCCTCGCGCAGACGTTGCACGTTGAGCGGATCGACCTGCTCGGATTGCCGCACGTCGCACAGCGCACGCAAGGCAATCTGGTAACCATGTCCCATGCTTCACCCCCGGTTTCAGCAGGCATCCGCGTTGACGAGCAGCGCGTACTGGCTGGCCATGTCCCGCAGGCGCTGGGCCTGTTCGATGAGCGGCAGATCGACCATTTCGCCGTCGACCTGCACCGCGTGACTGCCCCCGGCCACCGCGCTCAGGACCCGATCCGCCCACGCCAGTTGGCGGGCGTTGGGCAGGAAGGCTTTCTGCACCGTGGTGATTTGCGAAGGATGGATACACAGCTTGGCGCCGAACCCCAGCGACCGGGCGTAACGCGAGTCGCGCTCTACCACCGCCATGTCGCTGATGGCCGGGGTCACGCCATCGATCGGCGCCGGTAACCCGGCCACCCGCGAAGCCAGCACGATGCGATTGCGGGCGAACAGAAACGCTTCGGGAATCTGGCTGCAATCGATGTCCAGGGAAAAATCCAGCGAACCGAATGCCAGCCGCGCCAACCCGGGAATCGCCGCAATCGCCTCGACCTGATGCAAGCCCTTGGCGGTCTCGATGATGGCGACGATCTGCAGCTCTGGGTTCCATTCCAGCAGGCGCCCGACGACATGGGACAGGCTCTGCGGGCATTCGGCCTTGGGCAGGAAAATCCCCGCGCAGCGCTCGGGGTAGCGCATATCGCCCAGCCACGTCATGTCCTGGCGGAACAGCGAACTGCCGACGCTGTTCAGCCGGATGTAACGCCGGCAGGCGGTTTCAGGCGTGCTCTGTTGCCAGGCCCAGATCGACGCCCGGGCCACGGCTTTGCTGTTCGGATGAACGGCATCTTCGAGGTCGAGAATGATCGCGTCCGGCCCGGCTTCGACCGCTTTGGAAAAACGCTCCGGGCGGTTGCCGGGAACGAACAGGTAGCTGATGGGAAGCGTAGCGTTGGTGCTGTGACGAACAGTCATCGGGACTCTCCTGAGCGTGCTTCAGTCGTGGGTTTTCAAAAAAATTCGAACACCTGTTACAGGGGAAAAACCGGGTTGATTTCAGGCGCATTGAATCAATCGTCAACACCTTGAATAACAAGGCGTTAAGAGAATTTTTAATCAATACGCGAGCGCTTACTTGAGCAGGCGAACAAACGGCTTCGCACTCCCCTGTTGTGTGTGTTCATTCAAAAATATTTGAAAACCTTACTTGATAATCGTTCCCGTTCGCAATATTGTTCGAGCCGCTGACAGGGTCGAGACTCAAATCAAAACCTGCGATTTTGTTCACGGAAAGTTCGGCGCAATGATGTCATTTACATGTCAGGCAATGGCACTTCAAAAGCGACAAGGCCATATTTTATTGGCCTTCTCCTTGCCTGCCTGAGCCTTAAGGAGTGGGGTTCTCATGAAACAGATGTGTGAAAATTTTATGAAAGAACATGCCCCTTGTTTAATTCCAGAGCGGATCTGTCATCCGCCTCCACCTTTTTAAACATTCGTATCTGACGAGCAGCAAGAACACGCAACATACATATGGCGATTATTTACGCCAGAGGTTTTCTATGCCTGAATTAATTGCGCCGCCCATTAAAGAAACAACTGTAGCTCAGTACACAAAAGTGCTGAAACCGTTACTTGATCCTGTTATCGAAAACTTTCTTCAACACTCACCCCAAGCACTTGTTGAACTTGTTAAACAACACGGATCGCCGCTGAATCTGGTGTGGCCACATGCCTTTGAGGCCAACGCCCAAGCGCTGCAATCGGTGCTGAAGAAGCACAACGTTGACTACGCGATTTTCTACGGCGCCAAAGCCAACAAGTCCCAGTGCCTGCTGGCTGCGGCTGCGTCGTCAGGCATCGGCACTGACGTATCGAGCCTGTTTGAACTGCAAGCTGCGCTGCGCGCCGGGACCGAAGCGGAACATCTGTGCGCAACCGGGCCGGCGAAGACGACCGCGTTTCATCAAGCGCTGGTGCAAGGCGGTTCGCTGATTTGTGTGGATTCACGGGAAGAGTTCAGCCAGCTCAAAGCACTGCTCGACACTACGCCGGCACCGGCCAAAGCCCGAGTTCTACTGCGTTACAGGCCGACAAGTTGCCTGGCGAGCCGCTTCGGCATGGGCGCCGATGACGTGTTTCAGTGCCTGCAATGGCTGACGGAACATCGGGAGTCGTTGCACTTCGAAGGTTTCCATTTCCACCTCGGCGGATACGGCTACGAAACCCGAGTACAGGCCTTCCGTGAAGTGACCGGGTTCTTCGATGCCGCCAGGGAAATGGGCCTCGACCCGGTCATGATTGACATCGGTGGTGGCCTGCCGATGCGCTATGTCGACCCACGGCAGTACGACAGTTTTTTGCAGAACGACAACAACCCTGGTCATTATCAGAACCGTCGAGTACCCCACTCTTATTACCCTTATGGCAGCAGTCTGACGGCTTGCCAGTGGTTGGACTTATTCCTGGCGTCGGAGCATTCCCCGGAAAAAACAATTGCCGGTTACTTGAAGAGTCAGAATATAAAACTGGCACTGGAGCCCGGCCGAAGTCTGGTGGATCAAGCAGCGGTCACCGTCTTTCGCGTAACGCGCACCAAACAATTGGCCGACAACAAAGTTGTGATATTCGCCGAAGGCAGCAGTTTCAGCGCGTGCGAAACCTGGTTTTCATCTGAATACCTTGTCGATCCAATCCTGATCACGTCGAAAGAATCGAGACACGTTCCGATGCAAGCCTACATCGCCGGACATAGTTGCCTGGACGATGATGTGATTACTCATCGATTGATCAACTTCGAAACAACACCGCAAACCGGCGATTTATTGATCTACGCCAATACCGCCGGTTATCAGATGGACTTGCTGGAAAACGAATTTCATCGCCACCCGTTGCCACGGCGACTGATGGCGACTTGTTGTACGGAAGGTAACTACGCATTCACACCTGACTATTAAGGGAAGACGTCCAGATGATACTGAATAAAGTTTCGGATCTTATTGGCAATACACCAATGTTGGGCATTGATGTTCCGGATAGCAACGCTCGACTTTTGCTCAAGATAGAGAAGAACAACCCCGGCGGCAGCATTAAAGACCGTATGGCGCGCAACATGGTATTGGCGGCGCTCAAGTCCGGAAAGTTGAAACCCGGTGGTGTGGTCGTGGAGTCGTCCTCCGGCAATACCGGCATCGGCCTGGCGATGGCAGCCGTGGAGTTCGACCTGCATTTCATTGCGGTGGTCGATCACCATGCGGCGCAGGACAAGATCGCGGTGATGAAGGCTCTGGGCGCCGAAATCCGTTTTGTCGCCGGCACTTACCGCGAAGACGAAGTGGCCGTGGTCGAGCGTCAACGGTTGGCGGCCGAACTGGCTTCGCAGATCCCAGGCGCGGTGTTCATGAACCAGTCCGACAACGCGGCCAACGCTGGCGGCTACAGCGATTTTGTGCGTGAAACCATCGCCCAGGCCGGTGGCCACATTGGCGCCTACGTCGGTTGCGTCGGCACCGGCGGCTCGATGACCGGCATTGCCCGTGGCCTGAAACTGCACAACCCGGACATCGTTACCGTCGCCGTCGAACCGGCCGGTTCCATCGTCTTCGGCCATCCCGGCTATCCCTATTACCAATCGGGAACCGGCACGCCTGCCGGCGATACCGTCGGTCTGGTGCTCGACTACAGCTGCATCGACCTGGGCTTGCAGGTCACCGATTCCCAGGCCTTCGAAACCGCCCGCTACATCGCGCGCAACCTGGCACTGCTGGTCGGCGGCTCCACCGGCGGAGCGATCTTCAAGGCGCTGGAGCTGATTCACAAAGGCACGTTGACCGGCAACGTTGTGGTGCCGATTGCCGACGGCGGCGAGAAGTACTTGCACACCGTGTTCGACGACAAATGGCTGCAAGAGCGGGATCTGCTGGACCCGGACGTCGCACCGCAACTGGATCGCTGGCTGGGCAAGACCCGCTGGCTGGAATCCGACGCTACTCCCTTGCAATTGAGCGTCGCCTGACGCGTCTCCCACACAGGAAAGTCTCTGTATGAAACCGCTGAAAGTCGCCATCTGCGGCGCAGGCCGGACCGGGCATCTGAATGCCATCCTGTTTAAACAGTTGCCCAATGTTCACGTTTCGATACTCACCAATAATCAAGAGGTGGTTGATCGTCACCTCGCCAATCTGCCGATGCTGGCGCTGATGCCGGACGGCTCGACGCTGAGCGCGCGACCGGACCAGGTCAGCAGCGATGCGAGTGTTGCAGTTGCCGACGCTGACATCGTGATCATCACGGTTCCGGCCCACGCACGACCGCAGACCCTGCAAGCCATCGCACCGCATTTGAGTTCAGGCAAACCGGTGTACGTCGGCGCAATCCCGGGTTTCTGCGGTTTCGACTGGCTGGCGCAAGCCACGCTGGGCGAACGTTCGAACGTGGTGATCTGGGGCATGAAGGATGTGCCGCACACCGCGTTCGATCTGAAGCCAGGGGTGTCGGTCAAGATGGGCGGCGGCAAGAGCCAGTTGTATGTCGCGTTGCACGACCGCGAATCAGCGCAATCACGGCTGCACCTGGAAAAAATTCTCACCACGCTTTATGGCCCCTGCGTGACGATGCTCGACCACTACCTGGAAATCACCCTGACACCGGGCAACCCGATCATGCACAGCTCGGTGATCTACGGTTTGATCGGTCCTTACGGCCAATGGCATCGCAAGATCTTCCCGCAACGAATGTGCTGGTGGACCGAATGCCCCGAGCTGGGCGCCTATTTTCTGGAGCGCATGGATCAGGAAAGTCAGGAACTGTGCAGCGTGATCAGCCAGCGCATGGGCATCGACCTGTCATCGGTCAAATCCCTCAAGCAGGAAATCGTCGAGGCCTATGGCGAGCAGATCCGCGATCAGAGCAGCATGCTGTCGATCCTGCGCACCAACCAGGCCTACAACGACATCCTCGCGCCAATGATTCCGGCCGACGACAACCGCGCCGGCTACGTGATCGAGCGCGAAAGCCGCGCCTTCAACGAAGACGTTGCCTACGGCCTCGTGCTGCTGGTGGAAATGGCCCGGCGCTTCGAACTGAAAGTCCCCTACATCGAAGAAGTCCTGCAATGGAGCGTTTCCTACATGCAGGGCCTGCGCGACTCGGCGCTCGACTACTTCCCCAGCCAATGGCCGCGCACCGCGTGAGCGGGTTCAACTTTTCATTAATTTCTCGACGAGCAGATAGCTGATATGGATGACTTCAAGACACTCATCGCCTACTCCCGCAAGAACGCCCTGCGACGGATGATCCGTTGCCTGTTTGCCGAAAACATTCTGGATCGCGCGGGCCTGCGCTTCTCTGAGGCCGGTAACGAGGCCACGTACGCGCTGAAAGACGGTCGTTCCCATGTGTTCTTTTCCAACATCGCCAAGGGCCCGGCCGATACCGTAGTCAATGACGGCGACGTGATCCTGATGACCGATGAAGGCGTACGCCAGGTGATCTACACCCATCATGACCTGCTGGATGTGCTGCGCGACAGCTTCGATTTCGAACCCACCGATGAAGGCATCGCCGGGCTCAAGTCGGACATGGAAAACAGCCTGATGAACGACGCCCACGCGCGTCAGCATCGCCAGCAATGGAACGCTCGACTGGCCGCCGCCGCCCGGGAACAGGGCCTCGACAGCCTGACCGATTACCTGCGCCAGCACGCCAGCACCAAGGACGCCGCGATCCTTCTCGACCAGTGGGGCTCGCTGGAAGGTCACCCCTACTATCCAACCTGGAAAGCCCGCCCGGGCCTCAGCGATGAGGAAGTCGAGCAACTGTCACCGGAGTTCAACGCCCAGGTGCCGCTGCGCATTGCCGCGCTGCGGGCCGACATGGCGAAAAGCGAAAGCATGCCTCACGTCAGCGATTACCACAGCTGGTTCGCCAGTAACTTCCCAACGCAATGGGCGCAATGGAAGGCGTCGCTCAACGACAAGGGCCTGGACGAATCCCAGTGGTTGCCGCTACCGATTCACTCATGGCATTTGCAGGCTTACGTGCTGAAAAACTTTGCGGCGGAAATTGCAGAAGGCATTCTCATCACCGACGGTCCGGACATCCAGACCCTGCCGACCATGTCCTACCGCACGATGATGCCGGTGCTCAATGAGAGCGCGCCGCTGATCAAGTTGCCGATTGCCGTGTGGATGACCAGCGAACTGCGCAGCCTGCAAGCCAAGTCGATTCACATGGGGCCACGCATCAGCACCGTCATCACGAAGATCCTCGAGGTCGAAAACGGTTTCGAGCAACGCCTGGAAATCTTCCCGGAGGAGATCGGCGTGCGTTACAAGCACGCGATCACGCAGGACGACCACCCCGGCCGGCATTTGTCGGTGGTGTTCCGTGCCAGCCAGCAAGCGTTTGAGCGTAACGACGATTGTCTGCCGATCACCGTGGCTTCTCTGTTCACTGGCTTGCCGGGCAACGGTCGACCACTGTTCACCGAGCTGATCGAGCGCGACGGCGTTAGGGCCAATGCCGCTCAGGTGGAAGACTGGTTCCGTCAGTACGGCAAAGTGGTCACTCATCCGGTAGTGGCGATCTACCTGATGTACGGGATCGGGCTCGAAGCACACCAGCAGAACACGATGGTGCTGTTTTCCCCGGATGGCAAAGCACGTAGTCTGCTGATCCGCGATTTTGGCGATGGCAGGACCTACGCGCCATTATTGGAGGGACGCGGCTACACCCTGCAACCGCATGTGCAGCCGGGCATTCTGCCAACGGTGTTCGAGGGCGATATCGAGCCGGTGCGCATGTTCGTGCTCGACGCAGCCTTCCTCACGCACCTGCATGAAATGGCCCTGTGGCTGACCAAGGAGTACGCGCTGGACAACAACCGGATGTGGGGCATTCTGCGTGAAGAAACCGAGCAGGCGTTCGCAGCGGTGCGCGAGCGTGTCGCGCCGGATCTATGGGAAGTCGAACGCAAGGCCTTCCTCAATGATCCATGGCCGACCCGTTCGTTGCTGCGCATGCACATGATGCAGTATTCCAACTACCGGATTCAGCACACGCTGACCAACCCGCTCAATGTCGTTCAATAACCGAGGCTGACTCATGACCCAAGCAGGTGCCATCGCGGGTTCGCGCGTAAGAGTCCTGATTTATCTTCTGTTCGCGATTCAGCTCATTTCGATGGGCGCGATGGAAATGAGCGGGCCGTTCTGGCCCGTCCACCTGCGTGGGCTGACCTCGTCAGATTCGCTTTTCAGCTTCGCCAGCATCGCCGTGTACGTCGGACCGATGCTGGGCATTATTCTGACCAGTGCATTCTGGGGCCGTATCGGCGACCGCTACGGCCACAAGTTGATGATGATCCGCGCCCTCGCCGGCCTGTCATTGACCCAGCTTGGGCTGGCCCTGTGCAGTGACATCTGGGTGATCCTGATCCTGCGCTTCCTGCAAGGCGCCTTCGCCGGCTACATCGCCCCGGCCCAGGCCTATGGCGTGAGTATCGAGGCGCCTTCGCGGCGGGCGCGACTGTTCGCGATCCTGCAGATTTCCACCAACGTCGGATCGCTGCTCGGCGCGGTGGTTGGCGGACTGATCCTCGATTACGCGACATTCTTCTGGATCAACATGATCGCCGCTGTGTTATGCGCCATCTGCACCGTGGTCGCAGCCGTGACGTTGCCGGATGTACCGCCAGTGAAGAAAGCGCCGGTCGCTGATAAAGCGGCGCCTGCCAGCCATAACACCAGCGTCTGGCAAGGCACGCCCCTGCTGTCGCTGCTGGGTGTCATGGGCATCCTGCTGCTGGCGCGGATGCTGCCGCAGACGTCGTTCTCGCTGTACGTCAGCTCGGTGTTCGAGGTCAGCAACTCGGTGGTCGGGCTGTGTTATGGCTTGCTGGCGCTGGGTTTCATTCTGTCGGCAACCGCATGGTCGCGTTACTTCGAGCACCGTACCCAGCAGGACACCCTGCAACGCATCACTTATGTCGTCCTCGGCTGTATTGCGCTGACGGCCCTTGCCGGCTACACGCGCAACCCGATCGTGTTCGTCGGTGCCTATTTCATCTGGGGCGTATTGCTGGGGGCCACCACGCCGGTGCTGATGGCCCTGATTTCCAAAACCGCCGACAGCTCGCGCCAGGGCTACGTGCTGGGCATTGCCCAAAGCACTGCGCAATTCGCGTCCATCGCCGGCATTTCGGCCGGTGGGTTACTCAGCCAGGTCTATGGTTTGCAGTACACCTACCTGTTTGTCTGCCTCGCCTACATGCTCGCGCTGATGCCCATCGTTGCCTTGCGCTACCGGCCGATGGTCATGCAACCGAGCCAGATGCCGCCGGGCGACTGACCAAGGAGTTTTCGTTGAACATTGAACAACTGCGCGCCGACACCCCTGGTGTCGAGCAACTGATTCACTTCAACAATGCGGGCGCGGCGCTGATGCCCAATCCAGTCATCGAAGCGGTGACCCGTCACTTGCAACTTGAAACCCGGATCGGCGGTTACGAAGCCGCCGGGCAACAGGCCCGGGAAGTGGAAGACGTTTACGACGCCATCGGCCAACTGATCAACGCGCGTCCCGAAGAAATCGCGGTGATTGAAAACGCGACCCGCGCCTGGGACATGGCCTTCTATTCATTGCCGCTGCGGCCCGGTGATGTGGTGCTGACGTCGACCACCGAATACGCCGGCAACTACATTCCCTACCTGCAACTCAAGCAACAGCGCGGCATCGAGATCAGGGTGATTCCCAACGATGAACAGGGCCAGGTGTCATTGCCGGCGCTGCGGGACATGCTCGGCGATGACCGGGTTGCCCTGGTGTCGCTGCCGGTGATCGCCACCAACGGTGGCCCGGTGCAACCCATCGAGCAGATCGGCGCCCTCGCCCGCGCGGCCGGGGTTCTGTTTCTGCTGGATGCCTGCCAGGGCGTCGGGCAGATGCCGATCGATGTGCAGAAAATCGGCTGTCATATGCTGGCGGCCACCAGCCGCAAATACCTTCGTGGCCCTCGGGGCATGGGGTTTCTCTACGTCGAAAAAACCTTGTGCGAAAACCTTGAGCCAGCGTTTCTCGACCTGCATGCGGCTTCATTGCTGACACCGGACACCTTCAAAATTCGTGGCGATGCCCGGCGCTTCGAAAACTGGGAATGCAACGTCGCGGCGAAACTCGGCATGGGCGCGGCGGCCCGTTACGCCCTGGCGCAAGGCATCGAACCGATGTGGCAGCGCATTCAACGATTGTCGGCACACTTGCGCAATCGCCTGACCGACCTGCCCGGGGTGACGCCGCAGGATCGAGGGGCAGTCAAGTCAGGCATCGTCACCTTCACCTGCCAGGACGCCAGTGCCGCGCAAGTCCAGGCATGGCTGGCGGCGCAGGACAAACGCATCAACGTCACCACCTCGACTTTCCGCTCGACGCTGCTCGACATGCAGCAGCGGGACCTGCTGGAAGTCAGCCGGGCATCACTGCACGCCTACAACACCGAGGCGGAAATCGATGCCATGGCGGACGCGTTGATGAGAATGCCACGCGCCTGAAAACGGATACGAATCGCGCTTGCGTCGCAGGCTCTTTGTAAACTAGCATTGGGAATACTTCTCAATTGCAAAACACTGCAGCCATGAGCGAAACCCTTCCCGCGAACAACGACAATCATCTGCGCGTGATCGAAGCGCTGTACAGCGGCCATCACGGCTGGCTGTACGCCACGCTGAAGAAAAAACTGGGTAACGCCATGGATGCGGCAGATCTGGCGCAGGATACTTTCACTCGGATCCTCGCTTCTCAGGTCACGACCATCGAGCAACCCCGGGCCTACCTGAGTTGCGTGGCGAAGGGCATCCTCATCAACTGGTATCAGCGCAAGGCTCTGGAACGCGCCTACCTTGATGCCCTTGCGCATTTGCCCGCACCGGAAGTGCCCTCCCCCGAGTTGCGCTTCGTGGTGCTGGAAACCCTGCACGAAATCGACGCGATGCTCGACACCCTGCCGCCACTGGTCAAACGCGCGTTCCTGCTGTCGCAGATCGGCGGCTTGAAATACGCCGATATTGCCGAGCAGCTGGACGTCTCGCTGATCACCGTCAAGCGCTACATGAAACAGGCTTTCGTGCAGTGCCTGATGCTGGTGGAATGAATGCTCACCCGCCGCAGTGAACCGCCGCTCGATCCGAAAATCCTCGAAGAAGCCGCCGAGTGGCTGATGCGCCTGAGCGAAAACGACCTCAGCGAAACCGAGCGTGCAGAGTGGGAATACTGGAAAGTCAGCAGCCCCGAGCGCAACCGGGCATGGGCCCGCGCGCAGTTGCTGCAAAGCAAGTTCGGCGGTCTGCCACCGTCGCTGGCGATGTCGGCGCTGGATCGTCCGAGCAACCCGGAACGTCGCGCAGCCCTCGGCAAACTGGCCTTGCTGCTGGCAGCGGTACCCGCCGGCTGGGGCAGCTGGAAACTCGCGCAATCGCAGCAATGGTCCGCCGATTACCACACCGCCGTCGGCCAGCGCCGCGAACTCACCCTGGCCGACGGCTCGCAAATCACCCTGAACACCGACACGGCCATCGACGTTCTGTTCGACACCCGACAGCGGCTGATCCATTTACGCGAAGGCGAAATCCTGGTGCAGACTGCGCCGGACAACGCCGCGCAGCCTCGACCTTTTCTGGTCAGCACCCGTCAGGGCCGGATGCAGGCGCTGGGCACGCGCTTCACCGTTCGTGAATGGCAGCCGCACACCCAACTCGCAGTGCTCGAAGGCGCTGTGCAAGTCGAGCTGGCCGACAGCCCACAGAGCGCGCCGATCATCGTCAACGCCGGGCAACGTACCGACTTTTCATCACAGGCCTTTGGCTCGCTGAACCCGACCGACCGCAACGTTGGCGCCTGGACCGAGGGCATGCTGATGGCCGACAAGATGCGGCTGGCGGATTTCGTTGTCGAACTGGCGCGCTATCGCCGAGGCTTTGTGCGGTGCGATCCAGCCATTGCCGGCCTGCGCATTTCCGGGGCCTTTCCCATCAGTGATACCCAACGCTCGCTGAACATGCTGGCGCAGACCTATCCCGTGCGCGTCTCCGGGCACTTGAGTGGTTACTGGGTGACGCTCTCACCCGCCTGAGCAAAAAAATCACCGCACGGGTGATACTTTTTTTGATCTCGGCTGGCTATGAAAGGAACAACCATTCCACCTCGTCCATAGGGTCATCCCTTCATGCTCGTTGCACGACCCTTGCTTGCGGATCGTCTGCTAAAGCCCGTTATGCGCAGCGTGTTGCTCAGCGTTGTGCTGGGCCTGGCCAGCAGCGCCCTCGCCGAGGCAGCCAGGCCGGAGCAGCTGGACGCGGTCACTGTGCGAGCCTACAACATCGGGCCCGGCCCGCTTGGCGTGACCCTCTCGAGCTTTGCCGTGGACGCCGGTATCGCCTTGTCGTTTCAGCCGTCGATCACCGAAGGCCTCGTCAGCCCTGGGTTGTCCGGCAGCTACTCGGTGCAGGAAGCGGTGTCTCGACTGCTCGAAGGCAGTGGCCTGGAGATGGTCGCTCGCAGCGACGGGACCTGGACGCTGGTAGTGCGCCGGGTCACGTTGGCGGACACCACGGTCGAAGGCATCGACACGCGCACCGACAGCTTGCCGCCGGTGCTTGCGGGCGGTCAGGTCGCCCGCGGCGGACGCCTTGGCATTCTGGGCAACCGCGATGCGATGGACGCTCCGTTCAGTGTCAGCAGCTACACCTCGACACTGATCAAGGACCAGCAGGCTGTCACCGTCGGCGACTTGCTGGAGCGCGACTCATCGGTGCGTTCCACAGGGCAGACAGGGGGGATTGTCGACTCGTTCTTCATCCGTGGTTTTCCGGTCGGCGAAGGCAACCTCGGTGAACTGGCGTTCGACGGCGTGTACGGCGTGGCCTCCAACTACCGGGTGTTCACCGAGTACGCAGAACGGATCGAACTGGTCAAAGGCCCCGGCGCCCTGCTCTACGGCATGTCGCCCAACAGCGGTGTCGGCGGCGTGATCAACGTGGTACCCAAGCGTTCACTGGACGAAGACCTGACTCGTTTCACCACCAGTTACGCCTTGAATACCCAGCTCGGCGGCCACCTCGATGTCAGCCGACGCTTCGGTGAAGAACGCCGCTTCGGCGTGCGGATCAATGGCAGCGTCCAGCAAGGCGATACGGCTATCGACAAGCAATCCCGAGAGGTCGGTATCGGCGCGATGTCCCTCGACTACCAGGGCGAACGCCTGCGCACCACCCTGGACCTGATCAATCAGAAAGAGAGTTTCGACGCCGCATCCCGCCCCTTCCTGATTGCCTCCGGCGTGGAGATTCCGTCCGCAGCCAACGGCCGCACCAGCGTCAGCCAGGAATGGGGCTGGTCGGAAACCCGCGACAAATCGGCGTTGCTCGGCGGCGAATACGACCTCAACGACAACCTGACAGTGTTCGCCCACGCCGGCGGTGGCCGATCGGATGTCGCGCGCATGTCCGACCAGACGCCGACCATCATCAACGAAGCGGGCGACACCTCGTCGATCCCCGGCTATTACAAATTCGAAGTCCAGCGCTACACCGTCGATGCCGGTGCGCGGCTGCGGTTCGACACCGGGCCGATCAGTCATAGCACGGCGCTACAAGTCACCCGCTACCGCGATAACTTGTCCCGGGGGATTATTTCCGGCCCGGCGATCCTGTCGAACATCTATCACCCGCTCAATCGCCCGAAACCCGCGATCGCCAAGCCGGATACCCCGAAGGTTTCCGAAAGCGAGCTGTCGGGCGTGGCCCTCGCCGACACCCTGTCGGTGCTCGATGAACGCCTCCAGGTCACGCTCGGCGTGCGCCAGCAGAACATCAAGTCGGATAACTACAACACGGCCGGCTCAATCACCACGTCCTACGACAAAAGCAAATCCACGCCGCTGTTCGGGATCGTCGCCAAGCCCTGGGACCATGTCTCGTTCTACTACAACTACGTCGAAGGCCTGAGCAAGGGTGACATCGCGCCGTCCGCCGCTGCCAACGCGGGCGAGATCTTTTCCCCTTATGTGTCGCGCCAGCAGGAAGTCGGAGTCAAGCTCGACTACGGCCGTTTCATGTCCACCATCGCCCTGTTCCAGCTTGAAAAGCCCAGCGGTGAACTGGCATCCGGGGTGTTCTCGGTCAATGGCGAACAGCGCAACCGGGGCGTCGAACTGAACATGGCGGGCGAGATTGCAACAGGCACACGCCTGATCGGGGGCGTGACGCTGCTCGACGGCGAACTGACCCGAACCGGTGTCGCTGCCAACCGTGGCAACAAACCGGTCGGGGTTCCCGAAGTGCAAGCCAACCTCTGGGCCGAATGGGACGTGCCGCAGGTCGAAGGCCTGACATTGACCAGCGGCGCGATCTACACCGGCAGCCAGTACGTCAATCAGGCCAACACCCAACAACTGGACGCCTGGACCCGCTTCGATGTCGGCGCGCGCTACGCCACTCGCATCGCCGAACGGCCGACCACTTTGCGGGCCACCGTGCAGAACGTGTTTGACCGTGAATACTGGTCGGGCGTCGCCTCCTACGGCGCGTTCTCCCAGGGCGCGCCTCGGACCTTGTTGCTCTCGGCCACTGTCGATTTCTGAAACGTCCGGCCCGGAGCGGCGCCTGGCGTCGTGGTCCGATCCGGCTTTTGCAAAGGCATACACCATGGTTAATGTTTTTCGCCGCCGCCAGACCTTCGCCGCCCTGCTGTTCGCCGGGCTGCTGGGTTTGTCGATTTCTTCCTTGATGCCGGGCCGCGCGCAAGCTGCCGAAGCGGATCCGGCACTGGGCACCGTGACTGACTTGCAGGGCCGCACGGTCAAGGTTCACCTGCCGGTGCGCCGGGTCATTCTGGGTGAAGGTCGCCAGCTGTATCTGGTGGCCGCGCTGGATACGCAGAACCCCATCGAACGCATCGTCGGCTGGCGCAAGGACCTGATCCAGTCCGACCCGGACACCTACAACGCCTACCTGCGCAAATTCCCCGACATCGCCAAGATCCCGACCTTCGGCGGTTTCGAGAGCGGCACCTTCGACATCGAGCAGGCGATCTCGCAGAAGCCTGACGTGATCATCCTCAACATCGAAGCGCAGCACGCAACCGAGGATGCCCGCTACATCGAGAAACTCGACGCCTTGGGCATCCCGGTGGTGTACGTCGACTTTCGCAACAACCCCATGCAGAACACCGAGCCGACCATGCGCCTGTTCGGCAAGTTGTTCGGCAAGGAAGAGCGCGCCGAAGCCTTCATCGATTTTCGTAACCAGCAGATCCACCGCGTCACCGACGTGATCGAGAAATACCATCCTGCCCGTCCCAACGTGTTCATCGAGCGCATCGGTGGCTATACCGATGATTGCTGCCTGAGTTTCGGCAACGAGAACTTTGGTCTGTTCGTCGACATGGCCGGTGGCAATAACATCGCCCGTCGGATCATTCCGAGCACCTTTGGGCAACTGAACCCTGAGCAAGTGATCGTCGCCAATCCCGACCATGTGGTGGTCACCAGCGCCGACTGGGAAGCCTTTGCCCCGGGCGGCCATTGGGTCGGTGTCGGCCCGGGCGCGGATCTCACCGAAGCCCGACGCAAACTGGCCTGGTACACCCAGCGCCCGGCCTACGCCGGCATCAAGGCGCAGGACACTCAGGCGTTTCATGCGATCTGGCATCAGTTCTACAACAGCCCTTACCAGTTCGTGGCCATTCAGCAACTGGCCAAATGGTTCCACCCGGAACTGTTCGCCGATCTTGATCCCGACGCGACATTTCGCGAGATGCACGAGCGCTTCATGCCAGTGCCGTATGAGCCGGGCTATTTCGTCAGCCTGCAAAAAACCGAGGTCAAGCCATGAGTTCGCTGGGCGAAGCACCGATTGTGCAGAGCGTCACCTACCGGCGGCTGGTGCTGCGTAAACGGCTGATTCTGCTAGGGCTGGCCGTGCTGCTGATCTTCAGCGTGTTGCTCGATCTGGCGCTGGGCCCGGCCCGTTACAGCCTCAGCGAAGTGCTCGGTGCTTTGATCTCGCCGGAAACCGCATCGGCACAAGTGCGGGTGGTCATGTGGGACATCCGCCTGCCGGTGGCGTTGATGGCGGTCGCTGTCGGCGCGGCGCTTTCGCTCGCCGGGGCGCAGATGCAGACCATCCTCAACAACCCGCTCGCCAGCCCGTTCACCCTCGGTATTTCGGCGGCGGCCGGTTTCGGCGCGGCGCTGGGGCTGGCCTTCGGCGTGGCGCTGTTTCCGCTGGCGGCGCAATACATGGTGCCGCTTAACGCGTTCATCATGGCGATGCTCTCGGCGCTGTTGATTCACTTCATGAGCATGCGTCGTGGCGTGACCGCCGAAACCATCGTGCTGCTCGGCATCGCCCTGGTGTTTACCTTCAACGCGTTACTGGCGCTGGTGCAGTTTTTCGCCACCGAACAAGCCGTGGCAGCCGTGGTGTTCTGGACCATGGGCAGCCTGACCAAGGCCACGTGGCCGAAACTCGGGGTGATCTGCGTGGTGATCCTCATCACCCTGCCGATCTTCGCCAAACGTGCGTGGGCGATGACGGCCCTGCGCCTGGGCGACGACAAGGCTGCGAGTTTCGGCATCAACGTGCGCAGCCTGCGCTTTCAAACGCTGATCATGGTCAGTCTGCTCGCTTCGTTTCCGGTGGCGTTCGTTGGCACGATCGGTTTCATCGGGCTGGTTGGGCCGCACATCGCGCGGATGCTGATCGGCGAGGATCAGCGGTTTTTCCTGCCGGCCTCGTTGCTGACCGGTGCGCTGATCCTGTCCGCCAGTTCGGTGGTCAGCAAGACCCTGATCCCGGGAGCGATATTCCCCATCGGTGTGGTCACGTCACTGATTGGCGTGCCGTTCTTCATTTCTCTGATTCTCAACGGTAAGAAAAACTCATGGTGAAGATCCGGCTCGACAACCTCGGCGCCCGCTACGGTCAGCGCGAGATCATTTCCGGCGTCAGTACCGCAACGTTTACCGGCGGCCAGGTCGTGGCCGTCGTCGGCCCCAACGCGGCAGGCAAATCGACGCTGTTCAAGCGCATGGCCGGGCTGATCGACGGGCCGGGCGAAGTGATTCTGGAAGGCTCGAAAAAAGGCACTCAAGGCATCAGCTACATGCCCCAGGGCCTGAACGCCAGCGCCCGGCTCACGGTGTACGAATCGGTGCTGCTGGCGCGCAAGCAACTGACGCCCAACTGGGCGGTTCACGATGATGAACTGAAACTGGTGGACGAGATTCTCGAAGCGCTCGGGATCACCGAACTGTCGTTTCGCAACCTCGGTGAACTGAGCGGCGGCCAACAGCAATTGGTGTCAATCGCCCAGACGCTGGTGCGCGAACCGGAAATCCTGCTGATGGACGAACCCACCAGCGCACTCGACATGCACCGGCAGGTTCAGGTGTTGAACTTCATGAAAGCCCTCGCGCGCCGTCGCGAAGTGATCGTGTTCATCGCCATCCACGACCTGAATCAGGCGCTGCGTTTTGCCGATCAGGTGCTGGTCATCGCGGGTGGCACGGCCCATGGCAGCGGGCCCAGCCATGAAGTCATCACCGAACCGATGCTGCGCGCGGTCTACAAGGTCGAGGCGCGGATCGAACAATGCAGTCGCGGGCAGCACCATATTCTGATCGATGACATTGTTTGAGGGTTGGCCCTCAGAGCAGACTCCACGACACCCCGACATACATCGCCATGCCCTCACCCGGTGTGGAGCGTGCGGCGTCCAGTCCTTTATCGTCATAGCCCGGCGTAACGGTAGCGGCGTAGTGCTTGTCGGTCAGGTTGCGCATGTCCAGCCAGGTCTGCCAGTCGCCCTTGGGGGCGTTGTAACCGAGGGTCGCGCCGAAGGTGGCGTAAGGATCGGCGTAATAGCTGTTGGCGTAATCCACTGCGGTTTTCGAGACCAGTTGCGTGTTGACCGCTGCGAAGAAACCTTGTGGAAAGTCGTAGCGCAGTTCGCCCTGGTAGTAATGCATCGGCAGGCCCGGCAGGCGGTTGTCGCCGAAGCGATCGTCGTCGCGGTAATGGAAGTCGCTGAAGGTGTAGGCCTGGCGCAGGCTCAACTTGCCGCCATCGTTCGCTGACCACAGGTTGCTGAGCAGACTGGCTTCCACGCCTTGGTGCACGGTCGGGCTGGCGTTGAGTTCGTAAGGCGTGGTCGCGTTGGCGTCCGGCAACACCGAAAGCAATTCGTGTCGCACCTGAGCGTAGTACCACGCCAGACTCCATTCGCCGAGCGCGCTGTCGCCTCGGCCGCCGAGTTCCAGGGTGGTGGCGGTCTGGTTTTGCAGTTTGACCGGATCACGCTGGGTGCCGGTGGCGGCGCCGCTGCCGGTCGGGAAGCGTATGTTGGAGCTATAGATCAGCGACCACGGATGCGGCGCTTCGACCGAACGGCTGAGGTTGCCGAACAGTTGCAGGTCCGGCGTCACCTGATAACGCAAGCCCAGGCGCGGCGCGTAATCCCAGTCGCCGAGGCTGGTTTTGCCGCCACCTTCCGGGTAGGTCACGGCGCTTTCGCGGCGGGTGTAGATCGCGGCGAGGCCGGTGGTCAGCCACAGGTCATCGGCGATTTCCAGGTCGTTGCCCACGTGCAGGACAGAATCCGACCCCTGATAAGTGAAGTTGCGCATGTGCGTGCCCGGCGCATAGCGGGCGGTGTTGCCGGTGGGAATCCGCACCCGTTCGCTGGCACCGTCGTTGGGCAGGTGTTTGGTCACTCGCAGGCCCACGGTGCTGTTGCTCTCCATGCCCCAGAGCGTGTCGCGGCGCTTGTAGTCAAACGTGCCGCTGACATCGGTGTAAGCGACCTTCAGGCGGTTGGGGCCTTCGCGCAGGTCCATCGGGTAATCGTGATAAACCAGACCGGTCTGGATGCTCGAATCGTCATCGATGTAGTACGTGGTTTTGTTGCCGATGAAGGTGCTGCCGGGCTGATCGCGGCTGTCGTTGCGCGTCACGTAGGCCGGGTTGGCCGCGCGTGGATCGTGCTCGATGGAGTGTTTGGTCACCCGCCCGGCGAGGTCGTTGTCGGTCTCGCGGTGACGTATGTAGAAGCGGGTTTCCAGATTTGGATTGAAGCGATAGCCGAAGTTGGCGATGACGCCCTGGCTCTTGCTCGCGGTGTGATCCTGATAACCGTCGGAATGCGCGTCGGTCATCGACAGGTAGTAATCGAAATCGCCCAGCACCTGGCCGGAACTGACTTGCCGCTGGGCATAACCATGGCTGCCCATGACGTAACGCACGTTCAGCAGCGGCGCGTTGTAGCCCGTGTGGCTGACGTAATCGACGGCGCCGCCAAGGGCCAGCGCACCGCGATCAAAACCGTTGGCACCGCGTAGCACTTCCACATGATCCAGCCACAGCGGCTCCAGCAGTTCATAAGGCGTACCGCCGGGGCCGGTCAGCGGCAGACCGTCGAGCATCGTGTACAGCCCCGACGCGTGGGCGCCGGGAGCGCGGTTGATGCCCGAGCCACGGATCGAGATTTTCGTCCCTTCGTTGCCCGCGGACTGGGCATAGACACCGGGCTGATACGCCAACACATCCTGATTGCTCGCGACCCGGCCCTGCAATGGCTGGCGCATATCGACCACGTTGCTGCCACCCGGCACCTGGGCCAGACGAGCCTTCGCCTCTTCCACCGACAGATCGTCACCGCTCTGATCCTCGGCCCCGATCAGCACTTGCCCCAGTTCCAGCCCCTGGGATTGCGCCTTGACCGGACAGACAAGGGCCAGCCCCAGCAAGGCGGCGGGCAGGGTTTTGAGCGAAGGCATCGGGTGAACTCCAGACAGGCGGGAACGGGCAGTGACAACTGCGACGCATGAAAGAACGAAGGAAACACATGGCGATTTGGTTTTTTGTCAGGTAAACAGGCCTGTGGTTTTCCAACAGCAATCAAACAAGGGAGCGTCTGAGGTGGCTGAAGAAGTGCTGAAGTCCAGGCTGGCCAATTTTCTCGTGCCCGGCGGACTCTGGGTGGGTGGGAAAGTGGTGATCACGCCGTCCGGGATTCGTATGAGTGCCAATGCCATGAACCGCGCGGTGCCCGGCGGAGTTCTGGACGTTGAAGTCCCGATAGCCACCATTCGCAAGGTCACTCTGGAGGGGGGATTCATTACCCGGATCGTCAGTCTGGAGACCGACAACGGTTACGTTTACTTCCGTTGTTTCGGAGCGAAGGCAATGGCCGGGCTGATCACAAAACTGTACGTCGCACACACGCTGAAACGAGCGGGCTGATCGCCCACCGAAACCCGCTCATCACTCTGTCGCCTGCCGGTACTGACGCGGGGTGAACCCGGTTGACGCCTTGAACTGCCGGGTGAAGGCGCTGTGATCGGTGTAGCCGCATTGCAGCGCCACCTCGGTGATCGGCAGTTCGGTATGCAACAAGCGATGGGCATGTTCCAGCCGCACTTTCTGAATCATCTGCCTCGGCGTAAGGTGAAAGACCCGTTTGCAGTAGCGCTCCAGCTGCGCCACCGAAATGCCGGCGATCCGGGTCAGCTCGCCCAAGGTGACACGCCGATTGAAATGCGCGCGGATGTGTTCGTCGACCGCCGCCAGGCGCTGAAACGCCGGGTGGGTTTCGCTGGCCGATTGCAGGTCCACCGAAATCCCCGCGAGGCCGATGATCTCGCCGTCGCGGTTGTACAGCGGACGCTTGTGCGTCAGGCACCAGCCCGGTTCGCGACTGCCGTACAGGTGCAGTTCCAGCTGATCTTCCAGCACGAAGCCTTCCTCCAGCACTCGCCGATCCTGCTCGGTATAGCCCGGCCCCAGTTGCGCCGGAAACACCTGCGCACTGGTTTTGCCGAGTAGCGGTTTCAGGTCTTTCAGGCCGCAGCGCTGCACCAGCGTGCGGTTGGCCAGGACGTACCGCGCCTGCACATCCTTGATGAAAATCGCCGCGTTCGGAATCACGTCCAGCATCGGCAACAGCGGCGCCACCCCCGCCAACAGCGCCTCGAGGGTGTGGGGACGATTGTGCTCATCGCCCTGGCACAGGATCGCAAATGCGTTCTGCATGGTGACGGTTTTCCCCGGTGAGTGGAACGGGCTGAGGCGTTCGCGTGCAGATTGCAGCAACGTTTGTGGCGTGTCGAGCGCCGCTGGCTTTCTTCGCAACTGTGCCGAATTCGTCATCCGGAGCTGCGCAAAACATCAATCGCCCGACGCCCGATGAGTTCACTGTTTAGCCGTTCCAGTGACTCACACCTGCCTATCCAATAACTCACAAGAAGGCGATGCCATGTCAGGCCAAGGCAAGTTCAAAAAACAACTTTCATTGATCGACCTCACCTTTATCGGGCTGGGGGCGATCTTCGGTTCCGGCTGGTTGTTCGCGGCCAGTCACGTGTCGGCGATTGCCGGGCCGGCGGGGATTTTTTCCTGGTTGCTGGGCGGGTTCGCCGTGTTGCTGCTGGGCATCGTCTACTGCGAACTGGGCGCGGCATTGCCCCGCGCTGGCGGTGTGGTGCGTTACCCGGTTTACAGCCACGGGCCGCTGCTCGGTTACCTGATGGGTTTCATCACGTTGATCGCGTTTTCCAGTCTGGTGGCGATCGAAGTGGTTGCCTCGCGCCAATACGCGGCGGCCTGGTTTCCGAGCCTGACCAAGGCCGGCAGCGGTGACCCGACCCTGCTCGGCTGGCTGGTGCAGTTCGGCCTGCTGTGCGTGTTCTTCCTGCTCAACTACCGCAGCGTGAAGACCTTCGCCAAGGCCAACAATCTGGTCAGCGTGTTCAAGTTCATCGTGCCGCTGCTGGTGATCGGCGTGCTGTTCACCTTCTTCAAACCGGAAAACTTTCAGGTTCAGGGCTTCGCCCCATTCGGACTCTCGGGCATCGAGATGGCCGTCTCCGCCGGCGGCGTGATCTTCGCCTACCTCGGCCTGACCCCGATCATCTCGGTGGCCAGCGAAGTGAAGAACCCGCAACGCACCATCCCGATTGCGCTGATCCTGTCGGTGCTGCTTTCCACCGCGATCTACGTATTGCTGCAAACCGCCTTCCTCGGCGGCATCCCGACCGAACTGCTCGCCAATGGCTGGGCCGGGGTATCCAAGGAATTCGCCCTGCCGTACCGCGACATCGCCCTGGCACTGGGCGTGGGCTGGCTGGCGTATCTGGTGGTGGCGGACGCGGTGATCTCCCCCAGCGGCTGCGGCAACATCTACATGAACGCCACGCCTCGGGTGATCTACGGCTGGGCGCAGACCGGCACCTTCTTCAAGGTCTTCACCCACATCGACGCGAAGTCCGGCATCCCGCGTCCGGCGTTGTGGCTTACCTTCGCCCTGTCGGTGTTCTGGACTCTGCCGTTCCCATCGTGGGAAGCGCTGATCAACGTGGTTTCCGCCGCGCTGGTGCTGAGCTATGCCGTCGCCCCGGTGACCGTCGCCGCGCTGCGTCGCAATGCGCCCGACATGCCACGCCCGTTCCGGGTCAAGTGCATGGGCGTGCTGGGGCCGGTGTCGTTCATCATCGCTGCGCTGATCGTTTACTGGTCCGGCTGGAACACCGTGTCCTGGCTCCTCGGTCTGCAAATCCTGATGTTCGTCGTCTACCTGCTTTGCGGCCGCTTCGTGCCGACCGCCCACCTCAGTCTGTCCCGGCAAGTGCGCTCGTCCGCGTGGCTGATCGCCTTCTACGCGGTGACCATCGTCCTGTCGAAACTCGGCACCTTCGGCGGTCTGGGCATCCTCACCCACCCGTTCGACACCCTGGTCGTCGCAGCCTGTGCGATGGGCATTTATTACTGGGGCGCGGCCACCGGCGTACCGGCGCATCTGCTGCGCCTGGAATCGGAAGAGGATGAAAGCGAAGTCGCTTCGCCGTCACCCGCCTCCGCCGCCAACCCGCGCGCTGCCGGCGCTTACTGAAATCACTCAACGGGACCTGTCCATGAAACGAGTACACGTCATTGATTCCCATACCGGCGGCGAACCCACGCGTCTGGTGATGAAAGGTTTTCCCGACCTGCCCGGGCGCACCATGGCCGAGAAACGCGACGCCCTGCGCAATCAGCATGACCAGTGGCGCCGCGCCTGCCTGCTGGAACCGCGTGGCAACGATGTGCTGGTGGGCGCGCTGTATTGCGAGCCGGTGTCGCCGGACGCCACCTGCGGGGTGATTTTCTTCAACAATGCCGGTTACCTCGGCATGTGCGGCCACGGCACCATCGGCCTCGTTGCATCGTTGCAGCACCTGGGGCTGATCGCACCGGGGGTGCACAAGATCGACACGCCGGTCGGCCCGGTCAGCGCCACGCTGCATGAAGACGGCGCCGTGACCCTGGGCAACGTGCCCGCCTATCGCTCACGCAAACAGGTGGCGGTGGAAGTGCCGGGATACGGCCGCTTCCTCGGTGACGTCGCCTACGGCGGCAACTGGTTTTTCCTGGTCTCCGAACACGGCCAGACGCTGACGCTGGACAACGTCGACACCCTGACCGACCTCACCTGGAAAATGCTCAAGGCCCTCGAAGACCAGGGCATCCACGGCGAGGACGGCGCGGTCATCGACCACATCGAACTGTTCGCCGATGACGCCGAGGCCGACAGCCGCAACTTCGTCATGTGCCCCGGCAAAGCCTACGACCGCTCCCCTTGCGGCACCGGCACCAGCGCCAAACTGGCATGCCTGGCCGCCGACGAAAAACTCGCGCCCGGCGAGCGCTGGGTGCAGGCGAGCATCACCGGCAGCCAGTTCGAAGGCCGCTTTGAATGGGAAGGCGATCGCATCCGCCCCTACATCACCGGCCGCGCCCACATGACCGCCGACAGCACGCTGCTGATCGACGAAACCGATCCGTTCGCGTGGGGCATCTGAGCCGCTGCGCTGCACTTCAAACCCCTCTGAATGACCGTTCCAAGGAGAACAATAATGAGCGACAACATCTTCACCGGCTGCATGCCCGCCCTGATGACCCCGTGCACCGCCGCGCGCAAACCGGACTTCGATGCGCTGGTGGCCAAGGGTCGCGAACTGATCGACATCGGCATGAGCGCCGTCGTGTATTGCGGCTCCATGGGTGACTGGCCGCTGCTCACCGAAGCCGAGCGTCAGGAAGGCGTGGCGCGGCTGGTGGCCGCCGGGATTCCGACCATCGTCGGCACCGGCGCGGTCAACACCCGTGAAGCAGTGTCCCACGCTGCACACGCGGCGAAAGTCGGCGCGCAGGGCTTGATGGTGATTCCTCGGGTGCTGTCCCGTGGCGCTTCGGCGGCGGCGCAAAAAGCCCACTTCGCGGCGATTCTGCAAGCCGCGCCGAACCTGCCGGCGGTGATCTACAACAGCCCTTACTACGGCTTCGCCACCCGCGCCGATCTGTTCTTCGAGCTGCGACGTGAATACCCGAACCTGATCGGTTTCAAGGAATTCGGCGGTGGCGCCGATCTGCGCTACGCCGCTGAAAACATCACCTCCAAGGATGATGACGTGACCTTGATGGTCGGTGTCGACACCCAGGTCGTGCACGGCTTCGTCAACTGCAACGCCACCGGCGCCATCACCGGCATCGGCAACGCCCTGCCCCGCGAAGTGCTGCAACTGGTGGCCCTGAGCAAGCAGGCCGCCAAGGGTGACGCCAGGGCGCGGCGCCAGGCCCGTGAACTGGAATCGGCGCTGGCGGTGCTGTCGTCCTTCGACGAAGGCCCGGATCTGGTGCTGTATTACAAACACCTGATGGTGCTCAACGGCGACAAGGAATACACCCTGCATTTCAACGAAACCGATGCCCTCAGCGACTCACAGCGTCGTTACGCAGAAGCCCAGTACGCGCTGTTCCGTCACTGGTACGAAAACTGGTCGGCGGAGCAAAACTTCGCCTGACCTGCCGCTGCGCTCAAGCCCGCCGCCACCCACGGCGGCGGGCCTTATTCGTGACCTGCTTTATTGATAAGGAATGCGCCATGACCCTGACGGGCCAACTGCTGATCGGTCAGCAAACCCTCACCGGCGACCGCGACGTCATCCACGGGATCAACCCCGCCACCAACGCGCCTTTGCAACCGGCCTACGCCGGCGGCTCTGCCGAGCATGTCGAGCAGGCCTGCGCACTGGCCTGGGCGGCGCTCGACCGTTATCGCGAGACATCGCTCGAGGCACGGGCCAAGTTCATTGAAACCATCGCGAGCGAAATCGAAGCCCTCGGCGACGAACTGATCGACCGCGCCCTGGCCGAAACCGGCCTGCCGCGCCCGCGCCTGCTGGGCGAGCGGGGCCGCACCTGTCAGCAACTGCGCTTGTTTGCCCACACCGTGCGGGCCGGTGAATGGCTGGATGTGCGAGTCGACACCGCGCAACCGCAACGCCAGCCAATGCCGCGTTCGGATCTGCGGCAGCGCCAGATTCCATTGGGGCCGGTGGCCGTGTTTGGTGCGAGCAACTTCCCTCTGGCGTTCTCGGTGGCCGGTGGCGATACCGCTTCGGCGCTGGCTGCTGGCTGCCCGGTGATCGTCAAGGCCCACGGCGCCCATCCCGGTACCAGCGAACTGGTTGGCCGTGCCGTTGCGCGGGCGGTCAAGGCCTGTGATTTGCCGGAAGGTGTGTTCTCGTTGTTGTACGGCTCCGGTCGTGAAGTGGGGATCGCGCTGGTCAGCGATCCACGGATCAAGGCCGTCGGCTTCACCGGTTCGCGCAGTGGCGGCCTCGCGCTGATCAAAGCGGCCCAAGCCCGGCCCGAGCCGATTCCGGTATACGCTGAAATGAGTTCGATCAACCCGGTGTTGCTGTTTCCAGTGGCGCTGCAAAATCGCGCCGAGGCGTTGGCCCAAGGGTTTGTGGCTTCGCTGACACTGGGCGCCGGTCAGTTCTGCACCAATCCCGGCTTAGTGCTCGCCCGTAAGGGGCCGGCGTTGGACGCCTTTATTGCCGCCACCAGCGAACTGATCCAGCGCAGCCCCGCGCAGACCATGCTGACGCCGGGAATTTTCAACGCCTACGAATCCAGCGTGAATGCCCTCGCGGAAAACCACCGAGCGCGTATTGCCGCCGTCGGCCAGCAAGCAACGGACCCGAATCAGGGCCAGGCTCATGTGTTCGTCACCGACGCCGCCGACTTTCTCGCCGACCACACCTTGCAGGCCGAAGCGTTCGGCGCCGCGTCCTTGATCGTGCAATGCGCCAGCGACGCTGAAATCCGTCAGGTGCTCGAACAGCTGGAAGGCCAACTGACCGCCACGCTGCACTTGGATGACGAGGATCTGCAACAGGCCCGCGCCTTGCTGCCGACCCTGGAGCGCAAGGCCGGACGCCTGTTGGTCAACGGCTGGCCGACCGGCGTTGAAGTCTGCGACGCGATGGTGCACGGCGGGCCGTTCCCGGCGACTTCCGATTCACGCACTACGTCGGTGGGCACGGCGGCGATCCTGCGTTTCCTGCGCCCGGTCTGCTATCAGGATTTTCCCGACAGCTTGCTGCCGATCGCGCTCAAACACGCCAATCCACTGTCGCTGCGTCGCTTGCTCGATGGCCAAAGGGAAACCGCGAAAAATGCCGAATAACCCGCACGACATCGCCGTGGTCGGCGCCGGCATCATCGGCGTCGCGAGTGCCCTGCGCCTTGCCCGTCAGGGTTTGCGGGTGGTGGTGATCGACCCGCAGGAACCGGGCCACGGCGCCTCGTTCGGCAACGCCGGGCACCTGGCGACCGAGCAAGTGTTCCCGATTGCCGACAGCTCGATCCTCAAACGCCTGCCGGCCATGCTCATGGACCCGATGGGGCCACTGCGCCTGGACTGGAAATACCTGCCCCGCGCCCTGCCCTGGTTTGCGCGGCTGTTGCTGAACCTGCGCTCGGCACCGTTCCAGCGCACCGTTGCCGGGTTGCGGGCGCTGAATGAAAGCTCGCTCGACGCCTGGCACCGCTTGCTCAACGACATTCAGCGCCCCGAGCTGTTGAAGATGGAAGGTTCGCTGCTGGTGTTCGAACGCCCCGACTCACGCCCGGCACTCGAAGCACTGCAGCGACGCATGCAACAGCAACAAGTGCCAGTCGATTGGTGGCAGGCCGGAGCGGTACGCGAGACCGCGCCGCAACTCAGCGAACAGATTCAGGGCGGACTGTTTTTCCCGAACACCGGGCATTTCATCGACCCCTACCGCGTCGTGCGTGAGTTGGTGGAAGCGGCGAAAGCCAGCGGCGTGCAGTTTGTGAAGCAGGCGGTTCAGGGCGGAAAACTGCACGAGCATGGCGTCAATCTGATGACCGGAAGCGGCACCCTGTCCGCTCGCCAGGTACTGATCGCCTGCGGCGCCCACTCGGCAAAACTCACCGCTGCACTGACCGGCAAAAAAGTCCCGCTGGACACCGAGCGCGGCTACCACCTCATGCTGCCTCACGAACATAACCGACTGCCCTTCCCCGTCACCTCGCTGGAACGCAAATTCATCATGACCCCGATGTCCGAAGGGCTGCGCCTGGCCGGCACCGTCGAATTCGCCGGCCTCGAAGCCCCACCCACCATGGCCCGCGCCTGGCAGTTGCATCGGTTGAGCAAGGGTTTGTTTCGTGATGAGTTGAGTGTCGAAGCAGCCACACCGTGGATGGGGTTTCGGCCGTCGCTGCCGGACTCGCTGCCGGTGATCGATCGGGTGTGTGACGGGAGGGTGTTGCTTGCGTTCGGGCATCAGCATCTGGGGCTGACGCAGGCGGCGGTGACGGCGGAGATGGTTGAAGAGATGGTTTCACCATCGGCGCAGGACACGGCGCGCATTCTGCCGGTGCGCGAGCCCTATCGACTGGATCGCTTTTGAGTGGCCGTCTATCGGGCGCCCTGCTGGTATTCACGGGGCGTACACCCGAACTCTCGGCGAAACACCGTGTGCAGGTACTGAGCGGATTTGAAACCGCACGTGCGGGCAACGTCCGCAATCGCCGTGTCGGTTTTTTCCAGCCCGCGGGTGGCCGCCGCCAGTTTGAAACGCAGAATCTCGTCATGCACGCTGCAGCCCCGCACCGCACGAAAATGCGACTCCAGCGAGGAACGCGACACGCCGACATAAGCCGCCACTTGCGCGGTCTTGATGCCCTGGCAGGCATATTGGCGGATGAACAGCAGCGCCTGCATCACGTAGGGGTTGCCCAACGGTTGATGCAGGCTCGACACCTGGACATTGATCGCTTCAGGCGGGATCAGGACATGCGCGCCCGTTGACGGCTTGCCGTGCAACATCTGGTGCAGCAGTTGCGCGGCGGTGCGGCCCATGGTTTCGGTGCCCTGGATCACCGAACTCAGGGGAACCCGGGTCAGGCTGCGGGTCAGCGGGTCATTGTCGATGCCGATCAGCGCCACCTGCTCTGGCACGGCGATGCCGGCGGTCAGGCAGGCTTGCAGCAACTGCCGGGCGCGAGCGTCACTGACCGCGATGATGCCAATGGGTTTGGGCAGGCTTTGCAGCCAGGCGATCAACTGTTCGACGGCGCTGTCCCACAGCGGTGCACTAGTGCCCATGCCGCGATAGACCTCGGCGTGCAAGCCGTCCCGTTGCATCAATCGTAGAAAGGCTTTTTCGCGCTCCTGAGCCCAACGATTGGCCTGCGCTTCGGGCAGGCTGAAGCAGGCGAACCGTTGCAGCCCGGCCTCGACCAAGTGCTCATAAGCCATGGTGATCAGCGCGTTATTGTCGGTGGCGACGTACGGGATCCCTTTCGGATAGGCCCGCTCATCCTGATAAGAACCACCTACCGCCACCACGGGCAGCTTGATATCGGCCAGCGCCTCGCCAATCAGCGGATCGTCGAAGTCGGCGATGATCCCGTCACCTTGCCAACGCTCGATGCCCTTCAAGCGGCAGAGAAAATCCTCCTCCAGGAACAGATCCCAAGACGCGCGCGTGCTGCTCAGGTAGTTGCCGATGCCGCTGATGATGCCGCGGTCATAGATCTTGCTCCCGTTGAACAACAGGGCGATGCGGTGAACAGGCGGTAGGGTTTTCATTGTTTTCAGGCTTGTTCCGGGCCCCTTGCCGTAGAGGCGGTCTGCACAGACTAGGCGCGCAGAGGGCGAATCTCAATACGCAAAATCGCACTGCGTGTTGGTGATTTTCGCAATCGGCAGGCACAGGGCCGTTGCTAGTATCGGGACACGCCCAAGAACAACAACCAAGAACAACAAGGACATTGCCAATGCCGTACTTCCCCGATGTCGACCGGATTCGCTACGAAGGTCCTGCCAGCGATTCTCCCCTTGCCTTCCGTCACTACGACGCCGACAAAATCATCCTCGGCAAGCCCATGCGCGAACACCTGCGCATGGCCGCCTGTTATTGGCACACCTTTGTCTGGCCGGGCTCCGACGTGTTCGGCGCCGGGACGTTCAAGCGCCCGTGGCAACACGCCGGTGACCCGATGGAGCTGGCCATTGGCAAGGCGCAGGCCGCGTTCGAATTTTTCTCCAAGCTGGGTATCGACTACTACTGCTTTCACGACACGGATGTCGCCCCCGAAGGCCACTCGCTGAAGGAGTACCGCAACCACTTCGCCCAAATGATCGATCACCTGGAACGCCATCAGGAAGAAAGCGGAATCAAGCTGCTGTGGGGCACCGCCAACTGCTTCAGCAATCCGCGCTTTGCCGCCGGCGCCGCCAGCAACCCGGATCCTGAAGTGTTCGCCTGCGCCGCGGCCCAGGTCTTCAGCGCCATGAACGCGACTCAACGCCTCAAGGGCTCCAACTATGTGTTGTGGGGCGGTCGCGAAGGTTATGAAACTCTGCTTAATACAGACTTGAAACGTGAGCGCGAACAACTGGGCCGCTTCATGCGCATGGTGGTCGAGCACAAGTACAAGATCGGTTTCAAAGGCGACCTGCTGATCGAACCCAAACCGCAGGAGCCGACCAAGCACCAGTACGATTACGACAGCGCCACGGTGTTCGGTTTTCTCCAGCAGTTCGGTCTGGAAAAGGAAATCAAGGTCAACATCGAGGCCAACCACGCGACCCTGGCCGGTCATAGTTTTCATCACGAGGTGGCGACGGCCGTCTCGCTGGGGATTTTCGGCAGCATCGACGCCAACCGGGGCGATCCGCAAAACGGCTGGGACACCGATCAATTCCCCAATAGCGTCGAGGAGATGACCCTGGTCACCTATGAAATCCTCAAGGCCGGCGGCTTCGGCAATGGCGGGTTCAACTTCGACTCCAAGGTACGCCGCCAGAGCCTCGACGAGGTCGATCTGTTTCACGGCCACGTCGGCGCCATGGACGTCCTCGCCCTGTCGCTCGAGCGGGCCGCCGCCATGGTCCAGAACGACCAGCTGCAACGGCTCAAGGACCAACGCTATGCCGGCTGGCAGCAGCCCTTCGGCCAGTCGGTGCTGGCGGGTGAGTTCAATCTTCAATCCCTGGCCGAGCACGCCTTCGCCAACGAACTGAACCCGCAGGCCGTCAGCGGCCGGCAGGAAATGCTCGAGAACGTCGTCAACCGGTTTATCTATCGCTGATCGCCAATGAGGACTGCGGACGCTGTGACATTTGCGCGACAAATCTGTAGTCCGTTTCGCCTGCTGATTCTCTACAGTTCCACCAGCCCGATATTCATCGTCAGGCCGTGTCTTTCAAACAAAAATAAAAGGACGCACCACCATGAAGAACGTAAAACGCACGCTGCTGGCCAGCGCCCTGGCGCTGTTGTCGTTACCGGTTATGGCCGATGCTGCCCATCCGAAAATCGGTTTCTCCATTGATGATCTGCGGCTGGAACGCTGGTCCCGTGACCGGGATTACTTCGTCGCAGCGGCGGAAAAAATGGATGCCAAGGTCTTCGTGCAGTCGGCCGATGCCAACGAGCAGAAGCAGATTTCGCAAATCGAAAACCTGATTTCCCGTGGCGTCGATGTCATCGTCATCGTGCCATTCAACGCCACCGTGCTGACCAATGCCGTGGCCGAGGCGAAGAAAGCCGGCATCAAGGTCGTGTCCTATGACCGTCTGATACTCAACGCCGATATCGACGCCTACATTTCCTTCGATAACGAAAAGGTCGGCGAGATGCAGGCCAGCGGCGTGCTGCATGCAGCGCCCAAGGGCAATTACTTCCTGCTGGGTGGTGCGCCCACCGACAACAACGCGAAAGTCCTGCGCGAAGGTCAGATGAAGGTACTGCAACCGGCCATCGACAAGGGTGATATCAAGATCGTCGGCCAGCAATGGGTGAAGGAATGGAACCCGACCGAAGCGCTGAGCATTGTTGAGAACGCCCTGACCCGCAACGACAACAAAATCGACGGCATTGTCGCCTCCAACGACGCCACGGCGGGCGGCGCCATTCAGGCCCTGGCCGCTCAGCAACTGGCCGGCAAGGTGCCGATCTCCGGACAGGACGCGGACCTGGCAGCGGTCAAGCGGGTCATCGCCGGCACGCAAACCATGACGGTGTACAAGCCGCTGAAACTGATTGCCTCCGAAGCCGCCAAACTCTCGGTGCAACTGGCGCGTAACGAGAAACCTGTCTACAGCTCGCAGTACGATAATGGCAGCAAAAAAGTCGACACCATCCTGCTCACCCCGACCCCGTTGACCAAGGACAACATCGACCTGCTGGAACAGGACGGCTTCTACACCAAGGCGCAGATCGCTGGACAGTAACCAAGGCATCAATCCCTGGTTATGCGAAAACCCTTGTGGGAGCGAGCCTGCTCGCGAAGACGGTGGTTCAGCCTGCATCACGATTGGATGTGCTGACGCCTTCGCGAGCAGGCTCGCTCCCACAAAGATCAGTGCCATGTGAGTCTTTGCTATGCGAGCCCTCTCCATGTCCGACTATCTGCTGCAAATGAACGGCATCGTCAAAACTTTCGGCGGTGTCAAAGCGCTCAATGGCATCGACCTCAAGGTCCGGCCGGGTGAGTGCGTCGGGCTGTGCGGCGAGAATGGCGCCGGCAAGTCCACGCTGATGAAAATCCTGTCTGCGGTTTATCCCCATGGCACCTGGGACGGTGAAATCCTCTGGGACGGTCAACCGCTCAAGGCGCAATCGATCAGCGAAACGGAAGCCGCCGGCATCGTCATCATTCACCAGGAGCTGACGCTGGTTCCCGACCTCTCGGTAGCCGAAAACATTTTCATGGGCCATGAGCTGACGCTGCCGGGTGGGCGGATGAATTACCCGGCGATGATCCACCGCGCCGAAGCCCTGATGCGTGAACTGAAAGTGCCGGACATGAACGTTTCGCTGCCGGTTTCGCAGTACGGTGGCGGTTATCAGCAACTGGTGGAAATCGCCAAGGCCCTGAACAAACAGGCGCGCCTGCTGATCCTCGATGAACCTTCGTCGGCCCTGACCCGTTCGGAAATCGAGGTGCTGCTGGACATCATGCGCGACCTCAAGGCCAAGGGCGTCGCCTGCGTTTACATCTCGCACAAGCTCGATGAAGTGGCCGCCGTGTGTGACACCATTTCGGTGATCCGCGACGGTCAACACATCGCCACGACCGCCATGGAGAACATGGATATTCCACAGATCATCACTCAGATGGTCGGCCGGGAAATGAGCAACCTCTACCCCACCGAACCCCACGACATCGGCGAGGTGATTTTCGAGGCGCGCCACATCACCTGCTACGACGTCGACAACCCCAAACGCAAACGGGTCGACGACGTTTCCTTCAGCCTCAAACGCGGGGAAATCCTCGGCATCGCCGGGCTGGTCGGTGCCGGCCGCACGGAGCTGGTGACCGCGCTGTTCGGCGCCTACCCCGGTCGCCACGAAGGCGAAGTCTGGCTGGACGGCCAACTCATCGACACCTGCACGCCGCTCAAATCAATCCGCGCCGGCGTGTGCCTGGTGCCCGAGGACCGCAAGCGTCAGGGCATCATTCCCGACCTGGGTGTCGGCCAGAACATCACCCTGGCCGTGCTGGACAGTTTCTCGAAACTGACCCGCATCGACGCCGAAGCCGAACTGGGCAGCATCGATCGGGAAATTTCCCGCCTGCACCTCAAAACCGCGAGCCCGTTCCTGCCGATCACCAGCCTGTCCGGGGGCAATCAACAAAAAGCCGTGTTGGCGAAGATGCTGCTGACCCGGCCCCGGGTGCTGATTCTCGACGAGCCGACCCGAGGGGTGGACGTCGGCGCCAAGTACGAGATCTACAAATTGATGGGGATGCTGGCCGCCGAAGGCGTGTCGATCATCATGGTGTCTTCGGAACTGGCCGAGGTGCTCGGCGTTTCCGACCGCGTCCTGGTCATCGGCGAAGGCCGGTTGCAGGGCGATTTCATCAACCATGAACTCACCCAGGAACAGGTGCTCGCCGCCGCACTCAGCCAGCCTGACAGCCATAACAATAAAGATCGGAAATCCGCTTAAATGAATCAGGTCAAACAACTTTTCACCCGCTACAAGATGCTCGCACTGGTGTTTGCCGTGGCGTTGATCTGGCTGTTCTTCAGCTGGCAGACCAAGGGCGGATTCCTGACACCACGCAACCTCTCCAACTTGCTGCGCCAGATGTCGATTACCGGGATTCTCGCTTGCGGCATGGTGCTGGTGATCATCAGCGGCGAGATCGATCTGTCGGTCGGCTCATTGCTGGGCCTGCTCGGTGGCGTGGCAGCCATTCTCGATGTCGTCTATCACATACCGCTGCTGGCGAATCTCAGTCTTGTGGTGGTGTGCGGATTGCTGATCGGCCTCGCCAACGGCTACATGGCGGCCTACCTGCGCATTCCGTCGTTCATCGTGGGGCTGGGGGGCATGCTGGCTTTTCGGGGGATTTTGCTGGGAATAACCGGCGGCACGACCATTGCGCCGGTGTCGCCGGAACTCGTCTACATTGGCCAGGGTTATCTGCCACATGCGATCGGCGCGGGTCTGGGCGTCCTGCTGTTCGCACTGACGTTGTTCCTGACCTGGAAACAACGGCGCAATCGCGCCCTTCACGGTCTGGCAGCACATTCATTGGTGCGTGACGTGGCACGCGTGTTGTTGATCGGCGCGGTGCTGGCCGGTTTCGTCCAGACCCTCAACAGCTATGACGGCATTCCCGTGCCGGTCCTGCTTCTGCTGATCCTGCTGGGCGGCTTCAGCTACGTTACCAGCCAGACCGTGTTTGGCCGACGCGTGTATTCGGTGGGCAGCAACATGGAAGCGACGCGCCTGTCCGGTATCAATGTGCAGGCCGTGAAGCTCTGGATCTTCGGGATCATGGGCGTGATGTGCGCCCTCGCCGGCGTGGTCAACACCGCGCGCCTGGCCGCCGGCTCACCCTCGGCCGGCAGCATGGGCGAACTCGACGCCATCGCCGCCTGCTTCATCGGCGGCACCTCGATGCGCGGCGGTTCCGGCACAGTCTACGGCGCCCTCCTCGGCGCCCTGGTCATCACCAGCCTGGACAACGGCATGTCCATGCTCGACGTCGACAGCTACTGGCAGATGATCGTCAAGGGCAGCATTCTGGTGTTGGCTGTCTGGGTGGATGTGAGTACGCGGACTGGGCGGCGTTGAAATGAAGGCATCTCTGAGAATGCAAAAAGCCTGCTTTTGAAGGCAGGCTTTTCGTTACGCCTGGAGCTTTCCGATATCTAGGAAGGCATCAGCCAGTGCCGTTCAGTGGTCCACCCGAGAAAAACCTTACTTCCCTCACGCTCTTGGTGAGCCGAAGTCAACCGACACCCAGATACCGCCATGCGCAACCCGATCATGGCGGGAAGAAATCGCCCCTGAAATGCGCTGGGTTGAGCCTCGAAATGCACTTCAATGTTTCCAAGCACAGTTTCCAGCCGGGACTGATCCAGCATCGACAGGTAAAACATCATCTGGCGCCACGCATACGCTGTGTTCTTCAACATGACCAGACGCGCGTGGTAGAGCTTGATCTGCATCTGCTGCCGACTGCATATCCATTTGAAACATGCCTCGGCCATTGAGCCCAAACGATCATGTAACAGCGTCTTCAGGTCCAGATCATCAAACAGGATTGCCAGATTTTGCGTGGTCAATATTTGTTGCTGTTCGATGATCGTGCCGTTGTTCGCTGGACTCCATCTACCGATGTCGGCATTCGCCCGCCGCGCGCACAAACCAGCCAGCACACCACTGTTGTTTCGTGAATCCCGCTGCTTGGGTAGTGCAGCCAACTCATCCATATCGATATCGTAATAGCGTGCGTAAAGAGACCCGTCCATCAACCGGACTGAACGCTTGGCAGCCTTTACGAACTTGCCGGAGAAAGCGCCCATGAAAATATCAGCCGCGATTTCCTCTACGAAGGGAAGATCCAGCTTGGCCGATTCGGCAAGCGAAGAAAATTCCTGAAGCAACTTGTTGGGCAGAATGGCCTGAGGAAATGCGGTAAGGGTCAACGCGGACGCTTCGACCAAAGCCTGCCTGGCACCTTCAACCGCAAGAGCACCCGCCTCGTATTCGGTTTCCAAGGCTTTCACCCAAGGCAAGTCATCGATTTTCACCTGACGCTGCATGTTCAGCAGCAATAGAGAGCGTCGACGCCTGAACGCACGATAGGTAGCGACAGACAATGCCCGCAATGCTACGTCTCGATATCCGGCGCTACAGATTTGCGCCGTCATCGCCGGCAGCACTTTTGCCACTGTATCTGCGGATGTAATGACCCTATGTTCAATCAACTCTGCAACCGTTCCCTTTCGGCAACGTTCGAGGCGTCGACGAATCGAAGGAGGAATGGTCTCTCCCACCTTCAACGAGTAAGCCTTAGCCTCTTCGTCGGTAATGGGCGTCAGTAACGGGGCGAAATCAGAGATGCCTTCCGAGACTGGATATCTCGCCAGTCGCACGGAAGCAGCCTTGGCAATCAGATGGTGTGCCGAAGCTGATACGTGATGACGCTGCTGTGCGCGCTTGCTGGAATGATCTTCGGACTCAGGGTGTCCATGCTTGGCTACAAAGTCATCGACGATTCTGCGAATTCGCCCAACCTGGCGCCCCGTTAGCGATGCAGGATCGATAGAGCATTGCTTGAGCAATGCCAGCAACTCCGTCACTCGATCACTGGAATTATCCGTACGACGGGGATCAGCTTCAGTGGCGTTATCAAACTCTTTACCAAGCACCGAAGCACGCTCGAACCACCCTTCAGGGTAATGCCGGCAAGGCCAACCATCGTTGTACGTCAGCAGGAATAGCGAGACCGCCGCGTCGTAGAGAGGCAACCTGCGTTCAACAACATGCTTTTGAACGGCAAGACGAGGCTGGGGTGAGAGAACGGACAGGCGCAGGCTGATTTGGCCAGCATTGAAAACTTCAACTTCAGCCATCGAGAGCGGGCGCTCGTTGGCTGCCGCGGGAAAGAAACGCACTCGTTCGAAGAAAGGCGCGATCTGCTCGATCAACGTCCTGGCTTCTTCGACGCGTTGCTGCCCCAGAAACCAGGCCACTGTCAGCAACGCGGCCTCTTCCGGTACATCGATCCGATAGTCTTCGTTCGTCAATCGCTCTTGCAGCGTTCTGACGCCTTCGTCTGAAAGATGCCACCTATTCAAATCGAGTCGTTCGTAACCCGCTCTAATGCCGGGAATCGATGACGCCAACAGGCGCTCATGAGCGGTCAGCTCGCCACCGGCCAGAAGGTTGCCCGTTGCAAAGCCGCCAGTGGCCACTTCCAGCGTGATCCATTCTGGCAGGTCGGCAAACGGTGTTCGCGAGCCATACAGTGCACGGCCATGCATCAGGTTTTCGAGAACCTTTTGCCAGCGTTCGATCCGGGCAAGTGCTTTCGGACTGGCGTCGTTGTCGCGTGCAGTGAGCGCGCGAGACAGTTGAAAGTGCGCATAACCGGCGTTTATTCCGCCGAGCGCACCCGATTCATCCTCAGGCCTGGACATACTTCCTTGTGACCTACTATGTAGTGGGTCCGGGGGCTGGATTCGAACCAGCGCCCACCCGGTTAGGAGCCGAGTGTTCTACCGCTGAACTACCCCGGAACAGAGCGCGCATTGTCGATGAGTCGCGAAAGTATGTGAAGCACGGATTCAGGGATTTTGTTGCGACAAATCTCTGATCGTTAAGCCTTCATCACTCAATGCAGCGCTTATCCAAACGCTACGCGCACAAAATCGATAAAGCTCCTCAGTTTGGGTGTCAGCCGCCGATCCGGCGCATACAACAGATTCATCGGCGAAACCGGCACCCTGTACTGCGGCAGTAGAGTCACCAGCGTGCCGCTTCGCAGCGAATCCTTGACCAGTTCCAGCGGCAGCATCACCACCCCCAGCCCCGCAACCGCCCCGGACAGTAACGGATCGCCCTGATTAATCGTCAATCGGCTTTTAATCGGCACGTCGATACAGCCTTCCGGACCTTCGAATCGCAGGTGTGAGCGGCCGTCGGAATAGGCGAACGCCAGGCATTCATGTTCCTGAAGATCCCAAGGCGTGGTGATGGGTGGGCGGCGTGCAAGGTAGGACGGCGCTGCGCACAGCACCATTTGATAGGGCATCAGGGGCAGTGCCTTCAGGCCACAGTCGGCTAGTTCGCCGATGCGGAACACCGCGTCGTATCCGCCGTCCACCAGGTCGACCAGTTCATTCGACAGCGTCAGGTCCACCGACACTTGCGGATAACGAACCATGTACTCAAGCAGCTTCGGCGACAGCGAACTGACGCCGAACGTGACGGGCGCATTGATCCGCAACCGGCCACTGGGCACGCCCCGGGTCACGGCGGCCATTTCTTCAGCGGCGTCCATGTCGGCCAGAATCAGTTTCGCCCGCTGATAGAACGTGCGGCCGAAATCCGTGAGGCTCTGCTTGCGGGTGGTGCGGTTGAGCAGCGAAACGCCCAGATGCTGCTCGAGCATTTTCACTTGCTTGCCGACCATTTGCGGGGACAGGTTGAGTTCGTCCGCCACCGCGCTGAAGGAACCCAGCTCCACCGCTTTGACGAAAGTGGCCATGAGTGTGAGGCGATCCATTGGAAACTCATTGTTTCTAGTGTTGCGCCATCCTAGGCCTTTATCCGGAGCAGGCCAAAGCCTAAATTGGCGTCCATGGCACCGGATCACGTCGGTGCAATTTCATCGATAACCGAGGAAGTACAGATGGCACGCATTGTCAGGATTCATGAATACGGTGACGCGAGCGTCCTGAAACTGGAAAACGTCGACGTCCCGTCCCCCGCTGCGGACGAAGTGCAGATCGAGGTCAAAGCCTTTGGCCTGAATCGCGCCGAAGTGATGTTCCGCAACCACGCCTATTTACAGGAAGCGGAGTTCCCCAGCCGTCTCGGCTACGAAGCCGCCGGTGTGGTGGTCGCGGTTGGCGTCAACGTCAGTGAATTCAACATCGGTGATGCCGTCAGCCTGATTCCGCCGCTGGACATCGCGCGCTGGGGCACTTACGGCGAACTGGCCAACGTGCCCGCCCACCTCACTGTCAAGCACCCGCAGAACCTGACGTTTGAACAAGCGGCGGCGTCCTGGATGCAATACGTCACCGCGTGGGGTGCGCTGGTCGAACAGGCCAGATTGCAAAAGGACGATTTCGTGATCGTCACCGCCGCCTCCAGCAGCGTCGGCCTGGCAGCTTTCCAGATCGCGAAAATGGTCGGCGCCACCTCGATTGCCGTCACCCGCACCCGCGCCAAGAAACAGGCTTTGCTCGACACCGGCGCCGCGCACGTGATCGTCAGCGATGAAGAAGACATGGTTGCAGCCGTCATGGCGCTGACCGACGGCAAAGGCGCGCGGGTGGTGTTCGATCCGGTGGGCGGCCCGTCGTTCGAACCGCTGACCCAAAGCATGGCGCGTGGCGGCATCCTGCTGGAGTACGGCGCATTGAGCCCTGAGCCGACGCCGTTCCCGCTGTTCACCGTGTTGGGAAAATGCCTGACCCTCAAGGGTTACCTCTACTCGGAGGTCGTCTCCGACCCGGCCACCCTGGCACGCGCCAAGACTTTCATCGGCGACGGGCTGGCGTCAGGTGCGCTACAACCGATCATTGCCAGGACATTCGCCCTGGATGACATTCAGGAAGCGCATCGCTTTCTTGAGGCCAATCAGCAGGTCGGGAAGATTGTCGTCACGGTTTGAGGTGACGAGTCCCCTGCTCTTCTCTTTGCGGTAGAAACGACGAAAGCCTGCTTTGAAAAAAGCAGGCTTTCGTCTATCCGGCATCCGGTTATTTCTGATGCGCCGTCAGTGCGGCATAGCCGTTCATCAAGTTGCGGTAGTTCGGAATGCGCTGGGACAGCAGGTTGCCCAGGCCTTCGATGTCGTTGCGCCAGTCGCGGTGCAGTTCGCAGGCGACGGAGAACCAGTTCATCATCTGCGCGCCGGCCTGGGTCATGCGATTCCATGCGGCTTGTTGCACGGTGGTGTTGAAGGTGCCGGAGGCGTCGGTCACCACGAACACGTCAAACCCTTCCGCCAGCGCCGACAGGGTCGGGAACGCCACGCACACATCGGTCACGACACCGGCAATGATGATCTGCTTGCGGCCGGTAGCCTTGATCGCCTTGACGAAGTCTTCGTTGTCCCAGGCGTTGATCTGGCCTGGACGGGCGATGTATGGCGCGTCCGGGAACATTTCCTTGAGTTCCGGCACCAGTGGGCCGTTCGGGCCTTGTTCGAAACTGGTGGTGAGGATGGTCGGCAATTCGAAGAATTTCGCCAGATCGGCCAGCGCCAGCACGTTGTTCTTGAACTCGTTTGGCGAGAAATCCTGAACCAGAGAAATCAGGCCGGTCTGGTGGTCGACCAGCAGAACTACGGCGTCGTCTTTGTTCAGGCGGTTGTAGGTTGGAGTGCTCATGTGTGAATCCCTTTTTAGTTGTGGAAGTTCGTTTGCGTTCAAGATGGGCACAGATTACTGACTCGCCTGAAAGCGATAAATCGTCTGAAAAGCGTTTCACCGTCAACTCAAAACGGACAATTCGTTCAAACTGCCGAGCAGATCACACAGCCAGCCCGACCTTCCCCCCGATCCTTGTCATACTGTTCACTCGCTCACAACGACAGCCAGGGAATGTTGATGCCCGGACGCAACACGCAAGCGCCCACCCCAGATGAAACACCGCGCGCGCCTCGCCAAGGCGTGAAGGCCGGCTCGACCTTTCGCCTGACCGTCAGTTTCATGCTGATGGTGGTCGTGGCTTTTTTGACCGTCGAGAGCTGGAGGACGTGGCGCGATTACCGTTCGGTGTTTGCCTCTGCGCGCGATTCGGTGACCAACCTCGCCCGTGCCACGGCGCAACACGCCGAGGACACCATCCGCCAGGTCGATGTGCTGACCGCCGGGCTGGCCGAGCGGGTTGAAGGCGATGGGCTGCAGAACCTGGATGTGGCACGGATTCACAAGCTGCTCATCCAGCAGTCGAAAATCATGCCGCAGCTGCATGGCCTGTTCATCTACGGCCCGGACGGCCAGTGGATCGTGACCGACAAGGAGGTCACGCCCGAAACCGCCAACAACGCCGACCGCGATTATTTCCAGTACCACCGCACCCATGAAGACCGGCACGTGCGCATCGGTCAGGTGGTGGAAAGCCGTTCCACCCACGACCTGATCATTCCGATCTCGCGGCGTTTGAACAACCCCGACGGCTCGTTCGCCGGCGTGTTGCTCGGGACAGTCAAGGTCAGCTATTTCGTCGACTACTACGGTGACTTCCGCATCGATGACAAAGGCGCGCTGGTGCTGGCGATGCGCGACGGCACGATCCTCGTGCGCCGGCCGTTCATTGCCTCCGTGGTCGGCAAAAGCCTGGCGAACAGCGAGATCTTCAAGACTTACCTGCCCAACGCCAACCAGGGCATTGTCCAGATCCGGGCGGTGGTCGACGACACCGAACGCCTTTACGGCTATCGCGCCCTGACCACCTACCCGCTGGTGGTCGAGGCCGGTTTGTCCCGTGACTCCATCATCGCGCCGTGGCGCCAGGACCTGCTGAAAAACGGCTTCGTGCTGGTGTTCCTGATTCTGGTCCTGGCCTGTTTCGGGCTCATCGTTCTGAGCCAGTTGCGTCAGCGGATGGCGATGGAACGGGAGATCCGCTCCGCGCACAAGACCATGCGCGACATGGCGCTGACCGACAGCCTCACAGGCCTCGGCAATCGCCGTCGTCTGGACGCGGCGCTGACGGACGAGATTCGCCTGGCCCGGCGTCAGGGTTCGCCGCTGTCGTTGATCATGCTCGATGTCGACTACTTCAAGCGCTACAACGACCAGTACGGTCACGCTGCCGGCGACGACTGCCTGATCGCGGTCGGCGACGGCATCCGCAAAGCGGTCAAGCGGCCTTCCGACCTGGCCGTGCGCTACGGCGGCGAAGAGTTCACCGTGCTGCTGCCCAACACCGACAACGCCGGGGCGATTCAGGTGGCTGAAGACATTCTGCAGACCATTCGCTCGCTGGAGCTTGAACATGCCGGGCATCCGCTGGGGTATGTCACTGCGAGTGCGGGGATCACCACCCGCTATCCGGTTGACGATGCGGTGACCCCGGTTACTTTGCTCAAATCCGCCGATACTTGTCTGTATCAGGCCAAGCAGCAAGGGCGGAATCGCTGGTGCTCGGCGCAGGCATCCCGGCAAATCCAGCCGATTGCGGCGATGCCGCGGACGGATCGCTGAGAGCAACTACCACCCGCCAATTCCAGCGTCCTTCAAGTACATAAGCAGCGTCCTACAGCAGCCGTCCCTCACGCCTGATTACGTGGGCACCCTCGCCTTCGATACCGTCTGCTGCCTGATCCGGACAGAACACAGACGATGCGAAGAAAAGGCGTCTTTCCACTAGACCACCCATAAGATCGATTCAAGCAACGAAGACACGAGAGGTGTCCATGAAACACAAGAAGCCAAAAGCTCAACCAGCGCTTGCTTCCAGACTTCGTGCCGAAGAGCCCGGTTTGCCCATCAGGGTTTCCGCTAGTCAGCGGCATTTTTTGAAAGTAGCCGCAACGTGTGGCAAAGAAATGGAGCCTGATGGTTGGCTCGCCGGTGGCAGAACCTGAATCCCGCTTTGAAAAAACCGCCTGATTGGCGGTTTTTTTTCGCTTCAATATTGGCGCGCCCCGCGCCGGGCGCTCCAAAGACAGTGACGCGAAGCAAAAGCAGGAGAATTCCGAAAGCCCGCGCTTCATGATTTATTTACCGACTCAACCTTGGAATCGGCCCACACTCCCTCATATCAAGGAACATCTGCGACCCATTCGAGAGGAAGGACATGCCATGACTACTCAAACCGAAACTGCGATTCTCGCCGGCGGCTGCTTCTGGGGCATGCAGGATCTGTTGCGCCGCTACCCCGGCGTGCTACAGACGCGGGTCGGTTATTCCGGCGGCGATGTGCCGAACGCCACTTACCGCAATCATGGCAACCACGCCGAGGCCATCGAAATCGTCTTCGACCCCGCCGTGATCAGCTATCGGCAGATCCTTGAGTTCTTCTTCCAGATTCACGATCCGAGCACGCCCAACCGCCAGGGCAACGACCTCGGTCCGAGCTATCGTTCGGCGATCTATTACCTGAACGAGCAGCAACGCGATATCGCCGAAGACACTGCGGCCGATGTCGACGCGTCAGGCCTGTGGCCAGGCCGGGTGGTAACCGAAATTGAACCGGCGGGGCCGTTCTGGGAAGCGGAACCGGAGCATCAGGATTACCTCGAGCGCATTCCGAACGGCTACACCTGCCACTTCATTCGCCCGAACTGGAAACTGCCGAAACGCGGTTGAGGTGCAGCGGGGTCGGTGCGCAACGCGGTGTTCGTCGCGTTGTGCCTGATCCCTTTCTTCGCCAGACATGTAATACGTAGACAACCTCCCAGCTTGATCTAGCCTTGAAGGACATCACGCGGGAGTAGAACACCATGCCCCTCGTTCCCGGAAACCTGCTCGTCCTGCTGACCCTTGTCTGCATGGCAGCGCAGGCTCAGGACGCAGATCCGCTTCAGCCGCCGGCCATCCTTCCCCTGCCATCCGAATCGGCGCCGCAACTCATCGCCTACCCGCCGCTCCCCGAGCCGCTCGCGCGCGGCGTTGTCATCATCCAGTACCGAACCGAACACGCCCGGATCATGCCGGTGTTTGGCAAAACGGCAGCGGATGTGTCACCTCGTCTCGGTCACCTGCATGTCACGGTCGACGACTGGAAAGGCACGTGGGCGCACACCAGTGAAGATCCGATCATCCTGGTGGGGCTGACACCGGGCACACACAAGGTTCTGCTTGAAGTGGCGGACCCGACTCACCGGATTCTCACCCGTGCGACAGTGGATTTTGTCGTACCCGAGAAAACGCCCTGAAGAGGCCATACATCGAATAGCGCCCATGCCCTCCACGCTCATCAGCTTCGTCATCTGGCTTGCCCTTGTAACGCCGGCCCAGGCTGCCCCATGCCCCGCCGGCGAAAAACAATTGTGTCTCGACAGCTGCATTTGCCTGCCGGACCCGGGGCGTCTGTCTGAAGACCTGTTCCTGATCGCGGTACCCGCTCTGGCGATGGGATTGACCCAAGCCCGCGCCGAAGCCGCCAGCACCGAGATCAAACCGATTCCCCCGCACATCCGGGAGCAACTGCTGCGCTGGTACGACCCCGGCGTCCTCGATGCCGTGCACTACAAAGTCACCAATGACGGCCAATACAACGCCGCCACGGCCATTCTGCAAAACCCGGATGTCGGCGCGGTGACGCTGATCGACATCATTCTGTTCCGCGACGCTGAGACCGCAGAGCAGAACGTGGCGCTCTGGGCGCACGAACTGAAGCATGTGCAGCAGTTTCAGCAATGGGGAGTCGAAGGGTTTGCTCAGCGGTATACGCAGGATTTCAATGCGGTCGAGGCTCCGGCCTATGCGATACAGGGCGAAGTCAGACGTTGGCTGCGAGCCGAAGCCCGGTGATCGGACATCCCCTGCGTCCATGCCGGGGCCAGCCCCACCGTTAAAGCACCAGAAAAAACCTAGGCCTCGCCCGCCGAAACCGTCGCCCTCGCCTGCCCATGCTGCCGCGTGGTCACCAGCCCGATAAAGGAAATCGCCAGCGCCAGGCCGATAGTGGACGTCACTTCCAGACGATGCTCGGGCGTCACCATCATCACCGCCAGCGCGGCGCAGATGAACGCGATTACCAGCCACGTCAGCCATGGAAACAGCCACATGCGAAACGTCAGCTCGACGTTCTGCCGACGCAACATCCGGCGCATGCGCAATTGCGAAATCGCGATCACCAGATACACCAGCAACGCAATCGCGCCGGAACTGGCGAGCAGAAACTGAAACAACCCGGCCGGCATGAAATAGCTGAACAGCGTCACCCCGGCACCGATCACGGTGCTGGCGATCACCGCCACCCTCGGCACGCCCGCCGCGGAGGTCACTTTCAGCGGTTGCGGAGCATCGCCACGACGACCCAGCGAGAACAGCATCCGCGAAGAAATGTAGATCGAGGAATTCATGCAACTGGCCACTGCGATCAGCACGACCACATCGACCAGGAATTTGGCGTTGGGAATGTTCATCAGCTCCAGCGCGCGCTGGTAAGAACCGACGGACGCCAGCAGCGGATCGTTCCACGGCACCACGGAAATCACCACGAAAATAGACAGCAAATAAAACACGCCGATGCGCCAGATCACCGAGCGCGTGGCCTTGGCGATGTTCTGCGCCGGGTTGCTCGATTCGGCTGCCGCGATGGTTACCGCCTCCGTCCCGATAAAACTGAACATGATGGTGATGAAGGCCCCGACCACCGCCGACAAACCATTGGGCGCAAACCCGCCGTGCTCTTCCATCAAGCGGCTCAACCCGCTGGCCTCACGTTCGGGAATCCAGCCCATCAACACCGCAAAACCCAGCCCGATAAACCCGATGATCGCCACCACTTTGGCCATCGCAAACCAGAACTCGAACTCACCGTACTTGGACACGCTGAACAGGTTGGTCACCACCAGCAAAATGATCGACAACAACGCGAACAACCACGCATCGACCTGGGGAAACCACTGATTCAAGACATGCCCGGCGGCCAGCGCTTCGATCGGAATGACCAGCACCCAGAACCACCAATACAACCAACCAATGGTGAACCCCGCCCAACGGCCGATGGCCTGATCGGCGTAGGTGGAAAACGATCCCGTGTCCGGATGGGCCACGGCCATTTCACCGAGCATGCGCATGACCAGCACAACCAGCAGGCCGGAAAACAGATAAGCGAGCAAGACGGCCGGGCCGGCGGCGGCAATGGCGTGGCCGGAGCCGACAAACAGCCCCGCACCGATGATGCCGGCAATGGAAAGCATGGTGACATGACGCGGCTTGAAGCCCTGCGCCAACTGACCGTTCGAGTCCTTCGAGTTCAGGCTATTCATTGTTTTTGTTGTTCTCTGGTGATCGACGTTTGGGCGTACTGACGACGTGTCAGGCGATCATCATTTCTTCCTCTTGCCCTGCTCCAGAGCGGCGCACCTCAAGCGCTGCAGCGTTACAAATCGGTCGGACGACGACGCAGGGCGATGAAATGATGCGTCACCTTACGTGCCCGGCGTTGATCGCAAATAGCCTGGGAACGGCATGGACGAGTCTGATTTCGACATGGTGAATGGCATTCGGGCCCGTTCGAGAGCGCCATCACAGAATAAAAAAGGGGGACTGATTTATTCAGGAAAAATAAATCAGCCCCCCTTTTTCTGGCCGGTGTCACCCCTTGGTCAGATCAACCAACGGCGCCTGTCGCACCTCGGTCTCCCGCCCGCCCTGAATGTCGCTCACCTGCTTCAAGGCCTTGTCCACCGCCGCCTTATCCGCCAACAAGCTGTAGCTGATGCGGAAGTTTTTGTGTTCCTTCGGCCCGATTGTCGGTACCAGGTTCAGTGGCCGCTGATAACGGCGGTTGTAGGAAAAACTCGTCCCCGGCTCCAGCCCGGTGACATAACCCTGGCCTTGGGTATCGGTGTTCTTCCACAGGGAAAACACCGGCAATGTCTGCGTATTGAAGCCAACCGAAACACCCAGGCTGCCGGCCTGGTTATGCAACACGGTCAACGTATCGCCCTTGGCATCGGCATACGGCACCACGTTGTAAACCGTTTCGTCGTAGTCCTTGGTCGGTGCGCGGTAGGTTTGCCATTCAGCCAAATCGCCCTTGGCCTTGTCGTTGAACGGCGACACCTGTTTCACCGGCGCGGCGAAACGAGCGCCTTGCTCGAGGAACGGGGTGCTGAAGTTGCTGTGGTACAGCGCCTGGTATTCCTTCGGATAGTCGCCGTTGTTGGTCAGGGTGTCGTTGAGGGCGAACACTACGCTGCCGGGCTCGGTGACCAGTTCGGTGGCGACGGAGAAGTCGACTTTCTTGAACGCCTGCTCTTTCAGCTCACCGCGCAGGGTGATGGCGTACGGTGGCGTTTCATCGATGTGCAAGGTGACTTTGTTCGCCGGAATGTTGGCGGCCCGACCGTGCAGGGTCAGCAGTTCGCCGTTGTCGACGCCGGGGTGGCCGACCCATTCGTATCCGCAGCGGGTCACCAGCTCGTTGAAGCCCTCCAGCCAGCCCAGACCACCGCGACCATTGAGTTCGATGAAGGACGGATTGACCACCTCCTTGACCGGCGAATCCCAACCCATGCGCACATTGCCGACCGAGGCCTGCAAGACGTTCATTCCCCGCGTCGGCACCACCGAGAGTTTCATCGTGCCGTTATCGATGTCGACAATGCTGACGCCCTCCTGCCGACCACCATGCAAGGTGCGCAGGCTGACGCTGAAGGGTTTGTCGGTTTTCACGCCGAGTTGCTGGCTGGTGATCTGCCAGTTCTGAGCGGCTTTGTCGGTGTCGAGCAGAACGTAATCCCAGGCCATGGCGTGGGAGGCAGCGGACAGTGCGCTGAGGGCAACAACGAGTTTGAGCGGGGTCATGGGAGCAGCCTTTCTTGGAGTTGTGCGGTTTTTATAAACCTGCTGAAACGTTTCATCAAGCTTAAAAAGCGACGCGCGCTGGTAGATGATGAGAAAGAATGGGTACGGACAGGAGAATTGAAATCGATGTGAACGTGTTATCCCGCAGACGGGAGTCCGCTTTTATTCAGGAGCGGCATGGGCGTCTGATTTCGACATGGCGAGGGCGGCGTGTTTAAGCGTTTTTCGAATGGTGTTTAGAAACGCCCGGCATTACTTCCCCACGGCTACAGCGTCTTGCGTCATTGCCTACGACTACGCCAGAATCCGCCGGCTTGTGCGTCTGGGGTGCGGGTTTTATCGTTTCCGGGTCACTGAAAAACAGTGATCGGGTTTGGTAGCCCGGATTACCTGTCGCATCGCAACACCAGATTGCAGGGACTCTTTCGTCCGCTGTTTTATGGTGGCCATGCGTAGGGCGTCTTCGGACGCGCCGGGTATCCAGGTGACCGGTCTACCAACCTCCGTATGGCCACCACCCTCGTTTGGTAGCGAGGCTGATGGCTCCACTTTCTCACCCTGGAGTTACATCTATGTTCAAGCCAACACCGAACCCACCGGAAACCGATCCGGTTTCCCCCTACAAATTCCCCGACTCCCGAGCCCTGAACGAAGCCGCCGAACGCGCCCTCGATCACTATCTCACCCCGCAGCAACGGATCATGGGCAGCCACCACAAACACGACCCCATGTACATGGCCAACCCGGCCTACAACACCGAATCACTCCTGGCCAACGCCAGCGAATCACTGGGCTCGGCCAGTGAAATGCTCAATAACTTTGCGGCCACGCTGGAGCCTGCCCATCGCAAGACGGCGATCGGGATTGCGCAGTTGGTGATGTTGAGTGAGTTGGCAGTGAATCAGGCGTTGGATCATGTTGAGGTGAAGAGCTAAACGCTTGCCCTCTGCGACCGAATATACGCGGCTAAAGAAGGCATGAGCGTTGGCCGTAGCTGCCACGATGAATGGCAGCTATTGGCCAAAAAGCAAACATTTGCGCAAAAAACAATCGCCCTTGGCTGCACCGATGATGTTAAAAAGACACTTTTTTCGGATAGGGCCAAATATGGTGGGCGAGGTTGGGTTTTGTGATTGGCGTCCTTGGTCTGAACGGACAGAACTCGAAGGAAAGAATCTCCCGGGTGTTTACTTCATCGCGCGCAGTAAAAAGAAACCTGACAACTACCGGGTAAACAACGATTTCATCATCTACATTGGCGAGACAACAGGCCAGACATTGGCAGACCGGTTGCGTCAATTCAACACGTCAGCATTCAGCGAACGCCCCGGACATTCTGGAGGCAACACCTTTAGGTTGACACTTCTCGAAACCACGCCACTTGAGCATCTTTGGGTTTCAGCCTGCCCTGTCGACATGGGCCAGCCTTACACCACTGCCTACATCAAACACTTAGAGCGAAAGCTGCTCTGGGAGTACGTGTGCACGTGGGGAAAATATCCAGATTGCAATCGGTCCTGACTAAGGAGCTGGTAACACTCGTAAAAATCGAGGATTGATGGATTTCAGGAAATCTCCAACCCGCTCTTGCAAAACCAGCTATAACGCTGACCATTTCGCTGCCTACGATGAGTGCCCGAGCCGTTAGCTTCATCAACCCCATAAGGACATGCCCTTGCGAAGATTGCGCCTCAGTAACAAAAAGCTCCGAAACATACCCCGACATCTCCGTGCATTGGAATACTGGGCCGCGAGTTTCAGCGGCGAGTTCCATCCTCGCTTCGATGAGCACGAGCGCTACTCAAACTGGAAAATCCCGGTAATCAATACCCTCGTTGAAGGTCCGCAAGCACGTATCGAAGTGCAGGCCTTCTGTGTCCAGCAGTTGCTCGAAGCAGCGGCCCACCTTTCCCGCGCGGCGGATCGCAGCCAAGGCTACTACCGCGTCGCCTGCTTATTGACTTGGCCCTGGTTACACCAGAGTGAAGTGACCGTGTTCTATGACCGTGAGTACTACATGAGCTTTCTGGGGCAGCAGAACTCGCTTGCTCCGATACACTTGAGCGACAGGCTTGCCTTGGATGTGCCCGAGCAATTCATTGAGCATGGACATGATGTAACCCAGGACGATGATGACATCGAAGTTCAGTGGTGGTGTATCGGGGAACGTGCTTGATCAATGGGTGGATCGGAGTCCTGAGACTCCCCTTTTCAAAGATCATTTTTTCGTCCCCATTTTTCCGCGCACTCGTAGAAATTGGGGATTGATCAGAGTAATAAATAACAAAAGAGAATAAAAGTGGGCTGATTTATTTCAGAAAACAAATCAACCCCTTTTATTACCAGAATGTGATCAATGCGATTTTAGTGCTGAACATTGACACCTCTTGGCAATAGTGAACTACTCTCAAGGTTGCCCAAATGGGTTACCAAAACAAGGAAGCTTAAAATGAGATCTGGATTATTGCTATTGTCTTCGGCACTTCTTACCGGCTGCTCCAGCTTTGACATCCTTCATAAGGACTACGGAGAACAGGATAACAACGAAGGCTATGTATTTTACGCACCAAAAGCGCTTTACTCCCATAGCTGCAACATCAATGAGAAAGGAGCAATCACCTATACTGACGACATAAAATATGTACCAGACTACAGCAGACCCTACACATTAAAAATTAAAAACCGATTAGGTGACAACAATGTAAAGGCAGACTTTAACAACGGATGGATGTTGAGCTCAATTAACGGTGAATACAAAAGCCCTGAGACAACCTTTGGAAAAGTACTGGACATCGGTGACAAGGCGCTCGGAGCCTTCAGCGCATCTCAGCAACAAGCCGGCGATGGAAAAATAACTGCCACAACATCTTGCGAAAGCTATATCTGCGACTTAAAAGAAGTTCAAGATATAACAAAAATCAACAGTTCGAATTGCAAGTTCTTCACAAACACAAAAGTCATTGAAGTGACTGTTTCCGGGGCTAGACGATGACCAAAAAATGGAGCCATGAATAACAAATAATGCAGACTGATTTATCTCTAAAAATAAATCAGTCCTTCTTCAGGATAGAAATCAAATAAATCCGTCCCCATTTTTTTATTTCTTCAGAAGAATAAATCATTCCACTTTTTGCACTTTCGAGATTGACCCGGGCTCCACCTCGACCCGGGAATTGAATAACAAATCCGCCCCCATTTTGCCGATGTTGCTACGTGCCAAAAAAAACCCCTCTGCCCGGAGTTCTTAACTCACTCAACCAGGACGTAATTCTCGCTCTATTCGCACAATCAATAGGGTAAGCTCTTGCCTTTCTCACATTGTCCGCTCCTGGACTCAGAAATGATGTTGTAACAATTAGTCCAGAATCAGCACCCTCATCAGATACGTCTGCCCATAACGATTTTACGATAACTTTATCAATCTTTTGTTTTTGTCTCTTGCATTGTATTAGCGTCACAGGAGGATGTTGACCTTTCTGCCCTGGACTCCATACCCGAACATCAACACCACCATCATCTCTCCCAGGGCCTATCTCCACTTCAAAACCTTTTCTGGAAAAATATTCAGCTGTAAGTCCTTCAAACTTTCGCCAATTCATTTCATCAAGCCTGGGGTGATTGCGCTCTAGATAATCAATAAATCTTTGATCAATAAATTGACCATGCGGCGTCTGAAGTGATTCGCTGTCAAACAAGGCTCTGAGTTCAAGCTCATTACTCCACTCGACCTGCCTGCATTTAATCCATGGCCAAGGGCTGGCCTCTTCACTTTCACGGGTCAGATTAATTAAACGTTTGGCAATTTCCAATCCTGACTCTGAATGCTTCTCATAGATCAGATGAAAAAAGGCGTCTTCATTAAAGTCTCTGCCGAGAAAACGATGCCCTTTTTCAAAGTGGACATTCCCCAAATCTTGAAGGATATCAACAAGAAGTAATCTACGATTTTCATCGGCTCGAAATTCTAGATCTAAGATTGTCGGCGCATGCCCAACGAATGGTCGAGATATCACTCCTAACCTATAAAGTACAATCTGAAATGTATCTTCAATATTATCGCTTCGGAGGGGTACTGGTTGATCCGAATACGCGGACATAATATCAATCAACGGATCGGTCGAATCCATGTGTTGGATTAGCTCATCTCGTGTTAGCGCAAGACCTGACTTATAGCCAACGCGATCTCCAAGGAACCCTGCAAACTCGTCCGGTGAAATCCAATTAGTACCCATAATTCTCGTGAAGCTCGACGTAAAAAATAGTGTTTAACCTTAGCCCGTCGCGGCATACGAAGCTAATGATTTGAGGCCTTTTGGGGCTTACAAATGGTCTCTGGCAGTTGACCAGCTTGCCCTATCTCAATGGGTGGTTCTGGGTCGATTGGGGTCGATGGCCCACACTCACAACCCAATTTCTCGCGGTTCGATACCTTTGATTGGCGGATCATTCCCACTCCAACTCTCTATAGGACATCTTGTCCTGTTCGGGAAAGTCCGTCACATACTCACCCCACTGCATGTGCGCATAGTATTGGGTCATCGCTTCAAAATGACTTTCTGCCTCGACCTCCCACACCAGTGTCGCCCCCGGATCCATCAGTGCACGTGCACCATCTCCACGAGGACCGGCCAGACAAAAAGTCTGACAGCCATCGGATTCCTGCCAAAGTTCATGATTCATAGAGATTGGCACTCCCGCTCAAACCGCCCCACCGAAAACAACGAAAGATCCAGCTCACTCTCCCCCCGCAAACACCACTGCGCAAACGCCTCCCCCAGCGCCGCCGAGTGTTTGAACCCATGCCCGGAGCATGCCGACACCACCAACGTGTGCTGCAACCGTGGATGTTCATCGATGATGAAATGCCGATCCGGCGTAACGGTGTAGGCGCAAACAGCTGACTTCACCACCCGATCCGTCAGCCCGGCAATCCGCCCCTGCACCTGCTGCTCGTACATCTCGCGTTCTTCCTCGGCCGAGACTGTGCGATCCAGAGTCTCAGGCGTGGATGCGCTGTGATATTGCGCCGTAGCCACTTTCAAACTGCCCTCTCCCGGCAACGCGGGAAAACCATAAAAATCGTCGTCCGGGCCGTGAGTGAAGATGAACGTGGGTGAGTGGCCGACCAGTTCCGCGTCAGGCTCGGTCTCGAACCAGAACAGTTTTTGCCGATAGACGCTGAGCAGTCTGTCGAACGGCGCGCCGAGCAAGCCGCCCGCCCAGTTGCCGGCGGTGACCACCAGTTTGTTCGCCCGCACGGTGCGCTGGTCGGTGGTGACGGTGACGCCCTGTTCGTCCGAGCTGATGTGGGTCACGGTCTCGCCCTTGTAGAGCGTGGCGCCGTGTTGTTCGGCCAATCTCAGTTGCACGTCGATGCAGCGTTCGGGCCGTACAAAACCACCTTCGGGCTCGAAGTAGCCAATGGCGTCGTCGCGCACCTGGGCAAACTGCGGGAAGCGCTGGCGGATTTGGGCAGCGTCGAGGACTTCGTGTTCGATGCCGTAGGTCTGTGCCAGGGCGATGGTGCGCAGGGTGAAGTCGGTTTCGTCGGCGGGATCGAAGTCGGGGCTGGAGGTCAGCACCAGCAGGCCGGACTGTTCGAACAGCGACTCGCCTGACAGCGCTTCCAGTTCGCGCCAGATGCGGTGGGAGTTGCGCACGATCGGCACGTATTGCGCGCCCTCGCCCACGGACAGTCGGGTGATGCGGGTGTCGCCATGGCTGGAGCCGAACGTGTGCGGCGGATGGTGGCGGTCGATGCCGACCACGTTGACCCCGGCTTTCGCCAGTTGATACACCGTGGCCGCGCCCATGGCGCCGAGGCCGATGACCAGTGCTTCGCATCGTTCCATGATTGATTTCCGCTCAGACAAAAGAGCCACAGTGAAGCGGATCAGGCGATGGAAAACAATCCGTTGAACGCCGCGCCCAGGCAAAAATGCGGGAGCCGGGCTAATTCAATCAGGTTGTCTGTCGGTACTAACTGTAATCAAGCGAAATTTGAGGTTGGGAACCCGGGGAATGTCCTTTTGACCAGCCACTGATTGTCCTTTCGTTCATGCATCGGCAGCCCCTCGCAAGGGGCTGCACGACGTTAACGAAGCAGGAAAATCGTGGCTGTAGGACGCGTCTTTAAAGACGTGGGGATTGTTCGACGTGAATGGATTGCATCTCGGCAACGACCGCCTCGATCACACACAGAGCCGTCGGCGACAGGCTTCTACCCTGCAAACTCACCACGCCAATTTCCGAATGAAACCCCGGCCTGTCGACAACATGAAGCTCAATCAAACGCCCCACCCGAATGTCTTCGGCCACGGCGCCATGGATGACGCCAAGGATAGTGTCGGTTGAACCAGCAACGGTCTTGAGCAACGCCACATCATCACACTCCAGCACGATGGGCAGTGCCTGGCGGGTGGAGATGCCGAGGGTTCGGGCGGTCTCGAGTTTCACCACTTCCGGCAGGCGCGTTGTGGCGATGCCGTAGCCTTCCAGTTCGCCCATCGACACCTGGCGTCCGGCCAGCGGGTGCTCCGGGCGTACGAAAAAGCCTGCCGAGACCTGGCCCAGCGAACGGATCAAAAGATCGGATTCCGCCGTGAAATTGCGGATGTCGGCAACGAAGAATTCGATCGCTTCAGCACGCAGCCGCGCTTCGAGAATCTGCCAGTTGTTCACTTCCACGCGCAGGGTGACCGCCGGGTGATCCAGGCGCAGTCGCGGCACCACTTGATGCATCAACATGGCCGCCGGGAACGGGCCGACGCCGAAGGCGAGGCTGCCCAGTTGGTGATCGCTGTAGAGCGCCATGTCCCGCTCCAGCGACCGGGCATCGAACAGCAACCGCCGCGCCCGCTCGATCAGAAACGCCCCCGCCGGCGTCGGGCGGACGTCGCCGGTGTCGCGATCGAACAGGCGCTGCCCGGTTTCGCTCTCCAGCGCCTGAATGCTGCGGCTCAGGGCCGGCTGGCTGAGGTGCACGCGCTCGGCCGCGCGGCCGAAATGGCGTTCATCGGCCAGCGCGAGAAGGTGTGACAGTCGTTTGAGGTCCATTCCCACGATGCTAGCGACGCATTATCCGGATGTAAACAATGCATTGGATACATCGTTGCCCTGCCCCTAGGCTGGAGCGCATTCGACCCTCGGAGAACAACAAGAATGAAACCGACCCTCTACACGATCCTTGCCCTGACGCTGGTGTCCCTCGGCGGCTGCGACAACAAGCCCGGCGTCGCAGCCGGCGACGCCACGCCCGCCACGGCCGCGCTGATCCAGGCGTCGATCAAGGGCCTGGACCTCAGCGACAACCGCGACATGGAAGATGCCCAACGCGGTTTCATCGCCCGCCCCACCGGCAAGATCCTCGGCTCCGACGGCAATGTCCTGATCGATTTCGACGCTTACCGTTTCGTCGAAGGCCAAGCGCCGGCCACTGTCAACCCGAGCCTGTGGCGGCACGCGATGCTCAACGCACAGATCGGCCTGTTCAAGGTTCGCGATGGGATTTACCAGTTGCGCGGTTTCGACATCGCCAACATGACGCTGATCGACGGGCAAACCGGCTGGATCGTGGTCGACCCGCTGACCTCCCGGGAGTCCGCCGCCGCGGCGCTGGCATTTGCCCGCGAGCATCTGGGCAACAAGCCCGTCACCGCGATCATTTTCACCCACGACCATGCCGACCATTTCGGCGGTGTACTGGGCATCACCTCGAGCAGCGAAGTGGCCCAGCGCAACATTCCCATCGTCGCGCCCGCCGGGTTCATGGAGGAAGCCACCAGCGAAAACATCCTGGCCGGCCCGGCGATGGCGCGGCGTTCGATGTATCAGTTCGGCAAGAACCTGACGCCGGGCGCCACCGGCATCGTCGACACCGGGCTGGGCAAGAACGTCGCCTACGGCAGCATGGGCATCCTGCCGCCGACGCAGATCATCGACCAGCCGATCCAGCCGCTGGAACTCGACGGCGTCAGCTTCGTATTCCACAACATGCCCGGCGCGGAAGCCCCGGCCGAGCTGACCTTTTCGATCCCCGCGCTCAAGGCATACGGCGGTGCGGAGCTGCTGACGCAGACCATGCACAACCTGCTGCCGATCCGTGGCGCCAAGGTCCGCGATGCGCTGCGCTGGTCCGACTACATGCAAATCGCCCTCGACGAGCTGGGCGACACCGAGGTCTATTTCGGTCAGCACAACTGGCCGATCTGGGGCAACGAGCGGATCCGCGAATTCATCACCAAACACCGCGACGTCTACAAATACCTGCACGATCAGACCGTGCGCCTGATGAATACCGGTTACACCCCCAACGAGATCGCCGACAAGATCCAGCTGCCGGATTCGCTGGCGTCGTACTTCGGCACCCGTGGCTATTACGGCGACCTGCGCCACAACGTCAAAGCGATCTACCAGCTGTACCTGGGCGCCTACGATGGCAACCCCGCCCACTTGAATCCGCTGGTGCCCAAGGAATCGGCAAAGCGCTACGTCGAATTGATGGGAGGTAACGCCAAGGTGGTCGAGGCCGCGCGCGTGGCCTATGACAAGGGCGAATACCGCTGGGTCGCCGAGCTGCTGGATCAGGCGGTGCTGGTCAAACCCGACGACACCGTCGCCAAGGAACTGCTGGCCCGCGCGTACGAACAGATGGGCTATCAGGCGGAATCGGCGACCTGGCGCAACAGCTACCTGACCGCTGCCATGGAGCTGCGCAACGGCCCGCCGGCCAAGGGTGTCAAACGCTCCGACCTGATCGAACTGATGAAGCAGACGCCCACCGAACGTTTCCTCGAAGCCATGGCCGCGAGCCTCGACGGACCGGCGGCGGATGGCAAGAACTGGACCTTCAATCTGGTGCTGACCGATACCGACGAATCGTTCGTGCTGTGGATCGAGAACGCCGTGCTGCACTACCGAAAAGGCCCGACGGCGGCGAACGCCAACGCAACGCTGACTGTCACCAAGGACCTGTTCGTCCAACTGCTGGGCGGCGCTGCCGGACTGAAGGAAGCGTTCACCTCCGATGATCTGAAGGTGGATGGCAGCAAGGTCGATCTCGTGAGGTTTCTGGGGCTGCTGGAAAAGGCGCCGGGGAATTTTGCGATAGTCGCCCGGGCAGGAAACTGACCCACCGAGGCCATCGACTGATCAAACTCCCGGTCGATGGCCTCTGGACGTTTACCCAAGCAAAATCCAATGAAAACCGGAGGCTCGGGCAAAGCTTTCCATTGGATTGTTCAGCATCCTGCGCAACCCGATCGCCGCGAAGCCATCCAGCGTATGGACGTAGAACCTGCACCCGAGCGAAACCCCGAATCCATCGTTTTCATCATCGATGATGACGCTCCTCTGCGCGAGTCGCTTGGCAGCCTGCTGCGCTCCATCGGCCTGCGCGTCGAGCTGTTCGGATCGGTCGCCGACTTCATGCAATACCAGCGACCTGACCTGACCAGTTGCCTGGTGCTGGATGTGCGATTGCAAGGCACCAGCGGGCTGGTCTTTCAGCAGGCGCTCGCCGACGCCAACATCCATTTGCCAATCATTTTCATGACCGGGTACGGCGACATCGCCATGACCGTTCGCGCCATGAAAGCCGGTGCCGTCGATTTCCTGGAAAAACCGTTTCGCGAGCAGGCCATGATCGACGCCGTGGTCGCCGCGCATACGCGGGACAGGTCGCGCCGCGAGTGCGAACGCCGCCAAAATGAATTGCGCACACGCCACGGGACACTCACGGTCAGAGAGCAAGCGGTGATGGCGCTGGCCGTCTCGGGTCTGATAAACAAGCAGATCGCCAGTGCCATCGGCCTGAGCGAGATCACCGTGAAAATTCACCGCAGCCAGGCCATGCGCAAGATGCGCGCGCAGTCGTTTGCCGATCTGGTTCGAATGGCCGAAAGTCTGGGCATTAACCATTAGATGTATCGCCCTTATGCGGCGCGCATAGAGTTGTTTATATACGTTGGTATGACTTCTCCATACGCTGGCAGGATAAAACCAAACTTATGCAACATGGTTGATCCCTACCGCCAACAGTAAAATCCCTCCATCAAATGCGACGGCCGGCAAAGTTATTGACTTCGCGGTTTCCTCGCGCGCCGACACTTGTCGATCCACTCATTGACTCAGGGATGACTGATCAACATGTATGACTTTTTTGAAGACTCGTACCGCGTGCTGAAGTTGTCCCACGTGTTGCTGGTCGGTGGCCTGGGCATGTTGATGGTGGGGATTTTCCTGGCTTATGTGTTTGACGCTCACTTGAACTTGCCCACGCTGGTCGGCGCGCACGGGATGACGATCCTCGGGCCGACCGCGATCAAGCTGGGCTACGTCATGCGCTTGATTGCGTACAACCGTATTCGCCTGGCAGCACAGGAACATGGAGTTTCCCACTAGAAGTATTCGATTGAATTCAAACCTGTCTGGTTGCAACCGGAAGTTCATTAACGAAATCCCACTACGACTCAGGATGATCACGATGAAAACTATTGGATTGGTATTGCCCGTCGCCATTGTTTCAGCTACCTGGATAGTTGCCACTCATGCATTCGGCGCAAGTTGCCTGCCCGATATGCCAGTGGCGAACAGGGAGGAAACCAGTGCTCCGGATTCAGAAACTTCATCAGTGCAACAGCACCGATCCAGAAAGGCGCCGACCCAGATTGCCGAAGGGGGTTCGGATCGGCTGATGGAGCGTCGTGTTGCCGAGGGCGGTTCGGATCGTCTGATCGAGCGCCGGGTAGCCGAAGGCGGCTCTGATCGCCTGATCGAACGCCGCGTTGCCGAAGGCGGATCCGATCGCCTGATTGAACGTCGCGTGGCCGAAGGCGGCTCCGATCGCCTGATCGAACGCCGCGTGGCCGAAGGCGGCTCTGATCGCCTGCTCGAACGCCGGGTAGCCAGCAATCAGTACGATGCCGCGATGAACATGCAAATGCATTTTTCGATGGATTGATTGGCCGGCTGAGCCCTTACTCCGGCAACCCCGCCAACCGCAAACCTTCGGCAAACCGGGCAACGTCTTCAGGTCGTTGAATGGGCAACCACGCGCGCAGGCTGGACACCCGCAACGTCGGGTCCAGCTGACGCAGCCGTTCCATGGCCTGCCCGGCTTTGTCGGTTCGCCCGCTGAGCGCGTGGCTGGCGGCGATCAGGGCCGCCGCTACCAGCAGACTGGGCAGATTTCCCTGCGCTTTCTCGGCCCAGGAAACCGAACATTCGAAGCGACCGGCGAAGAAGTGCGCCAGCGCCATCCCGACCTGCATGCGGAACATTTCCGGATCCAGCGGGCTCAGGCGCACGGCATGTTCAAGGTTGGCAATGGCGGCTTCGGTTTCGCCACCCAAGGCGCGCAGGATGCCACCCAGATACCAGGCCGGCGCCAGATTGGGGTTGAGCAATCGAGCTCGATCAAGCAGGGCGATGCCGCAGTCGACATCCCCGGTCAGATGGGCCAGGGCATGACCGCAACGGGTCAGCGCCACCGCGTCATCGCGCCCCAGCTCCACGCCCATGCGCGCCAGCCGCGCACCTTCGGCGATTTCCCGGGGCCGGTCGGTCATCCAGCCGTTGAGCTTGCGCCAGAAATGGCACCACGCGGCCATGCCGTATGCCGAGGCAAATTCCGGATCCAGTTCGATTGCCCGGTAGAACAACGCCAGTGCCTGCTCGATCGCCTCTCGGGTGCCGATGTGCAGTTTGGCCGTGCCCCGCAGGTAGTAATCGTAGGCATCGAGGCTGTCGGTGGGCTTGCGCTTGGCCCGCTCGATTTCCGCTCGTTCAAGCTGCGGCGCAATGGCGCCCACTACGCTCTCGGCCACTTGATCCTGGAGTTCGAAAATATCGTCGAGCAGGCCTTCGAAGCGCTCGGCCCACAGATGCGTGCCGCTGCACGCATCAATCAACTGGCCGGTGATGCGGATCTTGTTGCCGCTCTTGCGCACGCTGCCTTCCAGCACGTAACGCACGCCCAGTTCCAGCCCGACGCCCCGCGCGTCGACCGCCCTGCCCTTGTAGGTGAAGCTGGAGTTGCGGGCGATGACGAACAGCCAACGCAGGCGCGACAGCGCGGTGATGATGTCTTCGACGATGCCGTCGGCGAAGTAGTCCTGCGCGGGGTCGCCGCTGAGATTCTGGAACGGCAGGACGGTGATCGACGGCTTTTCCGGCAGGACAAGTGTCGTGGCCACTTCGGGTATCGCAGGCGCTTCGGGCGCATTGACGGGGCTGTCGCTCAAGGTGATTTCGCCGACGAAGCGATAGCCCTTGCGCGGCACCGTACGCACCAGGCGCTGCTGCTCACCGGTGTCGCCGATGACCTTGCGCACGGCGTTGATGTGGCTGGTGATGGTCGACTCGGAAACGATCCGGCCACTCCACACGGCGCTCAACAATTCGTCCTTGCTCACCACCCGCTCGCGGTTGCTGACCAGCAGCAACAGCAGATCGAAGACCTGCGGCCCGACCGTCACGACTTGCCCGCGCCAGGTCAGTTCCCGGCGCAGCTGATCGAGCAGGTAGTCTTCAAACGCGAATTGCACGGTGGCTGTTCTCTGGTCTGGCGCCCCCGACTCCGTGTCCGAGCGGGCGATTGTCGTGCGCCCAATGATACGGCAGACCCTGGGCCGTCGCACCGGTCTGGGCATTGGTCTACGCATCTGCCGACGGATTGGCCTGTCTGGACAAAAAACCAAGGCAAATCCAAGGTCACCACAAGGATTTGCCCGAGCGCCGCAAGCATGCTCATGCCACATCGACAGCAACGGTTGCGGTCGGCAAGTGGAGAGATGTCATGAAGATAGTCGTTATCGGAGGCACCGGCCTCATCGGATCGAAACTTGTGAACAATCTGCGCGAACGCGGACACGATGCCCGCGCCGCCTCGCCTAACACCGGCGTCAACAGCATTACCCGCGAAGGCCTGGCCGAAGCAATGGACGGTGCCCAGGTAGTGGTCGACGTGTCCAACGCGCCGTCGTGGGAAGACCAGGCCGTACTCGACTTCTTCGAGACCTCCACCCGCAACCTGCTTGCCGCCGAAGCCGCCGCCGGAGTTCGCCATCACGTTGCGCTGTCGATTGTCGGCAGTGAGCGCCTGCCCGCCAACGGTTACTTCCGCGCCAAGGTCGCGCAGGAGAATCTGATCAAGGCGTCCGGCATTCCATACAGCCTGTTACGGGCCACGCAGTTCTTCGAATTTGTCGGCGGCATCGCCCAGTCCGCCACCGTCGGCGACGAAGTGCGCCTGTCGCCGGCATTGATCCAGCCCATGGCTTCTGACGACGTCGCTGCTGCGCTGACGGATGTGGCACTGGCAGCGCCGATCAACGGCACACAGGAAATTGCCGGCCCCGAAGCCATGCCGCTCGACGAGTTGGTCCGGCGTTTTTTCCGCGCCACCCACGACACCCGCAAAGTGATCCCGGACGTCCACGCCCGCTACTTCGGCGACGTGCTCGACGACCAGTCGCTCACCCCCGGCAGCAGCAACCCGCGCCTGGGCTCGACGCGCTTTGAAGACTGGCTGGCGCAATCGATCCAGCGCTGAAACACCCCTACCTCTGAAGGAGTATCGTCATGTTCAGCCGAATTCTGCTGGCCGCCACGTTTGCGGCCCTTTCAATCTCATCCGTCTCGGCCACCGAGCCGCAGGGGGGCAAGGTCACCGTGGTGTTCGACCGCGCCCTGCCCAACGTTCCGGGTAAATCCATGCGGGGCGTGCTGGTGGAATACGCGCCTGGTGGATCTTCGCCGGCGCACTTCCATCCGAAGTCCGCGTTCATCTACGCCACGGTGCTTGAGGGCGCCGTACGCAGCAAGGTCGGCGACGGGCCGGAGAAGGTCTACAAGGCCGGGGAAAACTTCGTCGAACAACCGGGCGATTTCCACGCGGTGAGCGCCAATGCCAGCACCACCGAACCGTCACGTCTGCTGGCAGTGTTCGTGCTCGACAGCAACGAGACCGACCTGGTCAAACCGGTCAAGCCGTAACCGATCCATTCGCCGATCCACCTTCGGCAGCCCGGCTGCCGAAGGAATCGGCCTTGCGCGGGACCCCGAACATGAACGCGCCCCGGCCCACCACCGCCAGCACGGTGCAATCCGAAACAACGCCGGCGACACCGCGCCAAGGCAAGCGCAAGGCGGCAGGACTGCTGTTGTGCGCCCCCGCTCTGGCGATTGTGGCGGGCGGTTATATCGTGCTGTACGGCGGCAAAAGTATCTCGACCGACAACGCCTATGTGCGTGGCGATGTCACGTCACTGGCGGCCAAGATTGCCGGTTACGTCACCAGCGTCGAGGTGCGCGACAACCAGTCGGTACAGAGCGGCGACGTGCTGTTTCGCATCGACGATCAGGACTATCGCGCCCGCCTCGCCCAGGCCGAAGCCAACTTCAAATCGGCACAGGCACGCCTGAGCGATGTCGATGCCCAGACGCAACTGCAACATGCGCAGATTCGCCAGGTCGAGTCCGAGCGCCGCTCCGCCGCCGCGCAGATGAACCTCGCCGGCAAGACCCACGACCGCAACCGTAAACTGGTCGCCAGCAATGCCGTGAGCATGGCGCTGGTCGATGAGACGGTGGCGGCCCGTTCCGCGACCAGTCTGCTGGGGCGAACGGTGTCGGAGCAGTCGCTGGTGCTCGCCTTTGACAGTGCGTTCATGGCGGTGACGTTGCTATTTGCGGTGGCGGCACCGCTGCTGGTGGCGATCAAGATCGGCTTTGCGAAACAAGCCGGATCAAAACATTGATCTTTCACCCCGCACTCAGTGAAAACCCCGGGTACACGTCGGGGGTACGTTGCTTTCTTCGAAAACAGAATCAGGCAAGTAATCGGTAGAAATACACTACAGGCTGTGCGAGCAATCCGGGAAGAATGGTTCTTCGATACATTCATCAAGGACTTTCCCATGCTCGTACACGCCTACGGCGCCCATGCCGGCGACCAACTCCTTGAGCCGATGCAGATCAATCGCCGCGCTCCGGCGGCCCATGATGTGCAGATCGATATCGCCTTCTGCGGCATCTGCCACTCCGACCTGCACCAGGTGCGCGCCGAATGGGCCGGAACGCAATTCCCTTGCGTGCCCGGGCACGAAATTGTCGGCCGTGTTTCGGCGGTCGGCGCCCATGTGTCCGACTACAAGGTCGGTGATCTGGTGGGTGTCGGCTGCATCGTCGACAGCTGCAAACACTGCGACGATTGTGAAACCGGTCTGGAAAACTACTGCGACGGCATGATCGGCACTTACAACTTCCCGACCCCGGACGCACCGGGCTGGACCCTTGGCGGCTACTCGCAAAACATCGTGGTGCATGAGCGCTACGTGCTGCGTATCCGCCATCCTGAAGCTCAATTGGCTGCCGTCGCGCCGCTGCTGTGTGCGGGCATCACCACCTACTCGCCGCTGCGTCAGTGGAATGCCGGGCCGGGCAAAAAGGTCGGTGTGGTCGGTATCGGTGGCCTGGGCCACATGGGCATCAAACTGGCCCATGCGATGGGCGCGCATGTCGTGGCGTTCACCACCTCCGAGTCCAAGCGCGAAGCCGCCAAGGCACTGGGCGCCGATGAGGTGGTGGTGTCGCGCAACGCCGAGGAAATGGCCACGCACACGAAGAGCTTCGACTTGATCCTCAACACCGTCGCCGCGCCTCACGATCTCGACGAGTATCTGGTGCTGCTCAAGCGCGACGGCGCCCTGACGCTGGTCGGCGCGCCCGCCTCGCCGCATCCGTCACCGAACGTGTTCAACCTGATCATGAAGCGCCGGACCATCGCCGATTCGATGATCGGCGGCATTGCCGAAACCCAGGAGATGCTGGATTTCTGTGCCGAGCACGGCATCGTTTCCGACATCGAGCTGATTCGCGCCGATCAGATCAACGCGTCCTACGAGCGGATGCTGCAAGGCGACGTGAAGTATCGGTTTGTGATCGATAACGCGACGCTGGCTGGCTGAATACATCATGACGAAAGAAACCCGCAGACTTTGACCGGCGCGAAGGTAGCCCCTGTTTCCAGTGGGGGCTATCTTCTGATTCGTTTTCATGTCAACGGTCTGTTTCACTCATGAAAGCGCCTGCTCTTTATATTTCAGCAAAATCTTTTCGATAATCAACGAACGAATGTGCAATGCTGAAATTTTATGTTTGTCGGCAAACTCTTTTGCTAGCGTCCCTACAGTGGTGGTCCGTATTTTTTCGTCCTCATAATATTCAATTTTCACATCATCTTCCCACGTCAACGTAGCCAGATAGTCATCGCGCAACTTCCCGTATGCCTGAGTCAAGAACACATTCCCCATGTCGACTTTTTCAATGGTTCTGCTCTTCACCCGAAAGGTTTTATGATCGATTCTGCCTCTGGATCGCCAGCTTCTTTCTTCTGCTACAAATGTTGCGGTCACATCAGAGTCTTCTGAGGATGTGATGAAGCATGGGTCATACATCAACTCGTCACTGATCATGATGACCTGTTCAAGCGGCCGTCCACCGCCCCCCTCGCTCTTTTTAGCCTCGACCATCATCCCGACCTGAGCGCCATCTTCAACTTCATCGGCAACTACAGGATCGCGCCATTTATAAACAGGAACTCCGGAACCACTGCCCATAGAGGAATATCGATAGGTGGATTTGAAGGGAAGTTTATCTTCCCTGTCAGTCTCGTAACCGCTCTGCAGGTTGCCGGTATTGACAACGTTGACATCCGACATCACGACAATGCCTCTGTGACTGTAATGCAGTCCGGCTTGTTGGGCGGCAAGCCTTGAAACACCAAAGCCTGCAATCGGTTGATCGCACGTCCAGGAGACAATTCCGACGTTAAGTTTTTCCATGACGTCTCCGACATTATCCATATAACACTTTGCCTCCGCGCCATGGACAACGAGGAACGTAGGGCGTTCTTCGGCATGGGCCGCCCACAAAAGTGCTCTGCAGAAATTGATGTCTTTCAGCAGCGCAGGACAACCAATTGTCGGAACAGCCATGACTTTGCGATGAACGTCATTGCATCCGGGCTTCAGCAACATTTCAAACTTGAACTTGACCTTTGCCCTTCCTCGTCGTTGGCGCAGCTCTTCACACTGCGCTGGCAAATAAATATTAGAGCAACCCACGGGCTGATATTTCATGGCGCCTTTGCCACCGTTATCGTGATATCGATAAACGAATGAGCAATAGGCCACCGCATCACCCTTTTTGAAATCTGAAAGTTTCGCCGGTAATTGCGGGTAACCCAATCCGAGTGCCACACTGAATGTGTCGTCAAAAATCTCTATCGGGCACTCTTGCATGATCATGTGTTCGGCGAAGTGTTCGTCATCCTCATCATAGATACCGGATGCCGCCTGGATATCCTCTTCCATCATGCTGGATTGATCCATTTCCATCTCGACACGCTCCGTCACTGTCCCTAGATATGAAACTCGTAGATCCTGTTGCCCTTGCTTTCGCGCGTTCGCGCCAGCTCTTTCCACCCCAGTGTCTCGACCAAGCGTATCGACGGCAGGTTCGTTCGTGCAATGTTCGCCCGTAACCTTATCGAGTGCGGTTGTTTGCTCAGATGCACAAGCAGTTTTCCAATGGCATTGGTGGCAACTCCATAGCCCCAGAACGGCCGGGCGACCCAATAGGCGATGGATGTGAAGGGCAGTTCGTTACGTAACGTGATCGCTCCAATGAATCCAGCCTCCGAGTGTCTGATCGCGTAGGCCTCCTGACCATTTCCGGCACTGACCGACCTGATGTGCGTCCGAATCTGTTCCAGACTTATACGCGGCAGCATTCGGCCAAGCCTCCAGACATCCGGGTGTAGTGCATAGTGGAAATATCGCTCGGCATGGACTGTCGCCAAAGGCTCAATGGATATCGAAGGGCGAACCGGCGCGCAGACTCCAGCGCTTCGGGAAAGCCTGCCTGCGAACGGATTGTCGAACGGAAACGGAGTTTGCGCTCGAGTGACGATATCGTTGTCGGCAGCACGCTCCCAGATGTCCGTTTTCATACCTTCGAACAACGGTGTCATGCGCCGGCTCTTGTCCGGCCCCGCCGAGATCAATAAATCATGTGCAGCGGGATACTCTGCAAACAGCGGCCCGACTACAAAGCAAAGCCGTATGAATGAGCGAAGATCCGGCGCCTCTCGCAAAGTGTATTTCTCAGCCATCTCCAGCGCCGTTGCCAGCCGAGCGTCCATCTCCGCCGATGACAATCCCATAACGGTATGCGGGGCTGTTTCCTTCAGGTCAAGTATCACCTTCCTGCCAACTTGTTCGCGCGCGTTGTAGTTGAACGCCTCCATCTGCTCATGCCTGATCATCAGCATACAATCGACCGTCCCTTGGTTTATTGGCATGCCTGCCTACGCCAAACTCACGTTTGCACACCTTCAACTCCACAGGATAGTGGCATTCAGCCATTTTGCAGACTACCTTATGCATGCCGCATCAACCGCATACCGGCAAATCGCCCGACGCGCGGGAATGGCGACTCAGACACAAGCGCTGTCAGCCATAGGGTCGCTTCAGCTTTAAAAGGAATGGATTTCAATCTGGCGCAACGTCTCGTTGTGCCGACAAGGACGGAGTTCAAGGCATGCTGGACGCCAACGCTACCCACATTACCCTCACGCTCGAAGGCGCTTCGGCCGACCTGCAAGTCCTCAGCTTCACCGGTCGCGAAGCCCTCAACGAACCGTTCCGTTTCGACATCGAACTGGTCAGCGCCCGTCCCGACCTCAACCTTGAAGAACTCTTGCACAAGCCTGGCTGCCTGACGTTCGGCGCCACTGGCGAGGGCAAGATTCACGGTCTGGTGTATCGCATCGAGCAAGGCGATTCCGGCAAGACCCTGACCCGTTACAGCCTCAGCCTGGTGCCGCAACTGGCCTACCTGCGGCACAACCATGACCAGCAGATCTTCCAGCAACTGACGGTGCCGAAGATCATCGCCCGCGTTCTGGAAGATCGCGGGATCCTGGCCGATGCCTACAGCTTCCAGCTCGGCGCCGAATACCCGGAACGCGACTACTGCGTGCAGTACGACGAATCCGACCTGCATTTCATCCAGCGCCTGTGCGAAGAGGAAGGCATTCACTTCCACTTCCAGCACAGCAGCAGCGGCCACAAACTGGTGTTCGGCGATGACCAGACCGTGTTCCGCAAACTGAAACCGGTCAACTACCAGCAAGACTCCGGCATGACAGCCGACAAACCGGTGATCAAGCGCTTCAACCTGCGCCTGGAAACCCGCACCAGCCGCGTCAGCCGCCGCGATTACGATTTCGAGAAACCGAAGATCCTGCCCGAAAGCGCGGTCAAATCCGCGTTCATGCCGGACCTGGAAGACTACGACTACCCCGGCCGCTTCACCACACGCGAGCGCGGCAAGTTCCTCTCGACCCGCGCGCTGGAACGCCATCGCAGCGACTACAAACTCGCCGAAGGCAAAGGTGACGAGCCGACCCTGACCAGCGGCCACTTCATGACCCTGGCCGAACACCCGCGCGCCGAGTGGAACGATTTGTGGCTGTTGCTGGAAGTCTTTCACGAAGGCAAGCAGCCGCAAGTACTGGGCGAAAACGTCACCAGCGACGTCACCGACAACAAGACCGATTTCCACCAGGGCTACCGCAACTCATTCGTGGCCACCCCGTGGGACGCCCACTACCGCCCTGCCCTCGAACACCCGAAACCGAAAGTCCTCGGCAGCCAGACCGCCATCGTCACCGGCCCCGCTGGCGAAGAGATTCACTGCGACCAGTACGGCCGCGTGAAAGTGCAATTCCACTGGGACCGCGACGGCCAGGCCGACGACAAGACCACCTGCTGGCTGCGCGTCGCCAGCGGCTGGGCCGGCGCAGCGTACGGCGGCATCGCCATCCCACGCATCGGCATGGAAGTGCTGGTGACCTTCCTCGAAGGCGACCCCGACCAGCCATTGGTGACCGGCTGCCTGTACCACAAGGAAAACGTCGTCCCCTACGACCTGCCGGCGAACAAGACCCGCAGCACCTTCAAGACCCTGAGCTCACCGGGCGGCAAGGGCTATAACGAATTCCGCATCGAAGACAAGAAAGGCGTTGAGCAGATCTACATCCACGCCCAGCGCGACTGGGACGAAAACATCGAGCACGACCAGAAGATCCGCGTCGGCAATGAACGGCATGACATCGTTGAAGCCAATGTTTTAAGTGAATTCAAGGTCGAGGAACACCGCATCACTCACCTGGACCGCAAGAGTGAAATGCGCGCCAACGATCACCTGACTGTCGGCGTGACCCAGCATGTGAAGGTCGGCACCGGGCAGTTCGTGGAGGCGGGCACGGAAATTCACTACCACGCCGGCGACAAGGTCGTGATCGAGGGCGGCATGGAACTGACGGCGAAGGCTGGCGGCAGTTTCGTCAAGGTCGACGCGGGTGGTGTGACCATCAGTGGTGCCGAGGTAAAGGCCAATACCGGCGGTGCGCCGGGTGTGGGTTCCGGAATTGCAATTCTGCCGCCCGTCATTCCCTGGATAGCCGACAGCGATAAAGCCGGACAACGGCTGACCGCCGCTACTGCTGCCACTGCCCCCCGTATTTCTGCTGTCGAACTCAAAAAGGCCCGCATACAGCGCCAGGATCGCCAAGCCAGATCTCTGAAACAGGCGGCCGAAGACGGAAAGCCATTCTGTGAGATCTGTTCGAAATGAGTGCCCCGCATGAATCAGACCTGAGCCTGGTCACATGGCTTGTTCGGGAGCTGTGGAGCGCAGGGAAAGGTCCGCAGGCACCGCAGGTATATGCATTGCTGGACGGAGCTCGCGATGACCGAATCGAACCCATGATCCGTTTGAGCAATTCCGATTTTACCTGCCTGTATGCAGGCAGTCTCACTCCGGCGCTGTCTGCCGTTGCCCCCTATCTGGTGCATCTTGATCCTGATCAAGCGTTCACCGGTTCACTGCTTGATGTGGGATGGGGAGCAAGCTGGGGGTATTTTGTCATTGCACCACCCGATGTTTCCCTCCGCCAGTTACGCCGTCACTTTCGCACCTTACTCAAAGTAGTGGACTTCGAAGGCAATGAGCTCGCCTTTCGCTTTTACGACCCGCGAGTGCTGCGCACCTACTTGCCGACCTGCATGCCGGAAGAACGTAAAGCCCTCTTCGGGCCTTCTCTGCTTTTCATCGCAGAATCAACAACGCAGGACTCACTGGATGCCTACTCTGCCGCCCCCTCTATCGAGTACACACGGCAGTTGAAGCCTAACAGCCTTAAGTAAACGGCAGGTTTAGTAAAAACATTGAAACCACCGAGCAGTACAGATCATTGATCTTTGCCCCGGCACCAAGTAAAAAACCTCTTTCCTTTCCACCTCTGCAAGGTGCACCGGATGCTCGAACTCACCACGCAACGCCTGGACCTGCGCACGATGGTCGAATCCGACTGGCCGCTGTTCCTCAGGCTGCATTCCGAGCCACAGACCATGCAGTACGTGTTCGGTGAAATCGCCGAAGAACAGGTGCGCAAAGGCTTCGAGCATCGGCTTCCGGCTTGGGGGCCGCAGTCGGATCACTGGTTGTGTCTGGTGGTGACCGACAGGGCCAGCGGGCAGGAGCTGGGAGTGACCGGTTTTCGCATCCTGTCGCCGGGGCATGCCGAGGTGGGTTGCCTGCTGTTACCCGAGCATCAGGGCAAAGGCTTTGGCACCGAGTCGCGGCAGGCGATCATCGACTATGCCGCCGCCATCGGCCTGGACTCATTGGAGTCGACCGTGACCGACGGTAATATCGCGTCCTGCAAGGTGTTGGAGAAATGCGGTTTTGTATTCGAACGCCGCGTGCCGCAGGCCTATCAGATTGGAGATCGGTGGTTTGACGACCTGATCTACCGCTATCAAATCAGTTGACCCCGTTTTATCAGCGACCGCCAAGGAGGCCCTCGTCGTGAATCCTTATCAATGCCTGCCACCCCGCGCTTTCTGGCGCACCGCCGTGGCTGACAAGCCCGCGCTGAACATCGATCAACTGTGGACGCCACAATTCGAGATCGGCACCAAGGACGCCATCGTCACCGCTGGCTCGTGTTTCGCCCAGCACATCGGCCGGGCGCTGGGCGAACGCGGCATGAACTGGCTGGACGCGGAACCGGCCCCGGCCGAACTGCCCGCAGCCGACTGGAAGGCCCACAACTATGGGGTGTTCTCGTTCCGCACCGGCAATCTGTACACCCCGGCGATGCTGTGCCAATGGCTCGAATGGGCCTTGGGCGTGAGCCTGCCCCCCGACGAAACCTGGGCACATGACGGGCGATGGTTCGACCCATTCCGCCCCGCCGTGGAACCCGACGGTTTTGCCAGCGAGGACGCGCTGTTCGCCTCGCGTGAAGCCACCCTCGACGCCATCCGCAGCGCCCTGCGCCGAGCCAAAGTGTTCGTGTTCACCCTCGGCCTGACCGAAGCCTGGCAAAACCGCCAGACCGGTCTGGTTTATCCCGTGTGCCCCGGCACCGTGCGCGGCACTTTCGATCCGCAGCTGCACCGTTTCTGCAATTTCGGCTTCATGGACACCTATGGCGACATGGTGCGGGCGCTGGAATTGATGCGTTCGATCAACCCGCAGCTGCGCCTGCTGCTCACCGTGTCACCAGTGCCCCTGACGGCGACGGCCACGGGCGAACATGTGCTGAGCGCCACCACCTATTCCAAATCGGTCCTGCGCGCCGTCGCCGGGCAGCTGTGCGAAGACCTGCACGACGTCGACTATTTCCCCTCTTACGAAATCATCACCGGCACACCGTTCAAGGGCGCGTTCTACCAACCCAACCAGCGCGAGGTCACGCCCGAAGGCGTGGCGTTCGTCATGCAGCAGTTTTTCGCCGGGCTCGACGCCGTTCAACCGCTGCAAACGCCGGCCAGCATTCCCTCCACCTGCGTGTCCAGCGAGGAGCTTGTCTGTGAAGACGCCGTGCTCGATTACTACGCCTAGGTTTCTGCTGCTGGGCGACTCCCATGCCGGGGTCATCGGCAAGGCCGCGCAGGCCCGTGAGTTGCCGTTCAGCGGCGGCCCGCTGGGCACCGGCCGGGATTTCGCGGTGGATTTTTTCAGCCTGACCCGCCATGACGTGCTGTTTCGCGAGGCCGAGATGGAACGTCTGTATCGCCAGGCCCTGGCGCCTTTTGAAGTGCCGCAACTGGCGAAGGTCGGGGTGCCGCTGGTGAGTACCATTGGCCTGAGCCTGCACTACCTCGCCACCGCGCCGAACTGGACCTGCTACCAGACACCGGACGGCGAATTCGACGAAGGTTTTCTCGCCGGGCCCCTGTTCGAATCCATCGTCGACACCTTGTCCAAACCTGCGCTGGCGTTCTATGAACAGGCCCGGGCGATGAACCTCAAGGTGTTCGCCGTGCTGCCGCCGCAACGGGTGCCAGAGTTGTCCGATCCGCGTGTGTTCATGGCCGCGCAGGCGCTGCTGATCGAGCGCCTGCAGGGGCTCGGCATCGAGCTGATCGATGTGCGCGCGGCAGCGAATGATGAGCTGGGTTTTCAGCTTCCGGCGTACTGCGAAGTGGATGACCCGCTGCACGGGAATCTGGCGTTCGGCGAGTTGATCGTCGAGCAACTGCTCAATCGAGGAATTTAGACCCGAACCTGTGGGAGCGAGCTCCCACAGAGGGACTTTCAGGGTCATCAAGCCTTGGGCTGCGTCCCCAGAATCGTCACCCGCTCGCCATACCGCGAGTGCGGGAAATAATCCCAGACCGCATGGTGCTGGGTGCAGCGGTTATCCCAGAACACCAGGCTGTTCGGCGCCCAACGCACGCGACAGCTGAGGACCGGCTCCCGCGCCACCAGATCGAACAGCATGTTCAACAGCACCTGACTTTCACCGCCGGACAACTGGACGATGTGCGACGTGAACCCGGAATTGACGAACAGTGTTTTACGCCCGGTTTCCGGGTGGCGAACCACCACCGGGTGTTCGGTTTTCGGCAGGTTGGCCGGCGCCTCATAGCCCTTCCACGGAATCGCGCCGTCGTGGATCGCGGTCAGCTCGCCGAGAAACTGCTGCATCGTCGGCGACAGCATTTCCAGCGCCAGGTGCATGTTGGCGAACAGCGTATCGCCACCGGTGCCGATGGCCGGGGTTTCCTTGACGTACAGCATCGAACCCATGGACGGCGCCAGATCGGCGGTACCGTCGGTGTGCCAGGTTTCGCCGGCCACGTAGCGCGATTGCGCATTGGCGCGGATCACCACCAGCTCCGGGTCATCGCCGTCGATGTCTTCCACCGGCAGCGCCCGCAGCTCACCGAACAGCCGGCCAAACGCCTTGTGCTCGTCCACCGTCAGGTGCTGATCGCGGAACACCACCACGTGGTTCTCCAGAAAGGCCCGGCGGATTTCCGCGAGCTGCTCGTCGCTCAGCGGTTGCGAGAGATCGACGCCGCCGATCTCGGCGCCAATGATCGGCGTGACCCGCTCGACCGTGATGTGCTGATACGGCGCACGCCGTTCGGCGGCGATGCGCTCGATTGCCTTGAGTGCCAACTGATCCATGTTCCCTCACCCTTTTTATTGGAACGACGCTGATGACTGTTCGCGTAGCGAACGCGGGCGCATGTCGATCCAGTGTTCGTTGATGTAATCCAGACAGATTTGGCGTTCGCCGCGCATCCCCGCCTCGCTCCAGCCGCTGGCCATCGGCTTGCCCGCCGGCCACAGGGAATACTGACCCTGAGCGTTGATCACCACATCGAATTGCAGTTGTGCGTCATTCATGTCGTTCTCCTGTTGAACGGGATTGCAGCGTGGCCAGGCTTCGGTCGAGCCCGGCGGCGAGATGGTTGAGTGCGGCCTGCCGCTGTTCGTCGCTCGAAGCGCAGGCCCCGACGTAAACCCGCACCGACGCCCCGCAGACCTGAGCGCAGGTGTCTGCATCGTCGGCCGCGAAAGCCCGGGCCGACACCTCGGCGTTGGCGCTGGCATGAGCCTGGGCAAACGCGGTGGCAGCGGCCTCGGTATTGAGTTGCGCGTAGTACTCGGCGAACGCCTCGGCATCGCCGAAGTGCTCGGCAATCATGGCGGTGTTGGCCGGTGCGAGGCCGTAGGTCAGCGCACTGGCGTGGGCCTTGGCGTACGCCGCGTCATAGGCATAAGCCTTGCGATACAGCGCCAGCAACACCGGTTTGAGCGTGGCCCGCCATTCGCCCTGACGCCCGATCACGCCGAGCGCCGCCCGCTGATGCAGGCTTTGCAACGCAAGCAACGCCTGCTGATGCTCCGGCACGGCTTCGCAGAGCATCGGCATGACCACCTCGGCCTGCCAGAGATGAAACAGCTGAAACGGCACCTGCCCGTGGAATCGGCTCAAGCGCAGACGCAAGGCCTCGTCCGGCTCGGCTTCACACAACACCTTGGTCAAGGCCAGCCACCATTTCGGTATAGAAATTGGTTCATTCATGGCGAAGGCTCATCCGTACCGATGACTTCGGCCAGCAACCGCGCCCAACGGCCCGCCACGATGCCGTAGTGATCGGTGTCGAGGGTTTGCCAGCTGCGCAATTGCGGCAGCAAGGCCTGCCAGTTGCGTTGCAGGTCATCCGGATTCCAGGCATTGCCCAGCCCGTAAGGATTGGCGTGCCCGGCGCTGAACAACCGCACCACTGTGCTCGTCAGCGCCGGCGGCTGGAAGTCGATCATGCTGGTCATGTTATTGCGGCAACACACCGTCAGCCGTTGCAGATAGGCCTGCCGTTCTTCGGCCATGCCCTGCCCTTCGACCGCCGGCCAGCGCTGGGCGAACTCGCGCTGGAACACCTGCTCGATGGTCTGCTCGTCGATGCCGGCCAGTTGCGCACCGGCATCCGGCGCGGGCGGGTCGATCAGGTACAACAACGGCTGCCTGAAGCCGTCGACCTGGGCCTGATGACACAGCGCCTGCGCCACCCATGCTCCGAAGGACCACCCTGCAAGGCGCCAAGTGCTGCCGTGCGGAAGATGCTCCTTGATCGCCGCCAGATACCAGCGTGCACGTTCCTCCACGCTGACGTTCGGCAACTGCGGCAGACGCAGCGCCGGGTCGGCGATCACGCACACGCCCAGCTCCGCCGGCAGCCCCGAGACCAGTTCCCGATAGGCCTGAACATCGCCGCCCACCGGGTGGATCAGGTACAGCCAGTCGCGGCCGGCACCGGCATGCCATTGATCGATCCGCACTGCGTCGCGCCAGCCCTGCTGTGTTACGCCGGACGCCTCTTCAACCGTGGCGGTCGAGACCAGCCCCAGCACCTCGCTCAGGCTGACCTTGTGGCTGAATTGCGACAGCTGGAACACCTCACCGGTGGCTGCTTGCAGTTCATCGATCAGATCGAGCAGCGTCAGCGAGTCCGCGCCCAGGTCGTACAGCGAATCGTCGTCCTCCAGCTCCGTCACACCGAGCCACTTGCACAGACACTCACGCAAGCGCGCCGACAGATCCACGCCCTTCGGCGCCTCGATCGGGGCGGCCACGGCACCATGGCGAACCGGATAAAACCGCCGCGCCGTGTCGATGCCGGTGGTGGAGATCAGCAGCTGCGGCAACTGCGTCGCCATCGCCAGATCGAACACCCGACAGCCCTCTTCTGCCGACAGACCGACCGTCAGATGCTCCAGATGTGCGGTGTCCCCGCCGTTGCTGGTGGTGGCCATGCCGATGTCGCGCCAGATGTCCCAGTTGATCCCCAGTCGCAAGCAAGTGTCGGCGGGGTTCGGGCGATAGTGGGTGAAGCCGTCGAGCACTCCGCTGGCCGCCGCGTAGTCCAGATGCCCCGCGCCGCCGAACAGTGCCGACATTGAAGAGCAATAGAGGACAAAACCCGGCTTCAGGTGCTCGATCAAGGCTTCGACCGCCAGCATGCCGCGAGTCTTGGCGGCCATCGCCTCGGCCATTTGCCGGGCATCGCGGTGGCGAATCAGGCTGCCCGCACCGACGCCCGCCGCATGAATCACACCGCTCAGGCGAGCGTAGCGAACGGCCAGTTGATCGAGAATCTGCGGCCAGTGCGACAGGTCGGCGATGTCTGCTTTGATGCAGTCGATCCGCGACGTGTACGCCACCAGCGACTCAGGCAATTGCCCTTGGCGCGAGATCAGCACCACACGGCGCGCGGGTGCCTGTAGCAGGTGTTCGCACAGGGTTCGGCCGATGCCGCCGCTGCCGCCCAGCACGAGGAATGTTCCATCTTCCGGTAAAAGAGACGTCGTTGCCGGGCCGTTCAAAGGCTGAGGCAGCAAGCGTGGCTGCCACAGGTAACCGTCGCGCACTGCCATTCGCCGAGGCAATGAAACCGGATCGGCAAGCAACGCTGCCAACCCGCCGGCCTGCGCTTCGATTCGCGACGACGGCAAATCCAGCCAGTGGCAACGCACCGGGTATTCCTGCGGCACCACTTCGGTGATGCCGGCCAGCGCCGCCAGCTCCGGACGCTGAACCTCGCCGTCCAACGGACACGCCTGCCATGAGATCAACCACAAGCGCAGCCGTGTCGTGCGCGGTGTTTGCCCCCAGACCTGCATCAGCGCACAGACCGAGTCCAGACAAGCCCACTGCGCCAGATCCAGCGATTGCTCGTTGACCGCGCCCGACACCGCCAGCGGCAAGGCATGCAGCCAGTCGAGTTCGCCGAGTTCAGGTTCTGCAACCTCGGTGAGCAAGCGGTTGAGTGATTCAGTGTCCAGCGGATCAAGTTCGAAACGATCCGCGCTCAGGCGTTTGAAGCCATTGCCGGCACGCACGTGAATGACGCGTCGGTACACAGTGTTCAGGCTCGCCAGCAAGGTCGATTCCGGCGTTTCAGGGCTGCACAGAATCAGCACCTCACGGGATTCCGCCGTCGCTGTCGCGCTCAATCGCCGGGTGCGCACCCACTGGCGCTGGTGGAACCAGTCCGCCAGCGGTTGCCGCTCAAGGGCTGGCGCAGCAGGTTGGTTAGCCACGGGAGTCTGGAAACGATACGGCTGAAGATCGAACGACGACGGCGGCAAATCCCAGGGCGGCGGTGCCGAGCGCTGCGGCCACTGGATATTCGCGCCTTCGTACCAGGCGTCCAGCAGCGCCTGCGGCGATTGATCACGGGCGATCACCTGCGCGCTTGAGACCGTGACTTCCTTGATCGCTGTCGGCTGCGATGGAATGTCATCACCCGACCGGCAGACCATCGCGAAGCGCCAGCGCAGCTGCCGACGACCTGACTGCAAGTGCCGCAGCAATGCAGTCTGCTGTTCCGGGTTCGCGTGCAGGTATTCGCGAATCGCCGCGATATCGCGCAGCAACTCCGCCCGGCTATGGGCCGAGATCATCAGCAGCGGCAATGTTTCCTCGACCGTTTCCTGCGCCGTGGGCGCAGCGCCGACGATGACATGCGCATTGGTCCCGCCAATCCCGAAACTGCTGACACCGGCCAGTCGCCGCCGCCCTTGCGGCCATGGCCGGGACGTGGTCGGCACGTAGAACGGCGAATGCTGCAGATCGATCTGCGGGTTGATCCGGCCAAAACCGAGGTTCGGCGGCAGCACGCCATGGAACACCGCGAGACTGGCGCGAATCAGCCCGACGACCCCCGCCGCCGCGCCCAGATGACCGATCTGGCTTTTCACCGAGGCCAGCGCACATTGGCCGGCCGGCGCATCGCCGAAAGCCTTGGTCAACGCCGCGACTTCGATCGGATCGCCGAGCAAGGTGCCGGTGCCGTGGGCCTCGATGTAGCCAATGTCGGCACCAGTCAATCCGGCCCGACTCAAGGCATCGCGAATGACCGCGCTCTGCCCGGCCACCGACGGTGCGGTGTAACTCATCTTGGCCCGACCGTCATTGTTCAACGCCGAGCCTTCGAGCAGCGCATAGATCCGGTCACCATCGGCCCGCGCCCTGGCCAGCGGCTTGAGCACCACCACGCCGTAGCCACTGGCACCGAGGGTGCCGCTGGCGTCGTCGCTGAACGGACGGCACAGACCGTCGGCGGAAAAGATGTGCTGCGAGCGATGCCGGTAGCCCTCGGTCAGGGTCGGGTCGATCAGCACCCCGGCCGCGAGCATCACGTCGCTGTCGCCCTGCCGCAGCATCGAACTGGCCAGGTGCACGGCGATCAATGAGCTGCCGCAAGCGGCTTGCACGCTGAGGGCCGGACCGTTGAGGTCCAGGTGATACGCGGCTTTGGTCGCCAGAAAATCCTTGTCGTGATGCAGCGCCAGTTGAAAACCGTCCGGCAGATCGTCGTCGGCGGTTTCGCGCAGCATTTGCTGGAAGTACGTGGTTTCGCCGCAACTGGCGATCAGGCCGATGCGCGGACCGTCCGCCGACGGAACGATGGCCGCGTGTTGCAGGGCCTGTACGCAGGCCATCAGCAGATGCCGCTGTTGCGGGTCCATCAGGCGCGCTTCCTGGCGGCTGATGCCGAAGTACTCGGGATCGAAATCGAGCATGCCCGCCAGTTGGCTGCGGGCACCGACCAGGCCTTCTTCGGCAGCAAAGTGCTCGATGCCCAGCTCATTGCCTTGCACCATGGCCCAGAACTCGGACAGGTTCTGCGCCCCGGCCACATTGACCGCCATGCCGATGATCGCCATCGGCTGATGACCAGCATCGGTTTGCCGTACCTGCTGCACCGCTGCCACTGGCGCGGTCGACAGATGCGCCGCCAGACGCCGCACCGTGACGTGTTCGAACAGGTCGGCCATCGTCACCTTGTGCGGCAGTTCTTCGGCGTAACGACCATGCAAACGCATGAGGCCGAGGCTGGTGGCGCCGGCCTCGAAGAAGGTCTGCTCCGGCTCGATGTCACGGCCGATCACACCCTGGAACAACTCGCTGAGTTGCCGTTCCAGTGCGCTCAGTTGAACAACCGGTTGTGGCGTGCTGCGCCGCTCCAGCGCCTCGCCCAGGTTCGGCAAAGCCTTGCGGTCGATCTTGCCGCTGGGGGTGCGTGGCCAGAGGTCGATCCGCCGGTATTCATCGATTCGCACATGGGCCGGCAGCAGCTGCGCGACCTGACGATCCAGCGCTTGCGACGTTGGAGGTTCGCCTTCGAGTTGCAGCCAGGCGATCAACCGGGGCGGATCGGCCTGCACCGCCACCACCGCGTTGACCACTTCCGGCATCTGCATCAGTGCCGCCTCGATCTGCCCCAGCTCCAGACGATGGCCGCTGAGTTTGATCTGCTGATCGTCACGCCCCAGGTAATGCAGGCAGCCTTGGGCATCGGCCCACGCCAGATCGCCGGTGCGGTAGTACAAACAGTCGTCTGCCAGCTCGACAAACCGTGCGGCGTTCAGGGCAGGATCGGCCAGATAACAGCGGGCAACCATCGGCCCGGCCACCAGCAGATAGCCGCGAGAGCCGTTGGGCACCGGGCGGTCGTGTTCATCCACCAGCAGCAACCGCGCATTGCCGACGGCATGGCCGATCGGCGCGCGCAGTGGCCAGTTCCGCGCCACGGGCGGCAGGCGCAAGGCACTGACCACGTGGGTTTCGGTCGGGCCATAGTGGTTGAACAGCGACGCCTGTGGCATGCCGTCGAACCAGTTGCGCAGCGCATCGGTGCAGAGCAATTGCTCGCCGGCCGTGATCACCTCGCGCAACGCCAACAGGTAAATGCCCCGAGTCACGGCGGTTTGCGCCAGATGCTGCAACGCCACGTACGGCAGGAACAGGCGCTCGATTCGCGCCTCGACCATGTAATCCAGCAACGCCTCGGCATCCTGACGCCAGCGCGGCGTGATCAGGTGATAGCAACCGCCGCCGCACAGGGTGCTGAAAATCTCCTGGAACGACACATCGAACGACAGCATCGAGAACTGCAGTGTCACCGCTTTCGCCGGCAACTGCCCTTCGGTGCGCTGCCATTGCAGCAGGTTGCACAGGGTTCGCTCGGACACTTGCACCCCTTTGGGCGTGCCGGTCGATCCGGAGGTGAACAGCGTGTACAGCGGCCGTTCGCCGGCGTGGCGTGGACGCTCGAATGTTCCGGCATCGGCGCGCAGATCAACCCGATGGGTGGCGAATCGTCCGGCGTTCAGGTCATCCAGTGCAGCCTTGGTCGCGTCGCTGAACAGCACACAAAGCGGCTGCGCCTGCTCCAGCACCTGACGCTGGATCGCCACCGGATAGGCGGGATCCAGCGGCACGGCGGTCAGGTTGAGTTTGGCCAGGGCCAGCAAGGCGACAATGTGCTCCACCGAGGCATCGAGGAACAGCACGACATGCAACGGCGCGTTCCCGGCCGGCAACGGATGGCGCTCGATCAGGTTTGCCGCCAGAGCATCGGCCAGCGCATTCAGCTCGCTGTAGTTGAGGCGCTGCTGGCCTTGAACCAGCGCGACCGCCTCCGGCGTGCAAAGCACTTGATGCTCGAACCCGTCCGCCAGTGTGTTGAACGGCAGCGCAGTCTGCGGACCTTCGCTGGCCGGTGGCAAACCATGTCGATACGGGCCGAGCAAATCGTTGAAGTTGGCCGCCGGGTTTTCCAGCAACAGATCCAGACCCCGGCGGAACAGCGCGTTCAACGCCCGCATCTGTTCGGCATCGAAATAGCTGCACTGATATTCCCACCAGCATTCCAGCTGCGAACCGCTGCCCACCATCAACAACGTCAACGGGCACTTGGCATGTAACTGCTCGTTGAATGCCAGCGTGGCGCGCAGGTTTGAGTCGGCCAGTGCGGCGTAGTCAGTGTTTTCCAGCACGAACATGAAGTCGAACAACGAGGGGCTCGACGACAGCCGCAGGTCTTCCACCAGATCCGCCAGCGCCACGTCCTGCAACGCCAGCACTTCGCGCACGGTGGCGGTCTGTTTGCGCAACTGCTCGCTCAGGGTCAATGGGTTTTCAACGGCAGTGGGGATCAGCACGGTGTTGGCAAACATGCCGACGGTGTCTTCGAACTCCGCCAGTGGCCGGTTGGCCACCGGGCTGGCGATCCGTGGCCGCTCGCACCCGGTCAGGGCGTACAGGCTCCAGGCGAAGACACTGAACAGCACTTCGAAACGGGTCAGCCGTTGTTGGGTGCAAAAGCGCTCGAGGGCCGCACTGCGCAGGGTGCCCAAGGGTTCGCGGTGCAACCGGGCGTCGGGGCTGATCTCGCGCATTGGCATCAATGCAGGCGACGGTTCTTCCTGACGGCGATGCAATTCGGCGAGGGCGCGGCGCTGGTCGCGATAATGCGGATCGACGCTCCACTGACGCTGCCACTGGCCAAACTCCAGCGTCGTCAATCGGGCGGCCGGTTGCAGGCTGTCGCGGCCTTGCAGGGCATCGGCGTAAAGCTGCGTCAGGTCATCGAACAACAGGTTCACCGACCAGCCATCGACGATGATGTGATGCAGGTTCAGCAACAGCCGGCAGCTGCCATCGGCGAACGGCAACAGCCAGGCCTGAAACAGCTTCGGGGTGGTCAAATCGAACGGCGCGGCGAACACCAGCTCGGCGAAAGCCTGCCAGTTGTCCTCGGTGAAATGCCCGACCGCGAAGGTGCGACAGGTCGGCCCCTGCTCGGCGATTACTTGATCGAGTCCGTCGGCACCCGCCGCGAATGCCGTGCGCAATCCCGGATGACGCTGCACCAGACGCCCCAAAGCCTCGGCCAGTGCCGCAACTTCGACACCTGCCGCCAGATGCAGAATCAGCGGCACGCTGTAGGCGGTCGAGGTCGGCGAGCGTTGTTGCAACAGCCACAGGCGGCGCTGTTCGGCGGTGGCCGGCAGGCGTCTGGCGCTGCTGATCGGAGGCGCGGGTGGGTAAATCGACTCGCCGTTCGTCTCACCGCTCAGTTGTGCGGCCAATGACGAGAAAGGCTCGTTGAGCAACGTATCGATGGCGATCTCTCGCTGCCAGTGGACACGAATCGCCGAACGCAGGCGCAGCGCCTTGAGCGAATCGCCGCCACTGCCCAGCCAGTCGTCCTGCGCGCTCAGAGCCGGTTGGCCGAGCAGCGAGCGGGCCTGACTCAGCAACCAGTCCAGCGCCGGTGAAGCGTTTTCGTTATCCGTAGCCGCCAGGACTGGATGCCACGGACTCAACCCTTGGGCCAGCAAGCCATCACGATCGATCTTGCCATTGGCCGTCAGCGGCAGGCGCTCCAGCAGGAACAGCTGATGCGGCCGCATATACGGCGCCAGTTGTGCCCGCAGATGGTTTTCGAAGGCGTGATAGTCCAGATCCCCGCGCGGCACGATGAACGCCAGCAACTGATGATCTTCAGCCGCCTGACGCCGGGTGCAGACGTACACCTGCGCCACGCCCGGATGCTCCAGGATCCGTTGCTCCACCTCCCCCGGTTCGATCCGGAAGCCGCGAATCTTCACCTGCCGGTCGACCCGCCCCAGGTACTCGATCAAGCCTTCTGCATTGCGTCGCACCAGATCACCGGTGCGGTAATGCACCTGCGCGCCACCGTCGAGGTCGGGCAAACGGACGAACTGGCGAGCAGTTTCTTCGCGCCGGTTGCGGTAGCCACGGGCGACACCGCTGCCACTCAAATACAGCTCGCCGACCTCGCCCGCCGGCACCGGGCGTTGCTGCTCATCCAGCACCTGCACGCCGGTATCCGGCAACGGTCGGCCAATAGGCGCCGAGTCACCGGCAAAATCGCGGCTGATCGGCCAGCACAGGGCAAACGTGGTGCATTCGGTGGGGCCGTAGACGTTGAAGATCCGGCAGCGGCTCTCAGGGTTGGCCCGATACCAGCCGCGCACGGCGGCAGCGCTGATCTGCTCACCGCCGATCAGCACCTGACGCATGCTGGAAAAGCACGACGGCCACTCGGCAATCAACGTGTTGAACAGCGACACGGTCATGAACAGATTGTCGACCTGGGTGCGCTCCAGCACCTCAGCCAGTCGACGCGCGTCCAGCACGTCCTCGTCGGCGATCATCACGCAGCAACCGCCATTGAGCAGCGGCGCCCACAGTTCGAAACTGCACGCATCGAACGCCGGGTTGGACAGGCAGGCGAAGCGGTCCGTCGGGCGAATCTCGATATAGCCGTCGGTGTGCGCCAACCGCAACAAGCCACGCTCGCCAACCTCGACCGCTTTTGGCGTGCCGGTGGTGCCCGAGGTGTAGAACAGGAACATCACCTCGGCAAAGTCTTCGGCCAGTGTTTGCGGCGGAGCGTCCGGCTGATCGAGCAAGGCCTCGACGCTGGTTTGCCACAGTGACGGCGACCACAGCGGCTCTTCATCCAGGGTAATCAGGCCGACACACGCCGCATCCGCCAGCATCAACTCCCGACGTTTGCGCGGGCTCGCCCGATCCAGCGGCACCACCACCGCACCGACCTTCAACGCACCGATAATCGCCGCCAGCCATTGCCATGAACGCGGCATGCACAACGCCAGCGACTGGCCGGGCTCGACGCCGCGCGCCAGCAACCCTCGGGCGATGCGCTCGCTGGCGCTGGCCAGTTCGGCGTAAGTCAGCGTGACCGATTGATCGATCACCGCCGAGGCTTGCGGATTACCCGCCACTTGCTCGGCAAAACGCGCGAGCAATGGCCTGTCATTGGACGCACTCATCATTTCGCCTCCTGCGCGTCGAAGCGTTGCAGCTCCCGACGGATGATTTGCGAGACCCGGTGGATTTCCGCGCTTTCAAGCATGTCCCAGTGCCCGCCGCTGACCAGTTTCGCCAGATAGCCGCTGCCCGCGCGGCGACGCCAGAAGCCGCGCAGTTCATGCAATTGATGGCGGCTGAAATCTTCCCGCGCCTGAATCAGCACCACGCGGCCGGCGCGCGGCGCGCACTCATAGGCGGCCATGGCCAGGCGGTTGTGGTTGTAGATGTTGAAATAGCGTTCGACCTGGGCGTCATCGATGCCGGGGTACATGCCGTTGAAACGCACCAGTTTGTCGCGAAACTCGGCCATGTCCACGGTGCCGATCTGTTCGCGGAAACCCGGATCGTCGCTGCCCTGGGTGTCGAGCAGCACCACCGTCACCTGACGATGCCCCGCCGCCGTCAACCGCCGCGCCATTTCATAGGCCACCAGGCCGCCGAACGACAGCCCGGTGAGGATCAGCGGTTGCTCCGTCAGCGGTTCGATCTGGCGCAAGTAAGCCTCGGCCATCGCTTCGACCGTCGGCTCGGTGCTCTCCCCCGGATTCAGCCCCGGCGATTGCACCCCGTACACGCCGGTTTCATCCGGCAGCACCTTGGCCAGCGACAGGTAACAGAACGCCGTACCGCCCGCCGGGTGAATGCACACCACGTTGTGCTGACCGCTGCCGCGACGGAACTCGATCAGGTTGCTCTGGGCCAACGCCGGATTCGCCCCGACCCGCAGCCAGCCGCCCAAGGCTTCGATGGTCGGGTAGCTGAGCACCACGCGCACCGGCACTTCGACCGCGAACTGCTGGCTGATTTCATGGGCCATTTTGATCGCGGCGATGGAGGTGCCGCCGACATTGAAGAAGTTGTCGCGAATGCCGATCTGCGGCGCCAGCAACAGGCTTTTCCAGATCTGGTACAGCGCCAGCTCGATGTGATCGCGCGGGCTGCTCAGGTTGACCTGACGGTTGATCATCTCTTCGTCTGCCAACGCTGTCAGCGCGGCGCGATCAACCTTGCCGTTGGCGGTCAGCGGTAGCGCTTCGAGCCACAGATAGCTGCCGGGGATCACCGCTCTGGGCAAGGTTGTCGCCAGATGGGCGTGCACCGCTGCTTCGTCCACGGGTTCGGCCAGCACGCAACAGGCCACCAATCGTTGATCCTGCGCCGCTTCGCCGACCATCAGCACCACGGCGCTGCGGATACCGGGAAATGCTTCGAGCCGGGCTTCGATTTCGCCCAGTTCCAGGCGCACGCCGCGCAACTTGACCTGAAAATCGTTGCGACCGAGAAATTCCAGCTGACCGTCCGGGCGGTAGCGCGCCAGATCGCCGCTGCGATAGAGCCGATCCCCCACGACAAAGGGGTTGTCGATAAAGCGCTCGGCACTGAGCTGCGCCAGCCCCAGATAACCGCGGGCCACACCGACGCCGCCTATGTGCAGATGCCCGCTCACACCCACCGGCACCGGCTGGTCGTGGTCATCGAGCACGTAAAAACGGTTGTTGGCAATCGGCCGACCGATCGGCAATTGCCGGGCCGGCACCTCGGCGCCGGGCTCCAGGGTCCAGATGCTGTTGATCACCGTGGTTTCGGTCGGGCCGTAGACGTTGTGCAGCCGCGCCTGGGGCAGACGCTCCTGAAAACGCCGCGCCAGGGCTGGCGGCAGCTCACCGCCGCCGCTGAACACATCGGTCAGCGACACACACTGACTGACCTCGTCGACTTCCAGAAACAGCTGCAACATCGCCGGCACGAACACCAGCGCCGTGACCTTCCGTTCGCGCACCTCGCGCGCCAGATAGGCTGGTTCGTAATGCCCGCCGGGTCGCGCAATAACCAATCGCCCGCCGGTTGCCAACGGCCAGAAGGTCTCCCAGGCCGAAGCATCGAAACCGAACGGGATCTTGTGCAGCATCGCCCCTGCTTCGCCGCAGACCTGCAAACACCACAGCAGCAGATTGCTCAAGCCACGGTGGGCGACCATCGCGCCCTTGGGCAACCCGGTGGTGCCGGAGGTGTAGATCACGTAGGCGAGATGGTCCGGGGTGACGCCGACATGGCGCGGATCAAGATTGTCGGCCGCCAACGACGCCCAGCTCGCGGCATCTTGTTCGAGGTCGAGAATCGGCGCTTCCCAGGTCGAGCCTTGCACGGTTTGGCGCAAAATCCCGTGCGCCGAGCCGAGGGTCAGCAGCACCGCCGGCGTGCTGTCGCCGAGCATATGACTCAGGCGCCCCAGCGGATAATCCGGATCCAGCGGCACGTAAGCGCCGCCGGCCTTGAGCACCGCCAGCAACGCAACCGGCAACTCCAGCGAGCGCTCGATGCACACCGCCACGCGCACGTCCGGGCCAACGCCCAAGGTGCGCAAGTGCCGCGCCAGCCGATTGGCTTGGGCATTGAGCTCGGCGTAGCTCAGGGATTCGCCCTCGAAGACCACTGCGCAGGCCTGAGGGTTGCTCGCGGCCTGCGCTTCAACCAGTTGATGCACGCAGGGCGTCGCTTGCGTCAGCGGTGCGGCGCGGTTGAAGTCCACCAGCACCTGCTGGCGCTCAGCCTCGTTCATCAACGGCAAGGCATTGATCGGTTGCTTGGCGTCGGCGGCGATCTGCTCGAGCAAGTGACGGTAGTGCCCGCTCAGGCGTTGAATGGTCGCAACGTCGTAGAGGTCGGTGTTGTATTCCACCAGCAGGTCCAGCCGCCCATCCCGCTCGACCCATTCGAATGCCAGATCGAACTTGGCCGTGGCACTGCTGGTGCCGTACGGCGCCAGTTCCAGGCCAGGCATCTGCACTGCGTTGCCCGGGGTGTTCTGCAGCACCAGCATCACCTGGAACAACGGCGAATGACCGGGATCGCGCGGCGGGTTGACTGCCTCGACCACGCTGTCGAACGGCACGTCCTGATGGGCGTGGACGTCGAGCATCTGGCCCCGGACTTCACGCAACAGCTCGGCGAAGGTCTGCTGCGGATTCAGGCGCTGACGCAGCACCAGCGTATTGACGAAATGACCGATCAGCGGCTCGACTTCCGGGCGATTGCGGTTGGCGAACGGCGTGCCGATGCACAGGTCCTGCTGACCGCTGTGGCGCCACAGCAGCACCGCCAATGCGCCCAGCAGCACGTTGAACAGAGTGCCCTGGGTCTGCCGGGCCAGCGCCGTGAGTTCACGCAAGGTGCCGCCATCGACCGAGGAACTGAACGTGGCGCCGACATAACGCTGCACCAGCGGTCGCGGCCGGTCGGCGGGTAAGGTCGACAACAGCGGCGCGTCGTCCAGGTTACGGCGCCAGTAATCGAGCTGAGCGTCCAGCGCCGCACCGCCGACGCGCTGTTGCTGCCAACAGGCGTAGTCAGCGTATTGCACCGGCAACGGCGCAAGCGTCGGGGTTTCGCCACGCAGATAATCGCCGTACAGCGTGGCGACTTCGTGCAGGATCACGCCCATCGACCAGCCGTCGGCGATGATGTGATGCACGCTGTAAAGCCACAGGTATTCATCGTCGGCCACGCGCAGTAACGACGCCCGCAGCAGCGGCCCGCTGGCCAGATCGAACGGCGCCCGGGCATCCTGTTCGACGGCGAATCGCACCTGTTGCTCACGCTCGTCGGCAGGCAATTGGCGCAGATCCGTCACCGACAACGACAGCGGCATCGACGGGTGCACCACCTGACGCGGTTCACCGTCGACGCGGCAAAACGTCGTGCGCAGGACTTCGTGGCGGGCCACCAGTTGGTTCAGCGCCCGCTCCAGCTGCACGACGTCCAACTGCCCTTTCAGCGTTACCGCCGTCGGCACGTTGTAGAACGGGCTGCCGGGTTCCAGTTGATCGAGAAACCACAGTTGCCGCTGCGAGAAGGACAACGGCCAGGACGTGTGCGTGCCGGATCGGCGGGGAATCGCCGCGTCATCGTGCCCGCCGAGCAAGGCGATCAGTTCCTGTTTGTGACGTTTGAGCGCCAGGGTCAGTTCTTCGGTGAGAAACCCGCGCGGCGCCTTGCAGCGCAGCCTGTCACCGTCCACCTCGAGCACCACGCCATGGCGAGCGAACAACGCCAGCAATTGATCGGCATTCATACTTCGAACTCCTCCATGTCTTCATCGTCCAGGCTGGCGGTCGCAGGCTCGCTGGCAAACACCTCGACTGGCGCGCGGTGTTGTTCATCGGCCGTGCGCAGGCCGCCGATCATCGAGTAGATCAATTCATGGCTCGGCCCGAGGTCGAACAGCGTCTTCAGTTGTTGTTCCTCGACCGAACCGATGCCGCACAGGCCCAGGCCGTGCTCGACGGCGGTCATGCTCAGCAACTGGGCCATGGCGCCGCTTTCGATGTGGCAGAAGTCGCGGCTGCGCTCGCCGTACAACGGACGAATCGCCGCCATGTCGGCGATGAAAAACAGCGAGAACGCGGCGTTCTCGTACACCGGACGGTTGACGAAATAGTCGTAAGTGTCCGGGTCGAGCGCTCCGCTCTGGAGCGCCAGCAGACGATGCTGGCGGGGATCGTAGTAATACGCGCCGCCGGGCACGCCGAGCACGCGATCCGCTTTGATGTAGAGGTAGGCCTGAATCGGGTACAGCCCGCCCGCCGACGGGAACTGGTATTTCACTTCGCCGTCGAGTTGCCCCTGGGCCAGCGCTGCCAGTACGTGCGCGAAGGCCTGGGTGGCGATCGGTTGCCGATCGTATTGACGCACCGAGCGGTAATCGCTCAAACGTCGGGCGAAGGCCGGGTCTTGCGGCAGGTCCAGCGCCAGCGCCGGCAGGGTCTGAGCGAAGTCGCGGCGTCCGCGCTGTTCAGCCTTGAACTGCGCCCGCTGCTGGGGATCTTCGATCATGTCCTGCGCGGGCTCCGGAGCCTGCTGCACGTTGCCGAGCAGATCCTGCCGCGCCCGGTTCTGGCGGTACATGCCAAGCAAATGCAGCAGCGTCGGTTGGGCCAGCAATTGCGCCACGTGCGGGCGGAACTGCAAGGCGCCGGACAACGCGTTGCTGATCCTGACGATATCGATCGACGTTGCGCCGAGGTTCAGCAGATTGGCGTTGGCGGCAATGGAATCGCGCTTGAGCACGTCCTGCACGATCTCCACCAGCCGCTGTTCCTGCGGGCCCTCGACTTCGAGCGCCGGCCCTTGTTCCTCGATCTGCTCCGGTTCCGGCAGGCGTTTCTTGTCGACCTTGCCGTTGGACGACAACGGCCACGCTTCAACAAAGGTGAACGACGGCGGAATCATGTAGGCCGGCAGTTTGTCGCTCAGGTACGCGCTGAAATCGCTGGCCTGCAACGCCGGATCGGCCTTGAGCACATAACCCGCCAGGCGCTTCTCGCCCAGCGTGCTGCCCAGAATCCGCACCACCGCGCTCTGCACGCCGGGATGGCGATTGAGCGCGGCTTCGATCTCGCCCAGCTCGATGCGATAGCCCTGGACCTTGACCTGATTGTCTTCGCGACCGAGGAATTCGATGTTGCCGTCCGGCAGCAAGCGTCCCAGGTCGCCCGTGCGATACAGCCGCTCGCCGGTCAGTGGATGATCGAAGAAACTGCCGGCGCTGAGTTTTTCATCGCGCCAGTAACCTTTCGCCAGGCCGATACCGCCGATGTACAGCTGCCCCGCGACCCAGGTCGGGCGCACTTGCAGCGCTTCGTCCAGCACATAGAAACGCTGATGATCGAGGGCCTTGCCGTAGGGAATGCTGCGCCACGCCGGGTCGACGTGCTGTACCGGGTAACAGATCGACCAGATCGACGCTTCGGTGGCACCGCCCAAGCTGATCAGTTGCAAATCCGGCTGCAAGGCCCAGGCCCGCTCGGGCAGGGTCAATGGAATCCAGTCACCGGACAGCATCACCACCCGCAGGCTGGCGGGCAACGTGCCGCCCTCGCCCTCTACGTACTCGACCAGCATGCCGAGCAGCGCCGGCACCGAGTTCCACAGGCTGACCTGATGACGCTTGATCAATTCGAGCCAGTGCGCCGGATCGAGTGACAGTTGCGGTTCGAGGATGACCACCGCCGCGCCCACCGCCAACGTGCCGAAGAAGTCGTAGACCGACAGGTCGAAACTCAGCGACGAGATCGCCAATACCCGGTCAGTCGGGCCTACGGCAAAGCGCCGATTGATGTCGAGCAAAGTGTTGACCGCACCGCGATGGTCGATCACCACGCCTTTCGGCTGGCCGGTGGAGCCCGAGGTGTAGATCACGTAAGCGAGGTCGCTTTCGCTCACCTGCACCGGTTGCAGCAGTCCATCGTTTGAAACTTCATCGGTCACGGCAATGGTCGTGACTTGCGCCGGCCATTCGATTTTTTCGAGCAGCGCCGGTTGGGTCAGGGCCAGACTCGCCTCGGCCCGTTCCAGAATATGCCGCAGCCGTTCCGCCGGTTGCGTCGGCTCGATAGGCAGGTAAGCGCCGCCGGCATACAGAATCGCCAGCGTTGCGACCACCTGCTCCCAGCCGCGCTCCATCACCACCGCGACCAAGCGGTTCGGCAGCACGCCCTGCGCTTGCAGTCGGGCGCCGAGTTGTCGGGCCTCAAAACGAAGCTGGGCGTACGTCAGTTGCCGCGTACCAATCACCGCCAGTGCATCCGGTGTGGCGAGGGCCTGACGTTCGAACAGTTCGTGCATCAGCGGCAGGGTTTGCTGATTGTCGACCGGTGCCGGCAAGCGTGCCTGCGGCAGCAGTTGCGGCGTGTTTGCGCCCCAGGCTGCCGGCTCGCAGAGGCTGTCGAGCAGGGTGTTATAGGCGACGAACATCTGCTCGATCATGCCTTGCGGGAACAGTTCGTCGATGCTGTCCCAGTTGAACAGCAGGCGCCCTTCCAGCTCCAGCAACGTGTGGTCGAGCCACACTTGCGGGGTCTGGGTGATGCTGTGCATGTGCCGGGCGTTCAACGCGTCGGCGAGGTTGAATTCGGCCAGCTCCGGCGCCGCCTCCGAGAGCGTGCTGTTGAACACGATCGGCATCGCCGTCTGCTGCACGCCCCGGGCCTGGGACAATTCGCGCAGTACCCGCACACCGCTGACCACCGAATGGTCGATGTCGCGCCACAGTTGCGCCTGCACCGCGCGGGCCTTGTCGGTGAAACTCTGCGAACCGTCGATACCGACCTCCAGCAGCACCAGCGAGGTGAAGTCGCCAATGATTTCATCGACATCCGGGTGCAGCGGCATGCGGTTGAACAGCGGCAGGCTCAGGGTGAAACGTGGGGTGCGGCTCCACAGCGCCAGCACTTCGCTGAACGCGGTCAGCAGCATCACCGATGGCGTCACGGCAAACTGTTTGGCCACGGCTTTGAGCCGCGTCCACTGCGCCGCCGACATGTCGCGGTCGCGGCGGGTGAAGTGCGGGTTGGCGATGCTTTCCGGCTGGCGTACCAGCGGCAGGTCCGGCGCCGGGGCCAGAGTGGTCACCCGCTCACGCCAGTAGCCCAGCGCCTGCTCGTAACGGCGGCCATTGCGCAGCTGTTGTTCGGCCAGCACATAGTCGCGGAAAGTCAGGCCAGGTGCCGCCAGTTCCAGGTTCGGATCGACGTAGAACGCCATCAGTTCGCGGGCGAGAATCTGCGTGCTCGCGGCGTCGACGATCAGCGCGTCGAGGCTGATGTGCAAATGGGTGATGCCGTCATCGAGCAACGACAGGCTGAACTCGAACAGCGGCCAGCGACTGGCATCCAGCACCTGATGGGACTGGCGTTCGCGGGTCGCTTCCAGCGTGCGCTGCGCCTCTTCGGCGGGTAAACCGCGCAGATCGCTGCGAGGCATGCGATAGGTCGGCACCTGCGCCAGCACTTGTTGCGTGCCGTCGCTGAGGAACACCACGCGCAGCATGTCGTGGCGCTGGATCATGCGATTCAAGGCGTGTTCGAAACGTTCGGCGTCGAACTCGGGAATGCGCAGTTCTTCGTAGCCGTGAGCGCTGACGCCACCGAGGCTGACCGTGGCCTCGCGCCCGAACCAGTAGGCTTGCTGGATATCGGTCAGAGGGAACGGTTCATGTCGATTACTGCGATCCGGCTCGATCTGGATAAATGCCGGTTCAACGCTTTGCTCTTCACGCGACACCTGCGCCGCCAGATCCAGCAACACCGGAGTCTGGAACAGACTGCTCAGGGACAGTTGCGCGCCCATGCGCTGGTTGATCGCGTAGATCATCCGCGTCGCCAGCAGCGAATGGCCGCCGAGGTCGAAGAAGTTGTCGTGGATGCCAACCCGCTCGCACTTGAGCACTTCGGCCCAGATCTCGGCCATTTGCCGTTCAATGTCGTTGCGCGGCGCTTCGTAAGTCGCGCCGGCGCTGCGTTCCGGTGCCGGCAGCGCCTGGCGGTCGAGCTTGCCGTTGCGGGTCAGCGGCAATTGCGACAGGCGAACCCAGGCACTCGGGATCATGTGTTCGGGCAACTGGCGTTGCAGTTCGGCACGCAGGCATTCAGGGGTCGCGGTGCCGACCACATAGGCCACCAGACGCTTGTCCCCGACCACGTCTTCGCGCAGCAACACGGCGGCTTCCTGCACACCGGGTTGTTGATGCAACAGGCTGTCGATCTCGCCGAGTTCGATGCGGAAGCCGCGCAATTTCACCTGTTGGTCGATGCGTCCCACGTATTGCACGTTGCCGTCGGCCTGGAATTTCGCGAGGTCGCCGCTGCGGTACATCCGTGCGCCCGGCTCGGCACTGAACGGGTCCGGCAGGAAGCGTTCGGCGGTCAGGTCCGGGCGGTTCAGGTAGCCCCGGGCCAGGCAGGCGCCGGCGATGTACAACTCACCCGCCACGCCGACCGGCACCGGATTCAGATATTCGTCCAGCACATACAGCCGCGCGTTGGCGATGGGACGGCCGATGGGCGGCGCGTCCGGCCAGGATTCGGCCTCGTTGCAATCGAGGCTGAACTGGCTGACCACATGGGTTTCGGTCGGCCCGTACTGATTGTGCAGTTGCGCGCCACCGAGCCCACGGACAAAACCACGCAGCTCGTCATTGATTTGCAGGGCTTCACCGGCGGTGATGATTTCGCAACCACCGGCCGGCATCGGTGCATCGGCCTCGGTCAGGCCGGCGAGTTGCTGCAACACGGCGAACGGCAGGAATGCCCGCTGCACGCCTTCGGCCACCAGGGTCGGGCGCAACGCGGCGAGGTCCTTGCGGCTGTCTTCGGTCATCAGCAACAGGCTGCCGCCCTGACACAGCGTGCTGCAGATTTCCTGGAACGAGACGTCGAAGTTCAGCGAGGCGAATTGCAGTACGCGCTGCGGTGCGATGCCCTGATCGAGTTGCCAGGCGATCAGGTTGTCCAACGCGCGACGGTTGTGGGCCACGCCTTTCGGGCGTCCGGTGGAGCCGGAGGTGTAGAGCACGTAGCCGAGGTGGTCCGGGCTCACCGTGACCTGCGGATCATCCGTCGGGTGTTGTGCCCATTGCGCTGCGTCGGTGTCCAGACAGCAGATTTTCGCCTCGTTGGCCGGCAGCCCGGCCATCAGGCTCGATTGCGTCAGCAGCAAGGTCGGCGCCGCATCGCTGAACATGAACGCCAGACGCTCGCTCGGGTAAGCCGGGTCAAACGGCACGTACGCAGCGCCGGCCTTGAGGATCGCCAGCAGGCCGATGACCATTTGTGGCGAGCGTTCCAGGCACAGGCCGACGCGATGTTCGGGGCCGACACCTTGTTCGATCAGGTAATGCGTTAGGCGGTTGGCCGCGCGATTCAGTTCGCCGTAACTCATTTGCTCACGGTCGGCGAGCAGCGCAACGGCGTCCGGATTTTCCCGGGCGAGGGTTTTAAAGCGCGCCACGCAACCGGGCAGTGACGCGGTATCGCGCGCGGTACGGTTCCAGTCGTGAACGATCTGCTGGTGTTGCTCGGCGTTCAGCAGCTTGATCGCGGCCAGCGACTGCTCGCTGTCCTCGACCATCTGCGTCAGCACCCGACGCAGGTACTCGCCGAACTGCTCGACGGTGCCGCGCTCGAACAGCCCCGAGGCATATTCCAGGCCACCGACGATCTGCCCGTCACGCTCACTGAGTGCCAGTTGCAGATCGAACTTGGCCACGTGGTGGCTGCTCTCGACCGGCGTAACGTCGAGCCCGGTCAGCAGCAGATCGGAATCCTGATCCTGCTCCCAGGCAAACAGCACCTGGAACAGCGGACTGTGGGCCAGGCTGCGCGGCGGGTTGAGCAATTCCACCACTTGCTCGAACGGCAGGTCCTGATGTTCCTGAGCCTCCAGCGCCACTCGCCGCGCCTGTTGCAGCCATTGCGCCACGGACGGCGTCCCGGACTGAGTCATGCGCAGCGCGAGGGTGTTGACGAAGAAACCGATCAGCCCTTCCAGTTCCTGCTGTGGACGGTTGGCCGACGGCACGCCGATCACCACGTCGCTTTGCCCGGAAAGACGCGACAGCAGCAGTGAAAAACCGGCCAGCAGATTCATGAACAGCGTGGTGCCTTGCTGCATGCCCAGGGCTTTCAGGCGTGCGGTCAGAGCGGCGTCGAAGACCAGCGGGACGAAGCCGCCGAGGTAATTCTGCACGGGCGGGCGCTTGTGATCGGTCGGCAACTCCAGCAGCACCGGCGCGCCGCTGAGGGTTTCGCGCCAGTAACGGCTTTGCTGCTCCAGCACGTCGCCGGACAGCCACTGCTTTTGCCACACGGCGTAATCCACGTACTGCACGGGCAAGGGCGGTAGCGGATCGTCGCGATCCAGCAACGCCGCTGCGTACAGCTGACCGAGCTCGCGGGTGAGCACGCCCATCGACCAGCCGTCAGAGATGATGTGGTGCTGGGTCAGCAGCAACACATGGTCGTCCGCTGCCAGCCGCAGCAGGCTGACCCGCATCAACGGGCCCCGGCTCAGGTCGAAGGGTCTGGCGCCTTCCTCGTCGATCAAGCGGCTCAGGCGTTCTTGCGCATCGAGCCCCTGCACGTCAGTCACCGTCAGCCGGACACTGTGCGCAGGCGGCGAAACCCATTGCCGCCCTTCCCCTTCAACGGCAATGAACGTCGTGCGTAGCGCCGCATGACGCGCCACCAGTTGATTGAAGCTGCGTTCCAGTGCCGGCACGTCCAGCGAACCGCGCAAACGCAGGTTCAACGGCATGTGATAGGCAGCGTTGCCACCCTCCATTTGTGCCAGAAACCACAGGCGCTGCTGAGCAGACGACAACGTTTGCGCGCCCGCGCGTTCAAGGGCCGTGATGGCCGGGCGAGCCGCCGCCTGACTGGCTTGCAGCCGTTCGGCGAACGCCGCCAGAACCGGTGCGGCAAACAGCGCCGAGGGCGCCACTTCCAGCCCCAGCGCATGACGAACCTGCGCCAGCACGCGCATCACCAGCAGCGAGTGACCGCCGAGGGCGAAGAACTGATCCTGGCGCCCGACCTGCTCGACGCCGAGGACGTCGGCCCAGATTGCGGCGAGTGCGGTTTCCAGCGAGCCTTCGGGTGCCTGGTATTCCTGCTGATCGAACGCCTCGACGTCCGGCGCTGGCAGATTTGGGCGATCGACCTTGCCGTTGGCAGTCAGCGGCAGTGCATCGAGACGCACGAAAGCGGTCGGCACCATGTAGTCCGGCAGACTGCTTTGCAGCTGTTCACGCAGCGCGCGCGGGCTCAGCGTTGATTCTGGTTTTTCGCAGTAGTAGGCGACCAATCGCGGTTCACCGGGACTGTCCTGGCGCAGCAACACCACACTTTCGCGAATGCCCGGGATGTCTGCCAACCGGGTTTCGATTTCCCCCAGTTCCAGACGCAAGCCGCGCAATTTGGCCTGGGAATCATTGCGGCCGAGGAATTCCAGTTGGCCGTCGGCCCGGTAACGCGCCAGATCGCCGGTGCGATACAGACGCTCGCCCGCCACGAACGGGCTGTCGATGAAACGCTCGGCGGTCAGTTGCGGCAGGTTCAGATAACCGCGCGCCACGCCGACGCCACCGATGTACAGCTCACCGGCGCCCCCGTCAGCAACCGGTACGCCGTCAGCGTCAAGCAGGTAAATCCGGGTGTTGGGCAGTGCCCGGCCAATAGGCAACACCGCGTCGATCTGGCTGTTTTCGGTGAATTCAAAACAGGTGCTGTCGATGCTCGCTTCAGTCACGCCATAGGCCTGGACGATTTGCACCTGACTGCCGCAGAGCTTGCGCAGTTGCCGGGCGCTGTGGGCGGTCCAGATGTCGGAGCCGCAGACCACGGTGCGCAGGAACGACAGGTCGTGGCCGGTCTCTTCGACCCACGCCAACAGTGGATTGAGCAGCGCCGGGACGAAGTCGGCAAAGCCGATGCGCGCGTCATGCATCAGGCGATACAGGGCCGGCGGGTCCATCAAAGTATCCCGTGGACACAGCACCAGCGTGCCGCCAAAACCCAGTGCACGGATCAGGTCGGCGCTGAACACGTCGAAGGAAAAACCGGCCATTTGCAGGTGGTTGATCGGCTCGCCCAACTCATAGAGTTGCGCCCAGTCAGCGCTCACCGCAACCAGCCCGCGATGCTCGACCATCACGCCTTTCGGGGTGCCGGTGGAACCGGAGGTGTAGATCACGTAAGCCAGGTGACGGGGTGTCAGGCCAATCGCCTGAGGGTCGGGGTTGTCAGCCGGGAGCGAAGCCCAATCACTGGCGTCGGCCAGATCCAGCAGCGTCGGGGTGGTCGCCGACTGTTCGAGCGCTGCCCGCAAAACACCGCGCGCCTGGCCGTGGGTCAGCACCACCGGCGGTGCGCTGTCGGCCAGCATGTGCGCCAGCCGCGCCTGCGGGTATGCCGGGTCCAGCGGCACATAGGCGCCGCCGGCCTTGAGCACCGCGAGTACGCCGATGAGCATCTCCAGCGAACGCTCCAGACACAGCCCGACCCGCACGTCTGGCCCGACCCCGAGTTTGCGCAGCTGATGGGCCAACCGGTTGGCGCGGGTGTTCAGTTCACGATAACTGAGCGCCTCCTGCTGCCAGCGTGCGGCGATGGCGTCGGGGTTGCGCAGCACCTGCGCCTCAAACAGGCCGTGCACGCACAGGTCTGCATCGAACGGTTTCAAGGAGCAAACGTCGGGCTGCGCGGGATTCGTCCCACGCAAGGAAGTGTTATCGAGCATCGGAGGCTACCGTCCATGACTACTTTATTTTTGTGATCAGGCCGGGACAGAAATGCCCCGCCAGTCAGGCCCCGGCATCAGATGCCGGCACGGTCATTCGAATTCAGGAGGATGGCGCGGCGCGCGCGTGCAGACTCGCGTTGAACGCGGGCACACGGAGAAATTCGGGGGGAGACAGGCTGGAGAAAAACGCCGCCGCGCGGTCGGCGCAGGCAACTGGAAAGTGGGCCGGATCGTTGGCGACAGACGTCGCCCCGTTCATTGCATCGACGATTGCAAACCGCGTGACCAATTGAAACCTCGACTTCCATTTGAGGGTCAACGACGAGGAACAACCTGCGCGGGGATGACAGCGCCAGGGTGGTCCCGATCGGCTGCGACTGCCGGGTCTGTAGACACACGGCAATCTTCTGGCGCCGGGTTTGTGACCCGAAGCGCCGGCGGATAATAACCACGTTTTTTGTTAGGGAGGCAAACAAAATGTAGGAATTCGGTGAAATAAATATCAGCTGTTTCCTACGTCATTGTGACGGTGGCAAAGAGACAGGGATGTCAAAAATGCTCGTACACCGCCCCGCCATTTCTTCCAGGCAAAGGGCATGAAAAACCCGCGCAGAGCCTTGATCGGCCAGCGGAAAAACCACCCTTTCAAGCACTGCAACAGACGGGCGCTAACAAGCGCTAACAACGCATAACTGGCAGTCATTCGGCTGTGAAGGCAGGCTTGAACCTCACCGCTGAACGCCGGCCCACCTGCAAATCTTTTCGGCAGCCGCGCTCAGTCGAACGATGGTTTTGCGAGGGATTCGACCATGGCTGAAGGTTATCGCCACACTTGCCTGTGCGAGTCAGACCGGCTCGGCAACGACGAACTGTATGCCTTGGTCGCGGGCGCCGTCCGGCATGGCCGGGGTGAGGCGCAACAGCTGTTCGCGACGGTGACACCGTTGCTCATCGCCTTCTACGAAGGTCAGGTGCAGGCCGGGCGGGTCCGTCGCGAAGACACCGGCAACCTCGTTCAGCAAGCCTTCAGGGCGCTCTATCAGGAACAGGCCGCCCATGACCCGAGCTTTCCGTTTCGCGCCTGGCTGATCGAGATCGCCCGCTCGACCCTGCTCAACAATCTTGGCCATCGCGGCGCTGAAGTCGTGCCCACGGCCGACGGGCTGGCGGGTGCATCTGCACGCGAATGTCATGAACCCACGCGGGCCACATGAACCGCCCTCCACGCTGTGAAATGCTTTTCAGGGAATGCCCATGATCGATATCGAAAAAACCCTCTACTCCGCGCATACCTGCACCACAGGCGGCCGCGAGGGCACAGGACGCAGTGACGATGGCCGACTGGATCTCAAGCTGTCGCCCCCGGGTGCGCCCGGCTCCGGAACCAACCCCGAGCAATTGTTCGCCGTGTGCTGGTCAGCCTGTTTCCTCGGCTCACTGCGCCACGCCTGCAATGCGCGCAAGATCGTTTTTCCGGCCATGGCCGGGGTGGATGCTCAAATCGACCTGGTCCACGGCGAGCACGGGTTCTTCCTGCAAGCGAAACTGGCGGTGTCACTGCCGGAGATCGAACCGCAAGTGGCGCAGCAACTGATCGACGCGGCACACCAGAACTGCCCCTACTCCAAGGCCACGCGCAACAACATCAAGGTCAGCATCACCCTCGCCTGATCTGTCCCCCGCCGACACCAGAACGCACCGTCTTCCAACCACACCTTCGTACTATCCGGCGACACCATGGTGCAATAGATCGCGCCCGGGGCTTTTGATGTGATGGCGGGAAACCGACAAAAGCCAGGAGTTGCGCATGAACAAGCTGACGACTGCCGCGGGCGCGCCCGTGGTTGATAACAACAACGTACAGACCGCCGGCCCCAGAGGCCCGATGCTGTTGCAGGACGTATGGTTGCTGGAAAAACTGGCGCACTTCGATCGGGAGGTCATTCCGGAGCGGCGCATGCACGCCAAGGGTTCCGGTGCGTTTGGCACCTTCACCGTCACCCACGACATCAGCCGTTTCACCAAGGCCAGACTGTTTTCCAGCGTGGGCAAGACCACCGATGTGTTCGTCCGCTTCTCGACCGTGGCCGGTGAGCGTGGCGCGGCAGATGCCGAGCGCGATATCCGTGGATTCGCCATCAAGTTCTACACCGAGCAAGGCAACTGGGATCTGGTGGGCAACAACACGCCGGTGTTCTTTCTGCGCGATCCGTTGAAATTCCCCGACCTCAACCATGCGGTCAAACGCGACCCGCGCACCAATATGCGCAGCGCGCGCAACAACTGGGATTTCTGGACGTTACTGCCGGAAGCGCTGCATCAGGTCACGATTGTCATGAGCGATCGTGGCCTGCCGCGCACCTACCGCCACATGCACGGTTTCGGCAGCCACACCTTCAGTTTCATCAGCCCGGCGAACGAACGTTTCTGGGTGAAGTTCACCTGGAAAACCCAACAAGGCATCGAGAACCTGACCGATCAACAAGCCGCAACACTGATCGGCGATGACCGCGAAAGCGCCCAGCGCGACCTGTACAACGCCATCGAAGAAGGCCACTTCCCGCAATGGAAGCTCTACGTACAAGTGATGCCGGAGCTGGACGCCGAGACCTACCCGATCAATCCGTTCGACCTGACCAAAGTCTGGCCTCACGCGGATTACCCGCTGATCGAAGTCGGCGTGCTCGAACTCAACCGCAACCCGGACAACTACTTCGCCGACGTCGAACAGGCGGCCTTCAACCCGGCCAACGTGGTGCCCGGCATCAGCTTCTCACCGGACAAAATGCTCCAGGCCCGGCTGTTCTCCTATGGCGATGCCCAGCGCTATCGCGTTGGCGTCAATCATCACCAGATTCCGGTGAACGCGCCGCGCTGCCCGGTCAACAGCTATCACCGGGATGGCCAGATGCGCACCGATGCGAACGCGGGCAGCACAATCGGCTACGAGCCCAACAGCTATGGCGAGTGGGCCGAGCAACCGGATTTCAGCGAACCACCGCTGGCCCTGAAAGGCAGCGCCGGGCACTGGAACCACCGCGAGGACGACGACTACTTCTCGCAACCAGGCGCGCTGTTCCGGGCCATGTCGCCCGCCCAGCAACAGGTTTTGTTCGACAACACCGCGCGCTCGATCCATGGCGCCAGCGCCCAGACCCGGCAACGCCACATCGATAACTGCACCCAGGCCGATCCGGCGTACGGTGCGGGTGTTGCACAGGCCATCGAAGCACTGGGCTGATCCGCAATGACTTGAGCAGGGCAAGCAGGATTGATCCTGTTTGCCCTGCTGCCGTGGTCAGTCCTCGACGATGCTTTTCGCCTCAAGAAACGCTTCCAGCCCCGACACCCCGAATTCCCTGCCGATCCCCGACTGCTTGACCCCGCCAAACGGCGCCAGCAGTTCCGGTGCGATCCGGTTGATCAACACCGAACCGGCCTCCAGGCGCGCAGCGATGCGTCGGCCCCGTCCCGCCTCGCGGGTGAACACATACGCCTGCAAACCGTAGACGCTGGCATTGGCGATGCGGATGGCGTGTTCTTCATCGTCATAGGCGATGATCGACAGCACCGGGCCGAAGATCTCTTCCCGGGCAATGTCCATGTCATTGCTGACGTCGGCAAACACCGTGGGCTTGACGAAATAGCCCTGGCTCAGCCCGACAGGCCGGCCCTCCCCGCCGACGATCAATCGCGCGCCCTGCTCCAGCCCGCGCCGGATAAAACCCTGCACGCGATCAAACTGCGCCTGGTTGAACAACGGGCCGATGGCGGTCGCCGGATCATGGGGATTACCGACCACTATGGCGTCGACCAAGGCTCTTACCCGCTCGATCACCTGCGGCAAGAACGCGCGCGGCACCAACAGCCGCGTGCCGGCGACACAGGCCTGACCGTTATTCATGAAGGCGGCATTCAGGGCCATGGGGATGGCCGCTTCGAGATCCGCGTCGTCGAGCACGATGGACGCCGACTTGCCGGTGAGCGACAGGCTCACCCGCTTCATGGTCTCGATACCCGCGCGGGCAATGAGTTTTCCGGTGGCGGTGGAACCGGTGAACGAAATCTTCGCGATGTGCGGGCTGGTGCTGATCTCGTCGCCCACTTCGCCGCCACGGCCCGAGACAATATTGATCACCCCGTTTGGCAGTTCCGCACGATGCAAGGCGAGCGCGAGCACCTGGGTCTGTAACGGGCTGAGTTCGCTCGGCTTGATGACCGAGGCGCAGCCGCCGGCAATCGCCGCCGCCAGTTTGCTGCACACCGTACCGGCGGTGCTGTTCCAGGGCGCGAACAATGCCGATACCCCAACCGGTTCCATCACGACGCTTGCACGACCCACAGGCCGCACCAGCTCGTAGTTTTCGAGAATCTGCGCCGCGTTGGCGAAGGATTGCGAGGCGTACTGGCTGACCCATTGCGCACGGGCCAACGGTGCGCCGTATTCCTCGATGGCGGTGTCGCGTATCTCCTCGGTGCTCTCCAGCACCGCCGCCTGCAGGCGCTTGAGCATGTCGATGCGCTCGGCTTTCGAGGTGCGGCCCATCGTGACTTGCGCACGCTGGGCGGCGGCGATGGCTTGCCTGGCATCGTCGCGATTGGCCAGGGTGACCGTTCCGATGACGGACTCCGTCGCCGGGTTGATGCATTCGATCGTTTCGCGGCCCTGAACGGGCACGAACGCGCCATCGATGTAGCTGTGCTTGATAGTCCACATGGCGATTTTCCCAAGGGTTGAAACAGCAACGCCCGGAACATCCGGGCGTTGGTCAGGGCGACGGCTCAGTCAGGTAGTGATTCGCGGCTGAAGGCTTGCACCTCCTGCACCAGACCGCGAGCGGCCATTTCCACCAGTTGCCGACCCTTTTCCGGCGAAGCCTGCGCCGGGTCCGAGCCCATGCGGCCGTCTGGATGACGGGCGCGGAAATCCGCCGCTTCCCGGATCGGCCCCCAATTGGCGATCTGCGGCGAGTAGTCGGCCGACTTGATGGAATCGGGGTAGGCCCATTGGGTCACGGCGATTTCCGAAGGCGTGGCATGAATGCCGTGGCCGGTCGGGAACTGCTCGCGCGCCAGCTCGTTCACCCCTTCCAGGTCCCACCAGTTGCACAGCTTCAGGGCGAACCCGGCCTTGCGTCGGGCGAAACTCGCTTCGGCGTACAGCTCCGAAAACGCCGCTTCGATTGACGCGATGTTGCCGCCGTGGCCATTGAGGAAAAAGATCTTTTTCAAAGCCGTGGGCGGCCAGCGAACGGGTCCAGTCGGCGATGGCGGCGATGAACGTCGAGGGCCTGAGCGAGATGGTGCCGGGGAAGCCGAGGTGATGTTGCGCCATGCCGATGTTGAAGGTCGGGGCAATCAGGATGTCGGCGTTTTTCTGCGCTTCATGGGCGATGATTTCCGGGCACATCCAGTCGGTGCCCAGCAGGCCGGTCGGCCCGTGCTGTTCGTTGGAACCGATCGGGATGACGATGGTGCGGCTGCGTTCGAGGAATTGGGCGATTTCGGACCAGGTCGATAGGTATAAAAGCATCAGGATTCTCACTCTTCGAAGGTTCCTCGCGGAACGAGGCTGGGTGTTCAGTGCACCTGCAACAGCAGTGTCATTGATACCACCCGCCTCCCTTCGACGACAGAATACGAAGGTATCGGAATCGCCGGAACGCGCTAATCGCGGACGAGAAATTCACGGGGCGATTCGCCCATCACCCGTCTGAACATGGCACTGAAGGCACTCTGGCTGGCGTAGCCCAGATCCCGGGCAATCACCCCGACGGATTGCCCCTTGTCGAGCCGGTCGATGGCGGTCGCCAGCCGCACCTGCTGCAGCCAGTGGCGGAAATTCAGGCCGGTTTCATTGACGAACAGACGTATCAGCGTGCGCGAACTGGCACCGACCCGGTCTGCCCAATAGCCGATCGAATGGTCTTGTCCGGGGTCTTGCAGAATCGCCTCGCACACCGTGACCAGTCGCCGGTCGACCGGCCATGGCACTTCGATCGGCAACGTCCGCGCCGCCTGCAATTCACTGAGTATCAACGCCACGATGTGCGCGTTGCGGCCTTCCTGCGGGTATTCGATCGGCTGCTCGGCCAGGGCCAGAATCAACTCACGCAGCAGTCCGGGGATCTCCAGTACTTTGCAGTGATGGCCCAGCCCTGCGCAGACCTGCGGCTCGATGTAGATCGAGCGCATCTTGACCGCGCTGAGCATCAACTGGTCGTGGATCATTCCGGGCGGAATCCACAGCGCGCGCTTCGGCGGCAGGATCCACAAACCGCGCTCGGTGGCTACCCGCATCACGCCGTTCGAGGCATACAGCAACTGCCCGTGCCGATGCACGTGCGGCTCGTTGTATTCGCCGGTGGCCTGATCGCGGACCAGCACGGTCATCACTCGCGGCACGTCCTGATAATCGGGATAACGTTCGCTGCGCGGCGCGGAATCACGCTGGGCGATGATCTTGCGCACCTCCTGTTTCATCGCTGGAGTCTCCTGAAAACAGACCTTGATCGTGTTAAAGCGGCGATTGTCACTTTGGCGACAAACCCTGGCATTTGCCATGGCCGGCCCATTGTTAGCCTTGCGCTCATTGTTCATCAATGAGGCCTTTCCCATGGCAATCACCCGCAATCTCTCCGGCCACCAGCAGAGCGTCACGGCGGTGATCGGCCTGCTGATCCTGTCCATCGCCCTGCGGCCGCCGATCATTTCGGTGGGGCCGATTCTGCTGTTGATCCAGCAGCACTTTCAGCTGAGCTACACCCAGGCCGCGCTGCTGACTTCGATTCCCGACATCTGCATGGGCGTTTTCGCGCTGGTGGTTCCGAGCCTGGCCAGACGCTTCGGGATCGATCGCAGCGTGGTTGTCGCCCTGACGTTGTTGGGTGCCTCGACCTTGTTGCGGGCAATCTCGCCGAATGCATTCTTCCTGCTCGGCAGTACGTTCTTTGCCAGCATCGGCATCGCGGTTGCCGGCGCGATGACCGGCGCGTGGATCAAGACTCACTTTGCGCAACGCCCGGCGCTGTTCATGGGCATCTATGCCGGCGGCTTGAGTCTGGGCGCGACCCTCGCGGCGGTGCTCAGCGCACCGATTGCCGAGCTGGCGCAAGACTGGCGAGTCAGCGCCGGAGTCTGGAGCGTGCTGTGCCTCACCGCCATCGCCAGTTGGGTGTGGATGGCACGCCGTTTTGCGACACCGGCGCCCACCGTGAAATCGCCATCGAGCCCGAGCAAACGCCTGCCCTGGCGCAATCCGCAGGCGTGGCTGATCGCGTTGAATTTCGGGGCCGGGCAATTCGTGGTCTACGCCCTCTTCGCCTGGATGGCACCAGCGTCGGTGGAAGCGGCCACATCCAGTGTTTCCCCGGGCGTCCTGCTGGGCATTTTTACTGCAGTGTTCGCCGTGGCCAGCGTGGGTGCGGGCCTGATTCCGGGCAAGGCCCACGACCGGCGCGGTTTGCTCGGGTGGTCGGCGTTGCTGGCCCTGCTCGGGGTGGGCGGCATGGCGTTCCTGCCGGCGTACTGGCCGATGCTGTATGTGGTGCTCGCGGCCATCGGGCTGGGCATGGGCTTTACCGTGGCCATGACCTTGCCGCTGGATCACGCCCGCACCAGCGAACAGGCCGGATTGTGGACGGTGTTCATGTTGTTCATCGGTTACCTGATCGCCGCGCTCGGGCCGCTGCTGTTCGGTGCCCTGCGCGAATACACCGGACACTATGGCCCGGCGTACACCTTGCTGTTCGCGGTACTGCTGTTGATGCTCGGCATCACGCCCCTGCTCAGACTGGCACCGGCAACTTCGCCGCAGGTGTCCGTTGCCTGAGCGGGGGGTGACAGACCTGCGACGCGCCTCGGCACGTCGCAGGGTTTCAGTTGGCCGCCGCGGCTTTTTCAATCAGCCGCGCCACCGGTGCCGGATTCGACACCATCACCACGTGCGAGGCGCCCTTCACCACCTCAACGGCCTTGGCATCTGCACGCTTGGCCATGAACGCCATCGCCTGGGGCGGGATGTTCTTGTCCTTGTCGCCGTAGATGTACCACGACGGAATGTGCTTCCAGGCCGGCGTTCCGGCCTGCTCGTTCAGCGCCGCTTCGGTGACCGGGCGCTGGGTCGCGGCCATCAGCGCCGCTTGTGCAGCCGGGACATCGGCGGCGAACTGGTCGTGGAACTTGCTCTGCTGGATGTACAGGTCCTTGCCGCCGTCGGCCAGCGCAACGGGTGGCGCCAGCGTTGGTCCGAGGGTGCTGCCGGGAAACTTGCCGGCCAGCCCGGCAACGGTTTCACCGGCCTCGGGGGCAAAGGCGCTGACGTAGACCAGCGCTTTGACATTGGCATGATCGTTGGCCGCATCACTGATGACGTTGCCGCCATAGGAGTGACCGACCAGCACCACCGGCGACTGGATGCTGCTGAGCAACGCCGATACCGCTGCGCCATCGCTCTTGACGCCGCGCAGCGGATTGGCGGCGGCGATCACCGTGTAGCCATCCTTCTCGAGAATCTTCGCCACGCCGTTCCAGCTCGACGCGTCGGCAAATGCGCCGTGCACCAGCACCACCGTGGGTTTGGCGGTTTGGGCGAAGGCATTGGCGCCCAGGCACAGGCCCGCAGCGATGCTCAGTGCAATCAGTGTTTTTTTCATCTGGATGTTCCTCGTATGACGGATTCAGGGAGCGTATCGAGTGAAGACAAAATCGTGGTTCTGCACCCGCGCCTGATGGCAGGCAAAGCAGGTCTGGTGCTGGGCTTCGTCGGCGGGTTTGCCGTTAATGAAACGGCCGAATCCCCAGCCACCGGTCGAGGCGTATTTGCGCGAGTCCTTGACCATCACCTGAACGGTGGTGGCCGCCCCCGGAATCGAGGCCGGCTCGAATTCCGGGGACTGCACGTGCTTCCACGCCAGCTTCACCAGCACCGTGCCGTCGGGAAACGGCAGCTTGGCACTCTGATAAGCCTTGATCGCCCGGTCGTTGCCCAGCACCGCGCGCAGTTCATCCAACGGCGCGGCTTCCTGGGCCGGGGCAATCAGCGCCCACTGCCGATAGTTTTTCGGCAGCTTCACGCCGTAGATCGGCGAGGCATCGCCGTCATCGGCCTCGCCCAACGCGACACCGGTGGCCGCCAGTGCCGCGAGCGCAATGGCCGCTGGCAACACGGCCCAATGGTTGAATTTCATGGTCGGATCCCCTTCGGCCGGCAATCAGAGATGATCGGCATCGATCACCGCCTGGGCGAACGCTTGCGGCGCTTCCTGCGGCAGGTTGTGGCCGATGCCGCCGCTGATCAGCCGGTACTCGTACTTGCCGATAAAGCGTTTGGCGTAGGCCTCGGCCGGTGGGTGCGGCGCACCATTGGCGTCGCCCTCCAGAGTGATGGTCGGCACGCTGATCGAGGGGAATGCCGCGAGTTTTTTCTCCAGCGAATCGTATTGCGCTTCCCCTTTGATCAGTCCCAGGCGCCAGCGGTAGTTGAAGATCGACACCGCGACGTGATCCGGGTTCTGCAACGCGGCGACGCTGCGTTCGTAAGTCGCGTCGTCGAAGGTCCACTTCGGCGAGGCCAGCTGCCAGATCAGTTTGGCGAAGTCGTGGGTGTTCTTTTCGTAGCCCAGACGGCCACGCTCGGTCGCAAAGTAGAACTGATACCACCACTGCAACTCCGCCGCCGGCGGCAGCGGCGTCTTGCCCGCCTCCTGGCTGCCGATCAGGTAACCGCTCACCGCCACCAGCGCTTTCACCCGCTCGGGCCAGAGTGCTGCAACGATGTCGGCAGTACGCGCGCCCCAGTCATAGCCGCCAAGCACGGCCTGCTTGATCTTCAGGGCGTCCATGAAGTCGATCAGATCTTTGGCCAATGCCGCCGGCTGGCCGTTGCGCACGGTTTTGGCAGACAGGAAACGCGTGTCGCCATAACCGCGCGCGTAGGGGATCAGCACCCGATAGCCTTTCTGCGCCAGTGCCGGCGCCACGTCAGTGTAGCTGTGAATGTCGTAGGGCCAGCCGTGCAGCAGGATGACCACCGGGCCGTCGGCCGGACCGACTTCGGCGTAGGACACGTCCAGCAGTCCGGCCTTGACGTGTTTCAGCGCGCCGAACGAAACATTCGTGCCGGCGGTAATGGCGTCAATCTTGCCGGCGGGCACTTCGGCGGCGCTGGCGTATGCCGAAGCGATGCCCAGCGCAAGCGCCAGGATCGAACCGGCGAGCACGCGCCGGGATGGGGTTACAGCGTTAGAGTCAGTCATGCCGGGTCTCCCTCGTGAACCGCCGGGCGGCGGTTCCGGGCTTTTTGGTCAAGGGCTTAGGGTTAAAGTGCTTGCGGATTGCAGGGCTAGCGGGCTGCCTGCGCAGCGGTTTTCTGCGCGGCGGCGCGCAGTGGCCGGAAGGCTTCGCGCAGTTCTTCGCTGAACAGTTGCGGTTGCTCCCATGCCGCGAAGTGACCGCCCTTGCTGACTTCACTGAAGTAGGCCAGCGACGGATAGGCGCGCTGCGACCAGACTTTCGGCGCCCGGTAGATTTCGTGGGGGAACACGGTGATCGCCACCGGCACCTTGATGTCGGCAGTCTTCTGCGCGGCGGCGCTGAAGTTATTGTTGTTGTTCTCCCAATAGAAACGGGAGGACGACGCCCCGCTGTCGGTCAGCCAATACAAGCTGATGTCATCGAGCATTTCATCGCGGCTCAGGACTTTCTCGGGCTGACCGTCGCTGTCGGTCCACGCGGCGAATTTTTCATACATCCACGCTGCCGTGCCGGCAGGCGAATCGGCCAGCAGATAACCGATGGTCTGCGGCCGGGTCACCATCATTGCGCCATAAGCGGCGTTGCGACCGAAGAACTGGCTGAGCGAGTTGAAGGCCGTCACCTCCGGCGCGGTCAGCCCCGCCGGGGCCGGGTCGCCGCTGTTGATCGGCTTGACCAGCTCCGGCGGCACGGTGGCCGGCATGTTCAGGTGGATGCCCAGCAAACCGGGCGGCGCCAGACGACCCAGTGCGTCGGAAATCACCGAACCATGATCGCCGCCCTGGGACACGTAATGGCTGTAGCCCAGACGCTTCATCAATACATCCCAGGCCTTCGCCACCCGGTCAGGGCCCCAGCCGAGCTCGGTCGGTTTGCCGGAAAAACCATGGCCGGGAATCGACGGGATCACCACATCGAACGAGTCCTCGACCTTGCCGCCATAGGCCACGGGATCGGTCAGCGGGCCGATGGTCTTGAGGAATTCGAACTGCGAACCCGGCCAGCCGTGGGTGAGGATCAGCGGCATCGCATTGGGATTGCGCGAACGCACGTGGATGAACTGGATGTCGACGCCGTCGATGGTGGTCACAAACTCCGGCAAGGCGTTGAGCTTCGCTTCAGCCTTGCGCCAGTCATAGCCGTCGCCCCAATACTTCACCAACGCCTGGACCTGCGCCAGTTGCACTCCCTGGGACACGTCGCCGACCGTTTCCTTGTCCGGCCAGCGAGTGTCGGCGATGCGTTTGCGCAAGTCGCTCAATTTCGCTTCGTCCACATGGATGGTGTACGGGCGAATGGCTTGCGCCGGATCCGCTGCCGGGGTCGCGGCCCAGACGCCGCTGCTGCCCGCGAGTACGGCAAGGCCGAGCACGCCGCCCCTGATGGATGACGCCAGGCAATGGCGCCAGGTAAGACCGGACGAAACCGCAACCATGATGGATCTCCTTGTAGTCATTATTCGAAAGGCATCGCCAATCGGATCAGACCACTGCGCTGGCACCGGGGCGATTACACGATGGTGTCGGTCGATACCTTGGTATGACGCGTTGGCCCGGCGCGCAAAAACGCGCTCGAACTCAGCAGCGGTTAACGGGCAGAATGCGGCGGGGAAACGGCCCAATTGAATGACAGACCTGAACAAGGATTGCGGATGCGTGGGGAAACAGCGCTCGAACGCCTGAGCAGTACGCCATCGACCACTTCGCCGTGGTGGGTGATCGGGCTGTGCATGCTGTTCAACGTGATTGACGGACTCGACGTGATGGCCATGGCCTTCACCGCCAGCCGGGTTGCGGCCGAATGGGCGTTGAGCGGCGCGCAACTGGGCCTGTTGTTGAGCGCAAGCCTGGTCGGGATGGCGCTCGGTTCGCTGCTGGCCGCGCCCAGGGCCGACCGCTTCGGGCGCAGGCCTTTATTGCTCGCTGGCCTGCTGCTCAGCGGCCTGAGCATGTTGCTGTCGTTCTGGAGCCCGGATCATCACGTGTTGATGCTTTTGCGACTGCTGACCGGTATCGGCACGGGGGCGGTGCTGGTGGGGGCGAACGTGCTGACGTTCGAACACGCCAGCCCGCAGCGACGCAACCTGGCCATCGCCCTGCAATCCCTCGCCTTCGCCATGGGTGCCAGTCTGGGCGGTGTGCTGGCGCATGTACTCAATGATTTGATGGGCTGGCGGTATGTCTTTCTGGCCGGGGGTTGCATCACGCTGGCGGCGGCGTTGGTCGGTGTCTTCTGGCTGCGAGAATCGCCGTCATTTCTGGCACTTGAACACCGCGCGCCTATTTCTCCACTGTCGCCGGACATCGCTAACCGGCCGTTTTCGCCCGGTCAGTGGCAACAGACTCTATCGCTGGCACTGGCACTCTTTCTGTTGATGTTCTGCTTTTACTTCGTGATGAGCTGGACCCCGGCCCTGTTGGTCGACAATGGCTTTACCGACCAACAAGGCGCCCGGATCGGGATGCTGTTGGCGCTGGGTGGCATGCTCGGTGCCCTGCTGCTGGGACTGGCAGCCAATCGTTTCGGCTGCCGACGATTGTTGTCGGGTTTCCTGCTGCTCAACGTCGCTCTGTTGCCATTGATGCTGCCGGCTACTCGCGTCCCCGGTCTGGCGACACTCGTGGCGGTCACGCTGGGGCTGATGCTCAATGGTGCAGTCGCGGCTGTGTATGTTCTGGCCCCTCAAGCGTTCTGCACGTCGGTCCGTACGACCGGCGTTGGCGTGGTGCTGGCGACGGGGCGTCTGGGGGCAATCATTTCGCCGGTGGTCGCCGGGTTTCTGTTGGATGCCGGATGGACCGCACAACACCTGTTCACGTTTTTCGCCGGTAGCCAGGTGTTGGCGGCCCTGCTGATCTGGCGTGGCGTCAAGGGACGATGATCAGCTTGCCCGTCGTGTTGCGCGACTCGATATCGCGATGGGCCTGTTGCGCATCACCCAGTGAATAACGCTTGCCGATCACGGCTTTCAGTTTGCCGGCACTGACCCATGCGAACAGTTGCCGGGATTTTTCCAGCAGCACCTCGCGGTTGCGCACGTAGTGCATGACCGAGGGATACGTCAGCTTGATGCTGCGCGGCATGCTGAAGATATCGATCGGCGGGGTCGGGTTCATGAACGGTCCGTACAAGGCCAGGGTGCCGAAATAATCCAGCAGCTCCAGCGAGTCGGCAAACCCCTCCGCGCCCGTGCCGTCGTACACCACATTCACCCGCTGCCCGTCGGTCAGACGCATGACCTGGGCGGCAATGTTTTGCGCTCGCCCGATCACCACATAGTCCGCCCCCGCCGCGAGCACCGCCTCGACCTTGTCGGCATGAGACACCCGGCCAATGACCTTGCCGCCCAGCAGCTTGATCAACTGGGTCAGCATCAGCCCCACGCCCCCGGCCGCCGCATGCACCAAGGCTACGTCGCCCGGCTGGATCGCATGCACCTTGTCCACCAGATTGCTGGCGGTCAGGCCCTGCATCATCAGGCTGGCGGCGGTGGCGAAGTCGATATCGTCCGGCAGCGGCACCAACTGGCTGACCGGGGCGATCACCTGTTCGGCGTAGCTGCCCGGTACGTAATGCCAGGCCACGCGGTCACCGACAGCGAATTCCGTCACCTGCGGGCCACTGGCCAGGACGACGCCGGCGCCTTCTGCACCCAGCGTCAGCGGTAGCTCCCAGGCAGCGCCGAGCCCGCGTCGGGCACCGGTGTCCATGAAATTGATACCCGCCGCCATGACCTTGACCAGGACTTGTCCGGGCCCCGGTTCTCCCAGTTGAATGTCCTGCACCGTCAACACTTCGGGCCCGCCAAAGGCCTGTATAACCACTGCTCTCATAATGTTCTGCCCTGTCATCGGGACGACCGGTCCTGCTGCCTTTCGGGTGGCAGGAGCGCGGACGTCACGTTGCTTTCACTCAACGTCGAAGGACGTTGAAACCAGGGCCAAGGCTGCGCGGCGGATGTATCCCGGCGGTTTCGCCAACCCGGCGCTGTGCATGCTTGTATGGCTAGAGGGGCCGTAGATACAGTGGCTTACAAAAGCGCCACTGTGATGCCCATCGCAGTGTGCAATGTCGGCCGATATTCGCCACGGGCGACACCAAAGTATGATGGGCGAGTGCCATCCGAAGGCGCATCTTTGTTCAACGGTGACTGCACACAATGAGAATCGGTATGACGAACGAGCAGGAGCGCGTCATCGAGGACGGTCCAGGCCGCGCGGGTGACGCGGTCATGCCGGCGCCGGGGATCGACTCGATCATCGACAGCATCCCGGCCATGGTCGCCTTCATGACGCCGTCCGGTGAGCTGGAACAGGTGAACCGGCAAATCATGGAGTACATCGGCGCCCCGCTGCATGAACTGAAAAACTGGCAGGCCAGCGAGACCGTGCACCCGGACGACCTGCCCTCGGTCATCGCTGCCTGGATGCACTCGGTCAGTACCGGCACGCCCTATGAGAACGAGCACCGGATTCGCCGCGCCGACGGTGTCTATCGCTGGTTCCATGTGCGCGGCCTGCCGATCAGAGACAGCGAAGGCACCATCACCCGCTGGTGCGTGCTGCAGGTCGATATCGATGAGCGCCGCCGGGACAAGGCCTTGATCGCCAGTGCCCTGGCTGAAGTCAGCGCGTCGGAAGAACGTCTGCGCGGGATCATCGACGCCGTCCCCGGTTTTGTCTGGAGCGCCTCGCCGGAAGGCAACGTCGGCTTCGTCAATCAGCGCTGGTGCGACTACACCGGCATGTCCGTCGAACAAGCCTGCGGTGACGGCTGGACGGCGTCCATCCACCCCGACGACGCGCCGGGCCTGGCGGTTTATTGGCAAGGGATTCTGCAATCGGGCAGCGCTGGCGAGTACGAGGCCCGACTGAAGCGCTTCGATGGCGTTTACCGCTGGTTCCTGATCCGCGCCGTGCCCCAGCGTGATGACACGGGGCGGATCGTGCGCTGGTATGGCGAAAACACCGACATCGAAGACCGCAAACGGGCGGAAGTCTTTTTGGCCAAGGCCCAACGCCTGAGCGCCACCGGTACGTTTTCCTGGCGGGTGAGCACCGACGAGATCACCTGGTCGGACGAGGTCTACCGCATCCTCGAACTGGACCCGGACACGCCGCCCGGCTTCGAGGCGATCTATCGCCGCGTGCATCCGGACGACATCTCCAGCCATCGGGAAATGATCAAGCGCCAACGCCGCAAGGGGCGTGACTTCGAACACGAACATCGACTGCTGATGCCCGACGGCACGGTGAAATACGTGCGGCTGGTGGCGCACTCGATCGCCCATGCGCCGGACGGCTTCGAATACATCGCCGCCCTGCAGGACATCACCCAGCGCCGGCTCGCCGAAGAGGTCCTGAGCAAGGCGCGCTCGGAACTGACGCACCTGGCCAGGGTCGCCAGCCTTGGCGCGGTCACGGCGTCGATTGCCCACGAGGTCAATCAACCGCTGGCCGGCATCATCACCAACGCCAGCACCTGCCTGCGCATGCTCGGTGCGGATCCGCCGAATGTCGACGGCGCCAGGGAAACCGCGCGCCGCACCATTCGCGACGGCAACCGTGCGGCCGATGTGATCAATCGACTGCGGGCGTTGTTCTCGAAAAAAAGCATCACCCTTGAAAACGTCAATCTGAATGACGCGGCACGGGAAGTCATCGCCATGCTGCTGGGCGAGCTGCAACGCAACGGCGTGGTGCTGCATCCGCAATTTGCCGAGGCCCTGCCGCTGGTCAGAGGTGATCGGGTTCAGCTTCAACAGGTGATCCTTAACCTGATCATGAATGCCGCCGAGGCCATGAGTGCGATCCACGGCCGGCCCCGGCAATTGATCGTCAGCACCGGTCTGGGCTCGGACGAGAGCGTTTACCTGGCGGTGAAGGACAGCGGCAACGGCGTCGATCCGCAGGACATCGAGCGCATTTTCAATGCGTTCTACACCACCAAAAGCTCGGGCATGGGGGTCGGTCTGTCCATCAGTCGCTCGATCATCGAGCGCCACGATGGGAAGCTGTGGGCCAGCGCCAACGACGGCCCGGGTACGACGTTTACCTTTGCCATCCCGCATTCGACGGACTTGCCGCAAACCGATAACCGCGACCTCGCCGATCGCACCGTGGAGAATGATTGATGGGTACGCATTTGCTCGTATCGGTGGTCGATGACGACGAATCGGTTCGTGAATCACTACCTGACCTGATCAAGGAGTTCGGCTTCGCCGTCCAGGCGTTTGCCTCGGCGCAGGCGTTTCTGGCATCGCCCTATCTGGACCTGACCCATTGCCTGATTCTCGACGTGGCCATGCCCGGCATGTCGGGACCTGATCTGCAACGGGAGCTGCTTCGGCGTGACTATCGCATTCCGGTGATTTTCATCACCGCGCACGGCGATGCCAGCGAACAGGCGAAGCTGCTGAACAGTGGCGCCGTGGAGTGCCTGTTCAAACCGTTCAGCGAAGCCCAATTGCTCAAGGCCCTGAGTGCCGCCCTGCCCCTCGATTGAGCGTGAAGCCGAACAGAACAAGGAAACGACATGTTGAACGCGAACAACGCAATCGCCCCTTCCCGTGGAGCATTACCGATGAGTGATGTCACGCCCGTCGTATTCGTTGTCGATGACGACATTTCCGTGCGCGAGTCGCTGGAGCTGATGATCCGCTTCGCCGGTTGGCAGCCACGGCTGTTCGAGTCCGCGCAGGATTTTCTCGACGCGCCCCGGGCGCTGGTGCCCAGTTGTCTGGTGCTGGACATCAACCTGCCCGACCTGAACGGCCTGGATCTGCAGACCGCGCTGGCCGATGAGCGCCACAACATGCCGATCATCTTCATCACCGGCTACGGCGATATTCCGCGCACGGTGCGGGCCCTGAAGGCCGGTGCGGTGGAGTTTCTGACCAAGCCGTTCAACGACGAGGTGATCCTCAGCGCCATGGCCGATGCGCTGCAAAGCAGCCGTGTGGCGCTTGAGGGGGAAAAGAATCTGCGCGCACTGCTCGCGGCCTACAAGACCCTGACGCCGCGCGAGCAGGAGATCATGGCTTCGGTGGTCAGCGGGCGGCTGAACAAACTGATTGCCGCCGACCTCAACATCAGCGAAATCACCGTCAAGGCCCATCGCGGCAAGGTCATGCGCAAAATGAAGGCCCGCTCGCTGGCGGATCTGGTGAAAATGGCCGCGCTCATTACGCCGGAGTAGCGGGCAGGCTCTGCCAGAAGCTTTCCAGCCGACGCAGATCAAGGCTGTCGAAGCCTTCCGACGCCCGCTCGCGGCAGGCACCGAGCAACGCCCGGGCCTGATCCGGTTGACCCTGTTCAAGCCAGAACCGGGCCAGATCCATCGATGACCGCAACTCCCACGCCCAGGCGCCCTGCTCGCGACTCAGCGCAATGGAATCCTCAAGAACCGCCAACATGGCCTGCTCATCATCGGCCTGGATAACCTTGAGAATACCGGCCTTGATTCGCAACAACTCCGGCAGCGCAAAGGCATCACCGCTTCGGCGGCAGTGATCGATGGTGCCGTCGACCAGGGTCAGTGCCTTTGGGTGTTGACCCACCAGCATCAGGCCTTCGGCCAGTGCGATTTCAAATGAGGTCGTCAGCAGCTCGTAACGCATGCCCCGCAACCGCGCCAGACTTTCCTCCAGCATGGCAACTGCTTCGCCGGGCTCCTCGGCGCGGATGGCGATCGCCGCGCGCAACCCGTGGCAGGCGGCAATGTAGGGGCCCAGTGCGTTGGTTTCGGCGACAGCACTGAACCGTTCGAGACTGGCAGTTGCCTTGGCAAGATCGCCGGTCCAGATATAGATGCACAAGATCCAGACCATGGCGATGCAGTAAGTGACCGGATGCTGCAGCGCGAATGCTTCGGCCTCGATCTGCTCGGCCAAGCGCCGGGCCTGATCGGGATAGCCCTGCAGCCAGAGTGACCGCGCCAGCGCCAGCCCCGTGCGATTACGGTGATCGAAGCCGTAATAAATCGTGTTGCTGGGATGGGACGGCAAACTGTTGCGCAACGAACTTTCCAGTTCCTGGCGGGCCAGACGCTGATTGCCGAGCAGATGATGGGAGATGCCGGTCAGCGATGCGGCAATCGCGATGGCGGCGGGCTCGTTGAGGATGTTGCCGACCACCGCGGCCTGCTCCGCCCAGGCCAGCGACGACGGGAAATCACCGATGCGCTCGTAGAAAATCTGCAAGCGGCCCAGCAGCCGCAATTGTGAGCCGTAGTCGTTCAACGCGACTGCAATGTCTTGGGCTCGGAGCAAGGCTTTTTCCGCGGCTTCACTGTTGCCTCGGGTGAACATCAGCACCAGACCGAGCGCGGCTTGCAGTTCCATTTCGGTGGGCGTGCCGTAGTACCCCAGCTCCAGCAGTTCCACCGCCCGGGAACACCAGGTGCGGCACTCGACCAGCAAGGAAAAATGCAGGAACAACGGCGCGCTCGCAGCCGCCAGCGGCAACGCCAGTCCCGGATCGCCGTGGGGGCCGAAGCTCCATTCCAGCGCACCGCGAACGTTGCCCAACTGGCTGGCCAGACGCGCCGAGTGGCGGAAAATTTCGTCGGGCGCAGTCCCCAGATGGCCGAGCAAATCCATGTAAAACGCCGCGTGCCGGAACGCCAGCGCATTGACCTCGGCTTCTCCCCGAGCCGCCAGTTTTTCCCGGGCGTAGGCACGCGTCATCTCCAGCAAGCGATACGAATCCGTCGAGTCGCTGTGATCGACCGTGACCAGCCCCTTGCACACCAGATCATCGAGAATCGCAGCCGCCGCTGCGCTCTCGTGTTGCGATTCGGCCACCACCTGAGCGGCGGCTTCCTGGGAAAACGGCCCGACGAAGACCGAAAACCGCTCCAGCGCCAGACGCTCCTGCGGCGACAGCAGGTCATAGCTCCAGTCGAGCATGGCGCGCAGGGTCTGATGCCGTGGCACGGCAGTTCTGCGCCCCGACCAGCCCAGCGAGAAGCGCTCGCCAAGCAGCGCGTGGGTGGCCTTCAATCCGTGGCTGGCGACCCGCATCGCCGCCAGTTCGATCGGCAGCGCCATGCCCTCCAGCCGCTGGCAAATGTCCGCAATCATTTGCCCTCCGCCCGCTTCCAGCAAGAGCGCGGCATTGCTCGACGACGCGCGTTCGACAAACAGCTTGATGGCCGGGAATGCCAGCAACTCCGCAACCGAGAGGTGTTGCGGCTCACGGGGAAATTCCAGCGGATTGAGCCAGTGCACGTATTCGCCACGCACCCGCAGCGGCTCGCGACTGGTGGCCAGAACCCCGACCTCCGGCGCGGTGTCGCTGATCTGCTCCAGGAGGGTCGACACCGCGTCGATCAGGTGTTCGCAGTTGTCGATCACCAGCATCAGCCGCTGCTCACGCAAATGCGCGAGCAGGACAAACAGCGGGTCTTCCGCCTGCACCGGGATGTCCAGCGATCGGGCCAGCGCCGACGGTACCAGCGCGCAGTCTTCCACTTGCGCCAGATCGACGAAACTGACGCGCTCATAGCCCTGGGCGGCGATGCGGTGCGCCACTTCGATGGCCAGGCTGGTCTTGCCGACGCCGCCGGGGCCGACGATGGTGAACAGCCTCGGTTGCTGCATATGGTCGATGACCAGTTGCAGGTCGGTCTCGCGGCCGATCAGTTTCGCCCGGGGCGGCAGACTGCAGACGCCCTCGGCAGTTCGGGTCGCGATGGGCGCCGGTGGCACAGCAGTCTGTTTTCTTTCCAGCGGCGCGACGAAGGCATAACCCACGCCCACCTGGGTCGCGATGTAACGCGCCTGTTCCTCGCCATCGCCGAGAATCCGCCGCAGGCCGGTCATGTGAAAGCGCAGGCTGCCTTCGGCCACCACGCTGTCGGGCCAAACCTTGTCGATCAGGTCGTACTTGGACAGCACCCGCCCCGGTTGCTCGAGCAAGGCGATCAGCAGATCCAGCGCCCGCCCGCCGATCTCGACCGCCACCCCGTTGCGGGTCAGCAGCCGTTTGCCTGGAACGACACAGAACGGACCGAAAATGAATTGGGTCGTGAGGGATTCGTGCAATGCGTCCGGAAAAGACTCCACGAGGATCGATCTCTCTAAAAACGTAGGGGGCGGCGCCGGTTACAAGCCACCGACGCAGGCCCTTTGCATGATAGGAGTTTTGCATGGTCGTTCAAGCGCGATGAGCGGCGCTCGGTGATTGACCTGAACCTGCAGCCCCTCAATGTGATCGATAAGTGGCAGAATCCCCGCAACTGATGAATTCGGAGACCCCCAATGCTTCGCCTGTTTGAACAACGGCTCGACCCCTTCCCGCCCGACGAAGCGCCGCCACCGCCGGTCGGTCTGGCGCGGTTCCTGTGGGCCTGCACCCGCGGCGCTCGCGGTTATATCCTCGCGCTGGCGCTGCTCAGTGCCGGTGTGTCGATCTACGAAGCCTGGTTGTTTTCCTTTCTGGGTCAGGTCGTGGATCTGCTCTCGACCTGGCAGGCCGGCGGCGATGCAAATGGCCAGGAGAGCCGCGTGCTGTGGGGCATCGGCCTCGTGCTGCTGACCAGTGTCGGGCTGGTGGCGCTGCGCACCATGGTTCAGCATCAGGTCTTGGCGATCAATTTGCCGTTGCGTCTGCGCTGGGATTTTCATCGGCTGATGCTGCGGCAGAGCCTTTCATTCTTTTCCGACGAGTTTTCCGGCCGGGTCACGACCAAGGTGATGCAGACCGCACTGGCGGTGCGCGAAGTGCTGTTCACCGTCATCGAGATCGCACCGGGCATTGGCGTCTATTTCATTGCGATCATCGCCCTGGCCGGCGGTTTCGCCCTGAAACTCATGCTGCCGTTCATTGCCTGGGTCGCGCTGTTCGGGCTGGCGATGCTGTATTTCGTACCGCGCCTGGGCCAGGTCGGACAAGAGCAGGCCCATGCGCGGTCGTCGATGACGGGCCGGGTTTCGGACGCCTACACCAACATCACCACCGTCAAACTGTTCTCCCACTCCAAACGTGAAGCGCACTTTGCGCGGGCGGCGATGGAGGATTTCAAGCAGACCGGTTTCCGCCAGATGCGTCTGGTCAGCCAGTTCGAGATCGTCAATCAGGCGCTGGTGGTCGGGCTGATCATGGGCGCCGGCGGCTACGCCTTGTGGCTGTGGCATCAGGGCGAAGTCGGCACCGGGGCCGTGGCGGCGATCACGGCCATGGCGCTGCGCATCAACGGCATGTCGCACTGGATCATGTGGCAGATGACGTCGCTGTTCGAAAACATCGGCACGGTGCAGGACGGCATGGGCACCCTGACCCGTGGCCCCAAGGTGCAGGATGCGCCGGACGCCGGGGTGCTGGTACCTTCCGGCGGTGCCGTGGAATTCGACAACGTTAGCTTCAACTACAACGGCGAACGCCAGGTGCTCGACGGCTTGAGCCTGAGCATCCGACCGGGGGAAAAAATCGGTCTGGTGGGCCGTTCCGGTGCCGGTAAATCCACGCTGATCAACCTGCTGCTGCGCTTCTATGACGTGGATCGCGGCGAGATTCGCATCGACGGCCAGAACATCGCGCAAGTAACCCAGGACAGTCTGCGCAGCGCGATCGGCATGGTCACTCAGGACACGTCCCTGCTGCATCGCTCCATCCGCGACAACATCGCCTACGGCCGACCGGACGCGACCGACGAACAGATCCAGCGTGCTGCGTCGAACGCCCAGGCCGCCGGCTTCATCAACCAGCTCAGCGACCGCCAGGGCCACACCGGCTATGACACGCTGGTGGGCGAACGCGGCATCAAGCTTTCCGGTGGTCAGCGCCAACGCATCGCCATCGCCCGGGTGATGCTCAAAAACGCGCCGATCCTTCTACTGGACGAAGCGACAAGCGCCCTGGATTCCGAAGTCGAAGTCGCCATTCAGGAAAGCCTCGATGAAATGATGCAGGGCAAGACTGTCATCGCCATCGCCCATCGACTGTCGACGATTGCGGCGATGGATCGACTGATTGTCATGGATGAAGGGCGCATCATCGAGCAAGGCACCCACACCGAACTGCTGGCCAAAAACGGCACCTATGCGCGACTTTGGCAGCATCAGAGTGGCGGGTTTCTGGGTGAGGATCAGGGGCTGACCGAGGCGATGGATCAGGCGTAAACGGTGCTGCCCCGGTACTGCCGGGGCAGAAGACGAGGGCTCAGGCGCTCGGGTGGGTGTGGTAGATCTTGCTGACGATCGTCCACTTACCGTCTACCTTCAGCAGGTTGAAGAAGTCGGTGAAACGGAACCCCGACACGTTGTCGGTATCGACCCGGGCACTCGCAGCCGTGCCGACGATATCGATGCGAACGATGGCGGCTTCGGCTTCGGGGGATGGACGGAACGCGCTGTCGATGACGTCATACAGATTCTGGATCGCGCCGCCGACGAGCTTGCCGTCGTCAACCCCGAACATGGTCGCCTGCGCATTGAACGCGGGCTTCATCAAGGCGCTGTCAGCCTTTGCTCCACCTTCGTTGTACTGGCTGAGCACTTCGACGATTGCGTTGTATTCCTGCACGTAAGTTGGATGACTCATGATGAACTCCTGTTTGCTGTGAATGTTTTTTCAATCAATCCGCCCTGCGCCGATCCGGTTCAGGGCGCACAAATCAATGGTCAGCCGTTGGCCAGTCGGTGTAGCCCTTGGCGCCGCCGCCGTAGTAGCTCTCGCGTGGCGCGATGGTCAGTTCGGTGCCCCGACGCAGGCGCTCCACGAGGTCGGGGTTGGAAATGAACAGGCGCCCGAACGCCACCGCGTCAATCCGGCCCTGCGCCCGGCGCTTCAATGCCATCTCGAGGTCGTAGTTGTTATTGCCTATGAAGGGGCCTTCGAACTGCGCGCTCAATGCATCCAGATCAACGCCATCAGGAACCGTACGCGAGGTCGCGGTGGCGCCTTCGACGAAGTGCAGATAGGCCAGATTGAGTCGGTTGAGCTGCTGAATCAGATATCCGTAAGTCGCCATGACATTGCTGTCGGGAGGCGTGTTTCCGGCATCGGGCGTGACCGGCGAAAGACGAATGCCGACGCGGTCGCTGCCCCAGATCGAAATCACCGCTTCAGTGACTTCAAGGGTCAGTCGGGCGCGGTTCTCAATGGTGCCGCCGTACCGGTCAGTGCGCTGATTGGTCGAGTCACGCAGAAACTGGTCGAGCAGATAGCTGTTCGCCGAATGAACCTCCACGCCATCGAAACCGGCACGCCTGGCATTTTCAGCGGCGCGCTTGTATTGCTCAATGATGCCGGGAATCTCCGAAGTCTCCAGCGCCCGGGGCGTCGACACTTCGACAAAGCCGTTCTCGGTGTAGGTGCTGCCTTCTGCCTTGATTGCCGAGGGCGCAACGGGAGCGGCACCGTCGGGCTGTAACTCGACGCTGGAAAAACGCCCCACGTGCCACAACTGGCTGACAATCCTGCCACCTGCGGCATGGACGGCGTCCGTGACTTTTCTCCAGCCCGCCACCTGCGCGTCCGACCAGATCCCCGGCGTCATGGCGTAGCCGCGCCCCTGCGCCGAAATGTTTGTAGCTTCGGCAATGATCAAGCCGGCACTCGCGCGCTGTGCGTAGTAAGTAGCGTGCAGTTCGTTCGGAACACCGTCTTCAGCCATCCGGCTGCGAGTCACGGGCGCCATGACAATCCGGTTGGCCAATTGCAGGGCGCCCATTTGCATGGGAGAAAAAAGATCCGTGTTGCGACTGTTATCAATCATGTTGCATACCTTCAATATCAGACCGGTCGTCTAGTAACTTGATGAAAAAAATCGCCTGTACATCAGCAGGCGTTTACTCGTGCAGCGCCGTCAGTGCTCCTTGTGATCGTCAGGCCTTTTGTACGTCCGGGCGGGTACGCGAAGGCTCAAGAGTCACCCTCTCCCACTTGGCGATCACCAGGGGCGCAATCGCATTGCCCAACACATTCAGGGTGGTGGTGCCGCTGTCGATAATCCTGAAGATACCGGCGATCAGTGCCACGCCCTCCAGCGGGAGACCGGCAGACGCCAACGTGGCCGACAGGATGACGATGGCGAATCCAGGCACCCCGGCAGCACCTTTAGAGGTCAGCACCATGGTCACCACCAGCAGAATTTCCTGAGAAAGCGACAGATCGATTCCATAAAGCTGGGCGATGAAAATTGTCGCCACGCCGAGGAAGATCGACGCGCCATCGAGGTTGAACGCGTACCCCACTGGCACCACAAAACTGACAATGCGCCGTGGTACGCCGTAGTTCTCCAGCTTGCTCATCAACTGCGGCATGACCGCTGCAGAGGCAGCACTGGAGAACGCAAGAATCAACTCGTCGCGGAAATACCTGATCAACTTGAAGATGTTCTCGCCGATCAGGTAACTGATTCCTCCGAGTACCACCAATGCAAAGACGATCAGCGCCAGATAGACCACTCCAATCAACTTGAGCAAGGGCAGCAAAGAGGCAAAGCCGAAGGTCGCGACGGTCGCACCGATCATGCCGAACACCCCTATCGGGGCATAGGCCATGACGATCGAGACGATCCTGAACATCGCATCTGAAATGCCTTGGACCAGCGCAACCACAGGTGCACTTTTCTCCCTGGGCAATGCGTTGAGCGCGACACCGAACAACACCGCGAAGAACAGCACCGAAAGCAACTTCGCCTCGGACATCGCCACCAGAACGTTATCCGGAACGATGTTTTGCATAATCACGAGCGCGCCCTTCGAAGGCTCCATCGTGATGGCGGCAGCACCGTGTGCGATGCCCGAAATATCGGTGCCCGTACCGGGTTCGAAAAGGTTCGCGAAACACAGGCCGATCACGATGGCCAGACCGGTGATCGCAAAGAAATAGCCCAGCGACTTGATGCCCATCCGGCCGAACGACTTGTTATCCCCGCCTCCGGCGATACCCAGGATCATGCAACAGAACACGATAGGCACGACCACCATCTTCATCATCTTGATGAAGATATCGCCAAGCGGTTTCAGGATCTCCGTGCTGACCCACGACTGATACTGCGGATGGGTATTGAAGTACCAACCAACGAGCACGCCAAGCAACAGCCCGGCAACGATTTGCCACACCAGGGGAATACGTTTCATGTCTAGCCTTCTTGTTGGAATGAAAGGACTGCATCAATCGGCAGTTGCTAGAGTCATGAGCTTCCAGCTCACTTGAGATCAAATGGCACAACGCCGTTGTGCCATTGCGTTTCTTACTTGGCGAAGAGCTGACTCATATCTTTGAAGGCCTTGAATTCGAGGGCATTGCCGCAAGGGTCGAACAGGAACATGGTGGCTTGCTCGCCAACCTGTCCTTTGAATCGAATGTAAGGTTCGATCACAAATTCGGTACCGAAAGACTTGAGGCGCTCTGCCAGCGCTTCCCACTCTTCCCATCCCAGGATGATGCCGAAGTGAGGAACAGGAACGTCGTGCCCGTCGACCGGGTTGCTGTGAACGCTTTCCTGAGACGCGGTTTTCGGGTGCTCGTGAATCACCAGTTGGTGCCCGTAAAAGTTGAAGTCGACCCACTGGTTGCTGGAACGCCCCTCTTCCAGGCCGAAGACTTCACCGTAAAAAGTGCGGGCTGCGGCCAGGTTGTAAACGGGGATGGCGAGGTGAAAGGGTGAAAGGCTCATCAGGACTCCGATACGTTTTTTGTGGTTGATGAGCACATCGTAGGGCGACACTGACAGCAAAAAAATCAATATATATTTCTCAGAAACACAACTAATATTTGTGAATGATCAAAGAACTCAAGACCCTTATTGCCGTCGCCCGGGAAGGCACTTTCGCTGCGGCCGGCAACCGGATCGGCCTCACCCAGGCAGCGGTGAGTGCCCAGATTCAACGTCTGGAAGCCGAACTTGGCTTTGAAATATTCGACAGAAAAGGACGTTCGGCCCACCTCAACAGGATGGGCCAGCAAGTCCTGCTTCAGGCGCAGGAGCTGCTTCGTCTTTACGACAACCTGGGATCGACCACCGTCGGTCTTTCCACCAGCATTCTGGTCAACGTCGGCGCAATCGCCTCAGTCCAGCGATCGTTTCTCCCGGACGCACTCGCCAGGTTTCACCAGCAGTGCCCGGAATGCCGAACGCGTGTCGTGCCCGGTCTTTCCATGGAGCTGGTGAACCTGGTGGATACTGGCGAAATCGACATGGCGGCGATCATTCGGCCGCCCTTCTCGCTTCAAAGCGATCTGCGCTGGACCACGCTGGCGCTTGAGCCCTACCGTCTGATCGTGCCCAAGGACGTACCGGGAGAAGACTGGATCGAACTGCTCTCAAGCCTGCCGTTCATTCGCTATGACCGCTCCTCCTTCGGCGGCAGGCAGGTCGATCGTTTCCTGCGACAGATGCATTTCACTTTGCGTGAAGTCTCTGAGCTGGATGAGCTGGAGGCCATCATCAGGCTGGTGGAAAATGGCGTAGGGGTCGCGCTCGTGCCGCAGACGGCCACCCATCAGCAATGGCCGTCAGGTGTGCGGGCGCTTGATCTCGGCCAACACACCTTCCATCGTGATATCGGACTGGTGCACAGGCCTCGGCGAAGTTTCACCGAGCCTGTCAGGACATTGGCTGAACTTATTCTCGAGCAATTCAAGGTGGCGGCTGAGTGAGGGTCGATGGCTCACCCCTCAACAACCCGCCCCGCAACCCACGCACGACTATACCCAAGCACTTTCCCCGCCAACCCCAGCGGAAAATGAATCACCCCATGTGCGGTTTCCGGCAACAGATGCACCTCCACTTCCGCCGCCCTGCCCCAACGCTCAGCCAACTCAAGCGTGTCATCCCTGAGCGGATCCAGTTGCGCAGCAAACATCAACGCTGGCGGAAAACCGGTGAAGTCACCGTACAGCGGTGACAACGGCGCCTGCCGGCGTTCTTCATCGTTCAATCCCGGAGTGAGCATTTGCAGCGCTTCAACCATCCCCGGCCCGTCCAGCAGCAAGGTATCGGGCCCGGCGTTGCGTACGCTGGGGGTTCCGCTCAGGTCGTAGACGCCGTAATACAGCAGCGCCCCGCTCACCCGTTCGAGCAGGTCCGGCCACTGTTTGAGTTGCAGCAGGGTCGCGGCGGCGAGGTGGCCGCCTGCCGACTCGCCCACGACGATGACGGGCAGGTTCGCAAACTCGCGGCAGTCATCGCTCAGCAGCCAGCGGGCCGCCGTGAGGCAGTCCTGCATGACGCCCTCGATCGGAGTCGAGACCACAAGCCGATAATCGACCGAGACCACTGCCACGTCGCAGGCTTTCACCATGGCGATATTGAGGGGGTCGTTCATCTGCGCGTTGCCGATGACCCAGCCGCCGCCATGGAAATCCAGCACTACGCCTTTGGCCTTTGTCTTTGGCCGAATAATCCGCACCGGCACTGATGCGCCGTCGACACCCACCACTTTTCGTTCGGCCTCGAGCCCGTGCTTGAGCAACTTTCTTGCGCCGCCCAATTGGCTTAGGCGCAACAGCAACTGAATCGCCCGTGGCGTGATGCGATTGCGGATGCGAAATCGCGGCAGCCGGGCAAGCTTGCGGTTGAACGCGCGCAATTGCGCCAACTCGTTATCGTCTGCGGGCCAACGGGTTGATGTCTTCATTTCGTCCTGGCTCATCGGCGGTTGTTGCGCAGGATATCAGCGGTTGCAGTCTGTTCCAGCCTGGATGCCTGGAGCTACGCAAAAAGTTCATCGGCCGTCATCTCGCCCTGTTGATAGGAATAGGCAATGATCAAAGACAAACCGACATAGGTGAGTGTTTCTTCGATGGATACCATGAGCTGAAACCGCATTCACTGGAGCCCGTCATGACCACCACCAAAACCCTCTTCATCACCGGCGTCAGCAGCGGCTTCGGCCACGCGCTGGCCAAGGAAGCGCTGGCTGCCGGCCACCGCGTCATCGGCACCGTGCGCAACGAAGCCGACCTGCAAGCCTTTCAGGCGCTGTCCAGCGGCAACGCGTACGGCGTGCTGCTGGATGTCACGGACTTCGACCGGATTGAGGGTGTCGTGGCGACTGTGGAAGCGACCCACGGTCCGGTCGATGTGCTGATCAACAACGCCGGCTACGGCCACGAAGGCATTTTCGAGGAGTCGCCACTGGAGGACATGCGCCGCCAGTTCGACGTGAATGTGTTCGGCGCGGTCGCGGTGACCAAGGCGTTTGTGCCGTTCTTTCGCCAGCGGCGGGCGGGCCATATTCTCAATATCACGTCGATGGGCGGCACAATCACCATGCCGGGTATCGCGTACTACTGCGGCAGCAAGTTTGCGCTCGAAGGCATCTCCGATACCCTGAGCAAGGAACTGGCGCCGTTCAATATCTTCGTGACCGCCGTCGCACCGGGTTCATTTCGGACCGACTGGGCCGGTCGTTCGATGCAGCGCACGCCGCGCAGCATCGCCGACTATGACGCCAGTTTCGATCCGGTGCGCAAGGCCCGCGAAGACAAAAGCGGCAAGCAACTCGGTGATCCGCGCAAAGCGGCGCTGGCGATGTTGCAGATCATCGCCAGCCCTGCTCCGCCAGCGCATCTGTTGCTGGGCAGCGATGCATTGAACCTGGTGCGCGACAAGCTGAAACGTGCCGCCAGCGAGATCAATCAATGGGAAACGCTGAGCCGCTCCACCGACCATTGAACGGCCCACAGAGAGAACCCGATGAAACAGGCCGACCCAGGCACGTCGCGCATGGTGCAGCTCATGGAGACGCTGGCACCGGTCGAAGGCTATAACCTCAGTGCGTTGGAGGGCGTGCGCTTCCTGCGCTCGAACCGACCACTGACCCGCACGCCGGTGCTGTACGACCCCGGCATCGTGATTCTCTGTCAGGGACAGAAACGCGGGTATCTGGGCGATGACATCTACGTCTATGACGCCCAGCACTACCTGGTGGTGTCGGTTCCGATTCCCTTCACCATGGAGACCGATGCCTCGGAAGCCGAACCGATGCTCGCGATTTATATGCAACTCGATTTCCAGGTGGCCAGCGAGTTGATGCAGCAAGTGGATGAGGTTCACGGCCCGAGCGATGCTCAACCAAAAGGCATGTTCGCCTCGCCGATGGGCGACCGCCTGCGCGCATCGACACTGCGCTTTCTCGAAGCCATGAGTATTGCGGGTGAGGCGCAGATATTGGGGCCGTCGCTGTTGCGGGAAATCTACTACCGCATCCTGACCGGCGAACAAGGCGGCTCGATGCGCGCCGCACTCAATCGGCAAGGGCACTTCGGCAAGGTGACGCGGGCGATCCGCAAGATCCACAGCAGCTATCAGGAGCGTCTTGACGTCGAGCAACTGGCCCGCGAAGCGAGCATGAGCGTGCCCAGTTTTCACCTGCATTTTCGCAGCGTGACGGACGCCTCGCCCATGCAATACCTGAAGTCGACGCGCCTGCATCAGGCGCGTCTGCTGATGTTGCGCCACGCCATGACTGCGTCAGCGGCGGCGTTCAGTGTCGGCTATGAAAGCGCTTCGCAGTTCAGCCGCGAGTTCAAACGTTTTTTCGGCCGAACGCCGCAAGCAGAGATCGAGTGGATGAAGGCAACGTATGCGTTGCCTGCGCCGACGTCGGCCTCGGATTATGTTTCGTCGCATTAGCCGATCAAGCCTCTACAGGTGACTGCGGGCTGTCGGGGTCCAGTTGCCGACGGCGGAACTGTCCAGGTGGCTGGCCGTGAATCTGGCGAAAACGCCGGGAGAAGTAAGCTTCATCCGCAAAACCACACAGCCTCGCCACCTCGCCCACTGGCCGGGTTCCATTGAGCAGGTAATTGCGCGCCGCGTGCATTCTGCGTTCCAGCACCAGCTCGGTGAAGGTCTTGCCGATTTCCTTGCGCAGCCAGTGCGTGAGATAGGTCGGTGACAGAAAGGTCGCCGCCGCCACCTTGATCAGATTGAGATCGGGGTCGGCAATGTTCTTGCGCAGATACTCGAACATCCGGCTCAGTGCATCCCGTCGACTGGCCTGTGCTGCGTTTTCTTCCGCCAGGCGCTTGAGCGGTTCGGCATACAGGACGCACACCTTGCCCACCAGTTGCAGCAGCAATCCCTTGAGCACTTCGCGTGTACCGAACTGACGATTCTCGTCCAGTCTGCGCATCTGTTCGATCAAGTCACAGACCTCGTTGAAATCCTCACTCCCCAGAATGAAATCCAGATGTTCCTGAAAGCGGAACGGCGACAGTTCTGGCGCCAGGAGAATCGATACCTCCTCCAGATCCATCGGGTCGCACTGCAAATGCGGCAACAGAAAGGTCTGGGAAAAGTTGATCACCATGAAATTGCTGTCCACCGGATGCGGGATCACGTGCACACGGTGCGGCAGGATGAATGCCAGTGCGTTACGCGGAAACGGACGAACCGCGTTGCCAATGTGCTGCACCGTGTCGCCACCGAGGTTGATCTGGATCTGGAAGTATTCGTGTCGGTGCGGGCCAGTCTCGGCGCGGCGACCTTTTTTGTCACGAATGTAGAAATCCATCATCTCGCTGCGTTGCTGCATGACGTAGGTGGGCACACGGCATTGTGACGTCATTTGTTGAGCATCCTCGACAGGTACTTGGGCAGGTTTTCCTGGCGTTACCGAGTTATCGGCGAGGTCCATCTTGAAGGTTCGGCGCCGGCCCTTCAAGCAGTCATACGATGACACCAGACTCAGTGTTTTTTCTACACCGCCACTGCCAATGATCCCTGTCCAAAAAACGCGACCGCAAAGTCATTGTTTTTTCCGTTTAAAAACAGTCGGATAGAAGGCAAACCAGAGAGCATCTGGAAAATTCACTGTGTGGATTTTTTTGGACAGGTTTATCCGACGCGCCCTTCTCCGGAAAAAATGATCTAACACCTTGATTGATTTCGAGAGGTTGTACGACCACTGTATTTCCCACGCCCAACCTCTTTCAAAAACAACAGAAGGTGCGCACGTCATGAATCCGCTATTGCTCCCCGCCGCCCCTCCCCAGCCTTTACCGACGATGCCAGCCGGAAGACGTCCCTGAACGTCTGACCCTGGCCGTTTTGTGCCATTCGTTTCAACTTTCGATTGCCTTGCCTGCGGACAGCGGGCAACGGCGTCGGCTGTCCGAAAACAACTCGACACTTCTAACAATAACGAGGTCCACTCATGTCGAATTCGCACACCTCTCAAACCACCGCGCCCCCTTTGATTGCCGCCGACAGGGACGCCGTGTCATCCCGGCGACTGCCGACGCGGCGACGCTGGTTCATGCTCTCGCTGCTGCTGATTGCGACGATCATCAATTACATCGACCGGGTGAACATCTCGATCGCCGCCCCGTTCATGGCCAAGGACCTGGGCCTGGACAAGATTGAAATGGGGCTGATCTTCTCTGCCTTTGCCTGGACCTACGCACTCGCTCTGGTGCCGGCCGGATTTATCGCCGACCGCTTCGGCTCACGCTTCACCTATGGGGTTTCACTGATCAGTTGGTCGACCGTCACGGTGTTTCAAGGCTTCGCCACGGGATTCGCTTCGCTGTTCGGCCTGCGCCTGGCCGTCGGGGCGATGGAAGCGCCGGCATTTCCGGCCAACAGCCGTGCGGTGACTGTGTGGTTCCCGGCGCGGGAACGGGGCCTGGCCAGCAGCATTTACGTCTGCGGGCAGTACCTGGGCACGGCACTGTTTACCGGTGCCCTGCTGTGGCTGGCCACAACCTTTGACTGGCGCCATGTCTTCTACAGCACCGGCGCGCTTGGCATCGTCTTTGGTGTGCTGTGGCTGTATCTGTATCGCGATCCGCTGAACTGCAAGAAGGTCAGCAAAGAAGAGTTGAAATACATCGAGGCCGGCGGCGGGCTGGTCAAGAGCAGCCAGGAACGCACCCGTTTCAACTGGCGGCAGATCGCCGAGCTGTTCAGCTATCGCCAGGTCTGGGCCATTTGCATCGGCAAGTTCGCCAGCACCTCGGCGCTGTACTTCTTCCTCACCTGGTTCCCGACCTATCTGATTGAAGAACGCCATCTGACCACGATCAAGGCCGGGATCTTTGCCGTGATGCCCTTCGTGGGCGCAACGGTCGGCATCCTGCTCGCCGGCATCGTGTCCGACCTGTTGATCCGTCGTGGTTATTCAATGTCTTTCGCCCGGAAATTGCCGCTGGTGGTCGGGTCGATGCTGGGCATGTCGATCGTGCTGGTGAACTTCACTGACTCGAACGTCATCTGCATCGCCGTGCTGACCATTGCCTTTTTCGCTCAGGGCATCGCGTCGTCTTCGTGGGCGGCGGTGTCGGAGGTGGCGCCCAAGGAACTGATCGGGCTGACCGGCGGGATCACCAGCCTGGCCGCCAACATCGGCGGCATTGTGACCCCGATCGTGATCGGCGCCATCGTCCACGCCACCGGCTCGTTCGCCTGGGCGTTCTGGTTCATCGGTGCCGTGGCGCTGATCGGCACTCTCTCCTACTCATTGCTGCTCGGTCGCCTGTACCGCATCGAGTTGAAAACGCGCTGAAGCCAGAACAACTGTTTTCTCCAATTGGAGGCGGCTTTCGTCCAACTTCGCCAGCGATTGCCGCCGTACGCTGCACTCTCACACAGGACTTCCAGCAGGATGAACATGACCGAATACGTCTTTACCCCGGATCTGCCAGTGACCTTGCCGATTGTCGGCAGCGAGCAACGCTTTCCCGTCGGACGCGTGTTCTGCGTCGGCCGCAACTACCCGTGGCCGGACACCCTGGGCCAGCCGCGCCAGCCACCGGTGTTCTTCATGAAACCGGCAAGCAGCGTGGTGGACGCTGCCGGCGAAGTGATCTTCCCGTCACTGACCGAAGAGTTTGCCCATGAAATCGAGCTGGTCGTGGCCATCGGCGAAGGCGGCGCGCAGATCCCAGAGAGCCAGGCGCTGGCCTATGTCTGGGGCTACGCCGCCGGACTGGACCTGACCCGTCGTGACGTACAGCGCCTGGCCAAGCGCGACGGCTTGCCATGGGAAGGTGCCAAGGTGTTTGACGGCGCCGCACCGATGACCGCCATTGTGCCGGTCACCCGGACCGGTCGGCTCGAAGGGGAATTATGGTTGAGCGTGAACGGTGAAGAACGCCAGCGCGATCGTCTCGACAGCCAGATCTGGTCGGTGAGTGAAGTCATCAGCCGTATCTCGCAATCCGTAACACTCAAGGCCGGCGACCTGATCATGACCGGCAGCCCCGCCGGCGTCGATGTCTTGCAACCCGGCGACGTCATCAGCGCCGGGATCGACGGCATTGGCCAACTCGAAATGCGCGTCGGCCCACGGCCTTGAGTCTGTCCTTAAGTGATTGGAAAAAAGGAGAACAACAAGATGTCTGACACTCAATCTTTGAAAGTTGCCCTGGTGACCGGCGCCGGCAGCGGGATCGGCCGTTCCGTAGCCCTGGGCCTGCTGGCCGACGGATACACCCTGGTGCTGGCCGGGCGCCGGCCCGAACCCTTGCAGGCCTTGGTTGATCTGGCGGCCAGCGAAGGCCGCGAAGCGCTGGCGGTTCCCACCGATGTACGCGACCCCGCCAGTGTCGATCAGCTGTTTGCAACCATTGCCGAAGTCTACGGACGCCTGGACGTGGTCTTCAACAACGCCGGGGTCAATGCCCCTGCCGTGCCGCTGGATGAACTGACGTTCGAGCAGTGGCGAAACGTGATCGACACCAACCTCAACGGGGTTTTTCTCTGCGCCCGTGGCGCGTTCGGGCTCATGCGCCGGCAACAGCCCCAAGGCGGACGCATCATCAACAACGGTTCGATTTCGGCACACACCCCGCGTCCTTTCAGCAGCGCATACACCGCCAGCAAACACGCGGTATTGGGATTGACCAAATCACTGGCGCTGGATGGTCGGGAATTCAATATCGCCTGCAGCCAGATCGATATCGGCAATGCCTTGACCGAAATGTCGGTGCGCATGACCAAAGGCGTGCGCCAGGCCAATGGCAGCATCGCCGTGGAGCCGATGGTCGACGTCAAGCATGTCGCCGACGCCGTGCGCTACATCGCCGGGCTGCCCCTGTCGGCCAACGTCCTGAACATGACCGTCATGGCCACTGCCATGCCGTTTGCCGGCCGCGGTTAAGCCGGCTTTTTTATTGCGTAAGTGAGGTTTACATGAAGCCAGAAGTCTTGCAGCTGAGCCCGATCCTGATTCCGCAAATCAATGCCCGTCTCGGCGAACTGTTCACGATCAGGCGTTATTTCGAGCAGGCCGACAAAGCGGCGTATTTGCAGGAACACGGCGCCAACATTCGCGGCGTCATCACGGGTGGGCACACGGGCATCAGCCAGGCGTTGATGGCGCAATTACCCAAACTGGAAGTGGTGGCGGTCAACGGTGTCGGCACCGATGCGGTTGATCTGGCCTACGCCAGGGATCGCGGAATCCGCGTGACCGCGACCATCGGCGCACTGACCGAAGACGTGGCCGACCTGGCCATCGGCTTGCTGATCGCTGTGTGCCGTGGGCTGTGTACCAGTGACCGTTACGTGCGCTCGGGCCAGTGGCCGCAGAGCCCGACGCCACTGGCCCCGCTGCCTTTGGCGCGGCAGGTGTCCGGCATGCGGATCGGCATCGTGGGCATGGGTCGGGTCGGCCGAGCGGTCGCCACCCGGGCGGCCGCGTTTGGCTGTCCGATCAGCTACACCGATCTGCAACCGATGAGCGATGTCAGCCACACCTTCATCGCCGACCTCAAGCAACTGGCCCGCAACAGTGATGCGCTGATTCTCGCGGCGGCCGCCGACAAGGCCGAAGCCATCATCGATGCCTCCGTGCTGCAGGCCCTGGGCAAGGGCGGCTACCTGATCAACGTCGCCCGAGGAAAACTGGTCAACGAAACCGATCTGGTGGCGGCCCTGACGGCCGGTGAGATCGCGGGTGCGGCACTGGATGTTTTCGTCGACGAGCCCAACGTGCCTGAAGCCTTGTTTGCCCAGGAACAAGTGGTGCTGCAACCGCATCGCGCCAGCGCGACCCTGCAGACCCGCACCCGCATGGGCGAGATGGTCGTGGCGAGCCTGGTGGACAGTTTTGCCGGAAAGACTCCGCAAGGGTGTGTGACCGGCTGAGCCTTACAGTCATCGGGGGCCGCAGCCCCCGATGACAGATTCCAGCCCCCAACTACAACGTGTAAGAAATGCCGACCTGCACCGTTCTCGGTGCCCCCGGATAGGCGTAGACGTTACCGAATGCGCCCTCGTCGTAGTCCCGGTCAAAGAGGTTCTTCAGGTCGAGATTGACACGTACCTTGTCATTGACCTTGTAGTAGCTCAGCAGGTCGACAACGGTATAGCTCCCCATCGAGAACGCGGTGTTCGCCGTTTGCCCCGCGCGCTCATCGACATATTTGAGGCCTGTTCCCAGACCCAGACCACTGAGGGCACCGTCCTGGAACTCATAGACATTGAGCAGGCTGAAGCTGTTTTTCGGGATGTTCATCAGTCGCGTGCCGGAGCGGATCACGTTGTCCTTGGTCACCTCGGCATCGACGTAGGCGTACCCCCCGATGACACGCCACTCGGGGGTCAGGTTGCCGGCGACATTGAGGTCAAATCCTCGGCTGCGCACTTCCCCGGCAGCCACGCTGAAAGTCGAGTCCACCGGGTCAGTGGTCAGGACATTGCGCTTTTCAATCTGATAGATCGCCGCGTCGACGCTCAACTGATGATCCAGCGCCTCCCATTTGATCCCCATCTCCCAGGATTTGCCTTTCTCCGGTTCAAAGCCGCCACCCTGGCGACTCGCGCCGGTATTGGGTTTGAAAGAACGCGCGGTGTCCGCGTAGACCGCGAGGGCGTCGGTCAGGTCGTAGGTCACACCGACGCGGGGCGTGACGGCATTGTCACTGGCCTGCCAGTTCTTGCCGCCGGGCACGTAGGTTTCGTAGTCGTGTTCGAAGCGTTCGAAACGTGCGCCGGCCAGAACTTTCAGCCGATCGGTCAGGGCCACCTGGTCCTGTACGAACGCGGCGTAGGTCTTGAGATTTTCCTTGTCGTGGGTCGGGGTGCGCGTCAGTGCCGGACGAGGCTGCCCATAGACCGGATTGAAGATGTCGATCGGATACGCACTTACCGCGCCGCTGGAGCGCTGGATGATCGACTGGTAGTCGTAGTCCTCGTATTCGATACCGGTCAGCAATGTGTGCTGCAGGCCGCCCGTGGAGAAGTGACCGGTCAGGTTGAGTTGGGTGTCCTTGTCCGTCCACTCCAGCTTGCGGTAGTTGAAATTTCGTCCCAGGGTCCGGCCGTCGGCGGCAATGCCGTTGGCTTCGATGGCATTGCCCTGCAAGGTTCCGTCGAGCCACTGGAAGCCACCGCCAAGCGTCCAGTCTTCATTGAGCACATGCTCGAAGCGCAATTGCGCCATGTTGTTGTCGTTGTGCAACTTGCCAGCGTCCGGTTCACCGAAAAAGGTGTCGCGGGAGGCGGTGCCGATCTGCCGTGGATAACGCGTCGCGCCCCGGTCCAGCGGATGGTTGTTGCGCATGAAGTCACCCTCGAAGATCACTCGGGTGTCATCGCTGGCTTGCCAGGTCAGTACCGGGGTCACGCCGTAGCGTTCGGTTTCGACGTGATCGCGGAAGGTATCGCCGCCCTCGCCCACCACGTTCAGGCGATAGGCCAGACGCCCCTCTTCATCAAGCGGGCCGGAAGCATCCAGCGTACCCCGCCGCATGCCTTGGTCATTCAACTGGCTGCCGAGTGTGACCGTGCGCTCGGGCAACGGTTGTTTGGAAACGACATTGAAGGTCCCGCCCGGATCGCCACGACCGTAGAGCATGGTCGCCGGCCCGCGCAGGACCTCAAGACGCTCGATGGTGTTGGCATCCGGCATGTTCGGATAACCGCGGTTGATCGGGAAACCATTGCGGTAGAACTCGCCGGTGGTGAATCCGCGCACGGTGAACGTGGTCAGTCCCTGGCCGCCGAAATTGTTGGCTCGCCCTACTCCGCCCGCGTAATCCAGTGCGTCCTGCAGCCGAGTGGCGCCGATGTCTTCGACCGCATCTTTGGTGACGACACTGATCGACTGCGGGGTTTCATGGATCGAGGTATCGGTCCGCGTGGCACTGGCCGAACGGGTCGCGCGATATCCGTGTACCGGGCCGTCCGCTCTTTCGTAATCCGCGGTACCGACCACATCGGTTGCCTCCAGCTCCAGCACTGACGCCGTTGAATCGGATGGCTCGGCCCACGCAAAGGGAGACAACGTTTGCAACACACAGATGGACAGCAGAGTTCGACGCATGGGGGAGAACCTTACAGATAGGCCAGAACGAAGGGGATAACTGCCAGCAAAACGCGGCGGATGGTATACCACCCGCCGCGCAATTGATAGGCATTCCCATTCGTTTGTGCAACTGACTCTCGACCGCTTGCGTCTATTGCTTTCTCACACGCTCAACAGGCGTTTCGTAGTCGCCATCGACGTACTCAACGACTGTCCTGTGCGTTGCAGTTTGTTCAGCAAACTGGCCCCCAGCCACAGCTGATACAGCGTTTCGGCCAGTTGTCGGGCATCGCCCTGTGGCAGGCTTTTTTCGACCTGGCCCTGTTCGATGCACTCGGTGATGCGCGCCACCACTCGCTCGGCACCATCACGCAAGGTCAGGCGCATGGTTTCGGAAAGGTCAGCCACCTCGGCACTGAGTTTCACCACCAGGCATTCGTCGCCATGGCCTTCCAGGGTGCAGCGATCCTGCCAGCCCTGCCAGTAATCCATCAGCCGTTCGTGGGCGCTCAGGCCGGGCAGCGTCAGGCGTCGCTCCATGTCGGCCAGATAGTTGACGAAGTAATCCTCGAGCAAGGCCTGGCCGTACAGTTCCTTGGATTTGAAGTAGTGATAGAACGAGCCCTTGGGCACGCCGGCGGTCTGCAGGATCTCGTTCAGGCCAACACTGGTGAAGCCTTTCTCGGCCATCATCCGGTGGCCGGTGTCGAGCAAATGTTGGCGGGTGTCGTCGTAGGTCGGTTTCATGGGGCACGAATTACCAGGCAATAGACCAGTCGTTTATCTCAAAGGAACGCGAGTTTGCCACACCTGTCCATGAAAAAGCTTTAGAGAAAAAATTACTAGACGACTGGTCTAATTGGAAACTATGCTGCGCCCCGACAAACCTTTTCCCGGTGTCGATCCTGCGCGAATCCCTTGCTCATGAACGCCGCCAGACCTACCCAGGGTGCTCTATGAAAATCTTGATGGTTTTGACTTCCCACGATCAACTCGGCAACACCGGCAAGAAAACCGGCTTCTGGCTCGAAGAGTTCGCCGCCCCCTACTACGCCTTCAAGGACGCCGGCGCCGACGTCACCCTGGTTTCGCCCGCCGGCGGTCAGCCACCGCTGGATCCGAAGAGCGACGAGCCCGATGCTCAGACGGCTGAAACCGATCGCTTCCGCCAGGATCCTGCGGCCCAGCAGGCACTGGCGAACACCGGCCGCTTGGCCGATGTCCGCGCCGAAGATTTCGATGCCGTGTTTTATCCAGGTGGCCATGGCCCGCTCTGGGACCTGGCCGAAGACAAGCATTCGATTGCCCTGATCGAAGCCTTCGCGCGCAGCAACAAGCCCCATGGCTTCGTCTGCCATGCGCCGGGGGTGCTGCGTCATGTCGTCGACGCAGAAGGTAAACCGCTGATCCAGCACCGCGAAGTGACCGGTTTCACCAATTCCGAAGAAGCAGCCGTCGGTTTGACGGACGTAGTGCCGTTCCTGATCGAAGACGAGTTCCAGCGTCTTGGCGGTCGCTATTCCAAAGTTGCGGATTGGCAGGTTCATGTGGTGACTGATGGAAAACTGGTCACCGGCCAGAATCCTGCCAGCTCGGCGGCTGTCGCCGAACAACTGTTGAAACTGCTCGGCTGAGGCGTCACTCCGCTCCTTCAGCTTGATTCGAACACCGTGTGCGTGTTGCACGGTGTTCTTTTTTTCGCCCACCAAATAGTCGACTGGTCTAATAAACCCGTGGACAGGATGCATCCATGAACAACAGCCGTTTCTTCACCCCGGCCACCCTTGGCCACCACACTCTGAAAAACCGCATAGTCCTGCCGCCCCTCACCCGCCAGCGCAGCACCCAACCGGGCAATGTCGCCAATGAATTGATGGCCGAGTATTACCAGCAACGTGCCGGTGCCGGTTTGCTGGTGACTGAAGGCACCCAGATCGAACCCCGTGGCCAGGGTTACGCCTGGACCCCGGGCATTCATACACCTGAGCAAATTGCCGGTTGGCGCAAGGTCACCGAGGCTGTCCACGCCAGTGACGGCGTGATTTTCGCGCAGTTATGGCATGTCGGTCGCGTCTCCCATAATGCCCTGCAACCCAATGGCGACGCCCCGGTGTCGGCCTCCGCCATCGCCACCGACCGGGTCAGTGTGTTCATCGAAACCGCGCCCGGTGTGGGCGCTCTGGTTCCGCCGTCCGCGCCTCGAGCGCTGACCACCGATGAAGTCCAGGAACTGGTTCAGCTGTACATCCGGGCGGCGCGCAATGCCATGGATGCCGGTTTCGACGGTATCGAGTTGCACTGCGCCAATGGCTACTTGGTGAACCAGTTCATCTCCGCCCACAGCAACCTGCGCACCGATCAATACGGCGGTTCGCTGCATAACCGTCTGCGCTTTCTGCGCGAAGTGGTGGGCGGCGTCGCCGAATGCATCGGCAAGGAAAAGGTCGGCGTGCGCTTCGCGCCGCTGTTCACCACCACCGATGAAGCGCGGACTTATCTGGGTATGGTCGAGGAAGACCCTCACACCACCTACATCGAAGCGATCAAGGTGCTGCAAGACGTCGGCATCGCCTACCTGTCCATCGCCGAAGCCGACTGGGACGACGCGCCAGTGATGCCGGAAACCTTCCGTCGAGCAGTACGCGACACCTTCAGCGGCGCGATCATCTACGCGGGCCGCTACAACGCCGAAAGCGGTGCGCGGTTGCTTGAATCCGGACTGGCGGACCTCGTGGCTTTCGGTCGCCCGTTCATGGCCAACCCGGACCTGCCCGCGCGGATCGCCAATGGCTGGCCGCTGAATTCGCTGAACCCGGCCACGGTGTATGGCGGCCATGCCGAAGGCTATGTGGATTACCCGGTGTACGGAGAGTAGCTCTCGCTGGCGACACTTTTGGCGAGCTGATTGCGGCCCGCCCCTTTGGCTTGATACAGCGCCTGATCTGCCGCAGCGATCAGGCCTTGTACCGTGTCCAGTTGCGATCCGGTGGCGGCCGCGATGCCGATACTCACACTCACTCGGCCGAATGGACTGGTCCGGTGAGCGATAGGCTCTTGCGCCAAGCGTTTCAGGATCATTTGCGCCACGACCGCTGCGCCGTCACTGTCGGTATCGGGCATGATCACCGCCATTTCTTCCCCCCCGTAACGCGCCACCAGGTCCGATGGTCTGCGCACGCAGGTCTCAAGCACCTTGGCCACCTGCTGCAGACAGGCATCGCCGGCAATGTGCCCTTCGGCGTCGTTGAACAGTTTGAAATAGTCGAGATCAATCATCAGCAACGCCAACGAAGTTGCGTCACGCTTCGCCCGGCGCGCTTCCATCGCCAGGGTCTGATCGAAACATCGCCGATTGGCCAGGCCTGTCAGCGCATCCTTCATTGCCAACAGCTCAAGTTGCCGGTTCGTGCCGAGCAGCTGTTGTTGAGTATCGCGCAACTCACCTTCCACCTGCGTCCGGCGACGAATATCCAGAATCAAAAACCAGCCGATAACACCGGTGAGACCCAGCAATGTGGTAACCACACCGATCGACAACAGCGCTTCAAATCGCCACGCCGCCAGGGCTTCGCGCTTACCGAGCGCAACCGTAGTGATCAGCGGCAGCGTTTCACTCTTGCGAAAGGCATAGAGCCGTTCCACGCCGTCGAGACTGGACGTGAAGGATGCAGTGCCAACCGATTTGTCCACCAGGTACTTCGCATAGATCGGCGAATTGGAGAAGTTGCGCCCCATGTCCTGTTCACGGAAAGGGTAACGGACCAGCAGCGTGCCATCGGTGTAGGACAAGCCAATGGCGCCCTCCTGCCCTATATCGAGCTGGCCGAACAGACGCAGAAAGTTTTCCACCCCAAGGGTGACCGACACCACACCGGCAAACTCTCCGCGATCGTCATTGAAACGCCGGCTGATCGTGATCACCCACTCCTGATTCGAACGACTGCGGATGGGCGGGCCGATGAAGGGCTCGCGAGATGGATCGTCACGGTGATGAATGAAATAGGCTCGGTCACTGCTGTTGGCACCGACAGGAATCGGCCGGTTGGATGACATCAACCAGTGACCTTTGTTGTCGTAAATAGTGATGCCACTGAGCTGCGGCATCAGCGGTCGCTGCCGGTTGATCAAAGTCTTGAGCCGTTCGATTTGCGCTGGGCCACTGCCTTCGGTTTCCAGACGTTCGACGAGTCCGAGCAGAAGCAGCGAGCTCTGCCGGACAATGCCCTCGGAATACGTCGCAAGTGCCTGCGTCAGGTTCAACCCGTGGACATTGACTTCATCCAGTGCTCGATCCCGAGAGCCCAGTATCTTCCAGATGGTCAGCGATGCCAGGGAACAGCCGATTACCAACAGCAAGAGCATTACAAGGTGAGTATCACGCTTCACTTCAGTACCTATGGAAAGTCCGGTTTCCGTCACCGCTATTATTTGATCGGGGCATTACATCGACCGCGCGTCCTTGTCAGCACGTCAGCCGCGGTGCTGTCGCTCTGGTTTTGCGCAAGAATCCGAAATGCCCCGGACGACGGCAGGCAACGCGAGGGTGTCTTGCCGTCCCTCGTCTCTAGACGATTTTCAAAGCCTTGAGAATCACCAGCGTACTCTCGGCAAACGCTTGAGCCTGCGCGGTCAATTCGGCAAGGTTTTCTTCCGCGGTGGTCAGGGCCCTGCCGTCCTTGAGGAGACCTTCGCCCTGGCCGCCGATGATGCCCCATGCCAACTGCGCCCATTCAGCCGGGTGCTTTTTGCCCTGCTTGATCGATATCAGAAACAGCTGCTGGAAGCGACTGACCGTCACCCCACCTCCGGTCACCGGACTCGCCAGGGTCTGAATCTTGTGGCCATACAACGAACGCTTGCAAAGCTGCAGGTTGAGGGTATTGCAGCGGGCCTGCACCAGTTTTTCGGCTGCTTCGCTCTGACACGGCGCCACGGCCCCCATGCCGATCAATACGTTGAGAGCCTGTTCCACATCGCCATAAGCCAGCGAGGTCAAAAGATCCAGCAAATGCCGCAAGGTCTTCGGCACATAGGCGTCATCCGCCAGTGCTGCGAGTACCGGGCCATAAATCTCTGCCTGCAGCGTCGCTGCGCCTGCCGGACCGGTGACGTTGGCCGGCACGCTGTCGGCTGCCTGCAACAGGACGAAGCGCGTGCTGAGCATACGCTCGCGGTGCTCGGTAGCAGATAGTCTGTTGGCGCCGCGCACATAAAGGTCCCGGCGGAAACTCTGGTTCACAAAATAGTCGCGCGCCTGCTCACGCATGACCGGGTGCTCAATGCCTTCCAGAAAGTCCATGCCTTCGGCGGTCAGGTTGAGCGGATCGACGGAGTCCAGCGGCACGGCTGTCGTAACGTAATCAAGCTTGGCGGGGGCCAGGGCATCCACCACGTCGGTGAAATACATGCAGTTCCAATCGCGGTTGAAGTACTCATGGGCGACGTACTGGCGATCCTGGCCCTTGATGCTCTGCAGCTTGGCGTCCAACCCTGGCGCCGAGTTGGCATATTTAGGATTTGCAGCCAGCAGCGCTTCGGAAAACTGCAGCGCAGCGTCGATACGTTGATCAGGACGTGCAGAGGCCTGGCTGGCGAAACGGTCGTGCAGACTGAACAGTTGGCGCAAGGGTGCCTGGGGCGACCAGCCCGGGAAGCAGTTGTAGCTGACGTACAGCAGGCCACCAGGCTTGAGATGACGACGGGCGAATTCGACGATCAACTTGTGGTTATCGCGGCTGACCCAAGTCCAGATGCCATGCAGGCTGATACTGTCGAACTGAGGCAAATCATGACGGGCTAGCAACTGCTCGAAGCTGTCGTCATACAGTCGCGCATCGCTGCCCCAGTCGCTGGCCAGAGCAATGGCATGGGACGCCTGGCCTGGGTGAAAGTCGGTGCCGACATAAGAGCCCGGATTACCCGCCGCATGGATGTTGATCGAAACACCCTGACCAAAACCAAGCTCACAGTGGTAGCCGTCGCTACTCTCCAGCGTGGCGAATCCGCGCAACAGCAGACAATAACGCTGGAAAACCGGATTGATTTCCCGGCTATAACTGTAGGTGTAGCCTTCGTCCGTGAAATATCCCTCGTTCCAAGCATTGCTCATGCGTGCACCCTTTTTCTTATATCGGAAGTGAAAGTCGCTCTTATACGGGGTAGCCATGGCGTATCACAAGAGGAAAGTGATCAGGCAAACGCCCTCCTGGATAAACACCTGCAGCGTCGCTTCCTCAAGAATCTAAATCGAGAAATGGCCGAGCCTTTTCCTGCAGGCAAAACAAAACCCCAACTGCTTTCGCAATTGGGGTTTCGGAATTTAATCTTGACGATGACCTACTCTCACATGGGGAAACCCCACACTACCATCGGCGATGCATCGTTTCACTTCTGAGTTCGGGATGGGATCAGGTGGTTCCAACGCTCTATGGTCGTCAAGAAATTCGGGTACTGACTCGTGACCGGATGGTCTCGCTTCAGCAAATTGGGTATGTGACAGCTGTCGGTGTTTTGTGAGCGTCGAACTTTCGGTTCATTTTCGTCTTCACACACCGCAATCTGGTCTCTTTCGAGTCTACAGATTGCTTGGGTGTTATATGGTCAAGCCTCACGGGCAATTAGTATTGGTTAGCTCAACGCCTCACAGCGCTTACACACCCAACCTATCAACGTCGTAGTCTTCGACGGCCCTTCAGGGAACTCAAGGTTCCAGTGAGATCTCATCTTGAGGCAAGTTTCCCGCTTAGATGCTTTCAGCGGTTATCTTTCCCGAACATAGCTACCCGGCAATGCCACTGGCGTGACAACCGGAACACCAGAGGTTCGTCCACTCCGGTCCTCTCGTACTAGGAGCAGCCCCTCTCAAATCTCAAACGTCCACGGCAGATAGGGACCGAACTGTCTCACGACGTTCTAAACCCAGCTCGCGTACCACTTTAAATGGCGAACAGCCATACCCTTGGGACCGGCTTCAGCCCCAGGATGTGATGAGCCGACATCGAGGTGCCAAACACCGCCGTCGATATGAACTCTTGGGCGGTATCAGCCTGTTATCCCCGGAGTACCTTTTATCCGTTGAGCGATGGCCCTTCCATACAGAACCACCGGATCACTAAGACCTACTTTCGTACCTGCTCGACGTGTCTGTCTCGCAGTCAAGCGCGCTTTTGCCTTTATACTCTACGACCGATTTCCGACCGGTCTGAGCGCACCTTCGTACTCCTCCGTTACTCTTTAGGAGGAGACCGCCCCAGTCAAACTACCCACCATACACTGTCCTCGATCCGGATAACGGACCTGAGTTAGAACCTCAAAGTTGCCAGGGTGGTATTTCAAGGATGGCTCCACGCGAACTGGCGTCCACGCTTCAAAGCCTCCCACCTATCCTACACAAGCAAATTCAAAGTCCAGTGCAAAGCTATAGTAAAGGTTCACGGGGTCTTTCCGTCTAGCCGCGGATACACTGCATCTTCACAGCGATTTCAATTTCACTGAGTCTCGGGTGGAGACAGCGCCGCCATCGTTACGCCATTCGTGCAGGTCGGAACTTACCCGACAAGGAATTTCGCTACCTTAGGACCGTTATAGTTACGGCCGCCGTTTACCGGGGCTTCGATCAAGAGCTTCGCGTTAGCTAACCCCATCAATTAACCTTCCGGCACCGGGCAGGCGTCACACCCTATACGTCCACTTTCGTGTTTGCAGAGTGCTGTGTTTTTAATAAACAGTCGCAGCGGCCTGGTATCTTCGACCGGCGTGGGCTTACGCAGCAAGTGCTTCACCCTCACCGGCGCACCTTCTCCCGAAGTTACGGTGCCATTTTGCCTAGTTCCTTCACCCGAGTTCTCTCAAGCGCCTTGGTATTCTCTACCCAACCACCTGTGTCGGTTTGGGGTACGGTTCCTGGTTATCTGAAGCTTAGAAGCTTTTCTTGGAAGCATGGCATCAACCACTTCGTCGCCTAAAGGCAACTCGTCATCAGCTCTCGGCCTTGAAACCCCGGATTTACCTAAGATTTCAGCCTACCACCTTAAACTTGGACAACCAACGCCAAGCTGGCCTAGCCTTCTCCGTCCCTCCATCGCAATAACCAGAAGTACAGGAATATTAACCTGTTTTCCATCGACTACGCTTTTCAGCCTCGCCTTAGGGACCGACTAACCCTGCGTCGATTAACGTTGCGCAGGAAACCTTGGTCTTTCGGCGTGGGTGTTTTTCACACCCATTGTCGTTACTCATGTCAGCATTCGCACTTCTGATACCTCCAGCAAGCTTCTCAACTCACCTTCACAGGCTTACAGAACGCTCCTCTACCGCATCACTTGCGTGATACCCGTAGCTTCGGTGTATGGTTTGAGCCCCGTTACATCTTCCGCGCAGGCCGACTCGACTAGTGAGCTATTACGCTTTCTTTAAAGGGTGGCTGCTTCTAAGCCAACCTCCTAGCTGTCTAAGCCTTCCCACATCGTTTCCCACTTAACCATAACTTTGGGACCTTAGCTGACGGTCTGGGTTGTTTCCCTTTTCACGACGGACGTTAGCACCCGCCGTGTGTCTCCCATGCTCGGCACTTGTAGGTATTCGGAGTTTGCATCGGTTTGGTAAGTCGGGATGACCCCCTAGCCGAAACAGTGCTCTACCCCCTACAGTGATACATGAGGCGCTACCTAAATAGCTTTCGAGGAGAACCAGCTATCTCCGAGCTTGATTAGCCTTTCACTCCGATCCACAGGTCATCCGCTAACTTTTCAACGGTAGTCGGTTCGGTCCTCCAGTCAGTGTTACCTAACCTTCAACCTGCCCATGGATAGATCGCCCGGTTTCGGGTCTATTCCCAGCGACTAGACGCCCTATTAAGACTCGCTTTCGCTACGCCTCCCCTATTCGGTTAAGCTCGCCACTGAAAATAAGTCGCTGACCCATTATACAAAAGGTACGCAGTCACAGAACAAAGTCTGCTCCCACTGCTTGTACGCATACGGTTTCAGGATCTATTTCACTCCCCTCTCCGGGGTTCTTTTCGCCTTTCCCTCACGGTACTAGTTCACTATCGGTCAGTCAGTAGTATTTAGCCTTGGAGGATGGTCCCCCCATATTCAGACAAAGTTTCTCGTGCTCCGTCCTACTCGATTTCATGACTAAGAGACTTTCGCGTACAGGGCTATCACCCACTATGGCCGCACTTTCCAGAGCGTTCCGCTAATCTCAAAGCCACTTAAGGGCTAGTCCCCGTTCGCTCGCCACTACTAAGGGAATCTCGGTTGATTTCTTTTCCTCAGGGTACTTAGATGTTTCAGTTCCCCTGGTTCGCCTCTTGCACCTATGTATTCAGTACAAGATAACCATCTTGTGATGGCTGGGTTCCCCCATTCAGACATCTCCGGATCAAAGTCTGTTTGCCGACTCCCCGAAGCTTTTCGCAGGCTACCACGTCTTTCATCGCCTCTGACTGCCAAGGCATCCACCGTATGCGCTTCTTCACTTGACCATATAACCCCAAGCAATCTGGTTATACTGTGAAGACGACATTCG
>NZ_CP081200.1:127500-2765000 GCF_019710535.1 Pseudomonas sp. 3-2 | reverse complement strand
TGCTCCTGCATCAAGGCCGCCAACGCGGACGCGCCCGCCCCTTCAGAAAGGTTATGGGTATCGGTGTAATACACGCGCATGGCCTCGGCGATTTCATCTTCGCTCACCGAGACAATCCGCGCCGCACCCTTCCTATAGATGTCGAACGCCTCCGCAATAGGTCTGCGCACAGCAAGGCCGTCGGCAAAGGTGTTGGCCGACGCGGTTTCACAGATCGTTTTCGCTTCGAAAGACAGTTTGGCGGCCATTGCTTCCGTCGACACCACCCCTACTATCTCGGTATTCAGGCCCAACACGTCCCGGGCAGCAATCACACCACAGATTCCCGAACCACAGCCGATTGGCACATAGACGGTGTCCAGCTCTGGCGCTGCACTGAACAGCTCAAGCGCATACGTCGCAACGCCCTTGACCAGTTCGGCATGAAATGGCGGCACCAGGTACAGTTCATGTTCCTGCGCCAGACGAGCCGCCTCCTCACGAGCCTCATCGAAATCACGCCCGTACTCGACCACCTCACCGCCGAACCCGCGCATGGCGTTGTTCTTTTCCATTGAGTTGCCCTTTGGCACAACGATCAGTGCCCTCAGCCCCACGGCACTGGCTGCCAGCGCAAGACTTTGGCCATGATTGCCACGCGTCGCAGAAACGATGCCTTTGACGCTCGGGTGCTCACGGCGCAGCCAGTTCATGAAGGTAATGCCACCGCGCACCTTGAAGGCACCGGTCGGCGTGTGGTTTTCGTGCTTGACCCAAACGGTGCATCCCAATCGCTCGGCCAGCAGAGGCCAGCGATACTGGGCGGTAGCTGGCATCACCTGGTAAACCTGGCGGGCAGCGTGTTCGAGGTCATCGCGCGTGATTGTATGCATGAGCGTCTCCTTGGCTTTGCCCCAGTCTAGGCACGCAGGCGTCGCGTCGGCTTTCAAAAAACGAACCTGACTTTTATGCCATCCCTTCACTACTATGACGCTCATGAGTCATCGAAACCGTCAGAACACTCCAACCATTGCAGAACCGGTCCGTCGCATCGAGGCAGGTTCGTGGACGATCGAATTGCTGCCCGGCGCAGCCTACTCGGCACGCTACGTGGCGACCCAGTCAGCGATTGGCTTTGCCTTCGACAGCCAACGCGGCCTGCATGCCATCGGTACTGACCGGGTACGTCCCTTCGACGCGATGCCCAATGGCCTGGCGTTTGTCCCGGTCGGCTGTGATGTGTTGTCCGAGTCCCCCGTGGGCGGTGAATACCTGCGGGTCATCCGCACCAAAGGGGGTGCGTTGGCCGGAGATCGGCCATTCAACAACCGCATCGACCCGCAGGCCATTCTCCTCGCCCAGCGAATGCGCAGCGCGCTGTTGCAGCCCAAATGGGACGATGACTGGGAAACCTGGGCGCTTGCGCTGGCTGAGCGCGCCGCAGTTCAGGACGTGCCAGTGCACCGCGGCTCGATCACCGACAGCCGAATGCGAAGGCTGGATGAGTTCATTGACGCAGGTCTCAATGGCCCGCTCGATGTACTGTCGATGGCACACCTGCTCGAATTGTCCGAAGGCTATTTCACTCGCGCCTTCAAACAAGCCACGGGCAAAAGCCCCCATAGCTATTTGATCGACCGGCGCCTGGCCAGGGCTCGGGCGATGATATGCGACGGGAAAACGGCCTTGTCGCAGGTCGCCCTGGCCTGTGGATTCAATTCCCAGGCGCACCTGGCAAGCGCCTTCAAACAACGACTTGGCGTGAGTCCGGCACAATTGCGCAAAAGTACTTGCCACAGCGCCAGCGCCGGCAAACAACATGCGTCGTGATCGCTTTCGTGCCTTCTGTCTTCTGATCCGGAAAGCCGTCCCAGCAACCCTTCGGGTCGTGTTCTGCAATGCCGATTGCACGTCGTTCATGCAGGCTGCACGAACCCCCTCAGCCCTGCTATCGCACAACCCCTGATCCAGACGCCTTTGGCCGAGACGCGCGACTGGCATGGCAAATGCGTTGTTCTTCGGGAATCCACGGCGCCGAGAGACATCGGACTGTGTTCTAACCCTGAATAGCAGAGGCAACCAACATGAACGCGATCGACCTTCTGAAAGCCGACCACGAGAAAGTCAAAGGGATCCTGAGCCAACTCAGCGAATCGACGGACCGGGCCCTGAAAAAACGTGTCGAGCTACTGGGCAAACTGGAAATGGAGATCTCGATCCACACCCGACTCGAAGAGGAAATCCTTTATCCGGCCTTCAAGGAAGCCGGCACCAAGGAACAGGACATCATGTACTTCGAAGCCAAGGAAGAGCACCGCACAGTGGATTCGCTGGTGCTGCCAGACCTCAAACTGACTGATCCGGGGACGCCCGAGTTCGCTGGTCGGGTCAAAGTGGTCAAGGAGCTTCTGGAGCATCACATCGAAGAGGAAGAAACCGAGATGTTTCCGCAGGCAAAAAAACTCCTCGGTAAAGCGAAGCTCGATGAACTGGGCGAACAAATGGAAGCGATGAAAGCCAGCTACAAAAAGGAAATGATGGCCGGCAACGTGGCGGCGTGATGCTCCCGAAACCCAGAAAGCCCGGCATCTGCCGGGCTTTTCTTTGGGTTGATATCACGCTCGATTCCCGCGAATTTTCATCCGCCCGCCGGTGGCATTCAAACGCCGTTGTGTGGTGTGCTGTTCGTCATGAGCCCGCGGTTCCCATTCGGGCTCACAACATTCCGGCCATTAACCGATGAGGTCCGTTTCATGAGCAATACGTCTTACGTGCCACCCAAGGTCTGGAAACACAGCGCGCCTTCCGGCGGCCAATTCGCCAATATCAATCGCCCGATTGCCGGGCCGACGCATGAAAAAACGCTGCCGATCGGCAAGCACCCGCTGCAGCTCTACTCGCTGGCCACGCCCAATGGCGTAAAGGTGACCATTCTGCTCGAAGAATTACTGGCGCTCGGCTGCACCGACGCTGAATACGATGCCTGGCTGATCCGCATCAACGAAGGAGACCAGTTCTCCAGCGGATTTGTCGAGATCAACCCCAACTCGAAAATTCCGGCTTTATTGGACCGCAGCGTGGAGCCGGGCATTCGCGTGTTCGAATCCGGCTCGATCCTGTTGTATCTGGCGGAGAAATTCGGCGCCTTCCTGCCCTCCGATCCGGCGGGTCGCACCGAAACCCTGAACTGGCTGTTCTGGCAAATGGGTGCTGCGCCGTATCTGGGCGGTGGCTTCGGGCATTTCTATGCGTACGCGCCGGAAAAACTCGAGTACCCGATCAATCGATTCACCATGGAAGCCAAGCGTCAGCTGGATGTACTCGATCGCCGCCTGAGCAAAAGCCCTTACCTTGCCGGCAACGACTACACCATCGCCGACATCGCGGTCTGGCCGTGGTACGGGCAACTGGTGCGCGACAATGTGTACTCCGCCGCCGAGTTTCTTAGCGCCCATGAATACACCCACGTGCAGCGCTGGGCGCAAGAGATTGCCGAACGACCTGCGGTGATTCGCGGCCAGCGTGTCAACCGGACGTGGGGCGATGAAGCGAGCCAGGTTCCGGAGCGACATCAGGCGAGCGATCTGGATTGACATTGGCCTTATCCGATACAGCGCCTGTAGCCTCCGGCATCAGGCGTTGTGTCTGATAAATCGCTCCCACCGCCCCACGGACCGCTACGCTTTATTTCCAGGTGTCAGCGGCCCAGCGATGAAAGTGCGACACCCGACCTCGAACAACAACGGAGGGTCGTCCACCCGCATGAACATTCTCTACGACGAACAGGTCGACGGCGCCTTGCCCGACGTCGACCAAGCCGCGCTTCTGCAAGCCCTGCAGCACCAATGGCCAGACCTGGACGTGCTGCATCAGCGCGAGGAACTGAAACCGTACGAGTGCGATGGCCTCTCGGCCTACCGCACCACGCCGCTGCTGGTGGTACTGCCACGGCACATCGATGAAGTTCAGGGCGTGTTGCAGATCTGCCATGAACGACGGGTGCCGGTGGTGGCCCGGGGCGCGGGGACCGGTTTGTCCGGCGGTGCATTGCCGCTGGAAAAAGGCGTGCTGCTGGTGATGGCGCGCTTCAACAACATCCTGCAGATCGACCCAAAGGCCCGCACTGCGCGGGTTCAACCCGGCGTGCGCAACCTGGCGATTTCCCAGGCCGCCGCGCCGTTCGGGCTGTATTACGCACCTGATCCTTCCTCGCAAATCGCCTGCTCGATCGGCGGCAACGTGGCGGAAAATGCCGGTGGTGTGCATTGCCTCAAGTACGGCTTGACCGTGCACAACCTGCTCAAGGTCGAGATCCTCACCGTCGATGGCGAACGCCTGACGCTGGGTTCGGACGCACTGGATTCCCCCGGTTTCGACCTGTTGGCGCTGTTCACCGGTTCCGAAGGCCTGCTCGGGGTCATCACCGAAGTCACGGTCAAACTCTTGCCCAAACCGCAGACGGCCAAAGTGCTGCTGGCGGCGTTCGACTCCGTGGAAAAGGCTGGCCGCGCCGTGGCGGATATCATCGCGGCCGGCATCATTCCCGGTGGCCTGGAGATGATGGACAATCTGGCAATCCGCGCCGCCGAAGACTTCATCCACGCCGGTTATCCGGTGGATGCCGAGGCGATTCTGCTCTGCGAACTCGATGGCGTTGAAGCCGATGTTCACGATGACTGCGCGCGGGTCCGGCAAGTGCTCGAGCACGCCGGCGCCACCGAACTGCGTCAGGCCCGGGACGAAGCCGAACGCGTGCGATTCTGGGCCGGACGCAAAAACGCCTTCCCCGCCGTGGGCCGATTATCGCCAGACTATTACTGCATGGATGGCACCATCCCGCGCCGCGAGTTGCCTGGCGTATTGCATGCGATTGCACAGCTTTCAGCCGAATACGGCCTGCGAGTCGCCAACGTATTCCATGCCGGCGACGGCAACATGCATCCACTGATTCTGTTCGACGCCAACCAGTCCGGCGAGCTGGAGCGCGCTGAAACGCTGGGCGGCAAGATCCTCGAACTGTGCGTCAAGGTCGGCGGCAGCATCACCGGTGAACACGGCGTGGGCCGGGAAAAAATCAACCAGATGTGCGCGCAGTTCAACAGCGATGAGCTGACCCTGTTCCACGCCGTCAAAGCCGCGTTCGATCCCGGCGGCCTGCTCAACCCCGGCAAAAACATTCCGACCCTGCACCGCTGCGCCGAATTCGGCGCCCTGCACGTACACCACGGGCAACTGCCCTTCCCCGAACTGGAGCGGTTCTGATGGGCGACGCGATGGATTTCGATGACAGCGCCGCGCTGCTCGAACAGGTCAATCGGGCACTGGAAAACGCTACCCCGCTGCGCATCCAGGGCGCCAACAGCAAGGCGTTTCTCGGGCGCATCGTCGGTGGCGAGATTCTCGACACTCGCGCCCATCGCGGCATCGTCAGCTACGACCCGACCGAACTGGTGATCACCGCACGCTGCGGCACTCCACTAGTGGAACTGCTGGCCGTGCTGGACGCTTCGCAACAGATGCTGGCGTGCGAACCACCGGCCTTCGCCGACGATGCCACGGTCGGCGGCATGGTCGCCAGTGGCCTGTCCGGGCCGCGTCGGCCCTGGTCGGGATCGGTGCGCGATTTCGTGCTGGGCACGCGAATCATCACCGGTCATGGCAAACACCTGCGCTTCGGTGGCGAAGTCATGAAAAACGTCGCCGGTTATGACCTGTCGCGCCTGATGGCCGGCAGTTACGGATCGCTTGGGGTGATCACCGAAGTCTCGCTCAAGGTGCTGCCCAAACCGCGAGCGTGCCTGAGCCTCAGTCTGGAAATGCCCAGCGAACAGGCGTTGCTGCGTCTGGCCGAATGGGGCCAGCAACCGTTGCCGATCAGCGCCGCGTGTCACGATGGCCGGCAACTGCATTTGCGTCTTGAGGGTGGCGAAGGTTCGGTGGCGACCGCCCATGATCGTCTTGGCGGCGAGCCGCTCAACAGTTCGTTCTGGGCCGATCTCAACGAACAACGCCTGGGCTTCTTCGACGAAGACCAACCGCTCTGGCGCCTGTCCGTGCCGCTGAACACGCCGCCGCTGAACCTGCCCGGCCAGCAGTGGCTCGACTGGGGCGGCGCGCAACGCTGGCTCAAATCGACGGCCGAAGCTGCGGTCATTCGCAAAGTGGTCGACGAAGTCGGCGGGCATGCAACCTGTTACAGCCACGGCCTGATCGACGAGCCGTTCCAGCCACTGGCGCCCGCCCTGCTGCACTATCACCGCCAACTCAAACGACAACTCGACCCCCGGGGCATTTTCAATCCCGGGCGTCTGTACGCGGAGCTTTGAGCCATGCAGACCACCCTTAGCCCGCAAGCCCGGCAACTGCCCCGCGCCGAAGAGGCCGAAAGCATCCTGCGCACTTGCGTTCATTGCGGATTCTGCAATGCGACCTGCCCGACTTATCAATTGCTCGGCGATGAACTGGACGGCCCGCGCGGACGCATCTACTTGATCAAGCAAGTGCTCGAAGGCAACGAAGTCACGGCAAAAACCCAGCAGCATCTGGATCGTTGCCTGTCGTGTCGCAACTGTGAAACCACCTGCCCTTCCGGCGTGGACTATCACAACCTGCTCGACATCGGCCGGGCGGTGGTGGACGCCGCCGTCCCGCGGCCGCTCGGGCAGCGTCTGTTGCGTGAAGGACTTCGACGCGTCGTGCCCGATCCACGGTTGTTCAAAGGGCTGATCAACGCCGGCCAGATGTTTCGGGCGCTATTGCCCCATACCCTGCAAGACAAACTGCCACGCAACGTGGCGCTGCCTGCTCCACGACCCGCCATCCGTCATGCGCGGCACGTGCTGATGCTCGAGGGTTGCGTGCAGCCAGGTTTGTCACCCAATACCAATGCCGCAGCGGCGCGGGTACTGGATCGTCTGGGCATCAGCGTGATTCCTGCTCGCGAGGCTGGCTGTTGCGGCGCGGTGGACTATCACCTCGACGCCCAGATCACCGGCCTTGAGCGCGCCCGCCACAACATTGATGCGTGGTGGCCGGCCATCGAACAGGGTGCCGAGGTGATCGTGCAGACCGCCAGCGGTTGCGGTGCGTTCATCAAGGATTACGGGCATTTGCTTCGCGCCGATCCAACTTATGCCGAAAAGGCCAAAGCCGTCAGCGCGCTGGCAAAAGATCTGGTTGAGGTGCTGCGCGAAGAGCCGCTCGAATCCTTCGGCATCCACGCCAATCAACGTGTGGCTTTCCATTGTCCCTGCACCTTGCAACACGCACAGAAACTCGGCGGTGCGGTGGAGTCGGTGCTGACACGACTGGGCTTCGACCTGACTGCCGTCCCCGACGCTCATCTGTGCTGCGGCTCGGCGGGTACTTACTCGATCACCCAACCGGCGCTGGCCAGGTCACTGCGCGACAACAAACTCGCTGCGCTGGAGAGTGGTCATCCCGAGATCATCGCCACCGCCAACATCGGCTGCCAGATACACCTCGACGGCGCCGGCCGCACGCCCGTCAGGCACTGGATCGAACTGGTGGACGCGCATTGCCGATGAAAGTCCGAGGTGCCTGCTAACCTTCAAGCGGTGGCGCAGACAAGACTGAACATTGCGTCGATCCACGTGTTCTAGATGCCGTAATAACGGATCAAGGATGAGCGAATGGACTATTCAACTCATGCGGCCCCGCTCCCCTCGCCGCAACGTACCGCCACCCGGCGTCTGGCGTTTGCCGTAGGCGCGCTGTTCGTTGCCGGAGTCATCACGGCAGTCGGTGCCCTGTTAAGTATTGCGGCGCGGCTCGATGATGACGATGTGAACGACAACCTGTTCTATACGACCCGAGCACTGGAAAACCGCATCCTCGCATCAAAAAACTACATCACCAGTTACGCCTACTGGACGACGGCCTATGAGCATCTGAGCGGTCAGGTCGACACAGACTGGGCCTACGTTGAACAGAACCTGGGCAAAACCCTGTTCACCAGCGATGGCTATGACGGCGTATTTGTCCTGAACCGGGAACAGACCAAATATGCGGTGGTGCGCGGCCAGTTGATCGAAGCAAATATCTCCAGTTTTCTCCAGGCGTCCGCCACTGCGCTGGTCGACCAGGTACAACTGCAAAGCGACCTCACCAGGCCGGTCAATACCTATTCGTTGTTTGAAGACTGGCCGGCGCTGGTGACGGCGGCGGCCATCATTCCCAATGACGAGCGCCCCACCGAAGAACCCCGTAACACCTCTGTGCTGGTATTCGTCGACAAGCTGACGCCAGCCAAACTGCGAAAGATCGGCAGCGGCTTCGGCCTGAACAACCTGACCCTTGCCCTGGACGAAACCATCGAAGCAGGCCAGCCCAGAGTGCCGCTGGACAGTACCGGTTACAGCCTGGTCGCTGACCTGGAGCGGCCGGGGCAACGGTTGTTGTGGTCATTGCTGCCCACGCTTGGCAGCATTTTGCTCATCCTCATGCTGTTGACCGGTTACTTTTTCCGGCATGCCTTGCGTTCGTCGAAGTACGTGGACAACAGCCTGGAAGCAATGCAGACCTCACACCAGGCAATGCAAGCGGCCAATCAGGCCCTCGAGGCCAGCGAGGAGCGTTTTCGCGCCGTGGCTGAAGCGGCCTCCGACTGGATCTGGGAAATCGACCGGCATCTGTCTCTCACGTATCTCTCGGCGCGCTTCAGTACCGTGACCGGCTATCCACGTGAGCAGTGGCTGGGACAGGACATCATGCAGTTACTGTTTTGCGATACCACGCCGCTGGAGCTGTGGCTCAAGAAACTGAACGAAGAGGTCAACGCCAGTGACCTGCGCTGTACCTATCGCGATGAAACAGGGCAACAACGCTATTGCCGGCTGTCCGCCCGGCCGATCGTCGAAAACCATTGCATCGTCGGTTATCGCGGCACCGCCAGCGACATCACCGATGAAGTCGCCGCCCATGCACAGATCCAGCACCTGTCCATGCACGACGCGCTGACGGGGTTGCCCAACCGCAACAAGCTGGCGCGCTACCTGGAAGAAGCCCTGCAACTCAAGGAGCATGCCGCGCCCCTGTCATTGCTGATGATCGATCTGGACAACTTCAAGCCGATCAATGACTCACTGGGCCATCCTGCCGGTGATGCGGTCCTGCAGGAAGTCGCCAGACGCCTGCGCGAATGCACACGGGATCACGACATTGTTGCGCGGCTCGGAGGCGACGAGTTCGTCGTCGTACTCAATGGCATGGACTCGCATCAGGAAATCGACAGGTTCTGCACACGCCTGATCGGCAGTCTGCATGAGCCGGTGATGTTCGAGCATCATCCGTTGCACATCGGTGCCAGCATCGGTATCACCCTGAGCCGGCGCCACGGCTTCGAAGCCGCAGAGCTGATTCGCTGCGCCGACATCGCGCTCTACCAGGCCAAGTCGGAAGGCAAGAACACCTGGTGCTATTTCGAAGCGCACATGAGCGACCAGATCCAGACGCGCCGGCAACTGGAAGACGACTTGCGCAAGGCGCTGAAAGACAACGAGCTGGTGCTGCACTATCAGCCGCGTTACAAGGTGGACGGCAAGGAAATCGTTTCGGTTGAAGCCCTGGTGCGCTGGCAGCATCCGACGAAAGGGCTGCTCGGTCCCGATCTGTTCATTCCCTTGGCGGAGCAGACGGACCTGATCGTCCCCCTCGGTCGCTGGGTACTGCGCGAAGCCTGCCAGACCGCCCTGACATGGCCTGAAGAAATCCTCTTGTCGGTGAACCTCTCCCCTGCCCAGTTTGCACTGAGCGACGTCGTCCAGGACGTGCGCGAAGTGCTGGTCGAAACCCGTTTTCCAGCCAGTCGCCTGGAACTGGAGATCACCGAAAACGTCATGCTCAACGACACCGACGGTGCGCTGACGACCATGAACGCACTCAAAGAACTGGGCGTGCGGTTGAACATGGATGATTTCGGCACCGGCTACTCCTCGCTGGGCTACTTGCGTGCCTATCCGTTCGATGGCATCAAGATCGACAAGCGCTTCATCGCGTCCATCAGCACCGGCAGCAATGATCGTGCGGTGGTGCAAGCCATCATCGGGCTGGGCAAGGCCATGGGCCTGAACGTCACGGCCGAAGGCGTCGAGACCGAAGAGCAACTGGCCATTCTCGGCAAGGATCAATGCAACGAAGTGCAGGGATATTTCATGAGCCGGCCCATCGACAAGACGGCGTTCGCGCGTCTCTTGCAGGCCACGGGGCGTCTTTGACTCGTCGGCCGGCACCTGGTTTGCGCTTCATCCGCTTGCCCCCGCCTCGTTGCGGGTAAACACGTTGCCCGCATCGCGCACCAACTGACGCCATTCGGCGTTGCTGATGAGCCCCTGTTCCAGCATGTCGTCGGCCCCCTTGAGCAAGTCGTCATATTGGTCCTGCGGATCGAACGGCTCTTGCGATTGTGTCGCCAGCTTGCGCCATGCCGACAGTGACTCTTTCTTGCGCTGATCGTACATTTCGAATGTCTCGCTAAGATGACACCCGGTAGAGCCGTGCTGCTTCTGCGTCGTTCTACGCATTCGACGAATGGAAGCCGACCGGGTGGCGGCCACTGAATGTTGGTTATGAGCTAATAACCCCTTCATTAAACGGTCGCTCAAACGTTGTACTAGGATAGGATCCAAATTTCCCGATTTGTGGTCGCCGGCCAAGGACATCCGCCGGAGACTCGGGAAAGCGCAATTCCCCCATTGCTACTCATGGATGAAACACATGAACTCACACCTGTTCCCTCACATCGGCAAAGTCATCGCCAGCACCGGCAGCCGGCATTTTCCGCGAATGCTGCACGACCTGATCCTCACCCAACTGGCCGTGGACGCCACGCATATCCGGCAGATGCGCGTGGAGCCGGTCGCACGTACGCAACCGCGCACCGAGCCGGAATGCCCCAAAGAGGCGGCACTGACGGCCGAGACGGTGTATTCCGAACTGAGCACCGATCCCGGCAACAGTGACGTGCCCGCCCCCGAACCCTCCACGGTCACCGATGCTTCGCAGTTGCACCTGACCCGGCGCAAGGACGGTTACCGTTATGTGATTTCCGTGTACCGCTGCGGCCCGTCGAAGCGCTTCTCCGCGCGAGAGCGCAGTCTGTTGCAGGACATCTCCCCGGTGTTGCTGCCGATGGTGGAAAAGCACATCCACGCGCTGCAACCGGCGAGTGCGGATCCCGAAGTGCAAGCCGCAGCGACCGAAGCCTCGCTTCAAGGCCTGGAGACCCTGCGCCTGCGTTTTTGCGAGCGCGTGCAGCAACTGGGCCTGAGCCTGTCCAACCGTGAACTGGAAGTGTGCGTCGGTCTGCTGGCCGGGCGCACCGCGCCTGAACTGGCCGAGCAGTTGCAACTGAAGGTCAATACCGTCGAGAGCTACCTCAAGCGCGCCGCCATCAAACTGGGGATCAGCGGCCGCCATTCGCTGATGCGCTGGATGTATTCGCCTGAGGACTGCCCGGCCGCCTGCGACCCGTCCAACGCGGCCTGATCGATCACGCGCCTGTAAAAAAACCGCTGTCCTGCCAGGGACGGCGGTTTTTTTTCATGTCCGGCCCCTCAGTCCCACGCCAAGGCCTCGATCGGGTCGAGCCGCGATGCATTGCGCGCCGGCACGAAGCCGAAAACGATGCCGATCAGCGTCGAGCAGATCACCGCCGTGAGCACCGAGGTCAGCGAGAACACCATTTCCCATTCCTTGATGAACAGCGAAAACAGGTGGCCGATGGCATAACTCAACGAGATTCCAATCGCTCCGCCCAGCAGACAGACCATCACCGCCTCCACCAGAAACTGCTGACGAATGTCCGACTGCCGCGCCCCGACCGCCATTCGGATACCGATCTCGCGGGTCCGTTCGGTGACCGACACCAGCATGATGTTCATCACCCCGATGCCGCCGACTACCAGCGAAATCACCGCAATCAGCGACAGCAACAGCGCCAGAGAGCGGCTGGTTTTCTGCACCGTCTGCATGACGCTGTCGAGGTTGTTGGTAAAGAAATCCTTGGTGCCGTGGCGCTGCAGCATCAGTTTGTTGACGTTGTCTTCCACCACCTTGCTCGGCTGGCCGTCCTTGATCCGTACGCTGATGCTGTCCAGATAGCGCTGGCCCAACAGCCGCCCGGCTGCGGTTTCGTAAGGCACCCAGACGTTGAGCGACTTGCTCGACGAGAAGATGTTCTTCTTTTCTGCCGCCACACCGATCACGGTGCACGGCAGGTTGCCGATCAGGATCACCTGCCCCAGCGGATCGACTCCCTCGCCGAATAATCGTTGGCGGGTGTTGTGATCGATCACCACCACCTGCGCCTGGCGTCGGGCATCGTTTTCGCTGAACGCAATGCCCGACTCCATCTTGATTCCGCGCACCTGGAAGTACAGATCGCTGACGCCGTTGACCTGGGCATCGAGATCGATGTTGCGATAGCGCAGCAACAGATTGCGCCCGACCACCGGCGTGGCGCTGTCGACGTAATACAGCTGGTTGAGCGCCGTCACATCCGCCGGCACCAGGGTTTCGATGGCCGCCGAACGGCTGTCGCCGAAACTGGTGCCGGAATAGATATCGATGGTGTTGCTGCCGATGGCCTGAATGTCCTTGAGCACATAGCGCTTGGCCCCTTCGCCGATGGCCGAAATCGACACCACCGAGGTGATGCCGATGACGATCCCGAGCATCGTCAGCAAGGTGCGCATGCGATGCGAGATCAGTGCGACCCAGGCCATGTTGAAGGCCTCCTTGAACAAACCAAGGCTGGCCACCAGACGCCGCGCCCCCGTGGATTTGGGGACCGCGTCCTCATTGCTCAATGCCGTGCTGTCGCGCTCGTTGCGGCGGTCGCTAAGGATTTCGCCGTCACTGACCTCAATGATGCGCTCGGCATTGGCCGCGACCTTGGGGTCATGGGTCACCAGAATCACCGTGTGCCCGGCCGCGTGCAGCTCCAGCAGGATGCGCATCACCTCCTTGCCGCTGGTGGTGTCGAGGGCGCCGGTCGGCTCGTCCGCGAGGATCACTTCGCCGCCGTTCATCAGGGCCCGGGCGATACTGACCCGCTGCTGCTGACCGCCCGAGAGTTGGCTCGGGCGATGGGTCAGGTGCCCCTCCAGCCCTAGGCGCGCCAACAATTCACGGGCTCGCGCATGGCGTTGTGGTTCCGGCGTGCCGGCGTAGATTGCCGGCATCTCGACGTTGTGCATCGCACTCAAGTGCGGCAGCAAGTGGTAGCGCTGGAAGATGAAGCCGAAATAGTCGCGACGCAGTTCGGCCAGCGCCTGGCTGTCCAGATCGCGGGTTTCCCGGCCGTTGATCCTGTAGCTGCCGGCTGTGGCGTAATCGAGGCAGCCGAGGATGTTCATCAGGGTCGATTTGCCGGAGCCCGAGGCGCCGATGATCGCGACCATTTCCCCGGCATTGATCGTCAGGTTGATGTTCTTCAGCGCGAGGAATTCGCGATCGCCAGCCGTGAAGCTGCGGCTGATGCCGGTCAGTTGCAGCAGAGGTTCGCTCATGCTCATGCCCCTGCCACTTTCGTCACCGGATCACCGATCACCACCCGGTCGCCTTCGGCCAGGCCTTCGTTGACCTGCACCTTGACGTTGTTGTTGATCCCGGTCTGCACATTGCGCGACTGCGCCTGGCCCTTGGCGTCCAGCACCCGCACCGGGAAGCTGCCATCGCTGTTGCGTGGGCCCAGCGCGGCGACCGGAATCGTCAGCACCGATTTGGCGGTGTCGAGCACCACCCGCACCTGAGCGGTCATGGAAATACGCAAACGGTGATCGGGATTCGGCACCTCGAACAGCGCGTTATAGAACACCGCGGTGTTCTGCTTCGGCGTGCCGGCGGGCGGGGTTTCGAGGAAGTTCTGCGGCGCAGGCTCAGTGCCGCGCAGTTTGCCGTAATAACGTTTGTCCTCACCAAGAATGGTGAAGTACACCTCCTGCCCCGGTGCAATGTGAATGACATCGGCCTCCGACACCTGAGCCTTGACGGTCATGGTGTCCAGGTCCGCCAGTTTGAGCAGGATCGGCGCCAGCTGGTTGGCGATCACGGTCTGGCCTTCCTGGGTCACGATGCCCACCACGTCGCCGTCGATGGGCGCGACGATCCGCGTGTAGGCCAGATTGACCTTGGCGGTGTCGATCTGAATGTGTGCACTCTTGATCTGTGCATCCAGCGACAACAGATTGGCCTGCTGCACCTCGTAGTTCGATTGCGCGGTTTCGAAATCCTGCCGCGAGATCGAGGCGTCCTCCTGCAGGTTCTGATAACGCTCGTAGATCGCCTTGGTCTGGCGCAGTTGAGCCTGGGTCGCCCGGCGCTGGGCTTGCAGATTCTCCTCATCGACCTGTGCCTGACGCAGGGTGTTCTGCAACACCAACGGATCGATTTCCGCCAGCCACTGGCCCTTCTTGACCTTGTCGCCGACCTTGACCTTGAGCGACTTCAACTGCCCCGAAACCTGGGCGCCGACGTCCACCTGCTTGATGCCCTCCAGCAAACCGGTGGCCAGCACTGCGTTTTCAATGTCAGCGCGTTCGACCGTGGCGGTCAGGTATTGCGGAGCCTCGGCCGGCGCCTGCACCGTGTAGAACACCAACCCGGCCACCAGCGTCAACGCGACTCCCAGACCGACTTTGCGCACCTTCGACTGTTCCATAAATGACCACAATTCCGTTCAGGGTTGAGCCCGGCCAGCGGCCGGGTTCCAGGATAAAAACTTCAATCAGGACAACACTTGCCCCGCCGCCACCGTCAGCCCGTCATGCCACCACGCTGCAAGACTGAAGACGTTGGGCGCCTTGAGGATCGTGAAGTGGTTGCCCGGGCCGTACCACACCGCCAGATCCCTGGCCTCACGCTGCCAGCCTTCGAGCATCGCCGCCTGTTCGCGCTGGTTGCCCGAGGCGTCCAGCGTCGGGTCGTCCACCAGCGCCAGACGCACCGGACCGGTGTAGGCCAGCGCCGGCCGATAGACCGTGCGCAGTGCGGTGGCGAACGTGCGCACCGGGCCCTGCATCGCATCGAGTGACGCGCGCTCCGACAGCACACCCGCGCGCACCATCCCCTCGTGCAGCAGGCGCATTTGCGTGCTGTCGTCGGCTTCGGCGAAGGTCAGCGCATCGATGCCCAGGGACTTGCCGCTGGACAGTTGCAGCGACTCGATCAGCCGCAACAACGCCGCCGTCGTGGTGTAAGGCTTGCCCACCACACTGTTGCCGCCCGGCGATTCACTGTCGATCAGCGTCAGGGATGCCACTTCACGCCCCGCCGCCTGCAACTGCGCCGCCATGGCGTAAGCCACCCAACCACCGAACGAATGCCCGATCAAATGCACCGGCCCTTGCGTATACAACTGCTCAAGCGCCCGCCGGTAGAACGTGGCGGCGCTTTCGACCCGGCTGTGCGGCACCGTCGCGCCGTCGAGGCCTCGGGGTTGCAGCCCATGAATCGGCCACTCCGGCCCCAGCGCCTCGGTCAGGTGGAGGAACCCGGTAACACTGTCGCCGGCACCCGGCACGCAGAAAATCGGTGCATGTCCGGTGTGACCGGTCTGGATGGTCAGGATCGGCTGATACGCCGTTGGCGCGGGCGCAGTTGCCGTTTCCAGCGCCTTAGTCAGGGCCTGCCCCAGAGCCTGAACGTGCGGTGCTTTCATCATGCTCTGGTGATCGCCCGATACGTCGATGCAGTGCAACTCGGCACCTGGCAATTCTTCAGCCCAACCGCGCGTGGCGCTGAGTCGTGACATTTGCGCCGAACGCTCCGTGGCACGCAGCAGATGCAACGGCAGGCCGATCGGGTTGATCCGGTAATGCGCCAACGCATGCCCGTGGGCCACTTCCCGGTCGAGGTAATGCCAGGCATCCGCCGACGAGACAGCCGCCAGCTCGGGTCTGAGCAACTGCTGTTCGTGACAATGGTTGAACAAATCGGCGAACGCCCACTGCTCAAGTTCGGTCTGCAACACGGCCAAACGCGCCAGTGCCTGCTGCCCCTGCGTCTCGCGTCCGGCCCAATGCGCCGTGCAATGCAGAAGCAATTGGCGCTTGTGTACATGTGCATCGTTCCACAGCGCCTTATCCGGATCGGCCAGACGTGGCACGTAGGAGTCGATCAGCCCGACAAACGCCACTGACTCGTCCATCCCGAGCAGTTGCGCCGCGATTTCATAAGCCAGCACGCCACCGAACGACCAGCCGGCAAGCCGATAGGGGCCGTGGGGTTGTCTGGCGCGGATCACCTCGACCAGCCGGGTTGCCAGGCATTCCATGGTGCGCAGTTGCGCCATACCGGGATCGATACCCGGCAAGCCGTAAATCGGGAACTCGCCGCCGATATGCAGGCCCAGCGCCGGGAAATACAGGTCCCGACCACTGAACTCATGCACCAGGAACAACGGCGTGCCCCGCTCGCTTGCTCGCACCACGACCACACCGTCATGGTGTTGCACAGCGTCATCGCGCTGGCACAACAGCGTGGCAGCAGACTCGACAGTTGGATGCTGGAACAGCTCGGCCAACGAAATCGGCCTGTTGGCCTTCTGCATCAGATCGACGAGCCGCACCGCCAGCAGCGAATGCCCGCCCAGTTCGAAGAAGTTGTCATGGCGGCCTACCCGGTCGACTTGCAACACTTGCGCCCAGAGCCCGGCCAGTGATTCCTCAAGAGGATTGGCCGGCGCTTCATAGTCACGCATGACCAGCGCTTGGTGTGTCGGCGCCGGCAAGGCTTTGCGATCGACCTTGCCGTTGTTGTTCAGCGGCAGGCTCGCCATCGCCACCCAGGCGCTCGGCACCATGTACTCCGGTAACCTGGCTTGCAGCAGTGCGCGCAGAGTAGCGCTCTGCAATGCAGGATCGTGCGCCGTGTAATAGGCCACCAGCCGCGTTGGCTCCTGTCCGTCGCGTCGGGCCAGGACCACCGCTTCCTTGACCCCCGGACAGCTCAAGAGGCGGTTTTCGATTTCTCCGAGCTCAATGCGGAAGCCGCGAATCTTCACCTGGTCATCATTGCGGCCGATACATTCCAGTCGCCCCGGCGCCTGCCAGCGGACCAGGTCGCCCGTGCGATACATCAAGGCTTGCGGGTTGTCGCTGAACGGATCCCGGAGGAATTTCTCGGCACTCAGTTGAGGCCGATTCAGATAGCCCAGCGCAACCCCCTGACCACCGATGTACAACTCACCGGTGACGCCGAACGGCACCGGTTGTTGCCGGTTATCCAGCACATACACGCGGGTATTGCCGATGGGGCCGCCAATCGAAACGCTATCCGCTTCCGGCGCCACCTCACGCACTTCGAAGGTGGTGGCGTACGTCGTGGTTTCGGTCGGGCCATAACAATGCACCAGGCGCAGGTCCGGTGCTTCGGCGAGCAGCTTTCGAAACGCTGCCGGATCGCCACGCTCCCCACCGCACAGCAGGATGCGCAGCCTTTTGAGCGCTTCGGGAATCAATTGCACGTACTGATTGAACAACGCGGTGGTGACGAAGAGGATCGTGGCCCCGCACCGGCTCAGCTCCCGGCCGAATGCCTGTGGGTCGAGCAAAATCCCATGATCGATCACGGCCACCTGGCCACCGTTGAGCAAGGCGCCCCAGATATCCATGGTGCTCGCGTCGAACGCCGGGTTCGAAGCGAATGCCACCCGGTCCCTCGGGTTGAAATCGGCGTAGCCGCAATCGATCACAAGGCGGGTAATGCCGCGATGCGGCACCATGACCCCCTTCGGCGTGCCCGTGGAGCCCGAGGTGTACATGATGTACGCCAGCGCCTCCGAGGACTGAGGCAGATCCGGGTTGTGCGAAGGGCTCCCGGCAAGCGCCAGGGTATCCAGATCCATTCGTCGCACCGGGTACTCGATGGCCTGATCGCTGCCGGTCAACAGCGCGACCGCCTGACAATCCTGCACCATGAATGCCTGACGCTCGGCGGGTGCGTTGATGTCCAGCGGCACATAGGCCGCCGCACACTTGATGATCGCCAACTGCGCGATCAACAGTTCCAGCGAGCGTGGCAACAGAATCGCCACATGATCGCCAGGCTGCACACCTTGAGCGATGAGATGATGCGCCAGGCCGTTGGCGCTGCGGTTCAGTTCTGCGTAACTCAACACCTGCGTCCCGTGCACCGCGGCAACGGCTTGCGGATGCTCGGCGGCCTGCATCTCGAAGACCCGGTGCACGGTAAGCACTTGCGGACAATCCCGTGCGGTGGCGTTGAATTCGTCGAGCAACTGCGTGCGTTCCTGATCCTCGATTATCTGCGCGTGTTCCAGCACTGCCTGGTCATTGTTGACCATGGCCTGCAACAGGCGCTGGAAATAACCGGCATAACGCCGTGCCGTCGCCTCATCGAAGAGCGCTGTGGCGTACTCCATCCAGCCATTTATCCCGTTCGGCGATTCACCCAGGGTCAGGGTCAGGTCGAACTTGGCGAAGTGACTCGGCTCCGCCACCGCTTCCAGGGTCAGATCCCCCAGCGCCAATACCGGCCCGTCGCTGTTGCGCCAGTTGAACATGGTCTGGAACAGCGGGCTGTGGGCCAGGCTGCGGGCCGGTCGGGCGATTTCCACCACTTGCTCGAAGGGCAGGTCCTGATGGGCCTGGGCTTGCAGGGTCAGCGCCTTGACCCGCGCCAGCAGCGCTTCGGTGCTCAACTCACCGGAAGTATCAATGCGTAACGCCAGGGTATTGACGAACAACCCGATCAGTCCGTCGATTTCGGCCCGGAAACGGTTGGCCACCGGCGAGCCGACCACCACGTCCGATTGCCCGGCCAAACGACCGAGCAGCATCGCCCACGCGCTCAGCATCGTCATGTACAGCGTCACGCCATGGCGCTGGCTCAAGGCTTTGAGCCCGGCGCTCAAGCGCTCGTCCAGGCACACTTCGACGCTGCTGCCGGCGTAATCCTGTTGCGGTGGTCGCGGTCGGTCGGCAGGCAACGTCAGCAAGGCTGGCGCATCGGCCAGCGTGCGTTGCCAATATTCGCTCTGGCGCTGCAAAACCTCCCCGCTCAGCCAACGTCGCTGCCAGACGGCATAGTCGGTGTATTGCAACGCCAGCGGCGGCAAAGGGTCCGCCAACCCCTGACTGAAAGCCTGATACAACGCCATCAGCTCGCGGGTCAGCACCTCCATCGACCAACCGTCGGAGATGATGTGATGCAAGGTGATCAGCAACACATGGTGATCGTCGGCCATACGCACCAGCCGTCCGCGAATCAACGGATCATCCTGCAAGTCGAACGGGCCGGAAGCCTCCCCCTGAATCAGCGCCTGCAAGGCTTCATCGGCCTGCGGGTGCTGGCGCAGGTCCTCGACCCGCAGCAGCACACCGCCGTCGGGCGGAGTAATCAGCACCTGGGCTTCGCCGTTGTACGGCGTGAAACGGCTGCGCAGGCTTTCGTGGCGGGCGACAATCCGGGCCAGTGCCCGCTGTAGCGCATCGGCGTCGAGCACACCGCGCAGACGCAGACCGATCGGAATGTTGTAAGCGGTGTTGGCACCTTCCATCTGCGCCAGAAACCAGAAGCGCTGCTGGGAAAACGACAGCGGCAATGCGCCTTCCCGTGGCACCGGCAGGATCGGCGGCTGCGTCGAGCGTCCGGCCTGGGCAAGCGACTGCGCCACCGACGCCAGCTCGGCATTGGCGAACAACTCGCCGAGCGCAAGCTCCACACCCAGCCGTTGACGCACTTGCGCGACCATGCGCATGGCCAGCAACGAATGGCCGCCCAACTCAAAGAAATGATCCTGACGCCCTATCCGTTCGACCTGCAGAACCTCGGCCCAGATCTGCGCCAGCGTGCATTCGAGCTCGCCTTGCGGCGCCTCGTACTCGCGTGTGAGCAGCGCCGTGCGCTCCGGCAACGGCAAGGCCTTGCGATCCAGTTTGCCATTGGCGGTCAGCGGCAGGCTGTCGAGTCTGACGAACGCGACCGGCACCATGTACTCGGGCAACTGGCCCAGCAAATGCTCGCGCAGTTGCGCCACAGCCAGTGGCTGCACCTGCGCCTGCTCGGTGAAATAGGCCACCAGCCGTGGTTGTCCGGGCTCGTCTTCACGGGCCAGCAGCACCGCTTCCTGAATGCCGGGAAGCTGATGCAGACGGCTTTCGATTTCCCCCAATTCGATGCGCATGCCGCGGATTTTCACTTGATCATCGTTGCGCCCCAGATATTCGATCGTCCCGTCCCGGCGCCAGCGGGCAAGGTCGCCGGTGCGATACAGACGCGCATTCGGGCGTTGACTGAACGGGTCCGGCAGAAAGCGTTCGGCGGTCAGTTGCGCACGGTTCAAGTAACCACGCGCCACGCCTCGGCCACCGATATACAGCTCGCCGGACACCCCGATCGGCACCGGACGCTGTTGCTCGTCGAGCAGGTACACCGAGGTATTGCTCACCGGTTTGCCGATGTGCAGCGCCTCCCTCGCCTCGATCCGTCCAGACGTAGCGACTACGGTGGCTTCGGTCGGGCCATAGTTGTTGATCACATCGAAATGCTGATTGCGCGAAAACTGACGCAAGCGATCGCCGCCGATCAGCAGGGTACGCAATGTCGGGTGCTCGAGATGCCGGCTGAAGGCGTATTCGGCGACGGGCGTCGGCAGGAAACTCACGTCCAGCGGTTGCGCGCACCACCAGGCCAGCAGCCCATCGACGTCTTCGCCGCCGTCCTGCGCAGGCGCCAGGTGCAGGGTCGCGCCGACGCACAGAGCTGGCCAGACTTCCCATGCCATCGCGTCGAAGCCGAACCCGGCCAGACTCGACGTATGGCGGCCGGCACACAGGTCAAACGCGTTGCAGTGCCAGTCGACCAGATTGGCCAGTGTCTGGTGTTCGACCATCACGCCCTTGGGCAAACCGGTGGAGCCGGAGGTGTAGATCACGTAAGCCAGGTTCGCCTCGGACAGACCTGGTACCACCGGGTTTGCGTCATTGCCTGAGCGCCAGGTGCGCGGATCAAGATCGAGTACCGGCAGCTCCTGTCCCGGCAGCCGTGCGAGCAGGTCACTTGAGGTCAGAATCGCCACTGGCTCGCAATCGCTCAGCAGATAATTCAAGCGTTCGGCCGGATGCGCGGGGTCGATCGGCACATACCCGGCGCCTGCCTTGAGGACTGCGAGCAATCCGGCCAGGGTATCCAGCCCTCGCCGGGCGACGATGGCTACCCGGTCATCCGGCTGCACACCCAGATCGATCAAGCGATGCGCCAGAAGGTTGGCCTGGCGGTTCAGTTCGTGGAACGTCAGTTGCTTGTCCAGATGCACCGCCGCCAGCGCTTGCGGTCGCGCGACGACCTGCGCCTCGAAGCGTTGATGAATTGTCTGTCCGCGAACGTATTCGACATCGCTGGCGTTGAACCCCGTCAACAGCTGTTCGCGCTCCGGGGCGGGCAACACCGACAGTTGACTCAGCGGCGTATCCGCCGCGTGCTCCAGCGCCTGCAACAGGTTTTCCATGGCACACAACATATAGCCGCAGATCCGCTGCGCCTCGACTTCACGACTGGCCAGCAGCGTCAGGCTGAAGTGATCGCCAAAGTCATCGATGCTCAAGGTCAGCGGGTAATTGGTGCGTTCCTCCGCATGCAGGACGCTGATCCCCTCCCAGGCTGAGAGCGCTTCGGCACTGGCATTGGCACTCGAGGTGCTGTGCCGGTAGTTGAGCAGCGAACTGAATAGCGGCGATGACCCGACCACCCCACTGCAGCGCTGGGCCAGCACCAGCGGGGCATGCTCATGGCGCATCAGGCTCGTCAGACGTGCCTGGGTGGCCTTCACCGCCTCACTCGCTGCCAGCGCGCTGACCTCGACCCGGAGCGGCAAGGTGTTGATGAAAATGCCCAGCGCGCGGTCGGTCGACTCCGCCCCTTGCATCCGCCCCATCAGCACGGTACCGAACACAACGGCGGACTTGCCGGTGAGTGCATTCAGGACCTGCCCCCAGCCGAGATGGAACAGACTCGCGACACTCACCCCGAGCGAGCGGGCACTGGCTCGCAGGCGCTGCCCCAGCAACGGGTCAAGTGGCACACCGCACTCTTCGATGTCGCTGCCGTCGCCATGCACGCCCTGCAGGCCGAACGGCAACGTCGGCTCGTCGATGTCACCGAGCATCTCGCGGAAAAACGCCTCGTGCTCGGACTCGCTGATGCCTAGCCGCGCCTGGGCGACATAATTGCGAAACGGTACGGGCACTCCCAGTCTGGTGCTCTGTCCTGACAGGCACGCCTGCATTTCCTCGCTGACCACAGCGAGCGCCGAGTGATCCATCGCCATGTGGTGAAACAGCAATATCGCGACGATACGCCCGGCCTTTGCATCCCGGGCATGAGCCAGGCGCAATAGCGGCGCACGTGTCACGTCGAGACGAAAGTGCCGGGCGTCGAATCGCGCATGCAACTGCTCAAGGACATCGCCCTCAGCCGCATCAAGCTGCACGTTCTCCAAAGGCAACTCGACACTTCGCAGGACGACCTGCACCGGCGTGTCCAGTCCTTCCCAGACGATGGCGGTGCGCAGAATGTCGTGGCGCTCGATGACAGTCTGCAGGGCCTGAAAGAATGCCTCAAACCGCTCGGGCCCGCTGAACGCGAATTTCGCCTGCATCACATACGGATCACCCTGTGCAGCGCTCGCGTGGTGGTAGAGGATGCCCTCCTGCAACGGCGTCAGTGGATAGATGTCCTGGACATTGGCGCCGCCGCCAGGGATCTGCGCGACAATTTGATCGAGGGTGTCCTGGTTCAGGTCAACCATTGTCAGCATCGCCGGGGTGACCCGTGTTGTGCCCGGTGAAATGCCATTGACCGGCACTGCAACCTGCCCTTCCCGTGCGGGCGAGTAACCGCCCGCCTCGATCAGCTCGATCAATGCCGGCTTGTTCTCGCGCAATGCGGCCAGCAAGGCCGGTTCACTCAGGGCCTGCTTGTTGCCATTGACCCGTAATTGCCCGTCCGTGATTGCCAACTGGATGTCTTTTGTCTTCAGCGTCACCAACAGTTCATTCAGGCTCACAGGACGATCTCCATTCTTTCCGTGATAGCTGCGTAACCAGCCAGAGTCGGTTGCTCGAACAACGTCCGGACATCGGCTTCGATACCTGCCTGTTGCAGGCGCCCGATCAGACTGACCGCCAGCAACGAATGCCCACCCAGCTCAAAGAAATGGTCTTGTCGCCCGACGCGCTCGACCTTGAGCAATTCGCACCACAGTCCCGCGAGGAGGATTTCCATCTCGCCGACCGGCGCTTCGTATTCGCGAATGCTGACTGCAGCCGAATCCGGTGCGGGCAGCGCCTTGCGATCGACCTTGCCGTTGGGGCTCAGCGGCAGGCTGTCGAGCGCGACGAATGCCGACGGCACCATGTAATCGGGCAAGCGTGCCAGCAAGTGTTCGCGCAACGCCTCGATCCCCGGTTGCCCGGCGTCGGCAAGCCAGGTGAAGTACGCCACCAGACGCTCCTCACGCACCAGCACCACGACTTCGCGCAGCGCTGGATGGCTGAGCAGTTGCGCTTCGATCTCACCCGGTTCCAGACGCAGGCCACGCAGCTTGACCTGGAAGTCGTTGCGCCCGATGAATTCGAGCTGGCCATCGGCGCGGTAGCGCACAAGGTCGCCCGTGGCGTACAACCGGTCGCCGGCCACAAACGGGCTAGGGATAAACCGTTCGGCCATCAATTGCGGCAGGCCCAGATAACCCCGCGCAACCCCGGCACCACCAATGAACAACTGACCGATCACGCCCATCGGCACCGGCCGCTGAGCGGCATCGAGGACATATAGACGGGTGTTGTTGATCGGCCGTCCGATCGGCAACGCGCTGTCCGGCACCGGCATCGACGGTTCCAGCGTCCACGCCGTGCTGTCGACCGTGGCTTCGGTCGGGCCGTAAACGTTGTGCAAGCGCACTTGCGGCAAACGCTCGCGCACACGGCGAGCCAGCGCCGGCGTCAGGTCGCCGCCGCCACAGAACACGTCGGTAAGGCTGCTGCACTGGCTGACATCGTCCTGCTCGAGGAACTGTTGCAACAGCACCGGCACGAACTGGATCACGCTGATCCGCTGTTCGCGAATCACCCGCGCCAGATACGCCGGTTCACGGTGTCCGTCGGGACGCGCCAGCACCAGACGCAACCCGGCACTCAACGGCCAGAACAGCTCCCAGACCGAGGCGTCGAAACTGAACGGGGTCTTCTGCAACAGGGCGCCGTCCGTCACGACGGGACACAGCTGCGAACTCCAGTGCAGCAAATTGCCGACGCCGCGATGCTCGACCATCACGCCTTTCGGCGCACCGGTCGAACCGGAGGTGTAGATCACGTAAGCCAGGTTCGAAGCGCTCAGGCCCGGTACTTGCGGGTTGTCCTCCGGGTTGGATGTCCATTGCGCCTGATCCAGATCGATCACCCGCGCAGTGCTCTCGTCGAGCAAGGCGCGAGTCGCCCCATGCACCAGCACCGCTACCGGCGCGCTGTCCTTGAGCATGTAATCCAGACGTTCCGCCGGGTACGCCGGGTCCAGCGGCACATAGGCACCACCCGCCTTGAGAATGCCGAGCAGTCCGACGATCAGCCCCAGCCCGCGCTCGACGCAGATTGCCACCCGCGAATCCGGCCCCACGCCCAGCTCACGCAGGTAATGGGCCAGGCGATTGGCCTGTGCGTTGAGTTCGGCGTAGGTCAGCCGCTGCTCACCGGCCTGCAACGCGATGGCTTGCGGCGTGCGTTGCACTTGCGCCTCGAACATGGCGTGAACGGTTTGCTCCAGATCGTCGGCGGTGCCGGTGACGTTAAGGTCGTAAAGCACCCGCTGACGTTCTGCGCCGTCAAGGATCGGCAAGCGGTTCAGCGGCTGATCCGGAGCCTGCTCCAGAGCATCCGCCAGTTGCTCCAGCGCGGTCTGCATGTAGTCGCAGATCCGCTGCGAGCCGATGCTCGCCGGGGTCATGGCGGTGAGCACGAACCCGCTGCCCAGATCATCGACCCCCAGATTCAGCGGATAGTTGGTGCGTTCTTCGCTGCTCAGGGTCTCGATGCCTTGCCAGGCCTGACGCAACTTTTGCTGTTGCGCCGCGTCGGCGCTGTGCCGGTAGTTGAGCATCGAACTGAACAGCGGTGACGGCGCGGCCACACCGCTGCAACGCTGGGCCAGTGCCAGCGAAGCGTGTTCATGACCGAGCAGCGCACTGAGCCGCGCATGCGTCGCCCGAGCCCCTTCGCGCACCGGGGTTGCCCCCAGATCGACCCGCAGCGGCAAGGTGTTGATGAACATCCCCAGCGCCCGATCGGCCCCGTCGCCGCCCTGCATCCGCCCCATCAGCACCGTGCCGAACACTACACACTCCTGCCCGGATGTCGCGGCCAGCACCTGCGCCCACGCAAGGTGGAACAGGCTGGCCACGCTGATGCCCAGTTGCCGCGCGAGGCTGCGCAGACGCTGGCCGGTGGCGGCGGTCAGGGCCTGTTGCGTTTCCTCGATGTCGCGACCGTCTCCCTGCACATCCTGCAAGCCGAACGGCAGGGTCGGCTCGTCGATGTCGCCGAGCATGTCGCGGAAGAACGCCTCGTGCTCCTGCTCGCTGACACCCAGCCGCGCCTGTGCCACGTAGTTGCGGTAAGGCACGGCCGCGCCCAACGAAGCTTCGTGCCCTTGCAGGCAGGCGAGCATTTCCTGTTGCACCACGTCCAGCGCGGTGTGATCGAGCACGAGATGGTGGAACAGCAACATCGCGACCACCCGGTCGTGGGCCGGATCACGGGCATACACCAGGCGCAGCAACGGTGCCTGACTGATGTCGAGGCGGTAGTGCCGGGCATCGAAACGCTCGTGCAACTGCTCAAGGATGTCGCCATCCGCCGGATCGAGCACCATCTCCTGCACCGGCAAGTCTGCGTGACGCCAGACCACTTGCATCGGCTCGGCCAGCTTCTGCCAGATCACCGCCGTGCGCAGGATGTCGTGGCGCGCAATCACCTGACGCAGCGCTGCCGCGAACGCTTCCACACGCTCGAGGCTGTCGAAGGTCAGCCGCGATTGCAGCAGGTACGGGTCGCCCTGCTCCGCGCTCAAATGGTGATAAAGAATGCCCTCCTGCAACGGCGCCAGCGGATAAATGTCCTGCACGTTCGCCGCACCACCCGGCACGCTGGCCACGATCTGGTCGATGCTGGCCTGATCCAGTTCGGTCAGGCTCAGCAGCTCCGGGGTGATGCGGGTGCAGTCGGCAGGAATGCGGTTGGCCGGCACTTCGATCTCGCGACCGCTGCCCACCGCAGCCGCCAGGGCGGCCAGGGTCGGCTGGCTGAACAGCACGCGCACGTCGGTGTTGAGGCCGATCTGGCGCAGGCGTTCGATCAGACTTACGGCCAGCAACGAGTGGCCACCCAGTTCGAAGAAGTTGTCGTGGCGTCCGACCTGCTCCAGTTTCAAAACGTCAGCCCAGATCTGCGCCAGCGCGGTTTCCACCGGGCCTTGCGGGGCTTCGTATTCGCGGCTGAGCCAGGCGTTCTGATCCGGCTCCGGCAAGGCCTTGCGGTCGAGTTTGCCGTTGGCGGTCAGCGGCAAGGCGTCGAGGCGCACGTAAGCCGCCGGGATCAGCGCTTGCGGTAGACGCGTTTGCAGATGATTGCGCAGGGCTTCGATATCGGTCGGGGCTCGCTCGGTGAACCACACCAGCAATTGCCCGTCGCGCACCAGCGCTACTGCGTCCTGCACTGCCGGATGGCTGCTCAGGGCGGCTTCGATTTCTCCCAGTTCAACCCGCACGCCGCGCAGTTTGACCTGATCGTCGTTGCGGCCCAGGTATTCGATATTGCCGTCCGCCAACCAGCGTGCGAGGTCGCCGGTGCGGTACATGCGCCCTTCGTTGAACGGATCATTCAGGAAGCGCTCGGCGGTCAGATCGGGACGGTTCAGGTAGCCCCGTGCGACACCGGCGCCGGCGACGTATAACTCCCCCGCCACACCTACTGGCACGGGGCGTTGCTGCTCATCCAGCAAATAGACCTTGGCGTTGGCAATCGGCCGGCCGATGTGCAGCGGTTGCCCGACTTCAACCGGACCCGAGGTGGCGACCACCGTGGCTTCGGTCGGGCCATAGTTGTTGATCACCGCAAAGCTCTGCTCACGATTGAACTGCCGCAGCTTGTCGCCGCCGATCAGCAAGGTGCGCAGGGTCGGATGTTGCAGTTCGCGGCTGAAGGCATATTCGGCCACCGGGGTCGGCAGGAAGCTGACCTGCAACGGCTGCGCGCGCCACCAGTCGAGCAGTTCGTCCAGGTGCTCGTTGCTCACCGATTCCGGCGGCAGGTGCAATGTCGCGCCGACGCACAACGCCGGCCAGACTTCCCAGGCCATCGCATCGAAGCCGAACCCGGCCACGCTGGCGGTGTGACTGCCGGCGTGCAGGTCGAAGGCTTCGGCGTGCCAGTGCACAAGGTTTTCCAGGGTCGCGTGTTCGACCATCACGCCTTTCGGCTGGCCGGTGGAGCCTGAGGTGTAGATCACGTAGGCCAGGTCGTCCGGCGTAAACTCGGCAACCAGCGGATCAGCAACCGACAGGTCTTGCCAGGCCTCATGGGCAAGATCAATCACCGGTATGCCAGCCTGATTCGGCAAAGCTACGTCGCGAACCAGTACCACCCTCGGCGCACTGTCGGCCAGCATGTAAGCGATTCGCTCGGGCGGATAAGCCGGGTCGACCGGTACATAGGCGGCACCGGCCTTGAGGATCGCCAACAGCCCGACCAGCATTTCCGGGCTGCGTTTGAGACAGATCGCCACTCGTGTCTCGGTAGTGACCCCCAGCCCCCGCAGATGATGGGCCAGGCGATTGGCGCGCTGGTTCAATTGCCTGAACGTCAGGCGCTGCGTGCCCGCCTGAACCGCCACGGCATCCGGCGTGCGCGCAACCTGCGCTTCGAACAGACGATGAACACCTTGCGCTGACGGGTAAACGGCGGAGCTCGCATTGAAGTCGCCAAGCAGCGGCTCGCGCGCCGCCGCTGACAGGACGTTGAGACGTTCAAAGGCCTGTCCGGGGTTGTCAGCCAACGCTGTCGCCAGCTCCGTGAGAGCGGTGTGCATCAGCTCGCAGACCCGCTGCGCCCCCACATGATCCGGGGTCAGCACCGACAGGCTGAAGCCATCGCCCCGGTCATTGATGCTCAGGGTCAACGGATAATTCGTGCGCCCGTCCTGGGCCAGGAATTCGATGCCTTGCCAGACCGGATCAACAGGCTCTCGCGCATCGTCGTGGCCGCTGTGTCGATAGTTGAGTACCGCGCTGAACAGCGGCAAAGGCGCGGCCACGGCGCTGCAACGCTGAGCCAGTGCCAGCGACGCATGTTCGTGTCCCAGTAAAGCCGCCAGCCGCTCATGAACCGTGCGAACCGCTTCACTCACACTCTGCCCGTCAACCTCCACGCGCAGCGGCAAGGTGTTGATGAACATCCCCAAAGCCCGATCCGCGCCCTCGCCGCCTTGCATGCGCCCCAGCAGCACGGTGCCGAACACCACGTCCCGGCGTCCGGAGGTCGCCGCCAGCACCCGCGCCCAGGCGAGATGAAACAGGCTCGCGACGCTGACCCCGTATTGCCGCGCCTGGCTGCGCAGGTGCCGATTCAATTCCACCGGCAGCGCCAGCGAGTGCTCCTCGATGTTGCGGCCGTCGCCCTGTACGTCCTGCAAGTCGAATGGCAGGGTCGGTTCGTCGATGTCGCCGAGCATTTCGCGAAAGAAGGTTTCGTGTTCGTCCTCGCTGATGCCTTGGCGGGCCTGATGGACGTAGTTGCGGTAGGGGGCGGCGGGCGGCAAAGACTCAACCTGCCCCGGCAGATACAACTGCATTTCCCGGCGAACCACCTCCAGTGCGGTGTGATCCAGCACGACGTGATGGAACAACAGCACACCTGCCACCCGGTCACGCAGCGGATCTTCGGCATATACCAGACGGATCAGCGGTGCCTGACCGAGGTCGAGGCGATAATCCCGGGCATCGAACCGTGCGCGCAACTGATGGAGGATATCGCCATCCAGCGGACTCAAATCGACCGATTGCACCGCCAGCTCGGCCTCTCGCCATACCACTTGCTGCGGGCTCGGCAATCCTTCCCACACCAGACTGGTGCGCAGGATGTCGTGACGCGCAATCACCTTTTGCAAGGCGTTGGCAAAAGCGTGCAAGCGCTCGACGCTGGCAAAGGCCAGACATGATTGCAGCAGGTACGGGTCGCCCTGCTCCGCGCTCAAATGGTGATAAAGAATGCCCTCCTGCAACGGCGCCAGCGGATAAATGTCCTGCACGTTGGCGGCGCCACCCGGCACGCTGGCCACGATCCCATCGATGCTGGCCTGATCCAGTTCGGTCAGGCTCAGCAGCTCCGGGGTGATGTGGGCGCAGTCGGCAGAAATGCGATTGGCCGGCACTTCGATTTCGCGACCGCTGCCCACCGCAGCCGCCAGGGCTGCCAGGGTCGGCTGGCTGAACAGCACGCGCACGTCGGTGTTCAGGCCGATCTGGCGCAGGCGTTCGATCAGGCTGACGGCAAGCAACGAGTGACCACCCAGTTCGAAGAAGTTGTCGTGACGTCCGACCTGCTCCAGTTTCAACACGTCGGCCCAGATCTGCGCCAGCGCGGTTTCCACCGGGCCTTGCGGGGCTTCGTATTCGCGGCTGAGCCAGGCGTTCTGATCCGGCTCCGGCAAGGTCTTGCGGTCGAGTTTGCCGTTGGCGGTCAGCGGCAAGGCATCGAGGCGCACGTAAGCCGCCGGGATCAGGGCTTGCGGCAAACGGGTTTGCAGATGATTGCGCAGGGCTTCGATATCGGTCGGCGCATGCTCGGTGAACCACACCAGCAACTGGCCGTCGCGCACCAGCGCCACCGCGTCCTGCACCGCCGGATGGCTGGCCAGCGCCGCTTCGATTTCCCCCAGTTCAACCCGTACGCCGCGCAGTTTGACCTGATCGTCGTTGCGGCCCAGGTACTCGACATTGCCGTCCGCCAGCCAGCGCGCAAGGTCGCCGGTGCGGTACATGCGCCCTTCGTTGAACGGATCATTCAGGAAGCGTTCGGCGGTCAGATCGGGACGGTTCAAGTAACCCCGTGCGACACCGGCGCCGGCGACGTACAACTCGCCGGTGACGCCCACCGGCAGCGGACGTTGCTGGTCATCCAGAATGTAAACCCTGGCGTTGGCCATCGGCCGACCGATGTGCAGCGTTTGCCCGACTTCGACAGGACCCGAGGTGGCGACCACCGTGGCTTCGGTCGGGCCGTAGTTGTTGATGACCGCGAAAGTCTGTTCGCGGTTGAACTGCCGCAGCTTGTCGCCGCCGATCAGCAAGGTACGCAAGGTCGGGTGTTGCAGCCCGCGACTGAAGGCATATTCGGCCACTGGAGTTGGCAGGAAGCTGACCTGCAACGGCTGCGCCCGCCACCAGTCGAGCAGTTCGTCCAGATGCTCGTTGCTCACCGTTTCCGGCGGCAGGTGCAAGGTCGCGCCGACGCACAGCGCCGGCCAGACTTCCCAGGCCATCGCATCGAAACCGAACCCGGCCACGCTGGCGGTGTGGCTGCCGGCGTGCAGGTCGAAGGCTTCGGCGTGCCAGTGCACAAGGTTTTCCAGGGTCGCGTGTTCGACCATCACGCCTTTTGGCTGGCCGGTGGAGCCCGAGGTGTAGATCACGTAGGCCAGATGCTCGGGGGTCAGGTCCGGCAACTGTGGATTGCTGTCCGGCAGATGCTGCCAGGCGTCGCTGTCAAGATTGATCACCGGCACGGCACCCAGCAGGTCGCGAGTGGCCGTCTGTGCCAGCACCGCCACCGGATCGCTGTCCTGCAACAGATAAGTGATCCGTTCTGCCGGATGTGCCGGATCGACCGGGACATAACCGGCGCCAGCCTTGAGGATCGCCAGCAGCCCGATCAGCATCTGCGCACCACGCTGCACACAGAGCGCGACGCGGTCGTCCGGTTGCACACCGAGGCCGATCAGGTGATGGGCCAGGCGGTTGGCGCGGCGATTCAAGCCGTCGTAGCTCAGGCTTTGCCCGCCCTGCACCACTGCCACAGAGTCGGGTTGGGTCGCCGCTCGCGCTTCAAACAATCGGTGCACAACATGGCCGTGGGCAAAGTCGCGACCGGTGACATTGAAACCGACCAGCACGCGCTGGCGTTCGGCCGCCGATAGAATCGACACCTGATTCAATGGCGCATGGCGATCCTGTTCCAGCGCGCTCAGCAAATTGTGCAGTGCCGTTTGCAGGTAATCGCAGACCCGCGCGCCATCCACTTCGGGCACTGCCTGCACAGAAAGCCGGAAGCCCTGTCCAAGGTCGTCGACGCTGACCACCAGCGGATAGTTGCTGCGCTCACGAGAATCGAGAATCCGGATGCCTTCCCAGCCCGGCGTCGCCGTCTGTTGCGCGCTGTGGCGATAGTTGAGCAAGGTATTGAACAGCGGTTGCGAACCCGTCACGCCACTGCAACGTTGAGCGAGCATCAGCGGCGCTTGCTCATGCACCAGCAGTTGCGCCAGACGCTCGTGGGTCGCCCTGACACCCGCCTCCACGGTCGTTGCCCCGACATGGACCCGCAGCGGCAGGGTGTTGATGAACATGCCCAACGAACGATCGGCGCCCTCTCCCCCCTGCATGCGCCCCAGCAACACCGTGCCGAATACCACTTCCTCGCGCCCGCAGACCTGGGCAAGTACCTGGCCCCAGGCCTGATGCACCAGACTCGCAACGCTGATGCCCAGCGTGCGGGCCTGTTTGCGCAGGCGCCCGGCAAGACGCTCATCCAGTGCCAGTTCGCTGTCCACGATGTTTGTGCCATCGCCAAGTACGTCCCGCAGGCCGAACGCCAGGGTCGGTTCAGCGATGTCGCCGAGCATCTCGCGAAAGAATGCTTCATGGGCCTCGGCATTCGAACCGAGACGGGCCTGAGCAACATAGTTGCGGTATTGCACGGGCGGCGGCAGCACGCCGACTTGCCCGTCAAGTGCGTCGCTCATCTCGGCCACCAACACCTCAAGCGCGGTGTGATCGAGCACGATATGGTGCAACAGCAGGATCCCGACCCAGCGGTTTTGCAACGGGTCCTCGGTGTAGGCAAAGCGCATCAACGGCGCACGTTGCAAGTCCAGGCGATAGTGTCGCGGATCGAAACGCGCCTGCATTTGCTCTAACACATCACCGTCCTGCGGATCGGCATCCACCCGCTCCAGTGCCAGCGGCGCCGAACGCCACACCACTTGCACTGGCTCGTCGAGGTTTTCCCTGACCACGCTGGTACGCAGGATGTCGTGCCGGACGATGACACTGTTCAATGCGCGGACGAACGCCTTGATCTGCGCCAGTCCGTCGAAGGCGAACTGCGCTTGCAACACATATGGGTCACCGTCGGCAATGGCCAGATGGTGATAGAGGATTCCCGCCTGCAACGGTGCCAGGGCGTAGATGTCCTGCACGTTGTCGATACCGCCGTCGACGGTCTCGACAATACGGTCGATGGCCGCTTGATCCAGCGTGGCCAGCGGCAGCATGTCCGGGGTGATGCGGGTGCAACCGGATTCGATGCGATTGGCCGGCACGCTGACCGTGGAGACCCCACCGAGCGTCGCCGCGAGTGCCGCCACGCTCGGCTGGCCGAACAGCACGCGGACGTCGCACTGCATGTTTTGCTGACGCATGCGTTCGATCAGCTTCACCGCCAGCAGCGAATGACCGCCCAGCTCGAAGAAATTGTCATGTCTGCCCACCCGGTCCAGTCCGAGCAAGGTCTGCCAGATCACAGCGATGCGGGTTTCGATTTCGCCAAGCGGTGCTTCAAATGCCCGCCGGGCGAAGGCTTCGTTGTCCGGCTGCGGCAACGCCCGGCGATCGAGTTTGCCGTTGGCCGTCAGCGGGAAGGCATCGAGGCGCACGAACGCGCCCGGCACCATATGCTCGGCCAGCGATGCCAGCAGGTGATCGCGCAATTGCGCAACGCTCGGTTCGACACCTTCGGCGGCCAGCCAGTAGGCCACCAGACGCGTGTCGCCGGGGCTGTCCTCGCGGGCGATCACCAGCGCATCGCGCACACCTTCGCAGGAGGCAAGACGTGCCTGGATCTCGCCAAGTTCGATACGGAAACCACGGATTTTCACCTGATCATCGTTGCGTCCCAGGTATTCGAGTTCGCCCTCCACCGTCCAGCGTGCCAGATCGCCGGTCTTGTACAAACGCGCTTCGGCATGCCCACTGAACGGGTCGGCGATGAAGCGCTCGGCGGTCAACGCCTCACGATTCAGATACCCACGGGCAACCCCGGCGCCACCCACATACAACTCCCCGGTCACTCCGGCCGGTACGGGTTCCCGCCGGGCATCGAGGACGTACAGCTGCAGGTCGGGAATGCGCACGCCGATCGGGCTGCTGGCGGTCAGTTGCGCGTCTGCCACCACCAGCGGGCGATAGGTCACATGCACCGTGGTTTCGGTGATGCCGTACATATTCACCAGCCGGGTGCCGGCGTTGCCGACCCGCGCATACCAGGGCTTGAGCGATCCCGGCTCCAGCGCCTCACCGCCAAAAATCACTTCGCGCAGCGAATGCTGCAACGGGCTGCGGCCCTGGGCGGCGACCAACTGCCGGAACGCGCTTGGCGTCTGGTTGAGGACGGTGACGCCCGAGCGGCAGAGCAACGCGTAACACTCGTCCGGCGAGCGACTGATGTGTTGCGGCACCACCAGCAACTGTCCGCCGTACGCCAGCGCGCCCCAGATTTCCCAGACCGAGAAATCAAAGGCAAACGAGTGGAACAACGCCCAGACGTCTTGCCCGTTGAACCGGAACCAATCGTGGGTCGCGCCAAACAGGCGTGCCACGTTGCGGTGCTCGACCATCACGCCTTTGGGCAGCCCGGTGGAGCCAGAGGTGTAGATCACGTAGGCCAGATGCGCCGGATTCAAGTCCGGGATCTGCGGGTTGAACGCCGGTTCGGTGTGCAATCCGTGGTCGTCGAGATCGATCTGCTGCACGGATAGCCCGGCAATCCGATCCAGAGTCGCGGCCTGCATCAGCACCGCCACCGGCGCACTGTCTTGCAGGGTGAAGGTGATGCGCTCCAGCGGATAAGCCGGATCGATCGGCACATATCCGGCACCCGCCTTGAGCACGCCGAGCAGGCCGGCGATCATTTGCGGGCCGCGCTCGACGCAGATCGCTACCCGGTCATCCGGACGGATGCCAAGGGCGAGCAAACGATGGGCCACCTGGTTGGCCTGTCGGTTGAGTGCTCCATAGCTGTAAGTACGCCCCTCGAACAGCAACGCGACCGCCTCGGGCCGGGTGTGCGCATGCGCTTCGAACTGCTGATGGATCAAAGGCGTGTCGGGAAACGTCGCCCTCGGTGAATTGACGCCATACAGCCAGTGCTCACGCTCGGCGGGCGGCAGGATGTTGAGGCTGTGCAATGCGGCTTGCGGGTTGTTCTGCAACGCATCGACGAGACTGTCCAGTGCCGTGCGCAGGTAACCGGCGATGCGTGAGGCGCCAAGCGTCACATCGGCCAGCACCGTGATGCGCAAGTCCTGACCGAGGTCATCGATGTTGACGGTCAGCGGGTAATTGGTGCGCTCGCGGGCGCCCAACACGTGCACCCCCGGTGACAGCTCGATCACCTCGGCAACTTCCTCCACGCTGCTGTGGCGGTAGTTGAGCATGGCGCTGAACAGCGGCGTCGGGACTGCCACGGCGCTGCAACGCTGGGCCAGTGCCAGGGACGCCTGCTCATGGGCGAGCAGCGCGGTCAGGCGCCGGTGCGTCGTCAGCACGCCGTCATGAACGCTCGACGCGCCGACATCCACCCGCAAAGGCAAGGTATTGATGAACATCCCCAAGGCCTGTTCGACACCGTCAGCCGCGTTCATCCGTCCCAACAGAACGGTGCCGAACACCACCGCCGAGCGCCCGCACAGCTGACCCAGCACCCGCGCCATCGCCAGGTGCATCAGGCTCGCCACGCTCACCCCCGATTGTCGCGCGTGGGTACGCAGGCGCTGGCTCAGATCGCTGTCGAGCATGCACGAGACTTCCTCGATGCCCTGCCCGTCACCTTGTACATCGTGCAAGCCACCGGGCAGTGTCGGCTCGTCGATTTCGCCGAGCATCTCGCGGAAAAAGTCTTGATGCGCTTGCTCATCCGACCCCAGACGTGCCCTCGCCAGGTGGTCGCGAAACGGCACCGCCCTCGCGACTTCGGCATCGCGGCCGGACAGGTAGGCCTGAATTTCCCGGCGCACCACATCGAGCGCGACGTGATCCATGATCATGTGATGGAACAGCAACAATGCGACCACCCGGTCGTTGACCGGATCCTCGGCGAACACCAGCCGCAGCAACGGGGCCTGTTGCAGGTCGAGGCGGAAATATTGTGGGTCGTGGCGTGCCAGCAATTGCGCGAGTACATCCTCACGGTCATTCAGATCGACTTCCTCACAGACCAGCGGGGCTTCACGCCAGACCACCTGCACAGGTTCGTCCAGATGCTCCCAGAGGATGGAGGTGCGCAAAATGTCGTGGCGCTCGATCACCCGACGCAACGCTTCGGTGAATGCCTCCAGCCGTTCGCGACTGTCGAACGTGAACCGCGCCTGCGACACATAGGGATCCCCCTCCGGCGCGGAGAGATGGTGATAAAGCAGCCCCTCCTGCAGCGGCGCCAGCGGATAGATGTCCTGCACATTCGCCACGCCGCCCGGCACGGTGGCGACGATGCGGTCGATAGCCGGCTGATCCAGTTGCACCAGCGGCAGCATGTCCGGGGTGATGCGCAACGCCGGGCTCGACCAGTCGCCGCCGTGGCTCGCCACCAGTTCCAGCAACTGCGCCTTGTGTTTGGCGAGGCTGTCCCACAACGCATCGTCCAGTGCGTCGTCATCGCCCAGAATGACCAGGTCTTCATCGTCCTGTTGAAGGCGGATCGCATGGGTGGAAATAACAGCCATCAGCTCGCGAAATTGCATGGGGGTAACCTGCTGTAAATTCGGAAAAAAGGAGCGCGCAGCGGCGAGTCCGTACGGCGGCGCGCAGCCTGGAAAAGCTAAAACATCGGGGCCTGGGTGTCTGACATGGGAAGCGGGGACAAGACCCGTGACCGGCCAGTCATGGCGTCGATCCGCGGGAACCGCGAATCGACGCCGGTGTCGGCTCAGAGCCGGCGTTTGCGGTTGAGCGTCGGTATGGTGGTTGGTGGGACTTCCACCTGTTTTGCCTGGTCCGAGGTTTGCGCCGCCAGCGCGGCCAGAGTCGGCTGGCTGAACAGCGTTCGCGCATCGACGTGTAGCCCGGCCTGACGCATGCGCGCCACCAGACTGACCGCCAGCAACGAATGCCCACCCAGCTCAAAGAAGTGATCGTTGCGCCCGACCTGCTCCAGTTGCAGCACTTCGGCCCAGATCTGCGCCAGCCGGATTTCGACTTCGCCCTCGGGCGCCTCGTAGCGGCGACTGAGCACCGCCTCAGCCCCAGGTGCCGGCAAGGCTTTGCGGTCGACCTTGTCGTTCGGGGTCAGGGGTAATGCGTCGAGTTTTACATAGGCGCCCGGCGCCATGTACTCCGGCAAACGCTCGAGCACATGGGCACGCAAGGTTTCGATAGCTGGTGCAGCAAAGCCTTCGCGCACGGTGAAATACGCCACCAGCCGCTCGTCCCGCACCAGCACCACCGCTTCACGCACGGCGGGATGCTCGATCAGCCGTGCTTCGATTTCCCCCGGTTCCAGACGCAGGCCGCGCAGCTTGATCTGGAAGTCGTTGCGACCGAGGAATTCGAGGTTGCCGTCCGCCCGGTAGCGCACCAGATCGCCGGTGCGATACAGGCGATCACCGGCCACGAACGGGCTGTCGATGAAGCGTTCGGCCTGCATCTCCGGCAACCCCAGATAACCCCGCGCGACCCCGGCCCCGCCGATGTGCAGGTGGCCGCTGACACCGAATGGCACCGGTTGATCGTGGGCGTCCAAAACGTAGAGCCGAGTGTTACTCAAAGCCTTGCCGATTGGCACCACGGCCTCCGGCACCGGTTGACCCGGCTCCAGCGTCCAGCCGGTGCTGTCGACGGTGGTTTCGGTCGGGCCATAGACATTGTGCAGACGCACCCACGGCAGGCGCTCGCGGACGCGCCGGGCCAGTACGGCGGTCAGCTCACCGCCACCGTTGAGCACGTCGGTCAGGCTGGTGCACTGGCTGACATCGTCCTGTTCGATGAACTGTTGCAGCAGCGCCGGCACGAACTTGACCACGGTGATCTGCCGTTCGCGAATCACCTGGGTCACATAGGCCGAATCGCGATTGCCATCGGGACGCGCCAGCACCAGCCGCAGGCCGCAACACAGCGGCCAGAAAATCTCCCACACCGAACTGTCGAAGCTGAACGGCGCCTTCTGCAGCAGCGCACCATGCTCGGTCGGCGGGCTGATCTGCGAGCCCCAGTGCACCATGTTGCAGGCGCTTCGGTGCTCGATCATCACGCCTTTCGGCGTGCCGGTGGAGCCCGAGGTGTAGATCATGTAGGCCAGGTTTGAAGCGCTCAAACCCGGTATTTGCAGGTTTTCAGTCGATGCGCCCTGCCAGGTGCAGCGGTCGAAATCGATGACCGGCACACCCGGATCGCCCAACAGATTGCGGGTGGCGTCATGCACCAGCACCGCAACCGGCGCGCTGTCCTGCAACATGTAATGCAGGCGATCCAGCGGATAGTCCGGGTCCAGTGGCACATACGCACCGCCCGCTTTGAGAATACCGAGCAAGCCGATCACCAGATCCAGGCTGCGTTCGACACAGATCGCCACCCGCAAATCGGGTTGCACGCCGTGCTCGCGTAGATGATGCGCCAGACGGTTGGCCTGTTCGTTCAGCTGGCGATAGGTCAGTTGTTGCTCGCCAGCCTGCAATGCGATGGCGTCGGGTCTGCGCTGTACTTGTTGCTCGAACAACACCTGAAGCGGCTGATCGAGCGGACAATCGACTTCGCTGGCATTGAACTCGACCAGCAGTTGTTCTAGCTCCGCCGTCGGCAGGATCGACAAGCGATTCAGCGGCTGTTGCGGAGTCTGCTCCAGGGCATCGACCAGTGCCTGCAACGCGGTCTGCACGTAGTCGCCGATACGTTGAGCACCGATGCTCATCAGGGTCCGCGTGGTGATCTGCAAGGCGCTGCCCAAATCATCGACGCTCAGGGTCAGCGGGTAGTTGGTGCGCTCTTCATTTTCCAGGGTCTGAATGCCTTGCCAGGCTGGGTCCGACGCCGATTCCTGCGCCTCAAGGTCGGTGTGCCGATAGTTGAGCAACGCACTGAACAGCGGCGCCGGTGACGCGACACCGCTGCAACGCTGGGCCAGCGCCAGCGACGCATGTTCGTGCCCGAGCAAGTCGGTCAATCGGGCGTGGGTGAGCAGCACCGCATCGCGCGCGCCACGGTCCATGTCCACCCGCAATGGCAAGGTGTTGATGAACACCCCGAGCGCCCGGTCCGCGCCCTCGCCGCCCTGCATGCGGCCCATGAAAACGCTGCCGAACACCACATGTTCCTGCCCCGAGGTCGCCGCCAGCACCTGGGCCCAAGCCAGGTGAATCAGGCTGGCCACGCTGACGCCGGCCTGCCGCGCCTGAACACGCAAACGCCGATCCAGTTCCGGCGCAAGCGTGCGTACGGCTTCATCGATGCCGCGCCCGTCGCCCAGCACATCCTGCAAGCCGAACGGCAAAGTCGGCTCGTCGATATCGGCGAGCATCTCGCGGAAGAACGCTTCATGTTCCTGCTCGCTGACACCGAGCCGGGTCTGGGCCACGTAATTGCGATACGGCACCGCTGGCGGCAGCGGTTCGCCGTGCCCCAACAGGTTGGCGCGCATTTCATGGCGCAGGACTTCCAGCGCGATGTGATCCAGCGCCAGATGATGGAACAACAGAATTGCCACGATCCGCCCATGAGCCGGGTCGCGGGCATACATCAGCCGGATCAGCGGCGCCTGACTGACGTCGATGCGATAGCGACGAGCATCGAAGCGCTCGTGCAATTGAGTGAGGACATCGCCCTCGGCCGGATCGAGGGTGATTTCCTGCACCGGCAGTTCGGCTTCGCGCCAGACCACCTGAACCGGAGTGGTCAAGCCTTCCCAGACCACCGCAGTGCGCAGGATGTCGTGGCGCGCCATGACCTGACGCAGCGCCGCCGCATAGGCCTCGACCCGTTCGACACTGTCGAACGCCAGCTGCGATTGCAGCAGGTACGGATCGCCCTGCGCGGCGGTGATGTGGTGATAAAGGATGCCTTCCTGCAACGGCGCCAGCGGATAAATATCCTGCACGTTGGCCGCCCCGCCTGGCACCGTGGCGATGATCCGGTAGAGGGTGGCCTGATCCAGTTCTACCAGCGGCAACAGGTCCGGGGTGATCTGCGTGCAACCTGGCGGAATGCGGTTGGCCGGCACTTCGACCTCGCGGCCACTGCCCACTGACGCGGCCAGTGCCGCCAGGGTCGGCTGGCCGAACAGCACGCGTACATCGCTGCTCATGCCGAGCTGACGCATGCGCTCGATCAGGTTGACCGCCAGCAACGAGTGCCCGCCGAGTTCGAAGAAGTGATCGTGACGCCCGACCTTTTCGACTTGCAGTACGTCGGCCCAGATCTGCGCCAGGAGGATTTCGACATCGCCTTGCGGGGGTTCATATTCACGGCGGATCAACGCCTCCGGCCCCGGCGCCGGCAACGCCTGGCGATCCAGCTTGCCGTTGGCCGTCAGCGGCAACGCCGTCAAACGCACATAGGCCGATGGCAGCATCGCGCTGGGCAGACGGGTCTTGAGGTGAGCATGCAGCTGTGTGATATCCAGCGGCTGGCGTTCGGTGAACCAGGCCAGCAACTGCCCGTCGCGCACCTGCACCACCGCATCGCGCACCGATTCGTGGCTGCTCAACGCGGCTTCGATTTCACCGGGCTCGATGCGCACGCCACGGATTTTCACCTGATCGTCGTTGCGGCCCAGGTACTCGAGGGTGCCGTCCGGGCGCCAGCGTGCGAGGTCGCCGGTGCGGTACATCCGGGCGTTGGGCTGGCGGCTGAAAGGATCGTCGAGAAAGCGTTCGGCGGTCAGCTCCGGACGGTTGAAGTAACCCCGCGCCACCCCGGCGCCTCCGACGTACAGTTCACCGGCCACGCCAATCGGCACCGGGCGTTGTCGGTCATCCAGCAGATAGGCCGTGGCATTGCTCACGGGTTTGCCGATGTGCAGCGTCCGGCCCGGTTCGATTCGGCCCGAGGTGGCGACCACTGTCGCTTCGGTCGGGCCATAGTTGTTGACCACCGCGAACGTCTGCTGGCGATTGAACTGGCGCAGGCGATCGCCGCCGATCAGCAGTGTGCGCAAGGTCGGGTGTTCGAGGTGGCGGCTGAAGGCGTACTCGGCAATCGGGGTCGGCAGGAAACTCACGTCCAGCGGCTGCGCGCGCCACCAGTCGAGCAGCGCGTCGATGTCTTCGCCGCCGTCACGGGATGGCGCCAGGTGCAGGGTCGCGCCGGCACACAGCGCGGGCCAGACTTCCCAGGCCATGGCGTCGAACCCAAATCCCGCGAGGCTCGAAGTGTGGCGACCGGCACACAGATCGAAGGCCGCGCAATGCCAGTCGACCAGATTCGATAACGTGTGATGCTCGACCATCACGCCCTTGGGCTGGCCGGTGGAGCCAGAGGTGTAGATCACGTAGGCCAGATGTGCAGTGGTCAGACCCGAAACGTCGGGGTTGAGATCGTTGATCGGCCAGCCGCGCGTGTCGATTTCAATCACCGGCACGTCGAACACCGGCAAACGTTCGCGCAGATCGTGCCGGGTCAGGACCACGGCCGGAGCACTGTCGCGCAATAAATAGCTCAGCCGTTCCGCAGGATGAGCCGGATCGACCGGCACATAACCGGCGCCGGACTTGAGAATCGCCAGCAGCGCGACCAGCGTGTCCAGCCCTCGGCGCGCGACCAGCGCCACGCGGGCGTCGGGTCGTACGCCGAGCCCGATCAAATGATGGGCCAGGGCGTTGGCCTGTCGGTTCAGCTCGGCATAGGTCAGCCGCTGTCCCTGAAGTTCGACCGCTACCGCATCCGGGCGTATCGCCACTTGCGCTTCGATGCGCTGGTGGATGGTCAGGTTTTGAGGGTATTGCGCGCGTGTGTCGTTCCACTGCTGCAAGAGCGCCGATTCGGCCGGCAGGCTCAGGCTGAAATCACCCACCATCAGCGCCGGGTCTTCAAGCCCCTGCTCCAGCACCCACAGCAAGCGGCCGCTCAGCGCCGCGATTTCATCGGCGTCAAAGTAGGCCTCGTTGTACACCATGTACAAACTGTCCTCGTAGTCACCACGGCTGCTCAGCAGGTGCACCGACAACGGCGTGCCCTCTTCGTGGTTCGACACTTTGACCACCCGTCCCTGCGCCTCGCCGTAGCGGTATTCATGTGCATCGCGCTCATAGGACACGGTCACTTCGAACAACTGCGAGCGATCCTCGCGCAGCAAGCTGAGGGCACGGTTCATTTCGCTCAAGGGAAAACGCTGATGGCGAAAGTCTTTTTTCAACTCGTCGTGAATCGCCTTGACCAGCGTCTTGAATGACAACTCGCGGCCAAACCCCATGCGCACCGCGCTGACCTGGGTGAACAGCCCCAGGGTCGATTTGAACCGGGCGCCGGAGCGGTTGAGCAGCGGCACGCCCACCACCCATTCGTCACGCTGGGCGCTGCGGCTGAAATACACATGGATCGCTGCCAGCAGCACATGAAACGCCGATGCGCCGTACTCCCGGGCCACCTGTTTCATGCGTTCGTGCAAGCGAGCCGGAAACACCTGCGAGAAAATCCGCGTCGGTGCCGCAGCGCCGGCAAAGCGTTCCTGATAGCGCGGCAGCAACAGCGGTTCGGGACGATGCTGGTATTTGTCCAGCCAATACGCCCGGTCGCGGGCGTAGCGGTCGGACTGAAAATACCGCGCATCGTCACGGATGAAATCGACATAGGACGGCGCCGAATCGGGCGGCAATTGCCCGAGCGCCAGCGCGTTGTAGATCTCGTCGAGGGATTTGAGCATCTCGCCGAAACCCCAGCCATCGACGATCAGGTGGTGGGCCTGGAGTGACAGCCAATGGCAGTTGTCATCGAGCCAGAGCAGACGAAACCGGAACAACGGCCCGCCATCCAGCGTAAACAGTTGCTCGATGTTTTCCTGCGTCAGTTGACGCGCTGCGGCGTATGGATCGGGTTGGCTGCGTAAATCGTGCACCGGCATCGGCACCGGCATGGAACGGGCAAAACGCTGCAACGGCAGCCCATCCTCGCCGGCCCCCGGCAGCAGGCTGGTGCGCATCGCGTCATGCCGGGCCACGAGACCTTCAAGCGCCGCCTGCATCAGCACCGGATCCAGCGGCCCGGTCAGTTCGACATAGCCACCGATGTTGTACATCGGCGAATTTCCCTGACGCAATTGATCGAGCCAGATGTCGCGCTGCGCAGCGGTCAGCGGGAAGGCCTCGGAAATCGCGGACAGACCGTCCGCCGCGTCGGCAGCAAATTGGTTCATAAGATCCATCTCACGTGATTTGGCGCGTATTCAAGCATCGGCCCCGAAACCCGCGTGACACGTAAAACCCGGACAACACTCCCCACTTTGTACAGTTGTGCGAACCAACAGGGCCTGAGAAGTCAGCTAATCCCCTAAAAGTTCGGAAAGAAATGACTGAAAATCCTGTAGGACAATCGCCACACTCGACTACCCGCTAGCGCCCCGCAATGGCGCGGCACCGGGGTCCGAACCCCGGAATCCGGGGTTCGTACTAGATCGTACAGTCACAAACTACGAGTCCTTACACATTGATCTGACAGAAACGTGACGCCATTTTTTCGGAAATGGTGGCACTTTGTGTCCCTGTTTTCCCCTACAGACGTAGGACAAATGCATAGGCTTAAATCCCGTTCCAGATCGATTTTCAGGAGAAACAACTGGGTGGGCGTTTCACGGGTGCATGCACGGCAGACGATTCGGCAATGGCTCTAAATCAAGGATGACAAGGATATGAATCTGACCGGCAGTCTTCGCAACATGGAAAATCCGCACTTTTACTGGCAACTGGGTGAACTGATCGCCAGCACCGGCAACGAGCGTTTTGCCACCAACATGTTCCAGCTGGTCGACAACCTCGTTCCGGTCAATCGCGTCGATCTCAGTGAGTGGACCCTGGACGAACGGGAATCCAGCGTGGTCGAGATCAAGGCGTTGGGCAGCGCCGGTTTGCCGGACACCTTCCCGCCCCCGGCCCCGTTGCAGCACCCGGACGACCACCCGCTGCTGCAAAAGATGATCGAGATGAACGACTCGCTACTGATTCAATTGAAAGCCTCGCTCCAGCATCGACACCCGCACCACAGCGTTCACCAATGCAATCTGGTATCGCGCACGTCCAACCGCCGTTGCGTCATCTCGTTTTACCGCCCCCACACGCATCGGGTGTTTTCCCTGCCGGAACTGTCGTTCCTCAAGCGCCTGTCCGACACCTTGTTGCCATTGATCGAGCGCCACGCGCACATCAGTCGCCAAGTCACCGCCCGTCAACTCCGCGCGCCACAAGCCGATCACCCCCAGACGCCGTTGCAACAGGTGTTCGACGAACGCCTGGCGTTGGGCGACATCACCTTGTCGGTGCGCGAGAAAGAAGTCTGCCTGGGCCTGCTGACCGGCGGCACCGTGCCGCAGATGGCGGAAAAGTTGCGGGTCAAGAACAGCTCGATCGAGACCTACCTCAAACGTGCGGCCGCCAAGCTTGGGGTCAGCGGGCGACACGGTCTGGCGAAATGGATGGCCGGGGCCTGATCCGGCATTTTTCTCATTCCGGGCGCCCGGCGTCCGCCCTCATTCGTGAACGAGGCTGTTTGATGTTCAGATTGCCGATTTCCCTGCTGTCCGCCGTGATACTGCTGGGCGGTTGTTCGTTGATTCCCGATTACCAGCGACCGGCATCGCCGAGTGCCGCGCAGTATCCGCAAGGTCCGGCGTATGCTGCGCCGTCCTCGGTCACACCCCGCGCCGAGGACTGGCGTGCGCTGTTTAATGACCCGGCGTTGCAGCAATTGATTGAAAGCGCGCTGGTCAACAACCGCGATCTGCGGGTGGCCGCGCTGAATGTCGAGGCGTTTCAGGCGCAATACCGCATCCAGCGCGCCGATCTGCTGCCGGCGGTGTCGGCCAACGCCAACGAACTGCGTCAGCGGGTGCCGTCCCGCGTGACCCGCACCCAAGCGGCGATCACCTCGACCTACTCGGTGAGTCTGGGCATCAGCGCCTATGAACTGGATTTCTTCGGCCGGGTGCGCAGCCTCAGCGAGCAGGCATTGCTGACCTGGCTGTCCACCGAAGAGGCCCGGCGCAGTGCGCAATTGAGTCTGGTGGCCAACGTCGCCAACGCTTACCTGACCTGGCGCGCCGATCAGGAGTTGCTGGCGCTGGCCCGGGAGACGCTGGCCGCCGACGAACGAAGCCTGCACCTGACCACCAGCAACCGCGAGGCCGGCAAGTCCTCGGCGCTGGACCAGATTCAGGCGCAGACCAGCGTCGACAGCACCCGCGCAAGCCTCGCTCGTTATCAGCGTCAGGTCGCCCAGGACTTGAACAGCCTGACGCTGCTGGTGGGCGCGCCGGTGCCCGAGCATCTGCCGGCGCGTCCGCTGGACAGTGATCTGGTGGCATCCGTGCCGGCCGGGTTGCCGTCCGATCTGCTGCAACGTCGGCCGGACATTCTCCAGGCCGAATACAAGCTGCGCGCCGCCAATGCCAACATCGGCGCGGCGCGGGCGGCGTTTTTCCCGAGTGTCAGCCTGACCGCCAATGCCGGGACGTCCAGCCGCGACCTGTCCGGGCTGTTCAAGGGCGGCTCCGGGGCCTGGACGTTCCAGCCGCAGATCAACCTGCCGATCTTCAACGCCGGCAGTCTGCGCGCCAGCCTGGACTACGCGAAGCTGCAAAAAGAGATCAGCGTCGCCGAGTACGAAAGGACCATTCAGACGGCATTTCAGGAAGTATCCGACGGCCTCGCGGCGCGCCAGACCTACGAACAACAGCTCCAGGCCCAGCGCGATCTGGTGCAGGCGACCCAGGATTATTACGACATGGCGCAGCATCGCTATCGCAGCGGCGTCGACAGCAGCCTGACGTTCCTCGATGCCCAGCGTTCGTTGTTCAGTTCTCAGCAAGGGCTGATTACCGACCGGTTGGCGCAGCTGGTGGCGCAAGTGAATCTGTACACCGCGCTGGGCGGCGGCTGGAGCCCGGTCGAGCCGCCACCGCCAGCACCTTGAGTCATGTTTTCTTACACCTTTTGTCGCCTGTTCCGACATTGACAGGTGATCAAAAACAGACCTGCCGGATCATTTTGGTATCATGCGCCGCTTTTACGGTTAACCCCCCGCCTGTCCTGCCGACCGGCGGGCTCCAAAGGGCGGTATGAAATGACGGCTTTGTTGACTCGCCGCAAGGTGCTTGCGGGAATGGGCGTACTCGGTCTCGGCCTGCTCGCCGGCTGCGACACCCGCGGCGAACTGTCGTACAAGTACGGCAAGGATCTGAGCGACAAGATCCTCGGACGCACCTTCAAGCTCAAGGACACCGAAGGCAACACCGTGACGCTGTCGAGCTTTCGCGGCCTGATGCCGATGATCTTCTTCGGCTTCACCCAGTGCCCGGCGATCTGCCCGACGACGCTGGCCCGCGCCGCGAAAATCAAGAAGCTGATGGGCAAGGACGGTGACATCCTGCAAGTGGTGTTCATCACCCTCGACCCGGAACGCGACACCCCGGAAATCCTCGACGCCTACGTCAAGACCTTCGATCCAAGCTTCGTCGCGCTGTACGGCACCCTCGAAGAAACCAAGGCCACCGCCAAGGAATTCGACGTGTTCTACGAAAAAGTCCCGGCCGGCGACACCTATACCCTTTCCCACACCGCCACCAGCTACGTCTACGACACCCGGGGCACGTTGCGCGTGGGTCTGTCTCAATCGCTTTCTGCACAAGAGTGCACGGAAGATTTGCTTACCGTCATGGAGGTCTGCTGATGAACCCCTTTCTGAACCACATCAAACGTGCCGCACTGGGCCTGTCCCTGCTGGGCCTGGCGTTCCAGGTATCGGCGCAGACCAGGGTCGACGACGCCTGGGTGCGTGCGACCGTGCCGAACCAGTCGGCCAGCGGCGCGTTCATGAGCGTCACCGCCGACAGCGACAGCAAGCTGCTCAGCGTTGCTTCGCCGGCGGCCAAGGACGTGCAGATTCATGAGATGAGCATGAAGAACGACGTGATGAGCATGGGCCCGGTGAAGTCGGTCGACCTGCCGGCGGGCAAAGCCGTCAACTTCGATCCGAATGGCTACCACGTAATGCTGATGGGCCTGACCGCTCAACTGAAGGAAGGCGACAGCGTGCCGCTGACCCTGACCGTCGAAAACGCCAAGGGCGAAAAGGAAACCGTGGAAGTGAAAGCGCCGGTCAAGGCGCTGACCATGGAAGGCCACGATCACAGCAAGATGCATTGATCGCTGACTGACAGATTTACGCCTTCAAAAAAACAACAGGGGCGGCATGATCGATGATCATGCCGCCCCTTTTGCATCTGGATGTCAGACCAGTTTCAATTCGACCTCGATATTGTTGCGCGTGGCCTTGGAGTACGGGCACACCTGATGCGCCGCATCCACCAGCTGCTGCGCCGCGCCGCGCTCCATGCCCGGCAGGCTTACATTCAGTCGCGCCTGCAACAGATACCCTCCCGAGTTGGTACCCAAGTCCACTTCGGCATCCACCGCCAGGTCCGCTGGCAGGCTGATTTTCTGCTGCCCCGCCACCGCTTTCATCGCGCCGATGAAACACGCCGACCAGCCTGCGGCAAACAATTGCTCCGGATTGGTCCCGCCGCCACTGGAACCGGGCGACGACAGTTTTACATCGAGGATCCCGTCGGAACTGCGCGAGGCGCCGTCACGTCCGCCGGTGGTGTGGGTTTTCGCGGTGTAGAGCACTTTTTCGATCTGACTCATGGCGATCTCCTGAATGAAAAACAGCAGATTGTTCACTCGGCGCCTCCCGTCGCAGCCTTGAGGTGCGCCACCGGTTTCACACAGCCCTCTCACTATAGACGCGGGTTTGTCGCTCACTCGGGCAATGGACGTACGGGTTGTTCAGAAATGACGGCCGTTCAACTCCCCGCCCCACCATGCGCCTCTTCAAAGAAATAATCCTTCCAGCTGTCCGCCTTGTTTTTCAGCACACCCAGTTCCTGCAATTTCTCTGCATAGATAAAGGTGCGTTGCGGCACCACGGTGAAATCGATTTCCGGATCGGTGACGATTTTCTCCACCAGCGCCAGCGGCAACTTCGACTGCTCGACACGAATGTAGGCTTGGGCCGCCGCAGGCTTGTCGGCCTTGATGATCTTCTCGGCCTCGGCCAGGGCGTCGTAGAACGCCTTGTAGGTTTTCGGGTTTTCGTCGTGGAATTTTTCCGTGGTGTACAGCACGTTGAACGTGGCCTGGCCACCGAGCACGTCGTAGGAACTCAGCACTTTGTGCACGTTGGGATTCTGCAGCGCCTGATACTGGAACGGTGGGCTGGAGAAATGCGCGTTGATTTCCGAGCCGCCAGCGATCAGTGCAGCCGTGGCATCCGGGTGCGGCAGGCTGACGGAGATGTCGTCGAATTTCTTGTACTGGTCATTGCCGAATTCCTTGGCCGTTTCGATCTGCAGCGTGCGTGACTGGAAGCCCACACCCGCTGCCGGCACGGCGATGCGATCCTTGTCGCTGAAGTCCTTGAGGGTTTTGACGTTCGGGTTATTGGTCAACAGGTAGTTGGGCATCGAGCCCAGCGAAGCGATGGCCTTGACGTTCTGTTTGCCTTTGGTGCGATCCCACACGGTAAGCATCGGCGGCACGCCCGCCGAGACCACGTCCAGCGATCCGGTGAGCAGCGCTTCATTCATGGCGGTGGCGCCGGAAATGCTGTTCCAGTCGACCTTGATGTCCAGCCCCTGGGCCTTGCCGTGTTTCTCGATCAATTGCTGATCGCGCACCACATCCAGAATCAGATAACCGATGCCGAATTGCTGGGCGATGCTGATCTTGCCTTCGGCTTGTGCAGTGTTGCCGAGCAACGCGCCGGCCAGCGAGGCCGCCAGCAGCGTCAGTGCAGAACGTTTGAACGGTAGGGCCATGACAACCTCGCAACGATTTATAGAGAAATCTGTGAGGCCGGACTCTATCGCTATAAAAAACGAAATTTAAATACCGTTATCGCATATTGATATCACCTGAACGTCAGACTTGCAGAAACGCTCGCAAGTCCGCGCCCTAGCCATCGACACCGCTGCAGCCAGCTGCTCGGCGACATCTTTAAGCTGACCGCTTCGGAAGGCCAATGTCACACGCAGGTGAATGCCGGTTAAACAGCCTGAAACAATAAAACCGCCACCGCGTTCAGACCGGAAAACCGCCAGGACGGTCGCCGATCAAGGCCCCGGCTCATCCGGGTGGCTAACAGCACCCTCCGGGGAGCAGATCACCCAGCCGTTTAAAAAGGCGATCAGACAGCCCACCCTTGGTATCATCGCCCACACTTTTATGACGGTTTAATGGCTGGAAGGTCTTTTTTTGTGAGCGCTCTTTTTCAACGGCTGCGGTGCCTGGATGCCCGCCTTCTCTCTCTGGTTTTTCTGGTACTGATCGTGCCGGTGTGCCTGCGGGCGGCACTCGGCTGGTCGAGCCTGTTTGGTTACCTGTCGGACCTGGCCATCGGCAGTCTGCTGGTGGTGGTGTTGCACCGCCGCCCCTGGTGGCTGGCGCTGCCGGTGCTGCTGTTCTGGGGATTGCTGGCGGTGGCGACCGCGGAACTGGTCAGCGCGGTCGGTCGCCTGCCGACCGTGGCGGACCTGCATTACCTGATCGACCCGCAGTTCGTGGAGAACTCCACCGGCGGCGGCTTCGCCCATCCTGGCGTGGCGGTTGCGCTGCTGCTGGCTCTGGCCTTGTGGCTGCTCAGTCATTGGACTCGACGTGCGACACCGGTTCGCGCTCTGCCCCGTGCAACCTGGGCGACGCCGGTGCTGCTGTTCTCCGCGTATTGGGGCGCGCAGCACTTAAACCCGAGCGATGCCGACCCGTGGCGTCTGTACAACCTGCCGCACCAACTGCTGGCCGCGCAGGTTGCCGACATGCAGATGCAGGCTGAAGAATGGCTGGACGGCGGCACCCAGGTCGCTCCCCCACCGATGGCCGGTCTCACCGATGTCGATCTGAACGGTCACCCGTTGCTGGCGGCCAAGGGCCAGGCGCGCAATGTGTTGATCGTCGCCCTCGAAGGCATTCCCGGCGCTTACATCGGCGCCAATCGCCAGGCCATCGGCAGCCATTATCAGGAAGACCTGATGCCCAACCTCAGCCGCTGGGCCGAGCGCGGCATGAACACCCCGGATTACGTGCTGCACACCCACCAGACCATTCGCGGTCTGTACGCCATGCTCTGTGGCGATTACGACAAGCTCGACAACGGCACGCCCAAAGGCGTGGAAATGCTGACCCAGCACGAGCGCAATCAGGCGTGCCTGCCGGCCCAGTTGCGTCAGCACGGCTTTGCCACTCACTACCTGCAAGGCGCAGGGCTGCGGTTCATGGCCAAAGACAAGATCATGCCGCACATCGGGTTCGATGCGACCCATGGCCTGGAATGGTTCACCAACGCCAACTACCTGGAATTCCCGTGGGGCAAGGATGACAAGGCGTTTTTCGAAGGCGCACTGAAATACGTCGGCGAACTGAAGAAGCAGAAACAGCCGTGGATGCTCACGCTGCTGACCGTCGGCACCCACCAGCCCTACTCCGCGCCGGAGGATTACCTGCAACGCTACGACACGCCCAAGCAGGCCGCCGTCGGTTATCTGGACGATGCACTGGAACAGTTTCTCAGCGGCCTCGAACGCCAGGGCGTGCTGAAAGACACGCTGGTGGTGATCACCTCGGACGAATCCCACGGCATCGACGGCGTACGCCTCGCGTCGTCCTGGGGCTTCAACCTGACCCTCGCGCCGGAACAGGCGCAACTGCCGCGCCTGAACGCCGGGGTCTATGGTCACGTCGATCTGAGCGCGTCGATTCTGGATTACTTCGACTTTCCGGTGCCCTCCGCCCTCAGCGGTCGCTCGTTGTTTCGCGATTACGATTCGGGCCGCGAAATCATGTCGTTCACCAACGGCAAGCTGCGTTACCACGACGGTCGCGGCCTGCTGACCGAATGCGACATGCCGCGCCGTTGCCGCAATTACGCAAGCCAAGGTTTCATCGCCGAAAGCGCCACGTTCAAGGGCAACGCCAGCAGCCAGAACGCCCGGGACATCGCCGCCCGCGCCTCGGCCCTGGATCTGTCGCTGCTGCGCACCCCGCTCAACCAGCGTTATCAGTTCGGCAGCGCCAACGTCATCCCGCTGCAAGCGCAGATCAAGGACGACTGGGCCGACAACCTGATCGGCGCGCAGTATCTGGAAATGCCCAAGGGCTCCCATACCCGCGTGCGCCTGACCGTACGTTCGGTCGATCCGCAGCAGGCAGCGTACATTCAGCTCAAGGCCAAGGAGTTCGAACAGGACGTGCAACTGGGCCTGCCGACCGAGATGGTCGCCACGGCGGATCAGCCGCTGGAGATGGATTTCAGCTTCGACAACCCGCAACCGCGCAAGGCGTTCTCGTTTCACTTGCTGGGGTATGGGCTGGGCGCCGTGGAAGTCAGTGATTTCAGCGTGATCACCGAACTGCCGGGGCAACAGGATCTGCTGGACGAGATCCCGGAGGAAGACACCGCTCAATCGAGTTGAGGTCGACGCCAGCGTCGCAACGACGCTGGCGCCTGCCCGATGTGACCGATCAGAACGTGGTGCGCAGCCCTACCTGAATGCTGCGCCCTTCTGCCGGCGCAATATCCCGCAGGATTGAGCTGGCGTAACGCACGGTCTGGTTGGTCAGGTTCTCGGCATTGACGAAGGCCAGCCACTTGCTCTGACCAACATCAAAGTGATAACCCACATTGGCCCCCAGCGTGGTGTAGCCGTCGGTGCTGCTTTCGTTGTCCGGCACCCGGTGCTGGGAACTGGCGTGTTCCACATCGATCCGCGCCTGCCAGCGATCCAGCTCCCACAACAACCCAGTGTTTAACCGCAGCGGCGCGATGCGCGGCAGGTCCTGGCCGTTGTCGAGGTTCTTGGCGCGGGTGTAGTCGCCCGACAGCTCCAGCGCAAACTTGCCGTAGGCGTTTTCGCCAAGGGTCCAGCGATCCTGCGCTTCGATACCGCTGAAGCGCGCCCGTACGCCGGAGTAGGTGTATTCAGGAATGCCGTCGGCGTCTTCCTCGCCTTCGTCGTTGAGCGTGCGCCCCGTCCCGAGCAGACCAATGTAGTTGGAGAAATGGCTATAGAACACGCCGACGCTGCCCTTGTGCGTACCGTTGTCGAAACGCAGGGCGAGGTCGCTGGAGACGGCTTTTTCTTTCGACAGTCCCGCGTCCCCGACTTCATAAGTGCCGGTGGCGACGTGGGCGCCGTTGGCGTAAAGCTCATAGAACGTCGGCGCGCGCTCGGTGTAGCCCAGCGTGGCGGCGACCGACCAGATCGGCGTCAGCGTGTACACCGCACCGGATGACAGGCTGCCGGCGGTGAAACTGCTGGAGCGATCGGCATTGGCGAAACGCTCGTTGCCTTTGGCGTCCGGATCGACCGTGGTGTGCTCAAGGCGTCCGCCGAGGGTGAACAGCAGACGATCCGTGGCTTGCAGCTCTTCGAGAATGAACAGTGCACCGGCATCGGTATCGGTGTGCGGCACGAAGGCTTCTTCGCCCAGCGCCGAGAATTCGTTGCGACTGACTTGCGCGCCAATCACCCCGTTGAACGGACCCAGTGGCTGATGCCGGGCCTCGACCCGCGCCTCGTAGCCCTTGTTCTTGAACGTGGTGCCGACTTCGCCGCCCTCGATTTCCCGGTGCTGGTAATCGGTGTAGCCAGCGTCGAGTTTCACCGAGCTGAACGGGCCGTCGAGGTTGCGGATTTCCGAGGCGAACGCGTAGTGCTCCTGCTCCATGCGGATGCGCACATCGTCTTCGGCCGGCGAGCCGTAGTTCGAATCGTAATTGCTGTACGACAGCCCCGCGTAACCGTCATCCCAGGTGTACGACCCGCCCACCGCACCGCCGTCCTGACGACCGTCGCTGTTGGCCAGCCGATGCTTTTTCGAATCGCCATCGTCATTCGCCCGTTCACGGCCGGTTTTGGCGTAGCCGGGGATTTTCAGGTCATTGAACTCGCGGGCGCTGGCGTCCAGGTGCAAGGCGAACTGGCCGTTACCGGCTTCAAGCTTGCCGGCGCTGCTGCGGGTGGTGTCGGCGCCGCCATAGCGCAACTCGCCGGCACCGTGGATGCCGTCGATGGCTTCGGTCGGGATGCGGTTGTCGAAGGTGTTGACCACCCCGCCGATGGCGCTGCCGCCGTACAGCAAGGCCGCCGGGCCACGGACGATTTCGATGCGCTCGACATTGACCGGGTCCAGCGGCACTGCGTGATCGTAGGACAACGACGAGGCGTCCAGCGCGCCGACGCCGTTGCGCAGGATGCGAATGCGATCGCCGTCCTGCCCGCGAATGATCGGCCGACTGGCACCCGGGCCGAAGTAGGACGACGACACGCCCGGCTGCTTGTTCAGGGTTTCGCCGAGGCTGCCCTTTTGCTGCAGCGTCAGGTCATCGCCGCTCAACACGGTCGAGGGCGAGGCCAGGGTCTGACTGCCCAGCGGATTGCCGGTGATGACTTGCGGTTGCAGTTCCAGCGGGTCGGCGGCGAATGCGGGCGAAGCGATCAGCAGCGCCGAGGCCATGAGCGTCAGGCGGGGTTGGAAGGTGTGGAAGCGGGAAGGCATTTCAGGAATCCGTCAGGCAGAAAATTGAGGATCAATGCCAGCGCTACACAGGGTGTATTACCGGCACCGATCAGATGAAATCATTTTTATGTTATACAATAACATTTCCAATGACTATCCCGTTTCGCCCAGACACATGCAAACCAGCGCTCAAGCACGGGCATTTCAGCGCCCTGCCCCTGCAGGTTCCCTACACTTCGCGTGAGAGACTATGCCTATCAGGCACCAATAGTCGGCCTATTAGCTGACTTGCCAAGTCGGGTCTAGCCTTACTAGTCCGAAGTCGGCACGAGCCGGCCGCAGAAGACCTGATAAGGATCCCGAACATGGCAAATGAATCGAAATGCCCGTTCAATCACGCCGCCGGCGGTGGCACGACGAACCGCGATTGGTGGCCGAATCAACTGAACCTGAAAATCCTGAGTCAGCACTCGCCCGCATCCGATCCGATGGGCAAGGACTTCGACTATGCCAAGGCTTTCAAGAGCCTGGATTTCCAGGCCCTCAAACGCGATCTGACGGCGCTGATGACCGACTCCCAGGAGTGGTGGCCAGCGGACTTCGGCCACTACGGCCCGCTCTTCATCCGCATGGCCTGGCACAGCGCCGGCACCTATCGCACCGCTGACGGCCGTGGCGGCGCAGGCTCCGGCCAGCAACGCTTCGCCCCGCTCAACAGCTGGCCGGACAACGTCAGCCTCGACAAGGCCCGCCGCCTGCTGTGGCCGATCAAGCAAAAGTATGGCCGCAACATTTCCTGGGCCGACCTGATCGTGCTCACCGGCAACGTCGCGCTGGAATCGATGGGCTTCAAGACCTTCGGTTTCTCCGGTGGCCGCGCGGATGTATGGGAACCGGACGAAGACGTGTACTGGGGCTCGGAAAACAAATGGCTGGGCGGCGATAACCGCTACGGCAAGGATCCGGAATCCATGCAGCCGCCGGGCGAAGGCACGCTGGTGGCCGAACCCGCCGAGCACGGCAATGAAGAGAGCCGCACCAATCAGGGCGAACGCAACCTCGAGAACCCGCTGGCCGCGGTGCAGATGGGCCTGATCTACGTGAACCCGGAAGGCCCCGAAGGCAATCCCGACCCGGTGGCCTCGGCCAAGGACATCCGCGAAACCTTCGGCCGCATGGCCATGAACGACGAAGAAACCGTCGCCCTGATCGCCGGTGGTCACGCCTTCGGCAAGACCCACGGCGCAGGCCCCGCCGACAACGTTGGCCCGGAACCGGAAGCCGCCGGCCTCGAAGAACAAGGCCTGGGCTGGAAGAACAGCTTCGGCACCGGCAAGGGCGCCGACACCATTACCAGCGGCCTGGAAGTGACCTGGACCACCACCCCGACCAAGTGGAGCAACAACTACCTGGAAAACCTGTTCGGCTTCGAGTGGGAACTGACCAAGAGCCCCGCCGGCGCCCATCAGTGGAAACCGAAAAACGGCGCCGGGGCCGGCACCATTCCCCACGCCCACGACCCGAACAAACGCATCGACCCGACCATGCTCACCTCCGACCTGGCCCTGCGTTTCGACCCGGCCTACGAGAAGATTTCGCGGCGCTTCCTGGCCAATCCCGATCAACTGGCCGATGCCTTCGCCCGCGCCTGGTACAAACTGATTCACCGCGACATGGGCCCGCTGTCACGCTATCTCGGCCCGGAATTGCCGCAGGAAGAACTGCTGTGGCAAGACCCGATTCCCGAGACCACGCATCCACTGGTGGACGACAGCGATATCAGGGCGCTGAAAGGCAAAATACTGGCGTCGGGGCTGTCCGTTTCGGAACTGGTTTCCACCGCCTGGGCGGCCGCATCGACCTTCCGGGGTTCGGACAAGCGCGGCGGCGCCAATGGCGGGCGTCTGCGTCTGGCACCGCAGAAATTCTGGCAGGCCAACCAGCCTGAGCAACTGGACAAGGTGCTGAAAGTCCTCGAGGGCATTCAAAACGAGTTCAACACTGGAGCGACAGGCAAGCAAGTCTCGCTGGCGGACCTGATCGTGCTGGCCGGTAACGCCGGTGTCGAGCAAGCGGCGCAAAACGCCGGGCATACGGTGACTGTGCCGTTCAATCCGGGGCGCACCGATGCGACTCAGGAGCAAACCGATGTCGAGTCATTCGGCTTCCTCGAACCGCACACCGACGGCTTCCGCAACTACGCCGCCAACACCTATCGCGTGCCGGCCGAAGCGTTGCTGATCGACAAGGCACAACTGCTGACCCTTTCCGCCCCGGAAATGACCGTGCTGATCGGCGGTCTGCGGGTGCTGGACACCAACGTCGGCAAGACGAAACACGGGGTGTTCACCGACAAACCCGGCTCCCTCACAAACGACTTCTTCCGCAACCTGCTGGACATGGGTGTGGAATGGAAACCGACGTCGAAAACCGAGTTCGAAGGCCGCGACCGTAAAACCGGCAGCGTGAAATGGACGGCGACCCGGGTCGATCTGGTATTCGGTTCCAACGCGATACTGCGGGCGTTGGCCGAGGTGTATGCCAGCTCCGATGCGAAGGAAAAGTTCGTCAACGACTTCGTTGCTGCGTGGGCGAAGGTGATGGATCTGGATCGGTTTGATTTGCGCCAATAAACCTTTTTCATCCATCCACAAAGAACGCCGCTCATCGAGCGGCGTTTTTTATTGCCCTGAACCAGCGTCAGGCAAGGCTTTTGCTAACCACCTCATACACATCACTGGACAGCTGCCCCGAAGCCAAAATCCGCTCCAGTTCCGCCTTCATCAGCGCCTGACGAGCGCCGTCATACTTGCGCCAGCGGGTCAGCGGCGCCAATTGACGCGAAGCGATTTGCGGGTTGAAGCCGTTCAGCTCAATCACCAAATCGGCGAGGAAGCGATAACCAGAGCCATCCGCCGCGTGGAAGTTGATCAGGTTCTGCCCGGCGAACGCACCGACCAGCGCACGCACCTTGTTCGGGTTCTTGATGTTGAACGCCGGGTGCTGCATCAGCGCTTTCACCCGCTCCAGACCGCCCGGCAAGGTGCTGCCGGCCTGGACGCTGAACCACTGATCCATGACCAGCGGATTGTCCTTGAAGTGCTCGGCGAAACTGGCCAGTGCGGTGGCTTTCTGCTCGTCGAACGGCGAGTTGACCAGCACCGCCAGCGCGGTCAGGCGTTCGGTCATGTTGTCGCAGCTGTCGAACTGTTCCAGGGTTGCTGCCAGCACTTCCGGCTTGCCGCTGAGCATGAGATACGACAGCGCGATGTTCTGCAATGCGCGACGGGCGAAATGCTCGGCTTCGGCCACGTACGGGGTTTGCTTCGACAGGTCGCGATTGGCCTGATAACGCAGCCACAGTGGTTCGAACAGGTTCTCCGCCAGTTGCTGACGGGCGAACTCGCGGGCGGTGTGGATCGCGTCCACGTCGGCGATTTCGCTGATTTCGGTCAGATAGGCTTCGCTTGGAAGCGAGAGCATTTCCGCGACCATCGCCTGATCCAGCGACTCGTCCGACAGCACGGTGCGCAGCGCGGAAACCAGACGCGGGTCGAGCACCAGGCTTTCGCCCTTCTGCTGCTGGCCGATCAACTCTTGCAGCACCTGCACCGACAGTTGCTGGCCGGCATCCCAACGATTGAAACCATCGGTGTCGTGCTGCATCAGGAACATCAGCTGATCGCGGTTGTACGGGAAGCTCAGTTTCACCGGCGCCGAGAAGCCACGCAGCAAGGACGGCAGCGGTTGTTCGGCGATGTCGACGAAGGTGAAGGTCTGCTCGGCTTCGGTCACCGAAATCACCCGGGTGGTGCCTTGAGCCGAGTCTTCGCCGGCCAGACGCAGGGCAATCTCGTTGCCCTGGCTGTCGAGCAGGCCCAGTTCGACCGGAATCACGAACGGCAGCTTTTCAACCTTGTCCGGGGTTTCCGGGCAGCTCTGGCGGAAGGTCAGGCTGTAGGTTTTCGCGGCGGCGTCGTAAGACTCGCTCACCGCCAGACGCGGTGTGCCGGCCTGGCTGTACCAGCGCTTGAACTGAGTCAGGTCGACGCCGTTGGCATCTTCCATGGCCTTGATGAAGTCATCGCAGGTCACGGCCTGGCCGTCGTGGCGTTCGAAGTACAGATCGCTGCCCTTGCGGAAGCCTTCGGCGCCCAGCAGGGTGTGGATCATGCCGACCACTTCCGAGCCCTTTTCGTACACGGTCAGGGTGTAGAAGTTGGAAATCTCGATGAAGCTGTCCGGGCGCACGGCGTGGGCCATGGGACCTGCATCTTCGGCGAACTGGTGGGTACGCAGGTACGCCACGTCCTGAATGCGCTTGACCGTGGCCGAGTTCATGTCAGAGGAGAAACCGGCATCGCGGAACACCGTGAAGCCTTCCTTCAGCGACAGCTGGAACCAGTCGCGGCACGTCACGCGGTTGCCCGACCAGTTGTGGAAGTACTCGTGGGCAACAATCGCTTCGACCCGCTGATGCGCGGCGTCGGTGGCGGTTTCGGCGCGGGCCAGCACGGCGCTGGAGTTGAAGATGTTGAGACCCTTGTTCTCCATCGCGCCCATGTTGAAGTCGTTCACGGCGACGATCATGAAGATGTCCAGATCGTACTCGCGACCGTAGACCTCTTCGTCCCAGCGCATCGACTTCTTCAGGCTGTTCATGGCGTGCTGGCACTTGTCGATGTTTTCCGGCTCGACATAGATGCGCAGCGCCACATTGCGGTTGGTCATGGTGGTGAAGGAGTCTTCAACGCACCACAGGTCACCGGCCACCAGCGCAAACAGGTACGCCGGTTTCATGAACGGGTCTTCCCAGGTCGCCCAGTGCCGGCCGTCTTCGCCGGGGCCGCTGGCGATCGGGTTGCCGTTGGACAGCAGCACCGGATAGCTGTGCTGCTCGGCGACCACGGTGGTGGTGAACTTGCTCATCACATCCGGGCGGTCGAGGTAATAGGTGATCTTGCGGAAACCTTCGGCCTCGCACTGGGTGCAGAACATCGTGCCGGACTTGTACAGGCCTTCCAGTGCGGTGTTTGTTTCCGGGTGGATCTTGACGCTGGTGTCGACCGTGAAGGTTTCGCTGGCCGGTTGCAGGGTCAGGTGATTTTCCGTCAGCTGGTAGTCGGCGGCGCTCAGTTCCTGGTCGGCCAGGGTCACCGAGAGCAACTCCAGCTGCTGGCCATCGAGCACCAGCGGCGGCAGGCCCGGGCCACGGGCCGGGTTGCGGCGCATCACCAGTTGCGCGTGGACCAGACTGTGGTCCTCGAACAACTCGAAGGTCAGGTGTGTTTCGTCGATCAGGTACTCGGGCGCCTGATAGTCCTTCAGGTAAATCATCTTCGGTTGTTCGGTGCGCATGCTGAAGTCCTTATTGATGCACGGCGAGCTGGTAGGCCGTGTATTTACGAATGTTGATCACGCCGGTGTCGAAGATCAGGTACTGGCCCTTGATCCCCAGCAGCGTGCCTTCGGCAATCGGGTTCTTGTCCAGGTTGAAGCTGACGATCTTGGCCGGGTACTGCTCGACCGGGTAGCGGATTTCCAGCGGCTCGACATCGGCGATGGTCTGAATCGCCTGGAGACCGAATCGCTCCTGCAAACCTTGCAGACCCGGGGCGCAGCTTTCGAACAGTTGATCGCGCACCTGCGCCAGATCCACCGCCGCCGCGTCGCCCTTGAGCAAGGCGCGCCAGTTGGTCTTGTCCGCCACCTGGCTGCGGAACAGGTCTTCGACGAAGCCCGACTGCTGCCGCGTCGAAACGCGCATGATCGGCAGCGCCTGACTGGCGCCCTGGTCGAGCCAGCGGGTCGGCAACTGGGTGGCGCGAGTGATGCCGACCTTGATCCCCGACGAATTGGCCAGGTAGACGATGTGGTCGGTCATGCAGAACTTCTCGCCCCACTCCGGCTCACGGCAGGTGCCGGCCTCGAAGTGGCAGCGCTCCGGGCTCATGATGCAAATGTCGCACTGGGCGAGTTTGGTCATGCACGGGTAGCAGTAGCCTTGACTGAAACTGGTCTTGGTCCTGCGCCCGCAATGGGTGCAGTGAATCGCCCCCAGGTATTCCAGACGCACCGTGCTGCCGATCAACGGGTTGACCGGCACCTCGACGTCATCCAGACGAAACGCGTACTGCACGTTCGGCCCGTCCAGGCGCGCCGACATTTTGCTGATTGCACCGCGGCCGATCTCGATCAATGGAGGGCGTCCGACTTGAACAGGATGTTCGGCACTTCGATCGACTTCGACGCGCATTCCTGCGGGCCCATGTAACCGGTGCGCTCTTCCTCGGGCAGGTTCTGCATTTCCCAGGCGATCATTGCCTGCAACGACAGCTCGCGCTGCTCGGCGGTGAGTTTGCCGCCGTCGGACCATTTGCCGATCTCTACCGCCAGTTTCAGGCTCTGGTAGATGTCCGGGGTGATGTTCTTGATCAAATCGTTAAAAGAGGACATCAGGGTCTCCGTGCTCTTTATTCAAAAAATTCAGGCGGCCAGTTTACGGCGGTTGTACAAACCGCCCAACAAACCGGTTAAGCATCCGATGAGTAACCCGCTGACGTGGGCAGCGTTGGCGATTTCGCCGAAACCGATCATCGAGATCAGCCCGGACATGCACACCAGCAACCACACCAGCATCATTGCCAGCACGCCGCGCGGCAGGCGATAGGCCGGGTTCGGCGCCAGCAACTGGAAGATCCAGCAGTGACCGAGCAATCCGTAAAGTACGCCGGACAGGCCGCCGAACAGGCTCGGGCCGCCCCATGCGAACTGCGCATAGTTGGAAACCAGGCCGAACAGCAGCGTCAGACCGATCAGGTTGACGCTGCCCTGGCGCGACTCGATGCGCCGCCCCAGCTCCCAGTACCACATGCCGTTCATGGCCAGGTGCAGGATGCCGAAGTGGATCAGCATCGGCGTAAACAGGCGCCACCACTGCCCCGCTGCCAGGCTGTCGGCCAGTGGTGTGAAGTGGATGTAGTCGCCGACCACGCGAAAATCGAGGAAGGTCAGCCAACGCATGGTGTCGAGGTTATCGCCAAGGAAGGTCAACCCGCCGACGATCAGGCTCAGCAGCAGGATGAACCCGGTGGCTTTGGCATGTTTCAGTTGCTCGGCGAAGCTCGGGCGCTTGAGCGTCGGCGCCGACGGAATTTCCAGCTGCTGATCCGGGTCGCCCGCCGGGAAACGCTCGTACAGCGAGCGCACGTCGTCGCTGATTTCCGAGGGCACCCACAACACCTGCTCGCCCGCCTCTTCGCTGACACGATGGGGCACTTGCATGCGTTGCAGCAGTTTGACGAACCCACTCAGGTCCGCCGCCAACGGCACACGCAAGACCGCTATGGCACTCATCGCAGCACCTCCGGCCGCTCGACGTCGACCCAGACAAATTTATGCGGATCGAGGCGGGTTTCCTGATCCAGACGATAGGCCACCAGTTTGCCGTAGAGCACCGCGCTGTAATCCAGGCACGCGAGGTTCGGCCGGATCGGCGCCGGTTTGCCGCTGCGCCAGTAATGACCGACGAACAGCAACGGCTCATCGACGCCGTAGCGCAGCAGGGAATTCTTTTCGCTGGAAGTCAGCGGCTTCTGCGCCACCGGCTCCGGCAGCGCATCTGGCTGGAACACGATGTCGCCGTAGGTCTGCGGGTCGTCTTCCCAGAACTTGGTGCGGAAGAACGAACGCACCAGGCCATCGCCGCTGGTCATGGTCAGGCCATCCGGCAGGCGCATGTCGGTGCCGCGCAGCAGGCGATCGAACACGGTGCAGGCGAAACTGCCCGGTACGGCCGATGCCTGGAGGAAGTGTTCATCGATGCAGCCATCGGGGAACAGCGCGCGCAGCGGCTCGATCAGGCCGGCATCCCAACAGGCATGCACCACGCGGAAACGTCCGGCGTCGACGAACAGCGGCAGTTGGTAGAACCATTGCTGGAAATCGTGCCAGTCGCCCGGATGGTTTTCGAACTGGGTCAGGGTTTCATGCAGCAGGCGGGCATGGCGCGGGGTGTGTTCACGGACGAACTGCTTGCCGCTGCCCGGTGGTGCCGGAGTGCTCCAGCCGAGCGCGTTGAATTCGTGGTTGCCCATGATGCACAACGCCTGACCGGCCTCGACCATATCGTGGACGATGTGCAGCGCCTCGCGAATCCGCGGGCCGCGGTCGATGATGTCGCCGACAAACACGGCCATGCGCGACGGATGCCGCCAGACTCCGCCCTGCTTGTGGTAACCGAGACGGTCCAGCAGGTGTTCCAGGGTCAGGGCGCATCCGTGCACGTCACCAATCAGGTCATAACTGCGCGCGGGATCGAGCATCAGTCGCCTCCACCACCCAACTTGCTGCCCCAGCCGAGCTTGGTCCGGCAGACTTCGTAGTAGTTGTGGTCGAGCGGATGGATCAGCCGCAGCTTCTGCGCTTTCTTGCTGACGGTGATGGTGTCGCCCGGCGCGCAGGTGAAGTGGTTCTGCCCGTCGCAGGAGACCTGCGGGTAGATCTGCATATCTTTGGACACGACGATTTTCAGCTCACTGTTGCCATCGACCACGATCGGTCTGCCCGACAAGGTATGGGGGTACATCGGCACAATCACAATAGCGTCAAGCTTGGGATGCATGATCGGGCCACCGGCGGACAGTGCGTACGCGGTGGAACCGGTCGGAGTGGCGACGATCAGGCCGTCGGCCTTCTGGCTGCAGACGAACTGGCCGTCGATGTACAGTTCGAACTCGATCATCCGCGTCGATTTGCCCGGGTGCAGCACCACGTCGTTCAGCGCATCGCCCTGGCCGATGGCCTCGGCGTGACGACGGACTTCGGCCTGCAGCAGGAAGCGGTTTTCCACCAGATAATGGCCGTCGAGCACTTCGGCGACCTTGATTTCCAGCTCGTCGGGGCGAATATCGGTGAGAAAGCCGAGGCTGCCACGGTTGATCCCGAGTACCGGAATATTGTGTTTGGCCAGTGCCCGCGCCGCGCCGAGCAGGCTGCCGTCACCGCCGACCACGATCACCATGTCGCAGACTTCGCCGAGCATCTTGCGTGACGAAGTTTGCAGGCCATGGCCCGGCAGGACTTCGGCGATGGTGTCTTCGAGAATCACATGCAGGTGACGATCGAGCAGGAAGCGTTTCAGTCGGCGGACGGTATCCAGCACCTGGGAGCTGCCCAGGCGACCGATGATGCCGATATTACGAAATTGCTCCATGGGACTCCTGCGGGGGACTGAGACGGCGAAAAGCACGATTATGGGCGAAAGCGCCGGATAGACAAAATCCTTTCAGCCCCGAGGCTGCACCGGTGTTTGAGGCTATGCTCGCAAGATGATCCTATTTCCCGATTTGCTGCAGTTGCCCCACCAGTTACGCCACCCCGAGGTGCGTGATCTGGCGTGGGTGATCCTCGCCCCGCCGATGCTCGCCGCCACCCCGTGGCCGCAGCGCCATCCGCTGGCGGGCAGCGACTGGGTCAGCGACCCCGAGCGGCTGGAACACTGGTTGCGCCAGCTTGATCGCGACAGTTACGGCCTGCTGCACTGGCTGTCCCAGGCCCGTACCCGGCGCCTGGGCCTGTATTACGAGCGGTTGTGGCAATTTGCGGTGGAACACGCGCCGGGCATTGAGCTGATCGCCGCCAACCTGCCGATCCGCCGCGACGGTCACACCCTCGGCGAGCTGGACATGCTGCTGCGCGACCGCGACGGCGTGCATCACCTGGAACTGGCGATCAAGCTCTACCTCGGCCCACAGAACGGCGACGGGCATGATCCGGCGTCGTGGCTGGGGCCGGGCTGTCATGATCGACTGGATCGCAAACTGGCGCATTTGAGCGAACATCAGCTGCCGATCTCCGCGCGCCCGGAAAGCCGCGAAGTGCTGGCGGCGCTGGATGTCGGGTCGTTCAGTGCGCAACTGTGGCTGGGCGGATACTTGCTGTATCCGTGGCCCGGCCAGTCGGTGCCACCCAGCGGCGCCCATCCTCAGCATTTGCGTGGCAGTTGGCTGCATCAGAAAGACTGGCCGGCGTTTGTCGCCCAGCGCCCGGCCGGACGCTGGCAACCCCTGCCCCGCCACGCCTGGCTGGCGCCGGCGCACTACCCGGCGGAGCAGACCTGGAGCAACGGGCACTTGCAGGCCTGGCTCGATGAACTCGAACCGCTGGCCCCGGCGCAACTGATGGTGCGCCTGACCGAAAATGCCCGGGGCGAGTGGGAAGAAGCCGAGCGGCTGTTTCTGGTGTCGGACCTGTGGCCGAATGTGCCGGGCCAATCCTGATTTCTGTGCCGTCTGATCCGGCCCCTTCGCTGGCAAGTCGAGTCGTCGCACCGCAGCGATTGAGCCGACTCGGTCTAAATGGAAAGTCTCACGGCGAGTGCCGCCAAGGTCACCAACAGAACCGGCACCGTCAGCACGATCCCGACCTTGAAGTAATACCCCCAGCCGATCTTGATGTTCTTGCGCTCCAGCACATGCAGCCAGAGCAAGGTCGCCAGACTGCCGATCGGGGTGATTTTCGGCCCCAGGTCGCTGCCGATCACGTTGGCGTAGATCATCGCCTCCTTCACCACACCGCTGGCCTGGCTGGCATCGATCGACAGCAGACCGACCAGCACCGTCGGCAGGTTGTTCATGATCGAGGACAACAAGGCCGTCAGCACCCCGGTGCCCATCGCCGCTCCCCATACACCGTAATCGCCGAATACATTGAGCCACCCGGCCAGATAATCGGTGAGCCCGGCATTGCGCAGCCCGTAGACCACCAAATACATGCCCAGCGAGAAAATCACGATCTGCCACGGCGCCTCTTTCATCACCTTGCGCGTGGAGATCTTGTGCCCGCGCGCGGCAATCGCCAGCAACAGCGCCGCGCACACCGCCGAGATCGCACTGATCGGAATGCCCAGCGGCTCCAGCGCGAAACAGCCGATCAGCAGAATCACCAGCACCGCCCAACCGGCGTAGAACGTGGCTTTGTCGTGGATGGCGGTTTGCGGGTGTTCAAGCTGTTCCGGGTCGTAGGCCTTGGGAATGTCGCGGCGGAAGAACCACAGCAACATGCCCAGCGTGGCAGCGACGCTGACAAAGTTGACCGGCACCATCACCGCCGCATACCGGTTGAATCCGATGTGAAAGAAATCGGCCGAGACGATATTCACCAGGTTCGACACCACCAGCGGCAGGCTCGCGGTGTCGGCAATGAACCCCGCGCCCATGACGAACGCCAAAGTCGTCGCCGGGGAAAAACGCAGGGCCAGCAGCATGGAAATCACGATAGGCGTGAGGATCAGCGCCGCACCGTCATTGGCGAACAGCGCCGACACCAGCGCGCCGAGCAGCACCATAAAGGCAAACAGCTTGCGCCCGCTGCCCCGCCCCCAGCGCGCCACGTGCAAGGCCGCCCAAGCGAAAAAACCGGCTTCATCGAGCAGCAGACTGATGATGATCAGCGCCACGAACGTGCCGGTGGCGTTCCAGATGATTTGCCACACCAACGGGATGTCGCTCAGGTGCACCACGCCGAAAATCAGCGCGATGATGGCGCCGAACGTTGCACTCCAGCCGACCCCGAGGCCTTTGGGTTGCCAGATCACCAGGGTAATGGTCAGCAGGAAAATCAGTGACGCAGCGAGCATTCGCGACAGCCTTCAATAAAAGGGAAAAATTGAGCCACACCACAAAACCTGTGGGAGCGAGCCTGCTCGCGATGGCGGTGTGTCATTCAACTGATGTGCCAGCTGATACACCGAGATCGCGAGCAGGCTCGCTCCCACAGGGGCAATATCTTGTCAGAAAATTCAGCGAATCACTTCTTGTGCTGCGCCACCCACTCACCAAACGCATTGATGAAGCTTTGCAGAAACGGCTTCACCGACTCGTTAAGCTTGCCCGCTTCATCGAACGCCGTGCCCGCGCCGCCCAGGTAGGCTTCCGGCTGCTGCATGCAAGGCACGTTGAGGAAAACAAAGGACTGACGCAGATGCTGGTTGGCGCCAAAACCGCCGATGGCACCTGGCGAAACGCTGATCACCGCCCCCGGCTTGCCGCTCCAGACACTCTTGCCATAGGGCCGCGAACCGACGTCGATCGCGTTCTTCAAAGGCGCCGGCACCGAGCGGTTGTACTCCGGGGTGACAAACAGCAGAGCGTCGGATGAACCCACTTTTTGCCGGAAAGTGCTGTAGGCTGCCGGCGGTGAATCGCCGTCGATGTCTTCGTTGTAGAGTGGCAGATCGCCAATTTCGACAATGTTCAGCTTGAGATTGGCCGGTGCCAGTTCCGCCAGCGCCAGGGCGACCTTGCGGTTGATGGACGCCTTGCGCAGGCTGCCGACCACTACTGCGACGTTATAGACATTGCTCATTGGAAGACTCTCGACTGTCCGTGGGAGGAGCCAGTAGTTATAGATGATCCGATGACGATTCCACCAGACGCCGAAGGTTATTTCCCGCGTCTGGAATATTTTTTTCCTGTAGGAAAACTTACCAAGCTCGATGACGGTCTACCAAGCCGCAAATCAAGCGTTTTATCTCCAGAGGTTCTAAGCAGATGGCAGCAGTACTCGTCGGTCAGTTCCATGCAAGAGATGCGGAAGGCCGCGTTTATTCCGTGCATGAGTTCCAGGAATCCAACCCGTCGGCAGACGGCTTCACCGGCACGGAGCCCGTTACCACCTACAAGCTGGCGATTGGCGACCGCGTCAACAAGATCGACGACAACGAGTTTTTGCTGGTTCAATCGGGCATCACCCTGATCCGCGAACCCGAGCCATCGGTCGCTTCATAACCGATCGTTATGAGCAGAAGTCATCCGCGCCGAGTTGGGGTAGGATTCAGCCACTGACCCCAACGGCCGGACATGGACTTCACGCATGCGTTTACGTCATATCGAAGTGATTCAGGCGCTTTTGCAGACCGGTCACGTGGGCACCGCCGCCGAATGGCTGCAACTAGCGGCACCCGAGGTCGAGGAGCGTTTGCGCGAAGCCGAGAGTCAGCTCGGTTTCATGCTGTTCGCCAGCGTACGCGGACGACTTCAGCCGACCCCGGAGGCCCGGGCGCTGCAAGTCGAGATCGGCCACATCTATGAAGCGCTGGAACCGGTGCAACGGCTGGCCAGCAGCCTCAAGCAATATCTCGCCCCACCCTTGCGGATCATCGGCACCCCGCCGCTGGCCCAGCAACTGCTGCCGCAAAGCCTCGCCGCCCTGCGTCGGCGCCTGCCCGACGTGCCCTGCACCCTGCTCAGCGAACCGACCCGCGACATCGTCCGACATCTGCTGCTGCGCGACAGCGATCTGGGCCTGAGCCTGCACGATCCACAACACCCCGATATCCATTGCCAGCCGCTGGCTCAGGGCAAGTTGCAATTGCTTGCGCCCCACGGCTGGCTGCAACCGAAGCAGAAATACATTTCCCTGCAGGATCTGGCCGGCCAGGCGATGGTCGGCCTCGAAGGCCAGGACCCGCTGAGCCCGGCCCTGGAAAACAAGCTCCAGGCCCTGCGCCCGGCGCCGACTATCCAGACCCGGGTGCAGACCCACCAGATGATGCGCAGCATGGTCGAGGCCGGCGAAGGCCTGGCGATCGTCGACCCGTTCACCGCCATTGGTGCGCGGGCGGGCGGTCTCGATGTCTGCCCGTTGTCGCCGGCGGTGCCGATCAGCCTCTATGCCCTGACCTTCAAACACGCCACGCCGTCAGCGGCGATTCAGACGCTGCTCGGGATCGTCACGGAACAAGCCGAGGCGATGCTGGCGAACTGATCGGATGCTCCAGCGGGTTATCGAACAATCGATACCAGAACAACGCCACTTCGGCGGTGTTCGGATCGATGCCGCGATAACGCAAGTGGTCGATGCCGCCGATCACATACCCGCAACGCTCATATAGGCGGCAGGCGCCGAGGTTGTTGTTCTGGGTTTCCAGCATGATTCCCGGCAGCTTTTTCTTGCGGCTCCAGAACTGCGCCACGTCGAGCAGGGCCTTGGCCACCCCATGGCGCCGCGCCGGGGCGTGCACCGCCAGTTCATCGATATGAGCGAAGCCGTTCCAGTTGGTACTGATCACCAGGTGCCCGACCGGCTCATCCTCCAGGTACGCCATGAAAATCGCGCTGTCGGCAGCATCGCGAAAACTGCTGAACTCCTCCGGATCGATGCCGTAGCACTTGCGATACGGCACGATGGGCGTCACGGCCCATTGCGCCACGGGTTTGCCGATTTCGGCCGTGCCGTAGGCGGCCACCTCGAAGCTGAAATCGCTGCCCCAGATGTAAGCGGCAAAACCGTCGTCGGCGACTCGCACCGACAACCCTGGGTATTTCGGATTCATGACCGGTTGCATACTCGGAAAAGCCCTCATTCCTTGACGCAATCGACGGTGTATTGCCGTCCATTGCCCTCATCTTCGTGTTGCAGACCGTGCACATCGACCACAAACCCCGGAAAAGTTGCGTCGAAGGTTCGGGCAAACCTGAGGTATTCAATGATCGAGCGCGTGGATTCGGTAAAACGTTCGCCAGGCATGATCAGCGGAATGCCCGGCGGGTACGGCACCAGCATCACCGCCGCCACCCGGCCTTCCAGTTCATCGATCGGCACCGCCTCGACTTCACCACGCACCAATTGATCGTAAGCGTGGGCCGGTTTCATGGCGATTTCCGGCAGCACGGTGTACATGCGCTTGAGGTGTTTGGCGGTGGCGTTACTGCGATAGCAGGCGTGGAGTTGATCGCACAGATCGCGCAGGCCCATGCCGCGATAACGCACAGGATCTTCCTGGGCGACACACTTCAGGCAGGTGTCGAGACTGACGTTGGCGTCGTAGCTGCGCTTGAACTCCAGCAGTTCGGTCAGCAGCGTGCTCCACTTGCCCTTGGTGATGCCCATGGAGAACAGCACCAGAAATGAGTACAGGCCGGTTTTCTCCACCACCAGTCCGCGCTCCCAGAGGAAACGGCTGACCACTGCCGCCGGGATGCCCTTGTCGCTCAAAGCGCCGCCAGCGGTCAGCCCCGGCATAACCAGGGTGACCTTGATCGGGTCGAGCAGTACGTAGTCGTCGCTGACCTCGCCGAAACCGTGCCAGTCCGCGTCGGGTTGCAGCAGCCAGTCCTCGGTCTGCACCCGGTCGATGCCTTCGACACCCGGCGGCTGCCAGATCGAAAACCACCAGTCGTCGGCGGCAATGTGCTGGCGCAGATTGGCCAGCGCCCGGCGAAAGCTCAGGGCTTCGTCAAAGGTTTCCTGCAGCAGTGAACGTCCGGCCGGCCCCTCCATCATCGCCGAAGCCACGTCCAGCGAAGCAATGATGCTGTACTGCGGCGACGTCGAGATGTGCATCATGAACGCTTCGTTGAACCGGTCGCGATCCAGCTGCCGCGCCCCGCCGTCCTGCACATGAATCATCGAAGCCTGACTGAACGCCGCCAGCAGTTTATGGGTGGAATGGGTGGTGAACACCAGCGGACTGTCCTCGCTGCGCGAGGTGGCCATGCCGTAACGACCGGCGAAAAATTCGTGAAACGCGGCGTAGGCGTACCAGGCCTCGTCGAAATGCAGGACTTCGACACTGTTGCCCAGGCTCTGCTTGATCAGCTCGGCGTTGTAGCAGAGGCCGTCGTAGGTGGAGTTGGTGATCACCGCCAGTTTGACTTTCGGTTCGCGGCCCTTGGTCAACGGGCTGGCATCGATCTTGGCCTGGATCGATTCGCGACTGAATTCACTGAGCGGAATCGGGCCGATGATGCCCAGCTCGTTGCGCTCCGGGCACAGGTACAGCGGAATCGCGCCAGTCATGATGATCGCGTGCAACACCGACTTGTGGCAGTTGCGATCCACCAGCACCAGATCATCGCGCCCGACCATCGAGTGCCAGACGATCTTGTTGGCGGTCGAGGTGCCGTTGATCACGAAAAAGGTGTGATCGGCGCCGAAATTGCGCGCGGCTCGCGCTTCCGCCTCGGCCAGCGGCCCGGTGTGGTCGAGTAACGAGCCCAGCTCCGGCACCGAGACCGACAGATCCGAGCGCAGGGTGTTTTCCCCGAAGAACTGGTGAAACGCCTGCCCCACCGGACTCTTGTGATAAGCCACCCCGCCGCCATGGCCCGGGGTATGCCAGGAATAATTGGAATCGGCGGTGTGCTGCACCAGCGCCTTGAAGAATGGCGGCAGCAGGCCGTCCAGGTACTTGCGTGCCGCCCGCGCCACTTGCCGGGCGAGAAACGGCACCGTGTCTTCGAACAGGTAGAGAATGCCGCGCAACTGATTGAGCTCGGCCATGGCATCGGCCGGGGCGTTTTCCAGGGTGACTTGCTCGCCGAGGGCAAAAATCGGCAGATCCGGCGCCCGCACCCGGGCCAGACCGATCAGTTCGGCCATGTTCTGCAACAGGTGGGAGTTGGTGCTGGCGTCTTCGGCGGCGATCAGCATGCACGCCAGACCATGGTGGGTCGACGCCACCAGCCGGCCCTCGGTGTAGTCCGTAGCCGAAACGATACTGAAACCTTCCAGCTCCAGCTCTCGGGCGATGCCGCGAATGCGTTCACCGGCAACCGTGTCGGCCTTGATATCGCGGTGGACGATCAACACCGGGAACTTCAAATCTTTGTACATGAGGCTCAGTGTCCTGAGGCGGCGGAGAGTGATCTGCCAATGTCCTCAGGGTAGAGGGTCGGAGCGGATGTGGCGAGGGTGGCCAGTTGTCAGTACTGCCAAAAACAAAGGATCGCCTGAACACGGCCTGGATGTTCGGGCGATCCTTTTTTGCCTTACGCCTGAGCTTCGGCTTCCTGCAGTTGAGTCCACAACGCCGGGGCACCGGCCGATTTGGCGATGATTTCCAGGCGCACCTGGTGTTCGGCCAGCTCGGCTTCGGTAGCGCGAATGATCCGCCCCGGTTTGCGATCTGCCGGCAGACGGCGGATTTCGGTGGCCGAGTTGTCCGCGCCCTCGCCCGTGCCATTGCCGTCGGAGGCGTTGCCGGCCAGCGACAGGCTGGTCTGGCCACCGGTCATGGTCAGGTAGACGTCGGCGAGAATCTCCGAGTCGAGCAATGCGCCGTGCAGCTCACGGCCGGAGTTGTCGACGCCGTAGCGTTTGCACAGGGCATCGAGGCTGTTGCGCTGACCCGGGTGACGTTCCCGGGCCATCATCAGGGTGTCGAGGATCGTGCAGTGCTGCGTGATGTCCGCGCGATCCTGCTGGCCCATCAGGGCGAATTCATTGTTGATGAAGCCAACGTCGAACGCCGCGTTATGGATGATCAGCTGCGCGCCGTTGATGAACTCGAAAAATTCGTCGGCCACTTCGGCGAAGCGCGGCTTGCCGACCAGGAATTCGTTGGTGATGCCGTGAACGGCGATCGCGCCTTCATCACTCTCGCGATCCGGTTGCAGGTAAACGTGAAAGTGCCGGCCCGTCAGACGTCGACCGATCAGCTCGACACAACCGATTTCGATAATCCGGTGGCCGTCGGTCACTGGCATGCCGGTGGTTTCGGTATCGAGTACAACGGATCTGGTGGCCATCAGTGTTCAGCTCTCAACGGGGTCAATCGTGCAAAAGCGGCGATGTTAACACGCTCGCGGTACGCGTCGCGCGCCGTCAGGTGACCGGCGCTCATGCAGTTTTTAACAATCATTAGCAATGTTCATAAAGTCGGCGGCAAACCGCCTTGTTAGCGTGCGCGGCTTGTTTCCAGCGGATTTGAGCGCGTCATGAAGACTGCATACGTTTTAATGCTCGGCGGCTGCCTGGTGGCGGCCGAAGCGCAGGCTACCAGTTTCGTCATCAGCACCGACATCACCATGAGCCTTACGCTCAGCTCCAGCAAAGGCACCAGCGGTTCGTTCAAGGACGACAAGATCGTGTTGGCGGCCAAGGATGACGCCGCGGCGTTCGTTGCCAGCGACGGGGACATTCGTGGCGCACAGATGGAAGCGGCGCTGACGCGAATTCGCAGCCTGCTGCCAGGTCAGCCCTATACCGACCTGCAACTGGCCACGGCCATTTTGATGCTTTGATCAATCCTGCTTGTAACCGCGGACCTCATCCACCCCACGGTTGGCCAACTGGTCAGCCCGTTCGTTGCCGTGGTGGCCGATGTGGCCGCGGACCCATTTCCAGGTGACCTTGTGGCGGTTGACCTGCTCATCCAGCTCCTTCCACAGGTCAGCGTTTTTGACTGGCTCCTTGGCAGCGGTTTTCCAGCCGCGTTTCTTCCAGTTGGCCATCCACTCGTTGATGCCTTTCATCACATATTGCGAGTCGGTGACCAGCAGCACTTCGCACGGACGCTTGAGGGCTTCGAGGCCGCGAATCGCGCCGAGCAACTCCATGCGGTTGTTGGTGGTGTTGGCTTCGCCGCCCCACAGTTCCTTTTCAACACCCTTGCACACCAGCAAGGCGCCCCAGCCGCCGGGGCCGGGGTTGCCTTTACAGGCGCCGTCAGTGAACAGTTCTACGCTATCGACGCTTTCGCTCATGCCAGTCTATCCAGAAAAAATGCGTGGCCTCGCCGATCACGGATCGACGATGGCCAAGGCCGGGATATACCCGGCCATAAATAAAAGAAGGTTTACGGTTCGATGCGCCGGCGGTTGACCTTGGCCATCGGCAGCGGAATCAGCTTGCCCATCGGCTCGCGGCGTTCCTGACGCACCGGACGCAGGCCGACCACGATCTTGCGCGCGACCAGTAAATAGAAGCCGCCGCCCGACAGTTGCCAATCGCCGGCCTTGCGTTCCCAGCCGGCCAGACGGGCCTGCCACTTGGGTGACGCGAGCGGCGGACGATAGCACCCGAAGCGGCGTTTCTCCAGCGCGAAGCCCAGCAGGTTAAGCCAGTCCGCCACACGCGACGGCGAGATACAGCGCGCCTGATGCAAGGCGTCATGGGCGAACACGTGGCGCAGCCCCCAGGTGCTCCAGGGGTTGATGCCGACAATCAACAGATGCCCGCCGGGGCGCACGCTGCTGGCCGCTTCGCGCAGAAGACCGTGGGGCGACAGACAGAAATCCAGGCCGTGCTGCAACACCACCACATCGGCGGCGTGCTCGCTCAACGGCCAGGCCTGTTCTTCGCAGACGATCTCCACGCCCGGCAAGGGCGCGCCCAGCCGCACGTTGCGCTGCACCTGCGGCGCCGACGGCGGCGTTTCGGCGGACGGGCCGTAATGCACCAGATAGCCACCGAAGAACCGGCCCAGCTCGTCTTCGAGCATGCGCCGTTCTTCGTCCAGCAGAAATTGCCCGAGGGGGCCGGACAGCCATTCACGGGCTGCACCGATCAGCGCGAGCCAGTCAGGATCGGCCTGAGCGAACGCTTTATCGATCATTGCATTCTCCAACACGCCAGGAACCTCTAAGATGCGCCAATGTTACCCGCTTGGCGAATTCGACGATGATACAGATCAGTGCCCTGCCCGCCTTCACCGACAACTACATCTGGTTGTTACAGGATCATGCCACCCAGCGTTGCGCGGTGGTCGATCCGGGGGATGCCGCCCCCGTGCAGGCGTGGCTCGACGCGCATCCGGGCTGGGTGCTCGGCGACATCCTCATCACTCACCATCACCACGACCATGTCGGCGGCGTCGAGACGCTGAAAAAGGCCACCGGTGCCACGGTCTACGGACCGGCCAGCGAAAGTATTCCGGGGCGCGACGTGGCCCTCAAGGACAACGACACGGTGCGCGTACTCGGCTGGGACTTCGACGTCCATGCCGTGCCCGGCCACACCCTGGGACACATCGCCTACTACCATCATGGCCTGCTGTTCTGTGGCGACACCCTGTTCGCTGCCGGCTGCGGCCGTTTGTTCGAAGGCACGCCGCAACAGATGTACCAGTCGTTGAGCCGTCTGGCGGCGCTGCCGGAAGACACCCTGGTCTACTGCACCCACGAGTACACCCTGAGCAACCTGAAATTCGCCGCCGCCGTGGAGCCGGGCAACCGGGACATCGCCGCCCGTCTGGAAAAAGTCAGCCAGCAACGTGCGAATGGCGTGATGACGCTGCCCTCGACCCTTGCGCTGGAAAAGCTCACAAACCCGTTTTTGCGCACCGGTGAAATATTGGTTACACAAAAAGTGGACGAACGGAACGGCCCTCAAAACCGGGCGCCGAGTGAGGTTTTTGCGGCTCTGCGGGCATGGAAAGATACGTTCTAAGTGGCTCCCTGCCTGGTACAAAAATTCTGAATGGTTGACCGCAGGGGGTGCGCTTTCTAGAATCGCCCGACATTTTTGCCCGGAACTTACTTCCAGCCAATGTCGTCATCCATACGTAAGTCCGTCAATTCAGATGCATTGACCCGCCTGGCGCAGGCCATCGCGGTGGCTGTGTCCGCCACACTGGCGGGCTGTTCCAGCCATGCTCCGCAGACTGAAGCGACACATACGCCGAACATTGCTGCGCGAGCCAAGCAGAAGCCCATCTGGTTGTCGGAAAAGCCCAGCCCGCAGGTGCCTCAGGACATCTGGGAACGCATGCGCGGCGGCTTCCAGCTGCAGGAAGGTCTGGGCGTGAACCCGCGCATCGAGCAACAGCGCCTGTGGTTCGCCAGTAACCCTTCCTTCCTCGAGAACGCCGGCGAACGCGGCAGCCTCTACATTCATTACATCGTCGAGCGCCTCGAAGAACGCAACATGCCGCTGGAACTGGCGCTGCTGCCGGTCATCGAAAGCGCCTACAACCCGATGGCCTATTCCCGGGCCGACGCGGTGGGCCTCTGGCAGTTCATCCCGTCCACCGGGCGCTATTTCAACCTGCGTCAGACCCGTTTCTACGATGGCCGTCGCGACATTACTGCCTCGACCACGGCAGCGATGGACTACCTGACCCGCCTGCACGACATGTTCAACGGTGACTGGTTGCTGGCACTGGCCGCGTACAACGCCGGCGAAGGCACGGTCAGCCGCGCCATCGAGCGCAACGAAAAGCTGGGCCTGCCGACCGACTACTGGAACCTGCCGCTGCCAGCGGAAACCCAAGCCTACGTGCCGAAACTGCTGGCGCTCTCGCAAGTGGTCCTGACGCCTGAAGCCTATGGCGTGAACCTCAACCCGATCGCCAACGAACCGTATTTCCAGGTCGTCGAAATCAATCAGCGCATGGACCTGTCCAAGGTCGCGGCGGTGGCCAACATCGACGAAGACGAGCTGTTCCAGCTCAACCCCGCCTTCAAGCAGCGCACCACCATCGACGGCCCGCAGCACCTGCTGGTGCCGACCTCGAAGGCGCAGCTGCTGACCGCCAGCCTGCAGACCATGCGCCCTGACGAACTGATCAGCCCGCGCTCGCTTAAACCGGTGTTCGAAGGCGCCGATCCGAGCGAGATCGCCCAGGCCAAGCGTGCCTATCGGGTCAAGCGTGGCGACAACCTCGGCTCCATCGCCAAGGCCAACAAGGTCGAGGTCAAGGACCTGCAACGCTGGAACAAGCTCACCGGCAAGAACCTCAAGGTCGGCCAGACCCTGGTCATGCAGGACACCAGCAAGCGCACGCCGGCGCGCAGCAGTGGAGGGCGCATCAACACGGTCATCGCGGCCAACAGCAAGACCAGCAGCAAGACCAGAGAAAAGGACGACGGTAAACAGACCCAGTACAAGGTTAAACGCGGCGACACGCTGTACGTGGTAGCCAAGCGTTTCAACGTCGAGATGCAGCACCTCAAGCGCTGGAACCCGGGCGCCGGCAAGGCGCTCAAGCCTGGGCAGATGCTCACGGTCTACCAGCCGCACTGACCAGGAGCCCCTGAATTTCAGGGGCTTTTTTTCGCCTGGATCAAAAGCCTTCCCTCACCCTAGCCCTCTCCCGGAGGGAGAGGGGACCGATCCGGGGATATTGGAGATCTACGCCGACTTGAACGACTTGCTTTGAATCCATAATCGACTCGGTTTTTCAGGTCGATGTATCACGCAAGACATCGCCGTCAGTTCCCTCTCCCTCCGGGAGAGGGCTAGGGTGAGGGGCTCTTGGCCTTGCCGATTAACCCCACATTAACCTCTGTCTTTTTCCTGTCCATACAAGCTGTTACTGTACGGCCCACAAAGCCCAAGCCGCCTGGATCGGATCTGACTTGAAGCGTCCCCTCCTCCTGCTCCTGATCAGCCTGGCCTTGAGCTCCCCCGTCAGCGCGACGATCACCGAAAGCCACGGTTATGCGCAGTTCGGCACGCTCAAGTACCCGGCCAGATTTACCCACTTCGACTGGGTCAACCCGCAAGCGCCCAAGGGCGGTACGTTGCGGGTGATGGCGTTTGGCACCTTCGATACGCTCAACCCCTACACGTTCAAGGGCACCAGCCCGGTCACCACGGCGAATTTCCTGCAATACGGCATCAACGAGTTGAACGAGCCGCTGATGGTCGGCACCGGGCAATACGCGCCGTCCGGTGACGAACCGGCGTCCAGTTACGGTTTGATCGCCCAGTCGGTGGAGTACAGCGAAGATCGCAGCTGGGTGGTGTTCAACCTGCGCCCGCAAGCGCGCTTCCACGACGGCACGCCGATCACCGCTTACGATGTGGCGTTCTCCTACCGCTTGCTGCTCAAGGAGGGTCATCCCCTGTACCGCACCGCCCTTCAGGAAGTGCTGCGCGTCGACATCCTCAACCCGCAGCGCATCCGGTTTGTGCTTAAGCGCAGCGGCAATCCGTTGCTGATCCTGCGTCTGGGCGAATTGCCGGTGCTGCCCCAGCATTACTGGAAGGGCCGCGACTTCAAGGCCACCACCTTCGAGCCCCCACTGGGCAGCGGGCCGTACCGCATCACCTCGGTCACACCGGGCCGGCAGTTGATTTTCGAGCGGGTCAAGGACTACTGGGGCAAGGACCTGCCAGTCAATCGCGGCAAATACAACTTCGATCGCATGGAAGTCGAGTTCTACCGCGACAGCGATGTGGCCTTCGAAGCGTTCAAGGCCGGCGAGTTCGACATCTATATCGAGCATCAGGCGAAGAACTGGGCCAATGGCTACAACTTCCCGGCCGTGCGCCGTGGCGACGTGATCAAGGCGCAGATCCCGCACCAGATCCCGACCCAGAGCCAGGGTCTGTTCATGAACACCCGGCGCGCGACCTTCGCTGACGTCAAGACCCGCGAAGCCCTCGGCCTGATGTTCGACTTCGAGTGGACCAACCGCGCCTTGTTCAGCGAGGCCTACAAGCGCACCACCAGCTACTACCCCAACAGCGAGTTCAGCGCCGTCGGCATGCCGGTCGGCCATGAATGGCTGATGCTCAAGCCGTACAAGGATCAACTGCCGGCGCGTCTGTTCACCGAACCGTTCACGCTGCCGCAGACCGACGGGCGCGGCATCCCCCGGGAAACCATGCGTAAAGCCCTGGCGTTGCTGGCTGACGCCGGCTGGAAGCTCAACGGCCAGCGCCTGCAGAACGCCGCCGGCCAGCCGCTGCGCTTCGAGCTAATGCTGGTCAATCCCAGCCTGGAGCGTCTCTATCAGCCGTACATCGAGAACCTCAACAGTATCGGCATCGAGGCGCGCCTGCGCACCGTCGATCGCGCGCAGTACAAACAGCGCCTCGATCAATTTGATTTCGACATGATCTCGATGACGCTAGGCCAGACCTTAAGCCCGGGCCTGGAACAATGGCAGTACTTCCACTCCAGCCAGGTAAACGTCAAGGGCAGCAAGAATTACGCGGGCATCGCCAATCCGGTGGTCGATCATCTGCTTGAACACTTGCTCGCCGCGCAAACCCGCGACGAACAAGTCGCCGCCGGCAAGGCGCTGGACCGCGTGCTGCTCTGGCAGCACTACAGCATTCCCAACTGGTACCTCAATTATCACCGTCTGGCGTACCGCAACCGGTTCGCCTTCGTCACCACGCCGCCCTACACCCTGGGCCTGAGCGCGTGGTGGCTGAAATCTTCGGAGAAAGATCGATGAAGCCTATCCGCGCCCTGCTTGTGCAGGCCAGCGGTCTGCTGTTCGCCGGGCTGGCTTGTGCCGCCCCGCAACACGCCGTGACCCTGTACAACGAGCCGCCGAAATACCCCGCCGACTTCAAACACTTCGATTACGTGAACCCCGACGCACCCAAGGGCGGAATCTTCCGCCAGGCCGGCTTCGGCGGCTTCGACAGCCTCAATCCTTTCATCAGCAAAGGCGTGCCGGCGGACGATATCGGGCTGATCTACGACACCCTGGCCAAACAGGGCCTGGACGAGCCATTCACCGAATACGGCCTGATCGCCAGCAAGATCGAAAAGGCCCCGGACAACAGCTGGGTGCGCTTCTACCTGCGTCCCGAAGCGAAGTTTCACGACGGCCACCCGGTACGCGCCGACGACGTGGTGTTCAGCTTCCAGACCCTGACCAAGGAAGGCGCGCCGATGTATCGCGGTTACTACGCCGACGTTGAGGAGGTAATCGCCGAAGATCCGCTCAAGGTGCTGTTCAAGTTCAAGCACACCAACAACCGCGAACTGCCGCTGATCCTCGGCCAGTTGCCGGTGCTGCCCAAACATTGGTGGGCCGAGCGCGATTTCAACAAGGGCAACCTGGAAATTCCTCTTGGCAGCGGCCCGTACAAGGTCACCCAAGTGAAGGCCGGGCGTTCGGTGCGTTACGAGCGGGTCAAGGACTACTGGGGCAAGGATTTGCCGGTCAATCGCGGTTTCTACAACTTCGACGTAATGACTACCGACTATTACCGCGACAACACCGTCGCACTGGAAGCGTTGAAAGCCGGGCAGTTCGATTACTGGCTGGAAATGGCCGCGAAAAACTGGGCCAATGCCTACAACGTGCCAGCAGTGACCGAAGGGCGGCTGATCAAGGAACAGATTGCCAACAGCAACCCGACCGGCATGCAGGGCTTCGTCTTCAATCTGCGCCGTCCGGTGTTTCAGGACGTGCGGGTACGCCAGGCCCTCGGCCTGCTGTTCGACTTCGAATGGACCAACAAGCAATTGTTCAACGGCGCTTATGCGCGCACCCGCAGCTACTTTGAAAACTCGGAAATGGCCGCCACCGGCCTGCCGGATGCAGAACAGGTGGCAATCCTCGATCCGTTCCGCAGCCAGCTGCCGGCGCAGGTGTTCAGCGAAGCCTTCGAGAATCCGAAAACCGACGCCAGCGGCATGATCCGCACGCAACAGCGCGAGGCGTATCAGCTGCTGCAAGAGGCCGGCTGGAAAATCGTCGACGACAAAATGGTCGACGCCACTGGCAAACCGGTAGCCATCGAATTCCTGCTGGCGCAAACCGAATTCGAGCGTGTGTTGTTGCCGTTCAAGCGCAACCTCAGCGATCTGGGCATCGATCTGGTGATTCGCCGCGTCGACGTCTCGCAATACGTCAATCGCGTGCGTTCGCGGGATTTCGACATGATCGTCGGCAGCTTCCCGCAGTCCAACTCGCCGGGTAACGAACAGCGCGAGTTCTGGATGAGCGCCGCCGCCGACAAGTCCAGCAGCCGCAATTCAATGGGCCTCAAGGACCCGGTGGTCGACCATCTGGTGGAAAACCTGATAAACGCCGATTCGCGCAAAAGCCTGGTGGCCCACGCCCGCGCTCTGGACCGTGTGCTGCAATGGGGCTACTACGTGATCCCCAACTGGCACATCAAGACCTGGCGCGTGGCGTACTGGAACCACATCGGCCACCCGAAAGTCTCCCCCAAGTACGACATCGGCATTAACACCTGGTGGGTCAAACCCGATGCGAAACCTGCGGTAGAAGTCGAAACCCAACTGCAAGCCGACCCTGTGGGCACGGAGTAATCAGATGCTGGCGTACATTTTTCGGCGACTGCTGCTGATCATCCCGACCCTGTTCGGCATTTTGCTGATCAACTTCGTGATCATCCAGGCCGCGCCCGGCGGGCCGGTGGAGCAGATGATCGCCAAGCTCGAAGGTTTCGAAGGCGCCACCAGCCGCATCGCCGGCGGCGGTGCCGAAGTGTCGGTGGCCGGCTCCTCCTATCGTGGTGCGCAGGGCCTGGACCCGGCGCTGATCAAGGAAATCGAGAAGATGTACGGGTTCGACAAGTCGGCCCCGGAACGTCTGTGGATCATGGTCAAGAACTACGCCCGGCTGGATTTCGGCGACAGTTTCTTTCGCGATGCCAAGGTCATCGACCTGATCAAGGAAAAGATGCCGGTGTCGATCTCCCTCGGGCTGTGGAGCACGCTGATCATGTACCTGGTGTCGATCCCGCTGGGGATCGCCAAGGCCACGCGGCACGGCAGCCATTTCGACGTCTGGACCAGTTCGGCGATCATCGTCGGCTATGCGATTCCGGCGTTCCTGTTTGCGATTTTGCTGATCGTGGTGTTTGCTGGCGGCAGTTATCTGGACTGGTTTCCTTTACGCGGCCTGACCTCGAACAACTTCGACGAGCTGAGCCTGGGCGGCAAGATCCTCGATTATTTCTGGCACCTGGCGCTGCCGGTGACGGCGCTGGTGATCGGCAACTTCGCGACCATGACCCTGTTGACCAAAAACAGCTTCCTCGACGAAATCAACAAGCAGTACGTGGTCACCGCCAAGGCCAAGGGCCTGACCCGCCACCGCGTGCTCTACGGCCATGTGTTCCGCAATGCGATGCTGCTGGTGATCGCCGGTTTCCCCTCGGCATTCATCGGCATATTCTTCACCGGCTCGTTGCTGGTGGAAGTGATCTTCTCCCTCGACGGCCTCGGCCTGATGAGTTTCGAAGCGGCGATCAACCGCGATTACCCGGTGGTGTTCGGCACCCTGTTCATCTTCACCCTGCTGGGGCTGGTGGTGAAACTGATCGGCGACCTCACTTACACCCTGGTCGATCCGCGCATCGACTTTGCCAGCCGGGAGCATTGAGATGAACCTGTCCCCTCTCAACCGCCGGCGCTTCGAACTGTTCAAGGCCAACAAGCGTGGCTGGTGGTCGTTGTGGCTGTTTCTGATCCTGTTCGGCCTGAGCCTCGGTGCCGAGCTGATCGCCAACGACAAGCCGCTGGTGGTGCACTACGACAACAACTGGTACTTCCCGGCGATCAAGCGCTACCCGGAAACCACCTTCGGCGGCGAATTCCCGCTGGAAGCCAACTACAAGAGCCCGTACATCCGCGAACTGCTCAAGGCCAAGGATGCGTGGGTGCTGTGGGCGCCGATTCCGTTCAGTTACCAGAGCATCAACTACGACCTGAAAGTCCCGGCCCCCGCACCGCCGTCGGCGGACAACCTGCTGGGCACCGACGATCAGGGCCGCGATGTACTGGCGCGGGTCATCTACGGCTTCCGGGTGTCGGTGCTGTTCGCCCTGACGCTGACCGTGCTCAGCTCGATCATCGGCGTGATCGCCGGCGCCTTGCAGGGCTTCTATGGCGGCTGGGTCGATCTGGCCGGCCAACGTTTCCTGGAGATCTGGTCGGGGTTGCCGGTGCTGTACCTGCTGATCATTCTTGCCAGTTTCGTCCAGCCGAACTTCTGGTGGCTGCTGGGGATCATGCTGCTGTTCTCGTGGATGAGCCTGGTGGACGTGGTGCGCGCCGAGTTCCTGCGCGGGCGTAACCTCGAATACGTGCGCGCAGCCCGGGCGCTGGGCATGCAGAACGGCGCGATCATGTTCCGCCACATCCTGCCCAACGCGATGGTTTCGACCATGACCTTCATGCCGTTCATCCTGACCGGCGCCATCGGCACCCTCACCGCCCTGGACTTCCTCGGTTTCGGCTTGCCCGCCGGCAGTCCGTCGCTGGGTGAACTGGTGGCCCAGGGCAAATCCAACCTGCAGGCGCCGTGGCTGGGCATGAGCGCGTTTGCGGTATTGGCGCTGATGTTGAGTTTGCTGGTGTTCATCGGCGAGTCCGCTCGCGATGCCTTCGACCCGAGGAAGTGACATGAATCAGGACAATCTGATCGAAATCCGCGACCTGGCCGTCGAATTCGGCATCGGTGATCGCGTGCAACGGGTGGTCGAAGGCGTGAGTTTCGATATCAAGCGCGGCGAAACCCTGGCGCTGGTCGGCGAAAGCGGCTCGGGCAAGTCGGTGACGGCGCACTCGATCCTGCGCCTGCTGCCCTACCCGCTGGCGCGGCATCCGGCCGGCAGCATCACCTATTCCGGGCAGAACCTGCTGGAGCTGAGCGAAAAGACCATCCGTCACATTCGTGGCAACCGGATCGCGATGATCTTTCAGGAGCCGATGACCTCGCTCAACCCGCTGCACTCGATCGAGAAGCAGATCAACGAGGTGCTGGGCATCCACAAGGGCCTGACCGGCAAGGTCGCGACCAAGCGCACGCTGGAGCTGCTGGAGATGGTCGGCATCCCCGAGCCGCACAAGCGCCTCAAGGCCCTGCCCCACGAATTGTCCGGCGGCCAGCGCCAGCGGGTGATGATTGCGATGGCCCTGGCCAACGAGCCGGAACTGCTGATTGCCGACGAACCGACCACTGCGCTGGACGTGACCGTTCAGCTGAAAATCCTCGACCTGCTCAAAGAATTGCAGGCCCGATTGGGCATGGCGCTGTTACTGATCAGTCACGATTTGAACCTCGTGCGAAGAATTGCGCATCGTGTATGTGTCATGCAGCGCGGTTGCATCGTCGAACAGGCATCGTGCGCAGAGCTGTTCCGTTCGCCGCAGCATCCGTACACTCGGGAACTGCTTGGCGCGGAGCCCAGCGGAGGCCCGGCGAGCAATAAAATCGGGGCGCCGCTGCTTGAAGTCGAGGATCTGAAAGTCTGGTTCCCGATCAAGAAAGGCCTGCTCAAGCGCACGGTGGATCACGTCAAGGCAGTGGACGGCATCAATTTCAGCCTGCCTCAGGGTCAGACCCTGGGAATCGTGGGGGAAAGCGGTTCCGGCAAATCCACCCTGGGTCTGGCGATCCTGCGGTTGATCGGCAGCCAGGGCGGGATCCGTTTTGAGGGCAAGCAGCTAGACTGCCTGACGCAGAGCGAGGTCCGGCCGCTGCGCCGGGAGATGCAGGTGGTGTTTCAGGACCCGTTCGGCAGCCTGAGCCCGCGGATGTGCGTGAATGACATCGTTGGCGAAGGCCTGCGGATCCACAGGATGGGCACCGCCGCCGAGCAGGAAGCGGCGATTATTGCGGCATTGAAGGAGGTAGGTCTGGATCCGGAAACCCGGCACCGCTACCCCCACGAATTTTCCGGTGGGCAGCGGCAGCGTATCGCCATTGCCCGGGCCCTGGTGCTCAAACCGGCGCTGATCCTGCTGGACGAGCCGACCTCGGCCCTCGACCGGACGGTGCAGCGGCAAGTGGTGGAGCTGTTGCGTTCACTGCAAGCCAAGTACAACCTGACGTATTTGTTCATCAGCCATGACCTGGCTGTTGTGAAAGCGCTGAGCCACCAGCTGATGGTGGTCAAGCATGGCCAAGTGGTCGAACAGGGAGACGCGCAAAGTATCTTTGCCGCCCCCCAACATCCGTATACACAGCAGTTGCTGGAGGCCGCTTTCCTGGCACCAGCCACTGCGCAATAACCTGAAAGAGGAGCAACACATGGGTTTTCTCGCCGGTAAGCGCGTACTGATCGTCGGTGTCGCCAGCAAGCTGTCCATCGCATCCGGCATCGCTGCCGCCATGCATCGCGAGGGCGCTGAGCTTGCCTTCACTTATCAGAACGACAAACTGAAAGGTCGCGTAGAAGAGTTCGCACAGGGCTGGGGTTCGAGCCCTGAGCTGTGCTTCCCGTGCGACGTGGCCAGCGATGAAGAAATCGCCAAGGTCTTCGAAGAACTGAGCAAGAAGTGGGACGGCCTGGACTGCATCGTGCACTCCGTCGGCTTCGCCCCGGGCGACCAACTGGACGGCGACTTCACCGAAGCCACCACCCGTGAAGGCTTCCGCATCGCTCACGACATCAGCGCCTACAGCTTCGTGGCCCTGGCCAAAGCCGGTCGCGAAATGATGAAAGGCCGCAACGGCAGCCTGCTGACCCTGTCCTACCTGGGCGCCGAGCGCACCATGCCGAACTACAACGTGATGGGCATGGCCAAGGCGTCGCTGGAAGCCGGCGTGCGTTACCTCGCCGGCTCCCTGGGCCCGGACGGCACCCGCGTCAACTGCGTATCGGCCGGCCCGATACGCACCCTGGCGGCTTCCGGCATCAAGAACTTCCGCAAGATGCTGGCCGCCAACGAAGCGCAAACTCCGCTGCGCCGCAACGTCACCATCGAAGAAGTCGGCAACGCCGGCGCCTTCCTGTGCTCCGACCTGGCGTCGGGCATCAGCGGTGAAATCATGTACGTGGACGGCGGTTTCAACACCACCGCCATGGGCAACATCGAAGAGTAATCTTCGGCTAGCCGCTAAAAAACCCGCCAGTTCTGGCGGGTTTTTTTGCTCGCGGGTCCCCTTCATCCCACGAAACCCAACACCTGCGCCGGCGGTTTACCCGCAGGATCAATCTCGTCAGCAGCAGCGATGATTCTCCCTGTATTGCTCTGGACGATGCAGTCATTCATGCGCCACCCCTCCAACCTGGCAACGCCTCCAACCCCGAAGTTATCATCGAGTTTACCGTCTTCCAGAATACGCAGAAGGGTCAGCACAAGGTCGGAACGCACCCCCACAATGATGCTTCCATCTGGTGGAACGACCACGTTTTGAATAGTCACGAAGCGTCCATTAATGTCGGTCCACAGTACTTGGCCATTGTTGAAACGGGGATCGGGCGTTCCATCATTCTGCAAGCGTACAGTTGCGACGCTAATTCCTTCGGCAGAGTGTACGGATGCCGCAAAGGTTATTCCGTGACGCGATACGCCTATGTTGTTAAATAAACTGAATCCCTCAGAAATCTTGTACAGACCGCCTGTTGCAAACCCTTTGTCCAACTTTCCGCTTTCGTCATAACTAGCCAGAACACTTTTGGCTTCTGATTCATTGCCGGTGGAGTTATCGAGCGATCCACTGACTATGAACCCTCCCTGCAGCTTCGGCTTGATGCTCTCGATACTCGAGTAGCGTGCGTTGTCGAATATGATCTTAACTTCGCCATTTCCACCGAATGTATCGTCAAGATCGCCATTAGGGAGATAGCAGCGGATGGTTCCACTCCCCTTAACGGGAGCTCCTGTTCCATCATGCAGAATGTGGCTTTGACCCAACAGGACACGCCCATCGGAGAGGGCACAACCCTTTGCTTCGTGAGTTGTCACACTTTGCCCAGGGTCAAGTGGAATGTCGGGAAAGATTTTCGTGCCAAAGACCAGATTCTGACTGCCGTGCTCATTGAACTTCGTGACTGCAGCTAACCGGTTAAAGCCATCGCCAGTGCTACCGATAGCAACGATACCGTCATCGTCTTGAATGGCAAGTTGACGCGAAGCGGAATATTTTGGCCCATATTGCCAAGGTGGATTCGCGAATGAAGGGTCGATAGAACCATCGCCGTAGGCCCGAATCAGCTTCAATCCGTCTCCCGAATCATGAACATAAACAATACGTCCAGTTTTTGTCTCCACCACGGAGCCGCAACTGCCTGGTCCGATATGAATGACTCCATTTTTGGCAAAAGTTGGATCCAGATCACCAGCATTGCGATGTGTTTTGGCCAGGGTTGACATGGGGTTTTCCTCTGATTGTCAATATTCTCCGCCCTGAGAAAAAACAACCAGTCTTCCCGACTCCGGCAGAATGTCTTTTACAGCGCCCACGCTAACGCCTGATAACAGATAAAGACACTGTCAGGACTGACAGTTGACTTTCATCAGAAAGGCTTTTCGCTTTCGATCTGCAGACATTTGCTGAACATTATTCGCAGCGGCAAGTTGCGGCAGCTGTATCGCTGGATGATCAATCGCATGCCGCCCGGTGCGATCGAACAGACGCACGCCCAAGGCCTGCTCCAGATTGCGGATCTGCGCGCTGACAGCTGATTGCGCCAGGCCGACATGCAGACCGGCCGCCGCAAACGTGCCATGCCGTGCCACCGCCAGAAAGGTTTTCAGTTCACGCAGCATGGGCGTCTAGACTGATCGAAATAATTTGAGCTCGGCGCAAAAACTATCGTCTTTCAATCGAAAAGCACGGCGCTAGACTCAGTTCATCCCAACCGTTGAAATACGCCTGCTGTGGGAGCGAGCTTGCTCGCTATGAGGTCAGCACTAGCAACGCTTCAACGCCTGCTTGTGCTCATACATTGCCGCATCCGCATCCGCCAGCAACTTATCCACGGTGTCATGGCGCTGCGGGTTGTATTCGATCTGGCCGACGCTGAAGCGAATCGCGTAGCCGCGGTGCAACGTGGCATTGCGCTCTTCGAGGATTTCCTTGAGTCGCGCCATGATCGCCGTCGTTTCGACATGGCTTGAGCCGGTCAGCAACGCCACGAACTCATCACCGCCTAGCCGTCCCACCACATCGCTCTCGCGAAAGGCGATGCGCAGCACATCGGCGAAAGTCTTGAGCGCGCTGTCGCCCTCGGCATGGCCGTAAAGGTCGTTGATCTGCTTGAAGTCATTGAGGTCGAAAAACAGCAGCGTTGCCGGTTTTTCCAGCCGTGCGCAGGCGTCCAGCGCGTGCTGGGCCAGCATCTTGAAGCCGCGACGGTTGGACAGAAGCGTCAGCTCGTCCATGCTCGCCATCTGCACGGCCATCAGTTCCTGCTCGGCCATGCCGGCCAGATCGCGCAACAGGGCACGCTCCTCTTCGTCGAGATCGCGGGGTTTGGTGTCGATCAGGCACAAAGTGCCCATCTTGTTGCCGCTGGGTACGGTCAGCGGATAACCGGCGTAAAACCGGATGTTCGGCTCCCCGGTAACCAAAGGGTTGTCGTGGAAACGCTCGTCCTCTCGGGCGTCAGGTACCAGCATGAGCTCGTCCCTGAGAATCGCATGGCCACAGAATGAAACAGAGCGTGGCGTTTCGGTCGTGTCCAGACCCACGCAGGACTTGAACCATTGCCGCTCCTTGTCCACCAGCGTGACCAGCGCGATCGGCACGTTGAACAGCCGCTTGGCCAGTCGCGTCAGCCGGTCGAAGCGCTCTTCCGGTGCGGAATCGAGCAATTTCAAATCATGCAGCACTTGAACTCGGACAGCTTCATTGGCGGGTTTGCCGGGTACCAGCATCACACACTCCTTTGTCGTCGATGCAGTTGAGCGTAGCCCGAATCAGCGATGACTCAACCTCTCATTCGCCGGCCACCGGACACGGCCCGCCTGCATCGGCCCAAAGCTTGAACTGGGTCACGAAGATATCGTGCGGCACCGGCACCGGCGCGCGCCCTGCCCCGGGACTCCAGCCCCAGAGCACCAGTTTGTCCTCGCTGACGTGTTTGATCAGCGCGGCGAAATCGCGGTCACCGTTGCTGGCGCGGTCCTTGATCATTGCGCACAAACGATCCGGCGGCAGACCGATCCAGGCCATTTTGTGCGCGGCCGGCGGCAGGCTCCAGTGCGGCGCACCCGGTGGCGCGTGAGGGCCGTAACTGGCCGGCGGATTGCTTTCGGCGTGGCAGGTGGCGCAGGGCAAACCGGCGGCGCCCTTGCCGTCCATGCCGCGCACCACGTTCATCGCGTGGGGGATGCCGGCGTCGAACTGCAACGGCGAATCACCGGGAATGTGGCAGTTCTGGCAGCGCGGGCTCTGGAAGACTTTCTGCACCGTGCCGAAAGCTTTCAAGGCGTCCTGATCGTCGGCAAACAGATCCGAGGCGTAACCGCCCAGCCCAAGCAGAATCACCGTGCCCAACAACAGATGTCGTTTCATCTCACACCCCCGACATTTGCAGTGGCAGTTCCCGCAGGCGCTGCCCGGTCAGGGCGAACACTGCGTTGGCCACCGCCGGCGCCGTGGGCGGCACACCCGCCTCGCCGATGCCGCCGGGCTTCTCGCTGCTCGGCACGATGTGCACCTCGACCAGCGGCATTTCATTGAGCCGCAACACCTGATAGTCGTGATAGTTGGACTGAACGACATGGCCGTCCTTGAGCGTCAGTTTGCTGTGCAGCGCCATGCCCAGGCCGAAGGTGATGCACGACTCCATCTGCGCCGCGATGCTCTGCGGGTTGACCGCAATCCCGCAGTCCACCGCGCACACCACCCGATGCACGCGGATCGCCAGATTGTCCTGGGACACTTCCGCCACCTGCGCCACGTAACTGCCGAACGACTCATGCACCGCCACGCCCAGCGCATGGCCGTCCGGCAGCGGGGCTTTCCAGTTGGCCTTCTCCACCGCCAGGTTCAACACGCCGAGATGCCGGGCGTGATCCTTGAGCAGCGTTCGTCGGTACTCCACCGGGTCCTTGCCCGCCGCCGTGGCCATTTCATCGATAAGCGACTCCATGACAAACGCGGTGTGGCTATGGCCCACCGAACGCAGCCAGAGCACGTTGATGCCGGTGGTCGGCGAATGCAGGTCGACCTGATGATGGGCCAGGCCCTTGATGTACGGGCTGTCGGAAACGCCTTCGACCGAGGTCTGGTCGACGCCGTTCTTGACCATGGTTTTCTCGAGCATGGTGCCGGCCATGATCGACTGCCCGACCAGCACGTGCTGCCAGGCCAGCGGCAGGCCGTCGGCGCCGAGGCCGATCTTCGCCTGATGCAGAAACATCGAGCGGTAGTAACCACCGCGAATATCGTCTTCGCGCGACCACACGGTTTTCACCGGCATCGCAGCAGCCTTGGCCACTTGCACCGCTTCGGCGACAAAGTCCGAGGTCGGGTTGGCTCGGCGACCAAAACCGCCACCGAGAAATTCGGTGTGGATCTCCACCTGCTCCGGCTTGAGCCCGGTGATTTTGCCGGCGACCATCTGGTCCAGCGTCTGGAACTGGGTGCCAGTCCAGATCTCGCATTTGTCGGCGCTGATCTTCACCGTGCAGTTGAGCGGTTCCATCGGCGCATGAGCCAGGTACGGCACGCTGTATTCGACGTCGATTTTCTTCGCTGCCTTGCCGAAATTGCCCTTGGCATCGCCGGCCTGCGCCGCCGAGGTGCCCGGTGTGGCCGCCAGTTTGCGGAAACTCGCCAACAGCTTTTCACTGCTCAGATCAGCGTTCGGCCCCAGATCCCAATCGACCTTCAGCGCATCGCGACCGAGTTTCGCCGCCCAGTAATGCTCGGCGACCACCGCCACACCGGTCGGCACTTGCACCACTTTGTGCACGCCGGGAATCGCCAACGCCTCAGCGCCTTCGAAGGATTTCACCGTGGCGCCGAACGCCGGCGCTCGGGCAACCATCGCGGTCATCAATCCGTCGAACTGCACGTCCATGCCGAATTTGGCGCGACCGGTGATTTTTTCCGGGGTGTCGAGGCGTTTGGTGGGTTTGCCGATGACTTTCCAGTCCTTGGCTTCTTTAAAGGTGATCGACTTCGGATCCGGCACCGGCAGTTGACCGGCGGCGTCCGCCAGCTCGCCGTAGGTGGCGCGGTTATCGCCGGCAATCACCACGCCGGCTTCGGTGCGAATCGTCGACGGCGCCACGTTGAAGCGCTTGGCCGCCGCCTCGATCAGCATCTGCCGGGCGGTGGCGCCGGCGAGGCGGTAACGGTCGAACTCCATCCAGGTTGAAGTGGAGCCGCCGGTAATCTGCATTCCGCCAAAACCGGGCATGCCGTAATCCGCCGCCGAGGCTGGCGAGTGCTCAACGCGAATCTTCGACCAGTCGGCGTCCAGCTCTTCGGCGATCAACATGGTCAGGCCGGTCCAGATGCCCTGGCCCATTTCCGAATGGCCGAGCAGCACGGTGACGCTGTTATCTGCCGCTATGCGCAGGAACGCGTTCGGCGCAAACACCTTGCCTTCATTCTCGGCCGCCATGGCAAAGCGGTTGCCGCCAGGCACCACGAACGCCACCACCAGACCACCGCCAAGCACGGCGCTGCCCTTGAGAAATCCGCGACGGGATACTGGACTGTTCATCACCCACCTCCCTTCGTTCAGCCGATGTCGGCAGCACGTTTGACCGCCGCGCGGATTCTTGGATAGGTGCCGCAGCGGCAGATGTTGCCGGAGAGCGCCTGATCGATATCGCTGTCGGTGGGTTTGGGAATTTTCGCCAGCAATGCGGCGGCGGACATGATCTGCCCGGACTGGCAGTAGCCGCATTGCACCACGTCCAGTTCGGCCCAGGCCTGCTGCACCGGGTGCAAACCGTCGCTGGACAGGCCTTCGATGGTGAGGATTTTCTGGCCATGGGCGACAGCCGTGGCCGGGGTGATACACGAGCGCAGCGGTGCGCCATCGACGTGCACGGTGCAGGCACCGCACTGGGCCATGCCGCAGCCGAATTTGGTACCGGTCAGGTGCGCGACATCGCGCAGGACCCAGAGCAACGGCATGTCCGCGGGGACATCGAGCTCCTGATCCTTGCCATTGATGTTCAAGGTCAGCATCGGGGATTTCCTCAGACTCACGGTGTTCTGAAGGGCGCTGCTACGGCCATCGTTGGCGGTGCGCGCCTCGGCTTATCCCTTTCAGCTAAGCGCATTTTGACCCGACGACCAGCCGCCGCGACCACCGGTCATCCGGCACCGTTCGGAAAATCATCGATCAGGGTGTCGTTTTTGCTCCTACAGTTGATACCGCTTGTCACCGCAAGAACTGCCCTTTCACACTTTCCAGGAGTCGCGAACATGGGATTTGTCACAACGAAAGACGGCGTCGAAATCTTCTACAAGGACTGGGGGCCCAAGGACGCCCCGGTCATTCACTTCCACCACGGCTGGCCGCTGAGCGCGGACGACTGGGATGCGCAGATGCTGTTCTTCCTGGCGCAGGGATTCAGGGTCGTGGCCCATGATCGACGGGGCCACGGACGTTCGAGCCAGGTCTGGGACGGCCACGACATGGATCACTACGCCGATGATGTGGCGGCGGTGGTCAATCATCTGGGGACGCAGAAAGCCGTGCATGTGGGCCACTCCACCGGTGGCGGCGAAGTGATTCACTACATCGCCCGGCATGGCGAGGATCGGGTATCGAAAGCCGCGATCATCAGCGCCGTGCCGCCGCTGATGGTGAAAACCGAGAGCAACCCCGGCGGCCTGCCCAAATCAGTGTTCGACGATCTTCAGGCGCAACTGGCAGCCAATCGTGCGCAGTTCTATCGCGACGTGCCCAGTGGGCCGTTCTACGGCTACAACCGCCCCGGCGCCAATCCATCCGAAGGGATCATTGCGAACTGGTGGCGCCAAGGCATGATCGGCAGCGCCAAAGCTCACTACGACGGCATCGTTGCCTTTTCCCAGACCGACTTCACCGCTGATCTTAAAAGCATCTCGATCCCGGTGCTGGTGATGCACGGCGACGATGACCAGATCGTGCCTTATGAAAACGCCGGCGTGCTGTCGGCGAAACTGCTGAAAAACAGCACGCTGAAGATCTATCCGGGCTTCCCCCACGGGATGCCGACCACCGAGGCTGCGACGATCAACGCGGATTTGCTGGCGTTCATTCGCGGCTGATCATATCCGCCGGGGTCAGGCGCCCTGCCTGACCCCGGCTATTCTTCGGTTCGCCCCGTTCTGTCGCGATCGCGCACGTAGTGTCTGGCCAATGGAAAGGCCGGTAACCAAGACTCGCGACGCACCGTCCACAGCTCGTACGTGGGCTGGCATTGATCCGGTGCATCCAGCGCGCCGAGATTGACCTCGACTTCATCGCCACTGCGGCCGAACACCGACGAGCCACAGCGCGGGCAGAAATGTCGCCCCGCGTAGTCATGGGTCTCGCCGCTGATCGTTACCGCCGTCTCGGGAAAGATCGCCGACGCGGCAAACAGCGCGCCCTGGTGTTTGCGGCAGTCAAGACAATGGCAAACGCCAACCCTGTAGGGTCGCCCTGACGCCTCGATCCGCACTTCGCCGCACAGACAACCGCCGGTCAATCGGTCCATGGGACACCTCCGCCTGAAAATGGAATATCCGGTGAGTGAAAATAGCAGCCCATTGGGGGAACGCTTACAATCGTGGCCCATTAACACTATCCAGGCAGACCAGTCCTTTCATGGCGCTCGATCCTCTCACGATGCTCACCATTTCCACCGCCCTGGCCGCGGCGGCCGCCCTGTATCTGGCGGTCGAATGGCGCAGTATCCGCGAATCTTCCCTGCTGCTCTGGAGCGCCGGTTTCGCCACCATCACCGTCGGCTCTAGCCTGGCCCTGCTGCGCGCCAACGGCTATCCGCTGATCGGCATCTGGTTCGCCAACGGCTTGCTGGTGGTCGCGCACTGGCTGTTTCTGCTCGGGGTCGCGCGGTTTACGCAGCGACGGTTGTCGCGGGCCTGGTACTTGATGTTCCTGCTCTGGCTTTCGTTGCTGCTGTTACCGGAAGACCCGTCGTGGTCGAAGATCATGCTGATGGCCAACTCGCTGCTGGTGGCCGCATCGATGCTGCGGGCCAGCCTCTTGCTGCGCCCTCATGGCAAGTCGTTGAGCGTCGGCGCGGTGCAGTTGCGTTATGTGTTGCTGATCCACGGCGCGTTCTATTTCACCAAGGCGATCATCGCGGTGATTCCAGGCACGCTGATCGATCTGGCGTCGCTGCGCGGCGAGATCATTCAGATTTCCCTGGTAGAGGGCGCGATGGCGATCATGCTGATCGCGCTGTCGATGACCGGCACCGAGCGCTACCGGCGGGAAAAACAGATTGCCGAACTGGCCGCCCGGGACCCGCTGACCGCGCTGTACAACCGCCGCGCCCTGGAAGTCCGCGCACCGCGCCTGCTCGACGAAGTCTCCAGCGCCCGCCCGGGCGCGCTGCTGCTGATCGACATCGACAATTTCAAACTGATCAACGACCTGTACGGCCACACCGCCGGCGACCGGTTGCTCATCGCCCTTAGCGAAATGATCCGCGCGGTGCTGCCCAAAGGCGCACTGGCGGCGCGGTTGGGCGGTGACGAATTCGTGATGCTGCTGGGCGATGCGTCCCACGCCCAGATCATGGATCTGGGCTGTGCGCTGCGTAAGCAGTTTCAGCAGATGACTTCCCAGAGCTACACCACCCCGCAGGCCGTCACCCTGAGCATCGGCGCCAAAGTGTTCGATCAGCCGCCGGCCAGCCTCGCAGCGTTGATCGAACAGGGTGACAGCGCGCTCTACGAATCCAAGCGCGGCGGTCGCAACCGGATTCAACTGGCCGACTACACCTGACCTATCCTTGCCTGCATCCCGTGATCCCGGAGTCCGTCATGTCCTCGCCTGAATCCACCCTGCTCCAGAGCTGGCACCACAACGCCCGGGCCTGGACCGAAGCCGTGCGCAGCGGCGCCATCGAGAGTCGCCGGCAGGTGACCGATCAGGCCATGTTGCTGGCGGTGATGGGGCGCCAGCCGGAGCGCGTGCTCGATCTCGGATGCGGTGAGGGCTGGCTGTTGCGGGCGCTGGCCGAGCGAGGATTGGAGGCGGTCGGCGTAGACGGCGATGTGACGCTGGTCGAGGCCGCGCGAGTGGCCGGTTCATCGCCCGTGCAGGTCGCCAGCTACGAAGACTTGGTTGAGGCGAAGGTCGACATTGGCCGCGATTACGACCTGATCTGCGCCAATTTTTCCCTGCTGCATCAGGACATCATTCCGCTGCTCGCGGCGATGCATGCACTGCTCGTGCCGGGCGGTGCGTTGGTGATCCAGACGCTGCATCCGTGGTCGGCGGCCGCCGGTGATTATCAGGATGGCTGGCGGGAAGAAACCTTCGACGGGTTCAAAGGCCAGTGGCAGCCGATGCCATGGTATTTCCGCACCCTGTCCAGTTGGCTGAATGCGCTGGACATGGCCGGCCTGCAGTTGACCGGCCTGCGCGAACCGCAACATCCGCAAAGCCCGGTGCCGCAATCGTTGCTGATGATTGCCGAGCGTCGCGGGTAAACCCTGGAGCCTCGGCTTGATTCGCAGCAATTGACCATTCGGCCCGTTGCGCTGCCAGCCGACCACAGACTGACTACGCTATTAAACCAGCGTGTCCAACCTGCCGAGGATGACTGCCATGCAACGCTTTCAAAAGCTGACGCCGTGCCTGTGGTTCGACGATCAGGCGGAAGCGGCGGCGAAGTTTTACTGCTCGATCTTCGATCATTCGAAAATCACCGCCCTCACCCACTACAGCAAGGTCGGCCAGGAATTCCATGGCCGCCCGGAAGGCTCGGTGATGACCGTCAGTTTCGAACTCGACGGCCAGACCTTCACCGGGCTCAACGGCGGCCCGGTGTTTACGTTCAACGAGGCGATTTCGTTTCAGGTCAACTGCCAGAACCAGGAGGAAGTCGACCATTTCTGGGGTAACCTCAGCGCCGGCGGGCCGGTGCAAGCGCAGCAATGCGGCTGGCTCAAGGACAAGTTCGGCGTGTCGTGGCAGATCGTGCCGGTGGCGTTCATGCACATGATGACCGACCCCGACCAGACCAAAGCCCAACGGGCAATGCAGGCCATGTTCGGGATGAAAAAACTCGACATCGCCGAACTCGAACGAGCCTTCGCCGGCCAGAGCTAATACACTCGGGCACTGGCCTGCCGAGAACCCCAACAATGAAACACGCTGCCGCCAAAAACTCCGAACAAGCCCCGCGCTTCTGGCGCGACGACGCCCTGCCCTTCATCGAAGCGCGGGCGATCGCCGACGGGCGTGAGGTCTGCTATTCACGACACTCCCACGCGCACTTTTCCATCGGCGCGATCACCGCCGGGCGCAGCACCTATGTGCATGAGCAATCCTCGTTCGAGGTGGCGGCCGGCACGGTGGTGCTGATGAATCCGGGGGACGTGCACGCGTGCAACCCGATCGATGATCAGCCGTGGTCGTATTTGATGTTGTACGTGGAAACGCCGTGGCTGACCGATCTGCAGCATCAGTTGGGGTTCAGCGCGGAGCTCGAATTTCGGCGGTTTTCCGATACCCATTTGAATGACGCCCACCTGTATCGCGACTTGAATGGGTTGTACGGCGTGTTGGTCGACGATCAGCAAGACGTGCTGCGCAAACAGAGCGCCGCCGTGGAGTTTTTCAGCGAGCTGCAACTGCGCCTGAACCCCATCGAACAACCCATCCGCGAACCGAATTTCAAACTCGAACGTGCCGCCGACTTCATCCGCCAGCACTGCACCGACCTGCTCAGCCTCGACGACATCTGCGCCGCTGCCGAACTGTCACCGTCGTACCTGATCCGTGCTTTCAAACAGCACTTCGGCATGACGCCCCATGCGTTTTTGGTCAACCAGCGCATCCAGTTCGCCCGCGAGCGTCTGCGGCGCGGGCAGTTGATTGCGGATGTGGCGCTAGAGGCGGGGTTTGCCGATCAGGCGCATTTTCAGCGGGCGTTCAAGCAGCATTTGGCGGCTACGCCGGGGCAGTATCGGGGGTGAGAACCGTGCAGCTTCAATGCTGTTCTCGCTCCCGTGAATCAGACAACAAACTCGAAATTGTCCACGATAAGGTTGTCTCTCAAAGTACCGGCAATCTCGACGGTTCTGATCCCGGGCACAGTGAAGAGCATTTGTGCCGTCGCTGGAATATTAAGCAGTTGCATGGGTCTGGTTTCCAGCAAATTACCGTTACCGTCGTAACTGTAAGCCGTAGCGGGACGCAGCGTGGACGTGTACCAGAAGCTGACCCGAGAGTAAGTTGACTTGAGCCGAAACTGCGTGCGCTCCGTGGACTGATTATTGGGACTGATAAAAACGAAATGCCCTGAAATCGGCGGCATCGGGTAATTGTAAGTACCGATCGCCACGGCACCAGGCCCTGTAAACGAGATAGTCATGGTCGGGCAATCAATGATTTGCCCGGGTTGAACAATCACTTGCTGTGGCACTGTTTCGAAGTTCTCGCCCAACGCCTGCTGGCTGACCGTCAACCTCCACTCGGAGGTCGGCAACGAACTGGCATTTGCGCGCAGTTGGTAGTGATGCCCCCCCAGAGCTAGACCCTGAAACTGCTCGACGAATGCACCACTGGCATTGAATTGACTGTTCGGCTTACTCACAACAACGTTATTGTCGAGTATCTCGAATGGACTATGGGGCACGCCATCCCGACTTATCAGCTCAATGCCCGTGGATGAAGTTTGTCCCCCGTTCAAAATAGGGGTTCCACCGGGATAAGTAGTGCACCCGGCGAAGCTTGGAGTCTGGCTTGTCATGGAAACGCTCCTTGTTGGCAGGTAGGCCGACGCAGCATTGACCACATTCGACATATGCCATCGAACACCCACCGGCCAGAGTCACGCTACTGTCAACTCTGACAGTAGCGATGAGTGGTCATGGTGGTTCATCCGCTTTTCCAGACAGAAAAAAACGGCCTGCAGGCCGTTTCTTGTTCAACGCATCAGACAGTCGACTCCGCTGTCACCTCCAGATTATCCAGCGCCCGATTCACCGCCAGCTCCCCCAGCATGATCAGTTGCGCAATCCCCAGCAGCACATGCCGATGCGAGCCGTCCACCAAGCCGGCGAAGTCGGTGGCCATGGTTTTGGCCGAGGTCAGGGTTTCGCAGGCGTCGGCCAGCAGTTCTTCGCTGTCGATGCCGGGGGCGATGAGGTAGCGGGTGTTGGGTTTGAGCAGCGGTTTTCGGGGGAGCAGCGGATTGAGGTAGTGATCGAGGGCGCATTCGGCGGCTTCGTGGAATTTCTTGGAATCGAGGGTTTCGTAGGGCGAAGTCGGGTCGGTTTCAGGCGGGTTTGGCGTTGGTTTGATCATGGTAAAACTCCCTGATTGATGGAGCTGCCACGATTCGCTGCGAAACGAAGGGAGGTGACAGCTGTACGCGGGTTCGCAGACCGGGAATCAAGGAACCCGGCATACCCGAAGGTATCCCGCGCACAACCGCCATTACGCGATCAGCCAAAAAAGCTGAACGGAAACGACGCTCTGGGCGCCTTGATTGATCCGGGCTGCGAAACCCGATCGCTGATTCGTCAGCGACCGATCCACAATAGAACCCGCCCCCAAGGCGCACAAGCCGGCGGATTCTGGCGGATGCGTAGGCAGCGGCGCAAGGTGTTGTGGCTTGCCGGAAGTATTCTTAAACACCTTTAAACCACCCCAGCCAGTCCTCCGTTGCGCCACAGTTGATTGCTCCCCCACTCTTTTTCGTACCATTTCAAATCTGTATTCAGAGCGCTCAACTGGGTTTACCCGGTCACTTTCATAAGTCTACACACCCGGAAAGATATACATATTTATCGCCGACAAAGCTTCAGGTCTTTAAAAACAGTCTCTCCCTCCTTATTCGCGCCACCACAAAGAAACACTTCGAACATTAATCCACGCCAACTTTTCTCCTTGGAGCCTTACTCTAAAAACCTGTCTACCGCACAAGCATGACAATCAATAAACAACCACCACATCTCATTTATTTCGCTATCAGAGAATGGATTCTGAATCATGAAGCCAATGGACAACTATCTTTACGATTCCAAAAACACACTTCAAAAGAAGACAGTAAGCCAGACCATTACAAACTTTATCAGTGATAAATACGCCAATGAACGTCTTGGCTGGAAATGGGATGAAATTCTGGTTCCGTGCGTGGAGGACAGCATATTTGAGCGAATTCATCGCAGCGGTAAACTTTCGCTTTCCATACTTCTTCGCCACGACGATTTTCACTTTGTCCGCGCTCGCCACCAGATTCCGGACAACGCGATTTTTCTGCTGGATGAGCGAGGCCGGCTCTACTTCAGTCATCGAAGCTCGGTTTCCAGCAACGACCGACCTGCTACCCCGTTTGTTTCTCTCCGGGATATCACCGTGGATGTCGCAGGTCAGGCGGACTTCGAAGACGACCTGCGGTTATTGGCCAGGGTCGCCGCATCCAGCGGCGGATGGATCGTGTCAGGAGACGACATCAGTGTCGGCCAATGGCTGCGATTCAACGGATTGCAAGTACCGACAAACGAACAAGAGACCCGTGACTTGCTGGACCTGTTGAACTTCTCGACATTGCCCGAGCCCCCGAAGTATGGAAACTATTGGCAATTACTGGACGCGCCAGACACGTCGCCATTCAAGCTTGAGGGAAACAACCGGGCAATCATTCTTGATCTGAAACAAAGTTTTACCCTGTATTCTGAAGCCGTCATCAATGTCCTCGGCAGACGCGTGCTGATTGAGACCGGAGCAAGCGACGGCGCTACAACCAGCATGGACTACCGCCTTCAACAATTGCTCGAAAGTGCAGCGTCCCGGCACGGGCAAGATTATCTGTCCCGACTGGGCTGGCTTAATGAAGCAGCTGCCACCCAACAATCGACTGAACTCGCAGAGCAACTGGCGGTTGCCGCGATATTGCTTGATCTCGACCCGACGCTCGATATCACCAATACCCACTTCGCCGGGTTCGATCTGTATTCCAGACGTTACTTCAAACAGCATCCGACCCAGGTTCGAACGGAACTGGAAGCGCATCTGATCAAGAACCTGCACGTCGCGCCTGCGCTCGCCCCGTTGGTATCACAAATGATCCTGGCAGGCATGGCGCCGGAATATCTTTTTACCGACTGGCCGCCCAGCCTGCAGATGGGGACACCGGCCTGGGTGATCGCTACGCAAGCTGTGCATCTGGTAGAAACGCTGGTACCCGGTGTCAGCCGCCAATTGACCTATCAGCATCTGATGGGATTCAGCCAGTCAACGAAATCACTCGCGCCACTGGCTGCTTTGCAGGCCGAAGGCTCAGTGGATCCGGTGGTGACCTGGGCATGGATGAACGAACTCATCAATCGGGATGCACAAGGCAACTTCAGCGCAAAGGACATCAAGCACGCCATACGCGAATATGATCAGTACGTCGACATGATGCTGGAAGCTGTCGAACGATTTTCCAGGCCATTGCCCGACCGTAGACAACTGGCTCTGCAAGAGCTGAAGTCACAGGAACGAAATTGCGACCCCAATGAACTGCTGGTGAAACATCGCGGCAGTGGCGGTGGTGCCGGCAGGAAAGTATCGGTGCTGGATCTTTACATGGGAGATGAGCTTCACACTCAAGATTGGGACCGAATCAAAGGCACCAGTATCTACAAATCCTTTCCGTCCCTGCCCTCTCTGTTTCCCGTCGCCGAACTTTATGAAACAGAAACATCCCGCAGCTTCAATGCCATTGTCGAAGGCCTGAGACGCAACGCCCAGATCGCCATTTCCAATGTGTTTCTACAGGATTCGGAATTTTTCAAACAAGCTGCAATTGGCGTTTACTGCGTTCAGAAAATCAACTACATACCCGCAAGAACCAACGGACGCGGTGGTGTCAGACCTGCCACCTACACCCCTGGCGAAATTGGGCGTTACGGCGTCATTTTGTGCGCACATCACAACCACACCATCAAATGCTTTGAGTTGTTTCCATTGCGCATGGAGTGTCGCTACAACCCGGATTTGACAAGTTTCTTTTCACCGCTGGTTTCCGGCGGTTTCTTCAATCTCGACAGCCGATTCGCCGATCAACGAGAAATGACAAAAGTTCCTGTCGATCTGAAGGCCTACTTAACGAACGTAGCCCCCTCGGTCGGCCTTAAAAGGAGAATCAACGTACGCAAGATTGGTGTGCTTGCTGCTGCCAGTGTCTACACCGATGACTACGATCCGATTCCCTCTTTCAGCTCTGAACGCATTGTGGCGCTTGCGCGCCTGATCGCCGAAAAGAACCCTTACATCACCGAAAGCGAAATTCACCAACTGGGTCTCAATCAAACCGTACGGGAAAAGGCGATTGAAAAGACCGATGCCATCTTCAACGTGATTCTCAACCTGATCATTCCCTTCAAGGGCTGCGTGGAAGGACTGAGCTCAGGGGATCCAAAAAAACAGAATGGTGCAATTTTCGACTGCATTGTCGATGCCGCCGTACTGGCGATGACCGTTTTCACTGCGCCTGTGGCGATCGCTGCCGCCGCCAGCAAAGCTGCGGCCATCGCCGGCAAACTGCTGTCCGCTTCGCGGGTTCTGGCAAAGACGGCCCTCAGCCTGTTCAATCCGTTATCGGGTTTGCCGCAACTGCTCAAGGCGGGTGGCAAACTGATCGGACGAGGGCTGACGAAACTGAGCGGCCATACGCTCTCACTGGCACATCAAGCCAAGCAGCAACTCAGGTTTCTGACCGGTGCCAACAGCTACGACCTGATCAAAGCCATTGAGCACACCGGCTCGGCTACCCAACTTCGAACGTCGCTGGATACCGTCGCTCACGCTCGAGCACTGTTCAAAAATGATCTCATAGAGGATGCGCATCAGGTTCTGCAGAAACTGCATGCAAACGACGCAAAACGATTGAGCAAGATTCCCGAGTCGGAGATCGCGCACCTGCTGGAAAAGACATTGGGCGACATTGCACGCCAGTCCGACGCGGCCCAGTCGTTGAAGAAAGTGCTGGATCCACAAGTGGTCGAAAGTCTGATCAGGCAACAGGCGAAAAAATATACGCTGGCTAATCTCCACCAGTTCAGCAATCACAAGACACTGCCCGAGTTGTTCGAAACGACGTTGACCATTGAATACAAAAACCTGCAGTTCATGCACAACCACCAGCGCACACTGCTGACCATGGATTTGGGCAAGGCGCCATTCGACAGCATACTGGATGAACTGAAGTTCAATCCCGCTGGGCTGACCGATAACACAGAGCGCGCCGCGGCCTGGATTGTTCACGCATCCAGTTCTCGTAACGACGTCGATCGTGTGACGGACCTTCTGCTCGAATTCAGCCGTAACAACAAGCCACTGAACGATCCGGCGGTATACGCCGAGCTGCACAAACGCATTGCTCCCAAGGATGCCGGCGGCTTGCGCAGCCCAACGGGGGAGGCACGCTATCCTTCCAATGTTTCAGGCGCAGCGTTGCTGGAACAACACGCCAAATCTCTGGATCCTGAGGGCGAACATTTTTCCCGGCAGATGCTGGGGGCGATGCTCGGTTATCACAGCTTTGTCGATGGCAACGGGCGCACGGCGCGAGCGGTGTATGCGATTGCGGAGCTGCGCAAAAATCGCTTTCATCCTTTAGGTAAAGCGGCTGAAGACGCCCTGAGCGGACTGAACTGATTCAACCTGCAAATACCCGTGGGAGTGATTCCCACGGGGCTTGAGGCGCCAGCAGGTAAATCGCACTCACCGCCAACAGCAGCGCCATCACCCGGTTGAACAAGCGCATCCCCGCCGGATTCCCTAGATAACCGCGCAAGAAGGTCCCGGCATATGCCCAACACCCCACCGACAGATAACAGATCACCAGATACACCGCCGCAAACTGCCACACCAGCCGCGCTTCGCCATCGGCGACAAACGCGCCCATCCCCGCCACGCACGCCAGCCAGGCCTTGGGATTGAGCCATTGCATCACTGCGCCATAGAGCATTGATGGCGCACGTTTCGATTCGCCTGCACTCAACTGGCCGTCATCGGTGGCCAGTTTCCAGGCCATGAACAGCAGAAACGCGACCCCGGCCAGTTGCACCACGCGGGTCAACGACGGCCACAGTTTGAGCACTTCATGCAGCCCCAAGCCCATTAACACCAGCAACAGCACAAACCCCAGCGTCGCCCCGGCCACATGCCGTTGGCTGGCGCGAAAACCGAATTGCGCCCCCGAACTCAATGCCACGATGTTCACCGGCCCCGGGGTAATGGACGCGGCCAGGGCAAACGCCGCCATCGATACAATCAGACTCATCGCACACCTGCTTCAAATCGAGGAACAAGGCGCTCACGGTAGCCGGCGCACAGCAGGCGGTATTGAAGGAAATTACCCCCGCTCGCGCAGACCCACTACGCTCTGGCTATGCGACCACTTTGACCAGGAAGTCTGCCCGCGATGATTCTGATTCTGTTGCCCTCCGCCGATTACGACCCGACCGAAAGCAGCGTGCCCTGGCAGACGATGCGCAATGCGGGCATCGAAGTACGTTTTGCCACGCCGCAAGGCTTGCCTGCCCACGCCGATCCACGGTTGGTGAATATCGGCTTCGGCCCGTTGAGCCCGATGCTGATGACGCGCAAGGCCGATCTGGGCATTTACACGCAGATGATCGAGTCCGAAGCGTTCAGGCAGCCGCTGGCGTATGCCGATGTCGATACGAGCCAATTTGAGGGTCTGCTGATTCCCGGCGGCCACGCCAAAGGGATGCGCACGCTGTTGGAATCGATGCAGGCACAGCAAATCGCCCTGCAATTTTTCAAGGCCGAAAAACCCGTGGCGGCGGTGTGTCATGGCGTGCTGTTGCTGGCCCGGACGCTCGACCCCGATACCGGGCGGTCGGTGTTGTTCGGGCGCAAAGTGACGGCATTGCTCGCGGCAACCATGGAGCTGCCGGCGTGGCTGATGACGGCTGCCTGGCTGGGGCGCTACTACCGCACCTACAAGCAGACCGTCGAGGCGGAAGTGAAAACCGCGCTGGCCAGCAAAGCCGACTTCAAACGCGGGCCGCTGATCGCCAAACGCGATTGTGCGCAGAAACTGCAATCAGGATTTGTGGTGCGCGACGGCCAACTGCTGACGGCGCGCTGGCCCGGCGACTGCCATCGATTCGCCGCCGAGTGGGTGGCCATGTTGCAGCCACCCGAGCGCTGATCCGCGTTTCAGTCCAGACGCGGCACGGTGAAGCGGAATTCGCTGCCCTGCCCCGGCTCACTCTCGGCAACGATCTGCCCGCCATGGGCCTCGACGATGCCCTGCGTGATGTACAGGCCCAGCCCGGTGCCGGTCGGATTGCCTTCCTTCACCGTCCAGTAACGGTCGAATACGTGCGGCAGGTGATCCTTGGGAATGCCTTCGCCGCTGTCGCGCACCGTGAAGACGATGTCGTCACCGACCGATTTGGCATACACGTCGACCGTGCCCAGGCGCGGAGTGAACTTGATCGCGTTGCCGACCAGATTCGACAGCACCTGAAACAACCGCTCGGGGTCGGCATGGATGCTCAGGTCGGGATCGGCCTCGAACGAGATGCTGATGTCCTTGTCCAGCGCCAGCGGCGCGAGCAGTGATTGCGCCTCTTCGAACATCTGCGCGACATCGAGTTTCTGCGGCGCGATGGTGTAGCGGCCGGCGTCGATTTTCGAGGTATCGAGCAAGTCTTCCAGCAGCGTGTTCATGCGTCCGGCGGCTTGTTGCATGGTGTCGATGGCGGTGGAGATGCGCCGCGAGGTGTGCGGCCCGTCGGAGCTGAAAGCCTTCTGCATCATGCCGCACAGCATTGAGATCACGGTCATCGGGTTGCGCAGATCGTGGGAAACCACCGCCACCAGCTCGTCGCGGGCACGCACCGCTTCCTGCTCCCGGCGCACCTGACGGGCCAGATCATTTTCCAGGGCCGAGCGACGCAAGTCGTTGGCGGCGAACAGATCGCCGTGACTCCACTTGGTGGAGATCCCGGCCATCTCGACCTTCCAGATTTCGAACGAAGTACGCGGCCGCAGACGAAGGCCGGCGTCAGAGTTTTCCAGGTCCAGCGGCTTGCGCGGATCGCCGCTCCAGTTGATGTTCTCTTTGACTTCGGGGCGGAACCACAGCACGCCGTTGTCCACCGGTTTGGGCAGGCTCATGGCGAGCACACCGCTGGCGACCTGCTGATAGTGCGCGGCCGGCGGATAGACGCTGGCCAGGTGATGACTGGCAAACACCGGCTCGCCACGCTCCTGCAACCATTTGTGCAGGGCACGAATCTCTTCCGGCTCCGGGCAGTTGCCGTAACGGTGCAATTGCTTGTCTTCGATGATCGCGATGCCGCCGGCATTGGCCAGCGCCATCAAAACTTGTGGCTGGTTGGCCAGGCCATCGAAGACGTTCTGTGGCGAATCGATCATCGCCTGATTGAGCAGCGCCAGCGCTTCGACTTTTTCTTCCCGTTGACGGCTGACTTCCAGTGCTTCCATCGCGCTGATCTGCAACGACAGCACCTGGCCGATGGTCTGGCACGCGGTACGCAATTCATGCGGTACATGCAGCGGCTGGCGATTGCCGCAACTGATCAGGCCCCAGAGCTTGTCCCCCTTGAGCAGGGAAATGCTCATCGAGGACAGCACACCCATGTTTTTCATGTACTGGCAGTGGATCGGCGACACGCTGCGCAGTGTCGCAAAGCTCAGGTCCAGCGGGGTCTGGGTGTCCGGGCGCAACTTGGGCACCAGCGGCACCGGTTGGTAGTCGGCATTCGGGATGATCCGTAGCCAGTTGGTGCGGTACAGCTCCCGGGCCTGCTCGGGGATGTCGGAGGCCGGGAAAAACAGACCGTTAAAGACTTCCATCGACGGATCGGACGCTTCGGCGATGACCTGACCGTGGCCCTCTTCCTCAAAACGGTAGATCAATACCCGGTCGTAACCAGTCATGGCCTGGATTTCCTTGACGCTGATGTCATACAGCGCCTGCAGGCTCTGGGCCTTTTGCAGGCGCGCGAGCATCCGCCCCAGATGGGTTTCTGTGCCGGCGACGTTACGCGGCTGGAAGTTTTCGACGTGGATTTCCAGCTCCAGAATCAGCACATCCTGATGCCGGTGCACCAAGCCTTCGAACGCGGTGCCGTTGAGGCGAAAGTGCAGCGGCGGCGCATCGGACAGGGCCGGTTGCTGCAAGGCCTGGCGAACCTGTGCGGCATGGGCATCGCCGATCAGGCTTTGCAGGGGCTGGCCGATCAGCTCTTGCGCCGGGCGTGCGAGCAGGGTCTCGACGTTGGCGCTGATCTGAATGATCGAAAGGTCCGGCTCGCTCAGGGTCAGCAGCAAACCGTGCGGCTGGATTGCGCCTGGAAAGCGGATCGGCTCGTCGGCACAGTTGGCCAGCAACTCTTCAAAGGCTTCTTTGTCTTGCGGGTTCATACCAGAACCTCCTGGCTTTCGAGCCACTGCTCGAAACAGCTGAATGTAGTGTGGGCGGCCGCCACGACGGCTTCACGCTCGTCGGCGTCCATCGGGCGACTGCCCAGGTATTCGATGAAATCGCGCCAGCGCCGGCCCGTGGCAGCGCCGTAGATGTCCAGAAACGCTGCGCCGTTGTCCGCGCCGAGATTCAACCGCGTGGCGATCTCCCGGCGCAGGATCTGTCCGCCAAGGGTTGCGCCTTCCAGCACGTACAGCACGCCAAGGCAGGCGGCGGCGGAGTCGATGGCGGGCAACTGGCGGCAGAGCGAAAACTCTCCGCCGCTTGCGCCCAGCGCCTGCAGATCGCGTTGCAGGGTCGGGGTCTTGAGGCGCGAAACCAGATCGAAATCGGCGGGGATCTCGCCGCTGTCCTGCAATGCGCTTTCCAGTGGCTGATAGAAGCCGTAATAGGCGCGCATCAATCGCTCGAAAGCCTGCAGATCAAGGGTATCGGAGAAGAAAGGAAGGCGTTTTTCCAGAGCAATGTGCAGTTCGGCCGTGCCGGCGCGCAGATCCTGCAACACCGGTGGTACATGAACCTCGCGGGCCTTTGCTTGCATGTAGTCGCTCGTACAGTGGGCCGCCTGGGGCCATGGGGGAATGGAGAAGCATTGCGCGAAAGCTTACACGGCAATTGGCCTTTCTGACCCGCCAGATGATTTTTTTCTGGCGGATTCATCACCCTGTGACGGTTTCAGAGTTGACGAGAGCGCAGAAAGTTCGAACGGATTGACGCCCGTCCATCGCTGTACTGCGACTCTGCCGCCTGACTGTACGGTTCAGGCCCCCACGCCCGCGTGATAAAAATACCGCTCCCGTCACCGGAGCCCGCCCCATGGATCTTGCCACCCTCTCCCTGTTCCTGCCCGCCTGTTTTGCCCTGAACATGGCGCCGGGGCCGAACAACCTGCTGTCGGTCAGCAATGCCACCCGCTACGGCTATCGTCGCGCCTGCGTGGCCGGGATCGGTCGGTTGCTGGCGTTCGCCGGGATGATCGCCCTCGCGGCGGCGGGGCTGGCGGTGGTGCTGCAAACGTCTGAACTGTTGTTCTATGGGATCAAGATTATTGGCGCAGGGTATCTGTTGTATCTGGCGTGGCAGCTGTGGCGGGCCAATCCTGCCACCGAAGACGCGGTTGCAGCGCCGTCAAACGGGCTTCTGGCCCTGGCGCGTCAGGAGTTTTTAGTGGCGGCAGGCAATCCCAAAGCAATACTGATCTTCACCGCATTCCTGCCGCAATTCGTCGACCCGGCCCGCGCCATCACCCCGCAGTTCATGCTGCTGGGCGTGTTGTTCCTGCTGCTGGAATGGATCGCCATCAGCGCTTACGCCTACATGGGCCTGCACATGCGCCGCTGGTTCGCCGAGCCGCGCGGCAAACGGATCTTCAACCGTTGCTGCGCCGGGCTGCTGTCGGCGGCGGCTTCGGTATTGTTAATGGCCAAGCGCGCCTAAGCTTCGGACGGGCCCTTGAGTTCGACCTGATTGCCATCCGGGTCGAAGCAGTACAGCGACAGGCCGTAGCCCTCGGCGCCAAAACGGGTGGCGGCTTTTTCGACGGTCAGGCCGCAGGCTTGCAAATGACTGACCAGCGCCGCTTCATCGAACGGCTCGATGCGCAGGCAGAAGTGATCGACATTGCGCCGTTCGCTGCCGGCAGCGGCGCCGCCCTTGCGGCCGATTTCCCCGTCGAGGTCGACCAGATCGATCATCGACGTACCGGCGCGCAGGTGCACCAGACCGAACTTTTCATTGCGTTTGACCACTTCGGCACCGAAAACCCGGTCGTAGAAATCAATGCTGCGTTGCAGATCCGCAACGCGCAGCACGATGTGATCGATGTGTTGAATCGTGAACGGTGGCATACCTTCATTTCCCGAGTTGTAGCGACCCGATCACTGTAGTGCAGCGGCCCGAAAATTCACTGTCGATTTTTCGGTGGAGCCATCGAATAACTGGTTTTATCCTCGGCCCATGAACATACAGACCGCTGTCCTGCCCCCTCACGCCGAAATGGTTCGCGCCATGCTCGAACGCGACACTGCCTATGAAGGCGTGTTCTTCACGGCCGTGAAAACCACCGGGATCTTCTGCCGCCCCAGTTGCACCGCGCGCAAGCCGAAACCGGAAAATGTCGAGTTCTTCGCCCACGCTGACGAATGCCTGTCCGCCGGTTACCGCGCCTGCTTGCGCTGTAAACCGCTGGATGCTGCCGCCATCGCTCCGGATTGGGTGCAGCGGCTGCTCAAAGCGGTCGACGCCGATCCGGAACTGCGCTGGAGCGATGCGCAATTGCTCGCCGAGGGCATCGAGCCGCTGAAATTGCGGCGCTGGTTCAAGCAGCATTTCGGCATGACCTTCCACGCGTGGCTGCGCACCCGCCGGCTCGGCATGGCGTTGGGCGGGATCAAGCAAGGCACGTCCATCGACCACGCCGCGTTCGATTCCGGCTATGAATCCCTCAGCGGTTTTCGCGATGCGTTTCAGAAATCGTTCCACATCACGCCGGGACGCGCGGCAGCCAGCGAGCCGCTGCTGTTCACTCGCCTGACCACGCCGCTGGGGCCGATGATCGCCATGGCCGAACGCCGTGGACTGGTGCTGCTGGAGTTTCTCGACCGCCCGGCGCTGACCCGGGAAGTCGAGGAACTGCAAAACCGCTACGGCTACGTGGTCGCACCGGGGCACAACGCGCATTTGCAGCAGATCGAAAACGAACTGGCGCTGTATTTCGCCGGCAAGCTGAGCGAATTCAGCGTGCCGCTGCACCTGCCCGGCAGCGAGTTTGCCCGCCAGGTCTGGAGCGAACTGCGGCAAATCCCCTACGGCCACACCAGCACGTACGGCACCATCGCCGCACGGCTGGGCAAACCCGGCGCCAGTCGCGCGGTGGGGCTGGCCAACGGGCACAATCGGCTGTCGATCGTGGTGCCATGCCATCGGGTGATCGGTGCGGACGGCTCATTGACGGGCTATGGTGGTGGACAACCGCGCAAGGCGTTTTTGCTCAGGCTGGAAAATGCCGCCGTGCAGCTGACGCAACAACTGGCTTTCTGAACAACCGACAAGAAGGGATCTCGATGAACGCGCTCGACACTCAGTTTCACCAGTTGCACCACGATGGCCTGCTGATCCTGACCAACGTCGCCGACGCCACAGGCGCGCGACTGGTCGAGCAATTGGGTGGCAAAGCGGTCGCCACCAGCAGCGCCGCGGTCGCCTGGGCCCACGGTTACCCGGACGGCAACACCCTGCCGCTCGAGCGTTTGATCAGCAGCGTGGAGTCAATTGCCCGGGTCATCAAAGTGCCGTTGAGCGTGGACATCGAGGCCGGTTATTCCGATGACCTCCGCCGGGTCGCTGAAGTGATCGATGCCGTGATCGCAGCGGGTGCGGTCGGGATCAATATCGAAGACGGCAGCGGCACGCCGGAACTGCTGGTGCGCAAGATCGAGGTCGCGCGGCAAGTGGCCGAGAAGCACAATGCGAAGCTGTTTATCAATGCCCGCACCGACGTTTATCTGAAAAGCCTGGTGCCTGCCGAGGATCGCGTCGCCGAAACCCTGCACCGCGCCGCGCTCTATCAGGCAGCCGGGGCCGATGGGTTGTTCGCTGCCGGGGTGACGTCCTCCTACGAAATCGAAGCGATCTGCAAAGGTACGACCCTGCCGGTCAACGTCCTGGGCTTCGCTTGCCTGCCCTCTCCCGAAGAACTGCGAACCCTCGGCGTGCGCCGCTTGAGCGCCGGTTCCGGGATCGCCGAGTTCCTGTACGGCGCCATGGGCTCGCTGGTGAAGAGTTTTCTCGCCAGCGGCAAGCTCGACACCCATGACCTCAAGGCCTTCACCTATGGCGAAGTCAACGGTCTGCTGAAGTAACTCATGCCCGATCCCTACCAACCGGCCAGCGAGTTTCTGGCCAGCCTCGACGCCGACTGGCAGCGCCACATTGCTGCCATAGGCCCTTGTCTGCATCAGCCGCATCCGACGCGCGATCCCTATGAGTCGCTGGTGCGGGCGATTGCCTATCAGCAACTGCACGCCAGGGCGGGCGATGCGATTGTCGGGCGGCTGGTGGGATTGTTTCCCGGGCAATCGTTTCCGCGTCCGGAGCAGATTCTGGCGACGGGCTTCGACCGACTGCGCAGTTGCGGGTTTTCGGCAGGCAAGATTGCGACGATTCAGGGGATTGCCCAGGCGACCCTGGACGGTGTGGTGCCGGATTACTCGACCGCGCTGGCGATGGAGGATGAGGCGCTGATCGAGCGGTTGGTCAGCCTGCGCGGGGTCGGGCGCTGGACGGTCGAGATGTTGCTGATTTATAGCCTGGAACGCCCGGATATTCTGCCGGCGGATGACTTTGGGGTTCGCGAGGGGTATCGGCGGTTAAAGGGGCTGGAGGTGCAACCGACGCGCAAGCAGATGATTGACATCGGATTGGCGTGGAGCCCGTTTCGCACGGTGGCGGCATGGTATTTGTGGCGGGTAGCCAAGCCGTAGAACGCGTTATCGCTCATCACGAGCAGCACACTCACCCCATCTCTTCCAGGCTGAACCGCACCGACAAAAAACACCGGAGGCCACTCATGCACCTCGAAGGCTCCTGCCACTGCGGCGCGGTTTCATTCACCCTCGACAGCGCCCACCCCTACCCTTATCAGCGCTGCTACTGCTCGATCTGCCGCATGACCCAGGGCGGTGGAGGTTTTGCGATCAACCTGGGCGGCGATGCGGCCAGCCTCAAGGTGCGCGGGCGCAAATACATCACGATCTACCACGCGAAAATGAAAGACGCAGGCGACGCCCGCGCCCACCGCAGCAGCGCCGAGCGGCACTTCTGCTCGCAGTGCGGCAGCGGCCTGTGGCTGTTCAGCCCGGAATGGCCGGAGCTGATCCACCCGTTCGCCTCGGCCATCGACACACCGCTGCCGGTGCCGCCGGAACACACTCATCTGATGCTCGGCTCGAAAGCCCCGTGGGTCGAAGTGCAGGCGAGCGCCAGGGACCAGCAATTCGAGGTCTACCCGGAAGAATCCATCGCCCAATGGCACGAACGACTGAAATTGACCCGATAACCGCCTTCACAGTCTTCGACAGTTTCCCGACAAAGCTGCCAAAGATTGCCGGCCGCCCCCTCACTAGCATGGGCGCATCCAATTTCCCCTCGGGTGCCCCATGCCGGTTTCGTTACGCACATTTTCGCTGTCCCTGACTTCCCTCTGCCTGCTGCTGCCGGGCGATTCGCTGCGCGCCGAAGACTGGCACGCCACCCTGCGTGCCGGGGCCGCCAGTGCGCCGCGTTACAGCGGCAGTGATGAACGGGTAGTGGCGCCATTGGTGGGGGTCGAAATCGTCAGCCCCTATGGTGTGTTTCTCGACAGCAGCCGGGGCCTCGGCTGGGGCTTCGACGAAGAGGATTTCGGCCTCAGCGTCTACGTCGGCGCCAGCGACGTGCGCAAGGATCGCAAGACCGGATTCAAAGGCTCGGACGAGCTCAACGGCATGGGTTCGATCAAGTCGCGCCCGGTGATCGGGCTCGACGGCACGTATCACATGGGCCCGATCATCCTCGGCGCGAGTTTCGAACATGCGCTGGAAAAGGATGACGATGACCATGACACCGGCTCATCGTGGAACCGCCTCAAGCTGAGCATCAGCGCGCCGCTCTACGAAGGACGTTTCGGCAAAGTCACCGGCGGCCTCAACAGCCAGTTCGGCGACAGCAATTACATGCGCACTTGGTACGGCGTCAGCGATGCCCAGGCCTCGCGCAGCCAGTTCCGGGCCTACAACGCTCGAGGTGGGCTGGTCAGTCGCGGTGCGGACCTGACCTGGTCGTTGCCGCTGAATGAGCAATGGAGCGTATCGACCGTTCTGGCGGTGCAGTACCTGAGCCACGAAGCGGCCGACAGCCCGATTGTCGAACGCCGGTTGCAGACCTCGCTGGCCGGACAAGTGGTCTACAGCTTCTGATCGCGCTCAGAACAGCTCGCCGAACGGAATGAAACGCAGCGGATCACCGAGCTGCAAGGTGCTGTTCTCGGGAATTTCCACCAATCCGTCGGCCCAGGTCGCGCCGAGCAGCACCCCGGAACTCTGGTTCGGATACAGCGCCGCCTGCCCGCCCTCCAGACGCACCCGCAGGTATTCGCGACGGCTGCCGGGTTTCGGCCAGTCGAAACCGGCGTTGACCGTGAAGCTCAGCGGCATCACCTCTTCCACGCCTTGAATGCGCAGCAGATACGGGCGCGCCAGCAGACCGAAGGTCACCAGCGCCGAGGTCGGATTGCCGGGCAGACCGATCACCGGCACTGTGCCGAAATGGCCGACCGTCAGCGGTTTGCCGGGTTTGATCGCGAGTTTCCACAGCAGCGGTTTGCCGTTGTTGCGCAGCACCTGGCCGAGGCAATCGGCATCACCGGCAGATACGCCGCCGGTGGTCAGAATCAGATCGGCTGCCACTTGCAGTTGCTCGAGTTTGAGCCGCGTCTGCGCCGGACGATCGGGCAGAATCCCGGCGTCGATCACTTCGCAACCCAGTTCACGCAACCAGTGGTCGAGCAAGGTGCGGTTGCTGTTGTAGATGCTACCGGGACGCAAGGGCTGGCCCGGTTCCACCAGTTCATCCCCGGTCGACAGCAACGCCACGCGCGGACGACGCACCACCGGCAAATGGGTCATGCCCTGCCCTGCGGCGACGGCCAACTCGAACGGGCCGAGGCGTTTGCCGGCGCGCAGCAAGGTGTCGCCGACGCGGTTTTCCTGGCCCTGGGGACGGATGTTCTGGCCGACCTTCAGCGGTTGCAGGAAACGTACGCGACCGTCCTCCAGCACTTCGACGTTTTCCTGCATCTCCACGCAATTGGCGCCCATGGGCAACGGCGCACCGGTGAAAATCCGTGCGCAGGTGCCGGATAGCAAGGCGTCCGGCGCCATCCCGGCGTAGACCCGCTGTGACACGCTCAACGGCTGGCGATGCAGGTCGGCGAGGTTCAAGGCATAACCGTCCATGGCGCTGTTCGGCCACGGCGGCAAGTCGAGGGTGGCGACCAGATCGCTGGCCAGCACGCGCCCGCGCGCGTCATTGAGCGCCACCGATTCGCTGTCCGGCAGACGTTGTTCATCGGCCATCGCCAGCAGTTGGTCGAGGGCGTCCTCGACCGGCATCAATTCCGGCTTGCTCATCCGCGCGGCCCGCAGGCTTGCACCGGCTTGAGGTGCGGAACGAAATTGCACGGGCGATGACGGTTATCCAGTTGTTCGGCGAGGATGCCTTCCCACGCGGTGCGGCAAGCGCCGGTGGAACCCGGCAGGCAGCACACCAGCGTGCCGTTGGACAGCCCCGCCAGCGCGCGGCTTTGCACGGTCGAGGTGCCGATGTCGAGAATCGAGATGGCGCGGAACAGCTCGCCAAAACCGTCGATCTGCTTGTCCAGCAGGCAAGCCACGGCTTCCGGTGTGCTGTCACGCCCGGTGAACCCGGTGCCGCCGGTGATCAGCACCACTTGAATGCCGTCGTCGGCGATCCACTGCGCGACCTGGGCGCGGATCTTGTACAGGTCGTCCTTGAGCAGGTTGCGTTCGCTCAAGGTGTGGCCGGCCTCCAGCAGGCGGCTGACCAGCAACTGGCCGGAGGTGTCGCTGGCGTAATCGCGGGTATCGCTGACCGTCAGCACGGCAATATTCAGGGGAACGAACAAGGCATCCGATTTCACACTCATGGCACTCTCCGGCCGTCGTCAATTCAATGGATGACGAGCCTAAGTGCCGCCTGTGAGGACTGTCTAATCACTCTGGCCAACCACACTATCGACCTGCTCTATCGGTGTTTTTTTTCAGCCCCTCGACCACTGTCCGGCCCAATGAAACCGGGGGTCATCGAAACCCTCGATAGGCTCTTAAACACTGCCGATTGGACGAAAAAAACCATCAGTGGGATCGTCGTTCCCTGCGCTTTCCGTGCGCTGTACGCATCTGCGTCAATACTCAACCAAAATTCCTTATCGAGCAGGTGCCGTCGTGGACATCAAACAACTCAAGTTCCTGATCGCGCTGGACGAAACCCGCCACTTCGGCCAGGCCGCCGCGCGCTGCCACATCACCCAGCCGACCCTGTCGATGCGCCTGCGCAATCTGGAGGACGAGCTGGATCTGGTGCTGGTCAATCGCGGCCAGCGCTTCGAAGGTTTCACCCAGGCCGGCGAGCGCGTACTGGCCTGGGCCCGCACGCTGCTGGCGGCCCACGACGGGTTGTTTGCCGAAGCCGCTGCCTGCCGGGGGCAACTGGTGGGTAGCCTGCGGCTGGGGCTGGTGCCGCTGAGCAACTTCAATCCGGTCAATTACATCCAGGGTTTGTCCGGGACTTATCCGGAGCTGAAATACAGCCTGTCGTCGCTGAGTTCGGACGAGATCATCGAGGGCCTGGGCAACAATCAACTGGACCTGGGCGTGTGTTATCTGGACCACGTCAACCCGAACTATTTCGAGTTCTTCGAGATCGGCGAAACACGCGTAGGCCTGCTCTACGACACCCGCCACTTCCATTTCGAAGGCCCGGAAATGAGCTGGGAAGACGCCGCCGAACTGCCGCTGGGGATGATCACCACCGGCATGCACTACCGCAAATCCATCGACCTGAGCTTCCGCAGTCGCGGGTTGAATCCGCAGCCAATCATGGAAAGCGACTCGACCTATCAACTGCTGCAGGCGATTCACCAGGGCTTCTGCTGCTCGATCATGCCGCTGGACAGCGGGCTGGAAGAGCCGATCGAGCACCTGGCTTTCATTAACCTGCCGGATGCCAGCGTGCTCGCGCCGCTGGGGTTGGTGATGCGCAAGACCGAACCGCGCTCGGCGATTGCCGAGAAGTGTTTTGCCGAGGCGCGCAAGATGTTCGGGATCGAGGCGCCTGCCGTTTAACCCTCCCCAAGTTGCCTGAAACGTTGCACTTCGGTGCAGCGTCTTCAGGTTCGCCAGCAGTGATCGACCAATCCAATCACTGCATCGGAACAAGCGATTGGACGCACTTTTCCCTGCCCCGTAGCCTGAACCCACTTCAGCGCTTCGGGGACTTTTCAAGATGCTGTGCCAAGTTGAACAACTCATCGAACCGGGCGACGCCAACGCCCCCGCGCCACAACCGGCGCAAGTGGCCTACCGCGAATACCTCGACGACGCGCCGTTGTCCCACGCGGCGCTGGCGGCGGAAATCGCCCTGGCCATCAGCTACAACGGCCTGAATCAGGCGGTGATGATGGTCTCGCCGGGCAACATCGAAGACTTCATTCGCGGCTTCAGCCTGAGCAATGCCATCGTCGACCGCCTCGACGATATCCACGACATCCGCCTGACTCATTTCGACCAGGCCTGCCAGGCCGACGTGCAGATTTCCAGCCGCGCGTTCTGGGCCCTGAAGGATCATCGCCGGCAGATGGCGGGCACCAGCGGTTGCGGCCTCTGCGGCGTGGAAGCCCTTGAGCAGGCGCTGCCGCAACTGGAGATCCTGACCCCGACACCGTTGCCACCCGCCGCGCATTTCAACGGCATCCGCCAGCGCATCGAGCAGGCCCAGCAACTGGCCCGCAGCAGCGGTGCCCTGCACGCGGCGCTGTACTTCGACGCCGACGGCGAAGCGCTGCTGTGCCGCGAAGACATCGGCCGCCACAACGCCCTCGACAAGCTGATCGGCGCCCTGCAATTCGAAGGTCTCGATGCGCGTCAGGGCTTCGTCGTGGTCACCAGCCGTTGCAGCCTCGAACTGATCCACAAAGCCGTGCGCGCCCGCCTCGGCACCCTCGTGAGCCTGTCCGCCCCGACTGCGCTGACCGTGCGCTGGGCGCTCAAACACCGCTTGAACCTGATCCACGTCCCGCACCGCAACGCCCCGCGAATCTACAGCCCGATCCAGGAGCCCACCGCATGAGTAACGCCCTCACCCACCTCGACGATCAGGGCCGCGCCAACATGGTCGACGTCAGCGACAAAGCCGCCACCCGCCGCGAAGCCACCGCCCAGGCCTGGGTGCAGATGCGCCCGGAAACCCTGCAAATGATCCAGTCCAACGGCCATCCCAAGGGCGATGTGTTCGCCGTGGCGCGGATCGCCGGGATCCAGGCGGCCAAGCGTACCCACGAATTGATTCCGCTGTGTCATGCGCTGCTGCTCAGCTCGATCCACGTCGAGCTCAAAGCCTGCGAACCGGACCGCGTACAGATCACCAGCACCTGCCGCCTCACCGGCCAGACCGGCGTCGAACTCGAGGCCCTGACCGCCGCCAGCGTCGCCGCTTTGACGATCTATGACATGTGCAAAGCGGTGGACCGGGCGATGGTCATCGGCGACATCCGCCTGCTCAGCAAACAGGGCGGCCGCTCCGGCCACTTTCAATGGGAGAACCCGCAATGATTCTGATCAACTACTTCGCCAGCTACCGTGACCGGCTCAATCTGGGCGGTGAAAAGATTCCGGCCAGCGACACCCTTACCTGTGTCGAGGACGTGCGGCAGATGCTGATGCAGCGCGGCGATGTCTGGCGTGAAGTGCTCGGCGCCGGCAACCTGATGTGCGCGGTGAATCAGGAACTGTGTCAGCCGGATCAGGCAATCGAGGATTTCGACGAGATTGCGTTTTTCCCGCCGGTCACGGGGGGTTGAAACATGGGTGTTCGAGTCCAGCGTAAAGGCTTCGATGCCGGTCAGTTGATTGCCGATCTGCATGCGCGCAATCCACGGGTGGGCGCGGTGGTGAATTTCATTGGTTATGTACGGGATCTGAACGTCGGGCAGTCGGTGACCGAGCTATTTCTGGAGCATTATCCGGGCATGACCGAGAAGGCTCTGGAGCAGATCGCCGAACAGGCCCGGGAGCGCTGGCCGTTGCTGACGGTGGAGATTGTGCATCGGGTCGGCGCGCTGTCGGTGACCGAACCGATCGTGTTCGTTGGCGTCAGCAGCAAGCATCGGCATGCGGCGTTCGAGGCCTGTGCGTTCATCATGGATGTGCTGAAGACGCGTGCACCGTTCTGGAAACGTGAGACCACGCCGGAGGGTTCGCATTGGGTTGAGCCGCGGGAGAGTGATCAGGATGCGGCGTTTCGCTGGAGTCTGGCGCATGCCTAACCGGGTACTGTCGAATGCGACAAAAGCCTGATTAGATAGCGACTCTCGCCGATTCGAACGTGGAGCCGCACTTGAGCCAAACGCCAAAGGACTTGCCCCGCCCTCAACCCGTCAGCCTGCGCCAGGCCTGGCCCTTCTGGCTGAAACTTGGCTGCATCGGCTTCGGCGGCCCCGCCGGGCAGATCGCGATCATGCATCAGGAACTGGTGGAGCGTCGGCGCTGGATTTCCGAACGGCGCTTCCTGCATGCGCTCAACTACTGCATGTTGCTGCCCGGCCCGGAGGCCCAGCAACTGGCGACTTACATCGGCTGGCTGCTGCACCGAACCCGTGGCGGCATATTGGCCGGAGCGCTGTTTGTGATGCCCTCGTTGCTGATCCTGATCGCTCTTTCCTGGATTTATATTGCGCTTGGCGACGTGCCGGCGGTGGCCGGGGTGTTTTACGGGATCAAACCGGCGGTGACCGCGATTGTGCTGCACGCGGCCCATCGCATCGGCTCCCGAGCCTTGAAGAACAGCTGGCTCTGGGCGATCGCCGGAGCGGCGTTCGTGGCGATTTTTGCCTTCAACGTGCCGTTCCCGCTGATCGTGCTCGGCGCGGCATTGATCGGTTATTTCGGCGGACGCTGGGCGCCGCAGCGGTTCAGCAACGGCGGCCATCGCGGCGGCGAAAAATCCTTCGGCCCGGCGCTGATCGATGACGACACACCGCCGCCCGAACATGCGCAGTTCAAGTTGCCAAGGCTGCTGCGTCTGGCGCTGATCGGTGCGTTGCTATGGTGTCTGCCCATGGCGTTGCTGACCTCGTTGTTCGGCTGGGACGGCACCTTCACGCAGATGGGCTGGTTCTTCACCAAAGCGGCGCTGCTGACGTTCGGCGGCGCCTACGCCGTGCTGCCCTACGTGTATCAGGGCGCGGTCGGGCATTACGGCTGGCTGACGCCAACGCAGATGATCGACGGCCTGGCCCTGGGCGAAACCACGCCGGGACCGCTGATCATGGTCGTGGCGTTTGTCGGGTTCGTCGGCGCTTACGTGCAACCGACGTTCGGCCCGGAACACGCGTTCGCCGCCGGAGCCTTGGCCGCGACGCTGGTGACCTGGTTCACTTTTCTGCCCTCGTTCCTGTTCATCCTCGCCGGCGGGCCGTTGGTGGAGTCGACGCACAATGAACTGAAGTTCACCGCGCCGCTGACCGCGATCACAGCGGCGGTGGTCGGGGTGATCCTCAATCTGGCGTGTTTCTTTGCCTGGCATGTGTTCTGGCCCAATGGATTCGCCGGGCAACCGGACATTTTCTCGATCCTGCTGGCCCTGGCTGCCGCCGTCGCCCTGTTCTTTTTCAAGCGCGGGGTGATCGAGGTGTTGATCGTTTGCGCCCTCGTCGGGCTGGGGTTTTACCTGCTGCGCTGAACCGGGGTGCACGCCAACGCCTGCGGAAACAGGCGTTTACTTATCCGGGGATTCCCCCTTACTATCCAGCCACACCGGCCTGGCGGGACACTCCCGCCGCCGACGTTTTCCGCCAACGGAAACACGCGTTATGAGCACGTCACTCCAACAATCAGAATCGTTGAACGTCTCTGCACCGTGCGCCCTCCTTCACAGGGGCCGCGCATGAATCGCATCGTCAATCTCCCCATGGCCCTGAGCCGTTCCAAGCTGCGTCACTCCGCACGCCCGCCGGATATCTGCCTGCCTGTCTGATCGCGCCGGTAAAAACCGCGACAGCTCCCCCTCTTTTTTCGATATCCCTGCCAGGACGCCCGCGCCTTTTGCCGAGCTGCGTCCGGCCCGAATCTGCGCGCCTGTGCGGCGCCACCGTGAGTGATTGATTATGAAATTCGCAGCCATTGAAGACGCCCGTCACTTTCTCGAGCAGAACCCCGACATCGACATGATCGAGCTGTTCATCCTCGACGCCAACGGCGTGCCGCGCGGCAAGCTGTTGCACCGCGAAGAACTGCTCGCCGTATACGAAAGCGGCCGGCCGCTGCCAAGTACCATCCTTGGCCTGACCGTGCATGGCGAAGACGTGGAGAACTCAGGCCTGGTGTGGGACGTCGGCGACATCGACTGCCGCGCCTACCCGCTGCAAGGCAGTCTGGTGCGCCTGCCGTGGCGGCAGATTCCGACTGCGGCGGTGCAGGTCAGCATGCACCCGGAACAAGGCATGCCAGCGAGCATCGCCGACCCGCGCCACCTGTTGATCAAGGTCATCGACCGCTTGAAAGCCGAGGGTTACCACCCGGTCATGGCCTGCGAGCTGGAGTTCTATCTGCTCGACGCCAAACGCGATCACAACGGCCGTCCGCAACCGGCGCTGGATGCCGACGGTGGGCGACCGCGACACACGCAGGTCTACGGTTTGCGTGAGCTGGAGCAGATCGAACCGTTCCTTGCCGACCTCTACAGCGCCTGCAAACTGCACGGCATTCCGGCGCGCACGGCTATCTCGGAATACGCGCCGGGCCAGGTGGAAATCACCCTCGAACACGGCGATGCGCTGGAGGCGATGGACCAGGCCGTGCGCTACAAACGGCTGGTCAAAGCCGTGGCGCACAAGCACGGGATGCAGGCGACGTTCATGGCCAAGCCGTTCGATCACCTGGCCGGCACCGGCATGCACATGCACGTCAGTCTCGCCGATGCCGAGGGGCGCAATCTGTTTGCCTCCGAAGACCCGGCCGGCACCCCGCTGCTGCGCACGGCGATTGGCGGGATGCTCGCCTCCCTGCTCGATTCGCTGCTGCTGTTCTGCCCGAACGCCAACTCCTACCGCCGTTTCCAGGCCAACAGCTACGCACCGCTGGCACCGACCTGGGGCGTCGACAATCGCACAGTCAGCCTGCGCGTGCCCGGCGGCCCGGCCAACACCCGGCACATCGAACACCGCATCTGCGGCGCCGATGCCAACCCGTATCTGGCAGCGGCGGCGATCCTGGCGGGCATTCATCGCGGGATAAAAGAAGACATCGATCCGGGTGAACCGGTGGAAGGCAACGGTTACGCGCAGGCGAAAGAATTGCTGCCGACCGACTGGCTGACCTCGCTTACGGCGCTGGAAAATTCGGTGTGGGCGCGGGATGCGCTGGGGCAGGAATTTCTCGGGGTGTATCTGGCAGTGAAACGTGCGGAATACCGGCAGTTCATGGCCGAAGTGGGTGAGCAGGACTGGCGCTGGTACCTCACAGAGGCCTGATCTTTCACAACTTCCCCTGTGGGAGCGGGCTTGCCCGCGAAGGCGTCGTCACATCCAACACTTCAGGTGACTGACACATCGCTTTCTCGAGCAAGCCCGCTCCCACAGGGTCCGTGCACCGACTCCCGAATCTGGACACTGAAATGACTGAACGCAGCAATTCCTACTACACCGCGACCCTCAACCGCGACACCGACTACCCGACCCTGCAAGGCCGGCACAAGGTCGATGTGGTGATCATCGGCGGCGGTTTCACCGGCGTTGCCACGGCCGTGGAACTGGCCGAAAAAGGCCTGAAAGTCGCCATCGTCGAAAGCCACAAGATCGGCTGGGGCGCCACCGGGCGCAATGGCGGGCAGGTCACGGGCAGCCTGTCCGGCGACGGCGCGATGCGCAAACAGATGCGCAACACATTGGGCGATGAGGTCGACGATTTCATCTGGCACCTGCGCTGGCGTGGGCACGAAATCATCAAGCAACGGGTCGAGAAATACGCGATCGATTGCGACCTCAAGCACGGCCATTTGCATGCGGCATACAAGCCAAGCCATATGGCCGGTTTGCGCAGCGACTACGACGAAGCCGTGCGCCGAGGCATGGGCGATGAGGTCAGTCTGCTCGACCGCAGCCAGGTCCGTGATCTGCTGCAAAGCGATCTCTACCACGGCGCCATCAAGAACACCCGCAACATGCACCTGCACCCGCTCAACCTGTGCATCGGCGAGGCGCGAGCGGCGCAAAGCCTCGGCGCGCTGATCTTCGAAAACAGCGAAGTGCTGGAGATCATTCACGGCGACAGCCCTGCCGTGCGCACCGCCCACGGCCGGATCGACGCCAATCAGGTGCTGCTGGCCGGCGACGTTTACCACAAACTCGAACCGGGCCAGCTCAAGGGCAAGATTTTCCCGGCCATGGGCGGCATCGTCACCACCGAACCATTGGGCGATCTGGCCAAACAGATCAACCCTGAAGACCTCGCCGTCTACGACTGCCGCTTCGTGCTCGACTACTACCGCCTCACCGCCGACGGGCGCCTGCTGTTCGGCGGCGGCGCCAACTACAGCGGCAAGGACTCACGGGACATCGCCGGCGAACTGCGGCCGTGCATCGAACAGACCTTCCCGGCGCTCAAAGGGGTGAAGATCGACTACCAGTGGAGCTGCGCGATGGGCATCGTCATCAACCGCATCCCGCAACTGGGCAAGCTCTCGGACAACGTCTGGTATTGCCAGGGCTACTCCGGCCACGGCATTGCCACGACCCACATCATGGGCGAGATCATGAGCCGGGCGATCACCGGGCAGATGCAGCAGTTCGACACGTTTGCCGCGTGCTCGCACATTCGCGTGCCGATGGGCGATCTGCTGGGGAATCCGATGCTGGCGGCGGGCATGTGGTACTACCAGATGCTGGAAAAACTGCGCTGATCGAGCGGGCCCCATCGCCAGTGATGGGGCCTCTTTTTGCCGCAAAACCTCAGTCACGCAACTGCTCCACCTCAATCCCCAACCGCCGATAATCCTCGACACTCCCCGACGCCACATGCCGCTCGGTGATCAGCGTGTGCAAGCGCTCGCAAGGCGCGACCACAAACGGCTCCACCGCGCCGAGCTTGTCCGCCGTGGTCACGGCAATCACCCGCGCCGCGCAGTCGAGCAGCGCCTGCTTGACCGGCACTTCGTCGAAATGCAGCGAGGTGATGCCCACCTCCGGATGAATCGCGCAGACCCCGGTGATCGCCAGATCCGCCTTGATCCCCGACAGCAGACGCAACGCCTCGTGACCGCCAGCCGACATGGTTTTCGGATTGAGCTGCCCACCCGCCAGAATCACCTTGATGCCCGGATATTCTGACAACGCGATCGCCGTCATCGGCGACGCCGTGACCGCCGTGAGGCTGATATCCCTGGGCAACGAGCGCGCCACTTGTAACGAGGTGGAACCGGAGTCGAACATCACCGTCTGCCCGTTTTGTACCTGCTGCGCCGCCAACTGCGCCAAGCGGATTTTCACCTCGTCGATTTCGTCCAGCCGGGTGAAGTAATCCTTGCCGGTGTCCTTCGGCCGCGGCAGCGCGCCGCCGTGCACTCGCTGCACCAGTCCGGCGTTGTCCAGCTCGGCGAGATCGCGGCGGATAGTGTCTTCAGACACCGCAAAGTGCTGGCTCAACTCGGACGCCATGACCTTGCCGTCACGTTCGAGGATCAGAAGGATTTTCTGCCGGCGCAGGGAGGGAAGCTCGGAAGCGGAATGATCGTGCATGGTTTTGCCTGTTTGTGCTTTTAATTGCAGGTTTTCGCGAGCTTAGCCAAGCAAACCGGCAAACACAACGCCGGTATCAATGGCTTCGATCATTGGAATCACAAAGCCGAATTTTTTCTTTTGACCGGCCCCCGGCAGAATGGCCCCACTTTCAAAAGGACCAGGATGAACACCCCCATGAACCTCAATTTCGCTTTCGCCTGCATGGTCGTCGTGTCGTTTGCCATTGCCCTCGGCCACGCTTGATTCACACCGACGCCGCCAGGTGTTCGCGCAACCATCTGTGCGCTGGATCACGATGGGATCGTTCGCCCCAGAACATCGCCATCTCGTAGCCCGGCACCTCCAGCGGCGCAGTGACCACTTGCAGTGCAGGGTTGTCACGCACCAGGCGTGACGGCAGCATCGCCACCAGATCAGTGCTGGCGAGCACCGACATCACCAACAGAAAGTGCGGCACCGACAGCACGGCTTTTCTCGACAGGCCCACTTCGGCCAGCGCCTTGTCCGTCACCCCGAAAAAGCCCCCGCCCTCGCGCGACACCATGACGTGTTCCAGCGCGCAGAACTGTTCGCGAGTCGGTCTGGCGTTCAGGCCCGGATGCCCGACTCGTCCGGCCAACACATAACGCTCGGTGAACAGCCGGCGCTGATACAACTCCAGTGGCGCGTCTTCGGTGATGTGCAATGCCAGATCGAACACCCCCTGCTCCGCCTGCTTGACCATTTCTCTGGGCATCAGGTCGATCACCGCCAGCCGTGTGCCCGGTGCCTGCCTGCGCAAACCGTTCAGGCCCGGCAGGACAATGGTCGACCCGCCGTAGTCCGTTGCCGCGATTTTCCAGGTATTCGTCGCTTGCGCCGGGTCGAACGGCCTGGCCGGCGCCACCGCTCGTTCCAGCGCCTCCAGTGCGTCCCGCAACGGCTCGCGCAGCTCATCCGCCCGCGCCGTCGGACGCATGCCTCGTGGGCCGGGCAGCAACAGCGGATCGCCGAAGATGTCCCGCAACTTGGCCAGATGCACGCTTACCGACGGCTGCGACAGGTTCAGCCGCTGGGCGGCACGGGTGACGTTGTGCTCCGCGAGCAACACATCGAGGGTCAGCAGCAGGTTGATATCCAGCCGTCTCAAATTATTCATGGCTATACCAGACATATCAGACATTCATTTCCAATATACCCGGCAAACGTCGATCCTGCTGTCACACAGCAACGGAGCTTCAACATGAATGTACTTCTGGTCTATGCCCATCCCGAAGCGACCTCACTCAACGGCTCGCTCAAAGACTTCACCGTCCAGCGCCTGCAAGCCGCCGGCCATACCGTGCAGGTCTCCGACCTCTATGCGATGAACTGGAAAACCACCCTCGACGCCGACGACAGTCCCGGTCGCGACACGACCCGGCCGTTTCATGCCTCCCTCGATTCGAAACTTGCTTTCGAGCAGGGCCGACAAGCCGCCGACATCGCCCGCGAGCAGGAAAAACTGCAATGGGCCGACGCACTGATCCTGCAATTCCCGCTGTGGTGGTTCTCCATGCCGGCGATTCTCAAGGGCTGGGTCGAGCGCGTGTATGCCTACGGATTTGCCTACGGCGTGGGCGAGCATTCCGATGCTCGCTGGGGCGACCGCTACGGTGAAGGCCACCTGAAAGGCAAGCGGGCCATGCTGATGGTCACCACCGGAGGCTGGGAATCACACTACAGCCCGCGCGGGATCAACGGCCCGATCGACGACGTGCTGTTCCCCATCCAGCACGGAATCCTCTACTACCCTGGCTTTGACGTGATGCCGCCCTTCGTGGTGTACCGCACCAGCCGGATGGATGAAGCCCGGTTTGCCCAGACCTGTGAGGCGCTGGGCACGCGGCTCGATGAACTGTGGAGCACGCGGCCGATCGCGTATCGGCAGCAAAATGGCGGTGATTACGAGATTCCGTCGCTGACCTTAAAGGACGACATTGCGCCAGGCAGCGAGGGCTTCGCCGCCCACCTCAAATGACACAGGGGGGCTTATGCCCCCTGTTTTCATTCCACCACCACCCGCGCCTTGCGCACGAACAACGCATGCACCTTGTCCCAGAAATTGCCGCCCAGCACGAAAAAGCTGCCGACGAACATCAAGTCGCCCAGCGCCTGCATCTGCCAGAGGTTGGGCCGCACACCCGGAAAGAAGTTATCGAAATACGGTTCCAGGAAGGACGACAGCAGCGGCAGGCAGAACATCACCACGCCGATCTTGTGGCGCATCGGGCTGACTTCGGCCACCGGGGTCGGAATCACGCCGGAAATGTAGTGGCCGATCGTGCGCTTGAGTTCGGCGAACCCGGCCTTGCCCATGACCGCGATCACCAGCAGCAACAGCACTTTATTGCTGATGAACAGCACCCCGGTCAGCGCCGCGACTTTCGAGCCCGGCACGTCGAGGGCGGCGGCAATCGGCACCATCAGCCACGAACCGAGCATCAGGCAGATGATTGCCACGCCGACCTTGAAACGCCAACTGGCGCTGGAGGGGGCAAGCGGTTCTTGAGCAGTGTCCATGGCTTCCTACCTTTTTATCCGGGGCGGGGTTCGGTGGCGTTCGCCTGAAAAAGCGTAGCAGCTGATTGCTTCGAACAACCCGCAATCTGCGGTCTATGCTCCAGTGACATTTCCCGCTGGGGCCTCCCGGTATGCCTGCAACGCCAGCCCTGCTGATCCGTCCCGGCCACCTGCTGTTGCTCGGTGCGCTGAGCCTTGGCGGCTGCCTGCGGCTGGGCCCGGATTTCCAGCCACCGGCGCAGGACTGGAGCAAGCAGTGGCAAAGTCCGGCGCTCGAGCAGGCCAGCGAACGCGGCACCGTGCCGGATCTGCGCCAGTGGTGGCAGGTGTTTGCCGATCCGATCCTCGACCGTTTGATCAGCGACGCCGAAGCCCGCAACAGCAGCCTGAAAATCGCCGGCCTGCGGGTCCTCGAAGCCCGCGCGCAACTGGGCATCGCCGACAGCGGTCGCTACCCGCAGCTGCAACAGGCCAGCGCCGACAGCCTGTACATCGACCGCCGTCAGTCCGGCGGCAACAACCCGCAGGACTTGCACTTCTGGCAGCACAGCGCCGCATTCGATGTCGGTTGGGAACTGGATTTCTGGGGGCGCTTCAGCCGTGCCATCGAATCCGCCGACGCCAGCTACTTCGCCGCCCAGGCCAACTACGAAGACGCCCTCGTGCTGCTGCGCGCTCAAGTGGCCGATACCTACTTTGCCCTGCGCACCACCGAAGCCCGGCTGCGGGTCGCACGGGAAAATGCCGCCCAGCAAAAACGCAATTTCGAGATCACCGAAAAACTCTTTCGCAGCGGCCAGACCGCCGAACTCGACCTGCAACAGGCCAGAACCCAATACCTCGGCACCCTGAGCAGCATTCCGGCTTTCGAAGACCAGTTGCTGCGCACCCGCAATGCGCTGGCGGTGCTGGTCGGCCAGCCGCCCGGTGGCGCGGCGTTTCTGGCGGAGCAACCGGGGCTGATTCCGCTGGTGGATCGCGCCGTGTTGCAGGATGTCCCGGCCAACCTGCTGCTGCGCCGTCCCGATGTCCGCGCGGCAGAGCTGAACGTTGCCGCGCAATCGGCGCTGGTCGGCGTGGCCGAGACCGATCTGTATCCCTCGCTGACCCTGCTCGGCAGCATCGTCTGGTCCAGCGACACCCTCGGCGCCACCCCGCGCAGCCTCGATCTGATCGGCGGCCCGAGCCTGCGCTGGAACCTGTTCGATTACGGTCGTATTCACAACAACATTCGCGTGCAGGATGCGCGCTTGCAGCAACTGATCGAAGCCTATCGCGACAAGGTCCGCCAGGCTGCCCGCGAGGCCGACGACGCCGCCAGCGGCCTGACCAAAGCGCTGGAGCGCGAACGCATTCTCGGCGAGGCCGAAGGCGCGGCGCGGCGTTCGCTGGTGCTGGCCAATACCCAATATCGCGAAGGCTATTCGGACTTTCAACGGGTGCTCGACGCCCAGCGCGCGTTGCTGGAGCTACAGGACAACTATCTGGTCAGCCGCAGCAACGCCGTGAGCAACCTGATCTCCCTGTACCGCGCCGTGGGCGGCGGCTGGCAAAGCGCCGGGCCGCAGATTGATTCAGCGACCCGGCAGCAGATGCAGCAACGCACCGACTGGGGCGATCTGCTGAGCGCCCCGCCGCCGCAACCGACCTATCCGATTCCCTCGCAGGTAGACCGCCATGAGTGATGAAGCGCCGCCGGATCCGGCGAAAAAAGGCATCCGCCGGGTGCTGCTGGTGATTGTGCTGAGCCTGGTCTGGTATCTGCTGGCCGACCGTTTTACGCCCTACACCCAGCAAGCGCGGGTCGGCGCGTTCGTGATCCCGGTGGCGGCGGAAGTCGCGGGCCGGGTGATCAAGGTCAACGTGCGCAACAATCAGGACGTGCAGGCCGGCGACATCCTTTTCGAACTCGATCCGCAGCCGCTGCAAATTGCTGTCGACCGGGCCCGCGCCGATCTGGAAAACACCCGGCGCACGGTCGGCGCCAGCACCGCGGGCATCGCTTCGGCACAGGCGTCGTTGCGGGCCGCGCAAGCCAATGAACTCAAAACGCGCCAGGACAATCGACGGCTGGAAGGCTTGTACAAAGAAGATCCGGGCACGGTTTCGGTTCGGCTGCTGGAAGTGTCCCGGGCCAATCACGAGGCCGCTGTCAGCCAGGTCGCCGCCGCTCGGGCCGAAGTACTGCGCGCCCAGGAGCAGGAAGGCGGCAACACCGACACCAACGCCAAACTGCTCAGCGCCGCCGCCACGCTGGCCAAGGCCGAACTGGATCTGGCCAACACCCGCATTCGTGCGCGTTCGGCGGGCCTGATCACCGACCTGCGTACCGATGTCGGCCAGTTCGCCGCTGCCGGCAGCCCGGTGATGACGCTGATCACGATCCAGGACGTGTGGGTCAGCGCCGACCTCACCGAAAACAATCTCGGCCGAATCAAGCCCGGCACGCCAGTATCGATCATCCTCGACGCCCTGCCCGGCGAAGTGCTCGATGGCCGGGTGCGCAGCGTCGGTTATGGCGTCAGCGTCGGCCAGACGCCGCCGCCCGGCACCCTGCCGACAATCCAGAACAGCCGCGACTGGCTGCGTCCGGCCCAGCGTTTTCCGGTGATCATCGAGTTCAGCGAAGAGGCGAAAAAGCGCCTGTTCGAGAGCCGTTCGATTCGCGCCGGCGGGCAGGCGGAAGTCATGGCGTTTCCGAGCGAGGGCAATCTGCTCAATCCACTCGGGCGGATGTTTGTCTGGTTGATGAGCTGGCTATCGTATGCCTACTGAACGCAGCGTTCCGGCGCAACGTGCCTTGCGCCTGGCCTGCGGCACGGCGTTGTGCACCGCCGCCAGTTACGGCCTCGCCTTGCCGCTGTCGTTTTTGTCGCCGGTGCTCGCGGTGTTGCTGCTGGCCAGCATGCCTCGACCGTTGCCAGTCAAAATGGCGCTGGTGCTGACATTGGTCGCCGCATTCACCACCAGCCTCGGGCTGTTGCTGGTGCCGTTGCTGCGTTATTACCCGGTGTGCGGCGTGCTGCTGATCGGTGTCGGACTGTTTCTGGTGTTCACCTACGGCTTGCGCGGCGGCAACGTGCTGATCATGACGTTTCTGGTGATCGGCATGACCATGATCTCCGCCGCCGGTTTTGCCTCATTCGAACTGGCGATGGCGGTGATCAGCGCGCTGGTCAAAGGCTTGTTGCTGGCCGTCGTCATCGTCGGCCTGAGCCACATCCTGTTCCCGGAACCGGCCAACAGCCCCGCGCCACCACCCGCTCCCGCCCTGCCCGCCGAAGACGTGCCTCGCGTAGCGATGCGCGCAACATTGATCGTGCTGCCGACCTTCCTGCTGGTGCTGATCGACCCGGCCAGCTACCTGCCGATCATCCTCAAAGCCGTCAGCCTCGGCCAGCAGAGCACCACGACTCGCACCCACCATGCCGGGCGCGAACTGCTCGGCTCAACCTTGCTCGGCGGACTGCTGGCGGTGCTGTTCTGGTGCGCGTTGAGCCTGTTCGTGCACTTGTGGATGTTCTTTCTTTGGATGCTGCTGTTCGGGCTGTTTCTGGCGCGCAAACTCTATCGGCTGCACCCGACGCAACTCACCCCGGGGTTCTGGCTCAACACCCTGATCACCATGATCATCCTGCTCGGTCAGTCCGTTGAGGACAGCGCGGCGGGCAAGGACGTCTACACCGCCTTCGCGGTGCGCATGGGGTTGTTCATTCTGGTGACGCTCTACAGCGGCGTGATGATGCACCTGCTCGTCGCGCATCGGGAAAGCCGTCAGGGCGTGACCTGATAACCCCGCCCTTGCAGGCAACCGGTGTAGGCGCTTGAACTGGCTGAAGCATCGGTCCGCCGCTGCTCGCGCCGATCCTGCCGCTGCCGCGCACCGCCGACCACCGCACCGGCGGCAGCCGTCTCTTTGGCGCGGTTCTGGCGGTAATCCTGCTTGCGGTCATCGTCCACGGCTTCATAGAACTCGTCGTGCTGACGCCCGCGCACTTCAGCGGCAGTAGCGCCGGCAGCGGCACCCACTGCGGCGCCCTTCAGCCGACCACCGGCTTGCGGTGTCGACGTAGTTGAAGTGGACGCAATGGAATGGCAATCGTTGATGTCGATCTGGGTTTGCTGGGAAGTCTGACCCTTGAGCGGGACGACGGATTCAGCACTGGCCTGTGTGGCGCACAGGCACGCTGCGATGAAGAGTGAGAAGCGGAACATGATGACCTCCGACGCGGCGGGGTTTGCCTGGGGGGCGGGGTAATCTGGGAGTGTAGTTCACGGGGCGCAAAGCCCGTGTTCAAACGTCTTCCCGCACCCGCCGAACCTGCACAAGCAACGCCGGCGCGAAGTGCAGTACCACCATTCGCGCCAGATGGTGAGTGAGGATAAACACCACATTCAGCCCGCCGGCGAACGCCACGATTGCGATGGTTTCGATTGCTCCTGGCATGTACGCGAGCCACAGCGACAAAGCATCGCTGCCCAGCAACCGCGCGGCCGCCAATGCAAAAACCGCCGCCACCAGAATCATCAAACCGACCGATACCAGCGCCGTGCGGCCGTGACGTCCCAGCTCCGCGAGGCCAAGCCCTTGGAATCGCGAACCAATCCGCACACCGAGAATCAGCGCCGCCAGATTCAAACTCCAGTCCGGCATGTGGAAGCCCTGCAGCCATCCTGATTTCACGAACACGGCGGTGATGATGATTGCCGTCAACATGAACGGCGCCGGCACGCCAACGGCCAGCAACAATCGCCCAACCACCACGCTCAAGCCGATCACCGACAGCACGGTCAGCGCCATGCCCGTGGACAGGGGATCAACTTCGGTCACGGCAACCGATGCAGTTCCGGGAATCAGCAAACTCACCAGCACCGTGATCAGCAGCAGCCGCATCAAGTGCACGATGATCACCTTGCTCGACGCCTGATGCGATTCCAGCAAATCGAACACCGCCGCCAGCGCCCCCGGATACACCGCCAGCAAGGCATCCGTTCGATTCCACCCCGCACCGCGCGACAGCCACCAGGCGGCCAACGCCACTTGCACTGCCAGGCACAGCAGCAACACGCCGAGGCTCGGCAACATCGTCGATACCGTCGCACTGTCCCACGCTTCGAACATCAACCCGGTGGCGATACCCAGCGTGACCTGAATGTAGCCCAAGCCATAGGGCGTCGCTGGCGCGAATTTGAATTTGGTGACGACCAGTGCCGTCACGAGAATCGAGCCCAACAGCAAACCGTGGGGCACGCCTTCGAACTGCAACAGTGCGCCGAAGCCGGCAGCAATCAACAAACACAGAATGGATTTCATGGTCGCCTTCCTGGCTATTCAAGTGAGTCAGGCGCGCAACCGTCCAATCGCCCGCCGATACTTTTCGATCCGCTCCAGATCCTCCCAACTCGGCGAGGCAATCCGCGACAGGTCGCTGTTCTCTTCCAGATCCGCCAGTTTCACCACCCGCCCGATCGGGTTCTGCGCGGCGCGCTCGACAAAGTCCTCGTAGGATTCACCGGGCACTTTGGTCACCGATTCGATGGCGGACAAAACCGCTTCGCTGAAGCCTTCCTTGCGCAAATCCTCCAGGCTGATGCCGCAGTCCTCGACCACATCGTGCAGCACCGCGACGATGCGCTCTTCCAGGCTGCTCATGCGCAACATGACCTTCAGCGGATGCAAAATATACGGCGCCCCCCCCTTGTCCACCTGCCCCTCGTGGGCCGTGGCGGCAATGGCGATGGCGCGTTCCAGTGTCTGAGTCATGGGCTTTTCCTCGGGTCAGACGCCGTACCGGCCGCCAATATAGAAGTGACGCTTGAACCAGCGCCCAATCGCCTGCAAACGTCCGGCTGGCTGCGCCGGCTCGGCGTACCGCTGAAGGATCAGCGAGACCAGATCAGCCTGACTCTCCCCCGAACGCGCGTCCAGCAACTCGGCTACCCAGGCACATCCGGCCTTCTTCAAATGCTCACGCCATTCACCGGGCCAACCATCCAGCTCATGCAGCGCCAGCCACCGCGCACCGCCCTGCTCGACATGCCCGCCGCCAATCGACTGCTCGAAGCAGAACGGCGTCGCCGGGCGAGACAGGTCGATGCTGAAGATGTAGATGTCCTGGGTTTTGTGCTGCGGCGTGGGGGCGTTGTTGCGGCTGCCGATTTGAATCATGCGCGGTTCCGTCCGTGGGAGAGGCGTTACAACTTGTTTCGCAGTCTACGACGTGGTGCTGATGGGGGGAACCTTTGGCGATGAGCCGGGACGTGGCAAGTGAAAAGTTTGAATGGGTAGTCCGGGGATTTTGTTTCAGTCGCCCACAAAAAAGGGACACCGCTGGGTGTCCCTTTTTGCGTTTGGATTCAGGTTGATGGATCAGCGTTTCATGGCTTCACACTGGTTGCGCAGATCCCCGTCGCCGATGCTCGCACAGCTGCTGCCCTGCTTCGCTTCACAGAAGGAGCGTTTGTCACGATCCTGGATACTCGCGCATGAACCGCCTTTCTCCCCTTCGCAAGCGGTGCGAAGATCGTAATTATCGATCGAGGCACAACTACTGCCTTTCTTGGCGTCGCAATAGGCGCGCTGGTCACGATCCTGGATACCCGCGCATGAACCACCCTTCTCCGCTTGGCAGGCCGTGCGCAAATCGTAATTGTCGATGGAATAACAACTGCTACCTTCCTCCATGGCCTGGCAATAATTGCGTTTGTCTGGGTCAGTGATGCTGGCACAACTGGCGGAAACGTAACCGCTGAACAGCAACAACATCGCAAGAATCAGTTTCATCTCACACTTCCTTGAGCTTGCCGGGAAACAGCCTGGCACTGGGTAAAGCAATCAAAACCAGATCAGCGCTTCATGGCCTCACACCGCGTACGCAAATCATGGTTGTCGATGTTCCCGCAACTACTGCCGCCCGTTGTGGCATTGCAGTAGGCACGCTGGTCGTGGTCATCGATGTTGCCGCAGGAACTGCCCCCCTGCTCCGCGTTGCACCGCGCACGCAGGTCATGATCATCGATGTTGCCGCAGCTGCTGCCGCTCTTTTTGGCATTGCAGTAGGCACGCTGGTCGTGGTCGTCGATGTTGCCGCAGGAACTGCCGCCCTGCTCCGCGTTACAAGCCGCCCGCAGATCGTGATTGTCGATGTTGCCGCAACTGCTGCCGCTCTCCCTTGCATTGCAATAGGCGCGCTGATCGTGGTCATCAATGTTGCCGCAACTGGCAAAGCTGTAGCCGCTGAACATCAACAACATTGCGAGTAATAGTCTCATCACACACTTCCTTGGTTGACCAGGAACCAGCCTGGCACTGCTTGAGCCGATGAATGAGCGTCGCGACACGCCATCAAATTGACATCGGTTTTGGGGAAAGTTCCGGGGTTGGAATGTGTGAGGGATTTTTTGATCTGAAAACGGCGTAGGAAATTACTCCGTGTGGTGAGGGAGCTTGTTCTTGCGGGGCTGCGAAGCGGTTCCAAACCCGGCAAGTGTTTTTTCCCTGACACGCCGCAGCCCCTGATTTACGCCGGTTGCGCCGCCGAACGGGAGCGAACTCTCTGGCCAGACGTGGTGATTTCACGTCCTACAGGCTGATTGCGACGGTGGGAATCGGTGCCTAGAGTGGGTCTGTCGCTGAACGAATTTGGCGATAGGGTTTCGCAGCCCTAAGGAAAATTGACTAACACCGTCAAACTACAATTCTGGCAAAATTCGCCGGCATTACGTTTTACGGCAGTTGTGTGCGGGAGACTTACGGGTCTGCCGGGTTTGGTCTCTTCCTCGGTCTGCGAACCCGCACACATCTGCCACCCACTTTGTTTCGCAGCAGAAAGGTGGCTCATCTTTACCAAGAGACCTTTCCATATGACGATCAAAACACCGCTCCACCGCCACGCGAAGATGTCCCATCCCGCTACCGACCACCCTGTCCTGCTCATCGACGCCGACACCACACTGAGCGATCTTCACGCCTGCCTTAGGGAACGGCTCGATGCTGTTCTGAAATACTTGGATCTGATGGCCTGCATACATCTCCCCGACCACGCCGAGCATGACATCAACACCGTCAGCACCATCGCCAGAATCTTGATTCAGGACGTGAGTGACGTGTTTCGGGTTATAGAGCAACGAGGATTTTGATGTTCTTGCCTGGAAGCTGAAGGACTTACACAATTAAACTTTTCAACTTTTATGCCCGTTTTAAGCCTTGCCAAGTACATGGCGCTTGAAAAGAAAGGACAAGCACCAATCGGAATAATCACAATTAGTGAAAGTTATTAAAACCTGTCATTTATTACAGGTGACAATATCTCTCACCTAAAACACAATCACTCCACAGAAATATGCATTCTGGAAATCACGCCCATTTCGAAACTGGAGATTGAAAATGACATACCCACTGAATGGAAACTATGATGGCGGAAGCGGAAACATATACCGCCTTGTGATTGAAAACTTCAACGAATCAACCGGTTGGTGCAGCGGCTACTTCCACGACGCTCAGACAAACAAGTGGGAAAAAGTGACAGGCCACTACCACTTTTACGGGGAAGGTCAAGATGAGACAGTACTTCAATTCAATACTTCACATGGTTCCTGGAGATGGGAAGCGGACTACGTCGGCGGCGCGCCATCCTTTAACAATTGGACTGCCACTCTAAATGGTGCTGGTTATGCTCAAATGGATTTTATCAAAGAGTCAAACACGCCACAAAGGGTAACGGCAGCGGAGCTAAATCGGGGCGAATAAGCAAGTCAGAACCTAGAAAAATTCGGACCGCCAGCCCATTAATCATAAAAAATCAATCAAAGCCATCCCCTGGCGTAATAGGTATGGCTTTGAATAAAACCGACAACAATAGAGCTTGCATAACGCGAAGCGAATCATCAAAAATTCGCCGGCGTATTCGCACTAATAATCTCCGCCTCATCCGCCCCAATATTCCGGAACTTGTGCGGCAGCGTCGTCGGAAAGTAATACCCATCCCCCGCACTCAACACGCTCACCTGCCCATCCACCGTCAACTCCACGGTGCCACGGGTCACTAACCCACACTCCTCACCTTCCGAGTGAACAATCGGCTCTTCCCCGGAGCTCGCGCCCGGTGCGTATTGCTCGCGCAGCAAGCGCATCTGGCGGCTGGGGACCGAGGCGCCGATCAGGAGCAGGCGCAGGCCGTGGCGGCCGAGGTCGGGTTGTTCGTTGGCGCGGAAGACGTATTGGTGTTCGCGGGGGGGCTGGTCGAAGGTGAAGAAGTCGGCCAGGGACATCGGGATGCCTTCGAGCAGCTTTTTCAGTGAGCTGACGGAAGGACTGACACGATTCTGTTCGATCAGGGAGATGGTGGCATTGGTCACGCCGCTACGCCGGGCCAGCTCGCGCTGGGAGAGTTTGTAGCTTTCGCGTACTAGTTTGAGTCGAGAACCCGTATCCATGACAGCCTTATGTGAGAACGACTTAAGGGCGATGGGGGTGGGTGGCGGGTGCCGCGCAAGGCGCGCGGATCACGTTGCTCCCGTGTCCCGGAACCGTGAAAGGCGGCTATTAAATCACGTTTGTCGGTGTTGCTCAGCAGGTTCGATGGACGGCACATGAAAAAGCCGGCGACGCCCTTTTTGGGGGCGCCACCGGCGAGGTTAATCAGATGCCGAAACGGTCGCGCAGCGAGTAGTACACGGCGCCGAGGGCGGTCAGTGGCGCGGAGAAGGTGCGGCCGCCGATCATCGGCATGTGTGGCAGGGAGGCGAAGGCGTCGAAGCGTTCGGCGTCACCGCGGATCATTTCCGAGATCAGTTTGCCGGCCAGGTGCGAGCAGGTGACGCCGTGGCCGCTGTAGCCCTGCATGTAGTAGGCGTTTTTCTCGATGCGGCCGAATTGCGGCATGCGCGACATGGTCAGCAGGAAGTTGCCGGTCCAGCGGTAGTCGATTTTCACGTCTTTGAGCTGCGGGAAGGTCTTGAGGATCTTCGGGCGGATCAGGGTTTCAATGTCGTCCGGTTCACGGGCACCGTAGACCACGCCGCCGCCGTAGAGCAGACGGTTGTCGGCGGTCAGACGGTAGTAGTCGAGCAGGTAGTTGCAGTCCTCGACGCAGTAGTTGTTGGTGATCAGGCCGCGGGCCTGCTTTTCGGTCAACGGTTCGGTGACGCAGATCTGCGAGCCGCACGGCATGCTCTTGGCGGTCACGCGGTTGTCGAGGCCTTGCGGCAGGTAGGCGTTGCCGGCGATCAGCAGGTACTTGGCGCGGACCTGGCCTTTGGCGGTGCGCACGACGTTGGGTTCGCCGTATTTGATTTCCACCGCAGCGGACTGTTCGTAGATCTTGCCGCCCAGACGCACGATGGCGGCGGCTTCACCGAGGGCCAGGTTCAGCGGGTGGATGTGACCGCCCTGCATGTCCAGCAAACCGCCGACGTAGGCGTCCGAGCCGACTTCGCGACGAATGTCCGCAGCGTCGAGCATCTTCAGGTTTTTATTGCCGTAACGTTCCCAGCTACGTTTCTGTTCGGCGAGTCCCTTGAGCTGTTTGTTGTTCATCGCTGCGAAAATGCCGCCCGGGCGGTAGTCGCACTTGATGTCGTATTCCTTGATGCGCGAACGAATGATGTCGGCGCCTTCGAAGATCATGCTGCCGAGGATTTCGGCGGTCTTGTCGCCGTAGCGCTCTTCGATCACGTCGACGTCGCGGCTGTAGGAGTTGACCAGTTGACCGCCATTGCGACCGCTGGCGCCGTAGCCGACTTTCGCCGCTTCCAGCACCGTCACCTTGTAGCCGGCTTCGCTCAGGAACAGCGCCGAGGACAGGCCCGTGTAGCCGGCGCCGATGATGCAGACATCGCACTCCACCGACTCTTCAAGCGTCGGGAAGTCGATGACTTCGTTGCGGGTGGCGGCGTAATAACTGTTGACGTGTTGTTGTTTCATTATTGTTCTCCGAGGGACGCCGGAAAAACCGGCGTCCACCGTTGTAAATAGAATTAGAGCTTGATCCAGGTCGCTTTCAGCTCGGTGTACTTGTCGAACGCGTGCAGCGATTTGTCGCGACCGTTGCCCGATTGTTTGAAGCCACCGAACGGTGCGGTCATGTCGCCGCCGTCGTACTGGTTGACCCACACGCTGCCGGCGCGCAGGCCACGGGCGAAGGTATGAGCCTTGCTCAGGTTGCTGGTCCAGACCCCGGCGGCGAGGCCGAAGATGCTGTCGTTGGCGATGTGCAGTGCTTCTTCAACGGTGTCGAAGGTGATCAGCGACAGCACCGGGCCGAAGATTTCTTCCTTGGCGATGGTCATGGCGTTGGTCACGCCGTCAAAAATCGTCGGCTCGATGTAGGTGCCGCCGGTTTCCTCGAGGGTGCGGCGGCCGCCGGCGATCAGCTCGGCGCCCTGCTCCCGACCGATGCTGATGTAGCGCAGCACGTTGTCCAGTTGACGCTGATCGACCACGGCGCCGACGGTGGTCGCCGGATCCAGGGCGTGACCCGGTTTCCACGCTTGCAGCGCTTCGACCAGCAGCGGGATGAATTGCTCGCGGATCGAACGCTCCACCAGCAGGCGCGAGCCGGCGGTGCAGACTTCGCCCTGGTTGAACGCAATGGCGCCGGCCGCCGCTTGTGCTGCCGCGCGCAAGTCCGGTGCGTCGGCAAACACCACGTTCGGGCTCTTGCCCCCAGCTTCGAGCCAGACGCGTTTCATGTTGCTAAGGCCTGCATAAATCATCAGTTGCTTGGCAATCGCGGTGGAACCGGTAAAGGCCAGCACGTCGACGTCCATGTGCAGCGCCAGCGCCTTGCCGACGGTGTGGCCGAAGCCTGGCAGGACGTTGAACACGCCTTTCGGAATGCCGGCATCCAGCGCCAGTTGCGCAATGCGGATCGCGGTCAGCGGGGATTTTTCCGAAGGTTTGAGGATGAACGAGTTACCCGCCGCCAGCGCCGGGGCAAATTTCCAGCTGGCCATGATCAGCGGGAAGTTCCACGGCACGATGGCGGCGACCACGCCGGACGGCTCGCGGGTGACCAGGCCGAGTTGATCGTGTGGGGTGGCGGCGACTTCGTCGTAGATCTTGTCGATGGCCTCGGCGCTCCAGCGGATCGCGTTGGCGGTCGCCGGGATGTCGATGCTCATCGAGTCGCTGATCGGCTTGCCCATATCGAGGGTTTCGAGCAGCGCCAGCTCTTCCTGGTGTTGCAGGATCAGGTCGGCGAAGCGGATCAGGATGCGCTTGCGTTCGGCCGGGGCCTTGTTCGCCCACACGCCGGAATTGAAGGATTGGCGCGCGGCTTCAACGGCAAGGTTGGCGTCGGCTTCATCGGTGCTGGCGACGGAGGCCAGGAAACGGCCGTCGACGGGGCTCAGGCATTCGAAGGTTTCGCCGCTGATGGCCGGGCGGTATTCGCCGTTGATGAAGGCACGGGATTCGAGGGTCAGGGACTGGAAGCGTTGTTCCCAGTCGTTGCGGGTCATGGTCATGGGGGGGTGACTCACACATAAGAATTAGTGACCGATATCCCTGTGGGGGCGACGGTGCGACTTGCTCGCGAATACGGCGGGTCAGTCACCTTCAATGTTGAAGGTGATGGCCACTTCGCGGGCAAGTCGAATCGTCGCACCGTCGCTCCCACAGGGTTTTGCGGTGTTAGCGAGATCGCGCTTGAGCGTCAGACGGTATGCAGATACCAGTTGTACTCAAGGTCAGAGATGGAGTTCTCGAACTCGGCCAGCTCGCTTTCCTTGCACGCGACGAACACGTCGATGTACATCGGGTCGATGTAGCGGGCCATGACTTCGCTGTCATCCAGCTCACGCAGGGCGTCGCGCAGGTTGTTCGGCAGGCTCTGTTCGTTCTGCTCGTAGCTGTTGCCTTCCACCGGCGCGCCCGGTTCGATCTGGTTGGTCAGGCCGTGGTGAATACCAGCCAGCACCGAAGCCATCAACAGGTACGGGTTGGCGTCGGCACCGGCTACGCGATGCTCGATACGCACGGCGTCGGCGGACCCGGTCGGCACTCGTACCGCAACGGTGCGGTTGTCGATGCCCCAGCTCGGCGAGTTCGGCACGTAGAACTGCGCGCCGAAGCGGCGGTACGAGTTGACGTTCGGGCAGAGGAACGCCATTTGCGCAGGCAGGGTCTCCAGCACACCGCCGATCGCGTGTCGCAGTGCGGCGTTCTGCTCGGGATCCTCGCTGGCGAAGATGTTGTTGCCCTCTTTGTCCAGAATCGAAATGTGCACGTGCAGACCGTTGCCCGCCTGGCCCGGATACGGCTTGGCCATGAAGGTGGTGTCCATCTCGTGGTCGTAGGCGATGTTCTTCACCAGACGCTTGAGCAGGACGGCGTAGTCGCACGCCTTGATCGGGTCGGACACGTGATGCAGGTTGACTTCGAACTGCGCCGGGGCGCTTTCCTTGACGATGGCGTCGGCAGGAATGCCCTGCTCTTTCGCGCCTTCGAGGATGTCTTGCAGGCAGTCGACGTATTCGTCGAGATCGTCAATCAGATAAACCTGGGTCGAGACTGGACGCTTACCGGACACTGGCGAACGCGGCGATTGCGGACGGCCGTTCACGTTGTCCTGGTCGATCAGGTAGAACTCGAGTTCGAACGCGGCGCAGATGGTCAGGCCCAGTGCGTCGAACTTGCGCACCACGTTGGCCAGCACTTCACGCGGGTCGGCAAAGAACGGCTCGCCTTCCAGTTCGTGCATGGTCATCAGCAGTTGCGCGGTCGGACGCTTCTGCCAGGGCTCGATGCTCAGGGTGCCGGGGATCGGGTAGCAGATGCGGTCGGCGTCGCCGATGTCCAGGCCCAGGCCGGTGCTTTCCACCGTGGAGCCATTGATGTCGAGGGCAAAGAGCGAGGCCGGCAGGTTGATGCCTTTCTCGTAAACCTTGTGAAGACTGGTGCGCTCGATGCGCTTGCCGCGCACCACACCGTTCATGTCTGCAATCAGAAGGTCGACGTACAAAACCTCAGGATGTTTCTTAAGGAATGCGTTTGCTTCGTTGAGTTGAACGGCACGCAGAGGGACCGACATGATGCACCTATTTAGCTGTTAATTATTATGTTCACTGCTGTTTCGCGGAGCCAGTCAACCCGAACGGCAAAGTGAAGTCAATAGCGAACACCGGGCCGCTCAGCGTTTATTTTTCGGGCTTTTTTTAACACTCACGTGCCAATGACGACGCCAGAGACCCGTGAATCATGAAGATTTGATGAACGGCGTTTAGAATTTTTTACATGGGAGTTGTTAATTAAAATCAACGACGCTAAGCTCCGGAAAAGCTCGTTCAAGTGTCAAACTTCGAGGTGAATAAAAATGGCATTCAAGCCATTGATCGGCGTTACTGCGTGCGTCAAACAGATTGGCCTGCACCCCTATCACATCAGCGGCGACAAGTACGTTCGCGCTGTCAGCGTTGCGGCGCTGGGGTTGCCCGTCGTCATTCCTTCCCTTGGCAAACTGACTGAAATCGAAGATCTGCTGGGTCAGCTCGACGGTCTGTTGCTGACCGGCTCGCCGTCCAATGTGGAACCCTTCCACTATCAGGGCCCGGACAGCGCTCCCGGCACGGATCACGATCCGGCGCGGGATGCCACTACCCTTCCTCTATTACGTGCAGCCATCGCGGCGGGCGTTCCGGTACTCGGCATTTGCCGCGGCTTCCAGGAAATGAACGTGGCGTTCGGCGGCAGCCTGCACCAGAAGGTGCATGAACTGCCGGGCATGCTCGATCACCGCGAAGCCGACAGCCCGGACGTCGCCGTGCAATACGCCCCGGCCCACGCCGTGAAGGTATTGCCGGGCGGCGTGTTCGAAGCGCTGGAGCTGCCGGGTGAATTCCAGGTCAACTCGATTCACAGTCAGGGCATCGACCGCCTCGCTCCCGGCCTGCGCGCCGAAGCCGTGGCGCCGGATGGCCTGATCGAGGCGGTCTCGGTGGAGCACAGCCCGACCTTCGCCCTCGGCGTGCAATGGCACCCGGAATGGCAAGTGCTGGACAACCCGAACTACCTGCGGATTTTCCAGGCGTTCGGCGAGGCCTGCCGCCAGCGTGCGGCGCGACGCAACCAGCGCTGACGCCACCCAACGATTGCAAAACCATTTACTGCCCCCGCGGGGTCGGCGGCTGCGCGTTTGCGCATCCGTCATCCGCGATCAGCAACACACCGCGAAAACAAAAAGCATCACCCGGCAGCCAGGACGGCGGCGCCGAACAACCCGCACGGTGCGGGTCTGCAATCCACTCTTAAGCCAGGCCGCGTTGGCCCGGCGACTGAAACCTGTTGGGAGTTTCACATGGCAAACGCCTCCAGCACTTACAGGAAGGCTCTTGAAGGTCATCAGCAACCGAAAAAGGTTCTGGTGAAAGTCGATCGAGTCACCAAGAAGTTCGATGAAACCACTGCGGTGGACGATGTGTCCCTGGAGATCCATCAGGGCGAAATCTTCGCCCTGCTCGGCGGCTCCGGCTCGGGCAAATCGACCCTGCTGCGCATGCTCGCCGGTTTTGAACGACCGACTGAAGGACGCATTTTGCTCGACGGTGTCGACATCACCGACATGCCGCCGTACGAGCGGCCGATCAACATGATGTTCCAGTCCTACGCCCTGTTCCCGCACATGACTGTCGCGCAGAACATCGCCTTCGGCCTCAAGCAGGACCGTTTGCCGGCCAGCGAAATCGACGCCCGCGTCGAAGAAATGCTGCGCCTCGTCCACATGACCCAATACGCCAAACGTCGTCCACATCAACTGTCCGGCGGCCAGCGTCAGCGCGTGGCCCTCGCCCGCTCCCTGGCCAAGCGGCCGAAGCTGTTGCTGCTTGACGAACCGATGGGCGCGCTGGATAAAAAACTGCGTTCGCAGATGCAGCTGGAACTGGTGGAAATCATCGAGCGCGTCGGCGTGACCTGCGTGATGGTGACCCACGACCAGGAAGAGGCCATGACCATGGCCGAGCGCATCGCGATCATGCACCTGGGCTGGATCGCCCAGATCGGCAGCCCGGTCGACATCTATGAAGCCCCGGTCAGCCGCATGGTCTGCGAATTCATCGGCAACGTGAACGCCTTCGAAGGCACCGTGGTCGAGGACCTTGAAGGTCACGCGATCATTCACAGCCCGGACTTGCAGCAAAAGATCTACGTCGGTCATGGCGTCAGCACCTCGGTGCAGGACAAGTCGATCACCTACGCGATCCGCCCGGAAAAAATGCTCGTCAGCACGATCAAGCCAGAGACCCGCTACAACTGGTCCGAAGGCAAGGTGCATGACATCGCCTACCTCGGCGGCCACTCGGTGTTCTACGTCGAGTTGCCGAGCGGCAAGATCGTCCAGTCGTTCATGGCCAACGCCGAACGCCGTGGCGCGCGGCCGACCTGGGACGACAAGGTCTACGTCTGGTGGGAAGACGACAGCGGCGTGGTACTGCGCTCATGAGAACCTTCAATCAGCAATTCCTGCGCCTGGTGCCCAGCGGGCGAAAGTTCGTCATCGGCATCCCGTTCATCTGGCTGTTCCTGTTCTTCATGCTGCCGTTCTTTTTGGTGATGAAGATCAGCTTCTCGGAAGCCGCGCTGTCGATCCCGCCGTACTCGGAGATTTACACCTACGCCGAACAGAAATTCCAGCTTCTGCTGAACATCGGCAACTACACCCTGCTCGGCGAAGACGAGCTGTACCTGTCGGCCTACCTCGGGTCGTTGAAGGTGGCGTTGCTCAGTACGCTGATGTGTCTGGTGATCGGTTTCCCGATGGCCTACGCGATCACCAAGACCGGCAAGGAAACGCAAAACGTCCTGCTGCTGTTGATCATGATGCCGACCTGGACTGCAATCCTGATCCGCGTTTACGCGTGGATGGGCATCCTCAGCAACAACGGCCTGCTTAACGCGTTCCTGATGTGGACCGGGCTCACCGATCACCCGATCGAGATCCTCAACACCAACACCGCCGTTTACATTGGGGTCGTGTATGCGTACCTGCCTTTCATGGTGCTGCCGCTCTACGCCAACCTGGTGAAGCACGACGGCAGCCTGCTGGAAGCCGCGCAGGATCTGGGTTCGAGCAACTTCAACAACTTCTGGAAAATCACCGTGCCGCTGGCCAAGAACGGCATCATCGCCGGCTGCATGCTGGTGTTCATTCCGGTGGTGGGCGAGTTCGTGATTCCGGAACTGCTGGGCGGCCCGGAGACCCTGATGATCGGTCGCGTGCTGTGGCAAGAGTTCTTCAATAACCGCGACTGGCCGGTGGCGTCCGCGCTGGCGGTGGTGATGCTGTTGATCCTGATTGTGCCGATTCTGCTGTTCAACCGCAGCCAGGCCAAAGAGATGGAGGCACGGGGATGAAACGCTTCGGTTTTGCAAAGTTCATGCTGATCTTCGGCCTGACGTTCATTTATCTGCCGATGCTGATTCTGGTGATCTACTCGTTCAACGCCTCGAAACTGGTAACGGTCTGGGGCGGCTGGTCGGTGAAGTGGTACGTCGGCCTGCTCGACAACACCCAACTGATGGGCTCGGTGGTGCGCTCGCTGGAAATCGCCTGCTACACCGCGATTGCCGCCGTTGCGCTGGGCACCCTCGCCGCTTTCGTGCTGACCCGCGTAACGCGCTTCAAGGGTCGTACGCTGTTCGGTGGTCTGGTCACCGCGCCGCTGGTGATGCCTGAGGTGATTACCGGTCTGTCGCTGTTGCTGCTGTTCGTAGCGATGGCGCAACTGATCGGCTGGCCGCAAGAGCGTGGCATTGTCACCATCTGGATCGCCCACACCACGTTTTGTGCCGCTTATGTGGCGGTGGTAGTCTCCGCCCGTTTGCGCGAGCTGGACCTGTCGATCGAAGAAGCGGCGATGGATCTGGGCGCGAAACCGTTCAAGGTATTTTTCCTGATCACCATCCCGATGATCGCGCCGTCGCTGGCGGCGGGCGGCATGATGTCGTTCGCGCTGTCGCTGGACGATCTGGTGCTGGCGAGCTTCGTGTCCGGCCCGGGTTCCACCACCCTGCCGATGGAAGTGTTCTCGGCCGTGCGTCTGGGCGTTAAGCCCGAGATCAACGCCGTGGCCAGCCTGATTCTGCTGGCAGTGTCGCTGGTGACCTTCCTGGTCTGGTACTTCGGCCGCAAGGCAGAAGCCAACCGCAAGCGGGCGATTCAGGAAGCGATGGATCAGACCGCCAACGAATCGTGGCAGCAACCGCAACCTCAACGAGTGGCAGCGACGGCCTAGGGCCGTCGCGTTTTACGGCTTTGCGCTTTGGCTTAAAAGCTTTTGAATAAAAAGAATGGAGTTTCACCGATGAAAATGTTTGGCAGGACTCTGCTGACACTGTCCTTATTGGGCGCAATCGCCACGGGCGCCCAGGCCAACGACAAGGTGCTGCGCGTTTACAACTGGTCGGATTACATCGCCCCGGACACCGTCAAGAAGTTCGAGGACGAGACCGGCATCCGCGTGACCTACGATGTGTTCGACAGCAACGAAACCCTTGAGGCACGTTTGCTCGCGGGTAAGTCCGGCTACGACATCGTGGTGCCGTCCAACAGTTTCCTGGCCAAACAGATCAAGGCCGGGGTCTACCAGACTCTGGACAAATCGAAGCTGCCAAACTGGAAAAACCTCAACCCGGTGCTGCTGAAAAACGCCTCCGCCAGTGATCCGGACAACGCCCACGCGTTCCCGTACATGTGGGGTTCGATCGGCATCGGCTTCAACCCGGACAAGGTCCGCGAAGTGCTCGGCAAGAATGCGCCGACCAATTCCTGGGACCTGCTGTTCAAACCGGAGAACGCCGAGAAGCTGAAGGCCTGCGGCATCAGTTTCCTCGACTCGCCAACCGAAATGCTCCCGGCCGCCCTGCACTACCTGGGTTATCCGGTGAACGACAAGGACGTGAAGCACATCGCCGAAGCCGAAGCGCTGTTCATGAAAATCCGGCCGTCGGTGGCGTATTTCCATTCGTCGAAGTACATCTCCGATCTGGCCAACGGCAACATCTGCGTGGCCGTCGGCTACTCGGGTGACGTGCTGCAGGCCAAAGCCCGCGCGGTGGAATCGGGCAACAAGGTCGAGATCGACTACAGCATTCCCAAGGAAGGCGCCGGCAGTTTCTATGACATGGTCGCCATCCCGCGCGATGCCGCCAACGTCGAGAACGCCTACCTGTTCATGAACTTCCTGATGCGCCCGGACATCATCGCCGAAGTCACCAACAGCATCGGCTACAGCAACGCCAACGAAGCCGCGACGCCGCTGGTGGACGAAGCGATCCGCAACGACCCGGGGTCGTACCCGCCGCAGGCGGTGATGGCCACGCTGTATGCGGTGCCGGATCAGCCGATTGCCACGCAACGGATCATGACCCGGGGCTGGACCCGCGTGAAACTCGGCAAGTAATTGAAATTGTGTGGGAGCGAGCCTGCTCGCGATAGCGGAGTTTCAGCCGACATTGATTTTGAATGTGCAAACGTCATCGCGAGCAGGCTCGCTCCCACAGGGGTTGTGTTTCTAACTCAAGAATCAATCGATTTCCGTTCACGCAGCGCCTTACCACCGCTGCCCCCTGCTCTGAACGGCCTCACCTGGCTTCCTCGGTTCAGGTGAATTCAGGCGCCCTCGGGCGCCTTTTTTTGTCGGCTCAGATCAGTGGCCAATCGGCCAGCGAGCGATAACGGCCCTTGTGGGATTCGAACAACGCAAAGCGTTCAGCGCGCAGGAAAAACTCTGGCGCAGTGGCGGTTTCCGGTTCCGGCGCCCGATAGTCGCGGGCCAGCGTCAGGTGCGGACGATACTCCCGCGTCGCCTCTTCAAACCCGAATGGCAACATCGCCTGCTCCAGCGCATACACCAGTCGCAGCAATCCCTGCGGCGCCTGCTCCGGCGCCAGCGACAACACCCCGGCACGGCGCCAGACCTGCAACCGATCCAGCGAAATCCTCAGCGCCTCCCCCGGTGTTCGCACCTTCGCCGCCGCCTCGCAGACCTCGCCAATCTGCGCCAACGGCACCGCGCCGAGAAACAGCAACGTCAGGTGGAAATTGTCGGCCGGCACCGGTTTGCCGGTACGCAAACCCAGTTCGCTGCGCCACTGGGCAATCGCCTTGCGCTGTGCCGGCGGGCAGTCCAGTGCGAAGAACAGCCGCTTGACCGGTTGATCCCCGCGCGTTTCGTCCGTCATGGCCCCGCTCCTTCGTTCGTCGAGATCCCTGGATTCTACACGCCCGTTTCTGGCGACTCTCGGCATGGGGTTTATAGTTCAACGATTGCCATCAACCGGAGGACGTCATGCGCGAGATCCTCAGCAAAGAACCCTGGTGGGCCCGACCGCCGAATCCCGGGCAGGATGAGAGTGAACTGGAATGGGGCTGGCTGGTGCATTACAGCGAAGGTGAGCCGCGTTTCGAATTCGTGCGCGAGCGGCCGACGGACGAAGAAATCCGTCAACGCAAAAGTTGCCGGATTACTCCATCTGCAGAGTGAACACAAACCTGTGGGAGCCAGCCTGCTGGCGATAGCGGTAGATCAGTCCTTACAGACTTTTGCGGTACAGCCGCCATCGCCAGCAGGCTGGCTCCCACATGGGATTTGCGTTGAACTCAGGACTCGAGAATGTCCTTGAAGCCACCGAAGATCATCCGCTGCCCATCGAACGGCATCGGGTTGACGTCCGGTTGCATGCGCGGGTCCTCCATCATTTTTGCCATGCCGGCGTCGCGGGTGGCCTTGTCCGGCCAGACCAGCCAACCGGCCGATACGACTTCGCCTTCCTTGAGTTTTACGGCCATCGGGAATGAGGTGACCTTGCCGTCCGGCACGTCATCGCCCCAGCCCTGAATCACCTCCAGCGCGCCGTATTCCTTGAACAGCTTCGCGGCGATTTCGCAGTGTTTTTTGTACTGTTCGCGGTTGGCATTCGGCACGGGCGCCACGAAAACATCGATGTAAGCCATGATCATTCTCCTTGCAGGGTGGGTTCGATCTGCTGAGTAGTCGACTCGGGCGGCCGCCATTCGACACGGTTGACGCCCAACCCGACCGACGGTTCATCTCGCCCGCCCAAATTGCCCTCGACCTGCGCCGCCATGTGCAGCGTGCCGGCCATCACGCCGGTGGTCGGGTTTTGCACCAGTTTCAGCCAGGCCTTGTCGAAGGTGTTGCCCAGGCTGCTGCGGATCAGCGCTTCACTGTCCGGGCGGTCGTTGGCCTGAATGATTGCGCGCACGCCCGCCACGCCGACCGAAATCAGCGCCCCGGCCAGTTTGCCGGCTGCGGCCGCCACCGCGCTGGCCGCGCCGCGCGGGGCCATTTCCGCCTCCATGCGCTGGCTGGCGCGCTTGGCCACCGGCGCCATGGCCGACTCAGTCGAGGTCACGCCTTTGGAGCCGCCGTCGGTGTGAATCTTGTCGATCAGCGCCGCGTAGGCCGGCAGCGTGTTCAACGGTTCAGTGCTGACAACCTGATACAGCGAAGCATCCCTCGCCGGCGGCGGGCCAAGGGCGATGGCAGGGATTTTCTGCAATCGCCGGTTGAGCTGGGCAATGGGCACGCCGTGGCGCTGGGCGATGACCGGCATCTGCTGCGCCATCAGTTGCGCGTAGAACGCGGTGGACTGGCCGAGGATCGCGTCCGGGTCGATCTCCACCGCTACCGGCGCCAGCACCCGTTCCTGATATTGCTCCAGCAGATAGGCCGCCAGACGCTTGGCCGAGGCATCCTGCTCGCCGCTGGCACTGATCGTGTACCAGCTGACCTTCATCGACAGCCATTCCTGGGTCCAGTAGCTGCTGAACCACGGGATGAAATTTTCTTCAGTTTGCTCATAGACCCGAATGCGCCAATGTTCCATCGAGCCACGGGCGAATACCTTGACCTGCTCGGTGGCCTGTTTCGAGGCGCTGACGATTTCCCGGTCGATCTGCTGCCAGGTCGCCGGCGAAACCACCACCGCCGGCGCGGTCACCGGGGCCCGCGCCGTAGTGGCGCAGCCGGCCAGCAACACCAGTGCGGCGACGAGCAGCGCACGCAGGTTCACGGTGGCGGTCCTTATCTGTTCTTCGGTCGCAAGACCTGAAGAATCCGGAGAGAGATGACATGAGTATAGGTGCGTGGGGTGCGCCGTTTATCCGCTGGTCAGGGCCGCGCCGGTCCAACCATCAATGCCGTCGATATTCACCATCGCGACGATTGCCTTCCGCCGACCGCTCGCCAAAGGCACGATTAACCCATCCGAAACACACAGCACGAGGAGTTCACATCATGATCAATACCGTCACCCTCGCCGTGAGTTTCCCGGTCTTCGGCAGCAACTACTACGATCAGCACGCCGTGTCGCGCAAGACACAAGCGCTGGTGTTCGACGAAGCCTTCGAAGATCTGTTGATGCCCGCCGCCAGCAATCATTTCAGCAATGAAGTGGTGGGCCTCAACGATCAGTTCCGTTTTCTGAGCGACATTCTCGCCACCCATTTGCTGGACATCGAGGCCTCAGTGCCTGCGCGATCCAGCGTCCGGGCGAGCGCTCATTTTTAATGCCAGAGGGCGTTCCCGCAAAGAAACGCCCTCTTCGTTTCAGTCAGTCATCATCCCGGTCGCGGTGATAACGACGCCCGTCGCGGCGGTCGTCATCGCGGTCGTCCCAGCGCCGGTCATGATCGTAATAACGGCCATGATCGCGGTCGTAATGCCGGCCATGGCGATGGTCATCATCGAAATCCGCCACACAGCCGCCCAGCAGTACAGCGGCGGAAACGGTCAGCAGCAGGCTTGTTGCACGCATCATTCAGAATTTCCCTAAAACCAAGGTCTTGACGACGGAAACGGCAGCGCTGCCCGCACCGATGAGGCGCGGTGTGCGCTGCCGCAGATACGACCGGGGAAAACGACGATGATTCACCGACCGCCGATGACCGTTGATCGCCTCGCCCGCCTCGCCCGAGCGGCGGCCAAATGCCACCTATACTGCTTGCAACGCGCAAAGGATCTGCCCCTCAAAAACAACAAGTAGAGGTGCGACATGGTCTGGCAACAAGTCTATGACCCGTTCGGCAATCCGGTGATTTCCACGATCATGGCCGCCGTTCCAGTGGTGGTGATGCTGGCGGCGCTGGCCTTCTTTCATGTGAAGGCGCATCTGGCCGCACTGCTGGCGCTGGCCTCGGCACTGCTGATCTCGATCTTCGCCTTCGGCATGCCCGCCAACATGGCCGGTTCCGCGGCGCTGTTCGGGGCGGCCAATGGGCTGCTGCCGATTGGCTGGATCGTGCTCAACATCATTTTTCTGCATCGCCTGACCACCGAGAACGGCTCGTTCAAGGTGTTGCAGGATTCGCTCGCCCGCATCACCGACGACCGGCGCCTGCAATTGCTGCTGATCGCCTTTTGTTTCGGTGCTTTCTTCGAAGGAGCCGCCGGGTTCGGTACCCCGGTGGCGGTGACCGGCGCCATTCTGATCGGTCTTGGTTTTTCGCCACTGGCAGCGTCCGGTCTGGCGCTGATCGCCAACACCGCGCCCGTGGCCTTCGGCGCCCTGGGCACGCCGATCATTACGCTGGCCAAGGTCACCGGGCTGGATGAAATGGAGCTCTCGATGATGGTGGGACGGCAGCTGCCGTTTTTTTCGGTGCTGGTGCCGTTCTGGCTGATCTGGGCCTTCGCCGGGTGGCGCAAGATGTTGGAGGTATGGCCGGCGATTCTGGTGGCGGGCGTCAGTTTCGCCATCCCGCAGTTTCTGGTTTCGAACTACCACGGGCCGATGCTGGTGGATGTGATCGCCGCGCTGATTTCCATGGCCTGCCTGACGTTGTTCCTTAAGGTATGGAAACCGGCAACCGTCCACACCTCGGCCGCGCTGTCGGGGCGGCATGACGACTCGAAGGTCGACGAAGAAAAGGTCACGGCCAGCGCCGCATTCAGCGATCAGGCGCGCCCGGCAGTGATGCGCGCGTGGATGCCGTGGATCATCCTCACGGTGTTCGTGTTTGCCTGGGGCACCCAGGGTTTCAAGAACATGTTCGACACTCGTCCGGCGATTGATCCCGTTACCCAATCGGCCAGGCTTGATCCGCAGGGCAAACCGCTGCGCGAGGCCAATCCGGTGTTCGCCCCGGCCGTGACTTTCAGCTCCCTGCATCTGCAGATCGAAAAAGTCCCGCCGGTGGTCGCCGCGCCGAAAGCTGAAGAGGCGGTGTACAAGTTCACCTGGTTCACTGCCACCGGCAGCGGCATCCTGCTCGCGGCGATTGTCGGTGGATTGCTGATGGGCTACTCGATCCCGCAACTGATCAAACAGTACCTTCGCACACTGTGGGTGGTGCGCTTCTCGCTGATCACGATTGCCGCGATGCTGGCGCTGGGATTCCTGACCCGCTACTCGGGGCTGGACGCGACCATGGGGCTGGCATTCGCTGCCACGGGGATTTTCTATCCGATGTTCGGCACCTTGCTCGGTTGGCTTGGCGTAGCGCTGACCGGGTCGGATACCGCGTCCAACGTGCTGTTTGGCGGCCTGCAACGGGTGACGTCGGAGCAGCTGGGCATCAGCCCGGTCCTGATGGCGGCGGCCAACAGCTCCGGCGGAGTGATGGGCAAAATGGTCGACGCGCAGTCGATCGTGGTCGCCTCGACGGCGACTCGCTGGTACGGGCATGAAGGGGAAATCCTGCGTTACGTGTTCTTCCATTCCATCGTGCTGGCGATTCTGGTCGGCGGCCTGGTGACGTTGCAGGCGTATGTGGCGCCGTTTACGTCCATGGTGGTCGGCGCGCATTGAGATCGCGGGTGCCTCGGTTGTGAGAGCGATCTGACTCACAGCCAAGGCACCCGCGTTCATTCTGTCGATTGATGAAGCGCGCGCATGAGGCCATGCGCAAATCAAAGAAAACCTTTTCCTCTCCAGCGTGGTCACTCCTAGAACAGAGCGAGACTGGCAACCACGCCAGCGCACCCGTGCGGGTCTTTCACACCCTGCCGACCTGATAGAGGAAGCCAAGCAAATGAACGACCATCCGCCAATGGCGATCTCCCGACGCCGTTTCCTGATTCTCGGTGCCGTGACCGCAACCGCGTTCGCGATGCCCCCTTTCATCAGCCTCAAGGCCTACGCGGCCAGCCTGGAGCAACCGGCCATGGCCAAAGTAACCATCGAAGTCAACGGCAAGCCACAGGCGCTGGAGGTTGATACTCGCACCACCCTGCTCGACGCCCTGCGCGAACACCTGCAGCTGACTGGCAGCAAAAAGGGCTGCGATCACGGTCAGTGCGGCGCCTGCACGGTGATCGTCGATGGCCGGCGAATCAATTCATGCCTGACCCTGGCGGTGATGCAGGACGGCGCCAAAGTCACCACCATCGAAGGCCTCGGCATGCCAGACCACCTGCACCCGATGCAGGCGGCATTTATCAAGCATGACGGCTACCAGTGCGGATATTGCACGCCGGGGCAGATCTGCTCGGCGGTCGCCGTGCTCCAGGAAATCCGCGACGGCATCCCCAGCCACGCCAGCGCCAGCCTCACCGAAGCGCCGCAACTGATCGCCAGCGAATTGCAGGAACGCATGAGCGGCAACATCTGCCGATGCGGCGCCTACTCGAACATCATCGAAGCCATCAGCGAAGTCGCGGAGGTGTCAGCATGAGAGCGTTCAATTACAGCCGCGCCGGCTCCCCTGCCGCAGCCGCCGCTCAAGCTGCACAAATCGAAGGTGCGCGTTTCATCGCCGGCGGCACCAACCTGCTGGACTTGATGAAGCTCGACATCGAAACGCCGCAGCAGCTGATTGACGTCAATCACCTGGGCCTCGACCAGATCGAAGCCACCGACGACGGCGGCTTGCGCATCGGCGCACTGGTGCGCAATACCGATCTGGCCGCCGACAGCCGCGTCCGGAAAGACTACGCGCTGCTGTCCCGCGCCTTGCTCGCCGGTGCATCGGGCCAGTTGCGCAACATGGCGACCACCGCCGGCAATCTGCTCCAGCGCACGCGCTGCCCGTATTTCTACGACACCAATCAAGCCTGCAATAAACGCAATCCCGGCAGCGGTTGCGCGGCGATTGGCGGGGTCAGTCGACAACTCGGCATTATCGGCGTCAGCGATGCTTGCATCGCGACCCATCCGAGTGACATGGCGATTGCGATGCGGGCGCTGGATGCCCAGGTCGAAACGATCAAGGCCGACGGCAGCACGCGGCGCATCGCCATCGCGGACTTCCACCAACTGCCCGGCACCACACCGAATGTCGAAACCAGTCTGATGCCGGGCGAGCTGATTACCGCCGTCACCCTGCCCGCGCCAGTGGGCGGCACCCATGTCTATCACAAGGTGCGCGACCGCTCGTCGTACGCCTTCGCGCTGGTCTCCGTCGGCCTGATCCTGCAGAAGGATGGCAGCGGCCGCATCGCCGTCGGTGGCATCGCGCCGAAACCCTGGCGAATCGAAGCGGCGGAAGCGCTGCTGCCGCAAGGCGCGAAAGCCGTCAGTGCGCGCCTGCTAGACGGCGCCACGCCTACTTCTGACAACCAGTTCAAAGTGACATTGGTCGAGCGCACGATTGCCTCGGTGCTGGCCCAAGCGAGGGACGAAGCATGAAATTCGACACGCCCGCCACGACCAACCCGATTGATCAGTTGAACGTCATCGGCAAACCCACCGACCGCATCGAAGGCCCTCTGAAGACCAGCGGCCAGGCGCCTTACGCCTACGAGCAACATGAGGCGGTCAAGAATCAGGCCTATGGCGTCATGGTCGGTTCGGCCATTGCCAAGGGTCGCATCACCCGCATCGATCTGGAGGCCGCCCGCGCCGCGCCGGGCGTGCTGACCATCGTCACCGCCGCCAATGCCGGCAAGCTCGGCAAAGGCCAATACAACGCCGCGCACCTGCTGGCCGGGCCGCAAGTGCAGCACTATCACCAGGCCGTGGCGCTGGTGGTCGCCGAAACCTTCGAACAGGCGCGGGCGGCCGCGCAGTTGGTCAACGTCGAATACGCGCAAGACAAAGGCCAGTTTGATCTGGCCAGCGCGCGCGATCAGGGCGTGGAGCCGAAAGACGAATTGCCGGACGTCACACACGGCGATTTCGCCAGCGCTTTTGCCGCCGCGCCCGTGCAGTTCGACCAGACCTACACCACGCCGGATCAGTCCCACGCGATGATGGAGCCCCACGCGACACTTGCCGTGTGGAAAGGCGATCAACTGACGCTCTGGACCTCCAACCAGATGATCGCCTGGAGCGTCGGCGACATCGCCGCCACCCTCGGCCTGCCCAAGGAAAACGTGCGGCTGATCTCGCCGTACATTGGCGGCGGTTTCGGCGGCAAGCTGTTCATTCGTGCCGACGCGATCCTCGCCGCTCTGGGTGCACGGCTGGCGAACCGTCCCGTGAAGGTCGCCCTCGCCCGTCCGCAGATCGCCAACAACACCACCCACCGTCCCGCCACGATTCAGCGGATTCGCATGGGCGCCACGGCGGACGGCAAACTCACCGCCATCGCCCATGAAGGCTGGTCGGGCAACCTCGCCGACGGCAAGGTCGAAGTCGCGGCGCAGCCGAGCCAGTTGCTCTACGCCGCAGAAAATCGCCTGGTGACCATGCGCCTGGCGCCTCTGGATCTACCGGAAGGCAACGCCATGCGCGCACCGGGTGAAACGCCGGGGCTGATGGCGCTGGAGATCGCCATGGACGAGATGGCGGAACAGCTCAAACTCGATCCGATCCAGTTCCGCATCCTCAACGACACGCAGGTCGATCCGGTGAAAACCGAGCGGCCGTTCTCACAGCGGCGTCTGATCGAATGCCTGCAAACCGGCGCCGAACGTTTTGGCTGGGATAAGCGCAATGCGACGCCCGGCACCCGTCGCGAAGGTCGCTGGCTGATCGGCATGGGCGTTGCGGCGGCGATTCGCAACAACCTGCTGGTGAAGTCCGGCGCGCGAGTGCGGCTGGAGCGCGACGGCAAGATCACCGTTGAAACCGACATGACCGACATTGGCACCGGCAGCTATACGATCATTGGTCAGACTGCAGCGGAAATGATGGGGGTCAGCCTGGACGATGTGGTGGTGCGACTCGGCGATTCGAATTTCCCGGTGTCGGCCGGCTCCGGCGGCCAGTTCGGCGCCAACTGCTCGACCGCCGGGGTTTACGCGGCGTGCATGAAGCTGCGCGAAGCGGTCGCGACCAAACTGGGCATGAACGCGGGTGAAGCGCAGTTTGTCGACGGCCACGTGCGGCTGGGCAACCAGAACGTGCCGTTACGTGACGCCGCGCAACACGCCCCGATCGAAGTCGAGGACAGCATCGAATTCGCCGACCTCGCCAAGCAGTACCAGCAATCGACCTTCGGCGCGCACTTCGTCGAAGTCGCGGTGGATGCCGCCACCGGCGAAGTGCGCGTGCGACGGATGCTCGCGGTGTGCGCCGCCGGGCGGATTCTCAATCCGAAATCGGCCCGCAGCCAGGTGATCGGCGCCATGACCATGGGCGTCGGCGCAGCATTGATGGAAGAGCTCGCGGTGGACCAGCGCCACGGCTTTTTCGTCAACCATGACCTGGCCGGCTACGAAGTACCGGTGCACGCCGACATCCCGCATCAGGAGGTGATTTTCCTCGATGAAACCGATCCGATTTCATCGCCGATGAAAGCCAAGGGGGTCGGTGAACTGGGGATTTGCGGCGTGAGTGCGGCGGTGGCGAATGCGATCTATAACGCCACGGGTGCACGGGTGCGGGAGTATCCGATTACCTTGGACAAGATTCTTGATGCATTGCCGCCGATGATCTGAAACCGGTAGCGCACTAGCATGGGGTGCTAGTGCGCTAATCACTTCGGGAGATAGCTAACTCACCAACGCAATCAACTGCTGACGCTGCGCATCGGTCAGCATCAGCCCGAACCCGGCGCCGGCGTTGTCGGCCATGTACAACGGGTTGCTGGTGCCGGGAATCACACAAGTCACCGCCGGATGCGCCAGCAGGAATTTCAGTGCCAGTTGCGGCCAGCTCTTCGCCCCCACCTGAGCTGCCCAACCCGGCAGCGGTTTGCCCTTGAGCCGCGCGAGCAGATCGCCGCCGCCGAACGGCCGGTTGCAGATCACCGCCACCCCGCGTTCGCGGCACAGTGGCAGGATGCGCTTCTCGACCCCGCGATCATCGAGCGCGTAGTTGATTTGCAGGAAATCCAGCGACTCGGCCTTGAGCACCGCTTCCACCTCCTCATACGCCGACGGCGTGTAGTGGGTGATGCCGATGTAGCGGATGCGGCCCTGCTCTTTCCAGTCGCGCAGGGTCGGCAGATGGGTTTGCCAGTCGAGCAGGTTGTGGATCTGCATCAGGTCGATGCGCTCGGTGCGCAGCAGGCTGAACGACTGCTCCATCTGCGCGATGCCCTCCTCGCGACCACGGGTCCACACCTTGGTCGCCAGAAACGCCGGTGAGCGCGGTTCGTGGATCGACAGCAATTCACCGGTGGTTTCTTCGGCGCGGCCGTACATGGGGGAGCTGTCGATCACCGTGCCGCCCTTTTTGAACAGCTCGCCGAGCACCGCCGGCAATTGCTTGTAGACCGGATCGCCGGGGGCGACGTCGAAACCGCGATAAGTGCCCAACCCCACCAGCGGCAGTGGCTCGGAGCTCGAAGGGATGGCGCGGGTCTGCATGGTCTGGGCTCCTGTGGCGTTCGGCAACGAAATGGCGGCCAGCGCCCGGTCAAAGGTGAAAACCGCTGACACCCCGGCTGCCAGCGTCAGCAACCGGCGGCGGGAATATCCCTCAGTGTGGTTCATGCTGGCGCCCTTGCCCTGTGGATCTGTTGCACCTTGTGTTTTGATGCAGCCCGCAAAACCGTTGGACTACACTGCGACAGCCAACCTGCGCGCCCGGTTAACGTTAGTCGAATGTCCAGAACCCTGTTGTCACTCGTCGCATTGATCCTCGCCGTGTACTTGATCCTGTGCGCGGCGCTGTTCGTGTTTCAGCGGGCGCTGATTTATTTTCCGCAGCCCGCCAGCCTCGACTCACCGGAGTCACGGTTGACGCTGGCCATGCCCGACGCCGAGATCCGCGTGACAGTGCGCGAGCGCGCCGGGCCCAGAGCACTGATCTATTTCGGCGGCAATGCCGAGGATGTTTCGCGCAATCTGCCGGAGTTTTCCGAGGCATTTCCTGACTATTCGTTGTATTTGCTGCATTACCGGGGATTTGGCGGCAGCGGCGGCTCGCCGTCCGAAGAAGCGATCGCCGAGGATGCGCTGGCGCTGTTCGATCAGGTGTATGCCAGTCATACGCAGGTCGCGCTGCTGGGGCGCAGCCTCGGTTCCGGCGTCGCGGTGCGGCTGGCCAGCCAGCGACCGGTGGAACGGTTACTTCTGGTCACGCCCTACAACAGCCTCGAAGAAATCGCCGCCCGTCAATACCCGTGGGTGCCGGTGCAGTGGTTGCTCAAGGATCGTTTCCGGTCCGGCCAGTACGCGGCGCATATCCGCGTGCCGACGCTGCTGCTGGCGGCGAGCGATGACCAGGTGATTCCACGGGCCAGCACCGAGCGCTTGCTGCACAGTTTTCCCGACGGTGTGGCCACGCTCAAAGTGGTGGCGGACGCGGCGCACAATTCGATTTCCGAACGGCCGCAATATCTGCAATGGATGCAGGATGTGTTGAATCGCTGAGCACTTCGTCGGCAGCCGTAGAAACCCGGCGTCGCCTCGTGAACCAAGTGCAAAAAGGCCAGTCCTACCCGCGCCGCGTTCTGCGGTTCACTTTCCTTCAGCCTTGTTTTTGTTCAGAGCTTTGCGTCCCATGCGCCACGCCGTTCGTTCGTCTCGCTTCGTTTCGCTGTGCCTGTTGATCCTTTCTCCCCTGCTCGCCCCCTCTGCCCACGCCGGTGCCGAGCGGCAACTGGTGGCCGCCATCAACGACTACCGCGCCCATCCGCAACGATGTGACCGACGTCCGGCCCAACGGCTGGCGCCGCTGACACTGAAGTCGAACCTGGCGTTGCCGGTCGGCTATGGCTACGGCGGTGGATTGCGCGAACGATTGAAAGATTCCGGCTACGCAGCCGTGGCGGTGCGCAGCATCCGGATTGTCGGCGCGCAGGACGCCGAAGAGGCCTTCGATCTGCTGCAAAGCGATTACTGCGGCGCGCTGCTAGACGGTCAATACGCCGACATCGGCATCAGCCGCGCCCGCAGCGAATGGCAAGTGGTGCTGGCCCGGCCGGTGCTTGACAGCCGCGTCGGCGACAACCGCAGCGTCGGCAAGGCCTTGCTGGCCGAGGTCAACGCCGCCCGCGCCCGACCGCGAATGTGTGGTCGCCAGCGCTTCGCCGCCGCCCGGCCCTTGAGCTGGAATCCGGCGCTCGGAGCCGCCGCCCAGGGGCACAGCAAGGCCATGGCCTACGGCAACTACTTCGCTCACCGCGACCCGGATGGCGACGGCCCGGCAGATCGCGCCCGGGCGGCCGGCTACCGTGGCCGGCAGATCGGCGAAAACATCGCTGCAGGGCAAAGCTCACCGGGCAAGGCCATGGCCGGCTGGCTAGCCAGCCCCGGACACTGCGCCAACCTGATGAACCCGATGTTCACCCAGGTCGGCGCCGGGTTTGCCAGTGAGGCGCGCAGTGATGAAGGGGTTTACTGGACGATGCTGTTCGGGGCGCCTTGATCCGGTGTTATCCGAAAACGTTGAAGAGCGCTGCAAGTCGCAACTCGACGGCTGATCGTCAGACCGGAGAAATCGTGGCAAGAACGCCAATCATGATGGTCAACACAAGAAAGCCGCCGAGGAAAATCGCCATCTTAGCCATGAAGGCCTCCTGAATACTCAATGTCCGGCGCACCGGGCGCTTCGGAATGAAGCGCGTCGCGTATGGCCGAACGGCAGGGCCATTTTGGGCCCGTGGCTGAGATGGTTACAGATGCAGATTCGACAGGAAAAAGCGGATCAGATGGATCGGGCTGACGCATGGGTCGATATTCAGATCGGGACAGAGGGTTTCCATTGCGCCGCTTTGATCTAGAGTCATGGGCGCCGCGCCAAAAACAACAAAAAATACAGGAGTGAAACCATGTCCGACCTGAACCTGCACCCCAAAGCCGCCGAATCCCTGAATCGCTGGCACGAGATGATCCGCACCGGCAACCTCAAGGCCCTGCCCGAACTGCTCGATCCCAAAGCGGTTTTCCGCTCGCCGATGGCCCACACGCCGTACCCGGGCGCCCCCGTGGTCTCGATGATCCTTAATACCGTGTTCGACGTGTTTGAAGACTTCAAATACCACCGTGAACTGGCGACGGCGGATGGCTTGAATGTGGTGCTGGAATTCAGCGCCAAAGTGGGGACGAAAGAGCTCAAGGGCATTGACATGATCCGCTTCGATGAACAGGGCAAGATCGTCGAGTTCGAGGTAATGGTGCGGCCGCTGAGTGGGTTGCAGGCGTTGGGCGAAGAGATGGGACGGCGGTTGGGAGCTTATCTGGCGGCCGCCAAGGCCTGAAACCCGGACACAAAAAAGCCCACTGACCGTCACCGGTTCAGTGGGCTTCGTGTGTCTGGCGTCTAGTTACAGAGCCATGTCACGTGCAGCGCTTTCTTTCGGAGCCGGAGCTTTTTCAGCCGAGGCGTCCGCCGCTGGAGCTGCAACCTGGCCAATCACCGGAGGGGTTGGCAGTTGCAGGATCTTGGCGGTGTAGGCCCACTCTTCAGCCACTTTGGCTGGATCGTTGTTCAGCTGGGTGCCGTAGCTTGGAACGATCTGGTGCAGCTTGGCTTGCCACTCAGGGCTGGCGACTTTGTCTTTGAAGACTTTCTGCAGCACGCTCAGCATGATCGGCGCAGCGGTCGATGCGCCTGGGGATGCGCCCAGCAGACCGGCGATGGAGCCGTCCTTGGAAGCAACGATTTCGGTGCCCAGTTTCAGCACGCCGCCAGCGGCTTCATCACGCTTGATGATTTGCACGCGCTGGCCGGCTTGCCACAGGCGCCAGTCTTCGGCTTTGGCGTTCGGGAAGTATTCCTTCAGCGCGTTCAGACGGTCTTCATCCGACAGCATCAGTTGACCGGCCAGGTACTCGACCAGCGGGTATTCCTTGATGCCGACCCGGGTCATAGGCCAGATGTTGTGGGTGGTGGTGCTGGTCAGCAGGTCCAGGTACGAACCTTCTTTCAGGAACTTGGTGCTGAAAGTCGCGAACGGGCCAAACAGGATGACGCGCTTGCCGTCCAGGACACGGGTGTCCAGGTGCGGAACGGACATCGGAGGCGCGCCAACCGAAGCTTTACCGTAGGCCTTGGCCAGGTGCTGTTCGGCGATGGCCGGGTTATCGGTCACCAGGAACGAGCCGCCTACCGGGAAGCCAGCGTATTCCTTGGCTTCTTCGATACCGGACTTCTGCAGCAGGTGCAGGGCACCGCCGCCGGCGCCGATGAACACGAACTTGGCGTCGGTTTCAGTCTTGGTGCCGTCTTTCAGATTCTTGTAGCTGACGCGCCAGGTGCCATCGGCATTCTTGGTGATGTCTTGCACTTCGCTCGACAGCTTCAAGTTGAAGTTGGGCTTGGTCTGCAGGTAACCGGCGAACTGGCGGGTGATTTCGCCGAAGTTCATGTCGGTACCCAGCGGGCTCCAGGTGGCCGCGATTTTCTGGTTCGGGTCACGCCCTTCCATCATCAGCGGAACCCACTTCTTGATCACAGCCGGGTCTTCGGAGTACTGCATGCCGGCGAACAGCGGGCTCGCTTGCAGGGCTTCGTAGCGCTTTTTCAGGAACTTGATGTTGTCATCGCCCCACACGAAGCTCATGTGCGGAGTGGTGTTGATGAACGAACGAGGGTCCTTCAGGACGCCTTGACGAACCTGCCAGGCCCAGAACTGACGGGAGACCTGGAACGCTTCGTTGATCTCGACGGCTTTCGGGATGGTGACATTGCCCTTGTCGTCTTCCGGGGTGTAGTTCAGCTCGGCGAGCGCCGAGTGACCGGTACCGGCGTTGTTCCAGCCGTTGGAGCTTTCCAGGGCGACGCCATCGAGGCGCTCGACCATTTCCATCGACCAGGTCGGTTCCAGCTCATTGATCCACACACCCAGGGTGGTGCTCATGATGCCGCCGCCGATCAGCAGGACGTCGACTTTCTTTGCTTCCTCGGCATTGGCGGAAGACATCCCCATCGCCAAAGCCAGCCCCAGCAAGGCTGTGTTCACTTTTTTAAACATCCGTTGCACCTATGATAAAACGCCTTCCGCCCGCCGCTGTTGTATGTATGAGGTCCCCTCTTTCGCGACACTCAGGCCAGCGTCGCAGGTTCCGGCACACTTCAATTTTGACGGGTGGGCACACAAGGCCGACAGGCAGTGTCGACCTCAGTTATATGTCCCTTCTGAACTGACTTCTTATCATTATTGGCTTCAGCTACTTGAGCGACAGGGTTCTGCCTGGCCCGCCGAAAAGCGCACCAGACTGAATTGGGTCAAAACAAGTGGCGCGAAGAATATCACGTCATGGCAAACCCGCGCGTCTGTTCGCGACCGGATAGTTTTCGATTGGTTCCTCAAGCGCTTTCAAACGCGGTCCTCTTCCTGATAAGTTGTACGACGACTGACAAACGATCCAGTCGTTCCGAAACCTACAACAACAAGGAATACCCATGAACAAAACCAGATTGCTGCTCGTTCTCGCCTGCCTCTTCAGCGGTTACGTCGCCGCCGCCCCGGCGGAACAGGACGTCGCCCAGGCCGTCGACCACCTGACCCAAGCGATGTTGCACAAGGACATCGCCGAACTGAACGCCCTGACCGCCGACAACCTCACCTACGGCCACTCCAGCGGCAAGATCCAGGACAAGAAAGCCTTCATCGCCGATATCGAAACCGGCAAGAGCGCGTTCAAGACCCTGGAGATGCAAAACCAGACCATCACCCTGTCCGGGGACACCGCGCTGGTACGCCATCACTTTTCGGCGCAGGCCCTCAAAGGCACCGAAGTCGTGCCGACGGAAATCGAGAACTTCCAGATCTGGCAGAAGCAGGCTGGCAAGTGGTTGCTGGTGGGGCGTCAGGCGTACAAGTTCTGATGCATGAGTTCTGCCGCCAATGCGGCGGCAGAGCCTGCTCTCACAACCGAAACCGATCCACCGACTGCGCCAGCCGCCCCGCCAGACTCGACAGCTCATCCGTGGTATTGGCCGTCTGACCGATCACCTTGCTGTTGCCCTCCGACATGCCCGCGATCATTTCCACCTGATGGGCGATCTCGTTGCTCGCCTGACTCTGTTCGCCAATCGTGCGGGTGATGTCGTTGACCAGTTGCGTGGTGCTCAGGGTGGCGTCGAGGATTTCGCGGATGGCGCGCTCGACGTCGGCGGTGACCGCCATGCCTTTGTCGACCTGGGCGACGCCCGCCTCCATGCTGCTGACGGCCTCGCGGGTGCTGTTCTGGATGCGCGCGACCATCGCGGCGATTTCCTGAGTTGACGCACTGGTGCGCGCAGCCAGACTGCGCACCTCATCGGCCACCACCGCAAAGCCCCTGCCCTGCTCGCCCGCCCGGGCTGCCTCGATGGCTGCGTTGAGCGCCAGCAGATTGGTCTGGTCGGCGATGCTCTTGATCACCTGGATGATGTTGAAAATGCCTTCGGACTCCTGATCGAGGGTGCGGATCACTTGCGCCGATTGCTGGGCGGAACGGGCGATGTCGTCCATGTCGCTGACCACCTGATGGATCACCTGTCCGCCATTCTTCGCCAGTGACTCGGCCTGGCTGGCCATGTCCAGTGCACGCTCGGCGTGCCGGGTGATTTCCTCGATGCTGGCGGTCATCTGGCTCGCGGCGGCGGCCATGGTGCCGGCGGCGGTGCTTTGCTGCTGACTGCTGTCGGCCACCTGATGGCAGCCGTGGCTCAGTTGCTCACTCATGCCGCTGACGCCGTGGGCGTTGCGTCGCACCACGTCGATCATGTCCCGCAGGTCGCGCTGCATCGTGGCCAGCGTGCGGATCAGCGCACTGGCTTCGTCCTTGCCGGACGGTTCGGCGATCGGCTCGCTGAGGTTGCCGTGAGCAATGCTTTCGGCGATGCGGCTGGCGGATTTCAGCGGACCCATGATGCTCAGGATCACCCACCGGCCCTGGGCCAACAGCAGCAACAGACTGGCGACCAGGACAATGCCGAGGGCGATATTGGCATTGTGGATCGCCGCCTCGGTGCCTTCGCTGGTGTGTCGGGTATTGGTTTCGATCAGCTCGCTGAGAGCAGCCATCTGTTCTTCGAGCTGGCTGAACGCGGTATTGAAGGTCCCCAGTTGCTGCTGGGCGCTGTCCGGATTTTCCAGTGCAAGACCGACGATCTGCTCGCCGGCGCTGATGTAGGTGTCGAGGCTGGGCTTGATCTGTTCCAGCGCGGACTTGATCGTGGGATTGACCGGCAGCTTGAGGTTTTCACCCAGCACCTCGCGAAAATGCGCCGCATGCTCTTCGACCGAACTGCGCACCTCGTCCGCCGAACTGGTGCTTTTGCCCAGCCCCACCAGCATCGCCGAATACACGTCCGCGCGCAGGGCATCGTGCATCATGTCGGCTTCCATGTGGTTGCGCAGCGCGCTCATGCTGACCCCGTTATCACTGACCGCCGAAGCCATCCGCTGATTGCCCACATAACTGACCAGGCTCACAATCAGCGCCGTCAGCAAGCTGGTCGCAATCAGCAACACCAAACGCAGTTTGATCGACACCGTGATTTCCTCCCAGGTCGCGCCACGCGGCGCCATTCAACGCTTCAGTTAAGCCTATTTCCATGAACCCGTTGCGTTAGAGCGTCTCAGCGTGTGTCGTTACATCCGGTAAAAATGCCGCACTGTGCGACGGTTCTCATTCCGCCCCCTACCGCCTGAGCCGACTTACGGAACTCCCGTGCCCGCCGACACCTCTCACATTATGTGGTACTTCCTTTTCGCTTTACGCTGCTGGAGGAACACCGTTATGCGTCGTTTACTACTGGTTTCGTCTCTTATGCTGTGCCTGCCTTTCGGGTCGGCTTTCGCCCGCGTGGATGCGGGGGATGTCGCCACTTCGGCCGGCGTTTCCGCCTCGCTGTATTCCACGTTCAAGGATCACAAAATGGTGATTCCGGCCCGTGACGATTTGTCGGCATTCGTCGCCAGCGGCGGAACGATCCGTGGCGTGTACCTGGAATCGGTACTGCAGCAGGTGCGTCAGGACAATCCTGGCCTGAACGCCAGCGATGAAGAGCTGGCCAACGCCATCCTGGTTCAGTACGAAGGTCTGTCGCAGTAACCACGGCAAGTTCGATGATGGTGGCTGACGGACTTGCCACCGTTACGCCCTGCCGATGGACGGCTGGCGAACGACCATGGGCAAAACCGTCGAACGGCCTCTATGATGGAGGCCATGACGATTTCCGCCTCACTCCGCTCCCCTTGCCCGCCGGGTCTGTGCATCTGCGGGCGTGATCCGCTGCTGGATACGCCCGGCGCGGATGTGCGCATCCTGTTGCTGACCCGCGAGGAAGAAAAGCGTCTTCTCGAGCGACTGGAAAACCTCAAAGACCTCGCCGACCTCCAGCGGCTGCAAGGCAAGATGTTCGATCAGCTAGGCATTCGTGTGCTGATCGCCCCAAAGTTCGGTGAAGTGCGGACTGTGCGAGGCGGCATCGAAATCGAGGTCGAAGAGCTTCCAGGGCTCTGCCGCAAAACCCGAAAAACCATCCCGGCCGCCATCCGCCGTGGCCTGGAAAACAATCCGCAAGTCGCCTTCGATCTGCTCAACGCCCACGACTTGCTGCGCGACACCTGATCATTTCTTCATGCCCACCCGCTTGCGCATCTCGGCCGTGATGCTCTGCCGGGTTTTCTTCAGATCCGCCCAAGGTTCATCCCCCACTTCCGCCAGCCGTTCGTGAACATTGCGCACGTTCCATTGATCGGCGCCTTTGATCTCGCCGACCTCTTCCCGAAACAGCGGCACCGACACCGGCAGCCCTTCACGGGTACGCGCCGCGTAGGCGCAAATGGTGGTGGCGCCCAAGCCGTTGCGCAGGTAATCGATGAAGATCCGCCCTACGCGATTTTTCGGCCCGGACACCGCAGAAAAACGCTCCGGCAACAATTTCGCCATGTGCGTGACGATGGCGTGACTGAAATCCTTGACCTCGTCCCAGCCATGCTTGCGGGTCAGCGGCACCACCAGATGAATGCCCTTGCCGCCGCTGGTCTTGAGGAACGCCTTGAGGCCCAGTTCATCCAGCACGGTCAGGGTCAGCGCTGTGGCTTCGACCATGCTTTTCCACGGCAGCGCCGGGTCCGGGTCGAGGTCGAGGACAAAGCGGTCGGGCTTGTCCAGATCGGTGGTGGTGGCGTTCCAGGTGTGCAGTTCGACCGTGCTCATCTGCACCGCGCCGATCAAGGCTTCGGCGTTGTTGATCAGCATCACCGGCTGGCCGGTCAGTTCCTTGTCCAGCGTGCGGATGCCGGGGATCGCCAGGTTCTCGGCGTTTTTCTGGAAGAACAGCTCACCGGCGATACCGTCCGGCGCGCGCACCAGCGCTACCGGGCGGTCCTTGAGCTGCGGCAGAATCCATTCGGCGACGCTGGCGTAATACTCGGCCAGCTGCATCTTGGTGGTGCCACTGCTGGCATCGATCACCCGGTCGGGATGAGTGATCCGCACCTTGCCGTCGGCCAGGCCGGATTGCGACGGTGCAGTAGATTCAGTCTTTGAAGTCTTCATGGGTTTGGCGCGCTCCTCGGTGATGTCCTTGGCCGGTTTGTCCTCGCGCAAGCCATGGAACACGGCGTGACGCGCCGAGCCGTCCTGGGTCATTTCGGCAAACGCTACTTCCGCCAGCAGACTCGGCTTGAGCCAGTGCACACCCTTGGCCTCGAACCCCGTGGGCGGGTTGGCCACTGCCGGTTTTTTCACTCGCAACGGTTTCAACTGCGCGAGGATGCTCTTGAGGGTGGTTTCATTGAATCCCGTGCCGACCTTGCCGGCGTACCGCAACTCGCCGCTGTCACGATCATGCAGACCCAGCAGCAACGCGCCGAACGAACTGCGCGCGCCTTTCGGATCGGTATAGCCGACGATCACGAATTCCTGGCGATGCTTGCACTTGAGCTTGATCCAGTCGCTACTGCGGCGCGACACGTAAGACGAGCCGAGGCGTTTACCGATCAGGCCTTCCATGCGCATCTGGCAGGCGCTGTTGAGCAAGGCCTGCGGGGTTTCGTCGAACGCTTCGGAGAAACGCAGCAGCGGGTCTTGATGGGTTTTCAGAACAGTGGCCAGCGCTGCGCGCCGTTCCTCCACGGGCACCTCGCGCAGGTCGACACCGTTCAGATACGGCAGATCAAACAGGTAATAGACGATGTTTTCGCTGCGTCCCGAATCGAACGCGTTTTGCAGGGCCTGAAAGTCCGGCACGCCGTCCGCGTCGGCGACCACCATCTCACCATCCAGCCACGCCGACTCCAAGCCCAGCGCCGCCAGGGCTTGCGCCTGTTTCGGCAATTTGTGCGTCCAGTCATGGCCATTGCGGGTGAACAACTGCACCTGGTCCTGATCGATACGCGCCATGATTCGATAGCCGTCGAACTTGATTTCGTATTGCCAATCCCCTTCCGGCGCGCTCTCCACCAGAGTCGCCAGTTGAGGTTTCAACTGCGCCGGGATACTCGCCTTGTGGGCGCCAGTGAGTTTGCCCGAAGCTGGCTTGCGCGGTGCTTTCGCCGGGCCTTTCAGTGGTTTGACCTGCTTCGCACTGAGCCGGGGTTTGTCGACGATCGTGCGCTCGCTGAGCACGCTGTCGGGCTCGGCGACCAGCACGTCGTAATCGCTTTGCGGGCGTGCGGCGCTGTCCTGATGCTTGATCAGAAACCACTGCTCTTTCTTGCCCGGCATGTGGGTGCGCACCAGGTTCCATACCCCGGCGAGCTTCTCGCCGCGCAGTTCGAATTTGAGCTTGCCCTTGGCGTAGGCTTTCTCCGGGTCTTCCAGCGGAATCCACACGCCGCGATCCCAGACGATCACATCGCCGGCACCGTAATGCCCTTCGGGAATGCTGCCCTCGAACGTCGCGTAGTCCAGTGGGTGATCCTCGACGTGCACCGCCAGCCGCTTGACCTTGGGATCCAGCGACGGGCCCTTGGGCACCGCCCAGCTCTTGAGCGCGCCGTCGAGTTCCAGGCGAAAGTCATAATGCAGGTGCGAGGCGTCATGCTTCTGGATGCAGAATTGCAAAGCCTGCTCACCGCCGGGCTTCTTGCCCCGCCGGTGGTCGGCTGCCGGCTCGGATGTCGCCGAGAAGTCGCGCATCCGGTTGTAGTCGTCGAGATTCCTGCTCATCCTGCACCTGCCTTGTTTCAACCTGTTCGAGTCACCGTCAGCGCGACCACGGCAATCCGGTCGACGCGCTGATAGCCGGGATTCAGCAACTCTTCGCCGAACACATCGGGATCGAGTTCGCGGTAGGTCCAGCCGAACCGTTTTTCATCCAGCCGTGGCAATACCGTGTCGAGGAAAGGATCGCGGCCATCGACCATCGCCACGCCGGTGTACAGCAGCAGCGAACCACCGGGGGTCAGGTGATTGAGCGCCTGTTCGACGATGCGCAACGACAGCCCCGCCCCCAGCGTCCCACCGCCATGGCGGTAAGCTCGTCCGGCCGGATCGGCCATGTACGGCGGGTTGGCGACGATCAGGTCGAATTCACCATCGACGCCTTGCAGTACATCACTGGCGCGCACCTCGACGTTGGCCACTTCGGCCAGCGCCGCGTTGATCGTGGTCAGGCGCAGCGCAGCGGGGTTGATATCCACCGCCAGCACTTGCGCTTCGCGCCGGGCACGGCCAATCAGGATTGCGCCAACGCCGGCGCCACAACCGATGTCTACCGCCCGGTGAATAGGCGCAAAGTTCTGCTGCAAATGGCTGTGGATCAGTTGGGCAAAGCGATAGGTATCCGGGCCGAAGAACACCGAATCGGCGGCATCCGTGGGAAACCCCGAATGCACGAACAGCAAGTCATCCAAGCTCGACCAGCGCACCCGGCTCTTCAAGCGCCCGTCGAACGCATCAATCACCTGGGCGTCCTGCAATTGTCGCTGTTCATCGGCAGACAGCAGGCCCGGTTCGAACGGGCGCGACCATCCGAACACATCCCGCAGGCAATCGGCGGCCTGCCCTTCGTCGCGCTGGTTGACCCGTTGATGGGTCAGCGGCGTCGGAGTGATGAAACGATAGCCGTCAGCCTGCAGGCGCCTCCCCAGTTGCAGCAGCACCAGATCGTTGGCGGACAGTTGTTCTTCCTGATTCATTGATGATTTCCTTAACGCAGACCGGATTTGAGTTGAATGAAATGGCGAGTGGCAAGCAGCCCGGCCGGATGCGCGTGCCGGGCCGGCGCGAGCCAAGGGATCAACGTTGCGAACCTGGTGTGTGCGTCCTGCCCTTGCAGTGCCGCATTCAGGCGTTGCACATCGGGGTCCTGCTCGGGCACCTCAATCGGCGCGGGGACTGAGGGGCGGCGGCGGAACGCGACGGGTTTATCCGCAGAAATCCAGTCACCGGCAATCCAGTCGTGCACCAGTTGTTTTTCATAGGCGCTGAACACGCCGAACATCGCCGCGCCATCGCCATCGATCAATTGCCAGAAGCGGCTGCCCTGTGGATCTTCGTGGCGCTTGATCCAGCCCTTGTCCTGCATGGCCTGCAGGAACCCGGACAGCTGCTGCGGATCGGCCAGCCACTGATTGACGGTCTTGCCTTCGAAGCGGCAATAGTCGGAGTGCATGTGTTGAGCGAACGGACACTTGCGTTCAAGCATCGCCAACAGTTCGCGCTCCAGATCGAACTCCTCGATGATTGCGCGGCTACCCTGCCCCAGGTCATTGAGCCGATAGCCCAGCGATACCCGGCGCAGGAAATCGCGGCGATCAGCCTCCAGAGGCAGCAGATCCAGAACGGCCTGAACGGCTTTTTGCGCATGACCGGTGCTGGCATTGTCGATGGTCACGTGCAGAGTGAAGTAGTAAGGATCGATCCCCAGTTCACTGAGCTCGTAACTGCTGATCAACAGGTGCAAGGGCAGTTGTTCGTAGCCAAGGTTGTAACCGATCACCTCCGGCAAAAAATCCATGCCGCCGGCACCCAGGGCCAACTGCAGCGCGCCTTGCAGATAGCGCTCGTCGGGCAGTGGACTGCTCGGCTCGAGGCCCTGTTCGGCGAGCAGCTGGCGGTAGATCACGACGTGGTTCTGGGCCGGATTGCCCTCGCCCAGTTCTTCCAGATAAGTGCTGATCAGGCTGCTGAAGCGCGGATCGCGCCACTGTCCGAGCAAGCCGTAGAGCCAGGCGCCATCGACCAGTTTGGTCGGCGCCACCGCTTGCAGGAAATACAGCGCATGAGCCTTGCAACTGAAGAACTGCCGCGCGCCTCCAGCCTTGCGTTGTTGCAGGTAGTCGGCGTATTGCCGGGCGACATCGGCACAGTGCTCGGCCACCCAGGCATGCCACTGCGCGGGGTTCGATGGCAGCTCATCCTCCAACTGCGCGGCTTGCAGCAGTTGATCTTCCAGAAAGGCACGCGCCAGCGGCTGCGGATGTTCCTCGGATAAAAGTGCTTCATGGATACGCCGCAACTCAGTCAGAGAGTCGAGCGGACGCGATGGGGCGGGGCCAGCTTGCAGGTGAGTCAGGACAGTCATGGCAATATTCTCGATCGATTGGCAGGACGCTCAGTCACTCGCCTCTAATGAAGCAGAGAGGCTTGGCGCGTCAAAAATTCAATCGGCTTGAAAATTGCCCTGACGGACGGAGCCTTCGGCTCGCTCCTTGCTTGAACGGAACGGTCGAAGGCTGTGAGGTGAGAGGGTCAGGCCATGCCTTTGGCCTGCTGTTCGAGGTGAACCTGCAACTCGGGGTCGATCTGCAACGCCGCCGCCAGTTCATCCAGATAATTGCGCTCGGCGTCCTGCTGATCGTCCACCAGCATCACGCTGGCCAGGTACATCTCGGCGGCCATGGCTGGATCGTTCTGTGCCGCCTGCGCCACTTCGGTGGGATCCAGCGGTTTGGCGACCTCGTCGTCGAGCCATTGCTGCAGGTTCGGGTCATCGGTGTGCTTGCCGATTTCACTGCTGATGAGGTGTTTTTCCGACTCGTCGATCCGCCCGTCAGCCTTGGCCGCCGCGATCAACGCACGCAGAACGGCGTGGCTGTGCTCTTCGACTTGCGGGCCGGACAACAGGTCCGCAGTCTGCGGAGTTTGCTGCGGCGCGGCGGACGCCTGGCTGCGTTGCCAGGCTTGATACGCTTGGAAAGCCATCATGCCCAGCGAAGCCAGTGCCGCGTAGTTGGTGCCGCCGGAACGACGCGGCGTACCGCCACCCAGCGCCCCGCCACCGCCGAGCAATCCGCCAAACAGCCCGCCCAGGCCACCCAGCCCTCCGGCAGGAGAACCGCCGCCACTGCCGCCGCCCAGCAGACCGCCGAGCAACCCGCCCAGCCCACCCGCTCCCCCGCCGGCCGACGCGCCACCTTGTTGTCCCGCCGAGGCCTGGCCTCGCAGCAGTTGTTCGAGCAGATCGCTGGTGTTCATGACATCGTCCTCAGGCAAAGGGGTATGACTGCGTCAGGCAACGATAGTCCTCCTGATGCGTTGCGCCAGCACCGTTGGGCTGACGTGGCCATGGGCGAGTGATTCTCCAGAGAAATTTTTCCCCGGCCAGCTAATCTTCACGAATGGGTGAACCTTGACCCGGCCCGACCGGTCGATAGCTGCAACCCCGACCCGGTTGGTCGCCACCCTTGCTGCCCAAGGGTTTACGCGGCTTGCTGCACTTTCTGGAGAACGCCTTCGTGATATCGACCGTCCACATCGCCAGGCTCAAGGCCTGGGGCGCCCATGGTTTCACCGCGACCGGCGTGGTCACCGCCTTCCTGGCCACCCTTGCCCTGTTGGAAAACCAGCCGATCCACTGCCTGATGTGGCTGGGCGTGGCGCTGATCGTCGACGGCCTCGACGGAGCGCTGGCGCGCAAGGTCAACGTGCAGTCGGTGCTGCCGAGTTTCGACGGATCGATCCTCGATCTGGTGATCGACTACCTGACCTACGTGTTCATCCCGGCGCTGTTCATCTATCGCTACATTCCCCTGCCCGACTACACCCTGCTGCTGACCGTGTCGCTGATTCTGGTGTCGTCGCTGTTCTGCTTCTGCAACGTCAACATGAAGAGCAAGGACAACTACTTCGTCGGTTTCCCCGCCGCCTGGAACGTGGTTGCGTTGTGTCTGTACATCATCGATCCGGGGCCGTGGCTCACCTTCCTGACGGTGATTGGCCTGGCGCTGCTGACCGTGACCCGCATGAAGTTCCTCCACCCGTTCCGGGTACGCCGGTTCATGCCGATCAACATTGCGGTGACGGCGATCTGGCTGTTGTGCAGCCTGTCGCTGGTGCTGAATCACCCGGTGATCAACCCGCTGGTGATGGGCTTGTGGTTGCTGGCGTCGGCATACTTTCTCGGCATCTGCATCTGGCGCACGGCGCTGGAGTGGTTTGACAGCGCGCATCTGAAATAGAAGCCCTGTCGGGATCCCTGTGGGAGCGAGCAGGCTCGCTCCCACAGTTGTTTTGCATGACGCTCAGCGTTTGGTTATCACCACCTCCAGATACTCACTCGGCACCACCATCGATTCCGCCCCCGCCCGGTTCAGCCCGTCGATCAGTAGCGTCAGATCCGTCTCCAGCGCCTGCCCGCTCTCCGGCGGCAACGCCGCGAACGCCTTGTGTACCGGGCCGTACCAGTGGCGAAACACATCAATGAAATGCGCCGCCGAGCGATAGCGGAAGTTGAAGTGGCGCCGAGTCACCTGCAACTGAAACTGGCGATCGTCGAAATGCGAATGCAGCCAGGCTTCCGCGCCCCAGTTCGAGGGCGGTTGCGCAACGGGTGGCGGTGGTAGGTAGCGGCCGAGGGTCTTGAACATCTGGCCGACGAAGCCTTCTGGCGTCCAGTTGGCCAGGCCGATCCGTCCGCCCCGGCGACAGACCCGCGCCAGCTCCTTGGCCGCTTTCGCCTGATCCGGGGCGAACATCACGCCGAACGTCGACAGCACTGCGTCAAAACTGGAATCGGCAAACGGCAGCGCTTCGGCATCGGCGACCTGAAAGGTCACCTCCAGATGCTCGGCGCGCGCCCGGTCCTGGCCGCGTTCCAGCAACGCCGCGACATAGTCGGTGGACGTCACCAGACAACCACGGCGTGCCGCCGCCAGCGTGGCATTGCCGTTGCCGGCGGCGACATCCAGCACTTCTTCATCGCAGCGCAGGTCGCAGGCTTCGGCGAGGGTTTCGCCGACGATTTGCAGCGTGGTGCCGATCACGGCGTAGTCGCCACTGGCCCAGGCGACTTTCTGGCGTTCCTTCAGGGCAGTGAGATCAATGGGGGTACTCATGAATGGGTGCTCCACGGCAGAAGGGTCAAACGTCACTCGGCGGTCGTCGGGTCGATGATGCTCGTCACCCGGGACACGCTGTTGGCCGGAAATCCCCCTTGCCTTGCGTGTTCGCGCACCAGTTCCTCGTTGGGTGCGATGTACACGCAATAGATCTTGTCGGCAGTCACATAACTCTGCAGCCACTGCACCTCTGGCCCGAGTTCACGCAGCACGTTGCAGGACGTTTGCGATACGGCCTTGAGTTCTTGCTCCGATAGCTTTCCGGCTCCTGGAATCTCGCGTTCAATCACGAACTTCGGCATGGCAACCTCGCATTCTTTTTATGGATGTCAGAGCCGTTGGCGGCCCTGCTCGCCCACTATCGCGCGGGCGCTGTCCGGCGTCCCTGCCAATCGTCCGGAGAGCCCGTAAAACCGGGCATTGGCCGATGAATGGCGGGATTTTGTAAAGGCCCCGAAACACTGTCGGGGGGTTGCCAACGCTCCGGCTGATCGGCTCTCATGCAGGCCCTCACCGGAACGGAATTCGATCATGTCCTTGCGCCTCGAATGGCTCGCCGATCACCTGCAGCACAGCGACACTTACGCGGCGTGGATCCACCGCCAGTTTCACTACGAATATGCCGAGCAACCTTTGGCCGAATGGCAGCGCGAATTTGCCGAGGGCCAGACCAATGGCGACTGGCGTTGCCTGATTGCGCTGGACGGAGATCGACTGCTGGGCGGTGCGGCACTGGCCCGGGCGGATCTGGCCCTTCGACCGGATCTCGGACCGTGGCTGGCCTGTGTGCTGGTCAGCCCCGAATCACGCGGTCAGGGTCTGGCAGCAAGGCTGATCGAGGGAATTGCTGAGGAGGCGAAAAAACGGGGCCTGCCGCGTTTCTATCTGCACACCCAGAGCAAACAGGACTATTACGCCAAACGCGGCTGGACGGTGCTGGAGCGTTTTCACGCCTGGGGTAACGAACAATGGCTCATGGTGCGCGACCTGTGAGCCATTGAGTTTCGCGGTTTACGCAGCAGGCGCCTTGGCCTCTTTGAGCAGCTGCTGAATCATCTGCTCCTGCGCCTGATAACTGCCTTCGCCAAAGTGGGTGTAACGCACCTGCCCCTTGGCGTCGACCAGATAATGCGCCGGCCAGTACTGGTTATCGAAGTTGCGCCAGATCGCGTAGTTGTTGTCGATGGCTACCGGGTAGGTGATGCCAAGCTTCTTCACCTGATCCTTGACGTTGTCGATGATCCGCTCATAGCCGTATTCCGGGGTGTGCACACCGATCACCACCAGGCCGTCCTTGCCGTACTTCTTCTCCCACTCTTTGACGTACGGCAGGGTGTGCTGGCAGTTGATGCAGTCATACGTCCAGAAGTCCACCAGCACCACTTTGCCGCGCAGGGACTCGGCTGTCAGTTCCGGCGAGTTCAGCCATTGCACCGCACCGGACAGCGACGGCATCGCGCCTTTGCTCGCCTCGTCTTCAGTCGAGTCTGCACGGACTTTGCTGACGAAGTAGTCCACCACTTTCGGCACGTTCTCCAGCACGCTTTTCTCGACCGATGCCACGCCTTGGGACGAGGTGTTGGCCAGCAGCACGTTGTCAGCACCGGTGGCGATCACCGCCGCCGTCGCCAGCACCGCAACACCCGCGCCGCGGCGGAACCAGCCAGTGAAAGGAATCGACGGTTTCAGTCGGTTGACCAGACCGCGACCGGCGAAGATCAGCGTTCCCAGCGACAGCGCGCTGCCCGCGCCGTAGGCCAGCAGCAACAGGCTGGTTTGGGCGTTGGCGCCTTGCAGCATGGCACCGGTGAGGATCACGCCGAGGATCGGACCGGCGCACGGCGCCCACAGCAGACCGGTGGCGACACCGATCATGATCGACGCCATGGGCCCGGTCTTTTTCCGGGCGTCGGGGTCGAGGCGATTGCCCAGCAGCACAAAGGGCCGCGCCAGCCAGTCACCGATGCGCGCGGAAATCAGCGACAGCGCAAACAGCACCATTACCGCCAACGCAATGTGGCGACCGGTGTTGCTGGCCTGGATCACCCACTCGCTGCTGACCACCGCCAGACTGGAGATCAGGGCGAAGGTCAGGGCCATGCCGCCGAGGGTCAGCAGGATCGAAGAACGGGTGCGGTCGGCTCCGGCGAACAGAAACGGCACCACCGGCAAAATGCACGGGCTGAGGACAGTCAACAGACCGCCCAGGAACGCGATGAGAAACATGAGGTTCACCTTTTGAATGAGGGGTGGTCTGTCGACTGGATCGGGGGCTGACCGTTACGGGCAGCCCCCTTCAATCCTCAAGCCGTCTGGTTTTCCAGCCATTGGCTTTGCGGCGTGCGGCTGGCACCGTTCTCGGCCAGCGTCTGGCCTTGCGGCGTACGGCTGGAGCCGTCGGCGGCCAGTGTCTGGCCCTGTGGCGTGCGGCTGGAACCGTCGGCGGCCAGTGTCTGGCCCTGTGGCGTGCGGCTGGCGCCGTCGGCGGCGATCAAACCTTCGCTGCCCGGCTTGGCCACCGGAGCCAGTTGGAAGCAGTTGCTGCTGCCACAGCTGTTCTGTTCGACGGCAGCGTTGGCGTGGGCCGCGACGCCGGCGAGGGAGAAGGCAACAGCGGTCAGATAGCGCGATACGTTGTTCATGGCGATGTTCCTTTTATAGAGGTGGGTAATCAGTTGTCTTCGTTGCAGCCGTCGGCGAATTTGCGGTAGTCGAGTACCTGGGTCTTGCCGGCCGAGTCGAGGTAGGTCAGGCGGGCGTCGACGATGCCGCAGGTCATCGAGTTGTCCTGGTTCAGCGACACCACTTTCTGGATGTCCAGGTGGCTGCCGTAGGAGTAGGTTTGCGGAGTGACATCGGCTTCGGCGCGGGCCGACAGGGTGCAGATGTTCAGAGCGGCAAACAGGCAAGCGGCAGCGATCGATTTGGTCTTGGTGTTCATGGCGTTTTCCTCGGGGCTTCAATGGTTGAATCGTTGATTGGGCCGAGGCGTTCTGTGCTTGCCTCGATGGAGCTCATTTAAAGCTCGCGAGGTATCGCGCATGTGTCGGCAAATGCCGTGTATAAATCGCTACGTATCCGCGCGCGCCCGGGATACACAGCGATACAAAACCCTGTAAAAATCCGCTTTTTGCGTCGGTGTGTATCCGTCACAGCGCTGGATACACTGCAATACAAAGGCAGGCAGGCGGCCTCGCGCAGGCTCGATAGACTGCCCGGCAATCCCCTTTGATTGAGGTTTGGCCCCATGGAACATGTCGATCACATCCTGATCGTCGACGACGACCGCGAGATTCGCGAACTGGTCGGCAATTACCTGAAGAAAAACGGCCTGCGCACCACGGTGGTTGCCGATGGCCGGCAGATGCGCAGTTTTCTGGAAGCCAACACCGTCGACCTGATCGTGCTCGACATCATGATGCCCGGCGACGATGGCCTGCTGCTGTGCCGCGAGTTGCGCTCGGGCAAACACAGGGCCACGCCGATCCTGATGCTCACCGCACGCAATGATGAAACCGACCGCATCCTCGGCCTGGAAATGGGCGCCGACGACTACCTGACCAAACCCTTCGCCGCCCGCGAGCTGCTGGCGCGGATCAATGCCGTGCTGCGGCGTACACGGATGCTGCCGCCGAACCTGGTGGTGACGGAAAGCGGCCGGCTGCTGGCGTTCGGTCGTTGGCAGCTCGACACATCGGCTCGGCATCTGCTGGACAAGGACGGCACCATGGTCGCGCTCAGTGGCGCGGAGTACCGTTTGTTGCGCGTGTTCCTCGACCATCCGCAACGGGTGTTGAGCCGCGATCAATTGCTGAATCTGACCCAGGGCCGCGACGCCGATCTGTTCGACCGCTCCATCGATCTGCTGGTCAGCCGTCTGCGCCAGCGCCTGCTGGATGACGCCCGCGAACCGGCCTACATCAAGACCGTGCGCAGCGAAGGCTATGTGTTTTCGCTGCCGGTCGAAGTCCTCGGAGCCCCCGCATGAATCTCGCCCTGCACTGGCCGCGCACCCTCGCCTCACGGTTGTCGCTGATTTTCCTGATCGGGCTGATCCTCGCTCAGGCGCTGTCGTTCGGCGCGCAGTATTACGAGCGCTACGAAAGCGCGAAAAACACCATGCTCGGCAACCTCGAAACCGACGTTTCGACCTCGATTGCCATCCTCGACCGCCTGCCCGCCGAAGAACGCCCGATGTGGCTCAAACGCCTGGCTCGCAAGAATTATGGCTATCTGCTGAGCGAGGGCGAACCGGGCACACCGCTGGACCCGCAGGACGTGCCGATTGCCGTCACCTCGATTACCGATGCAATTGGCGAGGCCTATCCGCTGACGTTCACCGATATTCCCGGCCCGAAAAAACACTTTCAGGGCCACCTGCGCCTGAGCGACGGCAGCCCGGTGACCATCGATGTGCGCCCGTCGATGGTGCCGCTGTCGCCATGGCTGCCGGTGGTATTGCTCGGGCAACTGGCGCTGATGCTCGCCTGCACCTGGCTGGCGGTGCGCATCGCCATCCGCCCCCTCACCCGCCTCGCCAACGCCGTGGAAACCCTCGACCCCAACGCCCACCCGATCAACCTCGACGAAAAAGGCCCGAACGAAGTGGCCTACGCCGCCCGCGCCTTCAACTCGATGCAGGCGCGCATCGCCGCGTACCTGAAAGAGCGCATGCAACTGCTCGCGGCAATCTCCCACGACCTGCAAACCCCGATCACCCGCATGAAACTGCGGGCGGAGTTCATGGACGATTCGGCCGAGAAAGACAAACTGTGGAACGACCTCGGCGAGATGGAACATCTGGTGCGCGAAGGCGTGGCCTATGCCCGCAGCATCCACGGCTCGACCGAGGAAAGCCGACGCACCAATCTGGATTCGTTCCTCGACAGCCTGGTGTTCGACTATCAGGACATGGGCAAGGAGGTGCAACTGAGCGGCAAGAGTGACGCAGTCATCGATACCCGCCCCCACGCCTTGCGCCGGGTGCTGGTCAACCTGACCGACAACGCGTTGAAGTTCGCCGGCGCTGCCGAGCTGCTGATTCAACGCGACAAGAGCAGCCTCTCGATCAAGGTCATGGATCGCGGCCCGGGCATCGCCGAAGAAGAGCTGGCCCCGGTGATGGAGCCGTTCTACCGCGTGGAAAACTCACGCAACCGCAGCACCGGCGGCACCGGGCTGGGGCTGGCGATCGCCCAGCAACTGGCGCTGGCGCTGGGCGGTTCGCTGACCCTGAGCAATCGTGAAGGTGGCGGATTGTGTGCGGAGCTGAAGTTGCCGCTACACACCTGAAGCAAACATAAATCCATGTGGGAGCGGGCTTGCCGGCGAAGAGGCCAGTAGAGTCGATATATTCATCGACTGAACAAGCGCCTTCGTCGGATCGCCGCCCGGACCAAGCCCGCTTGTATGTTTAGACTTGAAGGGGTGGGCGGGACTAAAAGCTCGATTCCGACTCTAGCCAGTACGGACCGTGGGAGACTTCTCGTCCCGCCCTTTCTACCTAAAGCGCCGATAAGGAATTCATCGGTAAAACCGACGATAGAGGCAAGCCAGCGCTACGGTAGACCCCGACAAGCTCTTAAACCCTAGCTCCGAGGATTCGTCATGACAATCCTTACCTCGCCAACGGTGATTGGTGTCGATGTGGCCAAGGCCGAAATCGTCGTTTATCGCGAAGATCTGAAAATCATCCAGGCCATCAACAACGACCGCACATCTGTAGGTCATTGGCTGAAGACCCTGCCCGCCCAAAGCTCAATCGCCCTGGAAGCCACTAATCTCTACCACCTGGACACGGCCGAACTGGCCCATGGTATGGGGCATCGGGTTTACATCGTGGACCCTTACCGGGTGAGCCATTACCGCGAAAGCATCGGTCAGCGTGCAAAAACCGACCCTTGTGATGCACGTCTTCTGGCGCGTTATCTAACCAGTGAACAGCATCGGCTGCGGGTCTGGAACCCACCACCGCGGCACTACACAGTGTTGAAAAGTCTGCTTAACAAGCGTGCACAGCTGATGAAGGTCCGAGTCAGTATCAAGCTGAGCTGGTCAACCGAACCTCTTCTTGAAGATCTTTTGGCCGATGGGTTGAAGCATTTCAAACAGCTGGATCAGGCCATTCAGGAGTTGCTTCGTAAAGTCAGCCAAGAAGCCGGAATTAGTGAAAACATCAGACGCTGCAAAGCGATTGAAGGAGTTGGTGAACTCACGGCAACGGGCCTGGCAACTACATACATGCGAGGTGAGTTCGCCAGCGCCGATGCGTTCATCGCCTTTCTGGGAATGGACTTGAAGGCAAAAGACTCAGGTAAGAAACACAGTCCTCGCCACTTGAGCAAAAAAGGTGACGGGGAATTACGGCGTCTTGCACACAATGCAGCTATGGCAGCTTGTCGGTCCCCTGTCTGGAAACCGTTCTATGAGTCCTATCTGGCAAGAGGTCTAGCCAGAACCCAAGCCTTGGTCATCCTCGCCCGCAAGCTTTGCCGGGTGGCATTCGCCCTCATGAAAAACCAGAGCGAATACCAACCGAATTTAAGGTTGCAGGGTTCCCCTGCAACATAGAATCTCCCACAGGATTTGCGGTGTTTTCGAAATCATGTAATGCCTAACACACCGTCCTCATGCATCTGCCGCAACAACGCCAAACCACTGTCCATGAACGATGCCGTTACCGGCAAACCCGCCTCCATCGCCAGCCCTTCCAGTTGTTCACGACCGTTCAGCGCGGGGAACTCGCCAATGCGCTGCAACAACCGCCAGGCCAACGGGCTCAGCTCGGAAAACTTCACACTGAAATCTACCGCACGCCTTACCAGCAACAACGTTGGCTGGGCCGGTGGTGTAGACGGTTGATGGTCAGGGCTGAGGATTTGCACCGGCCAGGTGTACGCCAACGGCCAGGCTAACGCCGAAACCTGCAGTGGCCACTCCAGCAACTTCGCCGGATCACTCGCAGGCAAGGGCTCGGCGTCGGACTGCTGCAACACCATTTCCACCCACTCGTAATGCGCCAGCTCCACCAGGAACGCCGGCCAGTCACCCTCGCTCAACACGGCCGGTTCCGAGGCGAGGTAACCGACAAACTCCTCGGCGATCTCGCCGAATTTCGGCGTCTGCGCCCGGTAGTCCCGCAGGAAGCCACGAATCAATGTGCGCCAGCGTTCCTGGCCGATGATCCGGATCAGCACAGGAAACGTGCTGCCCAGCAGTTGCGAGACGTTGTTGAACACCAGATCGCGATAGACATTGACCCGCGCCGCGTTCATGTCGGCGGGCGGCATTTCATGCTCTGGATCGCGCAGGTAGCGGGTCAACGCCTGTTGTTGCCGCAGAAGATTATCCACGCGGGCCTCCTTCGATTTGCAGACGGCGAATGGTTTGCAGCTCGGCCACCAATTCAGAAAACGCCGGGAAATTGAAATCCCGCTCCAGCAACGTCGGCTGCGCGCCGAATCGGGCATAAGCGTCGGCCAGCAACGACCAGACCACCGGCTTTACCGAGGCGCCATGCGTGTCGATTTTCAGCGTGTCGGATTCATCGAAATGCCCCGCCACGTGCATGCCAACCACCCGGCCCGGCTCGATGGCGGCCAGGAACGTCTGCGGGTCGAAACCGTGGTTGATCGAGTTGACGTAGACGTTGTTGACGTCCAGCAACAGGTCGCAATCGGCCTCGCGCAGCACGGCGTTGGTGAAGGTCACTTCGTCCATGTCCTGCCGGGGCGCGGCGTAATAGGAAACGTTTTCCACCGCCAGCCGCCGCCCGAGAATGTCCTGGGCCTGGCGAATCCGCGCGGCGACGTGGTGCACCGCCTCTTCGGTGAACGGCAGCGGCAGCAGGTCGTAGAGATGACCGTCGTCGCTGCAATAGCTCAGGTGTTCGCTGTACAGCGGCACCTTGTGCTGATCGAGAAAGGTTCGCACTTCCCGGAGAAAGCCCACGTCCAGCGGCGTCGAGCCACCGAGCGACAACGACAATCCGTGGCAGGACAACGGATAGCGCTCGGCCAGCTCGCGCAACGCGGCGCCATGGGCACCGCCGACGCCGATCCAGTTTTCCGGCGCTACTTCGAGAAAATCGAAATCGCCGGTGCGCGCGGCTTGCAGGTCTTTCATCAAGCCGCGACGCAGGCCAAGCCCGACGCTGGCCTGCAAGGTGGGGTGGGGAATCTGCATGGGCAAGATCTCTACTGAGGAGCCGCCGGGCGTGGCGACTGACAGGTTCAGTAAAACCGGCGGGTGTATCGCGGCTGTGTGGGCAATACGCGGGAAGTGGCGGGTTTTGTATCGGCGGTGGGCCTGTACACAGTGGGATACAGACTCGCTGCCTTCTTCGTGAACAGCGAGTTCATCGGTTTAAACCAACTCAAAAACTGTACATACAACCCTGTATATCCAGAGCTTACGGATGACACCTACAGATGCCGGCGAAATGCCCTACCTTCGCACGAGAACAAGCTGATTGAATTATCATTTTTGACAGATTAATGAAGCAAAAAAAAACCCGCATCAGCCGAAACTGACACGGGCTTTCCCCCACATCAACGACAGTTACTTTAGGTCGTCAAAGTGGTCTCGCAGGAACTCGTAAAAGCGAAACGCTTTCAACAATCTCCATACGAGGCTCAACGTACGCAACAAAAGCTTCATACGTTTTGGCCTCCAAGGTTGGGGGCCAAACCTCCAGCGCACTTACCGGATCACGCGTACCTTCGGAAGAACACGCCAGTACTTCCGGTGAGGCGGCCGGTTGAAATCCCTCCAAATCATCATTCCGGCACGGATGCAAAACCGTGTCAGAGGGCGTGAAACCGTTAGGCCACCAGCCAAACCCTACCGCTGCACCAGGGTGTGAGCGCGGGCATATTAACCCAGAATCGCAGGTGGTAAGTCTCGGCCCAGTGATTCTTAAATGAAAGAAGCGCGCATTTTGTAAACCGTTATTTCTGTCAGCACTGCCCTCCTATATCAGGTGCTGAAAACACGTTCCAGGATCTCAAATACACCCACTCATTGTGGGTAAAAATTACGTTGCAAGGATAGGAAAAGCTCAATAACATGACTTCTACGCCAGTGCTTCCGGTGAGACGCACTAAGCCTCAGCCGCAATCTGAGGCTTGCTAAAAAACCGCCCCGCAAGGCGGTTTTTTTTCGCCCATCATTTGCTCCAGGCGGACATGGGCCGGCGCTTTGTCTTTGCCTCTTAGCGGAATCAAATTCGGGAGCCCACGCTAAGGTGGAAGAGTGCACCGTCGCGATACACAACGATTCACAGCCTCAAAATCCACGCAGACCGCTCCCGCCGCCGCCAACAGCGGCTAGACTCAATCAGTACCCAGTCGAGGGGGACGCAGGACAGCAGTGTCGCCCTGCCCGTTTCCACGACCACCGCCCGGTGGTGAATGCCTCGACCCCCAACGCCACCGGACTGTGATCCTGTCAATGGAGCACATGAAATGGACGAGGCCAGACTCAACGAATTCATGGGCAAACTGGTCAACGACATGGGCGGCGCGGCGATGCTGGCCAATGTCATTGTCGGCGAAGAACTCGGCCTCTATCGGGCAATGGCCGACAGTCAGCCGATCAGCCCTGAATCCCTCGCTGCAAAAACCACCTGCAACCCGCGACTGGTGCGCGAATGGCTGAGCGCCCATGCGGCGTCCGGCTACATGGAACACCTCGACGGCAAATTCCGTCTGCCGGAAGAACAGGCGCTGGCCCTGGCCAAGGAAGACTCGCCGGTGTACGTGGCCGGCGGGCTTGGCGTGGTGGCGTCGTTTTTCCATGACAAGGACAAACTGGTCAAAGCCATGCGCGGCAACGGCGCCCTGCCCTGGGGCGATCACCATCCGTGCATGTTCACCGGCACCGAGCGCTTCTTCCGCCCCGGCTACAAGGGGCATTTGATCGCCGAGTGGCTGCCGGCGCTGGACGGCGTGGTGGCCAAACTCGAAGCAGGCGCCAAAGTCGCCGACATCGGCTGCGGTCACGGTGCATCCACGGTAATCATGGCCCAGGCCTATCCCAACTCGCGATTCGTCGGCTACGACTATCACGCGCCTTCGATCACCGTCGCCACCCAACGGGCCGAAGAAGGCGGCGTCAGCAGTCGCGCGCGGTTCTTCCAGGGCACGGCGAAAAGCTACCCCGGCGATGACTATGACCTGATCTGCTATTTCGACTGCCTGCACGACATGGGCGATCCGGTCGGCGCTGCCAAACACGCCTTTGAATCCCTGAAAGACGACGGCACGGTGCTGCTGGTCGAGCCGTTTGCCAACGACACCTTGGACGAAAACATCACACCGGTCGGGCGCTTGTTTTATGCAGCGTCAACGTTCATCTGCACACCAAATTCGCTGTCCCAGGAAGTGGGTCTCGGCCTCGGTGCCCAGGCGGGCGAGTTGCGTCTGCGTAAAGTGTTTACCGAAGCCGGCTTCAAACACTTCCGGCGGGCGACGCAGACGCCGTTCAACCTGATTCTGGAGGCGCGCAAGTAACCTCGGGCAGCGGACGCCTCTGAAAAGAGGCGTCTGTCGGTGCTAACCTGCAAGGCACTTACCGCCTGCGGAGCGCTGATCATGCTCGACCGTCCCCTCCCCGACCCGCTCGACTCTCTGCAACAGATCATGGCCGACGGCGACTTTATTGTGCTGACCGGCGCCGGCATCAGTACGCCGTCGGGCATCCCGGACTACCGCGACAGCGACGGTGTGCGCCGGGGCCGGCAGCCAATGATGTACCAGGAATTCCTCGCCGCCCCGGAGTCGCGCCGGCGCTATTGGGCACGGGCCATGCTCGGCTGGCCACGGGTGCGCCAGGCGCGACCGAACGCTGCCCATGAGGCGCTGGCCAGTCTGCAAAGCCACGGCCGGATCGGCGGCCTGATTACCCAGAATGTCGACACCCTGCACGATCAGGCCGGCAGTCACGATGTCATCGAACTGCACGGCAGCCTGCACCGGGTGCTGTGTCTGGATTGCGGTCAGCGCAGCGAGCGGGATTCGATTCAGCAATTGATGGAAACGCAGAACCCGTATCTGGCGGGCGTCGATGCCGTGCAGGCACCGGACGGCGACACCCTGCTCGACCCGGCTTTCGAGGCGCGCTTTCAGGTGCCGCATTGCCCGCATTGCGCAGGCGAACGGATGAAACCGGACGTGGTGTTTTTTGGTGAGAACGTGGCACAGCCAACAGCGGCACGGGCCATGGCGCTGGCGGAAAATGCCGCCGGGATGCTGGTGGTGGGTTCGTCGTTGATGGCGTATTCGGCGTTTCGCCTGTGCCGGGTGATTGCGGATCGGGGCAAGCCGCTGATTGCGATCAATCTGGGGAAGACGCGGGCGGATGAGTTGCTGGATTTGAAGATTGAAGCGTCGTGCGAACAGTTGCTGCCGCTACTGACAGAACGTCTGACTTAGCGACCTCCCAAAGTCAGTGTTCAGCCTTGAGAATGTCAAAAAGCGCCTGCGCCGCCGCCGACAATTCATTCCCCGGATCCGTCAGCACGCCAATCGCCCGCTCCACCACCGGTTCGTGCAAGGTCAGGCAATGCGCGCCCAGTTCGCGCATCTGCCCGGCACACAAGGCTGGCACCGCACTGACGCCCAGCCCGCTCGCCACCATCCGCCCGACCGTCGCCAGTTGATGGCTTTCAAATTCCACCGGCAGTTTCATGCCCCGGGCCTGCAAGTGTTCTTCCAGCATCACACGCACCGTGGACGGTCGTTGCAGGGTGATGAACGGCTCCTGCAGCAAGGTCTGCCAATCAATGTCACTGCGATCAGCCAGCGGCGAATCCTGCGACACCACGGCGACGAAACGATCCCGGTAAAGCGGCGTGAACGTCAGCGAGGTGTTCTGCATCGGCTCGAAGGCCACGCCGAGTTCGACCTGGCGATCGCGGACCATTTCCAGCACTTGCTCGTTGATCACGTCGTTGACCGTGACGTTGACGTTCGGATAACGCGCGCGGAAGGTCTTGAGAATCGGCGGCAGCAGGTTGCCGGCAAACGACGGCATCGCCGCCAGCGTCACCCGGCCGCGCTGTAGGCTGAAGCGCTGGCGCATTTCGTCTTCGGCGTTGTCCCAATCGGCGATCAGGCGCCGGGCCAGCGGCAGCAGCGATTCGCCTTCCGGGGTCAGCGCCACGTTGCGCGTGTTGCGACTGAACAGGCGCCCGCCCAGGCCTTCTTCCAGCGCCTTGATGGTCAGGCTCAGTGCCGACTGCGACAGGTGCAGACGCTCGCAGGCCACGGCGAAGCTCAGGCTCTGGGCCACGGCGAGAAAGGCGCGGATCTGCTTGATGGTCATGGTTGTGTTACTCGACGGACTAAGCTGAACATCCGTCCGCCGACCAAGGCGGACATTTAATTAGCTTTATCAATCAATCAACCTTAAAAATCAACTTAACAAATATATCCTTCAGCGCGACACTCCAGTCATTCGGCTAGCCAGCCGCCCGACAAACAATAAAAGAGGTGCATATGGCAGGTTTCGACAAGCGCGTGTATTCCTACGAGGAAGCCATGGCAGGTCTTGAAGACGGCATGACCGTGATCGCCGGCGGCTTCGGCCTGTGCGGCATTCCGGAAAACCTGATCGCCGAGATCAAGCGCAAGGGCACCCGCGACCTCACCGTCGTCTCCAACAACTGCGGCGTCGATGGCTTCGGCCTCGGCGTGCTGCTGACCGACCGCCAGATCAGCAAGGTGGTCGCCTCCTACGTCGGCGAAAACAAACTGTTCGAAGAGCAACTGCTCAAAGGCGACATCGAAGTCGTTCTGACCCCGCAAGGCACCCTCGCCGAAAAAATGCGCGCCGGCGGCGCCGGCATTCCGGCGTTCTTCACCGCCACTGGCGTCGGCACCCCGGTCGCCGAAGGCAAGGAAGTGCGTGAATTCCACGGTCGCAAGTACCTGATGGAAGAATCCATCACCGGCGACTTCGCCATCGTCAAAGGCTGGAAAGCCGACCACTTCGGCAACGTCATCTACCGCCACACCGCGCAGAACTTCAACCCGCTGGCCGCCACCGCCGGCAAGATCACCGTGGTCGAAGTCGAAGAAATCGTCGAACCCGGCGAGCTGGATCCGGCACACATCCACACGCCCGGCATCTACGTCGACCGGGTCATTTGCGGCACGTTCGAAAAACGCATCGAACAACGCACCATCCGCAAATAATCCAGGCTGACGGAGAACAAGAACATGGCACTTACCCGCGAACAAATGGCTCAACGCGTCGCCCGCGAAATGCAGGACGGCTACTACGTGAACCTCGGCATCGGCATTCCGACCCTGGTCGCCAACTACATCCCCGAAGGCATGGAAGTCATGCTGCAATCGGAAAACGGCCTGCTCGGCATGGGCCCTTTCCCGACTGAAGACACCATCGACGCCGACATGATCAACGCCGGCAAACAAACCGTGACCGCACGGATCGGCGCTTCGATCTTTTCCTCGGCCGAATCCTTCGCAATGATCCGCGGCGGCCACGTCGACCTGACCGTGCTGGGCGCCTTCGAAGTGGACGTGCAAGGCAACATCGCCTCGTGGATGATCCCCGGCAAACTGGTCAAGGGCATGGGCGGCGCGATGGACCTGGTGGCCGGCGCCGACAACATCATCGTTATCATGACCCACGCGTCCAAGGACGGTGAGTCCAAGTTGCTGAGCCAATGCAGCCTGCCGCTGACCGGCGCCGGCTGCATCAAGCGCGTGCTGACTGACCTCGCCTACCTGGAAATCGAAAATGGCGCTTTTGTCCTCAAGGAACGCGCACCTGGCGTCAGCGTCGAGGAAATCGTCGCCAAAACCGCTGGTAAGCTGATCGTCCCGGATCACGTACCAGAAATGCAGTTCGCTGCCGAGTGAGGAATTCGAAAATGCAAGACGTCGTCATTGTTGCCGCCACGCGCACCGCGATCGGCAGTTTCCAGGGTTCGCTGGCCAGCGTCTCCGCCGTGGATCTGGGCGCAGCGGTCATCCGCCAGTTGCTTGAGCAGACCGGTCTGGACGGTGCTCAGGTCGATGAAGTGATCATGGGCCAGGTGCTGACCGCCGGCGCCGGCCAGAACCCGGCGCGCCAGTCGGCGATCAAGGCTGGCCTGCCCCACGCCGTACCGGCCATGACTTTGAACAAGGTCTGCGGTTCGGGCCTCAAGGCCCTGCACCTCGGCGCCCAGGCGATCCGTTGCGGCGACGCAGACGTAATCATCGCCGGGGGCCAGGAAAACATGAGCCTGGCCAATTATGTGATGCCGGGCGCGCGCACCGGTCTGCGCATGGGTCACGCACAAATCGTCGACACCATGATCAGCGACGGCCTGTGGGATGCGTTCAACGATTACCACATGGGCATCACCGCCGAGAATCTGGTCGAGAAATACGAGATCAGCCGCGAACAGCAGGACGCCTTCGCCGCTGCGTCGCAACAGAAAGCCGCCGCAGCCATCGAGGCCGGTCGTTTTGTCGATGAAATCACCCCGATCCTGATCCCGCAGCGCAAAGGCGATCCGGTGGCGTTCAAGGTCGACGAGCAACCACGCGGCGACACCACCGCCGAATCCCTGGCCAAACTGCGTCCGGCCTTCAAGAAGGACGGCAGCGTCACCGCCGGCAACGCTTCGTCGCTGAACGACGGCGCAGCTGCGGTCATTTTGATGAGCGCCGAAAAAGCCAAGGCCCTGGGCCTGCCGGTCCTGGCGAAAATCGCCGCCTACGCCAACGCCGGCGTCGACCCGGCGATCATGGGCATCGGCCCGGTTTCCGCCACTCGTCGCTGCCTGGACAAGGCCGGCTGGAGCATCGGCCAGCTTGATCTGATCGAAGCCAACGAAGCCTTCGCCGCGCAATCGCTGGCAGTGGCCAAGGATCTGCAATGGGATCTGGACAAGGTCAACGTCAACGGCGGCGCCATCGCCCTCGGTCACCCGATCGGTGCGTCGGGCTGCCGTGTGCTGGTGACGTTGCTGCACGAAATGATCAAGCGTGATGCGAAAAAGGGGCTCGCGACCCTGTGCATCGGCGGCGGCCAAGGCGTGGCACTGGCGCTGGAACGCGCGTAAGCGCAAAGAGGTTCAACAGCGGGCAGTGGATCCACGACATCCATGGCCCGTTGGCAACAAACCCGGTACGACTCACGTCGCACCGGGTATTTTTTTGCCCGGCCGTCAGGCGAACTTCACCAGATTCAGCACCGGCAACGGCCCGCCCGGGAACTGCACCAGTCGTGCACCCACGCTCAATTCGCCCAGATCGATACCGAAGAAGCCGAGCTGATCGATCAGCGCACCCACTTCCGCCTTGGCCTGCGCATCATCCCCTGATAGAAACAGCACGCGCTTGCCACCCTCCGATGTTGGATCCGCTTCCAGCAAACGCGCCAGCAAGTGGTTGAACGCCTTCACCACCCGCGCACCCGGCACCCATTCGGCGAACACTTCGCTGGAAGGTCGACCCTGCAAGTCCACCGGTTTGAACGATGGCGCTTCAATCGAGTTGTTGGCGTCGATGACGATCCGCCCGCCGAAGTCCGGCAGCCCGGCCAGTGCCGTCGGCAGTTTCGACCAGTTCACCGCGACCAGCACAATGTCTTGGGCCGCCGCTTCTTCACGACTAACGGCACGGGCAGTCGGGCCGAGTTCTGCGACCAGTTCAGCCAGGGTCTCCGGCCCGCGACTGTTGGCGATGACCAACGGGATGCCCTGACGCGACAAGGCTTTGGCAAACGCTGAACCGATGGCGCCAGCGCCGATGATTCCGATAGTGCTCATGGTGTTCTCCTCAAAGTGGGGTAAGACTCGAAACGAATCTTGCGCTTGCCATTCCCACTTGATTAGCCGGTAATGCCTTGAATGATCTTCAAGTATCACTATCAGGTCGAAATCCATGGAAACCCTCGCCAATCTCGAATCCTTCGTCCGCAGCGCCGAGACCGGCAGCTTCTCTGCTGCTGCGCGGTTGCTGGCGCTGACTCCGGCGGCGGTCAGTCGCAACGTGGCGATCCTTGAGCGCAACCTCGGCGTGCGGCTGTTTCAGCGCTCGACCCGCAAGCTGTCGCTGACTGAGGCCGGTGAAGGTTTTCTGGCGAGCATCGGCGGCAACCTCGACGCCTTGCAGGCAGCGATTGCAACGGTAGCGACCGAGCGCGGCGAGCCGGCGGGTGTGCTCAAGATCAGCCTGCCGCCGACGTTCGGCATCGATCACATGCTGCCGCTGCTACCGGAATTTCTGACGCGCTATCCACTGATCCGCCCGGAATGGCATTTCGAGAACCGCCAAGTGGACTTGATCGCCGAGGGCTACGACGTGGCGATTGGTGGCGGCTTCGAACTGACGCCCGGCGTGGTCGCCCGGCCATTGTCGTCCGCCGAAGTGCTGGCGGTGGCGTCGCCGGCGTATCTGGCGGGCCGCACACTGCCGCGGCATCCGGCCGATCTCGCCGATCACCACGGCATCGTCATGCGCGGCCTGCGCACCGGGCGCCTGCGCCAATGGCAGATGCACAACCAGGCCGGCGAACAGGCCAGTGCCCTGCTCAACCCGAACATCGTGCTGAATGATCCGATGGCCATGCGCAAGGCTGCGCTGCTGGGCTTGGGCGTGACGATGCTGGTGCTGCCCGATGTCAGCGCGCAGATCGAACGCGGTGAACTGGTGCGGCTGTTGCCCGACTGGCAATGCGATGCCGGCGCGATTTCGCTGTACTACCCGAGCCGTACCTTGCTGCCGGCCAAGACCCGGGTGTTCATTGATTTTGTAGTCGAGGCGTTTGGCCGCTAGGCCGCCATCTGCAGAATCAGCCACGCATTCGCGCCGCTGATCACCACAAACAATCCCCACGCGAGAACCTTGGTTGGCAACCGATTCACAAACGGCCCCATCAGCCGTTTGTCGTTGGTCATGCGAATCAGCGGATACAGCGCAAACGGCAATTGCAGGCTCAGCACCACCTGGCTCAACACCAGCAGCTTGCCCACCGCGCCGTCGCCCATCAGCCACACGCCGATGAACGCCGGGATCAGCGCCAGCCCACGGGTGATCAGACGTCGCTGCCAGCAAGGGATACGCAGGTTCAGATAGCCTTCCATGATCACTTGCCCGGCGATGGTGCCGGTGAAGGTCGAACTCTGCCCCGAAGCCAGCAGCGCCACGCCGAACAGCACACTGGCCAGCGCGCCGCCCACCAGCGGATCGAGCAAGTGATAGGCGTCCTGGATGTCGACCACGTCGGTGTGTCCGGACTGATGAAAGGCGGCCGCCGCGAGAATCAGGATCGCCGCGTTGACCAACAACGCCAGCGCCAGCGAACCGATGGTGTCGATACGCGCCAGTTTTACCGCGTCCTGTTTGCTGGCCAGATCCTTGCCGATCAGCCGCGTCTGCACGATCGAGGTGTGCAGGTACAGGTTGTGCGGCATCACCGTGGCGCCAAGGATGCCGATGGCCAGGTACAACGGCGCGGCATCGCTGATCGCCGACAGCGACGGTTTGAAGCCTTGGGCGACGTCCGGCCAGTACGGTTTGATCAACAACAGCTCGACGAAAAAACACGCGCCGATAGTGCCCACCAGCACAAGCATGATCGCTTCCAGCCGGCGGAAACCACGGTTTTGCAGGGCCAGTACCAGCAGCGTATCGAATGCGGTCAGGGCGATGCCGAACGTCAGCGAACAGCCGAGCAACAGGTGAAATGCCAGCGCACAGCCGAGTACTTCCGCAAGGTCAGTGGCGATGATCGAGATTTCCGCCAGCACCCATTGCAGCCGCGCCGTCGGAGTGCTGTAGCGTTCGCGGGAAAGCTGCGCCAGATCACGCCCGGTGGCGATGCCCAGCCGCGAGCACAGGCATTGCACAACCATGCCCGCCAGACTCGCCAGCAACACCACGAACAGCAAGCTGTAACCGAAACGCGAACCGGCCTCGATGGCGGTGGCCCAGTTACCGGGATCCATGTAGCCGATCGACACCAGCAAACCGGGGCCGGCAAAGCGCAGCACGCGTTTGAAGAACGAGGCGTTGGGATCGACCGGGACACTTCCGGCCACTTCCGGCGGGCAGAACGGCGCCGTGGCGATTTTGGGCAAGCTGAACTTCACAAACACATCCAGAAACAAGTCGAAAGGCGCAGCTTAGACGTTTCAGTCGGCAGGCCCAAGCGCCGATGTGCTGCGTTCAAGGTTGGGCAGGACCCAGCAATTGCCGGCGCAGTTCGGGATTGCGTGTGCGTGGATCCAGCCAGATGTTGAAAAAAGCCTGGGCGAACAACGGGTCGTTGATTTCGTGCTGCAACTGTTGGCCAACAAAGAACCGCGCGCCCTGCCCCGGCAGATACACCCCGGTGATCCGCGTGCCGGCCTGCACGTCGACGAACGATTGCTGCATCTGGGCCTGCCACACCGCCAGTTGCGCAGGACTGATGGAGGCGCCTGCCAGGCGTTTGATCTCGTCGACGCTGGCCTTGACCAAATCTTCGCGGGACACGCTGCGCCGGTAGATCAGCTCCAGGGCGAAGGGCTGACCATCGGCCAATGGACGCGCGGCGCTCCACAACCGGGCGTTGTAAACGTCGAAACCGAAAATGCTGAAATCGCCGGTGCCAATGATTTGCGCACCGGGCACCACGTCTTGCCAACTGGCCCAGGTGGGGGTCAGCAACAACGCCCACAAGCCTATCCCGCAGCATCCACGCAACACCTTCGGTGTACTGCTCATCGCGGCATCGACTCCGGTAAACCCTGATACCCAGAGCATAGTCGGCAATCACACCCATGATTTTGTATACATTTATTGCATGCATATGCAGCAATCCGCTAATGACAATGCTAACGTGGCCCTCATTGACCCGACGGAGACACCTGCGTGCTGATCCTCAAACTGCTGCTGATTCCCGGTTTCCTGCTGCTGATTTCCCTCGCGGGCAAGCGCTGGGGCCCCAGCGTCGCCGGGTGGCTGTCGGGATTGCCGGTGGTGGTCGGGCCGATTCTGTTTTTCCTCGCCATCGAGCAAGGGCCGGCGTTTGCCGCGCAATCGGCGGTCGCGGCGCTGTCGGCCATGTTTGCGATGATCGCGTTTTGTGTCACTTATGCGCAGGTGGCGCAGCGGGCGACCTGGCCGCTGGCATTGATAGTTTCTTTATCGGTCTGGGCCGTGCTGGCGCTGATTCTGTCGCTGACTCCGGCGTCGTTACCCTTCTCGGTCGCCGCTGCTGCGACCGCCCTACTTTCCGCGCCGTACCTGTTTCCCAAGGTGCAACCGGTGGTCAGGGGTCCGGCGCCGAAATCGGACAAACTGGTCTGGCGGATGATTGCCGGCGCGGCGCTGACGCTGGTGGTAACCATGCTGGCCAGCACCGTCGGCGAACGCTGGAGCGGTTTGCTCGCCGTGTTTCCGGTGCTCGGCAGCGTGATGGCGGTGTTTTCCCAACAGACCCGTGGCCCAGCGTTTACCGCCGCGTTGTTACGCGCGACGGCGACGGGGATGTATTCGTTTTCGGCGTTTTGTCTGGTGTTGGCGCTGACCGTTCCGAACCTGGGCTTCGGCGGTTTCGTGGTGGCGGTGGCCGTTTCGGTGGCGATGCTCGGCGTCACTCGGCAGCTGTTGGCCAAACCGGCGCCGGCGCCATCGCCGAACTGAACCCGACCGGACAAACCGCGCTGGAGTGCCAGGCACCCTCCATGGGATGATCGCCGCCCAAGCGCGACCCATCCCTCGGAGATTCGAATGTCATTGCTTTGCAAGAAAGCCGCCGTCCTGTTGTTGGCGGCGGTGGCCGGTTTCGGCGCCATCAATGCTCAAGCGGCCAAGGCCAAAGAGAAGGCTGTCACCGAGAAGGTCTCGATGCTCGACGGCAAATTCAGTTTTGTCCTTCCCAAGGGCTTTGTCGCCGACCCGCTGCCCGCCGGCCCGACCGGTGCCAAGGGCACGATGTACACCAACCAAACGACAAAGACCGTGGTCATCACCGCCGAAAACCAGATTCCCGAAGGCAACAACGTCAAGGACAACGACAGTGCGTTCCTCGACGGTACGGTGTCCGACTTCATCGACGCCCAGCGCAAGGCCCTGCCGGACTTCAACAAGCTCAGCGAAAAGAGCCTGACCCAGAAAGGCAACGGCTTGGGCCTGCGCCAAGTCGACAGCACCGCCACCCAGGGCGGCGGCCAGACCCTCAACACCACGTTGCTGGCCGGTTCCGGCACGCGCATGGCGCTGGTCCAGGTGATTTCCCGGGCCAGCGACAAGAGCGGTCACGAAGCGCTGGTGAAAACCATCCTCAAGGAAAAATGATCTTCACGGGTTGAGTTGCTGCAACCAGTCGTTCAAATCCCGAAGCTCGGCCGCGCTGATGCTGTGGCCGACGCCGGGATAGGCATGAAATTGCGGTTTGTACGACAGCTTCTGCAACAACGCATCGGCTTCGGTGCCACCGCTGTACGGCACCCGGTCATCCGCCGTGCCGTGGCCGATGAAGATGTCCAGCGGCGGATGCTGTTGCTCTGACTTCAGCTCGCTCTTGAGCACCGGCAATACCCGCCCGCTCAACGCTGCAATGCCACCCACCGCCGCAGGCTGACGCAACCCGACCTCGTAAGTCATCATCGCGCCCTGACTGAAACCGATCAGGTACACCTTCTCCGGTTGCGCGTGATATTTCTGCGCCGCTGCGGCGATAAAGGCCCGCAGTTTCTGGCTGCTGGCCTTCAGATCATCGGTCTCGCCGTTGTAGGCGCCTTCGCCTTTCTTGCGAAACCACTGGAAACGCCCTTCTCCCAACGCCATCGGTGCCTGCACCGACAGGTAGTTGTACTGCTGGGGCAGTTGAAATTTCATACCGATCAAGTCTGCTTCGTTGCTGCCATAGCCATGCAGGAAAATCACCAGCGGACGCTGTTCGGCGTCCGGGTGCACCTGGGCCAGGTAGTTGAGCGGCAGATCGTTTTGCAGCGAGGTCTGAGCCTGGACGGCCGTGGACGCCAGCAGCGTCAACAGCGCAAACACCTTCAACATAAGCCTTCCTTCACACAGTGCAGGGTTCGGGGCAGAGCCTAACACTGTGATCGGGAGGACGGGATATCAGTCGTTGCTCAGCTTGCCCACCCGAATCGGCTCGCGCCCCGCCACTTTCGCCTGCCAGATGCCCGGCTGGGTGTAGCGCCCGCGATCGATGGCGAACAACAAGCCGCTGGTGCCGGCGCGCACGGTGGTCACGCGGTCGTTCAGCGGATCGACCACTTCAAACAGCGCATCGCCGCGCTCGACCCACTCACCGGCATCGCGCAGGAAACTCACCACGCCGTGGTGCGGGGCGAACAGGTATTCGGTGCCTTCGAACGGCATGCCTTCGCAGCATTCTTCCGGCGCTTTCGGCCATTCGCCGCTGATGAAGCCCTGCTCGGCCAAGAAGCCGAGGATCGCCTCGCAATTGGCCTGAGCCTGATCGACGCGGGTGTCGCCCATACTGCCCAGTTCCAGGGTGGTGGCGAGGTTCGCCGGTGGAATCGCCGCGCCCGGGAACATCCGTGCGAGGCGCAGCCACGGTGTGGAGCAGGACTCATCGAACGAGTTGCCACCGGAATCTTCACACAACAGCGCCACGCCAGCTTTCAGTCGAGCGGCCAGGGATTGCCACTGCGGCCAGTGTTGCGGCAAGGCGTAAATATGAATCGCCGCGTCGAAATCGCAATGCAGGTCGAGGGTGATGTCGGCGTCGCAGGCGTGGCGCAGCAACAGTCGGTGCAGCGCTTCCAGTTGCGATGCCGGGGCCGGCAGTTCGTCGAGTACCTGACCCATGGTCTGGCGGATCAGCGTGATGTTGGCTTCGGCATCGCTGCCCAACTGATCGCCGATCCGCTCGGCCACCGGCGCACTGAGTTCAACGAAGGAGCGGTTGAAGTTCTTGCCGCTGCCCAGCTCGAAACGCCCCATGTGGCTGCCTTGCAGGTGCTGATCGAGACCGATCGGGTTGGCCACCGGCACCAGTTCGATCATACCTTGCAACTGGCCGTTGCTCTCCAGCTCGGCCAGGCGTTTTTTCAGTTCCCATGCGGTGCGCATGCCCGGTAGTTCATCGGCGTGCAGGCTGGCCTGGATGTAAACCTTGCGCGGGCCGGCGCCGTAACGGAACACGCTCAGGGAACGTTCGCTGCCCAGGTGGCTCCAGGGCAGAAGATGATCGATGCGTTGCATGGGAAACTCCGGAAATTCTGTGGTCGCTGCCGGGGCAATGACCGCAATGAAAATGTGCTGACAGGATAAATCACGGGCGAAAAAAAAGTGGCCACCGCGCAAACGGGGCCACTTTCTTCTTACTGCGTATTAATGGCCGTATACGTCAAAGTCGAAGTACTTGTCCTGCACTTGCTTGTACTTGCCGTTGGCGCGGATTTCGTTGATGGCGGCGTTGAATTTCTCCGCCAGCGCGGTATCGCCCTTACGCACTGCGATACCGGCGCCGCCGCCGAAGTACTTGGCGTCTTCGTAGGTCGGGCCGACGAATTCGAAGCCTTTGCCGGCGTCGGTTTTCAGGAAACCGTCGCTCAGGTTGACCGAGTCGGCCAGCATTGCGTCGATACGACCGGACACCATGTCCAGGTTGGCTTCCTGCTGCGAGCCGTAACGCACCAGCTCGATCCCGGCCGGCACCAGCACTTCGGTGGCGTAACGGTCGTGGGTACTGGCACGCAGCACGCCGACTTTCTTGCCTTTGAGCTCGACCAGCGGGTCTTTCACGCCCGAGCCGGCCTTCATCACGAAGCGCGCCGGGGTGTGGTAGTACTTGATGGTGAAATCGACGTTTTTCTTGCGGTCGTCAGTGATGGTCATCGAGGACAGGATCGCGTCGATCTTCTTCACTTTCAGCGCCGGGATCAGGCCGTCGAACTCTTGCTCGACCCAGGTGCATTTGACTTTCATCTGCTCACACAGCGCGTCGCCGATGTCCACGTCGAAACCGGCCAGTTTGCCGTCAGGGGTTTTCATCGAGAATGGCGGGTAACCGGCTTCGATACCGATACGGATCGGCTTGGCGTCTTCGGCCACGGCGGTCAGGGACAACATCGACAGTGCCAGGGCACCGAACATAACCAGCTTTTTCATTTATTACTCCCGTGTGCGGAGGCTTTTATTGGCAGCTTTCGATTGTCAGGTTCGGCCTTGGGCTGTGCAGCACAAAGAAACCGACGTGGCCGGCAGTCTATGGCGGCGCGCACGGGGCAAATTGTTTTTAAGCGACAAATACTTACAGAAAATCGGCGAGTGCCATCACATGGGAAAAGTGTGCGCCAGAGCGGTGCAAAGGGTTGTAGGACAAAGCCGACAAAAGCTGCCGCCGAAGCGGCAACCCTCCGGCTATCAGCAATCGCAAGCGATCGGTGCGGCGGTGACGCGCGGTGTCGCGACACTCAACTGAAAGCCTTCATCCAGCCACCCGGTCACTCCACCGATCATCTCCTTGACCGGATAACCCAACGCCGCCAGCTTCACCGCGGCCTTGTTGGCGCCATTGCAGTGAGGGCCGGCGCAATAAACCACGAACAGTGTGTTTTTCGAGTAGTCCGCCAGCCCTTCCGCTGTAAGCAAACGCCCCGGAATATTGATCGCTCCCGGCACATGCCCACGCTCGAAGGCCAGCGGCCCGCGCACGTCCACCAGCACAAAGTCGACTTCGCCGGCTTCCTGGCTGCTGAAGACGTCGGAACAATCGGTTTCGAAGGTCAGACGGTTGCTGAAATGCATCAGGGCAATGGCCGAAGGGGCGGCAGGAATTTCGCGAACCAGGCTGGGCATGTTGAATCACTCCTTTGTCTGTGGGGATGAACGGACTTTATCGAGCCGCCGCTGGCCGCTACAGTGGCGCACAAGACACTCACCGGGAATTTTCCGCCAAATGCCTGATTCACCTGGATTGGTCGCGATCCTGGCCTACGACGGCCTCTGCACCTTCGAGTTCGGCATCGCCGTGGAGATCTTCGGCCTGGCCCGGCCGGAGTTCGATTTCCCGTGGTACGAGCACTGCATCGCCGCCGTCGATCAAGGCCCGATGCGCGCCATGGGCGGGATTCAGGTGCTCGCCGACGGTGGGCTGGAGTTGTTGGCGCAGGCGCGCACCATCATTATTCCCGGCTGGCGCGACCGAAATGCGCCGGTGCCGGAAGCCTTGCTTGAAGCATTGCGTGATGCCCATTCACGCGGCGCCCGATTGCTGTCGATCTGCTCCGGGGTGTTTGTTCTGGCGGCCAGCGGCCTGCTCGACGGGCACGGCGCCACCACCCACTGGCGCTACACCTCGGAGCTGGCCGAGCGCTTTCCGGCCATCGATGTCGACCCGGATGTGCTTTACGTCGATTCCGGCCAATTGATTACCTCGGCCGGCAGCGCAGCCGGGATCGACGCCTGCCTGCATCTGGTGGCGCGAGACTTTGGCACCCAGATCGCCAACTCGGTGGCGCGACGGCTGGTGATGTCGCCGCAACGCACCGGCGGTCAGGCGCAATTCATTCCGACGCCGGTCAGCCCGACCCCGCGCAGCGATCTGTCGCGTGTGATGCAGTGGGCCCGCGAGCGCCTGCACGAACCGCTGGAAGTGCGCGATCTGGCCAGCGAAGCGGCGATGAGCGAGCGCACCTTTCTGCGCAAATTCAGCGAAGCCAGCGGCCAGTCACCCAAGGCCTGGTTGCAACACGAACGTCTGGCCCGAGCCCGGGAATTGCTGGAAAGCACGCCGCAGAACACCGAGCAGATCGCCTTGCGCTGCGGTTATCGCTCGGTGGAAAGCTTTCGTGTGGCGTTTCGCAGCGTGGTCGGGGTGCCGCCGTCGGTGTATCGCGAACGCTTTGGTCGAGAGATCAAGGCTTGCGCAACAGATAAGTGTCCATGATCCAGCCATGCTCGGCCCGGGCAGCCTTGCGCACCCGCTCGATCTCATCGGCAACGTCGTTGAGCTTGCCATGGATGAGGATTTCGTCCGGCGTGCCGAGGTAGGCCCCCCAGTAAATCTCGGTCTCCTGATCTGCCACTTGGTGGTAGGAATCTTCAGCATCAAGCATCACCACCAGGCTGTCCGTGTCACTCACCTGCCCCGCCGCCAGGCGTCGGCCGGTGGTGATTTCAATCGAGCGGCCGATGGTGTTCAACGGCACCTTGTGTTGTGCCGCCAAGGCCTGAACGCTGGTAATGCCGGGAATGACGTCGAATTCAAACTCACATTGCCCCGTGGCCAGGATCGCCTGCAGGATGCGAATCGTGCTGTCGTACAACGCAGGATCGCCCCACACCAGAAAACCGCCGCACTGCCCCTCAGACAATTCGTCATTGATCAGCCGCTCGAAGGTTTGTTGCTTGGCGCGGTTCAGATCATCGACGCTGACGTTGTAGTCCACATCGCCGCGCTCGCGCTCCGGGCTGTGGGCTTCGGCGAAACGGTACGTACGATCGGTGATGTAGCGTTCGCAGATTTCTCGCCGCAGGTCGATCAGCTTGTCCTTGCTCTGGCCCTTGTCCATCAGGAAAAACACGTCCACCCGATTCAGCGCCTTCACCGCCTGCATCGTGATGTAGTCCGGGTTGCCGGCACCGATGCCGATCACCAGCAATCGCTTCATTACTCTGCTCCTTCCAGATTCATGCCGGACAAGCGTAGCCGCCAGCGCCCGGTAAACCGCAGATCGACCACCGCCAGCGGCTCGACATCGAGGCTGTGAAACGCCTCGCCCTGCACGACCTGCATCAATGCAGCACGAATCACGAACGGATGGGTAACCGCCACCACGTGCCCCGGGGTGGCTTGCAGTGAAAACAGCCACGCCGCCACTCGCTCGCGCAGTTGCGCCACCGACTCACCGCCATGGGGGGCGGCGTGCGGATCTTCGAGCCAGGCTTGCAAGGCCTCGGGTTCGTTGCGTTGCAAGTCCTTGATCGACTGACCTTGCCACCGTCCCCAGTCGCAATCACGCAAAGCCTGATCGATTTGCGCTTCATGGCCAAACCACGCCGCCGTCTGGCAGGTACGCAATTCAGGGCCGCAAATCAGACGGAGTTCCGTGTCGAAACGCGAAGCCAGCGAGCAGGACGCCAGCGCGGTTTCTTCAACAGGTTCGTTCGTAGGAAAACACGCCAATTTTTGTGCGACGGTTCTGGCATGGCAGATCAATGTCAAACGGGTGGTCTGCACGGGAAGTCACTCGGCTGGAAGACAGGACGGTCATCGACGTAATCGCTGATGGAGCGGCAATTGTGCCGTAAACCGGGATGCTCCGGGCAAGTCGATTGGGTGATCCGAGCGCGTGAAAGCGGCAATGTCTGACACCACTATGGGCAATGGACTACAAGACTGATCGACATCCGTGTAACCCTTGCGTTACGGGCTTTCCGCCCCATTTTGGGGCTTGGTTTAAACGGCGAAAAATTCGCTAGACATGTAGCGTCAGTTACATAAATACTGTTTTAACGGATTATGAAGCGAATTCAACACCCCATCCAGCAGGAGCCCGGATGCCCCCTTTAAGAGACCTGATCACCGACCCCGGCCTTGACCTGACGCCGTCGGAGCGCAAAGTCGTTCGCGCCTTGCTCGATCAGTATCCACGCAACGGGCTTGGCCCGATGGCGCGCCTGGCCGAACATGCCGGAGTCAGCGATCCGACCATCGTGCGGCTGGTAAAAAAGCTCGGTTTCGGCGGTTATGCCGAATTCCAGGACGCCCTGCTCAGCGACATGGACCACCGCCTGCGCTCGCCGCGTACCCTGTTGCAGCCGCGCTCGCATCAGAACAAGGACGACGCCTGGAGTCACTATCTGGCTCACAGCCACAATTTATTGGCCGAAACCCAGGCCCTGACCCAGCCGGAAGACGTGCGGATCCTCGCCGACTGGCTGCTCGACACCCGGCATCAGGTCTACTGCTTCGGCGGGCGCTTCAGCAGCCTGATGGCAACTTACCTGCTCAATCACTTGCGCCTGCTGCGCCCCGGCTGCTTTGCGCTGGAAGACAACGCGCAACTGCCGGATCGTCTGTTCGACCTGCAACGTCAGGACGTGGTGCTGGTGTTCGACTATCGCCGTTACCAGACCCAGGCCTTGCGCGTGGCCAGCGCCGCGAAAAACAACAATGCTCGCGTCGTGCTGTTCACCGACATCTATGCCTCGCCGCTGCGCGAACTGGCCGACATGATCATCAGCGCCCCGGTGGAGTCGGCCTCGCCGTTCGACACCATGGTCCCGGCGCTGGCTCAGGTTGAAGCACTGATCGCTTGCCTGACCTTGCGCTGCCCGGACCTGGCCGATCGCCTGGAAGGCATCGATGCCCTGCGCAACGACTTCGACACCCACTTGCTGGAGGATAAATAAGGATGTTCAGCCTTCCCCATCGCTCGCCACGGGACCTGCCGTTTGTCACCGACCACTCCGCCCTGTTGCTGGTCGACATGCAGCGTGCCTGGCTCGAGCCACAGTTCGACCCGCACCTCGAAGGCCCGGACGCCGCGTACTTCCTCAACCGCACGCGCTCGCAAGTGGTGCCCAATCAAGTCCGCCTGCTCAAGGCCTTCCGCGACGCTCGGCAGAACGTGCTGCACACCCTGATCGAAAGCCTGACCGCCGACGGCCGCGACCGCTCGCTGGACCACAAACTGTCGGACATGCACCTGCCCAAGGGCAGCCCGCAGGCACAGGTCATCGCTGAACTGACCCCGGCAGAAAACGAAATCGTGCTGCCCAAGACCTCGTCCGGCGTCTTCAACTCGACCAACATCGACTACGTGCTGCGCAATCTGGAAACCCGTCACCTGATCATCGCCGGCATCGTCACCGACCAGTGCGTGGACATGGCCGTGCGCGATGCCGCCGACCGTGGCTACCTCGTCACTCTGGTGGCGGACGCCTGCGCGACCTACACCGAAGCACGCCACGACGCCTGCCTGAACGCGATCAAGGGCTACTGCTGGATCACCGACACCGACACCGTGCTCGGCCGGTTGCAGGAGATGCAGCCATGAGCGAACGCCTGTCGCCGTTGCCGATGACCACCATCGTCACCACCGACCTGATCGGCGTCACCCGTGGCCGCTCGTTTCCCACCGATGAGCTGGAGCACTATCAGGCCGCCGGTTGTGGCTGGGTGCCGGCCAACAGCGCGTTGACGCCGCAGGACATCATTGCCTCGACCAGTCCGTGGGGCGCTTATGGCGATCTGCGGCTGATTCCCGATCTGACCAGCCGCGTCACCGTCGGCAACGGCCCGGACGCCGCAGCGCCGGCGCTGGATTTCATCCACGGCGACATCCGCGAGACTGATGGCCGGCCATGGGCGGCGTGCCCGCGCACCCTGCTGCGCAACGAGGTCGAGCGCTACCGCGATGAGCTTGGCCTGCAGATCAACGCCGCGTTCGAGCACGAATTCAACCTGCACGCCGGGTTTGCCGAGCATCTGGCGTTCTCGCTCGAAGCCCAGCGCCAGGGCGCCGAATTCGGCGGCTGGCTGCTCAGCGCGTTGCGCGCCGGTGGCGTCGAGCCGGAAATGTTCCTGCCCGAATACGGCAAGCACCAATACGAAATCACCTGCCGCCCGACCCTCGGCGTGGCGGCAGCTGATCGCGCGGTGAACGTGCGCGAGATCACCCGCGAAATCGCCCGGCAGATGGGTCTGGATCTGAGCTTTGCGCCGAAGACCGCGGCCGACGCGGTGTGCAACGGCGTTCACCTGCATGTAAGTCTGCTCGATCTGGCCGGTCAGCCAATGCTTTACGACGCCGGCACCAGCAATGGTCTGTCGACCCTCGGCCAGCACTGGGCGGCGGGCGTGCTGCATTACTTGCCGGCACTGTGCGCGTTCACTGCACCGACGCCGGTGTCCTATGAACGCTTGCAGCCGCACCACTGGAGCGCGTCCTACGCCTGCCTCGGCCAGCAGAATCGCGAAGCGGCGCTGCGCATCTGCCCGACCGTGAGCCTGGGCGACAAACCTGTGGCGAAGCAATACAACCTGGAATTCCGCGCCATGGACGCCACCGCCTCACCGCATCTGGCAATGGCTGCGCTGCTGATCGCCGGACGCCTGGGCATCGAGCAGCGTCTGGCGCTGAACGCGATCACCGATGAAATCCCCGATTCACTCAACGACGAACAACGCAAGGCCCGGGGCATCGTAGCCCTGCCCGCCTCCCTGGCCCAGGCACTGGATTGCCTGCGTCGCAGTGAAGCGCTGGTCGAAGCGCTGCCAAGCGCGTTGCTCGATACTTTTTTCGCCCTTAAAACCGAGGAACTGGCGCTGACGGAACAGCTCTCGCCCGCTGATCTTTGTGAGCACTATGCACGCCTGTACTGAATCCGTTGAGCTTGGGTTGTACACCCGACCGGTCTACAACCTGAGCCGTGAAGATTCGACGCACCCGCTGATTCTGGTGTGCGAACACGCCAGCCGCTACATCCCCGAGGCCCTGAACAATCTGGGCCTGGCTGATACGGCGGCGCGCGAACACATTGCCTGGGACATCGGCGCCCTGGCGCTGGCCGAGCAACTGTCGGAGCAATTGGGGGCCACGCTGTTGAGCGCCAACTATTCGCGCCTGCTGATCGACCTCAATCGCCCCCGGCATGCGCCCGACAGCATCCCGGCGCAGAGCGAGATCTACCAGGTGCCGGGCAACCGTGAGCTCGACGAGGCCACCCGCGAATACCGTCGCCAGTGCCTGTTCAAGCCGTTTCACACGCGCCTGCAACAACTGATCGATGCACGTCTGGCCGAAGGTCGACCGGTGCGGGTGGTAGGGATTCACAGTTTCACCCCGGTGTATTACGGCCAGCCGCGGGAGCTGGAAGTCGGCGTGCTGTTCGGTCAGGCCCGGGCCTATGCCCAGCGGATGCTCGACGGTCTGGAGCGACATCCGCTGAAAGTCGCCGGCAACCAGCCGTACAGGATCGACCCGCTGGGCGACATGACCGTGCCAGTGCATGGCGATGCCCGGGGCCTCGATTCGGTGTTGATCGAAGTGCGCAACGACCTTCTGCGCAGCCCGGAAGCGGTTTCTCGCTGGGCGAATTATCTGGCACCACTGCTGTAAACAATGTTGTAACCACTGCTGATGCTGTAAACGACGGACCGATATAACAACTAAAACGACCGATTGGCTGACAAGGAGTTGCGCTTCATGGAAATAGAAGAGTTCGGCTACAAACAGGAGTTGAAACGTAGCCTGACACTGACCGATCTGGTGGTGTACGGGATGATCTTCATGATCCCCATCGCCCCGTTCGGCGTGTATGGCTACGTCAACGCCGAGGCACCGGGGATGGTGCCTCTGGCGTACATCATCGGCATGGTGGCGATGGTCTTCACCGCGCTCAGCTACGGCAGCATGGCCCGAGCCTTTCCGATTGCCGGATCGGTGTATTCCTACGCGCAACGGGGCCTGAATCAACACGTCGGTTTCATCGCCGGCTGGCTGATGCTGCTCGATTACCTGCTGATTCCGCCGCTGCTTTACGTCTACGCGGCGATGGCGCTCAACCACCTCTACCCGGACATCCCGAAAGTCGGTTTCATTCTGGCGTTTTTGGTCAGCGCGACCTTCGTCAACCTGCGTGGTATCACCTTCACCGCTCGCATGAACATTGTGTTCCTGCTGGCACAGCTTGTTGTCCTGGGGATTTTCCTGTTCTACGCCTGGAACGCCCTGCATAACGGTGGCGGCAACGGCCAGTTGACCCTGGCGCCGCTGTATCACCCGGAAACCTTCAACTTCGCCCTGCTGATGCAAGCGGTGTCGATTGCGGTGCTGTCGTTCCTCGGCTTCGATGCGATCTCCACCCTTGCCGAAGAGATCAAGGGCGATCCGGGCCGCAGCGTCGGCAAAGCGGCGCTGATCACCCTGGTGGTGATGGGTGTGATTTTCGTTGCGCAAACCTGGATCGCGACCGATCTGGCAGCGGGCATGGGCTTCAAGTCCGCCGACACCGCGTTCTATGAAATCGCCGAAATCGCCGCTGGCAGCTGGCTCGCAACCCTGACCGGTGTGGCCACGGCGCTGGCCTGGGGCGTGGCGGTGGCAATCACTTCGCAAGCCGCGGTCTCGCGCCTGCTGTTCGGCATGGCCCGCGACGGCAAGCTGCCGAAAGTGCTGGCCAAGGTGCACCCGAAACACAACACGCCCTACCTGAGCATTTATCTGGTGGCCGTGCTGTCGCTGGTGATCTGCTACCTGTTCATCAATTCGGTGGACACCCTGACTTCGCTGGTCAACTTCGGTGCCCTGAGCGGCTTCATGCTGCTGCACCTGACCGTGATCAACTACTACTGGCGCCGGCAGAAGTCCGGACAGGTGATCCGTCACCTGATCTGCCCGGTGATCGGCTTCATCATCGTCGCGGCCATCATGTACAACATGGGCGTCGATGCCCAGAAACTCGGCCTGATCTGGATCGCATTGGGTCTGGTGTACCTGTTCTTCCTGAACAAGCTCGGCGCCAGTACCGCGCTGCCTGACCCGAGCAATGGCTGACAAGAAAAAGAGCGGCGTCTGACAACAAATCAGGCGACCGCCGCTTTAACGCGTGGAAACCGACAGTGATAGTCAGGTTCGGCGAATGGGCCGAACCTTTTGATACAGGAGTGCATCCATGCTGGTCTTACGTCCAGTCGAGCCAAACGACCTGCCTCAATTGCAACAATTGGCGCGCGACAGCCTGGTAGGCGTCACGTCCCTGCCGGACGACAGCGAACGCCTGGGCGAAAAAATCGCCGCGTCCTGCGCCTCGTTCGACAGCGATGCGGCCGCTCAGGGCCCGGAGAACTACTTCTTCGTGCTGGAAGACATCGACAGCCATCGACTGGTCGGCTGTTCGGAAATTCTCGCCACCGCAGGTTTCAACGAGCCGTTCTACAGCCTGCGCAACCGCCACTTCACCAGTGCCTCGCGGGAGCTGAATATCGAGCACGGCGTGCCGGCGCTGTCGCTGTGTCACGACCTGAGCGGGCACACACTGCTGCGCGGTTTCCACATCGACGCGGCACTGGTGCGCACGCCGTTTTCCGAATTGCTGTCGCGGGCACGCCTGCTGTTCATCGCCGCCCACGCGCCACGTTTTGCCGAAGCGGTGATCACCGAAATCGTCGGTTACAGCGACGAGCAAGGGCATTCACCGTTCTGGGATGCGCTGGGCAAACATTTCTTCGACCTGCCCTACGTCGAGGCCGAGCGCCTGTGCGGCTTGCAGAGCCGTACGTTTCTCGCCGAGCTGATGCCGCAATACCCGATCTACGTGCCAATGCTGCCGCAAGCGGCGCAGGACTGCATCGGCCGCATTCACCCGGACGGCCAGGAAGCCTTCGACATCCTCGAGCGCGAAGGTTTTGAAACCAACAGCTACATCGACCTGTTCGATGCCGGCCCGACCTTGTATGCACGCACCGCCAACATCCGTTCGATCGCGCAGAGCCAGACCGCCACGGTTCAGGAGCAATCCCTGATTGATGCCCGCGGTCGCTATCTGGTGAGCAATGAGGCCCTGCATGGCTTCCGGGCGGTGGTTGCCGAGCTGGATTTCCAGCCCGGTCAGCCCCTGGCGCTTGACCCGGCCCTGTGCGCGGCGCTCAACGTCCGTGCTGGCGGTACGATCCGGATGATCGCTCTGTGAACCGCGCCCCTACCCAACGACAGTGCCCGAGCAGGCGCGCAAAAGGAGTTGCAGCATGATTGTTCGTCCGGTCCAAGTCAGCGACCTGCCAGCGTTGATGACGCTGGTGCAACAGGCCGGCCCGGGGTTCACCACCCTGCCCGCCAACGAAGATCGCCTGGCCCACCGGGTGCGCTGGGCACAACGGGCGTTCGCCGAGCAGGTCGAGCGGGCCGATGCTGATTACCTGTTCGTGCTTGAAGACGACGAACAACGCGTGGTCGGCGTCAGCGCCCTGGCCGGGGCCGTCGGCCTGCGCGAGCCGTGGTACAACTATCGGGTCGGGCTGACCGTCAGTTCGGCGCCGGACCTGGGCATTCAGCGGCAGATCCCGACGCTGTTCCTCAACAATGAACTGACCGGCCAATCGGAACTGTGCTCGCTGTTCCTGCGCCACGACCAGCGCCACGGCAGCAATGGACGTCTGCTATCGCTGGGGCGCTTGCTGTTTGTTGCCGAATTCCCGCACCTGTTCGGCGAGAAGATGATCGCCGAACTGCGCGGCAGTGCCGACGAGCAAGGCTGTTCGCCGTTCTGGGACAGTCTGGGCCGGCACTTCTTCCAGATGGACTTCAGCCACGCCGACCACTTGTCCGGGCTGGGCAACAAGGCCTTCATCGCCGAACTGATGCCGCGCCAGCCACTGTACACCTGCCTGCTCACCGAACAGGCCCAGGCCGTGATCGGCCAGGCCCACCCCAACACCGAGCCGGCGCTGAAGATCCTCCAGGCCGAGGGTTTTGCCCATAAAGGCTATATCGATATCTTCGACGGCGGCCCGGTCATCGAGGCGCCGATCCGCAATATCCGCACCGTACGCGACAGCCTGGAACTGAGCCTGAGCATCGGCACGCCGGACGATCAGGCGCCGCTGTGGCTGATCCACAACCGGCGCCTGGAAAACTGCCGCATCACCGTGGCGGCGGGACGCCGGGTCGGCAGCAGTCTGGTGATCGACCGCCTGACCGCCAAACGCCTGCAATTGCAGCCGGGCAACTCGGTGCGGGCAGTGCCGTTGCCCAACCGACAGCAGCAGGCGGTAGCGGCCTGAGCGCCTCTGCCTGCAGCAAGAAAGCCTGAACAGGATTTTCCTGGTTAACTTCCTCGTTAATTCGTCATGATCCTTGACCCATTGGCGTGATAGCCTTTTCACCTTCGGCGTTGACACCTTTGCTCAAGCCTTTCCATTCCTTTGTATTGGTGGAACTCGTATGACCAGGCTTTCTCATCAAGATTTGCGCCGTAACTTCCGTCAGCTGCTGGCTTCCGACACCTGCTATCACACCGCCTCGGTGTTCGATCCGATGTCTGCCCGCATCGCCGCTGACCTGGGTTTTGAAGTTGGGATTCTCGGCGGCTCGGTCGCCTCGTTGCAGGTGCTGGGCGCTCCGGACTTTGCCCTGATCACCCTCAGCGAATTCGCTGAACAGGCCACCCGCATCGGCCGCGTCGCCCAATTACCGGTGATCGCCGACGCCGACCACGGCTACGGCAACGCCCTCAACGTGATGCGCACCATCGTTGAACTGGAACGCGCCGGCGTCGCCGCGCTGACCATCGAAGACACCCTGCTGCCAGCACAATTCGGCCGCAAATCCACCGACCTGATCACCGTCGCCGAAGGCGTCGGCAAGATCCGCGCCGCACTGGAAGCCCGGGTCGATTCGGAAATGGCAATCATCGCCCGGACCAACGCCGGCATCCTGCCGAACCAGGAAATCATCAGCCGCACCAAGCAGTACCAGGCTGCCGGTGCCGACGGTATCTGCATGGTGGGTATTCAGGACTTCGATCAGCTTGAGCAAATCGCCGAACACCTGACCGTTCCGCTGATGCTGGTGACCTACGGCAACCCGGCGCTGCGCGACGACAAACGCCTGGCCGAATTGGGTGTGCGCGTGACCATCGACGGCCACGGTGCCTACTTCGCAGCGATCAAGGCGACCTACGACAGCCTTCGCGAACAGCGCCAGATATTCACCCAGGCTTCCGACCTGAGCGCCACCGAACTGACCCACACCTACACCCAGCCTGAGGAATACATCCTCTGGGCCAAGGAATACATGAGCGTCAAAGAGTAACCTCGCACCACGCTACAAAGAGGCAGAGCGGCCCGACGCCATCACGAGTCCACTCGCATGGCGCCCGCCGCGATACCGCTGCCTGCCGTTACCGTTTCGCCAACTCCATAATCATCCGCGACAACAGATAAATCCGCGGCGCCACACTCTCCACCTCCGCGTATTCCTCCGGCGTATGAATGTTGCCGCCGACAATCCCGAACCCGTCCAGCGTCGGCGTCCCTACCCCGGCCGACAAACTGGCATCCGCCGCCCCGCCGCTGCCTTCTTCGGTCAACTTGCGGCCGATTTCGCCGTAAATCCCTTGCGCCATCGCCATCAAACGATCCGACTCCGCAGTCTGCGGCATCGGTGGCAAGCCGCGTTGCAATGAAGTCTTCACTTCGGTCTCAGGGATCAGCTTGTCCTGGGACACCCGCGCCAGATCCTTCTCGATCCGGTCGAACTCCTCCGGCACCGCCGCCCGCACGTCAGCCTTGGCCGTGGCCTGATCCGGGATTACGTTGGTGCGGTCGCCGGCCTTGAGCACGGTGAAGTTGATGGTGGTTTTCCTGGCTTCGTCGCCCAGCTTGCCCAGTTGCAGGATCTGATGCGCCGCCTCCATCGCCGCGTTGCGCCCCAGTTCCGGCGCGACGCCGGCGTGGGCGGCCTTGCCCTTGACCTCGACCAGCGCGGTGGCGCTGCCCTTGCGCCACACCACCAGTCCATCCGCCGGACGGCCCGGCTCGAGATTGAGGGTGACGTCGTGAAGTTTGGCGGTTTTCTTGATCAGGTCGGTGGCGACGTCCGAGCCGGTTTCTTCGCTGGCATCGAGCAGGAAGGTGATTTGCGCGTAGTCCTTGAAGTCGAGGTTCTTCAGAATTTTCAGCGCGTAGATGCCGGCGACGATCCCGCCCTTGTCGTCCATCACGCCCGGCCCGTAGGCGCGGCCGTCCTTGATGTGGAACGGTCGCTCGGCGGCGGAGCCTTCCTTGAACACCGTGTCCATGTGCGCCATCAGCAGGATTTTCGCCTTGCCGGTGCCTTTGAGCGTGGCGAGCACGTGGTTGGTTTTTTCCGGCGTATTGGGCACCAGCTCGATGGTGGCGCCGAGCTTTTTCAGCTCGTCGATGGCGATTTCGCTGACTTGCTTGAGCCCCGGCTCATACCCTGAACCGGAGTCGATATTGACCAGGCGCTCGAGCAACTTCAGGGCTTCGGGTTTGTATTGCTCGGCATCGGCCAGCACTTGTTTGTGCGGTTCGGCAAAGACACCGGAGGCTGCAAAAGTGAGAGACAGACCGGCCAGCAGAGAACGACGGAAATTGAACGTCATGAATCAATCCTTGTTTCGTGTCGGGTACTGAACCGTACCTGACATCGCCCCAAGGCTCCATCCCGGATGCGACACCCGATCCGTTCAAACCGAATCGAATACCTCGCGCCGCGGCTTGTCGTCGCTGCAGCAAATCACCCGGTTACGCCCGCCGGCCTTGGCTTCGTACAGCGCCTGGTCGGCGTCATCGAGCCAGCGTGTCGCGTCGCCTTGGGCCGGATCGAGTGCCGCCAGACCGATGCTCAGGCTGACTTTCAGCGCCGGGTTCTGTTCGTACACCAGAAAGGAAAAACGCTCACGCAAGGCTTCCATCGCCTGCACCGCATTGAACAGCGGCAAGTCCGGCAGGATCACGCAAAATTCGTCACCGCCGTAGCGCCCCGCCACATCGGCCATGCGCAGGTTCTGCTTGAGCATCTTGCTCAGCTGGCGCAGGACGATATCGCCGGCCACATGGCCGTAGGTGTCGTTGATCGCCTTGAAATGGTCGATGTCGATCAGCGCAATCGCCGCACCGCTCTGCTGGCGTTTGCAGCGTTGAAACTCGACTTCCAGTTGATCCTTCCAGGCGCCGTGATTGAGCAGACCGGTGAGGCTGTCGGTGCGGCTCAGCGCCAGCAATTCGCGTTTATGCAAGCCGAGGGTGTAGGCCTGGCGAAAGCAGATCCAGCCCAGCGCCAGCGGATACAGCATCAACAAAGGAAGACAGGCAAAGAGCTGTGCCGACGTGGTCATCGGGACGAACGCGGGGGCAAATACCACCAGCCCGACGCCGACGCCAAGCAACTGCGCCGCCGCGCCGGCCAGCAGAAAACGCAGGCCGCCGATGGCGACGTTGTTCATCGCCATCATCGAAATGGTCGTGGCACTGGGCAAGGGATTGAAGTGCATGGCGGCGACCCAGAAGCCACCGAGAAAGGCGTCGATCAACAAATTACGGTGTTCGGCGTGGTACGGAACCTTCGCCCGGCGCGCCCATTGATACGCGAGGTGCGGCCAGACCAGGGCGTTGAACAGCATCACCGCCCAGACCCAGGCCGGCGGATCGAGTGGATACATCGCGACGCTCACGCATAAAAGCCCCAGAACCAGCCCGAGGATTCGCGATGTATAGAGCCTCCTGGCCAGTGAAAGTCCCTTTCCTCCCGTTCTTCCCATAGGGGCCTCGACCACTCGACGGCACTGCGCAGACCGCAGACCCGATGTATTGGGAGTCTATCAGGGCAACGTCAAATAGCCATCACCGGCCAGCGGGCCGAATACCCCGTCATCAGCACCACACGGCGAGCAAATGATTGGCTATACATGAAAGTAAGAAAATGGAAAAAAGACTCTAAGAAGGAGGCCCATGCAGACCTATCAAGTGTTGATCATCGGCAGCGGTTTTGGCGGCCAATGCGCGGCGGTCAACCTGCTCAAGGCCGGTATCGACGACTTTCGCTTGCTGGAGCGCCGCGACTTCTTCGGCGGCACCTGGTGCCAGAACACCTACCCCGGCGCGGCGGTGGATGTGCCGTCGCCGCTGTATTCCCTGTCGTTTGCGCCTTACCGCTGGACGCAGATGTTCGCCGAACAGGCGGAACTGCACCGCTACACCGACCATGTGGTCGAGCGGTTTGGCCTGCGCGACCGAGTGGAACTGCAGGCCAACGTCGAGCGCGTCGAATGGGACGACGCAGAAAAACGCTGGGCCGTACACACCGGCACCAAAGGCACTTTTTATGCGCAGTTCCTGATCAATGCCACCGGGCCGCTGAGCCAACCGGTTATCCCACACTTTCCCGGCCAGGATCGCTTTCAGGGCAAGACCTTTCATACAAACAATTGGGATCACAGCTACGACTATCACGGTAAACGCGTGGCGATTGTCGGCAGCGGTGCCAGTGCGGCTCAGGTGATTCCGGCCATTGCACCGAAGGTCGCCCAATTGCATGTGTTTCAGCGCACAGCGCATTGGGTGCTGCCCCGGGCCGATCGTACGTTCGGGCGATTCCAGCGCTGGCTGCTGGGTCTGAAACCGGCCTACAAGCTGCTGCGCTGGATGATCTACTGGCAGTTCGAAACCCGGGTTATCGCCTTCAAATATTCGAAACCGGCGATTCACATGGTGCAGAGCCAGGCCCTGAAGTTTCTCAAGCGCCAAGTGACTGACCCCGAGTTGCGGAAAAAACTGACACCGGACTTCACCATCGGCTGCAAACGAGTATTGCTTTCGAGCACCTATTACCCGGCGCTGACCCGGCCCAACGTCAAGTTGCACAGCCGCGAGCAAGGCATCGCCAGCCTAGACGAAACCGGCATCCTCACCACGGACGGCCAGCACATCGACGTCGATTTGATCGTCTGGTCGACCGGTTACGACGCCACCGACGGCGTGATTTCCTACCCGGTCAGCGGAAAAAACGCCGTGCAACTGCGCGATGTCTGGGCGCAGTACCCGCGCGCCTACCTCGGCACCAGCCTGCCGGACTTTCCCAATCTGTTTATCGTCACCGGGCCGAACACCGGCATCGGCCACACCTCGGCGCTGTTCATCATCGAATCGCAGATGAACTACATCCTCGACTGCATCCGCACCTTGCAGGCCAAAGGTCTGCGCAGCATCGAGGTTCGCCCCGAAGCAGAACGTACCTACACTCAGATGATTCACCGGGAGATGGAGCGCACGGTCTGGAAAACCGGCGGCTGCCACAGTTGGTATCAAAGCAAAAGCGGTCATGTGATCGCGATGTTCCCCGGCTTCAGTTTCAGCTATCACCGGTTGACCCGGGCGCTGAAACCGGCCGACCACATTCTGTCTTGAACAAGGAAGACCCACGATGCTTTTGCTGTTTATCGCCCTCGCGGTTTTCGTGGCCTGGAGCTGGTTGAGTTACCCGGCGGTCGGCCACTGGCTCTACGATCTGAGCGCGGCCCTGGAGGCCAGGCTGTACCGGTTGCACAAGATTGAAGTGCCGATTGCCGAAATGACCGTGTCGACCTGGCAAGGCGGGCCTTATGAAGCGTCGAGCAGCATTTTGATGCTGCACGGCTACAGCGCTGAAAAAAACCTGTGGCTGCGCTTCGCCCGGCACTTTGTCGGGCAGTACCGGGTAATCATCCCGGACCTGGCCGGCCACGGCGAAACCGGCTTCAAGGCCGGCGGTGGCTACGACATTCCGGTGCAGGCCAAGCGTATGATCCAGTTGCTCGATGTCTGCGGGGTCGAGAAAGTCCACGTGATCGGCAACTCCATGGGCGGCTACATCGCCGCGTGGCTGGCGGCGACCTACCCGGATCGCATTGCTTCGGTGGCGCTGATCGACCCGGCGGGTGTCACAGCGCCCGAGCCCAGCGACATGGAGCGCCACCTCGCCCGTGGGCACAATCCGTTTCTGATCAATTCCCGGGAAGAATTCCGACGTTTCTATGCCATGACCATGGCCTCGCCACCGTGGGTGCCCGGCCTGGTGCTCGACGCGATCGCCCAGCGCTACGAACAATGCCGCGACGAACTGGAAGAGATCTTCCGGGACTTTCGCGCCAGCCCGCCGATGGAACCGAAACTGCCGGACATCAAATGCCCGGCGCTGTTGCTCTGGGGCCGCAAGGACCGGCTGATCGACGTCAGCAGCGTGCCGGTGTGGAGCAAAGGCATCAGCAATTTGCGGGTCGATGTCTGGGACGGCGTCGGCCATATGCCGATGGTCGAACAGCCGTCGAACACGGCACGTCTGTATCGGGAGTTTCTGGGGGAAAACTCGCGTCAGGACAGGTAAACGGTCAGTCGTTGGCAGAATGAAGTTCGTAGGATTCTTCGTTTGCCCGCGTCGGCGAAGGCTGCGATCTTTTCCGACATCCTTTACGTGACCGTGCCAGGAATTTTTTTCATGACCGTGCAGCCTTTCGTCAGCCCCGACCTGATCCGTCAACGCTTCTCCAAAGCGATGTCCGATATGTACCGCGAAGAAGTGCCGCTGTACGGCGCGTTGATGGAATTGGTGGAACAGACCAACCGCGACGTGCTGGCAAGCGCGCCGCAAATCGCCAGTCAACTGCACAGCACTGGCGAAATCGAGCGGCTGGACATGGAGCGCCACGGTGCAATCCGCGTCGGGACCGCCACCGAACTCGCCACCCTCGCCCGTTTGTTCGCAGTGATGGGCATGCAACCGGTGGGCTATTACGACCTGACCCCTGCCGGGGTGCCGGTGCATTCCACGGCGTTCCGGGCGGTGCATGAAGATGCGCTGCAGGTCAGTCCGTTCCGGGTGTTCACTTCGTTGTTGCGACTGGAATTGATTGAAGACCCCGAGCTGCGGGCCTTCGCGCAATCGGTGCTGGATAAGCGTTCGATCTTTACGCCATCGGCGCTAAGGCTGATCGAACAGGCCGAGTCCGCTGGCGGCCTGAATGAATCCGAGGCCGGGGAATTTGTCCTGCAAGCACTGGAGACTTTTCGCTGGCACCACAGCGCCACCGTCACCGCCGCGCAATACCAGACCCTCAGCGCTCAGCATCGCCTGATTGCCGATGTCGTGGCCTTCAAAGGTCCGCACATCAACCACCTGACCCCGCGTACGCTGGACATCGACATCGTCCAGGCGCAGATGCCGCTGCATGGCATCACGCCCAAAGCGGTGATCGAAGGCCCTCCGCGCCGGCAGCACCCGATCCTGTTGCGTCAGACCAGTTTCAAGGCGCTGGACGAGCCGATCGCCTTCACCGACCAGACGCAAACCCGCGGCAGCCACAGCGCCCGCTTCGGCGAAATCGAACAGCGTGGCGCGGCGCTGACCCCCAAGGGCCGTGCGTTGTACGACCGGCTGCTGAACGCGGCGCGCGATGAATTGGGCGATTTCCCCAACGAAGCCAACGCCTCACGCTACAACGCGCTGATGGCCCGGCATTTCAGCGAATTCCCTGACAGCCTCGAGGGCATGCGCGAGCAGGAATTGGCGTATTTCCGTTATTTCCTGACAGACAAAGGTCTGGCGGCGAGTCGTCCCGCTGATGCTTCGCTGCAAGGGTTATTACGCGACGGCTATGTGAAAGCCGAACCGCTGGTGTACGAAGATTTCCTGCCAGTCAGTGCGGCAGGGATTTTTCAGTCGAACCTGGGGGACGCGGCGCAGACGCACTATGGCGAGCATTCCAATCGACAGGCGTTCGAGCTGGCCCTGGGGCGTTCGACCATTGATGAGTTGGGCCTGTATGCCGAAACCCAGCAACGTTCGATTGAGGAATGCCTCGCTACAATCGCCCGATCCGCGTGAAAAGCGGCGATTGGCCATACTGCGCAAGAAGTTGCGCACTTGTTTCGTAAAAATGCTCACCGATTCCGCTGGAGGCCATGTGTTTAAAGGCCTCCAGCCAAGTGCGCAAGAAGTTGCGCAGTACTGCGCAACTTCTTGCGCACTTTGAGCTACCTGGCTGATCAAAAAACGCTCAAACACGCGAATCAGAGCAGCGAAGTCCCCAGCTCCCGGGCATGTGCCAAAAGCTGGCACGCTCCTTGATAACAGTCAGGTACCCACCGGGCGATTTCGCCTCCCGGGCACCCTAACTTTATCCGCAAGGAGCACCTCCCATGGCAACACCAGCGTACATGTCGGTTACCGGCGAAAAACAAGGCCTGATCACTGCCGGCGCCTTCACCGCCGACTCCGTTGGCAACACCTACCAGGAAGGCCACGAAGACCAGGTCATGGTTCAGGCTTTCAGCCACGACGTGATCATCCCGCGTGACCCGCAATCCGGTCAGCCAACCGGTCAGCGCGTTCACAAGCCAGTGATCATCACCAAGGTCTACGACAAGGCTTCGCCACTGCTGCAAGCTGCCCTGACCTCGGGCGAGCGCATGAGCGAAATCGTTATCCAGTGGTACCGCACTTCGGCTCAAGGTACCCAAGAGCACTACTACACCACCAAACTGGAAGACGCGATCATCGTCGCCATCAACAACAAGATGCACAACTGCCAGGATCCATCGAACGCCCACTTCACCCACCTGGAAGAAGTGCAGTTCACCTACCGCAAAATCACCTGGACCCACGAAGTATCCGGTACTTCGGGTTCCGATGACTGGCGTGCTCCAGTCGTTTAATTACGGCTGATCGTTACAAGCATCGGCCAGCTCTGCTGGTCGATGTTGTTTACGCCCCTCCAGAATTTCGCGTGCGTTGAACCGCTTGACGGTAATCGACGAACGCCGCTGTACAGCACGAGGAACAAGGGATGTTCGCGCCGGCCAATGAAACCCACTTTGCCCTGACCATCGAAGGTCTTTCCGCCGACTTTCAGGTGTTTACCCTGAGCGGCCGGGAAGCCATCAGCCAGCCTTTTGTGTTCGAGGTGGAGCTGGTCAGTGAGCAGCCGTCGCTGGACCTCGAAACCCTGCTGCACAAACCGGCCTTCCTGCAGCTGTCGCCCGACGGCAGCGGCATCCACGGCCTGATCTACCGCGCCGCGCAAGGCGATTCCGGCAAGCGCCTGACGCGCTATTCCGTGACCCTGCGCCCGCAACTGGCGTATCTCGCGCACCGGATCAACCAGCGGATCTTCCAGAACCTCAGCGTGCCGAAAATCATCGGCAAGGTCCTCGAAGAGCACGGCATCCAGGGCAACGCCTACGCCTTCCAGACCGGTTCGATCTACCCCGAGCGCATTTACTGCGTGCAATACGACGAATCGGACCTGCATTTCATCCAGCGCCTGTGCGAAGAAGAAGGCATTCACTACCACTTCCAGCACAGCGCCACGGGCCACAAACTGGTGTTCGGCGATGACCAGACGGTGTTCAAGAAACTGGCGCCGGTGGCCTATCAGCAGGACTCCGGCATGGTCGCCAGCAACCCGGTGATCAAACGCTTCGACCTGCGCCTGGAAACCCGCACCAGCCGCACCACCCGCCGCGACTACGACTTCGAAAAACCGCGCCTGACGCTGGAAAGCGAAAACCGCGGCGACGCCCTGCCCGACCTCGAGGACTACGATTACCCGGGCCGTTTCGTCGACCGCGAGCGCGGCAAGCACCTGGCCAAACGCGCCCTCGAACGCCATCGCAGCGACTTCCAGCTCGCCGAAGGCAAGAGCGATCAGCCGTTGCTGGTCAGCGGCCATTTCCTCGCGCTCAAAGAACACCCGAAAGCCAAGTGGAATGACCTGTGGCTGCTCACCGAAGTCCACCACGAAGGCAAGCAGCCGCAGGTGCTGGAAGAGTCGGTCACCAGCGACACCACCGCGCTCAAAGACGATTTCCATCAGGGTTACCGCAACCGCTTCCAGGCCACCCCGTGGGACGTGCCGAACCGCCCGCCCCTGCGCCACCCGAAACCGCGCATCCTCGGCAGCCAGAGCGCCGTGGTCACCGGGCCGAAAGGCGAAGAAATCCACTGCGACGAATACGGCCGCGTCAAAGTCCAGTTCCACTGGGATCGTGAAGGTCAGGCCGACGACAAGACCAGCTGCTGGCTGCGCGTCTCCAGCGCCTGGGCCGGCGCCCAGTACGGCGGCATCGCCATCCCGCGCATCGGCATGGAAGTGCTGGTGACATTCCTCGAGGGCGACCCCGACCAGCCGCTGATCAGCGGCTGCCTGTACCACAAGGAAAACACCGTCCCCTACGCCCTGCCGGCGAACAAGACCCGCACCACCTTCAAGACCCTGAGCTCGATGGGTGGCGGCGGCTTCAACGAACTGCGCATCGAAGACAAGAAAGGCCAGGAACAGATCTTCCTCCACGCCCAGCGCGACTGGGACGAAAACATCGAACACGACCAGAAAATCCGCGTCGGCAACGAACGCCACGACGTCGTGGAAAAAAACAGCTACACGGAATTCAAGGCCGAAGAACACCACACCGTCTACGAAGACCGCAAAGTCGAAGCACGGGCCAACGACCACCTGACCGTGGGCGTGAACCAGCACATCAAGATCGGCACCGGGCAATTCATCGACGCCGGCCAGGAAATTCACCTCAGCAGCGGCATGAAGGTGGTGCTGGAAGCCGGGGCCGAACTGACGCTGGTCGGCGGTGGCAGCTTCATCAAGATCGATGGCGGCGGCGTGACCATGAGCGGGCCGGCGATCAACATCAACTCGGGCGGTGGGCCGGGCAGCGGCACGGGTGCCGCGCCATTGATGCCGGGTGTGCTGAAACAGGCGGATGCCGACAAGGCTGGCGCCGTACTGACGCCGGCGCAAATCAACACCCTCAAACGTAATGCGCCGTTCTGCGAAGAGTGCGAAAAATGCAAGGCAGGTGCCTGTGCCATCTAATCGAATGACACCCAAGGATTGGCTGGCACAACAACCGCTGCAAAAAGACGAACGTCTGTATCTGATCGTCAGCGCCGCCAGTGATGCCGAAGCGCTCAAGGCCTTGTATCAAAGCGAACCGTCCGTCCAGGCCATTCCCGTCTGGGGTGGAACGCCCTACTCCACCTGGCAACCGGTGATGCCATACGTCGCCGAACTCAAGGCCAACTCGGCCTTCCTGCCCTGGATCACCGAAACCGACGCCCTCGACTGGGGCTGGCTGGCGGTCTCCCGCTCGGAACCCAACGAAGTTTTCGAACATCTGCGCAGTTTGACCCAAGTGAAAATGCCGGACGGGACCGAAGTGTTTTTCCGGTTCTGGGATGGACGGCATATCTATCCGATTCTTGAAGGGTTGGGTGAAACGGCTGGGGAAGTGTTGCCGGTGTTTGAGCGGTATCTGATTAATGGTCGGAGCCTGGAAGTCGGGCCGAGGGTGGTGCCGAAGGCGAAGGATTGGCCGTGGTGGGAGGTGCCGAAGAAGTTGCTGGATCAGTTGGCGAAAGAGGATCACACGACCCTGATCGGCAACTTGATGCAATGGCTCGAAGAAGCACGCCCGGACGTCTACAGCGCGTGGCCCGAGAACAACCTGAAACTGAAAATCACCCGTTTCGTGCGTCGCCCGGATGCTCCGGACAACCTTAAAGAAGCACTGTTAAACCACCTGATTCTGGAGCAAGGCTGATGGATCGCGTTGCCTTTGTTGACAACCAACTGAACACCTTCAAGGACAGTCTGAAGCTGTATCAGGAACAGACCAAAACCTGGTACGCCAGCGTCGCCGACAAAGCCAGCCGGGCGGCTGATCTCCCTTCCCTGCTGGGCATGGAGCGAGTGATCAAGGTTGGTGATACCAGCAAGTCGGTGAGCATGACCGACGGCGACTTCACTTCGAACGTGGCCCAGTGCCCGTTGAAGGGTCCGCTGCTGATAGAGAGCAAGTTCGAATCGGTTTATGACATTCCTGTAGGCGATATCGAAGTCGAGATCGTCGCTGTGGAAGGTGGAGCAGTCAGCAAGGTCAAACTCGATCAACAAGGCAAAGCCAGCTGGACCGGTGGGATTCCTGGCAAGTTCTACAAAATCCGTGTTCACAACGAAGTGACACCCGCGCAGATCGACGCTCTGTTCAGCTCCTACAGCGGCGTGACAGCAGACCTCGAAGGTTTCCTGCGCAAGGAGTGGGCCGGGTTCAAACCACAGTGGTCGAACCTGTCGGCTTCGGGCACTGCGATGGCGATCGGCAACGGCATTCTTGAAGGTGGCTGGGAAGCCATCAAAGGCGTGTGGGATGGCATCAGTCTGGTGCTCGACATTCTGCAAGATCCCAAGAAATTTGCGAATGATCTCGGCGCAGGCGCCCAGGACCTGATCAACGTCGCCAAAAGCTCGCCAGAAATCATGAAAAAAGCCATGTTGCTGGCCAGCGACGAAGCCGCTTTGTTCCTGCTGGTACGCAGTGCCGTGATCTGGCTGGCAGGCTTGCCGCCAATGAAGATGGCCGGCGACGTTGCGAAGATGACCACGGCCATTGTCGTCGGCATCGCGATCGACATCGTGATTGGCGTGGTACTGACGATTGCAGCTGAAGGCACAGGGGTTATCTACCTCGCCGCCCGACTGAAGAAGTACGGTGAGCTTGTCATCAACGCTGTCACCAGCTTCGTGAAGTCGCTGTTCAAGATCATCAATGGCTTTATGGAGTACGTCGCCAAATACACTGCCGTTGCGGCGCGTGGGGTGACGGCGAAGGTGAGAAACGGCGTCTCTCAGCTGCGATTCGACGGGAAAAAGAACGCAAGGCTGGGTAAAGGCGAAGTCGGTGATGACGCTTCAAAACAGGCAAAGACGCCTGCGGAAAAGAGCGCCGAACCGGCCTCGGATACATGTACCAACGGATGCCCGGTGTCGATGGTCACCGGCGAAGAACTATTGACGCTGACAGATGGCCAACTTGACGGCCTGCTGCCGTTTGAATGGACACGCCTGTACAGAACCAGCGCCGTGGAAATCGACTGTGGCTTGGGATACGGATGGAGTCACGCCCTTGCTCACCGCATTGAAATCGTGGGCGATGAAGTCATCTGGACCGACCACGAAAACCGTTCCACACCGTTCCCGCTTCCAAGCGAACAGCGCCCGGCGATCACCAACAGCCTCTCGCGTGCAGCCATTTTCCTCGGCGATGACCCGTCAGAACTGGTACTGGCCCAAGCAGGCAAGCGTCCTTCGTTCTATCACTTCCGTTTCAACAGCAAAGGCGCAACTCTGATCGCCATCAGCGACAGCTATGGCAATCGCCTGCACATCACACGGGACATCCACGGGCGCATCAAACGCCTCGACAACGGCGCAGGTCGTGCCCTGCTTTTACGCTACGACCGTAAACACATTGTGGCTGTGGACTATCAGCAGTTTCTTCCAGCAGACAATCTTGAGGATGCCTGGAACACTGTCCAGACGCTGGTCACCTACACCTATGACGCGCAGCATCGGTTGATTGAAGCGAAGAATGCTGCCGGGGAAGCCGAGCGTTATCGCTACAACGATCAACATGTGATTCTGGAACGGCAACTGGCCGGCGGCGCGAGCTTCTTCTGGGAGTGGGAGAACGAAGGCAAACTGGCTCGATGCATCCACCACTGGGCAAACTTCTCGCAGATGGACGCGCACTACGCCTGGGATGACAAAGGCAGCGTGACCGTTACCAACGCCGATGGCAGCGAAGAGGTCTACACCCATGACGACCAGGCACGACTGATCAGCAAGATCGATCCGGATGGTGCCGAGCACCTCAAGGCCTATAACGATAAAGGCCAATTGGTCGCGGAAAAGGATCCTCTCGGCGCCGTGACCGAATACCGGTACGACGACAATGGATTGATGATCGCCGTCATCCCTCCTGAAGATGAGGCCATCACCTACGAGTACAGCAACGGATTCGTCAGTGATGTTCATCGCGGCAAAGCCAGCTGGAAGTATCAACGCAACAGACAGGGCGATGTTACCCAGCAAATCGACCCGGACGGAAATTCGACGTTCTACAGCTACGACCGTCAAGGACGCTTGCTGGAGATCCGCCATCCGGATGGCAGCCGCCACCAACTGGGTTGGAACAACCTCGGTCAATTGCTTGAAGAACGCCTGCCCGACGGTGGTCAACGCAAATATCGCTACGACGCGTTGGGGCGGCAGATTACTCGGCAAGAAGAGTCCGGGGCCATTACCCAATACCAATGGGACACCGCCAACCGCCTTGCACAAATTACCCTGCCGGGCGGCGCAACGCGCGCGTTCACCTACAACGCCTACGGCAACGTCACTGCCGAACGCGACGAACTCGGCCGCGTCACCCGTTACGAATATGCCGACAACCTGCACCTTGTCAGCCGACGCATCAATCCTGACGGTAGCCAACTGCGCTACCGCTACGACAACTCGCGCCTGCTGCTGACCGAAATCGAAAACGAGCGCGGCGAGCACTACAACCTCGACTACTTCCCGAATGGCCTGATCCAGCAGGAAACCGGCTTCGACGGTCGTCGCACTGCGTACGAATACGACCTCAATGGCCAGTTGCTGAAGAAAACCGAATTCGGCGATGACGGCAGCGAGTTGGTGACTGAATACCAACGCGATGCCGCAGGCAGGCTTCTGGTGAAAACTCTTCCCGATGGCGAAGAAATCCACTACAGCTACGATGCCCTCGGTCGCCTGGTCAACGTCGACGACGGACACTGGCCGCTCGCCTACGAATACGACGTGCAAGATCGCCTCGTCACCGAACACCAGGGCTGGGGCACCTTGCGCTATGAGTACGACAGCGTCGGCCAGCTCAAGCACTGTCGCTTGCCCGATGGCAGCAAACTCGACTATCGCCACCATCCCGGCGGCCTGCTCAGCGGCATCGATCTCAACGGCTCGCGCCTGACGTCTCACCAATTCAGCGGTGGTCGCGAACAGCAGCGCCAGCAAGGCCTGCTGCTCAGCCAATATCAATATGACGAACAGGGCCGCTTGCAGGCCCACAGCGTCAGCCAACGTGACAAAAACCTGTTCCAGCGCCGCTACAACTACGACGCAAACGGCAACCTCGCCGGCATCGACGACAGCCGCAAAGGCAGCCGCAGCTACCACTACGACCCGCTCGATCGCTTGATCAGCGTACGTGGCGCTACGCCGGAAAGCTTTGCTCACGATCCGGCCGGTAACCTGCTCGGCCAGAACAACGAAGGCACAGCCAACCTCGCCAACGTCAAAGGCAACCGTCTGTTGATGCAGGGTGATCGCCATTACGACTACGACGCCTTTGGCAACCTGATTCGCGAACGCCGTGGCGCTGGCCAGAAACTCGTCACTGAATACCGCTACGACTGCCAGCACCGCTTGATTGGCGCCAGCCTACCGGGCGGCAGCACTGCATCCTACAAATACGACGCCTTCGGTCGCCGCATCGAGAAAACTGTCGATGGCCATACCACCGAATTCTTGTGGCAAGGCGAACGCCTGATCGCCGAAAGCGGTGACATTCGCTATCGCACTTACATCTATGAACCCGGCAGCTTTCGCCCGCTGGCGATGCTCGACGGCGAAGGCCCGCGTAAGGCGACGCCGTTCTACTATCAACTCGATCATCTGGGCACACCGCAGGAACTCACCGACTACAGTGGCGAGATCATGTGGTCCGCGAAGTACCGCGCCTACGGCAACCTCGCGGCGCTGGACGTCAGCGAAATCGACAACCCTTTGCGGTTCCAGGGTCAGTATTTTGATGCCGAGACGGGCCTACACTACAACCGTCATCGCTACTACAATCCGGGTACTGGGCGGTTTTTGACACCGGATCCGATCAAGCTTGCGGGTGGGTTGAATAACTACCAGTACGTGCCAAACCCCACGGGGTGGGTGGATCCGTTGGGTTTGAATGGATGCCCACCAGATGGGGATGGTCAAGGAAACCCAACCGCACCAACAGAGAAGGCACGAGTCGATACGAAAGAACCTTCGGCACCCGATATCCCGTGGTCGAATGGTTCTGTAAAAAGGGCATCAGACGCACTTGATCGAGGTGCTACCTCCGTCACCGTGAACAGCAGAGCTGAAGCTGAAGAGCTATTTTTAGGGAAATATGTAGGCCAAGGATATAGAAACGCCGAAGAATTCAACTCTGCGACTGCCAAAACGCATTTTAGAAAAACAAAAGAACCCGAAAAATATTATCACTGGGATGACACACCGGTTTCAGACATTAAGACAAGAAAGGTCACAATGGCGAATCACGACCCGAGCGACCCACATGGTGATCATCCACATTTGCAGCTTCACCCTGTGAAAGGGGAAGTTATAAGAATCTATTGGCCAAACCAATTTGAAGGACAAAAATGAGCACCCAGAAGACTATCCCTAGAAAAGTTTGGTGGGGTTTGGAGGCAAAATCATATACAGAGATTGCGCAGGAACTACCTTCGCAGGATGAGTCACTTAGAAAGTGGATCGCAATCTACGCTGTTTATCATTTAAACTTTGAAAATAGATATCCTGGAGAGAGTTACTACAAGTTTCTAGAGGATGCAAAAAATTCTAAATACGTCATTATTGAATTCACTCTCCCAATCCACTTTCTCGAAACAAGAGATAGCATTGGCGCCAACGACACAACAATCACAAAGTGCAAAACCATGGAAACAGAGGAAGAAATAAACTCTTTTCTTTATGAAAACAACATAAACCCCGAGTTATTTACGCCCCCATGGACCTGCGAGTACCCCCTAGACTGAACTCAACAAAAATGGAAAAATCTGTCTCCTTTTCAAACCCAGGAAACTAAAGGGGACAGAAACTAAAGGGGACAGATTTATTTTTCGCTAAAGAAAATAAATCTGTCCCCTTTTCAAATCTACCCCTTTTCAGAATCCGTTCGAGGGGCAAAAATGACAGCGCTTAAATGTATCCCAAGAAGTGTATGGAACGGGTTCGACGGAACAGGCTATAACAACATTGCGCAAGAGCTAGAGGCCGAAAACCATTCACTAAGAAAATGGATTTCATTATATTCCATCTACAAATACCCCCTTACCAATGACCCACATCAATATTACAACTTCATCCACCAATCAAAAAACTTCCAACATGCATTAGTAATATTTACAATCCCCACCAAAACACTTGAAACAAGCGATGGCGTGGACGACCGAGACATTTTTATCGCAAAAATAGAAACCATGAACTCTGAAGCGGAAATCAACTCCCTTCTTGAAAACCTCAACATAGACCCAGAACTGTTCACCACGCCATGGCGCTGTGAATACCCGCTCTAGGTGCCAAACTGCAATCGGAGGGGTTCGAATTTGCTTTCGTTGAAGAAAATAATTTCTTCCCCTTTTCAGTCCTTTTCAAATAGGCAAAATGAAAATTTTTCTCAACATTGAACACCTGAAAAACTTCAACTTCCCTAGTGCATTCATAGAATTCGCGACTACGGAACCTGAACCGGACATTGAGCCTTGGTGGTTACTAATATATCAAGAGGGAAAAATAAATTACTGGCACAACACGCTAAAAAACCTTTACCCAAACCGCACGCTAGTTCCTTTCGCTAAATTCAATGCGAATGATGATATTGCTTGCTTTGACGGAGATGATTTATCCGGCAATCCAAAAGTGCTAATAATACATGCATATGCTTCAGAGGGATGGGAGCTTCACGGAGAACATCCTGACTTTAGCGCATGGCTAAAAATAGCCATTGAGACCCATGCGGAATGGAATGAAGAAGATTAAAAACATCTACATCCAACATCTTATAGGTGTATTCAGTTCTCGCTGGAGAGCGCAATGATTTTCTCAATTGATATCACAGAGTGCTTTGGCGCGATCGACTCCGATAACGCAGGCGGGATCATAAGCTATATCAACATCCCCCCCATCGAACGCCCTCGGGAAAAATTTCACCTTAAGCTATCAAACTTTGTACTTAACTTAATCGACGAGCCAGTCATCGATTCGATCAACAGGCAGAATTCAACCATTTTGGAGAACATGACCGAAGACGGCTTCCTTATAATAAGACAAGCCAGTATTTCCTTTGATTCAATAAAAGGCTACGAAAAATTACTACGACTATTAAACCAAGACCACGGATATTTGACCCACGAACGCTACGGCCAAAAATTGAACACCGGAGACAAGATCTACGACATCAGCGGAAGACTCTTTTCGAACCCGGATCTTTTAATTAACTTCGCATTCATTTCACCCAGCACTACAACACTTAAATTTAATTCATCAGACTGCACATACATAGAAAGCTACCCCGAGCTTCAAAAATCTTTAGAAAAACTAAATTCAAGAGAAAAACCTACTCAACCACCTCTCACTGGCCTATTCGACCCCACATATAGCAACACTCACACCACTAGCAACTTTGGCGCTGGTTATCGAATCTACAATCAATAATTAAAATACTTCCACAAAAGGGAATAGGCTCACTTCTATTCACGCTCCAAAAAACAACAGGAATACCTCAATGAGTTACTTAAAAAAAGAAATCACATCAGCACTCGAAACAAACCATCTAAAAAACCAGCAACTCAAAGACAATGAATTAGAGAAAACAATCTCAAACATAAAAACCTGCTTCTTTTACTTAAACACAAAAAACCTTGATCCCCTCAATCTAAAATCCGTAACAAAACAACACGACCCAGACTTTTGGAAAAAAGTCGATCTCCTATACCCTTCTGAAAAACCAACATTAATCGTCCTCGACAACCAAATCCATGCTTGGACGCTTCAGTCATCTTCCGATTTGAAAATATTGCTTTCAGAAACGACTGGCTTTCCATTCTGGATAACCAATACAGCCCTTAGCTTCTTAACTTATGTAGACGACCACGATTGCGTACATACAGCATCCCCTTCGTTTCCTCCCGCGATTAAAAAATCATGATCTTCAAATCAGAAAACAACATCATTGACCCAACCTCTGTAACCTACCGCAGCCTTGGCTTCGGGGAACCTCTCTCCAACAATGCCAAAAAATATACTTTATCAATAAAAATCCACGAACTGCCCGAGCAATTCTACGAGCTAACAAATGCACTCATCGCCGAATGCATACAAGACGATAACAAACAAGGCTACGCCGACATCCCCGAATTACGAGATTGCAATTACCCGCCACTTTCAACCCTGATAAAAAACCACCCAGACGTTGCAGCAACCCTCATCAAGGACTATTTATTCTTTGAGCTGTTCTATTTGCTATTCCCATCAAAGGGAGAACTCGAACTATTAATAAACTCGATTTCCGGAGTTTATTATCTGGACGATACGTTTCACCTATGCGGCGAAACGTATCCCTACCGAAACCTGTAATTGCCTTATTTCCGTCACACGCTGAAAACCCTAAGGCAAAAAACGCAACCTACTGCTGCCTTTCGATGATTTGCTCCCCCACCTCATACTTAACCACCACCCGATTCCCATACAACCGCTCCCTCTCCACCAACGCCCCCACCTGCCCCTTCTCCCTCACCTCCCGCCAAATTTCATTCTCCCGATACACCCGCTCCCCCTCCCGCACAAACCGATGCCCCACTTCAAACACGTGATACCGATAAGCCCGCTCCCGATCACACAACAACTCCCCCTCCAGCTGCGTCTCCCCCACCTTCAGCTTCAGCTGAAAGCTGCGATCCGTCGGGTTGTGCAGTACCAGGTCGATGTAGTTGTAGAAGATTGCCGCGCCGGAACCGAATGGCAGGACGCGGCCGTCGTCCGGGAAGGGGTCGAAGCTGTGGTTGGCGCGTTCGATGACGACCAGGGGTGAGTGAATGGCCATCCAGTGGATGAGGTTGCTGAGTTGGCAGATGCCGCCGCCGATGCCGGTGCGGGCTTCGCCGAATGAGAGTTCCATGCCTTCGACGTAGCCGCGTTGGCGGGTCGGGCGGCCGACGAGGCGGCAGAAGGAGAAATATTCGCCGGGGGCGATGGTGACGCCGTCGATGGCGGCGACGGCGAGTTTGAGGTTGATGACTTTGTTGTGTTGCAGCGCGAGGTCGGAGTCGCCGAGTTTGCGGATCAGTTTTGAGGTGTGTTTGAGGTAGCGGTAAGGCAGGCGCTCGGACGTCGTGGCAGGACGCGCGTAGCGTTTGCTCGAGCAGTGCCAGGCGATGTGGCGGAACAGTCTTTTTTGCCACACGCGCAGCCAGTAAAGGGCCGGGTGGTAGAGGGAAAGTGGTTTCATCCTTGGCGAACGGCGCGGGCCGTTGTCTTCCTTGAGCTTGAAATGGCGGCGCATCTTACCGTGGAACCGCGCTTGATCGCCAAGCGCCTCGCCAGTGTCGCAAGCCGTAACAAGTCGCCCGGCCCGGGCGCTCGGAAATTAAGCTTCAACTAAGGTTGCGTCCCTACCATCCGGGCCACAAAGCAGCGGTTCTGTGTGCTGATTGCCGTCAGCAGAACCCTTCAACTTGAAGTGAGCCCGGACCATGAGTGCGATCGATTCCACCTCTAAACAACTGCCCGCCTTCAGTCTTGTATTGGTCAATTACAAGACGCCGGAAATAACCCGGATGTGCCTGGAGTTTCTCCAGCAATACGTCAAGGATCATCAAATTCCGGTGTGGGTGGTGGACAACGATTCCGCCGATGAAAGCCTGATCTACTTGCGGTCCCTGGACTGGATCAACTTGATCGAGCGCCCTTCTCCCGGCAAGGAAGCGGGGCATATTGCTCATGGCAAGGCACTTGATCTGGCACTTGCGAAAGTTGAAACCGATTACCTGTTTTTGCTGCACACCGATACTTTCGTTTTTGACAGTACTGTCTTTTCGATGATGATGAATGAGTGCATGCAATCTTTGGATACAGCGGCGGTTGGTTGCGTCGAACAATTGGATCGCGGCGTCCTTAGAGACACCTGGCGTTTGTCTTCTCGTTATTTCAAACACTATTTCCGCCGGGCAAAACAGCACTTGGGGTTGCCCTCCCGAGATCCAAAACCCTACCGGGAAACTCACCTGAAAAGCTTCTGCACCTTGTGGAATGCACGGCTGATCAAGGCTCACGGGCTGCATTTTTCGATGGACGACCGGGTCCCGGGATACACGCTGCAGGATCGTTTAAGCAGCCTTGGCTACGGCATCAAATGCCTCTCGCCGCGGACGATCTTCCGCTACCTGGATCACATCCAGGCCGGCACCGTGGCCGCTATCGGTGGATACGGCAAACAGCACCGCCGCACCACCATGTATCAGGAAACGCTCAAGCGCCTTCAGTTACAACAGGGCATGCGTCCCGCCAAATCGTAAGACAATAAAAAAGGGCGACTTCAAAGTCGCCCTTTTTGCATCTGAATTCTTTGGCCTCCACTCCGAGGAGGTGTTCGCCCAGTGTAATGGCCTGGCAATCCATGCACCGGTAAAGAGCCCTGACACTGGGCGAACGCGAAGGATTTTAATGGAAATTGGCGGATATGTCGTCCTGCTTCAACATGAAATTTATGTACTGAAAAGTTAAAGAAAATATTCGTCGATATTTCCCGACAAACTTTCTGACATCACCACCTCGAATACTTCATATGACTGTTCTCATACAATTACTTGTACAAGAACAGCCATTCTGTAGAGTCAATACTCAACTTTCATGCTGACTGGTCACTTTTAATACATCGGTGTAAGTGACCACGACGCTTTGCCCGACTTTCAAATCTTTCAGTTTGGCCTGAATCTCAGGCTTTTCGACGTTGAGGGTTTTCGACTGGCCCGAAGGGTTTTCCAGGGTGACCTGGTTTGCCGCCAAATCAATTTTGGTGATTTTCAGTTGCACCTGAACCTGGCGGAAGGCCTCGCCACCGGGGTTGTTGCTGCCCACGGCGTTGCGCAGTTCACCCGTGCGCTCGGTGGAGCCTGGCAGACCTTTATCCACGTCGGTGTCCAGATAAGCGGCGACCGAACGTGTCACCTCGATCTGGACCAGATCCCCCACCTTGAGATTTCCGAGGTTTTTCGCCTTGTCGCTGAGCTGAATGTGCACCTGGCGACCTTCCGCGCCTTCCAGGACCACTTGATGATTGGCCGGGTCAACCGCCAGCACTTTGGTGGTGACCCGGTCGGCCTCGACAGCGGCCGACAGCGGGATATCGGCGGCCATCGCCGAAAAGCTGGCCGTAGAAAGGACGGTGGCAAGTGCTATGGCGTGCGTCAGTGCTTGGAGCTTCATAAGCGATACATTCCCTGTGATGGATGGCAGCACCCATCGCCAACGTGATCAGCGACGGATGTGCCACTGAGCATAGACGCCCTTCAGGGTTTGTTCCGCGATCGTTGCGCGGTGTCCTGCGCGGTGGACTCGCCACTGGCGGTGCCTTTCCCGGAGCTCTGCCGCTGTTTGGGATCGGTGGGACGCAGTGCGTCGTTGTCGCGCTCGGTTTCACCCGGCGGACGAGGTTCGTCGGGGTGCTCGTTATCAGGGACAGTGTTCATTCCAGGCCTCCTCAGGCTTCGGGGTCGTCGAGTTCCCGCGCGACGTTCATGGCGGGCGAGTCCTTGTGCAGGTCATCGGCCTTGGCTCTGAGAATCTGCCATTGCTCAAGATCGATGGCACCTTGGCCGAGCAAATCGTCAGCGATGCGCTGCAGATCGAAGTAATGGGCATCCGGGGATTGTTGCCAGTACGTCTGATCGTCAAACATTTGCTGCCAGGTCGTCAGGTCTGGAGATTTCAGTTCCTCGCTCATGGATCGGATCCTCGGCCATGTTCCTCGGTAGAGGGGGCATCCTGGACAGAGTTCCAATCGATTCCTTCGCAGGCAGGTGCGCGGAATCAGTACCCGGTCATTTCCAGATAGCCCTGCCCGCCCCGATTGCCGCTCAGGCGCACCGGCCCTTCCCAATACGGAATGCGCAGGTTCATCCAGGCGTCGGGGTTGATTGCATCGAGGGTGATCTGCAGATTCCTCGTCGGGATCTCGATCGACCAGCGCACCGGCATCGAGCGGCCGGCGACCTTCGCAGTGCCTTGCGGGGTCAGCTTGATCTGCTCGGCGTGCAGGGTTTCGGTCTGGCCATCGGCGGCAATCCACGTGCCGGTCAGGTACGGCGCCCCTTCCTTCTGGCGCATGCGGTACAGCATGACGTGTTCGCCGCCGTCCAGATGCAGTGAGAACCAGTCCCAGCCCGTCTGATTGGCGGTCAGCGGCTGGCTGCTCCATTCGCGGTCGAGCCAGGCCGGGCCGTTGACGGTGTAGGTCTGACCGTCGATCTGCAGGGTGCCGCTGGCCTGGAAAAACGGCTGGCTGTAGTAATACGACGCCTGGCCCTGTTCGGATTTCTGGCTGAAACCCTTGTCGCCCTGCAGCACCAGCGGGCGGCTGGAGGTCAGGCGCAGCTGGTAGCTGAAGTTCTTGTCCCGGGCGCTGAGTTGCAGGTCGGCCAGGGGATCGCTCGCCTGACTGACGAAACGCCAGTCATCGATCCACGCCTCGAACGGCGCCGCACGCACCCCGGCCTGCCCGACACCGCCACGGGCATAACGCTCGGCGGCGTGGTGGACGCTGGCGGAGGTCACTGCCGCGTGCCCGAGCCAGATCGTCTGGTTGGCCCAGCCCGGTTGCTGCGGCGAGGCGTTCAGGGCGCTGCGGAATAACGTCCACTGCACGCCGAAATCGTTGCCCTGCGCATCCTTGAGATTGGCCGTCACGTACCACCATTCGATGCGAAAGCCGTCATGGGCGCCGTGATCCGCCGGGAAGCTGAACACCCGCCCCGGCACCACCGGTGTAAACGCCTGCGCCTGAGCGCCCATGCCGGCGAAACCCTTCTGCTCCGCTGTGGGGTTGTCGCAACCACCGAGCAACAACGCCAAAAACACCAGCGCAAACCTAGTCCTCATGAGCAAACGTCCTCAGCAAGTCCGCCGGTTGCGTGCGGTACAGCGAATACAGCGGCCACGCCGAGGCCAGCAAGGTCGCCAGCAGCGCCAGCCCCATCAGTTGCAGCAACTGCCATGGAAACACCCGCAGCGGCAGACGCCAGCCAAAGGCCTGCACGTTGATCACCGCGTCCAGACACCACGCCAGACCGATGCCCAACGGCAACGCCAGCACCAGCGTCAGCAGCGCCAACAGCCACGTTTGCCCGAGATTGAGCAGCATCAACTGCCGCCGCGTCACACCCAGCGCCCACAACGGTGCGAGCTGGCCGAGGCGGCTCTGGCTCTGGGTCAGCAGGCTGATGAACAGCGCCACGCCGGCGACGGCCAACGTCAGGCTGTTCAGCGCGGCGGTCGCGGCGAAGGTGCGTTCGAAGACTTGCACCGACCAGCCCTTGAGTCGCGCCTGATCGACGATCCGGCTGTCATCGAGCTGGAAGCGCGCCTGCAAGGCCGTGAGCAGCGCCGGGATGTTCGGCGGGTCGATGCGCAGGTTGAAGCGGTTCGGCGTCAGCTGCGGCCAGCCGCGCAACAGGTGATTGCTGTTGACCAGCACATGGCCCTTCGGATTGCCGTAGTCGGCGTAGATCCCGACGATACGCGGCGACCATGACCCGCCCGGCGTGGGAATCGTCAGGTGATCGCCCGGCCTGACTTTCAAACGACGCGCCAGTTGTTCGCTGAGCATCACCGCATCGTCCTTGGCCAGCGCCGCCCACGGGTCGTCACCCCGCGCTTCGAGCAATGGCCAGTGCTGGCGATAGTGCGGATGATCGATGATCCCGAACACGTCCGCCGGCCAGCCTTGCAGCGTTACCGAAACCTGCCAGTTGGGCATGATCGCGGTGACGCTCGGTTGCTGTTTGAGCCAGGTGGACAGTTCCCGCGCCTGCGCCGGATTGCTCGGGTTCAGATAAAGCTCGGCGGTGAGCCGTTGTTCGAGCCAGTCGTTGAAGGTCTGGCGGAAACCGGCGGTCATGCTGCCGGCGCCGATGTTCGCCGCCATCGCCAGCAGCAGCGCCATCAACGCCAGGCTCAGCGCCGGCAATTGTTGGCGGCAGTCGGCGAGAAACCATTGCCCGAGCACCGAGCGGCTGCGCCCGAGCAACCCGTTGAGCAGCGCACTGAGCAACACCGGCAGCGCCAGCGCGGCGCCGAGCAACAGCCCCGCCATCAACACAAACCCACTGGCCAGGCTGTTGCCCCATACCAGCGCGGCCAAGGCAATCACTGCACATACGCCGGCCACCCAACCCTGACGCCGCAACCAGCGCGCATGTTGCTGATGCCAGGCCTGCGGATCCGCCACCGCCAGCAACGGCAGTCGCGCCGCCCGCAGCAGACTGTTGGCCCCGGCCAGCAACGCGCCGAGCAGGCTCAAACCGATGCCGCTGAACCACCACCACGGACTCAGACGCAACTGCCCCGCCACTTCCGCGCCGTACAGACCGCGCAGGCTGGCGGCGACATCCGGCAACAGCACGCTCGCCAGCCAATAACCGCTGACCACGCCGAACAGCCCGCCGATCAACGCCAACGCGCCGAGTTCGACGATCAGGCAAGCGATCAGCATCCGCGCACTGACCCCGCAGGCCCTCAAGGTGCGCAGCAATCCCCGGCGTTGTTCAAGCGCCAGACCGATGGCCGCGTGGACGATGAACAAACCGACAATGAACGAGAGAAACCCGAGCGCATCGAGGTTGAGGTGGAAGCTTTCGGTCAATCGCGCAAGGTTGTTTTCCTCGCCACTGCTCTTGAGCTGCAACTGGCCTTTTAACGCGGCCGGCACCTCGGCGTGAAAATCCTTCGGCAGCAGCAGACGCGACAGTTGCTCGGGTTGTTCGAGCACGCGCTGAGCGGCGCCAATGTCCACCAGCAGCACGCCGGGGGCCATGTCGGTTTGCGCCCGCAGCGGCGGCAGCGTCTGGCCGGTTTCGCTGGCCGGGGTCGCGCCCTCGGCGAGGTTCAGCGCCCGCAAGGTCTCGGGAGAAATCCAGGTGCTGCCCGGCGGGGTGAAGAATTCGACGACGCGTTCAATCGGCATCGCCTGCCCGGCCACCGCGCTGTCACCGGGTAAAGACACCGGTTCGATGCCCATCAACTGCAGGCGCTGGTTTTCGTGGCCCTTGAGCATCAGGCGCCCTTGCAGCACCGGCGACACCGGCCAGCCCAGACGCCGCAGGTCAACGAACCATTGTTGCGGGAACGTTGCGCCGTTCGGCGTACTGAGGCTGGCCTGAGGCTCGCCGCCGATCATTTGGCTGGCCCGCGCGTAACTGTCCCGCGCCTGACTGTTGAGGGCTTCGACTCCGGTCAACAGACTGGTAGCCAGCCACAGCCCGGTCAGCACGCTGAAAAACTGCACCGGATGGCGCCGCCAGTGACTGAGCAGCGCCATCAGCGCGTGGCGGAAAACCTTCACGTCAACCGACCGCTGGACAGCACCACGCGCTCCGCCAGCCGCGCCGCCACGCGCTGACTGTGGGTGACCATCAGCAAGGTGGTGGGTGTGTCGTCGAGCAATTCCAGCAACAGTCGCAGTACTTCGTCGCTGGTGGCTTCGTCGAGGCTCCCGGTGGGCTCGTCGGCCAGCAGCAATTTCGGTTGCGCGGCCAGCGCCCGACCGAGCGCGACCCGCTGTTGCTGGCCGCCGGAGAGTTGTTCGGGATAGCGCTTGAGCAATTCGCCCAGCCCCAGACGCTGCACCAGATGCTGCTGCCAGCGCGGGTCATGCCGCCCGGCCAGCCGCGCCTGAAACGCCAGGTTGTCTTCGATCCGCAGGCTGCCGATCAGGTTGTACTGCTGGAACACCAGACCGATTTCGGTGCGCCGCCAGTTGGCCAGTTGCGCCTCGTTCATCCGGTCCAGCCGATGTTCACCGCTGCTGATGCTGCCGCTGTCGACCTTGTCGAGCCCGGCGATCAGGTGCAGCAGCGTGCTCTTGCCGCTGCCCGACTCGCCCATCAGTGCCAGACTGCTGCCGGGCCCGAGCGTCAGGTCGATGCCTTGCAGCACCGGCAACGGGCCTTGCGGGGTGAGGTAGCTTTTGAAGACGTTTTGAACCTGGAGCATGCCGCCATCCGATCGATCCGTGTCGGCCAAGGATAGCGGATACCGACGCGTTACTGACCCACCGCCACACTCGTCGGCGCTTCACCCGGCGTCACGATGCTGTTCAGATCGATGTGTTTCCACTCGGGTTTGGCCCCCAGCCGCGCGTTGAAGCGGTAGTTGAAGGTGAATTCATCCGCCGTCGCCACGCTCAACGGTTTGCCGTACACCGCTTCGATTCCCGGCAGGTCGTAGCCCATCAACTGCAACAGGGTCGGGAAGATGTTGTAGTGACTGGAGCGATCCTTGTTCGCCGCCAGTTGCGCCGACCAGTCGAGTGTCTGCAACTGATCGCCCTGAATCACTACCAGCGGCACCAGCCCTTCTTCCTCCACCGGGTCGCCGCCGCAGTGGGTGTTGAGCCCGGGATTGCCGCGTTCGTGCAAGTCCTGCCCGTGGTCGGAGGTGTAGATCAGCAGCGCGTTGTTCAGATTGGCCTGGGCAAACACCCGCGAGAAGAACTCGCCGACATTCCACAGCACCGTGTTTTTGTAGGCATTGCGATACAGCAGCCAGTCATCCGGCTGGCCGTTGAAACCGGGGCGTTCACCGGTGTCGGCGACTTCCGTGAACTGCCCGCGGGGCAAGGTCGGGCGGTAGGCCATGAAGGCGTCCGGGTATTTGTCGTGTACCGGGAAATGCGCGCCGACCTTGTTGATCAGCACCAGCTGCGGTTTACCGTCGTTGAGCAGTTCGATCAGCTTGGCGGCGGCAGCCATGTCGCGGTCGCGCACGCTGGTCTGGTCGAATTGCACGAATTCGTCGATGTCCTTTTTCTCGGCATCGTTCATCAGGTTCTGCAGGTTGCCGCCGGTGCGCTGAGCGTCGATGTAGACCGTGCGCAGGCCGGCCTTTTTCGCGTACTGCCAGATCGACGGCAGCGTGCTGTTGATCCGCATGTAGTCGGCGCGGGTGCCACCGTAGCGCAGGGTGATGTTGGTGTCGGCGCTGCAATTGGCGATGGACGCCGCGTAGCCGTAGTTGAAGATCTCGACGCCGGGACGGGCCTGCTTGAGGTTGCTGTGCACGCCGAACGGCGCGTTGATGTCCAGGTAATTGCCGGAAATGCTCTCGTCGATGATCAGCACGATGTCGTGGCCGACCGCCGGGCCATTGCGCGCCAGGGTCACCGGCTCACGCGGGCCGACGGTGTTGTGCAGCGCTTCGTAGCCGAACAGGTTCAGATAGGCCAGCGGTGTGTACATGATCGGCAACCCGCGCGCGCCCTCCCCGGCGCGCACGAACAGTACGGCGCTGAGCAGCAACACACCGCACAACGGCGCAGCGATCCGCAAGGCGTTGGGCACCGGGATCGTGTGCCGGGGCTTGAGACCGATCCCGAACAACAGCAACAACCCGTTGAGCAGACCGTGGATGATCGCCCCCCGGTACTGATACGCCGCTTCCTGGATGAAGCCGCCGGAGTACACCAGTGAGACAAAACTGCTATAGGTCAGGTAATCGGCGGTGACCCTCGTGTAAACGTCGAAGAACACCGCCGAAACAAACAGGGTTAATGCGAACAAATGCCGAATGAAAGTCTGACGTATATAGGCTGTCAGTATTAATGCGAAAGTCAGCGTCAAAAACATCGCGCCAAAAAGAAGTACTGCCAGACCGATACCCATCGCATTTAAACGGTCAAGGTAATATTCGGAATAAAGCAATAGATAAATAATTAAAAGCAGTTCTTTCAGATATCGAAACATGGCAATTCCGGAGTGCGTCCGACGAGAGGTTGTCAAGCGTTTGTCGGTCAAAATCTGACACTAGCACCGGGCCATTAAAGCGCAAGAAATGTCGGACATAATCAAAAAGCGTCAAAAAAACGTTGACTCAAATCTGACACACCCAAGTCGTTAAAACCCTTGAAATACGTGGCCTACGACCGTTTATCGTTTTCTTCGAACACGTCAAGAACGGGACAAATCCAGCTACAGCAAGCACTTGATGGCCTTTCGCCCCCAAAAATGGGGGTGTTATACCCTTGCAACATGTCATTTTGCTGACACGCTTTTCCCACGCTGCGCTATACCCCTTTTGACAGTTCCATTTTCAATCTTCCACCACCGTCTTACGAGGCACGCCAATATGGACGTGAGCGTATTTGGTACGGGCTATGTTGGCCTGATACAAGCAGCCGCACTTGCCGATGTCGGACATCGCGTATTGTGCGTCGATATTGACCCGAACAAGATTAAACAACTGCAACAGGCGGTACCGCCTATTAGCGAACCGGGTCTTTCGGCAACTTTGGAAGAAAACATCAAGGCCGGGCGTTTGTTATTCAGCACCCAGGCCAGCGATGCAGTGGAACATGCCGCATTGATCTTCATCGCCGTGGGTACGCCGGCCGATGAAGACGGCTCCGCCGACCTCAGCCATGTGCTCAACGTGGCGCGGCAGATCGCAAGCTTCATGGAAGACGATCGCACGTTGATCATCAAATCCACGGTGCCGGTCGGCACGGCCGATCAGGTGCTGCACACCGCCGAAGAAGAACTGCAGCGGCGCGGCAAAAATGGTCTGGCGGTGCGAGTGGTGTCCAACCCGGAATTTCTCAAGGAAGGCAGCGCCCTCGCCGACTGCATGCGGCCGGACCGGATCATCGTCGGCACTCGCGACGACCTGGCCCGCGAGCAGATGAGCGAGCTGTACGCGCCGTTCTGCCGCAACCACGAAAAACTGATGTTCATGGACAACCGCAGCGCCGAGCTGACCAAGTACGCAGCCAACGCCATGCTCGCCACCCGCATCAGCTTCATGAACGAGCTGGCCAACCTCACCGAACTGCTCGGCGCCGACATCGAAGCGGTGCGCAAGGGCATCGGCTCCGACCCGCGCATCGGCTATCACTTCATCTACCCGGGCTGCGGCTTCGGTGGCTCGTGCTTTCCCAAGGACCTGCGCGCCCTGCTGCACACCGCCGAACACAACGGCATGCCATTGAAACTGCTGCGCAGCGTCACCGACGTCAATGACGCGCAACGGCACATTCTGTTCAGCAAACTCAGGGCGCAATTCCCTCAAGGTCTGGCCGGCAAGTCGATCGCGATCTGGGGCCTGGCGTTCAAGCCGAACACCGATGACATGCGCGAAGCCCCGAGTCGTTATCTGATGGAAGCGCTGTGGGCCGAAGGCGCCAGCGTGCAGGCCTACGATCCGGAAGCGATGTCCGAGTGCCGGCGCCTTTACGGTTACCGCAATGACCTGCACCTGTGCGCCACCCGCGACGACACCCTCGAGGATGCCGACGCACTGGTGATCTGCACCGAGTGGAAGAATTTCCGCGTCGTGGATTTCGAGCTGCTGGCCAGCAAGCTGCGCTCGAAAGTCATCATCGACGGACGCAACCTCTACAACCCGGAACAAGTCGCAGCTGCCGGCCTGCACTACAGCGGCATCGGTCTGCGCCACATCGCGCCTGACGGGTTGCGGCCATGAAAATCCTCGTCACCGGTGCGGCCGGGTTCATTGGTGCTCATTGCGTGCTGCGGCTGGTGCGCGACGGGCATCAGGTGATCGGCCTGGACAATTTCAACGGCTACTACGATCCCCAGCTCAAGCACGATCGGGTGGACTGGGTGCGCAAGCAGATTGGAGATTTCCAGCTTGCCACGATTGATCTGGCGGATGCTGCGGCGCTGGAAGCGCTGTTCGCGAGCGAACGGCCGCAAGTCGTGGTCCATCTCGCCGCGCAGGCCGGAGTGCGCTATTCGCTGGAAAATCCACGGGCCTATCTGCACAGCAACCTCGACGGTTTCCTGAATATCCTGGAGTGCTGCCGCCAGTACCCGGTCGAGCACCTTATCTACGCCTCGTCCAGTTCGGTGTACGGCGCCAACCAGCGCACACCGTATTCGGTGCAGGACGGCGTCAATCACCCGCTGTCGCTGTACGCCGCGACCAAGAAAGCCAATGAATTGATGGCCCACAGCTACAGCCATCTGTTCGGCATCGCTTGCACCGGGCTGCGCTTTTTCACGGTCTACGGGCCGTGGGGCCGGCCGGACATGTCGCCGATCCAGTTCGCCAAGGCCATCAGCGAAGGCTCGCCACTGAAGCTGTTCAACTACGGCGAGCATCAGCGCGATTTCACCTACATCGACGACATCATCGAAAGCATCGCACGCCTGATCGAGCTGGCACCCCGGGCCAATCCCGAGTGGAACCGCGAACAACCCGACCCGGCCAGCAGCATGGCGCCGTGGCGCTTGTTCAACATCGGCGGCCAGCACCCGGTGGCGCTGAAAACCTACCTCGCCCTGCTGGAAAAACACCTCGGCCAGAAAGCCGTGGTCGAGCTGCTGCCGCTGCAGCCGGGCGACGTACTCAATACCTGCGCCGAGGCCAGCGACCTGGCACAGGCCACCGGGTTTCAGCCCCGGATAGAGCTGGATGAGGGACTGGGACGGTTTGTCGCCTGGTTCCGCGATTACTACCCCACTGCCTATCGCCCACGCGCCGTTCGCGGCTGAACATCAGCGGAGGACTCCATGACTGGACTTGAGAAAGGTATACCGATCCAACAACTGGTGCGTGACAAACGCATGGATCCGGAACAGCGAATGCGCCTCGACGCGGCAATCCACCGCCAGGGCCAGGGCTGGATGACCGGTCGAGAAGGTGGCCGGCCGTGGCAACTGTCGCGCACCAATCGGGTGGTGGCCTGTTTCGGCGCCCTGATGATTCTGCTGATGATTTCGCCGCTGCTGATCGGTCTGGCGCTGGCCATCAAGTTCACCAGCAAAGGCCCGGTGATGTTCGTGCAGAAACGCACCGGCTATCGCGGCCGCAAGTTCGGCATGTACAAGTTCCGGACCATGGTCGCCAACGCCGAAGAGCTTAAAGAGTCGCTGCGCCACCTGAACAAGCACGGTGCCGACGCCATCGACTTCAAGATCGACCAGGACCCGCGCATCACCGGGATTGGCGGCTTCCTGCGGCGCACCAGCCTCGACGAGCTGCCCAACCTGATCAACGTAGTGACCGGCGACATGCGCCTGGTCGGCCCTCGCCCGACCTCGTTCAACACCTACCGCTACAAGGACAGTCACCTCGCGCGTCTGGCGATCTACCCCGGCATGACCGGCCTGTGGCAGATCTCCGGACGCAGCAATATCGACTTCGACCAGCGCGTTGAGTTGGACCTCAGCTATATCGCCGAGCAGAGCCTACTGCTTGATCTGAAGATTCTGTTGAAAACCCCCTTCAAAGTATTCAGCGGCCACGGAGCAAGCTAATGGACGGTTCAACCAACAAAAGCCTGAGCATTGCCAGCCCCAGCGAGTCGAACCTGACCTCGACCGTGCTGGACCTGGATCTGCGGATCCTGTTTCTGACCGCCGCCAACCCCGGCGCCGGCACCACCACCAGCGCCCTGGCCATGGCCAGCCAACTGGCACAGATGAGCAGCGGCCAGGTGCTGTACGTCGACGCCAGCCAGTCGGCGAGCAACCTGACCCAGCAACTGAACCTGAGCAAGGAGCGCGGCCTGCGCGACCTGTTGTTCAACCCGGACAACCCGCCGCTGTTGCAGGACTGCGTGGTGCAGGTGTCGAGCCTGCCATTCCATGTGCTGCCCAACGGCCGGCCGATCCGCACCCTGGAGCACCTGACCGCCGAGCGTCTGAGCCCGTTGCTCGATCAACTGGGCAGCCAGTACCGCTTTGTGGTGATCGACGGCGACGCGGTGTATTCGGCGGCCGACACGCTGGTCATCAGCACCCAGGTCGACGGCGTGGTGCTCGTGGTACGCGCCGAAGACACTCGCTGGGAAGTTGCCCAGGCGGCGGTCCAGCGCTTGACCCAGGCCGGGGCGAAAGTGGTCGGCAGCGTGTTCAACCGACGCAAGTACTACATGCCTAAATGGCTCTACAAAAACCTGTAAGCAACCGCAAAGGATGACGCCATGAACGCCAGGATTCTTGTGCTGCTGATGCTGCCGCTTGCAGGCTGCTCGAGCACCTCCGAAACCCAGAACATGCCGGTGAATATTCTCACCGCTACCCCGGCCAACGCCCAGGCCACCGACATGCCGAAGGTCGAGCAGACCCTGCGCCCGCAGGATGTGCTGGACGTGATCTTCCACATCAGCACCAGCGGCTCGGACGCTTATCGCGTGCAGTCGGGGGACCAGATCGGCCTTAACTTCACCGCTGCCAGCCAGCTCAATGGCAACCAGTTGGTGCTGCCGGACGGCACCATCGAACTGCCGGGCGCCAACACCTCGGTGAAAATCGCCGGGCTGACCAGCGAAGAAGCGCGCCAGGAAATCCAGCGCGCCTATCAACGCAAACAGTTGTTCCAGCCCAACCGCAATCAGTTGACGGTGCAGATCATCAGCCCGCTGACCAACGAGCAGAACCTGAAAAGCGCCCTCAACCACCCGGCCACCGGCATGAGCCGCGAGATCACCGTTGGTACCGACGGCTACGCGAGCTTCCCGGAAATCGGCGCGGTGCCGCTGCAAGGCATGACCGTCAACCAGCTCGAAGCCTTCCTCAACAAAAAGTACGCACAACTGCCGGGCCGCATGACCGTGGACGTGCTGCTCAAGTCCACCGCCGGCAACGAAATCTATGTGCTGGGTGAAGTCGGCCAGCCGGGTTCCTACCCGATCCGCCGGCCGGTGTCGGTGCTTGAGGCACTGACCCTGGCCCGCGGCACCAACGTCAAGGCGCGGCTCGATTCGGTGATGATCATGCGGCGCAACGGCAATCAGGTGCAGGCGGTGCGGTACGACGTCGAGAAAGCGTTGTCGGGCGAGGCGCCGCAAATCGCCTACCTGCAACCGGACGACATGCTGTACGTGCCGAAAACCAAACTGGCCAGCGCCGGCGAACTCGCCCGGCAACTGGCCGACGTGGTGCTGTTCCAGGGCGTGGGCTTCAGCTTCGGCTACCGCGTCGACAACAAAGACAGTGACAGCAACTGAAGCTCAGGTGACCGACATGAACCCAAAGGAAAACTACCTGCATGAGTTCTTCAGGATCTTCTTCGCCAACAAGCAACTGGTGAAACGGGTCTTCCTGATCTTCGCAGTGATCGCGCTGGTGCTGCCGCTGCTGCTCAAACAGAGCTTCGATATCACCGCTCAGGTGATCGTGCAGTCGAAAAAACTGTCGCAGGGCGACGCCACCACGTCGCTGACCGTGGACAACGCCACCTTCATCCCGCCATCGCTGGCGGACATGGAAACCGAGAGCAACATCCTGCGTTCGCCGGCGCTGATTCGTCAGACCATCAGCGAGTTGCGCGACAAGGGCGAATACACGCCTTCACCGGGCATGTTCAGCAAATTGGTGAGCGAGCCGTTCAAGCGCTACATCAGTTCGCCGCTGCGCCAGTACGTGATCAACCCCGTGCGCAACACCTTGGGGCTTGAGACCGATCCGGTGCGCGACAGCGCGCTCGATGCGCTGACCCAGGATGCGATAGACAGCCTGAAAATCGAGACCCTGCCTGGTTCCAACGTGATCTCGATCATCTACAGCTTCCCCGATCCGCATCAAGGCACGACCTTCGTCTCTGCCCTGTTGCAGAACTATCTGGTGAGCCGTCAGGCGCTGCAATCGATCGACCTGCCGCAATCGTTCTACGAAACCAAGAAACACCTGTATCAGGTGCGTCTCGATGGACTGGAAGGCAATCGCCAGGCGTTGCTGGAAAGTGTCGGCGCGTCGGATCCGAAGGAGGAAATCACCTTCCGCCTCAACGCGATCAACACCGAAGAGCAGGCGCTGAACCTGTATCGCGACCGCCTGCTGCAAAGCCAGCGCTGGCTCGAGTACCTGAAGACCGCGCTGGCCGCCGCCAGTAACAGCAAACTCAACGACTACACCTTCCCCTACACCTTCACCACCACGGTCGACAACGTCGCGTTCGAGGATCGTGAAATCAAACAGATGGGCGAGCAACTGACCACCCAGGTCAGCCGCTACATGAACGATCTGGCAGTGTTCCAGCCCAGCAGTGAACCGATGTTGCTGACCCGCGAGCAGATTGCCCGCACCCGTCAGCAGTTCCTCAAGGTGGTGAGCAACCGTATCCAGGAACGCACCAACGATCTGGCGGTGGTCCAGCAGGTGATCGATCAGAAAACCGCGCGCATCGCCGAGTTCAAGAACCGTATCCACGAGCTGCAGCAAACCCAGAGCAAGCTGCGGCAAATGGATACCGAGATCGATGCCCTGCACGCCGCGTTCTCGACCTACGCCCAGCGTTTTGCCGAAAGCAGCACCACCCGTTCGCTGAGCGATGACCTGTCCAACGCCCGGGTGTTGAGCCCGCCGTTCGAACCGACCGAACCGGCGTTCCCCAAGCCGATGCTGATCATTCCGTTCGGGCTGTTCACCGGTTTGCTGCTGGCGATTGCACTGGTCTACGTGCGTGAGTTCTTCGACCACCGCTTCAAACACCCGGCGCAAATCAGCCACGAGCTGGGCCTGCCGGTGCTGCTGGTGATCAACGATCAGAACGCGCAACCGAGCAACCCGCACAAGAACTGGACCGTGCCGAGCTTCGTGCACTGGGTGCGCAATTGAACACGTCCCCTACCCAGAACGCCGCGCTGCCGATCATGCATTTGCTCAGCAGCGGCGGGTTCTATGGTGCCGAGCGGATGTTGCTCGATCATTGCCTGGCGACGCCGGGGCAGCACCAAGTGCTGTTCCTCGATGCGCCGCCGGAACTGATCGCGCGCTTTCGCGAGGCTGGCGTTGATGCGCAAGGCTGCGCGGGGCTGGGTGCCCTGCTGCGGCACCTGCGTCAGCGCCGGAGCGAGCGTCCGTTGATCAATACCCACAATTTCAAGGGGCTGTTGTTCGGTTGGGTCGGCGCCACGCTCTTGCGCCTGCCGCTGGTGATCACTCAACACGGCTTCACCCCGCGCAGCCGCAAGCAGAAGTTCTACACCTGGCTGAGCCTGCAACTGTGCCGCACGGCGTCGGTGGATCGGGTGGTGTGCGTCGCCGAAAGCATCGCGGTGTTGCACCGTCAGGCCAGCGTGAGCGCTGAGAAGTTGCAAGTGATCCCCAACGGATTGCCGGCAGCGGCCGCCCTGCCTTGCGATGCCCCAGGACCACGCTGGCTCGCCGGTTACGTCGGGCGTTTGAGCAGTGAGAAAGGCCCGGACCTGTTTCTCGACGCGCTGATCCCGCTGTGTCACCAGCACCCGCAACTCGACGCGGTGATGCTCGGCGACGGCCCGGAACACGAAGAATTGCAATCGCGGATCGACGCCGCCGGTTTGCAGCAGCGCATCCGCCTGCCGGGTTACCAGACCGACATGCGCCCCTGGTGGCAACAACTCGATGCGCTGGTGATCAGCTCGCGCACCGAAGGCACGCCGATGATTCTGCTGGAAGCGATGCAGGCCGGGGTGCCGGTGGTGGCGTTCGGCGTCGGCGGGATTCCCGACGTGCTGGAGCATCGCCACAACGGTTTGCTTGCGGCCCCCACCGACAGCGCCGCCCTCGCCCGCCAGCTCGACACGTTGCTGTCCGAGCCTGGCCTCGCGCGGCAACTGCGCGACAACGCAAAACGCACGCAACAGGACCGCTACGACCTCAAGGCCCTGGCCGAACGCTGGTCGCAGCTGTACATCCGCACGGCACGGGAGGCACGCGCATGATTTTCCCGCTCTCGATCGTCAGTCTGTTGGGTCTGGCCTGCATCGCTCTGCTGGCCAGTCCCTGGCCCTATCTGGCGCCAGGCGCAGTCATCGGCCTGGTCGGATTCGCAGTGCTGTACCGCAAACCGACCTGGGGCCTGCTCGGTATCGCCGCCCTGGTGCCGTTCGAGGGTTTCTTCAAGGACAGTTCACTGTCGGGCAGCAAGCTGATCGGCGCTTCGCTGGCGGTGATCCTGATGCTGCAACTGGCGATGCACCAGATTCCCTCGGATCGTCTGCGCAGCAATATCTGGCGCTTCCTGATCGCCTTCATGGTTCTGTACTTTCTGAGCCTGCTCAACACCGATGACATGGGCATGTCGCTCGGTCATCTGCGGGAAATCAGCGTCGGCCTGATTCTGTTTGTCATCACCCTGCTGATCGGCCGCGAGCTGAACCTCGACCTGTTCGCCCGGCTGGTGACCCTGGCCGTCAGCACGACCTGCGCCATGGCCATGTTCTCCAGCAAATTCCAGGATCAGGGCCGCGCCGCCGGCCTGCTCGAAGACCCCAACGCTTTCGCCCTGCTCATCGCCTTCGCCATTCCGCTGGGGCTGCTGCTGGTGATCCGCAGCCCGAACCTGTTGCATCGCCTGTTCTGGGGCGGTTGCTGCCTGCTGTTGCTCGGCGGCATGACCAAGACCGAATCGCGCTCCGGGCTGGTGGTGCTGGCCTTGAGTCTGGTGATCGGTTGCTGGCACTACCGCGCGCAACTGGCGCGGATTCGCCCGCGTCATCTGGGGTTTGCCATGCTCGGTGCGGCGATCGTGATTCCGCTGGCAATCTACGCGATGCCCGCCGGTTACATCGCGCGCATCCAGTCCCTCAGCGTGTTGAGCGCCGGCGCCAAGGGCCACAACGACGAATCCCTCGGTCGCCGTGCCTCGTACATCGTGGTCGGTGGCCAGATGATCCGCGAGAACCCGTTGCTCGGTTCCGGCCCCGGCACCTTTCCGCTGCACTACGCCACCACCGGCTACGCCAAGGCGTTTTCCGCCAACCGCAAGATCGGCGACCTGTATCGCCGGGCGCATAACACCTACCTGGAAATTTTCAGTGAGCTGGGGATTCCTGCCGGCCTGATGTTCGTCGGCATGCTCGCGCTGGGTCTGTACAACCTGATGCGGGCGCGCAAGGCGTGGATGTTGCGGCGTGACTGGCAACAGGCGGATCTGATGACCCATCTGGGGGTGAGTTTTCTGTCGCTGACGCTGTTCCTGATGTTCCTCAGCGCGCCGAATCAGAAATACGTGTGGATCATGCTCGCCATGACCAGCGTCTTGCGCCTCAAAGCCGAGCAGGCACCGCTGACGGAGAGCAGGACATGAGCCGGATCAGTATCGTCATTCCGATGTACAACGAGGCCCGGCACATTGGCCGCACCTTGCTGGCCGCGCAAAAAGCGGCGCACGCGGCGGATGTCGAGTGTGAACTGATCGTCGTCGACAATGGTTCGAGCGACGAAGGGCCGCAGATCGCCCGGCAGTTCGGCGCCCACGTACTGGTGATGCCAGGCCTGCTGATCGGCGCGTTGCGCAATCGTGGGACCGCCATCGCCACCGGGGAATGGCTGGCGTTCATCGATGCCGACATCGAAATGCCGGAAGACTGGCTACGCCCATTGTTCGACATCGAAGCCAGTGGCCAGGCCGATGTCTTCGGTCTCGACCTGCACACCCCCGCCGCCGCGCCGTGGTACGCCACTGCCTGGCAGCGCCGGACCTTGCGCCCGACCACACATACCAGCCATGTCGTCGACTGGCTGCCCAGCGCCAACCTGTTGATGCGCCGGCGCTGGTTCGACAAGGTCGGCGGTTTCAACGAATCCCTGCGCACCGGCGAAGACAAGGAATTCACCCTGCGCCTGCGCGAGCACGGCGCCCGACTGCTGTCGATCAATGAGAACGTCGCGCTGCACTGGGGTTACGAAATGAACTGGCGCGAGTGGATGGGCAAGGAACTGTGGCGCCAGGGCAGTCACCTGCAACTGCTGCGCAGCCATGGTTTCAGCCTGCGCCTGTTGCGGTTTCCGATGCTGTCGATCCTGGTCTGGATTCTCGATTTCCTGGCGATCTCCGCGCTGCTCGACGGCTTTCCCCATCACGCCGCGATCATGGTGATGCTGACGCTGGTGCCGGGGCTGGTGCTCAGCGTGCGCCAGAGCGCCAAGCACCACAACGTCTGCCTGACCCTGCAACTGTGGGGCCTGCACTGGCTGCGCCTGCACCTGGCGGGCGCCGCGTTCATTCTCAGTCTGTGTCATTGGAACGCCAGGAGGCCTGCCCGTGGCTGAATTCATTTTCTGGATGTGCCTGCTGCTGCCGGCGTACGCCTATGTCGGCTATCCACTGCTGCTGACGCTGCTCGCGCCGCTGTTTCCGGCGTGGCGCCACAGCCCGGCTCCGCCGCTGAACGTCAGCATCGTCATTGCCGCCCACAACGAAGCGCGGCACATCGAACACAAGCTGCGCTCGCTGCTGTCCCAGGATTATCAGCCGGCGACCCTGCAAATCATTCTGGCCAGCGATGGTTCCACTGACGACACCGTGGCTTGTGCACACAAGGTCGTCGACCCGCGAATCACCGTGCTCGATCTGCCCCGCCAGGGCAAGGCCGCCACGCTGAATGCCGGCGCGGCGCTGGCTACGGGCGACATACTGGTGTTTACCGACGCTGACAACCAATGGTCGCGGGAAACCCTCGGCTACCTGCTGGCGCCCCTGAGCGATCCGCAGGTCGGCGCCTGCGCCGGGCACATGGTGATTCCGGTCACCGGTGGCGGACTGAGCATTGGCGACAGCCTTTATCGGCACTACGAAGGCTGGCTGCGCAGGGTCGAGAACCGTACCGGCTGCATGGTTTCCGCCGACGGCGCCCTGCTCGCCCTGCGCCGCGAACTGTTCGAGAACGTGCCGGCGGAGGTCAACGACGACTTCTTCATCAGCACCTGCGCGCCAGTGAAATTCAAACGCATCGTCTACGTGCCCGAAGCGCAAGTGATCGACCACGGCGTGGACGAAGCCGACAAGCAATTCCGCCGGCGCCAGCGGGTCACCGTCGGCGGCCTGCAAAGCCTGGCGCAACGCAGCGAGCTGCTCAATCCGTTCAAGCATGGGCTGTATTCGATTGCGTTGATCAGCCACAAGTTGATCCGGCGCCTGGCGCCGATCCTGTTGCTGCCGCTGCTGCTGAGCAATTTCTGGCTGTGGGAAGAGCACGGTTTCTATCGGCTAAGCCTGATCGCGCAACTGGTCGGCTATGCCATCGCGATTGCCGGCCTGCTGGATTCGCAACACCGCTTGCCCAAGCCGTTCCGCCTTGCGGCGTTCCTGCTGGTGACACTGGCGGGCATGAGCATCGGCCTGTGGCAGTTCCTTCGCGGCCAGCGTTATGCCCAGTGGAACCCTGACCAAAACCGTTGAGAGGGATCGAGCCATGGCGATCAAGCAACTGATTAAACGCACCAGCGGCTGGCTCTATCTCAACTCGTCCGTGGGGCGCAACCAGCTGCACGGCGCCGGCGTGATCCTGATGCTCCACCGGGTGCTGTCCAACGACCGCGCCGCCGACCTGCCGCACCGCAACGAACTGTGCGTCGGGCCCAAGGCCTTCGAACACTTGCTGTTGTGGCTGCGCAAGCATTTCAATTGCGTGCCGCTGATGGAGATCCTGCAACCCAATGCCTTGCGCACCGAGCGTCCGCAAGTGGCATTGACCTTCGACGACGGCTGGCGCGACAACGCCGCCAACGCCTTCCCGCTGCTGCAGAAACATCAGGTGCCGGCGAGCATTTTTCTCTCCACCGATTTCATCGGCAGCCGCCAGCGCTTCTGGTGGGAAAGCATCGGCGAAACCCTGTGGGGCAGTCATGGTGAAAAAGCCCGCACGCACCTGATCGAATGCCTGCGTGCCGCCGGCCAGCCGTTGCCAGTGCTGCTGGACGACATTGATGTGGATCGCCGCAGTCTGACCCTGTTGCATTATCTGCAAAGCCTCAAGGCGCTCGATCCGAAGAGACTCGAACGCCTGACCGACGAGTGTCCGCAGGAGTCGTTGCCACAAGCGCTGGACTGGCATCAGGTGCGGGCGATGGAAGCGTCGGGGCTGGTGCGTTTCGGCCCCCACGGCGCCAGTCACGCCATCCTCACCGGCCTTGACGATGTGCGCCTGGGCGAAGAAATCAGCCGCAGCCGCGATGCCCTGCTCAATGGCTGCAACCGGCCGCTGCCGGTGTATTGCTACCCCAACGGCGACAACGACGAGCGGGTGCGCGAACAGATCGCCAATCACGATTACCCGTTCGCCCTCGGTACCGGCAGCGGCCTCTATCGCGGCACCGGCGATCCGCTGAACCTGCCGCGATTCGGAGTCAGTCAGCGTACCGCGCGCAATCCGCAACTGCTGTCGTGGCGGATCTACCGTGGAGCGCGGCCATGAGCCGAGGCAACTACCTCAAGCATCTGGCGCTGAGCATGGGCACCAAACTGGCGATGATCGCCCTGCGCCTGCTGAGGAATGTGCTGCTGGCGCGAATTCTCGGGCCCAGCGAACGGGGTCTGTTCGCCCTGCTCAGCACCCTGCCCGATCTGATCAGCGCCGCCACCAGCGGCGGCTTGAATTCGGCGGTCGGTTATCAGGCCGCCAAGCAACGACCGATGGGCTTGTTGCTCGCGCAGGTGTTGGTGTTCGGCTGCTTGCTGGCGGGTCTGTTGACCTTGCTGGTGGTAGCGCTGGTGCGCGAATTCGGCAGCGAACTGGACGTGACCCTGCAACTCGGTCTGCTGGCGTGGCTGTTGCTGCTGGCGGTGCCGTTGACCGTGCTCAAAAGCGGTCTGCTGACCTTGCACAATGCGTCCGGCGGCGTGGTCGCGTTCAATGCCTTGCGACTGGTGGAATCCCTGGCGCCGCTGTTGCTGTTTCTCGCGCTGTTCTGGATGTGGAAAGAAGCGGCCCTGGAAGCGGCGCTGATCAGTTGGCTGGCCGGCATCAGTCTGGTGGTGCTGGCCGGTTGGGTCTGGCTCAAACGCGCGCAGCCGTTGCAGCTGCAATGGGATCGCGCCAGCCAGAACGAACTGCTGCGCTTCAGTGCCCGCAGCCACCCGGATCTGCTGTTCCAGCAAGTGATCCTGCGTTCCGATTACCTGTTCATCGGCGCCCTGCTCGGCAGCACCGCCCTCGGGCATTACGCGATGGCCAGCGCCGCCGCCGAATTGCTGTTGATCGTTCCGGAAGCGGTGACCACGCCGCTGATGAAACGCCTGCTGCAACAGGACGAAGGCATGGACAAGGTCACCCCGCTGGCCCTGCGCCTGACCGCCACGGTAATGCTCGGCGCCTGCCTGACCATGGCCGTGATCGGCGAATGGCTGATCGTCACCCTGTTCGGCGTCGCCTACCAGCCGGCGTATCCGGCGCTGCTGGCGTTACTGCCGGGGCTGCTGGGCCTGTGCTACGCGAGCATCCTGCGCCTGGACCTGATCGGCAAGAACCGCCCCGGCACGGTGTCGCTGATGATGGGGCTTGGCGCGCTGCTCAACCTTGCGCTGAATCTGCTGCTGATTCCGGCCTACGGCATCGTCGGCGCGGCGGCGGCGTCATCGATTGCCTATCTGGCGGTGACCGTGGCGATGCTGGTGTTGTACTGCCGGCTGAGCGGCGTGGCGTTCTGGCAAACCCTGATCATTCTGCCCAGCGACCTCACGCCGATGTGGCTGATGTGGCAGCGTCGGAAGGCAGCATGAAAGGCCTGGCCCTGCTGCTCGGTCTCGGCCTGTCGCTGGACGCCTTCGCGGCGTCTATGCGTTGGGGCGACATTCGCGACGGCAGTCTGTACCTGCAAGCGGATCGCCCCGACACGGTGACCGTGCGCTGGGCGCCGGCGTGGCAGGCGGAGGCCAACGAAGAGCACATTTACCTGCTCGACGGCCGGGGCCAATTGCAGGGCGAGCGCTTCATCAAGGCCAGTGAAACCCGTGGCAGCCAGAGCTGGCCGTTGGCGCCGGGCGCCGCGAGTTATCAGCTGGAGATCCCCGGCTACAGCTTCCGCAGTTACCGGGTCGAACACGACGAAACCACCGTGGCGCTGTTTGCCCCGGCCAAGGTGCATTTCAGTGCAGAAACCCGTAATGGCGATGAACTGTATTTCAAGGTCGCCGCCGGTGAGCACGCGATATTGGCGGGCAAGTTTCACGGCGGGGTCAGCGCCCTGCAAGCGCAGGGGGTCGGCGACGGGCAGCCCCTGACACTGTCGCTCAAACCCTATCGCGCCTATTGGCAGTTCGATCAGCTCGCGCTGCCCGTCAGTCAGCGCGAGCAGGTCTGGCGCCTGCGTTTGCAAGGCAGCGGCAAAGCGGCATTCTGGCTCGACGGCACGCCCAATCTGTTCGCTCAGACCCCGCAACAGCTCAAACCGCTGCGCGAAGACGACGGCCAGACGCGCCTGATCCTGCACGACAAAGTCCTCGGCCGCACCCCGGACCTGGGCATCGCCCTGCCCTACGTGATGCCGCCGCCCGCCAGTCATCCGGTGCTCGATGCACTGAAACCGACGGCCGCCAGTTACTACACGTTCGTCGACGTGACGGCAAAAAATCCGCACTTCGAAGATGCGTTTCGTCAGGTCTATCAGGACCGGTTCGGCATTCGTCAGGACATCACCTTGCTTGCCGGCAGTCAGCGTCAGGCCGATCTGCGCGCCGACGTGCAAAGCAACAACGGCCTCGACGCCTGGCTCGGCAGCACCCGGGCGCTGGGCGGCAAAGGCACGCACTACATCGGGTTCGCCGACGAGCCCAACCTGAATTATTCGAGCTACGAGCAATACCGTTCGATCTTCACCAGCATGGCCCGGCAGGTGCGCAGCGATCCGGCCAATGCCAAGGCCGGCGTGCGCATTGCAATGCCGGCCAGCTCGCGATTGGTCAACGGCCCGTTCGCCGACAACGCGGCGAACAAGCGTGGCATCGACTGGGCGCGACGCCTGCTGAGCGAATCCGCCGATCAGGTCGATGCGCTGGCCTGGCACGAATGGATGATTCGCGACCTGCTCGCCACCCGCGTGTACCGCGACAGCGTGCGCCGCGCGGCGGATCTGGTTGGCCTCGATGCCAAGGGCCAGCCGCGCAAGGCCTTGCTGCTGGATCAGACCAACCTGTCCAGCGGCTCGAGCCTGAGCCCCTACGATCAGGAAACCCATTTCACCTCGCTGTGGTGGGCCTCGGTGGTGATCAACGCGTCCCAGGACGGTTTGCTGACCATGCTCAACTGGTTTCAGGCCGCCGATGAGCCGCAATACCCCAAAGGCATGTTGCGGGTGCTGGGCGATGACCGCTTCGAGTTGAAACCGGTGGGCCTGGCCCAGCAGTTCATCCAGCAGCACTGGCTGCACAACGTGCTGTGGCTGGAGAACGACGCGTTCGAAGTCGATGTGCTGGCGATGGCCGGCGATGATCAGCGCGGCTTGCTTGGTGTGAACAAGGGCACGCGTTTGCAGCGTGTCGACCTGGCGGGCGCCAAATGCCCGTTGAACAACGGCGCGCTGCGCTACTTCGGCGCCGACAACCGCAGCCGCGACGCACCATTTCGCTGCCAGGACGGCCGCGTGCGCTTCGAACTGCCGGGACAGACCCTGTTTGCCCTGCGCTGGAGCGCCTCATGACCGCCCCGTTGATGTCCGGCCGCGCTGGCCTGTGCCGCGCGATGACTCGTCATCAGGAGCCACGACCATGAATGTTCTGCAAAAAATCCGCGATCACATCAAACACAAAGGCCTGCGGGCCACCTTGGCCAAGGTGTGGAAGCACTACGTCTTTTCTCATCAGGAACTGCTGTGGATGGAGCGCGACCTGGTCAGTCCGGTGCCGCCCCACAGCCTCAAACCCTACCCGCCCCTGCGGGTAGTGAAGATCACCCCGGACAACGTCAGCGCCTTCGCCCGCCACTTCGGTGACCGGGTCGGCACCATGGCCGAACTGGCCCGGGAACATCACACCGGGCACATGCACCTGGACGATCAGGGCCATGCGGTGGCCTTCATCTGGGGCACCGCTCAAGACTATTTCGACCGGCACTACTACGGCTGCCTGTTCCCGGTGAAACCCGGCGAGTTCTTCGAATTCGGCGGCGAACTGACCCGCGCTTATTGGGGCACCGAACTGTCGGTGGACCTGCAACTGGAACTGTGGAAAGCCATGGCCGCCCAGGGCTGCGACAAGGTGGTCGACGTCTGCGAATTCCACAACATCCCGGCGCTCAAGCTGCACCTGCGCATGGGCTATACCGAACAGGGCCGGATCATGAACATCTACAAACTGTTCGGCCGCTGGCGCTTCTACCGCGAAACCCGCTACAGCGGCTCGCGTCTGGAGGCACTGCGCAAACCTTCCCGTCCACCTGTCACAGCAACGGTGACCTGAACCTATGGCGCGACTCGAATGGCGCACTTCGTTGTGCGCACCCGACTTCCCGGCGGCGGCCTATGAAGCGCTGCGCCTGCGGGTGACGGACCACACACCGTTCAACAGCCTCGACTGGCTGTGTGCGGCAGAGCAGGCGCTCGACACGCACGAGCGCCTGCACGTATTGCTGGGTTGGGAAGCGGACGAGTTGCGCCTGTGCCTGCCGCTGGTGGCGAGCCGTGAGCGGTTGTTCGGCGTGCCGTTTCGGGTGGTGCATCATCTGGGTTATCCACTGGCCGATCGCCTTGCGTTGTTATCACGGCTGGACACCGAAGACATGCGCCAGGCCCTGCGACTGATTCGCCAGCGCGTGCCCCACGCCCTGCTGCAACTCAATGAAATCACCGAGCCGGTCGGCGCCGAAAGCGTGCTCACCGAATGGATGGCCCACAGCTCCACCGGCGAACATCGCTTGAGCTGCCGGGTGCCGGTGCACCTGATCAGCGACGCCGACCGCCAGGAAGTCTCGGGCGATCCGCGCTACAAACTGCGCCGGGCGCGCAAGCGGATTGCCGCGTGCGGCGCCGAAGTCCGGCGGATCACGCCCGACGCGACCAGCATGGGCCCGTTATTGCAGGCCATCAGCGAAGTCGAAGCGGTCAGTTGGAAAGGTGACGAAGGCGTCGGAATCTTTGCCAGCGACCGCAACCGCCGCTACATGGAAAACGCCTTCACCGCCCTCGCCGCTTCGGATCGGGTGCGCGTGGTGATGCTGGAACTGGACGGACGTTGCATCAGCTATCGGCTCGGTCTGTTCGAACAAGGCCGGCTCTACGATTACAACCTCGCCTTCCTGCCGCAATACGCCGATCTGGGCAGCGGCCGGGTGTTGCTGGAGGAATGGATTCGCTGGGGGTTGGACGACAACTGGCGCTGGATCGATGCCTCACGGGTCAGCCTGGAAAACTCCAGCCATCAATTGCACGAACGCATGACCGGACAACTGGAGCACTGGCGCTGGAGCTTCTACTCCTGGCGCCCGAGCGGTCTGTTGCTGGGGCTGGGGCTGCGCGCCTGGCACCGGCTCAAACCGGCGTTGCAACAATGGCGGGCGAAGCGTGCGGCGGCCAAAGCGGCGGTCATTGCGACACCTGTGATCAACCCCACCAAGGAGGGCGAACATGCCTCGCCAAGTCATAGTCAACGCTGACGATTTCGGCCTGAGCCCGAACGAAAACGCGGTGATCCTCGGTGCGTTCCAGGCCGGGGTCATCAGTTCCGCCACCGCTATGGCCAACATGCCGGCGTTCGAAGCGGCCTGCGCCATGGCCCGGCTGCCGCTGCTGGAGGGCCGGATCGGCCTGCATTTCAACCTGACCTACGGCCGTCCCTTGAGCCGGGCCATTGTCGAGCGCCGCACCTTCTGCGACAGCCACGGCGTGTTCGACCTCAACCTGCCTCGCCACAGCCTGTGGCTGAGCCGCGAAGACCGCGAGGCGGTGCAGGAAGAATTGCAGGCGCAGTGGCAGCGCTGCGTCGATCACGGCGTGCGTCCCAGCCACCTCGATTCGCATCAGCACGTGCACAACATCTGGCCGATCGGCGAGATCGTCGCGCGCTTCGCCGCCCATCAAGGGGTGCCCGTGCGCCTGGCGCGCAACCTGGGGCAAAACCTCAGTCTGCCCAAGCGCCTGTTCAAGGGGTTGCTCAACCGCCGATTGCAGGGATTGGCCGGGGTCACGGCCGATTACGTCTGCACCCCGGTGGACCTGCGCAATGCCCCCGCGCCGACCGACGGCGTGCTGGAAATCGTCGCCCATCCGAACCAGCTCGGGGCGGATTTCGGCGACGCCTATCTGCCACCCGAAGAGTCTCTGAGCCGCTTGCTAGAGCAGCGGCTGACGGGGGTTCCACGGGTTTCCTATGCCGATCTGAACAAGGATTTTTTGCGGGGTGCCGAGGCGATCTGAACCGTTACACAACTTGCAATATTTTCAAAGCCGGCGCTTTGACATGCATTTGCCGGCTTGATCTATACCCACAACAGCGTCATCCACAACACCCGGGCTCCGGCCTCGGAGGGCATCATGAGCGTCATTGAAAAGCTGCGTGAACGTATCAAGCAAAAAGGCCTGGGCCGTACTTTCGGCACGTTGTGGAAACGCTACGTGTTCTTCCATTGGGAGCTGTTGTGGATGGAGCGCGACCTGGTCAGCCCGGTACCGCCGCACAAGCTGCGCCCCTACGACGGCCTGCGCAAGGTCGACATCACCGCACAGAATGCCGGCGCGTTCGCCAAACACTTCGGTGACCGGGTGCAGACCATGGCCGAACTGGCCGACGAGGGCCACATCGGGCACATGTACCTGGATGCCGACGGCCACGCGGTCGGATTTATCTGGGGCAGCACTCGTGACTACCACGACCGCCACTATTACGGCTGCACCTTCCCGGTCAAACCCGGCGAGTTCTTCGAGTTCGGCGGTGAAATGATTCGCGCCTACTTCGGCAGCAGCCTGTCGGTGGACGTCCAGGTCGCCCTCTGGGAAGCCATGGCCGCCCAGGGTTGCAACAAGGTGGTGGACGTCTGCGAAACCCACAACATCCCGGCGCTGAAACTGCACATCCGCATGGGCTACCACGAACAGGGTCGCATCACCCACGTCTATTGCCTGTTCGGCAAATGGCGGTTCTTCCGCGAAACCCGCTATGAGGGCTCACGCCTGGACCCGCTGCGCAAACCGGGACGGCCGGTGGTGACGGCGGCTGCGCAGGCTTGACGGGTTTAACCTGCGGCGGCCGGGACGGCGCCGCAGAATCTTCCTACGCTCGTACAGGAACCAGCGACATTCAGTTTCGGCTCCATCTGGCTGCTCGCAATCATGTGAATGAATACATTCATGCAGAAACGCAGAGACAAACCGATGGAACAAAACACATCCGATTTTGAAATGACGGCACTGCTGGTTGATCTGAATGCCATCCGTGAGTACCTCTCTCAGGTACTGGCAGAAGGTGACGACGAAGAGTTGTTTCGAGCAATCGGATACGTGACGCAAGCCCGTATCCGACTCACCGAAAAAGAGACAGCGCCTCTCGCCTTCCCCTCTTGTAGCTGCCTCAGCGCTTCACCCCCACCCACGTAAAACACATCGGCATCTGCGCCTCGCGGTTCTGGTACTGGTCATACACTTCTTCCCGGTTCGAGTGCGGGTATTCCTTGAAGTGCGTGATGTTCAGGCCGGCCTCGAGGGCGGCGGTGAAGATCGCGCCCAGGGTGTGTGCGAACCAGTAAGACTTCGCCGCCGGCTGTTCGACCTTGCCGACGTAGACGATCGGCTCCTCCTGCACGAACGGTTCTTCGCGGAAATACGAGCTGGCGAGGCGAAACGGGTCTTCGGCCTCGGGGTCGACCATTTCCAGGAACGGGTGGGTTTCGTAGATCACCAGTTGTCCGCCCGGTTTGAGGGTCGAGACGACGTGGCGGAAGAATTCGCCGATGTCGGGCATCCAGTTGAGGACGCCGATGGTGATCAGCGCAACGTCAAAACGGCCGCGCAGCGATTCAGGCAAATGATGAATATCGGCTTCGATGAATTCGGCGTTGTGCGGCGAACGCTTGTTCAGTTCGCGGGCCTGTTCGAGAAACGCGCTCGACTGATCGATACCGACCACGCTCCGTGCGCCGAGGGCGAACAGTGACAGGCTTTCGCGGCCGTTGTTGCAACCCGGTTGCACGACGTCTTTGCCATCGACACCGACCTGCTCGAGCAAACCGCGCAGGGTGTCGTCGAGGCAGGAAAAATCCGCCTGCGTAACCTCGGTCAGCAAGGCCTGCCAATCGGGCGAGTCCTGATGATGACGGGCGGAATCATTCCACGCCTGACGATTGCTCTCGACGGCGTTTTTATGGTTTGGCACTTCCATGGCGCACTCCGGGGGATGCTCACAATTGAGCGGCCCGAGTCTAGTTCAGCCGCACGCAACAGGTTGTTGCGAACTTGTAAGCCGCCGACGCCTGCAACAACGCCTGCTTCGATGGGCAGCTATAGTTAATAGCCTTGGGGAAATCCGCTTCCACAGGTGCTGCCATGGGAATGTTCAATCGACTGCTGTTGTCCGCCTGTCTGCTCGCCGCCACCCAGGCGCAGGCGCTGGACAGCAACTTCAACTACTACGGGGCGGACCAGCCCTTTGCCCACCCTGCTCCACCGTCGCTGTCGGCCCAGCCGCCCCGGCCGTTCGATGACACGCCGCCACAGGATTTCATCGTCATCCCGGATCGCCATGTGTTCCATGACTCGCAGTTGCCGACCGTAGCCGATGCGACGGTGCGGGTATTCATCCGCACCTACGATGCCGAACGCGGCATTTACGTCAACGACGAAGTGCTGGACCCGACGTGCGTGCTCGAATGCCTGAGCCCGCCGAATCCAAGCAGCACCGCCGTTTACCACTGACGCTTGTCCGGCCGCGCGAGGCCGAGTTTTTCGATGCGGTAGCGCAGCATGTCGCGGCTCAGGCCCAACAGGCGCGCCGATTTGGTGACGTTCCAGTCGGTCTTGTCGAGCATCTTGCGCACCATGTCGCGCTCGACTTCCGGCAGGTTCATCGATTCGGTGTTGCTCGCCGGGCGCGGTTCGAAGTGCGGGTGCTGCACCTCGTGCTGATGTTGCGGTGGCAGCTCATCGCACAGGCTCATGCACACGTTCAGTTGATGCGCGGCGATGGTGTCGTTTGGCGCCAGCAGCACGGTCTGTTCGAGCATGTTGCGCAGTTCGCGCACGTTGCCCGGCCAGGTGTAACTGAGCAGCAGCTCTTCGGCCTGATCGCTGAAGTGCAGGTTCGGTTTGCCATAGCGCTTGCCGTGGCTGGCGAGGAAGTGCCGGGCCAGCAGCAGGATGTCTTCGCCACGGGCGTACAAGCGCGGGACCTTGATCGAGATGATCCGCAGCCGGAAAAACAGATCACGACGGAACTTGCCCTGCTGAACCATCTGTTCAAGGTTGCAATTGGTGGCGCTGATCACCCGCAGGTTGACCTTGCGTTCCTTCACCGAGCCGACCCGGCGAATGGTGCGATCCTCCAGCAGCTTCAGCAGCTTGGCCTGGAGCACCAGATCCATTTCACCGATCTCATCGAGAAACAGCGTGCCGCCATCAGCGGCTTCCACCAGCCCGACCCGGCGGTCCTTGGCATCGGTGAACGCACCTTTCTCGTGGCCGAACAGCTCCGATTCCACCAGGTTGGCCGGAATCGACGCGCAGTTGAATTCAATGAACGGGCCTTTGCTGCGCGCGCCGTCGAAATGCAGCGCGCGGGCCACCAGCTCCTTGCCGGTACCGGTTTCGCCCTCCACCAGCACCGGCGGCAGATCGCCGTTGGCCATGCGCCGCTCGGCGTCGAGCAACTGACCGATGGTGTTCTTCAGATGCAGCATCGGCGCTGACTCGCCGATCAGCGCCTGCACCCCGGATTTCTGCGCCTCGCGCTCCTGGTAGAACGACAGCGTGCGCTCCATCCGCTCAGTGGCCAGGGCCTTGTCCAGCAGCAGTTTGAGTTCCGGCAGCGCAACCGGTTTGGTGACGTAATGAAAGGCGCCCTCCTTCATTGCGACCACCGCGTCTTCGACGTTGCCGTAGCCGGTCATCATGATCACTTTCAGGTCCGGCGCGCTGATGCGCAGCTTCTGGATCAGATCGTGCCCGCTCATGCCCGGCAGCGAGTTGTCGGTCAGGACGATGTCCGGCATGAAGCTTTCCAGTTGCCCCAGCGCGTCCTCGGCCGAGTGGCAGACTGTCACCTCGAAGTCTTTGCGCTCCAGGTAGGTCTGAATATTCTCGGCCAACAGTTCGTCATCCTCGACCAGCAGAATGCTGTGTTCCATATTCCCCTCCCGATGCCACTCTAAAGTTGAGACTGACGCGGGTTCCTTCCTGCTCGCGGCTGGTCAGCACGACCGAACCCTGAAACCGCTCCATGATTCTTTTGACCAGCGCCAGGCCGACCCCGAGGCCGCCCTGCTTGGTGGTGAAAAACGGTTTGAACACCTGTTGTTGCTGCTGCGCGCTCATGCCTTTGCCGGTATCGCTCAGGGTCATGCGCACCTGACCGGACTGCGCCGTTTCAATCTCGACACTGAGTACGCCGCCTCTGGGCATCGCTTCCAGTGCGTTGGCAAACAGGCTATTGAGTATTTGCGTGAGCAGCACCTTTTGACTGACGACCGGTGGGCAATTCTGCGGCGTGAATCGCACTTCGACGCCATTGCGCCGGATCAGCGCGTCAAATGCTCCCAGGGTGTCCTCGACCGCCGCGAGCAGGTCCACCGCCTCGCCGTCATCACTCATCGGACGCAACGACACCAGCAGTTCGCGAACCCAGCGCGACATGCGGTCAACCTGGCTGATGATGTCGCCGATGTTGCGCTGTGCCCCCGGGCTGGCAATTTCCTGGGCCAGTTCGGCGCTGGAGCGAATGGTCGCCAGCGGGTTGCGCAGGCTATGGGCCACCGCCGAAGACATCTCGCCCAAAGCGACAAAGGTCTCGTTGCTGATCAGTTGCTGTTGCTGACTCTGCAACAGGCTCGAGGCGCGCCGCACGATCCAGAACAACCCGAGGTAAATCACCGCGCCGCCGAGGATGGTCGCGGCCCAGATCGAGGCGAATCCACGGTCGATGCGGTCCACCAGATCCGCCGGTTCCTTGTAGATCTCGACCATGGCGATGACTTTGCTTTTGTCGGCGTTGAACATCGGGATGTAGTTTTCGATGAACAGGTATTTGGGTTCGCGGGACAGCCGCTGCTCGGGTTTTTCATCGTCGATCTTGTGATAGCTGGAAGACACCGGCACTTTCATTTCGAACGACTCGTCCAGTTCATCGTCATCTTCGATCCTGACGTTGATCAGCTCAGGATTGGTCGACCAGATGATCGTGCGGTCCAGGGCATACACCGTGGCCAGCAAAACGTCGGGCAGGTGTTCGACATGATCGAGAAACTCGGCACGGGCCATTGCATGAGCCAGCAGATCAACGTCGGGGTAGCTGTGATCCTGGCGCGGGTCGAGCATCTCGCCCATGGTCCGCTGCGGCGTGATGTTGGCGTGGCGCATTTCCGCATCGCCGATGGCCTGCACGAATTGCGCCGTGAGCAGCGCGTCCCGCTCCACGCTTTCGGTGACCACGAAACGCGTGGAGATGTAGCCCAGCCCCAGCGCCACGGCCGCGATGATGAAAAAACTCGCCAGCGAAAACCAGCGCAGCAGATTGAACTGCCCGCCCCAGCTCTTGATGGCCGCCAGCGCGAGGTTCGGTGCCGATGTTTTCTGTTCTTCCAGTCGTTGCATGGGGATGCCCTGGCGTTCTGGTATCGAGCCGGTTACAGCCGCCCTCTCGAATGAGTGTAGGTGGCAATGACCGTGACACACGGTTCAATGATGCTATTTAGCCGCTACTGCATACGACTCACCGTTTCGCTGGCAGAACCCGGTTTTACTGGCGTCAATGCCCCGTCGGCCAAGGGCTGCACCGACGGATGCTGACGCTCGGTTTCGGCACTCAGAAAGTCGATGATCGACTGCGCCGAGGCCTCGTCCAGGCGCAGATTGGGCATCGGGATGCGCTCGTATTGCTCGAACAGTTGCAGCGCGATCGGGTCTTTCTCCGCCAGCACGCGATCCGGTTCGCGGATCCAGCGATTGAGCCAGGCCGGGTCACGCTGGCGGGTCACGCCGATCAGGTCCGGGCCGATGTTGCGCATGCCGATGCCTTCGCCATCCTGCGGGCCGAGGCTGTGACACGAAGCGCAGCGGGTACGGAACAGTTCTTCACCATTGCTCGGCGGCCGGATCTGCGGGGCGTCGGCGTAGCTTTCTTCGGTGCTGGCCTGTTTCCAGTTCTGCAGCGTGTTGGCCAGTTGGTCGGCGAGGATCCACGGGTTCTCGAACGGCGAGGCTTTCATCCAGCGCCCGGTGCTCTGGTTACCGACGATCAGGCTCAGGTTGTGATCCTTGGTCCGGCCGTTGTCGACGCCTTCGATAAACAGCCCGAGTTTCTTGCGCAGCTCGGTGACGTCTTCGAACTCGCCGGTGAGGAATTTCCAGCCAGGGCCGACCTTGAAGCGTTGCGCATAGGCCTTGAGCACTTCGGGGGTGTCGCTCAACGGGTCGATGGTGATCGAGTAGAAAAAGATGTCTTTCCCGACCCGGTCCCCCAGCAGTTTCTGCACCTGGCGCAGGCGCGCGGTTTCCAGCGGGCAGGAGTCGCTGCACGAGGTGAAGATGAAGTTGATCACCACCACCTTGTCTTTGATCAGGTCATCGAAAAAGCGCACCTGCCGACCGTCCTGGTCGGTCAGCAGGGTGTTGGGGAAATAGTCGCCACCCCACGGGGTGGCGGATTCACTGGCGCCGTCGGACTGTGCCTGATGGGCGATGAGCACCTGACTGCCGAGCAGGCAGGTGACCAGCACCAGAATCAGGTGCATGCCCAAGGCGCGGGAGCGCGGCGTTGGCTGGGTCATGTCGGCTCCCTCCCGGCTCATGGTTTCACGGTCACTTGCGGGCCAAAGCCGTCGCCGGTGCGGAAGGTTGGCAGCGCGGCGGAGTTGACGTAACGCACGCCATCCCAGCTCGGCAGCGGTGTCGGCATCAACTGCAGTTGCCCGGGTTTCTCGAGGTCCCAACGCAGCAGCATCGAGTTGTCCTCATGCTGGGTGTTGTGACAGTGCTCCATGTAAGTCCCGGCGAACTCGCGGAAGTTGATCGCCATCTCGACGCTGTCCAGCCCGTCGGCTTCGGAGCCGATGCGATAGACGTCCTTGCGCGCCCATTTTTCCCACTCAGGCGGGGCCTTGCCGCCACGGCTGAGGATGATCCCCTCCTCGAAGTGCACGTGTACCGGATGACTCCAGCCCGTGCCACCGGCCTTGATGTTCCACACTTCCAGGGTGCCGATGCCGCTGACTCCGGCGTCGGTCGGGCCGCTGGCCAGTTTGGTCGACGCATTCAACCGGCGCGGGTCCATGTGGAAGCCGAAACCGCCATCGGTCTTGATCGTCCACGGCGCTTCATCGGTGCCGTCGGAGCGGCCGAAGATGAAGGTCCGGTGCAAGGCCTTGGCCAGCAGCGCCTTGTCGGCAGCGTTGTCACGGTGAATCTTCAGCGGAATCATCACCATGCCTTCGGCCTTGCCCGGTTTGGCCGGTTCGTAGGCCGCCGGGTTCATCGACAGATCCTGGCCGGTATAAGCCTTGACGTTGAGTTGCAGGACCTTGCCCACTACCGGGTCGCCCCGGTCCCATTGCGGGCCTTTGCTGGTCTGCTTGATGACCGCCAGGTATTTCTCCGAAAGCACGTCGGCCAGCGGGATCACTTCTTTCGGGCCCTTGCCGTCGTCCTGGGCTTGCAGGTTGACGAAGAACAGCTTGTCACCGGGCTTGATGCCGTTTTTCGCGAAGTTGACGATGATGTCGAACCGCTCGGCGATGCCCTGGGTCGGCAGGATCGCGTTGTGGTTCTGCTTGTCGCCGTCGGCATCCAGGTCCATCGAGCCGTCGAACGGCACGCTGTGTTCCATGATGTTGCCGTCGTTGGCAATCATGTGGAACGGCACGCGGCTGTACGACACACCGGAGTTTCTCGGCCCCTGGAACTCACCACTGGTGCCTTTGACTTCACGCACCAGCGCAAGCTTGAAGTAGCGTGACACCGAACCGTTGAGAATGCGGAAGCGATAACTGCGCGCCCGCACGTCGAGGGTCGGTTTCCATTGCCAGTTGACCAGCACCTGATCGCCGATGAAGCCATCGGTGTTGAACGGGTTGAACCACAACTGGCCCTGCTGATCCCAGGCCTTGTCGGCGAACACCAGGTTGACGTCGTAGTCGCGGTTGCCCCACGGCAAGGCGCTGCCGCTGGGGAAACGCAGGTTGACGCCGTCGTTCACCGATTCGTTGCCACGGTCCAGGGCGCTGTAGTAGTTCATCATCGCCGCGTTGCCCTTGTAGACGTTCTGCGCGGTGAAATCGAGCATGTGGTCGTGGAACCAGTGAGTGCTCATGGTTTCGCGCCAGTCGCCACGAATCTTGATGGTGCCGTGGTCGCAGGTCTTTTTCGCAGGCTGCAGGTCGTTGACCCACAGGGTTTCCCCCGGTGCGCAGGGGAATGCGGCGCGTGGATCTTCAGCCTTGGTGTTGATGCTGTCGTAACCGGCGAGCTGGATCGGCCAGCGATAGTCGTAAAACTGGCCGGGGAAGAAGAACGCGTTGGCATAACCGTCGCTTTCCGCTGGCGCGTGGCCGTTGTGCTCATGGGTGGTGATGGTGTGCAGACCGAAACCGCGGTTGGCGGAAGGATCAATCGGCAAACCGTTGTAGTGCCGCATCAGCACCGGTTGGCCGTAGCGCACCATCAACAGTTTCGGCGGCAGCGTGCCGTCGAAGGTCCACACCGAGTTGTGGTCCTGCACCGGCATCGCCGGGTGGAACCGTGGGTCGACACCCTTGGCTGTGCCATCGGTCGCAGGCACACCCGCGACGTTGTGGTACAGACCGCCGGGGCCGAACTCGCCCACCGCATAACCGTGCATCTGCCGGCTGTCACGCAGGCCACCGTTCAGACGCGCGCCGGTCTGCACGGTCTTGTAGGCGACTTGCGGGTAGAACTCGTTCCAGCGCTGATGAGCCCAGCCTTTTCCCGGTGGCCGGCCTTCGGCGGAGGAACCGATGTGACGATTGAGGAACAGTTCGATCTGCGCCTGCCACGGGTTGCGGTCAACCACGTTGGCGAACTGACTCGGAAATGGCGTGAGCCCCGGTTGACGCAAAAACGCATCCAGCGCCGTGCCGGGAGGCGCGCTGCGGGCGATGTTGTTCGGGTCTTGCGCCGGCGCCGGGCCAATGGCGGCCGGTGGAAAACTCAACGGCGCGGCCGGTGTGGTCGGGTCGAGTTTTTCCGGGCCGAACTCTTCGAACAGCACCAGTTGCTGAGTGAACGGCTGGGCACCGTACAGCGGGCTCGGCTTGCCATTGGTGGGGTAATTGAAACTGGTCTGGACGGTGGGCGGCAGGATGTTTTCCGTGCGCGTCGTGTCCCGCGTGCCTTTGACCCTGTCGGGCAGATCGAAGGAGTCTTCGTTAGCCTCGGGCATCGTCAGGATGGCGTTGAGGGCGCCGGCGCGGTCTGCGGGCTCGTCGTAATAGGCCGACGGGTCGGACGCTTCCGGCTGATTCTCGTCGTCGATCGGGCTCGCTCGAACCCCGGTCATCTGGCCGAGGGCCAACATCAGGAAGACGCTCAGTGGCGTCAACAGGAAGAGTTTTTTGGGGTCATGCGTTGCTCTGTCCATCACCAGCCGCCTCATCTAAGGAAGGGGTGATGGTGTTTTGCAATTACCTCGCCAAAAAATCATTTCCAGTTGTAACAGGGACTTGGACGCGCTGTTGCATTCCCCACTCCCCGGTGACCGGGGCCTGACACCCACTGCTGGGGGAAAGTTCACCCCAACTTACTGAATGAGCTGAAACGCCAGACGAACGGTGGTGCCCTCGCCTTCGCGGCTGTCCAGGCTCACGCCGCCGCCGAAGCGCTCCATGATCCGTTTGACCAGCACCAGCCCCACGCCGAGGCCGCCCTGCTTGGTGGTGAAGAACGGCCGGAACGCCATGCTGCGCTGTTCCTCGTTCATGCCTTTGCCGGTGTCGCTGAGCATGACGCTCACGCCACGGCTGTCGCTCGGTTCGAGGGTGATGGTCAGCGTGCCGCCCTTGTCCATCGCCTCCAGCGCATTGGCCAGCAGGCTGTTGAGGATTTGCGTGAGTTGTACCGGCTGGCTCAGCACCATCGGCGTCTGCTGAGGTTGAAACACCACCTGCACGCCGGCCCTGGCGATCTGCTGCTCGAACGCCGTCAGGCTGTCGTGCAGCGCCGCCACCAGGTTCACCGGTTCCGGGTCGTCATTGAGCGGTCGCAACGATTGCAGCAGTTCGCGCACCCACTTCGACATGCGGTCGACCTGGCCGATGATGTCCTTGATGTTCTTCTGTGCCGGCCCCGCGTCGAACTCCAGCGCCAGCTCGGCGCTGGAGCGAATGGTCGCCAGCGGATTGCGCAGACTGTGGGCTACCGCCGAGGACATCTCGCCCAGCGCGACAAAGGTTTCGTTGGCGATCAGTTGTTTTTGCTGGGCCGCCAGCAGAATCGCCGCCCGCCGCACGATCCAGTACAGCCCCAGGTAAATCAGCCCGCCGCCCAGCGCGGTGGCCAGCCAGATCAGCGTCAGCCCGCGTTCCATGCGGGCGATCAGGTCTTTGGGCTCTTTATAGATTTCAACCATCGCCGTGACGTTCCTGCCCTCGGCGTCGAACAGCGGGATGTAGTTTTCGATAAAGATGTATTCCGGCGGTACCACGAACTTTTGTTCTTCACGGGCCTTGTCGACGTCGTGATAGCTGGCCGAGACCGGGATCTTTTCATCGAAGGCCCGGTCGAGGTCTTCGTCGGCATGAATCCGGGTGTTGATCAGCGCCGGGTTGGTCGACCAGATCACGGTACGGTCCGGCGCATAAATGTTGGCGAGGATCACATCCGGCAAATGCTCGATGTGATCAAGAAATTCGCCCCGGGCGCTGGCTCGGGCCGCCGGGTCGACGTCGGGAAAGTCCTTGTCCTGGCGCGGGTCGAGCAACTCCCCCATGGTGCGGACATTGGGGATCGAAACGTGGCGCACCTCCGCCGCCGCAATCGCCTGGATGAACTGCGCGGTCAGCAAGGCATCGCGCTGCACGCTTTCTTCGATCACGAACCGTGTCGACACCGCCCCGAGCGCCACCGCCACGGTGCCGATCACCGCCATGCTGATCAATGAAAACCAGCGCAACAGGTTGAACGGCTGCTTGCGCGAGTTCAGCCGCTGGCTGCCCTCCTCGACCGGTAGCGATTGTGACTGCATGTTCATGGCGGCGACTTCCCGATACGTCCCTATAGGGTTATAGCCCACGGTTGGGTGTTTGCCCGGATGCGGGGGGTGAACGGCCCCACACTCAGCCGATTTCCCGGTCAGGGAAAAACCGCCAGGCGTTCATGCCCCCACAATCCCCAATCCTGGGGACAGTCGCCCTATCCGGGCATGCGTCCTTTTCCCCCACGACGAGCCTCGAACCCTTGCGCCACGGGCCTTTGCCGCCGGTTGGCCAATCGTTGGTATGGAAGTTGTAAAGCCCTCAGCAACTGACCCAACCCCACGGGGCAGGTACTTCGATAGAGGGATTAACTCATGCACCCTTTACTGTCCAAAACCGCGACCGTCCTGGTCGTGAGCGCCTTGGCCCAGGGCATTGCCCAGGCCGCTCTGTTCGCCGTCGATCCGGGTCCCTACACACCGGCCAATGGCGGTTTCGCCAGCTGGTATCAGGACAGCCACGGTCGCACCCTGGATCTGTGCCTGTCCAAAGCACTCAGCTCCCGCGTACCGAGCACACCCGGCGCCCCGTCGTACATGTGCTCGCTGCTGCCGACCCCCGGCGTGTTCGATGACGCGCAGCCGATCGTGTTCCCCACCAACTTCCCCGATGAAGCGTTCTGGTTCACCGGCGAAACCACCGTCGTCGATGCAGCACGCGGCATCGACCTGACTTACGTCAGCGCCGTCGAAGCCGCGTTCGGCGGCGGCGACCCCGCAGAGGGCGACCAGATCAGCTTCGCCCGAATCCGCATCCGGGTCGACGTGCCCACCGCCGGCACCTACGTCATCACCCACCCGTACGGCGTCGATGTGTTCACCGTCGATACCCCCGGCCGGCGCGCCATCAACATGACCCGCGACATCGGCATCGGTACCCCGCAAACCTACGACGGCGCGCTCAAGGGTGACATCGGGCCGTTCCTGCGCAGTGTCAACGGGCCGTACACCGAGACCAATCCGCTGACCGGCGCGGCCGAACAGTTTGTTGGCGATCCGAACCTCAACGAAGCGGTCACCGGCAGCCCGTTCAACACCAACTACGTACGCATCGAAGGCCCGGGCGGCATCGACCTGCGCAGCACGACCTTCGCCGTGTCCGGCAAGTTGTCGACAGTGGTGCGGCCAACGCCTCTGATCACCGAGCGCAGCACCTACTCGCGCAAGCCCGGCGAAAGCGCACCAGTGGCCCAACAAGACGTGTTCGTCAAAGCACCGCCCGCGCCGGGCACCGCCGCCATCACCAGCAGCACGCCCGTGGTGAACATGACAGAAGCCGACAGCACCGGCAGCTGGTACGCGCAATCGGCGGTCAACCCGACCTTGCCGGCCGTGCTGCAAGTGACCGCCGACAACCACCTGGCGATCGCCACCAGTTCGCCGACCACCCTGCCCATGAACCTGACCGACCTGGTGGTGATCCAGCGCGCCGAGTACAGCCTCACTTCCGGGCAATTGACCGTGGTGGCCTCGACCAGTGACGAAACCTCGCCACCGGTGCTCACCGCCACCTCCGGCACCGGCGCCACCATCGGTGCGCTGGGCGGTGATGGCGCGGTGAAAACCCTGGCCACCGGGATCACGCCGATTCCACCGGCCAAGGTTCGGGTGACGTCGTCCAACGGCGGCAGCGATACCGAAGAAGTGGTCATCGTGCAATGAACGCTCACATGCCCAGATCCGCATCAGGAGGCATCATGAACAAGTGGCCACGCTTCGCGCTCAACGCGCTCGGGCTGACAATCTCGCTGACCGGCAGTGCGTTCGCGCAACTGGCCGCCGTCGATCCCGGCCCCTACACCTTCGCCACCGGGAAATTCCCGATGTGGTACCAGGACAACAATCAACTGTCGATGGAACTCTGCCAGTCGCGCGCCGCCAGTTCGCGGGTGCCGGCCAGCACCCCGCCGGCCTACATGTGCACCTTGCTGCCGGAACCTGGCGTGTTCGATGACAGCCTGCCGATGGTGTTCCCCGACAACTGGCCACCGGAAGCTTTCTGGTTCCTGGCTGAAACCGCGATCCCCAACAACGGTGCCGGTTTCGGTGTGGACGCCTACGTCGCAGGCATCGAAGCGGCGTTCGCCTCGGAAAATCCGGTCGATGGCGATCAGCAAAGCTTCGCGCGGATCCGCATCCGGGTGAACGTCCCGGTGGCCGGCACCTACACCATCACCCACCCGTACGGCGTTGAAACCGTCAACGTCACCACACCGGGCCGGCGGGCGATCAACATCACCAGAGACATCGGCATCGGCGCGCCGGGCGACTTCAGCGGTGCGCTCAACGGCGCTCTCGGCCCGTTCCTGCGCAGCATCAACGGGCCGTATACCGAAGTGAACCCGGACACCGGCGGCGTCGAAACCTTCGTCGGCGACCCGAATCTCACCGAAGCGGTGACCGGCAGCCCGTTCAACACCAACTTCCTGCGGATCGATGGTCCGTCGGGTGCCGGCTCGATTCAGACCAACCTGTTCACCGTCGCCGGCAAGGTCCTCGACAATCGTCAGCAAACCCAAGTCGCCATCGACCGCGCCACCTATCGCCGGACCTCGGCCGGTGTGCGCGCCGAGGTGTTCGCCAAGGCTGACAGCAGCTCGACCCTGTGCTTCCGCGAAACCGTGGCGTTGCTGCCCGGCCCACCGCCGACGCCGTGCCAGACCAGTCTGCTGGGTGACAACAACGGGCTGTTCTTCGGCCAGCGCCTGGGCAACGGCCCCCTGCCGTCGGTGGTGGTCGTGACCGCGTCCAACCCGGCCGGCACGACCCGTCCGACCGCCGTCTCGGCCAAACTCACCGACGTGGTGAAAATCCAGACCGCCCGCTACAGCTGGGCCAACCACAGCCTGTTGATCGAAGCCACCTCGACCGATGAAGTCGCGGTGCCGGACATGGTTGCCCAGGGTTACGGACGCCTGTCGAAAACCGGCACCCTGCAAAAAATCACCGTCGCCGACCTGACCCAGCCTCCGGCCACCGTCACGGTCAAATCCGCCGCCGGCGGCAGCGACACCGAGCCAGTCGTGGTGGTCGGTGCAGCACCGGACACCGGTGAGAACCAGGCGCCGCTGGCCAACGCCGACACCGGCAGCACCAGCTTCGGCGTGCCGATCACCCTCAGCCTGTTGACCAACGACAGCGACCCGGACAACAACGTGCCGCTGACCATCACCGCGCTGACTCAACCGGCCGCAGGCCAAGGCACCGTCGCGCTGAGCGGCACCACGTCGGTGGTCTACACCCCGCCAGCCGTGGTCAATACTCCTCTGACCACCACCTTCACCTACAAGGCCCAGGACAACAAAGGCCTGGCCTCGGCCAACCCGGCGACCGTGACGGTGACCGTCGCGCCGAACCGGCCACCGACCGCCGTCGCCGACAGCGTCGCCACGCTGGGTGTCGCGATCCCGATCAACGTCCTGGCCAACGACACCGATCCGGAAGGCAACACGCCGCTGGGCGTCGCCAGCCTGACCCAACCGCCGGCAGGACGCGGCACGGTCAGCACTGACGGCACGGTGATCACCTACACCCCACCGGCCACCGTGACCACGGCCTTCACCACGACCTTCACCTACATCGCCCGGGACAGCTTCAACGCCCAGTCGACGCCGGCGACCGTCACGGTGCAAGTGTCGCCACGGCCAGCAGCGGAAACCTTCACGATCACCACTTCGACCGTGCAAGCCCGTTCCGGCGGCCGCTTCAACTGGGACTTCGCCGGCACCTCGTCGGTGACCACCGGCAACACCATCACCGTGCAGGTCACCACCCCGACCGGGCTGGTAACGCTGGGCACCACCACGGTACCGGTGACCGGACGCTGGCGGCTGACGCTGAACAACACGCTGGTCGTGCCATCAGCCAACCCGACCGCCACCATCCGCTCGTCCCAGGGCACCGTTCGCACCGTCTCGGTGAACACGCTCTGAGCCCACGCCCCACCCAACCCAAACCGCTTGGCGCGGGGTGGGTGGGGCTGACTCAGCCACGATTTCGGATTCGGGCAGCACACAACACAGGACAACGCCATGAACACGCCGACCGCCGCCCTGCTTTGCCTGCTCGCCCTGTGCGTCAGTGCGGGCGTGCGCGCCGACGACCTGATGGAAAACGATGACCTGGCGCCCAACAGCGCCGATCTCGGCGAACTGCCACCCCCCGTGGGCCAGCAAGCCCTGATCGACCAGAACGGCCAGGTCAACCTGGCGCTGCTCTCGCAGAACGGTCAGTCGCTGCTGGGCAGGATCGTGCAGTCGGGCAGCAATCAGGAGGCGTACATCCTGCAACAAGGCAGCGACCTGATGGCCCTGATTACGCAAAACGGTTCCGGCAACGCCGCGTCCATCACGCAAACCGGCAGCCACAACCGTGCGCAGATTTCGCAAAACGGCAACAACAACGACGCCAGCATCGAGCAGGCCGGCACGGGGCTGCAAAGCGCCGTGACCCAGTCGGGCAACGGCATGAGCGTTTCGGTCAAGCAATATCGCTAAGCACTGCAATCATCGGAGAGTTCATCATGTACAAACTGACGCCCCTCACCGCCGCCATCCTGGTCATGATCAGTGCCCAGGCCATGGCCGACGACAGCCTTTCCACCCAGAGCCAGTTCGGTACGGCCAACATCGCTGATGTGAAGCAGACCCAGGCCCCGTTCAGCACCGCGACCCAGACCCAACTGGGCCAGGGCAACAACGCCGCCGCCGTGCAGGACACCGCCACCAGCGTCATCACCCAGGACGCGGTCGGCGACTACAACGCCGGTTACGCCGAACAGCTTTTCGAAGACAACAGCACCATCACCCAACAACAGACCGGTGCCTTCAACACCGCCCACGCCAGCCAGTCCCTGGGTTTCGGCGCCGGCAACCAGGCGCTGCAACAACAGCAAGGCACCGGCAACTTCTCGTTCGTCTATCAGGACTCGCAGAACGGCAGCGAAGGCAAGACCTTCCAGTTCGGCGACAGCAACGAAGCCAACATCGAGCAACTGTACGAAGGCACCGGCAACAGCTCGGTGATCACCCAGTACGGCACCGCCAACTACGGCACCGCCGAACAAGTGCTGCACAACGGCGGCCAGATCGGCATCAACCAGGCCGGCGAAGGCAACTACGCCTACGGCGACCAGCGCAACGGCACCGGCGGCAACATCACCATCAACCAGTTCGGCAACCTCAACGGCACCGAAATCTGGCAAGACTCGCAACTGGCAAGCCAAGCCACCGTCAACCAGTACGGCGACAGCAACGAAACCGTGGTCGACCAAAGCTTCGGCGAAAACAACACCGCCGCCGTCACTCAGGTCGGTAACACCAACGCGATCTATGCCGACCAGTTCGAATCGGTCAACTCGACGCTGGCGCTGTATCAGGTCGGCAACGGCAACGTGCACTTCACCTACCAGAACGGCGACAGCCACACCCTCAACGCCACGTCGGTGGGCAACGACAACAAGGTCTACGCCAGCAACTGGAAAGGCCCGCAACTGGGCGGCCAGTTCGGCAGCAACCAGCGCGCCACCGTCACCCAGGCCGGCAACGGCAACATCGCCAGCTTCAAACAGGACGGCATCGGCCAGATCATGACCACCCACCAGACCGGCACTGGCAACAAGACCACGGTCAGCCAGGCAGATTCCTACAACGAGCTGTACTTCGATCAGAACGGCAGCGACAACATCCTCATCGCCGACCAGCGCGGCACCACCAACCTGGTTCAGGGCTCATCGAACGGTTCGGGCAACAGCGCCGAATTCGATCAATCCGGCACCGGCAACCAGGCCTACACCGCGCAGCTGTATGGCAGCGACAACATGATCACCGTGAAACAGGCTGACACTATGAACGTGGCGTACGTGACCCAGGGCGGCACCGGGAACATTGCCAATGTGGATCAGAGCGGGATGACGCAGACCGCGACCATTCAGCAGTTTGGGTCGGCTAACCAGGCGACGGTTTTGCAGCAGTAAGTGTTGGGTAAAAAAAAGCCGCGGTCCCCGGGTGAGGGGATCGCGGCTTCTTTATGCCAGCAGGACGATTCAGCCTTCGCTGCTCTTTGTGATGCCGAACATCATGCCGGTGTACCGAGTGGTCGTCGCTGAGTAGTGGAGGTCGCCTACCTTACGCTCGACACTTTTCTCAGAGTCGATTTTCGCGACGGACTCATTAAAGATTTCCATCACGATTTTTTTGTTCTCCTCCAATGAAACGTCAGGATTGACAGCCTCAGTGGCGGCGAGCAGAACAGCTAACGGTTGCAGCAAATTCTCCTGCCCCATGGAAACATTAATGATCACCATATCCACGTTGCCGTCACTCTTATCAATGGTCCCCATCATCGACAGGTTTTGATTGAAAACATGCGAGAACGTATCAGTGGCCCCACCACCCTGGACGTCGAAATCCGCAGTCTTGAACTCCTCCTTGTATTGACCGATTGCGTCGTTGAACGCGTTATGGAACTCGTTGACTGTCAAACCCATGGAGTTCATTGAACGTGCGGTGTTGTTCTCGGCGCTAATGGCACTGGTCGTAGCTTCGACAGCAGCCACTGGCTCAAGATCTTCAGATTTCGGGTTGAGGTAATCAACCAGGGCAGAAGCAAGAAACATAAAACCCAACCCGCCCATGAATAAAGTCCATCGAGTCGGGACCTTGCCGGTCTTCTTGCTCTTGAAGACCGTCGGCGCAATCAAGCCAACCACCGCCACCACCAAAGACAGCAATCCAAACAACGACACCAACCCTATCAGTGCAACCACTAGCTCATTCCTTTTGTTTAGATATACGACTTGAAACTGATGGCATTCTAACCTCACAGCTTTGGAGAAACACACGGCTGCGTCCTACGGAAAACGGAACGTTTTCAGAAATTCGAGGAGTTTTCTGACGAATTCTGGCGGTTGGCCGTCGGAAGTGCAGGCTCTAGGATTTGCCGGGACAACTTGATCCCCATGGAGCTTGGCCTACATGCAATTCATCCAGACAGCGATACCGTTACCGAATAGACTTCCCGGCACCACACCCGGAGGTTCCATGATCGACCCGTCTTTGATCGACCCACTGTGCCCGGTTGTTTCGGATCTTGGTCCTGAGGAGCAGGCTGCGAGTTATGACCGTTGGTTGATCGCCAAAATACAAGCTTCCATGAATGACCCACGTCCGAGCATTCCTAATGATCAGGTGATGGCCGAAATGCATGCCCTGATGGAAGCAAAGCGTAAAAAATACGATGCAGGTTGAGTGGCAGCCCGAAGCTCGGGCTGAACTCCTGCACATTCTTGACTACATCAGTGACCGTAATTTCAAAGCGGCTAACAAGCTCTCAAACGCTATCGAAGCCGCCACGGTTACCCTTACCAAACATCCACACCTCTATCGAGTGGGGCGAACTCCCGGCACTCGCGAGATGGTCGTGCATCCCAACTACTTGCTCATTTACCAAGCGGTGGGCCGGATACATATTCTGGGCGTTGTGCACGCACGTCAGGAATATCCGTGATGTGGCGCTCGGTCACAGAATGAATAACCCCACTGAAGCAAAAAATGCGCTCCCTTTTGGGGGCGTTTTTTTCGCTGGTGCTTGAGTCGTTGATCGTTCCCACGTCGAACCGACTCGGGAAATGCCTCAAGGGACGCACCGCGTTCCAGCTCGCGAATTTGACGCGGAGCGTCCGGGCTGCATTCCCACGCAGAGCGTGGGAATGATCAAACCATGAATGTGGCGTATGTGGCCCGGGGCGGGATGACGCAAACTGCGAATATTCATCAGTGCGGGTCGGCTAACCAGGCGACGGTGTTACAGCAGAAAGTCTGAGGCATAAAAAACCGCGATCCTCTGGTGAGAGGACGCGCGGTCTTTATACCCCTGTGTAACGTCGGTCAATCTGGCATAGAACGAATAATGTCGGCCAGATCATCCTTGGTTATTCCATTGGCCTTAATAGCAGCGGCAATGTCATTTTTTGAAAGCGGGAAACGCTTGAAAATTTCTTTCAAGGTGTCCGCATCAACGTTGGCCAACCAGAGAGGATCGATAAATGAACCGCCATATTCAGGCTTCATGGGTACTTCTTCGTGGGCAATGGCGCCTTTATGGTTGAGATACACCACATAACGATCATGCCCTTCAGGAAAGCTTTTATCGTGATATAGCGTAGTCCCCAGAGGCAGGACATAGTAATTCTCGTCGCCATTTGGACCTTCGATCAGCAACGGTTCTTTAGTTTTGATCATTTTCATATCGTGCCCCTTCGCAATATCGTCAAAAATCAGAAACGCCAAAAAAATTGCATTTACGGATAAAACAGCCACCAGCCACAGGCCCAATCGCCTATTTGTAAACATTTTTCTTATCATAGGGGGCCTCTGTATTCGCTTCGAGCATGGCTTGTAAATCCGCTGGCATGAAAATCCCATCCTTCGGACTACTCTGCGTACGTGCGGCTTGTCTTTCGATAAAAGAAAGACCTCGCATCTCGTTATATTTCGCCGGGTTCTGCACAATTGACTTACCCGAAACCTTTGCCCCTGCGATTGTCACAGTTGTGCAGTTATTTGTCGTCGGATGATAGTTGGATGGCAAGACATACCTTGCTGATGACGCAGTCTTTTTTCTCTGCTCTTTTTGCAGAGCAACAATAGCGTCGAAATGAGCGATCACAGCCTCAGCCTTTGTATTATCCAAAAAATAAACAAAGCCTGTTGTTGTACGCCCCAGACTGTTCTCACCAGAGATATACGCTCTGAAGGAAGTCCAAACGTTCAGCACACCTTCACCCTCGCTATCGAATGTGCCCCACGTCTTTCCATAGCGACCAAAGTCATAGGTAATGTCTTTACTACCGACTACGACATGTAAAGCTGCGTGTCCGAAAGGATGTTCTTCTTTATCGCGAGTATAGGGACCACCCACCAGTATTTCCATATAGGCTCCGGACACGACTACCTGGTTGGTCTTCGTAGTTTTCCCTGATGTGCCTGCATTTTTTGCCGTCTGGGTTGTGCTGGTAGTTTTAGTAGGCTGAACCATTAAAGATGTTCCGTATCTTCAAGTTTCGGAAATTTTATGCTGCAACTTCCTCTGGGAATATTTTCCACACGCATGAAACCATTATCGTCAAGGGTGCCTGTCATTAAGGTTCCATCGGGAAGTGTCAGTTCATACGCCTCGTTGGCGATAGGCTCATCTCTTTCGTTAAGCAGATGAAACTCGACAAAAGTCTTTTCTTTCAGAAACTGCGACAGAAAGCTGGTGGGAGCACCGCCACCAGACTCACCAACGAAGGTATCCGGTGAGCCAGCCGTGATCGTCGCTCCACATGCTGTTTGCGAGCCAACATGTGCAACATCCTTCCCCAATCCGAAAACATGGGGCGCGCCTGTCGTTATGGGGTTACTGCCGTGAACAGGGCAAGCATAGGTATCACCTACCAAGGCCACTGGCATTGAGTTAACAAAAATGGGGCTTGATCCAGTGATGATATTTCCGCCGTGACTACCTGGATCTCCGAGCCTTGCGACTGGCTTTCCTGCCATCAATTCTCTCCTTTGAATATCACGATCTACGGATCTTACCTGAACTTTTATGCATCCTGAACGAACGATATTTGAAATGAATTCTTGCTCGCTGCCTCAAGATTTTCGTATTTGCGTTCCATTTCCTCCATCAATAACCGAATCTCGGCCATTGCCTGCTCATGAGAAATGTTTGGACGCGGGTCGTCGATTGACGCTTGGACTTCGGCACGGAACCACCGGTCGTAGCTGGCGGCCTGCTCTTCGCTTTCGAAGTCTGAAACGATTGTGGATATTAGGGGATCCATGGTGGCTCCGGATTGAAAGTGAAGAACGCGACCTTGTTCTTGGATCGCGTTCTTTTTTGTTTCTGATGGCTCTCAAGCTATTGGGGACTATCTAATGGTTTCTCCGGACAGATCAGAGAGTCGGCCCAGTCCAGCACTGCTTGATGGTCAATCACCCGATCAGCATCCACATCGTCCATCGCCTCCAAGGTAAGTCGACTATGTTCTGATTCGAAGGGACTTGGTTTCTGTACCGAGCTATTCATCGTTCAGCTCGACGTGATCCAAGGCCTGATTTACGGCCAATTCACCCAGCATGAGGATCTGCGCGATGCCCAGGGCGGTCTTGCGATGGGCGGGGTCGAGGGTGGCGGCGAAGTTGTTGAGCATTTCGCTGGCCGAGCCCAGGGATTCACTGGCGTTCGCGAGCAAGGATTCGGTGTTGTAGGCCGGGTTGGCGAGGTACATCGGGGCGGGTTCGTTGACGCTGCCCATGATGTGGGCGCCGGGGCAGAGGTAATGATCGAGGGCGCGTTCGGCGGCTTCGTGGAGTTTTCTGGAGTGGGCGGAGGTGTATGGGGAGGTTGGGTCGGTTTCGGGGTTGGCTTGGGTTTCGGGTGGGTTGGGTGTTGGTTTCTTCATGATTTTTACCCTGTATGACGGTTATAGCTGGCCCTATTCGGTTTCCAAGCGAATAGGTGGCAGCTGTACGCAGGCTGGAAACCCGGGACAGAGCAACCCGGCAGACACGAGGTCTCCTACGCACAGCCGCCATAACAAAGCGCACACCATGAGGGTGCGCAGGATACGTTATGAATGGCGCTTGTGCGCTCTGTTGTTACGCGGGTTTCCATGCCCGATCACTGAATTGGCAGCGACCGAAACAGGCTAGAGCCCGCGCTTCCGACGGACAACCTGAAAACCTTGTGGGAAGGATCGCTGAAACAGACACAACTTTTAAACATTCGAGAATGGGACGCGGAGCGTCCCGGGCTGCATTCCCACGCGGAGCGTGGGAACGATCAAAGCAAAAGCAATCCGCTTTCTGTTTTCCGCTTCCTGCTTTCTGTTTTCCGCTTTCCGCTTTCCGCTTTCCGCTTTCCGCGTCTCACCACTCAACACAATGAGCGTTAGCTCGAGTAAAGCTTTTGACGTGCCGGCCCCTTCGGAAGGCGGAGTGGAGGGATTCATCCGGAGGTGGGAGCGCAGCGACCGTGCGGCGAAGCCGCATGCATCGAGAGGAGGTGCAGCGAAGCAAACCGGAGGCGATGCCCCCGGATGAATCCCGGAGCGAAGGAACCCCGAGCCCCAGCGAGGGGCCGAACGCCGGGGCCCAGACCTTTGGTTACTTTGGGGCGTTTGCCAAAGTGACCCGCCGTAAGGGCGGAACCGTCAGCGGCCGCACCCAAAGAAACGGATATTCACACAGCCCCAAAGGAACCTGGTCGGCCCAAAGGCCGCCAAGTTCACTCCGCATCCGGGTCAATCTTGTTCTGAGTCAAATACCGATTCAACACATCATCCTGAGAAGGCGTAGAAGCATCCCCCGCCACCTGCCACAACCGCCGCTCAATCCCCTGCGCCACCATATGCCCCACCGCCGCCTCAATCGCCGAAAGCACACACAACTGCGCCGGCTCATTGGTCGTATACCCGACCTCAGCCTCAAGCAACTTCTTGAACTCGATGAACTTGAAAATCCCCGCACTGCGCGCCACCGAATAAATCGTCTTGCTGGTCATCACATTCGCCAGCACCTGCCCACTACGCACATCCACCGCACGCAAATTCACCGTCACCTGATCCACCCGATACTCACGGGACAGATCGATCCCCAGATACCGCGCCCCTTCCCCACCGCTGCGCACGTTGGTGTCATAAGCGATGATCCCGCCCTCAAGCATCATGTTCGCCGCCTGCAACGGTGGCAGCTCACCCTGAATGTTCACCGGCGTATTCGGCTTTTTCTGCGACGCGCGAATGATCTTGCGTTCAGTCAGCAGGTTCTGCAGCCCCTCGCGTTCGAGCACCACAAACCAGCCGCTGGCCTGCATCGCGTCCATCAACATCGACGCCGCGCCCTGGGTGACGCTGGTGGAAAAGGAGCTGGCCGGCGTCGGTTTGTACTGCCCGGTCTGGTCACGGAAGCCGTACACCACCGCCATCAGCCGGCCCTTGGGTCGCGGCATTTTCAGCAAGTCGTAATAAGTGGAGGCCCTGGGGGTCAGGGTCGGGGTATCGGTGTCCTGCTCGGCCGGCATCGGCTCGCGCAGACTGCACCCTTGTAATGCTGCCAACATCAGCCCTAGCGCAATTATTTTTTTCATGTCCATCGCTCCCCGGAACCGTCATCCCGTCATGGGTTGAGGCCGTTCACCTGAATTTCGGAAACTTCGCCGCTCGCCCGGTCGGTCACTTCAATCGTCAGTGCCCCCGAGTCATCAACGACGTTGACGATAAAAGCGTCGGTGGACAGGCTCCCCGTGTTGCCGGTGGAGATGTTGTCCAGCAGTTGCCCCAGCAACCGTGACTGCAATTGACTGGTGAAGCGCTCGAGTGCCGAGGTGCCGGCCACCGTCGAGCGTTTCTTGAGATCCGGATCGTCGTGGTCGTTTTGCGCCTGGGCGTTGTTGAGCAGCCAGGTGCCGTTGAGCGGGTTGCCGCCGAACGACGGGTTGACCGGCGTGTAGACCAGTTCGGTGGCCTGGACGGCAGCGGCGCTGGCAAGCCCGATCAACAACCCCGAGATCCAGAATCCGCTGCGCCGTGAGAACGTTGTCGTGTTCATAGTTCGTCCTTCTCAAGGTCGGTGGTGTCCTGCAACAAGGCTTCCAGCTTGCGCCGGACGACCTCCAGTCGAACCGAGTCGGCGGCCGCATAGGCCTCGTCCTTCAGTTCCACGGTGTTCGGCGGCAGGAAGCGCCGATACACCAGGCGTTGTTGATACTCGACGGTCACCAGGCTCCCCCAGCGTGCGTCGGGGCGCTCGCGCACCACCAGGTTGAAATCCATCCGGCTGGTGTCGCGCAGGCGTTCGCTGAACGAGTAGTAAAAGTCGTGGCCGATGTGCGAGATCGTGTCGTCGACGATGAAGCCCATCATTTCGTCTTCTTCGCTGGCGCTGGCGAAAGACGCCACGGCCGCGAGGATCAACGCGCACCACCATTTCCGGCTCATGGCTGCAACGCCTGCGGCAGCGCTGACTGGCCTTTGACCGGGGCCCCGTTGCCAGAGCCGGTGCCGTCGAGGAAGGCTTTCTCGGCCACGAACTGCCAGTCCGAATAACGCTGCATGCCTTCGAAATCCGACCACTGCGACGGAAAGTCCGCCTGCTTCAACGGCACCTCGGTGGAGGCACTGTTGATGCCGGTGATACGCCCGTCGAAACCCCGTTGCAGTACCCATTCACCGCCGCCGATCGGGTCCGGATAGAGCTGACGCAGGTGGTGGCGGGCGTCCGGAAAACGTTCGTCCTGCAGCAGGTCGACCAGTTCTTTCGGGTACTGCGCCAGGCCCGGCGAACTGCGGTAGTAGCTGCGCAGCGCCTGGGCGTACTGGGTGCCGACCCACAGCAGTTGCTTCTCGCGATCGCGGCGCGACGCGGTCGACCACAACTCGCCGGCACTGGCCAGGCCCATGCCCATGATCACGATCAGGAACAGCACGCCCAGGTAGGTGAACCCACCCTGCTCCACGTGCTTACCACTCGGAATACTGGCTGCCATCACGCGCCCTCCCGGTAGCTCCGCTCTTGATGTCGGCGACGCCGCCCGCCACACCGTCCGGCGGTGCGATCAGCACCCATTGGTCATTGCGCTCGGTGATCGGGTCCAGCGGCGCGTTGCGCAGGTAACGCATCTCCACCAGTTGCTCGATGGAATCGGGATAGCGCCCGGTGTCGCCGTAGTAGTGATCCAGCGCCTCGCGCATGGCTGACAGGCTCTGGTGCAACGTGGTCTCTTTCGAGGCCTCCAGGCTGTTGAAGTAGCGCGGCAAGGCGATGGTCATCAGGGTCGCGATGATCGCCATCACCACCATCAGCTCGAGCAAGGTAAAACCCTTTTCCCGGCGCATGAGAATCACCACTCGCGGTAAGCGATGCCGTTGAGGCCTTTACCCCTGGCGAGGGAGTAGACGTCGAACACGTCTTCGCCATCGCGCGGGTTCTGGGCCGAACTGTTGTAGGCCCGCAGGCCCCAACCGCCGTTGTCGTCACGTTTGGCCGGCACCAGCGGATCCCGCGGTATCCGGCGCAGAAAGTAGAATTTCGCCCCCTTGGCGCTGCGCACGTCGCGCACGCCTTCGACCAGCACTTTCAGGTTCGGCGGATAGCCGCTGCTGTTCAGGGATTTCTCGATGTAGCCGGCATCGAAGGCACGCTTGTAGGCGTCGATGCCATCGCGAATCTGATACAGCGCGGTGCGCAGTTCCTGCTCCTTGCCACGCCGTACCAGGGTCTCGGTCAGCGGCGCGGCCATGCCGGCCAGCAGGCCGATCAGGGCCAGCGTCACCACGACTTCGATCAAGGTAAAACCGCGTTGGGAGGCGTTCATGATCAAGGCTTCTCGACAGTTACACGGGTGGTGGCCACGGCCGCTTCACCGACTGCACGAGGCTGCGCGGCAGGCGTCGGCATCGAGTAACTCTGCGAACGGTCCGGCGCCTGGATGTGCATGCTGGTTTCGGTGCCGGTCGGGAACTCCATGTCCGACGGGCTCTGGTACGGCAGGTTGCGCACGATCCGTGGGGTGATCGAGAGCACCAGTTCCGATTTGCCGATGGTGTCTTTGTTGCTGCCGAACAACCGGCCCAGACCCGGAATGTCGCCGAGGCCCGGAATCTTGTTGCCGGTGGCGCCGTGGTCGTTGCGCATCAGGCCGGCGAGGATCTGGGTTTCGCCGTCATGCAGGCGCAGCGAGGTCTGGGCGTTGCGGGTGTCGACCTGCACCGGGATCGTCCCTTGGCGGGTCGGCTCCAGCGGCGTGGCGTTACTCACTTCCAGAGCAATCTTGATCGCCACTTCGTTGTTCAGGTGCACGGTCGGCTGCACTTCGAGCTTCAGACCGACGTCGAGGTAGGTCACGCTTTCGGTGATCACCGGGCCCTGGGTCGACGGCACCGAGGTGGCGCTGATGATCGGCACGCGCTGACCGATGTGGATGCGCGCCTGTTCGCGGTTGCTGACGCGGATCACCGGGCTGGCCAGGGTGTTGATGTCGTTGTCTTGCGCATTGATCTTGGCTTGCGGCGACGGCGAAATCGAAATCCGGCTGGAGTTGATGCCCTTGAGTTGATCGAGAACGGACACCCCTGTGCCGTCGCTGTTGATCACACCGAAAGTGTTCGGCCATTGCAGGCCCAGGTCGAGAATGCGCTGGGTGGCGACTTCCATCACTTCCACTTCCAGCACCACTTCGGGGTTGGACTGGTCTTGCGATTGCAGGAGTTTTTCGGCCATGCGCACGGCGTCTTCGGTGTCGCGCATGGTCAGGGTGTTCAGGCGCTCGTCGACGAACACGTCACGGGTCTTGAGCATGGTCTTGATCATGTTCAGCGCGGTGTTGGCGTCGATGCTGGTCAGGTAGAAGGTGCGCATCACCAGCTCCTGATAATCCTTCAACTTTTGCGGCGAGTCCGGAAAGATCAGCAAGGTGTTTTCGTTCACCACTTTCTGGTGCAGCTGGTTCTGTTGCAGCAGCAGTTGTACGGCGTCTTCGATGCGCACGTCACGCACGAAGATCGTGGCTTTCATGTCCGGACGCAGGTCCTTGTCGAAGATGAAATTGAGGCCGGCGACCTGCGACAGCACTTCGAAAATGGTCTTGAGGTTGGCGTCGCGAAACTCCAGGGTCACCGGGCGGTCGAGCCGGGTGCGCAGTTGCGGGTACTGGATCACGTTGCGGCTCTGCACCAGACGGATGTTGCCTTGCAGCTCCAGCGCGCCGTCGTTTTTCGGATCGAGTTCAAGGATCTGTTTGACCTGGCGGTCGGCGCCGTAGATGTCGCCCCGGCGCAGGTCGCCACGGGCCAGCTCAAGTTTCTCGTCCATGCTGCGCAGGTAGTCGAGCTGGCGCAGGGCATCCTGGGCGCGGCGGTTGTTCGGCTCGATGGTCAGCACCCGGCTGTAGGCGGTACGGGCCGAAGCGAAATCGCGGCGGGCGCGGTCGGTGTCGCCGGAGGTCAGCAGCGCGGTGATGGCTTTGGCCCGGCCGCTGTTGAGCAGCAGGTGCAGCTCGGTGTCGCGCGGATTTTCCCGCAAGCCTTCCTCGATCCGGGCCAGGCCCGCCTCGTACTGGCCCTGCTCGATCAGGTCGGAAGCCTCCTGGTTGGCGACCTGCGCGGAACTGCACGCGGCCAGCCCGGCACACAGGCCGAGGCTCATCAGCAAACGGGATCTGTTCATTGCGTACTCCCCACAGACAAGGTCTGCGACAAATGCAAAGGCAGGTAGACCAGGCTCAGTTCCACATCGGAAATCGCCGCAATCTTCCAGGTGTCGTCGATCACATCCCCGCTGCGCACGACGTAGATTTTCTCGCCGTCCTGCAAGAACACCTGCAGGTCGCTGCGGTCATGCAGCCTGCCGACGAACTGAAACGGCACCGGTGGCAGGCTCGGGGCTTGCACCACCGGGGTCGGGTTGATCGCTTGTTCGGTGACCGTCGCCAGGGTCGGCGCGGCCTTCCAGGATTTGCTCGCAAACAGGTCGCCGGCCGGGCTCAGGTCCTTGATCGGCGCCGCATTCGCCTTGGCGCTGCTGGCGGGCAAGGCGCCACGGGCGCTGGCTTTTGTCGGGCTGGCCACGGCGACTTCGGTCGAATCCGCTTCGTCGCTCGGCGAGAAATATTCCGGCAACCAGGCCAGCGCCGCCGCCACGCCGAAGAACGCCACCCAGCCGGTTATGCGTTTGCTGTCCATTACGACCTCGACAGGTAGAGGGTCATACGGATCCGGCCGCTGAGGTCGGTGTCGGCAATCTTTTTGCGTTGAAACTCGACGTCTTCCACCACCACCGCCGGCAACTGGCCGAGCAAGGCGTGCAGGAAGCGGCGCAGTTGCGGGTAGCTGCCGCGCACCGGCAACAGGATCTGGTAGCGCGCCAGATGGGTCTTGGGATCGACGCCGAGGGCGTATTCGCCGCGCGCCAGGGTGATGTGCTCCTGCGCGGCCAGGGCGTAGATGCGATCGATGGCGACGGTGGCTTGCGGCTGGGCCGGCAGCTTGTTGCGAAAATCGTCGAGCTGACGTTGCGGCACCACGGGCGGGGCGATGCTGCCGTCCTCGACCTTGGCCAGGTATTCGGTGGCTTCCCGGGTTTGCTGGCTGAGCTGTTGCAGCGACTGCCAGCCCGGCAGCAAACCGCCGAGTGCCCAGGCCAGCGTGACCAGCAGCAGCGCCAGACCGGCCAGGCCCGGAACGCCGAGGCCTTGCAGGTATTCGTGAACGATCAGTCTAGGGATTCGCATCGCCTATCTCCCAGGTCGCCGACAGGTTGAATTGCACCGGTTGCTCCGGCGATTTGACGACGATTTCGTGGCTCAGCAGCGACACGTCGGACAGCTCGTCACTGGCCTCCAGCCGTTTGTGGAAATCCAGCATCGCTTGCAGATCCCGCGCTTCGGCGCTGATCCGCACCTGGCCCTTGCGGGCATCCGGGGTCAGGGTCAACAAGGCGATGTCGTCGCGCGGCATGGCTTCGAGCATGGCGAACAGGCGTTCCCAGGGCCGGCGCAGTTGCTGCGAGACCTTGCGCATTTCAGCGAGGTTCTGCGCCTGCTCGCGGGTTTCCGCCGGGCTCAGTGTTGTCTTGCTGCCGCTGTCACCGGTGAGCTGGCGCTGGGTGTGCTGCAAGTGACCTTGCTGTTGTTCGGCCTGCTCGCCGAGGTGCTGCTGCACGCCGAAGCACACCAGCGCGAGCAACACACCACCGCCGAGCAGGCTCCAGCCCAACGGGCCGGAACGCGGACGTGGCTGGAAGTCGAGGTTCAAGGCGCGCATGTCAGGCCACCGCCCGGGACATGACGTACAAGGCGTCACGCACGGTCATCGAGTCGTCTTCGAGGGTGCGCAGGTGCACCCCCGCCACATTCGGTTGCGCATCGAGGCGCGCCGGGGCATGCAGATAAACGTTGAAGGCGCGTTCGCTGGTGGAGGCTTGCAGTTGCCGTTCGCGACCGATCAACGCGCTGAGTGCCGCGTCGCTGTCGCTGCCGCCCACCGAACGCACCGACGACCAGCGCCCTTCCCTTGCCAGCAGCAACACGCTGCGTTGCGGCTCGGCGACGATGAACAGGAAGTCACCGGCGTCGAGGCTTTTGTCGAAACGGTTGAACGCGGTCATCAGGTACGGCTGCACCGAGCGCAGGCGAAGGCCACGGCCGTTGACCAGCGTGCGCAGGCGTTCCAGCAAATCCTGCGGCAAGGCACTGGCGATGCGGTCATGCCCGGCCGGCTCGGCGGACAGCACCAGGCTCCACGGTTGGGTCGGGGCGCCGAACAGGTCTTCGAAGCACAGTTGGGCGAAGCCGCGCAGTTCGTCAGGGCTGCTGATCTGCTCGCTCCACGGCACCAGACAGAAGCGGCTGAAGTGGCCGGAGATCACCACGCTCAGCTCGGCACCGGCACGGGTGTGTTCGCCGAGCACACGGTCGAGGGTGTCCAGCGCCACCGCGTAGCTCTGGAAGCCTTCGTCGATGTAGCCGACGCTGCCCAGCCACAGGGTGTCGCTGCCCCGGCGCTGGCCGAGGCCGACACCGCTGGCGCCGAGCACGGCGATAAATTGATCACGCGATAAAAGTGACACGATTGATCTCCTCCAGCGTGGTCCGACCGTGCTCCACCAGCTCCAGCGCCGATTCGCGCAACAGGCGCAAACCACGGGCGCAGGCCAGGGCTTTGATCTGGGTGATGGGTTGGCGCTCGACGATCATCTGGCGCAGTTCGTCGTCCAGGTGCAGCAGCTCGGCAATCGCCGTGCGGCCGCGATAACCGCTGCCCCGGCAGTGGCCGCAGCCCTTGCCGTGGACGAAGTGGTAGTGATCGACTTTCTGTGGATCGAGGCCCGAAGCGCGCAGCTCTTCATCGCTCGGGTTGACCGGTGTGCTGCAGCTGCTGCACACCAGCCGGATCAGGCGCTGGGCGAGAATCGCATTGAGCGCCGAGACCAGGCTGTAGGGGTCGATTTCCATCTGGGTAAACCGGCCGATCACGTCGAACACGTTGTTGGCGTGAATGGTGGTGAACACCAGGTGACCGGTGAGCGCCGATTGCACGGCGATCTGTGCGGTGTCCGGGTCGCGGATCTCGCCGACCATGATCTTGTCCGGGTCGTGACGCAGGATCGAGCGCAGGCCACGGGCGAAGGTCAGGCCCTTTTTCTCGTTGACCGGGATCTGCAGCACGCCGGGCAGCTGATATTCCACCGGGTCTTCGATGGTGATGATCTTGTCCACGCCGTGGTTGATCTCGGTGATCATCGCGTACAGCGTGGTGGTCTTGCCGCTGCCGGTGGGGCCGGTCACCAGCACCATGCCGTAGGGTTCGGCGGCGAGGCGACGCAGTTGGCGCAGGGTTTCGTCTTCAAAGCCCAGCACTTGCAGTTGCACGCCGCAGACCTTGTCGGCCAGGTCCTGTTTGTCCAGCACCCGCAGCACCGCGTCTTCGCCGAAGATGCTTGGCATGATCGAAACGCGGAAGTCGATCTGCCGGCCGCTGATGCCGATCTTGAAGCGACCGTCCTGGGGCACGCGTTTTTCGCCGATGTCCAGTTCGGCCATGACCTTGACCCGCGAGATCACCTGTTCGGCGAACTCGCTGCCCTGGATCTTGCCGATGTTGTTCAGCACGCCGTCGATCCGGTACTTGATCACCAGGCCCTGGCCGGTGGTGCCGAGGTGGATGTCGCTGGCGTGCATTTTCAGCGCGTCGTACAGGGTCGAGTTGACCAGTTTCACCACCACGCTCGAGTCTTCGCTGATGCTGGTCAGCGACAGGCTTTGCAGGGTGTCGGTCTCGCTGCCGGCGTCGGCCTGGGCGTTGAGCGATTCGACCGCGTGGAAGCTTTCTTCGTGGCGGGCCAGATAGGCCTTGAGGTCGTCGGCGTGCACCAGGTACAGCGGCGCGCCGTGCAGGCATTCGTCGATCCAGGCCAGGCGCGCGGTGTCGAAGGGGTCGGCGAACACGCCGATGACTTCGTCGTTATGGCGCAGCAGGATGAATTCACGTTTGAGGCATTGCGCGAGAGTGACCCGGTCGAACACCGGGGTCGCCAGAAACAGCGTGTCGGTGTCGAGCACCGGGTAATGCAGGGTGGCGCCGAGGCTGGCAATGAACGGCATCGGCGCCAGCTCACAGAGCACGGCCAGCGCATCGAGCACCCGTTCCCCGGAAGTGCTGGCCCGTGCCCGGGCCTGGGCCAGTTGCTCACTGGAAAAGCGTGGCGGGGTCTGGGCCTCCAGCGGAGGATTGACCGACAGCGGTTCGACGACAACGGACAGACGATCCATGGCTTGCTCTCCAACACCCGGGGCTTGAGGCCCTGACGGCGCGGGAGGCGAGTTCGGCGAGTGCCGGAACGTCTATCGCGCCATTACTCCCCGGTGAGCATTTGATCGTCGTCCGGTGCCATGGCCTCCGACCGGTTTCGTCGGCGGTCTGCCAGCACCCAACTGCCATCGTACAACTGCAACGGGAAGCTCTCGGTCCTGCTCTGGCGTCGTTCGACAAAGCCTTCGGATGGGCTCGCACCGGGTTTCGCTTCGCGCTGGATCCCCAGAAGGTCGCAGACAGCTCGGGCCAGTTCCGCCAAGGGAAACGGTTTGAACAGGATGTGACTGACTCCCAGTTGCCGCGCCCGCTCACAGACTTCAGCGGTCGGGTGACCCGTTATCAGCACGAAATGACACGTCCTGTTCTGGCGGACCGCGTCGAGCACCTCGAACCCTTCCATATCGGGCAAGCGGTAATCGAACACCAGCACGTCGGGGGCGAAAGTCTCGGCCAGGCCGATTCCCTCTGCGCCGTCATGTGCAATCCGGACTTCCAGCCCCTGCGCCGACAGATAATCCTGAAGGTTCTGTGCAAGCAGCTGTTCGTCTTCGACAACCAGTACTTTGTTAACCAAGGTGGACTCCCTGAAACCTCAAGTGCCGGCAATTGAAATTCAATGACCCGAACCTGCTGGAGTGCGCCTCACAAGAGGTAACGCACACTTCATGCCAGGCTGAATGCCGGTAATTTTTTGTCTTCATGTCCTTGAATTGAATGGAAATGCCCGCTCGTCCCGGTACCCCGTTCCCCAGAAACGGGGAAGCACCTGAATGGGCATCGAAGCCATTCCCCACTATTGGGGGGGAACCTTCAGTCGTCGTCAATTCGTTCGATCCTGTTCTCTGCCCGCAACTGCGCGAGCACCTGACGACGAGCCTGGGTCTGTTGCTGTCGGGCGAGGTACGCCCTGACTGTTTCCAGCCCTTGCTCCTCTGGGACATCGGCCGCCTCCCTGTGGTTCTCGACAAAAATCAAATGCCAGCCGAACGGTGTGCGCACCGCCTCGCTGACTTCACCAGGCTTGAGAGCAAACGCCGCCGCTTCAAACGCCGGCACCATTTGCCCACGGGCGAAATACCCCAGGTCCCCGCCCTGGCTGGCGGTGACATCTTCCGATCCCGATTGCGCGACGCTAGCAAAGGTTTGCCCCCCTGCGATAGCCGCACGCATCTGCATCAAGCGTAGTCGCGCCGCTTCAACCGTGGCGGCATCGGCATCACCGGCAACCTTGATCAGAATGTGCCGGGCCTGCACTTGCTCCGGCGCGCCCATTTCAGCGCGGTGTTCCTCAAAAAACGCCCGCACCGTTTGCTCGTCCGGGGCCTGGACTTGGGTCAGCTCGGCAAACATCCGCTGCGCCGCCAGTTCACGGTGGGTGTACTCGGCGAACGAGGCCTCGTCGAAACCGGCGTCCTGCAAACGCTGGAGGAATTTGTCGGTGCCACCGATGGCGGTGCGAGTCCGTTCGACCTGGTCGCGCACCGTTTGCTCATCGATCTTCACCCCGCGCTTGCGCGATTCCTGCCAGAGCAATTCCTTGTCGATCAGCGTGTCCAGCGCGGCCTGACGCAGTTGTTTATAGGCCTTGGGGTTGCGGATGCTCGCCACGGCGCGGCCCTGATCTTCCAGGTACTCGGCGAAAAAACGTTCCAGGCGAAACTCGGAAATCGCCTCGCCGTTGACCCGGGCGGCCACCGGTTCATTGTTCGCCATTCCCACCGACAACCAGCCTGTCAGCAGCCAACACAGGGTTTTGAGCTTCATGATCAGGGCCTCCGGTCAGGGCGTGGCAAGAATCGGTTTGTAGGGAGCGACCAGATAAAAACGCTGGTCGGGCAAGTCCACGGTGACCACGTGCGCCCCGCTCAGGCCCAATCGTCGGCCGGGGCCGAAGCTCAGGCGCGGGGTCAGGCCGGTGTCGAAGTCGTGCAGGCCTTCAAGCGCCGCCACCAGTTTTTCGCGGCTGGCGTCGCGGCCGGCCTGCTTCATGCCTTCGCTGAACAACAGCATCGAGGCGTAGGCGCCGACTTGCAGCACCGCGTGCTGGGCGCCGAGGCCCTGATGCTCGCGCAACAGCGTCAGGGCCATGCGCCCGGCCTGGGTCCAGTCGCTGGGCACGAACGGATAAGCCAGAAACACCCGCCGGGAAAACCCCTCCGGCACCTGCAACAAATCCCCCGCCACCTGGCTCGACGCAGCAAACAGGTACGGTACCTGCCCGGCATTCTGCAACCCGGCCGCCAGCCGGCTGAAACCACCGCCGTTGCCCAGGTAGAACACCGAGCGTGAGCCCAGCGGCAAGCTGTCCGCCGCCGGGTCGTAGGCCTGCAGATGGACTTTTTCCCAGCCGTGTTCCTGCAGATAGCGGCCAAGGGTCTGCGCCGCCAGCACCTGGGCCGGGTCATCGGGATAGGCAATCAGCGTCGGCCCTTGCAGCACTCGCAGACTGGCGGTGGCGTAGTCGGCCAGTGCGATCAGTTGCTCACGCAGGCCCGGCAACGGTTCGAAAATCTGCGGGCTGGCCTGCACCGGACCGAGCAACGACAGGGCCCCGATCAGCGGCACACCGGACTGCTCCAGACGCGGCGCCAGCTCGCTGTCCAGCGCCGGGGCCAACGGCGCGATCAGGGCGAAAACTTGCTCTTCCTCGATCAACCGTTGCAGGGCCTGTTCGGCGCTGGCGCGATCCGGACCGGGATCGGCCACGGTCAGGCGCAACTGCCGGCCGTGAATGCCACCGGCCTGATTGATCCGCGCGACGCTGCCGTTGAGCACCGCCGCGATGGTGGCGCCCTCCTCGGCCAGCGGCCCTTGGCTGGGCAGCAAGGTGCCCAGGTGCAAGGTCTGGTCATCGAGCCCCGGATCGCGGTCATCGGCCAGGCGTTTGAGGTACGCCGTGAGGTTGCGCTGATCCTTCATCGACAGCAGGAAACGCGGCATGCTCGGGTCAAGGCGATTGTTGCCAGGGTCGCGGCCCTGCTGGATCACCCGCGCCAGACTGCTGTCGGTGTAGGCCGGGTAGTTGCGGCCGTTGACCTGTTGCTGACCGTGGATGCTGGTCAGCCGCGACCAGTTCAGTTCCGGCGGGCGCACCCCGCCTTCGGGCCGGCCGAGGCCGTCGGCACCGTGGCAGTTGGCACACGGCAGGCTGGTGGCCGGCAGCAACACATCCGCCGCGCCGACCCGCGCCATGATCGGCTCGCCGCTGGCGGACAAGCCTTCGCGGTACAGGCGCTTGCCGGCGCTTTCTTCATCGGTCAGCGGCAACGCGGCCGCGCCGAGGCTGACGCCAGCAAGCAGGATCAGGGCGAGGACGCGGCCGAGGTTCATGGCGCGGACTCAGCGGCCGGCCACAGGCATTGTCAGCAGTTGCAAGCGCTGGGCAATGGCGGCGGCCGGGGCGTCGGGACGGATTTTGCTCCAGCGTTTGTTGGCCACATCGCCGACGATCAACTGGGTCGAGTGCTGCTCGGGCGTCGGCACGATCTGGCCGATGCGACCCAGCACCAGGTCCATCTGCGCCTTGTCGCCGGTAAGGAAAAGCCAGTGAGGGTCATCGGCGCCCTGCTTCAAGGTGTAAGCCTTGAGCACCGCCGGCGTGTCGCGCAGCGGATCACTGGTAAGGGAAATGAAGGTGATGCCGTCGGCCTTGTCGCCCAGCAGCTCACGGACTTCCTTGAGCTTGCGGGTGATCAGCGGGCAGGCGTCATTGCAACTGGTGAAGATCACGTTGAGCAGCACCACGCGGTTGTGCAGCGCATCGCTGTAGAAACGCTGGACGTCGCCGTTCTGATCCAGCAGCGGCGTGTCGGTGAACCAGGTTTTCGCATCATGGGTGCCTTTCGCCGGTGCGGGCGCAGCGCTGGTCGTTGTCGTTGCCGGTGCCGGTTGTTCGTGGCCTTCGTGAGCCAGGGCCATGGCGCTGAAAATCCAGAAACACACCGTCAGGGTGATCCAGTCCAGGGTTCTCATGGTTGTTGCTCCATGGCAATCGCGGTGTGTTTGGCGTGGGTGCGCAGGCCGCTGAGTTTCTCGACTTCTTTGGCCAGCAATGCCGGGTCGGTGAAGCCGTAATAGCGCGTCCAGTGGCGGCTGTTGCCGTCACCGACGAGGATCAGCGGCTGATGATTCTTGAAGTCGCCGCTGAAACTGCCCAGCCCCTTGAGCGTGGCGCTGATCGATTGCGGCGAACCGGTGAGCCAGCTCCAGCCCGGGCCTTTCTGGAAGGTGCGGGCGTAATCCTGCAGACGTTTCGGGTCGTCGCGCTGCGGGTCGATGCTGATCGACACCAGCTGCACCTCGGTGCCGACCCGGGCACCGAGCTGTTTCTGCACCTTGCCCATGATCGACGAGACCACCGGGCACACCGTGGTGCAACTGGTGTAGATGAAACTCATGACCACGATTTTGTTGTGCACCAGATCCTGTTCCAGGTGCACGGTCTTGCCGTTCTGGTCGAGCAGCGGCACGTCGGCGAACTTGACCTGGGCGTGTTCCTGGCTGTTGGCGGCCGGTGCGGTGTGCCCGGCATGTTCGTCCGCCGAGTGGGCGCTGGCCTGCTGGATACCGACGGCCAACAGGCACAGGGTCAGCAGGCCACGGGATGCAAATCGGTTCATGGTCGTTTCCTCGTCACTGAGTCTGGCCGGGCAGCACCCGGACACTGGCAAAGGTCTTGTCGTCGAAACCGGCGCCCAGCGAGGCCGCGCGCACATGCAGGTACCAGGCGCCGCTGCGGTCGAGGGTCACCGGCGCTTCGTACACGCCGTCAGCGACTTCCCGTGCGGCCACTTCACGGGGCCGGGAAGTCGGCGCGAGGAAGTAGCGCAACTGCACGTCGGTCACGCCGCTACGCTGGATTTTCTGTTTGCCCTGGACGATGCGAAAGCGCACCACGTAGGGGTCGTTGAGGGCCACGGCGGTCTTGTCCAGCAGGAACTCGACTTTTGCCGCGCCCAGGTGTTTTTCCGGCGCGCCGTCGGACGCCACCTGGGCGCTGAAGCAATGAATGATGTTCGGCTGGTTGAGCAGGAACGCCACGTCGAAGCGCCCCGCCGCCGGCAGCTTGACCCGGGCGCTATAGAGCCCCGGCGAGACTTCGCGCAGGCTGCGGTCGATCACCAGCGCGGCGCGGGCGATTTGCCCCCGGTTGGGGTAACCGGACATCGGCGCATTCATGCCTTCGGCGTAGAAATAGGTGGTGTTATCCACCGGGTTGACCACGAACACCGCGTTGTCATCGCGCGATACGGCGAGGCTCGACGCCAGCGGCAGGTCCCCGGCCAGCCGTGGCGGCTGCGGCCCGGCCTCGAAACCCTGGGTAATCGGCTGACGCCCTTCGCCCAGCGAAGACAGGTTGATCATGGTGACTTTCGGCGAGGCCAGTCCGCGCACGTAGGCATAGGCCTGGGTGAACACCACTTGATAGGGTTCGGCCGAGACTTCCAGATCATGGATCGCCGAATCGTTGGCCGCGTCGATCACCGTGGCGCGGTTTTCCAGCGTGTTCAGCACCACGCCAAAACGACCGTCGGCGCTGAAGCCCATCGGGCCGAGGCCCTGTTGCAGCTTGATCACCCGGCGGACGGCGCGGCTGTTGCTGTCGATCACCGTGACGGTGCCGTCCTTGCCATCGGCCACGTACACCGCGCCGGACAGCGGCGAGTAGGCCACCGACAACGGGCTGGAGCCGGTCTTGACCTGTTGCACCAGGCTCAGGCTGGCGATGTCGATAACGCTGAGGGTGCCGTCGTCGCGGTTGCTGACGAAGGCGAAACGGCTGTCCTTGCTGAAACTGATTTCGTGGTGGCCGCGACCGGTCGCCAGGTGTTTCAGCGGTTTGAGGCTCTGGGTGTCGATCACCGTAACGCCGGACTCTTCAGCCTTGCTCGCGTTGTTGCCGACCCACAGCAAACGCTCGTCCGGTTGCAGCGCGACCCGCACCGGCTGGCTGCCGGCGGCCACCGATTCAATGACCTTGAATTGCTCGCTGTCGATCACCGCCACTTCCCCCGCCGTCGGCATCGACACAAAGACCTTTTTGTTGTCCTTGGGCGTGACCCAGTCCATCGGCGATTGCTTGAGTTCGATCCGCGCCAGGGTGCTGGTGATGCCGCCCACCGACACTGACGGGTCGACCACCGAAACGCTGGCATCGCGGTTCATCACCAGCAGGAAATAGCTGTTGAGGTCGAGCAGCGGCCGCGCGCCGATATTGGATTTGAGGAACGTGCCGACCCGCGACTTGCAGCTCTGATCACGGCCCTGGGCCTGATCAGCGGCGACGGCTTGCGGATCGATCCACGCCCCCGGCGCCACACCGGACAACGGCTGGCCGGACGCACCGTCGGTGACGCGAAACTGCACGTCGGCGAACTCGCCCTCACGCAACTGGCCGTCGCTGGCCAGCGGCTTCAGATCGAAGGCGATCGACACACCGTCGCGGGTCAGCACCTGCCCGGCACCGGTCTGCGCCAGGGCAATCTCGCTCAGCGTGAGCAGCGCGCCGGCCATCGTCAGCAGGCAGACGCCGATGATGTTGATGATCCTGTTCATGTCGCTCTCCCCTACAAATCCTGTCCCCACCTGTGGGAGCGGGTTCACCGGTTCCCACAGGTCGCGCATTGGCACCTACTGAGCAGGCGGCGCCGGCTCCGGCTCATTGGTCACCCGCAGCAATCCCCACAGCCCCGAGGTGTTGCCATAGGCGCCGTAATCGCGGAACAGGTAGTCCCCCGGTATCGCGTTGCTGCCCCCGGCGCTCGGGATCATGAAGCTGAAGTGCGCCGCCGGCAGGATGCTTTCGTGAGCGCCGATGTACATCGACATCGGGTTGTAGCCGAAGCGCACCGAACCCACGCCCGGCGTGCCCATCGGGTAGCCGCCGGTGTCGCTCTTCTCGGCCTGGAACGGGTTGAGCGACCAGACGTGTCCGTCGAGCTGGAACGTCGTGCCGCGACTGCCGCCGCTCGGCATCAGGATGTGCGTGCGCAACGGCTGACCGGGTTTGGCATACAGCACCGGCGTCTGCGGATCGCCCCCCACCAGCGCATTGCTATAGGCCATGTGCGCGTTGGTCATGTCGCCGTAACCCGCGCCATCGGCATGACCGAACGGCGCATCCGGGGCGAGGCCGAAGCGATACCACAGCGGTTCGGTCCTGTAGTTGATCGCCATGCTCGAGTTGTCCTGCGGATCGGTCGGCACACCGAAGCCCTCGGCTGCGATGCCTTCCACCGGCCGGCCATTGGCCCAGCGGGTGTTCAGCGCCTTGTGCCACACCGTCGCGAAGTCGCGGTAAGTCGTCTGCCCCGGTGCGGTGACCGTGGCGTTGACCTTGCGCGCATCGTCGACCCAGGTCGCGCCGATCGGCAGGATGCTCATCGCACCACCCAGGCCTTTTTGCGGTTGCTTGATCACATCCGCCGGGGTGATGTTCAGGCCACCGAACTCCACGGCCGTGGCGTTGATGTTGTCGACACTGCGGCCCAGTTGCGTGACCGGTTTGCCTTCACGCTCCAGGTGCCCGGCGTAGTACTGATAGGTCCGGGTCGGGTAGGCGCCGCTGCTGCCCACCCGCGGCGGGACGGTCTGGACCGGGTTGGCGCCGACGTTGGCACCGTCGGATTTGGTGATGTCATAGGCCAGCAGTTGCGCGTGCAGACCCACATGGCTGGACGGCCGCATCAGGTTGTTGCTGAAAGTGGTCGAGCCCAGGCCGCTGTTGCGATCACGTTTGACGATGCCCTGCATCACGGCGGTCTGGGTCAGGTCGGGCATCACGCTCGGCAGACGGTTTTCCAGGGTGATATTGATGCAGTCCCCGGCCGCTGCGCGCAGCACCAGCGGTTCGACCGGAATGCCGGGTTTGAGCTTGCCGCTGACCGGATCGAGGTCGGATTTGCGCACGTACAGGATCGCCGTCGGATCATGTAGCGGCCCGCTCTGGCCACCGATGGTGATGGTCTCGCCGTCCTCCGGATCGGTCACCGTGACCTGCGGGATGCTCACCGTGCGCGAGTTCAGCACCAGGGTGCCGCCCGCCGGATTCAGCGGCCCGCCGACATGCTGACCAAGCCCGGCAGAATCGCCGATGCTCAGGCCCAGCGAATTGCCGAGGATGTCGTTGGCCAGCGCCGCCACCACTTCATAGTTGCGCTGCACCGTCGGACGGGTGCCGATGCCGTTGGGGTTGGCGCTGATCCGTGGGCAGCTGCCTTCGAACGCCACGGTGTTGCGCATGCCGGCCGGACTCGGGTTGTTGGGGATGGCGAACAGGTCATTGCGTTTGGCCGTGTAGTTGCGCATCACGCCCCAGATCCCGCTCCAGTAGCCTTCGATCGAAGCGTCCATCGAGTACAGATAGTCACCGGTGGTCGCCGCAGAGCTGGAGAGCATCGACACAGGTGCGATGAAGCCCATCTGTTCGGAGATGCCGATCATCTGCGAGGCGCGCCAGCCGGAGTTGGAGCTGTTGCCGAAACCGGAACCGCTCTGCAGCCACTTCACGCCGTGCAGGGTGACGTTGTGCTCTTCCTCGTGGCCGCCGGCATGCACCCGCAGACGCACGTTGTCGCCGGTGTAGGTACGCAGCATCGGGGTGAACGGGTCGCCCGGCTCGCTACCGCCCTTGTTGATGTGCGGCGGGAACAGCGTGGTGCCGCCGGTCGGGCCGGTGGCAGCCGTCACCAGGTTCGGTGCCAGGTTCATCGCCGGGATCGCCCGGTCGGTACGGCTTTGCATGGCATAGGCCAGATCGCCGCCGAGGCCGTCGGCCTGCATGCCGCGCTTGCCGTCCGGGCCGACCTTGTTCGGATCGTAGACCCGCAGGGCCAGCGGCTCGTTGCGATAGTTGACGACGAACATGCCCGGATCATCCACGGAGATCGCCTGCGGGCAAGGCCGGCTCGGACAGCCCGGCACCTGACCGCCCTGCACTTCCAGCACGCCTTCGAGCAGGGTGCTGGCGTTGTTGCGCACCGGTGGGTTGATCGCGTAGCGGAAGCTGTCGGCGGTAGCCGGGAAAGCTTGCGGATTAGGCACGCCGTTGGGGCCGGCGCCCACGTACACACCGGCTTCATAGGCATGCTGGAAGTCGCTGTATTCGAGGAAGAACTCACGGAAGCTGTCGTTCTTGCCGTCGCCGTCGAGGTCGCCGGTGTTGATCACCGCCTGCCACGAGGTCGGCCCGCCGTCCTGGCGCGCGCCGCTGTACAGAGGCTCGCCGGTTTCGGCGTGGAACCAGGTGGAACCGGCCGGTTCCGCCAGCACCGTGGCATACAGTCCGATCTGCTGGTGAGTCGATGGGCCGAGGTGGTCGTGGGTGAAGATGGTGCCGAGCCCACGATCCACGCCCTTGGCGTTGACCACCGGGTCGACGAACCAGCGCTGCATGGCCGTGCGCGCGCCCATCCAGTCACTGCGCCCGAACTGGCCGAAGAACGGATGTGCCTTGGCTTTCGGGCAGGCTTGGGTGCCGTCGCGCGGGTCGCTGCTCTCGCACTGGTTGAATTCGCGGATCGCGTGAATGCGTTCCTGAACAGCGCCTGGGGAGAGCACGCCGTCCTCGTAGTTCCAGCCGTTGGAGGAACCGTCGGCGGCCGTCAGGTCCCATTTCGGCAGGTGAATGTGCTGGCCGATCACGTCGGTCGGCGTGCGGACCTGATAGTCATCCATCTCGTAGGTGGCAGGCACCAGGTTGGTCTGCTGGTATTGCACGCAGTCGAAGGTGTTCATGCGCATCACCAGCGGCTCTGGCGGCCGCTGCTTGGTGATCACCGGCCAGGCGTCTTCCCACAGCGCCAGAATCCGCGCTTGCGGGAAGTGATAGCCGACTTTGTTGTAGACCGCATCGAACTGGATGTTGGCGGCCTTGTAGATCCGTGGCCGGTCGGCGGTGAAGGTCGAGGCGCCAACGAAGGACATACCGTCCAGCCGATCGCCACTGGCGAATTCACCGGTGCCGGCGCTGCTGGTCAGGCGTTTTTGCCGGTCGTCCATGCACGGTTCATAGTACGGCGCGCCGGCCATCGGCAAGGCGCCGTTGGTGCGGAAGGCCTTGGCCACGATCTGGTTGCCGGGCAGCAAGGCAAAGCTTGGGTGATCCTTTTTCGCGTGGAACGCCATCGCGGCCTGTTCCACTTCGGTGCCCTCTTCAGGCAGGTAAATCGGTTTGGCGCGGGTGACTTCCTTGGAGAAGTCCAGCGAGGTGGTCACGGTGTGCGCCTCGCCTCCGGCCGCCACCCCGTCGAGGGTGTGACGCTGCAAGCCGCCGTCCCAGCCGCCGGACTGATTCGGATCGAGGTTGGCCCACAGCGCTTTGCCGCTGGCTTTCAACGATTGCGCGGTGGCGGCGTCGAGCATGTCCAGCGGTGGGGTTGGCGGACGCTGACCTACCGAACTTTCCATGCCGCCGATCCAGAACGGATAGCCTGGGTTTTTCAGGCTGCCGTCGGCGTTGCGGTTGGCTTCGCTGCGATCGACCAGTGCCAGGGAACCGATGGCTTGCGAACCACCGTTACCGCCGTGGTGTTCGCCGTCGTCATCGCCCTCTTCTTCCTCATCGTCGTCATCGTTGCCGGCGACCAGGGTTTCGCCGATTTTCGGCACCACCACCACTTTGCCCGGCATCGGCGCCATGGCTTTGCCGGGCAGCGGCACCACGGCAGGAATCGGCGTGCCGGCGATGATCTCGCCATCCGGCAAGGCGCGGGCACCGGCGGCCGGTTTACCGCTGCGCAGGGCGTAAGGTTCGCTGTGATAACCATCGGCGCCCTGTTGCGAGACTTCCAGCCGGGTGCCTTCTTCGAACACATCGTGCACCCGCCACATCGACCACATGCCCTGGGCGAAATGCGGGTAGAAGTGGCAGTGATAGATCGCATCGCCGGCCACCCGGTTGCGGTTGCCGGAGCCGCCGTTGGCAATTTCGTAGGTATAGCCGGCGCCCGGACCGATGCCTTGAGCGTCGACGTAATCGGAGTTGTCGTCATTGGGGTTGAACAGCCACTGATGGCCGTGCAGGTGGAAAATGTGCTGCTCGTGACCATTGTGGGTGTTGCGGAATTTGACGAAGTCACCGATGTAGCTGTGGTTGACGTTCGACGGCTCCGACGGATACAGGGCCATGGTCGCTTTCACGCCGATCTGATCGGCGCTCGGTGTCTGGCCGGGGGCGATGTTCTCGAGCCCGGTGTTGGCCGGCACGTCCACCAGCATCGCCACGTCACCGACGGTGTGCGAGCTGAGGAAGAATTCTTCGTAGGCGCACGACAGGCAATCGTGCATCGGCCCCACGCCGAGGCGGTTGGCGACCACTTCGGCGCCCATGCCGCCGGAACCGTAGTTGATCATGAACGAGTCGCGGGTCGGCTCCAGCACATGGGCCATGACCGGGTCAGCCCAGTAAGCGGGGAATGCCTGGGTGGCGGCGGTTTCGTCCTGGAACTGCGAAGCGAAATCGCGAAACGGCTCGAGGCGGTTGGGGATCGCCGGGTTGCGTTTGCCCACCGATTCCAGCGGATAGGTGCTGGGCGCAAAACTGCCATCGGCATTGCTGCCCATGACGATCGCGTCGCTTTCGCTGGAGATGATTTCGTTGCCGTCGACCATGCTGATGATCGGCGTGCCGGCCTTGCCTTCACGCAACCACGGTTCGCGCTGCGGGTAGCGGGCCTGGTAATCGACGATGGGGTGACCGGCCGGTGTGCGGCCGGTGGTGGCCAGACGCATTTCTTCTTCGGTGAGGGTGTTGCGATAGGTGCGTCCCGACTTCGGCACCACCACGACCTGGCCGAACAGGCCATTGGCAGTGTTGCCGGCCGCGCCCTCCCCGCCGAATGTCGCGCCACGGCTGCTGACGGCAAACGCCCCTTCGCGCTCGGCGTACAGCACGTACGAGCGGCTCGCGCCCGGCGGCACCAGGGTGTTGGCGTTGCGCCCGGTGTAGGAAGAAATGTCATCGATGCTGTTCACCGCTTGCAGGCCGTTGACCTGGAAACCGACATGGCGGTCGGCGACCTGCTCGTCGACCTTGAAGGCATCGGCGCCACCGGGGTTCACGGTGCCCTCCTCGCCTTCAGGCCCTTCGAAATGCTTGTTCGGGTTGGCCTGATAATCGAGCAGGTTCTGCAGGTTGATCGTCAGGCAATCACCGGCGGCGACCCGCAGCACCAGCGGCCGTGGACGCTTGTCCGCACGCAGCGACACCTTGCCCGGCACCGCACTGCCGCCGTAGGCCAGCGAGACATCGTGCTCATCGACCACATCGCGGCGCAGGGCGTACATCATGCCGTTGGCATTCTGCGCACCGAGGCGGTTGAACATCAGCGGTTGATCGAAGGCGACCACATTGGCCACCAGATTGCGCTCGCAGCGCACGGCGGCGCTGGCCAGTTCGACACTGAGCATCGAGACCAGCAACAGCAGCCAGTTCAACAGGGGCGGAGCGTGGTGAATGCCAACCATGATCGGAAACCTCGTAGTGGGTGCTCACAGGGAACGATTCTCGTTAAAGCCCTGAGAGCAATCCGCATGCCACAAAAAATTGCCTTCCATCTCAATCAGTTACACAGGTCACTTGAGAATACGGGGGATATTCCCCACCCGTTTCCCCACTTTTCCGGGCCCCTTGGGTTTGCCCCGATAGTGGGGAAAGCCGGGGCTGGATTTAGAAAAAAAAGGCTTTACAACGGTGCATCCACCGCCAGCCCCTGCAGGCGCCGGTACTGACGCAGCACGCTTGGGACATAGCGCTGGGTTTCGGCGAACGGCGGAATCACCCGGCCGCGGCTGAGCACCGCGTCCGGCCCGGCGTTGTAAGCCGCCACGGCCAGGGCGATGTCGTTGTCGAACAGGGTCATCAGGCGCTTGAGGTATTTGGCCCCGCCCTGGATGTTGGCCTTGGGGTCGTAGACGTCTTTCACCCCCAGCTCGCGGGCGGTGTCGGGCATCAATTGCATCAGTCCGCCGGCGCCCTTGGGCGAGGTGGCGCCGGGGTTGTAGTTGGATTCGGACTTGATCACCGCGTGCAGCAGGGCCTCGGGCAGGTGATTGGCGCTGGCGGCGGCTGACACCAGCTCGGCGTAGGGCTGGTTGGCGATCAATTGCGGTTGCCGGTCAAGGCTGACCAGTGGCGCATCGGCTTCGCGGATCACCCGCTCGTAAGTGCGTCCGGGACGGTGGACGTTGGACAGCACGTAGCTGCCCTTGGCGTCCATGGAAACGAAGACATCGGCTTGCGCGGCACCGACCGACAGCACGCAGCCGAGCAGTCCTGCAGTGAATGAATGGATCATTGGGCCTCCCCTGACAGGCCCCGAAAAATTGGGGGAAATGCCCCACTGACCCGTCGTTGATCAGCCGTACGCAAGCACTGTGCCGACTCTTGAAAAGCCCGTAATACAAGGGCTTCAGCCCGACAGCCGAAATAATCGGTGGCTGAGCATGGCAATTGCATAAGCCCTTGCGGCGACACGGCTGCCACTCACGGGAGGTCATCATGAAGCTGCAATTTCGTCCGCGTGCCCAACGCGGTTTCACCCTGCTCGAATTGCTCGTGGTGCTGGTGGTGCTCGGCCTGTTGGCCGGGATCGTCGCGCCCAAATATTTCGCCCAGCTGGGGCGCTCCGAGGTGAAGGTTGCCAAGGCGCAGATCGAAGGCCTGAGCAAGGCGCTGGATCTGTACCGGCTGGAGGTCGGCCACTACCCGTCCACCGAACAGGGCTTGCAAGCGCTGGTGACCGCACCGAGCGACGAAGCCAAATGGACCGGCCCGTACTTGCAGAAAAAACTGCCGCAGGATCCGTGGGGGCGTAATTACACCTACCGCTATCCCGGCGAAAACAGCGAGTACGACCTGCTCTCGATGGGCAAGGACGGCCAGCCCGGCGGCGAAGGCGAAAATGCCGAAGTCACCAACTGGCAATAAGCGGAGCACACGGCATGCGATTTCAACTCAAAGCAGTGGGCAAGGCCGGGGTGGTGTCGCTGAGCGTCGAGGCGCCCGGCCAGAGCGAAGCACGGCGCATCGCCGAGGATCAGGGCTTGCGCGTGGTCAGCCTGCACGCCGAGCGCCACTGGCGTTCGTTGCGCCTGAGCAAGCGTGAGACCTTCAACCTGGTGCTGTTCAGCCAGGAGCTGACCACCCTGCTCAATGCCGGCCTGCCGCTGATCGATGCGCTGGAAAGCCTGGCCGAAAAAGAAACCGCCCCCGCCGCCCGCAAAACCTTGAGCGAGCTGGTGCGGCTGCTGTACGAGGGCAAATCCTTCTCCCAGGCACTGGGCCAGTTGTCGGCGGTGTTCCCGCCCTTGTACGTGGCGTTGGTACAGTCCAGCGAGAAGACCGGCGCGGTCGGCGATGCGCTGGGCCGTTACGTGAGCTATCGCCAGCGCATGGACGAGGTGCGGCAGAAGATCGTCAGCGCGTCGATCTACCCGCTGCTGTTGCTGGTGGTCGGCGGTGGTGTGGTGCTGTTTTTGATGGGCTACGTGGTGCCGCGCTTCAGCCTGGTGTTCGAAGGACTGGGCTCGAACCTGCCGTGGCTGTCGCAGATTCTGATGAGCAGCGGCATGTTTCTACACGCCCATCAGGGCGAGTTTTTCGGCCTGTTGGCGACGATCGTCATCGCCCTCGCCGTGCTGCAGAAACAACCGGCGTTTCGCCGTGGGCTGGATCGGCTGGTGGAGAAACTGCCCGCCGTGCATCAGCGGATTTTCATGTACGAGCTGGCGCGGTTTTACCGGTCGCTGGGGATTCTGCTGCAAGGCGGGATTCCGCTGGTGACCGCCATGGGCATGGTGCGCGGCCTGCTCACCGTGGCCTCGCGAGCGCGGCTGGACCAGGCCTGCGAGCGGGTGCGCGAGGGGCAGTCATTGTCCACTGCCCTTGAGCTCAACCGTCTTGTGACGCCCGTGTCCCTGCGCCTGCTGCGCGCTGGCGAGCAGTCCGGCAACCTGGGGCAAATGATGGAACGCAGCGCCGATTTCTACGACGAGGAAATCAGCCGCTGGATCGAGTGGTTCGTGCGGCTGTTCGAACCACTGCTCATGACCTTCATCGGCCTGTTGATCGGGGTGATCGTGATCCTGATGTACATCCCGATCTTCGAACTGGCTTCGAGTATCCACTGACCTCGGGAACGGGTCGGATCACACGCAAAAACAAGGCACATCCACGTTCCCAATCAAGACAACAAAGTCGGAGAACGCTATGCACATTCAAAAGCTCGTGCTCGCAATGGCCATCGGCGCCGTCCTGTCGGCGTCTACCGTACTGATTCCGGACAACCTGTCCGGGGTGTCGACTGTTCTGGCCAAGGATGGGGGAAGTGGTGGTGGCGGAAGCGGCGGGGGCGGCGGCGGTGGTAACGGTGGGGGTGGCGGCGGTAATGGAGGGGGCGGTAGCGGAGGCGGTGGTGGCGGTAATGGCGGGGGCGGCAGCGGAGGCGGTGGTGGCGGTAATGGTGGTCACGGCGGCAGCGGCAGTGGCGGCAACAGTGGCAGTGGCGGCGGTGGCAACAGTGGCCACAGCGGCAGTGACCACGGCTCGGGCCATTCCGGCAACACGGCGTCATCCGGTCGCAGCGGCACGCATTCTGAACCTGGCGACGACCATGGTGTGCATCGGTCCGGAGAGATCGGGGATGACCACGGTGTGCATCGCGCCGGTGAAATCGGCGATGACCACGGCGTACACCGTGCCGGTGAAATCGGTGATGATCGCGGCGTACACGTCGGTGGCGAGCCTGGCGATGACAAGCGCGCCAACTAAATCACTTTGAAATGCCCTACCCCTGTGGGAGCGGGCTTGCTCGCGAAAACGTCAGGTCCGTCACTCCTGTATTGACTGATCCACCGCTTTCGCGAGCAAGCCCGCTCCCACAATGTTTTGTAGCGCCTACAAAACGCCTTTTGTCTGATCCAGTCGCTCGCGCAAAAACTCGATCAACGCCTGCACCGGCCGCGACGCCTGGCGATGCTGCGGGTACACCGCCGACAACGTGAGCGGCTCCGGCCGAAACTCATCCAATACCGGCACCAGCCGTCCGTCCTTCAGCGCCGCGCCAACGATGAACGTCGGCAGATAGGTAATCCCCATCCCCGCCACCGCCGCATCCCGCAGCAACTCACCGTTGTTGACGCGCATCCGCCCGGTGACATTCACCAGCAGCGGCTTGCCCTGCCCCGCATTGAACCGCCACTGCACCGAACGTCCGTGGCCGTAAGGCAGGCAGTCGTGACTGAGCAGGTCTTCCGGTTTGACCGGCGTACCGCGTTCGGCCAGATACCCGGGACTGGCGCAATACACCCGTTCGATTGATGCGATGCGTCGGGCGATCAGGGTCGAGTCCTCCAGCACACCGATGCGCAGCGCCAGGTCGTACCCCTCGCCCAGTAGATCCACCGGCCGATCACTCAGGTCCACTTCCACCGTGACCTCGCGATAACGCTGCAGAAACGGCGGCAGCAAACAGCCCAGATGGGCCAGCGCAAACGACAGCGGCGCACTCACGCGAATCGCCCCGCGCGGCTCGGCGGTCTGCCCGGCGATGCCCTGCTCCACCGACTCCACTTCACCGAGCAAACGCAGCGCCGATTCGTAATAGCTCTGGCCCAGCGGCGTCACGTCCAGACGCCGGGTCGAACGGTTGAGCAATCGTACGCCGAGGCGCTCTTCCAGTTGCATCAGACGACGGCTGACGAACTGCTTGGACAGGCCCAACTGATCGGCCGCCGCCGTGAAGCTGCCGGAGTCCATCACCTGGCAAAAAATACGCATGTCTTCGAACGGGTTCATTGTCACTCTCTGGTGGACAGTTAAACGCTTTATAGCCGCTTTTTCACTTCCCGGCACCTCATTAATCTGTGCTCACGGTGTTGCTGAGGCCTGAAGCCCAGCGCCACAGCAGCCCGATCCCAAGGCATACAAAAACTCAAACGACTTAAAAAGGAATTGCACATGAACATCAAGAAAACCCTCGCCACTTCCCTCCTCGCCCTGTCCATCGGCAACGCCTTCGCCGCTGAAAGCACTGGCGTCGAACACACCACCCAGGCCTTCCTCGACGCCCTCGCCGCCGGCGGTGGCAAACCGCTCGAGCAATTGAGCCCGAAAGACGCCCGTGCGGTGCTGACCGGCGCCCAGGCTTCGGTGAAGGTTGATCTGTCCGGCGTTGAAGTCAGCGACAAGGCGATCAAGGTCGACGGCCAGACGATCAATCTGAAAGTGGTGCGTCCGGCCAAGGTCAAAGGCGAGTTGCCGGTGTTCATGTTCTTCCACGGTGGCGGCTGGGTGCTGGGCGACTTCCCGACGCACCAACGCCTGATTCGTGATCTGGTGGTGGGTTCTGGCGCGGTCGCGGTGTATGTCGACTACACGCCGTCGCCGGAAGCGCAGTACCCGACTGCGATCAATCAGGCTTACGCGGCAACCAAATGGGTGGCCGAGCACGGCAAGCAAATCGGTGTCGACGGCAAGCGTCTGGCGGTGGCCGGCAACAGCGTCGGCGGCAACATGGCTGCGGTCGTGGCGTTGATGGCCAAGGAACAGAAGACCCCGGCCCTGCGCTTCCAGTTGCTGATGTGGCCGGTGACCAACGCCGGGTTCGATAACGGCTCGTACCAGCAATTCGCCGAGGGCCACTTCCTGACCAAGGGCATGATGCAGTGGTTCTGGGACAACTACACCACCAACCCGGCCGAGCGTGCACAGATCCATGCCTCGCCGCTCAACGCCAGCACCGAACAGCTCAAGGGCCTGCCCGCCGCGCTGGTGCAGACCGCCGAGTTCGACGTGCTGCGTGACGAAGGCGAAGGCTACGCCCGCCACCTCGACGCGGCCGGCGTGCCGGTGACCTCGGTGCGTTACAACGGGATGATTCATGACTTCGGTCTGCTCAACCCGCTGAACGGGATTCCTGAAGTCAAAGCCGCCGTGCGCCAGGCAGCGGCAGAACTCAAGACCCATCTGAACTGAGTGCAACCCCTCGCCACACCTTCGGGTGTGGCTTTTTCTTTTGTGCCCGCCGGAGTTCGACTCATGAGCCTTTTTTCTGCCCATCTGCTGTCCTGGAGCGCCCTGCTGCTGGCGCTCGACGCCTTGCTCTGGCATCTGGCGCCGTTCAAACACCGTGCCCCGCGGGTCGGTGTGCGGCTGGTGCTGTTTCTGGCATTCAGCGCGCTGGCCATCAACGCCGGCGTCAGCCCGTTGCAGGCACCGTTGTTTGCCGATGACCCGGTAGCGCAACTCGGGGCGACAGCGCTGGGGATTCTCTGGTGGCTGTACGCCGCGCGGGTGCTGACCGAAGTTATCGGCCTGATCCTGATGCGTCGCATCGGCCACAGCGGCCGGCTGTTGCAGGACGTGATCGGTGCGCTGGTGTTTCTGGCGGCCATCGTCGCGGCGGCCGGTTATGTGCTGGATCTGCCGGTCAAAGGCCTGCTTGCGACCTCCGGCGTGGTGGCGATCGTCATCGGTCTCGCGCTGCAAAGCACCTTGGCCGACGTGTTTTCCGGCATCGTGCTCAACACCACCAAGCCGTATCAGGTGGATGATCTGGTGGTCATCGACGGCGTCGAGGGCAAGGTGCTCGACATCAACTGGCGCGCCACGCACCTGCTGTCCAGCAGCGGCACTCTGGCCGTGGTGCCGAACTCGGTGGCGGCCAAGGCCAAGATCGTCAACCTCAGCCGGCCGAACAACCTGCACGGCGTGTCGATCAGCATCAAGGTGCCGAACCACATCCGCCCGCGCCGGGTGCTCGACGCCCTCGACCGCACGCTGCAAGGCAGCAGCAGCCTGTTGCTGTCGCCTGCGCCGAAAGCCGTACTGAAAGAGGCCGGCGAAGAAATGTCGGAATACGTGGCCAGCGGTTTCATCGCCGAACTGGGCAAGAAAAGCGACGTGCGCAATCAATTGTTCGACCTCGCCCACCGCCACCTCGAAGCCGCCGGCATCTCGCGGCACCCGGATGGCGTGATCGAACCTTCGACCCGCGCTCGCGCGTTGCTCGATGAAGTGAAAATCTTCCGCTCGCTGAGCCATGAGGAACGCGATCGCCTCGCCGAATCGATGGTCGCGCAGCAGTACAGCGCCGGGCAGGTAGTGCTCAATCTGGAGGAAGTCCCGGACAGCCTGTTCGTGATCGCCACCGGCGTGGTCAGCGCCAGCGTGCCGGACGGCAACGGCTTCACCGAGGCCGGGCGCATGGGGCCGAGCGAGGTCATGGGCGAACAGAGCATTCTGGCCGACACGCCTTCGCAGGCGACGTTTACCGCGCTGACGTCTTCGATCATTTATCGCCTCGACAAGAACCTGACCCGCCAGTGCATGGAGCAGCGCAGCGAAGTGGGTCGCGCGTTGAACAAGTTGCAGGCGGTACGGCAGCAGAACAGTCGGTTGGCGTTGATGGCCAAGCCTGTGCCGGTTCGCAAGGGTGGGTTTTTGGGGTGGTTGCAGAAGCGCTGAGCCCTTTGCTACAGACGAAAAAATGCCCGCTCTTCAGCGGGCATCTCTCTTTCTACCAATTACTTGGCAGTGAACTTGGTATAGCTGTTGATCAGGTTGCGGTAGTTAGGCAGACGCTGCGACAGCAGATTCGCCAGGCCTTCCATGTCATTGCGCCAGTCGACTTGCAGCTCACAAGCCACAGCGAACCAGTTCAGCAGGTGTGCACCGGCAGCCGACATGCGCGCCCACGCTGCTTGTTGCACGGTGGTGTTGAAGGTGCCGGAAGCGTCGGTGACCACGAACACTTCAAAACCTTCGGCAATGGCCGACAGGGTCGGGAACGCCACGCAGACGTCAGTCACCACACCGGCGATGATCAGTTGCTTGCGGCCGGTAGCCTTGATGGCCTTGACGAAATCTTCGTTGTCCCAGGCGTTGATCTGGCCAGGACGGGCAATGAACGGCGCGTCCGGGAATTGCTCTTTCAGCTCAGGCACGATCGGGCCGTTCGGGCCGGAATCGAAGCTGGTGGTGAGGATGGTTGGCAGGTTGAAAAACTTGGCGATGTCGCCCAGTGCCAGCACGTTGTTCTTGAACTCGTTCGGCGAGAAATCCTGTACCAGCGAGATCAGACCGGTCTGGTGGTCGACCAACAGCACAACGGCATCGTCTTTGTTCAGGCGGCTGTAAGGAACGTTGCTCATGTGAAACTCCTCGATGGATGGTTGTTGCGGGGAGCGCCACTCACACAGAGCGGCGCTTTTTCAAAAGGATCAGAACGCGAAGCAGGAGCAGCCGAACGCGCCCCAGAAACCGGCGAAATCGCTGACCGGCGCATTCGACATCCGTGCTTTTTCATGGCTGTGGGTATGCACCGCGCACGGGCCGCTGCACTGGTGCACCTGGGCCTGCAATGGCGAGTTCGGGCGCCAGTGGCCAGGGACTTTCACCACCGGCGACCAGTCCGGCAGCACCGGCAGTGAACGTGGGCCGAGGTCTTCGAAGTCGCCAGCGGCGTACACAATCTTGCCGCCAACCACGGTCATGACCGACTCGATCCACTTGATCGCTTCTTCCTCGACACTGAAGAAGTCCGCGCTCAGCGCTGCCAGGTCCGCCAGTTGCCCGACCTTGATCTGGCCCTTCTTGCCCTGTTCGGACGAGAACCAGGCACTGCCATGGGTGAACAGTTCCAGCGCGGTGCTGCGTGGCAACCCTTCTTCGTACAGCGCCAGACCGCCAACGGTGCGACCGCTGACCATCCAGTACAGCGAAGTCCACGGGTTGTAGCTCGACACGCGGGTGGCATCGGTGCCCGCGCCGACCGGCACGCCTTCGGCGAGCATGCGTTTGATCGGCGGCGTGGCTTCGGCGGCTTGTTTGCCGTAACGGTCAACGAAGTATTCGCCCTGGAACGCCATGCGATCCTGAATCGCGATGCCGCCGCCCAGCGCTTTCACCCGCTCGATGTTCTGCGGGGTGATGGTTTCAGCGTGATCGAAGAACCACGGCAGACCGTTGAACGGAATGTCGCGGTTGACCTTCTCGAACACGTCGAGCATGCGGCTGATCGATTCGTTGTAAGTGGCGTGCAGACGGAACGGCCAGCGCTGTTCGACCAGGTGGCGCACCACCGGCTCCAGTTCCTGTTCCATGGTCTGCGGCAGGTCCGGGCGCGGTTCGAGGAAGTCTTCGAAGTCGGCTGCCGAAAACACCAGCATCTCGCCGGCGCCGTTGTGACGCAGGAAGTCATCACCCTGATGCAACTTGACGCTGCCGGTCCAGTTCTGGAAGTCGGTCAGCTCTTCTTTCGGCTTCTGGGTGAACAGGTTGTAGGCGATGCGCACGGTCAGCTGGTCGTCTTTGGCCAGTTGTTCGATCACCTGATAATCGTCCGGGTAGTTCTGGAAACCGCCGCCGGCATCGATGGCGCTGGTCAGGCCGAGGCGATTGAGTTCGCGCATGAACTGGCGGGTCGAGTTGACCTGATATTCCAGCGGCAGCTTCGGCCCCTTGGCCAGCGTCGAGTACAGAATCATCGCGTTCGGCCGCGCCACCAGCATGCCGGTCGGGTTGCCGTTGGCATCGCGCACGATCTCGCCGCCCGGCGGGTTCGGCGTGTCGCGGGTGTAGCCGGCCACGCGCAACGCGGCGCGGTTGAGCAACGCACGGTCATACAGGTGCAGGATGAACACCGGAGTGTCCGGTGCGGCCTGGTTGATTTCTTCGAGGGTCGGCATGCGTTTTTCGGCGAACTGGAATTCGTTCCAGCCACCGACCACGCGCACCCATTGCGGCGTTGGCGTGCGGTCGGCCTGATCCTTGAGCATGCGCAGCGCATCGGCCAGCGACGGCACACCTTCCCAGCGCAGTTCGAGGTTGTAGTTCAAGCCACCACGGATCAGGTGCAAGTGCGAGTCGTTGAGGCCGGGAATCACGCAGCGGCCCTTGAGGTCGACCACTTGAGTGCCGGCGCCCTTGAGGGCCATCGCCTCGGCATCGTTACCGACGGCGACGAAACGACCGTCCTTGATCGCCACGGCACTGGCGAGGGGTTTTTCGCGGTCTACCGTATGAAATTGGCCATTGAACAGAATCAGATCGGCGTTCATCGCAGTTCCTTCGAGATAAGTGAAACGGAGCGAACCCGCCGGCTCAGCGCGGCGGGTTGGCGTTGGATTCGAGGTGTTTGTGTGACTGACCGGCTTCCAGCCACGGCGCGAACAGACGGGTCACGGGCGGCATGAACACGTAGACCACCGACACCACGATGGTCAGGGTGATCAGGAACGTGGCGACCACGTAGTTGGAGAGAAAGGCATTGAGTTGCAGCAGCGGCCCCCAGATCAGCGGCACCAGCAAGGTGTGCGGCAGGATCACCAGCAGCGTCACTACAGCCTGCTTCCAGCGCGGTGGCGGTGAGCCGGCCTCGGCCAGCGGCGTGAACCAGAATTCGTTGGCCGCATTGACTTCGGTCTGGTCGCCGTCGGCGAGCATCGGCGCGGCTTCGTCGATCAGTTTCTGACGCTGCGGTGAGTCCAGCCAGCGCTGCATCGCCTCGGTCGAGCAATAACGCAGCACGCAGGTGAACAGTGCGAGCCCGCCCTGCTGGCTGCGCATCACGTCCACGCCCAAGTGCCCTTCTTCGCGCCCCGCCACGCTGACGATGTTGCGCAGCCAGGCTTCGTAAGGCGCTTCAAATCCGGCCTTGACCCGGTGCTTGACGATCAGCGTCACGGTTTCTTCGGGTCCCGGTTTTTTCAGGGTCTGGGCATCAGGCATAACGGAGTACTCCGGGCAAACGAACATTGAGCGCCAGCCGTCCGGGCCCGGCGATCAGAACAGTGGTGAAGAGGATCAACAGCAACCAGCCGAACTGCCCTTCGGCCACACTCCATTGCGGATGCACAAGCAGCAGCGCCACTAGCAGCACAAAGAGAATAGGCAAGCACGCCAGACGCGCCAGCACCCCGGCGACGATCAGCAGCGGACAGAGGACTTCGGCGAAGATCGCCAGAATCAAAGTGAGGTGGGTACCGAGGTGGAACGGATCTTCGATCAGTTGCAGCTGTGCGGTGAAGTCCAGCAGCTTGGGCAAGCCGTGGACGAACAGCAGAAACAGTCCGCTGGCGACCCGCAGGAACAGCAGGCCGAGATCTTGCGCCTGGTCATTGCGTTGTACAGCGTTCATGGGCCCACCCTTGATCAATCATTGCAGGCAATGGTGCAACGATTGACCGGGGGGAAATTGGATGGGTGTGCTCTCTTTGGCGTGTTCAGGGCCGGAACCGTGATCGTTCCCACGCACAGCCACCGCGAAACCGGGATTCAGAAAAAATCTGAGTCTGGTCTGGGGGTACTGGCGCGCCTTGATTGAGTCGGACGGTCAAATCCGGTCGCTGATTCATCAGTGACCCGGAAACGATAAGACCCGGCTACAAGGCGCACAAGCCGGCGGATTCTGGCGTACACGTAGGCAAAGGCGCAAGGTTGCGTGGCTTTGCGGACATAGCCTTAAACACTATTCAACAAGAGTGCCTGCTCCGTTCGAGCGCCCTAACCGTTCAATGGCCGAATACACATTGCCGTGGCTGTAGCAGCGCCCACTTGGGCGTACAACCCCGGCCCTTGATTCCCGCCATGACTACTTTGCGCATACCCGGCGATTTCCTGCCCGCTGCCTTGTGGCTGACATGACCACCAGCCCCAACCTTTTGCCCAACTGATGATGTTGCTTACGTGGTAAAACAGCGGGCAGTAACTTTGATAGTTGGGGTATTTGAAGACCATAAGGTTCCAGACTGCCGAAGTCAGTGGTGATCCGCCTATCGAGGACATCCAGGCGACCGCCGCAGGTACTGAAACTGTCGCGCCATTGTGGACCAGTTCAAAGACTTGACTGACTTCGACGGGATAGCTGGCCGTAGCGCCTGTCGCGTCCTGGATTTCAATCATGGTCACGCCGTTTGCCTTGCCCTGAACCTTGCCTGAACTATCGACCGTCGCAATGGCAGTGTTTTTTGAAACAAAGGTGTAAGGCGCAGTGCCATTGCTCGGCAACCGGCTCTGTGTGTTGCCGGGAAAATCCCGATGGCTGTCCGCCCATCCGTACCTTGAAAAAACGGCCATACCGTTGAGGATCATGGGCGTGCGATCAATCTCCAGCCTTTCGGTCCTGATCGTATAAACCGTTTCAGGGAACAGTGTGGCGGTACTTTCCTCGCCACTCTTGTCCATTGATACCTTGAATGTGAGTGTCAGCGTGGTGCCATTACCAAGATCTGCCAGATAGCCGTTACTGAGTGGCTTGATCCAGTAACCCTGACTGATCCACGTCGCATTGGTCTTGTGAGTTCCACCCTTCCAGAACGTCAGGTTATGCATCGTTCCGTCTGATTTGAAGCCCGTAAAGTTCAGCCAGACTTGTTGCCCCACTTCGATTCCCGGCCAGTCCCCCGCACGAAGCGTTGCGTCATTCGAACCCAACGCAACCAAGTCCAGCACGTTGTTGTTCGCCTCAGCCTCATCGACTTGTGGCGACTTCAATACACCGTTGACGGTGAACCGCAATTCGGAAGTAGGTAACGCACTGGCGTGCTCGCGCAATTCGAAGTGATGTGGTCCCGAAGCCAGGCTCAAGAACAGCTCGCGAAATGCACCAGAGCCATTAAATCCGCCTCCGCGTACAACGACACCGTTATCGAGTATCTGGTAGGTGCGAAAAGCCGTTCCATCGCTGCTGAACAGTTCAATGTCCGTGAATTGAATGTTATCGCCATCGTTGACGGGGGTTCCGCCGGGAAAACTCGTGGCGCCAAAGCTTGGTGACTGGATGTCCATGGAAAAGTCTCCTTCGTGGGGTTCGCGGCAACTGCTTGACCGGTGGATGTGCCATCGAACGCCAATCGAGAGGAGTGTCGCTACTGTCAACTTTGACAGTAGCGACGAGTGGTCAATGCCGTGGTTTGCCGAGGTGGCAGGTTTTGACCAGTCGCAAAAAAGGCCCGCAGGCCGTTTTATCGCTACCGGATCAACCAGCCGTATCAGCCGCCACGTCCAGGTTATCCAGCGCCCGATTCACGGCCAGTTCCCCCAACATGATCAATTGCGCAATCCCCAGCAGCACACGCCGATGCGAGCCGTCCACCAACCCCGTCAAATAAATGCGTCCCCTTTTCCACGTCCCCTTTTCCAGGGAGTAGTGCAATGGTTGATCGGAGGAGAAATTGGGTGGGTGTGCTCTTTTTGGGAAAACCCTGTCAGGTGGGGACGGAGGTGATGACTCTCATCCGCTGAGGGCTGCCCCATGGCCAATAGGACCCTCCTAAACTTGTGCCAGCCCATTGTCGAAACAACATGCCCAGTGGCTGGATCTGAGTAAATCGCTCACTTAGCGGATCTGGATAGAGACGGTTATCGAAGACATCGCGAGCCCAATTGGCCAAATGGGTGATCTGTAGAGTTTCAACGGTGCTATCAACATTGCCACCCACACTAACCGTCCACGTCCTTGCCTCATCGGCTGTTAACACCCCGTTATTGACAATAGTCTGGTAAACGTTGAATACCCGAACGATATAAAAAACGCTGCTGCCCGCGGCGTCCGTCACGGTGATGGTTACCGTACCGTTCCTGCGGGCGATCACCTTGCCATATCCGTCGACGGTAGCGACATCCTGATTACTTGAAGCGTATTGATAGGGGAGAACGCCACCGCTCGCAGGACGCGTCGCGCTGCTTTCATTCTGAGGGATGTAGAGCCAGCCATAGGAGTTGAAGAACGAGTGTTGGTCGAGGGTCATGGGGGTTGGATCAATCGTCAGCTCGGCCGTCACCTCCTTCACGTTCACCACCCACTGCGATATCGGCGACGCACTGGAATGTTCACGTACCTGGAAAAGATTCTCTCCAGGAACCAGGTTTTCCATATGCACTGTTTCCGCTCCGCTGGAGTTGAGCTGGAATGGCTTTGCATAGCCCATGTTGTGGACCATTTCCCACCCGCTATTGGGCGGCCCGTCATCGACGCTCAACAATACTTTTCTGGACGTAGTTTCTCCACCATCCTTGATTTCAGTTCCGCCAGGTGTTTCGCAGTAGTAGATCTTCGTCATGGCACATACTCCTTCACTGGATAAGCCTGTACAGCTTCAAGTGCAGCGGGCATGTGCCATCGAACGCCAATCGAGAGGAACGTCGCTACTGTCAACTTTGACAGTAGCGACGAATGGTCAATGCGGTGATTTGCCGAGGTGGCAGGTTTTGACCAGTTACAAAAACGGCCCGCAGGCCGTTTTATCAATACCGAATCAGGCAACCGGATCAGCCGCCACCTCAAGGGTATCCAGCACCCGATTCACCGCCAGCTCACCGAGCATAATCAACTGCGCAATCCCAGGCAGCACATGCCGATGCGAGCCGTCCACCAGCCCGGCGAAGTCATTGGCCATGACCTTGGCCGAGGTCAGGGTTTCGCAGGCGTCGGCCAGCAGTTCTTCGCTGTCGATGCCGGGGGCGATAAGGTGGCGGCCGTACGCGGGTTAGCAGACCAGGACTCTAGAACCCGGCGCACCGAAGTGCCCCACGCAAAGCCGCCATAACGTGAACGGTCAGGCGTGAGCCTGATCACGAACGAACGGCATTGTGCGTCTAGAGTAGATCCGGGCTGCTAAACCCGATCGCTGTTTTTCAGCGACCGGCAAACAATAGAATCCGCCCCCAAGGCGCACAAGCCGGCGGATTCTGGCGTACACGTAGGCAAAGGCGCAAGGCGTTGTGGCTTACCGGACGTAACCATAAACACCTTTCAACACCGCACTAAACCGCCGGAATATCCAGCGTCACCGACATGAACTGACTGATCCGCGAACGCAGCCATTTCTCCGCCGGATCGTTGTCATGCACCCCGCTCCACGCCATCGACAGTTGCGCCGCATCAATCGGGAACGGCGGATCTTCAGCCCGCAACGCACACCCTTCGACCAACGCACACGCAGCATAATCCGGCACGGTCGCGATCATCTCGGTGCCGGCCAGCAGCGCGCGCAAGCCGCTGAACTGCGGCACACCGAGCACCACGCGGCGGCTGCGGCCGACCTTGGCCAGGTCCATATCGATATTGCCACTCAGGTCTCCGGAGAACGACACCATCGCGTGCGGGCGCTCGCAATACTCGTCAAGCGTGAGCGGGCCCGGACGATTGTCGCCACGCAGGACCTTGCAGGGAATGTCGCGCAGTTTCTTGCGCTTGGCGTTGGCCGGCAGATCGGTGGTGTAGCTCACGCCGACAGAAATTTCTCCCGATGCCAGCAACCCCGGCATCAGCAGGTAATTGGCGCGACGTACCACCACGACAATCCCCGGCGCCTCTTCCTGCAACTGGCGCAGCAGCGGTGGAAACAGACCGAATTCGGCATCGTCCGACAAGCCGATGCGAAACACGTCGCAACTGGTCGCCGGATCGAACTCCTTGGCCCGGCTGACCGCGCCGGAAATCACGTCCATCGCCGGTTGCAGTTCCTGGAGAATCGCCAGCGCCCGCGCCGTCGGCTCCATGCCCCGGCCATTGCGCAGCAACAGCGGATCATCGAACAGATCGCGCAGACGCCCCAGCGCCGCGCTCACCGCCGGTTGACCCATGAACAGTTTTTCAGCGACGCGGGTCAGGTTCTTTTCGAACATCAGCGCTTCGAAAATCACCAGCAGGTTCATGTCGACGCGACGCAGATCGTTACGGTTCATGGGGCACGTTTTCCTTGTTTGAGCCTGACGTGGGAGCTGCGCACTTTACTCGATCAGCGGCACTTTGGCCGCGCGTTTGTAGGGGCCGTATTCAACCGGTACCCACTGGAAGTGCTTGTCGACCGCCGTGATGTGGCCAATGCCCGGAAACGGCAAGTGCGCAGCCGTGACCCAGGTCTTGCTGGCCGCCGCTGCACTGAACACGGCGTTACGACTCTTGATCGCTTGCTGACCGTTGACGTCGAAGCGGATCGACACGTCAGGATGATCGAACTGCACCGCCAGGTTGTGCACCAGGTCGCCCATGAACACGATGCTCTGGTTCTGCGAAGTGAAGCGGTAGGTGGTGCTGCCCGGCGTGTGCCCGGCTTCCAGTGTCGCTTCGACCACACCCGGCAAAGGCGACTGGCCCTCTGCGAACGTTTTGAAGCGCCCGGCCGCCACGTAAGGCGCAGTGGAGTCCTGGGCGATCTTGAAAAACTCCCGGGCACCGGCTGGCGCCTTGGCCTCGGCCTGCGGATCGAGCCAATAATCGGCTTCGGCCTTGGCGGCGTAAACCGTGGCCTTGGCAAAGATCGGCCGTTGCTGGCCGTCAACCAGCCCACAGACGTGATCCAGGTGCAGGTGCGTAAGCAGAATCGCGTCGACCTGCTCAGGCTTGTAACCCGCTGCCTGCATGTTCGCCGAGAGCTGGCCGGCAGTGGCGCCGATGCACTGGCCCGCGCCGGTATCCACCAGAATCAATTGTTTGCCGGTGTTGACCAGGAACGCATTGAACGCAGTCTGCACGCCCGGCGTTTCAATCGAGCGACGGGCCAGCAGCGCGCGAATCTGGCTTTGGCTCATGCCCTGCAGCAGCTTCGGCGACAAGTCGTTGTAGCCGTCGAACAACGCCGTCACCTCGTAATCGCCCAGTGCCAGCCGGAAATAACCCGGCGCCTGCGTGCCGACCTGCGGTGCCTGCGCCATGGCGCTGGACATCACACCGACCACCGCCATGCCGATTACGCCGTTGAACAAACCTTTCATATGCATCCTCTCGCCCGAGCCCGATTCTGCGGCCCCTTATGGCCCGCCCCCAATCTTCGCCATCCTGCCCGGTTCCCGTCATGGCCACTTGCAACGGTGTGCTGAGTTGCAGCCGACAGTGGAATTAACAACGTTTAACTCGTCAGCACTCGCCCTTCACCAAACAATGAATCCCTCTGCGCAGCGTTGTTTTTTTGACCTGAGGGAAAGCGCTGACCGTGCGTTCCCCCCCGACACGGACCTAGGCCATGGCTCACTTACAGCAAACCGTCGCCCGCGCCCCTGCCAGCGAACCCCGCAAGACCAGCACCGGCGGCCTCAGCCCGCAACGGGAACGCCTGGTGAAACAACTGATCCTCGAACGCCTCGGCGACAGCCTTGAAGTCACCGAGCTGGCCAGCGCCTGCTCACTGTCACGCAGTCATTTTTCCCGGGCGTTCAAGTGCAGCACCGGGTACTCGCCGCAAGACTGGATCCGTACCCAGCGCATTGCCCGTGCCAAGCTGTTGATCCAGCAGACCAACCACAGCCTCACGCAGATCAGCCTGGAATGCGGCTTCTGCGATCAGGCGCACTTCTGCCACATCTTCACCCGCAGCGAAGGGATCAATCCGTTTGCGTGGCGTTGTCAGGTCATGAAAAACCGCTGAAGCGGTTTCATCCGCGAGCCATCCGCTGCGCCAGTCGCGCCACCCGCTCGCCCAGGTGCGCGGCGGTTTGTTGGTCTTCCAAGGGAGGTGCCTGTTCGGGCGGTTGTTCGACACAGGATTGGGACATCGCACCGAGGGAGCTGCCGAGGCGATTCAATTGGCCGTCGAACACACCTTCGCACGCACGCGCCGGCAACAGATCGAGCCCGACCCAGATCATCGAATGCTGAGCCGCAAACACCGCCATTTGCAGCAAAGTATTGAGCTTGTCGCCGCACAGGCTGCCGGAATTGGTGAAGCCCGCTGCGAGCTTGTCGCGCCACGGCCGGGCGAGATAGAACGAGGCCGTGGCCTCCATGAATTGCTTGAACGCCGCCGACGCGCTGCCCATGTAGGTCGGCGCGCCGAAAATGATGGCGTCGGCGCGGTGCAAGTCATCCCAGTGGGCTTCCACGTCTTCCACGGCCAGCAACAGGCAGGTGCTGCCCAGGTGGCGTTCCACACCTTGGGCCACAGCCTGGGCAATGACGCGGGTATGCCCGTAGCCACTGTGATAGACCACCACTACCTTGCTCATCGCAGCGTCCTCCGGACGTATGCATTCCTTTGCCCCGGAGTTTTGGCTCTGAAGCGGGCGCGGACGAGTTAATCGTTGTTAATTTTTCCCGGCTGTCGGGCAAACCGCCACGGGTTCCGGCCCTTGAATACAGTGGTGACGGTACTGAATGCCGAGCGATGCGAAGGCCCAAGCCTTGCGCGCAAGTTGCGCTGGCGCCAAATCCTGAGGAATATGCCCGGATACTGCGGATCAGACGGCTTGCATGCCCCTCAAGTCGCCATCCGCCCTGCCCGTCACGGACTCTTCACCGAGGCGGACCAGGATCATAAAAAACGTCGAAGGAGTGAGCGGTTGAGTCTTTCCCCGAATCAGGCCATCGGTTTCGGCCCCTATCGGATCCACCCCGGCCAGCGGCTGGTGCTTGAAGGCGACCAGCCTTTGCGCCTGGGCCGCCGCGCCATGGACATTCTGCTGATCCTGCTGGCCCACGCCGGCGAGGTGGTGAGCAAGCAGCAGTTGATCGCCGGGGTCTGGCCGGACAGCGTGGTGGAAGACATCAACCTGCGGGTGCACATGGCCGCACTGCGCAAGGCGCTCGGTGACGGTCAGGCCGGGCAGCGCTACATCGTCACCGTGGCGCAGCGTGGTTACAGTTTCGTCGCGCCGGTCGTGCTGCAATCCATCGAACAACGCCCCGCCGCCCACCTCGGTCGACATAACCTGCCATTGCGGCGCACGCGGATGATCGGGCGCCAGTCGGTGGTCGACAGCCTGATGACGCAACTGCCGCGCCAGCGCTGCATCACCCTGGTCGGCCCCGGCGGCATCGGCAAGACCACCGTGGCCCTGCGTGTCGCCGAACAGTTGATCGGCCGTTATCGCGACGGTATTCGGTTGCTGGATCTGGCACCGCTCAACGATCCCCGCTCGATCTGCTCGCACCTCGCCACCCTGCTGGATCTTTCGCTGCATGACAGCGAGCCGATGGCGTGCCTGATCAGCAGCCTGCGCGAGCGGCAGATGCTGCTGGTGATCGATAACTGCGAGCACTTGATCGACGCCGTCGCGCTGCTCAGTGAAAGCATTCTGCGTGGCGCGCCGCAGGTACATATTCTGGCCACCAGCCGCGAAAGCCTGCGCGCCGAGGGCGAGTATGTGCAACGTCTGGAATCTCTCGATTGTCCGCCACCGATTGCGGTGCTCGACCGCGATCAGGCGATGGGATTTTCGGCGCTGCAGTTGTTCGTCGAACGGGCGATGGCGGCCCACGAACACTTTGAGCCGGGCAACGCCGACCTGCCCTTGATCATCGACATCTGTCGGCGGCTGGACGGCATCCCCCTGGCACTGGAACTGGCCGCTGCGCAGGTGGCGGGTCTTGGGCTGGAGGGTTTGCTGAGCCAGCTTCAGGGACGTTTGCCGGCGGGCCATCAGACTCACCTCGGCCGGCATGAAACCCTGCGCGCTACGCTGGACTGGAGCTTCAACCTGCTCAACGCCTGCGAACAGACCGGGCTGCGCCGACTCGGCGTGTTCCGTGGCGCGTTCACGCTGGAATCTGCCGCGGCGGTTATCGTCGGTCAGCACATCGAATCGAACGAAGTGTTTGCCTCGATCACGCAACTGGTCGCCAAGTCGCTGCTCAACGTCGAAGTCGGCGATGAAGAGGTGTTCTATCGTCTGCTCGACACCACTCGCCGCTATGCGCTGGAAAAACTCGACCAGGCCGCCGAACTCGGCGAAACCCGCGAACGCCATGCCGAACGCAGCCTGGCGCTGATGCATCAGGCTCAGGCCGATTGGGAGAACACGGCGACCGACGTCTGGATCGAGCGTTACGCCCGTGGCCTTGAAGACCTGCGCGCGGCGCTTGAGTGGACGCTGAATGACGAAGGCTCGCGCGCGCTCGGCGTAAGCCTGACGGCGACCTCGGCACCGTTGTGGCAGGAACTGTCCCTGCTCAAGGAGTACGGCGTTCATGTGCGTCGGGCACTGGCGTTGCTGGCGTCATCCGACGAGCCCTGCCCGCGCCTGGAAATCGCCTTGAAACTGGCCCTCGGCAGCGCCTGCTACCACACCTGGGGCGGCACACCGGAAACCATCGAAGCCTTCGTCAGCGCTCGCCAGTTGGCGCAACGGCACGATGACATGGCCGGCCAGTTGCGCGCGGTGTCGGGGCACATGGCGGTCAATCTCAGTTGCGGGCATTACCAGATGGCGCTGGAGCAGAGCGAGCAATTCGAAAGCCTCGGGGTGCACGGCGATGCGCAGCTGTCCCTGAGTACCCACCGCTTGCGGGTGCTCGCGCTGCATTACGCCGGCGATCAGCATCAGGCGCGAATCCACGCCGAACAGGTCATTCAGCGCATGGCCCACAGCGGCCACCTCAACCGCTTCACTCACGGTTTCGGCGTGCAATACGACCAGAGCGTCGCCTCGCTGACCGTCCTCGCCCGGGTGTTGTGGTTGCAAGGTTTTCCCGAGCGGGCCTGGCGCACGGCGCGGCAGGCACTGGACATCGCGGTGCAGATCAACCACGGCACCTCGATCTGCTACACCCTGGCACTCGCCTCGTGCCTGATCGCCCATTACAACGGCGACGTTCAGAACGCCCGCGCGTTGCTGCAACTGCTGCTCGAACAGGCGCAGAAGCATTCGGTGCTGCTGTTCTACACCTGGGCGCGGCACTACGCGCAGGTGATCGACGCCGACAAGGCCCCCGCCATCCCGCCGGCCGACAGCGGTCTGGTCAGGGAAATCATGGTCACGCTGGATCCGGGTTTCGTTGATGATGCGTTGCTCGAACGAGCACAAAGTGGTGCGGCGGGCTGGAGTACTGCGGAGATCTTGCGGGCTCGCGCCGAGCGATTGCTGGCAGCTGAATCGCCCTGCCATCACACGGTCGAAAGCGCCTTGCAGCAATCGCTTGAGATTGCGCGGACACAAGGCGCCCTGGCTTGGGAACTGCGCAGCGCGACTTCGCTGGCGCAGTTGTGGCAACGCCAGTCGCGTTATCGTGAGGCGCTCCAATTGCTGACACCGATCTATCAGCGCTTCACCGAAGGTTATGCCACCCCGGATTTGCGCAAGGTACGTCTACTGCTCGACGAACTGCGCGCTCAGTCGGCCGCTTGAGGCCGGTCGGGTGCGGCCCAGGTAGCGCGCGTGCCGACGCTCGACATCACTCAGTTCGCCGCCCTGCTCCAGCTGTTCGCGGGCATAGCGGCGCGTGGTGTTGAGCATTCGATAGCGCAGCGTTCCGCTGGATCGGTCCGATGTCAGTAACGATTTGACCGCCAACTGCTCAACCACGGCCACCAGCGTCGAGGGTGGCAGTTGCGCGCAACTGATCACGCCGATGGCGGCGTCGAGAGTGAAAGCCATCTTGAACACCGACAAGCGTTGCAGCACGCGTTGTTCGTGCTCGCTCAAGCGCTGATAGCTCCAGTCCAGCGCGGCTTTCATCGACTGATGGCGTGGCACGGCGGTGCGGCGACCGTGACTCAGGGCTTGCAGGCCTTGATCCAGTTGCGTCTGAAGGCCGACCAGCGCCAAGGCATCGATCTGTGCCGCTGCCAGTTCGATCGCCAGCGGCAGACCGTCGAGCCGCCGACAGATATCGCGCAGCGTTTCCAGATCCTGTCCACGCAGACTGAAGCCGTGTTGACGCGCGCGAGCGCGACTGACAAACAGCTGCACCGCCGAATAACCCATGACTTCATCGACACTGTTGAGCGCCGAGGCTTTGGGAAGGGTCAGGGGCGACAGTGGCTGGAGGACTTCCAGACCCAGGTTCAACGGTTCTCGGCTGGTGGCAAGAATCGACAGACGGGGCGCAGCGTCGAGCAATGTTTGCAACAGGTTCCGGCAGGCTGCGTGCAGGTGTTCGCAATTGTCCAGCACCAGCAAGGCGTGGCGCGCCGCCAATGTGGGGAAATCAGTGCCGAGGGTTTTGAGCAGGTGATCGAGGAGCGGGATGTCATCGCCGACCCGCGACAGATCCACCTGCCACACGCCGTCACGGAAATGTTGCAGCAACAGCTCCGCTGCGCGCAGTGCCACGGTGCTTTTGCCGACACCGGCAGGCCCCGTCACCGTCATGAGCCGGGACAGCGGCAGTTGCCGCACCAGACCGCCGACCAGTGAATCGCGCCCGGTGACCGGCGACAGTCGTGCGGGCAAATTGTGTTGGGGCGCTTGCAGGTTTTCGAACACCACGTGGGCGGCGCTGTCGCCCTGCACCGGTGCCACGAAGCTGTACCCGCGTTGCGGCACATTGACGATGTAGCGCTGGCCTTTTTCGCCGTCGCCAAGGGCCCGGCGCAGCGCGGCGATGTGCACCCGCAGGTTGATCTCCTCGACCACCGAGGTCGGCCACACCAGCGCGATCAATTGCTCTTTGCTGACCACTTGGCCGGCGCGCTCGACCAGCACTTGCAGAATGTCCAGCGCACGCCCGCCCATGCGCAATTGCCGATCCCCTTCGAGGATCAGCCGCTGGCGCAAATGGAACGCGTACGGCCCGAAACGCAGGACCGACGCCGAGTTCAATTCGTCGAGGCTGTTCATGTCCGTTATCTTCGCAGGCCTCGATGACGGTACAACCACCACGCGGGGTCCAGCACGGACATCCGGATGCCCGTAACGGACAGAACCGCTCTAGCTGAACTGTTCGCGATACTGCGTGGGGGTCAGCCCGAGCTTTTCGCCGAACAGAAACCGCATGTGCCGCACGCTGCCGAAACCGCTTTTGTAGGCCACGGTTTTCAGCGGCAGATCGCTGGTTTCCAGCAGATTTCGCGCGCAATCGATGCGCGCGCTTTGCAGGAATTCCATGGGCGTCATGTTGACCTCGCGAGCGAACACCCGGGCAAAATGCCGTGCACTCATGTTCGCAAGCCCTGCCATGCGCTCGACGGTGAAAGCTTCCTCCAGGTGTTCCAGCACATGATTCTGCACCCGGGTAATCGGCGTTTCCTGGGGCGCCACCGCTGCCATCAACGGGCTGAACTGCGCTTGCCCGCCCTGGCGCTTCATGACAACCAGCAGCACCTTGGCCACGTCCTGGGCAATCTTTTTGCCATGATCGCGAGCGACCACCGCCAATGCCATATCGATACCGGCCGTGACACCTCCGGAGGTGATCAGGTTGCGATCCTCAATAAAAATCTGGTCGGTCGCGACGTTTGCCTTCGGAAAGCCCTTGATCAAGCGTTCGGTGTAATTCCAGTGGGTAGTCACACGATAGCCATCGAGCAACCCGGCATGGCCAAGCACGAAAGCGCCGGTACAGATCGAACCGTACTGCCCGGCACGCGTCACCGCACCTTGCAGCCAGGCGAGCAGCGGCGGGTGTTTTTCGTTGTAGGCGCCGGGGCCGCCCGGCACCAGCAGCAAGTCATAGCGCTCATCGGCGTCGTCGATATGCCGATCGGTGTGTACGAGAACACCGTTGGACGCACGCAACGGCCCGCGCTCGGTGCCCAGGGTGGTCAGGTGATAGTGGTCTTGCGGTTTCAGGTAGCGGTTGGCAACCGAAAAGACTTCCAGCGGCCCGGCCATGTCGAGCAGCAGAAAATCCGGAAACAGCACCATTGCCACGGTCTTCATGTGGGCATCACCAAAATCCAAGCAAAGTCATAAGTCTGCGCATTATGGCCAGATACGGTGAAAACGTTGGAAAAGAATGCGTGATCCAGTGCACACAACTGTCAACCAGAACGGGACAGTATTTCAGTTTTCATCTACTTATTGCATCGCAGGGTAACCAGTAACCTTCTCCTCACTCGGACGAATCAACGTCCTGAAAGGAGATTTCATCATGCTGACCCTTCGTAAAGCTTCCGACCGTGGTCTTGCCAATCATGGCTGGTTGAAGTCGTTCCACACCTTTTCCTTCGCCAGCTACCGTGACCCGCGTGAACAGGGTTTCTCCGACCTGCTGGTGATCAACGATGACCGCGTCGCCGCCGGCAAGGGCTTCGGCCAGCACCCGCACCGTGACATGGAGATTTTCTCCTATGTGCTCGAAGGCGCTCTGGAACACAAGGACACCCTCGGCACCGGTTCGGTGATCCGCCCAGGCGATGTGCAACTGATGAGCGCCGGCAGCGGCGTGGCTCACAGCGAGTTCAACCACTCGGCGAGCAAGCCTGTGCACTTCCTGCAGATCTGGATCGTGCCGGATGTCAGCGGCGCCAAACCGCGCTACCAGCAAGAGCACTTCAGCGAACAGAAAAAACGCGGCCGCCTGCAACTGATCATTTCGCCCGAAGGCAGCCACGGCTCGCTGAAAGTGCGCCAGGATGCGCGGGTGTATGCCGGACTGTTCGATGGCCAGGAGAGTGCGACACTCGCGCTGCCCGCCAACCGCTACGCCTATGTGCACGTTGCTCGCGGCAGCGTTGAACTGAACGGCGTGCAGTTGAAGGAAGGCGACGGCGTGCGGGTTCGTGAAGAACAGGCGCTGACCCTGAGCAATGGCCAGGATGCCGAAGTCCTGGTGTTTGATCTGCGCCCGCAGGAACTGCCGGAAATGCCATGAGGCAGCGGTTTCAACGCTCACAGAAAACGGCCTTCAATGAAGGCCGTTTTTTTCGCAGAACAACTATTCGTTTTCCAGCACAAACGCTTCGACAATGTGTTCGATCACCGCTCTGACCCGCGCGGTGTGGCGTAAATCCGCATGGGTCACCAGCCACACTTCATAAGGCAACGGACGCGTGCGCTCCGGCCACAACCTGACCAGACCATCGCGCTCGCCCATGTAGACCGGGATTTCTCCTACCCCCAGACCGGCGGCAATCGAGCGGCGTACCAGCAGGCTGGAACTCAGACCGGCGACGATCCGCCCGCGAGTCATGGGCTCCGACACGAGGGTCAGATCCTTGTTGCCCTGCAGATACGGCTGGTACACCACCAGATCATGGCCCTCGAACGCACTGCCCGGCGCCGGCACGCCATGGCTGTCGACATAGGCCTGCGAGGCAAACAATCCCACCGGCCAACGCGCGATGCGCCGGGCGATCAGGTCCGGATTGTCCGGACGGGTGTTGCGCACGGCGATGTCCGCTTCACGTTTGGCCAGGCTAAGGATCTGCGTAGAGGCGTCCAGTTGCACGCGCACGTCCGGATGATGCTCGTGCAACTGCGCGATGGCCGGAATCAGGAAGTCGATGGCCAGCGAATCGGTGGTGCTGACCCGCACGCTACCGGTCAGACGATCATCCAGGCCCTGGATACGCCGCTCCAGCTCCAGCGCCGAATACTCCATTTTTTCCACCGACTTGAGCGCCGCTTCGCCGACGGCCGTCAGTGCATAGCCCTCGGAGGTGCGCAGGAACAAGGTCGCGCCCAGCGACTTTTCCAGTGCCGTGATGCGGCGCCCGACCGTTGCCTGATCCACGCCCAGTACACGCGCGGCGCCGCGCAATGTCGACTCGCGGCAGACCGCTAGAAACACCCTTGCATCATCCCAGTTCATAGCGTTCTCCATTGATGCATAAACGCATCACTATCACGCAAACTCGCTGCATTAACGCAGCAACGATAGCCGATATGCTGGGCGCCATAAACCTTTCAAAGGATTGCCGTCATGCACACTTCAACTGTTTCGCCCGAACGTCCGGACACAAGTGTCTGGCTGGCGATCTTCGCCGGACTCTGCGCCAGCCTGGTCAGCATCGGTCTGGCGCGTTTCGCCTACACACCGCTTATCCCTTCACTGATTCAGGCGCAGTGGTTTTCCGCCCATGATGTGGTCTATCTCGGCGCGGCCAACCTGGTCGGTTACCTGATCGGCGCCCTCCTCGGCCGACCGCTGGCACGCCGGCTCACCCAGAGAAACGCTCTGCGCCTGATGATGCTGGCGGTGACCGTGGCGTTTTTTGCCTGTGCCTATCCCGTGTCGGTGAGCTGGTATTTCGGCTGGCGCCTGCTGTCGGGAATCGCCGGCGGCGCGATCATGGTGCTGGTAGCCGCGACCGTACTGCCCCATGTACCCGCCGCACGCAAGGGCCTGGCCAGTGGGGCGATTTTCCTCGGCATCGGTCTGGGCATCGCCGGCTCGGGAACGATTGTTCCGCTGCTGTTGGGGCTGGGCCTGCAGGCGACCTGGCTGGGATTGGGCGCTTTGTCATTGGCACTGACGGCGTTGAGCTGGTTCGGCTGGCCCTCGGAGCTGCCCCATGCAATCACCACCACAGCTGAAGTGGAACCGGTCGAGCCGACACCGACTGCTGTTTATCTGCTGTTTGCCCAGTACGCGTTCATGGCCGCCGGGCTGGTGCCGGCCATGGTCTTTCTGGTGGATTACGTCGCCCGTGGCCTGGGCGCCGGGTCGCACGTCGGCGCGCTGATCTGGGTCATGTACGGTCTGGGTGCCATCGTCGGCCCGGTGAGTTATGGCTTTCTCGCCGATCATCTTGGCGCGCGCACCGGCATTCGTCTGGTGCTGGTGGTGCAGGCGATCACCCTGGGTTTGCTGGCGGTTTCGCATTCGTTCCTGGCGTTGGCGCTGCTGGCGGTGATCCTTGGTTCATTTCCGCCGGGCATTGTCCCGCTGGCATTGGCCCGGGTGCATGAGCTGGTGCCGGATCACCATCGCCAACAGGTGGCGTGGAGCCGGGCCACGGTGTCGTTCGCAACGTTTCAGGCGCTGGCGGGCTTCGCCTATTCGGCGCTGTTCAACGCCACGGGCGGACAACATGCGCTGCTCTTCGTGATTGCCGGCGCTGCCATCGTGATCGCGCTGATACTTGAGCACGCCATGAAATTGCTGCCCTCCTCCGTCGAACAACGCTGCTGCGCCGAATGACGGGAATCATTGCGCCCTGACTGCGTTCCCATCTACTGATCACTTTTTCAAGAGGAATCGAAAATGACGTTGCCCACTGAAATGACCCGAATCGAAATCACCGAACCGGGTGGGCCCGAGGTTCTGCAATCCCGACGCGTGCCGCTGCCGGTCGTCGCAGAAGGCGAAGTGCTGATCCGCGTGCACGCCGCCGGCGTCAATCGCCCGGACGCCCTGCAACGCGCCGGCAAATACCCGATGAAGCCCGGCATGAACCCGATTCCGGGCCTTGAAGTGGCCGGCGAGGTCGTGGCGATCGGCGGCGGTGTCAGCACATTCGCGGTCGGTGACCGGGTGTGTGCGCTGACCAATGGCGGCGGTTACGCCGAATACTGCACGGTTCCGGCGGGCCAGGTCTTGCCGATCCCCGATGGGCTGAACTGGATCCAGGCAGCGGCCATTCCGGAAACCTTTTTCACCGTATGGGCCAACCTGTTCGGCCTCGGCGGCGCCAGCCGTGGCCAGAGCGCCTTGATCCACGGCGGCACCAGCGGCATCGGCACCACCGCGTTGATGCTGTGCCGCGAGTTTGGCATTGAAGCTTTCGCCACCGCCGGCAGCGCCGACAAATGCGCGGCGATCCGTAACCTGGGCGGTGAAGCGATCAACTACCGGGAACAGGATTTCGCGGCGGTCATCGCCGAGAAAACCGCCGGCCAGGGCGTCAATGTGATCCTCGACATCATGGGCGGCTCGTACCTCAACGGGAACATCAGCGCCTTGGGAATGGATGGGCGGTTGGTAATGATCGGCTTCCTCGGCGGCGCGCGGGCCAACGACATCGATCTGCTGGCCATCCTCGGCAAGCGTGCGGTGGTCACCGGTTCCCTCCTGCGTGCCCGTACCTCGGCGGAAAAAGCCGCCATCGCCGATCAATTGCGCGAACACGTCTGGCCGGTGCTGGCTGCCGGGCGTTGCCTGCCGATCATCGACAAGGTCTACCCGCTCGCCGACGCAGCCCTGGCCCATGCGCACATGGAAGCGGGCGACCACATCGGCAAGATCGTGCTGAAGATCGATTGAGTCGTTGCAGCATTTTGTAATCGTTGCAGGCGTGCGGTGGTCGAAAATGTCACGCGCGGGTCAAGGCATCTGGTAAAAAGCGTTCTTTGTCCGCGCCTTGGTGAAACGTTTAATGTTCCTTGCCTTCATGACCCGACTTCGACGCCGCCGTCTGGCGTTCGCCTGCATGGCCGCCCTGATCATCGGCGTGCCGGCGAGTTGTGCCGTGCTGGAACACACCGAGCGCAAACTGCTGTTTCGCATCGAACCGGGCACCGCCGGCTGGTATCACGGATTGCCCGGCAGCGTGCAGGAACTCGACCTGCAACCGAAAAGCTTCAAGGCCGGGCAGAACATTCACGCCTGGTGGTGGCCGGCGGAGCGTGCCGATGCACCGGCCATCCTCTATCTGCACGGCGTGCGCTGGAACCTCACCGGGCAACTGTTTCGTATCGAACAATTGCGCGCAGCAGGTTATTCGGTACTGGCCATCGACTATCGCGGCTTCGGCCAGAGCCACGGCGACCTGCCGTCGGAAAGCACGGTGTACGAGGATGCCAGGGTGGCGTGGGAACGCTTCCAGCTGTTGCAGCCCGACCCGAACAAACGCCTGATCTACGGGCACTCGCTGGGCGGCGCGGTCGCCATTGACCTGGCTGCCGAGCTCGGTCGCGATGCCGCCAGAAATCACACCCCACTGCCGGTGCGCGGGCTGGTCATCGAATCCACATTCACCTCCCTGGCGGATGTTGCGGCAGCCGTGGCCAACACCTCTCTTCCGGTGCGCTGGTTGCTGTCGCAGAAATTCGACTCCATCGACAAGATTGCCGAAATCCATATGCCGTTGCTGGTGGTGCACGGACTGGCCGACGCATTCGTGCCGTCACGCTTCAGCGAGCAACTGTTCGCCGCCGCCCGGCAACCGAAACGCCTGCTGCTGGTGCCCGGCGCAACCCACAACAACAGCATGGCGCTGGGCGGACAGAACTATCGCAAGGCGATCGATGCGCTGATGCAAACCCGACCTGCCGCTCGGGTGGCGGGCGCTGCGGTGCAGAAGAACCCGCGCGACTCCTGACGCCCTCCTCGCCGACCATCGGTCACCCGGAAAGGAAATTGTTGCAGCATTGGCTGGCAATCCGGCGTTCTAACGCTTTGCTGGATGGAGTCAATCCATGACGCTGCTTCGGCACACCCGGCCGCGCGGCGTTCCACTGCCTATTCGGGAGCTCCACCATGAAAATCAACCCGTACCTGATCTTCAACGGCGACTGCCGCGCAGCCTTCACCTTTTACGAGCAATGCCTGCAAGGCAAGCTCGAAGCGATGATGACCTTCGGCGAAACCCCAGCCGCCGAACATGTACCGAAAGAGCACCACAACCTGATCATCCACACCTGCCTGAAAGTCGGCGATCAGATGCTCATGGCTTCGGACACCACGCCCGATCGCCCGACCCAAGGCATGAGCGGTTGCTCGATTTCCCTGAATGTCGACAGCATCGCCGAGGCCGAACGGGTGTTTAACGCCTTGGCCAGGGACGGTCGCGTCGACATGCCATTGGAAGCCACCTTTTGGGCCGCACGTTTTGGCATGCTGGTGGATCGCTTTGGCGTGTCGTGGATGGTCAATTGCGAAACTGACAAGTGACGCTGTCATTCAACGCTGGGCCAGCTCGTGCCGAACGCACTGTTCGTAGTAGGTCTGCTTGACGGCCGCCGGCTTGAGCCGCGACGCGCTGTCGTAGGTCTGCTCGGTGATGCCCATGGCGGTCATGCGCATCCACGGTTGCTGGAACTTGCGCGCCTGCAAGCGCTTGCGCGCACCATAAAGAGAAATGCCCGAAAGCTTCGATTGTTGCGCACCGGCGGCAATTTCCGAACCCCAGGTACACGCAAAACGATGGCTCTTGCTCAGCTCCCTGGCCTGGGCCTCCAACGCGAACAGAGCGAGGGAAAGCGTTGCTACGGTGATGACAATCGTCCGCATATAGCCCACCTAACCTTTTGAAAAAAGGCGAGTTTGCCGGGACTGAAAGCTTTCGGGGGCCAGCAATTTGCCGCCTATTGCTCCCGAGCGCGAACTTCAACCTTTAACTGGTCTGCGCCTTCTTCCTGGCACTGGATGTGGATCGGTACAAAACGGTTGATCACCGAAATGTTGCTGTGCAAATGCTCGGTCATCCTGGGCGTGGTAAACGAGCCACCTCCGGCCAGCACCATCGGCAGCAGCAACTGGTCGGCCAGATGCTCCGCTACCGCCGCACCGCTGTGCAACCAATCGGTCGCCTGATCGATCGCGGCGTCCGCCACCTTCTCCGAACGCAGTGAGGCTTGACCGAAAGCGCTGAAAACCTCGGTGACGTGTTCAAACGCATACTCCAGCAGCAACACATTGCCCGGTCCACAGGCCGGATCAACGATGACCGCGTTCAACTCCGCTGATGCCATGTTCAATCGCTGGGCCACCCTTTCGAGCTCGCGGATACCGACACTCGGCGCCAGTCCCGCCGTCAGCGCAAACGCCTGTTGCGAAAGCGGCAAGCCGCGCTCACACAAGTGCAGTGCTGACAATTTCGATGGTTGCACCCTGACGTCGATTTCACCGCCCCCTGCCGGTACGAACCCGTGGCGCAGCAACGTCAGTTCAACCTCCGCGCCCATGCGTCGCAGCAACGGCAACCAGCTGCGGCTGAGAAAATCGGTCGGTGGTGCCAGCGGATTATGCGTGCCGCCGCTGATCCGCACGCGGCTGGCTTGCGGCGCCAGCAACAAGGCGGGCAGCAAGGTCTGCAACACCAGCGTGCCACTGCCGGCGGTTCCAATGGCAAAGCGATAATCGCCGCCGCGAATCGGTCCCGGCTCGAAGCTCAATGTCTGCGAGCCCAGTTCCGCTCCCTGGATCTTTGCACCGCAGACCTGCGCTGCCGCCATCACGGCGGTCAGATGCTGGCGCAACAGGCCCGGACGACTGCGCCGGGCCCGAATCCGCTCAATGCGAAACGCCTGACCCGTCACCATCGACAGACTCAACGCACTGCGCAACACCTGCCCACCGCCGATGGCGCCGTCCAGTTCAATCACGTCCTGTTTCATTTTTTTCCTTAGGCGTACAAACCAACGGTTTCCCGCAGGTATTGATCGAGCTGGCGCGAATCCTCCCGGGTTCGGGGCAATGTCGGCACCGCACGCTCAAGTTCCTCCTCGATGAACGCATGCAGCGCCGGACGACGAGGACCGTAAGCGCTTTCGTCGGCATTGCGCTTGAGCGCGAGCAGTTCGTCGACCTCATTGAGCAAGGCCCGGTCATCGACGGTGCTCAGCAGATCGCTGAACGTCATCGGCGGCCGACCGCGTCCCTGATCGATCCAGCGCACCGCCAGCAGGGGCCGCAGTACATAGAAGTACTTCTTGAACCGCACGCTTTCGCCTTGCAGATAACCACGGAAGTTCTTCTTCGCCATCGACAGGTAGTGATTGCGCGCGGCTGGCGGGCTGTAGAACGCCTCGGCCAGTGCCCGCAGCTGAGAAACCGCTGCGGTCTCGCTGCGATAAACCAGCGGTGAGTCGAGCCATTCGAGCAAGGTCGGGTTGGATTTGCGCAACAGCCCGAGGGTTTTGCGCAGCTCCCAGCCACTGACATCCAGCTCGTCATCCAGCGGTCGCTCGATCACATCGCTCGGCGCATCGACCTGGACGAACCACTCCGGTTTCTCCACATAAACGAAGCGCACATCGTAATCACTGTCCGGCGAGGCAAAACCCCAGGCCCGGCTGCCCGACTCGCAGGCGTACAGCACCGTGACATTGCGTTCGCGCTCTATGCGCGCCAGTTCTTCCAGTACCCGGCCGCGCATGACGCCGCACAGCGGGTGACGTTCTTCGAATTTCATGTCCTTCAATCCTTGTTCCGGCGTGCCTTGCGGCACGCGTTATCCCTTGACGCACACCACCTGACGCAGGGTGTGCAGCACTTCAACCAGCTCACGCTGGGCGTGCATGACTTTGTCGATGTCCTTGTAGGCCATCGGAATTTCATCGATCACCGCAGCATCCTTGCGGCATTCAACGTGCGCGGTGGCACGGATCTGATCTTCGACGGTAAAGGTGTTTTTGGCCTTGGTACGACTCATGGTCCGACCGGCACCGTGGCTGCAGGAGCAAAACGATTCTTCGTTGCCCAGACCGCGCACGATGAAACTCTTGGCGCCCATCGAACCGGGGATGATCCCCAACTCGCCCTTTTTCGCCGACACCGCGCCTTTGCGGGTGACCAGAATGTCCTCGCCGAAATGCCGCTCTTTCTGCACGTAGTTGTGGTGGCAGTTCACCGCTTCCAGCGCGACGTCGAATGGCTTGCGGATGATCTGCCGCGTGGCCTGAATCACCGCTTGCATCATCAGCGCACGGTTCTGTTTGGCGAAATCCTGAGCCCAGCCCACCGCCTCCACGTAATCGTCAAAGTGCCGGCTGCCTTCTTCGAAGTACGCCAGGTCACGATCCGGCAGGTTGGCGATGTGCTGACGCATATCCGCCTGGGCCATCTGGATGAACAGGTTGCCGATGGCGTTGCCGACACCGCGCGAGCCGCTGTGCAACATGAACCAGACCCGGTTGGCCTCATCCAGGCACACTTCGATGAAGTGGTTACCGCTGCCCAGTGTTCCGAGATGCCCGCGGTTGTTGGTGTTGGCCAGTTTCGGGTACTTGTCGGTGATCGCCTTGAACCGTGGATTCAACGCCGCCCAGGCCTGATCGGCCTGTTGCGGAATCTCGTCCCAGGCGCCTTTGTCACGGCGCGACCGGGTCGAACTGCGGCCATGGGGCACCGCTTGCTCGATGGCACTGCGCAGGCCATGCAGATTGTCCGGCAGGTCGGCCGCGGTCAGCGAAGTTCGCGCGGCAATCATGCCGCAACCGATGTCCACCCCGACCGCTGCCGGGATGATCGCGCCGACTGTGGGAATCACGCTGCCGATGGTCGAGCCCTTGCCCAGATGGACGTCTGGCATGACCGCCAGATGCTTGAAGATGAAGGGCATCTTCGCCGTGTTCATCAACTGCTCGCGCGCTTCGTTTTCCACCGGGACGCCTTCGGTCCAGAGTTTGATCGGTTTGCCGTTGGCGACTTCCAGCAATTGGTAAGTGTGTTCTTTCATCATCTCGATTCTTCAGGTAGTTCCACCGGCATTCGCCGGCAGATTCAAAAAAGGTGGCACGACAAAGGTTGATGACTGTTGCGCGTTACCGCGCACCGGGGTTAGCCGGCCTCAGATGTACAGCCATCGGCATTCGTGCCGTCACGAACCCTGACAAGGGTTTGGTGAGACGTCTTGGATGTAGTCCCACCGGCATTCAGTGCCCGTGACAAATCAATTCATTGGGCGGCTCATCGCCTCATCCCATGCTTTCAATCGCTTCGACCCAATGCTGCGGTCCGTACAGGCCGGCAGTGAACTGCTCGATCACATCGAACACCGCGTCACTGAAACCGCCGACATTCAGGATGTCGTCACGATCCGCCGCTGGTGTCGCCCAACCCGGTTGCAGGTCAATGCAAATCAGGCGTGCCTGGGGGTTGATCCGCTTGATCCGTTCCCATTGCAGCATCGTCTCGCTGGCGCCCTGGCGTCGCGCATCGATCCAGGATTCGTTGTCCGACACCATGATCAGCGTATCGACCCTGGCCTTGCTGTCCGCCAGTTTCTTCAACGGCGCCGAGCAGCAGGTTCCGCCGCCGAAAATGCCCGCAAGCTTTTCGGCATTGCTGATCACACTGTCGCGCGGGTTGAGGGTGATATCCACCACCTTCCATTCGAACGGCATCACCCGCGCCGTCGGCTGTTTACGCAACACCGCCGCCGTGATCAACGCCGCCACATCGATGCAGCGCACCGCGGTGGTCGCGCCCTGACGGTAACCGGTCAGCGGGCTGCCCATCGAGCCGGAAACATCCGGGCAAATTACCACCGCACTCTGAAGCTTCGGCACATTGGTCAACGACAGCTCCAGCGCATCCTGCAAGGCCTCGCGAATCGGCGCCGGCACGTCATCGCCAACCATCCGATACGCCGCCAGCAACTGGTACGGATACACCCGCGCTTTAGCGACCGCTTCAGGATCCGCCAACCGAGCGGCCACATATTCGGTGCAACCCGGTACTTCAAAAGCGCCGTGGCGCGCCAGCGTATTGAGGTTGATGCGCAGGCCCTGCCAGCCCATGTTCCGCGCCTGAGCTGCCCATTGTTCCTTGCTCAAGGTTTCGTTACCGAGCAATTGAAACGGCACTTCAGGCACTTGATCACTCGCACCGCTGCGAAAGGCCAGCAAATCGCGAGTCAGTGCGGGCAACGCCTGTGCATCCACCGGTTTACCGATCACCCAGGCAAAAAACGCTTCGCGCCAGGCCTCGGACGGTTTTGGGTGAACCATCTTCACCACATCCGCCAGCGAAGGCTGATTGCCGATCGATGCCTGCAACAACTGTCGCTCGGTTGCACTGTTCAGCCAGTTCTGCACCAGACGCTTGGGTTGAGAACCCATGGAGCGGCGACCGGTAGCGCCACTGCGCAGGATCTGCACGAAATTGCGTAGCATCTTGCCGCTGTCCACGACCTGCCCGAACACCTCTGGCACCAAAGCCGAACGCTGAGCGGTCAGCGCCGCCAGCAACAACGCCGGCATGTCTTTCATATGACCCTTTTGACGGGCGTAAAGAGCGGCATTCGCCACGAAGCGGCTGTCCAGCTCCGCCACCAGCTTCAACACCTGATCCAACTGACTTTGCGCGGATGCGTAAAAGGTCGAATTCAGGCAACCGGTGACTGCCAACTGTGCCAGTTGATGCTTGGGCGTATAGGCATAAGCCGCGGCTCCGGAAGCATTCAAGGTGTCGCACGCCGGCAGGCTTTTCGATTGCGTGTTGAAGAGGTTGAAGTTGGCCATCGTGGCGTCTCGCTGTGTTGTCCTGTTCGTTGCGAGAGGTATTGCAGCCGCTGTGCCAGTTTTTGAAAACGTTCGTGAATTATTTTTATCTATTTGATTTTAAAGAGTTTTATTTTAAGAACGAGCATTCCTGAATTTTCGTCACGACAGATAACACCCTCGAAGACTATCATTGGCTATCGTCATTTATCTTTCAGGATAATCAATGTCCAGCAAGCGCACCGTCGCCATCGGTTTCATCGGCGCCACCCTCGATCGCGTAGGCAAAGGCGCCAATCGCTGGAACCATTGGCGGCCTAGTGTGGGCCTGTGCCAGCAACCGGACGTATTGATCCATCGCCTGGAACTGATACACGGCACAGATGCACGGGACGCGAGCCTGGCCGAACGCATTCGCGAGGACATCCGTCAGGTGTCGCCGGGCACGGAAGTGCGCCTGCACCCGATGGCGTTGCGCAACCCCTGGGATTTCGAGGAGGTCTACGGCGCACTTCACGACTTCACCTCCGAATACACCTTCGATACCGAGCGTGAGGACTATCTGGTGCACATCACCACGGGGACCCACGTCGCGCAGATCTGCTGGTTCTTGCTGACCGAGGCGCGCTACCTGCCCGCGCGCCTGATCCAGACCTCCCCCGCCCGCCGCAAGAGCGAAGAAGAACCAGCCACCGGCACCCACGCCCTGATCGACCTGGATCTGTCGCGCTACGACAGGATTGCCTCACGCTTCACCCACAAACGTCTGGAAGGCCTGGAATTTCTCAAGTCCGGCATCGCCACCCGCAACACAGCTTTCAACCGTTCCATCGAGCAGATCGAACGCGTGGCCGTCCGCTCCAAAGCGCCGATGCTGCTGATCGGCCCGACCGGCGCCGGCAAATCCTTTCTCGCCCGACGTATCTACGAGCTCAAACGCAGTCGCCATCAAATGCAGGGGCGTTTCGTTGAAGTGAACTGCGCTACCCTGCGTGGCGATGGGGCAATGTCCGCGCTGTTCGGCCACGTCAAAGGCGCCTTTACCGGCGCGCAAAACGCCCGCGATGGTCTGCTGCGGGCCGCTGACGGCGGCATGTTGTTTCTCGACGAGATCGGCGAGCTGGGCGCGGACGAACAAGCCATGCTGCTCAAGGCCATCGAAGAGAAGCGCTTCTTCCCGCTGGGCTCGGACAAGGAGGTCGACAGCGACTTCCTGATCATCGCCGGCACCCACCGCGACCTGCGCAGTCGCGTCGCCGAAGGTCTGTTCAGGGAAGATCTCTACGCACGGATCAACCTCTGGACGTTCGACCTGCCGGGCCTGGCGGGTCGCCGCGAAGACATCGAACCCAACATCGATTTCGAGCTTGAACGCCACGCGCGCGAACACGGCCAACTGGTGCGCTTCAACCTTGAAGCCCGACGGCGCTACTTGAGTTTCGCCAGCTCACGGGAAGCTGCGTGGCTGGGCAATTTCCGCGAGCTTTCGGCCTCGATCACGCGCATGGCGACGCTGGCCGACAGCGGGCGAATCGATGAAGCGCAGGTCGAGGAGGAAATTGATCGGCTGCGGTATGCGTGGGGCCTGGCGCAACCGGCCGGGATGACGAATGATCTGCCGGGCGATGCGCAGACGCTGGACCTGTTCGATCGACTGCAATTGAAGGCGGTGCTCGAGGTTTGCAGACAGGCAGACAGCTTGTCGGATGCCGGCAGGCGACTGTTCGGTGTGTCGCGACAGACCAAGGCGCAGCCCAATGATGCGGACCGATTGAGAAAATACCTCGGACGGTTCGGCATCGAGTGGAGCCAGTTGCGAGAGCAGTGAAGCATGGCCGTAATTATCTGTACCGTTGAGATAAACTGCGCCACACCGCGATACGGTACCCGCCCGTCAGTTGACCGGCACTTTACCCCGCGTCAGAACTTCCAACGTCTATCCACCTGACGCGGAAGCCCGACGATGAACAGAACCATTGCAGCCCTCATGCTTGGAAGTCTTTTATCTGCCACCGCACCGCTGTCGATGGCGGGCAGCACCGTTCCGCCTACGGGTATTCCCGGGGTCAATCAGGGAGGCACCGAATCCAAGGAAGACAAGGCCGACAAAAAGGGTGAAGAAGCCTCGGGGTCGAACTCCGGTGCAGAGTCCCACGAGACAGATAAGGATGCGCAAACCTCCAGCGGGTCGAAGGATGGAGTTGAAGAAAAGAAACCTTGAACGGTTTTGCTGCGACAGCAGTTTTTCGCGGGCACAAAAAAGCCGATCCAGGTGATCGGCTTAAGTGTCTGATTTTACTCAGGAATAATGGTCGGGACGGAGTGATTCGAACACTCGACCCCTAGCACCCCATCTCCTTTTTCATACTTCTTGAAAGACTCCAAAATTTTACTCTGGATTTTTCCAAGCTAGTATTTACTTGAGCTCCAGCGGTGTTCTGCTCTACGAGAGTCCAGTAACGTCCATCAAGAGCCGACGTTTTTGTGGGGGTAAAAGTAGGGGGAGTCCGTTTCATGGCCAAAATTACCATCAAAGAACTCGAGTCGCTGACCGCTGAAGATGCCGGCCGCATCCTCCGGGAGGATGGTAATCTCGCCGGTCGAATCTCCGTGCGTAAGGACGGTATATCGGTCAGCTTTTTCTATCGGTATCGCTGGGGCGAGCAGAACAAAGAGTACGCCTGCGGCTCCTGGCCGCGCAAATCCCTGACCGACATCCGCAAAGCACGCAACCAGGCCCGAGCGCTCATTGATGAGCAAATCAATCCCAACGAGCAAAAGAAAACCGCCAAGGCACAGGCATACGCCGCTGCTAACGTAGAGGCCGAACAAGTAAAAACGACGAAGGTGCAAACACTGACCGTCCAGGATCTGGCCCAGGCCTGGCTGTTGGATGGCGTCGCGCGTAAAGACGGCAATACCGAGTTGCAACGTCGTTTTAACAAGGACCTTTTGCCTGCACTCGGCAAGACCGCAGTGAGCAGCGTCTCCGAACACGATGTTCGGGCGCTGATCCGAGCCGTGGTCAACCGCGGCGCTCACCGGCAAGCCATCAGCTTCTTTGCCGACCTCACCCAGATGTTCAGCTGGGCCAGAAAGCGCCAACCCTGGCGGGCTTTATTGGTCGAGGGTGATCCGACGGAACTGGTCGATATCGCCCCCCTGATCCCTGCCGACTACGAAGCGGAAAGAAGCCGCATCTTTTCCCCGGCTGAGCTGTTGGAGTTGCACAACCGCTTCCAGCAAATGACCGCCGATTACAACGCCCTCCCCGCCGGGCAAAAATACGAGGGCATTCGGCCGCTAAAGAAGGAAACCCAACTCGCGCTCTGGATCAGCCTAGGCACCCTGTGCCGGATTGGCGAGTTGCTGCAGGCCGAATGGAAAAATGTCGATCTGGACCAACAGACCTGGTTCCTCCCCAGTGAAAACGTCAAAGGCACCCGCGGCAAGAAACAGGACCACCATGTTTTCCTCTCGCCCTTCGCCCTGCATTTTTTTCAGGAACTCAAGACCCTCACGGGAGATTCTCAGTGGTGCTTTCCCAATAAGCAGGATGATGGGCATGTGGACGTGAAAGTGGTGAGTAAACAGGTGGGTGACCGCCAAGCCCGGTTCAAAAACCGCAAGGCCCTTTCACGACGGCGTCATGACGATACCCTGGTCCTTGCCGACGGCCAAAACGGCGACTGGACACCTCATGACCTACGCCGCACCGGTGCGACCATGATGCAGGCTTTGGGTGTCAACCTGGACGTCATCGATCGCTGCCAAAACCATGTGTTGGCCGGCTCGCGGGTAAGGCGGCACTACCTGCATCATGATTATGCCGAAGAGAAAAAGCGCGCCTGGAATTTGTTGGGCGATCGACTCAGTGCTGTGTTGTCCTCGACCTACGAGCACCCACAGACCGAGTCGATGATCTCTTTTCCAGCGTACGCCGCCACTGAATCCCTACAGCCTTCATAAGTAGGATTCTTTAGTGCTGGACTCCTCATTGTTTCGTAGGTACCGCTGAGCGCTTGCTCCGGGTCGATTCCGGCCCGTCATAACCGGCAGAAATCGGCCGATTCTGTTGAAAAAGTCGGCCATAGTTTGTGCATCTGAAAAGTACGCGTCCGAGATTGAAATCTTTACTTTTGGCAAAGGCTTCCCGGACTCGGATTACAGACTTTTTCAACAGAATCGGCCAGAAGCCGTCATTCGCTGATTCGCTGATTCGCTGAACGATCATTCACTCCGTATCAGGCAGTCACGGTGACCTGTTACTCCTCCACCGACAACGGTTTGTTCAACTCTCCGATCTTTTCCAGTCGCGCCCGAACGATGTTGCGGCTGATGTTCAGCAGTCGTCCAGTCTGCAATTGGTTGCCATGGCAAAACCGGTAGGCCGCACGGAAAATGGTTTCTTCAATGTGCTCGTACAGGTCTGGAATATTTTGCTCGAACAACGCGTTGAGTGCTGCTTCCAGGTTCACTGGCCCAGCGATGCCGGGACTTGCATGAACGGCCTGTTCCTGTTCTTGGCGGATACCCGAGGAACGCATGTCCACCAGATGCAGATCCGCCGGTGCAACCCGCTGATTGCGGCACACCAGCAAGGCATGATGAATCGAGTTTTCCAGCTCACGGATGTTGCCCGGCCAACTGTGCTCCAACAGTTTTCGTTCGGCTTCGACACTCAATGAAGCACGGTTGTAACCCAAGCGCTGGCAGTGTTCTTCGAGGAAAAACTCAGCCAATGGCAAAATGTCGCCCGGTCGCTCCCGCAGCGGCGGCAGGCGAATCGTGGCGACGTGCAATCGGTAGAAAAGATCCTCGCGAAAATGGCCGGCAACCACTGCATCCGCGAGGTTGACGTTGGTCGCGGCCACCAAGCGCACGTTGATTGGAATCGGCGTACGCGAACCCAGGCGCACCACTTCGCGCTCCTGCAAAACCCGCAGCAATTTTACCTGCATGTTCAGCGGCAAATCACCGATCTCATCAAGAAACAACGTGCCGCCATTGGCAGCTTCGAACCAACCGGCCTTGCTGGAAGTGGCGCCGGTGAATGCGCCTTTTTCGTGGCCGAACAGCTCACTTTCCACCAGGGTTTCGGCGAAGGCGCCGCAGTTCACTGCAACGAAAGGATCGCGCCCTCTTCTACTCAAATTATGAATATGGCGGGCAACCAGCTCTTTGCCGGTTCCGGTTTCACCGATGATCAACGTGTTGGCTTCACTGGGCGCCAGGCGCTCTATACGACTGAGCAACTCCTGTGAGCGCGGGTCCTTGAACACCAGAACGGTGGCCCTTACCGACTTGGTCAATTCGCGGGCATTTGGATGAGTGATCAGCGACATGGTGCATTCCTGGCAGTAAAAGCGCGTGCTCAATAGTGCACTAAGATATTTAGACTAAAAAATTATTAATTAGCATTTGTATATTCCGGTTTAGAATATATCGTTCGATTGCTCTTCACGTGTTGCTGGAGCAGCAATTGACAAGCATCCCCCTGCTTGCTGATCAGCACCCACCGCCTCACTTCTCGCTTTCCCCCATCCCGAAATACACACCGCGCAAGGCCTGCAGCCGGTTTTTCACGGTGTGGCATGCAATCTGCTCTCTCCCTCCTAACAACGTTCCACCTGTAGGAGCTGGCTTGCCAGCGATGGCATTTTCAAAAGCTTAAGGGCCTCCTCGCCAGCAAGCCGACTCTTACAGATTGAGTTTCGTTATTGGCCATTTAGGGAGATTTCTATGAAGCGTTTCTGGCGCAACGGCCTGGTCGCATTGACCGGCTTACTACTCAGTGCCACCGCACTGGCCGAACAGGCACCAACGTCGGTGAAGATCGCCATCGTTGCCTACACCCAAGGCGGCAAGCCGGTGTTTGGCGGTATTGCCGGACGCGTTATCGAGGACGGCTGGCTTGAACAGCAACTGAGCCAACGCGGCGTGAAACTCGAGTGGATCGCCCTGCCCCACGCCGGCGCCGGTCCGCAGATCAACGAAGGCTTCAGCAACAACAGCATCGACTTTGCCGTACGCGGCGATCTGCCCTCAGTGATCGCCGGCGCGGGTGGCGTGCCGGGCAAATTGATCGTGCCCGGAGGCAGCGGCAACAACATCTACCTGGTGGTGCCGGCGGGTTCCGAGGCCAAGAGCATTGAAGACCTCAAAGGCAAACGCCTGGCTCTGCATCGCGGTCGTCCTTGGGAATTCGCTTTCAGCAACTTTCTCGCCAGCAAAGGCCTGAAGCTCGACGATTTCAAAATCGCCAACCTCAACCCGCAAGTCGGTGCCGCGGCGGTGTCCGCTGGAAAAGTCGATGCGGCGGTGCTGCTCAGCGAGGCTTACGCGCTTGAGGACAAAGGCGTGGGCAAGATTCTGTGGTCGACCAAGCAAGGAGCCAACGACTGGCGCCTGGTCTCCGACCTTTGGGGTACCGACAACTTTGTCACGCAGCACCCCGATGTCACGCAATTGTTGGCGACGGCATGGGTCAAGGCAGCCTGGTGGATCTCTGAGGAACAGAACCAGGACGCCTACTACCAACTCTCCTCACGCGCCGGTACGGCTGAAAGCGTGCTGCGTCGCGATGACCAGAACGATCCGGTGACCTGGAAAGAGCGCTGGGCGCCGAAGAGCGACCAACAACTCAAAGCCCATTACCAGGCCCTGACCGCTTACGCCCTGGCGAATCACCTGATTCGCGACAACTACGACATCACCCCTTCGCTGGCCACCGGTTTCACCAACCAGGCGCTGATCGATCTGAAACTTACCGACTACTGGCCGGCCCTGCGTGCCCAGGTCAGCAACAATCCATGAATAGGGAAATCCTGATGAAACTGCCGCAAAAATTCGTCTTCGGTTTAAGTTTCCTGGCGCTGTCCATCACAGCTATGGCGGCCGGTACACACGCACCAAAACCCGATCCGCAGCAAGGTGACGGCCGTGTCTCGGCGTTCTACACCTGGCAAGAAGTAATCCCGGCGACGCCCGGCAAACTGCTGCGTAGCGAGCCGTTGGAAAAGACCCTTAGCCTGCCCAACGCCGCCAGCGCGCAACGGATTCTCTACACGTCCACCGACGGCATCGACAACAAAACCCCGATCGTGGTCTCGGGCACGCTGTTCCTGCCCAAGGGCAAGGCGCCCGCCGGAGGTTGGCCGGTCGCCAGTTGGGGTCATGGCACCGTCGGTGTAGCGGACGTTTGCGCGCCGTCCTGGCAAGGCCGTTCCTATCGCGACGTGCAGTACCTCAGCCGTTGGCTGGACGAAGGTTATGCCATTGTCGCCACCGACTATCAGGGCCTCGGAGTACCCGGTGGTCACCCGTTGCTGAACAATCGCATGGCGGCCTACGGCATTCTCGATGCGGCCAAAGCCGTGGTCGCCGGTGTTCCGGGGCTGGCCAACAAAGTGCTGATCGTCGGTCAGTCCCAGGGGGGCGCCGGCGCCTTCGCTTCGGCGGCCTATGCGCCGACTTATGCGCCCGACCTCGGCGTCAAAGGCAGTATCGGTACCGGCGTGATCTACACCGTGGGTGCGAAAAACGTCGGTGAACAGGACGTCAATAAGGTCGACGCGTCCCTCGCCTATGGCTTCTACACCTTGCTGGCGGCCCAGCAGTACGACCCGAGCATCAACCCCAAGGACTTCTACACCGACAAGGCGCTGCCTCTTTTCGAGCAGGCCCGCACCAGTTGCCTGGCGGCGCTGGTCAGCGATGTGGTGGGTGTCGGCCTGACGCCGGCAAACGCCAAAAAAGACTACAAGGGCGACCAGCTTGCGGCGTGGCAGAAGCAAGTGTCTTACCCGACGCTGAAACTGGCCCAACCGATTTTCATTGGCACCGGTGCTGAAGATAAAACCCCTGCGGCTTCGACCCAGGTCGCGCTGATGCAAGACGCCTGCAAGACCGGCTCCGTGGTTGAGGGCCATCTCTACAAAGGGTTGGGGCATAGCGAAACGGTCAACGCCTCCCTCAAGGACTCGGTGCCTTTCGCGCACAAGGTCATCAACGATCAGCCGATCACCCCGATCTGCAGCCCTAGCGTGCAGTGAAACGGAGCCTTCGACATGAGCATTGAATTTTTCACGCGTCTGCCGCTTCACGGCGAAACCCAATTCCTCCCTGGCGACCCGCGCAACCGTGGCGACTGGCATCGCGGCGGCCCTAGCACCGGCGCTGTCTCGGCGTTCAGCGTGGGCGACCACTTTACCTACATCGACTACCTAGGGCAGATCGCCAAGGCCGCAGAGATCAACGGCTTCGGCGGTGCCCTGATGGTCAACGCCCCTTCGGGTGAAGAACCCTGGACCGTCTGCTCACTGCTCGCCCGTGAAACCCGCACGCTGAAATTCGTCACGGCATTCCAGCCCTACCACTACACGCCGTGGGTGGCGGTGCAGCAAGCCGCAACCTATCAGCGCGCCACCGGCAATCGCTTGGTGTGGAACATCATCAACGGCGGCTCGGACGCGATTCAGCGCCAGGTCGGTGACTTCAGCGATCATGACGAGCGCTATGAGCGGGCCATCGAGTTCATGGACGTGGTCAAGGGCTATTGGCACAACGAGAACTTCCACTACGAGGGCAAATTCTACAAGGCCGAAGGCGGTGGTTTGCGCGGGCCGTTGAAGAAGGCCGAGCTGCCACTGATCTGCACCGCCGGCTCATCGATCCCGGCCCGGGAGTTCGCGGCCAGGCACGCCGACTTCTACCTGATGCGCGCCGAGCACCCAGATGAAATTGCCGCTCTGATTGCCGATATCCGCGAGCGTGCATTGAAGTATGGGCGCACCGACATTCGTTTTGGCTTGTCGATCGATGTCATTACCCGGGAGAACGAGGAACTGGCCCGCACCGAAGCCAAACGTTTCTTCGATGAAGGCATCGCCAGGGGCGCGGTCAAGGCGGTGGCGGCCCATGCCGGGCTGCGCTCCGCGCGCAAGCTCAGCTACGAAACCGGGTTCGCAGAAAAGGCCGAGACCCAAAGCTTCGATGATTTTTTCATTCACCCCAACGTCTGGACCGGTTTCGGCTACATCGGTATTCCGCCGGGCTGCGCGCTGGTGGGCAGTTATGAAAATGTGGTGGCGCGGATTCGCGAGTACAACGCCATCGGCATTGATCTGTTCTTCCTCGCGGGCTACCCGCATCTGGAAGAAGCCTACCGCCTGGGCGAGCACATCTTGCCGCACTTTCGCAGTGAGCGCGTCGAACTGAGCCGCCCTGCTCCAGCACCGCTGGAGTTGCGCTCCGCCAACGGTCCGGCCGGAGCCTGATGCCATGAGCGACGACCACTCATTGTTCAGCCGTCGGGATTTTCTCGGCCACAGCGCGCTGCTTGGCGGTGGTTTACTGCTCGGTGGCGGCCTGCTCGCCGGCTGCGGCCCGAGCAGCGAAAAGCCAAGCGTCAGCACCACGGCCGACAATCAGCCGCGCTATGGCGGACGTCTGCGGCTGGGGATTCTCGACGGTAACCAGAGCGGCAACCTCGACGCACACAAACCCATCGGCAGCGGCATCGTTCGCGGCTTTGCGCTCTACAGCAAGTTGTGGGAATGGGACGAGCAAATGCAACCGCGCCTGGCCCTGGCCGAATTCGCCGAGCCGAATGCCGATGCCAGCAGCTGGACGCTTCGCCTGCGTCCAGACCTGGAGTTTCACCACGGCAAAACCATCGACGCCGATGACCTGATGTTCTCCATTCGCCGCCTCACCGACCCACAACTGGCCTCGCCCTACGCCGCGCTGTTGCACTGGGTTGACCGCGACAACCTGGTCAAACTCGACTCGCGCACCGTACGCCTGAACTTCCGCGAAGGCCGCAGCTACATGCCGCTGGCGGAAACCTGGGTCAATTTTGGCGGGATCGTGCCAGTGGACTACCACCCGGTGACCAACCCGGTAGGCGCTGGCCCGTACAAACTGAAAAGCTTCACCCCCGGCCAGCGCTCGTTGTTCACGCGGTTCGAGAACTACTACAAGGAAGGCAAACCCTACGCCGACGAGTTGGAAATCATCGATTTCAAGGATCAGGTTTCGCGCCTGGCCGCCCTGCGTTCCGGGCAAATCGACATGGCCAACGTGATGCCCACCGAGCAATTGGAAGTCCTGCAGCGCGACCCAAGGCTCACGGTTCTCAAATCGGTGACCGGCAACTGGTTGTCGTTCGACATGAACCTCGACAAACCGCCATTCAACGATCCACGGGTGCGCGAGGCATTTCGCCTGCTGGCCGACCGGGAAGAACTGGTGCGCCGAGCGCTCAACGGACAGGGCCGAGTGGCCAACGACCTTTATGCGCCGAGCGATCCGACCTTCAACCACACGCTGGGGCCGCGACCTCACGACCCACAACGTGCGGCGCAACTGCTCAAGGAAGCCGGGCATGAAAACCTTGAACTGGAACTGGTGACGACACCCGGTCCGGGGCTGACCTCAGCGTTGGTGCTGGCCGAACAGGCCAAGCGCATCGGTGTCACGCTCAAGGTCAAACAAGTCGACTTGGCCACGTTTCAGGGCCCGCTGCGCAACGACTGGACACTGAGTACTGGCGGCAGCATCGGTGCGCCATTCCTGGCCAGCGCGATTCACACCGACGCTCCGTTTGCCGTGTCGAACAAGACCCATTTCAACGATCCACAATTCAGCGAGTTGTTTCTGGCGGCCATGGCCCAACCCGACCTGGAGAAACGCAAGGCGCTGGTCCACAAGGTCCAGCAGATCCAGTACGAACGCGGCGGCATGTTGATCTGGGGCTACGCCGATTTGCTCGACAGTGTGGCCAACCGCGTGGGCGGCGCGGCGGCCGAAGAGTCGCTGTTCAGCACCTGGCGCTTTGAAAAACTCTGGTTGAAAGACACGGCATAACCCGCGCAGACGCCGACCTGTAGGAGCCGGCTTGCTGGCGATGGGGACCGTTATGACGCCATCGCCAGCAAGCCGGCTCCTACAGGGGCGGTGGCCGTTATGACGTTTACGCCATTCAATGAATTTATCTTTCGAGGCACATGTTCATGCCCTCTATCGGCTTCGTTCGTCCCGCTTCTGGCCACGCACTGGCATTGGTCATCGTTTCCACCCTGTCGACGGCGACCTTCGCCGCCGACACTCAACTGCAAACCGTCACTGTTCAAGCCAGTGCCAGCGATTCCGACGATGACGCCCTGCCCACCCGGTCTGTGTCCTCGATCTACGGAGGCATCGAAGCCAAGGTGCTCGACACTCCGCGCTCGATCACGCAGGTCAATGCCGAGCAACTGGCGAACGACCCGATCCGTAGCGCCGACGATCTGGTCAAATACGCGCCGGGCATCACCCGTGGTGGCGGCCAGAACGCCGGGATCGCACCGCAGTTTCGCGCTCAGGGTTCTGAAGTTTTCCAGGACGGCCAGCGCGCTTACGGTGTGCGACACCCGGCCAACTTCAACGCCTATGAAGGCGCCGACATCGTCGCCGGCCCATCCTCGGTGACCTATGGCTCGGTGTCCGGTAGTGGTGGCTACGTCAATTACCTGAGCAAGAAACCGAACTTCAATGAGTTCAAAACCAGACTCAGCGGTGAGCTGGGCACGTGGGTGCCGGACGGTGAATCCCGTGATTCCAGTAAATTCAGCGTTGATAACACCGGCCCGCTAAGTGACAACCTGTCCTACCGGATCAGCATTACCAAGCAGCGCCAGGAAGATTTCTACGACAACGTCGACAACAACTTCGACGCGTTCTACGGCGCCCTCGCCTGGCGCAATGACAACGTGCGCGTCGACTGGAATGCCAGTTACGACGACTACTACGACTACAACATCACCCACGGCTGGAACCGCGCCAACCAAGAGCTGGTGGACAGCGGCAAATATTACGCCGGGCGCGCGACGCCGATCATCCAGAACGGCAACACCCTGTGGTCGCCGGTACTCGCCTCTGGTGCAGCGGATGCGCCGACCCTGGGCTGGGTCAAACGCCAACGTAACGCTCAGGGCCAATACAGCGTTATCGATGGCAGTTTCCAGGCCGCCTCGCCTAACACACGCGCCAACCCGGGCAGCCTGCGTGGCTGGGTGTATGACCCGTCGCTGGCCGGCAACGGCCTGACCTCCCTGTCCTCGCAAACCGGCCAGCGCGACGAGGATGAAAACACCTCGCGGCGCTTCACCACGCAACTGCGGGTAGAAGCCGATCTGACGCCGACCGTCACCCTGGCCAACAGCACGTTTTACCAGCGCTCGCGGGACATGACCGACGCCGTCGGTTCTTTCCAGGTGCAGTCCAAGGACAATATTTTCGATAACCGCTTCGAGTTTCGCTCGCGTAACGAAGCGCAGCTGGGCGGTTTGACCTTGCGTGATGACAGCAATACCGGGCTGATTTACCGCCGCGAGTTCAACCAGTCGATCGCTGCCAACAACAACTTCGGTTCAACCATCAACGCCTATGACCTGACTCAGGACCCATCGGGCAAGAATCCGGGGGATCTGCTGGGGCTGACCGGTTCCAATCCGGCCGGTGGCAACGGTGCCTGGATCGGCCAGCCCGGGGTGCCGCAATTCTCCAACTACTATGGCTGGCTGAATCTGCCGGCTATGTACCCGGCCGGTCACGGGCTCTATGCCGAATCCGTCGCGCCTTACACCGCTGAAAGCACCTGGACCACGCGCACGTTGTTCACCCAGCACAACCTGAAGCTGGGCGAGCGTGTCGGCTTGAACATCGGTGCCAGCCGCAGCTGGATCGACGCTGAAATCGAAAACCCGTTCGTGCTAGCCGGTGGCAACCCACGCAAGGACAGTGACAACTACCGACTGTTTGCCTTTCAGGTCAGTCCGTACATAAAGCCCACCGAGAACAGCACGCTGTACTACACCTTCGATCGCTCGCTGGCGGTCAATACCGGGTTCTTCTCCAACGGACTGGGCTGGGGCAGCGGCGCCGGTGCCAACCTGCTCAACCCACTGGCCTTCGAAAGCCTGAGCGTATTGCACGAAGTCGGATTGAAAGTCGAAGCCGTGCCCAACGAGCTGTTCATGACCCTGGCGGCATTCAAGCAGGAACGGGATCAGTCACCCGACAGCAACAACAACATTGCGCGACTGGTGATCAAGGGCGTGGAGTCGACCATTCGTTACCAGCCTGACGATCACCTGCGCACGGCGCTGAACCTCTCAAAACTCACCGCCTACAACGAATTTGCCTCCCAGGCCGGTTTCGCCTCGGCGGGGTTCATTCCCGACAACGGCACGGTGTTCGGCGACAACAACAGCCTCAATCAGCGGCCGTCCGGACGCTTCGATGCGGTACAGATTCCCGAATACACCGCCAGTGGTTACGTTGACTACCGCTTCGATTCAGGTTTCGGCGCTGAACTGTCCGGCTGGTGGACCAGCAGCTGGTACCTGAACCTGAGCAAGACCGTGAAAATCCCCGACGAATACAACCTCGACCTTGCTGTGTACTACCGCCAGCCACAGTGGAGCACCACTTTGCGCGTGCTCAACCTGACCAACGAGCTGAACTTCGTCAGCGGTCTGGCCGGATCCACCAATACCTTCCTGCAACCCATGCCCGGCCGCACCTTGCTGGCCCAGGTGGATTACCAGTTCTAGCCCGCGGCCAATCCGTTTGCCGCCATCAGGAGTTTTTCTATGTCCATTGAATTCGTAGGCATGATTTTCCCCCGCCAGTGGTCCGAGACCCGGGGCGTGCGCAGCCCGGATTTCGATCTGGAGTTTATTCGTCACCACGCCCGCGCCCATGAGCATGCAGGGTTCGACCGAGTGCTGATCGCCAGCGGTCCGGGCAGCGCCGACAGTTTGCAGATTGCCGCCTACGCCGCCGCTCACACCGAGCGGTTGGGGTTCATGATCGCTCACCGTCCGGGCCTCACCGCCCCGACAGTCGCGGCCCGGTCTTTCGCGACACTGGATCACACCACCGGAGGCGGCCGGATTCGTCTGCATGCCATCACCGGGATCACCGCCGAACCTCAGGAAGGCGATTTCTTGCTGGACAAGACCGAACGCTATAAACGTACTGATGAATACCTGGAGATCGTCCGCCGGACGTGGACCGCCGAGGAGCCTTTCGACTTCGAAGGAGAATACTTCAACATCAAGGGTGCGTTCTCACCGGTCAAACCGTTGCAGCAGCCGCACATTCCGATTTCCTTTGGTGGGTCTTCGGACATTGCCTATCAGATCGCAGTGAAACATGCGGACCTGTATGCCTTGTGGGGTGAGCCTTTGAGCGGCGTGGCCGAACAGATCGGCAAACTGCGTGCGGCCGCCAGTGCAGCGGGTGTCGAGGCGCCGCGCGTTAGCCTGTCCGTACGATTGATCCTGGGTGCGACCGAGGAATTGGCGTGGCAACGGGCGCAGCAGATCCTTGAGCAGATCAAAGCCAACCCGCAATTTGCGGCGGGCAGCCCCTGGCAGAAACGCATCAAAGGCACCGGTTCCGAACGCTTGCTCGCCGCCGCAGCCCTGGGCGATCGTCATGACCGTGCGCTCTGGATGCCCACCGCCACCGCCGTCGGTGCCTACGGCGACACCACCGCGTTGGTCGGCACGCCGGAAACCGTGGCCCAGGCGTTGCTGGATTACGTCGATCTGGGAGTGACCACGTTCCTCAACCGCGGCTACGACCCGCTCTACGACACCGTGGATTACGGTCGCTGGATCATCCCGGCCGTGCGCGAAGAAGCACGCCGCCGCAAGGCGCGGGTGGCGTAAGCACATCGCAACGCTCACCGATACCATCGCCAGTACGCCGCCCGCACCAAGCCGGCTCCTACAATGGATAGTTGTGAATCCAGTCCCGTAGGAGCCGGCTTGCAGGCGATGGCGTCACAACGGCCACCACGTGCTACCCGCTACAACCATTTGGAATCCCACAAAGGATAATCATGCACACGCCTCACCAACCCCGCACGTAACGGATTGGCAACGATGTATCGGGCCACTGCCTGTAAATCATCCTCCCGTCGAATTGCACGGTCGTGAAAGCCTCTCTGCCATAGCGGGCCACTACGTTTTAAAGATGCATTGACTGCCCGTGCGCTGCAAGACTTGGTAGCCAGCATCAACGCCGGCAACGTGCTGTTCTTCAGTTCCACTAGCCAATGAAAATGATCGGGCATGACCACCCAAGCGAGTGACTCGGCGCATTCTTCTGTCTGGGCCTGGCGAAATTGGTCCACCATCAGGCGCCCAACGCGCCAATTGGCAAATACCGGATCACGGTGATGAGTGACGGCCGTGAGCAAGTAGATTTGGCCGGATTGGGAATAGCGCCCGCCGCGCAAGCGATTGGCGTGGGGAAGATCGGGCATTCCATTGCCCTCCTGTGTTTAAGTCCGAAATACAACGTTAGTGCGTAAGAATGAGGAACGTCGTCAAATTCTGGCACTGGATGTGTCCGTACTGCCCTCATCGCCAGCAAGCCGGCTTCTACAGTTATATGTCGCATCACGTTTCAGCGTTGTAGGAGCCGGCTTGCTGGCGATTGACGTCACCGCAATGTCGGAGAGTTTTCCAGCAATGTGCGCGTATACGCCGCTTGCGGCTGATCCAGCACCGCATCCAGCCGCCCCTGCTCCACCACACGACCCAACTTCAACACCAATACCCGGTCGGCAATGGCGCGAACCACGCCCAGGTCATGGGTGACGAACAGCAGCGTCAGCCCTTCCCCTTGCAGTTGCCGCAACAGCGCCAGAATCGACGCCTGAACCGAGACGTCCAGTGCCGAGGTGATTTCGTCGCAGATCAATAGTTTTGGCTCACAGACCAACGCCCGTGCAATCGCCACGCGCTGACGTTCACCACCGGACAGGCTGTGAGGATACTGATCCGCCACGTAGGCCGGTAGCGACACCCGCTTGAGCGCCGTATCCACCTTTTGCCGCACGGATGCGCCCTTGATGCCGAAGAAATGCTCCAGTGGCGCACTCAAGGTTTGGTAAACCGTTTGCCGCGGATTCAGTGCCCGATACGGGTTCTGGAAAATGTACTGAATCTGGTGCCGTTGCGCTCCGTCACGTTGTCGCGCCGACAGGCTCAACAACTCGCCCGCGTAATGCAACTCACCTTCGGCGTTCTCTCCCAGGCCAGCAATGGCGCGGGCCAGGCTGGTTTTGCCCGAACCGGACTCACCCACCAGCGCCAGGCATTCACCGGCAGCCACACGCAGAGACACATCGAACAGGACCTGGCGGTCGTAGGCCACGTTCAGGTCTTTGATCTCCAGTAGTGGCGTGCGCTCCAACGCTTCAATGACTGGTGACGCCGAGGTTTGGCTGATCAGCTGCAAGGCCTGAAGATGCGGAGCCAGACAGGCCACACGCTGCTGTGAAGAGAGGTCCTGCAATTGCGGTTCGAGCACCGAACACGCCGCAACTCGACGGCCACATCGAGGCGCGAAGGCGCATCCCTGTGGTCGCTGTCCCGGTGCCGGTGCATGACCCGGAATCGCCTGCAAATCCCGGCGTTGCGACACATCGGGAATCGCCGCCAACAAGCCGCGGGTATAGGGATGAGCCGGTTGATGGAACAGCACTTCGCGCTGTGCAACCTCGACGATACGCCCGGCGTACATCACCATCACCCGGTCCACCAGATCCTTGATCACCGCCAGGTCATGGGACACATACACCGCCGCCACGCCCAGGCTTTTGCATAACCGGCGCAACGTCGCCAGGATGTGGGCCTGGGTGGTGACGTCCAGCGCTGTCGTCGGCTCATCGAGCACGATCAGTGCCGGGCGCAAGACAAAGGCCAACGCCAGCATCACCCGTTGCTGCTGCCCTCCGGATAATTGATGGGGAAAGCGTCGCAAAAATACTGCGTCATCGGGCAACCCGACATCGCGCAAGGTATCGACAATGCGCTGCTGTTGCGCGGCGCGGTCCAGTTCAATCTGGTGAACGCTGAGGGTTTCACGCAGCAGATTGCCGATACGCAATGCCGGATTCAGCGCGGTCGCCGGGTCCTGGGCCACGTAGCCAATCAGGCTGCCCCGAGCCCGACGCAGGTCTTCACCTGTCAGCGTCAAGAGTGATCGACCGGACACTTCGACCTGTCCACCGACAATCCGCGCCCCCCTTCGGGCATGGGCCAGCAAGGCGGTGGCCAGGGTAGTCTTGCCGGAGCCGGACTCCCCGACCAATCCAAGAATTTCTCCGCATTCAAGATTGAAGGTGACGCCGGACAGCACATCGATTTGCCCCGGTAACTCAACCCGCAAATCGCGAACCTGCAACACCTGTGTCGTCAGTACAGGATGACGGGATTCGATCCCGGCAATGGTGTTCATGGCTGTTTCTCTCCGATCCTTGAACTGCTGCGGCCGATGCCTTCAGCCAGAATATTGGTGCCATAGGCAAAAATGCCGATCAGAATCGCCGGAGCCAGTACCGCCCACGGCTGTACCAGCAAACCCGCCTGATTTTCGTTGATCATCAGCCCCCAATCAGCGGTGGGCGGCGCCACGCCGTAACCGAGAAAACTCAAGCCCGAGAGCATGCCCACGCCCCAGGTCAGCATGTTGCCAAAGTGCACCAGCAGCGGCGTAAGGATGTTCGGCAGGATTTCCTTGAAAAGAATCCGCCGCCTCGAATAGCCCATCATCTGTGCGGCCTCGACAAACTCCTGCCCCGCCACTGCCACCGCGCTGCCACGGGCCAGGCGAATCACCCCCGGCGTGAAAGCGATCGACACGGTCAGCACAATCAGCCAAGGCGCGCGCCCCAGCATCGAGACGATTAACAGCACCAGAATCAGGTCGGGAAAAGCCAGTGACACGTCCGCCAGCCAGGTGATCAACTGATCCAGGCATCGCCGGGAAAATCCCGCCAACAGGCCCAGAGTGCTGCCGGTCAACAACGCGATCGAAGCCGCCGCCACCGACATCCAGAGCACTGACAGGCCACCACTGAGCAAGCGCGACAACACGTCATGGCCGAGGAAGTCATAGCCCAACCAGGCAGCACCCACCGGCGCGCCATACACAGAGCCGACCATTGCTGTCGGACTGTGCGGCGCCAGTAACGGCCCAAGCAGTGCCAGGACCACCACCGCCAGGGTGATCAGTGTGCCCTTGCGGGTTTGCGGTTCCGCCAGCCACTGTTGCCAGCGCAAACTTCGGGAGTCAGTCATGCATCACCTCTCAAGGCGCCTTGGATGGGGAGCGACGCCACCAAGGCTGGATGCCCCTGCGATCAGGCCGAATCATGGTTACCCGGCGTGCGGTCCGTAGTTTGGGAGTCAGCAGCACCGTCAGCAGATCGGCGAACAGGTTGATCAGCACCACGCCCAGGGTGATCACCAACACGATGGCCTGAACCATCGGCAAATCACGCATTTGAATCGCCGAGTTCAACGAGGTGCCGATACCCGGATAGCTGAAGATCACCTCCGCCAACAAAGCACCACCGATCAACGTACGCAAAGTCAGGGCCACGCCCTGGATCGCCGGTACCAATGCATTGGGCAACGTGTGCCGCCAGACGATTCGCGACTCGGGAATACCCCGTAGCCTGGCGGCTACAACGTAGTCGGACTCCAACGCTTCGATCATCGACGCCCGCACCATGCGCGTCAGGTACGGCAAGGCCGAGAGACTGAGGGCCAACACCGGCAGCACCAGAAACTGCAATTGGCGCAGCAGCGATTTGTCCGGATCAAGAATCGACACCGCCGGGAGCACGTCCATGTGCGGCATCGAAAACAGCAATACCAGGCCGATGGCCAATAGAAAACCCGGGGTAGCCTTGAGGAAAATCAACAGCGACAGGCTCCAGCGGTCCAGACGACTGTCACGCCGCAAGGCCAGCGACACGCCAAGCAGTAACGCCGCGGGCACCACCACTGCAATCACGCCGGCCAACAGCGCCAACGTGTAGCCGAATCGACCGAACAAGATGCTGCCAACCGGCGCATTGGAATCGAGCGACACCCCTAACTCGCCTCTCAACGCATGGCCGAGCCAGCGCAGGTATTGCTCCAGAATCGGCCGATCCAGGCCTAACTGTTTTTGCAGCGTGAGGATGCTTTCCAGCGGCGCATCCGGGCCGAGAATCACCCGCGCCGGGTCCGAAGGCAGTGCCTGTGTGGCAATGAACACCACAAGACTGATGACCCATGCGGTCAGCAGGCCGTAGCCCAATCGTCCGATGAACCAGGACAACCAGGCCGGCGTGCGCAGGGCTTTGCAAGACGGCTCAGGCATGGTTCACCCACATCTCGTCGAAGCGCCATGAGGCGAAGGTCGTCTGTTCCGGAGACAATCCACCGACGCGGACAGAGGCGGCATCCAGTACGTCATTGAAACCCCAGATCAGCAGACCGCCGCGCTCGTGTTGAATACTTTGTGCCTCGTGTACCAGGACCTTGCGCTGTTCCAGAACTGGCTGCGCCAGTGCCTGTCGGTACAGCGAAGTGAAACGCTCATCGTGGAAATTGCTGCGGTTGTAAATGGCCTGCGGCGCGTCGTTATGCAGCGCCGACGCCAGAAAGCCCCGTGCCGGCGTCGAGCCCGGCGATAGCAACCAGTTTTCCCGTTGCGGGCCGTTGAACACCGAGCCATCGACCTGGGTGACCTTGATCTCGACTCCGGCTTTCTTTGCCTGCTGGGCAAACACCAGCGCCGCATTGACGCCCGGTCCGGGCGTGGTAGTCAGCACCACCCGCAGGTCGTCTTGCCCCGTCTGACGCAAGAGTGAACGCGCTTGTTCCAGATCGTATGGGCGCTGGACAATGCTGTGGTTGTAGGTCGGGTCGTGGGGAGAATACAGGTCATTGGCGATCCGCCCGAAGCCATTGAGCCCGCGGTCGATCAGTTCGCGACGGTCGGCCAGCAGCCGAAACGCCTGACGCACGCGCTGATCCTGAAACGGCGCTTTGGCCAGATTCAAGTTGAAACCGGTAAATGACGTGCTCGGTGACGCATACAACTTGAGTCGCGAATCAGCCTTGAGCAGCGCGCTGTGTTCGGCCTGCACGCCGCTGGCGACATCGATTTGTCCGGCACGCAAAGCCGCAGCACGGGACACTTGATCCTTGAACTCGATGATTTCCAGTTCATCGGCATAGGGTTGGCCGGGTTTGTAGTAGTTTTCGAAACGCTGGTAGAGCGAGCGCTGACCGGGGATGAAACTCTTGAGTTTGTAAGGCCCGGCACCCACCGGATTGCTGATCGGGTCGTAATCGGTGGGGACAATGCCACCGAAACTGATCAGGGTTTCATCCAGCGGATAGAAGCTTTGTCCTTCCTTGAAACATATTTCAATGGTGCGTGCGTCCAGTTTGCGCAAGGCATTGCGGTCAATCGCACCCACCAGACCGGCAAAGGGCGAAGCCAGTTTCGGGTCGGTCAGGCGCAGGATCGAGAACAGCATGTCATCGGCGCCAATGCTCTTGCCGTGGTGAAACTCCAGCCCCGGCTTGATGCGAATGGTCCAGGCGCTGGCATCCGCGTTGGGCTCGGCAAATTCGGCCAGGGCCAGTCGCGTGCTGACGTCGGTGTTCCACTCCCAGAACTTGCTGTACAACGCCCAGCCGCGAATGATCCCACCGCCCACCGGTTTGTGCGCGTCGAGGTTGCCTGACTGGTCGCCATCGATAATGCCGACCCGCAGACGACCGCCATGCACCGGCGTGCTGGACAACGCTGCTGCGCCACTGACAGTAGCTCCATTGTCGCAACCGCTGAGCAGGCTGCTGCCGAGTATCAGGCCGCCACCTACCGCCAGGCCGTTACCGAGAAACGTACGACGGGAAAATCCTTCGCTCATGACTGACTCCTCAGGCTTGCTCGACCACGTTGGCGCGCTGCACCGTTGGTGCGTCGGCCCGCAGGCGCGGTACGTCGAACCCGTGATCCAGGTCGAGCAACGGGAACAACAGGTCCGCCACCCGGTGCGCCTCATCGATCAACGGGAAACCTGACAGGATGAACGCCGACGTGCCTTGGGCTTCGTATTCACGAATGCGCTCGGCGACCTGTTCGGCGCTGCCCACCAGATAAGTACCCGCGGCCGGGCCGAGGATGTTGAAACCGAACAGGCTCGGACCGAGCCAGACGTTGGGGTAGATCTCCAGGTCCCTTGCCTTGGGCAGGCGACCTGCACGAATGGCCTCGACGTTGCGCTGTATTTGCGGGTCGTCGCTGTGGAAGCTGTCCAGGGTTTCGCCTGCGGGCAGTTGCCGTTCGATGGCTGTGCGCGCGGTCTGCAGCGAGGTGCGCTGCAAGAGTTTTTCGGCGTGGGCCCAGGCTTCTTCTTCGGTTTCACGGACAATGATTTGCAGGCGCGTGCCGAAGGTCAGCTCGCGGCCGATTTTCGCTGCCTCTGCCGCCACTTTGCGAAACTTCTCGCCAAGCTTGGGTGGTGTGTTGGCGAAGCTCAGGTAGACGTCGAGCAACTGCACCGAATGGGCAACGCCGGGGCCCGAGGTGCCTGCGCCCCACAGCGGGATTCCTGGCTTCTGTTTGGGTGGGTGCCAGCCGCCCAGTGGATGGTGGGCAGCGGCTGGCGTCCGTGGGGCAAGCTTGACGTATTGACCGTCATACCCCGAGGTGTCGCCAGCGTAGAAGCGCTGAAAGGCGCGCCAGTATTCGAGGCTGAAGTCATAGCGCTCATCGTGGGGGTAATGCACACCGAGGGTCGCCAGGCCAGCGTCGTTGCCGTTGACGACGTTGAACAACAGGCGGCCGTTGGAGAATTGATCGAACGTCAGCGCCCACTTGGCCAACACCGCTGGCGATAATTCGCCGGGGTGCTGCGCCACCAGAAAACGCAGGCGCTGGGTGGCATCGATCAACGCAGCGGAAACGGCCAGGCTTTCGTTGGGACTGGAACCCAGCAGTGATCCGTAATATCCCAGGCGATCGCTGGCCACGGCCAGTTGCTTCAAATGCTCGAAATCGGTTTTCCAGCGTCCTTCCGGCTCCCACGGATAAGGTCCGTCGGGGGTGGTGAGGTACCAGAGAATTTTTACAGCCATGGGCGTGTTCCTTGATTATGTGTCGACCGTTCGGCCGCCATCGCCAGCAAGCCGGCTCCTACAGTTCGATCACGTGAACCCGATGCATCGTTGTGACCGGGTTTAATTACGGTGGTCGATGGCGGGTACCAGGCCCAGTTCGGTGGCTTGTTCGTAAAGGCCGCTCATTTTCCATTGCTGGGTCAGAACGCCCGGCCCATAAGGACGGGACCCACCCAAGGCATCGGCGAGCAATTGCAGTTGCGCGCCCTCTTCCAGCAGCAAGATGAATTCAGCGGTGGCACGCAAACCTTGCTTGCCCCACACGGTCGACCCGCCGTTGGCTTCCAGAATGGCCAGGTTGAAAGGGTTCTCGTTGATCTTGTCGAGGATGAAATCGACTTCCTGCTGACGTCGGTCGATGTACACCGGCAGCTCCCGGGCCAGTTGATAGCGCTGCACCGGCACGTATTGGAATGGCAGGGTGCGATGGGTCTGCGCCCAGGCACCGAGGTACGGCGAATGCACATGGGACACGGTGGTGATGTCGGCATGCTGTTGGAACAGTTTGGTGTATCGCCCCAAACCGCCCTTGCCTTTGCCGTAGATAACCTTGCCTTCAAAATCGGTGACCGTCGCTTGCAGCGGCTTACGGTAATTCCATGGTCCGCCGTAGTTGACCGACACCAGCAGTTCTTGACCCGGCACACGCTCGATGAAACCGACGGTGCCGTTGGCCGTGATGGTGTTGGTCTCACGAAATACGGTGAAGGCTTCCTCAGCCTCGATCAACACCTTGTCGATAAAGCTCTTCAGTTCTTCGCTGATCAATTGTTCGTTGATAAGTACGGTCATGGCATTTCTCCGGATTCAGGCGCGGCGCTTGGCCAGCAGTTCATGGGCGGCTTGCAATGGATGCGGATCGACCCAGTCGGCGATGGAAAAATCGCGTTCCAGGAAGCCGTGCAGATAAAGAAAATCTTTCTGGGTATCGAGAAACTCAATGCGCTGCGAAGACAGATCCGGCGCAAGCGTGGTGTGGAATTCTCCGCGATAGGCCTCGGCGACCCCGGCGCTGCCGGCGCGGGTTTCTTCTTCCAGAATGGTGTTCAGTGCCTCGCGGTTATTGGCGGCCCAGTCAGCGGCATTGAGGGTTTGCGCGAGAAACCGCACCACCAGGTCGAAGTGGTTGTCCAGCAGGCTCTGGTGGACGGTGATCGGACGCGGCGTACCGTTGTTGATGCGATAGCGCGGCTCGGCGACCAGGTCCAGGTCGATGCCTACCACCAGCCCGAGACGCCGCGCGGCGTCGGCGGCGGAAGCACCTTTGACGTAGACCGCGTCCACCTCACCGCGTACCAGGTAATCGAGGCCCGACCACAATCGTTGTAAACCTTCCTGCGGGTTCGCCGCTCGCTCCTGGTCCTGAAGGTCGACTTCCACCAGTTCAACATCATCGAACCCCAGCCCGGCCAGGCTCAGCGCGCCTTTATAGCCGTGCAAACTCATGGCCCGAGCGATGCTTCCAGGACGGGTTTCGCCCCAGGCGGGCAGCGCCAGACGCTTGCCTTTTAGATCCTGCGGCCGGCTGATGCCGGAGTCCGGACGAACCAGAATGGTTTGCCATTCTTCGATCCAGGTCAGGCCGATCAAGCGACTTGGCGCACCGGCCGCCCGCGCCGCCAATGCCGGCACATTTCCGCCTTCGCGAAACAGTCCCGGCAACTCGTGATCGTAGTGGTGATGACCCAGTTGACGGGCCTCCTGCAAGGTCGAAACCGGCAGCCCATCGGCAGCGAACTCGTCGCTGAGCCAGCCGAGTTTGTAGGCGATACCGGAGGCCGTCGGAACCGGGCACCGGGTGAACCAGATCTGGTCCAGCTCAGTCTGGGGATCGGGTCGGGTTTGTTTGGTAGCAAGCGTCATGGGCAGCTCCATCTGGTTAGAAGTCAGTCGCGGCGACTATTTGCCAGAGCTATTGCAGTGCTCGTGCCAAAAGCTGAAAGCCTTGGTTTTAAAGGGCTTCAGGCCTTCGTGCGCAAATACCGCCCCCGCAACTGCTGGCCTGCCAGCAGCGTTGCGCGGCGACTGCTGCTGTTCGAGCAATCGCCGCCATCGCGCTGCTTCTCCAGCAGCACCTGATCTTCCTTTGCCGCGCCAGACCCTGCACCGCACAGGGTTTAAAGCCCTTGGCGCAGAACTTGCTCAAAGCCTTTCACAAACCTGAAGGACGCCATCGCCAGCAAGCCGGCTCCTACAGGGGATTCGTTTGGTTTACACGGTCAGCAGATCAATTATCAGAGGTACCGCAATGAGCAATGTTGAATATCATCCCACCGGCCAACTCACCCAGGAGCAAGCCCCCATTCGCTTGCTGCAAAGCGAAGCCCAGGCCATCGCCGTGGCCAGGGAAATTGCCCTGGAGATTGCCGAAATCGCCGCCGATGCCAGTCAGAACGGCCAACTGCCCAAGCGCCAGGCGCTTCTGTTGTCCGAAAGTGGCCTGACGGCCATTGGCGTTCCCAAGGCTTTTGGCGGGCTCGGTGCTTCGGTGGAAACCATCGTTGAAACCGTGCGCCTCATTTCAGTCGCTGACGGCGGCGTCGGTCAGTTGCTGCAAATCCATAACGTCATGCTGCGGGGAATTTTCACCGGCTATTCCGAAGAGATTCGCGACCGGCTGATTCGCGACGTGTTGGCCGGCAAGCGTTTCGGCAATGCCTTGGCCGAAGTGGGCGGCAAGAACAAGTTCGCGCTCAAGACCCGTGTCGAACGTCGCGCCGACGGCAAGCTGATCCTCAATGGCAGCAAGTTCTACTCAACCGGTTCTTACCTGGCCGAGTGGATTTCCCTGACGGCCGCCAGTGACGACGGCGGTGCCGGCGTGCTGCTCAATCGCAATACCCCGGGCCTGACGCTGGTCGATGACTGGGAAGCCTTCGGCCAGAAGAACTCGGTGAGCGGCACGGTGATCTTCGACAACATCGAACTCGACGAAGGCTTCGTCTCGCAGCGGAAAGGACCGATGAAACGCACAGGTCTGACCTTCCCGCAGATTCTCCACGCGGCCATCGACACTGGCATTGCCGAAGGCGCACTGTCGGCCGCCGTGCAATACCTCAATCAAAACGCCCGTCCCTGGGTGGAAAGCGGCGTCGATCACGCCAATCAAGAACCGCACATCATCAAACAGATTGGCGAATACGCCGTGGCCTTGCGGGGTGCGCAATCCTTGCTGCGCGATGCTGCACGGGTGTTCGACCAACACGAACTGGACCCGGACAACAAGGAGCTGCAGGACGAACTGATTCTCTCGGTGGCCACCGCGCGCGCCCATTCCGATTCGGCCTCGCTGAAGATCTCCAGCGACATCTTTTCCCTGCTCGGCGCCAGCTCGTCACTGAGTAAATGGAACCTCGATCGCTTCTGGCGCAACGCCCGGGTCCACACCACCCACGACCCGATCCGCTGGCGCCTGCATCACGTCGGCAACTACTACCTCAATGGGGTCGATCCGGGCGAGTACACCGCAATCCTCAACGCCAAGGAAAAACAGGGTGCCACCAGCCCTGGGCGATGAATCGGGTTCACGCGCTTGAACCGTAGGAGCCGGCTTGCTGGCGATAACACCGACAAACCTGCGGGAGCTGGCTTGCCAGCGATTGGCCTTCGACGTTTGCACCGCAATCAAAGACGCCATCGCCAGCAAGCCGGCTCCTACAGGTGCGTTGGGTGTGGCACTTATCACAGAGCAATTAGATGATCGAAAAACACCCCCTATTGCGTAGCCTGGCGATTTACCGGGAAATGCCCTGGCGATTCACGTTGGTAGCGGCGTTGTTCATTGCCGTGAACCTTGGGCTGGTCTGGCAGCAATGGCTGATCGGGCACGCGGTGAACGATGTCAGCGCCGGTCGCGCGGTGATCCGGCAAGCCGATGGCAGCCTGGATGCCAGCCGAGGCTGGTACTGGTTGTGGCTGATGCTCGCGGTGGCCGTGGGCCGTGGCGCCTTGCAATACGCCGCCAGCGTGTTGTCACTGGTGCTTAGCCAGGAACTGCTGACGCGTCTTCGCGAACGCATCCTGCAACAGGTGCAAACGCTGCACTTGGATTATCACTGGCAGCACGGTATGGGTGAAATGATCACGCGCACCACCCGTGATGCCGACAAGGTTCGCGATGCGCTCATCAGCTTCTGGCGCCAAGTGGTGGAAACACCACTGGTGGTACTGGCAACCGTCGGCCTGCTGGGTTGGTACAACCCGCTTCTGGGGCTGGTTCCGTTGTTGCTGACTGTGTGTGGCCTCTGGATTTTCGTACGCCAGACCGAGCGCCTGGTCACGCTTGATCGAGCGGTTGGCGAAGCCTATGACCGGGTCAATCAGGACCTCAGCGAAGGCATCAGCGGCGTGCGGGTAATCAAGTCGTTTGGCCTGGAACACAGTCGGATTCAGCGCTTCGCCTCGCAGGTTGCGGTGTTCGCTGACCACGCCCGCGACGCCCTTGCCTACTCCAGTTCGCGCATCCCCCTGCCCCAGGCCGTCGTTGCCTTGGGGCACGTATGGATACTGGTGTACGGCGCTCATCTGGTGGCCACCGGTCGATTAGGCATCGGTGAATTGGTCACTTCACTGCTGATCGCCACCACCCTGGTGTTTCGCATCGAAGGCATCGGCCGTGTCATGCAGACCTTCGCCGATGCACGCTCCAGTGCCGAGCGAATATGGCAACTGCTGGACGAACCGGCCGCGATTCGCAGCGGTAATTACAACCTTCCCGATTCGCCGCTGGGGCTGAAGCTAGATCACGTCAGTGTCAGCGCTCCCGGAGGCGGGCGAGAGATTCTGCGTGATTGCTCGCTGACTTTGCAGCCCGGTGAAATCGTTGCTCTGGTGGGTGCGACCGGTACCGGTAAAAGCCTGCTGGCAAGCCTGTTGCCACGTCTGAGCGACATCAGTTCCGGTCGTTTGCTGATCGGTTCGGACAGTGCTGGCTGGCAAGACATTCGTCATTGGAATCTGGACGAACTGAGGCGCCGGGTGCATGTGGTGCCGCAAGAAAGCTTTTTGTTTTCCGACACGCTCGCGGCCAATCTGCGCCTCACTGCACCGCACGCCAGCGATCAACAGTTACGTCGCGGTTTGCGACTGGCTGCCGCTGAAGATGTGCTTGAACGTCTGCCCCAAGGTTTGGCCACGCCGCTCGGTGATCGTGGCGTGACACTGTCGGGTGGACAACGCCAGCGCCTGAGCCTGGCCCGTGCGCTGCTCGGCGCGCCGGACGTCCTGTGCCTGGACGATGCCACCAGCGCGCTGGATGCGATCAGCGAACGCCAGGTGTTGAACAACATTCGTCAGCTGCGCCGTGATCAAGGCCGGGCCACCACCTTGCTGGTGATCTCCAGCAAGCTCTCGACCATCCTCCTGGCGGACCGCGTGCTGATGCTCCAGGACGGTCGGATCGCCGCCAGCGGTACCCATGCTGAACTCTTGAAAACCCATCCGGATTACCGCGACCTGCTAGGGATCGACCATGGCTAACCCAATCGCCGGCAAAGCCTTGAGCGATATCGAAATTGAAGAAATGCTGGCCAAAAAAGCCCTCGACCGCAGCATGTTCAGTCGACTGTTGCCGCTGCTGAAACCGATTCGCCGACACATTGCCGGCGTCATCGGCATTGAGCTTTTGCTGGTATTCACGGTGTTCCTGCGCCCCTGGTTCGTCCGTGAACTGCTTGACCGCGGGCTGATTCAACAGAGCGATCACTGGTTGCTCGATGAGCGCCTCGCGCTCTGGCTCGGCTTGGGCTTGGCAGCCAGTTGGCTGGGGCGATTCCTGCTCGCCGGGATCTCCCAGTTTGTGGCCGGCAGTGCGGCGATCCGTGTGTTGAATGACCTGCGGGTGCGGGTGTTTGCTCACGTCCAGAGCCTGAGCGTCAGCTATTTCGACCGGACCAAGACCGGTCGGATCATTTCCCGTGTCGACCGCGATGTCGATGCCCTTGAGCCGCTGTTGATCCAGGGTCCGCCCGAATTGCTGGGCGCTTTGCTGCGCTGCGCACTGGCTTCAGTGATGCTCTGGCGCATCGATCCACGGTTTTTTCTGAGCCTGGCCGCGACCGTGCCTTTGCTGGTGCTGGCGACCTGGAGTTTCAAACGCATCTCCCAGCGCAACTGGGCCAAGGTCGCAGAGAACCGCAGTCGTTTCACCGCGCATCTGGTAGAGAGCGTCAGCGGCGCACGCATGTTGCAGCAGTGTGCCCAGCAGGCCCCAAACCTGCGGCGCTATCGCAGATTGCTGGATGACTTCAATCAGGCGCTGATTCGCGGCAGCCTGCGGTCCGGCTGGTTCGCCCCTTTTACCGCCCTGCTCAGCTCAGCGGGCATGGCGGTGCTGTTGTTGGTGGGCGCTTACGGTCTGGCGCAGACGGAAGTGACCGTGGGCCAGATCGCAGAGAGTCTGTTTTATGTATTCCTGTTCCTCGGGCCTTTGCAGGAGCTGTCGGACCTGTTCGAACGCTACGCCACGGGTTCGGCTTCGGCGCAGCGCATCTTCCTGCTGCTCGACACCCGCCCGGAAATCAATGACAGCGCGATGCCACAACGGGTGGGCAAAGCGCGGGGCGAAGTGAGTTTTGAACGAGTGCGGTTCAGCTACGATGCCAACAGTGCGTCGCCGGTGATCAACGATCTTGACCTGCACATTCCTGCCGGTGAGGTGCTGGCGATAGTCGGCCCCTCGGGCCATGGCAAGAGCACGCTGGTGCAGTTGTTGACGCGCTTCTATGAGGTGCAGTCGGGTGCAGTCAGGCTGGATGGCATTGATGTTCGCAACCTGTCCCAGCATGAGTTGCGGCGTAACGTCGGCGTGGTCTTGCAGGACAATGTGTTGTTCAGCGGCAGCATCCTCGACAACCTGCGTCTGGCAGCGCCCCACGCCGACGATGCGAGCCTGATTGCAGCTGCCCGGGAGTTGGGCGCTGACGAAGTACTGGAGCGTTTGCCACACCAATACCAAACCGAAGTCGGGCCGCTGGGCGGGCACTTGAGTCATGGGCAACGGCAGTTGGTTTGCCTGGTGCGCGCCTATCTTGCAGATCCGGCGGTGCTGGTGCTGGACGAAGCGACCTCAGCTGTCGACATCTATACCGAGCGTCGAATACAGCGAGCGTTTCGTCGACTTTGCGAAGGTCGCACCGCCATCATCATCGCCCATCGCCTGGCGACCATTCGCGATGCCGACCGTATCGCGGTCATTCGTCAGGGTCGCCTGGTCGAGCAAGGGCCGCACAGCCAATTGATCAATCAAGGTGGGGCTTATGCGGCGCTGTACCAGACCTACCTGCGCAGTGCCGAAGCGGGTTCGTCCATTGATGAGATTGTCGCCACAGCATCAGCGTGATTCAGACCGCCATCGCCTGTAGGAGCCGGCTTGCTGGCGATGACGTCCTTGATATCGCAAAAAAACCAGCGGCCTCATCGCCAGCAAGCCGGCTCCTGCAGATGCACGTGCGATAAACATTCCTTGTTGCACGTCGAGCAACCATTGCTGACGGACTGCTGCTACAGAAGCACCCTCGCCGTCCATCCCTCCCCGATTCCCCGCCAAAGGCCCGGCCCCGCTGGCCATAACCCGGCTCGCCGAGCATGGCATGTCCGTTGCAACCACCCTGACAAGACGTCCTCGCACCTGCGCGACGCACCGCGTACTTGAATCAGGAGCACCCCATGAGCACTGAGTTTTTCTGGCGCCTGCCGCTGGGCACCGATGGTCCGCAACTGACCACCGACAAACACAACCGCGGCAATCCGCACTATCGTCCCGGTAACATCGCACCCGGGCGCTTGCCCAACGGTGACCCCGACGACTTCACCTACATCGACTACATCGCCCAAGTCGCCAAAGCTGCAGAACTGGCCGGTTTCGAAGGCGCCTTGTTGCCCACCGGCCCGGAGCCGTGGATCGCCGCAGCGGCACTGGCACGGGAAACCCGTCGCATCAAATTTCTCATCGCCTTCCAGGCGACCTGGACCCTGCCGGCCTACGCCGCGCAACAAGCCGCCATCCTGCAAAACCTCAGTCGCGGACGCCTGGAGTGGAACATCATCACCGGTGGCAACCCCGCCAGTCAGCGGGCCAACGGCGACTACCTGGAACATGACCTGCGCTACAAGCGCACCGGCGAATTCCTCGACATCATTCAGGGCCTTTGGCAGAACGATCGCTTCTCCTATGACGGCGATATCTACCAATTGGAGAACGGTGCCCTGCCCCACGGCCTGCAAAACGAGCGCAAACCCGGTGTGTACTTTTCCGGGTTCTCCGACGTAGCGCTGGATGTGGCCGCCAAACACGCAGACGTTTACCTGAACTGGGCCGAGCCCATCGACAAGCTCAAGCCGCACATCGAGCGCGTACGTGAACTGGCGGACAAACAGGGTCGCAGCGTGCGCTTCGGTCTGCGGGTGGACCTGTTCGCCCGGGAAACCGAAGAGTTGGCTTGGAAAGATTTGCGTCGCCAGTTCGACAAGCTCGAAGGCAAGAGCAGCGTGGTCGCCAAGGGTTTCACCAGCGGCTCCGATTCGGTCGGTGGCGCACGCCAGACCGCTTACCACCAGAACATCGACCGCTTCGACGACCTGATCATCGGCCCAAACCTGTGGGCGGGTTTCGCCAAGGCCAAACCGGGGCCGACCGTGGGTCTGGTGGGTAGCCACGAGAACATCGCCGAACGCCTGGTGGAATACCGCGATGTCGGTTTCTCAACCTTCATCCTCGCCGGCAACCCACACCTGGAAGAAGCACTGCGCATTGGTCAGGAAGTCCTGCCGCTGGTGCACCAACGCCCTGCCGTCCAGACGGCAGCTCATTTGAAGGCCAGCGCCTGAGCGCTGCGGGAGAATTTCTGATGACTCACCCCCTCGACACCCTGTGGTACACCCGCTGTCCGGTTCCCACCGGGCTGGGCATCGCTGTGCAAAAAGGCTGGCTGCAAGACACCGTTGGCGCATTGGGCACGCAGGTGCAGTCGTTGCGCGAATCCACCGACAAGGCTGTTCGCGAGTCGCATTTCGATCACACGCTGCGCAATTCCGTACGCCATGGCGGCAATATTCCGGCGATCTGGGCTCGGGCCCAAGGCCGGGAAACACGCGTTATCGGCCTGTCATGGGCCGATGAAGTGCAACTGATCCTGACCCTTCCAGGCAGCGGCATCAAAACCGTCAAGGACCTCAAAGGACGCCGTTTCGGCTTGCCCGACTGGGCCGGTGCGCAGATCGATTTCACCCGCGCCCAAGCCCTGCGCGGGCTGGAAAACGCTCTGATTCTGGAAGGCTTGCAGGTCGGTGACGTGCAATTGGTGAACTACCGCTATGACGGCACGTTCAGCGATCCGCAGGTCAGTACCGTGAACGGCACACCGGTCAGCGCACAGCGGGTCGAGGGACGAAATCTGGAATTGGTCGGTCTGCTGCGCGGCGAGGTCGATGCGATTTTCCTCAAAGGCGCCAGCGCTGCCCGCCATGCCCATGAATTCGGCCTGCGTACCGTGATCGACACCGGCTCGCACCCCGAGCCGCTGATTCGCAGTAACAACGGCACCCCCCGCACACTGGCAGTGGACCTGAACCTGCTGGACAACCACTTCGACGTCGCCACCGGCATTCTCGATTCCGTACGACGCGCCGAACATTGGGCTCACACCCACCCCGAAGACACGCGCCGCTACCTGGCCCGCGAAATCAACAGCAGCGAGTACTGGGTCAGCGCCGCTTATGGCAATGACGCCCACCTGCGCCTGCGCACCGAACTGGATGAACAAGCCATTGCTGCACTGCAAGACTTCACCCACTTTCTGCATCGCTGGCGCTTCATCCCGCAAAGTTTCGACGTGCGCGACTGGATCGACCGTCGCCCACTGGACGCGCTGCTGCAAACACACACCGCGCTGGCTGGCTAACCCGCCAGGTTTCATGGACTCGAACTGAAGGCCTTTATGAGCAAACCACTCGATACGCTTTGGTACACCCACAGCCCTGTTCCCACGGGGTTGGGCATCGCTGTGCAATCCGGTCGACTGGCGGAAGCCTTTCTGCCGTTCGGCACCAACATTCAATCCCTGCGCGAGTCCAGCGAGCGGGAAGTTCGCGAAGCACACTACGACCATCACCTGAAAAACTCCGTGCGTCACGGCGGTAATATCCCGGCCATCTGGGCCTACGCCAGCGGCGTACAGACCCGGGTGCTGGGGCTGTCCTGGAGCGACGAGGTGCAGTTGATCCTGACCACCGCAGAAAGCGGCGTGAAGAGTGTTCGTGACCTGAAAAACCGGCGCTTCGGCGTGCCTAAATGGGCCAACGTGCAGATCGACTTCACCCGCGCCCAAGCCCTGCGCGGGCTAGAGAATGCTCTAAAGCTCGAAGGCCTGGAGGTGTCTGACGTTGAGCTGGTGGACTACCCCTATGGCGGCACCTACAGCGATGATCAGAAACAACATGTCTACGGCTCGGAAGTCAGCCTCGGTGTAACGCGCTTCAGCCGTCGCAATAACGAACTGATCGGCCTGTTGCGCGGCGACATCGACGCGATTTTCCTCAAGGGCGCCCACGCCGTGCACTTGGCCAACGAATTCGGCTTGCAGGTGGTTATCGATACCGGCTCGCACCCCGACCCGCTGATTCGCTCGAACAACGGCACACCACGGACGCTGACCGTTGATACTCATCTGTTACATGAGCATTTCGACGCCAGCGTGAAAATCGTCGATACCGTGCTGCGCACCGAGCAATGGGCGTGGGCCAATCCGGATGAAACCCGGCGTTTTCTGGCCCGTGAATTGAACACCAGCGAGTACTGGGTGGCTGCCGCCTACGGTGAAGACGCTCACCGGCGTTTGCGCACGACCCTCGATACCCGCTCCATCGAGGCGCTGCAGGATTTCACCGACTTTCTGCATCGCTGGGACTTTATCCCGCGGCGATTCGATGTGCGCGACTGGATCGATTTCAGCGTACTGGAAAACGTCATCGGCTCCACTTCTCGCCTGGCGGTTTGAGTTCTTCGTCGCCACCAATACCGCCATCGCCAGCAAGCCGACTCCTACAAGGTTTGTGCACGACCCGTAGGAGCCTGCTTGCTGGCGATAGCGTCCGAAAGACAAACACACTGCTTGCCTGGCAACACCCTCCTGCCCTATTCCTGCTGCTCCAGCAACACTCTCCAAGCAACTTCTGCTGAATGTCTGGCAGGCTCTTTAGTCCGGACTGGATCCAACTAACAAAACCCTTGTAAAACCTCATTAAGGCGAACTGTTCACAACATTAAAACCATATAAAAACAACCATTTAATAAAACTAACGCCCCAAAAAAAATCTCTTGGCACGATCTCTGCTCTACCCCTATTAGTGAAACTTTATTGGGGGAGACTTAAATGCATAAACTTAATCCGATCACCAAGAGTATCTGGCTTGCCTTGTTACTTGCCGGAGGCGTCAGCAAGGGGGTGCTGGCAGCAGACACCACTGAAGCCGACAGCAGTAAATCCACCACTGAACCGTCACTCAAGACCGTGACCGTCACCGCTCAACACCGGGAAGAAACCCTGCAAGAGGTTCCGGTGGCGGTGTCGGTGGTACAGGGCAGCCAGCTCGTCGCAGACGGCGTGCGCAATATGGGCGACATCACCACGTTCGTTCCCAACACGTCAGCGAAAAACCCGGACGGCGATGGTCGGCCGCGTTGGTACATTCGCGGCCTGGGGACCGGCGATACCGGCGCAGCAACCGTCTTTCCAGTAGGGATCTATGCCGATGATGTGTACCTGAACGCGCCAATCGCCGGTGGCGGGCCGTTGTTCGACCTAGAGCGCATCGAGATCCTGCGGGGCCCGCAAGGCACGCTGTACGGCAAGAACACCACCGCCGGCGCGGTGAACGTCATCTCCAAAAAACCGACTTTCGACACCGACGGCTTCGGCACGATCGGCGTTGGTACCAAGGACGAACGCATCGTCAGCGGCGCCTTGGGCGGAACGCTGGTGGATGACAAACTCGCGGGACGGGTGTCGCTTTATTCCGAAGAGCGTGACGGTTTCCAGAAAAACCTGGTGGACGACAACACTTACGGCGACGTCAACAAGAAAGCCGTACGTCTGCAACTGCTTGCTCAAGTGAATGATGATCTTGAGGCGCTGCTGAAGGTCCACAGTCGCGAATACAAAGGCGATGGCAGCAACGGTTCGCTGACGGTCGGGCGTTACTACAACGTCGGCTATCAACGGCCCAATGGGCGCGATATCGCCATCAATGTCAATGAAGACTCCAAGCTCAATCACGATGGCACTTCGCTGACCCTGAACTGGCATCTGGGCGACTACACCCTGACCTCCATCAGTGCCTATGACTACATTCGCGGCCAGTCCACCAGCGATGCCGACTACACGCCTTTTGAGGTCAACGGCGCGGCGATTTCCGACAACAAATACGCGCAGTACTCCCAGGAGTTGCGCCTGGCCTCGCCGCAGCAGGAAACCCTACGCTGGCTGGTGGGTGCACACTACTTCCACGAAGACCTCGACAGCTCCGCACAGCGCATCATCACGCCAGGCCCGACGCCTAACGGCACCGGCTCGAACCAGACCGGCGGCGTCACCGATTTTCGTAACCTCAGCTACGACCACACCACGGACAGCTACGCGCTGTTCGGCAACCTGACCTACGACTTCACCGATGACTTCTCTGTCACCGGCGGCCTGCGCTGGACCCAGGAAAAGAAAGACATCGACCTTGACCTGACCCAACTGACCCGTATCACCGCCAACGGCCCACTGGTGCCGCTGGCGGGCGCCGGCACCAATGGCAATCGGCAGGAAGACAAGACCTGGGAAGCCTGGACCTATGACCTGACGCCGGAATACCGGATCAATGACAACATGCGGGTGTTCTTCCGTTACGCCCATGGCTTCCGTTCCGGCGGTTTCAACACCGGCCTGTCCACCAGCCTTTCACAGCTGACCACGGTGGACCCGGAACAACTCGACGCCTACGAACTCGGCCTCAAATCCGAGTGGTTCGATCATCGCCTGACGGCCAACGCTAACATCTTCTATTACGACTACTCGGACATTCAGGTGAACTTGCTGACGGTCAACAACGGCGTGCTGACCACGGCGCTGACCAACGGCGCCAAGGGTACGGTCAAGGGCGCCGAGCTGGAACTCGAAGCGCAGCCGACTGACTACCTGCACCTGCGTGCTGCGGTATCGTTCCTCGACACCGAATACACCGACTTCAAGAACACCAACCCCAACACAGGTGTCGTCACCGGTGATTACAGCGGCAACAGCTTCGTGCGCTCCCCGCGCAACGTGGTGGCGCTCGGTGCCGATTACACTTTCCCACTGGAAATCGGTGGCAAGTTGGTAGCCGGTGGCGATGTGAGTTTCCGCGACAAGGAATACTTCCTCGCCGATCGCCAGAGCAGTGCCGACAAGACCCTCAGTCAGCCGCACTACACCCTGGCCAACACCCGCCTGACCTGGTTCAGCCCAGATGAAAAGCTCAGCGTTACCGGATTCGTCAACAACGTCACCGACCGCCGTTACCAGGTGCATGGCCGTCCGAACGGCACACTGGGTCAGTACGTCATCACCTACGGCGACCCACGCACCGTTGGCCTGAGCGTGACCAGCCGCTTCTGACGCCCCGGACTCGCACAGACCTGTAGGAGCCGGCTTGCTGGCGATGGGGCCCCTGAGCCTTGCATCGCCCTGACGGCCGCCATCGCTGGCAAGCCAGCTCCTACAGAAAAATAGTCGATTTCTGGTCCCCCGGTATCCACGCAAAACCCATCGATTTCCGGTCCCCCGGTATCCACATATTCCCTGCAGGAGCTGGCTTGCCAGCTCCTGCAAGGGGTCTTCATACGTCTGGAAGGAATTCATCCATGTTCCATCACACCCCGTTGGCCGGCGCTATCGCGCTGGTCATTGGCAGCTTTGCCGTACCTGTCGTGGCTGCCGAAACCCAACCCGGCGCTAACGGCGATCACCTGGACACCGTGGTCGTACTCGGCACCCGTCGCAGCGACCTCACGGCGCTGGAAAGCGCCGCGCCCATTGACGTGCTGTCTGGCGAACAGCTGGAGCAAACTGGCGCCAGCGACTTGTCCGGCGCGCTCACCGCGCTGTCGCCGTCTTTCACCTACCCGCAATCGCCCCAGGGAGCCTTTGCCGGCTCCATCGCCCAAGGCGCATCGTTGCGCGGTCTGGCGTCTGATCAGGTGTTGGTGCTGGTCAACGGCAAGCGCCGCCACACCAGCGCCAACGTTACCCGCCAGAGCCTGGTCAACGGACGCGGTGCAGCGGCGGTCGATTTAAGCCTGATTCCACTGAGCTCGATCCAGCGCGTGGAAATCCTGCGCGATGGCGCGGCGGCGCAATACGGCTCGGACGCCATCGCTGGCGTGATCAATATAGTGCTCAAGGAAAAGGATGACGGCGGCAACCTCGGATACCGCTTCGGTGGCTATGACAAAGGCGATGGCATCCAGCGCAAACTCAGCGGTTGGAAAGGCTTCGCCCTGCCCAACGACGGCTTCCTGACCCTGAGCTTAGACGCCGGCAGTCAGGACCCGGCCAGCGACACCAACCCGGATAACCGGATCTTTTACCCTGGTTCCACCAGCATCAATACGCCTCGCGAACAGAACAACCGCTACCGCACCTGGCGCTGGGGCTCGGGCAATGTGTCGGACCAATACAACTTCGCCCTGAACAGTGAAGTCGGCATTGGCGAAGGTCTGACGGCTTACGGTTTTGCCACCTACTCCCACAAGAACATCGACGCCGAAGGCTTCTTCGATCCGCCCACGACCTTGCGCAACAACTACAGCAGCACCGCGTTGCAGCGCTTCCCGGACGGACGCCTGCCGATAACCCGCTACTCGCTGGAAGACTATGCGTTGACCGGCGGACTGCGTTACGAAAACGAGCAACTGGGCAAATTCGACTTCGCCGTCAACCATGGCGACAACACCCTTGAGTCCACGGACCGAAATGCAATCAACCCCAGCTGGGGCGCCACCAGTCCGGAAAAAATCTTCACCGGCAAACGTGAGGCTGACCAAACCAACGTGACCCTGGATTGGGTACGGGACTTCCCGACCGATCTGTTGTTCAAGCCGCTGACGCTTTCCGCCGGACTTGCCTGGCGCGAGGAGAACTACGAACTGAGCGCAGGCGAAGCAGCAGGATGGCAGAACGGCCCGCTCTTCAATACAGTCGATCCGGTGACTCGCCGGCGCATCCCGGGCTACTACTCAGGCATCACCCAGGTCGACGCGGCGTCCCTTGACCGCAACGTACTGGGCGCCTATATCGACGTCGAAGGCCAGATCACCGAAAAGTTCCAGGCCGGCGTCGCGGTGCGCACCGAGCACTATTCGGACTTCGGTGACACCACCAACGGCAAACTGTCCCTGCGCTATGACTTCACCCCGCAGATCGCCGCCCGAGCCACCGCCAGCACCGGTTATCGCGCGCCGTCCCTGGTCCAGAGTGGCTTGTCCTCATTCAGCGTGCAGGTGGTGGAGCAACCGCCAGGCAGTGGCAACTTTGTCGAAGTGCAGCAACGAACGCTACGCGCCGAGAGCCCGGAAGCGACACTGCTGGGCGGCAAATCGCTGAAACCGGAAGAGTCCACCAGCTATTCCCTGGGCCTGGTATGGCGCCCGCTAGCCAATGCGTCGGTGACCCTGGACGCCTATCGCATCGATATCGATAACCGCATCACCCTCTCCGACCAGTTACCCGCCTCGGTGGTCTCGCCAATTTTCGCCGGTACGCCCTACGCGAACATCCAGAGCGCGGCGTTCTACACCAACGTTGCCGACACCCGCACCGACGGCATCGAACTGGCCAGCAACTATCAGTTGGACCTGCAGCAATGGGGGCAACTGAACCTCAATGCCGGCGTGAGCCAGAACAACACCAAAATCACCGGCCTGCGCGATGTCGGCAACATCAAGGGCTCGCAGATTGTCGGGCGCACCACCCAAGGCCTGATCGAAGATGGCACCCCCGAAACCAAGATGGTCCTGAGTGCCAACTGGCTGTACGAAGGTTGGGGCGTCACCGTGGCTCAGCGTCGATATGGCGAATGGAAAAGCCTCAACGCGACCAACCCGAACCTGGACCAGACCTATAGCCCGCAATGGGTGACCGACCTGGACGTGTCCTACACCTTCAACAAATCCCTGAAGGTTTCGCTGGGTGCGATCAACCTGTTCGATACCCATCCGGACAAGGCTGACGGCGCGCAGCTGTATGGCGTACCGAAGTACTCGATCACCAGCCCCGAAGGCGCCCAGGGCGCGTTCTACTACACCAGCGTCAGTTACGACTTCTGACCGGCCTGCTGCCTGGGTGTTGCTCTGGCAGCAGTGGGTGCTGATGAGGCACCAATCTATGCTGTGCATTCCGACGCCATCGCTGGCAAGCCAGCTCCTACAGGTCATGCGCTGCTCTGTAGGAGCTGGCTTGCCAGCGATGGCGTATTCACGATCAACCATAAACTTGCGGCGCTGGCACATCTCTTGCGATACCCCTTCGGTATTCCACCGAATTAAGACCCGCCATGCGTACCCAACGTCTTTTGTCCTCGCTGACCTGGCTCATCTCCCCTCTGGCTCTACTATTGCTGTGGGCGGCGGTGGCTGAGGCCGGGATTTTCCCGCGCAACCTGCTGGTGCCTCCGGCACAGGTGTGGCAGACCTTCGAAGAGCTGTCCGCCAGCGGTGAACTCCTCGAACATCTGCTCAACAGTCTGTCGCGTCTGGGGCTGGGATTCGCTATCGGATCGTTGTCCGGCCTGGCGTTCGGTGTGCTCATGGCCCTGTCGAAAAATGTCGAAATCTACTGCTCGCCGCTGTTCCACACCCTGCGCCAGATCCCCAGCATCGCGTTGATTCCGATGTTCGTGCTGCTGTTCGGTATCGATGAAACCTTCAAGATCATCATCGTCGCCAAAACCGCTTTCTTCCCGGTGGCACTGGCCGCCAGCGAAGGCGTCAAAGCCATCCCGCGCAGCTATTTCGAGGTGGCTGCAGTTTATCGGCTGCGCTGGCCGATATTCGTCCGCGAGATCGCCCTGCCCGCCGCTGCGCCACCGATCATCACCGGGTTTCGTATCAGCCTGACCCGCGCCTGGGTGGTACTGGTGGCCACCGAGTTGCTCGCTGCCGACAGTGGCCTTGGTCAGATGATCGAGATGAGCCGGCAGATGTTGCGCATTGATGTGGTGATGGTCGGGGTGGTTGTCACCGGTGTGATTGGCTTTGTACTCGACTTCAGCTTTCGCCAACTCGAACAGCGGGTGTTCCGCTGGCAGACCCGCTAGGAGCCGTTGATGTCTGGACTCATTGCCAAATCCCGCGGCTTGCTGCTGCCACTGTTGTTGATCGGTGGCTGGGAATACCTGTCACGCCAGGGCGCCGCCGGGGCCTATGCCTTTGTGCCGTTGTCAGCGATCGGTTCGGCGTTGCTCGAATTGCTGGCCAATGGCGAACTGCTGGTGAATCTGCTCGCCAGCCTGGCTCGCACCAGCACCGGCCTGAGCCTGGGCATCTTCTTTGGCGTGCTGCTGGGAGTGCTGATGGCGCTGTCAGCATTGGCCAATCGGTTGATCGGGCCATTGTTTCATTCGATTCGCCAGGTGCCGATGCTCGGCTGGATTCCGCTGATCGCCATGTGGTTCGGCAACGGTGAGTTTTCCAAGGTGTTGATCGTCTGTCTCGCGGCGTTTTATCCGATGGTGCTCAACACCTATCAGGGCTTCAGCCATGTCGAGCAGCGCTACCGTGAAGTCGGCCAGGTGCTGGTGCTGAGCCGCTGGCAGCGGTTCCGCCACGTGCTGCTGCCGGCGGCGCTACCGAGCATTGCCACCGGTGTGTTGCACGCACTCGCGTTTGCCTGGGTGACCGCCGTGGGCAGCGAGTTGTTTCTGTCTTCCGGTGCCGGCCTGGGCAACCTGATGATGAACGCCGAAGCTGGCTCACGCATGGAGGTCATTGTCCTCAGCGTGTTGTGCATCGGCCTCTGCGGCTACCTGATGACCCTGATTTTCACCCTTCTTAGCCGCCATTTGCTGCGCTGGCGCAACATTCGTTGAAAGGCCCCTCCATGAACGCAATTGCCCAACATGCCCTGCCCTACAGCACCCCATTGCAACCCGGTGCGCTGCACATTCGCGGCCTGAGTAAAGCCTATCGGATCGAAGGCCAGCCCTTGCCGGTCTTGCAGAACATTCACCTCGATGTCCGTCCGGGCGAGTTTGTCAGCATTGTCGGAGCCAGTGGCTGCGGAAAATCCACCCTGCTGCGCTTGATTGTCGGGCTCGAGGCCGACTACGAAGGTGACATTTCGCTGGACGGCAAACAGATCGTCGGCACCAGCCTGGAACGCGGGATCGTATTCCAGGACCACCGCTTGTTTCCCTGGATGACGTTGAGCCAGAACATTGCGCTGGCATTGAAGAACCACCCGCTGTCCCAGGCGGAAAAAGACCGGCTGGTGGCCGAACACATTGCCCTGGTCAACCTTGAAGGCTTTGAAAACGCCTACCCGCATCAGTTGTCCGGCGGCATGGCGCAACGGGCAGCCATCGCCCGGGCACTGATCAACAAGCCGAAGGTGTTGTTGCTCGATGAACCCCTGGGTGCCCTCGACGCGCTGACCCGAGTACGCCTGCAACATGAATTGCAGCGCATCTGGGTGCAGCAACGTTGCACGGTGATCATGGTCACTCACGACATCGAAGAAGCGCTGTACCTGGGTGACCGGGTGATCGTCATGGACGCCCACCCGGGACGGATCAAGCACGAAATCAAAGTCAACCTGCCCCATGCTCGGGATCGGGCTTCACCGGTACTGCAAGGCTACAAGGAACAACTGCTAGAAGAATTGGTGGGGCATTGAGCATCGAAGCGATCCGTCGAAGCGTGAAAAAAACTGAAGATTCACAGGAGTAAATAAATGGGCAATGTCCAGAGCCCTGCAGTTTTACCGCAGGTATTCCAGAGCCCCGGGCCCGGTGAACTGCTCAACCTTGGCCGGGTCTTTCGCGAACCCTTGGCGCTGTCGCGTCTGCACAGCACGCCCATGCGTGTGTTGAGCCGTCGCGAGGTGGTGTTGCTGGGGGTGTTCGCGCTCGTATTGCATGGCGCGGTGATTGTCTGGGTCAACCAGACACCGACACCGCAATTGCCGGTGGTGCCACCGGAGATTCCGCCGATGACCATCGAGTTCTCGCAGCCGGCGCCGCCAGTGGTGCAACCGCCACCCGAGCCGATTCCAGTGGTCGAGCCACCACCGCCGGTGGAGGACGAGTTGGCGGTAAAACCTCCACCGCCCAAGCCGATCCCCAAGCCCAAGCCTGCGCCTAAACCGGTTGCCAAACCCGTGGCGCAGCAGCCTGCTCCACCCGCGCCGCCACAACCGGTCGCGGCGCCTGCCCTTGCTGCCCCGCCTGCTCCGCAACCAATCACGCCGGCGTCGGCCAACGCTGGTTACCTGCACAACCCGGCGCCGGAATACCCGTCAGTGGCGATGCGTCGAGGCTGGCAAGGCACGGTGTTGTTGCGGGTGCATGTGCTGGCCAGCGGCAAACCCGGTGAAATCCAGATCCAGAAAAGCAGCGGCCGCGATCAACTCGATGAAGCGGCACTGGCAGCAGTAAAGCGCTGGAGTTTCGTCCCGGCCAAACAAGGCGATGTCGCCCAGGACGGTTGGGTCAGCGTGCCCATCGACTTCAAGATCAAGTAGCAATTAGGACCCCAACACCCTGGCAACAGCGGGCCACCCCACAAAAGGAGCACCGCCACTCAGCATTTACATAGAGAACGCAGACCATGACCCTACTCGCATCTCCCTTCGAATCCATCGAACACGCCGTCATCTGGCTATTGATCCTCTTCTCCGTTGCGACCTGGGGCCTGGCCTTGCTCAAAGGCCTGCAATTCGTCCGGCTCAAGGCGCAGGACCGCAAATTCCACAAGCAATTCTGGGCCGCCTCCAGCCTTGAATCGGCTGCCGAATCTGCCAACACTCTGCCGGGAGCAGCGGCCAGTGTGGCACTGGCCGGGTATGCGGCGATTCAGGTCGGTGACAGCCATGCGACCGACCTCAGCCAGTCGATCAATCATCAGGACCGTCTCGAGCGTGCCCTGCGCCAGCAGATCGTGCGTGAGCGTCGTTCGCTGGAAACCGGGTTGGCGATCCTCGCCAGCATCGGCAGCACCTCGCCCTTCATCGGCTTGTTCGGCACGGTCTGGGGCATCATGTCGGCATTGAAAGGGATCAGTGCTGCGGGCTCGGCGAGCCTGGAAACCGTGGCCGGGCCAATCGGCGCCGCACTCGTCGCCACAGGCGTCGGCATTGCCGTCGCGGTGCCCGCTGTGCTGGTCTACAACTACTTCCTACGTCGCCTGAAACTGACTGCCGCCGACCTCGACGACTTCGCCCATGACTTCTACAGCTTGGCTCAGAAACACGCGTTCCGCGTGCAGTTGCATCCGGTATCAGGAAAATCCGGGGCCACCGTCGCCGGGCAGAAAGTCAAGGAGGCCTCCTGAAATGGCCTTTTCTACACAAGACAGCGATGAAGTACTTAGCGAGATCAACGTCACGCCGTTGGTGGACGTGATGTTGGTGCTGCTGGTGGTGTTCATCGTCACCGCACCGCTGCTGACCAACGCGATTCCGATCAACCTGCCTAAAACCGAATCGGTCGCAACCGTGGAGCAGAAAGATCCGCTGGTGGTGAGCATCGATGACAAGGGAAAACTGTACATCAACAAGGATGAAATCCAGCCTGATTTGCTGGAAACCAACCTCAAGGCTGCCAAGATAAAAGATGCCAATGTTCGAGTGCAATTGCAGGCGGACAACGGGGTGAATTACGGTGAGGTGGCTCGGGCCATGGCGTCTATTGAACGAGCTGGAATCACCAAGCTTTCGGTGATTACAGCGAAGTAGCTTATCGATGGCTAGAAGCGTCACGTTTTTCAGGAGTTGACCCGACGAAAAACGATGGCTCGGTCTCTCATCATTGCGCCCCCGCACGTTCCAGTTGATGGTGCGTGCGGGGGAGCGCATTGGACTATCGCCCTGCTCGCGCTTCGCAATACTCTCCTATTCCACAAACGTAACCCAATAAGTCCCTGGTAGGCTGGGTGGTAAGTCCGTCACCGAGCACACTGCGTTGGCGGTGGTGCCGTTACGGCCGCCGGGGCCCACTGGAGGTGTTGATGTTCACAGTCGTTGGCGCTATCTGTCCACCTAACAGGCAGATTTCGACAAAAGCAGGCTTTGTGATTAAGGCGCAAATTCGCACAGCTACCACGTTATGCCGATCGACTTGGTAAGCCAGGGTAAAGGAAGGTGACAAGGTGCCCCTGACTCTCACGGTCGAGACCGTGGCTCGAGCGCTTATTGATCACAGCAAGATGAATTGAGGCCTTAAAATCAGTGACCTTCTACCAAGCAGGTAAACCTCACTGATGCCTCCTCCACCACTTCATAATCCAATGTCTGAATCGTTCAGACTTCGCAGGCGGATAGTCCCAGGATGGGTCGATTGCGGCCTGTTCAGCAGACAGCCATAGTGGACATTCGACATTTGGAACCTATCGGGCACTTCCCCATGCTCACGCCACCTGTTGCATGTGGACTCATTGTTTGAACACAGTCCGTTCAGGACAAATCCGACATATGAGAGCTTAGTTACTCTGCGAACTTCTACGCCGCGCTGGATAGCATTTGTCTTATCAATAGCAAGTGATTGTCCAAGCATTGCTATGGGGTTCAGGGACGATGGCATGGAGAATCAAATATTACCTGGCATGAATCGACAATCTTCTGCCTTTGCTGACAGGTAGCCTCAAGCACTCCCTGCTTTCCGAGGTTACTGTTATGGCTTATGTATCCCTGCTCCCGAGCGTTCAAGCATTCCTACGCCAACCACATGGGATGTTTTTGCACGGTTGCAGCGTATCAGCCAAGGGCGGAAAATTACTGCCTGTCGTAAACCCTGCTGACGGGCAGACAATTGCTCATGTAGGCCAAGCAAGCGGCGCTGAGGTTGACGCAGTAGTGGAGTCTTCTCGCCAAGGTTTTAAGTCTTGGGGTTTGGTCACTCCCGCACAGCGCAGTGCAGTGTTATTCAATCTCGCTGATCTTTTGGAGGCCCATGGCGAGGAGCTGGCACAGCTTGAAACGCTGCAATCCGGAAAATTGATTAACATTTCTCGCGCCTTCGAAGTGGGCCAAGCGGCAAATTTCCTGCGTTACTACGCCGGTTGGGCCACCAAGATCACAGGGGAGACAATCACCCCATCAATTCCGTCGTTCAACGGTGAACGCTACACGGCCTTCACGCTACGGGAACCAGTTGGTGTGGTTGTGGGCATAGTGCCCTGGAACTTCTCGACCATGATCGCCATTTGGAAAGTGGCATCGGCGCTGGTAACCGGCTGCAGCGTCATCATCAAGCCAAGCGAATTCACTCCCCTGACGATCCTGCGTATCGCCGAACTCGCAATGGATGCTGGCCTTCCTCCGGGAGTCCTAAACGTTGTCTGCGGTGACGGATCAGTTGGTAAAGCACTGATCGATCATCCGGGGACGAACAAAGTCTCTTTCACCGGATCAGTTCCTACTGGCATTGCTGTTGGCGCCTCAGCTATGCAGGCGAAATTGACTCGTGCGACTTTGGAGCTCGGCGGCAAGAACGCTGCAGGCTTTCTTCCTGACGTATCGCTAGAAAAGGCGGTCTCCGGAATTATTGAGGCAGGCTTCCTGCACTCCGGTCAGATCTGTGCAGCAGCTGAACGCTTCTATGTACACCGCTCTCAAATTGATCCTTTACTCGATCAGTTAGTTACTCGACTGAAGACACTGAAAATTGGCTCGCCTCTCGACGACACTAGTGAGTTTGGGCCAGTTACCAACGCTCAGCATCAGCAAAAACTCGCGCACTATTTCGCTCAATCCCGAGCCCAGAACAACACCATTGTTTATGGCGGCAATGTGATTGATCGACCTGGTTGCTACGTTGAGCCCACAGTGATTCTTGCCAACAGCGCGTCAGACACGCTCATGACCGAAGAGACATTTGGCCCAGTCGCGACCTTCCTACCTTACGACGACGAAGATGAGTTGGTCTCGTTGATGAATGACAGTCCATATGGACTCAGCGCGAGCCTGTGGACGAACGATTTGGCCAAGGCCTTGCGGATGATCCCCGAGATTCAGGTAGGCACTTTGTGGGTAAACATGCACACCCTGCTTGATCCCGCAGTTCCATTTGGCGGTGTGAAGTCATCGGGTATGGGGCGCGAATTTGGTGGGGCCTTCATTGAGGACTTCACCGAGTTGAAGTCGGTGATGATTCGTTATTAAAGGCGCAAGTTTCCTACGGAACACTCACGTAACTAGCCACCTAGATTTTTGAGTATCAAGAACCCAAGGAGTTCGGAGTCTGCCTCGACCAGCTGATTTCGGGCTTATCTGGCTCAGATAGTAAAAAAGCCAATAAATACTGGCCTGCCCCGGCCAAGCCACTGAGGAGACTATTGATGTCCCGAAGCTTGCACGACACGGCGAATGGAACGCTTTTCGGTATCGCTCTAAACTACCAAGGTCTGCTTGAGCAGCGCCTGTCCGAGTTTAATGCACCTCCTTATCAAAAGCCCCCGGTGAAACCGGTTCTATTTATCAAAACACCGAACACCCGCAATACACACGAGGGCGTCGTCACTCGTCCCGACGGCGAGCGGTTGCAGCCTGGGCCTGCGCTGGGCGTGATTATCGGCCAGCGTGCAAGCAGGGTGAGCGAAAGCGATGCCCTATCTCATGTTGCCGGCTACACCATCATCAATGAATTCAGCCTGCCCGAGGACAGCTACTACCGACCAGCCGTGAAGGCGAAGTGTCGAGATGGATTTTGTGCCATCGGCCCGTCCTTGATTCCTGCCAGTAGCGTACCGAACCCACAAGCGCTAACCCTGAAGCTGTTAATCAATGGTGAGTTGGTGCAGGAGAACAACACTGCCAACCAAGTACGAAGCGTGGCGCGACTGATCGCAGAGCTTAGCGAATTTATGACGCTGGAAGCAGGTGATGTATTGATCACCGGTACACCTGAAGGCCGAGTCGATGTTCAGCCTGGTGACAGGGTCGATGTCGAGATAACAGGCCTTGGCCGCCTGACCAACCATATCACCGCCGAGCAGGAGAGTCGCTGATGAAACGTGCCCGCATCCGTTTCGAAGGCCAAGAGTTTGCCGCCATCGTCGAAGCGCATAACGCCCTGCGCTTGGCTGATGGACGCCTCATCGCTGAAGACCAAGTTGAATGGCTTCCTCCTGCCAACGGCAACATGTTCGCCCTTGGCCTGAACTACGCCGACCATGCCAAAGAGCTTGCCTTCGCGCCGCCGACTGAGCCGCTGGCTTTCATCAAATCACCCGGCACTTACACCGGACACAATCAGGTCACCTGGCGCCCAGATGGCGTCGCCTACATGCACTACGAGTGCGAGTTGGTGGCTGTGATCGGTAGGCCGGCGCGTAACGTCAAGCGTGAAGACGCGATGGACTACCTGGCCGGTTACACCGTTTGTAACGACTACGCCATCCGCGACTACCTGGAAAATTACTACCGCCCCAATCTGCGGGTGAAGAACCGTGATGCCACAACGCCCGTTGGCCCATGGATCGTCGACGTCGCCGATGTACCAGACGTAACCGACCTCACCTTGCGCACCTGGATCAACGGAGAGCTCAAGCAGGAAGGGAGCACCAAGGACATGATCTTCGACATCCCTTACCTGATCGAATACCTGTCCAGTTTCATGACCCTGCAGCCCGGCGACATGATCGCCACCGGTACGCCGGAAGGCCTTGCAGACGTAGTTCCGGGCGATGAAGTGATCGTGGAAGTCGAAGGCGTTGGTCGTCTAGTCAATCGAATTGTCAGCGAAGTGGATTTTTTCTCCGCACGTAAAGAGGCTTGAGTAAGATGATCAAACATTGGATTAATGGCCGTGAGGTCGAAAGCAAAGACACCTTCACCAACTACAATCCGGCCACCGGCGAAGCGATTGGTGAAGTGGCCAGTGGCGGTGCCGAAGAAGTCGCACAAGCGGTGGCGGCGGCCAAGGAAGCCTTTCCTAAATGGGCCAATACGCCAGCCAAAGAGCGCGCACGACTGATGCGCAAACTTGGCGAGTTGATTGAGCAAAACGTTCCACATCTGGCCGAGCTGGAGACTCTGGACACGGGCCTGCCGATTCACCAGACCAAGAACGTGCTGATCCCGCGTGCTTCGCACAACTTCGACTTCTTCGCCGAAGTCTGCACCCGCATGGACGGCCACACGTACCCGGTCGACGACCAGATGCTCAACTACACCTTGTACCAGCCGGTCGGCGTGTGCGGGCTGGTGTCGCCGTGGAACGTGCCGTTCATGACCGCTACCTGGAAAACCGCACCATGCCTGGCACTGGGCAACACTGCCGTGCTGAAGATGTCTGAGCTGTCGCCGCTGACCGCCAATGAGCTGGGCCGCCTCGCGGTCGAAGCCGGTATCCCCAATGGCGTGCTCAACGTGATCCAGGGCTACGGTGCCACCGCCGGTGACGCTCTGGTTCGCCACCCCGACGTGCGGGCGATTTCCTTCACCGGTGGCACCGCTACTGGCAAGAAAATCATGCAAACCGCAGGCTTGAAAAAATACTCGATGGAACTGGGTGGCAAGTCACCAGTAGTGATTTTTGAAGATGCCGACCTTGAGCGCGCGCTGGACGCTGCCCTGTTCACCATCTTCTCGTTGAACGGCGAACGTTGCACTGCCGGCAGCCGGATTTTTATTCAGAAAAGCGTTTACCCGCAGTTCGTCGCTGAATTCGCGGCACGCGCCAAGCGCCTGATCGTCGGTGACCCACAGGATCCGAAGACCCAAGTTGGCTCGATGATCACCCAGGCCCACTACGACAAGGTCACCGGCTACATCAAAATCGGTATCGAAGAAGGAGCCAGCCTGGTTGCTGGCGGCCTGGAGCGCCCAGCCAACCTGCCAGCGCACCTGGCGCGTGGTCAGTTCATCCAGCCGACTGTATTCGCTGACGTGAACAACAAGATGCGTATTGCTCAGGAAGAAATCTTTGGCCCGGTGGCGTGCTTGATTCCGTTTAAGGACGAGGCCGAAGCACTGCAGTTGGCCAACGATACTGAGTACGGCCTGGCCTCCTATATCTGGACACAAGACATTGGCAAGGCTCACCGCCTGGCCCGTGGAATCGAGGCTGGCATGGTTTTCATCAACAGCCAGAACGTGCGTGACTTGCGCCAGCCGTTCGGTGGAGTGAAGGGCTCGGGCACCGGTCGCGAAGGCGGCCAATACAGCTTTGAAGTCTTCGCGGAAATCAAGAACGTTTGCATCTCCATGGGCAGCCACCACATTCCGCGCTGGGGCGTGTGACGCTCTGTTCGCATGAGTGACTCGGCCAGGCTTTAAAGCCGGTACGAGTCACCGCTTCCGCCTGCGTGCAGACATATCACAAGAACTAAGGGCAGCGCGCCCTCGTCAGGAGAACAGTCATGGGCAAACTCGCTCTGGCAGCAAAAATCACTCACGTTCCTTCGATGTATCTATCTGAGCTACCGGGCCTTAATCATGGCTATCGACAGGCAGCAATTGATGGCCACATCGAAATCAGCAGACGCTGCCGCGAGTTGGGTGTGGACACCATCGTGGTGTTCGATACCCACTGGCTGGTCAATGCCAACTACCACATCAACTGTGCGCCTAACTTCAAAGGGGTGTACACCAGCAACGAGCTCCCACACTTCATCAGCAACATGGAGTACGAGTTCCCCGGCAACCCAGACCTGGGACGCATCCTGGCTGAGGCGGGCAATCGCTACGGTGTCGAAACCATGGCCCATGATTCGACCAGCCTGGGGCCTGAATACGGTACCTTGGTGCCTATGCGCTACATGAACCAGGACAAGCATTTCAAAGTGATATCAGTATCATCGCTTTGCACCTCCCATTACCTGAACGACAGCGCACGTCTGGGTTGGGCAATGCGCAAGGCAGTCGAGGATCACTACGATGGCACCGTAGCGTTTTTCGCGAGCGGGTCGCTTTCTCATCGATTTGCTCAAAATGGCCAGGCGCCGGAGTTTGCCAACAAAATCTGGAGCCCTTTCTTGGAGAACCTTGACGAGCGGATCGTCGAGATGTGGCAAAACGCTGAATGGGAAGAATTCTGCAGCATGCTTCCTGAATATGCAGCGAAGGGCCACGGCGAGGGTTTCATGCATGACACCGCAATGCTCTTGGGCGCTTTGGGTTGGTCTAAGTACGACGGAAATGTTGAGGTTCTGACCCCTTATTTTGCGTCTTCCGGCACAGGTCAGATCAATGCCATTTTCCCTGTCACGCCCCAGGACGGATCCGTCATCCCAGCGGCCAATGCCTCAAATCCGTCTGCCATTGTTCCCACTAGCCGACTTTAGGATTGGTATTGCTGCGCTGCTCGCAAAGCTCCTAAAGCTACCACCAGAAATGCTGAACTGCCGTCACGTCCTTCGCGTCACGTTGATGGCTGGAGATCTGAAATGCCCCACCTCGTGCTGCTTTACTCCCCTGACCTCGAAAATGACGTCGACGTTCAAGGTTTATGCCGCGCATTGGCTAACAACATGCTCGGCCACTACGACGAAAACGGCAAAGCCGTATTCCCAACAGGTGGAACCCGCGTGCTTGCGTACCCGGCAGCACATAGCGCAGTAGCTGACGGCAAAAGGGACTACGGCTTCCTGTACGCGAACCTACGTATAGGGGCTGGACGCAGCAAAGGTGTTCACACCGCCGTAGGCGATAGCCTGCTGGAGGTACTCCGCACTTATATGAATCCAGTCATTAATTCACGACCTGTGGGCCTCACCTTGCAGATCGACGAGAGCACAAACCAGGTTTACGACGGAAAACACAGCAGTCTGCACCCTCTGTTCAACAAGACTTCCTGAGGTCTCAACATGCTCGCCCCGACAATCATCCAACAAGCAGCTTCTCGGCTAGACGCCGCTGAGCGTTCGCGCCAACAAGTTCGCCAGTTCTCCTTGGATTATCCAGAAATCACCATTGAAGATGCGTATGCAATTCAACGCGCCTGGGTAGCTCAGAAGATCAAAGATGGCCGCAAATTACTCGGTCACAAAATCGGTCTCACGTCCCGCGCAATGCAGGTGTCCTCAAACATAACCGAGCCGGACTATGGGGCTCTGCTCGATGACATGTTCTTCGAAGAAGGCACCGACATCCCCTTCGAGCGCTTCATCGTTCCTCGCGTGGAAGTGGAGCTGGCGTTCATCCTTGGCAAAGAGCTGAAAGGCCCGAACGTTACAGTTTTTGACGTGCTTGAGGCTACGGAGTGGGTCATCCCTGCATTGGAAATCATCGATGCTCGCATCCAACAGGTAGATCCAGACTCTGGAGTCACCCGTAAGGTGTTTGACACTATCTCTGATAATGCTGCAAACGCTGGCGTCGTCTTGGGGGGGCGCGCGGTTCGGCCAACCGATATTGATCTGCGCAAAGTGCCGGCAGTGCTTTACCGCAACGGCGTGATTGAGGAGTCGGGGGTCAGTGCCGCAGTGCTCAACCATCCAGCTAAGGGTGTGGCTTGGTTGGCCAATAAACTTGCTCCTTACGACGTCACGCTCAAAGCTGGCCAAGTAATCCTGGGCGGCTCGTTCACCCGTCCGGTAGCAGCTAAACCTGGGGATTCCTTTCACGTCGACTACGACCAACTCGGCAGCATCGCTTGCCGGTTCGTATGAGTCGAAAGTGTTGATACCCAAGGAGTCTAAAATGCTCATCAACACCTTCAAAGCTCGCCTGAAAAGCGGCGAGCCCCAAATTGGTCTATGGCTCGGGCTGGCCAATTCCTACTGTGCCGAACTTGCGGCCAACGCCGGATTCGACTGGCTGCTGATCGATGGCGAGCATGCACCTAATGACCTCAGAAGCTTGCTAGCCCAACTGCAAGCTATCGCCGGTTATCAGTCTCAGCCTGTAATTCGCCCTGTTGTGGGAGACGCCGCGCTTATCAAGCAAGTTCTCGATATCGGTGCACAAACCTTGCTCGTACCCATGGTCGAGAGTGCCGAGCAAGCCCGTGAGTTGGTACGCGCCGTCACTTATCCACCCAAGGGTATTCGCGGGGTGGGCAGTGCCTTGGCCCGAGCTTCGCGCTGGAACAGCGTACCCGGATATTTGGATAAAGCTGACGACGAGATCTGCCTACTGGTACAGATCGAAAACAAGCAGGGGTTGGAAAACCTGGATGCCATTGCCGAAGTAGAAGGTGTAGACGGGGTCTTCATTGGCCCAGCTGATCTTTCGGCAGCCATGGGCCATCGTGGCAACCCGGGCCATCCAGACGTGCAAGCGGCTATCGAAGATGCCATTGCCCGGGTTCGTAAGGCCGGCAAGGCTGCTGGCATCCTCAGCGCCGACGAAAAGTTAGCGCGCCGCTATCTGGAGCTGGGTGCCACATTCGTGGCCGTAGGAGTGGATACCACGGTGTTGATGCGAGGCCTACAATCTTTGATCGGGCGTTTCAAAGATCAGCCAGAAACAGCTAGCATCGGTAGCAGTGTGTATTAGGTTCAAAAAAGGGCAAGTATCGGCGGCGTTGCCAGGCCCGAGGCGGCCGCCGACACCTAGACCTTATTCAGATCATCCAACAGCACTATAAGCCTCTGCCACTTTTCTTGTCCGTAGCGCTCCTGCAGCCGTTGATGATTTCTTTCCATATCGTAAGCGAGCGCTTCAAATATATCCCTTCCCTTGGGATGCAAACGTACCAAAACGCGGCGCTTGTCCAACTCCACCTTCTGACGACTGACAAATCCGGCGCTTTCCATTCGGGTCAACACAGTGGACAAGCTAGGTTTGACGATGCAGCAAAACATGGCGAGCTTATTAATCTCAAGGTCTCCATGCTCATGTAGCACCCTAATGACCCGCCATTGCTGCTCTGTTAAACCATGATGATTAAGCGATGGACGAAAATAACGCATCACCGACTCACGGGCATGCGACAACTTCAGGGTTAGCAACTCATTAGGTTTCGGCATCGATTGTCAGCTGTGTTGTTCAAATATGGAAAAATTGTTACCCCGAGCGTTTCGAAACTCACGTGGACTGACTCCGTGCAGTTTTTTGAATGTACGGCTGAAGTGAGCCGAATCAGTGAATCCCCACCTATAGGCGATCTCTGTGATGGATTTGTGGTTACAGTCTGAGCCTACCAACTCATCAGCACTCGCTTGCAACCGCTGGAGCAAAATGTAGCGATACACACTGTCTCCAGTGGACTCAAACGCTCGATAGAGCTGACGTAAGGAAACACCAAGGGCTGATGCAACAGATACTGGAGTTAAATCAGGCTGTGCGAGCGACAATTTGATAAATTCATCAGCTTGTTGCCTAAGGCTTCTGCAAGATTTGACATCGTGGCTCGTCAGCAGTGGTGTGGTATTGATGGCCGAGCCGAGCAATGACAGAACTGCCAGCAGGACACCTTGATCTTGACTTGTCGACTGTGAATCAGCTTCCTGGGGTAGGTGATTCACCAGTAAACCCAGCAATCGCCCGCTCGTGGAACCAGAATCTATTCGTCCCTGGATCACCCCAACCCGGCCAAGCTGTCGGGCCACTTCTGCGCGGGGCAAAGATATGGCTATGTGTTCGATGAGGCCTTGTGGCTCAATTTCACAAGTACCTATGCTGTCCATGAGTAGGAGATCGCCAGGAGCAAGATGATGAGATACGCCTGCATGAGTTATGCATGCCCTGCCACTGCTCTGGCTGATGAGTACGTAATGTTGATCGTCATGCCGATCAGGAGATCGTGGACTACGACGAACCCGCGCGGCGTTCGTTCGCAAACTCGCATACCGCAAGCCTGCCCTCATACCTGAGATCACATCTCCGACAAAGACAGGGCAATCCGCATTTAACTCAGTTTCATACGGGCCACATGCGGCCTGCATGGCTGCGCTCCAGGTCTCTATGGATTGCTGAACGTGCGCTTGATGCCTGCTCATAATCGATTCTCCTAGTCAGCAGGTAGTTGCATACATCTGACGCCTCCTAGATTGCGTTCATGCCAGGGACGTCAGAGACCAAAATCTCGGGAGAAAAAAAGCGCCCAAGTGGGCGCTAAGGGGTCAACGCTCAACTGAAACGCATCACGACTCTGATGCGATGGCAGCTGCCACTTTGGATACGTTTGAGGCATTCAGCCCTGCAATGCACACTCGCCCATTGCGGATAAAATAAATGCCATGATTCTCTCGAATGCGATCTACAGCCTCTGGTGCCAGGCCGGAGAAACTAAACATGCCTTTCTGCGTAACGAGATACTCCACATTAGTGGACGGCTTGAGCGTCTTGATCTCGTCATAAAGAGCATGTCGCATGTCCACCATTCGCTGACGCATCCGCTCAAGCTCTGCCAGCCATGCTGTTTTGAGTGACGGTTCGGACAGGATGATGCTCACGAGCTCCGCGCCGAATCGAGGTGGGTTCGAATAGTTGGTGCGCACAGTGCCTTTAAGCTGACCAGCGACTCGACCAGCAATCGCACTGCTTTCACAAATAATGGACAGCGACCCCACTCGCTCGCCGTACAAGGAGAATACTTTCGAGAAGGAATTGCTGATTAGGCCGGTGATGCCCGACGCGGCCAGCGCACGAATTGCATAGCGGTCTTGCGCAAGTCCATCCCCCATTCCCAGATACGCAGCATCGAGGAATGGAATCAACGAGCGCTTGGCGAACACGCTGAATAGGGCGTCCCATTGATCGGGTGCCAGGTCGAGACCTGTAGGGTTGTGACAGCAAGCATGTAAGAGAACGATAGTGTTCGCCGGCAATGATTCGAAGGTATCGATCAGTCCTTCAAAATTGATCTCCTGGCCACCCTCCTTCAGGTACTGATAGCGCTGCACTTCAAAGCCAGCACCGTTGAAGATCGCGTGGTGATTGTCCCAAGTTGGGTCACTGACCCAAACTTGAGAATCCGGGTAATAGCGCTTCAAGAAATCTGCGCCAACACGAATCGCGCCTGAACCTCCAACTGTTTGAATGGTAGCGATACGCTCTCCATGAGAGGCGTTAGCCTCTCCAAACAGATACTCCTGTACAAGCTTACGGAAGGAAGGGAGACCGTCCATAGGGAGGTAGAGGTTGGGTTCCTGGGTGCGCGCATCCAAGATGCTCTTCGCTTTTTTTACCGAGTCCAGCACAGGTACGTTGCCATTCTCGTCGTAATAGAAACCGATGCTGAGGTTAACCTTCTCAACACGGAGATCTTTCTGATAGTCGTCCATCAGCGAAAGGATGGGGTCACCTGGATAAATTTCGACCTGCTCAAACATCAGTGTCTCCTAGATTCAGTTAGCAAAAGTTGGGTGCAGGAATGCCCAGGGGCTCGTATCACCGCCGCGAGGCACGGTAACTTCGATCAACACAGGCTTATCCGCAGCGAATGCATGCTCCAAAATAGGACGCAACTGAGCAGGTGAATTGACACGGTGTGCCTGCACACCGAACGACTCAGCGAATTTAACGAAATCAGGGTTTACCAATTCGGAACCGAGCAACCGACCACCAAAACTCTCCTGCTGATCCCGGTAAACGTTCCCGAAGGCGCTGTTGTTGAAGACGATGGTGACCAGATTCAGTTTGTACTGCACAGCCGTTGCCAGCTCTTGGGCTGCGAACAAGAAACCACCGTCACCACAGATGGAAACCACAGCCTTGTCTGGATGAGCAGCCTTCACGCCAAGGGCAGTAGGGAACCCAAATCCAAGCGTGCCTTGGTGACCAGAGGTAACCAATGTGCGGGGTTTATATACTGGGAATCCGAAGATGGACGTGAACCCGACTTGGGAGATTTCCTCGATGAAAAAGCCATCACGTGGCAGTACGTCGCGGATAACTCGCAGGTAGTCGAGTTGAGGTTGCACAACCTGGATAGCATGCTCCGCAGCAGCCTTGGCTTCGGCAATTTCCGCATCCCGATGCCGAGGTGGGCCAACTCGCAGAACTGCTTCGGCGAGCGACTTGGACGCCTCGCCAGCATCGGCGACCAAGTTAACCTCCGCATTGATTCTGCGAACCTCCGCCGGGTCGATATCAATGCGGATCAGCTTCAGCCCAGCTGGACGGTGCCGCCAGCGAATGTCCAGCAGCTCGAATCGAGAACCGATAACTACAGCTACGTCAGTTTGCGGCCACAACCGGGCACCGGCAGCAACTGTGAACCCCAAAGGATGCTCGTCGCTTACAACACCACGACCTCCCCTGAAGCTAACCACAGGCGCACCCAAAACTTCGGCCAATTGATTGACTTCAGCGCTGGCATCCAGGGCGCCCGATCCTACGAAGATCATTGGCGATTTTGCCTTGCTCAACAAATCCGCAGCACGTTCTACCGCGTCGGTATCTACAGGCGGAGTCGGCTTCAAGCCAATAGGTTGTTGGGGTGAAACAGCGGCGGATTTTGTGAAGAAATCCCAGGACGCCTGAAGCGATACTACGCCTGGACGTCCAGACAGCATCTCTTGGAAAGCACGCGCGACTTGCCAGGGTGCATCAGCAGGTTGCTCGATATGAGCCGCCCATTTGCCAACGCTTTGCAGAATTTCCAATTGGCGCGGAAGCTCATGCAGTTGACCGCGACCACGATCCTTGAACGCGCTCATGACGTCGCCGGTTAGTGCTAGAACGGGTGCGTTACAGCCATGAGCGGTCAGCATCGCAGCACTGGAGTTGAGAATACCGGGCCCTGGAACCACAGTGAAAACGCCTGGTTTCCCTGTGGATCGGGCATATCCGAACGCCATGTAAGCGCTAGTCTGCTCGTGACGTGCACCGAAGATTCGCAGGCTATCCGCGTTGCGAGCGAGTGCGTCGGTGAGGCCATAGATTTGAGCACCTGGAAGTGCAAAAACCGTATCTACACCATGCGCCTTGAGGCCTTGAACTAAGGCATCACCGCCTGTCATTGTTGACGGAGAATTCTTGTCGGTTTTCATATAAGCACCTATTGCAATTTATTCGTAGCTAACTTTACTGGAAGCGCCTGTTTGATATTTCCGGTAGCTTGCATATACCAAAATAAGCCAAAGCGGGATCAACCATACCGCGATGCGGATTGCGGGAATGAAGGCCATAATCACTAACAAACCAACAATAAAGGCAATACAGAGGTAGTTACTGAACGGGTGAAATGGAGACTTATATTCCACCCCTTCACCACCCTCTGCCTTTGCCTTTGCCTTTCTAAACTTCAAATGCGTATAGCTTGTTAAAAGCCAATTAATAACAGTTGCCGAAACAGTTAGAGACATTAGTACCTCCATTGTCCCATTTGGCGAAAAATAATTCAGGATGACCGCCAGCCCAGTCACCAACGAAGTTGCGATCAGAGCATTTACAGGAATTCGATTACTATTGAGTTTGGTAAGGTACTTAGGCGCCTGGTTCTGCTCAGCCATTGAAAACAACAAGCGTGTATTGCAATAGACAACACCGTTATAGACTGACATAGCTGCTGTCAAAACAACCAAGTTGAGCAAATGAGCTGCCAAGTCACTGCCCAGCAGACTCAAAATCTTGACAAACGGGCTAGCGCTGTACGGATCACCAGCTTGATCCAAGGAGGCTACAAGGATATCCCAAGGTGAGAGGGCCAACAGGATAGTCAGGGCTGCAATGTAAAATATGCCAATCCGATACAAAACTTGGTTGATAGCACGAGGAATAGTTTTCTTTGGATCTTTCGCCTCGCCAGCAGTAAAGCCAATCATCTCCAGGCCGCCAAATGCGAACATGATGAATGGGAGTGCCATCAGCAGCCCACCGACCCCATTTGGGAGGAAGCCACCATGCGACCACAGGTTAGTGACAGAAGCCCCCATTGGCTGGATAGGGCCAAAGAGCAACCAGCTACCAAATCCGATCATAGCGATGATGGCAAGAACCTTCACCAACGCGAACCAGAACTCCACTTCTCCATAAACCCGAACGTTCAGCAGGTTCATGCAATTCACGATTAGAAAAAAGCCAGCGGCGGTTGTCCATGTTGGAATTTCCGGCCACCAGAACTGAATGTACTTACCGATTGCTGTAAGTTCAGCCATTCCAACCAGAACATAGGCAGCTATATAGTTCCAGCCAGTAAGATAACCTAGAAACCCACCACAATACTTTCGAGCAAAATGACTAAGAGACCCAGACACAGGCTCGTCAACTAACATCTCGCCCAGTTGTCGCATAATGAGGAACGCGATCATACCTGCAAAGGCATATCCAATTAAAAGCCCTGGCCCGGCTGTTTTGATCACTCCAGCACTGCCAAGGAACAAACCAGTGCCTATGGCTCCACCTAATCCAATCATTTGGATGTGACGATTCGATAGGCCGCGTGAAAGCTCGGGCCCAGAACTCTGAATTCTGCTCATAGTTATTTTCTCAATTGTCATCATCCCAGATAGCAACCACACAGGCACTAGGTGAGACGTGATTTCGGCAGGTATAAAGAGGGTATGAAGCACCCATAATTATGATTGTTTGGGTATTTCCATATCGAATAGCCCAAGGCGATTCAATGAGGCTTCACATTACCACCATGACGCTCAGCAGACAGCCACCGCACCTGCATAGTTGCTATGCAGGTTCTGAATAATCAAAGGCTTTGGCAATGCGGAAGGTGATCGCCAGGGCTGAGAAACTGAGACCCTCGACAATGTTGATAGACGAACTGCCGGAACCATTGTTGTTCAGCCGAGGTTTGGGTGCGACTGTGCCAGACGACCCAATAGCGAAATTGGTGCTCAATAAATGACAGGGGGCGGAAGCAGATTTCAGCCTGCTCAGCCCATCTCCGAGCAATATGCTCTGGCAATGTCAGTAGCGCATCGCTGTGTTGGATAACACCCAGCGCAGCTGAATAGTACGGAACCGATAATTTAAGGTTACGAGTGAGCTGCTGCTTGCGTAGGTAGGAGTCTACAAACCCGTCTTTATCGCCTCCAACCGTGATTTTTACATGTGGCCAGGAAAGATAATCCCGTTGGTTTATGGCGGAGGACGAAGCAAGAGGATGCCCCGAACGCATACAACATACCGCAACATCCTCTCCAATGATGCGACCGTGGTAATCCGCAGGGGTTTCGTCAATCATGCTAGTAATCAGATCAACCTTACCACTCGAGAGCCAATCGAAACGATTGGCCTGCCAGGTACAGAAGTCGATGCTGACATCAGGCGCGACGATGGCAAGATCTCGCAGCAAGTCAGGAAGAATGTACTGCGCAACGTAGTCGGAGCCAGCCAATGTAAATCGCCGATTGCAGGTGGCCGGTGAAAAAATGGCAGGTGAGCTGATGCTGTCTATCTGCTCCAGAAGGCTCTTAAGCGGCTCAAGCAGTTGATGTCCGCGCTCAGTCAGGGCGTACTCTCGCCCCTGACGAACCAGAAGAGGATCACCAAGCACCTCGCGAAATAGAGCCAGATGCCGACTCAAAGTTGACTGACTGGTACCTAGAATTTTTGCAGCCCGGCTGAGATGAGGCACCTCTAGGATCGTTACCAGCGCCTTCAATTGGGAAATACTGAGATTATTGAAGGCGGGGTTCATAGATACTATTCCAGGTTGATACTCAAAGACGGCTTACCTGCATCCAGTATGCCGTAGCCAAGGCATTCCCCTCCACAGAATCGGCTCACTAGGTGGGTCAAATCCGCAATGGCCGCCTTCACGTCACTTTCAGTACTGGGGAGCAGGCCATCAATGTCAAAAAATACGAAACTGGTTTCAGGCAGAGTACGAGTATCCGCAGCCTGCCGCCATGTCCAACGGCGGGTGAGGATGCGATTGTCTGCTGCCAGCACAATCTCATCAGGCGAGATGAGCTCAGGCTCCTTACCGGGCTCAGCGAAGAACCGATCTAGAGCGTTTGCCTTACGCAACTCCACATTATGTGAATGAGCTGTGATCGGGTGTACGCCTGCTGGTAGGACATATCGCAACGAGAGAAGGTTGCCGATATCAACCAATGTATTGATGTCAGGAAGGGAGTCTGGCTTTAGCACACGGCGGCTCAGAGCCTCAATGGAGCTTCGATGTTCGGAAGGCTTAGCCCCGAACTGACGATACGCATCTCGCCACGCAGAAATTTGTGGGTACTCAGCAGGATTGCCTACGATCCGCTCACGCAGATCCGCCTCACTACGGCGTAGTTGCTGAGTGATCTCAGGATGCTGCTTTGAGTTGTCGAGGTTGCGGAAAACGACTACTCCACGGCGATACTCAGGATGTACATCGAAAATTTCTGGGTTGATGCTGTACGAGAAAGCTGTCACAGAAGATTCCTGCGGTATAAGACGTAGTGCTCGAATATACCTGCAGCGCAACCTCAGCACTTATCCACTTTCTGCGCAGTTACTATGCAGAATGTGAATAGACCCTACACCCCCAGTTCTGCCGCGATGTCTATTGGGCTCATAGTCGCCCCATGAAGTGCTGGATAACTGATGGCATTTGGGCGGCCTGTCTTACGACATCCTGAGCGTTACCATGTCTGTTGTTTTAAGCAGTACTCCCCTAAGGGCTGCCGAACTCACCGGCACGCTTAAGAAAATCAAGGCATCGGGGTCCATCGCCCTAAGTCATCGAGACTCGTCCATTCCCTTCTCTTATGTTGCCGACGGGTCCGGTCAACCGGTGTTTTTTCCCATGACATCCAGTTAAAGATTGTCGAGGCTATCAAGCAAGAACTCGGTATGCCCAAGCTGAACGTACGATACAACCTGGTGACATCACAGACGCGTAGTTTTCTTGCGCAATAACCTTGGTATTAGCTGAAGATTCCACCCAGAGCCAGTCGTTTTGTGGGGGGTAAAAACGACTAAAAATAAAAAGGGGTCGCGAGATATAATCTCGCAACCCCTTGAATTATATGGTCGGGACGGAGTGATTCGAACACTCGACCCCTAGCACCCCATCTCCTTTTTCGTACATCTTGAAAGCCTCCAAAATTTTACTCTGGATTTTTATAAGCTAGTATTTACTTGAGCTCCAGCGGTGTTCTGCTCTACGAGAGTCCAGTAACGTCCATCAAGAGCCGACGTTTTTGTGGGGGTAAAAGTAGGGGGAGTCCATTTCATGGCCAAAATTACCATCAAAAAACTCGAGTCACTGACCGCCAACGATGCCGGTCGAATCCTCCGGGAGGATGGCAATCTCGCCGGTCGAATTTCCCTGCGTAAGGACGGCGTGTCGGTCAGCTTTTTCTATCGCTATCGGTGGGGCGACCAGAACAAAGAGTACGCCTGCGGATCCTGGCCACGCAAATCCCTGACGGACATCCGCAAGGCGCGCAACCAGGCCCGGGCACTCATTGATGAGCAAATCAATCCCAACGAGCACAAGAAAACCGCCAAGGCACAGGCATACGCCGCTGCTAACGTAGAGGCTGAACAAGTAAAAACAACGAAGGTGAAAACGCTGACCGTCCAGGATCTGGCCAAGGCGTGGCTGTTGGATGGAGTGGCGCGCAAAGATGGCAATGCTGAATTGCAACGGCGCTTTAACAAGGACCTTTTTCCGGCACTCGGCAAGACCGCGGTGAGCAGCGTCTCCGAACACGATGTTCGGGCGCTGATCCGCGCCGTGGTCAACCGCGGCGCTCACCGGCAAGCCATCAGTTTCTTCGCCGACCTCACCCAGATGTTCAGCTGGGCCAGAAAACGTCAGCCCTGGCGGGCCTTATTGATCGAGGGCGATCCGACGGAACTGGTCGACATCTCCCCTCTGATCCCAGCCGACTACGAGGCCGAAAGAAGCCGCATCCTTTCACCGGCTGAGCTGTTGGAACTGCACAACCGCTTCCAGCAAATGACTGCCGATTACCACGCCCTGCCCGCCGGGCAAAAATACGACGGCATACGGCCGCTAAAGAAAGAAACTCAACTCGCGCTCTGGATCAGCCTGGGCACCTTGTGCCGGATTGGCGAGTTGCTGCAGGCCGAATGGAAAAATGTCGATCTGGACCGACAGACGTGGTTCCTCCCCAGTGAAAATGTCAAAGGCTCCCGGGGCAAGAAACAAGACCACCATGTCTTCCTCTCCCCCTTTGCCCTGCATTTCTTTCAGGAACTCAAAAGCCTGACGGGAGATTCGCAATGGTGCTTTCCGAACAAGCAGGATGATCAGCATGTGGATGTGAAAGTGGTGAGCAAGCAGGTGGGCGATCGTCAGGCCCGGTTCAAAAACCGCAAGGCCCTCTCAAGACGGCGTCACGACGACACTCTGGTCCTTGCCGACGGCCAAAACGGCGACTGGACGCCGCATGACCTGCGCCGCACGGGCGCGACCATGATGCAGGCGTTGGGGGTCAGCCTGGACGTCATCGACCGCTGCCAAAATCATGTGCTGGCCGGCTCGCGGGTGAGACGCCACTACCTGCATCACGATTATGCCGAAGAGAAGAAGCGCGCCTGGAACCAGTTGGGCGATCGACTCAGTGCGGTGCTGTCCTCGACCTACGAGCACACGCCAAACGAGTGGATGTTGTCTTTTCCAGTGTGCGCGGCGACAGAGACGCGGACACCCTCATAGGGCTGTTCCACCCAGAGCTCTCCGGAATTCAACATCCGCGACAACCCGTGTTGTGACCTTAAATTCGCGATGAGCAAAGGTGACAGGCTTACATTGACGGAAAACAACTTCCCAAGCAATCTGGACAACCGATTCAAAAACCTGTCTGCGGAGCATGGCAACCCGTTCCATTTTCGATGACGAGACTGAGGTTTAGCTGAGAAAAATGTAGGTGGCTGATCGTAAATGCCAGCTTGGATGCAGAAAACGTGAGTGTGCTCTTGCTACTGCTCATACGAATTTGGCTTTGAGAGATTCGAGGGAATCTTCATAGAAACCCAGGAAAATCGCCTCGGCTTCTTGGGTACTAACACCATTGGCGGCGAACTCTCCGGACCACTCAACAATCGACGCATTTTCACCATCAGGTATTACGGTAAATATCGAAAAATAATCGGTAACCGGGAACGCCCCTTCGGTAATGGAATAGCTATAAGTGCGCCCTTGGTTATCGAAGTACTCGAGTCGCTCGACGATGATTTCACCACTTTCTAGACAGATGCTGCGTAAGCGCCCGCCTTCGCTAAGCTCGCTGGTTGTCACACCCGGCATCCAGTCAGGCAACGAATTGAATCCACCTGCCAAATCCCAGATCTTTTCCGCTGAAGCTGGTACACGAATTGATGCCGCTGCATTGGCCATGACTGTTCCTCATCAAAGTTGGATCGACAACAATTCATTCAAGCCGCTGCCTATGCCGCGTCTGTGTTGTTACGCCTTGGTGCATCCATCTAGGGCATCCAATAAACCTGCACTTCGAGGACGCAGGCTTTACCGCTTTAACTCAGCGCTGACTCAGCGTCAGCGCTTTGTCCGTAACCGTGAGAGTGAGTTATCCGAAGGAGATCAGCCTTTCCACCCGCCTCCCAGCGCCTTGAACAAATCGATGGAAGCTACTCGCTCAGCCAACTGATCACTGATCAATGCTTGCTGTGCAGCGAACAGCGTCCGTTGTGCATCCAGAAGAGTCAAAGAGCTGTCAATGCCTGTCAGGTAGCGACTTTCCGCGAGCCGATAGTATTTGGCACTCGCGCTGACCAACCCTTGTTGCGCCTCAATCTGCTGCCCAAAGGTCTCGGTTGCGGCCAGCCCATCACTGACTTCTCTGAAGGCTGACTGGATGGCCTTTTCATAACGCGCCACTTGAATGTCCTTTTCGACTTGAGAGACATCCAGGCTCGCCTGCAAGCTGCCCGCATTGAAGATCGGCAGGCTGACCTGTGGAAAAAAGTTCCAGGCTCCCGACCCTCCGTTGAACAGCCCGGACAATGCCTCGCTGGAAGAACCGGCGCCTGCCGTCAGGCTGATTCGGGGAAAGAACGCAGCCCGCGCTGCGCCGATATTCGCATTAGCAGCCTTCAACAGTAATTCGGCTTCCAGTATGTCGGGGCGGCGACTGAGCAAATCCGAAGGCAACCCGACGGGGACCTCAGGCAAAGATTGTCGCTCCCAATCACCGGCAACCAGGTCTGCCGGGAGTTCGCCTCCGATCAACAACACCAACAGGTTGTGGTCTTCGGCCACTTGCCGACGATACCGCGCCATCGAACCACGAGCGCCTTGTACCAGGGTTTGTGACTGGCTCAACCCTAGGTCCGACGCCGTGCCCACTTCAGCGCTTCGCTGGGTCATCTGGTAGCTGTTTTCATAAGTGTCGAGTGTATCGCTGGTCAGTCGCTCCAGCGCCTGATCGGCCTGCAGGGTAAGCCAGGCGCTCGCAACGCTCGCAACCAACCCGATGTGGGCTGAGCGCTGCGCCTGTTCGCTGGCCAGGTAACGCTGCAAGGCCTCTTGATCGAGGCTGCGTACACGGCCGAACAGGTCCAGCTCGTAGCTCACGTTCAGCCCGACCGAGTACTGACTCTCGATCGTGGCTTTATCATCAGGTGCCAGGTCTGCCGGGACGCGCTGACGACTGCCGCTTCCTGCTGCCGAGACGTCCGGCAACAGATCCGCGCGGCGAATGCGATATCGCGCCTGGTAGGCCTCGACGTTCAATGTGGAGACTCGGATATCCCGATTGTTGGCCAGTGCCGTCTCGATCAGGCGATGCAACGCCGGATCGGGAAAGAATTCGCGCCAATCGAGCGCTGCCGCACTCTCATCACGAGTCAGGGGCGCCAATGGATAAACGGCCGGCACCGGAGCCTGTGGCTGCTGATACGCCGGAATTAGGGAGCAACCACTGAACAGCAGCGAAGCGAGTACTAGAAAGCTGAAAGGTTTGATCACGACATGACCTCCTCTTGAGCGGCCACGGCCGGAACGACGGACGATCGACGTGCGAAGAGTGACGACACCGACACATAAAAGAGCGGCACCCAGAAGATGGCCAGGACGGTGGCGGTCAGCATGCCGCCGATCACGCCTGTGCCGATGGCGTGCTGGCTGCCAGAGCCCGCGCCGGTAGAGATGGCCAACGGCACAACCCCAAGGATGAACGCCAGCGAGGTCATGACAATGGGGCGCAATCTTAGTCGTGCCGCTTCAATCGCCGCTTGCGTGTAGCTCATGCCCTGCTCATGCAGTTCCTTAGCGAACTCCACGATGAGGATGGCGTTCTTCGCCGCCAGCCCTATTGTTGTCAGCAGGCCCACCTGGAAGAACACGTCGTTGGACAGACCGCGCACGGTAGTGGCCAGCAATGCACCGACAACACCCAACGGCACCACCAACATCACGGCCAACGGGATAGACCAGCTTTCGTACAGGGCCGCGAGACAGAGGAACACCAAAAGCAGCGAGAGCGCGTACATGACCGGCGCTTGAGAACCGGACAGCTTTTCTTCATACGACAAGCCCGTCCACGCCAGCGCAACCCCGGGCGGCAACTGAGCAGCGATGGCCTGTGCTTCAGCCATGGCATCACCCGTGCTGTAACCCGGTGCCGGGCTACCCAGTATTTCCTCTGCCGGCACGCCGTTGTAGCGCGCCAGTTTGGGAGAACCGAAAACCCACTCACCGGAGGCGAAAGCGGAGAACGGCACCATTTTCCCGGCGGCGTTGCGTACGTACCATTTGTCCAGATCTTCAGGGGACATGCGTGCGCTGGCCTGGCCCTGCACAAACACTTTCTTGACTCGGCCACGGTCGATGAAATCATTGACGTAGTTACCGCCGAAGGCCACGGACAGGGTGGTGTTGATGTCTGTTTGTGAAACCCCCTGCGCCCTCGCCCGCCGGTCATCGATCTTCAACCGATACTGCGGCTCATCGCTCAGGCCGTTGAGCCGCACCGCCGTCAGCACTTTGCTTTCGGAGGCCAGACGCAAGAACTGATTGCGCGCCTGCACCAGCACCTCGTGGCCGACACCGGCTTGGTCCTGCAGGAATAAATCGAAGCCCGAAGCGTTGCCCAACTCGCGCACGGCCGGCGGCACTACGGCAAATACCATTGCATCGCGCATGCCTCTGTATTTCGCTTGAGCGCGCGCGGCCAACGCGAGTGCCGCACCCTCAGGATCACGTTGTCCCCAGGGTTTGAGCAGCACAAAGGCCATGCCCGAGCTTTGCCCGCGTCCCGCGAAGTTGAATCCATTCACGGTAAACACTGCATCTACCGCGTTGGTCTCACCACCCTCTTTATGCGTGGCGAGCAAGTACTGACGCACACTGTCGAGCACTTTCTGCGTGCGCTCGGCACTGGACCCAGCGGGTGTCTGCACTTGGGTAAAAATCACGCCCTGGTCTTCATCAGGCAGAAAAGCGGTGGGGATGCGGTTGAACAGAAGGACCATGCCAGCGACGATCAGCAGGTAGGCCAGGAATGCCGGCGCCTTGTGCCGCAGCATCCCGGAGACGCCACGCTCGTATCGTTGCACGCCGCGATCAAATCCACGATTGAATGCACGGAAGAAACCGAGCCGTGCGAGCCCGCGTGAGGGGTCGTGCGGCTTGAGCATCGTGGCGCACAAGGCAGGCGTGAACACCAGCGCGGTAAGCACCGACAGAGCCATTGCCGAGACGATGGTGAGGGAAAACTGGCGATAGATAACGCCGGTTGAACCGTCGAAGAACGCCATCGGCAACAGCACCGCCGATAACACCATGGCGATGCCGACGAGTGCGCCCTGGATTTGTTTCATGGAGCGAATCGTGGCTTCTTTTGCCGACAAATGCTCCTCACGCATAACACGCTCGACGTTCTCGACGACGACGATGGCGTCATCCACCAGGAGGCCGATGGCCAACACCATGCCGAACATCGACAGAGTGTTGATAGTGAAACCGGCGACCGCGAGGACACCGAACGTACCCAGCAGGACGACAGGAACGGTCAGCGTGGTAATGATAGTCGCGCGCAGGTTCTGCAGAAACAGCAGCATCACCAGGAACACCAGGACGACCGCCTCTCCCAAGGTATGAAACACGCCATGGATCGAGGCGCGCACAACAGGTGTGGTGTCGTACGGATAGACCACTTTCATGCCGTGAGGAAAAAAGGGCTGCAGCTGGTCCAGGGTGTCGCGGATTGCCTTGGTGGTATCCAGGGCGTTCGCCCCGGGGGCGAGCTTGATGGCAATGCCGGACGCCGGCTTACCGTTGAACTGGGCGTTGACGCTGTAAGTTTCGCCGCCCAGCGTAACCTCGGCGACATCGGCCAGGCGTACCTCCGAGCCGTCAGGATTGACTTTGAGTTGAATGTCCTTGAACTCGTCAGCCGACTGCAAGCGGGTTTTGCCAATGATGGTGGCATTGAGTTGTTGGCCCGGCAGTGCTGGCAGTCCGCCGATCTGACCGGACGACACTTGCACGTTTTGGGCCTGGATCGCACTTTTCACATCGACGGGCGTCAGGCCGAAACTGACCAGCTTCGAAGGATCAAGCCAGATCCGCATGGAGTACTGCGCGCCGAACACCTGGAAGTCGCCGACGCCAGAAGAACGCGACAGCGGATCCTGCATGTTGGACACCACGTAGTTGGCCAAGTCCTCGCGGGACATGCTGCCGTCTTCGGAGACAACACCAATGACGATCAGGAAATTCTTGACCGCTTTGGTCACCCTGATGCCCTGCTGCTGGACTTCTTGCGGCAACAGTGGCGTGGCCAGGTTCAGCTTGTTCTGAACCTGAACCTGGGCGATGTCGGGGTTCGTCCCCTGGTTGAACGTAACCGTGATCGCCATGGTGCCGTCGGAGTTGCTTTCCGAACTGACGTAGCGAAGGTTGTCGATGCCGTTGAGCTGTTGCTCGATGACCTGGACCACAGTGTCTTGCACAGTCTGGGCCGACGCCCCTGGGTAGGTCACCTGAATCGAGATTGCTGGCGGAGCGATGTCAGGGTATTGGTTGACGGGCAGCTTGAGGATTGCGAGCCCGCCGGCCAGCATGACGATCAATGCGAGTACCCAGGCAAAAATGGGCCTATCGATAAAGAACCTGGACATGCTCAGTTCCCCCCGGCCGTGGCACCGGCCAACGCCGGCGCCACGTTTTGAGCGGCGGTCACGGTGACTTTCATGCCCGGTTTGACGAACTGCAGCCCCTCAGTGATCAAGCGATCCCCCGCCTCAAGGCCATGCTCTACCAACCATTGGTTACCCACTGTCCGATTGGCCGTCAGGGGACGCTGTTCCACGGTTCCGTCAGCGCTGACCACCAGTGCGCTAGGATTGCCCTTCAGGTCGCGAATCACCCCTTGTTGCGGAGCGAGAATGGCGGCCTGCCGCACACCGCTCTGGAGTTTTGCCCTTACAAACATGCCCGGTAGAAGCAGATGTTCGGGGTTGGGAAACACCGCGCGCAGGGTCACCGAACCCGTGGAGGGATCGACTGACACCTCAGAAAATTTCAGGCGCCCAGTCAGTCCGTACGCGCTGCCGTTTTCCAGCGCGAGGGTCACCACGGCGGCGTCCGACCCCGCGTTCTCCAGGCGACCTTGCTTGAGGTCCTCACGCAACCTGAGCAGGTTCGCAGAGGACTCGGTGATATCGACGTAAATCGGGTCGAGCTGCTGAATGGACGCCATGGCTCCCGTCTGGCCGTTGTTCACCAGCGCCCCTTCGGTCACGCTGGAACGGCCGATGCGGCCGGCAATCGGCGCGAGCACACGGGTGTAACGCAGGTTGATTTCGGCACGCTTGAGATCAGCCTCCGCCGTCAGTTGTCGCGCCTGCGCATCCTCGAACTCCTGGCGGCTCACGGCTCTTTCTCCGATCAGCTGTCGATAACGGTCTGCAAGGGAACGTGCTTGTTGAAATGAGGCGCGGGCACGAGCCACGTCTGCCTCGTATGGCGATGGATCAATGCGGTATAGCGCTTGGCCGGGTTTGACCTCGCTTCCTTCGTCGAACAAGCGTTGCTGAATGATTCCGTCCACTTGTGGCCGAACTTCCGCGACGCGAAAAGGTGCGGTACGCCCCGGCAGTTCGCTTTGCACGGTGTAAGTCTGTGATTGAAGCGTGACGACTCCAACCTGGGGCGGTTTGACGTCTTGCACGGGCGCCTCTTGCTTGCAGCCCGCCAGCACGATCGACAGCGCCAGAGCGGAGACGATCAAGGGAACCGTCTGTGTAGGTTTCATGGGGCATTCCTCATACTTTCGCCAGGCGATAGCGAGCCGTAGCTGGCCGAATCGGGGCGAGTTCTAAACGAAATTTTTTGTCAGTGGCCGCGGGATGCCGCTTTGACGACCGGGGTCAGTTGATGGGTGCCACTGTACGAACCCGAGCACGCGGGGAGAATCGCTGCCCTGTGCAAGGCTTCATTGCGCATTCGGCAACGCTGCTTTTGCCCGAACGGGCAATCAGATCGGCCGACCGCGCGCTGCGCTGGTATTGGCTGGCAGTCACTTCGATCAAAAGCGACGCGCAACGCGGTCTTGCCTGATGCACAGGACGTGCTTAAGGCGCGAGAATTTCCTGAAGAAACTCGATGAATACATTGATGCGACTGGAACCACGATGGTTGGGCAGATACAGCGCATTGATGCAGGTGCTTGCACTGCCTGGGTTGACTTCATATTGCTCCAGCACGCGAGTCAGCCGACCTGCACTGACATCCTCACTTACCAGCCAATCGGCCAATAGCGTCACCCCGCCACCGGCCAAGGCGGCCTCGCGCAGAATATCGGCATTGTTGCTTTGCAGCCGTCCCTGCACATTCAAGCGGATGACGTCCTCATCTCCCTGGAATGTCCAATTGTGGTGGCCCGTGCGGTAATCGAAACGCAAGCACTGATGTTCCAGCAGGTCGCGAGGGTGTCGGGGCAGTCCAGTTCGAGTCAGGTATTCGGGACTCGCCACCACCCAACGCTGGAAATCGCCCAGCCGCTTGCTGACGATGTCATCACTGACAACCGATGAACCGAGACGTACTGACACATCGATTTGTTCGCTGAGCAGGTCACTGACCTCGTCGCTCAGCGAGAGACTGATTTCCAGACCGGGATGGCGTTCAAGCAACCGCCCCAAGTGCGGGGCGATGATTCGCCGGCCGAATTCCACCGGGACGCTGGCGCGTAAACGCCCTTGGGCTTCGCTGCCACGGTCGGCAACGACAGCATCGGCTTCGTCGATGGCTTCGAGGATCGCCACGGCTTTATCGAAATAGTGCTGCCCCGCCACCGTGACGCTCGTGTTGCGCGTGGTGCGGTTAAGCAAGCTGGCTCCCAATTCACTTTCCAGCCCCGCTACCTGCCGCGTCACTGACGATGTGGAGATGCCGAGCTTACGCGCCGCAGACGAGTAACCCCCACAGCGCACCGTTTCGACAAACATTTTCAGTGCCAGCAACTTATCCATGAACGGATTCCGAGATCGAAAGGTAAAGATAAAGGTAGCGACTGTGCATGACCAAGCAATGGGAATCTTGCAAGGCTGTGCTCAATGCCCTGATTAATTAAAGATGCTTGCGATCTTCCAATTGATCAGATGATAATCAAAACCCAACAAATGATCGATTGATTAATAAAACAGCATCTCGGATCAGGTACATGCCCACGGCGGGGCCGGTCGTTCTGAACCCGTGCAAGCACAAAGGCGCGCACCTGAACCCGCTACGACAACAATAAAAAGGAGATCGACAATGCAATGCCCCTGCTGTCTTTCAAAGACCCGTCGCCAACTGCTGGGCATCATGGCAGCTACCGCGGGTGGCCTGCTGGTGACCCGTTTATCGCCCGTCTCGGCGGCGGAACCGATCAAGGGAGGAGCTGACATCCCTGTGCGATCGGTGGATATCCACGCGCACTACTACCCTGAAGAGTTCTTACACCTTTTGGGAAGTGAGGGCAAAGCGTTCGGTGGAAGCTATACCCGCCATGAGACTACTTTCAGCTTCGCCACTCCGGCCGGCGGGTTAGGACCTTTGCCCTTGAAATTTATCGACGTGCAGGCGCGCTTGCTCGATATGGACCACTCCGGCGTCGATGTACAGGCGCTGTCCCTTAGCGTGCCTATGGTGTACTGGGCAGATCGACGACTCAATGCCCGCCTGGCACGTGCCTGGAACGATGCCGCATCGACGGTCCATCGCCAACACCCGCGACGTTTTGTGGTACTGGCCACGTTACCGATGCTAGAGGCTGACGATGCCATTGCCGAGTTGGAGCGCGCAGCCGAATTGCCTGGGGTTCGGGGGGTGTACATGGGCACCAACATCAATGGCCTGGACCTGGACAATCTGCGTTTCGCGCCAGTCTTTGCCCGCATAGAACAACTGGGACTCCCGGTATTCCTGCACCCGCAACAAACGGTCGGCGGCAGCCGCCTGAGCAAATATTATTTGAGCAACTTGCTGGGCAACCCGTTCGATACCGCTATCGCGGCGTCACACCTGATCCTCGGCGGAGTATTGGATCAATACCCAAACCTGCATGTGTCATTGCCTCACGCAGGTGGGGCATTGCCGATACTCGTGGGACGTCTCGATGCCGGTTGGACCTCACGTCCTGAAACACGACGCCTGGCGCAGAAGCCGAGCAGCTACTTGACGCGATTCAGCTATGACACCGTGTCGCATTCCGGGCCAGTGCTGGACTATTTGATCGCCAATGTCGGTATCGACCATCTGGTACTGGGCAGCGACTACTGCTTCGACATGGGCTATGAACAGCCGGTGCGTTTTGTCGAAAGCGTAGGCCTGGGTCCCCGCGAGAAAGCGGCAGTGCTCGGCACCAACGCGGCCAGAATCCTGGGCCTCCCCGCATAACGTTGGCGTAACTCTTGATTTCCCTTTGGCCGGTCTGACCGGCATTTTTTTTCATGTCGTTCGAGGCTTCATCAATTCGTCTTTGCCGTTCAGTTCGGGATCACAGTCCAATCATCCGAACTAAAATAAACAAATACTAATAAATCATACTGTGGATCAATACCGACATTTAATACATAGGTCGAAACACCCTAAAAAATCACCAGACCAACAGTATCTACAAAAACACCGAGCTTCTTCAGCCATACCTACTCACCGCTGGATTAAATAAGGGCTTCTATCACTTTCGGTAATATTCAGTATCCGGCTTGAGTATTTTTATAAAGATCATGACGACAGCATAATTGATTCCAGCAGCACACAAAGAGATGTTGCTTCCTCTCTGACTCTTACTGGAAAACAACCTGATGAAATATGCGATGCTCGCCTCGCTCATGATGTTTAGCATTTACGCTTCAGCCCATGATGGCGCCCACAACAGTGCCTCTACCCCTGAACCTGAACAGTACAACTATTCCGAACACCTGGATATCGCCAAGGTCATCGACCTCACTACGGTAGAGGACCCAAACAACGCTTGCGGCCCAGTGGACGCGCACATGGTGTATGTGGATCACAAGGGTATAACCCACGACCTGCAATATAAAATACTGGGTAGCGCCTGCCAGAATGGTTAATGCCTCAAAGTTTACAGACGCTAAAAATAGGAGATAGCTTCGACATGAAGCTAATCTCCTCTTTTATATTCAAGCTATAAAGACTGCAACAGCCCAACGATCACAACCCACCTTTATCTAGCCAGCGCAAGGCTCTCGCCAATAAGTCCGATGTGAGCAGCTATATCATGCTTGGGCGATCCCCATAATCCGATTGCCCATACTCACCCCCCAGTCTGCCATGCGTTTGCCTTCTGCAAGTTGTTGTTTCTGCCAGGCTAGCAGGGCTTTATCAATGTCGCCGACGGCGTCGATTGATTGGGCCAGAGACAGTGCATTACGGGCTGCCTTTGCCGTGCTTCCGGCGGTATGAGGGCGCGGCACAAAAGCCGCGTCGCCAGTCAACAGCACACGGCCAAACACCATCTGAGGAACTTTGAGATCAAGGATCGCTTGCACAAAAATATCCTTGGTCTGGCGAATCACTTCTCGAAAAGCCGGGTTCGTCTGGCGCTCACCCATTTCCCGTATGTAAGCATTCTGCTCAGTGGCCAAGGCCCCGGGCGGAATGGAGTGATTACGCCGAAGACCATTGCTGTCAGTGAGCACAGCGTCCAGCTGCGCACCTTGCGCAGCTTTCAAATACCACAGCCAATTGAACCGACGCTCCCCAGGATTAACGGAGCCATTCACGCCCGGCACCATGTATTCCAGCATCAGCGATTCAGGGTCCTGTTGAAAAACAAAGTCCTCGTAAAGCTGCGTTTTGGCAAAGTCTGGAAGTTGTTCTTCATCGACAAGCCCACGCCACACCACATACCCCGAATAAGTAGGTGCCGCCCCAGGCAACACCACGCTTCGCACGGTAGAACCCGCGCCATCAGCACCAATCAGCAAGTCACCCTCCGCACTGCTGCCATCTGCAAAAGTCGCAGTCACCCGGTGCTCATTCTGGGTCAGATCTACCAACGTCTTGCCACGGTGATAATGCTCAGCAGGAAATGCAGAAAATAATGAGCTGTACAGCGTATTCCAGGATGTCTGAGTTTGCGGCATCTGCTCTTTATGCACGACGCTTCCGGCTCGGTCCAGATAGAGACGATCATGGGACCGGACGCCCAGCGCACCTGCTGGATGAATGCCCGCATAGCGAAAATGGTGCAGGACCTCCGCTTGCAGAACGATGCCACCGCCACGGCTGTCCATCGCCGCGGGGGACCGCTCGAAAATATCGACGTGCCAGCCAATCGCGCGTAACGCCGTGGCGGCGAACAACCCTCCCAGGGAACCACCTATGACCAAGGCCTTCGGAACGTCTGAACTCTTCATTACCTTTCTCCTCGTTGCAGGGTGATTCCCCAAACTCCGGTTTACCGTTGCGTCATGCCAACACCGGATAGTCGATATACCCCTTGGCGTCGCCGCCAAAGAAACTGTCGCCGTCCGCCACGTTGAGTTCGTTGCGACCGCGCAAGCGAGCCGGCAAATCGGGGTTGGCAATGAACGGGCGACCAAAAGCGATGAGGTCAGCACGGCCTTGCGCGATGGCCTGTTCTGCGGTTTCGCCGGAATAACCACCCGCCAGCATCAGAACACCGTGAAAGTCAGTACGTAGCTGCTTGATAATGGCGTCCCAGCGGGGATCGTTACTTTCGTCGAGTACTGTGCCGACCATCATCGGTTCTACCAGGTGCAGGTAAGCGAGACTCCAGTGATTGAGCCGGGATGCAATGTAGCCAAAGGTTTGCTCCGGGGTGTCATCGCCCATCCCCATGAAACGCCCCATCGGTGTCAGACGAACAGCAACGCGCTCGGCACCTACTTCCGCAGTCACAGCCTCCACAACATCAAGTAGTAACCGCGCACGGTTTTCGATACTTCCGCCGTAGCGATCACTCCGCTTATTGCTGTCGCTATTGATGAATTGGTCGAGCAGGTAACCATTGCCCGCGTGAATTTCCACTCCATCCATACCGGCCAGAATCGCGTTGCGAGCGGCCTTGCGGAAGTCGACAACGATCGCTTCGATCCCTGGAATGTCCAGCTCCTGAGGGACAGGTACATCACCCCAGACGCCCTCGCCTTGTTCATTCAGGATGAAGGTCTTGCCGGGCACCGGCTGCGCGGTCGGCGCCACCGGCAAACCGCCGTTGGGTTGGAACACCGGGTGCGACACTCGCCCCACATGCCAGAGCTGTAGGAAAATGCGCCCGCCTTCTGCGTGCACGGCTTCGCTGACAGCCTTCCAGCCCTGAATCTGCTCGTCGCTATGGATGCCAGGCGTCCAGGCGTAACCCTGGCCCTGCTGCGAAATCTGTGTAGCCTCGGTAATAATCAATGCGGCACTGGCACGCTGACGGTAGTACTCGACGTTCATCGATGTCGGTACGTTGCCCGGTTGTCCCGCCCGCGAGCGAGTCAGAGGCGCCATGGCGACGCGGTGATCGAGGGTGAATTGGCCGAGTTTGATCTGACTGAACAAATGATGAGTCATGATGATTTCCTGAAGGGATTGGGATTGAAAAAACGCCTATGCGGCTTGGCTTCGTTTCAGTATCTGGATCATTATTTCGATGGGCTGGGCGCCACTGATCACGTCATCTGCGATCTGAATACTCGGCACCGAGCGCACACCGGACGCCTTGGTTTGGGCTTCAAGCTTCAAGATTTCAGCCGTGCCTTCATCGGCTTTGAGAAAGTCGACAATGATCTCTCGGTCCAGCCCGGTTTCGGCACCGATGTCGGCTAGCACAGTGAGGTCGCCGATGTCCCGCCCCTCGCCGAAGTACGCCTTGAAAATGGCCTTGACCAGCAAGGATGCGTCTCGACCCGCCTGTTGCTCGCGCCATACCAACCGATGCGCGGCCAGGGTGTTGGGAGTTTTTTCGACTCGCTCATAATCGAACTCAAGGCCGACGGCCTTACCGGCGTGGGTGACCTGTGCGTCCATGGCCTGGCTACGCGCCCAGCTCCCGAACTTGCCAGAGCGATAGGTTTTGCGATCCATGCCTCGAACAGGCATGTCTGGGTTCAACTGATAAGGCAGGAAACTAATGGGGCGGTCCGTTGAAAAACCCGACGCGGCCAGTGCGCGTTCAAGATTTTCCTCACCGATCCAGCACCATGGGCAGATGAAGTCGTAAGTCACCTGAATTTTGGTTGAGTGCAAACTCATGACGGTCTCCGTGGTTGAATGTTTTCACCCTGCCACGGTAGGTCCGCAGGCCCCGCCAGAGAATCCACCCGCTGGACAACGTTGCTTTTCGTAAAACGCAACGATGGAGCGATCTCTGCGCTAACGGCAACTGACGTTGCGACTTACGCAATGTAGCGTTGCGCCTTGATGGGGTACTCCATCACAACTGCTCTCTCTAAGCTCACGCCATGGAAAATCGCCGTACGCCAATCGCACGCGGCGGATTGAGAAATCTGTCGTTAATTCAGCTCGAGAGGTAAGGCGATGAAGCGCAAGACGATCATCGGTGCCGTTCTGGCAATCGGCGTCGCGGGGTTAGGGTTTGCGTTCTGGATGATGTGGAGGCCGGAAATTGCCACTGTCAGCCAACCCCTGAATGCTGATCGCGAGACTCTGGACAGAGGCCGCCGTGTCGTCGAAGCGGGTGACTGTGCGGTATGCCACACTCGGCCGGGGGGCGCCTACATGGCCGGCGGTTTGCCGCTGGTAACGCCCTTCGGAACCCTCTTCACCACCAACATCACCCCGGATCCGCAAACTGGTATCGGTCAGTGGTCGCTGGACGCCTTTGAACGGGCCATGCGTGAAGGCATCGCGCGTGACGGCCACTTTCTCTATCCGGCTTTCCCCTATGTGCATTACCGGAAGATGAGCGATGCTGATATCGCCGACGCCTATGCCTTCCTGATGAGCGTGGACCCGGTCAAATACACCGCTCCCGACAATCATATGGTCTTCCCTATGAACTTCCGCCCGCTGGTGTCTTTCTGGAACTTGCTGTTCCTGCATGGGGATCCGCTGGAACCACTTCCCAACCGATCTGCGCAATGGAACCGCGGACGCTATCTGGTCGAGGGCGCGGGACACTGTTCATCCTGCCATTCGCCCCTGAATCTGATTGGCGGGGAAAAAGGCAGCGAACTGTTCAACGGTGGCGTCGTCGATGGCTGGACAGCACCTGCCCTACGCGGAATGGCCGAGGCACAACATCCCTGGAATGAAGCCCAGTTAGTCGCCTATCTGACGGGCGAGGTCGCCGAAGGACATGGCGCAGCGGCGGGCCCGATGTTGCCGGTCAGCCTGAGCATCGCGCAATTACCGGCGGAAGACGCACATGCCATCGCGCAGTACATTCTTGACCTCAAGAAAACCTCATCGGATGCACCGTCGCCTCCCTGCACCTCTGGGGTCAAGCCCAGCGCCAGGGCGCTTCTGGGTGCCTCGTTGTTCGATGGGGCCTGCGCGAGTTGCCACGGCAGCGCAGCACCGATGCGCGTCATTGAATCGCGGCCTGCACTGGCAAACACCTCGGCGGTGACGGCGGACTCGCCACGCAATTTGATCCAGACCATCCTGCAGGGCATCCCGATGTCCAGCGCCGCTTCCAGCCACTACATGCCTGCCTTCGACCATAGCCTGGACGACAGTCATGTGGCTGCACTTGCCGAGTTCTTGCGCAACGAAAGCTGTGCGAACCGCCCCTGGACGGACCTCGACGAGACAATCAAAAGCATTCGGGCTCAGGAGCAACAACCGTGATCACACTCGACATCAACGGCAAGACTCACGAACTGGACATCGCGGACGACATGCCCCTGCTGTATGCCTTGCGCAACCAAGTGGGGCTCAATGGCGCCAAATACGGCTGCGGTCTGGGTCAGTGCGGCGCCTGTACCGTGTTAGTGAACGACAAACCGGTGTTTTCCTGCCTGACGCCGTGCGGCGCGATGGCAGGCAAATCGGTGCGCACCGTCGAGAGCCTGGGCAGCGCCGAGCAACCGGGGCCGTTGCAGAAAGCCTTTATCGACGAACAGGCGGCCCAGTGTGGTTATTGCATCGCGGGGATGATCGTACGGGCACAGGCGCTGTTGGAGGCCAACCCGCATCCAGACGATGAAACGATCCGTCGCCACATGGCGCCCAACTTGTGCCGCTGCGGCACCCATGTGCGGATCTTCGCCGCGATCAAGTCGGTTGTCGCGCAGGGAGGCAAGGTATGAAAACTCCAACGCAAAACGTCAATCTGAGCCGCCGCGCCTTCGTGATAAACGGGGCATTGGTGATGGGGTTCGCGATGCTTCCGGGTATTCCCCGCGCCTTCGCCGACACCGAAGTGGACACCTTGGGGACGGCCATCCTCGCGCCTGGTCTGCCCGGCAGCCTGCGGGCCACGCCCTATCTGGACGCCTGGATCCGCATCGATGCGAAAGATGGCATCACCGTCTACACCGGCAAAGTGGAGCTGGGCACTGGTGTCAAAACTGCGCTCCTGCAGATCACCGCCGAACGCCTTGAAGTGCCACCTGGGCTCATCCGTTTTCTCACTGCCGACACCGCGCTGACACCCAATGAGGGTTACACCGCTGGCAGCCATACAATCGTCGACAGCGGCACTGCGCTGTTCAACGCCGCGGCCCAGGTGCGTCAGTTGTTACTCGAGTCCGCAGCACGGCAATGGCAGTGCAGCATCGACAGCCTGACCACGCGGAATGCGCTGATCTACGATGCACAAGGCCGCAGCATGACCTACGCACAGGCAGTGGTGGGGGTTGAGATGCATCGCTTTGCATCGGCCAACTCGCCCTTCAAACCAGCCAGCAGCTTCACCCTGATCGGCAAATCGTTGCCTCGACTGGACATCCCGGCCAAAGTCAGCGGCGGTGCCGCCTACGTGCAGGACATGCGCCTGCCCGATATGCTGCACGCCCGTGTGATACGCCCGCCCCGGCGCGGCAGTCAGCTTCTGGAGATTGACGAGGCCGGCCTCGGGAAACTACCCGGCGGGGTGAAACTGATCCGCAATGGCAGCTACCTCGCCGTGGTCGCCACCGATGAGTGGCTGGCGGTCAAAGCGATGCGCGAGGGCTACGCCACGGCCCGTTGGACCGAAGGTAATCCGCTACCTGACTCGACACACATCCATCAACTCCTCACCGAATTGCCGTCGCGACGCTACCCGGTGAGGGATAAGGGTGACCTCCCGCAACCGGTGCCGCGCGCCTATAAGGCTCGAGTGACCAAGCAATACCTGATGCACGGCTCCATCGGGCCCTCCTGCGCAGTGGCCTGGTTCAAGGATGGAACACTGACCGTCTGGACCCATACCCAAGGTGTTTACCCTCTGCGCAAGGGTATCGCCGAGATGGTCGGCCTGCCGGTAGCTCAGGTGCGTTGCATCCACGCTGAAGGTTCCGGTTGCTATGGCCACAACGGCGCCGATGACGCCGCCGCCGATGCCGCGCTGATCGCCATGGCCATTCCCGGCAAGCCGATACGGGTGCAATGGATGCGCGAACAGGAAAATCTCTGGGAGCCCTATAGCTCGGCCATGCTTGCCGAAGTGGAAGCGGGACTGGACGACAGCGGGCGTCTTCGTGACTGGAAATACGAACTCTGGAGTACCCCGCACAACGAACGTATCGTCAATGCCGGGCGCCTTTTACCGGCGTGGCTGTTGACCAACCCCTTCACCCCCGCCCCTTCCGTCCCGATTGCTCAGCCCGAAGGTGACGGCGACCGCAACGCCGTTCCGTTGTATGAGATACCCAACCTGAAAGTCGATCTGAACTTTGTGCTGACCATGCCTTTCAGGACCTCGGCCATGCGTTCGCTTGGTGCCCATATCAACGTGTTCGCCATCGAGAGCACCGTCGATGAACTGGCGGCCAGGGCCACCATCGACCCGGTGAAATTTCGCCTGAATCACTTGAGCGATCCCCGAGCACGGGCGGTGGTGGAGCGCGTGGCCGCGGAGTTTCGCTGGCCGCAAAAAGCAACGGGACCCGGCAGCGGAATCGGCTTCGCCTTCGCGCGCTACAAAAACAGCATGGGTTACTGCGCGATCGCCGTGCAATTGCATGTGCAGCGCCAGACCGGACAGGTGATGATTGATCGCGTAGTCGCCGCCGTCGACGTGGGGCAAATTGTCAGCCCCGACGGGCTGCTCAATCAGATTCAGGGCGGCATCGTGCAGTCCGCGAGTTGGACGCTCTATGAGCGAGTCCTCTATGACGCCAGCGGCATGCACAGCTTCGACTGGAGCGGCTATCCGATCATGCGTTTTCCGGATTTACCGCAACAGGTCGAGGTCCACATGATTGATCAGCCGGATCAGCCATTTCTTGGTGCCGCGGAAATCGTCCAGGGACCCATGGCCGCAGCACTGGGCAACGCCATCAACGATGCCACCGGCAAACGCTTGCTCGATCTGCCCCTGGCACGACGAGGCTGGCAGGATGCACTGGGGTCATGATCGATCGGGCGGTGTTGACGTTATGACCTGTAATGGTTGGCAAGCAGGGCTGACGTCGCCGCCCAAAGATCTTGGCAGGCGGCGGCGTTCTCCGCTGGAGGCGTAGGCTGTATCGGTTTCGCGTCATTCACCGAAAAGTAGCCACCCGATGCCGGAGAGATATCTGAATCGGTAGCCAAGCGGACGATGATGTCCGCACCGCGCTGCGGATCACCGATGCGCAACCAATTGAGAGCCCTAGCCAGCAACGTAGAGAATCCCAGTTCGCGGCCAAGCCCCGTGACGTTGAAGCCTGGGTCCAGACAATGCACCGCAACGCCGGTGTCTAGAAGCTGACGCGCCAGTTCCTGCGAAAACATGATGTCCATCAACTTGGTTTTCGAATAACTCTTCGAAGAGCCAAGGCGCGTGAATGGCACGGTATCGAAGAGATCTCGTTCCAGATCCAGCCCGCCGCTGCGTCTCGACGCCTCTGAAGCAACAGTGATGATCCGCGAGGGGGCCGAGCGAACCAGCGTATCGCGCAAGAGGTTTGTCAGCAGCCAGGGGGCGAGGTAGTTCACCGCGAGCATCTCGGCGTGGCCATCAACGGTGACACGCTGATCAAAAGCGTGAAGGCCTGCGTTGTTGATCAACACATCAATGCGCTCGTATTGCGAGACGAGTTCGAAACCGAGCGCAGCGACGGAATCGAGGCTGCTGAGATCCGCGTAGTGAACGTCGACACGCGCATCAGGTACAGCCGCGTGAATGCGCTCGCAGGTTGCAGCAGCCTTTGTCTTGTCACGCGCAGTCAGAACGAGATGGGCACCTCGCCTGGCCAGCTCGATGGCAGCAAGCTGACCAATTCCGCTGGTAGCACCTGTAAGGACAATGGTTGCGTTGATATTCATTGTGGTGTTTTCACTATCCGTCAGCTCAGTTAATGGACTAATGTCCACCATAATCGCAAATAAGCATTTGTCCATGAACGAACAGCAGGCAGGCTTTTGCTGACAGAAACGGGAACAGACGGACATGGAAACACCAGAAAACAAACCGCTCACTCAGACCTCCAACGATCGGGAGCGCCTGGTTCTCGCGCTGGGTGAACAATTCAGTGCACTGCTGAGTGCTTCGCGAGCCCTGACGGTCTCGACATCAGCCGAATTTCACCCAGAGTTGCCACCGGCAGCGTTCCATATCGCGCACTGGCTACTCGCGTTCGGGCCGGCGAAGGTCAGTGGTGTCGCCGAAGCTGTAGCGATGGATCGCAGCGCGACGAGCAGGTTGACAGCAAGGCTCATCCACCTGGGACTGGTGGAGGCGCAACCGAATCCTTCGGATGGTCGAGGCACCCTTTTGAATTTGAGCCATCAAGGCCGGACCAGAATCCGCCACGCCATTGTTCACAAGGGCGTCGTCTTTCGGCAGCGTATCGATGGCTGGAACGATGAGGATCTGCAACAACTGACGCAATTGCTGCGTCGATTCAACGGGCTATCAGCGTGAAGGAATAAAAAAAGGCGGTGAAGGATCACTTGCACCGCCCTACCCCAACTAAAGGAAATGTTACTCTTCTACAAAACATGCCGTTGGAAGAGAACGACATGTACACGCAACACTCGTAAAAGCGTTACCTGTCAGTTACAGCGGCCAGTCACACACGACCGGACCACCGGATACGTTTTTTGATACTTGGATATCTGCTCTGACGCGGTCTCGATCAAGAAACTAAAACAACGCCAATTGGTAATTTATAATCACGCGATTCTCGTCTTGTTGACGGGCGTTAGGGATATTGTTCCGCACCATTGCATTTTTCCACATCACGCCAAAGCCTTTTAAGGGGCCCGATTGCACGACATAGGCCAGCGTAATATCTCGTTCCCATTCGCTGGAATTGCTGGAAGCAATAGTATTGATATCATCACCTTTGACATACACAACACCTGCCGTCGCACCTGGCAAGCCCACTTTTGCGAAGTCAAAAGAGTAACGGGCTTGCCATGATTTCTCGCCGGCACGAACAAATTTCTGAACCTGCATCTCCGTAATGGTGTAGGTGGTTGGGCCATCACCCTGATTTAAATACGGGAAGTCACTTTTACCATTGCTGACTTCATAACCTGCACCAAAGGTGTGACCCGCAACGGCGTAGGTAAACAATCCACTGAACAGATTATTGTCGACCTCCCCTTTTAATGTATTACCACCGTAGTAACCCGTCGTGAAATACGCCGGATCATGACCATTCGCACCATCATTTTTGCTGTTGAAGTATCGAACATCACTGGTCAGCACCCCAGGACCGATTGCCCAGTTATGAATGAGACCAAAGAAGTTTTGCTTATAAAAATCTTTCAGGTTGCCGTAATAGTATTGCAAGGTTAGATCTTTTGTCAGCTTGTAATCGCCACCGGCGTAGATGAATTTATTACTGAAGCGACCCGTGACCGCATTGTTCGCACCCGCGATTGACATATTTTCATTGTTGCTGGAGTTACGCCCCTTCACCTCATCAATTTGGCCCCCCACCAACGTCAGATCTTTGATATCTGCCGAAGTAACCTGGGTTCCTTGCCAGGTTTGCGGCAACAATCGTCCGTCATTGCTGAAGATCACCGGCAATTTCGGGACCAAGGTTCCAAGCTTCAGCTCGGTCTTGGATATTTTTACCTTACCGGTCAACCCCAGGTTGGAGACCTCGTCAACCGCATGGTCGCCGTCGCTTGGAAACACTATGCCGCCGTAGTTGGTCCCCGTTGGGTTGCCATGCTTGCCAGCGCTTGAATCCACCCTGACACCCAACATGCCTAACGCATCAACACCGAAACCTACGGGCCCTGGGGTGTAACCCGATATGAATTCGAGCTGAAAGGCTTGTCCCCACTCCGCTTGATAACTCTGGTTGGCGGCCTTCTGAGCGGGTGTCGCTGAATCTCGGTAATCGCTATTGATATAGAAGTTACGCAGTTTAAGCGCCGCTTTACTGTCATCGATGAAACCCACCGCATGGGCTTGCTGCACCAATACACATAGGGCGACTGTAACAGTCAAAGTACATTTCATTGTTTTTGCACCAAAGTAGAGATTATTATTTTTGTCTACACTTTTAAGCGACTTTCCAGGCGCAGGCATGCAACGCGCGAGAGCACAATTGAGCGATATGCACAAACTTAAAATTAACTAATAGCGCTGCACTTTCATACAGCAGACAGACCACTTTCTAACGCAAGTAACGTCACCTGAATCAATCAGCTTTCAGCTGCGCGCTCCATGTAGCCGGCGTACCCAGTTCAGAATCGACCAATTGATTCTGGAATCGATTGCGCTCACCGATGGCACTGACTGAGCGATCAGTAATAGAGAACCAAAAAATACCGACAAATGCCACGGTCATGGAAAACAAGGCCGGATATTCGTACGGGAACCAGGCTTGCGGATTATGCAGGATCTTGACCCAAACGGTCGGGCTAAGAATGCAAAGCGTAATGGCTGATACCAGTCCCAACGATCCGCCAATTACGGCGCCACGTGTCGTCAGCCCCTTCCAGTAAATCGACAATAACAGCACGGGGAAATTGGAACTCGCGGCGATGGAGAACGTTAAGCTCACAATAAATGCGATGTTCTGTTTTTCAAAAGCAATGGCCAATAGAATCGACAACACACCCAACACGATGGTTGTAACGCGAGAGACGCGCATCTCTTCACGGTCGCTGGCGGTGCCCCGGCGCAAGGCGTGTGCGTAGAGATCATGTGAAACAGCAGACGAGCCTGCAAGGGTGAGCCCTGCCACTACCGCCAATATCGTCGAGAACGACACTGCACACATAAACCCCAGGAAAACATTCCCGCCAACGTTGTGTGCGAGGTGAATCGCAACCATATTAACGCCGCCTAATATGCCACCTGATGCATCGTGATAATCGGGATTGCTGGCAACCAGCGCGATGGTGCCGAAGCCGATAATAACGATCAGGGCATAACCGATACCGACCAGGCCTGTGGCATAAAGAATACTTTGCCGCGCGGCCTTGACGTTACCGACAGTGAAAAACCGCATAAGAATATGTGGAAGGCCTGCCGTGCCGAAGACTAATGCCAAGCCTAGTGAAATCGCAGACACCGGGTCGGTAATCAAACCACCTGGGCTCATGATTGCAACATGTGAAGGATGCACCTGGGTCGCTTGAGTAAACAGCTGGTTCAGGCTGAATCCGAATTGGGACAGCACCATGAAAGCCATGAACACGCAGCCAGTCAGCAGTAATACGGCCTTGATAATCTGAATCCAGGTGGTTGCTAACATCCCACCAAAGAAAACATAAATCACCATTAGCGTGCCCACTAGAAGCACCGCCGCGGTGTAATCGAAACCAAACAGCAACTCCACCAGTTTTCCGGCACCTACCAATTGAGAAACCAGGTAAAGCAACACGATCACAATGGAACTGGAGGCCGAAAATGCTCGTATGGGACGTTGTTTCAGTCGATAGGACAGTACGTCTGCCAGGGTGTAGCGCCCCAGATTTCGCAAGGGCTCCGCAATCAGAAACAGAATGATCGGCCAACTGGCAAGGAAGCCGATCGAGTAAATCAGACCATCAAATCCACTGGTGAACACCAACGCGGAGATACCTAGCAAAGACGCCGCGGACATATAGTCGCCCGCGATAGCCCACCCATTCTGGAAGCCGGTAATTTTTCCTCCTGCGGCATAGTGATCCGCAACGCTATTGTTTTTGCGTGCCGCCCACCGTGTGACGAACAGAGTGAAAATAACGAATGCCAAAAACATGCCGATGGCAATGGGATTATGTTTTTGTACGGCGCCAGGGACGTCGGCCGCATATACCGTTACCGAAGCAAGCATGGCGGAAATTGCAATGAGTAGACGCTTCATTTGTTGAAGCTCCTGATAATTGTTTTTATTTTAGGGTCGTAGCAGGTGTTAGTGCGCCAGACATAGACAGCGACGAGGAGAATCGTGAAGGCGAGCATTCCAAAACCGATTGGCACGCCCCACGTCATCGGCTGGCCTTCTGTAATAGGCGTACCCAAACGGGCGGGTATAAAGGCCAGGGAAAGAATAAAACCAAAATAGACGGCGAGCATAAGTGCCGTCATGCTCCACGAAAATATCCGTCGTTGTTTTACCAAAGCACGAAACTCCGGATTTTCGAGAATCGGGTTTTGAACAGCGTAATCAACCTGCTCAGCGGGCATGGTCGGGCCACCGTCTTGCGGATATGCATGTTCCATGGTGATCTCCTGCAAATGGCTTGGGGCTGAATTAAAACTTCACGGGCACGGCGGTCTCACGCATCACGGCTTCCGGGGTCCGGTACAACTCCGCCATTTCACGCTCTTCCTCGCTTTTCAGTTGCGCCTGCATATACGCGCCAAGATGCCTGGCGTGCTGAACAATCGATGCCCCGAATCGACAGCGTTGCTCGCTATAGTCCGCTAATGCCTCTTCAACGGATGCATGTCGCTCCAGTGCCTCCACGATTGCCAAAGCGTCACCGGCGGCCTTGGTAACCCCCATCCCGCAATGAGGACGCGCCACAAATGCCGCATCGCCGAGCAACGCGACACGTCCGAAATTCATCTTGGGTACTTCCAGATCGTAAATTGGCTGGAATAACGGCTGAGCAGCTTTCTTAACGACTTCGGCAAACTGCGGGGCCAGTAATGTCTCTGCGGACTTGTACATATTGTCGAGCACATCACGGCGTATCAGCGCCGGAGGAATCCCGCCTTCAAACTGTTTACCGCTTTCATCACGCAGCAAATTCTTCAAGTCATCGTCACCGCTGGTGCGGTACCACACAAAGTTGTAACGGCGCTCGCCGACGAGGGTGCTGTTGGAATGCCCGGCAACTGGATACCCCAAGATCTGTTCATGCGGGGGCAAACAAAACGCGAATTTATCGAAAAGCACGGCGTGAGCAGCGTCAGACAGCGCACTTTCATCGACTAACCCGCGCCAGGCGATATAGCCGGCATATTGCAGGTGCACATCGGGTAAAAAATGTTGGCGAATTGTCGACCGAAATCCATCAGCCGCAATAATGACGTCGGCTTGATGAGTCGTCCCATCGGCCAATGTAACGCTGGCATGGGTTTCAGTACTTTCGACCGACACGACACTGCCACCACAGCGATACAGGGAATCTGGGAACGCTGAGCGAAGCACTTGGTACATCTTCCCCCACGCGGTCAACGTTTGTGGAAGTGCGTTCTCAAGTACGACATCGCCGTCCTGGGCCAAAGTGACGCGCGAAAGCACATCGATACCTACAGAGGCGTCGAGGGGAATTCCCGCTGCGGCCATCGCTTCGAACAACTCAGGGTGTGTAACGATCCCCGCGCCTCGTCCTGCGAGTTCATCCGGAACGCGTTCGAAGACCTCAACGTCCCAACCTTTGCGCAACAGCATATTTGCTGCAAACAGGCCGCCCAGCGAGCCGCCCACAACTATGGCGCGGGGCTTGTGCAAGGAGTTCATCATGGCTGCTCTCCCACAGTTGCAGAGGCATGGGAGGCGTAAGACCCCACCGCCTCAATCTCGGAGGCAGGGAAATTGAGCTCGATGGTGACACCAGACGGATCTTCGATGAACACCTGATGCAGGCCGAGGCTCGGCACAGTGCGATCGCGCCACTCAATCCCCTCGGCTTTGAAGACGTCCCAGAACTCGACCAGGCCGGTGACCAAAAAAGCAATGTGATCAACAGTCCCAGTGCCTGTCAGCGGGATCTCCTTATCGCCCAGGTATTTTTTCAGGCCTTCAGGATTGGAAGGGTCAATCCCGATAATGTGGACCGTGCCGAAGTCCTTTTCATCACCTCCCATGTACAACCAAACGCCAGGAAAATCGAATGGCGGCCGGTAGCCAGGCGTAAAACCGAGCACCCTTTCATAAAATCGACTGGACTTTTCCAGGTCGAACGACCGGATCGAGTAATGAGCGAGCTTCACGACTTGCATGGTGCCTCCAACAGTTTTTTGTATTTATTTATCAGTTGATAAACAATACGACCTGACGAAATTGAAGTAAATAGGTGGAGGATCAAATTTTTGAGGACACGCTTGAACCACGATGTGGCGTCGCCCACAGAGAACGGGCTTCAGGCGCTGGGAAAGGGCTTTTCAGGGCAAAATGGCGCGCGTATGCCCCTTACCACCCGCTCAGCTGAAGGCTGAAACAGGTGATGAGTGGTCGACAAAAAAGAGGGGGAAAAACAGGAGATCAGGAGGCAGGAAACGGGGAATCGAAGCCGATCAATTCAAGCGAGGCTTCCCACCGAGATCGTTATCGACTTGCTGCAGTACGTGAGGACTGCCGTTAAGGAACGCATCAACCATTTGCTCGATCAGCGCATCAATGTCTTCAGTCACTGGAAGATCGTAAATCCATTTGCGCACACCGATATAGAAAATGCTGGCATGCAGGCTCCAGATCAGTTCGAGCTCTTTTTCATTGATCGTTTCACCTGAGGACGGCGCCAATCCATGAGCGTGGCGGATTTCTGCAATGACAGGAATGAAGACCCGCTCACGCAATTTAGCCAGATACCGATCATTGATACCTTCACGTGTCAGCCCGGCAAATACGAAGATACGAATCCACTCTCGGCGCAGAATCACACGAGCATATGAGGTGTAGAAATGCACCAGGCGAGACTGGAGGGGTTCGGAGCGATCCTTGATCATCGACTCCCACGAAGAATCCCACTGATACACCTCGTCGTACACGCGGTCTATGAGTGCCTCTTTGCTGGGGAAATATCGATAGAGTAAAGGTTGGGTAATGTCCAATTGTCGCGCCAGCTCCCGCGTACTGCCCGAGAATCCGCACGTCGCAAAATGCTCAATAGCTTTCTGCACGATTTGCTTTTCCCTGACCTCAGGCGACAGACGTCGAGTCGTCGATTTGGCGAAGTCTGCTGATTTCGCTGATTTCCCCGACTCGTTCTCGTCTCTATTTTTTGAGTCTTGCATAACGCCTCACTGGAGCTTCATTAAGGCATCATACAAAACAAAAGAATGCACTGGCTATGAACCACACTTATTTGGCCAGACGGCTTTCAATATCCTTCTTGAACAAGGCGGGTCGGCTTAAGTAATGCCCTATGGCCAACACTTCCATTTCGCCATCGATCTCCAGCGCAAATGCCGGAAATCCGCGCGCATTCAGAGATTCAAGCATCCCGTTGCTGCGGTCGATGTGGTCCTGCAATGAGTCTGCAGTGATCACATCAAAAGTTGCCATGAACACTTCGGGCTCAAACCCAAGCTCATTGGCAATGCCAGCGATTACCCCTCGATCAGCAATGGCCTGGCCTTCTTGGTAGTAGGCAAATTGCAGGCGTTTGAGCATTTCGATGCCGCGTCCGGACAGCTGTTGAGCGGTCAACATCGCTGCAATCGGTGGTGAAGAGTCCAGCTGGACATTTTCATTTTCCAGTACGCCTTGAACATAGGCGTCCGCGAAGGTTTGTTTGCTGAATGCAGTAATCCGGGCTTCGTGAGGACGAACAAAATCGCGCCACTCACCCGACATCAACTTGCTTTTGTCCCCCGAAAGCATGCCCACGCCATGGGCCTGTATTTCCAGGCCAGGAATAGCGGTGGCCGCCGTGATCATCGGCGCCGCGCCATAGCACCAGCCACAGAACGGGTCGTAGACGTAATGCAATGTCGCAGTGCTCATTCAAATCTCCGGAGATCTACCGTGCCCACACGGCGAAAGGGGTTTGTTTCGTCAAGCGCTCGAAAACAACAATGAAGCGATCAGCTCTCGACTAAGCCTTCAGGCCCTAGCAATTCGCTAATGAAATCGATAAACGCATTGACGCGCTTGGAGCCACGATGATTGGGAAGATACAGCGCAGAAATGGCCGAACTGGCCTCGTTAGGATTGATAACAAAAGGCTCAAACAATGAAGTCAAATCACCGCTGCCTATATCGTCGTTGACGAGCCAGTCAGGTAACAAAGCCACCCCGCCACCCGCCAGCGCAACTTCACGCAAAACTTCCGCATTGTTACTTTTGAAGCGGCCCTCAATCGGAACTCGAGTCTCCTCGCCCTCCTTTAAGAAAGTCCACACCTGTTGCTTTGGGCCATAACTGAAACGCAAGCACTCGTGCCGCATGAGGTCCATGGGATGTTCAGGAAAACCATGTGCATTCAGGTACTCGGCGCTCGCCACCACCCGGCGTTTGAAATGACCGACGGGACGACTGACGACACCATCCATGGCGGCTGCCGATCCCAATCGGATCGCCAGATCGACGCGCTCCCCCAGTAATTCAACGATGTCGTCGGAGAGCGTCATGTCCAACACAAGTTGAGGGTAACGCTTCAACAGCGACGCAATATGAGGCGCAATCAGACGGCGCCCAAGCGCTACGGGTACGGAAATACGAAGATGCCCTGCAGGAAATTCCCCACGGTCAGTGACCGTGGCATCCGCCTCGGCGACAGCATTCAGTACCTCCCGCGCTTTCAAGTAGTAGGCGGCTCCGGCATCTGATAATGAGATTTGGCGCGTGGAGCGATTAAGCAGTACTGCGCCCAGTTCAGTCTCAAGCCCATCGATCATCCGAGTCACAGAAGACGTCGCCAGGCCTAACTGTCGAGCGGCGGAAGAAAAGCCCTTCGAATCCACAGCCTGAACGAACATTTTCAATGCGAGCAGCTTGTCCATGACACTCCTTGACTCATCCGTTGTTCAGCTTGAGCGTTGCATCAATTCGGGTCTGACGGGAAACCATCGAGAAGACGACTAAAGCAACCAGTGACAATGCGCTTCCCACCGCAGCAATCGCCAACCAGCCGGCGTGCTCATAAAGCGAACTGGCCACCGAAGAACCAATTGCACCGCCAATAAAGATACTGATCATGTACAACGCATTCAGGCGGCCTCTGTTGGCAGTGCCCAGGGCATAGACGGCTCGCTGGCCCAGCACCATGTTCATTTGCACCGCAAAATCCAGCGCTACACCGGTGACCGCTAAACCAATCACACCGTAAAAGGGATTGATGAAGGCCGGAAGGAAACTCAATACTCCCAGCACCATGGCCAGCTGGGACGCTCGTCGGGTATGCCCTGCATCAGCAAGTCGGCCACTGATAGGCGCGGCAATGGCACCGATGGCGCCAACCAAAGAGAAAATCGCAATCTGACTTTGCGTGAGACCGAACTCACGACTCAATATCAGCGGCACGGCGGTCCAGAACAAACTGAACGCCGCAAACATCAGCCCTTGATAGAGCGCGCGATGACGCAGTACAGGCTCACGGCAAAACAGTTCGCCGAGGGACTTCAGCAATTGACCGTAAGACGCGCGATGGGTCGGTTGCCATTTGGGCATGGTCATGCCAATCACGATGGAGATAACGAGCATCAAGGCAGCGGCCCCAATAAATACGGCCCGCCAGCCCAAATGATCGGCAACCAGACTCGACAGCGGACGCGCAAGCAGAATCCCCAGCAGCAAGCCCCCCATAATCCCGCCAACCACCCGGCCGCGAGACTCCTCCGGTGCCAGATGTGCGGCCAATGGGATAAGCATTTGCACGGACACTGAGCTGAAACCGATGAGCGCCGATACCACTAGAAATACACTCGGCTGCTTGGATAAACCGGCGGCGATCAGGCTGAAGATCGTAATCACGATCGTCGTGATCATCAGCCGGCGGTTTTCTACCAAGTCCGCCAAGGGCACCAGGAAAAACAATCCGAGCGCATAACCAATCTGGGTCAGCGACACAATGAGGCTCGCGCTCCCACTCGACATGCCAATATCCGGGGCGATCAAGCTAATAATCGGTTGTGCGTAATAGATGTTGGCCACGATGGCACCACAACAAAAAGCAAACAGAAGCACCAGCCCCTTTGTCATCGATGCTTTTTGTATCGTCGCTGCTGTATCACTTGTAGAAACGCCCATGCCATAGACTCCTGAGGTTCGACAGCGGTGACTCTCCGATGAAGGTCACTCGCATTCATGTTTGCCAGGCCAACAACATAGGCGGCACTGCACCTCGAGAGAATATGGACAGGACGCAACGTCGCGTTGCGTCGTGCGCAAGATACCCGCGCTCAGTGAACGACCCCGCTTGATTCAATGAAGAGGAGTTGATCGAGCCACTCATTGTTGGCCCCTCCTACTTTTGAAATCGATACCTGCCCGTGTGGGGTGAAACCTCCATCTATGGCCGGGCATCGACAAGCCGTTTCCGCTGGGCGTAGACTACTATTGATCATTCGATCATTAAAGACTCTTTTCATAAAAATGGAGAGCGTAACCTCTCCAGATTCAGCAGCTTCAACCAAAAACACCCCCTACTTTTATGCAGCGCTGAGCCAATTGGCTCAAGGTAAAAATGGGTGGGTCACAATAAATTCTCTTGAGTGAGGCGAAACTCATCGTGACGCTTAATCTTCGTAGCAAAGTCATCCTTCTGGCGATTATCCCCGGCCTTTTACTGGCGTCGATGATCAGCGGCACCACCTTTTGGGTTTTGCAAAAGCTGGCATCCGAGGAGGTTGCGCAGACGCGCGAGCTCCTGATCAACGAGCGAAAAACGTCACTGAAGCACTATATGGAAATTGCCCAAGCTTCGATTCAGTCGATATATGACGCTTCCCGCTATGGAGATCTGGAGGCTCGCGATCAGGCCGTGAAAATTTTGCGAACGCTGAGTTTCGATAAACAAAACTATTTTTACGGCTATGACTCCACGTCTGTTCGAGTGTTCTCTGCAAACCTGAACACCGATATCGGCAAGAGTTTTGTCGATAGCAAAGATGCCAACGGCGTGTATGTCATTCGCGGGCTGGTTGAAGCAGCCAAGACCGGCACTCATTTTTTTCGCTACGATTGGCAGACGCCCACAAGCCCTAAACCTACGCCCAAGCTCGGTTACACCGTTTACCTGGACAAGTGGGACCTGATCTTGGGCACCCAAGTAAATCTGGACGATCTTGAAGTTCAGGTGCAGGCCATCGCCAGTGAGCGCTATACGCGGATCGGCCAGTACACGTCATACATACTCACCCTTGTTTTTTGCGTGCTGCTACTCGTAGCGCTGATCGGCATTTGGCTTGGCAACAGCATTGTGAAACCAGTGCTGGTCATCAAAAAGAACCTGGACGACATTGCCGCTGGAAATGGAGACTTGACACACCGTTTGCCGATTTCAAGCAACGATGAGCTTGGCGATTTGGCGCACTCGTTCAACGTGTTTGTGGAAAAAATTCATAGCCTCGTGCGACAGATTGCTGAGATGACCGAACAATTGACCGAAATGGTCGAAGATATGTCGGTCCAGGCACAAAGGTCAGAACAGGCCATGGATCGTCAACGCCAGGAGACAGATCAAGTAGCGACAGCCATTCATGAAATGTCCACGGCTGCGCACCAGGTTTCCGTCAGTGCCCAAGGTGCTTCACACGCAGCGCGAGAAACCAGCGATGTAGGTGGCCAGGCAAGAGATGTCGTCAACAAGAGCATCGAAAGCATTCATTCGTTGATTGAAGAAATCGGGCAAAGTAGCTCGTCTTTGGACAATCTGAACAACGATGTGCAGTTGATTGCCGGTGTAGTTGACGTCATTCGTTCTATCGCAGAACAAACCAATCTATTGGCTTTGAACGCTGCAATAGAAGCAGCACGTGCTGGAGATGCAGGACGTGGATTTGCAGTGGTTGCTGACGAAGTTCGAGCCCTGGCCAGCCGAACGCAACAGAGCACTCAGGAAATCCACGGGATGATCAGCCTGCTTCAAAAAGGCACTCAAGACGCCATGATCACGATGGCACGATCCAGCGAATCAGGAAAAACAACGGGACAGTTGGCAAACCAGGCAGGGTTGTCGCTGGATGCCATCAGCCAACTCATTTATACAATTAACGACATGAACGCGCAGATCGCCAGCGCCTCCGAAGAACAGACTGCCGTTGCCGAGGAAGTAAACCGTAGCATGACTCATATCTCCCAGGCCGCTGACGTGGTCGCCGGGGACGCAAAAAATGGCGCGAAAACCTCTAGAAGTCTTACTGATCTGGGCGATCGACTGGGCCTTTTGGTTGGGCAGTTTCGGATTTAGGTGTGAGCCTTTGTAGATATCTGCGGATCGGAGGCGACTCTCTAAGCAGGCCTAACAGGCAAAAAAAGACTCCGTAACGTTTCGCTACGGAGTCTTTTATTTTGCTAAATACTGTCAATTGAAGACGACCAAGACAGGTACAACAATTATTCAGACGAAAACTTTACGTCCACAATTCTGTTATCCAGGAACGCAACGTCCAGATAATTTACCTTCCCGGTAGAGGCTTTATAGGTACGATGAATAACAGCGTTTTCCTTTGACTCACTAACTTGTACCAGCTGAGCATCATTGGTAACTTTGTTGAAAGACGCTTCTATCTCTGATACGTGTTTATCGTTAAAAGCCTTGCGTATTTCCGGGCTTAACAATGGATCGCCTTTACCATTCATCAAGGCAATAATTGCCGTTTTTGTCTTTTGAGTCGCAGCCGCAGACCCTTCGATTTCTTTTTCAGGCGGCAACAGACTTGGATCAATAATCCCGGCAATGCGTTTAACTATGTAATTGCTACGAGCTGACTCTAGATTCGCCAGAAAACCTATGGAAAGACCATTGTCGAACCTTGCATAGTGCGCATGAAACCCTTGGAACGATCCCCCATGATCAATCAGCCGACGTCCATTCACGATATTGTTGCGCCATCCAAATCCATAACCAGTGATGGGTTGACTGCCGTCGGCCATCAACGGCACTTCCCACTCGGTATCAATCGATTCTTTGGACAATGGTTTGCCTTTTGAAAGACAAGCGTCCCACGCAGCCAAGTCATTGATCGTCAGCAACAGGCTCCCGTCGGCGGTCTGAGCCAGGCTCTGCGAGACCGGCCCCGGGTTTTCCAGCTGTCCATCACTGGAAACGTAGCCTGACGCCCGGTTGGGGATGATAGTTTTCAGCATATTGACTTGCGCCGTTTGCATATCGCACTGGCTGAACAGCCTTTCCCGAAGCAAATCTCCGTAGAATCTTCCGCTCGCACGCTTGATCAGCATTCCCAGCGCGACATAGCCTGAGTTGCTGTAGCGGTACTGAGTTCCCGGTGTGAAATCCAATTTCTTGGACGCAAGAAGAGCGATAAGTTGTTCGTCGGTGTAGTCTTGCTTTATATCAATACTGTTGAACTGTTCATAGTCGGGTATGCCAGAACGTTGCTGCATGACCTGGCGAATGGTAACGCCGTCCCACATGCCTTTTGCTTCAGGAAAATAGGGTGCAATCGGATCATCAAGTTGAAGCTTACCGTCTTGTACCAAAAGCATGATGACGGAAGAGGTAAACATTTTACCGACTGAGCCAGATTGGAAGACAGTCGCCGTCGTTGCAGGCGTTTTGGTTTCCAGATTACTGAACCCGTAAGCAGAGGTATAAAGCGGTTTCCCGTCTTTAAGAATTGTTATGGCTGCCCCCGGAATGCCCTGCTCCTTCATAAGCGCGCTCATAACTGCATCCACATCATGGGCGTTCGAGAACGGCGCGGCATTGCATACAGTTACCCATACTAAACTTGTAAGCAACAAACCTTTTGAGAGTACAGATGTACGATTTTTAGAATTTTTATCCATTGTAAATCTCCAGAAAATTTCTAACGGCTAATCATTTCTGTGGTCGGTCGATGCTAATTGTTCGGTATGAGTTTTGAGATTCTCCTTTAAGCAAGAAAACTACGTGGGTCCTGGATGACTTTTCACAAAACGTACCAATAAGTCTATTATGGACAATAACGTCCATACCATCAAGCCTTCGAGGCGTATTTTCCGAGGCAGTATTTGAGTCCCAATGGGTCTGACATGCTCGACCTCCGACGATTGCGCTCCTTCGTGGCCGTCGCCGAAAGCGTGCACATTTCTCCGTCGCCCCTGAGCCGGCAGATCGCCCAGCTCGAAGAACGCCTGGGCCTGACCCTGTTCGAACGCAGCCAGCAACGCATCTGCCTGACCCGCGACGGCCAGACCTTCCTCGCCGAAACCCGCGCCCTGCTGACCCACGCCAATCGCCTGGAATCCCTGGGCAAACGCCTGGGTCGTGGTGAAGAAGGCGGCTTGTGCATCAGGCACATCCAAAAAGCCATGCACGCAGGCGTTCTGTCTAATGCCCTGCGGGCGCAACGGGCCGACGCCAGCGGCGTATGAAAAATCGGCGATGTGCCGCTGGCCTCGGCATCCGGCTGAAGCGCCATCATCAGGGCATGGGCATCGAAAATTCCGGTGGACGGCGACCAGAGCGCAGCGACACAGGACACTGCCGGTTCGAGTTGCCGCACCTGTCCGGTGTCCAGCCATTGCAAGTCATCGACGCCATTGCGCCGATTCTGTTCCAGCAATGCCCGCAAGGCCACGCACAGAGTGTCATCGGTGACGACACTCACCTGCCCTCCGCTCATTCACGCCAGACCCCGTTCCCGATAATCGATCAGGCTGGAAAAAATCGCCAGCAACGCGGCCATGACCACGAAGAAGATCAGCACCAGGAAGTACGAACCGGTGAACTGCACGATCAGGCCGATCAGGATCGGCACGATCACCCCGGCCATGTTGCCGCAGAAATTCATGGTGCCGGCCAGAATGCCGGTTTTTGACGTGCCGCCGAGGATCGACGGGATGCACCAGTACATGCCGCACCAGCGAATGAAAAACATCGCCACGCAGAGCAAGCCAATCGCTCGGCTCGCCTCGGTCGTGTAGGCCACCGCCAACATGCACAGGGCCGCGACCAGCGCCGAGCCGCTGAACATGCTGCGCATCACCAGGTTGGGCGAGGCGCCGCTGGATTTCCATTTATCGCCCAGATAACCGCCCACCAGTTCGCCGACGAAACCGCACATGAAGATCAGAAACGTCGCGCCGCCCATGCTCGAAATGTTCAAACCGTGGGTCTGGTGCAGGTAGCTCGGCATCCAGGTCAGCAAGCCGTAGAACACGCTGAGGATGCAACAGTAACCGGCGAACATCGCCAGCACCGAGCGGTCCTTGAGCAGTTCTTTCAGGGCAATGCTGGTCACCGCGCCGGGTTGGCTGGTCGGGCGATTGCCCTCGATGATGTGCGCCAGTTCGGCCGCGTTGACGCCGGGGTGTTCGCTGGGGTGGTTGCGGATGTACTTCCAGGCCAGCACGCCGGCGAGCATGGTGCCGATGCCGGCGATAACGAAGGCGATGCGCCAGGAGTCGAACCAGCCGATCAGGCCGGCAATGATGATTGCGCCAAACGCACTGCCCAGCGGCGCGCCGCCGTCCACCAGCACCGCGCCGCGTCCCCGTTCGTTGGGGGTCAACCAGGCGCCGTTGAGTTTGGCCCCGGCGGGCATAATCGGCGATTCGGCGATGCCCAGGCCCATGCGCGTGATCAGCAGCACAATCCAGTTGTGCGCGCCGGCGGCCAGGGCCTGGAACGCGCCCCAGGCGACGGTGGCGATCACGATCACGCGGCGGGTCTGGAAGCGATCCAGCAGCATGCCACCGGGAATCTGCATCAAGGCGTAGGACCAGAAAAACGCGCTGAGCATCAAGCCTTCCAGCGCCGGCGGTATCTGGAATTCGCTGGAAATCAGCGGCAACGCCACGGACAGCGAAGCGCGGTCGATGTAGTTGATCGCGGTCAGCAGCAACATGATCAGGAAGATTCGCCAGCGCATGCTGGTGGGACGCTCGATGGCGGCCAGGGGAAGTGTTTCGGCACTCGGATTATTCATGAGGGGCGCTCTTTCTTGTTGTGGATGCACGCGGCCCAATGCCAGTAGCCATGGTCTGAATCCTGCAGTTCCCTATGGAAGCGACGTGTGGCATTGGGCAAGCCGTCCCACTCTAATCACGCACCCGACGGCTGAATAATGAGGGGATCTGATTGGGGGATCACTGAACGTCATCCCCCGGCAGATCAGAACGTTCCGGGGTAGCTGCCGCCGTCCAGCAGCAGGTTTTGCCCGGTGAGGAACCCGGCCTGGGCGCTGCAAATGAAGGCGCAATAGGCGCCGAATTCATCGGGCTGGCCGAAGCGCTGGGCCGGCACGTGTTTGCGCCGTTGTTCGCTGACGGCTTCAACGCTGGTGCCGTTGGCGTCGGCGGCAGCGCTCAGGGTTTTGTTCAAGCGCTCGGTTTCGAATGGCCCCGGCAGCAAGTTGTTGATCGTCACGTTGTTGCCCGCCAGCCGCGACTGGCGCGCGAGCCCGGCGATAAAACCGGTGAGGCCACTGCGCGCGCCGTTGGACAGGCCCAGCACGTCGATGGGTGCCTTCACCGCACCGGACGTAATGTTGACGACACGCCCGAAGCCGCGCTCGGCCATGCCATCGACACAGGCCTTGATCAGCTCGATGGGCGTGAGCATGTTGGCGTCCAGCGCTTTCAGCCAGTCTTCGCGCTGCCAGTCGCGGAAATCTCCCGGTGGCGGGCCGCCGGCGTTGTTGACCAGAATGTCGACCTGCGGACACGCCGCCAGCACCAGTTCACGCACGCTCGCTTCACTGATGTCGCCAATCACCGTGCGCACTTCGACACCCAAGGTGCGCAGTTCCGTGGCGGCGACCGCCAAGGCCTCTTCGCCGCGAGCGTTGATCACCAGGTTCACGCCCTCCTTCGCCAAGGCTCGCGCACAGGCCAAACCCAAGCCTTTGCTGGCGGCGCAGACGATGGCCCAGCGGCCTGATATTCCTAAATCCATGACGATGCTCCTGATCGTTGAAAAATCCTACGTTACCACTGCCACCCGAAGTGTCAGGGGATGACAAAGAGTGATCCCCGGATCAGACCTTTTCATTATCAGCCGCCCGCCTCGCTAATTACTGTCTCCCGACCAATAAGAAACCGGAGACACCCATGGACCCGTTCCAGTTTTATTTCCCCACGACCTTGAAGAGCGGCAACGGCCTGGTGCGTCAGGCCGGTGCATTGCTCAAGCCGCACGTTCGAAAAAAACTGCTGGTGGTCACCGATGAAGGGTTGATGGCGTCGGGCGTGATGGAAGGCTTCTTCGCCTCGCTGGCCGCGAGTGAGATCAGCTACGAAGTGTTCACGGGCGTCGAACCCAACCCCACCACCGACGTGCTGGAGCGCGCCGTCACCTTCCTGAAAAGCCACGACTGCGATTCGGTGATCGGCGTCGGTGGTGGCAGCAGCATCGACACCGCCAAAGGCGTGGCGGCCATGGCCACCAACCCCGGCAACATCCTCGACTACGAAGGCTACGACAAACTGCTGCACCCACCGCTGCCGATTTTCGCCATCCCCACTACCTCCGGCACTGGCAGCGAATGCACGGCGTCCACGGTGTTCACCAACACCAAGACACTGTTCAAAACGGTGATCATCAGCCCGGCGCTGTTTCCGAAACTGGCGATTCTCGATGCCGAACTGACCCTCAAGTTGCCGCCGTCCATCACCGCCGCCACGGGCATGGACGCCTTGACCCACGCCATCGAATCCTACGTGTCGAAACAGGCCAACCCGGTGAGCCAGGCCCTGGCCCTGCGAGCGATCAAGATGATTTGCACGCACCTGCCCAAGGCGTTTTTCACCGGTTCGGATTTGCATGCGCGGGAACAGATGCTGCTCGCCTCGTTCCTGGCCGGCGTGGCGTTCGCCCAGTCCAAACTCGGCAACGTGCATGCGATCTCCCACACCTTCGGCGGCGTGTTCAACATCCCCCACGGCATCGCCAACGCGACGCTGCTGCCCTACGTCATCGAATACAACCTGGCGGCCTGCCCGGAGCTGTTTCGCGAGATCGCCATCGCCATGGGCCAAGACGTCGATGGCCTGAGCCCCGCCAATGCCGGGCGCAAAGTGGTGGAGCACGTGATGGCGCTAAACAAAGCCATCGGCATTCCGGCCAACATCAAGGACCTGGGCGTGGACCTGGACTACATGCCGCAAATGGTCAGCGACTCGATGCGCAGCGGCAACGTGCTGGTCAACCCACGCCTGACCAACGCCGCCGACATCGAACGGATCATCACCCACGCCTTCCACGGCACTCATTGCTGAGAGACAAACCCATGTTTTACGAAATGCGCACCTACACGATTCAGATCGGAAAAATGCAGACCTACCTCAAGCACTTCGAAGAGAACGGCCTGCCGGTGATCTCCCGCTACGCCACGCTGGTGGGCTGGTGGTACACGGAAATCGGCGAGCTGAACCAGGTGATCCATATCTGGGCCTACCCGAGCCTTGATGAGCGGATCAAGAAACGTGCGGCGCTGTATCAGGATGCGGATTGGCTGGAAGGCTTTGTGCCCATCGCCTTCCCGATGCTGGAAAAAATGGAATCGAAACTGCTGATCGCCGCGGATTTCTCACCGATCAAATAACCCCAGACGCCACCGTTCCCCTGTAGGAGCGAGGCTTGCCCGCGAAGGCGGCGTGTCAGCAACAATGATGTCGACTGACACACCGCCTTCGCGGGCAAGCCTCGCTCCTACAAGGAAGGGTACGGCCGTCAATCCCAGGACAACCCTCATGTGCGACCACAACACCAATAACACCGCCGCCGACCGTTCTCCCGACGCTAAAAAACTCCTCGAAGGCCTCCCCACCAATTGGGGTAAATGGGGCCCGGACGATGAAGTCGGCGCCCTGAATTACCTGCAAGAAGCCGAGGTCCTGCGCGGCATTGCCTCGGTGCGCCAGGGCAAGACCTTCACCCTGCAAGTCCAGATCGGTCACCCGAAAGGCGAGCCGCTGTGGCCCGGTCGTCGCCCGTCGATGCGGGTCAACGTGCTGGACAAGGGCCACTTCCTCGCCGGCAAGACCCACTTCGACGGCCACGTCGAATACGCCGACGACGTGATCTTCATGCACCTGCAAGGCTCGACCCAGTATGACGCCCTGGGCCACGTCTGGCACGACAACAAGTTGTGGAACGGCTACGACGCCATGAGCACCATCGGCAGCATGGACAAGGCCAGCATCCTGCCGATTGCCGAGCGCGGGATTGTCGGGCGGGCGGTGTTGATCGACATGGCCCGGCATCGCGGCAAAACGGTGCTGGACAAGGGCGAGACCTTCACCCACTTGGACCTGTTGGCGGCGGCGAAAGCCCAGGGCATCGAGATCGAGAAGCGCGACATCCTGATCATCCGCACCGGTTGGATCGGCTCGTTCTACGAGCGTGAACCGGACGAGTTCTATAAGGATTTCGCCGAGCCAGGCCTGACCTTCAGCCGTGAACTAGTGGAATGGTTTCACCAGATGGAAATCCCCAACCTGGTCACCGACACCATGGCCAACGAAGTGGCAGTCGACCCGTCCTCCGGGGTAATGATCCCGTTACACAACGCGTTGATGCGCAACCTCGGCGTGACGTTCACCGAAGTGGCGCTGCTCGATGAATTGGCCAGCGATTGTGCCGCCGACGGCCAGTGGAAATTCCTCTACACCGCCGCGCCGCTGAAGATCGTCGGCGGCACTGGCGCCCCGGTGAATCCGATTGTGATCAAGTAATCGGGTCCTGTTGCAGCGCGTTGATCAGCAAGGTCGCTGCCGGAGACAGGTCGGCGCCGGCCCGGCTGATCACGCCGTAAGGTTCGCTCAAGGCACGCAATGGCACTGGCAGTTTCACCAGCAAAGCGTGTTGCTCGCAGAACGCGGCGACTTCCGCCGGGATCACTGCCAGCAGCGTCAGGTCTTGCTGCACCAACAGGATGGTGGCGAAGATCGATGAGGTTTCCAGTGGATAACGCGGAATTTGCAGCCCGGCTTCGTTGAGTTCGCGCTCCAGGGCCTGGCGCATCGGCATGTCCTTGGGGTAGACCAGCCAACGGTAATCGCTCAGTTGCGAGAGCTGTAAAGTCCGGGCACCCGCCAGCGGATGATCCTGGCTGGCGACCACCGCCAAGGGTTCTTCGCTGAGCTCGATACAGTCATAGGCGTTGGAACGCTGGCCGACACTGGCGCGACAAATCGCCAGATCCAGACGTCCCTGACCCAGCAAGCCGAGCAAGGTCGCGCTGGTGTTCTCCACCAGTTCGATCGACAGCTCTGGCTGCTTGAGGCGCAACGCGGTCAAGGCCCGGGTCAGCAGCGGCATCGCGCCCATGATCACCCCCACCGACAAGCGCCCGCCCTGGCCCTGCAGGATGCTGAGCATTTCTTCGTGCAAGTGCTCGACATCGCTATGGATCAGGCGCGCATAACGAATCATGCAACGCCCCATTTCATTGGCCACCAGGCCCTTGGGCTGGCGCTCGAACAGCGGCATGCCGATCAACGACTCGACTTCATGCAACGCCTTGGTCGCGCCGGACTGCGAGATGGAAATATGCTCGGCGGCCTTGTGCAAGGATCCGCGATCATCCAGGGCGATCAGCAGGCGCAGTTGTTTGAGGCGCAAGCGTGAAGCAATGCTGGCGAGGGGAGGCACCGTATCCATGCGTTCTCCATGTCCAGAAACGTTGTTTTTCGTAGGAGCAAGGCTTGCCCGCGATGGCCACCTCAAGAACGCCATCGCGGGCAAGCCATGCTCCTACGGAGTTGTCAGTGAATCGCCACCGGGTTGATGTTGACCTGGGTCGAGCCCTTGTACAGCGGCTGGCCGAGGACAAACATGAACTCCCAGGCCTTGTCTTTGACCAGGGCGCGGCTGTCGATCAGCTCCAGGTTGTAGATGCCGTTCTTGGCCAGCATGTACTGGTTGACCGGGAACTCCTGACCATCTTTGGCCGGGTAGATTTCCGAAGCCCAAGTGTCACCACCGAACGCGACAATCTGCTTGTCCACCAGCCATTTGGCCGCCGCCATACCGATGCCTGGTTCCACGGCGAGGAACTTCGCGTTGTCCTTGCCCAACAGCTCCAGCCAACCGGTGTTGAACAACACCACATCGCCTTTCTGGATGGTGATCCCTTGCAGGTCGAGGGCTTTCTGGATATCGGCGACGCTGAATTCGGTTTTTTCCGGGACGATCGGTGTGCCGTACACGGCGATCATGTCCAGCACCACACCACGGGTGACGATCGGCGGGACTTTCTCGATCCCGAGTTTTTTCACGCCTTCGACGGTGACGAAATCGGCGGCGCGGTTGCCGTTGTAGTAGACGTAATCGATGCCGATATGGCCGATACCGTTGAGCTGGGTGCCAACGCCGGTCCAACCCACCACCAGTTCATCGTTGAATGTGAATTTGTTCGGGCCCATGGTCGTGCCACCCGCCTCGCCCGGCTGGACGTTGGTCAGGTTGAAACTGCGATGGCGGAAGGCTGGAAGGGTCTTGTCGATAGGCACGGCCAGCGGATACGTCTTGCCGGTCTTGATCAGTTTGGCGGCGTTGAGCACCGAATTGGCATTGAGTAGATTGAGCGCACCGATTTCATCGTTGGCGCCGTATTTCGACGGGTACCATTTTTCAGCGTCCGCGGCCTGAGCGGCGCTGAAGGTGAACAGCAAGGTGAACGGCAGTATCAAACGATTGAGCATGTGGGGGTCCTTTGGGAGTAACAGTGGACCCAAGGTACGCAGCCCGTCTGTGGGGAAACAGACAGGAATGGGCAATACATTTGTTCTGGATAGTCACGAATTTGTAGGAGCGAGGCTTGCCCGCGAAGGCGGTGTGTCAGGCGACGTTATAGACGCACCGCCTTCGCGAGCGAGCTTCGCTCCTACAGGGGTCGGCGATTAGCCAGGTTTGTGGTTGTCCAGTATCCGATTGGCCGCCATCTCACCCATCAGGAGCGACCGGTGCAACACCAGCATCGTGTGGGGTCGCGGGCCGTCCGTTAGCTCGACGAGATCGTTGACCATCTTGCGGGCCGCTGATAACGATTCGTAGACCTCGACCAGCAACGTCTCGTCATCCACCGCTGCGTCGATGGTGAAAAAGGTGCCGTATTTGCGGGATGGTATCGGCTCTTTCGTCGCCCCGGGGTTGAGGTAAACTTGAGTGCGCGGTCGGCCGACGCTTTCAGCTTTTGGGGATCAAGATCAAAAGAGGCGTCGTAGGGTACTGGATTGGTATCTGGGGGGGTGGGTGTAACTTTGAACATAGATGGAACTCCTGGACAAGATATTAGGAGCCATCACCCTTCGCCACCAAACGTTGGGTGGCGGCCATACGCGGGTTGGTAGACCGGTCCAGATCGGCATAGGGGACGGCCTTGCCGTTCCCCTGCCACACCACCCGGCATGCGGGTCCGCACCGGGCGGTTCGAGAGATTGAGGTTAAGAGAGGCGCGGCAATCCCAGACGATCAAACCAAGCCAGATTTAGCACCCGATTCAACCCAAGACAGCTAGTACGCCACCATCGGCGAGTGTTTCCCACTGCTCTTTGCGCATCATCCCTATTGGCGCCCATTGCCTGCAGCTTTGTGAAAGCCGTCGTTCCGCGTTTCCATTGTTTCAGTTGAATAGCCCTTAGTCGGTGCCGTATCCATTCCTCCAGCAAACGCAGGATTTTCGGAGTTTGCGACAGACTGAAGTACGCTTTCCAACCCAATAGATACCGGCGAAGGTCGTCGACAACCCGCTGCATACTGCGACCGCAGTTGCGCCGGGTAAGCTGGCGGATTCGTTGCTTGAACTGCTTCTGTGCTTTGTATGAAACCGCGCGTCTGACCTCGCCTCTTCTGGACCAAAATTCGTAGCCCAGAAACTTACGGCCAAAAGCACTCGCTACTGCACTTTTGCTCTCGTTGACGCTCAAGTGCAGCTTTTCATACAGACGCCGCAGTAAGGCCATTACTCGCTCGCCTGCCTTTTGGCTGCGAACATAGACGTTCGCATCGTCGGCATAGCGCACGAAACAATGCCCTCGACGCTCAAGCTCACGATCCACTTCGTCCAGCAGCACATTCGCCAACAAGGGTGATAGCGGGCCGCCTTGCGGCGCCCCGCAACGGCGCTTTTCAACCGCGCCATCCTTCATCGTTCCGGCGTCCAGATAAGCCCGGACCAGCCGGATTATCGGCTGCTCTGCAATCCGCTTGCTTAAACGATCAATCAGGATGTCGTGATCGACTCGATCGAAGAACTTTTCAAGGTCCACATCCACCACGATTTGCCGGCCCGAGGATACATAGTGCTGTGCGGCGAGAATCGCGCCGTGAGCATTACGGCCCGGACGAAAACCGTAGCTGTGTTCGCTGAAGGTAGGATCCAGTAGAGGCTGCAAAACTTGCAGTAATGCTTGCTGGATAAGACGGTCGGTGACCGTCGGTATACCCAACTCGCGTTCGCCGCCGTCGGGTTTTGGGATGACCACTCGGCGTACCGGGCAGGGCCGGTACACCCCTGACAACAGTTGTTGGCGAATCCCGGCCCACTCTGCCAGCAAATGTTGAGCTGTCTGATCAATGTCCAGATCGTCGACACCCGCTGCACCTTTGTTGGCTCTGACTCGCTTCCACGCTAGTTGCAGGTTTTCTCTCGCAAGGGCGCGTTGCAGCAGCCCTTGCCCTGCGCTTTTGGTATCACTTTGCGGGCAACAAACCTCGTCGCTGACGGGAAGATTCACGGTTTCACCGCTCATTCTTCGCGTCCGCCCCGCGTTTGGCGGGCATCTGACTTCCGGTCGTATTGCATCAAAGTGGCCTACAACGCTCTCTCTCGTTCGGCCCTTCGTCTAAAAAAAGACTACTACGGCCTCTGCTGACTTCTCGCTCCGGCTTGCGCCGTCGCCCTTTCAAGCGCTAGGCGAGATCTCCCCAGGTAAGAACGCAATCCTTCACCGCACAACTGCCGAATCTACGTCGTCGCCCTTTTGACCACTAGAGCTTCGCGGTTATTCGCCCGCTCGCCCTGGCCGACTTCGCCTCATATTCGATTTTTGTACATCAGCTCGCGGCTTCGCTCCACGCTTCCTCCCCACACTTGGTCGCCCTCATGCAGTTGCGCTTCACTTCGTTCGCTGTGGTCAACTTACGGTGGGACTTGCACCCACAAGATTGCGCCCATGCTGGGCGCACGAACCCGGCGCGCCCGAAGGCGCCCTGCGCATGGCCACCATAAAAACCGAGAGAAAACCGGCCTTTGCAGAGGTGGCGCTATGCGTCTGGAATACCGGGCTACCAAACCCGATCACTGTTTTGCAGTGACCCGGAAACGATATAGCCCACCTCACAGCCGCACAAGCCGGCGGATTCTGGCGTACGCGTAGGCAACGGCGCAAGGCGTTGTAGCCGTTTATGACGTAACACCGAATGTCTTTAAACAGTCGTCGTTAAACATGTTTAGGTGGTGCGCCAGACACACCGCGTTATCGTTCATCGCGAGCAAGCTTTGCTCCTACAGGGTTCGGTGTCGGCCACGAATCTATGATCGTTCCCACGCTGTGGGAACGACCAAAAACGAATCAGCCGTACGCCACTTCCGGGTTGCCAGCCTCCAGCGCATCCACCCGGTTCGCCGCCGGCGGATAGATCCACTGGGTGTTGATCATGCGTTTGCGTGCCTTGCCTTCGTCATGGGTCAGCAGCACCTGGCGGTCCCAGGCTTCGGTGTACACCGCGCCCCACCCGCCCCGGTCCAGGCAGGTGGCGTAGAATGGCTGGCGGTATTCGAGGGTCGGCGCCTCCAGCAGGTCGGCGGCGACGTTATGTCCGGCGAAGCGGCCCATGAAGATCGCGTGTTGGCAGGACATCAGCGAGTAGTGACCTTCGTCGTCCGTCAGCGCCATGGCCACATCGCCCGCCGCGAACACGTGCTCGGTGCCGACCACACGCAAATCACCCGTCACTTCAACCCGGCCCTGGCGATCCAATCGAGTAGAGATTTGCTACGTCAGGCCGCTGGCAATCATGCCGCCGGTCCAGATCACGGTTTTCGCTTCGATGCGCTTGCCCGCGCCGTCAGCACGCCGTTTTCATCGATGGCCACCACCCCGGAACCGACCTGGAATTCGATGCCCATCGACGCTAATGCTTCGGTGATCATCGGCCGTGGTTTCGGGCCCAGGTCCGGGCCGATTGCTTCGTTGCGTTCGATCACGATGATCTGGAACTGCGCCTGCGATTTGCACCTGTGGATCGCGCAGAACCTGAGCCGCGACAACCTCACCGTGGAGGTGCTGGCGGAACAGGTGCAAATGAGCCAGCGCAACTTTGCCCGGGTCTACAAACTCAAGACCCGCCGCACCCTGGCCAAAGCCGTAGAAGTGCTGCGGCTGGAAGCGGCCCGGCGTTTGCTGGAAGACTCGGAACGCAACATCGACCAGATTGCCCGGCAGTGCGGGTTTGGTGATGAAGAACTCATGCGCTTCACCTTCCAGCGCAACCTGAGGATCTCACCGCGAGACTATCGCAACCGCTTCTCGCGCTGAGTCCTCTCTCGATCTAGGGTTTGGCGGCGGCGATACGCCAAACCTTGTTCCCTACATCATCAGCCACCAGCAACGCACCACCCTGATCCAGCGTCACACCCACCGGACGCCCCTGCGCTTCACCATCGGCATTGAGGAACCCCGTCAGGAAATCCACCGGCAACCCCGAAGGTTTGCCGTCGCTGAAAGGAATGAACACCACTTTGTAACCGGCCTGGGGATTGCGATTCCAGGAACCATGCTCACCGACGAAAACGCCATTGGCGAAACTGGCGGGCATGCCTCGGGCATCGGAGAACGTCAGGCCCAGCGGCGCGACGTGGGTGCCCAACGCGTAGTCCGGCGCGATAGCCTCGGCCACTTTGTCCGGGCGCGGCGCGTCCACGCGAACATCGACGTGGGCGCCGTAGTAACTCCACGGCCAGCCGTAGAACGCGCCGTCCTTCACCGAGGTCAGGTAATCCGGCACCAGGTCGCTGCCGATTTCGTCCCGCTCATTAACCACGGTCCACAATTGGGTCGAACCGGGCTTCCAGGCCAGGCCATTGGGGTTGCGCAGGCCACTGGCGAACAGGCGCTTGTTGCCGCTTTTGACGTCCACTTCCCAAATCGCCGCGCGCCCTTCTTCCGCCTCCAGGCCGTTCTCGCCGACGTTGCTGTTGGAGCCCACGGTGACGTAGAGCTTGGTGCCCTCGGGGTTGGCGATGACGTTTTTGGTCCAGTGGTGATTGATGCCGGCGGGCAGGTCGGTGACTTTCACCGGTGTGGCGCTGACCTCGGTCTGCCCCGTGTTGTACGGCACTTTGACCAGGGCATCGGCGTTGGCAATAAACAGCTCATTGCCCACCAACGCCATGCCAAACGGTGACGACAGGTTGCTCATGAACACCGTGCGCACTTCGGCGCGGCCATCGCCGTCGGCATCACGCAGCAGGGTGATGCGATTGGCACTCGGCGCATCCGCCCCGACCCGGCCCATCACGAAGCCCATGACCGTGCGCTTGGCCCAGGCAATCGGTCCGCTGCCGCCGTCGGTGGCGCCTTCCGGCATCGGCGGGTGGTTGCTCTCAGCGACCAGCAGGTCGCCATTGGGCAGGGTGTAGACCCAGCGCGGGTGATCCAGATTCTCCGCCAGTGCGGTCACCTTGAAACCGGCGGGCGCCGTGGGCATGGCATTGCCCGGCCAGCCGATGGCCTTCGACACTTTCAACGTGGGGATCAGCGACGTGGTGGGCTCCGGCAACTGCGGCGCCGGGCCGACGCTGGCCTGGGGCGGTAATTTGGAAGATTCGCCACAGGCACTGAGCAGTGCGGCGGCGGTGATCAGGAGCGCAAGTCGGTTGGACACATTCATTGTTCTAACCTCGCGTTGGCCATCCATGGGCCCGTTATAAGACAGACAAAATCCCGGCGGAGTATCGCGGCGCCGATCCCTGACAAACACCGCGTCTGGCTCAAATCACATTTGCCTTAATTGCACGAATGCGCTGTTTCAAACCCCGTTAGTATTCGAAGAGCCTCACACCGGGTTCAGCAACGCCTCCCGTAACAGCCGCGCGGCTGGCGAGTCCGGCACGTTTTTGCGCGACACCAGTTCATAGGGTTCGCTGCGCGAAGTGATGGGCAGCGGCAGCGTGGTGGTAAAGCCGTAGCCGGAGCAGAACTTGGCCACGTCGGTGGACACCAGCGCGACCAGGGTCGGGTTTTCCTGCAACAGCGACAGGGTGGCGAAGGCTGAGGTAGTTTCCAGCAAGTGCACCGGGAAACGCAGGTCGGCCTCGTGAAACTCGCGCTCCAGCAGCAAACGCATGGGCATGTTGGCGCGGTAGACGACCCAGCGGTAATCCACCAGGTCCTTGAGCGAGAGTTGCCGGGCGTAGGCGAACGGATGTTGGGTGCTGGCGATCACCGCCAGGGTTTCTTCGACGAAGATCGAGCTCTCATACAAGTAAGGCGTGGTGCTGATGGTGGTGCGACAGATCGCCAGGTCCAGGCGTCCGGCGTCGAGTTGGCTGAGCAACGCAGCGCTGGTGTCTTCGACGATCTCGATGGACAGCTTGTGGTGGTCGGCGATGACCCGGCTGATCGCGGTGGTCAGCAGCGGCACGGCGCCCATGATGGTGCCGACCGACACCCTGCCGCCCTCGCCGCTCATGATGCCGATGATCTCTTCGCGCAGGTGCGCGAGGTCGGTCTGGATCAACCGTGCATAGCGAATCACCGAGCGCCCGGCGTCGTTCGGCTCTAGCCCACGGTTAGTGCGGGTGAACAGCGAGGTGCCGAAGGTGGTTTCAATTTCCTGCAGAGCTTTGCTGGCGCCGGGTTGGGTCAGCGCGACCTGTTTGGCCGCGCCCAGCAAGGAGCCGTGCTCATCCAGGGCGATCAACAAGCGCAGTTGCTTGATGTGCAGGCGGGACATGATTGAGTTGAGTGAGGGCGTCATCAGGCTTAACTAAAAGTTATAGAGGTATCGAAAGTTGTCAGTATCGGGGCTCGCCACGACGGCCCTATAGTCCACCCCACAACCAGGCAATGCAATGGGTTTGACCAGAGAGCACTAGCCTTCCTGCCCCGGACCGATTGCAACAATAACAATCCTGTATAACTTGTGGTGAATCATGTCCCTCATCAATTACGTCACCAAGATCCAGTTCGGCTACGACAGCCTGGAGCATCTGGCCGCCGAAGCCGAGCGCGCCGGCATCACCCGGCCACTGATCGTCACGGACATTGGCGTGCGCAATGCCGGCATCGTCGACAAAGTCATCGCCGCCCTCGGTGGTAGCCTCACGCCGACGATTTTCGACGCCACTCCGCCGAATCCCAACGAACACGCCGTGCGCGAAGCCGTCGCGCAATACCGCTTCGGCGAGTGCAACGGCATCATCGCGGTCGGCGGCGGTTCTTCCATCGATCTGGCCAAAGGCGTCGCGGTTTGCGCGACCCACGACGGCCCGCTGCAAAGCTTTGCGGTGATCGAAGGCGGGCTGGATCGCATCACCTCGGCAACCGCGCCGTTGATCGCGATTCCGACCACCGCCGGCACCGGCAGCGAAGTCGGCCGCGGCGCGATTTTGATCCTCGACGATGGCCGCAAAGTGGGCGTCATCTCACCGTTTGTGGTGCCGCGCGTGGCCATCTGCGATCCGGAACTGACCCTCGGCCTGCCACCGATGCTCACCGCCGCCACCGGCATGGACGCGATCGCGCATTGCATCGAGACGTTTATGGCGCCGGCCTTCAACCCCGCCGCCGATGGTATTGCCCTCGATGGCCTGTGGCGCGCCTGGGAACACATCGAGCGCGCCACCACCGAACCCGGTGACCGCGAAGCGCGGATGAACATGATGAGCGCGTCGATGCAAGGCGCCCTCGCGTTCCAGAAAGGCCTGGGCTGCGTGCACAGCCTGTCCCACGCCTTGGGCGGGATCAATCCGAAGCTGCACCACGGCACGTTGAACGCGATCTTTCTGCCGGCCGTCGTCGACTTCAATGCCAACGCCCCGACCGTGCGTGACGAGCGCAAACTCGAAAGACTGCGCCACGCCATGGGCCTTGAGGCCGGTGCCGATATCGGCGTCGCCATCGAGGACATGACCCGCCGCCTGGGCCTGCCGACCCGCCTGAGCGAGATCGGGGTCGATGAGACCCTGTTCGCCGGGATCATCGAAGGTGCCCTGCACGATCACAGCCACAAGACCAACCCCCGCGAAGCCTCATCTGCGGACTACCGGTCGATGCTCGAGCAATCGCTGTAAGCAAGCGCTATCCAACAACAATAAATCAGGAGGCAACCGCGTCCTCGGCCCAGCTGACGACAGCGGAACAATCATGAAGCCCACCGTCCTTATCGAACGGCAAGCCGCCATTGCCATCGTCACCCTCAGCCACCCTGGGAAAATGAACGCCCTGACCCTGTCCATGTGGCAGGACCTGGGGGACGTCATGCGCGAACTGTCCGCTGACACCAGCGTGCGTTGCGTGGTGTTGCGCGGTGCCGGCGAGCAAGCCTTTGCCGCTGGCGCCGATGTCAGCGAGTTCCCGAGCGTGCGTGCCAATCAGGGCCAAGCTCGCCACTATGCCGAAATCACCTCTGCGGCCATGCGCGCCGTCGTCGAATGCCCGCACCCGGTGATCGCCATGATCCACGGCGTGTGCGTCGGCGGTGGCCTGGAAATCGCCGCGTTGTGCGATCTGCGCATCTGCGGCAGCTCCAGCCGTTTCGGCGCACCCGTGGGCAAGCTCGGGTTGGTCATGTCCTATGACGAAATGGCCGGGCTGGTGGCGCTGGCCGGGCGCTCGACGACCCTGGAAATCCTCCTGGAGGGCCGCATTCTCGACGCCAACGACGCCTATGTGAAAAACCTCGTAACCCGGGTCGTCCCGGACGCCGAGGTCGAATCCGAAACCCTCGCCACCGCCAAACGCATCACCCAAGGCGCGCCGCTGGTCGCCCGCTGGCATCGCCAGGCTGCGTTGCAGCTTGAGGCCGGCGTGGCACCCACCGCCGAGCAGATCGACGCGAGTTATTCCTGCTACGACACCGCAGATTTTCAGAATGGCCTGAACGCATTCATCGCCAAAGCCAAACCACACTTCGAGGGTAAATGACATGGGACCGCTGACAGGTATGCGCGTGGTAGAACTGGCTCACATCATGTCCGGGCCGGTGTGCGGGATGATGCTGGCCGACATGGGTGCCGACGTGGTGAAGGTCGAGAAAGTCCCCGACGGTGACGACTCGCGACGCTTCTCGCCGATCATGGCCAGCGGCGAATCCGCCTCGTTCATGGTGGTCAACCGCAACAAACGCGGCATTGGCTTGAACCTGAAGACCGACGGCGGCCGCGATGTGTTGCGCCGGCTGTTGCTGGATGCCGATGTGGTCACGGAAAACTACCGCGCCGGCACCATGGAAAAATTCGGCCTGGGTTATGACACCCTGAAAACCTTGAATCCGGGCCTGATCTACTGCGCGATTTCCGGCTACGGGCGTAGCGGCCCGTTCGGCGAGAAAGGTGGTTTCGACCTGATCGCCCAAGGCATGAGCGGCATGATGAGCATGACCGGTGAAGCCGGGCGTGAACCGGTCAAGGCCGGCTCGCCGGTGGCCGACATCAACTCCGGGATTCTCGCCGCGCTCGGCATCTGCGCCGCCTACGCCGCGAAGCAGAAAACTGGCCTCGGGCAAATGGTCGACACCTCGCTGTTCGAGGCTGGCCTGCAACAGATGTACTGGCCGGCGGCGGCGTTTTTCGCAGACGGCACCATTCTGCCGAAAATGGGTTCGGCCAACTCCACCAGCGCGCCGTACCAGGTGTTCCGCACCGCCGATGGCTGGATCAACATCGGCGCCGCCAACCAGGCCAACTACGAGCGCCTGGTCGAAGCCCTGGCCGTGCCGCAACTCAAAGCCGACCCGCGCTTCGCCAGCAACGCCTTGCGCATGGAGCATCGCCTGGCCCTGGTGGACATCCTCAACGAAGTGCTGGTGGCGCGCACTACCGATGAATGGATGGTGTTGTTCGACAGCCTCGGCCTGCCCGCCGGACCGGTGCTGGACATCGCCGCCGCCCTCGCCCACCCGCAAACCATCGCGCGCGGCATGGTGGTGGAAACCGAACACCCCACCGAAGGCCGGGTGCGCGGCATGGGCCTGCCGATTCACTTCTCCGACATGGACAACGCCGCGCCACCGACCAGCCGCCATGCGCCGCTGCTGGGTGAGCACACCCGTGAGGTACTGAAGGAAAGCGGTTATGCGGACGCTGAAATCGATGAGCTGATCAAAAGCAAAGCCGTGGTGGCACTGGCCTGACACACCGCCCCTGTGAGCGCGGTTTTTCCGAACAACTACAAAAACAATAAGGTGAACATCATGAGCCGTATCTTGACCGAGGCCGTTAGCCGCCGATCATTCCTGCAATCTGCCGGCATCACCGTGGGTGGCGCATTCGCCGCCAACCTGCTGCCCTCCAGCGTCTTCGCCGCCACCAAACCCATCGTGTTGCGCTACACCAGCAGCCTGCCCGACACCCATCCGCTGAACATCCAGATGAAGGCAGCTTCGCAAGCCATCAAGGCCGAAACCAACGGCGCGGTGGACCTGCAGGTGTACGCCAACGGCGCCATGGGTGGCGACACCGACATGCTGTCCCAGGTGCGCGCCGGGGCGGTCGACTTCATTCCATTGCCAGGCGCCATTCTGTCCACGCTGGTGCCGGCCATGTCGATTGAAAGCATGCCGTTCGCGTTCAAGGATTACGACACTGTCTGGGCTGCGCTGGACGGCAAGTTGGGCGAGTACGTGCGCGCCAAGACCGCCAAGGTCGGCCTGATCCCGATGGAGAAAGTCTGGAACAACGGCTTTCGCCAGATCACCAGTTCGACGCGGCCGATCTACACGCCGCAAGACCTCGCCGGTTTCAAACTGCGGGTGCTGGTCAGCCCGTTGTGGACGTCCATGTTCAGCGCTCTGGGCGCCTCCCCGACCGGTATCAGCATCAACGAAACGTACTCGGCCTTGCAGACCAAAGTCGTCGATGGCCAGGAGAACCCGCTGGTGGTCGTCGAGTCCGCACGATTCTACGAAGTGCAGAAATACTGCTCGATGACCGACCATATCTGGGGCGGTTTCTGGATCGTCGCCTCGGGTAAGACTTTTCCAAAGCTGCCCGCCGATGTGCAGGAAATCGTCTCCCGGCAGATCAACGCCGCCGCGCTGGTCCAGCGTCAGCGTGTGATCGATCTCAACACCAGCCTGGAACCGTCCCTGACTGCCCACGGCATCACCTTCAACAAAGTCGACCGTTCATTGTTCAGGGCCGATCTGCAATCGAAAGGCTTCTACACCCAATGGAAGGAAAAATACGGCGACGAAGCCTGGAGCTTGCTCGAGCAGTACGCAGGTCAACTGTCCTAAGCCGGAGACAAGGTCATGAAAAACGAATTACCAATGACGGACGTTTCTCCCGCTGAAGGACTCAGCCCACGCGCCACCACGTATCGTCTCGGTCGTGCGCTGGACACCGGCCTGCGCTGGCTGACCGAAGGCGGCGCGGCATTGCTGGTGGTCGTCGAAGTCGTGTTGCTGTTTTGCAATGTGTTTTCCCGTTATGTGCTCAACCAGCCCATCGTCTGGGGGGACGAACTGGCTTCACTGCTGTTCCTGTGGCTGGCGATGCTTGGATCGGTGGTGGCTATGCGTCGAGGCGAGCACATGCGCCTCACCTCGTTCATCGCGCGGCTGCCCGTGGAAAAGCGCGCCTTCGTCGACACCCTCGGCGCGGTGATCGTCATCACGTTCATCGGGCTGCTGTTCACCCCGGCCTGGGAGTACGTCAGCGACGAGTGGATCATCACCACCGCCGCCCTGGAAATCCCCAACGCCTTTCGCGTGTCCGCCATCGCGGTCGGTCTGAGTTTGATGCTGATGACCTGCGTTGCGCGGCTGCTGACCAGTGCGCGACTGGTCGATTTCTCCGTATCCGTGGCGATGCTGGCCTCGCTGGCCGGGTTGCTGTGGGTAGCCGAAGGCCCCCTGCTGCTGATGGGCAACTGGAACCTGATCGTCTTCTTCATGATTGGCGTGATGGCGATGATCGTCATCGGCGTACCGATTATGGTCGCGTTCGGCCTGGCCACGGTGGCTTACCTGTCGACCATGACCAGCACGCCCCTGAGCCTGGTGGTGGGTCGCATGGACGAAGGCATGGCGAGCCTGATCCTGCTGGCCATCCCGTTGTTTGTGTTTCTGGGTGCGTTGATCGAAGCCATGGGCATGGCGCGGGCGATGATTCGCTTCCTGTGCTCGTTGATCGGCCATGTGCGCGGCGGCCTGTCGTATGTGCTGATCGGTGCGATCTACCTGATCTCCGGCATCTCCGGCTCCAAGGCCGCCGATATGGCCGCCATCGCACCGGCGCTGTTTCCTGAAATGAAGAAACGTGGCGAGGATGAAAACGAACTGGTCGCCATGCTCAATGCTTCCGGCGCGATGTCGGAAACCATTCCGCCAAGCCTGGTGCTGATCACCATCGGTTCGGTGACCGGCGTGTCGATCTCGGCCCTGTTCACCGGTGGCTTCATGCCGGCGGTGGTGGGGGCGATTGCGATGGCGGCGGTGATCTGGTGGAAAAACCGCAAGGGCGATGCCTCCACCGGCAAGCGCGCCTCGGGCAAGGAAATCGTGCAATCGCTGATGGTCGCCGTGCCGGCCCTGGCATTGCCCTTTGTGATCCGCACCGCCGTGGTGGAAGGTGTCGCCACCGCCACCGAAGTCGCCGCCATCGGCGTGGCGTACACCTTCATCGTCGGTTTGCTGTGCTACCGCTGCTTTGACTGGCGGCGTCTGTATCCGATCCTGGTCAGCACCGCGTCGCTGTCGGGTGCGATTCTGATCATCATCGGCGCCGCAACCGCCATGGCCTGGGCGCTGACCCAGTCGGGCTTCTCCCATCAGTTGGCACAAGTGATGGCGACGGTGCCGGGAGGCCCGATGGGCTTCCTGATCATCTCTGCGGTGGCGTTCATCCTGCTCGGCAGTTTTCTGGAAGGTATTCCGGCCATCGTGCTGTTCGGGCCGCTGCTGTTTCCGATTGCCAAGACCATGGGCATCCATGACGTGCACTACGCCATGGTCTCGATCTTCGCCATGGGCCTGGGATTGTTCGCCCCGCCGTTTGGCGTGGGCTTCTATGCCGCGTGCGCCATCGCCAAGGTTGACCCCAGCGGCGCCATGCGCCGGGTCTGGCCGTACCTCGGGGCGCTGGTAGTTGCCCTGGGCGTGCTGATCGCCGTGCCTTGGATTTCCATCGGTTTCCTGCCCACGCGCTGAATCATCCTTTGATATCCCGAGGTCTCTATGAATTTCTCTACGCTGGAAACAGGCACTGCCACCGAACGCAAACTGCTCGTTGATCGGGAACGCACCATTTCGTTTTTGGGAGAGGACTTGCGCATCTACGCCACGCCGCGCCTGGTCGACGACATCGAACAGACCTGTCTCGACTATCTGCTGACCTTCCTCGATGAAGGCGAAAATACGGTCGGTGCGGCGGTCGATATCCGTCACGTCGGGGCCACGCTGTTGGGCATGTCGGTGAGCATTGTCGCCACCGTCACGCGCATTGAGGGCCGTAGCGTCACCTTCAACGTCGAAGTACGCGACGACGTCGAGCTGGTGGCCACCGCCGCGCATACCCGCGTGGTGGTCAACGTCGCCAAATTGCGCAGCCGGGTCCAGGCCAAGGCCGAAGCCGCTGCCGCCGGTGAAGTCGAAGACGGCGTGCTCAGCCCTTCCCAATTCGCCTCGCGCTAAGCCAAGGGACGCCCCCATGATCACGCTGCACGAACGCAATGGCTTGCCGAACCTTGCCGCCGAGGATGCGCTGCCGATTGTCGACGCTCACCATCACTTGTGGGACCTCGGCAACGGTCGTTATCCGTGGTTGCAGGACGAATATCACGAAGAATTTTTCCTCGGCGACTATCACAGCCTGTGCCGTGATTTTTTGCCGGAAGACTTCCTCGCTTTGACCGCAAAGCAACGGCTGATCGGCACCGTACACGTCGAAGCCGAGCGGGATCGGGATGAGCAAGTCGCCGAGACCCTTTGGCTGGAGCAGGTGAACGCACGCTACGGCTTCCCGAATGCCATCGTCGCCCATGCCTGGTTTGATCGTGACGACAGCGCCGAGATTCTTGCGGCCCAGGCGGCCCGGCCATTGGTTCGGGGGATTCGTTCGAAACCGGTGACGTCGGCTTCACCTCTGGAATCGGTGGCCGGGGCCGAGGGCACGATGCAGGACCCGAAATGGCTGGAAGGCTTTTCGCGCCTGGCCGAACACGGTTTGTCGTGGGATTTGCGCGTGCCGCCGTGGCACCTGGCCGAGGCTGCGGAAGTGGCGGAGATGTTTCCCCGGATTCAGATCGCCTTGAACCACACCGGTTTCGCCTGGGATCGCAGCCCGTCGGGTATGGCGCGCTGGCGCAAAGGCCTGGAGGCACTGGCCTTGCAACCCAACGTGCATATCAAGCTGTCGGAATTCGGCCTGAAGGATTCGCCCTGGAATTACGACGACAACCGAGTGGTGGTGCTGACCGCCCTGGAGATCTTCGGCCCCGAGCGTTGCATGTTCGCCAGCAACTTTCCGGTCGCCGGGTTGCGCGCGTCCTACGACACGATTGCCGATGGCATGGCCACGATGCTCGCGCCGCTGGGGCGTGCGGTGCAGGAAGCGGTGTTCGCCGGCAATGCGCAGCGCTTCTATCGCCTGGAGCCACAGCATGGATAACTGGCGCGAACGCTTTCTGGCCAGCGGCGACGACGCGGATTTACCCATCGTCGACGCCCACCAGCATTACTTCGATATCGAGGCCCATTACTACCCGTGGCTGAACGACCGGCCATTGCGCCCATTCCGTTACGGCGATTACTCGTCGATCTGCCGCACCTTTTTGCCCGAGGACTATAAGCGGCTGACGGGCCGGCATCGCATCGTGCAGACCGTGGTGATCGAGGGTGAATGGGACGCGGCGACACCGGCCGACGAAGTGCGTTTTATCGAGTCCCTGACGAAGCACGAACCGACCTTGGCGGCCATGGTCGGCCAGGCCTGGCTGGATCGCGAGGACGCACCCGAACTGTTGCGCCTGTACGGCCAGCACCCGCTGGTGCGCGGCGTGCGCCACAAACCGACGGTCACGAGCCGTGAAGAATGGCGCGAAGACTTTTCCGCGCCCGGCTCCATGCGCGATCCGCGCTGGCGCGACGGCTACGCCCGACTGGCGCAAAACGGTCTGCACTTTGAATTGCAAGCGCCGTGGTGGCATCTGCCGGAAGCTGCTGAACTGGCCCGGGACTTTCCCGACGTGACCCTCGTGGTCAATCACACCGCGCTGCCGGCGGATCGCTCGCCGCAAGGTCTGGCCGGCTGGCGCGACAACCTGGCGCTGCTGGCTCGCGAGCCCAACGTCGCGCTAAAGATTTCCGGCATTTGCATCCCCGGCCAGGCCTGGCCCGTGGACGCCAATCGCGTGGTGGTGAACGACGCGATGTCGATTTTCGACGTCAGTCGCTGCGCCTTTGCCAGCAACTACCCGGTCGATGGTGTGGTGAACAGCCTCAGCGAAGTGTTCGACGGTTTCAAAACCATCGTCCGCGACCGTTCCCGCGTTGATCGACTGGCACTGTTTCATGACAACGCCCGACGTATTTATCGGCTCACTTGATCCCTATTTGAACAGCCCTTAAGGAGTTCCCATGTTTGAAGTTTCAGGCCACAACTACATTGCCGGCGCCCGTTCGGCCAAAGGTTCGAACACCCTGCAAAGCCACGACGCCAGCACCGGCGAAGCGCTGCCATTCCGGTTCCATCAGGCGACTGTGGAGGAAGTGAATACGGCCGCAGAAGCGGCGGCCACGGCTTACCCGGTTTTCCGTAACCTGTCGGCCGCCCGCCGTGCCGATTTCCTTGACGCCATCGCCACGGAACTTGAAGCGCTGGACGATACGTTCATCGCCCTCGTCTGCCGCGAAACCGCCCTACCCGCCGGGCGCATTCAGGGTGAGCGCGCCCGCACCAGCGGCCAGATGCGTTTGTTCGCCACGGCGCTGCGTCGGGGCGATTTCTACGGGGCGCGCATTGACCGCGCCCTGCCGGAGCGCAAGCCGCTGCCCCGTCCAGACCTGCGCCAACACCGCACCGGCCTCGGCCCAGTTGCCGTCTTCGGAGCCAGCAACTTTCCGCTGGCGTTTTCCACGGCGGGTGGTGACACCGCGTCCGCCCTCGCCGCCGGTTGCCCGGTGGTGTTCAAAGCCCACAGTGGCCACATGGCGACCGCCGATTATGTCGCTGACGCCATCACCCGCGCCGCCCGCCAGACCGGCATGCCAGACGGTGTGTTCAGCATGGTCTACGGCAGCGTCGGTGAAGCGCTGGTCAAGCACCCGGCAATTCAAGCTGTCGGGTTTACCGGCTCGTTGCGCGGTGGCCGGGCCTTGTGTGACATGGCAGCAGCACGGCCGCAGCCCATACCGGTGTTCGCCGAGATGAGCAGCATCAACCCAGTGTTGCTGATGCCTGAAGCGCTTAAAGCACGGGGTGAAAAGATCGCCACCGAACTGGCCGCGTCCGTGGTCCTCGGTGCAGGTCAGTTCTGCACCAACCCCGGTTTGGTGTTGGGGATTCGCTCGCCGGAATTCACCGCGTTCCTTGAACGCTTCGCCGGGCTGATGGGCGAGCAATCCGCGCAAACCATGCTCAATAGCGGCGCGTTGAAAAGCTATTGCCACGGCCTCGACAACCTGCGCGTCCACTCGGGCATCACGCACTTGGCCGGCAACGCACAACAGGGCAATCAGGCGCGGCCGCAGTTGTTCAAGGCCGATGTCAGCCTGTTGATTGACGGTGACGAGTTGCTGCAGGAAGAGGTTTTCGGGCCTACCACCATCGTCGTGGAAGTCGCCGATCACGCCGAGTTGCTCCAGGCCCTGCACGGCTTGCGCGGTCAGTTGACCGCCACCCTGATTGTCGAGGATTCGGAACTCACCACCCTCAACGAAGTGTTAGCCCTGCTGGAACAGAAAGTCGGGCGCGTGCTGTTCAACGGTTATCCGACTGGCGTTGAAGTAAGCGATGCCATGGTGCATGGCGGGCCTTACCCCGCGACGTCGGATGCGCGCGGCACCTCGGTGGGAACGCTGGCGATTGATCGTTTCCTGCGGCCGGTGTGCTTCCAGAACTGCCCCGACAGTCTGTTGCCGGACGCCCTGAAAAACGCCAATCCGCTGGGCATCGCCCGGTTGATTGACGGGGTCAGCAGCCGCAACGGGCTGTAAGCCTCAGCGTTACCACCCGCTGTTAGCCACAACTCCCACGCCTGTGAACAACGGGCGCCGGATTCGCTCGTCCAGAAAACCGCTGTACCCCACAACAACAAAAACAGAGGAAGTCCCATGCACGTTCAACTTCACCCGAAACAACGCCTGTGCAAATTGATGTTGGCTGTTACTGCCGCCCTGCTGCTCAACACCGCGGCCACGCAATTGGCCGTTGCCGAGACTTCAACCACTGCGACGACACCGCCTATGCAATGTGCCACTGAAACCACCCCGCGCTACACCAAGACCCCCACCGGTTACCTGATGGTGCTGCGCATGGGCGATAACGCCTTCAAGGAGCTGACCAAACTGGCCATCGCCGAGAAAATCCCGAGCGCGTCCATCAGCGGCATCGGCTTTGGCAACGTGAAGTTCGGCTTCTGGAACAAGGACAAGAAGGACTTCGACGCCAAGGTCTTCAGCAATGTCGAGATGGCGAGCATCACTGGTTCGGTGGCCTGGAAGAACGACCAGCCTTCGATCCACATGCACGGCGTCGCGGGTGATGCCACGTTCCAAGCCTATGGCGGCCACATCCTCGACTTCGACGTGACCACCGGTTCCATGGAAATCACCGTCGTCGTTCATCAGCGTCGTCTGGAGCGCGGGATCGATCCGTGCATCGGCGCCAACGTGCTGGGTATCTGATCCGAGTTTCAGGCTCCCGCCGATAGCGGGAGCCACCCTCCTGAATTCAAATTACAAAAAAAATAGGGGAGATTTTGATGAGCAACAAAAACACGGTGGTCACCCTGGCGCTGGGCGCCATTGCACTGAGTACCCAGGCGCAGGCGGACTTTCTGAGCGACAGCAAAGCCACGTTGGGCCTGCGCGATTTTTACTTCAACAACGACAACCGCGACGGCACCGCCACGCCGTCGAAAACCGAAGAATGGGCCCAGGGTTTCATGCTCGACTTCAAGTCGGGCTACACCGACGGCGTGGTGGGTTTTGGTATCGATGCCCTGGGCCTGACGGGGATCACCCTGGACAGCGGCAAAGGTCGGCATGTCGGCGGTTCGATGATTCCGTCGGACAGTGACGACAGCGCGGTCGATTCGTGGAGCCGGTTAGGGTTGACCGGCAAGGTCAAGGTCTCGAAGACCGAACTGCGCCTCGGCACACTGATGCCGAAGCTGCCGATACTGGTGTCCAACGACGGTCGCCTGCTGCCCCAGACTTTCGAAGGTGGGCAAATCACGTCGGGCGAGTTCAAGGACCTGACCTTTACCGGGGGCCGGATCGAACATGCGACGGGCCGGGGCTCCAGCGACCAGACCGGATTGGCCGCCGTCGGCGGCACCCGTGAAAGCAACGCGTTCGACTTCGCCGGTGGCGACTGGAAAGTCACCAAAGACCTGACGGCGCAGTATTACTACGCCAACCTCGACGACTACTACACCCAGCAGTTTTTCGGCCTGATCCACACTCTGACGATCTCGGACAACCAATCCCTGAAAACCGACCTGCGCTACTTCAAGACCAACTCGTCCGGCGCCAACAGCTCCGGTACCTCGGGCTACAAGATCAGCGGCTACACCCGGGATGGCGATGGCGAGATCGACAACAAAACCTGGAGCGCGGCGCTGATCTACTCCCTGGGTGCCCATTCGGTCACGGCGGGTTATCAAAGCGTTTCCAGCGGCAGTGGCTTCACCCAACTAAACCAGGGCAGCCTCGCGGACAAAGGTGCCGGCGGGGTCAGTCTGTACCTGTATACCGACCGCCTGATCCAGACTTTCACCCGTGCTGGCGAACGCACCGCTTTCGGCCAGTATGCGTTTGACTTTGCAGGCCTGGGGGTGCCAGGTCTCAAGGCGTCGGTCATGTACCTTAGCGGCGACAACATCAAGACCACGTCCGGTGATAACCAAAAGGAATGGGAGCGAGATCTGACCCTGGACTACGTGCTCCAATCCGGCGCGCTTAAAGGCGTTGGTTTCGGTTGGCGCAATGGCAAGTCGAACAGCGAGGCTTCACGAAATCAAGATCAGAATCGATTGATCGTGAGTTACAGCATCCCTTTGCTCTGACATCAATACCAAGCTAACGCGCATTTCGAGGATGCCCTGGTTGCTTTGCCTCAGCGCTGACATCGTGTCAGCGCTCTTCATGTTTTTGCGACTTCCAAGCCATCTAGATTCAGGTCCGAAATGCCGTTGATCAATATAAAAACAGGAATAACCATAGATTTCGTTGGTCATGAAGAAAGATAAACGGAAGACCTCACCGGGTAAAAAATCCGAGTGAATCAGCCACTGCAGTCAGCTGTCAGCAGGTTCACGATGTAGAGATGTTCACGGGAGGCCATCCATCAGAAATGGAGGTCCGTCCGCATATGTCCGTTAATTTTTTTAATCCGCATTCCAAAACCTTCTACCGCCCAATCGACGCAGCATTGCGTTGGTGCAATCTCATCCGTTACGAAGCACAGATCGTCCAAGCGGCTTGGTCCTGTCCCGAGAAACTTGCCACCCAGTTCCCTCAGTGGCCGGATCTTCACGCGGCTACCGAAAAAATCTACGACGCAGTACGCAATGGAGAACTGCCTTATGGCTGTCTCGGTGTTTCGGTTCCCAGGGGGAGTTACGTGGAGCCCTTTCAGCTGACGATACGCCACTCCGATTTGCGCCACTGGATGCAAGTTTACTATCCCGATCAGAAGCCTAGCTTTCTGTTTGAATTGGGCAGAGATTCTCATGAAAAAGTCAGTATTGGAACCTTCCTTGCACTCCAAGCAGATAGGGATGTTCTGTTACGAGAGCTCAACTTGCTGCAACATCACTTCCAAGAGATTTTACAAGATCTTCAAACAATTGGGCTTGAACGGGACGACCTCAAAGCGATGGTCAAAACGCATGAACCACTCAGCGTACGTAGTGAAATCACTTACCAGAACATCATTGGCGTTTTAGTAGATCTCTTTCTAGGACATTCACCCGCTGGAAAGCCCCTATCTGTATTCAAGAATCAAGCAGCCATCGTCGACGCCATTATCGCACGCTATAGCGATGTACCAGGCCTAAGCAAACGAACGCTGGATGAGAAGTTCGCCGCAGCCAACCGCAACCTCAGTAAGAGCAAATAGACCGAAACATTGCATTGCAAGACACCCGATTGCAGTGCAATGACGCCCTCCTCTTTCTGCTATTCAATTCAGGTCACTTCCCACCAAGTGCCAATCGGCGCCAGGAGTGACCAGCATGTCCATCGAACCCTCCCCCATCGCTGAAGCACCTCTACCACAGGTCGAACGTCACATCATGCGGCGTGATGAGGTGGAACGGAAAACCGGCTTCAAGCGTGCGCATATCTACAACTTGATGAAAGAAGGTAAATTCCCTCAAGCTAAACGCATTGGACTGCGCGCGGTCGGTTGGGACTCGCTGGAAATTGAGCAGTGGGTCGCTGAGCGCTTAGGCCAGCAGGCCTGATGTGATGCGCGTGGTATCGGTGGTTTCCACCAAAGGTGGGGTAGGCAAAACCACAGTAGCTGCCAACCTCGGCGGTCTTCTGGCAGATGCTGGCCTGCGCGTGCTGTTGCTCGATCTGGATAGCCAACCCACCCTCTCCAGCTATTACGCCTTGAGCCGGAAAGCTGTTGCTGGTGCGTACGAGCTCATTGCACTCAACTTAACAGCACCTGAGCAAATTATTTCCGAAACTGTGATCGCAGGGCTCGACCTGATCATCTCCAACGACGATCAAGGCCAACTGGGTGCATTGCTGCTGCACGCCCCTGACGGGCGATTACGGTTGCGCAATCTGCTGGACAAATTTCGCCCCGGTTATGACCTGCTTTTGATCGACACCCAAGGCGCACGTAGCGTGCTGCTGGAGATGGCCATCCTGGCATCCGATCTCGCCATCTCTCCCATCACGCCGGAAATGCTCGCCGCCCGCGAACTGCGCCGCGGCACCTTGAAGCTGCTGAGTGCGCTCGAACCGTTCCGTCACCTGGGCATTACACCGCCACCGTTGCGACTGCTGCTGAACCAGGTAAATAGCATCCGGGTAGACACTCGAATGATCATCCGTGGCCTGCGCGAGACCTTCGCCGAGGCTACCAACATCTCGGTGCTAAACACCGTAGTGCCAGACCGAGTGGCGTATCTCAATGCCGCCTCCATCGGCCTACCGGTCCACCGAATCGAGACGCGCCAGTCACGTGAGCGACGCTCGCCATCAGCGCTGGAAACCATGCAAGCGCTGGCCATCGAGTTGTTTCCGGAATGGTGCGAAGCGATCTCTACGGCAAGCAAATACGCGAAGGTTCGATGAGACGAATCGATAAGCCCGCATTTCTCGCCAAGTCTTTTTGTTTGTTCGACCTCGAGGCCAACTGTGTTTGGCAAGGAGTCTTTTGATGTTGGATCAACTGCCCATCATCGTTCCACCCTCCATTCGACCACACCACTCACCTTGCGAGGAGTACTGCACCGTGGTCTTTCGTCTGCAGGGCGGTCGCTCGGCCCTGGGTTGGTTCCTCGCAGAACTTTCCCAACATTTCGAAGGTTCGGGGACTGCCGAGATCGTCAAGTTCGAGGTCGGTGACCATTTGCGTAATCGGCGTTAACTGAGGTGGTTCAGATGAAGAAGCTCAGTCAGGAAGAGATTACCGGCAAGCTGCAGCAGCACTTTCCTCGGGGTCCAGAGCTGGAGCGGCTGTCCGACCCACTCACTGATACGCCCATGTTGGTCACTCTAGAGCAACTGCGGCCTTACGAACACAACCCACGCTTCATACGTAATCCGCTGTATGACGATATCAAGGCCTCGATCCGTGAACGCGGGCTGGATCAACCACCGCCGATTACCCGCCGCCCGGGTGAAACCTGTTTCATCATCCGTAACGGCGGTAATACGCGCTTGGCGATTCTCGGCGAGCTGTGGCAGGAAACCCGTGACGAGCGCTTCTTCCGCATTCATTGCCTGTTCCGACCATGGAGCAATGAACTCACCGCCCTACTCGGCCATCTGGCCGAAAGCGATCTGCACGGCCAACTCACCTTCATCGAACGAGCGCTAGCGGTAGCCAAACTCAAAACCATGCTCGAACCAGAGGGCGTTGTGCTCTCGCAACGTGAGCTGGCACGACGTCTTGCCGTTGGAGGCTATCCAATTTCGCAGTCACACATCAGCCGGATGCTCGACACCCTCGAACACTTATTGCCCGCCATTCCACAAACCCTCTATGCCGGCTTGGGGAAGCCCCAGATCGAACGCCTGATCGCTCTGCGTAGTCAGGCAGAGCGAACCTGGAACCGTTATCCCACCGCCCCCGTTGCGTTCGCCGAATTTTGGCTCGAGACCCTGGGCTATTTCGATGCCGAACCCGAGGCCTTCGATCTTGAGCAAATCCAGAATGAACTGCTCGAACGCATGAGCCGCTTGCTCGGACAGTCCTACCGTATGTTGGCCCTGGAGCTGAGCGATACCCCACGGGTCATCTCGACGCCTGGCAATGTCGTCGCCACGCCCTCAGAGAACAAGCATTTGCCGAGTGTTGATGGAGCTGCGGCGGGACCTCCCACCTCCGAGTCCCGTCCCAAACCAACTGAGACCAGAACCCAGACCGAAACAGCGCGAGAGGAGCTGCTCACACCACCCGAAACGAAAGTCGTATCAGCAGTCAGCCCGCCGTCACGTGTCCAACAGATTCGCGAACAGATCGATCGCGAGACCACCACCGAAACAGCACCGAGCGTCGAGGCCTGCACGACCAACGATATCTGGAGCATCGCACCAGCACTCGATACTCCCGAACAATTGCGTTTAGCCATCGCCGGACTGGCTCGGGAAATGGCGGCCTATGCCGGACATCCCGAGGGCATCATCGATCAGCCGCATGGCTTGGGCTTCGCCCTCAACATCGAGCGACTGGATCTTGCAGCGCCTCGCGCGACCGGCGTTCACCTAATGCTCCTGGCCCTGTTGCGCGCTCAAGACGAGGTGAACTGGGAGGATCGCAAGCAACTGCCCTCCGCCCTGTTCGGCCAGTTGCTGTTGGGGATCTATCAACTCCCGCTGACAGATCGTCCCGCCGTGGACGTCGGACTGGAACGACTGCCCGACAGCCTGTTAATCAAACTGTATCGCCTGATCCGCCTTGCCCGGCGTCTGATCGACTTAACGCTTCCCCCGGAAGACGACTCACCGAAGGAGTTGCCATGAACCTGTCCTTCAATGTGCTCAACCAAGCCATGCTGACCCAGGTGCTGCATGAACTGCGCCTGGGTAATCTGCAACGCTGTAAGGCACTCGGACTGGGTGAGGACGACATCTATCTTTTGCAATCCTTACCGCCCGCCACGCTGTCACGCCTGGCCCACGCCACCGTACCCTGGGTTGAGGTCAAGATTGACTCGCCGGTGCTGCATCGATTGATCGAGCAAGCCGAACGCGACGAGCAGAACGAGCGCTTGATCAACCGAGCGCTCAAGCTCGGCGCCAGCAGCACCATCATGTATCAGTGCTTCGGTTTGGCCCATTCGGAAACCGCCCTGCGCCGACGTCTACTCAAGATAGAAACCCGTAAAGGCCGCCCTCAACATTTGAGCGAAGCGCAGGAACATGCGCTCTGGCAGCGTTGGTGCCAACTACGCGCTCAAGACGGGACCGAGGATCAGCTCGACGCCATGATGATGCTGGCGGAGGAGCAACAGATCAGCTTGACCATCGTTTGGCAGCAGATTGACCAGTACAGCAACGGAACATGAACACTGCCCCTTCCAATCGCTGGCAGCGTGTCCTGCAGCAATGCACCCAGCAGTTGAATGAACGATGGCCCGCACGCCCGACCACTGAACCACCTTCCAACCAGGCTCTGCAGGCTGGCTTTCTTTTCAGTGGCCAATCACACGAAGTCGTGCCGCGTCGGCTGCTGTTGGATAATCGCCTGACGCCATTGGAGCGTAATGCCTGGCAGGTGTTTCGACTCATGCTGCAAGGCCAGGGCGTGGTCACACCACGCTATGAGGATTTGCAGCCTTACCTGTCGAGCGTGCCCTATGGCACGTTAGCCTCCCGTGAAACCATAGCTCGCGTGTTGACGATGCTCAGGCTCACTCGCTGGCTCAGCTTGGTGAGTCGCGGGCGCAATCAGCTCACCGGGCGTCTTCAAGGTTCTCTGTACGTCCTGCACGATGAGCCGTTAACCCCCGCCGAAGCCATGGAGCTGGATCAGGATTACATGGAGCTAGTCGGACTTACCCTCGGTCATGCAACGAAGGCTGTGCGCATTGTCGCTCAGCATATTCTGGAAGAAATTCGCCAGGACACCCGTATCGATTTAGGTCAGCTACCCACGCGGCTCGACAGTTGGGGTGAACACTGGATGCAGCAAGGATTGGATCAGGCAACCGATACCACTATGCACGATTCCGAACTGGGGGAAGATCACCTCGTTCGGAATCGTGCAAGCCCTCGTTCGGATTCCGAATCGGGCCTGAACGCCCCTATTTCCGGCACCGTTCGGAATCCGAACGCCGCCTGTACTGTATTAAAAGAAAGTACTTGTACTGTACCGCGCGCGACCCAAGCGGTGGATAACCTGCACTGGCCCGATTCGCAGCACCTGAGTCCAAGCGAGCGTCAGGCCGTCGCCGTGGCGCTGAACAAGCTCAAACCCGCGGATCGTCAGGCGGTACTCAACGAAGCGAGCGCACGCTGTACGGCAGGAGGTATCCGCAAGCCAGCGGCGTATCTGATGGGCCTAATCCAGCGCGCACTGAAAGGCGACTTTCGTCCTTGGGCAGGTCAGACAGAACCCTCACCCGTTGCAGAACCGCCCCCAACGGCATCCTCGCGCCCATCCCGAAAACAGGGCGAACCCGCCTCCGCCCTCGCCCAAGCGTGCCTGAATGAGCTACGCCAATTGCGCGGCAAACGCCCTGGACGTCAGTAGATTTGATGCCAGTGGCATCAAATCTACTGAGCTCTACTGTGGGATCGCAAAGGGCCGAATCTGCGCAATCCGAGCGTTACAGCCATCGCCATCCTTGGAAATGATGCCACCAGCATCACTCACGAACGTATCCGAAATTAACCCTCTCAAACCGAACAGACCGCATTCAACTTTTTGGCTGCCCTTGCCCCTCATCTGTCGCAACGTTCCCGTCCAAGCCAATGCGAGGACAACACCGTGGCCGATCACTATCAACTCAACCTGGGTTCATTGCGCAGCAGCATCACCCTGACTCTGCACACTCACCACGCCGCCCGTATCTGGCAAGGTCGAACCGCACGCGAAGGCGTCCACTCGATTATGGGCATGGCTGGCTACATCAGTGTCACCAACCTGATCAAACAAACCGCGGCCCAGGACGATCCGTATGCCGATTGGGCCATCGTGCAACTCGAAGAAAAACTGATGCAGGCCAAAGCCGGGATGCTGGAACTGACTCAACAGCTGGATCGGATCAGGCAGGACCTGCCGGCACAGATCGACATGAGCGACAACCTCAACATGCACCCCGTCACCTTGCCGTTGTACATCGGCAGCCAGCTGGGTTTTCTGGCGGTCTACCTGCTGACCGACTACGACACCCTGGTGCGTCGTACCCTGTTGGCCCATCACACCGCCCTGATTGGCCGCGTCGACATGGAAGCCTGGATCGACGACGGTGCCCATCTGCTGCGCAGCCTGTTCGGTCAGGCACAGCGCTATCGGCATGCCGGCGTCACGCGTGATGACATGGCGGCGAATAATGCCCGTGCCAATGCGGCCATCGAGAAGTTGGGCTTGCCCCCGATGGACATCCTTGAGGGTCATCGCCGCTCCCAGTTCGCGCCACCGATCATTCGTCGCGGCGCTGTGCCAGTGGATGACGCTGACGCGCTGGCCGAGGAAGCGGGAGAGTCGTCTGCGACAGTGGATGAGACGGAGGACGAAGTATGAATCCCCTGACTTCGGCTCAACAGATGCCCTTCGAAACGTTGACACAAGATGGCTATCGGCAACTCGAACACGCAGCCTCCCTAAAAGGCCTTTTAAAGCCCTTTAAGGGTAAGGGGGAGTTGGAGCACCTGGCGCAGATGGCGAGGGAAATCGAGGCGCAGTTATGTGACTTGATGGAGGCTGTTGTACAGCAAGCCGGACAGCCCCCTTACTCACTGCTGGATATCCGATTGGTGCTGCAGAACACCAGCGCTGGCAGCACCTTTTTGCGTTGGCGCACCCGTGACTTTGCCCGTATGGGAGTCTCGGTCTGGGAACGCCAGGTCTGCAACAAAGCCTTGCCGCAGGTCGTACGCGAGGGATTGCGCCATTTCGAATGCAATCGCATCGCACTGAACCTACAGATGAGTGTGGTGCATTCGCTCTACCGCCAGGCCACGACCTGCGCGATCAAAATGGACAGTGCCGAACGGCTGCTGCGCCAGTTCACAACCGCAGTGGAGGTATCACGATGAGTACTTTTTTCGTCGGCGAAGGCAACATCGGCAGTCCGCCAGAGTTCCAGGAATTCGCCTCAGGCAATGACGAGCCACGGCGTTTGCTACGGCTGAATGTGTACTTCGACAACCCCGTGCCACGCGATGGCAGCTATGAAGATCGAGGTGGCTATTGGGCGCCGGTTGAGCTCTGGCACCGCGAGGCTGAACACTGGAGCACCCTGTACCAGAAAGGTATGCGTGTGCTGGTCGAAGGCCGCACCGTACGCGATGAGTGGGAGGACAGCGCAGACAATGCGCGGGTGACCTTCAAGATCGAGGCCCGTCGAGTCGGCATTCTGCCTCATCGCGTGCAGAACGTGGTCATGCGGGAGCGCTCAAGTGAATCAGCTTCATCTGCGGCTCCCGTCGGGCAGGCTACAGACCAGGCCAGCTCGCCTGCGTCGAAGGCCAAAAAGCGCAGAGGGCAGCCACCATCGGCATGACTGACTTGAGGGCATAAAATTGCGCCATTGCGCGAAGTTGCTGTGTTGTCATTACTCGCTACTCGTGAAGATCCACACTGTCGTCCACGCAACAGTCGGCTAGCAGCCTCGGACCATTTATGCCCATCCTCACCGACTAATATGAGGAACCTGCCATTCAGGTTTCTCATAGCTTGCCACTGCTGTTTCCAACAACGCTGCTCCGAACTCAATCCGGAGCAGTCCTATGCGCCTCTTCCTCTGCGAAAAACCTTCCCAGGGTCGGGACATCGCCAAGGTACTCGGGGCCACTCGGCGTGGTGATGGTTGCCTGATCGGCACAGCGACAACCGTCACCTGGTGTATCGGCCACCTGCTGGAGACAGCATCGCCTGAAGCCTATGGCGAGCAATTCAAGAGTTGGTCGTTGGATCATCTACCGATCATTCCCGCGCAGTGGATGGTCGAGGTCAAACCCAAGACTGCGGCACAGTTCAAAGTCATCAAGCGCCTGCTCAGTGAAGCCTCTGCTGTCGTCATCGCGACCGACGCCGATCGAGAAGGTGAAATGATTGCCCGCGAGCTACTGGAACTCTGCAAGTATCGAGGTCCCGTTCAACGACTTTGGTTGTCCGCCCTCAACGAGGCGTCGATTCGCAAGGCACTGTCCTCACTGAAGTCTGGTCAGGAGACCTTCCTGCTTTACCACTCAGCCCTCGCCCGCAGCCGCGCCGATTGGCTGATCGGCATGAACCTGAGTCGTTTGTTTACCCTTCTTGGTCGGCGGGCGGGCTACGACGGTGTATTGTCGGTTGGACGCGTCCAGACACCCACTTTACGTCTGGTAGTCGATCGGGATCGTGCGATTGCCAGCTTCGTCTCGGTGCCCTACTGGGAAGTGGAGGTGCACCTGTCCTCAATGGGGCAACCATTCATCGCGTCGTGGTTACCACCCAGTTCAGGGCAGGACGAGGCAGGTCGTTGCCTGCAACAGGCGCTGGCCATTCAGGCGACCCAAGAGATTTCTAGCAGTAAGACCGCCACAGTACTCTCGCTGCAGACTGAGCGTTTCCGAGAACCTCCGCCCCTGCCCTTCGACCTGAGCACACTGCAAGAAGTCTGCTCGCGCAAGCTGGGACTCGGCGTTCAGGAAACCCTGAACATCGCCCAAGCCCTGTATGAAACCCACAAAGCCACCACCTACCCACGCAGCGATTGCCGTTATTTGCCAGAGAGTATGTTCAATGAGGTACCCGCGGTATTCGATGCCCTGCTCAAAACGGATCCGGCGCTGCAGCCCACATTCGGAAAACTCGATCGATCACTGCACTCCCGCGTGTGGAACGATGCCAAGGTCGCCGCGCACCACGGCATCATCCCCACCACCGAGCCGGCGAACCTGGCGCGGATGTCCGAACAAGAACGCCAAGTCTACGAACTGATTCGTAGCCACTACCTCGCGCAATTTCTTCCGCATCATGAGTTTGATCGAACTCAGGTCGAACTGGAGTGCGGCGGAGAGCGTTTGACTACTGTTGGCAAACAGATCCTGATCCAGGGCTGGAAAGGCTTGCTCTACGAAAACACCGAGGAGGATGAGCCCAGTCAAAAGTCCCAAGTCTTACCCGTCCTGCAACAGGGTACTCAGTGCGCAGTGAACGACGTCGAACTCAAATCCATGCGCACCGCCGCTCCCAAACCTCTCACCGAAGGCGATCTGATCAAGGCGATGAAAAACGTGGCCAAGCTGGTCAACGACCCACGCCTGAAACAGAAGCTTCGGGACACCACCGGAATCGGTACCGAAGCCACGCGAGCCGGCATCATCAAGGGGTTGATTGATCGCGGCTATTTGCTGAAGAAAAAACGCGCCTTAATGGCCTGCGCAGCGGCCCATACTCTGATCGAGGCGGTACCCGCTGCTGTCGCGGATCCGGGTATGACCGCGATCTGGGAACAGGCTCTGGACGAAATCGAAGCGGGACGTCTGACCCTGGATGCGTTCGTCGCCAAGCAGGCGAACTGGATTGCACAATTGGTCGAACACTGTGGCGCACTCACCTTGGCGGTACCGGTCGAAGCCGGCCCGACCTGCCCCATTTGCAACGCCTCAACGCGCAGGCGAAAGGGGAAATCAGGGCCGTTCTGGTCATGCTCCCACTACCCCGACTGCAAGGGAACAGTGCCGATCAGAAAAGATACCCGTCGCTTATGACGCTTCACTGGAGATCGACATGAGTATTGGGGTGATCAGTGCATCATCAACGGCGGCTGATCCCTCTCTAAGTCGATAAAGTGTTGTCCGATTTCACGGGCCAAGGCAAAGAAATTGACCGCGCCTTTATCCTGGCAACCGTCGAACAATTGGCCGCTCATCTCGGCAGTAAGTAACCTCTTTCATCGTGCTCAATGTAGTGGCTTATGCGGGATCGCCCACTGGCTTGACGTCGTGTTGCCCTCTCTGCTGTAGTAGCTTCGGATCACCGCCAACGGCGACCCAAGACCGATTCGCTCCGGGTAGCTCGGTCGGACTCCTAGAGTTCGGAGCCTTCTCTTCTGCGGAATTTCACTCCCATTTTGTGCTCGACCTGATTGTGGTGGCGGATGACCACTGTTGCCTCTGCCAGGCAATAGCGGTCATCCGCTTCGACGATCGTATTCAGTCCCGGAGCCCGCCGGGGAAACACTGGGCACCCTTTGTGCGCGGATGCGTGCCAGCAGCTTCCGACCCAGGCCACGACAAGGGTCGGTTGGCGAATCATGGCGCAGTTAAACCAAGTTTTGCGAGGAGCTTGTCGACTGCGTAAGACCGCCAAAGGTGGCTTTTCTGCTCCTCGCCTGGCACCCCGCCAGGCCCACTCTTCACTTTCTTCAATCCAGTGACTGCCATTGTATTCCGGCCTTAAAAAATCGGGTTGCAGCGTCTTGACGCTCCCCTATGACAGGCTTATACCAAGGGCGTGGTTCGCTGTCGTTGACAGCCCAGCCCAGGTAGCCAGAACCTTCAAGGCTACGCCACTTTCGTGGTGGTTTACCCAAGTGCGATCAGCGTTCGGAAGCTCGCGCGGTTACCGCTTCAGCGGTGATGAATGCCCACTACCCATGCCTGCGGATCACCACCTCAGACGTTTTTCTGCTGCACAGCTATTCCCCCAGACGCATCGTTCTGATCGTCATCGGCTTGCCGGTGGCGAGTCGTTCATCGCTCGACTTCACCTTACCCACCCTGACGGGGGCTCACTTCCCCGTCAGGGCCTGTGCGTCGCCGTTTTCCCTTGAAACAGGAGAACCACCATGGCCCACGCCAACCAATCCCAAGAAGCGACCACTTACTTCAATCTGCACACCACCGGTATCGGTTACCTCAACCGTGTTCGTGAAGTACAAGTCCGCCGCGGCCAACCCTTCATGGCCTGCGATATCGCCGCCCTGCACGGTGCAACCGATGCAGTCGAGTACACCCGCTTCGACTGCAAAGTCGCTGGAGGCGAAGCTGAACGCTTGATTCGTCTCTATATGGACGCCGTCAAAGCCGAGAAAAAGGTCTTGCTGTCGTTCCGTATCGGCGACCTGTGGATTGACCCATTTCTCTATGAGAAAGGCGATAAACAAGGCCAGCCGGGCGCCAGCCTGAAAGGTCGTCTGCTGTACATCGACTGGATCAAGGTCAACGGCACGTACGAATACAAAGCGCCTGCCAGGCAGGAGGCAACAGCACCTGCTGAGCAAGCGCCAAACAGTGAGCCATCCCCACCATCGGCCGATGCCGAAGCTGAGGATTCCGAAAACCCAACAGAATCCAGGATTGAACCTGAATCTGCACCCACTCCCCGCACGGCCCGCCGTGTCGCCACACGTGCTGTTCAGTCCGCCTAAACAATCCACGATGTTTACATCAAGGCGCTCAATCGAGCGCCTTTCTTCAAACCGCACAGGAGAACCCACATGGAATCCTTCTGGCTTTGCGACGATTGCCTGTTCGCTGCGGCTTACGAGGACTACAGCACGTTATCGCTCTACTACACGACGGATGAAATCGAGAAACGCATCGCCGGTCTCCATCGCGGGCTGGTTCGGCTAATACCCATCAGTGCCGACTTCGACCCCGAAACTGGCCGTGGAATAAGAACCTTCTCCCCATTGCCCTGCGACGGTTGCGATTCACACCTGCACGGACAACGCCACCGATTCACTCGGTTGTAAACAGCGCGTCATCGCGCAATGCCCGTCATTCTATATCCACCTCGGGGACACCACTCCCCTCGAGTGTGTACCCCCGGATTGTTCCCTTCGGAGGTACGCCATGAGCACCCCACTCACCCTGATTGAAACCTCGGATGTCGAGGCTGATCGTATCGCCCAGGAAAACCAGGTGATCGACGAAGCGCTGCTCATTCTGGATCGGCGGCTGTTCACCCGCGGCCCCAACCTGACGTCACCTGACGCCGTAGCCTCATACCTAAAACTGCATATTGCACCTCAAGAGCATGAGGTTTTCGGTGTGATTTTTCTCGATGCTCGCCATCGCGTTCTGGCATTCGAGATCCTCTTTCACGGAAGCATCGATGGCGCCAGTATTTACCCCCGCCAAGTCGTCAAGCGCTCCCTTGCACATAACGCAGCTGCTGCCATTGTCGTTCACAACCACCCCTCCGGTTACACGGAACCCAGCCTGGCGGATCGCGCCTTGACCGCACGGTTGAAAGAGGCCTTGGACTTGATCGAAGTGCACTTATTGGATCACTTCATCGTCGGTGAAGGTCGTCCTCTCTCCCTTGCCGAGCATGGCTGGCTTTAACCCCCCAAAGGCGTCTTCGGACGCCTTATTCATTTCCCTTCTGGAGAATCCTCATGAACCCAACACCCCAACCCTTAGCTCTGCCGGAAACCTCAAACCCATTTGCTCGCGGCTACGACAACTTGCATATCGAACGACTGCTACAGATCACCTACGCAAATGACTGCCCTCCCTGCTTTCGCCCCGTACACGACGCACAAGCCCATCTGCCCGATGACGCGTTAGAACTGTACCCGTGCCTGTTCAATGACGATTTCGCTCTGATTAGCGAGGGTCAGTCCATCCCGGATGAATTGGATGAACGCTTCCAATCCACCGGGCTGGTGCGGCAAGTGACCTATGCCGTGACTGGCGAAATGCTCAACGAGCGACATCACGTCGGTGACCTGTACTCCCTGGAAGAAGCCCAAGCCATGATCCATCGCTTGAACTTCGACACAGGACACTACAGTCGAGCCTGGGAAATCAGTACCGCACACCTCACTGACGAAGCACTGCGCCACTTGGAAATCCGGGTTGGCAATTTCGACTCCAAGCCAACCGGACTGCTGTTTGAACCCTTTGCCCTGCCAGACTGCAATGGCGTTGGATGTAAGCTGATCGGAACGCCCTGGACCGACGATAACTTGGTGAAGATCGAGGGCAATCCTTACTCTTCGCTGAGGCAAGAGCAGCTCGACGCAGGTACGCCGGAGGCCTTGATCAACGTGCTGTATCTGGCGGCATTGGCGGATGTGAGGTTGTTGATCTTCGACCCCGACGCTGCCGTCTTGGATGGGCTAGCCATTTTTGATGATTAGCAATGCCTTCGGCGTAAACACGACCCGCCTTGAATCAACTTCCTCACTGAATCGCTCCTTCACCTCATGTCAGGTTCTGCACTGAATCTGACATGAGGTTTATTTCATGGAGCGCTTTTTCACGCCTGTCTGCCTGCTGGGTTTATTGAGCGCCTGCACCGCGCAGATCCCCACCCCATTGACGACTCGTCCAGAGACTGCCGGTGGTTCCAATCGGGCCCAGCTTTCGAAGGGTACAGCCGGAGAGAGTCATCCGGCAGAGCTCCGCTATGGCCGCTATACGCTGGTCAGCACCGCACCCACGACAGAGCAACGTGATCTTCTCGCTCAAATCATTGACGTGAGCATTCCCTCCAACCTGAATCCTTCGGTACAGGAAGCGATGCACTACGTGCTGCAGCGCTCGGGTTATTCGCTCTGCCCTGCCGCAGAACCAGTAAATACTCTATTTACCCGGCCTCTGCCCGCCGCCCATTACCGGCTCGGCCCGATCCCGTTGCGCAGCGCGCTACAAGTGCTGGCAGGCCCCGCCTGGCAACTCACGACCGATGAGGTCAGCCGTTCGGTCTGCTTCGAACGGCAGAAAAATGATGCTGGCACCGTACGCCTCGCACCAACCTCGTCCGATCAGTCGGAGGCACGCCCATGAAAGCCTCGACGTTTCAAACCCTTATTGTAGGCTCACTTTGCCTGGCGGTCTCCGCGCTGAGTGGTGGTTTGTATAACCAGTATCAACGCGTGTCCGAGCTACAAAACGCGAATGTCCAGCACCTCCGGACGCTGGGCGCCCTGCAACGTGACTCGAGCGCTATCAAGGATGCACAGGAGAAGCTGCAGTACGCACTGAAAGACCTGAAGCAGATGGTCGATACCGGTGAGCAACAGGCCAATACCCTCGATCCGATGTTGGATCAGTGGGCGCAAGAGATACAGGAACTGCGCGATGGTCTCGCAGCCCGCGCCACCCAGGCAGACCTGACAGCGCTGCGCGCATGCATTGAACAGGTCGAGCAGCAGCTCCTGGACCTCAGGACCAAGCCATTCCCTCCACCGCCGACGCCTTCTGCGACCAAACCGGAAAAGACCGCTCGCCCCAAACGCACCCCGCTCTTGCCACCGTTTTCAGTATTGAGTGTCGAGTCCCGCGGTGGTGAGCGCTTTCTGGCGGTCGCACCTCATGACAGTCGCTCGCTCACGGATGTCCGGCTGCTACATAGCGGTGAGCAGCAAGGGGCTTGGCGCCTGAAAATACTGGAGCCGAACTCAGCCATCTTCGCGGTGGCCGCTCAGCCAGATCAGACCGTGCACCTCCCTTGAGTAGTGATCATGAACAGAGCGCTACTGCCCACCGTTGTCTGTCTCGCTTCGCTACTGGCCATGGGCGCTGCGGTGGGCAACCCCGTCGCGACACAGTCACGGATCCAGGACACGCAGTCTGCTCCGCTGGGGCGCTCTGACTCTGAACAGGCGGCGAGCTGGGGTCTGACGGAGCAGGAGTGGACGCGCTTCGAACAGATCCAAACCGGCCCGCGCGGTTTCTGGAGCCCGAACCTCGATCCATTGACCGCACTCGGAGTCGAGGCCCAGACCGACCAAGAGCGCAAGCGCTATGCCGAATTACAAGTAGCGCTGGAAGCCAAACGCGCCGAGCGCGAATTAGCCTACCAAAACGCTTACACCGCGGCCTGGGCCAAGCTGTTTCCCGGGCTGCTGCCGATCCAGGGCATGGCATCTCCGTCCCCTGCCAGCTCAGCGGTCGCGCCGCGCCAAGCTCTGTTTGTGGAGGACCACTGCCCGGCGTGCACCGTCGAAGCGCAGCGTCTGCAAAGCAGTGATACGGCGTTCGATATCTACCTAGTGGGCAGCCAAGGCGAGGATGAACATGTCCGTGGCTGGGCCCGGCAAGCAGGCATTGATCCGAGCAAGGTTCAACGCCGGCAAATCACCCTTAACCATGATCGTGGTCGCTGGTTCAGCCTGGGTGCCCCGAGACCGCTACCCGTCAAATTTCAGCAGGTGAATGAACAATGGCAGCGTCTCGACTGATTGCTATTGCGCCCCTGCTGACAGTGCTCGCCGTCCACGCTGATGAGCTTCCGCCTCCGGCTTATCAACTGGCGGCGCATGACGCCAACATCCCTCCTACGGTGTTGTTCGCGATTGCCCTGCAAGAGAGTGGCGCCCGTCTCCGTGGTCGACTGTTGCCTTGGCCTTGGACACTGAATATTGCTGGTAGCCCTTACCGTTTCGCCACTCGTCAGACCGCCTGCCACGCCTTGCTTCAGGCGCTTGCTCAATATGACGCCAAGCGGGTCGATGCCGGGCTTGGGCAAATCAACCTGGGTTATCACGGACAACGTTTCTCCAGTCCCTGCGAAGCCCTTGAACCCTATCGCAATCTGGCCGTGACTGCCGCGCTGCTGCAAGAACACCACGCAGTTGCCGGTGATTGGGTGTCAGCCGCTGGCCGCTATCACCGCCCGGCAGGAGGGACACTGGCCGCGCGTTACCGCGCCGGCTTTTCCCGACAACTCGAACGATTGCAGGTTTCCTTCAAACAGGGCACACCACCATGACGCGAGTTCCCAGTGCGTATTACTTCGCCACGCTCTTGGCTGCGTTCGCCCAGCCGGGACTGTCATTTGCAGAAAATCAGCCAGGCGGTTTCACCCGCCCTCAGTTTGAAGCTTCCAGGCCGCCAATAAACAACAAGACCCAGCCTGCTCGGGCCATACATGCAGACCTATCTGCATTTGCAGATGAAACCTGGATACTGCCCGTGCGCAGCTCTCACTTGAGCCCAGGCCAAATCACAACTCGCACCCTGGACATGCCGGGCTTGCAGCCATTTTTCCTTGTCGGGGAGAATCCCCAATCGTTGGCATGGCTGCATCAGCGTGCGACTGAACTGCAAGAAATCGGGGCGGCCGGCCTCGCCGTCGAAGTGACCGATACTGAAGCCTTGGCCCGAATTCGAGCAGCCGCGCCGGGCATCACCATCCTGCCGGTGAACGGCAACGACATCGCCACCCGCCTGCAGATTGAGCACTACCCCGTCTTGATCACTGCCACCTCACTGGAACAGTGAGTCCAGGTCATGGCCGAGCATGCGATGGAATCCAAGCTCCGGCCAGCGGTGGAGCTGTACACCGTAGCGATCTGCATCGCGGCCGCGGTGCTGTGCGTGTACTCGCCCTGGGCGGTGGCCCTGTCACCCGAGATCGGTCTGGTTGCGGCGCTGGCCTATGCCCTGTTCGGCCTTATCCGCCTGCGACAAGCCTGGGAGGTGTTGCGCTATCGGCGAAATATCCGCCGGCTGCCCCGCTACGAACTGACCAGTCGGCAGATTCCGGTCAGCCGCAAGCGCCTGTTCATGGGCCGCGGCTTTCGCTGGACCCGCCTGCACACCCAGCGCTTGGTCGAGGCCCAGGATCCGGCTGTCGCCCACTATGTCGACCAACCGACCCGCTATCGTCTGGCCCGTGGACTCGAACGCCGCCTGGAACATGCACCGTTTCCGCTCTCTACATTGGCCCGTGTCACCGCCTGGGACAGTGCCTTCAATCCGTTGCGCCCTTTGCCCCCAGTAGGTGGCTCGCCGCTGTTGCATGGGGTCGAGCCCAACGAAACGGAAGTCAGTCTGCCGCTGGGCGAACGGGTCGGACATACCCTGGTGCTGGGCACGACCCGTGTCGGCAAGACGCGACTCGCCGAGGTGTACATCACCCAGGACATTCACCGCGTCGAACATGAAGTGGTGATCGTCTTCGATCCGAAGGGTGATGCCGACCTGCTCAAACGCATGTACGTCGAAGCCAAGCGAGCCGGGCGGGAGAAGGAGTTCTATGTCTTCCATCTGGGGTGGCCAGAAATATCGGCCCGCTACAACGCCGTGGGACGTTTCGGTCGTATCTCGGAAGTGGCGTCACGCATCGCCGGGCAGCTTAGCGGTGAAGGTAACTCCGCGGCCTTCCGCGAGTTCGCCTGGCGTTTCGTCAACATCATCGCCCGCGCCCTGATCGAGCTAGGACGACGTCCGGACTACCTGCAGATCCAGCGGCATGTGGTCAACATCGACGCACTGTTCATCGAATACGCCCAGCAGTTTTTCGCCAAGACTGATCCGAAAGCGTGGGAAGTGATCGTCCAGCTTGAAGGCAAGCTCACCGAGAAAAACATTCCCCGGCATATGATCGGGCGCGAAAAGCGTGTGGTGGCCATCGAGCAGTACCTGACGGTGAAGCGGGTATTTGATCCAGTAATGGACGGACTGCGTTCGGCGGTACGATATGACCGTACTTACTTCGACAAAATCGTTGCCTCGCTACTGCCGCTGCTGGAGAAACTCACCACCGGCAAGACCGCCCAGTTACTGGCCCCCAACTACACTGACTTAGATGACCCGCGGCCAATCTTCGACTGGATGCAGATCATCCGAAAACGTGGCATCGTCTATGTCGGCCTGGATGCACTGACCGACGCCGAGGTGGCCGCCGCTGTGGGCAACTCCATGTTTGCCGACTTGGTCTCGGTCGCCGGACACATCTACAAACACGGAATCGACCATGGACTGCCCCAATCGGGTAACAACAGTGACAAGTTGCCGATCAACCTGCACGCCGATGAGTTCAACGAGTTGATGGGGGATGAATTCATCCCGCTGATCAATAAGGGCGGCGGTGCCGGTATCCAGGTAACCGCCTACACCCAGACCCTCAGCGATATCGAAGCACGTATCGGCAACCGCGCCAAAGCTGGCCAGGTTATTGGTAACTTCAACACTCTGCAGATGCTGCGGGTGCGCGAAACCGCAACCGCTGAACTACTCACCCAGCAGTTGCCCAAGGTTAACGTGCTGACCAAGACCCTGGTGTCGGGTGCGACCGACACCTCCGATCCTGAAGCCAACACGGATTTCACCTCCTCCTCGCAGGACCGTGTCAGCAGCACCAGTGTGCCGCTGATCGAGCCAGCGCATATCGTCAGTCTACCCAAGGGACAGATGTTCTCCTTCCAGGCCGGTGGCCAGCTCTGGAAAGTCCGCATGCCGTTGCCAAAACCCTCCAACGACGATGCCATGCCTAAGGACCTGCAGGAGCTCACCCAGCGGATGCGGGCGGCCTACAACTCGCAGGCGGGACAGTGGTGGACTGCCAGCGGGGGCGGCCCAACAACAAACTTCGATCTGGATCAGGTGGGGTAGCCCGCCCTCACTACAGATTTTGATTCAGCAGAAAACTATCGAGAAGGCGTCGTGACGACATCAACTCTGCAACGCGCAATGGAGTGAACAATGACCACTTCCGCCCAGAACACACCGCCACAACCGATCCAGCGCCCTGGATTGATTGTCTCGGCGATCAGCCTGGTCCTGCGCATCATCGGATTGCTGATGGCCTCGTTGCTGTTCTCGATCCTCATCGAGTCCGCTGGCCTGCTGCTGTTCTGGGGCGATCAGGGCTGGCACCACGGTCAGGCCATGCTGATCAGTGAATTGGACTTGCTCAGTGAGCACTTCAAATCGTCACTCATTCTCCAACAACCCGGGCAAACGATCGTTCAAGTACTGGATTTTCTGAATCAGTGGCTGCTGATCAAGACCGGCTTTGCGGATTTTGCCCAGCAGGCGCGGGTATCGAGCCAGGGCAACGGCTTCTGGTGTTGGGCCAATCAGCTGTACGTAAGCATTGAGGATTTCGTGCTGGCCGCGGTGTATGTGACCTTTACCTTCGTGGTGCGCCTGACCATTCTGATCCTGGCCACACCCTTGTTTCTATTGGCTATATTCACTGGTTTTGTCGATGGTTTGATGCGCCGCGATCTACGCAAATTTGGAGCTGGGCGAGAAAGCAGTTTTGTCTATCACCGGGCTAAGCGGGCAGTGATTCCACTACTGATTGTGCCCTGGATCATTTACCTGTCCCTGCCCTTTTCGCTCAATCCTATGGCCGTATTTCTACCTTGTTCCATGATGCTTGGGGGGGCCATGGCAATCACTGCGGCGACGTTCAAGAAATACATTTAAGCGAGGCACATATATTGTACTGAGGAGCCCGCTACGTCCCTCTAGCTCCTGGCCAATACCGCGACGATTGGTATGACAGCGTTTCCGGATCTACTTCGTGTACAACGTCATAGCCCGGCAAAGGTCAGCGCACGATGGTCGCTGCGCCCCGGTACACGATAACGCATTTAATCTCCTGTTCGTTGGTGCAGGGGCGTTAGGTTTGTGATCGTCAATCGACAATATAACAACCTCATGCCTTGGCCACGGCCTTTCAAGGCAAACCATGTCCTCGCCCTTCGTCTTTTCTCAGCTACGCTGGGGTTTCCAGAACCCAATCAGGAGGATGCGGATATGCGGTTGATCGCGGCGATTGCGCAACGGAAAAACGAGCCAGAGTGCCAGATTTGGGAAGACGGAAATCTCCGGGTCTTTTTTACTGCTGATGCGGACATCGATGCAGATGGTGCAAATGGCCAGAACGGTGCTGCAGCGGCATATATGCTTGGCGACGAAGGAAGTGATTATCTCGCAAACGGTGGAATGTATGAGAAAGACGGCAAGGTTTACTGTACTGAGCCAGGAAAAGACAATATCGCAATCGTTGAGGATGACGGCCATCCACGAATCTACCCAGGCGGTGTAGTGGGATGCAAAACTTCATACAAAGACCCTACCAAATCCGTAACTGATTTGGCTGCATATGTTGACGCAGCCACGGTTCCTTATATCGTAGTACCAGTACAGGTGATTAAATTTACTGAGGGCATTGTTCTCGGTTGCCTGGCTCGTGCGACGTATAACGGATTAGCAGTCGACTGTGTTGTCGCGGACGTGAGTTCAGCCAAGAAAGTCGGTGAGTTAAGCATTGCGGCAGCAGAAGCTCTGGGCATCAAGTCCAGCCCAAGGAATGGAGGCACAAACGACCCAAATGTTTTGTATGAATTGTGGCCGGGTGTACCCGCGCCGGGTTTTGTTCTGATCCCCTCCTAAAAGAGAAGCCAGGGCTCTCACCATGAGAATGGTCTGAACGTAACGTGGCGGTCAGACCATTTAACTCAGTTAGCTGAAATGCAAATGCCAATATCGCTCTCTAGTCGACCCACAGCAGCTTGAAGCCTGGAGCTATCCGACGCAGCTGTAGCGCCTTTCTTCAAAAGTGACGGCTTACTTGACATCGCTCTTGTAAGGCTGGCTTGCAAACTAGCGAAATCAGGTTCCGTAGACACGGCTCGTTTACGAAGTCGAGTAAACAGGGTGTCATCAATTCGTGAAATTCCGGTGTTCAACAGGCGAATTGAGTAACTCTCTGCGTCTTCATCCCAGCCCTCAGGCGCGTCAACTGTCGAAAGGTTAGGGGATTTAATATTTTCTGCGAGAGCACGGAGGCACGTTGTTGCTTGGCTGGCTTTCGTGAAAGCATCGTTCTGGCGTTCGGTGCCATAAAATGATGAGTACATCGTTGCCGCCCCCGCAGTGGCCGCACCGGCTACTGCCCATGGTGTGGACTGAGCCACAGCGCCCACCACCGCTATAGCGCCACCCCCGAGACTTGTTGTTGCTATTTGCCACTCGTAGGCTTCAAGCCTTTTCCAAGCTTTGGTATACCCGTCTATTCGGATATCGGCCTGAGTTATGAAATTAGTAATTGATGTTGCAGGAAAAACCCCTTTGGATCTATCCAGCTGAGGACGCATGTTAGAGCAACTTGCAGTGAGCAAGACGACGCTGACAGGTACAAATAGCCAAGTAACTATATTCATCTCCATATCCCCCAGAAAAATTTGTGTCGCCCTTTTTACTTATAGTGCCGGCATTGTTCGTGAACTATCAAGCGAAAGCAAGTTATCCTTATCGAATCGTGGGAGCACGCATGCACTCCGGCAGAAACTGGGTTAACCATTACTCAACTTGCCAAGATCTTCCATCACGCTTTTCTTTTTCCACCTTCGCAGGCTCTCCGGACTCGACCCCTTCATTGCCATCGCAAGCTAGCAGTTGGTCAACGCGTCAGCATCGGCAAGACATCGAGCAAGGGTAAGGTACAGCCACGGGAGCATCACTTCGCGCACAGGCAGGCGGTCAGTGACTGACGCAACACGGACCAAGTGTTTGATTCACTAGGGCGAAGTGATGTTGCTCGGAGGGTATTCATGCAGTCTCTCTGTCAGGATTGCACAGGAAACGTGCTGGATCTGGGAGAGAGTGTGCCGCAGGGCCCCTGAATATCTTACAGACCCGCCCGCTGTGGTATTCACTGGGCATGAACTATGACGATACCGTCAACAGGGAAACTCATCGAGGGTCAAGTTTCCCTAGAGCCTCAACAGCTTTTCACCAAAGATAGAAGGAACACATCAGCTGCCATGTAAATATCCCTAGTCCTTCCCCAGAAAAAGCGATCCATCACACCTCAGGTTTCTTACGGAATTATTCGACCTCTAACTTGATTCTGCTCCCAGATCCATACGGGCCAGCATCATGTCAACTACCGTCTTTCGCTGCTTACTACTCTCGCTGGCTATCATCCACGGCAGCAGCTATGCCGCATCTGCTCATGAGCATGAACAGCTTAACCTGGTCCAGCAACAGCTCGACACCATCGAACGCCTTGCAACGCAAGCTGAGGCAGCCAGCACGGCTGAACCCGACGATCGCTATCGCTTCGACTATCCCCGACTGACCCAGGACATTCAGCGCATCCGTCACGGAGTGCAGGGCTACCTGTCCCCTTCCCGTGCTCAACCCCGCGATTCCACTGAATTGGTCGGCGATTACCGCCTCGACACTCAGTCAGTGGAGCCGCCGCCATGAGCATGACTGACGCTCAGACCGCAGCCTTCCAAAACGCCTCCGGCTTCTCACCGCAAAGCAGTTCGACGCTCTGGCTGTCCCTGGTTCTCGTCCTGGCATTGCTCTGGTGTGCCTGGGTGATGTGGACGGCTTACCGAGGGTGGGCGACTGGCAGTGTGCGCTTTGGAGCCTTCGGCGGCAGTGCAGCGCGCGTTTCGCTCGCCCTACTCGTCCTGATGTTCTTCACCTTGTCCTAATCCAGGAGATCGCCGCCATGCTCAAGTACTTTGCCCCCCTGAAAAATAACCTGCGCGATCGTGCCAGCCAGCGCCTGATCGGTTTGTTGCTGGTGCTCGGTCCAAGCCTGGCTTTTGCCGAACTTCCCACCATGGAAGCTCCTTCACGCGGCGAAGGATCCGGGTTGATCGAAACGATCAAAAATTACGCCTACGACGGCGGCATCCTGCTCGGTCTGCTGATCGCTCTGCTCGCATTTCTCGGTGTGGCCTGGCATTCGCTGACGGTCTATGCAGACGTCCAGAACCAGCGCAAGACCTGGAAAGACCTCGGCGCGGTGGTCGGTATCGGAGCCCTGTTGGTGGTGATCATCATCTGGTTCCTGACCAAGGCTGCTGCAATTCTGTGAGGTCGATATGAACGACACTATCGAACGCCTTGTCGACGGCACCCTGGCATTTCTGCCTGAGCGACTCAATCGCGATCCTGCCGTACTACGCGGTTTGACCAATGATGAGATGTGGGTTGCATTGGGTACCGGCGCGGTCATTGGCCTGGTGCTGGGCGTTCCTCTGGCGATCGCCACCGCCTCCATTGCCGTGGCGCCAACCAGCATGATCGCAGGCATGATGGTGGTGTTATTTGCCGGAGGCACGCTACTGCGGCGGGCCAAACGTGCTCGCCCCGAGACTTGGTTGTACCGCAAGCTCGAATGGGTACTCGCCAGCCGTTGGCGCCTGGGTCGCGGGAGTTTGATCCTCCACTCGGGCGCCTGGACGGTTCGCCGCTCGCGCCGACTGCGCCCTGCCCTGTCCCGGTGGCAGTCATGAGCCGATTTCGAAACAAGGTCGATGCCCAACAGGCCCACATCTTCAGCCTGCGCCTGGCGGTAATGATCCTTGCCCTGGTCTGTGCCGGGCTCTGGTACGGCTGGCGTTCGGCACCGACCGATCTGACCGTGCATGTACCCCCAGATCTGCGCTCGGGCAGCACGCGCAAGTGGTGGGATATCCCCTCAGAGAATGTCTATGCCTTTGCCCTGTACATCTTTGGGCAGCTCAACCGCTGGCCCTCGGATGGCGAGCAGGATTACCGCCGCGCCATCTATGGCTTGCAGTCCTACCTGACACCCGCCTGCAAGGCCTTCCTCGACGGTGATTATGAGTACCGCAAGGCCGCCGGCGAACTGCGCCAGCGGGTGCGTGGCGTCTACGAAATTCTGGGCCGAGGCTACAGCGAGGATCCGGAACTCAGGGTCAAGCAACTCGACCGCGACAGCTGGTTGGTCAGGCTCGACCTCAATGCCGATGAGTATTACGCCGCGGAACCGGTGAAACGGGTCGTGGTGCGTTATCCATTACGCGTGGTGCGTTTTGATCTGGACCCCGAACGCAATAAGTGGGGGCTGGCGCTGGATTGTTATCAGGGCACGCCGCAAAAAATCTCCCTGCCTGGAGGTGAACCATGAAGCGGATGTCTACCCTGGGACTCACCGTCGCACTGATGTCATGGGGTGCTACAGCGCAGGCCGTCGAACTGATGCACTGGGAACGCCTCCCCCTCGCGGTCCCACTGGTGATCAATCAGGAACGAGTGATCTTTGTCGACGAGGATGTTCGAATCGGCGTGCCCTCAACCCTGACGGGCAAGCTGCGCATTCAATCAACCGGCGGCACGTTGTACCTGCGAGCGTCGGAAGCCATTGCACCGACCCGACTGCAACTGCAATCAGTCACGACGGGCGAGATTATCCTCCTGGATATCGCGGCCACGTCCGGCGATCAACCTCTGGAGCCCGTGCGTATTCTCAAGAATGCTCAGGGGCAAGCTACCGAGGCTGAATCGAGCACCGTCCCTGTTCCAGAACGCACGCCGATCCCGGTCGCTCTAACGCGCTATGCCGCACAAAGCCTGTACGCACCGCTACGCACCGTAGAGACGCTGCCCGGCGTACGCCGCGTACCGCTCAAGCTGCGCACCGAATTGCCGACCCTGCTGCCGACCGAAAACGTGTCCAGCACACCCATCGCTTCCTGGCGACTCGGTGATTACTGGGTGACGGCGGTGAAGCTGCACAATCGTGGTCCAGAGACGGTGCAACTCGATCCGCGTCGGCTGCAGGCCAAGCTGTTCGCTGCGGCCTTCCAGCATGCTTTCCTCGGGCCTGTCGGCAGTCCTGAAGACACCACGATTGCCTACCTCGTCACCCGCGGTGCCGGCCTCGAACACGCCATGCTGCTCCTGCCCATTGCGCGAGGGGCTGACGATGAAAGCTAACGCCTTGCTCAAATGGCTGGTACCGGCTGCGCTACTGGCCGTGGTGCTGATCATCCTGAAAAACTGGGTCGCGGGTGGCAGCACGCCCTCTCCAGAGCACCCGGTTGATCAGGGCAACCTTCAGTTATCCGCCGAGCAAGCCAAGTCGCTCGGTATTGCGGGTGATACCCCACGCGACACGGTCGCCACCCTGGTCGGCCAAGTCAAGGCCATGCGCAGCGACATGCTCGGCTTGAAGAAACACAACGATTCGCTGCAGACGGAAAACAACCGCCTGCGTGAGCGGGAAAACAGTGTCGATTCACGTATCCAGACGGCGCTTGGCAGTGTGACCCAGCAAGTTGATGAGGGCCGCCGACAAGCCAACGAGGCCCGGCTCAAAGCGGAACAAGACAGTCGCCAGGCTCGCGGCCTGCTGACGCAATTGCAGGAGCAGTTGTCGGGGCTGACTGGCAAAAGCAAGGACATGCCGATCGGATTGGGGCTTGAGCCGGGCGATGGGGCTCAGTTCGAAGGGCGGCATTCTGCCACTGATGCCCTGCTGTGGATTGAACCCTCGGATGCTCCGCCCACCGACGCCCGAGGCAAAACCAAGACCGCCTCCGCACTGAGTCTGCCGACCGCCTTCAACTCACTGGAAGGCTTGAAAGACAACGCCATTGATCGCAGCCAGAAACAGTTGCGCGCAGTCACCCAGGGTGAGCGTGACCTGGCTCGATCCGTTCACCGTAGCGAAGGCGCGAAGCCGATCTACACCCTTCCCGAAAACGCGACATTGATGGGCTCGGTCGCCATGACCGCGCTGATCGGCCGAGTCCCGGTGGACGGTACAGTGAATGATCCCTATCCCTTCAAGGTGCTGGTCGGTGCGGAGAACCTGACTGCTAACGGCATCGACCTGCCAGACGTCGCAGGTGCCGTGATGAGCGGCACGGCGTCCGGTGACTGGACTCTGTCCTGCGTGCGCGGGCAAGTCGAGTCGATCACTTTCGTATTCACAGACGGCACCATCCGCACGGTGCCTCAGCCGAAGGCAGTAGCCAGCCGCAACGCCTCCACCACCCAGAGTTCGAACACCGACAAGATTCGTGGAGGACTCGGTTACCTGTCCGATCCGTATGGCATTCCTTGCATTGCCGGCGAACGCCGCTCGAACGCCCAACAGTACCTCGGCAGCCAGAGCCTGATCACTGCGGCCGGCGCCGGTGTCGCGGCCTTGCTCGGGGATGAGCAGAACAACAGCAGCGTGATCAGTTCGGGCGGCAGTACGCTCGGGGTTACCAACAGCACGGGCAACAGCGCGCTGAATTCAATTCTCAGTGGTGGGGTCAGCGACATCCGCGAGTGGGTCAACAAACTCTATGGCGAGGCCTTTGCTGCCGTGTACGTGCCACCGGCAGCACAGGTCGCCCTGCACCTCGACCATGAGATCACCATCGACTACGAGCCCAAGGGCCGGAGCGTTCGCCATGAAAAAGACCATGCCTCTCTGCCTGACCTGGATTAGCGTGTTCTGCTGGGTCCTGACGGGGTGTTCCACCGACAAAGACACGCTGCTGCCCCATGGCGAGCAAACCATGATGGATATCTGGAACGGCGCCGGTTCGCAAGGCACTCAGCAGCAACTGCTGGATGCTCGACAGCAGTTACGCCGCCCGCTGGCTCAGGCAGATGTCTCCGCGGCTCTCCAGGAACCGTATACGCGCACCGCAGCGAACGAGATCCGCAACCTGTTCCCGCGCCTGCCCAATCCCGATCTGGTGCTGTACGTGTATCCGCATTTGAGTGGTACCGAGCAGGCACCGGTTCCGGGTTACTCGACCGTCTTTCCGTTCTACCAACGGGTGCAGTACGCATTACCCGGTGAACGTCAGGAAGACTTGTAGTGCGTACCAGCGATGCGGGCAACCGCACTTCTGCATGGAAAGCCTGGCGCCACCCATTGCGCCCTCGCGCCACCTTGGCCGATGGAGCTGCACTCTATGCGCATAACCCCAGCTTCACCGATCACCTGCCATGGGTCGAATACCTCGACACCGAGCAGTGTTTTCTACTGGATGACAACCGCTCGGTGGGTGCCGTGTTCGAGTTGCTGCCCATTGGCACTGAAGGGCGCGAACCCGATTGGTTGATGGCCGCCCGCGATGCCCTCGAGGATGCCCTGCAGGATAGCTTTGACGAGCTGGACCAAGCGCCGTGGGTGGCGCAGTTTTTCTGTCAGGACGACAACGACTTCACCCCCTACCTGACCCGGCTCACCGATTATATCCAGGACAGCGCGCGAGCCACGGTCTTCACCGAGGCATATTTGGAGCTCAGCCGCCATCATCTGAAGGCGATCGCCAAGCCTGGCGGTCTGTTTGAGGATAAAGTGGTGACACGCCTGCCCTGGCGTGGCAATAACCGCCGGGTGCGCCTAGTGGTCTATCGCTGGCTTGAGTCTGACGCTGAGGAGACAGGACTCACCCCGGTGCAATCCCTGCAACAGGCTTGCGAACGTATCGGTGCTTCGTTGCAGGCATGCGGGGTGCAAATTACACGAGTCGATGGCCGAGGTTTATATGCCTGGTTGTTGCCCTGGTTCAATCCGGCACCCAGGCTCACTGATGAAGCGCCCGAGGATTTCTACCAACGCGTGGCCTTTCCGGAGTCAGGCGAAGGTGAGTCGTTGGCATTGCCCTTCGATCACGATTTTGCCGAGCGGCTGTTCTTCAATGAGCCGCGTTCGGACGTCCAGCGCGGACTCTGGTTTTTCGACGATCAGCCTCACCGGGTCATGGTGGTGGACAAACTGCGCCGTGCCCCAATGATTGGTCAGCTCACCGGCGAAACCCGCAAGGGCGATGCGGTGAATGCCTTGTTCGACCAATTACCCGAAGGTACGGTGATGAGCCTGACCCTGGTGGTCAATCCACAAGATGTACTCGAGGATCAGTTGAACCGCCTGGCCCGCAAAGCCATCGGTGAAAACCTGGCCTCGACCCAGACCCGTCAAGACGTTGAAGAGGCTCGTGCGATCATCGGCCGCCAGCACAAGCTGTACCGAGGAACCCTGGCGTTCTACGTACGTGGTCTGGATGAACAGCAATTGCACCAGCGCTCGGTCACTCTTGCCAACGCGCTGCTGGGTGCGGGCTTGCAACCGGTACGTGAAGGCGATGAAGTCGCCGCCTGCAACAGCTACCTGCGTTGGTTACCGATGGCTTACAACCCGGCCCGCGACACGCGCAACTGGTACACACGCCTGATGTTCGCCCAGCACCTGGCGAACCTGGTTCCAGTGTGGGGCCGCAGTACCGGCACCGGCCACCCAGGGATTACCCTGTTCAATCGTGGAGGCTCGCCATTGAGCTTCGACCCGTTGTCACGCATGGACCGGGCTATGAACGGTCATCTGCTGCTGTTCGGCCCGACCGGGCCGGCAAGTCGGCGACCCTGGTCACCCTGCTGATGCAGATCATGGCGGTGTACCGCCCTCGCCTATTTATCGTCGAGGCCGGCAACTCATTCGGCTTACAGGGAGACTACTTCGCGACACAAGGCCTGTCGGTCAACAAAGTCCAATTGAAACCTGGCGCCTCGGTCAGTCTTGCCCCGTTTGCCGATGCTTGGCGCCTGGTCGAGCAGCCGGATCAAGTGGCGAGCCTATCGGTCGATGAGCTGGACGATGAGGCGGTAACCGGCCGCGAAGACCAGCGTGATGTTCTCGGCGAACTGGAAATCACCGCCCGGCTAATGATCACCGGCGGCGAGGCCAAGGAAGAGGCGCGCCTGAGTCGAGCCGATCGCAGCTTGATCCGCGAGTGCATTCTCGATGCGGCGCAAACCTGCGTCGCGGAGGGCCGCCAGGTGCTGACCCGCGATGTGCGTGACGCCTTGTTGCACGTCGCCGCTGACACGCACTTGCCGGAGAAACGGCGCGAGCGTGCCCAAGAAATGGGCGAGTCCATCGACCTGTTTTGCCAGGGTTTCGAGGGCGCACTGTTCGATCGCGAGGGCACGCCCTGGCCCGAGAGCGATGTGACCATTGTCGATCTCGCTACTTACGCCCGCGAAGGCTACGAGGCACAAATGTCTATCAGCTACATCAGCCTGATGAACACCGTGAACAACCTTGCCGAACGCGACCAATACCTAGGCCGACCGATCATCATGGTCACCGACGAGGGCCATATCATCACCAAAAACCCGCTGCTGGCGCCATTCGTGGTCAAGGGGACGAAGATGTGGCGCAAGCTCGGCGCTTGGTTCTGGCTCGCCACCCAAAACCTTGCCGACTTTCCCACTGCTGCGCAGACCATGCTCAACATGATCGAATGGTGGATTTGTTTAAACATGCCACCGGCGGAAATCGAAGAGATCGCACGGTTCAAGAAACTCACGCCAGCACAGAAAGCCTTGTTGCTCTCGGCCAGTAAGGAGCCGGGTAAATACACTGAAGGGGTCGTGCTGTCGAAGAAGCTCGAAACGCTGTTTCGGGCGGTACCACCCAGTCTTTATCTCGCCCTGGCCATGACGGAGCCCGAGGAAAAAGCCGAGCGCTGGACCCTGATGCAGGAGAACGGCTGTTCAGAGTTGGAAGCGGCTTACCGGGTAGCCGAACGGATCGATAGAGCGCGAGGAATAGAACCAACATAGGGAAATCTATTCCGATATCGCGCTCTAAAGCGAGCGGTAGGTTATTGCGATGCACCTCGAAGCCGCTGCTGAACCCTCAACAAGAATCCGGCTTCAAAAGCATCCTGGCAGTCACCGACAGGAAAGGTCTTGCGGGTTTGCGCCAGCTCCCACCACAGGGGTATCTCGCCGGTTGTATCAAGCCAAGCCTGAGCGCATTGCACGCCACGCTCGATCATCGGGGCAAATTCGCTGCCCCAAGGTGTCAGAAGACTTGGCGAACCATCCGCCGCAGGAATTGAAATGTAGTTTTCGTCCATACCCACCCTAGATTTCTGATTTATTGTTAGACGCTGGGTCCAGCCTAGAAAATCCTAACGACACCAAATGAATGCTCAATAACAGGCATGAGCATCAAATGGCCTAGATCAATACCAATGTAGACTATATCCCGTGGATTGAGAGTCCCTCAAAGCGCAATTTGCGCGCATGACTCAAGACTACGAACAGCTTCGTGTGCATCTGGCGGAAAACATCCGCTTGATGCGACGCGTAAAGAACCTCACCCAAGAGCAACTCGCGCTCATGGCCGAGGTGGATCGTACCTACGTCAGTCAAATCGAACGATGCACAGGCAATCCGTCGCTGCTGGTTCTGTGCAAGCTCGCCAATATTTTCGAAATTACCGCAGATCAGTTACTTGTGGAACCCGATATCCTGCGCAATTCCCTTCACGTCAAATAATAGTCTCACGTCTCGCAAATCCGATAGATCCGCCTTCGTAATTTCCACTGACAGTCTTCAGTCCGTAACCGAACCTGCCCAGGCCATACACCGAGAGCCTGGATCATGCCTGTTGCCCGCTCGTCAATCCCGCCCACAAAGCTACGGCCCTTGGCGCTGAGCATCCTACTGGCGTGCGGCCCGAGCATGGCGCTCGACACCAGCAGCATCACGTCCTCTGCGCTTTCGCCAAACTGTCTCGAATACAGGGTCATAGGCATTTGTTTCTGGCTGTTCTGCACGCCCTTCGGCTGCAAGGTCAAAACCTCGACCAAGGTTCGTCATTTCATTCCTGAACTGGTGGTCTCGAGCTACGCCACCACGGGCAATAACCCATGGACCGAGATGGCCACCCTCTCTTCCCCCATCAGCGGTGCGGAAGGTGGCGGCAACCTAATCACGCCGAACACTCACCGCGACAACCTGCCCCGGTTCAAGAACGTTGATGGCATCGGTCATCCCGGTGGCTGGGCCGCAGCACAACTGGCTGCTCAATCCGGTTACGCCTGCGCCAGCGGCGCTACCGCACTCATGCCCTACTACCTGAGCACCCTGGACTCGCTTGCTTGGCGCCATGGCATCCCGGAAAGTTTCTACCCCGAGTCGCTCATGCCGGGAATCCGTGAAATTGGTCGTCAGGCTTTGGGAAATATGTGGGGCAACGTCTATCCCCGGCAGGGCTTTCTGGTACAGCCCGACGACTTCAAGGCGGCCGCGGTCATGGCGCAACGGGCCGGCGATGTGATTACCCGTAACGGACAGCCGCATGTGTATGTACCGCTCACGCCCGCCAAACGCGACGGTTACTGGCCGCCTGGTCCGATCATTGAAAACGACGCTTCGACCCACAAATGGCAATTGCTCTTTCCCCAGATTCAGCCCACATGCGCCATCTTCCCCAGCTATCCGGTGCAGAGCGCGGATGGCGGCTACGCCTGGTCGTTGTGGCGGCCCTACAGCTGCTGCAAACGTGAGGGGCAGACCTTTCTGTTCAGCATCGACTTCGAAGGCGGTGCTTCATGAGCCGGCTTCTCGCACGATCCTGGTTGGGCATGATGAGTCTGTTGCTCTGTGGACTGCTCGCCGTGGCCACTCATGCTCATGCCGTCGAGGGCGATTACCGCCTAGGTACTCAAGGCGAAGTACTCGACGACCGAGTGATGTACACCATTGGTGGCGGCTCGGCAGTCGGCTCACCGAGTTCGTTCTACCGACCCAGTGGTCTCGGTGTCGGCGGCTCCTGGCGAGCGAACATGATGTGCGGAAACATGAGCCTCACCAACACCCTGCAAAACCAGCTGAACGGCGTCACCGAAGGTTTCCAGCAGATCATGGGCAGCATCGTGCAGAACGCGACCCAAGCGGTGATGTCGCTGCCGGCGTTGATCATCCAGCGCGCCAACCCCGGTCTCTATGAGTTGCTCAGTAACGGGGTGATGCAGGGGCGTATCGACTTCGACCGCTCCAAGCTGACCTGCCAGGCCATGGCCGAAAAGATGGCGGACAAGGTCGGTCAAGCCGGTTGGGGCGCGCTGGCCAAGAACCAAGAAATGCAGGGCAATCTGGAGCAAACCGGCGGTGATGCGGTGGCGGCGGTGAAAAACACCGAGGCGCGTAACGGCAATAATGGGGTGTCCTGGGTCGGCGGCTCAAAGGCCGGAGGTAGTGGGCAGACACCCATCCGGGTGACTGCCGACGTGGTGCGCGCGGGCTATAACCTGCTGCATAACCGGTCGGTGGATGACAGTGCCTCGATCAGTAGCAGCGATTGCCTGGGTGGGGCTATTTGCCAGACATGGACCTCGCCCCAAGAGGAATCCGAATGGGCCGTTCGCGTGTTGGGCGAGAGCGAAGTCTCGACCTGCGACACCTGCGAAACCCTCCGTGCGACCGCTGGCAGCGGATTGACGCCGCTGATCCAGGAGGCCTACAGCGAACACCTCAAAGCACTGCAAGGGTTACTGTCTGGCTCTCTGCCGCTTACCCCTGACAACCTGACTAAAGCCTCCAGCCCGATGCTGCCGGTAACCCGTGGTGTGGTTGAAGCCCTGCGCGACGATCCCGACCAGGATCTGCTGGCGCGACGCCTAGCCAGCGAGACGGCCCTGTCCAGCGTACTCGACAAGGCACTGCTGCTACTGCGTACGCTACTGGCGGGCAGTCACGAACCGAACATCGCCTCCGCCGAACCAGCCCAGACCGCCTTGACGAAAAACATAGACACTCTGGAGCGCGAAATTCGCCTGCTGCAAATCGAGCTGCAGATACGGCAGATGCTGGCCACCAATACCGCCAGCCTAGTGCTCGATCGGCATGCCGGTGGTGCCGACGCATCGCGCACCGTCGAGCAGGGTGATCCTGAACCGGGCCGACTCAATGATGCTGACGCCAGGCGCAAGTGAGCCATGAAACGCTCACCGCTATTCACTTTGCTTTCAGGTCTGGGGATTGCCGCGGTGATGATCCTGGCCGCCGCACTGGTCGCCTGGATCGGCCGCACTGCGCTGGGTAGTTTCGAGGCCTGGCAGCAGGCGTTCGAATTCGTACGGCCTTATCTGTGGTGGTGGCGTGCCCTGCTCTACAGCGCCCTTTTTGCGCTCTGGTGGGATCTGCTTCGGCGCCACCGACAACGACCACAGGATCGACCGCGCGTGAAGCGCATCGGGACATTAGGGCTCGTGCTCTTTATCTGCGTCGAGCTCACCCGACTGTGAGGTCACCACCATGCTCATGAGCACCAACAGCTATCTGGAGTTTTATCTCTCTCTCCTGGCCTGGATCATCAACAACGGCCTCTGGAGCGTCCTCTCCGACACCGGGCTGTTCGCCGCCCCCTTTGGTGCAATCATCCTGCAGGAGTGGCTTGCCGCGCGTCAGCAAGGCGCGGATGAAGGCAACAAGGGCCTGCTCTCGGTGCCGCGGATCGAGAACCGGTTGTGGCTGGCCTACATCGTGGTGTTGTTCGGCTGCGCGCCGGTCTTTCCGTTGAGCCTCTCGTCAATGACGTTCGATGATGCGGCGAGCCAGCGCTGCGGCGTGAGTGTGGCCCAACCGACGGAAACCGCCTGGGGGACGACCTTCAATACCATCGGCGAACGCTCCGCCAACGTTCCGATCTGGTGGTTTCTGGTGCATGCCTTGAGCAAAGGGGTAACCGCCGCCGCCACCGCCTCCATTCCCTGCGCACCGGATATTCGGCAGATGCGCATGGAGATCGACAGCTCGCGTATCAACAGCCGGGTACTGCTGCAGGAAGTCGCCGACTTCACCCGCGACTGCTATGGCTATTCCCGTTCTCGGTTGTTTACCAATCGCCCGCAACTGGACAAGGCACAAAGTCACGACGCGTCCTGGATCGGCTCAAGCTATCTTCTCGACACGCCCGGCTACTACGACACGGATCGTTCACGCACACCGCGAATCAGTTGGCCGTATGACGAAAGCCGCGATGTTTCCTTGCCGCGGCTGGAGAATGACGCGGGCTACCCCACTTGCAAACAATGGTGGAATGACAGCGGTGTCGGATTGCGAGCTCGATTAATCGAGCAAGTTGACCCTTCGCTGCTGACTCAACTGAAGAGCTGGTTGACTGGCCGATCAAGCAATGAAATCGAGGATGCCATCCTGCGCGAACTGGTCAGCCCACGCCAACAATCGATGTCCATGTCGCCCGGACAGGTGTACCAGGACTATGGCTCCAGTGCCCGCGGTGGGTCGATCAATCAAGGGCTCAATAACCTGGCGACCAACACTGGACTGGCCCTTGGCTCGTTCAGCAACTTTCCGGCAATGAATGCGCTACGCGCCGCCCTGCCGATGGTGCAGGCTTTCCTGATCATGGGCGTCATCATCAGCTTGCCGCTGATCCTTCTGGTCAGTACCTACCAGCTAAAGACCGTCATGACGGCGACGTTCGCGCTGTTCACGCTGCACATGCTGACCTTTTGGTGGGAGTTGGCCCGCTGGATCGACTCCAGCATGCTCGATACTTTGTACAACCAAGTGTCGGCGTCCAATCAGGTGCTGTTGTCGCTGCCGACAGCCGGATTTATGGATGGAACCGTCACGGCACAGGTGATTGAGTATGTGATGGGGGCGATGTTCATCGTACTGCCGATGGTCTTCCTAGCCGCAATGAGCTGGGCTGGGTATAGCGTAGGTTCAGGTGTAGAAGGAATGCTCAGCCGGGGAACCCAGGCTGCGCAGACAGCGAGTTCTAACGGGACCTCTCAGTTGATGAGCGGAGCAAGAATGGTTTCAGGTAAATCGGGCTCAAAATAACCAGGGAGGTTACTTCAGTGAACCCCATTTATCGTACCGCTCAGGCCAAGACGCTCTGTGAATTGGATCATCGAGATCATCAATATCTGGAGTGTCTGAATCTTGAACTGGGATAGCTGCTAATGCGACGAATGTGCACACCAGCAGAAACAACCAAAAGCTAACAAAAAGAAGTGCACCGAACAGGGCCACCTGGGCAAGCAGAAAGATCCCGCGAACGAGTAAATCACCCGCAGGCAAACCTGCCGTCACTGCACGCTTGGCCACACGAGACTCAAACCCTTTCAACCTGCGATAACCACGTTTGGCGAACATACCGCATGCATATGCCCAGCGGTGTGCGCGGGAGATTTGAAGTGGCTGCTGAGCCGGCATGATTGCGCCCTCTTCTGAGCGTATTCCTGTGGAAATCGAGATTACAGCCTACTACCGAAAACCGTCCGTGCCTGACCGTTTATCAGTTTACCTAGCCGAAAAATCTTCACTGGAAGACAGAAGACGCAGCTCGTGCACCCGCGCCTCTATGGCCATTGACCCATCCAAATCATCCAGCTACATAGAGGATACGGATCGCTGTTATCGACAGCACCTTCCCAGGTAGCCAGAGCCTTCAAAGCTACGTCACTCCGGTGATGGTTCTCCCCCAAGTGCGATTAGCGTTCGGTGGCTCGCACGGTCACGTTTCACGGTGATGAACGCCTACTGCTCTCCCAAGCGTCTTTCGAGCTCGGCTCGTCCCAACCCTCTTGCTTTTCTTCAACCCACCGCGGGGAAATTCTTTCCCCTATGGGACAGGTTTCTTCGCGCTTTCAACGGAGGCACACCATGTCCGACTCACTCACAAGCGAAGCACTGAACACTCTGCGCTTGCCCGTTGTGTTCACTCCAGAGGCATGGCAACACGCAGTATTGCTCGATGGTTCAAATCATCCTGAAAAACTGCAGCTCGATAGGCTGAGCAACGTCGTACGCGCAGCCTTCAAAGCTCACCTGGCCGATCCAAACGCACCCTACGTGGTGTTTGAGGTAGCCAAGCTCGGGTCAGTGAGTGATGCAGAACATGAACCATTGCTGCGACTGAGCCTCAGCCTACTTCAGGCATCAGACCAACCTAACGCCTTACTGATAGCGCTTGCGGAAGAGCAGCAACGCTGAACGCAAACGGCCATACACGACCACTGATCCTACTCAGGCTATACGCAGTCCTGCACCAATCCAATCAACACCCACCGGGGAACCCTCCCCGACGGGCAAGGCGTTCCTCCGGTTTTTTGAGGGAAATGCCATGCGCAATATCTACCAAGACGTGACAGACAAGATCGTTACCGCGTTAGACCAAGGCGTAGCGCCCTGGATCAAACCCTGGTCCTCAAGTGGCTCATCTGACGTCGGTCATCACCAACCCTACCCCATCAACGCCATCACCCAGCGTCCCTATTCGGGCATCAATTTACCGTTGCTCTGGGCCGAGGCCAGATTGCAGGGGTTCACTCAAGATCGCTGGTTGACCTTCAACCAAGCCAAAAAAGCCGGCGGACACATCCGTAAGGGTGAGCACAGCACTCTGGCAGTGCTCTACAAACCGATGGAGCGCGAGGAACAGACCGAATCAGGCCAACCCGTACTTGATGAGAACGGTCAGCCCAAGGTCGCTCACTTTGGCATTCTCAGGACGCACTTTCTGTTCAACATCGAGCAAACGGAGGGGCTCGAAACGCACAACGAAACTTTGCTCCAGACGGAACCGAGCGATCCCTTCTTCCCCAACGCTGCTGCGGAAAGTTTGTTGCTAAGTTCGGGCGCAAATATCATTCATCGATTTGCCGACGAAGCCTTTTACCACCCGATCAGGGATCTCATCCAACTGCCGACAAAATCGCAATTCCACGATCAAGGTGGATACTACGCCACTGCACTTCACGAGCTGACGCACTGGACCGGACACCACTCTCGATTGCAGCGCGAAGGCGTGACCTCTCCGTGTCCATTTGGCTCGCCAGGCTATGCATTTGAAGAGTTGATCGCCGAAATGGGCGCCGCTTTTTTATGTGCCTACGCCGGTATACAGGGAGAGCTTCGGCACGAGGGCTATATCGACTCCTGGCTCGGCCTGCTCAAGTCTGACAACCGCACGATTTTCCGCGCCAGTGGCCAGGCCCGATGCGCCTCGGAGTATGTGCTCAACCTGGAGCAGCAACAAAAGCAGACGGTAATGGATAATTCGCGATGCATGAACGATGGAGCTTGATCGTTACCTCACTGCTGCAATCGCTTAACAGGGTCCAACACGAGTTGGACCCCTTTTTCTATGCCCAGAAAAATCCCCACACTGCGGAGCTCTGACGCAAAGAACATGAGGTAATCCCGTAACCGCAGTACACCGTTACGTATCCAGATTCTCCGCCAGGTAATCCACCAGCTCGAGTGGACTTCGGCTGTCGATCACCTTGTAGATCAGATCGCGTTTACTGCGCGGTAACTTCTTGACCACGCTCTTCGCCGAAGCCCTGACAGCTTCGTCTGTTCCATGGATACGCGCCGCGAGTAGCAGCACGAGCGTGGCATCAGTGAGGTTCATGGCAAGACCCGATAAAATTCGCACCGCAGTGTACCGACACTTTCCTTTTTCGTACCAGCACGCGCATCCAACAAAACGGCACCAGGACAAATCGATATTCCGATTGCCGCACAAAGGGAAACGCGTCAAAAGGACCGGTAAGGGTTGGAAGGGAATGGGGAGTCAAGGGTAAGAGCCCTATCCGAAAAGGCTAAAAGGCCACTGACTCTGCCAGCTCCCGGGAGGACCATGATGCTCAGTCTGTTTCGGCACAAAAGGCAAAAGCCTCCTCCGCCACCCACCGTAAACGTCGCCGATGGGTACCTGCCCGTCGAATCGTCCCAGAGCTTGTTAGCAGCCGAGCATCGCCGCCAGTTGCTTGATCGCATTTGGCAGTACACCGCCCTCTCCCCTCCGCAATTCAGCCAGCTCTATTTAAATCCGATCCATCGCTACGCCGAGCTGGTCCAGCAACTCCCAGCCAGCGAGACGCACCACCATGCTTATCTTGGCGGCATGCTCGACCATGGGTTGGAGCTGGTCGCCTGTAGTTTGAAGCTGCGTCAATCGTATCTGCTGCCCACCGGTGCCGCGCCCGAGGACCAAGCCGCCCAGACCGACGCCTGGTCCGCTGGCATCGCCTACGGTGCCCTGCTGCATGACATCGGCAAGATCGCCGTGGACCTGCTGGTCGAACGCCAGGATGGCCGCGTGTGGCATCCTTGGCAGGGTTCCTTGGATCAGCCTTATCGTTTCCGCTACCTCAAGGGTCGCGACTACCACCTTCATGGCGCGGCCGCAGGCTTGCTCTACACCCAGATTCTCGACCGCCCGATCCTCGATTGGCTCAGTGGATTTCCATCACTGTGGGCCAACCTGCTGTATGTCCTGGCGGGTCAGTACGAACGCGCCGGCGTGCTCGGTGAATTGGTGATGCAGGCCGACCGCGTCTCCACCGCAAAGAACATCGGTGGCAACCCAAGCAAGGCGTTGCAAGCACCGACTCATTCGCTGCAACATCACTTAATCAGCGGACTGCGTCATTTGGTTCAGCACGAACTGAAACTCAACCAGCCAGGTGCCGCGGGATGGCTGACCCAGGATGCGCTGTGGCTCGTCAGCAAGACGGTCACAGACAAACTACGAGCCTATCTGCTGTCGCAATCGATTGAGGGCATTCCCTCGTCCAACCTCGCGGTGTTCGACGAGCTGCAGTCACATGGATTGGTTGAGTCCACGCCGGAAGGCAAAGCCATCTGGACCGCGCTAGTGGCACAAGGAGACTGGCAACAGAGTTTTACCTTTCTGCGCCTTCAACCGGCACTGATCTGGGGGAACGAAGACCGGCCCGAGGCTTTCAGCGGAACGGTGAGCATTGCGGCCCATGACCACTTAACTGACACTCAGGTACCAATACCAGCGCCCGAGACAGACAGTGCAGGATCAGCTCAAAGCCAACCGCAGCCGGATCCCATGGTGCTAGAGGATGCCGATTACCTCGGTACGCTGCTGGACATGTTCGAATTGGAAGAGCCCAAGGCCAAAGACGCACAGTCAGAAAGTGCTGACGATACTTCAACGCTTCAATCGGATAACCCAGGCCAGGCATTCCTGAATTGGGTCAAGGAAGGCATTCTGAGCCACAAGCTGATCATCAATGACAGCAAGGCCAAAATCCACACAGTGGATGGCAGCGTATTTCTGGTCACTCCAGGCCTCTTCCAACGCTACGCGCAGGAGTTTCCCGGTATCTCTCAGGGCACCTGCCAAGAGATCGAAGAATGGCGTTGGGTGCAAAAGCAGTTTGAGAAGCTGAAGATTCACAAGAAGCGAGACAACGGTCTAAATATCTGGACATGCCAAGTGCAAGGCCCGAGGAAGAAAACAACTTTGAAGGGCTACTTGATTGAGGACCCCAAGCTATTTTTTGAATTGATGCCACTCGATAATCCTTTTCTTAAAATCGAAACGAATTAAGTATTCGGAGTGCCCCATTGGTCGTCCCTTGCTCACGAAAAGCACATGATCAGGGGATTGATCGCCTCAGGCTTGAACAAGCGGATGCCCTGCTCCACCAGCCAAGTCCCGACCGGCCACACCACTTGGATAACCATCAGCAGTGTGAAGCCCAGGAATGCCCTCAAGAGATATTCATGAGTCATCTTGATCCCGGTGATTTTTCTGTTCACGAGTGAGTAGTTACAAAGGACCGCTATTGATAGCTGTTTGGCCAGAGCCGCTTTGGGACTGTCTTTTTTCCAGCTCGCGGCGATTTCACCAGGCCCAAGCTGAGTAAACCCAGATACCTTTAATGTGCTGAATGCCCATGCGCCGGCGCGCAGCAAATACGTAACTGCCCAGGCGAAAACGAAGAGCCCAGTGAAGCCAAGCACCTTACTCAATTTGTCATTCCAAAGGCTTGGCAACAGGGAGACCAAGACAGGAATAAGTGCCGTTATGGCGGCAAGGTAAATGCCGGCTTTGGCATCAGCACCCTTTCGTCGATCAACCTCAGCATCAAAAAGGCGGCGCGACTCATCAAGCGCAACCTCGCTGTCCTTCGACCAATTCCCCTGCCTTACCGATGTCGCGATGCTACGCATCCATTCATCATCAGCAGCTTTTTGTGCTGGAGACAGATCGATCACAACCGGCCATGTCAACCGTATTACTCGGTTCAACCGCCCCCACCCATCAGCCATGAGAAATTCCGACTAGATTGTCCACAATAGCGGAAGCGATTGGGTACCCGGTTAAATTCTCAATCCATGCCCACTGGCCGTTCGGGTTGATTTCCAGGAACCACAGTTTGCCTTGTCGGTCGCAGATCAAATCGATTGCCCCGTATCGCAGTCCTAGACGCGAGACGAGCTCTAGGCACTGCCGTTCGATCTCGACAGGTAGATTGATTTTCTCGTGCCGTAAATCTGGCCTGCTGCCCTGGCGCCAGTCGACCTCGGTCTCGCTGTGCTCCTGCGACCAAATCGCAGTGGCGAAGAGGCGCTCGCCTACTACGGTGACCCTGACGTCATATTTTTTCACAACCTCGGCCTGGACAATGAAAGGTGTCAACGCCATCGCTCTTGCCTGACCGTCGTCCAAGGTATCGAGGCGCTTGGTGAAGATGACACGTTCGCGTTCGCCAGCCAAAACGGCCTGGCGCAACGGCTTGCCAATGGCTTGATCAACCTGGGTAATCTGACGCGCTGATCGAATGTCGTTGGTGATAACTACGGCCGGCACATTAAAGCCAATCTCGTGAGCCATCAACAGCTGAAGGGGCTTGTCCTCGGCGTTGAAAATCCTGGCAGGTGCATTCAGCCAGCAGGCATCCAGACGCGTATAGAGACTCTTTAAAAAGCTGCTCCATTCGGCTTCGATGTAGGCTCGCTCTCCCGGATCGACCACCTCATCAGGCACGATAGGGGCGCCAGGCCGGCGGAAGTAGGCGCCCGTCACTTGGTCGCCACGGATGGTTTTGCCATCCAGCGTAATTGACCACGCTGTACGAGGATGACTATCCATGGTGCACAAGGATTGTGGGAGCAACTCCGTGTTCACGCGAAAGTATGGAGTGTTACGACGACGCACCTCGGCGACAATGTAGTCCATCGTGATATCACGACGGTTGGTAACCAATAACAACATGAGCGTCTCCCCATCAGCCTTCGTAGTACCGGGTATCCAGTCCGAAGGTGGGATCGCCATTGTCGTCGTGCTCCAGTTGGAGATTGGTCTTGGTGATCAACTCAAGGATATAAGTGGCTTCGCAGCGGTCGTCACGTTCGGTAGTCGAATCGGTCTTGGTCACGAGCTGAAGGAGATGGTTTGCTTCCCGAGTGTGCTCGTCATCGCTTTCGACGTTCTGGGCAGTCTTCGTCATCAGCTCCAATTGCCAGGTAGCCTCATCATCCTGCTCAGCATTTACCTTCGTCTTGGTGAGGAGCTCGCTTAGCGCCCCTTGCGCGATGATAGGCTTTATGCCCTCCGCGGTATCGACAACCCACATGTCAAGGGCAGCAGAGTAGTAGCCTGGGATCTTCTCCTCACCAGTTCGCGTCGTAGCGCCACCCGCCAGAAAAGGCGAGGACACCAACGTCTTTTCCACTGCACCCATACGTCGAACCTCCTGTTGACCTGTCGCGCCAGCGCGGCGGGTAGCTGACAGTACCATCAGGCCATCATGACGGTAAATATGAACGATCGGGATAGTGGCTGCGTACCTCAACCGCCATCCCTGGAGGGATGCCTTTAGCTCTTGCCAAGCGAGCGAACAACATGGTTTTAGATTCGCAGAGACGTGGGTCGTCCGCGGTTAGGCCCCGCGCAGGATCCGCTCAAGCAAGTGCAGAAGCAAAGACGTGATCACCCAATTTCGCAGGCCGTGCAAGAACACGTTTGCGACGGTCTTGCTGTTGGCACTGGCGTCGAATTGACCTATTGGCCGATGCCATGATGTTCCAACAGCAATCCGCAAAAAAAAGCAGTGGTAACGGTTCATAAGGTAGAAGCTTGAATCAATAAGGTTTCAGCCACTAGGTCAATGCTGTGCTGGCTGGCAATAACATCTGCGGCTAAGAATCGAGTAGACGGGGTACATGTAACCCGTGGTAAAAACGATTCCCCCTTTTTTAATGCTCCCAGCGACAGTTTCCATCTTAAAAACTGGTAGCTCCGAACAGAGTCTGCCCTTTAGGCGAATCACAGCTACGGGCGCCGACGGCAGAATGCCATCACGCCTGGAACAAGTGATTGCCTTGTGCTACCACTCGAGTCAGAATGTGCGCAAAGGAGTTTCGGTTAGGTCACGTTGAACATGGAAAGGATGCCAGCAAGAGCGCAAAGCCCAAGGGTAATCCTCGCCCTAGGTGTATCCGTCGCAGCGCCGCTCATCTCGCGCCTCCCCACCGGCATCAAACATCGCGCCACGACTTCCCGCTGCAAAAGCACTAACAACCGAATTCCTTTCACTCCAGCGGCCTATTCCCTCACACAAGGGAGCTATAGGATCCCACGCGAATCTTTCCTTGTGCCGGCGTCGTCTCCACACGCTTACCCGGCACCATCAAGCTTTCACTCGCAAGATATGGTGGCTTCGTGGGCAAGCGCTCGCCTCAGCGCTCGCACTCATTCAGACATAATAGCCAACCACACACATCAGGCGTTGTTTGCGGCATGTACGACCTTGGAGCATGGGCTGAATTATGAGTTCTGTAGCAAGCAACGATTCCGCAGACCAAAAGAAAGATTGCGACCCCTACAGCGCCGGGGAACAGGGATTGGGCTACATCTTCCAACCCCGCTTTGCGCTGTACCAGGCATTAGAGCTTCCAGAGGACACCGCGATCCTCATCGAGAAGGAAGATGACCTCGACTTCCTGGAGTCCTCTGGAAAGAAGACACTGGCCTCTCTCAAGCACAAGGCTGTTGGTGAACGCCTGACTGACCTATCTGTCGACTTCTGGAAGTCGGTCAATATCTGGCTAACTCGTTACCAGGCCAATGGGCGGGTTGAGTCTGACTATCAGTTTTTTCTGTTCACCACCTCGTCCGTCGCACCGGATTCATTCTTGAAATTCTTTCTGTACGGCGCCAATACAACGGAGGCTCAGCCCAGCCTTTGGCAACTGACAGAGAACACGCTCGCCACCAGCAAAGCGAAATCGTTCACCAAGATCAAGGAGTTGCTCTCGAAGCTGACAGCGCTGGAAAAAGAGGACTTCGTATCGAGAATCACGATTATTGACAGCACACCTCGGATTGGCGATCTCCCAGCACTCATCAAGGCCCAGAAAATGCGGCCAATCCGTGCTGAGCACAGAGATGCAGTCTTTGAGCGCCTGGAGGGATGGTGGAATGACCTGATCATCCAGATGCTCTGCGAGCCGCAGAGCGAGCCCGCATATGCCCGGGACGTTTCTGAGAAGCTGTTCAACTTCAGTGAAGAGTACAAGGATGACAATCTTCCGATCACCTTCGAGGACGCGATCCCCAAATCCCCCATTGATGTGAGCATCGATAATCGGCTTTTCGTAAGTCAACTACGTGAGTTGAAACTGAGCCCCAGCCGCATTCGAAATGCGATCCTGGACTACTACCGAGCATTTGAGCAGCGCTCAGCCTGGGCGAGGCAGCGCTTGGTGGGCTCTGAAGAGATCATGAAGTATGAACGCCGGCTGACGAATGAGTGGGAGCGCACCAAAGATGTCCTATTCGACGATGATGTACTCGGTGCGTCAATCGAGGACTGTTCTGACCCGGAACTGATTGCCGTTGCCAAGAAGCTGTATACCTGGGCTGAGACAGAAGCCCAGAAGCTTGATCACCTGAAAATCCGGGCACGTGTGACAGAGCCTTACGTACTTCGCGGCAGTTTTCAGATTCTCGCTAACAAGCGCCCCTATCCCACCGTTTACTGGCATCCACAGCTTCTGGATCGCCTATCCAAGGCTGCTGGAGAGACCGAATGATTCGCTGGGATGAGCGTCCGTTTGAGACCAAAAATTTGTTCAACCCTGCCTTTTGCGCGGTAGTCCTGTTGCGTGCGCTCAAGGCCTATGCGGTGGTAGAGCCCAAGGGTATGCCCTTTTCGATGTCACTGCTTGTATTGCCGCTGAGCCTCCACCAGGAATCTCGAAGCGCGCTGCTCAAGCACTACAAGGGCTACTTGCTCAAAACGGTGGAAACCTACCCCCAGATGCAAATCGGACTGGCAGAGAGGGTAACTGAAATGCTGCCGTTCACTTTCGAGGCATTTGCGTTGGCGCACTACACCGATTGCTTCGAGGTCACCCCGTTGGGACGACTCCTCCCGAAAGCCAGGAGGATTAAAGCAGACATCGAAGGCACCGAGGAAACAGTGGCGTGCCAACGTGCAGCGGCTCTGTTGGGGAGAGAGTTCGCCAAGATTGCAGACAGGGTTACGGTGTACACCGCTTTTGGAATTCGACCATGAAAATCAGCTCCATCCACGTATACAGCCACGATGGCCAGCGCCGCGATGTCAACTTCGAAGTCGACGGACTCAACATCATTACGGGCCGCTCGTCGACAGGTAAATCCGCCCTTTCGGACATCATCGAATACTGCATGGGCCAATCCAACTTCAACGTTTCGGATGGTGTTATCCAGGACAAGGTATCCTGGTTCGCAGTGATCTATCAATTTCCGGACGTGCAGGTCATGGTGGCGAAACCGGCCCCACGGGCAGGCGGCGCGAGCTGCAGCCTGGCCATGACCCGTACCGGGGAGTTCGTGCAGCCCCTTGAGTTTTCCGAGCTAGTGGTCAACACGGACGACGTCGCCGTCACCTCGTTGCTGTCACGCCAACTTGGCATTCCGGAAAACCGCACAGAGGTGGCGGAGGAGCACACGCGTAACAGCTACGAAGCCTCCATCAAGCATTCGTACTACTACCTCTTCCAAAGGCAGGGCCTGGTCACCAACAAGGATCAGCTTTTCTATCGCCAGAACGAGCCGTTCCAACCCCAGGCGATCAGAGATACGCTTCCCATCCTGCTGGGCGCGTCAACCAATGAGCGATACGAGCTGCAAACTAGGCTGCGGACAGCTCAGCGAGACCTGAGGGCTCAGACAAAGCTGCTGGAGCAGGCGAAGCAAGCCGTGGGCAACAACCGAAACCAGGCCATCGCACTGCTGACTGAAGCCAAGGCGGTAGGAATACTCCCTCAAGAGTCCCCCATTGGGGAGGTCGAGGAGATCATTGCTGCCCTCAAAACGGCAGCGCATTGGACTCCCGCCAAACCGCACGCTCAGCCTGAGGACAAGGTACCCAAATTGGAGACTGAGCTGGCCAAACTGAGGAAAACCAAACGCGAGATCAAATCCAAAATTGAGGCCGGCCAGATATTCGAACGGCGTGCCGGCGGCTTCCAGAGCGAGGCATCGGAACACATCGACCGCCTCTTATCCATCAAGTCACTTCCGAAGAATGCAACAACAGGCGAATGGCAGTGGCCTTTCGCCGAAAAGAATCTGGCCATGGAAACCCCCATAGCCCAAGCGCTCATCGGCGAACTGGCGTCCCTGGAAGCAGAAATGCAGACGGTGATGGGCCAACGTCCGCAGATTCAGGGCTACCTGGCGGAGGAAAACCAACGCCTTCAGGACACAAGCAAGTCAATTGTCGAGAAGGAAGCGGAGCTGACAGCCGCCATCGCCGCCAATACGATGCTGATGAACGCACAGAAGCAAAGCGACGCAGCCAGGTATGTGGTGGGGCGCATCAGCTTTTTCCTTGAGGGCTTCGTCCCAGACAATTCGCTAAAACGGCAAGAGGCTGACTATCGCCGTCGGGAAATGCGCGTACAGGAACTTGAAAAGGCACTGGCAGATGTTGATGTGGAAGACCGCCTTGCGTCGATCATGAACAGCATCTCGGCACAGTTCAATCTGTACAACAAACGCTTCGAATCTGAATTCAGTGCCTACCCTGCCCGATTCGACCTGAAGAAGCTGACCATCATTTTTGACCGCCCCGAGCGTTCTGTGCCCATGGCTCGGACAGGCGGCGGCGAAAACTACCTGGCCTACCATCTCTCCGCGCTGCTCGCTCTGCATTGGTACTGCGCCAAGAGCAATCGACCCATGCCGCGCTTCTTGTTGATCGATCAGCCGACCCAAGTGTATTTCCCCTCAGAGGAATCCTACAAAGCGGTCGACGGTACGGTATTGAACACCGAGCAATCCGATGCCGATATGGACTCGGTACGCAAGCTGTTCAATCTGCTATACCAGTTCACGGTCGAAGACGTACCAGGCTTCCAGATCATCATCACGGAGCATGCAAATCTACGGGATGACTGGTTCCAGAAGTCTCTCGTCGAGGCGCCCTGGAGCAAACCGCCGGCGTTGGTGCCTGAGGGCTGGCCATTCAAGAGCGAAGTGACGTCTTGACGAGCTGTTGAATGCGCCGTTCTTCTTGGCGATGGGTACCAAATGCATCCACTTGAGTTGCATCGGACCTAGGCAAAAACGGAAGCTGGAGTGAGTCCTGGCCCCTCGTGCCAGGACAGCCTTCCACCAGGAGTTGCCATGACCCGTCTACGCTTCATCCCCATTCAACTTACACGCTACCCACACACGAACGAAGCGCTGTTCGCCATTGCCCTATGGCCCGTATTGTTCGCGATCGGCTGCTGGCGAACGCCACAAATCGCCCAGTTCCTGAACTCTCAGGGGGTTGAGATCAGCATGCTGCAGGTCTTTCTGGCGGGCTTTGGCGCCTACCTGTTTCTGCTCGGTAAGCACCGCGTCTTCAACCACCGCTATTTCGAGCACCACGCAGTCGATATTGCCTGGTACCGTCAACTGCGCGAGGTTGGTCAGGACATGGTTGCAGCAGGCCTGGCTGGCACTGATGCGCATAGGGCCGTGACGAGCGAGATGGTCCAGCTCCGCAAGCAATTGGGCTTTTTGGTCGATGCAGATAACTTCTATCGCAAGCTGAAAGTCTTGATCCGGGTAATGAGCTGGCTGCGTGGTAAGTTCAAATAACTCAGTCATTTTCCCCCTGTAAAGTACAGTCCGGGTTCGCAGCAGAGAGTCCGGCATTTTCGGTACAAGATAAGGATGTTGGAGTACACGTCATGACCATCGAACTAAACACCAAAGCCATCAGAGGGCTCACCCGTCTCGCGCTTCCAGCTGACGATGGTTACATCTATCGGCTTGGGGTCGCGCTGTACGGCTTTGCTTCCCTCAGCAGCTTCATGGCCGAGCTCGCTCACCATATGGATCCGCTCGTGAACCGCGCTGAGCTTCAGGCAAGAACGGGCGGCGAGATCCTCAGCGAATTCCGCAAGTGCGTAAAGAAAACTAAGGCAACAAAACCGGCGGTCGGGCCTATTGGCCGCGCCGCCGCTGACATGTTCCAAGCACTAAACACCCGGCGTTCGGACATCATGCATGCCTACCCGATCACCAACCAAGCCAGGCAGCAAATTCTGCACCGTCGGCTGGACAAGAAAAATCGCTACTTCGAGGTCACCAACGAGATACTGGAGGAGTTCATCTGCAAGCTACATGACGTGAGCAGCTTGCTGTATGACATTCGCGCCATCATGAAGCCAGAGCTTGGCGACCGAGCAGCAGCTGCTAAGCAGTGAGTAACCTGGATGCGTGCCCAGAAGCCTTGCACGCGGATAGCTTCAAGCTTGGCTTCCTGGCTAAAGTGGGATGTTACGCAGCAAACCCAGCCGCTAAAGGCATCCCAGCCCCTAAGCTGCTTGTTATCGCTTCAATTGCCACTCCAACCAAATGGCATGAAAGCAAGCTGGCTACCGTCCAGGAATGAAATCTGATGTGACGTCTCATCACGTGCACCTGTGCTGACTCGAAATCTAGCTATGATCAAAGCGAAGCGGCATCGGGCAGATCAGCGCAGGGACCTACTATATGGCAAGGATTCGTCGGCTCCAGATCCAAAACTTTCGCTCTATTCAGAACTTGGACTGGACACCCTCACCCGGCTTCAATTGCTTGATCGGCCCTGGCGATAGCGGAAAGTCCAGTATTCTTGATGCCATCGATCTTTGCCTCGGCGCCCGACGCAACGCGCCTTTCGGCGACACCGATTTCTACCAGCTGGATGTTGCACAGCCGATCCTGATCACGGTGACGCTGGGTGGCCTACCTGATGACCTGATCAACCTTGACAGTTATGGCGATTTCCTGCGCGGCTTCGATCACATGAACCGAACGCTAGAAGATGAGCCGCGTTTCGGTATCGAAACCGTACTGACCCTGCAACTCAAGGTCGAGAGTGATCTGGAACCTTCCTGGCGGCTCTATTCTGACCGGGCGAGCCAGCAGGGCATTGAGCGAAACCTGGCCTGGAAGGATCGAGCACGCATCTCCCCCGCTCGCATCGGAAGCTATGCCAACACCAACCTGTCGTGGAGCCGTAACTCCATCCTCAGCCGATTGACCGAAGAGCGGCCTGCGCTCGGTGGTGCCTTGGCAGAGGCCGCACGAGACGCTCGGAACGGTTTCGGTGTACAAGCAGGAGCTCAGCTTCAGCGGCCTCTGGAGATTGTGACGCAGACCGCCAACTATCTCGGCGTACCCGTTGGTGCAGCCGCCCAAGCATTGTTGGATGCCCATGCAGTCTCGATCGGTGATGGCGCCATTGCCCTGCACAACGACCAGGGCATTCCTCTACGATCGCTCGGCACCGGATCGTCTCGCTTGCTGGTAGCGGGCCTTCAACGCCAGGTCGCACAGGCAGCCTCCATAGCATTGGTGGATGAGGTGGAGTACGGCCTGGAACCCCATCGTTTGATTCGTTTCATGGACTCCCTGGGCGCCAAGGACACACCGGAACCCCTCCAGGTTTTCCTGACCACCCACTCGCCTGTTGCCCTGCGAGAATTGTCAGGACACCAACTCTTCGTGGTTCGTCCACGACAGGCCCATCACGAGGTTCTCCAGGCCGGGATATCCGATGATGTACAAGGCACGCTCCGGGCTGATCCCGAGGCCTTTCTGGCCAAACGCATCGTGGTCTGTGAAGGTGCCAGTGAAGTGGGTCTGATGCGCGGCCTGGACCAATACTGGGGCACCCTCGGCAGGCCTTCCTTCCTGGCGCTGGGCGGGGCCTATGTCAACGTCAACGGCGGCAGCCCTGATAACTGCTACACGCGTGGCTCCGCGCTGCTCAGTCTCGGGTACCAGGTGCTTGTGATCGTCGATGCGGACAAGTCCGTAACTGCTGCAATCCAGCAAGCTTTCCATATGGCTCATGGACAGTCCGCGACATGGGGGCAAGGACGTGCCCTGGAAGACGAACTATTCGCCTGCTTGCCGGACACGGCCCTTGATAGATTGCTTGAAAAAGCTATTGAGGTGCGTGACCGAGAGCTGGTAGCTGGCCACATACGTGATCGTTCACAGAACACCTTGGCACTCGATCAGATTGAAGCATTTCGAGCGCAAGGGGTGCCTTATGCACCAGGTACTCGAAGCTATCTAGGACTTGCCTCACGCATTCGCAAAAATGGCTGGTTCAAGTCAGTGACAACCTACGAGTTCATCGCCAAGCACATCATTGGCCCGAACCTGCAGGCGTCTCATCCCGACCTCCTAACGACTATCAACCGGATCAGGGACTGGATTCATGCCGCCTGAGATCGCGCTGTTCGATTTTCCAAGAGGGTCGATAACCGCGCCGGCAGGCTGCGGTAAAACGCAGCTGATTACAGACACGTTGATTCAGCATACGGGGCCCAAACCCATTCTGGTTCTGACCCACACCAATGCCGGTGTCGCGGCCCTGCGCGCTCGCATGGCACGTGCAAGGGTGCCGCCCGCCTCATTTCGCATTGCAACGCTTGATGGCTTCGCCATGAAGCTGATTGGCAAATTTCCCGCCCGAAGCGGGCACAATCCAGCGATCATGCAGTTGGCCAATCGCGCCGCTGACTATCCTGCAATCCGGGCAGCGGCTATCGTGCTGCTGAGTGGGCAACACTTGGATCAGGTCTTGCGCTCAACCTACTCGCACCTTTTGGTCGACGAGTACCAGGACTGCAACCAGGCGCAACACGCCATCGTCACTTGGCTCGCCGCGAGCTTGCCCACCTATGTCCTGGGCGATCCCATGCAGGCCATTTTCGACATCGCGCAGAATCGCCTGGTCGACTGGAACACCGATGTCCTTCCACACTTCCCCAGGATTGGCGCCCTGGCCACGCCTTGGCGATGGCGCCTCGCCCATGCGGAGAACCTGGGGCTCTGGCTGCTTCAGATGAGAGAGCTGCTGGAAGCCGGTCACCCAGTCGATCTGGCTGCAGCGCCCCACGAAGTTCAATGGATACACATCCACCCAGCCAATGCCGACGCGCAACGACGAAACGCTGCATTGACCCCGCTGCAAAACGGAGAGTCGGCGCTGATCATAGGGGATGCCAGAAACACGGCAGGCAGGCAGCGTCTGACAAGCCAGACACCAGGTGCAACGACGGTAGAGGCTGTGGATTTGCCAGACCTCATCACCTTCGCTCAGAGCTTCGAGCTGGCAGGGCCAATGGCGCTGAGCCAGATTGCCAATTTCGCCGCGAGCGTGATGACAGGTGTGGGAGCCACTGCTTACCTCGCTCGGGTCGAAACCATACGTAATGGTCGCAACCGCACCCCACCAACAATCGCTGAGTTCGTCGCGGTGACCTACCTGGCAACCCCCAGTTTTGCAGGTGTGATCGACCTCCTACAGCAGCTCTCCCAGCAGCAGGATTGCCGCGTATATCGCCCGGAAATCCTTCGCTGCTGTATCGCCGCGCTACGAATGGCCGCGTCCAATACACACACGTTCCGCGAATCAGCTATTCAGATTCGCGAGCGCAACCGCATGCAAGGGCGCCCATTGTCGCGCCGGGCAGTGGGCAGCACTTTGTTGCTGAAGGGACTGGAGGCGGATGTTGCGGTGATCTTGGAGCCTGAGCAGATGAACGCCCGAAATCTCTACGTTGCCATGACGCGTGGTGCGAAGAGGCTCATTGTCTGTAGTCAACACCCTATCCTGACGCCTCCCAGATAGCGCGATTTCACAAGGTTTGACAGGGAGCGATCGCATCCTATCGATTAGCCCGAAGCGAGATCCATACGGCAAGATCGGATGAAAAATACGCATCGCTCAAAATGGGCAGGCCCTGATGTTCGAAGACGACCCTGCGCAACAAATATTGCTGGAGGTGTGACCGAAGGCGGGAGCGTAGTTTGAGCATCAGGTCGAACGTGCCTTGGTTGCGCCAATCACGACAGCGTTGATAGACCGTTGACCAAGTGCCAAAACGCTCAGGCATGTCACGCCAGGCCGCACCGGAAGAGAGATCCCAGAGGATGCCATTGAGCATGAACCGATCATCGGCTTTGGGGCGCCTGCAATGGCGAGGCGCGATAAAAAAGTAGGGGATCAACGCTCAGGATTCGACTGCAATTTCGTTTAGCCATCAGAAACCTTCACCAGCTGAAGTAAGAATTCCATTGAATTCATAAATTTACGCTTTCCGAAATAGTTTCGCCTAATTCCGTACAGAGCCTAGGCTGCACATTTGCGGATATAGGCTTCGCTCAGTCGATGAGCAAGCTCGGTCAACCGCGTAAGTTTTTGCTCAAGCTCTTCGGTAAGCCAAGGAGAAACTAGGTTTCCATGCATGACGCTGTTTCTCACCTTCTGCCAGACATTGAGATGTTCTTTATCAATCACCCCGTTCTCTACCAAAGACTTGAGTCGATGAAGCACACCCTTATCCCGGGCGCCTCGCAGTGAAGTCATGAGCCTTTGGCGAAGCTTGTTATCTCCCTCCCATTCTTGGACATGCACTTCCAGGCTTCTGATGGACGCCTCCCAAGTGTCGATGTTTTCCTTGCCCGAGATAACAGACCTCACCGGAGGGAACATCAGATTTGCCACACCTTCGATGACACTGGCAAGTGTCATACACAGTACCCAGTGCGAGCCAGTCGTGGCCTGGGCAATTTCCTGGTAGTACTGAGTGAGCTGATGAAGTGCTAGATCCGGTGCGGCCTTGTTCTGTCCCGCTCGGATGATCATGGACAGGATCTGACCATATAGCTCCCAGAAGCGCTCACTGTGCCATCGCTGGTCTTTGGCTATCAATAACGATGAAACCTGGGCGTCTGCAGTGTGATCCGAGACATTGCGCAAGGCGATTAGCGCAGATCCATCACCCATGTTGCGGGCCGTCAGGCGCGGATGAATCAATTGACCAAAAAGAAGGTTGAGCGGCTCGCCGACCCAATTCTCTAGGAACACGCTGAAGCAGGGCTGAAATCCAGATGCTGTAATCCATAGCCTTTCATCACCCCAGCTACGATGGAAGGCGACTCTCCCTCCCTCAACCTCGATCTGGTGTTGTTGAGCTATCCTTTGCCTGGAAGTCGACTTGGGCGACTCTGCATTCTCGCGCAACGCTTTCCGGCTGAGCAGCGGAATAGGAATGCTCAGTTGCGCATCATAGATCACCTCCACCCCTGGCTCGGGATGTATCCTTGTCCCCGAGGCCATGGTCATGATTCCCTGAATGTTTCCTGAGAGCCGCCAGGTGCCCTTCGCAGTTTCACCGATCTGAACGTCCACCCAACCGCAGTTCCACTCTACTCCCTCATAATCAACCGCGAAGACTCTGAGCTGATCCAGATTGACGTATGGATTTTCGAACGCGAGCATGACGCGTTCAAGCGCCTTGGCTTCATCAGCCGGCGTCCCGTGCATCACAAATTCCATCTCAGTGCGTGACTTGATAGAGATGTGGCCAGGCCCGGTGAAAGAAGGTTCTTCTTGGTCGTAGCCTATAACCTGCATCAAGGGGCACTCGATGAGCAGTGGGAGATGTAAAAGTCGATGAGCCCAGCTATCTAAAGTTCGCATTCACTTTCCTGTGTAAGCAGAAGGTGGCGCTTTTCAGCACCATCCTTGACCGATCTCACCGAAGGGACTTTGCCGCTTTGTCCTGTTCCCAGTGGGTGATGTCTTCAACTTCGTTTGTCGCGTCGGATCCAAGCATCAGGGTCTGCCAGGGGAAGAGCCCCATCAAGTGTGGCACCCGCGCAAAGTCCTGTACTGTCTCGGCCCACTCGTAGCTGTCCTCAAATGGGTAGTAGTTGACCGCGTGTACGAAGACGCCAAGCACGGAGGTTTCAGAGGCATCATAGGCACTGATCTGGTCGACATTTTTGTCCCTGCGTAGCTTCTCGATCTCGATGCCGTCACGAGTCTCGAACCAGACGTGCACCACGCCAGCCCGATCGGGAGGAATTTGGCTCACGCCGTCGTTGACCAGGCTCTTGAAGTGCTTGGAGCGCAACGAGAGTGAGTTCTCATGGTCGCAGCGCCATTGGGCACCTACGCAACTGGCGACGTCTTTGACAAACATGTTGAGGATGTCGTCATTGGTTCCAGGGCGAATGACCCGACTTGCGACAGTCGCGACGTTGCGCTTTTCGTTGCTATCGATGTCACCGAACACAAGCAGCTCTTGTTGCGGGCTATTGGGCCTAACAGAGAAACTCCGGTAGTGGCGTTTGAGCCCGACCTTGTCGATTACGCGAATTTTCGCGGTAATGGCCTCAACCCTCACCCCTTGCTCATCTGCCTTGATGGCAAGGTTCACCACCTTGATTACATCCTCTACTGTGACATCTGATACCTGCTCATGGAATGTCAGATCAACGATGCTCCATGGTGCCGCTTTGAGCATGTAATGGCTCACCTGAGCCCAGATGTTGGCCCAAGCTTCCTCCTCGCCGAGCGAGTACTTTGTTTGTTTATCCGAGCGTTTACATTCAACGTAGAACTCCAGCTCACCTGATTTGACGAGCAAATCTGGCGACTTCTTTTTCCCGTTCGGCCACGTGATGCTGTTCTCTGGAATGAAGGCAACCTCGTAACCGTTTTTCAGGTAGAACGAGGCCGTCAGCAGCTCGAACAGCTGCGTTTCCGGGTTATTGTTGTTGGCCAACATCTTGTCTAGGACATCTCCAACGTTGGGCACGCTTCGGAGTTGCTCGGCAACGGCGCCGATGGCCATGGCGTAGGGAATGACTCGTCTACTGCAGTAAGCCGAATCACTGTAGGGAAAATCATAGGACAGGTACGATGCGAGGATGTACCAGTCGATATCATTTTCTGTCGGTATGAAAAGCTGCGGCTCGATCGGCAGCTTGATATCGAATTTCGATTCTTTGTCACGGATGCGCTTCACATAGGCGGCTTTGCGCTCAGCCCAGCTCTCTGACCCGAGCCTGTCGACCAGGAGTTGGTAAAAGGCTTTGGTTCTTGCTCGCTCAATCCGACTGACAACATCCATTGCGGTCTCTCCGTGTTGGGAGTCTGGAGAGTAACCGGAAAATACTGCTCTAGAGCCCAGTCAAAGTGTTTTTTGGAGAGAACGACCTTTGACTGTGTTTACAGACTTGCGACTTACCATGCCTTGCGGCGCGACTTAACATCAACCGCTCTCCAAATAGGACCCCGTTTAACAAGCGTCGAACGCCTCTCAAGTGGCACATCCACCGAGGTCCAAGATAACCGTGGGAGTAAATGTGGGAGTATTTTTCAGGCATGAAAAAGCCCAACCTTTTCAGATTGGGCTAAGTCATTGAATAATATGGTCGGGACGGAGTGATTCGAACACTCGACCCCTAGCACCCCATGCTAGTGCGCTACCGGACTGCGCTACGCCCCGACTAGGTTTGAAACTCGTTCTCCATCTCGAAGAACGCTCAAGAATATATCGCAAGCTTTTGAAAACTGGAAGTATTTAAAAGCAGGAAATTATTTCTTGAGAACCACCAGAACGTCTTCGAGCTCGGCGATCATCTGGCGGATCATTTGCTTGTATTGGGTGGTGTCGTCTTTGGCCTCATCACCGGACAGACGCAGACGTGCGCCGCCGATGGTGAACCCCTGATCGTAAAGGAGCGCGCGGATCTGCCGGATCATCAGCACGTCCTGGCGCTGATAATACCGGCGGTTTCCGCGGCGTTTGACGGGGTTGAGCTGAGGAAACTCCTGCTCCCAATAGCGCAGCACGTGTGGTTTTACTGCACACAGCTCGCTGACTTCACCAATGGTGAAGTAGCGTTTGCCCGGGATGACGGGTAGTTCGTCGTTATGACTTGGTTCCAGCATAAGCCTCAACTCGGGCCTTCAACTTCTGCCCTGGACGAAAGGTGACTACACGGCGAGCCGTGATCGGGATTTCTTCCCCCGTTTTCGGGTTGCGGCCAGGCCGCTGGCGTTTGTCCCGAAGGTCGAAATTGCCGAAACCCGACAATTTGACCTGCTCGTTGTCTTCGAGAGCGTGCCTGATTTCCTCGAAAAACAGCTCCACCAATTCCTTGGCTTCCCGCTTGTTCAGGCCCAGCTCTTCATACAGACGTTCCGCCATCTCAGCTTTCGTCAAAGCCCCCATACGTCACTTCCTTAACGTGGCGTTCAACCTTTGTTCGAGCGAGGTGAGGATATTTTGCGTCGTCGAATTCACCTCATCGTCATTAAGAGTGCGCGATGGATGCTGCCAGGTCAAGCCGACTGCAAGGCTTTTTCTATCAGGATCAATGCCTTTACCCTGATACACGTCAAATAGCCTGAGGTCTGTCAGCCATTCACCTGCATTTTCACGGATTACGTCCAGTACAGCCGAGGCTGCAACGTCTTTGTGCGCAATCAGTGCCAGGTCACGACGAACTTCAGGAAAGCGCGACAACTCGTGGAATTTCGGCATTTTACCCGTAGCGACTTCAGCCAGAACCAGCTCGAAGACGAAGACCGGACGGTCGAGACCCAGGGATTTCGACAACTCAGGGTGAATCGCGCCGATAAAGCCGACTTCACGCCCTTCCCGCTCGATGCGTGCAGTCTGGCCCGGATGCAATGCAGGATGTTTACCCGGTGCAAAAGTGAACTGATCCAGCGCACCAGCAAAGCCCAGCAGCGCTTCTACGTCAGCCTTGACGTCGAAGAAGTCAACGGTATCGCGACCTTGCGCCCAGCCTTCCGGCAGACGGCTGCCGCACACCACACCGGCGATCATCGACTCTTGCTTCAGACCTTCCAGTTGACCGACAAAGCGCAGACCGCTCTCGAACAGACGAACACGATCCTGCTGGCGGTTGAGGTTGTGCTGCAGCGCCTTGACCAGACCCGGCCACAGCGACGAACGCATGGCGGCCATGTCATTGGAGATCGGGTTCGCCAACAGCAGCGGCTCAACGCCGGGGTTGAACAGCTCGAACTGCTTCGGATCGATGAAACTGTAAGTGATCGCTTCCTGATAACCACGAGCGACCAGCAGACGACGCAGTTCCGGCAGATCGCTGCGCGCTTCGGCCTTGGCTTGTGGCGCCAGACGAGCTTGCGGGTAACGAACCGGCAGGCGGTTGTAACCGTACAGACGCGCCAGCTCTTCGATCAGATCGACTTCCAGGCTGATATCGAAGCGATGGCTCGGCACTTCTACGCGCCACTGCCCTGCTCCGTCGGCGGAAACCTTCAGACCCAAAGCGCTGAGCAGACGCTCGACTTCGGCCGAATCCATTTCCATGCCCAGCATCTGGGTGATGCGCTGCGCACGCAGGGTGATCGGCGCGATCGACGGCAGATGCTGCTCGCTGACGGTCTCGATGATCGGGCCGGCTTCGCCACCGGTGATTTCCAGCAGCAGGCCAGTGGCACGCTCCATGGCTTCACGGGCCAGTTGCCAGTCCACACCACGCTCGTAGCGATGCGAAGCGTCGGTGTGCAGACCGTAGGAACGAGCCTTGCCCGCCACAGCGATCTGGTCGAAGAACGCACTTTCAAGGAATACGTCGCGAGTAGTCGCGGACACGCCGCTGTGCTCGCCACCCATCACGCCGGCAATGGCCAGAGCGCGACTGTGGTCGGCGATCACCAGCGTATCGCTACGCAGGCTGACTTCCTGACCGTCGAGCAGCACGAGCTTCTCACCCTCTTCCGCCATGCGCACCCGGATGCCGCCATTGATTTCGGCGAGATCGAAGGCGTGCAGCGGCTGACCCAGCTCGAGCATTACGTAGTTGGTGATGTCGACTGCGGCATCGATGCTGCGCACTTCAGCGCGACGCAGACGCTCAACCATCCACAGCGGCGTCGGCTTGGACAGATCAACGTTGCGAATGACACGACCCAGATAACGCGGGCACGCGGCAGGTGCCAGGACCTCTACCGAGCGCACTTCGTCATGCACCGCCGGAACCGTCATCACCACCGGGCGAGTGACCGGAGCGTCGTACAGCGCGCCGACTTCACGAGCCAGACCGGCCAGAGACAGGCAGTCGCCACGGTTCGGAGTCAGATCGACTTCGATGCTGGCGTCTTCCAGGTCCAGATAAACACGGAAATCTTCGCCCACCGGCGCATCAGCCGGCAGCTCCATCAGACCGTCATTGCCTTCGCCGATCTGAAGTTCGGCTTGCGAACACAGCATGCCGTTGGACTCGACGCCGCGCAGCTTGGCCTTCTTGATCTTGAAGTCGCCCGGCAGCTCGGCACCGATCATCGCGAACGGAATCTTCAGGCCCGGACGCACGTTTGGCGCACCGCACACGACCTGGAAAGTTTCCGCGCCATTGCTGACCTGGCATACGCGCAATTTGTCGGCATCGGGATGCTGCTCGGTGCTCAGCACCTCGCCCACCACCACGCCACTGAAAACACCGGCGGCCGGCGTAACGCTATCGACCTCAAGACCGGCCATCGACAGACGGGCAACCAGCGCGTCGCGATCTACCTGCGGGCTGACCCAGCCACGCAGCCATTGTTCACTGAATTTCATCCTGCTCTCCTAAGAATTCGTTACGACTAGCGAAATTGCGCGAGGAACCGCAAGTCGTTGTCGAAGAACAGACGCAAGTCGTTCACGCCGTAACGCAGCATGGCCAGACGCTCAACGCCCATGCCGAAGGCAAAGCCCGAGAACTCTTCCGGATCGATCCCGGACATGCGCAACACGTTCGGGTGAACCATGCCGCAGCCCATCACCTCCAGCCAGCCAGTCTGCTTGCAGACGCGGCAGCCTTTACCGCTGCACATCACGCACTCCATGTCGACTTCGGCAGAAGGCTCGGTGAACGGGAAGTACGAAGGACGGAAACGCACAGCCAGTTCTTTCTCGAAGAACACCCGCAGGAACTCTTCAATCGTGCCTTTGAGGTCGGCGAAGTTGATATCGCGATCGACCAGCAGGCCTTCAACCTGGTGGAACATCGGCGAGTGGGTGATATCGGAGTCGCTGCGGTACACACGACCAGGGCAGACGATGCGGATCGGCGGTTTTTTCGATTCCATGGTGCGGACCTGTACCGGCGAGGTATGGGTGCGCAGCAACATGTTGGCGTTGAAATAGAAGGTGTCATGCATCGACCGGGCCGGGTGGTGGCCTGGGATGTTGAGCGCCTCGAAGTTGTGATAGTCGTCTTCGACCTCAGGGCCTTCGGCGATGCCGTAGCCGATATGGGTGAAGAACTGTTCGATACGTTCCAGAGTCCGGGTTACCGGATGCAGACCACCGGAGGTCTGACCGCGGCCCGGCAGGGTCACGTCAATGGATTCGGCAGACAGTTTGGCAGCCAGTTCGGCTTCCTCAAACAAGGCCATGCGCGCATTGAGAACGCCTGTGACACGTTCCTTGGCAACGTTGATCAGGGCGCCGACCTGCGGACGCTCTTCTGCCGGCAAATTCCCCAGGGTCTTCATCACCTGAGTCAATTCACCTTTTTTGCCAAGGTATTGAACCCGGATTTGCTCCAGGGCATTGATATCTTCAGCGCTTTGCACAGCCTCTAGTGCTTGAGAGACCAGCGCATCCAGGTTTTCCATGTACAGACTCCAGATACAAAATAGGGGAAGAGCTTGAAGGCTCTTCCCCTATTTATGACGTTTAACACCTGGCCCCACAGAGGTGAGGCCGGGTGACTGTCGGGGGTACTTAAGCCAAGGTGGCTTTAGCTTTCTCGACAATCGCAGCAAACGCCGCTTTTTCGTTCACTGCCAGATCAGCCAGAACCTTACGGTCGATCTCGATGGACGCTTTTTTCAGGCCAGCGATGAAACGGCTGTAAGACAGACCGTTAACACGAGCACCAGCGTTGATACGAGCGATCCACAGAGCGCGGAACTGACGTTTTTTCTGACGACGGTCACGGTAGGCGTATTGGCCTGCCTTGATTACCGCTTGCTTGGCAACACGGAATACGCGGGAGCGTGCGCCGTAGTAGCCTTTAGCAAGTTTCAGAATTTTTTTGTGACGTTTACGGGCAATGACGCCACGCTTTACACGAGCCATGAGTTACTTCCTCTATTCTTGATCCAAAAATTAACGAAGGCGCAGCATGCGCTCGACTTTTGCCACGTCAGACGGATGCAGCAAGCTGCTACCGCGCAGTTGACGCTTACGCTTGGTCGACATTTTGGTCAGGATGTGGCTCTTGAAAGCGTGCTTGTGCTTGATACCGTTAGCAGTTTTCAGAAACCGCTTAGCAGCACCACTTTTGGTTTTCATCTTTGGCATGTTCGGATACTCCGCATTCAGTTGATAAACATAATCAGAAGGCCTGCCGTGCCCTGTTGATTACTTCTTCTTTTTCGGGGCGATGACCATGATCAGCTGGCGTCCTTCCATCTTAGGATGCTGTTCGACCGAACCGTACTCGAGCAGGTCTTGTTCAACCCGCTTGAGGAGTTCCATCCCCAGCTCCTGGTGGGCCATCTCACGGCCGCGGAATCGCAAGGATACCTTGGCCCTGTCCCCGTCACTCAGGAAACGTACCAGGTTGCGCAGTTTTACCTGGTAATCCCCTTCCTCCGTCCCTGGACGAAACTTGATTTCTTTTACCTGAATCTGCTTCTGGTTCTTCTTCGCCGCAGCAATCTGCTTCTTCTTTTCGAAGATCGATTTGCCGTAGTCCATCACCCGGCAAACCGGTGGGACTGCGTCGGCAGAGATTTCTACCAGATCAAGCTTGGCTTCTTCAGCAATACGAAGCGCTTCATCAATCGAGACGATGCCAATCTGCTCGCCATCAGCGCCAATTAACCGAACCTCGCGTGCCGAGATATTCTCGTTGATCGGGGCTTTCGGTGCAGCTCGTTTATCTTGTCTCATTTCACGCTTAATAATAATTACTCCGAATCTGGGCGACCACGCCGGGAAACCGCTTGCGCGAGAAACTCAGCGAACTGGGCGACGGGCATCGAGCCCAGGTCAGCACCTTCACGAGTACGCACAGCGACAGTCTGCATCTCGACTTCCTTATCCCCAATAACCAAGAGATATGGAACCTTGAGCAAAGTATGCTCGCGGATTTTAAAGCCGATCTTTTCATTTCTCAAGTCGGACTTGGCACGAAACCCGCTTTCGTTGAGAGTTTTTTCGACCTGAGCGACGAAATCTGCCTGTTTATCAGTGATATTCATGATCACTGCCTGGGTTGGCGCCAGCCACGCAGGGAATGCACCTTCGTAGTGCTCGATCAGAATCCCGACGAAACGCTCGAACGAACCGAGGATCGCACGGTGCAACATCACCGGATGCTTGCGGCTGTTGTCTTCGGAGACGTATTCGGCCCCCAGACGCACAGGCAGGTTGAAATCGAGCTGCAAGGTACCACACTGCCACACGCGGCCGAGGCAATCTTTCAGCGAGAATTCGATTTTCGGACCATAGAATGCGCCCTCACCCGGCTGCAGATCATACGGCAGACCAGCGCTATCAAGGGCTGCGGCCAGGGCTGCTTCGGCGCGATCCCACAGCTCGTCGGAACCAACGCGCTTTTCCGGACGAGTGGACAGCTTCATCTCGACATCGGTGAAGCCGAAGTCACGGTAAACATCCATGGTCAGCTTGATGAACGCAGCGGATTCAGCCTGCATCTGCTCTTCGGTGCAGAAGATGTGGGCGTCATCCTGGGTAAACGCACGCACACGCATGATGCCGTGCAGCGCACCCGATGGCTCGTTACGGTGGCAGGCACCGAATTCGGCCAAGCGCATCGGCAACTCGCGGTAGCTCTTCAGGCCCTGATTGAACACCTGCACGTGGCACGGGCAGTTCATCGGTTTGATGGCGTAGTCGCGGCTTTCCGACTCGGTAGTGAACATGTTGTCGGCGTAGTTGGCCCAGTGCCCGGACTTTTCCCACAGGCTACGATCAACGACTTGCGGCGTCTTGATTTCAAGATAGCCGTTGTCGCGCTGCACCTTGCGCATGTACTGCTCGAGTACCTGGTACAACGTCCAGCCATTCGGGTGCCAGAACACCATGCCCGGCGCTTCTTCCTGAGTGTGGAACAGGCCCAGGCGCTTGCCGATCTTGCGGTGATCGCGCTTTTCAGCTTCTTCGATACGCTGGATGTAAGCCGCCAACTGCTTCTTGTCAGCCCATGCGGTGCCGTACACGCGTTGCAATTGCTCGTTCTTGGCATCACCGCGCCAGTAGGCGCCCGACAGCTTGGTCAGCTTGAAGGATTTCAGGAAGCGAGTGTTCGGCACGTGCGGACCGCGGCACATGTCGACGTATTCTTCGTGATAGTACAGGCCCATTGCCTGCTCGTTCGGCATGTCTTCGACCAGGCGCAGCTTGTAGTCTTCGCCACGGGCCTTGAACACTTCGATCACTTCGGCACGTGGAGTGACTTTCTTGATCACGTCATATTCGGTATCGATCAGCTGCTGCATGCGCTTTTCGATGGCCGCCATGTCGTCCGGAGTAAAAGGACGCTCGAAGGCGATATCGTAATAGAAACCTTCGTCGATGACCGGCCCGATGACCATTTTTGCAGTCGGGTACAGCTGCTTGACCGCATGGCCGACCAGGTGGGCGCAAGAGTGGCGAATGATCTCCAGCCCCTCTTCATCCTTTGGCGTGATGATTTGCAGCGTTGCGTCGCTGTCGATGATGTCGCTAGCGTCAACCAGCTTGCCGTTCACCTTGCCGGCCAGGGTGGCCTTGGCCAGACCTGCACCGATGGATGCGGCGACCTCGGCTACGGAAACCGGGTGATCGAATGAACGTTGACTGCCGTCGGGAAGAGTAATAGTTGGCATGGCGCCTCCTCTCCTAGTGGTGACCCCTACCAAAGGTCACGTGGGTTGGGATGAGCCAGTACAAGATCCGATCCAGGCCATTCAATGACGAACGCCTGCCTTACAGCGGCAGGAGCCTTGCGGCCAACCGGAAAACCGAACCAGAGTGACTGGGATTCAAATCAGAAAATTCGTGCACGGCCGCAACCGGGACTGAAGGTCATCCGGAGCCTGCGAACGCCCGAGCCAAGCATGCTAGCACAGATGAACGGTCGCCGATGCACTCTGGTTTTTACCGAGAGGCAAATCGTCTGTTTTATGCCAGAGTGCTGAACTTGATCGGCCTTTGAGCCCTCAGATAACAAGACATTGACCCACAAGGAGCATCCTCGCATGCGTCTTAATACCCTGCTTGCTGCAGTCGCCCCCCTCGTTTTGCTGCTGCCGCTGAGCGCCCACGCCGACTGGCCAAAGGGCGAGCGTGAGAAATACATGGCTCAGTGCACCCAGGCGGCCACTCCGCAAATCGGTGCCGCTGCCGCAAAATCCCACTGCGCGTGCGGTGCCGATGCCATCAAGTCTTATCCGGCCAGCGACATTCAGGCATTGATGGACAACAAGGCCACGCCTGAGCTGCAACAAAAAGCTCTGGGGCAAATTGCCAAATGCAAGGCCAACGTCCCGGCGAAAAAATGATGAAACAGGCCTTTTCACTGCCCCCAGCCCCGCTAAAAGGCAGCTGATTCAGGCCTTTTCGTACGATTTATGCAGGTTTTACAGGTTTTTTTATTGTCTTTACTTTTCGCGAAAAGCCTTTTAAACCGGGGCCTCCAGCCGAAACAGGCAGTAAAGAAAACACGACTGATTGGCAAACAGCACGTCCGGGGGGCTACCAAAGCGAACATTTCGACTATGATACCCCGGTGTGCCCAGTTGGCCTGAGCAGCACAGTACTACTGAAAATATATGTTTCTTGGAGATACACCATGTCTAATCGCCAAACCGGCACCGTTAAATGGTTCAACGATGAAAAAGGCTTCGGCTTCATCACTCCTCAAGGTGGCGGTGACGACCTGTTCGTACACTTCAAAGCTATCGAAACTGACGGTTTCAAAAGCCTGAAAGAAGGCCAGACCGTCTCCTTCGTGGCTGAGAAAGGCCAAAAGGGTATGCAAGCTGCACAAGTTCGCCCAGAGTAATTTCCCGGCGCACTAAAAAAACCCCGTCCATGTGACGGGGTTTTTTATGGGTGATACGAAAGCCCGACAGGTTCAGCCGCAGTTGACACGGGTGACCACCAGGTTCTGATCGGTATTCAGGTTGAGGCGATCAGAGCGGTACTCCAAAGTAATCATGTCATTGGGCTTGAGGAACCGGGCATTCTGCGCACCGGCTTTTTTGCGTGCCTGCTCCAACAGCTCCGGCGAAGCTTTCTTGCCGAGAGCGAACTCCGCTGCTGACGCCTCACAACGACCAAGGCCGGTCTCAGTCGTCACGGGATCCTTCTGCGACTCACTGGAGGTTGTGCTGCAACCCGCCAACACAGCAACGGCCATCAGTGCACCCAGTGACGCGAACTTCCAAGGCATGAAGCCTCCTTATTTCAATTTGAGCAGAGATCGTGCGACCGCCAATAAGGCGTTTGGTTTCACGGTGAGAGCCATCCCCCTGCCCCACGATCGGAAAAACGCCGAGTGTGCCTGAGCAACGCCTGAAATCTCACCCCGTAAAACGTCACTGAATATTAATAACGCTCAATAGACATCAATGTAGTCGTAAGGCGGATTCGGCCAATTGTCTTTGAGCGCATTGAAAATCTGCATGACCCAGACTTCGTCGCTGGCCGCGACATTTCCCACATACCCCGAGCCTTTTGCCCAGGTCTCCAAGCGAAACAGCAGGCCATCGATGTCTTGACCGCCAGTGACACCCGAAGAGATGTAGGCGATCCCGCCCTTGGTCACGCGCAGCTGGGTGTGTTCGTCATCACTGGCCGACGCGAGCATTTGGCGGACAGCATCAAGGGTCAGGCCGTCGGGGCTATTCAAATCGATCTGCACAGCTCAATCCTTGTTTTTTGCGGAACGACCAAGTGTCGCACAGCCCCGCGCTCATGCCTAAGTCGCAGTGCCAAACGCTCGGCTTAGTGGTTAACTCAGAACTCCGATCCCGCGACCGAGCCTTGCCATGACCACCGTAAGCATTACCGCCGACATTAAGGCCACTTGGCGACAAGGGCATAGTTCCTACAGCCCGGGTAGTCCGGAGGAATTGGCATTGATCAGCATCGACCTGCTGGTGAAGACACTGGGGACGCAAGGCGCACAAACCTTCATCGCCCAACTGTTCGAGAAGTATCCCGATGACTTCAAAGGGACACCGGACACCGAGAGGGAGTAGAAGCCCGCAAGCTGGCACCTGCGGGCGCATGCCTTACTTCAGACGTTTCAGACGCTCGGTCAGCAAGTCGAAGAAGCCCTGGGCGTCGCCGTTCTCCACCCAGAAAGCATTCTTCGGCGCCTTCAGGCCGTCATACCAGTCGACAATGGTCTGGCCGAAGGTCGGGCCTTCACGGCTGTCGACCACCACATTCACCGAACGCCCCGTGAACAGCTCAGGCTTGAGCAGGTAAGCCACGACAGTGGCGTCATGCACCGGGCCACCCGGAATGCCGTAGTGCTCCATATCCCCTTTGATGTACTCGTTGAGGATGTCGCCAACAATCTTGCTCGCATTGTTGTTCAGCGCCGCAATCTGCTTCAGGCGCGCATCGCTGGTCAGGATCTTGTGGGTCACGTCCAGCGGCAGGTAAGTCAGTTTCACGCCGCTTTTGAGCACCACTTCCGCGGCTTGCGGGTCGGCGTACAGATTGAACTCGGCCACTGGCGTGATATTGCCGCCATTGAAGTGGGCGCCCCCCATGATCACCACTTCCTTGATTCCCTGAACAATCTCCGGCTCCTGGATCAGCGCCAGGGCCAGGTTGGTCTGCGGGCCGAGCATCGCAATAGTGATGCTGTGCGGCTTGGCTTTTTTCAGGGTGTCGATCAGGTAGTTGACCGCATTGCCCTCGGCCAGGCCTTTTTTCGGTTCGTGCACGGTGACACCCGACAGGCCTTCCTTGCCATGGATGTTTTCGGCATAGATCGGCGTGCGCATCAGCGGTTTCGGCGCACCGGCGTACACCGGAATCTCTTCCCGCCCTGCCCACTCACGGGCCAACCGCGCATTGCGCGAAGTCTTGTCCAGACGCACGTTTCCGGCGACGGTGGTCAACGCACGAATGTTCAGCTCCTCCGGGGAGGCCAGAGCAAACAACAAGGCGACCACGTCGTCGGCGCCGGGGTCGGTGTCAATGATCAGGTCGATCTTTTCCGCCGCCTGGGCGCCGGTCGCGGTTATCACGGACAAAAGCAGCAGACTCCGAATCAATTGGTGCATTTTTTGAGCATAGCGGTGCATGGCGCATTCCTTGTGCAGATGAAATCAATAGGGTCGAACCCTGTTAGAACGTAACCCCGGCTACCAGCACGATGTTGCAGTACGGCTGGCATTCGCCCGTACGAACAATCGCTCGTGCCTGTCGGCTGAGTACCTTGAACTGCTCGTGACTGAGCAGGTCACGCCGCCCCAGCGAGCCTTCGTCATTCAGCTCGTCCAGCGTGGGCAGCGCAGTCGGTTGCTTGTCGAAAATCTCCTTGGCCAGTGCGTGGCTTTCCACCTGCATCTCACTGAGCACGACTTTCAGGGTGCTGACGAAATCCGGCACGCCGTGCGTCAACGCCAGGTCGATCAACTCGACACCCGGCGGTACCGGCAGGCCGGCATCGCCGATCACGACCATGTCGCCGTGCCCAAGGGAAGCAATCAGCCGCGACAGGGCGACATTCAGCAGAGGAGTCTTTTTCATACGGGTTTGAATGCCTGTACGTCGGAGGTGGTAGGAATGGAGGGCTGGGCACCTGCCCGGGTGACCGACAGGGCTGCAGCGACTTGCCCGAAACGAATGGCCTCGTCCTCGGTTTTGCCGGCCGCCAGCGCAGCCGCAAATCCGCCGACAAAGGTGTCCCCGGCGGCGGTGGTATCGACAGCCTTCACTTTGGGGGCAGAAAAATACTGGTAACCCGTGCCGTTGGCGAACAATGAGCCTTGAGCACCAAGCGTGATGATGACCTTGCCGGCGCCCAGTGACATCAGGTGCGCTGCTGCTTTTTCAGCGGTCTCCAATGAGTCCACCGGCAAACCGCTGAGGGCGGCGGCCTCGCTCTCGTTGGGAATAAGGTAATCGATTGCAGCAAACCAGTCCGTTGGCAGCGGGCGACTGGCCGGCGCCGGGTTAAGGATGACCGTCTTGCCCAGTTCACGTCCGCGCTTCAGCGCGTGGCCTACCGTGGCATCGGGGATTTCCAGCTGGCAAATGATCACGTCGGCAGCCTGCAGCACGGCGTCAAACCGGTCGATAACCGCCGGGGTCATCGAGCCATTGGCACCGGCCACGATGACAATCGCGTTTTGACTGTTGTCATCGACCACGATCAGCGCCACACCACTGGAATCCTCGACCACGCTGACCGCCTGACAGTCGATCTGCTCAACCAGCAACGCCTCGCGCAATTGCACGCCGTAGGCATCGTTGCCGACACAGCCGACCATCGACACCTGCGCACCCAGGCGCGCGGCAGCTACGGCCTGGTTGGCGCCCTTGCCACCGGACACGGTAGCGAAGGAATGACCGATCAGCGTCTCACCGCCCCGGGGCAAGCGCGGCGCCCGGGTGACCAGATCCATGTTCAGGCTGCCTATTACCACTACATTTGCGGACATACATCACTACTCTTCAATTCGTTTCAGCGGTATTCGGTGAACACGCCGGACAGCGGTGCAGTCGATTCGCGCAGGACAATACTCGGGGTCACGATCCGCTGATCCGTCGCCAGACCCGGGGTGGCAATTCTTCGCAACAAAACTTCCGCGGCCATCTCGCCCAGTTGCAGGATCGACTGGCCCACAGTCGTCAGCGCGGGATACACGTAACGGCTCATCTGGATATCGTCGAATCCGATCACCGACAGTTCGGCAGGCACGCGCACGTTGCGCTCCGCCGCCGCTCGCAGTACACCGATGCCGATCATGTCGTTACCGGCGAAGATCGCGCTCGGCGGATTGCGCTCAAGCAGGACGGAAGCCGCGTTGTAACCGCCAGTGCTGGTGAAGTCGCTTTCCAGCATGCGCGACGGGGACACCTCAACACCGGCCTCTTTCAGCGCGCGACAAAAACCGGCCTGACGCATTTGCGCAACACTGGTACTGGCCGGACCACCGATCGTGGCGATATCGCGATGACCGAGCTCAAGCAGATGCCGCGTCGCAAGGTACGCGCCATATTCGTGATCAATGCGCACCAGGTCGGCGTCCACGCCTTCGAGTCCACGGTCGACGATCACCATCGGCGTCTTCACGCCGGCCAGTCCTTGCGCCAGACCGCTGTCGCCCCCCGCAGACGCGACGATCAAGCCGTCGATGCGCTTTTCGAGCAGCACCCGCAGGTAGCTGCGCTGCTTGTCCGGGTTGTCGTCGGAGTTGCAGAGAATCACGCAGTAGCCGTTACGCTCGCAGCAATCCTCGATTCCGCGCGCCAGTTCGGCGAAGTACGGGTTGAGGCTGTTGGGCACCAGCAAACCGATGGTGGCGGTGGTTTTCGCTTTCAGCGAACGGGCCACGGCGCTCGGCACATAGTCGAGACTCTTGATCGCCGCCTCGACCTTGAGGCGCACCTCTTCGCTCACCGGTCGGGTCTTGTTTACTACGTGGGACACGGTCGTGTAGGAAATTCCTGCAAGTGCCGCCACATCCTTGATCGTTGCCATTTATCAGCCCCGTCGACTTGCGCGTTGACTGCGATAGGTGTCAAGCACCACGGCGATCACGATCACCGCACCGGTGATGATGCGCTTGGTCGGTTCGGTCGCGCCAATCTGCGCCAGGCCGGCCGCCAGCACGGAGATGATCAACACGCCGAAAAAGGTACTGATCACCGAACCACGCCCACCCATCAGGCTGGTACCGCCGATCACCACCGCAGCGATGACTTGCAGCTCAAGGCCAGAACCGGCGTTCGGGTCGGCCGCTTCCAGCCGGGAAATCTGGAACAGCGCCGCAATACCGGCGAGCAGGCCCATCAGACTGAACACCAGGATCTTGTAGGGTTTTGGATTGATCCCCGCCAGACGTACCGCTTCCTCGTTGGTGCCAATGCCGATCAGATAGCGACCGAACACGGTACGGGTCAGAACGGCCTGGGCAACGAAAATGACCAGCAAGGCAATGATGAACGAGGGTGAAATGCCAAAGGCGATCGGGTTCGACAGCCACGCAAAGGAGTCACCGATGTAGGCCGTGCGCGAACCGGTCATCTGATAGGCCAGGCCACGGGCCATCTCCAGCACACCCAGCGACACGATAAATGACGGAATTCGCCACGCCACGGTAATCGAGCCGGTAACCGTGCCGGCCAACGCCGCGACAGCCATACCCAACAAGGCAGCCGGCAACACGCTCCAGCCCCAGCCAAGAATCGCCACGCTGACAGTGGAGGCCGCAAGTGCCAGTACCGAGCCTACCGACAGGTCGATCCCGCCGATGATCAGAACGAACGTCATGCCCACCGCCAGAACCATCAGGTCGGGAATCTGGTTGGCCAGGGTGCTGAAGGTGTTGTACGACAGGAAATGGCTGCTCATGACCGAGAACAGCGCAATCATTGCCAGCAACGCGCCGGCGAGCCCCAGATAAGTCCCGAGGCCGTAGAAATTGCCACTGGATTTGCCGGCGGAAGATGCAGTTTTCATGGGAGATCCCTAGGCGCTGCTTCGTTGAGCAACGCATCACGTTTCTGGTAGCCGGCGAATGCGGCGGCAAGCAAGTCATCCTGGGTCCAGCTGTCGCGCTCGAAGGTGTCGATCAGACGTCCCGCCGACAACACGCCGATGCGGTCGCAGATCAGCATCAGCTCACGCAAGTCGCTGGATACCACCACCAGCGCCTTGCCCTGACGGGTCAGTTCGCCGAGCAAGGCATAAATATCGAACTTGGCGCCGACATCGATACCGCGAGTCGGCTCGTCGAACAGCAGCACCGAACAGTCGCGTTCGAGCCAGCGCCCGATCACCACCTTTTGCTGATTGCCGCCGGACAGCTCGGACACCAGTTGCGTCGGACTGGAACTGCGGATGCGCATGGCGTCGATCTGCCGCTGCGCGAGCTTCGTTTCATCGCCGTTGTTGACGAACCCGCCGCTGGAAATTTCCGGCATGTTGCCCAAGGCAATGTTGGCGCTGATCGATTGGCTCAGCAGCAGGCCTTCGCCCTTGCGATCCTCCGTGATCAAGGCGATGCCGTTGCGCACCGCATCGACAGGCGAGCGAATGCTCACCGTTTTCGCTGGCGAACCCAGTGCCACCGTGCCGCTGTCCGCGACATCAGCGCCGAAGATCAACCGCAAAAGTTCGGTGCGCCCAGCCCCGATCAGCCCCGAAATGCCAAAAATCTCGCCGGCGCGAACCTCAAAGGAAACGTCGCGAACCTTGTCGGAGCGGGTCAGGCCTTTGACCGTCAGGGCCGGCGCGCCGATATTGCGAGCCCCAAGATCGATATGCTCGCCCAGCTCGCGACCAACCATCAGGGTAACCAGTTGCTCACTGTTGTAATTGGCCATCGGCTCGACGCAAACCAGGTTGCCGTCACGCAACACAGCAATGCGCTGAGCGACCCTGGCCAGTTCTTCGAGGCGGTGGGAGATGTAGATGATCGAGACGCCACGCGCCTGCAACCGGGTGATCTGCTCGAACAGCATCTCGACTTCGCGCGCGGTCAGCATCGCGGTCGGTTCATCAAGGATCAGCACGTGACAATCGCCGATCAGGTTACGGGCGATTTCGACCATTTGCTGGTGACCGATCCCGAGCTCGCCGACCAGTGTGTCCGGGTCGATGGCGTCGAGGCCGACTTGAGCCATGGCTTCGATAGCGGCTTTGCGCAGTTGCTTGCGACTGATCCAGCCACCATTGCTCGGCAGGTTGTCGAGGAACAGGTTCTCCGCCACCGAAAGCGTCGGCAGCAGATTGAGCTCTTGCATGACCATGCGCACACCCAGTTCTTCAGCCTGCGTGCGACTGCCAGGGCGATAATCCTTGCCCTGGAACTGCATCTGGCCGGTGGTAGGGGTGACCAGGCCACCGATGATCTTCGACAGGGTGCTTTTGCCGGCACCGTTCTCACCGGTCAGTGCCAGCACTTCACCGCGCATCAACGTCAGATCGATGCCGGTCAATACCGGTTGCGCATAGGTCTTGCCGATACCGCTGACCGAGAGGACAGCGATCGGAGCGGAAACTGACATAAAAATCTCCATGCGCTCGCCCGGACGGACGAGCGCCATTGTGTCGCCAAAGGACTTACTTGGTGACCAGCTCGACAGGCGTTTCGATCACGCCATTTGCACCACTGTCGACTTTCTCGCCCTTGATGATTTTCAGCGCGGTCTCGATGCCGAACACCGCTTGCTTCGCGGCGTACTGGTCGGCCGTCGCCAGAACGCGACCGTCCTTCAGCATGGGCTTGATGGCATTGATATTGTCGTAACCGACAACCTGCACCTGACCGGCCTTGCCGGCAGCGCGCACGGCGGAAACGGCGCCCACGGCCATGCTGTCGTTGCCGGCCAGCAGCGCCTTGACGTCCGGGTACTCGCTGAGAATCGAAGCGGCCACCTTGTTGCCCTTGTCGATTTCCCAGTCGCCGGACTGCAGGGAAACAACCTTGATCTGCGCAGCCTCCATCGCATCCTTGAAGCCAGCGGTACGCTGCTGGGCGTTGGTCGTCGTGGAGACGCCTTCAATGATGCCCACTTCATCACCGGCCTTCAGTTGCTTGGCCAGGTACTCACCCACCAGACGCGCACCTTTGCGGTTGTCCGGGCCTACGAACGGAACGCTGATGTTCTTGCTTTTGATCACAGCCGGATCGAGCTGGTTATCGATGTTGATCACGGTGATACCGGCATCGACGGCCTTCTTGATCACCGGCACCATCGCTTTGGAATCAGACGGTGCGATAACCAGCGCGTTGACCTTCGCCAGAATCATCTGTTCGACGATGCGCGTCTGCCCCGCCGTATCGGTTTCGTCCTTGATGCCGTTGGAGATCAGGTCGAAATCGGCGGAATGTTCTTTCTGGTAGGCCTTGGCGCCGTCTTCCATGGTCAGGAAGAATTCGTTGGCCAGAGATTTCATGACCAGAGCGACTTTGGGTTTTTCAGGGGACTCGGCGAAAGCCGAAGAGACAGGCAGTGCGGCGGATGCGGCAGCCAGCATGGCGACAGCAAGAAGACGTCCAGCGAATGGCAGCTTCATGGGTTCACTCCGATCTTATGATTATTGTGAGCAACGCTTGCGCTGGCGTAAGCTCGCTGCACCCCACGACGAAATCAATTCACCGCGAAGACCGCGCAAACGTTTGCGTAGACCGAACTATGCGAATCCTGCCGACATTTGTCAACGACTGAAAATCTGCATTTTTTGTAGGGCGAATCACCGTCACCACCCTCTTCTCCTAGGCGGTCGTGTTGATCACACCGCCGCTGCCGGACCCCTTGGCCATCTCGCGAACCAGATTGCCGGCCACTTCCATGAGTGCAGCGTTGGTGTCTGCAATCTGCCCCTGGATCGACATGACGACTGTCGTCTTGGCTTCTTCGGTCGGATAGCTGGCCGCCTGCGCCGCGGCCAATTGCTGTTGCTGCTCCTGCAATTGCTGCTGCAACTCCTTCATGCGCTTGAGCAGTATCTTGATCGTGATGCTTTGATTGCCACCGCTTTCGGCCGGCGCCTCCTCCTGCACTGGGCCGCCACCGGTTCTGACTTGCTTCGTATCGCCAGCGTCTTTGCCCAGCGCTTCGGCCGCCGCTTGCTCGTTGGCCTCGCTCAGGGCATTGATCGTAGCGGCTGTTTTTCCGCCGATGGTAACCGCGCCGGGGTTTGGCAAACCGATAGTCAATGACATTTGAACTCCTGAAAAATTGGATCCCTATCAAGGCGCATCGGCCAGTGCGCCGTTTTCTTTAGCACAGATCCGAAAACCGGCCAGCTCACCCTGCGGACGGAGCTCGTAGTCCTTTTCGGTGAGCCGAACGAGAAAACAGCCCGCGTTCGGAAACCCGGATGAGCGAGGGAGGATCAAAACCAATCATCGAATAAATCTTGATTTAAATCATGAGGTTAAACATTTCTCTCAAGCACAGTACGACTGGTACAGATCCTGCTCCCTCCCTGCACCCCTGGCATTCAGATCGGCCCGGGGCGCATCTAGATGAACCTGCATCAGCACCGTCTCACTACTAGAGAGAAAAATAATGACATCTGCTTTGAAGAATTTCGTTCCGGGCGCTTTGGCCCTCCTCCTGCTCCTGCCAACCGCCCTCCAGGCAAAAGAAGCCGAAACTCAGGCCAAGCTGGCCAATGTAGTGGTACTGGCCACCGGCGGCACCATTGCCGGCGCGGGCGCCAGCGCGGCCAACAGCGCGACCTATCAAGCCGCGAAGGTAGGCGTCGAACAATTGATCGCCGGCATTCCCGAACTGAGCAAGCTGGCCAATGTGCGTGGCGAACAGGTCATGCAAATCGCGTCGGAAAGCATCACCAACGAAAACCTCCTGCAACTGGGTCGTCGCGTTTCCGAACTGGCCGACAGCAAAGACGTCGATGGCATCGTCATCACCCACGGCACCGACACCCTGGAAGAGACCGCTTACTTCCTGAACCTGGTGGAAAAAACCGACAAGCCGATCATCGTCGTCGGCTCCATGCGCCCGGGCACCGCCATGTCGGCGGACGGCATGCTGAACCTGTACAACGCCGTGGCCGTCGCCAGTAGCAAAGAAGCTCGCGGCAAAGGCGTACTGGTGACAATGAACGATGAAATCCAGTCGGGTCGCGATGTCAGCAAGATGATCAACATCAAGACAGAAGCGTTCAAAAGCGCTTGGGGTCCGCTCGGCATGGTAGTTGAAGGGAAATCCTACTGGTTCCGCCTGCCAGCCAAGCGCCACACCATGGATTCGGAATTCGATATCAAAAACATCAAGAGCCTTCCTGACGTAGAAATCGCCTATTCCTACGGCAATGTCAGCGACACAGCCTACAAGGCCCTCGCCCAGTCCGGCGCCAAGGCGATCATCCATGCCGGTACCGGCAACGGCTCGGTTTCCTCCCGCGTGGTTCCGACCTTGCAAGCACTGCGCAAGGACGGTGTGCAGATCATTCGCTCGTCTCACGTCAATGCCGGTGGTTTCGTTCTGCGCAACGCCGAGCAACCTGACGACAAATACGACTGGGTGGTTGCTCACGACCTGAACCCACAGAAAGCCCGCATCCTGGCCATGGTTGCCTTGACCAAGACCAACGACAGCAAAGAGCTGCAACGGATGTTCTGGGAATACTGATCTGCCTTCGCCCGATCCATTCCTGATCGGACACTGATTTCACCCTTCGTCAACCTGACGGAGGGTGAAGCTTGCGCCTCCGCCAAAGAAAAATTACACCTGCGCGACACCAAAACCGGAAAACCGCTGTCAGAGGATTTTCTTGAATTTTAAGCAGTTGCGAAAATGCCTACAGTTAAATACTGTATGCACGTACAGCTTAATAAGGATAACCTCGTGGCCACTTCCCCTGATGCTCCTGACGCTTACGAACGCATGGGCATGCGCGTTCAAAAAATCATCAACTCCCCCACCGCACAAAAAGCCAAAGCCGCGCTGATCTTCCGACTTCCAGACGAGCCGGTGGATGACTGGGAGCGCTTGCTGGAAGAGATCGACGAGAACGACAACGTCACCCTCGCCTACCGCGACGATGGCGGCGTACAGATTTTCTGGGTTGTGCCGAAGGAAGATTGATTCAATGATTCTGCGTTTTGCTGCTGTGCTGTTGCTGTTCATTTCCCTGGGTGCGCAAGCTGGCGCGCCGCGTACGTTCACCGAAGCCAAGAAGGTCGCCTGGAAGCTGTACGCTCCACAATCCACCGAGTTCTATTGCGGGTGCAAATACACCGGCAACAAGGTTGATCTGGCCGCCTGTGGCTATGTCCCACGCAAGAACGCCAAACGTGCATCCCGCATCGAATGGGAGCACATCGTTCCCGCGTGGCAGTTCGGCCATCAACGTCAATGCTGGCAGGAAGGCGGTCGCAAGAATTGCACCCGCTATGACCCAAGCTATCAGAAAGCCGAAGCCGACCTGCACAACCTGGTGCCGAGCATCGGCGAGGTGAATGGCGACCGCAGCAATTTCAGCTACGGTTGGTTGCCGGTCGAAAAGGGTCAGTACGGCTCATGCCTGACTCAGGTCGACTTCAAGGCGAAGAAGGTCATGCCCCGCCCTTCGATTCGCGGCATGATCGCCCGCACCTACTTTTACATGAGCAAACAATACGGCTTGCGCTTGTCGAAGCAGGATCGGCAACTGTACGAAGCCTGGGACAAGACTTACCCGGTGCAAGACTGGGAGCGCCAGCGTAATCAGAGCGTGGCGTGCGTGATGGGACGCGGCAATGAATTTGTCGGCCCGGTGAACCTGAAAGCCTGCGGTTGATATCCTGATCAAAAGAAAAGGCCTTGAGCGACAAACTCAAGGCCTTTTTTGTGCTCAACCGCCGGACTTGTTGTAGCGCCAGTAGCCCATCAGATTGAGTGATTCGCGAGGGATGCCACGCTCCTTGATCAGGTATTTGCGCAGACTCATGACCGCTGCTGATTCTCCGGCGATCCAGCCATAGAATCCCTCGCTGGCCGTTTCGGCGACCTCCCAAAGAATCTCTTCTTCGATGTCGACATCCGCCAGCTCGACCGCCTGCCCAACCGGCGATGCATCAACAGGCAACGTCGCCTGCCGCACGGCTTCCACCATCAACGTACCGGCAGCTGCCTGATCGCGAATCAGCCATTGCACCAAAAGCCCGGGCCAGTCAGGAACCGCCAACATGTCTTCACGACTGTCGACCTCAAAAAACGCCTGGGTCTGCGGCGGTTCAGCCAGTCTCGCCAGTTCTTCCAGAATCCCCATGGCGGCCGGCAACGCTGTGGAATCGGCGACCAGCAGAAGTTGCTTGAGCGTTTGCGGAGGTTTCCATTCAAATCCCCCCGCCTCTTGTGCCGTGAATCGGCTGTCGGGGGCGAGAATCTGCATCGACTCGCCAGGCTGTGCTCGCAAGGCCCAACGGGAGGCAGGACCGGTCTCGCCGTGCAGTACGAAATCGATATCCACTTCGCCTGCTTCGGCACGCAAGTGGCGGATGGTGTAGGTGCGCATCGCCGGGCGACGATCAACCAGCATCGAGCGGAAACGGGCGTACCACCCCTCCCCCTGAGAAAGCCTGGCGGGTGAGCCATCTGCTGCAGGGAAAAACAGCTTCACTCGCTGATCCGGCGCCCACGCAGCCATCTCGGTGACCGCCGAGCTTGCGAGGGTGATCCGCATCAGATGCGGACTCAGTTGATGCTTGTGACGCAAAACAACGTCGAACAACTTGTAAGGATTGGCGGAGGCCATGCGGAGCTCCTTCTGGGTATCTTCAGTGATTGCTTTAAAAACGAATCACGGGGGACACCCTTTAGTCAGCTCCGCCGAATGGATCGCTTATTGAGCGACCGTGCGCTCGATCACCAGTGTTTCGATGTTCTGCTTCTTCGCCTTGATCAGCGCGGCGTTCACATCCGCCTGCCGTGCCTCGGCGTCAGCCTTCGAATTGAAAGGGCCAAGCAGGATCCGGGTCTTGCCGCTGGCGTCCTTGATGACGCTGGCCACAAAGGCATGCTCGATCAGCCAGCCGCTGAGGTCGCTTACGGCTTGGGGAGTTTCACCGCGCACTTCCAGATCCCACTGCGGCCCCACCGCAACAGGCGCCGCTACCACCGCCGGTTTCGCTTTTTGCGCATCCACACTCTTGCCTTCGCCACATCCTGCCAATGCCAGTGCCGCGACTACCCAGACCAATTTGCGCACAACGCTTCCCTCTGATTTTTCAAAGCGGCGATCTTAACATTCGAGAATACTTTCGGAGCCCCGCAAAATGGGCACAAAAGGACGAGATTGATGCTGACAGCCCCTGTATAGTTACGCGCTGGGAATTAATGCCGCTGCTGCGCGTCAGAAAGAGGCACCCAGACTTTAAGACTTCGCACTAATCTATACGTACCACCGACCTCTGCACTGTCTGAATCAGGTGCCCTACAAAGCAATCAAGGAGAAGACCATGCTGATACTCACCCGCAAAGTCGGTGAAAGCATAAACATTGGTGATGACATCACGATCACCATTCTCGGCGTCAGCGGCCAGCAAGTTCGAATCGGCATCAATGCTCCGAAGAACGTTGCAGTGCACCGGGAAGAGATCTACCAGCGCATCCAGGCTGGCCTGACCGCTCCGGACAAGCCACAAACGCCCTGAGCCCTACCGCAGTCAGTAGCCAGTTCGTTTGCCTGCGCGCAATGACTGGCTAAAGATTCAAGCGCCGTATTGCCATTCCCCCACCTCCCTGGTGACGGCGCGTGCCACGCCCCTTCCCGCCTCACCCTTCTCGCGACCGATACTAACTGTCATTCAAAGGGTTGGCTGTCGGATATTTCCGAATAGCGAATGGGAATCTCGCCCGCCTAGCCGAATGTAACGCCACGCGCCATTCCCGTGGCCGCCACGACCATCAATATCAATAGAAGCGCTTCCGCATGACTGATCCGCGCGAACACCTTGGCACGCCCCGTGTCAGGGATAGCGCCGCGCGCCTTGGCCACGCGCCACTTGATCAGAGTGATCATCGGCACCAGTTCCAGAAGCAGAATCAGCACAAACAACGTCATCTTCAGATGGAACAGCGGCTGATGCAGGTAGTAGTCGGTTCCCTTCTCATAACCGGCAAAGGCGCGCATGCCGCCGGAGATGAGCAGCACCAGCGCCGAGAGCCCCCAGACATTGTCGGCAAGCAATACGCGCCCGACCTCACCCGAGCCGGACGCCAGGCGACTGAAGGCCGTCCCACGCGTCAACACCGCCCAGAAGCCCATGGCAAATGCCAATAGATGAATCGCTGCAAGAAACCAGTGAACCAGCATTGATGAACTCCTGTACTGCAGAGGCGAAATCAGCCTGACAGTAGTAGTCGAAAAAATGAGGACTTGCCTGTCACCCCTCCCGGAAAAACGGAAGCGGGCGAGACGAGAGACTGGCAGAGGCGCGGGAAAGGCAAATCGCGGGCAAAAAAAATCCCAAGCAGCTGATGGAAGCTTGGGATTTAAAAATGCATAAACCGTGGTGGTGAACGCGGGGCGGATATTACTGATTTATTCGTCTTGTAACAACGTATTTTTGATAACCGAATGGTTAATAAAGTCCGTAACTCCTTAAATATCCACACTATTTAAAAGGTCGCTCACAAAAGTCGGCGACGAATGGATCAAAATCCATCGCAGTCAATACGCGCACGGCTCAAGAATTTTACAAAAATGAGTTCAGGATCCCCCGGGTCAAGGTTCTCCACCGTTCCGCTATGCTGATATCCAAGATTTGTCAGCAGCTGCCGCATCGGCAAGTTGGACGCATTGGTCGACGTGAAGATCTTGCCTGCAACAGCGTGATGCTCCAGACCACTCACGATTTGCCGACCCACGCCGGAACGCCTGCTCGCACTGGAGACGACCACGAGGGATATGAACCATTCACCGAAAAAGCTTCGATCCAAACAGCCGTAGCCGAGAAGAACGCCAGGATTGTCAGTCTCGCAGACAACCCAGCACTCATGCGCCCCAACTGCTCTCGCGATGCACGCTCGACGGCGGCTATCTGTTTCAGCGACAGGATCAATCTTCAACAGGCTTTCGATATCGCCTGAACTGGCGCGCCTGAATTGGCGACTCATGAATACACCCCTGCAAATGTGCCGAAGTGTAGCTGCGGTCGACCAAACGGAAATTTGCAAAGGTTCTGAAAATCGCAGACAACAAAAAAGGCCCACCTTTCGGTGAGCCCTTTCAGACCGCCCAGCAGAGCGGATTTTGTTTGGTAGGCGCGATTGGACTCGAACCAACGACCCCCACCATGTCAAGGTGGTGCTCTAACCAACTGAGCTACGTGCCTGCTGTGAGGCGGCATTCTACGGAATTCCGGAGGGGTGTCAACACCTTTTTTTCACCTAACCCTATGAATATGCAAAATATTTAATTTCGACCCGCCGCAAGAAGATTTCCCGGTGGCTGGCGGAGGTTTTTCAACTGGGGTAGGATCGCTGCACTCGTAAAATATATTAAACAGAGGCTGCAGGATGGCGAACACCCCTTACCCAGAGTCTTACTACGCGGCATCGGCCAACGCCGCACCACCACGTCCTGCCCTGCAGGATGACGTGGAGACGGATGTCTGTGTGATCGGCGCTGGTTATACGGGACTTTCCTCGGCGCTGTTCCTGCTGGAGAACGGTTTTCGCGTGACCGTGCTGGAAGCCGCCAAGGTCGGCTTCGGCGCCTCGGGGCGCAATGGCGGGCAAATCGTCAATAGCTACAGCCGTGACATTGATGTGATCGAACGCAGCGTCGGCCCGAAACAGGCGCAACTGCTCGGGCAGATGGCCTTCGAAGGCGGCCGGATCATTCGTGAGCGTGTCAGCAAATACAACATCCAGTGCGACCTCAAGGACGGCGGCGTATTCGCCGCCCTCACCGCCAAGCAGATGGGTCACCTGGAATCGCAGAAACGCTTGTGGGAACGCTTCGGCCACACGCAACTGGAACTGCTCGATCAACGCCGAATCCGCGAAGTGGTGGCTTGCGATCAATACGTCGGTGGCATGCTCGACATGAGCGGCGGCCACATCCACCCGCTCAACCTGGCCCTCGGTGAAGCAGCCGCCGTTGAATCCCTGGGCGGCGCCATTTACGAACAGTCGCCGGCCGTGCGCATCGAACGCGGTGCCAACCCGGTCGTACATACACCGCAAGGCAAGGTCAGAGCCAAATTCATCATCGTCGCCGGCAACGCCTACCTCGGCAATCTGGTGCCGGAGCTGGCGGCCAAATCGATGCCATGCGGCACTCAGGTCATCACCACCGAACCACTGGGCGATGATCTGGCGAAATCCCTGCTGCCGCAGGACTACTGCGTCGAAGACTGCAACTACCTGCTCGACTACTACCGCCTTACCGGCGACAAGCGTCTGATCTTCGGCGGCGGTGTGGTGTATGGCGCGCGGGATCCGGCAAACATCGAGGCGATCATCCGCCCGAAAATGCTCAAGGCCTTCCCGCAACTCAAGGACGTGAAAATCGACTACGCCTGGACCGGCAACTTCCTGCTGACCCTGTCGCGCCTGCCTCAGGTCGGACGCCTGGGCGACAACATCTATTACTCCCAAGGCTGCAGTGGCCACGGCGTGACCTACACGCACCTGGCCGGCAAGGTGTTGGCCGAGGCACTGCGCGGACAAGCCGAGCGTTTCGATGCCTTTGCTGATCTGCCGCACTACCCTTTCCCCGGCGGGCAACTGCTGCGCACACCGTTTGCCGCACTGGGCGCGTGGTACTACGGATTGCGCGACAAGCTCGGTTTCTGATGAGCGAAAAAAGGGGCCGCTGAACAGCGGCCCCTTTTACATCCAGCATCAATCACAACTGATCCCGCCCAATCCCGCTGCGAATCCGCAGGATATCCGCGAGCACTGCCAAAGCAATTTCCGCCGGTGTCTTGCTGCCCAGGTTGAGGCCGATCGGCGCATGAATTCGCGCCAGCTCGCTCTCCCCCAGACCGCCAACCCTACGCAAACGCTCGAAGCGCTTTTGTGAAGTCTGCAACGAACCCATCACGCCGATGTAAAACGCCTCGGTGCGCACAGCTTCCATCATCGCCAGATCGTCGATGCGCGGATCATGGGTCAAGGCCACCACCGCGGTATCACGGTGGCAACCGCCATCGGCGATGAACACCGACGGCAATTGCCGGCGAATCTCCACGCCATTGAGCACCACGTCTTTCAGCACTTCTTCACGCGGGTCGCAGAGGATCACTTCGAAGCCGAGACCGACCGCGAATTCCGCACAGGCCTGCGCCACGCTGGAATACCCCGCCAGCAGCAAGCGCTGAGCAGCCCCGATGCGGATCCGTACCCGGTCGATTTCACGCTCGATTCGCGCGCCCTGCTCGTGATCGGTAAACAGGCTACGCGCACCAGTAGTCAGATCGACTTCGCGAATCACCCGGCGCTGCCCGAGCAACGCCGATTCGAGCTCACGCAGGTGCGCCTGCACATCGCAGCCGGCGTCAAATTTCTCTACCAGCACATCGAGTATGCCGCCGCACGGCAGGCTGACCCGCGAACGCGGATCGTCACCTTCGCCATAACGCACGACGTTGATCGCATCGAGAAACGCACCTTCGGCGACGCGCTCGAGAAAGTCTTCCTCGACACAACCACCGGACAGCGACCCGATCCACTGCCCGCCGTCGTTCACCGCCAGCAGCAAACCTGGCGCGCGTGGCGCCGAACCATAGGTGGTCAGCACGGTGCAGAGCCAGATGCGTTGCCCCGCCGTCGACCACTCCAGCGCCCGACGCACAACCTGCAGATCGAGATGCTGCATGATCAGTGCGCCTTGTGCTCGATGGACGGGGCGTCAGCCTGAAGCTTCTGCACATCGCCCACCGCCAACTCAGCAGACTGACCACCCCAACCCTGACGCAGGTAGTTCAGCAGATCGGTCAGTTGTTCGGCACTGAGCTTGTCGGCAAAACCCGGCATCGGCTGCATGTGTTCGAACCCGGCGAATTTCTGTTCGCCGATGCCATCCTCGATCACGCGCAACAGGTTGCGCGGGTCTTCCAGACGCAACGTGGTGTTGCCGCGCATGGCCACCGCGATGTGCGGTTTGCCCTCGCCACCGGCCGCGTGACAGCCGGCGCAGACGTTCAAGTATTCCTGACGGCCGCGCTGGGCGCTGACACTGAGTTTTTCCACCGGCACCTCGGTCAGTTCTTTCGCCGCCGGAGGCTTGTCGCCCAGCAGGAAAGTCGCCATCGCCGCCAGATCCGGATCATTCAGACCCTGAGTGCTGTTGTGGAACACCGGGAACATCTCGTTGAACATCGTGCCCTGGGCGCTCATGCCGTGCTTGAGGAACGTGCTCAGGTCCTGATGGTTCCAGCCGCGTGCCGCCAAGTCGGTTGCCAGCAGGCTCGGCGCCAGATAGCCGTTAAGGATGCCGCCGGTCAGGCGCTTATCCAACTGCATCGCGCCCGGCAGGCCGCGTGGCGTATGGCATTCGCCGCAATGGCCGAGCACTTCGACCATGTACTGGCCGCGTTTCCAGGCGTCGCTTTTGCCTTCGGAAGGCTCCAGCTTCAACGCTTTACCGTACATCATGTTCCAGCCAATCAAGCCCGGACGCACGTTGAACGGGAAGCTCAGACTGGTCACCGGCGCGGCGCGCTCGATCGGCTCGACGGTTTTCAGATACGCGTGAATCGCATCCGAATCCGCACGCGGCATCAAGTGATACGAGGTGTACGGCATCGCCGGATACAGGTTGGCGCCGTCACGACGCTTGCCTTCGGTGAGCGCGGCGAAGAACTCTTCATCGGTGTAGAGACCGATGCCGTGCTCCTTGCTCGGCGTGATGTTGGTACCGTAGATCGTGCCGAACGGCGACACGATCGGCAGCCCGCCCGCATACGGCGCGCCACCCGGCGCCGTGTGGCAGGCCATGCAGTCAGCGGCGCGGGCAAGGTATTCACCGCGCTTGACCTGTTCATCCGCATGCGCCGCAAACACAGGTGCAGCCAGCCCGACCGCCAGGGCCAGGCGGGTCAATAATTGCTTCATGCTTAACCCTCCTTGACCAGGCCGAGATCAGTCAGCACGTTGCGGGTGGCGTTGTAGTAACGCACGTACCCGGTGCAACGGCAGACGTGATGGCCGAGGCTGTCCTCGATGACTTGCTCCAGTTTGCTTTTGACGATTGGCTGGCGTTGCAGCTTTTCCACCAGCACGGTCGCGGCGTTGACGAAACCCGGCGCGCAGTAGCTGCACTGGAAGGCGAATTCGTCGACAAAACGCTGCTGGATCGGGTTCAGCTCGGTGACCTGGCCTTGCTCGTCACGCTTGGCGTGGCCTTCGATGGTGCGGACTTTCTTGCCCTCGAAGTAATGCGCGCCAGTGATGCAGGTGCGCACTTCTTCGCTGGTGCCGTCCGGGTTGTCGACGATCACCACGCAGGCGTGGCAGATGCCCTGACCGCAGCCCAGGCGCGAACCGGTGAGGTTCTTGTATTCGTGCAGGTAATCGATCATCGGCAGGTCATCAGGGATGTCCACCGGGCCGACGGATTGACCGTTGAGGGTCAGTTGAAGCGGACGGTTAGCCATTGAGGGCCTCCTTGATGCGCGCAGCAGTGATTGGCAGATCGCGAACACGTTTACCGATGGCGTGGGCCACGGCGTTACCGATGGCACCGACCACCGGAATCATCACCACTTCGGCGATGCCTTTGGACGGGTCGCTTGGGGACAGCGGCGGCAGGATTTCCGACGTCTGCTTCCACACCGCCACATGGCGCGCCATCGGCAGGCGATAACGGTTGAAGTTCCAGTCACCCTCCCCTGGCCCGCCTTCGTACAACGGCATCTCTTCCATCAAGGCGTGACCGATGCCCATGGCGATCCCGCCTTCGAGCTGACCACGAACCAGTTCTTCGACCAGCACCCGTCCGCATTCCAGCCACGAGTGATGGTTGAGCACTTCGACTTCTGCCGAACCTTTGTTGACCTTCAACTCGACCAGCGTTGCGACCGGGCTGTAGTAGGTCACGGCGGCGTTGTTCAACTGGACGACCGGATAGGCGATGTTCTGCCGATCCAGCAGATGGAAACCGGCGCTGGTCATTTGCGCCTTTTTCGCTTTCGGGGCGCCGTCGCCGTACTTCACCGCCAGACCGTCGAGCGGCAGACGCTCGCGCACGCCATCGATGCTGTATTCGGCCTCGGCCCAGCTCCAGCGGTTGAAACCGTGAACCGTGGCGCCAGTGACCAGACCGCGCTCGTGAGCACGCTTGGCCAGCTCTTCGAAGGTCAGTGGCTGCATGCCGTTGGCGGTCAGTTTGCCGTCGACCCAATGCGCATCTTCGCGACGCACCACGTAAGGGTTGGCCTGGCCGCCGTAAGGGCCCTGACGCCAGATCTCCAGCGCCGCCGGCCACAGACCGTGGTTGAATAGCACGCGCGCCGCTTCACGGGTGGCGTGGCTGAAGTAGTAGGCGGAGTTGGTCGCGGACGAGGCCGATGCCAGCTTGCCGACCCAGCGCGGGTTGCGCAGGAAGTTGTCCTGTTCGGCCTGGCTCATGATGTAAGGGTTGCCGGCGGTGACCAGCTGCATTTCATCCCACTCGGTTTCGCCGGTCTTCACGTCGTGAGCCGCGCTGCCGAGGAAATCAGCCACCACTAACGCTTGCGAGGTGGACATGCCGGTGCCGATCTCGATACCGATGTGACGCAGGGAAATGCGCCCGTCAGCGGTGAACTCGATGCTGGCCATCGGCGCTTCGGAACCGGTGCCGAAGTCTTTCTGGCAAATGGCGAAACCCACGCCATACCAGTTGTCCGGATCCGCCGCTTCGCGCTGCTTCTTGATCGCGTCGCGGTTTTTCCAGACTTCGTGCAGCGAAGCCTTGTCGAGAATCTCGTGCAGGCGCAACGCACCGGCAGGGATCGCGCCCTGGGTGTTTTTCATCCCCGAGCGCAGCGCATTTTTGCGGCGCAGATTGATGGCATCGACACCAAGGCGATCGGCGATTTCGTCGACCATCATCTCGGTGGAGGCCATGCTCTGCAGCGTGCCGTAGCCGCGCATCGAACCTGCTTCAACGGCGCGGGAATGGTAAGCGGTGACCTGCAGGTCGTTCTGCGGCATGTAGTAGATCGACTGCGCCGCCGTAGCGCCAACGGCCGCTACCGACGGGCTGTAGTTGATCCGACCGCCACCGTCGACGCTCATCTCGGCGCGGAAAATCTTGAAGCTGTGATCGGTCTTGTCCACTGCCAACTGGTAGCGGATGTCGAACGGGTGGCGCTTGATGCCGCTTTGGAACTGCTCGTAGCGGTCGTTGGCCAGGCGAATCGGCACGCCCGCGCCGTACAACGCCGCCAAAGCTGCGTAGTAGACGAAAATGTTGTGGTCCTTGGAACCGTAACCGACGGTGTAACCCGGGTGCATGTTCAGGTTCGCCAGGCCGAAACGCGACGGCCCGATCATCTTCGCGGTCTCGGTGGCGGTTTCCAGCGGACATTGGGTGGCGACGACGAAATGCAGGGTCTTGGTCGCCGGGTCGTACCAGCCGTTGCCATTGTCCGGTTCCATCGCGGCCGGCTCGATCGACGGGGTTTTGTAGCGTTCGTCGAACACCAGCCAGTTGTCCGGCGGGGTGTCGATCTCTTTCTTCATGCGGTCGGCGTAGAACAGGCCGCGCTCGGTCAGGTTGCCGTGCAGGTTCGGCTGGGAATTCCACACCGGGCGACGGTTCTTCAGCATCGGGAACAGGATCGAGTCCTTGAGGCTGGCGAACTCGTCGTCATCCGCCGACGTCGGGCCACCGACGCGCACATAGCGGAAACTGCCATAGGGATCGCCTTCGTAGAACGGCACTTGCGCACCGTAACGAATCGCTTTGTCATTGAATTTGAGTTTGTTCTTGGCCTGGCGGAAACGCTCGAAGTCGTTCCAGATCAGGATCGCAACCGGGTGGCCGATGAACATCGGCACTTTGCCTTCCGGCAGCAGAGGATCCGGCGCGTGCTCTTCAGGGAATACAATGCCGTCCTTGTCCAGGTCGGCAGCGGTGACGATGCGATCAGGCTGCAGATCAGCGCCGAGCCACGACAGGTCGTAGCCGTCGTAGATGCGGTCGGCCTTGATGGTTTTCAGCAACATGGCGTGGCCTTGCTGCTGGGGCCAGCCCGGCATGTCCTTGGAACGGATGTCGCGGGCAAACACTTTGCTGCCGCAGACCTTGGACAAGGCATCGTTACGCTGGCGCGCCTTGCCGTTGTTGCCGAGCCACTGCTCGGACGGCACGGTGACGCTGTTTTCCATCAAGGCACCGAGCGCCTGACTGCTGAGCGGCGTGAGCGTAACGCTCACACCCGCCACCAGCCCGCCCTGAAGGAACGAGCGCCGGGATATTTCACGGTTGGACATGGATCATCCTCTGGGCGGTTATGGATCCGCCCTTCTGGTTATCTACTGGGAATCTCGAGTCTTGCAGAAGCCCTTTTTGACGAAGCAAAGGGCGTGATGACAGTGCAAAGCTGACCGAAAGGTTAACTTTATAGGTTTCTGAGCTCGCAGCAAACAACCAGTTACAAAAATTTGACTAAAGAATCAAAAAATCAATGCGGCATTGCATCGCAGCGACTCGGGGACGCAGGTAGATTGCCCGGCAGCATCGAACGAGCCACGGCTAGGGTTCGTCGCCGGCTACAAGGGAGGAATTTGGGAGAGGTCAAATTTCAGACACAAAAAACCCCGGTCTTTCGACCAGGGTCTTTGCTATCGATTCCGAATCAACCAGAGGTTGCTTTCGGTGTTTCAAGGCGTTCAGTGGTCCTTGAAACAGATATGGCGCAGCGGACGGGACTCGAACCCGCGACCCCCGGCGTGACAGGCCGGTATTCTAACCGACTGAACTACCGCTGCGTATCGCTTTGAGCTGACGCTCAAGTAACTCGTTTGACTGAAAGCTTCGGTGCTTTTCAATCGCGAACCAGACAGTGTCTGACTCGTTAAATATGGCGCAGCGGACGGGACTCGAACCCGCGACCCCCGGCGTGACAGGCCGGTATTCTAACCGACTGAACTACCGCTGCGCGTCAGTGCAGGCACTTTCAGCCTACGTTCTTGCTTACGCAAGTCTCTCGGGAGTGGTGGGTGATGACGGGATCGAACCGCCGACATTCTGCTTGTAAGGCAGACGCTCTCCCAGCTGAGCTAATCACCCGTTTGCATCTCCGAGGCCGCGAAATTTACGCAGGTAGCGAACCTAAGTCAATAGCAGGATTGAAGTTTTTCTAAAAAAGACGAAATTGCTTCATTCCGTATAAATCATCTTCTTGGTCATACCGCCATCGACCACGAATTCCTGCCCCGTCACAAACCCTGCATTCTTCGACAGCAACCACGCCACCATCGCTGCCACATCCTCGACCGTCCCTACCCTGCCCGCAGGATGCTGGGCATGATCGGTATCGGTCAGCGGTTCCGCGCGCCGGGCGGATGGATCCCGCGCATCGATCCAGCCCGGACTGACCGCATTGACGCGAATCTCCGGCCCGAGACTGATCGCCAGTGCGTGAGTCAAAGCCAGCAAGCCACCCTTGCTCGCCGCGTACGCCTCCGTATCAGGTTCCGACTGCGCCGCACGGGTCGAGGCCAGATTGACGATTGCCCCGTTGTGCGCACGCAGATACGGCGCGCAGTGCTTGGCCAGCAACATCGGCCCACCGAGGTTCACCGCCAACACCCGATTCCAGTAAGCCAGATCGAGACTTTCCAGCGTGATGTTGTGCGGATCGGCCACGGCAGCGTTGCACACCAGCGCATCCAGACGACCGAATTGTCCCAGCACCTCAGCGACACCGAGCGCCACCTGGCTTTCGTCCGCGACGTCCATGGCGATGAACCAGGCGTTCTCGCCCAGCACCTTCGCCACTTTCGAACCACGGACACGATCAAGGTCGGTCAATACCACCTGCCAGCCTTCGCTGATCAACCACGCAGCGATGCCCAGACCGATCCCGCGCGCAGCACCCGTGACCAATGCAACGCGGCCATGGGTGCCGATCTTCGGCGTAGACAACTCGATCACAACGCCGCCAGACCGCGCGACAGATCGGCTTGCAGGTCAGCCACGTCTTCCAGACCGACCGCGATGCGGATCAGGCTGTCACGAATGCCGGCAGCCTCGCGCTCCTGCGGCGCCAGACGGCCGTGGGACGTAGTGCTCGGGTGGGTGATGGTGGTTTTGCTGTCACCCAGATTAGCGGTGATCGAGATCAAACGGGTCGCATCGATGAAGCGCCAGGCGCCCTCTTTTCCGCCCTTCACCTCAAAGCTCACCACCGCGCCGAAGCCTTTCTGCTGACGCTGAGCCAGCTCGTGCTGCGGATGGCTCTTGAGACCGGCGTAATGCACCTTCTCGATGCCGTCCTGCTGCTCCAGCCATTCGGCCAGTTGCTGGGCGTTGGCGCAATGCGCCTTCATCCGCAGGTTCAGGGTTTCCAGACCCTTGAGGAAGATCCAGGCGTTGAACGGGCTCAGGGTCGGCCCGGCGGTACGCAGGAAACCGACGATTTCTTTCATCTGTTCGCTGCGACCGGCAACCACACCGCCCATGCAACGGCCCTGACCATCGATGAACTTGGTGGCCGAATGCACGACGATGTCTGCGCCTAATTTCAGCGGCTGCTGCAACGCCGGCGTGCAGAAGCAGTTGTCGACTACCAGCATCGCACCCTTGGCGTGCGCGATTTCCGACAGCGCGGTGATATCTACCAGCTCAGCCAACGGATTGGACGGCGACTCGACGAACAGCAATTTGGTGTTGGACTTGATCGCTGCGTCCCAGGCCGACAGATCGGCCAGCGGCACGTAATCGACTTCCACGCCAAAACGCTTGAAGTACTTCTCGAACAGACTGATGGTCGAACCGAACACGCTGCGCGACACCAGCACATGATCGCCGGCGCTGCACAGACTCATCACCACCGCCATGATCGCGGCCATGCCGGTGGCCGTGGCCACCGCCTGCTCGGCGCTTTCCAGCGCGGCGATGCGCTCTTCGAAGGCGCGAACGGTCGGGTTGGTGTAACGCGAGTAGACGTTGCCCGGCACTTCCCCGGCAAACCGTGCAGCCGCATCGGCGGCGGTACGGAACACGTAGCTGGAAGTGAAGAACATCGGATCACCGTGCTCGCCTTCCGGCGTACGGTGCTGACCGGCACGTACGGCCAGGGTATCGAACGCTACGCCTTCGAGGTCGCTGTCCAGCCGACCGGCATCCCATTCCTGACTCATGCTGTCACTCCTTGCCCTGTTCTCGATAAATAAAAGTCTTTTGCCAGATACAAAACCGGCCCCTAAGGGCCGGTTGAAACTCAGTTGTTGTACAGATCGATGATCGCACTGACCGCCTGGGTCTTGACCTTCGAGGCATCGTTGCGTGCCTGTTCGATCTTGTTCAGGTAAGCCTCGTCGACGTCGCCGGTGACGTACTTGCCGTCAAACACTGCGCAATCGAAGTTTTCGATCTTGATCTTGCCGCCGCCGACCGCTTCGATCAAGTCAGGCAGGTCCTGATAGATCAGCCAGTCAGCACCGATGAGATCAGCCACGTCCTGGGTCGAACGGTTGTGCGCGATCAGCTCGTGAGCGCTCGGCATGTCGATGCCGTACACGTTCGGGAAGCGAACAGCCGGAGCCGCCGAGCAGAAGTAGACGTTTTTCGCGCCGGCTTCGCGGGCCATCTGGATGATCTGCTTGCAGGTAGTGCCACGTACGATCGAGTCATCGACCAGCATCACGTTCTTGCCGCGGAATTCCAGCTCGATGGCGTTGAGCTTCTGACGTACCGATTTCTTGCGCGCGGCCTGGCCGGGCATGATGAAGGTACGACCGATGTAGCGGTTCTTGACGAAGCCTTCGCGGAATTTCACGCCCAGATGGTTGGCCAGCTCCAGCGCGGCAGTGCGGCTGGTGTCCGGAATCGGGATGACCACGTCGATGTCGTGCTCTGGACGCTCGCGCAGGATCTTCTCGGCCAGCTTCTCACCCATCCGCAGACGGGCCTTGTAGACCGACACGCCGTCGATGATCGAATCCGGACGCGCCAGATAGACGTGTTCGAAGATGCACGGGGTCAGGGATGGGTTGGTCGCACACTGACGGGTGTGCAGCTTGCCGTCTTCAGTGATGTAGACCGCTTCGCCCGGCGCCAGGTCGCGAATCAGGGTGAAACCGAGCACGTCCAGCGAAACGCTTTCGGAAGCGATCATGTACTCGACGCCTTCGTCGGTGTGACGCTGGCCGAACACGATCGGGCGGATGCCGTGCGGGTCGCGGAAACCAACGATGCCGTAACCGGTCACCATCGCCACAACGGCGTAACCACCGACGCAACGGTTATGCACGTCGGTCACGGCGGCAAACACGTCTTCTTCGGTCGGTTGCAGCTTGCCGCGCTGGGCCAGCTCGTGAGCGAACACGTTGAGCAGCACTTCCGAGTCGGAGCTGGTGTTGACGTGACGCAGATCGGATTCGTAGATCTCTTTGGCCAACTGTTCAACGTTGGTCAGGTTACCGTTGTGCGCCAGGGTGATGCCGTACGGCGAGTTGACGTAGAACGGCTGAGCCTCGGCCGACGTCGAGCTGCCGGCAGTCGGGTAACGGACGTGGCCGATACCCATGTGGCCGACCAGGCGCTGCATGTGACGCTGTTGAAACACGTCACGCACCAGGCCATTGTCCTTGCGCAAGAACAACCGGCCATCATGGCTGGTCACGATACCGGCAGCGTCCTGGCCGCGGTGCTGGAGCACGGTTAGCGCGTCATACAGCGCCTGATTGACGTTCGACTTACCGACGATACCGACGATGCCACACATGCGACGCAACCCCTACTTAATGGATCTGAACTGAACAACACTCACTGAGGCGTTTTGGCCGACGGCAAGAGTTGCTCCTTGAACGGAATATCAGCGGGTACGCTGATTCCGCTGGCAAGCCACTGACTGCTCCACCCGAGAATCAGGTTCTTGGACCAGTCTGCGACCAATAGAAACTTTGGCACGAGCTGTGATTCTTTCCACCACCCGTCCTGCTGTACCGGCCCCAGGCTCAACAGCCCGACCGCCACGACCACCAGCAACACGCCACGCGCAGCGCCGAAGGCCATGCCGAGGAATCGATCGGTCCCGGACAACCCGGTGACGCGAACCAACTCGCCGATAAGATAATTGATCATTGCGCCCACGATCAGTGTGGCGACAAACATGATGGCACAGCCCGCGATCACGCGAGCCGACGGTGTTTCGATGTATCCGGCGAGGTACTCGGACAGTGAGCCACCGAACATCCAGGCAACAGCTCCTGCGATGATCCAGGTCACCAGCGACAATGCTTCTTTGACGAAGCCGCGGCTCAAACTGATCAAAGCGGAGATGGCGATGATTGCAACGATCGCCCAGTCAACCCAGGTAAATGGCACAGTGCAGCCTACAGACGGATAAGGCGGCGCATTTTAGCAGAGCGCATGGCTGTCGGTAAGCTGCGATTTTCAGTGCATTTCTATCGAAGTGATAGATATCAGCCGCGCTCAGGCTGGAAGCGCACCACAAACCCCTTGAGGTTCTGCTGGCGGCTCAACAGATCGCGCAGACGATCGGCTTCGGCGCGCTCGATCAGCGGGCCGACGAACACCCGGTTCTTGCCATCGGCCGAACGGATGTAAGCGTTGTAACCCTGGCTGCGCAGGGTTTTCTGCAGGCTTTCGGCGCTGGCACGGCTCGACAGGCTGGCCAGTTGCACCGACCAACTCACCGACAGGCCATTGGCATCGACGCGGCTTTGAGTGGTATCCGGTTTGGCAGACAGCGCAGCGATCGGCTGCGCCGGAGCCGTGGTTGGCTTGGCCACGGGAGCGGGAGCCGGCGCAACCGGTTTGGCTACCGGCGACGGAGCCGGAGCCGGAGCTGGCGCGGAGGAAGCAATCGGCGCCGTTGGCACAGCCTGCTCGGCGACTTCGTCATCGCTTGGCACTGGCTCTTGCGGCAGAACCTGCGGCTCGGGCACCGCCACGGTTTCCATCTGGATCTGCGCCACGGCGGGCGCTTGCGGCGCGGTCGGCGCCTCGACGGTCACCTGACGCTGTTCATCCTGACGGGAAAACAGCATCGGCAGGAAAATCACCGCCAGCGCCACCAGCACCAGGGCACCGACCATGCGCTGCTTGTACGCTTTATCCAGCAAAGCCATTTGCCGCTTCCTCCGTGGAGCGCCGAGACAGCCATTCGAGGGCCTCGGCGACACAATAAAATGATCCGAACAGCAAGATCTCGTCGTCGCTGGTGGCCACTGCACACTGCCCTTCCAGAGCGGCCGCCACGCTGTCATAAGACGTGACCGAGGCGCCAAGGTTCTGCAATGCCTGATTCAATTCATCCACCGGACGCGCACGTGGCGAATCCAGTGGCGCCACCGCCCAGTGCTGGACGCTGGCATTCAACTCACCGATGACACCGTCCAGATCCTTGTCCGCCAGCAGGCCGAACACCGCCAGACGCTTGCCGACCGGTGGACGAGCAGCCAGACGCCGGGCCAGATACTCCGCCGCATGCGGGTTGTGGCCAACGTCCAGCAGCAGGTTCAGACGTTTGCCGTTCCATTCGAAGGAGCGACGATCGAGGCGACCGACCACGCGAGTTGCCTGCAGCGCCGCAACAATCTGCCCGGCCTCCCATGGCAAACCGAGCAGCAGATAAGCCTGCAACGCCAACGCGGCGTTCTCCATCGGCAGGTCGAGCAGCGGTAAATCACGCAGTTCGACGACCTGACCGTCAGCATCGGTGCCACGCCACTGCCAGAACTGATCCGTGATACCCAGGTCGAAATCCCGCCCGCGCAGGAAGAACGGGCAAGCAAGCTCGCGCGCCTTGTCCAGCAAGGGTTGTGGAGGATTCAGATCGCCGCACAGCGCAGGTTTGCCCTGGCGGAAAATCCCGGCCTTCTCGAAGGCCACGGATTCACGGGTATTGCCCAGATAGTCGGCATGATCGACACCAATGCTGGTGACCAGCGCGATATCGGCATCGACCACGTTGACCGTGTCAAGACGCCCGCCCAACCCGACTTCCAGCACCACCGCATCGAGCCCAGCCCGTTGAAACAGCCAGAACGCCGCCAGGGTGCCCATTTCGAAGTAAGTCAGGGAAGTGTCGCCGCGCCCCGCTTCGACCGCCGCGAAGGCTTCGCACAGCTGCGCATCAGTGGCTTCGACGCCATTGAGCTGCACCCGCTCGTTGTAACGCAGCAGGTGCGGAGAATTGTAGACACCGACGTTCAGGCCCTGCGCCCGCAGCAAGGAAGCCACGAAAGCGCAGGTCGAACCCTTGCCGTTGGTGCCGGTGACCGTAATCACCCGTGGCGCCGGCTGGCCCAGTCCCATGCGGGACGCTACCTGTTGCGAACGCTCCAGCCCCATGTCGATGGCCGATGGATGCAACTGTTCAAGGTAGGCGAGCCACTCGCCAAGGGTGCGCTCGGTCATACGTTGGCAGGCACCGGCGGAACGACGATCGGCTCGATCGGCGCAGCAACGAATTTAGGCGTCGGCTTGCCGGTCAGTTGCGCCAGCAGGTTACCCAGACGCGGGCGCAGTTCGCGACGATCGATGATCAAATCGATGGCGCCGTGCTCCAGCAGGAACTCGCTGCGCTGGAAGCCTTCCGGCAGTTTTTCACGCACGGTCTGCTCGATCACGCGCGGGCCGGCGAAGCCGATCAGGGCTTTTGGCTCGCCGACGATCACGTCGCCCAGCATCGCCAGACTGGCGGAAACGCCGCCGTAGACCGGATCGGTCAGCACAGAGATGAACGGAATGCCTTCTTCGCGCAGGCGCGCCAGCACGGCCGAAGTCTTGGCCATCTGCATCAGCGAGATCAGGGCTTCCTGCATCCGCGCACCACCGGAGGCGGAGAAGCAGACCATCGGGCAACGGTTTTCCAGCGCGTAGTTGGCGGCGCGTACGAAGCGCTCACCGACGATGGCGCCCATGGAACCGCCCATGAAGCTGAATTCGAACGCCGAAACCACGACAGGCATGCCCAGCAGGGTGCCGCTCATGGAAACCAGTGCGTCCTTCTCGCCGGTCTGCTTCTGGGCAGCGACCAGACGGTCCTTGTACTTCTTGCCGTCACGGAATTTCAGACGGTCAACCGGCTCCAGGTCAGCACCCAGTTCGGCACGGCCTTCGGCGTCCAGGAAGATGTCGATGCGCGCCCGTGCGCCGATGCGCATGTGGTGGTTGCATTTAGGGCAAACGTCCAGGGTCTTTTCCAGCTCCGGACGATACAGCACAGCCTCGCAGGACGGGCATTTGTGCCACAGACCTTCAGGGACCGAGCTCTTCTTGACCTCGGAACGCATGATCGAAGGGATCAGCTTGTCTACCAACCAGTTGCTCATGCTTTCTTTCTCCAGTACCGGCGGCCCGAACGCTCTGGTTCGCGGCCCCGCGTATGCCCTTCAGCTAAATTCATGTGTGGCGATGATCGGCCGGGCTGCCGGGTCAGCGGAACTGACCTGCGTACACCCCGAAAAGACCCTCAGCCTCTTTTCTACAGAGCTGTGGACGGCGGCAGTCTGCCAGCCGTCACATCAGCGTACGGCGTTGATGAATGCACGAATCTTTGCGTGATCCTTGATGCCCTTGCTCGCCTCTACCCCGCCGCTGACATCCACGGCATACGGCCGCACCCGGGCGACCGCATCGGCGACGTTCTCCGGCGTCAGGCCGCCGGCCAGAATCAACGGCTTGCTCAAACCCTGCGGAATCAGTGACCAGTCGAACGCCTCGCCGGTTCCGCCGGGCACGCCTTCGACATAAGTGTCGAGCAGCACGCCACTGGCGCTCGGGTAGGCATCGCAGGCGGCGGCAATATCATCGCCCGCCTTGACCCGCAAGGCCTTGATGTAAGGCCGGTGCCAGCCTTCACACTCGGCGGCGGTTTCGTCGCCGTGGAACTGCAACAGATCCAGCGGCACGGCATCGAGGATTTCCCCGAGCTCGCAGCGGCTGGCATTGACGAACAGCCCGACCGTGGTCACGAACGGCGGCAATGCAGCGATGATCGCCCGCGCCTGCTGCACGGTCACGGCCCGGGGACTTTTAGCGTAGAACACAAAACCGATGGCATCGGCCCCGGCCTCGACGGCTGCCAACGCATCTTCTATGCGGGTAATCCCGCAAATCTTGCTGCGAACGGCTGACATGTCGATAAAAACCCCAAGGCAAATCCGAGAAAGTCCCGGATGGTAACAAATGCGTTCGAGGGCGTCAGCCGTCAAGTTCCGCGAAACCCGTAAGGAAATGTGGCCCGATGAAACGCTCGGGCAACGGGAACTCGTCGTGGTACTCGACCTGCACCAGATACAGGCCGAACGGATGCGCCGTGACTCCGCCGGAACGCCGCTCGCGGCTCTCCAGCACTTCTTTCATCCACTCTACCGGCCGCTCGCCGGCACCGATGGTCATCAGCACGCCGGCGATGTTGCGCACCATGTGATGCAGGAACGCGTTGGCGCGGATGTCCAGAACGATCATTTTGCCGTGACGGGTCACGCGCAGGTGATGCATCTTCTTGATCGGCGATTTGGCCTGGCACTGGCCGGCACGGAAGGCACTGAAATCATGGGTACCGATCAGGTACTGCGCGGCCTCGGCCATGCGTTCGACGTCCAGCGGACGGTGATTCCAGGTGATTTCTTCGTTGAGATGCGCCGGGCGGATCTGATCGTTGTAGATCACGTAGCGATAGCGCCGGGCAATCGCCTTGAATCGCGCATGGAAATGCGCCGGCATGACCTTCGCCCAACTGACGCTGATGTCGTGGGGCAGATTGATGTTGGCGCCCATGACCCAGGCTTTCAGCGAACGGTCGACCTGGGTGTCGAAATGCACCACCTGCCCGCAGGCATGCACACCGGCGTCGGTGCGCCCGGCACATTGCAGTGAGATCGGCGAGTCGGCGACCTTCGACAGGGCTTTTTCCAGGGTTTCCTGCACGGTGAGCACACCGGTGGACTGGCGCTGCCAGCCGCTGTAGCGCGAGCCCTTGTATTCAACGCCCAGCGCGACGCGGAAAAAGCCTTCGGGTGCCATTTCGGCGGCCGGGTTATCTATGTTTGCCAAGTCGGTACAGCCTGCTGATCTACAAAGGCGGGCATTATAAGGCGGCGGGACGGGGAAACCAGACCCAAACAAAAACGGCAGCCTCATGGGCTGCCGTTTTGTTTACCGCTGAATGCCGACTCAGGCCAGATGCGACAGCATTTCGCTCGCTTCGCTCTTCTGCTTGTCGTTCCCCTCACTGATGACCTCATTGAGGATGTCGCGCGCGCCGTCGTTGTCGCCCATGTCGATGTAGGCCTGCGCCAGATCGAGCTTGGTCGCGGCTTCGTCAGTACCGGACAGGAAGTCGAAGTCATCCTCCCCCAGATCATCACCCAGCGCGGCATCGGCCTCGGTGAAGCTTGGCTCGTTGATGCTGCCCGACAGGCGATCCAGCTCGGCGTTGACGTCGTCCAGTTCGGCGGCGAACGCATCCGGCTCGGCGGGCGCCGCGTCCATTTCGTCAGCCAGGGACAGGTCGAAATCGGCTGGCAGCTCCAGATCATCCTGCGGCACGTCGGCCACGGTTGGGGCTTCGACCAGCGGCAGATCCTTCACGCCTTCGTCCAGATCCAGCAGGAAATCATCGTCTGCCAGCTCGACCGGCGCAGGCGCAGGGTCGGCACCGAGATCCATATCCAGGTCGAAATCCGACAGGTCATCGAGGTTTTCCTTGATGTCGGTCTGCTGTTGCAGCACCGACTCGAAGCTCAGGTCGTCGTCAGTCGGGAACGCATCCAGCTCGACCGGCGCTTCCGGCTCGACAGTCGCCACAGGCTCTACTGGCGTGATGCTATCCAGATCGTCGAGGCTCAGGTCGAAAGCGCTGTCCAGTTCAGCATCTGCCGCGGCAGGCGCTTCAGGCTCGTCGAGCAGCAGCTCCTTGACGTATTCCGCGTCCAGCTCGGCAGCCATGGCCGCAGCCGCCAGGCCGCTGGCCGCGATGACCGCCATGGCCGGGAAGCGGCTTTTCAGCTCTTCGACCTTGGCGAAGTTGTCGCCATTGGCGACCAGTTGGCGCTCCTGACCGACGAACGCATCGCGATCACCCTGACGACCGTAGACTTCCATCAGTTTCAGACGCAGATCGCTGCGCTGCGGCTCCAGGCTCACGCCCTCCTCCAGCAGCGCGGCGGCTTGATTCAGACGACCGCCGTCGATGTGCGACTGCGCCTTGTCCAGCACGTCGTCGGAACGCTCGGCGGCCGGCGCCACCAACGGCGCGGCGATCGGCTCGGCCATCACGACTGGCGCCACTACAGCAGCAGCGGCTGGGGCTGGGGCTGGGGCTGGGGCTGGGTTCAGCTTGACGCTGGCGGCTGGTACTTCCAGACCTTCGAAGCTGCTTTCAGGCAGATCGAGATCCTGGGAGAAGGATTGCTCCTCCAGGGCACGGGCCATGCGCAGGTGTTTTTCGGCTTCCTGCTGCGCCTTGCGGCGGCGGGCCAGCAGCAACAGCAGGAGCAGCAGAACCACCGCACCGCCACCGACCAGACCCAGCAGGATCGGATTGGTCAGCAGTTCGTTGAAGGTTTTCTCGTCATCGGCGGCCGGCGTGGTTTCAACCACAGGCTCGACAACCGGCTCGACTGGTGCCTGAGCGGCGGCTTCAGGCGCAGGTGCGCCCGGAGCAGCCTCTGCCGGAGTGGCCGGCGGCGTGGCCGCCAGTTCCGCGGTGATCGCCGGCACCACTGGCGCAGTGGCGGCGGTCGCGGGAGCAGCAGCCGAACCTTCGGCCTGCATCTTCGCCAGTTGATTGTTCTTCAGCTCGATCAGACGTTGCAGCTTGTCCAGCTGGCTTTGCAGATCGGCCATGCGGCTTTTCAGCTCTTCGTTGTCACGGCGGGTGGTGTCGAGACTCTCCTGGGTCACCGCCAGTTTGTTGCTCAGGGCCTTGGCGTCGCCGGCCGGACCCTTGCCACGCGCCTTGGCGCTTTCGGCGGACACCAGGCTCAGGTTGTCCTTGGCGTTTTGCGCAGCGCCGGTATTGGCGCGGCCACGATTGGTCGCATCGAGTTGCTGCTGACCGGTGCCCGGCTTGGCCACATAACGACGGCCCTGACGCCAGGCTTCGTTCTGCGCGGCCACTTCGGCAATCGCTTTGGACTGCGGCAGTGCGGTGCTTTGCACTTGGTCCGGCAGACGCAGCACCTGACCGGTTTTCAGGCGGTTGATGTTGCCGCCGATGAACGCGTCCGGGTTCAGGGCCTGGATCGCCAGCATGGTCTGCTGCACCGAACCGCCGGTGCGCGCCTTGGCGGCGATTTCCCACAGGGTGTCGCGCGGCGTGGTGGTGTGGGTCGAATGGGTGGCGCCGGTGGTCGGTGCGGTGATGGTTTGCGCCGGCGCAGGCTGGGCGGCGGCATCAGCGGTCTGCGGCGAGAACTTCGATGGATCCAGCAGCACGCTGTAATCACGCAGCAGACGGCCGTTCGGCCACATCACCTGCACGAGAAATTTCACCATCGGTTCCGACAGCGGCTTGCTCGAAGTCACGCGCAGCACGCTTTTGCCGCTGGCGTTGAGCACCGGAGTGAAGGTCAGATCATTGAGGAAGGCCTGGCGATCGACGCCGGCCTTGGCGAAATCTTCCGGCGAGGCCAGGCTCGGCACCACTTCGGCAGCGGTCAGATCCTTGACATCGAGCAGCTCGATTTCCGCTACCAGCGGCTGGTTCAGGGTCGACTTCAGGGTCAGCTCCCCGAGCCCGAGGGCATGCGCCATACCGGAGGACAGCGCCGAGGCGGCCGCTATTGCTAACACCAGTTTGCGAACTTGAACCATAGCCTCTTCCTTTGTTTGAACGTTCCTCGGCCAGCGAGAAGATGTTGATAGTCGCTGCCGTAAGGCATTGCGCGCGACGACGACAGCATGCCGCGCGCGATCATTTCTTTGATGCCCCGGAAAGTCCCGGAGGGTGACACGTTGCCAACTGCTCCGGCCAAGCATAGCGCCCGGCTAGAATCAGTCGACAAATTGTTGCCAAGTATCTTTTACAGCAGGTCTTTTATCAACAACTCGGCGACCTGCACGGCGTTGAGGGCCGCACCTTTGCGTACGTTATCTGACGTCAGCCACAGATTAAGTTCCGACGGTTCGTCGACACCGGCACGTACCCGCCCGACGTAGACCACGTCCTGCCCCACCGCGTCACCGACGGCGGTCGGATAATCACCGGCTTCGACCAGCTCGATGCCCTCGGCCTCTTCAAGCGCGGCGTTAACCTTTTCCAGGTCGACCGCGCTCGCTGACTGCAAGGTCACGCTAAAGCTATCGCCAAAAAACACCGGGGCTTGAACACAAGTTGCGGAAATCTTTAATAAAGGCTTGGTCAGCACCTGACGCAGCTCGCGCACCAGGCGTTTTTCCAGCAGCGTATGACCTTGCGCATCCGGTGTGCCGACCTGGGCCAGCAGGTTGAAAGCCATCTGCCGGTCGAAGAATGTCGGCTCCAGCGGACGCATGTTCAGCAGCTCGGCGGTCTGGCGCGCCAGCTCGGTCACGGCTTCGCGGCCCTGGGCGGAAACCGCCAGATTGGCGGTGACATGCACGTATTGCAGTTCGATCAGATCGAGCAGCGGCGCCAACACCACGGCCAAAGTAGTGGCCGACGGGCTTGGACTGCTGACCTGGAACGGCACTTTCAAACCGGCCAGCACATCGGCATTGGCTTCCGGCACCACTTGCGGCGCCTGATCCGCCGGCAAGGCGCCGGACAGATCGACCAGCGAGCAACCCGCCGCGTGAGCGCGGGCGGCGTAACTCAGGGTGATGGCCGGGCCGGCGGCGAAGAACGCCAGTTTGACCTTACTGAAATCGAACTCGTCGACTTCACGCACGCGCACGTTCTTGTTGCGAAACAGCACCGAGCTGCCGGCGGATTCGCTGCTGGCCAACAGGTGCAGCGTGCCGACCGGGAAGTCGCGTTCTTCGAGGATCTGCACAAGGGTTTCGCCGACAGTACCGGTGGCGCCGATCACGGCAATATCAAGGGTCTGGGTCATGTTGCTACCTCTGGCGAAACGGGGGGAGCGGCACTTTACCGGGTGAGTCGCACGCAGGCAATTCGCGCCCGCCGCGAAGAGCGGACGCGGAGCGTCCATGGCTGCATTCCCACGCAGAGCATGGGAACGATCAACAGGTACAAAAAAACCCGCGCCTCTTGCAAGGCGCGGGTTCTTTCATTGCATCAAGCGATCAACGCTCAAGCAGGATCCGCAGCATGCGACGCAGCGGTTCGGCCGCGCCCCACAGCAGTTGGTCGCCGACGGTGAAGGCACCGACGAACTGCGAACCCATGTTCAGCTTGCGCAGACGACCGACCGGTACGTTCAGGGTGCCGGTGACTTTCGTCGGGCTCAGCTCCTGCATGCTGATTTCACGGTTGTTCGGCACCAGCTTGACCCAAGGGTTGTGCTGGCTGATCAGCCCTTCGATGTCGGCGATCGGCACGTCCTTGTTCAGCTTGATGGTCAGCGCCTGGCTGTGGCAACGCATGGCGCCGATGCGCACGCAGATGCCGTCGACCGGGATCGGGCTCTTGAAGCGACCGAGGATCTTGTTGGTCTCGGCCTGGGCCTTCCACTCTTCGCGGCTCTGGCCGTTCGGCAGTTCCTTGTCGATCCACGGGATCAGGCTGCCGGCCAGCGGTACGCCGAAGTTTTCGGTCGGGTATGCGTCGCTGCGCATGGCTTCGGCCACACGGCGGTCGATGTCGAGGATCGCGCTGGCCGGATCAGCCAGTTGATCGGCGACAGCGGCGTGGGTCGCGCCCATCTGCTTGATCAGTTCACGCATGTTCTGTGCACCGGCACCAGACGCCGCCTGATAGGTCATGGCGCTCATCCACTCGACCAGACCGGCTTCGAACAGACCGCCCAGGCCCATCAGCATCAGGCTGACGGTGCAGTTGCCGCCGATGTAGTTCTTGGTGCCTGCGTCGAGCTGCTGGTCGATGACCTTGCGGTTGACCGGATCGAGGATGATAACGGCGTCGTCGTTCATCCGCAGGCTCGAGGCCGCGTCGATCCAGTAACCCTGCCAGCCGGCTTCGCGCAGCTTCGGGAATACTTCGCTGGTGTAGTCGCCGCCCTGGCAGGTCAGGATCACGTCGAGGGTTTTCAGCTCTTCAATGCTGTAAGCGTCCTTGAGCGGAGCAATGTCCTTGCCCACGGACGGGCCTTGGCCACCGACATTGGAAGTGGTGAAAAACACCGGCTCGATAAGATCGAAATCCTGCTCTTCCAGCATCCGCTGCATGAGCACGGAACCGACCATGCCGCGCCAACCGATCAGACCTACACGTTTCATCGCAACTACACCTTCTTGAAAAGTGGGCCGCTGCTTTGTATTGAATTTCGCAGCGGGCCCGAGAGATTACAGATTCCGCAGCGCGGCGACTACTGCGTCACCCATTTCCTGCGTACCGACTTTAGTGCAACCGGTCGAAAAGATGTCGCCGGTGCGCAGACCCTTATCCAGCACCACGCTGACCGCTTTCTCGATGGCGTCGGCGGCTTCGTGCAGATTGAAGCTGTAACGCAGCATCATCGACACCGACAGGATGGTCGCCAGCGGGTTGGCAATGCCTTTGCCGGCGATGTCCGGTGCCGAGCCGTGGCAAGGCTCGTACATGCCCTTGTTGTTGGCATCCAGCGAGGCCGACGGCAGCATGCCGATGGAGCCGGTGAGCATCGACGCTTCGTCGGACAGGATGTCGCCGAACATGTTGTCGGTGACGATCACGTCGAACTGCTTCGGCGCACGCACCAGTTGCATGGCGGCGTTGTCGACGTACATGTGGCTCAGCTCGACGTCCGGGTAATCCTTGGCCACCTGCTCGACCACTTCACGCCACAGTTGGCTGGACGCCAGCACGTTGGCCTTGTCCACCGAGCACAGTTTCTTGCCACGCACGCGGGCCATGTCGAAACCGACGCGGGCGATGCGGCGGATTTCGCTTTCGCTGTACGGCAGCGTGTCGTAGGACTGGCGCTCGCCGTTTTCCAGGGTGCGGGTGCCGCGCGGTGCGCCGAAGTAGATGCCGCCGGTCAGCTCACGGACGATCAGGATGTCCAGGCCGGCAACGATTTCCGGCTTCAGGCTCGAAGCCTCGGCCAGTTGCGGGTACAGGATCGCCGGGCGCAGGTTGCCGAACAGGCCCAATTGCGCACGGATTTTCAGCAGACCGCGCTCAGGGCGGATGTCACGCTCGATGGTGTCCCATTTCGGGCCGCCGACGGCGCCCAGCAGCACCGCGTCGGCGGCACGGGCGCGATCGAGGGTTTCGTCGGCCAGCGGCACGCCGTGCTTGTCGATGGCGGCGCCACCGATCACGTCATGGCTCAGCTCGAAGCCCAGGCTGTACTTGTCGTTGGCCAACTCCAGCACCTTGACCGCTTCGGCCATGATTTCCGGACCAATACCGTCGCCTGGGAGAATCAGAATCTGCTTGCTCATGCTTTCCTCGTGTCTTCAGTCGGTGCGCCGTCGACGGGCGCGCCGGGAAAAATGCTTGTCGTTCGAAACTTACTTTTCGGCCCAGAGCACCAGTACATCTGTACTGAACGAACCATCGGCCTCAATCTCAAAATATTCGCGCACTTCGTTGCCCATCGATTGCTGCAACTGGCGGATCGCGACGCGCATCACTTCGGGTGTGCGCATGCGCTCGACCCAGCTGTTGTACTCCAGACGCAGGCGCTGACGCGTAGTGCTGCGGGTGTGCAAACCGGCCTCGCTGACCTGGCGCAACCACTCACCGGCCGAATAATCGCGCACATGGCTGGTGTCGCGCAGCACTTCGACGCTCTGCAAATAGGTGTCGAACAGCGGACTGCCCGGCGACAGCACATCGATGAACGCCGCCACGCCACCCGGTTTCAGCACCCGGCGCACTTCGCGCAAGGCCACACCGAGATCGCTCCAATGGTGCGCCGAATAGCGGCTGAACACGAAGTCGAATTCGCCATCGGCGAACGGCAGGTGCTCGGCGGCGCCGTTGACCGTGGACACATTGCTCAAGCCGCGATCAACGGCCGCGGCGGCAACCACGTCGAGCATCTGTTGCGACAGGTCGTAGGCCACCACTTCCTTCACCAACGGGGCGACGTGAAAACTCACGTGCCCGGCGCCGCAACCCAAGTCCAGCACCCGAGCCTCGCCCTGCCCCGCCAGTTCAGCCTGCAGCAGCGCAAATTCAGTGCCTTGAGCGTGAACGGCGCTGCTCAGGTAGGCGGCGGCCTGTTCACCGAACTGCTTCTGTACAACCTGACTGTGGGCGGTGCTGGTCATGGGTACGTCCTTTTCTGGGTCAAGTCTTGCGCTGCCTTTGCCGGCCTCATCGCTGGCAAGCCAGCTCCCACAGTAAATGCAGCGTTCACAAAACCTGTGGGAGCGGGCTTGCCCGCGATGGGGCCAGCCCTGACTACATCAATCTCACGCGTCGCGGAACAACCACGGCTGGCTCGCGCGATGCTTGGCTTCAAACGCGGCAATCGCATCGCCGTCCTGCAGGGTCAGGCCGATGTCGTCCAGGCCATTGAGCAGGCAGTGTTTGCGGAAGGCGTCGATCTCGAAGCGGTAGACCTTGCCGTTCGGGCTGGTCACGGTCTGCTCGTGCAGATCGATCTGCAACTGATAGCCCGGCGCGGCCTCGACCTGTTTGAACAGCTCGTCGACTTCGGCGTCGCTCAGGATGATCGGCAGCAAACCGTTCTTGAAGCTGTTGTTAAAGAAGATGTCGGCATAGCTCGGCGCGATGATGCTGCGGAAACCGTACTCTTCCAGCGCCCACGGCGCGTGCTCACGGCTGGAACCGCAACCGAAGTTTTCGCGGGCCAGCAACACGCTGGCGCCTTGATAGCGCTCGGCGTTGAGCACGAATTCCTTGTTCAGCGGACGCTTGGAGTTGTCCTGATACGGCTGCCCCACATCGAGGTAACGCCATTCGTCGAACAGGTTCGGGCCGAAACCGGTGCGCTTGATCGACTTCAGAAACTGCTTCGGAATGATCTGATCGGTATCGACGTTGGCACGATCCAGAGGCGCGACGAGACCAGTGTGCTGGGTAAAAGCTTTCATGCTGCGCTCCTTTAGATCAATTCACGAACGTCGATGAAACGACCGTTCACCGCCGCCGCAGCGGCCATGGCCGGGCTGACGAGGTGGGTACGGCCACCGGCGCCCTGACGGCCTTCGAAGTTACGGTTGGAGGTCGAGGCGCAATGCTCGCCGGACTCCAGACGGTCCGGGTTCATCGCCAGGCACATCGAGCAACCCGGCTCGCGCCATTCGAAACCGGCTTCGAGGAAGATCTTGTCCAGACCTTCGGCCTCGGCCTGGGCCTTCACCAGACCCGAGCCCGGCACCACGATGGCCTGCTTGATGGTCGACGCAACCTTGCGACCCTTGGCGATCACCGCCGCAGCGCGCAAGTCTTCGATCCGCGAGTTGGTGCAGGAACCGATGAATACGCGGTCGAGCTGGATGTCGGTGATTGCCTGATTGGCGGTCAAACCCATGTATTTCAATGCACGGACGATAGAGTCGCGTTTGACCAGATCCATCTCTTTAGCCGGGTCCGGCACTTTCTGATCAACGGCCAGCACCATTTCCGGCGATGTGCCCCAGCTGACTTGCGGCTTGATCTGCGTGGCGTCGAGCTCGACCACGGTGTCGAAATGCGCGTCGGCGTCGGACACCAGGTCTTTCCAGGACTCGACAGCCAAATCCCACTCGGCGCCTTTCGGTGCGAACGGACGACCCTTGACGTAATCCACAGTCTTCTGGTCCGCCGCCACCAGACCCACGCGGGCGCCGGCTTCGATGGACATGTTGCAGATGGTCATGCGGCCTTCGATCGACAGATCGCGGATCGCGCTACCGGCGAACTCGATCGCATGGCCGTTACCGCCAGCGGTGCCGATCTTGCCGATCACCGCGAGAACGATGTCCTTGGCGGTCACGCCGAACGGCAACTGGCCTTCGACGCGCACCAGCATGTTCTTCATTTTCTTGGCGACCAGGCACTGGGTGGCGAGCACGTGCTCGACCTCGGAAGTGCCGATCCCGTGAGCCAAAGCGCCGAACGCGCCGTGGGTCGAGGTGTGCGAGTCGCCGCAGACCACGGTCATGCCCGGCAAGGTCGCGCCCTGCTCCGGGCTGATCACGTGAACGATGCCCTGACGCACGTCGTTCATCTTGAATTCGACGATGCCGTATTCATCGCAGTTGTCGTCGAGGGTCTGAACCTGCAAACGCGAGACCTGGTCGGCAATGGCTTCGATGCCGCCCTTGCGCTCCGGGGTGGTCGGTACGTTGTGGTCCGGGGTGGCGATGTTGGCATCGATGCGCCACGGCTTGCGCCCGGCCAGACGCAGGCCTTCGAAGGCTTGCGGCGAGGTCACTTCGTGGATGATGTGACGATCGATATAGATCAGCGCCGAGCCATCGTCGCGCTGCTTGACCAAATGCGAATCCCAGAGCTTGTCGTAGAGCGTTTTGCCGGCCATCAGACGGTTCCTCATCAGCTTGTTTCTATGCCCTGGGCTTATCAATAACCCTTTGGCTTGTGAGGCCGATCCTATGGGGTTAGATTAAATAACTCAAATTCATATTTTTTATGCTTTGGATAACCAACTGGAATACGAACATGGACCTGGCCAACCTCAATGCTTTTATCGCGATTGCCGAGACTGGAAGCTTCTCCAGTGCCGGCGAACGGCTGCACCTGACACAACCGGCCATCAGCAAACGCATCGCCGGATTGGAGCAGCAATTGAATGTGCGGCTGTTCGACCGCCTCGGTCGTGAAGTGGGCCTGACCGAGGCCGGCCGGGCTCTGCTGCCACGGGCTTATCAGATTCTCAACGTGCTGGACGACACGCGCCGCGCCCTGACCAACCTGACCGGCGAAGTCACCGGCCGCCTGACCCTGGCCACCAGTCACCACATCGGCCTGCACCGTCTGCCGCCCTTATTGAGGGAATACACTCGCCGCTACCCACAGGTGGCGCTGGATATTCAGTTCCTCGATTCGGAAGTGGCCTACGAGGAAATTCTCCATGGCCGGGCAGAACTGGCAGTCATCACCCTGGCGCCGGAGCCGCATACGCTGGTCAAGGCCACGCCAGTCTGGGATGACCCGCTGGATTTCGTGGTGGCCCCGGAACATTCATTGATCAGCAACGGCGCCGTCACATTGGCGGACATTGCCGGTCATCCGGCGGTTTTCCCCGGCGGCAACACTTTTACCCACCATATTGTGCAGCGGCTGTTCGAGGCTCAGGGCCTGACGCCGAACATCGCCATGAGCACCAACTACCTGGAAACCATCAAGATGATGGTGTCGATCGGCCTGGCCTGGAGCGTTTTGCCGCGCACGATGCTCGATGAACAGGTGGCGCGCATACCTTTACCGGGCATACAGCTCAGTCGCCAGCTAGGCTATATCCTGCACACTGAAAGGACGCTGTCGAATGCTGCACGGGCGTTTATGGCCCTGCTGGACGCTCAAATCGATCTGCCAGGGACTCTCGGCTAACTTGTGCTACTCCTATAGAGCTGCCGCCCCTGTGCCAAACGCCCAAATCAGCTCAAGGCCCCTTAACAATGCCGAAATCTGTTGACCGTATTCCGCCGATGCCGCGTATTCAGGCCATTGATCCACGGCGATCCGAGCAGAGCTGGGAGAGCGCGCCGCAATTGCTCGCGGCGCTCAACGGTGCCCGGCTCGGCGCCTGGTACTGGGACATCGAGCGCGGGCAGATCAGTTGGTCGCGGGGCACCCAGGCCTTGTTCGGCTTTGATCCTCGGCAACCGCTGCCCGAAGACCTGGAATATCTCGACCTGCTGCCACCGGAAGACCGGGCGAAAACCATCCGCGCCTTCCACGCGGTGATTGCCGGCGCTCCGCTGGAACAGGCGATGCACCATCGCATCCGCTGGCCCGACGGCAGCCTGCACTGGCTGGAAATCAACGGCAGCCTGCTCCCCGACAAACACGGTCGACCCCGAATGATCGGGGTGATCCGCGAAATCACCCACCAGCGGCAACGGGAACAGGCGCTCAGCAGTTCGGAGAAACGTTTTGCGACACTGTTTCATCTATGTCCGAACATGGTGCTGCTGACCCGCCAGGAAGACGGCCTGATCAGCGAGGCCAACCAGTATTTCGAAAGCCTGTTCGGCTGGCCGGTACAAAGCGCCATCGGGCGCACCACCCTGGAACTGGGCCTGTGGGTGCATCCCGAGCAACGGGCGGAGCTGGTCAAGAAAACCAAGGCCAAGGGTGAACTGGTCAGCATGGAGGTGCAGTTCCGCGCCAGCAACGGCCAGATCCACGACGGCATCCTCAGCGCGCAAAAGGTCGAACTCGAAGGCCAGCCTTACCTGCTCAGCACTTTTCTCGACACTACCGAACGAAAAGCCGCCGAACATGCCCTGAAAGACAGCCAGGAACGCCTCGACCTGGCGCTGGATTCGGCGCAACTCGGCACCTGGGACTGGCACATTCCCAGCGGCATGCTCTACGGCTCGGCCCGGGCGGCGCAATTGCACGGCCTGGAGCCGAAACCGTTCCATGAATCGTTCGAAGAATTCTTCGAAGGCGTCCCCGGCGAAGAACGCGACAGCATGCGCGATGCCTATCGCAGCCTGCGCGAAGGCCCGGCGGGCAATTACCAGCTGACTTACCGCGTGCAACTGCCGGACGGCAGCTCGCGCTATCTGGAAAGCCGCGCCCGCCTCTATCGCGACGACAACGGCGTACCGCTGCGGATGGCCGGCACCCTGCTGGACATCACCGATCAGGTCGAGCGCGAACAACGGTTGGTGGCTTCGGAAGAGAAATTCGCCACGCTGTTCCAGGTCAGCCCCGACCCGATCTGCGTCACGCGCCAGGAAACCGGGGAATTCATCGAGATCAACTCCAGCTTTTCCCAGACCTTCGGCTGGAGTGCCAGCGATGTGATCGGCCACACCGCCGAAGAAATCGGCCTGTGGGACGCCTCGGCGAAAAGCCTGCAACGCATCGAACGGGTGATCCGCGAACAGGGCCTGAGCAACGTCGCGATCATCGTCCAGCACAAGGACGGCCAGTCGCTGACCTGCGTGATTTCCAGCCGCCAGATCAGCGTCGGTAACCAGCCGTGCATCGTCACCACGCTGCGCGACATCACCCAGCAACAGCGCTCGGAAGCGGCGCTCAAAGCCAGCGAAGAGAAATTCGCCAAGGCGTTTCACTCCAGTCCCGACGCGATCACCATCACCGAACGCGACACCGGGCGCTATCTGGAGGTCAACGACGGCTTCTGCCGCCTCACCGGCTATCGCGCCGACGAAGTGGTGGGCAAAACCGTGTATCAGGTCGGTATCTGGGCCGAGGAAAAACAGCGTTCGGCACTGCTGGCCGAGCTACAGATCAAGGGCCGCGTGCACCATCAGGAAATGCTCGGGCGCAACAAGCGCGGCGAGATCCTGACGGTGGAGGTCTCGGTCGAGCCGATCACCCTCAACGAAACCGCCTGCCTGCTGCTCACCGCCCGGGACGTCAGCCTGCTGAAGAACGCCGAAGCGCAGATCCGCCATCTGGCCTATCACGACCCGCTGACCAACCTGCCCAACCGCGCGCTGCTGATGGATCGCCTGAGCCAGCAGATCGCCCTGCTCAAGCGTCACAACCTGCGCGGTGCGCTGCTGTTTCTCGATCTGGATCACTTCAAGCACATCAACGACTCGCTGGGTCACCCGGTCGGCGACACGGTGCTGAAAATCATCACCGCACGGCTTGAAGCCAGCGTGCGCATGGAAGACACCGTGGCGCGGCTCGGTGGCGATGAATTCGTGGTGTTGCTCAGCGGTCTGGAAGGCACGCGCAACGAAGTCAGTGCGCAAGTACGCGAGCTGGCCGACACCATTCGCGAGTTGCTGTCGGAGCCGATGTTCCTCGACGGCCAGCGTCTGCAAGTGACGCCGAGCATCGGCGTGGCGCTGATTCCCGATCACGGCTCAACCCCGACCGATCTGCTCAAACGCGCCGATATCGCGCTATACCGCGCCAAGGATTCCGGGCGCAACACCACGCAGATGTATCACAACACCATGCAGAAAGCGGCCAGCGAACGGCTGCGCATGGAGACCGACCTGCGTCTGGCGCTGGCCCGGGGGGAATTCGACGTGCATTACCAACCGCAGATCGACGCCCAGGACAACCGCATCATCGGCGCCGAAGCCCTGGTACGCTGGAATCACCCGGAACTCGGCGCGCAATCGCCTACCGAATTCATCAAGGTGCTGGAGGACAGCGGGCTGATTCTGGAGGTCGGCACCTGGATCCTCGACGAGGCGTGCGAAGCCTTCAAACAATTGATCGCCGAAAAGCTGATCGATCCTCTGGCCTTCAGCCTGTGTGTGAACATCAGCCCCCGGCAGTTCCGCCAGAACGACTTCGTCGAGCGCATCGAGCACAGCATGAGCAGCCACGGCCTGCCTTGCTCGCTGTTGAAACTGGAAATCACCGAAGGCATCGTCATCCAGAACCTGGAAGACACCATCAGCAAAATGCGCCGCCTGAAAAAACTCGGCGTGAGTTTTGCCATGGACGATTTCGGCACCGGCTATTCATCGCTGACGTACCTGAAACGATTGCCGGTGGACACGCTGAAGATCGATCAGTCATTCATCCGCGACGCCACCACCGACCCCAACGACGCCGAAATCATCCGCGCCATCGTCGCCATGGCCCGCAGCCTGGAGCTGGAAGTGATCGCCGAAGGCGTGGAAACCCCGGAACAGCTGGCCTTCCTGCAAGGGTTGGGCTGCCATTTGTATCAAGGATATTTGCACAGTCGGCCGTTGCCGCTGGAAGGGTTAAAAGGATTGCTGGAATGACCAGACACCTGCAGTCGCTTACCACAGGCATTGTCGCCAGGCCGGTAATTGCCAGGGTTGGCGGCAACCTGTAGGGTCGCGTTTTTTTCGCGCTGTTTCGAGATCGATCATGCAGGATGCATCCCTCCCCCGCCCGGCCCTGCTGGGCATTGACCTTGGCACCACCAACAGTTTGATCGCCGTCTGGCAGGACGGTCAGGCCCGATTGATCCCCAACGCCCTCGGCGAGGTGCTGACCCCGTCGGTGGTCAGCCTCGATGAAGACGGGACCATTCTGGTAGGCAAGGCTGCACGCGCACGCCTGACAACCCACCCGGAACGTACAGCCGCCGCGTTCAAGCGCTTCATGGGCAGCGACCGGCAGATCGAACTCGGCACCAAAACCTTCAGCCCCGAAGAGTTATCGGCACTGGTGCTGGGCTCACTCAAGCAGGACGCCGAAGCCTTTCTCGGCCACCCGGTGGCTGAAGCGGTGATTTCCGTGCCGGCGTATTTCAGTGACGAACAACGCAAACGCACCCTGTTTGCCGCCGAACTGGCAGGCCTGAAGGTTTCCCGACTGATCAACGAGCCAACCGCCGCCGCGATGGCGTATGGGCTGCACGAGCAGAAATTCGAACGCACGCTGATATTCGATCTGGGCGGCGGGACGTTCGATGTCACTGTGCTGGAATATGCGTTGCCGCTGATTGAAGTGCATGCGTCCACCGGCGACAACTTTTTGGGTGGGGAGGACTTTACCGAGGCCTTGCTGCAGGCATGCCTCAAGGCGTGGCAGCTCACCCCGGCGCACATTGAAGCCCAGAATCTCGCCAGCCTTTGCGACAACCTTGAACAGCTCAAGTGCAAGCTCTCCGAAGGTACTCAAAGCCTGAACTGGCGCAATGGGGACAGTTCGTATGAATGGTCGCTGGACGAAAGCGGCGCCGTAAAGATCTGGGAACCACTTCTGGCCCGTTTGCGCGCACCGATCGAGCAAGCCCTGCGTGATGCCCGCCTCAAACCCCGAGATCTCGACAGCCTGGTGTTGGTAGGCGGTGCCACCCGGATGCCAGCGGTGCAGCAAATGGTGGCCACGCTGTTCGGACGCCTGCCTTATCGACACCTCGATCCGGACACGATTGTCGCACTGGGTGCGGCGACGCAAGCGGCGTGCAAGGCGCGGGACGGTGCGGTTGAAGAACTGATCCTGACCGATGTCTGCCCTTACACACTGGGAATTTCGACCAACCGTGGTGAAGGTATCAGCGGCGCTTTTTCACCGATCATCGAGCGTAATACCATTATTCCAACATCCAGGGTGCAACGCTTTTACACCACGCATCCACAGCAGGAGACCATTCGCATCGCGGTCTACCAGGGCGAACGCCCTTGGGTGCGCGATAACATTTTCATTGATGCTTTCGACGTACCGGTAACGGCGAGCGAACAGATCCAGGCTCTGGATGTGCGTTTCAGCTACGACATCAACGGATTGCTCGAGGTTGACGTCAACTTGCTGGACAGCGGTGAACGTCACAGCCACAGCATTGATCGAAGCCCGACCGGGCTCGACGAACAATCGCGACAAAACAGTCACGAGCGACTCGCCACCCTGAAAATCCACCCCCGAGACGCCCTTCCAAACCGGACGCTACTGGCCCGGCTGGAGCGTGCGTGGACGCAAAGCCTGGGGGACGAACGCGAACGCATTGCCGACTGGCTGGACACGTTCACCACCGTGCTCGGCAGCCAGCAATCGGAAGAGATTGCCAGCCACCGGTCACAACTCAACAAGGCTCTGGATCAACTTCGCCTCTAACCGTTCAGCCGTCGCAGCGTGGCCTGCAAACCGCCGGGCAGTGTGTCTTCACCGACGCTGTCCGGTGGCACGCCGTACCGATTGGGCAAAGTGTCACCGGGAAATCCGAACAATATCAGCGGCAAGAAAGGCAGTACCGGCGACAACACTGCGATGATCAGCAAGGTGGGAATCCCTCGCCCCATATCATGCAGACGACGCAAAATCGCGCCGAGCAGGAACGTTGCGCCCAACAACATCACGATGATTCCGGCCAGCGGCGTACCGCTGAGCAACGCCGCCAAAGGTGTGATCAACACAGCGCCAATGACCTGCCAGATGAATGCGCCTCGCCCCAACCGCGAGCCCAAACGCCAGAACGCTGAAGCCGGCGTCGGGCGGGTGTCGCTTTTGGCCTGCAACAAACGCTCACTCCACGACAACAGTGCGCTGAAGGCAAAACGCAGACCGAGGCCATTCTCGGGATTGTCCTTGGCTCGTTGCATGCGCAGCAGCATTTTCTGCCGCGGCACACCGGCACTGCCGTAACGCACCAATCCCTTGAGCACATCCACGGCCAGGCCGAAAGCATCACTGTTGATCCCTTCTTCCTCCAGAAGCGCTGAAGGTGGATGCGGCGGCTCACCCTTGATCAAACCGTGGCGGAAACCATCGAACCAGTCCTGTGGATTGACGACCTCGGTAATCCTGTCGAGCAGGTATTTTCGCTGTTGGGCATCCAGCAGAGGATCGTGATACAGCACGCCCCCCAGCAGCATGCGCCCGAGCAAATCGTCATCGAACGCCTTGATATCGCTGCGCATGCACTCGAACAAGCGGTCGTTGCTCAGCAACCGCGCACTGTCGAGCGCCTCTTGAGCGCTCAACAGCTGACGGGCAAGCATGGCATGCACCGGATCTGCCGCTTGCAACCACCCGAGCAGACCGCTGGCACTGCCCTGTTCGCGATTCAACCGGCAGAGCAACGGTTGCAAACGGGCCAGAGGATGCTCCCGCTCTATATTCATCGAGTCGACGCAATGCGCCGACTGCGCGCCCAGCCAGCGCACCGGCTGGTCGAGCGTCGCCAGCAGATACAGGGCCTGACGATGCCATTCCCACACATCGCAACGACCATCGATAGCGGGAAGCAACATGCCCTGCCCGGCGAGTTGTGCCTGCAACTTCAGTCCGTCGAGCAGCGCGCCTTGCTTGCCGAGGCCGAATGCCTCATCCAGTCGGGCCAACAAACGAGCGTCGTAGGCTCGCAGGCGACGCATCCACAGCAGACAAAGCGCCAGCGGTTTGCCCTTCTGCAACACCGGCTCAAGTACCGGTTGCGCTGAATTGCTCGCCAGAAATGCTTTCAGTGCCAGCGGAATCGGTGCCTGGGTCAACCAGCAGATTTGCTGGTCGGCCTGATACTTGAAGCCTTCCAACACCAGTTGTTCAAGAATGTCCGAAGCCTGCGGCGCCTCCATGATTTGTTGCAGCAATGGAACGTCACCCCGGTGCAGCGCCCAGGCGTACTGGTACAGCGTCTGCAGTCGCGGGTCATCGCTGGCGACGATCAGAGATGCCAGTAACGGTAATTCATCACCACTGATGCGCCATTCGACGAAGGCATCGGCAATGTCATGCAGCTCAAGCTGTCGGGCGCGAAACCAGCGACCCAGTGTTTCCGGACGCTGCGAAGGGCTGCCGTATTCCTGGGTGACATCACCCAGGTCATCGGACCAGTCGCGGAAATTCTCGAGGCGATCAAAGGCCTGAATCAACAACGGCAAACGCTGGGGTTGATGACGCGCGCACAGGGCCAGGAGCCAGTCTGCGGCTTTCGGGTGCTGATGCTCTCGCCAGAGACGCACCCAAGCCTGCAGCGCCAATTCTTCCATGCCCAAGGCGCTGCGCTGGCACGCCAGCAGATAGAGCCAGTCAACATCCATCGGCGCAAGCCGATGCTGCTCGTTGATGATTTCGAGAAAGCCTTTGCTGGCAATGCCGGCCTGACTGAACTGGATGGCCAGACGCTGCAGCAAACCGTCGTCCGGCGGTAGCGGTACGCAGGTGTGAAGGTTGGCGAAATGACGGTAATCATCCAGTGACGCATTACGGTGCAGATGATTCAGCGTACGCAAAAACCATAGCGTTTCCAGTTGCGCGACGACTGGCCATTCGCTCATCAACGATGTATCGAAAGGATCCGCCGCCTCGATACGCTGCAAAAATTCGTCGACATGCCGGGCATTTTCGAAATCCAGATCGAGCATCCGACTCGCCCAGCCCATGCGTTGGGCGAGCAAGCGTGCGCAGACGTGGGAAATAGGCCCTGCATCGAGCAACTCGCGCAGCAAAGGCCAGCAAACCTCATCCAAAACCTCAAGCGGCACTTGATCCAGCTCAAAAATGAAGACCTGCCACGCCGCAGGAGCGAATCGGCGCGCAGAATCATTGAGCAACGCATCAAAGCCGCTCAACAGCTGATCGCCGGCAGTCAGCTCGGCGGCAGCCGGTGCATCTGCCTCGGGCTCATCTTCTCGGGCAAAGCGCAAGGCGATTTCATAGGCCTCGCGCAATGCCTGGAAACCTTCAGGGTCCGTTTCCGGATGGTGCTGTGGCAAACGCGCGCGATAGGCGCCACGAATGGCTTCATTGTCTTTGGTGGGCTCGATACCCAAGCGAATCCAGCAGCTCATGACCAGTCGAACTCCCCTAGAGACTCAGGGCGTTCCGGCAGATGCAGGGGCATGTCCCAAGGCAATTGTGCAAAAAAATCGCGAGCGTCGCGATCCAGCTTCCTGATCACCACCGTCGTGCCGATGTAATCACCCTGCCGGTCGTACTCGTGAGCCAGTTCCTCATCCTTGTTGCCGAGGCAATGCCAAAAGGCTTTGCCGATGACAAAACCGTTCAGATAACTGGTCCAACTGTCGTAGTAATACCGCGCACGCGCCGCCATGCGACCGTGCAACCAGAGGCTTTCGGTCAGGTCGATCCAGCCGTGCAGCACTGCGGAGCGCAGCAGAAACCCCATACGCCCGATATCCCAGGCGCGAATGCCGCCGGAGCCGCACTCTCCGAACGTACGGCTGGCCAATTCGTAAAAAGCCCGTTGCCGGCTGTCGAGTGTTTCGATCAGCGCTTGCCACTCGGAAGGCAGGCAGCGTTCCCATTGACGATAGGCTTCGTTCAACTGTGTGGCGTGCCCGTTGTCAGCCGTGCGCAACATGTCCAACAGTTGCGGGCGCGTGGTAATGCCCCACCCGCCTTCGACATCGACGTGCTTGAGGTCGAAGCAATAGGTGGGCGCGGTGTAATCGGCATCGGGATTCAGGGCGACCAAAGGCGCAGAAAGCGCATACAACCAGCGCTGTTCTATTTCGTCCATGAAGAAAGGCTCCGGGGCCGGTGGAAGATAGGAAGTGCCGGCCTTGTCGGCGCGGATTGTAAAGAGCCGGGAAACCAGCGGCAAACCCCGCGACGATTTTCCTGCGCCCACAAAAAAAGGCCCCGACGTATCGGGGCCTTCATTCAGCGGCTTATCGTCCGTTCAGACGATTTTGTTTCTGCAAGTGACTCAGTGTTGCAGAGCCGGCTTCTGCGCCCCGTTGATCGGGATGCGCTTGGCTTTCGCCTCTTCCGGGATCACGCGCAACAGGTCGATGCTCAACAGACCGTTGCTCAGACCGGCAGCCTTGATCTCGATGTGATCGGCCAGGCGGAAGGACAGCTTGAATGCACGCTGGGCAATGCCCTGGTGCAGGAACGTGACGCCTTCGTTGGCATCACGCTTGCCGCCACTGATGGTCAGCACGCCTTTTTCGACTTGCAGTTCCAGGTCTTCTTCCTGGAAACCGGCCGCCGCCACGACGATGCGGTATTGATCGTCACCGTGTTTTTCCACGTTGTAAGGCGGATAGGTGCTGCCTGGCTCGTTGCGCAGGGCGGTTTCGAACAGGTCGTTGAAACGGTCGAAACCCACCGAGGAACGGAACAGTGGAGCGAGGGAAAATGCAGTACTCATGATTCAAATCTCCTGAAAACAATCAGCAAGTTTTTTTGTCTCCGCGACCCGAATTCGGCATCGCGTAACCCTTAGATAGGGACCTGCGTTTTGTTTTCAAGAGCGTATTTGCAGATTTTTTTCAGGCCGCTTCAGCGACCGGCAAACCCAGTAAACGCGAGACTTGATCCGGCTCGGTTTCACGCCGAAGCACGGTAAACAGCTCGACGGCCTCAGGGTAATTGCGGGTCAGCATGGCCAGCCACTGCTTCAAACGGCCCGGCGACTGGCGCGCGGTCATTTGCGCTTTGGCTTGCAGCCAGAAGTCCTGGATCAGTGGCATCAGTTCGGTCCAGGTCATCTCGACGACTTCCTCGCCAGCACGGGCGGCGGCGATCTGACGGGCCAGATCCGGGCGCGACACCAGACCACGACCGAGCATGATGTCTTCGACGCCGCTGATTTCCCGGCAGCGGCGCCAGTCTTCGACGCTCCAGATATCGCCGTTGGCGAACACCGGCACCTTGACCACGTCCTGCACGCGCGGGATCCACTCCCAATGCGCCGGCGGCTTATAGCCGTCGACCTTGGTCCGGGCGTGAACCACGATGTGCTCGGCGCCGCCCTCGGCCAGCGCCGTGGCGCACACCAGCGCGCCGTCCGGGCTGTCGAACCCCAGGCGCATCTTGGCGGTGACGGGAATGTGTGCGGGCACGGCGCGACGCACGTGCTCGACGATCCGGTTGAGCAACTCCGGCTCCTTGAGCAGTACCGCACCCCCGCGGGATTTGTTGACGGTCTTGGCCGGGCAACCGAAGTTCAGGTCTATCACTTCGGAGCCCAGCTCGCAGGCCAGCGCCGCGTTTTCCGCCAGGCACACCGGATCGGAACCCAGCAACTGCACGCGCAGTGGCACGCCGGAAGCGGTGCGGGCACCGTTGAGCAGTTCAGGGCCGAACTTGTGGAAATAGGCCGGGGTCAGCAACTGGTCGTTGACCCGAATGAACTCGGTCACGCACCAGTCAATACCGCCGACACGGGTCAGGACATCGCGCAGGATGTCATCGACCAACCCTTCCATCGGCGCCAGAGCAATTTGCATGGGAAACACACACTCAAGGAAAAACGTGCGGCAGTTTACTGGGTTTCGCGGGTTAAACCCATGTCCGCCGTCTGTATGGCCGGGCCGTAGCCTTCGATGAACTCGGCGGGCATGCGCTTGGGCCTGCCGGTGGACAGCTCGATGCAGACGAAGGTGGTCTGGGCGCGCAGCAGCGTGGCGTTGTCGCTGGGGCGGATCAGCTGGAAGTGACGGGTCATTTTCAGGCGCTGATCCCAATCGACGATCCAGGTCGCCAGTTGCAGCTCATCGCCTTCGTAGGCGGCGGCCAGGTAATCGATTTCGTGTCGCACCACGGCCATCGCCCGATCCAGACGCCGGTACTCGACCAGATCCAGGCCCAGGCGCTGCGAGTGGCGCCAGGCACAACGCTCGAGCCAGGTCACGTAGACCGCGTTGTTGGCATGGCCCAGCCCGTCGATGTCCTCGGCGCCCACTTGCAGATCAATGGTAAATGGCGTTGCCCGATCCCAGCCCATGCCCTACTCCCGGTCAGATGATTCAACCGGGGCAGTGTAACGGATGACTACGCCGATTGCCGCGCCTGAAGGCTGCGCCCGGCCAGCAGTGATAACACGCCATCAATCACTCGAGGGTCGGCCAGCACGCGCTGATGGCCGCCGGCTTCCAGGCGCAGCAGGCGACTGTCGAACCAGGATTCGTGGATCAATTGGGATTCCTTGACCGAAACGAAGGTGTCGTCCTCGGCATGCACGATCAGGCCTGGCATATCCAGTTGATAGTGCGCGACATCAAGGGTGGCGGCGCGCATGCCGACGTCCTGTTCGACCTGACGAATGAACGCCGAGCGAGCCCTGGGCGGCATGCCGACATAACGGGCAAACCCGCGCAACACCCCGAGAATCCGCGCCGGAGCGGCAATGCTCACGAGGGTTTCGGTGCGCAATCCTAATTGCACCGCCAGCATGGCGCTGGCGCCGCCCATGGAGTGACCGATGACAGCCTGCAACGGAGGCAATTCGGCAGCGGCTTCAAGCATCGCTCGAGCGAACAGGACCACGTTGGCTTCACGCCCCGGCGAGCGACCGTGAGCCGGGCCATCAAGCGCGACAACGGTGTAACCCGCTTCAACCAGCGCGGTGATCAACGCGGCAAACTGGGTGGGCCGCCCTTCCCAGCCGTGCATCAGCAAAACAGTCGGGCCTTGCCCCCAGCGCAGGGCCGAGAGACCGAAGCGCAAGGTGATGCGTTCGGATTTCGCCAGCAGCGGCAATTCCCAGTCCCTCGGTTTATTCACGCGCGGCGTCATGAACGCCAACCGCATTTTGCTCGCCACCAGTTTCGGTGCGAACCAGCCCAAGGTGCCATTAACGCCGCGAACCCACTTCAACGTGCTCATCGCTCTCTCCCCGGGCTTGTAGCCTTCAGGTCAACGCACCGCCGACTTGGCGGCGCGCAGCAATCGATCGGATAAATCCCCAGGACCCAACGCCCTCGCGAGCGCCAGGCCACCCACCATCAAGGCCACGTCGGCTAACGCTTTGTCGGTGTCTTCCGGCGCTGCGGCCAACTGCGCAATCATCAATTCCAAGTGTTCGTTCAACGCGATCCGAAAGGCCTCCGGCAGACGGCCCAGCTCACCAATGGAGGCCGGAATCGGGCACGCCGAATCGCTGGAATCGCGATGCTTGCGCGACAGATAGAACGCGGCTACCAGAGCGCGGCGCTCTTCACCGGTCAGCTCGCTATCCATGTCGGCAATCAGGTCGCGACGGCGACCGAGCAATTGCTTGAACGCCTCAAGCATCATGGCGTCCTTGCTTTCGAAGTGGGCATAGAAGCCGCCGACGGTCAGGCCCGCCGCACCCATCACTTCGCCCACGCTCGGTTCAGCCGGACCGCGCTGGATCAGTGCAGCACTGGCGGCCTTGAGAATGCGTTCGCGGGTTTGAGCTTTCTTGTCGTTCATCGTCGCCTCCGAATATTACGATAGCAATATTATTCTCATAATAATATTCCGCAAGTCACACGCGTGACCGCTGGTCTGAAGCACAGTGTTAAGGAAAAAGAGGATTTGGCCAAACGCCAGACAAACAAAAGGGCCATTCAATAATTGAATGACCCTTATAAAATCCCGCAGAGCGGGTAATCGTGGCGTCCCCTAGGGGACTCGAACCCCTGTTACCGCCGTGAAAGGGCGGTGTCCTAGGCCACTAGACGAAGGGGACACAAACCTTCTATACAACTGATCAGCGCTGAGTACTGATCGATTCAAGGCCGGTGTGGCCAGACCTTGAACTGTAAATTGGTGGAGCTAAGCGGGATCGAACCGCTGACCTCCTGCATGCCATGCAGGCGCTCTCCCAGCTGAGCTATAGCCCCGGATTTTTCGCCTCTCGGCGGAGCGACATCTTGCAACATCGCTTCTGTAAAACTGGCGTCCCCTAGGGGACTCGAACCCCTGTTACCGCCGTGAAAGGGCGGTGTCCTAGGCCACTAGACGAAGGGGACGCAAACCCTTCTATACAACTGATCAACGCTGAGTGTTGATCGCTTCGAAGCCGGTGTGGCCAGGCTTCGAAGTGTAAATTGGTGGAGCTAGACGGGATCGAACCGTCGACCTCTTGCATGCCATGCAAGCGCTCTCCCAGCTGAGCTATAGCCCCTCATCGTTGATGTCATCGCTGAGGACGGGGCGAATCTTAAGGGCGTATCGAAAGGCTGTCAAACTTATTTTTGAAAAAATTCAAAATTTTTTGTCGGCATTACAATCACTTACCGCCCTCCCCCCGTAAATTCGGGGGAAAACACCGAAGGACAGGATCAAAAGATCCTGACCTTCGGCGCGTCCTGCAGAGTCAAACGCAATCAGGCGATGGCGCCCAACAGCTTTTCCCACTCTTTGTTTTCTTTCTTCGACACGCCGCCCAGCAGGTCAATCGCCTGACGCAGACGGAAACGGGTCAGGTCCGGCCCGAGGATTTCCATCGCATCGAGCACCGACACCGAACTCGCCTGCCCTGTGATCGCAGCAAACATCAGCGGCATCGCATCACGCAGCTTCAGCTCGAGGGATTCGACCACCGCCTGAATCGTCGCGGTGATGCTGTCCTTCTCCCACTGACGCAGGCTCTCAAGCTTCCACAGGATCAATTGCATCAACTGACGAACCTGATCGCCCGACAGCTTTTTCGATTCGAACAGCTTGGCATCCGGGTTCACGCCACCGGCGAAGAAGAATCCGGCCAGCGGTGCAACCTGGCTGAAGGTTTCGACACGGCCCTGAACGTGCGGCGCGATCTTCATCATGTATTCGGAATTGAACGCCCACTTCTGTACGCGAGCGGCGAACTCTTCCACCGGCAGATCACGCAGCCACTGGCCGTTGAGCCACGACAGTTTCTCGATGTCGAAAATCGGCCCGCCCAGCGACACGCGCTTGAGGTCGAAGTTGTCGACCATTTCCTGCAGCGAGAACTTCTCGCGCTCGTCCGGCATCGACCAGCCCATGCGGCCCAGGTAGTTGAGCATCGCCTCAGGCATGAAACCCATGCGCTCGTAGAATGTCACCGAAGTCGGGTTCTTGCGCTTGGACAACTTGCTCTTGTCCGGGTTACGCAGCAGCGGCATGTAGCACAGCTCCGGCTGTTCCCAGCCGAAGTATTCGTAAAGCAGGATCAGTTTCGGCGCCGACGGCAGCCATTCTTCGCCGCGCAGCACGTGGGTGATGCCCATCAGGTGATCGTCGACTACGTTGGCCAGGAAGTACGTCGGCAGGCCGTCGGTCTTCATCAGCACTTGCATGTCCATGCGATCCCACGGGATCTCGACATCGCCACGCAGCATGTCCGGCACCACGCAGACGCCTTCACTCGGCACCTTCATGCGGATCACGTGCGGCTCGCCGGCAGCCAGGCGACGGGCGACTTCTTCCTTGGACAGCAGCAGCGCGCGGCCGTCGTAACGCGGGGTTTCGCCGCGAGCCATTTGCTCGGCGCGCATCTGGTCCAGTTCTTCAGCGGTGCAGAAGCACGGGAAGGCGTGGCCCATGTCGACCAGCTGCTGGCAGTACTTCTGGTAGATATCGCCGCGCTCGCTCTGACGGTAAGGACCGTGCGGACCGCCGACGTCCGGGCCTTCGCTCCAGTCGATACCCAGCCAGCGCAGGGCGTCGAAGATCTGCTGTTCGGACTCGCGGGTCGAACGCAACTGATCGGTGTCTTCGATCCGCAGGATGAACTCACCGCCGTGCTGCTTGGCAAAGCAGTAGTTGAACAGTGCGATGTAAGCGGTACCTACGTGGGGATCCCCGGTAGGCGATGGCGCGATGCGAGTGCGGACGGTGGTCATGGCATGTCTCGAAAAGAATGAAAAGCAAAGAACGATCAAGCGGCGAATGGTAACAGGCGACACCCGCCCCGCTCCAGCGGGCAGGGCATTTAAGCCAAGGTTGCGTCTGGAACACCCGTTGGCCGTGGTGAATGGCCGAATATCAACAGACGGCATTTACCGCTCATCGGCTGTGTGCCAGATTCGCCTGCTGATAACTTTCCTTACAACTCCTCGACTACAGTTTGCCCATGCCTGCCCAACTCAAGCGTCGTCTGTTCATTTTCCTGTTGCTGGTCCTGCTGATTGCCGGGGGCTTTTTCGCCCATTGGTTTTTCAAGGGACGCTTTTATGAAAGCACCGACAACGCCTATGTCCAGGGTGAAATCACCCGCGTGTCGAGCCAGTTGAGCGCACGCATCGAGGAAGTGCTGGTGCAGGACAACCAGCATGTGGAAAAAGGCCAGTTGCTGATTCGTCTCGAACCGAATGATTTCCGCCTCGCCGTCGATCGCGCCAATGCCGCCCTCGCCACCCGCGAAGCCGAACGCCTGCAGGCCCAGAGCAAATTAACTCAGCAATCGAGCCTGATCGCCGCCAGCGATGCACAAGTGGCAACCACACAAGCCACCCTCGGGCGCTCGCAGATGGATTTGTCGCGGGCAGAAACCCTGCGTAAACCCGGCTACGTCTCCGAGGAGCGGGTCACCACCCTCTCCGCCGACGCCCACATCGCTCGCTCGCAAGTGGCCAAGGCCCAGGCCGATGCCCAGAGCCAGCGCCAGCAGGTCAACGCGCTGACCGCCGAGATCAAACGCCTCGATGCGCAGATTGCCAACGCCCGCGCCGACCTCGCCCAGGCCGAACTGAACCTGACCCGCAGCGAAATCCACGCACCGATCAGCGGCCTGATCGGCCAGCGTGCCGCGCGCAATGGTCAGGTGGTGCAGGCCGGCGCCTATCTGCTTTCAATCGTTCCGGACGAAGACATTTGGGTGCAGGCCAATTTCAAGGAAACCCAAATCGGTCACATGCAGCCGGGCCAGAAAGCCGAGCTGCTTTTCGATGCCTACGGCGATACGCCGATCGAGGCCCGGGTCGACAGCCTGTTCGCCGCCTCCGGCGCGCAGTTCAGCCTGTTGCCGCCGGACAACGCCACCGGCAACTTCACCAAGGTCGTGCAGCGGATTCCGGTCAAGCTGACCTTCAAGGCCGATAACCCGCTGCACGGCAAGATCCGTCCGGGCATGTCCGTCACCGCCACCGTGAACATCAAAGACGCTCCGGACAATGGCCGGTGATTCACTGATCCGCCCGGTCGGCGAACCGACCCGGCGGGACTGGATCGCGGTGATGAGCGTAATGCTCGGCGCCTTCATGGCGGTGCTCGACATCCAGATCACCAACTCCTCGCTCAAGGATATTCAGGGCGCCCTGTCGGCGACGCTGGAAGAAGGCTCGTGGATTTCGACGTCTTATCTGGTGGCGGAAATCATCATGATCCCGCTGACCGCCTGGCTGGTGCAGTTGCTGTCGGCACGGCGGCTGGCGGTGTGGGTGTCGCTGGGGTTTCTGATTTCGTCGCTGCTGTGCTCAATGGCCTGGAGCCTGGAGAGCATGATCGTGTTTCGCGCCATGCAGGGCTTCACCGGCGGCGCGCTGATCCCGCTGGCATTCACCCTGACCCTGATCAAACTCCCCGAACATCACCGCGCCAAAGGCATGGCGATGTTTGCCATGACCGCTACCTTCGCCCCGTCCATCGGACCGACCCTCGGCGGCTGGCTCACGGAGAACTGGGGCTGGGAATACATCTTCTATATCAACATCCCGCCGGGGCTGATCATGATCGCCGGGCTGATGTACGGGCTGGAGAAGAAAGAAGCGCACTGGGAGCTGCTGAAAAGCACCGATTACACCGGCATTCTCACCCTGGGTATCGGCCTCGGTTGCCTGCAGGTTTTTCTTGAGGAAGGCCATCGCAAGGACTGGCTCGAGTCGAGCCTGATCGTGACGTTGGGCAGCATCGCCCTGCTGAGCCTGATCACCTTTGTGATCGTGCAGATTTCCAAGCCCAATCCGCTGATCAACCTCGACATTCTGCGCAATCGCAATTTCGGGCTGTCGAGTATTTCCAGCCTCGGCATGGGCGTTGGGCTGTACGGTTCGATCTATCTGCTGCCGCTCTATTTGGCGCAGATCCAGAACTACAACGCCCTGCAGATCGGCGAAGTGATCATGTGGATGGGCGTGCCGCAGCTGTTTCTGATTCCGCTGGTGCCGAAACTGATGAAATTCGTCTCGCCGAAATGGCTGTGCACGATCGGTTTCGGGCTGTTCGGGCTGGCGAGTTTTTCATCCGGGGTGCTCAACCCGGATTTCGCCGGGCCGCAGTTCAACCAGATCCAGATCATCCGCGCGCTGGGCCAGCCGCTGATCATGGTGACCATTTCGCTGATCGCCACGGCGTACATCCTGCCGCAGGACGCGGGCTCGGCGTCGAGCCTGTTCAACATTTTGCGTAACCTCGGCGGCGCCATTGGCATCGCCCTGCTCGCGACGCTGCTGGACGCGCGCACCAAGACCTACTTCGATTACCTGCGTGAAGCGGTGGTGCCGACCAACCCGCAGGTGGCCGAACGCCTGGCGTCGATGACCGATCGCTTTGGCAGTGACACGGCGGCGCTGGGAAAATTGAGCGAAATCGTCCATCAGCAGGCGCTGATCATGGCCTACAACGATGCGTTTCACTTTGTCGGGATTGCGCTGGGGATCAGCATGTTGGCGATTTTGCTGACCAAGAAACTGCCTGCCGGCCTGAAGGCCGGCGAGGCACATTAACCTTGAGCGGACGCAGAGCGTCCAGGGCTGCATTCCCACGCAGAGCGTGGGAACGATCCGTTAAACGGCCAACAGCCGCTCACGCAGCTTGGCGATTTCGTCGCGCATCTGCGCCGCGGCTTCGAATTCCAGGTCGCGGGCCAGCTGATACATCTTCTCTTCCAGTTGACGGATGCGCTTGGTGATCTCGCTCGGTGAGCGCAGTTCGGCTTCGTACTTGGCGTTTTCTTCGGCGGCCTTGGCCATGCCTTTGCGCTTCTTGCTGCGCGAACCGGGCACGGTGGCGCCTTCCATGATGTCAGCGACGTCCTTGAACACGCCCTTCGGCGTGATGCCGTTGGCCAGGTTGAAGGCGATCTGCTTGTCGCGACGACGCTCGGTTTCGCCGATGGCCCGCTCCATCGAACCGGTGATGCGATCCGCGTAGAGAATCGCCCGGCCATTGAGGTTACGCGCCGCCCGGCCGATGGTCTGGATCAGCGACCGCTCGGAACGCAGGAAACCTTCCTTGTCCGCGTCGAGAATCGCCACCAGCGACACTTCCGGCATGTCCAGACCTTCACGCAGCAGGTTGATCCCCACCAGCACATCAAAAGTACCCAGACGCAGGTCGCGGATGATTTCCACCCGCTCGACGGTGTCGATGTCCGAGTGCAGATAACGCACACGCACGCCGTGATCGGCCAGGTAATCGGTCAGATCTTCGGCCATGCGCTTGGTCAGCGTGGTGACCAGCACTCGCTCCTCTACCGCGACGCGCTTGGTGATTTCCGAGAGCAGATCGTCGACCTGGGTCAGCGCCGGGCGCACTTCAACCTGCGGGTCGACCAGACCGGTCGGGCGCACAACCTGTTCGATCACCCGGCCGGCGTGTTCGGCTTCGTAGTTGCCGGGCGTGGCCGAGACGAAAATCGTCTGCGGGCTGACCCCTTCCCACTCGTCGAAGCGCATCGGCCGGTTGTCCAGCGCCGATGGCAGGCGGAAGCCGTATTCCACCAGGGTCTCTTTACGCGAGCGGTCGCCCTTATACATCGCGCCGACCTGCGGCACGCTGACGTGGGATTCGTCGATCACCAGCAAGGCGTCGGCTGGCAGGTAATCGTAGAGCGTCGGCGGCGCCGCACCGGCCGGACGCACCGACAGATAGCGCGAGTAGTTTTCGATGCCGTTGCAATAACCGAGTTCGAGGATCATCTCCAGGTCGAATCGGGTGCGCTGTTCCAGGCGCTGGGCTTCCACCAGTTTGTTGTTGTTGCGCAGATACTCCAGGCGCTCCTGCAACTCGACCTTGATCCCCTCGATGGCGTCGAGCAGGGTTTCCCGAGGCGTCACGTAGTGGCTTTTCGGATAGAAGGTGAAGCGCGGCAGCTTGCGGATGACCTCGCCGGTCAGCGGGTCGAACGCGGATATGCTCTCCACTTCGTCATCGAACAACTCGATGCGGATCGCTTCGAGGTCGGATTCCGCCGGGTAGATGTCGATCACATCGCCGCGCACGCGGAAGGTCGCCCGGGCGAAATCCATGTCGTTGCGGGTGTATTGCAGGTCGGCCAGGCGCCGCACCAGCGCACGCTGGTCGAGCTTGTCGCCGCGATCGACGTGCAAGACCATTTTCAAATAGGTTTCCGGGCTGCCCAGACCGTAGATGCACGACACCGTGGTGACGATGATCGCGTCCTTGCGCTCCAGCAACGCCTTGGTCGCCGACAGACGCATCTGCTCGATATGGTCGTTGATCGACGCATCCTTCTCGATAAAGGTGTCGGACGACGGCACATAGGCTTCGGGCTGGTAGTAGTCGTAGTAGGAAACGAAGTATTCGACGGCGTTGTTCGGGAAGAACGACTTGAACTCGCCGTACAACTGCGCGGCCAGCGTCTTGTTCGGCGCCAGCACCAGGGTCGGGCGCTGCACCTGGGCGATGACGTTGGCGATGCTGAAGGTCTTGCCCGACCCGGTCACCCCGAGCAGCGTCTGGTGCGACAGCCCGGCTTCGATGCCTTCGACCATCAGGCGAATGGCTTCAGGCTGATCGCCGGCAGGGTCGAATCGGGTGACGAGCTGGAATTCAGACATAAACACCTCTGGAATCACGACACTGCTGGCGAACCGCAGCACCATGAGAATGACCGCAAACGACCGATGTCGCGCAAGAAAAAACGAAGATTGTGCTGAATGTGGAGCCGATTGCCTCGCCTTTCAAGGCAAACGTCCTACATCCGGTAAAGTCTCCGACAAGTCCATTCGACTAACGGTCGAGAAATAATCGGAAAAACTTACCTTAAAAGCCGATTCGCCTGTCGCCATTGATCGATGATGGCCTCTATACTAGCTCCCCGTTTGTGCACCGCTCTAGTGCATTCGGCTGGAGCGCCACACGTCCCTCCACTCTCCATTAGAGCTGCCGTAAAAATGAGCCTGTTCTCCGCTGTCGAAATGGCACCCCGCGATCCAATCCTGGGCCTCAACGAAGCATTCAACGCCGATACCCGGACCAATAAGGTCAACCTCGGGGTGGGTGTGTACTGCAACGAAGAGGGGCGAATTCCACTCCTGCGCGCCGTCATCGAAGCCGAAACCCTTCGCGCCGCTCAGCATGCCTCCCGTGGCTACCTGCCGATCGACGGCATCGCGGCCTACGACCAGGCCGTGCAAAAGCTGCTGTTCGGCAATGATTCGCCACTGCTGGCGGCTGGCCGCGTTGTCACCACCCAGGCCGTCGGCGGGACCGGTGCACTGAAAATCGGTGCCGACTTCCTCAAGCAACTGCTGCCAAATGCCGTTGTGGCCATCAGCGACCCGAGCTGGGAAAACCACCGCGCGCTGTTCGAAACCGCCGGTTTCCCGGTGCAGAACTACCGCTACTACGACGCCGCCACCCACGACGTGAACCGTGCCGGCCTGCTCGAAGACCTCAACGCCCTGCCGAATGGCTCGATCGTCGTGCTGCACGCCTGCTGCCACAACCCGACCGGCGTCGACCTGAGCCCGACGGACTGGAACAACGTGCTGGAAGCGGTCAAGGCCAAAGGTCACGTGCCGTTCCTCGACATGGCTTACCAGGGTTTCGGTGACGGCATCGCCGAAGACGCCGCTGCCGTGCGTCTGTTCGCTGAATCCGGCCTGACCTTCTTCGTCTCGAGCTCGTTCTCCAAGTCGTTCTCGCTGTACGGCGAGCGCGTCGGTGCGCTGTCGATCATCAGCGAATCGAAAGAAGAAAGCGCCCGCGTCCTGTCGCAAGTCAAACGCGTGATCCGCACCAACTACTCCAACCCGCCGACCCATGGCGCAAGCATCGTTGCCGCGGTGCTGAACAGCCCGGAACTGCGCGCTCAGTGGGAAGCCGAACTGGCTGAAATGCGCCTGCGCATTCGCGGCATGCGCGAGCAGATGGTTGCTCTGCTGGCCAAGAAAGCCCCGCAGCGTGACTTCAGCTTCGTCGGTCGTCAGCGCGGCATGTTCTCTTACTCCGGCCTGACCACCGAACAGGTTCATCGCCTGCGTAACGAGTTCGGCATCTACGCCCTGGACACCGGCCGCATCTGCGTCGCTGCGCTGAACCAGAGCAACATCGAAGCCGTGACGGACGCCATCGTTCAGGTCATCTGATCCGGCGCCGCACTGAAAACGGGAAGCCTTCGCGCTTCCCGTTTTTTATTTGTCTGAAGAAAAGCCGCTACACCCTCTAGACTGCACCCAAACGATATTTCAGAGAGACGACATGAAAAACGATGACCTGCGCGCTGACCGCGACGATCTGGATGACTTCATCCCCCGCGCCCCGGCCAAACGCGGCAACAACCTGGTGCTGCAAGTCGCGGCCGGGGTGTTTCTCGGCGGGCTGGCGCTGTGGCTGGTGCAACTGGGTGCGACGATGCTGTACGCCAAACTGATGCTCGGCACCTTCACGTTCGGCGGTTAAGCCAGTTCCGCTGCACGCTGAGTCGCCGCATCGTCATAAACGACGTAGAGCGATTCGGCGATCTGGCTCTTGATGGCCTTGGTGCTTTCCAGGCCGAGGACAAAACCTTCGGCCTTGCCGCCTGCGCGGTTCAGCTCTTCAGCCGTACCGGCCTGAGTGATCGCGTCGTAAAGCTTTTCGGCATGTGGGCCAACGCCTTTGGGCAGGCTGATTTGCGCGGTGCTCATGCGAACACCTCGACAGGACAATGGGTGAGGATGGGACTATTCATGGCGCGTACCTTTTCGGCGAATGGCCGGCAGCGCGTGTGACCACTTCCGGGCGGCCATGGTAGACCTCTGGTGGAGTTCTGGTAACCGCCAATCGCCGATAAACCGCCGCCCGTCCTGACCTTTCCAACAAATTTACATCTCGCGCTTGACTAGTCTTTTTAAATCAGTAACATACGCACCAATTCCGCAATAGCTCAGTTGGTAGAGCAAGTGACTGTTAATCACTGGGTCCCTGGTTCGAGTCCAGGTTGTGGAGCCAAATACAGAGCCCCTGAATCGAAAGATTCAGGGGCTTTTTAGTGGGCGCTGAAAAAAACGGCGACATAGAAAAAGGGCCGATCAGTTTTCCAGCTGATCGGCCCTTTTCATTCAACTACAACGGTCAGACGTGCTCGCTGCTCTTGGCATGTGCCTTCGGTACGCCATGACCGTGATCCGCATCCGGATCGATCACCGGCACTTCATTGCCGTCGCAGTCATGCAGCTTGCCGTCGCTGAAGTAGTCGCCTTCACGCAGCGCTGCCAGATCGCGATAACGCAGGGTCCGCTCTTCTGCCGCCGCAAACACCGACTGCTGATCCGAGTTACCCGCTGTGAAGTGGTTGAACGCCAGGTTCAGCAGGATCGCCATGATCGCCGACGAGCTGATGCCCGAATGGAAAATGGTCGCGAACCAACTTGGGAAGTGATCATAGAAGTTCGGTGCGGCAATCGGGATCATGCCGAAACCGATCGAGGTGGCGACGATGATCAGGTTGACGTTGTTGCGGTAATCGACCTTGGACAGCGTGCGGATGCCACTCGCCGCCACGGTGCCGAACAGCACGATACCGGCGCCGCCGAGTACCGAGGTCGGCACGGCTGCGATGACCCGGCCCATGAACGGCAGCAGGCCGAGGACCACCAGGAAGATACCGCCGGTCGCCACCACATAGCGGCTCTTGATCCCGGTCACCGCCACCAGCCCGACGTTCTGGGCGAAGGCGCTTTGGGTGAACGAGCCGAAGATCGGTGCAAACATGCTCGATAGCATGTCCGCCCGCAGGCCGTTGCCCAGACGCTTGGAGTCGACCTTGGTGCCGATGATTTCACCGACCGCCAGGATGTCCGCCGAGGTTTCCACCAGAGTCACCATGACCACGATGCACATCGACAGGATCGCAGCGAAGTGGAAGGTCGGCATGCCGAAATGGAACGGCGTCGGGAAGCCGAACATCGGGCCCTGGGTGACGCTGGAGAAGTCCGCCATGCCGAGGAACACCGCCAGCACCGTGCCGATCACCATGGCCAACAGGATCGACAGACGCGAGATGGTCGAGCTGCCGACCTTGCTCAGCAGCAACACCAGCACCAGCGTGACCGCCGCCAGACCGATGTTCTGCATGCTGCCGAAATCAGGGGCGTGACTGTTGCCGCCCATGGCCCAACGTGCGGCCACTGGCATCAGCGTCAGGCCGATGGTGGTGATCACAATGCCGGTTACCAGCGGCGGGAAGAACTTGGTGATTCGCGAGAACACCGGCGTGATCAGCAAACCGATCAACGACGCGGCTATCACTGCGCCGAGCACCGACTGGAAGCCGCCCTCCCCGCCACTGCTGACAATCGCCACCATGGTGGCAACGCCAGAGAACGACACGCCCTGCACCAGCGGCAACTGACAGCCGAAAAACGGTAAACCCAGGGTTTGCAGCAACGTGGCCAGTCCCCCCGCAAACAATGAAGCAGCAATCAACAGACCGATGTCCGCCGGCGAAAGCCCCGCGGCCTGACCGATGATCAGTGGCACCGCGACGATACCGCCATACATGGTCAGAACGTGTTGCAGGCCGTAAGCCATATTCGCGCCGACCCCGAGATTCTCGTCCTCGGGCCGTTGGTGTGAAACATGGGGCGTTTTCATGGTGGGGGAGTTCCCTGGTTTTTGTTATGCACACACTGTATGCAAGAGTCAGGACAAATGTCCATAGACTTGTATACAACTTGTCAGTCACATAATGGTTAGCTAGCCACCCAACCTTCTATCCCGCTGCTTTCATCCCACAAATTCGGCAACACATCCCCAATCGAGTCCACGCTTTATCCGCCTAGGCTGAAGTGTTCACGGCGACCGACGGCGCGGCCGCACTCTTTTTTATACATATAAAGTATGCATAATGAAGTCATTCAAGATTCAGTTCGACAAAAGCAAGAATGCTGCCAACAAACTCAAGCACAGAGGGATCAGCCTCGCCGAGGCCGAACCGGTCTTCTACGACGACCGAGCACTGACCATTGAAGACAACGACTATGACGAGCAACGCTGGATCACACTCGGCAACGACGGCAAAGGACGTTTGTTGGTTGTTGCGTACAGTTACCGCGAACCGAATTTCGTTCGAATCATTTCCGCACGTGTCGCTACACCGAGTGAACGTCGCGAATATTTTCTGGAGGCTGACCGATGAAAGACGAGTACGACTTCTCTCAGGGCAAACGCGGCGCATTGGCGCCCACCAAGGGCAAAACGCGCATCACCATCATGCTTGATGATGCGGTCATCGAAGCGGCACGTGCGGTCGCCGAAGAGGAAGGGTTTGGCTATCAGACGGTAATCAACAACACCCTGCGCCACGCATTGCTTAACAGCCGTGACGCAACCGAGGAACTCGAACATTCCAGCGGGCAATTCAAGCAAGGCATCACCGCCACCGACCTCAAGAGCCTTGAGAAAAAACTGTCGGCGGCCGTGAACGAGATCCGGCGGGTGCTGGAACCGGACGTCAAACCGTAGCGTTCAAACTGGCTGAATCAAGCGCGCCAGAGCCTCTCGTGCACCGGGCTGGTGCGGCAAGTGCAGGCCAAATTCCCGTTCCAGCAATTCGATCAGTTCATCGACATCTGTCACTTCGCGCCGCTCGCTCTCGGCGCCGATGCGGTGAATGGCGAAACTGCCGTTGTTCAGCGTACGCCGCCAGCCGTCGCCGGTACGCGCCACCATCAGGCGCTGGGCGAATGGTGAGTCCGGGTGGGTCGAGACGTACCAGTTGCCGAGGGTGTAATCGATGTCTTCCTGGCGCTGCAGGTCGAACAGGTACATCGGCCGCCATTCGCCGGCGACTTTGGCCCGTAGCATGTAGCCATCGGCCTGCACTTCGATGCGATACGGTTCGTGAGGCGTGGATTGCTCGGCGTCGGTATCCAGCACCAGTGGCGCGGTCGGCACCATGCCGCCGAAGCCGACGTCGGTGATGTAGCGCACGTCGTCAATGGTCACCAGGCTCAAGCGGTGGGTGCGCGCCGTCCAGCTGCCCTCGGGCTGATTCATGACCACGCGCCCGCTGATGCCCCGCGCATCGAACCCCAGCTCCAGCAACAAGGCCAGAAACAGGTTGTTCAGCTCGTAGCAGTAACCGCCACGGGCGTCGTTCAGGACCTTGCGCTCAATGGAGGGCAGATCGATCAGCACAGGTTCGCCACTCAGCGTCGACAAGTTTTCGAAAGCAAAGGCGCCGGTATGGCGCAGTTGCAACAGGCGCAGGGTTTCGAGGGTCGGTGCCGGGGGCGTATCGAATCCCAGGCGTTGCAGATACTGTTTCAGATTCGTCAGGCGTGGCTCGCTCATGGCTGGGTCCTTTTGCATGGGGCGCGGATCGTTCCGCCGATGGTCGCCATGTATACGGGATCCGGGCCTCGAATCGACAATTGAATTAACCAATCACCGGCTAGCGTCTTTTACGCGAATCGATGCGAATCCACGTCGGTGCGTGATCACTGGCATGCGGTTCGTTGCGCACCCAGGCATCCACACCGGCCTCGTGCAGATAAGGGCTCAGCTTTGGATTGAGCAGCAGATGGTCGATCCGCAGCCCGGAGTTCTTCTGCCAGTGCTGGCGGAAATAGTCCCAGAAGGTGTACAGCCGATCTTCGGGATACAGATGCCGCAAAGAGTCCGTCCAGCCCTGATCCAGCAGACGCTGATAGCACTCGCGGCTCTCCGGTTGCAACAACGCATCCTTGAGCCAGGAACGGGTGTTGTAGATATCCAGATCGGTGGGCACCACGTTGTAATCGCCGGCCAGCACCACCGGGTGATCGCTGCTTTGCAGATCCTTGGCGTATTTGATCAGGCGCTCGAACCAGGCCAGTTTGTAGTCGAACTTCGGCCCCGGTTGCGGATTGCCATTGGGCAGGTACAGGCATCCCACCAACACCCCGTGCACCGCCGCTTCGAGGTAGCGGCTGTGTTTATCGTCGGGATCGCCGGGCAAACCGCGCCGGCTCTCCAGCGGTTGCGCATCGCGGGCAAGAATCGCCACGCCGTTCCATGAAGCCTGACCGTGCCAGATGGCGCCGTAGCCGGCGGCCTCCAGATCGGCGGCGGGAAACGCGCTGTCCACCAGTTTCAGCTCCTGCAAACAGGCGATGTCCGGCTGCTCGCGCCTGAGCCATTCCAGCAGGTTTGGCAGTCGGGCCCGCAGGCCGTTGACGTTGAACGTGGCAATGCGCATTTTTTTCATCGTCGGGGTTCCTGCCATTGACCGATAAAAACTCTGACATCCGCCCACTGCGACGGTTGCGTCGGATCCTTCCCGTGCGGCGTAATGGGCCCTCGCCCGATTCGCCGAGAACCCGCTCATGCAAACCACGCTGCAAGGCCAGGGCATCATCCTGCGCCCGCTTCAATACGCCGACGCCGATGCCCTGCTCCGCGCTGCCGCCGACGGTGAACTGTGGAACCTCACGGTCACCGTGGTGCCGTCGGCGACCACCGTCGACGCTTACCTGAAGAAGGCCCTCGACGGCCGTGAGGCCGGGACGGTCATGCCGTTTGTCATCGTATTGAAGGAAACCGGCGAGCTGATCGGCTCGACCCGGTTCTGGAAAATCGACCCGCTCAACCGCAAGCTGGAGATCGGCAGCAGCTGGATTTCGGCACGTTTTCAGAAGACCTTCGTCAACACCGAGGCCAAGTACCTGATGCTGCGCCACGCCTTCGAAGTACTCGATTGTGTTCGGGTGCAGTTCACCACCGACGAAAACAACCAGAAGTCGCGCAACGCGATCCTGCGGCTCGGCGCGCAGCAGGAAGGCATCGTCCGCCACGAACGCATCATGCCGGACGGCCGCAAGCGCAACTCGGTGCGCTTCAGCATCATCGATGACGAATGGCCGCAGGTGCGCCTGAACCTGGAACGCAAACTGGCGGATTACGGCCTGCGCTGAAGGCTCAGACGCGATTGCGCAGCCATTGCAGGAACCCTTTTTTCGGCGCCAGCACCGGGGTTTCTTCCGTCAGGGATTGCGCCTTGTGCAGGCGGAAATCGAGCAGCGCCTGCATCGCGTCGTTGATGTCGTGACGAGCGTCCAGGCACGGCTTGAGATAAGACTTTTCAATGCGATACAGCGCGCAGAAGGTCTTGGCGGAGAAGTCGGCCGGCAATGACGTATCGGACAGAATCCCCGCCTCGCCGATCACTTCACCCGGCCCCATCCGTCCTGACTCGAACGGCGCGCCATGGCGCTTGAGCGTCACCGAGACCACGCCGGACTCGATGATGAACAGATGATCGCTGACCTCGCCGCCCGCGAGGATCGTCTCGCCGGCGCGGAAGGTTTGCAGGGTCATGTTCTGGCTGAAGGTTTCTTTCTCCTCCTGACGCAGGGTGGAGAAAATCGGCGAGCTGTCGAGCAACGCTCGAGGGCGCGAGAGATTGCTCGGCACGCCAGGCTCATCGCTCGACAGCAGAGTGACCCCGGACGCTTGCAAGTGCCGGAACGCCAGGTCGAACAGCTGATTGCGCACCACGCGCTTTTCGCTCATCGAGGCGACGAACCCGCTGATTTCATATTCGGCGCCGGCGCTGTTGGAGTTCTTCAGTGCGACGCTCGGCGCGGGACTCTCCAGCAATTGGCGACAGCCCTGCATCGCCCGCTCCAGGGCCTCGATCACCGAACTGGGCCGCGCATGGGGGCTGACCTGCACGCTGACGGCAACCCCGAACATATTGCTCGGCCGGCTGAAGTTGATGATCTTGGCTTTGGCCGCCAGCGAGTTGGGAATCACCGCCATGCTGCCCTGACTGGTTTGCAGGCGCGTGGCGCGCCAGTCGATGTCGGTGACCCGGCCTTCGGTGCCGTCGATGGAAATCCAGTCATCCAGTTGATAAGGCTTGGTGGTGTTGAGCACGATCCCGGAAAACACGTCGCTCAAGGTGCTCTGCAACGCCAGACCGACGATGATCGCCAGCGCCCCGGAGGTTGCCAGCACGCCCTTGACCGGCAGATCCAGCACGTAGGCCAGCGCCGCGATAATGGCGATCAGGAAGATCACCGCACCGAGCAGATCCTGCAACAGCCGCCCAGTGTGCCCGACCCGCTGCATCATCACCGCGCCAATCAGAACCGTCAGGGTGCGCGCGCCGAACAGCCACCAGCCGATCTGCAACCCGGTCGCCGCCAGGTGCAACGGTACATTGTCGGCCCACGGCGCAGGCTCCATCGGGTTGAGCCCTTCGTTGAACAGCAGGATGCTGAACAGGGCAAAAATCAGCACCCGCACCAACAGTTTCCACGCGCTGCCGTGGGCGCTGATCAGGCGCCACAGACCGAGATCGACCAGGATCAGGATCAAGGCGCAAAACAACGGATGATCGGTGAGCAGAGACAGCATCAAACAACTCCGACAGGGGCCAGTCGCGAGAAGATCGCACAGATTGGCCTCAGTGTAGGAGTAATTGATTTGGCGGGATGAGCGCCACTGCGCGCGCTCAAAAAAAACCGGCAGGCGCACGTGGCGCCTGCCGGGATTTTCAGCCGTGCATCTGGCCGAAGCGGCCGGACTGGAAGTCGGCGAAAGCCTGGTGGATTTCCTGCTCAGTGTTCATCACGAACGGGCCGTGGCCGACAATCGGCTCGTCGATCGGCTCGCCGCTGAGCAGCAGCACCACCGCGTCCGCGCTGGCTTCCAGGGTGATGCGATCGCCATCACGCTCGAACAGCGCCAACTGGCCTTCGCGCATCGACTCCCCACCGTTGATCTGAACCGAACCCTTCAACACCACCAGCGCCGTGTTGCGGCCTTCGTGCAGATCCAGCGAGAGCAACTTGCCAGTGTTCAGTCGCAGATCCCACACATCAATAGGCGTGAACGTGCGGGATGGACCTTTGTGGCCGTCGAACTCACCGGCGATCAGACGAAGGTTGCCGGCACCGTCCTTGAGCGCGATTTGCGGAATATCACTGTCCAGAATGGTCTGGTAACCCGGCGCGGCCATTTTGTCCTTGGCCGGCAGATTCACCCACAGTTGCACCATTTCCAGGTTGCCGCCGGTTTTGGCGAAGTTTTCCGAGTGGAATTCTTCATGCAGGATGCCGGAAGCCGCCGTCATCCACTGCACATCGCCCGGGCCGATGGTACCGCCGCTGCCGGTGGAGTCGCGGTGCTGCACTTCGCCTTCGTAAACGATGGTCACGGTTTCGAAGCCACGGTGCGGATGCTGCCCCACGCCGCGGCGTTCAGTAGTCGGGGTGAAATGCGCAGGCCCGGCGTGATCCAACAGCAGGAACGGGCTGATGTGATGGCCCAGGTTGTCGTAGGAAAACAGGGTACGCACCGGAAACCCATCGCCGACCCAGTGGCCGCGAGGGCTGGTGTAGAGACCGATAAGATTTTTCATGGTGGACTCCGCAATCGGGTTGATCATGGGCCGATCATAAATTCGCCACGTATTTAGTACTAGTCAGCCAAAACCGTCCTCATCGTTCTACTGGTGGAACGATATCGATCACGGTGATTCGTGACTTTCAGTCAACAGTACTTTGCCCCGACAGCGGTTTTTCCCGAGGAATCAGACGCGGATACTCCTGCCCATTCCCATTGCAATCCTGGAGTCCCTGCATGTCTGTTCCCGCTTTCGGTCTTGGTACGTTTCGCCTGCAAGGCCAGGTGGTCATCGATTCGGTGAGCACTGCCCTTGAACTTGGTTACCGAGTCATCGACACCGCACAGATCTACGAAAACGAGGCCGACGTTGGCGCAGCCATCGCTGCCAGCGGCATTGCCCGTGAAGAGCTGTTCATCACCAGCAAGATCTGGATCGCCAACTTCGCCGGGGATCGTCTGATCGAAAGCCTCAAGGAAAGCCTGCAAAAGCTGCAGACCGACTACCTTGACCTGACGCTGATCCACTGGCCGTCGCCGGAAGATCAGGTGCCGGTGGAGGAATTCACGGGCGCGTTGCTGGAAGCCAAACGCCTGGGCCTGACCCGGCAGATCGGCGTGTCCAACTTCACCATCGACCTGATGAAACAGGCGATTGCTGCGGTCGGTGCGCAAAACATCGCCACCAACCAGATTGAACTGCACCCATACCTGCAAAACCGTAACGTCGTCGAGTTTGCGCAAAGTCAGGGCATCCAGATCACGTCGTACATGACCCTGGCCTACGGCGAAGTGCTGAAGGATCCGCTGATCGTGCAGATCGCCAAGCGCCTGCATGCCACCCCGGCGCAGGTCACGCTGGCGTGGGCGATGCAATCGGGTTACGCGGTGATTCCGTCGTCGACCAAACGCGCCAACCTGCAAGGCAACCTCGGTGCCACGGCGCTGACCCTGAGCAACGCCGACATGGCGCTGATCGCCACACTGGATCGCGGCCATCGTCTGACCAGCCCCAAAGGCATCGCGCCGCAGTGGGACTGACCGATCAGGCCTGAAGCTGCTGCGCGAGGTCGTGCATGGCCTCGCGCAGCGAATCGATGGCGGCCATCAATGCCGCTTCGGGCTGATCGGCCCGGCAGGCCTGTTCGAGCAGCCGACACGCCGAGACCACGCGCTCGGCACCGATCATGTGCGCCCCGCCCGTGACGTGATGCGCCAGATCACGCAAATCGGCGCGGTCATTTTTGCGGCCTGATTCATCCAGACGCTTCAGGTCGATGCGCAGACTGCTCAGCACCTCCTCACGCAATTGCCCGATCAGCGGGTTGTCCGCGCCTGCCATTTGTAACAGCGCACTCAGGTCGAACGCGGCCACTGCCGGATCGTCCACACTCTCGACCTGCGTTCCCCCGGATGTGGCGACCATCAGCGCCTGGCTCAATTCCCGCAGCAGAACCGGCTTGAACAGGCAATCGTCCATCCCGGCCGCCCGGCATCGGTGCTTCTGTTCCATCCGCGCATCGGCGGTAAATCCAAGGATCAGGCAGGGGGCCCTGCCCGTTGCGGCTTCTTCCTGACGCACCGCGCGCGTCAGTTCATATCCATTGAGCCCCGGCATGTTGATATCGGTGATCAGTGCATCGAAGGAGTGCCTGCGCCACAGCGCCAGCCCGCTCTCACCACCATCGGTTTCAACGGGGCGATGGCCGAGTTCACTCAACTGTCGGCACAACAACAGGCGATTCACGGGATGGTCATCCACCACCAGCACGTTCAGCGACTTGACCGCCGTCGCCACGGGTGCCGGTGCAGCCTCCTGCACCAGCGGCTGCAGCACTGGCGGTTCCAGTCGCAGCATGACCTGAGTGCCCTTGCCCGGCTCGCTGGTCATCCACAAATCACCCCCCATCATCCGGCACAGGTTGCGGCTGATCACCAACCCCAGGCCAGAACCGCCCTGCGCCGCAGACTGATGATCGCCGACCTGCACAAACGGGCTGAACAAGCGTTGCTGATCCTCGGCGCTGATTCCCCGGCCACTGTCTTCAATGGCTACACCCACTTCAATCAGCCCGTCCTGTTCGCCGAATACGCGCAAGCGCAGGCTCACCTCGCCGTCATCGGTGAACTTGATGGCATTGCTCAACAGATTCGACAGCACTTGTTTGAAACGCAGGGCATCGATCATCACCTCGACGTTGCTGCGTTCATCCAGCTCCACATGCCACAACAATTGCTTCTGCCGGGCCAGGCCTTCGAAAATCCGACACACCGACTGCACCACCTCGCGCAGATTGACCCGTTCGGGAACCAGCGACAAATGCCCAGCCTCAATGCGCGCGATGTCGAGAATATCGCCGATCAATGCCAGCAATTGCTGCCCGGCACTGGACGCCACCTCGATCGCCTGGCGATCGGTCACGCCTTCATCGGCACGCTTGAGGGCCAGTTCAAGCATGCCGATCAGGGCATTCATCGGTGTGCGGATTTCATGGCTCATGGTCGCCAGAAACGTGCTCTTGGCACGATTGGCTTCATCGGCCGCCTCCTTGGCCTCCTGCAACTGTCTTAACCATTGTTGACGCTGACGGATCTGCCGACGCTGAAAGGCGATCCAGCCCAACGCCAGCAACAGCAACCCGGCGGCAATGGCAAACCCGCGCAGGATTTGCTCTCTATGACGCTGCCAATAGCTGTCCTGCAACACCACGTTACGACTCCAGCGCGCGACCAGGCCATCAATTTCCTGGGGTGCAATGCCCAGCAGCGCTTTGTTCAGAATCGATTGCAGTTGCGGGGCATCGGGCGCCGTGGCCATGGCAATCCGGGCCGGTTGATCACCCAGCGTGGAGACAATCCGCAAGCGCTCACGGTACTGGTGATCGATCTGATAACGCGCCACCAGCAACGAGCTCAATGTCGCATCAGCCCGACCATCAAGCAGCGCCCGCGTACCGTCCGCCGGACTCGGCAACTCGATCAGGCTGATCTGCGGCACGTGCTCCAACAGATATTCGCGCAGCGGATTACCGCGATAGAGCGCCAGACGTTTACCCGCCATCTCCTCGAGACTGCGCGGCGCCTGTGCCTTCAAATCGGTGATCAAGACGAAGGGGCTGTTGGCGTACGACCGGGTGAACCGCATTTCAAGTTCACGCTCGCGGCTCGGTGTCAGCACCGGCAACAGATCCAGCTCCCCGCTCCTGAGCTGCTCGACCTGACGATCCAGAGACTGACCTCGGACCACCTCGAATGTCAGGCCACTGCGCTGACTGATCAGGTTGAGCAGTTGTGCAGTCAGGCCGCTGAACCGGCCATCGGCATCAAAGAATGCCAGCGGCGCAAAATCGTCGATAGCACCGACCCGCACCACCGGATGCTGATCCAGCCATTGCTGCTCGCTGTCGCTCAGACTTACCCGCGACTGCGCTGCCCTGTCGGCGCGCCCGGCACTCCAGCGCAGCTCCATCGCAAGGCGCTGCTCCATGGGAATCGCCAGCAGGGCCTTGTCGACCAGACGTTTCAACCGCGTGTTGCTGCGGGTCAGGGCGAAGCCGAACGGGTTGGCGTCAAGGCCCGAGGGGCCCGCCAGTTGCAGGTCGTTATAAAAATGAGTGTTGATCAGATAGCTGGCGCTGATGAAGTCGCCAAGGTAGAGCGCATCCCGACCGAACGCCACCGCGCCGAGGGCATCGAGAATCGAGCGATAGCGCTGCAGGGAGGCTTGCGGGTAAGCCTGCTCGATGGTCGAGGCTGGCAGGTAGTCGTCCACCATGGCGATTCGCTTGCCGGCCAGATCGTCGGGCAATGGTTCGTCGAGCCGGGTCACCCACATCGGCTGATCTTCGGCGTAGGCACGGGACAGCATCAGTTCGGGGTCGGCGATCTCGAAGTTGTTCGACGTGCCCAGCAAATCCAGATCACCGGCCTTGAGCGCGGCCATCGCACTTGCGCGGTCGGGATAGCACCAGACTTCGACGGCGAGATTGAGTACCTGTGCGATCGCATCGGCGTAATCGGCGGTGAGGCCTTCCAGCTCATGGCGCTTGCGGGTCAGTTCAAAGGGCGGGTAATCCGGCCAGGAGGCACCGATGCGCAATACCGGATGAGCGCTCAGCCACTGTTTATCCTGATCATCAAGGCGAACCTGCACGCCTTCCAGGCGGGTGCGGGAAACAATTTCCAGTCTTTGCGCACTCGTCGCCGCCTGAGCTGTGCCTGCAAACAAAAGTGCCAACAGAAACACCAACCGCAACGGTCTCATCATGGAAAGCCTCTCAGAACAGATCGTTGCGCACGACCAGCTCTCGCAACGTCACTGAGGACGTTATTCCCAGTTTGAGCATCAATCGGGTCTTGTAGGTGCTGACGGTTTTGTGACTCAGGTTCATTTCCAAGGCGATGAGTTTGTTGGACTTGCCGTGAGCCAGTTGCACCAGAATATGCAGTTCGCGGTCGGACAGCCGATCAATCAACTGCCGCTCATCACTCAGTGCATCGAGTTGTCCTGAACTGACACCGTGCATTTCAGGAAAAAAAGTGTAGCCCGAACGCACAGCCTTGATCGCATTCTCGAGCTGTTTCAGGTCGGCAGACTTTTCCACGAAGGCCATCGCTCCGGCACGCCGGCAACGCATCAGGAAACTGTTCCGGGGAGCCGAGGTGAAAATCACGACTTTGCAAACCAGCCCGATAGCCCTGATACGCTCCAATACATCCAGCCCGCCCATACCTGCAAGGTTCAGGTCGAGAATCATCAGATCCGGCGCATGTTCACGAATCATCGGCACGACGTCGACGCCGCTCGACACCACGTGAATCTGCTTATAGCCCAACCCATGCAACAGCATATGGATGGCAGAGACGACCACCGGGTGATCTTCGGCAAGCAGTACTCGACCCATGACCACTCCCGGTGCGATTACATAGTGATGAAGCCACCGATCTTGCATGAACGGGACTATTGGTAGCTGCGCTACAACTGTTGCACAGACTGTACGATGAAGCACCTGTCAGATCTGACAGGTGCGCGCCAGACCGATCTGTGATAGCGCACGCGATGACCGCCCAAGCGATGCCTCGACCGAGGTCATCAGCTGTTCGATTTCGTCGAATGAAGGCAGCGCTGCAGGGCTGGTGGTGATCTTTGCCCCGAAATGCCCGGGAACCCCTGTGGAATCCGCCGGCTCGCCATAGACCAGGGCCCGTCGGACTTGTGGGTGATCGAACAGAACACCGGGCAGATCCGCGATCCCGCTCGCCAGTTCGGCATTAACCACCAGGACATCGAACGGCTGACAGCCGTAATCGACCAGGGTCAACAGTTCGGCAAGACTTTGCACCGGTGCAATGCGGTAATAATCGAGGCCATTGAACAGGCGCTCGATCTTCATCCGCTGAAAATGCTGCAAGTCGGCGATCAGGATGCGCAGGGTTTTGTCGGTCAATGTGGAAGTCCGGGTAGTCGCTTCAAGTGGCGGCAAGACTACCCAAGCATCGGGATACACTCTGTAGGACTTTTCCGAAAAACACGGTCACTCATCGGGATTGAAAAAGTTACTCCGTGGTGCTCGGACTCCAGAACGCCTGCACCACCAGCGTCGACGTCGAGATTCGCGCCACCAGCGCATCCAGTTCATCACCGTCCACCGAGGTGGTGGCCAGCGTCGCTTCGATCTCGATTTCATCGGCACCGAAGGCATGTACATCGACATCGCTGGCCGGGTAATTGCTGCGTTCCAGCTCGGCCTCGAGCAAGGCGAAAACGGCTTTCTGCTGCGAACGCCGAGCGATGACATAAACAATGTTGGTGACTTCCGCCGAGACCACGTCCAGCGGCTGACGGTTGATGTTGTTGACGATCGGCCGCAGCAAGGTATTGGCGGCGAGCACGAACAAGGTGCCCAGCACCGCTTCGGCCAGCAGGTCGGCACCGGCGCAGGCACCAACCGCCGCCGAGGTCCAGAGCGTGGCGGCGGTGTTGAGCCCACGCACGTTGCCCTCTTCGCGCATGATCACCCCGGCACCGAGAAAACCGATGCCGGAAACCACGTAGGCAACCACTCGCACCGCGCCTTCGGCCCCGGCGAGACGGTTGGCCATGTCGACGAAAATCGCCGCGCCGACCGCCACCAGCACATTGGTGCGCAAGCCCGCCGTGCGTTGGCGGTACTGGCGTTCGAAGCCGATCAGGCCGCCGAGGATGAACGCCGCGCTGAGGCTGACCAAAGTGTCGAGCAATGAGCTGAGGTTGAGATTGTTGATCGCTTGCATGTCGAACTCCTTGAAACCGCCCCCCTTGCTCCCACAAGGGGGGAATCTGGCCTGTTACTGCCAGCCGAACCGGCGGATGTAGAAGCCTTTGACGGCCTGGGTCAGCGCCATGTACGCCAGCAGGATCACCGGCAGAAACACGAAGTACATCGACGGCAGCGCCTGCAATTTGAAGTAGTGCGCCAGCGGCCCCATCGGCAGGAAGATGCCCACGGCCATGATGATTGCGGTCATCACCAGCAGCGGCATCGCCGCGCGGCTTTGCAGGAACGGAATCTTCGGCGTGCGGATCATGTGCACGATCAGCGTCTGGGTCAGCAGCCCCACCACGAACCAGCCGGACTGGAACAGGGTCTGGTGATCCGGGGTGTTGGCATCGAACACGTACCACATCAAGGCGAACGTTGTGATGTCGAAGATCGAACTGATCGGCCCGAAGAACAGCATGAAGCGCCCGACGTCCCCTGGCTGCCAGCGTTGTGGCTGTTTCAGCATCTCGTCGTCGACGTTGTCGAACGGGATCGCGATCTGCGAAATGTCATACAGCAGGTTCTGCACCAGCAGGTGCATCGGCAGCATCGGCAGGAACGGAATGAACGCACTGGCGACCAGCACCGAGAACACGTTGCCGAAGTTCGAGCTGGCGGTCATCTTGATGTACTTGAGCATGTTGGCGAAGGTCCGACGCCCTTCCAGCACGCCCTCCTCCAGCACCATCAGGCTCTTTTCCAGCAGGATGATGTCGGCCGCTTCCTTGGCGATGTCCACCGCGCTGTCCACGGAAATTCCGATGTCGGCGGTGCGCAGCGCCGGTGCGTCGTTGATGCCGTCGCCCATGAACCCGACCACGTGGCCGTTGCCCTTGAGGATGCGCACGATGCGTTCCTTGTGCGACGGCGTCAGTTTGGCGAACACGTTGGTGGTTTCTACCGCCACCGCCAGTTCGGCGTCGCTCATGCGTTCGATGTCGTTGCCCATCAACAGGCCTTGCTGGGCCAGGCCCACTTCGCGGCAGATCTTGGCGGTCACCAGTTCGTTGTCGCCGGTCAGCACTTTCACGGCCACGCCGTGCTCGGCCAGGGCCTTGAGTGCCGGGGCGGTGCTTTCCTTCGGTGGATCGAGAAACGCCACGTAACCGATCAGCGTCAGTTCCTGCTCGTCGCCCAGGCTGTAAGTGTCGCGACCTTCAGGCATCGACCGTGCCGCCACTGCTACCACACGCAAGCCTTCAGCGTTGAATGCTGCGGTGACCTGACGAATTTTCGCCAGCAATTCAGCGCTCAAGGCTTCGTCGACTTCACCGTGACGCACCCGGCTGCACACCGCCAATACTTCTTCCACTGCGCCTTTACAGATCAGTTGATGCGGCTGGCCGCGCCCTTCGACCACCACCGACATGCGCCGGCGGTTGAAGTCGAACGGGATTTCATCGACCTTGCGAAACGCCGTACCGACCTTCAGCTCACGGTGGATTTCCACGTGTTCCAGCACCGCCACATCCAGCAGGTTTTTCAGGCCGGTCTGGTAGTAGCTGTTGAGGTAAGCCATTTCCAGCACGTCATCGGAGTCTTCGCCCCAGACGTCGACATTACGCGCCAGGAAGATCCTGTCCTGGGTCAGGGTGCCGGTCTTGTCGGTGCACAGCACGTCCATGGCGCCGAAGTTCTGGATCGCATCCAGGCGTTTGACGATGACTTTCTTGCGCGACAGGAACACCGCGCCCTTGGCCAGCGTCGAGGTGACGATCATCGGCAGCATTTCCGGGGTCAGGCCCACGGCGATCGACAGCGCGAACAGCAGCGCTTCGGTCCAGTCGCCCTTGGTGAAACCGTTGATGAACAACACCAGCGGCGCCATGACGAACATGAAGCGGATCAACAGCCAACTGACTTTGTTCACCCCTTGCTGGAAAGAAGTCACCGCACGATCCGTCGCCCCGACCCGCTGTGCCAGTGCACCGAAATAGGTGCTGTTGCCGGTGGTGAGAATCACCGCCACCGCCGTGCCGGACACCACGTTGGTGCCCATGAACAGGATGTTCTCGAGTTCCAGCGGATTGCGCGTGTCGCGATCGGCCTGACGCGGGAATTTTTCCACCGGCATCGATTCACCGGTCATTGCCGCCTGACTGACGAACAGGTCCTTGGCGCTGAGCACCCGGCAATCGGCAGGAATCATGTCGCCGGCCGAGAGCACGATCAGATCGCCGGGTACCAGTTGCTTGATCGGCAGTTCAGCGCGCGGCGCATCCCGGCGCAGCACGGTGGCGGTGTTGCTGACCATCGCCTTGAGCGCGTCGGCGGCCTGGTTGGATTTGCTTTCCTGCCAGAAGCGCAGCAGCGTCGACAGCACCACCATCGAGAAAATCACGATGGCGGCCTTGAGGTCTTCGGTCAGCCAGGAGATCACCGCCAGCAGAGTCAGCAGCAGGTTGAACGGGTTTTTGTAGCAGTGCCACAGGTGGGTCCACCACGGCAGCGGTTGCTCGTGTTCGACTTCGTTGAGGCCGTGCTGCGCACGCAGTACATCGACTTCGAAATCAGTGAGGCCATCGGTGTGGGTGCCGAGGTTCGACAACAGCACGCCGCTGTCGCAATGGGCGGCGTCCACCAGTGTATTGGCCAGGGTGGGCGGCACTTCACGGCTGACCGTGGTGTCGCTGAGGGTTTCCAGCAAGGCCAGGCGACGGAAGTGCCGGGCGATGTGACGGGTCCGCAGGAAGCCTGCGAAAAATTCCTTGAGCGTAAGTTTCATGGCTGTTGCCCCTATGGTCAGCCGGGAAACCGTCGAGCAGGTACGTCCTCGTCCTGGGCACCGGAAAACCGGCACGGCAAGGCGTGGCGCGCCGGTCAGAAAAGACAGGCGTGTCGATAGGGCTGCAATGACGACGATGAAGTCGACTTCACAGGCTTTTCAGTGTCGATGAGAAGGACGTCGGGACATGACCGGGACCGGTCATGATCGGGATGCCGCTGCTCGCTGTTCGGCGAGACAACGGCACAAAGGAATGCGCGTTATCTTGCCGAGAATCCGCCGGTTACAAGGACCGGCCGACAACTGTCACTCGAACAAGTACCCACTGTGGGTCTCCGCTATTGATGAAAACGCGCGAAGCTTACGCCCCGATGTCTGGAGAGTAAACCCGCGAAAGGAAGTGTGTCGGGGAATGTGGCGGGTGTTCAGGAAGGGTTCAGGATTGGAAACTTCCGGTGCTCTGGAAGAGTCATCGTCGGATCGCCGCCCGGACCAGGCTCGCTCCCACATTTTTCCTGCATTTACAGATTCATTGTGGGAGCGAGCCTGCTCGCGATGGCGATCGTGAAACTTAGCTGGCAGTCGCCAACAACAAGTCCATCACCGAACGGCTGTGCCCACGGTTCTTGCCATGCTCATACAGCGAGCCGGCAATCTCGTCCGCGCGGATCGGCAGGATCGACAACAGCGTATCGCTCAGACCGTGGCTGGCCTGGCAGAAGCCCTGCATGTACAGACCGGCCTTGCAGCGCTCGTCGGTGATCAGTTTGTAGTTGCGATCAACTTCGAAGTCACCCAGGTACTCTTGAAGCGGCGCCAGCAGTTTGCGGTGCATCTGACGCTCGTAACCGGTGGCCAGCACGACTGCATCGTAGGCACGCACGGTGACTTCACCGGTGGCGTTGTTGCGCACGGTCAGCTCGATACCGCGTTCGGTGGCGGTGGCTTTCTCGACCGTGGTCAGGGTGCGGAACGCATGACGTGCGACGCCGGAGACTTTCTGGCGATAGAAGATGCCGTAGATGCGCTCGATCAGGTCGATGTCGACCACCGAATAGTTGGTGTTGTGGTACTCGTTGACCAGACGCTCACGCTCGCTGCTGTTCTGCTGGAAGATCAGGTCAGTGAACTCCGGCGAGAACACTTCGTTGACAAACGGGCTGTCGTCCGCCGGCTTCAGGGCCGAGCCACGCAGGATCATGTCCACCTGCACCGACGGGAACGAATCGTTCAGGTCGATGAAGGCTTCCGCCGCACTCTGGCCGCCACCGATGATTGCGATGCTCATCGGCTGGTTGTTGATGCACGGCTGCTTGGCCATCTCGGCCAGGTATTGCGAGTGATGGAAAACCCGAGCGTCACCCTTCAGCGCCTTGAACGCCTCGGGAATGCGCGGCGTGCCGCCGGCGCTGACCACCACCGAACGCGCGGTGCGCACCAACTGCTGGCCGTCCGTGCCGCGGGAAATCACCCGCAGGGCTTCGACCTGATGATTGTGCAGCACCGGCTCGATGGTCAGCACTTCTTCGCCGTAGCGGCTCTGCTCAGTGAACTGCGCGGCCACCCAGCGCAGATAGTCGTTGTACTCCATGCGGCACGGATAGAAGGTGCCGAGGTTGATGAAGTCCACCAGACGGCCGTGGTGCTTGAGGTAGTTGACGAACGAGTACGGGCTGGTCGGATTGCGCAAGGTGACCAGATCCTTGAGAAAGGAAATCTGCAACTCGCTCTGGGTCGACAGGGTGTTGCCGTGCCAGCTGTAGTTGGGTTGTTTATCGAGGAACAGCACATCCAGCTCGCCCTGGGTCGCGCCGCGCTCTTGCAGAGCGATGGCCAGCGCCAGGTTCGAAGGGCCGAAACCGACGCCGATCAGGTCGTGAACGATGGGCGATGCAATTGCCTGTGTCATTTCCAGTGTCCTCTGGATGAACCCCCGAACAGCGCGGAGGAAGAGCTTGGGTGACCGGCCGGCCCGGAGCAGGACAGCAGATCGTCTGTTGAGTAGGAACGAGGACAGTGAAATAAAATTTAACGGCGACGGCTCAATGGGCATCCCATTGTTTGATTCGCAGGCGGCAATGTTTCATGGCGTTGACGATGTGCTTTTCCACCAGGGCCTTGGAAATACCAAGGTGCTCGGCGATCTCGGGGTGCGACAGGCCTTCGATCTTGCGCAATAGAAAACTCTCGCGGCACAGCGGCGAAAGCTCGGCCAGCGCACGCTGCAACATGTCCAGGCGCTGGCCATGATCGAGGGTGCTGTGGGGGGACGGCGTGAAATAGCGCTCTTCGCTGTCGAGCACTTCCAGCGATTCGACCTGACGCAGGGCATTGCGCCGATGGTCGTCGATCACCAGGTTCAGCGCGGTGCGATAAAGGAAGGCCCGGGGCTGTTCGATCGGCGTATCGCTGGAACGCTCCAGGACCCGTACATAAGCGTCATGCACCACATCTTCGGCCACCTGTCGGTTGCCGAGCCTGGCGTTCAGGAAACACACCAGCTCACGATAGTAGTTTTCCAACATGACTCCCGGCCGCTCGAGTGCGGGTTTTGTCCTTGAGCACACTGTTCTGCCGAGCCGCCCGAGGCAGTAGCAAGATAGTGGCAACTTGAGGTGCGTAATTTATAGTAATTCTCATATAGATTTAAAGTAGTGTTTGTCGTTGCCCGACAAATAGTGGCCGGCTATACCTTCAGATTGCTGTAACAACCTGTGTCGCCACTTAAATTCCGTTCCGCTTTCTTCGTTTACAGGACAGCTCCCCGTGTCTGTCGCGCCCTGCGGCAGCGTTCAACGGTGCCTGACCCCGCGCACTCCTCTGAACGACGGGCCGATTTCCACTGGCCGGAACCCTGCATGAAACGTCCCCGCCCCGCCCGACGCGCCCTGCTCGTAGTCCTTTGCTTGATCCCCGTTATCGCCTACGCCGCCTGGCAGATCCTGCCTCCCGGGCGGGACAGGTTCGCCACCGTACAAGTGACCCGCGGCGATATCGAAAGCAGCGTCACCGCACTGGGCACCCTGCAACCACGGCGTTATGTGGACGTCGGCGCCCAGGCGTCGGGGCAGATCCGCAAGATCCATGTAGAGGTCGGCGACGTGGTCAAGGAAGGTCAGCTGCTGGTGGAAATCGATCCGTCGACCCAGAAAGCCAAACTCGACGCCGGGCGTTTTTCCATCGAAAACCTCAAGGCCCAATTACAGGAACAGAAAGCTCAGCACGAACTCGCGCAGCAGAAATACCAGCGCCAGCAGCATCTCGCCGCTGGCGGCGCCACCCGCGAAGAAGACGTGCAGACCGCCCGCGCCGAACTGAAAGCCACCCAGGCACGCATCGACATGTTCCAGGCCCAGATCCGTCAGGCCGAAGCCAGCCTGCGCAGCGATCAGGCGGAACTCGGCTACACCCGCATTTATGCGCCGATGGCCGGCACCGTGGTGGCCCTCGATGCCCGCGAAGGCCAGACCCTCAACGCACAACAACAGACACCGCTGATCCTGCGCATCGCCAAGCTGTCGCCAATGACCGTGTGGGCGGAGGTTTCCGAAGCCGACATCGGCCACGTCAAACCGGGCATGACCGCCTACTTCACCACCCTCAGCGGCGGCCAGCGGCGCTGGAGCAGCACCGTGCGGCAAATCCTGCCGGTGCCGCCCAAGCCGCTGGACCAGACCAGCCAGGGCGGCGGCAGTCCTGCCAATTCCAGCAAAAGCGGCAGCGCCCGCGTGGTGCTCTACACCGTGCTGCTGGATGTCGACAACGCCGACAACGCACTGATGGCGGAAATGACCACCCAGGTATTCTTCGTCGCCAGTCAGGCAAAAGACGTTCTCACCGCACCGGTTGCCGCCCTGCAAGGCACTGCCACGGCAAACCGGCAGACCGCGCAGGTGATCGCCGCCAATGGCGACATCCAGTCCCGCGAAGTACACACCGGCATCAGCGATCGCTTGAAAGTCCAGGTGCTGGAAGGTTTGAACGAGGGCGATCACCTGTTGATCGGCCCGGCCGACGGCAGCGGAGGCTGAATGCAGACGCCCCTGATCGACCTGCAGGACATCCGCAAATCCTACGGCGGTGGCGACGCCCCCGAAGTGCATGTGCTGCGCGGGATCGACCTGTCGATCCACGCCGGTGAGTTCGTGGCGATTGTCGGCGCCTCCGGCTCCGGCAAATCGACGCTGATGAACATTCTCGGCTGCCTCGACCGGCCCACCTCTGGCGAATACCGTTTTGCCGGGGAAAACGTCGCCGGCCTCGACACCGACGAACTGGCCTGGCTACGGCGTGAAGCCTTCGGTTTCGTGTTTCAGGGGTATCACCTGATTCCGTCCGGCTCGGCCCAGGAGAACGTCGAGATGCCGGCAATCTACGCCGGCACCCCCGCCGCCGAACGCCACGCCCGCGCGGCCGCCCTGCTCGATCGCCTCGGCCTGGCCTCGCGCACCGGCAACCGTCCACATCAGTTGTCGGGCGGCCAGCAGCAGCGGGTGTCGATCGCCCGGGCACTGATGAACGGCGGCCACATCATCCTGGCCGACGAACCCACCGGCGCCCTCGACAGCCACAGCGGCAAGGAAGTCATGGCGTTGCTCGACGAGCTGGCGAGCCAGGGCCACGTGGTCATCCTGATCACCCACGACCGCGAAGTCGCAGCGCGGGCCAAGCGCATCATCGAGATCCGCGACGGCCTGATCATCAGCGACAGCGCCCGGGACAACCCCGAAGCCCAGGCCACGGCCAACCCCGGCGCCCTGCAAGCCGTCGATCTGCGCAAGCGCCTGAGCGAAGGTGCGCAAGCCTCCGGTGCCTGGAAAGGCGAGCTGGTGGACGCTCTGCATGCCGCCTGGCGAGTGATGTGGATCAACCGCTTTCGCACGGCGCTGACCCTGCTCGGGATCATCATCGGCGTAGCCTCGGTGGTGGTCATGCTCGCAGTGGGCGAAGGCAGCAAGCGTCAGGTCATGGCGCAGATGGGCGCTTTCGGTTCGAACATCATTTACCTGGGTGGCGTCCCTCCGCACCCACGTGCACCGCAGGGCATCATCACCCTCGACGACCTCGCAGTGCTCGCCACCCTGCCGCTGATCAAGCAGATCATGCCCGTCAACGGCGCCGAAGCCGTGGTGCGTTACGGCAATCTCGATCACAACAGTTACGTGGGCGGCAACGACACCAATTTCCCGAAGATTTTCAATTGGCCGGTGGTTGAAGGGGCTTACTTCACCGCCGCCGACGAAGCCAGTGGCGCTGCGGTTGCCGTCATCGGCCACAAAGTCCGAAGCAAGTTGCTCAAGGACGTCGCCAATCCCATCGGACAGTACATCCTGATTGAAAACGTGCCCTTTCAAGTGGTCGGGGTTCTCGCCGAAAAAGGCTCCAGTTCCGGCGATTCCGACAGTGACGACCGCATCGCCATTCCCTACTCCGCCGCCAGCACGCGCCTGTTTGGCACGTATAACCCGGAGTACGTCGCCATCGCTGCCGCCGATGCACGCAAGGTCAAGGAAACCGAACAGGCAATCGAGCGCATGATGCTGCGCCTGCATAACGGCAAAAAGGATTTCGAACTGACCAACAACGCCGCCATGATCCAGGCCGAAGCGCGCACGCAAAATACCCTGTCGCTGATGCTCGGATCGATTGCGGCGATTTCGCTGCTGGTCGGCGGTATCGGCGTGATGAACATCATGCTCATGACGGTGCGCGAACGTACCCGTGAGATCGGTATTCGCATGGCCACCGGCGCTCGCCAGCGCGACATCCTGCGTCAGTTCCTCACCGAAGCGGTGATGCTCTCGGTGGTCGGCGGGATCGCCGGGATTGCCCTGGCGTTGATCGTCGGTGGCGTGCTGATCCTCAGTGACATCGCCGTCGCCTTCTCGCTGCTGGCAGTGCTCGGCGCTTTTGGCTGCGCCCTGGTCACCGGTGTTGTCTTCGGCTTCATGCCGGCCCGCAAAGCTGCCCGGCTCGACCCGGTCACGGCCCTTACCAGTGAATGATCGATCTATGAAACCGCGCTTCAGTTTGTTGACCGTGTGCCTGATTCTCAGCGCCTGCGCCAATCCCCTCCAGCGTCCGGACAGCGGCTTGCAGCCTCCCGCCGCGTGGCAGTCAGCGCAGGCTGCCAGCACTGCCCGCAACAACCCGCAATGGTGGACGCAGTTCGGCAGCCAGGAGCTCGATCGCCTGATCGAACAGGCTCGCACTGGCAGTTTCGACCTCGCCGCTGCCATGGCTCGGGTACGCCAGGCCCAGGCCGGCACCGTGATCGCCGGCGGCTCACAATTGCCTGAAGTGCAGGCCACGCTCAATGCCAATCGGCAGAAACTGTTACGCGGCAAGGGCTACAGCCAACTGGACGCCGACAGCAGTAACAAGGCCGTGGATTACTTCGACGCCAATCTGAATGCCAGTTACGAAATCGACTTTTGGGGTGGCAAACAAGCCTCTCGCGACAGTGCGCAATTCGCCTTGCAGGCCAGCGAGTTCGATCGTGCCACGGTGGAGCTGACCTTGTTCGGCAGTGTCGCCGACACCTATGCGCAAACCTTGTCGCTGCGCGAGCAGAGCCGCATTGCCGAGCTCAATCTGGCCAACGCGAAAAGCGTTTTGAAACTGGTGCAAACACGTTTTGACTCAGGCTCAGCCACCGCCCTGGAACTGGCTCAGCAGAAAAGCCTGGTAGCGGCCCAGCAACGGCAATTGCCGCTGGTGCAACAACAGGCCCGGGACGCTTCGATCAGCCTCGCAGCCCTGCTGGGTCGCCCGGTTCAGGCTCTCGTGCTGAACCGGGAATCGTTCGATCAACTGCATTGGCCGGAAATCGCCACTGGCGTGCCAAGCGATCTGCTCAATCGCCGCCCGGACATCGCGCGCGCCGAAGCGCAACTGGCCGCAGCCGAGGCCGACGTCAAGGTTGCCCGCGCTGCCATGCTGCCGACTGTCAGCCTCAGTGCCGATATCGGCTCCGGGGCCGACCAGTTCCGCGACGTTCTGCGCAACCCCTTCTACAACCTGACCGCCGGATTGATCGGGCCGATCTTCAATAACGGTCGTCTCGGCGCAGAGCGCGACAAAGCCACTGCGCGCCAGGAAGAACTGCTGCAGAACTATCGCGGCGCGATCATCAATGGCTTCGCCGATGTCGAAAAAGCCTTGAACAGCATTCGCGGCCTCGACGAGCAACGGCAATGGCAAAGCGAGGAGCTGCGGCAAGCGCAAACGGCGTTCGACATCGCCCAGAGTCGCTACCAGGCCGGCGCAGAGGATTTGCTGACGGTACTGGAAACCCAACGCACGCTCTATGCCGCGCAGGATTTGAATGTGCAGTTGAGATTGTCACGAATGCAGGCAAGCATTGCCTTGTACAAGGCATTAGGCGGCGGCTGGCAGGTACTGGCATCGCGCTGACCTGCAAGTGCAATCGCCAGCAGGTCGGGCCCCACCACATTCATCGGTGCAGCTGAATGGGTGGGGGGCAAGCCTGCTGGCGATGGCAGTGAATACCGTCTCAGACCGGAGTCTGTCTGGGCTTCAGATGACGCGCATACCACGGACGCTGCGGCACCTTGCGCAACAACGACGACAACACTTTCTCGTCATCGCTGAAGGTGATGCGCAGGGCCAGCTTCATGGTTTCCGGATCCATCTCCACTGACTTGCCTGGCTGCAGGCCCGGTACCGTGCTGCAGCCGTGGGTGCTCGGCCCGAGCCACGGGTCGGCGACTTCCACCCAGCGTCCCGGTGCAAACCACGGCACGCCATTGACCTGCAAGCGACTGACTTCGCCCGGATGAAAGCGCTCGTGCGCGCGGAACCAGTCTTCCAGACGATCATCGATCCAGCCATGGAACGCCCAGAACACCGGGCTCACATGAGAGGAGAACGGATCGCCCAGGAAATCGTTTTCAGCGGCGTACCAACGCGCGGAAAAATCGGCCGGATCACGCGCAAACGGCACCGGGTGCCCGTTGGAGGGATCGCGCGGCACAGACGCCCAGCGCATGTGCAGCCAGTCGTGCAGCCCCAGCTCAACCTCCGAGCCGAACTGCCCCAAGGTCAGTTTGGCCAGGTAGCGCGGGTCACGGTAGCGCGATTCCCACACCAGGAAATTACTGTGATAAGTCTCGGCCGTCTTGATGTCGCTGACCCATTGCGAGTATTCGTCATCGTCCTCGGCCAGCCAGGTCGGCGGCAGCGAAGTGCCGTCGTGATTGTCGAAATAATCGGCAAAACCCTGGCGATCGCGGATCAATTCCGGCTGCGGCAGGGGAAAATGCTGCCACGACGGCAGATCCTGCATTGATCGTGCCGTGCCCAGCATGTGCCGGTGCATGAAGAAGAAATCGATACCCGAGCCATTGCGATCCTTGCGCGGGCCACGGGCGTCGCGCTCCTTGCCACGCGGGCCAGGCTGCCAGCCGATACCGCGCAGGGCGCCGCGTTTTTCCTCGCTCAAGGTGTGCCACTTGTCGCGGCTGGCGTGCCAGAGTTGGTGGAACAGGCGGTGCTCGGGGGAGATCAGCCAGGCCAGCAACGTCGGGTTCAACCCGGCCCGCTCGCGTGCCTCGGGGAACATGCGTTTTACGGCAATAAAACGATTGTCCTGCGCCGGCAGCATTAACGGCCGATCCAGTCTGAGGACGCGCCCGCTGAGGCTGCCGCTGCCGGCGTTGCCGAAGCCGCCCCAGACTTCATCCAGCGCCATGTTGAATTCGTAGTCCGGTGCACCGTCGGCCGCCGATGTGCTGACCAGACGCCAGCTCAACTGCGAGGCTTTGACATCGGCGAGGTCCGCGAGAATGCGGTAGCGCGGCGCCTGAGGCGAGCGCAAACGCTCGGCCGTGTCGAGAAAGCCGATAACGCCGCGCCCTTTGTGGGCCACATCGAGAAACACTTCCAGACCGTCCCTGGGCAAACCCGCGATACCGGCGTCATGGCCCTCGAAACGAATCTGCCAGATACCGCGCAGCGCATCCGCCAGGCGTTGCCCGGCAACATCCGCGATGTCGAACGACGCCTCACCCGGGGTGATCGTCGGATCCGGCTTCGTCCATTCACGATGCCCAAAATACGCTGCTGGCACAGCGGCGCCGGTCAGTGCCAGGCCCGCCATGAACCATCGTCGAGAAATCTTCATTGCCCTACCTGTGTCAGCCATGAAGCAGGCTTTATCCAAGCTAGAACGTTTGTTGCAGAGGTAAATTTATGGCGCCCCGAAAAGTTCGCAGCCTTCGGCAGTGCCTGAATCGGGCTGCGTTCTTTTCAGCCAGGCCTAAATTACCCGGCTGCCCAGTCGTTCCACCCAAATAGCGAAGGCCCCTGCGCCCGCAACTCGACGGCGAACCTGACTGAGATGGCAATGACAACACCACGTTCGAAAAAGGCTCTTTACATTGGCCTGCCGCTGGCCCTGGCGATCAGTGCTGCCGCAGGCTTTGCGGTCTGGGAACACTGGTTCAAGGACAATCCCGGCTACCCGGTCAAAGTCATGCAGCAAGCCGATGAGTTGCAGGATCGGATCATTTCGTTCGATAGCCACATCACCGTGCCGCTGGATTTCGGCACAGCCGGCAACGAAGCCGACAAGGATGGCAGCGGCCAGTTCGATCTGGTGAAAACCGCCCGCGGGCGCCTGTCCGGTGCCGCCCTGACGATCTTCGGCTGGCCGGAAATCTGGAACGGCGCCAACGCGCCACACCGTCCCACCGCCGGTTTTGTAGAAGAGGCCCGCTTCGAACAGGAAACCCGCTACAAGATCATCAGCACCCTGGTCCGCGATTTCCCCAATCAGGTCGCCATCGCCTACACCCCGGACGATTTCCGCCGCCTGCATGGCGAAGGCAAGTTTGCGATTTTCATCAGCATGCTCAACGCCTATCCACTGGGCAACGATCTCAACGCCCTGGACAAGTGGGCCGCACGCGGCATGCGCATGTTCGGCTTCAGTTACGTGGGCAACAACGACTGGGCCGACTCCTCGCGCCCCCTGCCGTTTTTCAATGACACCCGCGATGCGCTTGGCGGTCTGTCGGACATTGGCAAACAGGCCGTGCATCGGCTCAACGATCTGGGCGTGATCATCGACGTCTCGCAGATGTCGACCAAGGCCCTGGAACAAGTCGCACAGCTGAGCCGCGCACCGATCGTGGCCTCCCATTCGGCTCCCCGGGCGCTGGTGGATATCCCGCGCAATATCAGCGACCAGGAAATGCAACTGATCAAGAACAGCGGCGGCGTCGTGCAGATTGTCGGTTTCCCGACTTACCTGCGCCCGTTGAGCCAGGCCACCCAGGACAAGCTCAACGCGTTGCGTGCGAAGTTTGATCTGCAGCCGCTGCAGGGCCTGGAAATGGCCTTGATGCCTGGCGACCCGATCATCACTGTGTGGCCGGAACAACGCTTTGGCGAGTACGCCGGCCAGCTCTATTCAATCGTCGACGAAGAACCCAAGGCCAACCTCAAGGACTTCGGTGACGCCATTGATTACGCCGTGAAGAAAATCGGCATCGACCATGTCGGCATCAGTTCCGACTTCAACGATGGCGGCGGCCTGGATGGCTGGAAGGACGTCAGCGAAGCGCGCAACGTAACCGCCGAGCTGATCTCGCGTGGCTACAGCGAGGCCGACATCGCCAAATTGTGGGGCGGCAACTTCTTGCGGGTCTGGGAACAGGTACAAAAATCCTCCAGGCCTGTGGTCAACCGCTGACACCTATTCGAACAAGCGATCTGATCTCATGACCAACCGTCGTTCTTTCCTCAAACAGGCCGGCATCCTTGCCGCCGGCCTGCCCTTGGGCGCTGCCGTCAACCTGCCGGCCGGCGCCGCCAATCCACAACCGCCCGCCGGAAACAAATGGGCGCAATTGCGCCAGCTGTTCGATCAGGACCCGGATTACCTGCATTTCGCCAACTTCCTCGTGACCTCCCATCCGCGCCCGGTGCGCGAAGCCATCGAGCGTTACCGCGCAACCCTCGACCGCAACCCCGGACGTGCGATGGATTGGGATCTGGGTGAAAGCGAAAAGCGCGAGCAAGCCGTGCGCGAATGGGCCGGTCGCTACCTCAAGGCCAAGCCCGAGCAGATTGCTCTCACCGGCAGCACCACCGAAGGTCTGGCGCTGATCTATGGCGGCATTCATGTACGCGCCGATCAGGAAATCCTCACCACCGAACACGAACATTACTCGACGAATTACACCTTGGGTTATCGCCAACAGAAAGATGGCGTAAAGGTGCGCAAACTGAAGTTGTTCGACAGCAGCGCCAAAGTGTCCGTCGACGAGGTGCTGAGCAACATCGACAAAGGCATTCGCCGCGAAACACGCGTATTGGGCATGACCTGGGTGCAATCGGGCAGCGGCGTGAAACTGCCGATCGGCGAGATCGGCAAACTGGTGGATCAGCACAATCGCCAGCGCGAGGAAAAGGATCGCATCCTGTACGTCGTCGACGGCGTGCATGGTTTCGGTGTCGATGACCTCGACTTCCCCGACATGCATTGCGACTTCTTTATCGCCGGCACCCACAAGTGGATGTTCGGCCCCCGCGGTACCGGGATCATTTGCGCACGTTCAAGTGAACTCAAGGACGTCACCCCGACCATCCCGACCTTTTCCGAGGCCACCACGTTCTCGACCATCATGACCCCCGGCGGGTATCACAGTTTCGAACACCGCTGGGCACTGGACGAAGCGTTCAAGCTGCATTTGGCGCTGGGCAAACGCGAGGTGCAAACGCGCATTCACGAACTCAACACCTACGCCAAGAACCGCTTGCTGGAACACCGCTCGATTGAACTGGTGACACCCCGCAGCGCCGATTTGTCTGCCGGTTTTACCTTCTTCCGGATCAAGGATCGCGACTGCGAACAGGTCGCCGCCCAGCTCATGCAAAACCGCGTGGTGTGTGACGCGGTGGAGCGCGACGTCGGCCCGGTGATCCGCATCGCCCCCGGCCTGCTGAACAGCGAAAACGACATCGAGCGTTTCATGGCCGTACTCGACAAACAGCTCTGACACCCCGCTTTCCTTTAAACGAGATGACTCATGAAACGTGATCTGTTGCCCCCTGCCCACGGCGCCAACGCGCTCAAGGCACTGGCCCTCGCCGCCCTCATGACCGGTCTGCTGCCGACCGCCGCACAGGCCGCGACACCGCCCGCCGCGGGTAAAGTATTCAAGGACTGCAAAGATTGCCCGGAAATGGTCGTACTGCCGGCCGGCACCTTTACCATGGGCACGCCTGAGGATGAAGTGGGCCGCGAACCTGACGAAGGCCCGATGCATGAAGTAACCTTCGCCAAACCCTTCGCCATGAGCCGCTTCCAGATCACCGCCGGTGAATGGGACAGCTACATTCGCCAGAGCGGTGCAGTGATCGCCAACGGCGACACGCGCCCCGGTCGCGAGTGCATCGCCAGCAAACCGCGCTATCCGCAAACCCCGCGTCAGCCGGCGGTGTGCATGGATTTCCAGGACATCAAGAACTACGTCGCCTGGCTGTCGAAAAAAACCGGGCAGAAGTACAGCATGCTCAGTGAAGCCCAGCGCGAATACGGTGCCCGGGCAGGATCCAAAGGCCCTTTTCCCTTCCCGTTCGACGAGGGCAAAGGCTATAGCATCGCCAAACACGCCAACACCTACGGCCCGGCGGACGGTTACAGCTTCAGCTCGCCGGTGGGCAGCTACCCGGCCAACGCCTTTGGCCTGTACGACATGCACGGCAATGTCTATGAATGGGTCGAAGACTGCTATCACCCGGACTATAAGGGTGCGCCAACCGATGGCAGCGCGTGGCTTGAACCCAACTGCGACACCCTGCGCATTCGTGGCAATGACTGGGGGGAAGCGCCGGTATTCTCTCGTTCGGGCAACCGCAACGACATCGATCCGAAGACCCGCGGCGACTGGATCGGTTTCCGTGTCGTGCGTGAGTTGTAATCCGCAGTAACGCTTCTGCTCTCCCCACGGTCGCCGCCAGTCGGCGACCGTCTAAATTAAGCTCCGGATCAGACGTTCTACAGGGTATCTGCCTTACGACCCAAGGAACTGTCCTGTCATGACCCAGCCTACGCGCGGTGCAATTCATGAATTGTTCACCCTACTCAAACCTTTTCGGCTCGTCGTCGCACTGTCGGTCATTCTGGGTATGGTCGGTGGCCTGAGTGTTACGGTCCTGCTGGCCACCATCAATAACGCGCTGCACTCCGAATCCGGCCTGACCCAAGGCGTGGTCGCGCTGTTCGGTGGCCTGTGCGTGCTGGCGCTGCTCAGCTCGATCTGCTCGGACATCGGCACCAACTATGTCGGCCAGCACATCATCGCCACCCTGCGCAAACAGCTGGGCGAGAAAGTGCTGTCGGCACCGATCGAACAGATTGAACGCTATCGCAGCCATCGCCTGATTCCGGTGCTGACCCACGACGTCGACACCATCAGTGACTTCGCCTTCGCCTTCGCGCCACTGGCCATCTCGCTGACCGTGACCCTCGGTTGCATGGGGTACCTGGCGATGCTGTCGTGGCCAATGTTCCTGATCATGGTCGTGGCGATCCTGATCGGCACTGGCATCCAGTACTTCGCCCAAGGTCGCGGGATCAAAGGTTTCTTCGCCGCCCGTGACGCTGAAGACGAACTGCAAAAGCACTACAACGCGATTGCCGAAGGCGCCAAGGAACTGCGCATACACCGCCCGCGCCGCCAGCGTATGTTCAATAGTGGCATCAAGGGCACGGCCGATTTCATCTGCAAGACCCAGATCAAATCGATCAACACGTTCGTGATTGCCAAGAGTTTCGGCTCGATGCTGTTCTTTGTGGTCATCGGTCTGGCGCTGGCCCTGCAATCGTTCTGGCCCAGCGCTGACAAAACCGTGATGAGCGGTTTCGTCCTGGTGCTGCTGTACATGAAAGGTCCGCTGGAACACCTGGTCGGCACGTTGCCGGTGGTCAGCCGCGCGCAGATTGCCTTCCGCCGCATCGCTGAACTGTCGGCGCAGTTCTCCTCGCCCGAGCCGCATCTGTTGCTCAGCGATCAGGGCAAGAAAGCCGAGCCGGTGCAGAGCCTGGAACTCAAGGACGTGAGCTACGCCTTCCCGGCCGTGGGCGAGGCCAAGCCGTTCACGCTGGGGCCGGTGAACCTGAAGATCGAACAAGGCGACATCGTATTCATCGTCGGCGAAAACGGCTGCGGCAAGACCACCCTGATCAAACTGCTGCTGGGCCTGTATCCGCCACAACAAGGAGAAATCCGTCTCAACGGCGAATGCGTGACTGCCCTCACCCGCGACGATTACCGCCAGTTGTTCACCACGGTGTTTGCCGACTACTACCTGTTCGATGACGTGGTGCAAGGCGATACGCACATTCCCGACGATGCCAACAAATACCTGCAACGCCTGGAAATCGCCCACAAGGTCAGCGTGCAGGACGGCAGCTTCACCACCACCGACCTGTCCACCGGCCAGCGCAAGCGTCTGGCGCTGGTCAATGCGTGGCTGGAGGAGCGCCCGGTGCTGGTGTTCGACGAATGGGCCGCGGATCAGGACCCGACCTTCCGCCGGATCTTCTACACCGAGCTGCTGCCCGATCTCAAACGCCTGGGCAAGACCATCATCGTGATATCCCACGATGACCGTTATTTCGATGTCGCCGACCAGTTGGTGCGCATGGATGCCGGCAAAGTCAAAACCGCGCTCAACCCGGCCTGATACGCCAACCGCTCAGGGATGAGCTGATCCCGCCTTCGCGCGATAGCAGAGACTTTCGCGGTTCGCGGGATTTTTCCGGTTTTTACGCAGTGTTGCGTCTAATTATCATTAACTAATAAAACTGCACTCGCACTTCAGGAGCATCCCGAGCAAATGCAAGCCTTAAAGTTGTCCCGCACCCCTCTGGCCGAGGCCATCTCCCGCCGCAATCCGCGTGGCGCAATGCTGTCAGGTGCTCTGCTGACGCTGATGCTGTTGGGCAGCACCCAGGTTCAAGCGACGCCGGTCGACGTCAACATCCCTGCGCAACCGCTGTCCCGAGCACTGCAACAGCTGGGGCAACAAGCCAATCTGCAGATTCTCTACAGCCCGGAATCCCTGGCTGGCCTGAACTCGAACGCGGTATCCGGGCACCTGGAGCCGAAACAGGCACTGGACAACTTGCTGCTGGGGAGCGGCATGACCTACCAACTGACCGGCAACTCCGTTTCGCTGGTGCCGGCCACCGGTGCAGGCGCGGGAAACGCACTGGAGCTGGGCGCGGTATCGATTTCCGGCAAGGCGCCGGGGTCGACCACTGAAGGCTCCGGGCTGTACACCACGTACTCGTCCAGCAGCTCGACGCGCCTGAACCTGACACCCAAGGAAACCCCGCAGTCACTGACCGTCATGACCCGTCAGCGCCTCGACGACCAGCGTCTGACCAACCTCAGCGACACCCTCGACGCCACACCGGGCATCATTGTGCTGCGTGACGGCCAGGGCGCAGAGTCCGACGGTTACTTCTCCCGTGGTTTCGAGATCCAGAACTTCGAAATCGACGGCGTGCCGACCGTCAAGCGCATGGACAACTACACCCAGAGCATGGCGATGTATGACCGTGTGGAAGTGGTGCGTGGCGCCACCGGTTTGATCAGCGGCCTGGGCAGCCCGTCGGCGACCATCAACCTGATCCGCAAGCGTCCGACTGCCGAAGCTCAGGCCAGCGTCACCGCTGAAGCCGGCAACTGGGATCGCTACGGCACCGGTTTCGATGTCTCCGGGCCGCTGACCGAAACCGGCAACATCCGTGGCCGACTGGTCGGCGACTTCAAGACCGAACAGTCCTGGATCGACCGCTACAAGCAAGATTCGCAGCTGATGTACGGCATCACTGAATTCGACCTGAGCGAAGACACGCTGCTGACCATGGGTTTCAGCTACCAGCGCACCGACGTCGATTCGCCAATGCGTTCGGGCCTGCCAACCCGCTTCACCGATGGCTCGCGCACCAACCTCAGCCGTTCGCTGAACTCGGCGCAGACCTGGTCGTATAACGATCACGAACAAACCAGCTTCTTCACCTCGATCGAACAGCAGTTCGGCAATGGCTGGAGCGGCAAGGTTGAATTCACTCACTCCGAGAACAAATTCGACGAGGTCTTCAACTACGTCAACGGTGGCCTGAACCCGGACGGCAGCGGCACGACCCAACTGCCGGTGCGCTTCTCCGGTACCCCGCGCCAGAACAACATCGACGCCTACCTGACCGGCCCGTTCGGCCTGCTGGGTCGCGAGCATGAGTTGATCGCCGGTGTGACCCTGTCGCAATACAACGAAAACGTGCCGAACTACGGCAGCTGGAAATACGACTACTCCGGCTCCCCTGCCGGCGCCATCGACAACCTGCTGAACTGGAACGGCGATTCGGTCAAACCCGAATTCAACGTCACCGGCAAATCCACCGTCGATGAAACGCAATACGCCGCGTACCTGGCCACCCGCCTGCGTGCCACCGATGACCTGAGCATCCTGCTCGGCAGCCGCGTGGTCGACTGGCATCGCGACATCGAAGACAAGCCGTACGGCGGTGCAGAAACCAAGACCAAGGAATCGGAAACCGGTGTCTACATTCCGTACGCGGGTGTGGTCTATGACGTCAACGACAACTGGTCGCTGTACGCCAGCTACACCAAGATCTTCAACCCGCAATCGTCGTGGGTTCGCGACGTCAACAACAAGCCTCTGGACCCGATGGAAGGCACCGGCTACGAAGTCGGCGTCAAGGGCAGCCACTTCGATGGCAAGTTGAACTCCAGCTTCGCGCTGTTCAAGATCGAGCAGGACAACCTGGCAATCTGGATCGACACCCCAGGCGGCAACACCTACAAATCCGAACAGGGCACCACCACCAAGGGTGCCGAATTCACCCTCGATGGCGAATTGGCCGAAGGCTGGCAAGCGTCTGCCGGGTACGCCTATGCCGTCAGCACCGATGCCGATGACCAGCGCATCGTCACCACCCTGCCCCGTCACAGCCTCAAGACCTTCACCAGCTATCGCCTGCCGGGCATCCTGGACAAAGTCACCGTTGGCGGCGGTGTGAACTGGCAGAGCAAGACCGGTGCCGACCTGCATACCTTCCAGCAAGGCAGCTACGCCGTCACCAACCTGCTGGCGCGTTACGACATCAGCAAAAACCTCAGCGCCTCGGTCAACCTGAACAACGTATTCGACCGCGAATACCTCAGCTACGCCGGCGACCACGGCATGTACGGCGCACCGCGCAACATCATGACCGGCTTCAAGTACACGTTCTGATTTAACCGCTGCAACACAAAAAGCGCCCCGGCCAAACCGGGGCGCTTTTTTTATGGATGAAGGTTTAACGGCACTACAAAACATGCGGCTTGAAAGGTATTTCCTTTCGTTGCATAGGAAACGTCCGATTACATAAAAGAAGCATCCACCAAAACCCTCTTTTCGGCGAAAACTTCCGCCTTATCTCCTGTCAGCGCCTACAGAAGACTCGGATATTTCCCTGAGCACTTCGTTGTAACGTTGATTGGCAGGAAGCAATTGACTGCTCACCCGTTACTTATCGAAAAACAATGCACATTCAAAAGGATATGAATATGCAAAAACCATCGTCGTTCGAATTGACCGAGGCCGTCCACACAATCGGGAAAGCACCTCCAGGCATGCGAATAAACCCCTCGACCGGCACCACGATTCCCAACAGCGGCCGATTCGGCCCTCCGCGAAGCACCGGCCAATATCAGCAAGTACTGCAAAACTTTACCGGCCCGCTGGAGGCGGAATATCAAGGCAAGACAGCACAGATTCCGCAGACCATCGAAACGGATCTGGCAGCCGCACGACAGGAAATCTCGACCCACCCGCTACCACCGGCTGCATCGTTGGTCCGCGAGCTGGGTGTACGCAACACCGTGATTCAGCGAAAAAACCAACAACTGCAACACCAGACCCATTTGTCCCACGGTTTCTACGGCAGCGATCCTACCGACAAAACGGTTTCCCAGTTCCTCTCCCGCGCACAGATCATCGACCCGATTCTCAGCCCCAACGGCCCGGGAATGAACCTGTGGAAACTGTCCTATCGAGCAGCGCTCGAAGCCAGATTGCTGGCTCAGACCCTCAACGTTCTTCATCAACAACAAGCCAATGTGCACAACTGGCTGGCCACCGTGCAGGCCAACGAACAGGCACAAGCCGCTGCCGCCGAAGCGGCGCGTCAGGCCGCCGAGCGCGCCAGAATCGCCGCTGAACAGCAGCGTCAGCAGGCGTTGGCAGATGCAGCACGTCGCCAGCGTGAACAGGCAGAGGCTCAGCGCGTGGCTGCCGAACGGGCCCTTATCGCCGCCGAGCAGCAGCGTCAACATGCATTGGCCGAAGAGGCTCGTCGCCAACGTGAACTGGCAGAGACTGAACAGGCGCGGGTTCAAAGAGAACAGGAAGCACAGCGCTTGAAGGAGCAGCGTCAGGCGCAGAGGAAGGCCAAAAGGAAAAAGCAGCAGCAAGCGCGCCGGGCCAGGGCCAGATTGGCCGCGCAACAAAAACGCCTGCATGAACAATGGCAAGCCGAGAGCGACGCCCGCTGGCAAAACCCGACATTTGCCAACGTTGGTTCACTGGCTGCGTTTGACTCAACGTTTAGCGCCACGCTCGGCCACATCGCCACCAGCCAGGCCACCTCACTGGCGCTCAGAACTGCTTTGCGCACCGCCGTTTCTGTCGTGAGCGCCGCAGCGGCGCCCGTTCTGGTCGGTTTCGCAGCACTGCTGATGCCATCCAGGCTGGGCAATGGCGATCTTTATTCGGCCAGTGTTCCGCTCTCGGAACTCGCTCCCGATCTGAACGCTGTCGACCTGTACGAACGGGCGGCCAGCGGCAAAGATGTCGACCTGCCGGTGAGGCTCGGTTCCAGGACGATCGGCAACCGCGCGGAGATTGTTGTCGTCGGTACGGACGGCGTCACAGTACCGGCCAACGTGCCGGTAAGACTGGCCCGTTTTGATGCAGGAAAAAATGCGTACATCTCCGGCGACGCCGAGGCCAAGGGTCCCACCCTGACCTGGACACCTTTGGTACAACCGCTGAATCCTTCGACGGATTTGCCGTTCGCCGACACCGATCTGCCGATCTACGAAGGTGTAACGGTCACCCCGCAAGGCGGGCGAATCGACCCCTTTCCCGAACTGGACCAGTACGACTTCGGTGGCTTCATCACCGTATTCCCGATCGAGTCCGGCATCCCGCCGACCTTCACGATGTTCAGGGATCGTCGTCAGGATCCGGGAGTCGCTTCGGGGAATGGGCAAGTGATATCGGGGAATTGGCTGGGGGCCGCGTCAACCCCGGAAGGTGCGCCGATACCCGCGCAGATTGCGGATACGCTGAGGGGACAGGAATTTTCCAGTTTTAAAGCGTTTAGGCGGGCGTTTTGGAAGGCAGTGGAAAGTAATGAGCAATTAATGCATCAGTTTCCATACTTTAATCAACTCGATATCAAAAAGGGGCTTTCACCACGTGCCCCCCAAGCAGAACATGTAGGGAGAAGGGTAAAAATAGAGATACATCATGTTGTGCCTATCGGTGAAGGTGGCATGGTTTACGATGCAGACAATCTCCGACTGTTGACACCGCGCCAACACATAAAAATCCACGCCAAGCAGAGGAGGACCAAACAATGAAATTTAAATCCAGGTTTGAAGAATATACAGAGTCAGAGTTTATCGCCCTCATAAACCGCTTGGTTGAAGGAGACTACTCATCCGAGAGAGAGCACGACGCGATAGTGGACAACATAGTGAAAATTTCGGAACACCCGAGCGGCTCGGATATTTTGTACTACCCTGCCGAGGGGGTCGAAGACAGCCCCGCTGGTGCATTAAAAGCCATCAAGGAATGGCGGGCCGCCAACGGAAAACCAGGTTTCAAACCGGAATAGTCAGTTCCTGAAACGCGCCCTCTTCGCGAGCAAGCTCGTTCCCACAGAGTCGAGTGTTGATGGCCTGGTGTGTGGACGCGCACATCAGGCCAAGTCGGATCAGACCGTTTCCGGATACATCACGGTGCGCAGCACGCTCACCAGTTCCTGATAGATCGCCTCCACCTCTTGCGTGACCATGCGCATGCGCAGGAAGTCATGCACGTGGCCACTGAATTCGCGGCATTCAAGCAATCCTCCGGCGCTGGCCAGACGTTCGGCGTAGGCGCGGCCTTCGTCCACCAGCGGGTCGAAGCCTGCCAGGGCGACGTAGGCCGGTGCGGCGCCGGCAAGGTCGGTGCTCAGCAGTGGCGAGAAACGCCAGTCGCGGCGATCCTCGAGGCGGCGGGCGTAGTGTTGGTAGAACCATTCCAGGGTATCGCTTTCCAGCAGATAACCTTCGCCGAGCAGGTCCATCGATTCACGGCGCTGCGAGGCGTCGGTTACCGGGTAGCACAGCAATTGCAGGCACGGTTTCAGCGCGCCGGGCGCGCGCGCCTCAAGCGCCAGCACGGTCGCCAGCGTGGCGCCGACGCTGTCGCCGCCAAACACCAGGCGCGACAGGTCGAGATCGAATTCGCCGGCCTGTTCGCGCAGCCAATCCAGTGCATCGGCACAATCGTGCAACGCCACCGGGAATTTGTGTTCCGGCGCGCGGCGGTAGCCGACCGACAGCACTGCACACGGCGTGCGCGCGCAGAATTCACGGCAAATACCGTCGTGGGAATCGAGGCTGCCGACCACAAAACCACCGCCGTGCAAAAACAGCAGCACCGGCAGGACACCCCCCCTGTGCAACGGACGGTACAGCCGCAGGGTCAGCTCAGCGCCGTCGCGGGCAAGATGTCGCACCTCACTCACTTCGACATCCGGCACATCCCAGCGCATCTGTTGCGAGGACCGCTCGAACGCCTCACGGGCCTGCTCAGGTGTCCCTTGGTGAAACGCGCCGTTCTGACTGTCTTCGACCAGATCAAGAAACGCCGCTACTTCCGAATTCAATGACATGCACCACATCCCGGGCCGATGCACACAATGCGCACCGGCCCTCTCAAAAAGTTAAAGACCGGCTCAACGCGCCGACTGTTGCAGGCAATGGTCGACCAACGCTTCCAGCTCGGCCTGATACTGCTGCATCAAGGTCTCGATGGTGCCAGGGCGGAAGCGACGGGTACTGTACATGCAACGCATCGACAGTTTGCCGTCGAACACCTGACCGACGATTTCCAGCCAGTTGCCGAGGTTGGCATCCAGGCTATAGACGTCGCCGATGTGCTCGTCCGCCGGCATCAGCATCGCCTGCTCGTCAAAGGTCTGGTCGAACTGCCCCAGGTAGTTGAAGGTCAGCCGCGCCTGTGGCAACGCCGCCAGACGCTGTTGCACCGACGCATCGGCCATGTAGCGCAGCGCGCCGTAGCCGACGCCTTTCTGCGGCACCGCCGCCAACTGCTCGCGTACCGCCAGGATCGATGCGCCGAAATCCTGCTCCGCCAACGGCGCCAGCCGCACCGGGAACATGGTGGTGAACCAGCCGAGGGTGCGGCTCAGGTCCAGCCCTTCGACCAGGTCCTCACGACCGTGCCCTTCCAGTTGCACCAGCACCGACTCGGCCTCGCTCCAGCGACACAGCACCCGACCGAGCGCGGTCAGCAGCAGGTCGTTGATCTGCGTGCCGTATACCGCTGGCGCCTGTTTGAGCAGTTGCCCGGTGCGGGTGGCGTCGAGGCCCATGAACGTTTCTTCGCGAAAACGCACCAGGTTCTTGCCGCGCGGGTTGTCACACGGCAGATCCCTGCCCGGCTGATCCAGCTGTCCGAGCCAATAATCCAGCTCTTGCTCGACCAGTGCCGGCACCTGCGCCGCCAGGCCATCGGCCCAGGCGCGATAGCTGCTGGTGCGCTGCGCCAGTTGCGGCTCGCGCCCCTGACTGAACGCCTCGTAGGCCAGTTGCAAGTCTTGCAGGAACACCCGCCACGACACCGCATCGATCACCAGGTGATGCACCACCAGCAGCAGGCGCACCTCGCCGTCCGGCAGATTCACCAGCAGGCCGCGCATCAGTGGCCCGTCGAGCAGGTTGAGGCTGCGCTGGGCTTCGTTGACCAGTGCGTCGAGTTGCTCGATGTCGCTGATCTCACGCTGCCACAGCAACGGCTTGTGCTCGGCGCTGCGCAGGCTGTCCTGCAACGTTTGATAGTGCTGCAACCAGCGGCCCTGATCCTGATAGAAGCGCAGCCGCAACGAATCATGCTGGGCCAGCATCAACCGCAGCGTCTGCTCCAGCGCCAGGGCATCCAGCGTCTGGCGCGAACGCAGCATCATTGCCTGGTTGAAATGATGCGGTTCGCTCATGTCCTCGGCGAAGAACCACTCCTGGATCGGCAACAATCCAAACGCACCCGCCTGTGCTACGTGGCTGCTGTCGCCAGCCTGGCTCGAGCGGGTGACTGCTTGCTGGTCGAACAGGTTGCCAATGGTCTGGAAGCGCATGAGGTCACGCAGCTTGATGTCCAGTTTCAGTTGCGGATGGTTCCGTGCCCGGGAAATCACCTGCAGGCTGAGAATCGAATCACCGCCCAACTCGAAGAAGTTGTCGCTGATGCCAACCTGCTCCACTTGCAGCACGTCGGCCCAGATATCGGCCAGCCAGGTTTCCTGCGCGTTGCGCGGCGCCTGATATTGATCGGCGCAAAACTCGGGCTGTGGCAGCGCCTTGCGATCCAGTTTGCCGTTCGGCGAAATCGGCAGGCGCGCCAGAGCCATGATCTGCAGCGGCACCATGTATTCGGGCAACTGTGCGCGCAACAGGGTCTTCAGACGATCCCCGACGTTGTCGTCGCTGCTGACCACATAGCCGATCAACTGCTTGCCGGAGACGCCGTCACGGGCGATGACCACAGCGTCGGTGACACCTTCCTGAGCGCGCAGGCAGGCTTCGATTTCACCCAGCTCGATGCGGAAACCGCGAATCTTCACTTGATGGTCGGCGCGGCCGACGTAATCGAGGATGCCGTCATGGCGCAGGCGCACCAGGTCACCGCTGCGGTACAGACGACTGCCCGGCGCGCCGAATGGATCCGGCACGAAGCGCTCGGCGGTGATCGCCGCACGGCCATGGTAACCACGGGCAACCCCGTAGCCTCCGATATACAACTGGCCGGACAAGTCTTGTGGCAGCGGATTGAGATCGTCGTCCAGAACCCACAGCGAGCGTTGACCGACCACTCGCCCGATCGGCGCATAGGCAGCCGCACAGGCCTCATCATTCGGCGCTTTCCAGAGCATCGGCGTGACCACGGTTTCGGTCGGGCCGTAACCGTTGGTGATGAACTGCGGCTGCAACACGCGGCGCACCTGCGCCAGGGTCTGCTCCGGCACCGCGTCCCCCCCCAGGCAATAAATGCGCACCTTCGGCACGGCCATGCCGCTGGCCTCGACGTACTCGGCCACCTGTTTGAGGTAGGCCGGCGGGAAGCAGGCGATATCGATCGAACGGTTGAGCAAGGCGTGGCTGGTCTGCTCCGGTGTCCACAGTTCATGATCGCGCAGCACCAGCGTGCCGCCAAAGGCCAGGGTGGTCAGCCAGCGTTCATGGGCGCCGTCGAAAGCGAACGACATGAAGTGCAATTCGCGCGTGCTGGCGTCCATTTCGTACAACTCGCGGATTGCCTGGCAATGCATGCTCAGCGGTCCGTGGGTTACCGCCACACCTTTGGGCAAACCGGTGGAACCCGAGGTGTAGATCAGATAGGCGAGGCCGTCATCACAGGTCTGCACCCGCGGCGCCGTGTTCGGGTACTGACTGCCATCGAAAAGATCCAGATCAAGCAATGGCAAATTCGCCGGCAGCGGCAAACGCTGGCTGGCGGCGCCACGGCTGATCATCTGACGCATGCCGGAGTCTTCAATCATGAAGGCCAGGCGATCGGCTGGATAGTCGATGTCCAGCGGCACGTAGGCAGCGCCGCTTTTGAACACGGCGAGCAAGGCCACCAGCATGTCGAGCGAACGTTCCAGAGCGACACCGATCAGGACTTCCGGACCGGCACCCGCCGCGATCAAATGATGCGCCAGCTGGTTGGACCGGTGCTCGAGTTGCGCATAGCTCAACTGCTCGTCACCACATTCGGCGGCAATGGCCTCAGGCCGTTGCGCAGCAATCATCGCCGGCAACAGCTCACGGTTGTGCACCGCCGCCGGTTCTGCGCCCCACTGCTGCAAGGCCTGCCATTGTGGCGCGGCCAGACGCTGCAGGTTGCCCAGTCGCTCCGTCGGCTGCTGCATCATGCTGTGCAGCAGCACTTCCATGGTCTGGCGGATCCGCTCGACCGCTTCGACACTGAACCGATCACGCAGGAACAGATACTCGATGGAGAACTCTTCGCCAAGATGCACGGCCAGGTCCATCGGGAAGTTGGTCACGTCATGGCTGGCCGAGGTGCCGAAACGCAGGCCGCCCGGTGCCTGTTCCAGACGCTGGTCGATCGGGTAGTTCTCGAACACGATGATGCTGTCGAACAAGGCTTGCCCGCCCTGCCCCGACCAGCGCTGAATGTCCGCCAGTGGTGCGTGAGCATGTTCACGCAGATCGAGGTTATAGGCCTGCAGATTGCTCAGCCAGGCATTCAGCGGCTGCGCCGGATCGAGGGTCTGGATCACCGGCAAGGTGTTGATGAACAGCCCCAGCATGCTGCCGGCATTCGGCAATCCCTCCGGGCGCCCGGCCACGGTGGCACCAAACGCCACGCTGTGCTGACCGGTGTAACGCTGCAACAGCAGCAACCATGCGCCTTGAATCAACGTGTTGGCGGTGATGCCCTGAGCCCGGCAATGCTGCTGCAACAAGGCGGTCTGCTGCGCATCCCAACGGGTGTACAACGCCTGGTGGCCGTGCTCGGCGGATTCGTGACGCGGGTGCATCGCCTGGCTCAGCGCGGTCGGTTCGACCAGCGTCTGCAAGTGGCCGCGCCAGAATTGCTCGAGCTGCGCCGAATCCTGTTGCTGCAACCACGCGATAAAGTCGCGATACCGACCGCTTTCGCCTTCGACCTGGCCGGTGGCGTAGTGCTGCAGTACCTCGCCGAACAACTGCGAACTGCTCCAGCCGTCCATCAGGATGTGATGGCTGGTCCAGATCAACTGGTACTTGTCGGCATCCAGCCGAATCAGGCGCGTGCGTTGCAACGGCATGCGGTCCAGCGCAAAGCCCTGAACCCGCTGCTGACGGGCAAACTCGGCGAGTTGCGCCTCATCCATCGGCGTGTCCAGTGCTTGCAGGTCAACAATGCCCTGACGGTGGACGACCTGCACCGGTGACGCCTGGCTGTCTTGCCAATGGAACGACGTGCGCAGAATTTCGTGGCGCTCCACCACGCATTCCCACGCGGCACGGAAGCGCTCGATATCGAGGCCTTCCACCGTCAGGTTGAGCTGGTTGACGTAGAGATCGTCGCCGTCATCGGACAAGGTATGGAACAACATGCCCTGCTGCATCGGCGACAACGGATAGATGTCTTCGATGTCCGCGACCGGCACCGGCAAACCGTCCAGACGCGTCTGGTCCAGCGCTGCCAGCGGGAAGTCCGACGGCGTCAGGCCGTGGTTGCCCGGGGTCACGCAGTGTTCGATCAGAGCGGTCAGTTCACGCCCGTATTCATCGGCCACTGCCTGCACGGTCGCAGTGTCGAACATCTGCTCGCTGAAGCTCCACGACAGGCTCAGTTCACCGCCATACACCTGACCATTGACCGACAGCCAGTTACCCAGTGGGGCGCGATCGCTGAGGTCACTGCCGGCATTTTCGCCGGCCGGCAGGAACAGTGCGGCTTCGTCGAACTGGCTATCGAACTGGCCGAGGTAATTGAAGGTGATTTTCGGCGTGGGCAGTTCTGCCAGAGCCTCACGCGCCGAGGCATCGCCCAGATAACGCAAGGCGCCAAAACCGATGCCCTTGTCGGGAATCGCACGCAGCTGCTCCTTGATCTGCTTGATCGAATCAGCGAAACCGCTGGCCGGGGTCAGGTGCACCGGGAACACGCTGGTGAACCAGCCAAGGGTACGGCTCAGATCGATGTCGTCGAACAGGTCTTCACGACCATGTCCTTCCAGTTGAATAAGGGCTGAGGCCTGTCCGTTCCAGCGACTGATGACCCGGGCCAGTGCGGTCAGCAGCAAGTCGTTGACCTGCGTGCGATAAGCCGCCGGGGCCTGTTGCAACAGTTGTCTGGTCAGTTCAGGGGCAAGGCGCGTCTGCACACTTTGCGCGTAGCGGTTTTCCAGGCTGCCGTCCGGGCGCTCGCACGGCAACGTGGCGGTCGCCCCCTGCAAATGCCCACGCCAGAAGGCCTGTTGGTCATCGAGGCTGACGGTGTGCGCCTGCAGGCGCTCGGCCCAGGCTTTGAAGGCGCTGGTCTTGGCCGGCAACGCGACCTCGCGTCCGGCCTGGATCTGGCTGAATGCGGTTTGCAGATCTTCCAGCAGGATCCGCCAGGAGACACCGTCGACCACCAGGTGATGCACCACCAGCAACAAGCGCCGAGTCTGATCCGGCAGATCGAACAGCACGCCGCGCAGCAGCGGACCGTCGTGCAGATCGAGACTGCCCTGGGCCTGCTGACAGAGCACTTCGATTGCAGCCGAATCCGTCAGCGTGCGCTGCCAGAGCAGTGCTTGCACAGGCTCGATCGGGCGGTGAGTGGCTGTCCAGCCGTCAGTCGTTTCAATGAATGACAGGCGCAAGGCATCGTGATGCGCAACCAGTGCCTGGAGCACCTGCGCAACGGTCTCGGCGTGCAGCGTCATCGCCGGTTTGAGCAGCAACGACTGGTTCCAGTGATGCCGCTCGGGGATCTCGCTGGCGAAGAACCATTGCTGGGACGGCAACAACGGCGTCGCACCGCTGACCGGCCCCTGGTCGATGCTCAGCACCGTGCCCCCCGATTGTGCTACCGCCGCCAGTGCCTGCACGGTCTGGTGCTGGAACAGATCCTTGGGCGTGAACTGGATACCGGCCTGCCGCGCACGGCCGACTACTTGAATCGAGATGATCGAATCGCCGCCCAGCTCGAAGAAATTGTCCGTGGCGCTGACCTGCTCAAGGCGCAGCGCATCGGCCCAGATCGTGGCGATACGTTGCTCCATTTCATTGCGCGGCGCCACGTAGCTGTTCTGCAGCAGACTGGCGTCCGGTGCAGGCAGCGCCTTGCGGTCCAGTTTGCCGTTCGGGGTCAGCGGCAGGTGCGCCAGCACCATCAAGTGCGCCGGCACCATGTGCGTTGGCAGACTCTCCTTGAGAGCGTTGCGCACGCTGTCGCGCCATTCAGCCAGATGTGCGTCTGCCACCGGTTGTGTCGGGACCAGATAGGCCACCAGTTGCTTGCCGCTTGGCCCGGCATGCGCCAGCACCACGGCTTCGCGCACGCTGCTCAGTTCCAGCAGACGCGCTTCGATTTCGCCCAGTTCGATGCGGAAACCACGGATTTTCACCTGGTTATCGACGCGGCCCTGATAGTCGAACACGCCATCGGCGCGCTCACGCACCAGGTCACCGCTGCGGTACAGACGACTGCCCGGCGCCCCGAACGGATCGGGTACAAAGCGCTCAGCGGTCAGCGCCGGACGATCCAGATAACCCCGGGCCAGCCCGGTGCCGCCCAGATACAGCTCGCCCATCACGCCCTGGGGCAACGCATTGAGGTCAGCGCTGAGCACACAGGTGCTGCGGTCGCCGATCCGCGTGCCGATCGGTGCATAGGCTGCGCCGCATGCGTCATGCCGCCCGGCCTTCCAGATCAATGGGGTGACCACGGTTTCGGTCGGCCCGTAACCGTTGATGATGTACTGCGGCGCCAGCGCCGCACGCGCCCGCTCGAAACTGTCGTTGGGCACGGCATCGCCGCCGAAACAGTAGATCCGCACAGCGGGCGGCTGGCCGACCTGTTCGGCGTGCCCGGCCAATTGCTGCAAGTACACCGGCGGGAACGCCGCCACCGTCACGCCGTGTTGTTGCATGGCGGTGTAGGTCTGCTCCGGGCTCCACAGACTGTCATCGCGCAGTAACAGCCGCGAGCCATGGGTCAGCGGGGTCAACCAGCGTTCATGAGCGCCGTCGAACGCGAACGACATGAAGTGCAGCTCGCAATCGTCCGGGGTCATTTCATAGCGCTGGCCGATGGCCTGGCAATGCATCGCCAGCGGTCCGTGCTCCACGCACACACCCTTGGGCTGGCCGGTGGAACCCGAGGTGTAAATCACGTAAGCCAGGTTTTGCGCGTGTACCTCGACCTGCGGCGCAACGTCTGGCCATTCGGCAGTCGACAACGTGTCCAGATCCAGGGCACGCACTCCGGCGCTCAGTGGCAACCGAGGACGCAGTTGCGAATCGCTGAGCAACAGCGCGATGCCCGAGTCTTCGATCAGATAGGCCAGGCGCTCGCGCGGATAACTGGCATCCAGCGGCACATAGGCGCCGCCGGCCTTGAGCACCGCGAGCAAGGCCACCAGCATCGATGGGCTGCGCGGCAGGGCTACGCCGACGCGCACTTCCGGCCCGACGCCTTCATTGATCAGCACATGCGCGAGGCGATTGGCGTGGCTTTCAAGCTCGGCGAAGGTCAACGCCTGATCGCCACAACGCACGGCTTGCTGTTGCGCCTGCTGCGCCGCAATCACCGCGATGCGCTGATGCACCAGCAACGGATCCGTGCACGGTTGCGCACGATTGTTTTCCTGCAATCGACGCTGCTCTTCACCGCTGAGCAGGGTCAACGCGCCGAGACGCGCATTCGCCGACTGTACGAACTGCTCCAGCAGCGAGGCCAGTTGCGCGTGCAAACGCACAATGGAGTCCGGGCTGAAACGGGCGGCGGCAAAGCTGTAATGCACCGAGAGGGTTTCGCCGAGGTTGACCCCGACCGTCAGCGGGAAATTGGTTTGTTCACGGGTGTCGACCGCGCCGAACTTCAGGCCCAGCGACGAGCCTTGCTCCAGCGCTTCGGAGATCGGGTAGTTCTCGAACACCAACAGGTTGTCGAACAGGCCGTCGCTGCCCTGCCCCGACCAGCGCTGGATATCGGCCAGTGGCGTGTGTTCGAAATCACGCAGGGCGATGTTGAGTTCCTGCACGGTTTGCAGCCACTGGCTGACCGTCAGTTGCGGTTCCGGACGGGCAATCACCGGCAAGGTGTTGATGAACAGGCCGACCTGCTGCTCGACCCCCGGCAGGTTGGCCGGACGTCCCGACACAGTGGCGCCGAAGGCCACGGTCGGTTGCCCGGTGTAACGTTGCAACAGCAACAGCCACGCCGCCTGCACCAGGGTGTTAAGGGTGACTTTTTGCTGACGGGCAAACTCACTCAAGCGCAACGTGCCAGTGGCGTCGATCCACTGCTGATATTGTCCGGTACCGCCATCGGCGTTCGCCGAACGGTCCGCCAGCCCCTGGGCCAGGCGGGTTGGCTCATCGAACCGGGCCAGACGCTCAAGCCAGAATTGCTCGCTGAGGCGACTGTCCTGACGCTGCAGCCAGGCGATGTAATCGCTGTAGCGGCCAATGGGCGTTGCAGGGACTTGCCCGGCATAGCGTTGCAACACTTCACCGAGCAACTGCGAGTTGCTCCAGCCGTCCAGCAAAATGTGGTGGCTGGTGTAGAGCAGTTCGTGACGGTCCTGCGCGGTGCGCACCACCACCAGGCGCAACAGCGGCACCTCGCTCAGATCGAACGGACGGCAGCGCTCGGCCTCGGCCAGCGCATCCAGCGCTTCGCCCGGCTGGCCGCGCCAGTCGTGAACGGTAAACGGCAGCGTCGCCGAGCGTTCGACGATCTGAAGCGGCTGGGCCTGCTCCCCTCCCCAGACAAACCGCGTGCGCAGAATGTCATGGGACTCCAGCGCCGCTTGCCAGGCCTGACGGAAACGCTCGACATCAAGCCCTTCCACCGACACCCGCATCTGGTTGATGTAATCCCCCGAACCTTGTTCGTACAGGGTGTGGAAGAGCATGCCCTGCTGCATCGGCGACAGCGGATAAACGTTGTCCACCGCTTGCGGATCCGTGATCAGCGTATCGAGCTGCGCCTGAGTCAGCTCAGCCAGCGGGAAGTCCGACGGCGTCACACCGCGGTTGTGCGCTTCACAGCAATGGGCGATCAGCGCATTGAGTTCTTGCGCATAGTCGTCAGCCAGACGCTGGATCGTCGCCTGATTGAACATTTCGTGGCTGAACGACCAGCTGAGGTTGAGCTCACCACCATAGACCTTGCCGTTGATGTCCAGCCAGTTCGCCAGCGGTGCCAGCGAACTCTGTTCGCGGCCGGTGCTTTCACTGGCGGGCACAAACAGCGCGGCCTCGTCGAACTGGCTGTCGAACTGGCCCAGGTAGTTGAAGGTAATGCGCGGGACCGGCTGCGCGGCGAGCGTCTGTCGCGCGTGTTCATCGCCCAGGTAACGCAGGGCACCAAAACCCAGGCCCTTGTTCGGTACGCCACGCAGCTGTTCCTTGACTGACTTGAGCGAGTCGGCCAGGCCCACGGCCGGGGTCAGACGCACCGGGAACAGGCTGGTGAACCAGCCAACGGTGCGGCTCAGGTCGATGTCGTCGAACAGTTCTTCACGGCCATGACCTTCGAGTTGGATCAGGGTCGAGGCCTGACCGGTCCAGCGGCAGATCACCCGCGCCAGTGCTGTCAGCAGCACATCGTTGATCTGCGTGCGATAGGCGGCGGGCGCCTGCTGCAACAGTTGGCGGGTCTGATCCGCATTCAGGCGGGTTTCCACGCTCACCACGTGACGGTTTTGCAAGGTCGCCGCGGGGTTGTCGCAGGGCAGATCGGCGGGCGCCTCGCCCAACTGTCCGGCCCACCACGTCAGTTCGTTGTGCAGCTCGCCGGCGGCGAACGTTTGCAGGCGTTGCGCCCAGTCCTTGAACGGGCTGGTCTTGGCCGCGAGCTTGATCCCCTGGCCGCTTTGCAACTGCTCGCAGGCATTCTGCAAATCTTCCAGCAACACGCGCCAGGACACACCGTCGACCACCAGGTGGTGGATCGCCAGCAACAAGCGCTGGCTGCCGTCAGCCACATTCAACAGCACGGCGCGCAACAACGGGCCGTCTTGCAGATCGAGGCTGCCTTGCGCGGCGTCGCACACCGCTTCGATTTCGTCGGTGTGCTGCACGCTCGCCTGTTGCAGCAACGGCCGGTTTTCCGGCGCGCGGTGCATGGCCGTCCAGCCTTCAGCGCCTTCGCTGAAGCTCAGGCGCAAGGCATCGTGATGCGCAACCAGCGCCTGCAAGGCCTGTTCGAGGACACTGGCGTCAATGGCCTGCGAAGGTTTCAGCAGCAACGACTGGTTCCAGCGCTGCCGCTCGGGAATCGCCAGTTCGAAGAATCGTTGCTGGAACGGCAGCAACGGCGTGCTGCCGGTGACAGCGCCCTGCTCGATGCTGAACGCCGCTTCACCCCGCTGGGCGACCCGGGCCAGACCTTGCACAGTCTGGTACTGGAACAGATCCTTGGGGGTGATGCGCAGGCCGGCCTGACGTGCACGGCTGACCACCTGGATGGAGATGATCGAGTCGCCGCCAAGGGTAAAGAAGTTATCCGTGACGCCTACCTGCTCCAGCCCGAGCACGGCTTGCCAGATCTCGCACAACTGCCGTTCGTTGTCGTTGCCCGGCGCCAGATAGGTGTGCTGCTCGAGCGCTGCGTCAGGTTTGGGCAAAGCCTTGCGATCGAGCTTGCCGTTGGGCGTCAGCGGCAGCTGTTCGAGGAACAGCAAGTGCGCCGGCACCATGTATTCCGGCAGGTGCTCGCGCAGGCCGGCCTTGAGCACTTCACGCAGCCGCGCTCGTTCTTCGGCGTTACCCAGCGCAGCGCTCGGCACGATGTAGGCGACCAATTGCTGACCGCTCGCGCCTTCCTGCGCCAGCACCGCCAGTTCGCGCACCGTGTCTTGTTGCAGCAGACGCGCTTCGATCTCGCCCAGCTCGATGCGAAAACCACGCACCTTGACCTGATGGTCGATACGCCCGACGTATTGCAGGTTGCCGTCAGCCTGATAACGCGTCAGGTCACCGGTGCGGTAGAAACGCTCGCCCGGAGCGCCGAACGGGTTCGGCAGATACTTTTCCGCGGTCAACGCCGGCCGTGCCAGATAACCGCGGGTGATGCCGGCACCGGCCAGATACAGTTCGGCGGCGACGCCTTGCGGCACCGGTTGCAGCTCGCCATCAAGGACATAGCTGGCGGTGTGTTTCAGCGGCCGGCCGATGCTTGGCTGGCCACCGGCCGTGCGCCGTGTCCAGGTCGAATAGGTGGTGTCTTCCGACGGGCCGTACAGGTCGAAAACGTGTTCGACCGTCGGTTGCGCATACAAGGTGTCGACCAGCGACTGCTTGAGCGGCTCGCCGGCCAGATTGATGATGCGCACGCTCGGCGGGATCTCGCCGCTGCGTTGCAGGGCGGCAATCGCCGACGGTACGGTGTTGATCAGGCGCACCTGATCGCGGGCCGGCAACTGCGGCAATTCCAGGGCATTACGGGCGATGATCAACGAACCACCGTTGGCCAGGGTGACAAACAGCTCCCACACCGACAGGTCGAAACACACCGACGTCGAGGCCAGCACGCCCTGGATATCGTCGCGGCTGTACACCGATTGCGACCAGTCGATCAGCGCCAGCACGTTGCGGTGGGCAATCGCCACGCCTTTCGGTTTGCCGGTCGAACCGGAGGTGTAAATCACATACGCAAGGTTATCGGCCGACACCCGCGTTTGCGGTGCATGCGCCGGGTACGCGGCGAAATCATCGGCGGCGTTGTCCATCAGCAGCACGTCAATGTCCGCCGCAATCGCCAGATTGGCGGCGACGTCCCGTTCGGTCAGCAGGCACAGCGCGCGGCTGTCTTCGAGCATGTAGGCGACGCGATCGGCCGGGTAATCCGGGTCGAGCGGCACGTACACGCCCCCGGCCTTGAGCACGGCCAGCAACGCGACCAGCAGATGCTCCGAGCGCTGCATCGCCACGCCGACGCGCACCTCCGGGCCGACGCCTCGCTCGATCAAGGCATGCGCCAATGGGTTGGCCCGTGCTTCAAGCTGGGCATAGGTCAGATGCCGCTCGGCAAAGGTCACCGCCCGCGCATCCGGGGTCCGAATCGCCTGACGAGCGATCAACTGATGAATGCACAGATCGCCGGCAAACGGTGCGTCCACGGGGTTCCAGTCGTGCAGCAATACCTGCCGCTCACGGGCATCGAGCAATGGCAACTCGCCGACACGTTGTTGCACATCGCTGACGACAGCCTTGAGCAACGTCTGCAAATGCCTGCCCATACGCTCGATGGACGCCGCTTCAAACAGGTCCGTGGCATAGATCAGCGAGGCCCACACGCCTTCCGGCGATTCATGGGTTTCCAGGGTCAGGTCGAACTGCGCCGTGAGGCTGTCCCAGTTCACACTTTCAACGGCAAGCCCCGGCAATTGCATGGCCTGTCCGGCCTGCCGCGCGCCACTCTGGTGATTGAACATCACCTGGAACAACGGGCTGCGGCTCAGGCTGCGTTCTGGCGCCAAGGCTTCGACCAATTGCTCGAACGGCAGATCCTGATGCGCCTGCGCGCCCAGCGCCGATTGCCTGGCCTGGGCCAGCAAGGCGCTGAACGTCATGCTGCTGTCGAGGGTGGTACGCAAGACCTGGGTGTTGACGAAAAAGCCGATCAGCCCTTCGGTTTCCGCACGGTTGCGGTTGGCAATCGGCACGCCGATGCGAATGTCGTCCTGACCGCTGTAGCGATGCAGCAAGGTCTGGAACGCTGCCAGCAACAGCATGAACATCGTCACGCCTTCACGACGCGCAAGATCTTGCAGGCCTTTGCTCAACGCGGCGTCCAGCTGCATATCCAGACGTGCACCGCGATAGCTTTGCACCAGCGGGCGCGGGTGATCGGCCGGCAGTTCCAGCACGCCCGGATCCGAACCCAGATGCTCGACCCAATAGCTCAATTGCCGTTCGCGCTCACCGGCGTCCATCCAGCTGCGTTGCCACTGGGCGAAATCGGCGTACTGGATCGGCAACGGTGCCAGCGTGGCCGGTGCGCCCTGACTGAACCCGGCATAGAGCTCGATCAGTTCGCCGACCATCACTTGCATCGACCAGCCATCGGAAATGATGTGATGTTGCACCATCACCAGAACGTGATCGTCCGGTGCCAGCCGCAGCAGGCAGACGCGCAGCAAGGTGTCCTGTTCGAGATCGAACGGGCGGGCAATTTCGGCTTCGATGGCCGCGCGCAAACGCGGCTCATCGACTTCGCCCTCCAGCTCGCGAACCTCGATCTGCAAGGCAAACGGCGCCTTGATCAGCTGAATGGCCTTGTCCTGATCACCTCGGGCAAACCCGGTGCGCAGACTCTCGTGACGCTCGATCAGCGTATCGAAACTGCGCTGCAGTACCGCCATGTCCAGGGCACCGCGCAAGCGCAACGCCGTAGGAATGTGGTACGCCGCGCTGTCCGGCTCCATCTGCCAGAGAAACCACTGCCGCTCCTGGGCATAAGACAAAAGCAGCGGTTCACCTTCGGTACGCCGAAAAATCGGCGCGATGCCATAAAGGTTAATGCCCTGTTTGCCCAGTAGAATCGCCAGCGCCTTGCGTTTCTCGGGAGAAAGCGCGCCTACCGATTCAATCAACTGCTGCATGCCGTGGTCCTCTCAGGAAATCAGTTTTTCAAGTTCATCTGCTGATAAACGATTGAGAGCCTCCAAGGATTTAGCCAAAACATCATGAACGGGCTGCAAATCGGGTTGCAGGGCTTGTACGGCGTCGCTGAAAGCCGCCAGATCGGCACTGGCGAACAGGCTGGCCAACGGCACGTCGAAGCCCAGCAACTCGCGCAGACGCAGGGCCACCTGGGTGGCCAGCAACGAATGGCCGCCGAGTTCGAAGAAGTTGTCCGTCAGGCCGACCCGCTCCAGTTTCAAGACGTCGGCCCAGACCCCGGCGATCTGCTGTTGCAGTTCACTTTCAGGCGCCACATAGCTGTTTTGCAGCAGGCTGGCGTCCGGTTGTGGCAGGGCCTTGCGGTCAAGCTTGCCGTTGGCGGTCAGCGGCAGGCTGTCGAGCAGCAACAGGTGCGCCGGCACCATGTAATCCGGCAGGTTGTGCTTGAGCGCCTGGCGCAGGAGCTCACGCCACTGGCCCTGTTGGTCGAGTTCGACCGACTGATCGGCCACCAGATACGCCACCAGCTGCACGCCGCCGGCGCCTGGCTGATCCAGCACCACGGCCTGACGGATTTGCGGCAGTGCCAACAGTTGCGCCTCGATTTCACCCAGCTCGATCCGGAAACCACGGATCTTCACCTGATGGTCGATGCGCCCGGCGTACTCGATCCGGCCATCGGCGCGATAGCGCGCCAGGTCACCGGTGCGATACAGCCGCGCACCGTCGCCCCCGAACGGGTTGGGCACGAAACGCAAGGCGCTGAGGTCGGCACGCTTGAGATAACCGCGTGCCAGCCCGGCGCCGCTGACGTGCAACTCGCCGATGCAGCCCTTGGCCACCGGTTTCAGGTCGGCGTCGAGCACGTACCAGCCCAGGTCCGGGATCGGCTCGCCCAGCGGGCTGCCGGCGTCCTGTTCGAGATCGGCCAGGGTCAACGGACGGTAAGTCACATGAACCGTGGTTTCGGTGATGCCGTACATGTTGATCAGCTGTGGCGCGGTATCGCCGAAGCGTTCGAACCATGGGCGCAGGCTGCGTACTTCCAGCGCTTCACCGCCAAACACCACGTAACGCAACGACAGTTGCGGATCCTGGGGCGCGTCGCAAGCGACCTGCATCAGTTGCTTGAATGCCGACGGCGTCTGGTTGAGCACGGTGATGCGCTCACGGCACAGCAGCGCATGGAACTCCTGCGGTGAGCGGCTGACGCTGTGCGGCACGATCACCAGACGCCCGCCATGCAGCAGTGCGCCGAAGATTTCCCAGACCGAGAAGTCAAACGCGTAGGAGTGGAACAGCGTCCAGCGATCCTCGGCACCGAAGCTGAACCAAGGCTCTGTTGCCTCGAACAGGCGCAGCACGTTGTCGTGAGCCAGCAGCGTACCTTTCGGTTTGCCGGTGGAGCCCGAGGTGTAGATCACGTAAGCGAGGCTGGCGCTGTCGGCCCAGACCTGCGGGTCGGTTGCCAATTGATCCTGCCAGCGGCTGTCATCACCCAACAGCAGGGTTTCAACGCTCTCGGCAACCTCCAGGTGATCGAGCACACCCGGCTGCATCAGCAGCAGGGCAATGCCGCTGTCCTCGATCATGTACTGCAGACGTTCGGCCGGGTACTGCGGATCCAGCGGCAGGTAAGCCCCGCCAGCCTTGAGGATGGCGACCAGGCCGACGATCATTTCGATGGATCGCTCGGCAGCCAGACCCACCAGCACATCGGCACCGACACCCCGCGCGATCAGGGCATGAGCCAGACGGTTGGCACGGGCGTTGAGTTCGCCGTAGCTCAATTGCTCCTCGCCCAGACTCACGGCAATCGCCTGCGGTGCGCGACGCACCTGTGCTTCGATCAGCTGTGGCAGGGTGCGGGTTTGGGCAAAGGTGGCTGGCGCACGGTTCCAGTCGTGCAGCGTCGCCTGTTGTTGTGCGGCATCGAACAGGCTCAGATCGGCCAGCAGACGTTGCGCGGGCGAGTCGGCCATTTGCTGCAACAGGTGCTGCAAGTGGCCGGCGATCTGCTCGATCTGCGCAGCGCTGAAATGCTGCCGGGCATAGGCCAATTGCAACGACAGGCTGTCGCTCAGGTCCACCAGCACCGTCAACGGCAGGTTGGTCTGTTCCTGGCTGCGTGCCTGGTCGAAACGCAAGCCTTGCGGCGCACCGTTGTTCAACGCCTCCGACACCGGGTAGTTCTCGAACACCAGCAGGCTGTCGAACAAGCCTTCGCCGCGTTGCCCGGACCAGCGCTGAATGTCCGCCAGTGGCGTGTATTCGAATTCGCGCATGGCCAGGTTCAACGCCTGCACCGTTTGCAGCCACTCACCGAGGGATTGCTCGACACGCGGGGTGGCGATCACCGGCAAGGTGTTGATGAACAAACCGATCTGTTGCTCGACACCTGGCAGCTCGGCCGGACGCCCGGCGACCGTAGCGCCGAACGCCACGGTCGGTTGCCCGGTGTAACGCTGCAACAGCAACAACCAGGCGGCCTGCACCACGGTATTGAGGGTGACCTTGTGCTGACGGGCGAACGCCCCCAGACGTTGAGTCTGCTCACGGTCCAGCCAACGGGTCTGCTGGTCGTAACCGCTCTGCCCGGCGGTCGCCAGCGTATCGAGGCAGCTGCGGGCCAGGTGGGTCGGCTCATCCAGGTCGGCCAGACGCTCAGTCCAGAATCGCTCGCTGGCCTGACCGTCCTGACGCTGCAGCCAGCCAATGTAATCGCCATAACGGCCCACCGGCGCGGCCGGGGTTTCACCGGCGTAGCGCTGCATCACTTCGCCGAGCAACTGCGAGTTGCTCCAGCCGTCCATGAGAATGTGATGGCTGGTGTAGATCATCTCAAAGCGGTCATCGTCAGTGCGGACCAGCACCAGACGCAGCAGTGGCGCCTGCAACAGGTCGAAGCCTTGTTGCAGTTGCTCCTGTGCCAGCACGTCGAGCGCCCCCGTCAGGTCAGCGCGACCTCGCCAGTCATGCAGGCTGAACGGCAACTCGGCCTGACGCTGGACGATTTGCAGCGGCTGCTCCTGCTCGGAAATCCACACAAAACGCGTGCGCAGAATCCCATGGCGATCAACGGCGCCCTGCCAGGCCTGACGCAGACGCTCGGGATCGAGGCCTTCGACGCTGACGCGCATCTGGTTGATGTAATCCCCCGAACCCTGTTCGTACAGGCTGTGGAACAACATGCCCTGTTGCATCGGCGACAACGGGTAGATGTCTTCGACCTCGGCACCGGCGTCCGGCAAGGCATCGAGCTGTTGCTGGTCGAGCGGCGCCAACGGGAAGTCCGACGGCGTGACGCCGGCGTTCTGTGCAGCGCAGCAATGCTCGATCAGCGCCGCCAGTTCGATCGCGTACTCATCGGCCAGTCGCTGAATGGTGGCTTCATCGAACATCTCGCGGCTGAACGTCCAGCCCAGAGTCAACTCGCCCGCGTAAACCTGACCATTGAGTTCCAGCCAGTTGCCCAGTGGCGCCAACGGGCTCTGTTCGTCCCCGGCTTTTTCGCGGGCCGGGGCGAACAGCGCGCCGTCATCGAACTGGCGGTCGAATTGTCCGAGGTAGTTGAACGTGATGCGCGGTGTCGGCAGCGCCGCCAGCTCACGGCGGGTCGCTTCATCACCGAAGTAACGCAGCACGCCGAAGCCCAGGCCCTTGCCGGGAATCGCCCGCAACTGTTCCTTGATCTGCTTGATCGAACCGTCGACCGACGCAGTCGGGGTCAGGCGCACCGGGAACAGACTGGTGAACCAGCCGACGCTGCGACTCAGGTCAAGGTCGTCGAACAGGTCTTCACGACCGTGCCCTTCCAGCTGAATCAAGGTCGAAGCCTGCCCCGTCCAGCGACAGATGACTCGGGCCAGCGCGGTCATCAGCAAGTCATTGATCTGAGTGCGATACGCCGCCGGCGCCTGTTGCAGCAGTTGTCGGGTCAACGCTTGATCGAGGCGCGTCTGTACGGTGTGCGCATCGCGGTTTTGCAGACTGGCTTGCGGATTGATGCACGGCAGGTCGACCGGCGCATCGGCCAGTTGCGTACGCCACAGCTCAAGTTCACCCGCGAGTCGTGGCGCGTGCTGTTGCAAACGTTCTGCCCAGTGCTTGAAGGCGCTGGTCTTGGCCGGCAGAACCAGGGGCTTGCCGTCGATGCGCTGCTGATAAGCGCTTTGTAGATCTTCCAGCAGAATCCGCCAGGACACACCGTCCACCACCAGGTGGTGCACCGCCAGCAGCAAGCGTTGCGAACCATCGCCCACAGTCACCAGCAAGCCACGCAACAGCGGGCCTTGCGCCAGGTCGAAGCTGCGCTGCGCTGCCAGGCAGGCGGCCTGCAACTGTTGTTCATCGCTGACTGAAGCCTGCATCAGCAGGTTGTGCCGAACCGTTGTTGTGTGGTGATTCGCGGTCCAGCCGTCGGTGGTTTCAGTGAACGACAGGCGCAAGGCATCGTGATGCTCGACCAACGCTTGCAAGGCTTGTTCAAGTGCGTCGGCCTCGATGCTGATGGCCGGCTTGAGCATCACCGACTGGTTCCAGTGGTGACGCTCGGCAATGTCTGTCGCGAAGAACCACTGCTGGAACGGCAGCAGCGGCGTAGCGCCGCCGACCGGGCCCTGATCGATCTGCCCCGCGCCATCGCCCAGCGTCGCCACACTCGCCAGCGCCTGGACGGTCTGGTACTGGAACAAGTCTTTGGGGGTAAAGCGGATGCCGGCCTGACGGGCACGGGCCACCACCTGAATCGAAATGATCGAATCGCCACCCAGTTCAAAGAAGTTATCGCCCAGCCCGACTCGCGGCAGCTTCAGTACATCGGCCCACACCGCGGCAATGCGCTGCTCCAGCGCATTGCGCGGCGCGATGTATTCCGCCTTGCCCGCCCCCCATTCAGGTTTCGGCAGCGCCTTGCGGTCCAGCTTGCCATTGGGACTCAACGGCATCTGCGCAAGATTCAGCCACTGATTGGGCACCATGTACTCCGGCAGTCCGGCGTGCAGATGCCGCATCAGGGCGTCGCGCCAGTCCGCGCTTTCTTCGTTCAACACCACGTAAGCGGTCAGCAGCTTGCCGTCGATCACCAGCACCGCCGCTTCACGGACGTTGCCATGCTCCAGCAGACGCGCTTCGATTTCACCGAGCTCGATACGCAAGCCGCGCAGCTTGACCTGATGGTCGATCCGGCCAGCGTATTCGATCACGCCGTCGGCGCGGTAACGCGCCAGGTCACCGGTGCGGTAGATCCGCTCGCCATCGCCATAGGGGCTGACGGCAAAACGTTCGGCGGTCAGCGCCGGACGCTGGTGGTAACCCCGCGCCAGACCGACGCCCGCCAGGTACAACTCGCCGAGCACACCGGTCGGCACCGGTTCGAGGTTATCGTCAAGGATGTAGCAGCCGAGGTTGGCAATCGGCTGTCCGATCGGCACGCTGTCGCGGCCCTCCTCTACACACGTCCAGTGCGTGACGTCGATGGCGGCTTCCGTCGGGCCGTAAAGGTTATAAAGCCCGGCCGTTGGCAGTTTGGCGAAGACTTGCTGTTGCGCGTCCGCCGGCAGCGCTTCGCCGCTGCACACGATGCGTTGCAGGCTGGTGCACGTGGCAACGTCGGCGTCCTGCAGGAAGGCCTGCAACATCGACGGCACAAAGTGCAGCGTGGTGATGTGTTCGCGCTTGATCAACGCCACCAGTTTGGCTGGATCGCGGTGATCGCCCGGCGCTGCGACGACCAGCCGTGCGCCGGTCATCAGTGGCCAGAAGAACTCCCACACCGAAACGTCAAAGCTGAACGGCGTCTTCTGCAGCACGCTGTCGCCCGCTCCGATCTCATAGGCCTGTTGCATCCAGCACAGACGGTTGGTCAGGGCGACATGACGGTTGCCGGCACCTTTCGGTTTGCCGGTGGAGCCTGAGGTGTAAATCACATAGGCGAGGTTTTCCCCGGTGACCGCGACGTCCGGATTGTGGCTGGCGAAGCCCTCCAGCGATGCTTCAAGCAACAGGGTTTGCACCTGCCCGTTCAATGGCAAGGCATCGAGCAGATGCGCCTGGGTCAGCAACAGCTGCACGCCGCTGTCTTCGATCATGTAGGCCAGGCGATCCTGCGGGTATTCCGGGTCGAGCGGCACGTAGGCGCCTCCGGCCTTGAGCACGGCCAACAGACCGACGACCATTTCCATCGACCGTTCGGCAGCGATGCCGACCAGGCTTTCAGGTCCGACACCCAGCGCCATCAGCTTGTGTGCCAACCGGTTGGCGCGGGCATTGAGCTGCGCGTAGCTTAGGCATTCATCGGCGAACTTCAGCGCTGCGGCGTCCGGGGTGCGCAGGACCTGTGCCTCGATCATCTGCTGCACGCTCAGGTGTAACGGGTACTCGGTGGCGGTAGCGTTCCAGTCTTCGAGAATCCGTTGGCGTTCTTGCGCGGCGAGCATCGGCAACGCAGCGATCGATTGCTGCGGCGCTGCGACAATCGCCCGCAACAATGCCTGCCAGTGTTCGAACAGGCGCGCGATGGTTGCCGCTTCAAACAGGTCGCTGGCGTAGGTCAGGCTGACCATCAGCCCGGCGGCGGTTTCCGTGGTGTCCAGGGTCAAGTCGAACTGTGCGGTGGCGCTGTCCCACGGCAGGCCTTCGATGCGCAGATCCGCCACATCGGTGACCGGCGCGGCGTCACGCTGATGGTTGAACAGCACCTGGAACAACGGGCTGTGGCTGAGGCTGCGCTCCGGCGCCAGTGCTTCCACCAATTGCTCGAACGGCAGATCCTGATGCGCCTGGGCGCCCATTGCAGCCTGCCGGGTCTGCGCCAGCAGATCACGGAAACTCAGGTCGCCGGCAAACTGTGCGCGCATCACCTGGGTGTTGACGAAGAAGCCGATCAGGCCCTCGGTCTCGGCGCGGTTGCGGTTGGCAATCGGCACGCCGACGCGGATATCGTCCTGACCGCTGTAGCGGTGCAGCAGGGTCTGGAACGAGGCCAGCAAGAGCATGAACATCGTCACCCCCTCACGTCCGGCAAGCGCCTGCAACTGCGCGCTCAATGCAGATTCCAATGGCGCCTCCAGCCGCGCGCCACGGTAGCTCTGCACTGCCGGACGCGAATGGTCCAGCGGCAACTCCAGCACCGGTTGTTCGCCGCCAAGCTGGCCCACCCAATAATCGAGTTGACGCTGCCGCTCGCCCGCCTCCATCCACTGCCGTTGCCACTGCGCGAAATCGGCGTATTGCAGCGGCAGCGCGGCCAGTTCGAGCGGTTTTCCGGCGCGTTCTGCGGCATACATCGCCATCAGTTCGCGCACCATCACTTGCATCGACCAGCCGTCAGACACGATGTGGTGCTGGGTGATCACCAATACGTGATCATCCGCCGCCAACCGCAACAGACTGACGCGCAGCAGCGGCCCGTTCAGCAGATCGAACGGCTGGCGAATCTGCGCCTGCACCCAGCTCGAAAGATTGTCCTCGGCGTCGAGGCTGTGCTGTTCAATCGTCAATTGACCGTGCGCATGAACCACCTGCACAGTGCGCTCGTCGTCCTGGCGGAACGTGGTGCGCAACGGTTCGTGACGCGCCACCAGTTGATTGAAGCTGTTCTGCAACCCGACGATGTCCAGAGCACCGCGCAAGCGCAGCGCACTCGGCACGTGGTAAGCAGCACTGTCCGGCTCCAGCTGCCAGAGGAACCACTGCCGTTCCTGGGCATAAGACAACGCCAGTGCAGCACCGCGTTGCAGCGCCATCATCGGCACGCTTTCGCTGTGTTGCAGGGTGGCGCAGGCGGCGGCAAAGGCTTGCAGCGTCGGCTGCTCGAACAGGGTGCGCATCGGCACATCGAGTTTGAGCGTCTGGCGGACCCGGGAAATCACCTGGGTGGCCAGCAGCGAGTGACCGCCTCGCTCGAAGAAGTGATCGTTGAGCCCCACCGCGCCGGACTCCAGCACGGCTTCCCAGATCTGCGCCAGTTGCAGTTGCAGCAAGGTCTGCGGCGCAACATATGCGCACAGGTCCTGGCTCAGCTCGACTTTCGGCAGTGCGGTGCGATCAAGTTTGCCGTTGTTGTTCAACGGCAACGCGTCCAGCGACAGCAGGTGCGCCGGCACCATGTAATCAGGCAGCAGCTGTTGCAGCGAAGCCTTGAGCGAGTCCAGCCACTGCGCCTGCGCGGTCGCAGGTTCGGTTCCTGTCTCGGGCACCACATAAGCCACCAGTTGCGCGCCACCCGGGAAATCCTGCGCGATCACCGCAGCGGCGCGCACGCCCTCCTGTGCTTGCAGGCAGGCTTCGATTTCACCCATTTCAATGCGCAAGCCACGGATCTTCACCTGGTGGTCGATACGCCCGGCGTACTCCAGATCAGCGTTTTCGTTGTAACGCGCCAGGTCGCCACTGCGATACAGCCGCGCCCCCGGCTCGGTGGCAAACGGGTCTGGCAGGAAACGTTCGGCGGTGAGGGCCGGACGATCGAAATACTGCTGCGCCAGACAGGCACTCGCGCCAATGCACAACTCGCCGACGCCACCGGCAGGCAGCAATTGCCCGGCGCTGTCGAGCACGTACAACGCGCGGCCAGCAATGGCCCGGCCAATCGGAATGCCGAAGCTGTCGCTGGCATCGCTCAAGCGGCAGTCGTGAACGCTCGACACCACCGTCGCCTCGGTCGGCCCGTAGGTGTTGAGCAAGCGCACGTGGCTCAGTCCTGCTTCGTGCCACAGGCGCAGCCCTTCGACCGACATGGCTTCGCCGCCGACATGCACCTGACGCAACGCGCCCAGACCGGTGATGTTGCCGCCCGCGCATTCACGCGCCAGCAAGAACCAGTAGGCCGCCGGCAAGTCCGCCAGAGTCACGCCATGGTCGACGATCTCGTCCGCCAGTTGCACGACGTCCCAGAGTTCGTCGCCGCGCATGATCAGCGCCGCGCCGACACACAGCGGCGGGTAACACTGCTCGACAAAACCGTCGAAGCTGAAGGTCGCAAACTGCAGCACGCGATCATCGGCCGTGAGCGCCGAATACTCGGCACCGGTCTGGCAGAACTCGCGCAGCGCCGCGTGAGCAATCGCCACGCCTTTTGGCTGACCGGTGGAGCCCGAGGTGTAGATCACGTAGGCCAGGTCATCGGCCGTGGCGTGATTCAGCGGATCGCTGTCCGGATAAGCGCCCAGCGTCTGGATGATGTCGCCCAGGTGCAAATACTCCAGGCCAGCCGCAAGCGGCACGTCTTGCAGGAGAGCGGATTCATCGAGCAGCAGATCGACACGGCTGTCTTCGATCATGTAGGCCAGGCGCTGGGCCGGGTAGTTGGCATCAAGCGGCACGTACGCGGCGCCCGTCTTCAGCACTGCCAGCAGGCTGACGATCATTTGCGGGCCACGACGCAGCGCCAGGCCGACACGCTTGCCCGGCGCCGCACCGCTGGCCAGCAAACGGTGGGCGAGGCGATTCGCCTGGCGGTTCAGTTCGTCATAGCTCAGGCGCTGTTCACCGCACTGCACGGCCAGCGCCTGCGGTGTGGCTTTGGCCTGCGCGGCAATGCGTTCGTGCACCAGACCTGCATGCTGCAACTGCAACGCTGGCGGCTGACAGTGGGCGAGCATGGCGCGCGTGGTGGCGTCATCGAGCAGCGTCAGGTTGCCCAGGCAGCCTGTGGCATTGCTGATCAGTTGCTCAAGCAAGTGGCGCAGGTTGGCGCAGAGCCTGTGCACCTGGGCGGCGCTGAATCGTGCAGCGTCGTAGCTCATCTCCAGGCTCAGCGTGGCACCGAGTTCGATACCCAGCGTCAGCGGATAGTGGGTGCGTTCGTGGTTGTGCAGGTTGCCGAAAGTCAACCCGGCCGGAGCACCTTGTTTCAGCGCCTCGGCGACCGGGAAGTTTTCGAACACCAGCAGGCTGTCGAACAGCGCCGAGCCCTGATGCCCTGCCCAACCCTGAATGTCGTACAGCGGCACATGCTCGAACTCACGCAGGGCCAGGTTCTGCGCCTGCAGATCAGCCAGCCACTGGCCGACGCGGTGACCCGGGCGCGGGTTGCACACCAGCGGCAGGGTGTTGATGAACAGCCCCAGTTGCTGCTCGATGCCCGGCAGAGGCGCCGAACGACCGGCCACTGTGGCGCCGAACGCTACGCAGTCCTGACCGGTGTAGCGTTGCAGCAGCAGGCTCCAGGCCGCTTGCAACAACGTGTTGAGGGTGACTTTCTGCTGACGGGCGAACTCGCCCAGACGCCGTGTTGCGGCTTCGTCGAGCACCTCGCGATGTTCGTCTGTGCCGTGGCCGCCCACGGGTGGACGCAGGGTGTCGGCAAGCAGCGTCGGCGCCTGCAACGGGGCCAGCGCAGCATTCCAGAACGCCTTGCCGGCGCCCGCCGACTGCTGCTGCAACCAGCCCATGTAATCGCGGTAATGCCCGACCGGCGCCGGCAGTGAGCGCCCGGCGGCGTAGTGGGAAATCACTTCGCCGAGCAACTGCGCATTACTCCAGCCGTCCATCAGGATGTGATGGCTGGTGTAGATCAAGTGCCAATGATCGGCGCCGGCGCGCACCAGTTTCAGGCGCAGCAACGGCGCGCAGTCGAGTTCGAAACCCTGCGCCCGCTCGGTCTCGGCCAGCGCATCGGTGTCAGTGTTGTCCAGTATCTGCAGCGGCAGTTGCACCTCGCGGCTGATCACCTGATGGGCGCTGTCCAGGCCTTGCCAGTGGAAGCTGCTGCGCAGCACATCATGACGCGCCAGCGCCGCTTGCCAGGCACTGGCAAAACGCTGCGGATCAAGGCCCTGGATGTCCAGACGCATCTGGCTGATATAGGCCTCGGCCTGCGGTTCGTACAAGGTGTGGAACAACATGCCCTGCTGCATCGGCGACAGCGGATAGACATCTTCGATGACAGCGGCGGCGACCGGCAATGCATCCAGTTGCGCCTGGCTGAGGCGTGCCAACGGGAAGTCCGATGGCGTCGCTTGCGCGGTGTCGAGGGTGCAGCAGTGCTCGATCAGTGCCGTCAGTTCGGCGGCGTAGCGATCAGCCAGCCTTTGCACGGTGGCACTGTCGAACATCTGCGAACTGAAGCCCCAAATCAGGCTCAATTCGCCGCCATAAACCTGGCCTTCGATCGTCAACCAGTTATCCAGCGGCGCCTGTGAATCCTGGGCGACACCGCCGGACTCGGTGGATGGCACCAGCAACGCCTGCTCATCGAACTGCCGGTCGAATTGCCCCAGATAGTTGAAGGTAATGCGCGGCGGCGGCAGCAACGCCAGCTCTTCACGCACCGACGGCGCTGCCAGATAACGCAGCACGCCGTAACCCAGACCTTTGTCCGGCACCGCACGCAGTTGTTCTTTGATCGCCTTGATCGAACCGTCGAGATCCTCGCTCGCCACCAGATTGACGGCGAACAGGCTGGTGAACCAGCCGATGCTGCGCGTCAGGTCGATGTCGTCGAACAGGTCTTCACGGCCATGGCCTTCGAGTTGAATCAAGGTGCCCGACTGACCGCTCCAGCCACTGATGGTGCGCGCCAGTGCCGTCAGCAGCAGATCGTTGACCTGCGTGCGATACGCCGCCGGCGCCTGTTGCAGCAACTGGCGCGTGCGCTCGGCGTCCAGACGCCATTCGATCTTTTCCCCGAAGCGGTTTTGCAGGCTGCCTTCAGGGCGCTCGCACGGCAGATCCCGTGCGTCGTGGTGCTGGGCTTTCCAGTAAGCCAGTTGATCGTCGAAGCGCGAAGCCTCGGTGCTCAGGCGCGCCGTCCAGCTCTGGAACGCGCTGGTTTTGGCCGGCAATTGCACGCCACCGCCCGCCGCCAGCTGTTCGTAGGCTTGCTGCAGATCTTCCAGCAACACGCGCCACGACACGCCGTCCACCACCAGGTGATGGAGGATCAGCGACAGGCGCTGACTGCCATCGGCCATGGTCACCAACACGGCACGCAACAACGGCCCGTTGACCAGATCAAGACTGCGCTGGGCATCGTCGCAATGGGCGGTCAGTTGCTCGGTCGTCTCGGCCGTGCGCAGCCACAGATCAGCGCGTTCGACCTGTGCGGCGTACGCTTGCTGCCAGCCTTCCGCGCCCTCGACAAAACGCAGGCGCAAGGCATCGTGATGATTGATCACATGGGTCAATGCGGCATCGAGCCACTGCGCATTCAGCGCCTCGCGCGGGGTCAGCAACAGGGACTGGTTCCAATGTTCACGCCGAGGCATCACCCGGCTGAAGAACTGCTGCTGGATCGGCCCCAACAAGGCCTCGCCCGTGGCCGGCGCCTGATCCACCGAACTGTGGCTGTCGAGGATCGCGACCAGCGCCAGACTGCGCACAGTCTGATACTGGAACAGATCGCGCGGGCTGATACGGATCCCGGCCTGCCGCGCGCGGCTGACCACTTGAATCGAAATGATCGAATCGCCGCCCAGCTCGAAAAAGTTGTCCTCCAGCCCCACGCGTTGCAAACCGAGCACGTCTTCCCAGATCGCCGCCAGGGCTTTTTGCATGGCATCCTGCGGCGCGACAAAAGCTTGCTGCGGCGCGGCATCCGGCTGCGGCAAGGCTTTGCGATCGAGCTTGCCGTTGGCGGTGACCGGCAATTTGGCCAGCGTCATCAGGTAGGTCGGCACCATGAATTCCGGCAGGCTGCCGAGCAGCCACGCCTTGACGTCCTGTTGCCATTGTTCGTCTGCCTGAGCAGTTTCCAGCACCAGATAGCCGACCAGATGTTTGCCGCCCTGCACCAGCACCACGGCTTCACGCACCAGCGGATGCTGCATCAGGCGGGTTTCGATTTCACCCAGCTCGATACGCAAGCCACGCAGCTTGACCTGATGATCGAGACGCCCGAGGTATTCGATGACGCCGTCGGCACGTTGGCGTACCCGGTCACCGGTGCGGTACAGACGCGCACCTTCGTGGAACGGGCACGGGACAAAACGCTCGGCGGTCAGCGCCGGGCGCTGGTGATAACTGCGCGCCAACCCTGCTCCGCCCAGGTACAGCTCACCCGCCACGCCGCTCGGCACCGGCATCAGTTCGGCGTCGAGCACATGGGTGCGCAGGTTGGCGATCGGCCGTCCGATCGGCACGCTGTCGGCACCTTCGTCGACACAGGTCCAGTGGGTGACGTCGATGGCCGCTTCGGTCGGGCCATACAGGTTATAGAGCCCGGCGTTCGGCAGCTTGGCAAACACCTGCAGTTGCGCGTCCAGCGGCAGTGCCTCGCCGCTGCAGACAATGCGTTTGAGGCCGACACAGGCCTCGACGCCCGGCTCATGAATGAACGCCTGCAACATCGACGGGACAAAGTGCAACGTGCTGATGCCGTAGTGGTTGATGGTCTCGATCAACAGCGATGGATCGCGGTGCGCGCCCGGCGCTGCCACGACCAGTCGGGCGCCGGTCAGCAGCGGCCAGAAAAACTCCCAGACCGACACGTCAAAACTGAACGGTGTCTTCTGCAGCACCGAATCGCTGGCATCCAGCCGGTAAGCCTCCTGCATCCAGCACAAACGGTTGACCAGCGCCGCATGACTGTTGCCGGCGCCTTTCGGTTTACCGGTGGAGCCGGAGGTGTAAATCACGTACGCAAGGTTCTGCGGATCGATGACCGCCTCGACACGGCCTTCGCTGTAGCGATCCAGCCATTCGGCTTCCTGATCAAGCGTAATAACGTTCACCCCGGCCGTTGGCAGCGACGCCAGCAACGCGCTCTGGGTCAGCAGCAAGGTAATGCCGCTGTCCTCGATCATGTAGGCCAGGCGCTCTTGCGGGTACTCCGGATCCAGCGGCACATAGGCGCCGCCGGCCTTGAGAATCGCCAAAAGGCCAATGACCATTTCCAGCGAACGCTCGACACAGATCCCCACCAGGCTGTCGGCCCGCACGCCTTGCTCACGCAGCAGATGGGCCAGTTGGTTGGCCCGCGCGTCGAGTTGCACGTAGCTCAGGGTTTGTTCGCCGAACACCAGCGCCGGTGCATCCGGGGTGCGGGTCACCTGGGCTTCGATCAATTGATGAATGGGTTGCTCGGTGGGATAAACCGCTGTTGCACCGTTCCAGGCATGCACCAGCGTGTACTGCTCATCCGCGTCCAGCAACGGCAGCTCGCCAATGCGTTGCGCAGGATCAGCGACCATGGCCTTGAGCAGACGCAACCAGTGGCGCGCCATGCGTTCGATGGTCGGCGCGTCGAACAGGTCGCTGGCGTAAGTCAGTGCGGCGTGCAGCTTGCCGCCCTTCTCGTAGGTGTCGAGTGTCAAGTCAAACTGAGTGGTGCGGCTTTGCCAGTCGAGGCTGTCGAGCACCAGGCCCGAGGCTGTGCCCAGGGCGGCGATATCGGCCACCTGCGGCTGGTGGTTGTACATCACCTGGAACAGCGGCGTGTGACTGAGGCTGCGCTCCAGTTTCAGTGCTTCGACCAGTTGCTCGAACGGCAGATCCTGATGCGCCTGGGCGCCGAGCGCCGTCTCTTTGACCGCCTGCAGCAACGCATCGACGCGCGTCTGGCCATCGACTTTTGTGCGCAGCACCTGGGTGTTGACGAAGAAACCGATCAGACCTTCGATCTCGGCGCGATTGCGGTTGGCAATCGGCACGCCGACACGGATATCGGTCTGCCCGGTGTAACGGTGCAGCAGCGCATTGAACGCGCCAAGCAACAACATGAACAACGTGACCTGATGTTGTTGCGCGGTGGCGCGCAGCTGGTCGGCCAACTGGCCGTCGACGGCAAACTCATGGCGCGTGCCGCGATAGCTCGGCATGGCCGGACGCGAATGGTCCAGCGGCAGTTCCAGCACGGGATGCTCATCACCCAGTTGCGCCTGCCAATACTCCAGTTGCCGCGCTTGCTCGCCGGCCTCCAGCCAGCGACGCTGCCACAGGGCGTAATCGCTGTACTGAACCGGCAGGGCTGCCAGCGCCGGTGGCTGGCCGGCGTCAAAGGCGTCATAGCACCGGATGAATTCGTCGATCAGCACGTTCATCGACCAGCCATCGGAAACGATGTGGTGCAGGGTCAGCAGCAAGACGTGCTCCTGCTCGGCGAGCTTGAGCAAGGTGACTCGCAACAACGGCCCGACCGCCAGATCGAACGGCAACACCGATTGCTGCTCGGCGGCACGAACAACCGCTTCCTCGCGTTCGGTGGCCGGCAGCGCAGTGAAATCTTCATGATGGATGTTCAAGGTCGCCGGGGCCGGCACTTGCAGCAGGCTGTCATCCGCCTGGCGCTGGAACACCGTGCGCAAGGTTTCATGTCGCGCCACCAGCGCAGCAAAGGCCTGCTCCAGCGCTGACAGATTCAGCCGCCCGGTCAGGCGTACCGCGCCCGGCAAGTTGTAGGCGCCGCTGTGCGGATCCAGTTGCCAGAGAAACCACATCCGTTGCTGCGCGTAAGACAACGCCTGGCGATCGTCGGCCTCGATCCCGGCGGGAATCGGGAAACGGGCGAAATCCACGCCCTCCTTTTGCAGGGCCGCGAGGAACATCTGGCGCTTTTCCAGGGGCAACCCGATAAACCGGCGAGCAAGTTTCAAGGAGTCTTCAGCATTCATTTCTTAGCATCCGGATCAGTAGGCAGGAAGCACAAAGGCACGTCGTCCCTATAAAACGAATGCACATCGGAAAAATTAGCGAATGAGAAGAACTATCAGGAGGGAAGCAGGCGGGAATTTTCAGACGGACAGGAAACCCTGTGGGCGCGATCAGCTCGCTCACACAGGGTTTCCCGTTGTTCAGGCAATGGCGGGTATTGAGTGCCGGCGATGGTGTACGTCGAGCTGATCCTTGATGACCTTCAGCACCTTGGCCTCGTGTTCATGGATGAAGAAATGACCGCCAGCAAGCATGTCCACGGAGAAACTGCCGAGGGTTTCCTTGCTCCAGCCGATCAATTGCTCGGTGGTCGCGCGGTCGGTCGTACCACCCAGCACATGCACCGGGCATTTGAGCAGCGGACGCTGGATCGGCTGAAAACGTCCGCACAACAGAAAGTCGGCACGCAGCACCGGCAGGGTCAGGCTCATCAATTCGGCATTGGCGAGAATTTCCTCGCTGGTGCCATTCAAGGTGCGTAACTGCTCGATCAGTTCGGCATCGCTTTTCGGTTCGGCAAAGCCGCGGTCATATTCACTGCGCAGCGTCGGCGCCGCCGTGCCGGAGGCGAACAGCGCAACCGGCTCCGGCAACCCCAGAGCGCGCAAGGCATGGGCCAGTTCGCAGGCCAGCAGCGCGCCAAGGCTGTGGCCGAAAATGGCATAAGGCGCACGCAGGGTCGTTTGCAGTTCGCTGGCCAACTGACGGGCCAGCGCCCGCATGTCGGTTTGCAGCGCTTCGCCAAAACGTGCGCCGCGACCCGGTAGCTCTACCGGCTGCAGCGTCAGCCACTGCGGCAATTTGCGGCGCCAGCGGCTGTAGACCATGGCACTGGCGCCCGAATAAGGAAGGCACAGCAATGTCAGCTGAGTCACCCGGCTTACCTCGAAAAGTTGTCTGTATAAAAGAACGAAGGCGGCCCTGCAGAAATTAGCCCGCGCGCGTCTATCCAGTCATTTCAAGTGGCGGAAACTCTGCACCGCCGAGCCCAGCACCACCGCCCCGGCGGCAATCGCCAGCCAGAAGCCGCTGCGCGCACCGAACGCATCCACCAGTGCGCCGGAACCGGCGGCGCCGATGGCCACACCGATGCTCAAACCGGTCACCAGCCAGGTCAGGCCTTCGGTGAGTTTGGCCGGCGGCACGATGCGCTCGATCAACGCCATCGCCACGATCAGGGTCGGCGAGAAGAACAGCCCGGCGATGAACACCGCGACAGCCAACCCGAAAATGTTGTTCGCCAGCAACAACGGCAAAGTGGTCACCGCCGTCGCGATCCCGCCATACAGAAACAACCTGGGCAACGGCAGTTTCGAGCGCATCGCACCGAAGGCGATACCGGCCAGACAGGAACCGATGGCATACACCGAGAGCACGATGCTGGCCGCCGCCGGCTGCCCCTGCTGCTGGGCGAACGCGACGCTGACCACATCCACCACGCCGACGATCACGCCCATGGCAAGCATCAACGCCAGCAGCCATTGCACGTCGGTTGAACGAATGATCGAACCCTGATGCTGGGATTCGTGCGGATGCACCGGCGGCTCGGTGCTGCGCTGGGCGACGAACGCCGTGACGCCGATGGCCAGCATCAACAACGCCGCCAACGGTCCGGCCTCGGGAAACACACCGACGCACAAGCCTACCGACAGCGGCGGGCCGACGATAAAGCAGACTTCGTCGAGCACCGACTCCAACGCATAAGCGGTCTGCAATTGCGGCTGGCCGCGATAGATTTCGGTCCAGCGCGCCCGCGCCATCGCCGACATGCTCGGCATGCAACCGGCCAGTGCGGCGCAGACAAACAGGGTCCAGGTCGGTGCCTGCAAACGGGTGCACAACAGCAACATCAACAACGCGCCTCCGCCGATCAGCGCCGCCACCGGCAGCACCCTCCCCTGACCGAAGCGGTCCACCAGCCGTGACACCTGCGGCGCACAAAACGCCGTGGCCAGCGCAAACGTCGCCGCCACCCCACCCGCCAGTGCGTAGCCGCCGGTCAATTGCGAGAGCATGGTGATCACACCGATACCGGTCATGGAAATCGGCATGCGCGCGATCATCGCCGCCATCACAAAAGCCCGGGCGCCGGGGGCGTTGAACAGTTCGCGGTAAGGGTTTGCCATCGGATGCAGCCTCATCAGGGGCGGCCAAGTTGCCACAAAGCCTGACAGCCGGGGAAGCGCGCAATTGTTGGTGGAGTGTGAAGTCCCTGTGGCGTGCAGGGCCAATCGCTGCAGCATAAAGCTGTCGATGATTTCATGTACGCGGATGAACTCTCGCCGCCGCCCATCAGTCAGCTAAGTAAGCCCTCAACCCAAGGCGCGACCCTGCATGCAGATTTCCCTCGCCCGCCAAGTGGCTCTTGTCACCGGCGCCAGTTCCGGCATCGGCCACGGTGCCGCCAAAGCCCTGGCCGACGCCGGTGCTGCCGTGGTCATCAACTACAACCGTCAGGCCGAGCCCGCCGAAGCGCTGGCCCGGCAGATCGTCGCCGACGGTGGCCAGGCCATCGCCATTGGCGCCGACGTTTCGAAGGAGGAAGACGTTGAGCGGCTGTTCCAGCAGACCCTCGACGCCTTCGGCACACTGGACATTCTGGTGGCCAATTCCGGCCTGCAAAAAGACGCGGCGGCGGTGGATCTGTCGCTGGCCGACTGGAACGCGGTGATCGGCGTCAATCTCACCGGCCAGTTCCTCTGCGCCCGCGCCGCACTGCGGATCTTCAATCGCCAGGGCGTGCGCGAAGGCGTCTCCCGGGCTGCCGGCAAGATCATCCACATGAGTTCGGTGCACCAGCGCATTCCCTGGGCCGGGCACGTCAATTACGCAGCGTCCAAGGGCGGCGTCGATCAGTTGATGCAGACCCTGGCCCAGGAAGTCAGCCACCAGCGCATCCGCATCAACGGCATCGCGCCGGGGGCGATTCGCACGGCCATCAATAAAGACGCCACCGAAGGCGACGCCGAGCAGGACCTGCTCAAACTCATCCCCTACGGACGCATCGGCGATGTCGAGGACGTGGCCAACGCGGTGGTGTTTCTCGCCTCCGATGCCTCCGACTACATCGTCGGCACCACCCTGTTCATCGACGGCGGCATGAGCCTCTATCCGGAGTTCCGTGGCAATGGCTGAGCATCAATCCGAACGACAAAGCCCCATCGACGCCCACGGCATCATTGGCGACCTGCGCAGCGCCGCGCTGGTCAATGACAAGGGCAGCGTGGATTTCTTCTGCTGGCCGGAGTTCGACAGCCCGTCGATCTTCTGCTCGCTGCTGGACACGCCCGACGCGGGGATTTTCCAACTCGCCCCGGACCTGCCCGATGCCCGGCGCGAGCAGATCTACCTGCCGGACACCAACGTCCTGCAAACCCGCTGGCTCAGCGACCACGCCGTGGTGGAAATCACCGATCTGCTGCCCATCGGCGACAACGACGATGCCTTGCCGCTGTTGATGCGCCGGGTGCGGGTGGTCAGCGGGCAGGCGACGTTTCACCTGCGCTGCGCAGTGCGGCATGACTACGCCCGCGCTGAGACCCGCACCGTCATCGATAAACAGGATGTGCTGTTCAGCGCCAGCGGGCAGCCGACACTGCGGCTGGCCTCGGATCAAGCCCTGAACGTCGATAACAATGCGGCGGCTGCGCAATTCACCCTCAAGCAGGATCAGACGGCGGCGTTCATGCTCGGCGCCAGCGACGATCCGCGCTTTGCCGAAGGCGCCGCGCAGCTGTGCATCGAACGCACGCTGAAGTTCTGGCGCGACTGGATCGGCCAGTCCAACTATCGCGGTCGCTGGCGGGAAATGGTCAATCGCTCGGCCCTGGCCCTGAAGCTGCTGACCTCGCGCCAGCACGGCGCAATCCTCGCTGCCGCCACCTTCGGTCTGCCGGAAACACCCGGCGGCGAACGCAACTGGGACTATCGCTACACCTGGATCCGCGACGCCTCGTTCACCGTCTACGCCTTCATGCGCCTGGGGTTTGTCGACGAAGCCAACGCCTACATGCGCTGGCTGCGCGGGCGGGTCAGCGACTGCTGCGGCCAGTCATCGATGAAGCTGAACATCCTCTACGCCATCGACGGCCGCCAGGAACTGCCGGAAACCGAACTCACGCATTTGGCCGGGCATGGCGGCGCGAAACCGGTGCGCATCGGCAATGGCGCGTACAACCAGATTCAACTGGATATCTTCGGCGAACTGATGGACGCCGTTTATCTGGTCAACAAATACGGCGACGCGATTTCCCACGAAGGCTGGCAACACGTGATGGAAGTGGTCGATCAGGTCTGTGAGACCTGGCAGACCAAGGACGTAGGCATCTGGGAAATGCGCGGTGAGCAACATCACTTCCTGCACTCGCGACTGATGTGCTGGGTGGCGCTGGACCGGGCGATCCGCCTGGCCTCAAAACGCTCGCTGCCGGCGCCGTTCGCCCGCTGGGACCAGACCCGTCAGGCGATCCATGCCGACATCTGGGACAACTTCTGGAACGAAGAGCGCGGACATTTCGTGCAATACCAGGGCGGCACCGCACTGGATGGCTCGATGTTGCTGATGCCGTTGGTGCGCTTCGTCAGCGCCAAGGATCCGAAATGGCTGGCGACGCTGGAAGCCATCGAGAAACATCTGGTGCGCGACGGCATGGTTTACCGCTACCGCAACGACGATGCCGGCATCGACGGTTTGTCCGGCACTGAAGGCGCCTTCGCCGCGTGCTCGTTCTGGTACGTGGAATGCCTGGCCCGCGCCGGGCAAGTGGAAAAGGCCCACCTGGAATTCGAGCAACTGCTGCGCTACGCCAATCCGCTGGGGTTGTACGCCGAGGAATTCGACAACCGCGGCCGGCATCTGGGCAACACGCCTCAGGCGTTGACGCATCTGGCGCTGATCAGCGCGGCGAGTTTTCTCGATCGCAAGTTGAGTGGGGAGAAGAATTACTGGCAGCCGTAGTCGTCCTTTTTCGATAGAGCCTGTAAGAAAGATCTCCACTCCAACCGCCGTTTGTAGGATGGCCACCTACGAACGGCAAACACCCCTGAGCCTTTCACTACAAGGGCTTGCCCACACAATCGATTCCTTTCGATACAACTTGTTGATGGCACGACCTACAACAACCTGCCAACCCCGTGTAACGCTTGGCCCGCAACTCGCACTTACACCCCGAAATACCTTGTTGCCAGCTGTTACATCCCCCCCTACCATCCACCGCAACGGGCACAGCGGAGCTGTCCAATAAAAACCCGATTCAAGGAACCAGAATGAGCCAACGCATCCACCGCCAGATCGATACCCCACTGCGCACCGGCCTCAAGCGCGACGAACTGTGGGAAGCCGCCGACAAAGGCCTGATCAAATGCTGGGAAATCGGCCGCCAGCGCGCCACCCGCTTCCCCGACCTCGCTCAACGCTGCAGCGCCGATGAATTACCGGTGCTGGGCTGGAAAGGTGGCGTGAGCCGCAGCCTGAAGAAGAATGAAAAGTACGGATCACTGAAATACCTCGCCCAATGGCAGGGATTGCGTGGGGAAGATCTGGATATTGATCTGGGCGCCGAGCGGGTCATGACCTGCTCGCGGACGAAAATGGTGGTGACGTTTACCCCGGATCGGAGCAAGTATCTCAATCAGGTGGCGGAAGCCGAAGCTTAAGGAGAAGCGCAATGGTCGATCTGCATCAGGAGTTTCAGAACAGCAGTTTCTTTCATCAAGCCCGAATCGACCGTCGCTCCGTCGACGCGCTGACTGGAATCGCCGTCGGGCTTGCAGCAGACGGCAAGATCAATCAGCAGGAAGCCGAATTTCTCAAGAACTGGATCGAATCGCACTTGATCCATCTGAATGATCCGGTCGTCAACATCCTTTATAAGCGTCTCGCCGACATGCTGAGTGACGGCGTTCTTGATGCAGAAGAGTCGGTCGAGTTGCTGGAAATGCTTCACCAGTTCGCAGGTCTTCCAGTCGGCGCACAGCAACCCTTCGTTGCCTCAACCTCTCTGCCTCTGGACAACCCTGCTCCGGCATTGAGCTGTGCTGATCGTGTCTTTCTCTTCACCGGTGTCATGGCCTACGGCCCCCGCAAGGACTGTGAGGCGTTGATTGTCGAGCGAGGTGGATTGATCGGTGGTTCTGTCAGCAAAAAGATTCATTATCTGGTGGTAGGCAGCATCGGTAATGATCAATGGCTTCACAGCAGCTATGGCACCAAGATCAAGAAAGCAGTTGAGCTTCGCGACAGCGGCGTGCCGATTGCCATCATCAGCGAAGACCATTGGCAGAAGGTGTTATTCGGATAACGGGAGAGAGAGATGACCCAAGCCGTGATGCAGTTTTGCAAGACTGAAAGCCTGACCATCGCTTATGAGCATCACGGCCCGGAAAACGGCACGCCGGTCATCCTCCTCCACGGTTTTCCCTACTCCCCCCGCGCCTACGACGAAATCGCCCCGCCCCTCGCTGCCAAGGGCTACCGGGTGATCGTGCCGTACCTGCGCGGTTACGGCCCGACCCGTTTCAACAACCCGGACACGCTGCGTTCCGGCCAGCAAGCGGCGCTGGCTCAGGATCTGCTGGAATTGATGGATGCGCTGGGGATCGAGCAAGCAACGCTGTGCGGTTACGACTGGGGCGGTCGGGCGGCGTGCATTGTGGCGGCGCTGTACCCCGAGCGTGTGCGCGGTTTGGTGACGGGCGACGGCTACAACCTGCAAGACATTCCGAATTCGGTCCAGCCGCTGGATCCGCAGAGCGAGCATCGCTTCTGGTATCAGTATTACTTCCACACGCCCCGTGGCGTTGAAGGGCTGACGCAGAATCGTCGGGCACTGTGCGAGTTGCTGTGGCAATTGTGGTCACCGACCTGGGCGCGGAACGCCGAGCGTTTTCCGCTGAGCGCGCCGGCGTTCGACAACCCGGATTTCGTCGAGGTGGTGATTCACTCTTATCGCCATCGCTTCATGTATGCGCCGGGCGATCCGGCGCTGGAAGGGATGGAGCAGGCGCTGGAGAAACAGCCGGCGATCGGCGTGCCAACGATTTCGCTGTGCGGTGCCGATGATGGCGTTGGCCCGGCGCCGACGGAGGATGAAGACGTCCATCACTTCACCGGGCCTTATGAGCGGCGGGTGCTGGCGGGTGTCGGGCATAACATTCCCGAGGAAGCGCCGGGCGAGACGCTCAAGGCATTACTGGATCTGCTGCAGCACTGACCGAAAACCGCTCCCGATACGCCTGCGGCGTCACACCCATGGCCCGCAGAAAACTGCGACGCAATGTCTCTTCACTGCCAAATCCACAATTCGCCGCGACCCGTTTGATCGGCAACCCGGTATCGCTCAACAAACGACGGGCGGTTTCGACGCGGATCAGTTCGATGGCTCGGGCCGGGGTCTGGCCGGTGTCGGCGCGGTAGTGGCGCACGAAGCTACGTTCGCTCATGCCGGCCTGTTCGGCGAGGGTCGGGATGCCCAAGTCGCAGGTCAGATGCTCGGCGATCCACGCGTGCAGATCATCGAAGCGGTTGCCCTGTTTTTGCAGCGACAGCGTCACGCTGAATTGCGACTGCCCGCCCGGGCGCTTGAGAAAGACTACCAGTTGCCGGGCAACGTCCAGAGCCATGTCGCGACCGAGGTCGTCTTCGACCATGGCCAGCGCCAGGTCGATGCCGGCGGTGACGCCCGCCGAGGTCCAGACCGGGCCGTCATTGATGAAGATCGGATTCGGTTCGACCTGTAATTGCGGGTGTTGCTGCGCCAGTTGTTCGCAGCGGGTCCAGTGGGTGACGACCCGGCGACCGTCGAGCCAGCCGCTGGCCGCCAGAAGAAAGGCGCCGGTGCAGACCGAAGCCACGCGCCGGCAGCCGTTGGCGTATTCACGCACCCAACTCACCAACCCGGCGTCTTCGGCAGCGGCGTAAACGCCCCAGCCGCCGGCAATGATCAGCGTATCGCTGGGCAGTTTCGGCAGCGGCTCGGCCAGCATCGCCAACCCGGCGGAAGAGTTGACCGCCCCGCCACCGCTGGCAATCACCGTTGGCGCATATGGCGCAGGCAAACCCTGCTGACGGGCGATATCGTTAGCCGAGGCGAAGACCTGCAACGGCCCGGTGACATCGAGCAATTGCACATTGGCGAACGCGAGGACGTGGATGGTTTTCGGCATTTGGCGTAATTCGTGGGCTGATTGGCGTATGCGCCAAAACCTACGCGCCTACAGTGAAGCCGTCCACCCTTTTCACGGAGAAGAATCATGGCGTTGCAGATCGGTTTTCTGTTGTTTCCCCAGGTGCAGCAACTCGACCTGACCGGCCCGTACGATGTGCTGGCGTCGTTGCCGGACGTGCAGGTGCATCTGGTCTGGAAGGATCTGGTGCCGGTCACCGCCAGCACCGGGCTGGTGCTGAAACCGACCACCACCTTCGAGGATTGCCCGGCTCTGGACGTAATCTGCGTACCCGGCGGCGCAGGCGTCGGGCCGTTGATGGAGGATGAGCAGACGCTGGCCTTTATCAAGGCGCAAGCGGCGCAGGCGCGGTACGTGACGTCGGTGTGTACGGGTTCGCTGGTGCTCGGGGCGGCGGGCCTGTTGCAGGGCAAACGGGCGACCACGCACTGGGCTTATCACGATCTGCTGCCGACACTGGGCGCAATCCCGGTGAAGGATCGGGTGGTGCGCGACGGCAATCTGTTTACCGGGGGCGGCATCACCGCGGGGATCGATTTTGCCCTGACCCTGGCGCAAGAGCTGGTCGGTGTCGATACGGCGCAACTGGTGCAGTTGCAGCTGGAATATGCGCCGGCGCCGCCGTTTGATTCGGGCAGCCCGGACACGGCGCCGAGTGCGGTTGTCGATGAGGCGCGCAACCGTGCAGCACCGTCGCTGAAACTGCGCCGGGAAATCACCGAGCGCGCCGCGGCGAAGCTCAATCTGCGCTGATCTCCAGCCAAAAACAAAACCCTGTGGGAGCGGGCTTGCTCCCACATTGGGTTTGTGTATGAATTCGGATTCACGCGTTGTCCCCACATCCCGTCACACCTTCACTTGTCCCGTAGCCCCCACCCGTGTAGAAAGCCTGTCCACAAATCGTGCACAAGGACTTTCCATGACCGCTCTGCCATGGCTCTATCTCGGGCTTCTCAGCCTTGGTTACGGATTGGCGCTGAGTTTCGGCCAGCTCGGCTGGCTGGCGCTGATCTCCATTGCACTGCTGGTTTTCGCCGGTTACGCCGTGCGCCAGCAAACCGTGCCGGTCGGGCGTTATCTCGGCCATGGCCTGTTTATCGTGCTGGCCCTGGCGCTGGCCCTGCACTGGCTGCCGGGCTTCTACAACGGCCGGGCCATCGAGCCCCAGCGCTTCACCGACAACGCTGTGCCGTTCTCGATGTACCTGAATCTCGACAAACCGCTGATTGGTTTCTGGCTGCTGCTGGTCTGCCCGTGGATCGTCGCGCGGCGCTCGTTGCGCTTGACGGTGTATGCGACAGCGCTGGCACTGACGTTGAGCGTGATTCTGGCGCTGGGCGGTGCGGTATTGCTGGGCATGATCACCTGGGCACCGAAATGGCCGGATCAGGCGTGGCTTTGGGTGCTGAACAATCTGCTGCTGGTGACGCTGGTCGAAGAGGCTCTGTTTCGCGGTTATATCCAGGGCGGCCTGAGCCGGCGTTTCCAACACCTGCCCTACGGCGAAAACCTCGCGCTGCTGCTGGCGTCCCTGCTGTTCGGCCTGGTGCATGTGGGCGCCGGCTGGCAATGGGTGTTGCTGGCGAGTCTGGCGGGTGTCGGCTATGGTCTGGCCTACCGTTCTGGCGGGCTCGGTGCAGCGATCGCCACGCACTTTGGCCTGAACCTGCTGCATTTCGGCCTGTTCACCTATCCGATGCTCGCGGGTTGAAGCAAGAGCCGTTTTGCGACGCCGTACTTATAAATGAAAAAAAATTTCAATAAATGACCGATACCGCCGACAACCTTTCAAAGCCTTGCGGATTGAAAAACCATGCGTAACAACCAGCCCATTACACAACGCGAACGGACTTTCCCGGCTCAGCAACGGTTGATTTCCACAACCGACGCCAAAGGCGTGATCACTTACTGCAACGACGCTTTCGTCGAAATCAGCGGGTTCTCGCGTGAGGAACTGATCCGTGCGCCGCACAACCTGGTCCGTCACCCCGACGTCCCGGCGGCGGTGTTTTCGCACATGTGGGGCACACTGAAACAAGGCTTGCCATGGATGGGCATTGTCAAGAATCGCTGCAAGACCGGTGATCATTACTGGGTGAACGCCTATGTAACGCCGGTGTTCGATGGCAATCAGGTGGTCGGTTACGAGTCGGTGCGGGTCAAACCCACCGCCGAACAGATTCGCCGTGCCGAAGCGCTCTACCAACGCATCAACCAGGGCAAGTCGGCGATTCCATCGAGCGACAAATGGCTGCCGATTGTGCAGGACTGGCTGCCGTTCATTCTGGTCAGCCAGCTGAGCTTCATGATCGGCGCCACCCTGAACTCGCAGTGGGGCTTCGCCCTCGCCGCCGGTCTGTCGGTGCCGCTGGGCCTGCTGGGCCTGCAATGGCAACAGCGCGGGCTCAAGCGCCTGCTGCGTCTGGCCGAGCAGACTACCTCCGACCCGTTGATCGCACAGATGTACACCGACAGCCGTGGCGCCCAAGCGCGTCTGGAAATGTCGATCCTCAGCCAGGAAGCGCGCCTGAAAACCTGCCTGACCCGTCTGCAGGACACCGCCGAACACCTGACCGATCAGGCCAAGCAATCCGACGCCCTGGCGCACAACAGCTCCAGCGGTCTGGAACGTCAGCGCGTGGAAACCGAACAGGTCGCCACCGCCGTCAACCAGATGGCCGCCACCACGCAAGAAGTGGCGAGCCACGTCCAACGCACCGCCGACGCCACCCAGGAAGCCAATCGCCTGACCGGTCGCGGCCGCGACATTGCCGGGGAAACCCGCGAAGCCATCCAGCGTCTGTCGGTCGTCGTCGGCGAAACCGGCCTGACCGTCACCCAACTGGCCAAGGACAGCGACGAAATCGGCGGCGTGGTCGACGTGATCAAAGGCATCGCCGACCAGACCAACCTGCTCGCGCTCAACGCTGCGATTGAAGCCGCGCGTGCCGGTGAAATGGGCCGTGGTTTTGCCGTAGTCGCCGACGAAGTCCGCCAACTGGCGCAACGCACCAGCGAATCCACCGGCCAGATCCACGCCCTGATCGCCAAGTTGCAACAGACTGCGTCCAGCGCCGTACAAACCATGGAAGCCGGCCATCGCCAGGCGGAAGAAGGTGTGGCACGGGTTCTGGAAGCGGACCAGGCCCTGGTGGGCATCAGCGAAGCGGTGGCCAACATCACCGACATGACCACCCAGATCGCCGCCGCGACCGAGGAGCAAAGTGCAGTGGCTGAAGAAATCAGCCGCAACATCAGCAACATCTCGGAACTGGCGGACCAGACCTCGGAACAGGCGCATAACTCGGCGTTGTTGAGTGAAGAGCTGACCAAGACTGCCAACACGCAATACTCGTTGGTGGAGCGGTTTAACCGCTGATTGGATGGGTGATACGAAAAACCCGGATAGCGAGAGCTTCCGGGTTTTTTATTGCCTGTCTGAAATGGATGTCGCCAGCACCGCCCTCTTCGTGGGCAAGCCCACTCCCACAGGGTTTCGCATTGGCCACAAAATTTCGCAACACCACCATCATTGTGGGAGCGGGCTTGCCCGCGAAGAGGCCATAACAGCGAGCGAATTACTGAGGCAATTTCAGCCTATCCAGCAGTCGATTCACCAACAGCTCGTTCAACATGATCAGCTGTTGCAGCGCCAGCAGCGGTTTGCGTTCCGGGCCTTTTACCGAGTTGGCGATATTCCCGGCCATGGCGTTGGCTGACGACAGTGATTCACTGGCTTCGACAAGCAGTGTTTCGTCATCGAGCGTGGGATCGACCATGTAGATGGGGCGGGACTTGGGCGGGAAGTACTTCGGGATTTCGGGGCCGAGGTAATAGTCGAGTGCGCGATCGGCGGCTTCTTTTGTCTTTTTGGACTCGAGCTCGGGGTCGTTGGAGGTTGGATCGGTTACTGGTGGATTTGGTGTGGCTTTGAACATGGATAAAACTCCAATTCGAAAAAATGGGAGCCATCACCCTCGCTACCAAACGGCGGGTGGCGGCCATGCGCGGGTTGGTAGACCGGTCGAATTGGGAAACCCGGCGCTCACGAATGAGCCCCACGCATGCCCACCATACAAAGCTGCACCTCAGAAAAGAGACAGCATTGAAGGTGTCGCAATAACCACAACTCGAATCGGGCTACCAAACCCAGTCACTTTTGAGTGACAGGGAAACGATATAGCCCTCTCCAAGCTGCGTAAGCCGGCGGATTCTGGCGTACGCGTAGGCAACGACGCAAGGAGTCGTAGCCCTTATGGCGTAACGGTTCGTGTACTTTAAACGCGCTTGCAGAATTACGTTTATGCGCCAAAAAGCCGGATGTTTGACTGTTCCTTTGCTGTGCTCTGGCAGACCGCTTTCGTCGGATCGCCGCCCGGACCAAGCTCGCTCCCACAGGGATCGCATGCAGTCTGCAGGAAACTGGTCGGCTCGTAGGCCGCCATCGCCAGCAGGCTGGCTCCCACAGAAAACGAAAGCAGTTCGTATCCGCTTCTCACCACTCAAAACGATGAGCGTTAGCTCGAGTACCGCTTCTGATCTTCGGGCGACGTCGGAAGGCTGAGTGGAGGGATTTATCCGGGGGTGGGAGCGCAGCGACCGTTTGGCGAAGCCAAACACATCGAGAGGAGGTGCAGCGAAGCAAACCGTAGGCGATGCCCCCCCGGATGAATCCCGGAACGAAGGAACCCCAAGCCTCAGCGAGCGGGCCGAACGTAGGAGCAAGACCTTTTGATTACTTTTGGGGCGTTCGGTGCGTGTCAAGGCACCTGTCGCCTTGTTCCAATCGTTGTTAGCCAGTTGAGCCCTTAAAGTCAGGGCGCTCTGGGTTTAAATACACCGCATCAGCTAGTTTCCAGTTGCGTGTCCGAGTGCTCCAACGGCTCGGATTAGCTTTCCTGGCATCCTCATAAAGCGCTGCTCTTGCTTGTAATAGCATCGTCGCTTTGCCTTCGTGCCTCTCGTTTGGCGTCACGTATTTCAAAGCGCTATGGCGATGATCTTCGTTGTACCACTCGATGAATTTCTGCACCCAAAGCCTCGCATCAATGACCGTATCAAATGGTTGATCCGGCCAGAGCGGGCAGTACTTTGCAGTGCGGAAAAGTGCCTCTGCATATGCGTTATCGTTACTTACCCTTGGCCGGCTAAAAGAAGGCTCGACGCCAAGTGCAACCATGCTTTCACGCAGCAAAGAACCTCTCATCACGTGTCCGTTATCCGAGTGCAGCACCAGCGGGCGACCCGCTGTATGTTCACGTAAGCATCCCTTTCTAAGCAGCTCGCATGCGTGTTCGGCGCATTCCACTTCGTGCACTTCATTGGCGACCAGTTTGCGGCTGTAGACATCCTTGACCATGTACCAGTAGAAAAATCGACCTCTGACGGTGCTTGGCAACCAAGTGATATCCCAGCACCACACCTGGTTGGGGCCATCGGCACAATGCGTCGTCAGCACCCTACGTTTCGGGGCTTTGGTTCGGCCGCGACGCACGTTTTGATGAGCCGCTTTTAACACTCGGTAAAACGTCGATTCCGAAGCCAGATAGATGCCTTCATCGGCCAGTTTGGGGACGATCTGGTGCGGAGTAAGGCTGGCGTAGCCAGCCTGATTGGCAGCATCAAGTACCGCTTGGCATTCCGACTCACTGAGCTTGTTAGCCGGAGCTGCCCGTTTAGCCAGCAGTCGCCCATCACAGTCAGCATATCGCCAGCGCTGGACTGTACGCAGGCTCAACCCCAACTCATTGCAGGCTCGATATCGACGAGCGCCGCTCTGCACTGCGTCTGCAATCAACTTCATGGCTTGCGTACGATCAGCGGCGTTAATCAGTCTTCCTTGTCCTTGCCCCAGATCGCATTGGCTTTTTTTCTGAGCTCCAGCAAGGCCACCGCCTCCGCACGTCCGGCATCTGACTGGATCAATTGACGCTCGAGTATTTTGATACGCCGTTGCTCGGCCGTTTTAGAGGTTCGAGAGTTGAGATCAACGACCGGATTGGCGTTTTGACAGGCCAGTCTCCACTGCTGAATTTGCTCAGGGTAAATGCCCTTTATTCGGCAATACTGAGAAATTTCCACCTCGCTCAACGGCGCGGTTTCCATAACAGCATTGAATTTATCGGCGCTAGACCATTGGTCACTGGTTTTGCCGTTTCCTGGAACGATCAAGCCTTTGTCTCTGGCCATTTGTCTCCAGTTTCGCAGCGACTGTGGCGTGAGATTGAGTGCAACGGCAAGTTCTGCCACTGACCGATTAAAGGGCGGCATCATTTGCAAAACGACCCAGTCTTTGAAGTCGCTGTCGTAGCGCTTGCCTAAATTGGACATTGTTATGCACCTTCACCCTCTTGAATGAACGAGTCAATCAACAAGGGCGACAGGTAGCCTGACACAGAGGGCGTTTGCCAAAAGTGACCCGCCGTAAGGGCGGAACCCTAAGCAGCCATCACCGCAGCAACGGATATACACCCCATCAAGGCAATTTTATTAGCTGACCACTACAAGCACATATGAAGCCATCCGCCTAGCTGTCAGGTTTGACAGTAGACGTTCATCTTGAGGAAGGCATATCAAGTGTTTGGCGATCTATTAAAAGAACGCCAATCACCCTTCATGAAAAAGGAACTCCAGATGAGCAGCCTTACTGTTTTTGTCCCTCGATCCCATAGCCCTACGATCCTTGCAAATCAGTTCCACTGGAAATTTGGAAGCAATCCCGAAGTGGCAGCTGAAAGATCCCTGTTTTATCTACATGAGTATCCGCCAACGGGGGAGTTGTCTTGGTCAATCTCAGGATCGACCGGATCAATTTCTGGCGGAGACTACTTCGCCTACAGCATGAGTTTCCCGTACATCAATGACGCCCCTCTCAAAGCCACCTACACGCTTAAGGACAAATTGAGCTTCAGACACAGTCATTCAATTCCCGCGCCGGATGGCTTTGATGGATGGAGTGTGGTCGATGCCGATGAAGCCACCCTGACCATAGACCTCGATCCTGCCAAGGGAATCGCAGTAGGTACTTTTGAAGCAAAGTTCAAAAGTCATGGCTATCGGACACAGCCCATCGGACGCTTTAACCTGGTGATCAGTGAATAGCGTCCACGGTTTCCGACATAAAGGATGTGCCCGGACTTTACCGGTCTGGGCTACATCTGAAGAAACCCAGCCACCTTCTCCGCAGCCGAAGCCAAATGCTGCTCATGCGTAAACCCGGAAACCTTGAGCGGCTTCAAATCATGATCCCCCGCAGCCAGCCAAAACACTTCAATACTCGGCGATAAGGAATACCCTTCAACAGCGTCCCGATTGCCAAGCGCATCCCGCTCCCCCTGAACAATCAACGTCAGTGTCTTCAACCCAGCCAGATGTTCGACCCGCGGTTTCTCAGGTTTCCCAACCGCATAAAACGGATAACCCAGACAAACCAAAGCATCAGCGCCAAGCTCATCAGCCAGCAAACTCGCCATCCGCCCCCCCATGGACTTGCCGCCAATCGCGAGTGTCCCAGCGACATGAAGTCGCACCAGGCCATAAACCTCACGCCAACATTCCAGCAACTTCGGCGCCGGATTCGGCGGACGCTTGCTGCCGTCGATACGCCGCTGCGCCATATAAGGAAACTCAAACCGCAACACGTTGATACCAAGCCCGGCAAGGCGCCCAGCCATATCAGTCATCCACTCGCTATCCATCGGCGCACCAGCACCGTGGGCCAGGATCAACGTCGCCGAAGCCTCACCACTGGCGGCGTTCCAGAGCCATCCATGATCGAGCACGCACTGCGCCCATTGATCCCCGTCAATACTGGCCTTGTGCTGTTTGTCCATGCTTGCCTCGCTTTTAGTCTGCCTATAACTCCAGACGAAGGATTCGCGGCGTTCCTGCGCGCGCTCACTTCGGCTGAACCGTGGATGGGGAACCATGAACACTTCTATCAGTACCGCCTACAACTACAAGGTGGTCCGCCAATTCGCCATTATGACGGTGGTGTGGGGCATCGTCGGCATGGGGCTCGGGGTTTTTCTCGCGGCTCAATTGGTCTGGCCCGAACTCAACTTCAACCTGCCGTGGACCAGCTTCGGACGCCTGCGCCCGCTGCACACCAACGCGGTGATCTTCGCGTTCGGCGGCTGTGCCTTGTTCGCCAGTTCGTTCTACTCGGTACAGCGCACCTGCCAGACGCAATTGTTTGCGCCGAAAATCGCCGCGTTCTGCTTCTGGGGCTGGCAGCTTGTGATTCTATTGGCGGCCATCAGCCTGCCGCTGGGTTACACCAGTTCCAAGGAATACGCCGAGCTGGAATGGCCGATCGACATCCTGATCACCATCGTCTGGGTCGCCTACGCCATCGTATTCTTCGGCACGATCATGCAGCGCAAGACCAAGCACATTTATGTGGGCAACTGGTTCTTCGGCGCGTTCATCATCACCGTGGCGATCCTGCACATCGTCAACAACCTTGAGTTGCCGGTGAGTTTCACCAAGTCCTACTCGGTGTACGCCGGTGCAACCGACGCGATGGTGCAATGGTGGTACGGCCACAACGCCGTAGGCTTTTTCCTCACCGCCGGTTTCCTCGGGATGATGTACTACTTCGTGCCGAAACAGGCCGAACGTCCGGTGTATTCGTATCGCCTGTCGATCGTGCACTTCTGGGCGCTGATCACTCTGTACATCTGGGCCGGTCCGCACCACTTGCACTACACCGCGCTGCCGGACTGGGCGCAGTCGCTGGGCATGGTGATGTCGCTGATTCTGCTGGCACCGAGCTGGGGCGGCATGATCAACGGCATGATGACCCTCTCGGGCGCCTGGCATAAGTTGCGCAGCGACCCGATTCTGCGCTTCCTGGTGGTGTCGCTGGCGTTCTACGGCATGTCGACCTTCGAAGGTCCGATGATGGCGATCAAAACCGTCAACGCCCTCTCCCACTACACCGACTGGACCATCGGCCACGTACACGCCGGCGCACTCGGCTGGGTGGCGATGATTTCCATCGGCGCGCTGTACCACATGATCCCGAAAGTCTTCGGCAAAGAGCAGATGCACAGCGTCGGCCTGATCAACGCGCACTTCTGGCTCGCAACCATCGGCACCGTGCTCTACATCGCTTCGATGTGGGTCAACGGCATTGCACAAGGCCTGATGTGGCGTGCGGTGAACGAGGACGGCACGCTGACCTACTCCTTCGTCGAAACCCTGGTGGCCAGCCACCCGGGCTTCGTCGTACGGCTGATTGGCGGGGCGATCTTCCTCAGCGGCATGTTCCTGATGGCTTACAACACCTGGCGCACCGTGCGGGCCTCGCAGCCTGCTGACGTCGTTGCTGCCGCGCAGATGGCCTGAGGAGTCCGCCATGAAACACGAAACGATTGAAAAGAACGTCGGCCTGCTGATGTTGCTGATGGTGTTCGCCGTGAGCATCGGCGGCCTGACCCAGATCGTCCCGCTGTTCTTCCAGGACGTGACCAACAAACCGGTGGAAGGCATGAAGCCCTACACCGCGCTGCAACTGGAAGGCCGCGACATCTATATCCGCGAAGGCTGCGTCGGTTGCCACTCGCAGATGATCCGGCCGTTCCGCGCCGAAACCGAACGCTACGGGCACTACTCGGTGGCCGGGGAAAGCGTGTGGGATCACCCGTTCCTGTGGGGCTCGAAACGTACCGGTCCGGACCTGGCCCGGGTTGGCGCGCGTTACTCGGATGACTGGCACCGTGCGCACTTGTACAACCCGCGCAACGTTGTACCGGAATCGAAGATGCCGGCCTACCCATGGCTGGTGACCCAACCGGTCGACAGCAGCCACACCGAAACCAAGCTCAAGACCATGCGCACCCTCGGCGTGCCGTACACCGACGACGACATCAGCGGCGCGGTGACCAGCCTCAAGGGCAAGACCGAAATGGACGCCCTCGTCTCCTACCTGCAAGTGCTCGGCACTGCGATCAAGAGCAAGAGGTGAGCACGATGGTCATTGAAATGAGTGCAGGCCTGATTCGCGGCCTCGGCACGGTCGTGGTGTTCGTGGCCTTCGTCGGCCTGACCCTGTGGGTGTTCAACCGCAAGCGCACGCCGGAATTCGCCGAAGCACGCCTGCTGCCGTTCGCCGACGAGCCGCAACCCGACACTACCCAAGTTAATGAAACAAGGAGTACCCGGCCATGACCACCTTCTGGAGTACGTGGATCTGCGTACTGACCATCGGCAGCCTGATCGGCCTGACCTGGCTGCTGGTCGGCACCCGTCGGGGCGAAACCAAGGGCAGCGTCGACCAGACCATGGGCCACAGCTTCGACGGCATCGAGGAGTACGACAACCCGCTGCCGCAGTGGTGGTTCATGCTGTTCGCCGGCACGCTGGTGTTTTCCGTGGGCTATCTGATTCTTTATCCGGGCCTGGGCAACTGGAAAGGCATCCTGCCTGGCTACGAGGATGGCTGGACCGGCGTCCACGAGTGGGAAAAGGAGATGAGCAAGGCTGACGCCAGGTTCGGGCCGATCTTCGCCAAGTTCGCCGCGATGCCGGTGGAAGAAGTGGCAAAGGACCCACAGGCACTGAAAATGGGCGGCCGTCTGTTCGCCTCCAACTGCTCGGTGTGCCACGGCTCGGACGCCAAGGGTGCGTTCGGTTTCCCTAACCTCGCCGACAAGGACTGGCGTTGGGGCGGCAGCGCCGAAACCATCAAGACGACCATCATGGGTGGCCGGATGGCGGCGATGCCGGCGTGGGGTGAAGTGCTGGGCGAGACTGGCGTGAAAAACGTCGCCGCCTATGTGCGTCATGAACTGGCGGGGCTGCCACTGCCGGCGGATAACAAGGCTGATCTCCAAGCGGGTCAGCAGGCGTTCAGCACAACCTGCACCGCCTGTCACGGGGCAAACGGCCAGGGCACCGAAGCCATGGGCGCGCCGAACCTGACGCACCCGGCCGGTTTCATCTACGGCACCAGCCTGACGCAACTGGAGCAGACCATTCGCCATGGTCGTCAGGGCCACATGCCAGCTCAGAACGAGCTGTTGGGCAACGATAAAGTGCAATTGCTGGCCGCTTATGTGTACAGCCTGAGCAATGGATTGAATACAGAAAAACTGATTACCGAGGACAATAAAAAGTAATCATTGCGCACAAGACTGCCGCACGTTTCCAGTGCGGCAGTTTCCAGCCCCTTTGCGACGCATTGTCGCACCCCTTCACCCCCTCTCCTTTCGGTTACCCGGATTCGGGTCTACGCTTGCTCGATGCGGACTGGCCCGTGCCGGTTCCAGGTCGACCCCGAGCGAGGCGTTGAACGAATCGGCTGACTGACATGGCCGCAAAGGCCGGTAGATACCGGCTGTCGTGCCCATTACCGTCCGTCACCCGAACCGAGCGTTCGAACACACCCCGTTACATCCGACCGGGACCCCTCGCTTTTTTCGTCCGCTGCGACATTTTGCCCGAGGGTAATTTTGTCCTTACGCGGCGCATGGAAAGGCCGCAGAATCAGCGTTGGAAAGCATTGACCCAGGTCATGGCGCGTTGCATTGACCCCCTGCTTTCTACATACTTGCGGCCGATTTTAATCCTAATAAAACACCCAAACCGTGGAACCTTAGAATGAGCACAGCAATCAGTCCGACTGCTTATAACTATAAGGTAGTCCGCCAGTTCGCCATCATGACGGTGGTCTGGGGGATCCTTGGCATGGGGCTCGGTGTCTTCATCGCCTCGCAACTGGTCTGGCCGGAGTTGAACTTCGGTCTGCCGTGGACGAGCTTTGGACGCCTGCGCCCGTTGCACACAAACCTGGTGATTTTCGCCTTCGGTGGTTGTGCACTGTTTGCCACTTCCTACTATGTCGTGCAGCGAACCTGCCAGACGCGACTGATTTCCGACAGCCTCGCGGCCTTCACCTTCTGGGGATGGCAAGCGGTGATCGTCGGCGCGATCATTACCTTGCCGCTGGGTTACACCACCACCAAGGAATACGCGGAACTGGAATGGCCGATCGCCATTTTGCTGGCCATTGTCTGGATTTCCTACGGACTGGTGTTCTTCGGCACCATCACCAAGCGCAAGACCAAGCACATCTATGTCGGTAACTGGTTCTACGGTGCGTTCATCGTGGTGACCGCGATGCTGCACATCGTCAACCACATGTCGCTGCCGGTCAGCCTGTTCAAGTCCTACTCGGCCTACTCGGGCGCCACCGACGCGATGATCCAGTGGTGGTACGGCCACAACGCCGTAGGCTTCTTCCTGACCACCGGTTTCCTGGGGATGATGTACTACTTCGTGCCGAAACAGGCCGAACGTCCGATTTATTCCTATCGTCTGTCGATCGTGCACTTCTGGGCGCTGATCACCCTGTACATCTGGGCCGGTCCGCACCACCTGCACTACACCGCGCTGCCGGACTGGGCACAATCGCTGGGCATGGCGATGTCGATCATCCTGCTGGCACCGAGCTGGGGCGGCATGATCAACGGCATGATGACCCTGTCGGGCGCCTGGCATAAGCTGCGCACCGACCCGATCCTGCGTTTCCTCGTGGTATCGCTGGCGTTCTACGGCATGTCGACCTTCGAAGGTCCGATGATGGCGATCAAGACCGTCAACTCGCTCTCGCACTACACCGACTGGACCATCGGCCACGTACACGCCGGCGCTCTCGGCTGGGTAGCGATGATCTCGATCGGCGCGATCTACCACATGATCCCGAAACTGTTCGGCCGCGCGCAGATGCACAGCACCGGCCTGATCAATGCGCACTTCTGGCTCGCGACCATCGGTACCGTGCTGTACATCGCTTCGATGTGGGTCAACGGCATCACTCAAGGCCTGATGTGGCGTGCAATCAACGACGACGGCACCCTCACCTACTCGTTCGTCGAAGCGCTGCAGGCCAGCCACCCTGGCTTCATCGTCCGAGCTCTGGGCGGTGCGTTCTTCGCCAGCGGCATGCTGCTGATGGCTTACAACGTATGGCGCACCGTTCGCGCCTCGAACCCGGCTGAAGCCGAAGCCGCCGCCAAGATCGCCGTAGTTGGAGCTCACTGATGAAGCATGAAGCTGTCGAGAAGAATATTGGTCTGCTGGCCTTCTTCATGGTCATCGCCGTCAGCGTCGGTGGCCTGACCCAAATCGTTCCGCTGTTTTTCCAGGACGTCACCAACAAGCCGGTCGAAGGCATGAAGCCGCGCACCGCCCTTGAACTGGAAGGCCGCGACGTTTACATCGCCAACGGCTGTGTCGGCTGCCACTCGCAGATGATCCGACCGTTCCGTGCCGAAACCGAACGCTATGGCCACTACTCGGTCGCCGGTGAAAGCGTCTGGGATCACCCGTTCCTGTGGGGTTCCAAACGTACCGGCCCGGACCTGGCCCGCGTCGGCGGTCGCTACTCCGATGACTGGCAGCGTGCGCATTTGTACAACCCGCGCAACGTCGTCCCCGAGTCGAAAATGCCGGCCTACCCGTTCCTCGTAGAAAACAAGCTCGATGGCAAAGACACGGCCAAGAAAATGGAAGTGTTGCGCACGCTTGGCGTCCCTTACACCGACGAAGACATCGCCGGTGCAAGAGATGCCGTGAAGGGCAAAACCGAAATGGACGCGCTGGTGGCCTATCTGCAAGGCCTGGGCACCATCATCAAAAGCAAACGGTGATTCTGATGGATATCGGGATGATTCGAGGCCTGGGTACCGTTGTCGTGATGGTTGCCTTCATCGGCCTGGCGTTGTGGGTGTTCAGCCCCAAGCGCAAGTCGGAGTTTGAAGACGCGACCTTGCTGCCCTTCGCGGATGATCCCGAAGCCATCAAGCACGTCGAGCAAGCTTCTAGGAGTAACAAAGAATGACTACATTCTGGAGTCTGTACGTCACAGTCCTCAGTCTCGGTACGATCTTTTCCCTGACCTGGCTGTTGCTGTCGACCCGCAAGGGCCAGCGCAGCGAACAGACGGACGAGACGGTCGGCCACTCCTTCGACGGGATCGAGGAGTACGACAACCCGCTGCCGAAATGGTGGTTCATGCTGTTCGTGGGCACTATCGTGTTTGCTCTGGGTTACCTGGTGCTGTATCCGGGCCTGGGCAACTGGAAAGGTCTGCTGCCGGGCTACAACTACCTCGATACCGAGAAGCAGACCGCGTTCGCCAACGGCCAGACCGGCTGGACCGGCGTTCACGAGTGGGAAAAGGAAATGGCCCGTTCGGACGCCAAGTTCGGTCCGATCTTCGCCAAGTTCGCCGCCATGCCGATCGAAGAAGTCGCCAAGGATCCACAAGCCCTGAAGATGGGTGGCCGTCTGTTCGCCTCCAACTGCTCGGTCTGCCACGGCTCCGACGCCAAGGGCGCTTATGGTTTCCCCAACCTGACCGACGCCGACTGGCGCTGGGGCGGCGAGCCGGAAACCATCAAGACCACCATCATGGGCGGTCGTCACGCGGTGATGCCGGCCTGGGCAGAAGTGATCGGCGAGCAAGGCGTGGCCGACGTGGCCGCGTTCGTGCTGACCAATCTGGATGGCCGCAAGCTGCCGGAAGGCACCAAGGCAGACCCGGCCAACGGCCAGAAACTGTTCGCTGCCAACTGCGTGGCCTGCCACGGCCCGGCGGGCAAGGGTACGCCAGCCATGGGCGCACCCGACCTGACTCACCCGGCCGCGTTCATCTACGGTTCGAGCTTTGCACAACTACAGCAGACCATCCGTTACGGCCGTCAGGGCCAGATGCCTGCCCAGGAACAACTGCAGGGCAACGACAAGGTTCACCTGCTGGCGGCTTACGTTTACAGCCTGTCCCACGGTGAAAAACCTGCGGAAGCCGAGGCCCAGTAAGGCCGACGCCTGAAGCAAACAAAGCGGCCCCGCCAATGAGAATTGGCGGGGCCGCTTTGCATTCCGGCACCTTCATGATTTGAGACGAATGCTCGATGGACGCTTAATGAGGTGCCCTGTAGCTTGTCGTTCGACACATTGACCTCAAGGAAGAAAACCAATGCGAGAATCTGATCACGACTGCGTTCAACCCCATGACGATTTCCTTTACGCCTATTCGGAAATTCAAACCACACCTACCGAAGCCCCTGCCAGCGACAAAACAAAAACAGTCGAACGCGCCGAGAAGAGTAACGGCAACGGGCTGGACAGTCTCGGAGGTGGAAAACTGGTTTGATGCCGCTCCAGACAGGCATGTCAGCGTATTCCGGAGGCTCGTTCGCGAGAACGGGACCAAGGATCGTCTATAGTCAATTGATCTGCATCATGCTTTGTTACATTCGCTACACCATTCATGATTTTTCCCCAACGCGACCAAAGGTCGCACCCGTTCGTCGGTAGTACAGGCGTATCATTGCGCCACCGCAACACCCCTTTTTGACCCCGGCCGGCACGTATCGACCGAGGCATTTTTCCACTGCCGTGGGATGCAATGATGAGCAACCAGATTCCGGTACACGACGTCACGCCACCCAGCAAGAACGCAAACAACAGCGTCGACCTTTACGCCTCTCGAGAAAAAATCTACACCCGTGCTTTCACTGGCCTGTTCCGCAATCTGCGGATGGCAGGCGGCGCCGCCCTGTTCCTGCTGTATTTCGGTACGGTATGGCTGAACTGGGGCGGCCATCAGGCCGTATGGTGGAACCTGCCGGAGCGCAAATTCTTCATTTTCGGCGCCACGTTCTGGCCCCAGGACTTCATTCTGCTTTCGGGCCTGTTGATCATCGCTGCGTTCGGCCTGTTTTTCATCACCGTGTATGCCGGCCGGGTCTGGTGTGGTTACACCTGTCCGCAAAGCGTCTGGACATGGATTTTCATGTGGTGCGAGAAGGTCACCGAAGGCGACCGCAACCAGCGCATCAAGCTCGACAAGACGCCGATGAGCGCCAACAAGTTCCTGCGTAAATTCGCCAAGCACGCGCTGTGGCTGCTGATCGGTTTCGTCACCGGCATGACCTTCGTCGGTTACTTCTCGCCGATCCGCGAACTGGTAATCGAATTCTTCACAGGGCAAGCCGATGGCTGGTCGTATTTCTGGGTCGGTTTCTTCACCCTCGCCACCTACGGCAATGCCGGCTGGCTGCGTGAGCAGGTGTGCATCTACATGTGTCCGTATGCACGCTTCCAGAGCGTGATGTTCGACAAGGACACGCTGATCGTTTCCTACGACCCGCGTCGCGGTGAAAGCCGTGGTCCGCGCAAGAAAGGCATCGACTACAAGGCTCAGGGCCTGGGCGACTGCATCGACTGCACCATGTGCGTCCAGGTCTGCCCGACCGGTATCGACATCCGCGACGGCCTGCAGATCGAATGTATCGGTTGCGCCGCGTGCATCGACGCCTGCGACAGCATCATGGACAAGATGGATTACCCGCGCGGGCTGATCAGCTACACCACCGAACACAACTTGTCCGGGCAGAAAACCCATAAACTGCGGCCACGCCTGATCGGTTATGCCGTGGTGCTTCTGGCGATGATCAGCCTGTTGGTGACGGCCTTCTTCATGCGTTCGCTGGTGGGTTTCGACGTCAGCAAGGACCGCGTGCTGTATCGCGAAAACGCCGAAGGCCGGATCGAAAACGTCTACAGCCTGAAGATCATGAACAAGGATCAGCGCGACCACACCTACGTGCTGGAAGCCGCCGGTTTGCCGGATCTGCGCCTGCAAGGCAAACGCGAGATCAAGGTGCCGGCCGGGGAAATCTTCAGCATGCCGGTCGAGCTGTCGAGCGCGCCTGAACAATTGCCATCGAGCACCAACGAGGTGAAATTCATCCTCAGGGATGCCGATGACGACAGCGTCCACGTAGAAGCCAAGAGCCGGTTCATCGGCCCACAAAATCGTTGAGAGAACTGAACATGCCCGCAGCAAACGCCGCAAGTCCCTGGTACAAGCACCTTTGGCCATGGATCATCATCGGGATTCTGGCCTGTTCGGTGACCCTGACGCTGTCCATGGTGACCATCGCGGTGAACAACCCGGATAACCTGGTCAACGACAACTACTACGAGGCCGGCAAAGGCATCAACCGTTCGCTGGACCGTGAATTGCTGGCGCAGACCCTGAAGATGCGCGCCGCCGTGCACCTTGATGACGTCACCGGAGAAGTCGACCTGCGCCTGAGCGGCGACAGCCAGCCGAAAACCCTGGAACTGAACCTGATCTCGCCGACCCAGCCGGAAAAGGATCGCAAGATCGTCCTGGCCCGCAGCGAGACTGAACAGGGCCGCTACATCGGCCAGTTGAGCGACAAGATCGAAGGCCGGCGCTTTGTTGAGTTGCTGGGCACTCAGGACGACCACGTGTGGCGGATGTTCGAGGAAGAGCTGGTCAACCATGACAAGGATCTGTTGCTGGGTGATGAGCCGTTGCAGGGTGCAGAAGACCTGAAGAAATAAAGCCGCGCTTCGCGCATCGCGAGCAGGCTCGCTCCCACAGGTTTTGTGAACGCCGCAAACCCAATGTGGGAGCGAGCCTGCTCGCGATGAGGCCCTCCCGGACGACGATTTAGCTGATGAACACCCCACTCCCCTGTTACCACTGCGCCCTGCCCGTCCCGTCCGGCAGCCGCTTCACCGCCGTCGTGCTCGGGGAGTCCCGCGAGTTCTGCTGCCCCGGCTGCCAGGCGGTGGCCGAAGCCATCGTCGCCGGCGGGCTGGAAAGCTATTACCAGCATCGCAGCGAAGCTTCGGCCAACCCCGAAGCGCTGCCGGTGCAACTGGTGGACGAGCTTGAGCTGTACGACCGCGCCGACGTGCAGCAACCCTTCGTGCGCCACGAAGGTGAACTGGCCGAAACCACGCTGTTGATGGAAGGCATCAGTTGCGCCGCGTGCGGCTGGCTGATCGAGAAACACCTGCGCACCCTGCCCGCCGTGGCCGAAGCGCGGCTGAACCTGTCCAACCATCGCCTCTACGTACGTTGGGCCGACGGACAATTGCCGCTGAGCCAGATCCTCGGCGAACTGCGCCACATCGGCTATGCCGCGCACCCGTATCAGGCCGACCGCGCCAGCGAGCAACTGGCCAGCGAAAACCGCCTCGCCCTGCGTCAGCTTGGTGTGGCCGGGCTGCTGTGGTTTCAGGCCATGATGGCGACCATGGCCACCTGGCCGGAATTCAACATCGACCTCAGTCCCGAGTTGCACACCATCCTGCGCTGGGTCGCGCTGTTCCTCACCACGCCGATCGTGTTCTACAGCTGCGCGCCGTTTTTCAAAGGGGCCATGCGCGACCTGCGCACCCGTCATCTGACCATGGACGTTTCGGTCTCACTGGCGATCGGCGCGGCTTATATCGCCGGGATCTGGACCTCGATCACCGGGGTCGGCGAGCTGTATTTCGACGCGGTGGGCATGTTCGCGCTGTTCCTGCTTGCCGGACGTTACCTCGAACGCCGCGCCCGAGAGCGTACCGCCGCTGCCACTGCGCAACTGGTCAATCTGTTGCCCGCTTCGTGCCTGCGCCTCGACAACGCCGGCCAGAGCGAACGCATCCTGCTCAGCGAACTGCGCCTCGGTGACCGGGTGCTGGTGCAGCCCGGTTCGGTGCTGCCGGCGGACGGCAAGATCCTCGATGGCCAGTCGAGCATCGACGAGTCGGTGCTGACCGGCGAATACCTGCCGCAACCGCGTACCAAGGGCGATGCGGTCACCGCCGGCACGCTGAACGTGGAAGGCGCGCTGACCGTCGAGGTGCAGGCGCTCGGCCAGGACACGCGGCTGTCGGCAATCGTCCGCCTGCTGGATCGCGCCCAGGCGGAAAAACCACGGCTGGCGGAAATCGCCGACCGCGCCGCGCAATGGTTCCTGTTGCTGTCGCTGATCGCGGCGGCCGCCATCGGCCTGTTGTGGTGGGAACTGGATTCGTCGCGGGCGTTCTGGATCGTCCTCGCCATGCTGGTGGCGACCTGCCCGTGCGCGCTGTCACTGGCGACACCGACCGCCCTCACCGCCGCCACCGGCACTCTGCACAAACTTGGCCTGCTGCTGACGCGCGGCCATGTGCTGGAAGGTCTGAACCAGATCGACACGGTGATCTTCGACAAGACCGGCACTCTCACCGAAGGCCGACTGGTACTGCGCTCGATCCGCCCGCTCGGCGCCCTCGACAGCGATCAATGCCTGAGCCTCGCCGCCGCCCTGGAAAACCGTTCCGAACACCCGATTGCCCGCGCCTTTGGTCGCGCGCCACTGGCTGCCGAAGACGTCCACAGTACGCCGGGCCTGGGGCTTGAAGGCTTGGTCGGCGAACAGCGCTTGCGCATCGGTCAGGCGGATTTTGTCTGTGATCTCAGCGGCGCGCCGGTACCATCGATGCCGAAAGAGCCGGGGCAATGGCTGCTGCTCGGTGACAATCAGGGCCCCCTGGCCTGGCTCGCCCTCGACGACCGTCTGCGCGACGACGCCCCCGCCCTGCTCGCCGCGTGCAAGGCGCGCGGCTGGCGCACGCTGCTGCTGTCGGGCGACAGTTCGCCGATGGTCGCCAGCGTCGCCGCCGAACTGGGCATCGACGAGGCCCGGGGCGGTCTGCGCCCGGACGACAAGCTGCAAGTGCTGCAACAACTGCACAAGGACGGCCGCAAGGTGTTGATGCTCGGCGACGGGGTCAACGACGTGCCGGTGCTGGCTGCTGCGGACATCAGCGTGGCCATGGGCTCGGCCACCGATCTGGCGAAAACCAGTGCCGATGCGGTGCTGCTGTCCAACCGACTTGACGCCTTGGTACAAGCCTTCACGCTGGCGCGCCGCACACGCCGGGTGATCATCGAGAACCTGTTGTGGGCCGCGCTGTACAATGGCCTCATGTTGCCGTTCGCCGCCCTCGGCTGGATCACTCCGGTGTGGGCCGCCGTCGGCATGTCGATCAGTTCGCTGACCGTGGTGCTCAACGCCCTGCGCCTGACTCGCCTGCCGAGCGCGCCGGCCGTCAGCGCCACGTCAGAAACCCGCCCGCTGCCGGCCTGAGCCGCGCGGGCATGGAGTACAGATGCCAGCTCTCTACGTGATGATTCCGGCCGCGCTGCTGATCGTGGCCATCGCCGTCTACATCTTCTTCTGGGCGGTGGACAGCGGCCAATACGACGACCTCGACGGCCCGGCCCACAGCATCCTGTTCGACGACCAGGACCCGAACCACACCGCTGCGGTGGACGAAGCCAACCCTACAAAAGCGGACGACAAGGCGCCACCCCATGCTTGAACTGGCGCCGCTGCTGGTGTCTGCGTTGATCCTCGGCCTGCTCGGCGGCGGCCATTGCCTGGGCATGTGCGGAGGCTTGATGGGCGCACTGACCCTGGCGATTCCCAAGGAACAACGCAGCCGACGTTTTCGATTGCTGCTGGCCTATAACCTCGGGCGGATTTTCAGTTATGCCACGGCGGGATTACTGATCGGACTGGCCGGATGGGCCGTGGCCAACAGTCCTGCCGCGCTGTTCATGCGCGTGCTCGCCGGTTTGCTGCTGATCGCCATGGGTCTGTATCTGGCGGGCTGGTGGAGCGGCCTGACCCGTATCGAAAGCCTTGGGCGCGGACTGTGGCGTTACATTCAACCCGTCGCCAACCGCTTGCTGCCAGTGTCGAGCCTGCCCCGGGCCTTGCTGCTCGGCGCGCTGTGGGGCTGGCTGCCGTGCGGGCTGGTTTACAGCACGTTGCTGTGGTCGGCCAGTCAGGGCAATGCACTCGACAGCGCGTTGCTGATGCTCGCCTTCGGGCTCGGCACCTGGCCGGTATTGCTGGCCACCGGCCTCGCGGCCGAGCGGGTCACGGCGCTGTTGCGCAAACGCAGCGTGCGCATGGCCGGCGGTCTGCTGGTGATCCTGTTCGGTATCTGGACCCTGCCGGGGCCGCACCAGCACTGGCTGATGGGCCACTGATCCCGTTGATGCAAATCAAGATGCCTTTTTGTGCCCTCCCCTAGACTCGGCACACTGCCAGCCTATCCGGGGGAATGCCCGCATGCTCGACGCCATTCGTTGGGACACCGATTTGATCCGCCGCTACGACCTGGCGGGGCCGCGTTACACCTCGTACCCGACGGCCGTGCAATTTCACAGTCAGGTCGGCACCTTCGACCTGTTCCACGCCCTGCGCGATAGCCGCAAGGCCCTGCGCCCGTTGTCGCTGTACGTGCACGTGCCGTTCTGCGCGAACATTTGCTATTACTGCGCCTGCAACAAGGTCATCACCAAGGATCGCGGCCGCGCGCTGCCCTATCTGCAACGGCTCGAGCAGGAAATCCAGCTGATCGCCTGTCACCTCGACCCGGCGCAGAAAGTCGAGCAACTGCACTTCGGCGGCGGCACGCCGACCTTTCTCAGCCACGATGAATTGCGCCAGTTGATGGCGCACCTGCGCAAGCATTTCAATCTGCTGGATGACGATTCCGGCGACTACGGCATCGAAATCGACCCGCGCGAAGCCGACTGGTCGACCATGGGCCTGCTGCGCGAGCTGGGTTTCAATCGGGTCAGCATCGGCCTGCAGGATCTCGATCCGGCGGTGCAACGGGCGGTCAATCGCCTGCAAAGCCTGGAGGAAACCCGCGCGGTGATCGACGCGGCGCGCACCCTGCAATTTCGCTCGATCAACATCGACCTGATCTATGGCCTGCCCAAACAGACCCCGGACAACTTCGCCCGCACCGTCGAGGAAGTCATCAGCCTGCAACCGGACCGGCTCTCGGTATTCAACTACGCACACCTGCCGGAACGCTTCATGCCGCAGCGGCGGATCAACGGCAACGAACTGCCGAGCCCGGCGCAGAAACTGGAAATGCTGCAACGCACCATCGAACAACTGACCGCCGCCGGCTATCGCTACATCGGCATGGACCACTTCGCCCTGCCCGACGATGAACTGGCGATTGCTCAGGAAGAATCGACCCTGCAACGCAATTTCCAGGGCTACACCACCCACGGCCATTGCGACCTGATCGGCCTGGGCGTGTCGGCCATCAGCCAGATCGGCGATCTGTACTGCCAGAACAGCAGCGACCTCAATCACTACCAGAACACCTTGGCCGGCGCGCAACTGGCTACCAGCCGAGGCCTGGTGTGCAACGCTGACGATCGCCTGCGCCGCGCGGTGATCCAGCAACTGATCTGCAATTTCAGCCTGGACTTCGCCGAGATCGAGCGCAGCTTCAACATCGATTTTCAGGGTTACTTCGGCGCGCTCTGGCCACAATTGCAGGGCATGGCGCAGGACGGGTTGATCGAACTGGATCGCGAACGCATCACCGTGCTGCCGGCCGGGCGACTGCTGGTGCGTTCGGTGTGCATGGTGTTCGATGCGTATCTGGAACAGCAGAATCGCCAGCGCTTTTCCCGGGTGATCTGACTTTTCATCAACAACGCAGGGGGCTGCGTATCCATAGCGGTCATCGAAACGGCGCCTTGCACGCCGTCCGAGACACGTTTATCGGCCGTCATCCCTGCGGCGTTTTGCCGGTGGGGCAATCTCGCCACAGGCTGGCCTGAATGTCTTCCAGTGGGTTACCCTTACGCCTTATGTGTGTTTTCCCACAAGGATTTAAGAAATGTCCGAGCCAGTTAAACTGCGCGCTCACAACCAGGCTAATTGCAAGGATTGCAGCCTGGCCCCTCTCTGCCTGCCACTTTCGCTGAATCTGGAAGACATGGAAGCGCTGGACGAAATCGTTAAACGGGGTCGCCCGTTGAAAAAGGGTGAGTTCCTGTTCCGCCAGGGCGACACCTTCGATTCCGTTTATGCAGTACGCTCCGGCGCTCTGAAGACCTTCAGCCTGAGCGATACCGGCGAAGAGCAACTGACCGGTTTCCACCTGCCGAGCGAGCTGGTCGGGCTGTCCGGCATGGACACCGAGAAACACCCGGTGTCCGCCCAGGCCCTGGAAACCACTTCGGTCTGCGAGATTCCGTTCGAACGCCTCGATGAACTGGCCCTGCAACTGCCGCAGCTACGCCGTCAGCTGATGCGCGTGATGAGCCGGGAAATCCGCGACGACCAACAGATGATGTTGCTGCTGTCGAAGAAAACCGCCGACGAGCGCATCGCCACGTTCCTGGTCAACCTGTCGGCGCGTTTCCGCGCTCGCGGCTTCTCGGCCAACCAGTTCCGCCTGAGCATGTCGCGCAATGAAATCGGCAACTACCTGGGGCTGGCGGTGGAAACCGTGTCCCGGGTCTTCACCCGCTTCCAGCAGAACGAACTGATCGCCGCCGAGGGCAAGGAAATCCACATCCTCGACCCGATCCAGCTCTGCGCCCTGGCTGGCGGCTCGCTCGAAGTCTGATCTCGACCCGCGGCCGAGCGAATCGTTTCAGCCGCGGGTATACTGCGCCGTTTGCAGCCCTGCCAGGACACCTCGACGATGGTCTTCGACTCCTTCGACATCAAATCCCTGATCCGCCCCGTGATCGACTTCCCGAAACCGGGTGTGATCTTTCGCGACATCACCCCGCTGTTCCAGTCGCCCAAGGCTCTGCGCCTGGTGATGGACAGCTTCGCCCACCGCTATGTCGAAGCCGACTTCACCCACATCGGTGCGATGGATGCGCGTGGTTTCCTGATCGGTTCGGTACTGGCCTATCAGTTGAACAAGCCGCTGGTGTTGTTCCGCAAGCAGGGCAAGCTGCCGGCGGACGTGCTGGCCGAAGGTTACGCGACCGAGTACGGCGAAGCGTTCCTCGAAGTGCACGCCGACAGCCTGTGCGAAGGCGACTCGGTGGTGATGTTCGATGACCTGATCGCCACCGGCGGCACGCTGATCGCAGCGGCCAACCTGATCCGCCGCATGGGCGCCCGCGTTCACGAAGCCGCGGCGATCATCGATCTGCCGGAACTGGGTGGTTCGCAGCGTCTTGAGGACATGGGGATTCCGACGTTCTGCCTGACGCAGTTTGCGTTGACTGATAAATAAGCGGCGCCTGCCATTACGCCTTCGCGAGCAAGCCCGCCCCCACATTCGACCGCATTCCCCTGATGGAACATGGTCGAATGTGGGAGCGGGCTTGCTCGCGAATGGGCCGGCAGCCTCACTGCAAAATCTAAAGTCCCATCTGTTTGCTGATGATCTCGTTCATCACTTCCCGCGTCCCGCCGCCAATCGACAGAATCCGGTTATCCCGATACAGCCGCTCCACCAGACTTTCGCGCATATAACCCAACCCACCAAGAATCTGCACCGCTTCGTTGGTGATGCGGTCCGAAGTGTCCGTGGCAAAGTTCTTGGCCATGGAAATCTCCTTGATCACGCTCTGCCCCGCCGCCATCTTCGCCGCCTGCCGGTAGGTGAACTCCCGCGAGACTTCCAGCGCCGTGGCCATTTCCGCGAGGCGATGCTTGATCACCTGGAACTTGCCGATGGGTTTGCCGAACGCTTCGCGTTCCTTCGCCCACTTCAGGCTCTCTTCCAGCGCCAGTTGTGCGGTCATGTTGGCCATCAGCGCCAGCGCCAGACGTTCGCTCTGGAAGTTGCCCATGATGCAGGCGAACCCCATGTTCTCCGCGCCAATCAGGTTTCCTACGGGCACCCGGCAATCATCGAAGAACAATTCAGCCGTGTCCGACGCCCACCAGCCCATTTTCTTCAGCGGCCGGCCGACGGTGAAACCCGGCGTGCCCTTCTCGATCAACAACAGGCTGATGCCGCCAAAACCGGGCGCACCGGTACGCACCGCGACGGTGTAGTAATCGGCGCGCACACCACTGGTAATGAAAGTTTTGCTGCCGCTGACTCGATAGTGGTCGCCATCGCGTACGGCGCGGGTCTGCAGATTGGCGACGTCGGAACCGCCGCCCGGTTCGGTGACGGCCAAGGCGCTGATTTTCTCGCCGCTGAGCACTAGGGGGACGACGCGGTCACGAACTTCAGGCCGGGCCCATTTGATGATCGGCGGCAATCCGATGTCGAGCGAGCCGAGCCCGGCGACCAGCCCGCCGGAGCCGCAACGCATCAGTTCTTCGCTGGCGGCAATTTTGGCGAACAGATCACCTTCGTGACTGCCGCCCAGCGCTTCGGGGTAACCGATGCCGAGAATGCCGGCCGCACCGGCCTTCAGGTACAACTCACGGGGAAAGCTCTCGGCTTCTTCCCACGCATCGACGTCCGGCAGGATCTCGCGCTCGACGAAACGTCTGACGCTGTCGCGGACCATTTGGTGGCTGGGGTCGAAGTATTCCTGGAAGGCGGGCATCGGCGAACTCCATGGAAGGGTTCGCCGAACTTAACCGAGCGCTTGCTTGGTTTTCAACAGGATTGTGTGGCTCAGAGGGAAATCGGCTTGCGCCCGGCAAACGAGTGAGCCAGCGTGCCGCCGTCCACCAGTTCCAGTTCGCCACCCAGCGGCACGCCGTGAGCGATGCGCGAGGCGATCAAGCCTTTGTTCTGCAGCAACTGGGCGATGTAGTGTGCCGTCGCTTCACCTTCCACGGTCGGGTTGGTGGCGAGGATGACTTCGGTGAAGGTGCCCGCCTCTTCGATCCGCGCCATCAGTTGCGGAATGCCGATGGCTTCCGGGCCCAGGCCGTCCAGCGGCGACAGGTGCCCCTTGAGCACGAAGTAGCGACCACGGAAGCCGGTCTGCTCGACCGCGTAGACGTCCATCGGCCCTTCCACCACGCACAGCAGCGTGTCGTCGCGGCGGGTGTCGGCGCATTGCGGGCACAGATCGTCTTCGGTCAGCGTGCGGCACTGGCGGCAGTGTCCGACCCCTTCCATGGCCTGGCTCAAGGCCTGGGCCAGGCGCGTACCGCCGCTGCGGTCACGTTCGAGCAACTGCAACGCCATACGCTGGGCAGTTTTCTGACCCACGCCCGGCAAGGTTCGCAGGGCGTCGATCAGTTGGCGAATCAAAGGGCTGAAGCTCATGGGGAAAAAGTCCGACAAAACAACGAGACGCGGTTTATACCCGCGCCTCCGGCCAGCGTCAAATCCTCAGTCCTGGGCGACCTTCACCACCAGTTTGCCGAAGTTGCGCCCCTCCAGCAGCCCGATAAACGCCTCAGGCGCCTGCTCCAGGCCCTCGACCACGTCCTCGCGGAATTTAACCTTGCCGTCGCGCACCCACGGCACCATGGCACTGATGAATTCCGGCTGACGGTCACCGTAGTCGTCGAACACGATGAAACCCTGAATCCGTACGCGTTTGGTCAGCAAGGTGCGTTGCAACATGGGCAGGCGATCCGGGCCTTTCGGCGCTTCCGAAGCGTTGTAGCCGGCAATCAGGCCACACAACGGGACCCGCGCCTTGGGATTGAGGAGCGGCACGACGGCATCGAAGACATGGCCGCCGACGTTTTCATAATAGATGTCGATGCCATTGGGGCAGGCCTTGGCCAGTTGCTCGGCAAAGTCCGGCGCCTTGTGATCGATACAGGCGTCGAAGCCCAGTTCCTCGACCACGTATTTGCACTTCTCGGCACCACCAGCCACGCCGACGGCGCGCAGACCTTTGATCTTCGCCACCTGGCCGACCACCGAGCCCACTGCGCCGGAAGCGGCGGCGACCACCAGGGTCTCCCCTTCTTTCGGCTGACCGATGTCCATCAAACCCATGTAAGCGGTCATGCCCGGCATGCCCAGCACGCCGAGCGCCATCGACGGGCTCGGCAGGCCCGACGGAATCGGGATGATGTTGCGGCCATCGCTGATGCTGTGGCTTTGCCAACCGGTGGCACCGACGACCAGATCGCCAGGGTGGAATTTCGGATGACGCGACTGCTCGACCCGGCTGACAGCGCCACCGGTCATCACTTCGCCGATTTGTACCGGCGCCGCGTAGGACGGCGCGTCACTCATGCGTCCGCGCATGTAGGGATCGAGCGACAGATACAGGGTCTTGAGCAACACCTGGCCGTCCTCAAGGTCCGGCAGCGCCTCGCGCTCCAGACGGAAATTCTCGGGCGTCGGCGCGCCCACCGGACGCGAGGCCAGCACGAAGCGTTGATTGAGGGTCAGAGGGTCGGACATGTCAGCGTCTCCTTTGAATGATGAATTCGGGGGTATAGGAAGCAGACCCTTGGGGCGGTGGGGTGTTCGATGTTTATTCCGGCAAATCGTGTTGACGCTTTCGCGAGCAAGCCCGCTCCCACATTTGAAATGCAATCCCATATGGGAGCGGGCTTGCTCGCGAAGGCGTCATTACAGCCAACACATCTCTACCGGCCAGAAACAAAAATGCCAGGCGCACTGCCTGGCATTTTGTGTAGCTCATCCAACCCGCAAAGGCGAATCAGAACGGCAGTTTCATACCGGCCGGCAGGTTCATGCCAGCGGTCATGCTGCCCATTTTCGCCTGGCTGTTGGCTTCGATCTGACGCACAGCGGCGTTGACGGCTGCGGCCACCAGATCCTCGACCACTTCACGGTCGTCTTCGTCCAGGCCCGGCAGTACGCTCGGGTCGATGCTGACTTTTTTCACGTCATGACGACCGGTCATCACCACGGTGACCAGATCACCACCGGCTTTGCCGGTGACTTCGGCGTTGGCCAGTTCTTCCTGCATCTTGGCCATTTTTTCCTGCATCTGCTGCGCCTGCTTCATCAGGCCGGCCATGCCACCTTTCATCATGGGAATCACCTCAAAAGTACTTGGATCAAAACAGCGCCCGGCCATACAGGCCGGACGCCCTCAGTTATTAGCCCTGACTGATCAGGGCGTCGACAGGTTCAATAGTATCGTGTCGCACGACCGCACCGAACTGCTGGACCATCTGCTGGATGAACGGATCGCCGTGGATCGATTCCTCCGCCTCGCGCTGACGGTTGGCACGGCGCCGGGACGCGGCCTGGGCCGGGGTTTCCTGTTCGGGCTTGATCAGCTCGATGGTCAGGGTCAGCGTGCGCCCGTGGAACTGGTTCAGCGCATCGTTCAGGCGACGCTGCTGGGTGGCGTTGAACAAGGCGCTGTGGGCCGGGTCCAGGTGCATCAGCCAGTGATCGCCATCGACCGCGATCAGCGTGCAGTTGGCGGCGATGCTGCCGGTCATGCCGGAGATCGGCAGTTGCGGGAACAGCTCCAGCCATTGCAGGGCCAGACCGGTGGCCGGCGCGGCGGCGGGTTCCGGCTCGGGCTCGGGGGCCGGTTCTGCAGCGTGTTCGCTGGCCAGATCGTCGAGGTAACTGTAGGCCGAATCCATGTCCGGCTCGATGTAGTCCTCGTCCAGCGGCGGCTCGTCGTCCATGTCCATGCCCGGCGTGGCAGCATCGACTTCGGCCACTGACGGTTCGGGGATTGGCGCGGCGGCCCACTCCGGGGCGTCCGGCACGACGCTGTCCGGAGTCGGCAGTGGCATTGGCGGCAAATCGGGTTGTTCGGCGGTGTTTTCCAGAACGGGCTCCACCGCTGGCTGCTGCACAGGCGCCGGTTCTACCGGGTCATTCCACGGCAGATCGACAACTTCCTCAACGGCAACCGGCTCTGGCTCTGGCTCAGGAACGGGTTCCGGCACAATCACCTGGGCAACCGGTGCAGGCTCGGGAGCAGGCGCAGGCGTAACCACCGGTGCTGGCGCGGGTGTGGGTGCAACAGCCGCAGCAACTACCGGCGCAGGTTTCGGCGCGGCAGCCACTGAGTTTGCGGAATCAACTGTGGCCTGGCTGATCCCCACTGGCTTTAGCGGTTGCCTCGGGGCGTCTGCCGTGTCCGCCGGCCGGAAGGCCAGCATCCGCAGCAGGACCATTTCGAAGCCGCCTCGCGGGTCCGGCGCCAGCGGCAAGTCGCGGCGGCCGATCAGGCCCATCTGGTAATAGAACTGCACGTCTTCGGCCGGCAACGCCTGCGCCAGGGCCAACACCCGGTCACGGTCGCCATGACCGTTGTCGACACCTTCCGGCAAGGCCTGGGCGATGGCGACACGGTGCAGCACATTGAGAATTTCCGAGAGCACGCCGTTCCAGTCCGGCCCCTGTTCGGCCAGATGGCGCACGGCTTCGAGCAACGCCTTGGCGTCGCCTTCAATCAGCGCGTGCAACACGTCGTAGACCTGACCGTGATCCAGCGTACCGAGCATCGCCCGCACATCGGCGGCCAATACCTTGCCTTCACCGAAGGCGATGGCCTGGTCGGTCAGGCTCATGGCGTCACGCATCGAACCGTCCGCCGCGCGGCCGAGCAGCCACAGGGCGTCGTCTTCGAACGGGACGTTTTCGGCGCCCAGAACGTGGGTCAGATGCTCGACCACCCGCTCAGGCGTCATGTTCTTCAGGGAGAACTGCAGGCATCGCGACAAAATCGTTGCCGGAAGTTTCTGCGGGTCGGTGGTCGCCAGGATGAACTTGACGTAGGGCGGCGGCTCTTCGAGGGTTTTCAGCAGCGCATTGAAGGAATGGCTGGAGAGCATGTGCACTTCGTCGATCAGGTAGACCTTGAAGCGCCCGCGGCTCGGGGCGTACTGCACGTTGTCGAGCAGTTCGCGGGTATCCTCGACCTTGGTCCGGCTCGCGGCGTCGATCTCGATCAGGTCGACGAAACGGCCTTCATCGATCTCGCGGCACACCGAACACTCGCCACACGGGCTGGAAGTGATACCTGTTTCACAGTTCAGGCATTTGGCGATGATCCGCGCAATCGTGGTCTTGCCGACGCCCCGCGTACCCGTGAAGAGGTAGGCGTGGTGCAGGCGCTGGCTGTCCAAGGCATTGATCAGAGCCTTGAGCACATGGGTCTGGCCGACCATTTCGCGGAACGAGCGCGGACGCCATTTACGTGCAAGAACCTGATAACTCATCGAAAACCGTCGCGGCAAAGGAAGCAGAAGCGGCTAATGCTAGCGGAGCAAGGGCAAAATTGCATCCGGTGTGCTCGTCTATTCTGGCTAAGCTGCATGGGCAGGGGCTTTTATCGGTTCGGGATCGGGAATTACCGGAGCGTTTATGCGGTGGGCCGTGGGGGCAATACTGGGAATCAGCCTGAGCGCGATGGCGTCGCAACCGCCGCTGCGCTTCGCCGTTGCCGACAGCTGGGCGATGCCGATGGTGCAGATCGAACGCGGCCGCCCGACCCAGGGCATCCTCTACGACATGATGCTCAGCCTCGCGACCCAGGTCGGCGTGCCGGCGCAATTTCACGTCCTGCCCCGCGCCCGGGTGCAGAACGCCATGGAACACGGCGAAGTCGACGTGCGCTGCTATGCCGCACAATCCTGGCTGCCGAACCTGTCCGGGGACTACATCTGGAGTCTGCCGCTGTTCTTCCAGCGCGACCTGCTGATCAGCCGTCAGGGGTCGCCGGTCCAGTCCGACCCGGCCCACCTGCCCCGCCAGTCGATCGGCACCGTCCTCGGCTACAGCTACCCCACGCTACAACCGATATTCGACGCCGACCGACTCTGGCGCGAAGACGCGCGCAATCAGGAGCAGGTGCTCGACAAACTGCTGGCCGGCCGCTACCGCTACGCCGTGAGCAATCAATGGACCCTGGACTGGTTCAACCAGCGCCTGCTGCCGGGGCAACAACTGCAAGCGGTGGCGGTGTTGCAGGAGCAGAAGGTCGGCTGCTATGTACGCAACGATCCGAACGTGCCGGTGCAGCAGATATTGAGGACGTTGCTGCGGATGAAAATGTCGGGGGAGATTGATGACATTATCCGGCTGTACACCGGCAGCTCGGGCAGAGAACCGTGAGCCCGACCCTCAATGCCCCGCCGTATCACGAAACCGCTGGTACTCGTGATACTCGACCCACGCTACGACATCGTACGGCACGTAAAGCTTCAGCCTGGCCCGGGAAATAGCGATGTACACGGCGCAGATCCGCTGATCGAACGCGTAGGCGTCCTTGAACCTCTCGTTGGTCAGCAGCCCCGGTGTCAGTAGCACCTTGTCGAACTCCATGCCACCCGCCTCTTCCGCGAGCATCAGCAGGCAGCCGTTGCCGGCGTTGTCGATCATTCGGTTCAGGCGTGTCAGGTCGGCAATCATGAAGCCGTTTTCCAGCTTGGCCTTGACCCGCAGAAACGACTCGTCGAACCGGTTGGCGTCGCACACAGCCTGCCAGTCGGGCAGATCGCTGAAGTACGGATGCACGCCGTTTTCGCTGAATTCGGAACGGTAGAAGTCCGGCTTGAACAGTTCGATGGCGGTGGCCATGAAATGCTTGAGTTCATCCTGGGTGCGCTTGTCCGGGAATCTGAACTTGCAGTTGGCATCGTGCAGGTGGATGGCCCAGATCATCGTGTCCCACGGCGATGCCGTCAGCACCACGCAGCCTTCGGGCGGCACAAAACCTTCCGGATATTCCTTGATCAGGACGTCAGCATCACTGGCGCCTTCGAACGGTATCTTGCCCTTCTGCGAGTGCCGGGCGATCAGCGGATTGACCAGCCGCTCGACGTTGCGACCCGAACGCACGGAATAGCTGATATCGCTCTGGCGAACCTCACGGTGCCGTTTGACCGGCACACCGCTGGCCTGCTGGTACTCGTCGCCGAGGGTGATCAACACCTGGCGGCCACGTTCGATGATCTGCAACAGCGACCCGGGAATATCCTGGCTCTCGTCGATCAGCACGTGCGTGTAGCGCGCCGGCACCACGCAACCAGCAATGCAGGCCCGCTTGATCATCAGCAGCGCTTCGAACCCGGTCTGGCTGCCCCACGCCGGGTTGAGTTCGAGATAGCCCCACACCCGGCTCGAATACTCCAGCAACACCTGAGCGTCCACGCTGGAGAGCGGCTGGTTGAAATGTGGAAGATGCTTCGCCGAAAAAGTGTGATCGCGGAAGCGGCAGTAGCGCTCGATCACCTTGAGGCAGAGTTCAAGGGTCGCCTGCCCGTCGTGGTGGCGAAAGCCGAAGATATTCAGTTCCTGCGCCAGCGCCTGGCGACTGAGGATCCGAGTCGCCCCTTCAGCCTGAGGCCTGCGCCCGAGCATCAGCGACTGTGCAAACGCCAGGAAGGTCTTGCCAGCCTTCTTCTCGCTCGGCCCCACCATGCGCTGACGAAGAACTTCGAGCTTGGCCGGGGTGCGCGCCAGCAACAGAGTCTTTTCCGGGCGCAGGTGCTCCAGCAACGCCACCAGCAGATGGCTTTTGCCGATTCCTGCGTAGCCTTGAACGTGCAGGTCTTCGTCCAGATTGGCGCGGAAGGTTCTGACCAGTTTGTCCTGTGCCGGGCTCAACCAGCGCTCGCGCTGTCGGGGCGTCACTATCGGCTGGCTGAACGGGTCATGGCTGCGGTGACGCCGGACTTTGTATTCGAAGTCCCACTGGCCATCGGGCAATAGGTAGTCGCGTGCCGATATTTCATCGGCCAGCAGAAAACGCAAGTTGAGAGGGTTAAGGACCTTCAGGCCGAAATACAGTTTGCGCGGGTCGAACAGCCGCTGGGCTTCAGACAGCAGGCCCGCCGTCGTTGACTGACGGTTTTCAGCAGCCCAGGACAAGAGCTTGGCCAGAATTTTCTCTGCCGTCACGGCGCCGAGATCCTGCTCTTTCGTCTGCACCAGATTCTGGATGACCAGCACTGCCGCCAATTCGGGATCGGTCAGGCTTTCGAGCGCTTTTGCGCCACCCGCCTGCAACAGGTTCGCGCAGGTTTCATCCGTGACGGGCAAGAACACAGGGCTGGATAGATCGGAATGTTCCGGGAGCATAAAACCTCGCGGCCAGGGCGCAGACCTTGCTGGGTCGATCCTGGCCAGACTCTTCATTTATTTCGGTGGCTGCGAGTATGCGGGATTGAAGAGCAAATGATTACCCCGTGTCGGCGCCCTCGCGAGCAGGAGGTTTGGGTACAAACCGCCAAATCGCAGGCATAAAAAAACCGCAGTGGGCGAAACCCATGCAGTTCGGTGTTGATTCGTTCGATGTTCGTTAAGGTGGTAACCCTACCAGCCACACCCCGGCACACAATGTTCCCGCTGTGGCTGCTGCCTTCCGGCTCTGACCAGGTTCACGGGTAATCGTTGCGGGGGGACCGATAGGGTCACCATAACGACGCTCACCTGTCGGCGAGCCGCGCCATTGTACCTATCTGAGACGAAGTTACAACCGCTCGTTGCAGATTAAAAATATGAAGGGCTTCAAGCACTTGCTATTGCGCCTGAAGCACCTCGTCCGCGCGGCCGCCCTCTTGCTGGATCACCAGATGAATGAAGTGCAGCTTGGCGATCGCCGCCGGCGGCAGGACAAACGGATAGAAATCCGGCTGGCCCATGCTGCGCGACAGTTCGTTGAGCATGCCGGCCAGTTCGATCCACGCGTTGACGAACGACAGGAATGCCGCGCCGCCGGGATGCTCCGGGTCGTACAGGGTGCTCGACGGAAACGGCTGGTAGTCGAGGTCCATCTCCCGGGCGCTCATGCCGAAACTCAACGCCGTATCCACCGCGTCCATCATGTGCAGGTAATGCGCCCAGGTTTCCGCCCAGTCCTCCCACGGGTGCATGGTGGCGTAGGCGCTGACGTAGTGCTGCGACCAGTCCGCCGGCGCGCCCTGTTGATAATGCCGTTCCAGCGCCTCGGCATAACTGGCGCGCTCGTCGCCGAACAGGTTGCGGAAGGAACCGAGCCACGGGCCGTTGTCGATCAGGCGATCCCAGTAGTAATGCCCGACCTCATGGCGAAAGTGCCCGAGCAGCGTGCGATAAGGTTCGTGCATCTGCGCCCGGACGCGCTCGCGGTGGGCGTCGTCGGCTTCTTCGATGTCGAGGGTGATCAGGCCGTTGGCGTGGCCGGTCATGGGTGCATTGCCTTGCAGATCGACGCCGATGAAATCGAAGGCCAGGCCGGTGGCTTCGTCGACGGTTTTCGGGACGACCGACAGGCCAAGGCTGATCAGTTGCGCGACCAGCCGCCGCTTGGCGATTTCCACCTTGCGCCAGCGTTCGGGGTTTTCCGGGACGGACAGGTCGGGGATGGTGCGATTCAGATCGCAGGCCGCGCACAGGGTGTCGTGATCATTGGCGGGCAGCAGCCAGTTGCAGGCCGCCGGGGTGTCGAGATTGGCGCAGCGCCGGAACAGCCCGGCGTCGGGATCGACGTCCAGCGTCCAGGTGCCCTCTTGCGGCCCCGGCTGCAACGAGGTCAGTCGACTGTGTTCCGGTTGATAACCCAGTGCCGCGTTGCAGGCCAGGCACTGGCTGTTGCGAAAGAACAGCGACTGGCCGCAGCGACACGGCCAGACTTTGCTGTTGCGCGAGGATTCGCCCATGAACGGCGCGACGATGCGGGAACTGAGCTGCTCGAAAAAGCGGTACATGGCGATCTCTCCCTTGGGCTTGCCAAGACTAGATCATTCCCGCGAGTTGATCGTTCCCGCGCGTTGCATCAGGCGGAAATACCGTGTCCTTTCAGGAACGCGATAAACGCCTCCTCATCCATGACCCTCACGCCCAGTTCGTTGGCCTTGGTCAGTTTCGAGCCGGCGCCCGGTCCGGCCACCACGCAGTGGGTCTTGGCCGACACGGAACCGGCAACCTTGGCGCCGAGGCTTTCCAGGTGTTCCTTCGCGATGTCGCGGCTCATCAACTCGACCTTGCCGGTCAGCACCCAGGTTTCCCCGGCCAGTGGCAGGCCTTCGACGACTTTCTTTTCGCTCTGCCAGTGCATGCCGAAATCGCGCAGTTGCTTTTCGGCGTCTTCAGCCAGTTGACGATGCTCGGGCAAGGCAAAAAACTCGCGTACCGAATTGGCCTGCTTCTCCGGCAATGCCTGGCGCATGTCCAGCCAGTCAGCGTTCATCACCCCTTCCAGCGATTCGAACTTGTCAGCCAGTTTCTGCGCCCCGCCCGGCCCCACCGAAGGAATGTGCAGCTTGTCGAGGAAGCCGCCCAGCGTGGTGCTGGCGGCAAACTCGGCACCCAGCTCGCCCTGATCCTGAATCTGCAAACCGTGGCCCAGCAACTCGGTGATCACCTGCTGGTTGTGTGCATCTTCGAAGAAGCTGTGAATCTCGTGCGCCACTTCCAGACCGATGTCCGGCAGGTACGTCAGCACCTGCGGCAAGGCTTGCTGGACGCGCTCCAGCGAACCGAGCGAACGCGCCAGCACCTTAGCCGTCTCCTCGCCGACATCCGGGATCCCGAGCGCATAGATGAAGCGCGCCAGCCCCGGCTTCTTGCTGTCTTCGATAGCGGTCAGCAACTTGTTGCTCGACACTTCGGCAAAGCCTTCGAGGTCGACGATGTCGTCGAACTTCAGCGCGTAAAGATCGGCCGGCGAATTGACCAGACCTTCGTCCACCAACTGCTCGACGCTCTTGTCGCCAAGACCTTCGATGTCCATCGCGCGACGGGAGACGAAGTGAATGATCGCCTGCTTGAGTTGCGCACCGCACGCCAGTCGGCCGACGCAGCGATACACCGCGCCTTCGCTGATGGTTTCCTTGCCCTTGCTGCGTTTGACCAGTTGCGTGCGTTCGACATGGGAACCACAAACCGGGCAGCTCTCGGGAATCTGCACCGGCCGCGCGTCTTCGGGACGACGCTCGGTGACGACCTGCACCACTTGCGGGATCACGTCACCGGCGCGGCGAATGATCACCGTGTCGCCGATCATCAAGCCCAGCCGGGCCACTTCATCCATGTTGTGCAGCGTGGCATTGGCCACGGTGACACCAGCGACCTTGACCGGCTTCAAGCGCGCCACGGGTGTGACGGCACCGGTGCGGCCGACCTGGAATTCCACGTCGAGCAGCTCGGTGAGTTCTTCCATGGCCGGGAATTTGTGGGCGATGGCCCAACGTGGTTCGCGGGCGCGGAAGCCCAGTTCGCGCTGATCGGCAATGCTGTTGACCTTGAACACCACGCCGTCGATTTCATAGGCCAGCGAATTACGGCGCTCACCGATATCGCGGTAATAATCCAGGCATTCGCCGATGCCCTTGGCCAGTTTCAATTCGTGGCTGATCGGCATGCCCCAGGCTTGCAGTTGCTTGAGGTTGCCGATGTGGGTGTCGGCGATGTCGTGAGAGACCTGACCGATGCCGTAGCAGCAGAATTCCAGCGGGCGGTTGGCGGTGATCTTCGAATCCAGCTGACGCAGGCTGCCGGCGGCGGCGTTGCGCGGGTTGGCGAATGTCTTGCCGCCGACTTCCAGTTGCGAGGCGTTGAGGCGTTCGAAACCGGCCTTGGACATGAACACTTCGCCGCGCACTTCCAGGGTCGCCGGCCAGCCCGTGCCGTGCAGCTTCAGCGGGATGTTGCGCACCGTGCGCACGTTGACGCTGATGTCTTCGCCAGTGGTGCCGTCGCCGCGCGTGGCGCCGCGCACCAGCACGCCGTCCTGATACAGCAGACTGACCGCCAGACCATCGAGTTTCGGCTCGCAGCTGTATTCCACCGCCGCGCCACCGCCAAACAGATCGCCGGCCGGCAGATCCAGACCCTCGGTCACCCGACGGTCGAACTCGCGCATGTCGGTTTCCTCGAAGGCGTTGCCGAGGCTGAGCATCGGCACTTCGTGACGCACCTGGGTGAACGCGGTCAGCGCGACGCTGCCCACACGCTGGGTCGGCGAGTCGCTGGTGATCAGTTCCGGGTTGGCCGCTTCCAGCGCCTTGAGCTCGTGGAACAACCGGTCGTACTCGGCATCCGGAATGCTCGGCTCATCGAGGACGTGGTAACGGTAGTTGTGCTGATCGAGTTCAGCGCGCAGCTCTAAAATGCGGTCTTTGGCGGCAGTCATGGGTGTTCTCTCATAAAGCAAAAGAGCAGCCGAGGCTGCTCAATCTATTTTGCCGATTGCCTCTTTATGACGAGGCAACCTTTTCAATCAACGCTTCTGGGTCAGGGCGCGACGTTCGAATTCGACGATGCGCTGACGGTAGTGCTCGATGGTCTGCGCGGTCAGGACGCTGCGCTGGTCATCTTTCAATTCGCCGTTCAGTTCCTGGGACAGCTTGCGGGCTGCCGCCACCATCACGTCGAAGGCCTGCTTCGGATGACGCGGGCCTGGCAGGCCGAGGAAGAAGCTCACCGCCGGGGTGCTGAAATGGTCGATATCGTCCAGATCGAAGATGCCCGGCTTGACCGCGTTGGCCATCGAGAACAGCACTTCACCGTTGCCAGCCATGCTTTCGTGACGGTGGAAGATATCCATCTCGCCGAAACGCAGGCCGCTTTCCAGAATGTTCTGCAGCAGTGCCGGGCCCTTGAAGCCGGCCGGGTCGCGGCAGATCACGCTGATCACCAGCACTTCTTCGGCTTGCGGCTGATCTTTATCGGCAACGGCAGGCGACGACTTGGCGGCAGATTCGACAAAATCATCATCGCGGCTGCTGAAGCTCGGGCCGCCGTCCAGATCCAGATCGAGGTTCAGGTCGCCCTGGGCCGGACCGTTGCTGCCACGCTTGCCGCGCTTGGAACCGGATTCGCGAGGCTCGCGTGCTTCGCGGGCCGGCATGCTCACCGATGGCAGATCGTGTTCGTCCAGTTGTGGCTCTTTATGGGTATCCAGCACGCGGGCCGGGCCCAGCAGTTCGGCGCTGGTGTCCTCGTCCGGCAGGTTGGACAGACTTCGGTCAAGACGGAATTTCAGTTTTCCCTTGCCGCCGCGCATACGGCGCCAGCCATCGAAAAGAATACCGGCTATCACAATGATGCCGATGACGATCAGCCACTCGCGCAGACCGATTTCCATGTAATCCCGTGCCTCTATAAAAAATGCTGAAAAATAAGGGGTTTACACTGTGCAAACCGCTTTAAAACGTGGCGCCAACTCTATGTTCTGACAGGCGTTTTGCCCACGTATACGAAAAATTGACATTAAACTAGCACGACCAAAGACAACTTTACACCGTCTGTCTCATTGGCTTGCGCGATTATGTCGATTGGCCAGCAAGTCGAAGCCGGTAAATATGTCCTACAGACTACAAATACCTTTTCCGACACGCGCCGACTCAGGCATCCACCATCGCCATCGCCTCCTCGACATCCACGGCTACCAGTCGCGAACAACCCGGCTCGTGCATCGTCACACCCATCAACTGGTCAGCCATTTCCATGGCGATCTTGTTGTGGGTGATATAGATGAACTGCACGGTCTGCGACATCTCCTTGACCAACCGTGCGTAGCGTCCAACGTTAGCGTCATCCAGTGGTGCGTCAACTTCATCGAGCATGCAAAACGGCGCCGGATTCAATTTGAAGATCGCAAAAACCAGTGCCAGTGCGGTCAGCGCTTTTTCACCACCGGAGAGCAAATGGATGGTGCTGTTCTTCTTTCCGGGCGGCTGCGCCATGATCGTCACCCCTGTATCGAGTAGATCTTCGCCCGTCAGTTCCAAATACGCCCGCCCGCCACCGAAAACTTTTGGGAAAAGTGCCTGTAAACCGCCATTGATCTGATCAAAGGTATCTTTGAAACGGTTACGGGTTTCCTTGTCGATCTTGCGGATGACGTTTTCCAGGGTCTCCAGGGCTTCGACCAGATCGGCGTCCTGGGCGTCCAGATAACGTTTACGCTCGGATTGTTGCTGGTATTCGTCGATCGCCGCGAGGTTGATCGCGCCCAGGCGCTGAATGCGCGCGGCGATGCGTTCAAGTTCTTCTTCGGCAGCCTTCTCGCTGGCCTCGGCAGTCAAGGTGTTGAGCACGCCGTGCAGGTCGTAGCCGTCTTCCAGCAGTTGATCCTGCAGGGCCTTGCGGCGCACGGTCAGGGCCTGCCATTCCATGCGTTGCTGTTCGAGCTGGCCACGGATCAATTGCGATTGCTGCTCGGCCTGGGTCCGGCGTTTTTCCGCGTCGCGCAGTTCGCGGTCGGCGTCTTCCAGAGCGATCTGGGCGGTCTTGAGTTCGTCGTCGACGCTCATGCGCTTGTCGAGCAATTCTTCGAGTTTGAGGCGCAGCTCTTCCAGCGGCGCCTCGCCCTCCTCCAGATTCAGGCTGAGCTGTTCACGCTTTTCAGTCAGGCGCTCGGCCTGCATTTCCAGACGCTCAAGGGCCTGACGGGTCGAGTCGTGTTGTGCCCGCAGCGAACCGAGGCGCACGGCCAATTGATGCGCGTGATCCTTGTGCTGACGGGCTTCCTGACGCACGCGATCCAGGCGTTCGCGCAGACTGTCACGCTGGGCCAGCAGCAACTCGCGCTGCTCGGTGTCGAGGGCCATGGCGTCGAGGGCGTCCTGCAACTGGATCCGCGCTTCGCCGATGTTTTCGTGTTCCAGTTCGCGCTGCTCGGCGAGCTCGACCAGTTCTTCGTCGAGACGGGTGCGACGCAGATTCAACTGCTCGGCCTTGGCTTTGCCGGCGGACAGTTGAGCTTTCAACTCGCCTTGTTGACGGGCTTCGTCTTGCAGCAAACGACGCAAATGTTCGCGGCCGTTTTCCTGCTGACGCTGTTGCGCGCGCAGGGTTTGCAGACGGGTTTCCATGGCCTCGACCGTGGCTTCGCGCTCTTCGCGCTCCGCATGCAACGATTCAATTTCCTGGCCGCGTGCAAGCATGCCGCTTTCGGCTTCGCTGGCGCGACGCACTCGCAGGAAATGCCGGCCGACCCAGTACCCGTCGCGGCTGATCAGGCTCTGCCCGGCAGCCAGTTGACCACGCAGGGCCAGCGCCTGTTCAAGGCTGTCGACCGGTTTGACCTGAGCAAGCCAAGGCGACAGATCGACCTGCGCCTCGACCTTGTCCAGCAGACTGCCAGCCACGCGCACGCCGTCGTTGCCGGGGCTGAGCAAACGCAGATCGCCCTGGGCAAAACCGGACAGATCGAAGCCGTCGAAATCATCCACCAGCACCGCTTGCAGATCGGCGCCGAGCACGGTTTCCACCGCCAGCTCCCATCCGGCCTCGACCTTCAGGCCTTCGGCCAGGCGCGGGCGTTCGGCGAGGTTGTGTTCCTTCAGCCATTCGGCAGTGCCGGTGCCCGGATCGAGCGCGGCCTGCTGCAAGGCTTCCAGCGATGCGAGGCGGCCATTGAGGCGCTGCAAATCGCCCTGCGCCTGTTGCTGCGCAGTCAGTGCCTGCTGCAATTCCTGGCGCAACTGCTCAAGTTTTTCGACCTGGGCTTCTTCGCTGGTCTGCAGATCTTCAAGGGTGGCCTCGGACTCGGCGAGCTGTTCGCTGAGTTCCATGATCGCCGCGTCTTCCGGATCGGCCGACAGCAACGCCCGCTCTTCGCCGAGACGCTTTTGCCGATCGGCCAGACGCTCCATGCTGGTTTCCAGCTGCTGGATGCGCGACTGCTGCACTTCGGCCTGACGACGGGGTTCGGCGGCGGTCAGGTTGAAGGCGTCCCACTGCTCCTGCCAGCCGTGCATGACGGCTTCGGAATCTTCCAGCGCAGCGGCGGCTTCTTCTGCGGCGGCGTTGGTGATTTCCTGCTCGGGAGTCAGTTGATCAAGTTCTTCGCCAAGGGTCAGCAGCAAGGTGCGGTCGTGGCCCAGGTGCGATTCGGTTTCGAGGCGTGCGCGCTCGGCTTCTTTCAGATCGTCCTGCAATTGGCGCAAGCGCTGCTGACCGTGCTGGATGCTCTGCTCGACCCGGGCGATGTCGCCGCCGACCGAATAGAAGCGCCCCTGCACCAGATTGAAGCGTTCGGACAGGTCATGGTGACCGTCGCGCAGGCGTTCAATGGCGGCGTCGGCGTTGCGTTGCTCGGCGACCAGCGCTTCGAAGCTGATTTCCTGGTTGCCGATGATCGATTCGCGCTGGCCGACCTGATCGTTCAGATCCTGCCAGCGCAGGGCCGACAATTGCGCCTTGAGCTGGCGCTCTTCAGCCTTGTATTCCTGATACTTCTTGGCGGCCTCGGCCTGACGGTGCAAGCGTTCGAGCTGGCGTTCGAGCTCTTCGCGCAGGTCAGTCAGACGGGCAAGGTTTTCGTGGGTGCGACGGATGCGGTTTTCGGTCTCGCGTCGGCGCTCCTTGTACTTCGAGATGCCTGCCGCTTCTTCGATGAAGTTACGCAGGTCTTCGGGCTTGGACTCGATCAGCTTGGAGATCATCCCCTGCTCGATGATCGAGTAGCTGCGCGGGCCGAGGCCGGTGCCGAGGAAGATGTCGGTAATGTCGCGACGACGGCATTTGGCGCCGTTGAGGTAATAAGTCGTCTGGCTGTCGCGGGTCACCTTGCGGCGGATCGAAATCTCCGCGTAGGCCGCCCACTCGCCCAGCAGCGTGCCGTCGGAGTTGTCGAACACCAGCTCGATGCTCGCCTGGCTCACCGGTTTGCGGCTGGTCGAGCCATTGAAGATGACGTCGGTCATCGACTCGCCGCGCAGGTTCTTGGCCGAGCTTTCGCCCATCACCCAGCGCACGGCGTCGATGATGTTCGACTTGCCGCAACCGTTCGGCCCGACGACCGCCGCCATGTTGCTGGGGAAGTTCACCGTGGTCGGGTCGACGAAGGATTTGAACCCCGCCAGCTTGATGCACTTGAGCCGCAAGGTCAGGCAACCGTCAGGGCGGACACCACCAGATCGCAGCTGCGCTGGGCGTAAGCCGTCAGCACGATGCGGATCTGCGGCAGGTCACGGGCGAGGACGGCGGCGAGCAAGCGTTCGAACAGTTCGAGGAACTCGCTCATCTCGGCCTTGCGCTGCTCCAGCGCGAGGAAGTACGCACGGCTCATGGCCGGTTGCAGGTTCTCGACGGTTTCCTGCAGGTACGGGTTGTTGGCGAAGGGATACGCGGCGCGCATGACGTTGAAGCTGTCGTCGACGAAGGTGCGGATGTCCTGACGCTCGTAGCTGGCGGTCAGACGCTGCTGGATCTGCACGAACGGCGCCATGTCGGCCTGGGTCTGCCAGCCATTGGCCACTGCGTTGCCGAGCAGGATGTACAGCTCGCTCATCAGCGTGCACAGGCTCTGCACCTTGTGCGCCGTAAGCTCGGTGACGTGCGCACCGCGGCGCGGCAGGATGGCGATCAGGTGACGGCGCTCGAGGATCAGCAAGGCTTCGCGGACCGAACCGCGGCTGACGTTCAGCGCCAGCGTGACCTTCTGTTCCTGGATGCGCTCTCCCGGCTTCATTTCGCCGCGAATGATCCGTTCGGCGAGGTGGTGAGCGATTTGCTCGGCGAGGCTGTCCGGCGCCTTGAACGTCATGGTTGTCCTTCAAACTCTTCGATCTGCACAAGCGGCGCAGTGTAGCGCAATGCGCGGTCATGGCGGAGTGCCCGCACAGCGGTTTTTGGCACGATTCCCGCAAAAAAGCGCTTGATCCAATGAGGGTCAATACTGAAGAGACACGTGGTTGAGCGACAAAACGGTTTTTCCTGACCTTTAAGTCAGAAAACCATTGACCGAAAAGTCAGACCTGCTAAATTCGGCTCAAGTCGCTCAACAACAATAATGAGTCTGCGAGGCCTTCCGTGATCCAGTTTTTACTTAACCAGGAACTCCGTAGCGAGCACGCCCTGGACCCGAACCTGACTGTGCTCAACTACCTGCGCGAACACGTGGGTAAATCCGGCACCAAAGAAGGCTGCGCCAGCGGTGACTGCGGCGCGTGTACGGTGGTGGTCGGCGAGTTGCAGACGGATGACGATGGCCGCGAGCACATTCGCTATCGCAGCCTCAACTCGTGCCTGACGTTCGTTTCGTCGCTGCACGGCAAACAGTTGATCAGCGTCGAAGACCTCAAGCACAAGGGCGAACTGCACAGCGTGCAGAAAGCCATGGTCGAGTGCCACGGTTCGCAGTGCGGTTTCTGCACCCCCGGTTTCGTGATGTCGCTGTTCGCCCTGCAAAAGAACAGCGATGCACCGGATCAGGCCAAGGCCCACGAAGCGCTGGCCGGCAACCTCTGCCGCTGCACCGGCTACCGGCCGATCCTGGCCGCCGCCGAACAATCCTGCTGCGCCAAGCAACCGGACCAGTTCGACGCCCGGGAAGCGGAAACCATCGCCCGCCTCAAAGCCATTGCCCCGACGTCGATCGGTGAACTCAACAGCGGCGACAAACGCTGCCTGGTGCCGCTGACCGTCGCCGACCTGGCCGATCTCTACGACGCTTATCCACAGGCCCGACTGCTGGCCGGCGGCACCGATCTGGCGCTGGAAGTCACTCAGTTCCACCGCACCCTGCCGGTGATGATCTACGTCGGCAACGTCGCTGAAATGAAGCGCATCGAAACCTTCGAAGACCGCATCGAAATCGGCGCTGCCACTGCCCTCTCCGACTGCTACGAAGCGTTGACCGCCGAGTACCCGGACTTCGGCGAACTGCTGCACCGCTTCGCCTCCCTGCAGATCCGCAACCAGGGCACCCTCGGCGGCAACATCGGCAACGCCTCGCCGATCGGTGACTCGCCACCGCTGCTGATCGCCCTCGGCGCGCAGATCGTGCTGTGCAAGGGCGAGACCCGCCGCACGCTGGCCCTCGAGGATTACTTCATCGATTACCGGGTCACCGCGCGTCAGGAAAGCGAGTTCATCGAAAAAATCATCGTGCCTCGCGCCACGGCCGAGCAGCGCTTCCGCGCCTATAAGGTCTCCAAGCGTCTGGACGACGACATTTCTGCCGTCTGCGCCGCGTTCAATCTGCGCGTCGAGAACGGCGTGATCACCGACGCCCGCGTCGCCTTCGGCGGCATGGCCGCGATCCCGAAACGCGCCGCTCATTGCGAAGCCGTGCTGCTCGGTCAGCCGTTCAACAACGCAGTGGTCGAACGCGCCTGCACCGCGCTGGGTGAGGATTTCACCCCGCTCTCGGACTTCCGCGCCAGCAAGGAATACCGCCTGCTCAGCGCGCAGAACCTGCTGCGCAAATACTTCATCGAACTGCAAACACCGCACATCGAGACTCGGGTGACCGCTTATGTCTAACCATCACGGCGTAGAGAAAACGCAAGCTGAACTGGCTGAATTGTTCGCCAAGGATCTGACCTCTGGCGTCGGCCGCAGCGTCAAACACGACAGCGCCGCCAAGCATGTGTCCGGTGAAGCGCAGTACATCGATGACCGCCTGGAATTCCCCAACCAGTTGCACGTTTACGCACGGCTGTCGGATCGCGCCCACGCGAAAATCATCAGCATCGACACCCAGCCCTGCTACGCCTTCGAAGGCGTGCGCATCGCCATCACCCATGAAGACGTGCCGGGCCTGAAAGACATCGGCCCGCTGCTGCCGGGTGATCCGCTGCTGGCCATCGATGACGTGCAGTTCGTCGGTCAGCCGGTGCTGGCCGTGGCCGCCAAGGATCTGGAAACCGCACGCAAGGCCGCCATGGCCGCAATCATCGAATACGAAGATCTGGAACCGGTGCTGGACGTGGTCGAAGCCCTGCGCAAGCGCCATTTCGTGCTCGACAGCCACACCCATCAGCGCGGCGATTCGGCCAGCGCCCTGGCCACGGCTGAACATCGTCTTCAGGGCACGCTGCACATCGGCGGCCAGGAACACTTCTATCTGGAGACCCAGATCTCCTCGGTGATGCCAACCGAAGACGGCGGCATGATCGTTTACTGCTCGACCCAGAACCCCACCGAAGTGCAGAAACTGGTGGCCGAAGTCCTCGACGTGTCGATGAACAAGATCGTGGTCGACATGCGCCGTATGGGCGGTGGTTTCGGCGGCAAGGAAACCCAGGCCGCGAGCCCGGCGTGCCTGTGTGCGGTGATCGCGCACCTCACCGGCCAGCCGACCAAGATGCGCCTGCCACGGGTCGAAGACATGCTGATGACCGGCAAGCGTCACCCGTTCTACGTCGAGTACGACGTCGGCTTCGACAGCACCGGGCGCCTGCACGGCATCGCGATGGATCTGGCCGGTAACTGCGGCTGCTCGCCTGACCTGTCGGCCTCGATCGTTGACCGGGCGATGTTCCACTCGGACAACTCGTACTACCTCGGCGATGCGACCATCAACGGTCACCGCTGCAAGACCAACACCGCGTCGAACACCGCGTACCGTGGTTTCGGCGGCCCGCAAGGGATGGTCGCGATCGAAGAAGTGATGGACGCCATCGCCCGTCACCTGAACCTCGATCCGCTGGCCGTGCGCAAGGCCAACTACTACGGCAAGACCGAGCGCAACGTCACCCACTACTACCAGACCGTCGAGCACAACATGCTCGAGGAGATGACCGCTGAACTGGAAGAAAGCAGCCAGTACGCCGAGCGTCGCGAAGCGATCCGTCGCTACAACGCCAACAGCCCGATCCTGAAAAAAGGCCTGGCGCTGACCCCGGTGAAATTCGGCATTTCCTTCACTGCCAGCTTCCTCAATCAGGCCGGTGCGCTGGTGCACGTCTACACCGACGGCAGCATCCACCTGAACCACGGCGGCACAGAAATGGGTCAGGGCCTGAACACCAAAGTCGCGCAGGTCGTGGCCGAAGTGTTCCAGGTGGAAATGGACCGCGTGCAGATCACCGCGACCAACACCGACAAAGTGCCGAACACCTCGCCGACTGCGGCCTCCAGTGGCGCCGACCTGAACGGCAAAGCGGCGCAGAACGCTGCCGAGACAATCAAGCGGCGTCTGGTCGAATTCGCCGCGCGGCACTACAAGGTCAGCGAAGAAGACGTGGAATTCCACAACGGCCACGTACGGGTGCGTGACCACATCCTGACCTTCGAAGCACTGATCCAGCTGGCGTATTTCAATCAGGTGTCGCTGTCGAGCACCGGGTTCTACAAGACCCCGAAAATCTACTACGACCGCAGCCAGGCCCGTGGCCGGCCGTTCTACTACTTCGCCTTCGGCGCGGCGTGCTGCGAGGTGATCGTCGACACCCTGACCGGCGAGTACAAGATGCTGCGCACCGACATCCTCCACGACGTCGGCGCCTCGCTGAACCCGGCCATCGACATCGGCCAGGTCGAGGGCGGCTTCGTCCAGGGCATGGGCTGGCTGACCATGGAAGAACTGGTATGGAACAACAAGGGCAAGCTGATGACCAACGGCCCGGCCAGTTACAAGATCCCGGCCGTGGCGGACATGCCGCTGGACCTGCGGGTGAAGCTGGTGGAAAACCGCAAGAACCCGGAAGACACGGTGTTCCACTCCAAGGCTGTGGGTGAGCCGCCGTTCATGCTCGGCATCGCTGCGTGGTGCGCGATCAAGGATGCGGTGGCCAGTCTGGGCGACTACAAGCATCAGCCGAAGATCGACGCGCCGGCGACCCCGGAGCGGGTGTTGTGGGGCTGCGAGCAGATGCGCCAGCTCAAGGCGGTGAAAGCCGTCGAAGCTGAAACCGAGCTGGCTCCGCTCTAGACCGAGGCGCGGCCATCGCGAGCAGGCTCGCTCCCACATTTGGATGCATTCCCATGTGGGAGCGAGCCTGCTCGCGAAGAGGCCCGAACAGACAACGACAGATGTCGAGGTGAACATGTACAACTGGATCGACGCCCTCGCCGACCTGCAGAACCAGGGCGAACCCTGCGTTCTGGTGACGATCATCGAAGAACTCGGCTCGACGCCGCGCAATGCCGGCTCGAAGATGGTCGTCAGCGCCCGCCAGACTTTCGACACCATCGGTGGCGGGCACCTGGAATACAAAGCCATGCAGATCGCCCGCGAGATGCTCGCCAGCGGCAAGCAGGACACCCATCTTGAGCGCTTCAGCCTCGGCGCCAGCCTTGGCCAGTGCTGCGGCGGCGCCACGGTGCTGTTGTTCGAACCGATGGGCCAGGTGCAGGCGCAGATCGCCGTGTTCGGCGCCGGCCATGTCGGCCGCGCGCTCGTGCCGCTGCTCGCCAGCCTGCCCTGCCGGGTACGCTGGATCGATTCCCGGGAAGAGGAATTCCCCGAGCAGATTCCCCACGGCGTGCGCAAGATCGTCGCCGAGGAACCTGTGGATGAAATCGACGACCTGCCCGCCGGCAGCTACTGCATCGTCATGACCCACAATCATCAGCTGGATCTGGAGCTCACCGCCGCGATCCTCAAGCGCAACGACTTCACCTGGTTCGGCCTGATCGGCTCGAAGACCAAACGCGCCAAGTTCGAACACCGCCTGCGTGACCGTGGCTTCGACGCCAGCGTCGTGCAACGCATGCGCTGCCCGATGGGCATCGGCGAAGTCAAAGGCAAGTTGCCTGTGGAAATCGCCATCTCCATCGCCGGCGAAATCATCGCCACCTATAACGCCAATTTCGGCCAGCACACCGCCAGCGCCGAACCGATTGCCAAACTGCTGCCGGTTTCGCGCCGCAGTCAGGCCGCCACACTCAAAGCCTCAAACTGATTAGAGAACCCTCATGCCTCTGACTCGCAAAGCCTACCGCGCCGCCATCCTGCACAGCATCGCCGACCCTGCCGAGGTCGGCATCGAAGCCTCCTACGAGTATTTCGAGGACGGACTGCTGGTGGTCGATGACGGCAAGATCAGCGCCCTCGGCCACGCCAGTGAACTGCTGCCGACGCTGCCGGCGGACATCGAGATCACCCATCACAAGGATGCGCTGATCACTCCGGGCTTCATCGACACCCACATCCACCTGCCGCAGACCGGCATGGTCGGCGCCTATGGCGAGCAACTGCTGGACTGGCTGAACACCTACACCTTCCCGTGCGAGAGCCAGTTCGCCGACAAGGCCCACGCCGATGAAGTGGCGGATATTTTCATCAAGGAACTGTTGCGCAACGGCACCACCACCGCGCTGGTGTTCGGCAGCGTGCACCCGCAATCGGTGAACTCGTTCTTCGAAGCGGCCGAGAAGCTGGATCTGCGGATGATCGCGGGCAAGGTGATGATGGACCGCAACGCACCGGACTACCTGACCGACACCCCGGAATCGAGCTACGTCGACAGCAAGGCGCTGATCGAGCGCTGGCACGGCAAGGGTCGTTTGCATTACGCCGTAACCCCGCGCTTCGCCCCGACCAGCACCCCGGAACAGCTGACCCTCGCTGGGCAGCTGCTCAGTGAATACCCGGATCTGTACATGCAGACCCACATCAGCGAAAACCTCAAGGAAGTCGAGTGGGTCAAGGAGCTGTTCCCGGAGCGCAAGGGCTATCTGGACGTCTACGACCACTATCAATTGCTCGGCGAGCGCTCGGTGTTTGCCCACGGCGTGCACCTGTGCGACGACGAATGCGCGCGCCTGGCGCAGACCGGTTCGGCGGTCGCCTTCTGCCCGACCTCGAACTTCTTCCTCGGCAGCGGCCTGTTCAACCTGCCGATGGCCGAGAAGCACAAGCTGAACGTCGGCCTCGGCACTGACGTCGGTGGTGGCACCAGTTTCTCGCTGCTGCAAACCCTGAACGAAGCCTATAAGGTGATGCAGCTGCAAGGTGCGCGCCTGAGCCCGTTCAAGTCGCTGTACCTCGCCACCCTCGGCGGCGCGCGGGCGCTGCGTCTGGAAGACAGGATCGGCAACCTGCAACCGGGCTCCGACGCCGACTTCCTGGTGCTCGACTACAACGCTACGCCGCTGCTGAGCTACCGCCTGAAGCAGGCCAACAATATTGCCGAGACGCTGTTCGTACTGATGACCCTGGGCGATGACCGCACCGTGGCCCAGACCTATGCGGCGGGTGCGCTGGTACACCAGCGCTGAGTTTTCCCAAGGCATAAAAAATCCCCCGGTGGTGTTCACACCGGGGGATTTTTTGTTGCCTATCGGACAGCTATCGCGAGCAGGCTCGCTCCCACATTTGCAATGCATTCCCCTGTGGGAGCGAGCCTGCTCGCGATAGGCGAGACACGGTGTCAGCTCAGAGCTTGACCGCCGGCCGCCCCGGCTTCTTGGTCTGCAACAGATGCGAGAACACTGCATGCAGATCGTCGGACGCGCTTTCCTCGTCGAGGTTGAGCTTGCTGTCGATGTGATCCATGTGATGCATCATCAGATCCACCGCCAGCTCGCCATTGCGCGCTTCGATGGCGTCGATCAACTGGGTGTGCTCGTCGTAGGAGCAGTGCGAGCGGTTGCCGCTTTCATACTGGGCAATGATCAGCGACGTTTGCGAAACCAGGCTGCGCTGGAAGCTGATCAATGGCGCGTTCTTCGCCGCTTCCGCCAGTTTCAGGTGGAATTCGCCGGAGAGACGGATGCCGGCGCCGCGATCGCCACGGGAGAAGCTGTCGCGTTCGTCGTTGACCATCTGGCGCAGTTCGGCGATCTGCTCGGCGGTGGCGTGTTGCACCGCCAGCTCGGTAATCGCGCGCTCCACCAGACGTCGGGCGAGGAACACCTGACGCGCCTCTTCAACGCTCGGGCTGGCGACGACCGCGCCACGGTTCGGCCGCAGCAGCACCACGCCTTCATGGGCCAGACGCGAGAGCGCGCGGCGAATGATGGTGCGGCTGACCCCGAAAATTTCCCCCAGCGCTTCTTCGCTCAACTTTGTGCCGGGCGCCAGGCGCTGTTCGAGGATGGCCTCGAAGATATGCGCATAGACAATATCGTCCTGGGTTCCGCTGCGGCCGGCTTTGCCTGCTCGCGGTTGTTTCTTGAGGGGTTGCAACTGTTCGTTCATGGGCACTCGAGTCGGGAAGAACGGCGGCGAATTGACCGTGACTGTAATACGGCACAGTGGGTCGCTGGCAAGTATCGCGTAAAAAACAGCGCGATTGTACACAATGGAGGGTGGCAACACGACTGTACGGCTGTTTGCGACTTCGGCTGTATTGCAACGCTCCGTTACGTTTGAGTTTAGGCTAAACCCGAAATCCGTGGCTTGAACAAGGAATGCCGCTGTCATGAACGAAATTACCCACACCCGACTGCGCCCGCTGGCGGACACATCGCCCTCCGCAATCGTCGCCGGGTTCATCGCGATGATGACCGGCTACACCAGTTCGCTGGTGCTGATGTTCCAGGCCGGGCAGGCGGCGGGCCTGACCAGCGGGCAGATTTCGTCGTGGATCTGGGCGATCTCCATCGGCATGGCGGTGTGTTCGATCGGTCTGTCCCTGCGCTATCGCACGCCGATTACCATTGCGTGGTCGACGCCCGGCGCGGCGCTGTTGATCACCAGCCTCGGCGGCGTCACCTACGGCGAAGCCATCGGCGCCTACATCACCTGCGCAGTGCTGGTGACCATTTGCGGCCTGACCGGCAGCTTCGAACGGCTGGTGAAAAAGATCCCGGCCTCCCTCGCCGCCGCGCTGCTGGCGGGGATCCTGTTCAAGATCGGCAGTGAAATCTTCGTCGCCGCACAGCACCGCACCGGCCTGGTGCTAGGGATGTTCTTCACTTACCTCATCGTCAAACGCCTGTCACCACGTTATGCGGTGCTCGCTGCGCTGCTGATCGGCACCGCGCTGTCGGGCTTCATGGGTTTGCTGGACTTCAGCGGCTTTCATCTGGAAGTGGCGACACCGGTCTGGACCACGCCGCACTTTTCCCTCGCGGCGACCATCAGCATCGGCATTCCGCTGTTTGTGGTAGCGATGACCTCGCAAAACATGCCCGGCATCGCCGTGCTGCGGGCCGACGGTTACAACGTCCCGGCCTCGCCGCTGATCACCGCCACCGGCATCGCGTCGTTGCTGCTGGCGCCGTTCGGTTCCCACGGCATCAACCTGGCGGCCATCAGCGCGGCGATCTGCACCGGCCCCCATGCCCATGAGGATCGCAACAAACGCTACACCGCTGCGGTGTGGTGCGGGATTTTCTACGGGATTGCCGGGGTGTTCGGCGCCACGCTGGCGGCGCTGTTTGCTGCGCTGCCGAAGGAACTGGTGCTGTCGATTGCGGCGCTGGCGCTGTTCGGTTCGATCATCAACGGCTTGAGCATCGCCATGACCGAGGTGAAGGAACGGGAAGCGGCGCTGATCACGTTCATGGTTACGGCGTCGGGGCTGACGTTGTTTTCCATCGGTTCGGCGTTCTGGGGGATTGTCGCGGGGGTGCTGACCTTGCTGATCCTCAACTGGCGCAAGGCTTGAGGCCTGAGTAAAAAGCAGGCATAAAAAAACGGCGACCCTCGGGTCGCCGTTTTTTCAGTATCACTTGGCCGCGTTGATCGGCTTTTCCGGATACCAGACGTCCAGCAGCGGGCTGATTTCAGTGCTGGTCAGCTCGGAGCGGGTTTTCAGCCAGGCTTCAACAGCAGCGCGCTGCTCTTCGGTGACCGAGCCGCGCTTCTGCAGGCAAACCAGACCGAAGTCGTCGCCGCCGACATAGCCCAGACCGTTGGCTTCCATGGCTTCTTTGATGAATGCTTCGAGGAAAGCGTCAATGGCTTCTTCGGACAGGTCTTCTTTGAAGCCCAGGTTCAGTTCGAAACCCAGCTCTTGAAATTCATCGACGCACAGTTTTTTGCGCAGACGCTGGGAACGGTTAGTCGCCATTGGAACAATCCTCTTAAGTAATAACGGCCGGCACTTTACCAGTTTAAGCCGGCGATTGCCCGACTCTCTGGGACGTGCGTGCGACCGCCTGTAAAAAAATAACGAATTGGCGCCCTTGCGAAAGGCACAAGCTGTAACAGCTTGGGGCATAATGCCGACACTTTCATGACCACTGAGGGCCTTTTCATCCATGTCCTCGTCTTTTTCCCCTCGGCTGTAGGGTTTTATTTCATATGATCAAATCGTTGCGTCCTCTGCTCCTGGCCGGTCTTCTTCTGCCGCTGGCCTTGCCCGTCTCCGCTGCCACCATCAACACCGCCCTGACCCCCAACGTCGAAAAAGCCCTCAAGGCCAGCAAGCTGCAGCCCACCGCCCTGTCGCTGGTGATGGTGCCGCTGGACGGTCCGGGCACGCCGACCGTGTACAACGCCGACGTGTCGGTCAACCCGGCCTCGACGATGAAGCTGGTCACCACTTACGCGGCACTGGAAATGCTCGGCCCCAACCATCAGTGGAAAACCGAGTTCTACACCGACGGCGACCTGAACGGCGGGATCCTCAACGGCAACCTCTACCTCAAAGGTGGTGGCGATCCGAAGCTGAACATGGAAAAACTCTGGCTGCTGATGCGCGACCTGCGTGCCAACGGCGTGACCCAGGTCACCGGTGATCTGGTGCTCGATCGCAGCTTCTTCGTGCAGCCGCAACTGCCGGAATTCAACGATGACGGCAACGACGAGAACAAGCCGTTCCTGGTCAAGCCGGATTCGCTGCTGGTCAACCTCAAGGCTCTGCGTTTCGTGGCTCGCAATGACAACGGCCGGGTATTGATCTCGGTCGAGCCGCCGATTGCCAGCATCAACATCGAAAACACCGTCAAAGCGCTCAACTCCAAACAATGCACCGGCGGCGTGCGCTACAACCCGGTGCCGCAGGCCGATGGCAGCGTGACCGTGACCGTGGCCGGCCAGTTGGGCGAAGGCTGCAGCTCGCAGACTTATCTGTCGCTGCTCGACCACGCGACCTATACCGCCGGCGCCGTGCGGGCGATCTGGAAGGAACTGGGTGGCAGCATCCAGGGCAAGGATCGTCTGGCCCCGACCCCGAGCAGCGCCAAAGTACTGGCCCGTGCGTTCTCGCCGGATCTGGCGGAAATCATCCGCGACATCAACAAATACAGTAACAACACCATGGCTCAGCAACTGTTCCTGAGCCTGGGCCAGAAATTCCGCAACGACGCCGACGGCGATGACGCCAAAGCCGCGCAACGTGTGGTCCGTCAGTGGCTGGCGAAGAAAGGCATCACCGCGCCGCATCTGGTGATGGAAAACGGTTCAGGTCTGTCGCGCTCCGAGCGGGTCAGCGCCCGGGAAATGGCCAACATGCTGCAAGCGGCCTGGCACAGCCCTTACGCCGCCGAGTACATCAGCTCGCTGCCGATTGCCGGCACCGACGGCACCATGCGCAAACGCCTGAAGACCACCGCGATGCGCGGCGAAGCCCACGTCAAGACCGGCACCCTGAACACCGTAAGGGCGATTGCCGGCTTCAGCCGCGACGTCAACGGCAACACCTGGGCGGTGGTGGCGATCCTCAACGACAAGGCCCCGTTCGGCGCATCGTCGGTGCTGGATCAGGTGCTGCTGGATCTCTATAAACAGCCGCGGACGCCGCAGACTGCTTCGGTTCTGTAAGCACGCCACAAAACACTGTGGGAGCCAGCCTGCTGGCGATAGCGTCAGTTCAGTCAATGATCCAGTGACTGACACTCCGCCATCGCCAGCAGGCTGGCTCCCACATGTTCAGTGCCTAGTTCATCTGCCGCTCGACCCGATCCCGTCCGCCCTGCTTCGCCGCATACACCCCGGAATCCGCCCGCAGCAACAGCGCATCCGCGCCCTCCCCCGGTCGCCAGCTGGCAATCCCGAAACTGGCCGTCACCACCCCCACCACGTCGATCGGCGCACTGCGCAGGCTGTGCCATAACTCCTCGGCCAGCATGTGGGCGTGATCGCCGTCGATGTCCGGGCACAGCACCATGAACTCTTCGCCGCCCAACCGGCAGAATACGTCGGTACGCCGCAGCCGGTGACCGATGCGCTCGCAAACCGCCTGCAACACGCGGTCGCCCACCGCGTGACCGTACTGATCGTTGATCCGTTTGAAGTGGTCGATGTCGAGCATGATCACTGACAACTCGCCACCGCCACGCTCGACCCGGGCCATCTCGGTGGTCAGGCGCTCCTGGAAATAGCGCCGGTTGTGAATGCCGGTCAGGGAATCGGTCACCGACAGCGCGCGCAATTCTTCTTCCACCCGTTTCAGGTCGGAAATATCCGAAATATAGCCGTGCCACAGCACGCCGCCGCCCGGCAATTCCTCCGGCGTCGCCTCGCCGCGAACCCAGCGCAGGCCGCGCCCGGGTAATTGCACGCGGTATTCCTCGCGCCACGGGCTGAGGTTGTCCGCCGAAGCGCGGATCGACTTGCGCACGCGGCTGACATCCTGCGGGTGGATGCGGGTGAAGATCGCTTCGGCGTTGAGCAGCAGCACATCCGGCTCCAGCTCGTAGATTTCGCGGATGCCGTCGCTGGCGTAGATCACACTGAAGCGTCCGTCGAACTCCATCTTGAATTGATAGATCCCGCCGGGCACGTGGGCGCTGAGCTTTTTCAACAGCACGTCCCGTGCGGCCAGCGCTTCGTGCACGCGCTTGCGCTCGGTGATGTCGATGCAGATCGCCAGGTGCCCGACCCACAGCCCCTGCTCGTCCAGCACCGGTGTGGCCAGCATGTTCACTGGAATGTGGCTGCCGTCCTTGCGCACCAGCGTCCACTCGCGCGCCTCGTGCCCGCCGACTTCGCCACCCTCCACCAGCATCGCCTGGCAGGTCGGAATGGTTTTGCCATAGCGGGCGCTGAGCTCCGCCGCGCGGGCCACCAGTTCCCGGGGAAAGTGCAGGTTTTCCAGGGTCATGTGGCCGACCACTTCGTTGCTGTGATAACCGAGCATCTGCTCGGCACCGGGGTTGAACGTGTTGATCACGCCGCGCAGGTCGGTGGCGATGATTGCCACTTGGGTCGCCGCGTTGAGTACCCCGCGCAACTGGCCGTGGGTGCCGCGCAGTTCCTGTTCGCGTTCATGCAGTTCTTGAGTACGCAACTCGACCATGCGCAACGCGCGCTGGCGCTGACTGACCAGCACATAAAGCAGCGCGCTCAACAGCAGGCTGAGCAACCCGCCCAGCACCACCACGCTGCCCACCGCCGAATGGTTGGCCTGCATGAACGCTTCGCTGGGCAGAATATCCACCTGATAGTCGTGATCGGCCATGCGCACCAACCGCGTAGCCGACAGATCGCTCGGCACCGGTTCATTGGTCGACTCGAACAACACTTCATGCTGATCGTTGGTGGACAGATCGAGGATGCGCACCGAAAGATAGTCATGAAGTGCATCCGGCAAGCCGTCTGCCAGCAGCTGACGCATGCTGATGACAGCCATCACATAGCCATATGATCTGGACTCCCCTTTGCGCAGCAGCGGTGCCACCAACAAGACGCCGCGTGCGTAAGCCGGCTCGATACCGACCAGATGCATCGGCTGCGAGACCGCCAGGCCGCGAAGCTGGTCGGCACGTTCAAGGGTCGAGCGGCGCAATGGCTGGGCCAGCAAGTCGTAACCCAGCGGCGCGCCAAGCCGGCTCTGGGTCTGGCTGTACAACACCACTACGTATTCATCGCGGGCCGAGGCCAGTTGCAGCTCGCCGCGGGCATTGAGTTCGCGCACGCTGAAGGTGCTCAGGCCTTCATCCCGCGCCCGCTGTTCAAACGCTGCACGCTCGGCACCGCTCACCCGCAGGGCGAACGAATAGGCCTGGGTGCGCAGTAATAAAGGGTGGGTGTAGCCGTCGAATTCGGCGCGGGACACCGATTCGGAGTTGGCGAAGAACCGGCGCAGGCCATCGAGGCGTTGCTCCTGATCCTGAAAACGTTCTTCGATGCGGCTGTAGCGCTCGTTGGCCAGTAGCTGAAAGCGCTGGCGCAACTGGCTGTGGAACTGATTGAGGGTGCCCCAGGCGAGCAGCCCCGTGAGAATCCCGCCGGCGAGCAATACCAGCACCGCGACCAGCCAGGCCGAGACTTCTTCGCTGATAAAACCCAATATCTTCGGGCGCACGGGGTGCAACGACATAAAAGTCACTCACTACGTCAGCATCTGCGGGAAAAACCCCATCGGCCGTGTGTGAGTTATAGCTATTAGCCACTAATTTGGCTAGTTCTGAACGGATCCAAGAGCCTTTAAAAATCAAGGCTCTGTGGATCCAATGTTGCAGAGTGTCAACGAGCCGTGATTTTCCAGGCGCGGTGGATCTTGCCGTTGCGGGCGAAATCCGGGTCGATGGTGCTGGCGGTGATTTCCTCGACCGCGTAACGCTCGGCCAGGTTGTCTTCGAGCTGGAACTTGCGGAAGTTGTTGGAGAAATACAACACCCCGCCCGCTGCCAGACGCGCCATGGCCAGGTCGATCAACTGCACCTGATCACGCTGCACGTCGAAGATGCCTTCCATGCGCTTGGAGTTGGAGAAGGTCGGCGGATCGATGAAGATCAGGTCGTACTCTTCACGGCAGTTCTCAAGCCACGCCATCACATCGCCCTGCTCCAGACGGTTCTTGTCGGAGAAACCGTTGAGCGACAGGTTGCGGCGCGCCCAGTCGAGGTAGGTTTTCGACAGGTCGACGCTGGTGGTGCTGCGCGCGCCGCCCTTGGCTGCGTGCACGCTGGCGGTCGCGGTGTAGCAGAACAGGTTGAGGAAGCGCTTGCCGGCCGCCTCTTTCTGAATCCGCATGCGCATCGGCCGGTGATCGAGGAACAGCCCGGTGTCGAGGTAATCGGTGAGGTTGACCAGCAACTTCACGCCGCCCTCGGTCACTTCATTGAACTTGCCCTGAGCCGCCTGACGCTCGTACTGCTTGGTGCCGCTCTGACGCTCGCGGCGCTTGACCACCACGCGGCTCTTGTCGATGTTCAGCGCCTGCGGGATGGCCGCCAGGGCATCGAACATGCGGATCGAGGCTTTTTCGGGATCGATCGACTTCGGCGCGGCATATTCCTGAACGTGTACCCAGTCGTGGTACAGGTCGATGGCCATGGCGTATTCCGGCATGTCCGCATCGTAGACGCGGTAGCAGTCGATGCCTTCGCGCTTGACCCACTTGCCCATCGCCTTGAGATTCTTCTGCAGACGGTTGGCAAACATCTGCCCGCCTTCGCTCAGGCGCGGCTGCTCGACCACTGGCGCCGGGGCCGGCGTCGGTTTGATCGGGTTACCGTTCTTGTTGAACTTGCGCTCTTGCGGCTCGTTCGGCGTCTGATCGTAGGCGGCTTGCTCGCGCTCGGCCTGACGCTGCTCCGGGGTGCGGCGCTCGCCGGTGACGAACTGATCCGGCAGGACCTTGATCAACAGCAGCTTGCACGGCAGCGCGCCGTTCCAGAACGAATACTGTTTGTGGCTGCGGATGCCCATGCGCTTGCCCAGGTCCGGCGCGCCGGTAAACACCGCCGCTTCCCAGTTCAGGCAGGCCTGACGCAGACGCTCGCCCAGGTTCTGGTAGAGGTACAACAGACTGGCTTCATCACCCAGACGCTCGCCGTACGGCGGGTTGCAGATGACCAGACCTTTCTGGTTCTGGTCCGGACGCGGTTCGAAGGTCGCGACTTCGCCCTGATAGATCTTGATCCACTCGCTCAGGCCGGCGCGTTCGACGTTGTTGCGGCCCGGCTGAATCAGGCGTGGGTCGGCTTCATAACCACGAATCCACAGCGGCGGCTTGGCCAGACCGGCAGCAGCACGCTCGACGGCTTCTTCATGCAGTTTTTTCCACAGCGCCGGCACGTGACCGAGCCAGGCGGTAAAGCCCCACTGTTCGCGACGCAGGTTCGGCGCCATATCGGCGGCGATCATGCCGGCTTCGACCAGGAACGTACCGACACCGCACATCGGGTCCGCCAGCGCGCCACCTTCGGCGGCGATGCGCGGCCAGCCGGAACGGATCAGGATGGCGGCTGCGAGGTTTTCCTTCAGCGGCGCGGCGCCCTGCTGCAAGCGATAGCCGCGCTGGTGCAGGCTGTGGCCGGACAGATCGAGAGACAGAATCGCTTCGCCGCGATCCAGGCGCAGGTGAATGCGCAGATCCGGGTTGAGCTTGTCGATGCTTGGACGGTCGCCCTGCGGGGTGCGCAGTTTGTCGACGATGGCGTCCTTGACCTTCAGGGCGCCAAAGTGGGTGTTGTCGATGCCTGAGCCATGACCGCTGAATTCCACGGCCAGGGTGCCGTCGGCCAGCATGTGGTCCTGCCAGTCGACGTCGAGTACGCCGTGGTACAGGTCTTCGGCGTTTTTCATCGGGAAGCGCTTAAGGACCAGCAGCACCCGGTTGGCCAGACGCGACCAGAGGCACAGGCGATAAGCGGTTTCCATGGTCGCCATGCCACGCACGGCGGAGGTGTGTTCGCGGGCCTCTTCAAGGCCAAGCCCGACGGCTTCCTCGATGAGCAGGCCTTCAAGGCCTTTGGGGCAAGTGAGGAAGAGTTCGAAACGGTCGGACATGGTTTTTCCAGAGCCTTTGGCTGATGAACCGGCAACGCATTGCCGATCCGGTTTTCAATCAGGCGCTTTTCTACAAGAGCGCCCGCGTGGCACGAAGGTGTGCCGTTCCATCCCCGCTGCTCGGGTTAAAAGAGCTTAGATGCCGGGACAGATAAAAAAGTTGAAGCAACAAAATGACTCAAAGCAACCCTTCGTCGAATAGTAGCCCAGCGTAAACGTGGGTCATTCTCACTAAAGGATTAACCTCATCATCCAGCGCGGGGCCGATCATACCGGGGTTTGGCCAATGGACGCTGGATAAATACGCGGTTACTTATGGCCATAGCATCTTTTTCGTTACGTCCTTATGACAAAACGGTCATTCCATCGATGTGACTCATTGGTTAGAACTGAACACAGGTTGACGTCGCAACGGCGTCAACACCTTGGCTCGCCACGCCGGCAGCGAGCCGCCAACGGCAGAGTTTTTCTGCCAGACCTCAATTGAGGTCGACGCGACAAAAACAGTCAACAAGTGAGGGAAACACCCTATGAGAAGACTTAAGCGTGATCCGTTGGAAAGAGCATTTTTGCGCGGATATCAATATGGCGTTGGTGGTAAATCCCGTGAGCTTTGCCCATTTACTCTACCGTCGGTACGTCAAGCCTGGATCAACGGCTGGCGAGAAGGACGCGGCGACAACTGGGACGGTATGACCGGCACTGCGGGAATCCACAGACTCAACGAACTTCACGCCGTCGGCTGACACAGGGCACTTATTCCGACACGACAATCTGATTTCGTAACAACCTGATCACCATGCACGTCCTTCCCGGACGGCGGGCTACGGCCCAGGGGCTCCTTCGAGGAGCCCTTTTTTATGCCCGCCGCATTATTTATGCCATACACAAAACCTGTGGGAGCGACGGTGCGACGACTCGACCTGCTCGCTCCCACAAAGGATCAGCGCTTGGCGGCGATCGCATCCACGGACTCGCGGATCAGCGCCGGGCCCTTATAGATGAAGCCGGAGTAGATCTGCACCAGGCTCGCGCCGGCCGCGATCTTCTCGGCCGCATGCTTGCCTTCGGTGATGCCGCCCGCCGCGATGATCGGCAGCTTGCCGCCCAGCTCGGACGCCAGCACTTTCACGGTATGGGTGCTCTTCTCGCGAACCGGCGCGCCGGACAGACCGCCCGCCTCGTCCCCGTGTTCCATGCCTTCGACGCCCACGCGGCTGAGGGTGGTGTTGGTGGCGATCACCGCGTCCATCCCGGTTTCGATCAGTGCCTGGGCGACTTGCGCGGTTTCTTCGTCGGTCATGTCCGGCGCGATCTTGATCGCCAGCGGTACATGCTTGCCGTGGCGCAGCGCCAGTTCGGCGCGGCGCGTGGCCAGGTCCGCCAGCAATTGCTTGAGCGAATCGCCGAACTGCAGGCTGCGCAGGCCCGGGGTGTTCGGCGAGCTGACGTTGACCGTGACGTAACTGGCGTGGGCGTAAACCTTGTCCAGGCAGATCAGGTAGTCGTCCACTGCGCGCTCGACCGGAGTGTCGAAGTTCTTGCCGATGTTGATCCCCAGCACGCCTTTGTATTTGGCCGCCGCCACCCGCGCCAGCAGGTTATCCACACCGAGGTTGTTGAACCCCATGCGGTTGATGATCGCCTCGGCTTCCGGCAGGCGGAAAATCCGTGGTTTCGGGTTGCCCGGCTGCGGACGCGGGGTCACGGTGCCGATTTCGACAAACCCGAAACCCAGCTGGGCGAAGCCGTCGATGGCCGCGCCGTTCTTGTCCAGACCGGCCGCCAGACCCACAGGGTTCGGGAACTCCAGGCCCATGACAGTCACCGGCAGCGACGCCGGGGCCTTGCACAGCAAGCCGTTGAGGCCCAAACGCCCGCCCGCGCCGATCAGATCCAGCGATAGATCGTGGGAGGTTTCCGGGGAAAGTTTGAACAACAGCTGACGGGCCAGGGTGTACATGGGCGGCTATGACTCGGACGGCGAAAAGAGGCGGCGATTATAGCCGGGCATCCCCCCGCCGCGCGAGGCGCACGGGTAAATCCGTGCGCATGGCATATGCCTTGCACCTTCCACGGCATCAGCCGGCAGGCCAATGGTGGCGTGCAGGCAAGGACAATGGCGTCGTCTCTCGGTTTTGCGCGGGCAAAGCCTGGGACGACGTTTTTTTTGAGGGTGGCTTTCATGACTCAAACCTCCGCCGGGCCGCTGGCCTGGGTCAACGGCAGCGATGCCCCGGAAAAAAGCGCGATCAACCTGGGCTTCATGGCCCTGAGCGACTGCGCCTCGCTGGTGGTCGCCGCCACTCAGGGCTTTGCCCAGCCTTACGGCCTGACCCTGAATCTCAAGCGCCAGAGTTCCTGGGCCAACCTGCGGGACAATCTGGTCAGCGGCGAACTCGATGCCGCCCACAGCCTTTACGGTCTGATTTACGCGGTGCATCTGGGCATCGGCGGCGTCGCGTCAACCGACATGGCGGTGCTGATGGGTCTGAATCAGAACGGCCAGAGCCTCAACCTGTCCCACGGCTTGCAGGGCCTGGGCGTGACCGGTCCTGAAGCGCTGCACCATCATGTGCACCAAACCCGCGCAAAACTGACCTTCGCCCAGACCTTCCCGACCGGCACCCATGCCATGTGGCTGTATTACTGGCTGGCGAGCCAGGGCATTCATCCGTTGCAGGATGTCGACAGCGTGGTGGTGCCGCCGCCGCAAATGGTCGCGCACCTTCAGGCCGGTCGCATCGATGGTTTATGCGTCGGCGAGCCCTGGGCGGCCAGCGCCGTGCAGCAGAATCTCGGTTTCACCCTGGCCACCAGCCAGACCATCTGGCCCGATCATCCGGAAAAAGTCCTCGGCTGCACCCGCGCCTTCGTCGAGCAATACCCCAACACCGCGCGGGCCTTGGTGATGGCGATCCTGGAAGCCAGCCGATTCATTGAAGAAAGCCCGGAAAACCGCCGCAGCACCGCGCAACTTCTCAGCGCCGCCGAGTACCTCGACGCCCCGGTCTCCTGCATCGAACCACGCTTTCTCGGCGACTACGACGATGGCCTCGGCAATCGCTGGCAAGACCCGCACGCCCTGCGCTTTCACGGCGATGGCGCGGTGAACCTGCCGTACCTGTCGGACGGCATGTGGTTCATGACCCAGTTCCGCCGCTGGGGTTTGCTGCGCGATGACCCGGACTACCTCGCCGTCGCCCGTCAGGTGCAGCAACTGGAGATCTATCGCGACGCAGCGACTGCTGTGGGCGTTGCAGCCTGGGGCAAGGACATGCGCAGCAGCCAGTTGATCGACGGCAAAATCTGGGATGGTAGTGATCCGGCCACCTACGCCCGAAGCTTCAAGCTCCACGCGCTGAGCGACAGCGCACCCCTTCTCGCCCAGCGCTGACAGGAGACCGCGAACATGCTGCGCATTCTGCTGATCAACGACACCGCGAAAAAAGTCGGACGCCTGAAAGCCGCGCTGACCGAGGCCGGTTTCGAGGTGATCGACGAGTCGGGCCTGACCATCGACCTGCCGGCGCGCGTCGAAACGGTGCGTCCGGACGTGATCCTGATCGATACCGAGTCACCGAGCCGCGATGTGATGGAGCAAGTGGTGCTGGTCAGCCGCGACCAGCCCCGGCCGATCGTGATGTTCACCGACGAGCATGATCCCGGCGTGATGCGTCAGGCGATCAAGTCCGGGGTCAGTGCCTACATCGTCGAAGGCATTCACGCACAGCGCCTGCAGCCGATTCTCGACGTGGCCATGGCCCGCTTCGAAAGCGATCAGGCCTTGCGCGCCCAGCTACAGGCCCGCGACCAGCAACTGGCCGAGCGCAAACGCATCGAACTGGCCAAAGGCCTGTTGATGAAAATGAAGGACTGCAACGAAGAAGAGGCCTACACCCTGATGCGCCGCCAGGCCATGAGCCGCCAGCAGAAACTGATTCAGGTGGCGGAGCAAATCATTGCCATGAGCGAGTTGCTTGGCTGAAGTTTCGTGGGGCCTGTAAAGGCCCCATCGCTGGCAAGCCAGCTCCCACAGGTTTCGTTGTCGTACACAGTCTCTGTGATTAATGCGGAACCTGTGGGAGCGGGCTTGCCCGCGATTGGCCGTAACGCGATTTCAGACTATTGGCACAAATCTCGCTAAGCAATCCCTACAGGTAACCAACGGCGGTTGCCCCACCTACGACAAAGACGTCGCTCACCCTTTTCGCCCTTTTCGGCGATCCGGGTAGCGGCGTTTTTGCGTTTTGGCCCCACAGCCCGGGGCCGGTGGTGCGGCCGTGGCGGCGCTCCACTTGCTGGCTTGTGACTCCTTCTCGAGATTCTTAACAGCTGAGGTGCGCGATGAATAAAAGCTTCTGGAAATCCGGCCACACCCCGACCCTGTTCGCGGCCTTCCTGTATTTCGACCTGAGCTTCATGGTCTGGTATCTGCTCGGCCCGCTGGCGGTGCAGATTGCTGGCGACCTGCACCTGACCACTCAACAGCGCGGCCTCGTGGTGGCGACGCCGATTCTGGCCGGCGCGGTGCTGCGCTTTGCGATGGGCATGCTTGCCGATCGCCTGTCACCCAAGACTGCCGGGCTGATCGGCCAGGTGATCGTGATCTGTGCACTGTTCGGTGCCTGGAAACTGGGCATCCACAGTTACGAACAGGCTCTGCTGCTCGGCCTGTTCCTCGGCATGGCCGGAGCGTCGTTCGCCGTGGCCCTGCCGCTGGCGTCGCAATGGTATCCGCCGGAGCATCAGGGCAAGGCGATGGGCATCGCCGGGGCCGGCAATTCCGGGACCGTGTTCGCCGCGCTGATCGCCCCGGTACTGGCGGCGGCGTTCGGCTGGAGCAATGTGTTCGGTTTCGCCCTGATTCCACTGCTCCTGACTTTGGTGCTGTTCGCCTGGCTGGCAAAAAACGCTCCCGAGCGACCAAAAGCCAAATCCATGGCCGACTACTTCAAGGCCCTGGGCGACCGCGACAGCTGGTGGTTCATGTTTTTCTACAGCGTCACCTTCGGCGGCTTCATCGGCCTGGCCAGCGCCCTGCCCGGCTACTTCAACGATCAATACGGCCTCAGCCCGGTGACCGCCGGTTACTACACCGCCGCCTGCGTGTTCGGCGGCAGCCTGATGCGACCGCTGGGTGGCGCGCTGGCGGACCGGTTCGGCGGAATTCGCACCCTGCTGGCGATGTACACAGTGGCCGTAGTCTGCATCGCGGCGGTCGGCTTCAACCTGCCGAGTTCCTACGCGGCGCTGGCCCTGTTCGTCTGCACCATGCTCGGTCTCGGCGCGGGTAATGGCGCGGTGTTCCAACTGGTGCCACAGCGCTTTCGGCGTGAAATCGGCGTGATGACCGGGCTGATCGGCATGGCCGGCGGCATCGGCGGCTTTGCCCTGGCGGCAGGCATGGGCGCGATCAAACAGAGCACCGGCAGCTATCAACTGGCGCTGTGGTTGTTCGCCAGCCTTGGCGTGCTGGCGTGGTTCGGCCTGCATGGGGTCAAACGTCGCTGGAGAACCACCTGGGGTTCGGCGGCCGTGACCGCTGCCCGGGTCTGAGGCCCGAATGGCTCTGCAACTGAGCTTTGCCGAAGCCAGCGCCACCGGTCCCCGCGCGGAAAACCAGGACGCCTTGCGCCTGGTGACTCCGGCCCCGGCGCTGGCCGCCAGCAAGGGTTTCCTGTTCGCCATCGCCGACGGCGTCAGCCAGTGCGCCGACGGTGGTCTGGCCGCGCGTTCGACCTTGCAGGCGCTGGCGCTGGACTACTACGCCACCCCGGAAACCTGGAGCGTGGCCCAGGCCCTCGATCGTCTGCTGCTCGCACAAAACCGCTGGTTGCAGGCCAATGGTGGCGGTCAGCCGCTGCTCACCACGGTCAGTGCGCTGGTCATGCGCGGCCGGCGCTTTACCCTGGCGCACGTCGGCGATTGCCGGGTTTATCGCTGGCACGCCGAAACCTTGCAGCGAATCAGCGAGGATCACGTCTGGGATCAACCGGGCATGCAGCATGTGCTCAAGCGCGCACTGGGGCTGGATCAGCATCTGGTGCTGGACTTTCTCGACGGCGAACTGCGTGACGGCGAATGTTTCGTGCTGCTCAGTGACGGCGTGTGGGCCGCGCTTGGCGATACCGCCATCGCCGGGATTCTGCGCGATCAACCGGACCTGCACAGTGCCGCGCAAACGCTGGTCAACGCTGCGCATCTGGCCGGCAGTCAGGACAATGCCAGTGCGCTGTTGGTGCGGGTGGATGCGGTTGGCGAGGCCAGCCTTGGCGATGCGTTGATTCATTTGCAGCAATGGCCCCTGCCCCCGCCGCTGAAACCGGCTCAGGCCTTTGAAGGCTGGCGGGTTCAAGAGGTTATAAGTCAGAGCCAGCAATCGCTGCTGTATCGCGTGCTCGATGGTCAGGGTCAGGCGTGGCTGTTGAAGACCTTGCCTGCACCACTGGCAGACGATGCTCAGGCCGGTCAGGCCTTGCTGGCGGAGGAATGGTTTCTCAAACGCGTCGCCGGGCGGCATTTCCCTGAAGTCCATAGCGCCGGTCAGCGTCAGCATTTGTACTACGTGATGCGTGAATATTCGGGAACCACCCTGGCGCAGTTGTTCGAACAAAGCGGCCCGCTGCCACTGGCCCAGTGGCAGGATCTGGCCGAACGCCTGCTGCGGGCCGTCGGCCTGCTGCATCGACGGCAGATCCTGCACCGCGACATCAAACCGGAAAACCTGCACCTGGGGGACGACGGCGAGTTGCGCCTGCTGGATTTCGGTCTGGCGTATTGCCCCGGTCTGTCGCAGGACACACCGTCGACCTTGCCCGGAACCCCGAGCTACATCGCACCGGAAGCCTTTCAGGGCGCCGCACCCGGCGCACAACAGGATCTGTATGCGGTGGGCGTGACTCTGTATTTCTTGCTCACCGGGCATTTTCCCTACGGTGAGATCGAAGCGTTCCAGCGCCCGCGTTTCGGGGTGCCGGTGAGTGCCGGTCGCTATCGCCCGGATCTGCCGGAGTGGCTGGCGCAGTGTCTGGAACGCGCTGTGGCGGCTGATCCCTTGCAACGCTATGAAACCGCCGAGGAATGGTTGCTGATGCTGGAGCAAGGTGAGCGCCGCAGCCTGAATGTACGCCCTCGCCCCTTGCTGGAACGCGAGCCGCTGAAGGTCTGGCGGACACTGGCATTACTGGCGCTGCTGGGCAATCTGGTGCTGCTGTTTCTGTTGTTTCATGGCGAATGCGGCGCTCCATTAACGGGCGTGCCGCTTCCATTCAGTGCAAAAAACACAATGAACACCTGGCCAATTCCAGCATTACCCCAGTGAATTCGCGGCTCAGCGCGACTTGGCACAACCACTGCATTAACGTTTTCAACTGACATAAAGCCCGACCTTCAACGACGAAGGCCAGGCTTCCCGAGAGAACGGGACAAGGACAAAGGCGTCCTCGCTAGGTAACTGGCGGGACGCCTTTTTTGTTTGCGCCATTTTTGTCGAGCAAGGCCTGACTGCCCACAAGAGGCAAGCCCGATGCTCCCGGAGAACCTGATGAAAAAACTCAAACTGGTGATGATCGGCAATGGCATGGCCGGGGTCCGCACCCTGGAAGAACTGCTCAAGCTGAGCAACGAGCTGTACGACATCACGGTCTTCGGCGCCGAACCGCACACCAACTACAACCGCATCCTGCTGTCGCCGGTATTGGCCGGCGAGCAGACCTTCGAAGAGATCGTGCTCAACGACCTCGACTGGTACCTGGAAAACGGCATCAAACTGCTGCTCAACCGCAAAGTGGTGGAGATCGACCGGGTCAAACGCCGGGTGATCGCCGAAGACGGCACCGAGGCCGAATACGATCGCCTGCTGATCGCCACCGGCTCGACCCCGTTCATCCTGCCGATCCCCGGCAACACCTTGCAGGGCGTGATCGGTTACCGCGACATCGCCGACACCCAGGCGATGATCGACACCGCAAAAACCCACAAGCACGCCGTGGTGATCGGCGGCGGCCTGCTCGGCCTCGAAGCGGCCAACGGCCTGATGCTGCGCGGCATGCACGTCACCGTGGTGCACCTCGGTGAATGGCTGCTGGAGCGGCAACTGGACAAGACCAGCGGCCAGCTCCTGCAAACCGCCCTCGAGGCCCGTGGCCTGCACTTTCGCCTGTGCGAACAGACCCAGGCCCTGCACGACGCCGGTAATGGTCGGGTCGGCTCGGTGCAGTTCAAGAACGGCGACATCATTCCCGCCGATCTGGTGGTCATGGCTGCCGGCATTCGCCCCAACACCGAACTCGCGGAAAAGGCCGGCATCCCGTGCAATCGCGGGATTCTGGTCAACGACACCCTGCAAACCTACGACCCGCGCATCTATGCCATCGGTGAATGCGCCAGCCATCGTGGCATTGCCTACGGCCTGGTGGCGCCGCTGTTCGAACAGGCCAAGGTTTGCGCCAACCACTTGGCCCAACTGGGTTTCGCCCGTTATCAGGGCTCGGTGACGTCGACCAAACTGAAAGTCACCGGCATCGACCTGTTTTCCGCCGGCGACTTCATGGGCGGCGAAGGCACCGAGACCATCACCCTCTCCGACCCGATCGGCGGGGTGTACAAAAAACTGGTGATCAAGGATGACGTGCTGGTCGGCGCCTGTCTGTACGGCGATACGGCAGATGGTGGTTGGTATTTCCGGCAAATTCGTGAGAATCACGCCATTGGCGAGATCCGCGATCACCTCATGTTCGGAGAAAACGCACTCGGCGATGTAGGACATCAAGGCCAGGACAAAGCCATGAGCATGGCCGACAACGCCGAAGTCTGCGGCTGCAACGGCGTGTGCAAGGGCAGCATCGTCAAGGCGATTCAGGAACATGGCCTGTTCAGCGTCGACGAAGTGAAGAAACACACCAAGGCCGCCAGCTCCTGCGGCTCCTGCGCCGGTCTGGTCGAGCAGATCCTGATCAACACCGTCGGCGGCGCGGCGGACGTCAAACCGAAAAGCGAAAAAGCCATCTGCGGTTGCAGCGATCTCAACCATGGCCAGATTCGCCAGGCCATTCGCGAGCAGCACCTGCTGACCATCGCCGGCACCATGAGCTACCTCAACTGGCGCACCCCGAACGGCTGCGCCACCTGCCGTCCGGCCCTCAACTATTACCTGATTTCAACCTGGCCCGGCGAAGCCAAGGACGATCCGCAGTCGCGCCTGATCAACGAACGGGCCCACGCCAACATCCAGAAGGATGGCACCTACTCGGTGGTGCCACGGATGTGGGGCGGCGTGACCAACCCGTCGGAACTGCGGCGGATCGCCGACGTGGCGGACAAATATCAGGTGCCGATGGTCAAGGTCACCGGCGGCCAGCGCATCGACCTTTTGGGAATCAAGAAACAGGACCTGCCCGGTGTATGGAAAGACCTCGACATGCCGTCCGGCCACGCCTACGGCAAATCCATCCGCACCGTGAAAACCTGCGTCGGCAGCGAGTTCTGCCGCTTCGGCACGCAGAATTCGACCCAGTTGGGCATCGACCTCGAACATGACCTGTTCAACATGTGGTCGCCGCACAAAGTGAAGCTGGCGGTCTCCGGATGCCCACGCAACTGTTCGGAAGCGGGGATCAAGGACGTAGGCATCATCGGCGTCGATTCCGGCTGGGAGATGTACATCGGTGGCAACGGCGGGATCAAGACCGAAGTCGCCGAGTTCTTCGTCAAGCTCAAGACCGCCGAGGAAGTGCGCGAGTACAACGGCGCGTTCCTGCAGCTGTACCGCGAAGAAGCCTTCTACCTCGAACGCACCGTGCACTACCTGCAACGGGTCGGCATGGAGCACATCAAGAAAGCTGTGCTGGAAGATCCCGAGCGCCGCAAGGCCCTGAACGAGCGCCTGCAATTCTCCCTGTCGTTCGAACAGGATCCGTGGAAAGAGCGCCTCGCCCAGCCGCAACTGAAAAAAGAATTCGACGTGATTCCCGTGAAAAACCTGGAGGTGCCGGCATGAACTGGCTCGATATCTGTGCCCTGGAAGAGATCAACGCCCTCGGTTCGCGGATCATCGCCGGGCCCAAAGGTGACATCGCGATCTTTCGCACAAGCGACGACGAAGTTTTCGCACTCGATGACCGCTGCCCGCACAAGGGCGGCCCGTTGTCCCAAGGCCTGATCTACGGCAAACGTGTCGCCTGCCCGCTGCACAACTGGCAGATCGACCTGCAGTCCGGCGAAGCCCAGGCCCCGGACGTCGGCTGCGCGCACCATCACCCGGCCCGAGTGGAAAACGGCCGCGTGCAACTGGCCCTGCGGGACGCCGTCTGATGAACCGCCAGACGACCGCCTCGACCTGCTGCTATTGCGGGGTCGGCTGCGGCGTGCTGATCGAGCATGACGGCGAGCGCATCCTCGGCGTCAGCGGCGATCCGGCGCACCCGGCCAACTTCGGCAAACTGTGCAGCAAAGGCTCGACCCTGCACCTGACCGGCGATCTGGCGGCCCGGGCGTTGTATCCGGAATTGCGCTTGGGCAAAGGCCTGGCGCGCAGTCGTTGCGACTGGGACACCGCGCTGGATCACGCCACCAACGTGTTCGCCGACACCATCGCCGAACACGGCCCGGACAGCGTGGCGTTCTATATCTCCGGGCAGTTGCTGACCGAGGACTACTACGCCTTCAACAAACTGGCGCGGGCGCTGGTCGGCACCAATAACATCGACAGCAATTCGCGGCTGTGCATGTCTTCGGCGGTGGTCGGCTACAAGCGCAGCCTCGGCGCCGACGCACCACCGTGCAGCTACGAAGACCTGGAGTTGAGCGATTGCGTGGTGATCGTCGGCAGTAACATGGCCTACGCCCATCCAGTCCTTTTTCGCCGCCTCGAAGAAGCCAAATCCCACCGCCCGCAGATGAAAGTCGTCGTCATTGATCCACGGCGCACCGACACTTGCGATCTGGCGGACCTGCATCTGGCGATTCTGCCGGGCACCGATGTCGCGTTGTTCCATGGGATTTTGCATCTGCTGTTGTGGGAAGACTGGATCGACCGCGACTTCATCAAGGCCCACACCGAAGGCCTCCCCGAGCTGAAAAGCCTGGTGCGCGACTACACGCCGGCGATGGTTTCGCAGTTGTGCGGGATCAGTGTCGAGCAGCTGCAGCAATGCGCCGAATGGATCGGTACCGCGCCGAGTTTTCTGTCGCTGTGGTGCATGGGCCTGAACCAGTCCACCGCTGGCAGCGCCAAGAACAGCGCGCTGATCAATCTGCACTTGGCCACCGGACAAATCGGCCGGCCGGGTGCAGGACCTTTCTCCCTGACCGGTCAGCCAAATGCCATGGGCGGGCGCGAAACCGGCAGTCTTTCCAACCTGTTGCCAGGCCATCGTGAAGTCGCCAATCCAGAGCACCGCGCAGAAGTCGCGGCGTATTGGGGTGTGGATAAGCTGCCGGAAAATACCGGTCTCAGCGCCATCGAACTGTTTGAACAAGTGCGCAGCGGCAAGATCAAGGCGTTGTGGATTGCCTGCACCAACCCCGCACAATCGATGCCTGACCAGAACGCCGTCCGCGCGGCGCTGGAGACTTGTCCGTTCGTGGTGTTGCAGGAGGCGTTTCGCACCACCGAAACCGCGGCGTTTGCCGATCTACTGTTGCCGGCGGCCAGTTGGGGCGAGAAAGAAGGCTCGGTGACCAACTCCGAGCGGCGGATTTCCCACGTCCGTCAGGCCATTGCCGCACCGGGTGAAGCGCGTCCGGACTGGGCGATTACCGTTGATTTCGCACAACGCCTGGAGAAACGTCTGCGCCCGCAACAGCCAGGTCTGTTTGCGTTCGAGCAACCGGCGCAGCTTTTTGACGAGTACAAACAACTGACCCAGGGACGCGATCTGGATTTGTCCGGGATCAGCCATCGGTTGATTGATGAGCTGGGGCCACAGCAATGGCCCTTCCCCGCTGGCGCCCGCCAAGGTACAGCCCGGCTGTATGGCGACGGTATCTTTCCTACGCCGAACGGGCGCGCACAGTTCGTTGCCGATCCCTATCGCGCCGCCAAAGAACAACGCGACGCGCGCTTTCCACTGACCCTGATCACTGGCCGCCTGCGTGATCAATGGCACGGTATGAGCCGCACCGGCACGGCGGCGCAGTTATTCGGTCATGTCAGCGAAGCAGTGTTGAGTCTGCATCCGGACGAATTGCGCCGCCACCGCTTGCAACCGGGGGATCTGGTGAATCTGAAAAGTCGTCGGGGTGCAGTGATCGTGGCGGTCGCCAGTGATGACAGCGTGCGTCCGGGCCAGGCGTTCCTGCCGATGCACTGGGGCGATCGTTTCCTCAAGGGCGGCGTGAACAGCCTGACCCTGCCCGCCTTCGATCCTTTGTCGAAACAACCGGAACTCAAGCACAGCGGTGTGCGGCTGGAAACGGTGGACTTGCCATGGCAATTGTTCGCACTGATCGAGGGCGATGTTCAACGGCATTTCGAGGCGCTTCGACCACTCTGTGAGGCGTTTTCCTACGCGAGTCTCAGCCTTGTCGGACGTGAACGGCCTGCGCTGCTGATACGCGCAGCCAGCGCCGTGGCGCCAGAACCGCAATTGCTGGGTGAAATCGACCAGTGCCTGGCCCTGATCGATGGGCCGGTGCTGGCGTATGACGATCCTCGCCGCGCCATTGGCAAACGGGTACGCATCGAAAACGGGCGAATCACCGCGATCCGCCTTGCCGGTGAAACCCTCGCCCAGCACTGGTTGCAAGGTCTGTGGCTCGAAGGCCGCGCCGACGAACAACTGCGGCGCTGGCTGCTGGCACCGATGAGTGCGCCGCCGGGCAATGCCGGCGTGCAGACTGTGGCGGACAAGACCCTGTGCAACTGCAAGAACGTCAGCCACAGCGCGGTCTGCGCCGGTATCCGTGATGGCCTGGATCTGCAGGGTTTGAAAAATACATTGGGGTGCGGCACGCAATGCGGCTCCTGCGTCCCGGAAATCAAGCGTTTGCTGGCCGCCGAAGTGCGTCCGGTCGCCGTCATCTGAAGAGGAAAACACCATGAACGCGAAAGTCTGGCTGGTGGGCGCGGGTCCCGGTGATCCTGAATTGCTGACGCTCAAAGCGGTGCGGGCCTTGCGCGAAGCCGAGGTGGTGCTGATCGACGATCTGGTCAATGAGGCGGTACTTGAACACTGCCCTGCTGCGCGGATCATTGCCGTCGGTAAACGCGGCGGCTGTCGTTCGACGCCTCAGGCGTTCATCCATCGGCTGATGTTGCGTTACGCCCGTCAGGGCAAATGCGTGGTGCGGCTCAAGGGCGGCGATCCGTGCATTTTCGGGCGCGGGGGTGAGGAAGCGCAGTGGTTGCGTGAGCGCGGGGTCGAAGTGGAACTGGTCAATGGCATCACCGCCGGACTGGCCGGCGCGACCCAGTGTGATATCCCGCTGACGTTGCGCGGCGTGGCCCGGGGTGTGACGCTGGTCACGGCCCACACTCAGGACGACAGCCAGTTGAACTGGCGGGCCTTGGCGCAGGGCGGCACGACGCTGGTGATTTACATGGGGGTGGCGAAGCTCGGCGAGATTCGCGAGCAACTGCTGGCGGGCGGTATGGCGGCGGATACACCAGTGGCGATGATCGAGAATGCCTCGTTGCCAGAACAACGCGAATGCCGCAGTGATCTGACAGGGATGGAGGACGATGCCCTTGGTTTCCAGCTCAGGAGTCCTGCGATTCTGGTCATAGGCGCCGTCGCAGCGGCGGCGACCCAGATGGATTCGATTGGCTGGGCAGCCGACCGACTGGCCTGACAATCCCCGGTTTCACCAAATCGCAGGCAAAGAAAAGCCCGGCCTGAGCCGGGCTTTTCTCGTAGCGGCAGCTAATTACTTAGCTTGAGCTTCAACCTGCGCTTCTACGCGACGGTTAACAGCGCGGCCAGCTTCAGTTTTGTTGTCAGCAACTGGGCGGGATTCGCCGTAGCCGATCGACTGAACGCGGGACGATTCAACACCGTACTGGTTGGTCAGAACTTGCTTAACGGCGTTTGCACGACGCTCGGACAGTTTCTGGTTGTAAGCGTCAGGACCGACGGAGTCAGTGTGACCTTCAACAGTAGTGGTGGTGGATGGGTACTGCTTCATGAAGTCAGCCAGGTTTTTGATGTCGCCGTAGCTGTTTGGCTTAACAACCGACTTGTCGAAGTCGAACTTCACGTCCAGCTCAACACGAACAACTTCAGCAACTGCCGGGCAGCCATCAGCGTCAACAGTTACGTTGGCTGGGGTGTCCGGGCACTTGTCAACGTTGTCGCACACGCCGTCGTTGTCGCTGTCGGAGCAGACTTCAGCTGGTGCTGGAACTGGAGCAGCAGCTGGCTTGGAGCCGCCACCGAAGTTCACACCGATACCGACGCTAGGAGCCCACTCGGTGTCGCCCTGGTCGATGTTGTACTGAGCTTCAACGCCAGCACGGGCGTAGAAGTTGTCGGTGAAGTACAGCTTGGCACCAGCGCCCAGGTTGGCGAAGGTGGAACGGTTACGACCGTTCGAACCGTTCTGGTCGATGCTCTGGTCAGAGAAACCGGCCGAAACGTATGGACGCAGCATGTCGCCTGGGTTGTTGAAGTGGTACAGAGCGTCCAGAGCGGTGTTGGCGCCCTTGACGTTCTTGCCATCGTCGGCACGCACGTTGTGCACTTCGTCGTAGCCCAGACGCAGTTCAACGTCGTCGGTCAGGAAGTAACCGATCGAACCGCCGAACAGGTTGCCGTTGTTCTTGAAGTTACGAGCGCTGTCGAATTGTTCTTTCTTTGCGAAGCCTTCGATTTCAACTGCGCCTTGGCCTTGTGCCAGAGCGCCGAAAGAAGTGGCGGCAATCAAAGAACCAATGGCCAAGCCCAAGGTGTTTTTCAGTTTCATCCGTTAAATCCCCATCTGGTGATTGTGAAGCAGTCCCGCAAACCGGGGGACAACTCGGCGGCAAGTCTATCAGAACTTGCCTACACGTAAGAGATATTTGCGCCGAACTAAGTTTCAGCAATGCCTGCAAATTTCTCACGCAATTTATCAAGAGCGCGTTTGTAACGCATTTTTGTCGCACTCAAACCCATGTGCATGATGTCTGCGATCTCCTGAAACTCCAGCTCTGCGACAAATCGTAGCACCAGAATTTCCCTGTCGATCGGGTTCACATACACCAGCCAGCGATCCAGTCCGCCCTTCTCCTCGGGTTTCGGCGCCTTTTCTTCGGACGCTTCCTCGAGGGGGTCAAGACTCAAAGCGTCCATCAAGCGACGCTTTCGCCGTTCCTTCCGATACTGTGTGATGCATTCGTTGTAGGTGATGCTGTATAGCCATGTCTTGAACTTCGATTTCCCCTCGAAGTTCTTCAGGCCATACAGCACCTTCAACATCACTTCCTGACAGACATCGTCTGCATCGCGATCGTTCCCAAGATATCGTGCGCACACGTTAAATAATGTCCGCTGGTAACGCCGCATCAGTTCTTCGTAGGCGCGCGTCACGTGAAAAAGCTCGGTATGCGAGCGCGCGACCAACTCCTCATCAGAGAGCTCGCGGGGATCGTAGCGCGTGGATAGCGTTTGGGCTTTATTCAAAACAGTCGTGCCGACAGTCAGGTCAATGTCCACCGCAGCCAGCGACAGCTGGCATTTTGCGGCGGCATACATTAGCAGGGTTTGCCGGGTTAGCGGCTACTCACATGCTGTTCCAGCAGGATCCGATTGGAGAGAGAGACTAGCTCACCCTCATCGGTCAGCAATGTGGTCTTAACCGTGCCGATCTCTTCGATCTGGCCTTCGACCTCGCCAATACGCACTTGTTGCCCAACCTGATACAACTCACGCACATAGATTCCCGCAAGAATCTGACCGGCAATTTCCCGGCTTCCCAAACCCATGGCCAGCGCAACCGCCAGACCAACGGTAATCAATACGATGACGATCACATGGTTCAGCAGGTCGGTCTTGACCTCCAACTGACTGATTGCGACCGAAATGCTGATGATGATCACCAGGCCCTGGGCAATTCGCCCAAGTCCTGAAGCGTAGTCCAGGCCTACGCCTTCTGCCGCCCCGCGAACCAGGCCATTGGCCAATTGCGCAAGCAGGACACCCACCAGCAACACCAGCGCGGCACCGAATACTTTCGGCAAATACAGCGCCAGCATGTCAAGCGTAGCTGAAACTCGCTCAAGTCCAAGGGATTCTGCTGCCGAAACCAGAAAAATCAGCAGAACGAACCAGTAAACGATTTTGCCGATCAACGTGGAGATCGGCACTTGCAGCCCCGCGCGGGACATCAATTTGGTCAGACCGGTGCCGCCCATCAGGCGATCGAGGCCCAGTTTGGCCAGCAGTTTGGACAGCAAGGTGTCCAGCAGCTTGGCCACGACGAAACCCAAGAGCAGCACAACCAGTGCGCCGAACAGGTTAGGAATGAAGTTAGCGACTTTGGTCCACAACGCAGTCATTGCAGTGACGAGGCTCTGAGTCCAGAGATCAAGTTCCATATTCAATCAGCCTTATCAGCAGTGCGAGCGGTAGGTTTACGGAGACGGGAGACCGGCGCGACATGGGCCGAGCCGTTATTCAGGGCGATCATCAGCGCGGGCAGCCAGCGGCCCAGCAGGCTGAACAGATCGCCGGCGCCAACCTGGCGGTTGGCGGTTTTGAGTACGCGGCCCAGGCAGGCATCGTCGTCGCGGCTGGACGGCGAGGCGTTGAGCATGTCGCGCAAAGACTGTTCAAACGGATCGTGCATACGCACCTCTCGTGATGTCTGTGAAAGACGCGGGCAAATTTGGTCGGGTCACATGGCGCATCTTCATACCCAGCGCAAACGGCGGAACAACCACCATTGTCCGAACGCCAGGGCGAGCACCGTCAGACAGGCGATCAGGAAACCATAAGGGCTGCTCGCGAACGGAATGCCACCGACATTGATGCCCAGCAGACCGGTAATAAAACTCATCGGCAAGAAGATGCAGGTGATGATGCCGAAACGATACATCGTGCGATTCATGTGCACGCTCAAACGCCGGTCTTCGGCCTCCAGCACAAGCCCCACGCGCTCTCGGGTCAATTCGAGCTCTTCGAGATAACGGGTCAGGCTGTTGTTCAATTCGTTCCAGTAGTCGGCATCGTCATCGACGAACCACGGCAGTTTTATCCGCGTCAGCTGTCCGAAAATATCCCGCTGCGGTGCCAGAAAACGCTTCAGTCCGGCAGCCCTGCGACGGATGTGCAAAATGGCGCCATGCTCGGGGGTATACCGTTCGTCGGCATCCAGTTTTTCTTCCTCTTCATCGACCACTTCGGAGAGGCAAGTCACCAGATCCTGCACCTTGTTGGTGAGGAATTGCGCCAGATAAAGCATTAGTTCTGACGAGGTTTTCGGTCCTTTACCCTCGCCAAGCATCACCAGCAACTCGTCGGTGGCGCGCAATGGGCGCAAGCGCAGGGAAATCACCCGCTGGGCCGAAGCGAAAATCCGCACCGACACCATGTCTTCCGGCTCGGCACCGGGGTTGAGATTGACCCCGCGCAAAAACAGCAGCAGCTCGGAGTCCGGCAGCGGCAACAGGCGTGGGCGAGTGTTTTCTTCCAGCAGCAAATCGCAGGTGAACTCGTTGAGCCCACTGGATTTGCGCAGCCAGGTCTGGGTCTGCGGGTGACTGCGATCCCAGTGCAGCCACAGGCTTTCATGAGCCTGCAGCCGCAGATCGTCGAGATCAGTCCGGGCTATCGAACGCGCACCGCCTTTACCGTCCAGCACCAGGGCATGCACCAGCCCCCATTGCGCGTTTTCTTCCTCGAACATCCTCACCCCTGTGGTTACCGCGATTTATTCAGGCATTTTCAGCGGACTTGGCGAGATGATCACGCCATTGTTGTCCGCATAGATGTACTGGCCAGGATGGAAAGTGACACCCGCAAACGTCACCGGGACGTTGAGGTCGCCGAGACCGCGTTTTTCAGTCTTTTTCGGATGGCTGGCCAAGGCCTGAACGCCGAGATCGGTCTGGGCGATGACGTCCACATCACGGATGCAGCCGTAGATCACCAGCCCTTCCCAACCGTTTTTCGCGGCTTTCTCGGCGATCATGTCGCCCAATAGCGCGCAGCGCAGGGAACCACCACCATCGACCACCAGCACCTTGCCGTTGCCCTTGAGCTCGGCTTGCTCCTTGACCAGCGAGTTGTCTTCGAAGCATTTGATGGTCACGATTTCGCCGCCGAACGAATCACGGCCGCCGAAATTGCTGAACATCGGTTCCAGCACCTGAACCAGCTCCGGATAGGCGTCGCACAGGTCAGGCGTAAGGTAATGGTTCATCGAATAACTCCTGTAACAAGGAAGACGAGCAAGAATGTCGCACTCTTTTGAAACGAGTCCCAACGGTCGCTGTTTACCTTAGCCCATGTCATGGTCGCTGAACGAACCTGAACACAGGCTGAAACGTAATAGCGAAACAGTCACTAAATATGACCAGAACCGTCCAATGCGTCATATCTTAGCCGCAAGCCGACGCGAACGAAATGCCCTTTTCAGGGCGCCGCGTTCAGACCGCTGCCGCCAGATCCGGCTTCTCGCCAAGCAATGGCGCGTGCTGATCCGCCAACCAACGCGCCACCAGCGGCCAGACCTCGGCCTGTGCCGCTTTGCTGACCAGCATCTCGACATGCCCGAACTGATCGTTGAAACCCTGCTCACGGCCCAGGTTGATGAACTGCTTGTGCTCGGAGCCAATCTGTTCGAACAGTTTCCGGCAGGCCCAGGCAGGATCCTGATGATCCCCCGCCGCGCTTACCGCCAGCACTGGGACCTGCACGTCGGCAAGACCTGCCCACCAATCCTTGTCCTTGTCGCCGAAACGCCCGAACAGTCCGTACCAGCGCATGCTTTCCAGCGCCAGGCCGATCGGCTCGTCCTCGGGGCCGCGCTTGAGTCGCGAGCCGGACAACTGGGCAAAACGCTTGAGAATGAAGCGCCCGCTCCACTCCACCGGCGGAATCTTCAGCGGCCAGTACGTGCGGCTGACCTGCGTGCCGAAAAACGCCGCCGACGCCACCGCCGGCTCACCGAGGTATTCGCCGCCCAGCGCGGCCGCCAACGTGATGCCACCCAGCGAGTGGCCGATCCAGTGCGGAATCTGCCCGCTCTGCTCACGGACGAACGCGGCAATCGCCGGCAGATCGTAACGGGCATAGTCGGCGACGCGGTTGCGGCGGTAGTCCTCGTTGCGCTGGGACAGACCGTGACCGCGCATTTCCGGGATCCACACATCGAAGCCCAGACGCGTCAGATACGCGCCCAGGCCCAGGCCCTTCGGCGAGAACCAGAAGCGCCGATTGGAAAAACTGCCGTGCAGCAAGATCACTGGCACGCCGCGCGACGCCGGCTCATCGGCCATGCCGAGGCGGGTCACCGCGATTTCCACGGACCAGTCAGGGCTGTTGCCCGGTTTCAAACGATAAACGTCTTCGCTCAGATCACCGCGTCGCTCGGCGCTGATCAGGGCGACAGGAAATAGGTTGCTGCTGCTTTGCATAATGCTCTTGCACAAAAAAGGGCGGCATCCGGAGAGCTCGCCCTGATTCAATCTTAAAGCCCCGACCCGGTTCATCGGGCCGAGGCTTCATTTACGGCTTATTCCGCCGCCTGGCCTTCGGCAAGGAAGAACCAGGTTTCCAGCACGGTGTCCGGGTTCAGCGACACGCTTTCGATGCCCTGCTCCATCAGCCACTTGGCCAGGTCCGGGTGGTCCGAAGGACCCTGACCGCAGATGCCGATGTATTTGCCGGCCTTGTTGCACGCGGCAATCGCGTTGGCCAACAGCTTCTTGACCGCCGGATTACGCTCGTCGAACAGGTGCGCAATGATCCCGGAGTCACGGTCCAGGCCCAGCGTCAGCTGGGTCAGGTCGTTGGAGCCGATCGAGAAACCGTCGAAGAATTCGAGGAATTCTTCAGCCAGGATCGCGTTGGATGGCAGTTCGCACATCATGATCACGCGCAGGCCGTTGTCGCCACGGGCCAGGCCGTTTTCGGCAAGCAGATCAACCACCTGGCTGGCTTCGCCGAGGGTACGGACGAACGGCACCATGATTTCGACGTTGGTCAGGCCCATCTCGTTGCGCACGCGTTTCAGCGCACGGCACTCGAGTTCGAAGCAGTCACGGAACGATTCGCTGATGTAACGCGAAGCGCCACGGAAACCCAGCATCGGGTTTTCTTCTTCCGGCTCGTAGAGTTTGCCGCCGATCAGGTTGGCGTACTCGTTGGACTTGAAGTCCGACAGACGCACGATGACTTTCTTCGGAGCGAACGCAGCGGCCAGGGTGCTGATGCCTTCAACCAGTTTCTCGACATAGAAGCCGACCGGATCGTCGTAACCGGCGATGCGCTTGTCGACGCTTTCCTTGATGTCCTGCGGCAGGCCGTCGTAGTTCAACAGCGCTTTCGGGTGCACGCCGATCATGCGGTTGATGATGAATTCCAGACGGGCCAGACCCACACCAGCGTTCGGCAGCTGCGCGAAGTCGAAGGCGCGGTCCGGGTTGCCGACGTTCATCATGATCTTGAACGGCAGCTCCGGCATGGCGTCGACGGAGTTCTTCTTGATGTCGAAACCCAGTTCGCCTTCGAAGATGTAACCGGTGTCGCCTTCGGCGCAGGACACGGTCACGCCCTGGCCGTCCTTCAGCAGTTGGGTGGCGTTGCCGCAACCGACGACCGCAGGGATACCCAGCTCACGGGCGATGATCGCCGCGTGGCAGGTACGGCCGCCACGGTTGGTGACGATGGCGCTGGCGCGCTTCATGACCGGTTCCCAGTCCGGGTCGGTCATGTCGGAGACCAGCACGTCGCCGGGCTGGACCTTGTCCATCTCGGACACGTCCTTGATGATCCGCACCTTGCCGGCGCCGATGCGCTGGCCGATGGCACGACCTTCCACCAGCACGGTGCCGGTTTCCTTCAGCAGGTAACGTTCCATGACGTTGGCCTGGGTGCGGCTCTTCACGGTTTCGGGACGGGCCTGCACGATGTACAGCTTGCCGTCGTCACCGTCCTTGGCCCACTCGATGTCCATCGGGCAGCCATAGTGCTTCTCGATGATCATCGCCTGCTTGGCCAGCTCGCTGACTTCAGCGTCGGTCAGGCAGAAACGCGCGCGGTCGGCCTTGTCGACATCAACGGTTTTCACGGAACGACCGGCCTTGGCCTCGTCGCCGTAGATCATCTTGATGGCCTTGCTGCCCAGGTTGCGCCGCAGGATCGCCGGGCGACCGGCTTCCAGGGTGCCCTTGTGGACATAGAATTCGTCCGGGTTCACCGCGCCTTGTACAACGGTTTCGCCCAAACCGTAGGCGCCGGTGATGAACACCACGTCACGGAAGCCGGATTCGGTATCGAGGGTGAACATCACGCCGGCGGTGCCGGTTTCCGAACGCACCATGCGCTGCACGCCAGCCGACAGGGCGACCAGCTTGTGGTCGAAGCCCTGGTGTACGCGGTAGGAAATGGCACGGTCGTTGAACAGGGAAGCGAACACTTCCTTGGCCGCGCGAATGACGTTTTCCACGCCACGGATGTTCAGGAAGGTTTCCTGCTGACCAGCGAACGAAGCGTCCGGCAGGTCTTCGGCGGTGGCGGAGGAACGCACGGCCACGGCCACGTCAGGATTACCGGCCGACAGTGCGGCGAACGCGGTGCGGATCTCGGTGTTCAGTTTTTCAGGGAATTCGGCTTCCATGATCCATTGGCGGATCTGGGCGCCGGTCTTGGCCAGGGCATTGACGTCATCGACGTCCAGCGCATCGAGGGCCTTGTGGATCTGATCGTTCAGACCGCTCAGTTCCAGGAAGTCGCGATAGGCTTGCGCCGTGGTGGCGAAGCCGCCGGGGACCGAAACACCGGCACCGGCCAGGTTACTGATCATCTCGCCCAGGGATGCGTTCTTGCCCCCCACATGCTCAACATCGTGTTTGCCGAGCTTATCGAGGGAAACTACGTACTCTACCAAGGTGATCTCTCCACTAACTGTGTTGGAAAAGCTCAGAAACCGGCGGCTCGGGGGAGCGTTGGCCGGCTGTATGGCCTGGACCTGGAAAATAAGTGAGAATGCGGGCCAATGGCGGCCGACAAATCGTGCCTATCATATCCAGAAATGCTCATTAGCTTAAGGCCCAAGGTGCAAATGAAACGATCTGCTTTCTTTATCTCCGATGGCACCGGCATCACCGCCGAAACCCTGGGTCAAAGCCTTCTGGCGCAGTTCGAAAACATTACCTTCAGCAAATTCACGCGCCCCTACATCGACAGCGTTGAAAAAGCGCGGGCCATGGTACAACAAATCAACAAAGCCGCTGAAACCGACGGTTTCCGGCCGATCATCTTCGACACCATCGTCAATCAGGACATCCGTGAGATTCTCGCAACCTCCAATGGTTTCATGATCGACATCTTCTCGACGTTCCTCGCCCCGCTCGAACAGGAACTGACCGAGCATTCTTCCTACACCGTCGGCAAGTCCCACTCCATCGGTCACAACTCCAATTACATGGAGCGCATCGAAGCGGTGAACTTCGCTCTGGACAACGACGACGGCGCCCGCACCCACTATTACGACAAGGCCGACCTGATACTAGTGGGCGTGTCGCGTTGTGGTAAGACGCCGACGTGTCTGTACATGGCGATGCAGTTCGGCATCCGTGCGGCCAACTATCCGCTGACCGAGGACGACATGGAACGCCTGCAACTGCCGGCCGCCCTGCGCGCCCACCAGCACAAGCTGTTCGGCCTGACCATCGACCCGGACCGCCTCACCGCGATCCGCAACGAACGCAAGCCCAACAGCCGTTATTCGAGCTACGCCCAGTGCGAGTTCGAAGTGCGCGAGGTGGAAAACCTGTTCCGCCGCGAGAACATCCCGAACATCAACTCCACGCATTTTTCGGTGGAAGAAATTTCCGCGAAGATTCTCGTGGAAAAAGGCGTGGAGCGGCGCTTCAAATAGCTCTGCGGTGTCTGATCTGACGCCTTCGCGGGCAAGCCCGGCTCCTACAGGTGTCGTGGCGTTTGCAATAATTGCATCCGATACAAAACCCTGTGGGAGCGTGGCTTGCCCGCGAAGAACGATAACGCGGTCCCTCAGATCACAAACAAATCGACAAACCGGTTCACCGGCGTGGCTTCAAGCCGCGCCTGATCCTTGCACAGCGCAAGAATCTCCCCGCTGCGCTGTCCGGTGAAGCGGGTCGCCAGATTTGTCCGGAATTTGTCCTCCAGCAACGGAATGCCCTCAGCGCGACGCCGGCGATGGCCGATCGGGTACTCCACCACCACGTTTTCCGTGCTCGAACCGTCCTTGAAAAACACCTGCACCGCATTGGCGATCGAGCGCTTGTCGGCCTCCAGGTATTGGCGGGTGAAAAGCGGATCTTCGACGATGACCATTTTTTCGCGCAGCACATCGATGACCGGATGGGCTTTGTGGAAATCATCCTCGTACTGCTCAGCCACCAGATTGCCGAACGCCAGCGGCACGGCGGTCATGTACTGGAGGCAGTGATCGCGATCAGCGGCGTTGGCCAGCGGCCCGACCTTGGAAATGATGCGAATCGCCGACTCATGCGTGGTGATGACAATCCGGTCGATCTCATGCAGACGATTGCGCACCTGCGGATGCAGGGTCACAGCGGCTTCGCAGGCGGTCTGCGCGTGGAATTCGGCGGGGAAGCTGATCTTGAACAGCACGTTTTCCATCACGTAACTGCCGAACGGCCGGGAGAAGCTGAAGGCGCGTTTGTCTTCAGGCTTGAGCGCCAGATCGTTGTTGGTGTGGCTGAACAGAACGTCGTAAAAGCCCCACTGCTTGGCACTCAAGACGCCGGGAATGCCCATTTCGCCGCGCATCGCGATATCCGCCAGCCGCACGCCTCGGCTCGACGCATCCCCCGCCGCCCAGGATTTTCGCGAACCGGCGTTCGGCGCATGGCGGTAAGTGCGCAACGCCTGACCGTCGGCAAACGCGTGGGACAGCGCCGATAACAGCTGCTCGCGGTTGGCGCCCATCAGTTTGGCGGTCACAGCGGTCGAGGCGACTTTCACCAGAATGACGTGGTCGAGGCCTACACGATTGAAGGAGTTTTCCAGGGCGATCACGCCCTGGATTTCGTGGGCCATGATCATGGCTTCGAGCACATCGCGCACGGTGAGCGGCGCTTCACCATTGGCCAGACGCTTTTGCGACAAGTGATCGGCCACCGCGAGAATCCCGCCGAGGTTGTCCGACGGATGGCCCCATTCAGCGGCGAGCCAGGTGTCGTTGTAATCGAGCCAGCGCACGATGCAGCCGATGTCCCACGCCGCTTTTACCGGGTCGAGGCGATAAGAGGTGCCAGGGACTCGGGCGCCGAATGGGACGACGGTGCCTTCGACGATTGGGCCAAGGTGCTTGGTGCATTCGGGGAAACGCAGGGCCAGCAGGCCGCAGCCCAAGGTGTCCATCAGGCAGTTACGGGCGGTGTCGAGGGCTTCGGTGGATTCGATTTTGTAGGTGAGGACGTAATCGGCGATGTCCTGCAGGACACGGTCGTAGTCGGGGCGGTTGTTCAGGTCGACGTTGGCGCTCATGTTCGATTCACTCTTGAAAGTGGTTCGTTGATGGGACCTCGGTTCAGGCTGAGTCTTGGTTTTAAACCATTCTTATTGTTGAAATACAGAACCTGTGGGAGCGGCGGTGCGACGATTCGACTTGCCCGCGAATGGGCCGGCATATCCAGCGTTGATGTTGCCTGATACACCGCCTTCGCGAGCAAGCCCGCTCCCACATTTGCTGCTGCGCTGGGTCAGAAAGAGTCGCCAGGGACGCGGACGTAACCTTCCATCAGGACGCGCGCACTACGGCTCATGATCGCCTTCTTCACCACCCACTCACCGTTTTCCAGGCTAGCTTCTGCGCCAACACGCAACGTCCCGGACGGATGCCCGAACCGCACAGCATTGCGCTCAACACCACCCGCCGCCAGATTCACCAAGGTGCCGGAGATAGCTGCTGCAGTGCCAATCGCCACCGCCGCCGTCCCCATCATTGCGTGGTGCAGCTTGCCCATCGACAACGCCCGCACCAGCAGATCCACATCCCCGGCGCCAATGGCCTTGCCGCTGGACGCGACGTAATCCGCAGGTTTGGCGACAAACGCCACTTTCGGCGTGTGCTGACGCTTGGCCGCTTCATCCAAACTGGAAATCAGCCCCATGCGCAAAGCACCGTAGGCGCGAATCGTCTCAAACATCTGCAAAGCCTTCGGATCGCTGTTGATCGCGCTTTGCAGTTCGGTGCCGGTGTAGCCGATGTCTTCGGCGTTGACGAAGATCGTCGGGATACCCGCGTTGATCATGGTCGCCTTGAACGTGCCGACACCCGGCACTTCCAGCTCGTCGATCAGGTTGCCGGTGGGGAACATCGAGCCACCGCCGCCCTCTTCTTCCGCCGCCGGGTCCATGAATTCGACCTGGACTTCGGCGGCCGGGAAGGTTACGCCGTCGAGCTCGAAATCACCGGTTTCCTGGACTTCGCCATTGGTGATCGGCACGTGGGCAATGATGGTCTTGCCGATGTTGGCCTGCCACACGCGAACCACCGCCACGCCGTTGTGAGGAATGCGGCTGGCGTCCACCAGGCCGTTGCTGATGGCGAACGAACCGACCGCCGCCGACAGGTTGCCGCAGTTGCCGCTCCAGTCCACGAACGGCTTGTCGATCGACACCTGACCGAACAGGTAATCGACGTCGTGATCGGCCTTGATGCTTTTCGACAGGATGACGGTTTTGCTGGTGCTGGACGTTGCGCCGCCCATGCCGTCGATCTGCTTGTCGTACGGGTCGGGGCTGCCGATGACCCGCAGCAGCAGCGCATCGCGGGCCGGGCCGGGAATCTGCGCGGCTTCGGGCAGATCCTTGAGGCTGAAAAACACGCCTTTGCTGGTGCCACCACGCATGTAGGTGGCGGGGATTTTTATTTGCGGTGCGTGAGCCATGGTGCTCCTTAACGAAGACATGGGACTTGAAGTCCCATGCCCACATCAGTTGATTTAAACGGCAACCGCCGACTCTTCGAGGAAGTCCTGGGCAAAGCGCTGCAACACGCCGCCGGCCTCGTAGATCGACACTTCTTCAGCGGTATCCAGACGGCAGGTCACCGGCACATCAACGCGTTCGCCGTTCTTGCGATGGATCACCAGCGTCAGGTCGGCACGCGGCGTGCGCTCGCCGATCACGTCGTAGGTTTCGCTGCCATCGATACCCAGGGTCTTGCGGTCGGTGCCCGGTTTGAACTCCAGCGGCAACACGCCCATGCCCACCAGGTTGGTGCGGTGAATGCGCTCGAAACCTTCGGCGGCAATCGCTTCCACACCCGCCAGACGCACGCCTTTGGCCGCCCAGTCGCGGGACGAACCCTGGCCGTAGTCGGCGCCGGCGATGATGATCAGCGGCTGCTTGCGTTCCATGTAGGTTTCGATGGCTTCCCACATGCGCATCACTTGGCCTTCCGGCTCGACACGGGCCAGCGAACCCTGCTTGACCTTGCCGTTTTCCACGACCATTTCGTTGAACAGTTTCGGGTTGGCAAACGTCGCGCGCTGTGCGGTCAGGTGGTCGCCACGGTGGGTCGCGTAAGAGTTGAAGTCCTCTTCCGGCAGGCCCATTTTCGCCAGGTATTCGCCGGCGGCGCTGTCGAGCATGATCGCGTTCGACGGCGACAGGTGATCGGTGGTGATGTTGTCCGGCAGCACCGCCAGCGGGCGCATGCCCTTGAGCGGGCGCGCCCCGGCCAGCGCGCCTTCCCAGTAAGGCGGACGGCGGATGTAGGTGCTCATTTCGCGCCAGTCGTACAGCGGCGCAACTTTGGGGCCGGTGTCTTCATGGATGGCGAACATCGGGATGTAGACCTGACGGAACTGCTCGGGCTTGACCGAGGATTTCACCACCGCGTCGATTTCTTCGTCGCTCGGCCAGATGTCTTTCAGACGGATTTCCTTGCCGTCGACCACGCCCAGCACATCTTTCTCGATATCGAAGCGGATGGTGCCGGCAATCGCGTAGGCCACCACCAGCGGCGGCGAAGCGAGGAAAGCCTGCTTGGCGTACGGGTGAATCCGCCCGTCGAAGTTACGGTTACCGGACAGCACAGCGGTAGCGTACAGGTCGCGGTCGATGATTTCCTGCTGGATCACCGGATCCAGCGCGCCGGACATGCCGTTGCAGGTGGTGCAGGCGAAGGCGACGACGCCGAAACCGAGCTGCTCCAGCTCCGTGGTCAGCCCTGCTTCATCGAGGTACAGCGCCACGGTTTTCGAACCCGGTGCCAGCGACGACTTGACCCACGGCTTGCGGGTCAGCCCAAGCTTGTTGGCGTTGCGCGCCAGCAGGCCGGCGGCGATCACGTTGCGTGGGTTGCTGGTGTTGGTGCAACTGGTGATGGCGGCGATGATCACCGCGCCGTCAGGCATTTGCCCCGGCACGTCCTCCCACTGGCCGGCGATGCCTTTGGCGGCCAGATCCGACACCGCCACGCGAGCGTGCGGGTTGCTCGGGCCGGCCATGTTGCGCACCACCGAAGACAGATCGAAGGTCAGGCCACGCTCGTATTGCGCACCTTTCAGGCTGTCGGCCCACAGACCGATCTGCCTGGCGTATTGCTCGACGAGCTGCACTTGCTGGTCTTCGCGACCAGTGAGTTTCAGGTAGTCGATGGTCTGCTGGTCGATGTAGAACATCGCCGCCGTGGCGCCGTATTCCGGGGCCATGTTGGAAATGGTCGCGCGGTCGCCGAGGGTCAGTGCCGAAGCACCTTCGCCGAAGAACTCCAGCCACGCGCCGACCACTTTCTGTTTGCGCAGGTATTCGGTCAGCGCCAGCACCATGTCGGTGGCGGTGATGCCCGGTTGCAGATTGCCGGTCAGCTCGACGCCGACGCTTTCCGGCAGGCGCATCCACGATGCGCGGCCGAGCATCACGCTTTCAGCTTCGAGACCACCGACGCCGATGGCAATCACGCCCAGCGCATCGACGTGCGGGGTATGGCTGTCGGTGCCGACGCAGGTATCCGGGAACGCCACGCCGTCGCGCACCTGAATCACCGGCGACATTTTCTCCAGGTTGATCTGGTGCATGATGCCGTTGCCCGGCGGGATCACGTCGACGTTCTTGAAGGCCTTCTTGGTCCAGTTGATGAAGTGGAAGCGGTCTTCGTTTCGCCGGTCTTCGATGGCGCGGTTCTTCTCAAAGGCCTGCTTGTCAAAGCCGCCCGCTTCCACCGCCAGCGAGTGGTCGACGATCAGTTGTGTCGGCACCACCGGGTTGACCTGCGCCGGGTCGCCGCCCTGTTGGGCAATCGCGTCGCGCAGGCCGGCCAGATCCACCAGTGCGGTCTGGCCAAGAATGTCGTGGCACACCACGCGGGCCGGGAACCACGGGAAGTCGAGGTCGCGTTTGCGCTCGATCAGTTGTTTCAGGGAATCGGTGAGCGTGGCCGGGTCGCAGCGACGCACGAGGTTTTCCGCCAGCACGCGAGAGGTGTACGGCAGGGTGTCGTAGCTGCCGGGCTGGATCGCATCGACAGCCGCGCGGACGTCGAAAAAGTCCAGCGGCGTGCCGGGCAGGTTCTTGCGAAATTCTGTGTTCATCGGTCAGGACTCGGTCACGGTAGTTTCAAAGAGGGGGCGCCTGTGCCGGCGCCCTCCCCGGTCAGCGCTGTTCGATTGGCACGAACTTGCGCTGTTCGACGCCGGTGTACTCGGCGCTTGGACGGATGATGCGGTTGTTGGCACGCTGTTCGAATACGTGCGCCGCCCAGCCGGTCAGGCGCGAGCAGACGAAGATCGGGGTGAACAGCTTGGTCGGGATGCCCATGAAGTGGTACGCCGAGGCATGGTAGAAGTCGGCGTTGGGGAACAGTTTTTTCTGTTCCCACATGGTCTTGTCGATGGCTTCGGAAACCGCGAACAACACCTTGTCGCCCACTTCGTCGGCGAGTTTTTTCGACCAGCCCTTGATCACCTCGTTGCGCGGATCGCTGTCCTTATAGATCGCGTGGCCGAAGCCCATGATCTTGTCCTTGCGCTCGAGCATGCCGAGGGTGCCCTTGATCGCCTCTTCCGGCGACGAGAAGCGCTCGATCATTTCCATCGCCGCTTCGTTGGCGCCACCGTGCAGCGGGCCGCGCAAGGAACCGATGGCCGCCGTGACGCAGGAATACAGATCGGACAGGGTCGAAGCGCACACCCGAGCGGTGAAGGTCGAGGCGTTGAATTCGTGCTCGGCGTAGAGGATCAGCGAGACGTTCATCACCTTGACGTGCAGTTCGCTCGGCTTCTTGTCGTGCAGCAGGTGCAGGAAGTGGCCGCCGATGGACTGCTCGTCCGTCACGCAATTGATGCGTTTGCCGTCGTGGCTGAAGCGATACCAGTAGCACATGATCGCCGGAAAGGCGGCCAGCAGACGGTCGGTCTTGTCGCGTTGCTCGGAGAAGTCTTTTTCCGGCTCGATATTGCCCAGGAACGAGCAACCGGTGCGCATCACGTCCATCGGGTGGGCGTCGGCGGGGATGCGTTCCAGCACTTCTTTCAGCGCTTGCGGCAGGTCGCGCAGCTTGCTGAGTTTGCCTTGATAGTCGGCGAGTTGCGCCTTGGTCGGCAGCTCTCCGTAGAGCAGCAGGTACGCCACTTCTTCAAATTGTGCGTCGGCTGCCAGTTCGCGCACGTCGTAGCCGCGATAGGTCAGCCCGGCACCGGCCTGGCCCACGGTGGACAGTGCGGTTTGCCCGGCGACCTGGCCCCGGAGCCCGGCGCCACTGAGTACTTTTGCTTCGGCCATTGTTGTCTCCAATCTTGAATTTATTAGGGAGTACGGTTGCGGCTTACTTCTTCGCCGCAAACAACGCGTCGAGCTTCTGCTCGAAGGTGTGGTAATCGATGCGATCGTAAAGCTCCATGCGAGTCTGCATGGTGTCGATGACATTCTGCTGAGTACCGTCGCGGCGGATCGCGGTGTAGACGTTTTCCGCCGCCTTGTTCATCGCGCGGAACGCCGACAGCGGGTACAGCACCAGCGACACGTCGGCGCCTGCCAGTTGTTCGGTGGTGTACAGCGGCGTCGAGCCGAATTCGGTGATGTTGGCCAGGATCGGCGCCTTCACACGGCTGGCGAACAGTTTGTACATATCGAGTTCAGTGATGGCTTCCGGGAAGATCATGTCGGCGCCGGCCTCGATGCACGCAGCGGCGCGATCCAGTGCCGATTCCAGACCTTCAACGGCCAGGGCGTCGGTGCGGGCCATGATCACGAAGCTGTCGTCGGTGCGGGCATCGACGGCGGCCTTGATGCGGTCGACCATTTCCTGCTGGGTCACGATCTCTTTGTTCGGACGGTGGCCGCAGCGCTTGGCGCCGACCTGGTCTTCGATGTGAATCGCTGCTGCGCCGAACTTGATCATCGACTTGACGGTGCGGGCCACGTTGAACGCCGAGGCGCCGAAACCGGTGTCCACGTCCACCAGCAGCGGCAGGTCGCAGACGTCGGTGATACGGCGCACGTCGGTCAGCACGTCATCCAGGCCGGTGATGCCCAGGTCCGGCACGCCGAGGGAGCCGGCAGCCACCCCGCCACCCGACAGGTAGATCGCCTTGAAACCGGCGCGCTTGGCCAGCAGCGCGTGGTTGGCATTGATCGCCCCGACCACTTGCAGCGGATGTTCGCTGGCGACCGCATCGCGGAAACGCTGGCCTGGAGTGCTCTTGTTGGAACTCATGACTCACCTCGTTCAGTGGCTGTCTTGTGGTCGGCGCCGTCCTGGTAATGACGGGCGATGTTGCGTTTCGAGGCGCCGATGTGACGGCGCATCAACAATTCCGCGAGCTCGCCGTCACGGTCGGCGATGGCATCGAGAATCCGGTGGTGTTCGGCAAAGGCCTGGCGCGGGCGATTGGGCGTGGTGGAAAACTGGATGCGGTACATGCGCACCAGTTGATAGAGCTCGCCGCAGAGCATTTGCGTAAGGGTGCGGTTGCCGCTGCCCTGGATGATCCGGTAGTGAAAGTCGAAATCGCCTTCCTGCTGGTAGTAGCCGACGCCGGCCTGGAACGCTGCATCGCGTTCGTGGGTTTCCAGCACCCGGCGCAGTTCGTCGATTTCTTCGACGCTCATGCGTTCGGCCGCCAGACGGCAGGCCATGCCTTCGAGGGATTCGCGGATTTCGTAGAGTTCGAGCAATTCGGCGTGGCTCAGCGACACCACCCGGGCACCGACGTGCGGTACGCGCACCAGCAGGCGCTGGCCTTCCAGACGATGGATCGCCTCGCGCAGCGGCCCGCGGCTGATGCCGTAGGTGCGCGCCAGTTCCGGCTCGGAGATCTTGCTGCCCGGGGCGATCTCGCCTTTGACGATGGCCGCCTGGATGCGTCGGAAGACGTTTTCCGAGAGCGTCTCGGAATCGTCGCCGCTGATCACCGGGGGATCGAGTTGATCCAGCATATTGTCGACACCTTCAAATCCAATGCGGCAAAAACTAGCGAATCAGCCCGCATCAGTCAAAGGATAAATAGAGATTGTCGACAATCGTCTAATAAGCCTGCGTGTCAGCCCCAAGGGTTATAGACCGGCCCCGGCGCTGGCGCCATAAAACCACCGTGCTAGAATGCCGCCCGCATTTGCGAGTCATTTGCACGGCTTGTCATAAAAAGCTGATAGGCACACGAAGGCGATGACCAGACAGGATTTCCTGATGCCATGGCCCTGAACCGAGAACGGAACGCTGCTCGCCAGGATTTATGAGACTCAAGCCCTTCCCCACATTCTTTGCACTGTTTTGCCTGCCCGGCCTCGCCGCGGCGGGGGAAAAGACCGTGTACGGCCTCAACGAATACGCTGCCCTCGACGGGATCAACCTGGAAGTGGCGGCGAAACTCGACACCGGGGCGAAAACCGCCTCCCTGAGTGCCCGCGACATCAAACGCTTCAAACGCAACGGCGAGTCCTGGGTACGTTTCTACCTGGCCATCGACGCCGCGCATTCGCACCCGATCGAACGGCCTCTGGCCCGGGTCAGCAAGATCAAGCGCCGCGCCGGCGACTACGACCCGGAAGAAGGCAAGAAGTACACCGCCCGCCCGGTGATCGAGCTGGACATCTGCATGGGTTCGGCAATGCGCAGCATCGAAGTGAACCTGACCGACCGTAGTGCGTTCCAATACCCGCTTTTGATCGGCTCCGAGGCGCTGAAACGCTTCGATGCGCTGGTCGATCCCAGTCTTAAATACGCTGCCGGCAAACCCGCCTGCGCCATCGCCGCTCATACCGCCGAGTAATTTCCATGCGTTCTCTAACCTTCCACCTGAAAGTCCTGATCACCATCCTGGTGTTGCTGGGCGTTTCGGTTACGGCCTATCAGATTTTCGTGCTCGGCATCCCGGTGACCGAAGACGCCACCGACGACCTGTGGAACATCGACGCCAAGGTCGAGTTCGTCGCCAGCACCAAGGATCCGGTGAAGATCCAGATGTTCGTGCCGCCCCTGAGCCGCGATTACGTCAGCCTCAATGAAAGCTTTATCTCCAACAACTACGGGGTGGCGGTCAACCGCGTCGACGGCAATCGCAAGGTCACCTGGTCGGCACGCCGGGCCAAGGGTAACCAGACCCTTTATTACCGTCTTGTGCTGACCAAGCGTTACACCGCCGAGAAAACCAAGATCAAAGGCCCGACCTTCCGCGACAGCATGGCCATCGAAGGCCCGGAAAAGATCGCCGCCGAAGCCCTGCTCGCCCCGATCCGCCAGCACTCGGCCGACGTCGAGACCTTCATTGGCGAGGCGATCAAACGCGTCAACAACGTCAACGACGACAACGTGAAACTGCTGCTGGCCGGCGATCCGTCGACGCCGCACAAAGCCAAGATCGTCGAGCTGCTGCTGTCCATTGCCCACGTACCGGTGGAAAAAGTCCACACCATCCGCCTCGTCGCCGATCAACCGCAAACCCCGGAACTGTGGCTGCGCAGCTTCAACGGCACCGACTGGCTGTATTTCAACCCGGAAACCGGCGAGCAAGGCCTGCCGACCGACCGCCTGCTGTGGTGGAGCGGTGATGAGAACCTGATCACCGTCGACGGCGGCAAGAAAGCCAACGTGACCTTCAGCCTGAACAACAGCGAGATGAACGCGATTCGTCTGGCCAAGCTGACCGACGAAAACACCGACGCCAACTTCCTCGAATACTCGCTGTACGGCCTGCCGCTGCAAACCCAGCAAACCTTCATGATCATGGTGATGATCCCGATCGGCGTGCTGGTGATCCTGATCCTGCGCAACCTGATCGGCCTGCAGACCCTCGGCACGTTCACGCCGGTGCTGATCGCCTTGGCCTTCCGCGAGACGCAACTGGGTTTCGGCATCCTGCTGTTTACTGTGATCACCGCGCTCGGGTTATCGCTGCGCTCGTATCTGGAACACCTGAAGCTGCAAATGCTGCCGCGCCTGTCGGTGGTGCTGACGTTCGTGGTGGTGCTGATCGCGGCGATCAGCCTGTTCAGTCACAAACTCGGTCTGGAGCGCGGTCTGTCGGTGGCGCTGTTCCCGATGGTGATTCTGACCATGACCATCGAACGCCTGTCGATCACCTGGGAAGAACGCGGTGCCAGCCATGCCATGAAAGTGGCGATCGGCACGCTGTTCGCGGCGTCCCTGGCGCACCTGATCATGACCGTTCCGGAGCTGGTGTACTTCGTGTTCACCTTCCCGGCGATCCTGCTGATTCTGGTGGGCTTCATGCTGGCCATGGGTCGCTATCGCGGTTATCGCCTGACTGAACTGGTGCGTTTCAAGGCTTTCCTGAAGAAGGCTGACGCCTGATGTTCGGTTTCTGGAAGACCTGGAAGGCCCTGGAAGCCCGGGGCATCATGGGCATCAATCGGCGTAACGCGGACTACGTGCTCAAGTACAACAAGCGCAGCCTGTACCCGATCGTCGATGACAAGATCATCACCAAGGAACGCGCGATCGAGGCCGGCATTCATGTGCCGGAACTGTATGGCGTGATTTCCACGGAGAAGGAAATCGACAAGCTCGGCGAGATCATCGGCGGGCGCAACGACTTCGTGATCAAGCCGGCCCAGGGCGCCGGCGGTGACGGCATCATCGTCATCGCCGACCGTTTCGAGGGCCGCTATCGCACGGTGTCGGGCAAGATCCTTGCCCACGAAGAGCTGGAGCATCATATCTCCAGCATCCTCACCGGCCTGTATTCGCTGGGCGGGCACCGCGACCGGGCGCTGATCGAATATCGGGTGACCCCGGACCAGATCTTCAAGAGCATCAGCTACGAAGGCGTGCCGGACATCCGCATCATCGTGCTGATGGGTTACCCGGTGATGGCGATGCTGCGTTTGCCGACCCGCCAGTCCGGCGGCAAGGCCAACCTGCACCAGGGCGCCATCGGCGTCGGTGTCGACCTGGCCACCGGCCTGACTTTGCGCGGCACCTGGCTGAACAACATCATCACCAAACACCCGGACACCACCAACGCGGTGGACGGCGTGCAACTGCCCTACTGGGACGGTTTCATGAAGCTCGCGGCCGGTTGTTATGAGCTGTGTGGCCTGGGTTACATCGGCGTGGACATGGTGCTGGACCAGGAGAAAGGCCCGCTGATTCTGGAGCTGAATGCGCGGCCGGGGCTGAATATCCAGATTGCCAACGACTGCGGGCTGACGTTGCGCACCCATGCGGTGGAAGCGCATCTGGAAGAACTCAAGGCGCGTGGTGTGACTGAATCGGTTGAAGAGCGGGTGGCGTTTGCTCAGGAGTTGTTTGGGCATATTCCGGCGGTCGAGGGATGAGTCGCACTACCTGCCGCCAATCTGCCAATCCCCGACATCCCCTCTAGGAGCAATTCCCGGAGGGGACTACAATCCCCACCCCGCCTCGATGGCCGATCTGCCCCGCCCATGTTGACCTGTTCCGTACACCCGCTGCCCTACCGCGCCAACCCCGCCGACTATTTCGCGGCCATCCGCCATGCGCCCGGCGCCGTGCTGCTCGACAGTGGCCGCCCGAGTGCCGACCGTGGCCGTTATGACCTGCTCAGCGCCTGGCCGCTGGAACAGCTGGCGGTTTTGCCGGACGAGCGCGGCGACGATTTCCTGCAACGTCTGCGGGATAATCTGACCCGGTTGGGCGACGCGCAATTGCCCGATGGGTACGAATTGCCTTTCGCCGGTGGCCTGATCGGTTACCTGAGCTACGACTTCGGCCGGCATCTGGAAAACCTGCCGAGTCAGGCCCGGGATGATCTGCAATTGCCCGATGCGCGTTTTGGTCTGTACGACTGGGCACTGATCAGCGACCACCAATCGGCCACCAGCCAACTGGTGTTTCACCCCTCGGTCAGCGCCAGCGAGAAACAACGACTGATCGATGTGTTCAGCCAACCGGTGAGCACCGCACTGACGCCTTTCAAGCTGAACAGCCCGATGGCAGCCGATCTCTCGGCAGATGAATACCGTCAGGCGTTCGAACGCATCCAGCATTACATCCAGGCCGGCGACTGCTATCAGGTCAATTTCGCCCAGCGTTTCCGCGCGCCGTGCCAGGGCGATCCATGGCTGGCCTACTGCAAATTGCGCGAGGCCTGCCCGACGCCGTTTTCCGGGTTCCAGAGCCTGCCCGACGGCAATGCAGTGCTGAGCCTGTCGCCCGAGCGTTTCGTCAAAGTCAGCCAGCGTCAGGTGGAAACCCGCCCGATCAAGGGCACCCGTCCCCGTGGCGCGAACCCGACCGAGGACGCGGCGAACGCCGCCGAACTGCTGGCCAGCCCCAAGGATCGTGCGGAAAACCTGATGATTGTCGACCTGCTGCGCAACGACCTGGGCCGCACCTGCCGCATCGGCTCGGTGCGGGTGCCGGAGTTGTTCAGCCTGGAAAGCTATCCGAACGTGCATCACCTGGTCAGCAGCGTAACCGGTGAACTGGCGGCGGATCGCGACGCCCTGGACCTGATTGCCGGCAGTTTCCCCGGCGGCTCGATCACCGGCGCACCGAAGATTCGTGCGATGCAGATCATCGACGAACTGGAGCCGACCCGACGCGGCTTGTATTGCGGTTCGTTGCTGTACCTGGACGTGCGCGGCGAGATGGACAGCTCTATCGCGATCCGCAGTCTGCTGGTGAAGGATGGACAGGTGTGCTGCTGGGGCGGTGGCGGGATCGTCGCCGATTCGGACTGGCTGGCGGAGTATCAGGAATCGATCACCAAGGTCAGAGTCCTGCTCGAAACCCTGCAAAACCTTTAACCGTTGATCGTTCCCACGTCGAGGCGTCGAACCGTCCGCGTGGGAACGATCATCAGGTGGCTAAAGGGATAAGTCGCGGTTCGAGGCTTTGAGGAATTCCTGCTTCAACTCGGCAAACGTATGCACCGCCGGAAACTGCGGAAACTCGCGAATAACGTTGTCCGGCGCATGGAACAGAATCCCCGCATCCGCTTCGCCGAGCATGCTGGTGTCGTTGTAGGAATCCCCCGCCGCAATCACCCGGTAATACAGGCTCTTGAAGGCCAGGACCGACTGACGTTTCGGATCTTTCTGACGCAACTGGTAGCTCGTCACCCGACCGCTGTCATCGGTAATAAGTCGGTGGCAGAGCAAGGTCGGAAAGCCCAGCTGACGCATCAGCGGCTGGGAAAACTCGTAGAAGGTGTCCGACAGAATCACCACCTGGAAACGCTCGCGCAGCCAGTCAACGAATTCCACCGCGCCGTCCAGCGGCTTGAGCGTGGCGATCACTTCCTGAATGTCCGAAAGTTTCAGGCCATGCTCGTCGAGGATACGCAGGCGCTGCTTCATCAGCACGTCGTAGTCGGGAATGTCCCGGGTGGTGGCCTTGAGCGATTCGATTCCGGTTTTTTCGGCGAAGGCGATCCAGATTTCCGGTACCAGCACCCCTTCAAGATCAAGACAGGCAATTTCCACAGGACACTCCATTTGTAATGTTTATTGAGCCGAGCGAGCCCGAACTCTAGCGGCTCGACCTGGAGCGCGCAACGCAGAGGCCGCCCCGGCGCGCGTTGCTTTTTGTTACCATCGCCGCCATATAGAGCGCCCAGCGCCACCGACCTGTAGGAAGCCGCCCTGATGAGCCCAACGTTCGACGTCGTGGAACTCGCCACGACCTATGCCAACAAATCCGCGCAGGACATCCTCAAACTCGCGTTCGCCGAGTTCGGCGATGACCTGTGGATATCTTTCAGTGGCGCCGAGGATGTGGTGCTGGTGGACATGGCCTGGAAGCTGAACAAGAACGTCAAGGTGTTCAGTCTCGACACCGGCCGCCTGCATCCGGAAACCTACCGTTTCATCGATCAGGTGCGCGAGCACTACAAGATCGACATCGAACTGGTCTCACCGGACTACACGAAACTTGAACCGTTCGTGAAGGAAAAAGGCCTGTTCAGCTTCTACAAGGACGGTCACGGCGAATGCTGCGGGATCCGCAAGATCGAGCCGCTGCGCCGCAAGTTGTCCGGCGTCAAAGCCTGGGCCACCGGCCAGCGCCGCGACCAGAGCCCAGGCACCCGCAGTGCCGTGGCGGTGATGGAAATCGATACAGCGTTCTCCACCCCGGAGCGCACCCTGTACAAGTTCAACCCGCTGGCGCAGATGACCAGCGAGGAAATCTGGGGCTACATCCGCATGCTGGAGCTGCCGTACAACAGCCTGCATGAACGCGGTTTCATCAGCATCGGCTGCGAACCGTGCACCCGCCCTGTCCTGCCGAACCAGCACGAACGTGAAGGCCGTTGGTGGTGGGAAGAAGCGACCCAGAAAGAATGCGGGTTGCATGCCGGGAACATCATCAGCAAGGCATAAGGTCCCCGATGCACTGTGGGAGCTAATCAGCTCCGACAGTGTTCTCTACCCGTTCTGAAAAATGTGTACACAGGATTGTCACCATCGGTGCCATTTATGTGTGCACTTTTCGTTTCTACGCCCTGAAAAGTTACATCAAGCTCCAGCAACACTCCCTCCCGACGCCCGCTAAAAACCCTCCCGAAAAATAAATACCTGTTCGAACGGTCAATTTATATCGCCTGAATTTCAGCAACTTAGCGAACCTCAATAACTTTTCGAAATCAACGACCGCTTTCATAGATCGCTGGCTGGCACAGATCTGGCTTTAGTGCATACATGTTTTGTATACAAAACTGCAGAACATGAACCCACACTTTCGATCCGCAAGCCTGAAGCGCCCTATCCCGTACAGGCTGCAGATGCCCCGAAACCAGTGATGTTTCACCGCCGCGACGAAGATCTGCCGAGCCCGAACGCTCATGCACAGTCATCGTGGCCCGAACATCAGGAGCCTGCCGGAATGCGTACGAGTCTCTCCAATAACAACATCGCGCTGAATCTGCCCGCCTCTTCATCCCTCGACCACAGCGTGCCCGGTGACGGGATCGCCGAACCGCTGCAATTGAGTCCACGCCTGCACAATAGTGACCTCGCACCGACCAAGGTCGAAGGACGGCGTTGGGGCAAATACAGCATCTTTGCCCTGTGGACCAACGATGTGCACAACATCGCCAATTACTCGTTTGCCATCGGTCTGTATGCCCTGGGCCTGGGCGGCTGGCAGATTTTGCTGTCGCTGGGGATCGGCGCGGCGCTGGTGTATTTCTTCATGAACCTGTCCGGCTATATGGGGCAGAAAACCGGCGTGCCGTTTCCGGTGATCAGCCGGATCAGTTTCGGCATTCATGGGGCACAGATTCCTGCATTGATCCGGGCGGTGATCGCCATCGCCTGGTTCGGGATTCAGACGTACCTGGCGTCAGTGGTGTTTCGCGTGCTGCTCACGGCGATCCATCCCGGTTTCGCCGACTACGATCACAACTCGATCCTCGGCCTGTCGAGCCTGGGCTGGGTGTGTTTCGTGGCGATCTGGTTCGTGCAACTGGCGATTCTGGCCTACGGCATGGAAATGGTGCGCCGCTACGAAGCCTTCGCCGGGCCGGTGATTCTGCTGACCGTCGCCTGCCTCGCCGCGTGGATGTACACCCAGGCCAACGCGACCATCGCCTGGTCGATCCGCGAGCCGCTGACCGGCGCCGAGATGTGGCGCAACATCTTTGCCGGCGGCGCCTTGTGGCTGGCGATTTACGGGACGCTGATCCTCAACTTCTGCGATTTCGCTCGCTCTTCACCGTGCCGCAAAACCATCAAGGTCGGAAATTTCTGGGGCCTGCCGGTGAATATTCTGGTGTTCGCCGGGATCACTGTCCTGCTGTGCGGTGCGCAATTTCAGATCAACGGCCGGATCATCGAAAGCCCGACCGAGATCATCGCGTCGATTCCCAACACGTTCTTTCTGGTACTCGGTTGCCTGGCGTTCCTGATCGTCACCGTGGCAGTGAACATCATGGCCAACTTCGTCGCCCCGGCCTTCGTGCTCAGCAACCTGGCGCCGAAATACCTGACCTTCCGCCGCGCCGGATTGATCAGCGCGACGATTGCGGTGCTGATCCTGCCGTGGAATCTCTACAACAGCCCGCTGGTGATCGTGTACTTCCTGTCCGGCCTCGGCGCCCTGCTCGGCCCGTTGTATGGCGTGATCATGGTCGACTACTGGCTGATCCGCAAAGGCCGGATCCACGTGCCGCAGCTGTACAGCGAACACCCGAACGGCGCGTATTACTACAGCCGCGGGGTCAATCTGCGGGCCGTTGCGGCGTTTATTCCGGCGGCGTTGATCGCCATCGTTCTGGCATTGGTGCCGGGCTTCCACAGCGTTTCGCCCTTCTCCTGGCTGATCGGCGCCGGCATTGCCGGGATGCTCTACCTGATCATCGCCAAACGCCAGCCGCACTACGCCGATGTCGACGGTGAAGCCATCGCCGTCGACAACGTCAGCCACTGAATCTTTTGGCGGCCCCTCGCGGGGCCGCAGAACCAACCGTAATAAGGACTTCCCATGCGCATTCTCGTGGTCAACGTCAACACCACCGAATCCATCACTCAGGCCATCGCTCGTTCGGCGCAGGCTGTCGCTTCCCCCGGCACCGAGATTGTCGGCCTGACGCCATACTTCGGCGCCGATTCAGTCGAGGGCAATTTCGAAAGTTATCTGGCGGCCATCGCCGTGATGGACCGGGTGATGTCCTACGACCAGCCGTTCGACGCGGTGATCCAGGCCGGCTACGGCGAGCACGGTCGTGAAGGTTTGCAGGAGTTGCTCAACGTGCCGGTGGTGGACATCACCGACGCGGCCGCCAGCACCGCGATGTACCTCGGCCACGCCTATTCGGTGGTGACCACGCTGGATCGCACCGTGCCGTTGATTGAGGATCGGCTGAAACTTTCCGGCCTGTGGGATCGCTGCGCCTCGGTGCGCGCCAGTGGCCTGGCGGTTCTGGAGCTGGAACACGAGCCGCAACGGGCGCTGGAAGCGATCGTGCATCAGGCGGAACTGGCGGTGACTCAAGATAAAGCCGAAGTGATCTGCCTGGGTTGCGGCGGCATGGCCGGGCTCGACGAGCAGATCCGTCAGCGCACAGGGGTGCCGGTGGTGGATGGCGTCACGGCGGCCGTGACCATCGCTGAATCGCTGGTACGGCTGGGTTTGTCGACCTCCAAGGTGCGCACGTATGCGACGCCACGGCCAAAAACCATCATCGGCTGGCCAGCACGTTTTGCGCGTTGAAGCGTTCGGCGAGACCCAGGGTTGAAAACTGCTCGATAACAAAATCGACGAACGCACGGGTCTTGCCCGGCAACAGTTTGTGTTCGGCGTAATAAATGGAGATGTTCCCGTCGTCGACGTACCAGTCCGGCAGGACCCGCTGCAAAGTCCCCGCCTCAAGGTAGCCGACCGCGAATGGCATGCTCACCAGTGCAATCCCCATCCCCTGCGCCGCCGTGGCGCAGGCGGCTTCGGAATCGCTCATGGTCATTCGTGCCTTGAGCGTCAGCGGGCTGTGTTGTTGCGTGCGGTGAGTCAACTGCCAGGAGCGCACGCGACCGGTTTGCGGTGAGCGGATCAGGATGCCGTCGTGCAGTGTGAGGTCGTCCGGTTCGCTGATCGGTGCGTACCGATCCAGATAATCCTTCGAGGCCACCAACACCCGATGCGCCGGCGTCAGCCTGCGGGCGACCACGCCTTGGGGCAGCTCGAAACCACCGCCAATCGCTGCGTCGAAACCTTGGCCGATCAGATCGACCTGGCGGTTATCGAAGTGCCAGTCCGGGTTGATCGCCGGAAACCTTCTCAAAAATTCTCCCAGCAACGGCACGATGTACAAGCGGCCGAACACCGTGCCCATGCTGACTTTCAGCGTGCCCGCCGGTTGGCCACCGGCGCTGGCCAGATTGTTCACGGCGTTCTGGATGGTGGTGAGACTGCCGCTGACCTCACTCAGAAACAACTGCCCCGCTTCCGTCAGGGTCAACCGACGGGTGCTACGCTGGAACAGCCTCACGCCGAGGCGCGCTTCCAGTTTCGCCACGCTTTTGCCCACGGCGGCCGGTGTCAGGCTCAGGCGTCGCGCGGCCTCGGCAAAGCTGCCGACTTCGGCGCTGCGCACGAAGCATTCGATACTGCTGAAGGTTTCCATGGCCGCCACTCTAAACTTTTGGTTTACACAGACTATAGCAACCACGGTCTACCCGCCTATTGGCGAGGGGCAGATACTCGACACCACACCAAGGCAGCCTGCCTTGAAACTTCTGGAGATCGAACATGACCACTCAACACCTCAGCGGTAAAGTCGCTCTGATTCAAGGCGGCTCTCGCGGCATCGGTGCCGCCATCGTCAAACGCCTGGCCGCTGAAGGCGCCGCGGTTGCCTTTACCTACGTCAGCTCGGCCGCCAAGGCTGAAGAACTGCAAAACAGCATCACCGCCACCGGCGGCAAAGCCCTGGCGATCAAGGCTGACAGCGCCGACGCCGGTGCCATCCGCAACGCGGTGAACGCCACTGTCGAAACCTTTGGCCGCCTCGACATCCTGGTCAACAACGCCGGTGTGCTGGCCGTCGCGCCGCTGGAAGACTTCAAACTGGAAGACTTCGACCAGACCCTGGCAATCAACGTGCGCAGCGTGTTCATCGCCAGCCAAGAAGCCGCCAAGCACATGGGCGAAGGCTCGCGCATCATCAACATCGGCAGCACCAACGCCGACCGCATGCCCTTCGCCGGTGGCGGCGTGTATGCGATGAGCAAATCCGCACTGGTCGGCCTGACCAAAGGCCTGGCCCGCGACCTCGGCCCACGCGGCATCACCATCAACAATGTTCAGCCAGGCCCGGTCGATACCGACATGAACCCGGCTCATGGCGAGTTCGCCGACAGCCTGATCCCGCTGATGGCGGTGGGTCGCTACGGTAAAGCCGAGGAAATCGCCAGCTTCGTGGCCTACCTCGCCAGCCCGGAGGCCGGTTACATCACCGGTGCCAGCCTGACCATCGACGGTGGTTTCGGCGCCTGATTGATCAGATAGTCGATAACGAAAAACGCCGCCCCTCCTTTGACAGAGGGGCGGCGTTTTTATGTCGGCGGTTTGATCAGGCCCAGTCGAGCGCCGGCAATCCGCATGCACTCGGCGTGAACGCTTTCAACGTGCGAAGAATCCCGTCGGCGTGTGCATATTTTTCATCGGCCATGGCGGCATCGGGAATGGCGATAGCGGTCATGCCGGCTGCTTTCGCGGCTGTCACGCCGAATGGCGAATCTTCGAACACCAGGCAATCTTCCGGCGCTACACCCAGGCGACGCGCTGCGGTAAGGAAGATGTCCGGTGCCGGTTTGGCTGCGCCGACTTCCGGGTCGTCAGCGGTGACGATGAAGTCGAACAGCGCGAACCAGTCGCGGTGCAAGGTGGTTTTCTGACCGAACGACTGACGCGATGAGCTGGTACCGACCGCAATCGGAATGTTGTGCGCCTTAAGGTGACGGATCAGTTCCTCGGCACCCGGCATCGCCTGCGCGGTGGGAAAGCGCTCGCGCATCAGCGGCTCGCGGATCACCAGAAACTCTTCGGCGGTGATCGGCAGGTCCAGCGCCTCAACCACGTAGCGCGCCAGATCGCCAGCGCCGCGACCAATGATGTTCTGCTTGATGCTCCAGTCGAAGGTACGCCCGTAACGCGCGGCAATCAGTGAGGTGACCTCGGTGTAGATGCCCTCGGTGTCCAGCAGCAAACCGTCCATGTCGAAAATCACGGCCTTGATCGGGCCAAACGCCTTCAGCGGTGCATTCATCATCGGATCCGTTATCAAAGACATCCCGAGCGGCGTGGATAGCGCCGCTGCTCGGATCTGATTAAAGGGTTCAGCAGCATAACGAGCGCAGCCGAGGTTGAGCAACGGGCAATGTCGGTTGTCCGCCGAACGCCCTCCCGCACATTTAGAGAATCGCCCTACAGACATCGCCTACTCGGCTGACTTCTTTCCTGTTCGATCCCCCGCAAAGTTTCGCGCCATTCCCCCGATGCGCGCGAGTGACTGCCAATGCTTCCACCTGATCCACTCCTGAAATTGAACAACAGCATCGGTTTGCTGGTGGTCGCTGCGCTGAACCCTGATCAGCCCGATGTCGAAAAGCTGTTTCAGGAATTTCGCCTCTGTCTCAACAACTATGACGCCTGGGCCGAGCAGTTCTGGACGGGCACCGCGCTGGGTGTCGAGCAGGTGTTCAAGGTCGGCAACGATGTCCGGCTCAGTGCACCGGTTGGCAGCCGCAGACCCATCAGTTCCTCCGTGGTCATGTGCCCCGCCACCGGCCCCCTGACGCTGGTGCACATGTTCGAAGCCGCACGGTTTGTGCCGATCGGCGACACGCCGGTGATCCTTGAACCGATCATTTCCGATGTCGACGGTGTTCCGGTTTTCGGCGAACCGCTGCATTACACCATCGGCCCCAGCGGCATTCTCAAGGTCGACGATTGCGACCGGGGCCAGCGTTATCGCATCACCTTCTTTCCCGATGTTTCCACTGCGCATATCCGGACGTTATACGCCTCGTATCAAGGCCTCATCGATGGTCTGGAAGGCTGGTTACGTGAGGAATGGAAAGGGTTTCAACCGCAGTGGACAGAGTTTTCCAGCGCCGGCTTCACCGAGCGTTACGGGCAGCTGCAACAGGCTGACTGGCACGGTTTCGAATCCGCCCTGAATGGCGTCTGGGACGACGTGAAGCAGCTGTTTGCCCTGCTTGCAGACTTGCAGGCCAACAGCGAAAAGCTTCTGCAGTACCTGTCCAGCGCTGAACTGGATGCCTTGCTCGAGGCGTCCAGCGAGGCCATCGCCAATGGCCTGCTGATGCTCGGCGATGAGCCGTTGCTGTTCATTTATCTGGCGGCCTTTACCAGTTGGCTGAAGATGTTGCCGCCGCAGTATCTGGCCGAGGTGGTGGCTGAGGTTCGCGCTGAGCTGCTGGTCAGTTTTCTGCTGATGTGCGTGTCGGGTGGCATGGGCGTGCCGCTGCGGTTGAGCACCCAGGTATTGGGCAAGATCAAGTCACCCCGTGCGCGGGAATGGCTGGCGGCATCGGCGTTGCGGCTGGCAGAGCTGACCTCGGCGCCTGACCTGACCCGCCATGCGAGCGCTTTGAAACCGTTGATGGTCAATGCGCGGCAGGCGCCATTGCGGCCGACACCGGCCATTCCGCTGGAAATTCGTACGGCCGATTCGCTGGTACTGACGGTGCCCAATCCGGCGGCCATTGCCCGCGACAAGCCCCACGGCATGACACGAATGGAACGGCATGAGCCTCGGGATGATGTTTCGGATCAGGCGAAAAATCCCAACGGTGACAGTGCCGATTGTGCACCGAGGACCTGCACCAATGGCTGCCCGGTGTCGATGGTCACCGGTGAGGAACTGCTGACCCTGACTGACGGTGTGCTCGATGGGTTGTTGCCATTTGAGTTCAGCCGTTTGTATCGCAGCAGTGCGGCCGAGATCGACGTCGGGCTGGGGTTTGGCTGGAGTCACTCGCTGGCGCATCGGCTGGAGATTGATGGCGCTTCGGTGGTCTGGGTCGACCATGAGAACCGGCGCACGCGGTTTCCGTTGCCGAATGTCGAGCGGCCGGCCATTCACAACAGCTTGTCGCGGGCGGCGATCTTTCTCGGGGATGAGCCGGAGGAGTTGATCGTTGCGCTGGCGGGGGACGCGGCGCGGTTTTATCACTTTCGGGTTGGGCGTCTGACGGCTGTCAGCGATGCGTATGGCAATCGTCTGACCGTGCATCGGGATCTTTCCGACCGGATTCAGCGCCTGGACAACGGGGCTGGCCGTTCCTTGTTGCTGCGCTATGAGCGAGCGCATCTGGTTGCGGTCGATTATCAGGTTTGGCGCGATGCGGTCTGGCGCACCGAGCAAACGCTGGCCAGCTACCGCTTTGATGCCCGCCATCGATTGATCGAGGCGTCGAACGCCGTCGGCGAGACTGAGCGTTACGACTACGACGACCAGCACGTCATCCTGCAACGGCAACTGGCCGGCGGTGCGAGTTTTTACTGGGCGTGGGAGCGTGCCGGCAAGGCAGCGCGTTGCGTGCGGCACTGGGCGTCGTTTTCGCAGATGGATACGCGTTACGTCTGGGATGACGCCGGCAGTGTCACGGTGCAGTACGTCGACGGCACTGAAGAAACCTACGTCCACGACGATACGGCGCGGCTGGTGCGTCAGGTCGCCGCCGATGGTGGCGAACAGCTCAAGGCCTACGACGCGCAGGGCCGGCTGATTGCCGAGCAGGATGCGCTGGGCGCGGTCACCGAATACCGCTATGACGACGCCGGGCGGCTGATCGCGCTGATTCCGCCGGACGATGCGCCGACGTCCTACGAATACCGCAACGGTTTCCTGCACAGCCGTTCGCGTGGCGATGCGGTGTGGACGTACCGGCGCAATGCCCAGGGTGATATCACCGAAGCGGTCGACCCGGATGGCCACGTCACCCATTACCACTACGACCCGCAGGGGCGGTTGCTGTCGGTCCGTTATCCGGACAGTGGTCGGCATGTGTTCATGTGGAATGACCTGGGCCAGTTGGTCGAGGAGAGCTTGCCGGACGGTGGGGTTCGGAAGTTTTCCTACGATCTTCAGGGGCGGCGGATTACTGCGCAGGACGAACACGGTGCGGTCACTCGCCACGCGTGGGACGCCGTTGGCCGGCTGATCCAGACCACCTCGCCGAATGGCGCCACCCGCGCCTGGTCCTACAGCGCCTACGGCCAGATCACCGCCGAACGCGATGAGCTGGGGCGCATCACCCGCTACGAATATGACGACGACCTGCATTTGGTCAGCCGCCGGATCAACCCCGACGGCACGCGGCTGCAGTACCGCTACGACCATGCGCAGCTGCTGCTGACGGAAATCGAGAACGAGTCGGGCGAAAAGTACCGGCTGGACTACACGCCCACCGGACTGATCCGACAGGAAACCGGCTTCGATGGCCGGCGTACGGCGTATGCCTACGACCGCAACGGCCACCTGCTGGAAAAGACCGAGTTCGGCGACGACGGCTCGACGTTGGTCACCACTTACCAGCGCGACAGCGCCGGGCGATTGCTGCTCAAGACCCTGCCGGACGGGGTCGAGGTCACCTACCGCTATGACCGCCTCGGTCGGCTGGTCGGCGTGGATGACGGCCAGGATCACCCGCTGGCTTTCGAATACGACCTGCAGGACCGGCTGGTGCGCGAGCATCAGGGCTGGGGCACCTTGCGTTACACCTACGACGCCTGCGGCCAACTCACTCGCATGCGTCTGCCGGACAACAGCAAGCTCGACTACCACTACGCCAAGGGCGGCGCGCTGACCGCGATCGACCTCAACGGCGCCTTGCTGACCCGCCACGTCTACCAGAACGGCCGCGAACAGCAACGCCAGCAAGGCCTGCTGCTCAGCGAATATGCCTACGACGAACAGGGCCGGTTGCGGGTTCATTCTGTTCATCAACATGACCGAGCGCTGTACCTGCGCCACTACAGTTACGCGGTCAATGGCAACCTCGCATCTATCGCCGACAGCCGTCACGGTCAACGTAGCTATTACTACGACGCCCTCGACCGTCTGGCCAGCGTGCGCCACACCCGCGACGACCTGCCGGAAAACTTCGCCCACGACCCGGCCGGCAACCTGCTGATGCAGGACCGTCCGGGGCCGGCACAGATCAAGGGCAATCGCCTGCTGATGCAGGGCGACCGTCATTACGACTACGACGCCTTCGGCAACCTGATCCGCGAACGCCGCGGCCGCGCGCAACAACTTGTCACTGCATACCGCTACGACAGCCAGCACCGCCTGATCGGCCTGACCCGTCCCGACGGCAGCAGCGCCACCTACCAGTACGACGCCTTCGGCCGGCGCATCCGCAAAACCGTCAACGGCCAGACCACCGAGTTTTTCTGGCAAGGCGACCACCTGATCGCCGAAAGCAGCAAGGAACAACACCGCAGCTTCATCTACGAACCCGGCACCTTCCGCCCGCTGGCGATGCTCGACGGCAAAGGCCCGAAACGCGCCTGCCCGTTCTACTACCAACTCGACCACCTCGGCACCCCGCAGGAGTTGACCGACTACAGCGGCGAGATCGTCTGGTCCGCCAAATACAGCGCCTACGGCAAGGTCACCTCGCTGGAGCTGGCAACCGAGGACTACCTGAACCAGCCGCTGCGCTTTCAGGGGCAATATTTCGATGACGAAAGCGGGCTGCATTACAACCGGCACCGGTATTACGACCCGGACGTGGGACGGTACCTGACGCCGGATCCGGTGAAGCTGGCGGGTGGGTTGAATCAGTACCGGTACGTGCCGAATCCGACGGGGTGGGTGGATCCGTTGGGGTTGACGTCCAATTGTCCGCCGCCGAATAAGCCGGGGTGTCCGGTTCCAGATGAAAGTAATGGGGTTAAGGTTGATCAGGGGGAACCGAATCTACCGGAGATTGCTCAAAATATAGATCCAAAAATTTTGAAGCGAGTACATACAATAGAGGGAAAAACCTCAACCAAGAAAGTTGACAACTTTAAAAATAAAATGCGTGACGGTTACAACTCAGCATATCCCATTGACGTTATAGAACATGACGGCAGCCTATACATACTGGACGGACACCATCGTGCAGCGGCTGCACGGCAAACTGCGACCAACGTGACAATTAGACTCATAACCGATCTCAACACATACAACGGCTCTCTAAAAAGCATTGAGGACGTATTAGACTCAGCAAATAATGTAGGTTTAGACAGATTGGAGCACCGGAGGAGAAGATGAGTGATCAAAATGAAGCTTTGGAAATCCTGATAAATGACTTCATCTCCACAGTGGAGTCTGGCACCTTGGTATTTGAGCGTGAATTTGGCACCCGAGATATTCGAAGGCTCTGGCATACAAAGGCAATAGAGCGATGCGGAACAGTCACTGGAGGCGTTAAGTATGAATTACATGGAATAGGATGCTTTATCCACTTACCGAAAGAAACCGTAGACTTTGACTATGGCCCTAACGGTGAAATCAATGGATTTGATATTTGGCGCCTATACAACTTCGCTTGCGATAGACCATCCAAGCATAAAAAATATTGCGATGAAAAAATTGTTGAAAAAGAATTCATAGAATATGTAAAGCTGAAAAAAATCAAAAAAATGTCAGCCATAAGTAATCTTTATATATTGGCTGACTCGAGAGATGCAGATTAGGCGACACCACAAAAAAGGGCCTGTTGACTCAGGCCCTTAAAACCAATCCAAACTCGCCTCCCTCACACCCATTCAAGATGCTATCTAAACGGACAGGACGCGAATATTGGTGGAGAAAATATTGAAGTCTCATTTAGGTGTGCACCAAGCTCAATGAAGGGAGTGCCCGTTCACTCATCATCATCAAAATCCTCATACTCAAGCTCTTCCTCACCCTCCATAAGCGGAACCGTCGCATCATCCATCAACGACCCCGGATCTTCATTCCCCGGATCATTGATAAACGGCAATCCGCTGGGGCCTTTTTCTTCCTTGCCTTCGGTTTCGGGGGTCATGGCGCACCTCATTAATCTCAAATGTGTAAACGTTCGAAAAGTATGGCCGCTAATCGTTCCAGCGCATGACGCGCAGGCGCAAAAAACCCGGCATAAAGCCGGGTTTCCGTAGAACCGATCACTCAACGATGACGGTTCTTGTGTTTGTTCTTGTGCTTGTGACCACCGCCGGAGTGCGACTTGCCGCCATCGTCACCCAGGTTGTTGCCGACCGCACCACCCGCTGCGCCGCCCAGCCCTGCGCCGATGGTCGAACCGGTGGAGCCGCCGAGGCTGTTGCCGATCACTGAACCGCCAGCGGCACCGAGGCCACCGCCAATGGCGGCTTCCGTGCGGTTGCGTTTGTTCGCTCCGACGGCACTGCCGGCTGCACCACCAACACCAGCGCCCACCGCAGCACCGGTGCTGCCGCCGAGTTGGCCGCCAACCACGTTGCCCAGCGCGCCACCCAATCCGCCACCCACGGCGGCTGTGCCATCACCAGCGGCCATGGCGCCTTGGGCCACCAATAATCCCAAAACCAATGCGGATAATGTCAAGCGCATACAGACCTCACAAGTCCCGGATCGGGACGGTACGCCCGCGGAGGGGGCTATGTGGCATTGGAGGGGATTTCGGGAAAAACGTTCAGCAACGAAAAGGCCCGGCATCAAACCGGGCCTTTTCAGACATGCGTTGGCAATCAGTGACGTTTGTGACCCTTGGACAGGTTGCTGCCCACCGCACCACCGGCTGCGCCGCCCAGGCCAGCACCGATAGTGGCGCCCGTTCTGCCACCCAGGCTGTTGCCGATGACCGAACCGCCCGCCGCACCGACGCCGCCGCCGATGGCTGCTTTGGTACGAGCACCTTTTTTGGCAGCCAGTGCACTGCCGGCCGCACCCGCTACACCAGCACCAATCGCTGCACCGGTGCTGCCGCCCATTTTCTGGCCAACCACGTTACCCAGCGCGCCGCCGAGACCGCCACCCAGTGCGGCGGTACCGTCACCAGCCATTGCACCTTGAGCAACCAGAAGCCCCAGAACCAGAGCAGGCAGAGTTAAACGCATGACGAAAACCTCAACAGAAGGAAGAAAAAAGGGCGCAGATTGAATGCTGTTGTCGCGGCAATGTCCAGCGTTGCAGCGCACTTGGCGCCGATTGGACAGCGGATATGGAAAAGGTTTTATAACGGACAAAAAAAAGCCCGCTGGGGAGACGGGCTGGAGACTTGCTTTCTAACGGATGGCTTCACCCTACTCAGGCGGGTGTGAAAAGTTTGTGAAAAAACCGGACAAAAGCTTCAATCAATGTAGGACGCTTCTCCACCAGGCAGGCATAAAAAACCCCGTTCAATGACGGGGCTCTGCGGGATAGAACTCACTTTCTGGAGCGGGTGGTGACCTTGGGCAGAAACTTCGCCTTCGGGCCCTTGGGTGCCGTGGACTTGATCTTGCCGGTCTGCACCGGATCCTCGCCAAACCCGGCCTGATACTCCGTCTGGCCGCAGCGCACGCAATTGTTGAATGAAAATTCAGCCCCGTCGTCTTCGATGTACGGATCAGTCATCTTTGCTCCCCTTCTCAAATGCGGGCCGACACTGGCAAACCCTTTTGCCTGAAAAAATATCGACCTCCAAGGCTTTTGAGACTAGCCGGTCATTCCTGGACTTGTGGTTCAGATCACCCGGAGCCCGACGAATGGCCTACGGAAATTAAACACATTGGGGAACCGTTGGTCCCATGCGGCTAAAGATTTGCGGCGACCGGCCGCTGCCCTTTTTCCTACGCAATGAATCTCAAGGAGAGAACATGGAAATCAAAGGATTCCCGACACTGCCTGTTGTAAAACTCACGGATGAACAGATCGCCGCCGGCAAGGCCGGGGCGGAGAAACTCAAGGAAAAGATCGCTTCGGGTGAAATCGTCATCAAGCAGCCGACCGGACCGAGTCCGTTGCAGCCTGGCGTGATCTACCACCCGGACCCCGTTCAGCCAGTTCAACCCGGCGATACGCCGCCTCTCGTCGCGATCGACACGCCGCTGACCTACGATTCGAAAGGCACCATCCTGCTCAAACCGCAGGGCTGATTATCAGCACAGAGCCCATTCCGTTGAATGGGCTCACTAGCCTCAGCGCAACTTGACCGCCGTACCGGTCGCAAACACCACCACCATGCCACCCTTCCCTGCCGGCATGCTGATCTCGAAATCCACCCCGACCACCGCATCCGCCTGCAAAGCCCGCGCACGTTCCTTGATCTCGTCAGTCGCCTGGATACGTGCCTCCTTCAATGCCCGCTCCAGCGTCTGCGAACGCCCACCGAAAAAGTCGCGCATGCCCGCGAACATATCGCGAATCACATTCACGCCCTGCACCGACTCGGCACTGACGATGTCCAGATACGCCGTAATCTGCCGGCCTTCGATGGAGTGGGTGGTGGAAATGATCATGGAGGTCGTCCTTTTACATACCGGATAAAACCGCGATTGTAATGCCCTGGCAAAGGGAAGCCGAAGCAATCTCTGTGACCAAAAACCAGACGCCAGAATGCACAAAACCCCTGGCTTCTTTCGAAACCAGGGGTTTTGTTTACATCGAATTTGGCGGTGAAGGAGAGATTCGAACTCTCGATACAGTTTCCTGTATACACACTTTCCAGGCGTGCTCCTTAAGCCACTCGGACACTTCACCGTATCTCTTCAAACATGTTCTGTCTGTCGAGGCGCGCTAATGTAGTCGAAAGCTTTTCTGATGGCAAACTTTTTTTCAGAATTTTCATGCGGTTAAGCGAAAAAGCCGCGACCGCCATCGAGAGTCCATGGCGATCCGGCCAATCTCGGGTAAACGCGGTCCTTCTATATAGGCGCGCAGGCGTCAGGCACCGGGCGCGTTGCAGCGTATCGGCCGGTAAACGGTGACTGGCGGGTCAGTCACAGTGCTTTACCTGACCGGCGACGGTGGGTAACGTCTGCCCATCTTTCTTATAAGGAATTGCGCCATGAGCGACCTGATTGCCTACCACCTCGAAGACGGTATCGCGACCCTGACCCTGAGCAACGGCAAGGTCAACGCCATTTCCCCGGACGTGATCGCGGCCTTCAACGCGGCGCTGGATCAGGCGGTGGCGGATCGTGCCGTGGTGATCATCACTGGCCAGCCGGGCATTCTCTCTGGCGGCTACGACCTGAAAGTAATGACCGCCGGCCCTAAAGAAGCCGTGTCTCTGGTGACTGCGGGTTCGACTCTGGCCCGTCGTCTGCTGTCGCACCCGTTCCCGGTGATCGTTGCTTGCCCGGGCCATGCCGTGGCCAAGGGCGCGTTCATTCTGTTGTCCGCCGACTACCGGATCGGTGTCGACGGCCCGTTCAGCATTGGTTTGAACGAAGTGCAGATCGGCATGACCATGCATCACGCCGGTATCGAGCTGGCTCGTGACCGCCTGCGTCGCTCGGCCTTCCATCGTTCGGTGATCAATGGTGAGATGTTTGATCCGCAAAGCGCAGTGGATGCCGGTTTCCTCGACAAGGTTGTAGCGGCCGAAGAGCTGCAAGGCACCGCCCTCGCCGCTGCGCGTCAGTTGAAGAAGATCAACATGACCGCGCACAAGAACACCAAGTTGAAAGTGCGCAAGGCGCTGCTGGAAGCCCTGGACAACGCGATCATTCAGGATCAAGAGCATCTGGGCTGATAGCCGGCTTGCACCGATTCAGAAAAGCCCGACCGTCGTGTCGGGCTTTTTCTTACACGCCCAGTTAAAAACTCTGCGGCAGCTCTAGGACGCCTCTGACCAACAAGTCGGAAACATGCGCTTAAACATCGCCCATCTCCGGACTCTATAGCGGCAATTGCCGAAAACAGTGCACATCCGTACACTGCGCCACCTTTTGTCCCGATGGGCCTGAAAATGCTGTTCGTGTTTCGTATGTTGTTGATGGGCCTGCACTTTATTCTGGCGGGAATCCTCGGTGTGATCCTCGGGCTGTGCCGCCCATTCAATCCGGACAACAGTCGCCTGTGCGCCCGTCTCTATGCACTGCCGGCCATGTGCATTTTGCGTTTGCGGGTGAAAGCCGATGTCGGGCCGTTGATGAACAAACCCGACAGCTGCGTGATCATCGCCAACCATCAGTCCAACTATGACCTGTTCGTGTTCGGCAACGTGGTGCCGCGCCGTACCGTGTGCATCGGCAAAAAGAGCCTGAAGTGGGTGCCACTGTTCGGGCAACTGTTCTGGCTGGCGGGCAACGTGTTGATCGATCGTGGGAACGCGCACAAGGCGCGTCAGTCGATGCTGACCACCACCGACACTTTGCAGCACAAAGACACCTCGATCTGGGTCTTCCCGGAAGGCACCCGCAACCTGGGTGAAGAACTGCTGCCATTCAAGAAAGGTGCGTTTCAGATGGCCATCGCCGCCGGGGTACCGATCGTTCCGGTGTGTGTCAGCAGCTACATCAAGCACATGCGCCTGAACCGCTGGCACAGCGGGAAAGTTCTCATACGCTCGTTGCCGGCGATTCCTACCGCTGGCCTGACCATGGATGACATGCCCATGCTCATCAACCAGTGCCGCGAACAGATGCGCGAATGCATCGATGCGATGGACCGGCAGCTGCAAGCTGCGTGAAAAAGAAGCCCGCCCTGTGCGGGTTTTCTTTTGCCCGGTGAACTGTGCAGATTTCACTGACTCTCAAGCAGCGACACGGCTAAGCTGAAGCCATGTCTCCCCTGCCATCTGCCAAGAAGAAGTGAATCACCACCATGGGTCGAGTTGTTGCTGCTGCGGTTTACAGCGCTGGTAAGAAAGTCACCAATATTTCCCTCGACGAAGGCGCGGCCTGGGCCGCCAAGACCGGCCACTTCGTCTGGATCGGCCTCGAAGAGCCGAGCGCCCAGGAACTGTCCAACCTGCAACGCCAGTTCAACCTGCACGAACTGGCCATCGAAGACGCTCTCGAAAAACACAGCCGGCCGAAGCTGGAAACCTTTGGCGACGCGCTGTTCATCGTCACCTACTCGCCGGTGCGCGAACACGGGATTCTGCAGTTCATCGAAACCCATATCTTCGCCGGTAACGGCTACATCATCACCGCCCGCAACGGTCATTCGGCGTCCTACGCCCAAGTGCGCCAGCGCTGTGAGGCACGGCCGCTGCTGCTGGAACACGGGGAAGATTTCGTACTGTATGCGCTGCTGGATTTCGTGATCGAGAACTATCAGCCGGTGGGCGAAGCGATCCACGCCGAGATCGATGAGCTGGAACGCAACGTGCTGTGCAGTGCGCTCAATGAACACGACATCCAGAAACTCCATGGCCTGCGCCGAGACGTCTTGCGTTTGCGCCGTTACGCGGCGCCGATGGTGGAAATCGGCGAGGAGCTGCAGAAGCTGAGCTTCCCCTTCATCGACAAGAACATGCGCCCATACTTCCGTGATGTGCAGATCCATGTCACGCGGCAGATGGAAGACCTGACCACCCTGGCCGACATTGCCAGCCAGACCATCGAAATCGGCGTGCTGCTGGAGGCGTCACGCCAGAGCGTGGTGCAGCGCAAATTCGCCGCGTGGGCGGCGATTCTGGCGTTCCCCACGGCAGTGGCGGGGATCTACGGGATGAACTTCCAGAACATGCCGGAGCTGAGCTGGCACTACGGCTATTTCGGCGTGCTGGGCTTTATCACGGTCGGCTGCGTGAGCCTGTGGGCGAGTTTCAAGAAATCCGGCTGGCTATAAGAAAAAACGCCCCCGTGCAAAACACGGGGGCGCCTGGGTTCAAGCAGCGGTCGGCTTGTGCGCCACGAAGCGCATCATCCATTCCGCCACGGTGGTGCCGTGGTGCTGATGTTCCAGGCTGGCCACACCCTTGCTGTACACCTGCTCGCCCAGCGCTTCCTGACGCAGATCCAGCAGCGCCCGCGAATAGTCGTGAATGAATTCCGGATGCCCTTGGAAGCACAGCACCTGATCGTTGATGTGGTACGCGGCGAACGGGCAGAAATCGCTGGAAGCAATCACCGTGGCGTTCTCCGGCAACGCCGTCACCTGATCCTGGTGGCTGATCAACAGCGTCAGCTCTTCGCGCACCGGGCTCATCCACGGCGCCTTGGCCGCCAGTTTGTAGTTGTGAATGCCGACACCCCAGCCTTGAGTAGCACGCTCGCTCTTGCCACCCAGCAACAGCGCCAGCAGCTGATGGCCGAAGCACACGCCGAGCAGTTTGTCGCCGCGCTCGTAGCGGGTCAGCAGGTATTGCTTGAGGGTCTGGATCCACGGGTCGGTGCCGAACGAGTCGGCCTTGCTGCCGGTAACCAGATACGCATCGAAGGTCAGGTCATCACTCGGATAGTCGCCCTGCATCACGTTGTACACCGTGAACTCGGCGGCGATCGGCTGTTGCGAGAACAGGCGCTGGAACATCTGCCCGTAACCCTGATATTCATCGACCAGTTCCGGACGCAGGATGTCGGTTTCCAGAATGCAGATGCGTAGCGACATAAAAAATACCTGACACGTGATGGGAATAATGCACACCCCAGAGCCTGCCTTGAAACCACCCGGCAAGGCAAGCCCCGGAATGCCTCCCCGCCCCGTTAGAACAACTCGCCTTTCGCGGCTTTTTCCAGCAGCAACGCAGGCGGTGCGAAACGCTCGCCGTACTGTTCCGCCAGGTACTGCGCCCGCGCGACGAAGTCCTTCACGCCATATTGATTGATGAACTGCAACGCGCCGCCCGTCCATGCCGCAAAACCGATGCCGAAGATCGAGCCGACATTGGCGTCCGCCGTCGAAGTCAGCACGCCCTCCTCCACACAGCGCACGGTTTCGATGGCCTGCACGAACAGCAACCGATCACGTACATCCTTCGGCGAAATCTGCCCATCGGCTTTCTCGAAATGGGTCTTCAGTTCGGGCCACAAATGTTTTTGCCCACCTGCGGGGTACTCGTAAAAACCGCCTCCCGCTGCCTTGCCCGGCCGCTTGTATTCGTTGAGCAGCAAGTCAATCACGGCGAACGCCGGGTGCTCAATCAGCAGTTTCCCTTCTGCCTGCAGGTCTTTGGCCGTTTGCTGACGGATATGGCTCATCAGGCTGAGGGAAACTTCGTCGGAGATCGCAAGAGGCCCGACAGGCATCCCGGCCTTGCGGGCTTCGGTCTCGATCATCGGCGCACTCACGCCCTCACCCAGCATCGCAATACCTTCATTGGTAAAGGTGCCGAATACTCGCGACGTGAAGAAGCCGCGACTGTCGTTGACCACAATCGGGGTTTTCTTGATTTGCAGTACGAAATCGAACCCGCGTGCGAGGGTTTCGTCGCTGGTTTGCGCGCCTTTGATGATTTCCACCAGCGGCATCTTTTCCACCGGGCTGAAGAAGTGCAGGCCGATGAACTTGCCTTGATCCGGCACTGCGGTCGCCAGGCCAGTGATTGGCAAGGTCGAAGTGTTGGAAGCAATCACCGCGTCGGCGCCGACCACCTGCTGTGCTGCTGCCGAGACCTTGGCCTTGAGATCACGATCCTCGAATACCGCCTCAATGATCAGATCGCAACCTGCCAGATCGGCGTCGCTTTCGGTCGGATGGATGCGCGCCAGCACCGCTTCACGCTGCTGCGCAGTCATCTGCCCGCGAGCGACTTTCTTGTCCAGCAATGCCGCCGAATGCGCTTTGCCCTTTTCCGCAGCCGCGAGGTTGATGTCTTTGAGCACCACGTCGATCCCGGCCGATGCGCTGACATGGGCGATCCCGGCGCCCATCATGCCCGCGCCGAGTACGCCCACGCGCTTCGTCACATAAGGTGCAAAACCCTGAGGCCGCGATCCGCCGGCGTTGATTTCATTGAGCTGGAACCAGAAGGTGCCAATCAGGTTTTTCGAGATCTGCCCGGTGGTCAGTTCGGTGAAGTAGCGGGTTTCGATCAGGTGCGCCGTGTCGAAATCCACCTGCGCACCTTCCACCGCCGCGCACAGAATCTTCTCCGGCGCCGGCAACGTGCCCTGGGTTTTGGTGCGCAGGATCGACGGCGCAATCGCCAGCATCTGCGCGACTTTCGGATTGGAGGGCGTGCCGCCGGGAATCTGATAGCCCTTCACATCCCAACGCTGCACCGCCGCAGGATTGGCCAGAATCCAGGCCCGGGCCTTGGCCAGCAGCTCATCGCGATGCGCCGCCAGCTCATCGATCAGACCCGCCTGCAATGCCTGCTGCGGACGGACTTTCTTGCCTTCAAGCAGATACGGCAAAGCCTTCTCGATACCGAGCATGCGCACCATCCGCACCACGCCACCGCCGCCCGGCAACAGGCCGAGGGTCACTTCCGGCAAACCGAGTTGCACCGACGCATCGTCCAGCGCCACCCGGTGGTGGCAGGCCAGGCAGATTTCCCAGCCGCCGCCGAGCGCCGCGCCGTTGATCGCCGCGACCACCGGTTTGCCGAGGGTTTCCAGGGTGCGCAACTGGCCCTTGAGGGTCAGCACCATGTCATAGAAGGCCTTGGCTTCGGGCTTGCCGACCTTGATCAGTTCATTCAGGTCGCCGCCAGCGAAGAAGGTCTTCTTGGCCGACGTGATGATCACCCCGGCGATCTCATCTTTTTCCGCCTGCAATCGGGCGACGCTTTCGGCCATGGCCTCGCGGTACACCGCGTTCATGGTGTTGGCGCTCTGGCCCGGCATGTCGATGGTCAGGAGGACGATGCCGTCCTGGCCTTTTTCGTAACGAATGGCTTGGGTCATGACAGGATTCCTTGGGGTCAGAGGCGTTCGATGATGGTGGCGATGCCCATGCCGCCGCCGACGCACAGCGTCGCGAGGCCGTAGCGCAGGCGTCGGGCTTCCAGTTCATCGAGCAAGGTGCCGAGGATCGCGCAACCGGTGGCACCCAGCGGATGGCCCATGGCGATCGAGCCACCATTGACGTTGACCTTGTCCGGATCTACGGCCATGTCCTTGATGAATTTCAGCACCACCGAGGCGAACGCCTCGTTGACTTCAAACAGGTCGATGTCTTCCACCCGCAGCCCGGCCTTGGCCAACGCCTTGCGAGTGGCCGGCGCCGGGCCGGTGAGCATAATGGTCGGATCGGTGCTGGTGACCGCCGTGGCGACAATCCGCGCCCGGGGTTGCAGGCCCAACGCGCGTCCCTTGGCCTCGGAGCCGATCAACATCAGCGCCGCGCCGTCGACGATCCCCGAGCTGTTGCCCGGCGTGTGCACATGATTGATCCGTTCGACGTGGCTGTAGACCCGCAGCGCCGTGGCGTCGAAGCCCATCTGGCCAATCATTTCGAAACTCGGTTTGAGCTTTCCCAGACCTTCAAGGGTCGACTCGGCTCGGATGAACTCATCGTGATCGAGCAGGATAATGCCGTTCTGGTCCTGCACCGGCACCAGCGACTTGCTGAACGAACCGTCGGCCCGGGCACGGGCGGCTTTCTGTTGCGAGTGCAGCGCGTAGGCATCGACGTCCTGCCGGCTGAAGCCTTCAAGGGTGGCGATCAGGTCGGCGCCGACGCCTTGTGGCGTGAAATGGCTGTGCAGATTGGTCTGCGGGTCCAGCGCCCAGGCGCCGCCGTCGCTGCCCATCGGCACGCGGGACATGGATTCGACGCCGCCGACCACCACCAGCTCTTCGAACCCGGAGCGCACTTTCATCGCTCCCAGGTTCACCGCTTCCAGCCCGGAAGCGCAGAAGCGGTTGATCTGCACGCCGGCGACGCTGACGTCCCAATCGGCCACCTGCACGGCGGTCTTGGCGATGTCCGAGCCCTGATCGCCAATCGGCGTAACACAGCCAAGCACCACGTCATCGACCTGGCTGGTGTCCAGCGCCGTGCGTGCCTGCAAAGCGGTCAGCAGCCCGGCCACCAGGTTCACCGGCTTGACGCTGTGCAGCGAACCGTCGGCCTTGCCCTTGCCACGGGGCGTGCGTAACGCGTCGAAAATCAAAGCTTGGGTCATGACGTCCTCGAACCTGTGCGGTGAGTGAAATTCGTGCTGTCACTGTTGTCTTCGCAGGCGACGGATTCAATGACCACAGCGCTCAATGACGTTGACGCGCACGCTCAGACGGACGGTCATCCATGGCTTGGTTAACCGGTTCAGGTGAGCGAGCTGTCTAGCAAACGGGCGGCAAAGAAGCTGGCAATGGGCCTCATGCCTTTTTAATCGCGATCGGCAGCAAGTACATACGAAATGGATCTAAGCAAAGCGTGACGCGGGCCCTAAGGTGAAGATGTACGTTGTTGTCGTCGGGTTTTGCCGAGGCAGACGTTCTTCAACAGGAAGTGCAGCGCTTGCCATCATGGATATGCAGGCAGGCATCAGGAAATAACAAAAAAGGCGGTCAAGCCATGTTCAAACAACCGAAAGTTCGTCAAGCAGGACTCATTCTTTTCGCCACGACGCTGTTGTTGATTCTGCCGAACCTGACCAAGGTCATCGGCTGATTCAAGCGGCAGGTATTGTTCATCGCCACTGAAAATGTGACTGGCCCGCTATCCGGGCCAGCGTGGCTGTGCCAACCTTTGCGCACTTCCACGACACGGACGGCGATCATTTTGAAAACGCTCATTCTGTTCGGGGCCATGCTGCTGAGCCTGCCCCTGTCTGCCGCGCAGCTGAACCTGGAGCTGGGCGCGAACAGCCGCACCTGGCAGACCGAGGAATTGCTCAAGCATCCTCAGGTACAAACCCTCACGGTCAAGAATGATGTGTCCTACAAGAAGGACATGACTTATCGCGCCGTGCCGATGGCCGCGCTGCTGACCGGCATCAAACCGGACGATCACCTGCAAGCCGTAGCGCTGGACGGTTTCGCCGCCGAGCTGTCCGCCGCGCCGCTACTGAACAATAAAGGCTCGCGCGCCTGGCTGGCCATCGAGGATCCGGCGCAGCCCTGGCCGCCGCTGTCGGAAGGCAAGCACAGCGCCGGGCCGTTTTATCTGGTGTGGACCGATCCGCAGGCCGGCAATATCAGCCCGGAACAATGGCCATTCGAAGTGGCGAGCATCAAGCGCATGGCACCGGTGGCCGAGCGCTTCCCTGCCCTGTTGCCTGACCCTGCGTTGAAGGCCGATGACCCGGTGAATCAGGGGTTTGCGCTGTTCCAGAAGAACTGCCTGGCCTGCCATCGCCTGAATGGCGCAGGGGATGCGCAGTTCGGGCCGGATCTCAATATTCCCTACAACCCGACGGAGTACTTCGGCGCGGACTTCCTCAAGCGCTACATCCGCGATCCTCAGAGTCTGCGTCAGTGGCCGCAGGCGAAGATGCCGGGGTTTTCTGCCGAGGTGTTGCCGGATGCAGATCTGCAAAAGCTGATCGGGTATTTGCAGCATATGGCCGGGCGCAAGGTTAAGCCTTGATGCCTTCCTTGTGGGAGCGAGCCTGCTCGCGATGCGGTGTCTCAGTCATGCACGTGCCGGCTGAAAGATTGCCATCGCGAGCAGGCTCGCTCCCACAGGAGTAGTGCGGTTATTGCTGCTGAACCGAGATCACTGGCGTCGGCGACACCAGCACTTTCGCATGCATCTGCTCTGACCCGCCGCCCCGACGCATGCCGCGCACCGGGCAGGCATCCAGATAATCCAGACCCACCGCCAGTTTCAGGTGCCGCTCCGGCCGCGCCAGTTCATTGGTCACGTCAAAGCTGTACCAGGCGTCATCGATCCAGGCTTCGGCCCAGGCGTGACTGGCGAGATGCTCGCAATCCTCGCTGTACAGATAACCCGACACATAACGTGACGGCACCCCGAGACTGCGCGCGCAGGCCAGAAACGCGTGGGCGTGATCCTGGCAAACACCCGCTCGCCCGGCGAATGCCTCGGCGGCGCTGGTGTCGACTTCAGTGGAACCCGGCTTGTAAGTCATGTGCTGGTTCAAACCGTGCATCAGATCGATCAATGCGTTGCGGTCGCGGCGTTGTTTGCAGGATTTCTCCGCAAACGCGCGCAATGCCTCGTCAGCCTCGGTGAGCCGGGTGAAACGCAGGAACGGCAGCGCCGACTGGCTCTCGTGCTCCGCTTCGCGCAACTCGTCGATATCAACCTGCCCCCGGGCGCCGATGATGATCGCTTCGTGGGGCTCGTCCATGGTCAGGACGTGCAGGATGTTGCCGAACGGATCGAGCTGGGCCCGCACCGGGCGCGGCAGGTCAAGCTGCCAGCTCAGCACGTGCTGACGCTCGCTGTCGTGGGGTGTCAGGCGCAGGTACTGGATGCTCGCGCGCACCTGATCTTCGTAGTGATAGGTGGTCTCGTGGCTGATGGAAAGTCTCATGCGGCCTCCAGGTAGGAACTGTGAATGGCGTTGCCCAACTGGCGCACCAGCGGGATGAATTCGGTGAGCCAGGCGTGCAGCCCTTCCTCGAGAATTTCTTGAATACCGGTGTAGCGCAGACGCGCGTCCATTTCCGCCGCCAGTCGTTGCGCGGGACGACCGTTGGCCCCAGGCAACTGCGCCAGAATCTGGTCGATTTCTTCGGTGCAGGCCCGCAGCGAGCGCGGCACATCCGCACGCAACAAAAGAAGCTCGGCCACATGCCGGGCGCCGGGCGCGTCGCGATAGATCTCGGTGTACGCCTCGAACGAGGACAGCGCCCGCAACAACGCACTCCACTGGTAATAGGCGTGGGCCGTGCCGTCGCTGACCGCTTCGGCCTGATCGCCGGCCATCTCGTAACGGGCGTCGAGCAGACGCAAGGTGTTGTCCGCCCGCTCAATGAACGTACCCAGGCGAATGAAACGGAACGCATCGTTGCGCATGATGGTGCCGTAGGACGCACCACGGAACAGGTGCGAACGCTCCTTGATCCACTCGCAGAAGCGACTCATGCCGTAGCGGCTGAGGCCCTGATTGGCGATCCCGCGGATTTCCAGCCAGGTGGCGTTGATGTTTTCCCACATGTCCGCGGTGATCCGCCCGCGCACCGCGTGGGCGCTGGCTCGCGCCGCGCCGAGGCAGCTGTAGATGCTCGCCGGGTTGGCCGCGTCGAGGGCGAAGAAGTGCAGCAAGCGCTCGGCATGCAGCTCGCCGTGGCGTTCCAGGTAATCGTCCAGCGTGCCTGTGATCAGCAACGGCATCGCCAGTTCGTGCAAACCGTCGCCACGGCCGTCCTGCGGCATCAGCGACAGCGAATAGCTGACATCGAGCATCCGTGCGAGGTTTTCCGCCCGCTCCAGGTAACGCGACATCCAGTACAGATCCGAGGCAGTTCTACTTAACATGGCAGGCTTCCTTCAATCCTCGACCACCCAGGTGTCCTTGGTTCCGCCGCCCTGGGATGAATTCACCACCAGAGAGCCTTCACGCAGGGCGACACGGGTCAATCCGCCGGGTACGACCCGGGTTTCGCGGCCGGACAATACGAACGGGCGCAGGTCGATATGGCGCGGCGCAATGCCGTTTTCGACAAAGGTCGGACAGGTCGACAGCGACAGCGTCGGTTGCGCGATGTACGCGTGAGGCTTGGCCTTGATCCGCTCGCGGAACGCATCGATTTCCGCGGTCGTCGCTGCCGGCCCCACGAGCATTCCGTAACCGCCGGAGCCCTGGGTTTCCTTGACCACCAGATCTGGAAGATTGGCCAGGACATGGGAAAGCTCGGACGGGTTACGGCATTGCCAGGTCGGCACGTTCTTCAGGATCGGTTCTTCGTCGAGGTAGAAACGGATCATCTCGGTGACAAACGGATACACCGATTTGTCATCCGCCACGCCGGTGCCGATGGCATTGGCCAGCACCACGTTGCCGGAGCGATAGGACGACAGCAGTCCCGGCACGCCGAGCATCGAGTCCGGGCGGAAGGCCAGCGGATCGAGGAACGCGTCGTCGAGCCGGCGGTAGATCACGTCCACCGCTTTCGGGCCGTCGGTGGTGCGCATGAAGACTTTGTCGTCGCGCACGAACAGGTCCGCGCCCTCCACCAGTTCCACGCCCATTTCCCGGGCGAGAAACGCATGCTCGAAAAACGCGCTGTTGAACCGTCCCGGTGTCAGCACCACCACACTCGGGTCGTCGATCGGACTCGAGCTTTTCAGGGTATCGAGCAGCAGGTTCGGGTAATGGTCGATCGGGGCGATGCGCTGGGCCGCGAACAGCTCGGGAAACAGACGCATCATCATCTTGCGGTCTTCGAGCATGTAGCTCACGCCGCTCGGCGTACGCAGGTTGTCCTCGAGCACGTAATACGTGCCGTCGCCGTCGCGCACCAGATCGACGCCGGAGATGTGCGAATAGATATCGCGGTGCAGATCCAGCCCCTGCATCGCCAACTGGTATTGCTCGTTGGCCAGCACTTGTTCGGCGGGAATGATCCCGGCCTTGATGATGCGCTGCTCGTGGTAAAGGTCGGCGAGGAACATGTTCAACGCCTTGACTCGCTGAATGCAGCCGCGCTCGACAATCCGCCATTCGCTGGCGGGAATGCTGCGCGGAATGGTGTCGAAGGGAATCAGACGCTCTGTCCCCTGCTCGTCCCCGTAGAGCGTGAAGGTGATCCCGGCGCGATGGAACAGCAGATCGGCCTCGCGTCGCCGCTGGGCCAGCAGCTCGTCAGGTGTCTCGGCCAGCCACCGGGCAAACTCCCGGTAATGCGGGCGGATCTGGCCGCCGGCATCATACATCTCATCAAAATAGGTGCGGATCATGCCGTACTCCTTGTCACTCCGGACATACAGGCCTTCGCAAGGCCCGTGCCATCGGCATAAACGCTTTGATTTCAATCGGTTGGATATTCACGCCACACGCACCGCACCATTCCTGTGCGGCAAATGCTCCAACCTGATCGCCCCCGCTTCATTGCGACGCAGTCCCGTCGCCTATCACCAGCATAGTCAGAGTTGATTTCACTGCCCGCAGGCCACTGCGGATAATCCGCGCATCCGCTGCAAAAACGTCGTTGACGAAGAATGCAGCCTCACTGATCCGGCTTGCCTCGGCAGCCCTCCCGGCCGTAACCCTGACCGGTTTCCTCTCCTTCCGGTCTTCCCTTTCAGCCACCTTTTCAGGTGGCTTTTTTTTGCGCCGGTTTCTTGTTTCAGGGTTTTGCCATGCGCTTTCGGGCCGTAGAAACGACAACGGCCGACCCGAAGGTCAGCCGTAGCTCGACGTGTTGCGAGAGTGATCAGTTCAAACGGTGCCGGTTGCGGATCTCCTGTTTCACGCCCCAGCCCTCGATGATGCCGCCCAAGGGCTCGACCACCGCCGAAAAGCCCTGCTCGAAATCGCCAATGTCGTCGTAGGTTGCGTACATCACCTTGCTCAATTCCAGAGACCAGGCGCCGTCCTCGCGCGCGCTGACCTGGGCATTGATGGATTCACCGCGAAATTTGCCTGCCGCCCTGCGTGCCCGCTCCTCGTCCGGGAAAATGGCGTAGAACTCGATGGGATGGAATCGGGAAAAATCGAAACCGCCTTCTTTCATGCGGCGCAGCACGCTGCTGCTGATGTCTTCTTGATAGGCTGTGCTCATGAATCGTCCCCCTCGCATAGATGGATAGACTTTCCGTATTCCCTGCACTGGCCCAAAGGGCCCGGGTGCTTACGGCAACCGCGTTGCCGGCGGGAAACAAGCATGTAGCTGACAAGACCAGACCTTAGCGATCCGTTCGCTGATCTCGCTTGCAGAGTAGCCCCAAGATAGAGCCGCTGCCAAGGCCTGGTACATGAAGAAAATGAAGATTCAGATTGGGGTGATGCTGCGGATTTCGATGCTGTTCTGGGTTTTCAGGCTTTTCACGCCGGCATCGGCGGTGCGCCCCTCCAGATCGTTCAGGTCAAGCTCGGCGGCGACGGGAAGCAGTCGTTCCTTGATCAGTCGTGCGGCCTCATCATCGCTGGGGCATTCCGCACGCTCGAAGACTTCATCGACAATTTCACCGTGATCATCCACGAAAGTGACTTTCCACTTTTGCATTGGAGCCTCCTCGAACAAACCCGCAAATGGGCTTACCTCTATCTCGACTTTTGTCAGGATTGATCGTTCAAAAGGTTTACACCGATGCAACATGAAAAAAGCCGAGGCCGGTGTGTTTTCACACACCGGCCTCGGCTTTTTCTTACCCGCGAACGATCAGTCGTTGCTTGGCTTGTTCACCGCCTGCAGCACGTATTGCGGCAAGGCGAAAGCACCGATGTGGATTTCCGGGTTGTAGTAGCGGGTGACGATGCCACTGCCGATAAAGCGCTGTTGCAGAACTTCGCGGCTCAGCTTGCGGTAGGCCGGGTTGGTCGAGCCCCAGGCGAAGGTCATCGAACCGCCGATGTAGGTCGGCACGGCCGCCTGATAGAAGTGCCAGTCCGGGAACAGGCTGCGCAGGCGGCCGGCAGTGGTTTTCACCTCTTCGATCTGCATGAACGGCGTGCCGTTCTGGGTCACGAGGATACCGCCCTCGTTCAGGCAGCGGTGGCAGGCCTGGTAAAAGTTTTCCGAGAACAGCACTTCGCCCGGGCCGATCGGGTCGGTGGAGTCGGAAATGATCACGTCGAACTTTTCGGTGGTGGTCGCGACGAAGCGCATGCCGTCGTCGATCACCAGGTTCAGGCGCGGATCGTCGTAAGCACCGCTGGAGTGGTTCGGCAGAAACTCTTTGCACATGTCGACCACGGTGCCGTCGATCTCGACCATGGTGATGTGCTCGACGCTGGCGTGTTTGGTCACTTCGCGCAGCATGCCGCCGTCGCCGCCGCCGATGATCAGTACACGCTTGGCGGTGCCGTGGGCGAGGATCGGCACGTGGGTGAGCATTTCGTGGTAGATGAATTCATCGGCTTCGGTGGTCTGGATCACGCCGTCCAGCGCCATCACCCGGCCCATGCGCGGGTTCTGGAAGATCACCAGGTGCTGGTGTTCGGTGCGCACTTCGTGCAGCAGTTTTTCCATGCGAAAACGCTGGCCGTAGCCTTCGTAGAGGGTTTCCAGGTATTCGCTGGTCTTGGTGACGGTCATGGTGAAGTGCTCCGATGAATGCGCGGGCGCCAATCGTCAGGTTCGATTGCCCGGGAAAGGCGCGCATTCTACGTTGCCGAAGATGACAGGTCGAACCTCAGTTCATCGGCCCGACCCGATCAGGGTGCGAACGGTCAGATCCGCACATTGCCCCGCGGCCCGGCAATCGCCCAGATAATCAGGCCCAGCACCGGCAGGAGGATGATCAGCAGTACCCAGAGGATTTTCATCCCGGTCTCGACGCCGCTTTTCAGCACATTGATGATCGCCCAGATGTCGAGCGCAAGAATGATCAGGCCGACCAGGCCGTTGAACGTGGAACCCATGGTGTCGCTCCAGAATAGTGGCATGCACTTTTAGGATAGACGGTCGCGCACAGGGTTCCCTTTTATTGCGTTCAGACGTGAACGGCGACCTTCAGGGCTTCCAGCGACGGCGCGGCGGCAATGCCGACTTCGGCGCACAGTTCCAGTACGCGCGGCACATCGTTGCCGTAGACCAGCACCACTTGCAGCTCGTCGTCGAGCAACTGGCTGAAGTTCATCAACGTGTAACCGCCGTTTTCCTTGTTCAGGCTGCTCATCTGCACCTGGATGCGGTTGAGCGCGGTCAGCGCCTCGGTTTTGGCCAGTTGCTTGGACTTGAGGTTGAATTCGACGCCCGGGCCGAACGAGGCAACGATCTGCGCGAACAGGTCGGCGTAGGTGTCGGCCTGGAACAGCACGGTCTCCGGCAGGCTGCCGACCACCACCCACTCGCCCAGCGGAATCGGGAAAGTGTCGTCGTAGTTGATGTCCGGGTTGGCGGTCAGAAAAGCATCGGCATCGGCGTAGGCCTGTGCCGCTTCGTCAGCGACCTTCAGGATCTCGTCTTCGCCCATGCAGCCGGAGCTGATTTTGCTGATGAGTTCGGCGAGTGCAGCTTTCATGGGGGCGGATCCTGTGGCGAAGAGAATTTTGAGGGCGCGAAGGATAGCGCATTCTCGCCTTCGCCACAGAGCGGGTTCCGGCCAGCGGCCTCAGCCCAGCAGTTTTTCCAGCTGTGCGGTGGTGTCCACGGCGCCCATGGTGCGGGCCGCGTCCAGCGCGGTGACGCCATTGGCATCTTTGGCTTTCGGGTCGGCGCCCTGATCGATCAAGTAGTCGACGATTTCAACCCGGTTGAACATCGCCGCCATCATCAGCGCCGTGCGGCCATCGAAGGAGGCGCCTTCAATCTGCGCCCCGCCCTCGACCAGGGCCTTGACCACGGCCAGATCGCCCTTGAACGCCGCGCCGGCAATCGGGCTCTGGCCGTTGCCATTGCGTTGTTCCGGATCGGCCTTGTGCTTGAGCAGCACTTGCACCGCGTCCACGTGGCCGTAGTAACTGGCAAGCATCAGCAGGGTATCGCCCTTGCTGTTGGTCAGGTTCACCGGCAGACCGGCAGTGATCAGGCGATCCAGCATTACCGCATCGCCCTCGCGCGCCTTGTTGAATACCTGCTCGGTGAATTCGGCGGCTTCTTCGGGGGTCATCTGGCGGCTTTGGTCAGACATGGTTCACTCCACTTTCGGTCAATCGGAAAGCCGATAGTTTCCCGAGCGCGGCGATAGCTGTCATCCCCTTTTTTCCAAGTCCGCCGATAGCCAATATCAATAGCGGTATTTGCCTGCCCGAATGTCGGCAAGAATTTCATCCGTCACCTGCACGTAGGTTTCGGTCCCCGGCAGCCAGGCATAAATCGGGTCATCCCCCGTCAGGCTGGGGTCGAAGCCTTCGTTTTTCAGGCGCGTCTTCTGGTACTTGAAGGTGCCGGTGGTTTCCATCTTGACCTTGACCCGCAGGAACAGCGGCACCGCGTAGGCCGGCATGCGTTGGCGGGCGAAGGCCAGCAATTCGGCGAAATCCAGGGTCGCTAAAGACTCGGCCGGGGTGATCGCCGCCATCCCGGCGCGACCGTTGGTGTTGGGGATTTCCACGCCATAGGCCACGGCTTCGGAAATGTGCGGATGCTGGAGCAGCAGGTTTTCGACCTCGGTGGTCGAGACGTTCTCGCCCTTCCAGCGGTAGGTGTCGCCGAGGCGGTCGACAAACTGCGCATGGCCGAAACCGATGTTGCGCAGCAGATCGCCGGTGTTGAAGAAGCGGTCGCCCTTGGTGAACACGTCCTGCAACACGACCTTGGCGGTTTTCTGTGGATCGGTGTAGCCGTCCAGCGGTGCCTTGTCGTCGATCCGCGCCAGCAGCAGGCCCCGCTCGCCCCGGCCGACCTTGCGCATGAATCCGTCATCGCCGCGAATCGGCTCGCCGCTGTCCTGGTCATAGGCGACCAGTTCCCAGGCCATCAGCGAGAAACCGATGGTGTTGTCGAAATTGAGGATGTTGGTGAAGCCGATATTGCCGTCGCTGGCCGCGTACAGCTCGCAAATGTGATCCACGCCGAAGCGGGTCTTGAACTCGGCCCACGCGCCGGGCCGCAGGCCGTTGCCGATCATCTTGCGCACGTCGTGACGGCTGTCGTCGGCGCTGAGCGGCTGATCCACCAGATACCGGCACAACTCGCCGACGTAACCGATGGTAGTTGCGCGATAGCGGCGCACATCGCTCCAGAACTGCCGGGCGCTGAACTTGCGGCGAATGGCGAAACCCGACGCGCCATTGACCGCCGAACCCCAGCACACGCAAAGCCCGGTGGCGTGGTACAGCGGCAAGGTGCAATAGACGATGTCGTCCGGGCGCATATCGAGGGCGATCATGCCGAAGCTCGCCGAGCTGCGCATCCAGCGTCCGTGCTTGAACACGCCGGCCTTGGGCAAACCGGTGGTGCCGGAGGTGTAAATATAGAAACAGGGGTCGTCGAAAAAAATCTGCCGGCTGCTGGCCGGGTTGTCGCCCGAGGCGTCGGCACTGGCGCTGATCAGGTTGATATAGCCCTTGGGCGCGATGCCCGGATGGCTGAAGGTATCCTGATCGGCAACGAACCAGGCGCGCGCTGCCGGGATCGACACTTGCTCGCGTACCGCCGCAAACGCCGGCAACAACTCTTCACCGACGACAATCGCCGCCGGCGTCACCAGATTGATACTGTGGATCAGCGTATCGCGGGTCTGCGAGGTATTGAGCAGCGCGCTGACCGCGCCGACCTTGGCCAGCGCCAGAATCGTCACCAGCAATTCCGGGCGGTTCTCGATGAAGACCGCCACCACATCGCCTTTACCGATGCCCTGCCCGTTCAGATAGTGGGCGATGCGGTTGGCCCACTGGTTGACCTGTGAATAACTCAGCACCACCTCGCCCGACAGCAGCGCGGGGCCCTCGGGATTGCGCAGGGTCGCCTGCTCGAATGTCCAGCCCAGGCCACAGGTTTGGGTCGGATCCGTGACGTTGGCCACCTTCATGCCTTTCACCACCCGAGGGATGGCTTTGGCAATCATCGGCAGCTTGCGGAGCATCATGCCCCAGGTAATCGTGTCGCTAGGCGCGTGGCGCATGGCAGCTCCCGTTCGACCTTGACGTGCAGGCCGGATTTTTATTGTCGGGCAATCGGGTGACGGAACCGGCGCTTCTCGAGCGAGGGTCGAGGCCGAAAATACGTCAGGGCTTCTCAGGCTGTACACGCGGTTTTTGCAATGTTTTGTATCCGCCCGGCGCTGCAACGCACAGCGGGATTCCGGCCGGAGATATTGGTTCCATCGGATCGACAATGATCCCGCAAAATGCAGGATGCACGATGGCCATTCATGCAGATTGCACGACGGACAAAATTCTACTTAATCATAAGTCATTGATTTATAAAGATTTTAAAAAACATAAATGCTGGCACAATCGCTGCAACTCCCTATACATGCTTGCCATTCAAGTGCATACGGAGCTGAAAGACATGAACCTGATCCAAGAAAAATTTACCTCCCTGTTCTCCAACTTCGCCGTCACCACCCAGCCCCGTCCCGATGGCGGGATTTTGCTGACGCTGAAGAGTGCCGACGGCAAAGTGTTCAAGCGTGCACTCACCTATCAGCAATTGCATACCGGTGACCAACTGTCGTGGGCGATCAGCGCGATCCGTCGTGATCTGGCAGAACAAGCCAGCGAGCTGCCGCAGATCGGCATGTTGCAAAGCCAGCAGCGTTTCGCCCTGCCGACTTATCACTCGATGTAATTCGAACACCGTATAAACAGACAGGCCGTGGAGCTTTCGCTTCACGGCCTGTTTTTTTTGCGCGTCGATTGGGTGAACTCAGAACGCTTCCGGCTCAATCCCGGTAAAGCTGTCGACGGTCACATGCCCTGCCAACTCCCCGCCTTCACGGGCCAGCCCGCAGGTTTGCAGGCCGGCAGCCTGGGCGGCGTCGAGTTCCTGGACGATGTCGGACAGGAACAGGATCTCCTGCGGCTCGACCCCGATGGCCTGCTGGATGTTGCTGTACGACTGCGCTTCGCGCTTGGGGCCCGACGTGGTATCGAAGTAGCCACTGAACAGCGGCGTCAGATCCCCTGCTTCCGAGCAGCCGAAAATCAGCTTCTGCGCCTGGATCGAACCGGACGAATAAACAAACAGTTGATATCCGGCCTGATGCCAGCGCTGCAGCGCTTCAACGGCGTCCGGGTAAACATGGCCTTTCAACTGGCCGGCCTGATAACCCTGCTCCCAGACCATGCCCTGCAACGCTTTGAGCGGCGTGGCTTTGCGGTCTTCGGCGATCCACGCCAGCAGAATTTCCACGACCCGCTCGACGTCAGCCTGCGGTTCGTTGCTGTCGCGGCGCACGGCGTCCAGTTGCTCGGCAACATCTGCGCGCTGAGCGTTCTGGCGAACGAAGTCCGGCAGGTGCTTGGCGGCATACGGAAACAGCACGTCGAACACAAAACTCACCGCGCTGGTGGTGCCTTCGATGTCGGTGAGAATGACCTTGATCGACATTGGCTCAGTCCTCCAGACGCGGGAAGCGGCCAGCGATGTCTTCGCCGGTGAAATTGGCGACCCAGCCTTCAGGGTTGTTGAACAGGCGGATCGCCACGAAGTGCGGGTTCTCGCCCATGTCAAACCAGTGTTTGGTGCCGGCCGGCACCGAAATCAGGTCGTTCTTCTCGCACAGCACGGCGTAGACGTAATCATCGATGTGCAGGGTAAACAGGCCACGACCGGCGACGAAGAAACGTACTTCGTCTTCGCCATGCCGATGCTCTTCGAGGAACTTGGCGCGCAGTTCGGCTTTCTGCGGGTGGTCGCTGTTGAGGCTGATCACGTCGACCGTGATGTAGCCGCGCTCGGTCATCAGTTTGTCGATCTGCTCTTTGTAGGCACCGATCACTTCTTCCTGGCTGGCGCCCGGCTGGATCTTCGCGGCGGCTTGCCAGCGGTCGAAGCGCACGCCCTGCTCGGCCAGGGTCGAGGCGATGTCTTCGAAATGGGTCAGCACCTTGTTCGGAATCTCGGGGCTGGAAACGTGATAGACGGACAGGCTGCTCATGGGGCATTCCTCGGTATCGGCCTTGCCGTCCGGTTCTTTCAGACCGGTCGGGCACTGCATTCATCAGGCAAAGGGGCTGGTTCTGGTGAAGTCAGCCTTGGCGGTTCATGACGCTGCGGGTCTTCAATTCGCATTCAAACAGGAATTCAAAGGCCTCGATCTGACGCAGCGCGTCACTCATCTGCGCGCCCCAGGTGTAGAGGCCGTGGCCGCGAATCAGATAACCCACGCAATCGGGATGGGCGTCGAGCCAAGGCTGCACCTTGGCGGCGAGGCGCGCAATGTCCTGATCGTTGTCGAAGATCGGCACGCGCACCCGGGATTCGTGGGTCGAGATGCCGCTGAAGGCTTTTTGCAATTCGTAATCTTCGAACTCGATGAAGTCTTGCGGCGTCAGGCGCGACAGCACCGTGGCGTTCACCGAGTGGGTGTGCAGCACCGCGCCGATCTCCGGGCGCCAGCTGTAGAGCTGGGTATGCAGGAGGGTTTCGGCGGACGGTTTTTTGCCGGGCTCCAGGCTGTTGCCGGACAGGTCGGTGGCGAGCACGTCGTCCAGGCCCAACTGGCCCTTGTGCTTGCCGGACACCGTCAGCAGCGCTTCGCTCGGTGACAGGCGCGTCGAGTAATTGCTGCTGGTGGCCGGCGACCAGCCGCGACCATAAAGAAAACGCCCGGCGTCGACAATTTGCTGGGCAAGCTGTTCACGGGTAAGGCTCATGGCCTGTCCTCTTGCATTCGAATGGCAATGATAACGGCAGCGGCGAGCGCTGCGAGACTGGCAATACTAAAGGTCAATGTCGCGCCGAGGGCATTCCAGCTGTAGCCGGAATACAACGCGCCGAGCGCGCCACCGGTGCCGGCCAGCGCTGCATACAGCGCCTGGCCCTGCCCTTGCTGACGCGCGCCAAAGCTACGTTGCACGAACGCGATGGCAGCCGCATGAAAGCTGCCGAACGTCGCCGCATGCAGCACCTGGGCAAACAACAGGACCCACAGGAATTCGGCGAACGAACCTAGCAGCAACCAGCGCAACGCCGCCAGCAGAAAACTCGCCATCAGCACCCGCCGCAGGGAAAAACGCGCGAGGATCAGGCTCATGGCCATGAACATCAGCACTTCTGCCACCACGCCGACCGCCCAGAGCATGCCGATCACGCCACGGCTGTAGCCCAAGCGTTCGAGGTGCAGGGTCAAAAATGTGTAATACGGCCCGTGGCTCATCTGCATCAGCGCCACGCAACCGTAAAACGCCAGCACCCCGGGATTGCGCAGTTGCTTGAGAAAGCCTTCGCCCGTCGGCCGGTTGCCCTGAGGCGGTTGTGCGTTCGGCACCCACAGGCTACTGAGCACGATGCCGGCCATGATCAACACCAGCGCCGCCGGGTAGATATCGAGGCTGAGCCACTCGAACAGGCGACCGAGGGCGACCACGGTGATGATGAAACCGATCGAGCCCCACAGCCTGATCTGACTGTAGCGGGAGGTCTGGCCCTGCAAATGCGCCAGGGTGATGACTTCGAACTGCGGCAGCACCGCGTGCCAGAAGAATGCATGCAAGGCCATGACCATCGCCAGCCAGGCGTAGGTCTTGCTGACGAAAATCAGCGAGAAGGTCAACAGCGTGCAAACCGCACCAAAGCGCACAATGGCCAGGCGCCTGCCGGTGTAATCGCCGAGCCAGCCCCAGATGTTCGGCGCCACGCAGCGCATCAGCATCGGGATTGCCACCAGCTCGCCGATGCGCGCGGCGCTGAATCCGAGATGATCGAAGTACAGCGCCAGAAACGGCGCCGTCGAACCGAGCAAGGCGAAATAGAAGAGATAGAAACTGGACAGCCGCCAGTACGGGAGCGCCGCCACGCTCAGACCGCAGCGGCAGTGAGTTGACCCATCAGAGCTGGCCCAGCACCGGGGTGCTCACGCGCACATCGGCGTTCTGGCCACGGTGGCGCAGCAGGTGATCCATCAGCACGATGGCCATCATTGCCTCGGCAATCGGCGTGGCGCGGATGCCGACGCATGGATCGTGTCGACCCTTGGTGATCACTTCGACCGGATTGCCGTCGATGTCGATCGAACGGCCCGGGGTGGTGATGCTCGAAGTCGGCTTCAACGCCAGATGCGCGACGATCGGCTGACCCGAAGAAATCCCGCCAAGGATGCCGCCCGCGTTGTTGCTGAGGAAACCTTCCGGAGTCATTTCATCGCGGTGCTCGGTGCCACGTTGGGCAACGCAGGCGAAACCGGCGCCGATTTCCACGCCTTTGACCGCGTTGATGCTCATCAGCGCATGGGCCAGTTCGGCGTCGAGACGGTCGAAGATAGGCTCGCCCAGGCCCGGCATCACGCCTTCGGCAACCACAGTGATCCTGGCGCCGACGGAGTCCTGATCGCGACGCAGCTGGTCCATGTAGGCTTCCAGCTCCGGCACTTTGTCCGGATCCGGGCTGAAGAAGGCGTTCTGCTCGACCGATTCCCAGGTCTTGAACGGGATTTCGATCGGGCCGAGCTGGCTCATGTAGCCGCGAATGATGATGCCCTGGCTGGCCAGGTACTTCTTGGCGATGGCGCCGGCCGCGACGCGCATGGCGGTTTCCCGCGCCGAGCTGCGACCGCCGCCGCGATAGTCGCGCTCGCCGTATTTGTGGTGGTACGTGTAGTCGGCGTGGGCCGGGCGGAACAGGTCCTTGATCGCCGAGTAGTCCTTGGACTTCTGGTCGGTGTTGCGGATCAGCAGGCCGATGGAGCAACCGGTGGTGCGGCCCTCGAACACGCCGGAGAGGATTTCGACTTCGTCGGCTTCCTGGCGCTGGGTGGTGTGGCGGCTGGTGCCCGGCTTGCGACGGTCAAGGTCGCGTTGCAGGTCTTCAAGGGAAATCTCCAGGCCCGGCGGGCAGCCGTCGACAATGGCGACCAACGCCGGACCATGGCTTTCGCCCGCGGTGGTGACAGTGAACAGCTTGCCGTAGGTATTGCCGGACATGCAGGACGCTCCGTTAAATCGAACCCAGATTCGTGATGCGCGCCAGTATACGCAGGCTAACCGAGTAGTTCATCCTCGAACCTTAGCGGTGTGGGTGAGTCCAACCGGCACCTTGGCAAATGATGGCGTGATGATGCTGCGAGTTTTGATCTTGAGCCTTTCCCTGTTTACCGGCTTCGTCCAGGCGACTGTCCTGCAACGTCCGGTCACGTTGACGACTGACAACGGCGAACTTTTCGGCTCGCTGTTGCTGCCCAAATCCGACAACCCCGTGCCGGTTGTCCTGATCCTTTCAGGCTCGGGTCCTACCGATCGTGACGGAAACAACCCCGACGGTGGACGCAATGACAGCCTCAAGCGACTGGCCTGGGTGCTGGCCAAACACAACATCGCCAGTGTGCGTTTCGACAAGCGCGGCGTGGCCGCCAGCCTGGCGGCAACCCCGGACGAGCGAAACCTGTCGGTGGAAGCCTACGTGGCGGACGCTGTGGCCTGGGGGCAGAAACTGAAAGCCGATCCGCGCTTCGGTCCGTTGATTTTGCTGGGCCACAGCGAAGGTGCATTGATCGCCAGCCTGGCGGCGCCGAAGGTGGACGCCGCCGCGGTGATCTCCCTCTCTGGCACAGCCCGGCCCATTGATCAGGTACTGCGCCGGCAACTGGCCCGCAGCCTCCCTCCTCCTTTGATGCTGCGCAGCAACGAATTGCTCGACAGCCTCAAGGCCGGGCGCACCGACGACAATGTGCCGGCGCCCTTACAGGTGATTTTCCGTCCGAGTGTGCAGCCGTACCTGATTTCGCTGTTCCGTCAGGATCCGGCGGCGGCCTTCGCTCAACTGCAAATGCCGGCGCTGATCGTGCAGGGCAGCAACGACATTCAGGTTCAGGTCGATGATGCGAAATTGCTCAAGGCTGCCAAACCGGACGCGCAACTGGCGCTGATCGAAGGCATGAACCACGTGTTGCGCATCGTGCCAAACGACGTGAAGCGGCAATTGGCGTCCTACAAGGATCCGAATTTGCCCTTGGCGGCTGAACTGGGGACACGCGTCCTTGAATTTATTGACGGACTTCGCACCCGTTAAGCTCTTTTACCCTCCAGTCTTGCAGAAAACGGCCGATAAGCCTTTGTCGCCAGCGTACTGGCTGGCGGCAAGCAGCTTGGACAGGATCTCGCCGTTATGACCGATACCCAGACTTCACCCGACACCACCGCTGAAAAAGACGCACCGCCAGCGGTCGAGCTGCCATGGGCGGATGTCCACGTCGAGCACCACAAGATGCTCCGCCTGGCGCCGTTGCAGACTGACCGCAATACCGGCGGACGGCCGCTGCGCTTCGTTGAATTCGGATACGCCGAGCGCAACGGCAAAGAACACAGCCTGATGCGCATGGCGATCAAGTTGCCTGCTCAGCGTGTGCGCAAAGAACAGAATCATCTGGACGTGTGGGTCGATCACACGACCAAACGCGTGCATTTCGGCCCGGACAGCGGTCTGCAGATCGAACCGATGAACCGTGGCATCGGCCGCTTCATGGCTGCCCAGGGCATCAACTGGGCAAAAAAACGCTGGCCCACCTACACCGTCGACGGCATGGACTTGAACAACAAGGACGCGCTGAATGAAGACACTCGCCTGCGCCGCGATCACTTTTTGCGGGTGCATGGCTTTGATGTGGTTTACGCCGATGCCCAGCATTTGAAGGGCAGCGTCAAGGAAGTGAAGGTTGGTGACTTGCTGGGCGACTGGAACAGCGAGAAGTTGCAGATCGTCGAAATTCTTGAAGCTGCGCAAATGCTGCAGCAGGCCGAGCAGAACCTCGCCGAGCAGGAAGTGAAGCTGAAGAAGCAGGAAGACAAGGTCAGCAAGTTCAAACGTGAAGACGCCGGGTTGCGTTTCACCATTACCTGTCTGGTAGCGTTTGCGGTGTTTCAGGCTGGGTTGCTGATCTGGATTGCAACGCACCGTTGATGGCTTGAGACCGCGGTACCGCCATTCGCGAGCAGGCTCGCTCCCACAGGGGAATGCATTTCAGCTGTGGGAGCGATTCATGCCATTTAGACGCGGGAAGCGAAGAATGCCTGATGGGCGCGGCACTGTTCGGCGGTCAGCATGAACACGCCATGCCCGCCGCGCTGGAACTCCAGCCAGGCGAAATCGACTTCCGGGTACAGCGCTTCGACGTGTACCTGGCTGTTGCCCACCTCGACAATCAGCAGACCCTTCTCGGTCAGATGATCCGCCGCTTCGGCGAGCATCCGGCGTACCAGGTTCAAACCGTCGTCGCCGCAGGCCAGGCCCAGTTCCGGCTCGTGCTGGTATTCGTCCGGCATGTCGGCGAAATCTTCCGCATCGACGTAAGGCGGGTTCGACACGATCAGGTCGAAACGCTGGCCCGGCAGGCCATCGAAACCATCGCCCTGCACGGTGAACACCCGCTCATCGACGCCATGGCGCTCAATGTTCTGGTTCGCCACTTCCAGCGCTTCGAACGACAGATCCGCCAGCACCACTTCGGCATTCTGGAACTCGTAGGCGCAGGCGATGCCGATGCAACCGGAGCCGGTGCACAGGTCGAGAATCCGCGCAGGTTCGTCACCGATCCATGGGGCAAAACGGTTTTCGATCAGCTCGCCAATCGGCGAACGCGGGATCAGCACGCGCTCATCGACGATGAACGACATGCCGCAGAACCAGGCTTCGCCCAGCAGGTAAGCGGTGGGAATGCGTTCTTCGATGCGGCGCTTGAGCAGGCGCTGAAGATTGACCAGTTCATCGTCTTCCAGCGCGCAATCCAGATAGCTGTCAGCGATTTCCCATGGTAGGTGCAAGGCACCGAGCACGAGCTGCCGGGCTTCGTCCCAGGCATTGTCGGTGCCATGGCCGAAAAACAGATCCTCCCCATGGAAGCGGCTGACGGCCCAACGAATGTGGTCGCGCAGGGTACGAAGTCGGGAAGTGATCACGGGGCAGAACTCCAGAAAAAACGACTGGCGATTCTAGCAGCCAAAACGCGCCGCGACGACGCAGGAAAGATTCCGGGGCGACGGTAGGACTCTTCCGATTTTCCCCTCGGCTATTGAACAGATCGTGTAACTTGACAAGGCTGCAGGCCAGCAACGACGGTGTCTACGATGGTAGCGATTCACAGAACCGCTCAGCCAGAGGACAATGTCGCAAAAGCCCCACCCGAAGGAGCCCCAGAATGTCCGTTCCAAAAACGATGTTTCAACTCAGCGGTCGCGGTTACGCAGCGGCCACGTTGAGCCATGCCACCGTGGTCATCATCGATGCCCAGAAAGAGTACCTCAGCGGCCCGCTGGCCCTGAGCGGCATGGACGCGGCTGTCGCGAACATCAAACAACTGGTTGCCGCCGCCCGCGCGGCCGGCCGGCCGATCGTGCATGTGCGCCACCTCGGCACCGTCGGCGGTCTGTTCGACCCGCAGGGCGAACGCGGCGAGTTCATCCCCGGCCTGGAACCCCAGGGCGATGAAACCATCATCGGCAAGTTGCTGCCGAGCGCCTTTCACGGCACCGAACTCTACGATCGTCTGCAAACCATCGGCTCGCTGGACCTGATCGTCTGCGGTTTCATGAGTCACTCCAGCGTCAGCACCACCGTGCGCGCGGCGAAGAACCTGGGTTTCCGCTGCACCCTGGTCGAAGATGCCTGTGCCACCCGCGATCTGCCATTCAAGGGCCGCGTGCTCAGCGCCGAACAGGTGCAGGAAGCGGAAATGGCGATCATGGCTGACAACTTCGCTACCCTCGCCCTGACCCAGGATCTGATCTGATCTTCCGTAAATGAGCGGCTCAGCCCGCCGCTCATCTGCAAAAACCTCGCATTTGCTTCAATTACCCTAGCCTCAGGAACAACCCGGTCAACTCCCGGTCGAAGGGCCGATACCCATTGAGGAAGGTCGGAATGAAGTTATCCGATGGATTTGACGCACGCCGCTTGCGGCCCAAAGGCCAAAGCAACTGGCGATTTCGATTCGGCGCGGCGATTGCGGCCATACTGGCGACGTTCGGCGTGCTGCTGGCGATGGCCGGGGCCGCCAGCCTGCTGGGGCGCCCACCGGCGCTCGGCGACCTGAACGCAACCCCGCTCGGCTCCGCAATCATTCTCGCAGTCGGCCTGCTGTTCCTGTATTTCGGCGTGGCCCTGTGGCGTCGTTGCCGGCGTCGCGCACGGCAATCGCGAGAATTGAACATGTCCCCGCACCTGATGAAAAAACACGATTGATCGACGGCCTGGCTTTTTGCCGGGCCGTTTTGTATCCGTTTGGGTAAACTGGCCGCCCTTCGCGGAGGCTGATATGCAAGACGACGATTTTTCCCTGTTCAAAAGTGCGATCCAAGGCGTCAAGCCGATCAAGCACGACCGCGCCGACACCGGCAAACCCAAGGCTGACCGAGACCGGATCGCCAAGCTGCGCCAGTCCGCCACCGTGCGCACCGACACCACCACCGTTGACGGCCTGTCCGATCAGTTCGTGATTGACGTCGGCCCCGAAGACGAGCTGATGTGGGCCCGTGACGGCGTGCAGGAAAGCCAGATGCGCAAGCTCAAGATCGGGCAGATCCCGTTCGAAGGCAGCCTCGACCTGCACGGCATGAGCGTAGAAAAAGCCCGCGAAACCCTCTGGGCGTTTCTCGCCGAAGCGACCAAATTCGAAATCCGCTGCGTGCGCGTCACCCACGGCAAGGCTGTGCGTCTGGACGGCAAGCGGCCGATGATCAAAAGCCACGTCAACACCTGGCTGCGCCAGCATGCGCAAGTGCTGGGTTTCTGCTCGTGCCAGGCGAAACATGGCGGCGCCGGCGCCGTGTATGTGATGCTCAAACGCACCATGATGGAAGGCCGCGACGAATAATCCCGTCACACCGAACTTGCAGGGTCGTGTCCGCCACCGTACCCTTGCCCTTTGCGAAAATCCCCACAGGTAGTTTCATGTCCCTGGAACAGAATTACACCGCGATTCTCGGCCAACTGGGCGAGGACGTCTCCCGCGAGGGCCTGCTCGACACGCCAAAGCGTGCCGCCAAAGCCATGCAGTACCTCTGCCGCGGTTATGAACAGACGCTCGAAGAGGTCACCAACGGTGCCCTGTTCAGCTCCGACAACAGCGAAATGGTGCTGGTCAAGGACATCGAGCTCTACTCGTTGTGCGAACACCACCTGCTGCCGTTCATCGGCAAGGCCCACGTCGCGTACATCCCGAGCGGCAAAGTGTTGGGCCTGTCGAAGGTCGCGCGGATCGTCGACATGTACGCCCGTCGCCTGCAGATTCAGGAAAACCTCAGCCGCCAGATCGCCGATGCGGTCCAGCAGGTCACCGGCGCGCTGGGCGTGGCCGTGGTGATCGAGGCCAAGCACATGTGCATGATGATGCGCGGTGTGGAGAAACAGAATTCGTCGATGATCACTTCGGTGATGCTCGGTGAGTTCCGTGAAAACGCGGCGACCCGCAGCGAGTTTCTCAGCCTGATCAAGTAATGCGTGACAGAAAAAACCGGCGTTGATCGCCGGTTTTTTTTCGTCCGTGAAAAATCGGGTAAGCTGCGCGCCTTCTTCAATGTCCCTGTGAGGCTTGTAACGTGTTCGTCAAAGCGCTTCGTGTCGGCCTCGGCCAACTGATCATCTTCCTTGATTTCCTCACCCGCCCGGGCAAGAAGCAGCGCCCCGCCGCTGCCCAGGCTCAGGTTGATGCCGCCGCCAGGAGCCTGACCCTGTATCAGTTCCACGCCTGCCCGTTCTGCGTGAAGACCCGCCGCAGCCTGCGCCGCCTGAACGTTCCGGTGGCCCTGAAGGATGCGAAGAACAACGAGCAGGATCGCCAGACCCTGCTGGAAGAGGGCGGCAAGATCAAAGTGCCGTGCCTGCGCATCGAAGAGAACGGCCAGACCACCTGGATGTATGAGTCCAACACCATCATCGAGTATCTGAACCAGCGGTTCGCCGCAGTCTGAATCAAAAAAACCGGCCTGATGAAGGCCGGTTTTTTCATGCGGCCTCGGCGGCCTGCGCCTGGCGCACCACCGCTGCCAGGCGTTTGAGCCCTTCGTCCAGTCGAGCCGGGTCGATGTGACTGAAGTTCAGGCGCAGATGACCGGGGTTGCGATCCGGATCGGGGAAGAACGGTTCGCCGGGCATGAACGCCACATCGTTGGCCAGCGCGGTGTTCAGCAACGTGCGGGTGTCCAGCGGTTGCTTCAGGGTCAGCCAGAAAAACAGCCCGCCCTGCGGCGTGTTCCAGTCCGCCAGATCGGCGAAATGGGTTTCCAGCGCCACTTGAAAGGCATCGCGGCGCTGACGATAGAAGCCACGCAATTCACTCAAGTGCTGCTGATATTTCTCACTGCCAATCCACTGCAATGCCTGCCACTGACCGATGCGGTTGGTGTGCAGATCCGCCGACTGCTTGAGTTTGAGCAGATGCGGAAACAGGTCCGGACTGGCGATCAGGTAGCCGACGCGCAGACCCGGCAAAAGGGTTTTGGACACGGTGCCGGTGTAGATCCAGCTGGATTTCTTGAGGCGCCCGGCAATCGGCTGGGCGCTGGCGCCGTCGAAGGTCAGCTCGCGGTAAGGCTCGTCTTCGATCAGGGTCACGCCGAATTCGTCGAGCAATGTCGCAACGGCTTCGCGCTTGGCTTCGCTGTAGCGCACGGCCGATGGGTTCTGGAAGGTCGGAATCAAATAAATGAACGCCGGGCGGTGCTGCTCCAGACGCTGGCGCAACTGTGCGAGGTTCGGGCCATCAGCCTCCAGCGGCACGGTCAGGCAATCGGCGCCGAACAGCTGAAAAATCTGCAAGGCCGCCAGATAGGTCGGTGCTTCGAGCAGGATTTCGGTGCCCTTGTCGATGTACAGCTTGGCCGCCAGGTCCAGAGTCTGCTGGGAACCACTGACTACCAGCACCTGACTCGCCTCACACGGTAAACCCAACGCCCTCGCCTCTGCCGCCAGCGCTTCGCGCAATGCCGGCTCACCTTCGCTCATGCCGTACTGGCCGAGAGACAGCGGCATGTCGGCCCACTCGACCTTCGGCAACATGGCTTCAGCCGGCAAACCGCCAGCGAAAGACATCACTTCCGGACGCTGGGCCGCGGCAAGGATTTCACGGATCAGAGAACTTTTGAGGCGCGAGACACGTTCGGAAAAAGCCATGGAAGTCACCGCTAGCGAGGCATGGGAAAAATGAGTCAAACTTATTGACTGAAATTACGACACCTCACTCGGAAACGTCAACATGCTTGACCTTAAAAACTGCGCCAGCCAACAACAGGCCATGGAAGCCTTCTTCTTCGGTTATCAGGCGTTCACCGCCAAGGCTGACGAAATGCTCGAGCGTCGCGGCCTGTCCCGAGTCCACCAACGCATCGTGTTTTTCATAGCTCGCTATCCGAACCTGAGCGTCAAGGAATTGCTCGCGCTGCTCGGCGTCAGCAAGCAGGCGCTGAACATGCCGTTGCGGCAATTGCAGGAAATGCACCTGGTGAACAGCGTGGCGTCCGAGACCGATAAACGTAAACGCCTGCTGGAGCTGACCGTCGAAGGTGCGAAATTTGAGCAGGCGCTGCGTCGTGAACAGGTGAAATTGCTCGAGCGCGTCTTTGCCGAAGCCGGCGAAACGGCGGTCAACGGCTGGCTGGCGGTCAATCTGGCGCTGGGAACCAATCGCCCAACCGAGTGATATAGCTCGATCACCAGTCTTTTCGTCTACAAAACCAAAAACAATATTTGCTTTATTTGTACACAAAAGCATAATCCACAGCGTGCGAGTTCCTGACCGCATGGTCAACAAATTCGCGTATGCCTCAAAGGACCGCTGCCACCCCTCATGGGTCCGGTCCTGGAAATAACAATAAAACTCTTGAGGAGTACTCGCTGTGGAAAGCCGCAAATCCGAAGCATCGACGCTGGAACTCTCGCCGCCGTTACGCACTGGCCTGCTTGAGCGCATCTTCAAACTCAGCTTGCATGGCACCACGGTGAAGACCGAGCTGATTGCCGGTCTGACAACCTTCATCACCATGGCCTACATCATCTTCGTCAACCCGAACATCATGGCCGATGCCGGGATCGATCACGGTGCAGCCTTCGTCGCCACCTGTATCGCCGCCGCGCTGGGCTGCCTGCTGATGGGCCTCTACGCCAACTGGCCGGTGGGCCTGGCGCCGGGCATGGGCCTCAACGCGTTCTTCACCTACACCGTGGTCGGCACCATGGGCTACAACTGGGAAACCGCGCTCGGTGCGGTGTTCGTCTCGGGCGTGCTGTTCATGATCCTGACCTTTTCGCGGATTCGCGAATGGCTGCTCAACAGTATTCCGGTCAGCCTGCGCTATGCGATGGGCGCCGGCGTGGGTCTGTTCCTCGGGCTGATCGGCCTGAAAACCGCCGGCATCGTCGTCGATAGCCCGGCCACCCTGATCAAGCTTGGCTCGCTGCGTGAACCCGGTCCGCTACTTGCCGCCATCTGCTTCCTGATGATCGCGATCCTCAGCTATCACAAAGTGTTCGGCGCAATCCTCATCAGCATCATCACCGTGACACTGGCCGGTTGGGGAATTGGTCTGGTGCACTACGAGGGCATCATGTCCGCGCCGCCAAGCCTGGCGCCAACCTTCATGGCCATGAACGTCGCCGGCGTGTTCAACGTCAGCATGATCAGCGTGGTGCTGGCCTTCCTGTTCGTGCACATGTTCGACACCGCCGGCACCCTGATGGGCGTCGCCCAGCGCGCTAACCTGGTGAACCCTGACGGGCGCATCGAAAACCTGTCCCGCGCCATGAAAGCCGACTCCGCCTCCAGCGTATTCGGCGCGGTGGTTGGTGTCCCTCCCGTCACCAGCTACGTGGAAAGTGCCGCCGGCGTGGCCGCTGGTGGTCGGACTGGTCTTACCGCCGTCACCGTGGGTGTGCTATTTATAGCCGCGATGTTCTTTGCACCGCTGGCCGGCATGATTCCCGCCTATGCCACCGCTGGCGCGCTGATTTATGTAGCGATGCTGATGATGGGCGGCATGGCGCACATCGAATGGGACGAAGCGACCGACAGCATTCCGGCGATCGTCACCGCGATCATGATGCCGCTGACCTTCTCGGTCGCCGACGGTATCGCGCTGGGCTTTATTACCTATGTCGCGCTGAAGGCCGGCACCGGTAAATACAAGGAAATCTCCGTCAGCCTGTGGGTGCTCTGCGCGATCTTCATCGCCAAGTTCATCTTCCTGTAAGCACTACGCGGTTCATGCTTCAAAACAGCCTCACCTCACCGGGTGGGGCTTTTGCACATTCTTGATAACGATAAAAAGGAGCAAGTGATGAGTCTGGAAACCTGGCTGCTGTTCAGCGGCGCTGCGCTGGTGGTGATCCTGATTCCGGGGCCGCTGTCGTTGCTGATGATCAGCAACAGTCTGAATTACGGTCTGCGTCGTTCGTACCCGGCGTTTCTCGGTGGCGTGTTCGCCTCGATCTGCCTGCTCAGTGCCTCGGCGCTGGGGCTGGGTGCTCTGCTGCTGGCGTCCGAAAAACTGTTCAGCGCCCTGAAGATCGTCGGCGCGATTTATCTGTTCTACCTCGCCTGGCAGAGCTGGCAGCAATCGCGCCAGCCGTCGGTGGGTGCCGAAGTGCCCGACGCGGCGCCGGTTCCGCGCTTCCGTGCACTCTTCGGTCGAGCATTCGTGCTGGGTGCCAGTAATCCAAAAGACATTCTGTTCTTTGCCGCTTTCCTGCCGCAGTTCCTCAACGCCGGGCAGCCGTTTCTGCCACAACTAATGGTGATGATCGCAACCTGGACCGTACTTGATCTGCTGTGCAAGCTGACCTACGGCCTCGGCGCCCACGGCGCGGCGCGTTACCTGCGCAGCGGCAGGGGTCAGAGCTGGTTTAACCGCATCAGCGCCGGATTGTTTGGTGGCGCAGGGGCGGCATCGTTGCTGAGCAGCCACTGACCCCGGCACACCGGCTGACACCTGGAAACATCTGATTCGGTGCGTAGACATATCTACCGCATTTCGCCGAGTCGATTCATTGAACATCCAGCCTCTCCCGTCCGGAGAGACATGAATCGACTCTGCGAGTACCTATATCCCATGAGCCCCAAGCATCCAACACGCCCCAAACCAGCAACCTCATCACAGGAATCGAACGTCGGGATCCGCGATTCAACTATTCCGATCATTTCACGTCCACCCCCGACAGCCCCTCATCACGGTATCGACGCAATACCCACAATCGCCCCGCGCGAGTTTGTTCATACATATCCCGAACACAGTGTCCTTGAGATCGTCGACCTCCCCGCTGACACGCTGATCACCCCTGTCGCTCCCCACATGCCGATCGACCAGTATTTTCTCCCACCGAGACTGCTCACCCGCCTGCCCGATCCCGATCCACAATCCGGCATTCGATCAGCCGGGGCGCTGAGGCACTATGTCGATCTCCAGGAAGGTGGAACAGTGCTGGTCGGCAACGATGCGGAAAACGGCTTCAGGGCCAGGCTTGCGAGTGAAATCAACCCTTCCGGCCCTCGGCTCGAACAGATAGAAGGCTCACTTCAATGGCGCGTACGCTCGAGGGCTGAAACCGACGACGCGCCTTCCACGCTGTTCATCAGTCGCGTGCCAATGCCGCAGGATGCTGCCACATCCGGACAATGGGCTGACCCGTGGCGGCAATGGGAACCTCCTCTCCATCACCGATCGCCAGACGACATCATCGTCGACGGAATCCATTACAAATTGCTGCCGCGTGGCACCGATGCCGGAGATCCGATCGTATATATCAAGAACCCGGAGCACATGATTTACGACTTCGCGCTGCTGGAGCGGGTTCTGCGAAGAGATTTCATGCAACAACCCCGTGGCGCGATCCGCGTACCTCCTGCGTTTCACTGGGAAATCGACCCGAATCCGCCCTTCCAGCAACCGTTGACGGACTATGTCGCCAATCGGTTTCCACAACTGTCCCAAACCACGGTCCGCAACGTGGCCAGACACCAGTTCGTCCTCGCCAATGGCGGCGACATTGCCACGGGCAGCGGACTTACCCGGCTCAGGCAAACCTTCAATGACTGGCGCATGGGCAACGATGCACTGCGCCCGGAGCTGGCCGATCCACTGCTGATGCTGCCGATACTGCATACGTCCAGCAACGCCCACAGCAACGATCTGACGCTGGAGCTTCCGACTCCCAATACGGACGGCTCCCTGCAACGACTGGACTTCGATCCGGAGAGGTTTCGGCCGCAATGGCGAAATTACATGTTGACGCAGTCAGCGGTCGACCTGAAGCGCTTCATGGCGTACGTGCTGCGACACAATGGCTACGAAGTTTTCGATCCCAGCAGGGCAACCGTATATCCAACACTGGTTCTTCGCCAGAAGATGCACGACTTTGTGTATTGCCTGAGCCTATATCGCGTCAGGGGCCGGAAAATTCATCGGCTGACGAATCTCGAGCCGAACGACTTCGACGCACGACTGGAGCATCTGGTCGACCCGCCGGCAGCACAGGTGGTCAGAGAGGCACATGCACAAAACCGGTTGATCTGGCTCAAGGGTGGATCTCAAATACTCGCCTCCCACGCGGATACCGTTTTCATCGTCAGGGACAATGACGCGAGGCTTTGAAGCCGTGACTCTGCCTGCCGGGGGTGGTTCGAAACGCAAAAAAAAGCCCGCAGTGTGAGCGGGCGAAAGACCAAAGAAGCTATATGCGCAGTCGCTTCCCGGTGGGGGCAGCTGCTTGGGGGTCAGCTGCCCCGATAGGTGGAATAGCTGTAAGGCGAGATCAGCAACGGCACGTGGTAGTGATCCTGTTCGGCAGAGATGCCGAACCGCAGCACCACCACGTCCAGAAATGCCGGCTCCGGCAACTGGACGCCACGGGCGCGGTAGTAATCGCCGGCGTGGAACTGAACCTGATAGACACCGGTACGGTAGTCATCGCCTTGCAGCAGCGGCGCATCGACCCGGCCATCGCTGTTGGTAAGCGCGCTGGCGACCAATTCCAGGTGCGAACCTTCAACGCGGTACAGCTCGACCTTGATCGAGCTGCCCGGGCAACCGTGTGCAGCGTCCAAAACGTGTGTTGTCAAACGTCCCATTGATTCTGCGCGCCTGCCTGCGTGGAGCAGTCAGACCTCGCGCCTCCCGAAGTCAGTTGAAAAGGAGACCGCACCGTTTCGGAGCACGAAAAGCTGCGGCGAGCGACTGATTAAGACACTTTTCAAAAAAATTGTACACAATAAAAACGACATTTTTCCTCCCACCCCCAGCCTCCGCCGATTTTCCGCTGCTCAGGCCTCGAACCATGCATTCATTGAACCTCTGATCCATTAGCTGACTGATCAGGCAGATTTCTTGCAGGCTCTCGCCTTTATCAGCAAAAGAGGACGGCCGGTGAAAAATGCGAAAATTCAGGCTTACAAATTGAGAATAAAGTTGTATACAATCAGCCCATCGCTGTGACGCCAGCTGCCATCCCATCTTCAAGGCGCCACACAATCTGTCAACGAATAAGAAGGAAGACTGCAGTGAGCGCTGACTACCCACGCGACCTGATCGGTTACGGCAGTAACCCTCCTCACCCACACTGGCCGGGCAATGCCCGGATCGCCCTGTCCTTCGTACTCAATTACGAAGAAGGTGGCGAGCGCAACATCCTGCATGGCGACAAAGAATCGGAAGCCTTCCTCTCGGAAATGGTCGCGGCCCAGCCTCTGCAAGGCGCGCGCAACATGAGCATGGAATCGCTTTACGAGTATGGCAGTCGCGCCGGCGTCTGGCGGATCCTGAAACTGTTCAAGGAATTCGACATTCCGCTGACCATCTTCGCCGTGGCCATGGCCGCCCAGCGCCACCCGGACGTGATCCGCGCGATGGTTGCGGCCGGTCACGAGATCTGCAGCCACGGCTACCGCTGGATCGACTACCAGTACATGGACGAGGCGCAGGAACGCGAGCACATGCTCGAAGCGATCCGCATCCTCACCGAACTCACCGGCGAGCGCCCGCTGGGCTGGTACACCGGTCGCACCGGCCCCAACACTCGTCGTCTGGTGATGGAAGAAGGCGGTTTCCTCTACGACTGCGACACCTACGACGACGACCTGCCCTACTGGGAACCGAACAACCCGACCGGCAAGCCGCACCTGGTGATCCCGTACACCCTGGACACCAACGACATGCGCTTCACCCAGGTCCAGGGTTTCAACAAGGGCGACGATTTCTTCGAATACCTCAAGGATGCGTTCGACGTGCTTTATGCCGAAGGCGCCGAAGCGCCGAAGATGCTGTCGATCGGTCTGCACTGCCGTCTGATCGGCCGTCCGGCGCGTCTGGCTTCGCTCAAGCGCTTTATCGAATACGCTAAAAGTCATGAACAGGTGTGGTTCAGCCGTCGCGTCGACATCGCACGTCACTGGCACGAAACCCACCCGTACCAAGGGGCTGCCAAATGAGCACCTTTCAAACCCTGCAACCGTCGACCCTGAGCCGCGACGCCTTCGTCAACGCCTTCGCCGACATCTACGAACATTCGCCATGGGTGGCCGAGAAGGCCTTCGATCTGGGCCAGGACGCGTCGATCGACCAGATCGAAACCCTGCACCAGCGCATGAGCGACATCCTGTTGAGCGCCGATCACGCCAGTCAGCTGGCACTGATCAACGCTCACCCGGACCTGGCCGGCAAAGCTGCCGTCCAGGGCGAGTTGACCGAAGCCAGCACCCATGAACAGGCTGGCGCCGGTATTCACCAATGCACGGCCGAAGAGTTCCAGCGCTTCACCGAGCTGAACGACGCCTACAAAGCCAAGTTCAAGTTTCCCTTCATCATGGCGGTAAAAGGCAGCAACCGGCATCAGATCCTCGCGGCGTTCGAAACGCGCATTCACAACCCGGTCGACACCGAGTTCAAATGCGCGCTGGCGGAGATCAACAAGATCGCCCTGTTCCGATTACTGACTCTCTAGCAAGCCTGGCCCGAGAAACCTCTAGAACGCTTGTGTTTCCCAGGGCCCTGCAAGCATCCCCAGCCACTTATTTAAAGGCAGACAAGAAGAATGAAAGCTTACGCCGTACCTTTCGAGAAGTTCGTCAACCTGGCCGATGCCCGTCTGGGCACCAAAATCATCTCGGTCACCGATGACTGGTTTGCAGACGCCAATCGTCTGTTTCAGCCGACCCCGGCCGTGTGGAAGGAGGGCGTGTTCGATGACAACGGCAAGTGGATGGACGGCTGGGAGTCCCGCCGCAAGCGCTTCGAAGGCTACGACAGCGCGGTGATCCGCCTGGGCGTACCGGGTTCGATCAAAGGCGTGGACATCGACACTTCATTCTTCACCGGCAACTTCCCGCCATCGGCCTCGCTGGAAGCGTGCTTCCTGGCGTCGGGCGAGCCGGACGAAAACACCCAGTGGACTGAAGTGCTGTCGGCCGTCGAACTGCAAGGCAACAGCCACCACTACCACGAAATCAGCAACGACAAGGCGTTCAGCCACCTGCGCTTCAACATCTACCCGGATGGCGGCGTGGCCCGTCTGCGCGTGTACGGCATTCCGTTCCGCGACTGGTCGGCTGTTGGCGACAACGAGCAAGTCGACCTGGCCGCAGCCCTCAACGGTGGCCGCGCCCTCGCCTGCTCCGACGAACACTTCGGCCGCATGAGCAACATTCTCAACCCGGGCCGTGGCATCAACATGGGCGACGGCTGGGAAACCGCACGTCGTCGTACCCCGGGCAATGACTGGGTGATCGTCGCGCTGGGCCACCCGGGCGAGATCGAAAAAATCATCGTCGACACGCTGCACTTCAAGGGCAACTACCCGGACACCTGCTCGATCCAGGGCGCGTTCGTCAAGGGCGGCACCGACAGCCAGATCGAAACCCAGTCGCTGTTCTGGCGTGAACTGCTGCCGAGCCAGAAGCTGGAAATGCACGCCGAACACACCTTCGTCGAGCAGATCAAGGCACTGGGCCCGATCACCCACATCCGTCTGAACGTGTTCCCGGATGGTGGTGTGAGCCGCCTGCGCGTTCTCGGCAAGGTCGCTAAATAAGCGGTGCGCCCTTCGCGAGCAAGTCGAATCGTCGCACCGCCGCTCCCACAGGGGAATGCGATCGAATGTGGGAGCGGGCTTGCTCGCGAAGGCGTCAGAACCAACAACACAGAACTCAACGAAAAGAAGAACAGCATGCGCACACTGACGATTGAACCGCTGACCAAAGAAGCCTTCGCCCCTTTCGGTGACGTGATCGAAACCGACGGCAGCGATCACTTCATGATCAACAACGGTTCGACCATGCGCTTCCACAAACTGGCGACGGTCGAAACCGCGACGCCTGAGGACAACGCGATCATCAGCATCTTCCGCGCCGACGCGCAGGACATGCCACTGACCGTCAGCATGCTGGAACGCCATCCGCTGGGCAGCCAGGCTTTCATTCCGCTGCTCGGCAACCCCTTTCTGATCGTGGTCGCGCCACTTGGCGATGTACCTGTATCAGGCTTGGTCCGCGCCTTCGTCACCAACGGCAGGCAGGGCATCAATTACCATCGCGGCGTCTGGCACCACCCGGTGCTGACGATCGAAAAGCGGGATGACTTCCTGGTGGTTGATCGCAGTGGCACAGGCAATAACTGCGATGAGCATTTTTTCAAAGAGGATGAGCGTTTGATCCTCGCCCCCCACCAATAAGAGAAGGTCTGATCACTCGACAACAAGAGTGACAGGCGAGAGGTAAAGACTGTGGAAGCACATCTGTTGGAATGGCTGAACCTGAGCGTGCGCTGGGTTCACATGATCACTGGCGTGGCCTGGATCGGCGCGTCGTTCTACTTCGTCTGGCTGGAGAACAACCTCAACCGCGTCAATCCGAAAACCGGTCTTGCCGGTGATCTGTGGGCGATCCACGGCGGCGGTATCTATCACCTGGAAAAATACAAACTGGCCCCTCCGTCGATGCCGGAGAACCTGCACTGGTTCAAATGGGAAGCCTATTTCACCTGGATGTCGGGGATCGCGCTGCTGTGCGTGGTGTTCTACTCCAACCCCGTGCTCTACCTCGTGGCACCCGGCAGCGGCCTGACCGGCCCTGAAGGCGTGGCCATCGGCATCGGTTCGCTGATCGCCGGCTGGTTCATCTACGACTTCCTCTGCGACTCGCCTCTGGGCAAGAAACCTGCCCTGCTCGGCTTCATCCTGTTCGTGCTGATCATCGGCGCGGCGTATGGCTTCAGCAAGGTATTCAGCGGTCGCGGTGCCTACCTTCACGTCGGCGCGATCATCGGCACCATCATGGTCGGCAACGTGTTCCGCATCATCATGCCGGCCCAGCGCGCCCTGGTCGCCGCGATCGCCGAGAACCGCACGCCGGATCCGGCCCTGCCGGCCAAAGGCCTGCTGCGTTCGCGTCATAACAACTACTTCACCCTGCCGGTGCTGTTCATCATGATCAGCAACCACTTCCCGAGCACCTACGGCAGCCAGTACAACTGGCTGATCCTGGCCGGGATCGCGGTGTTGGCGGTGTTGGTGCGTCACTACTTCAACACCCGTCACGACAGCCACAAGTTTGCCTGGACCCTGCCAGTGGCAGCGGTGGGCATGATCAGCCTGGCGTACGTCACCGGCCCGGCGCCGATGTCGACCGCGCCGGACGTGGCCAAGGCACCTGCGAAAATCGAGTACCAGCCACTGCCGGAAACGGCGCTGGGTGGTGGCGCGAAACCGGCTGAAGCGGCACAACCAGCCGCCCCTGCTGCACCGGCCGCAGCTCCCGCTCAGGCGTCCAATGCGGGCCCGGGTTTCGACAAGGTGCACTCGGTGATCCAGGAACGCTGCGCGGTCTGCCACTCGGCCAAACCGACCAGCCCGCTGTTCAGCGCGGCACCGGCCGGTGTGATGTTCGACACCCCCGAGCAGATCCGCCAGAACGCGGCGCGGATCCAGGCGCAAGCCATCACCACGCAGATCATGCCACTGGGCAACATCACGCAGATGACCCAGCAGGAACGTGACCTGATCGGTGCATGGATCGCCCAGGGAGCCCAGACCAACTAAGCAGTAAAAGCATCGCTGGCAAGCCAGCTCCCACAGGGTTTTGCACTGCCTGTGCGGGAGCTGGCTTGCCAGCGATTAGCCGCAACGCGGTTTACCTGATGCAAAGAAACAGCTGTGAGCAACCCGGCAGCTGTTCAATCACAAGAATAAAAAAGATCCGAGGTGTTGCATGTCCGAGCTGTCCAAAGCGCGCATCCCCGACGCACCCGCCATTCAGCGTTTGCCCCTTTTGCAACTGATCCTGGTCGGTCTGCAACATGTACTGCTGATGTATGGCGGCGCCATCGCGGTACCGCTGATCATCGGACAGGCCGCTGGCCTGAGTCGTGAAGAAATCGCCTTCCTGATCAACGCCGACCTGCTGGTCGCCGGCATTGCCACCATCGTGCAGTCCTTGGGCATCGGCCCGATGGGCATCCGCATGCCGGTGATGATGGGCGCCAGTTTCGCCGCCGTCGGCAGCATGGTCGCCATGGCCGGCATGCCCGGCATCGGTCTGCAGGGAATCTTTGGCGCCACCATCGCCGCCGGGTTCTTCGGCATGATCATCGCGCCGTTCATGTCCAAGGTCGTCCGCTTCTTCCCGCCGCTGGTGACCGGCACGGTCATCACCTCGATCGGTTTGTCGCTGTTCCCCGTGGCCGTGAACTGGGCCGGTGGCGGCGCCGCCGCTGCTCAATTCGGTTCACCGATTTACCTGGCCATCGCCGCACTGGTACTGGCTACCATTCTGTTGATCCACCGCTTCATGCGCGGTTTCTGGGTCAATATTTCCGTGCTGATCGGCATGTGCCTGGGCTACGTGCTCTGCGGCGCCATCGGCATGGTCGACCTGAGCGGCATGGCCAACGCGCCGTGGGTTCAGTTCGTCACCCCGCTGCATTTCGGCATGCCGAAGTTCGAACTGGCACCGATCCTGTCGATGTGCCTGGTGGTGGTGATCATCTTCGTCGAGTCCACCGGGATGTTCCTCGCGCTGGGCAAGATCACCGGTCAGGAAGTCTGCCCGCGCATGCTGCGTCGCGGCCTGCTGTGTGATGCCGGCGCGTCGTTCTTCGCCGGTTTCTTCAACACCTTCACCCACTCCTCCTTCGCGCAGAACATCGGCCTGGTGCAGATGACCGGCGTGCGCTGCCGCTCGGTGACCATCGTCGCCGGCGGTCTGCTGATCGTCCTGAGCCTGCTGCCCAAAGCCGCGTTCCTGGTGGCGTCGATTCCACCAGCGGTGCTCGGTGGCGCGGCGATTGCGATGTTCGGCATGGTCGCGGCCACCGGCATCAAGATTCTGCAAGAGGCCGACATCGGCGACCGTCGCAACCAATTGCTGGTAGCCGTGAGCATCGGCATGGGCCTGATCCCGGTGGTGCGTCCGGAGTTCTTCGCCCACCTGCCATTGTGGATGAGCCCGATCACCCACAGCGGGATCGCCATGGCCACCCTCAGCGCGCTGACGCTGAACCTGTTGTTCAACATCCTCGGTGGCGCCGAACGCGCTGCGATCAACGACTGTCACGCACACCAACATTAACAGCGACACAAAAATCCCCTTGTGGGAGCGGGCTTGCTCGCGAAAGGGTCATGTCAGTCACCATCACTGTTGAATGACCCTCCGCTTTCGCGAGCAAGCCCGCTCCCACAGGGGTAAGCAACGCCCTGCCTCAACAAAAAAAACAAGAGGGAGCAACAGATGATCCGGACTCAAACCAGCGTGTTGTTGGGCGGCGGCCTGCTGGCCGCATCGCAAGCCATGGCCGGCGATTTATTGCTGTGGCAGACCAACAGCCTGAGCTACCTGTACGGCAAGAACTTCGCGATCAACCCGTCGATCCAGCAGACGGTGACGTTCGAGCACGCCGACAAGTGGAAGTACGGCGACAACTTCCTGTTCGTCGACAAGATCTTCTACAACGGCCAGGAAGACCGCAACAAAGGGCCCCACGCGTTCTATGGCGAATTCAGCCCGCGCCTGTCGTTCGGCAAGATCTTCGACAAAAAGCTGGAGTTCGGCCCGATCAAGGACGTACTGCTGGCCATGACCTACGAGTACGGCGAAGGCGACAGCGAGGCCTACCTGATCGGACCCGGCTTCGACCTCAAGGTGCCGGGCTTCAACTATTTCACCCTGAACTTCTACCGCCGCCAGACCGAAGGCCCGCGCCCCGGCGACGGCGTCTGGCAGATCACCCCCGGCTGGTCCTACAGCATTCCCGTGGGCAATTCCGACCTGTTGATCGACGGCTATCTGGACTGGGTGGTCGACAACGATCAGAACTCGCGCGGCACCTATCACGCCAACCTGCACATCAACCCGCAGATCAAATACGACCTGGGCAAAGCCCTCGGCTGGGGTGAAAAGCAGGTGTACGTCGGCACCGAATACAGCTACTGGAAAAACAAATACGGGGTCGAAAACACCCACAGTTTCGACACCAACCAGAACACCGCCAGCCTGCTGGTCAAGGTGCACTTCTAAGATGACCCGCAACCGTGCCCCGTACCTGTCGTCGGTGCTCTGTTGCGGGGCACTTGAGGCCTGGCCGTTGAGTCAGTATTCTCCGCGGCCTCCTGAATTCGGTCTAAAAAAAAGCCCGAATTTAATTCCTGACCGAAAAGCCAACTTATCCAGGCTTCGGTCAGTACCGAGGCATCCCGAAAACACGCTCAATCGACTGTTTTTCAGCAGCCGACGGGCTTTTTTTTGCTTTTCGAAAAGCCTTGGCTCAGCTCTTGCTAACAGCATGAAAGCTGACCGGATGGATGACTTTTGCAGCAATGAAAAAAGGCGCCACACCAGAGCGCCGACTCAAAAAAATAAACGTGGAACACCTACTTTGGGAGCAACCGAATGAAACGTATGTGCACCAGCCTGATGCTTGCGGGATCGCTGCTGGCAGGGGGTCAGGCCATGGCCGACGGCCTGCTGCAATGGCAGAACAACAGCCTGACCTACCTCTATGGCAAGGACTTCCAGGTCAACCCGCGCATTCAGCAGACCGTCACCTTCGAGCACGCCGATGCCTGGAAGTACGGCGACAACTTCGTGTTCGTCGACAAGATCTTCTACAACGGCAAGGATGACGGCGGTGTGGGTTCGAACACCTACTACGGCGAAATCAGCCCGCGTCTGTCGTTCGGCAAGATCTTCGATCAGAAACTGGCTTTCGGTCCGGTCACCGACGTACTGCTGGCCATGACCTACGAATTCGGTGAAGGCGATACCGAGTCGTACCTGATCGGTCCAGGCTTTGACCTGGCGATCCCGGGCTTCGACTACTTCCAGCTGAACTTCTACCAGCGCCACACCGAAGGCTCCCGCGCCGGTGACAACGTCTGGCAGATCACCCCGGTCTGGTCCTACACGATTCCGGTCGGCGACTCGAACATCCTGATCGACGGCTTCATGGACTGGGTGGTCGACAACGACTCCAACTCCAAAGGCGATTACCACGCCAACCTGCACTTCAACCCACAGGTCAAATACGACCTGGGCAAAGCGCTGAGCATTGGCGAGAAGCAGCTGTATGTGGGTGTCGAGTACGACTACTGGTCGGACAAGTACGGGATCAAGGACAGCCAGTACTTCAAGACCGATCAGAGCACCACGAGCTTCCTGGTGAAGTTCCACTTCTGATCCTGGTGTCAGTGGCGTCTGAAAGGACGCCTTCGCGAGCAAGCCCGCTCCCACACTGGTTTTGTGTCGTTCACAAAACCAGTGTGGGAGCGGGCTTGCTCGCGAATGGCGGCACCACAAATCTCAAGCGGGAGCCACCGCCTCGCCAATCCCGAGAAACCGGCACAGCTCATCGCGCTTGGCCAAGGCATCGCGCCGCCCCAGGTCGATCAATTCGCTGCAATACCCCGCCTCGAACAGCAAGTAACTCAACACCCCTGCCCCGCTCGTTTTGGTCGCTCCCGGCCCACGCAAGAACAGCCGCAACGCCGCCGGCAACTCCTGACGATGCCGCGCCGCGATTTCATCGATCGGCTGACTTGGTGAAATCACCAACACTTCCACCGGCGCCACACCCAGAGCGCGGGTCGGCGTGCCTTCGGGCATCAGACGGCTGAACTGGTTGAGACGCTGAAGCAGCTCAATGTCGCTTTCCAGGCTATCAATGAAGGTGCTGTTGAGCATGTGCCCGCCGATCTGCGCCAGCGTCGGCTGCTGCCCGGTATAGGCGCGCTCCAGCGGTTGCGCCGGATCGAAACCGCGCGGGTTGCCGCTGACACCCACCACCAGCACCCGGCTCGCGCCCAGGTGCAGCGCCGGGCTGATCGGTGCCGATTGCCGCACCGCGCCATCACCGAAATATTCATCGCCGATCTTCACCGGCGCGAACAACAGCGGGATCGCCGAACTGGCCAGCAAGTGTTCCACCGACAACTGCGTCGGCACACCGATGCGCCGATGACGCAGCCAGGAATCGATGGTGCCGCCACCCTGATAGAAGGTCACGGCTTGCCCGGACTCGTAGCCGAACGCCGTCACTGCCACCGCGTGCAATTGCTTGCGCGCGATGGACTCGGCGATGCCGGGCAGGTGCAGTTTTTCGTTGAGAAGATGACGCAGCGGCGAGCTGTCGAGCAGCGCCACCGGCAGTTGCCGGCCCATGCCCAACAGGCTGTGGCTGACGAAACGACTGGCCTGGCGGATCACTCCCGGCCAGTCGCTGCGCAACACGCGATGGCTGCGAAAGCCTTGCCAGAACAGGGTCAGGCGTTCGATGGCAGCGCGAAAGTCCGTCGCACCGCTGGCCAGGCTGACCGCGTTGATCGCCCCGGCGGAGGTGCCGACGATCACCGGAAACGGATTGTCCGCCCCCAGCGGCAACAATTCGGCAATCGCCGCCAGCACCCCCACCTGATACGCCGCCCGAGCCCCGCCGCCGGAAAGAATCAAACCTGTGACCGGTTCAGCTGGGCTCATCGCAACGCTCCGTGGTGCTTGTGGGGATGGGTCAAATCAACCGCGTTTGGCGTACAGCTTCGGCTCGCCCGGTGGCCGGCTCTTGAAGCGCCGGTGTGCCCACAGGTATTGCTCGGGGCACTCACGCAACACGCCTTCGACCCACTGATTGATGCGGATGCAATCTTCTTCTTCGGTCTCGCCCGGGAAACCTTCCAACGGCGGATGAATCACCAGACGATAACCGCTGCCGTCGGCCAGACGTTCCTGGGTGAACGGCACCACCAGCGCCTTGCCCAACCGCGCGAACTTGCTGGTGGCGGTGACCGTTGCAGCCTGAATGCCGAACAGCGGCACGAAGATGCTCTGCTTGGCGCCGTAGTCCTGATCCGGTGCATACCAGATCGCCCGACCTGCGCGCAGCAGCTTGAGCATGCCGCGCACGTCGTCACGTTCCACCGCCAGCGAATCAAGATTGTGCCGCTCGCGGCCCTGACGCTGGACGAAGTCGAACAGCGGGTTCTTGTGTTCGCGGTACATGCCGTCGATGGTGTGTTGCTGGCCGAGCAGCGCCGCGCCGATTTCCAGGGTGGTGAAATGCACCGCCATCAGAATCACGCCCTTGCCTTCGCGCTGGGCCTTCTGCAAATGCTCAAGACCTTCGACGTTGGCCAGTTTCGCCAGGCGCTGACGCGACCACCACCAGCTCATCGCCATTTCAAAGAAGGCGATGCCGGTGGAGGCGAAGTTTTCCTTGAGCAGTCGCTTGCGCTCGGCGGCGGACTTTTCCGGGAAACACAGTTCCAGATTGCGCTTGGCGATGCGCCGCCGGTCGCCGGCGAAGCGATACATCAGGGCACCGAGAAAACGACCGATGGCCAGCAACGCCGGATACGGCAGTTGCACGGTCAGCCACAACAGCCCGAGGCCGCACCAGAGCGGCCAGAAGCGTGGGGCAAGAAATGCTTTTCGAAAACGCGGGCGATCCATTAAAGCTTCCGTAAATACAGTGGCCGCGCATTCTACATCGTTCGACCCGGCTTGCGGCCTGCGGGCGTTCTCGTTATAAGTCTCGGCACTTTTAGTGACAAGCCGTTGTATGCCGACATGAGCCAAACCGAACCGAAAGACCAAGATCCCGTGTTCCAGCTGAAGGGCAGCATGCTCGCCATTACGGTGCTGGAGCTGTCCCGCAACGACCTGGACAGCCTCGATCGGCAATTGGCCGCCAAAGTCGCCCAGGCACCGAATTTCTTCAGCAACGCGCCGCTGGTTCTGGCGCTGGACAAACTGCCGCCAAGCGAAGGCGCCGTCGACCTGCCGGGCCTGATGCGCGTGTGCCGTCAGCACGGCCTGCGTACCCTGGCGATCCGCGCCAGCCGCATCGAAGACATCGCCGCCGCCATCGCCATCGACATCCCGGTGCTGCCGCCGTCCGGCGCCCGCGAACGACCGCTGGAAGCAGCCGAACCCGTCGCCCCGAAGAAGCCGGAAAAGCCGTCGGAGCCGGCCGTCAAACCGACCCGCGTCATCACCACGCCAGTACGTGGTGGCCAACAGATATATGCGCAAGGTGGCGATCTGGTGGTGGTTTCCTCGGTCAGCCCGGGGGCGGAACTTCTCGCCGATGGCAACATCCATGTATACGGCCCGATGCGCGGTCGTGCGCTGGCCGGGGTCAAGGGCGACACCAAGGCGCGGATTTTCTGTCAGCAATTGAGCGCTGAACTGATCTCCATCGCAGGCCATTACAAGGTTTCCGAGGACCTGCGTCGCGATCCGATGTGGGGTTCGGGCGTACAGGTCAGCCTGTCGGGCGACGTGTTGAACATCATTCGGCTTTAACGGATACTGCCGCATTTTCCAAGCATCTCTAAAACGTAGCGAAAACGGCTCAAACGAAGTAGGAAAAAGGCCAAAAGCCGAATTCCAGCCAAGGCTGTCCGACTGCAGTAGTTTTCTAGAGATGTTTTTCAGGGGCTGAACAGTCCTTCTTCCTTAGGGGTGAAACACCTTGGCCAAGATTCTCGTGGTTACATCCGGCAAGGGTGGTGTGGGTAAGACCACCACCAGCGCCGCTATCGGTACCGGCCTCGCTCTGCGCGGCCACAAAACAGTGATCGTCGACTTCGACGTGGGCTTGCGTAACCTCGACCTGATCATGGGTTGCGAACGCCGCGTGGTGTATGACTTCGTCAACGTGGTGAACGGCGAAGCCAACCTGCAACAGGCCCTGATCAAAGACAAACGCCTGGAAAACCTCTATGTACTGGCCGCCAGCCAGACCCGCGACAAAGACGCGCTGACCGTCGAAGGCGTGGAAAAAGTCCTGATGGAGCTCAAGGAACAATTCGACTTCGTCGTCTGCGACTCCCCGGCGGGTATCGAGAAAGGCGCGCACCTGGCCATGTACTTCGCTGACGAAGCGATCGTCGTGACCAACCCGGAAGTCTCCTCGGTACGTGACTCCGACCGCATGCTCGGCCTGCTGGCCAGCAAGTCCCGTCGCGCCGAACGCGGCGAAGAGCCGATCCAGGAACACCTGCTGATCACCCGCTACCACCCGGAGCGCGTCGAAAAAGGCGAAATGCTCGGCGTCGAAGACGTCAAGGAAATCCTCGCCGTACGCCTGCTGGGCGTCATCCCGGAATCCCAGGCCGTGCTCAAGGCCTCCAACCAGGGCGTACCTGTGATCCTCGATGATCAAAGCGACGCCGGCCAGGCCTACAGCGATACCGTTGATCGCCTGCTGGGCAAGGAAAAAGAACACCGGTTCCTGAATGTCGAGAAGAAGGGATTCTTCGAGCGTCTGTTTGGAGGTAGGTAATGAACCTTTTTGACTTCTTTCGTGCCAACAAAAAGCCAAGTACCGCCTCGGTCGCGAAAGAGCGTCTACAGATCATCGTGGCGCATGAACGCGGCCAGCGCAGCACCCCGGACTACCTGCCCTCCTTGCAGAAGGAACTGGTGGAAGTGATCCGCAAGTACGTCAACATCGGCAACGACGACGTGCACGTGGCACTGGAAAGCCAGGGCAGCTGCTCGATTCTGGAACTCAACATCACCCTGCCAGACCGCTGAGTCGATCCGGCAGGAACGACGGCGGCTCAGGGCCCTTCCGACACCGGAGGGGCCCTGAGCCGCCGTTGGCATTTGTTACGAGGCTGTTTTAATGCCGTTGTCCAACGTCCAAATCATTCATCAGGACGCCGCCGTTCTGGTGGTGAACAAACCGACCCTGTTGCTCTCCGTCCCCGGCCGGGCCGATGACAACAAGGACTGCCTGATCACCCGTCTGCAGGAAAACGGCTACCCGGAAGCACGCATCGTCCATCGCCTGGACTGGGAAACCTCGGGGATCATTCTGCTGGCCCGCGACGCCGACACCCACCGTGAACTGTCGCGCCAGTTTCACGATCGTGAAACAGAGAAAGCCTACACTGCGCTCTGCTGGGGTCAGCCGGAACTGGACAGCGGCAGCATCGATCTGCCCCTGCGCTACGATCCGCCGACCAAGCCGCGCCACGTGGTCGATCACGAACACGGCAAGCACGCCCTGACCTTCTGGCGTGTGCTGGAACGCTGCGGCGACTGGTGCCGCGTCGAACTGACACCGATCACCGGCCGTTCGCACCAGTTGCGGGTGCACATGTTGTCCATCGGTCATCCGTTGCTCGGTGATGGCCTTTACGCCCACGAACAAGCCCTGGCCGCCTGGCCGCGTCTGTGCCTGCACGCGAGCATGCTCAGCTTCACCCATCCTCAGTCCGGCGAACGCTTGCGTTTCGAATGCCCGGCACCGTTTTAAGCACTGTCGGACCGACAGCTGCCCGATTTATAGGATTTTGTTCCGGATGAGTTGTACTGATTCCCTGGCAACACCCGTCAAGAAGACCCGTCATCAACTGCTCTACCTGATTTACGGCAATCAGGATGTCTACCGGCGCGAAGCCAAGTTCAGCATCCTGACCGCCCTGTCCCAGGCCAAAAACGGCAAGCGCCCGGCGATCAGAATCCTCACTGACCGGCCGCAGGATTACGAAGGCTGGCCGGTCGACACCGTGCTGCTCGACGAAGCGACCCTGACCCGCTGGCAAGGGCAGAACGGCTATCACCATCGGCGCAAGGCCTGCGCGATCGCCGCCGGCCTGCAACTGGCCGAGAAAACCCTGTTCGTCGACACCGACACCCTGTTCACCAGCAACCCGAACAGCCTGTTCCAACACATCGATGCAAATCAGTCGGTGATGGATCGCTTCGAATACGACTGGAAAGATGTCTTCGAGCGACCGGATTACCTGAAGCTCGCTCGCGACCTCAGAGCCCATGGCGTTTGCCCGCAGAACGGTTTCAAGCTCTACAACAGCGGCCTGTGTGGTGTCACCGACCGCGATTCGGCGCTGTTCGAGGAATCGATCCGCCTGATCGATGAATGGACGGCCGACGGATTCGAGATTCACACCATCGAGCAGATCGCCCTGTCCTACGCGATGCGCGAACGGCCGGTGGTGGAAGCGCGCAATCATGTCTATCACTACTTCGCGGAAAAACGCTTCTTCCACGCGATGCAGGCGTTTTTCTTCGCTCAGCACGGCGAGAAATTCAGCCAGCGACTGGTGGACCTGTGCGCTGACGTGCCTCGGGTCAAACCCTTTCCGTCCGCCTGGCAGCGCCTGAAGATCAAGTGGAAACTGCGTAACCAGAGCGGCGCCATGCGCAAGGTGGGTCGGGATCTGTTGTACGGCAGCGCCGCACCGGATCACCCGTATTACAGTGCCTGTCGTCATGAGTGGTGGGAATGCGCCTCGCGGGAGATTCTGCGCTGGGACGAGAGCCGTCAGAAAAAGCTTCTGGAACAGAGTCGCTGGCCAAAGCAGCTGCCCCGTCCGGACAAGCCTGAAGACGAAAAAGTGATCATGAACTACCTGAAAAAACGCGTGACCGCCGCTCGTTGACGCGAGCGGCACATGTCATGTCCCAAGCATCAGGCCGATGCGTTAAACTCCCGCCCATTGCTGTCTGGAGCTTCTTATGCGCGAAGAGTTGAACCAAGGCCTGATCGACTTCCTCAAGGCCTCCCCTACCCCGTTCCACGCCACCGCCAGCCTTGTTCAACGCCTGGAGGCCGCCGGTTATGTGCGCCTCGACGAGCGCGAAACCTGGCACACCGAAGCCAATGGTCGTTACTACGTCACCCGTAACGATTCCTCGATTGTCGCGATCAAGATGGGCCGCAACTCGCCGCTGCACGACGGCATCCGTCTGGTCGGCGCCCACACCGACAGCCCGTGCCTGCGGGTCAAGCCCCAACCTGAACTGCAACGCCAGGGCTTCTGGCAGCTCGGCGTCGAAGTCTACGGCGGTGCGCTGCTCGCGCCATGGTTCGACCGCGACCTGTCGCTGGCCGGCCGCGTCACCTTCCGCCGCGACGGCAAGGTCGAAAGCCAGCTGATCGACTTCAAGGCCCCGATCGCGATCATTCCCAACCTCGCGATCCACCTCAATCGTGAAGCCAATCAGGGCTGGGCGATCAACGCCCAGACCGAACTGCCGCCGATTCTCGCGCAGTTCGCCGGTGACGAGCGCGTGGACTTTCGCGCGGTGCTCACCGATCAACTGGCTCGCGAACACGGCCTCAACGCCGACGTGGTGCTGGATTACGAGCTGAGTTTCTACGACACCCAGAGTGCTGCGGTCATCGGCCTGCATGGCGACTTCATCGCCGGCGCGCGCCTGGACAACCTGCTGTCGTGTTACGCCGGCCTGCAAGCCCTGCTGACCGCCGACACTGAAGAAACCTGCGTGCTGGTGTGCAACGACCACGAAGAAGTCGGTTCCTGCTCGGCCTGCGGCGCCGACGGCCCGATGCTGGAACAGACCCTGCGCCGCCTGCTGCCGGAAGGTGAAGAGTTCGTACGCACCATCCAGAAATCCCTGCTCGTGTCAGCCGACAACGCCCACGGCGTACACCCGAACTACGCCGACAAGCACGACGCCAACCACGGCCCGAAACTCAACGCCGGCCCGGTGATCAAGGTCAACAGCAACCAGCGCTACGCCACCAACAGCGAAACCGCCGGCTTCTTCCGCCATCTGTGCATGGCCGAAGAAGTGCCGGTGCAAAGCTTCGTGGTGCGCAGCGACATGGGCTGCGGCTCGACCATCGGCCCGATCACCGCCAGCCACCTCGGCGTGCGCACCGTCGACATCGGCCTGCCGACCTTCGCCATGCACTCGATCCGCGAACTGTGTGGCAGCCATGATCTGGCACACCTGGTCAAAGTGCTGAGCGCGTTCTACGCCAGTCGCGAATTGCCATAGGAAACAGCCGGGATCGCAGCGTCGAGCTGCGATCCCCGGCCTTTAGAACCGGCTCATTTCTGATACACATCAGCACCGTCCATCGAAAACCCACCTAGACTTGCATCATTCCCTTCGACAAGGCTGTCGTCATGATCTCGATGTCTGCGTTTCACTCCATGCTCATTCCCATCCTCAGCGGAATGATTCTGCTGGCCATCGGCTTCAACTTCCGTGACAAGAACGCCGGTGTGTTCGCCATGTGGATCGGCATGCTGATGATCCTGGCCACCGTGGTCTACAAGATCCTCGCCAAACTCAACGAATAAATCCGCGCCCGGCTCGCATTGAATCTGGCGGGCTCGTACACTCGCCCGATCCGCCCCTTGCGAGGTTGACCGCCTAGTGTTTGCTCGTCTTTTTGCCCTGCCCTGCCTCTTTCTCGTTTGCCTGATGACCCTGGTGTCGCCGGCGCCTGCCGACGCTGCCGGTCTGCCGGGATTGCTCACGGGCGCCGGCAAGGCTCAGCCCGAAGCTCAGGAACCACTCGGCCAGTCCCTGGACGAAGTCATCAAGTCGCTGGAAAACGACAAGCAACGCGCCCAGTTGCTGACTGATCTGAAAAAACTGCGCGACGCCACGAAAAAAGCCCAGGCCACCCCGGAAGAAGGGGTGCTGGGACTGATCGGCGGCACCCTCGCCACTTTCGAAAAACAGTTCTCCGGTGCCGACAGCCCACTCAATCGCTGGTCTGCCGAATTCGACATGGCCAAGGACGAGCTCAGAGGCCTGATGCTGCCGGCCAGCGAATGGCTGCCGATCATCTTCGCCTTCGCCGTGATCCTCGCGGTCTGGAGCCTGCTCGCCGCCGCGCTGATCTGGCTTGGTCATCGGGTACGCATGCGCTTCGGTCTGACCGAAGAACTGCCGCAACATCCCCGAGCCCTCGACATGCTGCGCTTCGCCCTGCGCAAGCTCGGGCCATGGATGATCGCTCTGGTCATCACGGTCTACCTGAGCTACGCATTGCCCTCGTCACTGGGCAAAAGCCTGGCGATGGTGCTGGCCTACGCGCTGGTGGTCGGCACCTGCTTCTCGGCCATCTGCGTGATTGCCTTTTCCGTACTCGACGGCCCGCACCGCCATCGCGCGCTGTACATCCTGCGCCACCAGGCCTTCCGCCCGCTGTGGCTGATCGGCAGCTTCGCCGCATTCGGGGAAGCCCTGAGCGATCCGCGACTGATAGCCGGCCTCGGCGTGCACCTGGCCCACACCGCCGCCACCGTCGCCAACGTCCTCGCGGCGCTGTCGACCGGCCTGTTCATCCTGCGCTTCCGCCGACCGATCGCCCACCTGATCCGCAACCAGCCACTGTCCCGCCGCCTGACCCGCCGCGCCCTCAGCGACACCATCGAAATCCTCGGCACCTTCTGGTACGTCCCGGCGCTGGTGCTGGTGGGCATTTCGCTGTTCGCCACCTTCGTCTCCGCCGGCGACACCAGCACCGCCCTGCGCCAGTCGCTGATCTGCACCGTGCTGCTGGTGTTGTGCATGGTGATCAACGGCCTCGTCCGCCGCCATGCCCTCAAGCCTCAACGTGGGCCGAAGCGCCACGCGCTGTATTCCGAGCGCCTGAAAAGCTTCTTCTACACCCTCGCCCATTTGCTGGTGTGGCTGGCCTTCATCGAACTGGGCCTGCGGGTCTGGGGCATGTCGCTGATCGGCTTCACCGAAGGCGAAGGCCACGACGTCAGCGTCAAACTGTTCAGCCTGATCGGCACGCTGATCTTCGCCTGGCTGATCTGGATCCTCAGCGACACCGCCGTGCACCACGCCCTCACCCGCTCCCGCAAAGGCCTGGCCAACGCCCGCGCGCAAACCATGATGCCGCTGATCCGTAACGTGCTGTTCGTGGCGATCTTCATCATCGCCCTGATCGTCGCCCTGGCGAACATGGGCATGAACGTCACGCCCCTGCTGGCCGGTGCCGGCGTAATCGGCCTGGCGATCGGCTTCGGCGCCCAGTCACTGGTGGCCGACCTGATCACCGGCCTGTTCATCATCATCGAAGACTCCCTGGCCATCGACGACTACGTCGACGTCGGCGGCCACCTCGGCACCGTCGAAGGCCTGACCATCCGCACCGTACGCCTGCGGGACATCGACGGCATCGTCCACACCATCCCGTTCAGCGAAATCAAAAGCATCAAAAACTACTCCCGCGAATTCGGCTACGCGATCTTCCGCGTGGCCGTGCCGTTCAACATGAGCATCGACGAAGCCATCAAACTGATGCGCGACGTCGGCCAGAAAATGCGCACAGACCCACTGCAACGCCGCAACATCTGGTCGCCACTGGAATTTCAGGGCGTGGAAAGCTTTGAATCCGGCAACGCGATACTGCGTGCAAGGTTCAAGACCGCACCGATCAAACAATGGGAAGTTTCACGGGCATTCAACCTGTCGCTGAAACGGCATCTGGACGAGGCCGGACTGGACTTGGCGACGCCAAGGATGAATGTGCAAGTGATCACCGCAGGCGGTGGCGGCCAAACTCAAGAATAGATCCGGAGAATCTGACCGACTTCAGGCCGCCATCGCTGGCAAGCCAACTCCCACCACTCACCACGATGAGCGTTAGCTCGAGTACCGCTTTTGACGTGCCGGCCCCATCGGCCGGCTGAGTGGAGGGATTCATCCGGGGGTGGGAGCGCAGCGACCGTGCGGCGCAGCCGCATGCATCGAGAGGAGGTGCAGCGAAGCAAACCGTAGGCGATGCCCCCGGATGAATCCCGGAACGAAGGAACACCGAGCCAAAGCGAGGGGCCGAACGCCGGGGCCCAGCGTTTTGGTTACTTTGGGGCGTTTGCCAAAGTGACTCGCCGTAAGGGCGAAACCGTCAGCGGCAGCACCCGAAGAAACGGATATGTACACAGTCAACCCAAAACCTGGTCGGCCCAGCGGCCGCCAAGGTCAAACAACATCAACACCGACGTGAATCGCATCATGCCGCCAAAACTCCAGATCACAATCAATCAACCGCCCAAACTGATCATAATTAACCCGAGCAATCCTCAACCCCGGACTCCCCACCGACACCCGTAAAGCCGCCGCCGCATCCACCGACAACGACGTAGGCACAATCTCGAACCGCACCCGCCCATAGTGCAAATCGTAATGCCGCGCATACAGCTCGGTAATCGACTGATTCAGATCAAACTCCAGAATCCCCGGAAAAAACTGCGGATTCAGATAATGCTCCACATACAACACCAACCGCCCATCGATCCGCCGCGACCGGCAGATCTGAATCACGCTCGACAACGCCGGCAACTGCAACCACGCACAGACCGCCGCTGAAGCCGGCTGCAACCGCGCCGAAATCACCTCGGTCGACGGCACCCGCCCCTGCGCACTGACCATCGCGTGAAAGTGACTGCGCTGCATCAGGTTGTAAGCCAGACGCGGTGGCGACACGAACCAGCCACGCCGCTCCTCGCGATAAATCTGCCCTTGCGCCTCCAGCTGCAACAAGGCTTCGCGTACCGTAATTCGCGTCGTGCCGAACAGCTCACTGAGCTTGCGCTCGGCCGGCAACTTGCTCCCCGCCGCCAGCAACCCATGGTCGAGTTGCTCCTGAAGGATCTGGCCAATCGCTGTCACCGCTTTTGTTGCCTCATCGCGCATCAACGTTACCTATCTGGACTAGACCAGCACTGTTTCGGGGCAAAACCGCACAGCAATCGTGCCGTCCGGTCGTGTTGCAAGCCTAGGCAGTGCAGATGACCGAGAGATGACAAAACTACCGAACGGTCGCCCTGACAACTTGCAATACATCGGCCAAGTCCCTTGCCCGCCGGGACTTGGCGGGTGGTCTACGCTTACCGGGCACTCGCTGATACCGGAGATAGAAAAGGCTGGGCGAGCCATCGCCGACATCAAAGTGTCATCGAGCCCCCTTAAATTGGCTCAGGTATTGCTGACCTAGACCAACACAAACCGCAATTGCAGCGTTGAACACGACCAAGGAGCTTTGGAATGAAACAGTTTTTCCTGGCATCACTGTTAGGCTCGACCATTGCCATGTGCACCGCCGCCATGGCGGCTGACGATCTGAAAACCCTCGAAGCCGCTGCGAAAGCGGAAGGCGCCGTCAACAGTGTCGGCATGCCCGATGACTGGGCCAACTGGAAAGGCACCTGGGAAGACCTGGCCAAGAAATACGGCCTGAAACACATCGACACCGACATGAGCTCGGCCCAGGAAATCGCCAAGTTCGCCGCTGAAAAAGACAACGCCACCGCCGACATCGGCGACGTCGGCGCCGCGTTCGGTCCGATTGCGGTCAAGCAGGGCGTGGTGCAACCGTACAAGCCGAGTACCTGGGACCAGGTGCCGGACTGGGCCAAGGACAAGGACGGCAACTGGGCACTGGCCTACACCGGCACCATCGCCTTCATCGTCAACAAGAAGCTGCTGCACGGCTCCGACGTGCCGACCAAATGGGCTGACCTCAAGGGTGGCAAATACAAGGTTTCCATCGGTGACGTGAGCACCGCCGCACAAGCTGCCAACGGCGTACTCGCCGCCGCACTGGCCAACGGCGGCGACGAGAAAAACATCCAGCCGGCCCTGCTGCTGTTCGCGGACATCGCCAAGCAGGGGCGCCTGTCGATGGCCAACCCGACCATCGCCACCATGGAAAAAGGCGAGATCGAAGTCGGCGTGGTCTGGGACTTCAACGGCTTGAGCTACAAGGCCAAGATGGCCAACCCGGATGACTACGTGGTGCTGATCCCGTCCGACGGTTCGGTGATTTCCGGCTACACCACCATCATCAACAAATACGCGAAGAACCCGAACGCCGCCAAGCTGACCCGCGAATACATCTTCAGCGACGCCGGCCAGACCAACCTCGCCCGTGGCAACGCCCGCCCGATCCGCGCCGAGCACCTGCAACTGCCGGAAGACGTGAAGGCCAAGCTGCTGCCGAACGAGCAGTACAAAAAGGTCACGCCGATCAAGGACGCCGATGCCTGGGAAAAAACCTCCAAGGCCCTGCCGCAGAAGTGGAACGAAGAAGTCATCGTCGAGATGAAATAAAGCGGCTGATCACCCTTTTGTGATCTGCTGAAGATCCAAATGTGGGAGCGGGCTTGCTCGCGAATGCGGTGGATCAGTCAAAAAATTATCGACTGACACTCCGCTTTCGCGAGCAAGCCCGCTCCCACAGAGGGATCCGGGTTGAACCTGAAATTTTCTGTTTCGCGGAGTTTTTGCCCCTATGAAGCACACCGTCATCCTTGTCGTGCTCGACGGCCTCAACTACGAGGTCGCGCGTCACGCCATGGGGCATCTGCAGGCTTACGTTGGCGCAGGACGCGCCGCGCTCTACCAGTTGGAGTGCGAGCTGCCGGCCCTGTCCCGACCACTTTACGAATGCATCCTCACCGGTGTGCCGCCGATCGACAGCGGCATCGTCCACAACAACGTCTCGCGCCTGTCCAACCAGCGCAGCATCTATCACTACGCCCGCGATGCCGGCCTGAAAACCGCTGCCGCGGCGTACCACTGGGTCAGCGAGCTCTACAACCGCTCGCCGTTCGTGGCGGCACGGGATCGGCATACCGATGACCCGACGCTACCGATCCAGCACGGCCACTTCTACTGGAACGATCACTACCCGGATTCGCACCTGTTCGCCGACGCCGAAAACCTGCGCCTGCGCCACGCCCCGGATTTTCTGCTGATCCATCCGATGAACATCGACGACGCCGGGCACAAGCACGGCCTCGACACCCCGCAATACCGCAACAGCGCACGCAGCGCCGACATCATCCTTGCCGACTACCTGCAAGACTGGCTCGACGCCGGTTGCCAGGTGCTGGTGACCGCCGACCATGGCATGAACAACGACCGCTCGCACAACGGCCTGCTGCCGGAAGAGCGCCAGGTACCGCTGTTCGTGATCGGTGATGCGTTCAGCCTGAACAGCGAAGCTGCACCCAAGCAGACCGACATCTGCGGCACCGTGTGCGAACTGCTCGGCGTGCCCCACGACAAACCTGTGTGCCGGGAGTTGCTCAAGTGAACTCAATGACTCGCGGCAAATGGCTGGCCGCCCTGTGCCTGGTGCCTTTCGCGCTGTTCTTTATCGTGTTCGAAATCGCCCCGCTGATCTGGGTGATGATCAACAGTCTGCAATCGGAAGAGTTCGGCTGGGGCTTCGCCAACTTCAGCAAGATCTTCAATTCGAAGTTCTATTTGCAGGCGATCCGGTACAGCCTCGAAATCAGTTTCTGGTCGAGTGTGTTCGGGATCATCATCGCGGTGCTGGGTGCGTATTCTCTGCGCCGGGTCGATTCGAAACTGCGCAACTTCGTCAACGCCTTCGCCAACATGACCAGCAACTTCGCCGGCGTACCGCTGGCGTTTGCATTCATCATCCTGCTCGGCTTCAACGGCAGCATCACCATCATGTTGAAGCAGGCCGGGATCATCGAGGACTTCAACCTGTATTCGAAAACCGGGCTGATCATCCTCTACACCTACTTCCAGATTCCACTCGGCGTCTTGCTGCTGTACCCGGCATTCGACGCACTGCGTGAAGACTGGCGCGAATCCGCCGCACTGCTCGGCGCCGACAGCTGGCAGTTCTGGCGCCACATCGGCCTGCCGGTACTGACCCCGGCCCTGCTCGGCACCTTCGTGATCCTGCTGGCCAACGCCCTCGGCGCCTACGCCACGGTCTACGCGCTGACCACCGGCAACTTCAACGTACTGCCGATCCGGATTGCGGCGATGGTCTCCGGCGACATTTCCCTCGATCCGAACCTGGCCAGTGCCCTGGCCGTGGTGCTGGTGGCGCTGATGACCCTGGTGACCGTCGTGCATCAACTGCTGCTGAAGAGGAGCTACCATGTCTCGCGCTGAATCCGGACCGGCCGGCGTCTACCACCGCGTCGTGGTCTATCTGTTGTTCGCCATCCTGCTGCTGCCGCTGGTGGGCACGCTGATCTATTCGATCGCCAGCAGTTGGTCGGCCACCATCCTGCCCAGCGGTTTCACCTTCAAGTGGTACATCCAGTTGTGGAGCGATCCGCGCTTTCTGCACGCCTTCGGCCAGTCGCTGCTGGTGTGCGTCGGCGCGCTGATCCTGTCGGTGGTGCTGATCCTGCCGCTGCTGTTCGTGGTGCATTACCACTTCCCGAAACTCGATGCACTGATGAACATCCTGATCCTGCTGCCCTTCGCGGTGCCGCCGGTGGTGTCGTCGGTGGGGCTGTTGCAGCTCTACGGTTCCGGGCCGTTTGCGATGGTCGGCACGCCGTGGATCCTGATCGGTTGCTACTTCACCGTGGCGCTGCCGTTCATGTACCGGGCGATCACCAACAACCTGCAAGCGATCAACCTGCGCGACCTGATGGACGCTGCCCAACTGCTCGGGGCCAGCACCTTTCAGGCAGCCTTCCTGGTGGTGCTGCCGAACCTGCGCAAAGGCCTGATGGTCGCGTTGCTGCTGTCGTTCTCGTTCCTGTTCGGTGAGTTCGTGTTCGCCAACATCCTGGTCGGCACCCGCTACGAGACCCTGCAGGTCTACCTCAACAACATGCGCAACAGCAGCGGCCACTTCACCAGCGCGCTGGTGATCTCCTACTTCTTTTTCGTGCTGGTCCTGACCTGGGTCGCCAACATCTTGAACAAGGACAAAAGCGAATGAGCTATGTCAGCGTCCAACACCTGCAAAAAAACTACGCCGGCACCACGGTGTTCAGCGACATCAACTGCGAAATCCAGAAGGGTGAATTCGTCACCCTGCTCGGCCCGTCCGGTTGCGGCAAATCCACCCTGCTGCGTTGCATCGCCGGGCTGACGCCGGTCGATGGCGGCAAGATTCTGCTCGATGGTGTCGACATCGTGCCGCTTACCCCGCAGAAACGCGGGATCGGCATGGTGTTCCAGAGCTACGCGCTGTTCCCCAACATGACCGTCGAACAGAACGTCGCCTTCGGTTTGCGCATGCAAAAGGTCAATGCCGACGACAGCCACAAGCGGGTTGCCGAGGTGTTGAAACTGGTTGAACTCAACGATTTCGCCAGCCGCTATCCGCATCAGTTGTCCGGCGGTCAATGCCAGCGTGTAGCCCTCGCCCGCTCACTGGTGACCCGTCCGCGCCTGTTGCTGCTGGATGAACCGCTGTCGGCCCTCGATGCACGGATTCGCAAACACCTGCGCGAACAGATCCGTCAGATCCAGCGCGAACTCGGCCTGACCACGATTTTCGTCACACACGATCAGGAAGAAGCCCTGACCATGTCTGACCGGATTTTCCTGATGAATCAGGGAAAGATCGTACAAAGCGGCGATGCCGAAACCCTCTACACCGCGCCGGTCGACGTGTTCGCCGCCGGCTTCATCGGCAACTACAACCTGCTGGATGCCGAGAGTGCGTCGAAGCTGTTGCAGCGGCCGATCAGCCACCGCATCGCGATTCGCCCGGAGGCCATCGAGCTGAGCCTCAACGGCGAACCCGATGCGCAAATCCGCAGCCACAGCCTGCTGGGCAACGTGATCCGCTACCGCGTTGAAGCCCGAGGCGTGGAACTGGTGGTGGATGTGCTCAACCGTTCAGCGGCGGATCTGCATCCCGACGGTCAGCGCCTGTCACTTTTCATCGATTCCACCGCCCTGTGTGAGGTAGCCTGATGACTTTGCTGAAACCCAAGAGGGAACTGAACTGATGGCCCTGGCAATTTTTGATCTGGACGACACCCTGATCCACGGCGACTGCGCCACCCTCTGGTGCGAGCAGATGGGGCGCCTGGGCTGGGTCGATCCCGAGTCGTTCATGCGCAGGAACAACGAGCTGATGGACGCCTACAGCCATGGCAAGTTGCGCATGGAAGACTACATGGACTTCAGCCTTGAACCGATGATCGGACGTACCCCTGAGGAAGTCGAGCATCTGGTCGGGCCGTGGGTTGAAGACTTCATCGAGCCGATCATCTTCAGCGACGCCACCAAGACCATCGCCGCTCACCGTAAGGCCGGCGACCGGATTCTGGTGATCTCGGCCTCGGGCACGCACCTGGTCAAACCCATCGCCGAGCGGCTGGGCATCGACGAGGTCCTGGCAATCGAGCTGGAAGTGGCGCACGGCGTCTACAGCGGCCACACCGTGGGCACCCTGACCTACCGCGAAGGCAAGATCACCCGTCTGCTGGAATGGCTGGATGCCGAAGAGGAAAAACTTGAGGGCGCGAGTTTCTATTCCGACTCACGCAATGATCTGCCGCTGCTGTTGAAAGTGGATTACCCACATGTGGTCAACCCGGATCCGGTGTTGCTGGCAGAGGCCGAGAAATCCGGCTGGCCGATCCACCTCTGGAAGTAAGCAATTGTCTTGTGGGAGCAGACCTGCTCCCACAAGCATCGATGATCAGCTCAGGCTTTCGTCGATAACCAGCACCAGCTTCCCTGCCACGCTGTTGCTCGCCAGCTCGGCGAACGCTGCCTCGGCATCCTTGATCGGGAACGCCTTGGCCAGTTGCGGCTTCAGGCGCCCTTCGGAAAACAGCGGCCACACGTGCTGGCTCAGATCGCTGAACAGATCGGCCTTGAACTGATCGTCACGGCTGCGCAGGGTCGAACCCAGCAGTTGCACGCGCTTGGCCAGCACCTGGGCCAGATCCAGTTTTGCCTCGCGGCCGCCCATCAGACCGATCAGCACCCAGCGTCCGTCCTGCGCCATCAGCTTGAGGTTCAACGCCGAATAGTTGCCGCCCACCGGATCCAGGATCACATCGAACGGCCCGAAATCCCGCAGACTTTCCAGGTCGTCGGTGCGAACCACCCCGCCCTGGGCACCCAACGATTCGCAATAGACCAACCGCTCAGCCGAGCCGACGCTGACCCAGCAGGGATTGCCGAAAGCCTTGCACAGTTGAATCGCGGCTGAGCCGATACCACTGGCTCCGGCGTGCAGAAGAACTTTCTCACCCGGTTTGAGCGCAGCGAGTTGAAACACATTCAGCCAGACGGTCGCGTACACCTCGGGCAACGCCGCCGCTTCAATCAGCGACACGCTTTCCGGAACCGGCAGCACATGCCGTCCGTCGACGACCACTTCTTCGGCCATCCCGCCCCCGGCCAGCAAGGCGCAGACCCGGTCACCGACCTGCCAGGACGAGCCTGCGCCGACCTCGCTGATCACCCCGGAACACTCAAGACCCAGCACCTGGCTGGCACCTGGAGGGGGTGGATAAAGTCCGGCTTTCTGTAATAAATCCGCGCGATTGAGGCCCGCTGCCGCCACCCGGATGCGAACTTGTCCTACATCGCATGTAGGACTTGGTTCATCAACCCATGCCACTTGACCTTCAACGCCTTGCAATGCCTTCACAGTGCCTCCATAGTGAGTCTGGACTGAGCCCGAAGCTGTAGCGCCGGGCTTTTTGCATTATGCGACCGGCCCTGGGGTCTGAACGAACGCTGAACAGCAGTTATCGTACAGAGCGTAGCGGTACCGGCGACTTCAAAGACGGCCTAATATGCGTTATCAATTGTCCCCGCGTCGAATCAGCATGAAGCATCTGCTCCCCAGCACCGCCCTCGCTCTTTTCATCGGTATCGGTCTGTTGCCGGTGTCGGGCACCACATTCGCAGCCAACAGCTGGGACAAGTTACAGCCTGATCGCGACGAAGTGATCGCCAGTCTGAACGTCGTCGAGTTGCTCAAGCGTCATCACTACAGCAAGCCGCCGCTCGACGATGCGCGCTCGGTGATCATCTACGACAGCTACATCAAGCTGCTCGACCCGTCGCGCAGCTATTTCATGGCCAGCGACATCGCCGAATTCGACAAGTGGAAGACCCAGTTCGACGACTTCCTCAAGAGCGGCGACCTCAACGCCGGGTTCACCATCTACAAGCGCTACCTGGACCGCGTGAAGGCGCGTCTGGACTTCGCCCTTGCCGAGCTGAACAAAGGCGTCGACAAGATGGACTTCACCACCAGGGAAACCTTGCTGATCGATCGCAAGGATGCTCCGTGGCTCAAGTCCACCGCCGAACTCGATGACCTGTGGCGCAAACGCGTCAAGGACGAAGTGCTGCGGCAGAAGATCGCCGGCAAAGAGCCGAAGCAGATCCAGGAAACCCTGACCAAGCGCTACAAGAATCAACTGGCGCGTCTGGACCAGACCCGCGCCGAAGACATCTTCCAGGCGTACATCAACACCTTCGCCATGTCTTACGATCCGCACACCAACTATCTGTCGCCGGATAACGCGGAGAACTTCGACATCAACATGAGCCTGTCCCTCGAGGGCATCGGCGCCGTGTTGCAGAGCGACAATGACCAGGTGAAAGTCGTGCGTCTGGTGCCGGCAGGCCCGGCCGACAAGACCAAGCAGGTTGCTCCGGCCGACAAGATCATCGGCGTTGCCCAGGGCAACAAAGAGATGGTTGACGTGGTCGGCTGGCGTCTGGACGAAGTGGTCAAGCTGATCCGTGGCCCGAAAGGCACCGTGGTGCGTCTGGAAGTCATCCCGGCCAGCAATGCGCCGAACGATCAGACCAGCAAGATCGTGCCGATCACCCGTGAAGCGGTGAAGCTCGAAGACCAGGCCGTGAAGAAGTCCGTGCTGAACCTGAAACAGGACGGCAAGGACTACAAGCTCGGCGTGATCGAGATTCCGGCGTTCTATCTCGACTTCAAGGCCTTCCGTGCCGGCGATCCGGACTACAAGAGCACCACCCGTGACGTCAAGAAGCTGCTGACCGAACTGCAGAAAGAGAAAGTCGACGGCGTGGTCATCGACCTGCGCAACAACGGCGGCGGTTCCCTGCAGGAAGCCACCGAGCTGACCAGCCTGTTCATCGACAAGGGCCCTACCGTGCTCGTGCGTAACGCCGATGGCCGGGTCGATGTACTTGAAGATGAAAACCCGGGCGCCTTCTACAAAGGCCCGATGGCGCTGCTGGTCAACCGCCTGTCCGCCTCGGCTTCGGAGATTTTCGCCGGCGCCATGCAGGACTATCACCGCGCGCTGATCATCGGGGGCCAGACCTTCGGCAAAGGCACCGTGCAGACCATCCAGCCGCTGAATCATGGCGAGCTGAAACTGACCCTGGCCAAGTTCTACCGGGTTTCCGGCCAGAGCACCCAGCATCAGGGCGTACTGCCGGACATCGATTACCCGTCGATCATCGACACCAAGGAAATCGGCGAAAGCGCCCTGCCGGAAGCCATGCCGTGGGACACCATCCGCGCAGCGATCAAACCGGCGAGCGATCCGTTCAAGCCGTACCTGGCCCAGCTCAAGTCCGAGCATGACAGCCGTTCCGCCAAGGACGCGGAGTTCGTGTTCATCCGCGACAAGCTGGCCCTGGCGCAGAAGCTGCTGGAAGAAAAAACCGTCAGCCTCAATGAAGCCGAACGCCGTGCCCAGCACGCCGACATCGACGCCAAGCAACTGGCGATGGAGAACATCCGTCGCAAGGCCAAAGGCGAAGAACCGCTCAAAGAGCTGAAGAAAGAAGACGACGACGCCCTGGCCGCCGCCGAGCCGGACAAGGTCAAACCGGAAGACGACGCCTACCTGAGCGAGACCGGGCGAGTGCTGCTGGATTACTTGAAGCTGAGCAACCAGGTCGCAAAGAAGTAAGGTGATGGCAATTTAATGCTGACGATCCCCGGATCGTCATCAAACAGTCATCATTCTGTCGTGCAATAAAGGACTGGGCGCTGTTCTCTTCATCGAGAACGCTCCCAGTCCTTTTTTATCGCCAGAGATTGCCATGACCACGACCGAACAGCTGAGTGCCTTGAGCTCGATCCTGACTCAAAGCGGATTACACAGCCTGTTCCAGCCGATCATTTGCCTCTCCGAACGGCGCATTCTCGGCTACGAAGCCCTGACCCGTGGCCCGTCCAACAGCCCGCTGCACTCCCCCATCGCCCTGTTCGCCGTGGCCCGTCAGGCCGGGCGCTTGAGCGAACTGGAAATCGCCTGCCGCCAGAGTGCCTGTCGTCGTTTCAACGAAAAGCAATTGCCGGGCAAGCTGTTTCTCAACGTCTCTCCGGAATCCTTGCTTGAAGCCGCGCACCAGCCGGGGCGCACGCTGCAGTTGCTTCAGGATTTTGGTATTCCGCCGAGCCAGGTGGTGATCGAACTCACCGAACAGACGCCGATCGATGATTTCCAGTTGCTGCAAACCGCACTGCATCACTATCGGGCGATGGGATTTTCAATTGCCCTCGATGATCTTGGGGCCGGTTATTCGAGCCTGCGCCTGTGGTCCGAGCTGCGGCCGGATTACGTGAAGATCGACCGGCACTTCATCGACGGCATTCATCAGGATGCGTTGAAGCGCGAGTTTGTCGGATCGATCCTGCAAATCGCCAAGGCCTCGCGAGCTCAAGTGATTGCCGAAGGCATCGAGTTGCCGGAAGAGTTGGCGGTGCTGACCGAGATGGGTGTGGATCTGGTGCAGGGCTACCTGCTGGGTCGCCCTCAGGAACACCCGCCGCGCGATGCCCGCGCCTTGATGCCCAAACACGATAGCAGCGCCGTTGCACTGAACGATGAAGGCAGCGATCTCAGCGCTCTGCTTAACGATCAACCGGCCGTGAATCGCGACACGCCGACTGCCACCGTACTGGAAGCCTTCCGCCGCCAGGCCAACCTGAACTCGCTGGCGGTGCTCGACGAACAGGGTCAGCCGTGCGGCATCGTTCATCGTCACTCGTTATCCGATGCGCTGCTCAAACCGTTCGCCACCGACCTGTTCGCCCGCAAACCGATCAGCCGCCTGATGAACGACGACTTCCTCGCCGTGGAAATGAGCCAGTCGCTGCAACAGGTCAGCCGCCTGATCACCAGCCGCGCCCGGCAACGCATCGAAGAGGATTTCATCATCACCCTCAACGGCAGCTACCTGGGCCTGGGGCGGGTGATTGATGTGCTCAAACTGATTACCGAACTGAAAATCCAGCAGGCCCGCTATGCCAACCCGCTGACCTTGCTGCCGGGAAATGTGCCGATTCAGCAATGTTTGACGAGGTTGCTGCAACAGGGGCGCGAGTCGGTTATCTGCTATGTCGACATCGACAGCTTCAAACCCTTTAACGATATCTACGGGTATGGACGTGGGGATGAAGTGCTGCTGTGTCTGGCGCAATGCCTCAACGAACGCGTCGACCCGTCCCGCGATTTCGTCGGGCATATCGGAGGGGATGATTTCCTGTTGGTGCTCGGCCCGGAAGATTGGCGCAAACGGCTCAACCAGTTGCTGGATGATTTCCAGAGCCAATGCCGGCGCTTCTACCGACCTGAGCACCTTGAAGCCGGGTGTTTTGTTGCGCCGAATCGCCAGGGTATTCGTCAGGAGTTTCCGTTGCTGTCACTCTCCATTGGCGTGGTGCATCTGCATCCTGAAGCGTGTGCGCAACTGGATGCGAGCCAGTTGGCGGAGATGGCTTCGCAGGCGAAGCATCATGCGAAGAATGTTCCGGGGTATAGCGTGCATTTGATTGATAGCCTGTTCGCGCAGGCACCTGCAGAAGCACTTACACTTGGACATCGGTGATTCGACTTAACCGAATCTCATGCAACCAGAAACCTCACCTTATGAATGCCCTCAAAACTTACATCGCAGCGAGCACCAAGTCGCGCCTATCAAGTTGATGATTCTTCTCTGGCCTTCTGGAAGTCCCTTTCCCATTCAACGGTAATAATTCGAAAAATATCCTCAAAAAATGCTCTAGGATTCTCCATCTCATCCCAACCGGCAGGAAATGATGAATAAGCCTCATGATCATATTCAAATAGGGTTCCAAAATCATATTGCCCCTCCCGTAAAGCCGCCTCCAAACATTTAAAAAGTAAATATTTCTGCTGATACGTGCGACTAACAGGTAAGCAATATTTCAATATCAAAACTTCTCTATCAGCAGGATCATTCGGATCATACTGCTCAAGCTCCTCTCCCAGCGTTTCCTCTCGATCATAAATATCAAACCCACACAAAAAATACGCAGGTGTCGGAACATATGGCTGCATTGTTTCTGGATCAATAAACATACACACCTACTTGATTGGAAAAAGTGTAAATGGCACATTCGTTACAGGGTCAAACTTCATTTCAAACCCTCCCATGTTACTAATAAGCTTTGGATTATTTTTTGACTTTGGATTAGGCACATATCCTTCCCCAGTACCAGCAAGCCTCATTCTTACTATTTTAGCTCCTTGAGCATCCGTTCCGGTGAAGCGAGGAAGCCCATTTTCAACTCGAGTTGTAGCCAGAACATATGCTTCAAGCATTATCTCCCAACTATAGAACCTTGAACTAGGATTGCCTTGACCTGCATACTTTCCCTTTCTCTGTTTTCCCGTTATTGGATCTGTCCCATCAATTGCCCTTTTTTGAAATTTTTTATCTGGCAACTCTGGTCCATGCTTTCCAACCATATGCATTCCCTGACTATCGTTGAGCCTCATAATTTCTTTTTTTGCAGCCTCCCTTGCATTTAAGGCTGAGACTGGAAGCTCAGGTTCCCCGACATCAACTTTTGCACCGGCTAGTCCGCCAACCACCGTACAACCCGAGCCGTTCGGCGGCGGGCAGTTAGATGTCAACCCCAACGGATCCACCCACCCCGTCGGATTCGGCACGTACCGGTACTGATTCAACCCACCCGCCAGCTTCACCGGATCCGGCGTCAGGTACCGTCCCACGTCCGGGTCGTAATACCGGTGCCGGTTGTAATGCAACCCGCTTTCGTCATCGAAGTACTGCCCCTGAAAGCGCAGCGGCTGGTTCAGGTAGTCCTCGGTCGCGAGTTCCAGCGAGGCGACCTTGCCGTAGGCGCTGTATTTGGCGGACCAGACGATCTCGCCGCTGTAATCCGTCAATTCCTGCGGGGTGCCGAGGTGGTCGAGTTGGTAGTAGAACGGGCAGGCGCGTTTCGGGCCTTTGCCGTCGAGCATGACCAATGGGCGGAAGGTGCCGGGTTCGTAGATGAAGCTGCGGTGTTGTTCTTTACTGCTTTCGGCGATCAGGTGGTCGCCTTGCCAGAAAAACTCGGTGGTCTGGCCATTGACGGTCTTGCGGATGCGCCGGCCGAAGGCGTCGTACTGGTAGCTGGCGCTGGTGCCGTCGGGACGGGTCAGGCCGATCAGGCGGTGCTGGCTGTCGTAGCGGTATGCAGTGACAAGTTGTTGCGCGCGGCCGCGGCGTTCGCGGATCAGGTTGCCGAAGGCGTCGTAGTCGTAATGGCGGTCGCCCTGGATCAACAGGCGATTGCCTTTGATCTGTGTCGGGCCCGGGCGGTCCTGCAGCAGCAGGTTGCCGGCCGGGTCGTGGGCGAAGTTTTCCGGCAGGTCGTCGCGGGTGTGGCGCACGCTGGCCAGACGGTCGAGGGCGTCGTAGTAATAGCTACGTTGACCGTGACGGCTGTCGGCGATAGATGCGAGGTTGCCATTGACCGCGTAACTGTAGTGGCGCAGGTACAGCGCGCGGTCATGTTGATGAACAGAATGAACCCGCAACCGGCCCTGTTCGTCGTAGGCATATTCGCTGAGCAGCAGGCCTTGCTGGCGTTGCTGTTCACGACCGTTCTGGTAGACGTGGCGGGTGAGCAAGGCGCCGTTGAGGTCAATCGCGGTCAGCGCGCCGCCCTTGGCGTAGTGGTAGTCGAGCTTGCTGTTGTCCGGCAGACGCATGCGAGTGAGCTGGCCGCAGGCGTCGTAGGTGTAACGCAAGGTGCCCCAGCCCTGATGCTCGCGCACCAGCCGGTCCTGCAGGTCGTATTCGAAGGCCAGCGGGTGATCCTGGCCGTCATCCACGCCGACCAGTCGACCGAGGCGGTCATAGCGGTAGCTGACCTCGACCCCGTCCGGCAGGGTCTTGAGCAGCAATCGCCCGGCGCTGTCACGCTGGTAAGTGGTGACCAGCGTCGAGCCGTCGTCGCCGAACTCGGTCTTTTCCAGCAGGTGGCCGTTGCGGTCGTAGGCATACGCCGTACGCCGGCCATCGAAGCCGGTTTCCTGTCGGATCAGTCCGGTGGGCGTGTAGTCCAGCCGATACTTTTCGCCCGACTCGTTCTCGATTTCCGTCAGCAGCAGCTGCGCATGGTCGTAGCGGTATTGCAGTCGCGTGCCGTCGGGGTTGATCCGCCGGCTGACCAAATGCAGGTCATCGTCATATTCGTAGCGGGTGATGCGCCCCAGCTCATCGCGTTCGGCGGTGATCTGGCCGTAGGCGCTGTAGGACCAGGCGCGGGTGGCACCATTCGGCGAGGTGGTCTGGATCAGCCGGCCAACGGCGTCCCAGGCATGACGGGTGACCGCGCCATGTTCGTCCTGCGCCGTAATCCGCCGCCCCAAGGCATCGTAGGAAAACTTGCGAACCCCACCGTCCGGCAGACTCTCCTCGACCAACTGGCCCAGGTCGTTCCACATGAACACATGGCGACCACTGTCCGGATAACGGACCGACAGCAACCGCCCCTGCGGGTCGTAGTGGTAATGGGTGACGTGGCCATCCGGGTCGACCGCTTCGGTGATATCACCCTGGGCATTGCGCCGGTACGTCCACACCGCATCGCCACGCGAACGGCTGTGCAGGAAACCGTTGCGGTATTCGTAGGACGTCGGCGCATCGTCCGGCGGAATCAGCGCGATCAGCCGTCCGGCATCGTCGTAGCGGTACTCGGTGACCGCCCCCAGCGCATCCTGCTCGGCGACCAGCCGGCCCTGCGCGTCATAGGCCTTGAGCTGTTCGCCACCATCGGCGGCGACCTGACGCACCAGCCGCGCCGTATCGTCGTGGACGTAGGTTTCTTCAGTGCCGTCGACGTACTGCACCGTGACACTGCCGGCGTCATCCCAGACGTAACGCGTGTCCATCTGCGAAAACGACGCCCAGTGCCGCACGCAACGTGCCGCCTTGCCGGCACGCTCCCACGCCCAGTAAAAACTCGCACCGCCGGCCAGTTGCCGTTGCAGGATGACGTGCTGGTCGTCGTAGTCGTAACGCTCAGTCTCGCCGACGGCGTTCGACGCCTCGATCAATCGATGGCGGGCATCAAAGCGGTAGCTGGCCAGCGTTTGCTCGGTGCGCCAGACCGCATCGCGCCAAACCTGATAATCGACCGCAACCAGATGCGCTCGCTCATAGCGCAGCAACAAGGAACGGCCAGCCCCGTTGTCCAGGCGCTGAATCCGGTCGGAAAGATCCCGATGCACGGTCAGACGATTGCCATACGCATCGCTGACAGCCGTCAGACGCCCAACCCGAAAGTGATAAAACCGCGCCGCGTCCCCCGCCAGCGCAACGATCAACTCCTCCGGCTCATCCCCGAGAAAGATCGCCGCCCGCGACAAGCTGTTGTGAATGGCCGGCCGCTCGACATTCGGCAACGGAAACCGCGTGCGCCGGTTCTCATGGTCGACCCAGACCACCGAAGCGCCATCAATCTCCAGCCGATGCGCCAGCGAGTGACTCCAGCCAAACCCCAGCCCGACGTCGATCTCGGCCGCACTGCTGCGATACAAACGGCTGAACTCAAATGGCAACAACCCATCGAGCACACCGTCAGTCAGGGTCAGCAGTTCCTCACCGGTGACCATCGACACCGGGCAGCCATTGGTGCAGGTCCTCGGTGCACAATCGGCGCTGTCACCGTTGGGATTTTTCGCCTGATCCGGCGTGTCGTCGTGGTGCTCGTCTTTTTTCAGGGAAGCGTTGCGTCGTGCATCCCAGCGCAATTGCATGCGGCCCTTTTTCACCCCGGCGGCGATGCCCCGTGCGGCGACGGATTTGTACTGGTTCACGTAGCCGATGAAGGTGCTGACAATGCCGAACATCGCCTTCACCAGGCGCGTCACCGCCGACAGCAACTGAGCGCCACGCTCCGCCAGACGCAAGGTCAGATACGCAATCCCCGCCCCGGCACCGACAAAGGTCAGCACAACGCCGATCAACACATCGATCAGCAGTTGCACCACCACCATCGAGACGGCCTCGGCGATTTTTCCGGCGACTTCACTGGGTGGCAGCATTTCCAGCCAGAGGCTGGCGGTACGCAGCAACAGGCACAGCGCCGCCTCGTCACTGACCAGTAACTGAAGCTTCTCCATCATTTCAGGCGCTGTTTCTGCCAGCGCGATCAGCTCTGCGGCGCCACTACCCAACCGCTCGGCAAACTTTCCGGGTTCCTTGAGAATCTCCGACAGCAACCCGATGCTGTCCCACACCCCCTCGATCGCCGCCCAGCTCCCGGCCAGCATGCCATTCCCGGCTGCTGTGGCCACCGACTGCGACCATTGCGGCTTGAAGCCCTGCCATTCGCTGCGCAGCCAGCCATCCAGCTGCCGAGTCAGGCCATCGTAGGATTCGAAAAGCGCATCAACCTGCTGCTCGCTGGCCTCGCCGTGCACCACCACCCGATAAAACTTGCCCGCCTCACCGGTGAACTCCCCTTTGCCCTGAGCATCAAGGGTGACGGACTTGACTGCGCCGCCCTCCACCGCCACCACATCGACAACGATGCCGCCCAACGGAATGTCGTACGCCGACTCGAACTTGCTCTCGATCTCCATCGGCCCGCTTTCCGGGCATTGCACGACCGCAGAAGAGAAGCGGTTGTCGTCAATCGCGACTGCCGTACTGTGCTCGCCGAAACGGATGACCCGCTCCATCCCCATCAGCGACGGCAGATCGGCCGCATGACTGACGCCGTCTGCCGAGCGACTGAGCCAGTGCTTCAGCTGTTCGCGATAGAGATCGAGGGTGCGGGGAAAGCTGTCGAGTTCTTGCTCGATGCGGGTGACGGCATCCATCAGCGCATTCCCATGCGCATGGCGAAACGAAAAACCGGGTCAAACATGTGCGTTCCCTCGCGCAAAAATCAGGCGAGGGACTGTGCGGGGGATCAATCAGAAAAGAAGTCAGGCGAGTAGGCAGAGGATGTAGGAGAAGTCTGTAACTGATTTTTTATCGAATTGCAGACGCAAAAACGGGGCGGGAGGTTTCCCTCACGCCCCGTTCACGGAACAGGTGATTTGCTTATTGAGAAGCGTCTCGACCAGCCAGCTCTTTCAACTTGAGCTCCGCCAACGGATGCCCGGCCCTGGCGGCCATGGTCCACCAGCGAGCGGCTTCCGAAGGATCTGGCGCTTTGCTCGGTGTACCTGCAAGACTGATGACACCGACTTGATACGCCGCTTTGCCATCCCCGGCCAGCGCTGCCAGTCGCAACAACCGCACACCTTCTTCACGCGCGCCCAGGCCAACCCCGCGAAACGTCAGGATGTGCCCGTAAAAACTTTGCGCGCCGACATCGCCCAGGTTGGCCATGCGCGCAAACTGCCCTTCCAGCCAGCGCCAGCCGCGGGGCTGACGAACAAACCACGACCAGTGAAACAGCCTACGGGCCAGCCAGTAACTTGCCCGCGCCTTGAGTCGTAAAAACACTCAGGCCTCCGCCGATTCCGGGTACTCGTACTCAAACACCCGTACCACTTCCGAGGCATGCCAGGAGGCGGCGGCAACACCGTCGGACGGCCCGGAAAAACGCCCCAGGCGCTCGACACACTCAAAGAAACCGGTGCGTGGCAGGCGACTGGCACCCTGGCTGATCACCAGCGAACTGCGCAACGGTTGTTCGGCTTTCGCGTCCAGTGCGGCGAGATGCTCCAGTGCAGCAGTCAATGTCTGCATGGCCGGCGTGGGCAGTTGCAGACGTTCAAGCAAGGCTCGATAAGTCAAAAGATGGCGCTGCCTGCGCGCCTGATCCAGCTCCCCCAGCAATCCGTCCCAATGTTGACGACTGATGCGTACGCTCACGATTGTTCCCTCCACCCTGGCACCGTCAACTCCCAGGCCAGGCTGCGGCGAATCGCGGCGTCGGGCAGACGCTCGCCACTTTCAATCATGGCCAGGTAAGACGGGCTGATGCCTACCGTGCGGGCCAGCGCCTCGATGGCGATGCCCTTCCCTTCGCGCAAACTGCGTAACTGATCCAGACCTGGAAGAATCGGGTCCGGGGTTGCCGCAAACGGCGCTGGAGCCGGTTGCGACGGTGCTTCGTTGATGCCTGCTGCTTTCAGTAGAGCCTGATACTGAGCCCATGGCAGAACCGCATATTCGGGTTCGCCATCGCGTGCAATTATCTGAATATCCATGACTACCCCGTAGGACAACAACACTTAGCGAGTCGGCACTTTTCCCTAGAAGTGTAATCCTAACAGCGGCCAAGGTCGTGGGGGGTATCTATCTGTATAAGAGGCTGTCGTGATTCAGGACTTTTTCGGCCCCTGAAGCTGAAGTTGCTCGGGCGTATCGGGCAGACGCTCGACCACTCTGAGCTTTTCCGGCGCCTGGCGCTGACGCCACAGGCGGAAGGCGTTCAGTTCATCGTCGAGGGTTTTCATCAGCCAGGCGAGAACGGCGATGTCATCGAGCATGCCGAACATGGGAATGAAATCCGGGATCGCATCCACCGGGCTGAGGAAGTACATCAGACCGGCCACCACCGAAACGATCGCCTTGGCGCTGATCGCGCGGTATTCGCCGCGCCAGTACGCCAGGCACAGCGCCTGCAACAGACGCAAATCGTCCTTCAGCTTGCCGAGGCGATTGCCTTGGGCGGCGCCTTTGCTGGCCACGGCGAACAACAAGGTCGGCAAGCGGCCTCGAGCCAGCAGTCGTCCGGCCAAAGGCAGGAATCGGGCGAAATTCCACGGCGCTTTCATTTATTTCTCCCGTTGAAATGTTATCCACACAAATTGTGGATAACCTTGTGAACAGAGCTGCATTTCAGCGCTGAGAGCCCCGTTTCATAAGGGCTGCGCTCAGATCGGGCGTTTTTTACACACATAAAAAAACCCAATATTTCATTGACTTGGCGGCTCCGGGCGTCTAGCGCGAGCAACCTTAAAGTCTAGGACTGCCATGACCGGCATCGGTTCGGTCTGTTTACGCCGACCATCGTCCAGATGCAACAACGCCCCGCATAAGCGAGGCGTTGTTATTGAAACCGGTGCCGATGCTTATTGCTTGGCGGCAGCGGCGTCTTCTTTGGCTGGATCCTTGATACCCAACAGTTCCAGGTCGAAGACCAGAACCGAGTTGGCCGGGATTGCCGGGCTTGGCGATTGTGCGCCGTAAGCCAGATCGCTAGGGATGTACAGCTTGTACTTCTCGCCAACGTGCATCAGTTGCAGGCCTTCGACCCAACCCGGGATCACACCGCTGACCGGCAGATCGATCGGGCTGCCGCGCTCGACGGAGCTGTCGAATACGGTGCCGTTGGTCAGCTTGCCGGTGTAGTGAACGGTCACGACATCGGTAGGCTTGGGCTGTGGGCCGTCGGCTTTCTTGACCACTTCGTACTGCAAGCCGGAAGCGGTGGTGGTCACGCCAGCCTTCTTGCCGTTTTCTTCGAGGAATTTCTTGCCGGCGGCTGCCGACTCTTCGCTCATCTTGGCCATGCGCTCTTCGGCACGCTTTTGCAGCGCGGCGAAAGCTTCGACCAGCTCTTCATCTTTCAGCTTCTGTTCTTTCTTGCCAACGGCATCTTCGATGCCCTGGGCTACCGCTTTGGAGTCCAGATCATCCATGCCTTCCTGAGCAAGGCTCTTGCCCATGTTCAGGCCGATACCGTAGGAAGCTTTTTGCGCCGGGGTTTTCAGCTCTACGCTGGTCTGCGAATCACAACCCGCGAGTACCAGGCTAACCAGGGCAACCGCCGCCGCCAACCGATGCTGTTTCATGCTATTTCCTTGTTCATGCGCCGAAAGGGCAATCGAGTAAAGCCGCGAGCTTATCAGGCCGCCACGACCAATGGCTACCGGCATGAGAGCAGGAATCTTCCGATAAGTTCAGGGATTAAAACGCATTTGGCCAACGCCGTGATGAAGCTTCTGTCATCTGGCTCTGACGACAATTGATGTCACCTCCCACAACACTTGACGTAATGGCCACTTGCCGCACACCACCCGCCTCAGGCATAACAGCGCAACAAATCGACAAGGATGTTCATCTTGCGCCTCTTATACCGTGTGCTGACGCTGATCGTGGTGCTGCTGGGACTGGTTCTGGCGGTGGTTCTTTACTATGTCGCCAATCCGAGATTGCCCTTCCCGACGCCCGCGAAACAGGTGCATTACCTGGATCAGTGGACTGAGCAAGAGCGCCAGACCTACTACTTCACCCCGCAGGGGACGCAGGTCAAGGGCCTGCGCTATGAGTGGTTCCAGGCGCTGGAGCTGCCGTTCTCGCAGCAACGCTTCGCCTCCCCGGAATACCTCGCGCGCTTCGGCTTTCTGATCGATCCGCAGCAGAAAGCCACGCCGGACAACCCGGGCAATCTGCCGGTGGGTTTCGCCAGGCATCAGAATCCCGGCAGCTCCGAGCAATATCTCGACATCACCTGCGCGGCCTGCCACACCGGCGAATTGCACTTCAATGGCCAGGCAATACGCATTGACGGCGGCTCGGCCCAGCACGTGTTGCCTTCCAGCGTTCCTACGTTGCGCGGCGGAAGTTTCGGACAGGCATTGGTCGCCAGTCTCACCTCGACTTACTACAACCCGTGGAAATTCGAACGTTTCGCCCGCCACGTGCTGGGCGACGACTACGACGCGCGCCACAAACAACTGCGCAAAGACTTCAAAGGCTCACTGAACACGTTCATCAAAGTGGCCTGGAATGACACCCATCGCGGCCTCTACCCCACCGAAGAAGGCCCCGGCCGCACCGATGCCTTCGGGCGTATCGCCAACGCGACCTTCGGCGATGCGATCTCCCCGAGCAACTATCGCGTGGCCAACGCCCCGGTGGATTACCCGCAGCTATGGGACATGTGGACCTTCGACTGGGTGCAATGGAACGGCTCGGCGCAGCAACCGATGGCGCGCAATATCGGCGAGGCGCTGGGGGTCGGCGCCACCCTGAATTTCTTCGACGCCAACGGTCAGCCACTGCAGGGCGATGAGCGCTATGCCTCCAGCGTACGTGTGCGTGATCTGCAAAAGATCGAAGAAACCCTGCAAAAACTGCGACCGCCGGCCTGGCCTGAAGAGGTGCTCGGCGTCGTCGACAAACCCTTGGCGGTCAAGGGCCGAGCCCTGTTCGCCGAGAACTGCGCAGGGTGCCATGTGCCGCGCCAGACCCAGGAAGGCGAACGCTGGGTGCAGCACCTGCACATGCTACCGGTGGACGTCATCGGCACCGACCCGAATGCGGCCAACAACATTGCCAATCACCGCTTCAACCTGACCGCTCTGCAATGGAACCTGGCGGAGTTGCAACAAATGGACGTGAAGTTGCACCCCAAACCCAAGGAGCCGCTGGATCTCAGCCAGCTGTCGGTGGCCAAGGGACTGGCTTACGTCACCGCCTTCGTGGAGAACCGCGCGTACCGCGAAGCCGGCGTCACCGCCGCCGAGAAACCCCGGCTCGACGGCTTCGGTCTGCCGATCGGCGTTCGCGAAAAAGTCGCTTACAAGGCGCGTCCGCTTGCTGGTGTATGGGCCACGGCCCCGTTCCTGCACAACGGCTCGGTGCCGAGCCTTTATCAGTTGCTATCACCTCAGGACGAGCGCGCCACCACCTTCTATAAAGGCACCTTCGAATACGACCCGCGCCATCTGGGCTACCGCACCGAAGCCTTCACCAACGGCTTCCTGTTCGACACCCGCATCACCGGCAACCACAACAGCGGCCACGAATTTCGCGCTGGCGAGCGCGGCAACGGCGTCATCGGCCGACTGTTGCAGCCTGAAGAACGCTGGGCGTTGCTGGAATACCTGAAAGTGCTGGGCGGCCCGCTGGAGGCGCAACTGCCATGATCTTCAATTCCCTCAAAAGACCTTCGCTGCTCGCGCGTTTCTGGCTCTGGCTGGGACGGATACTGGGCAAAACCTTGCTGCTCCTGCTGGTGATCGGCCTGATCGGCTGGGCCCTGGCGACCGCCTGGTTCGCCTGGCAGCACCGGGGCCCGGTGTCGGCGCTGGAGCAGATTCCAGATGGCGAAGCCGCCATGACCCAGGACGTGATTCAGACCGCCGTGCGCATCGTCGACCAGCACCGCGAAAGCACCCGCTACCTGCGCGACGCCCATGCCAAGGCCCATGGCTGCGTTAAGGCCGACGTGCAGGTATTGCCGGATCTGGCGCAAGAGTTGCGCCAGGGCGTCTTCAGCGAACCGGGCAAGCTGTGGAAAGCGACGATGCGCCTGTCCAACGGCAACGCGTATCCGCAATTCGACAGCATCCGCGATGCCCGGGGCATGGCGCTCAAACTGCTCGATGTGCCGGGCAAGCAGTTGCTGGGTGACCGCCAGGGTCTGAATGAGCAGGACTTTGTGATGTTCAGTCACCCGAACTTCTTTGTCAGCGATGTCGCCGAGTACCGTCAGAATGTGGCGGCGCAGGCTGACGGCAAGAAGGTCATGGCGTTTTTTCCGGGGTGGGATCCGCGCCATTGGCAAATTCGGCACCTGTTCATTGCGCTGGCGACCCTTTCGCCACCACCAGAGAGCCCGACACGTACGACCTACTTTTCGGTCTCGCCCTACAAGTTCGGCGAGGCCAATGCCAAGTTCCGGGTGATGCCGGATCCGGAGCGCTGCCCCACATATACCTTGCCGAAACAGAACCGGGATCTGCCGAACTTCCTGCGCACCGCGTTGAATCAACAGCTGTCGACCGACCGGATACCGGCGTGTTTCGTGTTGCAGATCCAGCGCCAGGACGCGAACAAGTACATGCCGATCGAAGACACCAGCATCGAATGGCGCGAGCAGGACAGCCCATTCCAGACAGTGGCGAGGATCACCCTGCCCCCGCAGGACTTCGACACCCCGGCGTTGAACCTGCAATGCGACAACCTGTCGTTCAATCCCTGGTTCGGCATCGACGCTCATCGCCCGATTGGCGGGATCAACCGCCTGCGCAAAGCGGTGTATGAAGCGGTGAGTGATTACCGCCACAGCCGCAACTCGGCGCAATAGCAGCGCCAGAAACGAAAAAAGCGACCGGCAAAGGTCGCTTTCTCATGTTCAGGCCCGGCAAAGCCAAATCCCGGACAGCAAAAAGCCCGCACCAGGCGGGCTTTCTGTGGTGATCTGGCGTTCAGTGTTCCAGATAACCGAATATGGCGCAGCGGACGGGACTCGAACCCGCGACCCCCGGCGTGACAGGCCGGTATTCTAACCGACTGAACTACCGCTGCGCGAAACGCTTGAAACGAATGGTGGGTGATGACGGGATCGAACCGCCGACATTCTGCTTGTAAGGCAGACGCTCTCCCAGCTGAGCTAATCACCCTTCGCTTCGTTACGGGGCGCATTATGCCACAAGTTTTCGTAAAGTGTTGATTTAATTGAAGTTTTTTTCAAAAAAATCCGAAAACCGGTGAAACGATACATCCCGCATATACAACTCGAGGCAGAAAAAAACCCGCCTTGGCGGGTTTTTCCGTGGTGACCTGGCGTTCAGTGTTCCAGGTTACCGAATATGGCGCAGCGGACGGGACTCGAACCCGCGACCCCCGGCGTGACAGGCCGGTATTCTAACCGACTGAACTACCGCTGCGCTAAACACTTGAAACGAATGGTGGGTGATGACGGGATCGAACCGCCGACATTCTGCTTGTAAGGCAGACGCTCTCCCAGCTGAGCTAATCACCCTTCGCTTCGGTGTGGCGCGCATTCTACGGAGCGACCCAACCTCTGGCAAGCACTTTTTTAAATAATTTTCTCAGCCCTTCCAAAGGCTTAGAGAAGGGTTGGCCTATGACCCGGCGAAGACAATAATGCCCCCCTTTGTATAAAGGAGAGACTCACCCCATGTGGTTCAAGAACCTGCTTATCTATCGCCTGACCCAAGACCTGCCTGTCGATGCCGAGGCGCTGGAAACTGCACTGGCCACCAAACTGGCGCGTCCATGTGCAAGCCAGGAGTTGACCACCTACGGTTTCGTCGCGCCGTTCGGCAAGGGCGAAGATGCTCCACTGGTGCACGTCAGCGGTGACTTCCTGCTGATCTCCGCCCGTAAAGAAGAACGCATCCTGCCGGGCAGCGTCGTGCGTGACGCGGTCAAGGAGAAGGTCGAAGAGATCGAAGCCGAGCAGATGCGCAAGGTCTATAAGAAGGAACGCGATCAGATCAAGGATGAAATCATCCAGGCGTTCCTGCCGCGCGCGTTTATCCGCCGCTCGTCGACCTTCGCCGCCATCGCGCCGAAACAGGGCCTGATCCTGGTCAACTCGGCCAGCCCGAAACGCGCCGAAGACCTCCTCTCCACCCTGCGTGAGGTGATCGGCACCCTGCCGGTTCGTCCGCTGACAGTCAAAACCGCGCCGACCGCCGTGATGACCGAATGGGTCACCACCCAGCAAGCCGCCCCGGACTTCTTCGTCCTGGACGAGTGCGAACTGCGCGACACCCATGAAGACGGCGGCATCGTGCGTTGCAAGCGTCAGGACCTGACCAGCGAAGAAATCCAGCTGCACCTGAGCACCGGCAAGGTGGTGACTCAACTGTCGCTGGCATGGCAGGACAAACTGTCGTTCATGCTCGACGACAAGATGACCGTCAAGCGCCTGAAATTCGAAGATCTGTTGCAGGATCAGGCGGAACAGGACGGCGGCGACGAAGCCTTGGGCCAACTGGACGCCAGCTTCACCCTGATGATGCTGACGTTCGGCGACTTCCTGCCGGCGCTGGTTGAAGCGCTGGGCGGCGAAGAGACTCCGCAGGGCATCTAAGCCTCTGCGCAGTCTTTGGGTTATCTTCAAACGCCACCGCTTCGGTGGCGTTTTCACATAATAAGGAACAGGCCATGCGCGCACTGGCTGCACTGAGTCGTTTTGTTGGCAACACCTTCGCTTACTGGGTTCTGATTTTCGCGGTGATCGCGTTCTTGCAACCGGCCTGGTTCCTCGGCCTCAAAGGCGCGATCGTGCCGTTGCTCGGGCTGGTGATGTTCGGCATGGGCCTGACCCTCAAACTCGACGACTTCGCCGCCGTCGCCCGCCATCCGTGGCGTGTGGCACTGGGGGTGGTCGCGCACTTTGTGATCATGCCGGGGATGGCCTGGTTGCTGTGCCAGATCTTTCATCTGCCGCCGGAAATCGCCGTCGGCGTGATTCTGGTCGGTTGCTGCCCGAGTGGCACCTCCTCGAACGTCATGACCTGGCTGGCCCGTGGCGACCTGGCGCTGTCGGTGGCCATCGCCGCCGTCACCACCCTCCTCGCCCCGCTGCTGACGCCCGCGCTGATCTGGCTGTTGGCCTCGGCCTGGTTGCCGGTTTCGTTCATGGAATTGTTCTGGTCGATCCTGCAAGTGGTGCTGCTGCCGATCATTCTCGGCGTGGTGGCGCAACGTGTGCTTGGGGACAAGGTGCGCCACGCGGTGGAAGTGCTGCCGCTGGTATCGGTGGTCAGCATCGTGATCATCGTTGCCGCCGTGGTCGCCGCCAGCCAGGCGAAAATTGCCGAATCCGGTCTGCTGATCATGGCCGTGGTGATGTTGCACAACAGCTTCGGCTATTTGCTGGGGTATTTCACCGGACGCCTGTTCGGCCTGCCGCTGCCGCAGCGCAAGTCCCTGGCGCTGGAAGTCGGCATGCAGAACTCGGGGCTGGGTGCTGCGCTGGCCAGTGCGCACTTTTCGCCACTGGCGGCGGTGCCAAGTGCATTGTTCAGTGTGTGGCACAACATTTCCGGGGCGCTGCTGTCGACCTGGTTCCGGCGGATGAGCGAAAAAGAAGACCGTGAGACGTTGGCACAACAGACGGCCGACTGATTCCGGATCGCGGTGCGGCGCACATTTTTAGGTAGTATGTGCGCCACGCGGGGACGACCCTGCGGCTCAATCGAGTTTTCAATCTGGGGACGGCCCCGTCAATCGATGGAGGTCTTTCATGTCCTGGATCATTCTGTTTTTCGCCGGCCTGTTCGAAGTCGGCTGGGCCGTCGGCCTGAAATACACCGACGGCTTCAGCCGTCCGCTGCCCACCGCTCTCACCGTCGCCGCCATGGCGATCAGCCTTGGCCTGCTGGGTCTGGCGATGAAGGAATTGCCGCTGGGCACGGCCTATGCGATCTGGACTGGCGTCGGTGCCGTGGGCACGGTGATTGCCGGGATCATCCTGTTTGGCGAATCGATGGCGTTGATTCGCCTGGCCAGCGTTGCACTGATCATCACCGGATTGATCGGGCTCAAGGTCAGCGCTTAAGCGACTGGCCTCATCGCGGGCAAGCCCGCTCCAACAGGTTTTCGGTTGTGCACAAAGTCCATGTTCACTGGAGATCCTGTGGGAGCCGGGCTTGCCCGCGATGAGGCCAGCACAGCCAATGATTATCTGACTGGCCCGCGCAATTCCCCGACCAACGCCTGCAGTTCCGCTGGCTGCGCCGCTTCGACGGCGACCGGCGAACCCGCCACCAGCGTCACCCGCGACCACAAGCGCCGGAACACTCCCTTGTTCGGATCGCGACTGAAGAAACTCCCCCACAACCCCTGCAACGCCAGCGGAATCACCGGCACCGGCGTCTCCTCGAGAATCCGCGTCAGCCCGCCCTTGAACTCGTTGATCTCGCCATCAGCGGTCAACTTGCCTTCCGGGAAGATGCACACCAGCTCACCTTCCTTCAGATACTGGGCAATCCGGGTGAAGGCCTTTTCGTAGATCTGGATGTCTTCCTGGCGTCCGGCGATAGGAATGGTCCCCGCCGTGCGGAAGATGAAGTTCAGCACCGGCAGGTTGTAGATCTTGTAGTACATGACAAAGCGAATCGGCCGACGCACCGCGCCGCCAATCAGCAAGGCATCGACGAACGACACGTGGTTGCACACCAGCAACGCCGCGCCCTCATCCGGAATCGCTTCAAGGTTGCGATGCTCGACGCGGTACATGGAATGGCTGAGCAGCCAGATCATGAAACGCATGCTGAACTCGGGGACGATCTTGAAGATGTAGGCGTTGACGCCGATGTTCAGCAGCGACACCACCAGGAACAGCTGCGGAATCGACAGCTTCACCACGCTCAGCAACACGATGGTGACAATCGCCGAAATCACCATGAACAGCGCGTTGAGAATGTTGTTGGCGGCAATCACCCGCGCACGCTCGTTCTCGGCGGTGCGCGACTGGATCAGCGCGTACAGCGGCACGATGTAGAAACCGCCGAAGATCCCGAAGCCCAGCACATCGATCAACACCGCCCAGGCATGGCCGAAACTCAGCACTTCGGTCCAGCTATGACCGACAGCGCTTTCTGGAATTCCACCGGAATGCCACCACAGCAACAACCCGAAAACCGTCAGACCGAACGAACCAAACGGCACCAGGCCGATCTCGACTTTGCGTCCGGAAAGTTTCTCGCACAGCATCGAACCCAGCGCGATACCGACCGAAAACACCGTCAGAATCAGGGTGACCACGGTTTCGTCACCGTGCATCCATTCCTTGGCATAAGCCGGGATCTGCGTCAGATAAATCGCCCCGACGAACCAGAACCACGAGTTGCCGACAATCGAACGCGACACCGCAGGCGTCTGCCCCAGGCCGAGTTTCAGGGTCGCCCAGGACTGACTGAAGATGTTCCAGTTAAGGCGCATTTCCGGGGTCGCCGCTGCTGCGCGGGGAATGCTGCGACTGGCCAGATAACCCAGCACGGCGATACCGACAATCGCGGCGGATACCACCGGCGCGTAATTGGCCGACGACATCATCACCCCGGCGCCGATGGTCCCGGCCAGGATCGCCAGGAACGTGCCCATCTCCACCAGCCCGTTGCCACCGACCAGTTCATCGTCGCGCAAGGCCTGCGGCAGGATCGAATATTTCACCGGCCCGAACAGCGCCGAGTGCGTGCCCATGGCGAACAGCGCCACCAGCATCAGCGACAGGTGATCGAACAGAAAGCCGACGGATCCCACGGCCATGATGGCGATTTCTGCCAGTTTGATCAGACGGATCAACGCGTCCTTGGCGAATTTTTCCCCGAACTGCCCGGCCAGCGCCGAGAACAGAAAGAACGGCAGAATAAACAGCAGCGCACACAGGTTGACCCAGATCGAGCGATCACCCTCGATGGTCAGCCGATAGAGAATGGCGAGGATCAGCGACTGCTTGAACACGTTGTCATTGAACGCGCCCAGCGACTGAGTGATGAAGAACGGCAGGAAGCGCCGGGTACGCAGCAGGTTGAACTGTGAGGGGTGACTCATCTTCCGTGTGACCCTGTTGTTTTTGGAAAGAGAAGGTAGCGAGTGGCCTGGCTACGCTTATAAGAATCTCGAACCGCGATCCAGGCCACACATTACCTAATCTTTGCAGGTTATTTCTTCAAACCTGCAATGCACGGTGAAACAAACAGCTCACCGCGCCACGCGCCTTGCAGCGTGCGTTTACCGACGATCAGCCACATCACCGCCAGCAACGCCACCAGTACACAACCGGCCACGCTGAAGAAAGTCAGGTGCAAGGTGCTGCCCAGTTTCAGGGTTGCCAGCGAATAAACGCCCAACGGAAAGGTGAAACCCCACCAGCCAAGGTTGAACGGGATGCCATCACGCAGGTAACGCACGGTGATCAGCAGCGCCATCAGCATCCACCACAGACCGAAGCCCCACAGCGTGATCCCGGCGACCAGCCCCAGGCCCGACGCCATTTCGCCGATGCCTGGCAGGCCGTTCGCTGCGAAGATCGCCGGGGCGTCGCCACCCAGCAGCAACATGCCCAGGGCGCCGGTGCCGATTGGCCCTAGGGCCAGCCAGCTCGATGCCGCCATGTTTTCGTGGGGCAATTTGTGCAAGGCCATGCGCAACAACAGGATGGTCAGGATGCTGAACGCCACCGGCAGAGAAAAGGCCCAGAGCACGTAACTGGTCACCAGCACCACCAGTTGCGAGTGCGCATCCGCGAGATGCGGCGCCAGCAGTCCACCGCTGGCCGCCGCCACTTCCGCGGCCACCACCGGCAGCAGCCAGACGGCGGTCATCTGATCGATGCTGTGTTCCTGACGGGTAAACATCATGTAGGGAATCAGCACGCCGCAGGCCAGCGACATCGCCACGTCCAGCCACCACAACACTTCGGCCAGTTGAATGACCCCATCGCCCCAGCGCGGCAGACCGAGCAGCAGAAAGCCGTTGATGATGGTCGCCAGGCCCATGGGAATGGTGCCGAAAAACATCGAAACCGTGGAATGACCGAAGATCCGCCGCGCTTCGTCGAAGAAGAGGATCCAACGTGCAGCGTAGGCAGCGGTAAACAGCACGAACAACAGAATGTTGAACAGCCACAGCCCTTCGGCCACCGCGCGCAGGCCGGGAATGGACACCGGCAATTGCGCCAGCGCCAAGGCCAGCACGCCGGTGCCCATGGTGGCGGCGAACCAGTTCGGGGTGAATTGGCGGATCACTTCACGCGGATGCTGAAACTGGCTGAATGGCTTGATGCCGGGTTTGGCGCTGTTGGGGCACATCATCATGAACTCCTGTCCTCAGGTGAGGTTGAGCTCATGGTAGAACCGAATCGAATATCTATATAACGGGTAATATCTCTAACTGTTATCTATTTTGTAGATAACCAGTCAGGCACTGCCTTCGGTTTCGATCACCAGAATCCGCGCCGCACCCTGAGGATGAGCGACGTGTTCGGTGCCGATGGAGGCGTAGAAGATATCGCCAACGTCGAGCAAGGCCTGCTTCTCCTCACCTTCTTCGCGATAGTGCATGAGCACCTGACCGTCGAGCACGACAAACACTTCTTCGCCGTCATTGATGTGCCATTTGTAGGGCTGGTCGGTCCAGTGCAAACGCGTGGTGATGCCGTTCATGTTGGCGATGTCGAGCGCGCCCCAGGCGCGCTCGGCGGTGAAGGTCTTGCTGCGGATAATCTTCATGCGTCGATCCGTGAGAAGAATGGGCTGGCCAAGGCTAACCGAATCTGACGGGCTTATGGAGCGCTGCAGGCCTTCGCCGCTTGCGCCCGGAAACTCATCAGCAGCGCACCGACCGCCAGCACAATCAGCACCGCGCCATACACATCGGTGGTGGTCAGCAGGCCCACGCTGTGGGTGAAGTGTCCGGCCAACAACGCCGGCAGGCAGAACGCCAGGTAACTCAGCACATAAAACGCCGACATCAAACCGGCGCGCTCATGGGGCAATGCCAACGGCACCAGACTGCGCACCGCTCCGAGAAAACCGGAGCCAAAGCCACACCCGGCCACCAGTGTGCCGAAGAAGAACAGCGACAGACTGGCGCTGTGCACGCCCAACAGAATCAGCACGATGCCGGCCGGCAGCAGGCTCGCCCCGAGTTGCAGCGCCCGGGAGGCGGGACGATTGCGCAACGTGAAGATCATCAACGCACCGGTCACGGTCAACGCCGCCACAGTCGCGCCGCCGATCAGGTTGGAGGTGGAGCCAGTGGCCGTGCGCACCAGCGACGGTGCCAGCGAGGCATAAAAACCGCCGAGCGCCCAGGTCGCGGTATTCAGCGGCAGTACCCGCCAAAGCGTCGAACGCGCCTGCACCGGCACATGCAGGGTCGGCCGCAACGAGGCCCACGCCCCGGCCTGCGGCGAGACACTCTCCGGCAGGCGCCACACATAGATGCCTTGCAACACAAACAGCGCGAGCAGCAACCAATAGGTCAACTGCAACGGCGCCGGAGCGAACTCGGCCAGCAAGCCGCAGCCCATGCCACCCAACGCCATACCCAGCAACGGCGCAACGCTGTTGATCAACGGCCCTTGCTGACGGTCGGTGTCCAGCAGCGTCGCGCTCAACACGGCGGTGGCCATGCCGGTGGCGAAACCTTGCAGCACTCGCGCGCCGATCAGCCAGCCCACGCTGTCGGCGTAGATAAATAGCAACATCGCCAGCGCATTGAGCGTCACGGCGGTGAAGATCACCGGTTTGCGTCCCAGGTGATCAGACAGCGACCCGACCGTCAGCAACGCGGCCAGCAGACTGAGGGCATAGACGCCGAAAATCAGGGTCAGCACCGCTGCCGAAAAATGCAGCTGATCCTGATACAGGTGGTACAACGGCGTCGGCGCAGTGGAAGCGGCGAGAAAACTCAGTAAGGTGATCGCCAGAAACCACAGGCTGGAACGGTTGGAAGCAAGGCTGGTCATGGGCACACTCCGCAAAAGCTAATTTTTTGCTTTTGTGGAGTGTGCTCTTGGCTTTCGCTTAAAGCAAATTCTTTGTGTTAAGGTCTGCCGCATGGCTATTAAAGAAGGTTTACGCCCCGGCGGTCGCAGCGCCCGGGTGCAGGAGTCGATTCACTCGGCAGTCCGCGTGCTTCTGCAAGAACAGGAGCGCTCAACGGTGACCGTCCCGCAAATCGCGGCGCGCGCCGGGGTAACGCCATCAACCATTTATCGGCGCTGGGGCGATCTGGCGACCTTGCTGGCCGATGTTGCCCTCGCCCGCATGCGCCCCGACAGCGAGCCGGCTGAAACCGGCAGCCTGCGCAGCGACATCCGCGCGTGGGCCGAACAATACCTCGACGAAATGAGTTCGGAACCCGGGCGCAACATGATGCGCGACGTGCAGGCGAGCGCGACGCCGGGCTATTGCGTGACGATCATCGGGGCACAGTTGCAAACCATCATCGAGCGCCACCCCAAGGAACCGGCGCCGAGCGTGGATCGGCTGATCAATCTGGTGGTGTCCCCGGTGGTGTTCCGCATTCTGTTTTCGGCAGCGCCGCTGGAAGTCGGAGAACTGCACCGCTTGATCGACATCGCGCTGAAACCGGACTGACCGCAAAACCGGCCGGTTCTGTTCCTGCGACACCCCGCCGCGCCACGACCTTGGTCGACACTGACTAACTGCCGCGCCCGTGCGAGACTGTCTGACCGGGCGCGAGTCCGGTCGTTTTCTGTCGGGAGTGTTCCATGTCGTTGTCCACCGGGCTGATCGCCGCCGTCGCCCTGGCCTATATGGCCATCATGTTCGCCATCGCCTTCTACGGCGACCGTCGCAGCACACCGCTGCCGCCACGGGTGCGTGCCTGGGTGTACAGCCTGTCGCTGGCGGTCTACTGCACCAGCTGGACGTTCTTTGGCGCGGTCGGTCAGGCCGCCGAACAACTGTGGTCGTTCCTGCCGATCTACCTCGGGCCGATCCTGCTGCTGCTCGGTGCGCCGTGGGTGCTGCAGAAAATGGTGATGATCAGCAAGCAGGAGAACATCACCTCCATCGCCGACTTCATTGCCGCCCGTTACGGCAAGTCCCAGTCGTTGGCGGTGGTGGTTGCGCTGATCTGTCTGGTCGGCGTTCTGCCTTATATCGCCTTGCAGCTCAAAGGCATCGTCCTCGGCGTGAACCTGCTGATCGGTGCCGGCGCCGACGCCATGGGCACCCGCGCACAGGACACCGCGCTGATCGTGTCGCTGGTGCTGGCGCTGTTCACCATCGTCTTCGGTACGCGCAACCTCGATGCCACCGAGCACCACCGCGGCATGGTGCTGGCGATTGCCTTTGAATCGCTGGTCAAGCTGTTCGCCTTCCTCGCCGTCGGCGCCTTCGTCACCTACGGGCTGTACGATGGCTTCGACGACCTGTTCAATCAGGCGATGCTCGCCCCGCGCCTGGAGGAATACTGGAAAGAAACCATCAACTGGCCGTCGATGGTGGTACAGACCGGCGTGGCGATGATGGCGATCATCTGCCTGCCCCGGCAGTTCCACGTGACGGTGGTCGAGAACATTGACCCGCAGGATCTGCGTCTGGCCAAATGGGTGTTCCCCGCCTACCTCGCATTGGCCGCGCTGTTTGTAGTCCCTATCGCCCTGGCCGGTCAGATGATGCTGCCCAGCTCGGTCATCCCCGACTCTTTCGTTATCAGCCTGCCATTGGCCCAGGCCCATCCGGCGCTGGCGATGCTGGCGTTTATCGGCGGTGCATCGGCGGCCACCGGCATGGTGATCGTAGCGAGTGTGGCGCTGTCGACCATGGTCTCCAACGACATGCTGTTGCCATGGCTGCTGCGCCGCAACAATGCCGAGCGGCCGTTCGAAGTGTTCCGTCAGTGGATGCTCTCGGTGCGCCGCGTCAGCATCGTGCTGATTCTGTTGCTGGCCTACGTCAGCTACCGTTTGCTCGGCTCGACCGCGAGCCTGGCGACCATCGGCCAGATCGCCTTCGCCGCCGTCACCCAACTGGCCCCGGCGATGCTCGGCGCGCTGTACTGGAAACAGGCCAACCGGCGTGGTGTATTCGCCGGTCTCGCCGCCGGTACGTTCCTGTGGTTCTACACCTTGATCCTGCCGATCGCTGCGCGCAGCCTCGGTTGGTCGCTGGACAGTTTCCCCGGACTCGCCTGGCTGCACAGCAACCCGTTGAACCTGCCGATCACCCCGCTGACCCAAGGCGTGGTGCTGTCGCTGGCAGGCAACTTCACCCTGTTCGCCTGGGTCTCGGTGCTGTCGCGCACCCGCGTGTCGGAGCACTGGCAGGCCGGGCGTTTTATCGGCCAGGAAATCAGCGCCCGGCCGAATGCACGCTCGATGCTGGCGGTGCAGATCGACGATTTGCTGCAACTGGCGGCACGCTTTGTCGGCGAAGAACGCGCGCGGCAGAGCTTCATTCGCTTCGCCTACCGTCAGGGCAAAGGCTTCAACCCGAACCAGAACGCTGACGGCGAATGGATCGCCCACACCGAGCGTTTGCTGGCCGGTGTCCTTGGCGCTTCGTCAACGCGAGCGGTCGTGAAAGCCGCCATCGAAGGTCGAGAAATGCAGCTGGAGGACGTCGTGCGGATCGCCGACGAAGCCTCGGAAGTGCTGCAGTTCAACCGCGCGCTGCTGCAAGGCGCGATCGAGAACATTACCCAGGGCATCAGCGTGGTCGACCAGTCGCTGAGACTGGTGGCCTGGAACCGCCGCTATCTCGAGCTGTTCAACTATCCGGACGGTTTGATCAGCGTCGGCCGACCGATTGCCGACATTATTCGCCACAACGCCGAGCGTGGTTTGTGCGGCCCCGGTGAAGCGGAAGTTCACGTTGCCCGGCGCCTGCACTGGATGCGTCAGGGCCGCGCCCACACCTCCGAGCGACTGTTCCCCAATGGCCGGGTGATCGAGCTGATCGGCAACCCGATGCCCGGCGGCGGTTTCGTCATGAGTTTCACCGACATCACCGCGTTCCGCGAAGCCGAGCAGGCGCTGACCGAAGCCAACGAAGGGCTGGAGCAACGGGTCAGCGAACGGACCCAGGAACTGTCGCAACTCAACGTCGCGCTGACCGAAGCCAAGGGCAATGCCGAGGCGGCCAACCAGTCCAAGACCCGCTTCCTCGCCGCCGTCAGTCACGACCTGATGCAGCCCTTGAACGCCGCACGGCTGTTCTCCGCCGCCCTCTCCCATCAGGAAGACGGCCTGAGCGCCGAGGCGCAGAAACTGGTGCAGCATCTGGACAGTTCGCTGCGTTCGGCCGAAGACCTGATCAGCGACCTGCTCGACATTTCCCGCCTGGAAAACGGCAAGATCAACCCGGATCGCAAGCCGTTCGCGGTCAATGAGCTGTTCGATATTCTCGGCGCGGAATTCAAGGCACTGGCTCAGGAACAGGGCTTGAGTTTCCGGGTACGGGGCAGTCAGTTGCGCATCGATAGCGACATCAAGCTGCTGCGGCGCATTCTGCAGAACTTCCTCACCAACGCGTTCCGCTACGCAAAAGGCCCGGTGCTGCTGGGCGTGCGTCGGCGCAAAGGCGAAATCTGTCTGGAAGTGTGGGATCGCGGGCCGGGAATTCCGGAGGACAAACAGCAAGTGATCTTCGAGGAATTCAAACGCCTCGACAGCCACCAGACCCGCGCCGAAAAAGGTCTGGGCCTGGGTCTGGCGATAGCCGACGGTCTGTGCCGCGTGCTCGGCCATACCTTGCGCGTGCGCTCATGGCCGGGGCGTGGCAGCGTGTTCAGTGTCCGTGTGCCATTGGCCAAAGCACAGATCGTGCAACCGCCAGCGGCGGTGGAAATCAATGGCAAATTGCACAGCGGCGCGCAGGTGCTGTGCATCGACAACGAAGACAGCATTCTGATCGGCATGAACAGCCTGCTCACGCGCTGGGGCTGTCAGGTCTGGACCGCGCGCAACCGCGAAGAATGTGCGGCGCTGCTCGATGACGGCGTGCGGCCACAATTGGCGCTGGTGGACTATCACCTCGATCACGGCGAAACCGGCACCGATCTGATGGCCTGGTTGCGCACAAGGCTGGGCGAGCCGGTGCCCGGCGTGGTGATCAGCGCCGACGGGCATCCGGAAACGGTGGCGCAGGTTCATGCAGCGGGGCTGGATTATCTGGCCAAACCGGTGAAACCGGCGGCGTTGCGGGCGTTGTTGAGTCGTTATTTGCCGCTCTAGCAGAGCGGCTTATTCAGGCAGCTCGACCAGGCCGTCGGCATCGGTCATCGCGCGCTCCAGCAGGTCCGCCGGCAGGCTCTTGCTGGCTCGTGCGCCGAGCAACTTGAGCTGTTCGCTGCGGCTGACCAGGTTGCCGCGCCCTTCCGTCAGTTTGTTGCGCGCCGCGCTGTAGGCCTTGTCCAGTTGCTGCAAGCGATTGCCGACTTCATCCAGATCCTGAATGAACAGCACGAACTTGTCGTACAGCCAACCGGCGCGCTCGGCGATTTCCCGGGCGTTCTGACTCTGGCGCTCTTGCTTCCACAGGCTGTCAATCACCCGCAGGGTGGCGAGCAGCGTGGTCGGACTGACGATCACGATGTTGCGATCAAAAGCTTCCTGAAACAGTGACGGCTCGGCCTGCAATGCAGCGGAAAACGCCGCTTCGATGGGCACGAACAGCAAGACGAAATCGAGGCTGTGCAAGCCTTCCAGACGTTTGTAATCCTTACCGGCCAGACCTTTGACGTGGCTGCGCAGGGACAGCACGTGCTGCTTCATGGCGATCTGGCCGATGGCGTCGTCGTCGGCCGCCACGTATTGCTGATACGCGGTGAGACTGACCTTGGAATCCACCACTACCTGCTTGTCGCCCGGCAAGTAAATGATCACGTCCGGCTGAAAACGCTCGCCATCCGGGCCCTTGAGATTGACCTGGGTCTGGTACTCCCGGCCCTTCTCCAGCCCGGCATGCTCAAGTACGCGCTCGAGAATCAGCTCGCCCCAGTTGCCCTGGGTTTTCTGGCCCTTCAGGGCGCGGGTCAGGTTGGTTGCCTCATCGCTCAGGCGCAGGTTCAGTTGCTGCAAACGCTCCAGTTCCTTGGCCAGCGAAAAACGCTCGCGGGCTTCGGCCTGGTAGCTTTCCTCGACACGCTTTTCGAACGACTGGATGCGCTCTTTCAAAGGGTCGAGCAATTGGCCAAGGCGCTGCTGGCTGGTTTCGGCAAAGCGTTGTTCGCGCTCATCGAAGATCTTGCCGGCCAGTTCGGCGAACTGTGCGCGCAGCTCGTCGCGGGAACCTTGCAGGTCATCCAGGCGTTGTTGATGGTTTTCCTGTTGCTCGCGCAATTCGGCATTCAGCGAAGCCGCCTGGGCGTCCAGGCGCCGCAACTCGGCTTCCTTGTTCGCGCGTTCAAGGTTCCAGGCGTGGGCGGCGTCACGGGCGTCATCGCGCTCGATCTGCAACAGCTCGACTTCCCGGCGCACAGCCGCGAGATCCGCTTGTTTGGAGGCGTTGGCCTGGCCAAGGTCGGCGACTTCATCGCGGCAGGCTTCAAGTTGTGCAGTGAGGCCGTCCTGGGCCATTTGCGCCATGGCCAGCCGCTCCTCGAGCAAGGCGACTTCAGACTGGTTCTGACTGGCCCGACGTTGCAGTTGCCAGGCCAATGCCAGCAACGGCACCGCCGCACCTGCCAGCCCCAGCAGGATGCTGGTCAAGTCCATCGCCATAGTGATTCCCGCCGATCCGATAAAGCCTGAAGGTTAACCAAGGCGTCTGGTCTTGGACAGCTCAGTCTTCGATCAGGCCGAGTTCCTGTTGCGCGCGTCGGTCACCGGCGCGGGCGGCCTGGCGCAGCAGGTCCTGGCCGATCCGGCGATCCCGGGCATTGCCGCACTCGCGGCACATCAACTGGCCGAGGCGACTCTGCGCCGCGACCACCCCTTCCCGGGCCGGTTGCTTGAGCAGGCGGCCGGCGAGGTGCTTGGCATTCTGGCTGTCGCCAAGTCGCGGGCTGTCCAGCAGCCATTCGGCCACGCGCACGGAAAATCGCTTGGGAGCGGTAACACGAGGGAGTTGGGAGGTAACAGATTCTGGAGCGGAACGAAACTTCATAAAGCACTGTGGGACAGATCGGAAGGCGCGCCACTCTACTCTTTTTTTCGCACAGGTAAAGTCGAAAAAAACCCGGCACGCCCGTGCTAGAGCAAGCGCTCGGGACAATCCACAGAAGCTGTGGATAACTCAGTGGACAACCGCCCTCCAGTCGCCGCAAAGCCTTGTGGAACGGGGCTCGCAGTCAAACTGACGATTTTTTCACCAGTTAAAAAAAGCGATGTTTTTCATTGACTTAAACTTTCGATGCAGGCAGTCATCGGGGTCAGGATTGTTGTGACAGCGCCGTTACAGTCTGCGCAACTAATGTGCACAAGTACCTGTTACGCGGTTATATCGATGCGCCTTTTCGGGTCGTTTTGGCATTCGTGCTGGGGATAAGCCGCTGCGCAGAGCGTCAGCATCTTTCCGGTGGTGGGGACCGACGAACGTAAAGTGAGCCAGATCGGGGCAGGCGGGGAGCCCGGGCAGCGGATTCTGATTTTTTTTGATTATCGGGTTTGCCTTCTGCGGTTCGTTCCGTTAGTATCCGCGGCGTTAGTACCAAGCTGAAAGTCAATTCCGGTCGAACACACCCCCACGGTCAAGTTTCTCTCACAGAGACCTTCACTGAAAAAAGCGGGATCGACCCCTCGATGGTTTCCAGGTAAATCTTGCGACGACACAGTCTTTGAATCGAATGCAAAGAGTGTTGCGAAGACCACTTACTCTGACCGAACCAACCTGCAAATTGATCAGGATCTTCACCAAGGGCCCAGAACCTCTGCCCTTGATATGTTGCCTGTCCTCCTAAGTACCTACCTGCCAGCCCAAGCGCGCCAACTTTTATAGCGCTCGAACTGGCTGCCTTGTTCCAGTCGGGTTCTTCGTTCGACCAATGGTGGTCGACGTTACTGGAACGTTTTAACGTTGCACGGTTCTTATCCGTGTCATTTGTAGGAACACCTAATAACTATGTCGACTCAAATCCAGACTCAGGATGCCATTCGCACCCTAACCAACGCTTTTGCTCCAATGAACTGCCTGATCATGGCCGCTCGCAAAGGCTGCTTCAGCTTCACCGTGGTCAATGAACACGGGATCGCCCGCCATAGCGAGCGTCTGTACCCCGATCAATACTCCAGCGCCGAACCGCTGCAGGCCGTGATTGATCGCACCCGTCAGGCATTGATCGCCTGAGAAGCCGAAATGGCTGCAAAAGCAAAAGCCCTGCTGAAATGCGGGGCTTTTTATTGCCCGATGTTTCACTTTTACCTCTTTCCGCTTAAGCACCAACCGGTATAACGGTTATAACGGCGCGCCGGAAATATTTTAAAAACAGTCCTTTACGTCGCGAATATGACACTACACTTCAACTCAAGCGGCGTGATCCGCTTCCGGCGAGCCTGAGTCGATCCACAGCTGCCAAGCTCCCCCTTCAGGCCTCGCCGCCCAATAACAAGATCCGAGGGATTTATGGGTATCGCTGCCAGCGAACTGTGCCGCTATGTGATTCGTCCTACGCTGATCTACCTGGGACGTCACTGCGCAACCGCCGAATCCCTGCTGCTGGGCATTGCCGCCAGCCAGTCCGCTCTCGGTTCCGCCCTGCATGACCGCCGTGGCCACGGCCTGTACCGGATTGCCGAAAACCGCCACCAAGCCCTCTGGGATCATTACCTGGCGCTGGATCCGGAACGCGCCAGCCTGGTTCGCGGCCTCGCCAGCCAGCATGCCTTCCTCAGCGGCCCGCACCTCGAACTGACCGTCAATTTGCGTTATGCCACAGCCATCGCCTGGCTGCTGGTCGAAGAACAAAACACTACCCTCCCCGAGCCGGACGATCTGCTGGGCATGGCGCGCATCTGGCGTCAGACCTTTCAGCCCCAAGGTCGTCTGCGCGACTTCACCTGCGCCTGGCAAACCTGTGTTTCACCGCTGAATCAGGTCGCTTGCTGACCCGCTGTTTTCACAACATCGCCCAACAGGCAGTGATTTTGGTCGGATTGTCCTACAAAACCGCTCTAACTCAAGGCATACGGACTATAGCGCCGGGACGAAAATGTTGGTAATTTTCGCCCCGGTGATCACCAGGAGTTCTAATAATGAAAAAAGTCATGCTCAAAACCACCCTTAGCCTTGCCGTAACCGTGGCATCCACCCAGATCTTCGCAGCTGGCTTTGCCATCAACGAACACAGCATCAGCGGGATGGGGACTGGGTACGCCGGGCGATCTTCTTCTGCCGACGACGCAAGCACCGTTTATGGCAACCCTGCCGGCATGTCGCGCATCACGCGCGAACAAGTCACCGGTGGCGTTGCATTCCTCGACGCAAAAACCGATATCAGCGACGCCAGCTCCAGCCCGAACGGCGGCAGCAACAAAGGCGACATGGTGCCCTTCACCTCCGTACCTATGGGCTACTACGTCAAGCCGATCGACGAGCATTGGGCATTCGGTCTGGGTGTGTACGTACCCTTCGGCCTGATCACCGACTATGAAAACGGCTTCGCCGGCCGTTACTTCGGCAGCAAGTCAGAAGTCAAGATCATCACCTTCCAGCCAACCGTCAGCTACAAGTTCAACGATGTCGTGTCGATCGGTTTCGGCCCGACCATCAACCGCATCGACGGCTCGCTGGAATCCAACCTGTCGATCACTCAGGCAGCGCCGGACGGCAAGGTCAAGATCAAGGGCGACGACACCGCACTGGGCTACAACATCGGCGTGCTGGTACAGGCTACCGACAGCACTCGCCTGGGTCTGACCTACCACTCGAAGGTCGACTACAAGCTCGAAGGCAACACCAAGGTCAACTACGGTGTGCTGGGCGCGATCGGCCTGGGTGCGAACCAGAAGTACGACGCTTCGCTGAAGATCACCACGCCTGAATCCGTGGACCTCTCGGTCACCCAGGCGATCAACGATCGCTGGAACGTCTACGCCGGTACCACCTGGACCCGCTGGAGCCAGTTGGAAAAGATCACCGTCAAGAACTCCGGCGTTCAGCCACTGCTGGCTGGCCAGTTCGGCGAGATCACCGAAGAACAGAACTGGCATGACACCTGGGCGTACGCCATCGGTACGTCCTATCAGTTGAACAAGGAATGGGTACTGCGTACCGGCCTGACGTTCGACCAGTCGCCGACCAACAACGTCGACCGTTCGCCACGCATCCCGACCGGCGACCGGACCATCTTCAGCATCGGTGCCGGCTGGAGCCCGACCGAAGACCTGACCATCGACGTTGCCTACTCGTACCTGAAGGAAGAGAAGGTCAACATCCGCAACGAAAACGATCGTGGCCAGAGCTACAACTCGCAGTATGAAAACTCGGCAAACGGCTTCGGTGTCGGCGCAACCTACCGCTTCTGATGCTGTACGGCGAGGCTAATGCCTCGCCCACTAAAAAGCCCCGCTCTCTTCACAGAGGCGGGGCTTTTTAATGGGCGTCGATCAGGGTTTCAGCGGCTGGGAGGCAATAGCTTTCTCGATGGCCGCCAGAAATTCAGGATCATCCGGTTTGGTCAGGCTGGAGAAATTGGCGATCACCTTGCCCTGGCGGTCGATGACGTATTTGTAGAAATTCCACTTCGGTGCGCTGCTCTGTTTGGCCAGCACCTGGAACAGATGAGTCGCATCGTCACCCCGCACCTTCTGCGGTTCGGTCATGGTGAACGTCACGCCGTAGTTGGCGTAGCAGACCTTGGCGGTCTCGGCGCTGTCCTTGGACTCCTGCTTGAAGTCATTGGAAGGTACGCCGAGCATTTCCAGGCCCTGGGCCTTGTAGCGCTGATTCAGCGCTTCCAGCCCCTCGAACTGCGGCGCAAAACCACAGAAGCTGGCCGTGTTGATCACTACCAGCGGTTTGTCGGCGTAGCGCTGACACAGGTCGATGGATTCCTTGGCCCGCAACTTGGGCAACGAGCCTTGCAACAGATCCGGACAGTCCGCGGCCTGGGCCAGTCCGGTCAACGCCATCAGCAACGCGGGAACAGCACACCAGCGCTTGAGCATGTCGGGCATCCTTGAGCAATCGTCAGACCTCGACGTTACTCGCCCTCCCGCCGGTCTAGCAAGCACCCATGCCCAACTGCATCAGCGCCAAACCGCCCTGATGCCAGCCCCACCACACCAGCGCCAGCAACGCGGCGCCGAGTGCGGTGACGACGATCTGCGGCCAGAAACGGTTCATGCAGCGCTCGCACGCGGTTGCAGGCGCTCGACCGGGCGCTCGCGCACCGGCCAGTTCAGCGCCGCCGCCAGCAGGCTCAGGAGAATCGCCACTTGCCAGATCAAGTCATAACTCCCGGTTCGGTCATACACCACCCCGCCCAGCCAGCCGCCGAGGAACGAACCCAACTGATGGAACAGAAACACGATGCCGCCGAGCATGGACAGGTTTCGCACGCCAAACAAGGTTGCCACCGTACCGTTGGTCAACGGCACCGTCGACAGCCACAGGAACCCCATGGCCATGCCGAACAGATAGGCCGAGGTCGTCGTCACCGGCAGCCACAGAAACAGCACGATCACCACCGCGCGCAGCAGATAGAGCCCGGTCAGCAGACGCGGTTTGGACATCCGCCCACCGAGCCAACCGGCGGTGTAGGTACCGAAGATGTTGAACAGGCCGATCAACGCCAGCACGGTGGTGCCGACGGTGGCCGGCAGATGCTGATCAACCAGATACGCCGGCAAGTGCACGCCGATGAACACCACCTGAAATCCGCAGACGAAAAAACCGAATGCCAGCAACCAGAAACCGGAGTGCGAGCAGGCTTCGCGCAGGGCTTCGGACAGGGTTTGTTCATGGCCGAGCACCGGCAGCGGCTTGTCCTTGAGCATGCTCACCAGCGGCACGATCAGCGCCACCAGCAAGCCCAGCACGAGCAATGCCGCCGACCAGCCGAGCCAGCCGATCAACCCGAGGGTGCCCGGCAGCATGGCGAACTGGCCGAAAGAACCGGCAGCACTGGCAATGCCCATGCCCATGCTGCGTTTCTCCGGCGGCACGGCGCGGCCGACGACACCGAGAATCACCGAGAACGAGGTCCCGGACAGTCCGATACCGATCAACAGACCGGCGCTCAGGGACAAGCCCAAAGCGGTTTCCGACAGGCCCATGAACACCAGGCCCAAGGCGTAGAGCACCCCGCCGATCAGTACCACTTTCGCCGCGCCGAAGCGGTCGGCCAGCGCGCCAGTGAACGGTTGCGCCAGCCCCCAGATCAGGTTCTGCAAGGCGATGGCGAAGGCGAACACCTCGCGACCCCAGCCGAACTGGGCGCTCATCGGCGACAGAAACAAGCCGAAGCCGTGCCGCACGCCCAATGACAACGCCAGAATCAGCGCACTCCCCAGCAACACCCAACCGCACGTACGCCACATCGAACTCATTATTATTCTCCAGTCGCGGGTATATACCCGCTTAGATTCGGAAAAACCGGCCCTCAGGCCAGTTCATCCAATAGCCGCAGCAAGGTTTCACGCTTCTCGGCACCCAGTCGGTCGATCAACCGCTGTTGCGCCGCTTCCCAGGCCGGCAAGGCTGCTGCCAGGCGTTGCGCACCGGTTTCAGTGAGCCGGACGATGCGGTTGCGCATGTCTTCGCCCTCGGCCAGCGCCACCAGGCCCTCGCCTTCCAGCACCCGCAGATTGCGCCCGAGGGTGCTGCGATCCAGGCCCATGGCCTCGGCCAGTTCGGAAATGCTCGGCTGATCCAGGCGCTGCAGATTGCACAGCAGAGAATACTGGGCAACGTTGATCCCGAAGCCGTCGAGAGCGCCGTCGTAATGCCTGCTGACGCCACGCGCGGCGCGACGCAGGTTGGTGCACAAACACTGAGATGGAAGCATGATGCGTGTATATACCCGCGACTGTGTTAAATCAAGTTACAGATCAAAGTTATTTATCAAAACAAGGCCAGCCCGACCAGCACTGACATCTCCAATAGTTCCAGCAACGCTCCCGCCGTATCACCAGTGGTTCCACCCAGTCGTCGCACCATCAAATGCCGCAGCCAGATGAACACGACAACCGCCAGCAGCAACGCCACGACAGCGTCGAACCCGGCGATCGCCACACACGCCGCCGCACTCCCTGCCAGCACCTGCCAACCCGCCTTGCGCGGCAGATGATCGGCCAGCGCCTGCCCCAACCCGCCGGCCCGCACATAAGTCGTGGTGAGAAACAGCCCGAGCAACGCCGCTCGGCCGATCAGCGGCACCATGATCAATGCCGTGCCCTGCTGTTGTTCGATCAACGCCAGCAACGCGGCAAACTTGAGCAGCAACACCAGCACCAGCGTCACCACCGCGATCGGCCCGCTGCGCGGATCCTTCATGATCGTCAGCGTACGCTCGCGATCACCGAAGCCGCCGAGCCACGCATCGGCGCTGTCCGCCAGCCCATCAAGGTGCAACGCGCCGCTGAGCAGCACCCACACCGCCAGCAACAGCGCCGCATGCAACAGCAACGGCGTGCCGACCAAGGCAATGTTCAGCGCCCAGAGAATGACACCGAACAACAGTCCCACCAGCGGATAAAACAGTAGCGACCGGCCAAGCTGTTCGGGCGTCGGCATCCCCGGCAGACGAATCGGCAGGCTGCTGAGAAATTGCAGGGCGATCCACAGAGGCAGCATGTCAGAACACTTCCCTGAGCGAACCGTCGGCCTCGACGATCAGCGAAAACAGCGCGCCGTGGCCGACTTCGACATTCAGCAGTTGTTCACGGGGCAAGCCACGGGCCTGCGCCAGCAACAGACGCATGACGCCGCCATGACTGACCAGCAACACCCGCTCACCCGCGTGCGCCGCGTGCAGTCGCATCACCGCCGCCAGCACCCGCGCCGAAAAATCGCTGACCGGCTCACCCTGCGGCGGAGTAAACCCATACGGATTGGCCCAGAACAGCCCCAGCGCTTCAGCATCAGTCTCCATCAACGCCGCCGCGCTCCGCCCTTCCCAGGCACCAAAATGCAGTTCTTGCAGATTATTCTCCAGAGATACCGGCAGATCCCGCTGCGCGCTCAACTCTTCAGCAAACCGCGCGCAACGCTGCAACGGCGAGCTGATCAGCCGATTCCACGGCCCCTGCCCGCTCACCGCCTCGCGCATCTGCGCCCAGCCTTTTTCGGTCAACGCATCGTCGAGGCTGCCGCGCAGACCGCCGCCGAGTTCGGTTTCACCGTGGCGCAGCAGATCCAGGCGCAAGGTCATGCCGGGCGGTCCGCCACCGCGGCTTCAGCGAAGGTTGCCATCTGGCCGTGCAGGTCGCAGGCCAGACGCAACAACGGCACCGCCAGCGCCGCGCCACTGCCCTCGCCCAGACGCAGGCCCAGTTCCAGCAAAGGCTCAGCGCCAAGGGTTTCCAGCACATGACGATGGCCCGGCTCGGCACCGCGATGACCGAACAGCAGCCACTCACGGCAGGCCGGATTCAGGCGCACCGCTACCAGCGCGGCGACCGTACAGATGAACCCATCCACCAGCACCGCCACACCCTCGTGTGCGCAGGCCAGATACGCGCCGACCAATGCCGCAATCTCGAAGCCGCCGAGATTGAACAGCGTCTGCAACGCATCGCCACGTTGCGCCGCATGCAGTGCCAGCGCCCGCTCGATCACCTGCGCCTTGTGGCTGACGCCTTCGGCATTCAGCCCGGTGCCGGGGCCGGTCAGGTGTGCCACCGGGCAATCGAGCAAAGCACAGGCCAGCGCACTGGCGGCCGTGGTGTTGCCGATGCCCATTTCACCGCCGATGAACAATTGCGCACCAGCAGCCTTCGCGCGCAGCACACTGTCGCGGCCGCCCTGCAAGGCAAGTTCACCCTGAGCCTGAGTCATCGCCGCGCCCTTGGCGAAATTCGCCGTGCCCGGGCCGATGTTCAAATGGCGCACACCCGGCAGGTCCAGCGACGGAGTCACGGTGCCCAGATCCACCACTTCCAGCTGCGCGCCAAGTTGCCGCGCCAGCACGCTGATCGCCGCGCCGCCGCTGACGAAGTTCAGCAGCATCTGCCCGGTGACCTCCTGCGGGAACGCGGAAACCCCTTCGGCGACAACGCCGTGGTCGCCGGCAAAAATCGCGATCCAGACTTGATCCAGCGTCGGCTTGATCCGGCCCTGCAGTCCGGCCAGCTGCACCGCCACCGATTCAAGCTGACCGAGGGAGCCGGCGGGTTTGGTCAATTGCTGCTGACGCGCCGCCGCGTTTTCAACGGCGTGCGTATCCACCGGTTTGCACGGGTTCAGCCACCAGGCTTGGGTCATAACGCAGGTCCTTTCAGAGTCAGGGGCAGGCCGGCGACCGTCAGGACGACTCGTTGACAACGCTCGGCCAGAGCTTGATGCAGCCAACCGGCTTCATCGACGTAGCGGCGAGTCAATTCGCCCAGCGGCACGACACCCATTCCGGTCTCGTTGCTGACAAAAATGATTTCACCCGGCAGCGACGCCAGGCATTCGAGCAAGGCTTCGCGCTCGGCGGCGAGGCGTTCAGCGTCTTCGAGCATCAGCAGATTGGTCAGCCACAGCGTCAGGCAATCCACCAGCAGGCAACGCTCGGGGCCAGCGTTTTCGCGCAACACCCGAGCCAGTTCCAGCGGCTCTTCGATCAACGCCCATTCAGCAGGACGACGGGCGCGATGATGGGCGACGCGTTCATTCATCTCGCCATCCTGTGGCTGGCTGGTGGCGATGTAAGTGACGGCCAGCGCGCTGTCAGTAGCGAGTTTTTCGGCCAGGCGACTTTTGCCGGAGCGGGCGCCGCCGAGGATCAACTGGAGCATGGAGGCATCCTGAAAAAAATTCGTTGAGACAACTGACCTCTTCGCGGGCAAGCCCGCTCCCACAATGGATTTAGGCCAAACATGGCACTTGAGTACACCTCAACACCCTGTGGGAGCGGGCTTGCCCGCGAAGAGGCCATCACATCCGGCCTGGATACCACAGAGTTCACACAACAGATCGGTATCCAGATGCTTCTCCACCAGATCCGCCAGCCGCTCGATATCGCGTTCGCGCAAGCCGTGGTAATCCACCTCCTGCACATCGTTCAGGCCGGCCCAGCGCAACAGCGCGGCACTGGCCGCCGGCGACTCGAACAGCCCATGCAGGTAGGTGCCGAAAATCTGCCCGTCGAGACTTTGCGCGCCGTCGCAGCGGCCGTCGTCCAGATGCACGGCAGCATTTTCCAGCGCCGCTCCCGTGGTCACGCCGGCATGAATTTCATAACCGCTGACCTCGGCATCTTCCAGCGCCAGACGCCCGTGCACATTGCGCAGCTGCTTCTCGGCTTCGAGCTGCGTTTCGAACGCCAGCAACCCCAGACCAGCGCTGGAACCCGGCGCACCTTCAAGGCCCAGCGGATCGTGCACCTGCTCGCCGAGCATTTGCAGACCGCCGCAGATCCCGAGCAATTTCCCGCCGTAACGCAGGTGACGGCGGATGGCCGATTCCCAACCATTGGCGCGCAGATACGCCAAGTCACTGCGCACGCTTTTCGAGCCCGGAAGAACGATCAGGTCGGCCGGCGGTATCGCTTGCCCCGGGCCGATGAATTGCAGATCAACCTGCGGATGCAGACGCAGCGGATCGAAATCGGTGTGGTTGCTGATGCGCGGCAGCACCGGCACCACCACTTTCAGGACTTGCTCCGCCTTGTCGGTCTGACGCTGGTCGATGCCGTCCTCGGCTTCCAGATGCAGATCCATCACGTATGGCAGCACGCCCACCACCGGTTTGCCGGTGCGCTGTTCCAGCCAGTCGAGGCCCGGTTGCAGCAAGGCGATATCGCCGCGAAAACGGTTGATGATGAAACCTTTGACCCGTGCCTGTTCGCTCGGCGACAGCAGTTCCAACGTGCCCACCAGATGGGCGAAGACGCCGCCACGATTGATGTCGGCGATCAGCAACACCGGGCAATCCACCGCTTCGGCGAAGCCCATGTTGGCGATGTCACCGGCGCGCAGATTGATCTCGGCCGGCGAGCCCGCGCCTTCGACCATCACCAGCGGATAGGCGGCACTCAAACGTTCGTGGGAAGCAAGCACGGCCTGCATGGCGATGGCTTTGTAGTCGTGATAGGCGACGGCGTTCATGCTGGTGACCGCACGACCGTGGATGATGACCTGGGCGCCGGTGTCGCTGTTGGGCTTGAGCAGCACCGGGTTCATGTCGGTGTGCGGCTCGAGAAACGCCGCCTGGGCCTGCACCGCTTGCGCGCGGCCGATCTCGCCGCCGTCGGCAGTCACCGCGCTGTTGAGCGCCATGTTCTGCGGCTTGAACGGCACCACGGCAACGCCCTGACGGGTGGCCCAGCGGCAGAGCGCCGTCACCAGCGTGCTTTTGCCGGCGTCGGAGGTGGTGCCCTGCACCATTAAAGTGGTCATGCTGGTTTGTTTTCCATAGAGCGTTGCAGGGCGAATGCTTGCAGGGCTTGCTCAAGACGCGCCTCGTCGGCGGCATCGGCGGGCAGCCCGAAACGCAGGCTGCTGTTGTGCGCGAAGAGTCGCAGGAGAATGCCGCGTCGGGCCATGAATTCGTGCAACGCGGAGGCCTGTTCGGTGATCAGCCACTGAAACAGTGCGCAGCCGCCCTGCGGTTTGAAACCGGAACGTTCGAGCAGCGCAGCCAATCGTTCGCTGGCCTCGTCGCTGCGGATGCGCTGACGCGTGTGGCCTTCGGTGTCGCGCAGACAGGCCTGGCCGAGCACGCGGGTCGGCCCGCTGACCGCCCACGGCCCGACCTGTTCGGCCAGCAACCGGAGCAACTTGCGCTCGGCCAGCACGAACCCCAGCCGCACACCGGCCAGACCGAAAAACTTGCCGAACGAGCGCAACACGATCAACCCCACTTGATGCGCATGCGGGGCGAGACTCAGCTGCGGCGTGTTGTCCATGAACGCTTCGTCGACCACCAGCCAGCCGCCGCGCTGGGCCAGCCGTGCGTGCCAGTCGAGTAGGCGCGCCGGGGTCAGGTTCAGGCCCGTTGGGTTGTTCGGATTGACTACCACCAGCACGTCGAGGCTGTCGAGAAAGAAATCGACTTCCTGCTCCAGCACCTCACGCACGATATAGCCGCTGCGCCGCCAGGCTTCAGCATGCTCGGCATAACACGGCGACAGCACGCCGACCTTGCCGGCCCGACGCAATCGCGGCAACAACTGAATGGCCATCTGCGAACCGGCCACCGGCAGCACCTGGCTGGTACCGTAGTAATCGCAGGCGGCCTGCTCCAGACCGTCATCGTTTTCCGGCAAGCGTGCCCAGGCCCGCAGCGGAATATCCGGGACCGGAAACGGCCACGGCGCAAGCCCCGTGGACAGGTCGAGCCAGTCTTCTTCCGCGATGCCGTATCCGAGCGCCGCCCTGCGCAACCGGCCACCGTGCTCAAGCATAGAATTCAGCCCCCACGCAGAGAATCAGCAGCCATAACCATACCCCGCGCTGGACCAATTGCCAGCCGCGATCAATGGAATCGGCATCCGCCGGCACGCCCTCGCCCAGTTGCGGACGCTCGTGCAGCTCGCCGTGGTAAATCGCCGGACCACCCAGTTCGACGCCCAAGGCACCCGCGCCGGCGGCCATCACCGGGCCGGCGTTCGGGCTGTCCCATTTCGGCGCCTGGGTGCGCCAGCATTTCAGCGCCAGTCGGGTTTTGCCGAGCAGCGCGTAGGTCAACGCCACCAGCCGCGCAGGAATGTAGTTGAGGACGTCGTCGATTTTTGCCGCCGCCCAGCCGAACCGCTCGAAACGTTCGTTGCGATAGCCCCACATCGCGTCGAGCGTATTGCTCAAACGGTAGAGCACCACGCCCGGCGCACCGGCCACGGCAAACCAGAACAGCGCCGCGAACACCGCATCGCTACCGTTCTCCAGCACCGATTCAGTAGCAGCGCGGGCGACAGCGGTGCTGTCCAGCTCATCGGTCTGGCGGCTGACCAGATACCCCACACGCTTGCGCGCCTCTTCCAGATCATCGGCACGCAAGGCCTTGGCCACCGGCTCGACGTGCTCACCCAGGCTGCGCATGCCGAGGGCGCAATACAGCGCAAGAATCTCGACGATCCAGCCCACGTAAGGCGCCCAGGAAAACGCCGTGGCCAGCAGGGTCAGCGGCAACACCGCGATCACCCACGCGGTGACGCCATGGCTGCGCCAACCGCGACCGCCGCTGTTGAAACGTTGCTCGATGCGCCCGGCGAAATTGCCGAACGCCACCAGCGGATGCCAGCGTTTCGGTTCACCCAGCAGCGCATCCAGCGCAACCGCGGCGACACTCAACAACGCCACACTCATTGACTCACTCCCCAGAAATTTTCATACAGCAGCTCATTGAGCGGACGCGCCTGCGCCCACCCTTCGAGTACCAGCATCGGCGCCGGATAAAATTCCTTGACCGGCCCCAGGCAAAGCACCGCCAGCGGCTTGGCCCCGGCCGGCAGTTTCAGCAAGTCGGCCAGCGCCTGCGGTTCGAACAGCGACACCCAGCCCATGCCCAGGCCTTCGGCACGCGCGGCGAGCCACAGGTTCTGGATCGCGCAGGACAATGAGGCCATGTCCATTTCCGGCATTGTGCGACGACCAAAGATGTGTTTTTCGCGATCGTCCATCAACGCGGCGACCAGCACTTCGGCGCAATCCTTGATGCCTTCGACCTTGAGCTTCATGAACTCGTCACTGCGTTCGCCGAGGGCTTCGGCGGTGCGTACGCGTTCTTCTTCAACAAGGTTCTGGATCTGGCCACGTAGCGCGCGGTCGCTGATACGGATGAAGCGCCACGGCTGCATCAGGCCGACGCTCGGTGCCTGGTGCGCGGCTTCAAGCAATCGTCGCAACACGTCAGGCTCGACCATACCGCCGCTGAAGTGGCGCATGTCGCGGCGTTCAGCGATGGCGCGGTAGACCGCTTCGCGCTCGGCGTCAGTGAAGGCGTTGTCGCTCATGGCACCAACAGCGCGGCAATCGCCGACGGATTTGACGGGAAATAGAAGTGAACGTACGAGGCGGTCATCCGCCCTTGCCGGTATACCGCTTCCGCGCCGCGCCCGCCGTTGGGGCTGTGGCCACGGGCGATTGGCGTCAGTTCGGTGGTGGTCAGGGAATGGTGATAGGTGTGGCCGCGCAACAGGCCTTCCGGCAGGTCGACCTCTTGCAAGGCCAGCGCAGCGAGGCGCTTTTGCATCACGGCGTCGCCACTCAGCAGGCCGACCAAATCAGCACGGGTGCCTTCGACATCGGTCAGGGAGTCGAGCAGATAAAGCATGCCGCCACACTCGGCGAGCAGCGGTTTGCCGGCGGCGTGGTGAGCGCGGATCGCTTTGAGCATGTCAGTGTTCTGCGACAAGGCAACGTGGTGCAATTCCGGATAACCGCCGGGCAGGTACAAACTGTCGGCTTCAGGCAATTGCGCATCGCGGATCGGCGAGAAGAAACTCAGCTCCGCCCCCATCGCCCGCAACAGATCGAGACTGGCGCCGTAGGTGAAGGCAAAGGCTTCGTCGCGAGCGACGGCAATTCGCACGCCTTCGAGCAGCTTTTCGGTCTCAACGATTGCTGGCGCGGCGAATTCCACGGCCGGTGGCAGCGCTACCTCGCAAGTGCCAGCCAGCGCTTGGGCGGCGGCGTCGAGGCGCACGTCGAGGTCATTCAGTTCGCTGGCCTGCACCAGGCCGAGATGGCGGCTCGGCAGTTCGATCCCGGTTTCCCGGGACAACGCGCCGTACCAGCGCAGACCTTCGGTGAGGCTACCTTCAAGCAACTGCGCATGGCGCACGGTGCCGACGCGGTTGGCCAGCACGCCGGCGAACGGCAAATCCGGCTGATAGCGCGCCAGGCCCAGGGCCAGTGCACCGAAGGTCTGAGCCATGGCCGTGCCATCGATCACGCCGAGCACCGGTACGCCGAAATGCCGCGCCAGATCGGCGCTCGACGGCGTGCCATCGAACAGGCCCATCACGCCTTCGATCAGGATCAGATCGGCTTCGGCGGCGGCTTCCCACAACAGACGTCGACTTTCCTGCTCGCCGACCATCCACATGTCCAGTTGATAGACCGGCGCACCGCTGGCGCGCTCGAGGATCATCGGGTCGAGAAAGTCCGGGCCGCACTTGAATACGCGGACCTTGCGCCCCTGATTGCGATGCAGACGGGCCAGCGCGGCGGTGACGGTGGTCTTGCCCTGACCGGAGGCCGGCGCGGCGATCAGTACCGCCGGGCAGTGACGTGGTTGATTCAAAGTTCGACGCCTTTCTGCGCTTTGATGCCGGCCTGAAAGGCGTGCTTGATCATGCCCATTTCGGTGACGGTGTCGCCCATCTCGATCATTTCCGGCTTGGCGGCGCGGCCAGTGACGATCACGTGTTGCATCGGCGGACGGGCCTGCAGATCGCTGAGCACCTGATCCAGATCGAGGTAACCGTGCTTGAGGGCAATGTTCAGTTCATCGAGCACCACCAGACCGATCGACGGATCGCGCAGCAGCTCGCGGGAGACTTCCCAGGCCGCTTCGGCGGCGGCGATGTCGCGCTGACGGTCCTGGGTTTCCCAGGTGAAGCCCTCGCCCATCACATGAAAGCGCACCTGCTCGGGGAAGCGACGGAAGAACAGTTCTTCGCCAGTGCTGTTGCGGCCCTTGATGAACTGCACCACGCCGCACTGCATGCCGTGGCCCATGGCGCGGGCGAGCATGCCGAATGCCGAGCTGCTTTTGCCTTTGCCGTTGCCGGTCAGCACCAGCACCAGGCCGCATTCGTCTGGCGAATTGGCGATGCGTTCGTCGATCACGGCTTTTTTGCGCTGCATGCGCGCCAGGTGGCGCTCGTCGCGCTCGGGGGAATCAGTCATGGGGGAGCTCTCCGTTGAGGCTGGATAACGGCGGGCAGGCACAAGAATAGACGGCAACAAGCCTGGCATCGCCCACCGTGATGCCGCTGGATGGATCAGGCCGGTCTCCGGGCTCATGAGCGGCTGGTGCCTGGCTGCGCGCCTTCCCGCTTTTACGCAGTGGCATCAGACGCAGCTTTTACTCATTTACCGTTGCGGGGGCAGCGCCGGGATCGTGAGGGTTCATCGCTTGAAGACCCGCCTCACCGGCTTCCCTGTTTCACTCTGTCGACATGCGCCACAGAGCACCTGAAACAAGCCGCGAAGGTTAGAGGGTTGGGGGTGGAGCGTCAATTGAAGAGGGGCTTGTGCGGCGAATAACTGCCATCGATCAATTAACTGACGCCAATCTTGTGCCACACTGGCATGAGTGATATCAAAGAGCCATGCTCTTTGACTGCAGAGAGCCCATCACAATAACAAGGGAGAACCCCATGCAAGGCATGATCATCAGCAATCCGCGGCTGGAATTCCTGCGCCCGGTGCTGGAACGCTGGTTTGACTGTATCGACCGCTACAACGCCGTGCGCGGCGACAATGACACGCCCTACTGGCACGACGAAAAAGCCAACCTCGGTCTGCTGTCGGCCGCCGCGTGGATGGCTGAACTGGTCACCCTGCGCGACACTGCCACCCGCAAACAGAACGAAGAAGGCGAGCGCAACGCCCGCGCCGATTTGTTTATTGCTGGCGCCGAGGATCGCGCCTTCATTCAGGCGACCCAACGCTGGCCGCGCGTCACCAGCCTGAATCTGACCCAGGCCCTGGCGGATATCACCAGCGACGCCAAGCGCATCAGCTACGCCAGCGACCTGAAACTCGGCTGCCTGTTCGTCGCCCCGCAAAAAGCCCAACACAGCGCCAGCCCGGAAGAATTGCAGGACATGGTCGACGACCTGCAAAAGGAACACACCTGCGCCGTCGCCTGGTATTTCCCCTACGCCTACCGCAAATTGCGCAGCGAAGCCGGCAACTATCACCCCGGCATTGCCGTGCTGTTCAAGGAGGCCCGCGGCTGAGGGTTGAACCATCGGGCTTGTGCGCTTCTCTATGTTTAGGAATGCATTCATAGGGAAGATCAGCAATGCGCAAGCCCCAGCTCGTTTTCGTCATCATGATCGCCGGAGGGCTCGCCGCCTGTGGTGAATCCTCCAGCCTGCAAGTTACCGACGGCACCGGTCCGTCACCGAAACTGCCCGAACCGAACAAGACCCTGATCCCGACGGTGAACATCGCCCCGGCCATCGGCTGGCCGGCCGGCGCCAAACCGATGGCAGCGACAGGTACGCAGGTGGCGGCGTTTGCCGAAAATCTCGATCACCCACGCTGGCTCTACGTGCTGCCCAATGGCGATGTGCTGGTGGCGGAAACCAACGCCCCACCCAAACCCGACGACGGCAAGGGCATTCGCGGCTGGGTGATGAAGAAAGTCATGGGCCGTGCCGGCGCCGGCGTGCCCAGTCCGAACCGCATCACACTGTTGCGCGATGCCGATCATGATGGCGTGGCCGAAACCCGCACGGTGTTCCTGCAAAACCTCAATTCGCCGTTCGGCATGACCCTGGTCGGCAACGATCTTTACGTCGCCGATACCGATCGCCTGCTGCGCTTTAACTACGAGCCCGGCGCGACCGAAATCAAGAGCCAGCCGATCAAGGTCGTGGATTTGCCGGGCGGCACGCTCAACCATCACTGGACCAAGAACGTCATCGCCAGCAAGGACGGCAGCAAGCTGTACGTCACCGTCGGTTCGAACAGCAACGTCGGCGAAAACGGCCTCGATCAGGAAGAAGGCCGCGCGGCGATCTGGGAAGTGGATCGCGCCACCGGCAACCACCGGATCTTCGCCTCGGGCATCCGCAACCCCAACGGCCTGGCATGGGAACCGCAAAGCGGTGCGCTGTGGACCGCCGTCAACGAACGCGATGAGATTGGCAGCGATCTGGTGCCGGACTACATCACCTCGGTCAAAGACGGTGGTTTCTATGGCTGGCCGTTCAGCTACTACGGCCAGCACGTTGATGTGCGCGTGGAACCCCAGCGGCCGGACATGGTGGCCAAGGCCATCGCTCCGGACTACGCCGTCGGCCCGCACACCGCATCACTGGGGCTGACCTTCGCCGAGGGCAATCGCCTGCCGGCACAGTTCAAGGAAGGCGCATTCATCGGCCAGCACGGCTCGTGGAACCGCAAGCCGCACAGTGGTTACAAAGTGATCTTCGTACCGTTTGCCGCTGGCAAGCCGAGCGGCACACCGGTTGACGTGCTGACTGGATTTCTCGACAAGGACGAAAACGCGCTGGGTCGTCCGGTCGGCGTGGTGATCGACCAGCAAGGTGGATTGCTGGTAGCCGATGACGTGGGGAACAAGGTGTGGCGGGTATCTGCGGCCCGCTAATGTATTGCAGGCATTAAAAAACCCGTGGGAGCCATTCAGCTCCCACGGGTTTTTAAGTATCTGGATTACGGGTTGTGCGCCAGATGCTCCGGCTGCAGAACGCGCTTGGCGCTCAGATAGGCTTTCTGCCAATAGGCTTTCGACAGGCTGTCCAGCTTCACCGTGCCGCCGGTGGCGGGCGCATGAACGAAGCGCCCTTCCCCGACGTAAATTCCCGCATGGCTGACCTGAGAGCCGCCATTGGTGGCGAAGAAGATCAGGTCGCCGGTTTGCAGCCCTTCTTTGCCGACATTCGGCGCCTGCATCACGATCATTTCGCGGGTGGAACGCGGCAGGCTGATGCCGGCGGCATCGCGGTAGACAAAACCAATCAGACCACTGCAATCGAAGCCCGAATCCGGCGTATTGCCGCCCCAGCGATAAGGCGTGCCGACCAGCCCTAGCGCGCGGAACAGCACGTCTTCGGCAGCAGGCGAAAAGGTCTGGGAGGATCCGAACACGATCGGAGCGCGAACCACCGGCGCAGGGGGTGGAGTGCGGCTGGCGCAGGCGCTGAGCAGCGCGGCGAAGAACATCAAGGCAAAGCGGGCCGACATCGTCATATGCAGAACATCCTGATCTGGCTGCGGCTTTGACTGCCGATTCGATGAAAACAAAACCGCCTGCGTTGGGACGCAGGCGGTTTGCCATCAATATAGATCAGGATTCTAGCGGCTACGCGGCAAACTTCAAGTAAGACTTTAACTTCACCTTGTAAAGTTTAGGTCTATTGCCTCTGAAGGGCCGCTTTGTCGCCACGAGCGTGGCGACAAATGCGTGATTACTTGCGAGCGGTAACCACGGTTGGAGCGTTCGCCAAAGCGCGTTTGGCTTCGATAAAGGTCTTGCTCCAGTAGCTGTCGCCCAGGCTGTCGATGCGAACACCGCCGCTGCGACGAGAGCTGGAATGGATGAACTGGTTGTCGCCCAGGTAGATCCCGGCGTGACTGACACGACCGCGACGACCATTGGTGGCGAAGAACAGCAGGTCGCCCGGCTCGAGGTTGCTGCGCGAAACCAGCGGCGCATCAACGTTGATCATTTCGCGGGTGGAGCGTGGCAGGTTCATGCCGGCCTCTTCACGGAACAGATAGCCGATGAAACCGCTGCAATCGAAACCGGCTTCAGAGGTACCACCGAAACGGTAACGGGTACCGATCAGGGACATGCCGCGTTCGAGGATGCTGTCGGCCAGAACCGGAAGCTGGTAAGGCTTCTTGCCGTTGAAGTCGGCGAGTTCTTTTTCGGTGTCCAGCTCTTCCTGGTAAATAACGGAGGACTGGGCGGTGGCAGAATTTTTAACCTGTTGTTGCTGCTCTTGATTAACAGGTGAATGAGCAGCGCAACCGAACAACAGGGTGACGAGTGCGAGAGGCACGAGGGGTGCGAAGCGCTTTAGCATGGGCACGACCGTGGCTGATAGTTGTAAAGAAGCCGAGACTATGCCCGCTATCAGCCTCATTTGCAAATTCAATCGATCTTTTTGTGACTTCCCGGTTTCTCGTTTACATCTAAGCGCTTAAGCCTATTTGAATCGAGACGCGGCCTGTGCACCCCCACAGGAAAGCGGGTTTTCTGGCGCCTGAAATATGCCGAAACCGGCTGAAAGCCCCGGTTTTACCAGCCCAGGGTTTCTTTCAGGAAGGGAATGGTCAGCTTGCGCTGAGCCTGCAAAGAGGCCTGATCGAGCTGCTCCAGCAGATCGAAAAGCGCGCTCATGCTGCGGGTACCGCGAGTCAAGATAAAATGTCCGACCTCGTCGGTCAGGTGCAAACCGCGACGGGATGCGCGCAATTGCAGGGCACGCAATTTGTCTTCATCGGAGAGCGGACGCATCTGGAAGATCAGCGCCAGGGTCAGGCGCGATTTCAGGTCAGCCAGTTTGATCGGCAGTTCACGTGGCGAAGTGGACGCCGCGATCAGCAGACGACGACCGCTGTCACGCAGACGGTTGAACAGATGAAACATCGCCTCTTCCCAGTCCGCCTTGCCGGCAATCACCTGCAAGTCATCCAGGCAGACCAGTTCGTACTGTTCGAGGTTGTCGAGAATTTCGATGCCGCGATCCATCAACTCGGCCAGCGGCAGGTACACCGCCGGTTCACCCATCTGTTCGAAGCGCAGGCACGCAGCCTGCAACAGATGCGTTCGCCCTACCCCGTGCTTGCCCCACAGATAGATCAGGCTTTCGGTCCAGCCGGCGTCGGCTTCGCATAGACGCTCGACATAGCCGAGTGCAGCGGCATTGGCGCCTGGGTAGTAGTTGATGAAGGTGGCGTCGTCACGCAGACGCACACCTAGGGGCAGCTGAATCGGTTTCATGCTGACTGAACAGTTCCCAAGGAACCGTTAGTGGCCTCTGTGTAAAGTGAGCGAAGTTTATACCCGTGAAGCGGAGCGCACAATGCGACAGACCCCAAGCAAAATCAAAGGTTTGCGTTAACGTGCTGGTTTTATGACAGTTTCTTTGGCGCCATGGCCTGCATGAGACGGGCCAACCCGGCAATCCACCGGGCAGCCCGCGCATCACATTACAACTCCGGCTCATCCACCCCGCTATAGATGTCGGAATCCTTGTACAGATCGTGGACGTGTCGCACCAGCACCATGATCACCGCCGCCACCGGCAATGCCAGCAGCACACCGGTGAAGCCGAACAGCTCGCCACCGGCCAGAATCGCGAAAATCACCGCCACCGGGTGCAGACCGATCCGATCCCCCACCAGCAAAGGCGTCAGCACCATGCCTTCCAGTGCCTGACCAACCATGAACACCGCCACGATCCCGATCATCGGATACAGATCGCCACCGAACTGGAACAACCCGGCAATCAGCGCCGCGCCGATGCCGATCACAAATCCCATGTACGGCACAATCGCCGCCAGCCCCGCGATCAGACCGATCAACAGGCCCAGCTCCAGCCCGACAATCATCAGACCGGCCGCATAGATCACGCCCAGCGCCAGCATCACCAGCAACTGCCCGCGCACGAACGCGCCCAGCACTTCATGGCACTCACCCGCCAGCGCCACCACACGCTCTTCGCGATCACGGGGCAACAGGCCACGGATCTTGGCCATCATCACGTCCCAATCACGCAGCAGGTAAAAGCTCACCACCGGGATCAGCACCAGATTCGCCAGCCAGCCGATCAGTGCCAGGCTCGAGGCCGTCGCCTGACTCAGCACCACACCGACGATATCCGTGGTCTGGCCCATGTGTTCGCTGATTGCGGCTTTGACCTTGTCGAACTTCCAGAAGCCGTCCGACAGCCCCAGCTTCGATTGCGCCCATGGCACGGCGGTGTGCTGCAACCAGTCGAGCATTTGCGGCGCCAGTTCATACAGCCGTACTAATTGCTTGGCGAGCATCGGCACCAGCACCAGCAACAACGCAGTGACGATCAGGGTGAACAAGGCGAACACCGCGATCACACCCCAGGTGCGGGACAACCCCAGGCGTTCCAGACGATCGACGAGCGGATCGAACAGATAGGCGAGCAGCAGCGCCACCAGAAACGGCGTAAGGATCGGATGCAGCAACCAGACAAACGCGCAAAGCAGGAGCACCCCACCGAGCCAGAACCAACGCCGCGTATCGGCCATGTAACACTCCATTGCTTATATATAAGAAAGAAAACCTACCAGCGGAACCGCAAAGACGGCGCCACCGGTGCAGGCGTCGGCGCAACGACTGGTGGCGCCCCGGCGACCGCAGGCTGAGGTGCAGCGACCGGAGCCGGCGCCTCGGCCGGCAATTCCTGCAACTTCGCCAGCGACAACTGCGCCCGCAACTGATCGGCACTGCCGTTGACCCGATACAGGACGCGATCGGCATCGACACTCTGCAGACGCACGCCAAACGGTTCGAGTAACCGCAGCAGCGCCGCGTAGTGCTCCAGATTCATGCCCTGGACTTCCAGGGTCTGCTGGCCGGACGCGCCCGGCTTGGCCACAAAGCGTGGCGCCAGCCGTTCAGTCACCGCCAGCATCACCGCATCGGCCACGGCGGCCTGATCCGCGCCCTGCACGTTGCCCGCCTCTTTTTTGTCGCCCAGCCACAATTGCCATTTGGCCTGCCATTGCCCACCGTCTTCGCGGGCATGCACGGCGAGCAAGGCGTCAGCGTTGTAGCGCTCGGAAGCGTTACGCAGCGGCGCCGGGTCGGCACCTTCAAGCGCAGGCGCGGTTGCGACCAATTGCTCGCTCAAGTCCGCCAAAGGCAGGCGCAACGGCAATCCACGGTGCTGGGCGGCACGGCGCAACGGTGCGGCACTGGCCTGTCCGTCGCCCACCAGGCTCGAACCCTCGGTCGAATCGTTCAGCCACCAACTCAGGATCGAGGGCCGGTTGGCGCCCCACAGCGCCAGCCCGGCGCGGCGCAACGCCTGCTCGGTGGTCCCCGGATCGAAATCGACTTTCAGCACTTCCGGCGGCCCGGCATCGAAACCGAACTGACTGATGATCTGCTGCGGATCCTTGCGAACCGGCGCCAGCCCCGGGTTCTGCGGGGCCTTCGGGTCGCCGGTCAGGCGCAGCACCAGCGTATCCAGCGCAGCCTGGGTCGCGCGATCGCGCTCCTCTGGCGACTGACCAGTGACCGGTTCGCGCACCTGATAAAGACCTTTGAGATTTTCCGCCTGGCTCGCCAGGCTGATCAGAGACAAACCACCCACTAACAGCAATTTACACAAACGCATGGAGAATTCCCGTCGACAAGAGCGGCTGGAACAGGCCGCGTGCACCGTTCTGGCAAGCCTGTGACCACAGGCCGTCGCAAAACATTCACACGCGGTCGGTAAGTTTTTGCACAGTCCTAACGATAGACGGTTCCTTATACAGGCACCCGTGATGTCGCCCACAGCGTCAATTGCAAAATTTTTCCATCGATATGCCCCTGCCCGTCGGCGTGAGGATGGCCGCTGCCCCTCAAGCCTGATAAAATCGCGCGCCTTCGCAGACCGGCAACAGCCGGGCACCCCGAACTTCGCGTGAGGCAATCGCCCCTGTCGGATTCGGCGTTCCCGCTGAACTCGGTCGTTACCCCTGAATCCCCTCCCCTAAAGGCCTGGATCATGAGCAAGCAACCCTCCCTGAGCTACAAGGACGCCGGTGTAGACATCGACGCCGGTGAAGCATTGGTCGAACGCATCAAGAGCGTCGCCAAGCGCACTGCGCGCCCGGAAGTCATGGGCGGCCTGGGCGGTTTCGGCGCCCTCTGCGAGATCCCGGCCGGTTACAAGCAGCCGGTACTGGTTTCCGGTACTGACGGCGTCGGCACCAAACTGCGCCTGGCGCTGAACCTGAACAAGCACGACAGCATCGGCCAGGACCTGGTCGCCATGTGCGTCAACGATCTGGTGGTGTGCGGCGCCGAGCCGCTGTTCTTCCTCGACTACTACGCCACCGGCAAGTTGAACGTCGACGTGGCCGCCACCGTGGTTACCGGTATCGGTGCAGGCTGCGAACTGGCTGGCTGCTCGCTGGTCGGCGGCGAAACCGCTGAAATGCCTGGCATGTACGAAGGCGAAGACTACGACCTGGCCGGTTTCTGCGTCGGCGTCGTGGAAAAAGCCGAAATCATCGACGGCTCGAAAGTCGCCACCGGTGATGCCCTGATCGCCCTGCCATCGTCCGGCCCGCACTCCAACGGCTACTCGCTGATCCGCAAGATCATCGAAGTGTCCGGTGCCGACATCGAAACCGTACAGCTCGACGGCAAGCCGCTGACCGAACTGCTGATGGCCCCGACCCGCATCTACGTGAAGCCGCTGCTCAAGCTGATCAAGGACACCGGCGCGGTCAAGGCCATGGCCCACATCACCGGTGGTGGCCTGCTGGACAACATCCCGCGCGTTCTGCCAAAAGGCGCTCAGGCCGTGGTTGACGTGGCCAGCTGGAACCGCCCGGCCGTCTTCGACTGGCTGCAAGAGAAAGGCAACGTCGACGAAACCGAAATGCACCGCGTGCTGAACTGCGGCGTGGGCATGGTGATCTGCGTGGCTCAGGAGCACGTTGAAGTTGCCCTGAACACCCTGCGTGACGCCGGCGAGCAGCCTTGGGTCATCGGTCAGATCGCTGCCGCTGCCGAAGGCGCGGCTCAGGTCGAACTGAAGAACCTCAAGGCTCACTGATGTCCCAGACCTGTGATGTCGTGGTGCTGTTGTCCGGCACCGGCAGTAACTTGCAGGCCCTGATCGACAGCACGCGGACCGGCGACAGCCCGGTCCGCATCGCTGCGGTGATTTCCAACCGCGCCGACGCCTACGGCCTGCAACGCGCCAGTGACGCGGGTATCGCCACCCGCTCGCTGGATCACAAGGGATTCGAGGGCCGCGAGGCCTTCGATACCGCCCTGATCGAACTGATCGACGAATTCAACCCCAAACTCGTGGTACTGGCCGGCTTCATGCGCATTCTCAGCGCTGACTTCGTCCGTCACTACCAGGGTCGCCTGCTCAACATCCACCCGTCGCTGCTACCCAAATACAAAGGGTTACACACTCATCAGCGCGCGCTGGAGGCTGGCGACGCCGAACACGGCTGCTCCGTGCACTTCGTCACCGAGGAACTCGATGGCGGACCACTGGTCGTACAGGCAGTAATCCCGGTAGAGTTGCACGATTCGCCGCAAAGTCTGGCGCAGCGGGTTCACGCTCAGGAACACCTGATCTACCCGATGGCCGTACGCTGGTTCGCCGAAGGACGGCTGAGCCTCGGCGAGCAAGGTGCTTTACTGGATGGCCAGCCACTGCCGGCCAGCGGTCACTTGATTCGAAACTAGGAGATATTATGCGTCGCGCCCTGCTCTTCGCTTGCGCTCTGCTCGCCCTGCCCTTCGCGCAGGCGGCAGACCTTCAACCGTTCTCCGCCAGCTACACCGCCGACTGGAAACAGCTGCCCATGAGCGGCACCGCCGAGCGCAGCCTGACCAAACAGGCCAACGGCGTCTGGAAGCTCAGCTTCAAGGCTTCGATGATGATTGCCAGCCTGTCCGAGGAAAGCACCCTGACCCTGGACAAGGACACCCTGCTGCCACAGTCCTACCACTTCGAACGCGGTGGTCTGGGCAAGGCGAAAAAGGCTGACCTGGACTTCGACTGGGCCAACAAGCTGGTGACCGGCACCGACCGCGGCGACGCAGTGAAAATCCCGCTCAACCGCGGCATGGTCGACAAATCCACCTATCAACTGGCGCTGCAGCATGACGTCGCCGCCGGCAAGAAAAGCATGAGCTATCAGGTAGTCGATGATGGCGAAGTCGATACCTACGACTTCCGCGTGCTGGGTTCGGAGAAAGTCGAAACCAAGGCCGGCCAGATCGATGCGATCAAGGTCGAGCGTGTCCGCGATCCGACACAAAGCAAGCGCATCACCGTCCTGTGGTTCGCCAAGGACTGGGATTACCTGCTGGTTCGCCTGCAACAGGTCGAAACCGACGGCAAGGAGTACAACATCATGCTCCTCGACGGTACGGTCAACGGCAAGACAGTCAAAGGCAGCTGATTCAACAAAAAGCCCCGCAAACGCGGGGCTTTTTTTCGCCTGTCGAACGCTGATCAGACCGAGAACCTGGCCACCATGCTGTTCAGGTCCACCGCCAGCCGCGACAGCTCCTGACTCGCAGCGCTGGTCTGGTTGGCACCCGCCGACGTCTGCATCGCCAGGTCACGGATGTTCATCAGGTTGCGATCGACCTCACGCGCCACGGCCGCCTGCTCTTCCGACGCACTGGCGATCACCAGGTTGCGCTCGTTGATCAAGGTAAACGCCGAAGCGATTTCCTCCAGCGCAACGCCGGCGGCCTTCGCCAGCTCCAGGGTCGAGCGCGCCCGAATATTGCTCTGCTGCATCGAGCTGACCGCCGAATCGGTGCCCTGCTGGATGCCGCCGATCATCTGCTCGATCTCCTGCGTCGACTGCTGAGTACGATGGGCCAGCGCCCGCACTTCGTCCGCCACCACCGCAAAACCCCGTCCGGCATCTCCCGCCCGTGCGGCCTCGATCGCCGCGTTCAACGCCAGCAGATTGGTCTGTTCGGCAATCGAGCGGATCACATCCAGCACTTTGCTGATGCTGTAGACCTTCTGCGCCAGGTCCTCCACCTGCGTGGCATTGGCGGTGACATCGTCCGCCAGCAGCTCGATGGACGACACGGTCTGCTGCACCTGCTCGCGACCATGCTGGGCAATACGATCAGACTCACGGGACGCCTCGGAAGTCGCGACGGCATTGCTCGCCACCTCCTCCACGGCGGCGGTCATCTGATTGACCGCCGTGGCCGCCTGTTCGATTTCCTGACTCTGCTGATGCAGCCCCCGCGTCGCGTCTTCGGTGACGCAGCTCAACTCTTCCGAGGCCGAGGCCAGTTGACTGGAGGACTCGGAGATCCGGCGGATAGTGTCTCGCAGGTTGTGCTGCATGCTCTTGAGCGCGTGCAGCAGCCGCGCCGGTTCGTCCTTGCCGGAAATGCTGATATCCCCGGTCAGATCGCCTCCGGCCACCACTTCCGCGACATTGAGCGATTGCGACAGCGGCAGCACGATGCTGCGGGTCAGCAATAACGCCAGCGCGATGGTAATCAGCGCAGTGATGCCGATCATCACCCCGACCCACACCCGCGAGTTGGTGAACACCAGCCGTGCGGCCTCTGTGGCGAGGTTGGCGTTGTGCTTGTTCAACTCGACCAACTCACGCAGGGTCACTGCAATTTCATCCGCCAGCGGGCTCATCTGTCCATTGAGAATGGCGGCCGCCTCTTCCACTCGTCCCTGAGCAGACAACGTCATCACCTGTGCCTGAAGCTCCAGGTACTTGTGTTCAGCGACCTTGAAGCGGTCGAATAGCGCGCGCTCTGCGGGCAACGCGATCAGGCTGTCGTAACGCTGCTGGGCTTCACTCAGCACACCGCGCAAATCATTGAGCTTGGCCACGTTCTGCTCCAGCGCCTGCGGATCGCGATTGAGCAACAGGCGCATGGTCAGCGCGCGCAGGCGCAGCATGTCCTGGCTCATCTCGCCCACCGCCATCACGCTGGGCAGCCAGTTGTTGTCGACCTCGTCGGATTGCGCACGCATGTTCGACATCTGCAACAGGGCGAACGCCCCAAGGGCAAACACCATCAGCGCCAGCACGCCAAAACCCAGCCCGGCCCGGGGCGCAATATTGAGACTACGGATACTCATTGCTCTGGTTCCTTCCAAAAGCGCTGCATCAACCCTGCAGCTGGTTGCTCTAGAAGGTATCGGCCCTTTTAAAAAATGCGTAAGACCAAAACGCGATATCAAAAGGCCTTGATCCTACGAACCCCTCGGCATTAACGATTCAGCGCGGGTTTGCCGGACTTGAGCGCTGTTCGCGGCAATATCGCCAGGAAGTTGTCCCGTGCGACTTTTTTCGCCACGGCTTCCGGCAAGGCGTCGAGAAACGGCTTGAAGCCGTGGATTTCCTTGCCGAGTTTGTTGAATCGCCCGACCACGTCCGAACCGATCATGAACCGATCCGGATAGCGCTCGACCAGTTGCACCCATTCCGCTCGCGGCTGACCCTTTTCGTCCAGCAGATAAGGCGTCAGCAAGCTCCACGACAGATCGATGAACAGGTTCGGGTAATCCTCCAGCATTCGCGTGAGGGTCGGCAGCAGAAAATCCAGTTGCGTCTGATGACGATGGATTTCGGCACTGGTGCCGGCATGCGCCCAGATGAACCGTGTGTGTGGATGATTACGCAGCGGCTCTTCGATTTCCTTCAGGTACAGCGGATTCTTCTCACGCTTGGAGGTGATGTTGGAATGCAGCATCACCGGCAGATCGTTTTCAGCGGCCAGGTGATAGATGCGGGTCATGGCTTCGTTGTTGGCGCGTGGCGTGTCGCCGGAGGTGAGTGCGGTGAGATCGTCGTGACGGGTGAAGACCTCGCCGATGCCCTGCCACAAGCCGGGATACAGATCGAGCATGCGCTGGATGTGCGCGGCGGAGTTCTTGTCGTTGGGGTTGAAGCCTGAAAGAAACGGGTGAAAGTACTGGCGTTGCTCCGGCGTCAGCTTCTGCACCGCGTCGGCGACGATCACGTCAGTCGCGCTGTACCAGTAGGCATCGGCGTCATCACCGGCGTAATAACGCGGGCGCTTCGGCTCGTCTTCGTGCCATTTCTTCGCCACGGGAATGCCGGAAATCATCACGTGCTCGATGGCATTTTCCTTCATGGCCGTCAGCAATTTCGGCATGCCGGCGGTTTCCTGGAAAAAATCCACGTAATGCAGGTGCGCGTCACTGTAGGTGTATTCCCGGGCACTGGCGGCGCCGGTGAAAACCATCAGGCAGGCAAGGCTCAAACGAAACACGGACACAAGCATTCTCCGGCAGACAGGCATAGCCTAGACCCTCGCCGGGCAACGCGGGTTCACCCGGCAAGAAAGTGGAACGCGCCTGTGTGGGAAATGCTCTATACCTGCAAGGTCTTTTTTGATCGAATCCCTTTTCCTACAGCTTGCGAGGTTCACATGACCGTTACCGTCAATACCGTGTCCGCCGAAGGTTTTCGCCACACCGTTCAGATCGATGAGCATGAGCTGTTTGCAGACGTCCCGACGACGGCTGGCGGCGAAGGCTCGGCTCCGGAGCCGCACGATTACTTCGACGCCGCCCTCGGTGCCTGCAAGGCCCTGACCCTGAAGCTGTACGCGAAGAAAAAGGACATCCCGCTGACCGGCGTCGGCGTTGAGGTCAAACGCGACAACAGCCAGGAACAGAAAGGCAAATACGCCCTGCACGTGACCCTCACCCTCAAGGGCGTGCTCACCGATGCCCAGCGCGAAGAACTGCTGCGCGTCGCCGATCGCTGCCCGATCCACAAGCTGATGACCACCAGCGAAGTCACCATCGAAACCCACGCGCCAGTCGGCTTCGACAGCCAGTAATCACCTCGATGACACCGGCGGGTTATGCTCCACGCATCACCCGCTCAGCCTGGAATGGACCATGGACACCCAACCCCTGATCATCCGCCCGCGCGCCGAAGACGTCGAAGGCCAGCCGATCCTGCGCCCGCTGCCGTCAGCCAAATGCCGCAGCGTCGGGCCTTTTGTGTTTTTCGACCACATGCTCGAAACGGTTTATCCGGCGGGCAAAGGCATGAACATCCGACAGCATCCGCACATCGGTCTGTCGACCCTCACGTATTTGTTCGAAGGACAGATCCAGCACAAGGACAGCCTGGGTTCGGATCAGGTGGTCAGCGCCGGCGATGTCAGCTGGATGACGGCTGGTACGGCGATCGCGCACGTCGAGCGCACGCCCGAACCGCTGTGGGAGCAAAGCTTCAAGATGCATGGCCTGCAAATCTGGCTCGCCTCGCCCAAGGATCACGAACAAGGCCCGGGGCATTACAGCCACCACCCGGCCTCGACCTTGCCGGTCAGCGATAACCTCGGCGTGCAGATTCGCCTGATCGCCGGGTCAGGCTTTTGCCTGGAATCACCGGTGCCGGTGCTTTCTCCTACGCTGTATGCCGAACTGAAGATGCAAACCGCGACCACGTTGCTGATCCCGACCGAACATGAAGAGCGGGCGCTGTATGTGTTGAGTGGTGATGTGCAGCTGAATGGCGAGACGGTGGAACCCCATGCGCTGGCGGTATTGCCGGCCGGGGAAGAGATGAGTCTGTTCGCCGAGAGCGACAGCCACGCGGTGTTGTTCGGTGGTGCGCCACTGGATGGGCCACGGCGAATCAACTGGAATTTTGTCGCAAGCGATCCGGCGGCGATCGATGAGGCGCGGCGCAAGTGGGCGGCCGGGGACTGGCCGACGGTGCCGGGGGAAGTCGAGCGGATTGAACTGCCTAAATCGCGCAGCGAGCCGACACCGCTGTAAACCAATACTCCCACGCCAGGCGTGGGAGTGTTTTCAGCCGATTCAGCCCTTGAACACTTCTTCCAGCAAGTCATGCATCGACTTGAACGCCCGCGCTGCGGTCTTCGCGTCGTACATCATCTTGCCCGGCACATTGGCGTGCGGATCGGTGAACGAGTGCACGGCGCCACCGTAGCTCAGCAACTGCCAGTCCACGCCAGCAGCGTTCATCTCGTCCTCGAATGCCGGCAACTGCTCTTTCGGCACCAGCGGGTCCGAAGCACCGTGCAGCACCAGCACCGAGCCCTTGATGTTCTTCGCGTCCGCCGGGGTCGGCGAATCCAGTGTGCCGTGGAACGACACCGCCGCTTTCACCGGGGCACCGGTGCGGGCCAGATCCAGCGCGCAGCAGCCGCCGAAGCAGAAACCGAATACCGCCAGTTTCGAGATATCGACCGCCGCCTCGCCCTGCTTCTGCAATTGCTCGAATGCGGCCTGCATACGCTTGCGCAGCAGCGCACGATCATTCTTCAGCGGCATCATCGCCGCACCAGCCTGATCAGCGTTCTGCGGACGCACGGCCTGGCCATACACGTCAGCGATCAGCACCACATAACCCTTGGCCGCCACCGACTTGGCGATCTCTTCAGCGCCAGCGCTGACACCCATCCAGTTCGGCGCCATCAGCAGACCCGGACGCGCGCCTTTGTGCTCGGCGTCGAAGGCCAGGCGACCTTCATAAGGCTGGCCGTCAATCTGATAGACCACGGAACGTACAGTGACTTGGCTCATTTCTGACTCCAGATTGGTTGAATTCCAGAATGAAAAAACCCGCCGAAGCGGGTTTTTCTACAGCTTGATCAGGCCGACAGCTCGACCAGCAGCTTGTTCAGACGGGTCACGTAAGCGGCCGGGTCTTTCAAGCTGTCGCCCGCCGCCAGGGCGGCCTGGTCGAAGAGGATGTGCGACAGGTCGCTGAAGCGATCTTCGCTGGCCTCGTTGTCGAGCTTCTCGATCAGCGGGTGGCTCGGGTTGAATTCGAAGATCGGCTTCGAATCCGGCACCTTTTGCCCACTGGCTTCAAGGATCTGACGCATTTGCAGACCCAGATCCTGCTCGCCAATCGCCAGAATGGCCGGCGAATCGGTCAGGCGATGGGAAACCCGGACTTCGGCAACGGAATCGCCCAGTGCGGTTTTCAGGCGCTCGACCAGACCTTCTTTCGACTTGGCGACTTCTTCTGCGGCCTTCTTGTCCTCTTCCGAGTCCAGGTTGCCCAGGTCCAGGTCACCGCGTGCGACGTCGACAAAGCTCTTGCCGTCGAACTCGCTCAGGTAGCTCATCAGCCACTCGTCGATGCGGTCGGTCAGCAGCAGCACTTCGATGCCTTTCTTGCGGAAGACTTCCAGGTGCGGGCTGTTCTTGACCTGCGCGTAGGTTTCGCCGGTGAGGTAGTAGATCTTGTCCTGACCGTCCTTGGCGCGCGCCAGGTACTCGGCCAGACCGACGATCTGCTCGCCATCGGTGCCGTTGGTCGATGCGAAACGCAGCAGACCGGCAATTTTTTCCTTGTTGGCGAAATCTTCTGCCGGGCCTTCTTTCATGACCTGACCGAAGTTTTTCCAGAAGCCCTTGTATTGCTCAGGCTCGTTCTTCGCCAGTTTTTCCAGCATGTCCAGCACGCGCTTGGTCAGCGCCGACTTCATCGAGTCGATGATCGGGTCTTTCTGCAGGATTTCCCGCGACACGTTCAGCGAAAGGTCGTTGGAGTCGACCACGCCCTTGATGAAGCGCAGGTACAGCGGCAGGAACGACTCGGCCTGATCCATCACGAACACGCGCTGTACGTACAGCTTCAGGCCTTTCGGCGCTTCACGCTGGTACAGATCGAACGGTGCGCGGGCCGGCACGTACAGCAGCGAGCTGTACTCAAGCTTGCCTTCAACCTTGTTGTGACTCCACGACAGCGGGTTTTCGAAGTCGTGAGCGATGTGTTTGTAGAACTCCTGGTATTCCTCGTCCTTCACTTCGGTGCGAGGACGGGTCCACAGGGCGCTGGCGCGGTTGACGGTTTCCCATTCAACTTCAGGCTTCTCTTCGCCTTCGGCAGCGGCCACTTCTTTCGGCAGCTCGATCGGCAGCGCGATGTGGTCGGAGTACTTCTTGATGATGTTGCGCAGACGCCAGCCATCGGCAAACTCGTCTTCACCGGATTTCAGGTGCAGGACGATGCGGGTGCCGCGCTCCGGCTTGTCGAGGGTGGCGACTTCGAATTCGCCCTCGCCTTTCGACGACCAGTGCACGCCTTCGCTGGCAGCAGTGCCGGCGCGACGGCTGTACACGTCAACTTTGTCAGCAACGATGAAGGCCGAGTAGAAACCCACGCCGAACTGACCGATCAGGTGCGAATCCTTCTTCTGATCGCCGGACAGGTTTTTCATGAAATCGGCAGTGCCGGATTTGGCGATGGTACCCAGGTGGGTGATCACATCGTCACGGTTCATGCCGATGCCGTTGTCTTCGAGGGTGACGGTCTTGGCGTCCTTGTCGAAGCTCACACGGATTTTCAGTTCAGCGCCATCTTCGAGCAACTCAGGCTTGGCCAGGGCTTCGAAGCGCAATTTGTCGACAGCGTCAGAGGCGTTCGAGATCAATTCGCGAAGGAAGATTTCCTTGTTGGAATACAGCGAATGGATCATGAGGTGCAGCAGTTGCTTCACCTCGGTCTGGAAGCCCAGGGTTTCCTTTTGAGTTTCCACACTCATGGTCATCAAACTCCAATCAGATGGCATTGGCCGCGACCTTACCGGTCGGCGGCGGGTTGTTCTGTGAGTTGGGGGCGTGCTTCAGGATTTCAAGGGCTCATCGATTTTGAAATGCGCGCGGGCAGTGGCGATCGGTTCGCTCTCGGTACTTTGCCAGGCCGTGACCGCGACGTTGGCCACCCGCCGGCCCTGGCGGCAGACCTGACACCGGGCCCAGGTATCGCGAAACTGCCCGGCCCGCAGGTAATCGAGGGAAAAATCGATAATTTTCGGTACACCGGGCGCGCCGGTGAAAATCAGCAGGTGCAGGGCCGCGGACAGCTCCATGAACCCGGCAATCACCCCGCCGTGGATCGCCGGCAATAAAGGGTTACCAATGTTGTCCTTGTTGGCCGGCAGCTTGAACAGCAAGTCATCACCGACCCGCGAACACTCGACGCCGATCAGCCCGGCATAGGGAATCAGCTTCAGGAGCGGCGCGTAGTTACCCGTCTCGTGGGCCTCTTGCAGCTGCTGCTTGAAATCATCGCTCATGGGGTTTCTCCCTTGATCGCGCCACCAAAGCCTTTGGTGCCTTTAAGGCCCTTGCCCATGCGCATGAAGGTGCCGACGACATGGGCAATCGGCTGCTCGGGATCGTCCTGATAGGCAAAGCCGCGAGCGAAGATCACATCGGTGGTGACTCGATAACATTGGGCGAAGCCGTAAACATCTTTATGCGGCTCAGCGGCATGCATGTAGTCGATGCGCAGATCGAGGGTCGGGCAGACTTCGAATTCCGGCAGGACGCACAGGGTCGACATGCCGCACGCGGTGTCCATCAACGACGTGATCGCCCCGCCGTGGACCACGCCGGTCAGCGGATTACCGACAATTTGTGCACTGTACGGCAGCACCACCGTCAGGCCTTCGCTACTCGCGCTGTGCACCTTCAATCCCAGCACCTGGCAGTGGCGCAAGGCCGAGAGAAACCGTGTCGCACGCTCAAAAACGGGGTTTTCGGCCATTTGATAATTACTCTTGTTAGTCGCTATTCCCAGTAGTGGAAAGAACAGCAAAAGTTCCATTGCAAAACAAACTTATATATCTGAAAGAAATGAGGAACTTAAGCCGTGGGCCTGAGCTCTTAAGGCCAGTAGTTATTTTCCATAAGGAGAAACACCCCATGCGTAAGACTTTAGCTATTGCCTTGATGTTGACCGCTTCCCTCGGTCTCGCTGCCTGCGATAAAAAATCCGAGGACAAAGCTCAAGATGCCAACCAACATGCTGAACAAGCTCAGCAAGACATGAACAAAGCTCAGGATAAAGTGAACGACGCAGCGAAAGAAAACGCCGAAGCTGCCAAAGCTCAGGCCGAATCGAACGCTGCAGCGCAAGAAGAAGCTGCCAAGAAGCAATAAGCCGCTCTTGATGGCCAAAAAAGAAAACCCGCCAAGTGCGGGTTTTCTTTTGCCTGTGATTTTTTGCCCATGCCGTCTTAGAGCAAAACAGTTCTAAAAGTCGGACTAATCATCAGCAACAATGAACACACTAAGCCGACCAGCCAGACCAGACTGCGCAGCTTGGGAATATCCGCCAGGTAAAACCACAGATAGAAAATCCGTGAGATCACGAAGATGATCGCCAATGTATCGATCAGCCATCCCGCCGTCTGCGTGGTATGCGCCATCAGCACGCCAACGGCGAACAGGATGAACGCTTCGATGCTGTTCTGATGTGCCGCCAGCGCCCGCGCTCCGTAACCGGTGAGTTGCGCCTGTTGCTGACGCGGCAGATGGTTGTTGTAACCGCCCTGCTCTTTCATGGCCTTGCCGACCGGCATACGCGCCACGTAGATCAACAATGCACTAATAAACACACACCAGAACGGAATACTCATCAAGCAGCCTCTTTGTTCGCTTCGGGCAATGGCGCCTCTGTAGGGGTATAGACCATTACATCGAGCACGTCGGAATGAAACTCCCGGCGATACAACACCAGCACCACGCCGGCGCTCATCAACATGAACAGCCACGGGCTGACGAACCACGCCAGCATGCTCATCCCGAAGTAATACGAACGCAGACCGAAGTTGAACTGGTTGGCCGCCATCGAAATCACCCGCGCTGCCCGCGAGGCGAACGCCTTGCGCTCCTGCTCCGAGACTTGCCGCTCACCGATCATCGGGGCCGAGCCGACCAGAATCGCGGCGAAGTTGTACTGGCGCATGCACCAGCTGAAGGTGAAGAAGGCATAGACGAACACCAGCGCCAGGCACAGCAACTTGATCTCCGACATGCCCTGCGAAGCCTGTTGCACCATCGGAATGTCCGCCAGCAATGACACCGCGCGCTCGGAAGCGCCGAGCACGGTCAGAATGCCCGCCAGGATAATCAGTGTGCTGGAAGCGAAGAACGAGGCGTTGCGCTCAAGGTTGCCGATCACGCTGGCATCGGCGATGCGGTTGTCGCGCAGCAGCATGCGGCGCATCCAGTCTTCGCGGTACAGGTGCAGCACGCTGGCCAGGCACGCGGTGTCACGGCCCTTCCAGGTGGCATAACGGGTGTAGCCGCCCCAGCAGATGACAAACCAGAGCGCGGCCAGCAGGTGGATCAGGTTGGCTTGGATGAACGACATGCAATTCCCTGTGATGAAGATTTCGGCTCCCCTTCGACGTTAGTCGACGGAAAAAGACACTGCCTGAAGCCCATAAAAAATGCCCCGTATCGATTGATACGGGGCATTTCTGTTTAATCGCTCGGCAGCCGCTTGTGGCGACCCGGCAATCTTAAGCGAGTGCTTCGGCGCGCTTGCCCAGCAGGCGGTCGCAAACCACGGCAACCACCAGGGTCATCACGCACGGCACCAGCCACGCCAGACCTTGCTCGCTCAGCGGCAGGTGGGCCAGTTGCGATGGCATCCAGTCAGCCAGACCGGCGCCTTTCAGGGCATCGATGGTACCGAACACAAACGACACCAACATTACCGGGCCCATGATGCGGCTCTGTTCATGCCAGAACGCCGCACAGAAGCTCAGGGCCACCAGCACGATGCACGGCGGGTAGATCGCGGTCAGTACCGGGATCGAGAACGCGATCAGCTTGGTCAGGCCCAGGTTGGACACCAACAGCGAGAACGCCGCCAGGATGATCACCAGGGTCTTGTACGACAGCGGCAGTACGCGGCTGAAGTATTCGGCACAGGCGCAGGTCAGGCCAACCGCCGTCACCAGGCACGCCAGGGAGATCAGCACGGCAAGGAAGCCACTGCCCAGCGAACCGAAGGTGTGTTGCACGTAGGCGTGCAGCACCGCCGCGCCGTTGGTCGCGCCCGCCGCCACTTCATGGCTGCCGGAACCCAGACGGAACAGGCTGACATACACCAGCGCCAGACCGACACCGGCAATCAGCCCGGCGATGATCGCGTAACGGGTGATCAGCGCCGGCGACTCGACGCCACGGGAGCGGATCGCGTTGACGATGACGATGCCGAACACCAGCGCGCCGAGGGTATCCATGGTCAGATAACCATTGATGAAGCCCTGGGAGAACGGTGCCGCAACGTATTCCGGAGTGGCCACGCCGATATCACCAGCCGGCAGTGCGAATGCGGCGATGCCGAGCACGGCCAGGGCGATGATTTTCAGCGGCGCGAGGAAGCGACCGACAGTGTCCAGCAGACGCCCAGGGTAGAGCGAAATGAAGAACACCAGCAGGAAGTACACCGAACTGTAGAGGAACAGTGCCAGCGGGCTCTCGCCGGTCAGCGGCGCCAGACCTACTTCAAAGGAGACGGTCGCGGTTCGCGGGGTGGCGAACAATGGGCCGACGGCCAGGTAGCAAGCCGCTGCCAGCACGCCACCAGCGATTTTGCCGATCGGGCTGCTCAGGGCATCCATTGCGCCACCGACCTTGGCCAGTGCGACCACGGTGACCACCGGCAGACCGACCGCCGTGATCAGAAAGCCCAGCGCCGCAATCCAGACGTTAGGCCCGGACTGCAAACCGACGATAGGCGGGAAGATGATGTTGCCGGCCCCGACGAACAGGGCGAATGTCATAAAGCCAAGTGCCAGGATGTCCTGACCTTTCAAAACTTTCATTAAGGAAATACCACACTACTGAATCGGAATTTAGAGGGGGATTTCCCTGTGGGGTTAGGGAAATGCTGTCAATCCGTATAAGACTGACCCGTTTAGCGCGTTGCATGCCTTGTGGGCGGCAGACGCAAAATGGCGGCTAGCCTAACGAATTTGCCCGACAAACGCACTGTTAGAGGGCGAACTATCCGATACGCGACGTTTCTGTGTCGCGTTTTTGCATGTTATTGGGTGAGTGCTTATAAATTGCCATCGTCCACCCGAACGCCAGAAACGACAAAGGCCACCCGAAGGTGGCCTTTGTTGCTGTAGCAGAGAAGTCAGCCGAAGCTTACTTCTTCACTTCCCAGCCAGTCAGCTCGGCCAGGGCCTTGCCGATGTCTGCCAGCGAACGCACGGTTTTCACGCCTGCGTCTTGCAGAGCAGCGAATTTCTCGTCTGCAGTGCCTTTGCCGCCGGAGATGATTGCGCCAGCATGGCCCATGCGCTTGCCCGGAGGAGCAGTCACACCAGCGATGTAGGAAACAACCGGCTTGGTCACGTTAGCCTTGATGTAGGCAGCCGCTTCTTCTTCAGCCGAACCGCCGATCTCGCCGATCATGACGATCGCTTCGGTCTTCGGGTCTTCCTGGAACAGCTTCAGGATGTCGATGAAGTTCGAACCCGGGATCGGGTCACCACCGATGCCGACGCAAGTCGACTGACCGAAACCGGCGTCAGTAGTCTGCTTCACAGCTTCGTAGGTCAGGGTGCCGGAACGGGAAACGATACCGACCTTGCCTGGCAAGTGAATGTGACCTGGCATGATGCCGATCTTGCATTCGCCTGGGGTGATCACGCCTGGGCAGTTAGGGCCGATCAGGGTAACACCCAGCTCGTCGCACTTAACTTTGGCGTCCAGCATGTCCAGGGTAGGAATGCCTTCGGTGATGCAGACGATCAGCTTGATGCCGCCGAAAGCTGCTTCCAGGATCGAGTCCTTGCAGAAAGGAGCCGGAACGTAGATCACGCTGGCGGTGGCGCCAGTGGCTTCTACAGCTTCTTTCACGGTGTTGAACACAGGCAGGTTCAGGTGAGTGGTGCCACCTTTGCCTGGCGTCACGCCGCCAACCATTTTGGTGCCGTAGGCAATGGCTTGTTCGGAGTGGAAAGTACCCTGCGCACCGGTGAAGCCCTGGCAGATTACTTTGGTGTCTTTATTGATCAGGACGCTCATTACTTGCCCTCCGCAGCTTTAACGACTTGTTGAGCAGCGTCGGTCAGGCTGGTAGCAGCGATGATGTTCAAACCGCTTTCTGCCAGTACTTTAGCGCCCAGTTCAGCGTTGTTGCCTTCAAGACGAACAACAACCGGGATTTTCACGCCGACTTCTTTCACTGCACCGATGATGCCTTCGGCAATCATGTCGCAACGAACGATGCCGCCGAAGATGTTAACCAGTACTGCAGCGACATTGCTGTCGGACAGAATGATTTTGAAAGCTTCGGTTACGCGTTCTTTGGTAGCACCACCACCTACGTCGAGGAAGTTGGCTGGCTTGCCGCCGTGCAGGTTGACGATGTCCATGGTACCCATGGCCAGGCCGGCACCGTTCACCATGCAGCCGATGTTGCCTTCCAGCGCTACGTAGTTCAGTTCGAACTTGGCAGCGTGCGCTTCGCGCGGATCGTCCTGCGACGGATCGTGGAAAGTCTTCAGCTTGGGCTGGCGGTACATTGCGTTGGCGTCGATGTTGATCTTGGCATCCAGGCAGTGCAGATCGCCGTCAGCCTTGATCACCAGCGGGTTCACTTCCAGCAGAGCCAGGTCGTGATCCTTGAACAGCTTGGCCAGACCTACGAAGATCTTGGCGAACTGAGCAACCTGCTTGCCTTCCAGACCCAGCTGGAATGCCAGCTCGCGACCCTGGAATGGCTGAGCGCCGACCAGTGGATCGATGGTGGCTTTCAGAATTTTTTCTGGAGTGTCGTGAGCGATTTTCTCGATGTCCACGCCACCTTCGGTGGAAGCCATGAACACGATGCGACGGCTCGAACGGTCAACGACAGCGCCCAGGTACAGCTCTTTAGCGATATCAGTGCACGATTCAACCAGGATCTTGGTGACTGGCTGGCCGTTGGCGTCAGTCTGGTAAGTCACCAGACGCTTGCCCAGCCACTGCTGTGCGAAGGCTTTGGCGTCTTCTTTGCTGCGAACCAGCTTGACGCCGCCCGCTTTACCGCGACCACCGGCGTGAACCTGGGCTTTGACAACCCACTCGTTGCCGCCGATTTTGTCGCAAGCTTCTGCTGCTGCTTCCGGGGTGTCTACTGCGAAACCAGTGGAAACTGGCAGGCCGTATTCAGCGAACAGCTGCTTACCCTGATACTCGTGAAGATTCATGCTTTTTACCGTCTTCGTTAGGTACTGCGCATTCGGCGCTGCGCTCTTTATGAGTGCCGCGCCACCTGTGACTGCTGCTTGCGTAGCCTTGCCGGATACCCGGTGCAGCTACGCAAGGCTGCGTCCAGCGGACATTCCGCGGTGAGTCTTGCACGCAAGGCTCACGACGGGCCGTACCGCCGTGGTTTCTTATTGTGTGTCTTAACGCTTCTTGCGGTTGGCAATGTGGATGGCGCCGCCATTCACTGCCAAAGCTGCTTCGTGCAAGGCTTCAGACAGGGTCGGATGGGAGAAAACCATCATGCCCAGGTCTTCAGCGCTGGTGCCGAATTCCATACCGATCGCGCCCTGCTGAACCAGTTCTGCAGCGCTCGGGCCAATCACGTGCACGCCCAATACGCGGTCAGTCTTGGCATCGGCGATGACCTTGACGAAACCACCGGTATCGTTGGCGGCCATGGCACGGCCGGATGCAGCGAACGGGAAGGTGCCGACGTTAACTTCAACGCCTTCAGCTTTCAAGGCCTGCTCGGTTTTACCGACCCATGCGATTTCCGGGTGAGTATAAATAACCGAAGGGATCAGGTCATAGTTCATCTGGGCCTTGTGGCCCTTGATGCGCTCGACAACCATGATGCCCTCTTCCGAGGCCTTGTGAGCCAGCATCATGCCGCGAACCACGTCACCGATGGCGTAAACGCCCGGTACGGTGGTGGCACAGTGATCGTCAACGTGCACGAAACCGCGCTCGTCCAGGGTCACGCCGCTGTCGGCAGCCAGCAGATCAGTGGTCACCGGACGGCGACCAACGGCTACGATCAGCTTGTCGAAAGTGATGGTCTGTTCGCCGTTGGCGTCGGTGTAGTTCACAACGACTTCGTCGCCGTTCACTTTCGAGCCGGTTACGCGAGCGCCCAGTTTGATGTCCAGACCCTGTTTGGTCAGGGTTTTCAGCGCTTCCTTGGAAACAGCGGTGTCCGCTGCCATCAGGAAGGTGTCCAGGGCTTCCAGGACAGTCACTTCCGCACCCAGACGCGACCAGACCGAACCCAGTTCCAGACCGATCACGCCAGCGCCGATCACACCCAGACGCTTAGGTACGGATTGGAATTCCAGAGCGCCGGTCGAATCGACGATGACTTTCTGATCGACCGGAGCCGGTGGAATGTCGATCGGACGCGAGCCAGGAGCCAGAATGACGTTTTCGGCTTCGATGACTTCAACCGAGCCGTCCGGCTTGGTGACTTCGACTTTCTTGCCGGCCAGCAGTTTGCCGTGGCCCTGGATCGAAGTGACGCCGTTGGCCTTGAACAGAGTGGCAACACCACCGGTCAGGTTCTTGACGATGCCAGCCTTGCGGCCAACCATCGCAGCGACGTCCATTTTGACTTCGCCGGTCGAGATACCGTGGACGTTGAAGCTTTCTTTCGCTTCCTTGTATTTCCAGGAGCTGTCCAGCAGCGCCTTGGAAGGAATGCAGCCTACGTTCAGGCAGGTGCCGCCCAGGGCTTGCTTGCCTTCAGCATCGGTGTACTTCTCGATGCAGGCAGTGCTCAGGCCGAGTTGGGCGGCCTTGATAGCTGCCACGTAGCCGCCAGGGCCCGCACCGATCACTACTACGTCAAATTTCTGCGACATTCAAAAAATCCTCTTTAGCGAAAAGCTTCAAGCCGCGCGCTGCAAGCCAGGCTGCGTTTTCCCGCAGCTTGAAGCTTGCAGCGCGTGACTGCTTCTATCAGATATCCAGCAACAGACGAGCCGGATCTTCCAGCAGGTTCTTGATGGTCACCAGGAAGGTTACAGCTTCTTTGCCATCGATCAGACGGTGATCGTAGGACAGTGCCAAGTACATCATCGGACGGATCACGACCTGACCGTTGATGGCCATCGGACGCTGGATGATGTTGTGCATGCCCAGAATCGCTGCCTGCGGCGGGTTGACGATCGGGGTCGACATCATCGAACCGAAGGTACCACCGTTGGTGATGGTGAAGGTGCCGCCGGTCATTTCGTCCATCGACAGTTTGCCGTCACGGGCTTTCTTGCCGAAGGTGGCGATGCCGCCTTCGATTTCAGCCAGGCTCATGTGTTCGGCGTTACGCAGAACCGGAACTACCAGGCCACGGTCGCTGGAAACAGCGACACCGATGTCGGCATAACCGTGGTAAACGATGTCGTTGCCGTCGATCGAAGCGTTGACCGCCGGGAAGCGTTTCAGCGCTTCGGTGGCAGCCTTGACGAAGAACGACATGAAGCCCAGGCGTACGCCGTTGTGGGACTTCTCGAACAGGTCCTTGTACTTCGAACGCAGGGCCATGACTTCGGTCATGTCGACTTCGTTGAAAGTGGTCAGCATCGCCATGTTCGATTGAGCTTCAACCAGACGCTTGGCAACGGTGGCACGAACGCGGGTCATCGGAACGCGCTTTTCGATGCGGTCGCCAGCGGCGAACACAGGAGCGGCGGCGGCCGGAGCAGCAGCCTTGGCAGGCGCGGCAGCCGGAGCGGCTTTCTTGGCAGCAACGGCTGCAACCACGTCTTCCTTGGTCACGCGACCGCCTTTGCCGGTGCCGGCAACGGACGCGATGTTGATGCCGTTCTCTTCAGCCAGCTTGCGCGCGGCAGGAGCAGCGATCGGGTCGTCTTCGCCATCAGCGGCAGCAGGTGCAGCGGCAGCAGCGGCCGGAGCAGCGGCGGCAGCCGGAGCGGCGGCAGCAGCGCCGCCTTCAACGATGGAGCCCAGGACTTCGTCGGACAGGACGGTGTCGCCCTCGCCCTTGACGATTGCGCCCAGCACGCCGTCGGCGGTAGCCAGCACTTCCAGTACGACTTTGTCGGTTTCGATGTCGACGATCAGTTCGTCACGCTTGACGGCGTCGCCCGGTTGTTTGTGCCAGGTGGCAACGGTGCCATCGGCAACCGATTCCGGGAAAGTGGGGGCTTTGATCTCGATAGCCATTATCTGTGGTTCCTTAAATTCGGTTTCAGGTGCGCGAAGGCGTTAAACGGTAAACGCGTCTTGCAGCAGTTGTTCCTGCTGCTCGGCGTGCATCGATGCGTAACCACATGCTGGTGCAGCAGAAGCCTCACGGCCCGCGTACTCGAGTACGAGAGATTTGTTGAGGTTGCTGATGCTGCGACGCAGGTGGTGCTGGCTGCAGTACCAGGCGCCCTGGTTCATCGGCTCTTCCTGACACCACACGGCCGCTTTGGCATTGGTGTAAGGAGCCAGGACTTCTTTCAAGTCGTCCTCAGGGAATGGGTACAGCTGCTCGATACGCACGATGGCGATATCTTCGCGGCCTTCGGCACGACGTTTTTCCAGCAGGTCGTAGTAGACCTTGCCGCTGCACAGAACAACGCGCTCGACCTTTTTCGGGTCCAGGGCATCGATTTCCGGGATAACGGTCTGGAACGAACCTTCGGCCAGATCTTCCAGGGTCGAGATGGCCAGTTTGTGGCGCAGCAGCGACTTTGGAGTCAGAACAACCAATGGCTTGCGCAGCGGGCGAATCACCTGACGGCGCAGCAAGTGGTAGATCTGGGCCGGAGTGGTCGGCATGCACACCTGAATGTTGTGCTCGGCGCACAGCTGCAGGTAACGCTCAAGACGTGCCGAGCTGTGCTCAGGGCCTTGGCCTTCGTAACCGTGTGGCAGCAGCATGGTCAGACCGCAGAGACGGCCCCACTTGTGCTCGCCGCTGGTGATGAACTGGTCGATAACAACCTGCGCACCGTTGGCGAAGTCGCCGAACTGGGCTTCCCAGATCACCAGCGCGTTTGGCGTGGTGGTCGAGTAGCCGTATTCGAACGCCAGTACGGCTTCTTCCGACAGGAACGAATCGTACAGGTCGAAGCGTGGCTGACCTTCATACAGATGCTTGAGCGGAATGTAGGTACCGGCATCTTTCTGGTTGTGCAGCACAGCGTGACGGTGCGAGAACGTACCGCGGCCGATGTCCTGGCCAGTCATGCGGATCGGGTGACCTTCGAACGCCAGGGTCGCGTACGCCATGGTTTCGGCGTAACCCCAGTTGATCGGCAGGCCGCCGGCTTGCATCTTCTGACGGTCTTCGTAGATCTTCGCAACCTGACGCTGAACCACGAAGCCTTCCGGAATTTCCAGCAGCTTGGCGGACAGTTCCTGCAGGGTCTTGAGGTCGAAGCGAGTGTCGTGACGCGCAGTCCAGGCGTGGCCCAGATACGGACGCCAGTCCACGAACAGCTCTTTGTTCGGCTCTTTGACCAGCGATTTCACGACGTGCAGACCGTTGTCCAGCGCGTTGCGGTATTCGTCGACTTTCGCCTGAACACGCTCGGCGTCCAGCACACCGGCCTGGGTCAGACGATCAGCGTACAGCTCACGGGTGGTGCGCTGCTTGGTGATCTGCTGATACATCAGAGGCTGGGTGCCGCTTGGCTCGTCGGCCTCGTTGTGGCCGCGACGACGGTAGCAGACCAGGTCGATCACCACGTCACGCTTGAACTGCATGCGGTAGTCGATGGCCAGCTGGGTTACGAACAATACGGCTTCCGGATCATCACCATTCACATGGAGGATCGGCGCCTGGATCATTTTCGCGACGTCGGTGGCGTACTCGGTGGAACGCGAGTCCAGCGGGTTGCTGATGGTGAAACCGACCTGGTTGTTGATCACGATGTGCACGGTACCGCCGGTCTTGAAACCGCGGGTCTGCGACATCTGGAAGGTTTCCATGACCACGCCTTGACCGGCGAATGCAGCATCACCGTGGATGGAGATCGGCAGAACCTTCTCACCGGTCGAATCGTTGCGACGGTCCTGACGGGCGCGAACCGAACCCTCGACCACCGGGGAAACGATTTCCAGGTGGGACGGGTTGAACGCCATGGCCAGGTGAACTTCACCGCCGGTGGTCATTACGTTGGACGAGAAGCCCTGGTGGTATTTGACGTCACCGGAACCCAGCTCGACCTTCTTCTTGCCTTCGAACTCGTCGAACAGCTCGCGCGGGTTCTTGCCGAAGGTGTTGACCAGTACGTTCAGACGGCCACGGTGGGCCATGCCGATGACGACTTCCTTGGTGCCGTACGAGCCGGAACGCTGGATCAGTTCGTCGAGCATCGGAATCAGGCTTTCGCCACCTTCCAGACCGAAACGCTTGGTGCCCGGGTATTTGGTGCCCAGGTATTTTTCCAGGCCTTCACCGGCCGTCACGCGCTCGAGCAGGTGGCTCTTGATGTCCGCGGAGTATTCCGGACGACCACGCACGCTTTCCAGACGCTGCTGGAACCACTGGCGCTGCTCGGAATCGGTGATGTGCGTAAATTCAGCGCCGATGGTGCGGCAATATGTCTGCTGCAACGCTTCGTGAATTTCGCGTAGGCTCGCTTCCTCTTTGCCGATGAACAGGTCGCCGGCACGGAAGGTCGTATCAAGATCGGCATTGGTCAAGCCGTAGTGATTGATCGACAGGTCTGCAGGTGCAGGACGCTGCCACAGCCCCAGCGGGTCAAGCTGGGCTGCCTGGTGGCCACGCATACGGTAGGCCTGGATCAATCGCAGCACTTCAACCTGCTTTTTCTCGTGCTCACTGCTCACGCTGCCGGCGGAAACCGGTTGGGCGCGGCGCTGGTTCTTTGCCAGCAGCACGAAATGATCGCGAATTGTGGAGTGCGAAACATCGGTGGCAGAGCTGCCGTCGGCAGGCAGCTTCTGAAAGTAGGTGCGCCACTCTTCTGGCACAGCGTTAGGGTCGTGCAGGTAGAGCTCGTAGAGCTCTTCCACATAGGCAGCGTTTCCACCTGAAAGGTAGGCGCTGTTCCACATGCGCTGCATCACGCTTTCTTGCATGCTTGGTCACCCTCGGTTAGGGGAACACCATCGGTGCCGACACCGAGCAAGCTTGCAGAAGTCCGAATGCAGCGACCAAAACAAGCCACTTAGGATCACACTGATAGTCCGGGTACCAGCCCGGATGCCCCTGCTTGTCTCATTTCTTCAAAATAAGAGCCGCAGCTTATGGCTGCTGCTCTGGTTATAGCCATGGCGCGGGTTGAAGCCCGCGCCTAAGCCCTCTGCGGGTACAGCGGTTACAGCAGCTGAATCACACGCCGCTTGAAAGCAGCATGTTACGGATGTGACCGATGGCCTTAGTCGGGTTCAGGCCTTTCGGACATACGTTGACGCAGTTCATGATGCCCCGGCAGCGGAAGACGCTGAACGGGTCATCGAGGGACGCCAGACGCTCGGACGTCTTGGTATCACGGCTGTCTGCCAGGAAGCGGTACGCTTGCAGCAGGGCAGCCGGACCCAGGAACTTGTCCGGGTTCCACCAGAAGGACGGGCAAGAGGTCGAGCAGCAGGCGCACAGGATGCACTCGTACAGACCGTCGAGCTTTTCACGCTCTTCAGGGGACTGCAGACGCTCGATGGCCGGAGCCGGCGTGTCGTTCTGCAGGAATGGCTTAACCTTCTCGTATTGCTTGTAGAAGATGCTCATATCGACAACCAGGTCACGGATAACCGGCAAACCTGGCAGCGGACGAACGATCAGCTTGTTACCTTTGACGACAGCAGACAGCGGCGTGATGCACGCCAGGCCGTTTTTGCCGTTGATGTTCATGCCGTCGGAGCCGCAGACGCCTTCACGGCAGGAGCGACGATAGGAGAAACCTTCGTCCTGCTCTTTGATCAAGGCCAGCACGTCCAGCACCATCAGGTCTTTACCACCGGTATCAACCTGGAATTCCTGCATGAACGGCGCAGCGTCCTGATCAGGGTTGTAACGATAAACACTGACTTGCAACATGGCGGTCACCCTTAATAAGTCCGGACTTTAGGTTCGAAAGTCGGAACAGTCTTCGGCGAGAAGTTCACGGCACGCTTGGCGACGCGTTTCTCACCCGGGAAGTACAGGGTGTGGCACAGCCAGTTTTCGTCGTCACGGTCTTCGAAGTCTTCACGGGCGTGAGCGCCGCGGGACTCTTTACGTACTTCGGCAGCGATGGCGGTAGCTTCAGCCACTTCCAGCAGGTTTTGCAGTTCCAGCGCTTCGATACGTGCAGTGTTGAACGCCTGCGACTTGTCGTTGATCTTCACGTTGGCGATGCGCTTGCGCAGATCAGCCAGCTGGGCAATACCCTTCTGCATGTATTCGCCGGTACGGAATACACCGAAGTAGTTCTGCATGCAGCTTTGCAGCTCGCGACGCAGGGTAGCGACGTCTTCGCCGTCGGTACGGTTGTTCAGGGCGTTCAGACGTGCCAGGGCAGCTTCGATATCGGCTTCGGTAGCGTCGTCGTATTCGATGCCGTCGGTCAGCGCCTTCTCCAGGTGCAGGCCGGCAGCGCGGCCGAATACCACCAGGTCGAGCAGCGAGTTGCCGCCCAGACGGTTGGCACCGTGAACCGATACGCAAGCCACTTCACCTACTGCGAACAGACCAGGGATGATCTGATCCACGCCTTCGGCGTCCTGGGTGATCGCCTGGCCATGAATGTTGGTGGCCACGCCGCCCATCATGTAGTGGCAAGTCGGAACAACCGGAACCGGAGCAACCACCGGGTCAACGTGTGCGAAAGTCTTCGACAGTTCGCAGATGCCTGGCAGACGGCTGTGCAGCACTTCCTCGCCCAGGTGGTCGAGTTTGAGCATCACGTGGTCGCCATTCGGACCGCAACCGTTACCGGCAATGATCTCTTTAACCATCGAACGGGCAACCACGTCACGACCGGCCAGGTCTTTGGCGTTCGGAGCATAACGCTCCATGAAACGCTCGCCGTGCTTGTTGATCAGGTAACCACCTTCACCACGGCAACCTTCGGTAACCAGTACACCGGCGCCGGCGATGCCGGTCGGGTGGAACTGCCACATTTCGATGTCTTGTACCGGCACGCCAGCACGCAGAGCCATGCCGACGCCGTCACCGGTGTTGATCAGGGCGTTGGTGGTGGATGCATAGATACGACCTGCACCGCCAGTAGCCAGCACGGTGGCTTTCGCGCGGATATAGGTGGTTTCGCCGGTTTCGATGCAGATCGCGATCACACCGACGAATTCGCCTTCCTGGTTTTTCACCAGGTCGACAGCGTAGTACTCGTTCAGGAACGTGGTACCGGCCTTCAGGTTGCCCTGATAAAGGGTGTGCAGCAGCGCGTGACCGGTACGGTCGGAAGCGGCGCACGTACGGGCAGCCTGCCCGCCTTTACCGTAATCCTTCGACTGACCGCCGAACGGACGCTGGTAGATACGGCCTTGCTCGGTACGCGAGAACGGCAGACCCATGTGGTCCAGCTCGAAAACGGCAGCCGGGCCTTCCTGACACATGTATTCGATAGCGTCCTGGTCACCGATGTAGTCGGAACCCTTGACGGTATCGTACATGTGCCAGCGCCAGTCATCGTTCGGGTCGGCCGAAGCGATGGCGCAGGTGATCCCGCCCTGTGCGGACACAGTGTGCGAACGGGTCGGGAAAACCTTGGTGATCACGGCAGTCTTGTGACCGCCCTGTGCCAGTTGCAGCGCCGCGCGCATGCCGGCACCGCCGCCACCAATAATGATGGCGTCGAAAGAAATCGTTGGAATGTTAGCCATGAATCAGATACCCCAGAGAATCTGCACACCCCAGACGAAGTAAGCGAACATCGCGACGCCGCATACTGCCTGGAAAAGGAAACGTACTGCAGTCGCGGACTTGCCCAGCGCCATTGGCGTCAGGTAGTCGGTCGCGATGGTCCACATGCCGACCCAGGCGTGAGCGCCCAGGGCAACCAGTGCCAGCAGACTGAAGATACGCATTCCGTTGTGGGCGAACAGGCCGTGCCATTGGTCGTAGCCAATGCCCGGGTTCGCGGCGAGGTAGCCGATCAGGAATATGAAATAAGCCGCGAGAACGACCGCAGACACACGCTGTGCCATCCAGTCATAGAGGCCCGAACGCGAAAGGTTTGTAACGCTGGTTACCATATCCAAACTCCTGCCAGAACGATCAGCACCACGGAAACGGCGATGATCAGTTTCGAGCCCAGGCGGCCGCCTTCCAGCGTCTCACCGATGCCCATGTCCATGATCAAGTGGCGCACACCGGCAACCAGGTGATACAGAAGAGCGGACAGGAGGCCCCATGCTACGAACTTGGCCAGCGGGCTGGTCAAGCATGCCTTCACCTCGACATAACCTTCCTCGGAACCCAGGGATTTGCCCAATGCATAAAGCATGATGCCAAGGCCCAGGAAGAGGATGATGCCGGAAACACGGTGAAGAAACGACGTAACGCCGGTGATGGGGAGTTTGATGGTCCTTAGGTCTAGGTTTACAGGTCGTTGGCTTTTCACGGCTTTTTTTTCACACTGAAGAGCCCCTAACAATCAGGGCAAAGTTGTTGGGGAGTGCACTGGTCAGGTAACCACCACCCAGGGATGCGACCCCCAATGAAAGCAAGCCCAAAAGCCCTTGGCGGTCGGTCGCCGAGTATAGACAGTTAGGCTACTAATGACAACGCAATCGCCTACCCCCAATAGCGGATTGCACAAGTCGTATAAAAGGCGTAAATGGCAGGCAATTTCGAGGAAAAAGTACGGTTAAAGCCTTCTGGAGCAAGACTTTAGGCAAATTGACATTCGAATTTATCTCACTATAGTGGTGCGGGCCCTGCGTGGGGGGTCTGTCTGATGATTTCAAGCATAAATAGGAGGCCACATGGCTGACAAAAAAGCGCAGTTGATCATCGAGGGCGCAGCCCCCGTCGAGCTGCCCATTTTAACCGGCACCGTTGGTCCCGATGTTATCGATGTTCGGGGCCTGACGGCCACGGGCCGCTTCACTTTCGACCCCGGTTTCATGTCGACCGCTTCCTGCGAATCGAAGATCACCTATATCGACGGCGACAACGGCATCCTGCTGCACCGCGGCTACCCGATCGAACAGCTGGCTGAAAAGTCGGACTACCTGGAAACCTGCTACCTGCTGCTGAACGGCGAACTGCCGACCGCAGAACAGAAGGCCCAGTTCGTCGGCACCGTGAAGAACCACACCATGGTTCACGAGCAGCTGAAAACCTTCTTCAACGGCTTCCGCCGTGACGCCCACCCGATGGCCGTCATGTGCGGTGTAGTCGGCGCCCTCTCGGCCTTCTACCACGACTCCCTCGACATCAATAACCCGCAGCATCGCGAAATCTCCGCGATCCGCCTGGTTGCGAAGATGCCGACCCTGGCCGCGATGGTTTACAAGTACTCCATGGGCCAACCCATGATGTACCCGCGCAACGACCTGTCGTACGCGGAAAACTTCCTGCACATGATGTTCAACACCCCGTGCGAGATCAAACCGATCAGCCCGGTACTCGCCAAGGCCATGGACCGGATCTTCATCCTCCACGCCGACCACGAGCAGAACGCTTCGACCTCCACCGTGCGTCTGGCGGGCTCCTCGGGTGCCAACCCGTTCGCCTGTATCGCCGCCGGCATCGCCGCCCTGTGGGGCCCTGCCCACGGCGGTGCGAACGAAGCCGTGCTGACCATGCTCGATGAAATCGGCGATGTCTCGAACATCGACAAGTTCATCGCCAAGGCCAAGGACAAGAACGATCCGTTCAAGCTGATGGGCTTCGGTCACCGCGTCTACAAGAACCGCGACCCTCGCGCGACTGTCATGAAGCAGACCTGCGACGAAGTGTTGAAGGAACTGGGCATCCAGAACGATCCACAACTCGAACTGGCCATGCGCCTGGAAGAGATCGCCCTGACCGACCCGTACTTCATCGAACGCTCGCTTTACCCGAACGTCGACTTCTACTCGGGGATCATCCTCAAGGCGATCGGCATTCCGACCAGCATGTTCACTGTGATCTTCGCCCTGGCACGTACTGTCGGCTGGATCTCGCACTGGAAGGAAATGCTCTCCAGCCCGTACAAGATTGGCCGTCCGCGCCAGCTTTACACGGGTTACGAGTCGCGGGATATCACCAAGCTGGAAGACCGCAAATAAGGGCTTTCTTGCGATAGCGTCTTAAGTTGTAACGGGAACGGCCTCCATGTGAATGGGGGCCGTTTTTTTGTGGTTTTTTTATTGGGGGCATATCCGTTGCTTCGGGTGCTGCCGCTGGCGGTTTCGCTCTTACAGCGAGTCCCTTTTTCAAACGCCAAAAAGGAACCAAAAGGCTTGGCCCCCGGCGTACGGCACTTCGCCTAGGCTCAGTGTTCCCTCGCTACGGTGTCCATCAGGGGGCATCGCCTACGGTTTGCTTCGCTGCACCTCCTCTCGATGTATGCGGCTTCGCCGCACGGCGCTGCGCGCCTCCCCCCTGATGGACACCTCCGCTCGGCCTGCCGAAGGGGCAAAAAATCAAGAGCCAGAGCCAGAGCCAGATCAAGAGCCCCTCACCCTAGCCCTCCCGAAACGTCGGACCGCCCGTAGGGAGAGGGAACTGATCGAGTGGTTTGGGAGAGGTTCGCCGACGTGCGATACCGCGTTGAATTCAGGCTTTGAAAAGCACAAAAATCGGCCCCCTCTCCTCGGGGAGAGGGCTGGGGTGAGGTCCAGCCCCACCGAAACCAAAGCCAAACTGTTTACGACTGACCTAAACCATACCTCAAAAGCGACATAAACCCGATCCATCCCGGGCTACCCTGGCACAAACTGGGACACCAACTGCAATTCCCTTGCACCCAGTGCAACAAAAAACGCCCCGTCAGTCCTCGACCGACGGGGCGAACATATCCCCCTGGCGACGCGCCACCTCATCCTTCCTGACCGCCTTCACAATCTTATAAATCCACTGAATCGAGACCGAATACTTACGCGCCAGATCACTATGATTCGTCCCCGTGAACTCCTCAAAAATCTGCCGATCCCGCCGACTCAACCTACCCGCCAGCCCCATCGGGAAATACACATTCTGCCCACCCCAATGCGCCGCCATCCGATCGGCCACCTCCTTGGCCACATGCCGGGCAGCCTCACCCTCCATCGACACCAACTCCACCAACGAGGCAGCCACATGCTCAGTCAGATCAACCAACAACTCCGGCCCCTTACTACGGAAGTCACTCATACCGGCACCACCGCACCCTCGAGGCCAGAAATCATTGATCCTGCTCCCTGACCAACGTCATCCAAGCCACATCAACACCTCGGACCGTCACCGAATTACAAGTAAACCGACCCGCCGGCACATAACGGATACCTCTCAGAAAATGCCCGAAATGCTCCACAAACAAATCAGCACTCGCCTCATCAATAAACACCTTATTGTCCAGCAGCACCTGCTGCCTGACCTCAATACCGACCCCACGCATCTCCCGCACCAACTCATTGAATGCCGAAAGCATCACCGGAAAACCCTCAGCCAAAATACTCAACGGCACACGCCTCAAACCCTCACCAGCCAGATCAAGAGCGTCCAAATCACACCCCCTTAACCACATCAGCAGTCACCTTCGGCACACCCAACTGAACCGCCAGATTCATCGCCGCAATCACCAGATTCCCGATCGCCAGCGGATACAACAGCGAAACCGTCACCTCCCGCCCACCATGCCGAGTCGGCTGAGACAACCGCGCCGCAATCGCCTCGATAGCCCCCTGATCGAGCACATCCCCAAGTGCCTTACCCACCCGATCGAATCGAAACGTCAAAAACTCACCCAGCCGCGAATGATCAACCGGCGTCAACGTCACACGCTCACACCGCTGCACCACCTCCCGCACATCCGCATTACGCTCACTCAACTTCACCCCCAACTCCGGCTGGCCGATCATGATGATGCTCACCAACTTCGTGAACCCCACCTCCAACTCCAGAATCCGTTTCAAATGCTTAAGCGTCGGCACCGGCAAACTGTGCGCCTCCTCAATCACCAGACAATGGCGATACCCGGCCGCATGCGACTCCTTCAACGCCCGATGCAACTGAGCAAACCGCGCCTCAGGACTACTCTTAGGCTTCGCCAGCGGCGCCACAGCCGCCATCATCGACTCCGCAATATGCGTACTCTTCAGCGACTTCCCCTTCGAATCGTTATCCTCAGATGCCAACACATACGGCTCAATAACCAACACCGGGTCATTATTCTCAGCAAGACGATTCACCAGATCCCGGCGAAGCGTACTTTTACCGGCCCCCGATTCCCCCTCAACCGCCAAAAACCCACCGTGCCGCGCCGTCTGATACATCGCCTCACGCACATACCGAATATCCGGGCTCACCCACATATCCTGAGCACACTGCAACTCATCAAACGGATCACGAAAAAGACCAAACGCCTTACGAGTAGCAGGCTGCAACGTTTGCTTAGGCAACAACATCAAATCGTCCTCCTTGGACATCTCCTGCACCACAGCCGGAACCTCGGCAACTACATCCAACTCATCCACCAGATCGAAAGCCGAAGCAATCGCGGCATCCTTCACACCCGACACAGACAAAAACGTCCTGATACGTCCCCGCAACTCATCACCATCCAACCTGCGCGGCCACAAATTGTGATTCACCAACTGCGCGACCGACGCACTACTCAAACGCAGCGACTGCGCCAAAGCCGCCTGAGGCTGACCCACCCCCTGCAAAATCCCTTTCAACCTCAACATCACTCACCCCCAACCGAACTGAACGGCCTTCGACCCACCACAACAGGCCACCTCAACTCAGCCTCAATCGCCTCAAGCTGCTCCTGCGGAACACCCTCCGGAAAACGCTCCATCAACCAGCCAAACGACTTCGGCGACCACAAATCGCCCAGGCGCGGCCGCAACAACTTCGCCGCCTCCACCAAACTCAGCGGGGCCAGCTCAACTGTTGGCGTATGAACATTCAGATTTGAACCTCGTCGCGGCAGAAAAGCCGGCAACACCGTGTCACTCACATACTTATGCGGGTCAATCCGTCCACCAAACGGCACAGCCTTCGCCTTGCGCGCCGCCTGCGCATCCGCCTCACAACGCGTCCCGGTCGCCAACTGCTCCAAAACCTTGCGCGACACCTGGGCCGGCGTATCGGCATGACGCTTAAACTGCTCACCAATCATCGCCGCCGACTCAGCGAACCCAAACGCATCCACCCCAATCCGCTCAATCACGTGATACCGCTCACGCCCGTCATCACCCACCACAACCGCAATCGCCGAATCCTTATCCCGCCAGCAATTACGCGTAATCAACAGCTTCTCACCCACCATCACCGCCGGCACCGAACTCACATCAAACGAAGCCCCTCGGAACGACACCCGCAGCAAATTACTCACCCGGCGAAACTCCGGCGTACACACCGCCAACTCACGACACACCTCAACACTCGGCGCCAGACGCAACTGCTCAGGCTTAATCAACTGCCAAACGCCATACCGCGTGCGGCGAGTGCGCGAATGAACCGCCGTCGCATTGAAAAACCGCATCCACTGGCCAGCCCACGCATTAATCTGCTCCAGACTCTTCGCCGCCTGAAACCTCAACGCACTCTCAAACTCCCGCTCAACCAAATTGTGCGCCTGCTCAACCTGGCCCTTGGCACGAGCATTCCCGACCCGATTAATCACCAAATCAATCGACAACACCCGGCAAAGATTGCGAAAAATACCACTCGTCATCGCCGCGCCCGGATCCGTCATCAACACCCAAGGCACCCCATGAAACGGATCAGACTCACCACGCTTCTGCATCGCATTAATCAACACACTGCACAAATGCTCAGCCGACTCCGCCCCCAACACATACTCCACATACAACGTGCCGCTCGTATGATCCGTCACCACATACCGCCACAACCGCTGGCGCTCAATCCGCTTCAAATTGGCCGGCTTACCGTCATAAAACTCAGCCTTCGTCATCACCCGCGCGCCGTCATCGGCCAAATAAAACTGCGTAGAAATCGACGCATCCACCTGCCACACATGATTCGGATGCTCACTCGCCAACGACACCGCCGGCGCGTCCTGCAACAACTGCTCGGGATGCAACCTATAAGCATGCAACGCGCGACTGATCGCACTGCGGCTCAACGGGCGGAACACACCCGTCACCTCATCCACACGGCCCGCCGCAATCAAACCATTACTGCGCAACCGCTCAACCGCCCGCACCATCGTCGACAACTGCTTATCGTTCGCGCGAATCGACTCCAACAACACCGCCGAAATCAACCGAGCCTCCTCAATCGGCAAGGCACTACACCCCGAGTCCTTGCGGCGCTTACGCGGCTTCGCAACCCTCACCAACTTCAACTGGCGCTGCAGCGTCGACAGCGACACCCCCATCTCCAACACACCCGCTTGATAAATAGCAGCGCGCTCACCATGCCCAGCGGCATCCAGCCGCCGAGCGATCTCCACCAACTGCTGAAGCTGAACCGGCCCCATCATCAAACCTCCGCCGGCGTCAGCCAAACCGCAGAACCATCCACCCGATCGAGCAAATTAAACTCACTGCGAACCGAGCCCAGCGTCACCTCCAACTGCCCAATCAAAGCCGCCTTAAATGCCCGATGATCCTCACCCTGAGCGGCCAGCGCGCCCAACCTGGCAAACCCCTCACGCAACGGCCCCAACACACAAGCCTCCGCTTCAAAAGCAATCGCCGTCACCTCCGCGCGCAAAGCCTTAGCCACCTCATCGGCCGGCATCGCCTGCACCTGCTTACGCGAACACTCCAGCGCCCGGCGCGCCTGATCCAACTCCCCAGACCGCTTCGCCAACAACGCGCTCTGCGCCGCGTAATCAGCAGACGTCTCCTCCAGTCGCCGGCTCAACCGATCCTTCTCACGCCCATGCTCAGCAATAATCTCCTCAGCCAACCCAACAAACGCCTCCTTATCACCGGCCTTCGCCACCTCAATCAGCGCCGCCTGCTGGTCCTGCGGCAACTGGCGATACAAACGCAACTCGCGATAACCAATCCCCATTCGCGACATCGCATCCAGCGCCTCCTCACCAAAGGCCCGAACATTCGCAATATCCCGATCCACCTGATCAACCGAGCGCCCCAACAACCCGCAAAACTCCTCCCACGTACCGCTCAACACCTGCGCACCGTGCGGACTTTTACCGCCCGCAATCGAGCGATACAGCTTGTTATCCTTCACAAACGCCAATCTCGAAATCCGCACCGTGCGGGAAAACGCCTCCAACGCACCCGCCATCTGCGCATGCCCCAACAACTGATTCACCACATCCCGCTCATCACCGTGCGCGGTGTGCAACGCAGCCATCGCATTCTGATCAGCCGTCAACATCGCCCCATCCAACGCCGGCAACACCAGCGCCTCCGTGCAAATACCCTTGCTCCGTGCCATACACCGCTCCTTAAACCTGCGAACCCGCTGCAATACGCTGATTGATCTCCTGCATCCGTCCCGTCAAACGGTCCATATGCTCGGCATGCGCCTGCGCAATCTGCAAAACACCCACCGAATGAGCAAAGCGCCCGTTATCCAACTTCAACGCCAAACCTTCCTCAATCAACATCTGCATCGCCCGCGTCACATTGCTCGGACTGTCCTGCGTCAAAAACGCCAACTCCGAATTACTCAACCCCGTCACCGTGTGACCCTTAAGCGCCTTCAGCAACCGCAACACCCGAACAGGCGCCGACACAGACCGCCTCATCACCAGCGCCTCCACGCACAACCGCAAAACCGCGACACAGCTTGCACAACAAAATCAGGTAAATTGGCAGCCTCGACACCTAAGACCAGCGCCAGCCGCCCATACGGCGAACCGCAGACATCACCCCAAAAAGTGGCATTTAGTGTGTTTTTTGTAGGAAATCTCTTTTTTTGCTCCGCGTGCCATCTCGGCGCACGTTTAAAAGCGGTAGATTCCAAATAACCGATATGATTTTTCATCCAGAGCCTCACGCCACAAAACGCGAAGACTCAAGGGCCGCCGCCGGATCAACACAAATCTCCCCGGCCTTAAGCCCCAACTTGATCGCAATCTCATGCGCCTGACCGCGCACACACTTCTTACGCCCACCCAACACCTCAAACACCAGGTTGGGCGAAAAACGATTAGCGATTGCCCATTGGGTAATCGAAACACCTTTGGCCTTAAGCTCAGCTCTGGCCTGATCCGCAGTACGTAGCGCCATGAAATCCCTCCGGGGAAACAGCACCGGCCTTGGTGCCGATTAAGTAACCGTTCGTCGTTGGACGGTGTGAACCAATGATGGAACCGAACGGTTCCCATGTAAAAGGATTTAGGCAACCGAATGGTTTCCTTTTGTGAACGACTACGCGCCGAGCGAACACGACTAGGCCTTAACCAGACCGACTTCGCAGCCCTGGCCGACGTAACCAAAAAAACCCAAATGCTCTACGAAGCAGGCGACCGCGTGCCCGACGCCGACTACATGGCCGCCATCGCCAACGCCGGTGCCGACATGTACTACATCATCACCGGCCAAAAAATCATCGTCCCGACGCAAGGCCCCACATGGGCCCCCATCGACAGCGAAAAACTCGGACGAATCATCGAAATGCTAGAAACCGCCGCCAAACAAGCCGGCCGGCGCTGGCCACCCAAAAAACTGGCCGAAGTGGCCGCAGATATCTACAACGCGCTCGGGCACGAACAGACGTTCGACGAAGCGCGCGTTGAGCGCATATTGAAATTGGTAATAAATCGTTGAAATAGAAGGAACACTATGCCGAGCAAGGACGGAGACCTGGTCAGCAAACTCACAGCCAGGCTTTCAGAGGAAATACAAAACCTCCCCAAGGACGGAACCGAACATCAACTCACCATCAACATCAAAGGCAACCGCGGCAACATCAACCTCGGCCGCCAAACCTTCGACATCAACACCACCCCAACAACAGCCCAGCCGCACCCACCGAACAACAACCGCAACACCCTTAAAATCTGCATGGCCTGCCTCGGCATCGCCGCCCTAAGCTTCACCCTGAAAGACCACCTGCCCGAAGCACTCAAAGCCTACGCCCTCATCGCCACCGGCGCATTTGGCTGCGTAGCCTTCATGCTCATGGCCTCGCACTAAGCAACACCCAAGGAAGAAACACCCCCAAGGAGCGTCAAATGAACCAAAACAAAAACCACGCAGCACCCAAAAAAATCCCAACACTCATTACCTGGGCAATCATCATCGCCATAGCCTGGTACTGGCTCACCCCGAACAACCCCATTCCAGTAGAGCCCCCAGCTGCCCAAGCCAACGAAGCACCGCCACCAGCCACCCTCTACACCAACGCCAGCCCCCAAGCCCTGGCCAGCGCCATCCAATACCTGGCTGACCTAGACAACGCCATGACCCAAGGCCTGCAAATCCTCAAAGCCAACAACCTCCAAGACCTCTCAGCTCACAGCCAACACTTCAAAACCCTGCGCGAAACCGGCCAGGCCCAATTCGGCCGCTCCGTCTTCGAACCCCTGGGCCACTGCGCCTCAGCCGGCAAATTCGCCAACAGCTGGTGGCAAGCTGAAGTCAGCGCTACGCGCCAAGGAAGTAAAGAAACCGTCCCCGGCGCGATTCAAAGCCATTTGGATGAATTCAAAATCAATCGAGAGGAATGTGTGAAGGCTGCAGATCCAGCTGGGCAAACAGCACCCCACGTCTAAAAACTGAGCTCAAGAAATGGACGCTGACTAAGCTCAATAGCGACAGGCAGGCATCAACCCACCCAACAACAAGGAGTAGGCAAATTGAACAGAGAGAATGATCACCAAGATCACGACAACGAGCATGAACATGAACATGAACATGAACATGAACAAGATGATCACAGCATAGAGGAAGACAGTGACGGTTGTTGGGTAGGCGATCTAGATCCAGATGACTGCTATAACCAGCCAGGAGATTATCCAGAAGTGGCAGACACCCTTGTTCCACCACCACCTTTACCCGGCGGTAAGCCGTAATGGGTGCGACGACTGCCACACTTGAGATCCGATGGCACGCGATGCTGTTCGGCGTGCGCCGCTCAATTCGCTACCACCAACGCCGCCGTGCCTTCTACGACAAGCTGGATAAGATATCCAACATGCTGTCCTTGATATTCGGTTCGGTAGCCGTATACGGGACACTAGAAGACAACGCAAAAAACGTAGCGCTGATCGCCTCCGCCATCGTAACCATCTTCTCGTCCATCAATCTGGTCGTCGGCAGCGCAACACGTGCAAGGGATCATACTGACTACATGCGAAAGTATGTGGCACTAGAAAAGCTCATGCTCAAAGACAAATCTGAAGATCTTTTGCGTGAGGTCACAGCCGAACGCTTATCCATCGAAGCCGAAGAACCTCCGGTACTGCACGTCTTAAATGCCATGTGCCACAACGAACTGATGCGCGCGATGGGATACGCAAAAGAAGACCTGCCCAAAATTGGTCCCATTCAAAGATTGGTATCTCAATTCTTTGACCTCTGCGAAAGCAGCATCCAAAACCCGAAGCCAAAAGATCCCCCTCAAGCCACTCCCTAAACCCAATTAAAAGCCCTCCACCCACACGCCGCCCACCATAGCGGCGTGTGCAATTCTGGCCCCCCAAAAACCGGGGCGCCCTGACCGGAGGCAACCCCATGCGACCCCAATCCCCCCGCGGCATCCGCAACAACAACCCCGGCAACATCCGCCACGCCCAAAGCACCCGCTGGCAAGGCATGGCCACCCACCAAACCGACCCCCAATTCGTCCAATACTCCGATCCGCGGTGGGGCATCCGCGCCATCGCCCGCGTCCTCATCACCTACCAGGACAAACGCCAAGCCGCCGACGGCAGCCCCATCGACACCGTACGCGACATCATCCAGCGCTGGGCGCCGCCCAACGAAAACAACACCGACGCCTACACCAACAGCGTCGCCCGCGCCCTCGGCCTAAACCCCGACACCGCTGCCATCGACGTCTACGACCTCGACATCATGCGCGCCCTCATCACCGTCATCATCCGCCACGAAAACGGCCCAGGCCCATTACCCGGAGGCCGCTGGTACGGCGAAACCCTCATCACCGAAAGCCTCACCCTCGCAGGCCTCGAACGCGGCGCCGTCCACGGCCATTAACCGAATCCACCCGGGGCAGCCCATGAACCTCCAAGACCTCAACACCGGCCTGCAAATTGTCGAATGGCTCATCCTCAGCATCCTCAGCCTCTACACCTGGATCGCCAAACGCAGCGCCGCCAGCGCCCAACAACTGCACGACCTGCGCACCCGCATCGTCGCCCTCGAAGAACACATCCGCCATCTGCCCGACCAAAGCGCCATCGCCGACCTGCTCGGCGACATGAAAGCCATCCGCGCCGAACTCACTGGCGTCAAAGACGCCCTCAGCCCACTGGCCCGCGCACTGGACCGCATCAACGACTACCTGCTGCGAGAAAAACCATGAACACCTACACCGACTACCTGCGCCACGACATCCGCCTCGTCATCCTGCGCCTACTCGCCGACATGCCCGGCTACCGCGCCAACAGTTCCGTCCTCAACACCGCACTCGACCACTACGGCCACAGCGCCAGCCGCGACCAAACCAAAACCGAACTCCACTGGCTCGCCGAACAAAACGCCGTCACCCTCAACGACATCGGCCCCATCCTCGTCGCCACCCTCACCGAACGCGGCCAAGACATCGCCGCCGGCCGCGCCCGCGTCCCCGGCATCCAACGGCCGGGCGCCTGACCATGGCCGGCAAATCCACCATCAAACGCCTGCCGCCCGACGTAAAAGCCTACCTGCACAAACTCCTGCGCGAAGACCGCCTTACCCTCGACGCCATGCTCGCCGACCTCCAGGCCCGCTTCCCCAGCGCAACGCCCCCCAGCCGCAGCGCCCTGGGCCGCTTCAAACTCGGCTTCGACGAACTCACCGACAAAGCCCGCCAACAACGCGAAATGGCCGAAGCCTTCGTCGGCGCCTTCGGCGAAGACGCCAGCGACAAAACCGGCGTCCTGCTCGTCGAAGCCATCTCGACCCTGACCTACCAGGCCGCCATGGGCGCCCACGAAAAAACAGAAATCACCATCGCCGAAGTCTCAGCCCTGGCCCGCGCCGCCAAGGCCACCATGGAAGCCCGAACCCTCAGCGTCAAAGAGCGCCAGACCATCGAAAAAGCCGCCCGCGAACGCCTCCTGCAAGAACAAGCCGCCCAACTCGACAACGCCGTCAAAACCAAAGGCATGACCGAAGACCAAGCCCAGTACTGGCGCCAAACCTTCCTCGGCGTCAAACCATGAAACCCTCCGCCAGCACACTGCGCGTCATCGAATGGGACGAACTGCCACCCAGCGTTCGGCAAATCCCCGAGGGCTACAACCCACAAACCCAAGGCCTGCTCATGGCCCACCAAGCCCAATGGCTCGCCATCGACGCACAAATCAAACTCTGTGAAAAAGGCCGTCGCACCGGCATCACCTTCGCCGAAGCACTCGACACCGTCATCACCGCCGCCTCGCAAAAAAGCGCCGGCGGCATGGACGGCTTCTACATCGGCGACACCAAAGAAAAAGGCCTCGAATTCATCGGCTACTGCGCCAAATTCAGCCGCGTCATCGCCCAGGCCCAAGCCTCCGGCGTCAGTCAGATCGAAGAATTCCTGTTCCAGAATCAAGACGAAAACGGCAACACCCGCCACATCAACGCCTACCGCATCCGCTACGCCTCAGGCTTCAAAATCGTCGCACTGTCCAGCAACCCCGCCAGCGTCCGCGGCCTGCAAGGCAAAGTCATCATCGACGAAGCCGCCTTCCACCGAAACGTCGCCACCGTCCTCGACGCCGCCACCGCGCTCCTCATCTGGGGCGGGCGCATCGTCATCATCAGCACCCACAACGGCAAAGCCAACGCCTTCAACCAAATGGTCAGCGACATCCGCGACAAACGCTACGGCAGCAGCGCCCAGGTCTACCGCGCCACCTTCGACGACGCCGTCGCCAACGGCCTCTACGAACGCGTCTGCTACATGGCCGGGGAACAACCAACCCCGGAGGGCAAAGAAGCCTGGTACAAAAAAATCCGCAACGCCTACGGCCCGCGCAAAGCCCAAATGCGCGAAGAACTCGACGCCATCCCCCGCGACGGCAACGGCGTCTGCATCCCCGGCGTCTGGATCGACGAAGCCATGCGCCCCGGTCGCAGCGTCCTACGCCTGGCCCTCGACGACGGCTTCACCCAACAACCCATCCACCGGCGCGAGGCCTACGTCACCGACTGGATCAACCGCCACCTGAGCCCCGTCATGCAACAGGCACTCACACCAACCCTGCGACACTTCCTCGGCATGGACTACGCCCGGCATCGCGACTTCTCCATCATCTGCCCCATGTCCGTCGACCAGAACCGGCACCGCGACATACCCTTCGTCGTCGAACTGCACAAAGTGCCCACCCGCCAACAAAAACAAATCATCTTCTACATCCTGCGAGGCCTGCCGCGCTTCATCGGCGCCGCCCTCGACGCCACCGGCAACGGCGAAACCCTCGCCGAAGAAACCGCCGACGAATTCGGTCGCAACCGCATCCAACAAGTCAAAATCAACCGCGCCTGGTACGGCGCCTGGATGCCCAAATTCATCCAACTCTTCGAAGACGCCAGCCTCACACTGCCGCGCGACGACACACTGCACCAAGACATCCGCGCCATCGAAACCATCGACGGCATCCCCATGATCGCCAAAGCCCGCCAACAAGACCTCAAAGACCCAGACCTGCACCGCCACGGCGACTTCGCCGGCGCAGGTGCCTTAGCCCACTTCGCCACACTCGAAGTCGCCACCGGTCCCGTCACCGTCAAATCCCGCCGCCCACGCCAGGGCCAGCGCATCACCCAAGGGTACGCATGAACCACCAAGGCCTGTGGGTCAGCCCCACCGAATTCAAAAGCTTCACCGAAGTCCAGCGCCGTCCCGCGCTCAACCACCACATCGCCACCCGCAGTCGAACCCAGGCCGGCGGCTTCAGCGCCCACCTGCCAAACCCCGACCCCATCCTCAAAGCCCAAGGCAAAGACATCCAGGTCTACCGCGACCTGCGCAGCAGCGCCTTGGTCGGCGGCAACATCCGCCGTCGCAAAGCCGCCGTCCTATCACTGGAACGCGGCCTCAAACGCGGCCAAGCCACACCCAAAATCGAACGCTTCATCACCGACTGGCTAGCAGACCTCGACCTCGACCGCATCCTGCGTGAACTGCTCGACGCACCGTTGTTCGGCTACCAACCCATCGAACTCATGTGGCAACCGATCGGCAAACACCTCGTCCCCCAAGACCTGCTCGGCAAACCCGCTGAATGGTTCTTCTACGACCCCACCAACACACTGCGCTTTCGCGCCAAAGACGCAGGCCCCGACGGCGAGCCCTGCGACCCGCAACGCTTCATCGTCGCCCGCCAAGACGCCACCTACGCCAACCCCTACGGCTTCCCGGACCTCAGCATGTGCTTCTGGCCGGCCACCTTCATGAAAGGCGGCCTCAAATTCTGGGTCCAATTCACCGAAAAGTACGGCAGCCCCTGGGTCATCGGCAAACACCCACGCGGCGCCACCGACGAGGAAACCAACCTGCTACTCGACAGCCTCGAAGCCATGGTCCAGGACGCCGTCGCCGCCATCCCCGACGACGCCAGCGTCCAAATCATCGAAGCCGCCGGCAAAGCCGGCAGCGCCGACGTCTACCGCCAACTGCTCGACTACTGCCGCAGCGAAATCAACGTCGCCATGCTCGGGCAAAACCAGACCACCGAAAAAGACACCAACCGCGCCAGCGCCACCGCCGGCGCCGAAGTCACCCAAGACATCCGCGACGGCGACGCCAGCATCGTCGCCACCGCACTCAACGCCTGCATCCGCCACGTCATCGACCTCAACTTCGGCACCCACGTCGCCGCCCCGGTCTACGCCCTCTGGCAACAAGAAGAAATCGACAAAAGCCTCGCCCAGCGCGACAAAGCCCTCACCGAATCCGGCGTCAGATTCACCAACGCCTACTGGCAACGTACCTACAACCTGCAAGACGGCGACCTGCAACCACCAGCCACCATCGGCTCACCCGCATTCGCCGAGCCCACCACCAGCCTCGCACTCGACCAACTGGCCCTAGACCAAGCCATCAACAGCCTGCCGGCCGCCACCCTGCAACACCACACCGAATACGCCATCACGCCCTTGATCCAAGCCCTGCAGCACAGCAAAAACGACACCGACGCCTTAGGCCTGCTGGCCGAAGCCTACCCACACATGGACAGCCAGACCCTCCAACAACAACTGGCCCACCTCATCTTCATCGCCAACACCTGGGGTCGCCTCAGCGCCACCGCCGACAAAGAAGACTGACATGGCTACCCCAACCCACCCCGTAAACCCCATCGACCTCAAAGCCATCTTCGGCCTCGAACCCGCCAACGCCATCGCCTACCTCAAAGCCAAGGGCTACGCCATCACCTGGCACTGGCAAGACATGCTCGACCAGGCCCACGATCAAGCCTTCACCGTCGCCAAAGCCATGCACCTGGACCTGCTGTCCGACATCCGCGCCGCCCTCGAAACAGCCCTGCAACAAGGCCACACCCTCAAACAATTCACCGACAACCTCCAACCGACCCTGCAAGCCCAAGGCTGGTGGGGCAAACCCATCATCGTCGACAGCCAAGGCGTCGCCCAACCCGTCCAACTCGGCAGCCCACGCCGCCTCAAAACCATCTACCAAACCAACCTGCAAAGCGCCTACATGGCCGGCCGCAAAACCGCCATGGAACACACCACCCACACCCACCCGTACTGGATGCTCATCGCCATCCTCGACAACAAAACCCGCCCCAGCCACCGCGCACTCAACGGCCAGGTCTACCGCCACGACGATCCCATCTGGCAAACCATCTACCCACCCAACGGCTTCAACTGCCGCTGCCGCGTCATCGCCCTGACCGAAGCCGCCGTCAAACGCCGTGGCCTAACTGTCCAAACCAGCCAAGGCCAACCCATCACATTTCAACCCGACCACGGCTTCAACCACGCCCCAGGCACAGGCCTGACCCAAGCCCTACAACAAAAACAAACCGTCACCCAAAACCACACCCATTGACCCACCCCAAATCCCTGTGGGAGCTGGCTTGCCAGCGATGGCGGACAACAGCCCCCAAAGAAATCTTGACCGGAACAAAGCCCCCCAAATGCTCATCATCGAAATAAACCACCAACACCTACAACAAACCCTCAACCAAATAGAATCGGCCGTCGGCGACCTCACACCTCTGATGCAAACCATCGCCACCGAACTCGCCAGCCAAACCGAAGAAAACTTCCAACACGAAGGCCGCCCTCAATGGCCAGAACTCTCCGACGTCACCACCGAAAACCGAGCCAAACACGGCTACTGGCCGGGCCAGATCCTGCAGGTCAGCGCCGCCGGTCTCGCGGCCTCAATCATTACCCACGCGACCGACCGCACGGCGATGGTTGGCAGTAACAAACCGTATGCGGCGATGATGCAATTTGGTGGGGAACAGTCGGACTTTCCGCAGCTGTGGGGGGACATACCGGCACGGCCATATTTGCCGATAGACAGCGAAGGCCACCTGCAACCACAGGCCGCTGACGCTATCCTTTCGCTGACGCTCGATTATTTACAAAGCGCGGTATCTGAGTGAGGGCCTACCGCTATAAGAGAGGAGAAAGGGAGATTTCGACACTGTCGCATGATTATTCACTCCCAAGACGGCAGCTCTCATGACGCAGGATGTGTAGCAAACGTGTAGTCTGGTATTGACAAAAGCTACACAAGAGGTTAATCTTGTTCTCAGTGGCACCACATCTGCCCTTACCCTTGAAGCCGACAGGCACTTAGGCTTACTGAAGCCAAATCGTGTGTACACACAAACTACCCTAAATGGAGTGGAACAATGAAAGTGAAAATTAACGTTTTGGGAATGATAAAGTCCTAAGGAGGAAGTAAGGAGCGAAACTTAACGCTAGTTTGAAGTTGGAATATTAAATTATGAAATCAGAATTAGAAATTATAAGCATGAAGGAAAAGCCAGCCGCGATAAATATGCGGGTGGACATAAAAAAACGAAACCTGATCGATATGGCAGCTGCAATATTGGGAAGTGACAGAACAAGCTTTATTGTGGATGCAGCCTGCCAAAAAGCGGAGGATGTAATTCTGGATAGACGATTGTTTGTACTCGACGATGTAGCATTTGACCAATTCGAGAGGGCTTTAGAAGACAACCCCATCGGAGAAAACAAATGTCTCAAGGAACTACTGCAAAGACCAAAAATCTGGAGTTGAGTGCTCCCGAAAAACTGAACGAAATGCATGATTTTAGCGCTTTTGAATGCGGTGAAGCCTCAATCGACGCATACGTCAAACGGGCTCTTAAAGCACAAGCAGCTAAAGACGCTGTCATCTACGTGACGTGCCGTAAAGGTTCAACCCAGGTGCTGGGCTTTTACACGCTCACCAATGGTGCGGTCGTGCGTGATGAAGCTCCAAAAAAGCTGCAACGCAATGCCCCGAATCCATGCCCCGTCACGATTCTTGGTCGCTTGGGTGTCGATAAAACGATCCAAGGACAAGGCGTGGCAAAAGCTCTGTTGCAAGACGCCGTTGAGCGCTCAATCGCAGCATCAGAGACCGTAGGATCACGCGCGCTTTTGGTTCATGCGCTTGATCAAAATTTGGCGGACTTTTATAAAAAGCACGCCGGGTTTATTGAAAGCCCTATCTCGCCACTGACACTGATGCTGTCACTGCGATAGAAGCTCCGCTCAATCGAATCCAAAAGCCCCAACTGAACAAATTCAGGTGGGGCTTGTTATGTATTAAATGCAAGCTCAATCGCCACTATTTATTTTAAAATAGTGGCGACTGAGTGGGCGCAAATAAGTAAAGAGTAAACATGTTCGCAATTGAGTCGCTAGATATAGTAGTAAGTTATAGATTTGTGGGGGCATTGATACTCGCCATTATGGGATGTTCAATCGTCTACTACATCGGCACTACCGTATTCGCAAAGAGAAAAAACAAAGATCTTTCACATCGACTCAAGCATTGGCATCACATAATTCTCATGCGCGCTTTTAACTTCCGGATTGTTAGGGTTCTACTGATATCCATCGCGCTTTGCGGATCAACGATAGGCATTTTGATTCTGATTGATCTAATCAGTGCAGCAGCAGGAACGGGGCTCGATTTTCGATTTATACCCTATCATAACTACCTTCCAAATCTGGCAGGAATAGGTTTTTTGTTAATTGGCTTCGCAATTCAGTTAGTGCTAGGCAACAAGGGAATACCAATTCCGATAGGAAATGGACTATCACTAAGTTATGACAAAGGCGCCGTTTTAGCTGTTCATTTAGATGAAGACAATCCTGATATCCGCTCTCAAGAACCGAAAATAAAAGCGGCAATCGCGCAACTCAGAGCAAGCGGTCATAACAATGAAATCAAAATTAAAAGCTGGTTATGCGTAACAAGATTACCTAGAGACAACGCAGACGTAAAAAACATCAGACATATTTTCAGTGAGTCTTCAAGTTTCAACTACCTTCTTGCCACAAGAGCGCCGCGCATTTGGTTACTTATTTCAGAAAGAGAATGGTATAAAAATAGCCTGAGCAAGCGGCCGGCAAAAATGTTAAGAAAATTAATTAACACATTATCAGCAATTATATATACGTTGATAAATGCAAGGAAAATCCGCACCTCAATGGATCTCCTGCCGGAGACCGGAATCAATCAGTCCACGACCAAAATGATGGAAACCATTCGCTCAGAAACGGGTGAAACAGTCACACCTATTCATGTGGCGCCAGTTCCGGTAGCAATGTTCATGAGCTTGGGATTGAAGATCCCCCATATTAGCCAAAAATTTATGGGGTTGGACGGTGGTTTTACGGTCCGACCTAAGTAGGATATGAGCCCATAGTGCCTATGGGCTTAAATGAGCACAGCTAAGTTTATACCTCCGTCCTCAGCCGTTTCAGGTATTCCAAGCGTGTTTCAAGAAGCATTTTCTGTATTTTAGCCTCCAGATGACGGCGTCCATTTCCAAGAATAAGTCGAACACGTGAATGATGCAGGTCGAACTCTTTATCTATGTGTTCGCTGAAAGACTTATCCGACTCAAGGATATTTTCTCGAAGCTTCAAAGCTTCCTCATTGTCTAGTTCCCATTCAACCACCCATTTCTCGAAAAGGCTTTCCCACTCGCTGGCGATTTTCGAATACAACACTCCTGAATTTTGCATTGCTTGAACCGAGCTTCCGAAAGCACTGCGAGAGGCGCGAGGGTGAAGTTTTTGTTCAATAATCTCGTACATTGCGTTCGCAAATGTCATTGCGCTCTCGAACCAGCCTAGCAACTGCTCGGCAGTCACCAGCCTAAAGTTCGCTTCATGCGCAGCTATGTGACGCGAAGCGAATATATCCTTAATGTCTCGAAACAACGCATTGGCGTCAGAGACAATAAGATCACCATACTCAGGCTCGTACAAACCGGAATCCTCCATTATAAAATCCTCTGGAGGCTCGACAAATTCGCGTATGGTCGCAAGGCTGTGCTTCAGATCTTTATACCCAGGATCTCCCTGAAACAACACCCCAAAATGTTTCGATAATTGATCGACCCCACTTATACCAATATTGTGGCTAACCAAATCCCCAAACGTTATTTCTTTACGACTTAGTGCTTTTGTAAGTTCAAAGTCAAAGGTCAGATCCTTAAAGCCTCTGGCCTTTTCGAGATAAGGACTATCTTCCTCGTCTATAAGTATTTTTATGCAAGCCTTCGCAAGTGCCTCAATACATGAGGCTATAGCAACCACATGAAGTGATATCTGATACGGCTCTGGCGAAATTAGTGCGGTGAATCCATTATGCAAAGTAGACAGCTCTCCCAATCCCGCATACACCCAAGTAGAAGATCGAGATTTTTTCTCAATAATTAAATCCAATTGATTCTGTTTTGACATGGTTTCCTCCAGTTGGCAAGCCGGGCTGGTCAGCGGCGTACGACTCACCACCTATTAAAGTTGCGGCTCAACTAGGCCTTCAAACTATAAGAATGGATTACTGTTCAAGTGAAGTCAAAGTGCCACCCGTTGCCTCTTCGGATATTGACTGGCAACCTGCCGCCGTTCACCAAGGATCGGAACAAGGAATCAAGGATTGAGTGGCTACGTCCCCAACCCACCCAAGGGTTACCGCAACACCGGCGTCGAACCCGTCGACATCAACGCTCAACACTGGGCGCAGTACAAAGACCTCCCACCAGCACCAGACACAAAGCCCGAAACCATGGGCTGCGTCTTTGCCAAAAGCTGCAACTTGCCCGACGGCGAAATCAACCACACCAACCCAGCTGGGTTCGTGCCCGTCGAAAAACTGGCTGACTACGGCCTATGGGCCGTGCTCGGCACGGCGGCAGCAGTCACCGCCGAAGGTACTCCACTGCAACTGGTCGGCGGTTCCGCAACCGGCAGCACCATCACCCAGCGGCTGCGCGGCTCACTTGCACTCAATCTGCTAGAGGGCGCTGGTACGTTAGCCGCCGGCGCGGTAGTAGGCACCATCGCACTGCTAATACCCAACACCAGCATCGCCCCCGACAGCGCCTTCTACAAAAAAGATCAATACGCCACGCTCGACAGCGGTCGCACCCGCGTACGCGTCAACGTAAAAACACTGCCCGATGGCTCCGTCAACGCATACGGCTTCTACACCGGCGGCAAAAAGGACTGGGAAAATGTCCCTGTCATCAAAGCAGAAAAGGACGGAGAGAAATTCGTTGCCGACATAGGCAACGGCATAGGCCTCACCTGGACGCCAGCAACAAGCCCGGACGGCGTACTCGGTACTCCAGCACTAGAAGGTGCGCCCCAACTACCACCCGTATGGGTATACCCACCGACCGAACAGTCGAACACACTCCTTGCCAACCCGGCGCATCCCCCTGAGTTCCAGGACGCAATCATCTGGTTCCCCGATGACGCAGGCCTAGAACCCATCTACATCGTGCTCAGCACGCAGCTAGAGAAGAACAAACAAAAGGGCAAGGCGTTTGAAGAAGCGTCCTTCGAAGAGTTCAGCAAGACCAAACCTGAAGCCGCCCGTGAGGTCACAGTCAAAACCGACAGCGGAGTCCGTACCCGCATTGATATGATGGGCCGCGATGCCGAAGGGAATATTTCATGCGTTGAGTGCAAATCTTCAGAAACAGCGCCACTCACCCGCAACCAAAAACTCGGCTTTCCAGAAATTGAAAAGTCCGGCGCGACCGTCGTCGGCAAAGGCAAACCCGGCTTCACCGGAGGCACCAGAATCCCACCCACCAGAGTCGACATCATTCGACCTGACCCGACCCTCTGAGGGAGCAGACATGTCCATCACCGAAACAAAAGTCGTCGACATCATCGCGGTACCCGAGTGGGAACCCGACAACGTCGTACTCGTCATCACCGATCACCTGGAATGGGGCGACAAAGCCCAACAGGGAGAGCATCTGTTGTTGCTTCAAGAGAAGATCAACACCTACATCGCCTTCATTGAGAGCGGCGAACTGCTGGAAAGCTACCCGCCAGCCAAAGGCAAAAGTCCGAAAATTCGCGTCAATGGCCTGTACCAGCTTCCCGAGCAGGGCGAGATTTTCATTGATCGCGTTACCGAGGTGCTCAAAGGCGTGGGCATTGGAATGGAGTTTGTGCTCAAAGACGACTTCGCAGTTCGCAACTAGCACTACAGGAGCCGTATGAGGTTATGGCGCAGCTAGCGTTTTTTTGATTTGAAAGATCTTTTACCCAGAAAGGAATTGGAAACGTGAAGGTGCAGTTCATTGGAAAGGACAAGTTTGCTTCCGACTGGGTAGCAATCGTCAAGGATTATGCAGAAAAACACATGGGCCTGAGCATTCCTGAAAAACGGAGCGCTGATGCTGATATTTGGCTCGCCCATCGAATGGTCAGATTACCTAAAATAACTCCGCGGGCGGTCAAGATTTCTGATGTCTTTACGTGCCCAAGTGATCTGCAAACCGGCTGGGAGTTCTTAAAAAGCAAAGTCGAAAGGGGGGAAGATCTAGAACCACACCTAAGTCGACAAATCAAAGACGTTCTTGGGCGAGATGAAATGCTAATGCATTGGCAGATCAACCACTTCCACATCGGTACTGTTGAGGATCCCAAACACCCTGGGATGATTGAAGGGGGCAGTCACATCGTTTACGCGTTCGTAGATGATCAAAGCTTTCATGCGTTGGCTTTGCTGGAGCATGGACATTGGACGAATAGGGAGATTGTCGAAACGCTGAAGCGCAACTGGCCTTCCAATATTTATACTCCTAATTTGGTAGAGACCATTCCTAACTACACACATGAGGAGGTTTTGAATCTAAGAAAGAGTCACGTCAATGCATTAACGCCCCTCAGCGATGGCAGCACGTATAGGGGGTTTGGTGAGACGGCAGGAGGTTCAAGCGTATTGGGTACAATGAAAGCCACACACCTGCGAAGAATGTTTGGTGTGCGCGAATGGGAAATACGAGGCGACTTCAATCGATACTTTCCAGATATCAAGGTCGAAGAGAATACCCTCATAAATGCTACATTGGTCCTCAATCCGGATTTTTCCTTCAGCGCAAAGCTCACAGATCTCAACGCAGAAGTCCGCTTGGAAATGGAGACCATGCCACAACTAATCAAGTCGTTACGCAGCTAAGCGAGCTTGCGCAGGCCTCCGAATCGAAAAACTGATTTACAGTCACCGAGTCAGAGGCCCTTGATTTGAATCACCAGAAGACCGAGCTACTACCTCGTTTTGAACCACAATAAACTGAAGAAAATAGCTAAGCACAACCCGACAGTAATCTGCGCCACGTTCTGGATGTACAGACGCCTGATCGCCCAACGCAATGGCCGAGCCTCTGCTTTCTTCTGCTCAGCCATCAGATAAGCGCAAGCATGGTTACGAGCCTCCAACTCAAATTGCGCAGATGCAGCGGCGTCTAGACGAACCGCTAAAAAATGAAGCATGTGATGCTCGAAAATGTTCGCCTTCCAGGTCTCGACTATTCGCAGCGCCGCAGACTGCATTGGCCTTGAGACACCTTCACGATGCGCAGGATCTTGGTACTCGAAGCTCAAGCCGAATTGCTCATAGAACCAGTTGCGACGTTCTTTGTTATCACCCGTCGCTTGTCCACCCAGTAGCTCAATACTGTTGACCTCAGCCTCAGGCCACTGCTGCACCCACTGAACAACTTCGTTCATCAAATATGTACCAATGCGTTGCCCGTGTAGCCCCGGCAGGTCAAGAAACACAGCGCCCTTAGCCATCGAAGACGAAGTCAAGGAAACAGCATTGAGCGCACGCGAAAAACTACCATTAAACTGACCTTTACCACTGCTTTGTGATGGATAGTTCGATGTGATCCGCTGATACGACAAGCGAACTGAAGCCTCATAGATCTCTCCACTACGCGGATCACGTCGATACACTTCCTCTCGCTCGACCACAACCCAACCAAGCACAGCGTCATCAACCCGATGCTGGTCTCTGATTTCCAATACCAAGATGCGTGGCTTAACACTCTGCCGTTCACGCCAAGCTGTATCAAAAGAAGGTAGTGCCATCAGTTCATCTTTACCTTTTGATCCGAAAAAGGGAGTACCAGTTCATCCACTTGCCTCGTGACGCGCTGCACAACAGGGTCTAGCTCTTGGCCAAGGGATCTCATTCCATCCGCCGTATCCCCCATTCCGAGGTGGGCAGCCATAAACTCAACACCGCCGTGAAAAATCTGATTTCGCTGCTCAGCTGACAGCTCAAGGTTCTGCTTATGCGCATGCTCAAGATTATTGAGCAATAGGGAGCGTGCATGTTGAAGAGCCTGCTCGTAATCGCGATTATTCATCTGGATCATGGCAATCAAGCCCTTCGCCCGCATATAAAAATGCACGACATCTTTTGCAAGATCAGGCGGTAAAAGGTTGAGAGCTTCAGGCGCTGAATCAAAAATCGGAAACGGCGATGCCCCAATTGGAAAAATTGTTAGGTAGGGTGTTTCCGGTTTCAGCTCCGTTAACTCGTCAGCGTACTCATGCTTGAACAACGTCCAAGCAGTAGTGATCTCAGTGCGTAGGAGCATCAGCGTAGTGACCATTTTTTCCTTTTCTGCGGCTTTCTCCTTCTTTAAAGCCAGCTCGTGAGCTTTGGTTGCTCCCTTCAATGTGAAAGCACCACCAATCAATGCCCCGACAAGGCCTGAAATCAAACTGATGTAAGCATCAGGGCTTCCCAAATCCATACGCTTCTTGCTCCAGTATTTTTATGCATAAAGTGCAGATTGCAGCGGCTCAACCTAGGGACGTACTCAGGCCGGCCCGACGTCGAGTCGCGCCCCAACATTCCGCGAGTCATAAACGCTTTATAAAACCTGTCAGTAGCATTGCGCACCGATAGATCACCCCGCAATGCCAAGCCGACTTCTCCCATCTCAGAATTCGACCATCCCTCTAAATCCGATTAAAAGCCCAACCCCATTCATTCCCCAAAACTGCGCCCACCATCCCCACAAAGCGCAGCCCCATGAAACCCCTCCACATCTTCAAACCCGGCCTCCACACCGCCTCCTGCGGCACCACCCTCAACTTCACCCAAACCGACCTCACCGCCACCGTAGCCGCCTACAACCCAACCCTCCACGAAGCCCCGCTGGTCATCGGCCACCCCCAACACGACGCCCCCGCAGCCGGCTGGGTCAAAACCCTCACCGCCACCCCCGAAGGCCTCATTGCCGAACCCCAACAAATCGACCCCACCTTCGCCGAACAACTCGCCGCGGGCAGCTACAAAAAAGTCTCCGCCTCCTTCTACCACCCAACCGCACCCAACAACCCCGTGCCCGGCGTCTACTACCTGCGCCACGTTGGCTTCCTCGGCGCCCAGCCGCCGGCGGTCAAAGGCCTGCGCGCCATCGAACTGGCCGAAGCCGAACCTGGCGTCATCCACTTCAGCGAAGGCCTGCCACAAACACCAGACCCCACCACCCAAACACCGCCAGTCACAGCGCCAGACACCGCCGCCATCCAGGCCGAAAACCAACGCCTCAAAGCCCAACTCGCCCAACGTGACCGAGCCGCCCACATCGCCGCCCAACAAACCATCCACACCACCAGCGTCGCCTACGCCGAACAACTGGTCGCCGCCGGCATGAAGCCAATGCACGTCCCCGTCGTCATCGCCGCCCTCGATGCCGCCCAGTCCGGCGCAACACCCTTGCACTTCGGCGAAGGCGACCAGCGCCAACCTTTAAGCGAAGGCCTCAAATCCCTCTTCAACGACCTGGCCGGCGCCGTCAGCTTCACCGAAGTCGCCACCAAACAACGCGCAGGCCAAGCCCTCAATGCAACCACCAACCCTTTGCTGGCCGATGCCGAAGCCCGCACCCAAAGGCAGGGCTGACCATGGCCACCCACCACCAACCCAAAGACCTCGGTGACCTGCTACTGGTGCAAGTCAGCCCCGGCTGGACCAAAGACAACATCACGCTCTTGGGCGGCCACGTCTACACCCTGGGCCAAGTCCTCGCCAAGGTCGACCACAAACACCAACCCCTCGACCCAGCCGGCAAAGCCCCCGCCAACAAGGCCGTCGCCGTCCTTGCCGAACCCATCGACGCCACAGGCGGCGACAAACCCGCCGTCGTCATCGCCCGCGGTGCCGTCCTGGCCCTGGCCGAACTCACCTGGCCGGCTGGCATCACCGCAGAGCAAAAAGCCCAGGCCCTCGACCAACTCAACGCCCACGGCATCGTCGCCCGCGCCACCCTCTAACGGAGCCCCCCATGAACCTGCAAGACCTCTTCACCGTCGCCAACCTCACGGCCGCCGTCAACAAACTCCCGGCCATCCCCGGCAAAGTCGGCGCCATGGGCCTGTTCGACGAAAAAGGCGTCACCAGCACTAGCGTCATCATCGACGAGCGCGAAGGCCGGCTGGTACTCGTGCCCAACACCTCACGCAACGACGACCCGGCGCCCCTCAAAGGCAACAAGCGCAAACGCCGCACCTTCGAAACCCTGCACCTGCCCATCAGTCGGCCCATCCTGCCCAGCCAACTGCAAGGCATCGCTGCCTTCGGCCAGGAGAGCGCCACCACGCCCATGGCCACCGTCATCAACGACCACCTCCAAGACCTCAAAAACAGCATCGAAACCACCCGCGAATTTCAGCGCGTCGGCGCACTGCGCGGCCAACTGCTCGACGCCGACGGCACCGTGCTCTTCGACCTGTTTGACGAATTCGACGTCCAGCAAAAGAAAGTCACCGTAGAGCTCAGCAACCCCGACACCGACGTGCGCAAAGCCTGCCTCGACGCCAAGCGTCACGCGGAATCCAAATTGGGCGGCGTCATGGTCACCGGCTTTCGCTCGTTCTGCGGGCCCGACTGGTTCGACGCTTTCACCGCCCACGCCAACGTCAAACAGGCCTTCGCCCACTACCAGGAAGCCAAAGACCGGATCGGCGGCGACATGCGCTCAGGCTTCACCTTCGGCGGCATCGAATTCATCGAGTACGACGTCACCGTCAGCGGCCAACGTTTCATCCCGGCCGACGTCGCCCAGGTCTTTCCCATCGCCCGTGGTGTGTTCCGTCTGTTCAACGCGCCGGCCAACTACAACGAAACCGTCAACACCCTGGGCCAGGCGTTCTACAGCAAAGCCGAGCCACGCAAGATGGGCAAAGGCTGGGACATAGAAGCCCAAGCCAACCCACTGGCCCTGTGCTTGTTCCCCGAAGCCCTCGTCGAACTGAAGGCGGGCTAAGCCATGCGCTACTGCACCCGCGCCGACCTCGGCAACGCCATCCCGCTGATCACGCTCACCCAACTGTCCAACGACGACCCGGCCGCCACACAACCCGACGAAACCGTCCTCGACAACAGCGTCCGCCAAGCAGAAGAACTGGTCGACGGCTACCTGCGTGGCCGCTACCCACTGCCGCTCGATCCCGTGCCCACCGTACTGCGTGACGCCGTGGTCTACCTCGCGCGGCACTGGCTCTACCAGCGCCGCCCCGAAGGCGCCTTACCGGACGCCGTCATCAGCGGCCGCAAAGACACCCTCAAACTGCTCGAAAACATCCGCGACGGCGTCATCACCCTCGGCCTGCCCACCGGCCAGGCGCTGCCAGAAACCGGCGAGATCCGCGTCCGCGCACGCCCTCAACAATTCAGCGCACAAACGTGGCAGGCCTATCAATGAACCCGCCAGCCAACACCCAAACCGAACACCTGATGGACGCCATGCTCGCGCGGCTGCAAGCCGACTTCGGCGACCAACTCAGGGTCGAGCGTTTTCCGGAAAACCCACAGCAATACCGCCTCAACCACCCACGCGGCGCCGTGCTGCTGGCCTACGGCAAATCAACCTTCGGCCACCCCCAAAGCACCGACGCCACCGTGCAAGCCCGGCACATGGTTCTGCGCCTCACGCTCATCTTTCGCCAGCTCAACGGCCAAGACGGCGTGGTCAGCCACCTGGACCGTATGCGCGCCTGCCTCACCGGTTGGTACCCACCCAACACAGACCAGGCCTGTCACCCCGTTTCAGAACAATTCATCGGCCACACCAACGGCCTCTGGCAATACGCCCAGGACTACGCCACCCGCGCCACACAACTGCAAACCATGCCCGACCAGCACGGCCCCGTGCTCAAACGTGCCGACTTCAAGGAACAACCATGACCCTGACGCCATACCACTACGACGGCCCACTCAGTGCCGTCACCTTATACGTAGGCGCAGACCGCCAATCGCTGGGCGTACTGCTTCACCCCGGCGCAACCGTCCGGCTGCCCGCCGATCACGAATACACCCTTGTGTTACTCGCCCTCAAACACCTGCAACCGTTGCCCACCCACACCAAACCCTCCGGCAAAAAGCCCGAGCCCAAAAGCGCCGCCAAGGAATAACCGCCCATGCCCGCCAACTACCTGCACGGCATCGAAACCACCGAAATCGAACGCGGCCCACGGCCCATCCGCGTCGTCAAATCCGCCGTCATCGCCCTGATCGGCACCGCGCCCACCGGGCCCATCAACGAACTGACCTTGTGCCTCAACGACACCCACGCGACCCAGTTCGGCCCGCACACCGCCGGCTACAGCATCCCCGAAGCCCTGGAAGGCATCTACGACTTCGGCGCCGGCACCGTACTCGTCGTCAACGTCCTTGATCCCGCCATCCACAAAACCACCGTCACCGGTCAGCTTCAGCAGTTCGCCGGCGAAACCCCATTGCAACTCAAACACAGCGGCCTGCAACACCTGCAACTCATGCCCCTTGAAGGCACAGACGTCTACCTGGAAGGCACTGATTACACCGTCAACAGATTCACCGGCCAAATCACCCGACTGCCCGTCGGCAGCATTCCCGCCAACGCCCAAATCAAAGCCGACTACACCTACACCGACCCCAGAACAGTCACCGCCGCCGACATCATCGGCAGCGTCAGCACCGCCGGCCGGCGCACCGGTTTAAAAGCCTTTCAAGACAGCTACAACCTGCTGGGCTTCTTCCCCAAAATCTTCATCGCCCCGGGCTTCAGCTCCCTGAACGAAGTCACCGCCGGCCTGACCATCGCCGCCGGCATTGTCGCAGGCGTCACCTACGTCGACGCCCCCATCGGCACCACCGTGCAACAAGTACTCACCGGTCGCGGGCCCGCCGGCAACATCAACTTCAACACCAGCAGCGATAGGGTCCGCCTGTGCTACCCCCACGTGCGTGTCTACGACGCCGTCAACGGCCAGCGCCTGCAACCACTGTCCATCCGCGCCGCCGGCCTGCGCGCCAAAGTCGACAGCGACCACGGCTACTGGTGGAGCAGCTCCAACCAGCCACTGCTGGGCGTCATCGGCCTGGAGCGACCACTCACAGCCCGCATCGACGACACCAGCAGCGAAGTCAACCTACTCAACGAAAACGGCATCACCACCGTCTTCAACTCCTTCGGCACCGGCCTGCGTTTATGGGGTAACCGCACCGCGGCCTGGCCCAGCGTCACCCACATGCGCAACTTCGAAAACGTGCGCCGCACCAAAGACGTCATCGACGAATCCATCCGCTACAGCGCACTGCAATTCGTCGACCAGCCCATCACCACCGCGCTCATCACCAGCATCACTGAAAGCGTCAACGGCTTCCTGCGCAAACTCATCGGCGACGGCGCCTTGCTCGGTGGCGAATGCTGGTACGACCCGGCCCGCAACCCCCAGACCGAACTCGAACAAGGCCACGCACTGTTCAACTACAAACTCACCGTCCCGCTACCACTGGAGCGTGGCACCTTTGAAACCCAAATCACCGGCGACTACCTCGCCAACCTGGGGGCCGTATAAATGGCAGGCTTTAGCGCACACCGCATCACCAACGCCAACCTCTACCTGGACGGCGCCAGCTTCTTCGGCAAGTGTGAAGAAATCGACCTGGGCACCCTCAAAACCGTAATGAGCGACTTCCAAGGCCTGGGCATGGTCGGCCTGATCGAACTGCCAGATGGCATCGACAAACTGGAAGGCAAAATCACCTGGAACAGCCTCTACGTAGAGGCAGCCCGCAAACTGGTGACCCCGTTCAAGACCGTGCAACTGCAGTGCCGGTCCAACGTGCAAGTGTTCAACAACGGCGGGCTGGTCAACGAGATTCCGCTGGTCACGACCATGACCATCACTGGGAAAGAGTACCAGTTAGGCACGCATAAACCGCGCGACCCGACCAAGTACGAGACGCCGTTTTCGGCGACCTATGTGCGGCAGATGATCAATGGTGAAGAGGTGGTGTTGCTGGATTATTTGGCGAATATTTTCCGGGTGGGTGGGGAGGATCAGTTGGCCAAATACAATAGAAATTTAGGAGTTTCTTAACACGTTCGAAAGAAAAACGCCGCTTGTGACGGCGGCGTTTCAACTGATGAGGTACAAAAATAATTCTTCACCTGACCCTAATTTAATGCGCCGCCAATTTGCTCCGCCGATTATTTGGCTCCCATACTTTCCCACCAGCCAAGAAGTGCTCCACGAACAATGTAATGAAAAGCATGAAGATTAATTGGAAGGTCGCCAGCGGTCCAAACCCCACCGTAAGAACTAACTGCCAATGCGGTCGTCCCTACCTCCGAGTAGCCAAGTGACTCATCAAACTTTCGAGTAGGGTCACACATTGGGGGTGGAAATGGAATACCACCATGGAGTGCATAAGAACGATATTGGTATACAGTGCCCAGCATATTTTTCATTGGTTTACGTTTCCACGAAAACTGATCACATAGATCTGGGCGCAACGGGGGCGGGGATGGTAAAAAGTTCAGTGTAAAATCGATGAATTTTTTTGTAGCTCCTAACGTGTGCTCAATCTGTTCCGCCACAAACTGAACCAAATTATCATCGTTGTACTCCATTAACCTTGCAACCAGTTCGGGCTTCGATTCAGTTAGCCGCTGTGAAGCAGTCCCGTTCTCTGCTCGCCATTCATTAGCTGCTGTTTCAAGAGAAGAAACAAGCAACAACCAAGCAAGACTTGGTTCTGATTCCGCAATCCATAAAGCATCTTGATAAAAGCGAGCAGCACGGACAAGTGCAATTGATCGCTGCGAATTTAAAGTTGGCAGCAATTCGAACCGTATCAGTTCATCGAGAGAGTGGGTGCCTGTAACTTCAGGAAGGATCAGACGGCTTTTATCTACTGTCAACGATGGAGGTAACCTGTAATCCCACTCGGTAGGCCGTCCTAGTGGATCACTCGCTGAGCTGCCGAAAATCCGACTCATACCACCCGCTTTAATTCTTGCGCCCAAACAGAGGGACGCTAAAGCAGCAATTTCATCTTGGATTAAACCACCGTGAAAAAGCAAATTACTGGTTTTAGAAAAATCGGGAACAGTTGAGCAAAAATATTCTTCAATTCGCAATGTAATAGAGTGCCTCACCATCCCCGGCTCATTGACATGCGGAATGGTATTCAAAAAATCGTAAGGCCAATCTTTTTTTTGGATATTCCCTGTAATATGGGCGTCCGTATAAAGCGGGTATTCTGTGATAGAAAGTTCCTGCTGACCAAAAGCTTTTAACTTCCAGTTCTGTACGGCGGGCACGGCAGCAAGCTCCTCGGGAACAGGCTGTGAGTCATTGTCTGTAGTCATATCTTATCCAAGCGTAGTGGCTACTAATCATGCAAATCTAGCCAGTCTTATCTGAGCCGTGAGTATCATTTTATAAGAAGCGCATGGGTACGTCGTTGCTGAATTGCTGAGGAGTCAGGTCTACTCATCTGTAAGCGCACTTGCGGGGGGGGGGGGGGGGGGGGGGCATTTTACTTGCCGCTCAAATCATGTCAATGTGCCTCCATCTCGTGATCGCTTTCGGAGCATAGCTCTAGAAGCGTCAGTAAAACAAGGAGGGTATTTTGAGAAAAACTTCGCTACACGCCTCTATTCGTCAGCTACCGGTAGGTCAAGGTGGCTTCCTGATTGGCCACATTCGTGATGATAAGTCACACGTATTAACTTATGCATTCGACTGTGGGTCCATAAATCGGGAACACTTTGAACAAGGCCTGACGTTTTGCTCGCCAGGCAAGATCGACATACTGTTCGTTTCTCACTTAGATAAAGATCATATTAACGGAATCGACTTGCTAGCGGCACACATGCAAATTGACACTGTTATCCTTCCTTGTTTGGACCCCTTACACGTTACCATGATCGCCTGTGAAGCGATTGGCGATACCGGGATCGCTGCATCGGTTCGGTCATTTTTGGTAGATCCTTCAACGTGGTTTTCAGATCGTGGCGTGAAACAAATCCTTTACGTGCAACGCGCAGATGAAAACGCTGATGCCCACCCTTTCAATCCTAACTCTGAACGCTCGCCTGAAGACAACATAGTACCCCACGATGAAAACATTAATATAGACAGCCCCTACACGATCCGCTCTCAATCTTTCGGTGAGCCCAGATCTCTGAGCTCAGGGAAAATCACCGCTCGAACATTAAGCGAACATTCCTCGATATCCTCCAAAGCCAAGGGTGGATCACCGTCTTGGTTGCTGGTTCCCTATGTTCACCCGTTCCCTGACCACGCCATCGTTCTGTTTCGCAAGGCAGTGGGAAAGCTTCTCCCAAGGACATTTAACAGTCGTGAAGTTGCTTCAAAAGCATTCACTAAAAATTTATTGGAAATTCTTTCTGTTAAGCAAAGCCGAAAGACGCTAAAAGCTTGCTATTCAATATTATCTACTGACAATAACAAACCATCACTGAGCCTCTATTCAGGGCCCCACCTTGCCACTTCAGATATCAACATCAGTAGCACGGATGAGTCTGTATATTGGCCATTCCCATGTCCGCATCTAAGAGTTAAATCATCAGGAGGCCGAGCTGTTAAAAAAGGAGGCGCTTGGTTGTCCACTGGAGATGCAAATCTGGAAATGCGTGATACGAGGACACAATGGCTTCAGCGATTTCAGCATCTGATTGATAGTGTCGATGTATTCGTTTTGCCGCACCACGGTAGTAATGACAGCATTCACGATGAAGTCGTTACGCGTTTGAAAGGCTCGATGATGGTCGCCTGTGCAGCAGCTGGTAGGACTAAGCACCCACACGAACTGCTTCTCGGTAGGTTGCACGTACTCGACCAAAGGGTTTGGCAGGTTTCGGAAAATACTGAAAGTGGTTACACACTCAATGTTTCCATCACAGCTTAAAATATGAGCTCTGGCCACCTTTGGGTGGCCAGAGCTCACTTAGCTAATCCTCTTCCGCTCGTTCGCTTATTAAAAGAAAAGCAAGCACTTTGGTTTCGAAAAAGACGCACGACAGTCATTCGCAATGAAATCGAAGCTGCAATGTGAATCAGCAGATGAGGACAACTGAAATCGCATCACTCAGCCTTTTCTCCCCCAAATGGCAAATTGTGCATGTCTTTCCACAATGACAGGTTGCCCTTAAGCCAATTGGAGGGATCCTCCCCAGAGAATAGCTGGCGCAACCATTCGGCTTGTGTGGCTCGACGGATGTAGTACAGCGGATGATGAGCCCCTTGCTGGGTATTCATTTCAATCTCGTCGTAGTTATAGGCCTGCAAAGAGCGATGGCCGCACTGCGTCTTCAAAAAATGGATGAACCGATAAAGGTTGCCGTTCCCGCCCGAGCCCATTCCCGCCTTAAGCATAAAATGCTCGTAAATATAGCCTGTGACATAAGTATTTCTGGAGCTGTCGTGGCGAATGCACATCAGCATTCCATCTGAGCGACCTCCGCAAACGCGCAGTAGTCTGAACGAAATGCTCTTGCTGTGCAGATCGTGCAGGAAAAACTCCTGGTAACTGCTACCAATATTTTCAGTCGCAAAAACTGAGCCCGCACCACAGATTAGCCAGTTGTAAGAGGCTCCGGACCACGCAGCGACGCGATCAAGCATGTCAAATGACGGGGAGGCAAGCCCCCCCAAGCAGTCCAGCAAATTGGCAGGACTATCCTCCCCAATGAGCCGTGCAATGCCAGCAACGCTTTCAGGCTCTTTGTGAGTAAAAACCTGATCATGGCGTACGCACGCAAAGAGTTGATCCAGGCGCTCTCCCATGTATCTCTGCCAGCTTTCGCGCAGGGTCTCTATTCGAGCAGGTTTCGCTTCTAAGGCAGATACGTATGCTTGCAGAACTGACCGAACCTCACCCTCGGTCGAGCGATTATTTCTCTCGGCAGACTCACTGATTGCTTTGTGAATGTGGTCTGGCAACTCACGAATGTTGATTCTCGCCATAACAACTCCGAAACCTATCAAAGACCGGATGACTTCAAAATGGCACCAAAATGAAGTCAACAAAGGCAAAAAAATGCCCTTCATATGAGGGCTATGTGACACTATTTGCCTTTTTCTCAAAAATCACAAGCCCTGATGAGCTTTTAAATGAAGGAGAGCCCAGTAGAAGCGAGAGATGCACGCACATCAATCTAGGAAAAGTCGAGTGGGCGAGCTCGATTGACTGCACAACTCGTGGCTCTCATGCCAATGGTTCAACGTAATTCTGAAATGCTACAGCCTCAAGTGTCATTGCCTACACCACCCACAGAATCGGCTGGCATCCATGCCTTAGGCCACACGGTATCTTTGTCCCCGTCGCTGCCAGTCAGCGACCAGTTCAAGCGGCAGAGCACGTTGCAGTGCCTCCGCTGTTGGGTACCGCTCGAACTGTGTTGACGGCTGCATGCGGGCTAGGTGAACCGGCCTATCGAAGCTTTTACGTTCACCTACCGGCATGCAGCCGCCAACAGCTCAGCTCCGTTATGGCGGCTGTGCGAGGGCTGTTAGATTCGCCTCAACGGAAATGAACCTCGCACAGTTGCCTCCCTTTCAATATGAAAGGGGCAACGTTTATCAACCGCAGTGCTTCCCACGCAGCGGCTATCCCCTCGGATAAAAGCCCCAATAGGCGCCTCAAACCTTCGATCAAGCATCTACGCGGCCGACTTTAAATCGCCATTGCCGATCTTTATACGCACGCTCGCTCGTCATGATGTGTGTGAGGTAATCGAGGTTGCGGCACAACACCCAGCCATCCACCTACACGCGGTCATTTCATCAAAAACAGGATGATGAATTTGCGGCTTTCGCTGTGCGTAAACACAACGCCGCATGCGCGTTTAAATTACACCAACTGTTACGCCATAAAGGCTACAACACCTTGCGTCGTTACCTACGCGTGCACCAGAATCCGCCGGCTTACACGGCAAGGGGTGGGCTATATCGTTTCCCTGTCACTGAAAAACAGTGATCGGGTTTGGTAGCCCGTTTCGGTACGCTCGTGTGGCATCACCTTATGAAGCCTATTTTTTCGGCTCAGTTTTATATGGTGGACATGCGTGGGGCTCATTCGTGAGCGCCGGGTTCCGTATCGACCGGTCTACCAACCCGCGCATGGCCGCCACCCATCGTTTGGTAGCGAGGGTGATGGCTCCTATTTTCTCGATACGGAGCTTCATCTATGTTCAAAATCACACCAAACCCGCCGGATACCGATTCGATCCCCTACGACGCTTCGCTTGAAGCTCAAAACATAAAAACGGCGAAAGACCGTGCCATCGACTTCTACCTCAACCCAGGGTTGAAGACCTCAACACCTTCGCGCAAGCCCGGCCGCATCTTTCTCATCGACCCCACGGTGGATGACGAAACGTTGCTCGTCGAAGTGTGCGAATCACTGTCATCGGCCAGCGACATGGCCCGCGATATCGCAGGCTCAGTAGACGACGCTCAACGCAAAGCGATGCTGATCCTGCAACAGGTGATCATGCTGAGTGAGCTGATCGTCAACCGTGTGCTGGATAACCACCGCGTAGCGCGCTAGTTGCCAGCCACCCGTGAGGGGCTTGCCCCTCACGGCTCAGTGCCGTCATCGGGTACGTCCATGACGCTTCATGTCGTCTATAAAAATCCTCAAGCGACTCTATATCCGGAGTTACAGCTGATGTCCAAGACAGTCATTCCACCGATCGAAGATCCTGTATCGCCCTACGAATTTCCCGACTCAAGAAAACTCCACGACGCGGCCGAACGCGCCCTCGACTACTACCTCACACCCGCAGCCCAAATCATGGCCACGCCCTATACCCCCAACACCATGTTCATGGTCAACCCACTAACCGACACCGAATCCTTACTGGCCAACGCCTGCGAATCCCTAGCGTCAGCCACGGTCATGCTCGGTGATTTTGCCGGGGTGCTGGAAGGCCCCAACCGCAAGACCCTGTTGGGCATTGCGCAAGTGGTCATGTTGGGGGAATTGGCGGTGAATCGGGCGTTGGAAAACGTAGAACGAGAAACGAGCAGTAGTCACACCCTTGAAAAAAGGGCGTGATGCATGACAAGGGCGGTCAACTCTCGCGGGTAGACCGCCCGTTAGTCATTCAGAGAGTGCGCTAGGAATAGCATCGTATAACTTAAGAGTTCTGAGGGTCGCCACATACTGGTCAGTCGCGGTTTCCCGGATAAAACCTTCATCGGCCAACCACTTCAGCGTGCTGTTCAATAGATGTTCTTCTGCTGATGGTGTGTAAAAACCAGTAATGAAAACGTCCGAAGATGATGAGCTGTCGTACTGCCCCTCAGGCAGTGAAAACGTCTCAGCAGTAATTTCTACGCTCACTGGGCAAGCCTCAACCAACATTTCTATTACTTTGCGGGTCAGCAAATTAAATTGCGATTTGTTATCCGTGCTCATGCAGCCATCTCCTTCGGGGTTGAAAGTCTATGCCGTTGATTAATCAATCTTAAGCCAAATTTGCTCCATGCGTTCGCCATTAAATGCGATTAAAAGCCAGCGCCGTCACGGCCACCCATCATCAAGACTCCCTGACCAAACAGCTGATCATCTCGATCAGCCCGGAGCAACGACGATGGCCGACACTCTAACCTTCACCCTCAAATTCCCCTTCACCAGCGCCAATGGCGAGCAGCTTTCAACGCTGCCCATCAAGCGCCTCAAACGCAAAGACATCAGCGCTGCGCAAGCAGTAACCAAAGACGAAGGCGCCATGGAAGACCTGCTGGTCGCCAAGCTGCTGGGCATCACCCTCGAAGACCTCGGCGAATTCGACATTGCCGACTCAACCCTCGCCACCGAGGTGTTGCGGGAAATGGCAGCCGGCAGAGCCCTTGCTCCAGTCCTGGGACGAAGCACTGCTACTGGTGCTGAGGTTGCAGCCCTCTGAAATCGAACGGCTCGACATGGTCGATTACTGGCGCTGGGTAGACGTCTGCCAGCGGGAGATTAACCGCCGGCTCGAACTCGCCGAACAATCAAGCCACTGACCACCGTCACCAAGCCAACCACCAGCCCGGCCAACAGTGCGCCACCCGCAGCGATAGGGGTGGCCACCAAAGCCAGCAACGGCAGCCCCAAACAGAACGCCACGATCACCGCCCACCCAGACAGATGCACCAGGCACAGCCAGGCAAGCCAGATCACACCGGTGCCAATGGCCAGTGCATAGAGAGTTTGGGCGGTGCGCAACGTGGTTTTTTCAAACATTCCCAAAGCGTAGCAATGATGGCGAACGAAGTCCTCGTCGGTTTAAAAATTGGTGCTGTGGTCTCCGGCAGCCTCAACGCAGCGTTTAGCTCCGCCAAAACCACCGTACGGCAATTGGGCCATGCCGTTGATGGGCTCGTGGGCAAACAACAGCAGATCGGCCACGAACTGTCGGCATCCCTGGCCCGGGGCGGCACGGGCATCGCGCAACTGCGCCGCCAATACGACGCCGTCGGCCAAACCATCGACCAACTCCACGCCAAGCAAGAACGCCTCACCGCCAGCATGGCGCACGGTGAAGCCCTCAGAACCCGGCGCGGTGAATTGCGCGGCCAAGCGATGGAAGTCGTCGGCACCGGTGCCGCGTTGGGCGCGCCAGTCGTTCAATCGATGAAAACCGCCATCAACTTTCAAGACCAGACCCGCGACATTGCCATCACCGGCGGCTTCGACCTCGCGCAAGAACAACGCCTCAGCATCGCCATGCGCGGCGCAGCACTCAGATGGAACCAGACCCAAACCGAAGTCGCCAAGGGCACCGCCGTGTTGATCGCAGGTGGTATCAGCCACCTGAAAGAGCTGGCCGCTTATGCGCCCGTCATGGCCAAAACCGCAACGGCCACCCGCGCCAGCATGGACCACCTCGGCGCGGTGGCCATCGCCCTAAATGACAACCTCAACATTGGCGCCAGCGGCTTTGAGCGCTCGATGAACATGCTGGCCTTCGCCGGCAAAAGCGGCCAGTTTGAACTGGCCGACATGGCCAAATGGCTGCCGCAACTCACGCCACAGTTTGCTGCGTTGGGCATCACAGGCGAACGCGCCGTGGCAGAGATCGGCGCTTCGCTGCAGATCGCCCGCCGCGGTGCCGGCAGCAATGACGAGGCCGCCAATAACTTCAAAAACTTCCTGTCCAAGCTCACCGCACCCGAGACGCTCAAGGCGTTCGAAAAGGCCGGCATCGACCTCAAGGGCAGTCTGCAAAATCTGGTCGGCGAAGGGCTGTCGCCGGCCCAGGCCATGATCAACATCCTCACCCAACACCTGGGCCAAAAAGCCCCGGACGCCGCAGTGCAGTACGGCAAAGCGCTGCACATCAAGGATCAGCACGAACGGCAAATCGCACTGGCCCGCCTGGATGAGGCCTACAAGCTCGGCGAGTTGTTTGCCGACCAGCAAGTGTTGTCCTTCATCCGGCCAGCGCTGGCCAACCAAAAAGACTTGGGCGGCATCCAGCAAGGCAGCAAAGGCGCCGCCGAACAGGGCGTGCTCGATGATGATTGGGCCAAACGCATGGGCAGCGCCAAAGAGCAGTTGAAGGAACTGCGCATCAACCTCACCGACATCGGTATTTCAGTCGGCAATGCCTTACTGCCCGCAATCCTGGAAGTCAGCCGCGCCGTGGTGCCACTCATGCGCTCGTTCTCCACGTGGGCCGGTGAAAACCCGGCGCTCATCAAGGGCGTGGTCGGGTTGGTCGGTGGCTTGCTGCTCGGCAAACTGGCCTTCATCGGCGTGGCCTATGGCGTGAACCTGGTCATGGCACCGATGGCGGCGCTCACCACCACCATCACCGCGTTGTCTGCCAAATTCACCTTGCTGCGCGGTGCTTGGCAGATGGGCAAGTTCACGCCCTTGATCACGGCGTTAAAACGAGTCGGTATGGGCCTGTTCACGGTCGCGAAATACGGCGGGTTGTTCTTGCGTGGGATGCTGATCGCACTGGCCAGCCCACTCAAACTGGTCGCCCAGGGCGGTTGGTTGCTGGGCAAGGTCTTGGGCGGCACGCTGCTGTTCGGGCTCAAGCTTGCCGGCCAAGCCATCCTCTGGCTAGGCCGCGCGTTGCTGATGAACCCGATCGGCTTGCTCATCACCGGCATCGCGCTCGCGGCCTATCTGATCTATCGCCACTGGCAGCCGATCAAAGCGTTCTTCAGCGGCTTGTGGTCGGAGGTCACCGCCGGCTTCAACGGTGGTTTGTCCGGCATTCTCGCGGTATTCGTCAACTTCTCTCCGTTGGGCTGGATCTATCGCGCCTTCGCCGGCGTCATGAGCTATTTCGGCGTCGAGCTGCCCGGCAAATTCACCGAGTTCGGCAGCCTGCTGATCAAGGGGCTGGTCAATGGCATCAGCAACAAAGCCAGCGCGCTGAAAGAAAGCGTGATCGGCATCGGCTCAGCCGTCAAAGGCTGGTTCACCGAAACCCTCGGCATCGAATCACCCAGCCGTGTGTTCATCGGCTACGGCGCCAACATCAGCCAAGGCGCGGCCTTGGGCATCAGCGCTCAGGCGGGTTTAGTACGCCAGGCTGCCCTCGGCATGGCCGCGCAGAGCCGTGTCGACATGGCGCCACCCAATCCTATGCAGGTGTCAAAAGCCAGCAGCATGGCCGCCGGGGCAATGTCCGCCGGCGCAGGCCAAATGACCTTCCATTTCTCGCCACACATCAACGTACCCGCAGGCGCCGCTACCGACGCTATCCAGCAAGGCCTGCAAGCCAGTTACACCGAGTGGATGCGCATGATGGAACGCTACCTTCACGACACCCGTCGCCGTAGCTACGGGCCGCAAGAACAAGGGGGCTTCTGATGTTTGCCATCCTGGGGGACATCGAATTCACCGTCGCCGGTGGTATCAGCGCCATGGAGCAAAGCGGTTCCGCCGACTGGGCCGAACACCGGCGCATCCAGGGCAAACCCATGCTCGAATGGATCGGCGAAGGGCTCGATGAATGCAGCCTCACCCTCCAGTTGCACCCGGCGCTGGGTGACCCTGAGCAACGCTTGCGGGCGCTGCGCCAGGCCAAAAGCCTGCACCAACCGCTCGCGTTTGTAATGGGCAGCGGCGAATACCTGGGGCCTTACGTCATCACGCACCTGAGCAACGCCGTTCGCCGTGCCACAGCCGTTGGCCAGTTGCTGGCCACCACGGTACACATCAGCCTGCGTGAATACACCGGGCCATTCATTCGCAAGATCCATCACCCTGGGTTGCTCGACCCCACAGCCAGCGACAACGCCACCGGTTTCGGTTCACCCGGGGTGATGTCCCGTCAGGCACCATTACCCAGCACCGCCCAACGTGTCATCAGCCAAGCCCGATCCGCCGGCAACGTCTTGCGTGCCGGGCAAAACCTTTACCAGGCCGCCAAAAGCGGCAACCCCTCAATCATCCTCGGCCACGTCCCGCAGTTGTTGGGCGTCACGGCGCGCGCCATCGAGCCCCTGCAAGGCTTCGTCAACGCGGCGGGCCTGTTGCGCAGCGGCGCCGACCTGTCACGGCTAGGTGAAGACGTGCTGGGCAGCGTAATGGGTGCCCGCGCCAGCCTCAACCCGGTAGACCTGGCCAACATCGTCGATCGCCTCGGCGCCTCACACCACGCGCTCGACAAGGCCGTCACCGTGCTCGACAGCGCCAACACGCGCTTGGCCGGGCTGGCGGCCGATATCCTGACCCGGAGCATCTGATGTTCATTTCACACCTCACCACCGAAGGCGAGCGCTGGGACCAATTGGCCTGGCGTTACTACGGCGATGCCCATCGCTACTGGCCCATCGCCGAAGCCAACCCCAACGTACCGCTGACCGCCACGCTGCCAGCGGGGGTGACGTTGGCCATTCCGCTGCTCGAAGCCTTGCCCAACGCACAGGATCTACCGCCATGGATGCGCTAAGCCCGCAACAAATCCCGCAAGCCCGTTTTGTGCTGACCTACCAACAGCACAACATCACACGCGACGTCAGCGAGCACTTACTGTCACTGACCTACACCGATCACCTGACCGGCCAGGCCGACAGCCTGGAAGTCGAACTCGAAGACACCCAAGGCAAATGGCGCGACGCCTGGTACCCAGGCCACGGCGACACCCTGACCCTGGCCATCGGTTGGGAGGGCACACCCTTGCGCACCCTCGGCCGGCTGGAAATCGACGAAGTCGAACTCAACGGCCCACCTTCAACCATCACCATCCACGCCCTGGCCACCGGCATCACCGGCCCACTGCGCACCCTCGAACACCGCGCCTACGAAAACCTCACGCTAGCCGCCATCGCCCAACAAATCGCCAAACGCCAAGGCCTGACCTTGGTCGGCCACATCGAACCCATCCCACTCGACCGCCTGACCCAACAAGACACCGACCTGACCTTCCTGCGCAACCTCGCAGCCACCTACGACTACGCCTTCAAAATCACCGGCCACCAACTGGTCTTCCACGCCATCAGCCAACTGGCCAACGCCGCACCGGTCGCCACCCATCACCTGTCAGACCTGGCCAACATCCACCTGCGCGACCAGATCAAAACCCTCCCGAAAACCATCGAGCTCAAACACAAAGACCCCGCCAAAAAACAACTCATCACCTACACCCTCATCAACAACCAAACCGTCGCCGCCCCCAGCAACGCCACACAAACCACCACCAGCGCCGACACCCACAAAAGCCGCCAACGCAGCACCACCACCGCACAATCCCAAGCCCAAGCCACCGCCCAACTCGCCAAAACCAACCGCCAACGCACCACCGGCCAATGGACCACCACCGGCCAACCCCACCTCATCAGCGGCAACGTCATCACCCTGCACGCCACCGGCAAACTCAACGGCCGCTACCTCATCACCTCATCCCAACACCGCATGACCCGCGACGGCGGCTACACCACCGAACAAAAAGTCAGCCGAATCCCCACCCCATAACCCACACCAAAAACACTGTTGGAGCAGGCTCGCCCGCGAAGAGGCCCGCCAATCCACCCACAATCCACCAGACCCAACCGAGCCCCCATGACCCTACAACTCGAATACGGCGAAGTCACAGCCATAGACCACAAAACCTGCCGCCTACGCGTACGCCTCGATGACCGCGACGGCCTCCAGACCTACTGGCTCAACATCCCCCAACGCAACACCCAAGGCACCCAACGCCGCCCACTCATGCCTGAACTCGGCGAACAAGTGGCGGTGCTACTCGACGCAGACGGCGTGGGCGGTGTTTACCTGGGCGGGATCTATTCAACAGCCGAGCCACCGCCAATGGTGGATGAGGACACGGACTATGTGCGGTTCAGTGATGGGACGGTTATGTCTTATGACCGGGCGGCTGGTGTGATGACGGTGAGTGGCGTGGGGACTTTGATACTGACGTGCGATAGGGATATTACGATTGAGTCGGGTGAATCGGTATTGGTGGTAGCACCTTCGGTCACCTTGGACAGCTCGCAGGTCACGCTCAATGGTGACCTGCAGGTGATCGGCAATATCAATGCAACGGGTGCCATACTTGATTCAGGAGGGAACTCGAATCACCACAAGCACTAGGTTTACTTCTTAGGGGAGTGATATGGGAATTTTTTCTTTTTGTAGTTTTGTGTCAGAGCCAGGGAAAGTGGGGTGCCACTGCCAATACGTTTGAAGTATCGGATGTCCTTGTCCATTGTTGCTTCAGCGCTTTTCCATGTCCCAACGGGTCCAATGGCTGAAAGGTCAAATTCATGCTCCACCAACGCCTGGAGCATTTCAGGATAACGCTTGTAGTAAAAATCCCAAGCGGTTAAAAATTTCACCCGCACAAGCGGTGATTTATGAGTACGCATTTGAAGGTGAATATCCTTCAAAAAACGCACCTGCCACGGCACGTAAGGTGCGTAGTCTTCTCCGGGTAGCTCAAGGTCGAACGGGTAAAGGCCGGTAGAGAGTTTGTTCAGTTCTTCTAGGCTTCGATTGAGATAAACGAACTCAAAGTCATCACTAAAGGGGGCCGTACGGAAAAAACGGTTGTATTTTGTACACTCCGTGCTCATGAAAAGCCCTAGAGATGGAATACCTTTTTCCGCGTTGTGGGCATCTATCAACGCTCCACCAAAAAAACATTCAACGTTATCCAATTTGTAATGTGTGAAGTCTCCTTCTACCAAGACAGCGCGAAAATAGATGTCCTGCCCCGTCAATCGATGATGAAGGTCCTCAGCAAATTCCGTCAGCAGCCAAACGCAATCCTCTCGCGCATGATCAGTGTCAGCATCGGCTGTGTTGTAAACCAGAATGGTGTCGGAAAAAACGATGGTGCTGAAGTTGGTTTGATGATGGGCATTGAGCGTATCAAGGATCGAATAGACCCTTGCTACTTTCCGAGGCGCGGTCCGAGTCATTTCGGAAAACCCCAGAATGTCTATGTAGAGTAGAAACCGACTCATTCCGTGACCTTTTTTTTTGGACTCCAGCCTCAGATTCTGCCCCTCTTGTAGCCCGATTTAAAGCCTGTCGTAATTAGCCCCCGAACCATCGTAAACCCCAACGGCAGCAGCAATATGGCTCACAGTCTCCCGAGTTTCCTATCGGCTGATAGGAATAGACCGCCATTAAAATTGGGCTGCACGGCATCCAACTCTGGGAATTCTGGGTCAATGCCCTTATCGAAGAGTGAGGCATCGCAGTAATCCACGGCGCGGAGGCCGGATTGAAAAATCGGATAAGCGACCTGCATAGGTCTGCCGTCTGGACGTTTTAAGCTTACGGTTCCTATGACCTGGATCATTTCGACTTCCTTACCAGCTTGTCCAAACGGCGCATCCTGTTCCATCACCGTTTTCTCTACGGCGACCCTACATTCAGCAGTCGCATCGTCAGCAAGCTGAAATTGCGCCTCATGCATGAGAAGCATCACGCAGAGCAGAATAATTGGCTTTTGAGCAATGATCGCTTGTTCGTCGAAGCTCAAATGGTTAAAGCGCAAAACAGCCAACAGATCGCCTAACAACTGATCCCCGGTGAAAGCTGGATGGCTGACGATGAAGCTGACCAGATACTGAAAGGGAGCAAAACCGTCCTTGCCAAGCTTGAAAAGCTGCAGCTGCGTGGTTTGACTCTTTTTATCGTCTTTGAAAAACGTGTCAATGCGCGATTTGAGTCTTTCAGGGGTTAGGTTAAATCTCTCCCTAAGGTCCTCAGGTTTACATCTGCTTAGCTGGTATTTCATCAACTTCTTGATGTAGATCGGAATAGGGTTGGCGACATTCAGACCTTGTACATTGGGCATCGCGTATTCTAAAAAATATCTGAAACTCAGGTACATATTCTCCAGCGAGTCGTTCAACAACCCTCTGTTTCTCTCGTCGTTGTGAGCAACAAAATCTGCTGCTTCACGAAAAATTCGGTGCTCCCCGGAATAGGCGCGCAGACGCATAAAAAGGTTGTCGACGTCATTTTCATCAAAATTTCCGGCCTGAATTTTGTCGATCACTTTTTGCGCTTTTATCTTTTCGCTTGCCTTCATCTTCGCCGTAGTCCGTCTTCACGATTTAACGAGTCTGCCATGCAGCCGGGGCGCTCGCATCTTTAAAGATGATTAAAAGCTAATGGCTTTGAGCGACTTCACCATGGGCCCATGACAACGCCCATCCCCCACACCAGCATCACCGCCACCCACTGGCAACCCAAACTCGGCACCACCGCAGAGGTGGTCGAAGACCTGCGCGACATCGACCAATCCCTGCGCATCATCCTCACCACCCCCAAAGGCAGCGACCCACACCGGCCAGAGTTCGGCAGCGACCTGCACCTGTACATCGACTGGCCCACCAACCGCGTCACCCCACACTTGGTGCGCGAGGCCATCGAAGCCATTCGCCGCTGGGAACCCCGCGTCTCCGTAGTCCAGGTCAGCACCCAGATCAACGCACAACAGATCATCGTGCGCGTGCAATGGCGCGTAGCCGGCCAACATCCCCAGCTCACCGAGGTCCCCTATGCGCGACCTGCCTAAACCTGAATTCATCAAAATCGACCCCGCCAGGCTAGAAGCCGAGCTGATCACCCGCTACGAACAGAAGTCCGGCAAGACCCTGTACCCGGCCCAAATCGAACGGCTCTACATCGACCAGATCGCCTATGCCGTGTCCCGATTGCAGATGAGCATCCAGCACGCCGGCGAACAGCTGCTGGTGCGCTTCGCCCGCGGCCCGATCCTCGACTACCTGGGCGAACTGGTCGCCACACCGCGACTACTCGCCAAAGCCGCCCGTTGCACCTTGCGCTTCAACCTGCCGACAAAAACAACCCAACCGCTCCTGATCCCGATCGGCACACAGGTCAGCACCCAAGACGCCAAGCTGACCTTCATCACCGACCGTGACGTAACCATGGCCGCCGACCAATCCCAAGTGACCGTCACCGCAACCTGTACGACCGTCGGCGAACAAGGCAACGGCTGGACTGCCGGCCAGATCAACGTACTCAGTCACTCGCCAGCCGCAGCCCTGACCGTCAGCAACACCACGACCACAGCCGACGGCGCCGAGGACGAAAACGACGACCGCTACCGCGAACGAATCATCCTGGCCCCGGAAGCCTTCAGCAACGCCGGCAGCCGCGCCGCCTATCGCTACCACGCGCTGGCCGTGCACCAATCCATCATCGACGTCGCCGTACATGGTCCCGACGAAGGCCAACCAGACGGCCACGTCGCGCTGTACCCGCTGACCATCGACGGCTTGCCGACACCGCAACTGCTGCAAGACATAGAACGCCAACTCAGCGGCGAAAAACTGCGCCCACTCTGCGACACCGTCAAAGCGATCGCCCCGGTCGAAGTCAGCTATCAAATCGAAGCAAACCTCACTTTTTACGCAACCGCCGAACGCAGCGCCGTCATGGCCGTAGCCCAAGCCGCTGCCAAAACCTACGTGCAAGCATGCACCGCCGAACTCGGTCGCGACCTGGTGCCCGAACAACTCACAGCCACACTGCAAGTCCCCGGCGTTTACCGCGCCGACCTGAAAATGCCGCAGAACATCCGCGAGCTACAGAGCAACGAGTGGGCCCACTGCACCTTAATCAAACTGACCGATGCCGGGGTCGCCCATGGCTGACCAACCGATGTCCCCGGCACTGGCGGGCGACGAACGTTTCACACTGCTGTGTGAACTGCTCGACCAATCATTGGCCGACCTCGACCGCACCGTCATGTTGGTCTACCTGATCGACCTGGTGAAGCCGCACGTGCTCCCACACCTGGCCGATCAATTTTCACTGCTCGATGAAGCCGCCTGGCAACTGGCCGAGTCCGAACAAGCCAAACGCAACCTCATCAAAAACGCCATCGAACTCCACCGTTTCAAAGGCACCCCATGGGCGATTCGTGAAGTCTTTCGCTTGCTGGACTTTGGCGAAATCACCCTCCAGGAGGGCCCACAAACTCAACCCGACATTGACCACGGCACGAAGCCCATCTGGCCGCTGTACCGCGTCATCCTCAAACGCCTCATCACCAACGACCAAGCGGTGCTCCTGCGCCGCGTCCTACTCTCCGTCGCCCCGGCACGCTGCCGGCTGGTCTCACTCGACTACCAGTCAGTCGCCATCCGCTACAACGCAGTCGCCCGCTACGACGGCCAATACAACCATGGAAGCAGCTAATGGCCGACTTACCCGAAGCAAACCAATGGACGCCCGGCGTCTACCAAATCGAAACCTCCGACCCGGTCGTAGGCGGCCCGGACGGCGTCACCAACTTACCGATCAAACAGCTCACCAACCGCACGCTATGGCTCAAAAAGAAGATCGAAGCACTTAGGCTCATCGCAGACAAAGTCGTAGAGGCCACCGAAAAACTACCCGGCATAACCCGCATAGCAACCCAACTCGCCGTCAAAGCGGGCACCGAAGGCGACACCATCGTCACCCCTCAAACCCTCGCCAGCCTTTACCCATTCCGCGGCCGCAACGTCTATTCCAAACCCGGCGTCTACACCTGGGACGTACCGTCAGGTGTAACCAAAGCATGGGTCGTCGTCACAGGGGCCGGCGGGGGCGGTGCACGTTCTGAGAAATTACCCGGTCCCTCAGGCGGATCCGGCGGCGGCATAGCGAGAAAACTCGTCGAATTAAGCGGCATCACCTCAGTGACCATCACCGTGGGCGCAGGTGGCAAAGGCGCGCTCAGTAATGACACCCAGGGTGGAGACGGCGGTACGTCCTCTTTCGGAACCAACCTGCGTGCCGACGGTGGCGAAGGTGGCATGATCGATGGTCATGCACCTCAAGGTCGCGTAGGCGTTGGCGGAGACGAAAACGAAAGCATTGGTGGTGGCGAACACCCCATTGGCGATAGCCACAATACGGGCTTTTTGGGCGGGGCCGGCGGGGGCGGTGAGTCTGGCGCGTCCTGGGACGACGACCTCAAACCCAGAACCCCTGGTCACGGCGGCGGTGGTCGCGGAGGCAGCGCAGCCCCCGATGGCGCGGACGGTCAGGTAACCGTCCAATGGTGATGAGCCTACATGCCCGAGACACACTCAACCTCAACGAACCTTCAGCCCCAAAGGGCCTAAACATGCAAAACATCCGCTGTGGCGAATGCCACCGCAAACTCGCAACTGCGCGAGCCTTCACCGAACTACAAATCAAGTGCCCGCGCTGCGGGACACTCAACCACCTGAAGGCCCCGAGCCTCCTATCCGAATGCCCAGAGCATCTGCCCCCCAGAGCGCAGACGTGCCCCAGCCCACCATTGGAAGCCTGTTCGCAGGCATAGGAGGTTTTGATGTCGGATTCGAAAACGCAGGCTACCGCACCGCCTGGCAAGTGGAACTCAACCCCACAAACCGGGCTGTCCTTACCGACCGATTTCCACACGCCACCCAACACGAAGACGTACGCCACTGCGGCGCCCACAACCTCAGCCCCGTCGACGTCATCACCGCCGGCTTTCCCTGCCAAGACATCAGCAACGCCGGCAGCAGACCCGGCAACCAACACACCCGAGGCCTACGCGGCGAACGCAGCGGCCTGTTTTGGGAAGTCATACGCATCCTCCAAGAGACACAACCTCGCTGGGTGGTGCTTGAGAATGTCGTTAACCTGCTCGCTATCAACGATAGCCACGACTTTGAAACAGTCATCCGGGCCCTTGCGGACAGCGGGTATGTGGGATTCTGGCGAGTGCTTAATGCTCAATATTTCGGAGTCCCCCAGCAACGTCGCCGAATATTCCTGGTCGCAGGTCATCGACGAATGCCCCCCATGGAGCTGCTGGCTGACGCTGCGCCAGTGGAAGCAATACCTCCAGCGTCTAGCAAGATCCAATGGCCACGCCCAGCGGATGCATGGGCTGCCAATACTCTATTGGCAAACAAAGCCGGCTCCCAAATCGCTATGGGCTGTACCACTTTCATCGCTCAACCGAACGGATGGCATCAGATGGCTGAGCGGCAGCGAGCGTCTGAAAATGATGGGCTTTGCCTCGGACTGGATGCGGCCAACCTTGCAGAAGCTTTCGCTGCCGGAAACGCCGTCGTACCGCAAATCGCACAATGGATCGCCGAAAAACTAATCAAAGCCACCTAAAACCAACAGCGGGAACCTAGTTCCCGCTACCATTCCTGCAATTCCTTTGCACCCCACGCAAAAGCACCGCCCCCCATTTACCTCACACTAACGCCCAAGTTTTAAGCGCGCGGCATCACCAAACACGCCCCGCTCCTCCCCACTCAAAACGATGAGCGTTAGCTCGAGTACCGCTTTTGATCGCAGGGCCCGTCGGCAGGCTGAGTGGAGGGATTGATCCGGGGGTGGGAGCGCAGCGACCGTGCGGCGCAGCCGCATGCATCGAGAGGAGGTGCAGCGAAGCAAACCGTAGGCGATGCCCCCGGATCGATCCCGGAGCGAAGGAACCCGAGCCACAGCGAGGGCCGTACGCCAGGGTAAAGCCTTTTTGGTTACTTTTTTCTGGGCCGGCATTCCGGGCGTTTGGAAAAAGTGACCCGCCGTAAGGGCGGAACCCCAAGAAGCCGTTACCGCAGCAACGGATATACACCCAACCCCCAAGAACATCCGATAACCGCCCACAAAAAAATGCCCCAATCTCTCGATCAGGGCATTTCCATTCAACCTAACCTACACAAAAACCTCAGTGCGAAACCGCCCCACTAGCCCCCAACCCAGTCTGCGAACGCACAAACTGCGGGAAGAACGCCGCACGCTCGTTCTCTGCCGCCACCGACTTATCGGTGATCGAGAAGAACCAGATCCCGATAAACGCAATGATCATCGAGAACAACGCAGGATACTCGTAAGGGAAAATCGCCTTCTCATGATGCAGAATCTGCACCCAGATGGTCGGGCCAAGAATCATCAGACCCACCGCACTCACCAGACCCAGCCAGCCGCCAATCATGGCGCCACGGGTGGTCAGTTTCTTCCAGTACATCGAAAGCAGCAGTACCGGGAAGTTGCAGCTCGCCGCGATGGAGAACGCCAGACCAACCATGAACGCAATGTTCTGGCTTTCGAACAGGATGCCCAGGCCGATGGCCAGAACGCCCAGTGCGATGGTGGTGATCTTCGAAACGCGGATTTCATCCTTCTCGTTGGCCTTGCCCTTCTTGATCACGCTGGCATACAGGTCGTGAGACACCGCTGAAGCACCGGCCAGGGTCAGGCCGGCCACTACTGCCAGAATGGTCGCGAACGCCACCGCCGAGATGAAGCCGAGGAACACGCTGCCGCCCACGGCGTTGGCCAGGTGCACCGCCGCCATGTTGTTGCCGCCGAGCAGAGCGCCCGCTGCATCTTTAAAGGCCGGGTTGGTGCTGACCAGCAGGATCGCGCCGAAGCCGATGATGAAGGTCAGGATGTAGAAGTAGCCAATGAAACCGGTCGCGTACAGCACGCTCTTGCGGGCTTCTTTCGCGTCGCTGACAGTGAAGAAGCGCATCAGGATGTGCGGCAGGCCGGCGGTACCGAACATCAGTGCCAGACCCAGGGAGAACGCCGAGATCGGGTCTTTTACCAAGCCGCCCGGGCTCATGATCGCTTCGCCCTTGGCGTGGACCTTGATGGCTTCGGAGAACAGGGTGTTGAAGTCGAAGTTGACGTGCTTCATCACCATCAGCGCCATGAACGAGGCACCGGACAGCAACAGCACCGCCTTGATGATCTGCACCCAGGTGGTCGCCAGCATGCCGCCGAACAGCACGTACATGCACATCAGGATACCGACCAGGATCACCGCAACGTGGTAGTCGAGACCGAACAGCAGCTGGATCAGCTTGCCGGCACCGACCATTTGCGCGATCAGGTAGAACGCCACCACCACCAGCGAACCGCAGGCAGACAGCGTGCGGATCTGGGTTTGCCCGAGGCGGTAGGACGCCACGTCGGCAAAGGTGTATTTGCCCAGGTTACGCAGGCGCTCGGCGATCAGGAACAGAATGATCGGCCAGCCCACCAGGAAGCCGATCGAGTAGATCAGGCCGTCGTAGCCGGAGGTGAACACCAGCGCGGAAATCCCCAGGAAGGACGCCGCCGACATGTAGTCACCGGCAATCGCCAGACCGTTCTGGAACCCGGTGATCTTGCCGCCCGCCGCATAGTAGTCGGCCGCCGAGTTGTTGCGCTTGGACGCCCAGTAAGTGATGCACAGGGTCGCGCCAACGAACGCCACGAACATGACGATCGCGGAAACGTTGAGCGGTTGTTTGTGGACTTCGCCGGTCAGGGCGTCAGCGGCCCAGACGGCTGGAGCAAACGCTGCGATGCTCAAAAGAGCCAGTAGACGCCGGATCATTGCTGAGCCTCCTTGAGAATCGCGTTGTTCAGGTCGTCGAACTCGCCATTGGCGCGGCGCACGTAAATGCCGGTCAGGATGAAGGCCGAGACAATCAGTCCGACACCGATCGGGATACCCCAGGTGATGGATGATTCGGGGCTGATTTTCGTCCCGAGCACTTGCGGCCCGTACGCGATCAGAAGGATGAAGCCGGAGTAGAGCCCGAGCATGATCGCCGAGAGTATCCAGGCGAACCTTTCTCTTTTCTTGACCAGCTCCTTGAAGCGCGGGCTGTTCTGAATCGAGAGGTAAATGCTGTCGTTCATTGTTTTTATCCTCGCAGCACAGATTTTTATTTTTGGAACGTATCCACTGTATGCGGCTGCGAGCCGGGTTCCAGACGACCTTAGTAGTAGAACGCCATGACGTTTTTGCCAATTTCCAGACCAGCCGAAAACCGCCACCCCTGCCTATTAATAGAGGACAGACAAAAAAGGCCGCCCGACTGTCATGTCGGGCGGCCCTGGGAAGCGCAGATTAGACGCTTCGGCTTAAATCACTTGGTCCAGTCGGCAACACGCTCAGGGTGCTTGGCAACCCAATCCTTGGCCGCTGCGTCAGGTTTTGCACCGTCCTGAATCGCCAGCATGACTTCGCCGATTTCGTCTTTCGAAGCCCACTGGAAGTTCTTCAGGAACTTGGCCACTTCCGGCGCCTTGGTCGCCAGTTCCTTACTGCCGATGCTGTTCACGGTTTCAGCCGCGCCGTACACGCCTTTCGGGTCGTCGAGGAAGCGCAGTTTCCACTTGGCAAACATCCAGTGCGGCACCCAGCCGGTAACGGCGATGGATTCGTTTTTCTTCTCGGCGCGGGTCAGCTCGGCAATCATGCCGGCGCCGGAGCTGGCCTTGAGTTGATAGCCGGTCAGGTCGTAATCCTTGATCGCCTGATCGGTCTTGAGCATCACGCCTGAACCGGCGTCGATGCCGACGATGCGTTTCTTGAAGGAGTCGTCGGTTTTCAGGTCTTCGATGGTCTTGGCCTTGACGTACTCCGGCACGATCAGACCGATTTTCGCGTCCTTGAAGTTCGGGCCGTAATCGACGACCTGATCCTTGTTCTTGGTCCAGTATTCGCCGTGGGTCACGGGCAGCCAGGCCGAGAGCATGGCGTCGAGTTTGCCGGTGGCAACGCCCTGCCACATGATGCCGGTGGCGACGGCCTGCAGTTTCACGTCGTAGCCAAGTTTCTGCTTGATCACTTCGGCCGCCACGTGGGTGGTCGCGACGCTGTCGGACCAGCCGTCAACGTAACCGATGTTCAGGGTCTGTTTCTCAGCGCTGGCGAAAGTGGAGCCCATCGCAAGCACCAGAGCCGCACCTGCGCCTAAAAGTCGTCGCATCTTCATCGTTACTTCCCCGAAATGCTGCGCCCGACGGATGCCGGGCATCGTCAACGTATTGTTATGGTGCACAGCGCCCCCATCACGCCTGACCGCAAACTCGCTAGATCATCAGCGGAGTACTGATGAGTCCGATCATCAACCTGACGCCCGTTAAGACCTGCTCTGCCAGCGACCTCGAAGCAACGAGAAACGACATCAGAAAGCCATTAACTGCGTCCGGATATTTGGCGCCAGACAATCCGCCCGAACTTTGCATGTCAAAATCATGCGGGTCACCAACCTGCTTATAAATGCAGGTAACATGCGTCGCTTTGCAGCCACTCGGCCTGACCATGTCCGCGACTTCCCGTTTCCCCTTTCTTCCCTATCTGTTCGCCTGCCTGCTCGGGCTGCTTGCCCTGTGCGGCTTCTGGTACGGCCTCGGCAAACCGGTGATCCTGCCGGACGTCGCCACCCCGACCCACAAGTTGCAATGCGCCTCCTACACCCCGTTCGATAAAGACCAGTCGCCGTTCGACGTGCCGTTCAAACTGCGCCCGGAGCGCATGGACGCCGACCTCGCCCTGCTTGCCACCCGCTTCGAATGCATCCGCACCTATTCCATGACCGGCCTCGAAGCGCTGCCGGATCTGGCGCGCAAGCACGGTTTGAAGTTGATGATCGGCGCGTGGGTCAACAGCAATCCGGTCGACACCGAGAAGGAAGTCGACTTGCTGATCGCCTCGGCCAATGCCAACCCGGACGTGGTCAGCGCGGTGATCGTCGGCAACGAAGCCTTGCTGCGCAAGGAAGTCACCGGCGCGCAACTGGCGAAGCTGATCAACAAGGTCAAGAGCCATATCAAGCAACCAGTCACCTACGCGGATGTCTGGGAGTTCTGGCTCAAGCACCCGGAAGTCGCGCCGGCGGTGGATTTCCTGACCATTCATTTGCTGCCGTACTGGGAAGACGATCCGTCGAACATCGACGCCGCACTGCATCATGTAGCGCAAGTACGTCAGGTGTTCGGCAACAAGTTCGCACCCAAAGACGTGATGATTGGCGAAACCGGCTGGCCGAGCGAAGGCCGCCAGCGGGAGACCGCGCTGCCGAGCCGGGTCAACGAGGCCAAGTTCATTCGTGGTTTTGTCACCCTCGCCGAACAGGAAGGCTGGCGTTACAACCTGATCGAAGCGTTTGATCAGCCGTGGAAGCGCGGCAGCGAAGGCGCGGTCGGTGGTTACTGGGGGCTGTTCGATGCGGACCGCCAGGACAAGGGCGTGTTGGCCGGGCCGGTGTCGAATGTGCCGTACTGGTCGCAGTGGCTGGCGGTCGGCGGAGTGATCTTCCTCGGCACATTGCTGCTGGGCGGTCGGGTTCGTACGACGCGCTCGGCGCTGATCCTGCCGTTGCTCGGCGCCCTCGCCGCCTGCTCCATCGGCGCCTGGGGCGATCTGGCGCGGGTGACCACGCGGTTTGCCAGCGAATGGCTGTGGGTCGGCTTGCTGACGATCCTGAATCTGTTGGTGCTGGCCCACGCCGCACTGACCTTGAGCGCCCGCAATGGCTGGCGTGAACAGGCGTTCAACGCTTTCGAGCGACGGGCCGGCTGGCTGGTGGCGGCAGCCGGTTTCGCCGCTGCCGTGATGATGCTCGAGCTGGTGTTCGATCCGCGTTATCGCAGTTTTCCGAGCGTGGCCTTCATTCTGCCGGCGCTGGTTTACCTGTGCCGCCCGGTGCCCGTGGCCCGTCGGGAGATCGCCCTGCTGACCTTCATCATCGGCGCGGGCATTGCGCCGCAGCTGTTCCGTGAAGGATTGCAGAATCAGCAGGCGTGGGGCTGGGCGCTGGTCAGCGTGTTGATGGTGGCTGCGTTGTGGCGCTGCCTGCGGGTTCGCAAGGGCTGATCTTCAAAGGCTGAACCGGCCTCTTCGCTGGCAAGCCAGCTCCCATAGGATTCCTGTCTGCCACAGGTTCTGCATCTACATGGATCAAGTGTGGGAGCTGGCTTGCCAGCGATGGCTGACTGTCAGACGCCGCGAGACTCTCTAACCAGTCGCAACCCGGCAATCACCACCGCGAACACCGCCAGCGTCGTGTTGTACAGCGCCAGCGCCGGCAACCCGAACACCAGCGCCAGCACCGCCAGCCACCACCCTGCCCGGCCCGGCACGACAAAACCGAGCACGGCTGCAGCGACCGCCGCCCAGCCCAGCAGCTGGAAATGAATCATCAGGCCCAGGTTGGAGCGCACCGAGCATTCCCAGCGACTCGCCTCATCCACGCAGATGCCCACCCACTGCGCGTCCTCCATGAAGCCATAACGCGCGCCATAACTGGCGGCCAGCCACAACGGCAACAGAACGAGCAGCAGAATTACGGGCAAGCGGCGGGACATGGAACACTCCAATCGACGAAATCGGCGGCCAGCTTAATCTGCCGCCGCGCATACGCAAGGACTAACAACTCTTAACTGGTCATTCCTTCCTTGCAAAGTGTATCGTCCGGCTACTATTACTCCGAATTCTGTCAGTTTGGTGCCGTGGCATGGCACTTTGACGCAAACCCGGTGGTCATAGCCTGCGAACTTCATTCGGCACCTTCCTCTAAGGGATCCAGTCATGCTCCGTTCCTTGCGCTTCGCCGCCCTGTTTGGCGGCCTTATTCTGAGTGCGTCCGCGCTGGCGGTGGATATCGACGCCGCCAGCTATGGCTATCCCCTGACCAACCCGTTCGAGGCGACCATCGCCACCACGCCGCCGGACTTGCGCCCGGAACTGCCACTGGACGACGACATCGATCAGGCCGATCGCAGCGTCACCCTGCGCCCCGAGCGCGAATTCATCCTGCCGGACAATTTCTGGCCGGTGAAAAAACTCACCTACCGCATCGCCACTCAGGACAAGGCCGCGCCGCTGATCTTCCTGATCGCCGGCACCGGCGCGCGCTACGACAGCACGCTCAACGAGTACCTGAAGAAGCTTTATTACAAGGCTGGCTACCACGTGGTGCAGTTGTCCTCGCCGACCAGCTTCGACTTCATGAGCGCCGCCTCGCGTTTCGCCACCCCCGGCGTGACCAAGGAAGACGCCGAAGACATGTACCGGGTGATGCAGGCCGTACGGGCGCAGAACCCGAAACTGCCGGTCACCGACTACTACCTCAGCGGCTACAGCCTCGGCGCACTGGACGCGGCATTCGTCGCCCATCTGGATGAAACCCGTCGCAGCTTCAACTTCAAGAAAGTCCTGCTGCTGAATCCGCCGGTCAACCTTTACACCTCGATCACCAACCTCGACAAGCTGGTGCAGACCGAGGTCAAGGGCATCAACAACAGCACCACGTTCTATGAACTGGTACTGAACAAACTGACCCGCTACTTCCAGCAGAAGGGCTACATCGACCTCAACGATGCGCTGCTTTACGACTTCCAGCAGTCCAAGCAGCACCTGAGCAACGAGCAAATGGCGATGCTGATCGGCACCTCGTTCCGCTTCTCGGCAGCCGATATTGCGTTCACTTCGGACCTGATCAACCGTCGCGGCCTGATCACCCCGCCGAAATTCCCGATCACCGAAGGCACCAGCCTCACGCCGTTCCTCAAGCGTGCGCTGCAATGCGACTTCGACTGCTACCTCACCGAACAGGTGATCCCGATGTGGCGCGCCCGCACCGACGGCGGCAGCCTGCTGCAACTAATCGATCAGGTCAGCCTGTATGCGTTGAAGGATTACCTGCACGACAGCCCGAAAATCGCCGTCATGCACAACGCCGACGACGTGATCCTCGGCCCGGGCGACCTCGGTTTCCTGCGCCGGACCTTCGGCGATCGCCTGACCGTTTACCCGCTGGGCGGCCATTGCGGCAACCTTAATTACCGCGTCAACAGCGACGCCATGCTGGAGTTCTTCCGTGGCTAAATATCTCCTGCTGATTGCAGCGCTCCTCAGTGCAGGTATGGCCCAGGCCGACAACAGCAAAGCCAATGCACCAGTGGTCATCGACAGCGACGGTTTCAAGGAGCCGCTGTCCAAACTCAAGTTCAACCCGGGGCTGGATCAGCGCGAGTTCGAGCGCTCGACCCTCAGCGCGCTGAACGTCTATGACCCGCTGGAAGAGTGGAACCGCCGCGTCTACCACTTCAACTACCGCTTCGACCAATGGGTGTTCCTGCCGGTGGTCGATGGCTATCGCTACATCACCCCGAGCTTCGTGCGCACCGGCGTGAGCAACTTCTTCAATAACATTGGCGACGTGCCGAACCTGGTCAACAGCCTGTTGCAGTTCAAGGGCAAGCGCTCGATGGAAACCACCGCGCGCCTGCTGCTCAACACCACCATCGGCATCGCCGGACTCTGGGACCCGGCTACCGCCATGGGCCTGCCGCGCCAGAGCGAAGACTTCGGCCAGACCCTGGGCTTCTACGGCGTACCGGGTGGTGCTTACTTCGTGCTGCCGATTCTCGGCCCGTCGAACCTGCGTGATACTGCAGGCCTTGCCGTGGACTACACCGCCGAGTCCGCGATCAACTTCCTCAACGTCTCGGAAGTCAGCTCCAACCACCCGGAAGTGTGGGTACTGCGTGGCGTCGACAAGCGCTACCAGACCAGCTTCCGCTATGGTCAGCTGAACTCGCCGTTCGAGTACGAAAAGGTGCGCTACGTCTACACCGAGTCGCGCAAGTTGCAGATCGCCGAGTAAAAACGCCGGCCACAAAAAAGGCCATTCGATGCGAGTCGAATGGCCTTTTTGTTTGCCTCAGATTCAACCCTTCAGCGATTTCCAGACTTTGCCGATCACGGACACGCCCGCCAGTACCACCGCACCCGCGATGATCCCCGCCACGCCGTTCAACAGCATCGGCACCACAAACCCGGCGCCACCGGCCGCTGCGCCGACGCTTTCGATCCAGTGATGCACCACCGGCACGCCGTGGGTCAGGATGCCGCCACCGACCAGGAACATCGCCGCCGTGCCGATTACCGACAGGCTTTTCATCATGTACGGCGCAGCGCGCAGGATGCCGTTGCCGATACTTTTGGCCATCTGCCCGGGCTTCTGAGTCAGCCACAGACCGAGGTCATCGAGTTTGACGATACCGGCCACCAATCCGTAAACGCCCACGGTCATGACAATGGCGATGCCCGACATCACGATCACTTGCTGGGTCAGCGAAGCATCGGCCACGGTGCCGAGGGTGATGGCGATGATTTCCGCCGAGAGGATGAAGTCGGTGCGGATCGCGCCCTTGATCTTGTCCTTCTCGTAGGCCACCAGATCGGTGGCCGGATCGGCCACGGCGTCAACCAGTTGCGCATGCTCGGCCTCGTCTTCGGCCTTGCTGTGCAGGAACTTGTGCGCGAGCTTTTCGAAACCCTCGAAACACAGGTAGGCGCCGCCGACCATCAGCAGCGGCGTCACCAGCCACGGCACGAACGCACTGATCGCCAGCGCCGAGGGCACCAGGATCAGTTTGTTGACGAACGAGCCCTTGGCCACCGCCCAGACCACCGGGATTTCCCGCTCCGCGCGTACGCCGGAGACCTGCTGGGCATTGAGCGCCAAGTCGTCGCCGAGCACGCCGGCGGTCTTCTTGGCAGCCATTTTGGTCATCAACGCAACATCGTCCAGAACGGTAGCGATGTCGTCGATCAGCACCAGCAAACTGCTTCCTGCCATGAATCATGTTTCCTTATGTGAATAATGCCGCGCAGCATACCGCGACTGCGGGCCACACGGGGCATTGTTGAGCGCCGCGCGAGGCCGGTGCTACCATGCGCAACCGCCAGAACAGGCAAGGAACCACCGGGTTTATGAGCACAATCCGCGAGCGCAACAAAGAACTGATCCTGCGTGCAGCCAGTGAAGAGTTTGCCGACAAGGGCTTCGCTGCGACCAAAACCAGCGACATCGCCGCCAAGGCAGGACTGCCCAAGCCCAACGTCTATTACTACTTCAAGTCCAAGGAAAACCTCTACCGCGAGGTGCTGGAAAGTATCATCGTGCCGATCCTGCAGGCCTCGACCCCGTTCAATCCGGACGGCGTACCGAGCGAAGTGCTGAGCGGCTACATCCGCTCGAAGATCCGCATCTCCCGCGACCTGCCTTTCGCCTCCAAGGTGTTCGCCAGCGAAATCATGCACGGCGCCCCGCACCTGAGCGCCGACCTGGTCGAGCAGCTCAACGGCCAGGCCAAGCACAACATCGACTGCATCCAGACCTGGATCGACCGCGGCCAGATCGCCCCGATCGACCCCAACCACCTGATGTTCAGCATCTGGGCCGCGACCCAGACCTACGCCGACTTCGACTGGCAGATCTCCGCCGTCACCGGCAAGGACAAGCTCGACGAAGCCGACTATGAAGCCGCAGCACAAACCATCATCCGGTTGGTGCTCAAGGGCTGCGAGCCGGACTGAAGTCCGCACTGACTGCTTCGCTGGCAAGCCTGTTCCCACATTTGATCTATGAGCACCACAAATCAAATGTGGGAGCGGGCTTGCTCGCGAATGTAGCAACTCGGTCTCACGGTCAGACCCAGATCGCATCCCACAGCGGATAGTCACCAAGCTTTTCCACCAGTCCAGCCCGCAACGGGTTGGCCACGACATACCGCGCCACTCTAACCAGACTTTCTTCCTGCCGAAGCGAATGATCATGGAAGCCTGGCTGCCACAGGCTACCCCTCCTGCCAGTCGCTGAATTGACTGATCTAGCACTCAAGGATTTGACCTGGCACATCAACTGCCCCAGCGAACCTTTCTGCAATTGCACCAGCCAGTGGAAGTGATCCGGCATGACGACCCAGGCCAATGAGTCGACAACCCCCTTTTCTTGTGCATGCCTGAACTGATGAACAACTAGTCTTCCCAAGGCGTAATCCTTGAAGACAGGCTCGCGCTTATGAGTATTGGCTGTCAGGAGATAGATGTGGTTTTGTTCGGAAAAGCGTCCGACTCTCAGTCGGTGTGATGCAGACAGTTCCGGCATTCCTTTGCCTTTTCTCATGATTGACTTCATGAAAAGGCTAGCCCGGAACATCGAACATTGAAGGCAGGATTTTTAGCTGGATGTGTCTGGAAAATCGCCTTCGCGAGCAAGCCCGCTCCCACATTCGACCGAGTTCCTTCAGTACAAATGAGGTCACCGTGAGCCTGCTCGCGATGGCGTCAGTTCAAACGCCGCAAATCACGCAGCCACCCCCGCATCCGCCCGCAGGTCCAGGGCCTCTACGGCTTTGATTGCCACCTGCTCATCGATGTCCGAGAGATCGCCGCTGATGCCGATTGCACCCAGCACGTTCCCCGCCTGATCACGTATCAACACACCGCCCGGTGCCGGCACGACGCTGCCCTGCCCCATGCTGTTGAGTGCGGCGATGAACGCCGGGCGTTGTTGCGCGTCCAGCGCCAGCAGGCGTGAGCCCTTGCCCAGGGCGATGGCGCCCCAGGCTTTGCCGATGGCGATGTTCGGGCGCAGCAGGCTGGCGCCGTCTTCGCGCTGCAAGGTGACCAGATGGCCGCCGGTATCCAGTACCGCGATGGTCAGCGGCGCGGCGGAAATGGCCCGCCCTGCATTGATGGCTTCGTTGACCAGCTTGACTGCGACTTTCAAGGTTAAAGCGCTCATGGTGCCGTCCTCATTTTGTTATTGGGAAAGTCGTTGGACTGCGCGCAAGTGCCGCAGCCCGATGCAACAAATAGAACACAATGAATTATTTTTTTGTATACAATAATTCCAGAAAAGCGCTCCATGCGACGAAAAGACACAGCAGAACAGGCTTCCGACGAATGAAACAGGCGCTTGAGAAAATGGATTGACCTGCGCCGTCCGCCGTGAATACACTCTGCGAAAAGCCACTTGTATACAATTACAAAACGTAAAGAGGCACAAAACCATGAGCAAAATGAGAGCAATCGAAGCCGCCGTTCTGGTGATGCGCCGTGAAGGGGTTGATACCGCTTTTGGCATTCCGGGCGCTGCAATCAACCCGCTGTACTCCGCCCTGCAGAAAGTCGGTGGCATCGATCACGTCCTCGCTCGCCACGTTGAAGGCGCCTCGCACATGGCCGAGGGCTACACCCGCACCAAGGCCGGCAACATCGGCGTGTGCATCGGTACTTCCGGCCCGGCCGGTACTGACATGGTCACCGGTCTGTACAGCGCCTCCGCGGACTCGATCCCGATCCTCTGCATTACCGGCCAGGCACCCCGCGCCCGTATGCACAAGGAAGACTTCCAGGCCGTCGACATCACCAGCATCGTCAAGCCGGTGACCAAGTGGGCGACCACCGTTCTGGAGCCGGGCCAGGTGCCTTATGCGTTCCAGAAAGCCTTCTACGAAATGCGTTCCGGCCGTCCGGGCCCGGTGCTGATCGACCTGCCGTTCGATGTGCAGATGGCTGAAATCGAATTCGACATCGACGCCTACCAGCCACTGCCGCTGGCCAAGCCGAGCGCGACCCGCGTGCAAGTCGAAAAAGCCCTGGCAATGCTGGATCAGGCCGAGCGTCCATTGCTGGTGGCCGGCGGCGGCATCATCAACGCCGACGCCAGCGAACTGCTGGTCGAGTTCGCCGAGCTGACCGGCATTCCAGTGATCCCGACCCTGATGGGCTGGGGCACCATTCCGGACGATCACCCGCTTATGGTCGGCATGGTCGGTCTGCAGACTTCGCACCGTTACGGCAACGCCACCCTGCTCAAGTCCGACGTGGTGCTGGGCGTCGGCAACCGCTGGGCGAACCGTCACACCGGCTCGGTCGACGTCTACACCGAAGGCCGCAAGTTCATTCACGTCGACATCGAGCCGACCCAGATCGGCCGCGTGTTCACCCCGGACCTGGGCATCGTTTCCGACGCTGCCGCCGCGCTGACCGTGTTCATCGAAGTCGCCCGTGAATGGCAAGCCGCCGGCAAACTGAAAAACCGCAGCGCCTGGCTGCAGGACTGCCAGCAGCGCAAGGCCAGCCTGCACCGCAAGACCCACTTCGACAACGTGCCGGTCAAGCCGCAGCGCGTCTACGAAGAAATGAACCAGGTGTTCGGCAAGGACACCTGCTACGTCAGCACCATTGGTCTGTCGCAGATTGCCGGCGCGCAGTTCCTGCACGTCTACAAGCCGCGTCACTGGATCAACTGCGGTCAGGCCGGCCCGTTGGGCTGGACCATTCCGGCAGCGCTGGGCGTGGTGAAGGCCGATCCGAACCGTAAAGTCGTGGCCCTGTCGGGGGACTATGACTTCCAGTTCATGATCGAAGAACTGGCGGTCGGCGCTCAGTTCAAACTGCCGTACATCCACGTCGTGGTGAACAACTCGTACCTGGGACTGATCCGTCAGGCCCAGCGCGGGTTCGATATGGACTACTGCGTGCAGCTGTCCTTCGATAACCTGAACGCGCCGGAACTCAACGGTTATGGTGTCGACCACGTCGCAGTCGCCGAAGGCCTGGGCTGCAAGGCACTGCGTGTGTTCGAACCGGCTGACATCGCCCCTGCCCTGCGCAAGGCCGAAGAGCTGATCGAAGAGTTCAAGGTGCCGGTGATCGTCGAGATCATTCTGGAGCGTGTGACCAACATCTCCATGGGGACCGAGATCAACGCCGTCAACGAATTCGAAGACCTGGCGCTGGTCGGCAACGATGCGCCAACGGCGATTTCGCTGCTCGATTAACTGCTGACCGCTCTCCCTGTGGGAGCGGGCTTGCTCGCGAAAGCAATTTCACATCCAACACCGATGTTGGCTGATCTACCGCTTTCGCGAGCAAGCCCGCTCCCACAAGGGGAACCTCACAAGATATACGGGAGACCACCATGCCGCGTTTCGCAGCCAACCTGTCCATGCTGTTCACCGAACAGGATTTCCTTGCCCGTTTCGACGCCGCCGCCAAGGCTGGCTTCAGCGGTGTCGAGTACCTGTTCCCGTACGATTTCAGCTCTGCCGAAATCAAGGCCAAACTCGACGCCAACGGTCTGACCCAAGTGCTGTTCAACCTGCCGGCCGGTGACTGGGCCAAGGGCGAGCGCGGTATCGCGTGCCTGCCGGACCGGGTCGAAGAGTTCCGCGCCGGGGTCGACCTGGCCATCGCTTACGCCCAGGTTCTGGGCAACACCCAGGTCAACTGCCTGGCCGGTATCCGTCCGCAGGGCGTGGACGATGCCACCGTTGAAAAGACCTTCGTCGCCAACCTCAAGTACGCCGCCGACAAGCTGCAAGCCGTCGGCATCAAACTGGTGATGGAAGCGATCAACACCCGCGATATCCCGGGCTTCTACCTGAACAACACGGCGCAGGCCCTGTCGATTCGCGAGCAGGTCGGCAGTGCCAATCTGTTCCTGCAATACGACATCTATCACATGCAAATCATGGAAGGCGATCTGGCCCGCACCCTGCAATCGCACCTGGCCGAGATCAACCATGTGCAGCTGGCCGACAACCCGGGCCGCAACGAGCCGGGCACCGGCGAGATCAACTACCGCTTCCTGTTCGAACACCTCGATCGCATCGGTTATCAGGGCTGGGTCGGCTGCGAGTACAAACCGCTGACCACCACGGAAGCGGGCCTCGGCTGGCTGAAGACCCACAACGCGATTTAAGAACAACGCAAAACCCTGTGGGAGCGGGCTTGCTCGCGAAGACGGTGTGTCAGTCACCGAAGATGTTGAATGTTGAACCGCATTCGCGAGCAAGCCCGCTCCCACCCGAATCGACACCCCCTATTTGCTTGAGCAAGACAAAAACAAGAGGAATTTCTCATGGCTAAAATCGGATTCATCGGCACCGGCATCATGGGCCACCCAATGGCGGCGAACCTGCAGAAAGCCGGTCACAGCCTGTTCCTGTCGGCGCACCACGATGCTGCCCCTGCCGACCTGGTCGCCGCTGGCGCCGTCGCTCTGGCCAACCCACGCGAAGTGGCTCAGGAAGCTGAATTCATCATCGTTATGGTGCCGGATACCCCCCAGGTCGAAGACGTGCTGTTCCGCGCGGACGGCGTCGCTGCCGGCATCGGCAAAGGCAAAGTAGTGATCGACATGAGTTCGATCTCGCCGACCGCCACCAAGGCTTTCGCGGCAAAGATCAACGAGAAAGGCGCGCAATACCTCGACGCTCCGGTGTCCGGTGGTGAAGTCGGCGCCAAGGCTGCAACCCTGAGCATCATGGTCGGTGGCGACGCCGATGCCTTCGAACGCGCACTGCCGCTGTTCCAGGCCATGGGCAAGAACATCACCCTGGTCGGCGGCAATGGCGACGGTCAGACCGCCAAGGTGGCGAACCAGATCATCGTTGCCCTGAACATTCAGGCCGTGGCCGAAGCCCTGCTGTTCGCTTCGAAAAACGGTGCCGATCCGGCCAAGGTGCGTGAAGCGCTGATGGGCGGTTTCGCCTCCTCGAAGATCCTCGAAGTGCACGGCGAGCGCATGATCAAGGGCACTTTCGATCCGGGCTTCCGCATCAGCCTGCACCAGAAGGACCTGAACCTGGCCCTGCAAGGCGCCAAGGAGCTGAACATCAACCTGCCGAACACCGCCAACGCCCAGCAAGTGTTCAGCACCTGCGCGGCCATTGGTGGCAGCAACTGGGACCACTCGGCGCTGATCAAGGGCCTGGAACACATGGCCAACTTCTCGATTCGCGACCAGAAGTAAGCCCTGCCCCACTTTCCATGTAGGGGCGGGCTTGCTCGCGAAGAGGGCGTGTCAGTCGACATGGAGATTGACTGACCCACCGCATTCGCGAGCAAGCCCGCTCCCACAATGGATCTGAGTTGCCCTTTCGAATAACAAGAATTCCGGGAGCCCGCCATGTCGGTCGATCCGCAACAACTGCTGCGCGAGCTGTTTGCCACAGCCATCGACGCGGCCCATCCGAACCAGGTCCTCGAAGCGCATCTGCCGGCCGATCGCACCGGTCGCGTGATCGTCATCGGCGCCGGCAAGGCTGCCGCTGCCATGGCGCAAGTGGTCGAGCGCTGCTGGGAAGGTGAAGTCTCGGGCCTGGTGGTGACCCGCTACGGTCACGGCGCCCCGTGCGAAAAAATCGAAGTGGTCGAAGCCGCGCACCCGGTGCCGGACGCTGCCGGTCTGGCCGTGGCCAAACGCGTGCTGGAACTGGTCAGCAATCTGAGCGAAGACGACCGCGTGATTTTCCTGCTGTCCGGTGGCGGCTCTGCCCTGCTGGCGCTGCCGGCCGAAGGCATCACCCTGGCCGACAAGCAATCGATCAACAAAGCCCTGCTCAAATCCGGCGCGACCATCGGCGAGATGAACTGCGTGCGCAAGCACCTCTCGGCGATCAAGGGCGGACGCCTGGGCAAGGCCTGCTGGCCGGCGACTGTTTACACCTACGCGATTTCCGATGTACCGGGCGATCTTGCCACGGTCATCGCCTCCGGCCCGACCGTGGCCGACCCGAGCACCAGCGCCGAAGCGCTGGCCATCATCAAGCGCTACGGCATCGAGATTCCGGCGTCGGTGCGCAGCTGGCTGCAAAGCCCGGAATCGGAAACCGTCAAACCCGGCGATCCGAGCCTGGCCCGCAGTCACTTCCAGTTGATCGCCCGCCCTCAGCAATCGCTGGATGCCGCAGCGGTGAAATGCCGTCAGGCCGGTTTCAGCACGCTGATCCTCGGCGACCTGGAAGGCGAATCCCGCGAAGTGGCAAAAGTCCACGCCGGCATCGCGCGCCAGATCATCCATCACGGCCAGCCCCTGGCAGCGCCGTGCGTGATCCTCTCCGGTGGCGAAACCACCGTGACCGTGCGCGGCAATGGCCGGGGCGGACGCAACGCCGAATTCCTCCTCAGCCTCACCGACAGCCTCAAGGGCCAGCCCGGCGTCTATGCGCTGGCCGGCGACACCGACGGCATCGACGGCTCGGAAGACAACGCCGGCGCGATCATGACCCCGGACAGCTATGCCCGTGCCGCCGCCCTGGGCCTGAGCGCCAGCGACGAGCTGGATAACAACAACGGTTACGGCTACTTCGCGGCGCTCGATGCGCTGATCGTCACCGAACCGACCCGCACCAACGTCAACGACTTCCGCGCCATCCTGATCCTCGAGAGCTCTAAATCATGACGCCTGATAAAAAGGTCAAAATCCTCGCCACCCTCGGGCCTGCCGTCGACGGCATCGAAGACATCCGCGAGCTGGTCGAGGCCGGGGTCAATATCTTCCGCCTCAACTTCAGCCACGGCGATCACGCCGACCACGCCAAGCGCTATCAGTGGATCCGCGAAGTCGAGCGCCAGCTCAACTACCCGCTCGGGATCCTGATGGACCTGCAAGGGCCGAAACTGCGGGTCGACAAGTTCGCTGACGGCAAGGTTCAGTTGCATCGCGGTCAGGCCTTCCGCCTCGATCTGGACGCAACGCCGGGCGATGAGCGCCGAGTGAACCTGCCGCATCCGGAGATCATTGCGGCACTGGAAGCCGGGATGGATTTGCTGCTCGATGACGGCAAACTGCGTCTGCGGGTCGTCAGCAAATACTCCGACGCGATCGACACCACCGTGCTCAATGGCGGCGAACTGTCGGATCGCAAAGGCGTGAACGTGCCGCAAGCGGTGCTCGACCTGAGCCCGCTGACCACCAAGGATCGCCGCGACCTGAGCTTCGGTCTGGAGCTGGGTGTGGACTGGGTCGCGCTGTCGTTCGTGCAGCGTCCGCAAGACATCATCGAGGCCCGCGCGCTGATCGGCGACAAGGCGTTCCTGATGGCGAAAATCGAGAAGCCGTCGGCGGTCGAGCAACTGCGCGAGATCGCCGAGCTGAGCGACGCGATCATGGTGGCTCGCGGTGATCTGGGCGTGGAAGTGCCGGCCGAGAGCGTGCCGCAGATCCAGAAAAACATCATCACCACCTGCCGCCACCTCGGCAAACCGGTGGTGGTGGCGACGCAGATGCTTGAGTCGATGCGCTTCTCCCCGGCGCCGACCCGCGCCGAAGTCACCGACGTGGCCAACGCCGTGGCCGAAGGCGCCGATGCGGTGATGCTGTCGGCGGAAACCGCGTCCGGCGAGTACCCGCTGGAAGCCGTGCAGATGATGAGCAAGATCATCCGCCAGGTGGAGAACGGTCCGGACTACCAGACCCAACTCGACGTCAGCCGGCCGAAAGCCGAAGCGACCGTGTCCGATGCGATCAGCTGCGCGATCCGCCGGATCAGCAACGTGCTGCCGGTGGCAGTGCTGGTCAACTACAGCGAGTCCGGTGCATCGAGTCTGCGTACGGCGCGGGAGCGGCCGAAAGCGCCGATCCTCAACCTGACGCCGAACCTGCAGACCGCCCGCCGCCTCAGCGTGGCGTGGGGCATTCATTCGGTGGTCAATGATCGCCTGCGTCAGGTGGATGAGGTGTGCTCGACCGCGTTGGAAATCGCTCAGGCGCAAGGAATGGCCGAGCGTGGCGATACGTTGCTGATCACCGCGGGTGTGCCGTTCGGGCAGCCGGGGTCGACCAATTCGCTGCGGATCGAAACATTGATTTAAGCAACACCTGTGTGGCGAGGGAGCGTGCTCCCGACGCCCGGCATGACGGTTTCCACAAGAGACACCGCATTCACCGGGCATGAGCTCCCTCGCCACAGCTTCAAGCAAGACCCTTTGATTTTCCTACTGCCCAGATTCTCCAGACATGCCTGCCAATCATTTCAACACCCACTGCCCTGACTGGGCCGAGGCTTTGCTCAACGGCTTCAGTCAAATTTTCCTCCAGCGTCATCCGCTGTGTGGACTCCTGTGCCTTTTGGCCATTCTATTCACCGCGCCGGTGCTGTTCGCCGGTGCGCTGCTCGGCGCGGTCGCCGGATTGCTCACCGCGCAACGGCGCAACTACGCCAAGGCGGATCGCCAGGCCGGACTGTTCAGCTACAACGGCGTGTTGGTCGGCCTGTTGCTGAGCCTGTATTTCCCCTGGTCGCCGATGCTGCCGCCGCTGATTCTGGCGGCCGGTGGGCTGAGCGCGATGATCACGCAGCAGTGGCTCAAACGCGCACGCCTCACCGAATACCTGCCCGCCTACACCGCCCCGTTCGTGTTGCTGAGTTGGATGTTCCTGTGTTTCGCCGAGCCTTTGTCCGCCGCACCGGCGCTTGAACTGAACACCGTGAACCTGCTCGGTGCCGCCCTGAAAGGCTTCGGTCAGGTGATGTTCCTCGACCATCCGTTGGCCGGTGGTTTGATCGCCGCCGGTTTGCTGATCGCCGATCGCCGGGCCTTTGCCTGGGCGTTGCTGGCTTCGGTCATCGGTTTGAGTTCCAGCCTGTTACACCATGACAGCCAAATCGCGTTGCTGGGTCTGGGTGGTTACAACGCAGTCCTCGCCGCCCTCGCCTTCAGCACCCAGCGCCAGCAACCGTGGCTGCCGCTGTTCGGCATCGGCCTGGCGCTGCTGTTGGCGCCGCTGTTCAGTGCCCTGGGTCTGGCAACCCTCACGGCACCGTTCATTCTTGCTTGCTGGCTGCTGCGCACCGGCATTCGCCTGATGCAACAACCGCAGATCAGCGGCGCGCCTTGCGCTCGCGGGGAGAATCAACCTAGGCTGCGCTGATCTTTGATTCAGGCGTGATCCATGGACAGTAACCAGCACTGGCGTGAACAGCTTTACGTCATGATTTTCCAGAGCGACACCCCCGCCGGGCGACGTTTCGACGGCATCCTGCTGTTGATCATTCTCGCCAGCCTGGTGATCGTGATGCTCGACAGCATCGACAGCGTTCACCGCAATTACGCCGATGTGCTGGCGTATATCGAGTGGGGGTTCACCATCATCTTTGCCGGCGAGTACATTCTGCGTCTGTACTGCTCGCCCAAACCGTTGCGCTATGCCTTCAGTTTTTACGGATTGGTGGATCTGCTGGCGATCGTGCCGGGCATCCTCGCGCTGTACTACAGCGATGCGCAGTACTTGCTGATTATCCGGATCATCCGGATGCTGCGAATTTTCCGCGTCCTCAAACTCAGTCCGTACCTCAAGCAAGCCAACTACCTGATGTCGGCGCTGCGTGGCAGCAAGCAGAAGATCGTGGTGTTTCTGGTGAGCGTCTGCACACTCGTAACCGTGTTCGGCACGTTGATGTACGTAATAGAAGGCCCGGAACACGGCTTCACCAGCATTCCCAAGGGCATCTATTGGGCTATCGTGACCCTGACCACCGTCGGCTTCGGCGACATCGTGCCGAAGACTCCGTTGGGCCAGGTGATTTCGTCGCTGGTGATGATCACTGGTTACTCGATCATCGCGGTACCCACCGGGATCTTCACCGCCGAACTGGCCAATGCGATGCGTGGTGAACAGTTGCAACACGACTGCCCGGTTTGCCAGAAAAAGAGCCATGAAAGCGGCGCCGCATTCTGTTCGCGATGCGGTAATCCGCTATTCAAGAAAATGGAATAAGCAAAGTTCTTTTTAATCTTTAAGCGACTATGCGCGCCCCGCTATAGTCGCTGGCAAATGGCCTTATCATTGTCAAAAACACCCCCACAGAACAAGGAATGCGCAGTGAAAAAACTCTTTGGCGCCTCACTTCTCGCCGCAGGTCTTGCCTTCGGCAGCGTGGCTCAGGCCGCACCGACCCTGCTCAACGTGTCCTACGACGTGATGCGCGATTTCTACAAGGACTACAACACTGCGTTCCAGAAACACTGGCAGGCCGAACACAACGAAAACATCACGGTGCAGATGTCTTTCGGCGGTTCGAGCAAGCAAGCCCGTTCGGTGATCGACGGTCTGCCGGCTGACGTCATTACCATGAACATGGCCACCGACATCAACGCCCTGGCCGACAACGGCCAACTGGTGCCGAAGGACTGGGTCACCCGTCTGCCGAACAACAGCGCGCCGTTCACCTCGGCCACGGTGTTTATCGTGCGCAAGGGCAACCCGAAAGCCCTGAAAGACTGGCCGGACCTGCTCAAGGACGGCGTGCAAGTGATCGTGCCGAACCCGAAAACCTCGGGTAACGGCCGCTACACCTACCTGTCGGCCTGGGGCTACGTGCTGAAAAACGGCGGTGACGAGAACAAGGCCAAAGACTTCGTCGGCAAGCTGTTCAAACAGGCGCCGGTGCTGGATACCGGTGGCCGCGCCGCGACCACCACGTTCATGACCAACCAGATCGGCGACGTGCTGGTGACCTTCGAAAACGAAGCCGAAATGATCGCCCGCGAGTTCGGCCGCGACCAGTTCGAAGTCATCTACCCAAGCGTCTCCGCCGAAGCCGAGCCGCCGGTGTCGGTGGTCGACAAAGTGGTCGAGAAGAAAGGCTCCCGCGCCGCTGCCGAGGAATACCTGAAATTCCTGTGGTCGCCGCAAGGTCAGGAAATCGCGGCCGCCAACTACCTGCGTCCACGTGACCCAGCGGTACTGGCCAAGTACACCGATCGCTTCCCGAAAGTCGACTTCCTGTCGGTCGAGAGGACCTTCGGCGACTGGCGCACCGTGCAGAAGACCCACTTCAACGATGGCGGAGTCTTCGACCAGATCTACAACGGCCAGTAAGGCGTGAGCTGACATGAAAAGGCGACCTGCAGAGGTCGCCTTTTTTGTGAGCGTTTACATCGGCGGCTTGACGCCATCCTTGCCCGCCGAGATCGATTGCGCGGTCAGCGTGCCGTCCGCGCTCTGGGTCACGAAGGTGACGATCTTCACCCCGACCTTGAGCAGGCTGCGATCGCCCGGCGTCAGGTTGACGATCGGCACGTCCTCCGGCACCAGGATCTTCTGCTGGCCGCCCTTGTAGTTGACGGTCAGCACCCGGCCGTTGCTCACCACCAGATCGCCGACGCTGCCATTGGTCATGCTGCTGCCCTTGGCCAGGTCGAACGGCCGATGACCATCGCCGCTGCCGGCCAGCTCCGGCGGGAACACGTGAACCTCCAGCGCCTTGAGCGTGCCATCCTCCTGGGGAATGGCGGCCGAGCCGATGTAGCTGCCGGGCTTGATGTCTTCGATATTGGCCAGGGTGACCGCGCGGACCTTGGTGTCCGGGGTCAACTGGACCACCACGTTTTCACCCGTGTTGACGTGGACCTTGAGCGAGTCGGCACTGACCCCGGTGATCTCGCCGCGCACGCCCATGCGCATGCCGGGCGCTTCGGCGGCCTGTGCGGCAGTGGCGCCGAGCAAACTGATCAGGGCAATCGTTGTGGTGTGGCGAAGCAACTGACGAAACATCGCAATCCTCCGTTGATGAATGCTGAAACCCGGTCACAACATAAGCACGCTATCGAACAAGATGTAAGTGAATGTATCATCGACGCTCAACGGTCGGACGCAAGGTTCGCCGATGAACAATGGATTGTTCGGCGCCACCTGTTCCGCAACGGAATAACTGATATCGATCAGAAGCCTCTACTGCCGGCTCGGCCCGTCCCTTAGCCTCACCGCATTCCTTTTCGCTGGATCGAGAAACCCTATGACCGCCACAACTCACGCAATGACCCGAGGCATGGTGCTGCTGTTCGCTTTCTGCTGCGGCGCCATCGTTGCCAACATCTACTACGCCCAGCCGATCATCGGCCTGATCGCGCCGGACATCGGCCTGAGCGACACCATGGCCAGTTTCATCGTGTCGCTGACCCAGATCGGCTATGCGCTGGGCCTGTTCTTCCTGGTGCCACTGGCGGATCTGCTGGAAAACCGCCGGTTGATGATCATCACCACCGTAGTGGCGATCGCCAGCCTGCTCGGCGCGGCGTTTACCGATCAGCCGAATGTATTCCTGCTGATTTCGTTGCTGGTGGGTTTCAGTTCGGTGTCGGTGCAGGTGCTGATTCCATTGGCGGCGCACCTGGCGCCCGAGGAATCCCGGGGCCGGGTGGTCGGCGGGATCATGGGCGGTTTGCTGCTGGGAATTCTGCTGGCGCGTCCGGTGTCGAGCGTGGTCGCCGACCACCTCGGCTGGCGGGCGATGTTCATGATCGCCGCAGCCTTGATGGCGGCGATCAGCGTGGTGCTGGCGCTGACCGTGCCCAAGCGCCAACCGGATCACAGCGCGTCCTACGGCCAGTTGCTGGGTTCGTTGTGGACGCTGCTGCGCAAACAACCGGTGCTGCGTCAGCGGGCGTTTTACCAGGCCTGCATGTTCGCCACGTTCAGCCTGTTCTGGACCGCCGTGCCGCTGGAACTGGCGCGCAACCATGGCCTGTCCCAGAGTGAAATCGCGATCTTCGCCCTGGTCGGTGCCATCGGTGCCATCGCCGCGCCGATCAGCGGACGCCTGGCCGATGCCGGCCACACCCGCATCGCCTCGCTGCTGGCCATGCTGTTCGCCAGCCTGAGCTTCCTGCCGGCCTTCATCCACCCGGCCTACAGCGTGATCGGCCTGGCCGTGACCGGTGTGGTGCTCGACTTCTGCGTACAGATGAACATGGTGCTGGGCCAGCGCGCGGTCTACTCCCTCGACGCCAAAAGCCGCGGCCGCCTCAACGCGCTGTACATGACCAGCATCTTCGTCGGCGGCGCCTTCGGCTCGTCGGTGGCGAGTGCGGTGTACGAGCATGGCGGCTGGTTGTGGATCGTGATCGTTGGCAGCGCGTTCCCGCTGCTGGCGCTGGTGCGGTTCTTGAGTGCTTCGCAAAAGCCTGTTCTGGCAACGGCCTAGCATCTGAAAAGCCCTGTCGGATCGCTGATCCGACAGGGCTCGAGGTTCAATGCCGGACCAGTTTTTCCATGGCGGCATCCGCCAGAAAAGAGGAGCGGCTTTTGACATTGTGTTCACGCACATAGCGGTCAATGCGCTGGATGACATAGCCCGGCAACGTCACGTTGACCTTTTCGGTCTTGCCCATGTACGGCGAGATGTCCAGCTCGAGCATGCCCCAGCCCATGTCGGCAAACTCCGGGTTGTTGCGATGGGTGGCCGCCGAAGTCGGCATCGGAATCAAATCACCATCCGCCGCGATCTCCTGCAGCATGATGTGGGCAATCTCGACGGCCGCGTTGTAGGCATCCTCAAACGTATCCCCGGCCGTTACTGCGCCGGGAATGTCGGGGATCTGAATCCCGATGGCGGTGTTCTCGTCACCCCACTCGATGCAGATTGGGTATTGCATTACGGATCTCCTCTGTAACTGGCTGGCGGGTTGTACAACCCGGCACGCCTCCTGATGCTCTTGACCGTCCCGACCGGCAAATCCTTTTTCGGATGCGGGACGGGGATCGTGTATGGGTTGTAACGGTGCGTGAAGATGTGGTGGCTGCCGGTTATCCGGTCCAGCGTCCAGCCTGCCTCCTCCAGCTCCTTGATCAATAACCTGCTCTGCACCAACCGCCTCCTTGCTTCGGCTTAACAAAAGTAACCCTAGAGTTATCTTTACTCAAGCACAGAAATTAGCAGGACGACGTTCGGTTGTTTTGCAGCATGTGATTGATGCACTGCCCCAGCGAGCTGGCATTGGCGCTTCTCGCAAAGCAAACTCAGGCGTTGATGACAGGATACGAGTGAGGCATTGCTCATCACCCCAGACAGCAAAACGGCGATCCAGAGATCGCCGTTTTTCATTACTCCCCGAACTGCTTGCCCAGTCCCGCCGGTACGCCATGGATGTTGGTTTCTTCCCACGGGCCGTTGGGGCTGATCGAGCGGCTCCAGCCGTTGTTCCAGCGGTAGTAGGTGCGCTGACGGTAGAAGGTGTTGGTCTGGTCGTCGAGCACGTAAACGCCCAGTTTCTGGTCCCAGTGGCTGTTGCCGCCCGGTGGCGGGGCGAAGCTGGCGGAGGTGCGCGGGACAGGTTTGGCGGGTTTGGCCGGGATGCCCGGTTTGCTCGGCGTCGGGCTGGTCGACGGGGTCGGGCTGGGTTGTGACGGCGGGATCGGCGGCAGCCTGGTGGTCGGCTCCGGTCGTTGCACCGCACATGCGCTCAAGCCCAGGGCCAGTGTGAGGACTGTGATTCGGGCGATGGCGTTCATGGCGGTGCTTTCCTGTTGGTTCCGGCTATTTGTCCGGGCTGTCGATGGTCAGTGTCTGCGGCGTGGTGGTGCTGCTGGCCAGAGGCCCGCTGCGACCGACCCACTCCCCGGCGGTCGGCTGACCGGCACGGGAGACGCGCGCAACCAGTTGGACTTCGGGGAAGTTCGACAGTTTCAATTGCGGCATCATCGCGTCGGCATCGCCCAGTTCGACGGTGACCGGCAGATCGGCGACGGTCAGGCGCTTGGCTGCCAGCGGCGCTGGAGGGCCGGAAACCGCACGGGCAAAAATGAACACGCTGTCGCCCGGTTGCACCTTGGCTTTGAGCTCGCTGGCCAGATCCACACGCACTTTCAACAGCGCCGCCGCTTTTGCCGCCGGTGCCTGGGCGACCTTGCCGCCGCTGGCCTGCAGTTTTTCGGTAGCGCGGGTGATGCCGCCTTGCAGGGCCTCGCGGGATTTGTCCTGTGGCGGCAGTTGCGCCAGCAGACGGTTCCAGTAGTCGATGGCCTCCTGATAACGCTCGCCTTCGAACGCGGCGATACCCAACAGGCCAAGACTGGTGACTTCTTTCGGATCGGCTTTCAGCGCTTCATCGGTCAGGGCCTGTACCTTGTCCGACCATTTCTTGTTGTCGGCGAAATATTGGGCCTGCGCCCACTGGCCGAGCAGTTCCGGCTGACGACCGGCAAGATTGACCGCGCGCTCGAACATCTTCGCCGCGTCCGCCGGACGATCCTGGGCCATATAGGTGCGACCGAGGAAATACACGCCTTCAGCCGAATCCGGCTGCGCAGCGACTGCGCGCTCCAGACGCTGAGTCATCTCTTCCATCGACTGCGGCGCCTGGGCGAATTCCCGGGTCAGTTCGACCTTGTCGCTCGCCCCAAAGTGCAGGTACAGACCGAGGCCCAACACCGGTACCAGCACCGCTGCCAGCAATGGAAGTGGTTTACCCAAACGCGAAACCCGCGCCGGCGCCACACCTTCGGTGTCCGCCAGCAGTTCCCGGGCCGCTTCGGTACGGCCGCTGTCCATTTGCGCGGCGTCGAGCACGCCTTCGGCCTGCTGCGATTGCAACTCGGCGACGCGTTCCTGATAAAGCGCGACGTTGAGAGCGGTTCGATCCTCTTCACGCTGGGCGCGACGTTCGCGCAGGACGGGGATCAGCAGAAAACTCAGGGCGACCAGAAGCAACAGCCCTGCGGCAAGCCAGAAATCAATCATTCTTGGTTTTTATCCAACAGTTGGTCGAGGCGCTGACGCTCTTCAGGGGACAGCGATTGCGGCGTCTCGGCGCGTTGCCCGCGACGGCGGCGGACGATCACGGCAATCACCACGAACCCACCCAGCAACAGGCCGGCCGGGCCGAACCAGAGCAAAGCGGTCTTGGCATTGAGCGCCGGTTTGTAGCGGACGAAATCACCGTAGCGGTCGACCATGAAGTCGATGATCTGCTGATTGTCCTTGCCTTCGCCGAGCATGCGGAAAATCTCTTTGCGCAGGTCAGCGGCAATCGGCGCGTTGGAGTCGGCGATGTCCTGGTTCTGGCACTTGGGGCAGCGCAGTTCCTTGGTCAGTTCGCGAAAACGCTCGCGGTCGCCTTCTTTGGCAAACTCGTAGGTGTCGATGGCGGCGTGGGCCACGCCGGCCAGGCTCAAGCCCAGCACCACGGCAGCTAAAAAGCGCTTCATGGTTTGGCCTCGTCAACCAGCGCCTGATACTTGGCTGCCAGTTTTTCCCGCCAGACCTGCTCGTCGATCACCCCGACGTACTTGTCGCGGATGATGCCCTTGGCGTCGATGAAGAAGGTTTCCGGCGCGCCATAGACACCCAGGTTCAGGCCCAGGGAGCCTTCGTCGTCACGGATGTCCAGTTGATACGGATTGTGGAACTCGGCCAGCCACTTCAACGCATCGGCGTTGGTGTCCTTGTAGTTGATGCCGTAGATCACCACACCGCGCTCAGCGAGCTTATTCAGCACCGGGTGCTCGACCCGGCAGGAAATGCACCAGGTGCCCCAGACGTTGACCAGTGCCGGTTTGCCGAGAATGTCGGCGCGGGTCAAGGTCTTGTCGCCCTGCACCGCCGGCAGGGAAAACTCCGGGAACGGCTTGTTGATCATCGCCGACGGCAACTCCGCCGGATCCAGGTACAGACCGCGATAAAGGAATACGGCCACCAGCAGGAAAATCGCCAATGGCACCAGCATCAACCAACGTCTCATGCAGCGGCTCCTTCCATGCCCAGCGCTTCACGCACGCGGGCTTTGACCTTGACCCGGTAACGCCGATCCAGCGCCGCCAGCAGACCACCGAAACCGGTCAGCAGACCGCCGAACCAGATCCAGCGCACGAACGGCTTCACATGCACCCGCACCGCCCAGGCGCCGTCACCCAGCGGTTCACCCAGTGCGACGTAGAGGTCGCGGGTGAAACCGGCGTCGATCCCGGCCTCGGTCATCACCGAATTCTGCACGGTGTACAGGCGTTTTTCCGGGTGCAGCACGCTGACTTCCTGACCGTTGCGGATCACCCGGACGGTGCCCTTGTCGGAGGTGAAGTTCGGGCCTTCGAAATGTTTGGCGCCTTCGAACACGAACTGATAACCGGCCAGGTCCATCGACTCGCCCGGCGCCAGGCGCAGGTCGCGCTCGGCACTGTTCTGGCTCGACAACACCACACCCAGCGCGCAGACGGCGATGCCCAGATGCGCGATCTGCATGCCCCAGTAGCTGCGGGTCAGGGTCGGCAGGCCTTTGATCAGGCCTTTGTGACGAGTCTTGTCGAAGATATCGCGCACACCGGCCAGCAACACCCAGGCCGCGAGCAGGAACGTCGCGATGACGGCCCAGTTGAAATCGCCGTAGGCGACACCGGCCACCACCGCCAGCGCAACACTGCCCAGCAGCACCGGCGTCAGCATGCTGACCAGCCATTTCACCGGGGTGTCTTTCCAGCGCACGATCACTCCGGCCGCCATCACCAGCATCAACAGCGCCATCAACGGAATGAACAATGCGTTGAAGTACGGCGGGCCGACCGACAGTTTGGCGCCGCTGATCGCATCGAGGATCAGCGGATACAGCGTGCCGAGCAGGATCATCGACGCTGCTACCACCAGCACCAGGTTATTGCCCAGCAGCAGGGTTTCCCGCGACCACAGATTGAAACCGACCTGGCTCTTGACCACCGGCGCACGCAAGGCAAACAGCGTCAGCGAACCACCGACCACGAACAGCAGGAAAATCAGGATGAACACGCCACGCTCAGGATCGGAGGCGAACGCGTGCACCGAGGTCAGCACGCCGGAACGCACAAGGAACGTGCCGAGCAGGCTCAGGGAGAATGCGGCAATTGCCAGCAACACCGTCCAGCTCTTGAACACGCCACGTTTCTCGGTGACCGCCAGCGAGTGAATCAGCGCCGTGCCCACCAGCCATGGCATGAACGAGGCGTTTTCCACCGGGTCCCAGAACCACCAGCCGCCCCAGCCGAGTTCGTAATAGGCCCACCACGAACCGAGGGTGATGCCGATGCCGAGGAAGGCCCACGCGACGATGGTCCACGGACGCGACCAGCGTGCCCAGGCAGCATCGAGACGACCGCCGAGCAATGCGGCGATGGCGAAAGCAAACGCAACCGAGAAACCGACGTAACCCATGTAGAGCATCGGCGGATGCACGATCAAACCGATGTCCTGCAGCAATGGATTGAGGTCACGACCATCGGCCGGGATCTGCGGCAGGATCCGCGAAAACGGGTTCGAGGTGAGGATCAGGAACAGCAGAAAACCGGTGCTGATCATGCCCATCACCGCCAGCACACGAGCGAGCATGACTTGCGGCAGTTGCCGGGAGAACACCGACACCGCGAAGGTCCAACCGCCGAGGATCAACGCCCACAGCAGCAGCGACCCTTCGTGGGCGCCCCACACCGCGCTGAACTTGTAGTACCACGGCAGCGCGCTGTTGGAGTTCATCGCGACGTAGGCCACGGAGAAGTCGTCGGTCATGAACGCATAGGTCAGGCAACCGAAGGCGAACAGCAAAAACGCGAACTGCCCCCACGCCGCTGGCTGCGCCAGGCCCATCCACAGACGGTCGCCGCGCCAGGCACCGAGCAACGGCACCACCGCCTGCACCAGCGCGAAACACAGCGCCAGGATCATGGCCAGATGGCCGAGTTCGGGAATGAAAATGCTGGATGTCATCGATCAACCCTCCTTCGCAGGGGTTGGCGCGGATTGACCGCTGTCCTTCAGGGCTTTGGTCACTTCCGGCGGCATGTATTTCTCGTCGTGCTTGGCCAGCACTTCATCGGCAACCACCACGCCGTCGGCGTTGAGCTTGCCCAGCGCGACGATGCCCTGCCCTTCGCGGAACAGGTCCGGCAGGATCCCGCGATAGGTGATGGTCACGGACTTGTTGAAGTCGGTGACCACGAATTTGACGTCCAGCGAATCCGTGGAGCGTTGCAGCGAGCCCTTCTCGACCATGCCGCCGGCGCGGATGCGGGTGTCCTGCGGCGCTTCGCCGTTGGCGATCTGGGTCGGCGTGTAAAACAGGTTGATGTTCTGCTGCAGGGCGCTCAGGGCCAGGCCGACGGCAGCGCCGACCCCGACCAGAATTGCCAGGATGATGATCAGACGCTTTTTACGCAGCGGATTCACTTGCCGTTCTCCCGGCGCAGACGACGCGCCTCTTGTTGCAGATAACGCTTGCGGGCCGCAATCGGCGCCGCTACGTTGAGGATCAGTACCGCCAGACAGATGCCGTAGGCCGACCAGACATACAGGCCGTGATGGCCCATGGCGAGGAAGTCGCCAAATGACGCGAAACTCATCGAGCGGCCTCCAGGCTGTTCTGCACTTCTTCTTTCACCCAACTGGCGCGGGCTTCGCGCTTGAGCACTTCAAGGCGCATGCGCAACAACAGCACCGCGCCGAAGAAACAGTAGAAACCCAGCACCGTCAGCAGCAGCGGCAGCCACATCTCGACGGGCATCGCCGGTTTTTCGGTGAGGGTGAAGGTCGCGCCCTGGTGCAGGGTGTTCCACCACTCCACCGAGTATTTGATGATCGGAATGTTGATCACGCCGACGATGGCCAGCACCGCGCAGGCCTTGGCGGCGCTGTCGCGATTGCTGATGGCGTTGCCCAGGGCGATCACGCCGAAGTACAGGAACAGCAGAATCAACATCGAGGTCAGGCGCGCGTCCCAGACCCACCACGAACCCCACGTCGGCTTGCCCCAGATCGCCCCGGTGACCAGCGCCACGGCGGTCATCCAGGCACCGATCGGCGCGGCGCATTGCAGGGCGACGTCGGCCAGTTTCATCTTCCACACCAGCCCGACCACGCCGCACACCGCCAGCATCACGTAGATCGACTGGGCGAGCATCGCGGCGGGAACGTGGATATAGATGATGCGAAAGCTGTTGCCTTGCTGATAGTCCGGCGGCGCGAAGGCCAGGCCCCAGATGACGCCAACGCAGATCAGCAACAACGCGGCGAGGCTCAACCACGGCAAAAACTTGCTGCTGATGCCGTAGAACCACTTGGGCGAGCCGAGCTTGTGAAACCAGGTCCAGTTCATACTGTTTCCATCACGGGTGCCGCTCATCGGTGTGAGCAGTCTCAGGGTCTTTGCTGGTTAAATTTTAACCAGACCTCATTATTCGCCGACGCTGATCTTCAGGCCAGCCGCTATTGCAAAAGGTGTCAGGGTTATCGCCAGGGCGGTCAGGCTGCCAAGCCACAACAGATAACCAAGCGCCGGCATGCCCTGCAACGCCGCCTGCAAGGCGCCACTGCCGAGGATCAACACCGGGATGTACAACGGCAGAATCAGCAGCGCCAGCAACAGGCCTCCGCGTTTCAGACCGACCGTCAGCGCCGCGCCCACCGCGCCGAGCAAGCTCAGCACCGGTGTTCCCAGCAGCAACGAAAGCAGCAATACCGGCAGACACGCAGCCGGCAACCCGAGCATCAACGCCAGTAACGGCGAGAGCAAAACCAGTGCCAGCCCGGAAAAAAGCCAGTGTGCCAGCACCTTGGCCAATACCAGAAGTGGCAGGGGGTGCGGCGAAAGGACCCACTGTTCAAGGGAGCCATCTTCGAAATCACTGCGGAACAGCCCGTCCAGCGAGAGCAGAACCGACAAAAGTGCCGCCACCCAGACTAACCCCGGGGACAAGTTTTGCAATACTTGAGTTTCCGGGCCGACGGCCAGCGGGAACAGCGCGATGACGATGGCAAAGAAAATCAGCGGATTGGCCAGCTCCGCCGGGCGGCGGAACAGCAGTCGGGATTCACGGGCAACCAGCAGGCCGAACACACTCATACCGCCCAATTCCCCAGATCAATGTCGCGATAACCGGCTGGCATCCGGCTCAGCGTGTGGTGCGTGGTGAGCACCACCAGGCCGCCCCGTTCGCAGTGCCCGGCCAGGTGTTCTTCAAGCTGCGCCACGCCCTGCTTGTCGAGGGCGGTGAACGGTTCGTCGAGAATCCACAACGGCGGGCTGTCCAGATACAACCGCGCCAACGCCACGCGGCGCTGCTGGCCGGCGGACAGACTGTGGCACGGAACATCCTCGAAACCGCGCAATCCAACCGCCGCCAGGGCCTGCCAGATCGCGTCGCGTTCGGCGGGTTGATGCAGGGCGCAGAGCCAGGCGAGGTTTTCTTCCGGCGTGAGCAGATCCTTGATCCCGGCGGCATGGCCGATCCACAACAGGTTGCGCGCCAGCTCGCTGCGTTGCTCGCCCAGCGGCTTGCCGTTGAGCAGCACCTGACCGTCGGTCGGCTGCATCAGACCGGCCAGCAAACGCAGCAGGCTGGTCTTGCCGCTGCCGTTGGGGCCGCTGATCTGCACCATATCGCCACTGGCCAGTCTCAATTCGAGATTGTCGAAGAGCAGTCTGAGATCACGTTCACACGCGAGGGCAACGGTTTGCAGGACAGGACTGGTCAAGGGTTCACGGGCCTTATACGGTTCAAGTCGGCTCTGGCGCGGCCGTTAAAGAGTTGCAGCATAAATGCAATGACGGCTCAATCCAGAGAGCTGCGTCAAACAATTGCTATGTTTTTTGAACGAATGGAAGGACGGGCGGCATTATACATGGCGTCCCCCGCTCTCCCGAGTGCATTTTCCTCAGGTTGTGTCCGCGTATGACAGGCGAAATGAACATCCTCCCGCTCCCGCCCACCACCCCGGCGACCGTTCGCCCGCAGGTGGGTGAGCTGCTGAAGTTGCTGACGCCGGTCGACGGGCTGATTGCCGCCGGCCAGAGCGCCAAAGCCGAGGTGTTGTCGCTCAAGCAGGCGGATCAGACCTTTCAGTTGCTGCTCAAGGTGACACTGGACAGCGGCCGTCAGACCACCGTGCAGGCGACCAGCAATCTGCCGCTGCCCCAGGGCACCAGTCTGGCGATCACCCAGCCGTCGGCGGGCAATCTGGCGATCACCGTGCAACAGGCCATCGCCAGCAGCGTCGCCACCCTCACCCGCATCGACACCGCGCAATTGCCGGTTGGCACGCTGCTGCAAGGCAAGGTGCTGACGGCTCAGGCCTTGCCGCAGGTGCCGGGGCAGCCGACGGTGTACCGCTCGATGGTCAGCCTGCTCAACACGGCGTTGAGCGGCAGCACACTGAGCATCGACAGCCCGCAACCGCTGCGCATCGGCACCCTGCTGTCGGCGCTGGTGCAGGACTCGCAGACCCTGAAGTTCCTGCCGCTGAGCAATCGCCAGGAACAACTGGCGGTCAGCCAGCAGCTGGTCAGCCAGCAAAGCCGTCAGGGCTCCCTCGACGGCTTGCTGAAAATGCTCCAGAGCCTGCCCCCCGCCACCGATCAGACGTCCCGGGATTTGCGTGCGGCCGTGGACAAACTACTCGCCAATCTGCCGGACGTGCAGCAACTGAGCACGCCGAAAGGTCTGGCCCAGGCGCTGGCCAACAGCGGTGTGTTCCTCGAAACCAAACTGCTGACCGGGCAAAACCCGACGCTGGCTCCGGACATGAAAGCCGATCTGCTCAAGCTGATCGCCCAGCTCACCCCCGGCCTGCCCGGCAACACCAATCTGAACGCGATCATCGCCGCCAATACTCTGGCTCAGGCATTGCCGAGCTTCGTGCGCAACGCCCTCGGCATGCTCGGTCAGGTCAGCGCGAAACCGGTGCCGAGCAGTTTCCCCCTGCCCGACCGGTTGCTGCAAAGTCTGGAGGGCGAAGGCGATCTGGAACATTTGCTGCGCCTCGCCGCAGCCGCCGTGTCGCGCCTGCAAAGTCATCAGCTGTCGAGCCTGGAGCAGACCGGCGTCACCGACGACGGTCGCCTGCTCAGCACCTGGCAACTGGAAATCCCGATGCGCAACCTGCAGGACATCGTGCCATTGCAGGTCAAGTTCCAGCGCGAGGAAGCGCCGGAGAAACAGCAAGCGAACGAGCAGCGCCGCGATGAGCGCGAGCCGAAACAACAACTGTGGCGCGTCGATCTGGCGTTCGACATGGAACCGCTGGGGCCGATGCAGATTCAGGCGCAATTGATCAGCGGCAGCCTGTCCAGCCAGTTGTGGGCCGAGCGGCCTTACACCGCGAGCCTGATCGAAAGCAACCTGACCGCACTGCGCCAGCGCCTGCTGGATTCCGGGCTGAACGTCGGCGACCTCGACTGCCACCTCGGCACCCCGCCGCAAGGCATCCAAACCCGCCTCGAACACCGCTGGGTCGACGAAACCGCATGAATGACACCACCGCTCCACGCCAGGCCATCGCCCTCAAATACGACGGCAGCCACGCCCCGACTCTTACCGCCAAGGGCGACGAAGAACTGGCCGAAGAAATCCTGCGGATCGCCCGCGACTGTGAAGTGCCGATCTACGAAAACGCCGAACTGGTGAAGTTGCTGGCGCGGATGGAACTGGGCGACAGCATTCCCGAGGAGCTGTATCGCACGATTGCCGAGATCATCGCGTTCGCCTGGAACCTCAAGGGCAAGTTCCCGGCCGGACACGACCCGGATGCACCAATGGTCGAGAAAGACATCACCGAGCGCGGCGACGATTACTGAGGTTTTAAAGACCCCTTCGCGAGCAAGCCCGCTCCCACATTTGTCCTCGATCCTATTGAAGGAATCCAGCCAAATGTGGGAGCGGGCTTGCTCGCGAATAGGCCATCAGCCTCAACGCAAAAATCAGTTCTTGTGCAGCTTGCGCATCAACTCCGCCTCAGCCTGGGTCAACCCGCAGGACTGGGTCAGCTCATCGACACTCGCGCCCATCCCCACCAGTTTCGCCGCCTGGGCAAATGACAGGCTGGAAGGATCGCGCTGTTCGAGCTGGGAGAGCTTGTCCGGGATCGGACCGACCACCGCGCGCAGTTCGTGCAGGGCTTCGCCCATGCGCACGTTGCCATTCTGGTAATCGTCGACACGCTTGGCCAAGTCCCTGATGCGCTGATCACGCAGCGCATCACCCTGGGCCTGTTGCGCAGCGATTACGCGCTGCGCCTTGATGTACGCCAGAAACATCGCCAGCGTGCCTGCCCAGAACAGGAACAGGACAATGACCGCTACCTCGAGAATCAATCAGATGTTCTCCAGTTCCGACCACTCTTCTTCGCTCATCATCTTGTCCAGCTCGACCAGGATCAGCAACTCGTTGTTCTTGTTGCACACGCCCTGGATGAACTTGGCCGACTCTTCGTTACCGACGTTCGGTGCGGTCTCGATTTCCGACTGACGCAGGTAAACCACTTCAGCCACGCTGTCGACCATGATGCCGACCACTTGTTTGTCGGCTTCGATGATGACGATACGGGTGTTGTCGCTGATCTCACCGCTCATCAGGCCGAAGCGCTGACGGGTATCGATCACGGTCACCACGTTGCCGCGCAGGTTGATGATGCCCAGCACGTAGCTTGGCGCACCCGGCACCGGAGCGATCTCGGTGTAGCGCAGGACTTCCTGAACGCGCATCACGTTGATGCCGTAGGTTTCGTTGTCCAGCTTGAAGGTCACCCATTGCAGGATCGGATCTTCGGAACCCTTTGCCGCCGTAGCCTTGTCGTTCATACCCTAGCCCCTCGAAAAACCGCGCCTGGCGGTGTGTGTTTCGTTCGCCGGCATTTGAATACCGGTACATGTCTGTTATGTAAGTGTTATGTCGGTTTGTGGTTCGGCTTACTGCCGGACATGTGCCTTGCCCCACCGCTGGCGATCAACTCGGCCAGTGCGGAAACATCGAGCAAGGCGCACATGTGTTCAATCACCGTGCCGGCGAGCCATGGCCGCTGACCTCGGTGACTTCTCCATTTGATTTCATTCGGGTCCAGACGCAACGAGCGACTGACCTGATGCACCGCCAGGCCCCACTCGTAACCCTGCACCGAAATCACGTATTGCAGGCCCTGACGGAAATCGTCGCGATAGCGATCCGGCATGACCCAGCGTGCGGTGTCCAGCACTTTCAGGTTGCCGGCCTGGCTCGGCAGGATCCCGAGGAACCATTCCGGCTGACCGAACAGCGGCGTCAGCTCATGGCCGGCCAGCGAATAGATCGAGCCCAGACACACCAGCGGCACCGCCAGCGTCAGCCCGGCGACGTCGAACAGCAGGCATTCGAACGCTTCCGAAGCCCAGGCCGGACGGCCGTCGGTTTCCACCGGTGGCGGCGTGTTGCTGGGTGGCAGATGCACTTCCACCAGCGGCGCAACCAGGGTCGGTTCGACCGGGGCTGGCGCAGGCGCTACAGGCTCGGGCTCTGGCGCCGCCGGAGCCGGTGGCGTTTGCAGAAGTTGGGTTTGCAGCAGCGGTGCCAGGGTCGATACCACGCGCACCGGCTCAGGCTCTTTGATCAACGTCGCAGTTGCCTTCGCTACTACAGCGGCAGGCGCTGCAACCGGGGCCACCGGCCGGGCGGCTTTTTGCGCATCCCGGGCCTGCTCTTCGAGCACGGCAGCCTGGAATTCATCGAGCGCCGCAGCGGTCTCGACCACCTCGACCGGCGCTGCGATTTCCTGCTCGACCTCGTCCGTCACTTCCTGCAGCAAGCCGTCCAGATAGGACTGCAGCGCCAGTTGCGGCTTGGACGTCAGCTTGATCGGCCGATTCATGCTCAAGCCACCTGCGGAACGAGTTGCTGCGCCAGCAGATGCTTGAGCAGCGCGCGGTAGGCCAGCACGCCACGGCTCTTGCCGTCGAACTGCGAAGGGGTGACACCGGCACGACTGGCGTCACGCAGACGGGTATCGACCGGGATGTAACCCTGCCAGATCTCGTCGGGGAATTTGTCGCGCAGCACGCGCAAGGTGCCCATCGACGCCTGGGTGCGGCGGTCGAACAGGGTCGGCACGATGCTGAACGGCAGCGCCTGTTTGCGTGAGCGGTTGATCATCGCCAGGGTGTTGACCATGCGCTCCAGGCCTTTGACGGCCAGGTGCTCGGTCTGCACCGGGATCACCAGTTGCTGACTGGCGGCCAGCGCGTTGACCATCAGCACGCCGAGCAATGGCGGGCTGTCGATGATCGCGTAATCGAAGTCCTGCCACAGCTGCGCCAGACTCTTGGCGATCACCAGACCCAGGCCACTCTGCCCTGGCGACTGGCGCTCGAGGGTGGCCAGCGCGGTGCTCGACGGCAACAGGGAAATGCGTTCATCGCTGGTCGACAACAGCAGCTGGCCCGGCAGGCCTTGCGGCACGCCGCCCTTGTGCAGAAACAGGTCGTAGTTGCTGTGTTCCAGGCTGTCGGGGTCGTAACCGAAATAGCTGGTCATCGAGCCGTGCGGGTCGAGATCAACCACGACCACGCGCTTGCCCGCCTCTGCCAGCAAACCGGCTAAAGCGATGGAAGAAGTGGTTTTACCAACACCACCCTTTTGATTGGCGACTGCCCAGACTCTCATTCGGATCGTTCCTCCCGGCCGGGATACTCGGCCGAGACATGGTTCAGCGTATTAATGCGGGCGACGGAGAATTGACGGCACTCTCGCGTCCCGGCGTCTTGACCGGGGTCGGTGCAGTTTGTGTGCCAGCACGCTTCAACGCGGCATCCGGTTGCGCATGAGCGGTTCCGGTGCCGGTGAGGCTGCGGCGCACATCGAGATTGCGCGACACCACCAGCACCACACGACGGTTTTTCGCCCGGCCTTCAGCGGTGGCGTTGTTGGCCACCGGCTGGAATTCGCCGTAGCCCACCGAAGCCAAGCGGCCAGGATTCACACCCTGCATCGCCAGCATGCGCACGATGCTCGCCGAACGCGCCGAGGACAGCTCCCAGTTGGTCGGGTACTGCGCGGTGCGGATCGGTTGATCGTCGGTGAAGCCTTCGACGTGAATCGGGTTGTCGAACGGTTTGAGGATCGCCGCGACCTTGTCGATGATGTTGAACGCGATGTCGCTCGGCATCGCATCACCACTGCCGAACAACAGGCTGGAGTTGAGTTCGATCTCGACCCACAGCTCGTTGCCGCGCACGGTCATCTGGTTCGAGGAGATCAGGTCGCCGAACGCAGCGCTGATGTCATCGGCGATGCTTTTCAGCGGATCGCTGGCTCCGGCGATACCGGCATCGACCTGTTCGGCGTCCTTGACCAGCGGCTTGGCCGGGGTCACGGTCTTCGGTCGTTCTTCACCGATCGGAATCGGCTTGAGCGCGCGGTCGGAGTCGGTGAAGACCCCGATCAGCGCTTCGGAGATGATCTTGTATTTGCCTTCGTTGATCGACGAGATGGAGTACATCACCACGAAAAAGGCAAAGAGCAAGGTGATGAAGTCGGCGTAGGAAACCAGCCAGCGTTCATGGTTTACGTGCTCTTCATGCTGGCGACGACGTGCCATGAGGTCAGTCCCTTAATCCATGAAGCCCTGAAGCTTCAACTCGATGGAGCGTGGGTTTTCACCTTCAGCGATCGACAAAATACCTTCCAACAACATTTCGCGATAACGCGACTGTCGCAACGCGATTGACTTGAGCTTGGCGGCAACGGGCAACAGGATCAGGTTGGCACTGGCCACACCGTAGATGGTGGCGACGAACGCCACCGCAATCCCGTTACCCAGTTGCGACGGATCGGCCAGATTGCCCATCACGTGGATCAGGCCCATTACCGCACCGATGATGCCGATGGTCGGCGCGTAGCCGCCCATGCTTTCAAACACTTTGGCCGCTTCGACATCGCGGGCTTCCTGAGTGTAGAAATCCACTTCGAGGATGCTGCGGATCGCTTCCGGCTCGGCGCCGTCGACCAGCAGTTGCAGGCCCTTGCGCGAGTAGGCGTCAGGCTCGGCATCCGCCACGCCTTCCAGACCCAGCAGGCCTTCCTTGCGGGCGGTGAGGCTCCAGTTGACCACGCGGTCGATGCCGCCGGCCAGGTCCACACGCGGCGGGAAAAAGATCCAGGCCAGAATCTGCATGGCGCGCTTGAACGCGCTCATCGGCGATTGCAGCAGCGCGGCACCGATGGTGCCACCAAGCACGATCAGCGCCGCCGGGCCGTTGGCCAGCGCGCCGAGGTGACCGCCTTCAAGGTAGTTACCGCCGATGATGGCGACGAACGCCATGATGATCCCGATAAGGCTTAGAACATCCATCAGACGCATGCCTCGACGATGTGCTTGCCGATATCGTCCAGGCTGTACACCGCATCGGCGAGGTCAGCTTTGACGATGGCCATCGGCATGCCGTAGATCACGCAACTGGCTTCGTCCTGGGCCCAGACCGTGCTGCCGCCCTGCTTGAGCAGGCGTGCACCTTCACGGCCGTCGGCGCCCATGCCGGTCAGTACCACCGCCAGAACTTTGTCGCTGTAGGATTTGGCTGCAGAACCGAAGGTGATGTCCACGCACGGCTTGTAGTTCAGACGTTCGTCGCCCGGCAGGATTTTCACCGCGCCACGGCCGTCGATCATCATCTGCTTGCCACCCGGTGCCAGCAGCGCCAGGCCCGGACGCAGGATGTCGCCATCCTCGGCTTCCTTGACGCTGATGCGGCACAGCTTGTCCAGGCGTTCGGCGAAGGCCTTGGTGAAGGCCGCCGGCATGTGCTGGATCAGCACGATCGGCGCCGGGAAGCTGGCCGGCAACTGGGTCAGGACCCGTTGCAGCGCGACCGGGCCGCCAGTCGATGTACCGATGGCGACGAGTTTGTAGTTCTTGCGTTTCGGCGCCGGCGACGAAGCGCTGGCCGCTGGCGCGCGAGTCGGTGCCGGCGCAGGTGCCGGACGGGCCGGAGCGCTGCTGTGACTGCTGAAGCTCGACGGTGCAGGAGCAGCCGGCGCAGGCGTCGGTGCAGCGGCAGGCGCCGGCGCACTGTAGGCACTGAAACGACGGTTGCTGCGCGAGATGCTGTGAACCTTCTCGCACAGCAGTTGCTTGACCTTCTCCGGGTTGCGGGAGATGTCTTCGAAATTCTTCGGCAGGAAATCCACCGCGCCGGCATCCAGCGCATCCAGGGTCACCCGGGCGCCTTCGTGCGTCAGCGAGGAGAACATCAACACCGGCGTCGGGCAGCGCTGCATGATGTGCCGCACGGCCGTGATGCCATCCATCATCGGCATCTCGTAGTCCATGGTGATCACGTCCGGCTTGAGGGCCAGGGCCTGATCGATCGCCTCTTTACCGTTGGTTGCCGTGCCGACAACCTGGATGCTCGGATCCGCTGAAAGAATTTCCGAGACGCGGCGGCGGAAAAAACCCGAATCGTCCACCACCAGGACTTTGACTGCCATAAACACTCCATTAGGTGCGGCGGGACGTTGTCGCCCCGCCACCCCGGATTCAAATACGCCGTGCGGCGTAACGCTTGAGCATGCTCGGAACATCGAGAATCAGTGCAATGCGGCCGTCACCGGTGATGGTGGCGCCGGACATGCCCGGAGTTCCCTGGAGCATCTTGCCCAATGGCTTGATGACCACTTCTTCCTGGCCGACCAGTTGATCGACGACGAAGCCGATCCGCTGGGTGCCCACCGAAAGGATCACCACATGGCCTTCGCGCTGCTCTTCGTGAGCGGCGGAGCTGACCAGCCAGCGCTTGAGGTAGAACAATGGCAGCGCCTTGTCCCGCACGATCACCACTTCCTGACCATCCACCACGTTGGTGGTCGACAGGTCGAGGTGGAAGATTTCGTTGACGTTCACCAGCGGGAACGCGAACGCCTGATTGCCGAGCATCACCATCAGGGTCGGCATGATCGCCAGCGTCAGCGGCACCTTGATGACGATCTTCGAGCCCTGGCCCTTGGTCGAGTAGATGTTGATCGAACCGTTGAGCTGGGAAATCTTGGTCTTCACCACGTCCATGCCGACACCGCGGCCGGACACATCGGAGATCTCGGTCTTGGTCGAGAAACCCGGGGCGAAAATCAGGTTGTAGCACTCGGTGTCGCTCAGGCGATCGGCGGCATCCTTGTCCATCACACCGCGTTTCACGGCGATGGCACGCAGGACGTTCGGGTCCATGCCTTTGCCGTCGTCGGAGATCGACAGCAGGATGTGGTCGCCTTCCTGCTCGGCCGCCAGGATCACCTTGCCGCCACGGGCCTTGCCCGAGGCTTCGCGTTCTTCCGGCGACTCGATGCCGTGGTCAACCGCGTTGCGCACCAAGTGGACCAGCGGGTCGGCCAATGCCTCGACGAGGTTCTTGTCGAGGTCGGTCTCTTCGCCCACCAGTTCCAGGTTGATCTCTTTCTTGAGCTGGCGTGCCAGGTCGCGAACCAGACGCGGGAAGCGGCCGAAGACTTTCTTGATCGGCTGCATCCGGGTCTTCATGACGGCGGTCTGCAAGTCGGCAGTGACCACGTCGAGGTTCGACACAGCCTTCTGCATCGACTCGTCGCCGCTGTTCAGGCCCAGACGCACCAGACGGTTACGTACCAGCACCAGCTCGCCGACCATGTTCATGATTTCGTCGAGACGCGCGGTATCAACGCGAACGGTGGTTTCGGCTTCGCTCGCCGGTTTTTCCGGTGGAGGGCTCGCCGGAGCACGGGCCGGAGCCGGTGCAGCAGCGGCGGCTGGCTTGGCCGGTTCAGCTTTCGGCTCAGGCGCTTTCGCAGCAGGTTTTGCCGCGGCGGCCGGGGCCTTCGCAGCAGGCGTTGCAACAGCCGAAGCATTGCCAGCAGTCACGACCGCACCGGTGGCGACGTCAGTGAATTTGCCTTTGCCATGCAGATCGTCGAGCAGCGATTCGAACTCGTGGTCGCTGATCAGATCGCTACCGGCCGCAGCGGCTGCCGGAGCCGCCGGCGCAGGCACCGAAGCAATCGCCGACTCCAGCGCATCGACGGCAAAGTTGCCCTTGCCGTGCAACTGATCGAGCAAGGCTTCGAATTCGTCGTCGGTAATGTCCGAGCTGTCGCCCGCCGCCGGGGCAGCAGGTGCAGCGGCCGCCGGAGCTACGGCGTCGGCCGCGAACTGGCCTTTGCCATGCAACTGGTCGAGCAGCGACTCGAACTCGGCGTCGGTGATTTCATCGCTGGCCGCTTCGGTGGAAGCAGGCGCAGCGGCAGCCGCCGGGGCTTCGGCTTCGGCCTTGACGGCGTTCAGCGAGTCCAGCAACTGTTCAAATTCGTTATCGGTGATGTCGCCCGAATCGCCTTCGACGACCAGCTCTTCGATCATCTCGGCAACCGGCGAAGCCGGGGCTTCATCCGCCGATTGCGGTTCGGCCAGACGCGCCAGGGCAGCCAGCAGTTCCGGGGTGGCGGCGGTGATCGGGCTGCGATCGCGGACTTCGCTGAACATGCTGTTCACCGCGTCCAGCGCTTCGAGCACCACGTCCATCAGTTCTGCATCGACGCGTCGTTCACCCTTGCGCAGGATGTCGAACACGTTTTCGGCGATGTGACAGCACTCCACCAGCTCGTTGAGCTGAAGGAAGCCGGCGCCCCCTTTTACAGTGTGGAAACCGCGAAAAATTGCGTTGAGCAGATCTGCGTCATCCGGGCGGCTTTCCAGCTCGACCAGTTGTTCGGACAGTTGCTCAAGAATCTCGCCGGCCTCAACCAGGAAATCCTGAAGGATCTCTTCATCGGCGCCGAAGCTCATTAATGGGGTGCTCCTACAGGTCTAAAAACCCAAAAAACCTATAATTCCAAAACTCTAGAATCCAAGGCTGGATAACAAATCGTCCACATCGTCCTGACCGGACACAACGTCTTCTCGTTTATCGGCATGAATCTGCGGACCTTCACCCTGCGAGAGATGTTTTTGTGGATCTTTTTCAGCAAGCATCGCCGCACGGTCATGTTCGATGCCCGCAAAGCGGTCCACCTGGCTGGCCATGAGCACGAGCTTGAGCAGGTTGCTTTCGACTTCGGTGACCAATTGGGTCACGCGCTTGATCACCTGGCCGGTGAGGTCCTGGTAATCCTGGGCGAGCAGAATGTCATTCAGATTGCTCGACACCGCGCGGTTGTCCGCGCTGCTGCGTGCCAGAAAACCGTCGACCCGGCGCGCCAGTTCACGGAACTCTTCAGCCCCGACCTCACGACGCATGAAACGGCCCCAATCGGCGCTCAAGGCCTGGGCTTCGTCAGCCAGGCCATTGACCACAGGGGTCGCGCTTTCCACCAGATCCATGGTGCGGTTGGCGGCAGCTTCGGTCAGTTTGACCACGTAGCCCAGGCGCTCGGTAGCGTCGGTAATCTGCGACACTTCCTCAGCCTGCGGCATGTGCGGATCGATCTGGAAATTGACGATCGCACTGTGCAGTTCACGTGTGAGCTTGCCCACTTCCTGGTACAGGCCACGGTCACGGGTCTGATTGAGCTCATGGATCAGTTGCACCGCGTCGCCGAACTTGCCTTTTTCAAGGCTTTCGACCAGTTCGACCGCGTGTTTTTTCAGGGTCGACTCAAAATCGCCCTGTGAAGATTCGTTATGCTCCATAGCTCCCCCGCGCGTTCATCAGCCGATGCGTTCGAAAATCTTCTCGATTTTTTCTTTCAACGCCTGGGCCGTGAAAGGTTTGACCACATAGCCGTTCACGCCGGCCTGGGCCGCTTCGATGATCTGCTCGCGCTTGGCTTCAGCGGTCACCATCAGCACCGGCAGGTGCTTGAGCTTTTCATCGGCGCGCACGTGGCGCAGCAGGTCGATACCGGTCATGCCGGGCATGTTCCAGTCGGTCACCAGAAAGTCGATGCTGCCGCTGTTGAGCACCGGAATGGCAGTGGTGCCATCGTCGGCTTCAACGGTGTTGGTGAACCCCAGATCACGCAACAGGTTCTTGATGATCCGCCGCATCGTTGAGAAGTCATCAACGATGAGGATTTTCATGTCTTTGTTCAATTCGACCTCCAAGCAGTCTTAAACGCGCCCAGCACCTGGACGCGCCATTTCAATCAATCCGGCAAAACACTCGACGACTGTCTGGAGCACAACAGATCGAGACCGGTGCCGTTCACCACCGCACCAGCCTCGTTCGCAGTGTCCCCACACTGCCTTCAGCGCGCTCGCCACTCCCCCAAACGCCCCCGCAAGCGGGCCGCGCACTGGCTGTGTAACTGGCTGACCCGCGATTCACTGACGCCAAGGACTTCACCGATCTCCTTGAGGTTCAGCTCTTCGTCGTAGTACAGCGCCAACACCAGTCGCTCACGCTCCGGCAAATTGGCAATCGCGTCCGCCAGCGCGGCCTGGAAACGTTCGTCTTCCAGATCGCGCGACGGCTCCAGATGAGCACTGGCGCCATCCTCGTGCAGCCCTTCGTGTTCGCCGTCCTGCAACAGGTCGTCGAAACTGAACAGCCGGCTGCCCAGGGTGTCGTTCAAAATCCCGTAGTAATCGTCGAGACTCAATTGGAGTTCGGCCGCAACTTCGTGATCTTTAGCGTCACGGCCGGTTTTAGCTTCAATCGAGCGAATTGCGTCGCTGACCATACGGGTGTTGCGGTGAACCGAGCGCGGTGCCCAATCCCCTTTTCGGACTTCATCGAGCATCGCACCGCGGATCCGGATGCCCGCGTACGTTTCAAAACTGGCGCCCTTGCTGGCGTCGTATTTGGTCGAGACTTCGAGCAGGCCGATCATCCCGGCCTGGATCAGGTCTTCGACCTGCACACTGGCCGGCAATCGCGCCAGCAAGTGGTAGGCGATGCGTTTGACCAGTGGCGCGTAACGCTCGATCAGCTCGTACTGCGCGTCACGCGCCGACTTTTTGTAAAGGTTCATACCGCTGGCGGTCATAGCACAGGTCCTGCCGTTTGCTGCACGAGGCGCTCGACGAAAAATTCGAGGTGGCCGCGCGGGTTGGCGGGCAGCGGCCAGGTGTCGACCTTCTGTGCGATCGCCTTGAACGCCAGCGCGCACTTGGAACGCGGGAAGGCTTCATAGACCGCACGCTGCTTCTGCACCGCCTTGCGCACGCTTTCGTCGTACGGCACCGCGCCGACGTATTGTAGGGCGACGTCGAGGAAGCGATCCGTGACCTTGGTCAACTTGGCGAACAGGTTGCGACCTTCCTGCGGGCTCTGGGCCATGTTGGCCAGGACGCGGAAGCGGTTCATGCCGTAGTCGCGGTTGAGCAGTTTGATCAGCGCGTAAGCGTCGGTGATCGAGGTCGGCTCGTCGCAGACCACCAGCAACACTTCTTGCGCCGCGCGAACGAAACTGACTACCGAGTCACCGATACCCGCAGCGGTGTCGATCACCAGCACGTCGAGGTTGTCGCCGATGTCGCTGAACGCCTGGATCAGGCCGGCATGCTGGGCCGGGCTCAGGTGAACCATGCTCTGGGTGCCGGAAGCGGCCGGCACGATGCGGATCCCGCCGGGGCCCTGCAACAGCACGTCGCGCAGCTCGCAGCGGCCTTCGATCACGTCGGCCAGGGTGCGTTTTGGGGTGAGGCCCAGCAGAACGTCGACGTTCGCCAGCCCCAGGTCGGCGTCCAGCAGCATGACCCGACGGCCAAGCTCTGCCAGCGCCAGGGACAAGTTCACTGACACATTAGTCTTGCCGACGCCACCTTTGCCGCCGGTCACCGCGATCACCTGTACGGGATGCATGCTGCCCATGTTATTTCTTTACCTTGTCTTGCATAGACGGAGGCCACATTACTGGCTGCGCGTTCACAACCGGAACAATGCATGGCAGACCATCGATGTAGGTACAAAAACGGTTCATTACCTCAGCCAACCTGCTTGGTCGGACTGTGGTAGATATCAGCGAACATGTCAGCCATGGCTTCTTCGCTGGGTTCTTCCTGCATTTGCACACTGACGGCGCGGCTGACCAGTTGATGACGGCGCGGCAGATGCAGATCATCCGGAATACGCGGCCCATCGGTCAGGTAGGCGACCGGCAGTTCGTGACTGATCGCCAGGCTCAGCACTTCGCCAAGGCTGGCCGTCTCATCCAGTTTAGTCAGGATGCAGCCGGCGAGCCCGCAACGCTTGTAACTGTGATACGCGGCGGTTAGAACCTGTTTCTGGCTGGTGGTTGCCAGCACCAGATAATTTTTCGACCGAATGCCACGACCGGCCAGGCTTTCCAGCTGCATGCGCAGCGCCGGATCGCTGGCCTGCAGGCCGGCGGTATCGATCAGCACCACGCGTTTGCGCAGCAGTGGATCCAGCGCCTGCACCAGGGACTGGCCCGGATCGACGTGGGTCACCGACACATTGAGGATGCGACCCAGAGTCTTGAGCTGCTCCTGCGCGCCGATGCGGAAACTGTCCATGCTCACCAGCGCGATGTTCTGCGCGCCGTACTTGAGCACGTAGCGGGCGGCCAGTTTGGCGAGGGTGGTGGTCTTGCCCATGCCGGCCGGGCCGACCATGGCAATCACCCCACCCTCTTCCAACGGCTCGACTTCCGGTACGGCAATCATTCGTGCCAAGTGCGCCAGCAACATGCGCCAGGCCTGACGCGGTTCGTCGATCTCGGTGATCATCGACAGCAGATCACGGGACAACGGGCCGGACAAACCGATGCGTTGCAGACGACGGTACAGATTGGCCTGGGCCGGACGGCTGCCTTGCAGCTGGTTCCAGGCCAGGGTGCCGAGTTGCACTTCCATCAGTTCGCGCAGGCTGTTGAGCTCGAAGCGCATCGAGTCCAGTGCACGCGGGTCGACGCCAGCGGCGGCCGGTGCAGGCGCCGGGGCTGGGCGGGCCGGCGCCTCGTAAGTGGGTTCGGTCAGGGGTTCGGCAGCGGTCAGCGGCAGGCCGGCCGTCAACGGCAGCCCGGCGAACAACTGGCGATTGGTGTTGCCGTCGGCTTCGCCACGCAGGCTCAGTTCGGCCTGGGCGGTGACGATGCGCGACTGGGTCTTGCGCAGCTCATCCTCGAGTTCCATGTTCGGAACACGCGGGGCCAGCGCCGACAGTTTGTAATCGAGCGCCGCCGTCAGCTCGACGCCGCCGGCGATGCGGCGGTTGCCAATGATGGCGGCATCAGCGCCCAGCTCATCACGAACCAGCTTCATGGCCTGACGCATATCGGCGGCGAAAAAACGCTTAACTTGCATAAACCACTACCTCAGCCGTTGGGCCCTACTGTCGCAACGATGGTCACTTGCTTGTTGTCCGGAATTTCCTGGTAGGCCAGCACGTGCAGTCCGGGAACTGCCAGGCGACCGAAGCGCGAGAGCATCGCGCGTACCGGGCCTGCTACCAACAGGATCACCGGCTGACCTTGCATTTCCTGGCGCTGCGCCGCTTCGATCAGCGAACGCTGCAGCTTCTCGGCCATGCTCGGCTCCAGCAGAACGCCCTCTTCCGAGCCTTGTCCTGCCTTCTGCAGACTATTGAGCAATATTTGTTCCAACCTTGGCTCCAGCGTGATAACTGGCAGCTCCGACTCAGTCCCTACAATGCTTTGGACGATGGCGCGAGATACGCCGACCCGCACAGCGGCCACCAAAGCGGCGGTATCTTGACTCTTGGCGGCATTATTGGCGATGGCTTCGGCAATGCTGCGGATATCGCGCACCGGCACGTGTTCGGCCAGCAACGCCTGCAACACCTTGAGCAGCTGCGACAGCGTGACCACGCCCGGCACCAGCTCTTCAGCCAGTTTCGGCGAGCTCTTGGCCAGCAATTGCATCAATTGCTGCACTTCTTCGTGGCCGATCAGCTCGCTGGAGTGCTTGTACAGAATCTGGTTCAAGTGAGTCGCAACCACGGTGCTGGCATCGACCACGGTGTAACCGAGCGATTGCGCCTGCGCGCGCTGGCTGACTTCGATCCACACCGCCTCCAGGCCGAAAGCCGGATCTTTGGCGGTAATGCCGTTGAGCGAGCCGTAGACCTGACCCGGGTTGATCGCCAGTTCGCGATCCGGGTAGATCTCGGCTTCGGCCAGGATCACGCCCATCAGGGTCAGGCGATACGCACTCGGCGCCAGGTCGAGGTTGTCGCGGATGTGCACGGTCGGCATCAGGAAGCCCAGATCCTGCGAGAGCTTCTTGCGCACGCCCTTGATCCGCGCCAGCAATTGCCCGCCCTGGTTGCGGTCCACCAACGGAATCAGGCGGTAGCCGACTTCCAGGCCGATCATGTCGATCGGAGTCACGTCGTCCCAGCCCAGCTCCTTGGTTTCCATGGCGCGGGCCGGCGACGGCAGCAGTTCCTGCTGGCGCTTGACCTCTTCCAGCGCGATGACCTTGGCCACGTTCTGCTTCTTCCAGAACAGGTAAGCGCCACCGGCCGCCAGTGCAGCCATGGTCAGGAACGAGAAGTGCGGCATGCCCGGCACCAGGCCCATGACCGCCATCAGACCGGCAGCTACCGCCAGCGCTTTGGGCGAGGCGAACATCTGGCGATTGATCTGCTTGCCCATGTCTTCCGAGCCGGAAGCACGGGTCACCATGATCGCCGCCGCTGTAGATAACAACAGTGATGGCAATTGCGCCACTAAACCGTCACCGATGGTCAGCAAGGCGTAAACCTTGCCGGCGTCGGCGAAAGTCATGTTGTGCTGGAAGATACCGACGGCCATGCCGCCGATGAGGTTGATGAACAGAATCAGCAGGCCGGCGATGGCGTCACCGCGCACGAACTTGCTGGCACCGTCCATCGAACCGTAGAACTCTGCCTCCTGGGCCACTTCCTGACGACGGGCCTTGGCTTGGGCTTGATCGATCAGACCGGCGTTGAGGTCGGCGTCGATCGCCATTTGCTTGCCGGGCATCGCGTCGAGGGTGAAACGCGCGCTGACCTCGGAGATCCGGCCCGCACCCTTGGTCACCACGACGAAGTTGATGATCATCAAGATCGCGAAGACCACGATACCGACCACGTAGTTACCGCCGATCACCACCTCACCGAAGGCCTGAATCACCTTACCGGCAGCGGCGTGGCCGTCCTGACCGTGGAGCATCACCACCCGCGTCGACGCCACGTTCAGCGCCAGTCGCAACAGCGTCGCTACCAGCAGGATCGTCGGAAACACCGCAAAATCCAGCGGCCGCAAGGCGTACACGCAGACCAGCAGCACGACGATCGACAGGGCAATGTTGAAGGTGAAGAACACGTCGAGCAGGAACGGCGGCACCGGCAACATCATCATCGCCAGCATGACCAGCAGCAACAGCGGCACACCCAGATTGCCTCGACTGAGGTCGGCAACATTCGAGCGAGCAGTGTTGAATAACTGAGAGCGATCCACCGGTTTTCCCCGTTCCTTTAAAGCAAACTTTTGACGCCCGAAGCAGGCGCACGGCGGCTACTGCAAGAAGCCTTCCAACTTTTGCCAAGGCTTGAAACAGAGGGGTGATGAATGCACAAAGGGGCGGCACGCACGTCGTGCGCCCGCCCCTGTTCAGCGATGTTCACTGAGATGAATTCCCGATAGTCAACTGGCTACCAGAATGTGCGCCGAAGTGATCGGTCCGAAAGAGAGGGCTGCATTATCCAGATAGCGCGTGCCCCTGAACACGCTGTGACCACCAACATCGACAACGTCCTCCTCCGTATACATCAGTACCACCATGGTGACAGGCGCGACATCAGTGGACTTCGCATGACCTTCCATCAGATTCAATGCCCATTCGAAACGCATGAATGGCAGGTCGCTGATTTCAATCGGAGGAGCCCCCGCATCCAGCCGAAAGTACTGCCGCGTCGTGATGCGCAATTGGTTGCCGACCACCGTGAACGAGGGTTTTCCATATCGTTGCTCTACGGGCCCGCCATCACTCGCCCATTGGTCCATGTAGTAACCAGGGTCGGTGAAGAGAGCGAACAACGACGGGTTATCGCTGATATTACCGGCCGCACCAAAGAAGTAGTTGTAGGAGTAGTGATACGCAAACCCGGCCAGTTCAGGCCGAATCGCATTGATGGGCTTATCCAGATAATTCGCAATGAACTGATTAGCCATGACCAGAAAGTTGAGAAAGTCCAGCTTCAGGTCGAACGTCGCCTCATAGAAGATGGCCCGCTCGTCTGCGTCCCTTTCCAGTTTCCCTGAAACGAACTCCATCTCCATGCCCGGCAGTTTTCGGTAAACGCGCCTTGTCATGTTCTATCCCCGATTTCAAGTGAATGAGTTATCAACCACTGCGTTCGCGGAGTGCGAATAGGCAACGGCGTGAATTCCGGATTTATAAGGCGCCCGGGCACAACACGCGTCTACTGTCAGAACTAACAGGTCGCGGGACGTTTCAGACCGACGGCACCCATTGTCTTTTAAACTCTGGCGTTTAAAAGACACCTCAAGACACGCCTTTGAGGCTACGAATCCTTGCGCCATTGCCTACGGCTACGCCAGAATCCGCCGGCTTGTGCGCTGTGGGGTCGGGTTCTATTGTGGGTCGGTCGCTGACGAATCAGCGATCGGGTTTAGCGACTCGGTTCGAATTAAAGGTGCACCAGCGTTCCAGGCTTCGTTGCGGATCTGTATGTCTGCAATTTCGTTATGGTGGCTGTATGCGGGAGACCCTTGCGGTCTGCCGGGTGCCTTTGACCGGTTCGCTAACCTGCGTACAGCCGCCACCCTTCCTGTTTAGCGACTGGATTTGGCGGCTCCACCCCAAAGGAGCTTCACCATGATCAAACCAACACCCAACCCGCCCGAAACCGACCCCGCCTCGCCCTACGAATCCGTCGATTCCAGAAAACTTCACGAAGCCGCCGACCGCGCCCTCGATCACTATCTCTGCCCGCCCGGCTCCAGGCCACCACCGCGCAAAACCCGCAGAATGTACGCCGTCACCGCGGACTTCAAAAACGAAGAACTGCTGGCCGATGCCTGCGAAACCCTGGCCTCAGCCAGGACCATCGTCAATGACTTCACCCATCTCATGCCCGCCTCCCAGCGCCGGACGCTGGTGGGGATTGCGCAACTGATCATGCTCGGTGAGCTGGCAGTGAATCGGGTGCTGGATAATCTGGAAATACCGCCGTCGCAGACTTCCGCGTAAAGGCTTGATAGATGTGCCGTGGCGATTGACGCCTTCGCGGGCAAGCCCGCTCCCACAGGTTTGGCGTCGCTCGGAAAATATGAGCACACCACAAATCACTGTGGGAGCGGCGGTGCGACGATTCGACTTGCCCGCGAAAGCGACCGCACAAGCAACACAGGTCATCAGGCATGAAAAAACCGCCACCAGTTTCAACCGGAGGCGGTTTTTTTTACTTCATCAGCATCAGGAATCGCGCCGCAGATCCGGCGGGATCGGCAGATCGTCCTTGAGCGGTTCCGGGAATTTGCCCTTGCCCGCGCGGTGCTGGCGGATCTGGTAGACGTAGGCCAGGACCTGAGCGACCGCCAGGTACAGGCCACCGGGGATTTCTTCTTCCAGCTCCGTGGAGTAGTAGATGGAACGCGCCAAGGCTGGCGATTCGAGGAGCATGACGTTGTTGGCCACGGCGATTTCGCGGATCTTCAGCGCCAGGAAGTCGCTGCCCTTGGCCAGCAGCATTGGCGCCCCGCCCTTCTCGGCGTCGTACTTGAGCGCCACCGCGTAGTGGGTCGGGTTGGTGATGACCACGTCGGCATCCGGGATCGCCGCCATCATCCGGCGCTGCGACATCTCGCGCTGGAGCTGGCGAATGCGTTGTTTGACCTCTGGCCGACCTTCCTGGTCCTTGTGCTCGTCGCGCACTTCCTGCTTGGTCATCTTGAGCTTCTTGATGCTCTCCCAGATCTGCACGGGCACGTCGACGGCGGCGATGATGATCAACCCGCAGGCCAGCCACAGGGAACTCCAGCCCACCAGTTGCAAGCTGTGGATGATCGCCCGGTCCAGCGGCTCGTGAGCGATGCGCAGCAGGTCGTCGATGTCCGCATTGAGCACCACCAGCGCCACGCCCAAGGTGATGAGAAACTTGGCCAGCGCCTTGAGCAGTTCGACCACAGCCTTCATCGAGAACATCCGCTTGAGGCCCGCCGCCGGGTTCATCCGGCTGAACTTGGGGGCCAGCGAACCGGCGGCGAACAGCCAGCCGCCCAGCGCGATCGGCCCGAGGAAAGCGGCCAGCAACAGGGTGATCATGATCGGCTGAATCGCCAGCAACGCCTGCAATCCGCTGCTCATCAGGAACGTCGCCATGGAGCGCTCGTCCATGATCACTTCCCGCGACAGCGTGAAGTTCTGGCGCATCAGGTCCATCAAATCCTGCGCCAGCATCCCGCCAAAGATCAGCAGTGCGGCAGAGCCGGCGAGCATGATCGCCAGGGTGTTGAGCTCCTTGGAACGGGCAATCTCACCCTTTTCCCGGGAGTCCTTTTTGCGCTTCTCCGTGGGGTCTTCTGTTTTGTCCTGACCGCTTTCGCTCTCAGCCATGACTCAGCGCGCCTTTGCCAGTTCGCGTAAAAACTGCAAGGCCTCGGTGGCCAGCGGTTGATACTGATTGAGAATGTCCGCCAGCCCGACCCAGACGATGAACAGGCCGAGCACCAGGGTCAGCGGAAAGCCGATGGAGAAAATGTTCAGCTGTGGCGCAGCGCGGGTCATCACGCCAAAGGCGATGTTGACCACCAGCAGCGCGGTGACTGCCGGCAGCACCAGCAACAACGCGGCGCCCAGCACCCAGCCGAGCTTGCCGGCCAGCTCCCAGTAATGCGTGGTCATCAGCCCGCCGCCGACCGGCAGCGTGGTGAAGCTTTCCGTGAGCACTTCGAACACCACCAGGTGCCCGTTCATCGACAGGAACAGCAAGGTCACCAGCATCGTGAAGAACTGCCCGATCACCGCCACCGACACGCCGTTGGTAGGGTCAATCATCGACGCGAAGCCCATGCCCATCTGGATCGCGACGATCTGCCCCGCCACCACGAAAGCCTGAAAGAACAGTTGCAGAGAGAAGCCCAGCACCGCCCCCACCAGAATCTGCTCGGCGATCAGCAGCAGACCGCTGAGGTCCAGCGGGCTGACCGCCGGCATCGGCGGCAGGTTGGGCGTGATCACCACGGTGATCGCAAAAGCGAAGTACAGACGGATCCGCCGGGGCACCAGCGTGGTTCCGAAGACCGGCATCACCATCAACATCGAGGCGACGCGAAACAGCGGCAGCATGAACGTCGCCACCCAGGTACTGATCTGGGTATCGGTCAGCTGAAGCAGCGATTGCATGGCTTAGCCGATGACCATCGGAATGTTTTTGTACAGCTGAGTGATGTATTCCATGAACGTCTGCACCAGCCACGGGCCGGCGACGATCAGCGTCACCAGCATCACCAGCAGACGCGGCAGGAAGCTCAGGGTCTGTTCGTTGATCTGGGTGGCGGCCTGGAACATCGACACCAGCAGGCCCACCAACAGGCTCGGCACCACCAGGATCGCCACCATCATGGTGGTCAGCCACAGGGCCTCGCGAAAGATGTCGACCGCTACTTCTGGCGTCATGGCGATACACCTCCGAAACTGCTGGCCAGGGTGCCGATGATCAGCGCCCAGCCATCCACCAGCACGAACAGCATGATTTTGAACGGCAGCGAGATGATCAGCGGCGACAGCATCATCATACCCATCGCCATCAGCACGCTCGCGACCACCAGGTCGATGATCAGGAACGGGATGAAGATCATGAAGCCGATCTGGAACGCGGTCTTCAGCTCAGACGTCACGAAGGCCGGCACCAGAATGGTCAGCGGCGCAGCATCCGGCGTCGCGATGTCGGTGCGTTTGGACAGGCGCATGAACAGCTCCAGGTCGCTGGAGCGGGTCTGGGCGAGCATGAAGTCCTTGATCGGCACCTGAGCCTTTTCCACTGCCTGCTGAGCGGTCAGCTTTTCCGCGAGGTACGGCTGCAAGGCATCGTTGTTCACGCGATCGAACACCGGCGCCATGATGAACAGCGTCAGGAACAGCGCCATGCCGGTGAGGATCTGGTTCGACGGGGTCTGCTGCAAGCCCAGGGCCTGACGCAGGATCGAGAAGACGATGATGATCCGGGTGAAACTGGTCATCAGGATGACGGCGGCCGGAATGAAGCTCAGCGCCGTCATGATCAGCAGGATCTGCAGGCTGACCGAGTACTCCTGCGCGCCTTCGGCGTTGGTGCCCAGAGTGATCGCCGGGATCGACAACGGATCGGCGGCGAATGCCAGCGGCGCGGCCAACATCAAGGCCAGGGTCAAGACGATGCGCAACGCACCCATTACTTCTTATCCTTCTGATCCTTGCCGAGGATCTTCAACAGATGCTGGGCAAATTCCGGAGTCGCTTTGTCAGCGGTGCTCGGCACCTCGACCGGCTCTTTGAGCACGTGCAACGCGGTGATGGTTCCGGGGCTGAGGCCGAGCAGAATCTGCTCGTTACCGACCTGCACCAGCATCAGACGGTCACGCGGCCCGAGCGCGCGGGAACCGATCAACTCGATCACCTGGCCCTTGCCGGCGGGACCTGCCTGCTGCACCCGGCGCAACAGCCAGGCGAGGAAGAAGATCAAGCCCAGCACCAGCAACAGCCCCAGCACCAGCTGCGTCAACTGCCCCGCCACGCCGCTGTTGACGGCTGGCGCAGCCGCCGCTGCCGTGGTCGCCACCGGCTCGGCCGCCAGCACGCTGAACGGCAACGCCAGTGCCAGGCCGAACAAAGCCCCCAGAACCTTTTTCACTCAGCGCAGCTTCTTGATGCGTTCGCTCGGGCTGATCACGTCGGTCAGACGGATGCCGAACTTTTCGTTGACCACCACCACTTCACCGTGAGCGATCAGGGTGCCGTTGACCAGCACGTCCAGCGGCTCGCCGGCCAGACGATCAAGCTCGATCACCGAACCCTGGTTGAGTTGCAGCAGGTTGCGGATGTTGATGTCGGTGCTGCCCACTTCCATCGAGATCGACACCGGAATGTCGAGGATCACGTCCAGGTTCGGACCGTCGAGGGTCACCGGGTCGTTGTTCTTCGGCACGCTGCCGAACTCTTCCATCGGCAGACGGTTGGAGCTCGAAGTACCTGCGTCGGCGGCCAGCAGCGCGTCGATGTCGGCCTGCCCGGCTTCACCGGTTTCTTCCAGGGCGGCAGCCCATTCATCGGCCAGTGCCTGATCGTCCTGGGTGTTCATATCGTCGTTCATCATTTGTCCTCGGCGGGCAAAAAACCGGTAAAAGAATCAGGGAGTGAGGGCGCCGCTTCAGCGGCGCTCGATCGGCTCGATCACCTGCAACGCAAGGTTGCCTTTGTGCGAGCCCATCTTGACCTTGAAGGCCGGCACGCCGTTGGCGCGCATGATCATGTCTTCCGGCATCTCGACCGGAATCACGTCACCCGGCTGCATGTGCAGGATGTCGCGCAGCTTCAACTGGCGGCGGGCCACGGTGGCACCGATCGGCACGTCGACGTCGAGCACGTCCTGGCGCAGGGCATTGACCCAGCGTTCGTCCTGGTCGTCGAGGTCCGACTGGAAACCGGCGTCGAGCATTTCGCGCACCGGCTCGATCATCGAGTACGGCATGGTCACGTGCAGATCGCCGCCACCGCCGTCGAGTTCGATGTGGAACGTGGAAACCACGATCGCTTCGCTCGGGCCGACGATGTTGGCCATGGCCGGGTTCACTTCCGAGTTGATGTACTCGAAGTTGACTTCCATGATCGCCTGCCAGGCTTCCTTCAAATCGACGAACGCCTGCTCCAGCACCATGCGCACCACGCGCAGCTCGGTCGGGGTGAATTCACGCCCTTCGATCTTGGCGTGACGGCCGTCGCCGCCGAAGAAGTTGTCCACCAGTTTGAACACCAGTTTGGCGTCGAGGATGAACAGCGCGGTGCCGCGCAGGGGTTTGATCTTGACCAGGTTGAGGCTGGTCGGCACGTACAGCGAGTGCACGTATTCGCCGAACTTCATCACCTGTACGCCACCGACGGCAACGTCCGCCGAGCGGCGCAGCATGTTGAACATGCTGATGCGGGTGTAGCGGGCAAAACGCTCGTTGATCATTTCCAGAGTCGGCATGCGTCCACGGACGATGCGATCCTGGCTGGTCAGGTCGTAGCTTTTGACACTGCCGGGTTCGGCAGCGTTATCGGTCTGTACCAGACCATCGTCGACACCATGCAACAGCGCGTCGATTTCATCCTGGGACAGCAGATCCTGCACGGCCATGTCGTGTTCCTACTGCAGTACGAAATTAGTGAAAAGCAACTGTTCGATCACCACTTTGCCCAGCTCTTTCTGCGCCACTTCCTGGACGCTGGCTGTGGCCTTCTGGCGCAACATCTCTTGACCGACCGGGGTCGCCAGCGTGGCGAAATCCTGACCGGAGAAGAGCATCACCAGGTTGTTGCGGATCACCGGCATGTGCACTTTGAGCGCTTCCAGATCCGCCTGATTGCGCGCCAGCATGGTGATGCTCACCTGCATGTAGCGCTGACGGCCGTTCTGGTTGTAGTTGGCCACGAAGGCCGGCGCCATCGGCTCGAAAATCGCCGGTTGCTTGCCGACCGGGGCCGCTTCGGCGGCCGCCGCAGGCTTGCTCTGGGCACTGTGCATGAAGAACCACGTCGCCCCCACGGACGTACCGATGGCCAGCAACAGACCCAACACGATCATGATGATCAGCTTGAGTTTGCCTTTGGTTGCGGGGTCTTTTACTGCTGCAGCTTCGCTCTTCGCCATGCCAATAATCCGTCACTAATCGGGTTTTCACAGTCGCACGGCAAGGCAAGAGCAAGTGTTATGCCAGAAGTGTCGGAGCATCGTGGAGAGCACCACAAACCAATGTGGGAGCGGCGGTGCGACGATTCGACTTGCTCGCGAATGCGGTTCAACATTCAACAGATGTGTTGTTTGTCTTACCGATTTCGCGAGCAAGCCCGCCCCCACAGGAGTACAGCGTCGTGTCAGGCGTAGTAGTCGACGGCACTGCTGCCGATCACGCTAGTGGTCTGAACAGCGGATTCAGCCACGGCAGTCGGCGTCAACTCTTCTTCTGCCGAATCCAGGCGACCGCCGGCAGCGCTGGTTCGACCACTCTGCCCCTGCTGCGCCTGTTCCTGGCCTTGACCCTGCCAGCCACGGTTCTGGTCGGAAACGTTGACATCGACCTGCCCCATGCCTTGCTGGTTGAACATGTCGCGCAGGCGGTGCATCTGACCGTCGAGGGCTTCACGCACGCTCGGATGCGCGCTCATGAAGGTCACCTGGGTCTGCTGGTCCGGCACCATGTTCACCCGGATATCCAGACGCCCAAGCTCGGCTGGCTGCAACTGGATGTCGGCGGCCTTCAGGTTGTTGCTCGACAGGTACATGACCCGGTTGACTACTTCTTCGGTCCAGCCGTTCTGGTGCATGGCGATCGGCTGGTTCACCGGCACCGCATTGGCGGTTTTCGGTGTGGCAGCCTGGGTCAGTGCCGCCAGACGGTTGGCGAAATCATCCACGCGGGTGTCGCTGGTGGCGGTCTTCAGATCTTTCAGGCCGTCATCGATCAAACCGCTGAACGCCTTTTCACCGCCCTGACTGGTGCTGTCCTTGTCCGCCTGCACATCCAGCATGCTGGCCATGCCGGCAGCGAAATTCTGCGCCGAGGTCAATTCACCGTCGGCCTGAGCCTGGGCCGGGGTGGCCTTGGGCTGGGACTGGCTGGAAGCGGAAATGTGACCGCTCTGCTCCATCGCCAGGCGCACGGCGGGAAGCGAATCCAGCGGATCCGCCTCGGGGTCGAAGGCCGGGTCAGTGGCCGGCGCCGGATCCTTGACCATTCCTGGCAATGCCGCCACGGCAGGTTTGTCGGTTTCCGGTTGCGCAGCTGTCTCGACGACCGGCGTGTCCACCACCGGTACCGTGACGACGGGCTCCACCGCCGCCACCAGTGCCAGGTCCACCGGCGCCGTTTCGGCAACGGGGGCCGGCGCTGTTTCAGCCGTTTCGTCATCGGCCGTGGTCTTGTCGTCCGTTGCCGCCGTCGCCGGTTTGTCGGCGGGCAAGGCTTTGCCGCTATCGGCAACCTCCGGCGTCGGGGCGGCAGACTGATCCTTGCCGAGGTCTTTCTTGCCGCTGTTGTCGGCAACCTTGTCACGGGCAGGCTTGACCGAATTGTCGACGGTCACCGAGGGCTTGTTCGGGCCTTGATCGGCGAACACCTGAGCGAAGCTGGAGGCCTTGTCCCCGGGCTCTGCGGCCACTGCCGATGACTTGGCCGAGGCAGCTTGCGCCTTGGCCTGGGCGGCGGTCTGAAGAAGAATGTTGGGGCTTGCAGGCATGGCACGGTCTCCGCTGCACTGGGATCGTAGGTACAGTTGGGATAGATGACTGCAAGTGCCGGGCCAGTTTCGCCAGGAAACCTGCAAAACCGCCCGACGGCAGAATCAGTGCGTCAGCGAGCGCTGCCGCTCGGCGACATATACGGGCCGCACATCGTCGAATTCGCGATGAATATCGGCGACCAGCTTGATGATTTCAGAAGGGCTTTTGTCTTTGGCATGCTGTTCCAGCTCCTGGCACAGCACCGCAAGACGGGTCGCCCCCATGTTGCTGCTGCTGCCCTTGAAGCTGTGCGCAACGCGAGACAATGCGTCGGCATCGGCAGTCTGCTGCAACTCCCGCAGGCGATTTTCGGAATCGGCGAGAAAGGTATCCAGCAGTTCCGGATAGCTGTCTTCCATCACTTCCCGCAGCGCGCTCAGCGCTTTGTGGTCCACCTGTGTATCAGCCACTTGTTCACTCCTTGATCAAGAATGCGCGGATTATGCCAGAGCCTCCCAGAAAAATTCCACGCGGGCACTGCGACCATCGTCTGACCAGCTTGGATTTTTGCTCAATTGGCGGATCAGACTGACACCGCGCCCTGACAGACGGACTTCGTCGAGCGGCCGCTCCATCACGCGCGCGACGTCAAATCCCTGACCGCTGTCTTCGACCCGCACCACCAGACAACCGCCCTCGCCTTCCGGCCGCACCTGCAAATGCACGCGCACGTAACCGTCCTGCAGGGCCTCGAGGCGCGCATTGCGCTGCTCGTAATAATGGGCGAAACCCGAGGCATCGCGCTTGAGGCTCGAGTCCAGGCCCAGTACACCATGCTCCAGCGCATTGGAATAAAGCTCGGCCAGCACGCTGTACAGTGCGCCACTCTGCGCCCGCAAGCCATGCACCTCAAGCAGCAACTGCAACAGGTAAGGCAGCGGATTGAAACGCTTGAGCGTGGCACCGCGAAATTCGAAGCTCACCGACCAGTCCAGCGGACAGGACTGGCCACTGTCGGAATACACCGGCGCCGATGGATTGATCTGCTCGGCCTCCAGCAGGCTGACCTCGACCATGCTCACATCGTCCCGGGCCTCACCGCGAAAGTCCTGCAACGCCTGCTCGATGTCCTCGAACAGCCGATCCGGCTGGCGATTGGCAGCGAACACCTTGTGCAGGCGCTCGACACCAAACAACTGATCGTTGGCATCGCAGGTGTCGATGACCCCGTCCGAGAGCAGGAACACGCGGTCGCCCACCGCCATCGGGTGAACCTCGGTGCGGTCATCGAAAGTCTGCGGGCTGAGCACCCCCAGCGGCAGGTGGCGTGCCGCCAGCGGCGTGCGCACCCCGGTGGCGAGGCAATGCAGATAGCCGTCCGGCATGCCGCCGTTCCAGACCTCCACCGAGCGCCGCTGAAAACTCAGGCACAACAGCGTCGCGCAACAGAACATATCCACCGGCAGGATGCGCTTGAGCTTGGCGTTCATTTCCCGCAGGGTCTCGGCCAGACCGTAACCCTTGGCGGTCATGCCATAGAACACCTCGGCAAGCGGCATGGCGCCGACCGCCGCCGGCAAGCCATGCCCGGTGAAGTCGCCAAGCAACACATGCATGTCGCCGGCCGGGGTGTACGCGGCCAACAGCAGATCGCCGTTGAACAGCGCATAGGGTGATTGCAGGTAACGGATGTTCGGTGCGCTCAGGCAACCAGAATGCGCGACCTTGTCGAACACGGCCTTGGCGACCCGTTGCTCGTTGAGCAGATAGTCGTGGTGCTTGGCGATCAGGTCGCGCTGCTGAAGAACCGTGGCCTGTAAACGTCGCAAGCGATCCATCGCCTTGATTTTGGCGGCGAGGATCACCTGGTTGTACGGCTTCGCCAGAAAGTCGTCACCGCCGGCTTCAAGACAACGGGCCAGGGCTTCACTTTCCGTCAGCGAGGTGAGGAAGATGATCGGCACCAGGTTTTCACCCGCCAGCTTCTTGATCTGCCGTGCAGCTTCGAACCCATCCATGACGGGCATCATGGCGTCCATTAACACCAGATGCGGTTTTTGCCGGATGAATGTCTCGACCGCCTCCGCACCGTGGGTGGCCGTCAGCACCTCGTGCCCCTGGCGACGGACGATGGTCGACAACAACAACCGGTCGGCGGCGCTGTCTTCGGCGATCAGGATCGTCAGCGGCTCTAGCGGCTGCATGGCCGTCAACTGATGTCGAACAATTTGTCGAAGTTGGAGATGGCGAGGATTTTTTTCACGTCGGAACTGCTGTTGACCACGCGAATTTCCGAGTCGTCACCGCCGACGTGATCACGCAGCAGAAGCAGCATGCCGAGCGCCGAACTGTCGAGATAGGTCGCCTCCTTGAGGTCGACAATCACCGATTCGGGCTGCTCTTTTTCGTAGGATTGGCGAAATTCCTGATGCTTGGCGAAATCGAATCGCCCCTTGACCGAAATCGTCAGTTTTTTCTTGTCCGCAGAGACTTCTGTAACGACTGACATGTACTGGCTTCCTTGTCATTGACGAACTTGTACAAGGTTTAGCACTTGGAGGGGCCATGGGCAAGGCGCGATAGCGTCGGGATCTGTCAGAGATCGGCTCGTCAAAACGCCTCATGACGCGGCAAACGCTGGGACAACTCGTCCAGCAGCTTCTGTTCGCGCTTGTCTTCGGCGCGCTGGGCTTCATCGCGATAGCGCTGTACAAGTTTGCGCAAACCTTCGACCCGGGCGAATGCCTGTTGCCAGGCGTCACGGGCCTTGTCCAGGTTGTTCTGGTGCCATTGCAGACTTTGACGCTGTTGATCGACAGCGGTGTCGAGTTGCGCCAGAAAACCCTGAAAACCCAGCAGCCATTGACCGGTCACGCCGGTGCTGCCGCGCACGATCCACTGCTGCGAATAATCCAGACGAAAGGCGTTGAGGTCGGCGAGTTTGCTCTCGGCGACTTTCACCTGCCCCTGAAAGTAGCCCAGGCGTTGCACGGCGGTTTTCTCGGCCTTCTCGGCCATGTCCACCACCGGCGCCAGACGCGCGGCTCGACTCAGGGCCATGACCGGTTACCCGCCGGCCGCCGGGGCGAAAATCGTTTCGAGGTACGCCTCGCTTTCACCCAGGCTGATTTTGTCGTTGAGCCCCTGACGCAGGTATCTGACCAGTTGCGGTTGCAGATTGATGGCAAGGTCCGTCTCGCGATCACCGCCAGCGACATAGGCGCCGACGCTGATCAGGTCGCGGCTCTGTTGATAGCGCGACCACAGCTGCTTGAAGTATTGCGCGCGCTGCATGTGTTCCGGCGCCACGACTGCCGGCATCACCCGGCTGATCGAGGCTTCGATATCGATGGCCGGGTAATGCCCTTCCTCGGCCAGCCGCCGCGACAGCACGATGTGCCCGTCAAGTACACCCCGCGCAGAGTCGGCAATCGGGTCCTGCTGGTCATCGCCCTCGGACAGCACGGTATAGAACGCTGTGATCGAACCACCGCCCTTCTCCGCGTTACCGGCACGCTCCACCAGTTTCGGCAGTTTGGCGAATACCGACGGCGGATAACCCTTGGTCGCCGGCGGCTCACCGATGGCCAGGGCAATTTCCCGCTGGGCCTGGGCGAAACGGGTCAGGGAATCCATCAGCAACAGGACGTTCTTGCCCTTGTCGCGGAAATACTCGGCGATCCGCGTGCAGTACATCGCCGCGCGCAGACGCATTAGCGGCGCATCGTCCGCCGGCGACGCCACCACCACGGAACGCTTGAGGCCTTCTTCACCGAGGATGTGCTCGATGAACTCTTTAACTTCTCGACCCCGCTCACCGATCAGGCCGACGACGATAATGTCGGCCTCGGTGAAGCGGGTCATCATGCCCAGCAACACCGACTTACCGACACCGGTACCGGCGAACAGGCCCAGACGCTGACCACGACCGACCGTCAACAATCCGTTGATGCTACGGATGCCGACGTCCAGCGGTTCGCTGATCGGGTCTCGGTTGAGCGGGTTGATCGTCGGGCCGTCCATCGGCACCCAGTCTTCGGCCTTCATGCCACCCTTGCCGTCCAGCGCCCGTCCGGCGCCGTCCAGCACGCGACCGAGCATGCTCATGCCCATCGGCAGGCGACCGGTGTCGGCCAGCGGCACCACGCGGGCGCCCGGGGCAATGCCGGCCACGCTGCCGACCGGCATCAGGAACACCTTGCTGCCGGAGAAGCCCATGACTTCGGCCTCAACCTGGGACGGGTGATAGGTGTCGTCGTTGATCACCATGCAGCGGGTGCCCATGGCGGCGCGCAGGCCTTCGGCCTCGAGCGTCAGGCCGACCATGCGCAGCAGGCGCCCTTCGAGGATCGGCGCACCGGCGATTTCGGTGGCCTCGGCGTAAGTGCTCAGGCGCTTGGCGAAACTGGTGCGTTCAAGGCGCATCGGGGGCGTCCGCGAGCGGCTCTTCTGCGACCGGTGCCGGTTTCGGCGTTTCCGGCAAGTCCAGACTCAGGTCCGGCGCGGCCGGGTGCAGGGCCTGCTCGTGCAACTGGTCGAACAGCTTGGCCATGACCTGGCTGACGCGGGTTTCGATGCTCGCATCGATCCGGCTGTGGTCGGTCTCGACCCGGCAACCGCCCGGCAGCAAGGTTTCGTCCTCGACGATGCGCCAGGTTTCCTCATGACGTTCGCGCAGGGCTTTGACCTGTTCGAAATCCTGCGGATTGACGTACAGCCGCACATTGCCCACACCCAGCGGCAACAGCTTGAGGGCGTCGCGCATGACGTGTTCGATCTGCGTCGAGTCGATGGCCAGTTCGCGCTGAATCACCTGACGGGCGATGTGCTGCACGAGGTCGACCAGCGACTTTTCGATCTGGGTGTCTTGCTCGGCAATAGGCTCGAACAGGTGCGCCATCAGTTGCTCAAGGCTATCGACCTTGGCCGTCAGGACCACTTCTGCTTCCTGGCGCACCTTGAGGGTGGCGCTGTGAAAGCCTTCCTTTTCGCCGATGGCGAAGCCCTCGTTGTAGGCCTCCTGACGGATGCTTTCGAGTTCTTCCAGCGTCAGTGGCTGGACTTCCTCCAGCGGCACTTCTTCCATTTCCGGCGGTTCGGGCTCCGGTTCCGGCTCGGGCTCAGGCGCCGGCGGATCGAAGCTGGGCAAGGCCCAGGTATCGAAGCCGCGGACGTCCCGGGCACGGATCAGGTCCGTCACATCGTCGTCATGCTTGTCCATGGGCTTAAATCATTTCCTCGCCGCCCTTGCCACCGAGCACAATTTCTCCGGCTTCGGCCATACGGCGGGCGATGGTGAGGATTTCCTTCTGCGCGGTCTCCACGTCGCTGACGCGCACCGGGCCCTTGGCCTCGAGGTCGTCGCGCAGCAGTTCGGCGGCACGCTTGGACATGTTCTTGAAGATCTTCTCCTTGACGCCTTCGTCCGAACCCTTGAGGGCCAGCACCAGCACATCGGAAGAGACTTCGCGCAGCAGCGCCTGGATACCGCGGTCGTCGACATCGGCCAGGTTGTTGAACACAAACATGAGGTCTTCGATCTGACCGGACAGGTCTTCGTCGACTTCGCGGATCGAGTCCATGAGCTGGCCTTCGATCGAGCTGTCGAGGAAGTTCATGATGTCCGCCGCCCGCTTGATACCACCCAGGGTGGTGCGCGAAGCGTTCGAGTTGCCGGAGAACTGCTTCTCGAGGATCTGGTTCAATTCTTTCAGTGCGGCCGGCTGCACGGTGTTCAACGACGAGACGCGCAGGATGATGTCCAGACGCACCTTGTGGTCGAAGTTGCCCAGCACTTCACCGGCCTGATCCGGATCGAGGTACGCGACCACGATCGCCTGGATCTGCGGGTGTTCGTAACGGATCACGTCGGCAACGGCGCGCGGCTCCATCCATTTCAGGCTGTCGAGACCACTGGTGTTACCGCCCAGCAGAATGCGGTCGATCAGGCCGTTGGCCTTGTCTTCACCCAGGGCCTGGGTGAGCATTTTGCGCACGTAGTCGTCGGAGCCGACGCCCAGGCTGGTCTGGTCGCCGACAATGTCGACGAACTCGCTCATGACCTGCTCGACCTGCTCACGGTGGACGTTGCCCATCTGGGCCATGGCCACGCCAACTCGCTGGACCTCTTTGGGGCCCATGTGGCGCAGCACTTGTGCGGCATCGGTCGAACCCAGGGACAGCAGCAAAATCGCGGCTTTATCGACCCGGGACAGTTTGGCGACGGCGGCTCGGTTATCACTCATCTGCGTTAATCCACTCTTTCACGACCTGGGCCACACGACCCGGGTCTTCTGCCACCAGACTCTTGATTGCGTTCAACTGAGCGTCATAACCCTCGCTCGGGCTCGGCAGCAGGATGCTGGTCGGGCCGCCGAGGCTGACGCGATCGTTGGACAGTTCACCGTCCAGACCGCCCATGCCACCGAGTTCCATGTCGCCGCCCAGACCGGCCAGCTCCTTGCTTTTGCCACCACCGGTGATGTTGTTGAGCACCGGACGCAGCACGCCGAACACCAGCACCAGGATGAACAACACGCCCAGCACTTGTTTGACGATGTCCCAGAACCATGGCTGGGAGTAGAACGGAATGTCGGCGATCACTTCGCCGCGCTCAGCGGAGAACGGCATGTTGATCACGCTGACGCTGTCGCCACGGCTGGCGTCGAAGCCGACAGCGTCCTGTACCAGACGGGTGAAGCGCGCCAATTCGTCGGCGCTCCACGGCGCACGGGTGGTTTCACCATTGGCCGGGTTGATCTTGACCTGATCGTCCACCACCACCGACACCGACAGGCGATTCAGGCGACCCTGCTGCTGTTTGGTGTGGCTGATGGAGCGGTCGAGCTCGAAGTTCTTGGTGGATTGTTGACGCTTGTCCGCCGGATACGGCGCGAGCATCGGCTGGCCGGTGGCCGGGTCCATGATCTGCTGACCGTTGGCATCAACCAGTGGCTGGCCTGGCTGCACCATGCTCGCCGGGGCGGCTGCGCCACCGGTGGTCTGCGGCGCCGAAGCCGGCGACGGTGGCTGGTTGCTCAAGGCACCCGGCACACCTTGTGGGCCATTGCTGGCGGTGCGTTGTTCGTTGACCGACTGCTCGCTGCGCAGGGCCGGTTGATCCGGGTTGAACTGCTCGGCAGTCGATTCGACGGCACTGAAATCGACATCAGCCGAGACTTCAGCCTTGTAGCGATCGTTGCCCAGTACCGGTTGCAGAATGTTGTGCACGCGCTGGGTGAGCATGCTTTCCATGCGGCGGCTGTAGTCGAACTGCTTGCCAGCCATGGTCATTTCGGAGTTTTCCGCCTGATCCGACAGCAGGTTGCCCTTCTGGTCGACGACGGTGATCTGCGACTTGCTCAGCTCGGGAACGGAGGTGGCCACCAGGTTGATAATGGCGACGACCTGGCCCGGCTCCAGCGAACGACCGGAGTACAGCTCGACCAGTACCGAAGCGCTTGGCTTGCGCTCGTCACGGACGAACACCGAACTTTTCGGAATCGCCAGGTGAACGCGTGCGCCCTTGACGTTGTTCAGACTGGAGATGGTGCGGGCCAGTTCGCCTTCGAGGCCGCGACGATAACGGGTCGCTTCCATGAACTGGCTGGTGCCCAGACCCTGTTCCTTGTCGAGGATTTCGAAACCGATGTTGCCGTCGCTGGGAGTGACACCAGCGGCCGCGAGCTTGAGCCGCGCACGGGACAGGTCATCGGCCTTGACCAGCAAGGCGCCGGAATTCGGTTCGACGGTGTAGGGAATGTCGGCGGAGGCCAGGGTGTCCATGACCTGCTTGGCGTCCATGCCGGCAAGGCTGCCGTACAGAGGACGGTAGTCCGGTTGCTGCGACCACAGCACCACGGCAAAGCCAATCGCCACGCTCGCGGCCAGGCCGACCAACAGGCCCACCTGACGCAGCATGGTCATCTCGGAGAGGTTTTCCAGGAAGGACAGGCCGAACAGCGGCGGTTTGCCGTCTATCGGGGTGGCCTTGGCCGGAACGTTATCGGCGACTGCTTCTGCCATGACTCAATCTCGTCCTTAAACCGGCATCTGCATGATGTCTTGATAAGCCTGAACCAGCTTGTTGCGCACCTGGGTCAGGGCCTGGAACGATACGCTGGCTTTCTGCGAGGCAATCATCACGTCCGTCAGATCGACGCCGCTCTTGCCGATCTCGAACGCGTTGGCCAATTGGCTCGACGCCTGCTGGGTATCGTTCACTTTGTTGATGGCTTGACCGAGCATGTCGGAAAAGTTGCTGCCTGCCACTTCCGGGACAGCGGAAGTCGATTTCGGCTTCGACATGGCGTCCATTTGCATGGCCTTCATGTCCATCATCAACCGATTAAATTCAATACCTTGGCTCATGGTCTACTCTCTTGGGCGGCCCGCAATTTTTTGACACTCACTCGGCGGGTACTCAGGTGTTAGCAACAACGGTGCCAGCTCATGGGCACCGCTTTCAGAAAAGCCGTTTCAAACGTTTGCGCCACCCGTCAGGTGGCGAACAGGTAGCCTTCGACATCCATGCCCGCATCGCGCATTTGCGCCAGTTTGTACCGCAGGGTGCGCGGGCTGATGCCGAGTTTTTCGGCGGCTTCCTTGCGTCGACCGCGCTCGGTACGCAGGGTGTCGATGATCATCTGGAACTCGCGGCGACGCAGGTCATCGCCCAGCGCACCGGCCGAATCCGCCTCGATCTCGACTTCACGAATGACCGGCGCAACCGGAACGGCCGCCGGCAATGGAGCGAACAGCGCAGGCCCGGAGAGACAGAAATCCTGCGGCTGGATCAACCCGCCCTGCTGCAGAATCAAGGCCCGCTGGATCGCGTTATCCAGCTCGCGCACATTGCCCGGCCACGGATACCCGATCAGGCACGCTTGCGCTTCGGGCGAGAACTTCGCCGTCGCATGCTTCATTTTATTGACGTGTTTGGCCAACAGACGCTCGGCCAGCGGCAGGATATCGGCGGTGCGCTCGCGCAACGGACGCCAGGCCAGGGGAAAGACCGACAGACGATAATAGAGGTCTTCACGGAACCGCCCCGCCGCCACTTCGCCGGCCAGATCACGGTTGGTGGTCGCTACCACGCGGATATCCAGGGTGATCGGCTTGCGGGCGCCGACCCGCTCCACTTCCCGCTCCTGCAACACCCGCAGCAGTTTGGCTTGCAGGCCGAGGGGCATTTCGGAAATTTCATCGAGCAGAATGGTGCCGCCGTCCGCCTGTTCGAACTTGCCGGCCTGGGCCGCAATGGCGCCGGTGAACGAGCCTTTTTCGTGACCGAACAGGGTGGCTTCGAGCATGTTGTCCGGGATCGCCGCGCAGTTGATCGCAATGAAAGGCTGACTGGCACGATGGGATTGCTGGTGAATGTAGCGCGCCAGCACTTCCTTGCCGGTGCCGGACTCGCCGGAAATCAGCACGGTGGAATCACTGCGCGCGACCCGCGCTGCCAGATCCAGCAATTGCGCACTGGCAGGCTCGACCGCGACCGGGCCTTCGGCATCACTGACGCCAAGGCTGCCCAAGGCGTGACGGGCTACCAGATCCAGCAGAGCCTTGGGTTCGAACGGCTTGACCAGATAATCCGCCGCGCCTTGACGCATCGCATCGACCGCGCGCTCGACCGCACCATGGGCGGTCATCAGCAGCACCGGCAATTGCGGCTGTCGCGCGCGCAGCAGGCCGAGCAATTGATGGCCGTCCATGCCCGGCATGTTGACGTCGCTGACCACCAGACTGAACGCTTCGCGCTCGACGGCGCTCAGCGCCTCTTCGGCCGAACCCACTGCGTGATAGTCGTGACCGGCCAGCAGCAGCGTATCGGCCAGCGCTTCACGCAACGAGCGGTCGTCTTCGACCAGCAGAACCTTGATGCCCATGACCTTCACTCAGCTCCCTGAACAGCAGAAAACAACGGCAGGATGACCTGCGCGCACGTACCGCGCCCGACCCGCGAACGCAGCTGCAATTCCCCCTGATGCGCACGCGCCACGGCCTTGACCACGGTCAGGCCCAGGCCGGTCCCGGTGACTTTGGTGGTGAAAAACGGCTCGCCCAGCCGCGCCAGCACCGCCGCATCAATACCGCTGCCGCTGTCGCTGACACACAAACGCAAGGTATTGTCGCGGGTATAGCAATGCACCTTCAGACGCACCTCACCGGCACTCGCCTGAATCGCGTTTTCAATCAGATTGAGCAGCGCCCCGACCAGCGTGTCGCGATTGCACAGCAACTCGCCGGCATGGCTGTCGCATTGCCAGCGGATCGGCAGATCCTGCACATGGGTCAGCGCCGCGGCCTGCAACGACTGCATCAAGGCATTCGGTGTGACACGATCGGTCAGCGGCAGCTCGCCACGGGCGAAGACCAGCATGTCGCGCACCTGATGCTCCAGCTCATGCAGGCGCTCCTTGAGGCGACCGGCAAAACGCTGCTGGGTCGCGACCGGCAGTTCCTGCTCGGTCAAATGACTGGCGTACAGCAACGCGGCGGACAACGGTGTGCGGATCTGATGAGCCAGCGACGCGACCATCCGCCCCAGGGACGACAGGCGCTCGTGGCGCGCCAGTTGATCCTGCAAGTGACGGGTTTCAGTCAGGTCGTTGAGCAGCACCAACTGCCCGGGCTCGGCATCCAGCGAGCGGGTGGCAATCGACAGGCGTCGACCGTTTTTCAAGGAAATTTCGTGACCGTCATCTTCACGGGGCGCGAAGCAACGGGTGATGACGTGGCGCCACAGCTCGCCTTCCAGCGGCAGGCCAAGCAATTCGATAGCGGCAGGATTGGCCTCGCACACAATGCCGTGACCGTCGATGACGATGACGCCACCGGGCAACAGGTCGAGGAGGTTTTGCAGACGGTTGGCCAGGCGTTCTTTTTCCGCCAGTTCCTGCATGCGCTGGGCACTGACCACGGCCAGCTCGCCCTTGAGCTCGGTGACCCGGGCTTCGAGCATGCTGTAGGAGTCGGTCAACTGGCTGGACATCTGGTTGAACAGGGCGAATGCCTGCTCAAGCCCCTGGCGGCTCGCCTGCTCTACGGACGGCAGTTGCCCCGAGGACTCGGGAACAGAAGACATCTGGGAGGCTTGGGGCATTGTGCTTCTCGCTTGGCTGACCGTCAGTGAAACGGAACGTTGCGAGGGACATAGCAATACCCGTGCCTAAAAAAAACCGCTTATAAATGAAGCAGTTGAAAAACAGGCGTCAATCATCCGCCTGTTCATCACCTTCACGACGGCTCATGCCGTACTTGCGCATCTTCTCCACCAGCGTGGTGCGGCGAATGCGCAGACGCTCGGCAGCACGCGCCACGATGCCATTGGCATCGTCCAGCGCCTGCTGGATCAGGCCCTGCTCCAGACCACCGAGGTAGTCCTTCAGGTCGAGACCTTCCGGCGGCAACAGGGCGTTGGCGCTGAAGTCCGGCGTATGGCCGTTGATCGCCACGCGCTCTTCCAGGTCGCTGCGCAGGCTGTCGACCATCTGCTCGTCTTCGTCGTCGACGTAGCGGAATTTCTTCGGCAACTCGACCACGCCGATCACCCCGTACGGGTGCATGATCGCCATGCGCTCCACCAGGTTGGCCAGCTCGCGGACGTTGCCCGGCCAGCCGTGGCGGCACAGGGACATGATCGCGGCGGAGTTGAAGCGGATCGAACCGCGCTTCTCGTGCTCCATGCGCGAGATCAGCTCGTTCATCAGCAGCGGAATGTCTTCGACGCGCTCACGCAGCGGCGCCATCTCGATCGGGAACACGTTCAGGCGATAGTAAAGGTCTTCGCGGAAGGTGCCGATCTCGATCATGCTTTCGAGATTTTTGTGGGTCGCGGCGATGATGCGTACGTCGACGCTCTGGGTCTTGTTGCTGCCCACACGCTCGAAGGTGCGCTCCTGCAGCACGCGCAGCAGCTTGACCTGCATCGGCAGCGGCATGTCGCCGATTTCGTCGAGGAACAGCGTACCGCCGTTGGCCAGCTCGAAGCGGCCGGCACGGCTGGTGATCGCGCCGGTGAAGGCGCCCTTCTCGTGACCGAACAGTTCGCTTTCCAGCAACTCGGCCGGGATCGCCCCGCAGTTGACCGGTACGAACGGCGCGTCGCGGCGCTTGGAGTGGTAATGCAGGTTGCGTGCGACCACTTCCTTGCCGGTACCGGACTCGCCGAGGATCAGAACACTGGCGTCGGTGTCAGCCACTTGCTGCATCATCTGACGCACGTGCTGGATCGCGCGGCTGGTGCCGACCAAGCTGCGGAACAGGTTGGGTTCGCGATGCCGACCACGCTCACGGGCCTGGTCGTACATCTCGCGATAGACCTGGGCACGGTGCAGGGAGTCCAGCAGTTTGCTGTAGCTCGGTGGCATTTCGAGGGTCGAAAGCACCCGGCGGCGTTGGTCTTCGGGCAGGTCCACCGAAGAATTATCGCCCATCAGCAAAACCGGAAGGAACTCATCCCAGGTTGAGAGTGTCTTTAGCAAGCCCAAAAGCGCACCAGGAGCATTAACCGTCCCGATCAGTACGCAAATGACCTCACGACTAGACGACAAAGAGCCGACTGCCTGCTGCCAGTCATGGCTTCCGCAGGGTAAATTTTCTTCGCCAAGAAAATTTAAGATCACCGCCAGGTCGCGGCGGCGGACGCTATCGTCATCGATCAGCAGAATTTTGGTTTCACGCCACATGCAATAGCAACTTCCCTAGTCAACTCAATGCCCAAAATGAGGGGCAAGCGAGACGCTTGCAGGACACCTTGTGCCTGTAGACGCCTGAAATCTGAAAACAGCCACTAGTTAAGTCAAAAAACCGTGCACAGTCAAATTTATGGCGCACATGTCTGGATTAACTGGGGGTTAATTAACCAAACAGATGGTAAACCTTTGCCGCGTTCTGCGCTTGGGTGATCTGCGACATCTCGTCGACTATCGCCTGACGCTCACCCATCGCCACTTCCAGAAGCTGCTTGTAGACATGCAGCAACTCTTCCAGATTATCGCGCAACGCGACCTCGTCCACCGAGGCTTCACTCAAGACATCTTCCATGCAGGAACGGCAATCGAGGTCCAATTGACCGATGGCTTCCCAGTTGCGCTCGGCCAGGGCACCGACCAGCGCTACTCGGGTTTCTTCGATTCGCTGCAAAACAAGACTCATGGTGATCTCCTCAGAACTGCGGAGCGGGCGCAGGTGCGATCGCATCCCAGCCTTCCTTGACGGTGCTCAGCAAGCCGGCAACCTCATCAAGAATGCGCGGATCGCTGCTGATGTTCGCCTCGGCGAGACGCTTCATCATGTAGATATAAAGACCGTCCAGATCAGCCAGCGTATCCGCGGAATTTTCCAGATCCAGGCCTTCGCGCAGTCCGCTGACGATGCCGATGGCCTTGCTGATCGACGTGCACTTGGCAGGAATATCCTTGCGCTCGATCGCACCTTTGGCCTGAGCGATACGGTCCAGGCCGCCTTCCATCAGCATTTGCACCAGGCGATGAGGGCTCGCTTCAGATGTCTGAGCGTGCGCGCCTACTTTCTGGTATTGCCGAAGGGCTAACATCGGATTCATGTTCTACCTCATTTGCCACAATGACTCGTATGAACAGTGTATCGCCAGCGAGTCGAAAAACTTTAGACCACAAGACAAAAACCCGGCGCACGCTCGAAAGCGTAGCCGGGTTTTTGTCGCTCTTGCATGTTACTTCGCGGATTGCTGAGCGTTGAGCGAGGCGAAGAACGACGTGATGTTGCTCGCCGTAGACTTCATCTGACCTACCAGCAAGTCCATGGCGTTGTATTTTGCAGTCAACGTCTTGGTCAGGTTGGCAACACGCAGATCGAGCGCCAGTTGCTGACTGGTCAGGCTCTTGGTGTTGTTGTTCAGGATGGCCATGCGCTGATCAAGCAAGCCCGTGGCGGTAGGGAGACTACCGGCAGGAGGCTTCAGGTACGGATCCACCGCCTTGCTCATGCGCGCCAACAGACCGTTGGTGTCGTTGGTACCAGTAAACATCTGCTGGACCTGACCGGTCATGCCCGGCGTGGACATGGCCTTGTTGAAAGCCGTCGTATCGAGCGACAGGTTGCCGGTGAGCTTGTCGGTCATCACACCCAGCTGCGACAGATAGGCCATAGGACTCCCCGCAGCAGCTGCACCCGGAGCTGTCAGCTGCGCACGGATATCGGCGATCAACGAACGCGGCAGGGAGTCACCGGTGAAGGCCGCCTGAACGGTCAGCTTGCCATCCTCATCCGGTGTTGCCTTGGACAAGGTGTCAATGGTGCTCTTCAAGGTATTGTAGGCATCAACGAATGCCTGAACCGAGGTCTGCAAGCCCTTGGTGTTGGTATCGACAGTCACCGTGACAGGCGTCCCGGGTATCGCCGGAACAGTCAGCAGGTTCAATGTCAGACCACTGATTGCACCGGTTACCGTGTTGCTCTTGCTGGTTACCGCCAGACCGTCAATGGTCAGCGAGGCATCCTGAGCGAGGCCGCCGACCGATCCGGACGCACCTGCCGCCGGAGTGGCGCCCATCACCTGGGTGCCATCGATTTCCAGACCGGCAATACCGCTGACGGAAAGGTCGGAACCCGAACCGGTCTTGCTGGAGCTGATCACCAGCCGCGAAGCGCCAGTACTGTCGGTGACGATGTTGGCGGAAATACCGTTGGAGCCCTGTGCCGTGTTAATGGCGTCACGAGTGCTCTGCAAGGTCGCATTGGCCGGGATCGTGACATTGTAATCAGTGCCATTCTGACTGATTTTCAGGGTACCACTCGGAATGGCACTGGCCGCACCGCCGGCAAAGGATGCACTGGCAACTTTCGAACCGGTGGCCAGCTTACTCACGACAACACTGTAAGTACCGGAAACTGCAGTGTTATCCGAAGTCACACCCAAAACCGCAGGTGTACTCGATGTGGCGGTGTAACCGGCAAATGCAGGATTGGTCTTGCTGCCCAGATTGGTCATCGCGGTCTGGAATGCCGTCAGCGCACTCTTCAGCGTACCTACACCGGAAATCTTCAGCGTGTTGGTTTTCGTCGCATTGTCGATCTGCGTCTGCTTCGGCGACTTGTCGGCGTTGACCAGCGCAGTAACGATCGCACCGATGTCCAGGCCGGAACCCAGGCCAGAACCCGGTAAAATTGGACTTGCCATGTGCATCTCCCTTGGGTTGTTGCCAGTCTTTTGACCAATACCTGCGTCTAAAGAACTTCAAACACTATTCATGCCAGCTATCAGACTTTGGCGTCGAACAACACGTGACTTGCGTTGGCGAGGCTGTCTGCCAGCTTGAGGGCTTCTGCGGAAGGGATCTGTCGTACGACCTCGCCCGTCTCGCTTGCGATCACCTTGACGATGACCTTGCCGGAATGCTCGTCGATCGAGAACTCCAGATTGCGCTTGATCGACTGAACGAACTTCTCGATCTCCTGCACCGCCAGCTTCAGCTTGGTCTCATCTGACTCCTGACTCTTTTTCGAGGCAGGAACAGCATCAACGGTCTGAGGCTTGGTTTCCGACGGCTTGTCGGCAACGGTATTGACTGGCTTGGGAGCCGGATAAGACACGTTAAGCTTGACGCTCATGTCCATGCTCATCACCTCATAACGTAAAAAGCGAGAGAGCACGCAAGCGCACTCCCCCGCTAAAACTCATTCCGAAATTACTGAAGCAGCTTCAGTACAGCGGAAGGCAGTTGGTTGGCTTGAGCCAGAACAGAGGTCGAAGCCTGTTGCAGGGTTTGCTGCTTGGTCAGGTTAGCAGTCTCTGCGGCGAAGTCGGTATCTTGTACGCGACCTTGTGCAGCAGTGGTGTTCTCGGTGATGTTCTGCAGGTTGGAGATGGTGCTGGTCAGACGGTTTTGCGAAGCACCCAGGCTGGCACGAGTTGCACCGATTGCAGCGATAGCGGCGTCGATTGCAGTGATCGCGTTGTCGATGTTCTGCGAAGCAGAACCAGCGCCAGTACCGGTAGTACCGGTCAGAACTACAGTACCGCTACCTACGGACAGGCTGACGGCGTCGAACTTGGAGCTCAGTACCAGGTCGATGTGGTTAGCCGAACCGGTGTTCGCGCCCACTTGCAGGGTCACAGTACCAGCCGAACCGTCCAGCAGGTTTTTGCCGTTCAGGTTGGTAGCAGCCGAGATACGGGTGATCTCGTCGGACATCTGAGCGAATTCAGCGTTGGTAGCGGTCTGGTCAGCAGTGCCGTTGGTACCGTTACGTGCTTTAACAGCCAGTTCACGCATACGCTGCAGAATGTCGGTCGAAGCTTGCAGAGCGCCTTCAGCGGTCTGGGCAACGGAGATACCGTCGTTGGCGTTCTGGATTGCCTGGGTGTTACCGCGGATCTGGGAAGACATACGGTTGGAGATCTGCAGGCCAGCGGCGTCGTCTTTAGCGCTGTTGATTTTCAGGCCGGAAGACAGGCGCTGCATCGAAGTCGACAGAGCGTCGGAAGCGCGGTTCAGGTTTTTCTGAACGTTCAACGACGTGGTGTTGGTGTTTACTGTTAAAGCCATGACGAATTCCTCGTTGGTTGGGTACTGCGGCTTCCGGCCCTGGCAACCGCCGGGTATGGCCTAGAGAACCTTCGTAATAGTTATCGTCGGGTTTGCAGGTTGCTTGAGGGCTTTTTTGAAAAAATTTGCCATCACCCTGCCACCCCCTAGAAAACAAAGACTTAGCAGCACTTTACCTTCGAAAAAATGACGTCATAAAACCGTCCGTGGCGCAAACCGGCGGGCCAGCGCCTTCGCTCCTCTTCAGGCGGACGATTCTTCCAGCAATTGAATCAACTCGTACTCCATGAAATCGGCAAGACCCAGCCAGTCCTGACGCTCCTGACACGCGAGCATTTGCGTGAGCAACTGCGCCCAGACTTGCTGCGTCTGCGCGCCGGCCAACAGCAATGACTGCTGCGCGCCCTCAAACACATCGACCATGGTCAACGCGGCCTCGACATCACGCCCCAAGCGGAACAGCCCGGCGCACTGGTGGCATTCATCTACCCATGATTGCAGCGCAGTCATTGCACGAACTCCTGATTGAAACCCGTCCCGGCAATCTGTGCCCCCGCGCGGCTGCTATTGAAAAACGCCACCTGCGGCTGACTGGCGATGTATCGCTCCAGCACGCACAGATAGCCGCGAAAATTGAGCTGGGTACTGACGCGCTGGCCATACCCGTCACGCACCCAGTGCCGCGCCTGATTCACCGACGGCCCCAGGTCACCGTCATTCCAGCCGGCATGGGTCTTATTCATCGGGAAGGCAAAATCGGCACCGAACAGCGTGATGCGTGCAGCGCCCATCTTCACCGCCAGGTCCACGGCCGGGTGAATCACACTGCCACCCACATGCAGCAGCGCCCTCGGGTGCTGCTCACGCAATGCCGCGTAGACCGGACTGGCCGAATAGCCACCATAACGCTTGCCCTTCCAGGCCCTCAGCACCTCAGGATCACTCATGGGCAGATACACCAGCGGGATGCCGTCGGATTCCTCGAATGGCAAATGCCGGAAGCTGATGCGCTGATCGATACTCACCACATAGTCGGGCACGATCCCATGCTCGCGCAGCGGCCGGTACGCGGTATCGACACAAATGTACAACGGACGAACGGCCCGCTCGCGGATCGCGGCGAGACGTTCGAAATGCTGTTCCAGCGTCGGGCCGGTGCCGATCACATAGATCTCCCGACCGGCACAGGTGCCGAACAGCGTTGCCACATCATCGTCAGCCAGCAGTACCGGCAAGCAGTCCTGCAGACGCTGTTGAATGAACGGTGACTGCGGATCGAATTCACGATTGTTGAAGCTCAGGTGCACTTCGCTGACCAGCCGATCGCGGATCTTCGCGTTGAAGTCATCAGCCAGCAACATCTCGGCAGGCAATGCGAAGAACGGCGTGCAGATGTCGGACAGGTCGCCGGCGTAGAGCAATTCAACTCGCGGGTCCTGCAACCACTCCCGTTGATCGAGCAATTGCAGCACCAGGGCAAACAGCGCGCCGTTGAGGATGTGCACATACAGGCGCTCGAGCCCGGTGCGCTCCAGCAGCACCGTGGGCAAGTCCCCGAGGCCGGTGCCGTAGACATGCAGTTGCGGCTTGTCCGCCGGCAGGGTGGCAGCCTGAATCTGCGCCTCGCGGACACGGTCATGCCGGCTGGTGAGCTGAATGCCGCCAATGCTCAGCGTCGAGCCCAGCCCCTGCGTCAGCTCAGCCTCGATCGCCGAACTGTCTTCGTTCAGCAATCGTGCGAACAGCGCCGGCCAGCGTCGCTCGACGACTTCAGCATTGGCCTGGAAAAACTCACTCATGGCGCCTCGCGCTCCCTTCAGGCAAAAAAATAGCGTTCAAGGTTAACCCTTGAACGCTATTTTTGTATCCGCCGTTTTTATCCGATTCAAGGACGATAAATGATCGCCGAACCCCACGACAGACCGACGCCGAAACCACTGATCGCGATGCGGTTCCAATCGGAATCCATCACGTGTTTTTCCAGCAGCAGCGGCACACTGGACGACACGGTGTTGCCGGTCTCGACCATGTCCTTGATGAACTTCTCCGGCTCGCCTTCGAACCGCCGCGCCACGGCGTCGACAATCGCCGCACTGCCCTGGTGAATGCAGAAGGCATCGATGTCATCGGCCTTCAGACCGGAATCGTCGAGCAGTTCGTGCAGATGCGCAGGCACCTTGAGCAGTGCGAAGTTGAACACCTGACGGCCGTTCATGAAGAACACGCCATCGGTGACTTTCAGGTGCGGTGCGCCGGAACCGTCGGTGCCGAACTTGGCCTTGCCCAGCGCCCAGACCGGGTCCTCGCCCATCCAGGTGGCAGTGGCGGCATCGCCGAACAGCATGGTGGTGTTGCGGTCTTCCGGATCGACGATCTTCGAATACGGGTCGGCGGTGATCAACAGACCATTCTTCAGGCCGGCGGCTTCCATGAAGCCTTTGATCGCATAGATGCCGTAGACGTAACCGGAGCAGCCCAGGGAAATATCGAACGCCGCGACATTGGTCGGCAGGCCGAGTTTGTCCTGGACGATGGCCGCGGTGTGCGGCAGGCCTTCTTCGTCACCGTTCTGGGTGACGACGATCAGCGCATCAATGGATTCACGTTTCAGTTCAGGGTTGTTGGCAAACAGCGCATTGGCCGCTTCAACGCACAGATCGGAGGTTTCCTGTTCCGCGTCTTTGCGTGGGAGGAAGGCCGAACCGATCTTGCCGAGGATGAATTCTTCATCCTTCTCGAATTTTGCACCTTGTGCGTAATTGTCCACGCCGGCTACAGGAACGTAGCTCGCAATGCTTTTTATGCCAATCATTACGGCTTCCCAATAATAAACAGCCCAATACCACCGCTCGCAAGGATTCGAGGGGCGCCGACAAACAGAAAACGGCCGCCACAACGGGCAGCCACGGGGAGCGCAAAGGGCTATCACTGGAACCGAAAACGGGCCAGGCGCCATCTCCCCGGTCATTACAATACAGTGAAGATGCGCGTTATGACTCGCAGGTCACGCTATTTTGCCGAATCGATGACAGATCGGGTCATTCGACCAATGACCAGTCCAGCGGCGTACCACGTTTGATCGGCTGGCGCGCACGGCGCCCGAGGACGGCTTCGGTGTGCTTGGGCGGCAGACCGAGACCGGGACGAATGGCGCGCAGGTTGGCCGCCGTGAAGGGTTCACCGGCCGCCATATCGGCCGTGACGTACAGCGACCGACGGTAAACCAGCGACTTTTGCTCAGCCTCGGTCACGCCGTAATGCACTTGGCCCATGGCCTGCCAGGCGCGCTCGGTCTCGACCACCAGACTGGCCAGTTCCGCCGGTTCCAGCGAGAAACTGGCGTCCACTCCACCGGCCGCACGGTCGAGGGTGAAGTGTTTTTCCACCACCGTCGCCCCCAGCGCCACCGCCGCCACCGATACGCCAACACCCATCGAATGGTCTGACAGCCCGACCTCACAACCGAACAACTCACGCAGATGCGGGATCGTGCGCACGTTGCTGTTGGTCGGGGTCGCCGGGTAGGTGCTGGTGCACTTGAGCAGCACCAGATCCTTGCATCCCGCCTCACGGGCGGCGCGTACGGTTTCGTCGAGTTCGGCGATGCTGGCCATGCCGGTGGAAATGATCAACGGTTTGCCAGTCGCTGCGACACGGCGGATCAACGGCAGATCGGTGTTCTCGAAACTGGCGATCTTGTAGGCCGGCACATCGAGGCTTTCGAGAAAGTCCACGGCGCTGTCATCGAACGGTGTCGAAAACGCAAGCATGCCCAGCTCTTTCGCCCGGGCGAAGATCGGCGCATGCCACTCCCAGGGTGTGTGGGCCTTTTCATACAGGTCGTAGAGCGAAGTACCGGCCCACAGACTGTTCGGATCCTTGATGAAGAACTCGCCTTCCGCCAGATCCAGGGTCATGGTTTCGGCGGTGTAGGTTTGCAGCTTCAAGGCATGGGCACCGGCCTTTGCCGCCGCTTCGACAATCTGCAAGGCGACGTCCAGCGACTGGTTATGGTTGCCGCTCATTTCAGCGATGATGAACGGCGGCGCATCGGCACCGATCCGGCGGTTGCCGATCTTGAAACTGCTCATTGACGGGATTCCTTCAAAACCTTGGTGAACGCGCAGGCACTCTGGGTGAACCCGGCGTCACGGAAAACATTCATCGAGGGCTGATTGGCCGGCAAGACCTGGGCGGTAATGGCGGTCATTTGCGGCCAGTGCGCTGCCACAAAGGCTTCGCCCTGTGCCAGCAGCGCCCTGCCCCAGCCGAGGCCGAAACGCCCCTCGATCAGATACAGCGAAACCTCTGCCTCAAAGCCGCGCAGATCGTAGCGCAGGACACCGACCGGGCCGTCATCCGCCTCGGCCACCAGCAGCAACCGCTGAGGATTGCGCAGGCTCGCGCCCAGCCAGTTCACATGTTGCGTCCAATCAATCGCAGCGCTGTCCAGCGACCAGCGGCGCACGGCCTCGGCATTACGTCCATCGAACAGCAACTGCGCGTCATCCGGCGTCGCCAGACGCAACTTGAGCACCGCGCCGGCCAGTGCCGCCGCCACTCGCAGCGCACCACGCCCGTCGACCAGTTGCCGCGAACGCTCGGCCAGGCTCTGGCGCAAATAAAAGTTGCCCACGACAAAGCCAATCGCATCACGCAGTTGCTCGACGCTGACCTGCTCCCGCGCGCCCATGAACACATGCGCGCCGGCCGCCGCCAACACTTCGCCGTTGGCCTGTTGGTTGTTCGACACCGCAATGCAGATCGTCGGCAGGCCCAGGGCCGCGCGTTCCCAACTGGTGCCACCGCCGGCGCCAATAAACAGGTCGGCGTCGGTCATGCGCCGATGAAAATCACTGACAAAACTATGTAGGCGCCAGTGCGGCCGGCTTTCGGCCAACGCCTGCATCTCTGCCCAGGCCGGGTTGTCGGCACCGGCGACGAAATCCACTTCAAGCGCCGAAAAATCCGCCAGCGCCAGCATCGCGTGATGAGTCTGGCGTGCCGCATCAAAGCCGCCGAAATTCACCAGCACCCGGCGCGCCACCGGTTTGATCTCGATGACCGGGCCACTGAATTCTTCACGCAGCATGGCGAAGCGCGGTCCGAGCAGTGTTCGGCAACCGGCCGGCAGCAGCGGCTGATAATTTTCGCTGAGCCCAGAGAGGTTCTGATTGAGCAGCAGATCCACGCTGTAGCGGCGGGTCGCCAGATCATCGACGGCGGCGATCCGTGGTGCGAAGCGACGAGCTGCGGTCTGCCAGTGATGGTCGAGGCCGTAATGGTCGGCGATGACCCAGTCAAATCCGGGCTGCCCTTCCAGTTGCGCCGCCAGTGCATCGATATCCGCCTGCCACGGCAGCATCGACTCGATGGCCTGATCGGGATCTTCATCCACATAGCGATCCGGCAACGCGAAGGTCTCGAAGCCTTCGCTCTGCAACGCATCGAGCCGATGCCCCGGCAAACGACGGCAGGCAAACGCGACATGACTGCCTTGCGTGCGCAGTACTCGCGCCAGTGTCAGGCACCGGGCGATGTGGCCACTGCCGATGGTCGGCGAGGCGTCGGCGCGGATCAGCACTCTCATTGCAGCTCTCCACCAGCCTTGAGGGCGGCGTAAAGGTACTCGGCGCGCTTCCAGTCTTCGGCGGTATCGATGTCCTGCACCAGATGCCGGGGCAGGATCACCGGCAGACTGGCCGGCGAATACAGCACCTCTCCACTCAGCCAGGCCTCACTACGGCCCCAATAGAACTGGCCGGCATCCTGAAAGGCAGCCGGCAGATCCTGCGAACGGGTATTGCGAAACTCGGGGTACAACGCCGTCAGTGCGCCCTGCCCGTCCAGGGTCAGGGCGCGCTGCACCGGAAAGCCGAAATCGGTGACTGAAAAAGCAAAGGACTTGTCCGGATGCTGCGCCAGCAACTCCAGCCCCTGACGCAGAAACCGCGCCTGCAACAGCGGCGCCGTGGCGTACACACAGCAGGCGTAATCGAAGGCTGGCAGCTGCTGCAAGGCATGCGCGATCACCGTCGCAGTGCCGGTGAAGTCATCGGCCAGCTCCACCGGACGCATGAACGGCACATGAGCACCGTTTGCTCGCGCCACGTCGGCGATCTCTGCGTCGTCGGTGCTGACCACCACCTGCTCGAACAAGCCTGAATCGAGGGCCGTACGAATCGAACGGACAATCATCGGCACACCGTCGAACGGCTTGAGATTCTTGCGCGGGATGCGTTTGCTGCCCCCGCGGGCCGGGATGATTGCGACGTTGTTCAAGGACGTTTTTCCAGCAGGAACCAGGTGATGTCGTCCACCGGAAATTGCGGATCGCGGTGATAACCGAAGCCGTAATCCAGCAGTTGCAGATCGGGATAGCGATCGAGCATTTCCCCGGCGAAATCACGCTTGAACAGCTTGCCGCTATTGCCGCGATAGGACACTTCCACTGGCGACGGATTGTAGTACTCGGCGATCAGGATGTAGCGCGAACTCAACGCATACAACTGCGCATACGCCGTCGCCAGTAGTTCCGGCGCCAGATGGATCAGCACGCCTTTGCTCAGGGTCAGGTCGTATTGGCGTTCACGGGGAAAGTCGAACAGCGAACCGTGCCAGATGTTCGCAATCTCCAGCGCACGCGCCTGGGCACAGGCACTGGCATTGATTTCGACCCCGAACAGCTCGCAGCGGGGCAACAGCTGACGCAGCGCCTGCAAGTTGTTGCCGGCGTTGGTGCCCAGCTCCAGCAGGCTGTCGATCCGCCCGGCCCGGGTCAGCGCCTTGGCGAACAACGCCAGATTGGCCGCCACCAGTGGCTGGCCGACGTTGCGGTCAACGTACTGGTTACCGAATTCGCCCTGCCAGAATTGTTCCTGCTCGCTCAGATCACGCATTACCGTTTTCCATCCACCGCCACGGCGGCAATCATTCAGTCAACCGACGCAATTGCTCGACCACGTAGTCCTGCTGCTGATCGCTAAGCAACGGGAACAGCGGCAGGCTGATCGCTTCGGCGTAATAACGCTCGGCTTCGGGAAAGTCTCCCTCGGCAAAACCCAGATCACGATAGTACGGCTGCAAATGCAGCGGAATGTAGTGCAGGTTCACGCCGATGCCGGCGGCGCGCAAGCCTTCGAACACCTGACGGTGACTGAGGCTGATGCGCTCGGTCTGCAAACGCACCACGTAAAGATGCCAGGCCGATTCAGCCTCCGGCTGAAGGCTCGGCACAGTCACCGGCAAGTACGCCAGCAAGCTGTCGTAACGCGCGGCCAGCTCCCGGCGACGGGCGATGAACTCGTCCAGCTTGCTCAGCTGCGACAGGCCCAGCGCGGCTTGCAGATCGGTGATCCGGTAATTGAATCCCAACTCGACCTGCTGGTAATACCAAGGGCCGTGGCTGGGTTCGGTCATCTGCTGCGGATCGCGGGTCATGCCGTGGCTGCGCAAGCGTTGCAGCCGCTCGGCCAGTTCCGGGCGATTGGTCAGCACCATGCCGCCCTCGCCGCTGGTGATGATCTTCACCGGGTGGAAGCTGAACACGGTCATCGCGGCAAATTCACCGCAACCCACCGGGCGCCCAGCGTAACGAGCGCCGACCGCGTGGGAGGCATCTTCAATGACGGTGAAGTTGTAGCGCACGGCCAGTTCGGCAATCCGCCGCATGTCGCAGCTCTGCCCGGAGAACGCTACTGCCACCAGCACTTTGGGCAAGCTGCCGTCGCGCTCGGCGGCATCGAGTTTGCTCGCCAGAACTTCAGCATCGAGGTTCCAGGTCAGCGGGTCGATGTCCACGAAATCAACGTCGGCACCGCAATAACGCCCGCAGTTGGCCGACGCGAGAAAGGTGTTCGGCGTGGTCCACAAGCGGTCGCCCGCGCCGAGCCCCGCCGCCAGACAGGCAATGTGCAGCGCCGCCGTGGCGTTGCACACCGCCACGGCGAAATCAGCCTGGCAACGCTCGGCCATCGCCTGTTCGAAACGTTCGATGGTCGGCCCCTGGGTCAACCAGTCGGACTGCAACACCTCGACGACCGCGTCGATGTCCGTCTGGTCGAGGCTTTGCCGACCGTAGGGAATCATACCGACAGCTTCGCGTGCAGGTCGGCGATCTGCCCCACCGAAAGGAAGTGCGGGTTGGTGTCGGAGCGGTACTCGAAGTCTTCGCCGACCGGCACCCCACGCTCGCCGAGTTTGTCCTCGGCGAAATCCACGTCGACGCTGGTGAAACGGATCGACGGCTGGATGGTGTAGTGATCGGCAAATTCCAGGGTCATCCGCGCATCGTCCAGCGGCACCATCAGTTCGTGCAGCTTCTCGCCCGGGCGGATGCCAACGTTCTTGTGCGGCAGGTGCTCGGCCATTCCCCGCGCCAGATCGACCACGCGGATCGACGGGATCTTCGGCACGAACACTTCCCCGCCGTGCATCCGCGCAAAGCTGTCGAGCACGAATTGCACGCCGTGATCGAGGGTGATCCAGAAGCGGGTCATGCGCTCGTCAGTGATCGGCAGCTCTGTCGCACCGTCGGCGATCAGTTTGCTGAAAAACGGCACCACTGACCCGCGTGAACCGGCGACGTTGCCGTAGCGCACCACGGCAAAACGCGTCTGCTGTTCGCCGGCGATATTGTTGGCCGCGACGAACAACTTGTCCGACAGCAACTTGGTGGCGCCGTACAGGTTGATCGGGCTCGCGGCCTTGTCGGTGGACAGCGCAACGACTTTCTTCACCCCGTTGTCGATGGCGGCGGCGATGATGTTTTCCGCGCCGTTGACGTTGGTGCGGATGCATTCGGTCGGGTTGTATTCCGCCGCCGGCACTTGCTTCAACGCTGCGGCGTGCACCACGTAATCGATGCCGCGCATGGCCTGGCGCAGGCGATCAGCGTCGCGCACATCACCGAGGAAGTAACGCATGCACGGCGCGTTGAACGTCTGCTGCATTTCGTATTGCTTGAGTTCATCCCGGGAGAACACCACCACGCGCTTGGGCTGGTATTGCTCGAGCAGGCGCGCGATGAACTTGCGACCGAACGAGCCGGTGCCACCGGAGATGAAAATCGATTTACCGTTGAACATGTCTTGAGTTCCGTTCCTTGTACGCCAGGCCTAGGCGATCAATTGCGCCCAGTTCAGCGAAGCGCTGTCGTTCAGCACAAAGCCTTTGCCAGTCAGGCTCAGGTTGGCGTTGTACGCCTGATCCTGAGCGAACGCCGTCGCCCATTTTTCCTGCAATGCAGCCAGTGCCTGATCAGCCTGGGCGATATCGCCCTGATGGATGACTTGCACCGATGGCGTCCAGACAGTCAGGTAGCCGGCCTGACCGGCCTTCAGGCACAGGTCGACATCGCTGAAGCCGGCAGCGAACGTGTTGTCGTCCAGACCACCCAACGCCTCGAACAATTCTTTGCGCACCATCAGGCAAACGCTGGAAACCGCCGTGTAGTTCTGGTCCACGGACAACCGGTACAGATAGCCTTCGGCGTCGTGTTTCTCGCCGACGAATGCCGAGCCGACACCACCGTTCATGCCCAGGATCAGACCGGCCTGGCTGACCTTGCCGTCGCGGTCGACCAGTTTGGGACCGACCACACCGATTTCCGGACGCATTGCATGGTTGAGCAGCGAGTCGAGCCAGTTCGGATTGACCACTTCCGCGTCCGCCGCCAACAGCACCAGAAACTCGCCTTGAGCCTGCTGGCTGGCCGCGTTGCACAGCGCGGCCGTGCTGAGCGATTGATCGGCGCGCAGCACGCTGACTTTCGGATGCTGATAAGTCCCGAGCCAGTCATTGACCTCGGCCGATTGCGAAGCCGTGGTTGCAATCAGGATTTCGTACTTGTGATAGCGGCTGCGCAACAGCACGCCTTCCAGGCAGCGTTGCAGAGCAGACAGATCGTCCCCGGCCGGGATAACGATCGAAACCAGAGGGCGATCACTATGGTGATAATCGATCTGGTAGACCCCCGGCACCGCCGACGTGACCTTGGCCTTGTAACCGCGATTGCCCAGATGACGCAGCAATGCCAGACGCTCATGCGGATTCTCTTCAAGCTCCGGCGCCTGAGTGATCAGCAGCGGCTCATCGAGGTGCGCCAGGCTGTTCAGGCCACCCTGTTCAATGATGCGCAGCAGCAGATCGAACTCCAGCGCCTTGCTGAAATCGGCCCGGTAGCCGTCAACTTCCAACAACACTTCACGCCGTATCAGCCAGTGCCGCGCCATCAGGCCCGGCAGGCTCAACAACAGGTCGAGATTGAAGCCCGGACGGAACACATCCATCAGCGCACCGTTTTCCCGGCGCTGAATCTCGTCCGTGGACACGGCGCTGATACCGCCAGCGTTCATCAGCTCCAGGCTGGCGCGCAACAGGCCGCCGGCAGTGAACTCATCCCCCGCCTCAGCCAGAAGCAACCAGTCGCAAGGCGACTGACGAGCACTCTGGTTGAGCTTGTCGACCAGATTTTCGGGAGTCACGCGGACAAAGTGCAGCGTGTTCTGCGCAGTGGTCGCCGCCGGTGCTTCACCGGTGGTGAACACGACAATGCGAAATGCCTTGCATTGACCTTCGAGCAGGCTGTCGAGGCTGACCTGCAACTTGTCGATGTCGTCATCCATATCCAGCAGGAAAATGCCGAATTGCGGACCACCACCGTTCACGGCCAGATGTTCGGCAATCGACCCGATCTGCACCGCATCGGCTTGACGCGACTCCAGCCACTTGAGCAGACGCCCGGATTGCATCTGGTCGAACACCTGATGGTGATCGGCGACGGTCAGCGTTTCCAGACGTGCGATCCAGTCACGCATCTTCAGCGCTTCCTCACTTTCGCCAGACAGCTCCAGTTGCTCGGCCAGGCGCTTGGCTACGGTGCGGTTGAACGCATTGAGATCATGGGCCTGCCACAGACGGTCGAGCACGCTGGCCGGGGTATCGTTGTTGCGCGCCTGGATCAGGTGCGCCTGACGCGTCCACACACCCTCGAGTTTTTCCAGTTGAATGCGCCCGGCCGGCATCGCGTGCAGCATGAATTCGAACTGCTCCAGACGATCGAAGAATGCCTGGTTGTAGAACGGCATTTCGACGTACTGCAGGGGGCCGAAGCGGCGGTCCGGCCGCTTGAGCTCCTGGTTCCACGTCGACTGGATAATCAACTCCGCCGTCAGGGCGCGGCCGCTTTGCAGACTGTCGACCATCGCCTCGAAACTTTGCAGGGCAAACGCCTTGCCCTGCTCTGCGTTCAAGTCTTTGATACCGGTTGGCAGACCCGCGAGGAACTCGGCGAAGGCTTCGCGTTCGGCCACGGATTTCGCATCGATATAGGTCAGCGAGTGGTAGACCTCTGTGCTGTGCTCAGAGTTGCCATAGTTGATCTCACGAACCACATACGGGATCGGCAGGATTCGCGCCTTGGCACTGGCCAGCAGGAAATATACATGGCCGATTTCCTGCCACTGGAAACTGGTGCCCGGCGGCAATGCCGAATGCCAGGTTTTCATCAGGTCGGTACGGGTGACCGCGTAGAACGGCGGGATGTACTGACTCATGTAGTCGACGACGCGGTCCTGCGCCCGTTCGGACGCATAGTCTTCCTGCACTTTCTTGTCGCGGCGGTAGTAGCTCACGCCACCGCCCAGCGTCAGGTACATCATGCAGTAACCGTGGCACATGCCGTAATCCGGATTCGCCTGCAGGAAGCCCACCGACTCGGCCAGCGAATCGTGCAGGATGAAGTCGTCGTCGGCCGCCAGCACCATGTACGGCGTGGTCAGTTGCTCCACGCCATAGGCCAGCTTGGCCTGCATGCCCCAGTAGGCGAACTGCGGCACGTGTTGGTAATCAACTGCGGAGAAGTCGCCTTCCGGCCGCTCGGCCGTGGAGTCCAGCACCATGATTCTGCAGGGCAGGCTGCTGTAATACTTCACCGCCCGACGCAGGAACGCCGGACGATTGTGCGTAATCAGCACTACGGTCAACAGCTCGTTGAGCGGTAGCGTCAGTTCAGAACTGTACTTGCCTTGCATAACTTCTCTCCACAACCGGCGACTCGCCGAGACAACGCTTTGGTGATGTTGCGAATTAACGAACGCGACGCAGATAGCCGTCCGGCGCCACGGTGATCAACAGCTTGTTCTGCAACTGCACATCGATCTCGAAATCCTTGTTCTCTTCCAGGTATTTCCAAACGGCGGTCTTCGGGTTGTCGCCCGGACCCCATGGACGATCCGGGAAGAAATCGGCCGGCATGTCTTCAACCACGGTGTCCATCACCACGCAGTAGCTGTCGACCGAAACCAGTGGCGCGTAGAGGCGCAGCTCTTCGAGCACGTGGTCGTGGGTGTGGTTGGAATCGAGCACCAGAATGACTTTCTTGCCTTCGGCGGCAGCGCGAACCTGGGCGGCGATGGCCGGGTCGATGCTCGAACCTTCGATCATCTTGATGCGCTTGCTCATCGGGTGGCTTTCGATGGCTTCGCGGTTGTGCGCACGGATGTCCAGATCGATGCCCAGCACTTCGCCGTGACCTTGCAGTTCCAGCAGGGAGGCGTAGTAGATGATCGAACCGCCGTGGGCGATGCCGCACTCGATGACCAGATCCGGTTTCACCTGCCAGATGATTTCCTGCATGGCCATCATGTCTTGCGGCAGCTGGATGATCGGACGGCCCATCCACGAGAAGTGGTAGCTGTACTTGTGCTTGGCCGATTCGTTGAAGAAATCGCGGGCCAGGCCGGTGAGTTTCTGGTCGTCACCCTGCTGGGCGATCTGCTCGCGGCATTCGGCTTCGAAAGCTTTGTTGATGCTGTTGTCGGTCATTTTCAAAATCTCAAGGGTCACTGGAACGAAGCGCTGTCGACGGCGTGATAGACGTAACGTCCACCGGTCATCCGCTTGATCTCTTCGAGGTAATTGGAATTCATCACAAACAGGTTGGCGCCCTCGGGCAAGGCGTCCATCGCCTCTTGCGGCGAGGACACCCGGGCGCCGCTCAGGGGCAGGTAACGCCCCTGCTTGGCTGGGTTGATATCGACCACGCGATCCACCGCCACGCCGGCGCGTTGCAGGAACAGCGAATAGATCACGCCTTTGGACGAGGCGCCCCAGATCGCCGAACCCTGCTCGGGTGCACCCTGGATGATCTGCACCGCGCGCTCGAGGCTGGCGGTGAAATCGTCCGGCAAGGCCAGGCGTGGCACCGGTTGTTCCGGGGTCAGGCGCAACGTGGCAAGGTCAGCGACGATGTACAGGTATTGGCCACCGAACAGGTGACCGGCCTCGTGCACGGTGCCGAACATCCGGCGCAGGTCATCGAGGCGGAAGTAATTGACGTGCTCGTAGAACAGGTCGAACCAGGCGCGGTGTTCGAGGATCCAGTCGAAGCACGGCACTTCGATGTAGATCTGCCCGCCACCCTGATTGGCTTCGGCGATCACCGCCAGAAAACCCAGCGGATCCTGAATGTGTTCCAGCACATGACGCAGCACGATGGCGTCCGCCTCCAGGCCCAGGCCTAGGGTGAACGGGGCCTTGATCACGTCGGCGTTCTCGCCTTCGTAGGCCGGATCGATGCCGGTGATGCGATAACCCAGGCCCTTGAGCAGCTCCAGGAAATAGCCTTTGCCGCAGCCGACTTCGATCAGTTCCTGACCCTTGAAGTGCCGGGCAATGATGCATTCGACATCGCTCAGGTGCTTCTGGAACTGGCCGGAATGCGCCTGCTCGTTCTGGTAGTCGGCGTCGTAGCTGAGCTTGTCGGCGTCGAACGCCGCATTGAAGATCAGACCGCTGCGCTCATCCTGCACCAGCAACATGTCGGCGCTGGCCGATGCCTTCGCCGATTCGGGATCGGCAAAGGTGCGGTTTTGCAGCACCGGCAGGTCGGTGACCCGATACAACTCGTGCCTCATTGCGGCTCTCCCAATAACTGTTGCAGGCGCTCGGTCACCGCCCAGAACGCCAGCGGTTCGTGGGTCGGATACGGGTAGTGGCCGAGGTTCAGGCCGATGGTCGCGCCGCGTTCACGTACGCGCTGTTCAACCAGTGCCCGCACCGAAACCGGCTGGCCGCTGGCGCAGTTGATCGTGCCGTCGAAGTCGCGTTTGCGCAGGATCGCGGCGAGGTACGCGGTAGCCGTTTCAATCGCCAGGAAGTCCCGCAACTGTTCACCCGCCGACATGTTGAACGTCGTATCGCCGGCGTCGATTGCCCGGTCCAGCGCCGCCAACAGACTGTTGGGGTTCTGCCCTTCACCGTGCAGGTAGAACAGCCGTGCCCATTGCAGGGTGAACGGATACTCCTGCTGCAGATTTTGCAAAAACAGGTGCAGCGTGTGCTTGGCCAGACCGTAGGGATTGGCCGGCTGCGCGTCGTTCTGTTCGCTCAACGGGCCGCTCTGCATGCCGTACTCGAAGCACGTGCCAGTCACCAGCACCTGCTTCACGCCCGCCTCTACCGCGCCTTTTATGAAGCGGTAGTCAGCCATCAGGTTGTGCTCGAAATGGAACAGCGCCCGATAGTTCGGCAACCCCGGCCAGGCCAGGTGCGCGAGTGCATCGACGCCCTTGGTCAGCGCCGCGACATTCAGATCCGCCGCGTGAATATCCGCGCTCACGAACTCGACGTCTTTGATCCACGGCATGTCCGCAGCTTTCTGCACATCGCGCGCAACCGCCCGCACCGTGCAGCCACGAGCCAGCAACGCCGCGACCAGATGACGACCGACGAAGCCCGTGGCCCCGGTGACCAGAACCTTCACAGCACGCTCAACTCAGGCACGGCGATCACGAAGCGTCCGCCCCACTGACGCACCTGAGCCAATTGCTGACTGACTTCGTGCAACAGGTTCCATGGCAGCACCAGCACGTAATCCGGCTTCTCGATATCGATCTGCGCCGGCGCGACAATCGGAATGCGGCTGCCCGGCAAGAACTTGCCCTGCTTGTGCGGGTTGGCATCGGCGACCCAGGCCAGCAGATCCGGTTTGACCCCGGCGTAGTTGAGCAAGGTGTTGCCCTTGGCAGCGGCGCCGTAACCGACTACACGCTTGCCATCGGCCTTGGCCTGCAACAGGAAACGCAGCAGATCATGCTTGATACGTTCGGCAGCCGGCGCCAGCGTCGCGTAGTACCCGGAGGTTTTCACCCCAGCGTCGAGCTCGGCCTGCAACTGCTGTTGCACGGTCGGCTGCACTGCGCGGCGTTCGCCATCCTTGCGCTGGACGAACACCCGCAGCGATCCGCCATGGGTGGTCAGCTGGCTGACGTCGAACACTTCCAGGCCGTTGCGTTCGCACAGGGTCTGCACGGCGGTCAACGACAGGTACGAATAGTGTTCGTGATACAGCGTGTCGAACTGCGCGCCGGCCATCAGCGTCAGCAGTTGCGGGAATTCGAAGGTGGCGACGCCGGTCGGCTTCAGCAGCGTTGCGAAACCGCCGAGGAAATCGTTGATATCCGGCACGTGAGCGAGCACGTTGTTGGCGGCCATCAGGTCGGCGGCCCAGCCTTCGCTTTTCAGCTGTGCGGCGGTGTCGCGACCGAAGAACAGTTCACGAATCTCCAGACCTTTTTCCCGTGCTGCCTGCGCGGTGCTGCGGGTCGGCTCGACGCCCAGGCACTGGATGCCTCGACCGGCCACGTATTGCAGCAGGTAGCCGTCGTTGGCGGCGACCTCCACCATGCGGCTGTCGGCGGTCAGGCCGAAGCGCTCGACCATCTCGGCCACGTAGCGCTCGGCGTGAGCCAGCCAGGTACTGGAGAACGAACTGAAGTAGGCGTACTCGGCGTCGAACAGGCTGTCGGCCGAGGTGTAATCCTCGGTCTGCACCAGCCAGCATTGCTCGCACACGGCGACCTTCAGCGGTACCCATTGTTCGGCCTGCTCCAGCCGATCGGCATGCACGTAGGCGTTGGACGGTGGCGAGGTGCCGAGATCGATCAGCGGCAGGCTCAGCGGTGCAGCGCACCCACGGCAGTTCATAGACGCACTCCAGCAAAGTGTTGATCGAGCGCGGGATGGCTGGAATCACGCGCTGACAAATTATTGACAGGCAACGGCCAGGCAATCGCCAGCCGTGGATCGTTCACCGACAGACCGCCCTCGTGCTCCGGCGCGTAATCAGCGCTGTGCAGGTAAAGCAGCTCGGCGTCTTCGGTGAGGGTCTGGAAACCGTGGGCGAAGCCGGCCGGAATCAGCAGGCTGCGTCCGTCGCCGGCCTTCAGGTGCTCGGCGTGCCAGTGCAGGAAAGTTTCCGAGTCCGGGCGCAGGTCTACCGCCACGTCCCACACTTCACCGCGCAGGCAGGTGATCAACTTGGCTTCCGGCGCATTGGCATTCTGGTAATGCAGACCGCGCACGCTGCCCTTCTCGCGGGTGCAGGAATGGTTGATCTGGCGGATGTGGAATTCGCTGCCGAACGCTTTCAGGCTGCCTTCGCAGAACAGCCGGGCGAAGTGCCCGCGCTGATCTTCGAAGCGTCTGTGCTGGACGCTGAACAACCCGGCCAGCGGCAACGGTTTCAAGGAAAACTCGCTCACAGCGCGCCCCGGTACAGGTTCAGTTGGCCGAGGGTCACGGTGCGCATGTCGTCGCCGTTCTGCCACGCCAAGTGCCAGTCGAGGGTCTGGGTCAGGCATTGCTGCAACGTCCAGCGCGGTTGCCAGCCGAGCACCTGACGGGCGCGGCTGCTGTCCAGGCGCAGCAGACCGGCTTCGTGCAGGTCGCTCTTTTCGAGGCGCAGGCCACGGGCCTGAGGCCAGCGGTTGGAGAGCAGTTCGACCACTTCGCCGACGCTGCACATGTCCGCTTCACCCGGGCCGAAGTTCCACGCTCCGGCGTATTCCGGGCCTTGTTCGTAGAGCCCGGCGGCCAATTGCAGGTAGCCGGCCAGCGGCTCCAGCGCGTGCTGCCACGGGCGCACGGCTTGCGGGTAACGCAGGGTCACCGGCTCGTCTGCCGACCAGGCTTTCAGGACATCGGGAATCAGGCGTTCTGGGGCGAAATCACCGCCGCCCAACACGTTGCCGGCGCGCGCGGTGGCCAGGGCCAGACCGTGCTCGGCGTACTTGTCGGCCGGGAAGAACGATGCCGCGTAAGACTGCGCCAGCAACTCGCAGCAGGCCTTGCTGCTGCTGTAAGGATCGTGGCCACCGAGGGCTTCGTCCTCGCGGTAGGGCCACAGCCATTCCTTGTTGGCGTAGACCTTGTCAGTGGTCACCAGCACGCAGGCCCGCACGCAACCGACCTGACGAATCGCTTCGAGCAGATTCAAGGTGCCCATGACGTTGCTGGAATAAGTGCCGAGCGGATCGCGATAGCCTTCGCGCACCAGCGGCTGTGCTGCCAGGTGCAGGACGATCTCCGGCTCGGTGTCGGCGATGATCTCGAGCAAGGCGCCCAGATCACGCAAGTCGCCGCGCTGATCGTTGATGCCTTCGCTCACGCGTGCCAGTTCGAACAGACTCGGCTCGGTCGACGGATCGAGGGAAAAACCGCTGACCTGCGCACCGAGGCTTTGCAGCCACAGGGTCAGCCAGCTGCCCTTGAAACCGGTGTGCCCGGTAACCAGAACCCGCTTGCCGCGCCAGAATTCCGGACTCAGTCCCATTGCTTCCATGGGGCCTCCCCGCTCTGCCACAGCGCTTCGAGATGGTTCTTGTCACGCAGAGTATCCATCGGATGCCAGAAGCCTTCGTGCTCGAAGGCTTTCAGTTGTTCGTCCTGGGCCAGGCGAGCCAGCGGCTCCGCTTCCCAGGTGGTTTCGTCACCGGCGATGTACGACAGCACTTTTGGCGACAGCACGAAGAAGCCGCCATTGATCCAGCCGCCGTCGCCGCGCGGTTTTTCGGTGAAGCCGAGGACCTGATCGCCATGGCGCTCAAGGGCGCCGTAGCGGCCCGGCGGCTGCACGGCGGTGACGGTCGCCAGACGGCCGTGACCCTTGTGGTAGTCGACCAGTTGCGCAATGTTGATGTCGGAGACGCCGTCGCCGTAGGTGAAGCAGAAAGCCTCTTCATCCTTGAGGTAACGGCCGGCACGCAGCAGACGGCCACCGGTCATGGTTTCCTCGCCGGTGTCGATCAGGGTGACGCTCCACGGCTCGCTGTAGTTCTGGTGAACGTCCATGCGGTTGTTGCGCATGTCGAACGTGACGTCGGAGGTGTGCAGGAAGTAGTTGGCGAAGAAGTCCTTGATCGCGTAGCCCTTGTAGCCGAGGCAGATCACGAAGTCGTGGATTCCGTGGGCGGAATACTGCTTCATGATGTGCCAGAGAATTGGCTTGCCGCCGATCTCGATCATTGGCTTGGGCTTGAGGTGCGACTCTTCACTGATGCGCGTGCCGAGGCCACCCGCCAAAATAACTGCCTTCATCGTCTCCCCTCTTCTACGTCACAGGGCTCGGCCTCGCTGTTGCAGGCCTTTGCGGCTGAACCTTTGCCAGTCCGGGCGCAGGTGAATGACCGCGAGCGCTCGTTTTATGGCGATTTGAGGGGGACTTGCAGGAAACGCGCCAGCTCCGCCAGCCCTGCGTCAGCGGGAATGCAAGGCATGAAAAAAGGGATGAGTCCGTTGCCGGAATCATCCCTGTCATCAAGCTACTTCAGTGAATTGCGCGGATCAGCCAAACATCGCAAATCCGTCGACCGTGGCCGGCAGGTCGTAGACCTGACCGTCAGCGGTCTGCAGATGCTCGATGTTGTTGTACCCGGCGTACCAGCCCTGCAGTTTCACACCGCTGTCAGGAACGCCGGTGCTGCCGTCGTTGGCGCCATGCAGGTAGGCGTCGTCACCGATGCGAGTGACGTTCAACTGGCTGAGATTGGCGATGGTGTTCAGAATCAGGGTGTCATTCAGACTGATGCCACCATCCTTGATCGTCACCAGGCCAGAGGTGTTCACCACATAGGCGTCATCCCCTTCACCACCATCAGCAACGCCACCGGACTCTTGCTGGCCGAAAAGGTTGAGAATCAACCGGTCGTCCCCCTCACCACCGAACAGCGAATAGGTGCTGCCCTTGCCAGTCAATACGTCGTCGCCGACGCCGCCATCGGCGACGCCGTTGACCACGGTCAGGGTGTCGTTGCCAGCCTCACCGAAAGCCTGGGTGCCAAGGTCGTTTTCAGCGCTGACAATCACGTCATTTCCCAAACCGCCATATAACTGATCGGCCTGCGCATCGTCGGCCCCGCCTTCAAGGCTGAACGGTCCGATGTCCGACACCAGTCCGCCGTAGAGCGTGTCGTTGCCGTCACCGCCATTGATCAGATCGCTGCCGCGTCCGCCCTCCAGGTAGTTGTCGACCTCATTGCCGATCAGCGTGTCGTTGAAATGGCTGCCCATCACGCCTTCGATATTGGTCAACTGGTCATCCTGCGCATCGCCACCGATGTTAATGCCGGTTTGCAGGTTGACTTCGACCGCTGTCGCGCTGGTGAGATACCAGAGACTGTCGTGACCATCGCGGCCATCGACCACGTCCCCACCACCCCCACCGATGAAGGTGTCATTGCCGGCGGAACCGATGAAATAATCGAAATACTGACTGCCCTCGATCAACTCGATCCCGTTAAAAACAGGTACGGGATTCCATGGCTGGTAGGCAGCACCACTGAGGTCGAAAACTATCGGCATGTAGGCGTATTTGTAGCTGAGCAAATCCTGACCCGCTCCGCCATCCAGGCCGAGTTCCCAAACCCTGCCACTGGCGTAGAAAGTGTCGCCGAAGTCACTGCCACGGATGATTTCGATGTTCATGTACATATCGCCTTCGGCAATCCCGGAGAACTCTCGGGTCGCCCAGTTCAGCGTCATGGCAACTTTGCTGTCACCGTAGCTGAGCACATCGATACCGTCGCCACCGTCAAAGCTGTCGCCGTTACCACCGCCATACAGCACGTCATTGCCACTGCCGCCGACGATGAAGTTCCAGGTGTCGTTGCCGTAGCCGGTGAAATCACCGGTCCCGGTGTAGGTCAGATTTTCAACGAACGACTCCAGATGCATCGTCGACAGGCTGGTGTAAACGTGATCGGTGCCACCCAAGTAACCCTCGATTTCTTCGATGATTACGCCGGCACTATTGATGGTGTAGACATCATCCCCCCCGCCACCCGCCAAAGTCACACCACCGATGCTGGCTGTGAAGTGATCGGCCAAACCGGAGCCAATGATTTTTTCGATATTCAACAACCTGGAGTTACCGCCGATCTCGATATCCACCGGATAGGAGTATTGATAGCTGACCGTGTCGTAACCCTCGCCACCATCGAGGATAAACGCCTGGTCCTCAGGCTGATTGAAATAGAACACGTCGTCAAAGGCCGAGCCCTGAATGGCTTCGATACCGGTGAAGGTGTCCCCATAAGCGAAGGTCAGCCAGTCGAAGTTGGTGTAGTCATTGAATCTCACGCCCTCCGGGCTATCGCTGTAGCTGACGGTGTCGAAACCATCGCCGCCCACGAAGTGGTCGGCCCCGTCGCCGCCCCACAGCCAGTCGTTGCCGGCGCCACCGACGATCTCGTTGTCGGTGTCACTGCCGTAGGCCTTGAAATCCCCGGTTCCGGTGAAGGTCAACTGCTCGATAGAGGCATTAATCTTGATGGTATTGAGGCTGGTACGCACTTCGTCGTGGCCGCCGTAGCCCTCGTGGTCATCTTCGAGGATGGTCACGCCTTCGCTGCCGACGATGTACACATCGTCGCCCCAGCCTCCGTCCAGCGTCACACCGGAGAGGTTGGCGGTGAAGGTGTCGTTTAGATTGGTACCGATGACTTTTTCGATATTGAGCAAGGTATCGCTCTTGCCGTCGACACCCGTGACAGTCGACGCACCCGCGCCGATCTCGACATTTACCGCCGAAGGAAGCCCGCTGTAGTCCGCCGTATCAAAGCCTTCCCCACCATCGAGCAGATCCGATCCGTCGGTCGCCATCAACTGATCATCCGACTCCAGTCCGTAGAGTTCGTCATTGCCATCGGTGCCCAACAGGATGTCCGCGTCACTTGTTCCATTGATTACTGACATTTGCTTCTTCCTTGCATTGTTGTTGAAACCGGAAACCTGCCTCCCGGGCACAGGCCGATCACGCCAGCAGCAACCGTCCGAGGTCAGCGAATAGAGAAGTATCGACAGGAAAATTCCGATTCTTGAGGCTCTGCGGTGAAAAAAGTATCGACACCGATACAAACAGAATCTTGAAGACGCAAAAAAGGCGACTCGAAAGTCGCCTTTTTTTCAGCAGTGCCGGTCAGTCCGCCAGCCAGCCGTTTTCCCAGTACCGCAGGTTGTCGCCGCGCAGCACGTAGTCGCGCAGTACGACTTCACGCAGCTGATCACCCATGCGGTAACTGGCATCCGGATCAGCCAGGTGCATGCGGATCGCTTGCAGCCACTCCTCGGTGGAGTTGGTCTTGACCCGGGTGCACGGCAGGTAACCCTGATAGGCCTCGGTATCGGTGCAGACCACCGGGTAGCCGCACGCGCCGTACTCCAGCAGGCGCAGGTTGCTCTTGCAGTCGTTGAAGATGTGGAACTCCAGCGGTGCCAGGGCCAGGTCGAGGTTGAGGCTGGCCAGTTTCGCCGGATACACATCCAGCGGGATCACGCCGTGGAATTCATGCATGTACGGACGCAAGTCATCCGGGCACATGCCGAAGAACACCCAGTCGACCTCGTTTGCCAGTTCACGAACCACATCGGCAATCACCGCCAGATCACCGTGGTGGCTGGTGCCGCCGCCCCAGCCGACCCGCGGCTTTTTCGAGGTGCGACGCTGGCTGCGCAAGTCGGTCCACAAGTGCCGCGACAACATGTTCGGTACGACCCGGATGTCGTGATGCATGTCCGACAGAACGTTGGCCAGCGGTTGGGTAGACACCACCACCCGATCGCACAGACCGATCGCCCGCCGCACCAGCCGCTCCATTTCCTGCTTGTTCGGCATGTTGCGAATGTGCGCGTTGCGATGAGGGACATCGATGACATAGTCATCGAGCTCGTAGATCCGCCGGGCGTTGAAAAAGTTTTTCAGCGGTGGAATTTCATCGATGGCACTTTCCGAATAGCGCCCCTGCAATACGATCACATCGGGGGCCTGCCGCTCGATGTCGATGATCGAAGGCAAACCGTAGCAGATCCGCCCCTCGGCACGGTTGGCCGCCTCCAGTTCGATCATCGGTTGGCTGATGCGATAGTGACCAATGGCGGAAGCGTTGATGGGCACCGCCAGCACATTCGGCAACTGTTTGCGCGAAAACGGACTCCAGCCGGTACGCAGGCCCGGCTCCAGACTGAAGCTGGTCGCACCGACACCCTGCACCGCCAGATTGACGTTGAACGCAGGATCGCGCGCAATCAGTGGCAACCAGCGCTTGTAGAACGTTTCGTGCTCCTGAATCTGCAGTTGCTCTTCTTCTGCCGTGGCCTCGGCCGTCGGCCGCGCGCCCAGGGCCAGCATGGCATAAGGAGTCCAGACCACCAGGTAACCTTCCCGGCCGACGCGCAGACACAGATCCGCCACATTGAGGGCCTGCGCCAGATCCTGTTCGTCGAGCCCGTTGACAGCTTCGTAGACAGACTTGCGAATCATCAGGCAATCACCGCCGACCGCACTCAGGTCATGCACCGCCTGCAAGCGGAACATGTACCCGTCCGCCTGCAACGACTGACCATAGAAAGGCAATCCCACGGCGCCTTGCATGCCCAGAATCAGGCCGGCATGCAGTACGCAACCGTCCGGATTGTACAACTTGGCGCCGACGACCCCGACTTCCGGACGCTGCGCATGATTGAGCAGTTCGTCCAGCCAGTCGGACTGGGTGATCACCGCAAAGGTATTGAGCATCAGCACGTATTCGCCGCGGGCCTGCCCTACCGCAAAGTTGTGCGTGGCGGCTGCATTGCCCTGTTGCGCGAAGCTCAGCACGCGAACCCGGTCGCTGCCCAGTTGCGCCATGCCGTCCAGCCAGGCCAGCGCTTCGGCACTGGTGCTGCCGTTATCGACCAGGAGCAGCTCGTACTCGGTGTAGGCGGTTTTTTCCAGCAGCGTCTCGACGCAACGCTGCAAGGCGGCGGTCTGGTCCCGGGTCACAATGATGACCGACACCAGCGGACGCCGGGCGTGATGATAGTCGACACGATTGAGCAGCTCGCAGCTGCCACGGCGAATGTCGTGGGCCAGACCCAGACGCTGCAGATGCGCTTCAAGCACGCGCGGATTCTGTTCGAGGACGCCCGGGGCCGCCAGCCACTTCGACAGGTCGAAAGGCGACTCCAGCATGACCTCGGCAATGTGGCCGACAACCTGTGTGCCATCGCTCTCGACCAGACGCCACAACACATCGTGCGGCGCGAGCTGAGCGAAGTCAGGTGCAAAACCACCGAGCGCCAGAAAACGCTCACGCTCGAAAGCCAGTGCCCGGCCCACATAAGGGTAGCTGCGCATCAGGTCGAGGTTGAAATCCGGCTTGAACGCAGGTTCTGCCGACTCCCCGTCACGCAAGCTGCCCTCGTCGCTGTACAGACATTTCAGTGACGGGCAATGCACGATGCGCTCGGCCATGACCAGCAACGCCGGCGCCACCAGCCGATCACCCGCCTGCAACAGGTAGAACCAGTCGGCTCCCGCCAGTTGCGGCAGCAGCGTATTGATCTGCTCCATGCCGTCGTCTTGCAAAGGCATGCGGAACACCCGCCCGTCCAGCTCGGTTTCGGTACACGAGGCGGACAGGACAAGGATCAGCTCCGGCGGATAATCCTGAGCGGCAAGCGATGCCAGTGTGCGTTCGACACTGTCACGACTGCCCTGCCCGTCGATGACAATCGGCACGATCCGTGGTTGATGCGACCAGCCGGCCAGGGTTTCCGGCAGCAACGTGCGCTGACCTTCAGTCAGCACTCGGCAATTGAGCCACTGAGCGTAGAGCTCGGCAAAACTCCAGCTGTCGATGCCGACACTCCACTCCTGACGGCTCTGTTTGGAGCCCAGGGTGCGACTCAGCGGCAGCTCTTCCCAGACCCGCGGAGACTCATCGGCCTTGCTCAGCGGAACATAGCGAACCCATCCCGGCGCCGGCGCGGCTTCGCCGCTGCGCGATTTGAGCATCTGCAGCATCCACTCACGCTCGACCTCGAGCGCGTCTTTCATCGGCTGTTGCGCACTCAGACGTTCCGGGTAGAGCCGCTCGGCGCTGAGCACGTTGTTGGAGACGGCCAGATTGCCGCGCCGCAGCAGGCAGACGTACAGGGCAAAATCCAGCGACGCGACGAAGCAGTGACCTTCCTGAGTCAGCGCCGGCAACAGCTCTTCAACGTCGGCACGCCGGAACAGTGCGTTGGTGAATCCACCGAGGACGTTGACCGGGAATTTCTCGAAGATGCCCAGCAGATCGTCGCCCTTGAACAGACCGCTGTGCGGCGACAACGATGTGTTTTCCAGGCGCGCGGGCAGGATGATGTCCTGCGCATCCCAGAACAGTCGCTGGGCCAGTACCAGCCTGACCTCTTCACGCATCATCTCCTGGGCCTGCTGCCGGATGCAGTCGGCATACAAGTGATCGTCGTCGCACAGGAACTTGATGAACTCGCCCTGCGCCTGACTCAGGCACGCCTTGAGGTTGCCGATCATTCCCAGGGTGCGCGGATTGCGCACGTAGCGCACCTCGACGCCGGACTGCTCGATGACCGACGCGACGATGCGTTCGATCTCGGAACCCCGACTGTCATCGCAGACGATGATTTCCAGAGGGCTGTAAGTCTGGCTGACAGCACTGTTCAATGTCCGCTCGAAGAAGCGCGGATTGAAGGCAGGAATGACGAGGCTGACAAGGGGAAGTGAATTCACGGCGGACTCGCAAGCGGCGGGAACCCGCCCGGAACAGCGAGCCCTTTGAAACCGCAAAAAAAGACGATTGATACAGAGCGGTCAGAGCAAACGGGCGCTTGCGCGCCCGTTCAGGATCAGATCTTGTTGAACAGGCCCAACTGAGAGATTTTGCTGAACGCCAGTTGCGAGGCCTGCAGCATGGTCTGCTGCAAGGTCAGACGGGTCATCACTTCGGCCGGATCCGAATCACGGATCGTGCCCTGGGTGGTGGCGTTCGCCAGTTGCAGGCTCTGGTTGGTGGTGCTCTGGTCATCCAGCGACTGCCCGCGGGCACCGATGGACGTCACCGCACTGCCGATCTGGTTGGCGGCACTGTCGATGTTGCCCAGTGCCGACTCCATTGCCCCCTGGAATTTCTGCTTGGCCACCGGATCACCGTCGATCGGGGTGTTCAGCGCCGTGACCATCTGGCCCAGGGTGTCGAGCACGTTCTGGGTCTGGTGGTTGTTGGACTGGATCGAGAACTGGTCACCGGCCGCGGGCGTGCCGCCGAGGGCGAAGGTCACACCCGCTGCCGTGGCGTTGCCGCCAGCCACGGTACCCGACGAGATCGGCTTGCTGTCGGCAGTGACAGGCGCCGCGTACAGGTCGAACGCAGTGGCGCTGGTGAACTTCAGGACTGCGCCGCCGCCCGACGGGAAGGCCGCGTCGTAGGCTGCCTGGTTGGTCACGCTGGAACCGGTGATGACCGCGGTCGACGGGTTGCCCGGGCTGCGCGAAGTGGTGAACGAGTCCGGCGAAGCCGACAGCTGGAAGCTGTGGCCGGCAATGACCGCGTCCGGGTTGGTGTCGCCGGCCTTGAGGTTGATGTTCAACTTCATGTCGACGCCACGGAAGCTGACCGTCTGGTTCGCGCCGTTGCTGTTGCTGATCAGACCGTTCTGGCTGGCTTCGGCCGTCACATCGTTGCCCAAGGCATCGGTAATCTTCAGCTGAGTGCTGCTGATGAAGTCCACGGTGTACGGCTGGCCGGCCGTGAACTTGGAGTTGTAAGTCGCCGCGCTGCCAACGACACCGTTGGTCAGCACAACGCGACCGTCATCAACGGCCGGAGCCGTCATGTTGGTCTGGGTGCGCGCAGTATTGATGGTCTGCTGGAAAGCATCCCAACCGGTGGTGTTAGTGGCCACCGACAAACCATCGCCAATGCCCAGGTTGATCTGGGTCTGGTCACCGTTGTAGGTGTAGGTGCCATCGGCGTTCTGCGAGTACGGCGCGGTATCGGTTTTCGAACCGGAAAACAGGTAATTGCCGTTGGCGTCCTTGGAGTTCATCAGGCCCAGCACTTGTTGCTGGATCTGGCTCAGCTCGGCGGCGTAAGCCTGGCGGTCCTTGTCGGTGGCGATGCCGTTGTTGGCTGCCAGCCCGATCTCCTTGGCGCGCTGCAAGGCGTCGGTGATGGCCGTCAGCGTAGATTCCTGAACAGTCAGCGAGCTCTTGGTGGTGTCGATGTTGCCTTTGTACTGATCGAGCATCGCGGCCTGCTGACCCAGGCGCAGCAACCGACCAGCCCCGATCGGATCGTCGGCGGCGGTGTTGATGCGCTGCAGGCTGCTGGCTTCGTTGGCGGTCGCGACCGTCTTGCTGTAGTTGCGCTGATATTGGGCAGCTTGTGTCGCGTAATACTGGGCGGTGGAAATGCGCATGAATTACGGCTCCTTAAAGGCTGTTGATCAGCGTGGCGAAAGTTTCCTGCGCAGCTTTGATGATCTGCGAAGACGCTGTGTAGTACTGCTGATACTTGACCAGATTGCCGGTCTCTTCATCCAGGTTGACCTGGGACAGCGAGTCCCGCGCACCCTGGGCCTGATCCAGAATCACCGTGGTGGCCGCACCGTCGGACTTGCTCTGGGCGGCCTGGGTACCGACGTTGGTCACCAGTTTGTTGTAGGCGTCGGTCAGGCTGATGCCCCTGCTCGCCGTGCCGGTGTCAACGGTTTGTTTGGTCTGCAAGCCGACCAGCGCCTGGGCGTTGCGGTTGTCCGAAGAGGCCGCACCGGTCAGGTTGATGGTGAAGGTTTCGCCGGACTTCGGCGTCGCGCCCACGGTGGTCTGCACGGTGAAGGTCTTTTGCACGTTCGGGATGACGGTGGTGTCCATCACCGGAGCACCGGTGGAGTCGACCATGCCGATCTTCAGGTTCAGGGTGTTCGCCTGACCGGGAACGATGACGCCGGAACCGATCGTGGCACCCTTGGCATCAACCATGTTGTAAGTCTGGCTGCCGCTGGTGGTGGCACCGAATACCAGTTTGACCGGGGTCGAATACTTGAGCGCGTTCTGTAGCTCCGCCTGGGACGCCGGGTTGTAGATATCGACGACGTCGGTCAGCGTCGGCTGAGTGTAGGTGCCTGAGTTGTTGGCACTGGCCACGCCGGTCAACGGTGCGGCTGCCGCGATTTTCTTCGGGTCGGTGAGCACGGTCTGGATGCTGGCCGCCGCGTTGCGGGTCGGGGTGACCTTGAACGTGTCGCCGGCACTCAGGGCACCACCGTTAAGGGCCAGGGTAAAGCCGTCGATTACCGGAGGCGGCGTGGTCGTAGTGCTGAACGAACCCATGTCGGTGCCGTCGGAGCGCTTGACCGTATAGTTGGTCGCGCTGGTGAAGGTGACCTGGTAGTCGCTGGTGGTCAGCTTGCCGGTGTCCTTGATGGTGACATCAAGGTTGCCCGAACCTGCGCTATTGCCGGACTGGGCAATACTGCGCTGGCTGATCAGGGCGGCACTGTTGATGTTGTTGAAAATCGCTGCGCCGAAGTCACCGTTCTTGTCGATGCCCTGGGCTTGCTGGCGGTTGATCTGGTCGGCAACGACCAGTGCCACACGACCCAGCTCGTTGAGTGCAGGATCGAGCACTTCCTTGCGATAAGTCAGCAGACCGCCGATTTCACCGCCGGTCATCGCCGAGGTGATGTCGATGGTGCTCGAACCACGATCCATCTGGATGCCCATGCGCGATGGGTCACCCTTGAGCGGCACGGTGCTCAGGGTATTGGTGGTATTGCCGATGACCAACGGCTGGCCGCTGCCGATGTAGATGTCGAAGCTGGTGCCACGCTCAACGACTTGCGCGCCGGTCAGCTCGGAGAGCTGACGCACGGCTTCGTTACGGCTGTCGAGCAGATCGTTCGGCTGGCCGCCGCTGGTGGAGATCTCGCCGATCTTCTGGTTCAGCGTGGCAATCGAGGTTGCCAGCTTGTTCACCTGGGACGCCATGTCGGACAGGTTGCCATTGAGCGTGGCGTTCTGATCGTTCATCTGCTTGGCCAGCGCGTTGAAGCGACTGGTCAGGGCCTGCGCGCCGGTCAGTACCGACTGACGGGAAGTGTCGTCGGTGGCCGAGGTCGATACGCCTTGCATCGAGGTGAAGAATTTCTGCAGCACGCCGGTCAGGCCGGTGTTGGTGTCGGACAGCGAGCCGTCCAGTGCGGTGGCCTGCGCACCGAAAGCGGCGGCTTCGCTATTGAGCGACGTGGCGGTACGCAGCTGAGATTCGAGGTAGGAGTTGTACACCCGACGCACGTCGGCGAGGGTCGTACCGGTACCGATGAACACGTTACCGTACTGAATCGAGGACTTAGTGCCCTGCACGGTTTGCTGGCGCGAATAACCGGCGGTGTCGACGTTGGCAATGTTGTTACCCGTCACAGCCAGAGAGGATGAACTCGCGGCCAACCCCGACATCCCGATATTGAGCAAACTCATGATTCAAACCTTACCTTGTGTTTATAAGGGCGTTGTTGAAACGCCGGCCGCAGCGTAGTTCTGATTGACCGTCATCTGCCTGGCAATCTGCGAAATCTTCGTCGCGTAGTTCGGGTCGGTCGCGTAACCGGCCTTCTGCAATTCGCGTACAAACTGTTCTGGGTTATCGGCCGACTTCAACACATCTTGATAGCGATTATTGCTCTGCAGCAACGTCACCAGATCGTGGAAGCTGTCCTTGTACGAGGCGTAGGAACGGAACTCGGCCGTCTCCTTGACCATCTGCCCGTTGCGGAATTCGCTGGTGATCGCCCGGGCCGAATCGCCCTTCCAGTTGCTGCTGGCCTTGATGCCGAACAGGTTGTGACTGCTGCTGCCGTCCTGGGCGCGCATGACCGATTTGCCCCAGCCGGTTTCCAGCGCAGCCTGAGCCACCAGATAACGCGGATCGACGCCAATTCGCGCGGCGGCTTCCTGCGCCATCGGCAGCATGGTGTTGACGAATTCGTCGGCGTTGCCGAACGCTTTCTTTGCCGGTGCCAGCGGGATCTGCGCCATGGCGCGGCCGTAAATCTGCATCTGCCCGCCCGAAGCTTTATCTGCCTCGGCACGGGCCAGCCAGTCGCCGTTGTACAGCGGGCCGGAACCGGTGGCAGCGGCGGTCGTGGCGCGTTGCGGCAGTTGAGTGGTCGCCGCCGGCGTGGCTGACGGCACCAGACCTGCGAGCAAGCGATCCGCCAGTTTCGGCGGCAGCGCCAGACGACGCTGGTTGATCATTTCCATGTCATTGCGATGGGTCAGTTCGGTGCTCGGCGCATGCACCGAACGCGACGCCCACAGCGGACGCTCGCCATTGAGTCGCGACAACGGACCATTCGTAGCCACGGTGCCGGCGGCAATCGGCGTGGCCACGGCAGCGGCCTTGGCTTTGGCTTCCTCCTGCTTGGCGGCGGATGCGGCCGCCGCCTCGCCCGGCGCCATTGGTTTGTTCTTCGACATCTGGCGCATCAGCACGTCGGCGAGGCCGATACCCCCGCCCTCGCGGGACATGGAGACCGCCAGTTGCTGGTCGTACATTTCCTGATATTGCTTGGCCGCCGGCGTATTGAGCGGGTTGTCCTGGCCCAGCGCTTCAGTGGCCGAGCGCATCGACTTGAGCATTTCACCGAGGAACAGCGATTCGAATTCCTGCGCGACCTTGCGCATGTTCGCGTCGCTGTTCTTGTCGCCGACCTTGAGCTGGTTCAGACGATTGAGGTCGGAGTACGAACCCGAATCGCTGCTGCTGACCAGACCGCTTTTGCGCATATCCATGGTCGGCGTCCTCAGATCACGATCAGGTCGGCTTGCAACGCGCCGGCCTGCTTCAGTGCTTCAAGGATGGCCATCAGGTCACCCGGCGCGGCGCCGACCTGGTTCACCGCACGGACGATCTCGTCGAGGGTGGTACCCGGGCCGAACTTGAACATCGGCTTGGCTTCCTGTTCGGCATTCACCCGCGAGCGCGGCACTACGGCGGTCTGGCCGTTGGACAGCGGGCCCGGCTGGCTGACGATCGGGTCTTCGGTGATGGTCACGGTCAGGCTGCCGTGGGTCACGGCGGCCGGCGATACCTTCACGTTCTGGCCGATGACGATGGTGCCGGTACGCGAGTTGATGATGACTTTCGCCACCGCCTGACCGGGATCGACTTCGAGGTTTTCCAGGATCGACAGATAGTCGACGCGCTGGCTCGGATCGAGCGGCGCGGTCACACGGATCGAACCGCCGTCGATGGCCTGGGCCACGCCTGGGCCGAGCATGTCGTTGATCTTGTCGACGATGCGCTTGGCGGTGGTGAAGTCGGAACGGTTGAGGTTCAGCGTCAGGCTGTTGCCCTGGTTGAAACCGCTCGGCACCGAACGCTCGACCGACGCCCCGCCAGGGATGCGACCGGCCGACGGAACGTTGACGGTGATCTTCGAACCGTCACGACCTTCAGCATCGAAACCGCCGACCACCAAGTTGCCCTGGGCGATGGCGTAGACGTTGCCGTCGATACCCTTGAGCGGGGTCAGCAACAGGGTGCCGCCGCGCAGGCTCTTGGAGTTACCGATGGACGACACGGTGATATCGACCTGCTGACCCGGTTTGGCGAACGCCGGCAGATCGGCACTCACCGACACTGCCGCAACGTTTTTCAGCTGCACGTTGCCCGATCCCGGCGGCACCTTGATGCCGAACTGCGAGAGCATGTTGTTGAAGGTCTGCAGGGTGAACGGGGTCTGCGTGGTCTGGTCGCCGGTGCCGTTAAGACCGACCACCAGGCCGTAGCCGATCAACTGGTTGGAACGCACGCCGGAAATGCTGGCGATATCTTTCAGCCGCTCTGCGTGGGCACCAAAGGCTGCGGACATCAACGCCGCAGCGAGCATGAGGCTCTTGAAATTCAACGTAGCCACCTAGAAAGGGAACAGCGGGCTGAGGAAGAAACGGTCGAACCAGCCTGGCTGACTCGCATCGGCGAACGAACCGGTGCCCGAGTAGGTGATGCGCGCATCAGCAACCCGGGTCGAGGACACGGTGTTGTCGGTGGCGATGTCGTCGGCACGCACGAGACCGGCGATCCGCACCAGCTCGTCGCCGGTGTTGAGGGTCATCCACTTCTCGCCACGCACGGCGATGATGCCGTTGGGCAACACGTCGGCGACGGTCACGGTGATCGAGCCGGTCAGGGTGTTGCCCTGGGCGGCCTTGCTGTCACCCTTGGTCGCGCGGTCGCCTTCATAGCTGGCGCTCAGGCTCAGGTCATTGCCGCCGATCGGGTTGTTGGTGGTTGCACTGCTGCCGAACAGCGACGTCAGGCCGATGCCGGTCTTGCTGTTCTTGGCCACCTGAGAGTTGGCGTTCTTGCTGGCCTGGGTTCTCTCGTTCAGGGTGATGGTGATGATGTCACCGACCCGGAACGCCTTGCGGTCGCTGTACAGGTTCTGCTCGAAACCGGCCTGATAGATCGAGCCGTTGTTGGCGGCCGACGGCAACGGTGTGCGCGGCAACACCGGGGCGTAGTAAGGATCATTGGGCTTGGGCGTCGGAGCGACGCAGCCCGCGAGCGAGACGACCCCGCTCAATGCCACAACAGATACAAAGCGCTTCATGACCCTTACCTCACGGTGTTGCAGGCAGCCTCATGGCCGCCTCATAGACTTGATTACAGATTCTGCGTTACGAACGAGAGCATCTGGTCGGCGGTGGAGATCACCTTGGAGTTCATCTCGTACGCGCGCTGGGTGGTGATCATGTTGACCATCTCTTCCACGGTGCTGACGTTGGAGGTTTCCAGGGTGTTCTGCAGGGTGGTACCGAAACCGTTCAGGCCCGGCGTACCGACTTGCGGTGCACCGGAAGCGGCGGTTTCCAGGAACAGGTTGTTGCCCACCGCTTGCAGACCGGCCGGGTTGATGAAGTCGGCGGTTTGCAGGTTGCCGATCACTTGCGATGCGGCGTTGCCGGCGGTGGTGATCGACACGGTGCCGTCACGACCCACAGTGAAGGTCTGGGCGTTGTTCGGGATGACGATGGCCGGTTCCAGGGCGAAACCGCTGGCGTTGACGATCTGGCCGTTGGAGTCGAGGTGGAAAGTACCGTCACGGGTGTAGGACGTGGTGCCGTCCGGCTGCAGGATCTGGAAGAAACCGCGACCGTCGATGGCCATGTCCAGCGGCTGCTCGGTGGTTTGCAGGCTGCCGGCGGTGAAGTTTTTCTGGGTGCCGACGATGCGCACACCGGTACCCACTTGCAGACCCGACGGCAGTTCGCTGTCCTGGGTCGACTGGGCGCCTGGCTGACGCTTGATCTGGTACAGCAGGTCCTGGAACTCGGCGCGGTCACGTTTGAAACCCGTGGTCGACACGTTCGCCAGGTTGTTGGAAATGGTGGTCAGGTTGGTGTCCTGGGCGGACAGACCGGTTTTGGCAACCCATAGAGCCGGAAGCATTCGATTCTCCTCGTGCGCCTGTTTTACGGCGCGACGTTCTGATAATTAGCTGATCTGCAAGACCCGAGCCATGGCCTGGTCGTCGTCTTTGGCGGTGTTCATCATCTTGACGTGCAGTTCGAACTGCTTGGCCAGGGCCAGCACCGACGTCATCTCTTCCACGGCATTGACGTTGCTCGACTCCAGGAAACCCGACACCAGTTTGACGTTGGCATCGGCCGGCGCAGGCTGGCCGTCCTTGGTGTAAATCGAACCGTCCAGGCCCTTGTTCATGTTCTTGATGTCCGGGTTGACCAGCTTGATCCGGTCGACTTCGGCCATGACGCGCGGCCCCTCGCCCATCGCACGGATACTGATGGTGCCGTCTTCACCAACTTCCACCTGCTGCTCCGGTGGCACGGCGATCGGCCCGCCATTGCCCATGACCGGCATGCCGTTGCCGGCACGCAACACGCCGAGGGCATCGATATTGAGGCTGCCGGTGCGCACGTAACTTTCACCGCCATTGGGGTTCTGCACGGCGATCCAGCCGTTACCCGACACGGCGACGTCGAGGTCACGACCGGTCTGCACCAGCGAGCCCGGCGTGAAGTCGGTGGCGGGCCGTTCGCTCATGGCAAACGCACGCGCCGGAAAGCTGTCACCGAACACCGGCATCGAACGCGCCTGTTCCAGGTCGCGCTGAAAACCGTTGGTGGAGATGTTCGCCAGGTTGTTGGCATGAGCCTTTTGCGCCAGTGCGTTCTGGCTGGCGCCGGTCATTGCCACATAAAGGTACTTGTCCACACTCTTTCCTCTGCATGCCGGACGTTTGCCGCCCACCGCTGTACTGCTGAGCCATAAGCAATTTGCAGACCAACTTTTTTCTGGCGGCCCACGACCCGGTAAACAAAGGACTTGAGGGATTTTGCGGGGAGAAGGGAAATGTATCGAAGACGAAAAACCGGCGGTGTCATGCCGCTTGGCGGCAAACACCCGATCCGGCCGTGATCACTCCGACGCGTCCTTGCCGACTTCGTACTCACGCAACTTGTTGGCGATGGTCGTATGGGAAACCCCGAGCCGCTTGCCCAGTTGCCGGCTGCTCGGATGCTCGGAATACAAGCGCTCCAGCACCGCCTTCTCGAAGCGCCCGACAATTTCGTCGAGCCCGCCTTCGAGGGAGAAATCGCCAAGCGGCTGACGCACGCCGTAATCCGGCAGGCGAATATGCTCGGCCTTGACCGTGCCGCCGTCGCACAGCGAAACCGCCTGGAACAGCACGTTCTCCAGTTGCCGCACGTTGCCCGGCCAGTGGTAGTGACTGAGCCGATCCATCGCCGCCGGCGCCAGTTTCGGCAGCGGGCAGCCGATCTGCCGACTGGCCTGATCGAGAAAGTGCTCCACCAGCGGCGTCAAACCGTCGAGGCATTCGCGCAGTGGCGGGATGTGCAGCGAAAGCACGTTCAAGCGGTGATACAGATCCTGGCGAAATTCGCCGCGCGCGCACAGCTCCGACAGGTCGACCTGGGTTGCGCAGATCACCCGCACATCGAGGTAAACCTCTTCATCACTGCCCACCCGCCGAAAGCAGCCGTCCTGCAGGAATCGCAGCAGTTTCACCTGCAAGCGCGGGCTCATTTCGCCGACACCATCGAGGAACAGCGTGCCGCCCGCCGTCAGCTCCAGCAGCCCGAGCTTGCCTTCGGCCCGAGCGCCTTCAAAGGCACCGGGGCCGTAGCCGAACAGTTCGGTCTCGGCCATCGACTCCGGCAACCCCGCGCAGTTGAGCGCCATCAGCGGCGACTGACCACGCGGGCTCGCCAGGTGGCAGGCCCGCGCCAGCAATTCCTTGCCGGTGCCGGTTTCGCCCTCAATCAACAACGGCGCATCCAGCGGTGCCATGCGTCGCGCTTCGCGCACCACCGCCGCCATCACTTTCGAGCTCTGGAAGATGCTGTCGAAGCCACGCAACTCTTGTTTGCGCACGTTATAGATGCGCTCGCCGACCCGGTCCGCGCGGTGCAGCGTCAGCACAGCACCAGCCATGGCCTCGCTGTCGTCGTGTTCCGATTGCAGCGGCGCGATGTCGGCCAGAAAGATGTCGCCCTTGACCTTGACCCGCATGCCGTTGATTCGCGATTTGTTGGCGCGCACCAGTTCCGGCAGATCGAAATCTTCGGCGTAACGCGACAACGGAATCCCCGGCACCTCGTCCACCCGCACCCCGAGCAACTGCGCCGCCGCCCGGTTGGCCGCCACGATGGAGCCGCCCATGTCGATCGACAGCACCGGAAACTCCAGCGCACCGAGCAGCGCATTCAACTCCATGTGCCGCCGCTCGCTGGGCATCAACCCTACCCGCTTGACGCCGAACACCCCGGCAATCGCCTCGAACTTGGGTCGCAGCGCCTGGAACTGAATGTTGATCAGGTTCGGGCAATGCAGGTAGATCGCGTTGCCATGCTCACCGCCCACCTCGCCACGGGCGACGTTGATCCCGTACTCCACCAACAGATTGAGAATGTCGCGCAGGATGCCGATGCGGTTCTGACAATGGACTTTGATACGCATATAAAGGCCCGAAACAGGTGAAGAGCCGGTCTGACGCCGGAATTTTCTGCGCAGTGCGCAAGATAGTCGTCAAGATTATGTGACAGCCATTGGCCTTTTCAAACCCGACAGTCACCGCAAACACGACTTATCGCACGAAGCGTAACGAAAATTTTACGAATTTAAGGGAGTTTTCCTACTCGACCAGTCTTCAACCTGCTGCAACAACGAACATTCCGGGGTATTTCTCAGTCCATCGCAGGACATAACAAGAACGAAATTCCCCTCGCAGGAGAGCAGTATGAAGCAGACGCAATACGTGGCCCGCGAGCCCGATGCGCAAGGTTTTATCGACTACCCCGCCGAAGAACACGCGGTGTGGAACACGCTGATCACCCGCCAGATGAAAGTGATCGAGGGTCGTGCGTGCCAGGAATACCTAGACGGTATCGAAAAACTCGGTCTGCCCCATGACCGCATTCCGCAACTGGGCGAGATCAACAAGGTGCTCGGCGAGACCACCGGTTGGCAGGTTGCCCGCGTTCCCGCGCTGATCCCTTTCCAGACCTTTTTCGAATTGCTCGCCAGCAAGCAGTTTCCGGTGGCCACGTTCATTCGTACCCGTGAAGAACTGGACTACCTGCAGGAGCCGGACATTTTCCACGAGATCTTTGGCCACTGCCCGCTGCTGACCAACCCGTGGTTTGCCGAATTCACCCACACTTACGGCAAGCTCGGCCTGCAGGCGACCAAGGAAGAACGCGTTTATCTGGCGCGTCTGTACTGGATGACCATCGAGTTCGGCCTGGTCGACACCCCGCAAGGCAAACGCATCTACGGCGGCGGCATCCTGTCCTCGCCAAAAGAAACTGTTTACTCGCTGTCGGACGAGCCCGAGCATCAGGCCTTCGATCCGCTGGAAGCCATGCGCACGCCGTATCGCATCGACATCCTGCAGCCGCTGTACTTTGTCCTGCCGAACCTCAAGCGCCTGTTCGACCTGGCCCACGAAGACATCATGGCCATGGTCAAGCAAGGCATGCAGCTGGGTCTGCACGCACCGAAGTTTCCGCCAAAACCGAAAGCCGCGTGACCCGCGACTTTTGCTTACAAGTGAGTCTGTCCGTCGTCGCCACTTTGGTTTAGCGTGGCGACATTGACGACCGTAACAGCTCTTATAAAAAAGACATCCGATCTCAGGAATCAAACCATGTCCATTTTGAACCAAGCCCATTGCGAAGCCTGCCGTGCCGATGCCCCACAAGTCAGCGATGAAGAACTGCCGATCCTGATCAAGCAGATCCCTGACTGGAACATCGAAGTGCGCGACAGCATCATGCAGCTGGAAAAAGTCTTTCTGTTCAAGAACTTCAAACACGCGCTGGCGTTCACCAACGCCGTCGGCGAGATCTCCGAGGCCGAAGGTCACCACCCGGGCCTGCTGACCGAGTGGGGCAAAGTCACCGTGACCTGGTGGAGCCACTCCATCAAAGGCCTGCATCGCAACGACTTCATCATGGCCGCGCGCACTGACGAAGTGGCCAAGACCGCAGAAGGACGCAAGTAATGCACTTCGACGCCATCGGCCGAGTGCCCGGCGACCCGATCCTCGGTCTGATGGAGGCCTACGCGCAGGATTCCAACCCGCGCAAGTTCGACCTTGGCGTGGGCGTCTACAAGGATGCCCAGGGCCTGACGCCGATCCCCGAGGCGGTGAAAATCGCCGAGGCGCGTCTGGTCGAGAGCCAGGACACCAAGACCTACATCGGTGGCCACGGCAATCCGCTGTTCGGCAAGGTGATCAATGAGCTGGTGCTTGGCGTCGATTCGAAGCTGATCGCCGAGCAACGCGCCGGCGCCACCCAAACGCCGGGCGGTACTGGCGCCCTGCGTCTGGCGGCGGACTTCATCGCCCAATGCCTGCCGGGCAAGGGTGTATGGCTGAGCAACCCGACCTGGCCGATCCACGAAACGATTTTCGCGGCCGCCGGGGTCAAGATCAGCCATTACCCGTACGTCGGCAGCGATAACCGCCTCGACGTCGATGCGATGCTCGCCGTGCTCAATGAAGTGCCGAAAGGCGATGTGGTGCTGCTGCACGCGTGCTGCCACAACCCGACCGGTTTCGACCTGAGCCACGACGACTGGCAGCGGGTGCTGGAGGTGGTCCGTCGCCGCGATCTGCTGCCGCTGATCGACTTTGCCTACCAGGGCTTTGGCGACGGTCTGGAGCAGGATGCATGGTCGACCCGGCTGTTCGCCGCCGAGTTGCCCGAGCTGCTGATCACCAGCTCCTGCTCGAAGAACTTCGGTTTATATCGCGACCGCACCGGTGCGTTGATCGTCAGCGCGAAAACCGCTGACAAGCTGATCGACATCCGCAGCCAGCTGGCGCACATCGCTCGCAACCTGTGGTCGACGCCGCCGGATCACGGCGCGGCTGTGGTCGCCACGATCCTCGCCGACCCGGAGCTGAAACACCGCTGGGCCGACGAAGTGGAAGCCATGCGTCTGCGCATCGCCCAATTGCGCAGCGGTCTGGTGGAAGCGCTGGAACCGCACGGTCTGCGCGAGCGTTTTGCGCACATCGGCGTGCAACGCGGGATGTTCTCCTACACCGGGCTGTCGCCGGAACAGGTGAAGAACCTGCGCGATCATCACAGCGTTTACATGGTCAGCTCGGGCCGGGCCAACGTTGCCGGGATTGATGCGACACGCCTCGACCTGCTGGCCGAAGCGATCGCCAGCGTCTGCAAATAACCCCCCCTGGTCTTGATCGTTCCCACGCTCCGCGTGGGAATGCCTCAATGGACGCTCCGCGTCCGCTTGGGCAGGGACGCGGAGCGTCCTGGGCTGCATTCCCACGCGGACGGTTCGACGCCTCGACGTGGGAACGATCAGGCGCGCTCATCGCGAGCAGGCTCGCCCACATTTGCCCTGCGTCACCCTGTCGCACTTGTCTAGACAATCCCGCCCGTCGAACCAAATGGATTTAAAAGTCTGATTGTCATTTTTCTTGCTGTATCCTGCGCAGGCTTTCTGAAAGCGCGGATCTACCAGATCTATCAACAGACTTAGCGAGGAGCGCAACCATGCACGAGATTCCGAATCTCCCCTTCCCAAGCCTGCACGAAACTGAGCAGACGACCACGCAACAAGCCGGTGCCCAACAGCCCGAGCCGAAAGAAGCCGCCGAGAGCCGTCCGGCCGACAGCGAAGAGTAAGCAACACCCGCCGTACAGACCGTGTGGAAAGCGCTAACATGCGCTTTCCACACTGCCTGAAACCTGAGTTGCCATGTCCAAAGAATTCGATGAACAACAGGCCGAGATCCTGATCGGTGCCACCGAAAAGATGATCGAGATCTGGAGCCGTCTCTCGCCCGAGAAACAGGCCGCCCTGCTCGCCCGTTTCGGCAGCGAAGAAAACGCGCTGGCCGCCCTGGTCACCACGCAATTGGTCGCCCCGGCCAAATAGTTTTACTTTTCCCCGCCCCGGACGCGTCCGCATCGGTATCATGAGCAGCCTATCTATTCTGCTCTTCCCGTGGATCGTAATTCATGTCGTCCTCTATGCCAGAACCCCAGCGCCCCCTGGCGGTCACGCTGCAAGTCGTTTCCATCGTCCTGTTCACCTTCATCGGCTACCTGAACATCGGCATTCCGTTGGCGGTGCTGCCAGGGTATGTGCACAGCGACCTGGGCTTCGGCGCGGTCATCGCCGGGCTGGTGATCAGCGTGCAATACCTCGCCACCCTGCTCAGCCGCCCGTATGCCGGGAAGATCATCGACAACCAGGGCAGCAAACGTGCGGTGATGATCGGTCTGGCCGGTTGTGGTTTGAGCGGTGTGTTCATGCTGATTTCGGCGTGGACGCCCAACCTGCCGCTGCTGAGCCTGATCAGCCTGTTCGTCGGCCGCCTGGTGCTGGGCAGCGCGGAAAGTCTGGTCGGCTCGGGATCGATCGGCTGGGGCATCGGCCGCGTCGGTGCCGCCAACACCGCCAAGGTCATCTCGTGGAACGGCATCGCCAGTTACGGCGCGCTGGCGGTCGGTGCGCCGCTGGGGGTGTGGCTGGTCAGCCGTTTCGGTCTGTGGAGCATGGGTGTGAGCATTCTGCTGCTCGCCACGCTGGGGCTGCTGCTGGCCTGGCCGAAAACCGCAGCGCCGATCGTGGCCGGCGAGCGCCTGCCGTTCATGCACGTTCTCGGTCGCGTCTTCCCGCACGGCTGCGGACTGGCCTTGGGCTCGATCGGTTTCGGCACCATCGCCACCTTCATCACCCTGTATTACGCCACGCAGCACTGGGATAACGCGGTGCTGTGCCTGAGCCTGTTCGGCGCCAGCTTCATCGGCGCACGCCTGCTGTTCGGCAACCTGATCAACCGCCTCGGCGGGTTTCGTGTGGCGATTGCCTGCCTGTCGGTGGAAACCCTGGGTCTGCTGTTGCTGTGGCTGGCGCCGGACGCGCACTGGGCACTGGCCGGCGCGGCATTGAGCGGTTTCGGTTTCTCGCTGGTGTTCCCGGCGTTGGGCGTGGAAGCCGTGAACCTGGTGCCGGCCTCCAGCCGTGGCGCGGCGGTCGGGGCTTATTCGTTGTTCATCGACTTGTCGCTGGGCATCACCGGGCCGCTGGCAGGGGCGATTGCAGCAGGCTTCGGTTTTGCCTCGATCTTCCTGTTCGCCGCCCTCGCCTCTTTGAGCGGCCTGGCACTGAGTGTCTATCTGTACCGCCACACGGCGAAGTACCGCGAAGACTAGAAATCCACCTTGCCGCGCCCGGCCTTGATGCTGCCGCGCTTGGTCTTCGATTCGAGCCGACGCTTCTTGGAACCCAGTGTCGGCTTGGTCGGCCGCCGCTTCTTCTCAACCTTGGTGGCACTGAGGATCAACTCGGTCAGACGCTCCAGCGCATCGGCGCGGTTCTGTTCCTGCGTGCGGTACTGCTGGGCCTTGATGATCAGCACGCCGTCGCCGGTGATGCGACTGTCGCGCAGCGCCAGCAGCCGCTCCTTGTAGAACTCGGGCAAGGACGAGGCCGGAATGTCGAAGCGCAGGTGCACGGCGCTGGAGACCTTGTTGACGTTCTGCCCGCCGGCGCCCTGGGCGCGGATGTACGTCAGTTCGATCTCGGCATCCGGCAGATGCACATTGTTGGAAATCACCAGCATGGAAAAGCGTCCCTGATCAGAACCCGCAGGATACCGCGAAAGTACAAAAAACCCGGCACTTGGCCGGGTTTGGTGTTTTTGCAACGACGCTTACTTGGCTGCGCTCGCTGCGTGCAGTGCCTGTTGCGCACCACGCTTGTTCTTGATCACGTAGCAGACCCACATGAACACCACCCACACCGGGATCGCGTACACCGAGATCTGGATGCCCGGGATCAGCAGCATCACGCCGAGAATGAACAGCACGAACGCCAGGCAGATGTAGTTGCCGTAAGGGTACCACAGCGCCTTGAACAGCGGCTTCTGGTGGGTCTTGTTCATGTGCTGGCGGAACTTGAAGTGCGAGAAGCTGATCATCGCCCAGTTGATCACCAGCGTTGCAACCACCAGCGACATCAGCAGTTCCAGCGCGTGTTGCGGGATCAGGTAGTTGAGCAGCACGGCCACCAGAGTCACCGCCGCCGACGCCAGGATCGAACGCACCGGCACGCCGCGCTTGTCGATCTTCGCCAGCGCTTTCGGCGCGTCGCCCTGCTCGGCCATGCCCAGCAGCATGCGGCTGTTGCAATAGGTGCCGCTGTTGTACACCGACAATGCCGCGGTCAGAACCACGAAGTTGAGGATGTGCGCGGCGGTGTTGCTGCCAAGCATCGAGAACACCTGCACGAACGGGCTGCCGCTGTAGGAATCGCCCGAAGCGTTGAGGGTTTCAAGCAGGCTGTCCCATGGGGTCAGCGACAGCAGGATCACCAGTGCGCCGATGTAGAAAATCAGGATCCGGTAGATCACCTGGTTGATCGCTTTCGGGATCACGGTTTTCGGCTTGTCGGCTTCGGCTGCGGTGAAACCGAGCATTTCCAGACCGCCGAAGGAAAACATGATGATCGCCATGGCCATCACCAGACCGCTGACGCCGTTCGGGAAGAAGCCACCATGGGACCACAGGTTGCTGACCGAGGCTTGCGGGCCGCCATGGCCGCTGACCAGCAGGTAACTGCCCAGGGCGATCATGCCGACGATCGCCACGACCTTGATGATCGCGAACCAGAATTCGGCTTCACCGAAGACTTTGACGTTGGCCAGGTTGATCGCATTGATCAGCACGAAGAACGCGGCAGCGGTGACCCAGCTCGGGATCTCCGGCGCCCAGTAGTGGATGTATTTGCCGACCGCGGTCAGCTCCGACATGCCCACCAGGATGTACAGGATCCAGCAGTTCCAGCCCGACAGGAAACCGGCGAAACCGCCCCAGTATTTGTGCGCAAAGTGGCTGAAGGAGCCGGCCACCGGCTCTTCGACGATCATTTCGCCGAGCTGGCGCATGATCATGAAGGCGATGAAGCCGCAGATGGCATAGCCGAGGATCATCGACGGGCCGGCGGATTTCAGCACCCCGGCCGAGCCGAGGAACAGTCCGGTACCGATCGCGCCACCGAGGGCGATCAGTTGAATATGGCGATTTTTCAGGCCGCGTTTCAGCTCGCCTGATTGCGAGTTTTGTCCACTCATGAAAAAGGTCTCACGCAAGGTTTGATGATGTTCAGTAGACGTTGCTGCAAGGTTGCGATTTCAGCCAACCTTGATCAAACCCCAGCGCAGGCACCAGGAATTCAGCTTTTTTACAACGGTCATGCGTCACCTGTTTGTTTTTATCTGTGACGAAATCGAACCCGACACGCTTGTGACGCGGCGGAGTGAACAAGGCGGATAAACCTTGAGGTTTGCGCGATTACGCAGAGGGTCACAGTTAAAACGCGGCGCATTGTACACCGCTAACCCCCTGCTGCCAGACCTCGCCGGATCAGCGTGTCGGTTGCCGGGATTGCATGTGTCCACCCCGGGAAGCCCGGGCGGCTGCAAAAATTGAGTCAGGCCTTTGCAGGCCATCGGCGTGGACGATGGAAAATCGGCCCCACGTGGAGAAGTGAAAATGGATTACGGCGTTCATTGCGCCTCCTTCTTGTTATGCACCTGCACGACAGGCATGCCGCGCATCTCACCCTCCAAACGACGCTGAAACAAGCACGCCAGAGCGCTGCGCAAGGCCCGGCGGGCGTGGCTGCGGCAGATTTTCCTTACAGCCTGACAAAGGCAGCCGGTTCACGGGACTGCGGCGGCTTTTTCGTAAACATTCACTGACAGTGCGTAACGTAAAGTTTCCACTCCAGACCCATCGAAGCGGCGTCCGGTCATTGACGTTAGCTGGCTAACTATTTGAAAGGCGTTAAGTTTTTTGTTTTAAACCAAGAAAAACACGCCAAAAAAAGAAATAAAAAGTCCAAAAAAAAACGCCAACCCTGAGGTTGGCGTTTCTGTTTTCAGCTTGAAGCTTGCCGCTCGAAGCTTACAACCGCGTTATTCCGGCTTCTTGCGACCGAAACCCGGACGCTGGCCGGAACCGGCCGGTGCGCCACGGCGCTTGCCCGACGGCTTGTCATCATCAGCCAGCTTGATGCCTGGACGCTTCGGCGATGGCTTGGACGGACGCTTGGTGTCGACTGGACGATCCGCCACCGGCGTACCGCGACCTTCGCCACGCTCGGTACGGCCATTGGCCGGACGCGGCGTGCGTGGACCGCGTTCGCCATCCGGACGCGCTGCCGGTTTGCGACCTGGACGCTCGCCTTCGATCTGCGGCTCGCGAACCGGACGCGGACCGGCGCCAATCGGCGCACCGTTGGCCGGACGCAGGGTACGCACGCGCTCGGTACGGGCCATCGGACGCGACGACTTGCGCTGCATGCGGTCGAGCTTGTCTTTGCTCTTGGCATTCAGTTGCGGCATCGCCACCGGGGTCAGGCCGACTTCGGCGCTCAGCACGTCGACTTCGTACTGGCTCATTTCGCGCCAGCGGCCCATCGGCAGGTCGGAGTTGAGGAACACCGGACCGAAACGCACGCGCTTCAGGCGGCTGACCACCAGGCCCTGGGATTCCCACAGGCGACGCACTTCACGGTTGCGGCCTTCCATCACCACGCAGTGATACCAGTGGTTGAAGCCTTCGCCGCCCGGTGCCTGTTGGATGTCGGTGAACCGCGCCGGGCCGTCTTCCAGCACCACGCCGGCCTTCAGGCGTTCGATCATCTCGTCATCGACTTCGCCGCGCACACGCACCGCGTATTCACGGTCCATCTCGTAGGACGGGTGCATCAGGCGGTTGGCCAGTTCACCGTCGGTGGTGAACATCAGTAGACCGGTGGTGTTGATGTCGAGACGACCGATATTGATCCAGCGGCCTTCTTTCGGACGCGGCAGCTTGTCGAACACGGTCGGACGGCCTTCCGGGTCGTCACGGGTGCAGATCTCGCCATCGGGCTTGTTGTACATGATCACGCGGCGAACCGACTCGGCGGCTTCTTCGCGCTTGATGACCTTGCCGTCAATGGTGATGGCGTCGTGCATGTCGACGCGCAGGCCCAAGGTGGCGTCTTTGCCATTGACCTTGATCCGGCCGGCAGCGATCCAGGATTCGACGTCACGGCGCGAGCCGACGCCGATACGGGCGAGAACTTTCTGCAGCTTTTCGCCTGCTGGGCCGATTTCCTGGTCGTCTTTCTGATTGATGTCACTCATCTGGGCACCTCCCGGTGTGGTCTGTTCAGCGGCGCTGAATTGAGCCGCTGAAACGTTGAAATCTGGGTTTTCGGGCGAAGGGATCGCCGAAGGGTCGCGAATCATACGCGGATGTGGCCGCGCGCGCATCAGAGACTAGTCGATCAGGCCAAGGTTATTTCTTTTTCCGCCGACCGGTGGCCCCGAGCTTGATCAGACGCAGCGCGGCTTCGGCCAATACAGTGCGCTTGTCGTCCTTGTCGAGTTTCTTCCAGGCCCGGATCTCGCGCTTGCTGCGGCCGCAGCCGAGGCAGATGTCGTCGCTGAACTTGCAGACGCTGATGCACGGGTCCTTGGTCGAGCTCATGCTCAATCCTCGAACTCGCGGCGTTCGGCTTCAATGGCTTCGGCCAGGGCGCGGGCCTCGGCCTCTTCTTCGCTCAGTTCTTCCTCAGCGGCGGGTTCCGGCGCGGGCTGTTCCAGCCGGGCGACGGCAGCCAGCAGTTTTTCCCGGGCTTCGGCCACGCCGAGTACATCGTCTTCCTGCTCGGGCTCCGGCTCAAATTCAGACTCACTCTCAGTCTCAAATTCAGGCTCGAACTCAGGTTCTGGCTCACCCTCGTGCGGCGGCTCGACCGGATCGGATTCAAACTCGGTCGGCAGCGATTCGCCGCCCACCCCGTCACGCAGCAAGTCGTCGAAGTCGGTCTTGATCCCCTCCTCCATGCTGTCCAGTTCCAGCAGCAGGGTGTGGAAACTGGTTTCCTCCTTCGGTTCTTCCGGCTCGGCGCTGGCGTCGGCCAGTTCCTGCAAGCCCGGTGGCACCGGAGCGTCGTCGAAGTCGAGCACCGGTTCCGCCTCGATCTCGCGCAGCTCGGCCAGCGGCGGCAGATCGTCGAGGTTCTTCAGGTTGAAGTGGTCGAGAAACGCCTTGGTGGTGGCGAACATCGCCGGTTTGCCCGGCACGTCGCGGTAACCGACGATGCGAATCCACTCGCGCTCGATCAGCGTCTTGACGATGTTGGTGTTGACCGCCACGCCCCGCACGTCCTCGATTTCGCCCCGAGTGATCGGCTGGCGGTAGGCGATCAGCGCCATGGTTTCCAGCAGTGCGCGGGAATAGCGCTGCGGACGCTCCTCCCACAAGCGACCGACCCACGGTGCGAACTTTTCACGGATTTGCAGGCGATAGCCGGAGGCGACTTCCTTGAGCTCGAACGCCCGGCCCTCGCAGGACTTGCCAAGCAGAGTCAGGGCTTTCTTGAAGACCGGCGGTTCCGGGCGCTCGCCCTCTTCGAACAGTTCATACAGGCGCTCGAGGGATTGCGGCTTTCCCGAGGCCAACAGAAAGGCTTCAAGCAGGGACGCCAGCTCGCGGGGTTCAGTCAGGTTCATATCGGGACTCGTTATTCGGCTCGGGCTCGCACGTGGATCGCGGCGAACGGCTCATTCTGCACCAGCTCGATCAGGGATTCCTTGACCAGTTCAAGGATCGCCATGAAGGTCACTACCACCCCGAGCTTGCCCTCCTCGGCGGTGAACAGCTCGACGAACGGCACAAAACCGCCGCCCTTGAGCCGCTCCAGCACGTCACTCATGCGCTCGCGGGTGGACAGCGCCTCGCGGCTGACCTGATGGCTTTCGAACATGTCGCCGCGGCGCAGCACTTCGGCCATGGACATCAGGATTTCTTCCAGCGCCACGTCCGGCAACAGCTTGCGCGCGCGGGCTTCCGGGGCATCGAGCTTGGGCACGATCACGTCGCGACCGACCCGGCTCAGGCCATCGATGCCTTCAGCGGCAGCCTTGAACCGTTCGTACTCCTGCAGACGGCGAATCAGTTCGGCGCGCGGGTCGTCCTCTTCGTCCTCGACGGTTTCGGCCCGGGGCAGCAGCATCCGCGACTTGATCTCGGCCAGCATCGCGGCCATCACCAGGTACTCGGCGGCCAGTTCCAGGCGCACCGACTGCATCAGCTCGACATAGCCCATGTACTGGCGGGTAATTTCCGCCACGGGGATGTCGAGGATGTTGATGTTCTGTTTGCGGATCAGGTACAGCAACAGGTCGAGCGGGCCTTCGAAGGCTTCGAGGAAGACTTCCAGCGCATCCGGCGGGATGTACAGGTCCAGCGGCATTTCCGTGACGGCCTGGCCGTAGACCATGGCAAACGGCAGTTCCTGCTGGGCACCGGCCTGGGGATCAACGGTTTCCACTGCGGACATTCAGGCCTCGACCATGAATGGCGCGGGATCGCCGCAACCGACGCGGATCACTTCCGGATCGTCGCCCGTGAGGTCGATCACGGTGGAGGCCTTGATACCGCCGGAACCGCCGTCGATGATCAGATCCACCTGATGTTCGAGCAACTGGCGCATTTCGTACGGGTCGCTCAACGGGTCTTCATCACCCGGCATGATCAGGGTCACGCTCATCAACGGCTCGCCCAGTTCGGCCAGCAGCGCCAGCGCGATCGGATGGCTCGGCACCCGCAGACCGATGGTGCGCTTCTTCGGATGCAGCAACAGGCGCGGCACTTCGCGGGTGGCGTTGAGAATGAAGGTGTACGGCCCCGGCAGGTGGGCTTTGAGGATTCGAAAGGTCCCGGTGTCGATCTTGGCGTAATTGCCCAGTTGCGACAGGTCGCTGCAGATCAGTGCGAAGTTGTGCTTTTCGTCGAGCTGACGCAGGCGTCGAACGCGCTCGATGGCGTTCTTGTCGCCGATCTGGCAGCCGATTGCGTAGGAAGAGTCCGTGGGATAGACCACCACTCCGCCCTTGCGGATGATCTCGACCGCCTGTTTGATCAGGCGCGCTTGCGGGTTTTCCGGATGAATCTGGAAAAATTGACTCACATTCTCTACCTGTTCAGACGGCGGCAATAACTGGGTCATGTTTGAACCGACCCCACAGGGGTGGAAGGTCCTCCGGCACCGGCCGGTACTGGCCGATCTCGGACCAGCCACCAGGGCCATGGAAATCACTGCCGGCGCTGACCAGCAGACCGAACTCACGGGCAAGGATGGCAAGGCTGCCCACCTGTTCCGCAGGCTGATGACCGTTGACCACTTCGATCGCATGCCCGCCCGCTTGAATATAGTCGGCAATCAGCTTTCGGCGCTTGCTGCGGGTGAAATCGTAGTGCCACGGATGCGCCAGGCTGACCCAGGCGCCGGCGGCGCGCAACGTGCCGACGGTGTCTTCCAGGGTCGGCCAGTGCTGCTTGACGTCCCCCAGTTTGCCGGCGCCGAGCCATTTACGAAACGCCTCGGCGCGATCCTTTACAAAACCTTCACGCACCATCCAGTCGGCGAAATGCGGGCGGGCCGGCGCGTTGCCGCTGTCGCCCAATTCCTGCTGGATCTGCCGCGCGCCGTCGAGCGCATTCGGCATGCCCTTGAGGGCGAGCTTGCGGCTTATTTCTTCTGACCGCAGCCAGCGGCCGTCGTGCAACTTCGCAATCGCCTCGACCAACGGCGCGGCGTTGACGTCAAAACCGTAGCCGAGCACGTGAATGGTCGCCCCGCCCCAGGTGCAGGACAATTCGACGCCGTTGACCAGTTGCATGTCCAGCGCCTCGGCGGCCGTGCGCGCTTCGGCGAGGCCTTCGAGGGTGTCGTGGTCGGTCAGGGCCAGGACTCGCACGCCGTTCTCGAACGCACGCGCAACCAGTGCCGCAGGCGCCAGGGCGCCATCGGAGGCCGTGCTGTGGCAGTGCAAATCAACATTCACGGGGATGTGTTACCTCAAATCAGCTGGCGCTATCGCGCGCCCATATGTTTGTTATTATGCCGCCACATCCAGCTTCTGGCTCTCACTGTGAAACAATTCATCGATTTCATCCCGCTTCTGCTGTTCTTCATCGTCTACAAACTCGATCCACGCACCGTCGACGTTGCCGGCCATGAACTGACGGTAGGCGGCATTTACAGTGCCACCGCCATGCTGATCATCAGCTCCCTGGTGGTGTACGGCGCGCTCTTCATCAAGCAGCGCAAGCTGGAGAAGAGCCAGTGGCTGACCCTGATCGCCTGCCTGGTGTTCGGCAGCCTGACCCTGGCCTTTCACAGCGAAACCTTCCTGAAATGGAAAGCCCCGGTGGTCAACTGGCTGTTCGCCCTGGCCTTCATCGGCAGCCATTTCATCGGTGACCGCCTGCTGATCAAGCGCATCATGGGTCACGCGTTGACTCTGCCGGATCCGGTCTGGACCCGCCTTAACATCGCCTGGATCGCCTTTTTCCTGTTCTGCGGGGCCGCCAACCTGTTCGTCGCCTTCACCTTCCAGAGCATCTGGGTGGACTTCAAGGTGTTCGGCAGCCTGGGCATGACCGTGCTGTTCCTGGTCGGTCAGGGCATCTACCTGTCCCGTCACCTGCACGACGCCGATACCACAACGCCAAAAACCGAGGACTGACATGCTCTACGCCATCATTGCCACCGACGTCGCCAACTCCCTGGAAGCCCGCCTCGCCGCGCGCCCGGCACACCTTGAACGCCTGCAAGTGCTCAAGGGCGAAGGCCGCATCGTGCTGGCCGGCCCGCACCCGGCGGTCGACAGCAATGATCCGGGCGCAGCAGGTTTCAGCGGCAGCCTGATCGTCGCCGAATTCGACTCCCTGAGCGCGGCGCAAGCCTGGGCCGATGCCGACCCGTACGTCGCCGCCGGCGTCTACGCCAATGTTGTCGTGAAGCCGTTCAAGCAAGTCCTGCCGTAACCTCCCCCGCAAAAGCCCTCAGCGCGATGAACCTTGTCGGTTCATCGCGTTCTCAATCGCTCATTATTCTCGTTTGCCGGCCGACAACCTGCCCAATATCCATTTGGAAACAGGAGTCGCGATGCGCAAGGGTCCGTTGTGTCTGATGTTGGTCACGTTGTCGATCATGGCGCCCGCCCATGGTGAAGAAAGCACCGAAGGCAACAGCTCCACGCCGCTTTCATTGAGCGCCGGCAGCCAGATCACCGAGTTGCAGCAGCGCCTGAAGGCCAGCGAGCAGCAACGGGAAGAACTGAGCAAACAACTGCAAAATGCCGACAACACCCGCGAAAGCGCCCAGCTCGCCCGGTTGCGCCAGGAGAACCAGCGTCTGAAGCTGCAACTCAAGGAAGCCCAGGCCAGCCCGCTGCCGCGCCTGTTGACCGAACAGCAGCAATGGTTCGTCACCGGGGCCGGGGTAGCGCTATTGGCGCTGCTCTGCGGTATCTTTGCCAGTGGAGCAAGCCGAAAACGTCGGCAATGGCTAAATTGAGTGAGTCATGAGCGAGCTGTTACTGATTGATGATGACCAGGAGTTGTGTGAACTCCTGAGTAGCTGGCTGAGCCAGGAAGGCTTTCAGGTCCGGGCCTGCCACGATGGTCAGAGTGCCCGCAAGGCGCTGGCCGAAACCGCGCCGGCGGCCGTGGTGCTGGACGTGATGCTGCCCGACGGCAGCGGTCTGGAACTGCTCAAGCAACTGCGTAGCGATCATGCCGACCTGCCGGTGCTGATGCTTTCGGCCCGGGGCGAGCCGCTGGACCGGATTCTCGGCCTGGAACTGGGCGCCGACGATTACCTGGCCAAACCTTGCGATCCACGCGAACTGACCGCCCGCCTCCGCGCCGTGCTGCGCCGCAGCCACCCGGCCGCCGTGTCGACCCAGCTCGAACTGGGCGACCTGAGCTTCAGCCCGGTGCGCGGCGTGGTCAGCATCGACGAAAAGGAATTCACCCTCACCGTCTCCGAAAGCCGTCTGCTTGAAGCCCTGCTCAAGCAACCGGGCGAGCCGCTGGACAAACAGGAACTGGCGCAGATCGCCCTCGGCCGCAAGCTGACCCTGTACGACCGCAGCCTGGACATGCACGTCAGCAACCTGCGCAAAAAGATCGGCCCGCACCCCGACGGCCGCCCGCGCATCGTGGCCCTGCGCAGCCGTGGCTACTACTACAGCCTCTGATCGTCTGTCAGTTTTGTCAGGTCGGCGCGAAAACGTGTTTACCCAAGCTTTACACAGCGCTGACCGCCGCTGACCTTGGTCTCCGTAATCTGTACTCATCCGGAACGTACCGGGAACGAGACAAAGGAGATTCACCATGCGCAAGACTCTTATCGCTCTGATGTTCGCCGCTGCCCTGCCGACCGTCGCCATGGCCATGCCACAGGATGGCGGCCCGATGGGTGGCCCGCTGGACGGCCCGCGCCATGGCGGTCAGATGCACGGCATGCACGGCAAAGGCCCGTACAGCCAGCTCGACTTGTCCCGCGAACAGCGCGAGCAGATCCGCAAGATCATGGGCGAGCAGATGCACGAGCGTAAACAGACGGTCGAAAAATACCTGGAGAAACTCTCGCCAGCCGACCAGAAAGCCATGAAGGACGAGATGGCGGCCAACCACAAGAAAGCCGAATCCGATGTTCGCGCCGTGCTGAAACCGGATCAACAGAAGAAATTCGACGAGATCCAGAAGAAACGGGCCGAACGTCGCGCCGAATGGGCCGAGTTCAAAGCCTGGAAAGCGCAACAGCCGCAAAAGGCGCAATAATGCAGTAACCCCGGACCCGACGGCTAAACGCCGTCGGATCTGTTGCCACTCAATTCAAATGTGGGAGCGGGCTTGCTCGCGAAGAGGGAGTTTCAGTCGACATCATCAGTGATGACACCCCGCATTCGCGAGCAAGCCCGCTCCCACATTAGATTTGTTTTTGTTTGAGGATTTTCTGTGCGTTCATTGTTCTGGCGTATCCTCGCCAGCTTCTGGCTGGCCATCGCTCTGGTTGCAGGGCTTTCCATTCTGCTGGGGCACATGCTCAACCAGGACGCCTGGATCCTCAGCCGCCATCCGGGCCTCAACACCCTGGCTGCCGAATGGACGCAGACCTACGAAGCCCAGGGCGAAGACGCCGCCCAGGACATCCTCGAACAGCGCAAGCGCCAGTACCACATCGACGTGCAGGTGCTCAACGAAAGCGGCGACCCGGTAGTGCGCGGTACCTTCCCCCGGCGCGCGGCCGCCTTCGAGGCGCGGCAGAACAACGATGACCGACGCCTGCCCTGGCGCCGTCTGACCGACGAATTCACCAGCGACAAAAGCGGCGACACCTACCTCTTCATCTACCGCATCCCGCACCCGGAACTCGACGCCTGGCACCGCGAAAGCCTGCTTTGGCCGTTGAGTGCGCTGGGCATCGCGCTGGTGGTGCTGACCCTGTTCAGCCTGTTGGTGACCTTTTCCATCACCCGTCCGCTCAGCCGTTTGCGCGGCGCGGTGCATGACCTCGGCCAGACCACCTATCAGCAGAACAGCCTGGCGCAACTGGCCAACCGTCGTGATGAATTCGGCGTGCTGGCCAATGACTTCAACCGCATGGGCGCACGCCTGCAAAGCCTGATCGGCAGTCAGCGCCAGTTGTTGCGCGACGTGTCTCACGAATTGCGCTCACCGCTGGCCAGGCTGCGTATCGCCCTGGCTTTGGCCGAACGTGCAAGCCCCGAAGAACGGGAAAAACTCTGGCCGCGCCTGACCCGCGAGTGTGATCGCCTGGAAGCGCTGATCAGTGAAATTCTGGTGCTGGCGCGAGTCGATGCCGACAACGCCAGCGCCGAAGAGGTGGATTTGAATGCCCTGCTCGCCACGCTGCAAAAAGACGCTCAATTGGGTTCGCCAGAGCAGACCGTGCGTCTGGAGGCCGAGCCGGCGCTCAATCTGACAGGCTGGCCGACCATGATCGAACGCGCCGTGGACAACCTGCTGCGCAATGCCCAGCGCTTCAACCCGGTCGGGCAGTCGATTGAAATGCAGGCGTCACGTCAGGGCGAGCGGATCGTGGTCAGCGTGCGTGACCATGGGCCCGGGGTGCAGGCCGAGCATCTGAGCCAGTTGGGCGAACCGTTTTATCGGGCACCGGGGCAGACCGCTGCGGGTCACGGCCTGGGACTGGCAATTGCCCGGCGGGCGGCGGAGCGGCATGGCGGGACGTTGGTGCTCGCCAATCACCCGCAGGGCGGATTTGTGGCCAGTCTGGAATTACCGCTGGAGCCAGGGGCTGTTGTTCAGCCCTGATGGAGTCAGGCTTTACCCGACCACGCGCTGACAAACTCCACCAGATCAACTTTCTCCGCCACCCGCGGTTCTTTCTGCGGCGTGCCGAGGTACAGGAAGGCAATCACCTCTTCGTCATCCGTCAGGCCCAAACCCTTGGCGACATGTTTCGAGTACGCCAGATCACCGGTGCGCCACACCGCGCCAATCCCCTGCGCGTAAGCCGCCAGCAGAATCCCGTGCGCCGCACAGCCCGCTGCCAGCAATTGCTCGGCCTTTGGGTATTTGACGTGATCCTGCAACTTGGCGATGACCACGACCACCAGCGGCGCCCGCAGCGGGCCGTTGCGTGCCTTGTCGATCATCGCTTCGGTGACTTCGCCTTCCTGCATCTGTGCAGCTTCGGCCAGCAACTCGCCCATCTGCTCACGCGCCGCACCTTCGACGGTCAGGAAGCGATACGGCTGCAAATGGCCGTGGTCCGGTGCACGGGTCGCGGCGGTAAACAGCACTTCGCGCTGTGCGGCAGTGGGGGCCGGATCGATCAGTCGTGGAACGGAAACACGGTTGAGCAAAGCGTCGAGAGCCTGCATCGGCCACCTCCTGAAAAAAATGTCCGGCTATTCTAGCTGCAAGTGATCCAGACGCGTCGGTTTACATGCCTTGCACCGCAGGTAGAATGGCGCCCTTCCCACATCAGCCCGAGCGGACTTCATGGCGTTGCCGACCTTACGGATCATTGGTTTCATCATCGGCATCTTCCTGATCACCCTGGCCGTCGCCATGGTCGTGCCCATGGCCACCCTGGTGATTTTCGAGCGCACCGGCGATCTGCCGTCGTTCCTCTGGGCGAGCATGATCACCTTCGTCGCCGGCCTCGCGCTGGTCATTCCCGGCCGCCCGGAACACATTCACCTGCGCCCCCGGGACATGTACCTGCTGACCGTCAGCAGCTGGCTGGTGGTATGCATTTTCGCCGCGCTGCCGTTTTTGCTGACCCAGCACATCAGCTACACCGACTCATTCTTCGAAAGCATGTCCGGCATCACGGCCACCGGGTCGACCGTGCTCAACCATCTGGACGACATGTCCCCCGGCATCCTGATGTGGCGCTCGCTGCTGCACTGGATCGGCGGTATCGGCTTCATCGGCATGGCGGTGGCGATCCTGCCGCTGCTGCGCATCGGTGGCATGCGGCTGTTCCAGACCGAATCCTCGGACCGCTCGGAAAAGGTCATGCCTCGCTCGCACATGGTGGCGCGGCTGATCGTGGCAGCCTACGTCGGCATCACGATTCTCGGCAGCCTGGCGTTCTGGTGGGCCGGGATGAGCCCATTCGATGCGATCAACCACGCGATGTCAGCGATTTCCACCGGCGGGTTCTCGACCTCCGACCAGTCCCTGGCCAAGTGGACGCAACCGGCGGTGCACTGGGTGGCCGTGGTGGTGATGATTCTCGGCAGCCTGCCGTTCACCCTGTACGTAGCGACACTGCGCGGCAACCGCCGGGCGCTGATCAAGGATCAACAGGTGCAGGGTTTGCTCGGCATGTTGCTGGCGACCTGGCTGGTGCTCGGCACTTGGTACTGGTGGACCACCAACCTGCACTGGCTGGACGCGCTACGGCATGTGGCGCTGAACGTGACATCAGTAGTCACGACGACGGGATTTGCATTGGGGGACTACAGCCTGTGGGGCAACTTCTCGCTGATGCTGTTCTTCTATCTGGGCTTCGTCGGCGGCTGCTCCGGCTCGACGGCGGGCGGGATCAAGATCTTCCGTTTCCAGGTCGCCTACATCCTACTCAAGGCCAACCTTAACCAGTTGATTCACCCGCGTGCGGTGATCAAACAGAAGTACAACGGTCACCGCCTCGACGAAGAGATCGTCCGTTCGATTCTGACCTTTTCGTTCTTCTTCGCCATCACCATCTGCGTGATCGCCCTGTTGCTGTCGCTGTTGGGCGTGGACTGGATGACGGCGTTGACCGGCGCCGCCAGCACCGTGTCCGGCGTAGGCCCGGGCCTGGGCGAGACCATCGGCCCGGCCGGCAACTTCGCCAGCCTGCCGGATGCGGCCAAGTGGATTCTGTCGTTCGGCATGCTGCTCGGCCGACTGGAGATCATTACGGTGTTTGTACTGTGTATTCCGGCGTTCTGGCGTCACTGATTGCCTTCGGCGCCTCGAGCAAGCGCGCCCGGTAATCGCCGGGCGTGGTGTCGAACCAGCGGCGGAAGGCGCGGAAGAAATTGCTCGGATCGGCAAACCCCAACAGGTAAGCAATCTCCAGCAGGGTCATGCTCGGCTGCGCCAGGTATTGCTCGGCGAGTTCGCGGCGGGTGTCATCGAGCAACTGCTGAAAACTGGTGCCCTCCTCCTGCAAGCGTCGCTGCAAGGTTCGCTGCGACAGATGAAGGGTCTGCGCCACCGTATCGCGCTTGGGTTCGCCCTGCGGCAGCAGGCGGCACAACACCTGACGCGCCTTGTGGGTCACGCGGCTTTCGGAAAAACGCGCCAGATATTCCCCGGCAAACCGGTCATGCAGCAGCGCCATCGCCTCGTTGGCCGTGGGCAGCGGCGCTTCCATGTCGGCCCGTTCGAAGATCAGCGCGTCATACGGTGCGTTGAACACCAGCGGTGCATGGAAGGCCTGTTTGTAGGGTTCAAGATCATCCGGCTCGTCACCCTGCACCAGCACTTTGCGCGGGTGCAGCGTGCGTCCGGTCAGCCAGCCGCACAGCGCGAGTGCGCAGGCCAGCGAGGCTTCGGCACTCTGGCGGGTCGGTGGCAGATGATCGCCGTGCACCGTCAGGATCAGCGCATAACCCTCGTCGAGCAGGCGAAAACTCAGGTCGGCACTTTCGGCGATGATCCGCTGATAACGCACCAGACGCTGAAAACCTTCCGCCAGCGTATTACTGGACATCAGTGCATAGCCCGCGACATGGAACGAAGCCGGCCGCACCACCTTGCCCATGTTCAGGCCGATCGCCGGATTCCCGGACAGCTCGACCGCCCGTTGCCAGAGTCGGGTCATGGAATCCTGTGGGAAGCGTGCGTCCGGATCCTCCAGCGCCGCGTAGTCGAGCCCCAGCTGTCTGAACAGAACCCGGCAATCCAGGCCGTCCATTTCCAGTGCTTTGACAATCCCCATCGCCCAGCTTGCAGAAGTCGTTCTTTCGCTCATGGCGTTTTTTCTTGGATGACATGGTAAGCCGCATACTACGGCCGATTTCCCAAGGATAGTAAAGTGGCGCCGATTGTCACTGGCCGACGCCAATGATCACTCTAGACTCAAATAAGCTACCCGCCGAACAACTTGCAATCAGAACAATAGCCACAGAGATCGCAGTCGTGGAAACCCTCAAGCCTTTCAACAGCTTCGCCGAGTTCTATCCGTATTACCTCAGCGAGCACAGCAACAGCACCTGCCGTCGCCTGCATTTCATCGGCACGACGCTGGTGATCTTCATTCTCGCCCTGACCATCGCCAAGGGCGCCTGGCTGCTTTTACTTGCGTTGCCGCTGGCCGGCTACAGCTTTGCCTGGGTCGGCCATTTCTTTTTCGAGAAAAACCGCCCGGCCACCTTCCAGCACCCGTTCTACAGCCTGCTCGGCGACTTCGTCATGTACCGCGACATGATCCTGGGCCGCGTGCCGTTCTAGAAATTCCGACCAAGAGGACTGCCGATGAATGCCAATGCCCGTTTCACCCACATGAAGGACGGCACGCAGGAAGACTGGGCGATCATTGCGGCGGATTTCAGCGCCTACGCCCGCCAACTGCCGGGCCGGATCATGGCCCACCTGAAACTGCTCGAAGGCGATTTCGGCGGTTTCCCGGTGGATCGCCTGACCCACTCGCTGCAAACCGCGACCCGCGCCTTTCGCGACGGCCGTGACGAGGAATACGTGGTCTGCGCCCTGCTCCACGACATCGGCGACACCCTCGGCTCCTATAATCACCCGGACATTGCCGCCGCCATCCTCAAGCCGTTCGTCAGTGCCGAAAACCTGTGGATGGTGGAAAAGCACGGGATCTTCCAGGGCTACTACTTCTTCCATCACTTGGGCATGGATCGGCACCTGCGCGAGCAGTTCAGCGACCACCCGCAGTTTCTGGCGACCGCGGAGTTCTGCGCCAAATACGACGCAGCGGCATTCGACCCCGAGTACGACACCCTGCCGCTGAGCTTCTTCGAGCCGATGATGGAAAGGCTGTTTGCCCAGCCGAAAAACTCGATCTACAAGGCGGCAATGGAAGAGCACAGCTCGGCCTGAGTGTGATGTCGGCTGTGCCGGCCTCTTCGTCGGATCGCCGCCCGGAGCAAACCCGCTCCCACAGGTTTCGCGCCGTACACAGAATCTATGAGCGACGCGGTCTGTGGGAGCGGGCTTGCCCGCGAAGAGGCCATCGAAACCACCAGAGATCCTAAGCCAGTTCGGCAACCTTCGCCGCTTTCAGTTCGGCCTCCCGCGCCTGCGCATCGGCCAGGCGATACAGCTCGATCGTGCCGTCCCAGTGCTCGATCAGCGCCGTACACGACTCCACCCAATCGCCACAATTGAGGTAATCCACCTCGCCGACCTTGCGGATCTCGGCGTGGTGAATGTGTCCGCAGACCACCCCGTGCAACTCGCGCTTCACGCATTCGTGGGCGATGGCTTCTTCGAAGTCGCTGATGAAGCTGACCGCGGTCTTCACCTTGTGCTTGAGATAGGCCGACAGCGACCAGTAGCCGTAACCGTATTTCGCCCGCCAGTGATTGAGCCAGCGGTTGAGGGTCAGGGTGAACTCGTAGGCCGAATCGCCGAGGAACGCGAGCCAGCGGTGGTAACGGGTGATCACGTCGAACTGGTCGCCGTGAATCACCAGCAGATGCCGGCCATCGGCGGTGACGTGCACCGCTTCGTCCACCAACTGGATGTTGCCCAGAATCAGTTTCGAATAGCGGCGCAGGAATTCGTCGTGGTTACCGGTGACGTAGATCACCTCGGTGCCGCGTTTGCTCATGGTCAGCAAACGGCGGATCACGTTGGTGTGCGCCTGGGGCCAGTACATGCCGCCGCGCAGTTTCCAGCCGTCGATGATGTCACCGACCAGGTAGATCTTGTCGGCGTGATAGCCCTTGAGAAATTGCGACAGATGCTCGGCCTGGCAATCCCGCGTGCCCAGGTGCACGTCGGAGATCCACAGGGTGCGAACCCGTTGTTTACGGCTGGGTCTGGCGAGCTCGGCGCTGGTCATGGGCAACCCTCTGCGATGTTTTCGCCACTGTGCGCGCGCCCGGTTAATCGACCATGACAGGTGTGCGTCAGTCGTGTGACAAACGCGTCGCCCCTGCGCCGGTGTAGACTGGCGGCTCGCCCGGAGACCACCATGCAACCGATCCTGACCCTGCGCCATTACAGCCACGACCTGATCGCCCACAGCCACGACCACGCGCAACTGGTGTTCGGCCTGTCCGGCGCGCTGGATTTCGAAGTCGAAGGGCGTGGCAGCCAGGTCTTGCAGCAGAGCTTCGTGGTGATCCCCGCCGGCGCGCATCACGCGTGCGGCAGTCCCAAGGGCAGCCGTTGTCTGGTGCTGGATGTGCCGGACGAACAATGGCTGGCGCGCTCGCTGGGCGATCACGCCGATGCCAGTCGTCGCCTGCTGGACAACGCCGCGCGGTTGTCGCTGGATGCCGGGCAAGGTCAATTGGTCAACTGGCTGGCGAACAGTCCGGTGGACGATCCGCTGATTGCGCAACAGGGCGCGGTGTTGTTGCTGGCAAGCCTGAACCACGTGCCACCCGGCGAGATCGTCGCGCGCCGCCTGCCCTACGCGGCACTCGACGCGCACATCGAGCAGTACGCGGCCTATCCGTTGCAAGTCGCGGATCTGGCGCGCATCGCCGGATTGTCCAGCGCCCGGTTGCATGCGCGGTTCGTCGCCGAATGCGGGCAGACACCGATGGACTACATTCGCAGCCGCCGGCTGCACAAAGCCGTGGCGCTGTTGCGCAACACCACGCTGCCCGTCGGTGAAGTGGCCAGCCGGGTCGGCTACAACTCGCAAAGCGCGTTCTCGGCCGCCGTCCTGCGTGAGTTCGGTACGTCTCCTACACAATTGCGACGCGAGGCTGACGACAAAAGTCGATAGCCTGCCGACAGACTTTTGCGCCGTTACACGCTTCAATGTGTGCCTGTAATGGTGTTTGGAAAAAGGACTGCAATGACTCCCCGTACCGCCCTCGGCGCCCTGCATATCGGCGCACTGATGTTCGGCCTGACCGGCGTCTTCGGCAAACTCGCGGCCGCAACGCCCGCCGTCATCGTGTTCGGGCGCGCCGCGTTTGCCGTGCTGGCCCTGGCGTTCTTCGCCCGCTTCGCCCAACAGGGCGGCTGGCAGAAACTGCAGGCCGTCGACTGGCGGCGACTGGCCCTGAGCGGTGTGCTGCTGGCCGGGCACTGGGTGAGTTTCTTCATTGCGGTCAAGGTCGCGGGCGTTGCCATCGCGACCCTGGGTTTCGCCAGTTTCCCGGCCTTCACGGTGATCCTCGAAGGGCTGATCTTTCGCGAACGCATCCGCATCAATGAAATCGTGCTGGTGGTGCTGGTCAGTGTCGGGCTGGTACTGGTGACGCCGGCGTTCGATCTGGCCAGCGGCGCGACCACCGGCCTGCTCTGGGCGATTCTGTCCGGCCTGCTGTTTTCCCTGTTGTCCCTGACCAACCGCGCCAGCTCCGGGCGCATCCCGGCGGTGCAGGCAGCGCTGTGTCAGAACGTGGTGGTGGCGTTGTGTCTGCTGCCGGTGGCGGCGCCGCAACTGAGCGAAGTGCGGGCCATCGACTGGTTGTGGATCGGTCTGCTCGGGGTGTTCTGCACCGGCGTCGCCCACAGTCTGTTCGTCGCCAGCCTCGCGGTAATCAAGGCGCGCACCGCCGCGGTGGTGTTCGCCATGGAGCCGGTGTACGGAATTACCGTGGCCTGGCTGCTGTTCGATGAAGATCCGACCCTGCGCATGCTGATCGGCGGCGCGCTGATCATCGTTGCGATCGTGGTGTCGAGCCGGATGTCAGGCAGCAGCGACAAGAAAACCGTCGCGGCTGAGGCGGCCTCTCACTGAGTACGGTCGTTGTGGCCGAGGTCGCGGTCAGGGTCGATCCGGTCGCGCACCCGCTGCTTGAGCACCTTGGCCTCGGGGAAGCCGCCGTCGGCCTTGCGCTCCCAGATCTGCACGTCGTTGCAGGTGATGTGGAATATCCCGCCGGTGCCCGGCACCAGGGACACTTTGCCGAGGTCGTCGCCGAAGGTGCTGAGCAGCTCTTGCGCCAGCCACGCGGCGCGCAACAGCCACTGGCATTGCGTGCAATAGGTGATGACGATTTCCGGTTTTGTGACGGTCATGATTGCTGAAACTCCTGAGCCAGAGGGCGCCGCTATAATAGCCGGCTTTATCGCTCGCCCCGAGACTCACGATGCGTCGTCTGCTGATCTGCCTGTTGCTTGGTTTCCTACCCCTGTTCGCTGGTGTCAGCGCCCATGCCAGTGAGACCACACGCCCGAAAGTCGGCCTGGTGCTGTCCGGCGGCGCGGCCCGTGGCCTGGCGCACATCGGTGTGCTCAAGGCGCTGGAAGAGCAAGGTATCAAGATCGATGCGATTGCCGGCACCAGCATGGGCGCGGTGGTCGGCGGGTTGTTCGCCTCGGGCTACAAGATTGACGAGCTGGAAAAACTCGCCCTGACCATCGACTGGCAGCAGGCATTGTCCGACGCTCCGCCCCGCAAAGACGTACCGTTCCGGCGCAAGCAGGACGACCGCGATTTTCTGGTGAAACAGAAGCTGAGCTTTCGCGACGACGGCAGTCTCGGCCTGCCATTGGGCGTCATTCAAGGCCAGAACCTCGCGCTGCTGCTGGAAAGCCTGCTGGCCCACACCAGCGACACCCGGGATTTCGACAAGCTGCCGATACCGTTCCGCGCCGTGACCACCGACATCGCCAACGGCGAAAAAGTGGTGTTCCGCAAGGGCCATCTGCCCCAGGTGATCCGCGCCAGCATGTCGATCCCGGCAGTGTTCGCCCCGGTCGAACTCGACGGCAGACTGCTGGTGGATGGTGGCATGACCGACAACATTCCCCTCGATGTGGCGCGGGAAATGGGCGTCGACGTGGCCATCGTGGTCGACATCGGCACCCCGCTGCGCAACCGCAAGCAACTGGTGACCGTGGTCGATGTGCTGAACCAGTCGATCACCCTGATGACCCGACGCAACTCCGAAGAGCAACTGGCGACCCTGCACCCCAATGACGTGCTGATCCAGCCGCCGCTGGCGAGCTTCGGTTCCACCGACTTCGGCCGTGGCCAGGAAATGATCGACGCCGGCTACCGAGCGACCCAGGCCCTGAACGTGCGCCTTGCCCGCCTCAAACCGGTGCAGTCGCAGGACGCCGAGCTCAACGCCGCCCGCGCGCCGGGCCAGCGCACGCCGATCATCACTGCGATCAAGGTCGAGAACGACTCGAAAGTCGGCGATGACGTGATCCGCTACTACATCCGCCAGCACATCGGCGAACCGCTGGACCTGGGTCGCCTGCAAACCGACATGGGCACCCTGTACGGCCTCGATTATTTCGAGCAGGTGCAATACCGCGTGGTGCACAAGGGCACGGATCACACGCTGGTGATCAGCGCGCGCGGCAAACGCACCGGCACCGATTACCTGCGGGTCGGCCTCAGCCTGTCGGACGACATGCGCGGCGACAGCGCCTTCAACCTCGGCGCCAGTTACCGCATGAACGGCATCAACCGGCTCGGCGCGGAATGGCTGACCCGGGCGCAAATCGGCGATAAACAAGAACTGTACAGCGAGTTCTATCAACCGCTGGACGTGGGCTCTCGCTACTTCGTGGCGCCTTATGCGTCGTTCGCCGCACAGAACGTCGACTCGGTGCTGGACAACGATCCGATCGCCCAGTATCGCGTCGAGCGCTACGGCTTCGGCCTCAATGTTGGCCGTCAGATCGGCAACAGCGGCGAAGTGCGTTTCGGCGTCGGCGAGGCCTGGGGCAAGGCCGATGTGCGGATCGGCGATCAGGATCTGCCGAGCGAAAACTTCAACGAAGGGTTCTATGCGTTGAAGTATTCCTTCGACTCGCTGGACAACGTCTACTACCCCCACGAAGGCGAAGACATCGGCCTGACCCTGGTGCAGTTCGAGCCGAGCCTGGGTTCCGACACGCGCTACCGGCAGTGGGAATTCAAACTGGACAAGGCCATGAGCAGCGGCCCGGATACGCTGATCCTGGGCGGTCGTTACGGTCGAACGCTGGACGATGCCAACGTGGTGACCTCCAGTTTCCTGCTCGGCGGTGCCCGGCAATTGTCCGGTTTCCGCGAGGACGCGATCTCCGGGCAGAACGTCAGTCTGATGCGTGCGGTGTATTACCGCCGTCTCACCCCGCGCTCGTACCTGCCGCTGGACTTCCCGCTGTACGCCGGCGCCTCGCTGGAACGCGGCCGGGCGTGGAACAACGACAACGAGTTCGACAGTGGCTACATCAACGCCGCCAGCGTGTTCATCGGCTTCGATACGCCGCTGGGGCCGCTGAACTTCAGCTATGGACTGAACGATGCGGATGAGCAGGCGGTGTACCTGAACCTCGGGCAGACCTTCTGACAGCGGTCAGCGAATCCCCGCCAACAGCGTGCGCGCCGTTTGCTTGAGGGGTTCGTCGGCTTCCTTGAGCAGTTCGTTGAGCAAGGCAATGGCGCTGTCGAGATCGCCGTCGTCGATGCAGGTCTGGGCCTGTTCGAGTTTGCCGGCGTTGGCGGCGTCCGAGGGTTCGGGTTCGGGTTCGGGTTCCGGGGCCTGCAGCTCCAGCGGCTCCAGCGAGAGCGACATGCCGGGATCGCCAAATTCGTTGAGAAAGTCCTCGTCCAGCGGCTGCGCTTCCGGCTCGGCGATCCATTCCAGTTCGGCGGTTTCGGTATCGTCGGGCAGGGTTTCCGGCAATTCGAAATCCTGTGGCAGTACCTGCAGATCGGAGCCGAGCGTTGATGGCGCCTGTTCAGGTACGTCGGTGGTGGAGCGAGTCTCCTCAAGATCCCAACTCGACGCCATCGAGAGCTGATCCAGGTTCAGTTCGAAATTGTCTTCGGGTTCCGGCTCCACAGGGGGTTCGATCGGCAGCGCGGCAATCACCGGAGCCGCTGCCGCCAGAGGTGCGGCGCTGGCCAGTTTCGGGTAGCGGGCGCGAATCTCCTGCAAGCGCTGATCCTCGACCCCGAGCTGGCGCAGGCGGTTTTCCTGCTCGTCATAGATCGGCGTGTCGCCCTGCCGCCCCAGCACTTCAAGCAACTGCACGCCAAGGTCGATGCGCTCCGGCTCCCGCTGCAACGCATCGCGCAACAGGCCGGCGGCCTCGCCCAGGCGTCCGTAAGCCAGATAAATGCCGACCGCTTCCAGCACATCGCCGTTGGCGTGTTCCTCGCGATGCTCGACAGCACTGTGAATGGCACTCGACTGCATCGGTTCGGCGTCGTCGACCGGGGGTTCGTTTCGTACCGGCAGGAACGGCAACGGCGCAGCAGTCCCTTGCGCCTGCTGGCGTTGCCGGCGCACATACAACCCCGCCACCAGCAACCCCAATACCAGCAACAATCCGCCGAGCAGCGGCCAGTTTAGTGAATCCTCTTGAGCCTCGACCGGGGCAATGACCGGCGCCGGCACAGGTGCCACGGGCGCTGCGGTCACTGGGGGTGCCTGTTGCACTTCAATCAGACGGGCCTGCAAATCACCGAGCTGTTTCTTGCCGTCAGCGATCAGCACTTCCTGCGCCTGAAGCTTCACGTTCAATGCATCGATGGTTTTTTGCAGTTGCTGGTTCTGCACAAGACTCGCCGCCAGTTGTTCGGCCTGCGCGGCGGCGACCGGAGCCGGTGGCTGCACCGGCGCAGCAGGTTTGGCCGGCGTAGTTGCGGTGGGAGCCTCGGGGGTCGGGAATTCCGAGGATTGCGCGCGCGCCGTTGGCTCGTCGGTGGCCGGAACAATTCCCGGTGAGCCCGGCGGGTCGATCAGCACGGTGTATTCGCGCAGCAGGTGGCCGTTGGGCTGATCGAGCTGCACCAGGAAATTCAGAAAGGGTTCGTTGACCGGTTTGGTCGAAGTCACCCGGATCATGTTGCGATTGGCGCGCAGGATCGGGGTGAACTTGAGGTCATTGAGAAAAAACACGCGCTCGATACCGGCGCGGCCAAACTCGTCCGCCGAGGCCAGACGAACCGCCAGTTCGCTTTCACTGACGCCCCCGACATCCACCAGCGCGATGTCAGCCTTGAGCGGCTGATTGAGGGCTGAATGCACGGTGATGTCACCGAGCCCCAGCGCCAATGAGGCGGTGGACCAGGTGAGAACACCGGCCACCAGCAGCGAGTTGGCGCAACGCAGTACTACGTGCCGACTTCCGAGCATGAGCATCCCTTGTATAAGCAAAACCGACTTCTATGCGTTCGCACATCCGGTACGAACACGATATTGCCCAGTAGTTCTTATAGTCCGCCCAGCGCGATCTCTCAAAAAAACGGCACGCGGTTATGCCTCAAGACTTTTCCAGGTTAGCCAGAATGTGCCCGTGAACCCGCATGCACACCTTCAAATCCGCTTCGTCGACGCCTTCGAACAATTCCTTGCGCAGTTGCGTGGCGATGGTTTCGATCTGTTCGATCAGCGGCAGGGCCGGAGCACACAGCACGATTTTTTTCGCCCGGCGGTCTTCCATCACTGACTGGCGTTGCACCAGGCCCTGGCTTTCCAGGCTGTCGAGCAGACGGGCCAGGGTCGGCCCTTCGACGCCGACGCTTTGCGCCAGCTCCCGCTGGGTCGGCGCCTCTTCGAAGCGCGCCAGATGCAGCAGCACCAGCCAACGCGCCTGGGACAAGCCCAGGCCGGCCAGCCGGCGATCGAGTTCGGCACGCCAGCCACGGGACATCTGGGCCAATTGCATGCCAAAACGGTGTTGATCGGTTAACGGCATAAAACACTCATGATTAGACTGAACAAATAGAGAAAAACTAATTATTAGTCAGCTAAGCATGACATTTGGCTATAGGCAAGAGGCGTCCTGTACTGAATCGTTACAACCGTATAACGGTTGGCACAAACGCCCTCTTACATTTCAAACTCGGATTGCAGCGCAGCCCTTACGCAATACAGCACGCCTTCCGGAACACGACCGGCAAACAGCTCGGCCACTTCGGCGACCGACGGCAACTCGCCTTCGCCGTCGAGGAAAGCATCCTGTACTTCGCCCATCAGGTCTTCCGGCAGGTCCAGCGCCTGTTCCAGCGACAGTTGCTGCTTGCCAATGGCTTCGGCGAGCATGGTGTAGACATTCTTTTCCGAGCACTGCAACTGACCGGAGATCTGCAACGGCGTCATGCCGGCGCGGGCCAGGGTGATCAGTTCGTGACGCACGTCGGCCACCACTTTCGGCGCCTCGGCCTCGCCGCCGAGCACTTCGAGGAAGGCCTCGCCGTAACGCTCCAGCTTGCGCGCGCCGACGCCGCTGACCCGGGCCATGTCCGCCAGCGAGGTCGGCTGGCTGCGGAGCATTTCCAGCAGGGTCGAGTCGGGGAAGATGACGTACGGCGGCACGCCGTGTTCTTCCGCCAGTTTGCGCCGCAGGGCGCGCAAGGCTTCCCACTGTTCGCGCTCTTCGCCACGCACCAATTGACTGGCCTGGCTCTTGCTGCCGCTCTTGGCGGTGATTTGTGGTTTGAGGTCGCGGCGCAGTTCAAGGGTCACTTCGCCCTTGAGCAAAGGCCGGCAGGTATCGCTCAATCGCAGGCCGCCATAGCCTTCGTGATCGACATCCGCCAGACCACGGGCCACCAACTGGCGGAACAGCGAGCGCCATTCGCTCTCCCCCAGCGCCTTGCCCACGCCGAACACCGACAGGTGCTGATGACCGAAGCTGCGGACCTTTTCGTTGTCCTTGCCCAGCAGCACGTCCACCAGATGGCCGACGCCGTAACGCTGGCCGGTGCGATAGATCGCCGACAGCGCCTGACGCGCAGGCTCGGTGGCGTCCCAGGTCTGCACGCCGTCGGTGCAGTTGTCGCAGTGACCGCACGGCTCCGGCATGTCTTCATCGAAATACGCCAGCAGCGCCTGACGGCGGCAGCGGGTTTCTTCGCAGAGCGAGAGCATGGCATCGAGCTTGTGCTGCTCCAGACGCTTGTGGCGCTCGTCGCCCTCGGAGTTCTGCAGCATCTGCTTGAGCATCACCACGTCTTGCAGACCGTAAGCCATCCAGGCGTCCGCCGGCAGGCCATCACGGCCACCGCGTCCGGTTTCCTGGTAATAGGCTTCAAGGGATTTCGGCAGGTCGAGGTGAGCGACGAAGCGCACGTTGGGTTTGTCGATGCCCATGCCGAACGCCACGGTGGCGACCATGATCAGGCCTTCCTCGTTGAGGAAGCGCTTCTGGTGATAGGCGCGCAGATCGTTGGGCAGACCGGCGTGATACGGCAGCGCCGGGAAGCCCTGCTCGGTGAGAAAAGCGGCCACCTCCTCCACTTTCTTGCGCGACAGGCAGTAGACGATGCCGGCGTCACTGCGCCGCTCGGCAAGGAACGCCAGCAACTGCTTGCGCGGCTGCTCCTTGGGCACGATGCGGTAGAAGATGTTCGGCCGGTCGAAACTCGAGAGGAAACGCTCGGCATTCTGCAGGTGCAGGCGGGTGACGATTTCTTCGCGGGTACGCTTGTCGGCGGTGGCGGTCAGGGCAATGCGCGGCACGTCGGGGAACATTTCCGCCAACTGCCCCAGTTGCAGGTATTCCGGGCGGAAGTCATGGCCCCATTGCGATACGCAGTGCGCTTCGTCGATGGCGAACAGGGCGATGTTCAAGCCTTGCAGAAACGACAGCATGCGCGGCTGCACCAGCCGCTCCGGCGCCAGATACAGCATCTTCACTTCGCCACGCTTGATCCGGTTGGCGAGATCGCGCTGCTGTTCAGCGCTTAATGTGGAGTTCAACGCGGCGGCGGCAACGCCCAGCTCTTCGAGGGTGGCGACCTGATCGTCCATCAGCGCAATCAGCGGCGAAACCACCACCGCCAGGCCATCGCGCAACAGCGCCGGCACCTGGAAGCACAGGGACTTGCCACCGCCGGTCGGCATCAGGACAAGGGCATCACCGCCACTGGCCACGCGCTCAATGATTGCACCCTGACGGCCACGGAAACTGTCGTAGCCGAAGATGTCCTTGAGGACGCGTTGAGCCTGTTCGAGCATAAAAACTCCAAAAATCCACCGAAACATCCCTGCACAGGCTGGTTCAAGACAGCCGAGGCTGCTTTAAACAAAACGTAAGCGCGCATTGCATCGCGCCCTACACAATCAGCCGCGACACCGGCAGGGATCGCAAAGCGCGGCAGTATACCCGAGCCCTCCCCGGCAGAGGGCACCGCCGAGAAGAAGCTTGTGCGGGCAAATCTGCCGTGCGGCTGGCTTGAGGGCTCAAGAAGGCCTAGAATTCCCGCATTGTTTATTCCCCCAAGGTAGCCCTTTAATGTCCTTCGCCGAGCAACTAACCCGCCTGCAAGTCTTCCTCGACGCCGACGAGCTGCATGAAGAGGCGCTGGACTACGTGGCCGCTCACGGTTACCTGACTGCGCTGTCGATCTGCGCCGACGTGGTGCCGGAGCGTGAATGGATCGACGCCCTGTTCGCCGAAGAGCCGCACTACAGCAGCGAAGCGCAGCGTGAAGAGATCGAAGCCACGCTGATCGGCCTCAAGGCCCACATCGCCCGCCAACTGGCGTCGGACGAAGAGTTCGAGCTGCCATGCGAGCTGGACCTGGGCGACGACCCGGACGATTCCGAACTGCGCGGCTGGTGCATCGGCTTCATGGAAGGCGTGTTCCTGCGCGAAGCGGCCTGGTTCGAAACCGCCGAAGAAGAAGTCAGCGAAATGCTCCTGCCGATCATGGTCGGTTCGGGCCTTTTCGACGAACAGCCTGAGTTCGAAGACATCGCCAAGGACGCCAACCTGATGGACGACATGATTGTGCAGATCCCGGAAGCCCTGACCGCGCTGTACCTGCTGTGCCAGGCGCCCGACGAAAAACCGGCGATCCTCAAGCCACGTCACCACTAAGATCCGGCCTATGGACAATCCCATAGGCAACCGCCCCCTGATGTTGCGCTACATCCTGCTGGCCATCGGCTGGCTGAGCGTGGCATTGGGGGTGATCGGGATTTTCCTGCCTGTTCTCCCCACCACCCCTTTCCTCCTGCTGGCAGCCGCCTGCTTCGCCCGCAGCTCTCCGCGTTTCTATCAATGGCTGGTCGAGCATCCCCGGCTCGGGCCATGGATCCGCGACTACCTCGATGGCAACGGCATACCGCTCAAGGGCAAGGTCTATGCGATCGGGCTGATGTGGGTGAGCATTCTGTTCTCGTGCTACCTGGTCCCGCTGGTGTGGGCGCGGGGGTTCATGCTGACCAGTGCAGTGCTGGTGACGGTTTATATCTTGCGGCAGAAGACGTTGCGCAAGTCCTGACCTTTTGTCGTAACTGTCAGAGTTGACAGGTGCGCAACATTTATCTGGTGGCGCTTCATGTGACAGGCCCGCTTCTGTATCCGGCAGAAACGACTAAGTCAACGAAGGAGCGTTTCTCATGAGTACCCAGAATCCGTTTTTCTCTTTCCTCACCACGTATCCCGGTGGAACTCCGCTGAATAACCCCGACACCACGCAATCCAAAGACATCGAAATAGGTGCTGACGGGCCGCACGGAGATCCGCTTGAAATAATCGATAACCATAACGGCGCCCTTAGAGTTCTGACACCGGCCGGCAGCGTGTACAACCAGAGCGGTCGATACCTTCATCGGGAGCTGAATATGCTTGACGGGGTGCACACCTTTGGCTTGCGTGCAAACTCAAGTTCGGCGCCCTCTCACCAATGGGTCTTGACCGTGGGTGCAGCCGAGACGCTGACGATTGATTCGATCAAAGGCTTGATCAGCGGAGTAGAAATTCCTGAGGGCACCGGTACTTCTGATACGTTGTTTGCAATGAGCGGAACAGCCAGGCCGAACTCAACCATTTATCTACTGATCGACGGGGTTCAGCTGGGGCTGATCGCCGTGGATGGGAATGGCAACTGGACCTATAACACGGGTGTTCAAACATCAGGGCCTCATAGTTATGCAATTAAAGGCAACTATGATTCGGGGCCTGTTTCGACTCCGCCTAGAACCCTGACCGTGCTACTAGCCGACGTGAAGCCTGTCATCACCTCGGCAAAAGGCTCACCCAGCGGGGACGAGATTCCGCCGGACGGATTCACCGTGGAAACGGCGGTCACCCTGTCGGGCGTCGCCGCCAAGGGCCAGAAGGTCGATGTTCTGCTGGGCAGCGTGTCCCAAGGTCAGCCCGTGGCCGATCTGGGAACCGGCATCTGGACCCTGCTGGTGACCGGCCTGACAGCCGTGCTTCACAGTTTCACGGCCAAGGCGTTGTATGGTTCGGGGCAAAGCTCGCAGGAGTACAAACTGACCGTAACGGCTCTGGTCACGCCGACGCTGGATAATGTACTGGACGCCGACAATCGGGAAGTGCCGGAAGGCACCGAAACCGTCAGTACTTCCTTGAAACTCAGGGGTACAGCGAGCAAGGGCCACGAGGTTGAAATCTATGATGGCAGTGGCCCGAGCGCTGTACCCAAGGGCAAAGCAAAGGCCGATGAAACGACGGGAGTTTGGGAAATCACAATTGACGTGGAGCTGGGCGACCGTCGTTTGTATGCTAAATCGCGATATCACAGCACAGACACCTTTTCGAATGTGCGCAATCTGAAGGTTGTGGCTCGTACGGCTTACGAAGAATTTGAAACTGGCGTTCTCGGCTCGATACCCATCAACACCGAGAGACCTTTTCCTACGATGACGGTGAAGGCGGAGAGTGACCATGTTCACTTGAAAGGAGATCTCACTCAAGGGTCGTTGATTACTGGCAAAAGCTTATATATCGCCCTATCCGCGAGTATCAGAATTACATTAAATAACGCAGCTAGCACCATCAAGTTTGGAATTGTGTCCCGTCACAAGGGCACTGCAAAGTTCCTAGACGAAAATAATTACGTTATTAGCGAAATTACATTCCCAACAGCAGACTGGATGCAATTTTCTGCGCCAGCTGGCAGAAAAATAAAAGCCATGGTGCTTAAAGATGGTGGCAGCTACTCTTACATAGACAATTTTACAATTACATATTAACTAACCACGTGTGGAGAGCGGATGTTACAAGGGGACGCATTTATATAAGGACGAGAAAAGGGGACGCATTTGTTTACCACCCCCGACCCTGAAAACCCGCGCTCCCATTAAATTGGGAGCGCGGGTTTTGTCGTTTCGGGTACGAGCCAACGCAGCTGTTGAAGTGTGTTTAAGGTTATGTCCGCAAAGCCACACAACCTTGCGCCATTGCCTACGCATCCGCCAGAATCCGCCGGCTTGTGCGCCTTGGGGACGGGTTCTATTGTTTGGCGGTCGCTGAAAAACAGCGATCGGGTTTAGCGATCCGGCTCCATACAGACGCAACAACGCCCAATCCCGATTGCAGTCTCTTCTCTGCACTTGGCGTAATGGTGGCTGTGCGTGGGAGACCTTCGGGTCTACCCGGGGTTTCTGTGACCCGGATCGCTAACCTGCGTACAGCCGCCACCTTTACTTGTTTAGCGATGAGTCGTGGCGGCTAAATCCAATCACGGAGATTCGCCATGATCAAACCAACGCCAAACCCGCCCGAAGTCGATTCGACTTCCCCCTACGAAACCCTCGACTCCAAGAAATTCCACGAAGCCGCCGAGCGCGCGCTCGATCACTACCTCAATCCCCTGCTCCCCCGAAAACCATTGCTCAAACCCAACACCCGCTACCTCATCGCCCCCGGTATCGACAGCGAAGAACTGCTGGCCGACGCCTGCGAAACCCTGACTTCGGCCAAGACCATGGCCAATGACTTCGCCGGGCTGGTGGATGGCTCGCACCGGCATGTGTTGTTGGGGATTGCGCAGTTGATCATGCTGGGTGAGCTGGCGGTGAATCGGGTGCTGGATAATCTGGAGTTGAAAACCGAAGCAGCGGTGTAAAGAAGGTAAATGCACCGTCGCGAATAATGCGTGACAGACATGACGCCTTCGTCGGATCGCCGCCCGGGGCAAGCCCGCTCCCACAGGTACGGCGGCGTGGTTTAAAGGTGTGCTAGACGCATGACCTTGCTCCGGGCGGCGATCCGACGAAGGCTCACTCCCAGGCAACACATCACTTGCGGCATGAAAAACCCGCCGTCCCGTTTGATCGGGGCGGCGGGTTTTGTCGTTTCAGCGTTCAGATCAAACCGTATCCACCTTCAACGAATGATCATTGAGCATGCCGTTGATGATGGTCGCCGTGTCGTGCCCGCTGGCGATCAACCCACCCGCCCCCGGCGTCACACCGTAGTGGCTGGCGAGGTTGACGCCGGCCAGGTCGATGGTCTGGTTCGGCGTGGCGCCGGCCATGGCGCTGACGTCGATGCTGGTCATGACCGAGGCGCCGCTGCCGGTGACGGTGAAGTGCAGGTAGTCATCCAGTGACGCCGACGTGCCGTTTTCACCTTGCAGCAGTTGCGACAGGTCGAGCTTGTCGGTGCCGGGGGTGAAGTCGGTGACGAGGTCGTGACCGCTGTTGCCCTTGAGCCACTGGAAGGTGTCGGCACCCGGTCCGCCGGTCAGGGTGTTGTTGCCCATCCCGCCGATCAGCAGGTCATCGCCCCCGCCGCCGTTGAGGATATCGTTGCCCAGGCCGCCGTTGATCACGTTGTTATTGTTGTCGCCGGTGAGGGTGTCGTTGAAGTTCGAGCCGACGAGGTTTTCGATGCCGGTCAGGGTGTCTGTGCCGGCGCCAATGGTGTTTTGCGCACCGAGCAGGCCGAGGTTGACCGTCACCCCGGCGGTCGCGTGGGCGTAGCTGGCGGTGTCGATGCCAGTGCCACCGTCGAGCAAATCGTTGCCCGGGCCGCTGTAGAGCAAGTCGTTGCCGGCGCCGCCGTGCAGTTCGTTGTTGCCGGAGCCAGCGGTGAGCACGTCGTTGCCGTCGCCGGCATTGATGATGTTGTCGCCGGTGCCCGCCACCAGTACGTCATCGCCCGAGGTCCCAGTGAGGGTGTGGCCGTCCTGATAGCTGATGGTCACGTTTGCCGTGTCGCTGCCGCCGTGGTTGTCGTTGGCGGTGTAGGTGCCGTGGTAGTCCGGGGTGATGTCGTGGGCCCCGGCGTAGTTGAGGGTCATGGTCAGCTGGTAGTTCTCCGCCGCGTTGGCGTTGCTGCCCGTGGTGTTGCTGATGTTGGTGATGTGGATCTGGTAGACGCCGTCGGACGTCGCGGTCAGGGTCTGGCCGTCCGCGAGGGCAATGTAAGCGCCGCCGTTGATCGAGTACTCCATGGTGATGTGACCGGCCGCCAGGTTGTGGTCCAGGTTGAGGGTTTCGCCCTGGCGCAGGTTGACGGTGATGCGGTCTTCATCGTTGGCGTTGGTGTTGGTCACCGCGCCGAGGTAGCCGCTGACCACCAGCACGGCGGTCATGGTGGCGGCGTTGGCGCTGAACGAGTTACGCACGTTGGCCAGGTTCTGATTGGCGGCGGTGTTGGCGTTGGTGCCGGTGAAGCTGATCGCGCCGCTGCCGGTGAAGTCTGCCGATCTGGAGACCCAGCCGGTGTTGAACGAGGTTGGCGTAGCGTTGAGGGTGTCGCCGTTGGGGTCGGTGTCGTTGGCCAGCAACAGTTCGCCCGGCACCACGATGTTGCCCGACAGCACGTTGGTGATGATGTGGTCGTCCGCCGCCACCGGAGGCGCGTTGGGGATCACTTTCACGGTCAGCGTCGAGCTGGCGAGGTCGCCATCGTTGTCGCTGAGGGTGAAGCCGATGTTTTCGGTGATCACCACGGCGGTGGTTTTTTGCGAGGTGTAGCTGTAGTCGCCGGTGTCGAGGTTGACCACCAGGGTGCCGCTGTTGTTGGTGGCGATGCTCAGGGTGTTGTTCACCGTGTTGAACGTGCCGTGGTTGGCGCCGCCGCTGGCGACCAGCGAACCCTGACCGCCGTTGGCTTTCGGGTCATAGGTGTAGGTGGTGCCGTCGACCACGATGGATTTGATGAACCCGCCATCGGCGCCGAACGTGCCGCCCTCGCCGATAAACGAACCGGTGACCGGCGCGCCCTGCACCGTGCCGGACAAGACCGAGTTCAGTTGATTGAGGTCGGTGACCACCACCGCGTTGGTGTTGGTGTGCGTGATGCCGTCGTACGCCAGCGGATCGAGGTTGGCGTTGCTCACGCCGCTGCCCAGGCCGATCGCGTAGTTCTTGATGTTGTTGGCATCGAGGAACGCCTTGAGCGTCGCTTCGTCGGCGGTGCCGATGTCACCCTCGTTGGGTTTGCCGTCGGAGAAGAAGTAGCCGACGTTCTGCGCCCCGGTGAGTTTGCCCGAGGTGTTGAACGCGTTGTACATGGTCGCCACAGCGGCGTCGTAGTTGGTGCCGCCGCCCGCGCTGAGGCTGGCCAGAAGGGTCTTGGCCGTGGCGACATCGACCCACACCGAAGTGCGGTCGGTGGCGTTGCTGCTGAAGGTGACGAGCTGCACTTTCACATCGCCCAGATCATCGTACTTGTCGAGCAAGGCGCTGATCGCCTGCTTGGCCAGTTCCAGCCGCGACAGGCCCGGCACGCCGGAGGCGTCGGCCATGCTGCCGGAGATGTCGAGGACGATGAGGATGTTGGAGTCGATCTCCACCGCCGCCACCGAACGATCCGACGCCACGGCTTTTGGCACGTCGTCGACGATGTTGACCACGATGTTGCTGGTGGTGCTGTTGCCGAGCGCATCGGTGGCTTTGTAGGTAAAGCTTTCGCTCAGGGTGTTCGGCCCGTCGTTGGCATTCGGCGTGGTTTTCGGCGCCGAGGTCAGGGTGTAAGTGTAGGTGCCGTCGGCGTTGAGCTGGATCTGCCCATAGGTGCCGGTGGCGCTGCCGACCAGGGTGTAGGTGATCGCCCCGCTGCCGCCGCTGACTGAACCGACCAGCGTGCCGGTCGCGGTTTCGCCGGTGTTGCCCGGCTCGCTGCCGGTGACCGTGCCGGGGGCGAGGTCTTGTCCGTCCTGGGTCAGGTCGAGGGCTTTTTCATAGACGGTGACGTCCTGATCGGTCGAGGCCACAAGCTTGCTGTCGGCGACGTTGACGGTGATGGTGGTGGTGCTTTCATCGCCGTCACTGTCGCGGATGGTGTAGGTGAAAGTATCGGTAGCGCCCGGCGGGCTCACCGAGTTCGGGTTGCTGTGATAGACCGCATTGCCCGCCGCATCGAGGGTCAGGTAGCCGTAGTTGCCGTTGATGTTGCTGTTGAGGCCGCCGATGGCCGAGGTCGCGGTGTTGCCGCCGGCGCGCACGCCGACCACGATCGCAGCGCCATCCGCGCCACTGATGTCATTGCCCAGCACGCTGATGTTGACCGTGCCGCCCTCTGCCACCGAGCCGGTGTCGGCCTTGGCGGTCGGCAAGTCATCGATGATGTTGACGTTGATCTGCCCGGTCGCGGTGCTGCCGTCGGTGTCCGTCGCCACCACGTTGAAGTTCTCGGTGATGCTGTTGGCGCCGTTGGCGGTCGGATGGGTTTCGTTATCCACCAGGGTGTAGCTGTAGCTGACCACGCCCGTGGCCGGGTCGTATCCGGTGATGGTCAACGTGCTGCCCAGCGGGGTGACGGTCGATTGCGGGAAGCCGGCGGCCACGCCGTTGGTCATCACGGCGATGCCGCCCACGGTCAGGGTTTGCAGACCGTCGAGGGCCGTCACGGTGAAGGTGCCGCTCTGGGTCAGCGCCGGGGTGTCGGGGCTGGTGCCGTCGCTGAGGTTTTTCTCGTAGACGGTGAGTTCGCCACCATTCACGTCGAGGCCGTTGAGGACCACCGGATCGTCGTTGTTGTGAATGTTCAGCACCAGGTTGGCGGTGCTGGTGTCGCCGTCGGCATCGGTCAGGGTGTAGGTGAAGGTCTCGGTGCCGTTGCCACCGCCGTGCAGGTTCTTGAAGTCCACATCGTTGGTGTTCAGCGTGTAGGTGTAAGTGCCGTTGGCGTTCAGCACCAGGGTGCCGTAAGTGCCAGTGAAGGTGCCGGGGGTGATCGGGCCGGCATTCGGGCCGGTCGCCACCACGTCGGCGCCTTGCACGTCGTTGGTCAGCACGTTGCCGTTGAGGGTCAACTGGTTTTCCGACGCGGTGCTGGCGTTGCTGTCGTTGATCGCCTTCGGCACGTCATCGACGATGCTGACCACGAGGGTGCTGGTGACGACGTTGCCCAGCGAATCGGTGGCCTGGTAGGTGAAGGTTTCGGTCAGGGTGTTGGCGCCGTCATCGGCGTGCGGGGTGGTGCTGGCCGGAGAGGTCAGGGTGTAGGTGTATGTGCCGTCGGGGTTGAGCACGATTTGCCCGTAGTTGCCGGTGGCGCTGCCGACCAGCGCGTAGCTGATCGCACCGACCGCGCCGGTGACCGAGCCGACCAGCGTGCCCGACGCGGTTTCGCCAGTGCTGGTCGGATCGCTGCCGGTGACCGTGCCAGCGGCCAGATCCTGGCCGTCCTTGGTCAGGTCGAGGGCTTTTTCGTACACGGTGACGTCGGTGTCGCTGACGGCTTTGAGGCAGCTGTTGTAGACGTCGATGGTGATGGTGGTGATGCTTTCATCGCCGTCGGAATCGCGCACGGTGTACACGAACACATCCACCGCACCCGGGCCGCTCACGGCATTCGGGTTGCTGTGATAGACCGCGTTGCCGTTGGCGTCGAGGGTCAGGTAGCCGTAAGTGCCGTTGATGTTGCTGTTGAGGCCGCCGATGGCCGAGGTCGAGGTGTCGGAGCCGGCGCGCACGCCCACTACCGCGCCACTGGCTGCCGGGCCGTCGGCGCCGCCGATGTCGTTGTCCAGCACGTTGCCGCTGACGGTGCCGCCCTCCTGCACCGACGTCGCGTCGGGTTTGGCGGTCGGCAGGTCGTCGATGATGTTGACGTTGATCTGTCCGGTGGCGGTGCTGCCGTCGGTGTCCGTCGCCACCACGTTGAAGTTCTCGGTGATGCTGTTGGCGCCGTTGGCGGTCGGATGGGTTTCGTTATCCACCAGGGTGTAGCTGTAGCTGACCACGCCCGTGGCCGGGTCGTATCCAGTGATGGTCAGCGTGCTGCCCAGCGGGGTGACGGTCGATTGCGGGAAGCCGGCCGCCACGCCATTGGTCATCACGGCGATGCCGCCCACGGTCAGGGTTTGCAGACCGTCGAGGGCCGTCACGGTGAAGGTGCCGCTCTGGGTCAGCGCCGGGGTGTCGGGGCTGGTGCCGTCGCTGAGGTTTTTCTCGTAGACGGTGAGTTCGCCACCATTCACGTCGAGGCCGTTGAGGACCACCGGATCGTCGTTGTTGTGAATGTTCAGCACCAGGTTGGCGGTGCTGGTGTCGCCGTCGGCATCGGTGATGGTGTAGGTGAAGGTCTCGGTGCCGTTGCCGCCGCCGTGCAGGTTTTTGAAGTCTGCATCGTTGGTGTTGAGCGTGTAGGTGTAGGTGCCGTTGGCATTCAGCACCAGGGTCCCGTAAGTCCCGGTGAACGTACCCGCCGTGATCGGGCCGGCATTGGGGCCGGTCGGTACGCGGTCGGCGCCCTGCACGTCGTTGGTCAGGACGTTGCCGCTCAAGGTGAGGTTGGATTCCGAAGCGGTGCCGGCGTTGCTGTCGTCCACGCCTTTTGGCAGGTCGTCGACGATGTTCACGTCCAGCGTCGCATTGGCGGTGGTGCCGTTGTCATCGACCACGGTCACGGCGAACTGCTCGTTGAGCACGTTGGCGCCGTTGGCATTCGGGTGCGCTTCGTTGTCGACCAGGGTGTAGCTGTAGCTGACGACGCCAGTCACCGCGTTGAAGCCGGTGATGGTTAGCGTGCTGCCCAGTGGCGTGGTCACCGATTGTGGGAAGCCAGCCGCCACACCGTTGGTGACCACGGCAATGCCGCCGATGGTCAGTGTGGTGACGCCGTCCAGCGCGGTGATGGTGAAGGTGCCGCTTTGGGTCAGCGCTGGAGCGTCAGGGCTGCTGCCGTCGCCGAGGTTTTTCTCGTAGACGGTGAGTTCGCCACCATTCACGTCGAGGCCGTTGAGGACCACCGGATCGTCGTTGTTGTGAATGTTCAGCACCAGGTTGGCGGTGCTGGTGTCGCCGTCGGCATCGGTGATGGTGTAGGTGAAGGTCTCGGTGCCGTTGCCGCCGCCGTGCAGGTTTTTGAAGTCTGCATCGTTGGTGTTGAGCGTGTAGGTGTAGGTGCCGTTGGCATTCAGCACCAGGGTCCCGTAAGTCCCGGTGAACGTACCCGCCGTGATCGGGCCGGCATTGGGGCCGGTCGGTACGCGGTCGGCGCCCTGCACGTCGTTGGTCAGGACGTTGCCGCTCAAGGTGAGGTTGGATTCCGAAGCGGTGCCGGCGTTGCTGTCGTCCACGCCTTTTGGCAGGTCGTCGACGATGTTCACGTCCAGCGTGGCATTGGCGGTGGTGCCGTTGTCATCGACCACGGTCACGGCGAACTGCTCGTTCAGGACATTGGCGCCGTTGGCAGTCGGGTGCGCTTCGTTGTCGACCAGGGTGTAGCTGTAGCTGACAACGCCGGTGGCGGCGTTGAAACCGGTGATGGTCAGCGTGCTGCCCAGTGGCGTAGTCACCGATTGTGGGAAGCCTGCCGCCACGCCGTTGGTGACCACGGCGATGCCGCCAATGGTCAGCGTGGTGACGCCGTCCAGCGCGGTGATGGTGAAGGTGCCGCTTTGGGTCAGCGCTGGAGCATCGGGGTTGCTGCCGTCGCCGAGGTTTTTCTCGTAGACGGTGAGCTCGCCGCCATTCACGTCGAGGCCGTTGATGATTACCGGGTCGTCGTTGTTGTGGATTTGCAGCACGAGATTCGCGGTGCTGGTATCGCCGTCGGCATCGGTGATGGTGTAGGTGAAGGTTTCAGTGCCGTTGCCGCCGCCGTGCAGCGCTTTGAAATCGGCGTCGCTGGTGTTGAGGGTGTAGGTGTAAGTACCGTTGGCGTTCAGTACCAGAGTCCCGTAAGTCCCGGTGAAAGTGCCCGCCGTGATCGGGCCGGCATTCGGGCCGGTTGGCACGCGGTCGGCACCCTGCACGTCGTTGGTCAGGACGTTGCCGCTCAGTGTGAGATTGGTTTCCGAAGCAGTGCCGGCGTTGCTGTCATCCACACCTTTTGGCAGGTCGTCGACGATGTTCACGTCCAGCGTCGCATTGGCGGTGGTGCCGTTGTCGTCGACCACGGTCACGGCGAACTGCTCGTTGAGCACGTTGGCGCCATTGGCGGTTGGATGCGCTTCGTTGTCGACCAGGGTGTAGCTGTAGCTGACAACACCGGTGGCGGCGTTGAAACCGGTGATGGTCAGGGTGCTGCCCAACGGAGTGACGATGGATTGCGGGAAACCTGCCGCCACGCCATTGGTGACCACGGCGATGCCGCCGATGGTCAGCGTGGTGACGCCGTCCAGTGCGGTGATGGTGAAGGTGCCGCTTTGGGTCAGGGCTCCCGAGTCCGGGTCGCTGCCGTCGCCGAGGTTTTTTTCGTAGACGGTGAGTTCACCGCCCTCGACGTTCAACCCGTTGATGATCACAGGGTCGTCGTTGTTGTGGATCTGCAAAACGAGGTTCGCGGTGCTGGTGTCACCGTCGGCATCGGTCAGGGTGTAAGTGAAAGTCTCGGTGCCATTGCCACCGCCATGCAGATTCTTGAAGTCCGCATCACTGGTATTGAGCGTGTAGGTGTAGGTGCCGTTGGCGTTGAGCACCAACGTGCCGTAAGTGCCGATGAAGGTGCCGGGGGTGATCGGGCCGGCGTTGTCGCCGACAGGTACACGGTCGGCGCCTTGCACGTCGTTGGTCAGGACGTTGCCGGTCAGGGTCAGTTGGGTCTCTGAGGCCGTGCCATTGTTGTCATCGAACGCTTTCGGGACATCGTCGGTAATGTTGACGTCGAGCGTGCCGGTCGCGGTGTCGCCATTGCTGTCGCCGGCAATCACAGTGAACTGTTCGCTGAGGTTGTTCGTCCCGTCGCCCGCCGCGTGGGTTTCGTTGCCGTTGAGGGTGTAGCTGTAGCTGACCGTGCCGGTGGCCGGGTTGTAGCCGGTGATGGTCAGGGTGTTGCCCAGTTGCGTGGTGATCGATTGCGGGAAACCGATCGGCACGCCACCGACGATCACGTTAATGCCGCCGATGCTCAGGCTGCTCAGACCGTCCGGCGCCGACACCGTGAAGCTGCCGGTCTGGGTCAGCGCGCCAGGGTTGGCAGCGGAACCGTCGGGCAGATTGGCTTCGTTAAGATTCAATTCGCCACCGGCAACAGACAGCCCGGTGAGTGTTACCGGATTGTTGACTGGCGGTGGTGGTGGAGTGATCGGCGCGGTGTCGTCACCGTTGTCGATCACCGCGTTGTGGCGTTCTTCGGGAAACTCGGGAATGCCATTGAAACCGGCGGTGGGGAAACCGATGACCGGATCGACCCGGCCGGCCACTTCGGTCAGCAACACGAAACTGTGGCCGCCACCCAGTGCGCCCGGCGCACCACCGGTGGCGCCGGGGCCGGCCGCTGTCGCTTCGGCGGATTGGGTCGGGTCATCGCCGGCGGCAATGGCTTTCTGGATCTGTTCGACGTCGGTCAGTTGCGACTCGCTCGGGGTCACCGCTTCCGGTGCATTGACGTGAGCCGCCTGATCGGCGAGCAATTGGCCGGTCATGGTCAGGCTGCTGTCGCGGCCGAGGGTCAGTTCCTGGCCGTTTTGCAGATGAACGGCAACCGCCCCCTGCGCCCCGGTGATCAATTGATCCCCTGCAAACAGACGATCGCCTTCGACCAGTGCGCGACGAGTGCCGTCCGCCGACTGAGCGAAAACCTGACCAATGACTTTAGTGACGATCCCGATGAGCGTTGCCATGTGCATTCCTCCGCTGCCGACCACCGTCGGCGCTGGTTTGCGAAGCAGCCCATGGCTCAAGCGGGTTGTCGGGGCGACGCTCGCACCTCGACAGTTCGTTTCGCAGGTTGTGCAGGTTCAGAAACTCCAGCGAAATCAAGCACTTGGAATATCTGTTCGCTGCAGCAGGCCCACTAGCGCTACGTAACGGTGGTGAATCACCCGAGTGACAAAAATCTGTCGCTCATCAGCCGCTACGCGTCCCTCCCCTTTAGCAGTACTTCGCCGTATGTCGCAAAGTGAGTGGAACTTTCCTCAAGCCTTTCTGTGCTCCCTAAAGCGCATAAAACAAAGGCTTTCGAGTGGAACAATGTGCTGGATTTGGCGAACCGCATAAGTTTTTTTTGGCATAACCCTTATGAAAATTTTTTCTTAGCTACGCTTCAGGATGTTCTTAGCTCTGTTGTTACAGGCATGAAACGCTTTTTACTAAAAATATCGTCAATAAATTGGCGACAGCGAAACACCATCAGGACTCAGGGAGATGCACCCATGCGCGTACTAACCCCCCTCTGCAGCGCGGTTTTGCTGGCCATGGCTTGCACTTCCCAAGCCCAGGCCATGAACCTCACCGAAGCGATCCAGAGCACCATCGCTACCCACCCCGAACTGGCCTCGCGCGTGGATGCGCGCCTGTCGGCTGATGAACAGGTGAAGGTCGCCAAGGGCGGCTTCTATCCGTCGGTGGATCTGAACGCTGCTTACGGGCGCGGCTACAGCGACAACACCAACACCCGGGCCTTCGGTAACCACCACACCGAAATCCTCAATTACACCCAGTCCGAGCTGCGGCTGCGGCAGATGCTGTTCGACGGTTTCAACACGGCCAACGAAGTCGAACGCACCAAGGGCGTTTCCAACTCACGCGCCTATTACGCGCAAGGCACCGCCCAGGATCTGGCCCTGCGCACCATCGAGGTCTACCTCGAAGTGCTCAAGCGTCGCGAACTGGTGACCCTGGCCAAGAACAACCTGCAGGCGCACTTGCGGGTCAACGACCAGATTGGCCTGCGCACCGAGCGCGGGGTGGGCAGCACCGCCGACTCCGATCAATCGGTGGCCCGGAAGGCGCTGGCGCAGAACAACCTCGACACCGCCGAAGTCGATCTGGCGGATGCCGAATCCAACTTCTACAGCGTGGTCGGGCGCATGCCGGATGAGCTGGAAACCCCAGCCTCGACCCGCGGCGAATTGCCCGCCACCTTGCCTGAAGCCCAGCAGAGCATGGTCGAGAACAACCCGTATCTGAAATCCGCCCAGGCTGACGTGCAATCGGCGGAGAGCCAGTACGAAGTCGCCAAGTCGCCGTTCTACCCGCGCTTCGACGCGGAAGCCGCCGTCGGCGCCAACAATAACGTGCAGGGTGACGAGGGCCACGACAACGAATGGCGGGTCGGCGTGGTGATGAACTACAACCTGTTCCGTGGCGGCAGCGATAAGGCGCGACTGGCCTCCGATGCGCACCAGATCAACCAGGCGATGGACATCCGCAACAACGCCCTGCGCCAGCTCAACGAGAACATTCACCTGGCGTGGAACGCCATGCTTAACGCCAAGAAACAGACCCCGACCGCCCGCGAATACGCCGAGACCACCAAGCGTGTGCGCGCTGCGTATCAGGATCAGTTCGGCCTCGGCCAGCGCACCCTGCTGGACGTGCTCGACAGTGAAAACGAGCTGTACAACGCCAACCGTCGCTACACCGAAATCCGCTACACCGAGGAATACTCGATGTACCGCGTGCTGGCGAACATGGGCCAGTTGTTAAGCAAGCAGCGGGTGGTGCTGCCGGCCGATGCGATTGCTGCGACCGAGGTGAAAAACGAAGCGCGCTTGCCTGAACTGAAGTAGTTCCGATGATGTAGTGCCAGGGGAGCGATCAATATGACCAGCATGCAACCCGGTAACACCGGGATCGATCCGCGGCTGAGCTTCGATGACCCGTTGCTCGACGGTCTGTTGATCCTCTGCAAACTGCACGGCGCGACGGTCAGTCGCGCCAGCCTGAGCGCCGGGCTGCCCCTGGACAAACAACGCCTGAGCCTCGACCTGCTGCCGCGCGCCGCAGCCCGGGCCGGGTTGCAGGCGCGCTTGCTGCGCCGGGAACTCAAGGACATCTCACCGCTGAATCTGCCGGTGCTGTTACTGCTGGGCAACGGGCGCACGGCAGTGCTGCGGCGTTTTAGCGAAGACGGCAAGGCGCTGATCCTGCCCAGCGAAGCCGACGGCGGCGAGCAATGGGTCAGCCGTGAAGAACTCACCGAACACTACAGCGGCCAGGCCCTGTTCGCCCGGCCACGGCATGAACTGGAAGACCTGCGCTCACCGCTGGTGCCGCGAGTGCAGGCGTGGTTTCGCGACACGTTGAAGCTGTCGAAATGGCTCTACAGCGACGCGATCCTCGCCAGTTTCCTGATCAACCTGCTGGGCCTGATGGTGCCGCTGTTCGTCATGCAGACCTACGATCGCGTGGTGCCAAACCAGGCCACGTCGACCCTGTGGGTGCTGGCCATCGGCTTGCTGATCGGAACCGGTTTCGAACTGGTGCTGCGAGTGGTGCGCGCGCACCTGCTGGACACCGCCGGCAAGAAAACCGATGTGATCCTTTCCGCGACTTTATTCGAACGCATCACCGGTATGGCAATGAAAGCCCGGCCGGCGACCATCGGCGGCTTCGCCCAGAGCATTCACGACTTCCAGGGCCTGCGCGAATTTCTCACCGCCGTGACCCTGACCAGCCTGATCGACCTGCCCTTCGTGGTGTTGATGCTGGTGGTGATCGGCTTGCTCGGCGGCTGGCTGGTGGTGATTCCGTTGCTGGCGTTTCCGATCACCATTGTTTTCGCAATGATCATTCAGGCCCGTCTGCGCGACACCGTGCAGAAAAGCCTCAGCCTCGGCGCCGAGCGTCAGGCGTTGCTGATCGAAACCCTCGGCGGCCTGGAAACCCTCAAGGCGTGCAGCGCCGAAAGCGAGCGCCAACACAAATGGGAAAGCACCCACGGCGCCCTCACCCGCCTCGACAGCCACGCGCGTAATCTCTCGGCGCTGGCCACCAACGGCACGCTGTTCATCCAGCAGTTTTCGGGGATGGCGACAATTGTGGCCGGGGTCTACAGCATCATCGCCGGCAATCTCAGCGTCGGCGCACTGGTGGCGACTTACATGCTCGGCAGCCGCGTGCTGGCGCCGCTGGGCCAGATCGCCGGGCTGATCACCCGCTACCAGCAAGCGCAACTGACCATGAAAAGCACCGATGCGCTGATGTCCCTGCCTCAGGAACGCGACGGCAAACAGCGGCCGCTGGAGCGCACGCAACTGCAAGGTGCGCTGGACGCCAACGCGGTGACCTTCCACTACAACGGTCAGAACGCCCCGGCCCTGAGCAACGTCAGTTTCAGCGTCAGACCCGGCGAACGGATCGGCATCATCGGCCGCAGCGGCTCGGGCAAAAGCACCCTGGCGCGACTGGTGATGGGCTTCTACGAACCGGACGAAGGCCAGTTGCTGCTCGACGGCCTCGACCTGCGGCAACTGGATGTCGCCGACCTGCGCCAGCAGATCGGCTACGTCGCCCATGACCTGCCGCTGCTGGCCGGCAGCCTGCGCGACAACCTGACCCTCGGCGCCCGCTACATCAGCGATTCACGGATGCTCGAAGTGGCTGAACTGACCGGCGTCACCGAGCTCGCCCGCCAGCACCCGCAAGGCTTCGACCGGCCGGTGGGCGAGCGCGGGCAATTGCTCTCCGGCGGCCAGCGCCAAGCCGTATTGCTGGCGCGGGCGCTGTTGCTCGACCCGCCGATCATGCTGCTCGACGAACCCACCAGCGCCATGGACAACAGCAGCGAAGACGTCTTGCGCCAGAAGCTGCACGGCTGGGTGCAGGGCAAAACCTTGTTGCTGGTCACCCACCGCACTTCAATGCTGAGCCTGGTGGACCGGTTGCTGGTGCTGGACAACGGCCGGATCGTCGCCGACGGTCCGAAAGAAGCGGTCATCGATGCGCTGCGCAAGGGCCGGGTCGGCTCGGCAGCGGTCTAGGAGTTACCCCATGTCGGCTTCCTCACCTTCAAAACCCCGCGGTTATTTCGACAGCTTCGGTAAAAGCGCCGAAGCCGAATTCATGCCGGAAACCGCCGGCGCCTCGCTGCAGGATTCGCCACGCTGGTCGCGCATCACCGTGTGGCTGGCGGCGGCGCTGCTGATCAGTGCGCTGGTCTGGGCCAAGTTCGCGGTGTTGCAGGAAGTGACCATGGGCGAAGGCAAGGCGATTCCGTCGAGCAAGGTCCAGGTGATCCAGAACCTCGAAGGCGGGATCGTCACCGAGATCTTCGTGCGCGAAGGACAAATGGTCGATAAGGGCGACAAACTGCTGCGCCTGGACGACACGCGGTTTCTGTCGAACAAGGGTGAGAGCGAGGCCGATCGTTATGCCTTGACCGCGCAGGTCGAACGCTTGTCCGCTGAAGCCGAAGGCCGGCCGTTCAAGCTCTCGGACGAAGTGATCGCCAAGGCGCCGCAAGTGGCCGAGGACGAGCGTTCACTGTACGAACAACGGCAGCGGCGGCTGGCCAGCGAACAGAGAACTCTCAGCGAACAGCTGCGGCAGAAGACTCAGGAGCTGGCGGAGTTTCGCTCGAAACAGGGGCAATACAGTTCGAGCCTGGCGCTGGTCAATCAGGAAATGAACATGTCCGAACCGCTGGTCAAGACCGGTGCCGTGTCACCGGTGGAGATCCTGCGGCTCAAGCGCAGTGCCGTGGAAATCCGCGGTTCCCTGAACGCCACGACCCTGGCCATTCCCCGCGCCGAATCGGCCATCGCCGAGATCCGCAGCAAGATCGACGAATCGGAACAGACCTTCCGCTCCGAAGCGGCCAAGGAGCTCAACGAGAAACGCACCGACCTGTCGAAAATCACCGCGTCGAGCATCGCCATCGACGACCGTGTCAGCCGCACCACCGTGACTTCGCCGGTGCATGGGGTGATCAAGCAAATGAAGGTCAACACCATCGGCGGCGTGGTGCAGCCGGGCAGTGACATGGTGGAAATCGTGCCGCTGGAAGACAACCTGCTGATCGAAGCCAAGGTCCGCCCTCAGGACGTGGCGTTCCTGCATCCGGGCCAGAAAGCCATGGTCAAGTTCAGCGCCTACGACTACACGATCTACGGCGGGCTGAGCGCGAAGCTTGAGCTGATCGGCGCCGATACGATTACCGATGACAAGGGCAACAGCTTTTACCTGATCCAGGTGCGCACCGACAAAAACCATCTGGGCGGGGATGTGAAACCGCTGCTGATCATTCCGGGGATGGTGGCGACGGTGGACATCATTACCGGGGAGAAAAGCGTGCTGGATTACCTGCTCAAACCGGTGCTGAAAGCCCGGACCGAGGCGATGCGCGAACGCTAGTGATGATCCGGACTTTGCGGTGAATAATCTGACCCCTTCGCGAGCAAGCCCGCTCCCACATTTGGAATGCGTTCTCCCTGTGGGAGCGGGCTTGCTCGCGAAGAGTCCGGCATTACCAACACCTATCTTTCGCCATGATTCTTCTTAAAGGTCTCCTCGCCCATCGCCGCAATCTGCCCCTCGATCAGCGCTTCAAACGGCCTGAGCAACGGCTCAAACGAGGCCGGCGCCTCCAGCGTCTGCAACGCCTGCACAATCGCCTCAATCGTCGACAACGCCCCCGGCCCCGGTGCCTTGCGCAGCCGATACCGGGAAACCCCGCCCTCGGCCAGCGTCACCCGTGGCAACGCCGCCAGCAAGGGATTGAGGTGCAGCATCTTGCGCGCCTTGCGCCATGTGCCATCCGGCACCACCAGCAACAGCGGTTCATCGGACGCGGCGTAAGCCTGCATCGGCTGCGCATCATCCGCCGGGAACAACAACCGTGCCCGATACCCCGGCCGGTTCAGCAGCGCGGGCAAATCCTCGAACACTTCGCCGACAATCAGCTCGGCATTGTTCAACCCGAGCGCTGCCAGCCGTGCGGTGTTGAGCGCGTGATTGACCTCGCTCGGGTGCTGCAACAGCAACACCCGAGTGCGGCTGTCGAGGCTGGGGATCAGCGGGCACAGGCAATGAGTTTGTGGGCGCAGGCAGCGCGGGCATTGGGGTCTGGACATGTTCTTTATGCCTGATTGAGCTGCGCTTTGAGCAGATCGCGGAAGGTCTGGATCAGCGGCTCGCGGCTGCGGCCACGGCGCATGATCATGGAAAACGGCGCCTGATAGCCGAAGGTTGCCGGCAGCAGCACCCGCAGGTCGCCCTTGTCGGCCCAGGCCTGGGCGTAGTGCTCCGGCAGGTAACCGATGTAGGCCCCGGACAGCACCAGTATCAGCTGCGCTTCCATACTTTCCACGGTCGCGGCGCTGTGTTTGAAACCGTGACGGGCCAGTTCGGCCTGGCTCCAGTAACCGCGTCCGACCATGCGTTGCTGGGTGATGACCTGTTCGGGAATCCGCCGTTCGTTGAACAGCGGGTGCCTGTTGCTGCAATACAGCCAGTGCTGCTCGCGGTACAGCGGCATGTACACCAGACCGCTCATGCGCGTGGAGAACGCGCCGATGGCCAGGTCGAGGCGGTTGTCCTGCACGCCGAGTTGCAGCTCATACGGGCTCATCACCGATAAATGCAAATGCACTGCCGGGTGTTCCTGGCTGTAGGCGCCGATGGCTTCGGCGAACGGCAGGGCCTTGTCGCTGACCGTGGAGTCGATCACCCCGAGGTTGAGGGTGCCGCGCAGTTCGCCCTTGAGCGCGGCGGCGTATTGCTCGAAACCTTCAAGCTCCGCGAGCAGGCGCAGAGTTTCCTGATGGAACAGCTCGCCCTTGCTGGTCAGGCTGAAACCGCCGCGCCCGCGATGGCACAGCACCAGACCCAGCGCGGCTTCGAGCTGGCTCATGTAGGTGCTGATCGCCGAGGTCGACAGGTTGAGTTCCTGCTGCGCGTTGGCAAACCCCTGATGACGCACGACGCTGACGAAGATGCGCAACAGTTTCAGGTCGGGTAAAGCGTTGGCCATGTCTACTCCAAGGATCGTTCCCACGCTCTGCGTGGGAATGCCGCCCGTGACGCTCTGCGTCACCTGCGATTACGGCTGGACGCGGAGCGTCCGTGGATACATTCCCACGCAGACGGTACGACGCCTCGACGTGGGAACGAGCACGTGGGGAAGTCTGGCATTAGTTTAGAAATTTCTGAACTAAGTATTTGCCCGTAGCGATTCTTCCGCCCCACTACATTTCGCAGAATCGGCCCACAGCGGTGCCCGTGACCTTGCGAATACGGCGTGCCGACATAAATAAAACAAAGACGATGAGGCCCTACCCGTGGACAAGATTCTTCACCAACCACTGGGCGGCAACGAAATGCCGCGCTTCGGCGGCATCGCCACCATGCTCCGACTCCCCCATGTACCGACCGCTGCCGGTCTGGACGCCGCTTTCGTTGGCGTGCCGCTGGACATCGGTACTTCGCTGCGCCCCGGCACCCGCTTCGGGCCGCGCGACATCCGCACCGAATCGGTGATGATCCGCCCGTACAACATGGCCACCGGCGCTGCGCCGTTCGACTCGCTGTCGGTTGCCGACATCGGTGACGTGGCGATCAACACCTTCAACCTGCTCGACGCCGTGCGCATCATTGAAGAAGCCTACGACAACATCCTCGAGCACAACGTGATCCCGATGACCCTGGGTGGCGACCACACCATCACCCTGCCGATCCTGCGTGCGATCCACAAAAAGCACGGCAAGGTCGGTCTGGTGCACATCGATGCCCACGCTGACGTCAACGATCACATGTTCGGCGAGAAGATCGCCCACGGTACGACCTTCCGCCGTGCGGTCGAGGAAGGTCTTCTGGACTGCGACCGTGTGGTGCAGATCGGTCTGCGGGCGCAGGGTTACACCGCCGACGACTTCAACTGGAGCCGCGATCAGGGCTTCCGCGTGGTGCAGGCCGAAGAGTGCTGGCACAAGTCGCTGGCGCCGCTGATGGCCGAAGTGCGCGAGAAAGTCGGTGGCGGCCCGGTGTACCTGAGCTTTGACATCGACGGCATCGACCCGGCTTGGGCGCCAGGCACCGGCACCCCGGAAATCGGTGGTCTGACGACCATTCAGGCGATTGAAATCGTTCGCGGCTGCCAGGGCCTCGACCTGATCGGCTGCGATCTGGTAGAAGTCTCGCCCGCTTATGACACCACCGGCAACACCTCGCTGCTGGCCGCCAATCTGCTGTACGAAATGCTCTGCGTACTGCCGGGCGTGGTCCACCGCTGAGGGTCGGGTCATGAACGAACGTGATCAGGTTCTGAAAGCGGCCGCCGATCTGGTGTCCGCCTTCGCCCGCAACGATCGCGAAGCCTACTTCGGCGCGTTCAGCGCCGATGCGAGCTTTGTGTTCTACACCCTCGAACAGCCCCTGCTGTCGCGCGATGCCTATCAGGCGTTGTGGGACAGCTGGCGCGCCGAGGATGGCTTCGAGGTGCTGTCCTGCACCTCGAGCAACGCCTTCGTCAGCCTGCAGGGTGACGTGGCGATTTTCATCCATGACGTGGCCACCGAGCTGCGCATGCAAGGGGAGCAACACTTCAGCCAGGAGCGCGAGACGATTGTTTTCAGAAAACAAGCGTCGAGCCTAGAACAACAAGGCCATTGGCTGGCCTGCCACGAACATTTGTCCGCAATGCCGGAAGGGCTGCCATCCCCTTAGCCAAGACAGGTGACGCTCACGCACGATGAGCGCGCCTTTATGATCGGAGCAGATCATGAATAACAACAACAAAGACCAAAGCCTTACGCAGATTGAAACCCACGGGGTCGAACAGATCCCGGACAACGAACGCACCGCCGGTCCCGTGGACTTGTTCCGCATGATCTTTGGCGGCGCGAATACCTTTGCCACCGCCGTGCTCGGCAGTTTCCCGGTGCTGTTCGGCCTGTCCTTTCAGGCGGGCGTCTGGGCGATTGTCTCGGGCGTGCTGCTCGGCTCGCTGATCCTTGCACCGATGGGCCTGTTTGGCCCGCTCAACGGCACCAACAATGCCGTGTCGTCCGGTGCGCACTTCGGCGTGCACGGGCGGATCGTCGGTTCGTTCCTGTCGCTGTTGACCGCCATCGCCTTCTTCTCGCTCTCGGTGTGGAGTTCGGGAGATGCGTTGATCGGTGGTGCGAAACGCCTGATCGGCCTGCCGGAAACCGACCTGACCCTGGGCCTGGCCTACGGTCTGTTCGCGATTCTGGTGCTGACCGTGTGCATCTACGGCTTCCGCTTTTTGCTGTGGGTGAACAAGGTCGCAGTGTGGAGCGCGAGCCTGCTGTTCCTGCTGGGCATCTTCGCTTTCGCCGGCCCGTTCGATGCGCACTACGCCGGCACCGTCAGCCTCGGCCAGCCAGGCTTCTGGGCCGCGTTCATCGGCGCCGCACTGGTGGCCATGAGCAACCCGATTTCCTTCGGTGCGTTCCTCGGCGACTGGGCCCGCTACATCCCGCGTGAAACCTCGCGCCAGCGGATCATGGCGGCGGTGGTTCTGTCGCAGATCGCCACCTTCATCCCGTTCCTGTTCGGCCTGACCACCGCGACCATCGTGGCGATCCAGGCGCCGGACTACATCGCGGCCAACAACTACGTCGGCGGTCTGCTGGCGGTGTCGCCGAGCTGGTTCTTCCTGCCGGTGTGCCTGATTGCGGTGATCGGCGGCATGTCCACCGGCACCACGTCGCTGTATGGCACCGGGCTGGACATGTCGAGCGTGTTCCCGCGTCTGCTTTCACGGGTCAAGGCGACGTTGCTGATCGGCGTGCTGTCGATTGCCTTCATCTTCATCGGGCGCTTTGCGGCGAATCTGGTGCAGAGCGTGTCGACCTTCGCGGTGCTGATCATCACCTGCACCACCCCGTGGATGGTGATCATGATCATCGGCCTGGTGGTGCGTCGCGGCTTCTACTGCCCGGACGACCTGCAAGTGTTCACGCGCGGCGAGCAAGGCGGACGCTACTGGTTCAGCCACGGCTGGAACTGGCGCGGCCTGGGCGCGTGGATCCCGAGCGCGGCGGTCGGCCTGTGCTTCGTCAATCTGCCGGGGCAGTTCGTCGGCCCGCTCGGTGAACTGGCCGGCGGCATCGACATCAGCCTGCTGGTGACCCTCGGTCTGGCCTCGGTGATGTACCTGATGCTGCTGAGCCTGTTCCCGGAGCCGGCGCTGGTCTACGGCCCGAAGGATCCCCGCAGCAAAGGCGTCCATGCGCCGGCTGAAGCGGCGCTGCGTCAGGCTGCCTGATCAACCCTGTGGGAGCGGGCAGCCTCATAGAACCAATTTGTTTCACCATAAAAAAGACAATCGGAGACACGCCATCATGGCTTTGGATTTATTCGTCGTCCTCATCTACGCCGCCGGCATGCTCTTGCTCGGCTACTTCGGCATGCGCAAGGCCAAGACCAACGAGGACTTCCTGGTGGCCGGGCGTAACCTCGGCCCGAGCCTGTACATGGGCACCATGGCTGCGACCGTTCTCGGCGGCGCGTCCACCGTCGGCACTGTGCGCCTGGGCTACGTGCACGGCATTTCCGGTTTCTGGCTGTGCGCGGCACTGGGTTGCGGCATCGTTGCGCTGAACCTGTTCCTGGCCAAGCCGCTGCTGAAACTGAAGATCTACACCGTTACCCAGGTCCTGGAAAAACGCTATAACCCGATGGCCCGCTCGGCGAGCGCGGCGATCATGCTGGCCTACGCGCTGATGATCGGCGTGACCTCGATCCTCGCCATCGGCACCGTGCTGCAAGTGCTGTTCGGCCTGCCGTTCTGGATCTCGGTACTGCTCGGCGGTGGCGTGGTGGTGATCTACTCGGCCATCGGCGGCATGTGGTCGCTGACCCTGACCGACATCGTCCAGTTCATCATCAAGACCGTCGGCCTGATGTTCATCCTCCTGCCAATCTGCCTGTACCGCGTCGGCGGCTGGGACGAACTGGTGCTGAAACTGCCGGCCACCGCCTTCAGCTTCACCACTATCGGCTGGGACACGATCATCACCTACTTCATGATCTACTTCTTCGGCATCCTGATCGGTCAGGACATCTGGCAACGGGTGTTCACCGTCAAGAACGAAAAAGTGGCTCAGTACGCCGGTAGCTTCGCAGGCATCTACTGCATCCTTTACGGTCTGGCCTGTGCCCTGATCGGCATGGCGGCGCACGTGCTGATCCCGGATCTGGACAACGTCAACAACGCCTTCGCCGCGATCGTCAAACTGTCGCTGCCGGATGGCATTCGTGGCCTGGTGATCGCTGCTGCCCTGGCCGCGATGATGTCCACCGCCAGCGCCGGCCTGCTCGCCGCTGCCACCACCCTGACCGAAGACCTGCTGCCGAAACTGCGTGGCGGCAAACAGTCGAGCCTGGGGGTAAACCGCCTGTTCACCCTGCTGACCGGTGTCGTGGTGCTGGGCATCGCGCTGGTGGTCAACGACGTGATCAGCGCCCTGACCCTCGCGTACAACCTGTTGGTGGGCGGCATGCTGATCCCGCTGATCGGTGCGATCTTCTGGAAACGCGCCACCACCGCCGGCGCCATCGCCAGCATGGGCCTGGGCTTCGCCACCGCCCTGCTGTTCATGTTCAAGGATGGTCTGGATGCCAACACGCCGATCTACTACAGCCTGGCTGTGGGTCTGGTGAGTTTTGTGGTGGTCAGCCTGATGTCCCGCCGCCCAAACGTGGTGGCCAGCGCGATCTAAGCTGAAGCGGTAGCAACAACTTTCTTCGGCGGGTGTGGCGTCGGTTGCCACACCCGTTTTTTTCGTCTGGAGAAAATGCTTGATGAAGATTGTTTCTCGCGATCAGTGGTTCGAAGTGCAAAGCCTGAGCGACGGCATTCGGCTGATTCACGAGCCGTTCATCCGCCCGTTCTACCGCTGCAACCTGTGGCACGTTCAGGGCCGGGACAAGGATCTGTTGCTCGACAGCGGTTCCGGGCTGGTCAGCCTGCGCGAGCAACTGCCGTGGCTGACCGAGCGGCCGCTGGTGGCGGTGGCCAGTCATTGCCATTTCGACCACATCGCCGGGCATCACGAATTTGCCGAACGGCTGGTGCATCCCGCCGAGGCGGACATTCTGGCAGCGCCGGATGGCGAGAACGATCTGAGCCGGGCCTTCGTCGGCGACGACATGTTCGAAGCGCACCCGGATTGCCCGTTGTGCTACGCCGAATATCGGGTCAAGGCGGCGCCGGCCACTGGTTTTGTCGAGGACGGCGATGTGCTGGACCTGGGCAATCGCACGCTGCAGGTGCTGCACACGCCGGGGCATTCACCGGGCGGGATCAGCCTCTATGAAGCGGCCAGCGAAACCCTGTTCAGCGGCGACATCATTTACGACGGGCCGTTGATCGAAGACGCCTACCATTCCAACCTCGACGACTACGCCGCCAGCCTGCGGCGCTTGCAGGGGCTGAAGATCCGCACGGTGCATGGCGGGCACTTCGGCAGTTTTTCCGGGGCGCATTTGCGCGGGATGATTGACGAATGGTTGCGCCGGCACGCCTGAGGCCTGCTGTACTTCAGTCAGATCAACCACAATAAATATCTGCCATGAGAAGAGCTGCCGTGCGCGCTGCCGTGCACCGATTCATCCTGCGCCTGCTGGAAAATCGTGAATTCGACGACCACACCAGCCTCGCGCAACTGGGGCTGGAAAAAGCGGATATCGAGGATCTGATCTTCCATCTGGAAGATGAATTCGGGCTGACGGCCTTCACCGCCGAAGAGGACCGGATGCTCAAGACTGCGAAAACCGTGAATGACCTGAGCCGGTTTCTGATGGAAATCGGGCGTCACTGAAAACAAAAGATCGCACCCGGCCGCCACTCCATGGAGCGACGGCCGGGTGCGATCTTTTGGCGTTTAAATCCTTTGATCCTTCAAAGCGGGGCATTACCGCCGACGTGGCTGACGCCGACGCTGTTCGTCATCGGTGCGAATCGGGACCGGTTGCAGAGGCGGTTCGATCAAGCCGAGGGCAACACCCAAATCGTGCAGCCAGTTTTGAATTTTCTCTTTCATCGTCATGCCCCCTTCAGGGTGGTGCTGAGCGTCCGGAATTCTGAGGCCGCTTCGCACTGATAATAGTCCGAAGTCCTACGCAATGCTCGGCCAAATCCGCAATGATCTGTTACTGAATTGATCCAAATCCCTGACCGTTCGTTCAAGCCGTTTCCCGCACGTCCTCGCCAGCCACGGGATAGAGCGCCTGCTGCTGTTCAATCCACGCGTTGAGGTTGGCACCGACCATGCCCCGACGCCACATGAGCCATGTTGTCGCACTGGCAAAAGGTTCGGCCAGCGGATGCACCGCCACGCTTTCGCGCCCCGGCAGGCTGGCGAGCATCGACTCCGACATCAGCGCCACACCGCTGCCGGCAATCACACAGGCGAGCATGCCCTGATAGGACTCGATCTCCATCGCCCGACCCATCACCGCCTGATAGTGGGCGAACCACGCTTCCAGCCGTGCGCGATAGGCGCAGCCATGGCGGAAGGTGAACACTGCCCGCCCTTCGACATCCTTGGCGCTGCGCACCGGCGGGTGATCGGCCTCGCTGATCAGCACCAGTCGCTCGTTGCACAACGGCACACCGTCAATCCCGGCCAGTTGCGGCGGGCCGTCCACCAGCGCGGCGTCGAGGCGCCCGGTGAGCAGGCCTTCGAGCAACTCGCCACTGGGTCCGGACTGCACCTGAAGATTCACCGCCGGATATTGCTTGTGATAGCGCGCCAGCAGCGCCGGCAAATGGATCGCGGCGGTGCTGTACAGCGTGCCGAGCACGAAATCCCCCGCCGGCTGCCCGCCCATCACCGCCGCGCTGGCCTGATCGCGCAGGGCGAACAGTTTGCCGGTGTAGTCCAGCAGGACTTTTCCCGCAGGCGACAATTGCAAACGCTGACGCTCACGGACGAACAGTTCGACACCCAGTTGCTCCTCCAGCTGTTTAAGCCGGGTCGACAGGTTCGACGGCACGCGGTGCAAACGTTCGGCGGCGCGGGTGATCGAGCCCTCCTCCGCCACGGCCTGGAAGATCCGCAATTGGCTGAACTCCACAACCTTTCTCCTGAACAGAACAAGTTACTCACTATTATTCAATTTTAAAGAAAGTCAATCAGTCCTAGCCTGACGGTCATTGATCCTCCAACGGAATTCAGACCATGTCACCGCTGATTCGCTTATCCGCCTGTTTCATCGCCCTGATGATGGCCATGGGCATCGGGCGTTTCGCCCTCACCCCGCAACTGCCGCACCTGCTCAGCGAAGGCCAGATCGACCTGACCGCCGCCGGTCTGATTGCGGCGGCTAACTACCTCGGTTATTTGCTCGGTGCGGTGGATGCGATGTTTTCCCGGCGGCCGGATCAGGTGCAGCGGCGCCTGCATGGTGGCTTGTGGTTGTGTGTGTTGCTGACCCTGGCGTCGTTCTGGGCCAACGGTTTCTGGTCGCATCTGTTGCTGCGGTTCGGCACCGGAGTGGCCAGCGCCTGGGTGCTGGTGATGATTACTGCGTTGAGTCAGCCGCTGGCTGCGGCGGCGGGTCGTCCACGGTTGGGGGCGCTGGTGTTTGCCGGGCCGGGATTGGGGATTTTTCTGACGGGGCTGTTGGCGCTGTTCTCACATCTGGCGCAGCAGACTTCCGCCACCTTGTGGCTGATCTATGCCGCCGTGGCGCTGGTGATGCTGCTGGGGATCGTGCGGATCCTGCCGCAACCGGGTGTCGGTGTGCCGGTCGCACCGACTGCGGTCGGTTCGTCAAATCGTGGCATTGGACGTTTGGCGCTGGTGTATGCCTTGTACGGCGTGGGCTACATCATTCCGGCCACATTCCTGTCGCAGATGGCCAACGCGCAGTTCCACGGGCAATGGCAGGCGGATCTGTTCTGGCCGTGCTTCGGCCTCGGCGCCGCGATTGGTGTGCTGCTGGTGAGTTTGCGTCGGCACGATCCGGAAACCACCCGGCACTGGTTGATGGCGACTTTGTGGCTGCAGGCTGCGGGAGTTTTCGCTTGCCTGCTGGGCAGCGGCCTCGGTCTGGCACTGGGTGTGATCCTGTGCGGCACGCCGTTCCTGGCCTGCATGCAACTGGTGATGCAACGCTCCCGGGAACTGGCACCCCACGCCACCCAGCGCAACGCCGGCCTGCTCACCGCATGCTTCGCCGTCGGTCAGCTCAGCGGGCCGTTGCTGGCGGCGGTCAGCAGCCACTTCAGCGGTGGCCTGCAACCGGCGCTGGTGATCGCCGGCAGCGGCCTGCTGATTGCCGGCGGTCTGGCGTGCAAATCCGTTACGGCTGGCCGAGGGCTTTGCGCAAACGCCGACGCACCCACTGTTCCGCGCTGACGAAGGTGATGCCGAGCAACACCAGCACGGCACCGATGATGAAGTTCAGGCTCAGTTCTTCGCCGAGCAGCACCACGCCGAAGGTCACGCCAAACAACGGCGTCATGAAGGAAAACACCGCAAGGTTGGCCGCCAGATAACGGCGCAGCAGCCAGAACCAGGTCAGGTAACTGAAGAAAGACACCACCAGCCCCTGGAACAGCACGCTGCCCACCGCCACGGCGGTCAGGCTGACGTGGGTGATCTGGCCGCTGAGCAGTGCGATCAGCAACAGGCCGATGAAACCGACAATCAACTGGTAGAACAGGGTCAGGGTCACCGGCGCCTCCGACAGACGCGAAGCGCGCACCACCACGGTGGTCGCGCCCCAACTGGCACCGGCCAGCACGCCGAGAGCATCGCCCATCAACATGCGGCGGTCGAGGTTGTCCCACGACACGCCACCGGCAAACGCCACGGCAATCCCGACGAACGCCATGAAGATCCCCAGCCATTGCACCGGTCTTAGACGCTCGCTCGGCAACAGAAAATGCACGCCCAGCGCAGTGAAGATCGGCGCGGTGTAGAGGAACACCGACATGTGCGCCGCCGTGGTCAACTGCAAGCCTTCGGAGATGAACAGGAACTCCAGACCGAACAAGGCACCGGCCAGCAAGCCGCCGCGCCAGGTAGCACCGACCTGATCCCAGCCACCCTTCCAGCAGATGAGCAGTCCTACCAGCAACGCGGAAATTCCCGACCGCCCCGCCGCCTGCATCACCGGCGCAATGTCGGTCGCCGCCCACTTGATCATCACCTGCTGCACGCCCCAGATCAGGCACAGGCCGATCATCACTTGCAGGGCAAACCCGTCGGCACTGCGCCGACTGGCGCTCACCTCGACACCTCGAACACACACGACATGGCAGTTTTTCCAATGGTCAAACAAAGCCCCGGCTCTTTGTCCGGGGCGAAAAATAGTGAGTGGATTATTAACCAGTCAGCCAGAAAAAGCCGACTGGAAAAGACATTTGATTCTCCTGAAACGTCAGTGGTGATTGGCTGACGGCTGCGCCGTCAATCGCTGGCAAGCCAGCTCCCACAAAGTCCGTGTCGTGCTCGGGTTTGCAGAACCTCCACATCACCTGTGGGAGCTGGCTTGCCAGCGATGGCGTCAGTTCAGGCGACCGAAATCAACGGACTGATCTACCAACCCGGCTGGTCACAAAAAATCCGACCATACAGGCCAGCGCCGTGGCAAACGTCCCCCAGGCCCAATCCATCAGAGACACCTGCGCCGACCAGCCGCGCAACGTCGCCCAGTTGGTCAGGTCATAGGTGCCATAAGCCACCAGCCCGAGCAGCGCGCCCATGCGGGCGGCGCGTTGCCAGGTCAGCGACGGCAGCACCACAAACACCACACAGCCGATAACGTACAGGCAATAAAAAACCGCTGCCGGCACCAGCAACGGTTTTTCGAGCATCAGCGAACCGAGCAGTTCGCGATAGGTCGGCGCCATCAACACGCCGAGCCAGAGCCCGTCGAGCAGAAGAAACGCCAGCAGTGTGGCAACGTAGGCAATCAACGCTTTTTTCATCTGCCGATCTCAAGTAAGCCCATGCAACATGGGCCACGCAAGACTCAGGTTAGTTCAATGCGATCGGCATGAATGACGATCTGACCGTTCTTGTACAACGAACCGATGGCCTTCTTGAAGTTGCCCTTGCTGACACCGAACAGGCTGCTGATCAGTGCCGGATCGCTCTTGTCGCTGACGGCCAGGGTGCCATCGTTTTCGCGCAACTTGGCGAGGATCTTCGAGTTGAGGCTGCTGGCCGCTTCCTGCCCCACCGGTTGCAGGCTCAGGCTGATCTTGCCATCGGCGCGCACTTCCTTGATGAAGCCTTTCTCGCGCATGCCGGCCCGCATGAACTTGAAGATTTCATTCTTGTGAATCAGACCCCAATGCTTGTTGTTGATGATCGCCTTGAAGCCCATGTCGGTGGCTTCGGCGACCAGCAGATCAACTTCCTGCCCAGCGCTATAGTTGGCCGGGGTCTTGTCCAGATAACGATCCAGGCGCGCGGTGGCGGTGATGCGGCGGGTGTGCTTGTCGAGGTAGACATGCACCACGCAGTACTCGCCGGCGGTCAACTGGCGTTTTTCTTCGGAGTAAGGCAGCAGCAGATCCTTCGGCAGGCCCCAATCAAGGAACACACCGATGCTGTTGACTTCAACAACTTTCAAACTGGCAAATTCACCGACCTGAACTTTTGGTTTTTCAGTGGTGGCAATAAGTTTGTCATCACTGTCCAGATAAATGAAAACATTGAGCCAGTCTTCATCTTCGCTGGGAATATCTTTGGGGATATAACGGTTGGGCAAAAGAATTTCGCCGTCGGCACCGCCGTCCAGATATAAACCGAAGTTAGTGTGTTTAACCACTTGCAAACTGTTGTAACGCCCGACTAAAGCCATTTCCAATACCCTCATTGCGTGGGCGGCATTCTACCCGGTTTTGCCGTGCTGGTTGGCCGTCCGATCGGCCGGCCGCGCGAAAATCTGTGGGAAGCCTTGATTTTCCTGGATTTCGCGTTGGATGGGCGCCGCTCGTCAGGCCAGCGTGACGGCTTTCACGCGATCCCGGCAGCGCCGAACATCATGGAATCGTCTAAATGTTGTTATTTAAAACAGCAGGTTAGCTGGGTATTTCGAATAATTAATCACGAATAATCCACCTGCCCACTGGGTTATTCCGGGGGATATTTACCAAGCAATTGTCAAGTTATTCCTGTACGATGCCTGGCCGAGTTACTTTTCTACAGGTTAATGGCCGCCATGCGTGTAAAAGCATCCTCCAGCAAAGCAAAGCCAGCTCCAGCCGTTGAAACCAGCGAATCGATCAACGATCAGATCGCGGCATTCCTCAAGTCCGGCGGCGAAATCCAGCAAATTGCCAAGGGCGTCAGCGGCCAGACGTTCGGCCCGTCCAAGCAGATCAGCCTGGGCAAGAAGTAACACCCCCGCAGCACACCAGTCCAAAGGCGCTTTGAGTTTCGAAGCGTCTGGACCGGATCCCTCGCAAGACCTCTCTCGCGTTTAATCAAACATTCAAAACAGCAGAAATCGACGAACGGCCCTCGATGCCGATCATTCGCCGGTATCCTTGCACGCGTCTGGATCAAGCGTTTCAGCAGGCTTTATCGCCCTGCGCTCGCTGCTCAAGGAGTGACGCATGCTCAAATCATCCTGTTTATTGCTTGTAGGCCTGTTGGCGAGCACGGCCGCGCACGCGCAGATTTTCCAGCGTGAACTCGGTGAGTTCGACCTCAAGCTCGGCACCACGCCCAGCCGCAGCATGGCCCAGGGGCTGGTCAAACCTTCGGCAGTCGGCTCGTTCCACGGCGGCCTGGATCTTAGCCATGACAGCGGCCTGTATGTTGGCCAGTACGCACCGAGCATGGGCCTCACGCCGGGGAAGAATCTCGAAATCGACTCCTACGTCGGTTTTAAACAACCTTTCGATCAGACCCTCGGCTACGAAGTCGGGATGATCCATTACAGCTACCCCAAGGTCGACACCCTCGACAGCCAGGAACTGTTCGGTGGCCTGACCCTGCTCGGCAGCCGGATCGGCATCGCCCTGAGCAACGATCCGGATAAACAGAACAACACCCTGTTTGCCGACCTGGGCGGCAATCAGCCGTTCGGCATAGGGATCAGCATGAAATACACCACCCATCAGCTCAACACGCCGGTCTCGGTGGACGGGGGTTATGTCAGCAGTTTTACCGATTGGTCGGTGAAACTTTCCCGGCCGTTCATGGGCATCGACCTCGACCTGATCTACAGCAATTCGAGCCTCAGCGGCAGCGATTGCTCGGCCTATTCCGGGCATAACAGTCAGTGTGACGGGCTGGTCACGCTCAAGGCCGAACGCCCGTTCTTTTAATGGGCTGAACTGCCGGGGCCATCCTGTGTTCACATGAGAATCAGACCCTCAAGGCTGGCTTTCGCAAGGACTCGCCCATGTCTAGCTGGTTCAAACGCATCGCGATTCTACTGATCCTGACCCTTGCCCTCGGCGCCTGCAGCCGTGTCGGCCTGGCTTATCGCAACCTCGACGTGATCATTCCGTGGACGCTCAGCGACTACCTGGACATGAACGGCGAGCAAAAGGACTGGTTCAACGAGCGACTCAAGGAACACTTGAACTGGCATTGCACCACGCAATTGCCGGGTTATCTCGATTGGCTGGATCGCCTGCAAACCATGGTCGAGACCAATCAGGTCACCGACGCAGCGCTCCAGGCCCGCACCGCAGAAGCCAAGCAGGCGATCGCCGAAACCGCCCGGGAAATCACCCCGTCGGCGATTGAATTGCTGCAAGGGCTGGATGATCGGCAGGTCGCTGAAATGAACGACGCCTTTGCCAAGGATCTGCAAAAGCGCCAGCAGGAATACCTCAAGCCACCACTGGCGCAGCAGATTGCCGAACGAGGCGCGCGCATGGACAAGCGTCTCAACGATTGGCTCGGCCCGTTGAGCGCCAAGCAGGAACAGCGCGTGATGGCCTGGTCGACTTCCCTGGGCGATCAGAACACCCAATGGATCGCCAACCGTGCCCACTGGCAGAAGCAGTTCAGCGCGGCAGTCGCGCAACGCAAAAGTCCTGAATTCCCACAACGGATCGAGACCCTTCTGGTCAATCGCGAGCGTTTATGGACCCCGGATTACCAAAAGGCCTACGCCAATACCGAGGCGCAGGCCCGTTCGCTGTTCGTCGATCTGATGGCAGAGAGCACGCCGCAGCAAAGGCAGCGCCTGTTGAAAAAAATCGAGGGGGTGCGCAAGGACTTCAATGATTTGAAGTGCCTGAAGGCTGCGCAAAAAAGCTGAGATCACTGAAAAACCCATGTGGGAGCGAGCAAGATCGCTCCCACATTTTTTTGTGCAAAGGCTCAGGCAATCTGCGCCTTGGAGGCCACCTCATCGAATGTCAGCTCATCCAGCGCATCTTCCTGCTCATCGAGCACCTGACGCGGATGATCGTTGCCGGGAATGCTGCTGTCGATCAGGCTCAACAGGCTGGAGCCACGCGGGGTCAGGCTGAAGTTGTTGCCGGTACTGCCTTCATCTTCGCCACGGGGCTCGATGTAGCCGCGCTCCAGCAGCAGCTTTTCGTAGTCGCAGGCGAGCGTTTTCAGGTGATCCAGATTCTCGATCGGCTCGCCCGCTGCCGCTTTTTCTGCCGCATAGTCTTCGGCGAATGACCGTGGCGCGAAGCTGTGGCCCGCGCCGTTCTGCACTTCATGCAGCAGGCGCTCAATCAAATCCCAGTTATAAGTCGTCATCCTGATTCAACCTCCGGTGCGCGTGATTTTTTGGCGCGTTCACAGGTTGTGACCGGAGCGCTGCGTCAGCGTTCAGGATTATTCCGCGCCCCGACCGACCGGCGGTCTGTCGATTTCGCGGGGTGTTGAACGACTAGTCTGAGACAGACGGTTTCAACCCCGCAGGAGAAATCATCATGAACGTTGAGAATCATCCGGTGGTGTCGCGCGAAGCATGGCTCGCCGCCCGCAAGCAGCATCTGGCCGATGAAAAGGCCTTCACCAGGGAACGCGACCGTCTCAGCGCCAAACGCCGCGCCCTGCCTTGGGTGAAGGTCGACAAGGATTACCGCTTCATGGGCCCGAACGGCGAATTGAAACTTGCCGACCTGTTCGGCAAACACAGCCAGCTCGTCGTTTACCACTTCATGTTCGCCAAGGGCTGGGAGGAAGGCTGCCCGGGCTGTTCATTCCTCAGCGACCACATCGACGGCGCCAACCAACACCTGGCCCATCACGATATTGCGCTGGTGGCGGTGTCCCACGCACCGTTCGCCGAATTCCAGGCCTTCAAGCGCCGGATGGGCTGGACATTCGACTGGGTGTCGTCGGACGGCTGCGATTTCAACTACGACTTTGGCGTGTGTGCTCGCGCTGAGGATGTCGAAGCAGGCAAGGCTACGTACAACTACGAAAAGACCGACAGCGCCGAGGAAGAAATGCCCGGGCTGAGCGTGTTCTATCGCGCTGACAACGGCGAGATTTTCCACACCTACTCAACCTATGCCCGCGGCCTGGACATGCTGGTCGGCGCCTACAACTACCTCGACCTCACGCCCAAGGGCCGGAACGAGGACGAGATCATGGAATGGGTGCGGCATCATGACCGCTACGACGGCGCCGCAAAATCCGGTTGCTGCCATGGAGACTGAGCCGCTAACACACTGAACTTTTCACGGTTGAAAACCCTCAACCGGTTAACCCGCCTTAACCGGAACTGAGGCCTGCTCCCATGAAAACCCTGCTCAAGCTCACCCTCGCCGCCACGCTTGCCTGCGCCCTGCCCGTCTGGGCCTGTACGCCGGAAGAAGCCACCGCCAAACGCGACCAACTGGCCAAGGAAGTCGCGAAGCTCACCGAGCAAAACCCGACCAAGGCCAAGGAGATCAACGCCGAGTTGCAGAAAATGGACCTGGGCACTGCCTCCGCCGACCTCCCGGACAAATGCCAGTTGATCGATCAGCGCTTAAAGGAACTGGGTTCGGCGGAGAAGAAAACCGAGGGATAACACCCGCTCAGACAACGGCAGGCTTTGGCATCGATCGGGCTGGATCGATACCAAAGCCTGCTTCCTTCTGTTCGGAAATTTGCATTAGTGCATTTTGTTATTTGCACAAATGCATATTCACACCTAGGGTTACCCCGAGCCTGATCGGAGCCGGCCATCGGAGATGGCAACCCTTACCCACCGATCGCTCGGTAGTACCGTTATCCCGCAAACGCGGAACGTTTGTTTTCATTCATGGAGGATTGAAAAATGTTAACCACTGAAACAACGGCATTCACCGGCAACACCCTGCCCGAATGTCTGATCAGCCATCTGCTCGACCCGCAACTGGTCGAGGTCGAGGCGGCTGTACAACAACGCGCCCTCGCGGCCGCCAGCCTGAACTTCACGATGCAGCAACAGACCCAGACCAACTGGTGCTGGGCCGCCGCTTCCGCCTCGGTCGGCAATTATTACGGCACCGGGTCCTGGACCCAATGCGCCGTTGCCAGCGCCGCACTGGACCGCAACTGCTGCAATCAACCGGGGCCGTGCAACGTCTACGGCTATCTGGACGTTGCGCTGAAGATCACCCGCAGTTTCAACGGTATGAATTCGGGCTCGCTGCAAATGTCGGCCATCCAGAACCAGATCAACATGGGCCGCCCGATCGGCCTGCGTTGCGCCTGGTACGGCGGCGGTGCGCACTTTCTGGCGATCTACGGCACCAACGGCAATTACGTGCTGGTTGCGGATTCGATCTACGGCTATTCGACCCGCGCCCTGAACTCGTTCCCCGGTTCCTACAACGGCGGCGGCAACTGGACCCACACCTACTTCACGGCGAAAAACCAGGGGGCGGCATCATGAAACTGACTTATCCAAAGGCGCCTTCCAACGGCGTGCAGACTTTGCGTCCGGCCCTGCAGGCCGCGTTGCAGACCCAGGGCTTTGGCGTCAATCGCCAGTTCGCCAGCGCCGCGCCCGCCGGGATCAGCCTCAGCGAGGCCTATCGCGGCTACTCGCTCAGTCTGGACGACTTGAGCCAGGGCAAAGGCCTGAAGAATGCCCGAGCGGGCGACTGGCATTATCTGGTGTTCTCCGGCGGGGTGTCGATTGCCGATGCGCAATTGGCCGAAGTACGTGGTCACGTCGAGTTCGCCTCGCTGAACCACGGCAACCTGGCGGCCGCCACGGTTGATGCGTTGAAACTGGCAGAGCAAACGCCACAGCTGAAGGGCAAAACCGTTGAGCTGCGGATGCTGTTTGTGTCGGCGCTGCACCTTGTGGCGATCTGGCTGCATGCGGCGGACGAAGACGTTTTGATCCCGATCGACCCAACGCCAAAAGAGCTGGCACTGACCGGGCTGTACAGCGAGGCCGCCCTGCTCGCACAGCTCAAACCGGCAGCCGATCAGGCCAAGCGGCGCTTTGATGCCGACACCACTGGCCTGCTGGGCAGCTAATAAACGCTGGCAATAAAAAACCCGGACCATGTCCGGGTTTTTCTTTGTCTGCCTGAAACGGCTTACTCAGCCGCTGGCGCTGCCGGTTTGCGGCGTTTCAGTGGGGCCATGCCGTCGCTGCTCACCAGAGCGTCCGGTTTCGGACGGTTGGCGCTCTTGCGCTTGGTCGGGGTTTTGGCGGCAGTTTTCTTCTTGTCGCCCTTGGCGTCGGTCTTTTTCTTCTTCACGCCGACGGCTTTGCCCGAGGCCTTGACCTTTTTCGGTCCGCCGTAGGTGCCTTTGACTTCCTTGATGGTGCGGCGCTCGAAGCTCTGCTTCAGATAACGCTCGATGCTCGACATCAGGTTCCAGTCGCCGTGGCAGATCAGCGAGATCGCCAGACCGTCGTTGCCGGCACGGCCGGTACGACCGATGCGGTGCACGTATTCGTCGCCGCTGCGTGGCATGTCGAAGTTAATCACCAGATCCAGGCCGTCAACGTCCAGGCCACGGGCCGCCACGTCGGTGGCCACCAGAATCTTCACGCCGCCCTGCTTCAGACGGTCGATCGCCAGCTTGCGATCTTTCTGGTCTTTCTCCCCGTGCAGCACGAACGCCTTGTATTCCTGGGCGACGAGGCGACCGTAGATACGGTCGGCCATGGCCCGGGTGTTGGTGAAGACGATGGCCTTCTGATAAGTCTCGTTGGCCAGCAGCCAGTTGACGATCTGTTCTTTGTGCTGATTGTGGTCGGCGGTGATGATTTGCTGACGGGTGGTGTCGTTCAGCTGGCTGACTGCGTTGAGCTGCAGGTGCTCGGGATTGTTCAGCACCTTGGCGATCATCTCGCGCAGGCCGGAACCGCCGGTGGTGGCGGAGAACAGCATGGTCTGCTGACGGTTCGGGCATTCGTCGACCAGACGCTGCACGTCTTCGGCGAAACCCATGTCGAGCATACGGTCGGCTTCGTCGAGCACCAGCACTTCGACTTCTTTCAGGTCGAGGTTGCCGGCGTTCAATTGCTCGATCATCCGGCCCGGGGTGCCGATCAGGATGTCCGGCACCTTGCGCAGCATGGCGGCCTGGACCTTGAAGTCTTCACCGCCGGTGATCAGGCCGGACTTGATGAAAGTAAACTGCGAAAAGCGTTCGACTTCCTTCAGGGTCTGCTGGGCCAGCTCGCGGGTCGGCAGCAGGATCAGGGTCTTGATGCTGACGCGAACCTTGGCCGGGCCGATCAGGCGGTTGAGGATCGGCAAAACAAAAGCGGCGGTCTTGCCGCTACCGGTTTGCGCCGTCACCCGCAGGTCACGCCCCTGAAGCGCCAGCGGAATGGCCGCGGCTTGCACAGGCGTTGGCTCGACAAATTTCAGCTCGGCCACGGCTTTGAGCAGGCGTTCGTGCAGGGCGAATTGGGAAAACACGGGTGCTACCTCGAAGATATGCAAAAAATCAGCTGCATAGGTTACCGGTTTCGAGCGCTCAGGCCGAGTTTCTTTGTGAAATCCACGGTAATCAGTGGCTTTTTTGTTGCTCGATTTGTCTCCAACGGTAATACACAGCGTCTTAAATGCTCTAATCGCCCGTCGCGTCTTACAGAAGAATCGTTTCGCTCATGGATTTCAAACAGCTCTGGCTCAACGCCCAAGACCTCTGGGGTGCCCTCGATCAGCACCCGCTCCTGCACGCCGGCCTGGCGCTGCTCCTGTTGTTGGTGATCGCGCTGGTCCTCGGACGAGTGGCGCGCTACCTCATCCTGCATGCCAGCCGCATGCTCGGTCGCCAGCCCGCGTTGCACTGGATCAACGACTTTCGCCATAACAAGGTGTTTCAGCGTCTGGCGCAGATGACGCCATCGCTGGTGATCCAGTTCGGCCTGCACCTGGTGCCGGAACTGAGCAAGACCGCCATGGTGTTCCTCGGCAACGTGGCCCTGGCGTTCACCATTCTGTTCCTGCTGCTGTCGGTCAGCGCCCTGCTCAACGCACTGCTGGACATCTACGCCCGCACCGAACACGCCCGCACCCGCTCGATCAAGGGTTATGTGCAACTGGCGAAAATGGTCCTGTACGTGTTCGGCGCGATCATCATCGTCGCCACCCTGATCGACCGTTCGCCGCTGTTGCTGCTGTCGGGTCTGGGTGCGATGTCGGCGGTGATTCTGTTGGTCTACAAGGACACCCTGCTGTCGTTCGTCGCCAGCGTGCAACTGACCAGCAACGACATGCTGCGGGTCGGCGACTGGATCGAAATGCCGCAGGTCGGCGCCGATGGCGATGTGGTCGACATCACCCTGCACACGGTCAAGGTGCAGAATTTCGACAAGACCATCGTCTCGATCCCGACCTGGCGCCTGATGTCCGAATCGTTCAGAAACTGGCGCGGCATGCAGCAGTCCGGCGGGCGGCGGATCAAGCGCAGCCTGTTCATCGACGCCAGCGGTGTGCGGTTCATCCGCGACGACGAAGAAGAAAAACTCTCCCAGGTGCACCTGCTGACCGCCTACATGGGCCGCAAGAAAGCCGAGCTCAAGGCCTGGAACGAGGCGCAGGGCAACGTCGCGGCGATGTCGGCCAACCGCCGGCGCATGACCAACATCGGCACCTTCCGCGCCTATGCCTTGGCTTACTTGAAGAGTCACCCGGAGATCCAGCCGAACATGACCTGCATGGTCCGCCAGATGCAGACCACCGCCCAGGGCATCCCGCTGGAAATCTACTGCTTTACCACCACCACGGTGTGGGCCGATTACGAGCGGATCCAGGGGGATATTTTCGATTACCTGCTGGCGGTGCTGCCGGAGTTCGGGTTGAGTCTGTATCAGCAGCCGAGTGGTGGGGATCTGCGTTCCGGGATATTGCCGGCAGTCCTTGGCGCGAGCCATATTCCGGAAGCCGAAAAACATCTGATGTAACGCTTTCTTCAAACGCAAAAAAAGACGCAACCCCGGTTGCGTCTTTTTTTGTCCCGCCGATGTATCAGGCCTGCCGCTGCGGCGCCTTGTGCACCATGGTGTAGGCGTAATCGACGCCCATGCCGTACGCTCCGCTGTGTTCCAGCACCAGGTCCATCACTGCCTGATAAGTGTCTTTGTGCGCCCAGTCACGCTGGTACTCGAGCAGCACTTGCTGCCAGGTCACCGGTACTGCGCCCGCCTGAATCATCCGCTGTACCGACATGTCGTGGGCTTCTTTGGTAGTGCCGCCGGACGCGTCGGTGACGATGTACACCTCGTAGCCTTCAGCCAGGGCTTCCAGGGCCGGAAAGGTCAGGCAGACCTCGGTCCACAGCGCGGCGATAATCAGCTTTTTGCGCCCGGTGGCCTTCACGGCGTCAACCAGCGCCTTGTCTTCCCAGGAGTTCATCGAGGTGCGCTCGATCGGTTTCTGCTCAGGGTGTACTGCCAGCAATTCCGGCCAGATGTAGCCGCTGAAGCTTTCGGTTTCGACCGAGGTGTAAATGGTCGGCACGTTGAAGATCTTGGCAGCCTTGGCCAGGCCAACGGTGTTGTTCTTCAGGGTCTGACGGTCGATCGACTGTACGCCGAAAGCCATTTGCGGCTGGTGGTCGATCAGGATCAGGGCGGAGTTGGTTGGGTTCAGCAGTTCACGGATAGACATGGCGCGTTCCTTTTGATGTCGATTCAAAGTTTCGATTAGGTATTGGTGAGTCGAGGCGTTTTGCCGTCTGCGGCGTTGTTGTCTCGGCTTGGATGTCACTTTAGGGGCTAGCCTATAAAGGGACAATTCCCTAAAATCGAGAATCATTGATTCTAAAATAGGGACAATCATGGATCGCATCGAATGCATGCGCGCGTTCGTGGTGACGGTCGGCGAAAACGGCTTTGCAGCCGCCGCCCGGGCCATGGACGTGCCCCGCTCGAAAGTCAGCAAACAGATTCAGGCGTTGGAAGAAGCCATCGGTGTGCAGCTGCTGCAACGCACCACCCGCAGCCTGCACCTGACCGAAGCCGGTGCCGAATATTTCGAAGCGGCGCGGGAAGTGATTGCGGCACTGGACGAGGCCGAGCAGCGAGCGCGGGACGGGGTGGGCGAATTGCGCGGGGTGTTGCGGGTCAACGCACCGATGTCGTTCGGCCTGCGACGGCTGGGCAAGCTGATTCCGCTGTTCCACGAGCAGCACCCGAACATCGAGCTGCAACTGGTGCTCAGCGACCAGCAGGTCGACCCGGTGCGCGGCGGCTTCGACGTGACCATCCGCATCGCCAGCCTGCCCGACTCGACCATGATCGCCCGACAACTGGCGCCGGCCCCACGAATCATGGTCGCCTCCCCCGTTTACCTCGAACGCGCGGGCACGCCGCAATCCCCGCAGGATCTGCGCTCACATCAATGCTTGAACTACGGCTATCTGCAGAGCGGTGTCAGCCTGCAACTGTGCAACGGCAAGGAGACCCAGCGCGTCAACGTCACCGGGCCGTTGCACGCCAACAACGGCGACCTGCTGGCGCAAGCGGCCGAGGCCGGCATGGGCATTGCGCTGCTGCCGGACTTCATCGTCGAAGAGGCGTTGGCGGCCGGGCGTCTGGTGCCGGTGCTCTGTGAATGGCAAGCCCCGGCAATCACCATCAACGCGGTGTATTCGTCGGCGCGACGGGTGCCGCAGAAGACCCGGGCGTTTATCGAGTTTCTGGTGGGGCAACTGGCGCCGGCTTGCGAATCCCCAACCGGCTGATCCACACCGCCGCCAGAATCACGCTGCCACCGAGGAACAACCGCCCGAGCTCTTCATGCTGATTCCAGATCAGCAGGTTCAGCAGCAGCCCCACCGGCACGTGCAGGTTGTTCATCACCGCCAGGGTGCCGCCGTTGACCAGGCAGGCGCCCTTGTTCCACCAGTACAAACCGAGTGCGGTGGAGACCAGACCAAGGAACACCAGCACGCCCCATTGCAGCGGCGCTTCGGGCAGGAAGTTGGATTTACCGAACAGCAGGAACGCCGGCAACGCCACCGCCAGTGCACCGAGGTAGAAGAAGCCGAAACGTCGGTAGTGCGGCAGATCGCTCGGGTGTTTCGCCACCAGATGTTTGTACAGCACCTGCCCGGCGGCGTAGGTGAAGTTGGCCAGTTGCAGCAGCAAAAAGCCCATGAAGAAGTCCGGGTTGATCCGGTCATAGCGAATCACCGCCGCGCCTGCGACCGCCACCAGTGCGGCGATCAGCGCCCACGGATTGAAGCGTCGGTTGAGCGCATCTTCGATCAGCGTCACATGCAACGGCGTGAGGATGGTGAACAGCAGCACTTCCGGCACTGTCAGCACGCGGAAGCTCAAATACAGGCAGACGTAGGTCACGCCGAACTGCAACGCGCCGATCAGCAGCATGCCGCGCATGAACGCCGGTTCCACCGAACGCCAGCGGGTCAGCGGGATAAACACCAGCCCGGCCAGCACGACCCGCACCAGCACCGCGAAGTAGCTGTCGACATGACCGGCCAGGTATTCGCCGATCAGACTGAAGGAAAACGCCTGGATCAGCGTGACAAAAAGTAGATAGCCCATGCTCGCCTCGATTTCGAATGGCGGCGACGATAGCGTTTTTTGTCAGCCATCGCTAAATCCCGGGCAAAAAAAAGCCCGATCTCGCTAAAGCGTTCAATCGGGCTACAGCACTCAGGAGCAACAAGTGCAAAGGGAGGTTCGATGCGCGTAGAGCCTTGAAGGGGTTGCGCCAGGTCACTAGAACAATCGGCGATTATCTGGCGATTAACATATCAAGCGACCTGGGACAGTTTGGCGTTGGCCTGGTTGAGGCCTTTCTCCTGGAAGTCGCCGCCCAGGTTCATGCCTTCGGCGTGGATGAAGGTCACGTCGTTAATGCCGATGAAGCCCATCACCTGACGCAGGTACGGTTCCTGATGATCCGCCGGGCCGCCGGCGTAGATCCCGCCGCGAGCGGTCAGCACGTAGGCACGTTTGCCGTTGAGCAGACCTTGCGGGCCGGTTTCGGTGTACTTGAAAGTCACGCCGGCACGCAGTACGTGGTCGAGCCAGGCTTTCAGGGTGCTCGGGATGGCGAAGTTGTACATCGGCGCGGCCATCACCAGCACGTCGGCAGCCAGCAATTCATCGGTCAATTCGTTGGAACGGTCCAGCGAGGCCTGCTCGCTGTCGTTGCGCTGCTCGGCGGATTTCATCCAGCCGCCCAGCAGGTTGATGTCCAGGTGCGGCACCGGATTCACGGCGAGGTCACGTACGGTGATCTGATCGGCCGGATGCGCCGCTTTCCACTGACTGATGAAGGTCTGGGTCAGTTGACGGGAAACCGAGTCTTGCTGGCGGGCGCTGCTTTCGATGATCAGAACGCGGGACATGTTGTGTAGCCTCCATCCGAGAATGTTGTAAGTCGATGGAGTGAAGGTTAAACAGTGTCGTATCGATGAAAAAGCGCAAATAATTGCTGCAAAGCATCGAAAAATTCGTTTAGATGCAAGCCTTAGCCTGTGGAAGCCCGCTCCCACAGGCCCGTGACGCTATTTCGGGGTGCAACTCAGCTTGATGCGCAGCTTGATGATGGTCCGGGTGAACTTGGCCGTGGCGTTTTTATGCTTGCCCGCGGCCACTTCGATGTTGCGGGTGCGCGGCGCTTCCGGGCCGTTGGTGAATACCACCTTGCAGGTTGCGTCGACGTCGCCGTAGTTGTTGACCTGGATGGAGCCGATGTCGTTATCGGTGTCGAACGCGTTGTAGTCGATCTTCAGGCCCTTGAGATCTTTCTCCACATCGATCGGGTACGCGAACGCAGTCAGCGGAAGCAGCGCCAGCAACACACAACAGAATTTTTTCATTCGGCAGTCTCCATGAGGGACCGCCAGCTTAGGACAAGAGGAGCTATTGATGAAAGCGCCCCGCGTGACCCTTGATCAATGGCGAACGTTGCAGGCCGTGGTCGACCACGGCGGATTCGCCCAGGCCGCCGAGGCCCTGCACCGCTCGCAATCGTCGGTGAGCTACACCGTCGCCCGCATGCAGGATCAGCTCGGCGTGCCGCTGTTGCGCATCGACGGCCGCAAGGCTGTGCTGACCGAAGCCGGCGGCGTGTTGCTGCGCCGCTCGCGACAACTGGTGAAACAGGCCAGCCAACTGGAAGACCTCGCCCATCATATGGAGCAGGGTTGGGAAGCCGAAGTGCGGCTGGTGGTGGACGCCGCCTACCCCAGCGCCCGTATCGTGCGGGCGTTGACTGCTTTCATGCCGCAGAGCCGTGGCTGCCGGGTGCGTCTGCGTGAGGAAGTGCTGTCGGGCGTCGAAGAAGTGCTGCTCGAAGGCGTGGCCGATCTGGCCATCACCGGCCTGAGCATTCCCGGTTACCTCGGCGCGGAATTGAGCGATGTCGAATTTGTCGCCGTCGCCCATCCTGATCATGCGCTGCATCGGCTCAACCGCGAGCTGAGCTTTCAGGACCTGGAAACCCAGATGCAAGTGGTGATCCGCGACTCCGGCCGCCAGCAACCTCGGGACGTCGGCTGGCTCGGCGCCGAGCAGCGCTGGACCGTCGGCAGTCTCGCCACGGCTGCGACGTTCGTCAGCAGTGGCCTGGGATTCGCCTGGCTGCCACGCCACATGATCGAGCGGGAACTGAAAGACGGCTCGCTCAAGCTGCTACCGTTGGACAGAGGCGGCAACCGCAACTCCAGTTTCTATCTGTATTCGAACAAGGACAAACCCTTGGGCCCAGCCACGCAAATCCTCATCGAACTGCTGCGCACCTTCGACACCCTGCCGCTGGACGCACCGTTCGCCGCCCCCGAACAAGCCTGACACGGAGTTCACCGATGGCGTATTTCGAGCATGAAGGTTGCAACCTGCACTACGAGGAATATGGCCACGGCGATCCGTTGCTGCTGGTTCACGGTCTGGGCTCCAGCACCCTGGACTGGGAAATGCAGATTCCCGCCCTGGCCGCGCATTACCGGGTGATCGTCCCGGACGTGCGCGGTCACGGCCGCTCCGACAAGCCCCGCGAGCGCTACAGCATCGCCGGGTTCAGCGCCGACATCGTCGCCCTGATCGAGCATTTGAAACTCGGCCCGGTGCACTACGCCGGGTTGTCCATGGGCGGCATGATCGGCTTTCAGCTCGCCGTCGATCAGCCGCGGATGCTCAAGAGCCTGACCATCGTCAACAGCGCGCCCGAGGTCAAGGTGCGTACCCGCGACGATTACTGGCAGTGGTTCAAGCGCTGGAGCCTGATGCGTGTGCTCAGCCTCGCCACCATCGGCAAGGCCCTTGGCGCCAAGCTGTTCCCCAAACCGGAGCAGGCGGATTTGCGTCAGAAGATGGCCGAACGCTGGGCAAAAAACGACAAACGTGCTTATCTCGCCAGCTTCGATGCGATTGTTGGCTGGGGGGTCCAGGAACGACTTTCCCGGGTCACCTGTCCAACCCTCGTCGTCAGCGCCGACCGGGACTACACCCCCGTTTCGCTGAAAGAAACCTATGTCAGACTGCTGCCCGATGCGCGGCTGGTGGTGATCGCCGATTCGCGCCACGCCACCCCGCTCGACCAGCCCGAACGCTTCAATCAAACGCTGCTGGAGTTCCTCGCCACAGCCGAAAATCACCCTCAGGATCACTGACCCATGCTGAAAAAACTCGCCCTCGCCGCCGGCACCGTGCTGTTCGCTGCCAACCTGATGGCTGCCACGCCGGCAAAAGCACCGCACGTGCTGCTGGACACCACCAACGGCCAGATCGAAATCGAGCTGGATCCGGTCAAGGCGCCGATCAGTACCAAGAATTTCCTCGAGTACGTCGACAGCGGCTTTTACAACAACACGATTTTTCACCGCGTGATCCCGGGCTTCATGGCCCAGGGCGGCGGCTTCACCCAGCAGATGCAACAGAAAGACACCAAGGCCCCGATCAAGAACGAAGCCAGCAACGGTCTGCATAACGTTCGTGGCACCCTGTCGATGGCCCGTACTTCCAACCCGGATTCGGCCACCAGCCAGTTCTTCATCAACGTCGCCGACAACGCCTTCCTCGATCCGGGCCGTGACGCCGGTTACGCGGTGTTCGCCAAAGTGGTCAAGGGCATGGACGTGGTCGACATCATCGTCAACTCCCAGACCACCACCAAACAGGGCATGCAAAACGTGCCGGTCGACCCTGTGATCATCAAGTCGGCCAAGCGCATCGACTAAGCTTTACAGGGCATATCGAGCGGCGCAGCTCAATCCTGCGCCGCTCACACTGATAAAAGGAGAGCCCGTGCTCCGGGCGGTTATCTGATGCTCTATCGCCGTTTCGAACAACTGATCGACATATTCCGCGACGCCCCGACGGCGTCTCCGCCGGACCGCGTTCTGCCCTTCTATACCTATTACCTGAAGCAGGTCTGGCCGAGTTTCGTCGCCCTGCTGATCGTCGGCCTGTTCGGTGCACTGATCGAAGTGGCGCTGTTCAGTTATCTGAGCCGCATCATCGACCTCGCCCAGGGCACGCCGAACGTCGACTTCTTCAAGGTGCACGGCGTCGAACTGGCGTGGATGGCGGTGGTAGCGTTACTGCTGCGCCCGCTGTTCCTGGCGCTGCACGACATGCTGGTGCACCAGACCCTGAGCCCGAGCATGACCAGCCTGATCCGCTGGCAGAACCACAGTTACGTGCTCAAGCAGAGCCTGAATTTCTTCCAGAACGACTTCGCCGGGCGCATTGCCCAGCGCATCATGCAGACCGGCAACTCGCTGCGCGATTCCGCCGTGCAAGCGGTGGATGCGCTGTGGCACGTGCTGATCTACGCGATCAGTTCGCTGGTGCTGTTCGCCGAGGCCGACTGGCGCCTGATGATCCCGCTGCTGACGTGGATCGCCGCCTACATCGGCGCACTCTATTACTTCGTGCCACGGGTCAAGGATCGCTCGGTGGAGGCATCCGATGCGCGCTCGAAGCTGATGGGCCGGATCGTCGACGGCTACACCAACATCGCCACCCTGAAGCTGTTCGCCCACACCAACTTCGAACAGCACTACGCCCGCGAGGCGATTCAGGAACAGACCGAAAAAGCCCAACTGGCCGGCCGCGTAGTCACCAGCATGGACGTGGCCATCACCACCATGAACGGCCTGCTGATCGTCGGCACCACCGCGCTGGCGCTGTGGCTGTGGACGCAATCGCTGATCAGCGTCGGCGCGATCGCCCTGGCAACCGGCCTGGTGATCCGCATCGTCAACATGTCCGGCTGGATCATGTGGGTGGTCACCGGCATCTTCGAAAACATCGGCATGGTCCAGGATGGTCTGCAGACCATCTCGCAACCGGTCAGCGTCACCGACCGGGAGCAGGCCAAACCGCTGGCCGTGGCCCGTGGCGAAGTGCGTTTCGAGCACGTGGATTTTCACTATGGCAAGAAGAAAGGCATCATCGGCGACCTCAACCTGACCATCAAACCCGGCGAGAAGATCGGTCTGATCGGCCCGTCCGGCGCCGGCAAGTCGACCCTGGTCAACCTGCTGTTGCGCCTGTACGACGTCGAGGGTGGGCGGATCCTGATCGACGGCCAGGACATCGCCGAAGTCGGCCAGGAAAGCCTGCGTGCGCGGATCGGCATGATCACCCAGGACACCTCGCTGCTGCACCGCTCGATCCGCGACAACTTGCTGTACGGCAAGCCCGACGCCACCGACGCCGAGCTCTGGGAAGCGGTGCGCAAGGCCCGCGCCGACGAGTTCATTCCGCTGCTGTCGGACGCCGAAGGACGCACCGGATTCGACGCCCATGTCGGCGAACGCGGGGTGAAACTGTCCGGCGGTCAGCGTCAGCGGATCGCCATTGCGCGGGTGCTACTCAAGGACGCGCCGATCCTGATCATGGACGAAGCGACCTCGGCGCTGGACTCGGAAGTGGAAGCGGCGATTCAGGAAAGCCTGGAAACCCTGATGCAGGGCAAGACCGTGATCGCCATCGCCCACCGCCTCTCGACCATTGCCCGGATGGACCGGCTGGTGGTGCTGGAGAACGGCAAGATCGCCGAAAGCGGCAACCATGCCGAACTGCTGGCCCATGGCGGGTTGTATGCGCGGTTGTGGGCGCACCAGACCGGAGGGTTTGTCGGCATCGATTGAACCGCGCTTCTGATCGTTCCCACGCGGAGCGTGGGAATGATCAATGTGAGATAAAACCGCCACAGCCCTTTAACTACGGGCTCTGGCGGTTTTTTATCGCCTGCTGGAAATTCGCATGAACCCTGCTGTACTGACCCAAGGCTCCGGAACGGAACCTGTCGTAAATCTGCAAGGAAGCACCACTCGATCCAGTCTCGATAGTACGTCTATCAAGGACACTCTCATGTCTCTGTTCAAACGTTCAGTCACTGAGTTGTTGGGTACGTTCTGGTTAGTGTTGGGCGGTTGCGGCAGTGCCGTAATTGCCGCGTCTTCACCCTTGGGAATCGGCGTGCTGGGGGTCGCCCTGGCGTTTGGTCTGACGGTGCTGACGATGGCGTTTGCCATAGGCCACATCAGCGGCTGTCACCTCAACCCGGCCGTGTCGGTCGGTCTGGTCGTCGGCGGTCGGTTCCCGGCCAAGGAACTGCCTGCCTACGTCATCGCCCAGGTGATCGGCGGGATTCTGGCAGCGGCACTGCTCTACCACATCGCTAGCGGCAAGGAAGGCTTCGACATCGCCGCCGGCCTGGCCTCCAACGGTTATGGCGAGCACTCGCCGGGCAAATATTCGATGGCCGCCGGCTTCGTCACCGAGCTGGTGATGACCGCCATGTTCGTGGTGATCATCCTCGGCGCCACCGACAAACGCGCCCCGGCAGGACTGGCACCGATCGCCATCGGCCTGGCCCTGACGCTGATCCACCTGATCTCGATTCCGGTGACCAACACCTCGGTCAACCCGGCCCGCAGCACCGGCCCGGCGCTGATGGTCGGCGGCTGGGCCATCGCACAGTTGTGGATGTTCTGGGTCGCGCCGTTGCTGGGTGCGGTGGTCGGCGGCGTGCTCTATCGCTGGCTGGGCAAGGAAGACAGCTGAGGGAGTCGGCGAGGATCAGGCTTGCCGATAAGGCAAGGCGCTCCTCGCCTCTTCCGCATAAGCCAGTACACCGGCGCGCTCCTGGTGCAGGAAGTCTTTGACCGCGGCTTTCAAACCGGGATGACGCAGGTAATGCCAGGAATGGGTGATCACCGGTTCGAAGCCGCGAATCAGCTTGTGCTCGCCCTGGGCACCGGCATCGAAACGCTGAATGCCCTGGGCAATCGCATAATCCATCCCCTGATAGAAACAGGTTTCGAAGTGCAGCCGGTCGAACTCGGCCAGGCATCCCCAATAACGCCCGTAAAAGCTGTCGCCGCCCACCAGGCTGAACGCCATCGCCACCGGCCGTGAGCCCTGCCGGGCCAGTACCACGCGAATCGATTCCGGCATGCGCTCGGCCAGCAGGCTGAAGAATTCCCGGGTCAGATACGGCGCCTGCCGACGCACCGCGTATGTATTGGCGTAACAGGCATAGACGAAATCCCACTGCGCCTCGTCCAGTTCGCGGCCTTCCAGCCATTCGAACTCGAAGCCCTGTCCCGCCACTTGTTCGCGCTCTTTACGCATCTGCTTGCGCTTGCGTGAGGCGAGCACGTCGAGGAAGTCCTGAAAGTCGCGGTAGCCGCGATTCTGCCAGTGGTACTGACAGCCGATGCGTTGCAACCAGCCCGGCTGCTCGGCCATGGCGGCATCAGTGAACGCGTCGGTGAAGTTGATGTGAGCACTGGAGAGCTCTTCGATTTCCAGATACCCCGGCAGGCTCTTGAGCAGCTCGAATCCATCTTCGACATTCGCTGCCAACAACCGTGGGCCGCTGACCGGGCTGAACGGCACGGCGCTGAGGAACTTGGGGTAGTAATCGATGCCGGCCCGGGCGCAGGCATCGGCCCAGCCGTGATCGAACACGTATTCCCCGTAGGAGTGCCACTTGCGATAACCGGGCAACGCGGCGATCACGCGCCCCGCTTCGACGTGCAGCAAATGCTCCGCTTGCCAGCCGGTGTGCGGGCCGACGCTGCCGCTGTCCTCCAGCGAAGCCAGGAAGGCGTGGCGCAGAAACGGCTGGTTTTGCGGGACCAGAACATCCCAGTCGGACGCTGGAATTTCCGACAGTTTATGCAGACGTTGCAGCGGCATTTTCCTCTCCACTTTCGGGCGTGAACGCCCGGCGAGTATCGCTGATCGGCGGGGCGTTGCCCACGTCCGATTACGCGACAGCGCTCTAAATCAATAGTTCACGGCAGCTTTGTATCGTCATCAACCTGCCATCATCGTGCCACTGCTCTGTCATAAACCATCGCGATACTGGCGCCTGTTTTTAGAGCGCCGGGTTCTACCCCGGACACTGTTTTCCGACCGTCAAACCGTCGGTTGTGCCCAGGATGGTTCAGCCATCCCCTTTTCATCTTCGGAGATTGCTATGCGTCTTGCTTCCACGAAAACTGCGGCGGCCCTGTGCGGTGGCTTGTTGCTGGCCATGAGTGTTCCGGCCAGTGCCGCAGTCGACGCCAAACTGCTCGACATGCTCAAGGCTAACGGTTCTATTTCCCAGGCGCAGTACGTTGAACTGCAAACTGAACTGGCCAAGGATCAGAAGGCCCAGCAGATCGCGCAACAAGCGCAGCAAGAGACCAACGAGCAAATCGCGGCGACCGCGAAGAAAACCAACGAGCTCACCAGTTTCGACCAGAAACTGGCCTGGGCCGCCAAGACCCAGTTCAAGGGTGACGTGCGTATCCGTCAGGAAACCATCAAGATCGACGGCGAGCCGAACAACGGCGGCCGCGACAAGGATCGCCAGCGCATCCGTGCCCGTCTGGGTGCGTACACCGAGATCAACCCGCAAGTCGACACCGGCATCCGTATCGCCACCGGCGGCGGCGACGACGCCCGTTCGACCAACCAGGACCAGGACAACTACTTCGACAAGAAGCAGATCTGGCTCGACCTGGGCTACATCGACTACCACCCGGACCAGATCAAGAACCTGCACATCATCGGCGGCAAGATGCTGCAACCGTGGGTGAGCATGGGCGACGTGATCTGGGACAGCGACATCAACCCGGAAGGTCTGGCCGTTACCTACAAGTATCCATTGGGCAGCAGCGTCGAACTGTTCGGCAGCCTGGGTAACTACAACCTCAAGGACAACGTCGATGGCGACGGCGTGCAGTTCCGTCACGACCTGCGCCTGACCGCCGGCCAATTGGGCAGCCGCTTCGCCATCACCGACAACCTGAAACTGACCCTGGGCGGCAGCGTCTACGCCTACCAGAACGACGAAGACAGCCGTTGCACCGGCACCTCCACGCCGTGCGCCCTGGCCGTCAACGGCAACTCGGCCGACAACGAATTCCGTCTGTACGAAGGCTTCAGCCAGGTCGACATCGGCGGCCTGCCAATGCCGCTGTCGTTCTACGGTCAGTACGTGAAGAACAACGATGCAGTGACCGATCAGGACACCGCGTGGCTGGTAGGTGCCAAGTCGAAAGTCTTCGGCCTGAACCTCGACTACAACTATCGTGACGTGCAGCGCAACGCTGTGGTCGGCGCCTTCACCGATTCGGACTTCGCCAACGGCACCACCGGTTCCCGTGGCCACAAGTTCAAGGTCGGCTACGACATCGACAAAAACTTCGCCATCGGTGCGACTTACTTCCTGACCAAGGCCGACTTCTCCAGCCGTACCCAGCGTGATGCAGACACCAACACCCTGCAGCTGGATGCGGAAGCGAAGTTCTAAGCAACCCGGCAACAGACTTCAAACGATGGGTTTACATCCGGTTCCATCGTTTGAAGAGGCTTCAACAGACTGGCGCGGCCGCAGCGATCCCCATCATCCGTTCGCTGCGGCCGCGCCAGTCTGTGTTTTCAGGATCGATCCTTGCGCCGCAGCTGTGCCAGTTGCTCGGCCAACGCGTCCACGCCCTCTTCAGGCTTTTGCGGCATCGCCCGCAACGTCGCCTGCATCAAACGCATCTGGCGAATGAACCGCCGGCAATTGCGGCAGAACATCAGGTGATGACGCACCATCAGTCTCTCGCGAAAGCTCAACTGGCCATCGAGATAATCGCTGGATCGCGCCACTTGCTCCTTGCAGGTCAACATTCTCCCGTCTCCTCAAAATGCTCCACGGTCGCGAAGACCTTCAAGCGTGCCCTGTGCAGCAACACGCGGACATTGGAGAGCGAGATCTCCAGAAGATTACAGATCTGCTCCAGCTCCAGCCCCTGACGCTCGCGCAGCGTGAGCACACTGCTCTGAAGTTCGGAGAGACTGAGCAACGTATGCTCCAGGCATTCACGCAGCTCGCCTTCTGTCAGCAACGCTTCGGGCGTGTCCTGGTGCCAGGCGAACGGTGCGACCAGCCAGTGACCGTCGCCGGGAGAGAAGCGATTGTCGTCGATGGTGCCGTGGGGGGACGGCAGATCATCCAGCAACACTTCGCGACGATTGAGTTTGTAGCGGCTCTTGGCCGAGTTGGCGGTGATGGTCAGCAGCCAGGTCTTGAGACTGGAGCGCCCCTCGAAACGGCCGATATTACGCACCACCGACAGCCACGCGTCCTGCACCACTTCTTCGACGTGGCGCTGGCCGACAATCGCGTAGGCGACCGCGCGCATGGGGCTTTGATAGGTGCTGACCAGTTCCTTGAAGGCTTTCTGTTCGCCTGCCAACAACCGCTCGAGCAGTTGTGTGTCGTCAACCGCCATCCATCAATCCCCTTTTCCTGACTCCGAAAATGATAGCGGCAGGATCTCTCCTGCCGCCAGTTTCGAAAATTACAGCGCTCGCGCCGATTCGGATGTAGGAAACGTCAGCGCGATTAAGAGGAAATGAACTCGCACTTAGCGCTTGCGCAGAATCACGCTACCAATCGAATAACCGGCACCGAACGAACTCAACACCGCCAGCGAACCGGCTGCCAGATCGTCCTGATATTTGTGGAACGCGATCACCGAACCGGCGGAGCTGGTGTTGGCGTAGGTGTCGAGAATCACCGGCGCTTCTTCTTCGGTGGCCTCGCGGCCCAGCAACTTGCGCACGATCAGGTGGTTCATGCTCAGGTTGGCCTGGTGCAGCCAGAAGCGCTTCACGTCACCGACGTTGAGCTTGTTCTCTTCCAAGTGCTCGCCGATCAGCTCGGCCACCATCGGGCAGACATCCTTGAACACCTTGCGGCCTTCCTGCACGAACAGTTTGTCGCGGGCGCCGATGCCCTCTTCCGCCGCGCGGTTGAGGAAGCCGAAGTTGTTGCGGATGTTGTTGGAAAACTTGGTCAGCAGTTTGGTGCTGACCACATCGAACTGGTGTTTCGACGTCGCCAGATCGGCGCGCTCGATGATCACCGCCGTGGCGGCGTCACCGAAGATGAAGTGGCTGTCGCGGTCACGGAAGTTCAGGTGACCGGTGCAGACTTCCGGGTTGACCATCAGGATCGCCCGGGCCTGGCCCAGTTGCACGGTGTTGGCCGCTTGCTGGATGCCGAAGGTCGCCGACGAGCAGGCCACGTTCATGTCGAAACCGAAACCCTGGATGCCCAGCGCTTCCTGGACTTCGATGGCGATGGCCGGGTAGGCGCGCTGCAGGTTGGAGCAGGCGACAATCACGCCGTCGATGTCGGCGGCGGTCTTGCCGGCACGTTGCAGGGCTTGTTCGGCAGCGCCGATGGCCATCAGGCAGAGCACCGACCATTCGTCGTTGGAACGCTCCGGCAGGCGTGGCGCCATGCGCGCAGGGTCGAGGATGCCGTCCTTGTCCATGACAAAGCGGCTCTTGATGCCGGAAGCTTTTTCGATGAACGCGGCGCTGGACTCGGTCAGGGCCTGGACTTCGCCGCTGGCGATGGCGTCGGCGTTGTCCGCGTTGAACTGGGCGACGTAGGTATTGAAAGACTGCACCAGCTCTTCGTTGGAGATGCTGTTGGCCGGGGTGTACAGGCCGGTGCCGCTGATGACGACGTTATGCATGGTCGTTTCTCTAATCTGTTCAGGCAGAAAGTGCTGGCACCGACGTGCCAACACGCAAAGGGTCCATTCCCGTATCAGGGACGCAAAAACCTGGCATCGCTTTATTCCGTTGCGCGGCCCGGCAAAGGCTCTGGGACGCGAAAACGGCATTTATGGTGGCGAAGTTTGCCATAAACCCGAGGTTTTGGCGCCTTTCCCAAGCGTCACGACCTTCCCAATGTGGGAGCGAGCTTGCTCCCACAAGGGGAATTTGTGATCGTTCCCACGGAGCGATCAGGCACTCGCTAGGGTTCCACCTGCGTCCACTGCTTGTTGAGGCGTTTGTCGGAGATCGGCACCTTCGTCCCCAACTGCTGGGCGAACAGCGAAACCCGGTACTCCTCCAGCCACCAGCGATACAGCTCGAGCTGCGGATCGCGCTTGCCTTCCTGGGCATGTTTGGCGGCACGGGTCTGGTATTGCGTCCAGAGCCCGGCAAGCTCGCCGCTCCAGACCCGATCCTTCTGCACTTGCGCGCCCAGCTTCTCGAAACGCTGCTCGACCGCTTTCAGGTAACGCGGCAACTCCTTGAGCCAGAGCATCGGCGTTTCCCGGACGAAGCCCGGATACACCAGATGACTGAGCTGCTGCTTGATATCGTTAAGCGCCACCGCCTGAGCCAGGTCGATCTTGCCCTTGAAGCGCTTTTGCAGACCGTGCCAGAGCTTGAGGATTTCCAGAGTCAGGCGTGCCACCCGTTCGGCGTGCTCGGTCCAGCTGCCGCGCTTGCGCTCGGCCAGTGCCGCCAGCCCTGCGCCGTCACGGGGCAACGGGTCTTCACCGTCAAGAATGCAGCTGTCGAGGCTGGCCAGCAGAATGTCTTCGACCAGCGCATCAACCCGCCCCAGTTCGCGGTACAGCAGGCCCAGTTCGGTCAGGCCCGGCAACTTGCCGCGCAGGAACTTCGCCGGTTCGGCCAGTTGCTGCAGCAGCAGACGTTGCAAGGCGCGGCGGTGCTGGAATTCGGCTTCCGCCGGGGTAGAAAATCGCCCTTCCTTGACCGTACCGCCCTCTTCCACCAGCGCCGGATACACCGTCATCGACAGCCCGGCGATCTTCTGTTGGGTCTTTTCCGCCACCGGCGCAAAGACCTTGGCCTCCACCGGTTGCTGGCTTTTCGCACTTTGCGGCACCGCCAGTGCGGCCTGGCTGGCTTCGGCGAAACGTGCGGTCAGCTCGGCCAGATCCCGGCCCTCGCCGAGGAACTTGCCCTGGCCGTCGACGATTTCCAGGTTCATCCGCAGGTGGCTTTCAACCTGCTGCGCCGCTTCGGCCCAGGCTTCATCGCTGACCCGCGCACCGGTCATGCGCAGCAGTTCGCGACCCAGCGCTTGCGGCAACGAGCCTTCGGCGAAGGTCATGCGTTGCAGCGCGGCCTTGATGAAATCCGGCACCGGCACGAAGTTTTTTCGCAAAGCCTTGGGCAGGTTGCGCACCAGCGCGATGCACTTGGCCTCGATCAGTCCCGGCACCAGCCATTCCAGACGCTCCGGTGGCAGCATCGGCAACAGCGGCGCCGGCACACGCAGGGTCACGCCGTCACGCGGGTGATTCGGTTCGAAGTGGTAACTCAGCGCCAGTTCCAGATCGCCGATGTGCAGCGTGTCCGGGTAATGCTGGGCGGTGACTTCGCTGGCTTCGCGGGCCAGCACGTCCTCCTCGCGCATGATCAGCAGTTGCGGATCTTTTTGGCTGTTGACGCGGTACCAGCTGTCGAACGTAGCGGTCTGGTGAATCTCCGCCGGCAAACGCGCGTCGTAGAACGCGTAGAGGGTTTCCTCGTCGGCCAGGATGTCCCGGCGACGGGCTTTGGCTTCCAGTTCGTCGAGCTGCTCCAGCAGTTGTTTGTTGGCGGTCAGGCACTTGGCCCGGGACTGAATCTCGCCGCGCACCAGGCCTTCGCGGATAAACAGCTCTCGCGAAACCACCGGGTCCACCGGCCCGTAATGCACCGGTCGACGACCGACCACGATCAGGCCGAACAGGGTGATCTGTTCGAACGCCACGACCTGGCCGCGCTTTTTCTCCCAGTGCGGTTCGAAGTGGTTTTTCTTGATCAGGTGCCCGGCCAGCGGTTCGATCCAGTCGGCGTCGATCTTCGCCACCATCCGCGCATAAAGCTTGGTGGTTTCCACCAGTTCGGCGGTCATCACCCACTGCGGGCGCTTCTTGCCGATGCCCGACGATGGGTGAATCCAGAACCGCCGCTGACGGGCGCCAAGGTAATCGCCGTCCTCGGTTTTCTGGCCGATCTGGCTGAGCAGGCCGACCAGTACCGCTTTGTGCAGCTTCGGATAGTCCGCCGGCTCTTTGTTCAGGCTCAGCTGCAAGTCGCGGCAGATCAGGCTCAACTGACGGTGGGAATCGCGCCACTCGCGCAGGCGCAGGTAGTTGAGGAAATTCTTGCGGCACCAGTTGCGCAATGGGCTGGCGGTCAGCGCCTGGCGCTGTTCTTCGAAACCTCGCCACAGATTGACCAGCGCAGCGAAGTCCGAATCGGCGTCCTTCCACTGAGCGTGGGCCTGGTCAGCGGCCTGCTGACGCTCCGGCGGACGCTCGCGCGGATCCTGAATCGACATGGCGCTGGCGACGATCAGCACTTCCTGCAGGCTGCCGAGTTTGGCGGCTTCAAGCAGCATGCGGCCCATGCGCGGGTCCACCGGCAGACGCGCCAGCTGACGGCCGAGCGGGGTCAACTGACTGTTGCGATCCACCGCCGAGAGTTCTTGCAGCAGGTTGAAACCGTCGCTGATCGCCTTGCCGTCCGGCGGCTCGATGAACGGGAAATCGGTGATCTCACCGAGGCGCAGATGGAGCATCTGCAAAATCACCGCCGCGAGGTTGGTGCGCAGGATTTCCGGGTCGGTAAATTCCGGACGACCGAGGAAATCCTCTTCGCTGTACAGGCGCACGCAGATACCCGGCTCGACCCGGCCGCAGCGACCTTTACGCTGGTTGGCGCTGGCCTGGGAAATCGCTTCGATCGGCAGCCGCTGGACCTTGGCGCGATAGCTGTAGCGGCTGATGCGCGCGGTGCCGCTGTCGATCACGTAACGGATGCCCGGCACGGTCAGCGAGGTTTCGGCAACGTTGGTCGCCAGCACCACACGACGGCCGGGGTGCGACTGGAAAATTCGCTGCTGCTCGGCCGGCGACAGGCGCGCGTACAACGGCAGGATTTCGGTGTGTTTGAGCTGGGCCTTGCGCAGCATGTCGGCGGCGTCGCGAATCTCGCGCTCGCCGGGCAGGAACACCAGCACATCACCGGGACTGCGGCGCTCGCTTCGCTCATAGGCGGCGATTTCGTCGAGGGTGGCGAGAATCGCCTGATCCACCGTCAGGTCGTCTTCGACGCGGTTGCCTTCTTCGTCCTGCTCGAGCGTCAGCGGGCGATACCAGGTTTCCACCGGGAAGGTGCGGCCGGACACTTCGACAATCGGCGCATCGTCGAAATGCTTGGAGAAACGCTCCAGATCGATGGTCGCCGAGGTGATGATGACTTTCAGATCCGGGCGACGCGGCAGCAGGGTTTTCAGGTAACCGAGCAGGAAGTCGATGTTGAGGCTGCGTTCGTGGGCTTCGTCGACGATGATCGTGTCGTAGCGTTCGAGATAACGGTCGTTCTGGGTTTCCGCCAGCAGGATGCCGTCGGTCATCAGTTTGATCAGGGTGTTCGAATCGCTTTGGTCTTCGAAGCGCACCTGATAACCGACCAGCGCGCCCAGCGGTGTACCGAGTTCTTCGGCAACCCGGCTGGCCACGCTGCGCGCCGCGATCCGCCGAGGCTGGGTGTGGCCGATCAAACCGTGCTGGCCGCGACCGATCTCCAGACAGATTTTCGGCAACTGGGTGGTTTTGCCCGAGCCGGTTTCACCGGCGATGATCAGCACCTGGTGCTTTTCCAGGGCCTTCTTGATTTCGTCACGCTTGGCTGCAATCGGCAGGCTGTCGTCGTAACGGATCACCGGCAGGCTGGCCTTGCGTGCCAGCACCTGGTCGCAGGACGTCTGCATGCGCACCACCCACTGGGCCAGCTTGGCCTCGTCGGGTTTCTTGCGCAGCTCAAGCAACTGCCGCCGCAGCCGGTGGCGGTCGGCGAGCATGGCGTGATCGAGGTTTTTCAGCAGTTTGTCGATGGAGGGCGATTCGTCGGTCATCGGGTACGCAATTCGGTCGTCTAGTGGCGCAAGGACGCGATTGTCGCAGAAAAGCAGCTACAAGCGGCAAGCTACAAGCCGCAAGTTGAAAGCGGCGTTTGACTTGAGGCTTGTAGCTTGCTGCTTGTAGCTTGCTGCTTGCTGCTTGCTGCTTGCGGCTTGCGGCTTGCGGCTGCTTTATTCGTTATCCAGGCCTTTGCGCCGATACGGAAAGACATCAATGACTTTCCCCGCCCGAATCGCTTCCTGTAGCCCCTTCCAGTAATCAGCGTTGTACAACTCGCCATGCAACTGATCGAACAGCTTGCGCTGCGCTGCATCGGCAAACAGGAACGGCGGAAATTCCTCGGGAAACACATCCAGTGGCCCGATCGAATACCACGGTTCGGAGGCCATTTCGTCCTCCGGCGTACGCGGTGCCGGAATGTGGCGGAAGTTGGCTTCGGTGAGAAAGCAGATCTCGTCGTAGTCGTAGAACACCACCCGGCCATGGCGGGTGACGCCGAAGTTCTTCAGCAGCATGTCGCCGGGAAAGATGTTGGCCGCCGCCAGTTGCTTGATCGCCAGGCCGTAATCCTCCAGCGCTTCGCGCACCTGGGCTTCGTTGGCGTTATCCAGATAGAGATTAAGCGGCGTCATTCGGCGCTCGGTCCAGCAGTGGCGGATCAGCACGGTTTCGCCTTCCAGCGACACCGTGGACGGCGCGACTTCCAGCAGCTCCGCCAGGCACGCCGGCTCGAATTTGCTCAGGGGAAAACGAAAGTCGGCGAATTCCTGGGTATCGGCCATGCGCCCGACGCGGTCGACGCTTTTCACCAGTCGGTACTTCTCGATCACCGTGGCGCGGTCGACGTTTTTCGATGGGGAGAAACGGTCCTTGATAATCTTGAACACAGTGTTGAAGCCCGGCAGCGTGAACACGCTCATGACCATGCCGCGCACGCCCGGCGCCATGATGAACTGGTCATCGGTGTTGGCCAGGTGATTGATCAGGGCGCGGTAGAACTCCGATTTACCGTGCTTGTAGAAACCGATCGAGGTGTACAGCTCGGCGATGTGCTTGCCCGGCAGGATGCGTTTGAGGAAACCGATGAACTCCGCCGGCACCGGCACATCCACCATGAAATACGAACGGGTGAAGGAGAAGATGATCGACACCTCCGCTTCGTCGGTGATCAATGCGTCGATCTGAATCCCGCGCCCTTCGCGGTGCAGCAACGGAATCACCAACGGCCACTGATCGTCGTTGGTGTAGATGCGCCCCACCAGGTACGCGCCCTTGTTGCGGTACAGCACCGAGGAAAACAGCTCGACGCTCAGCTCCGGGTCCTTGCACACCCAGTCCGGCAGGTTCTCGCGCAGTTGCGCTTCCAGACGCAGCAAGTCGCCGGGCAAATCGGCGTAGGTCTCGCTGAAGCGGTAATCGGCAAAGATGCTCGCAAGCATGCCCGAGATCTGCCCTTGGGGCTTGTAGGTGCGGGTTTGCGCGGCCCGTGCCCGACGCAGGCTCGGGCGCGTGGTGTGGATGAACATGCAGCCGTCGCTGATCAGGTCGTGGCTGAACAGGCTGCAGAAAATCGAGTTGTACCAGGTCTCGGACAGTTCATCGTCGAAGCGCAGGTCGATGATGCTGATGTAGGCGCTTTTCACCAGTGGCCAGCAGGTGACATCCATCAACGTGTCCGGCTCGAAGTACTCGCGCAGACGGGCGACGGTTTCACCGACCTTTTCTTCGTAGAGGTTGATCCGTGCCGCCGACGCGGTTTGCGTGTCCTGCCAGCGGGCCTGCTCGAAGCGCTCCCGGGCGCCGTCGGTGATCCGCCGGAAATGCTCGCGGTAATCGTCAAAGCCATCGAGGATCAGGCGGGCGATGTCGGTGGCTGGCCATTGCTGCGGCATAGATGAGACCTCTGCGGGAATTGGAGAATCTGTGCTCGAAGGCCTGAGCTTAGCCACGGAAGCAGGCGCAGGAGAAGCGCAATTTCGGCTAAATCCTCTTGCGGGTTGTACAACGACACAGTTTTTATCAAAGTTTTTTAATCGACCGTTCGGTCAATAAACGTCCCTTCGGCTTCTCCCTATCGCTGAACGCCAGCCCGCGTTTCTTCTGGGTTTCGGATCCAACCCGGTAGCGACGTCTCTAATCCGCGCTTTTCCCGGCTAGTTCCTTCTCGTCCATCGCGTGCCACCCCGGTTAAAAATGGCCTTACCAAGATAGTGGCACTTTGATATATAGCCCGCCATCACCCGCCTTACAACAAGATCCTCGGTCCACGAGGACGACCTCTCCCCCAATCCCCAAGGAGCACATTGATGTCTATCCGGAATCTGCGCATAGGTTTGCGCGCCAGTTTGTGTTTTGCCGTTCTGGCCAGTCTGCTGGTGGTGGTCGGCCTGTTCGGTCTGGGCCAGATGAAAACCCTGCGCGAGAGCGCGGCGGTGATCGAGGAATCGTGGATGCCCAGCATCGAAAGCATCCATGACGCAGCGGCGAATATCGCCAGCATCCGTCTTGAATCCCTGCGCCTGATCACCAGTACTCAGGCTGTCGTTCGCGAACGCAGCAAAGGCATTCTCACCGCGCAACGTCAGGAATTGCTCAAGCGCCTCGACGACCACAAGGCCCTGATCGCCAATGACCAGGAGCGAGCGATGCTGGAAGGTTTGAGCGCCGACACGGCCAAGTACCTGAGCATCCTCGACCAGATCATCAAACAGATCGATGCCGGACAAAACGAACAAGCCTACGCGCGCCTGACCACTGAACTGGCGCCCCAGGGCACGGTGCTCGACAAGACCCTTGAGCAAATGATCAGCCTCAATCAGCAAGGCGCGGATGCCGCCGCCAAGTCCGCGGCGGCGATGTACCAGCAGGCGCTGTGGATCGTCGCCGCGATCATCGTCATCGCCCTGATTGCCACGTTGTTGCTGGCCTGGTTGCTGACCCGCAGCATCACCACGCCGATCAATCAGGCGCTGAACGCGGCACGGCAGATTGCTTCGGGAGACCTCAGCGGTCGCATCGACAGTGAGGGTCGTGATGAAGCGGCGCAATTGCTCACGGCGCTGGCGCAGATGCAGGGCAATCTGCGTTCGACCATTCGCGGCATCAGCGAGTCGGCCCAGCAACTGGCCTCCGCCGCCGAGGAAATGAGTTCAGTGATGGAACAGAGCACCCGCGGCCTGCAACAGCAAAATGACCAGATCGAGCAGGCCGCCACGGCGGTCACCGAGATGAGCACGGCGGTGGATGAAGTGGCCGCCAATGCGGTGTCCAGTGCCCAGGCCTCCGAAGCCTCGAACGAGGACAGCAAGCACGGGCATGTGCAGGTCAGCGAGACCATCAGTTCGATTCAGGAACTGGTCAGCGCGGTGCTGGGCGCGTCCGAACAGGCCGAGGGCCTTGCGACTCAGGCTCAGGACATCAGCAAGGTGCTGGAGGTGATTCGCGGCATCGCCGGGCAGACCAACCTGCTGGCCCTGAACGCTGCGATTGAAGCCGCGCGAGCCGGCGAGGCCGGACGTGGCTTCGCAGTGGTTGCCGACGAGGTCCGCTCGCTGGCCCAGCGCACGCAGAACTCCACCGAAGAAATCGAGCTGATGATCAGCAGCATTCAGCAAGGCACCAGTGCCACCGTCGGCGCCTTGCAAAACAGCGCCGAGCAGGCCAGCCATACCCTGCGTCGCGCCAACAGTGCCGGCCATGCACTGGAGAAAATCACCGCGTCGATTTCACAGATCAACCAGCGCAACCTGGTAATCGCCAGCGCCGCCGAGCAACAGGCGCTGGTGGCTCGGGAGGTCGATCAGAACCTGGTGACCATCCGTGATCTGTCGACACAAACCGCAGCAGGTGCCACCCAGACCTCTGCCGCCAGTCAGGAACTGTCACGGCTGGCCGTCGACCTGAACGCACTGGTCACGCGCTTCGTGATCTGATCAGACAATTAAATGCCCGATTAGCGGTTGCCATCGCCGGGGCCCTCGGCAACACTCTCGTCCCGATCAAGGAAGGAGTGGCCCGTGAGCCCCGTCGATATTTTCCGCATGCTGTCGCTGGCTGCCATCTGGGGCGCGAGCTTCCTGTTCATGCGCATCATCGCTCCCGCGATCGGTACGGTTCCGACCGGATTCTTCCGCGTTTCCATCGCCGCCGTCGGCTTGCTGGTGATTCTCGGGCTGATGCGCATCAGCTGGGATTTCAAAGGCAAGCTCAAGACTGTGATGTTGCTTGGCGTGATCAACTCCGGCGTGCCGGCGACGCTGTATTCGGTCGCCGCCCAGGTGCTGCCGGCCGGTTATTCGGCGATCTTCAATGCCACCACGCCATTGATGGGCGTGTTGATCGGCGGTTTGTTCTTCAGTGAAAAACTCACGCTGGCCAAACTCGCCGGGGTGTTCCTCGGCCTGCTCGGGGTGGGCGTGCTGACCCGCGCCGGCCCGGTCGCGTTCGATCTGCACTTGCTGATGGGCGCGGTGGCCTGCCTGCTCGCAACCACCTGTTATGGCTTCGCCGGGTTCCTCGCCCGACGCTGGCTGGATCAGGCCGGCGGCCTCGACAGTCGTCTGTCGGCGCTGGGCAGCATGCTCGGTGCAACCCTGTTTCTGTTGCCGCTGTTCGGTTACAGCGTCATCACTGCGCCGCCGGTGAGCTGGGGTGGCTGGAATGTCTGGCTGTCGCTGCTGGGCCTTGGGCTGGGCTGCACTGCGTTTGCCTACATCATTTACTTCCGCCTGCTGAGTTCCATCGGGCCGGTGAAATCGATGACCGTGACCTTCATGATTCCGCCATTCGGCGTGTTGTGGGGGGCGCTTTTTCTCGATGAGCCGCTGTCGATGGCCCACGTGTATGGCGGGGTATTGATCGCCATTGCGCTGTGGCTGGTGCTGAAACCCGCTGTGGTGAAGCCGGCAGAAGCCACCGCCCGCTGATTGGCAGATGCACAAAGGCCCGGGAGTTTCCTCCCGGGCCTTTTTCATGCGCGGCTGTTACGCCGATTTACGGAATACGAATACCAGACCGACGATGATCAGCAGCATCCCCAGCACGCTCAACGCCGCCAGGCGATTGCCAAAGATCAGGTAGTCCATCACCGCCGTCACGGCCGGCACCAGATAGAACAGGCTGGTGACATTGACCAGATTGCCCCGGGCGATCAGCCGGTACAGCAGCAACGTCGCCAGCACGGAAACCACCAGTCCCATCCACAGCACCGGCACAATGAAACCGGCGCTGTGCTCGAAGTGAAACGGCTGGAACGGCACGAAAATCCCGCACAGCAGCAGACCGGCCAGATACTGCACCGGCAGCGTGCCGAGGGGATTGTCGGTGATGCGCTTCTGCATGATCGAGCCGAAGGTCATGCTCGCCAGCGCCAGCAGCCCGAACAACATCCCCGCCAGCGACATTCCGGCCAGACCGATGCCCTGGTAAACCACCATGATCAGACCGGCCAGTCCCAACGCCAGCCCAAACATTCGGCTCGCCGAACGCTGCCGCTCCATGAGCACCACCGTCAGGATCGGTTGCACGCCCATGATGGTCGCCATCACCCCGGGCGTGACCTTCAGATCCAGCGCCAGCAGATAGAAAATCTGATAAGCCCCTAACAACACCACCCCGGTGGCCATCGCGTACAGCATCGGCTTGCCGCCCTTGGGCAACCTCAACTTGAGCAATGGCACCAGCAGCACCAGCCCACACAGGGCAATCACAAACCGGATCAGCAGAAAGGCGAAGGGTGAAGCGTGAGCCAGCCCCCACTTGGAGAAGATCGCCCCGCTGCTCCACAGCAGAACGAACAGGCTCGTGGACGCCGCCGCGAGCGCGGACTTTTTCGAAAGGACAAACATGAATACCACCTGTAGTCAGGCAAATAGCCAACTCAGCCGAAGCTGAAATTCAGTAGGTTTTTTCAGGCGGGCACAGGGGTCAGCAGCAAACGCTGATCAGCCCGAAACACCAACGCCCGGCGGTGATACGACTGCGCACACCGGCGTGCTACTGACAGGTGGAGGGTAATGACTGATCTGCACAGGCTGCTGATTCCCGCACGGCACGACGCCAGCGTTGACCGCTGAATCGACTACCGCGTTGATGAGGGATGCAGGCATCTGGGCTGATCTTTTTGAAGGGTTGGACAATGGGTCGTGCGACTCACGAGCGCCGACTATAACCAGCCCGCGACATGGATTGCAACGACTTGGACAAAGGGCCAGTAGCGACAGGCAGGAGGCAGGCGCATAGGCTCGTTTGCAATTGCAACGACCATAGTGGAGACGCCATGAAAACTGTCGCCGAGAACAAAGCGCCAGGCGCCAAATCGATGAGGGCCAAAGGAAAGCGCTCTGCTGGAGAATTATCTGAAAAGGAGTTACTCCGAATTAGAGAGGCATTGGCTAATCCAGCAGCGGAAGAGCCGGGAGGTGTTCTCGCCGGCGCATCCTTTACCTTCCCCGCATAAAAAAACCGCTCACAAGGAGCGGTTTTTTGTTTCTGCTTCCAGCCTCAACCAAACAGCCAATACCCCAGCAACGTCAACACCACCACCGCCAGCACCGGCCGCAGCACACGGTAGGCCTTCGGGTTGCGGCGTTTCCACTGTTTGACCGCACCACTGAACCTGTCGCTGAAGTTCTTGCTCCAGGCGTAAGCCTGGTTGATCCCGCCGACACGCTCGTCGTCGAGGTTCTGCGGTGCCGTGGCACGGCCCAGCCAGGCGCTGATGAAGCGGTTGATGCGGGTCATCAGGCGGCTGCTCAGCGGCCGCTCGATGTCGCAGAACAGGATGACGCGGGTCTGTTCGGTTTCGTTCTTGACCCAATGCACGTAGGTCTCGTCGAACATCACGTCTTCACCGTCGCGCCAGGCGTAGACCTGACCGTCGACGAAGATTCGGCAATCGTCGGAGTTTGGCGTTGACAGACCCAGGTGATAACGCAGGGAGCCGGCGAACGGATCGCGGTGCGGGTTCAAATGGCTGCCGCCCGGCAACAGCGCGAACATCGCGCCTTTGACGTTGGGGATGGCACTGACCAGCGCCACGGTTTTCGGGCACAGGGTTTCGGCCGATGGCAGCGGTTTGTCGTACCACTTGAGGTAGAAACGCTTCCAGCCTTTCTTGAAGAACGAGCCGAAACCGGCGTCGTTGTTCTTCTCGGCGGCACGAATATAACCCTCGTCGAACAGATGCATGGCTTCGTCGCGAATGGTTTCCCAGTTATCGCGCAACACGTCCAGCTCCGGAAACTTGCTGCGATCCAGATACGGCTTGGACGGCACGCCCGAGAACAGGTACATCAAGGCGTTATACGGGGCGAACAGCGCCGAGTGGTTGACGAACTGCCGCAACACCGGCAAACGCGCCTTGCCGCGCAAATGCACGTAGAGGATGCTGCCCACAAACAGCAGCAACACCGACACCTTGGCGGCTAACGAAAAGGTCATCAACAACTCCTTGAAATAAGACAACGCCACGCCATGTCATTTACCCGAGATGGCGGCCGGCCATGATAAACACTACCGGCTCCGGGAAAAACCCGCCCGACTCAAGATTCAGTGTTAAGAATTGCGCAACAAAGCACTTATTAACATAACGATCCTGAACCCTGGCTGACCTGAATCAACGTGCCCCCTTACTGCTGGTTCTCCTGATCGGTGAACAGATCACTGAACAGCATGCTCGACAGATAACGCTCACCGGAGTCGGGCAGCACCACCACAATGGTCTTGCCCTGCATTTCCGGGGTCTCCGCCAGACGCACCGCCACCGACATGGCCGCACCGCAGGAAATCCCGCACAGGATCCCCTCTTCCTGCATCAGGCGCAGGGCCATGGCCTTGGACTCGTCATCCGTCACCAGCTCGACCCGGTCAACCATCGACAGATCAAGGTTCTTCGGCACGAAACCGGCGCCGATGCCCTGAATCTTGTGCGGGCTCGGCTTGATTTCTTGACCTGCCAGCGCCTGGGTAATCACCGGCGAAGACACCGGTTCCACCGCCACCGACAGAATCGGTTTGCCCGCCGTATTCTTGATATACCGCGACACACCGGTAATGGTTCCACCGGTGCCGACCCCTGCGACCAGCACATCGATGGCGCCATCGGTGTCATTCCAGATTTCCGGGCCAGTGGTCTTTTCATGAATGGCTGGGTTGGCCGGGTTATCGAACTGGGCCGGCATGAAGTATTTGCCCGCGTCACTGGCTACGATTTCGTTGGCCTTTTCGATAGCGCCTTTCATGCCCTTGGCTGGCTCGGTCAGCACCAGCTCGGCGCCCAGCGCCTTGAGCACCTTGCGTCGCTCGATGCTCATCGAGGCCGGCATGGTCAGCAGCAATTTGTAACCGCGCGCGGCAGCGACAAATGCCAGGCCGATGCCGGTGTTGCCGGAGGTCGGCTCGACAATGGTCATGCCCGGCTTGAGTTTGCCGCTGCTTTCGGCGTCCCAGATCATGTTGGCGCCGATCCGGCACTTGACCGAGTAGCCCGGGTTGCGACCTTCGATCTTGGCCAGAATGGTCACGCCACGGGGCGCGATGCGGTTGATCTGCACCAGCGGCGTGTTGCCGATGGAATGGGCGTTGTCAGCAAAAATACGGCTCATGGCTGGGTCCTTGTGCAGCGTTGAATTCAGCTCTCCAAGGTAAGCCTGTTGCTCTTGTCAGTCCAGTCGGGCCGAACGTCTGCGGCAGGCGGCAGTCAATCGCTTTATACCGTTCGGAATTTGCTGCCATGAAGCGTCGCTACCGTTGGCCATTGTGGATTTTCGCCACTCTCGTTGTATTACTGGTCGCCCTGCACATCGCCCTGCCCTACCTCGTGCGCGACTATCTGAATGACAAGCTGGCCAACATGGGCGACTACCGCGGCCAGATCACTGACGTGGACCTGGCGCTCTGGCGCGGGGCCTACAAGATCAATGGCCTGAAAATCGTCAAGGCCGACGGCAAGGTGCCGGTGCCGTTCGTCGATGCGCCGGTTATCGACCTGTCTGTCAGTTGGCACTCGCTTTGGTACGACCATGCTGTCGTGGCACAGGTGAAATTCTTTAAACCTCAGGTGAACTTCGTCGATGGTGGTGCCAACAAGCAGAACTCCCAGACCGGTCAGGGCACCGACTGGCGTGAGCAACTGGGCAAACTGTTGCCTATCACGCTCGACGAAGTGCAGATCAGCGATGGGCGGATCAGCTTTCGCAACTTCAACTCCAAACCACCGGTAAACATGAATGCAACCAACGTCGACGCCAGCATTTATAACCTGACCAACGTGGTCGACAAGGAGGGCAAACGCGACGCTCGCTTCGAAGGCAAGGCTCTGCTGCTGGGGCATGCCCCGCTGGAAACCACAGCCACCTTCGACCCCTTGAGCAATTTCGAAGACTTCGAATTTCGCCTGCGGGCCCGCGACATCGAACTCAAGCGCATGAACGATTTCGCCTCGGCCTACGGCAAATTCGACTTCAACGCCGGCCACGGCGACGTGGTCATCGAAGCCGCCGCCAACAAGGGCCAGCTCAAGGGCTACATCAAACCGCTGCTGCGCGACGTGGACGTGTTCAACTGGCAGCAAGATGTCGAGAACAAGAACAAGGGGATCTTCCGCTCGATCTGGGAAGCACTGGTCGGCGGCACGGAAACCGTGCTGAAAAACCAGGGCAAAAACCAGTTTGCCACCCGAGTCGAACTCAGCGGCAGCGTGCACCAGCAAGATATCAACGCGTTCGAAGCGTTTTTGCAGATTTTGCGCAACGGATTCATCCAGGCCTTCAATGCCCGGTATGAACGGCCGAAGCCGGACGCGGGCTAAGTTTTACGGTTGACGATGTAACGCCCGTTAACCTCTGCCGCGATCAGTGCAGGCTTCTCTTGCAACGAATCCCAACCCAGACAGGCCAGGGCCAATGATCGCGGCACCGCTTCCCGACCATTACTGTAGCGACTGATGCTGCGGGCGCTGACACCCAATGCTTCGGCCGCCTCATTCAACGGTAGTCCGGTGCGAGCGCGCCAATCCATGAAAATCCGTGTGTTTTCGTCCGGCGCATTTTGCGCGAGCGCGTCCCGATACAAGGTATCGGCACCAATCTGGATATCCGGTTCCAGCCACTCCACGCTCCAGCCGTCGTCACCCAACTCAGCGGTTGCAAACACTTCAGCGTCCAGTAGCGGAGCGAGCCCCGGATAGGTTTGCAGATCGCGGCTCAAGTCCAGGTTCAGCCGTTGGCCATCAATAAAGGTCAGCGACAGGCAAGCATCGCCAACAGCCTGCACTGCGGCCAATCGTGGCCGCTTCATGGGTAACATCGTTTCCAGTCCTCCAGCAATTGCGTCTGATGGGCCGAAACCCACGCCAACGCTTCCTTGACGATCAGTGGCGGTGCCTTGCCCATCATGACCTCGACGGTTTCCAGGCTCAGCATCACATCCACTCCACCACCGGTCAGGTGAACATGGGGTGGCGGGTGATCCTTCTCGCGCAACTGAATGCGGTATTTTTCGCGAAATCGGTATTTGGTAGTCATGCCCGAAGGCTATCGCCAAATCGGCGATACCTGGAATACTGGCCTCGTGCCGAAACTGAGTCAACATGTGACGCCCCATTCAGAGACTGAATAAGCCGTCTGCGTTCACAGTCGACCGGGCCGCGCGTTATAGTCGGGCATCCGATTATTTCGCCCCCGCCCTGCCCGTTCAGGTCGGCGTTACCGTTCGAGGATTAGCAGATGAAGTTCGAAGGCACCCAGGCCTACGTCGCCACCGATGACCTGAAGCTGGCGGTCAACGCCGCCATCACCCTGGAGCGGCCGCTGCTGGTCAAGGGCGAACCGGGCACCGGCAAGACCATGCTCGCCGAGCAACTGGCCGAATCGTTCGGCGCCAAGCTGATCACCTGGCACATCAAGTCCACCACCAAGGCCCATCAGGGCCTGTACGAGTACGATGCGGTCAGCCGTCTGCGCGACTCGCAACTGGGCAATGAAAAAGTCCACGACGTGCGCAACTACCTGAAGAAGGGCAAGCTCTGGGAAGCGTTCGAGTCCGAAGAGCGGGTCATTCTGCTGATCGACGAAATCGACAAGGCCGACATCGAGTTCCCCAACGACCTGTTGCAGGAACTCGACAAGATGGAGTTCTACGTTTACGAGATCGACGAGACCATCAAGGCCAAGAAACGTCCGATCATCATCATTACCTCCAACAACGAGAAAGAGCTGCCGGACGCCTTCCTGCGCCGCTGCTTCTTCCACTACATCGCCTTCCCCGACCGCACCACCCTGCAGAAAATCGTCGATGTTCACTACCCGGACATCAAGAAGGATCTGGTCAGCGAAGCGCTGGACGTGTTCTTCGACGTGCGCAAGGTGCCGGGCCTGAAGAAGAAGCCGTCGACCTCCGAACTGGTGGATTGGCTGAAACTGCTGATGGCCGACAACATCGGCGAAGCGGTGCTGCGCGAACGCGATCCGACCAAAGCCATCCCGCCGCTGGCCGGTGCGCTGGTGAAGAACGAACAGGACGTGCAACTGCTTGAGCGCCTGGCGTTCATGAGCCGTCGCGGCACCCGCTAAGAGGCTGACGCCATGTTGCTCAACCTGTTCAATGAAATGCGTGCAGCCAAGGTGCCGGTGTCGGTGCGCGAGCTGCTCGACCTGATCAACGCACTGAAACAGCGCGTGACCTTCGCCGACATGGACGAATTCTACTACTTGTCGCGGGCGATTCTGGTGAAGGACGAACGGCATTTCGACAAGTTTGACCGTGCGTTCGGCGCCTACTTCAATGGCCTGGAAAAGCTCGACGATCACTTGCAGGCGCTGATCCCCGAAGACTGGCTGCGCAAGGAATTCGAGCGTTCGCTGAGCGACGAGGAACGTGCGCAGATCCAATCCCTCGGCGGTCTGGACAAGCTGATCGAAGAGTTCAAGAAACGTCTGGAAGAACAGAAGGAACGCCACGCCGGCGGCAACAAATGGATCGGCACCGGCGGCACCAGCCCGTTCGGCTCCGGTGGTTTCAACCCGGAAGGCATCCGGGTCGGCGATGCCGGCAAGCGCCAGGGCAAAGCGGTGAAAGTCTGGGATCAGCGCGAGTACAAGAACCTCGACGACTCCGTTGAACTGGGCACCCGTAACATCAAGGTCGCCCTGCGCCGCCTGCGCAAATTCGCGCGTCAGGGCGCGGCGGAAGAGCTGGATATCGACGGCACCATCGACCACACCGCCAAGGATGCCGGCCTGCTGAACATCCAGATGCGCCCGGAACGGCGCAACACGGTGAAGCTGTTGCTGCTGTTCGACATCGGCGGCTCGATGGACGCCCACGTGAAGATCTGCGAGGAACTGTTCTCGGCCTGCAAGACCGAGTTCAAGCATCTGGAGTACTTCTACTTCCACAACTTCATTTATGAATCGGTGTGGAAGAACAACATGCGCCGCACTTCCGAGCGCACGTCGACCCAGGACCTGCTGCACAAGTATGGCGCTGACTACAAAGTGATCTTCATCGGTGACGCCGCGATGGCGCCTTATGAAATCACCCAGGCCGGCGGCAGCGTCGAGCACTGGAACGAAGAGCCGGGTTACGTGTGGATGCAGCGCTTCATGGAGAAGTACAAGAAGCTCATCTGGATCAATCCGTACCCCAAAGATACGTGGGGCTACACCTCGTCGACCAATATCGTGCGGGATTTGATCGAGGACCAGATGTATCCGCTGACGTTGCGCGGGCTGGAAGAAGGGATGCGGTTTCTGTCCAAGTAACCGGATTCTTCCCACGTCGAACGGTATGCCTGGGAACGTATCAAGTGACGCTCTGCGTCACTGGGACGCGGAGCGTCCCGAGCGGCATTCCCACGCAGACGGTTCGACGCCTCGACGTGGGAACGATCAAGTAAAGCGCCGCAGATATTCGACATGCTCCCGGTGCGCCACTTCCTGCACCACCGGGCGCAACCTGACCTTCGCCCCCGGCAGACACTGCGCCAGTCGAGCCAGCGCCAACGGCGTCAACGCGCCCAATCGCGGATAGCCGCCAATCGTCTGCCGATCATTGAGCAACACGATCGGCTGCCCGTCCGGCGGAACCTGCACAGCACCCAGAGGAATGCCCTCGGAAATCATCGGTTTGCCCTGATACTGCAACGCCGTGCCCAACAGACGAATACCCATGCGATCGGCGCGACTGTCCAGCGTCCAGGCACGGTTGAAGGCATCGAACAGACTCTGCCCGCTGAACTGACCGATTTGCGCGCCGAGCACCAGATCGAGCGGTGCGTCGAGGCGCAGGTCCGGTCGATGCTCCGCCGGAACCTCACGCACCAACAGGGTTTCGCCCTGATAACTCAGCGAAGCGCCCTTGGCCAGCGGCAATCCAAAACCATCAAGACCGCCAAGCTCCTCACGCACCACCGTAGCACTGCTGCCCAGCACTTTCGGCGCACTGAAACCGCCGGGCGCCGCCAGATAGGCCCGCGCGCCCAGCAACGGCTGAGTGAACTTCAAGGTCTGCCCTTTGCGCAGTTTGAAACTGCGCCACGGCGCCAACCCCTCACCTTCGATCTGCGCGCCAAGATCCGCGCCAGCCATTGCCAGCAGACAATCCTCTTGCGCCACCACCGTAAACCCGCCGAGGGTGATTTCGATCACCGGCAGATCCAGGTCATTGCCCAGCAGCCAGTTGGCCCAGGCCATCGACCGCCAGTCCGCCGCGCCGCCCTGAGTCACGCCCAGATGCCGCACGCCAAACCGCCCGGCATCCTGCAACAGGCACAGCGGCGTACTCGCTTCAATCGTCAGTCGGCTCATGCCAGGGCCTCCAGAGGCGTGTCATCACCGCCCAGACGGATGAATTCGGCATGACTCACCGCTTCGAAACGCACGGTATCGCCGGGCTGCATGAGGCTGTAGCCATCGCGTTCACGGTCGAACAGTTTTGCCGGCGTACGCCCGATCAGGTTCCAGCCACCGGGAGACACCACCGGATACGCCGCTGTCTGCCGCTCGGCGATGCCGACGCTGCCGGCGGCGACTTTCTTGCGTGGGGTATTCAGACGTGGTGCCGCGAGAATTTCTTCCACCAGCCCCATGAACGCGAAACCCGGCGCAAAGCCTAGGGCGAACACCTGATATTCACGAGCACTGTGACGGCGGATCACTTCTTCCACCGCCAAACCGCTTCGTTGTGACAGCAGACTCAATTCCGGTCCGACGCTCAGGTCGTACCACACCGGCAACACATGACACTTGACGTCGGTGTGCGCATTCGGCGACAGGTCGATCAGCGCTTCGGCGATCAACTCCCGCGCCTGATTCGGGCTCAACGCGGTCAGATCGTAATGCACCATCAACGTGGTGTACGACGGCACCAGATCGACCAAATGCTCGCCGAACACCGCGCGCAGCCGCTCACTGGCGGCGAGCATCCACGGCATGTTGGCTTCGGCGATTTCATCGAACAAGCGCAGCATCAGGCAATCCAGCGCCACCACTTCCACCCGCGGGTTCATGGCGCGCTCTGCTCGTTCAGGGCCTGACGAATGCGTTGCACGGCCGCCACTGAACTGGCGTTGTCACCGTGCACGCACAGCGTGTCGGCTTGCAGGTGCAGCGCGCTGCCGTCGCTGGCGGTGAGGTTGTCGCCACGGGCGATGGTCAGCGCCTGCCCGATAATGGTTTCGGAATCGTGATGCACCGCGCCCGGCAGTTGTCGCGAAACCAGTCGGCCGGCACTGTCGTAGGCGCGGTCGGCGAAGGCTTCGAACCACAGGCTCACGCCGTATTCGTCGCCAAGCTGTTTCGCGGCCGTGTTATCGCGGGTGGCCATCAGCATCAGTGGCAAGCTGCGATCGTAAGCCGCGACGGCCTGAATCACCGCTCGCAGCTGTGCCGGGTTGGCCATCATGTCGTTGTACATCGCGCCGTGGGGTTTGACGTAACTGACCCGCCCGCCCTGGGCACGACAAATGCCGTCGAGGGCGCCGATCTGGTAATGCAGGATGTCTTGCAGCTCCTGGGCGGTGTAGGCCATGGAGCGCCGGCCAAACCCCACCAGATCCTGATAGGCCGGATGCGCACCGATCTGCACGCCATGACTGAGGGCCAGGCTGACGGTCTTGCGCATGATGCTCGGGTCGCCGGCGTGGAAACCGCAGGCAATGTTGGCGCAGTCGATGAAGGGCATGACTTCCGCGTCCAGACCCATGGTCCAGCTGCCGAAGCTCTCGCCGATGTCACAGTTCAATAGCAGGCGGCTCACGGTGAACACTCCTGTAGTTCTTTTCTTTTTTTGCTGTGGGACAGACAGTGTCCCGCAGGTTATCAGTTACTGCGCGTCCAGTTGTTTGCCACGGGTTTCCGGCAGGCTCAATGCCGCGAGGATCACCACGCCGTAGGACACTGCCGCAAAGGCACCGATGCCTACACTCAGCGGCACTTTCTGGCTGAGCAACCCGATCAACAGCGGGAACAACGCCGCCAGTGCCCGGCCGATGTTGTAGCAGAAGCCCTGCCCCGAGCCGCGAATCCGGGTTGGAAACAGCTCGGTGAGAAACGCGCCCATGCCACTGAAAATCCCCGACGCAAAGAAGCCCAGCGGGAAACCCAGCCACAGCATCACGCCGTTGCTGACCGGCAATTGGGTGTAGAGCAGAACGATGGTGAACGAGCCGACCGCGAACAGGATGAAGTTCTTCTTGCGGCCCAGCAGGTCGGTCAAATAGGCGCTGATCACATAACCGACGTAGGAACCGATGATCACCATCGCCAGATAACCGCCGGTGCCGAGTACGCTCAAACCGCGTTCGTTCTTCAGAAAAGTCGGCAGCCAGGAGGTGATCGCGTAATAACCACCGAGGGCGCCGGTGGTCAGCAACGAGGCGCGAATTGTGGTGAAGAGCATGCCGGGGGCGAAGATCTCGTAGAACTTCGACGGGCTGTCCGGGGTTTGCTTGGCTTTGGCTTCGCGATAAATCTCCGGATCTTTCACCAGACGCCGGACAAAAATCACGAACACCGCCGGCACGATGCCGAGGATAAACAGTGCGCGCCAGGCATCCTCCGGCGGCAGTACCGAGAACAGCAGCGCATAGAGAATCGCCGTCAGCCCCCAACCCAGCGCCCAGCCGGATTGCACCATGCCCACCGCTTTGCCGCGATCCTTGGCGCGGATCACTTCACCGATCAGCACGGCGCCAGCCGTCCACTCGCCGCCGAAACCGAAGCCCATCAGTGTGCGGGCGATCAGCAGCTGTTCGTAGTTTTGAGCGAAGCCGCAGAGAAAAGTGAAGAAGGCAAACCACAGCACCGTCAGTTGCAGGGTGCGCACGCGGCCGATGCGGTCGGAGAGAATCCCCGCCACCCAGCCGCCGATGGCCGAAGCGATCAGGGTACTGGTGTGAATCAGGCCGGCTTCGCCGGTGGTGATGCCCCACATCGCGATCAGGGTCGGCACCACGAAGCTGAGCATCTGGGTGTCCATGCCGTCCAGACCGTAGCCGATCTTGCAGCTCCAGAAGGTCCGGCGCTCCTGCTGATTGATGTTGCGATACCAGTCGAACGGGCCGGGACGGGCCGCAGTCTTGGGGAGGTCGAGGGTGTCGGGCGCACTCATGGCATGTCTCCGCAGGCTTTTATTGGTCTTGTTCGAAGCTCCGACGACGCCTATCGTGGGAACCGGATGCGTCGATTCTTGGGTGCGTCACCCGGTCGCGTCCAACGAATAAAAACCCGCCCAAGACATAAGAAAAATTTGTTGCCATGAACCTGAAGTTTCTCGAAACCTTCGTCTGGGTCGCCCGGCTGAAAAGTTTTCGCCTGACCGCCGACAAGCTGTTCACCACCCAGGCTTCGATTTCCAGCCGGATCGCGGTGCTCGAAGGCGAGCTCGGGGTGAAGCTGTTCCTGCGTGATTCACGCGGCGTTAGTCTGACGCCCGAAGGTTTGAAAGTGCTGGATTATGCCGAGCAGATGCTCGACACGATGCAGGCGCTGAAGCAGTCGATCGAGACCCGATCGAGCAAGGTCGGCCGGGTACGTATCGGCGTGATGGACACGGTGATCCACACCTGGCTCAGCCCGCTGGTGGCGCAGATGACCGATCTGTACCCTCGGGTGGAAATCGAGCTGGTGGCGGATACCTCGCTGAACCTCTGCGATCAGCTGCAAAAAGGCTTTCTCGATTTGATCCTGCAAACCGACCTGGTGCGCCAGGAAAGCGTGCGCAGCCTGGAGCTGGCCAGCCACCCGATCGGCTGGATCGTCGCCAGCCATTCGATCTACAACCGCGACTACCAAAGCCTCGCCGACCTGGCGCAGGAACGGATCATCACCTACTCGAAAAACTCCCGGCCGCATCAGGACATTCTGGCGCTGATGCAGGCCCAGGGCGTGCTGGCGCCACGGTTGAACTGTGTGAATTCGGTATCGGCGATCACCCGTCTGTTGCGCGACGGATTCGGTATTGGCGCGTTGCCGCCGGTACTGGTGGCCGAGGAACTGGCGCGAGGGGAATTGACCCTGCTTGACATCGAACAGCGTCCGCCGAACCTGCAGGTGGTGGTGTCGTGGCGGGTCGGCGTGGAATGGGTCGAGGAGATTGTGACGCTGTGTCAGCAGGTGCTGGAGGAATATGCGCGCAAGGTGGGCGAGAACTACGTCGTGCTCGCCCCTTGATCGTTCCCACGCTCTGCGTGGGAATGCAGCCCGGGACGCTCCGCGTCCCTCGCAAGCCCAGCGCGGAGTATCCGTTGAGGCTCAGAGCCCGCGCACATCCCGGTCTTCGATCGGCCGGCTCTGGCGCAGGCGCTTGCCGCCCAGCACCACCCAGTCGATCAGACGGAACAGGCATTCAAGGCCGAACGACAGCAACATCGCGCCGCTCATGCCCCAGATCATCGCTTCCGGCGTCAGCAGGATCTGGTAGCTGTAGCCATTCCAGGTTTCCTTGCGGATGTCCGGGTCGGCGGCCAGCACCACTTGCAGGAAGCGGATGTACCACGGGCCCTGCATCGCCTGGAATTGCTTGTCCAGCGCCAGCTGACGGTTGAGCAAGGTGCTCAGGCTGTCGGCATCGCTGCGAAACACCGGATCTTCGCTGGCTCGATAGTGGGCGACCAGCGCCTGGATATCACCCTTGAAAAACTGCTCGGCGGTGCCCTGGAAGCCGCGCAGACCGGTCTGCGCCTCGATCAGGTGCGCTTCGACCCGCTTGGCGTAATCGTTGATGAAGCCCGGCACCTGGACACCGATCAACAGGCCCGCCGCAAACAACACCAGCCGTAGATAACTGAGCAACATGGGGGTGCAATCCTTATTCGGTCGTGCCTTGGCTGACGCATTCGCCGCGTCGCCACAGGCTCCATTGGCCCGGTTCGTAGCGGGTCCAGGTTTCGTTTTCGGTCAAGGGTTCGGTGGCAATCACCGTGACCACGTCGTTGGGCGTGGTTTCGGCCTGGAAGTCGACAATCACATCGACGTCCTTGAGCCGTGCCGGACCAAACGGTGCGCGTCGGGTGATCTGCGCCAGTTTGGTCGAGCAATAGCAGAACAGCCAGTCGCCGTCGCTGAGCAAGCAGTTGAACACGCCTTTGCTGCGATATTCGGCGCAGGCCGCGACCAGATCCGGCAGCAGCACTTCTATATCGACCGGTTCCGGAAACGCTGCACGTACCCGATTGAGCAAATCGCAGAACGCCGCTTCGCTGTCGGTATCGCCGACCGGACGGTAGAAACTCTTGATCGGGGTGAAATCGGCGAGTTGACCGTTGTGCGCGAAGCACCAGTTGCGCCCCCACAGTTCGCGGACGAACGGGTGGGTGTTGGACAGGCAGACCTTGCCGACGTTGGCCTGACGGATATGGCCGATGACCACTTCGCTCTTGATCGGATAGCGCTGCACCAGATTGGCCACTTCCGATTCGCTGCTGGCCGCCGGGTCCTGGAACAGGCGCAACCCGCGCCCTTCGTAGAAGGCAATGCCCCAGCCGTCGCGATGTGGCCCGGTGCGACCACCGCGCTGCATCAGCCCGGTGAAGCTGAACACGATGTCGGTCGGCACGTTGGCACTCATGCCCAGTAATTCACACATGTGCGGACTCTCGTGATTACAGACGCGGCTCGACCCGCATGCGCTGCGGATTGCTCGGCACCGGCGGGCGACCGTAGCGGTCATCGCCGGCACCGCCGAACGGTTGATCGGCGTCGCGCTCGTCATCGGCACGGGCCGCTGCGCGGGCGGCTTCAGCCTGCTCCCGGCGGGCCTTGGAGGCGCGTTCGATCGGCAGGCGGATCAGCACGAAAATCAGGTACAGGCCGAATGCGATCATGGCGTACATGAGCAGTTCGGAAATGGCGCGCCAGGCGTTGTTGCCGACCTTGAACGCCAGATCCAGCGCTGTGATGGCGATGGCCGGGGCGAATTTTTCCTTCACCGGGTCAATGATGGTCGGGCTGAACAGCAACACCGCCATCAACACACGCAGCGGCTCACGCAGCCAGCGCCACATCCAGCGGGTCATGCGCATCCACACCAGCAGGCAGCCCACGGCGGCAAAGGCGTAAAGGCCCCAGGCGATCAGATAGTCGTTCTCGGTCATGGTGTCCATGGCAAGGCAGGCAAAGAGGCGCTTATAGTAACGACTTTTCGCACGTCAGGCTTCCCCGCCGTCCGTGCGGCCCTTATTTGTCATGTCCGAGAGCTTTCCATGCCCGTATCCGCCAACGTCAGCAGCGCCCCGATTGCCCACAAGGCCGCCGGTCACGACCCGTACGCCTGGCTGCAGGAACGCGACACCGACGCGGTGCTCGACTACCTCAAGGCTGAAAACGACTACCAGCAGGCACAGACCGCCGATCAGGCCGAGCTGCGCGAAACCCTGTTCGAAGAGATCAAGGGCCGGATCCTCGAAACCGATCTGTCCCTCCCCTCGCCATGGGGCCCGTACCTGTATTACACCCGCACCACAGCGGGTGACGAATATGCCCGTCACTACCGCTGCCCGCGCCCGGCCGATGACAGCCTGACCCTCGACGAAAGCCGCGAACAACTGCTGCTCGATCCGAACGCCCTGGCCAACGGCGGCTTTTTCTCCCTCGGCGCCTTCAGCATCAGCCCGGATCACCAGCGTCTGGCCTACAGCGTCGACGCCTCGGGCGACGAGATTTACACGCTGTTCGTGAAGGAATTATCCAGCGAGCGTGTCAGCGAACTGGAATTCCAGGACTGCGACGGCAGCATGACCTGGGCCAATGACAGCCTGACCCTGTTCTTCGGCGTGCTCGACGACACCCATCGCCCGCACAAGCTGTTCCGCTATCGCCTCGACGGCACGGCCGCCGAAGAGGTGTTCCACGAGCCAGACGGGCGTTTCTTCCTGCATTGCTACCGCGCCAGCTCCGAGCAGCAATTGCTGTTGTCGCTGAGCAGCAAGACCACCAGCGAAGTCTGGGCGCTGGACGCCCATCAGCCGCACCAGCCATTCACTTGCCTGGCGCCACGGGTCGAGGATCACGAATACGACGTCGATCACGGCAAACTCGATGGTGAATGGACCTGGTTCATCCGCACCAACCGCGACGGCATCAACTTCGCCCTGTATCAGGCGCCGGACACCGGCATCGCACCGAGCGAAGCCGACTGGCAGAACCTGATCCCGCACAGCGATTCGGTGATGCTCGATGGCGTGACCCTCAACGCCGAAGCCCTGACGCTGAGCCTGCGCGAAGGTGGTCTGCCGATCATCGAAGTTCGCCCACACGGTCTGGCGCCTTATCGCGTGCAATTGCCGGACGCGGCCTACAGCCTCTATGTGCAAAACAGCCTGGAATTCGAAAGCGACCGCATTCGCCTGCGCTATGAAGCGCTGAACCGTCCGGCTCAGGTTCGGCAATTGATCCTCGCCACCGGCGAACAGACTGTGCTCAAGGAAACCCCGGTGCTCGGCCCGTTCGACGCCGACGCCTACGTCAGTCAGCGCCTGTGGGCGACCGCGCCGGACGGCACCCAGGTGCCGATCAGCCTGGTGATGAAACGGGAAATGGTTGGCAAACCAGTCCCGCTGTACCTGTACGGTTACGGCGCCTACGGTTCGAGCCTCGATCCGTGGTTCTCCCACGCGCGGCTGAGCCTGCTGGATCGCGGCATGGCGTTCGCCATCGCCCACGTTCGCGGCGGCGGTGAACTGGGCGAAGCGTGGTACCGCGCCGGCAAGCAGGAGCACAAGCACAACACCTTCAGCGACTTCATTGCCTGCGCCGAATTCCTGATCCTCAACGGCATCACCACCGCGCCACAGCTGGCGATCAGTGGTGGCAGCGCCGGTGGCCTGCTGATCGGCGCGGTGCTCAATCAGCGTCCGGACCTGTTCGGTGTGGCGATTGCCGAAGTGCCGTTCGTCGACGTGCTCAACACCATGCTCGACCCGGATCTGCCGCTGACCGTCACCGAATACGACGAGTGGGGCAATCCCGAAGAGCCGGAAGTCTACGAGCGGATCAAGGCCTATGCGCCGTACGAAAACGTCACTGCACAGGCGTATCCCGCAACACTGGTGATCGCCGGCTACAACGACAGCCGCGTGCAATATTGGGAAGCGGCCAAGTGGGTGGCGAAGTTGCGTGCGACCAAGACCGATGACAATCCATTGCTGCTCAAGACCGAACTGGGCGCCGGCCACGGCGGCATGAGCGGGCGTTATCAGGGATTACGTGACGTAGCGCTCGAATATGCATTTGTTTTCAAGGTTCTGGGCATTGCCTGAGGAACTCCGCCGGTCAGTCAGGTCTTAATTCCGGGCACCGGGAGCCGATAAGCAGATCGGCCCCCGGTGGCGAGCCTGCCACCCGACACAACAAAAAGACCGCATGACATGTCAGAACCAACCCTACTGAACAACGAAATCCGCGACTGGCTGATGGACTGCGGCCTGTTCGATCAATTGCAACTGGCGGATTTCGCCGCCGCTTCGGGTTACTTCAGCATCAGCACCGTGGCTGAAGGCGAAGCGATCTTTCGCGAAGGCGATGCCGGCAGTTTCATGTGCATCATCCACACCGGCCAGGTGGCCGTGCAGAAAACCGGCGGCGACGGCCAGGTCGTGACCATGGCCACCCTGCGCAGCGGCCGGGCGTTCGGTGAAATGGCCGTGCTCGACGGCGAACGCCGTTCAGCGACTTGCGTGGCGGCGAGCAACTGTCAGTTGCTCAACCTCGGCAAGGACTCGCTGGAAAAAATGCTCAACGACGCGCCGAAGATCGCCGCCAAGATCATCCGCGCCCTCGCCGTCTCCCTGTCCAAACGCCTGCGCATGGCCGACGGCCAGCTCGCCGCCCAACAGATCTAGCCCCCCGGGGATTTGGGTTTGCTGTCGTTCTGTTCCAGGCCCGGCAATGGCTGATCCTTGGTCGGCGGGCTGGGCATTTCGATCGGCACCAGTGGCGGGCCGCCACTGCCGGGGCCGGCCTTGGGAATCGGCACCGGGCTGATCTGCGGATACGGGGTTGGCGTCGCCGTGCCGGGCGAGCCCGGTTGCGGTGTCGGGCTGACGGGAATCGTCTGTTGCGCCTGTACGGCAGTTATCGAGAGCGCGGCCAGGGTAATGACCGTTAGAATGGTGCGCTTCATCAAGGGCTCCGTTGGCCTGAAGTCTGCCTTCAGGCTACTCCCAACGCGCCGGCTTGCCTTCCCCCCTGTAGAGATTTCCATGAAACGTTTCGTTCTGCTCGACACCACGCCGATCCCTGACAACGGTGGCGCCCTGTGCCTGTTCGAGTATGGCGAGGACTTCGTCATCAAGATCCAGGGCGGCGACGGCGGCCAATTGATGAACACCCGCATGCACGGTTCCGAAGATGCGCTGGCCGAGATCCCGTGCCGCAAGGTCGCCGGTCGGCCGAACTCGCGCGTGCTGATCGGTGGCCTGGGCATGGGTTTCACCCTCGCCTCCGCGCTCAAGCATCTGGGCAAGAGCGCCGAAGTGGTGGTCGCCGAGCTGGTGCCCGGCGTGGTCGAGTGGAACCGCGGCCCGCTCGGTGAAAAGTCCGGGCGCCCGCTGCTCGACCCGCGCACGGTGATCCGTCAGGAAGACGTAGCCAAGGTGCTGCAAAGTGAGCCGAACGGCTTCGACGCGATCATGCTCGACGTCGACAACGGCCCCGAAGGCCTGACCCAGAAGGCCAATAGCTGGCTGTATTCCGCCGCAGGCCTGGCCGCCTGCGCCAAAGCGATGCGGCCCAAAGGCGTGCTGGCGGTGTGGTCGGCCAGCGCCGACCGGCAGTTTTCAGACAAATTGAAGAAGGCCGGTTTCAAGGCCGAGGAAGTGCAAGTCTTCGCCCACGGCAACAAGGGCACGCGCCACACGATCTGGATTGCCGAGAAGCTCAAGGGCTGAGCTAAACTTGCGTCATAACCGTCATTAGTCTTTTTACAAAGGTGAACCCATGAGTTCGTCCACCCCGACCAACACCTCGAAGCTGGATCGCATCCTCGCCGACAACCAGCGCGACAAGGAAATGGGCTACCGCGACAAGGCCCTGAAGATGTACCCGCACGTGTGCGGCCGCTGCGCTCGTGAGTTTTCCGGCAAGCGCCTGAGCGAGCTGACCGTGCATCACCGCGACCACAACCACGACAACAACCCGCAGGACGGTTCCAACTGGGAGCTGCTGTGCCTGTACTGCCACGACAACGAACACTCGCGCTACACCGACCAGCAGTACTTCGGCGAAGGCTCGCTGAGCACGCCGAAAATCGCCAAGGCCACACACAATCCGTTTGCGGCGCTGGCCGGGCTGATGAAGAAAGAAGACTGAGTTCCCCAACTCTGATCGTTCCCACGCTCCGCGTGGGAATGCAGCCCGGGACGCTCCGCGTCCCAAAGCGGACGCAGAGCGTCCATTGAGGCATTCCCACGCAGAGCGTGGGAACGATCTGTCCTGAATCTGCCCGCCCTCCCCCAATCCCCGTATAATCGCCCTCTTTTTCCCGAAGGCACCCCGCTCGTGGCAGACAAACGGTACAGCTGCATTGGTTTGTATAACCCCAAATCACCGGAAAACGTCGGTTCGGTGATGCGCGCCGCAGGCTGCTACGGCGTGTCGACCGTGTTCTACACCGGCAAGCGCTATGAGCGCGCCGCCGATTTCGTCACCGATACCAAGCGCGTGCACTACGACATCCCGCTGATCGGCATCGACGACCTGAAAAAGATCCTGCCACTCAATTGCGTCCCGGTTGCCGTGGAACTGGTCGACGGCGCCCGCCCGCTGCCGGAATACACCCACCCGGATCGCGCCCTGTACATCTTCGGCCCAGAAGACGGCTCGCTGGATCAGGAGATCCGCGACTGGTGCGAAGACGTCGTGTACATCCCGACCACCGGTTGCATGAACCTCGCCGCCACGGTCAACGTCGTGCTCTACGACCGCATGGCCAAAGGCCTGAACACCCGCTCCGGACCGAAATTCCGCTGAAACGCCGCACATCCGATGGAACGAGCTGACCGCCTGCGCAGTCAGCTTGTTTATCCATTACTCATTGCCTGGAGAAAGATCATGACCGAGCTCAAACGCGTCGAACGTATCGAATCCACCCCGTTTCAGAGCCGTCCCGAGCAGAACGTCGAAGGCTGGGAGCGCATCGGTTCGCTGGCCGGCGGCGTGATCATGGTCGGCAAGGGCCTGCGCCGTGGCGGCGTATTCGGGCTGATTCAGGTGGCGATTGGCGGCGTGGCCATGGCCCGCGGCATCACCGGCCACAGCTCGGTGAAAAGCCTGCTGGAGAAAAGCCGTCAGGACATGAACAACGTGCGGGCAAAGATCGAGCGAGCCGGTGAAGAACTGAGCAAGCTCAAGGCCAATGCCGAGGCGGCGACCAACACCGCCACCGTGACCGGCAATGACTCGGTGAAATCGCCGAAAGCCGGGGTTTGACCGCTACCGAAGCAACCCGCTATCAAGGACCTTGGACGACTCGCCGAGAACGCTTTCGGCGAGTTGCACAAACTCTTTGGTGTCCACCGTCCCCAGATGCATCGCCCCGCGCAGGACATCATCCAGCGAGCGCTTGTTGCGGGTCTTCAGGCGAATCTCGCCGTCCAGCTCCTGCAATAGCAACACCGCTTTCGACAGCTGCGCCGGGCTGATCTGCTCGCCGCGCAGGGTCGTGACTTTCTGACTGTCCTTGGTCAGTTTCGCCTGCAAGCTCTGATAACGCTCGTCACTCATGCCGCCGGCACGGCGCACCAGTTCAATGGCGTAATACTCGGCGAACCCTTCGCTGATCCAGTTGCTGCGCTGCTCGTCGTTGATCCGTCCGAACACCTGTGCCAGTTCGCGCACCAGTGCGCTGCTGCCGCTTTCGCTGACCAGCGGCAACCGTGTGTTGAGGTAGATCGACTCCCGCGCCGCCAGACTGCCGCGCCACATCGGGTCGTTGGCGCCGACAATCAGCAGTTTGCTCGGATGGCGGGGAAACACCGCCTGCACCTGTGGCCAAACGAACGTCAGCAGCGTCAGCACGTCCATCCGGCGCATGCCCTGCCCTTGCGGCGAGGCCACGGTGACTTCGGTTTCCCCCAACCGCGTGCGGCGGCTGCCGAGGTGGCCGGCGAGCATCCAGCCGGTCGGGCGGTCGAACAGGCGTGACGGATTGTCGATACGGAATTTGTTCTTGCCGATGCGCGGCCAGGCGGTTTCGACGCTCTTCCAGCCGTCGGGCAATTCGAAGTGCAGGCGCGCGACCAGCTCGATGCCGTCCTGCTGATCGAGCCTGGCTGGCGGCACCAGTTCATCGCCACGCATCAGCGCCCAGGTCGGGGTCATGCGCGTGTCGAAGCTGCCGTTCTTGCGGCCGTGGCTGATGCGTACGCGGTAGGTCAGGCTGGCCTTGTCCGCCGTCGGGCGCCAGACCCCGCGCGCCGGTTTGCCCGGCGTCAGTTGCCACTGGCCGTCGGCCTTGAAGTCGCTGTAGTGGCTGCCATCGCCGAGGTCGAAATCCAGGCTGCGCACCGCTTCGCCCTTGGCGAGGGTCAGGCGCACTTCGGCCTGATCGCTCTGCGGCAGCAGGCGTACCTGATAATCCAGATCGACTTTCTTCGCCGCCCACACCGGCGCACTCAGCGCCAGCAGCGTGACGATCAGCGCCCGGCGCAATCCCGTCGCCATACCTGCTCCTTGGTCAATCGTTAACCTGCGCGGAAAATCAGGTGATCTTCCCAGTCGTCTTCCGGCACGCTGCCTTCGGCGAGCATGCGCCCGGACTGGGAAATCCGTTCGTGGTGCACCGCGTCGCGATCACCGCAGACCAGGTGATGCCACAGCGGCAGGTCCTTGCCTTCGCTGACCAGCCGATAACCGCAGGTCGGCGGCAGCCATTTGAACGCTTCGGCCTGGCCCGGAGTGAGCTGAATGCAGTCCGGGACAAACTGCATGCGGTTCGGGTAATCGCTGCACTGGCAGGTTTTCAGGTCCAGCAGTTTGCAGGCGATGCGCGTGTAATAGACGCTGTTGTCTTCTTCATCCTCGAGCTTTTGCAGGCAGCACAGGCCGCAACCGTCGCACAGCGATTCCCATTCCTCGTGATCGAGTTGATCGAGGGTTTTGCGTATCCAGAACGGTTCGACTTTGGCGGCCATGGCTCAAGCATCAACATCAGGTGGTGAAAAGGCCGCCAGTCTAGTGCCCAAGGCCCCGTGATCCAAGCGCTGGCGACTGCCGGTTGTGCAGGGCTTGTCAGTTTTTGCACGGCCAAGTAGCTTTGCCGGTCACACCAGGCCTTTGCCGGATGCCATTAACGCTCGACCGCGTCGCATCCGGTGAACTGCAGGCTTGCGCCACAACCCCATCGTTCAGCCCAACTGATCCCGCCGGGTTTCGCTTCCAACCTGTCCTCAAACGTAGCAAGGAATCTTTCGATGAGTGCCAACCCTCGCGTTGCCGAATACGCCATTCACCCGCAGTTCACCGATCGCTGGTCGCCCCGCGCCTTCACCGGCGAAGCGATCCCGGAAGAAACCCTGCTGAGCTTCTTCGAAGCTGCACGCTGGGCGCCATCGGCGTACAACTCGCAGCCGTGGCGTTTTCTCTACGCCCGTCGCGACACGCCGAACTGGGAGCGTTACCTGGGCCTGCTCAATGAATTCAACCGCAGCTGGGCACAGCACGCTTCGGCGCTGGTGATCGTGATTTCGAAAACCACCTTCACTGCACCGGGCGCCACCGAAGAAACGCCAGCGCTGTGGCACACCTTCGACACCGGTTCGGCGTGGGGCCATCTGGCACTGCAAGCGAGCCTGAGCGGCTGGCACACCCACGGCATGGCCGGCTTCGATCAGGAACTGACCCGCAAGGAGCTGAACATTCCGCAAGGTTACGCGCTGCATGCCGCCGTGGCGGTGGGCAAGCTGGGGGACAAGGCAACCCTGGCCGAATACCTGCAAGCACGGGAAACGCCGAGCCCGCGTCGTCCGCTGAGCGAACTGGCGGCTGAAGGCGATTTCACCCTCTAAGCCACACTGCAAAACGAACTGTGGGAGCGGGCTTGCTCGCGAAGAGGGCTTACCAGTCGACGACTTGGCTGACTGACAAACCGCGTTCGCGAACAAGCCCGCTTCCACATTTTTCACTGCGGTGAATCAGTAACCGCGTGCGAAATCCACTTCCCCGCGCAACGCCTCTCCCGCCTGATACGCCCGCAAGTTGTCCAGAAACAACTGCACCATCATCGGCGGCGAGGTCGGCGCCGAGCTGTGCCCGGTCAGCAGCAAGCCCCACGCGGTCCAGAACGGATGCCGTTGCGGCAGCGGCTCCTGACGGCAGACGTCGATCACCGCGCCGGCCAGATGGCCTTCCTTCAATGCTTCGACCAGATCTGCATCGACCACCGCCACACCGCGCCCGGCGTTGATGAACAACCCGGTCGGCTTGAATTGCTTGAACAGCGCAGCGTCATAGATGTCGTGGGTGTGCTCGGTGTTGGGCAGCAGGTTGACCACGTAATCCACTTCGCCGACCAGACGCGGCAAGTCCGCCATCGAACCGACTTCGACAAACGGCGCCTGTTCGCGGGCGCTGCTGGCGATGCCATACAACTCGACGCCGAACGGCAGCAGGAACTGCGCCACGCTCTGGCCGATGTCACCGGTGCCGACGATCAGCACCTTTCGTCCGACCAGACTCTGGCCGGTGCGGTTGTCCCACTTGCGCTCGACCTGGCTGACCAGCCGCGCCAGCACTTCGCGCTCGTGGCCGAGCATGTAGGTCAGCACGTACTCGGCCATGACCTGACCGAAAATGCCGACCGCCCGGGTCAGGCGGTAATCCCGGCGCAGGCCGTCGGCCAGCAGCGGCGTGATGCCCGCCCAGGTCGATTGCAGCCATTGTGGCTCGTGGCCCTGACGCAACAGGGTCGCCAACAGATCCGGCTGGCCCAGCCACACCGGGCAATCAGCAGCCTGGCGAGCCAGTTCGGCGGAGTCGCCACTGGTCAGCACTTCAAGCTCGGGGGCCGCCTGACGCAGCAGTCGGGCGTATATCGCGTGGTCGTGTTCAGCAATCAGAACGCGCATCTTCAAACCTTTCGCAAACCGTGCAGGCGGCCGTCCACTTCGTGGCAGCCGTCGCCGTAAAAACCGTTCCAGGGGTTACCAGAGGCCCAGGACAGGGCCTCGCGGATCAGACCGGATCGTTGCGTCGCAGCAACTCTTCGGGCAAGTGTTCGATGTACTCTTCCTCGGCCGGTGGCATTTGCAGGTGATAGCCCTGCTTTTCGAGGTTTTCCAGGACCACGGCGATGTCTTCGCTGGCCAGCTTGCGCTCGGGGGTCAGCACCAGATCGAAGGAATGCTTCGCCTTGCCGAACGCCGCCATCAGGCCTTCCGGCACGCGCTCCAGCGCATCGCTTTTGAGCACGTACAGGTACATGCCGCTTTTCTTCGAACTTTGATAAATGGAACAAATACGTTTCAAGGCTGTTCTCCGGCGGTGGCCAGGCTGTCGAGCAGCTTCTGGCCCATCAATTCGCGGCGCCAGCCACGCAGCGAATCAGGCAATTGGTAAGGGCCCTCGGGGAAGCCGCTTTTGACCAGCGCTTCGAGGGTTTTCTTGCGCAGCATCAGTTCCGGCGCGATGCCCAGACGTTCCGCTTCAGCCTGACCGAGCGCCCGCAGCTGTTTGATCAGCGCGGCGGCTTCGATCGGCAACGGCTCCGGCACGGCTGGCGGCCATTGATCAGGCCCCACACTGCCAGAGCGCTTGATCAGATCAAGCAGAAACTCGCCGTCCTGACGCACGGTACGCGGGTGCATGTCTTCGATCTTGCCCAGCGCGCTGAGGTTGTCCGGTTGGGTCCGGGCCAGCGGCCACAGGGAATGCTCACGCACGATGCGGTTGCGCGGCAAGTCGCGGGCGCGGGCTTCGCGTTCACGCCAGGCACACAGCTCACGCAGCACGGCCAGTTGGGCGCGGGACAGTTTCCACGCCAGTTTGGCCTCGCGATACACCTCGTACGGATCGGTCTCGCGGCGCAGGTTGGCAACCAGTTCGGCGCCATCCTCCAGTACCCAGGCGTATTTGTCGTCGGACAGTTTCGGACGCAGTTGTACGAAAACCTCCGCCAGATGCACGGCGTCTTCGGCGGCATAGCTGATTTGCGTGTCGGACAACGGACGCTGCAGCCAGTCGGAACGGGTTTCACCCTTCGGCAGTTCGATGCCGAGCACTTCCTGCACCAGACGCGAATAGCCCATCGAGAACCCGAGGTTCAGGTAGGCAGCGGCCAGTTGCGTGTCGAACAGCGGCGCCGGCAGGCTGCCGGTCAGGCGCAGCAGGACTTCAAGGTCTTCGCTGCAGGCATGCAGGACTTTGAGCACCGCCGGGTTTTCCAGCAACGCGGCCAAGGGTTGCCAGGCGTTGATGGTCAGCGGGTCGATCAGGTAGGCGCGTTTGCCGTCGCCGACCTGCAACAGCCCGGCAATCGGGTAGAAGGTGTCGACCCGCATGAATTCGGTGTCGAGGGCAACGAACGGCAGCTGCTGCCACTCGGCGCAAAACTGCGCGAGGCTATCGTTGTCGCGAATCCAGTGAATATCGATGGCCACACGGCTCTCCCTTCAAGAATGGCGCGCAGTATATATCGCCACCGGCGCTTTCCGCGCCTCTACAGGGCAAGAGCTTGATGAAATCTCCTGCCTGAGGGAAAGAATAGTCTTACAGAGTGAGTCTGCCGGCTCAGTCCTTGGCCAACACGCCGTCGATCACCGCGCCCCGGCAGCCGGCAAACAGGTCGAGATCCTGCTGGTAGACCTTGCTCTGCACCTCCAGCAGACCGAGCATCGAGTGGAACAGATTGTCCTGGCTCAGCGGCTTGTCGCGGCTCATTTGCAGGCAATGGGTGTCGACCGAGTAGGACTTCTGATAGCTGTCGGAGAACCACGCCAGCATCGCTACGTGTTTCTGTTGCTCCGGCGCCAGCATGTACGGCGTGCCGTGGAGGAACAGGTTGTATTCGCCCAGGGATTCGCCATGGTCGGACAGGTACAGCATGGCGGTATCGACCTTGTCCTGATTGCTGCGCAGTACGTCGATCAGGCTCGACAACACATGGTCGGTGTACACCAGCGTATTGTCGTACCCGTTGACGATGCTCTCGCGGCTGCAATTGTTCAGCGCATTGCTTTCACATACCGGGGTGAAGTGCTCGTATTCCTTTGGATAACGCTTGAAATACTCCGGGCCGTGGCTGCCCATCTGGTGCAGGACCAGCACGGTGTCCTTGTCCAGGTGATCGATGAAGCTTTGCAGGCCCTGCAACAGGATTTCGTCGCGGCATTCGCTGTTGGCGCACAGCGCCGGGTCTTTCAGGTTGCTGACGTCCTGCAGGGTGACGCGATCGCAGGTGCCCTTGCAGCCGGACTGGTTGTCGCGCCAGATCACGTCGATCCCGGCCCGTTTCAGTACGTCCAGCAGCCCTTCCTCATTCTTCGCCTTGCTGGCGTCGTAATCCTTGCGGCCCATGTTGGAGAACATGCACGGCACCGACACAGCGGTTTCCGTGCCGCAGGAATGCACGTCGGTGAAGGCGATCAGGCCGGCTTCCTTGTCCAGTTTCGGCGTGGTGTCGCGGTTATAACCGAGGATGCCGAAGTTTTCCGCCCGGGCACTCTCCCCCACCACCAGCACCGTCAGGGATTTGCGCGGATGATTCTGCACGGCGGCATTGCGCTGGGCGTCTTCGCCGATCGTGACAAACGGTTGCTGCGCCGAAGCCACCTGCTCGCGCAGATAACCGGCCGAAGCACCGATGTAGTTGCTCGGCACCAGCATCAGGCGAATTTCGTGGTGATTGCGAAACAGCGAGGACAACCCCTGATAGTTGGCCAGCGCCACGCCGCCAATGACGGCAACCGACGCGACACTCACCACAACTTTGCTTAATAACTCGCGATGCCAGCGACGATAGTTGACTGGAACTTTCCATAACAACCAGGACGGCAAGACACCCAGAAAAACGATATAAGCCAGCAACTTCAAAGACAGCAGGTCGCGAACTTCCGTGGCATTGGTTTCGGCAAAGTTGCGAAACATGCCGGCATCGATCATGACCCCGTATTGGCTCATGAAATACGCCACGCCGGCACTGACCATGAACAACAACGTCAATACGGGTTTCAATACGGGTCGAAACGCCAGCAACGTCAACACGATGTTATACGCCGCGAAGATCATCACCCCGAACGCAATGCGCATGGCAATGCCCTTGCCGTCCGCAGCGGTGATGTCGAACAGGTGTTGCCAGAGAACGAAATTGAATCCGGTCAAAAGAAAGGCGCTGGCAAACAACGTCACCCATTCCGGGCGCACGGCTTTTAACTTGAACATGGCGAGGGGCGATTTCCTTGAAATAAGTGCCGTCGTCAATTGTGAAAATTTCATTGACTCAGACCACACAAACTTTATGCAGGCAACCATCAATTTTTTGTGAAAAAGAAGCCAACGATTAGTTGGCCCATGAAATAACCATGAAACTTGCAGCGTATTTGAGAATGATTCAGCTGTGGTTCAGTCGCGGGCAACGAAAACGCCGTATCGAATTTCTCGATAGCGCTCCCGACTTTCTGATTTGCCGCCCCGCTCGCCTGCCCGCCTAATCGACAGTCTCTGGTTCAAAGGTTTGAAGATGGAAAACGTTCGCGCCGCTGCCCGCCCCGCCCTCTGGCTGATGCTCGGCATCATCCTGGTCGCCCTCAACCTGCGCCCGTCGATGGCGGCGGTGGGGCCTTTGCTCTCGGCCATTCGCGGCGATATACCGCTGTGTTTCAGCCTCGCAGCGTTGCTGACGCTGCTGCCGGTGATGGCGATGGGGCTGGCGATGTTCTTCGGCATGGCGGTCAGCCAGCGCCTTGGTGAACAACGCACGGTGCTGCTGTCGTTGCTGATCATTGGCGTGGCAACGCTGTCGCGGTTGTTTCTCGACTCGGCGGGGGAATTGATCGCCAGCGCCGTGCTGGCCGGGATCGGCATTGCACTGATCCAGGCCTTGATGCCAGCGCTGATCAAATCGCGGTTTCCCGACAACGTGGCGCTGTGCATGGGGCTTTACGTCACTTCGATCATGGGCGGCGCGGCGCTGGCCGCATCGTTCGCACCGTGGGTGATGGTGGAGACCGGCAACTGGCGGGCAGGTCTGGCGGTCTGGGCGGTTTTGGCACTGCTCGCCATTCCTGTGTGGTGGGCAACCCGCGCCACGTCACCGGAGACCACCCGGGCCGCTGTCAGAAAAGAATCTTTCTTCACGAATTCCCGCGCCTGGTTGCTCGCGATCTTCTTCGGTCTGGGCACCGCGTCCTACACCTGCGTGCTCGCCTGGTTGGCGCCGTACTACGTGGAAAAAGGCTGGAGCGAACAAAACGCCGGCCTGATGCTGGGTTTTCTGACGGCCATGGAGGTGATTTCCGGGCTGGTGGTGCCCGCCATCGCCAATCGCAGCCGTGACCGACGCCTGGTACTCGGCGCTCTGCTCGGATTGATCATCGCCGGATTCCTGGGTCTGATCCTCAGCCCGCAGCACCTGAGCCTGCTGTGGCCCTGCCTGCTCGGGCTAGGCATCGGCGGACTGTTTCCGATGAGCCTGATCGTATCCCTCGATCACCTCGACGAACCGCAACGAGCCGGCGGGCTGACCGCATTCGTACAAGGCATCGGCTACCTGATTGCCGGGCTCTCGCCGTTGATGGCCGGGATGGTTCGCGATCGACTGGGCAGCTTCGAATGGGCCTGGTGGTCATTGACGGCGGTGATGGCGCTCATGCTGCTGATGGTGCCGCGTTTCAACCCGCGGCATTACGCGCGGCACATGGATTAATCTGGCCGACCCGTCTGGATAAAGGCTTCTGGCCATCTTTGCCGGGTTTGATTGGGCACGTCGTGTTACTAAAACTTTCTGTCCCACAACTGACCGTGAAATGTCCTACAGGGCTTTCTCCTGGCACCATCGTTCCGTTACGATCATGCGCACACGTTTGCGCGGATTCGGCGCAAGGAGCACAGCGAGACAGAACGGATGCTGAACAGTAACTTGCTTAGAAAGCTCGACATGCAGGATCTCATGGTGTTTGTCGCCGTGTATGAGCAAAGCAGCGTCACCGACGTCTCGGAGGCGCTGTTCGTCAGTCAGTCCACTGTCAGTTACTGCCTGAAAAAACTGCGCACCAGCTTCGAAGACGAATTGTTCGTCAACACCCGCACGGGCATGCGCCCGACCTACAAGGCCAGCAGCATGTACGGCCATGTGCAGAAAATCCTCGAAAGCATCAACCTGTGCCACGCCGGCGCCCCGACCTTCGACCCGATGGCGCAACCGGTGACCTTCAACATCTGCGCCCCGGAATACTTCGAACAACTGATCCTGCCGCGAATGTTGAAGCGCTTCGACTTCGATGACTTGCCGGTGATGGTCAACATGCACAAGTTCGAAACCGACGTGCCGGTCGAAGAGCTGCGCGACGGCAGCCTCGATCTGGTGATCTGCTTCGGCCCACACTTCCATCGCAGCCACGCCGACCTGAAGTCACGCATGCTGCTGGAAGATGACCTGGTCTGCGTCTTCGACAAACGCGCCACGCCGCTGGAGCCGCGCCTGAGCCTGCAAGCCTTCACCGAACGCCGGCATGTGTTCCCGACACCGTGGACGTCGACCACCAACATGGTCGATGGCTGGCTGGCGCGCCAGGCGCAGAAACGCCAGATCGTCGCCCGCTCCAACAGTTACAGCGCGGCGTTGAAGATGATCACCGGTACCGATTTCATCCTCACCCTGCCCCGGCGTATCCAGCGTTTGCTGACCAACGATGCCGTGTTCAACCACTGCGAGGCGCCGAACGGTCTGCCGGGGTTCACCCTCGACATGCAGTGGAGCCACAACGTCGATCAGGACAGCGCCAACCTCTGGCTGCGCGAGCAGGTCATCAAGACCTGCGCGGAGCTGGAAACGGCCTGAGTTCTACACGCCGATGGCGATCTTGTTGTAGCCCCCCCGGTCAATGTCGAGCAGCTCCACACTCAACTGCACCTCAACCCCGGCCGGCCATTCACACAGATCCTGCAATACCGCCAACAGGCTCTGCGACAGTTGCGTCTTGATCTCCGAGGAACGACCGCTGAGCAGCGCCAGCCTTACCGCCACAAAGGCGCGCTCGTTCATGGCGGTGCCGACCTTGAAGGTTTCAACCTTGATCGCGCGGCTCTTGATATCGAATTCCTGCATGAACTGACCGGAGCCCACCAGCGTGTTGTTGAGCCGGATCAACGCCAGGTCGGCGTTCAGTTGCGGCAGGTTGGCGGTGTATTCCAGGTGCAGGTGTGGCATGTCAGTGCTCCAGAGGTTCGGCAAAAAGGCCGTAGATATAACACAGCAACGCCTGACTCACGCCAACGACGACATCACCGGCCGCTCACTCATGAATTGCTCCAGCCGCGAACGCAGCCAGCGCTCCGCCGGATCGCTGTCGACGTGGCTGAGCCAGACCATCGACAGGTCGAGAGTCGGGGTCTTGAACGGGAACGGCTCCTTGAACAGCAGCCCGGAAGCGGCCATGGCGTCGGCGGTGTAGTCCGGCAGGCTGGCGATCAGATCGGTGCCCGCCAGCAGCGCCGGCAACGAACTGTATTGCGGCACCGACAACACCACCTGACGGGTGCGGCCGATGTCTGCCAGCCACTCATCGGCGTAGCCGCTGACATTCGCGGTGTGGGAAACCAGCACGTGAGGACGTGCGCAATATTCATCGAGGGTCAGCGGCGTGTCGGACTTGTCGGCACGCAGGATGCTCGGCTGAATGTGCCGCAACAATTTGCGCTTGGCATTGGCCGGAAGGCCGCGGGTCTGGCTGATGCCGACGGTGATATCGCCCGCGGCCAGCAGATCGGGAATCCGCCAGTAATCGACATGCTGCACGACGAACACCACGCTCGGCGCCTCCTGGCGCAAGGCGCGCAACAACGGTGGCAGCAGACCGAATTCGACGTCATCCGACAGACCGATGCGAAACGTCATGGTGCTGACGGCGGGATCGAAATCCCGGGTCAGGCTCAACGCTACCGACAGCGAGTCGAGCGCAGGCTTGAGATGGCGATAAATGTCTTCGGCACGAGCAGTCGGCTCCATGCGATGACCGACGCGAATGAACAACGGATCGTTAAGCAGGGTGCGCAGACGGTTGAGCGCCGAGCTGATGGTCGGCTGGCCGAGAAACAGCTTCTCGGCGGCCCGCGTCACGTTGCGTTCGAGCATCAAGGTCTCGAACACCACCATCAGGTTGATGTCGGCCTTGCGAAGTTCATTGCGGTTCATCCATTGCCCCCCCGATCCCCAGATGGCGGCAGTGTAGAAAGGCCGTGGGGGCGGCGTCCATCGAAACGCTGCGTCATTGCACCGTTAACGTCTTCAGCCCCAAGCCCATAATCCGCGAATCGTCGTTGATACCCAGCTGCCGAGGGCTGACGGCATCCGGCAGCTGCAATTCGATGTCGAGCCGGTCATCCCTCCCGAGGCGCTGGTTGAGCGCGGCACTGATCGGAATCTCCAGGCGGTTGCCTTGAAACTGCGTCAAACGGGTCTCCAGTACCTGTTGGCCATTCAGGCTGACGATCACCCGCTGGCCGGGGTGCCCGGGCTGAATGAATGCCAATGCGTCGATCACGATCGAGCGTGCCGGTGGCAATACTCTCAATTGGATTTTCGCCTGTTGTCCTTCCGTCCACGTCCCCCAGCTTTCCGGTTTCGTCCAGCCGCTGGCCAGTTGTCGGTTGCGATAGTTGAAGGTGAGCGTCTGCCCTGGACGAGTGAGGGGCGTGAGCAATATCTGCTGCCCTTCATCAGGCATCTGCAGGCATTCCCTGCAGCGCTTCCAGCCAGGCGCCAGTACCGCTACCCCGTCCACGCGCGTCAGCAGATCGGTTTCACTGCTGATGCTCCATGCGGCATCGACCAGAGCGTCGTCATCAAGAACGTACAAGGAGTCCGCGTCGTACTGCCCCGAATCGAACATCGCGCGTGCTTTCTGTTGTGCTTGCATCAGCGCCGAAGTGCTCATGCGTCCCAGATACACCGCATCGGTTTTCATCCCGTGGGTCGCTGCGAAACCGGCGATCATCTGCCAGCGATCGCTCTGATTCTGCGGCATCAGGCTGCGCACATTGGCGTAACGCGCAGCAGCACTGGCCCAGAAGGAATCAACCATCGGGCTACTCCAGACCGATGACGGCGCGAGCATTTTCCCCTGCCTGATAGCCATCCATCCGCTGCGGGTGTCGGCAACCTGGATCAACAACGCGACGGCAAGCAGAGCGATGGCGATGCGTGGCCGGTAACCGCGTATCACCAGAAAAATCATGGTCAGGATGCAGGCATACAACACCGGCCAGAACATCCGCCCCGAGGCCCGAAAAATACTGGCCAGGGCAATGACGCCATCCGGCAGCGGATACTCGAACGTCAACGCCCCAATGCCTATTCGGTTCGACAGCGCGAAAAGCCATAAACCGAGCATGACCAGCAACAGCCATGGACGAGCACGTACTTCATCCTTCAAGGAATGCCGGTTGCGCAGCCAGGCCAAAAAAGCCGGCGGCACCAGCAACAGAACGCCCAGGCCAAAGTAGTTGAAACCTTCGTAATCTCCGTCAGCCTTCGGCAGGTCGGGCAGGATCAATGACCAGCCGGCCGGGTCGAGGGGCGACAGCAGATTCATCCGGTACAAACCAAAACCGCCCGAGGCCGCACCATCGGCAATGCTGAAGTACCCGGCCTGCCAGCAACACATGCTCACCAGGGCGAAAAGCATGCCGCCCTCGATCAAACCCTGACGCCGGGCCAGTGACTGATTGAATGTCTTGCCCAGCAGATCCGCTACCCAGATCAGCGCAACCATGGCCAGCAGATAGGCGTGCACCCATGCCGTCACCGCCAGCAAGGTGCCCCAGGCCAAGCGCCGTCGGCGCAGGTTCGGCAGCAGCGCGAGGTATAACGCAGCCAGGATCAGGAAATGGCCGGCCAGTGAAAGATGCCCGCCCATGCGCAAGAACATCGCTGGCGAGAACACCAGCAGCCCGGCACCCAGCAGTCGAATCACGGGATTGGCCGTCATCAGCCCCATCAGTTTCCAGCCAAACCAGGCCTGCAGGACACAGCAGGCCAGCAGCCACAATCCGAAATACTGAAAGGTGTCCGGCAACCAGGCACTGAATGGTTTGAACAACAGCGCCAGTAGTGGATTGGAGTCGGAAAAAATGATCGCGCTACCCAGTTCCAATCCATATGACGGATTGAGCCCGAGCGGGAAAGTCCACGGCGAATGTCGGAAAAACGCCCAGCCCAGATAATGCGTGGCCGGATCGCCCTGCTCCAGCCAGGTAATGTTCTGCGGGTTCAGCGCTTGCGGTCCGACCACCAGAAAAAACACCAGAGCACCCAAAAACAATGGCAACAGGGAAAGTGCCGGGTGCTCCTGTGAGTCCTTCATCGATACGTCCAGAAGTTGTGCAGTACAAAGGTGAATGCCGGAATCGTCAGCGCCACGGCACCGATTCCGGCGAGATAGTGCAGCCCTGCCATCTGTGCCGCCCAGGCCACGAACATCGCCAACAGAAAGCCACCCGCCGAAACCAGCATGAAACGCAGCAGGGTTTTACCGTGCAGTCGGGCCGAGAAACTCCAGGTAGTGTTGATCACGTAGGACACCAACGTCGCCACAATAAAAGCCACACCGTTGGCCAACGGAGGCAGGGGGCTGACGAAGTTGATGAACAGCACCGCCACCAACGCATGCAATGCGGTGACAAACAGACCGGTCACGGCGAAGCGCAAGCCGCGCTGGATCAAGGCGGATCTTTCGGTGGGTGTCACGGCTTGCGCGCCAGCACGAACACACTCAAACCCGCCAGACGGTTCGTGCCCATCAAAGGCAGCTCAAGTCGGCACAGCGTCTTCAGGACGGAATTGACCAGCGGATGATGGCGCTTGAGCTGCGAACGGGGGGCCGAGCCATGGGCAGCACCAGGCAACAGACGGGAGGCAAGCGCAATGGGGAACACCGCGCCGAAATAGTAGGCGCCTCGTTCAACCTGCAACCCGGCATCGGCGGCCAGGTTTTCGAACTGCGTCAGTGTGTAGCGACGCTTGTGTTCGAGGAAATCATCGTGCCCGCTCCACATGAACTGGAACGCCGGCACGGTCATCAGAAAGCGGCTGCCGGATGGCACTTTATCGACGTAGGACTTGAGCAGGCCGAGGTCGTCATCGACGTGCTCCAACACATCCATCAGCAACACCAGATCAGCGTCGACGTTGTCGATCGAGCGACGGTAATGCACCGGTTTACCGGCGGTGGTGGCGCTCGAATCGGCCGGGTAGCTGATGTCCACGCACCACGCTTCGCGCGCCGCTGTGTGGCTCAACAAATGATGGGAGAAGAATCCTGAACCGGCGCCGACGTCGAGAATTCGTTTGATCGGCGTTTCACCCAGCAAGCGGCGGGTGGCGGCCGCTTTGGAGCAGTAATACCAATGCTCGCCGATGCTGTCGCCGAGGATGTCGGTTTCCTTGAGGTCCATCTGTCAGTCCTTGGATTCGTAGATGCGGCGCACCAGGAAAACCGGCCGGCGCTTCGCTTCGATATAAGTGCGGCCCAGGTACTCGCCGAGCACGCCGATGCCAATCAACTGCAAACCGCCGAGAAACGTCACGGCCACCATCAGCGAGGCGTAACCGGGCAAGTCAACGCCATGAATCAGCGTGCGCAGCACAATGAACATCGCAAAGGCGAATGACGCCAGAGAGACCAGCGCTCCCAGATACGTCCAGATCCGCAACGGTTCGGTGCTGAAACTGGTAATGCCTTCGAGGGCGAAATTCCACAGCCGCCAGCCATTGAACTTGCTCTGCCCCACCGCCCGCTCCGGGCGTTCGTACTCGACCTGGGTGGTGCGAAATCCGACCCAGGCGAACAGACCTTTCATGAAGCGCCGGGATTCGGGCAGCGTCAGCAGCGCGTCGACCACGCAGCGATCCATCAGCCGGAAATCACCGACGTTTTCCGGTAATGCCTGTTCGGCAATTTTGTTGTGCAGGCGATAGAACCAACCGGCGGAAGTCTGCTTGGCCCAGGAGTCGTTGCGCCGGCTGATGCGGTGGCCAAGCACCACTTCAAAACCTTCGCGCCAGCGCTCGATCATTTGCAGGATGACCTCGGGCGGGTCCTGCAGATCGACATCGATTGGCACCACGACTTGCCCGGTGGCCGTCTGCAAACCGGCGGACAGCGCCGCCTCCTTGCCGAAGTTACGGCTCAGATCGACGATACGGATGCGCGAGTCGCTCTGTTGGCAGTGCAGCAAGCGCTCCAGTGTTGTATCGGAACTGCCGTCATTGACGAACACCAGTTCCAGCTCGACCAGCGTCTCTTGCTCGAAAACCTGACGAATGCGCAGGAGAAAACCGTCGAGGCTGTCCTCTTCATTGAATACGGGCACTACCAGCGACAGCGTCACCGGGCCCGCGTGTTGCGTTCCGTGCGGATGGGTCAATGGAGTGCTCTTTTCTTATAGTGTTGATGGGTCGCCGAAACGGATTCGACGCCATGAGCCTCGCCGTATTAAGCAGCACCCAACCAGGTCACGCAAGGGCGCCGCGAGGACGTACCTGCCAATCCAAAGGTCGATCCCGACGCTCTGCCCCGCACCTGACGGAAACATTCTCCAACGATTGGAAACAAATCCTCGATAGCCAAAAAACCGCGCTCCGCTAGGCTTGCGTCGAAGCGACAGGTTGTCGCACAAACGCATCGCATGGAGCGAATTGAATGTATTTCGAGATTTACAGGCAATCCAAAGGCACCCCGAGCACCGGTAAAGGCCAATGGCGCTGGAGATTAAGGGCGGGGAATCACGAGACGGTCGCCAGTGGCGAATCGTACGTGAACAAGGCGGATTGTCTGCATGTGATCGAGTTGATCAAAGGTGTGAAGGGTGAGACACCGGTCAAGGAGATCTGAGGAAAACCCAAGACGCCGGGCTGCCTGTATTGGCAGCTCCGGCGACTGAACGAATGCGGTTTCAGAACCTCTCGGGAATGTGCCTGAACGGATAATCCGACTCTTTATAACCGCCCGGTTTCTGCCGTTTGGGCAAGGTCACCTTCTCTCGCGGCACCTCCTTGTAGGGGATGCGACTGAGCAGATCCGAGATGATATTGAGCCGCGCCCGACGTTTGTCGTTCGAGTTGGCCACCAGCCATGGAGCGTAATCGGTGTCGGTCGCTTCGATCATGTCGTCCCGCGCCCGGGAGTAGTCATACCAGCGGCTGTAGGACTTGAGGTCCATCGGCGACAGCTTCCAGATCTTGCGACCGTCGACAATGCGCGCCTCCAGGCGCCGGGTCTGTTCTTCCTGACTGACATTCAGCCAGTACTTGAGCAGGATCACCCCCGAACCGACAACTGCGCGCTCCACCAGCGGCACGGTCTTGAGAAACTTGTCGACCTGTTTGTCCGTGCAAAAGCCCATCACCCGCTCGACGCCGGCGCGGTTGTACCAACTGCGATCGAAGATCACCACTTCGCCGGCCGCCGGCAAATGCGGCAGATAGCGCTGCAGGTACATCTGGCTCTTCTCGCGATCGGTTGGGGCCGGCAACGCGATGACGCGAAAGACTCGCGGGCTGACCCGCTCGGTCAGCGCCTTGATGGTGCCGCCCTTGCCTGCACCGTCGCGGCCTTCGAAGATGATGCAGATCTTGATGCCTTCGGCCTTCACCCACTCCTGCATTTTCACCAGTTCGATATGCAGGCGGCGCAACTCGGCAAGGTAGTCCTTGTTCGACAGTTTTATATGTTCGTCAGGTTTTTCTCGGGGCGAGCCTTTCTTCTTTCCCTTTGCCATGACCAGACCTCTCGGGTTGGAACGACAGCCAGGCTCGTCGGCAATGCATGACCTGGAACCGGAAAGTTTAGTCATTTATCGCAAAACGCAAGCAAACGGGCGGTAACGCTCAGGCAACGTGCTTATTGCGAAAAAGCCTGTGCAGTTTTTGACGGAACGCCAATCGCCAACCATTCTCCATCACGGCGCAGCTTCCGATGTCGGCCGTTGATGCCTCGCGTGTTGCAAACCTGCCATCTGGATGTGGGGAAGAGGTCATGCACAGTTCGCTCTTGCGTGCCGCGTCGCTCATGCTCGCCTTGAGCGCTGCACCGGTCCTGGTGCAGGCCGCGGATGCGCCTGAGGCCCAAGCGGCGGCTACCGTTCCGGCCAAAGATGCCGTGTTTACCACGGAGCAGCTCGACCAGATGCTCGCGTCGATTGCGCTGTATCCCGATCCACTGCTCGCTCAAGTGCTGATGGCCGCCACCTATCCGGGAGAAGTCGCCGAAGCCGTGACCTGGTCCAAGGCCCATCCGGATGCCAAGGGCGATGACGCGGTCAAGCAAGTGGCCAGCCAGACGTGGGACCCGAGCGTGCAGGCCTTGGTGGCGTTTCCGCAGGTATTGGCGACACTGGGGCAGGATCCGGTCTGGGTGCAGCGTCTGGGGGATGCCTTCCTGGCCCAGCCTGACGAACTCATGGCCGGCGTTCAGCGCTTGCGGCGTCAGGCGCAGGCGGCGGGCAATCTGCAGAGCAATCAATATCAGAATGTGACGGTGCAGAACGTAACGCCGCCCATCTCTGCCGGGACAACCAAGCCGGCCGACAACACGACCATCATCATTCAGCCCGCCGATCCGCAGGTGGTCTACGTTCCGACCTATAACCCGACGACCACTTACGGCACCTGGCCTTATCCGGCCTCGCCGCCGGTGTATTACCCACCGCCGCCCGCTTATTACCCGGGTCAGGCACTGGTGGCAGGATTGGCTTTCGGTACGGGCGTGGCGGTCGTCGCGTCGTTGTGGGGCGACTGCGATTGGAGCAATAACGATATCGACATCGATGTAAACCGTTACAACAACATCAACGCCAACAACCGGATCACCAACAACCAGAACAAGTGGCAGCACAACACCGTGCATCGCGATGGCGTGCCCTATCGTGACAACCGCAGCCGTACGCAATATGGCCGGCAGCTGGATGGCGCGGCTCAGCGTGATGCCTATCGCGGGGACAACGCGCAGCGGACGCAGGCTCGGGAACGGGCGCGCAGTTCGATGGACAGAGCCGGTTTCGAACGCCCCGCCTCCAGCAATCGGGAAGCCCGCAATCAAGTCCGCGAAGCGCAATCCGCCAATGCCGGCAACCGGATGCAGGGCGGTGCGGACAGGCCCAGAGCCGCCGACCGCGCTCAAGGCAACACACGGGAGGCGCGCCAGCCCGGCGTCAATCAACGTGAAACCCGTGCGAATCAAAACCGACCCGCCGCGGGCAGTGCGCGAAACAACGCCTTCGCCGGCGCGCGCTCTCCGTCCCAGACCCGCGTCCAGGCTGATCGCGGCCGTGCCAGCCAGATTTCTGCGCAACGTCCCAATACTTCACGCGCCGCCGGACATCAGATCAGCCGGCCATCCGGCGGGGGCATGCGTCAGAGAGGAGGTGGCCGTCGATGAACATCCATTCTCTGGTCAAAAACTGCCTGACCCTCGCGGCCGGCCTCGCATTTTCGAGTCTCGCCTCGGCCCAGCAAGTGTTTCCAACCCCGGAAAAAGCCGCTGACGCCTTCGTCGAAGCCCTCGGCACGCAACACGCCGATCAAAAACGCCTGACCGAACTGCTGGGCGAGGAATGGCACAGCTTCATTCCCCGTGAAGGCGTGCAGCGCAGCGATGTCGATGCCTTCCTGCAGCAATACCGCGAACAGCACACCCTGGAAAAGACCGGCGACAACAAGGCCGTACTCTCCGTCGGGCCCGATCACTGGACGCTGCCCATCCCCCTCATCAAAGACAAAACCGGTTGGCGCTTCGACATGAAAGCCGCGCAGGTCGAAATCCGTGCCCGTCGCATCGGCCGCAACGAACTGGCGGCAGTGCAATCGGCGCTGGCCTACCACGACGCGCAAATGGACTACGCCTCGGAAGACCGCGACGGCGCCCTCGAATACGCACAGAAAATCTTCAGTTCCCCCGGCAAACACGACGGCCTCTATTGGCCAGAAGACGACAGCGGCCAGATCAGCCCCCTCGGCCCCGCCTTCGGCCAGGCCATCAACGACGAAGACTGGCACGGCTACCACTTCCGCATCCTCGACGCCCAAGGCCCGTCAGCCCCGGGCGGCGCCTACAGCTATCTGATTGGAGACAAGATGAGCCGCGGATTCGCCTTGATCGCCTGGCCAGCGAAGTATGCCGACACCGGGGTGATGAGCTTCATGATCAGCCATGAGGGCCAGGTTTTTCAGAAGGATCTGGGGCCGGATGGGGAGAAGGTGGCGAAGGCGATGACGCGGTTTGATCCGGATGATAGTTGGGAGGTGGTGGATTTGGGGCAGAAGTAGTTGGGGTGTCGAATTGCGCCGGATCAGAAACGAAAAAGCCCCGCAGCTTCTCAGCTACGGGGCTTTCTTTTACTTATCGGAGCTTGGCGCAAGTTTCCAGATAGTCTGCGACTGCTTCTTCAAATGCCTTACGGGGTTCGTTGATCGACTCACCATGAAAACCGACAACATCTTTTATTCCTTCGATATGACCAACAAAAAGACCGTCCTCGTCGCTGTACCCAATGCGGGCGGTGAAGCCGTTGTAGCCCATCACGTTCATCGGGTACTTCCTTGTCGTTATCAGGCTTGAGCATCACGCCGACAAGAATAATCAGGTGACTCAAAACGAGCTTGTAGGCAGAATCCGCGAGTTGCGTGTGAATGAGCTGTAGCTGTGCATAACGGCCGGTTGCTGCCTTGTTGGCCTTTCTTTCGGCGGGATATTCTCAAGACGTCGCTGCCTATTCAGCGGCCGGGCTTGGAAACCCGACGAGTCACGCAACAGCGCCCCTGACAAATGCTGGCGACTTCTTACGCCCGTAAATTTGCTTTATGGCGGCTGTGCGTGGGACGCCCTCGGGCGTGCCGGTCTCCTTGACTCCCGGTTTCCAACCTGCGCACAGCTGCCACCCATTCGCTTGGAAACGAAAGTGGCAGCTCCTCACAGTCAAGGAGTTACACATGCATGATGCACCTGAAGAAAAAACCACTGGGGCTACGCCCTTTCTGTATTGCTCAGACATTCCTTTGTTTCATGTCAGCGCCGGGGTGCCTGTCAGCCAGGCGTTGGCTCAAGCTTCTGATTTGCTGGCCCTCGCCAAGGCACTTGCAGAAGATGCGGCGTTCATTAGAGAAACGGACCGATATGCCTGGGCTGCGCATTTCTTGACGGAGATGGGTAAGGCGGTTCTTGATGATGTGGTGAAGGCTGTTTCGCCGAGGCCTGCAAGAACGCTGAGCACAGAAAAATAACGATTACGTCACGCACCGCCCTCCAGAAAAAGGAAAAAGCCCCGCTGCTGTTTAGACATGGGGCTTTTCAAATACAGACAGAGGGAAAACTGTTTGTAGGCATGTGATTCAGGTTGTTTGCTGACTAACGCAAGGTCCCACATGAGGCCACCCACCTTGAATCGTCCGATTTGCTCGCCATCTTCCTTCATCATCGACACGATGCTGCGGCTGCCGGCAGCGCTTCGACTCTGGTGAACAGCTCATTGACTCGACTGCGCAACCGAACCCGCTCAACGTCTGGAGTTCGGCGCCTGAGGCGGTGGGGGTAGTAACACGAACGAGAGACATCAGAGACTGTGCAAAGCCAATCGACCGGCTCTCGAGCAATCAAATGATCAATCAGCGTGTGCGCTCGTGCTCTTCCGACATCAAGAGCGCGGTAGCCTTTTTTAAAATGGATTTCTCCCGCTCAAGACGAGCGATTCGAGCTTCCAGTTCCTGGATTTTCTGCTGCTCAGGCGTCAGCGCTTTACTGTGCGGAGTGACGCCATTGCGCTCCTGCTGGAGCTGATTGACCCAGCGTCGCAGTTCGGACTCGAACACTCCGAGCGAACGGCAGGCTTCGATATGGCTATAGCCTTGAACGAGCACGAGGCCTACCGCCCGCGTTTGAATTCAGCGGAAAAGGAACGACATTGCTTGGTCATCAGACACCTCTGTCTGGCGAACATTCTCGCCTAAATGGGTGTCTGGTTTCATTAGACCACTACATCCGAACCTCGTCAGAAGCAGGTGGCACATTGATAGCGACTCGCTGAATTTTGTGATCCAATTGGAGGCAAGGACTCTCAAAAAAGGACGCGACATGGCTACCACTGTGATCAATGCTTTTAACGAATTCCTACAAAATTCCGTTAATTTAGATCCCGAAGATACCAAAGCCGCTCGACTGGATAGAGATAATTTACGAAGCCGAATTCAAGGCCTACAGGCCACAGTCGATTATTTCCCATACCTTTATACTGACGCAGACATAAATTATGGGTCATTTTCGCGGCGGACCAAGAAAAGACCCCTTGATGACGTAGATATGTTTTTTTGTCTAATGGCGCAGGGAGCGACGTATAACGACTATGATCCAAACAACATCACGCTCAGCCTCACGGACACGTCCAGCAGGCTCTACCAGTACACAAAAGATGACAACAAAACGATAAGTTCAATAAAAATACTCAACAAACTCAAATCAAGTCTGGCAAATATCTACCATTATAGAAGCGCAGAGATAAACAGACGACAAGAAGTAGTATTACTAAATTTGGTTAACAAGGATTGGTCGTTCGATATTGTCCCATGTTTCCTTACCGTCGAGCAGTTTGGAAAGAATTTTTACATCATCCCTAACGGTAGCGGTGATTGGAAAAAAGCCGATCCACGCGTCGACAAAAATCGGACAGCCTCAATCAACCAACAAAACAATGGTAATTTACTTAACGTAATCAGAACGGTGAAATTCTGGAATAGCCGTTCGACAATGCACACAATGGGTTCATACCTATTAGAAAATATTATCTTAAATTACTATCAAAACCGAACGGACTGTTCGCAGTTTGTGGACATGTCCTTACCAGCTATTTTCAATCATATCTCATCAGCTGTATATCAATACGTTGCAGATCCCAAAGGTTTTCAGGGCGATCTTAACACCCTTAGCTTCGAACAAAAAATAAGCATCAGCGCCCGAGCTAGTCTTGACTATCAGAGAGCTACTGAAGCGAGACGCTTAGAAACGGAGAAGGACCAAAAAGGGTCTATCAACAAATGGCGTGAAATTTTCGGCAGCGAATTTCCCACGTATGGGTAACAGTATGGCTATCAAAAATAAACAGAATACCCCTGAAAACATACAGAAAATTGCTGCTTTCAGGAGGCTATACTCTATAGCTAAGAAATACAACAACGGCTATATCATGCTCAACGTTGTGATGATGACCGTTTTAACATTCTTATCTATTGGGCTGAATTCAGAAGAGCTTGCAAAATATTTCAATTTCCAACAGCGCGACTATTCGAACTGGCTGGCCGTAGCATCAATCATTGTCCTAACCATAGATAAGCTGATTATTGGCGAAAAAATTGATTCAACAAGAGAGCTGGCTGCAAAAATTCAGGAAAAATTTGATAGGGAAATATTTAATCTTGGGTGGAATAGCGCCTTAGCTGGCTCACAGCCGAGAAGCGAAGACATTGTTAAACATGGCGAATGGTATCTCCGAAAACACACAGACGCGAAACTGCGAGATTGGTATGCCGTCAAAAGCGACGCAGTTCAACATAAATTTCAAATCCTGATATGTCAGAACTCTTCGCTCTATTGGGACGCCAGCTTGCGTAAAAAAATAAACTACATTGTGCTAATTTTCGGCATTCTGATATTCGCAGCAGCTCTTATATTGTGCTTTGCATTCGACCTTTCTGCATCAGCTATCGTTACGAATTTGACAGCTTTGCTTGGTCCAACCCTGGATTATGGCTACAACACCCTAAAAGAAAATAAAACCTCTATTTCCAATTCAGAACGGTTACTTGAGTGTCTAGACCAATCACTTACCAATGCGGCACAAAATCAAAACGATTCTGAAATTTACAAATCCATTGAAGCAATTCAAGACCAATTGTATGTAAAACGAAAAAGCGACTGGTTAATTCCTGATTTTTTCTACAAAATTTTGCGTAATCCTGATGAAAACATTATGCGCCTGACCACACGTCAACTTGAAGAAAGATTTAGGTAATTACCAATTTTCCTCTAATGAGCTTCTGACCTTTCCTTAGCACATTTTCATTTCACTTCAACGAGTGAGACTGTCCATAGCCGGTTGCAGGAGGCCAAGAGATGCATCCACTTTCAGAAGAAGCAGAAGCGCTACAGCACATGCTGGTCTCGCAGGCTACGGGCGGTAACGAGGACGACACCGCGTATCTGATGCTCAGGCGCACGATTCTCGACGACCCTACCCTTGCGACGATGGTCCCACGGTGCGTGAGCAGCTGCCGCAGCCTCAGTCAGTTTTGGCAGTTCATCAAGAACGAGTACGGCACCTATGCCGAACGCCGAACCTACTTGTGGGATGAATTTCGCCCATTGCTTGACTACGTAGAAAAAGGTGGATCGTCACCAGCAGACCACGTTGTCACTGGTGCAATCGAGCGGTTTGATTCCGAGCATGTGAGAGTCGCATGGACGAAATCACTGGAGCGCCGCACCACTGATCCAGAAGGCGCAATTACTATGGCGCGCACCCTTCTCGAATCGGTTTGCAAGCACATCCTAGAAGAAGCTGGGATCGACTATGACGATACCCCAGACCTCAACAAGCTTTACCGTCAAACGGCTGAATTGCTCAATCTTGCACCCTCACAACACACAGAAAAGGTATTCAAGCAGATCCTTGGCGGCTGCACGTCCGTAGTCGAAGGACTGGGGGCTTTGAGGAACCGCCTGAGCGATTCCCATGGCACAGGTAAAGCTGGCGTGAAACCAGCTCCAAGGCATGCTGAACTGGCTGTGAACCTGGCAGGCTCGCTTGCTCTATACCTGCTCGGCACATGGGAGGCTAAATCTACCAAACCCGTCTGATACCCGAGCAAAGGAGCCGTTCTGACTTTTTAGCAGAAGGTAAACGGCGCACGAACAAACGCGCAGCACCGGGAACAGATTTATTTTCTCTACGCAGGCAATACGATCCGCACGGCCCCTGTAGCCAAACACGCTTTCCCAACGCAAACAAAAAAGCCCCGCAGCTTCTCAGCTACGGGGCTTTTTCTATGTATGGCGGAGAGATAGGGATTCGAACCCTAGGTACCGGTGAAGGTACAACGGATTTCGAATCCGTCCCATTCGGCCACTCTGGCATCTCTCCAACGGCGCGCATCATAACAACACTTTCGCTGAATGGGAAACCCCCAGACGAAATTTTTTCCGTGCTATCAGATGCTTGCGTCGATTAAAGCGGTACGCCCAGACGGTTGGCGACTTCTTCGTAGGCTTCGATGACGTCACCGAGGCCCTGACGGAAGCGGTCCTTGTCCATCTTCTTCTTTGTGTCCTTGTCCCACAGACGGCAGCCGTCCGGGCTGAACTCGTCACCCAGGACGATGGAGCCGTCGCTGAACACGCCGAATTCCAGCTTGAAGTCCACCAGCAACAGGCCTGCGTCGTCGAACAGTTTGCTCAGGACTTCGTTGACCTTGAGCGACAGTTCTTTCATGCGCGCCAGTTGCTCGGCGGTGCCCCAACCGAACGCCACGACGTGGGATTCGTTGATGAACGGGTCGCCCTTGGCGTCGTCCTTCAGGAACAGTTCGAAGGTGTACGGGTTGAGCTTCATGCCCTCCTCGACGCCCAGACGCTTGACCAGGCTACCGGCGGCGTAGTTACGCACGACGCACTCGACCGGGATCATGTCGAGTTTTTTCACCAGCACTTCGTTGTCGGCCAGCAGTTTGTCGAATTGGGTCGGAATGCCGGCCGCTTCGAGTTTCTGCATGATGAAGGCGTTGAACTTGTTGTTCACCATGCCTTTGCGGTCGAGCTGCTCGATGCGCTTGCCGTCGAACGCCGAAGTGTCGTTGCGAAACAGCAGGATCAAGCGGTCAGCGTCGTCGGTCTTGTAAACCGATTTGGCTTTGCCGCGGTAGAGTTCTTCACGTTTTTCCATGATGGGCTCCGCTTGCTAAGTAGATGGGCTAGGCGATGTGGCGCCAGTCGAGCCCTGAATCTTGATCGGCCAGTTGCAGCCAGTCCGGGTCGCACCCGAGGGTGTCGACAAAACATTGCCGGGCCAGCTGCGGCAGGTTGTTCTTGCTGCTCAGATGGGCCAGGACCAGGTGTTGCAGGCCTTGCCAGCCCAACTCGGCCACCAGGAATGCCGCCTGATGGTTGTTCAAATGTCCTAGCTCGCCGCCGACCCGCTGCTTGAGAAAGTACGGGTAATGACCACGGGCCAACATGTCGCGACAATGGTTGGACTCGATCATCAACGCATCGAGATCCCGATAGCCGTCCAGCACCCGCTCGCAGTATGAACCCAGGTCGGTCAGCAGGCCGAAGCGCCGCTGCTCTTGATCGCTGAATACGTACTGGGTCGGTTCCTGTGCATCATGGGCCACGGCAATGACCCCGATGTTCAGAGCACCGATCTGCAACTGCTCGCCACCGGTCACGAAACCGGCAGGTTCAATCGGTTTGCGCATCCCGCGCAGTGTGCCGCGACTGAGGTAGACAGGCAGATTGTAGCGCCGAGACAGCAAACCCACGCCATGCACGTGGTCGGCATGTTCGTGGGTTACGAGTATCGCGCTCAGTTGCGCCGGGGTCACACCCAGGCGCAACAGGCGTTTTTCGGTTTCCCGCAGGGAAAAACCACAATCAACCAGCACATACGTATCAGCACTGGCGATCAGCGTGCCGTTCCCTTGGCTACCGCTGCCGAGAACGGCAAAACGCATTGGATCAGCCCAGGTTGTCCTGAATCACGCTCAACACTTTGCGGGCCACATCGGCTGGCGCAACGGTGTTGATGTTTTTCTCGACGGTCACCTGAACGTTCTCGCCGACCTTGCTCAGGCGAACCTGATAACGCTCGGCGCGGGCTTCAACTTCTTCCTTGGTCGGCGCGCTGCCGAACAGGCTGCTGAAGAAACCAGGCTTCTCGTCTTTCTTCTCGGCCTTCTCGGACAAGTTGATGTAGTAGAGACCCAGGCTTCGGTTGATGTCTTCAACGCGCCATTCGCCCTGCTCCAGCGCACGACCGACGCTCGACCAGGCACGATCCAGGTCCGTACCGACGTTCAGTACCGGGTTGCCGCTGCCGTCTTCGCTCAGGCTGACACGGCTCGGGGTATCGAAATCACGCGAAGCCAGCATCGACACCGAACCACCCTTCTCGGAGGTACGGCTCATGCTCGCGAGCATGTCGTCGACCAGCGCGGCGTCGAGGCCGGTGTTGACCGAACGGTTGGTGAAATCGACATTGGCGGTGCTGCCGGCAGGACGCTCGGCGCTGACCACATAGACTTCACTGGTGTTGCGCTGCACGCCCGGCTCAATGCGCACCCGCACGCGGGTTTCGCTGTCGGTGCTGACGCCGGCGGCGCTCAGGCGCTTGGCCATGGCGGCGGACAGTTCGTCGGAATGCTGCCAGGTGGTGGTGAATTCGCCGGTTTGCGGGCGCTGTTCATCCAGACGGAAACCGTTGTCCTGGAAGTACTGCACCGCCACTGGCCAGACTTCGGCCGGTGGATGCTGGGCCATGACCCAACGCGAATCACCGCTCTTCTGCAGCGAGTAGTCGCTGGCGTCGGCCACGGTCGACAGTGGTTGAGGACGCGGAACGATGTACTCACCCTTGGCGGTGTCGTCGGCCACGTTGCGCGGGATCGGCAGCAGCGGATCCAGGCGCTTGGAGGTGCTGACGTCCGGTGGCAGTTGCATCGGTGCAGTCTGTTGCGCTTCCAGGTAATCGCTACCACGGTCACGGAAATAACCTTCCGGGCCCCAGACCCATCCGCAGCCACTGGTGCTGGAGATAATCAAGGCAAGTGCGGAAAGTCCGGCCATTCGCTTCATGCGTTGTACTTCCTCAATTAAACCAGGACGCTGCACTGGCGCAGGGCCGAGCGCAACGTTTCATGACAAGGTGTGCTCAGCCAGGTCAGCGGCAGGCGGATGCCTTCGTGCATCAGGCCCATTTCGACCAAAGCCCACTTCACCGGAATCGGGTTGGCTTCGATGAACAGGTCCTTGTGCAGCGGCATCAGTTTTTCGTTGATGGCCCGTGCGGTCTCGGCGTCGCCCTTGAGCGCGGCCTCACACAGGTCGGCCATTTCGCGCGGGGCGACGTTGGCGGTGACGGAGATGTTGCCTTTACCGCCCAGCAGAATCAGCTCGACTGCGGTCGGATCATCGCCGGACAGCACGATGAAGTCCTTGCTCACACCGTCGATGATCGCCTTGGCGCGCTTCAGGTCGCCGGTCGCTTCCTTGATGCCGATGATGTTCGGCACGGTGGACAGGCGGATCACGGTCTCGGCCTGCATGTCGCAGGAGGTGCGGCCAGGAACGTTGTAGAGAATCTGTGGGATGTCGACCGCTTCGGCGATGTGCTTGAAGTGCTGGTACAGGCCTTCCTGGGTCGGCTTGTTGTAGTACGGAACGACCAACAGGCAGGCATCGGCACCGGCTTCTTTGGCATTGCGGGTCAGCTCGACCGCTTCGCGGGTCGAGTTGGCGCCAGTACCGGCGATCACCGGAATACGACCGGCAACCTGTTTGACCACGGCTTTGATGACGGCGATGTGTTCTTCTACATCAAGGGTTGCCGACTCGCCGGTGGTGCCGACCGCGACAATGGCATGGGTGCCGTTCTTGAGATGGAAGTCCACGAGTTTGCTGAGGCTGTCCCAGTCAAGACGCCCTTGTGCATCCATGGGTGTGACCAGTGCCACCATACTGCCCGCAATCATGAAACCGCTCCTGCCGGAAAAAGAGAGCGGTAATGGTACTGGCGCCAAGATGCTTGCACAAGCGAAGTACTGTGCCGCCATTCCCCTTGGCGCCGCTTTTCGCTACCCTTCAGACTTTGATCGGTACTGATCAGCTTGTACGCCGGGTTCCAGTCTCCCGTTTCGGCCTCCCAGGCCCCGTTCCAGTGTCGTTGCCGTACGCTTGCTTGTTCATGGAGCCGTAGCGCCACACGAATCGGGTCTTCCGGACAGGCATTGCCCCGGCAATCAACGCCCTCTCCCTACCGACCGCTCATCGCTTTAGGAATGCTGCATGTCCACCCCCACAGTTCGCGAACAATTCCTTGTCATCAGTGCCCTCGGCGCCAATCCCATGGAGCTGACCAACGTCCTGTGCCGCGCCAGCCATGAAAACCGCTGTGCGGTCGTCACCTCGCGCCTGACCCGCCACGGCGAGTGCAGCGCGCTGGTGCTCGAAGTCTCCGGCAGCTGGGACGCCCTGGCCCGCCTGGAAGGCAGCCTGCCAGTGCTGGCCAAGCGTCATGCGTTCACCGTCAATGTGGTGCGCAGCGCCGCCCTGGAAAATCGTCCGCAAGCCCTGCCGTACGTAGCTTACGTGTCTTCGGCGTACCGTCCGGACATCATCAACGAGCTGTGCCAGTTCTTCATGGATCACAACGTCGAGCTGGAAAACCTGACCTGCGATACCTATCAGGCACCGCAGACCGGCGGCACCATGCTCAACGCCACGTTCACCGTGACCCTGCCGGCCGGCACCCAGATCAGTTGGCTGCGGGACCAGTTCCTGGATTTCGCCGACGCCATGAACCTGGATGCACTGATCGAACCGTGGCGCCCACAGAACCCAATGTAAGGAAGCTTTCATGGCCGTTGTCATCGACCAACCGGTTACGGATTTCGAAGCACCTGCCACCAGCGGGCAGACTGTCAGCCTGTCGGCCCTCAAGGGCAAGCAAGTGGTGATCTACTTCTATCCGAAGGACAGCACCCCGGGCTGCACCACCGAAGGCCAGGGCTTTCGTGATCAATACGCAGCATTCAAGGCTGCCAACACGGAAATCTTCGGCATTTCCCGCGACAGCCTGAAGTCCCACGAGAACTTCAAGTGCAAGCAGGAGTTTCCGTTCGAGCTGATCAGCGACAAGGACGAGGCCGTCTGCCAACTGTTCGACGTGATCAAGCTGAAAAAACTCTACGGCAAGGAATACCTGGGCGTTGATCGCAGCACGTTCCTGATCGACAAGAACGGCGTACTGCGTCAGGAATGGCGCGGCGTGAAAGTGCCAGGACATGTGGATGCAGTGCTGGCTGCTGCTCAGGCGCTGAACAAGGCCTGATATTTCTGCGTCGACTTCACTGACGCCTTCGCGAGCAAGCCCGCTGCCACAGTTGACCGAGGTCTAATGTGGGAGCGGGCTTGCTCGCGACGGGGCCATAAGACTCAACGAATAATCCGCTTTCTAGAGCAGTGGCGCCACCACCGGCTCCTTGCGCGGCCAGGCATCAAGCACAGCCTTGAACAACGTCGCCAGCGGAATCGCGAAGAACACTCCCCAGAATCCCCACAACCCGCCGAACAACAGCACCGCGCAGATGATTGCCACCGGGTGCAGGTTGACCGCCTCGGAAAACAGCAACGGCACCAGCACGTTGCCGTCCAGGGTCTGGATGATCCCGTAGACCGCCATCAAATAGATGAACTGATCGCTCCAGCCCCACTGGAACAGCGCAATCAGCAGCACCGGCACGGTCACCACCACGGCGCCGACATACGGCACCACCACCGACACGCCCACCAGTAACGCCAACAGTGCTGCGTAGTTCAATCCGAGGGCGACGAAGGCGATGTAGGTCACGCCGCCACAAATCACGATCTCGATGACCTTGCCGCGAATGTAGTTGGCGATCTGCCGGTTCATTTCCTCGGCGACCCGAGTGATCAGTGCCCGCTCTCGTGGCAAATAGCCGCGCACCCACTCGCCGATCATCGCCCGGTCCTTGAGGAAGAAGAACACCAGGATCGGCACCAGCACCAAATAGATCATGATGTTCACCAGCAGCGGCAGGCTCGACAGCGAGAACGTCAACGCCCACTGGCCGAACTTGCCGATCTCGCCTCGCGCCGCTTCGATCGCTTGCAGCACCTGCTCATCGGAGACCAGATGCGGATAGCGCTCGGGCAGCAACAACAGCAGCGATTGCCACTTGGCGAGCATCCCCGGCAATTCATTGAACAGCGTGATCAACTGATGCCAGAGCAGCGGCAGCACCACGACGATGAACACCATCAGCACGCCCATGAACAGTGCAAACACCAGACCGACCGCCGCCCCACCGGGCACGCGCAGACGTTCAAGCGTGAGCACCAGCCCCTGCATCAGATACGCCAGCACCATCCCGGCCAGCACCGGCGCGAGCATTCCGCCAAGCGTCAGTACCGCGGTGAAGGCGAGAAACAGCAGCACCGCCAGCACCACGGCTTCTTCATCGGAGAAGTAGCGCTGAATCCAGTCGCGCAACACTTTGAACATCAATTTTCCTTAGGTCATTTACGCGGTCGGTTTCAGGCTTTTTTCAGCCAGTAACGGTAGACACCCGCCTCGTCCTCTTCACGCAGCAGCGTATGACCGGCCAATTTGGCAAAGGTGCGAAAGTCGCGTTGCGAGCCAGCATCCGTGGCAATCACCTTGAGTACTGCGCCACTGGGCAGCTTGTTCAGCTCCATTTTGGCCTTGAGCAACGGCAACGGACAATTCAGGCCACTGGCGTCCAGTTCACAGTCATGGGCTACAGCGTCGGTCATGCGTCACTCCGGATCAGGTGGTCAGGCTGCCTAGAATATCTGGTCGCAGGCCCGGTGTCCGGCTACAGTAAGGTCTTTGTCGATTAAGGCTTTGTGCATGACATTTCTGCGCCCTACCCTGCTGACGCTCGCTTGCCTGCTCGCCTCACCGGGCTTCGCCGACGACCTGCCGTCACTCGGTGACGCCAGCTCTGCCATCGTCTCGCCACAACAGGAATATCAACTGGGTCGCGCCTGGCTGGCATTGCTGCGCAGCCAGGTTTCGCAGCTCAACGATCCACAACTCAAGGACTACGTCGAGTCCAGCGTCTACAAGCTGGTGGAAACCAGCCAGGTCAATGACCGACGCCTGGAATTCATCCTGATCAACAGCCCGCAGCTCAACGCCTTCGCGGCACCAGGCGGGATTGTCGGGGTCAACGGCGGCCTGTTCCTCAATGCCCAGACCGAGGGCGAATATGCCTCGGTACTGGCCCACGAACTGGCTCACTTGTCCCAGCGCCACTTCGCCCGTGGCGTCGAGGCTTCGCAGCGGATGCAGGTGCCAATGATGGCGGCGCTGCTGGCCGGCATCGTGATCGCCGCTGCCGGCGCCGGTGACGCCGGCATTGCAGCAATAGCCGGTACCCAAGCCGCGGCGATCCAGGAACAACGGCGTTTCTCGCGCCAGAACGAACAGGAAGCCGACCGCATCGGCATCCTCAACCTGGAAAAGGCCGGCTACGATCCGCGCTCGATGCCGACCATGTTCGAGCGTTTGATGCGCCAGTATCGCTTTGATGCCAAACCGCCGGAATTCCTGCTGACTCACCCGGTCACCGAATCGCGGATCGCCGACACCCGCAACCGCGCCGAGCAGGCAAAACCCGGCGGTATCGAAGACAGCAAGCGCTATCAACTGATCCGCGCGCGGGTGCAGTTGACCTACGAAGAAACGCCGGGGCTCGGCGCCAAGCGCTTTCGCGCGCAACTGGACGATAATCCGAACAACGATGTGGCCCGTTACGGATTGGCGATCGCCCAGATCAAGGGCGGTCAGTTGAATGAAGCCCGAGAGAATCTCAAGCAACTGCTGGCCAAATCGCCGAACGAGATCATCTACAACCTGGCGCAGGTCGATCTGGACATCACCAACAACAAGCTGGCCGATGCCCAGTCCCGGGTTGACCGGATGCTCGGTCAGTACCCCGGCAATTACCCGCTGAATCAGGTGCGCGTCGATCTGCTGCTGAAACAGAACCGTACCGCCGATGCAGAGAAAGCGCTGGAGGGCTTGTTGAAATCGCGTCCGGACGATCCGGACGTCTGGTATCAGGTCGCAGAAACTCGCGGGCTGTCCGGCAACATAATTGGCCTGCATCAGGCCCGTGCCGAGTATTTCGCGCTGGTCGGCGATTACCGCCAGGCGATCCAGCAATTGGACTTCGCCAAGCGCAAGGCCGGCAGCAACTTCCCGCTGTCCTCACGCATCGATGCCCGCCAGCGCGAACTGATGGAGCAGGAGCGCATGGTAAAGGACATGATGGGTTAAGCTCGCGCCGAGACAAATTCCGGACACAAAAAAACCGCCTCTTTCGAGGCGGTTTTTTTACTTCTTAGATAACTGGATCATTCAGCCAGTTTGAAGGTGATGAAGCTGGCACGACCCTGACGCAGAACGCGCATCGACACCGAACGGTTTTTCGGCAGCGCCTTGGCGATCTCGGCGAACTCCTTCGAAGAGCCAATGGCTTGGTTGTTCAGGTGCGTGATGATGTCGCCCGGTTGCAGACCGATCAGGGCCGCAGGACCGTCCTGCACCTCCTTGATTACCACACCACCTTTCAGGTCGTAGGTTTTCTTCTGCTCGGCGGTCAGTTCGGCGACCGATACACCCAGGCGATTGCTGTTGGTCTCGGCACCGGATTTGGGCAGCGCATCCAGCTCCTTGTCTTCGTCCGGGATGGCGCCGACAGTCAGCTCGACATTCTTGCGTTTGCCGTCACGAATCACTTCGAGATTGGCTTTGGCGCCGGCCTTCAACGCACCCACCAGATGTGGCAGGTCAGCGGACATGACGATCGGTTGACCGTTCATGCTCAGGATTACGTCACCCACTTGCAGGCCGCCCTTGGCAGCCGGGCCGTCATCCTGAATCTGTGCAACCAGCGCACCGGCCGGTTTGTCCAGACCGAACGACTCGGCCAGATCCTTGTTCACTTCCTGGATGACGACGCCCAACCAGCCACGACTGACCTTGCCACCGCTTTTCAGCTGGTTGGAAACGTCCATGGCCACGTCGATCGGAATGGCGAACGACACGCCCATGAAGCCACCGGAACGGGTGTAGATCTGCGAGTTGATCCCGACCACTTCACCGTTCAGGTTGAACAGCGGGCCACCGGAGTTGCCCGGGTTGATCGGCACGTCGGTCTGGATGAATGGCACATAGTTTTCGTTCGGCAGGCTGCGGCCGACGGCGCTGACAATGCCTTGGGTCACGGTGTGGTCAAAGCCGAATGGCGAACCGATTGCCACGACCCACTGGCCGGCTTTCAGATCCTGAGATTTGCCAAGCTTCAGCACTGGCAGATCCTTGCCTTCGATTTTCAGCAGCGCGACGTCGGAACGTGGGTCGGTGCCGATCAGTTTGGCCTTCATTTCACTGCGATCTGCCAGACGCACTAGGATTTCGTCGGCATCGGCGATCACGTGGTTGTTGGTCAGAATGTAGCCATCCGGCGAAATGATGAAGCCCGAACCCAACGATTGCGCTTCACGCTGGCGATCACCACGCGGAGAACGCTGTTGCGGCGGCATGCCGCGCTCAAAGAACTCGCGCAGCATCGGTGGCAAGCCTTCAAGGTCAGGCATCTGCTGGTTCACTTTGCGATCCGGCAGCTTTTGCGTGGTACTGATATTCACCACCGCAGGCGAGGCCTGTTCGACCAGTTGGGTGAAATCAGGCAGGCTGGCCGGGCTGACCGCTTCAGCCGCCATGGCTGCAGGAACAGCCTGACCGAGCACCAGCACCGTGGCGAAAATGGAGAGATAAGACTTCAAGCTTGGTATCGACATACAGCTCCCGTTACGACGAGCAGGGTTAAGCGATATGGAGCAAGGAACACCGGGAACCACAGGCCGGCATTTTTGTTCCGGGAACAACAAACAAGGCCAGAGCCGAGAGGCTCTGACCTATAAAAAATTTTTGGCTGTTTTGCAAATGAAAATGCTCAGCAAACATTTCACGTCTCGAAGACGAAGTGGAGATAGCTGGAATCAGCTCACTGCTTGCTGGTTGCAGCGCCATCATTGCGCATCGACAGGGCAATCCGTTCGGCGGTCCCGATTGGAATCTCGCCAACTACCGTAACCATCATTTCGCCTTGAGGCGTAGTCAAACGGCGGGATACGGCAACGGTCGGGCCCAACTGAGTCCGGGTATCGGTGACGGTTGCGCCGTTCAGCGGCTCGAGAAACACGGAGAAGCGGGCAAGACCATCGTCATACATCAGGCTGTTGACCTGGGTCTTGGTTTCCGGGTCCTTGTGCGAGGAGCTGCTGGTGAGCTCGAAGCCAGGAGGCAGCCAGTCGGAACGCCAGACCTGTGCGGTCTTGACCGCAGAAGCCTTGTCGCTGTCGAGGGTGACTGTCTTGCAATCGGAATTGGCTTGCAGATCTTTGTCGGATGGAGTTTCAGAGGTATCCAGTCGCGTGAACTGGAATCTCTCGAGTAACTGCCCCTTGTCGTTCAACAGCAGCGACTTGAGCGGCAGACCCGTTTCCTTGTCCAGATGCAGTTCGAAACCGTAGCGGTGCTGATCCCGTGGCGTCAGCGATACGATCACCGCTTCACGCCCGGCCACACGCGACTTGCCAATGACGGCAAGCTCATACCAGTTCTTCAGCTTTTGAGGATCGAGAGGCCGAGCGGCGGAATTGGGAGAATCTCCCAGACCCGCAATCAGGGTGCCGCTGACGCATTGAGTATGTCCATCAATGCGCACGACTTCCTGAGCCGAACCATCGAGCTGAAGCAAACGCTCGCGGACCTGGCCATTCTGGACGCGATGCCAGATGTTGTGGGTAGAAAAACTACCGTTACGCTCGTAAACGAATGTGCCGTGAAAGCTTTGCTGCTGCTCGGCCTGGCCCAGGCGGGTCAACCAGTCCTGAGCCTCGTCGGCGTGGGCTGGAACAATGAACCAGCCGCTGAGCAGAAGCGAAAGTAGAGGTATGGCGCGCATGATCCCCCTTAACGGTTTTCCAGGCTTGCTGCACGTGCATAAGGCAGCGCGCTCTCGGTGCCTTTCAAGGCAGCCTGTTGAGCGTGTTGACGCAGGTAACCTGGCAGACGCTGATCGTGCCAGCCTGGCTGACCTTGCAATACACCATTGGCCATTGGGCCAGTAGCTTCCGAACTCTCACTATAGCCTGCCAATACCGCCGGGCCTTTGACCTGAGGTGTGGCCAACACTGGCTGATTGGATTGCTGAGCGAGTTCGACGCCGGCGATTTCGTCCTGGTTGTACAGGCGAACACCCGCCAGAACGGCAACAGTCACCGAAGCGGCTACGGCCAGACGACCAAGGCTACGCCATGGGCCGCGGGACACCTTGGCAGGGGTCGCTTCGTCTTCCAACGCAGCAGAAACGGCCGCAGCGAGATCCAGACGTGGAAGCAACAAATCCTTGTGCATGGCTGCCCGAGCGATCTGGTAACGAGCCCAGGTTTCACGGGTTTCAACATCGTCCAGTGCATTGAGCACTCGACGCAATTCCAGTTCGTCCGCCTCGTTATCCATCACTGCGGACAGCGATTCCTGCAGGGCTTCACGACTCATGGCGTTCCTCTCTTGGCTGTCGCCGCTGTCTTTAGTTTTCCTGCAACAACGGCTGCAGGGCTTTATCGATGGCCTCCCGGGCGCGGAAAATCCGGGAGCGCACGGTACCAACCGGACATTGCATGACGCTCGCGATGTCCTCGTAACTCAGACCATCAAATTCGCGCAAAGTTAACGCTGTGCGCAAATCCTCCGGCAGTTGCTGAATGGTTCGATGGACGGTGCCTTCGATCTCATCCCGCAGTAATGCCCGTTCAGGAGACTCGAGATCTTTCAGGCCGTGATCGCCGTCATAGAACTCTGCATCTTCGGAACTTACATCGCTATCCGGCGGCCGGCGGCCGCGTGAAACCAGATAGTTCTTCGCCGTGTTAATGGCGATGCGGTACAGCCACGTATAAAACGCACTGTCGCCGCGGAAATTTCCAAGCGCTCGATACGCCTTGATAAAGGCTTCTTGTGCGACGTCCTGGGCTTCATGGGTGTCGTGCACAAAACGCACGATCAACCCGAGAATTTTGTGCTGATACTTCAGCACCAGCAGATCGAAAGCTCGCTTGTCGCCACGCTGAACGCGTTCGACCAGCTGCTGATCCTCTTCCTGGGTTAGCATGAACACTCCTCGATAAACTCGAAGGAGGCTTGCATGACCAAACGACCGGACTTGCAAACATAGACTCGGGCTTTTCGCAAAAGTTCTCCCCCTCCAAGCAAGTTTCCTGCGGGCTCTGATTTGGCACGCACGAAAAACGCAGCGCGGGATGAACCGGCTGCGCGAATAATCTTGTCATCGGCTCGCCGGCAAGAACCCAATCGCAGGTTCCGCATTGAAGCCGACACTGTCCCTTGTTTCGGGCAACTGTCTATTGATCTTGAGCCTCTGGCAAAAGTTCCAAATATTTATAGACGTGCCGCGCCGACATTGTGCAACCGTGAGCGGAAAAAGCGTGTTTCATCTGCGATACAGTCGCTTTTCCCCAAAACCGGTGAAGAAAACTTCCCGACAAAGCGTCCGTATATTTCCGTCACGGTAGTTTCACAATGCCATATCGGCCCGGCTATTGTGCCGCCCAACCCCTCTATATACTAGTGGGCTGTGTGGCTGTCTCGACTCGCCCATTCGCCTGTCCTGCGCCAACCCCGACCCGGGTCGCTTTGAGCGGAATCCTGAAATGAGCCAACAGTTTCAACACGATGTCCTGGTGATTGGCAGCGGCGCTGCCGGTTTGAGTCTCGCGCTGACCCTGCCCGGTCACTTGCGCATCGCCGTACTGAGCAAAGGCGACCTCGCCAACGGCTCGACCTATTGGGCCCAGGGTGGCGTCGCGGCCGTGCTGGACGACACCGACACCGTCGAATCCCATGTCGATGACACCTTGAATGCCGGCGGCGGCCTGTGCCACGAAGACGCGGTGCGTTTCACCGTCGAGCACAGCAAGGAAGCGATCCAGTGGTTGATCGATCAAGGCGTACCCTTCACTCGCGACGATCAGTCCGGCACTGAAGACGGCGGTTTCGAATTTCACCTGACCCGCGAAGGCGGCCACAGCCATCGCCGCATCATCCACGCCGCCGACGCCACCGGCGCCGCGATTTTCACGACCCTGCTGGCCCAGGCCAAAGAACGCCCGAACATCGAGTTGCTCGAACAGCGGGTAGCGGTCGATCTGATTACCGAACGCCGGCTGGGGCTGGAGGGCGAACGTTGCCTGGGCGCCTACGTGCTCAACCGCAAAACCGGCGAAGTCGATACCTTCGGCGCACGCTTCGTGATCCTGGCGTCCGGCGGCGCTGCCAAAGTCTATCTATATACAAGCAACCCCGACGGCGCCTGCGGTGATGGCATCGCCATGGCGTGGCGTTCGGGCTGCCGGGTGGCGAACCTGGAGTTCAACCAGTTCCACCCCACCTGCCTCTATCATCCACAAGCCAAGAGTTTTCTGGTAACTGAAGCTCTGCGTGGCGAAGGCGCCCATTTGAAGTTGCCGAATGGCGAACGCTTCATGCAGCGCTTCGACTCACGTGCAGAACTGGCGCCACGGGACATCGTCGCCCGCGCCATTGACCATGAGATGAAGCGTCTGGGTGTCGATTGCGTCTACCTCGACATCAGCCACAAACCCGAAGCCTTCATCAAATCGCACTTCCCGACCGTCTACGAGCGCTGCCTCGGATTCGGCATCGACATCACCAAACAACCGATCCCGGTCGTCCCGGCCGCGCATTACACCTGCGGCGGCGTGATGGTCGATCAACAGGGCCGCACCGATGTGCCCGGCCTGTACGCCATCGGCGAAACCAGCTTCACCGGTCTGCACGGTGCCAACCGCATGGCCAGCAACTCGCTGCTCGAATGCTTCGTCTACGCCCGCTCGGCAGCGGCGGACATTCTCGAGCAACTTCCCGATGTGGCGATTCCACACGCCCTGCCGGCCTGGGACGCCAGCCAGGTGACCGACTCCGACGAAGACGTGATCATCGCCCACAACTGGGACGAATTGCGGCGTTTCATGTGGGACTACGTGGGCATCGTGCGCACCAACAAGCGCCTGCAACGGGCACAGCATCGGGTGCGTCTGCTGCTGGACGAAATCGACGAGTTCTACAGCAACTATAAAGTCAGTCGCGATCTGATCGAGCTGCGCAACCTGGCGCAAGTGGCGGAACTGATGATCCGTTCGGCCATGGAACGCAAGGAAAGCCGAGGCCTGCATTACACCCTCGACTACCCGAACCTGCTGCCCGAAGCGCTCGACACTATTCTGGTGCCGCCCACCTACGCCGGCTGAACTTCAGGCGAACCCGCAGGCGCCGGTGCAGATCCGCCGCCTGTGCATCCCGCGGCACGCAGATCGATCTGACTCGCCGCTCACCACGCAATCGAAAGCGCAGCACCACGATCAGCGGCAGCGCCAGGCTGTCCGGGCGCAATTGCACCGCTTGCCAGCCATCGGCCCGGTTCCACAATTGCCAGCCATCGGCGTCCCGGCGCAATCGGCAAAATGCCTTGGGATGACTCAGCAGAATCTGCCGTGGCAACACCCAGGCCGCATGGCCGAGACACGCGAACGCCCCGAGCAAAACGGTCCAGAACGGAATCGACAATAGAAACAGAGAACCCAGCGCGAATGCCTGGGCCAGCAGATACGCCGCCAGCAACTGCCGTGAGGCATGCCAGCGGCACTCGAACGTATTACTTGGGCTGGACACGGTCCAGAATCATGCGAACCATGCGTTGCAGCTCGGGATCTTCCGATTCGCTGCGCTCCATGAACCAACCGAACATGTCCTGATCCTCGCACTCGAGCAGGCGGACATACAGCGCGCGATCCACCTCGTTCAGATTGGCGTAGACCTCTTTCACGAACGGCACCAGCAACACGTCGAGTTCCAGCATGCCGCGACGGCTGTGCCAAAAGAGGCGATTCAGTTCAACTTGTTCGACCATGGAGCCCTCCTCAAATAGGCCGCAAGTATACAGGCCCGAAGCGGCCCGAACAGTCGGCTTTGGTCGGGCACCATAGATCCTTTATGAACTACCCATTTCAACACCACCCCCTTATGATGTGCCCCAGTCTATTTACCCTGCGATGACCCATGGCCGATTCTGCTTTTTTCTGCACCCTGTCTCATGAAGGCGTTCTCGCGGTTCGCGGCGCGGATGCCGGCAAATTCCTGCAAGGCCAGTTGACCTGCAACATCAATTACCTGAGCGATACCCAAGCCAGCCTCGGCGCCCGCTGCACGCAGAAAGGCCGGATGCAGTCGAGCTTCCGCATCGTGCTGGAAGGCGACGGCGTGCTGCTGGCGATGGCGGGTGAACTGCTGGAGCCGCAACTGGCGGACCTGAAAAAGTACGCGGTGTTCTCCAAATCGAAACTGACCGACGAAAGCGCCTCCTGGGTGCGCTTCGGCCTCGATCATGACAATGCGGCCCTGAGCAACCTGGGTCTGGAACTGCCGGCAGAAACCGACAGCGTGGCCCGCCACGAAGGGCTGATCGCAATTCGCGTCTCCCCGAACCGTGCCGAACTCTGGGTGCCCGCCGATCAGGCCGACACCGTCAAAGGCAAACTGTCCGCGCAATTGAGCGAAGGCGAACTGAATCAATGGCTGCTGGGCCAGATTCGCGCCGGGATCGGTCAGGTCATGCCGAGCACCCGCGAGCTGTTCATCCCGCAGATGCTCAATCTGCAAGCCGTCGGCGGCGTGAGCTTCAAGAAAGGCTGCTACACCGGCCAGGAAATCGTCGCGCGCATGCAATACCTGGGCAAACTCAAGCGTCGCCTGTATCGCGTGCAACTGGACGCTGCTGAGTTGCCGGAGCCCGGCACCGCGCTGTTCGCCCCGAGCCACGGCAGTTCCATCGGCGAAGTGGTGCTGGCCGCCCGTACCGAAAAGAATATTGAACTGCTGGCGGTGTTGCAGGCCGAAGCTGCCGAAGCGGGCGACTTGCATCTGGGCTCGGCCGAAGGTCCGGCGCTGCACTTGCTCGACCTGCCATACGAACTGGATCGCGACCGCGAAATCCAGCGTTGATCGCAGCATTTGTTGCAACACCCTAGAGAAACGACATGAGTGAGCTGGCGGATAAGGTCCAACAGGATTTGGTTGAGGCCATCGATAACGATGACCTGGTTCTGCCAACGTTACCGGAAGTGGCCCTGCAGATTCGCAAGGCCGCGGAAGATCCGGACATCAGCGTCAGCGACCTGAGCAAAGTGATCGGCCGTGACACGGCGCTGTCGGCGCGTCTGATCAAAGTGGTCAACAGCCCGCTGCTGCGCGCCACCCAGGAAGTCACCGACCTGCACACCGCCATCACCCGGCTCGGCGTCAACTACAGCAGCAACCTGGCGATCGGTCTGGTGATGGAGCAGATCTTCCACGCCCGCTCCGACGTGGTCGAACAGAAGATGCGCGAAGTCTGGCGCAAAAGCCTGGAGATCGCCGGCGTCAGCTACGCCCTCTGCCGCCGTTACACCCAGCTCAAGCCCGACCAGGCTGCGCTCGGTGGACTGGTTCATCAGATCGGCGTGCTGCCGATCCTGACCTACGCCGAAGACCACTACGAATTGCTGTCCGACCCGGTCAGCCTCAATCATGTGATCGATCACATTCACCCGTTGCTCGGCGACAAATTGCTGCGGGTCTGGGAGTTTCCGGAGCGCCTGGTGGAGCTGCCGGGGCTGTATCAGGACCTCAAGCGCGAATCGCAGCACATCGATTACGTCGACATCGTGCAAGTGGCCAGCCTGTATTGCCACAAGGACACCAACCATCCGTTGGCCCGCATCGATCCGTTCAGCGTGCCGGCGTTCCGCAAGCTTGGTATCGATCCGGAAAACAAGGCGCTGTGCGCCGATCTGGAAGAATCGCGGTCGATGTTCTACTGATCACCGGCGACAAAACTCACCCGTACCTTCAAACCCGCCTGCTCACCATCGTGCAGACTGATCTGCGCCAGATGCGCGCGGCAGATTTCCCCGACAATCGCCAACCCCAGCCCGGAACCGGCCACCTGCTGGTTGCGCCGGTAAAAACGCTCGAAAACCCGATCCCGCTCTTCGAGCGGAATGCCCGGCCCATCGTCTTCAACCTCCAGCACCGCCGGCGCCCTGACCCGCAGAATCACGTTGCCGCCCGGCGGCGTGTGGGCCAGCGCGTTGTCCACCAGATTGCTCAGCAACTCGTTGAGCAATGTCGGCTCGCCACGCAGCCATACCGGCTCGTCCGCTTCCAGCGCAAGCGCGACACCCCGCGCATGGGCCAGTGGAGCCATGGCCATGCCCAGTTCTCGCGCCAACTGACTCAGATCGAGCAACTGCGCACCGCCCTCGGCAATCGCCCGGGCGCCGTTTTCCACTCGAGCCAGCGACAGCAACTGATTGGCCAGATGGGTCAGGCGATCCGTGCTTTGTGCCGAGGATTCCAGCGTTTCGCGCCAGGTCTGCGGCTCGTTCGAGCGCAAGCCCAGTTCAAGTCGCGCCTTGAGCGCCGCCAGTGGCGTGCGCAGCTCATGGGCTGCATCGGCGATGAATTGCGCCTGCCGCTCGAACTGGCCACGCAGGCGTTCGGTGAAATGGTTGAGCGCACGCACCAGCGGCGACAACTCATGCTGGACCTCCACCAGCGGCAACGGACGCAAGTCGTCAGGTTGGCGCTCTTCCACTGCCGTGCGCAGACGTTCGATCGGCCGTAGCGCAGCACTCACTGCAAACCACACCAGCAACAGCGCGCCAATCGCCAACATGCCCAGCCGCAGCAAGGTATCTGCCGCCAGACTGCGGGCCATGCTGACGCGCGCCTCATCGGTTTCGGCAACGCGGATTTCAGCCATGCCGTTCATGTTCGGCTCGCTGACCGCTTTGAGCAGGCTGACCACACGCACGTTCTGGCCCTGATATTTCGCGTCGTAAAACCGCGCCAGGGCGGGATAACTGTCGGTTCTCGGCGTGCCCGGCGGCGGGCCCGGCAGATTTTCGTAGCCGGAAATCAACTTCTGGTTGATGTCGTTGACCTGGTAATAGATGCGCCCGGCGCTGTCGTAAGCGAAGGTATCGAGCGCCACGTACGGCACATCGGCACTGAGACTGCCATCGCGCTGCGACAGACCGGCAGCAATGGTCCGCGCCGAGGCCAGCAGCGTGCGGTCGTAGGCGGTGTCGGCGGCTTCGCGACCGTTCCAGTACGCACTCAATCCGCTGGCGAGCATCAACACCACCAGCAGCAGCGCGAGGTTCCACAGCAGCCGCCAGCGCAGGCTGCTGGGCTTATGCATCGCGGCTTTCCAGCAAATAGCCCAGACCGCGAAACGTCACGATGGCCACCGAATGGCCGTCGAGCTTCTTGCGCAGGCGGTGCACGTAGATTTCGATGGCATCGGGGCTGGCCTCTTCGTCGAGACCGAACACCTGCGCAGCCAGTTGCTCCTTGCTCATCACTCGACCCGGACGGGCGATCAGCGCTTCGAGCACCGCTTGTTCGCGAGAAGTCAGCGTCAGCAATTCATCGCCGAGGGTGAAGCGTCGGGTGTCGAGGTCATAGGCCAGCACACCGCAGCGCTGCTGGCGTTCGCCGCCAAGCACACTGCGGCGCAGCAACGCCTTGACCCGTGCTTCGAGCTCGGTGAGTTCGAACGGCTTGGCCAGGTAGTCATCGGCGCCGAGATTGAGCCCATGGACCCGATCCTTGACGTCACTGCGGGCCGTCAGCATCAGCACCGGCAGATTCTTGCCCCGGGCCCGCAGGCGCGCCAGCACCTCAAAACCGTCCATGCGCGGCAGACCGACATCGAGGATCGCCACCGCGTACTCCTCGCTGCCCAGGGCCAGGTCGGCAGCCACGCCGTCGTGCAAGACGTCCACGGTCAGACCGGTGCTCTTGAGCGCCTGGGCGACGCTTTCGGCCAGCGGCAAATGGTCTTCGACGAGCAGGACACGCATGGATCTCTACCTCATTCAGGGATGGCCGACGCCATTCTTTGCGGCGGAGTTTACAGCCGCAACCGCCACTGTGAAGCCCGAAAACACGCGAAAGAATACTGAAAGGTTAGCGAAAGGTTGGGCCGTTAGAGTCGTTTCACCGAAGGTCCCGACTGCCGACCTTCGCCGTTTTGCCTGTTCATACACCGTAGTTTCAAAACGTAGCTCTCGAAAAACGCCTCGATGCGTTTTCGCCAATAAGAACAATAACGAGGTACTGCACCATGCTGTCCACACAGCTTCAGGTTGACCCGTTTCATTCTTCCTTTCGAATTTCCCCGTTTTCGCTTGTCAGCGCCATCGTCGGCTGCGCGGCGTTCAACCCGTCCGGGTCTGAGCCTGTTAGCCTGCGCGCGCGAAACCGCCGCACCTGAAACATCCCCAAAAACAACAACTCCCGTGGAGACACTCATGAACCGATCCCTGCGCCGTTTCGCCCTCGCTGCCGGTTGCGTGCTGTTCGCCGGCCAACTGATGGCCGAACCGAAACGCCCCGAATGCATTGCCCCGGCCTCCCCCGGTGGCGGTTTCGACCTGACCTGCAAACTGGCGCAAAGCGCGCTGGTCAACGAAAAACTGCTGACCAAACCGATGCGCGTGACCTACATGCCCGGTGGCGTCGGTGCGGTGGCGTACAACGCCGTTGTGGCGCAGCGTCCGGCCGATGCCGGCACGCTGGTGGCGTGGTCCAGCGGATCGCTGTTGAACCTGGCCCAGGGCAAGTTCGGTCGGTTCGATGAAACCAACGTGCGCTGGCTGGCGGCAGTCGGCACCAGCTACGGCGCCATCGCGGTGAAAAGCGATTCGCCCTACAAAACCCTCGATGATCTCGTGCAGGCGCTGAAGAAAGATCCGAGTTCCGTGGTCATTGGCTCCGGCGGCACCGTTGGCAGCCAGGACTGGATGCAGACTGCGCTGATCGCCAAAGCCGCCGGGATCAACCCGCGCGACCTGCGCTACGTCGCCCTCGAAGGGGGCGGCGAGATCGCCACCGCCCTGCTCGGCGGTCATATCCAGGTCGGCAGTACCGACATTTCCGACTCCATGCCGCATATCCAGAGCGGCGACATGCGCCTGCTGGCCGTGTTTGCCGAGAAACGCCTGGACGAGCCGGAAATGAAGGACATCCCTACCGCGCGCGAGCAAGGCTACGACATCGTCTGGCCAGTGGTGCGCGGTTTCTACCTCGGGCCAAAAGTCAGCGATGAAGACTACGCCTGGTGGAAAGACTCCTTCGACAAACTCCTGGCCTCCGACGACTTCGCCAAGCTGCGCGATCAGCGTGAGCTGTTCCCGTTCGCCATGACCGGTCCCGAGCTGGACACCTACGTCAAGAAACAGGTGGCGGACTACAAGGTGCTGGCCAAAGAGTTCGGCCTGATTCAGTGATCGTCTCTGTCTAGCGTCCATGGCCCTCTCACCGGGGCCATGGCAGGAGTTCCCTCATGCTTATTCAACGCATTTTTGCCTCGGTGCTGTTGCTGGCCTGTGCCGGCCTGGCACTGATGGCGTGGCCGTATCAGGCGGCTTTTTCCTACGAACCGGTGGGCCCTCGGGCGTTTCCATTGCTGATGCTCGGCCTGATGGGCCTGGCGCTGCTGTACATGGTGTTCCGCCCGGCACCGATCAAACACAGCGAGGACGAACCGCCGCTGGATCGCGAAACCCTGACCAAGATCGCGATCTGCGTCGCCTTGCTGCTGGTGTTCGCCGGTTTGTTCGAACCGCTGGGCTTCATCCTCAGCAGCATTCTGATCGGCATCCCGATGGCGCGCCTGTATGGCGGGCGCTGGGTGCCCAGCGTCATTGTCACGACGCTGATGGCGATTGGTTTGTACGTGTTGTTCGACCGCGTGATGGACGTTCCGCTGCCCCTCGGCCTGCTCGACGTTCTGGAGAACTGATATGGATACTCTCGGTTATTTGGGTCAGGGCTTCGGCGTCGCGCTGAGTCCGTACAACCTGGTCACGGCCCTGACCGGCACGTTGATCGGCACCGTAGTCGGGTTGTTGCCGGGCCTGGGTCCGATCAATGGTGTGGCGTTGCTGATCCCGATCGCGTTCGCCCTCGGACTGCCGCCGGAATCTGCCCTGATCCTGCTGGCGGCGGTCTATCTGGGCTGCGAATACGGCGGCCGGATCAGCTCGATCCTGCTGAACATTCCGGGCGAAGCCTCCACCGTGATGACCACCCTCGACGGTTACCCGATGGCCCGCAAAGGCCTGGCCGGCGTGGCATTGTCGTTGTCGGCATGGAGTTCGTTCATCGGCGCCTTCATCGCCACCTGCGGCATGGTGCTGTTCGCCCCGCTGCTGGCGAAATGGGCGATTGCCTTCGGTCCGGCGGAATACTTCGTGTTGATGGTGTTCGCGATTGTCTGTCTCGGCGGCATGGCCGGTGACCGACCGCTGAAGACTTTCATTGCGGCGTTGATCGGCCTGTTCCTGTCCAGCGTCGGCATCGACGCCAACAGCGGCGTTTACCGTTTCACCGGCGACAACATTCACCTGACTGACGGCATTCAGTTCGTGGTGCTGGTACTGGGCCTGTTCTCGGTCAGCGAAATCCTCCTGCTGCTGGAAAAAACCCATCGCGGCCAGGAAGCGGTGAAAGCCACCGGGCGGATGATGTTCAACTTCAAGGAAGCAGCGTCGGTGTTCGTAGTGAACATCCGTTGCGGCCTGCTCGGTTTCATCATGGGCGTGTTGCCGGGTGCCGGCGCGACCCTGGCCAGCGCCGTGGCCTACATGACCGAGAAACGTATCGCCGGCGCCAGCGGCAAGTTTGGTCAGGGCGACGCCCGCGGCCTCGCCGCACCGGAAACCGCCATCGGTGCCTCCGCTTGCGGCGCGCTGGTGCCGATGCTGACCCTCGGCGTTCCGGGTTCGGGCACCACGGCGGTGATGATCGGCGCCCTGTCGCTGTACAACATCACCCCCGGCCCGCTGCTGTTCCAGCAACAGCCGGACATCGTCTGGGGCCTGATCGCTTCGCTGTTCATCGCCAACATCATGCTGGTGATCCTGAACATCCCGATGATCCGCATCTTCACCCGTATCCTCGCCGTGCCGAACTGGGCTCTGGTGCCGGTCATCGCGATCATCACCGGGATCGGTGTGTACGCCGTACATGCAACCACGTTCGACCTGTTCCTGATGGTCGGCATCGGCATCTTCGGCTACATCCTGCGCAAACTGGATTTCCCGCTGTCGCCAGTCCTGCTGGGGTTCATCCTCGGCGGGCTGATGGAGCAGAACCTGCGCCGGGCGCTGTCGATTTCCAACGGTGCGCTGGAAATCCTCTGGTCGAGTCCGATCACCTTCGGCGTCTGGGTGTTGACTGCCATCATGTTGCTGATGCCGCTGCTGCGCATCTGGCGCAAACGCTCGGCCGCGCAACGCGCCGTTGCCGATGTCTGATCGGCTCTCCCTCAAAACCTGGTGGGGAACCCCGCTGGTCGGTTTGCTTGGCGGCTACATCGCCAGCCAGATCGGCTGGCCGCTGCCGTGGATGGTCGGTTCGTTGCTGGCGATCATCCTGGTGCGCTGCCTGACCCCGTGGCAATTGGCTGAAATCCCTGGCGGCCGCAAGTGCGGCCAGTGGATCGTCGGGATCGGCATCGGCCTGCACTTCACCCCGCTGGTGATGGAGCAGGTGCTCGGCCACTTCGGCCTGATCTTCTTCGGCGCGCTGGTCACCAGCCTTTCGGCGGTGGTCGGCGTGTGGCTGATGCGCCGCACCGGCGAGGATCGCGCCACGGCATTTTTCTCCAGCATGCCCGGCGGCTCCGGCGAGATGGTCAACCTCGGCGCCCGCAACGGCGCGCTGCTCAGCCATGTCGCGGCCGGGCAGAGTCTGCGGGTGTTGGTGGTGGTGTTGTGTGTTCCGGCGGCGTTCAAGTATCTGCTGGGTGACGGCACCCCGATTTCACACGCCGGCAGCGTCGATTGGCGCTGGCTGGCGATTCTTTTTCCGGCGGGTGGCTTGCTCGCCTGGCTCTGGCAACGTCTGCGTCAACCCAACCCTTGGCTGTTCGGTCCGCTGCTGGTCAGCGCGGCGGTGAGCATCGGCTGGGATCTGCACATCGGTTTGCCCAATGGCGGCAGTCAGATTGGCCAGTGGTTGATCGGCAGCGGTCTGGGGTGTCACTTCAACCGCCAGTTCTTCCGCCGCGCCCCGTCGTTCATGGGGCGCACATTGATCGGCACGGCGCTGACCATGTTGATCGCGACACTGGCGGCGTTGGGATTGAGTGCGCTGACCCATCTGGATCTGCGCTCGCTGACGTTGGGCATGATGCCCGGCGGGATCGCCGAGATGAGCCTGACGGCAGAGACCCTGCAACTGTCGGTGCCGCTGGTGACGGCAATGCAGGTGATGCGGTTGTTGTTCGTGTTGTTTCTGGCGGAACCGTTGTTCAAATACTGGAACCGCCAGCCCTGAGTTTCAGACTACCAACGGCAGGCGCCACTCGATCGGAGCTTCGCCGTTCTGCTCCAGGAATTTATTGGTGCGGCTGAAGTGCCCGCAACCGAGAAAGCCGCGATAGGCCGACAGCGGCGACGGGTGCACCGAGGTCAGCACCAGATGTTTGGTGGCATCGATCAGCTTCTGCTTGCTCTGCGCATGGGCGCCCCAGAGCATGAACACCAGATGCGGTTGTTTCTGGCTGACCACTTCAATGATCCGATCCGTGAAGAACTGCCAGCCCTTGTCCTTGTGCGCATTGGCGTTGGCGCGTTCGACGGTCATGGTGGTGTTGAGCATCAACACGCCCTGATCGGCCCAGCTCTGCAGATAGCCGTGATTAGGGATGTCGATGTTCAGGTCGCGCTTCAACTCTTTATAGATATTGACCAGCGATGGCGGCGCCGGCACGCCCGGTTGCACCGAGAAGCACAAGCCGTGGGCCTGGCCCGGGCCGTGGTATGGGTCCTGGCCGAGGATGACCACTTTTACCTTGTCCAGCGGCGTCGAGTTCAGCGCGTTGAAGATCATCGGGCCCGGCGGATAGATTTCCTTGCCGGCCGCCCGCTCCTGCTGCAAAAAAGTGCGCAACTCTGCCATGTAGGGCTGGTCGAATTCGGCACGCAGTGCCTCCTTCCAGCTCGGTTCGAGTTTGATACGGTCGTCAGCAGTCATGGTCATACCCGGCAAAAACAATGGGGCGAACCCTAGGAAAGCCGACCACGCTTGTCAATTGATCTGACGCAGATCCGGCACTTTCCCACACAGCGATCATACTGATCGTTCAAATTCCCGATCGAGGTCACGATGAATCTGCACTTCGAAGAACTCACCGGCACCGACGGCGCGCGCATCGGCGTGGCCACGCTGGATGCCGAAAAGTCGCTCAATGCGCTGTCCCTGCCGATGATCCACGCCCTGAGTGACAGACTGAACGCCTGGGCCAAGGATCCGCAAATCGTCTGCGTGCTACTGCGCGGCAACGGCGCCAAGGCCTTCTGCGCTGGCGGCGAAGTGCGCAGCCTGGTGGAAGCCTGTCGCGCCCATCCCGGTGAGGTGCCGCCGCTGGCCGCCCAGTTTTTCAACGCTGAATACCACCTGGACTACAGCCTGCACACCTATCCGAAACCGTTGATCTGCTGGGGACACGGATATGTGCTGGGCGGTGGCATGGGCCTCTTGCAAGGCGCGAGCATCCGGATCGTCACGCCGAGCAGTCGTCTGGCGATGCCGGAAATCAGCATCGGCCTGTACCCGGATGTCGGCGCCAGTTGGTTCCTCTCGCGGCTGCCGGGCAAGCTCGGTTTGTTCCTTGGCTTGACCGGCGCGCACATGAACGGTCGCGATGCGATTGATCTGGACCTGGCCGACCGCTTCCTGCTCGACGAACAGCAGCAGGAATTGATCGACGGCTTGTTGCAGTTGAACTGGCAGGAACAGACCGCCATGCAGCTCAACAGCCTGCTCAAGGCACTGCAGCAGGAAGCCGTGGCGCAGATGCCTGAGGCGCAATGGCTGCCGCGTCGGCAGCAGATCGATGAATGGCTGGATGTCAGCGACGTGATCTGCGCCTGGAAAGCCATCAGCCTGCATCGCGACAGCAGCGACCCGTTGATTGCCCGTGCCGCGAAAACCATGAGCGAAGGTTCGCCGCTTACCGCGCATCTGGTCTGGGAACAGATCATCCGCGCCCGCCACATGTCGCTGGCCGAAGTCTTTCAGATGGAATACACCCTGAGCCTCAATTGCTGCCGGCATCCGGAATTCAGCGAAGGGGTCCGGGCGCGGCTGATCGACAAGGATCAAAAACCGCACTGGCACTGGCCGGACATCGCCCGGGTGCCGGACGCGGTGGTCGAGGCGCACTTTCACAAGGTCTGGGAGGGGCGGCATCCGTTGGCGGATCTGTCGCAATACTAAAACCGATCATTGCCCGCGATGGCAGTCTCTTGAGCTCTGTCGCGGGAAGTTTGAGCCAGTTGCAAAACTATCTGCGATCAAACATTCAACTCGTAAAACGCGATTATTTCCTTCATTGCCCGCAACGCCTCTTCATCATTTCTCGGCAAGATATCCTCTACGTCCCGCAACGGAGGTAGAGGGTGCAAAAGCTCAGCGAGTTGATTCGCCGTGTAATTTTCAACACCTCCCTCTTCTCCTTGAACGCTGATGAAGCTGATAGCGGCATTGCCTCCTGAAAAGTGTTCGGAGACACGAATCTTTGGCGACATGCCATAACTGACTACGATGACGAGATCATCCCGTTCACGGTGGAACTTTAGATGGTCAATGGACAGTCCGACTTCTGAAAAGTCTATACCGTCAGTTCCGCCACCGGCATTGACTACCAGATCTCGTCCGAGACCATCATATTTATACACATCATTACCCCCGCCACCGGACAAAGTGTCATTGCCCTGCCCACCGTAAAGCACATCATCGCCAGAGCCACCGCAAAGCAGATCATCGCCTTGCATCCCTCTTATTTCACCAGCGCCTCTGAGGGTGTCATTACCGCGACCGCCCACGAGGGGGAGAAAATGGTTGTCTCGAAAGGACTTAACCTGAGTAGCGTCCTGAACGTTGATGCCGTGATGATAAGTATCGGGGGCGATGCCTAATCGGCTAACGAGATCTTTAAAACTGATGCTCGACCCGTCAGAAAACCTCACCCGTTCAATACCGGAACCACCGATGTCATCCGGATTGGGCAAAACGATTCGTACTTTTTGAGTTCCGCCCCATTCGATATCGAGTGTGGTGTACAACATCTGGGCCCGAGGCGGTTGACGATGAGCGCTACGTGGTGGGGCGGGTGAGAGTTCGATATTTACCGTCTCAACCAACACAGCGCCCCAGGTTAGCTTCAACTTATCTGGTTTCGCCTCTTCCGGAAGAACGACTGTATCAATATCAAGCGCCCCAAACTCTTCACTCCACCCGGAAGCGCCAACCTCAGGACTCGAAAAAACAGGGTTAAGCACGTCCGCAATAATGGTGGTTGCGCCATCATGCGCTCCAACGATGTAAGTGTCGGGACCGTTTTCGCCGTAAAGCCAATCTTCTCCCGGCCCACTGATCAAATAATCGGCACCCGCAGAGCCAAGCAGTGTGTCGTTGCCTGCGCCAGCCGATAAAAATGCGCCTGGGATCCTGTCGTTCACCCCGCCGTAATCAAGCACTGAACCAGCATGGGTAACCACCAAGTCATCTCCTGCACCGCCATGAAAGAGATTTCCCACTTCGAGATTTACCCTGCCGCCAGCGTCATTACCATGAACAACTTTATGCTTGATCGTTTGGGTAGTAGAGCTCCAGCGAAAGGCTTTACGAACAGTTTCATGATTTTCAAAACTGCCAGCGGGATACACATACCAACCCTTAATGGCGCCCGAGTGGTCTATATCTTCGACTACAGCATCACCCACGTTGAACGAGAACCCCGAATAACTGGAGCCAGATGGGTAATATTTTGGCTTTTGTTTCGGTAATTGCGCAGTTTCAGCTTTTACAAACTTGAACGTGGTTTTCGTTGCAGAAATTGACTGCCTTTCAGTCACCACGGCGTCAGCGGCAATCGCTCCCATCCACTCAGGTGTCTTGGAAAAGACCCCGGCTTCAACGTCCTCATGGATCAATTCGGCGCTGATGGCATAACCACTTTCGTCGGTAGCAATATGACTTCTAACCCAAACACCCTGATCGTTCAGTGCAAATCCTGATGCCTGCCTGTCCGCTGAGCGCTTTGCTTTCAGTTCCGAAAGAAAAAGGCTATCCCAGTCGATGTGACGACTGGTTTCACTACCTTCCCTCTCAGTAGAAGCGGCTAAGTCATCGGGCAGTGTCTGGACGACTGCTTCGCTCTCAATGTCCTGCATTTTTCCGGCATCGGGCACCGTAGCAATTGTCGCGGACGGATCTCTTACATCTACCGGTTGCACCGTTAATTTGATTACATCCTGGAAATTCAGGATCACGCCATCGTTGAACCTGAACGTCGAACCTGCCCATTTCTCATGGTGACGAATCAGAAGCGCGTCACCAATACCATTCGACAGCCGCAACGCCGTGCCCGCATCAAGATTAACGATCTTGGCTTGCAAGTTCTCCGCAGAAAATCCATCGCCAAAACTTACGACGTTGTTGCCACCGGTATCGGTAACAACATCCAGTCCATCACCCACTCCGAAGTAGAAAACATCGTTACCCTGCATCCCTTCCAGATAATCGTTGCCGGCACCACCCTCAAACACGTTATCGCCAGGGCCGCCGCGCAAATAATCGACTCCCTCCCCGCCAACCAGCGTGTCGTTTCCGCCACCGCCCAGCAAAGTGTCGTTGCCTGAACCGCCATCAAGATAATCAGCGCCATGTTCTGCTTCGGATGTTTGCTCGTAGTCCCCCATCAAAAAGTCATCATCGGCACCGCCCAAAAGCGTATCGGCGCCCAAACCACCCCAGAGCGTATCGTTTCCTGAATTACCTTGAATGTGGTCATCGTTGGTTCCGCCCGTTTGCAAGTTGGGCTCATCGCCATCCAGAGCGTCGGCGCCTGATCCGCCTCTCAGTGTGTCGGAGCCACCCAACCCACGGAGTGTGTCGTCACCCGCACCGCCATCGAGATAATCATCACCGTGGTAACGAATTGGGTGCTCATGGTAATCACCAACCAATTCGTCGTTACCGCTGCCACCGAAAAGTAAGTCATCCGCACCTCCGCCCCAGAGGGTATCGTCCCCCGCGCCGCCATCCAGAAAATCAATCCCGAAAAAATGCGCCGCATCACCCGAAACTCCTTGCAGTACGCTGTCATCTCCGTTCAGAACATCATTGCCAGCGCCACCGTACAGCACGTCGTTACCACCGTTGCCGGCTAGAGCGTCATCGCCATCGCCGCCCTGCAAAAAATCGTTGCCATGGTGGCTGCCGTGGAGACCGCCACCCCAATCGAGGTTGTCTCCAAACAATGTGTCATCGCCACTCCCGCCAGCCAGCGTGTCATTACCTCCCTCCCCGGCCAACGTGTCGTCTTCACTTCCGCCGTCAAGCAGATCATCTCCCCAGCCTCCATTGATAAAGTCCCGGCCCCCTTGGCCATAGAGAACGTCATTGCCCCCCTCCAAGGGTTGGTTCAAAGAGGAGTTCTCGAAGACGGTACGAAAGCTAGTGACTCCACCGGGGATTTGAACGTTGATTTGCTTGTATTCCCAATTTTGCTCATGTGCGCCCGTTGCTTCATCACCGGATAAATTGTCATCACCAGCTCCCCCGACCAAGGTATCTCGACCGATCCCGCCGAGCAGCACGTCTCGCGAGGCAGTGCCGACAAGCAGGTCATCACCCTGCCCACCATCCAGCCAGTCGCCACGGCTGGTCTTTCCCTTTGTTGCATCGGCAAAGGCATTTTCCAGCGTCGACTGCTTGTCACCGAATAAACGGTCATTGCCGTCCTTGCCGAACAATCGATCAGACCCGCCAAGACCAACGATCAGGTCATCTTTCGGTGATCCATAAAGCAGGTCGGCTTTGTTCCTCTGCTTAACATTGGGCAAATGCACGGCGTTGCCCAACTCATCAAAGGAAGGCTGATCTCCGCGAACATTCGGGTCGTTATCTTTAACTTTCCAGTCGCCTTGAAGGACCAGGTCGGGGACGGAGAGGGTCTGGCTTTGGTAATCAGGAAGATCAATGCCGAGCATCCCTGGCTTGAAATTCTTTACGACGATGAGATCACTCAGTCCGTATTTAATGTTCAGCGTGTTTTCAGCCAGATCTTCAATGAGCGTCAAGCTGATGGCTCGATCTTCCGTAAGCCAGATATTGCTGAGCGGAGCACTGCGTTCGAGAGGTGGGATCGGAAGTCCATTTATCAGCAACGCGCCCCCAACGTCCGCATCAAAAATTTCGTCGACTCCATCTCCGCTGGAGAACTCGTATCGATCGTTACCCGCCCCTCCCGTCAGAGAGTCGTTGCCCTTTCCACCCACCAAAACATCATCACCAACCATCCCGTGCAACGCGTCATTCCCATCGCCTCCACTCAAAAAGTCGTTACCGCGAGCCCCCTGGATAAAATCATTACCGGAAAGTCCGCTGATTGAATCGTTGCCGCCACCGCCGTAAAGATGATCGGTATTCGTTCCGCCACCAAATGATCGTCCGCCGTCATCACCAAACATGACCAGAGGGTTTGAGACGCCTGTGGTCATCGGGGCCTGTCTGCCTGAAGCCAAATCCGAATAGGAAAAGGTCTGGACAGTGTTTCGACCGAACGATCCATTGGTTCGGGAAATCAGCCGGGCCAGCATTTCAGAACGATCGGCAAGCCACTGCTCAGTGATGAAACCCTCCCCCGTTTCGGGATCGTAAAGCTCCAGTTCGCGTCCGGAAAAACCGTCGGCCCGCTCAATCACTATTTCGCTTAGTTGCTTGAGGGAATTGCGTAATGCGGCGCCGATTGGCGTTGCCTGACTGGCCAACGTTGCCCAGTCCTTGGCACTGCCATACTCGCCAATGGTTCTGGTAACGATGCTTTGCGATTGAGACGGAGAAAGTGCGGAGAAAAATGTGTAGGCATTGGAGGCGAAGGTTTCGTCGGTGGTAGGCGTGGCGGCCGAGTTTCCGTCGTAGGTTCGCCTGAGCATGTCAAAGAAATCATTCAGGTTATATCGCAATATCAGGCTGACAATAGGTGAGATGGGCGTACCTTTCACCACATGCTGAATCAGCGGATTGATGCTGCCACTGGCAAGAGCGATGTTTATCTGTTCGGGCAGGACTGAAAACAGGCTTTCAACCATATTCGACCCGAAGTTTTTAATCACTGCCTGCAATGCAACACTGTATGAGTCCACGGAAAACAGAATATTCTTTAGGTCATCGAGCCTATTGAACTTGGCGAGGTCATGATTACCTTTGATGTGGGAATCCGGATCACCGGCGGAGATCAATCGCCAGGTTTCATAGGGTCTTTCTCCACCCAGCAGGCTAAAGCCGATTGTTCCAGACCATCCCGCATTACGACTGGTAGCTGTATCAATGTCACCAACATCTTCACGAAATAATACTTTACCAATAGCGCTCGCATCGATTGCTGCAATTTGGCTTATGGAGGGCACAGCCCATGGCGCCAAATCATGTTCAACGGACCCTTTTATCAGCGCGTTCATGAAATTGACAGCCACCTGATTAGATGACTCTTGCATCTTGAAATCGCTAAACTTTTTATTTAGCCTCAACTCCCCCTGCCGCAGGGTGTAGGCTCGGATCAACGTAGAGTAAGCGCCCACCCCGCCATTCGCATCAATTGCTACATCGAGCCAGAGTTTGGCATTTTTAAAAATGCCCATTACGTTCTCATCGAACGCAGAACAATCTAAAAACTTTTCACCCAAAATATTTGACAATGCGCGGTAAAGTACAGCACAGTTTCGCCCCTCTACCGCCACAGCACGATACTCTTGCCGCTCGACATTGAATTCCATCCCATCACAAACATTTGCAGCCTGCAAAATTGCCGTCTTTTCCAAATCGCTGAATATATAAGTCACATTTACTTCCCTGTAATAATTGAACGTGAAAGATAGTCACTAACAGACTTAAGCGCTTCAGGAGCACCCCGTAATCCTTCTGTACCCAAATGTATACGGCCATCCCCACCTGCAAAGTCAAAACTATGCAACTCGACCGTACAGTACGCACGCAAACTGCCAAACTCCAAATTCTCCAACTGTTCCTTATTCATTTTCAGAAGATATGCTTTACTCAAACCACTGGCCGAAGCTTTAGATTCTGGCGAATTTAAACCATCACAATTTATCGTCCGTGGTGTTCCATCACGCCGGCGCCAGTCGTGCATAACAAACGTTCGAACAGAGAATTCATTTTTGATACTGGGTGGTGATGCGGTAAGCCAAAGTTCCAGGCCTGGGTAGTTCTTCAGCTTTACAACCAGCTCATCCGGCCAATCCCCATGCCGTCCGCCCATATTGTGCGGTTCCGTGGTATCCCTTCTGGTGTAAAGCCTGGCGGTAACGTGGTAATGCGTCCAGCTGGTGGGTGGTTCTACCCCAAGAGTTTCATATACAGGAACCAGTTCTTTTCCCGTCCACCAGAATGACCCATCAAGAAGATCGGCAATACAGGAACCGTCGCTCCTTAATGTCGATCCAAAATAGAACCCGGGAATCCTTGTACGATCCAGCAGGCTGCCGCCAAGTATCGGGACCTGCTCCATACCCGCCAGCTTCCTGCTGCATTCCCCTTGTTTCTTCTGATAAATCTCCCGCGCCTCTGCGGCCTCCTCCCATCGGATACAGAAATCAACGACCCAATAACAGATCGCTAGTAACACTCCATATTTAATCCCCCTTCTGCACTGGCGAAAAACTTCCTTGCGAGACATCTTAAGCATTTCAAATCTCCATTTTAAAATGACCAATCACATCACTCGAAACAACTCACCTCATCAACTCCTTAAACACTTCAAAGTAACCGCTTACTCCTTTAACCACATCGAATTCGCTTGCCTTCAACCTCGCCGCATCCTTCATAGACTCAAAACCACCGAAAGACTTTAAAACCCTGCACACTGCCGTGGCGATTTCCTCAGCGTCAAAAAAGCCCACAAGTATCCCGTTAAATCCATCTTCGATAACTTCCTGCACGGGAGCGGTATTTGAACCTACGACAACACAGCCAGATGCCATTGCTTCCAACAGAGACCAGGACAAAACAAATGGATATGTCAAATACACGTGAGCTTTTGAAAGACTCAGAACCGATCTGTATGTTTGATAAGGCAACTTCCCAACAAAGTGAACATTGGAAATATCAATATCCACCTCCGCGACCATCTTGCTTCGCCAGTTGGGGTATCCAATGGGCATCCGCCCATAACTGACATCATCCCCACCCACTACAATGACCTGCGCGCTCGGGCACTTTTCCTGAATATAGGGAATGGATCTCATAAAACTATGAAAGCCTCGGTACGGCTCGAGGTTTCTGGCGACATAAGTCACGATAGGCTGACCTGTTCTTAACACGCGACCACTCGGCAGAGTTACAGATTCGACCTTTTCCGACTCTGCAAATTGAACAACCCCTTCATGAATGACGCGAATTTTAGACTGATATACTTTCGGAAAAAGACCGCGCTGCCATTGTGTAGGTGCAATCCCGACATCACACTGCTCGACATTCACAAGATGCATCGAATTCAAGACTCTAAGCCTTGAAGACGCATCCATCGCACAGGGAAATTCAGGATCGAAACCAGAGTCTGCCTCACGCGCTCGGTAATAGTACTCACAGAAATGAACTAGCGGCACATCGGGGTAAACATCTTTGACGAATAGCGTTTCACCCCACCCAGGATGGGCAAGAACTACATCAGGCCGAAAGCCTGCCTGGCTGAGTCTCTTCAATATTCGTTGAACTTGTTGCCCGTCCGAAACAGCCTCTTCATATCTGTACAAATAGTTATGAACGCCATTAATCATCTTCCTTGATGGTCGATATCGAAATAACTTTACCCCGGCAATACCTGGCGCTGTATCGCGCCCAATTGCAATGACGCCCAGACGCCTGCGCAATGCGTCCAACGCCACATGACGAAACTGACCGGGAAAATTCTGATGAATGATAAGAAGATTCATATCCGAGCAATATCCCGCGCTTATACACCTCCATGAAATTGAAGTTTTTCAACATCAACATGTGCATACAAACGCTAACAAATGCCCAGAAATAAAACTGTAGGAGGGTTCCGAGAACCCCCTAGGAGATGGTGCGAAACCACACCAACGCAAAAAACAGGCACAAAAAAAGCGGCGCTCAATGCGCCGCTTTTTTGCGGGGGGTTACCAGCGGTTGCCGTGTCGGTTGTAGTCGCCGCGTCCACTGTGACGGTCGTAGTTGCCACGACCCCGGCGGTCATCCCAGCCACTGCGACGGTGGTCGTCCCAGCGTCCGCGATCATGACCGTGCCAGCGACGGTTCTCGTAGTAGCGCGGGGCCGGTTGGTAGTAACGAGGCGCCGAGTAATAGCGTGGAGCCGGTTGGTAATAGCGTGGTGCAGGCTGGTAGTAGCGCGGCGCCGAATAATACGTGCTGCCGCCGGTGTAATAAGTGCCACCGCTGTAATACGAAGGTGCCTGCGATGTGTAGACCTCTGAGCTGTAGTAGCCATCTCCGTAGGAATAAGGGACGCATCCGCCAAGGGAAAAAAGCATCACGGTAAACAGAAGAATTCGGCGATACATGGCGGCCTCCTGGACCGCGGGTAGCCACACCAGCGACGCTGGCAGGCGTCAGTCTTTCATTCGGCGACTGACGAAATATCTGACAGCGATTTCGGCATCCGGTGCGTTTCTGCAACAACTTGAAACAAGTGATTCATGAAACCTTGTTCATGCAGAAACGCCGTCATTCAGCCGCTGATTAGTGGTGCCCACCGTGGTATCCGCCGCCGTGATAACCCCGTCCGTAGCCGCCGCGATAGCCATGGCCGCCGTAGTAATAGCGGGCGCCACCGTAGTAACGCGGGCCGTAATAACCACCGTAGTAATAGGGCGAGTAATAGCCGGGATAGTAATAGGGCGTGGAGTAAACATCGTAGCCGCCGGCGTAGTAGTAACAGCCGGACAGCCCTAGACCGAGCACTGCTCCCAGCAGCACCCGACGTAGCAATTTTGAAATACGCATGGCGGCCTCCTGAAAGACCTGTGACAGCAGTCGGCACAGACCGGCTGACATCAGATTTGACTGGCTGACCGCTACCGAGTGCCCAACCCTCAGGGGCATCGGATCAGCGGCAGCGGACGCTGCATGACGGTGCAACCGCGCACCAACACAAAGCGCCCACAGGCGTTCGCCATCAACCGCAACCTCACGAACGCCCGTAGCAGAGGGCCCGACCCGACTTGGCACGCCTCTCGCTTTAGCAAACCCGTGCAGGAGTCATCACAGGTTCGCGGCACCACAATTTGCAATGGCTGACTAGGGTTCCGGCTCGCATCTGCGAGTGGCTGGTCCGAGAGTTGGCGACCTCCAGTTGAGGTTACACGGCGGGACAAAAGCCCGGGAGACAAGCCACCGTTCGCGGTGCCGCGTTGCCTTCCTGTCCGCCCTTGATCAACTGGAGAAGCCACCATGTCCCGACTACGTTTGCCCGCCCTGCTCGCCGCCGCGTTCGCCGCGCTCATCAGCACTCAATCCCCCGCCGCGCAGAAAGACCACTTCAGCGTCTGCTGGACGATCTATGCCGGCTGGATGCCATGGGAATACGCCGGCAGCCAGGGCATCGTCGACAAATGGGCGAAGAAGTACGGGATCAAGATTGATGTCGTGCAACTCAACGATTACGTCGAGTCGATCAACCAGTACACCGCTGGCCAGTTCGACGGCTGCACCATGACCAACATGGATGCCTTGACCATACCGGCCGCCGGCGGCGTCGACAGCACCGCGCTGATCGTCAGCGATTTCTCCAACGGCAATGACGGCATCGTCCTCAAAGGCGACGGCAAGAAAGTCGCCGACCTCAAGGGCATGGACGTCAACCTGGTCGAACTGTCGGTCTCGCATTACCTGCTGGCCCGCGCACTGGACTCGGTCGATCTGACCGAAAAAGACCTGAAAGTGGTCAACACCTCCGACGCCGACATTTCCGCCGCCTTCAACACCGAACAGGTCAACGCCGTCACCACCTGGAACCCGATGCTTTCGGACATCAAGGCCAAACCGGGCGTGACCGAAGTCTTCAACTCCAGCCAGATCCCCGGCGAAATCATGGACATGATGGTGGTCAACAGCGCCACCCTTAAAGACAACCCGGCCCTGGGCAAGGCACTGACCGGCGCGTGGTTCGAAGTGGTCGAGTTGATGAACGCGAAAAACGCGGCGAGCAAAGCCGCGCTGGAGCACATGGCCAAAGCCTCGGGCACCGACCTGGCCGGATTCCAGGCGCAACTGGACACCACCAAACTCTTCGCCACACCGAAAGAAGCCCTGGCGTTCGCCACCAGCAAGCAACTGCCGGAAACCATGCGCAGGGTCGCCGAGTTCTCGTTCCAGCACGGTTTGCTCGGTGAAGGCGCGAAAGACACCAGCGCGGTCGGCATGGCATTCGCCAACGGCGTGACCAGCGGCGACACCGGCAACCTCAAGCTGCGTTTCGATCCGACCTACGTGCAGATGGCCGCTGACGCCAAGCTGTAAGACACGGAGGATTTGGCCATGCGCCTGATCAATCGCCACCCGGATCGCCCGAGTCGCCTGTTGCTGGTGATCCTGCCGTTCGCCCTGGTGCTGTTCGCCTATTTCATGGGCTCGGCCGAGCGCCTGGCGGACAATCCCAACGACAAGCTGCTGCCCAGCGCGGTGCAGATGACCGACGCGGTGAAACGCCTGGCCTTCAACGCCGACAGCCGCACCGGTGAATACCTGCTCTGGCAAGACACCGCGTCGAGCCTGCGACGCCTGGCCATCGGCCTCGGCATCGCCGCACTGGCCGGGTTATGCCTGGGCATGGCCGCCGGCACCCTGCCGCTGTTCGGCGCACCGTTGTCGCCGATGCTGACGGTGCTGTCGATGGTGCCGCCACTGGCCATCCTGCCGATCCTGTTCATCGTCTTCGGCCTCGGCGAACTGTCGAAAGTGATGCTGATCGTGATCGGCATCACCCCGGCTCTGGCCCGAGATCTGGAACAGCGGGCCCGGGACATCCCCGTCGAACTGCTGATCAAGGCGCAGACTCTCGGCGCCTCGACCTGGACATTGATGCTGCGTGTGGTGCTGCCGCAACTGTTGCCGCGTCTGCTGATCTCGCTGCGGCTGATGCTCGGTTCGGCGTGGCTGTTCCTGATCGCCGCCGAAGCCATCGCCTCCACCGACGGTCTGGGCTACCGGATTTTCCTCGTGCGCCGCTACCTGGCGATGGACGTGATCCTGCCGTACGTGGTCTGGATCACCCTGCTCGCCTGGCTGATGGATTGGGGCCTCAAATACCTGACCCGTCGGGCATTCCCTTGGTATGAGGGGGCGGCCAAATGAGCTTCATCACGGTGAAAAACGTCTGGCAGCAATACGCCGACCAAGTGGTGCTCGAAGGCTTGAACCTCAACGTCAACGAGGGCGAGTTCTGCACGCTGGTCGGTGCTTCGGGCTGCGGAAAGTCGACCTTCCTGCGCCTGCTGCTGGGGCAGGAAACTGCCAGTCGCGGCGAAATTCTGCTCGACGGCCAGCCGCTGGCCCGAGAGCCGGATGCCAGCCGTGGCGTGGTGTTCCAGCGTTACTCGGTATTCCCGCATCTGAGCGTGCTGGACAATGTTGCGATCGGCCTGGAATTGCCGCGCGCTCCGCTGCTCGGGCGCTTGTTCGGAAGCGCGAAAAAAGACGCCCGCGAACAGGCCTCGGCGCTGCTGCACAAAGTCGGCCTCGGCCATGCGCTGGACAAGTACCCCGCGCAGCTCTCCGGCGGCATGCAACAGCGGCTGGCGATCGCCCAGGCGCTGATCATGAAACCGCGGGTTTTGCTGCTCGACGAACCGTTCGGCGCGCTCGATCCGGGCATTCGCAAGGACATGCACGCGCTGCTGCTGGCGCTCTGGCGCGAAACGCAACTGACCGTGTTCATGGTCACCCACGACCTGTCCGAAGGTTTCAGCCTCGGCACCCGCCTGCTGGTGTTCGACAAGGTCCGCCTCGACCCGCACGCCCCCGGCGCCTATGGCGCCCGCATCACCTACGACATCCCTTTGAACAGCGACCGCCGTGCCCAACGCGCCGCCGTCGACGCCCTGCCCGCCGCGTTGGCCGGCACGCTTCGTATTGCCTGAGAGGACTGCTCCCATGACTGATTCGACCCAACTGTTTCCACCCTTCGCCGAAGAAACCCTGCCCGGCGGCGGCCACCGTTCCTTCGTCCTGAAACGCGGCCAGTTGCTGCGCCTGACCGACCTGCGCGGTGGTGCCAACGTCAGCCTGACCCTGCTCAACGCCAATGAGAAAACTGAGCGCCTGAACCTGCCCGACAGCCTCAAGTGCCAACACACCGCCAAGCTCACCACCGGCCATTGCCTGTACTCGGACATGGGCCGCGTACTGGCGGCAATCACTGCCGACACCTGCGGCTGGAGCGACAGCCTCGGCGGTGTGCTGTGCGCTGAAGAGGTCGCGGAAAAATACGGCCAGGGCCGCTATCAGGAACTGCGCAACGGCTTCTTTCGCAACGGCACCGACAACCTGCTGGTAGAACTGGGCAAGTGGGGCCTGGGCCTGTCCGACCTGCTGATGACCCTCAACCTATTCAGCCGGGTCAACGTCGATGAAGCCGGGCGATTCCATTTCGTCGAAGGCCATTCGAAGGCCGGCGACTACATCGAGCTGTACGCACCGATGGACACCCTCGTTGTCCTCACTGCCCTGCAACACCCGATGGACCCGTCGCCCGACTACGCGCCAAAACCGCTGAAGCTGAGCTGGATGAACGCCGACGCCAGCGTTGCCGAGCACTGCCGTACCTCGCGCCCGGAGAACGAGCGCGGCTTTATCAACACCGACCGTTTGTTCGCCTGAGGATCATCGCCATGTCAGTTGCTATCGCCACTTCGCAAAAACAACCCGACGCTGCGGTGTACCGCGCCACCATCCCGGCCGGCGAACCCTGGCTGATGGAGGTCAAGGCCGGCCAGACCCTGCGCATCCTCGACCTTGAGGGCAACCAGGCGGTCGATACGCTGTTCTACAGCCTTGCCAATCCCCGCGAGCGCTACGACGTGCAACGCACTTTGCGCCGGCAGAACAGCGTGTACCTGAGCACCGGCAGCGTGTTGTATTCCAACCTTGGCAAACAGATGCTGACCATCATCGCCGACACCTGCGGCCGCCATGACACCCTTGGCGGCGCCTGCGCGCAAGAGAGCAACACCGTGCGTTACGCCCTGGAAAAACGCTACATGCACAGCTGCCGCGACAACTACCTGCGCGCCTGCGCCCACGACGGTCGGTTGGGCAAAAGCGACATCGGGCCGAACATCAATTTCTTCATGAACGTGCCCGTGACCACCGACGGCGGCCTGACTTTCGAGGACGGCATTTCCGCGCCGGGCAAGTACGTTGACCTGCGCGCCGAGATGGACGTGATCGTGCTGATCTCCAATTGTCCGCAACTGAACAACCCGTGCAACGCCTACAACCCGACACCTGCGGAGCTACTGGTATGGAACTGACATTCGCCCGTCTGCGCCGTTGGCTTTTCGCCCTGTGCCAGGCCCGTTCCGGCCAGTGCCTGAAATCCCCAAAACACCCCTAAACCCTGTGGGAGCTGGCTTGCCAGCGATGGCGTCGGCATAGCCAACATTGATGATGACTGACACACCGCCATCGCGGGCAAGCCCGCTCCCACAAGGTCAATGGTGACTTTCGAAATTGTGATTTTGCCGTCGGGGACGACCCCGGCGCTCATCGAAAAACTGCGGGACGGCCCGCATCCCCTTCAGGGGTTTTGCCATGTTCGAAAAAGTCCTGATTGCCAACCGTGGCGCGATTGCCTGCCGCATTCTGCGCACCTTGCGTGAACTGCACGTCGAAGGCGTTGCGGTGTACTCCGAAGCCGATGCCGCCAGCCTGCACATCCTGCAAGCGGACGAAGCCCACAGCCTCGGTGAAGGCGCAGCGGCCGGCACCTATCTGGCCGTCGAAAAGATCCTCGCCATCGCCAAAGCCACTGGCGCCACAGCGATCCATCCCGGCTACGGCTTCCTCTCGGAAAACGCCGCATTTGCCGAAGCCTGCGCCAACCACGGCGTTGCCTTCATCGGCCCGACTCCGGAACAGCTGCGGGTGTTTGGCCTCAAGCACACCGCCCGCGCCTTGGCCAAACAGCACGGCGTGCCGATGCTCGAAGGCACCGAACTGCTCGACAGCCTCGACGCCGCGCTGACTGCCGGCGCAGAGGTCGGTTATCCGGTGATGCTCAAAAGCACCGCTGGCGGTGGCGGCATCGGCATGCGCGTGTGCCGCAACGCCAGCGAACTGAGCGAGTCGTTCGAAGCGGTGAAGCGCCTTGGCCAGAACAACTTCAGCGACGCCGGAGTGTTCATCGAGAAGTACATCCAGCGTGCGCGGCATCTGGAAGTCCAGGTGTTCGGCGACGGCCAAGGCGCAGTGATCGCCCTCGGCGTGCGCGACTGCTCGGTGCAGCGGCGCAATCAGAAAGTCCTCGAGGAAACCCCGGCGCCGAACCTGCCCGACGGCATGGCCGATGCGCTGTGCGCGGCGGCGATCAAACTGGCCAAAGCGGTGAATTACCGCAGCGCCGGCACCGTCGAATTCGTCTTCGACAGCGATGCGCAGCGCTTCTATTTTCTGGAAGTGAACACCCGGCTGCAGGTCGAACACGGCGTCACCGAACAGGTGTGGGGCGTTGATCTGGTGCGCTGGATGATTGAACTGGCGGCGGGAGATCTGCCGCCGCTGAGCACTTTGTTTGAGGGCCTGAAACCGGACGGCCACGCGATTCAGGCGCGGCTGTACGCGGAGGATCCGGGGCGCGATTTCCAGCCGAGCCCAGGGCTGCTGACCGCTGTGGAGTTTCCTGCGGCCAACGGCATTCAACTGCGCATCGACACCTGGGTCGAGGCCGGTTGCGAGATCCCGCCCTACTTCGATCCGATGATCGCCAAACTCATCAGCTGGGCGCCAACACGCGAACAGGCCCGCGCCGAACTGCACCAGGCCCTCGGCGACAGCCTGCTGTACGGCGTGGAAACCAACCGCGATTACCTGCGGCAGATTCTGCTCGATACACCGTTCGCCAGCGGCCAGCCGTGGACCCGTTGCCTGGAAGGTCTGGTGTATCGAGCCAACACCTTTGAAGTGCTGAGCGCCGGCACCCAGACCAGCGTCCAGGACTACCCCGGTCGCCTCGGTTACTGGGCGGTCGGCGTGCCACCCTCGGGGCCGATGGACAGCCGCGCGTTGCGTCTGGGCAATCGCTTGCTGGGCAATGCCGAAGGCGCGGCGGCACTGGAAATCACCATGAACGGGCCGCTGCTGCGCTTCAATTGCGACGCGGTGGTGGCGGTGACGGGGGCGCCGTTGGCGCTGACCCTCGACGGCGAAGCGGTGCCGATGAACACCGTGCTGTTGATCGAAGCAGGCAGCCAGTTACATCTCGGCGGTTTGCTCGACGCTGGCGCCCGCAGCTACCTGTGCCTGCGCGGCGGCCTGCAGGTGCCGGACTATCTGGGCAGCAAAAGCACCTTCACCCTCGGTCAGTTCGGCGGGCATGGCGGGCGCGCTCTGCGCGCCGGGGACGTGTTGCACCTGGCCCCACTGAGCGACCGCAGCGTCGGGCAGACATTAGCCCCCCATCACGTCAGCGAATTACCTGCCCTGCGCCGGATCCGCGTCATCTACGGCCCCCATGGCGCGCCTGAATATTTCACTGAAAACTACATCGGCACCTTTTTCGCCACGCAATGGGAAGTGCATTTCAACTCCAGCCGCACCGGCGTGCGCCTGATCGGGCCGAAACCAGAGTGGGTGCGCGCCGACGGCGGCGAGGCCGGGCTGCATCCATCGAACATTCACGACAACCCCTATGCCATCGGTGCGGTGGACTTCACCGGCGACATGCCAGTGATCCTCGGTCCGGACGGCCCGAGCCTTGGCGGTTTCGTGTGCCCGGTGACGGTGATCGAGGCGGATCTCTGGCAACTGGGTCAGCTCAAGGCCGGGGACAAGGTGCAGTTTGAGCCGGTCGATCTCAAGACTGCCCGCGATCTCGCCCTGAAATGGGATGCCTCCGGGAGCTGGCCTGCCAGCGATGAAGTTGACGCGGTGTCTGCTCGGGCCCCATCGCTGGCAGGCCAGCTCCCACAGGGTCTGGTTTCGCCTGTGGTTCTGGAGTTGGGTCAGGACGACAAGCGGCTGGTCGGGCGTGTGTCCGGCGATACCCATCTGCTGCTGGAAATCGGCGCGCCGGAACTGGATCTGGTCCTGCGCTTTCGCGCCCATGCCCTGATGCAAGCGCTGGAAGGCAAAAACCTGCACGGCGTGATCGACCTGACACCGGGCATTCGTTCGTTGCAGATCCACTACCAGCCCGAACAATTGCCGCTGGCCGATCTGCTCGGCATCGTCGCCGGTGAATGGGATGCGGTGTGCGCCGCCCAGGACTTGCAAGTACCGTCGCGCATCGTCCATCTGCCGCTGTCCTGGGACGATCCGGCCTGCCAGTTGGCGATCGAGAAATACATGACCACCGTACGCAAGGACGCGCCGTGGTGCCCGAGCAACCTGGAGTTCATCCGCCGCATCAACGACCTGCCGAACCTCGACGAGGTGCAACGCACGGTGTTCGACGCGAGCTATCTGGTGATGGGCCTCGGTGATGTCTACCTTGGTGCGCCGGTCGCCACCCCGCTCGACCCGCGCCATCGGCTGGTGACCACCAAGTACAACCCGGCACGCACCTGGACCGCCGAGAACTCGGTGGGCATCGGCGGCGCCTACATGTGCGTCTACGGCATGGAAGGCCCCGGCGGTTACCAGTTTGTCGGGCGCACCTTGCAGATGTGGAACCGCTATCGCGAAGTCGCCGCGTTCGACGGCAAACCGTGGCTGCTGCGGTTTTTCGATCAGATCCGTTTCTACCCGGTCAGCGCCGAAGAACTGCTGCGCATCCGCCGCGACTTTCCTCTCGGCCGCTTCGACCTCGACATCGAACAGAGCCAGCTCAACCTCGCCGACTACCAGGCCTTTCTGCAACGCGAAGCCGAGACCATCGACGCCTTCCGGACGCAGCAACAGGGTGCCTTCCAGGCTGAGCGTGAACGCTGGATCGCCAGTGGCCAGGCGCACTTCGACAGCGAAGAAGCCGTGCCGGACAGCAGCGAAGACACACCGCTGACCAGCGGCCAGCAGAGTATCGATAGCCACATTGCCGGCAACCTCTGGCAGGTGCAGGTCGAGGTCGGCAGCCGCGTGGCGGCCGGTGATGTGCTGGTGATTCTGGAGTCGATGAAGATGGAAATCCCCGTGCTCGCGCCCATGGCCGGGGTGGTGCAGGACATTCGCGTGCAGCCGGGATCGGCGGTGCGTGCCGGACAACGGGTCGTGGTGCTGGAACTCGACTGAAACCATTTGCCAAAGGATCAACCCATGAATCTGCAACTCGATGCCCTGCGCCAGGCCTACCGCAATGGCGACACCACACCGCGGCAACTGCTGCTGGCGCTGCGGGACAAGGCGGCGGCGCTGAACCCGGACTACCACCTGTTCATCCACTTGCTCAGCGTCGAAGAATTGGAACCGTATCTGGCCGCCCTCGACGGTCGCGACCTCGACAGCCTGCCGTTGTATGGCGTGCCGTTCGCGATCAAGGACAACATCGACCTCGCCGGCATTCCCACCACCGCCGCGTGCCCGGCGTTCGCCTATGTGCCTGAGCGTTCGGCGACCATCGTCGAGCAACTGCTGGCGCTGGGGGCGATCCCGCTGGGCAAGACCAATCTCGACCAGTTCGCCACCGGCCTCAACGGCAGCCGTTCGCCTTACGGCGCCTGCCCGAACAGCGTGTTGCCGGAGTATCCGTCGGGCGGCTCCAGCGCCGGTTCGTCACTGGCCGTGGCGCTCGGTGTAGCCAGTTTCGCGTTGGGCACCGACACCGCCGGCTCCGGCCGGGTGCCGGCGGCGTTGAACAATCTGGTTGGACTGAAGGCCAGCAAAGGCCTGATTTCCACCGCCGGCGTGCTGCCGGCCTGTCGCACGCTCGATTGCGTCACCACGTTCACCGCAACGGCGCGGGAAGCCAGTCAGCTACTGGCGCTGACTGCGCGCCTCGATCCACGGGACGAATACAGCCGCAGCAATCCGTCATGGAACGACGGCACCGCGTTCGGTGCGCCACGGCCGTTTCGCTTCGGTGTACCGCGTGCGCAAGACCTGGAATTTTTCGGCTGTGAGGAAGGCCCGCTGCTGTTCGGCGATGCCATCGACCGTCTGAAAGCTCTGGGCGGTGAAGCGGTCGAGCTGGACTTGTCGCCGTTCCTCGAAGCGGCGCGGTTACTTTATGAAGGGCCTTGGGTGGCCGAGCGCTACAGCGTGGCCGGCGAGTTGATGGAAGAAAATCCCGAAGCAGTGCTGCCCGTGATCCGCGCGGTGCTGGCCAAAGCACCGGCCGTCAGCGGCGTGCAGACGTTCCGTGCGCAATACCGCCTGCAAGCGCTGAAAGCCGTTTGCGATAAAGCGCTGGAAGGACTCGACTGCGTGCTCACGCCCACCATCGGTCGTCCGGTGACGCTGGCGGAACTCGACGCCGAACCGGTGCTGCGCAATTCCGAATTGGGCTACTACACCAACTTCATGAACCTGCTCGATTACGCCGCCGTCGCCGTGCCCAGCGGTTTCATGGCCAACGGGTTGCCGTGGGGTGTGACGCTGCTTGGCCGGGCGTTCACCGATCAGTATCTGCTGGGCGTGGCCGATGCCTTGCAGCGCCAGCAGGATCCCGGGCTGCCGACGCCAAACAACCCGGCGCGCCATGACCGTGCACGACTGGTGGTCTGCGGTGCGCACCTGGACGGGCTGGCCCTGAACTGGCAACTGCGCCAGCGCGAAGCACGCCTGATCGAGGCCACCTACAGCTCGAAGGACTACAAACTCTATGCCCTGGCCGGCGGTCCACCGTTGCGTCCGGGGATGCTGCGCGTGGCCGAAGGTGGCGTGGCCATCGAGGTGGAAGTCTGGGAATTGCCGAGCCGTGAGCTGGGCTCGTTCCTGACCGGCATCCCGGCGCCGCTGGGGCTGGGCAAGGTGCAACTGGCGGATGGCCGTTGGGAAAGCGGATTCATCTGCGAACCCTACGGCCTGGAAGGTGCAACCGACATCAGCCATTTGGGTGGGTGGCGAGCATATCTGCAAACCGGAAACTGATCCGAACACCGCCCCCTCTCGTTCCGGGAGGGGGCTGGATGAGTGAGCCATTCTCCAGACACCCCTGCCCGGCTGATCCCCCCGCATTTCAGGCACAAATCCCGCAGTCTTTTCCCCGCAGTGCCACTAGAATGCTGCCCATCGGGTCACTGTCAACGGAATTGCCAATGCCGCTCAGATCTGCGTTTCACTCCCAACGTTCGCTGGTCCTGACCCTGGTCGCCCTGCTCGGCGCAGGTTTCCTTGCTACTTCGCTGCTCAGCTACTACGCCTCGCGGGCGTCGATCCGCGACAACATCGTCAACACCGAACTGCCGCTGACCTCCGACACGGTGTACTCGGAAATCCAGAAAGACCTCGTCAGACCGATCCTGATTTCCTCGATGATGTCCCGCGACACCTTCATGCGCGACTGGGTGGTGAACGGCGAGAAGGACAGCGACCAGATGACCCGCTACCTCGACGAGGTCATGACCCACTACGGCGCCTACACCGCGTTTTTCGTCTCCAATACCACCCACACTTACTACCACGCCAAGGGCGTGCTCAAGCAGGTGAAAATCGACGAGCCGCGCGATGCCTGGTACTTCCGCGTGCGCGACATGAAGGATCCGTACGAGATCAACGTCGACCCGGACCTGGCCAACAAAGACAACATGACCTTCTTCATCAACTACAAGGTCTACGACTACAACGATCGCTTCATCGGCGCTGCCGGTGTAGGACTGACGGTAGACGCGGTGATCAAGCTGATCGACAAGTACCAGCAGCGCTATCAACGCAGTGTGTACTTCGTCGACACCTTCGGCCGACTGGTGCTGACCGGCGCCGAGGGCGGGCCGGAAGGTGCGCGGGTCGGGAAAAGCCTGACCGACCTCGACAGCATGAAAAGCCTGGTCAGCCAGCTGCCCAAACCCCACAGCGGCAGCTATGAATATTCCACCCATGGCCAGGGGCATTTCCTCAACGTGCGGTTTATTCCAGAGTTGAACTGGTACCTGTTTGTCGACAAACGCGAAGACGGCGCGCTGAGCGAAATCCGCCAGTCGCTGTACCTCAACCTGCTGATCTGCCTGCTGGTGACGCTGATCGTGCTGGCCCTGGTCAACCGCTTGATCCGCCGCTATCAGGAAAAGATCCACGCCCAGGCCACCCTCGACAGCCTCACCGAACTGCCCAACCGCCGCGGCTTCGACCTGCTCGCCGTGCAAGCGCTGCACGAAGCGCACCGTGAGCCGAAACCGCTGACCGCGTTGCTGCTGGATCTGGATCACTTCAAGGTTTTGAACGACACCTACGGGCACATGGCCGGCGATCAGGTGCTGATCGGTTTCGCCCGGGACCTGCAAAGTTGTCTGCGGCATTCCGACATTGTCTGCCGTTGGGGCGGTGAGGAATTTATCGTGCTGCTGAAGGACACCGACGGCGAAACCGGTCAGAAGATTGCCGAGAAGATCCGCCAGCACGTCGAACAGCATGAATATGCCTACAACGGTTACACCCTGAATCTGACCGTCAGCATCGGCGCCACCACCCTGCAACCGGATGACACCTTGCACAGTCTGCTGTCCCGGGCCGATCATGCAATGTACCGGGCCAAACAGACCGGCCGCAACCGCACCTGCGTGGAAATGCCTCACTCGACCTATGCCTGACACTCATGAACACACCTGACCTCTGCCCGGCCTGCGGCGCCCGCAACGACTGCACCCTGGCCGACCCGCGCACCGCCGACCGCGCCTGCTGGTGCTACGGCGTTTCCATCGATCCGGCAGTGCTCGAAGCCCTGCCGCCGGAACTGCGCGACAAGTCCTGCCTGTGCCCGCGCTGCGCCCAGGTCGAGGCGCAACTGCAAGCGGCCAGGCCGTCGATCCCGTAAGATGCGCGCCCCGCTTCCTGCCGATTGCTGATCATGCGTGTCGACCGTTTCCTGAGTAACCTGCCCCGCTACAACCGCAAGCAGGTTCGCCTGTTGCTGGTGGAAAAGCGCGTGCGCATTGACGGAAAAGTCGTCAGCGATCCCCACAGCGAAGTCCTTGAGTTCAGCCGCGTGGAGGTCGACGACGAAGTGCTGCAACCCGGCAAACCGGCGCGCTACTTCATGCTGTACAAACCGCAGGGCTGCGTCAGCGCCACCCGCGATCCCGAGCATCCGACCGTGCTCGACCTGATCCACGAGCCAGACAAAGACGACCTGCACATCGCCGGGCGGCTGGATTTCAACACCACCGGGCTGATGCTGATCACCAACGACGGCAGCTGGTCGCGGCGCCTGACCCAGCCGCAGACCAAACTGCCGAAGGTCTATTACGTCGAGACCGAACAGGAGATCGGCCCGGAATATGCGATCAAGTTCGCCGAGGGGATCTACTTCGCCTTCGAAGACCTGACCACCCAACCGGCGCAGCTGCAAGTGCTCGGTCCGCGAACTGCGCGGTTGAGCATCGTCGAAGGTCGTTACCATCAGGTGAAGCGCATGTTCGGCCACTTCAACAACAAAGTGCTGCGCCTGCACCGCGAATCCATGGGCCCGCTGCCGCTCGATCACGCGCTAAAACCGGGCGAGTACCGCGCTTTGCGCACCGAAGAGATTCATTTGTTCTAAGCAGCCGACCGCTCAGCAGAAGTTGTCGAACAATTTACCAACGGCACTTGCGCGATCCGGATCCCCCTGCTTGAATCAGGTCGTCGGCCAAATTGTGACCGATGAGTCACACATAACATCCAAGAAACTTTTTGTCGGTAGACAGCCCATCAGGGCTGCGCCTCAGCCGGCAGACTGCCCGCCAATAACAACACCCGTCGACCTGCCGTACCGGATCGACATGGGCCACAAAATTCCAGGCATATGCCTACCTGTCACAAAGCTCGTGCAATCTCATTTGCGCGCATACCCGCTTGCTTGCCAGGAGTCTTATGACATGAGGCCAGAAATCGCTGTGCTGGATATACAGGGTCAGTATCGGGTTTACACGGAGTTCTATCGCGCAGACGCCGCAGAAAAGACCATCATCCTGGTCAACGGCTCGATGGCCACGACTGCGTCGTTTGCACAAACCGTGAAAAATCTGCACCCGCAATTCAATGTGGTCTGCTACGACCAGCCCTACGCGGGCAAGTCGAAAGTCCACAACCGCCACGAGAAACATCTGACGAAAGAAGTTGAAGGTCTGATCCTGCTGGAGCTGATCGATCACTTCGCGGCCGAACACGTGCTGTCGTTCTCCTGGGGTGGCGCCGCGACCATGGTCGCCCTCGCGCATCAGCCTCGGCGCATTGAAAAAGCCGTGATCAGCTCGTTCTCGCCAGTAATCAACGCGCACATGCTCGATTACCTCGAACGCGGCGTCGAATGCCTCGGCAAACGCGACGGCGACCGAGTCGGGCACCTCGTCAACGACACCATCGGCAAACACCTGCCGTCGCTGTTCAAGCGCTTCAACTATCGCCACGTCAGCAGCCTGGCCGAGCACGAATACGGGCAGATGCATTTCCACATCAACGACGTGCTACACAGCGACCGTCAGTGCTATTTGAACGCGGCGAAGAAAATCAACGTACCGGTGCTGTTCCTGAACGGCGAATGGGACGAATACACCGCCGCCGAAGACGCCCGACTGTTCGGCAACCACGTCGCGCAGAGCACCTTCACCACCCTTCAGGCCACCGGGCACTTCCTCGACATGGAACACAAATCCGCCTGCCGGGACAGCCAGAACGCCCTGCTCGGTTTCCTGAAACCGGCGCAACAGGCCAGCCGAACGCGTTACCAGTTTGTCCAGGATCACCATGCATTGGCCATTTGAAACAGTGTCGTCGCGAGCAAGCCTGCGAGGCTGAGATTCAGCCGTCCTGCAGCCCGCAGCGCTTGCCCGCGATTGACCGATTTCGGCTCTGTTTCAGGACTTTCCGTAGTTCGCGTGCAAAGAAAACTTCAAATCCGTGGCCGAGTCTGGTACAAAGTCAGCCGCTCTGAGCGGGTGTCGTATAATGGCATTACTCCAGCTTCCCAAGCTGATAACGAGGGTTCGATTCCCTTCACCCGCTCCAATCGAATTTATGTCCTGCGTCGTGGTTTGACGGGGGATGCGCAAACAGAAAAAACCGGCCTTGATGGCCGGTTTTTTTGTGTCCGGGATTTGGTACCGAGCAGCCAGCTTTGAACCATTCAGAAACAACACGTTGATTGAATTCCCTCCGTCTGCGCTTACGCTCCTGACAGTCAGTCACTCATGTCGTGAGCGCTCGTTATCGAAGCGTTCGGCCTCAAGGGAGAGATTCGGGGAGAGATCCGCATGCCTCCCCGGCTGCGTCTCGTCCGGAGACGATCAAGGGTATGAGATTGAAATGGTTTCGATGGAGTGCTCAACGTAAGCCAGGCTGGAGCGGTTTGACCATCAACAATTTAATTCTGCATTATTGTGGCTTATAAACATAAATTGCAGTTAACTCATATCAAAATGGAGTTAACTGAATTGACGCATGAAGGTTAACTCTATAATTTTGGGTATTAACCGACCTTTATGCGACATAAGGCACACCATGCTGGAATTAAGCTTCAGCAAACCAAGCGAGATCGTCAAACGGCTCTGCCAACGCCTGCGCACAGAGCGGATAGCCCTGCAGATGACACAAGCCGATGTGGCTGCTCGCGCCGGTGTCGGCACCAATACGGTGGCCAACCTTGAAGCCGGGCGGAATGTCAGTTTCGAAACCGTAGTCCGAGTGGCCATGGTTGTGGGGCGCGTCCAGGAAATCGAAGACCTGTTCTTGCCAAAACTGGACAGCCTGGACGACATCCTTCGTTACGAAGACAGCTCCAAGCGTCAGCGCATAAAAAGGACATCAGGAAATGCTTGAACGAGTGGACGTCTACTACGACGGCTGGGGTGAACACTGGCGGTGGGGCACGCTCGTTTCCACGACGGCTATCACCGGTCGCCCATTGATCGTGTTCGAGTACAGCGACGAGGCAAAGAGTAGAGGCCTGGAATTGTCGGCGTACAGACTTCCATTGGAAGGCCCCAAGTTAAGGCGTGACTTTCCGCTCCATCAACTGGGTTTGCCTGGACCGGTCTACGATGCACTGCCGGATGGGTGGGGCATGCTTCTGATGGATCGCTTGTTCAAGCGACGCGGCCTTAACTCTGCACGCATCGGCCCGCTCGAGCGCCTCGCTTACATCGGCAACAATGCCATGGGCGCAATGTCATTCGAGCCGGTGGCACCCGAGGCGCTGGAGCCGCAAGTTGAGGTCTCCATTGATCTGCTGGCTGCCGAGGTGCAGGAAGTCCTCAAGGGTGAGGGTGGCGAGTTCTTGCAACAGCTGTTGCTGGTGGGTGGATCTCCGCAGGGTGCCAGACCAAAAGCCTTGGTCTATCGCGATCCGCGAACAGGCACCTTTACCACCATAGCCAGATCAGGCTTCGAGGCCTGGCTGGTCAAGTTTCCCGCCCGGCAGGAGCATCCCGAGGTATGTGCCATCGAAATGGTCTACGCCGAATGCTTGCGGATGTGTGGAATAAAGACACCTGACACTCAGTACTTCAGCCTGCCGAACGGGCTGGCAGCGTTTGCTACCAAACGCTTTGATCGCGAAGACGACTTACGCGTGCCGATGCAAAGTCTCGCAGCCTTCACGGCCGCCGATTTCCAGAATGCCGGTGCGCTGGACTACGTCAACTTCCTGCGTGCGACCCACCTGTGCACTAATGACGTTCGGGAGAAAGCGCTCGCGTTTGAGCGTGTAGTTTTTAACGTCGCGTTCAACAATCGCGATGACCACCCGAAGAACTTCGCCTACATAATGTCGAAATCCGGCCAGTGGACGCTGGCGCCAGCCTACGATGTGACCTTCTGCGAGGGTCCCGGCGGATACCACCAGATGGACGTTATGGGCGAAGCTTTGGAGATCGGCCGAAAAGCCATGCTCGATCTTGCAGAGGAAGCGGAAGTATCGGCTGAAACGGCCGACGGCATCATCGCCCGATTCTGCGAGGTGGCTGATCAGTTCGCGACGATGGCAGAAACGATGTACCCCGGCGTCATCACTCAGGACACGTTGCAGACCATCCAGAAACGAATCGATGAAAACGTCGAGCGGCTTCGCTGAAATACAGCAAAGCTTCTATTTCAACCTTTGAAACGAGAAGCCCTCTTCCCTCGCAATTTTTCCAATCTCGTTCAGCAGTACCGTCTTACCTGTGCCTCTCAATCCAAGAAGCATGATGGATCGAGCGCTTCGTCCATTGATGGCTCGCCCACATGAAATCCTGGCTGCCTCAAGGATTGCGTCGCGTCCTGCCAACTCAGGCGGTCTGCTGCCTGCGCCTGGAGCGAATGGATTACGGTATGGATCCATGTAAGCCTCACAAATGCTTGTCTCTACACGAATATATCGATGTATAGCAGATATCCCTATACACCATTAGATTTCACTATATTTTGCTATTTATTGGGCTGAACTCTGTCACCCACACGAACATTGCGTCTGAAATACTGACTCGAATACTCGCCCGATGCGGACTTCAACAACACTCGACGCTTTGCAGCCAGGTTGAAATGAAACTAAAAACCGGTCGCGTAACCGGTTTTTTTTGTCTGCCAGAACAGTTGCAATTCAGCCCTTCACCTCAACATGATCCAGCGCCTGATTCACCGCCAATTCCCCCAGCATCACCAACTGCGCAATGCCTATCGCGGTTCTGCGGTGGGTGGGGTCAAGGGTGGCGGCGAAGTTGTTGAGCATTTCGGATGCCGAGCCCAGTGATTCGCTGGCGTTGGCCAGCAGGGATTCGGTGTCGTAGGCCGGGTTGGCGAAGTACATCGGGTCGGGTTGGTTGGTCGTGCCCATGACATGGGCGCCGGGGCAGAGGTAGTGATCGAGGGCGCGGTTGGCGGCGTCGTTGAGTTTTCTGGAGTCGACTGAGGTGTACGGGGATGTTGGGTCGGTTTCGACTTCGGGGGGATTCGGGGTTGGCTTCTTCATAATGGCTTCTTTCTAGTCGATAGGTGGAGCTGACCTACTCGGTTCCAATCGAAGAGGTGGCAGCTGTACGCGAGTTGGAACCCGGGCGAAAAAAGCCAAAAACCCGACAGACTCGAAGTCTCTCGCGCACAGCCGCCATAACAGAGTGCACACCAGGAAGGCGGGCAAGCATACGTCATGAAAGCTGCTTTTGCTTTTTTGGGAAGTCGCCGGGGTTCCAATCCCGGTCGCCGATTCATCAGCGACCCTCACAGGCTAGAGCCCGCACTTCCGACGGACAACCTGAAAACCGTGTGGGAAGGTTCAGTAAACAGGGCTAATGCTTTAAACATCCCGTAGCGAAAAACCGCGTTTACAGATCCCCAACACTCCGCCGGTTCTCACACTCGCCACGACCCGCTAGCATTTCCCCATCACCCACCACCCTCCCCCTGCGCGGCCATCGACGAATACGCGCCATCACCGTTCGAGGGATTCAAAACCGTGGCCTGCGAGCCACCCAAATCAAACTCAAAAGAGCAGCAATCCATGACCCAGAACATCTACGACGACCCCGAATTTTTCCACGGCTACAGCCAGATGAACCGCTCCATCGGCGGCCTCGATGCCGCGCCGGAATGGCCGGCGCTGAAAGCCTTGTTGCCCTCCCTGCACGGTTTGCAGGTGGTGGATCTGGGCTGCGGCTACGGCTGGTTCTGCCGCTGGGCCAGCGAACACGGCGCTGCCCAAGTGCTGGGTCTGGATGTCTCGGAGAAAATGCTCGAGCGGGCGAAAGAAACCACCTCAGCTGCAAACATCCGCTACGAACGCGCCGACCTGGAACACCTCGACTTGCCTGCGTGCACTTACGATCTGGCCTACAGCTCACTGGCACTGCACTACATCAAGGATCTTTCGGGGCTGTTTACCAAGCTGCATGCGGCGCTTAAACCCGGTGCGCATTTTGTGTTTTCCATCGAGCACCCGATCTTCATGGCGCCGCGCAATCCGGGCTGGCTGGTCGACAGCGAAGGCAACAAGCAATGGCCGCTGGACAGTTATCAGAGGGAAGGCGAACGGGTGACCAACTGGCTGGCCGACGGCGTGATCAAGCAGCATCGTACGGTCGGGACTTTGCTCAACACACTGATCGACGCCGGATTCACGATTCAACATGTCAATGAATGGGGGCCGAGCGATGCCGAGGTGGCCGCACAACCGGCGCTCTCCGAGGAGCGTGAGCGGCCGATGATGATGTTAATTTCCGTGGAGCGTTAAACCGTCACGGGGAGAATTGCGATAGTGCTCTCCCCTTTCCGTAAAGTTTCGTAGAAAAAAATGAGCCTTTCACTCTCGAACACCACGAAACGTGGTGTCAGTCAAGAATACATACCCACAACTCGATTTATTTAAGGACCACTACAGACGAATTGATCAACTGCCAAATGAGGCGCTCTCTAGATGTAGGAGAACAGATACCCATCTTTCTTTCTAAAATCATTTGCAAAACTCCACCTCCTACCATTAGGAGTATACCAACACACATCACACACAAAACAAACATCAACCCCCAAACAGCAAACCGAACCCAAAACTCTGAAAAAATCAACTCAACATTCTCCACTACCATCTTATAATTAGAGCCAGCAACCTTTAACAACACACTTCCAACCACAAACAGAATAGAGAAAAGCGACAACCCGCCTAGTGGTTTAAGGCTAAAAAATCCAGACAAAAACCTATCCCCTAAATGCTTCATACGTCCTTTAGAAGCTTTTCTCAGCTCCTCTGCCTCAACAACGGCCTTGACCAACTCGATATATCGGTCAGGAGTTACAGAAAACGCCCGTTTCAACCACTTTTCTTTGTAATGATGCAGGTCTCGCCGACTATAAATTGCCCCATAACCAAGCAAACCCGCCTTGCGAAGGCTTATCGAGCGCCATATTGGTTCATACCACTTTTCAAGAATCACAATTGCAACAATCTCAAAAAATACCATCAAAAACAAAAAAATCAACGATATAAAATCAAACAAACCTTGCTTTATAAAAAGGCCAGAAAATGAAAAAAGCGCACAACTAATCAACATACAAGCAAACATAAAAATAGCGAATTTAAAGTGCCGATACCTCCATGCACCTTTTACCGATCGATGAAAAAAAACCTTAGAAAACTCTATTGCCAAGGAATCAAATTTCTTCAACGCAATATTGCTCACACACCCTTCTCCACCAGCACCAATAAGAATACCCATAACAAATAATCTACTAGCGTTCATCGAGTCGCGACAATAAATAGTCGCGGAAACGGCAACAGCACCGAACCGTCCGCCAGCGCCGGATACGCCTTCGCGACCTCCGCCAGATACTGCGCCAGATAATCCGCTCGCTCCGCTTCCGTCAGCGGACTGAGGAACGGAATCAGACCGCTGCCCTTGAACCACTCGACAACGCCGGAAGCCCCGCCCGCCAACTGATGGTGATACGTCGTGCGCCACACATCGACCCGCGCGCAATGCGGCCGCAACATCGAGAAATAGTCACGGGCATCCGCCATCTCGGTCCGCTGCCCCGCCGCGTCCGCCAGTTTGCTGACCCACGGCCCGTTGGCCGCCACTTCACGCATCAACCGATGGGACGGCTCGTTGAGGTTGTCCGGCATCTGAATCGCCAGACTGCCGCCCTGCGCCAACTTGCCCGCCAGCGCCGGCAGCAACGTCGCGTGATCCGGCACCCACTGCAAAACCGCGTTGGCAAAGATCACATCGAATGGCCCTGCATCCGCCCATTTATCGATGTCCGCCACCGCGAACTGCAACTGCGGCAGACGCTTGCGCGCGGCATCGATCATGTCCGCAGAACTGTCGAGCCCCTGCACTTTCGCCCCCGGAAAACGCTCCACCAACAACTCGGTCGAATTGCCGGGGCCACATCCGATATCGACCACAGAACGTGCCTCGGGCGTGGGAATCGCCGCCAGCAAGTCGCGGGCCGGGCGGGTGCGTTCATCTTCGAAAGTGACGTATTGCTTGGCGGACCAGGTCATTGCGTTCTCCTGTCAGGACTTTTGCAGTGGTTCGCTACGATACATCGACTCCCTGTGCATTCCCTATCCGACTTAAGACGTGACGGCGGCAAGCACCTTTTTCGCGGACTTCGCTTGCATAAAAAAACCGGCCGATGGCCGGTTTTTTGGAAAGTCCCACACTAGTCGTAATAGCCCACGGTCTTCTTCAACTGATCTGAATACTCGTAGATATCATCCACGGAATTAATGGGATGGCGAGTTTCGTTTTTCTCCTCGTCGAAAATGCCAATGTACTTCTGCGAACGGTTGAAATGCAGGCGGCAAATCGGCTTTCGGTTGTTATCGTCCAGCAGGATGCCAAAGTAGCTCTGTGTATCGCGCTGAACGATTCGTTTGGCATCGACCACAGATCGAACCAATGCACGAACAATGTGATACCCCTCCAGTTCCTCCAGAGTAGTCAAAACCTTATCGTCGGACTCGTCACGGGGATCTACCGGATCCGTCCCTCCAGACGCGGCCGGAATAGACGCTAGCGCCGGCTGGATCGCACCACTCATGGCCGACTTGAGGCGGTCATTGATCTGGTCATTGAGAAATTGAACGACCGCTTTTCTCGTCAGTTCGTGAAACTGATCCCGCACCTTCTGCGTAATGACTCCGTCGTAGACTCGCGAAGCAAACACTTTGACGAAATCGTCATCCGGCTTGCTGACTTGCGAGGCGATAACTTTTTTGATCTGGCTGACGTACTTCAGCTCACCCGCCGCGTTGATGATCGAATCAACGTCGAACGCAGACTTTGTAAGTTTGATGAGCTCTGGCACCGAATACTCATCGATATCCAGAAGGTCCAGTTCAAGGAAGGGTTTTTCATCCATTTTGTTCGGCGCATCCAGGTCAGTGAAGAACTTGTAGACCTGGCCGTTGGTGAGGATGGAGATTCGAGCGCTGGTTACGTGGAAATAACGGAACAGCTGCGAGGCGTGATTGATGTGCAGTGGCTCGCCGATTTTCTTGCACTCGATGAGGATCTGCACTTCGCCCTCTTTCATGATGGCGTAATCGATTTTTTCGCCCTTCTTCGTACCGATATCGCAAACAAATTCCGGCGTCACCTCTGTCGGGTCGAACACGTCGTAACCCAGAACAGTACTGATGAAAGGCATGACAAACGCATTTTTTGTCGCTTCTTCCGTCTGGATTGCAGCGCTCTGCAACCGGACTTTGGCGGCAAGACTGGCTAACTTTTCGAAGAATTCCATGAGCGGCCTCTGACTGGGTTTCTATCCGTGCACTCGCATGCTGGCAAATTGACTGCCATTTCATCCTAGACGCAAACCCATACAAAGAAAGTTCCCACTTCCAAAAGTGTTCAAAACCGTGACCTGGAACAGTCAAGTTTCAAAGACCGCAAGTCTCTGTAAGTAGAATTTTCCGCCCCCCTCCGATGTCTGAATTTCAAGCGCCCCCCACAAGGAACACAACCATGAAATTCGCAAAAATCTCCCAGAAGCTCGCCCTCTGGGCCGGCAGCCCCAAGACGTTCATGGGGGCGTTGATTCTGATCGGGCTCTGGGGGTTGAGCGGGCCGATTTTCGATTACAACGATACCTGGCAACTGATCATCAACACCTCGACCACGATCATCACGTTCCTGATGGTGTTCCTGATCCAGAACACCCAGAACCGCGACACCGACATCCTGCATTTGAAACTTGATGAACTGCTGCGGGTGAACAAGGAGGCACAGAACGCAATGCTCGGGCTGGAGTCGCTGGATCTCAAGCAGTTGGAGGCGCTGCGTCGGCATTACCGGGCGATGGGTGAGAATGAGGTGTTTGACCTGGAAGGTCTGGGAGATAAGAGCAAGCCGAAGCAGGATCTGAATGAATGCTGACAGGCAAAAAAAACGGCGCAAAAAAAGCGCCGTTTTCATTGCTGCGGATTCAGCGACTGGCCTGAAGGGCTCGGGCCATTTCCAGATGACTCTGCAGTTTTGGCAGGGTCTCGTCGGCAAACGCCTTGATCTCCGGCACGTCGGTGGTCTGAGCCTCCTGCTGGATCTGCTGAATGGCCTCTTCCGTGGCTTTGACCTGGCTGGCGGCGTAGGCCTGATCGAAGCTGGCGCCTTCTTTAACTTCGGGCATCAGCGCTTTGGCTTTGTCGGCAACTTCTTCGCGGGGCGCCACCGGCAGGTCCAGTTTCTTGGCGATTTTCGCCAGATGCTGGTTGGCGGTGGTGCGGTCGTTGATGACGACGATGGTGTAATCCTTGACCTCTTTGGACTCGGCCTTGCTGTGCGCCAGACGACTGGCCTCGATGTCGGCCATGCCTTTGGCCGAGGCCTCATTGATGAAGTCGGCGGGCGACTGGGCAAACGCGCTGCTGGCGAAAAACCCCAGCAGGCTGACAAAACTGATGTGGCGTACTCGGGTGGCCATCCGGCTCATGGTCGCGCCCTCCTTCTTTGCAGATTCAAGCGGGAGCTTGCGCCCCCGCCTCTCAATCAAAACAACCTTCACCGACTACTTCGACTTTTGAGCAGGCTTGCGGCCCATCTCGGTTTTAGGCTCTTTGTCGACCGTCGTGGTGGTGGTTTTCCCACCTTTGCGACCGGCTTCAGACGCCTTGGTCTTATCGTTGGCGAAGTTTCCCGAGTTCGAGTTTCTTGAATTAGGCATGATTCTCTACCCCTTGGTATTTGATCGCGGCGAGCAGGTGCCCGCCTAGATTGAGAATTTCCTGACCGCCAAAGGTTTAGAAAAGTTGCCGTCGCCGCGACGAACGGTGAGCTGCCAGTCAGTGGTCCAGCGCCCGATGATTCAAACGTTTGGCGGCGTACATGGCCTGGTCGGCGTGGCGGAACAGTTGCTGTTCCTCACGTCCGTGCTCGGGATACCGCGCCACACCGATGCTCGGTTCGATGTGCAGGTTGTGCCCGTCCAGGCGCAGGGGTTGCACCAATACCTGTCGGATCTTTTCCGCCACGCTGTCGGCATCGTCGGCGGCGTGGACGCTGTGCAGCAGCACCACGAATTCGTCGCCACCGATTCGCGCCACGGTGTCGGTCTCGCGCACGCAGCCCTTGAGCCGGTTGGCCACCGCCTGTAACAGCATGTCGCCGACCGTGTGTCCGAAGGTGTCGTTGACCTGTTTGAAGCGGTCCAGATCGACGTACAGCAGCGCCATGTGCCCGGACTGTTCCCGCGCATGGTTCAGGGCAGCCTTGAGGCGTTCGCGCAGCAGCTCACGGTTGGGTAACTGGGTCAGTTGATCGTATTGCGCCATGCGCCGCAGGCGGGCGTGCAGTTGTTGGCGTTCAATGGCGGTGGCGACCTGGGCACAGACGTATTGCAACAGTTCCTTGTCGCGTTCGGTGTAGCGCTCGCCGCCGGGCAGGCTTTTGACGATCAGCGCGCCAATGGTGCGGTCTTTCGAGCTCAGCGGTACGCCGAGCCAGCACGGCGATTGCTGCCCGGCCACCAGCGCGGCGAACTCCGGCGGCGCGTGGGGGCAATCCGGGGTCAGGAGGATTGGCTGGCGGCTGCGGATCACCTCCGCACACAGACGCCCGGTGACTGTCCCGGGTTGCTCCGGTTGCAACTCGTCATCGTCAACGTGATAGGGGAAATTCAGCTGCGCGCAATGTTCGTCGTACAGCGCCACGGAGAAATTCAGCGCCGGCAGCCACTCGCCAATAATCATGTGAATGCGCTTGAACAGCGCCAGCAGATCCTCCGCCGCATGGGCCGCTTCGGAGATGGCGTACAGCGCCGCCTGACGCGACTCGGCCAGTTTGCGCTCGGTGATGTCCCGGGCCACGGCGATGCGCAGTTGGTCGACCTCCGACCAGCGCGCCGACCACAGGATATGCACGACGCTGCCGTCCTTGCGTACATAACGGTTTTCAAAATTGTGCTTGGGTTCGCCGCCCATGATGTCGCTCGCGGCAGCCAGGGTGCGCTCACGGTCGGCCGGGTAGACGTAGTCGATCATCGACTGGCCGATCAGCTCGTCAGGCGTGTAGCCGAGAATCCGCTCGCAGGCTGCGCTGACAAAAACGAAACGGCCCTGCTTGTCCACGGCACAGACGGCGTCCAGCAACAGATCGATGTAACTCGCCAACGGCGCGGAGTTTCGGCTTTCCATGGTTCAGAAAAGGTGTCCGGACAATGCAGCACTGTTCAACCATCCGTGACCTCGAACTCGCATCCCAGCGAATGTTTTCAAGCCTTGTTCGGCATCAACCCTGGCAGCGCATGCACCAGCGCGTTGATGGCAAAACCGATGAACATGATCCCGCACAACCGGGTGATCGCCAGTTCATGACGCTGGTACAACGTACGCACCTGCCGCGCCCCGACGATGCCAATGAGGATAGCGTAGGCGAGCAATCCGCCGAGGAAGCTCAAGGTGATCAGCATCGGCAGCATCGACCAGTTGAGCAATTCGGCGCGGCTCGACAGCAGCGCGGTGAAGGTCGCCACCGCCACCGGGTAGGCCTTGGGGTTGGTCAGGCCGAACAGGATGCCGTGCCAGAACGGCTGACGCGCCGCGCCCTGGGGTTGATCGCCGTTGCTGCGTTTGGCCCGCACCGCACGCCAGCCGAGCCAGAACAGGTACAGGCCGCTGAGTACGCCGAGTACATCGAATGCGGTGCTGCCGATTTCCCGGGCGCCGACAATCGCGATCAGCGCGGTGCTGCACCAGATCACATCGCCCAGCAGGTGCCCGCACAGAAACCCCGCCCCGGCCCGTCGTCCTCGCGCGGCGCCGATACCGAACACCGCCAGCACGCCCGGCCCCGGTGTAATGCCGTAAATGAAACCCGAGGCCAGCACGGCCATTAGCAACGATGGAGTCATGGAAAACCTGCAAGTCCCGGAAAACGTGGCCGCCAGTCTATCCCAGCAGTTTGTGAATATTCACGACTCGTTGAAAAAACCCATGCCCGCGTAGGGCTTTTGCCGACACGCGGCCAGTCGCGAGGCCAGATCGCCGACGTGGGCTTCGAGCTTGTGACCGTCCGGGTCGAGGAAGTAGAACGACGCGCCTTCGCTGCGGTTGTCGCGCCATTCCTGCACGTTGGCGGCGCGCAGCTGTTGCACGAACCGCGGGAAATCCGCCGCGCCAATGCTGAAGGCGTAGTGGGTGTAGTCGGCGGCGGGCTCGGGATGGCGCTTCGGATCGAGGGACAGGCACAACCACAGGCCCGGGAGCGACAGGTAGGCACCGGCGTCCCACGTGGCCTCGACTCGCAGCTGCAACACGTCGCGGTAGAACGCGAGGCTGCGGTCCAGGTCGGTGACGGCGAGGGTCAGGTGGTTGAGGCCGGTGAGCATCGGTCAGTAACCTCTGAGGTCTTCGGGAATGGTGTATTGCTTGCCGTCGTAGGTCAGGGTGATTTGGGTTTTCTTCAGTGGGGAATCCCGGGAAACGCACTCCTTGCCGGCCTTGACGGTTTTCATCGCCGTGCCGCTTGAGGTGACGATCAGGTCGGAATAACCATTGTGGCTGGTCGGGCCGATTTCCACGGTTCGGCGAATTTGCTGACCTTCACCCACACAGTTTTCCAGCCACTCACCGTTGTTTTTGTAGACCACCAGGCCATCAAGTACCGGGCGCAGTTTATTACCCTCGCGCACATAAAGTGTCAGGTCGGTTTTTTCGTAGGGAATGGCGCTTGAATTGTGCGAGAACTTTGACCGCAGCCCGAACGCGCGAACATCCGGGGCCAGCCGATAGCGAGCGGTATCGACCAGCAGATCGGTGAAACGAATGGCATCGGAATTGTAGGCACCGGGTTTCGCATACGTCGCCAGCGTCTTCCAGTTGCTGGTGTCGATGATCGCCAGATCCAGATCAAACACACCGGCATCGTCACTACCAGCATCCGGCACGTAGGTGGATTTGAGGGCAATCGCCTGATCCTTGAACGCCGGCCATGCCTTGCAGCGGGCCAATGACTGGTCGTCGTAATCCTTGGTGACGCAGGAAACCTGGGCATGGGCTGGAGCGGTGATGGCCAGCAAGCCGAGGGCGATGAAAAGTCGGGTTGGGATGAGCATTGTTCTTCCTTGAAATAAGTCGCGTTGGCTCTGTATCACTCGATGGCTTTGAAACCTTTAGGCAGGACGTAGGATTTTCCGTCGTAGTGAAGGGTTGTCAGTTCAGGGCTGCTGACGCTGATTTTGTCTTCACAAGTATCGCCTTCGACGACATTGGTCGTCCCTGTCGTCTTGGTTTTGATGATCAGATCGGCATAACCATGGGAGCTGGTCTTGGCAATTTCTACCGTTCTGGTCGTCTCATATCGCTCGCCGGCGCAATCACCGTCCCATTCACCGCCGTACTCATAAACCACTAATTGACTGAGCACGGGACGTAACTTATCGCCCTCTCTCACATAAAGAGAGAGGTGCGTTTCTTCAAGCGGGTTGAGGCGAGAGGCATTGGTGAATTGCACGCGAACGCCAAACGCCCGTACTTCTGGGGTTAGTTTGTAGCGCGCGGTATCGAGCGAGAGATCTCGCAATGCCACCCCACCCGAGAAGAAAGCGGAGGGTTGGTGATAAGTGGCAACCGGTTTTGTTTGGTCGCTTTTCAAGACAGATAAAATGAAATCATAGGTGCCGCTCGTGTCGGTGGCACCCGGCACGGAGCTACGCTCAAATTTCGCATTCGCGCTGATGTTCAACCCCGGGTAAGCGGGCCACTCCTTGCACACGGAGAAATCCAGATCACCCGCCACCGGCGCAGGCACACAATCAGCCAACACCTGCCCCGCCATCAGCGCCCCACAAAGCGCCAGCCCCACAACAACCCCAGACTTCACTGTCACGCCCCGCTCCTTGATGTTTTTCAGCCGCGCACTATCCCCTGCTCAATTCGGCGATTCAACCCATCGGTTGTCCGGATCACTGACCAGTGGAACTGGTCTGATTCTGTATGACACTGTAGTGTCCCGTATTACAAACCACTACGCCGAGATCGCCATGTCAGTCATGTCTCTACGTCTTCCAGATGAACTGGCGGACACCCTCGCCACGCTCGCCAAAGCCACCGGACGCAGCAAGTCTTACCTGGCGGTCGATGCCCTTCGCGAGTACATCGCGCGCGAAGCCTGGCAGATCGAAGAAATACAGAAAGCGCTGAACGAAGCCGATGCAGGGGATTTCGCTTCCGCCGAAGACGTCAGGGAAATCGCAAACAAATGGAGCGCCAATGCACGTTGATTGGCTGAAGACTGCATTAAGAAATCTCGATGACGAAGCGGCTTACATCGCGAGAGAGAACCCCAAGGCAGCCGCCGAATTTGTTCACGACATGCTTGCCACTGTCGATCAACTCGCACAATTTCCAGCCGTGGGGCGTGAGGGCCGCTTGCCCGGAACCCGGGAATGGGTTGTGCCAGACCGTCCTTACCTGATCCCTTACCGCGTTCGCCACGGCCGTTTACAAGTGTTGCGGATTTTCCATACCCGTCGCCTGCCGCCCACTGCCTGGATATGACGAATCAAAGCCCTGCCAGAGTCCCTGCTATCCCCTGCTCAATCCGCCGATTCAACCAGTTCAACGCCTGATCCCCACCCCGCCGCTTGTGCCACGCCGACACAAAGGTGAACGGTGCAATTTCAAACGGTGGCGGTACGACGATCAGCGATTGGTCATCCACCTCATTCAACGCCCGCGAAGCGACGGTCAGGATCAGGTCCGTGCCGCTGATGAAACGTGGCGCAGCGCTCCAGTGCGGCAGGCTGATGGCGACGCGGCGGCGTTCGCGCAGGGCAGTCAGGGTGCGTTCGATTTCCGGGGTGCCGCTGCCGCGCATTTCCAGCAAGACATGGGGACGGGAGAGATAGGTTGGCAGGTCGAGCTGGCCGTCGGCCGGCAGGCTGTGGCGATCCAGCAAACACACGTAGCGCTCCTCGAACAGCGGCGTGCTACGCAGTTCGCCGGGCAATTCGGGGAGCACGCCGGCGGCGAGGTCGATGTCGCCGTTGAGCAGGCCTTCGACCATGCCTTCGCGGCTGGCATGGCTGATTTGCAGATCGATGCCCGGCGCTTCCGCGCGCAGAGTGCGAATCAGCCCGGGCAGGATGATCGCCGCGCCGTAGTCCGACATCGCGAGGCGAAAGGTCCGACGGGCGCTGGCAGGATCGAAGGTGTTCGGCGCCAGCAGCGATTGCACCTGGGCCAGAATTTCGGCCAGCGGCGCCGCCAGCTCCAGCGCCCGCGCGGTGGGCACCAGCCCCGAACCGGCACGCACCAACAATGGATCACCGAGCAAGTCGCGCAGACGCGCCAACGCGTGGCTGACCGCCGGTTGACTCAGGTGCAGGCGCTCGGCAGCGCGGGTCACGTGTTGTTCACCGAGCAAGGCGTCGAGGATCACCAGCAGATTGAGGTCGATGCGGCGCAGATCATTCATTCGATGCATGTTCCGAATACCAAAACAGAATTTAAATCTGCGCGACGAATACCCTAGAGTCCAGCAAAACCTTGCCGGAGAACGATCATGGGAACGATGCAGTGGGTCGGTTTGCTGCTATTGGCGGTATTTGCCGGAGCGGTGGTGCCGTTTCAAAGTGCGATCAATATCAATCTGGCGCGGGGGTTGGGGCATCCGCTGTGGGCGACGTTCACCTCGCTGGTGGTGAGCGTGCTGGTGTTGTTGCCGGTGATTATCGTCCTGCGCTTGCCACTGCCGTCGTTGGCCCCGCTCGGCAAGCTGCCGCTGTGGATGTGGACCGGCGGGGCGTTCGGGGTGTGCTTCGTCGCATTGGCGGTGGTGTTGCTGCCGAAGCTGGGGGCTTCGGGATTTCTGGCGCTGGCCCTGGCCGGGCAAATGATCACGTCAATCGTGCTGGATCACTTCGGCCTGTTCGGGCTGGTGGAGAAGCACCTGACATTGCCGCGCCTGTTCGGCGCAGTCTTGTTGATGGCGGGAGTGGCGTTGATCCAGTTCTCCCCGACACTGGAAAAGAGCGCCACAGCCGTTGGATAAGGGTTCAAGCGTAGGCTCTCCAGCACCGGACTTGTCGGGCATTTCATCGCCTCACAGCCCGGCAAGGCTTCGCCCTACAAGCAAATCTCCAACAGCCGTCAATGCTATCGGACGCAGCCTATTCTGACCCTGCATAGCTCTCTGTAAAGTCTGGCAACACACACAATTTGCAACACCCCATGGATTGCCCTGCTCAAGGAGAGCTGCCTATGAATCACCTGTCGGAATCCGCCAACACTTTCTCCAATTACCGCAAGGTCATCGCTTTGGCAGACCACGATTGGGAGGCTGCGGAAGCTGGAAAAATCGCCGCCCTCAACGTCGAGGTCACAGGCTGTAATCACTTGCTCGATCAGCACGGGCGCCAGTTCCATCATTTCTGCACCACCTCCTATCTGGGCCTCGATCACCACCCCGCGCTGCTTGAGGGGGCCATCACGGCGCTGCGTGAAACCGGTACGTTGCGCGTTGCCAACTCGAAAAACCGCTGCAAGCTGGCGCTGCTCGAGCAATACGAAAGCGAGTTGTCGCAATTGTTTGGCGCGGTGTGTCTGACCACTCTGTCCTGCAGCGCCGCGAGCGCCGGTATCCTGCCACTGCTGGCCAGTGGCGTGTTCACCCAGAACCGCCCGCCGGTGATGGTGTTTGATCGCCTGGCCCATTACTCGATGAATCACCTGAAGGCCAGTTGCGCCGACGAGACCCAGGTATTGACCTGCCCCCACAACGACATGGATTTTCTCGAATCGGTGTGCCAGCGCCACTCCACCGTCGCCTACATCGCCGACGGCGCCTACAGCATGGGGGGCGTCGCCAATCTGGACGGTCTGTTGTATCTGAAGGAGCGTTACGGCCTGTTCCTTTATCTGGATGATTCTCATGCGTTGTCAGCGGTCGGCAGCAACGGCGCAGGTCTTGTTCGACCAAGAATGCCGGCGCTGGAGGAGGACTGCCTGATCGTCGCTTCGCTGGCCAAATCGTTCGGGGCAAGCGGCGGTCTGGTCATGCTCGGCAATCCGCGACAGAAGAAACTGATCCAGCGTTACGGCGGCCCGAGCAACTGGTCGCAAAGTCTCAATTGCGCGGCCATCGGTGCGGGCCTGGCGTCGATCCAGGTGCATCGCAGCGCAGAACTGAGGGCACTGCAGGTTCGGCTCCAGGCCAACATCCACCTGTTCGACAGCCTCTTGAGCACCGAGCAGCACGGCAGCTCCATGGCCATCCGTTTGATCAACTGCGGCGAGGCCGCCCTGGCCACGCAAATCGCCGTTGAACTGGCCGAACACGGTTTTTTCACCAGCGCCGTGTTTTTCCCGGTGGTAGCCCAGGGCAAAGCCGCGATCCGCGTGACCCTGCGCGCCGACATGGAATCGACCCTGATCCACCGCTTTTGTGATTTGATCACCGGTCTGTTAATGACGCGCGGTCACCCTCGCCACCGCTGAACCTTTACGGACGACTCATGAACCCCAGCCTCATCCTGCTCATCACTTGCTCCACCGTGTTCCTCGCCCAGTTGGGCATGAGCATTTATCTGCCGGCGCTGCCACAGATCGCCGGGCATTTGCGGGTCGATGCATCGCAAGTGGCCTGGGGTTTGTCGCTGTACCTGATCGGCATGGCGCTGCCGATGCTGCTGTGGGGCAGTCTGGCCCAGCGCATCGGCCGCAAACCGGTGCTGCTGGCGGCATTGGGAATTTATGGCGTGGCGAATCTGGCACTGCCGCTGGGTGCGACGCTGGAGTCGTTCCTGCTGCTGCGACTGCTTCAGGGGATCGGCGCCAGCGGCATTTCGGTGATGGCGCGGGTGCTGATTCGTGACAGCTTTCGGGGGGATCTGCTGGCGAAGGCGTTGTCGTGGATTTCGATTTCATTCGTTGTCGCGCTCGGGATCGGGCAATACGCCGGTTCGCTCATTCAGGTGACGCTGGGCTGGCAGGCGATCTTTTATCTGCTGGGCGCGGTCAGTCTGTTGATGGCCGCGATAGTCTCGCGCCTGAGTTTCCCGAAACTCGTCGAAGCGCCCACAACCGCTTCACCCTGGGCGGTCTATCGAACGATCCTGATCCATCGGGCGTTTCTGCTGTCGGCGCTTGCGGGCGGTCTGGGTTATGGCGTGATCATCGCATTTAACAGCGCTGCGCCGTTGATTCTGCAAGGCCCGTTCAACTGGTCGGCGACTGAATATGGGTTGCTGGGCTGGCCGATCAGCGCCGCATATTTTCTGGGGGCGCTGGCGGTCAATCGCTTTGTACTGCGTATCGGTCAGCACCGGTTGATGACACTGGGGGTCGCGTTGGTGATGGCCGGCACTGGCGTGATGCTGGCTGGCAGTCTGTTGGCCAGCTCGATGGCCTGGCTGCTTTGGCTGCCTTATTGCGTTGCCGTGTTCGGCCAGTCGCTGAACTATCCGATCAGCCTGTCACGGGCCAACGATGGCGCGCCGATTGCCGGCGCCTACGCGATGGCCCTGAGCGGGTTCATTCACCAATTGATGGCGGCGCTGATCGGCGCCGTGGCCAGCCTGTTCGCCAGTCCGCAAGCGTGGCCGCTGTCGTTGCTGTGCTGCATTCTAGCGTTGGGCGCGCTGCTCTGTACGAGAGGCACGCCCGTTCGCCTGCCCGCTTAAAACGCGCTGCGAAAAATCTCCTCGATCTGCCGTTGATCCGCCGCCCGCGGATTGGTGAAGCCGCAGGCGTCTTTCAGGGCGTTGGCGGCGAGCACCGGGATGTCGGTGCATTTGGCGCCCAGATCACGCAGGCCACCGGGAATCTCCACGTCCCTGGCCAGGCAACGAATCGCATCGATCGCGGCTTTGGCGCCCTCCTCCGGGCTGAAACCACGAATGTCGGCGCCCATGGCGTGGGCCACGTCGGTCAGACGATCGGCGCAGACCTGCGCGTTGAATGTCTGCACATGCGGCAGCAATACCGCGTTGCACACCCCGTGAGGCAGATCATAGAAACCGCCCAACTGGTGCGCCATCGCATGCACGTAGCCGAGGGACGCATTGTTGAACGCCATGCCCGCGAGGAACTGCGCGTAGGCCATGTTTTCCCGCGCGGCCAGGTCGCTGCCATCGCGAACGGCCAGGCGCAGGTTGTTGCTGATCAGGGTCATTGCCTTCAGCGCGCAGGCGTCGGTGATCGGGTTGGCAGCGGTGGAGACGTAGGCTTCGATCGCGTGGGTCAGCGCGTCCATGCCGGTGGCGGCGGTCAGGCTTTTCGGCATGGCGACCATCAGTGCCGGGTCGTTGACCGACAGCAGCGGCGTGACGTTGCGGTCGACGATGGCCATTTTCACGTGGCGGGTTTCGTCGGTGATGATGCAGAACCGGGTCATCTCGCTGGCGGTGCCGGCGGTGGTGTTGATGGCGATCAGCGGCAGTTGTGGCTTGGTCGATTGATCGACGCCTTCGTAGTCGCGGATCTGCCCGCCGTTGGTGGCACACAACGCAATGCCCTTGGCGCAGTCGTGGGGCGAACCGCCGCCCAACGACACCACGAAGTCGCAGCGACTGTCCTTGAGCAGCGCCAGCCCCGCCTCGACGTTGACGATGCTCGGGTTGGGTTTAGCGCCGTCGAAGATCACCGAATCGATGTCCTGCATCGCCAGTTTCTCGGCAATCATCGTCGCCACCCCGGCCTTGGCCAGCCCGGCGTCGGTGACGATCAGCGCCTTGCGAAAACCGTAGTTGCGGATCGCGTTCATGGCGTCGTCAAGGCAGCCGCTGCCCATGATGTTTACGGCGGGAATGAAAAAGGTGCTGCTCATGGCGCGTCTCCTGACTGGAGCCGAATTGACTCGTGCAATTCGGCGGATGCACACAGGATCGACCGATCGGTCACGGCGGATGTTGATCTGGCTCAATGCCCGCTCGTGATAAAGTCGCCGTCCATCTGCCCCTTTGTTTTGAGACGTGCCCTGCAATGACCGATTTTCTGGATGTCGACGCCACCCTCGAAGACTGGAACGCGTTGCGCGCCACCACTGACTTCAGCGGTCTGTTGCTGGGCAACGGCGCCAGTCGTGCAGTGTGGGACGATTTCGGCTACGACTCGCTGTTCGAAAATGCCCGCACGGTGGAAGAAAAGCCCCTGAGCCCGTCGGAACTGAGCGTGTTCGACGCCCTGCAAACGCGCAGTTTCGAGCAGGTGCTCGGCGCGCTGAAAACCACCAGTCGGGTCAACAAGGCGCTGGCCGTCAGCTCGGCCGCGCCGCGCAACCGCTACTACGCGATCAAGGAAGCGCTGATCAACACGGTGCACGCGGTGCACATCCCGTGGCGGCTGATCGAAGCCTCGACCCTGACGACCCTGAACAGCGAACTGGCGCGTTATCGCACGGTGTTCACCACCAATTACGATTTGCTCAATTACTGGGCCCTGCAACATCAGGGCGAGGCGATCGACGACCTGTTCAACGGCCCGGATGCGAGTTTCGATCTGTGCGACAGCAGCACGGACAAACCGCGTCTGCTGTACCTGCACGGTGGCCTGCATCTGGTGCGCAACCAGGACGGCACCGCGCGCAAACTGACCGCCACCGAGGGCACGCTGCTCGGCAGCTTCGCGATCAACAACACGATCAAGACGCTCGACGACGTGCCGCTGTTCGTCAATGAAGGACCGAGCGCCGACAAGCTCAAAACCATCCGCAGTTCCGATTACCTGTCGTTCTGCTACGACCAGTTACTCGGTCACGGCGACAATCTGTGCATCTTCGGCCACGCCCTCGGCGAGCAGGACAGCCACCTCGTGCGCGCTCTGCGCCTGGCGAAACCGAAGACCGTGGCGATCTCGATCTACCCGCGCAGCGCGGCGTTCATCCAGCATCAGAAGCGTCACTACGCCAAGGTGTTCGAGGGCACGGGCGTCGAGTTGCGGTTTTTTGATTCCAAGAGCCATGCGCTGGGCCATCCGAAGCTGTCGGTGCCGGTCGAGGTCTGATCACTCCTCGCCGCTGTGCACCACCACCAGCAACTGCGCCTGCACCTCGCCCACTGAACGGATGCGGTGGGGTTTCTGCGCATTGAAGTGCAGCGCATCGCCCCGCTCCAGCAGCACCCGTTCGTTCACGAAGTCCACTTCGACCTGGCCTTCGTGGACGAACAGAAATTCCTCGCCCAAGTGTTCCTTGAAAGTCTTGTCGGTGAATTCGCTCGGCGGATAAATGATGAACGGCAGTAGGCTGCGTTCGCTGACCTGATGGGCCAGCACCGCATAACCGGGGCTGTGGTCGTTGGCCGCCAGCGACTGGCGTTCGTGGCTGCGCACCAGGCTGTAGCTGTCGAGGCTGACGTTGTCTTCGGAGAACAGCTCCTCGACTTTCACGTTCAGCGCCTTGGCCAGTTTCAGCGCAGCGGCAATCGACGGCGTGTTCAACCCGCGCTCGACCTTCGACAGGTAACTCTTGGTCATGCCGGATTTCTCGGCCAGTGCCTCAAGGGTTACGCCAAGTTTTTTTCTCAATAATTTCAAACGGATAGACATGCGAAGCGATTAATCCAGCAAAGGAAAGACGATTTGTCCTTGCCAATGACACAAAGTGTCATATAGCCTCTTAAGTGTCATCCATGGCAACCACCACAGGACACGGATATGGCGAAGACATTAGCACTACCCAAAGACGAACTGGTCAAGCAAGCGCTGACCCAGATGCAAAAAACCCTGGCGGATAATACGTGGACAGACCGGCAAAAGCTGGCCCTGACCTGCCGGATCCTGTTCGAGAACGGCCACGATTCGGGCCTCGCCGGGCAGATCACCGCCCGTGGCCCGCAGCCAGGCACTTACTACACTCAGCAACTGGGACTGGGTTTCGATGAAATCACCGCGAGCAATCTGCTGCTGGTCAACGAAGACCTCGAAGTACTCGAAGGCCACGGCATGGCCAACCCGGCCAACCGTTTCCACAGCTGGGTGTACCGCGCCCGACCGGACGTGAACTGCATCATCCACACCCACCCGACACACATTGCCGCGCTGTCGATGCTGGAAGTGCCGCTGCAGATTTCCCACATGGACCTGTGCCCGCTGTACGACGATTGCGCGTTCCTTGAAGGCTGGCCGGGTGTGCCGGTGGGCAACGAAGAAGGCGAACTGATTGCCGGTGCGTTGGGCGACAAACGGGCGATCCTGCTTTCCCACCATGGTCAGTTGTCCACCGGCACGACCATCGAGGAAGCCTGTGTCATCGCGCAACTGATCGAACGTGCCGCCAAACTGCAACTGCTGGCAATGGCCGCCGGGACGATCAAACCGATCATTCCCGAGCTCGGCCGCGAGGCCCATGACTGGGTGTCGAAACCCAAACGCCACGCCGCGGCCTTCAACTACTACGCCCGGCAGAACCTGCGGCAGCACGCCGATTGCCTGAACTGAACACCTCATCCTTGCGGAGCACTCTCATGTCCAACATTCACGGCATCATCGGCTACACCATCACCCCGTTCGGCGCCAATGGCGAAGGCGTCGACCTGCCGGCCCTCGGCCGCTCCATCGACCGTCTGATCGCCGGCGGCGTCCACGCCATCGCGCCATTGGGCAGCACCGGCGAAGGCGCCTACCTGAGCGATGCGGAGTGGGACCAGGTCGCCGAATTCAGCATCAAGCACGTGGCCAAACGCGTGCCGACCGTGGTCAGCGTGTCCGACCTGACCACCGCCAAAGCGGTGCGCCGCGCACGCTTCGCCGAAGCCCATGGCGCCGACGTGGTGATGGTGCTGCCGACGTCCTACTGGAAACTCACCGAGGCGGAAATCCTCGCCCACTACCGCGCCATCGGCGACAGCATCGGCGTCCCGATCATGCTCTACAACAACCCGGCCACCAGCGGCACCGACATGTCCGTGGAGCTGATCCTGCGCATCGTCAACGGCGTGGAAAACGTGACCATGGTCAAGGAGAGCACCGGCGACATCCAGCGCATGCACAAGCTGCAACTGCTGGGCGAAGGCCGGGTGCCGTTCTACAACGGCTGCAACCCGCTGGCGCTGGAAGCGTTCGCCGCCGGCGCCAAGGGCTGGTGCACGGCGGCACCGAACCTGATCCCGCAACTCAACCTGGATTTGTACGAAGCCACGCTGGCGGGGGATCTCGGCAAGGCGCGGGAGCTGTTCTACCGCCAGTTGCCGCTGCTGGACTTCATCCTCAAGGGCGGCTTGCCGGCGACGATCAAGGCCGGTCTGCGACTGACCGGTCTGGAGGTCGGCGATCCGCGTTTGCCGGTGTTCCCGCTGGCTGAGGCCGGGCGTACGCAATTGCAGGCCTTGCTGAACACCTTGCGTTGAACGAAAAAAATCCCGCCCGGTTTACGCCGGGCGGGATTTATTGTGGCCGTCGATCAGAGGCTGGCGGCGCGCTTCATGGCTTCGCGGTGGAACGGCTGATCCTTGAGAATCTGCGCGATGAACGTGTCGCTGATCAAGCGCATGTGTTCGAACTGACCGCCCGAGGCATTGAATGCGCCGCGCCAGGATTCGGTGTGATTCTTCACGGTGTACACGCCCAGTATCTGCTTGCCATGGCTGAGGCTGAACACCACCGTGCTGTCGAAACTCACCGGCACCGGCACCAGAAACAGAGTGAAGGCGCTCAGAAGCATCTGCGGCTGAATCCCGCCGACATCGCTGTTGGCAATCACCAAAACGTTGTAGCCGTCTTCGCTGCGGCCGGCCTTCACTTCTTCAAAGGTGCCACGCCGACGCAATTCGTCACGCAGCATCCAGCTCGGCATGCCGATCACACTGACGTTGATGGCCGGCAATTGCTGGCTGCTGTAATCGACGTCCGGCGCCTTCAGCGAATGGGTGGCCTGGCAGCCGCCGAGCAGCAGAAGCAAGCCCAGAAGCAGACGTTTGATGAGCATTAGAATTTCCCCGAGAGCATGGCTTTGTAGACGGAGGCGCTGGTGCCGTTCTCTTCACGAATAAACGGTGTGGCGGTGTACAGGTTCGGCATGTCCAGTCGTTGCAGGCCGGGTACTTGCGGATATCTGGCGCGGACCAGCGCGGCGTCGCGTTCGAGATGATCGCTGTGCAGAAACAGGCAGGTGCTGTCGCTGGGGGACACGCAGCCGGCACGGAAGTCACCGATGTAGTAAGCCTTGCCCGCTTCAAGCTGCATGCCGATGGTGAAGTCTTCACGGCTCCAGGACACCGACCTGCCGCGATCGAATCGCACGTTGTAGATCTCGTAGCGACCGGGTTTGAGCGGCATCACGAACAGCGTGCCGATGCCATGACCTGTCTCGCGCACGTCTCGTGCGGTACGGGCATAGAACTCGTTGTGCAGGCGCGCGCTGGCGAATTCGTCACTGCCACGCTTGCGGATCAGCAGCATCTGTTCCTGGGCCGCATAGGATGCTTTTGGCCAGATGCCGACCACACCCACCAGATACGCGGTGCCGGAATCGGCACTCGGTGCGAGTTCATCATCGATTTGGGTCGGGGACAGGCTATAGCAGCCGCTCAAGCCGAGCAGCAGGGTCAGGACAGCGAAAAGGCGGATCATCAGTGGGAAAACTCTGGCGGCAGTTGTTCAAAAATTCCGCGAAAGAGTCATCTCGCGCCCCTTCCTTGGATTGGCGGCGGAGGATAAGCGAAATGATGGCACATAGCCAGAATTCAGTCGCCAAAGATTTGGCGACTGAACGTCATGGGTGATTCAAAGCACCGGCAGGGTTTTGTCCTTGATCACCTTGGACGGCCCGTTGGCCCTGACGCTGGCGATGCCCTTGTCACACGCCGCGTCCGATGAATAGGATTCGCTGCTGCCGATGATCTGGTGATTGGCCGCCTTGAGGTTGAAATAGGGGTGACCGTCCTTCGTCGATTTTTTCTCGTAGCGTTCGTCCAGCGGGCTGTTGGCCTGCACCGAGGCGATGCCGTTTTCGGCAGCCGCGCGGCTGGTGTACAGCTCGCTGGTCAGAATGGTTTCGGCATTCGCCGCTTTCAGCACGAACCGGTACTGGCCGTTGCTGCTTTTGCTCAACTCATACCATCCAGACATGGTGTTTCTCCTTTTCGATGTGTCACAGGGTGATTCTGGTTCCAAGCAATCCGAGGAAACCGGCCAGCCATTTCGGGTGCGCCGGCCAGGCGGGCGCAGTGGCCAGGTTGCCCTGGACATGGCCGTCCGTGACCGGGATGTCGATGTAGGTGCCGCCGGCCAGGCGCACTTCCGGGGCGCAGGCCGGATACGCGCTGCACTCGCGACCTTCGAGAATCCCCGCCGCCGCCAGCAGTTGCGCGCCGTGACAGACGGCGGCAATCGGCTTGCCGGCCTTGTCGAAAGCACGCACCAGTTCGAGGACTTTTTCGTTCAGCCGCAGGTATTCCGGCGCACGCCCGCCGGGCACCAGCAAGGCGTCGTAATCCTTGGCATCGACCTTGGCGAAATCGAAGTTCAGGGCGAACTGGTGACCGGGCTTCTCGCTGTAGGTCTGGTCGCCTTCAAAGTCATGAATTGCGGTGCGCACGGTCTTGCCGGCGGCCTTGTCCGGGCACACGGCATGCACGGTGTGACCGACCATTTGCAGGGCCTGGAACGGCACCATCACTTCGTAGTCTTCGACGTAATCGCCGACCAGCATCAGAATCTTTTTCGCGGCCATGGGCAGGGCTCCTCTGGTGAATGCGCAGGAATATTCACAGTAGCCCAAGGACCGCGATGGCGTTCGCAAACTGTATGGATAACTCTGCGCTCAGCTGTAACAGCCCGACTGCCGTGGTTTGTGGCTAGATGAAGACACCTTCCTGTCATCTTCGAATCTGGTTGCCCTCATGTCTTCGCGCGAAAACACCGGCATGGCCCTCGGCCTGCTCGGCGTGGTGATTTTCAGCCTCACCCTGCCCTTCACCCGCATCGTGGTGCAGGAACTGCACCCGCTGCTCAATGGCCTCGGCCGCGCGTTGTTCGCGGCGATTCCGGCAGCAGCGCTGTTGTTGTGGCGACGGGAAAAGTGGCCGACCTGGAAGCAAGTCAAAGGCCTGAGCCTGGTGATCGCCGGGGTGATTCTAGGTTTCCCGGTGCTGTCGGCGTGGGCCATGCAGACCCTGCCGGCCTCCCATGGCGCGCTGGTCAACGGTTTGCAGCCGTTGTGCGTGGCGCTTTATGCGGCGTGGTTGTCCCATGAACGTCCCTCAAAAGCCTTCTGGGCCTGCGCCGCACTGGGCAGTGCGCTGGTGCTGGGATACGCGCTGTACACCGGTGCCGGCAGCATTCAGGCCGGGGATTTGTTGATGTTGGGTGCGATTGCGGTGGGTGGTCTGGGTTATGCCGAGGGCGGGCGTCTGGCCCGGGAGATGGGCGGCTGGCAGGTGATCTGCTGGGCGCTGGTGCTGTCGACGCCGCTGCTGATCGGCCCGGTGCTGTACCTGGCGTTGCAGCATCAGGGCGCGGTATCGGCAAAAACCTGGTGGGCGTTCGGTTACGTCGCGCTGTTTTCGCAGTTTCTGGGGTTCTTCGCCTGGTACGCCGGGCTGGCCATGGGTGGCATTGCCCGGGTCAGTCAGATCCAGTTGTTGCAGATCTTCTTCACCATCGCGTTTTCCGCGTTGTTCTTCGGGGAACACGTGGAGCCGATCACCTGGCTGTTCGCCTGCGGGGTGATCGCGACAGTGATGCTCGGGCGCAAGACCGCGGTGCGCCCGGCTCAACCGGGCACATTACCGGCCGCGGTTCAGCTCAAGCCTTGAGCTTCAGCAGGCCGTCAGCGAGCAGCAGGGTTTCGAGGCAGTGCTCGCTGATCTGGTAGAACGCCTTCAACTCCTGAATTTTCACCAGCAACTGAGTCGGGTCCACCGGCTCGGCGCGCTTCACCGCCAGAATCATCTTGTTCTTGTTGGTGTGGTCCAGCGAGATGAACTCGAACACCTTGGTCTCGTAACCGCAGGCTTCCAGGAACAGCGCGCGCAGGCTGTCGGTGACCATTTCCGCCTGCTGGCCCAGGTGCAGACCGTATTGCAGCATCGGCTTGAGCAGCGCCGGGCTCTGGATCTGCAAGCGGATCTGTTTGTGGCAGCACGGCGAGCACATGATGATCGAGGCGCCGGAGCGGATGCCGGTGTGGATCGCGTAGTCGGTGGCGATGTCGCAGGCATGCAGGGCGATCATCACGTCCAGCTCGCTCGGCGCCACGCTGCGCACATCACCGCATTTGAACACCAGCCCCGGGTGTTCGAGTTTCTGCGCGGCGGTGTTGCACAGGTTGACCATTTCTTCACGCAACTCGACGCCGGTGACTTCGCCTTCGGCCTTCAGGGTGTTGCGCAAATAGTCATGAATGGCGAACGTCAGATACCCCTTGCCCGAACCGAAATCCGCCACCCGCACCGGTTTGTCCAGGGCCAGCGGCGACGAGGTCAGCGCGTGGCTGAAGACTTCGATGAACTTGTTGATCTGCTTCCACTTGCGCGACATCGCCGGGATCAGCTCGTGCTGGGCGTTGGTCACGCCCAGATCGTTGAGGAACGGCCGGTTCAGATCGAGGAAGCGGTTTTTCTCGCGGTTGTGCTCGGCGGACGGCACTTCACGCAATTGCTGAGGTTTGCTCATGAACAGCGAGCTCTTGCCCTTTTTGCTGTATTCGAGCTGGGCTTCGTCCGTCAGCGCCAGCAAATGCGCATTTTTGAACGCCGCCGGCAGCAGCCCGGCAATCGTCGCCACCGCTTCGTCCAGCGGCAGGTTCTTGGTGATGTCGCGAGTCTTGTAGCGATAAACGAACGACAGGCACGGCTGCGCCTTGACCGTCACCGGTTTGATGATGATCCGCTGCAGATCCGCTTCTTCGCCGACGTACTTGGCCAGCACCAGTTTGATGAAACCATTCAGTTCGAGGCTGGTTTGCAGCAGCTCGATGAACCGGGCGTGGTGATCGGGCGCCGGTTTGGCGGATGCGGAAGGAGCGGTAACGGACATGGGAAAAAGCGGCCTCGGACGGGCAAATCGGGAATGGCCGCTAGTTTAGGGGGGATGGCGTTCGAGGGCACGGCTAATTTCCCGAACGGCTTATCCCAACACCACCAAGCGATTGGGCAACTCATTCCTGACCTGCGTCACCGGCACATGCACCTTGAGCAACTCGCCGCACGCCTCGATACAGGTAACAAAGCCCTGCAACGTCTGCCCCTGCCGCACCTGCTCGGTAAACGCCGCGACAATCGAGTCCCAGCTCTTGTTATCCAGCTTTTTGGAAATCCCTTCGTCCACCAGAATCTCCACATACCGCTCCGCCTCGCAGACGAAAATCAGCATGCCGGTGCTGCCCACCGTGTGATGCAGGTTCTGTTCGAGAAACTGCCGCCGCGCCAGGTTCGAGGCGCGCCAGTGCCGGACGTGGCGCGGGATCAGATGAGTGGTGACCCTGGGCAGGCGAAACACCAGGCACAGCACGACAAAACTGACCCACTGCACCAGCAACAGACTGTGCATGGTCAGCCAGCCGGTCAGGTAATGCACGATCCCCGGCACCACCAGCGCCAGCAGGCTGGCCCACAGCAGCGGGATGTACGCGTAGTCGTCGGCGCGGGCCGCGAGCACCGTCACCAGTTCGGCGTCGGTGTCGCGCTCGACCCGGGCGATGGCCTCGGCGACCTTGCGTTGTTCGTGTTCAGTCAGTAATGCCATGTCGTGAAGTGCCTGCTCATTATTGTTATCACCAGCCGCCGGAGGACCCGCCCCCGCCGAAACTGCCACCGCCGCCGCTGAAGCCCCCGCCGCCTCCGCCGCCGCCAAATCCACCGCCACCAAAGCCGCCCCCTCCTCCGGAGCCGCCCCGGCCGGCGGGAAGGATACCGAGCATCTGGCAGACAAAAACAGTCAGGATGAACAACATCACCAGAAATACGAACAACGCCGGGTGCCGCGAGACGAAATCGTCCGCAGGATCGCCGGCCGATTCATACACCGTGGACGGCTCGTCCAGCGGATTGCCACCCAGCACCACCAGCATCGCCGCGACACCGTCGCTGATGCCCTTGCTGAAATTGCCGGCCTTGAACGACGGCGTGATCACCTGATGAATGATCACCGAGCTCTGGGCGTCGGTCAGCCGGTCCTCCAGCCCGTAGCCGACTTCGATGCGTAATTTGCGCTCGTCCCGGGCGACGATCAACAGGGCGCCGTTGTTCTTGTCCTTCTGGCCGATGCCCCAATGCCGGCCGAGTTCGACGCCATAGTCCTCGATGGTGGCGCCTTGCAGGTTCGGCAGTGTCACCACCACCAACTGTTCGCCGGTCGCCTGTTCGTGGGCTTGCAACTGCTGACTCAGTTGCGCGCGCACTGACGGCTCGATCATCTGCGCCTCGTCCACCACCCGCCCGGTCAGCGCCGGAAAGGTCAACTCGGCCCGGGCGCTGACGGCAAACAGCCACAGCATCAGCACCAGGCCCATCTTCAACACACGCATGGGCATCCCCGGCTCAGAACTTCACTTCCGGGGCCTTGTCCGCGCCGGGGCTGGTGGCTTCGAAGGTCTCGCGTATCGGCAAATTGCTGTACATCACGCTGTGCCACAGACGACCGGGAAAGGTGCGGATCTCGGTGTTGTATTTCTGCACCGCCAGAATGAAATCCCGACGCGCCACGGCGATGCGGTTTTCCGTACCCTCAAGTTGCGATTGCAGGGCGAGGAAGTTCTGGTTGGCTTTCAGGTCCGGATAACGTTCGGACACCACCATCAACCGGCTCAATGCACCGGTCAGCTGATCCTGGGCCTGCTGGAACTGCTTGAGCTTTTCCGGGTTGTCGAGGGTGCTGGCATCGACCTGGATCGACGTCGCCTTGGCCCGGGCCTCGATCACGGCGGTCAGGGTTGCTTCCTCGTGTTTGGCATAGCCCTTCACGGTTTCCACCAGATTGGGGATCAGGTCGGCACGCCGTTGATACTGGTTCTGCACCTGGCCCCAGGCAGCCTTGGCCTGTTCGTCGAGGGTGGGGATGTTGTTGATGCCGCAGGCGGTCAACAACGTGGCCAGCACCAGCAGGGTGGCGACCTGCAAACGCGAGCGGTAGACAGGACTGACATTCATCGGACGGGTGCTCCCTTGCACATTTCATGAATAATGAATCGCGAAACATTCTCAGCCGACGGTTGGGGCATAATCGCCCCCGCCACTGGATTGCGGCGGGCCGATGGGCTAAAAAGAGGCCCTGCGCGATCACGTCGCCGAAACGTTCGACGTACATTCGGCTGTCGTTTTCTGAATCAGCACCCGAACAACAATAGTCGCTCCCTACATTTTGGCTGGCCGGTGTTGTAACGCCGTTTAGGCCCTTGAGAAAACTATTCATGAAGAAGCTGTGTTTGCTGGGCCTGTTCGTCAGCCTGGCCAGTCATCAAGTACTGGCCGCCACGACCCCGGTCCCCCTGGAAAACAAGGATGCGTTCATCAGTAATCTGATGAAACAGATGACCCTCGACGAGAAAATCGGCCAGTTGCGCCTGATCAGCATCGGCCCGGAAATGCCCCGCGAGCTGATCCGCAAAGAGATCGCCGCCGGCAACATCGGCGGCACCTTCAATTCGATCACCCGCCCGGAAAACCGTCCGATGCAGGACGCGGCCATGCGCAGCCGCCTGAAGATTCCGATGTTTTTCGCGTACGACGTGATCCACGGTCACCGTACGATTTTCCCGATTCCGCTGGCGCTGGCCTCTAGCTGGGACATGGACGCCATCGGCCAGTCCGGGCGCGTTGCCGCCAAGGAAGCCGCCGCCGACAGCCTCGACATCACCTTCGCGCCGATGGTCGACATCTCCCGCGACCCGCGCTGGGGCCGTAGCTCCGAAGGTTTCGGTGAAGACACCTACCTGACCTCGCGCATCGCCAAAGTCATGGTCAAGGCCTATCAGGGCGACACGCCGAGCGCGGCCGACAGCATCATGGCCAGCGTCAAGCACTTCGCCCTGTACGGCGCGGTCGAGGGCGGTCGCGACTACAACACCGTCGACATGAGCCCGGTGAAGATGTACCAGGACTACCTGCCACCGTACCGCGCAGCCATCGACGCTGGCGCCGGCGGCGTGATGGTGGCGTTGAACTCGATCAACGGCATCCCGGCCACCGCCAACACCTGGCTGATGAACGACCTGCTGCGCAAGGACTGGGGCTTCAAGGGCCTGGCGGTCAGCGACCACGGCGCGATCTTCGAACTGATCAAGCACGGCGTGGCCCGCGACGGTCGGGAAGCGGCGAAGCTGGCGATCAAGGCCGGCATCGACATGAGCATGAACGACACCCTGTACGGCAAAGAGCTGCCGGGACTGCTCAAGTCCGGCGAGATCGAACAGCAAGACATCGACAACGCCGTGCGTGAAGTCCTCGCCGCCAAGTACGACATGGGCCTGTTCAAGGACCCGTACCTGCGCATCGGCAAGGCTGAAGACGATCCGGCCGACACCTACGCCGAAAGTCGCCTGCACCGCGCCGACGCCCGTGAAGTGGCGCGTCGCAGCCTGGTGCTGCTGAAGAACCGGAACGAAACCCTGCCGCTGAAGAAAACCGCCAAAGTTGCGCTGGTCGGCCCGCTGGCCAAGGCTCCGATCGACATGATGGGCAGCTGGGCGGCCGCCGGTCGTCCGGCGCAATCGGTAACCCTGTTTGATGGCATGAGCAATGTGATCGGCGACAAGGCGAACCTGATCTACGCCCGTGGCGCCAACATCACCAGCGACAAGAAGGTGCTCGACTACCTGAACTTCCTCAATTTCGACGCGCCGGAAGTGGTCGATGACCCGCGCCCGGCCAACGTGTTGATCGACGAAGCGGTGAAAGCCGCCAAGGACGCTGACGTAGTGGTTGCAGCGGTGGGCGAGTCCCGTGGCATGTCCCACGAATCGTCGAGCCGCACCGACCTGAACATCCCGGAAAACCAGCGCGAGCTGATCCGTGCCCTGAAAGCCACCGGCAAGCCGCTGGTGCTGGTGCTGATGAACGGTCGTCCGCTGACCATCCTCGAGGAGAAGGAACAGGCCGACGCGATTCTGGAAACCTGGTTCAGCGGCACCGAGGGCGGCAACGCCATCGCCGACGTGCTGTTCGGCGACTACAACCCGTCGGGCAAACTGCCGGTGACCTTCCCGCGTTCCGTGGGCCAGATCCCGACCTACTACAACCACCTGAGCATTGGCCGGCCGTTCACGCCGGGCAAACCGGGCAACTACACTTCGCAGTATTTCGATGACACCACCGGTCCCCTGTTCCCGTTTGGTTTCGGTCTGAGCTACACCGATTTCAGCCTGAGCGACATGGCGCTGTCCTCGACCACCCTGAACGCCACCGGCAAGCTCGACGCCAGTGTCATGGTCAAGAACACCGGCAAGCGTGACGGCGAAACCGTAGTGCAGCTGTATATCCAGGACGTCACCGGGTCGATGATCCGTCCGGTCAAGGAGCTGAAGAACTTCCAGAAAATCATGCTCAAGGCCGGCGAGCAGAAAGTCGTGCACTTCACCATCACCGAAGATGACCTGAAGTTCTACAACGCCCAGCTCAAGTACGCGGCCGAGCCTGGCAAGTTCAACGTGCAGATCGGCCTGGATTCCCAGGACGTGACGCAGCAGAGCTTTGAGTTGCTGTAAGTAACACTGCGTAAACAATGTGGGAGCCGCCCGGACCAAGCCCGCTCCCACATTAGACTTATGGAATGCTCGGAATCAGAGTTATCCGCGTCTGTCGAGCAAGTTGACCACCACCCGATCCACCCAGCCCCAGATCCGCTGCTTCACCCGCCGCCACAGTGGCCGTTTCCGCCATTCCTCCAGACTCACCTGCTGACTCAGGCCGAAGTCCTTCTCGAAACTCGCCGCCACCGCTGCCGTCAATGACGGGTCCAGCGCTTCCAGATTCGCCTCAAGATTGAAGCGCAGATTCCAGTGATCGAAATTGCACGAACCGATGCTCACCCAGTCGTCCACCAGCACCATTTTCAGGTGCAGGAAACACGGCTGGTACTCGTAGATTTTCACCCCGGCCTTGAGCAGGCGCGGGTAGTAGCGATGCCCGGCATAACGCACCGACGGGTGATCGGTGCGCGGCCCGGTCAGCAGCAGGCGCACGTCGAGGCCACGGGCGGCGGCCTTGCGCAGGGAACGCCGGATCTTCCAGGTGGGCAGGAAGTACGGCGTGGCCAGCCAGATCCGCTGCTGGCCGCTGTTCAGCGCGCGGAACAGCGATTGCAGAATGTCGCGATGCTGGCGGGCGTCGGCGTAGGCCACGCGGCCCATGCCCTCGCCCGTGTCCGGCACGCGCGGCAATCGTGGCAGACCAAAATGCGCGTTGGGCCGCCAGGCCCGGCGATGGCGGTTGGCGATCCATTGACGGTCGAACAGCAGTTGCCAGTCGAGCACCAGCGGGCCGGTGATCTGCACCATGACCTCGTGCCATTCGCTGGTGTCATGGCCCGGCGTCCAGAACTCGTCGGTGACCCCGGTCCCGCCAACCACCGCCAGACGCTGGTCGACCAGCAACAGCTTGCGATGATCGCGATAGAAATTGCCGACCCAGCGCCGCCAGTTCAGCCGGTTGTAAAAACGCAGCTCGACCCCGGCTCCGGTCAGCCGCCGGCGCAACGTGAGGGTGAAGGCGAGGCTGCCGTAGTCGTCGAACAGGCAACGCACCCGCACGCCCCGCTCCGCCGCCAGCACCAGCGCCTGCACGATGGTTTCGGCACAGGCACCGGCCTCCACCAGATACAGCTCCAGTTCGATCTGCTCGCGGGCGCGGGCAATCTCGTCGAGCATGCGCGGGAAGAATTGCGGGCCGTCGATCAACAGCTCGAAGCGATTGCCATCACGCCACGGAAACACCGCGCCGCGCATGTCAGCGCGCCGTGAAGATCAGCACCGCACCCACCGGCACCGACAGACTGATGGCCGACAGGCCGGCCATGTTGCGCAGGCTTTCCAGGCCCGGCAGAAGATCGAAATCCTCGGCGCTGATCACCAGCGGCTCCAGGGTCACCACCTGAAAGCGCCGGTCATCAAGGCGTGTGGCGAGCAGCTCGGCGGGGTATTCGTGCTGTTTGCCGTGCAGGTTGACGGTCAGCGGCAGGCGCAATTCGAGCTGCGCGCCGGGGGCCAGATCGTTGATCGGGCGCAGGTCGATCTGGGTGGTGATGGTCGCTTCGGGGAATTGTTCGATCTGGAACAACTCCTTGCGCATGCGCTCGTCGCGCAGCGGGATGCCGCTGTTGATCGAGTCCAGCTCGACTTCGACCACGGCGCGCCCGTCGGGATCGACCTTGCCGTGCAGCACCAGAAAGCGCTGCACTTCGGATACGTTGGCGTTTTTCGTGCTGACGAACGACAGCCGCGACGACTCGCCGTCCAGATACCAGTTGGCCTGAGCCGGCAGCGCAGCGGCGCCCAGCAGCAGGCCGGCGAAGGCGTTGCACAGAGAACGGTTGAACATTGAAAACTCGTGGGGCCGATAAACGTGCACGAACCTTAACTGGCCTTGGCGTTATTGCAAACTGTCAGTCTGTGCAAACACTCAGGCCAATGCCTGCTGCACCTCGCCGATGGTCGACGCGAGGCTGTTGAGGTGCAGGCTCAGCACCCGTTCCACCGGCGCCTGATCCATTGGCCAGTGCAGCGCCATACTGCCGACCAGCCGCCCTTGCGCACGAATCGGCAACGCCACCGCGCGAATCAGGAACGGCAGGCGCACCGGGTATTCCCAATAACCTTCAGTGCGCTGGCCGAAGCCCTGATGCAAGGCTTGTTCGGTGGCCTGCAATACACCGTCATCCGCCAATTGTTCGCGCTCGGCCAGACGTTTCACGTCCTGGCTGTCGAGTTCGCCAAGGCAGGCCCGGCCCATGGCCGAATGAAACAGGCTGGCGTGATGGCCAACGATCTGACAGTTGTTCGGATAGCGTTTGCGCAAGATCTGCGGAATCGCACTTTCCATCACTTCAACCCGTTCGCCGTCGAAGCACGACAGATCCGCCACCAGCCCGGTACGCTCGCTCAGCTCCAGCAGCATCGGCGCGGCGCTTTCCACCAGGTGGCGTTTGAAGCGTTGCTGTCGATCACCGAACAGTCGCTTGGCGCACAACCGGTAGCGGCGGTCGCTGAGGCCGCGATAGATCCAGCCCTGCTCCTGCAAGGTCGCGAGCATGCGCGACACCGTGGCCTTGGGCAGAGTCGTCAGGTAGTGCAACTCTTCCAGCCCCAACGCCTGATGCTCGCCAAGCAACTCGACGATGGCCAGCGCCCGTTCGACCGAGCGCACGCTACCGGTGTCTGCCTTGCTGCCCATGTGTTCGACCTCCATGGATACGGATGAAAGATCACTTCGTGCAGCAAGATGCGGGCCGCTCAGGCCGATTGCAGGCATGCCGGCGGTCGCCGTTCGACCCAGCGGGTCAGCTGTTCATGGGCGTAGGCCAGTTGCAGCACCGCCCGATCCGCCTGGGCCGGGCCGATGATTTGCAGGCCCATCGGCAACCCGGCCGGGTTGAAACCGACCGGCACGCTGATGCTCGGCAACCCCGCCAACGTCGGGCCTATTACCACTTCCATCCAGCGGTGATAGGTGTCCATGGTCTGCCCGCCGACAACTCGCGGCCACGCTTGCTGTGCATCAAAAGGGAACACCTGGGCGGTGGGCAGCAGCAGGAAATCGTAACGCTCAAACAACTCGCTCAACGCGCGATACCACTCGCTGCGCGCCACCGACGCCTGATAGACCTCGGCTGCCGTCAGACGCAGACCGCCCTCGATTTCCCATTGCGCTTCGGGTTTGAGCAGCGACCGCTTTTGCGGATCAGCATAGGCGCCGCCGAGGCTGCCCTGCACCAGAAAATGCCGGTGGGTGAGCCAGGTCTGCCACAGGCGTTCCATGGAGAAGTCCGGCTGACAGGCCTCAACGTGACAACCCAGCGCACTGAAATCCGCCAGCGCCGCTTCGCACAGGCTCAACACACCGTCGTCCATCGGCAGATAGCCGTTGTAATCGCCGAGCCAGCCGAGGCGCAGACCGCTGCAGTCCTGTTGCAGATCCAGGCCGAAGTCCCGTGGTTCATCGGCCAGCGACAGCGGCACGCGCGGATCGTAGCCGGCCTGGGTCGAGAGCAACCGCGCGACGTCGGTGACCGTGCGCCCCATCGGCCCTTCGGTGGCCAGTTGCTGGACGAACACTTCCGGCATCGGCCCATGGGGCACGCGGCCTTGGGACGGTCGGAAGCCGAACACGTTGTTGAACGCCGCCGGGTTGCGCAGCGAGCCCATCATGTCGCTGCCGTCGGCCACCGGCAACAGGCGCAGGGCCAGCGCCACTGCCGCCCCGCCGCTGCTGCCGCCGGCGATCAGGCCCGGATCGTAGGCATTGGTGGTGGTGCCGAACACGCTGTTGTAGGTCTGCGAACCGAGGCCGAACTCCGGGACGTTGCTCTTGCCGATGATGATCGCGCCGCAGTCGCGAACCCGCGCCACACTGATCGCATCGTGCTGCGGCACTTGCTCGGCGAACAGCGGCGAACCCAAGGTCGTGCGCAACCCGGCGGTGGCCGCCAGGTCCTTGATCGCCTGGGGCATGCCGTGCATCCAGCCTCGGGATTCGCCGCGATCCAGTTGCCGATCACACTCATCGGCCTCGCGCAGCAGCACGTCTTGCTGACGCAGAGAAACCAGCGCATTGACCGCCGGATTGAAGCGATCAATGTGCGTCAGGTAGGCCTGCATTACCTCGCGGCACGACACCTTGCGGGCATGGATCACCCGGGACAGCGCATCGGCGTCGAGGGCGACAATCGGATCAATGGCCAACGGACTCACGGTTTCACTCCCAGGTTGAGCGCAACGGATTTCTTCGCGCGTGGTGCCTCCTGCAAACAGTAGGTACCGAGCAGTGTCAGCAGGCAAGCGAACAACACATAGAACGACGGCGCCACCGGGGTGTTCAGAACTTTACTCAGCCAGGTGACGATCAGCGGCGCGAAACCACCGAACACCATCACCGCCACGTTGTAGGCCACCGACACGCCGGTGGAGCGCACTTCAATCGGGAATTGCTCGGCCAGTGCCGTCGGCGCCGGGCCGAAGAACCCGCCAATCGCCGCGCACAGCAGTAGTTGCATCACCAGCAGGCGCTCGATCGAAGGCGCTGCCGCGACCCACACATACAACGGATAAACCATGACGAAAAACGCCAGGGTGAAGGCCATCAGCACCGGCCGCCGACCGAGGCGATCCGACAGCGCGCCGGACAATGGAATCACCACGGTCATCAGCGCTACCGCGAGCATTTGCACCAGCAACACCTGATCCAGCGGCAGGCCGAGGTTCTTGTGGGCGAAGGTCGGCATGTTCACCAGCACCACGTAGAACGACACCGTCGCCCCGCACGCCAGGCCCATTGACACCAACAGGCTGCGGCGATGTTCGCGCAGTACCTGCCACAGGCCCGGCGCTGCGCCTTTGGCTTTCTTGCGCGCTTCGAGAAATTCTTCCGGCTCTTCCATGTGCTTGCGAATCCACAAGCCCACCGGGCCGATCAACAGGCCGAGCACGAACGGAATCCGCCAGCCCCAACTGTCCAGCGCCTCGGGGGAAAACAGGTGCGTGACCAGCGCCACCATCGCCGCGCCGCTGAACACCGCCAGGCATTGCCCGACCAGTTGCCACGAGCCGTACAACCCCTTGCGATGGGCCGGCGCGCTCTCCACCAGAAATGCCGTGGCGCTCGCATATTCACCGCCCGTGGCAAAGCCCTGAAGCATTCGCGCCACCACGATCAACAGCGGCGCGCCCATACCGATGGCGGCGTAGTTTGGCGCGAACGCAATCAGGGCGATGGACACGGTCATCAGGCGGATGATCATCTGCATCGCGGCTTTGCGCCCTTTGCGGTCGGAGTAGATGCCGAGCAGGATGCCGCCCACCGGGCGCATGAAAAAGCCGACGCCGAAGGTCGCCAGCGCCATCAGCAGCGAGGCGTAGTCGTCGTCGGACGGGAAAAACTGCCGGGCGATGATGCTCGCCAGAAAGCCATAAACGATGAAGTCGTACCATTCCAGGGCGTTGCCGATGACGGCGGCGACCACTTGCCGGGTGCGCGAAACGCCTGCGTTCGAAGTCTGCATGGGGATTCTCCAGAAGCTGTGGTTTGACCACGCAGGCGCGTGCGCACCTGCGTTCCAGCGGCAGCAAAAAGTGAAGAAATCAGGCCGGCTTGAGCCAGCTCTCGGTGAGCGCGCCCCAATACGCCGCGCCGGTCAGCAGAATGTCATCGTTAAAATCGTACGCCGGGTTATGCACCATCGGCCGCGCCAAGCCGTTGCCGATGAACAGGTACGCGCCGGGGCAGCGCTGGAGCATCCAGGCGAAGTCTTCGCTGCCCATCAGTTTCGGAGTGTTGCCATCGACGGCATCGGCGCCCACCAGTTCGACGCCGACCTGACGAGCGAACTCGGTTTCGGCGGCGTGGTTGACCAGCACCGGGTAGGCCGGGCGGTGTTCGATGGTCGAGGTGCAGCCGAAGCTTTCGGCCTGGGACTCGATGATCGAGCGCACGCGGTCCAGTGTCTGAACGCGGACTTCGGCATTCAACGCACGCAGGCTCAGGCGCAGGATCGCCTGTTGCGGGATCACGTTCGCAGCCTCGCCGGCCTGTAGCGCGCCGACTGTCACTACCGCCGCCTGCTGCGCATCGATATTGCGCGCGACCACGGTTTGCAAAGCCATCACCACACTGGCTGCGGCCACCAACGGATCCACCGCCAGATGCGGCATCGAGCCGTGACCGCCAACGCCTTCGATGGTCACCGTGAGCAAGTCCTGCGAAGCCATCATTGGCCCTTCGCGAAAGCCCAGATGTCCCGCCGGCAGGCCCGGCATGTTGTGCATGCCGAACAGCGCATCACACGGGAAGCGTTCGAGCAGGCCATCGGCAAGCATCGCTTCGGCCCCGCCCTGGCCCTCTTCGGCGGGCTGGAAAATCAGCGTCAGGGTGCCGTCGAACTGACGGGTCGCGGCCAGATAACGCGCCGCGCCGAGCAGCATCGCGGTGTGCCCGTCGTGGCCGCAGGCGTGCATGCAGCCTTGATGCCGGCTGCTGTAGGCGACGCCAGTGTTCTCGATGATCGGCAGCGCATCCATGTCGGCCCGCAGCCCGAGTCTGCGTGTGCTGCTGCCGTTGCGCAGCACGCCGACCACGCCGGTCTTGCCGACCCCGGTGTGAACTTCATAACCCCACTCTTCCAGCGACCTGGCGACCAGCGCCGAGGTGCGGCTTTCCTCGAAACCGAGTTCAGGGTGGGCGTGAATGTCCTGGCGGGTGGCGTGCAGGTCGCCGGCCACATCGTTGAGCCAGGCCAGAATGTGCTGATGTCGGGGCATGACGGATCTCCTCGCGCGGGTGTTCCCGGTCTTGTTGTTCGGTGTTGTTTCACGACACGTGAACGGCAGGTCGTGCTCACCGCCAGATAACCGCGAGACACGCGAGAGGACAATCGAATGTGGTTCCACAGGGTGGAACCGGATCAGGGTTGCAGGCGACAGCCCTGCCGTTCGCCTAACCATTGGGCGCTGTTGCTGCGTCCCAGGCCGCTGGCGGTGACGATTTTTTGCGTGCGGTCATCGGTCAGTTCGCTGGGCAGCCACTGCTTCACGTAGCCCCGGCAATACTCGGCGTCGTTGTTCATGACGTAGCGGCACGAGCAATATTCCTTGGCGGTGTAGGCGCTGATGATGTCCGGGAAGGCCCACAGGTTTTCGCGCTCGTGCCAGCCCCAGCCCAACAGCACGATCAACAGCACCAGCAGGATGCGTCTGAACACTTTCATGGCCGCACCGCCCCGAGCACGCGCTTGAGCAATTCGTTGTGGCGATAACTGCCGTCGCGGTCATCGGCGTAGCGCACGATCAGCAGTTTTTCGCTCGGGATCACGTACAGCGCCTGGCCCCAGTGGCCGAGGGCGGCGAAGGTGTCGGGCGGTGCGTCGGGCCATGGAGAGGGCGCGCCGTCTGCCGGGCGATTGAGCCACCACTGGCCGCCGGGCACGGCTTCGTCCTGATGAGCCTTGTAGCCGGCGAAGGGTTGGCGGTTGAAGGCGACCCAATCCTTGGGCAGCAACTGCCGGTCGTTCCAGCGTCCGTCCCGTTCCATCAGCAGGCCGATTCGCGCCAGATCCCGGGCCGTCATATAGGCATAGGAGGAGGCGACGAAGGTGCCCGTCGCGTCGGTTTCCCACGTGGCATGGCGGATGCCCAGGGGATCGAAAAGCGCTGTCCACGGATAGTCCGGATAACGTTGCGGACCGACGATGGTCTTCAGGGCTGCGGCCAATAGATTGCTGTCGCCGCTGGAATAGCGGAACGCCTGACCCGCTGGCGCGTAGCGGTCGTGATTGGCGGTGAAGGCGGCCATGTCGCGGTGGCCACGGGTGTAGAGCATCGCCACCACTGAGGATTTCAACGGGGCGTATTCATAGTCTTCCTGCCAGTCGATGCCCGAGGCCCAGTGCAGCAGATCCTTGATCGTGACGGCCGGGTGTTTTTCCAGCACCGGGTAATATTTCGCGGCCGGGTCATCGAGCTTGAACAGGCCTTCGCCGTACGCCACGCCGAACACCGTGGCCATCAGGCTTTTGCTGATCGACCAGGTCAGGTGCGGGGTGTCGGCGGTGGTCGCGGCAGCGTAGCGTTCGTAGATGAGCTGGCCGTCGCGGATCACCAGCAAGGCGTCGGTGCGGATGCCTTTGCGGGTGTTGTCATCGCGGGTCGGGAAGGCATAGGCCTCCAATGCATCGACGGCCGGGCCGGTAAATTTCGGGCCGCTCGGCCATTGCTCGCCCGGCCATTGTTCGGCCTGAACCGTGAAGCTGATCAGCAGCAGAAACAGGGACAGGCCTTTGAACATGGTGAGAGCTCTGGGGATGAACCTGAGAAGACTAGCCGGCGTTCATGACAGATGTGTTTTGGTTTGCCGCCAACGCCTTGGCCAGGCGTTTGGCCCGCGCACCCGCCGCCAGTTGCATGACCGACTGATCGCGCTGCCACATCGCCGCCCACTCAGGATCGCCGTTGCGCAGGGCCTGATCGACTTCCGTTTTAAGCCCGTCGAACTGCGCAAACAAACCACCGAGCAACACATGCCCGGCGGGATTGTTCGGCGGCTGGCGACTGACCTCCGCGCACCCGGCCAGCAGCGCCAGCAAGCGCAATTGCAGCGGCTGGGGCCAGCCGCTGTCCTGACCGACGCCGTACAACCACGCGGTCATTGCACTCAACACGTAAACGTCTTCAAGGGTGCGGAACGGCTTGACGTAAGCATCCCAGCCATCCCCCGCGAGCAACTCGCACAACGCATCGTCGAGATGCAGCCGGCCATGGCTGACGTCCGGCATCAACGGCAGCGCCGGGAGTTTTTCCACCCGCACGCCGGGTTCGCCGGGGTACACCACCGCCAGGCTCAGGCGCGGTGATTCGCCGGGTTGTTCACTGCGCGCGGCGATCAGCAGCCAGTCCGCCGCATCGCCGGCGGTGACGAAATCCTTTTGCCCGGTGAGGCGCAGATCCGTGAGCCGGGTCTGCATGTCCGCCGGGCGCAGGCTGCGCTGCTCGGTCGCACACATCGCGCCGAGGCTCGGCGGCGCGCTCGGCCAGAGCATGCGCAACGCCGCCTGATAACCCACCAGAAACGCCAGCCCCGGCGTCGCCATTCGCCGCCCTCCCGCCACCGCCAGTTCGAACGGCGTCACGCTACCCAGTTGCTGCAGCAACGTGGCGAAGCCCTCCGCCAGATCGGCAACGGCGGGCAGGCGTTCGCGGCATTCAAGCAGGGTCGACCAGGTCATCAGAGGCTCCTCGTGGGCTGTCATATAAGCATCACCAAACATTCATGGCGATGACACCGGGGCTACATAGCCTGACTTTGCACAACACGGCTGCATAAAGAAAGTCGATCGGCTGCAACCCATGACGGGTTCAAGGCCCGTACGGAGATTCACATGACTCAGATCGCCCGCATCAGCGACACCGGCAATGAACGCCGCCTGCAAGCCGAACGCCTGATCGGCGCCGAGGCCTTGCAGCAAGCCCAGGCCTTGCGCTTCAACGTGTTCAGCGGCGAGTTCAACGCCAAGCTGAACGGCGCGGAGCTGGGTCTGGACATGGATGACTATGATGTTCACTGCAGCCACATCGGCGTGCGTGACCTGAACACCGGCCGCCTGGTGGCGACCACCCGTTTGCTCGATCACACCGCCGCCAGCAGCCTGGGCAAGTTCTACAGCGAAGAAGAATTCAGCCTGCACGGCCTCGCGCATCTACAAGGCCCGATCCTGGAAATCGGCCGCACCTGCGTCGACCCGGCCTACCGCAACGGCGGCACCATCGCCGTGCTCTGGGGCGAGCTGGCCGAAGTGCTGAATCAGGGCGGCTACAGCTATCTGATGGGTTGCGCGAGCATCCCGATGCAGGACGGCGGCATACAGGCCCACGCGATCATGCAGCGTCTGCGCGAACGCTATCTGTGCACCGAACATCTGCGCGCCGAGCCGAAGAATCCGCTGCCGAGCCTCGACATTCCGTCGAACGTGATCGCCGAAATGCCGCCGCTGCTCAAGGCCTACATGCGCTTGGGCGCGAAGATCTGCGGCGAGCCGTGCTGGGACGAAGACTTCCAGGTCGCCGACGTGTTCATCCTGCTCAAGCGCGACGAACTCTGCCCGCGCTACGCCAAGCACTTCAAGGCGGCCGTGTGATGAGCCGGCTGCGGGTGTACGCGCGGATCGCGCGAGTGCTGCTGGTGGTGACACTGGGGTTGAGCATGGCCAGTGTCTTCGGAGTATTCGAACGTCTGGGGCTGGCCCATTCGATGGAGCGTCGGCAGCGCTGGTCGCGGTTTTTCATGGCGCGTCTGAGCAATGCCCTGCCCTTTCGCGTGACCGTGCATGGCGAGCTTCCGAAACAGCCGATGCTGTGGGTCAGCAACCATGTGTCGTGGACCGACATTCCGCTGCTCGGGATGCTCACGCCGCTGTCGTTTCTGTCCAAGGCCGAAGTGCGCACCTGGCCGGTGGCCGGCTGGCTGGCGGCGAAAGCCGGCAGCCTGTTCATCCGTCGCGGTTCGGGCGACAGCCAACTGATCCGCAAGCAGATGACCCGCCATTTGCAAACCGATCATCCACTGCTGATGTTCCCGGAAGGCACCACCACCGATGGCCGTTCGCTGCGTACCTTTCATGGTCGTTTGCTGTCGGCGGCAATCGATTCCGAGGTGAAGCTGCAACCGGTGGCGATCCGTTACCTGCGCGACGGCAAGATCGATTCGCTGGCGCCGTTCATTGGTGACGATGATCTGCTTTCGCACCTGATGCGTCTGTTCAGCAATGACTGCGGCGATGTCGAAATCCATCTGCTCAAGCCGATTGCCTGCCAGGGCCGGGAGCGCGCGGCATTGGCGTACGAGGCCCAGCAAGCGGTGCAGAAAGCCTTGTTCGGTGATGTGGTCAAACCGGTCGAAGCGCAACACGCGGGCGATCTGATCGCGGCCTGATCGGCAACGTCTATCTACAGCTGCCGGCCGGCAAAGTCCTGCAGCTGTGGGTAGAACAAGCGGAAGTCTTCGCTCAACGGTTCATACAACCGCCGCAATTCCTCCATCGCCCCCGCCAGTTCTTCGGGTCGGGTCAGGCGTCGGGAGATCCCTCGCAACACCTGCTCCAGCACTTCGAACTCCTGATACGAACCCAACCAGTCATTGGCGACCATGTGCGGGGCGATCTTCGCCAGGCGCTCGGGCAATTGCCGTTCGCTGGACAGCACGCGGTAAACGTCGGTGGTGAATTGGCGCAACGGACGGTCGGCGTACAGCGTCCAGTCGCGGGCCAGGCAATGGTCGAAAAACACGTCGAGGACGATGCCCGCGTAACGACGGCGAGTCGTTGAAAAGCGCGCCAGTGAGGCATCCACCAATGGGTGGCGATCGGTGAACACGTCGATTTGCCGATGCAGGGCAATCGCCGCTTCGATCTCCGGGTCGAACTGCCCTTGCAGCCGCCCTTTGACGAAATCGCCATACAGACTGCCGAGCAGTTGACCGGGGCGCTGGCCACCGAGGTGTAAATGTGCGAGATAGTTCATGGGCGCAGCTTAGCACCGCGCCCGCGGTTGTTTACACCTCACATATCGTTATAACCCGATATACCGATTTAAGCGGTCGTCAGATCAAATTCATATTGGTGTATCGCGAAGTACCGATATAAAGTTCGCCTCATCGCGATATAGCGCTACACACATCACGAGCACCCAGCCATGAACATTGACCTCGACGAAATAATAAAAGCCCTGGCACACCCAGTACGGCGAGACATCCTCAACTGGCTGAAAGACCCGAAGGCCCAGTTTCCGGAACAGATCCACAACCACGAGTACGGCATCTGCGCCGGGCAGATCGATCAACGCTGCGGCCTGTCGCAATCGACCGTCTCCGCCCACCTGGCCACCCTGCAACGGGCCGGGCTGATCAGCAGCCAGAAGGCCGGCCAGTGGCACTTTTTCAAACGCAACGAGGACGTGATCCAGGCGTTCCTCAGCACCCTCAGCAAAGAGCTCTGACCCTTAACGTCAGCCAGCCAAAAGGATTAAACGATGCCCCTCTCGCTACTCATACTCGCCTTGAGCGCCTTCGCCATCGGCACCACCGAGTTCGTCATCATGGGTCTGCTGCCCAATGTCGCGGCCGACCTCGGTGTGTCGATTCCCGGTGCCGGCTGGCTGGTGACCGGCTACGCCCTGGGCGTGGCGATTGGTGCGCCGTTCATGGCAATGGCCACTGCAAAACTGCCGCGCAAGGCTGCACTGGTTACGCTGATGGGCATCTTCATTATCGGCAACCTGCTCTGCGCCATCGCCACTGATTACAACGTGCTGATGTTCGCCCGAGTGGTTACCGCCCTCTGCCACGGTGCGTTCTTCGGCATCGGTTCGGTGGTCGCGGCCAACCTGGTGGCGCCGAACAAACGCGCCTCGGCCGTGGCCCTGATGTTCACCGGCCTGACCCTGGCCAACGTGCTGGGTGTACCGCTGGGCACCGCCCTCGGTCAGGAAGCCGGCTGGCGCTCGACCTTCTGGGCAGTGACCGTGATCGGTGTGATCGCGCTGATCGGCCTGATCCGCTTCCTGCCGGCCAAACGTGACGAAGAAAAACTCGACATGCGCGCCGAACTGGCCGCCCTCAAGGGCGCCGGCATCTGGCTGTCGCTGAGCATGACCGCGCTGTTCGCCGCTTCAGTATTCACTCTGTTCACTTACGTCGCGCCGTTGCTGGGCGATGTCACCGGTGTCTCGCCCCGTGGCGTGACCTGGACCCTGATGCTCATCGGCCTGGGCCTGAGCGTCGGCAACATCATCGGCGGCAAACTGGCCGACAAGGGCCTGGCCGCGACGCTGATCGGCGTGTTCATCGCCATGGCCGTGACCTCTACCGTCCTGACCTGGACCAGCATCGCGCTGATCCCCACCGAAATCACCCTGTTCCTCTGGGCTACCGCGTGTTTCGCCGCCGTGCCGGCCCTGCAAGTGAACGTCGTGACCTACGGCCAGGCCGCACCGAACCTGGTGTCGACCCTGAACATCGGCGCCTTCAACGTCGGCAACGCCCTCGGCGCCTGGGTCGGCGGCAGCGTCATCGCCCACGGCTACGGCCTGACCAGCGTGCCTCTCGCCGCTGCTGCGCTGGCTGTCCTGGCCCTGCTGGTGACCCTGATCACATTCCGCCAGAACGGCAATCCCGAGCTGGCCACCGCTAACTGATTCACTCACTTACCTCACGAGGGTTGTATCTCATGGCAACAATTTTCGATCCGATCAAACTGGGCGACCTCGAGCTGTCCAACCGCATCATCATGGCGCCGCTGACCCGCTGCCGCGCCGACGAAGGCCGCGTACCGAACGCGCTGATGGCCGAGTACTACGTACAACGCGCCTCGGCCGGCCTGATCCTCAGCGAAGCCACCTCGGTGACCCCGATGGGCGTCGGCTATCCGGACACCCCGGGCATCTGGTCCAACGACCAGGTGCGCGGCTGGACCAACGTGACCAAGGCCGTTCACGCGGCCGGCGGCAAGATCGTCCTGCAACTGTGGCACGTCGGCCGGGTCTCCCACCCGTCGTACCTGAACGGCGAAGCCCCGGTTGCCCCGAGCGCCATCCAGCCTAAAGGCCATGTCAGCCTGGTTCGCCCGCTGGCCGACTATCCAACCCCGCGTGCACTGGAAACCGCTGAAATCGCCGACATCGTCGACGCTTACCGCGTCGGTGCGGAAAACGCCAAGGCCGCCGGTTTCGACGGCGTGGAAATCCACGGCGCCAACGGCTACCTGCTCGACCAGTTCCTGCAAAGCAGCACCAACCAGCGCACCGATATCTACGGCGGCTCCCTGGAAAACCGTGCCCGTCTGCTGCTGGAAGTGACCGACGCCGCGATCGAAGTCTGGGGCGCCGGCCGTGTTGGTGTGCACCTGGCACCGCGCGCCGACTCCCATGACATGGGCGACGACAACCTGGCCGAGACCTTCACCTACGTCGCCCGCGAACTGGGCAAGCGTGGCATCGCCTTCATCTGCTCCCGCGAGAAAGAAGGTGCCGACAGCCTCGGCCCACAACTGAAAGAAGCCTTCGGCGGCGCCTACATTGCCAACGAGCGCTTCACCAAGGACAGCGCCAACGCCTGGCTGGCCGAGGGCAAAGCAGACGCCGTGGCATTCGGCATCCCGTTCATTGCCAACCCGGACTTGCCGGCCCGTCTGAAGGCCGATGCGCCGCTGAACGAGCCGCACCCGGAAACCTTCTACGGCAAAGGTGCGGTCGGTTACCTCGACTACCCAACGTTGTAATCACTACGCCTTGCAATTCAAAAGCCCCGGACTCGTAAGAGCCGGGGCTTTTTGTTTATCAGGGGGGGGGCGACTACTTGCGAAATAAACCATTACATAGCTCGCATGCACATCGACCTTGGTACTGTTATTTTCGCACCCTCCAACTAAACAAAAAGAGAAACCGTCATGAATGACACAACAAACAACACCGCTTCAAAAGACGAAAACAATCATGAAGAAACTCAAATCAAAACATTCGAAAACACTACTCTAAACTCCATTTTATCAAGCTCAACCTATTTAATTAATCCAGTCGCCGCTGGCATTTTAGGTACTGTGCTTTCCAGCATCACCGACGACGAACCCACCAAGACCACTAACCACTCAAAACCCGAAGATGAATTTAAAACCGTTATCAAAAAAGCTCAACAACACGAAGAGAAAACCTGGAATACGATTAAACACGAAGGCAATAACAGTATTCTGATCAATATCTACAACGGAACCTCGGAAAAATTTTCACTCACCCAATGCAGCTGGGATACCAGTGGATTCCAAGGAAAGGATCTGGTCATCCACCCTTGGACCTACGTGCAGTTCATACTACGCAGCACGCCTCCAGCGATTTCTGGTGGGGCGAAACGGCGTAGATCCACCCCCGTCGGACATGCGTTTACTTACTCCGGTGAAAAACAGGCCTTTCATTTCACAACCTCAGTAAAGTTAACGGCCCCCTATGAACCGTTCGCCTTTGACACGAAAATAATCCCCAAACGCGAACATAACGTTCGTTCTATTGGCAAAAAACCACTGACCTGCGAATCTCATATAACCCGGTAACAGCCCGCTCGCCCTTATAGCTATGCCATAGTGATCAACTTAGGTTAAGTACGACCGCCGCCCGTATAACCAATTATTGGGCTGTCGGGAACTGAGATTACATAGTTCGCAACCATTCAAGTAAAAAGATTCCTTTGATCGTAAAGCGGTATGCACTCAAGGATGCTCCACGGTCGGCCACATCGACTACCCGACAGTATTCGTCAATTACAGAAACACGAAAAAAGCCCTGGACTCGAAAGAGTCGGGGCTTTTTGTTTATCGTAGGTCTGACGCAGCTCCAATAGGGGATCACGTCAGGATTGATTGTCTGGCACTTACCCTCTCTCACATTCCAGACACAAAATCCCTACAAAATACTGAGCTAGCAATCTGTCAATCAAGTGAACGTGCGTATATAAAAGCAGCCCATTACCGCAGCGTGCGTGAAGCACCGTTCATTTTCAACATCACGGTTGACACCCACGGACCAATAACGAATTTTGTTTCATTTGCGCAGGCTGGGGCTCCAGCGCAGCATGTCCAGCCCCGTATCGACCCAACGCTCCGCCTCGGCGTACAGATCGAAGGCGTCCGGCGCCAGGAGCCATCCATAAAGGAGGCCGTCGATATAGGCGTGAATGCTGATGGCTGCCCGGGCGGTGTCGAGGTCCGCCGGCAACTGCCCACGATTGACCGCGTTACTCAGTGTCAGCGCGATCCGCACATTGCAATCGAGGCTGGCGGTCCGGCGCTGCTGACGCAGATCGCACATTTCATCGGTGAACTCGCACTTATGAAACAAAATTTCGTTGATACGCCGGGTCTTCGGATCCAGTGCAACTTTATGAAACAAATGAATCAGCAATTGGCGCATGCAGCCCAGTGGATCGGGTTCGTCCTCGCTTTCGCTGGCCTTGGCCAGTTCGTCCAACGGCTCATGCAGAGTATCGAGCATGGCTTGCAACAGATCGGCCTTGTTGCTGAAGTGCCAGTAGATGGCTCCGCGCGTCACCCCGGCCAGGGTCGCGATATCCGACAATGTCGTGCGCGCCACGCCCCGCTCATAGAAGGCTTTCTCGGCCGCTTCGAGAATCTGGCTGCGCGTTTCCTGAGCTTCCTCTTTGGTACGACGGACCATGGCAGTAAAACCTCAAACAGGATGTTTCAGGGATGGCTGAATATCCGCTGAATAAAAAAGGGTCGATCTCTCGCGGATCTGCTCCCCGGCCTACAATTTCAGACCTTGCGACGACTTTTGTAACAGGATGGATACGACGCCAAGGTGTTTACAAACAACCATGAACGTAAGTATATTCATTAGCAAGCTACTTATCCACCCGATAACCCTTTTTTACCCTTCCACACTTCTTGTGCGCTTTTCGCGCGCCTGACCCGAGGATCTTCATGCAATTCAAGCCAGCTGTTACCGCTCTGGTCACTGCCGTCGCCCTGGCATCGCTGCTCAGCGGATGTAAAAAGGAAGAGGCGGCTCCCGCCGCACCACCTCCTCAGGTCGGCGTCGTCACCCTGCAACCACAAGCCTTTACTCTGACTTCCGAACTGCCGGGCCGCACCAGTGCATTCCGCATCGCCGAAGTTCGTCCGCAGGTCAACGGCATCATTCTCAAGCGTCTGTTCAAGGAAGGCGGCGATGTCAAAGCCGGCCAGCAGCTGTATCAGATCGATCCGTCGGTTTATGAAGCGACCCTGAAAAGCGCCGAAGCCAACCTGCGTTCGACCAAGTCGATCTCCGACCGCTACAAGCAACTGGTCGACGAGCAGGCCGTCAGCCGTCAGGAATACGACACCGCCGTAGCCAACCGCCTGCAATCGGAAGCGTCGTTGCAAAGCGCGCAGATCAACGTGCGTTACACCAAGGTCTACGCACCGATCTCCGGTCGCATCGGCCGTTCTTCGGTGACCGAAGGCGCGCTGGTCAGCAGCGGCCAGACCGACGCGATGGCCGTGATCCAGCAACTGGACCCGATCTACGTCGACGTTACCCAGTCCTCGGTCGAGTTGCTGGAATTGCGTCGCGAACTGGAAAGCGGTCGTCTGCAGAAGGCCGGCGACAACGCCGCTGCCGTCAAGCTGACCCTCGAAGACGGCAGCCAGTACAAGCTCGACGGTAAGCTGGAATTCTCCGAAGTGTCGGTCGACCAGACCACCGGTTCCGTGACCCTGCGCGCCGTGTTCCCGAACCCGGATCACACTCTGTTGCCGGGCATGTTCGTCCACGCGCAGTTGCAGGCCGGTGTGAACAGCGCCGCGATCCTCGCGCCGCAGCAAGGCGTGACCCGCGACCTCAAGGGCACCCCGACTGCGCTGGTCGTCGGTCCGGACAACAAGGTCGAGCTGCGTCAGCTCAAGGCCAGCCGCACCGTCGGCAGCCAGTGGCTGATCGAAGACGGCCTGAAGGCCGGAGATCGTCTGATCACCGAAGGGCTGCAATTCGTCAAACCGGGTGTTGAGGTCAAACCGACCGAAGCGACCAACGTCGGCAAAAAGAACCCGGCCCCCGCTCAGGCAGCTGACAAAGCCGCCGGCGGCAAAGGGGAGTAATCCATGTCAAAATTTTTCATCGACCGTCCGATTTTCGCCTGGGTAATTGCCCTGGTGATCATGCTGGTCGGGGCACTTTCGATCCTGAAACTGCCAATCAACCAGTACCCGAGCATTGCGCCACCGGCCATTGCAATCTCGGTGACCTACCCGGGTGCTTCGGCACAGACGGTTCAGGACACCGTGGTGCAAGTGATCGAGCAGCAGCTCAACGGTATCGACAACCTGCGTTATGTGTCCTCGGAAAGTAACTCCGACGGCAGCATGACCATCACCGCGACCTTCGAGCAAGGCACCAACTCCGACACCGCGCAGGTCCAGGTCCAGAACAAGCTGAACCTGGCCACCCCGCTGCTGCCGCAGGAAGTGCAGCAACAGGGTATCCGCGTGACCAAGGCAGTGAAGAACTTCCTGCTGGTGATCGGCGTGGTGTCGCGTGACGGCAGCATGACCAAGGACGACCTGTCCAACTACATCGTGTCGAACATGCAGGACCCGATCTCCCGGACCGCCGGTGTCGGTGACTTCCAGGTCTTCGGTGCCCAGTACGCGATGCGCATCTGGCTCGACCCGGCCAAGTTGAACAACTTCAACCTGACCCCGGTCGACGTGAAAACCGCGATTGCGGCGCAGAACGTCCAGGTTTCGTCCGGTCAGCTCGGCGGCTTGCCTGCCGTGCAGGGCCAGCAGCTGAACGCCACGATCATCGGCAAGACCCGTCTGCAGACTGCCGAGCAGTTCAAAGAAATTCTGCTCAAGGTCAACAAGGACGGCTCGCAGGTTCGCCTCAAAGACGTCGCCGACGTCGGCCTGGGTGGCGAGAACTATGCGATCAGCGCCCAGTTCAACGGCAGCCCGGCGTCCGGTCTGGCGGTGAAACTGGCCAACGGCGCCAACGCCCTCGACACCGCCAAGGCACTGCGCAAGACGATTGACGACCTCAAGCCGTTCTTCCCGCAAGGCATGGAAGTGGTGTTCCCGTACGACACCACCCCGGTGGTGACCGAGTCGATCAAAGGCGTGGTTCACACCCTGGTCGAAGCGATTGCGCTGGTGTTCCTGGTGATGTTCCTGTTCCTGCAGAACTTCCGCGCCACCGTCATCACCACGATGACCGTGCCGGTGGTATTGCTCGGTACTTTCGGCATCCTCGCAGCGGCCGGTTTCAGCATCAACACCCTGACCATGTTCGGCATGGTGCTGGCCATCGGCTTGCTGGTGGACGACGCCATTGTCGTGGTGGAAAACGTCGAGCGGGTGATGAGCGAAGAAGGCTTGTCACCGAAGGAAGCGACCAAGAAATCCATGGGCCAGATCCAGGGCGCCCTGGTCGGTATCGCCCTGGTGCTGTCGGCGGTGTTGCTGCCGATGGCATTCTTCAGCGGCTCCACCGGTGTGATCTACAAGCAGTTCTCGATCACCATCGTGTCGGCCATGGCGCTGTCGGTACTGGTCGCGCTGATCTTCACCCCGGCGCTGTGCGCCACCATGCTCAAGGCGATTCCGCACGGTGAGCACGGCACGCCGAAAAAGGGTTTCTTCGGCTGGTTCAACCGCAACTTCGACCGTGGCGTCAACAGCTACGAGCGCGGTGTCGGCAACATGTTGTCGCGCAAGGCGCCGTATCTGCTGGCGTACCTGCTGATCGTGGTCGGCATGATCTGGCTGTTCACCCGCATCCCGACCGCGTTCCTGCCGGAAGAAGACCAGGGCGTTCTGTTCGCCCAGGTGCAGACACCCGCCGGTTCCAGTGCCCAGCGCACTCAGGTGGTGGTGGATGAAATGCGTGAGTTCCTGCTGCGTCCGACCAAGGACGGCGGTGAAGGCGACGCCGTAGCGTCGGTGTTCACCGTGACCGGCTTCAACTTCGCCGGCCGTGGCCAAAGCTCGGGTATGGCGTTCATCATGCTCAAGCCGTGGGGCGAACGTAACGCCGACAACAGCGTGTTCAAACTGGCGGCCCGCGCCCAGCAGCACTTCTTCAGCTTCCGCGATGCGATGGTGTTCGCCTTCGCCCCGCCGGCCGTACTGGAGCTGGGTAATGCCACCGGTTTCGACGTGTTCCTGCAGGACCGCGCCGGTATCGGTCACGAACAACTGATGGCCGCGCGCAACCAGTTCCTCGGCATGGCCGCGCAGAGCAAGGTGCTCACGCAGGTCCGTCCGAACGGTCTGAACGATGAACCGCAGTTCCAGCTGGAAATCGATGACGAGAAGGCCAGTGCCCTGGGCATCACCATCTCCGACATCAACAACACCCTGTCGATTGCGCTGGGCAGTAGCTACGTCAACGACTTCATCGACCGTGGTCGGGTGAAGAAGGTGTACGTGCAGGGCCGGCCAGACTCGCGCATGAGCCCGGAAGACCTGAAGAAGTGGTACGTGCGCAACGCCGCCGGCACCATGGTTCCGTTCTCCGCGTTCGCCAAGGGCGAGTGGATCTACGGTTCGCCGAAGCTGGCGCGTTACAACGGCGTTGAAGCGGTCGAGATCCTCGGTGCCCCGGCGCCGGGTTACTCCACCGGTGAAGCGATGGCCGAAGTCGAGGCGATTGCCAAGAAACTGCCGGCCGGTGTGGGTATCTCGTGGACCGGTCTGTCGTACGAAGAACGACTGTCCGGTTCGCAGGCTCCGGCGCTGTACGCCCTGTCGCTGCTGATGGTGTTCCTGTGTCTGGCGGCGCTGTATGAAAGCTGGTCGATTCCGATCGCGGTCATGCTCGTGGTACCGCTGGGGATCATCGGTGCACTGATGGCCACCAGCCTGCGCGGTCTGTCGAACGACGTGTACTTCCAGGTGGGTCTGTTGACGACCATCGGTCTGGCGGCTAAAAACGCCATTCTGATCGTCGAGTTCGCCAAGGAATTGCACGAGCAGGGACGCAGTCTGCGCGATGCGGCGATTGAAGCCTGCCGCATGCGTCTGCGACCGATCATCATGACGTCGCTGGCCTTCGTCCTCGGTGTTGTACCGTTGGCTATCTCCACCGGCGCAGGCTCGGGCAGTCAACACGCGATCGGTACCGGCGTGATTGGCGGTATGCTCACCGCGACGATCCTGGCGATATTCTGGGTTCCACTGTTCTTCGTCACTGTGTCGTCCATGGGTCAGCGCAAAAACGCCGGCAAGGATGACGCCATAGAAACTCCTAAAGAGGCTGGCCAATGAGCAAGTCGCTACTCTCCATCGCAGTCGCCGCCTTCGTGCTGAGCGGTTGCTCGCTGATACCGGATTATCAGCAGCCGGAAGCACCGGTGGCGGGCCAATACCCGCAGGGCCCGGCGTACTCGCCGGCCCAGGCACCGGCGCAGGCCGCTGCCGAGCAGGGCTGGAAGCAGTTTTTCCATGACCCGGCCCTGCAGCAGCTGATCCAGGTGGCCCTGGAAAACAACCGCGACCTGCGTGTCGCGGCGCTGAACATCGACGCCTACGCGGCTCAATACCGCATCCAGCGTGCCGACCTGTTCCCGGCCGTGTCGGCCAATGCCAGCGGCAGTCGTCAGCGGGTTCCGGCCCGTGCGTCACAGACCGGTGAAGCGGCCATCAGCAGTTCCTACTCCGCTACCGTCGGCATCAGCGCCTACGAACTTGACCTGTTCGGTCGGGTTCGCAGCCTGAGCGAACAAGCGCTGCAACAATACTTCGCCACCGAAGAAGCGCGCCGCAGCACCCAGATCAGCCTGGTGGCCAGCGTGGCCAACGCCTACCTGACCTGGCAGGCCGACAAGGAACTGCTGAAGCTGACCCAGGACACCCTCGGTGCCTTCGAGGAAAGCTACAAGCTGACCAGCCGCAGCAACGAAGTCGGTGTAGCTTCGGCGCTGGACCTGGCGCAGTCGCGTACCTCGGTGGAAAACGCCCGGGCACAACTGGCGCGTTACACCCGTCAGGTGGCCCAGGACGAAAACAGCCTGACCCTGCTGCTCGGCACCGGCATCCCGGCCAACCTGCAAGCGGCCAAACCGCTGTCGGATGACCTGCTGGCCGACGTGCCGGCCGGTCTGCCGTCGGATCTGCTGCAACGTCGTCCGGACATCCTTCAGGCCGAGTACAACCTGAAGGCCGCCAACGCCAACATCGGCGCAGCCCGTGCAGCGTTCTTCCCGAGCATCAGCCTGACCGCCAACGCGGGCAGCCTGAGCCCGGATCTGTCCGGCCTGTTCAAGGGTGGTTCGGGCACGTGGCTGTTCCAGCCGCAGATCAACCTGCCGATCTTCAACGCCGGCAGCCTGCGCGCCAGCCTCGACTACGCCAAGATCCAGAAGGACATTGGCGTGGCGAACTACGAGAAGTCCATTCAAACGGCCTTCCAGGAAGTCGCCGACGGCCTGGCCGCGCGCCAGACCTACACCGAGCAGTTGCAGGCCCAGCGTGATTTCGTTCAGGCGAACCAGGATTACTACCGCCTGGCCGAGCGTCGCTATCGCATTGGCGTCGACAGCAACCTGACCTTCCTCGATGCCCAGCGTCAGCTGTTCAGCGCGCAACAATCGCTGATCACCGACCGCCTCGCGCAGCTGACCAGTGCGGTCAACCTGTACAAGGCCCTGGGCGGTGGCTGGAATGCGCAGACCGCGCAGAACGAGCCGCTCAAAGAAGAAGCGCCGAAGATGAAGTTGTTCTGATCATCTGCTGAATACAAGAAGCCCACCGTTTGGTGGGCTTTTTGTTGCCCGCAAATCTTGCGTTCGATAATCGCCCAAATTCCACTTTCGCCGATTGAATCGCCTCGCCCGCGCCCCGCACCATTCGAGCCACAAAACCAATAACAACAGGTTCGACACCATGCTCCCGCGCCCTGCTCCTCCCGGCTGATCGCCGCCGCTTCGCCTCTGAATCCATCGTATGTCTGCGCCTTGAAAAACGGCCGCAGCGCTCCCGTTTGCCCCAAAAAAAACAAGAGAGACCCGAGCCCATGACAACCTCCCCTGCGCCCTACGCACTTCCCGGTCTGATCGCCCTCGCCCTGGCCGGCATCGCGCTGCCCGCTGCGGCAGAAGAAACCGGTTTTATCGACGGGGCCAAGGTCAACCTGAACCTGCGCAACTTCTACATCAATCGCAACTTCACCAACCCGACCAAGGCTCAGGGCAAGGCTGAAGAGTGGACGCAGAACTTCATCCTCGACGCCAAATCCGGTTTCACCCAGGGCACCGTCGGGTTCGGTCTGGATGTGCTGGGGTTGTACTCGGTGAAGCTCGATGGCGGCAAAGGCACCGGCGGCACGCAACTGTTGCCGCTGGATCATGACGGACGCCCGGCGGACAACTTCGGCCGCACCAACGTCGCCTTCAAGGCGAAGCTGTCGCAAACCGAAGTGAAGGTCGGCGAGTGGATGCCGGTGTTGCCGATCCTGCGCTCGGACGACGGCCGCTCGCTGCCGCAGACCTTTCGCGGCGGCCAGATCACCTCGAAGGAAATCGATGGCCTGACCCTTTACGGCGGCCAGTTCCGCGCCAACAGTCCGCGCGACGACAGCAGCATGAGCGACATGTCGATGACCGGCAAAGCCGCGTTCACCTCCGATCGCTTCAACTTTCAGGGCGGCGAATACGTGTTCAACGACAAGCGCACCCAGATCGGCCTGTGGAACGCCGAACTCAACGACATCTACAGCCAGCAATACGTCAACCTGATCCACAGCCAGCCGCTCGGCGACTGGACGTTGGGCGCCAACCTCGGTTTCTTCTACGGCAAGGACGACGGCAGCGCCCGCGCCGGCGAACTCGACAACAAGACCTGGTCAGGCCTGTTCTCCGCAAAATACGGTGGCCACACCTTCTACGTCGGCCTGCAGAAACTCACCGGCGACAGCGCCTGGATGCGCGTCAACGGCACCAGCGGCGGCACCCTGGCCAACGACAGCTACAACGCCAGCTACGACAACGCGCAGGAACGCTCCTGGCAGGTCCGTCACGACTACAACTTCGTTGCCCTGGGCATCCCCGGCCTGACCCTGATGAACCGTTACATCAGCGGCGACAACGTGCACACCGGCACCATCACCGACGGCAAGGAATGGGGCCGCGAATCGGAACTGGGCTACACCGTGCAGAGCGGCGCGCTGAAGAACCTGAACGTCAGATGGCGCAACTCGACCATGCGCCGCGACTTCAGCAACAACGAGTTCGACGAGAACCGCCTGATTGTCAGCTATCCGATCGGTTTGCTGTAGGTATCAATCCCCCTTAGGTGCCACCCGTCAGGATGTGTGGCACTTCGGCGGGCGTCGATTAGAGTGGAATCACCTGAAGGACTCAGGTGCCTCACCCTTCCCGCTTCCGTTATCTGTTGATGTTGGTCCCCAAGACTCGAGCCAGGCTGTCATCGGAAGACACTGCTGATCACCGGAGGATCACCTCATGATCACTCGCCTCAACACGCCACCCGACTGGGACGCCAAGGCGTACCAGCAGTTTTCCCGTCTCAGGCAACAACCGGTCGTTGAATTGCTCGGCCGCGTCGAACTGAACGATCCGAAACTCATTTATGACCTCGGTTGCGGCACCGGCATTGCCACGCAACTGTTGGCCGAACGCTGGCCGCGTGCGCAGTTGCGGGGCTCGACAGTTCGGCACAGATGCTCGATCAGGCCCGCAGCCTGCCGATCAAGGCGTCGTGGCAGCACTGCAACCTGCTCGACTGGCAACCCGAGCAATCGGCCGACCTGCTGCTGGCCGCAGCCGTGCTGCACTTTATCGACGACCATGAGCAACTGCTGCCCCGTCTGCTCGGCCACATAAACCCCGGCGGGTGCCTCGCCGCGCATATGCCGGACTGGCGTGATGCGCTGTGGTATCAGCTGATGCTCGACACCCTCAACCATGCCGGACCCTGCGGCCGCCCCATCGGCACTGCGCAATTGCGCCAGCGCATGGCAGCGCGGACGTTGTTGTCGCTGGAGGATTACTACCGGTTGCTGGCCCCGTTGACCGAGTCGCTGGATATCTGGGAAACCGAGCAGTTGCAGGTGGTCGACGGCAAGTCGCCGGTTTATGACTGGGTAAAGGTGTCGGCGCTGCGGCCGGTGATGCAGGAACTGACGTCAGAGGAACAGGCGCGCTTCATTTATCACTACCTGATGCGGGTGCACGCGCATTATCCGCAAGAGGAAAACGGCCACACGCTGTTTCCGTTCAAGCGGATTTTCATTGTCGCCAAGGTTTCAATCGGCGCGGCAAATACCGCCATCGCTAGCAGGCTAGCTCCCACAATGGACCGCATTTCACTGTCGGAGCTAGCCCGCTAGCGATGGCATCCGCTCAGTCGCGGTCAATCCCGGGATTCGATACCCAGCTCATCCCACACCGATTCAGCCAGATGGAACGTCGCATTGGCTGCCGGAATCCCGCAGTAGATCGCGCTCTGCATGATCACTTCCTTGATCTCGCCGCGACTCACGCCATTGTTGGCCGCCGCCCGCAGGTGCAACCTCAGTTCACCTTCGCGGTTCATGCCGATCAGCATGGCGATGGTGATCAGGCTGCGGGTGTGGCGTGGCAGGCCCGGTCGGGTCCAGATGTCGCCCCAGGCGTGACGGGTGATCATCTCCTGAAATTCCGAGTTGAACTCGGTCAGCGTGGTCAGGCTGCGATCAACGTGCGCATCGCCGAGCACCGCGCGGCGCACTTGCATGCCGTCGTCGTAACGTTGTTTCTCGTCCACAGAAATCCCCTTAATCGGCCAGCAAAAAGGTCAGCACGCGGTCGCTGAACGCGTCGCCGGCCTGAACGTTGGAAAGGTGCGCCGCATAAAACTCGGCGTACTCGGCGCCGCGCACATGCTCCTGAATGAAATGCCCGCCGGACGGTGGCGTCACCGCATCTTCGGTACCGGCGATCACCAGCAGCGGCACCGTGATCGACGCCAACTGCTCGCGGAAATCCGCATCGCGCACCGCTGCGCAGTTGGCGGCGTAACCTTCAGGATGGGTCGCGGCCAGCATGTCGGTGATTTGCTTCGCTGCTGCCGGATGGGCGGCGGAAAAGTCCGGAGTAAACCAGCGGGCAATCGATGCATCACGCAACGCGACCATCGCCGCCGGGCCATCACGCAGCACGGTTTCGATGCGCGGGTTCCACACCGACGGATCGCCGATTTTCGCCGCCGTGTTGCAGACGATCAGTTTGTTCAGCCGCTGGCCGGCGTTGATCCCCAGCCACTGGCCGATCAGGCCGCCCATCGACAGACCGCAGAAATGCGCGCGTTCGATGTGCAGCGCATCCAGCAGCGCCAGCACGTCGCGGCCCAGTTGCTCGATGCTGTACGGGCCCGGCGTCACCAGCGACTGGCCGTGCCCGCGAGTATCGAAACGCAGCACGCGAAAATGTTCGGTAAAGGCCGGCATCTGCACGTCCCACATGTGCAGGTCGGTGCCCAGCGAGTTCGACAGCACCAGTACCGGCGCATCGACCGGGCCTTCCAATGAGTAATGCAGTTCGCCATCGGCGAGTTGAACGAAAGCCACAGCCCTCTCCTTTCAGTCAGACAATGCGTTGTGTTCGGCCACTGCCCGCTCGACCCAGACCTGTGCCTGGCCGAGGTAATGGGCGGGATCGAGCAGATGATCCAGTTCGGTTGCACTCAATTCGGCGGTCACCTGCGGTTCGTCACCGAGGACCGCACGCAGATGGCGCTGTTCGGCCACCGCCCGTTTGCAGCATTGCTCGAGCAGATGATGCGCGGTGTCGCGGCCGACCCGTTGCGCGAGCACGATGCTCACCGCTTCTGCCAGCACCAGGCCTTGAGTCAACTCCAGGTTGCGGGCCATGCGCGCAGCATCGACCTCCAGACCATCGGCCAGCAGCCGCGCCTGTTGCAGTGCGCCCGACACCAGGCAGCAGATCTCCGGCAGGGTTTCCCATTCGGCGTGCCACAGACCGAGGCTGCGTTCGTGTTCCTGCGGCATGGCGCTGAACAGCGTCGACACCAACCCCGGCACGCGGGTGGCGGCGCCGATCAACACCGCCGCGCCCACCGGGTTGCGTTTGTGCGGCATGGTCGAGGAACCGCCCTTGCCCGGCGCCGACGGCTCAAACACTTCCGCCGCTTCGGTCTGCATCAACAGGCTGATGTCGCGGCCGAACTTGCCGAGGCTGCCGGCGATCAGACCGAGCACCGCGCCGAACTCGACGATGCGGTCGCGCTGGGTGTGCCACGGTTGTTCCGGCAGGGTCAGGTGCAGTTCTTCGGCCAGCGCCTGGGCGATCGGCAACGCCTGTTCGCCGAGCGCCGCGAGGGTGCCGGAGGCGCCACCGAATTGCAGCACCAGCAGCCGTGGCTTGAGCTCGCGCAGACGCTGACGGCTGCGAGTGATCGCACCGAGCCAACCGGCGATCTTCATGCCGAGCGTCACCGGCGTCGCATGTTGCAGCCAGGTGCGCCCGGCCAGCGGCGTCGCGGCGTGGCGCTGCGCCTGAATGGCGAGAGCGTCGGCCAGTTGCGCCAGTTCCCCTTCAATCAATTCCAGCGCCTGACGCAATTGCAGCACCAGACCGGAATCCATCACGTCCTGACTGGTGGCGCCCAGATGTACATAGCGCTCGGCTTCGGCATCGGTCGCGGCAATCTGTTTGCCCAATGCCTTGACCAGCGGAATCGCCGAATTGCCGGCCGTGGCAATCGCCTCGCCCAGCGCTGCGAAATCGAACAGTCCGGCGCGGCAGGCGTTTTCGATCGACTCGACGGCGCCCGCCGGAATCAACCCGACACGCGCTTCGGCCCGGGCCAGCGCCGCTTCGAAGTCGAGCATCGCCTGCACCCGACCCTGATCGCAGAACACGTCGCGCATATCGCAGGCAGTAAAGTAGGCATCGAACAATTGATTGCCCGGTCGCTGAGTCATAAACAGTCCTTGCCGGCGCGGGCCGTTGTGGCCCGCGCGCATCGGTTTAAAGATCGTGGTGCAGATACTTCGCTTCTTTGGGCAGGCGCAGGCTGAACAGGAACGCCACGGCCATCATGATCGTGACATACCAGTAGAACGCGTTTTCCATGCCGCCAGCCTTGAGGCTCAGGGCCACGTATTCTGCCGAACCACCAAAGATCGCATTCGCTACCGCGTAGGCCAGGCCGACGCCGAGGGCGCGGACTTCCGGCGGGAACATCTCGGCTTTCACCAGACCGCTGATCGAGGTGTAGAAACTGACGATCGCCAGCGCCACGGTGATCAGCACGAAAGCCAGGAACGGGCTGCCGACACTTTTCAGGCTGAGCAGGATCGGCACCGTGAACAACGTGCCGAGGCCACCGAACCAGAGCATCGAGTTACGCCGGCCGATCTTGTCGGCGAGCATGCCGAACAGCGGCTGCATGCACATGTACAGGAACAGCGCGCCGGTCATGATGTAGCTGGCGGTCTTGGCGTGCATGCCGGCGGTGTTCACCAGGTACTTCTGCATGTACGTGGTGAAGGTGTAGAAAATCAGCGAGCCGCCGGCGGTATAGCCGAGCACGGTGATGAACGCAGCCTTGTGATCGCGGAACAGTGCGCGGATGCTGCCGGCGTCCTTGTTCTCGCGCATTTCCTTGCTGGTGGTTTCTTTCAGCGAACGGCGCAGGAACAGCGAAATCAGCGCGGCGGCCGCACCGACCACGAACGGAATTCGCCAGCCGTAGGCACGCAATTCTTCTTCAGAGAGGAACTGTTGCAGGATCACCACCAGCAGCACCGCCAGCAGTTGCCCGCCGATCAGGGTCACGTACTGGAACGAGGCGAAGAACCCGCGCTGGCCCTTGAGCGCGACTTCGCTCATATAGGTCGCGGTGGTGCCGTATTCACCGCCCACCGACAGGCCTTGCAGCAGACGCGCGAACAACAGCAGCAGCGGCGCCCAGACGCCGATGTCCTTGTAGGTCGGCAGACAGGCGATCAGCAACGAGCCGAAGCACATCATCAGGATCGAGATCAGCATCGAGTTCTTGCGCCCGTGCTTGTCCGCGACCCGGCCGAAAATCCAGCCGCCGATCGGTCGCATCAGGAACCCGGCGGCGAATACGCCTGCCGTGTTGACCAGCTGCACCGTGGGATTGTCGGAGGGGAAGAACGCCGGGGCGAAATAGATCGCGCAGAAGGCGTAGACGTAGAAGTCGAACCATTCGACGAGGTTGCCGGACGACGCGCCGACAATGGCAAAGATGCGCTTGCTGCGCTCTTCACCCGTGTAATGGGAGGTGGTGGTTGTCATTGTTTTTCACTCGATAGGGACAGTGAGAGTCTAGACACACTTTGCAACAGCCCCGTTCCACAGACACTCTGCGCCGCAAATCTCTGTGGGAGCGGGCTTGCTCGCGAAGGCGTTGGATCAGCCAACATCACTGTCGACTGACACACCCTCTTCGCGAGCAAGCCCGCTCCCACAGGGGATGTGTAATGACTTTAGTAATCGAAGAACACGGTCTCCGCATCAGTGCCCTGCAGGATCACATTCCACTGATAGACACCCGCCGCGTCCGGCTTCGCCAGCAACGTATCGCGGCGCTCGGCCGGTACGCATTCGAGCAACGGATCATTGACGTTCGCCGGATCGCCTTCGAAGTAAATACGCGTCAGCAAGTGCTTCACCAGACCGCGCGCAAACACCAGCACCACCAGGTGCGGCGCCTGGGTCGAGCCCTTCAGGCCTTCAACCGTGCCCGGCTTGATGGTGGTGAAACGAAAGCGCCCTTCCGCATCCACCGGCACCCGGCCAAAGCCTTCGAAATTCGGATCGAGCGGCTTGGCCTGCTCGTCTTCCGGGTGGTCATATTTGCCGGCGGCGTTGGCCTGCCAGACTTCGAGCATGGCGTCGTTGACGACATCGCCGTTGCCGTCCACCACTTGCCCGGTGATCGCCACGCGCTGGCCGAGGGTCAGTTCGTTGGCGAGGTTTTCACGGTTCAGCCAGGTCAGGCCGATGTGGTAATACGGCCCGACGGTGTGGGACGTGGTCGCAGTCAGGGTCATCTCATTTCTCCATCGGCGTGGCTTCGCGGCCGCGCAGCACGATGTCCCAGCGATAAGCGAGGGCGTAGGACGGAATGGTTTTTTCCAGATCGAAAGCGGCGATCAGGCGTTCCTTGGCCGAGGTGTCCGGCACGCAGTTGTAGATCGGGTCGTAGGCCAGCAGCGGGTCGCCCGGGAAATACATTTGCGTGACCAGGCGCGTCAGGATGCTCGGCCCGAACAGCGAGAAATGCACGTGCGCCGGACGCCAGGCATTGTGGTGGTTGCCCCACGGATAGGCGCCGGGCTTGATGGTCTGGAACTGATACCAGCCGTCGGCGTCGGTCACGGTGCGGCCGGTGCCGGTGAAATTCGGGTCCAGCGGCGCGTCGTGCAGGTCACGGGCATGGTTGTAGCGACCGGCGGCGTTGGCCTGCCAGATCTCCACCAGAATTCCCGGGACCGGCAGACCGTCTTCGTCGAGCACACGCCCGTGAATGATGATCCGCTCACCGAGGGGTTCACCCTGATGCTGGGCGGTCAAATCGTTGTCGGTATCGGCCACACGCTCGGCACCGATGGTCGGCCCAGTGATTTCCGACAGCGAATGCGGCAGAAACACCAACGGCTTGGACGGCGAGCGCAGATTGGTGGATTGATAGGTCGGGTGCAGGTACGGCGGCTGGGTGCCTTCCTGCGGGCGGCGGTAACCAGGCTTGTCAGTCATTTCGCTTTCCTCTGTTCTTTTTCGTCACGGCTTGCGTCAGACGCGTTCGATGGCCAGGGCCAGGCCCTGGCCGACACCGACGCACATGGTCGCCAGACCTTTCTTGCCACCGGTCTTTTCCAGCTGATGCAGCGCAGTCAGCACCAGCCGCGCGCCGCTCATGCCCAACGGGTGGCCCAAGGCAATCGCGCCGCCGTTCGGGTTGACCTGGGCCGCGTCGTCCGCCAGTCCCAGTTCACGCAGCACCGCCAGGCCCTGACTGGCGAAGGCTTCGTTGAGTTCGATCACATCGAAATCGCTGACCGCCACGCCGAGGCGTTCGGTGAGTTTGCGCACCGCCGGCACCGGACCGATGCCCATCACCCGTGGCGCGACCCCGGCACTGGCCATCCCGAGCACTTTGGCGCGAGCGGTCAGGCCGTGTTTTTTCACCGCTTCGGCCGAGGCCAGAATCAGCGCGGCGGCACCGTCGTTGACGCCCGAAGCGTTGCCGGCGGTGACGGTCTTGTCCGGGCCGTTGACCGGTTTCAGTTTGCTCAGCGCTTCTAGCGTGGTGTCGGCGCGGGGGTGTTCGTCCTGGCTGACCACGGTTTCGCCCTTCTTGTGGGCGATCCGCACTTCAACGATTTCCTCGGCGAAGTAGCCGGCAGCCTGGGCAGCGGCAGTACGTTGCTGACTGCGCAGGGCGAAAGCGTCCTGATCCTCGCGGGAAACTTCGTAGTCGTCGGCGACGTTGTCGGCGGTCTGCGGCATCGCGTCAACGCCATACTGGGCCTTCATCAGCGGGTTGATGAAACGCCAGCCGATGGTGGTGTCCTCCAGCTTCATGTTGCGCGAGAACGCCGCATCAGCCTTGCCCATCACGAACGGTGCGCGGGACATCGACTCGACGCCGCCGGCAATCGCCAGCTCCATTTCACCGCTGGCAATGGCGCGGAACGCGGTGCCGATGGCATCCATGCCCGACGCGCAGAGGCGATTGAGGGTGACGCCCGGAACGCTCTCCGGCAGACCCGCCAGCAACAACGCCATGCGCGCGACGTTGCGGTTGTCTTCACCGGCCTGGTTGGCGCAGCCGAGGAATACTTCGTCGATGGCGCTCCAGTCCACCGACGGATTGCGCTCCATCAGGGCCTTGATCGGCACGGCGGCCAGGTCGTCGGCGCGAACAGCCGCCAGACCGCCACCGAAACGACCGATGGGGGTACGAATCGCATCGCAGATATAAACGTCGCGCATCATGCTTCTCCCGGTGCCTGGCCGTGGGCCGCTGCGGTGCGGGCTTCGAGATCGCGCAGGGCGGTCAGCTCGACTTCGGTCGGCTCGGCGGTGGTGTCAACGTTGTCAGCAAAACGGATTGCCCAACCGGTGGCGGCGACCACTTGCTCGCGGGTCACGCCCGGGTGCAGTGCGGTAACCACGAATTCGTGGGTGCCCTCTTCTGGCTCCATGATGCACAGGTCGGTGATGATCCCGACCGGACCGGCGCCCGGCAGGCCCAGACGTTTGCGCGAATCACCACCCTCACCATGGCCGACCGAGGTGATGAAATCGAGCTTGTCGACAAACGAACGCGCCGACTGTTTAAGGATGATCAGCACGCTTTTCGCGGAGCCGGCGATCTCCGGCGCACCACCGGCACCCGGCAGGCGTACTTTCGGCTGGTGATAGTCGCCGACCACGGTGGTGTTGATGTTGCCGAAACGGTCGACCTGGGCTGCGCCGAGGAAACCGACGTCGATGCGCCCGCCCTGCAGCCAGTAGCGAAAAATCTCACCGGTCGGCACGACGGTGTCAGCGGTTTCCGCCAGCTCGCCGTCACCGATCGACAGTGGCAATACGCTGGGTTTGGCGCCGATAGGGCCGGACTCGTAGATCAGCACCACGTCCGGCGACGAGGTCAGGCGCGCCAGGTTGGCGGCTTTCGACGGCAGGCCGATGCCGACGAAGCACACCGAGCCGTTCTTCAGGCGACGGGCTGCGGCGACGGTCATCATTTCATTGGTGGTGTAGGTCATTACTTGGCCTCCGAAGCAGCGGCCAACTTGGCCTGGAACTCGCTGAAGTCAGCGCAGCCATGGATGTATTCGTTGATCCACGCGGTAAACGTCTCACGGTCGCGAGCGATCGGGTCCCACGCCTGGTAGAAGCGGTTGTCACGCTCGGTGTAACCGTGGGCGTAGGACGGATGCGCGCCACCGGGTACATGGCAGACCGCGCTCAAGGCCCAGGTCGGCAGCACGCAGGCGTTCATCGGCGCGTTGAGGTTGTCGACGATTTCTTCGACGGTGACGATGCAACGCTTGGCGGCCAGTGCGGCTTCTTTCTGCACACCGAGAATGCCCCACAGCAGCACGTTGCCCTGACGGTCGGCTTTCTGGGCGTGGATCACGGTCACGTCCGGACGCACCGACGGCACCGCTGCCAGCACTTCACCGGTGAACGGGCAAGTCACGGATTTGATCAGCGGGTTGACCTTCGGCAGGTCGGAACCGGCGTAGGCCCGCAACACCGCGAACGGCAGGCCGGAGGCGCCGGCGACGTAGGCATTGGCCAGGTCGGCGTGGCTGTGTTCTTCGATTTCCAGCGCGTGCGGCCATTGCTTCTCGACCGCGTCGCGCAGACGGTGCAGCGAACCCACGCCAGGGTTGCCGCCCCAGGAGAAGATCAGCTTGCGTGCACAGCCGGCGCCGATCAGTTGGTCGTAGATCAGGTCAGGCGTCATCCGCACCAGGGTCAGATCTTTCTTGCCCTGACGAATGATTTCATGACCCGCCGCCGTAGGGATCAGGTGAGTGAAGCCTTCGAGCGCGACGGTATCGCCGTCGTTGACGAATTGCTTCACCGCGTCGTGCAGCGAAAGGATCTCAGCCATGGAGCGGGCTCCCGTTTTTGTAATGAATCGCCAGTGAATAAAAAGGCGCGAGGTTCTGCGCCGGAGTCACTGAAGATTAAGCCGCTGATTTTCACCAAACAATCCGATAATCGACTGAGTGTTCGTTTATCGAACAGATTGTTATCTGCCTAATGATCACTCCCGCACTGCGTGCGGGAAAGCCGCTGATCGTTCCCACGCTCTGCGTGGGAATGCAGCCCGGGACGCTCCGCGTCCCTTCCGAAGCCGAACGCGGAGCAACCTCTGCGGCCAGTTCGACGCGGGAACGATCCTGCAATGAAACTCAGGTCGCGTCCGCGTGACTGACCAACCCCTTGATCACCACCGCTGCCGTGGCCAGGCCCGCCGGAATCACCAGCGCCGTCAGCACTTGCTCGAAATTCCAGCCCAGGCCCAGCAGGGTCGCGCCCATCCACGCCCCGAGAATCGCGCCGAAGCGGCCGATCCCGAGCATCCACGACACACCGGTCGCCCGGCCTTGGGTCGGATAAAACCGCGCCGCCAGCGACGGCATCGCCGATTGCGCGCCGTTGACGCACATGCCCGCCACCAGCACCAGCGTCGCCAGCAGCGTGATGTTGCCCAGGCTCTGCCCGACCGCGTAGGCAAACACCCCGGCCAACAGGTAGAAAATGCCGATGACCTTGTGCGGATTGAAGCGGTCCATCGCCCAGCCTACGCCCACCGCGCTCAACACTCCGCCAAACTGGAACAGCGCACCGATGAAGGCCGCCTGCTCCATGCTTGCGCCGCTGTCGCGCATCAGGGTCGGCAGCCAACTGGTCAGCAGGTACACGATCACCAGACCCATGAAATAGGTCAGCCACAGCAGCAACGTGCCGACGCTGTAGGTGCCGGAAAAAATCACCGCAAACACGTTGCGCGCTTTCACGGTCTTCTGTTCCGGCACGCTGAAACTCGCGGCCTGCGCGACGATGGCTGGATCAATCGGTGCGAGGGTCTTGCGCACCTTGTCGGTGCCGCGATTGCGCACCACCAGATAACGCGCCGATTCCGGCAGCCAGAGCAGCAACACCACGGTGAGGATCAGCGGCAGGATCCCGCCGATCAGTAACAGGCTGTGCCAGCCGAATGCCGGGATCAACTTGGCCGAAATAAACCCGCCACCGGCCATGCCCAGGTTGAAGCCGCAGAACATGCTGGTCACCAACAGGGACTTCTTGCGCTCCGGGGTGTATTCCGACAGCAGCGTGGTGGCGTTCGGCATCCCGGCGCCCAGTCCCAGACCAGTGAGGAAACGCAGCACCAGCAACTGATCGACATTGGTGGCGTAGGCCGACGCCAGGCTGAAAGCGCCGAACAGAAAAACCGCGCCGACCAGTACGACTTTTCGCCCGAAGCGGTCAGCCAGCGGCCCGGAGCCCAGCGCACCGAAGACCATTCCGATCAGCGCGGCACTCATCACCGGGCCGAGGCTGGCGCGGTCGATGCCCCAGTCCTGGGACAGGGCCGGCGCGATAAAACCCATGGCCGCGGTATCGAGGCCATCGAGGAACACAATCAGGAAACACAGGATCACGACGCGCCACTGATAGCGCGAGATCGGTTGGGCATTGATGAAGGACTGCACGTCGAGGCAGTGACCTACAGCGGACTGAGGCTGGTTCATTATTTTTATTCCACGCAAGAAAACGCAGTCGAACGGCGGCCGGCCAGAGAGCGGCACGGTCACAACTATATAAGGAAGAAATCAGGCGTTGCGCTAATACCGGCAACAGGAACGGGAGCGGCGACAGTCGGGGAACGTGCGCATGGGAAGTTGCCTCTTGTCATTATTATGGGAGTCGACGATCCGGCGGGCTCATTCACATTCGCGCCGGATGACGCTGCCGCGACATTAATGATCCGGGGGTTTTAGCGTCAATTCGATAAACGCAACTCTGTGCGTTTATCGAACAGCTTCATCAGGCGAACAACTGCGCACTGAGGTCGCGACTGGCGCTCAACAGGCCCGGCAGAAAGCGCTGCTCGAGCTCGGTACGACTGACCCGACCGGCGTGGGTGCTGACATTGAGCGCGGCCACCACCTGGCCGGAAGCGTCATACACCGGCACGGCAATCGAACGCAGACCTTGTTCCAGTTCCTGATCGACGATGCACCAGCCCTGCTGCCGGACTTCCTGCAGACATTCGAGCAAGGCGTCGGGGGTGTGAATCGTGCGGCTGGTCTTGGCCACCAGTTCGGCGTGGTCGAGGTATTCGCGCAGCGAGGTGTCGTCCAGCGCCGCCAGCAGGATTCGCCCCATAGACGTGCAGTACGCCGGCAAGCGCCCGCCCACCGACAGGTCCACCGAAATCAGACGCTGGGTGGTGGCCGAACGGGCAATGTAGAGAATGTCGTCGCCTTCCAGCGTGGCCATGTTGCAGGCCTCGTGCAGTTGCTCGCTCATGCGGTCGAGGTACGGCTGGGCCGAGACCGCCAGCGGCGTCGACGACAGATAGGCGTGACCGAGGGTCAGCACTTTCGGCAGAAGCGAATAAGTGCGCCCGTCGGTGGTGGCGTAGCCGAGCTTGATCAGTGTGTGCAGGCAACGGCGCACGGCGGCGCGGGGAATTTCCGTGCGGTGGCTGATCTGGGCGATGGTCAGGTGGCGCTTGCGCTCCTGAAACGCCTGCACCACCGCCAGGCCACGGGCCAGGGAGGTCATGAAATCCGGATCGCCGGTCAGGGCCTGGATACGCTTGGCCGGCGAAGCGACGATCGGCGGCGCTACCGAGGTGAAGGAATTGCGCATTTGATCGTTCATGTCAGGTCCTTTTTTTCTTGTTCGGATCAACGGCTATACAAGCGGCTCGTCGGCAGATACACAAGCGACAGACCGCCAACACCGGGCGATTATCGAACCGTCGACCGATAATCGCAATCGCCCTCACCTCCTCGTTTGGGTTGTGCGCAACAGATTTGAACTTGGAACGCCGGTGCGGTTTAAGCGCCTTAGTTGTCCGACTAAATGGCGCCAGAAATCAAACACTGCGCAACGGCGATGCAACTATTGATGAAAGTTGGACGTCACAAAACAATCACACATCCAGAACCGTTTTTAACTTGGCAAAGATAGGCAATCCCGATTCGGCCGCTATAATGCACCTCAGTGACACCGCGCTTTTATTTGCCGACGGTGCCACCCGCTGGCGCGATGTCCATCGCTGCCGGCCCCGGCCAGCGCCTGATGCTCATTATTCATGCACCGCCAGCGCGCTCGCTGAAACAGGAAACTGATGCTGCGTCAGTTTTAATCTGGTGCCGTAGCCGCCTGCTACATGGAAGTCCTGACCGTCTTCCCGACAACACCGCTGCCTGTACAGGCAAGTCCTTGTTGGCGATTCGGTTAAATGATTCGTGCAGTGCGTTCACCAGACATTTATCTCAACTCATACAGGTAGCACTGTGACGAAAGACGAACTGCGCGCGGAACTTGAGCGCCAGGAACAACGTTACAAGGAAGTTTACGGCGGGGAAGTCACCACCTACGCCGCCCAGCCCGAACCAGAACGCAAAGCCTGGCGTAAACGCCCTACCGTTCAGGATCAGGTCTTCCAGCAAGAACTGAAAAAAATGGAAGAGGAACTCAAAGCCGAAGAGCCTTGACGCCGTCCTTTGCATCTTTCGAGGGTAAGCGTACTCACCGGGTTACAAGCACGGTGGGCTGACGATGCCTTGCGCGCCCGCTACCCGCGGGCAGCGGCCAACTCCCCCTGTATTGCACAGGCTGGGAGCATGTCAGACGCGTTTCTCAGATATTTCATACAAGTTTCGGCCCCCTCCCGACAACCGGCCAATCCCCCGACTCCTCGCATTTTTCCCAATAGAATCAAAGGCTTGAAAATCCCTGCAAAAAGCTTGGGTAATGCCCCCTGATACAAATTAATTCGTTGAAGAATGTTACCGATGAGCAGGTAGGGGATCGATTTCCAGTCTTTTCTGGCATAATCGCGCCCCCTTATGACCGGGTCAGAAAACCTTCATGATCGATTTATTCAGCGGACTGGATGCCTGGGTGCTTGTGAGCCTCCTGCTCGCCCTGACATTTGTCCTCGCCTTCGAGTTCATCAATGGATTTCATGACACCGCTAACGCGGTAGCCACTGTTATCTACACCAAAGCGATGCCGCCTCACCTGGCGGTGTTCTTCTCGGGCGTGTTCAACTTCCTCGGCGTACTGCTGGGCGGCGTTGGCGTGGCGTATGCCATCGTGCACCTGCTGCCGGTAGAACTGTTGATCAACGTGAACACCGGCCATGGTCTGGCGATGGTGTTCTCGCTGCTCGCCGCCGCGATCGCCTGGAACCTGGGCACCTGGTACTTCGGTATCCCGGCCTCCAGTTCGCACACGCTGATCGGTTCGATCCTCGGTGTCGGCCTGGCCAACGCCCTGATCAACGAAATTCCACTGGCTGACGGCGTCAACTGGCAGAAAGCGATCGATATCGGTGCCTCGCTGGTGTTCTCGCCAATGGCCGGCTTCCTGATCGCCGCGCTGGTGCTGATCGGCCTGAAGTGGTGGCGTCCGCTGTCGAAGATGCACAAGACGCCGGAACAGCGCCGCAAGATCGACGACAAGAAGCACCCACCGTTCTGGAACCGCCTGGTCCTGGTGATCTCGGCCATGGCCGTGAGCTTCGTGCACGGTTCCAACGACGGCCAGAAAGGCATCGGCCTGATCATGCTGGTACTGATCGGTATCGTGCCTGCGCAGTTCGTACTCGACCTGAACAGCACCACCTACCAGATCGAACGTACCCGCGACGCGACCCTGCACCTGAGCCAGTTCTACAAGCGCAACGCCGACACCCTGGGTGAATTCCTGGCCCTGGGCAAAAGCGTGGAAGGCGACCTGCCGGAGAAATTCCGTTGCAACCCGCAACAGACCGAACCGACCATCGCCGCCCTGCTCGACACCCTCAAAGGTGTAGCCGACTACCACTCGCTGTCCGCGGAAAGCCGCATCGAAGTGCGTCGTTACCTGCTCTGCCTGGACGACACTGCGAAGAAAGTCAGCAAACTGCCAGGCCTCGCCCCGCGTGAAAAGGCTGACCTGGACAAACTGCGCAAAGACCTGACCACCACCACCGAATACGCCCCGTTCTGGGTGATTCTGGCGGTCGCCCTGGCCCTGGGCCTTGGCACCATGGTCGGCTGGAAACGCGTGGTACTGACCATCGGCGAGAAGATCGGCAAGCAAGGCATGACCTACTCGCAAGGCATGTCGGCCCAGATCACCACCGCCAGCCTGATCGGCATGGCCAACATCTTCAGCCTGCCGGTGTCCACCACCCACGTCCTCTCCTCGGGCGTGGCCGGCACCATGGTCGCCAACAAAAGCGGCCTGCAAGGCGGCACGGTGAAAACCATCCTGCTGGCCTGGGTCCTGACCCTGCCAGCCACCGTGGCCCTGTCGGCCGGCCTGTTCTGGCTGGCCTCGAAGGCGCTGGGCAGCTGATAGACCGCTGTAATGAAAAAGGCGTGATTCGCAAGGATCACGCCTTTTTTGTTGCTTCCAGAAATGGGACGCAGAGCGTCCCGGGCTGCATTCCCACGCGGAGCGTGGGAACGATCAAAGCAAAAGCAAAAGCAGTCGCTTTTCGCCTCTAACCACTCAACACGATGAGCGTTAGCTCGAGTACCGCTCTTGACGTGCCGGCCCCATCGGAAGGCTGAGTGGAGGGATTTATCCGGGGGTGGGAGCGCAGCGACCGTGCGGCGAAGCCGCATGCATCGAGAGGAGGTGCAGCGAAGCAAACCGTAGGCGATGCCCCCGGATGAATCCCGGAACGAAGGAACACCGAGCCAAAGCGAGGTGCCGAACGCCGGGGCCCAGCCTTTTGGTTCCTTTTTGGCGTCTGAAAAAGGGACTCGCCGTAAGGGCGAAACCGCCAGCGGCAGCACCCGCAGAAACGGATATTCACCCAAAACAACCCAAAGCATGGTCGGCCCAACGGCCGCCAAGACACAAAAAAAAAGGGCAACCGAAGTTGCCCAAAATGCCTTGCGTGCTCATCAAATCCGGAAGAATCAAGGCTTCTTGCGCTTGTTCGCATCCTTCCAGATAAAAAATCCAAACCCTGCAAAAAACAGAACCATCAGGCCCACAGTCAGGACCCCGGCAAACACCACGTTATCGAAAAACATGACTGGCCTCCTGGCCCCTGCTTTGCTGCGATGGAACTAAGTTAACCAATCAGGCAGGCGCAGGAATTGACCGGGATCAATGCCGGTCACAGAGAGGAGGAAAGGAAGGGAAATAACTGACCTGCATCAACGGATGCAGGGGAGATCAACGCTTTTTCGGTTTGTTTTTCGGCTTTTTCTTCGGTTTACCCAACGGCATGGCCTGCTCGAAAGCCTGGCGTACTTCATTCAGGCGCTTCTCGTTGAGGTCATGAACCCGCTTGGCGCGTTCGGTGTTGAGGTCGATCAGCTTGTCGTCTTGGCTCATGGCGTTCGGTGCATCGCTTGGACTGAATCACAACTGCCGCTTCAACGGCAGGACTGCGCCAATAATGCGGCCTGGCGCGAACGCTGACCAGCCACTCGCCTGAACCCTCTACAACATTTCATGTACCGCCCACCGGATTTGCTTGCACAATCGGCGCCTCGCCCTGAACCCGAAGGATCTGCGCCGTGCCCCTGCATCAGGACCTGCCACCGCTGATGGCCTTGCGTGCCTTTGAGGCCGTGGCCCGTCATTTGAGTTTCATCAAGGCTGCCGATGAGCTGTCGGTGACCCAAAGTGCGATCAGCCATCAGGTGCACAAACTCGAAGAGTTCCTCGATCAGCGACTGTTCGTGCGCCGCACCCGGGCGATCGATCTGACACCCGCCGGCGAACACTACTACCGGCAGATCGAACCGGCCCTCGCCGCGATTGCCGCCGCCACCCACGACCTGCGCGGCGAACGCCCCACCAACCTGCGCATCGGCCTGCTCGCCTCTTTCGCCACCTTGTGGCTGGCGCCGCGTCTGGCGGATTTCAACGCAACTTACCCGAACATCCACGTCGAACTGCTGCCCGCCGTACAACTGGCGGATGTCGACGCCGGCGAGGTGGATCTGGCGATCCGCTACGGCAAGGGCGGCTGGCCGAAAGTTCAGGCCCGCCGGTTCATGGGCGAGACCCTGACGCCGGTGTGCAGCCCGGCGTTCAAGGCCAAGGGCGTGAGCAAAGGGCCGTTGCTGATGGCCAAGTCGTACCAGCCGTTCGAGTGGATCGACTGGCAGCAACACAGCGGCATCGATCTGGCTCATGTGCCCAGCGTCATGCTGCACGACTACAACATCGTCGTCGAAGCCGCGGTTGCCGGCCAGGGCGTTGCCATGGGCCGCCAGCGAATGATCGAACGGCGAATCAAGGAAGGCGCGCTGGTGCCAGCCTTCGACACGCCGCCGATGCTCGGCGAGATCGGTTATTGGCTGGTAACCCCACAACGCCCGCCCACATCGGCGGCACAAAGTTTCTGCCAGTGGCTGGAGGAAACCGCGAACGCATGAGTTTTTTGGATGCGTCGGATTAAATCTATCCGTTTGTCGCCCTTCGCTCGCACTAACATGCTGAAGCCCTCACTCAGGAGGACTTCCCATGACCGATTCCCTCAGCCAACGCGTTCAACAACTCGGCCTGCGTCTGCCCGAACCAAGCCAGCCGATCGCCAACTACGTCAACCACGTGGTCAGCCAGAACCAGCTGTTCATCTCCGGGCAGGTTCCATTGCTCGACGGCAAACCTGCGTTCATCGGACGACTGGGCGAAGCGATCTCCGACGAAGAAGGCGCCAACGCCGCTGAACTGGCTGCCTTGGGCCTGCTCGCCCAGTTGAGCCATGCGCTGGGCGATGACCTGTCGAAACTGGTGCGCATTCTGCGCCTCGGGGTTTTCGTGGCCGCCACGCCGGACTTCAAGGCTCAGGGCGTCGTCGCCAACGGCGCCTCGAATCTGCTGGTCAACGCCCTCGGCGACAAGGGCCGACACGTGCGCACCGCGGTCGGCGTGGCGAGCCTGCCGGCCGGCGTCGCGGTGGAAATCGACGCAATCTTCGAGCTCAAGCCGTGAACATCGACGACATCTTGCGGCTGCGCGCCGCCACGCCCGGCTGCGCCCAGGTGATCCACTTCAACCACGCCGGCGCCTCGCTGCCAAGCCACGCCACCCTCGATGCAGTGATCGAACAGCTGCAACGCGAAGCACTCGGCGGGCCGATGGAGTCGGCAGACAACCGGGTCCAGGAACGCGCGCGCAATGCGGCCGCCGCCCTGCTCAACGCCCAGCCCGAAGACATCGCCTTCGCCAGCAGCGGCTCGGCGGCCTGGAGCCAGGCGTTCAACGCGCTGGGGCCGTGGCAGCCCGGCGAACGGATTCTGGTGGGTCGTCATGAATGGGCCGGCAATCTGGCGTGCATGACCGAAGCGGTGAAGGCCGGCGCGCGGCTCGAAGTGATTCCTTGCGACGCCCACGGTGCAGTCGATCCGCATGCCCTGGCGCAAATGATCGACGGCCAGGTGCGGCTGATCGCACTGACCTGGCTGCCGGCCAACGGCGGTCTGATCAACCCCGCCGCGCAGATCGGCAATGTCGCGCGGCGCCACGGCATCCCTTATTTCATCGACGCCGGCCAGGCACTGGGACAGTTGCCCTGCGATGTTCAGGCCTTGCAGTGCGACGTGCTCAAGGGTGCCGGACGCAAGTTCCTGCGCGGGCCGCGCGGCACGGCGTTGATGTACATCCGGCCGCAATTCCTGCAACGGCTGCTCCCCGTGCAACGCGATGTACTGTCGGCGCCGTGGGACGGCAAGCGCTTTACTCTGCGTGACGACGCCCGCCGCTTTGAAACCAGCGAGGTATCGCTGGCCCTGCTGGCCGGTCTGGCCAATGCGCTGGAGGAGTACAACCGCCTCGGCGCGATCCCCGTCCGCCAGCGCATCGAACAACTGAGCAGCGGATTGCGCCAACGACTGAAGGCGATTCCCGGTCTGACACTGAGGGATCTCGGCGCGGCCAATCAACAATCCGGGCTGATCGCCTTCACGCTTGAAGGCTGGGACAGCGTGGCGCTGAAACAGACGTTGGCCGAACGACGAATCAACATCGGCGCCAATGGCGTGGCCTACACGCCGCTGGACATGCAGGCGCGCGGGCTGACAAATATTGCGCGGGTGGCGGTGAGCTACTTGAACACACAAGAAGAAATCGACGTGTTGCTGGAAAACCTGACAGAGCTGGCCGCCCGGCCTCAGATTTCGATGTCGACCCAAAGCCCCTGACGCGGCTGATCTTCCATCAACGGCGCCACCGGCACGGTGTTGTCGGCATTCAGTTCGGTGCCGGGCACGGCGAGGTGAGCTTCGGGGTCGTCGTCGGCTTCGCGGCGACGGCGATCGCGTTCCTGCTGGCGACGCTGCTCTTCGCGCAGCAGATAGCCGTCCTCTTCCGGATCGCGCTTTTGCAGGTCGATGGTGCTTTCGTTTGAGCTTTCCTGCACCGGCACCACAGGGGGAATATCCGGTCGCTGGCGGATCGGATCCTGCTGGGAGGTGATCGGCACGGCGCTCAGGGGGAGCATCGGTGGCAGCATATGAGGGTCTCCTGTCAGAAGGTTATCGGCGGCGCCAGGGGTGCCTTGAGCCATCGGTCGCAAACTTGTGACCGGTTTGGCACTCAAGGGTGCCGCAACATCCCGTAAAACCGATGCATGACCTAATCTTCCCTGCAATTGGCCGATTGCGGTTAAAAGCCGGGCCGAGGCTCCTTATCCTTTGGCCTCGGGCCCTCATTCCGTTAAGATAGCCCGCTTTTTCAAGGTGGGAGTCAGGCAGCATGGCGCAGCAGTATCAACCGGGGCAACGCTGGATCAGTGACAGCGAAGCAGAGCTTGGTTTAGGCACCGTTCTGGCACAGGACGGCCGCTTGTTGACCGTGCTTTACCCGGCCACTGGCGAGACTCGCCAGTACGCGCTACGGAATGCGCCCCTCACCCGCGTGCGGTTCTCGCCCGGCGACTCGATCACTCACTTCGAAGGCTGGAAGATGACTGTCCAGCAAGTCGACGACGTCGACGGCCTGATGGTCTACCACGGCCTCAACGCGCAGAACGAAGCGGTCACCCTGCCGGAAACCCAACTATCGAACTTCATTCAGTTCCGTCTGGCCAGCGACCGTCTGTTCGCCGGGCAGATCGATCCGCTGGCGTGGTTCTCCCTGCGTTATCACACTCTGGAACACACCAGCCGCCAGTTGCAGTCTTCGCTCTGGGGCCTGGGCGGCGTGCGTGCGCAACCGATCGCCCACCAGTTGCACATTGCCCGTGAAGTCGCCGACCGCATCGCGCCGCGCGTATTGCTGGCGGACGAAGTGGGTCTGGGCAAGACCATCGAAGCCGGCCTGGTGATCCATCGCCAGTTGCTGTCGGGCCGCGCCAACCGCGTGCTGATCCTGGTGCCGGAAAACCTCCAGCACCAATGGCTGGTGGAAATGCGCCGCCGCTTCAACCTGCAGGTCGCGCTGTTCGACGAAGAACGCTTCATCGAAAGCGATGCCACCAACCCGTTCGAAGACACCCAGCTGGCCCTGGTGGCACTGGAGTGGCTGGTCGACGATGAAAAGGCACAGGACGCCCTGTTCGCTGCCGGTTGGGACCTGATGGTGGTCGACGAAGCCCACCACCTGGTGTGGCACGAAGAGAAAGTCAGCCCGGAATACTCGCTGGTTGAACAGCTGGCCGAAGTCATTCCCGGCGTGCTGCTGCTCACCGCCACCCCGGAACAACTCGGCCAGGACAGCCACTTCGCCCGTCTGCGCCTGCTCGACCCGAACCGTTTCCATGACCTGGCCGCCTTCCGCGCCGAGAGCGAAAACTATCGCCCGGTGGCCGAAGCCGTTCAGGAGCTGCTGGACAAGGGTCGCCTGTCGCCGGCCGCGCACAAGACCATCCACGGTTTCCTCGGCAACGAAGGCGAAGCCCTGCTCACCGCCGTCAACGATGGCGACACCGAAGCCAGCGCCCGCCTCGTGCGTGAACTGCTCGACCGCCACGGCACCGGCCGCGTGCTGTTCCGTAACACCCGCGCCGCCGTGCAGGGTTTCCCGGAGCGCAAACTGCACCCGTACCCGCTGCCATGCCCGGACGAATACCTCGAACTGCCCCTGGGCGAACACGCCGAGCTGTACCCGGAAGTCAGTTTCCAGGCCCAGCCGGACGCCAGCGAAGAAGAACGCTGGTGGAAATTCGACCCGCGCGTCGAGTGGCTGATCGACCAGCTGAAAATGCTCAAGCGCACCAAAGTGCTGGTGATCTGCGCCCACGCCGAAACCGCGATGGACCTGGAAGACGCCCTGCGCGTGCGCTCCGGCATCCCGGCCACGGTGTTCCACGAAGGCATGAACATCCTCGAGCGTGACCGCGCCGCCGCCTACTTCGCCGACGAAGAGTTCGGCGCACAGGTGCTGATCTGCTCGGAAATCGGCAGTGAAGGTCGCAACTTCCAGTTCGCCCACCACCTGGTGCTGTTCGACCTGCCGTCGCACCCGGACTTGCTGGAACAGCGGATCGGTCGTCTCGACCGGATCGGCCAGAAACACATCATCGAACTGCACGTGCCGTACCTGGAAACCAGCCCGCAAGAGCGCCTGTTCCAGTGGTATCACGAAGCACTGAACGCGTTCCTCAACACCTGCCCGACCGGCAACGCATTGCAGCATCAGTTCGGCTCACGCCTGCTGCCGCTGCTCGAAGAGGCCGACGACGGCGAGTGGCAAGCGCTGATCGACGAGGCGCGCACCGAGCGCGAGCGCCTGGAAGCCGAGCTGCACACCGGTCGCGACCGCCTGCTGGAACTCAACTCCGGCGGCGCCGGCGAAGGTGAAGCGCTGGTCGAGGCCATCCTCGAACAGGACGACCAGTTCGCCCTGCCGATCTACATGGAAACCCTGTTCGACGCGTTCGGCATCGACAGCGAAGACCATTCGGAAAACGCCCTGATCCTCAAGCCGAGCGAGAAGATGCTCGACGCCAGTTTCCCGCTGGGCGACGACGAAGGCGTGACCATCACCTACGACCGCAACCAGGCGCTGTCACGCGAAGACATGCAGTTCATCACCTGGGAACACCCGATGGTGCAGGGCGGCATGGATCTGGTGCTGTCCGGTTCGATGGGCAACACCGCCGTCGCGCTGATCAAGAACAAGGCGCTCAAGCCGGGCACCGTGCTGCTGGAACTGCTCTACGTCAGCGAAGTGGTTGCCCCGCGTTCGCTGCAATTGGGCCGTTACCTGCCGCCGGCCGCCCTGCGCTGCCTGCTCGACGCCAACGGCAACGACCTGTCATCGCGCGTGGCGTTCGAGACCTTGAACGATCAACTGGAAAGCGTGCCGCGCGCCAGCGCCAACAAGTTCATCCAGGCCCAGCGCGATCAGCTGACGCCACGGATCAACGCCGGTGAAGACAAGGTCACCCCGCGTCACGCCGAGCGCGTCGCCGAGGCCCGCCGCCGTCTGGCAGCCGACACCGACGAAGAACTGGCACGCCTGACCGCGTTGCAGGCGGTCAACCCGACCGTGCGCGACAGCGAACTGGACGCCCTGCGCAAGCAGCGTGAACAAGGTCTGGCGATGCTCGACAAGGCCGCGCTGCGACTGGAAGCGATCCGGGTGCTGGTGGCGGGCTAAACCGCCCTGCTCCATCGCCCAAAATGAAAAGGCCCGCAGCGATGCGGGCCTTTTTGTTTGCCTGATATTTATCCTGCGCGGCTGATTGCCTCTTCGCGAGCAAGCCCGCTCCCACAGTTGGCCGGTTTCCTTCAGGAGGAAATGCGGTCGAGTGTGGGAGCGGGCTTGCTCGCGAAAGCGATTACGCAGTCACCGCTGCGCCCTCTGGCTCAACCACCGCCACCAGCCCGTCCTTCATCCGCTTCGCATCCCGCACAAAACAGCGCGAGGCGAGGAACAGGAACACCATGGTCAGGAACAACGCCACCGGAATCAGGTACATCGCATCATGCAGCCCGACGGCCTTGAACGCCTCGGTCATCTGCTCGGCGCCCGCGGCGGCCATCGCCGACTTGGCGAAGTGATCCGACAAACCACCGACCACCACTGGTCCCAGACCGCCCCCCAGCAAATACAACCCGGCAAAGAACAGCGCCATCGCCGTGGCCCGCAGGCGCGGTTCAACCACGTCCTGAATCGCCGTGTACACACAGGTGTAGAAGTTGTAGGCGAACAGCCAGCCCACACTGAACACCGCGACGAACACCCCGATCTCGATGCGCCCGGCATGCAGCGCCCACGCCGTGCACAGGGTCGAGATGATCAGGCTGAACGCGGCAAACAGCAGTCGCCCGTTGGCCACCCCCTGGTGAATCTTGTCGGCAATCCAGCCACCGAGGGTCAGGCCGATCAATCCGGTCACACCGACGATCACCCCGGTCGCCACCGCCGCTTCCTGCAACGGCATCAGAAAATAACGCTGGAGCATCGGCACCAGGAATGAGTTGCAGGCGTATGTCGCGAAGTTGAAGCACAGCCCGGCCATCACCAGCCACAGGAAGGTCGGCACGGCGAGGACGCGGCGGATCGGCTTGTCGACTTTCTCCTGGGACACCTGCACGGTTTCCGCCGCACCGCGCTTGGGTTCCTTGATGAAGAACATGAACACCGCCAGCACTAGCCCCGGCACGGCGGCGATGAAGAACGGCGCGCGCCAGCTGTCGAACGCCTTGACCATCCAGCCGATGGTGAAGAAGGCCAGCAGCAATCCGAGCGGCAGGCCGAGCATGAAAATGCCCATGGCCCGGGCCCGGCGATGGGCCGGGAACAGATCGCCGATCAGCGAGTTGGCGGCGGGCGCGTAACTGGCTTCACCAATGCCGATGCCCATGCGCACCAGCAGGAAACTCCAGAAACTGCCGACCAGACCGTTGACCGCCGTCAGCGCGCTCCAGGTCGCCAGGCCCCAGCCCATCAGTTTGCTGCGCGAACCGGTGTCGGCCAGGCGGCCCAGTGGTAATCCGGCAATCGCGTAAACCAGAGTGAACGCGGTGCCGACGATCCCCAGCTGGAAGTCGCTGAGGTGCCACTCCATGCGGATCGGCTCGATGATGATCGCCGGTATGGTGCGATCGAAGAAGTTGAACAGGTTGGCAAGGAACAGCAGGAACAGAATGCGCCAGGCATTCGCCGCTTGGGTCGAGTTCTGCATGGGTCCGTCTCTTTATTGTTATTAGGGCTTCACTGCCAACGCATCGAGCCCGGAACCTGCAATCTAGTCACGCTCGTCGGGGCTGTCTGTGATCATTCGCAAGCCTGATGACGGGCCATGGCCGTGTAACGAAACGTAAGCCCTTGAAATGCTTCGAATCCCCCGAAAACCGGGGGTTTTGCAGAAAAATCCGGCAATGAAAAAATACTTTCACGCCCCCCTTCCCAACGCCGTGGCGAAGCCTAGAATGGCCGCCGGATCCGTCCGGATCCTGCCGATCAACCCCTTTGATATCCCGCCCATGTCCGAAGTCAGTCCGTGTCTGAATTGCGGTGCCTGCTGTTCCCATTTTCGTGTGTCATTTTTCTGGGGTGAATGCGCATCCTCCGGCGGGACCGTGCCCGATGAACTGGTCACCCAGATCACGCCCAGCCGGGTCGCGATGATCGGCACCGACCGCAAGGCGCCGCGCTGCACCGCGCTGGAGGGCGAAGTCGGAACAGCCGTGAGTTGCACGATCTACGACAAGCGTTCCAGCCCCTGCCGGGAGTTCGAAGCGTCGTGGGAAAACGGCGAACAGAATACCGACTGCGACAAGGCACGTGCCCGTTTCGGCCTGCCACCGCTGCAACCGCACTGGAACGAAGTCGCCTGAATTCAGGCGCTTCAACGCTTAGAGCCAATCGCTATGACGCTAATGCCGAAATCATTAGCGCCAATGTGCCACTACCGCTTGCACGGCAAAAACCGCCTCTATACTGCAAACATTCGCCTGCGTTGATGACGCAGTAAGGACGTATTCAGAGACGGGGCATGCTATGGAGTGGCTTGGTTTGCAATTTGTTGCCGAGCAGCCGGAGAGCGGGCAGGTCATCCTCAATTGCACACACAATCCCCTGTTGGTGCTGGTGGCCTATCTGGTTGCCTGCGCCGCGAGTTTTGCCACCCTCGACATGGCCGAACGGGTCGCCCACGCTGAAGAGCCCGGTTCGCAACGCCTGTGGCGCTGGATCGGCGCAACCTGCCTGGCCGGCGGCATCTGGGCGATGCACTTCATCAGCATGCTGGCGTTCCAGGCGCCGATCGACATCCAGTACGACCTGCCCGTGACCCTGTTTTCCCTGGTGATCGCGTTACTGGCGTCCTGGCTGGCGATGCACACCCTGAGCACGCCCCAACCGAACCTGCTGCAGTACCTCAAGACCGCCATCGTCATCGGCCTCGGCATCGCCGGCATGCATTACGTCGGCATGGCCGCCATCGAATCCGCCGCCACGGCCTACTACGAGCCCACCCTGTTCCTGTCGTCGATCGTGATCGCCATCGGCGCCAGCTTCGCGGCGTTGTGGGTCGCCGGCAACTTGCGCGAAGGCAGTGGCCTGCACATCCAGATGCTCAAATACCTGGCCGCGCTGATTCTCGGCGCCGGCATCCTCAGCATGCATTTCACCGGCATGGCGGCGCTGCAACTGGTGCTGCCCGAGGGGCAATTGCCGATCCTGGCGTCGCAATCCAGTCACCTGCAACTGGGCCTCACCGTCGCCCTGATCACGTTGCTGATCCTGGGCAGCGCGATCAGCGCCGCGCTGGCCGACAAGAAGCTGCAGAACAAGGAACACGATCTGCGCCGGGTCAACGCCCTGCTCAGCCAGCTTGATCAGGCGCGCATGTCGCTGCAGCACGTGGCCAACTACGACGCCCTGACCAACCTGATCAACCGACGCGGTTTCAATCAGATCTTCGCCGAAAAACTCAGTCAGAAATCCAGCGAAGGCGGGATGCTGGCGGTGATGTTCCTCGACATCGACCACTTCAAACGCATCAACGACAGCCTCGGCCATGACGCCGGCGACGAACTGCTCAAGGTCATCGCCCAGCACATCAAGGGCTCGGTGCGCAGCCATGAAGACGTGGTGGCGCGATTCGGCGGCGACGAGTTCTGCATCCTCATCGGCCTGCGCGACCGCGAAGAAGCGCGCAATCTGGCTCAGCGCATCATGCTCAAGATGAAAGAACCGATCGAACTTGCCGGACGACGCATGGTGATGACCACCAGCATCGGCATCAGCCTGTTTCCCGAGGACGGCTCGACCTGCGATGAACTGCTCAAGCATGCGGATCTGGCGCTGTACCAATCCAAAGGCGCCGGGCGCAACGGCGTGCACTTTTTCGATTCCAACCTGAAAAACCGCGCCAGCCTCGAACTGCAACTGGAGGAAGAGCTGCGCCACGCGCTGCGTCAGGAAAACGGTCTGCTGCTGTATTACCAGCCGATCTTCGAACTCAAGACCGGCAAGGTCACCAAGCTCGAAGCGCTGATCCGCTGGCAGCACCCGGTGCACGGCCTGCTCACCCCGGATCGCTTCATTGCCATCGCCGAAAACAACGGCCTGATTGCCGAGCTCGACAACTGGGTCCTGCGCAAGGCCTGTGAAGATCTCGGCGAGCTGTCGCGCCATGGCTGTGAAGAGCTGAAGATCGCCTGGAACTGCTCACCGTTGAATCTGGCCCGGGAAGAGCTGGCCAATGAAATCGAGCACGCCTTGCGCAGCGCCGGGGTCGCCCCGGAACGGCTGGAACTGGAGGTCACCGAAAACGCCTTGATGGGCAACATCGCCAACACCCTGGTGCTGCTGCGGCAGATCCGCGCCCTCGGCGTGTCATTGTCGATCGACGACTTCGGCACCGGCTATTCGTCGCTGGCCTATCTCAAGCGCCTGCCGCTCAACACCCTCAAGGTCGACCGCTCGTTCATCCTCGACATCCCCAAGGCCACCGCCGACATGGAAATCGTCCAGGCGATCATCGTCATGGCGCACACCCTGCATTTGCAGGTGGTCACCGAAGGCGTCGAAAGCCTGGAGCAATACGAATTCCTCGAGCGCTCGGGCTGCGACTTCATTCAGGGCTACCTGCTCAGCCGTCCGGTGCCACTGGCCGAACTGCGCCCGGTACTGGAGGAAATCAACCAGCGCAAACACGCGCACGTGCTCAATCCGCTGAGTCTGGCGCGCGGTACATTTGCACCAGTGTCGCTGGATCCTTCTGCAAAAAGCCTTGTGCCCCATGCAGGCGCATCAGTTGTGCGGCCAATCCGCTGATCGGTGTGGCCGAACCGGTTTCCCGGGAAAACTTAACCGCGGTATCCAGATCCTTGAGCAGCGTGCGCACGTGCCATTTCACCGGCTCGAAACGGCTTTCGGCCATTTGCGGTGCAAGAATCTGCAACGGTTTGGAATCGGCAAAACCACCGGCCAGCGCATCGGCGATAAGGCTGGCATCGACCCCGGCCTGCTCGGCCAGCGCCACCACTTCGGCGATCACCAAAGCGTTGCAGGCGACGATCATCTGATTGCAGGCCTTGGTCACCTGACCGGCGCCGACGCCACCCATGTGCGTGACGCGCTGCCCGAGTTCGAGCAGTACCGGTCGTACGCGATCAAGATCCGCTGCATCACCGCCCACCATGATCGCCAGGCTGCCGGCTTCGGCGCCGACCACCCCGCCGGACACCGGCGAATCGAGCCAGGCCATGCCTGTCTTGTCGGCCAGTTCGGCCGCCATTTCACGGGTGGCCGTCGGTTCGAGGCTGGAAAAATCCACCAGCAACTGACCGGGTTTCGCCCCCTCAGCCACGCCGGCCGGACCGAACACCACTTCGCGCACCACCGCCGTGTCGGCCAGGCACAGCATCAGCACGTCAGCCTGCTCACAGAGTTCGGCGGGAGTCGCCACCTGCCGGGCGCCGGCCTCGACCAGCGGCGCGCACTTGGCCGGGTTGCGGTTCCACACGGTCAGCGGGTAACCGGCGGCCAGCAGACGGCGGCACATCGGCAGGCCCATCAGGCCGATTCCGGCAAAACCCAACGAAGGTCGCGTTGACATCATTTAGCCTCCTTTTGATTAAAGATCGCCGAATAATGGCCGATCCATCATCAATCAGGAAAGGATTCCCCCGCGCGGCACTCAGGTCATACCCCCTGACGCACGGGCCAAACACGCGCAAGAAAAAGACGCGAGATTCCCATTCCGTGAGGTTCGACGACAGCGGTCGTTGAACCAACCAGTCCAGGTAGATGGCGCTCAATGACTTCTAAAAACAATCCGGCCACTGCGGTATCCGATCTGACTCTGAGCCCTGCGGCGAACAGCCCTGCCCCGATGAAACCATTGCCCCCCTCGCGCCCGCTGGGCACCCAGCAATACCTGTACTTCACCGAAACCAATACCGACCGCATCCTCGACAACCTCGATGGCCTGCGTGACCTGGTGTTCCCGCGCCCGCCGCACCTGGAAGGCGACAACGAACAGCACAACGATCAGGAATTCCCGTCGGTGTGCCTGATCGGCCTCGGTCGCTGCGGTTCCAACATCGCCCTCGACGTGGCGGAGCTGGTGTACAACGCGCGCAAGTTCTACCTCAACGAATTCAACAGCGAAGATCGCGCGGCTGACCGTCGCCTGGCCTCCGACAAAGGCTACGGCCCGGCCCAGTGGATCAAGCAGAACCTGCGGATCGGCCCGAACAAGTCGACCAAACCGGTGTTCCTGGTGGAACCGCTGGTGATGCTCGGCGACCTCGACAAGGACATTGCCGGGCGTATCCGTTTCTCGCGCAAGGGCGAAAAAAGCGGTTTCCTGCGCGACTACAGCAAGATGAAGATCATGGACTTGTCCGAAGTCCACGCCGGTGGCGCCGGTAACGCGCCGATCCTCGGCCAGTACCTGGCAAAGATCATCCTGAACAAGGACACCCAGCGTTTCTCCAGCCCTGACTGGAAAATGATCCACTCGTACCTGATCGACAGCTGCGGCATCAAGGCCAACCAGTCGCGCCTGTATTTCTCGATCTTCAGTGCCGGCGGTGGTACCGGTTCGGGCATGGCCTCGGAATTCGGCCTGGCCCAGCAGCACTCGTACATGAACAAGACGTTCGACACCAAGCCGATGGACGAGCATGACGGCAAGAGCGGTCATTCCTTCGTGTTCGAACCGATCTTCACCAGCGGCATCTGCGTGCTGCCGAACATTTCCGACCACCGCAGCGAAATGTCTGAGGCGCTGCACATCAACGCCGGCCGCCTGCTGTGCAAATACCTCTCGGAAGAATGGGATTTCTCGTACAACTTCGCCAACGAAGACAGCAGCGAAGCCAGCGTCATGGGCCGTATCCGCCCATGGAACGCGATGATGCTGATTTCCAACGACATCATGCGTTACGCCGAAGAGAGCGATGACGGCAACATCCAGAACATTGATGTCAATGCGATGGAGAAGCACGCCAACCAATACATCTCGCAGCAGATCTTCAACATTCTGACGGCCCAGGCGGTCACGACCGACTACGACCAGAACTATTTCCGTCGCGCCGGCATCGACATCGGCGAGACCATTCGCCTGGACGCCAACGACCTGTTCATGAGTCTGGCCGGCCCGGTGGCGATTGCCTACGCCGAATCCGTGGTGCCGGAAACCCCGCCGCCGAGCAGCGACAAGTTCAAGGTGTTCGACAAAGAGCCGCAGCGCCTGAACATCGACGACCTGTTTTTCCGCTCGATCGACCTGCCGCACTTCAACAAGGTGACCCAGGCCATCGAAGGCATCAGCCTGCTGCCGATCGAGTCCAAGCGTTATCGCGCCTCGCTTGAGCAATACAAGAACTCCGGCTACGACGCGGCTGCGCTGCACGACCTGCACTTCTTCAAGAACTGCTCGTCGGTGGTCTCGATCGTTTCGCTGCCGAAAGACTACAAGCTGTCGTACATGGACCTGAACCGGTTGAAGACTCACCTCAACAGCCTGTTCCCCAACACCACGCTCAAGCGCTACGCGCTGGTGATCGGCGCCTCGGCCAACCTGTCGCTGACCACCCTGATCGCCAAGAGCCCGTGCCTGTCGGACGACTTCCTGACGCTGATCGTGGCATTCATCAAGCGTTGCTTTGCCAAGACGCCGTACCGTTTCGACGAGACCCTGGACAACTCGATCCTCGATTTCATCATTCAGGAAGAGTTCGACGAGGACCGCATCGACGACCTGCTCAACGAATTCGAGAACCCGGCGAAGATCCTCGATACCAACTGGTACGCGATCAAGCCGATGTACGAGAAGAAGTACCGCGAGTTGATCAACGACAAAGAGAAGTTTGTCTCGATCAATGACATTCGCCTGTCGCGCGATTGCGTGAAGAAGTCGATCAAGTACCTGCGCGAGATCTACCGTCACCGGATCGGCAAGACCAAGGTTATTTCCCTCAATAACCATACGGGCAAGACTTACTCGGTCTGACATCAGACCGAGGCGCCGCCATCGCGAGCAGGCTCGCTCCCACATTGGAATGCGTTTCCTGTGGGAGCGAGCCTGCTCGCGATGGGGCGCTCAAATTCCCCGATTTATTCAGCCTTTCCAACATCCCGAAACAATTAAGCAGCCGTCAGGCTGCTCAATAAACTGTGCCCGTTACGTTTACGTCACCGTTATGCCACCCCCGCCTGTGGCATTTCTCTACGGCAATCGGCCATCACGCTACTCCGCTACACACTTTTTTCCGGTCAGCGCCCGCACCAATAGGGTGCAACCCGTCAGGTCGCTGCTCTTTCCTGGATCAGGATCCACGGCCGGACTACCACCGCCCACATCTCGGGATCACGCTCGAAAATATCCAGCGCCCGCGTTTCAGACAGCTTGGCGACCTTGTCTTCGGCCAGCCAGGCAGCGACTTTCTCGCCCTGATCCGATGCCACGGCCTCGGCGACCGCGATCAAATCCAGGCTGGCGTCGACCCACAATAGGGCACCCTGGGCATAGAAGCGCTCCAACTCTTTCCAGGTAATAGATGCGGTTTCACCAAGCAGCTTGGCATAGAGGGTGCTAGGTTCTTGATTCATGGGACTGTCCGGAAAAGAAATCGGCGCGAATGATAACGTCGGTGGTCCGGCAGAAAAACCCGGTTGCAAAAGGCCGTACCGAACGAAAAGAGCAGGAACGCCAAGGAATGCTGATGATTGGGGCACAAGCCCTCTGAACGTCCCGCCGCAATTCTGTCTTTTTCTTTCATTAAAGCGACACCCTCAGGTTTTGCCCCCTGGCGCCAGCTTCCCAGGCCAACAACCGGCGCTCTACACTGTACCGGTACAGTTGCCGGGGGCTTTTCCGGAGGGTATCGCCCAGATATCTGTCCCGGTTCTGCTGCTACGGCGTCAGGACTCTAAAAAATACAACAGTAAGAGTGGAGCACTATGACTAAGGCTACTAAGCAGATTTCCAAACTGTTTGCCGCTATGGTTCTGGCCGGGGTTGCCAGCCATTCGTTCGCAGCTGACACCATCAAGATCGGTATCGCCGGCCCTAAAACCGGTCCAGTAGCCCAGTACGGCGACATGCAGTTCAGTGGCGCGAAAATGGCCATCGAACAGATCAACGCCAAGGGCGGCGTCGACGGCAAGAAGCTCGAAGCCGTTGAATACGATGACGCCTGCGATCCTAAACAAGCGGTAGCGGTCGCGAACAAGGTCGTCAACGACGGCGTCAAGTTCGTGGTCGGTCACCTGTGCTCCAGCTCCACCCAGCCTGCTTCGGACATCTACGAAGACGAAGGCGTGATCATGATCACCCCGGCTGCCACCAGCCCGGACATCACCAACCGTGGTTACAAAATGGTCTTCCGCACCATCGGTCTGGACAGCGCCCAGGGCCCTGCCGCCGGTAACTACATTGCCGATCACGTGAAACCGAAAATCGTCGGCGTGCTGCACGACAAGCAGCAGTACGGTGAAGGCATCGCTACCGCCGTCAAATCCACCCTCGAGAAGAAAGGCACCAAGGTTGCCGTGTTCGAAGGCGTCAACGCCGGCGACAAGGACTTCTCCGCGATCATCGCCAAGCTCAAGCAAGCCAACGTCGACTTCGTCTACTACGGCGGCTACCACCCGGAGCTGGGCCTGATCCTGCGTCAAGCCCAGGAAAAAGGCCTGAAAGCCAGGTTCATGGGTCCGGAAGGCGTGGGTAACGACTCGATCACCCAGATCGCCAAGGACGCGTCCGAAGGCCTGCTGGTGACCCTGCCGAAGTCCTTCGACCAGGATCCGGCCAACGTGGCCCTGGCCGATGCATTCAAGGCCAAGAAAGAAGACCCGAGCGGTCCGTTCGTGTTCCCGTCCTACTCGGCCGTTGAAGTGATTGCCGAAGGTATCAAGGCTGCCAAGTCCGAAGATGCTGCCAAGGTGGCTGAAGCCATCCACAAAGGCACCTTCAAGACACCTACCGGCGACCTGAGCTTCGACGACAAGGGCGACCTGAAGGACTTCAAATTCGTGGTTTACGAGTGGCACAACGGCAAACCTAAAACCGAAGTGTCGCCTCAGTAAGGCGCTGCCTGACTGACTGCCAATAAAGCCCACGGCGTGCCGTGGGCTTTGTTTTACGAATGTATTGGGCCGCGCTGGCGTGATCCGCCAGTCTCCCCACCTGAAAATCTCAAAACCGTCATCAGCGGTTCGCTGGCAAAACCCGGATTCGAAGTGGATATAGATCCACGGGACCGGGCGGGAAAATGACTCCACCAGTGAAATGCGTATCAGGTTTTTAGGAGCGCTGTAATGCCTGACATCTATCACTTCTTCCAACAGCTGGTTAACGGCTTGAACGTTGGCAGCATGTATGCCCTGATCGCCATCGGCTACACGATGGTCTACGGCATCATTGGAATGATCAACTTCGCCCACGGCGAGGTGTACATGATCGGTTCCTACGTGGCGTTCATCGCCATCGCCGGGCTGACCATGATGGGACTCGAAAGCGTCCCGCTGTTGATGACCGTGGCGTTCATCGCCAGCATCGTCGTCACCAGTTCCTACGGTTACAGCATCGAACGCATTGCCTACCGCCCGTTGCGCGGCAGCAACCGTCTGATCCCGCTGATTTCCGCGATCGGTATGTCGATCTTCCTGCAGAACACGGTTCTGCTGGCGCAAGACTCCAAGGACAAAGCAATCCCCAACCTGATTCCGGGCAACTTCGCCTTCGGCCCGGGTGGCGCACATGAAGTGCTGATTTCCTACATGCAAATCGTGGTGTTCGTGGTGACCCTGATCGCCATGCTCGGCCTCACGCTGTTCATCTCCCGCTCTCGCCTGGGCCGCGCCTGCCGCGCCTGCGCCGAAGACATCAAGATGGCCAACCTGCTGGGCATCAACACCAACAACATCATCGCCCTGACCTTCGTCATCGGTGCTGCGCTGGCGGCCGTCGCGGCCGTGCTGCTGAGCATGCAATACGGCGTGATCAACCCGAACGCCGGTTTCCTCGTCGGCCTCAAGGCCTTCACCGCCGCGGTACTGGGCGGGATCGGCAGCATCCCCGGCGCCATGCTCGGCGGGCTGGTGCTCGGGGTGGCGGAAGCCTTTGGCGCCGATATCTTCGGCGACCAGTACAAGGACGTCGTGGCTTTCGGCTTGTTGGTTCTGGTGCTGTTGTTCCGTCCGACCGGCATTCTGGGCCGTCCGGAGGTTGAGAAAGTATGACTAGGAATCTTAAACAGGCGCTGTTCAGCGCCTTGCTGGTCTGGGCCGTGGCCTATCCGGTACTGGGTCTGAAACTGACCATCGTCGGCATCAACCTGGAAGTGCACAACACCAGCCCGGCCATTCTGGCGACCATCGCCATCTGCTCGGTGCTGATGTTCCTGCGGGTGCTGTTCAACCAGCAGATCAGCAAGGCGTGGCGTTCTTCGCCGGGCATGCCGCTGATCCCGGCCAAGGCCAGCAACTTCCTGACCCTGCCTTCCACCCAGCGCTACTTCATCATCGCGCTGATCATCGGTGCGCTGGTGTGGCCGTTCTTCGGCTCCCGTGGCGCGGTGGACATCGCGACGCTGATCCTGATCTACGTGATGCTCGGCCTGGGCCTGAACATCGTGGTCGGTCTGGCCGGTCTGCTCGACCTGGGTTACGTCGGTTTCTACGCCGTCGGCGCCTACAGCTACGCGCTGCTGTCGCACTACTACGGCCTGAGCTTCTGGATCTGCCTGCCGATTGCCGGCCTGATGGCGGCGACGTTCGGCTTCCTGCTCGGCTTCCCGGTGTTGCGTCTGCGCGGCGACTACCTGGCGATCGTGACCCTCGGCTTCGGGGAAATCATCCGCCTGTTCCTGCGTAACCTGACCGACATCACCGGCGGCCCGAACGGCATCAGCAACATCGAGAAACCGACGTTCTTCGGCCTGACCTTCGAACGCAAGGCTGCGGAAGGCCTGCAAACCTTCCACGAGTATTTCGGCCTGCAATACAACTCGATCAACAAGGTGATCTTCCTCTACCTGGTCGCCCTGCTGCTGGCGCTGGCGGCGCTGTTCATCATCAACCGCCTGCTGCGCATGCCGATCGGCCGTGCGTGGGAAGCGCTGCGTGAAGATGAAATCGCCTGCCGTGCGCTGGGTCTCAACCCGACCGTGATCAAGCTGTCGGCGTTCACCCTGGGCGCGAGCTTCGCCGGTTTCGCCGGCAGCTTCTTCGCCGCCCGTCAGGGTCTGGTGACGCCGGAATCGTTCACCTTCATCGAGTCGGCGATCATCCTCGCCATCGTGGTGCTGGGTGGCATGGGCTCGCAGTTGGGCGTGATTCTCGCGGCCGTGGTGATGATCCTGCTGCCGGAAATGATGCGTGAGTTCAGTGAGTACCGCATGTTGATGTTCGGCGCCCTGATGGTGCTGATGATGATCTGGCGACCTCAAGGTCTGCTGCCCATGCAACGTCCTCACATGGAGCTGCGCAAATGAGCCGCGAGATCCTGAAAGTCGAAAATCTGAGCATGCGCTTCGGCGGCCTGCTGGCGGTCAACGGCGTGGCCCTGACCGTCAAAGAGAAACAGGTGGTGGCACTGATCGGGCCGAACGGCGCGGGCAAGACCACCGTGTTCAACTGCCTGACCGGTTTCTACCAGCCATCGGGCGGCAGCATCCTGCTGGACGGCGAGCCGATCCACGGCCTGCCGGGCCACAAGATCGCCCTCAAAGGCGTGGTGCGCACCTTCCAGAACGTGCGCCTGTTCAAGGACATGACGGCGGTCGAGAACCTGTTGATCGCCCAGCACCGTCACCTGAACACCAACTTCCTGTCCGGCCTGTTCAAGACCCCGGCGTTTCGCAAGAGCGAGCGCGAGGCCATGGAGTTCGCCGAGTACTGGCTGGAAAAGGTCAACCTCAAAGAGTTCGCCAACCGCCCTGCCGGCACCCTGGCTTACGGTCAGCAACGTCGCCTGGAAATCGCCCGCTGCATGATGACCCGTCCGCGGATCCTCATGCTCGACGAACCGGCCGCCGGCCTGAACCCGAAGGAAACCGAAGACCTCAAGGCGCTGATCAGCGTGCTGCGTGAAGAGCACAACGTGACCGTGCTGCTGATCGAACACGACATGAAACTGGTCATGAGCATTTCCGACCACATCGTCGTAATCAACCAGGGCACGCCCCTGGCCGACGGCACGCCGGAGCAGATCCGTGACAATCCTGAAGTGATCAAAGCCTACCTGGGGGAAGCGTAAATGCTGCAGTTCGAAAACGTTTCCACCTTCTACGGCAAGATCCAGGCCCTGCACAGCGTCAACGTCGAAGTCCGCCAGGGCGAGATCGTGACCCTGATCGGCGCCAACGGTGCCGGCAAGTCCACCCTGCTGATGACGCTCTGCGGTTCGCCGCAGGCCCACAGCGGCAGCATCCGCTATATGGGTGAGGAACTGGTCGGCCAGGACTCGTCGCAGATCATGCGCAAGAGCATTGCCGTGGTGCCGGAAGGCCGTCGAGTATTTGCCCGTCTGACCGTCGAAGAAAACCTGTCCATGGGCGGATTCTTCACCGACAAGGGCGACTATCAGGAACAGATGGACAAGGTTCTCGGACTTTTCCCACGCCTGAAAGAACGCTTCAACCAGCGCGGCGGCACCATGTCCGGCGGCGAACAGCAAATGCTCGCCATTGGCCGTGCGCTGATGAGCAAGCCGAAACTGCTGCTGCTCGACGAGCCGTCGCTGGGCCTGGCACCGATCATCATCCAGCAGATCTTCGACATCATCGAACAGCTGCGCAAGGACGGTGTGACGGTGTTCCTAGTCGAACAGAACGCCAACCAGGCGCTGAAAATCGCTGACCGCGCCTACGTTCTGGAGAACGGCCGGGTGGTGATGCAAGGCACTGGCGAAGCGCTGCTGACCGACCCGAAAGTGCGCGAGGCGTATCTCGGCGGTTGATGGATCGCGCGCGATAACGAACGGCCCTCCGGGGCCGTTTTTTTTATGCCCTGAGAATGCCGGCACCTTTGCGGTACCGGCAGCTCAGTGCTGGACACTGCGACCGTCAATAGGGATTGCAATCCATCTTCAGGGCCGTGGCCTGATCGACGTATGGCCGGGCCGGCTCAAGGTTCCAGACCGGTTTGTCCCTCACGGCCTGGCCCTGATAGACATGCTGGAAATGACAAACCATCTGCCGACGCAGCGATCCGCCATTGACGCTGTACTCACGCCATTGCGCATCGTCCTTGTGCTTGTTGTACAGCTCGGCAAACATCCGGTCGGTCTGATCTTCCTTGATCGCCCGGCCGCAAGCGGTAGGCACGACCTGCAACGACCAGGTATTCGGCCCGAGCACAGGGTCGGGGCGCTGACTCCAGGAGCTCGATTCAATGTACTTTTCACAGAATTTCGGGGTCGGTTCGGGTGTGGCCGCTACGCAGGAAAAAGTCGCCTTGGCGGTCGGTGTTTTGGGGAAGTTGATCTTGATCACATTGCGCTCCTTGCCGGTCTTGGCCTTGTAGTCGCGCTGATTGGCCAAGGCATCATTCAAGCCGCGTTGATCGCTGTAGAAGAACGCCAGAATCGGCAATTCATCGGTTTTCGGATTACCCAGGCGCAACTCGGTCTGGGTCTGGAACTCACGAGAGTTGATCACTCGCCGCGCCTCCATGAAGTTGCGGAAGGCATCGACCCGTTCCTTGCTGCTCATGGGGTTGCGCATGTTGAAGCCACATTGCAACTGATCCTGCATCTTGTCGTTGTTGAATCTGGTGAAGTGGGCGACCCAGGCTTTGGCATTGGTTATCGGCGGAACCATAGCCTGGCACACCGCCTCGGTCTGGGCGGTGTTCTGGTTGTTGCCACACCCCCGGTCGTCTCGATAGTCGGTCCAGGCATCGTTGGGGAATACGCAATAGACGTGCACCGGTGTCTCGGGATTACGCACCCGGTCCACTGGATTGATGATATAGCCGTTCTGAGTACTCATTCCCGGATCGGCGTAGCTGATGGTGTCGGCACGCATGTAGGAAGCAGCGAAAGTGCCCAGCTTCAGGGCGGTGGGACTGGGATTCCAGACATCCCATTGCTGCCCTTTCGCCGGATCGGCACGGTGAGTGCCGCGAATGATCAACCCTGAACAGTCCGACGCCGGGTCCGGCCCGCAACTGGCCACTGTGTTGTTGTACAACTCTTCAACCGTTTTCAGTGTCTCCGCGCACGATTCGGCATAGCTGCCAGTGCTCTGCAACAGCAACGCAAACATACATAACGGGACGAACCTGTTCAGACGTTTTCTCATGGCCTGTATCTCCTTGATACCGAGGGCACACTGAGCACACGCTGATCGGCGCGGCTCCCGTGACAATGGAACGCCGGTGGCACGTCGTTGGCTACTGTCAGAAATTACAGGTTGATGGGCATTTGCGACGAATGGTCGAGCGCGAGATGTGGGTGATGTTCTGGCGCACTGTCAATCCAAAAAAAAATTGTCCGGGCTGTAACGCATCCCGAGGTCGTTTCTCTAGTGGGGCAAGCAAGCGCAATCGCTTGTTCAAACCCAAGTTCAAACCGGAGAAACATCATGACTGCTACCACCCGCACCCTGTCCGCCACCGCCCTGGTTCTGGCCCTCGGTTCCGCCTTGAGCATTGCTGCCGTCTCCACCGCCCACGCCGCTGACGACAACATGGAAAAATGCTTCGGCGTGGCCATGAAAGGCAAGAACGATTGCGCCGCAGGCGCAGGCACCACCTGTGCCGGCACCGCGAAAATGGATTATCAGGCCAACGCCTGGAAGCTGGTTCCGAAAGGCAGCTGCGCCACCACCGAAAGCAAAACCTCGCCGACCGGTTTCGGTCAGCTCGAAGCGTTCAAAGCCAAGTCCTGATCCGGGAGCCGCCCGAGTGTCGATCATGATCACATCCTGCGACCATGCCCTGCGCCGCACTCGGGCAGCCCTCACCGGGCTCCCGTCCCGTGCCGGGCTGGGACTCAAGAGCGAGCACTTCAGCGAAGTGCTCGATTCACGTCCGGACATCGGTTTCTTCGAAGTCCACGCCGAAAACTACATGGTGGCCGGCGGCCCGTTTCATCATTTTCTGGGATTGATTCGCGAGGCGTATCCGCTCTCGCTGCATGGCGTCGGGCTGTCCATCGGTGCCGAAGGCGCGCTGGATGTCCAGCACCTCAAACGCCTGGCGGCACTGATCGAGCGCTATCAACCCCACTCCTTTTCCGAACACCTGGCCTGGTCGAGCCATGGCCCGGTGTTCCTTAATGACCTGCTGCCCCTTGCTTACGACACGCCGACGCTGAACCGCGTCTGCGAACACATCGACCAGGTACAGAACACCCTCAAGCGTCCGATGCTGCTGGAGAACCCGGCGACCTATCTGGCGTTCCAGCGCTCGACCATCGACGAAGCCGATTTCATCCGTGAAGTCATCCGGCGCACTGGCTGCGGTCTGTTGCTGGACGTGAACAATGTCTACGTCTCGTGCATCAACCATCAGCGCGATCCCCTGACTTACCTCGATGCCCTGCCGCTGCATGCAGTGAGCGAAATTCATCTGGCGGGGTTTGCCGAAGATGCCGACAGCCTCGGTGATCGCTTGCTGATCGACGATCACGGCGCACCGATCGATCAAGCGGTCTGGTCGCTGTACCGGCTAGCGCTGGAACGTGTCGGCCCGGTGGCGACGCTGATCGAACGGGACAATCAGGTGCCGGCCTTCAACGTGCTGTTGGCGGAAGCGCAGCAGGCCGATGAGCTGTTGCTGTTCGCGGGAGGTCGGCCATGAGCACTCAAGCCGCATTCAGCGCAGCGTTGCTCGATATCGTTCTGCCCTGCCCCGACGGTTTGTGCAGTGCCAACGGCGCCGATCCAGCCAGCCGTTTCGCGGTGTACCGCAACAACGTGCAGGGTTCGCTGATCAACGCGTTGGCCGACAGCTATCCCGTGGTGAGGCAGTTGGTGGGTGACGAATTCTTTCGGGCCATGGCCGGAGTTTTTGTGCAAAGCCATCCGCCACACAGTCCGTTGATGAGCGACTACGGCCGTGAACTGGCGGACTTCATCAGTGAGTTCGAACCAGCCGCGTGCGTTCCCTATCTGGCCGATATCGCGAGGCTGGAACGCTTGCGCACGCAGGCCTACCACGCTGCCGATGTGTTACCCCTGAGTCAGGAGCGAATCGCCGCTGTATTCGCCGATGCCGATGCGCTCAACGAACTGCGCATCGGCCTGCACCCTTCGCTGCATCTGCTCGATTCAAACTTCGCCGTGGTGGACATCTGGGCCGCGCATCAGCACGACGCGACCCTGGCCGGGATCGATCTGCATCACGCTCAACACGCGCTGATCCTGCGCAACGGACTGGAAGTCGAGGTGTTCACCGTGGATCGCGGCGCCAGCCAGTTTATTCGCCAGCTCAAAGCTGGCCTGTCACTCACGCAAGCGCTGGAATCCGCCGAGGCCTTCGACCTCAGCCAGACCCTCGCCCTGCTCATCAGCCGCCACGTCATCACTCATTTCCACCCAAAGGTGTTGTCATGAACAGTCTCATTGCCCGCGCCATCGCGCTGCTGGAAAAAATCCCTCACAGCCTGATCGCCTTCATCGCGCGTTTTTCCATCGCGGCGGTGTTCTGGAAATCCGGGCAGACCAAGGTCGAAGGGCTGGCCGTCGACCTGATCGATGGCACCTTCGAGTTCGGCTGGCCACGTCTTGCCGACTCGACGATTCCGCTGTTCAAGAGCGAGTACCACGTGCCGCTGCTGTCGCCGGAAATCGCCGCGCACCTGGCAGCGTTCGCCGAACACTTTTTCCCGATCCTGATCCTCATCGGCTTCGCCACGCGCTTTTCGGCGCTGGCATTGCTGGGCATGACCCTGACCATTCAGCTGTTCGTGTATCCGGATGCGTACCCGACCCACGGCACCTGGATGGCGGTGTTGCTGTACCTGATGGCGACCGGGCCGGGCAAACTGTCGATCGATCACCTGATCGCCAGGCACTACAACCGGTCCAGCGCCTCGCCGCTGAGCTTGAACCAGCCGATCAGGTAATCTGCCAGCACCTGGGTGCGTTTCGGTAGACCGCCCTGATATGGGTGCACCAGATACATCGGCATGCGTCGAGTCTGAAAATCGCGCAGGAGCCAGCGCAATCGGCCGTCAGCCAATTCCGTCTGCAACAGATAGGACGGCAAGCGAGCGATCCCGGCGCCGGCCAGTGCGGCTTTCTTCAACAGGTTGTAGTGATTGCTGGCGAACGGTCCCGACACCCGCACCCGCAGCAGTTCGTGCTGTTGGTGATAGAGCCATTCCTCGCGACCGCTGTAATGACTGTTGAGCAGACAACGGTGCTCGGCCAGCGCCTGCGGCGTCAGCGGTTCGCCAAAGCGCTCCAGATAGTCAGGGCTGGCGCAGGTCATTTCCTGCCAGGCCAGCAGCGGCTTGGCCACCAGTCGCTCATCATTGGCGACTTCAGTGCGGATCGCCAGATCGAAACCTTCGCGGGACAGGTCGCGGTAGCTGTTGTTCAGCTCCAGTTCGATCTGCACCTCGGGGTATTTCTGCGAGAAATCCAGCAACAGGCCGTCGAAGAAGGTTTCTCCCAGCGACACCGGAACCGTCATACGCACCGGACCGGCCATGTCGTCCTTCAATCGTGCCAACGCCTGACGCGCTCGCTCCACCTGGACGACAAGCGCCTGAGCCTGTGGCAACAATGCCGCACCGGCCGCCGTCAGGCTAAGACGACGCGTGGTGCGTTGCAGCAACACCACGGAAAACCGCGCCTCCAGCTGACTGATGCGCTTGGACAACTGTCCCTTGCTGCACCCCAATTGCTGCGCCGCCAGGGTAAAACTACCCGCCTCGATCAACACCGCGAACGCCGCCAGATCATCCATCTCGCTCATGGATTGTTTCCAATTGAAAACCAAAGGTTGCCCATTAGTGCGCTTATCCGCAGAAAAAACCACTCTAGACTGAAACCTCGTTCAATCACTTGAGGCAATCACGATGAAAATTCTGTTGATCGGCGCGGGCGGCACCATCGGTTCGGCCGTGGACAAAGAGCTGTCGCAGCGTCATGAAGTCATTCGTATCGGCCGCAGCAGCGGCGATTATCAGGTGGATATCAGCGACAGCGCATCGATTCGCAAGCTGTTCGAACAGACCGGCAAGTTCGACGCTCTAGTCTGCGCCGCCGGCAACGTGACCTTCGCCCCGCTGGGTGACATGACCGAAGACAGCTTCGCCCTCGGCCTCAAAGACAAGTTGATGGGCCAGGTCAATCTGCTGCTGATCGGCCGCGAATTCGCCAACGACGGCGCATCATTCACCTTCACCACCGGCGTGCTCAGCCACGATCCGATCCGCAGCGGCGCCTCGGCTGCACTGGTCAACGGCGCGCTGGACAGCTTCGTGCGTGCCGCCGCCATCGAACTGCCACGCGGCCTGCGCGTAAACTCGATCAGCCCGACCGTGCTGGTCGAAGCCATGGGCAGCTACGCTCCGTACTTCCGTGGCTACAAGCCGGTTCCTGCGGCGGATGTGGCATTGGCCTACGCCAAGAGTGTCGAAGGCTTGCAGACAGGTCAGACATTTCACGTGGGCTAAACCCTTGTGATGAACGGTCAGCCTGCGTAACGTGGCGGCACTTGTCTGGAGAGCCGAAGATGCGTGTTGCCCGTTCCCTGATCGTTGTTGCCCTGCTCCCGTTGTTTGCCGCGTGCCAGTTGTTCGATGGCGCGCGGGAAAGCGCCTCTCACGTCGGCCAGACGCGGATGCAGGGGCAACTGACCGCTGCCGACGGCAAACTGGTGTTCCAGGCCTGCAGCGAGCAGCGCCAATACGTAGTCAATGACATCGGCGGCACCAGCGTCCTGCAAGAGGCCGCCACCCTGGCCGATGAGCAAGGCAAGCTGTTCGCCGACGTGCGCGGGAAGATCGCCGGCGACCGCCTCGACCTGACTCAGCTCTATCGCGTCGAACGCTCCGGCAGCGCCTGCGACGATCCCAACTTCAAACAGCTGATCCTGCGCGCCGCCGGCCATGGCCCGGAGTGGAACGTAAAAGTCAGCGGCAAGGGCCTGGTCATCGACCGCGAAGGCCAGCCACCGCTCGCCGTGCCTTACGTCGAAGAGCAGTTGGGCGACGGTCGTTTCAATCTCAGCAGCGAAGCCAACAACCAGCGCATCGAACTGTGGGTGGCGCCGCAGCGCTGCGTCGACAGCAGCACTGGCAGCGTGCAGCACATGAGCGCCGAGTTGCGTATCGACGGCCAGGTACAGCGCGGTTGCGGGTATTTCGGCGGCTCGCGCAACGACTGATCGTTTTACCCTCACGGGATCCGGCCGATGCGGCTTATAATCGCCGCCTTCAAACGCCCTGGCGCAGTTGTGCGCCCCGCGAACCGGATCCTGTCATGTTACGAATCACCGAACTCAAGCTGCCGATCGACCATCCCGACGAAGACCTGCGCGCTGCCATCGTGCAACGCCTGGGCATTGCCAGCGATGACCTGCTCGATTTCACCTTGTTCAAGCGCAGCTACGATGCGCGCAAAAAGTCCTCCGAACTGTGCTTCATCTACACCATCGACCTCGAAGTGCGCGACGAGGCCAAAGTGCTGGGCAAGTTCGCCGACGACCGTAACGTCAACGTGGCGCCGGATGTCAGCTACAAATTCGTCGGCCAGGCGCCAAGCGACCTGAGCCAGCGCCCTATCGTAGTCGGTTTCGGTCCGTGCGGGATCTTCGCCGGCCTGCTACTGGCGCAGATGGGCTTCAAGCCGATCATCCTCGAACGCGGCACCGAAGTGCGCCAACGCACCAAGGACACCTGGGGCCTGTGGCGCAAAAGCGTGCTCAACCCCGAGTCCAACGTGCAGTTTGGCGAAGGCGGCGCGGGCACGTTCTCCGACGGCAAGCTGTACAGCCAGATCAAGGACCCGAAATTCCTCGGCCGTAAAGTCCTGCACGAGTTCGTCAAGGCCGGCGCGCCGGAAGAAATCCTCTACGTCAGCAAACCGCACATCGGTACGTTCCGTCTGACCGGCATGGTCGAGACCATGCGCGAGGAGATCCGCGCTCTGGGCGGTGAAGTGCGCTTCCAGGAACGCGTCACCGACGTGCTGATCGAAGACGGCCAACTGGTCGGCGTCGAGCTGGCCAGCGGCGAAATCCTGCACTCCAGACACGTGGTCCTGGCCCTCGGCCACAGTGCCCGCGACACCTTCCGCATGCTCCACAGCCGTGGCGTGTTCATGGAGGCCAAGCCGTTCTCGGTGGGTTTCCGCATCGAGCACCCGCAATCGCTGATCGACCGTGCGCGCCTCGGCAAGTACGCCGGCCACCCCAAGTTGGGCGCCGCCGACTACAAACTGGTGCACCACGCCAAGAACGGCCGCTCGGTCTACAGCTTCTGCATGTGCCCGGGCGGCACCGTGGTGGCGGCGACTTCCGAGCCGAACCGCGTAGTCACCAACGGCATGAGCCAGTACTCGCGTAACGAGCGCAACGCCAACTCCGGCATCGTCGTCGGCATCACCCCGGAAGTCGACTATCCAGGCGGCCCGCTGGCCGGGATCGAGCTGCAGGAACGTCTGGAGTCCCACGCCTTCATCCTCGGCGGCAGCGACTACAAGGCGCCGGCGCAACTGGTCGGCGACTTCATCAACGACATTCCTTCGACCGAGCTGGGTGAAGTCGAGCCATCGTACAAGCCGGGCGTGGCATTGGGCGATCTGGCCCTGGCCTTGCCGGACTTCGCCATTGAAGCCATTCGGGAAGCCTTGCCGGCGTTCGAAAAGCAGATTCGCGGTTATTCGCTGCACGATGCGGTGCTGACCGGGATCGAGACCCGCACCTCGTCGCCGCTGCGCATTACGCGTAACGAGGCGCTGCAGAGCATGAACGTCAAAGGTCTGTTCCCGGCCGGTGAAGGCGCGGGTTATGCGGGCGGGATTCTGTCGGCGGGTGTGGACGGGATTCGCATCGCGGAAGCCGTGGCGCGTGACATTCTCGGTCTCGAGACCTGACACCGGAAAATTGTGGGAGCGGGCTTGCTCCCACATCTTCCGGGTGTATCAAATATTGGCGCGCAGAACCGAGGCCGGCAGCGCCTCACCCTTCTCGGCACTCGCCGCCACAGCCGCTATCAATCCCTCCAGCTCATAGCCCTGCGCCTTGAGCCACGCCTGATCGTAATAGGTGTCCGCGTAACGCTCGCCACCATCGCACAGGATCGCCACGATCGAGCCTGACTCCCCCGCTGCTTTCATCTGCTGGGCCGCCATCAGCGCGCCGATCAGGTTGGTGCCGCTCGACCCGCCCACATGGCGGCCCAGACGCTGCGCCAGGTAATGCATGGCCGCCAGAGACAAGGCATCCGGCACCTTGACCATCGCATCGATCACCTTCGGCAGGAACGACGCCTCCACCCGAGGCCGGCCGATGCCTTCGATCCGCGAACCGTGGTCCAGACGCAAACTCGCGTCGCCGGTCTGGTAAAAGTCGAAAAACACCGAACGCTCGGCATCCGCGCACAGCACACGGGTGCAGTGCTGGCGATAACGCACGTAACGCCCGAGGGTCGCGGTGGTGCCGCCGGTGCCGGGGCTGGAAATCAGCCAGGCCGGGCATGGGTGCTGTTCGTAGCGCATTTGCTGGAAGATCGATTCGGCGATGTTGTTGTTCGCCCGCCAGTCGGTGGCGCGTTCGGCGTAGGTGAACTGGTCGATGAAGTGCCCGTCGTGTTCGCGGGCCAGGCGTTCGGATTCGGCGTAGATTTGCGTCGGATCGTCCACCAGATGACTCTGGCCACCGTAGAACGCAATCTGCGCAATCTTCTCCTTGGAGGTGGTCGCCGGCATCACCGCAATAAATGGCAGGCCGAGCATCCGCGCGAAATACGCTTCGGAAATCGCCGTCGAACCGCTGGACGCCTCGATCACCGGTGCGCCGGGCTTGAGCCAGCCGTTACACAAGGCGTAGAGAAACAGCGAACGGGCCAGCCGGTGCTTGAGGCTGCCGGTCGGGTGGCTGGATTCATCCTTGAAATACAACTCGATGCCCGGAAACCCCGGCAGCGGCAAGGGGATCAGGTGGGTGTCGGCGCTGCGCTGGAAGTCCGCTTCGATAATCCGGATGGCTTCGCGGGCCCACTGTCGGTTGTCGCTCATGGCTGTCGTTCTCGTTGAATCGGGCAGAAGTGCCTTTACAGGCTCAGCCCCCAAGCTTAGGAAAAAACCTACGGCACCGACAGATACAGCTGAACTTCAATCCCTTGGGCAACTGCTAGGCTCTCCTGCACGTGGGGGCCGATGCCTGTAACCATATATAACAAAAAAGAATATAACTTTTGTTTTAACAACTAACGGTACGGGTTAGGGTGTGCCACCTTTTGACTTTATCGATGGAGAGCGACCTTGCCTCTGCGTAGCACTTTCACGCGTTTCTTTCAGTTGGAAGCTGCCAGCGGTCTGTTACTGATCGCCGCGGCCATCCTGGCTCTGATCATCAACAACTCGCCGCTGTCGTGGTTGTACAACGGCCTGCTCGACACCCCGGTGGTGGCGCAGATCGGCGCATTGAAAATCGCCAAGCCTCTGCTGCTGTGGATCAACGACGGCCTGATGGCGCTGTTCTTCCTGCTGATCGGCCTGGAAGTGAAGCGCGAAGTCCTCGACGGTCAGTTGTCCAAACCGTCGCAGATCGTCCTGCCCGGTGCGGCGGCGATCGGCGGCATGCTGGTGCCGGCACTGATCTACTGGTTCCTCAACCGCGACAACCCGGCCGCCCTCGATGGCTGGGCGATTCCGACCGCTACCGACATCGCCTTCGCCCTCGGCGTACTGGCCTTGCTCGGCAAGCGCGTGCCGGTGTCGCTGAAGCTGTTCCTGATGACCCTGGCGATCATCGATGACCTCGGTGCCATCGTGATCATTGCGATCTTCTACTCCGGTGAGTTGTCGACCCTGTCGCTGGGCCTGGCGGCGGCGTGCATCGCGGCGCTGGTGGCGATGAACCGGCTCGGGGTGGTCAAGCTCGGGCCGTACATGATCATTGGTTTGATTCTCTGGGTCTGCGTGCTCAAGAGCGGTGTCCACGCCACGCTGGCCGGCGTAACCCTGGCATTCTGCATCCCGCTGCGCACCAAGAATGCCGAGCCTTCGCCGCTATTGGCCCTCGAACACGCGCTGCACCCGTGGGTCGCCTACGGCATTCTGCCGCTGTTCGCCTTCGCCAACGCCGGCCTGTCGCTGACCGGCGTGACCGCCGAAAGCTTCACCCACCACGTCCCGATGGGCATCGCCGTCGGCCTGCTGCTGGGCAAGACTCTCGGCGTGTTCGGCCTGACCTGGCTCGCCGTAAAAATCGGCATCGCCGCCCTGCCCCACGGCGCCAACTGGGGCCAGGTGCTGGGCGTGGCGATCCTCTGCGGGATCGGCTTCACCATGAGCCTGTTTGTCGGCTCCCTCGCCTTCGTGCCGGGCGCCAGTGAATACGCCGGGATGGACCGAATGGGCATTCTCACCGGCTCGGTGTTTGCGGCATTGATCGGTTATGCGGTGACGTTGGCGGCGAGCAGAAAGAACACTGCGCTGCGATAGCCGTAGCGAACAATCCCCACGTCTTTAGAGACGAGTCCTACAGCCACGATTTTCCTGCTTCGTTAACGTCGTGCAGCCCCTTTAGAGGGCTGCCGATGCATGAACGAAAGGACAATCAGTGGCTGTTCAAAAGGACATTCCCCGGGTTCCCAACCCACCGCGGGCGACGGGCATCACGTCACTTACCGCTACATGACGGCCACCGAACTGGCCGATCAGCAAGACCGACAAGACAAGTACGACGCCATGCTGGCGAGACAGGATGCCTTCGAGCGCAGCCGTGAGGTGGCGGCGAACAAGCCTGAGCCGGTGCGCGCGGGCTGCGTGTTTGCCAAGTCGTGCAAGCTGCCGGATGCGATCATCGATTACTCGAATCCTTCGGGGATGGTGCCGACAGACAGCCTGAAGGATTACGGCGAGCTGATATTGCTGGGTGGCCGGGAAGCCGATGACAGCGGTGGCGTCGCACTCAAGAAAATAAGCGGCACCGCAATCCCTGCGGGGCTGGGCACTTTTGCCCTTGCCGGTCAGGCGTTCAAGGCATTGCCCGCGATGGCCTCTACTGCCGCCATCAGCCCGCTGCTCGGTTTGGTGGCGATGTTCATGCCATCGAACCTGGGCGATAGCGCGCTCTATACCGAAGACCAGTTACTCGCCCTCAAACAGGCCCGAACCCGTGTGCGCTTGCGCGTTGAACAGCAGGCTGATGGCAGCCTCAAGGGCTACGGCTTCTACACCGGCAAGCAACTAGATCCCCCTAAAGGGAAAAAACGAAGCATCAAAAAGTATTTGTGAGGGATTTATGGGATTGAAAGCCAGACTCGAATGGTATGACAAGGAAACCGAACTGGGCGTAGGAGAGGAATTAACGAAAGACTTCGGTGACGACGGCTCTGTAATCGAATCACTCGGCATGCCAATTGAAAATAATATAAACAACGGCGGATTCGATTTGCTCTTGCACTGGGTGAGTATTCTTCAACCGCACTTTAAGCACGTCATTGATTCATCTTCTTATGACTACCAAATCGCATTCGTCTACCGCGATCACTGGTGAACACCAAACAAAAAACCCCGACCAGTCACCTGATCGGGGTTTTCTTTTACCGCTCGTTTGCGCTTAGTGCGAAACGCGGCTGGTCCCGCCAACAGTCGAAATCCGTACCCGCTCACCCACGCGGAACACTTCATTCTCCTGCACTTGCTGCACATAGGCGCGCATGCTGCCGTCGTCTTCGCGCACGGTGATTTCAACACCTTGTGTGCGGGTCAGGCCTTCTTCAGTGGCCGAGCCGATCAGGCCACCAGCTACCGCACCGATAACGGCTGCAACGATGCTGCCTTTGCCGCCGCCGATCGCGCTGCCACCGACGCCGCCAACCACTGCACCGGCAGCGCCGCCGATCGGGGTCTTGGTGCCTTCGATTTTCACCGGACGCAGGGATTCGATGGTGCCCATGCGAATCGTCTGCACGCGACGCGCTTCGTCACGGGAGTAGGAGTCACCGGTCAGGCTCGACTGGCAGCCGGTCAGCAACATCGCCATCGTGGAAAAGGAAGCAACCAGCAGAACAGACTTACGCATAGCATCAACTCCAAAGGACAGGTATTCATTAAACTCCGCAGCTTGACGCCTGTCACGGCGTCGCCCGGATTAAGTTGCTTTCATTCAGGCCCGGTACAGGCGCCCGCGAACTCACCCAACAGTAGCGCCAAATTCCATTTCCTGCGCCGCCGACCCAAGGATTTCCATGGATTACTTCATCATTGTCGTCACCACCGCCGCCGGTCTGTACTTCCATTGGTGGCTGTATGTACGGATCAAACGCTGGATGGATCGCGATCTGGCATTGTCACTGGCCGGCAAGGATGAAGGCAAACGCGCGTTCATGCTCGAACGGCTGGAGCAGGCTCAGGCGCAGAAGATCAAGCGCCGGGACCTGCCGAAGTGGCTCGAAGCCGCTGCGGCAGGCTATCCCGCTCGGTAGACTGCTCAGGGTGCCAGACGTTCAAGAATCCAATCGGCGCCCTGCACACGGTAGTTGAGGCGATCGTGCAGACGGCTCGCGCGGCCCTGCCAGAACTCGATGCGCTCGGGGAGCAGGCGGTAACCGCCCCAGTGTTCCGGGCAGTGAGGCTGAGTGTCGGTGAAGCGTTGCTCGGTCGCCTTGAGCAAGTCTTCCAGTTCACCCCGGCCGTTGATCACCCGGCTCTGCGGTGAGGCCCAGGCGCCGAGTCGGCTGCCCAGCGGCCGCACCTGATAATACGCGTCGGACTCTTCAGGCGAGACCTTCAGCACCCGCCCTTCAATCCGCACCTGGCGCTCGAGGGTCGGCCAGAAGAACGTCATGGCAGCGAACGGGTTCGCCGCCAGATGCTGGCCCTTGGCGCTTTCGTAGTTGGTGAAGAAGGTGAAGCCCTGCTCGTCCAGTCCCTTGAGCAGCAGAATGCGGCAATGCGGACGGCCGTCCGCATCCACCGTGGCCAGGGTCATCGCGTTGGCTTCCACTGGCGCCTGTTCGGTTTTCACCGCTTCGGCAAACCACTGGTGAAACAACGCAAAGGGCTCGGCCGGGGCTTGCGCCTCGGTCAGGCCGTCCCGGGTGTAATCACGACGCATATCTGCCAGAGACTGGGTCACGGCGCATTCCTTTTCGTTAGCGGATCACTTTTTGGTGGTATCGGTCGCAGCGACTTTCTTGTCGGTTGCAGAGGCTTTGGCGGGTGCGGTCTTTTTCGCCGGAGCCTTGGCCGGGGCCTTCTTCGCTGGAGCCTTGGCAGCAGCTTTCTTGGCCGGAGCCTTTTTGGTGGCCGGTACAGCGGCTTTCTTCGCAGCTGGCGCCGGGGTCACCGGTTTGGCGGCAGGCTTGACGTCCTGGGCAGCGACCATGGTCACTGGCTTCGGTGCCGGCATGTTGTACTTGCTCAGCAGCGCGACCATGGTGTTCTGCGGGGTCACCAGCAGTTCGACACGACGGTTCAGGGCGCGACCTTCAACGCTGTCGTTGGCGGCACGCGGTGCTTCGGAACCCATGCCGCGCAGCATCAGGCGATCACGCTGCAGACCGCTGAGGCGGAAGATCGCCGCCACGGCCTGGGCGCGTTCCTGGCTCAGCTTGATGTTGGCCGGAGCGGCACCGGTCGTGTCACTGTGACCCAGCACCAGCACGGCGGTTTTCGGGTCGGCTTCAAGGATTTTCGCGACGCGAGTGAACGGGCCGAGAGTCACTGGCAGCAGCATGGCCGGGCGATCCGGGTTGAACGAGCCTTCCACCGGCGCGGTCACGACCAGCACGTTTTCACGGCGCTCGAGTTGCAGATTGCTGTCCTTGATCGCGGTGCGCAGGCGCGGTTCGTAGTCATCCAGCCAGGCTTGAGTGACTTTCGGATCGGGCATCGGCACGACTTTGGCCGTGTCCTGCTCCTTGCCGCCGAACGGCCACCACCATTTGCCGCCCTTGTCGGCTTCAGCCTTGGCGACTTCGACCGGTTTGGCCTCGGGTTTGGCCTCAGCTTTCACTTCAGGCTTGGCCGCCGAGTCGTCGGAGCCAAACGGCCAGTACCAGGGACTGCTGCTCTCGGCCTTGGCCACAGGCGCGGTGGCGGCCGGTTTCAACGGCGCAGGCGTCGGAGCCGGTTCCTTGGCTGCGACTTTGTCGGAAGAACCGAACGGCCACCAGCTGCCGCCATCGGCGTCGTTCTTCGGAGTCTGTGCACAACCGGTCATTGCGAAACACAGGGCCAGGGCGAGAGTTTGTTTGGACGACATTGGAAACCCACAAAAATAATTAGTGAACAATCAGAGGACTTTCGCCCGGATAAACAGACGCTTTGAAACGAAATTCGCCATGAGGTTCCGGCCCTGGAACCTCGGACGACGCTTTACAGACAAGTGGCAAGTACCCGCGCCAGCTTCTGCGCGCGCGGATCCATCAGGACATACGGCCCAAGGGTATTTGTCACAAATCCGAAGGCCACATCGTGCTCCGGATCAGCAAAACCGATGGAACCACCCGCACCCGGATGCCCGAATGCACGCGGGCCGAGGCCGTAGGTGGCATTCGGCACGTCGGGTTGATCAAGCATGCAACCGAGACCGAACCGGGTGCGGGTCAGCAAGGTCTTGTCCTCGCCGAGGCTGTGTTCGCGGGTCAGTTCGTCAAGCATTTCGCTTTCCAGCAGGCTGCCGTCGAGCAGACCGGCGTAGAACCCGGCCAGACTGCGCGCATTGCCGTGGCCGTTGGCCGCCGGTTGCTGCATGCGGCGCCATTCCGGCTTGTTGGTGCTGGTGAGCACGGACGGCGGATTGGTGAAGGCCCGGGTGGTCATCGCCGTCGGCTCGCGCATGGTCACTTGCAGCAGGCGCTGGGCGGCGGCGTCGCCGGTGTTGCCCTTGCCACGGGCAATGTGCGCCACGCGATGGAATTCTTCGTCGGCCAGACCGACATGAAAATCCAGCCCCAGCGGTTTCGCGACCCGCGCCACGATCGATTCCCCCGGCCCACGACCGTCGGCGCGCCGCAGCAATTCGCCGATCAGCCAGCCGTAGGTGATCGCGGCATAACCGTGACCGGTGCCCGGCGTCCACCACGGTGCTTCGGCCGCGAGGGCGTCGACCATGGTCTGCCAGTCGTACAGTGCTTCCGGCGCGAGCAATTCGCGCAGGGCCGGTAGACCGGCCTGATGGCAAAGCAGTTGGCGCAGGGTGACGGATTCCTTGCCGGCGGCGGCGAATTCCGGCCAGTAACGGGCGACCGGCGCATCGAGCTGCAACTTGCCTTCGGCGACCAGTTGCAGCGCGGTGACGGCGGTGAAGGTCTTGGTGCAGGAGAACAGGTTGGCGATGGTGTCGCTGTGCCAGGCTTCGGCGCCGTCCTTGTCGGCGGTACCGGACCAGAGGTCGAGGACGGTTTCCCCGCCGACCCGGATGCACAACGCGGCGCCGCGTTCCTGGGGATCGTCGAACAGTGCAGCGAAGGCTTCGCGCACCGCTTCGAATTGAAGCTCGTAATGTCCCTGAATCTGCACCCGCAACTCCCCCGCGAAAACGCTCTACAAAGTGGCCCGCATTGTTCCAGCCCGTGAGGCTTTTGGGAACCGCTGCGGGCCGGGCGGTCTTCAGGTTTCGTAATGCTCAGTGACCGTTGCCGGAATGCCCGCCGGTGTGGCCTGCGCCCTGCCCCGGGCCTTTGCCGGCGTCAGCCTTGCGGCCGCCTTCGGCTTCGTGGCCGGCCTTGACCGCTGCGGCAGCCGCTTTCTGCGCGTCTTTGCTCAACTGATCGACGGTGGCCAGGTTGCTCTTGCGCACGGCTTCGACAAAACCCTGGAACGGCAGATCGGTGACGCCAACCAGACCGAAGTGGCCGTTCTCGCCATCGAGCAGGCGCCCGGTCACCGGTTGGTCCAGATACTGGAACCAGTGCACGCCGACAATCGACGGTTCGCTCAGCGCCTGTTTGAGGAAGTTGGCATAGGCAGGGCCGCGATCTTCTTCCTTGCTCAACGGGGTCACGCCGCCCCAGAACGGGCCACGGTCGGTGGAGCCGAAGTTGAATTCGGTGATCAGCACCGGTTTGTCGAGGTTGCGCAGCGCTGCGAAGTCATAACCGTCCTGCGGTTGCAGGGTGTACATGTTGAAGCTCAGCACGTCGCAATACTGGGCGCAGGACGCCACGGCTTCCGGGGTGCTGGTGGCGAAACGGCCGCCGAGCAGCAACTGGTTCGGCGCGTGCCATTTCAGCGAGTCGGAAATGGTCTTGAAGTAGGTGTCGGCGAAGACCTTCTGGAAGTATTTGAAGTCGGCCTCGATTTCCGGATGCTCCGGGTTCGGCAGCGGCGCCTCGAAACCCGGGTCTTCCATCAATTCCCATGCCGGCAGATCAATGCCCCAGGCCTTCGACAGCCCCGCCTGATTGCGGTACTTGTCGCGCAACTGCTTGAGGAACGCGCGTTTGGCCGGAACGTCGGTGGTCATTTTCAAGGTGCCGTAGGCCAGCGCGTAACGGGATTTCGGATCATCGCCGGGGCCGGCCCAGGCCAGTTCGTTGTCGGCGAAGTAGCCGATCAGCCACGGATCATCGCGATGATCGCGGGCGGCAATCGCCACGGCGCGTTCGGTGGCCATGGCGAAGCGCGGATCGAACGGGTCAGGCATGCCGCCCCACCAGTCGGTGCCGGTGCTGATGCTGGTGTAATCGCCGACGATCGACAGCGGCAAGGTGTACGGCATGCGCTCGGCGTCGCCAAGGACAGGGGCGCTCCAGTTACCGACAGTGTTGAAGCCCCAGGCTTGCAGACGATCAAGGGTGTGGCTGGCCCACTTTTGCTCGTCGACCGTGTTTTTGCAGGGTGCCGAGACGCTTTGCCCGCTGGTGGCTGCCGACTCGGCAACCCCGGATTTCGGCTGTTCGGAGGCGGCTACCGGCGCACTGGCGTTGGTCGCCGCTTCTTCAGCGGCCCCGGCCCTGGCGGCTTCGGCCACTCCGGCCTTGTTGCCGCTGTCCGGAGTGCAGGGCTCGCCATACAAGCGCTGAAGGTTGGCGCCGTAGAAGTCGTACCAACGCCCGAAGTTGTAGCCACGACCCTGATCGGCGCCGTTGCCGCCACGGTTATCACCTTCGCCGAAGTGGCTGGCCAGCGGCTCTCCTGGTTTGGGCAGGGATTCGAACATGTATTCGCGACCGGCCACGTAGGTCTGGTTGACCTCCGGGCTGACGGTGTTCACGCCCAGGGAATAGAACGGATGCCCCTCGGGCGTCACCAGATACCAGCGGCCGTCACGCTTTTCGGTGCGGAAGAAACCGCTGGCCTTGAACGCCGGGCCTTTGCTCCAGCCGCCGAACTTGTCCAGCGAGGATTTTTCGCGCTCGGCCAGCCAGGTGTTCAGTTGTTGCTGTTCTTTGGCGGCGGCGGATTTCAGTTGTTCGTCGTTGGCAACTTTCTCCGGCCATTTGCCGCGAGTCGACTGGCCATAAGCATCCACCAGATGGCCATAGGCGGACTTGATCACCTCGCCTTCGTCCTGCACGCCAAAGCGCTCGAGCAAGAGACTTTGCGCGGCTTTCGGCTGGTCCATCGACAGGCTGACCGATACCACCTGGCTGCGATCCAGCTCACCGCTGCTGCTCGCCAGCAGGATGCGCTGCCCGTCGATCGTCATCGGCATCACCGGCCCGGCCTTCATCCCCTGGCTCAGTGGCGAGGTCGCGGTCAACGGCACCAGCAAGGTCTGCGCCGGGCCGGCCGGCAGGTCGACGCGGCTGACCAGGGTCTTGCCGTCGTTGCTCTGGATTTGCACGTAGACGGTCACCGCCCAGTTCATCGCGCTCTGGATGCGCAGGCTCATCATGCCGGACTGCGACCAGTCCCAGGCACCGGTCTGCGGGGACAGACGCAAGGTCGGGCGAGCCGTCGGGTTGAACGTCACCCGGCGCAGCACTTCACCCTCGGGAGTCTGCTCGGCGTTGGCTTGCGGCAGGTCGGCGTTTTCGGTCGCCACTTTCACCACATCGGCGGGGCGGACAAAGTTGAACAGGGTCTGCTGGCCGGCAGGTGCCGCGAATAAAGGCGCAGCGAAAACCAGGGCAAAAACGGCAGGCAACGAACGACGAATCATGAGAACGGAATTCTCCCTAACGACCCGCAAGGGCCAATGGAAAAGCAGTGACAGAGAGATAGACAGCGCGGCGGGCAAAACTGCCCACCGATGTCTCAGGATATTTCACGACGGAAAGGAGGCAACGCATTGAGGATCGCCTTGCCGTAGCGCTGGGTGACCAGCCGCCGATCCAGCAAGGTGATGGTGCCGCGGTCTTCTTCGGTGCGCAGCAGACGGCCGCAGGCCTGGACCAGCTTCAGCGAGGCGTCGGGTACCGAGATTTCCATGAACGGATTGCCGCCCCGGGCTTCGATCCATTCCGACAGTGCGGCTTCGACCGGATCGTCCGGCACCGAGAACGGGATCTTGGCGATCACCACGTGTTCGCAGTAGGCGCCCGGCAAGTCCACGCCTTCGGCAAAACTGGCGAGACCGAACAGCACGCTGGAATCGCCGCCATCGACCCGCGCCTTGTGCTTATTCAGGGTTTCCTGTTTCGACAGGTTGCCTTGAATGAACACTTGCTTGCGCCAGTCGCGGTCGAGGCCGTCGAACACGTCCTGCATCTGCTTGCGCGACGAAAACAGTACCAGACTGCCGCGCGAGCCTTCGACCAGTTCCGGCAGATCACGGATGATCGCGGCGGTGTGGGCGGCGGCATCGCGTGGGTCGGCCTTCAGGTCCGGCACCCGCAACACACCGGCATCGGCGTGATGGAACGGGCTCGGCACCACGGCGGTGACGGCTTTCTTCGGCAGGCCGGCGCGCATGCGGAAGCGGTCGAACGTGCCAAGTGCGGTCAAGGTCGCCGAAGTCACCAGACAGCCGTAGGCCACGTTCCACAGGCTGCGGCGCAGGGTTTCGGCGGCAAGGATCGGGCTGGCGTTGACCTCGATGTCGAACAGCGAACCGCTTTCGGCCAGGGTCAGCCAGCGGGCCATCGGCGGATTGTCTTCCGGGTCTTCGGCGGTGAACGCGGTCCACAGCTCCCAGTTACCGGAAGCACGGGACAACAGGCTACCGAACAGCGGATACCACTCTTCAGCCTGATTGCTGGCGATGCCGATGTTGACTTCGCCGTCCATGCCTTCCTTGAGCAGATCCGTCAGGCGGGTGAACAGGTCGTTGAGGCGGGCGAAGCCTTTTTTCAGCTCGATGCCCATCTCGCGCATGTACTCGGGAATCACCCCACCGATGAAGCGGTGACGCGGACGTTCGCGGCCTTCGACATCTTCACCGGGCTTGAAGTCGGCGATCTGTTCGCAGGCGGTGAACATGAACTGCTGCTGGGTCTTGATCTCCCGCGCCAGCTCCGGCACCTGCTCGATCAGTTTGCCGAGGTCACCCGGCAGCGGGTGCTGAGCCAGCAGTTTGGTGAGGTTCTTGGCGGTGGTTTCCAGCCAGTCGGCGGTGGAACGCAGGCGCGTGTAATGGGCAAAGTGGCCGATGGCCTTGTCCGGCAGGTGGTGGCCTTCGTCGAATACATAAATGGTGTCGCGCGGATCGGGCAACACGGCCCCGCCGCCCAGTGCGAGGTCGGCCAGCACCATATCGTGGTTGGTGACGATCACGTCGACCTTGCCCATGCCTTCGCGCGCCTTGTAGAAGGCGCACTGGCCGAAGTTCGGGCAGTGACGGTTGGTGCACTGGCTGTGATCGGTGGTCAGGCGCGCCCAGTCGGCGTCTTCCAGCGCGTTGGGCCAGCTGTCGCGGTCGCCGTCCCATTTATTGCCGGCGAGCTTCTCGATCATGCTGGTGAACAGCTTCTGGCTGGCCTCGTCGACCTCGATCTTGAAGCCTTCTTCCTCGAACAGCTGGGCGGTGGCGGTCTGTGCGTGGCCTTCCTGCAACAGCATGTCGAGCTTGGACAGGCACATGTAGCGGCCACGGCCCTTGGCCAGGGCGAAGCTGAAGTTCAGCCCGCTGTTGCGCATCAGGTCGGGCAAATCCTTGTAGACGATCTGCTCTTGCAGGGCGACGGTGGCGGTGGCGATCACCAGGCGCTTGCCAGCCAGTTTGGCGGTCGGGATCGCGGCCAGGCTGTAGGCGACGGTCTTGCCGGTACCGGTGCCGGCTTCCACCGCGACAATCGCGGGGTCGCCACTGCGCCGGCCTTCTTCGTCGGTGTCGATATCCCCGAGGACCTTGGCGACTTCAGCGATCATCAGGCGTTGGCCGTAACGCGGCTTGAGGCTCTTGGCCTCTAGAAAACGCGAGTAGGCGCCCTGGATCGTGGTTTTGAGTTCAGTGCTGATCATTGAGTGTCGGGCGCAAAAAACGCTGGATAAATTTTCAGTGGTTCGGATGGGGGGCTATCATACCCCGCGAATCAATCCTGCGCAGATCGGAGTACCCCAATGACACCTTTTAGCCTCGTTTACCCCATCCATGTACTGGCCGCGCTGGTGTGGGTCGGCGGTATGTTTTTCGCCTGGATGGTGCTGCGCCCTGCGGCGATGAAGGCCCTGGACGGTCCCGGGCGCCTGACGCTCTGGGTGGAAGTGTTTCAAGGTTTTTTTCGTTGGGTGTGGGGGGCGGTGATTCTGCTGCCGGTGACCGGGGTGGGCATGTTGCATCTGCAACACATCGCCTTCGACAACGCGCCGCGTTATGTGCAGGTGATGATGGGGTTGTATGTGGTGATGACCGCGCTGTTCATCCGGATTCAAGCATTGATGCTGCCTGAATTGCGCACGGCGGTGCAGGCGAAGGACTGGCCGGCGGGCGCGGCGGTGCTGGGGCGGATTCGCAAGGTGGTGGGGTTCAACCTGTTGGTCGGGGTGGTGCTGGTGGCGGTGGCTGCTGCACGCCCCTCGTTCTGACAAGCGCGTTTTACCTGATCGCTCCCACGCTCTGCGTGGGAATGCAGCCCGTGACGCTCCGCGTCACTGGACGCGGAGCGTCCCTAGAGGCATTCCCACGCAGAGCGTGGGAACGATCAACGTAGAGGGTGGGAGCAATCGATTACAGGCGCTGTACGGTCACAGCCCCCGCCGCACCCGCTGGCCCCGGCTGCCCGTCAGCCCCCGGCTTGCCGCTCTTGCCGCCGTCGGCGCGATACACCAGGCAGCCCTTGGACTTGCCACCCGCCCCCGGTTTGCCGCCAGGACCGGCCGGCCCACCGGCACCGCCGGCGACTTCGACCTTGATCAGCTCGGCCGGAAACTCGCGCGGTACTTCAAGTCGCACCAGCGCGCCCGGTGCACCCGGCTGACCATCGCTGCCGTTGCTGCCATCAAAACCGTGTCCCGCCTGACCCCAGGTGCAACCCGGCTCCTGACCGTTGGCGCCATCAAGCCCGACAAATCCCGGCGCACCGGTGCCACCACGGGCATCGACCACCAGTTTCGGCGCGTTCAACGCCTTGAACTGCAGATTCAGATTGCGCCCGGCGCGGGCAGCTTTTTCGTAGGTGCCCGGTGCGCCACGGGCGGTGATCTGGCTGCCTTCGGCGAGTTCGGCGCGGCTGACTTTCATCTCCAGCGCCTGTTCGCTCGGAACGATGGCGATACGCGCTTCGTGGCCCAGTTGCAGTTCACCGACACTCAGCTCGGTCACGTTCGAGGGAATCAGCAAGGTGCCGTAGTCGGCGACCACCAGTTTTTCCAACTGCAAAGTGCTGGCAGTGTTCGGCAGACGCATCAGCGAGTTGGTTTCGACGCTGACCACCTGGGCGCAGGCCAATGGACTGATGAATGCAGCGAGCAGGCAGAGTTTACGCATGGGAAGCCTCCGGAGCGGCCGGGGCCGGGATGGTTTGCAGGTGGAAGACGCCGAACAGCAGGATGCGGCCACGATCACGCCAGGGGTGCGGACGACCCTTGAGGCTGCGGTTGCACAGCAGCACTTCGAGCACGTGGATCGCCAGCAGCAGAGCGCCGGCCAGATTGACCAGCAGGTGCAGCGGATGAACAAACGGCACCAGCTGATTGGCCAGCACCACGCAGCAGAACAGCAGGGTCAACAATCGCCCCAGCCCACAGAACACCTTCATACGCTCCCCCGTGTTGCGAATTATTCTTTGGGCGCACAGTAACGGCTTCTGCAGGGGATAAGCCAGAGGGAAAAATGAAAAAAACCGATCCACCGCCGGATGGCTGCCGGTTCGACGAGGATCGTCGACCGACAGCTCTAGCCTGCGGACTACAGACACATGCTAGCGATTGATGTGCAGTTCCACCCGACGGTTCTGCGCACGCCCCTCGTCCGTGTTGTTATCGGCGACCGGTTCACTCTCGCCGCGCCCTTCACTGGTGAGTTTGTTCGGCGCCAGGCCCTGACTCAGCAAATACTCCGCCACGCTGCTGGCGCGACGTTCCGAAAGCGCCTGGTTGTAGGCATCCGAACCCTTGCTGTCGGTGTGGCCGATGACCTTGATGCTCACCACATCGGCATTGCGCAGTTTGTCCATCAACGTGTCGAGCTGGCTTTTTGCGGCCGGTTTCAAATCCGACTTGTCGAAGTCGAACAGCACGTTGCCGGCATCGTTGAGGGTGATGACTTCGGTTTGCGGGGCCGGTTCGGCCGGTTTCTCGGTGACCGGATATTGCGGCAGCGGACAGCCACGGTGGTCGACCGGGGTGTTGGCCGGGGTATCGGGGCAACGGTCGCGGCGATCGAACACGCCGTCGTCGTCTTCATCGCCATCCTGGGCATAGCAGATCAATCCGCCGGTGAGGATCCCCAGCGCAGCGCCTCCGCCGGCCCAACCGCTGCTTTCGAGCGCGCCGAGACCGCCGCCGACCAGTCCGCCAATAAGGCTGCAGATCGGCCAGGTACGTTGATTGAGGGGAGCGGTGCCATCGCTGTGGGTGGCGCAACCGGTCAACAGGCTGCCCAGCAGCAGAACCGGCAAGACGGACCTTGTAAGAACACTCATCGTTAAAGCTCCTGTGTCACCGGCCCATACCGGTTACACAGGAGTAAAGACCCGCATCCGCGACTGCACAAGCCGCGGACGCGAGGGGGCTAGCGGTTGATTTTGATTTCGGTACGACGGTTCAGCGCGCGACCGTCGGCAGTTTTGTTGTCTGCCACCGGCTGGCTTTCACCGGCACCGGTCACCGACACGAAGCTGCTTTGCGGTACGCCGCTTTCAACCAGGTACTTGACCACCGAGTGCGCGCGGCGATCCGACAGTTTCTGGTTGTAGGCATCGCTGCCGACGCTGTCGGTGTGACCGGTCACGGTCAGTTGTGCCGTGCTGGATTCCTGTTTCAGGCGCGAAGCGACCTTATCCAGGACCAGTTTGTCGGACGGGGTCAGCGTGGCCTTGTCGAACTGGAAGTGCACATCGCGGATGACAATGGTTTCTTCCTTGACAACCACAGCTTCTTCGACCACTGGTGCAGGGGCTGGTGGAGGGCAGCCGTCGGCATCGACCTGTACGCCTTTAGGCGTGCCCGGGCACTTGTCGCGACTGTCCGGCACACCATCGCCGTCTTCATCGCCGTCACCGTGAACCCAGCAATAGGCCGCTGCCGTACCGCCGACGAGTAACGCGCCATACCCCGCCCATGCGGAGCTTTCGGTCGCACCGAGCCCCGCACCGACGACACCACCGACTGCCGCACAGGTCGGCCAGTCGGTTTTCTGCAAACCTGCGCAACCAGTCAACACACTGGTTAGCAGAACCAAGGGTAATGCTGTCCGAACTATGCTCATCTAGTTTTCTCCTGAGGGATCGGCTTAGAACCGATTCAGGGAGTAAAGACCGGAGTTTTAATCTCCGCCAGCAATAGGCCATTGCTGTTTGTGCGCCTGTTCACGGGACTTCGACGAATTTGCCGCAAACCCTCAGGACAGAGATCTAGGCCTTGGCGCCCGGGCAGGCTAGTCTTGGCGCTCTGATTGAGGAGCTTCGATGAACGTCGCCATTTCTTCCCGCACGCCGCAGCAGGCATTGGCCGCCCTGCTCGACCGCTACGCCCCGGCACGTCTGCTGCTGATCGGCGCCAGCGAGTTCCCGGCGCTGGCTGCCTTCAAGGAAGCGCACCCGGACACCTGCGTCGCGCACGCCGCGCCCGGTGCGTTACCGGCGGAACTTGCGGCGCGGCGTTTCGACCTGGCGCTGGTGGTCGATTGCCTGGAACATTTGCCCAAGCGCGACGGCCTGAATCTGTTGGGCGGGATCCGCAACCTCAACGCCAGCCGCATCGCGGTGCTGGCGGATCTGCCGGCCAGCGGCTGGCAGGAAACCGACTTTTATTCCCTGGCCCTGCAAGCCAGCGAACGCTTCGCCCGCGACGAACAGGTGCTGACCCTGTTCACCTACGATCTGCTTGACTACAAACAAGTCCCCGACTGGCTCAACTCACGGTTCTGGGCCAATCCGGAAAACTTCGGGAAATACTGGTGGTAATGCAATGAGTACAGCCATTTGCCCTTGCGGCAGCGGCAACCTGCTGGATGCCTGCTGCGGTCACTATCACGCCGGCCACCCGGCCCCGTGCGCCGAAGCCCTGATGCGCTCGCGCTACAGCGCCTACGTGCTGGGCCTGATCGATTATCTGGTGGCCACCACCCTGCCCGCCCAGCAAGCGGGGCTGGATCGCCAGTCGATCAGCAACTGGAGCGCCCAGAGCACCTGGCTCGGTCTGGACGTGGAAAGTTCGGAAGTGCTCGGCGGCCAGCCGGAGCACGCGTTCGTCACCTTCACCGCGCGCTGGCATGACGGTCAGGGCGAACACAGCCACCGCGAGCGCTCGTCGTTCGTGCAGAACAGCGGGCGCTGGTACTTCATCGACCCGACCGTGCAACTGAAGCTGGGCCGCAACGACGCCTGCCCGTGCGCCAGTGGCCAGAAGTTCAAGAAATGCTGTGCGGGGTATTTCGGCAGCTGAGGCTAGACTGGGCAGCAAAGGGAGTTAAACCATGCTCGGTCATTGGCGCACATTCCAGGCTTTCTCACTGCTCGTGTTTCTGGGGCTCGGCGGCTGCGCGTCATGGTTTACCGACGACGCCCGCGACCCCGCCGTGCACCTGGTGAAAGTCGAAGTGGTGCGCGCCAAGTTGCTGGAACAGAAATTCATCCTGCACTTTCGCATCGACAACCCCAATGACAGTGACCTGACCGTGCGCGGCCTGGAATACCGCATACACCTGGCCGACATGCTGCTGGCCGAAGGCGAGCACGAACACTGGATCACGGTGACCCCCAAAAGCAGCGCGTTTTACAAGGTGCCAATCCGTACCAACCTGTGGCCGAAGGTGAAAGAGGTGGTGAAAATGCTGAAAAACCCGAACCAGCAGATTCCCTATCGACTGGAAGGCGAGATGGAAACCGGTTTATTCATCGCTCACTACGTGCACCTGGCGCGCAATGGCGTGATAATCCCCGCCGATTTGATTACGGAGTGACCCCGATGACCCAGCAACCTCATGTCCATGGCCCTGACTGCAACCACGATCATGACCATCACCACCATGATCACGACCATGGCCATGTCCACGGCCCGAACTGCGGCCACGCCCACCAGGAACCGGTGCGCAACGCCCTGAAAGACGTTGGCCGCAACGACCCTTGCCCTTGCGGCAACGGCAAGAAATTCAAGAAGTGCCACGGCGCTTGATGTTTCAGGCAATTATCTTCTTCGCCTGAGATACCGACTTCGCGAGCAAGCCCGCTCCCACATTTGATTGCATTCCGTCAGAAGGAATACGGTCGAATGTGGGAGCGGGCTTGCTCGCGAAGGGGCCGGCCCATTCACCGGAAGCTTTTTCAGCCTGCCGCCAGAATGTGCCCGGTGCCGACCACCGTCGCATACTCCCCGTGCAGATTCCCCAGCGACATCGCATGCACCTCTTGCGCCGAACGCAAAGTGCCGAAATAGTCGGCCTTGTCGAAGGTAAAGCAGGCATCCTCCGCCACCCACGCTTCGAACCCCAGATTGCCCGCCGTGCGCGCCGTGGATTCCACCGAGTTGTTTGTCGCCACGCCGACAATGATCAACTGCCCGATCCCCGCCTCACGCAACTTCGCCTCAAGCCCGGTCGCACAAAACGCATCCGGCACCTGCTTCTGGATCAGCCATTCGCCGTCCTGCGGCAGAAACCTTTCCTGAAAATCCACGCCTGACTGCTCGGGCCAGAACACCGAATCCGGCGAGCGCGACAGGTGCTGCACGTGGATCACCGGCCGTCCGCTGCGCCGCCAAAAACTCAGCAGCTCAAGAATCCGCTCCTCGGCCGACGGATTATTCCGCCGCCCCAGACGCGGCTGCAGAATGCCTTTTTGCTGGTCGATGATGATCAGTGCAGCGTTGGCCTTGAGCGCCATGGCGATTTTTCTCACGCGGGGTCATTGAATTTCCCGTACTTGAGCATCACCTCCTGGGATTAAGCAAGCTATCGAACGCACACAGGACAACCTGAAGCCGGCGTTTGCTGTCCGCACGTAAGCCATTTTCCTGATTTGGAGCTTTCCATGATCGACCTGTATTACTGGACCACGCCCAACGGCCACAAGATTTCCCTGTTCCTCGAAGAAGCGGGCCTGCGCTACGACGTGCATCCGATCAACATCAGCCAGGGCGAGCAGTTCCAGCCGCACTTTCTGAAAATCGCCCCGAACAACCGCATCCCGGCGATCGTCGATCATGAGCCGGCCGACGGTGGCGAGCCGTTGTCGCTGTTCGAATCCGGGGCGATCCTGCTGTACCTCGCGGAAAAGACCGGCAAGTTCCTGCCCAAGGACCTGCGTGGCCGCCAGGTGGCGCTGCAATGGCTGTTCTGGCAAATGGGCGGGCTGGGGCCGATGGCCGGGCAGAACCATCATTTCAGCCAGTTCGCCCCGGAAAAAATCCCCTACGCGATCAAGCGCTACATCGATGAAACCGCCCGCCTGTACGGGGTGCTGGACAAGCAACTGGCCAACAACGAGTTCGTGGCCGGCAGTGAATACAGCATCGCCGACATGGCGATCTACCCGTGGATCGTCTCCCACAAATGGCAGAGCCAGAATCTGGAAGACTTCCCGAATGTGCAGCGCTGGTTCAACCACATCAAGGATCGCCCGGCGACCGTGAAGGCCTACGCGCTGGTGCAGAAGATCAATCCGCCGAAGGCTTGAGTCACCCGGCCTGATCGTTCCTGTGCACGGGAACGATCAACGGGAAGAAATAACCGCTCGCCCCGCTTGCGCGGCCCCCTCCTGCTCACTAACGTAGCGGCTTTATTGCGCCCCCAGCCTCTACACCCCCGCAGGAGCTTTGCCATGGCCTCGCCAGCCCTTTCACATTTTCTTCCCCGGTTCGGCGTTGCCGCAGCAGTGGCCGGTGTTCTGAGCCTGACCGGTTGTCAGACCTGGAACGCCCAGGACACCCTCCCGCCGACCTCCGGTGTGCAGCCGCTCAAGGGCCTGGCGCAGAACGTTTCGGTACGCCGCAATGCCATGGGCATGCCGCTGATCGAAAGCAACAGCTTCCACGACGCACTGTTCGCCCTCGGCTACGTTCACGCCAGCGACCGGATCAATCAGATGGTCACCCTGCGCCTGCTGGCTCAGGGCCGTCTGGCGGAAATGTCCGGTTCGTCGATGCTCGACGCCGACCGCTACATGCGCGCCGTCAACCTGAAGAAAAGCGCCGGCGAGCTGTACAAGGCTTCGTCGCCACGGCTCAAGCGCTTCTTCGAAGTCTATGCCCGGGGCGTCAACGCCTACCTGTTCCGCTACGCCGACAAACTGCCGGGGGATCTGGCTTCCAGCGGCTACAAGCCTGAATACTGGAAACCCGAAGATTCGGCGCTGATCTTCTGCCTGCTGAACTTCAGCCAGTCGGCCAACCTGCCGGAAGAAATCGCTTCGCTGGTGCTGGCGCAGACCGTGACCAACGACAAACTCGCGTGGCTGACCCCGTCCGCTCCCGACGAAAACCTGCCGCTGGCCGAAGCCGACAAGCTGCAAGGCATCAAGCTCAACGGGCAGATTCCGGGGCTGACGGAGCTGAGCAACGCCAGCGAACAACTGGCCGCCATCAATCTGCTGGGCACTCAGTCGTCGAACAACTGGGCCATCGCCCCGCAACGCAGCCGCAGCGGTAAGAGCCTGTTGGCCAGCGACAGCCATGGCCCGCTGGCGGCGCCATCGCTGTGGAGTTTCGTGCAGATTCGCGCACCGAAATACCAGGCCGCTGGCGTGACCGTGGCCGGTCTGCCGATGGTGCTCGGCGGTTTCAACGGCAAGGTGGCGTGGAGCCTGACCAGCGTGCTCGGCGATAACCAGGACTTGTTCCTGGAAAAAATCCGTCGTCAGGGCAGCACGTTGTCCTACGAGGTCAACGGCAAGTGGCAACCGGTCGCCGTGCGCAACGAAACCTATTTCGTCAAAGGCCAGCGGCCGATTCGCGAAGCCGTGTACGAAACCCGCCATGGCGCGCTGCTCAACAGCACCCAGGCCGCTGCTCAGGGCGCAGGCTTTGGCCTGGCCTTGCAGACCCCGAGCTTTACCGATGACAAATCCCTCGATGCGTTTTTCGATCTGAGCCGCGCCCAGAACGTGGAACGCGCTTCGGACGCCAGCCGGGAAATCCGCGCCATAGCGCTGAACCTGGTGTTTGCTGACGCCAGCAACATTGGCTGGCAAGTTACCGGGCGCTTCCCCAACCGCCGCGAAGGTGAAGGCCTGCTGCCGTCGCCGGGCTGGGAAGGTCGCTACGACTGGGACGGTTACGCCGACCCGATGCTGCACCCGTACGATCAGGATCCGGCCCAGGGCTGGCTCGGCACCGCCAACCAGCGGGTCATTCCCCATGGCTACGGCATGCAACTGTCCAATTCCTGGGCAGCGCCGGAGCGTGGCGAGCGCCTGGCGGAACTGGCCGGCAGCGGCAAACATGACGGTCGCAGCGTGATCGCCATGCAGTACGACCAGACCACCACCTTCGCCGCCAAACTGAAGAAAATGTTCGAGGCACCGGGCATGGCGCAGCCGCTGAAACAGGCGATCGACGCACTGCCGGAAGCCGAGCGCAGCAAGGCGCGCGAAGCCTATACCCGCTTGATGGCGTTCGACGGCAAGCTCAGCCCGACTTCCGCCGATGCGGCGATCTACGAGCTGTTCCTGCAGGAAAGCATGAAGCAGATCTTCCTCGACGAACTCGGCCCGCAAGGCAGCCCGGCGTGGAAAGCCTTTGTCGCCAATGGCGATCTGTTCTACGCCGCCCAGGCCGATCACTTGCTGGGCCGCGAAGACAGTCCGTTCTGGGACGACGCCCGCACCCCGCAAAAAGAAGACAAACCGGCGATCCTCGCCCGCAGCCTGGCGGCAGCGATCAGCGCTGGCGACAGTCAGTTGGGCGGTGATCGCAGAGCCTGGCAGTGGGGCAAACTGCACCGCTACGAGTGGAAGAATGCCAGCGGCCAGACCGTTCGCGGCCCGATCGCGGGGGGCGGCGACCACACCACGCTCAACACCGCGGCGTTTGCCTGGGGCCAGGACTTCAACACCACCCGTGCGCCGTCGATGCGTTTCATCGTCGACTTCGGTCAGAGCGAGCCGTTGATGGGGCAGAACGGGACGGGGCAATCCGGGAATCCGGTCAGCCCGAACTACCTGAACGGCATCGATCCGTGGCTCAAAGGCCAGTACATTGGCTTGCCGATGCAGCCGCAGAACTTTGACCGGGTGTATGGCAAGACGCGGTTGACCCTGACTCCCGGCAAGTAATCCCCCCACAGTCTCGATCGTTCCCACGCTCTGCGTGGGAATGCAGCCCGTGACGCTCCGCGTCACTGGACGCAGAGCGTCCCTTGAGGCATTCCACGCAGAGCGTGGGAACGATCATGCGACAGTTCAGAAAATCAATAGAACTTCTGACTTCGCGCCAACCTCATAGCTAACAAGTCCCTCCATTCCGGTAATGCCATGGACCTTGTTATCGCCCGCCCCGAAGGCCTCTACTGCCCTGCCGGGGATTTCTACATCGACCCGTGGCGGCCCGTCGAGCGTTCGGTAATCACCCATGCCCACGGCGACCACGCCCGTGGCGGCAATCAGCATTACCTGGCCGCCAGCGCCGGCGAAGGGATTTTGCGTGCGCGTCTGGGCGCGGACATCAACTTGCAAACCCTCGACTACGGCCAGCGCCTGACCCACCACGGCGTCACCCTGAGCTTTCATCCCGCCGGTCATGTGCTCGGCTCGGCCCAGGTGCGGCTGGAATACGGCGGCGAAGTCTGGGTCGCGTCAGGCGATTACAAGATCGAACCCGATGGCACCTGCGCGCCGTTCGAACCGGTGCGCTGCCACACCTTCATTACCGAATCGACCTTCGGCCTGCCGATCTACCGCTGGCAGCCGCAGGCGCAGGTGTTCGCCGAAATCAATCAGTGGTGGCAGGCCAACATCGAGGCCGGCAAGGCCAGCGTGCTGTTCTGCTATTCGTTCGGCAAAGCCCAGCGGATTCTCCACGGCATCGACGAAACCCTCGGGCCGATCCTCAGCCACGGGGCGGTGGAGCCGCTGAACCGCGTGTACCGCGAGGCAGGCGTCTACCTGCCGCCGACGATCTACGCCGGCGAGGTGAAAAAGAACGACCCGATGATGCGCCAGGCGCTGGTTATCGCCCCGCCCTCGGCCGGCGGCAGCAGCTGGATGCGCCGTTTCGGCGAATACAGCGACAGCTTCGCCAGCGGCTGGATGCGCCTGCGCGGCACCCGTCGGCGGCGCGGGGTCGATCGCGGTTTCGTGCTTTCGGATCACGCCGACTGGCCCGGCCTGTTGTGGGCCATCGAACAGACCGGCGCCGAGCGGGTGATGGTCACCCACGGCTCGATTGGCGTACTGGTGCGGCATCTGCGCGAGCAAGGTCTGGACGCTCAGGGTTTCAACACCGAATACGGTGACGATGAAGAAGAGCTTTCCAGCGCCACGCCTGCGATGGCCGAGGTGCAACCGTGAAAGACTTCGCCGGGTTATACGCCGAACTCGACGCCACCACCTCGAGCAACGCCAAACTGGCGGCGATGCAAACCTACTTCGCCCAGGCGCAACCGCAAGATGCCGCCTGGGCCGTGTACTTTTTGTCCGGTGGGCGGCCACGGCAACTGGTTCCGGTGAGAGTTCTGCGCGAACTCGCTGTTGAAACGTCCGGGCTTGAGCCATGGCTGTTCGAGGAGAGCTATCAAGCGGTCGGCGATCTGGCGGAAACCATTTCGCTGGTGCTGCCGGAACACCCGCACACGTCGCAGGCCGGGCTCGCCGAATGGATCGAAGACAAACTGCTGCCCCTGCGCGGTGAAACCCCGGAATACCTCGCCCACCAATTGCCCGCTCTGTGGGCGCAACTGGATCGGCCGAGCCTGATGCTGTGCATCAAACTGATCACCGGCAGCTTCCGGGTCGGCGTGTCCAAATTGCTGGTGACCCGCGCCCTTGCCTCCATGGCCGGGCTCGACAGCAAACGCGTGGCGCAACGGCTGGTGGGTTACACCGACCTGTCCAACCGGCCGAACGCCGCTGCTTACCTGAAACTGATCGCCCCCGAATCCAGCGACGAGCACGCCCAGCGCGGCGGCCAGCCCTACCCGTTCTTCCTCGCCCATGCGCTGGCGCAACCGGTTGAAACCTTCGAGGCCCTGCTCGGGCCGCCGAGCAACTGGCAGGTGGAATGGAAGTGGGACGGCATTCGCGCACAGGTGGTCAAGCGTGACGGGAAACTGTGGGTCTGGTCGCGCGGCGAGGAGTTGGTCACCGAGCGTTTTCCCGAATTCGACACGCTGCTGCACGGTTTACCCGACGGCACGGTGATCGACGGCGAGATCGTAGTCTGGAAGAACAACCGCCCGGTCACCGAAGACGCGTTCGATCCGCAGTCGACAGAAGCCCCGGCGGTGCAACCCTTCGCACTGTTGCAACAACGGATCGGCCGCAAGTCACTGGACCGCAAAATCCTCGAAGACGCGCCGGTGGTGATACTCGCCTACGACCTGCTCGAATGGCAGGGCGAAGACTGGCGCAACCAGCCCCAGGTCAGGCGTCGCGAGCAACTGGAGCAGGTCATCGCCCGCTGCAACAACCCGGTGCTGCTGCCGTCGCCGACCCTGACCGGTGACGACTGGTTCGATCTCGCCCGCCAGCGTGAAGCCTCCCGGCGCCTGGGGGTCGAAGGCATGATGCTCAAGGCCCGGGACGCGATGTACGGCGTCGGCCGCACCAAGGACATGGGCGTGTGGTGGAAATGGAAGGTCGACCCGTTCAGCGTCGACGCGGTGCTGATCTACGCCCAGCGCGGACACGGTCGCCGCGCCAGCCTTTACAGTGATTACACCTTTGCGGTGTGGGACGGCCCGCCTGGTTCCAGTGCCCGGGCGCTGGTGCCCTTCGCCAAGGCCTATTCCGGGCTGACCGACGCGGAAATGCGCGAAGTCGACAGCATCGTGCGCAAGACCACAGTCGAAAAATTCGGCCCGGTCAGCAGCGTCAAGCCGAGTCTGGTGTTCGAACTGGGTTTCGAAGGCATCGCCCTCTCCCGCCGACACAAGAGCGGCATCGCCGTGCGCTTCCCGCGCATGTTGCGCTGGCGCCAGGACAAAACCGTGGACGAGGCCGACAGCCTGGCGACCTTGCAAGACCTGTTGGTCTGATCCCTTCCCCCACGCCTCCCCGATCGTTCCCACGTCGAAGCGTCGAACCGTCCGCGTGGGAATGCAGCCGGGACGCTCCGCGTCCCATCCAGCGCCGGACGCAGAGCGTCCGTTGAGGCATTCCCACGCAGAGCATGGGAACAATCACGCCCATAAACAGTGCAACTGATTCTCCGTGCCCGTTTTCGTGCACTGACCGGCCCCAGCATGCACTTGCTACACCTTTTAAAACACTTGTTCGGGACTCTGGTTCGGAAATTGCTACTTTCTATAAGTCGTAAGCGCTCCAGTAACAATCATTCCGCGCCACAAGCGCTCATATTGGTTCTTAGGGATTGAATAATGAAAAAAGCATTGCTGACCCTTTCTGCACTGGCGTTGTGCATGGCCGCCGGCTCCGCGCTGGCCAAGGAATACAAAGAACTGCGGTTTGGCGTTGACCCTTCCTACGCACCGTTCGAGTCGAAAGCGGCAGACGGCAGCCTGGTTGGCTTCGACATCGATCTGGGCAACGCCATCTGCGCCGAGCTGAAGGTCAAGTGCAAATGGGTCGAAAGCGACTTCGACGGCATGATTCCGGGCCTCAAGGCCAATAAATTCGACGGCGTGATCTCGTCGATGACCGTTACCGAAGCCCGCGAAAAAGTCATCGACTTCTCCAGCGAGCTGTTCTCCGGCCCGACGGCCTACGTGTCGAAAAAAGGTTCGGGCATCACCGACGACGTCGCTTCCCTGAAAGGCAAAACCGTCGGCTACGAGCAAGGCACCATCCAGGAAGCCTATGCCAAAGCCGTGCTGGACAAGGCCGGTGTGAAAACCCAGGCCTATCAGAACCAGGACCAGGTGTATTCCGACCTGACCTCCGGCCGTCTCGATGCGGGCATTCAGGACATGTTGCAGGCCGAACTGGGCTTTCTGAAGTCGCCGCAGGGCGCCGATTATGAAGTCAGCAAGCCGGTCGACAACCACTTGCTGCCAGCCAAGACCGCTGTCGGTATTAAGAAAGGTAACACCGAGCTGAAAGCGCTTTTGGATAAAGGTATCAAAGCGTTACACGATGATGGCAAATACGCAGAGATTCAAAAGAAACACTTTGGCGATCTGAATCTGTACAGCGGCAAATAATGCCCCGGCGCCCATCCTCGATGGGCGCCTTTTTCATTCAGTCAGGTTGCTGATTTATGTTCGAAAACCTCTTACAAAATCTGGGGCTCTCCGCCTTCAGCCTCAAGGGTTTTGGCCCTTTGCTGTTGGAGGGCACCTGGATGACCATCAAATTGTCGGCGTTGTCGCTGCTGGTGGCCGTGTTGCTCGGCCTGCTCGGCGCCAGCGCCAAGCTGTCAAAAGTCAAACTGCTGCGCCTGCCCGCCCAGCTCTACACCACGCTGATTCGCGGGGTGCCGGACCTGGTGCTGATGCTGCTGATCTTCTACAGCCTGCAAACCTGGCTGACGACGCTCACCGATTACCTGGAATGGGAATACATCGAGATCGACCCGTTCAGCGCCGGGGTCCTGACCCTGGGCTTCATTTATGGCGCGTACTTCACTGAAACCTTCCGTGGGGCGATTCTCGCCGTGCCGCGCGGTCAGGTCGAAGCCGCCACCGCCTATGGTCTCAAGCGCGGCCAGCGCTTTCGTTTCGTGGTGTTCCCGCAAATGATGCGCTTCGCCCTGCCGGGCATCGGCAACAACTGGATGGTGATGCTCAAGGCCACCGCGCTGGTTTCGATCATCGGCCTGGCCGATCTGGTCAAGGCCGCGCAGGATGCCGGCAAGAGCACCTATCAATTGTTTTACTTCCTGGTCCTCGCCGCGTTGATCTACCTGCTGATCACCAGTGCCTCGAACATCATCCTGCGCTGGCTCGAACGCCGTTACGCCGCCGGTGCCCGGGAGGCCGTACGATGATCGAACTCCTGCAGGAATACTGGAAAGCCTTCCTTTATACCGACGGTCAGAACATCACTGGCCTTGCGATGACGATGTGGCTGCTCAGCGCCTCGATCTTCTTCGGTTTCATCGTGTCGATTCCGCTGTCGATTGCCCGTGTTTCCTCGCACTTCTACATTCGCTGGCCGGTGCAGTTCTACACCTACCTGTTCCGTGGCACGCCGCTCTATATCCAGCTGCTGATCTGCTACACCGGGATCTACAGCCTGGCCGCCGTGCGCGCGCAGCCGCTGCTCGACAGTTTCTTTCGCGATGCGATGAACTGCACGATCCTGGCCTTCGCCCTCAACACCTGCGCCTACACCACGGAGATTTTCGCCGGGGCGATCCGCAGCATGAACCACGGCGAAGTCGAAGCGGCCAAGGCCTACGGCCTGACCGGCTGGAAGTTGTATGCCTACGTGATCATGCCGTCGGCGCTGCGCCGTTCGTTGCCGTACTACAGCAACGAAGTGATCCTGATGCTGCATTCGACCACCGTGGCCTTCACCGCGACCATCCCCGACATCCTGAAAGTCGCGCGGGACGCCAACTCGGCGACCTTCCTGACCTTCCAGTCGTTCGGCATCGCCGCGCTGATCTACCTGACCATCACCTTTGCGCTGGTCGGCCTGTTCCGCCTTGCCGAACGCCGATGGCTGGCGTTCCTCGGCCCGACCCACTAGGACCCTTTAGAGATGCGTCATCAGATACACGACCTGCTGACCCCGCTGCCGGGGACCGCACGACAGATCCACAGCTTTCACTTCGGCCCGGACAAGGCCCAGGGCAAGATCTACATCCAGTCCTCGCTGCACGCCGACGAACTGCCCGGCATGCTCGTGGCCTGGCACCTCAAGCAGCGTCTGGCGGAGCTGGAAGCCGCCGGCCGCCTGCGCAGCGAAATCGTGCTGGTGCCGGTAGCCAACCCGGTCGGCCTCGAACAGGTGCTGATGGACGTGCCGCTGGGCCGCTACGAGCTGGAGAGCGGGCAGAACTTCAACCGCTGGTTCGTCGACCTCAGCGAAGAAATCGGCAACGAAATCGAAGCGCAACTGAGCGATGAGCCGCAGCGCAACCTCGAGCTGATCCGCGCCAGCCTGCGCAATGCCCTCGCCCGCCACACCGCCACGACCCAGCTGCAATCCCAGCGCCTGACCCTGCAACGGCTGGCCTGCGATGCGGACATGGTGCTCGACCTGCACTGCGATTTCGAATCCGTGGTTCACCTCTACACCACGCCCGAGGCCTGGCCGCAGGTCGAGCCGCTGGCGCGCTATATCGAATCCCAGGCAAGCCTGTTGGCCACCGACTCCGGCGGCCAGTCATTCGATGAGTGCTTCACCCTGTTGTGGTGGCAATTGAAGGAGCGCTTCGGCGAACACTTCGAGATCCCACTGGGCAGTTTCTCGGTCACCGTCGAGTTGCGCGGTCAGGGCGATGTCACCCATCCGCTGGCCAGTCGCGATTGCCAGGCGCTGATCGATTACCTGATCCATTTCGGCGCCATCGTTGGCGAACCCAAAGCCTTGCCCGCCCTGCCACACCCCGCCACACCGCTGGCCGGCGTGGAACCGGTGGCCACCCCCGTCGGTGGCCTGCTGGTCTATACCGCCACGCCCGGCCAGCTTCTGGAAGCCGGGCAGAAAATCGCCGAAATCATCGACCCGATCAGCGACCGGGTCACGCCAGTCCATTGCACCGCTTCCGGTCTGCTCTATGCCCGCTCGCTGCGGCGCATGGCCACCGCCGGGATGGTGATCGCCCACGTCGCGGGCGCCGAAGCCTATCGCAGCGGCTATCTACTTTCGCCTTGAGGATGCCTGTCCCATGTACAAATTGACCGTTGAAGGCCTGCACAAAAGCTATGGCGACCATCAGGTGCTCAAAGGCGTGTCGCTCAAGGCCAGGACCGGCGACGTGATCAGCCTGATCGGCGCCAGCGGCTCGGGCAAAAGCACCTTTTTGCGCTGCATCAACTTTCTCGAACAACCCAACGACGGCGCGATGAGCCTCGACGGCCAGGCGATCCGCATGGTCACCGACCGCCACGGCATGCACGTCGCCGACGCCGATGAACTGCAACGCCTGCGCACGCGGCTGGCGATGGTGTTCCAGCATTTCAACCTGTGGAGCCACATGACCGTGCTGGAAAACATCACCATGGCCCCGCGCCGGGTGCTGGGCTGCAGCAAACAGGAAGCCGACGACCGCGCGCGGCGTTATCTGGAAAAGGTCGGTTTGCCGGCGCGGGTGGCGGATCAGTACCCGGCGTTCCTCTCCGGCGGCCAGCAGCAACGGGTGGCGATTGCCCGGGCTTTGGCGATGGAGCCGGAAGTCATGCTGTTCGACGAACCGACCTCGGCGCTCGATCCGGAGCTGGTCGGCGAAGTGCTCAAGGTGATTCAGGGCCTGGCCGAGGAAGGCCGGACCATGATCATGGTCACCCACGAAATGAGCTTTGCCCGCAAGGTCTCGAGCCAGGTGCTGTTCCTGCATCAAGGGCTGGTGGAGGAAGAAGGCGCGCCGGAAGAAGTGCTGGGCAATCCGAAGAGCGAACGCCTGAAGCAATTTCTCAGCGGCAATCTCAAGTAAAACTATTGCCCGGTCGGCGCGGTCATTGAAGGAACATCTTCAGAGCACACGTCGCCGGCATGGGCACTTCCACCGACTTCGCCAAACACTGGTTCAGCGCCCGCGACTGGAAGCCGTTCGCCTTTCAGAAACAGGTGTGGGCCGCAGTCAAACGTGGCGAGTCCGGCCTGCTGCACGCCAGCACCGGCGCCGGTAAAACCTACGCGGTTTGGTTTGCCGCGCTCAATCGCTTTGCCCGCTCCGGGCCTGTTGCTGAAACCACCCGTAAACGCAAACCACCCGCCGAACCGCTGACTGTCTTGTGGATCACCCCGATGCGGGCGCTGGCCGCCGACACCGCGCGCGCCCTGCAAGCGCCGCTGGACGATCTGCAGATCCCCTGGAGCGTCGGCCTGCGCACCGGCGACACCGGCAGCAGCGAACGTGCCCGGCAGAACCGGCGCCTGCCCACCACGTTGATCACCACCCCGGAAAGCCTGACCCTGATGCTCGCCCGGGCGGACGCACAAACGGCGCTGTCGACGCTGCGCATGGTCGTGGTGGATGAGTGGCACGAATTGCTCGGCAACAAGCGCGGCGTGCAATTGCAACTGGCCCTCGCCCGACTGCGCCGCTGGCACCCGGGGCTGATCGTCTGGGGCGTTTCCGCAACGCTCGGCAATCAGTCCCACGCCGAACAGGTGCTGATCCCACAGGGCGGTGGCGTCAGTATTCAGGGGCAAAGCGAAAAGTCGCTCAAGGTCGACACGCTGCTCCCACCGGCGATCGAACGCTTTCCCTGGGCCGGGCACATCGGTCTGAAGATGTTGCCGCAGGTGGTCGCCGAACTGGACGTCTGCGCCAGCAGCCTGGTGTTCACCAACACCCGGGCGCAATCGGAAATCTGGTATCAGGCCTTGCTGGAAGCGCGGCCAGATTGGGCCGGGTTGATCGCGCTACATCACAGCTCGCTGTCCCGCGACACTCGCGACTGGGTCGAGCAAGCGCTGAAGAATGGCCAACTCAAAGCCGTGGTCTGCACTTCAAGTCTGGATCTGGGGGTGGATTTCCTGCCCGTGGAGCGGGTGCTGCAGATTGGCTCGGCCAAAGGCGTGGCGCGGCTGATGCAGCGTGCCGGACGTTCGGGGCATGCGCCCGGCAGAACGTCGCGGGTCACCCTGGTGCCGACCCACAGCCTGGAGCTGATCGAAGCTGCGGCCGCTGGCGATGCCGTGGCACAGCGGCGGATCGAACCGCGACTGTCCCCGCACAAACCGCTGGATGTGCTGGTGCAGCATCTGGTCAGCATCGCCTTGGGCGGTGGCTTTGTTCCCGATGAGCTGTACGAAGAAGTCCGTGGCGCCTGGGCCTATCGTGACCTGACACCCGCCGACTGGACCTGGGCGCTGGCGTTCGTGCGCCACGGCGGGATGTCGCTGACGGCGTACCCGGATTACCGCCGGGTCGAGCCGGATGAGCACGGAATCTGGCGCGTCCCCGATGCCCGCCTGGCGCGCCGCCATCGCATGAGCATCGGCACCATCGTCAGCGATGCCAGCATTCATCTGAAGTTCTGGAGCAAGGGCGGTGGCGGCAAACAACTGGGCAGCGTTGAAGAAGGCTTTATCGCACGCCTCAAACCCGGCGATGGTTTTCTGTTCGCCGGTCGCTTGCTGGAGCTGGTGCGGGTGGAAAACATGACCGCCTACGTCAAACGCAGCACGGCGAAAAAAGCCGCGGTGCCGCGCTGGAATGGCGGGCGCATGCCGCTCTCCAATGAATTGGCCGAAGCGGTGGTCAGCCGGTTCAGCGCGGCGGCACAAGGCGAGTTTGCCGGCCCGGAAATGCAGGCCTTGCGCCCGTTACTGGAAACGCAGATGCGCTGGTCAGGCCTGCCGACCGTCAACAATCTGCTGGCCGAAGTGCTGAAATCCCGCGAAGGCTGGCACCTTTTCCTCTACCCGTTTGCCGGACGTCAGGTGCATCTGGGATTGGCCAGCCTGCTGGCGTGGCGGGTCAGTCAGCGCGTGCCTGTGACCTTCTCGATTGCGGTCAACGATTACGGGCTGGAACTGCTCAGCGCCACGCCCATCGACTGGTCCTCGCAACTGGATCGCGCCCTGCTCAGTCCCGAGGGTTTGTTGAGGGATGTGCTGGCCAGCCTCAACGCGGGCGAACTGGCGCTGCGCAGGTTTCGGGAAATTGCACGGATTGCCGGACTGGTGTTCGCCGGTTACCCCGGCGCGCCGAAAAGTACTCGTCAGGTCCAGGCCTCCAGCGGGCTGTTCTTCGAAGTGTTCAAACAATACGACGCCGACAATCTGCTGCTGGCGCAGGCCGGGGAAGAAGTCCTGCGGGAAGAACTGGATATTCGTCGGCTGGAGCAGACACTGGAGCGAATCAACCGGATGAAACTCGATATGCACTTGATCAAACGTCCGACACCGCTCGGCTTTCCATTGCTGGTGGAACGCATGCGCGAAAGCATGAGCTCGGAAAAACTCGCTGACCGCATCCGGCGTATGGTCGGCGATCTGGAGAAAACCGCCGACAAGGGCCAATCCTGATGAACGCGCCCTACCCCGTGCGTCTGGCGGGCGAAGAACTCTGGTTGCTGCCGGAAAAGGCGCTGTACTGGCCGGCGCAGCAGACGCTGCTGATTGCCGATGTGCATTTCGGCAAAGCGGCCGCTTATCGTCGCCTGGGGCAGCCGGTGCCGCAGGGCACTACGACCAGCAATATCGCCGTGATCGAGCAGTTGCTGGCGAAACTGCCGTGTCGGCAACTGATCTTTCTTGGGGATTTTCTGCACGGGCCCGGTTCGCATGCCTCGGGCACTTTGAGTGTTTTGGCTGAGTGGCGCTCACGCCACGCCGATCTGCCGATCACGCTGATTCGCGGTAATCACGATAAACGTGCCGGTGATCCGCCGCAGTCGCTGAACATTCGGGTGGTGCCGGAGCCGTTGCTGCTCGGCCCCTTCGCGTTGCAGCACGAACCCGATCCGCATCCTGAGCGTCACGTGCTTGCTGGACACGTCCACCCGGTCTATCGGTTGAACGGCAAGGGGCGTCAGCGTTTGCGGCTGCCGTGTTTCAGACTGGGAGAACGCTTAAGTCTGCTGCCGGCCTTCGGGGCCTTCACCGGCGGTTATCCGGTGGAGAAGGAAGACAGCTGTCGGATCTTTGTCATTGGCGACAACGAAATATGGCCCGTCGGCTGACGTCCTGTTCAGGATTCAGCCGACGGGCCATACGTTCAATCAGGCGACGGGCGCGGGTGGCGGTTTGTCCGGCAACGTAGGTTCGCCGGGCTCGGTCGGTTCTTCGTTGGGGGTATCGGGATCGGGCTGGTGAGGGATTCCGCCGGCCGTGGTGATGGGGGGGTGTGCCAACAACGACCAGGCCATTACGCCAACCTGATTGGGCTCGAGCCTTGCCAGTTCGGCAGTGATTTGCGGATCGATCTTCATGGAGCACTCCTCGGCGAAGGCCCGTCCCGCTGTTCGCGAAACGGGCAGTACACCTCATAGAGTGTCTACCCGCCGAAGAATTCCCGGTAACTGCCGGATGGACGGATCAGGTACGCGGCAGGGTCACGCCACGCTGGCCCTGATACTTGCCGGCACGGTCCTTGTAGGAGACTTCACATTCCTCATCGGACTCCAGGAACAGCATCTGCGCCACACCTTCGTTGGCGTAGATCTTCGCCGGCAGGTTGGTGGTGTTGGAGAACTCCAGGGTCACCTGACCTTCCCACTCCGGCTCGAGCGGGGTGACGTTGACGATGATGCCGCAACGGGCGTAAGTGCTCTTGCCCAGGCAGATGGTCAGGACGTTGCGTGGAATACGGAAGTACTCAACGGTCGTGGCCAGGGCGAAGGAGTTTGGCGGGATGATGCAGACGTCGCTGTGGACGTCGACGAAGCTGCCGGCGTCGAAATTCTTCGGATCGACGATGGCCGAATTGATGTTGGTGAACACCTTGAAATGATTGGTGCAGCGCACATCGTAGCCGTAGCTCGACACACCGTAGGAGATCACACGGCTGTCGTCGCTGCCGCGTACCTGGCGCTCGACGAATGGCTCGATCATGCCGTGTTCCTGCGCCATGCGGCGAATCCACTTGTCCGATTTGATGCTCATGGCGGGTGTCCTGAATAGCGAGGTGGAAAAAATCTGTCCGGCATCTTACCGGGCGCGCCGCCGGGTTCAAAGTGCGGGGTGCAATTCTCGCCGAACGTGCGGGATTTACGCGGCTTCGCGACGAACCGTCACACCGTCGATCCCTAAAACAGAGAAACCTTCGCAAGAAGCATTGGCACGTTCCGGAAAAAGGGTTAAGGTGGCGCCACTGTGCTGCTTGTGTCACTGAGAATCTCTACACGATATGTTGAATTTCGATCCAACCATCTACAAGAATTTTTCCTGCTCTTTGCACTCAGTCTCGGCCAGGGTTCTTCCTGAGTCGCAGTTATCTTTGTTCAAGGAGTTACACCATGTCTAATCGCCAAACCGGTACCGTTAAGTGGTTCAACGATGAAAAAGGCTTCGGCTTCATCACTCCACAATCCGGTGACGACCTGTTCGTTCACTTCAAAGCTATCCAATCCGACGGCTTCAAAAGCCTGAAAGAAGGCCAACAGGTTTCTTTCATCGCTACCCGCGGTCAGAAAGGCATGCAAGCTGAAGAAGTACAAGTTATCTAACTTGTAGCTTCTTTAGAAAAAGGCCCCGCCCTCAAAAGCGGGGCTTTTTTGTGGGCGTCTGTTTTTCCGGGCGCAAAAAAAGATCGCAGCCCGTGAAGGCTGCGATCTTTTGCGTTGCTTACCAGGCCACGCCGAAACCGGCGGTGTAGCGGGTCTTGCTCAGGTCCGCATCCTCGGTGCCGCTGATGATGTCGCGTTCGGCCTTGAGGTTGAGCGAGGCCCACTCGGTGACTTTGTAGCGCAGGCCCATTTCCGCATCGAGTGCGTAGTCGGCTACGCCGGAGAGGGGCTTGCCGACTTCGCCATTGGTGAAGAACTCGACTTTCTTGCCGATCAGGTAGCGGTTGTAGTCCCACTTCATGGCGACCGAATAGAAGTTGTCCTTGCTGCCATCGCGGTACTCGTAATCGGTTCGGTTGAGCAGCGAACCCAGGGAGAACGCTCCCAGCTCGTCATCCCAGAACTGGTAACCCGGGCCGGTACCCACCACGCGCTGGCGCGCCAGCTCTTCGATGTGATCGCGCTTGTAATTCAACCGCCCCTGCCAGAACCATTGATCAGTGAGGAAGCGGTCGAGCGAGTACTCGGCGCGCCAGTTATCGGTGGTGGTCACGTCGTCCTGCACTTCGCGGTTGTATTCGCCCTCGGCGATATGGCGCCAGCGGCCGTGACGAGCAGTGGTCTTGAAGCCGACATCGTAGTCGTCGGTATCTTTCTCGGCGCGCTGGTAGTCGAGCGCCAGATCGACGTTGCCCTTCCACACCAGATCCTCGACCACCGGCTTGGGCTTGAGAATCTGCTGAATGCTCGCCAACTCCACGGTTTTCGGCGCCTCGCCGTTGGCCAATGTGACCTTGCCATCTTCGGCAGCACTCAGGGACTTGGCCTTCTCGCCGTTGTAGGCGTCCTGCTTGACCAGCAGTTCCTGATCGCTCTCCAGGGTCTTGACCTGCTTCCAGTCGATGGTAACGGCCCCGGCGTACTGGGTCTGGACCAGCAACTTGCCGCCGTCGAACAGCGTGATTTTACCGCTCAGCTTGTCACCGTTCTTCAACCAGACGGTGTCGGCAAGCAAAGGTGTGGACGCACTGAAGACAGCAAGGCACAGCAGGGTTCTGGACAACATAAGCGAATCGAAGACTCAAGTTTGCGAAAAAAGGGTCGGCATTATCCGTAGGAATAATTCCCTGACAAGGAGTGACCCGGCTAATTCTGTTGAGTTCATTTCTCAATTGCCCATCCACCGATTACGCTTAAGCACATAACGCGATCAAGTTCAGGAACCGCGCACGTGACAGACCCGATGCATGCCTGCGAAAACGATCCGCAAATCCGACGCACGGCACTCTATTCCACCCTCGCCCAAGTGCCTGAGGGCAAAGTCGTCAGCTATGGTCAGTTGGCCGAACTGGCGGGGTTGGGGCGCGCCGCCCGCTGGGTCGGCCGGACCCTGAGCCAATTGCCCGGCGACACCAAACTGCCCTGGCACCGCGTGCTCGGCGCCGGCGGTCGGATCAGCCTGCCGGCGGGCAGCCCGTCCGGGGACGAACAGCGGGCGCGATTGCGCATGGAAGGCATCACCGTCCTGAACAATCGTGTGGATATTCGGCGCCATGGCTGGCGTCCGGTAGAGCACAGCGGTTAGAGTGCGCGCTTTGTTTTCGCAATCTTGAGGCAGACTTCAGCCCATGCCCCGTAAAACCTGGCGCGCCGCGCTCGCCGCCTATGCCAGTCCTTCGACGCTCGTGCTGTTGTTGCTGGGTTTCGCCGCCGGCCTGCCGTACATGCTGGTGTTCTCGACACTTTCGGTCTGGCTGCGTGAAGCCGGTGTAGCCCGCGAGACGATCGGCTACGCCAGCCTGATCGGTCTTGCCTACGCCTTCAAATGGGTCTGGTCGCCCCTGCTCGACCAATGGCGCCTGCCGTTGCTGGGCAAGCTGGGTCGCCGCCGTTCGTGGCTGGTGCTCTCACAGACGCTGGTAATCCTCGGCCTGATCGGTATGGGTTTTTGCGACCCGCAGAAACACCTGTCCTGGCTGATAGCCATCGCCGTGGTCGTGGCGTTCGCTTCCGCCACCCAAGATATCGCGGTCGACGCCTATCGCCTGGAAATCGCCGAAGACAGCCGCCAGGCCGCGCTGGCCGCCAGCTATATGTCCGGCTATCGGATCGCCGCCCTGCTCGCGACCGCGGGTGCGCTGTTCTTCGCCGAGGGCTTCGGCTCTACAGGCTTCAAGTACCAGCATTCGGCCTGGACCGGCACCTACGTGCTGTTCGGTGCCCTGATGGTGCCTGCCCTGCTCACCACCCTGCTGATGCGCGAGCCGCCGGTGCCGTTGCGCACCCAGCTGCAGGCGGGGCGTTACACCTTCATGCATCAGTTGATGTCGGTGTTCGTGCTGATCATTTTGCTGGTCTCCGTGCCGGCCATGTTCACCCAGCTCTACAACACCGATTTCGCCAGCGTGCTGTTTGGCGACATAAGCCCGCTGGACCTGCTGCTGGAAGACCGGGCGTTCCTGCGCGCAATTCTCTACACCACGCTGACCTGCCTGTGCCTCTCGGCCATGGGCCGTCGCGGTCTGGCGCCAGTGCTGACGCCGGTCAACGACTTCATCCTGCGCTACCGCTGGCAGGCGTTGCTGCTGCTCGGCCTGATCGCCACCTATCGGATGTCCGACACGGTGATGGGCGTGATGGCCAACGTGTTCTACATCGACCAGGGTTTCACCAAGGACCAGATCGCCAGCGTCAGCAAGATCTTCGGCCTGATCATGACCCTCGTCGGCGCCGGCATGGGCGGTCTGCTGATCGTGCGCTTCGGCATCCTGCCGATCCTGTTCATCGGCGGTGCCGCGTCGGCGGGCACCAATCTGCTGTTCCTGATGCTGGCCGACATGGGCCCGAACCTGCAGATGCTGGTGGTGACGATCTCTCTCGACAACTTCAGCTCCGGCCTGGCCACCTCAGCGTTCGTCGCCTACCTGTCGAGCCTGACCAACCTGAAGTTCTCCGCCACCCAGTACGCCCTGCTCAGCTCGATCATGCTCCTGCTGCCACGCCTGATCGGCGGCTACTCCGGGGTGATGGTGGAGAAGTTCGGTTATCACAACTTCTTCCTGATCACCGCGCTGCTCGGCGTTCCGACCCTGGTGCTGATCGCGTTGCACTGGTTCCAGGAAAGCCGTCGCGAAGGCCCGACGCCGACGCCGGAACCTGCACCGACCTCCGTCGTGGAAGAATCGTAAGACATCTCGCACCCGGCGAGAGGGTTTGCGCCGGGGCTGCACTTCTGTACGTCGGCGGATCTCGCCGTTACACTGCTCCGTCATTTCCAGTCATAGCAACCGACAACGGCCAACCATGCGCACCAGTCAATTTTTGCTCGCCACACAGAAAGAAACGCCTTCCGACGCGGTCGTGATCAGCCATCAGCTGATGCTGCGCGCCGGCATGATCCGCAAACTCGCCTCGGGCCTGTACACCTGGCTGCCGATGGGCTTGCGAGTGATGCGCAAGGTGGAAGCCATCGTTCGTGAAGAAATGGACGCCGCCGGCTCTCTGGAAGTGTTGATGCCGAGCACCCAACCGGCCGAGCTGTGGCAGGAATCGGGTCGCTGGGAAGAATACGGCCCGGAGCTGCTGCGCATCAAAGACCGCCACGGTCGTGATTTCTGCGCGGGCCCGACCCACGAAGAAGTGATCACCGATCTGATGCGCAACGAATTGAGCAGCTACAAACAGCTGCCTATCAACCTGTACCAGATCCAGACCAAATTCCGTGACGAAATCCGTCCACGCTTCGGCCTGATGCGCGGTCGGGAATTCATCATGAAGGACTCCTACTCGTTCCATGCGGATCAGGCGTCGCTGCAGATCACTTATGACCGCATGCACGAAGCGTACTGCAACATCTTCACCCGCCTGGGCCTGAAATTCCGTCCGGTGGAAGCCGACAACGGTTCGATCGGTGGCGCCGGTTCCCACGAGTTCCACGTGCTGGCCGAGTCCGGCGAAGACGATATCGTCTTCAGCAACGGTTCCGACTACGCAGCGAACATCGAGAAAGCCGAAGCCGTGCCGCGTGAAACCTCGCGCGCCGCGCCAAGCGAAGAGCTGCGTCTGGTCGATACGCCAGACACCAAGACCATCGCGGCCCTGGTGGAAAAATTCAATCTGCCGATTGAAAAGACCATCAAGACCCTGATCGTGCACGCCGAAGAAGAAGGCAAGCTGATCGCCCTGATCATTCGCGGCGACCACGAGCTGAACGAAATCAAGGCTGCCAACCAGCCAGGCGTTGCCAGCCCGCTGGTCATGGCCTCCGATGCCGAATTGCGTGACGCCATCGGCGCCGGCGCCGGCTCCCTCGGCCCGCTGAACCTGCCGCTGCCGATCATCATCGACCGTTCGGTGGAGCTGATGAGCGACTTCGCCATCGGTGCCAACATCGACGACAAGCACTACTTCGGCGTGAACTGGGAGCGTGATCTGCCGGTTCCGACCGTGGCCGACCTGCGCAACGTCGTGGCCGGCGACCCGAGCCCGGACGGCAAGGGCACCCTGGAAATCAAGCGCGGCATCGAAGTCGGGCACATCTTCCAGCTGGGCAACAAGTACAGCAAGGCGATGAAGTGCGAAGTGCTGGGCGAGAACGGCAAGCCGGTGACCCTGGAAATGGGTTGCTACGGTATCGGCGTGTCCCGCGTGGTGGCTGCCGCCATCGAGCAGAACAACGATGAGAACGGCATCATCTGGAGCGACGCCCTGGCACCGTTCCAGATCGCTCTGGTGCCACTGCGCTATGAAACCGAGCTGGTGCGTGAAGCCACCGACAAGCTGTACGCGGAACTGACCGCGGCCGGCTTCGAAGTGCTGCTGGACGACCGCGACAAGAAAACCAGCCCGGGCATCAAGTTCGCGGACATGGAGCTGATCGGTATTCCGCACCGTATCGTGGTCAGCGATCGCGGCCTCGCCGAAGGCAACCTGGAATACAAGAGCCGTACCGAAGGCCAGGCGCAAGCGCTGCCGGTTGCCGACGTGCTGTCCTTCCTTCAGGCCCGTATCCGCCGCTGAAACCAGATAGAGACGTCATGTTCAAGCGAAACACCTTAGGCCTCGGTGGTGCCGCCCTGTGCGGCACCCTGCTGGTCAGCGGCTGTGCCAATCACATGTCACAACGCAGCGAGCACGAGGAACGTGTCGAGCGCAAACTGCTCGATCACAGCCTGCAGATCGATGTCGGCGAGCCCAAGGTGCTTGAGCTGCCGCAACGGCGCGTGAAGATCAACGAACAGAAGACTTTCGAGGTCACCGAGTTCGAGGTCACCCGCCATTACGACCGTTACACGCCTTACCAGCCATGGCGGGAGATCTACGAGATTCCGCTGGGCGCGGTGGCGGTGGTCGGCGGCGTCGGCGCGAACGTGGTCAACGTGTTTGCCCTCGGCAATCTGCCCGACAGCGTGACACGGGACTGGCTCAGCTACGGTTTCGCCGGGCTCAACCCGTTCATGAACGTGCAATCCAACGGTCGCGCACAACAGAACCTGGCCGGTATCGACGAAGTCCAGCGCGACAAGCGCACGGAATATTCGAGCCTGCCATGGAGCGAGCGCCCGGTTCAGGTCAAGGCCGGCAAGCAGACCTTCGACATGACCACCGATCGCAACGGCGTGCTGCGCCTGAACCTGCTGGACAGCCCGTTCGCCGAAAACGACCTCAATCATGTAGGCAAACTGCAGATCAGCGTCGAAGACGGCAAGGATGACGTGCATTCCGATTCATCTCTGGCGATCAGCAGTCATCTGCGTGGCAAGCTGCTGGAAGCTCACGGGCTGATCTACGACGATCTGGAAGACGACGAAGTGAGCCAATGGGTGCACCGGGTCAAGCGTCTGTCGGAACTGGGTCTGGAAGAAGAAGCCAGTGAACTGGAACAAAGCCTGATCGAACTGACCCGCAACGATCCCGAGTTGCAGGCCGAATTCCTCAAGTCCCTGACCCGGGATGCGGGGCGTCTGGTGGCGGATCCGGGGCCGAACTGAACCCCCTGAAAAAATGCCCGAACCTGCTTCGGGCATTTTTTTGTCCGCCTATCGTTCGAACAACTCCATTTGTTCGAAACCGCCGCGTAAATCCTCCAGCCGCACACCCACCCCCAGCAATCGCACCGGTTTGCCTCCGCGGTTGAACGCCTGCGTCAGCATCAACTGGTAACTGCCCAGATCCCGCCCTGCCCCGGCCTGCTCCAGTGTGGTCTGGGTGAAATCGTGAAACTTCACTTTGACGAACGGCTTGCCCGGCCGGTAGCTGCTGTCGATCCGCGCCATGCGGGTTTTCAGGGTTTCCAACAGTTCCGGAAGCTTGTCGAGGCAACTGCGCAGATCCGGCAGATCGACGTCGTAGGTGTTTTCGACACTGATTGACTGACGACGACTGTCGTTGTGCACCAGCCGCTCATCGATCCCACGGGCCAGACTCCACAAACGCTCGCCGAAACTGCCGAACTCCCGCACCAGCGCCAGCTTGTCCCACTCGCGCAATTGCAGACAGTCACTGATACCGAGCTTGCTCAACTTGTCGGCCGTGACCTTGCCCACCCCGTGCAGCTTGCTCACCGGCAGGCCACTGACGAAGTCTTCGACCTGGTCCGGGGTGATCACGAACAAGCCGTTGGGCTTTTTCCAGTCGCTGGCGATCTTGGCCAGAAACTTGTTCGGCGCCACGCCGGCGGAGACGGTGATGTGCAATTGATTGGAAACCCGGCGGCGAATGTCCTGGGCGATCCGCGTGGCGCTGCCGCCGAAGTGCGCGCTGTCCGAGACGTCGAGATAGGCTTCGTCCAGGGAAAGCGGCTCGATAAGGTCGGTGTAATCGCTGAAGATCGTATGAATTTCCTTCGACGCCTCGCGATAGGCATCCATGCGTGGCTTGACGATGGTCAGGTCCGGGCACAGCTTCAGGGCATGTCCGGACGACATCGCCGAACGAACGCCATAGGCCCGCGCCTCATAGTTGCAGGTGGCGATCACCCCGCGCCTGTCCGCCGAGCCACCCACCGCCAACGGCTTGCCGGCGAGGCTCGGGTCATCCCGCATCTCGATGGCGGCGTAGAAACAGTCACAGTCGACGTGGATGATTTTTCGCTGAGTCATGACAGAAAAGGAAACATGGCGAGCCGGACCGGCAGTATCTCACTGACACCTGTATATAGCACCAGTGGTATGAATGTTCTTTACAGTTTGTAGGAAACCGCCTTTGAATTTATTTTCTCAATCGAAAAGCAACCTCCAATAGAGCTAAAACCCTTGTCCTGCCTGACCTGCAGCCGAGCAAAAGACCGTCCGTCAGCGCTAACCAATTGAAGCTGAACAGGTTTTATCCGAATTGAAGGTTGACACTCCGGCGTTCCTCTGTAGAATGCCGCCACACAGACGCGGGATGGAGCAGTCTGGTAGCTCGTCGGGCTCATAACCCGAAGGTCGTCGGTTCAAATCCGGCTCCCGCAACCAAACATCAAAAAAGGCCAATCGAAAGATTGGCCTTTTTTGTGCGCGTCGGTTTTTCGGATCCAGTCGCGCCAAGCGGAAATCGTTCCGATTCCGAAACTTAGCGCTCCCCCTGCGACCGTTTGCCGCGATTGCACACTTATTTGACCCATCACGGGATTATCGGTTGACACCTCGCCGTTCGCCTGTAGAATGCCGCCACACAGACGCGGGATGGAGCAGTCTGGTAGCTCGTCGGGCTCATAACCCGAAGGTCGTCGGTTCAAATCCGGCTCCCGCAACCAAACATCAAAAAAGGCTACTCGAAAGAGTGGCCTTTTTTGTATCTGTGGAAAAAGTCCTTTCGCAACAATGATCTGTCACTGTGCAGTGAACCGTTCAGGATCTGAAGATTCGCCGAGTTGCGACTATGCTTGAGTCGCGGACAAGGCATCTGCAATCCAAGACCTGCCCTCGCCGATACCCGGTGAGAGGCGTAGTATTTTGTGATTATTTTTTTCTACAGGGATTGGTAACTTGGCTGGATACCTCCATCCTGTCGCGCACAATCCAAGAGGTGATTGATGCGCGCCAACTCGTCTGATTCACAAGACACCGTCACAGCGACCCCACCGATCAAGCCTGAGCGTCTGCGCCTGCTGGATCGGATCAGCAAATACCGCCAGCCGATCGGTCTGGCGGTCACACTGCTGTTGTTCGCCATTGCGCTGATTGCCTGTCGCCATTTGCTCAGCGAACTCGATCTCGACGCACTGCACGACTCGATTCTGGAGGTGCCGAAACCGGCCCTGCTCGGCGCCCTCGGCGCGACGGTCGTCGGCTTCATCATTCTGCTCGGCTATGAATGGTCGGCCAGTCGTTACGCCCGCGTGACGCTGGCACCGAAAGTTCTGGCCCTTGGCGGCTTCACCGCGTTTGCCATCGGCAACGCCATCGGCCTGTCGATGCTGTCCGGCGGTTCGGTGCGTTACCGTTTATATGCACGGCATGGCCTGGGCGCTTCCGAAGTTGCGCACATGACCCTGTTCGCCAGCCTGTCGCTGGGCTGTGCCCTGCCGCCGCTGGCTGCCCTTGCGACCCTGAGCAACCTGCCTGCTGCATCGCAGGCACTGGGGTTGTCCGAGACCTTGTTGGGGACGATTGCCGGCGTGGTGCTGCTGCTCGGCGCGATCCTGGCTATCGGCATCTATCGCCGTCGCCTGCCGGAACAACCTTATCCGGACAACCTGCTGGTCCGGGCCGGTCGTCGTACCCTGCGCCTGCCGGGTCGCCGCCTGACCTTCCTGCAACTAGTCATCACCGCCCTCGACGTCGCCGCCGCTGCGACCGTCCTTTATCTGCTGCTGCCGGAAGCGCCGCCCTTCGGTGCGTTCCTGCTGGTTTATCTGTTGGCGCTGGCGGCAGGCGTACTCAGTCACGTTCCGGGTGGCGTGGGGGTCTTCGAAGCGATTCTGCTCGCGGCGTTCGCCGACAAGCTTGGCGCCGCGCCACTGGCCGCTGCCCTGCTCCTGTATCGCCTGATCTATGTGGTGCTGCCGTTGCTGGTGGCCTGCGTGCTGTTGCTGCTCAACGAAGGCCAGCGTCTGTTTCAGTCGCAGACGATGCGTGCAGCCTCCGGTCTGGCGGCACCGATTCTCGCGGTGCTGGTGTTCCTGTCCGGCGTGGTGCTGCTGTTTTCCGGCGCGACGCCAGAGATCGACACCCGTCTGGAACACATCGGCTTTCTGATTCCTCACCGCCTGGTCGACGCCTCGCACTTTGGCGCCAGCCTGATCGGCGTGCTGTGCCTGATGCTCGCCCAGGGCTTGCGTCGCCGGTTGTCGGCGGCGTGGATGCTGACCACCATTCTGTTGCTGGTGGGCGCCCTGCTCTCGCTGCTCAAGGGTTTCGACTGGGAAGAAGCGACCCTGATGACCCTCACCGCCGCGCTGCTGGGGGTGTTCCGTCGCTCGTTCTACCGCCCGAGCCGTCTGACCGAACTGCCGTTCTCGCCGCTGTATCTGGTGGCCAGCCTGTGCGTACTCGGTGCTTCGACCTGGCTGTTGCTGTTCGCTTATCAGGACGTTCCGTACAGCCATCAACTGTGGTGGCAGTTCACCCTCGACGCCGACGCCCCGCGCGGTCTGCGCTCGCTGCTCGGCGCCGCCGTGTTGCTGCTGGTGATCGCCCTGACCTGGCTGCTGCGCACCGCTCGCCCGGTGATCCATCTGCCGACACCCGATGAGCTGGAACGCGCCTCGAAGATCCTGATGGCCTCCTCGCAACCGGACGGCGGCCTCGCCCTGACCGGTGACAAGGCGCTGCTGTTTCATCCCAACGACGAAGCCTTCCTGATGTACGCCCGCCGCGGCCGCAGTCTGGTGGCCCTGTACGACCCGATCGGCCCTGGCCAGCAACGGGCCGAGATGATCTGGCAGTTCCGCGACCTGTGCGACATCCATCATGCCCGCCCGGTGTTCTATCAGGTGCGCGCCGAAAACCTGCCGTACTACATGGACATCGGCCTGACCGCGATCAAGCTGGGCGAGGAAGCCCGGGTCGATCTGCATCGCTTTGACCTGGAAGCCAAGGGCAAGGAGATGAAGGACCTGCGCTACACCTGGAATCGTGGCACCCGCGATGGTCTGTCGCTGGAGATCCATGAGCCGGGCCAGGCGCCGATGGATGAGCTCAAGGTGATTTCCGATGCCTGGCTGACCGGCAAGAACGTGCGCGAGAAAGGCTTCTCCCTTGGCCGTTTCAGCGACGATTACCTGAAGCATTTCCGCATCGCGGTGATTCGCTTCGAAGGGCGCCCGGTGGCATTCGCCAACCTGCTCGAGACCTACAGCCACGACCTGGCCAGTCTCGACCTGATGCGTGCGCACCCGGACGCCCCCAAGCTGACCATGGAATTCATGATGGTCGGTCTGATTCAACACTATAAGAGTCACGGATACGCGCGCTTCAGCCTGGGCATGGTGCCGCTGTCGGGGTTGCAACCCCGGCGCGGGGCACCACTGACCCAGCGTCTGGGCTCGATGGTTTTCCGCCGTGGTGAGCAGTTGTACAACTTCCAAGGCTTGCGCCGCTTCAAAGACAAGTTCCAGCCTGACTGGGAACCCCGTTATATGGCCGTGCCCGCCGGACTGGATCCGCTGGTGGCGCTGGCCGACACTGCTGCCCTGATCGCGGGCGGCTTGACTGGATTGGTGAAACGCTGATGATTCAACGCTCCCTGAAGTACATCCTGGTCGCACTGCTGGTGCTGGCCGCGATTGTCGGTGGCGGTTTTTGGTACCTCAAACGCCCGGCACCGGAACCGACCCTCGAACAGCTCACCCCGGCCGATGGCGCCGCCATGACCCGGGTCATCCCCGGCACCAAGCCCAAGGCGCAGGTGCTGGTGGCAGTCAACGACGACCAGAAGCTCAGTGACAAGCAACTGAGCACCCTGAGCCGCAGCGCCTCGGCGCAGATCGTCCAGGTGATCCTGCCCAAGGACTGCCTGCTGCAAAGCCGCGCCCTGCAAGCCGGCCTGCGTGAACTGAACGGCCCGGCGACCCTGGTCAGCGGCATCGGCCCCGGCGCCGTCCTGGCGTGGCGCTGGCTGTCCGAACAGAAAGACGACAAGGCACAGGCCGTATCGGTCGACTTGGCCCTGGAAAAACCCGGCTGCACTCACCTGCTGCCAAAAGCCGCCGCCCACGGCCACTGGCTGGTGGCGTGGAACGACAACCCGGACGACACCAGCGCCGGTTTCGTGCGCGACCAACCGAACGCCGAAACCAGCATCAGCGACTACGACATCAACCTGCCGCAAGTGCTGAACAACGAACTGCGCAAGATCCTCGTCGGCGGCGACAAGGCCAACGGCGGCCTGCAGATCCCGGTGGTGGAAGTCCCGGCCGGCCAGGCCAAGGACACTGTCACCCTGTTCCTGTCCGGTGACGGCGGCTGGCGAGATCTGGACCGCGACGTGGCCGGTGAAATGGCCAAGATTGGCTACCCGGTGGTCGGCATCGACACCCTGCGCTACTACTGGCAGCACAAGAGCCCGGAACAGAGCGCGCTGGATCTGACCGAACTGATGCAGCACTACCGCCAGAAATGGGGCACCAAACGCTTCATCCTGACCGGTTACTCGTTCGGCGCCGACGTCCTCCCGGCCATCTACAACCGCCTGCCGGAAACCGAGCAGCAACGCGTCGACGCAATCATCCTGCTGGCCTTCGCCCGCACCGGCAGCTTCGAAATCGAAGTCGAAGGCTGGCTCGGCAACGCCGGCAAAGAAGCCGCCACCGGCCCGGAAATGGCCAAGCTGCCACCGGCCAAGGTCGTGTGCATCTACGGTGAAGAAGAAACTGACGAAAGCGGCTGCACCGACAAAACGGCGGTGGGCGAAGCAGTGAAACTGCCTGGTGGCCACCACTTCGACGAGAACTACCCGGCGCTGGCCAAGCGACTGGTGGACTTGATCGAGAAGCGCCAGAACACGGCGCAGGTGGCGGAAGAGTGATCTGAAGCGCACCAACGAAAAGCCCCCGCAACCTTAGGGTTGCGGGGGCTTTTTCATTCAATGCTTGACTCTTCATGAAACTGAAAACGCCAGGTGTCCACATTCCATAAAACGTGGACACCTGCTTCATTGGCCTTTTCGAGTCGTCAACTCCACATTCATCTGCCGCACCAAAGCCGCGCAAAACCGCCATCAACGTTTAGTTTCGTTTACGTCTGGTGTCGCAATATCAGATGACGTCCGCATACCTTGTAGGCAAACTCCTAATCTCGTGTTTGGGCACTTTGCCGCCCTGTTGCGCTGTTTTTCGACGGGATACTCTCCAGAGGTCGCTGACTATTTCAGTGATCGGGTGTGGTAACCCGGCAAGGCAAAGTGCAACAGCATTCCAAACACGGCTCAGGTGTTTTTATGCCTGCAATTCGAGTCATGGCGGCTGTGCGTGGGAGACCTTCGGGTCTGCCGGTTTCTTTGCTCCCCCGGTTTACCACCCTGCGTACAGCTGCCACCCATTCGTGTGGTAACGAATGCGGCAGCTCCTCGTTTTATGGAGCGAAACAATGAGCAAACAAAGTCCTTCATCACCTTCAGACCTGACGACCATCGGTTTCACCTCTTTCCTCTACAGCTCGGATCAGGCGTTACTCAACGTTCGCTCCGGCGTCCCCATCGTCGAAGCACTGTCCCAGGCTTCAGACCTGTTGTTCCTCGCCAAATCCTTCGCCGAGGACGCCGCCTACGACAAGGAAAGCGACCGCCACGCCTGGGCCGCGCATTACCTGACGATAATCGGCAAGGCCTTGGTCGACGACGTGATGAAGGCCCTGATGCCGCGGCCTGCGCGAACGAAGACCGAATCTGAGGCAGAACTGCCAGAAAGCATGTAACAGCACAAAAACGAAAAAGCCCCCGCCAGTCACTAGGCTGACGAGGGCTTTTTGATGACGCCGGGTTACATCTCCACCTGCGTCCCCAACTCAATCACCCGGTTCAGCGGTAGATTGAAGAACCGCAGGTTGCCGTTGGCATTCTTCAACATGAATGCAAACAGCGCCTCTCGCCAACGGGCCATGCCTTCGAGTTTCGAGGCGATGACCGTTTCGCGGCTGAGGAAGTAGGTCGTACGCATCGGGCTGAAGTCCAGATCATCCAGATGGCACAGCTTCAGTGCCTGTGGCACGTCCGGCTCGTCGGTGAAGCCGAAGTGCAGGATCACCCGGAAGAAGCCTTCGCCGTGGGCTTCGACTTCGAAGCGGCGCGATGGCGGGACGCGCGGGATGTCTTCGTAGACGACGGTCAGCAACACCACTTGCTCATGCAGTACCTGGTTGTGCAGCAGGTTGTGCAACAGCGCGTGCGGCACCGCGTCGGAGCGGGCGGTGAGGAACACGGCGGTGCCCTGCACGCGATGCGGTGGTTGCACGCGGATGCTGCTGATAAAGATCGGCAGCGGCAGCGCGCCTTCGTCGAGGCGCTCGACCAGCAGTTGCTTGCCGCGTTTCCAGGTGGTCATCAGCACGAACAGCGCGATACCGGCGATTACCGGGAAGGCACCGCCCTGGACGATTTTCGGCACGTTGGCAGCGAAGTACAGACCGTCCACCAGCAGGAAACCGAGCAGCACCGGAACCGCTAGAATCGGTGGCCATTTCCACAGCAGCAACATGACTGCCGACACCAGAATCGTGGTCATCAGCATCGTCCCGGTCACCGCCACGCCGTAGGCCGAAGCCAGGGCGCCGGAGGATTCGAAGCCGATGACCAGCAACACCACGCCGACCATCAGCGACCAGTTCACCGCACCGATGTAGATCTGGCCCTGCTCGTCGCTGGAGGTGTGCTGGATGTACATGCGCGGGATGTAACCGAGCTGGATCGCCTGACGGGTCAGGGAAAACGCGCCGGAAATCACGGCCTGGGAGGCAATCACCGTGGCCAGGGTCGACAGACCGACCAGCGGAATCAGCGCCCAGCTCGGCGCCAGCAGGTAGAACGGGTTGCGCGCGGCGTCCGGGTTCTCCAGCAACAAGGCGCCCTGACCGAAGTAGTTCAGCACCAGCGCCGGCAGCACCAGCAGGAACCACGCACGGGCAATCGGCTTGCGGCCGAAGTGGCCCATGTCGGCGTACAGCGCTTCGGCACCGGTCAGCGCCAGCACCACGGCGCCGAGGATCGCCACGCCCATGCCCGGATGGACGGTGAAGAACCGCACCGCCCACACAGGATTCATCGCGTGCAGCACTTCCGGGGTGTGGCTGATGCCGTACACGCCGAGGGCGCCGAGCACCAGGAACCAGGTGACCATGATCGGCCCGAACAGAATACCGATCCGCGCCGTGCCGTGTTTCTGGATCAGAAACAGCGCCACCAGTACCACCAGCGACAGCGGCACCACCCAGTGGTCGATGCCGTCGAAGGCCAGGCCCAGACCTTCAATGGCCGAGAGCACGGAAATCGCCGGGGTGATCATGCTGTCGCCATAGAACAGCGCCGCGCCGATCAGCCCGCAGACCACCAGCAACGTACGCAATCGCTTGCGCCCCGCCGCTGCCCGCCGCGCCAGCGCGGTGAGCGCCATGATCCCGCCTTCGCCCTGGTTGTCGGCGCGCAGGACGAACATCATGTACTTGATTGAAACGACCCAGATCAGCGACCAGAAAATCAGCGACAGAATGCCGAGCACCCCGTCGTGATTGACGGGCACACCGTAAGCGCCGGAAAACACTTCTTTGAGGGTGTACAACGGGCTCGTGCCGATGTCGCCGTAAACTACCCCGACCGCCGCGACCAGCATGCTCAGCGGCTTGGTGGCCGAACCTTCGGCGCCTGCCGCGTGACTACTTGCCTGACCCATCCAACACTCCTGATTCCCAGACCGGCTTCTTATATGAAGCACTATGCTTTGTGTGCAGCATGCGCGTTTTTACGCCCTGTAACAGACGTTTTCTTGACTGTAAAAATTCAGTAAAGCGCAACGGCGCGAAGCATAGCGCAGCACTCGTCGTATTTCCCTGCATAAAGCTGGTCAAGTGCGCTGCTCGTCGCTAGAATTGCGCACTTTTTGATCAGAGGCGCGCCTTAAGCGCCCGTCCGTCGGTTCCTGAGTCAGGTAATCGATGTCACAAAACACCGAGGTTAGACATGTCCACCACTCCTGCGCCGGCCAATCCAAAGGTTGGCTTCGTTTCTCTGGGTTGCCCGAAAGCACTGGTCGACTCCGAGCGCATCCTGACCCAGCTGCGCATGGAAGGCTATGACGTGGTGTCCACCTATCAGGACGCCGACGTGGTCGTGGTCAACACCTGCGGCTTCATTGACTCGGCCAAGGCCGAATCGCTGGAAGTCATCGGTGAAGCGATCAAGGAAAACGGCAAGGTCATCGTGACCGGCTGCATGGGCGTGGAAGAAGGCAACATCCGTGACGTGCACCCGAGCGTGCTGGCCGTCACCGGTCCGCAGCAGTACGAGCAAGTGGTCAACGCCGTGCACGAAGTCGTGCCGCCGAAGCAGGATCACAACCCGCTGATCGACCTGGTGCCGCCGCAAGGCATCAAGCTGACCCCGCGTCACTACGCATACCTGAAGATTTCCGAAGGCTGCAACCACAGCTGCAGCTTCTGCATCATCCCGTCGATGCGCGGCAAACTGGTCAGCCGTCCGGTGGGCGACGTGCTCGACGAAGCCCAGCGCCTGGTCAAATCCGGCGTGAAGGAACTGCTGGTGATTTCCCAGGACACCAGCGCCTACGGCGTTGACGTCAAATACCGCACCGGTTTCTGGAACGGCGCGCCGGTGAAAACCCGCATGACCGAACTGTGCGAAGCGCTGAGCACCCTCGGCGTCTGGGTCCGTCTGCACTACGTTTACCCGTACCCGCACGTCGACGAGCTGATCCCGCTGATGGCCGCCGGCAAGATCCTGCCGTACCTGGACATCCCGTTCCAGCACGCCAGCCCGAAAGTCCTGAAGTCGATGAAACGCCCGGCGTTCGAAGACAAGACCCTGGCGCGGATCAAGAACTGGCGCGAAATCTGCCCGGACCTGATCATCCGTTCGACCTTCATCGTCGGCTTCCCGGGCGAAACCGAAGAAGACTTCCAGTACCTGTTGGACTGGCTGACCGAAGCCCAGCTCGACCGCGTCGGCTGCTTCCAGTACTCGCCGGTCGAAGGCGCGCCGGCCAATGACCTGAACCTCGACATCGTTCCGGACGACGTCAAGCAGGATCGCTGGGAGCGCTTCATGGCGCACCAGCAGGCCATCAGCTCGGCGCGCCTGCAAATGCGCATCGGCCGTGAAATCGAAGTGCTGGTGGACGAAGTCGACGAGCAAGGCGCGGTCGGCCGCTGCTTCTTCGACGCCCCGGAAATCGACGGCAACGTGTTCATCGACAACGGCAGCAACCTCAAGCCCGGCGACAAGGTCTGGTGCAAGGTGACCGATGCCGACGAATACGACCTCTGGGCCGAACAGATCTAAGCGCGAAAAATACAGAAAGCCCCGCTCTCTTTTACGAGATGCGGGGCTTTTTTACGGCTAGAGTTTGTGAGGGGAAGGACTCCCTCATCCATGACAAAGAGGCTATCGGGCATGCGTCAGCATTCGGTCATCCACACGCCGAAACTCAGCGATTATCAGGAACTGACCCGGGTCTGGGAGGCCTCGGTTCGCGCGACTCATGATTTCCTGCCGGAATCCTACATCGAGCTGCTGAAGAATCTGGTGCTGACCCGCTACCTCGATGCGGTGATGCTGATCTGCACCCGGGACAGCCGCCAGCACATCACCGGGTTTGCCGGTGTCGCGGCGGGCAAGATCGAAATGCTGTTCATCGACCCGGCTCATCGCGGCCAGGGCCTTGGCAAGAAACTGCTGAAGTACGCCATGGAGCACCTGAACGCCGACGAACTGGACGTCAACGAACAGAACCCGCAGGCTCTGGGGTTTTACTTCAAGCAAGGGTTCGAGGTGATCGGCCGCTCGGAGGTCGATGGCATGGGCCAGCCGTATCCACTGCTGCATATGCGTCTGAAACAACCGGAGCAGCGCGCGGTACGCGGCTAAAAGCCACACGGCGCAAATGCAATCGGGCTTAACCGGCCCCAGGCAGGTACAATGCCCACCCCTTTTTTGTTACGGCCCCTGTCATGACTGACCCGATTCGCCTCTCCAAACGCCTCATCGAGCTGGTCGGTTGCTCCCGCCGGGAGGCCGAGCTGTTCATCGAGGGCGGCTGGGTCACCGTGGACGGCGAAGTCATCGACGAGCCGCAGTTCAAGGTCGGCGACCAGAAAGTCGAGCTCGACAAGGACGCCAAGGCCACCGCGCCAGAGCCGGTGACTATCCTGCTCAACGTGCCGGCGGGCATGGATGTCGACAGCGCCATGCAGTCGCTGAACGCCGAAACCCTCAGCGAAGAACACCGCTACGGCAAGCGTCCGCTGCGCGGGCACTTCCTGCGCCTGACCGCCAGCGCCGACCTGCAACCCAAGGCCAGCGGCCTGCTGGTGTTCACCCAGGACTGGAAGGTGTTGCGCAAGCTCACCGCCGACGCGGCCAAGATCGAGCAGGAATACGTGGTCGAAGTCGAAGGCGACATGGTTGCCCACGGTCTCAATCGCCTGCAGCACGGCCTCACCCACAAGGGCAAGGAGCTGCCGCCGGTCAAGGCCAGCTGGCAGAACGAAAACCGTCTGCGCTTCGCCATGAAGAACCCGCAGCCGGGGATCATCGCTCAGTTCTGCGAAGCGGTCGGCCTGAAGGTCATCGGCATACGCCGCATCCGCATCGGCGGCGTGTCCATTGGCAAGGTGCCGGTCGGACAATGGCGCTACCTGTCCGGCAAAGAGAAATTCTAAGGCTCGCAAGCCACCCTACATTTCCGGCATCGCGTCCGCGCGATGCCCACAGCGAAAAGATCAGGATTGCACACATGGTTCACAACGACGTTCTGCGCAGCGTGCGCTACATGCTCGACATCAGCGACAAGAAAGTGGTCGAGATCATCAAACTCGGCGGCCTGGACGTCACGCTGGCTGATGTCGTGACGTACCTCGACAAGAAGGAAGAAGACGAAGAAGGTTTTGTGCGCTGCCCGGACGAAGTCATCGCGCACTTCCTCGACGGCCTGGTGATCTTCAAGCGCGGCAAGGACGAAAGCCGTCCGCCGCTGCCGATCGAAGTGCCGGTGACCAACAACATCATCCTGAAAAAGCTGCGCGTGGCCTTCGAACTGAAGGAAGACGACATGCACGCGATCCTCAAGGCTGCCGAGTTCCCGGTGTCCAAGCCTGAGCTGAGCGCATTGTTCCGCAAGGTCGGCCACACCAACTACCGCCCGTGCGGCGATCAGTTGCTGCGCAACTTCCTCAAGGGCCTGACCCTGCGCGTTCGCGGTTGACCCATTCGATCACGGCGACTTCGGTCGCCGTTTTCATGCATGCCCCTCCATTCCTTCCAAAAATAGTGGCTCCGCTTTTCGCGGCCGGCGACTAGGGTGTACTGAACCCTAGCCCTCAGGATTCGCCATGCACCCGTATTTCTCCCTGCAAGGCCGCACCGCCCTGGTGACCGGCGGCACCCGCGGTATCGGCAAAATGATCGCCAAGGCCTTTGTCGAAGCCGGCGCCCGCGTGTACGTCTGTTCCCGTGACGCGGAAGCCTGTCATCAAACCGCTGAAGAACTCAGTGCTCTGGGCGCTTGTCAGGGCATGGCGGCGAATCTGGCGACCGAAGAAGGCGTGAAAGAGCTGGTTGCGCGAATGGGCGAGCAGATCACTCATCTGGACATTCTGGTGAACAACGCCGGCACCACCTGGGGCGCACCGCTGGAGAGCTACCCGGTCAAGGGCTGGGAGAAAGTCATGCAGCTCAACGTGACCTCGGTGTTCAGTTGCATCCAGCAGTTTCTGCCGTTGCTGCGCCAATCCGGGTCGGCAGCCAATCCGGCGCGGATCATCAACATCGGTTCGGTGGCGGGGATTTCTTCCTTCGGCGAACAGGCCTACGCCTACGGACCGAGCAAAGCGGCCCTGCATCAACTGTCGCGGATTCTCGCCCGGGAGCTTGTGAGTCAGCACATCAACGTCAACGTCATCGCACCGGGGCGCTTCCCGAGCAAGATGACCCAGCACATCGGCAACGACCAGCAGGCGCTTGCCGAGGACACCGCGCTGATCCCGATGAAACGCTGGGGTCGCGAGGAAGAGATGGCGGCGCTGGCGATCAGCCTGGCGAGTACCGCCGGGGCCTACATGACCGGGAATATCATTCCGCTGGATGGAGGGTTCAGCCTCTGACATCGGCGGTGAAGCTATCGCTGGCAAGCCAGCGATGGCGCCAGATCTGTTAGCACCAGACTTGAAGCCTGCCGGGTTATCATGCCCGCCCTGCTCCGCTTCGAATGCACACCATGACTTACAGCGTCTCCCCCATCGGCTTCGTCCGCTCCTGCTTCAAGGAGAAGTTCGCCATCCCGCGCCAGCCGCAACTGGCCCCCGCTGCCCGTGGCGTGCTGGAACTGGTGGCGCCGTTCGATCAGGGCGACGCTGTGCAGGGGCTCGAGCAGGTCAGTCATGTCTGGCTGCTGTTCCTGTTCCATCAGGCGCTGGAAGAAAAACCACGCCTCAAGGTCCGCCCTCCGCGCCTGGGTGGCAACAAGTCCATGGGCGTGTTCGCCACCCGCGCCACGCACCGGCCGAACGGCATCGGCCAGTCAGTGGTGAAGCTGGACAAGGTCGAGGCCAATCGCCTGTTTATCTCCGGCATCGACCTGCTGGACGGCACGCCGATTCTCGACGTCAAACCCTACGTGCCCTACGCCGACATCATTACTGACGCCTCCAACAGCATCGCCAGTGCCGCGCCGCACCTGATCGACGTGCAATGGACGGACACGGCACTGCAACAGGCGCACACCCACGCTCAGCGCCTGGCCGAGCCGCTGGTCGAGCTGATCGAGCAATGCCTGGCCCAGGATCCGCGTCCGGCCTATCAGACGCCCGCGCCAGAGCGCGAATACGGCGCGCAGTTCTGGGATCTGGACGTGCGCTGGCACTACCCTGTGCCTGAGCAGATCCGCGTCCTGGAAGTTATTCCCGCCGCTGACTGAATCGCGAAAACGAAAAAGCCCGCGCTGCCTTCTCAGGCAACGCGGGCTTTTCTGTCGGCATCGTCGGGATTACTTCTCGACGAATGCGCGCTCGATCAGGTAGTCACCCGGCTCGCGCATCCGCGCCGAGATCTTCAGGCCGAAGCTGTCGAGCACTTCGCTGGTCTCGTCGAGCATGCTCGGGCTGCCGCAGATCATCGCGCGGTCGTCCTGCGGGTTGATCGGTGGCAGGCCGATGTCGCTGAACAGCTTGCCGCTGCGCATCAGATCGGTCAGGCGGCCCTGATTCTCGAACGGTTCGCGGGTCACGGTCGGGTAGTAGATCAGCTTGTCACGCAGCGCTTCGCCGAAGAACTCGTTCTGCGGCAGGTGCTCGGTGATGAATTCGCGGTAGGCGACTTCGTTGACGTAACGAACACCGTGAACCAGGATCACTTTCTCGAAGCGCTCGTAGGTTTCCGGGTCCTGGATCACGCTCATGAAAGGCGCCAGACCGGTGCCGGTGCTCAGCAGATACAAATGCTTGCCCGGGTTCAGGTCGTCCAGCACCAGGGTGCCGGTCGGTTTTTTCGAGATGATGATCTCGTCGCCTTCCTTCAGGTGCTGCAGCTGGGAGGTCAGCGGACCGTCCTGCACCTTGATGCTGAAGAACTCGAGATGCTCTTCCCAGTTCGGGCTGGCGATCGAATAAGCGCGCATAAGCGGGCGGCCGTTTGGCTGTTGCAGGCCGATCATCACGAACTGACCGTTCTCGAAGCGCAGGCCCGGATCGCGGGTGCACTTGAAGCTGAACAGAGTGTCGTTCCAGTGATGAACACTGAGGACACGCTCGTGGTTCATGTTGCTCATGTACGTGGGACTCCTGGAGATTGATCTGCGCCTGCCCGGCTCGTGTTGAAGAATGCCGACGGTGCGCAATTGCATCGCATTCTAATAGCGCCGACAATATCTGTTAACTGGATTATTAAGATAAGGGTTATCGGTTATATCGATATGCGATTTACTCTTCGTCAACTGCAAGTCTTCGTCGCCGTCGCCCAGCAGGAAAGCGTGTCCCGTGCTGCGGGTCTGCTCAACCTGTCGCAATCGGCCGCCAGCACGTCCATCACCGAACTGGAGCGCCAGTCCAGCTGCCAGCTGTTCGATCGCGCCGGCAAACGCCTGAGCCTCAACGCCCTAGGCAAACAGTTGTTGCCGCAAGCGGTGGCCCTGCTCGATCAGGCCAAGGAAATCGAAGACCTGCTCAACGGCAAATCCGGTTTCGGCTCACTGTCGGTGGGCGCGACCCTGACCATCGGCAATTACCTGGCGACGCTGCTGATCGGCGGTTTCATGCAGCGCCACCCGGAAAGTCAGGTAAAGCTGCATGTGCAGAACACTGCCAATATCGTGCAACAAGTGGCGCATTACGAAATTGATCTGGGTCTAATCGAGGGCGATTGCAGCCACCCGGACATCGAAGTACAGAGCTGGGTCGAGGATGAATTGGTGGTGTTCTGCGCCCCACAGCATCCGTTGGCCAAACGCGGCAGCGCGACCATGGAGGAACTGACCCATGAAGCGTGGATTTTGCGGGAACAGGGTTCGGGGACGCGCCTGACGTTCGATCAGGCGATGCGGCATCACCGCAGCGCGCTGAACATCCGGCTGGAGCTGGAACACACCGAAGCGATCAAACGCGCGGTGGAATCAGGTCTGGGGATTGGCTGCATTTCGCGCCTGGCGCTGCGTGACGCCTTCCGGCGCGGCAGCCTGGTGCCGGTGGAGACGCCGGATCTGGATCTGGCGCGGCAGTTCTATTTCATCTGGCACAAACAGAAGTACCAAACCTCCGCCATGCGCGAATTCCTCGATCTGTGCCGCGCCTTCACCGCCGGGGTCCAGCGCAGCGACGAGATCGTTCTGCCGAGCATTGCTTAAAGCAGAATCACCGCCCACACCAGAGCGATCATGCTCAGTGCCACAAATTGTGCGGCACTGCCCATGTCCTTGGCGTTCTTGGACAGCGGGTGCAACTCCAGCGAAATGCGGTCGATAGCCGCCTCCACCGCCGAATTCAACAGCTCGACGATCAGCGCCAGCAGGCATACAGCGATCAGCAGCGCCTGCTCGACCCGGCTGACATTAAGGAAAAACGTCAGCGGAATCAGCACCACGTTGAGCAGCACGAGTTGCCGGAAAGCCGCTTCGCCGGTGAAGGCGGCGCGCAGGCCGTCCAGCGAATAACCGGATGCATTGAGGATGCGTTTCAGGCCCGTCTGGCCCTTGAAAGGTGACATAAAGTAGATAACCGACCGAAAGGAAGTGGGGAAGCTAGATCAACGAAAGTCAAAAAAGCGTGAAGACGCCAGTGCTTACTGGCTCGGAATTGACTCAAGTTGTTGCAGCAGTAAAGCTGCCTGGGTCCGGGTCCGCACGTTCAACTTGCGGAAAATCGCCGTGACGTGGGCCTTGATGGTCGCTTCCGACACACTCAGCTCGTAGGCGATCTGCTTGTTCAGCAAGCCTTCGCAGACCATGGTCAACACCCGGAACTGCTGCGGTGTCAGGCTCGCAAGGCCATCGCTGGCGGCCTTGGCTTCATCCGAAACGCTGACCGCCTCGAATGCCTGGGGCGGCCAGAACACGTCGCCATCCAGCACTTTGCGCACCGCTTCCTGAATCACGCTCAGGTCGCTGGACTTGGGAATGAAGCCACTGGCGCCGAATTCCCGGGACTTGACCATCACCGAGGCTTCTTCCTGGGCCGAAACCATCACCACCGGAATCTGCGGGTATTGGCCGCGCAGCATCACCAGCCCGGAAAACCCGAAAGCACCCGGCATGTTCAGGTCCAGCAGCACCAGATCCCAGTCAGCCTTTTCGGTCAGGCGGGTTTCCAGCTCGGCGATGCTCGCCACTTCTACCATGCGTACATCCGGGCCAAGGCCCATCGTCACCGCTTGATGCAGTGCGCTACGAAAAAGAGGGTGATCATCGGCAATCAGGATGTCGTATGTGGCCATTTTTCAAATGATCCTGTTTTTGATGGCAGGCCCGCGCATTCGGGTCGTGCCAAAGCAAATCCAGATACCGCCCGGCAGCGGCATCCACAGGGGCACGTTCAACGCCAATCACGAACAAAAGCGGCGTTTCAAACCTTGGCCGCACCCCAATCGGCGCCAAGCATGACCAGCGAAGCCGGGGTGGTCAAGCCGCACGGCCACTGCTTTAGCAGTATGGGCCAGGATCAGGCCGGTACTGGCGCCGCGTTTCGGATATAGGGCAGCAATTCGGCGTGGGCCGGCGTCGACACATTGACGTCCAGTTGCTGCTTGGCCCCCAGGTAATGCTGGCTGAACACATCGAAATAGGCATCCAGCGCCGACGCCGCGTCCGAATCGCCGGCCAGTTCCAGGCACAATGCCGCCACTTCGGCGGTGCACAGGTGCTCGCTGCGGGTCGAACGGCGCAGGCGATAGCGCGACAGTTTGTCGGGCAACAGGCTGAGGATCGGCAAGCGGTCGAAATACGGGCTCTTGCGGAAAATCTTCCGGGCTTCGGTCCAGGTCGCGTCCAGCAGAATGAACAGCGGGCGCTTGCTGCTATCGAGATCCAAGGTGTTGGTCACCCGCGAAGGTTCGACGTACTCGCCGGGAAACACCAGATACGGCTGCCATTGCGGGTCGTTCAGCAGCGCCAGCAGTTGCTCGTCGGGCTCGGTCCGCGACCAGATAAAGGCATGGTTGTCGCGCACGATGTCGGCGATCAGCCAGCCGGTATTGCTGGGTTTGAACACTTCCTTGCCGGTCATGATCAGGCAAACGCCCGAGCGCGCATCGACCGTGGGCCGCCAGGCACACAGGCAATGGCTGATGATCACCCGGCAATCGCGGCAGCGCGGGGAGCGAAAACCACGGGCCTGGATCGGCTTGATGCCTTCATCCTCGCGCTGGTCGCGCAGGCGGGCCACGGCGTTGGGGACATGATTCATCGCAGGCGGCACCGGCAGACAGGAAAACTCGACACGAACGACACTCGGCAGGGCAATAAAGGGCGGCAGTTTACCAGAGCGACGGGCACAAGCCTGTACCCTCCCGACCGGCTCCCCTATAATTCGCCGCCACTGAACGCACAGTCACGTGGCTGGTCGAACCACCAGTCACTGAACCAGGAGAGTTTCATGCTGCGCCTTATCGTTCCCACCGCTGCCATTCTGCTGGCTTCGTCCTTCAGCGCTCAGGCTGCATCCCTGAGTGAGCAGAATCTGAACCGAGAGCTGCGCAATGTCGCCGCACAAAGCAGCGTCGGCACGCCACGGGCGATCAACGAAGACATTCTTGATCAGGGCTACACCGTCGAAGGCACCACGCTGGTCAATCACCTGAGCGTGCAAAAGAGCCACGCCGACAAAATGCGCGCCGATCCCAAAGCCGTGTATTTCCAGCTGGGCGCTTCGGTCTGCAACAACCCGTCGTACCGCAAGCTGATGGCCAAGGGCGCGATCATGCGTTACGACTTCACCGAAGTGAAAACCAACAAGGCGATCGGCTCCGCCAGCTACCAGGAATCGGATTGCCCGAAAGCGGCTCCAGCGAAGAAGAAGTAATCATCTCGACGTGGCGCGCCGCTGTTCATCCTCGGCGCGCAGTTCGGCCAGCAAGGCCTGCAAGTAACGCGAGCGGCGCTCCCCTCCCGCCAGGCGTCGGCAGCACTCCTCTTCGAGACTCACATGGTTGGTCTCGGCCGATGCTTTCAACAATCGATACAGCTGCGCATCGATCTCCAGAATGACTCTGGTCATGTGTCCCGCCTCCTTGCCACCCGCAAATCCTTGAATAGCGTGCACCTTGCGTACGCTCGTTGACGCAAAGTTGTCGTACGGCGCCTTTAACTTAGTAAATCAGAGCATTCAGCCCTCGACGCTGCATCGGACGAGCGGTGAAAACACTTCGCAAAGCGGCAATAAGCAGTTGCCAGCAAAGACTTTGCGGCGCGATGCTCAATGAGCGAAAAATGCATTGAGGGTCTAGATTCAACGTATTCCCGATCTTTTATTAACGGCAGGAAAGGAGCTGCCGGCTGTTTGTTTTCTTGCAGCGCGGTACTGACGTCGCACGTCAGGGCCGGAAGCTCTGTGCAGAAGGAGAAGTTGCATGCCTTACCAACCGAATGACCTGCTCAGCCGTCATTTTCAGGAAAGCGGCCACGACCTCATCAGCAAGGTCGAAGAACAACTCAACCTGGTGTCACCCAACAGCCCGAATTCCCCCATCTACCGCGACATGATCCTGACCGTGCTGCGCATGGCCCAGGAAGATCACAACCGCTGGAATGCCAAGATCACCCTGCAAGCCCTGCGCGAACTGGAGCAGGCGTTTCGCACGCTCGAACAGTTCAAGGGACGACGCAAGGTCACGGTGTTCGGCTCGGCTCGTACACCGGTCGAACATCCCCTTTACGCCATGGCTCGGGAACTCGGGGCCTCGCTGGCCCGCTCGAACATGATGGTCATCACCGGTGCCGGCGGCGGCATCATGGCCGCCGCCCATGAAGGGGCCGGTCGCGATCACAGCCTGGGCTTCAACATCACCCTGCCCTTCGAGCAACACGCCAACCCCACCGTGGACGGTACCAATAACCTGCTGCCGTTCCATTTCTTCTTCACCCGCAAGCTGTTCTTCGTCAAGGAAGCCGATGCGCTGGTCTTGTGCCCAGGCGGGTTCGGCACCCTGGACGAAGCTTTGGAAGTGCTCACGCTGATCCAGACCGGCAAAAGCCCTCTGGTGCCGGTGGTGCTGCTGGACGCACCGGGCGGAACGTTCTGGCAAGGCGCACTGGACTTCATCCGTCAGCAATTGGAGGAAAACCGCTACATCCTGCCGACCGACATGAAGCTGATGCGCCTGGTCTACAACGTTGAAGAGGCGGTGGAGCAGATCAACCAGTTCTACGGCAACTTCCATTCCAGCCGCTGGCTCAAGCGCCAGTTTGTCATTCGCATGAATCACAAACTTAGCGATCAGGCCCTCGACCATATGCAGGAGGCTTTTGCCGATCTGTGCCTGAGTGATCAGTTCCATCAACACGCCTACGCCGGCGAAGAGCACGACGAAGCTCAATTCAGTCACCTGACGCGCCTGGCATTCGCGTTCAATGCCCGGAATCACGGGCGTCTGCGGGAACTGGTGGACTACATCAACCTGCCGGAAAACTGGGCCCAGTCAAAACCCCAGACCGCGCAAAGCACCCGCGAACCGTCGAAGGTAACGTGAAGGCAAAAAAAAACGGCCCGCTATCGAAATAGCGGGCCGTTTTTACTTTTTAGATGAAGCTGAGCTGAAGCTGGAGCGATTTAATCGTCCATCCCTCTTCCGCTGAACAAACGGTTGATCATCTCCATCGAGAATCCCCGGTACGCCAGGAATCGACCTTGTCTGGCGCGTTCCTTGGCATCGCCGGGAAGCTGTCCGGAGAACTTCCGTTGCCACGTGTCCGTTAGCTGCTCCTGCCAGTTGATACCGCTCTCACGCAAGGCGAGTTCGATATCGGCGCGTTGCAAACCGCGTTGGCTCAGTTCTTCGCGAATCCGCAGAGGGCCGTAACCGGAGCGGGCGCGATAGGAAACAAAGCTTTCAAGATAACGGGCTTCGGAAAGCAGCCCTTCTTCCGTCAAACGGTCGAGGGCGGTTTCGATCATCTCGGGGGGAGCGCCACGCTGACGCAGTTTGCGCGTCAGCTCGACTCGACCATGCTCGCGACGTGCGAGCAGGTCCATGGCGGTTCGCCGCACCGCGACGAGGGTATCGAGTACGGCGGTTGTCATCGGTGCAATCAGATGTCGGCGTCAGCCAGGTCGTCTTCGGTCTCTTTGACCGCAGAAGCCTTGGAATCAGCAATCACAGCTGGCGACAGCAGTTTGTCACGCAGTTGCTTCTCAAGCTTGGCCGCGACTTCCGGGTTGTCCGCCAGGAACTTGGCCGAGTTGGCCTTGCCCTGACCGATCTTGGTGCCTTCGTAGGCATACCAGGCGCCGGACTTCTCGACGAAACCGTGCAGCACGCCCAGGTCGATCATCTCGCCGTTCAGGTAGATACCCTTGCCGTAGAGAATCTGGAACTCGGCCTGACGGAACGGCGAAGCCACCTTGTTCTTCACAACCTTGACGCGGGTTTCGCTACCGACCACTTCGTCGCCTTCCTTCACCGCGCCGGTACGGCGGATGTCGAGACGGACCGAAGCATAGAACTTCAGCGCGTTACCACCGGTGGTGGTTTCCGGGCTGCCGAACATCACGCCGATCTTCATGCGGATCTGGTTGATGAATATCACCAGGCAGTTGGCGTTCTTGATGTTACCGGTGATCTTACGCAGCGCCTGGGACATCAGACGGGCTTGCAGGCCCACGTGCATGTCACCCATTTCGCCTTCGATTTCAGCCTTCGGTACCAGAGCGGCAACGGAGTCGACGATGATCACGTCAACGGCGTTGGAGCGCACCAGCATGTCGGTGATTTCCAGGGCCTGTTCGCCGGTGTCCGGCTGGGAAACCAGCAGGTCGTCGACGTTGACGCCCAGCTTGCCGGCGTACTCAGGGTCGAGGGCGTGTTCAGCGTCGACGAAGGCGCAGGTCGCACCGGCTTTTTGAGCCTGGGCGATCACGGACAGCGTCAGTGTGGTTTTACCGGAAGATTCAGGACCGTAGATTTCAACGATACGGCCTTTTGGCAGGCCGCCGATGCCGAGTGCGATGTCCAGACCCAGAGAGCCGGTGGAAATGGCCGGGATCGCCTGACGGTCCTGATCGCCCATACGCATTACGGCACCCTTGCCGAATTGACGTTCGATCTGACCCAGGGCCGCAGCCAAGGCTTTCTTCTTGTTGTCGTCCATTAAAGTCCTCACGTAATCAATAAGGCCTGACGGCCAACACCTGTATAAGTAGCCAGTATTATTCCACAGCGTTCACGGATCGCCTACCCCTGATTTTCGATTTCTCGTGCCGCTAGTCGCAGCAAGCCCTCTAGCGCGGCCTTCACCGTTTGTCGGCGGACTTCGTCGCGGTTGCCGGCGAAGTGCTGAACCTCACTGGAAATCTGGTCGCCCACGCCCCAGGCCAGCCATACGGTGCCCACCGGTTTGTTCGGCGAACCACCGTCCGGCCCGGCCACGCCGCTGACCGCCACGGCAAACCGCGCCAGGCTTTTTTCCTGGGCGCCGCGCACCATGGCCTCGACCACTTCGCGACTGACTGCACCCACGGTGCCGAACAGCTCCGTCGGTACATTCAGTTGCTGGGTTTTCTGGCGGTTGGAGTAGGTCACGTAACCCGCCTCGAACCACGCCGAACTCCCTGGAATGCGAGTGATGGCTTCGGCAATCCCGCCACCGGTACAGGACTCGGCCGTCGTGACGTGAGCGTTAAGCAATTGCAGACGTCGGCCAAGTTCGGCCGCCAGTTGAGTGATTTCTTTCACGGCGCGCTCCGGATCGGATGGAATGGGTACCACCGTACACGAGCCGGTTGCGCTTTCAATACACAAGCTTATTCAAAATGTGCAGGCGCCAGCGCTCTGATATAGGCCTGACAGGCCTGCAAGGCAATCAGTCCGCGGTCGCCTTCGCCGGTGATGGCGACAATTCGTCGAGCATGCGCCGGGTCAAGTCGGGCGCGTACGGCTGCATGATCCACGCCGCCGGTGCTGGAGGTGGCTGGCACACCGCAGCCTTGGGCAGCGTCGCCTGCGTCGATGAGGACTGACAGGCGCAGATCAGCAGTGGCAAGACGATCGCGCAGGCGATCCTGATCACGTTGGGCATCATTCAGTGCTCGATAATGGGTTTGTTCACTGGCCGTGAGCCGTTGCTCCAGGGCCAGACGCTTGTCCTGCTCGGCCTGCTGCGCGGTGGCGGCAGCCGAAGTCAGTTGATTGAGGGTCTCGGCCTGCAACCGCGCCTGCTCGGCCAGTTGGCGACCGTAGCGCCAGTCCTGAAACTGCCAGGCCAGCGCTGCCGATACTGCGGCCAGCAGCACCAGGCCGAGCAGCCGCCAGACGCTCAAACCGAAGGCTGGCATAACACCGCCCTCGCCCGCCCCCAAAGCTCCAGTCGATCCTGCAAGCCGTTCAACCCGCCGTTGATCCGCCGGGTGATGCTGTTGAACTGATCCTGATCCGCCAGCTCGTTCAGGCCGTTCTGCGCCCAGAACCACGCGGCGGACTCGGCCGCCCATTGCGGTTGCTCCAGCAGTTCCGGCAGCGCCAGCAAGCGCTCGTCACCGAACAGCCCGAGGCTGCACTGGCGATAGTTGGCGCGGCCGGTAATCTGGATCAGCCCGCGCCCGCGATACTTCTGCCCGTCGCCATCGGCCTCGGGCGTGTTGCCCAGACGCAAGGCCAGCGTACCGGTGTCGTATTTGCTCAGGTATTGGTTGTTGCCCAGTTCACGCACGTACTGCAATTGCCCCGATTCGTGTCCGATCTGGGCGAGAAACGCGGCAATGCGTTTGGGCGTGTCGATGCGATGGCGCGCCATGGCATCGTTGAGCGGTGAAACAAAAACGCCCGCTTGGCGGCGGGCGTTGGGCATGATGTTGAGTAGGTTGTCTTCAGTGATTTGCATAATGCTCGGTCCTCCCTGGATGCGCCGATTGAATCACGGTTGGCGGCCGAGACCAGTCAGCCATTTCTTTGCCAGGGTTTTCAGGGTTCCCTCCGGGGCACTTTCTTCCGGCGACGAAAACACCCAGCCAAGGGTGCCGAAGTTGGCCGACCAGTCGATTTGCGGCGCGGGCGTGATATCGGTGATGTCAACCCAGAGCAGCTCCGGATGAAACATCTCGACCATGTTTCCATCGCTCGAGAACAGCTCGACCACCGTGTTTTCAACAACGCGTGCGTAGGTTTTCATCAGGCGTACTCGTAAATGATCACGACGCCGGGGGCGCCAGAACCGCCGGGTCTGCCCGGTTGGTTGAGGGCGTTGGCAATGCCGCCGGCGCCTGCCCCGTAGCCGGTTCCTGGTGCTGCAAGACTCAGGGCCACGCTGCTACCAGAGCCACCGCCACCCAACGGAGAGTTCCCGCCATGCCCGGCCAGAATTGAGCCAGTGACGTTGATCCCCGGACTGCCGGCCGCACCCGAACTGTTAACAATATTGCCGCCGGTAGCGCTCGTGCTCGGAAAGCCACCGACGAACAAGCCAAAATCAGTGACATTGATGACTCCGAGAGAGGGAGATCCGCCGCCGCCCGGTGCAGACACCAAGGAGCCGAAGGAGCTGGTCCCACCTGGGCCGGCACTTGCTGCAACAGCTCCGGCTGCACCTTTTGCACCCACGGTAATGACTTGGTTCGCACCTATGACGGCTGAAGAAATCCATGCTTCGGCATAACTTCCGGAAGCACCGCCACCGGCAAGTGAAACCTGGCTGCCGTTGGTCGCGGCTATTCCACCACTGCCACCGCCGCCACCCAGCACCTTGACCAGCACATTTTTCATCCCCGTCGTCGGTACATAAATTCCCGACGAGGTGAACGTCTTGATCCCCAGCAATCGACCGCTGTTGGCGTTGCCGCCACTGGCGTAAACCAGCAGCCAACTGTCCAGCAAAGCGCTGTAAACCACAGAGCAAACACTGCCTGCGACAATCTCCGCTGGGCGCAATGCACTCTGCGCCAGACTCAAAAGCGGCTTGGGCAGCAAGCCATTCGGCGCAAAGGTACTCGCTCCGGTATTGGCATTGCCTGCCGTGAAGCGCAGCGCCAGCCCGTCCTTCAACGTCGTGATGGCCGGCACGTAGTTGGCCATGTAGAGATTGGCAGCGCCGATATCCGCGGCGTGTTTATCTTCACCGGCCTGGCTTATCTTTTTGATTGCCAGGAGCAACTGCGTCGCATCGTTTTCGCTCGGCTCAAGGCCCGCAGACTTGACGACATTCAACAACTCATCGGTGACACCGTTGCCCCAGGTCGCGGGAATCAACGATCCCGGCAATCCACCTACGACGTCTTCATTGACGAACTTGCCGTTCACCAGCCCGATGCCGGGAACGCTTTTCGGGTAATCCATTTCCGTTTCCTTTATCTGCTAGAGCGCCGAGGCCAACCAGCGCGGCGCTACAGGACGATGCTCGCTGAACGGAAAAAACGAGGCCTGGGGCCAGTCGCGCAGCGCTCGCCGAAAGGTTTGCAGTTCGGCGTATTGCTCGGTGGTCAGCGTGGTGCCACCGCCGTCCTCCAGCTCATCGCGATCACGGGCCACCAGGCCATCGGTCGCGGCCAGTTGCGCCGTACGCCACTGGCGTTCGATATCGGCTGCTTCTTCGGGACTCGGCGGCGGCGGATCCACCAGAATCGGAAACCCGTTACCGTTATTGACGCCAATCACCTTTGGCGAGACGGCCAATTGCTGCAACAGGGAGATCCAGTACGCCTGAGGAATTTCGATCACATCCTCGGGAATATCCGAGACGTTGATACCGGGTACATAAGCGCCCCGGGTACTTGCGCTGAACAACACATTGAACGGGTTCATTCAGTAGCCCTTTGCAAAATAATTGATGCCCCAGTTTGGCGAGACGGTTCCGTTGTAGCTGCGGACTCTCAAACGGCATCCGGTTTTGCTTCCCGATCCCGCGTACTGAATGACCATGGCTGCATCGCCCCCCGAATGCATGGCGACGATCGATGAAAATGTGGTCGGGAATGCGATGGGAAAGGTGACGTAGACATCACCGTTGGCATCGGTCGTGCCTACTCCCCATTGATCGATGTTGCCGCTGGGAAAGCGCTGGTAGCCGACATTGCCATAGACGCCGGAATGAGCTGCCGCGTATCGGTCACTGATCGAGCCTCCATACAGGCGCCATTGCCCGCTCAGTTTGACCAGTTGTGCCGAATCACCGATGCCGAGACTGAGTGCCCCGAACGTGCCGTTACTCGTTTCAATGACTTCAGAACCAAACGGATTGATCGTCAGGACACCATTGCCGGCATTGGCGATATGCAAAGTGCTGGCATGAGCGATTCCGGCAATGGTCGGCAAGGTTGCGGTAATGGGCGTCGCACTGGCGAAACTGACGATCCCCCCCACGTTGGCTGCCGTCAGAGCGGTGCTGACCGCATACGACACGAAACCGGAAAACTGCATACCGCTGCGACTCACGAATCCGGTGGTGGCCACCGACTGACTGTTGTCGAACTGCGGCGCGGTCGCAAACAGTTTATTGCTGCGCAATGCCGTCAGCACTTGATCGGTTCGAGTCTCGGACGGCGTGAGGCCAGCGGTCTGAATGACGGTCAGCAGCTCCTGAGTGATGCCGTTGCCCCAGCTGGCCGGGATCAAGGATCCCGGCTTGCCGGTGACCGGGTCTTCATCGACAAACTTGCCGTTCACCAGACCTGCGCTGGGAACACTATTGGGGTAGTCCAAGATTTATCTCCTTATCTGAATACATGGTTGCGTGAGGGCCTCAGCCAATCTGGCCGACCAACCACTGCGGCACTGAGGGCCGTGAAACGGATGACGGAAATGCGCCGGCACCTGGCCAGTCGCGCAACGCCTGGCGGTACTCAAGCAGCTCCAGATATTGCTGGGCCTTGAGCGTTGTTCCGCGTCCCAGTTCCTGCTCGTCGCGGTGGCGGGTGACTTGCCATTCGGTGGCTGCGAGCGCGGACTGGCGCCAGACTCGCTCTGCCGCCAGAGGCTCCTTGTCCTCGACCATTGGGGGTTGAGCGATGACAGGACTTTGCGGTTCCCGCAAAGGCTCGATAGCGCGAGCCGCCTCGGGCATCGGCGCGCCGATTTCGACGCTCACACCCTCGGGCACTTGCACCATCGCCGCGACGAAAGCAGGCGCGAAGAGTTGCTCGATTGCGTAGTCACCGGTGTCGATCACTTCGACCGCGACACCGTTTTCAATGCGTGCATACATGACCATTACGCGTACTCCCAGATTTCACAGAAAGCGTTGCCACCGGCACCGCTCATAAACGACACAGACGTGTTGTTGGAGCAGGTACCTCCACCTCCGGAACCACGAACCCCCGCATAGCCATTGCCGTTGATACCGGTGGACGACGCACCGCCATCAAACGGGCTGGCCCCTCCGGTACCGGAAAGCACGCCCCAATTGTTGTTGAACATCGCGAAACCGCCGCTCATGCCGCGGGCGTTGGTCAGATTGCCGCCTGTGACCACCTGACCACCGGAGCCGCCCTGGACGAAGCCGTTCGCCGTGGGTCCCACGGCGACAGCCAGAATCTGTCCGCCAGCGCCGCCGGCTGCACTCATCAAAGAGCCGAACGAGGCACCGCCCCCCGCCAAGCCAGCCACAGTGCGGGACGCGCCACCAGCGCCCAGCGTGACAGGCACGCCGGCGAGCATGTCCGTTGTCACGTCGTACAGACCTTCCGCATAGGCACCGGCGCCACCGCCTCCGCCAATTCGCAGAGTGCTCACCTCGACAGGTGCACATCCCCCCCCGGAACCACCCGCGCCGACCAGCCGGACGCGAATCCTTTTCGCATTGGGGTTGGGGCGGTAAACCGTGATCCCTACTGTCTCGATCTGTCTGACCGCCAACAAACGTCCCACTGCATCGGTGATGCCGTAGCCCGCCAGCGTGGTCGGGGTGTTTTTCAGTTTGGTGAAGTCGACCAGAGCGCCAATGGCCGTTGCCAGCTGGTTGGTTTTGTTCTCGTCCGGCGTCAGTCCGGCCGCCTTGATGGCGTTGAGAATTTCTTGCGTGACACTGTTGCCCCAGGCGGCGGGGATCAATGAACCCGGTGTGCCGGCAACCGGGTTTTCATCGACAAAACCGCCGTTGACCAGGCCGACGCCGGGGATGCTGTTTGGATAATCCATTGCACGGTTCCCTGTGCTGCAGTCAGTTGGTTACGGTTGCGCCGGGCACTGCCGGCCAGATGACTTCGCCGGGGAAGCCGGCCTGTTTTTCGATACGGTTCAGCTCGACGCTGTAGAGCTTCCATTCGAGCAATTGCAGTTGCTCTTCATGGCTGGCGTCGCCGATGTCTTCGGCGTATTGCAGGGGGGCGATGCGCAGGACGGCGTCGCGCAGCAGCGTGTCGCGCTGTTCCAGCATCTGCTGGCGGATGCTGAGCAAACGGGCCTGCTCATCCACTTGCCAGGCGTCGCCGCGCCACACATGAAATTCCCCCGGCCAGGGCTGCGTTGTGAGGGTATCGGGCAACTCCCCCAACTCACTCCAGATCTGCTGCCCGCCGCCGTCCTTGCGAAAAACCGGACCGCGCCGGTCAATCACCTCTCGCGGTACACCGTTGATCAGGGCCCAGGTACGACCGGCTTCTGGCGCGGGCAACTCGAAGGACAACTCCACCGCATTGCTGGGCAGTTGAATACCGATGCCCGGGGTCACAAAAAACTCGACAGGCCCGGACAAGGCACCCGAGCCGTCAAACAGATAATTGAACATAAGCACCTCAGATGAGCTTGATACGGCCGGGATAGGCGATGTTGCGAGGGCGGGACTTGAACGCCAGCAGCAGGGCGTTGGCGGCATCCCGCTGATAACTCGTACCGGCAGGGAAGACCGGGCCACCGTTGTACAGCCCGGACACGTATTGCGGTTCTTCACGAGTATCGGCACCGAAACTCGTCAGGCTGTCCGACCACCACGCGCCGACCGCTCCGGCACCATTGGCGCCCATGGCATACGAATGCGTCGAGCCCACCTGAAAAGAACCCATCGCACGTGCCGCATCCACGCCCCGCCCCTCGTCCAGCACTCGCAGAAACTCGCCGCGCCCTTCAGGGCCTCGGAAGGTTGCGGCACCGTCACCCGACGTCCATTTACCTTCGTTGCCCGCACGCGCGGCCTCGGTGCCCAACATTCCGGAAAGCTGGGCGTGGTCCCACAACCAGGGCCACTCGGCACGTTTCATGACCGTGCCATTGAGCGCACCGTAACCACCGGGACTGAGCAAGGTGGTTGTCTCGAAAAACGGCCGGCCAAGTGGAGTGTTGTCAAACCGGCCGACCGGCCACCAGCTACCGGCGGCATCGCTGCGCAACTGCCACCAGTCCCCGCCGCCCATCAACACCAGAAACGGATAACCGCTGGGTGACAGGTGCGTGTGAAAACGAATGCGGTCGGAACCTGACGCCTGAACGATCAATCGGTTGCCGCTGTTATCCATGCGCCGAACAATCACATCGCGTACACCCAGCGCCGCGTTTGCCGACGGCAAGGTCACCGTCACGGCACTGGATCCGCCATCAATCAGCACCAGCCCCAGCTCCGGGTCAGTCAACGCCTTGGATGCAGTCAGCCGTGTTATCACCGAACGCATCGGACTGGCATTGCCGACAATCGATTGAATGGCTCTGAGCAACTGACCGGTATCGGCCTCGGCGGCTGCCAGCCCGGCGCCGGTAATCACGTTGAGAATTTCTTGCGTAACGCTGTTGCCCCACACCGCCGGAATCAAAGAACCCGGCGTTCCCGCCACCGGGTTTTCATCGACGAAGCGGCCATCGACCAGGCCGACGCTGGGGACACTTTTTGGGTAATCCATGGGTGCTCGTTCCTCTGTAATGACAAATGAAACGTGGCCGCGCGCAAGCTTTCGCCGCGACGCAGACGTCTCTGTTCCTGAAAATAAAAAGCCCACAATGAAGTGGGCTTGGGTGGTGCGATTGCGGTTACGAGGCCGGGTTGGCGGTCAGTTCACGAATGGCCTGCAGCGCCTCATCGGCGGCAGCTCGGGCCTGATCCATCTGACCTTTGCCTGCGCAAGCACGAATCTGGGTCTTGGCCTTCAGGCGCAAGGTGCGCAGGGTCAGAAGGCTGTCACTGAGCTGGGCGGCCTTGTCCAGAATCTGCTCGGCCGACTGCTTTGCCGAACGGCCCTTGGCGACCCAGGCAGCGACGGACAGCGGTACTTCCTTTTTCGGGTAGCCGGCGTCCTGGAAGGCCTGAGCGTCGATGGCGGCCTGGGCGTATTCCAGGGCTTTGAGCGGATCGCCGGCCAAAGTCGTGCGCGCACTGTCGGCGACGGCATCGACCCCGGCGCACAGGCGTTCGGTTTCCTGCTGCTCCAGTAACGCGGCTTTGTCAGCGCTGGCAAGCCATTGCTCACCGTCCCAGTCATGGGCGGCAGAAGGTGGTACCGGACGCAAGCCGTCTTCGAATTGATGCAGTTCCTGAATGATGTTCATCGGATCAACTCCCAAGACAAATGCACATTCACGGCCGCCGTGAAATTGACTGCTATGCCGTTCGAATAATCGGTTTGAGAAAAACTTTTGATCCCCATCCCGAATAGCAATTCGTCACTGGCGGCATTCCCTGCGTTCCAGGTGTGCTCGGCTTGGTACACCTGCCACAGCGAACGCAGTTCCGAGTGATCGAAACCGGCCGTCAACGTTGAAAGCGTGGTGTCGTTGACGACGTTACTGGTGAAGATTCCCACCGATGCGCCTGCCGTTCCCCAACCGTCCCAATTATTGGACGTACTGATAGTCGGATTGAGGAAACAGTAATTCCCTCCCAGCCAGCCGCCCGGTGCAAACGACACATCAGTGATAGCCGTCGGGTGTGGGGTCGGATTCCCGACCACCAGACGCGCTGTTCGCGCATGAGGGTCAAGCGGCAGATAGACCACGCCATTGCCATTGACCACTTGAGTCCAGGACAACCGGTTACGGTTGTAGATCTGCCGGACAATCGGCACAGATCCTGGACCCGCCGTGACTACCCACGCGAGACAGATATCCAGCGGTGTCGACTGGAACCCACCCCCCGCCGCACCATTGACCGTCCCCTTCAAGCCATCAGGGCTGGCGTCATAAATCGTCCCGCGCTGCATGTAAAACGTCAGCGCACCACCCACCACCTGCGCTCGCAGAAAGTAACTCGAGCTCGGTAACAGATCGGCGCTGCTCCAGGCCTGAGTGGTGAACGTTCGCGAGCGTCCCAACTGCCCCGCCACCACTTCCTGACCGATGCTGACGTAAACACCCGCCGGCACCGACACTCGCCCGCCACTGGTCGATGCGGCCGCTGGCGTAATCGGCATCCGTGCATCCGTCGTGGCAACTGTTGGCAACGGCAACGCTGCCAAAGGCAACGCCAGATCCTGATTCCAGCCCTTGGCCGAAACGCTCTGAATCGCCTGCAACAACTGATCGTATTTCTTCTCGTCCGGGGTCAGATCCCCAGCCTTGATCACATTGATGATTTCTTGCGTAACGCCGTTGCCCCAGTCAGCGGGGATCAGCGACCCCGGCGTCCCGGTCAACGGGTTTTCATCGATAAATTTCCCGTTCACCAGACCGGCGCTGGGCACACTCTTCGGATAATCCATCCCGTCACTCCTTCCTAGTCATAGTTGATGTGCACCTTGGTGTGCGCCGGTGCCGCCCGATGAATCAGGCACTCCAGCGCCGAGCCCGGATTCACGCCGAAGCGTTCGCCCCAGTAACTCGCGCCATAACGCCGACCGAGCAGCAAGCGGCCGCCAGTGTTGAGCGTCCACATGAACTGCGCTTCCCAAGTGCCCCAATGCGCTGAGCCGAAACGCGAACGGCCCATGCGCGGGGCTTCGAGTTCGGTGATGGTGGCGTTGGGGTAACCCTGGCTTTTGGCGATTTCCAGGTAGTAGCCGACGGCCTGGCTGCCGACCGCCAGCAAGCGGCGGCGCACGGCGAGGCGACGGTCGTCGAACAGCGGCGTGGCGCCGAGGCACGGGTCGGGCAGGTTCATCACCTGTTCCCAGTCCGGCACCAGTTCGCTGACGCCGGCCGGGTCCATCTCGTTGAGCAGGTCGGCGGCGCGGGCGTCGAGGCGCGCCAGTTCGACGGCGACGCCTTGCAGCACTTCCTCGAGTTCCGGCACGCGCTCCGGATCCCACGCCGGACCGCTCGGCAGCAAGGCGCGCAGTTGCGCCTGGTATTGCGCGGCGGTTCTTATGGCAGCCATACGCAACCCCCGAAGGTGAGCAGTTCGCTGTCACCCGCGGCCACGTTCGCCAGCGGCGCCGACAGCACGTGATCGGTTTCACCCGCCGCGCTGCTGATCGCTTCGCGGATGTGGCTGATCAACAGATCTTCGCCCAGGTCGGCTTCACGGTTATGCAGGTCGCGCAACTGGGTTTCGACGGCGGCACGCACGGCGGTGGTGTCGGGGGTCAGCTTCAGTTGATAGGTCACCGGTTTCTGCACCGGCGGACGTACATGCACTTCGGCGGTCACCGGGCGCAGCGGCTCAATGTAGGCCTGCACTTCGGCCAGTTGCTCGGCATTCGGCACCGGTTGCGGATCATCGTCGCGCATGATGTACACGCCGACGGTGCCCGGCCCGAGGAAGCCGCCTCGGCACCAGGCACGAGTCACGCCCGGCACTTCCAGCGCCCAGGTCTCGTAGTCGCTGGCAGAACCGCCGTGAGGGATCACGCGATAAGAACGAATCACCCGCGAGCGCAACGACTCCAGGCTTTCCCGCGCCACACCACCGTTCAGTCCCGGCGCCAGCACCACAAAACTGTTGCCGACCACGCCGGTGATCGGCTGCACCGGCGTCAACGCCAGCCCGGCCTCGGCATTGCCCAGGCTGCCGGCCTCCAGCGCGGCGATGCTGGTGCTGTTGACGCCATTGACGGTGGTGCGGCTGGCGGTGACTTTGAAGGTGCGACCGTCACTCGACTGCAGCAACGTATCGGCGTCCAGCACCGCGCCCGCCGTCGCGTTGAAGCTGACGTTGCCGGTGGCGACCTGCGCCGGTTTGCGCGGCTGGTTCAGGCGCAGCGCGGCGATGCGTTCCAGGGTCGATTCATCGGCGGTGTCGGGCAGGATCTGCTCGGCAATCCAGTCGAGGTAGCCGTACAGGCCATAAGCGGCGCCGCCGAGTGTGCGGGCCAGGACTTGCGCATCGGACTGGCGCAGCGAATCGCCGGCCAGGTCGCTTTGGGTGCGCTTGATCAGCACCGGCAGCGAAGGGGTTTCAAACGGCATAGATCACCTGCCAACTGTTATCGGGGTTGATGTCCAGGCGTTCGCCGTCGGCCAGGGTCAGGACCGTGCGCAGGTTCAGGCGCTGGGCGTCGAGGCGTTCGCTGATGATGTCGATGGCGCTGCAATGGCCGTCATCGATCAGCCATTGCAAGGCTTCGCGGGCATAGAACTCGGCGTCCATCTGGGTCTGGCGGGTCAGCTTGACCCGGCGCAACAGCCACAGCCGCGAGCCGATGCGATCGTCGGCCACGGTGGGAAAGGTGTCGCCCCACCAGCCGAAACGCTCCTCGTCATCGAGGGCATCGTCGTCGGCGGCACGGCGCCATGTGAACAGGCTGATCAGCACCGCACGGGTCAGCGCGGCGTGGAGGTTCTGACTGAACAGCATCACTGACCTCCCGCCGGCGCGCCGGTCTGGCCACTGCCCGCCTGCACGCCAACGTGCACGTGTTTGATCTGGCTGATGCCGCCGGCCAACTGATCGCCGGTGGAGACGATCTTGCCGGTCTGGTTGATCACCGGCGTGTCGAAGTTCACCGCGGTGCTCGCGCGGATGTTGAGCGTGGCGGTTTCGATGTCGATGATCCGCCCCCGCTTGAAGTGAATTTTGTCGCCCTCGTCGGTGTAGATCGCCACCTCGCCGGCCGCCAGCGATTGCAGGCGGTAACGGCGGTCGGCGACCACCAGGGCGATGGCGTGGGAACGGTCGCCGCCGAGAAACGTGACGACGCCTTCGGCACCGGCCAGCGGATGGCTGGTGAAGCCGTAGGGTTCGAAGTGCTCCATGTCGTCGTTCACTTCACCGGCGGTGAGGCGCATTTGCAGCGATTGCAGCTTGGATGCCGAATTGGCGAGCACGACAGTGCCGCGCGCCAGCAGGCGTGTCAGTAGGCTCATGAATTGTCCTCAGGACTTTGCCAACACAAAACCTGTGGGAGCGGGCTTGCCCGCGATGGCGGTGTGTCAGGCAAAGTGGTGTTTGCGGTAACCACCGCTATCGCGGGCAAGCCCGCTCCCACAGGGCCAGGTGATGCCAGTCAGGTTCGGCGTCAGGCTCAGGTTTTTTTGGGGGGCGTCGGGTCAGGATCGAAGGTATGCGGCGGCGCCACTTGCAGCGTGGTCACCGAGCCTTGTGCCGACAGCGAATACGTCACCTTGGAGATCAGCATGTCGCCATCAAAACCGAGTACCGGATCCTTGACCTTCACCAGCGTGTTGTGGCGCCACAGATCGCCGTTGGACTGGCGCCAACCCTGCACCTGATACGTGGTGGTCAGCGCCCGGCCCATGCGCGTGGCGCTTTCCCACTGGGCCCGCTGCTGGGCCAGTTCGAACGTCAGTTGCGAGCCTTCGTTGATGATCGTGGTGCGCCGACGCTTGAAGCTCAGGTCGGTGGCGCTGGATTCAACCTCGCTGACCGCCGCCCCGCTCTTCTTGTCGTTGCCCTTCTGCTGGCCGATCACCCGGTATTCGGAGAACACCTGGCTGTGATCCATCGGCGCATTGGCCGAGAGAATGTTCTTGCCCAGCTCCAGCGCATCGCTCGCGCGGCCGCCGCTGCCCGGTTTGGCCAGCACCAGCCGACCTTCGGCGTCATCGGTGGAAAACACCCGGTACAGCGAGAGCAAACGGTCGATCGACTGAAACACCGTTTCACCCGGAACGATGGTGTGTTTGCTCAGGCGTGCGGTCTCGGGAATCTCGTTGACCACAAACTGCGAGTATTCCCCGGCCAGGGCCTGGACGATGTTCAACAGCGGCTGTTCCTGCCATTGGCCGGGGATATTTCGCGCCGCACAATCGACCAGATCCTGGGTCTTGGAACTGCCTTCGATGCTCAGGCTGATCTGCCGCCCGTCATAGCTGATCGGGGCCTTGAACACATAACCGGTGAGCACCAGATCCTGGCCGATCCGCACTTCGCACGGGTCGCCGGCCTTGATCCGCTGATCCACGGTCTGCCCCGGCCATTGCCAGGTGATGTCGAGTTTGAAGGTACGGAACTGGCGCTCCAGGTCCGCGGTGATCTGCACGCTTTTCCAGCCGCCGTATTCCATGTTGTCGACGGTCAGCGTGACGCGGTTGTCCATCTCGCTCATGGCTCACTCCCTGGAAACTTTGACTTCGTTGGGTGGGAAGCTCGGATGAGACAGACCGTTGCGCTGAATGACCTCGGTCACACGGGTGGCGTCGCCAAACTGTTTGTAGGCCACGACCACTGCCGGAAAGGTTTCCTGAAAGGTTTTGCTGACCAGTCGCACACCGGACGAAGCCACGGCCTTGAGGTGCGCGATCAGCGCTTCCTTCACATCGGCGATGGCCTGGTAGTGCGCGGGGTCGGCCTTGTCCTGAGCCTTTTGCAGCGCTTCGTTCAACTCTTTTTGCAGCGTTTGCAGATCGTCGGTGACCGGCACTTCCTGGCGCGTGACCGGCTGCTTCGATTGCTGGTCCAGCGAGGGTGTCGAGGTAAGTTTCACCGGCGTCGACGCCACCGGCATCGAGGCCACCCACTGCGCCACTTTGACGATCAGGGTGTCCTGCACCAGGTTGGCCATCGCTTGCGCCGCGGCGTTGGTGTCCTTGCCGGTGGTGATTTTCGGCGCATCGGCTTTGCGGATGGCTTCGATCTGTTGGGACACGTCGGCAATCACGCCACGGTAGCCCTCCTTCGCGAATGCCTTCAGCTCCTTGATATCGCCGAGCAACCCCTTGAACTCCGCCGCCACTTCCTTGGGCAGTTCCTTCACGGCTCTGACCAGCTCGGTGATCTGCTTGTACTGCGCGATCAGCGGTTTGAGCTGCTCCTTGATCACGTCGTACACGCCGGTGAGGCTGTTGCGCAGATTGGCGATGCCGATCCGCGCGGCCTTGATCAGGGTCATCGCCTGTTCGAAACGCGCCACCGCCGAGCCGAGTAAACCTTCGGCCTTGATCAGCAGGACTTTTTGCGTGCTGACCGTCGCCGTCGGAAACGGCAGCGGCCGGTCGGGGTAGAACTTCAGGCTGAACGTCACCATCCCGCCGTCCTGGCGGGTGTGGGTCATGTCGCACTCGCCGACCTTGACCTGCAAGCGTCCCAGCCACGGATGCACCAGTTCGCCACTGCCCTGCTCCAGGGCCTGGAGCAGCTTGTCGCGCTGCTCCAGGCAATCGGCACCGATGATGAACGCCGTCAGGTCGTGGGTCTTGGCCTGCTGGCCGAGGTCCTCGAAAAACGGCAGGTCGCGTTGCGGATATTCGTGCAGCTGCCCCTTGCGACCGACCGGGGTTTTCGCCTGGTCGATCCAGAAACCGACACCGCGAAAGGATGCCGGCAACAAACGGTCACGCCAGTTCATTGGAACCTCCCATGGAGAGCGAGCGATAGCCGATGCGCGAACTGAGCGCCAGCCCCGGTTGATTGGTTTGCGGTTGATCGGTGCGTAGCCCCGCCGGCGCGTTTTCGAAGCGTACTGTCAGGCCGCCTTCGAGTTGCGTGCGGTTGTTGGCGGCGCTTTGCTGGATCAGGGCGCCTGAGGATTGCGGCAACGAACCGCCCTGCAACGCACTGCCACCCTCGGATTTCGCACTGGCACCGAAGAACGCTGGCGCCAGTTCGCCCTTGCCTTCGGCATTGGTCTGGCGTTGCGCTTCGGTCAGGGTTTCGACCTTGCCGGTGACCTTGGCGATCAGCCCGGCGAAGCCACCGTCGAACAGTTCCTTGATCGGTGCAATGACGGTTTGCAGCTTTTGCCACAGCTCGCCGAACCACCCGACAATCGGCCCCCAGCTCTCGATGATCTGATCCAGGGGTTTCCATTCGAACAGGCCGTGCAAAAAATCCACGACCGGCGCGGACAGCGCCAGCACAACACCCCACAGCGCCGAGAAAACCTCACCGATGGGCTGCCAGTACTGCGCAATCTGCTCCAGCGGCGACCACTCGAACAGACCGGTGAAAAAACCTTTGACCTGTTGCACTGACGTTTGCAGTGCCGTCCAGATCGGATCGAAGAATCCGACGACACCACCCCAGGCGCTGGTGATCATTTCCATCGGGAAAAAATCGAACAGTGCCCGCAGCGTATCCCGGGTGATTTGCACGGCCGATTGCAGCGTCGTCCACACCGGCTGAAAGTACGCAACAACACCGCCCCAAGCGCTGGTGATCATCTGCATCGGCGAGAAGTCGAACAACGACACCAGGAATTCTTTGGCCGGTTGCGCGGCTTTTCGCAGGCTGCTGAACATCGGTTCGAAGAACCGGACCACACCGCCCCATGCACTGTCGATCATCTGCATTGGCGAGAAGTCAAACAGGTTTCTGAGGAACGCCATCACCGGCACACTCAAGGCCTTGAGCAGTTCCCAGATCGCCGAAAACAGACCGGTCAACGGCCCCCAGTTTTCCAGGATCAGGCCTGCGGGCGACCACGAGAAAACCGACTTGAAGAAGTCGATCACTGGCGCGGTCACAGCCTTGACCTTGTCCCAGATTCCCGAGAAGAAACCGGTGACCGGTTCCCACAACGCCGCCAGTGCATCCAGCGGCCGCCAGTCGAGCACCGAGCGCAACGTCGCCATTGCACTGGCTCCGGCGTTTTTCACGCCCTCCCACAATCCGGTGAAGAACGCGGAAATCGGTGTCCAGTTGGCCACGATCAAACCGGCCGCCAACGCAACGCCCATGGCGATCAGCATGATCGGATTGGTCTTGAGCACCATGCTCATGACGTCCATCACCTGGGTCATGCCGGTCACGGCGGTTTGCATGGCGGAAAACGCAATCGCCCCCGCTGCCAGGCCTTCGACCAGTTTCGGGTTGTCGGCCAGCAGGCTGCCGACCTGGGTCAGCATCGGCTCCAGCCCGACCACCAGCGCACCCACGGCAGGTACGAGTGCGGCATCCACCGCAGCGGAGACCTTTTCCATCGACGCGCTGAACACGTTCATGTTCTGCGCGGCGGCTTTTGGCGTATCCGGCAGGTCGACGGTTTTCGCCGTCTCGCTGACCTCGGCAAGCTTGCCCTGAAAGGCTGCGGCGGATTTGATGCCGTCCACGAACGGCGTAATCACGCTGCCGCCCTTGAACAGACCGCTGATGTCCAGTTTGCCGAGGCCGGTCTGTTCGAGGTTTTTCTTGAAGTCATCGACCTTCACTCGCAGGGCGCCGAGTTTGGGTGACAGTTCGTCGATGCCGGTAAGCAGCACCGACGCTTTAGCTTTGGTTTCTTCTGCCATCACTGCACCTGCTGCATCGCATTGATCCGTTGCGCGTGCTCCAGCGATTCGCGAAGCACATCCAGTGGCCTGGCCATCATCTGTTCGGGGTCAACCTTCCAGAACCAGGCCAGGTCATAGGCGACCGAAATCAGGTCGGTGATGGCTCCGACGCCGCACTCATGAAAAAACTCGCAACAGCCCAGCTCAGCGCGTTGAGGTCAGCCAGGTCCAGCTGGTTGACCGACGACGGCGGAATGCCGGCGCACACGGCGATGTATTTGGCCGCCACGTCCATGTCGAGGCTGACCTCTTCGCTCTTGTCGATCTTGTACGGCAGCGCCTTGATCGCTCGCACTTCCTGCACCGTCGGACGGCGCAGGACGAGTTCGGTCAGGGGCTCGCCGTGAGCTTCGATCGCAACCTGAAGCTTCACGGCGCCGCTCATTGCCAGGTCCCCTTGATGCCTTCGAATTTCAGTTCGATGGTGGCGTCATCGCCTTTGGAGACTGGCTCTTCGACCAGGTAGGCACCGGCCAGTACGTAGACTTTGCCGTTGCTGAATTCGCAGGTGACGGTGATGTCGGTGCCTTCGATCAGCTTCTTCAGCGGGAAGTCGGCGGTGTGCAGCGCGGTCACCTTGAACGATGGCGCGATGTCGGTTTCCTTGTAGAAACCCGGCACGACGGTTTCGCGTTTGACGGCCATCAGCGGGGCTTCGCAGCCGCCATTGATAGTCAGTTGTGCACCGTCGACCTTGACGTAGCAGGTGCCTGCAATCAGTTGACCCATGGTGTTACTCCCTTCAAATAAAAAGCCCACGCAAGGTGGGCTGAAATCACAGTGTCAGACGGGCCGATCAGGCGACGTCGTCGTACTGCAGGCGGAACTGGTTGAGCAGTGCGAACACGCGCAGACCGTTGATGTAATCCGGCGGGAACAGCACGTTCACGCGGCTCGGGTCCTGCACGTCGCGCTCGACGATCAGGTGCTCGGCGAACAGCTCGGCGTTTTCCACGTGGCCTTCGAGTTCGAGCTTGGCGTACTGGGCGATCAGCTCGCCGCGAATGGTCGCCGGGGTGACGATCGGCTGGCCGGCGCCGAAACGGGTGCCGTCGGAAGCCAGTTTGTGGCGACCGTACTTGCTGGTGATCACGCTTTGCAGACGACGCACGATGAACGCCGACTGGTGCATGGTTTCGCTGTCCAGGTACGAGTTGTCGGCCTGGCCGTAAGCGTTCTTCTGGTAGGTGGTGATCGAGCGCTGGATGCGCACGTAGCCGCCTTCGTAGTACGCGGTGGCGATGCCGTAGTTGAGCAGCGACTGACGCTCGGTCAGGGTGAAGCGCTCGCTCGTCGGGGCCGGATCGACGCCCGGCAGGCTGCCGCTCTGGGTCGGACGGCTGGCGTCGGCGGAGATGAACACCGCAGTGCGCGCGGCCAGTGCTGCAGCTTGTACCCACACCGGTTGCGGAACGCCCGGTTCCAGCGCCTGAATGGTCATGTGCTGGTCGTTGCGTGCCTGACCGGCTGCCACCAGCGTGCCGACGGTGCCGCGCTTGGCGCTGTAGACGTGACCGAACAGTTGCTTGGCCCACGACCAGCGACCGGTGCTGTCGTCCATCACCGCTTGCCAGGTGTTGAGGGTGGCCAGGTCGGACCATGGCAGCGCGATGAATTCGAACGGCTCATCACCCAGTGCAGCAACCGCTTCAACCTGGTCAGGCACACCGACGCCGCCGGTCATGGCGGTGATCGCGGTAGTCAGGCCGGCCGGGGTTTCTTCACCGTTGCTCTTGCCCAGGCGATTGAATTGCAGGCTGATGTCGTTGCCGCTCTCGCCGGTCCATTTGGCGTTCAGAGTGACGACGCCTTCGGCGGCCGCAGCGCTCACCGGCAGATCGGCGGTGGCGTTGATTTTCTGTGCCAGGGCGGTGGCCGCCTGGGCAGCGGTGGCACCGTTGACCACGGTGGCCTGGACGCGGACGCCACCGACATACAGGTTGAGCACGCCGGCCTGAGTCGCGGTGCCGGTCAGGGTCAGCACGCCTTTGGCGATGGCGCCGGTGGCGTTGTGCAGCGGCAGGCACCAGATCTCACCGATCGGGTCGGCCTTGCGGAAGGTCTCGTACATCGACGCGAGCATCGAGCCCTGACCGCCAATGCTCTTGGCCAGCGCCACGCTGGAGACCAGCACCAGTTTGCCGACTTCGCTCGGAGCGATGTTGTCGTTGACCTGCGCCACGATCAGGCGGCGCATGGACGAGGACGCGCTATTGGCGGCCGAGTTGTCCATTTCGGCATAGAACAGCGGTACACGAATGTCCGCAGGAATGTTGCTGAATCCGATCGCCATTATTTGGCTCCCTTTTGTTTGGCTGTTGCGGTTTTGAGGGTGATATCGCCGTCGGCCAGACGCCGGCGCCACCAGGCGCTGTCCAGCACTTCACGGCCTTCCAGTGGCAGCAGGTCGCCGGCTTCCGGGTCCGGCACGGCACGGCCAGGGGCCGGCACTACGGTGATGCGGTTGCTCATGGGGTTACGTCTCCAGAGAAAGTCATTTCCACGCGCCCGTCAGGGCCCGGGCGTTTCAGGTTGGGGTCGGCCGGGTCGATCGCATCGACCCGCACGGTGGCCCCGGTAAAGGACGACAAACCGTCCAGTTCGCGTTCGTGCCAACTCTCCGCAGGCTGACTTGGCAGATTGCGGCCCAGCTGGAACTCGGCAAAAAAGCGCAGCCGGTAGAACGCACGGCTGCTGTTGATCGAGACCGTTTCGCCGCCGTCGTAAACGATGGCGCTGTAGTTGGAATCGGGTTTGAAACCCACCAGTGCACGCCACAGTTCGGCGCGCAGGTCGTGCAACAGATCCAGCGCTTTTGTGGCGTCCGTGGCATCAAGTGCCAGGATGATTTCAAGGCGGTCGCGGATCGGTTGGCTGTAGGAGTTCTGTGCGGTGCTGGCGCTGGCTACGTCGGCCAGCGGTAAAACATGGGCCGAGGGCATCGGCAGATTCGGGTCACCTTGCAACAGCGCCAGGTCGACACCTGTCGCGATATGGCCGGCAAGGCTTGGGCATTGCGCACGCAGCTGCGTGAGGATCGGAGAGATCTTCATGGGGAGCGTTCCAGGATGTGGGAGTGGCCACAGTGATGCGTGTGGCGGTGAGACCGGGGGATCAGTCCTTGGCTTTTGCCTCGGGATCCCGGCCGGTCGCTTCGATCAGGCAGCGATAGCTTTCCTCGCGCTTGCCGCTGGCCGTGACCTTTTCAATCGACCAGCGACCGCGCATGAAGTCCGGCCAGGTATCGTCGAGTACCAGCAGACCTTCGGCTGCCAGCAGTGGATCGCCCGGGCAGGTGACCTTCAGCTTGTATTTCTCGCGCAGCATCTTGCGCACTTCGGCTTCGCCGATGGTTTTGGCTTCTTCTTCGCTGGCCAGTTTCTGGCGGATGACCTTGTAGGGTTCGGAACCGGTGATCACCTCCCGCAGCTTGCCGAGAGCACCGTCCCAGAATGAGGTTTTGCAACCCTGATTCTGGGTGCGGGCAGTCTCTTCCAGCGTGGCGCTGATGAAGGCGTGATCGCCCGGCCGATTGTTGTGGGTCACCGACAGCCTGACGTCCGGTATCACCTGGCCCGACAGGTTTTTGAGCTGTGCCGGTTTCGCCAGTACGTAAAGGTCGTTGAACGGTTTGGCCACCGCGTCGTACTTTTTCGCCAGACGTGTGATGAAGCTCATGTCGGTTTCGTTCGACTGGTCGACATGAGCGATCCTGATCAGCGCCAGTTCGGGATCCACGCGCGGCGAGAAACCGTGCCGCTCAACCAGTTTGCGAAACAGCCCGCCAAGCGTCGTGGGGCCATGACTGGCCGTGCGCCTTTCCTTGAATCCAGTGTCGTCCTTGCCGCTGAATGGCGCGGCGGTCGCGACCAGTGTCAGGCGCAGCGGGAACAGCGTCGGCGTCAGTCGAGTGACCTTGAACTGGCCCTTTTCGACCAGTCCGGTCTCCAGATAGCCCACCCGCAGGCCGATGGTGCCGCCTAGGGTCGGCAAGCCTTCGAGGCCTTCCAGGTCGAGCACCAGCGTCAGTTGATCGGACTCCATTCCAGCGGCATCGATGTGTTCCCAACTGATCAGGCGCTGGTTGAGCAGAGCCGCGTTGGCGCCGTAGATGTCGATCGCCGGCGTAAATCCCTGTGCCATGCAGCCTCCTTAATCCCAGGCCAGAACCGGTTTGATTGCAGCCGGTTTCGAGTCGAGCTCCGGCAGCGTCACCCAGACACCTGCCGGCAGAATCGGGCCGTGCTCGGCCAGGGTCGGGTTGAGTGTCCAGAGGGCTTCTTCGGCGCTGTCATCGCTGCGACCGGTTTCGCGGTACAGCAAAAGATTCACCGAATCACCGGCCACGCTTCGTACCTTACGCATTGTTGAACTCCGACAATCCGATGACCCACTTGATTACCATCGCGGTGCCGTCATCGATGACCTCGCTCTGGTTTTCGTCGATGCTGTTGATCCGCCACAAACCCCAGTTGCGGCCGATGCCGTCAATCAACGGCAACGGTGCACGCAGTGCTTGCAGCGCACGCAGTTCATCGAGCCGTTCCATCCCCACGGCGTACATCGAGGTGCCGGAGATGGTCAGGGTTTCAGGTTTCTGCCCGCTCTGATGGGATTTGGGTTTGCTGGTCAGGATCGGCAGTTCCGTCCAGCCACCATCGGACTTTCGCGCCAGCGTGCTGTACGCAAAATTCCGGGACAGGCCGAAGATGAAACTGCCCAGTGCCATTTGTTGTTTCATGTACCGGCTCCGTCAGTCAGGGCTGCATCGCGGCGCGTGCCCAAGGGGTTGGTGGTCAGCAGCGACATGAAAGGTCCGTGGAACTGGCCGGACAGCTGTTGTTCGATAATCGAATGAATTTGCTGAGCCGTGTCGGGTGCAGGACAGGTGACCTGGATCGTCGGAGCGAAGGAAACTTGCTGGTTCTGCGTCTGTGCGCCCGCCAGATCTTTGGCGACTTCGGCCGGCGGGGCGAGTTTGTCCGGCGCGCTGGACATGAGCTTCTCACCTAAAAAGCCTCCTCCCTCAGCGCCCAGCCATCCCCCGACCAGTCCACCAATCAGACCGCCGAGTGCCATGCCCGGCGCCAGTCCCACACTGCCGATGGAGGCGCCGATCGAGCTGCCGGCGACCGCACCAGCCCAGGCGCCACCAGCGGCACCGAGACCTTGCGCGATCTGCTGTTTGTCACCGCTGGCAATACCTGCGGCGACAGCCGAAGCACCAATCGCCGCCTTCGCCTGCCAAGGCATCCAGCGCGAGGCCGGCTGCACCGATGCAAGCACAGGCTCCAGCCGCGGTGTAGCAACCCTTGCAGTCTGTTCGAGTATTTTCAGACCGTTGCCAGCACTGGCACTGCGACCGGCCAGAGCCAGGCCCTGAGTTTCAGCCACGGCCGTCGCAGAGGTTGCTGCAGACAAGCCGAGCTTTGAACGACCGGGAAGGGAACTGGCAGCTTTATCAACGATCCATTTGCCTCCCCGGTCTTTCAGCTCACCGACCACCGCATCGGTCACGGCGTCGAACACCGGTTTGATCCAGGCCGTCGCGGTCAGAACTGCACCCGTGGTTTTCGGGTAGGTTTCGGCCAGATCGCTCAGCCTGTCTATTGAATGGCTCTCACCGGGCGTTTCGATATCCGGCGCCAGTGCATTGCCTTTGGCGACCGCCAAACGTTCCTCACGGGCATTCTTGATGTTCCACTGCCCCTGCTGAGTGTTGGCAAGTGCCAGTGCAGACTCTTTCACCGAGCTTTTATCACCCAGCTTCGATGTCGCGTATCGGCTTTTGTCGCTGACCAGGTAAAAGGCTTCGTTCACCTTGCCGAGGTCCTGAGACAGCGACAACGCGGCGTCTCCACTGTCCGCGAACAATGTCCGGGCCAATGTCGAGCGCTGCTCCACCGGTCTGGTATTCAAGGCCGCAAGCACCGACAAAACAGCGCCTTGGGCATTCTGTTTGTCAGGATCACGCATGGCTTCGGCCACTGCCTTGGGATCCAGGCCCAACTGCTTCCAGGCACCTTTCTCGGCCATGGAGGCTTGATCGCCCTTGCCCAGCGCACTGGAAATGTTCTTCAGCGCATTGCCGGCATCGTCTTTTTTCGTGCCGCTGTTGAGCAACGCTGCCGTCAATGCCGCAGCCTGTTCCGGTTGCAAGCCTGCGCTGATTGCCGCCTCGCCCGACTGCTGCAAGACAGAACCGATGTCCGCGGTCTGCACATCGCCGGGCATTTTGCCGAGATGGTTGGCCGCGTCCGCCAGATCAAGGGCTTGATCACGCGAGAGCTTCATCGAGGTGCGCCAGACCTTCAACATTTCGCCGGCTTCCAGCCCTGTAACCTTGAATGCCGATGCGGTGATCGCCGCATCGCTGGCAAAGTTCAGCAACTCGAGTTTCTTCGCCTCGGCGTTTACCGCTTCGTTGCCGATTCCCGCCTTGGCCGCCAGCGTTTCAATCCTGACCAGCTCGACCCCGGTAGTGCCTCCGGCAGCCACCAGGGTGGCACTGGCCATTTTCAAGCTCGTGAGTGCCATGTCTTTCCCGTCATCGCGGGAGAGCTGCGCCACACTCGCAAGCGTGGCCGCCGCCGAATCCATGGCCATCGCGGCCTTGCGCGTCTCGGGAGGCTCAGCGCCCCCGGAGGATTTTTCCGGTGTTTTATGCCCGCCGGATGACTCACTCTTCGCTCCGGCACTCGCAGCCTGTGGCAACCCACGCAAGGCGGACAGGGTCACGCTCAATGCATCGATTGCCGAAGTCAGCAGCACGATTTTTCCGCTGGCCGTCAGCAGTGCCTGGCGCAGGTCGCTGGTCTGATCCAACGCGGTTTGCCCAGCACCTGCGAGCGCAGCCATGCTCAGAGTGATACTGCCAAATCCTGCGCCGGCGCTGTCGCCGGCATTCATGAGCGAAATCTTGCTCTCTGCCATGCCGCTCTACTCCTGTTTCACGCCAAGGCGAGTGATCGCTATGTCGTAGCGGCGCAACGCCTTTTCGGCGTCCCACTCCAGAATCTCCGCCTCACTTACCGGGTAAATGAGCGGCACGATATCGAGGATTACTTCGATGTCGCGTTCTGAAAGAAGGCCGCCGGCTGGTTTAAAAAATCGTCGATGCGCACCTGCAATTGCGTCCAGTCCGGCACGCTCAACAGGGCCAGATCGGGGATCATCAGGCCGGTGCAATGGGCGGTGATGAACTCGGCGCGTTCCTTGGCCGTTTTCAGTTTCTTCATCACTTTGGTGGCCCGCAGCGCCGGCATTTCCAGGCTCAGCGAAGTCACGGTGCGGCCGGTGACGGCGAGCGGCAACAGCAGTTGCACCTGATCGGGATCGTCGGACTGTTCCGCGTCTTCGACCTGTTCGAGAAAGTACGACGCCGGACGGGTCGACATCTCGTGCACGTACTGCGCGATGGTCACGTAGTCCGGACGCTTGAGCTGGTCGAGTTCCTTGACCGACAAGCCGGTGGCCAGCAGCGCCAGTTCGAAGAACTGGTCGTCCTCATCGTCGCCTGCGCGTTCCAGCGCCTCTTTTTGGGCGGCGTAGAACAGCGGCTTGAGCTGGATCGATTCGATCTGCGAGCCGTCGTCACCGGTGATCGGCGACAACAGATCATGCTTGGGTGGCATCCACGACATGTATGAATTCCTTGGTGATTCTTGAGGGGGTGTTGCTAAACATCGGCCAGTCACACTGGCCCAATGTGGGAGCGGGCTTGCTCCCACAGGGGCGAGTGCCTGGTTTGCTTACAGCGTTACGGCATCAGCACCGCACGCCGGGCATCACCGAGAATGTCGACGCCGTTGAGCACGAACTTCTGGGTGCGCACGTCGATGTCGATCACCGGAATGCCGTTTTCCAGGCGGTTGTAGGTGCGGCAGGAGAACTCAAGAGTCGTCAGGGCTTTGCCACCCATTTTGATTGCTTCCTCCCCCATGGTTTTGAGCTTGCCGCCGATGGTGTGATAGGTGAACCAGGTGTTGCCGTCCTGATCCTGACCGGCTTCACGCACGTTCAGCAGAATGTCGTCGCCCAGTTTCACGCCCATCGCCAGCAGCACTTCAGCGCCAGTGCCTTGCAGCTTGAGCGTGGCATTCAGCGCCTTGGCGCTCTTGGCCATTTCCTCAACGATGAAGCGCCCGCCCGTCATGCTTTCCATGTCGAAGTCGATCTTCGGCGGAGTGAATTCCTCAACAGTCGCCGACAACGGCAGACCTTGCAGGGTGGCCGCGATGGCCTGTCTTACGCGGTTGGTAAACATTAGAGAACGTCCTCCAGGAACTGCTCGATGATTTCATCGCGGGCGTTGAGTTGATAAACCATGTGTTCGTTCGGCGCGTAGCGGCCGTAGTCGATGACCACGTACCAGGTGCCGTTCTTGTACTTCTCGACGCTGTTGAGTTCCGGGTGCAGGTACACGCTGCCGCCGGGAATGGTTTCGTCGGCGACCAGGGTTTGCAGCCAGTCGTTGATGCGTTTGACTTCCTGATCCATGAACGACTTGGTCAGGTTCTTCGCCATGGCTTTCTGGCCGGCCTTCACCAGCTTGCGGCTGATGGCGTCTTCCAGACCGACGTAGCTGATGAACTTGCCGGTAATCGAGCGGTTGCCCAGCAGCGAGAAGCCGCCAAGGATGGTGCGGGCGTAATAGCTGACGCCGTAGCGGTTGAGCAGATCGCCTTCGGTGGAGGTGTCGAGGATGTTGTACTCAACGACCCGCGACACGTCTTCGGCGTAGGTCACCTGGTTGCCCGGGCTTTCCCATTGCTTGACCTTGGCCAGCGCGGCAATCGCCAGACTGGATGGCGCGAGGAACACGTTTTTCTTCGCGGCTTTCGAGTACACGGCGGGCATGTTGTGCACCACCAGGCAACGGTCGAAACCGAGGTCAGCGCCGCCCAGTTCCTGGCTGTACAGCACCTGATCGGCGACCGAGACGTCCTTGCCGTCCAGCACCACACGGGCCTTGATGCGCTTGCCGAACGAGGCGAACTCGCTGGCCACCGCTTTAGTGCCAGTGAAACCCGGTGCGCCGATGATGGTCAGGTCTTCCGGGACGCTGCCCAGTGCCGCCAGACCGAGCTTGCGACCGGTGGCTGGCTCAACACCGCCGATTACCGCGTTGACGGTGTCAGCCGGGGTCGCGCCCGCTTCGACGATCACCACGTAGACCGGCACCTTGACCACTTTGAGGATCTGGTAAACCGCGTGGTACAGGGTGCCCTCTTCCGAACCTGTCGGATCGAGCAGCGCGTGGGTGGTGAAACTGTTGATGCGAAACGGTGCGTTACGCGGAATCAGCGGATCGGCTTTCGGCGCGGTGCCGACCAGACCGATGACGTTGTCACCCAGGCCACCCATGGCCTCGGGGGATTCGGTGGCATTGACGGTAATGCCGTTGTGCTCGAAGTTCAGAACCTCAGCCATAGTCAGTCAGCCTTCTTGGCAGCGGCCTTCACGGCCTTGGTGGTAGATGTTTTCAGCTCCAGTCGACCGGCGCTGTGCAGGGCACTGGCCTCGACATCGAGCAGCTCGAGTTCCTGGCCGACGCTCGACCAGTGCCCACCGCCGGTGGGGAATGGAACGAGCACGGTGTAGGTTTGGCGGGTTGCCATTTTTCGTTTCTCCATAAACGGGAAAGCCCCTCAAAGGGAGGGGCTTTGGCGGGTGTTGAGTGTTTTTGTGGGGGAAAGAAAATGCCCCCGGAGACGGCGTTTATCGGGTCTATTCCAACAACCAGACGGGGGCTTGAGGTCGGTATTCGCGCAAAGGGAAATCATCATCTTGCGGCCAATCTCGCAACTGCCGGCGATAGTCTTGCAGTGCCGAATACTGTGCAGCAGTGAGTGTGGTTGCAGAGCTGCTCTCCACCTCATCTCGGTGCCTTGCGACTAAACCGTCGGTGGTTGACAGTCGGACGTTACGCCACCCGATTTCGTTCGCTTCGAGAGTCGTGAAATCGACTGGAGCAGGGTCAACCAGAATCGGCTGGCCATCCGGTCCTGCGCCGATTTTCTTGGGACTTTTCGCTAATTCATCCAGCAACGACTCCCATTCCCCCAGCGGAACGACAACGACATCGTCAGGAATGCCTGTCTCGTGCACGCTTGGGAGATAGGCGCCACACGTAGAAGGACTGAAGTAAATAGTGTCAGTCATATTCAGATCCCTATTGCTCGCCAGTAAATGACCCAACCGGGCATAGTAGTGTTACTTCCGTTCTGAATGCGAAGCGTGCATCTGGTCTTCTCATCGGAGCCAAAAACGATGCAACTCATAAGTGCTAATGAACCCGAATGAGTGCAATTGATTGCGCGCATGCCACTGGGGAAAGCAAGCGGATAGGTGATGTAGACATTTCCTGATGCATCAGTAGTGCCTTGTCCCCACTGCTCTATGGCCCCACCCGGATGTTTCATATATCCGGTTACTGCCCCGTTGGTGGAAAACATCGGCGAATATTTCAGCGCAGCATCACCGGAATCCAGACTCCAGCCGGGCCCCAGCAACAACCGCCGGAAAACCGCAAAATTGCCTGGTTGAAGCACAACGCTCGTCAAATTGGTTGTGTTTACAGCTCCGAAGGTTTCCCCTGCTCGGGTTTTGACAGTTAGCCCCCCGGTGCTTGTCAGATGTACCAAGCCCCCCGGAGGCACGCTGTTCCAATCGGGGAGCGTCGCCGTCGAACCTGCTGTGGTAAAGATCGACAGTTTCCCGACATCGGCAACGGTTAACTGGGTGCTGGAGTCATAGTTTGTCTGGCCGGCGTAATTACCCAGCGCTCGTTGGACAAACTTCGTAGTTGCCAGAGCATCATCATTGCTAAAAACGTTAGCTGTTGGCGCTGTCGGGCTACCGGAAAATATCGGAGAACTGAGCGGTGCAAAGCCGAAGGTGATGTTTTGAAACACCAAAGCAGTAGTGCCGAGGAGCACAGGGGCGTCGGTAATAAGCTGCCAGATCGTGTCGGCTTGAGTGGTACCCTGCTCAACAGATACGGTCAGGCCTGCCGTTACTTTGAGATTTGAGTCGGAATCTTTTGTGCGAACCCAGAATTCATTTGCAACAACGTACAGTCCATTGTCTTTCGCTGATGTCTGGTTTTTTACCAGCACCCTGTCTCCCGCAACGACCGCAACACCATCAATAGTTTGTGAAGCTTTCAGCGCGATATTGCTGGTAGTGGCAACACGTACAGACTGCTTGGTATCAAGCTTCGCTAGCTCATCCGCTACATACCCTGTCACCCACGCACGGGTCGCCTTGACCACCGTGTCATCGATCAGCAGCGTCACCAGCGAGGCATTGCTGGTCTCGAAAATCGAGCGGATGTAGAACTCTTTGCCCGAGCCGGACGTGGCCAGCACCGGTTTGAACGACTCCGGGTATTTGACGATGGCGTAGAGAATCCCGGTGTCGGTCCACAGACCGGCTTCACGCACGTACCAGCCACCGACGTCCGGCGGGATGGTCACTTCGGCGAGCAGCCAGCTCGGATTTTTCTCGTCCTGGAACAGCGCGTTGAGCGGTCCGCGCCAGACTTCGCGTTTCAGCGCAGTAGCCGTCGCGGCCGGGTTGTAGACCGCGCCGCCGCCATCGCCGACGGAAATCTGCGTCAGCTTGATCGGCAGGCCCGCGGCCTTGCACGCCGTTTCGTAGGCAATCCCTGCGTTGGTGAGCAGGGTGTAATAGTCAGCCATTCAGGCCCCCTGAGGATAAATAGTGGATGTTTCGACGGTGTACAGCGCAGCCGCCATGAAGGCCTCGCCGGATGTCTCGAGCCCTTCGATGAACACCGGATAGACCGTGGTCAACTCACCGCAGAAGGTCGCGGCGCCGATGACGTGATTGCCGAAGGCGCTAAGCCCTACCGACACCGACAGCACGTCCCGCTCGCTCTTGGCATCAGCCAGGCGTCGGTCGAGACGGGCGTCGATTTCTTCGCTGTAGGGTTGTTCGCTGAAGGCGCGTACGGTGAAGCTGTAAGGCTCGCCGGGCGGGGTCTGTTCGTACCAGGCGCGGATTTCCGGCCTGAGCTGCAAACCCTTGGCGGCATTCTCCAGCGCCTTGCGGGTGCCGGCCTGGCGCGCGGTGGGCCAGGCCAGTTCGACGGTCAGGCGCTTTTCCGCTTCCGGTGCGTCGGTGCTCCATTCGGCAACACCACGATCTGCCGCGAGATACGGCAGGAAAGCGACGGGTGTCGAACTCGGGTTCATCAGTTCGGGAAACGGCGGCGCAACGCGATCAAGCAATGCGCCGAAGCCGATGTCGAGTGCCCGTTCCAGCGCCGAGCTGTTGGCTGGCAGCAGGGTCGGACGCGGTGTCTGATCGGTCATAGCGTCTGCACCTCGACCTCGACCGCCGTGCAGTACGGCGCTTGAAACGCGCTGCAGACGATGGGCGTCAGCGGTTCAAGAATCTGCAATTGCACGGCGCCGGCGCTGTGCAGTGTGTAGTCGATCCAGCTCGGGTCGACCCGGCCCTCCAGGCGATGGCAGCTGTCGGCGTAGGCCTGCAAGTGTTGCTGCGCGGCGACCTTGGTCAGGCCCGAATCCGGGCCGGAATTGATCTTCGCGACGACGCGGATTGTGTAGCGCTGAATCTCGGCGCCTTTGACCGTGACCTTGTCGGTCTCCGGACAGACATCGGGCCGGGAAAAGTGTCGGCGCACGCCGTCGAGCAATGTCGGGGACGGTGTACCGTCGCCCTCGCGGGCAAGCACGGTGACTTGCACTTCACCAGGCGCCGTGCGGCGACCGTTACCGTCCTTGACCTGTGCGGCGAGGCCGTCCGGGTCGAAGGTGTACGTGACGTTCACCACACCGGCATCGGTGGATTCGACTTTCACCGTCGGCCGCTCGCCGAGGGTGAACACCTCACGGCGATACTGCATCCGCGAACCCGCCGCCGGCGCATGGGGCGCCAGGTAATAGCGCAGCCGGGCGTCATCGTCGCTCTCGTAAATCGCCGGTACCGGCGGGAATGCCGCCGGGTCGCCCGGATCGAGCAACTGTCGCTCCAGGCCCATGTCCGCCAACCGCGCATCAAGGTTGCTGCCGGTGGCCCACCACGCCAGCATCTGCTTGATGCGGGCGTTGTATTTGCGTTCGTGGGTTTGCAGGCGAACGCAAAAGGCCTCCAGAGCCAGGGTCAGCAGTTCGCTTTCGTTTTCCAGGCTGGTCTTGAGCTTTTCCGCGCTCTGCGGCGAACGTGCGCCGACGTACTCGACCACGAAGGTCTTGAACTCGGCGAGCAGATCCTCGAAGGCATCGACCTTGATCAAGGAGGGTTCGGCCAACTGGTTCTGGCCGGGGATCAACATGCTCATGTCACGACCTCGAAAGTCTGTTGGCGGTTTTTCCAGGTACCGGCAAACCGCAGCAGCAAACCGGCGCCCTGTCGGGTGGCGACGATCACGCCGGGCTGGAAATCGCCGATGCCGTTTTGCGGGTTGTAGAACGCCTGGGCCGCGTGGCTCTGGGCGAGCAACAGGACGTCGTCGCCCAGGTTCTGCCCCAGCAGCGTGGGGATCAGCGAACCGTACAAGGGCCGTTTTTGCCGGGTGCCCAGCGGCGTGGTCAGGGCCCGGGTCGCGCGCTGCACGAATTGCAGCCAGTCGTCGACCGTGGCCCCGCTGTCTCTATCGATTCCGATCATGGGAAGCTCTTGATTCAGGGGCTGATAACGCGGCCCTGGTGATCCACCAGCGGGCCGCTGAAGTGCACGCCCGAGGCGTCGATGGTCAGGCCGACCGCGCCCAGTTGCAGGTTGATCGCTTGCGGAGTCATCGCCAGCCGTGCCGGGCCGATGCTCAGCTCAAGCGACTCGCGGGAGCCGTTGAAGGCTGCCGGACCGTTTTGCCAATGCAGCGTGTGCGTGGCGTCGTCGTAGCCGCTTTCGCTGCCGTCCTGATGGACGCGACGGGTCAACGTCGGCACCGTCGAGGTCGGTGGAAAACGGTCACTGTTAAGCCCGAACAGCGCCACACTTTGCGCGCCGCTTTCACCGCTGCCGTAGTTGAACAGCAGACACTGTTCGCCCACCGTCGGGATTCGCGACTCGCTCTGCGCGCCGGCGCTGGGGTTGAAGAACTTGATGGCGGGTGTCAGCAATCCGCCGTGGCTGACTCTGCAGGTGTTACTGGCGGCATCGACTTCCTGACAGATGCCGATGCGGCAATAACTTTCGGCACGCCGGTGCAGGTCTTCGATCTCCGCTTCCATTTCCGCCAGGCGTTCAATGATCGGGCCCAGCTGCATTCGCAGTAACGCGTCGAACATCGATCAGGCCTCCAGCGAGGTGTATTGGTCGGGATCGTCGATGTCGCTGACTTCCCAGGTGCGGGCGAATTTCGGTGTACCGAGCGGGTCGTCGAGCAAGGTCGGGCCCAGGTAAAGGGTCTGGTTGAACGACAGCGTCCAGGCTTTGCTCGGCTGATCGGCGCGGACGAGCAATGACGGCATTCCATCGATGTTCATCGGCAGATCGCATTGATCGCCGGGCAAGCCCCAGCGGTTGTCGGTGATCAGGTTCTTCAGCGCGGCGATCAGATCACAGGCGGCAAATGCCGTGGCGGACAGCGCCGGAATGACTTGCAACGACAGCGTCAGCACATGGGCAATGCGCCCATTGGCGGCGCGCTCTCCCGGTGCATTTCGCTCGATGTCGATCAACACCCAGGCCTTGTCGCCGGGGGCCGTGAAGTCATCGTGATTGCCGACCTGCACGTTCAGCTCGGAGCTGTTGCGCAAGGCTGTCGCCATCGCCGTGAACAGCTGCGAAGGCTGCTGGATCGGTGTGGGCATGCTTGACCTCCTTTTCTGATGTCCACGCGAAGTCCCGCCGCACGGCGTGCAGCGAGACAGGAAAGTGAAGGGGTTACTGCGGGTCGCGCGGAGGAACTTCGCAGACGCCGATACGCTTGGCAGCCCAACGTTCGTAAAGGCCGATAGCGACGTCGGCACCGGCCATTGCCGTCAGGCAACCAAATGCCCCGGCAGCCCAGATCGACATGCCGGCGGCGTACAGCAGCATGATCGCCGAGACGCCGCAGATCATGCAGGCGCCGGAACGCAGGGCCAGGCGCCGCAGCAGTGACCAGCCACGGGCGCCCTCCTTGTCGGCGCGCCACATTTCGCCGGACACCCCGCCCACGACGGCAAGGAGGATGACCAGCCAGATCGGCATGTCTGCCAACGCTTGTTGCTCGCTTGTCATGTCACGCCTCCTTGAAAGTTTGATGTGTGATGTATTTTGATCTCAAACGATGTCTCTGAAAGCAGGCACTCAAGGAGTGCCCGCCGGCTATCCCTTAAAGAGGTACTACGCTGACCTTGTCAATGAACGCGAAATGAGCATTGGGATTCTGCTCGTTCCAGAAGCTCAGGGTCGTTTGCGAAGTAGTGGCGGTGAAGTCCAGGGTTCTTGTTTCCCATACGGTTGCATCACCTATCGCCACAGGCGTGTCGAAGCTTGTGGTTTGTCCGGCTACCTTGACGTTGATGACACCATTGCCGGTGCGATTCACATACTTCGAGTTACCGGCGCTGAAAGTCAGGCGATACTTTGCGCCCACGACGGTGTTGATGTTTTGCTGAATTCCGCCGCCGTTTTCGTAAACATAGTTGGCAAGATCAACGGCCATTGCGCCGTCCGCAGCAACCGAACTGCCGATGGCGGCGCGGACATTAATGTACTCGACACCGGACAGGAACGTTGTCCAGCCGTTGATGAAGTCAGCCTGAGCGGGTGTATTCAAGATGCAGTCGTTAGCGCAGCCAGGAGTTTCAAAGCTTCCATTGACAACCAGTTCGGCCGCAAAGGCGGAACCGCTGGCAGCCAGCAGCGTCAGGGACAACAGCATCGAACCCAGATGAGTTTTGATCGATTTCATTTTTTACCTATAGAGTCGGATAGTCTTGTGCACTTGATGTGCTCATGTCGCTCACAGGCGATCGCTCGAGGCTCGCGGCCTTCACATGATTCAATGTTCCGCAGCGGGAACATTTGATCTGGAGTTCTGTGTACTCACCCACCCGGGCGAGCAGTCGTTTGCAATGGCCACAGCGGCATTCTTTCAACATCTGCAAGTCCTTTTGATTCTCCGCCTGACTGGGTTTATGTCGTGAAGCTCCGTTGAAGCGGCCTGCGTCAGGCAGGCATTCCAAAAAGCCCGGCATTTCGCCGGGCTTTTCAGTAATGCGCTCCTTCGCCTTCCTTCAATCCTGTGTACGTGAAGGAAGCTGACTTTTCGGCGCTACTGGCGCGGTACGAGTCCATTCAAATTGTTTTTCCGACCGCGGTCCCTGCCCGCCGGATAACTGCTTCTGGTGCTTTACGCTGCACACCCGGGTCAGTTGCCAACCCTCTGAACCGTTGAGGCCGGTTCATCGCTGCCTGTTCTTGTGGAACTAAAGAGCTGTTGTTGCCAGCCGCTTTGTCGAGCGGCTTGGTGGCAAGAATATGCATGGATGCATATACAGTCAATGCGCAAATGCATTTATTTATGCACTGGAAATGCGCGAATGCATGAAAGCCCCGCCATTCAAGGATTGGCCGGTTTTCTACAGGCGAAAAAAAACCCGCCGAGGCGGGTTTTGTCAGAAAGGAATCAGGTTACCGGGCGTACATGCCCCACCAGAAGACGTGACCGAGGATGACGATCTGCTCTTCCTGCATGTCCTGGAAGCTGTAGTCCTCGTCCGGATGCTCATCGCGATTGAAGCTGCGCAGGCGGATACCGGTGGGCAGGCGATAAAGCTGCTTCACCCGCAGTTGACCGTTGTGGTTGATCGCATAAAGGTCGCCATCAATGATGTCGCCAATCCCGCATTTTCCCGCGTTGACCCCAACCGTGGCACCGTCGCGCAGCACCGGCAACATGCTGTTGCCCCGTACCGTCACGCATTTGGCCTGATCGAACTGCACACCGTTATGGCGCAGGCTGCGCTTGCCGAAGCGCAGGCTCGAGCGCTCGCTCTCTTCGATGACGAATCTTCCTGATCCAGCAGCCAATTCAACCTCGCGAAGAAAGGGTACCGACACCTCGTCGTCATCGACGGGGGTGTCGTCGTCCCACAGGCTTATGTCCTTGAGTTCGGAATGCAACTCGTCGCGTCCGCCGTTGCTGGCGGGCGCAACATCCGCGCGCCCGCGCAACTGATCGGTGCTCACGGCAAAGTACTCGGCGATCTTCGAGATGTGTTTATCCGAAGGATCGACGATCTTCCCGCTGAGAATCCGCGAGAGCGTGGATTGAGGCACGCCGGTGCGACGGTGAAGCTCCGTGGGGGAGATCCCGTGCTGGTCGAGCAGTGCTCTTAAGACGGTAGATACGTTGCGTTTTTGCATAACGCGCATAGTGCTTGAAGTTTTTCGCGAAGACAAATGCTGATTTGCATAAATCGTGCATAGTCGAGCTTTTTGCGCCATATAGCTGTCACCCGGCCGCGATGCCTGCGTCCGACAGACCGCCCATGGTAACCTTGCGCCCATCGCGGAAAAGCCCGGCCACTGCCGCGCTTTTGCCCCACACCTTCCAACGAGTTACCTGACAATCCGATGAATAAAGCCGTCTCCGACCTGTCCTCCCACACTCCGATGATGCAGCAGTACTGGCGCCTGAAAAATCAGCACCCGGACCAGCTGATGTTCTACCGCATGGGCGACTTCTACGAGATCTTCTACGAAGACGCGAAGAAGGCAGCCAAGTTGCTGGACATCACCCTGACCGCGCGCGGGCAGTCGGCGGGTCAGGCGATTCCGATGTGCGGGATTCCGTATCACGCGGCGGAAGGCTACCTGGCGAAACTGGTCAAGCTCGGCGAGTCGGTGGTGATCTGCGAGCAGGTCGGTGATCCAGCCACCAGCAAGGGGCCGGTGGAGCGCCAAGTGGTGCGAATCATTACCCCCGGTACGGTCAGCGACGAGGCGTTGCTGGATGAGCGTCGCGATAACCTGATCGCGGCGGTGCTGGGCGACGAGCGCCTGTTCGGCCTGGCGGTGCTGGACATCACCAGCGGCAACTTCACCGTGCTGGAGATCAAGGGCTGGGAAAACCTGCTGGCGGAGCTGGAGCGGGTCAACCCGGTCGAGTTGCTGATCCCGGATGACTGGCCGAAGGATCTGCCGGCGGAAAAACGCCGTGGCGTTCGTCGCCGCGCGCCGTGGGATTTCGAGCGTGATTCGGCGCTGAAAAGTCTCTGCCAGCAATTCTCCACCCAGGACCTCAAAGGCTTCGGTTGCGAAACCCTGACCCTGGCGATCGGCGCCGCCGGTTGCCTGCTGGCGTATGCCAAGGAAACCCAGCGCACCGCCCTGCCCCATCTGCGCAGCCTGCGTCATGAACGGCTGGACGACACCGTGGTGCTGGACGGCGCCAGCCGCCGTAACCTGGAGCTCGACACCAACCTGGCCGGTGGCCGCGACAACACCCTGCAATCGGTGGTCGACCGTTGCCAGACCGCCATGGGCAGCCGTTTGCTGACACGTTGGCTCAACCGTCCGCTGCGCGACCTGACCGTGTTGCTGGCGCGTCAGACCTCGATCACTTGCCTGCTCGACCGCTATCGCTTTGAAAACCTGCAACCGCAGCTCAAGGAAATCGGCGACATCGAGCGGATTCTGGCGCGGATCGGCCTGCGCAATGCCCGCCCTCGCGACCTCGCCCGCCTACGTGATGCACTCGGCGCGTTGCCTGAACTGCAAGTGGCAATGGCTGACCTGGAAGCGCCGCACCTGCAACGCCTGGCGACCACCACCAGCACGTACCCGGAACTGGCCGCGCTGCTGGAAAAAGCCATCATCGACAACCCGCCGGCGGTGATCCGCGACGGCGGCGTGCTGAAAACCGGTTACGACAGCGAGCTCGACGAGCTGCAGTCGCTGAGCGAAAACGCCGGCCAGTTCCTGATCGATCTGGAAGCCCGGGAAAAGGCCCGCACCGGCCTCGCCAACCTGAAAGTCGGCTACAACCGCATCCACGGTTACTTCATCGAACTGCCGAGCAAACAGGCCGAGTCGGCGCCCGCAGATTACATTCGCCGTCAGACCCTCAAAGGTGCCGAGCGCTTCATCACGCCAGAGCTGAAAGAGTTCGAAGACAAGGCACTGTCGGCCAAGAGCCGTGCCCTGGCCCGCGAGAAGATGCTTTATGAAGCATTGCTGGAAGATCTGATCAGCCAGTTGCCCCCATTGCAGGACACCGCCTCGGCTCTCGCCGAACTGGACGTGCTGAGCAACCTCGCCGAACGTGCGCTGAATCTCGACCTGAATTGCCCGACGTTCGTCAGCGAACCGTGCATGCGTATCACCCAGGGCCGTCACCCGGTGGTCGAGCAAGTGCTGACCACGCCGTTCGTGGCCAACGACCTGAGCTTGGATGACAACACCCGCATGCTGGTGATCACCGGCCCGAACATGGGCGGTAAATCCACCTATATGCGCCAGACTGCACTGATCGTGCTGTTGGCACATATCGGCAGTTTTGTGCCGGCAGCGAGTTGCGAACTGTCGCTGGTGGACCGGATCTTTACCCGGATCGGTTCCAGCGATGACCTCGCCGGTGGGCGTTCGACCTTCATGGTGGAAATGAGTGAGACCGCGAACATTCTGCATAACGCTACCGAGCGCAGCCTGGTACTGATGGACGAAGTTGGTCGCGGCACCAGCACCTTCGACGGCCTGTCCCTGGCCTGGGCAGCGGCTGAGCGTCTGGCGCAATTGCGGGCCTATACTCTGTTCGCGACACACTATTTCGAACTGACTGTGTTGCCGGAAGCCGAACCGCTGGTGGCCAACGTGCACCTCAACGCCACCGAGCACAACGAACGCATTGTGTTCCTGCACCACGTGTTGCCGGGGCCGGCAAGCCAGAGTTACGGCCTCGCGGTCGCACAGTTGGCCGGTGTGCCAAGCGAAGTGATCGTACGTGCTCGTGAGCACTTGAGCCGCCTGGAAGATACCGCGCTGCCGCATGAGGCGCCAAAACCGGCCGTCAAGGGCAAACCGGCGACACCGCAGCAGAGCGACATGTTTGCCAGCCTCCCGCATCCGGTGCTGGATGAGTTGGCTAAGCTCGATCTGGATGACGTCACACCGCGTCGTGCACTCGAAATGCTCTATGCACTAAAGAACCGGATCTAAGCACCGACGAACCGGATATAACGCAAACGGCTTCAAGCTGTTAGAATCTCGCGCGGTTCGGGATGCTGCTGGCTAATAGCCTGGCTGGCAGACATCGCTCCCGAACCTGGCGACCCCAACCGTGAAGGGGCAACGCTGCCGCCGCCTGAGGAGAAAATTAGAAATGACCTTCGTCGTCACCGACAACTGCATCAAGTGCAAGTACACCGACTGCGTAGAAGTCTGTCCGGTGGACTGCTTTTACGAAGGCCCGAACTTCCTGGTGATTCACCCGGATGAGTGCATCGACTGCGCCCTGTGCGAACCGGAATGCCCGGCCGTGGCCATTTTCTCCGAGGACGAAGTTCCGGAAGAAATGCAGGAATTCATTCAGCTGAACGTCGAGCTGGCCGAAATCTGGCCGAACATTACCGAGAAGAAAGAATCGCTGCCGGATGCCGAAGAGTGGGATGGCGTCAAAGGCAAGATCAAAGACCTCGAACGCTGATCTGTCCCGCGTTCGAATGAAAAGGCCCCTCGCGGGCCTTTTTGTTTTTGCGGGTTTGGCTTTTCTTCAGGCAAAAAAAGGGGCGGTTTGACCCGCCCACATTTTTTCCCTATTCCCTGTGTTCCTTTTCATCGTCCTGATGAATCGCGTCCTGCGATGTCCATTCCCCTCTTCCTTGAAGGGCGTGTCTATCCGTCGACACAACCCAGATACTAGCGAGTTCCCCGCAGGGGGCAACCGGCTCTCAGCGCATGAACCTGTTGTCATAAGCCCTTAACATTAAAAAATAACCATATAAATCAATATTTTACTAATCATCGATGAACGCAATCGCCTTCGGCAGCAGTGTAAAAATAACGAACACTTACGATACAGTCAGCAAAGGCTTACAGCGCAAACCTACAAGGTGGGAGTACCTGCCGCTTTCAGCACACAAACAAAAAGCCCCGAACCAGTCGGGGCTTTCTGCATAGCGGTCAGGCGGGCGGCTTATTGAAACAGCGACTCGCTCGACAGGCCGTTTTTCTCGAGAATTTCCCGAAGGCGTTTGAGGCCTTCCACCTGGATCTGTCTCACCCGTTCCCGGGTCAGGCCGATCTCCAGGCCTACATCCTCCAGCGTGCTGCTCTCGTGACCGCGCAGGCCGAAGCGGCGTACCACCACTTCGCGTTGCTTGTCGGTCAGTTCCGAGAGCCATTGATCGATGCTCTGCGAAAGGTCGTCATCCTGCAGCAGTTCGCACGGATCGGTCGGACGGTCATCCGTCAGGGTGTCGAGCAGGGTTTTATCCGAATCCGGACCCAGCGAGACGTCGACCGAAGAAACCCGCTCGTTCAGGCCCAGCATGCGCTTGACCTCGCCCACCGGTTTTTCCAGCAGGTTGGCAATTTCTTCGGGTGAAGGTTCGTGGTCGAGCTTTTGCGTCAGCTCCCGTGCAGCCCGCAGGTACACGTTGAGCTCCTTGACTACATGGATCGGCAACCGGATGGTCCGGGTCTGATTCATGATTGCGCGTTCGATGGTCTGACGGATCCACCAGGTCGCGTAGGTCGAGAAGCGGAAGCCGCGCTCGGGATCGAACTTTTCCACCGCGCGGATCAATCCGAGGTTGCCCTCTTCGATCAGATCCAGCAGCGACAGCCCCCGATTGACGTAACGCCGGGCGATTTTGACCACCAGCCGCAGGTTACTTTCAATCATGCGCTTGCGCCCGGCAGGATCGCCACTTTGCGACAAGCGCGCAAAATGAACTTCTTCTTCCGGGGAGAGCAGAGGGGAAAAGCCGATTTCGTTGAGGTACAGCTGCGTGGCATCAAGTGCCCGAGTGTAATCGATGTACTTATGTTGTTTAAGTGAAGCGGAGTGTTTGGATTTGGCACGAACGGAAGGTGGAGCAGCCCCTTCATCATTCGACATCGAATCCGAATCGATGCCGGTCTCCATCAGGAGAACCTCATCGTCGATGTCAAACTCCGGCACTTCTTTACTGAGAGCCATTGTTATAGTCCTTTGGTGAGTTCGACCCCAAGCTCAAGCGACGCCTTTATCCTTGGCAACGCTGGAGCCTGTCCCCTCTACGTGACGGAACAGGCTGGTCTGCAAATCAACGTCTTGGCAGGAACTGCAGCGGATCTACAGGTTTACCTTGTCGGCGAATCTCAAAATGCAGTTTCACCCGGTCTGTACCCGTTGACCCCATTTCGGCAATTGTCTGTCCGACCTTGACCTGCTGCCCCTCCCGTACCAACAGCCGACGGTTGTGTCCGTAAGCACTGACGTAGGTTTCGCTGTGTTTGATGATGACCAATTCGCCGTAGCCCCTTAAGCCACTCCCGGCGTATACCACCGTCCCATCAGACGCAGCTAAAACAGGCTGTCCCAAATCTCCGGCGATATCAATTCCTTTATTCAAACTACCGTTTGAAGAGAATTTTCCAATGAGAATGCCATTAGATGGCCATCCCCAGCCGGTCGGGGCCGGGCCCGGTGGAGGCAGTGGAGCAGGTGTTTGCTTGTTGGCGACGGACGGTACAACCGTCGTTGAAGCCGCGCCGGAACCCGTGGTTGTGGTGGTTGTCGTGCCATTTGCCTGGCGCCGGATAACCGTGGTTTTGCTGGACGAAGACGCTGAAGAACCGGAGTTGCTGACGACCGCCGTCGACGTTGAACCGGTACGGCCGTCGAAGCGAATCGTCTGACCCGGATGTATCGTGTATGGCGTAGGAATATTGTTCCGGGCGGCGAGGGCTTTGTAGTCCCAGCCGTAGCGAAAAGCGATGGAAAACAGGGTATCGCCCGGACGGACTACATACTGCCCGGTCGTCACGACCGGACGCTGGGCCACCGTATTGTTGCGATCGACGACCCGAACGTTGTTCGATTTTGTGCTGGAGCAACCGACCAGCAAGGTGCTCAAGACAAGGCCAGTCACCAGGCGCTGAAAGCTCGTGTTACCCATACGCTGCGCAATGACTGTGAGACTCACCCGCCGCTCCCTTTGTGGTGGCTGAAAAATGTGGAATACCGATTCCGGCATGAAACTTCGCAAGTATAACGGGCGCAACCGGCTTTACCTTTATAGAAGCGCTATCGCTCGGCGCACACGTTTGCTTGTAGACGATCCGTCCTGTTTAAACACTCGCTGCCGCTGTAAGACAGGCACGCTCGACAGGAATTCAGCAGCCTTGAACAAATGCTCAGGCCAGCGGCCCATTGAGCAATGGCACGAAACGCACCGCCCCGAGAACGTGTCGGGAGAAGCCGTTTTCTTCGCGCACGATCAGCATCAATTGCTGCACTTCACCGGAGCCGACCGGGATCACCATCCGCCCGCCTGGTGCCAGTTGATCAAGCAGAGCCTGAGGCACATCGGTCGCCACCGCCGTGACGATGATGCCGTTATACGGCGCCAGCGCCGGCCAGCCTTCCCAGCCATCGCCCCAGCGAAACACCACATTGCGCAGGTTGAGCTCGACCAGGCGCTCCTTGGCCCGATCCTGCAGCACCTTGATGCGCTCCACCGAGAACACCCGCTCGACCAGTTGCGACAGCACCGCCGTCTGGTAACCGGAACCGGTGCCGATCTCCAGCACCTTATCCAGCGGCCCGGCTTCCAGCAGCAGCTCGCTCATGCGCGCCACCATATAAGGCTGGGAAATGGTCTGGTTGTTGCCGATCGGCAGCGCGGTGTCCTCATAGGCCCGGTGCGCCAGCGCTTCATCGACGAACAGGTGCCGCGGGGTGCGACGGATCACTTCCAGCACGCTGGCGTTGGAAACGCCCTCTTCATACAGACGCTGGATCAGGCGCTCACGGGTTCGCTGGGACGTCATCCCGATGCCGCTGCGCAGCCTGTCGTCTTGTTCACGAGCCATTAATTGAGCCCCTCCAGCCAGCCGTCGAGACCTCTGAAGGCATCATTGAAGGTGCGATCGAGCTGCAACGGAGTGATGGATACGTAACCCTGCATCACCGCGTGGAAATCGGTGCCCGGCCCGCCGTCTTCCGCGTTCCCTGCCGCAGCGATCCAGTAACCGGCCTTGCCGCGCGGGTCCACGACTTTCATCGGCGCCGCCGCACGGGCGCGATGGCCGAGACGGGTCAGTTGAATGCCACGAATGTGATCGATCGGCAGATTCGGAATATTCACGTTCAATACCGTGCGCGGAGGCAGATCGAGCCCGGCATGGGCTTCGACCAGTTTGTGCGCAAAGTAGGCGGCCGTGGGCAGGTTGTCGACCTGCCGCGAAACCAGCGAGAAGGCAAACGACGGGCGCTCGAGAAAGCGGCCCTCGAGGGCGGCTGCCACGGTCCCGGAATACAGCACGTCATCACCCAGGTTGGCGCCCAGGTTGATCCCCGACACCACCATGTCCGGCTCACGTTCAAGCAAACCGTTGAGCCCCAGATGAACGCAGTCGGTCGGCGTACCATTGAGGCTGATAAAGCCGTTGGCCAGGTATTGCGGGTGCAATGGACGGTCGAGTGTCAGCGAACTGCTGGCACCGCTCTTGTCCTGTTCCGGGGCGATAACCACGCACTCGGTGTAATCCGCCAGCGCAGCATAAAGCGCGGCAAGACCGGGCGCAGTCACCCCATCGTCGTTAGAAATCAGAATACGCATGGGCTGTCCGTCTGCCCCACCGGCACCAGATCAACGAGTTCGCGCACCAATACGGTGGCGAAGCATCCGGCCGGGAGGACGAATTCCAGTTGCAGAATGTCAGGCTCGGGATAATGCCACGTCAACCCGCCAATGGGCAGCCGCAGGATGCGACGTTCGTGGCTCATACCGGCATTAATCAACCAATCGCGCAGATCCGCCTCGCGTGCGGCAATCCCCTGCTCCAGATCATGGACAACCCCGGCCGCCGGCGAGTCACCTTCGCCCCACTGCGGACCGGTCGGGTGCAGGTCGAGAATCGCCAGACGCGGATCACTGCACTCGGCTTCACCGGCCGGGAAAAAGCTGCGGCTATCGGTGAACGCCAGCAGATCGCCGACCTGGGCACGCTGCCAGGTGCCATCGGCGACCCGTGCTGCGAGCACCTGATTGAACAGAAAACTGCGCGCGGTCGACAGCAGGCGCGAGCGCACATTGCGCTGCTCCGGCAGTGCCTTGCGCGCGGCCCAGGAGCGGGCATCGACAACGTTGCCACCGTCATGGCCGAAACGCTGGGCGCCGAAGTAATTCGGGATGCCCTGTTTGGCGATCAGTTGCAGACGCTCGTCGATGGCGGCCTTGTCGCCATTGAACTGGGTCAGGCGCAACGTGAAACCGTTGGCCGAATGCGCACCGCGTTGCAGCTTGCGCTTGTGGCGAGTGGTCTTGAGGATTTTCAGCGTGTCGTTTTCCGCCGCCGACAGATCCGGATCGGCCTTGCCCGGCAATTGCACGCTGAACCACTGGCGGGTCAGCGCCTGACGGTCTTTCAGACCGGCGTAACTCACCGTGCGTAGCGGCACGCCGGCGGCCTTGGCGATACGGCGTGCGGCCTCTTCCGTATTCAGGCCGCGCTTCTCGACCCAGATCCACAGGTGCTCGCCGTCACCGCTGAACGGAATGTCGAGGACTTCATCGACCTGGAAATCTTCGGCGATGGCTTTCAGGACCGCGGTGCCGAGGGCATCGCCATAGGCCCGCGGGCCGAGCAGTTGCAGTTCGTTCATGCGCGCAGCAACAAGGCAACGGAATGCACGGCAATGCCTTCTTCGCGACCGACGAAGCCGAGCTTCTCGGTGGTGGTGGCTTTCACGTTCACTTGATCCGGTTCTACTTGCAGATCCGCGGCAATCAGCGCGCGCATCGATTCGATATGGGGGGCCATTTTCGGTGCCTGGGCCACGATGGTGTTGTCGACGTTGCCGACCTTCCAGCCTTTGGCGTGGATCAGACTGACCACATGGCGCAGCAGGACACGGCTGTCGGCGCCCTTGAATTGCGGGTCGGTATCCGGGAAATGCTTGCCGATATCACCCAGCGCCGCCGCGCCGAGCAAGGCGTCGCTCAAGGCGTGCAGCAGGACGTCACCGTCGGAGTGAGCGAGCAGCCCGAAGCGGTGTGCGATTCGCACGCCGCCCAGAGTAATGAAATCGCCTTCAGCGAAACGGTGCACATCATAGCCGTGGCCAATACGCATAAAAAAACGCCCCGAATTTTGTCAGGGCGTGATTCTACCTGCTTTGTCAGGCATTAGGCGCCTAGAGCGCGTGCGTGATGCTGCAAGTGGTCGTCAATGAAGCTGGCGATGAAGAAATAGCTGTGGTCGTAGCCCGGTTGCAGACGCAACGTCAGCGGGTGGCCCGCTTGTTTTGCGGCTTGTTGCAGGGCTTCCGGTTTGAGTTGGGTGGCGAGGAAATCGTCGCGGTCACCCTGATCGACCAGCAATGGCAGCTTTTCGTCCGCCTCGGCGATCAGCGCACAGGCATCCCACTCGCGCCACTTCGAACGGTCTTCGCCCAGATAGCGGGAGAACGCTTTCTGGCCCCACGGACAATCAATCGGATTATTGATCGGCGAGAACGCTGACACTGACTGATAACGCCCCGGATTGCGCAACGCACAGACCAGCGCACCGTGACCACCCATGGAATGGCCGCTGATGCTGCGTTTGTCCGACGCCGGGAAATGCGCTTCAACCAGTGAAGGCAATTCCTGCACAACGTAGTCATGCATCCGATAGTGCCGCGACCAGGGTTCCTGCGTGGCATTCAGATAAAACCCGGCACCGAGACCGAAATCCCAGGCCCCGTCGGGATCACCCGGTACATCCGGGCCGCGCGGACTGGTGTCAGGTGCCACGATGATCAGCCCCAGTTCAGCCGCCATGCGCATGGCACCGGCCTTCTGCATGAAGTTCTCGTCCGTGCAGGTCAGGCCCGACAGCCAGTACAGCACCGGCAGCTTGCCGCCCTGCTCTGCCTGGGGCGGCAGGTACACGGCGAACACCATGTCACAACCGAGCACTTCGGAACGATGGCGATAGCGCTTGTGCCATCCGCCGAAACTCTTCTGACAGGAGATGTTTTCCAGACTCATGTAGGACTCCTACGCACCACGGCCGCGCGGTGGCGGCCGTGGCATCGGGATTGATCAGAAATGAATGACGGTACGGATGCTCTTGCCTTCGTGCATCAGGTCGAAGGCCTTGTTGATATCTTCCAGACCCATGGTGTGGGTGATGAAGGTATCCAGCGGGATTTCGCCGCTTTGCGCCATGTCGACATAGCTTGGCAGTTCGGTCCGGCCACGCACGCCACCGAACGCCGAACCGCGCCAGACGCGACCGGTCACCAGTTGGAACGGACGGGTGGCGATTTCCTGGCCGGCGCCGGCAACACCGATGATCACCGACTCGCCCCAGCCCTTGTGGCAGCACTCGAGGGCTGCGCGCATCAGCTGCACGTTGCCGATGCATTCGAAGGAGAAGTCGACGCCGCCATCGGTCATGTCGACGATCACTTCCTGGATCGGGCGGTCGAAGTCTTTCGGGTTCACGCAGTCAGTGGCACCCAGTTGTTTGGCGATTTCGAACTTGGCCGGGTTGATGTCGATGGCGATGATGCGCGAGGCCTTGGCCTTCACCGCGCCAATCACGGCCGACAGACCGATGCCGCCGAGGCCGAAAATCGCCACGGTGTCACCCGGCTTGACCTTGGCGGTGTTGATCACTGCGCCGATACCGGTGGTCACGCCGCAACCGAGCAGGCAGACCTTTTCCAGCGGCGCGTCCTTGGAGATCTTGGCCACGGAGATTTCCGGCAGCACGGTGTATTCGGAAAAGGTCGAAGTACCCATGTAGTGGAAAATCGTTTGGCCCTTGTAGGAAAAGCGCGAAGTGCCGTCCGGCATCAGGCCCTTGCCCTGGGTGGCCCGAATGGCCTGACACAGGTTGGTCTTGCCCGACTTACAGAATTTGCACTGGCCACATTCCGGGGTGTACAGCGGAATCACATGGTCGCCGACGGCCACCGAGGTCACGCCTTCGCCGATCGCTTCAACGATGGCACCGCCTTCGTGGCCGAGGATCGACGGGAAGATACCTTCCGGGTCCGCGCCGGACAGGGTGTAAGCGTCAGTGTGGCAAACACCGGAAGCCACCACGCGCAGCAATACTTCACCGGCCTTGGGCATGGCGACATCGACTTCTACGATTTCCAGCGGCTTCTTGGCCTCGAGGGCAACGGCGGCGCGCGACTTGATCATGCTGACTCTCCAGTGAATCCATTGAATAAAAAAGCAGACAGGGAGTGTAGTCCAGCGCTGCTTGATGAATAATCCGGGCAAAAGCAAAACATTATTGCCATACAGGGATAATCCCTATGTCCGAAAACCGCTGGGAAGGCATCGACGAGTTCGTCGCCGTTGCCGAATGCAGCCAATTCACCGCCGCTGCGGAACGCCTAGGCGTTTCTTCCTCGCACATCAGTCGACAAATCGTACGGCTGGAGGAGCGTTTGCAGACGCGACTGCTGTATCGCAGTACTCGGCGCGTCACCCTGACCGAGGCCGGCCAGACCTTTCTGCAACATTGCCAACGTCTGCAGGACGGACGCGAAGAAGCCTTGCGCGCGGTCGGCGATCTGACCAGCGAACCCAAAGGCATGCTGCGCATGACCTGTGCCGTGGCGTATGGCGAGCGTTTCATTGTGCCGCTGGTGACGCGGTTCATGGGGCACTACCCGCAACTGCGCATCGACATTGAACTGACCAACCGCCAACTCGATCTGGTGCATGAAGGCCTGGACCTGGCGATCCGTCTTGGCCGGCTTCAGGATTCCCGGCTGGTGGCGACCCGGCTGGCACCGCGGCGCATGTATCTGTGTGCGTCGCCTTCCTACCTGGAACGGTACGGGCGCCCACACAGTTTGTCGGAACTGGGACGGCACAATTGCCTGATCGGCAGCTCGGACATCTGGCAGCTTGAGCAGAACGGGCGGGAATTTTCCCAGCGGGTGCAGGGAAACTGGCGCTGCAACAGTGGGCAAGCGGTGCTGGATGCGGCGCTACAAGGCGTCGGACTGTGTCAGTTGCCGGACTATTACGTGCTGGAGCATCTGCACAGCGGCGCGTTGATTTCTTTACTGGAGGCGCATCAACCGCCGAATACAGCGGTGTGGGCGTTGTATCCGCAGCAGCGGCACTTGTCGCCGAAGGTGCGCAAACTGGTGGACTTTCTCAAGGAAGGTTTGGCCGAACGGCCTGAGTATCGGATTTAACGACGGTTGGTCCAGCGCTGGCGCAGCCATTCCAGATCTTCAGGCCGGGTGACCTTGAGATTGTCCGCTCGACCTTCGATCAGGCGCGGCGCCATGCCGGACCACTCCATTGCCGAGGCTTCATCGGTGATCACGGCATCAGCCACCAGACTGTCGGCCAGTGCACGGTGCAAGGCACCGAGGCGGAACATCTGCGGCGTGTAGGCCTGCCAGATCACGCTGCGATCCACGGTTTCCACCACACGACCGTGCTTGTCGACCCGTTTCAGGGTGTCGCGCGCCGGCACGGCCAGCAAGCCGCCGACCGGATCGTTCGCCAGTTCAGTAAGCAATTTGTCGAGATCATCACGGCTCAGGTTCGGTCGTGCCGCATCGTGCACCAACACCCAATCGTCATCATCGGCACCTTGGGCGTGCAGATGAAGCAAGGCGTTGAGCACCGAGCCGGAACGCTCGGCACCACCGTCAACCCGTTGAATGCGCGGATCGCTGGCGCTGGCCAGATTCGGCCAATAAGGATCATCAACGGCAAGACTGACCACCAGGCCCTTGAGGCTTGGGTGATCGAGGAAACAGCCGAGGCTGTGTTCGAGAATTGTGCGCCCGCCCAGTTGCAAGTACTGCTTGGGACGGTCCGCAGCCATTCGGGCACCGACGCCCGCGGCAGGAATCACGGCCCAGAAGGCCGGCAGGGAGTCGATCATTGGGCCAACTGGTAAAGGGTTTCGCCGTCCTTGACCATGCCCAGTTCGTGACGAGCCCGCTCTTCAACGGTCTCCATGCCCTTCTTCAACTCGCTGACTTCAGCGTCCATCACCCGGTTGCGCTCCAGCAAGGCTTCGTTCTCGGCGTGTTGATCAGCAATCTGCTGATTCAGTTCGGCGACTTGCGCCAGACTGCCATTGCCCACCCACAGGCGGTACTGCAGACCGGCCAGCAGCAAGAGCAAAACGAGAAACAACCAGTAAGGACTGCGCATCGAATATCAGGTATCCAGTGAAAAAAGACAGCCACGCCAAAACTTTGAAGCATCTGATAGCACGAAGCCTGGAATATCCAGGCTTGTGCATATAAGGCATCAGATTAGTGGCAAATCCATCGCTGTCACGACTTTTCCGACACAATCCGGTGTCTTTCTATCATTTACTGCTCAGCCGCGAAACTCGCTGCGACCGTTGTACTTGGCCTTGCCATTCAACTGCTCTTCGATACGCAGCAGTTGGTTGTACTTGGAAACGCGGTCGGAACGGCACAGCGAACCGGTCTTGATCTGGCCAGCCGAAGTACCCACAGCCAGGTCGGCGATGGTCGAATCTTCGGTTTCGCCCGAACGGTGCGAGATCACGGCGGTGTAACCGGCAGCCTTGGCCATCTGGATGGCTTCCAGGGTTTCGGTCAGTGTGCCGATCTGGTTGAACTTGATCAGGATCGAGTTGGCGATCTTTTTATCGATGCCTTCTTTCAGGATCTTGGTGTTGGTCACGAACAGGTCGTCACCGACCAGTTGGGTCTTCTCGCCGATCTTGTCGGTGAGGATCTTCCAGCCAGCCCAGTCGGACTCGTCCAGACCGTCTTCGATCGAGATGATCGGGTAACGCTCGGTCAGACCTTTGAGGTAGTCGGCGAAACCTTCAGCGGTGAACACCTGGCCTTCGCCGGACAGGTTGTACTTGCCGTCTTCGAAGAATTCGCTGGCCGCGCAGTCCAGAGCCAGGGTCACGTCGGTGCCCAGCTTGTAACCGGCGTTAGCCACCGCTTCGGAGATCACTTTCAGTGCGTCTTCGTTGGAAGCCAGGTTCGGCGCGAAACCACCTTCGTCACCGACAGCAGTGCTCAGGCCACGGGCCTTCAGCACGGCTTTGAGGTGATGGAAAATCTCGGTGCCCATGCGCAGACCTTCCGAGAAAGACTTGGCGCCAACCGGCTGAACCATGAATTCCTGGATGTCGACGTTGTTATCGGCGTGTTCGCCACCGTTGATGATGTTCATCATCGGAACCGGCATCGAGTACACACCCGGGGTGCCGTTCAGATTGGCGATGTGAGCGTACAGCGGCAGGTCCTGATCCTGTGCAGCCGCCTTGGCCGCAGCCAGGGATACGGCGAGGATGGCGTTGGCGCCCAGGGTCGCTTTGTTTTCAGTACCGTCCAGCTTGATCATCGCGTGATCCAGGGCTTTCTGGTCGCTTGGGTCGGTGCCCAGCAGCAGATCGCGGATCGGACCGTTGATGTTGGCTACCGCCTTGAGCACGCCCTTGCCCAGGTAACGGCTCTTGTCGCCATCACGCAGCTCGAGCGCTTCACGCGAGCCAGTGGATGCACCGGACGGCGCACAGGCGCTGCCGATGATGCCGTTGTCGAGAAGCACGTCCGCTTCCACGGTGGGATTGCCACGGGAGTCGAGAACTTCACGACCTTTGATGTCGACGATTTTTGCCATTGTTGTAAACACTCCAAAGTTGACGAAAACGACGCAGCTAGAGGAAATCTTTTTACCGTCGGCAAGTGGTGTGCAGCGGGCAGCTTGCAGACGACAACGCTCATACCCGAGGGCATGAGCGACAAATCGTGCGGTACTTTACCGGAGAATTGAGGTTTACGCGGTTTCTACCGTCGGAAAACTCTTCACCAGTTCGTCCAGGGCTTTGAGCTGGGCCAGGAATGGCTCCAGTTTGTCCAGACGCAAGGCGCAAGGGCCGTCGCATTTGGCGTTGTCGGGATCCGGGTGCGCTTCGAGGAACAGGCCCGCCAGCGACTGGCTCATGCCAGCCTTGGCCAGGTCGGTGACCTGGGCGCGGCGACCGCCGGCGGAATCGGAACGACCGCCAGGCATTTGCAGCGAATGGGTTACGTCGAAGAATACCGGGTACTCGAACTGCTTCATGATGCCGAAGCCGAGCATGTCGACCACGAGGTTGTTGTAGCCGAAGCTCGAACCGCGCTCGCAGAGGATCAACTGATCGTTACCCGCCTCCACGCACTTGTTCAGGATGTGTTTCATTTCCTGAGGCGCGAGGAACTGGGCTTTCTTGATGTTGATGACGGCATTGGTCTTGGCCATCGCGACGACCAGATCGGTCTGGCGCGACAGGAAGGCCGGCAGCTGGATGATGTCGCAGACCTCAGCGACGACCGCGGCCTGGTCAGGCTCGTGGACGTCGGTGATGATCGGTACGCCGAAGGCTTGTTTGATGTCCTGGAAGATGCGCATGCCTTCTTCCAGGCCAGGACCGCGATAGGAGGTCACAGAAGAACGGTTGGCCTTGTCGAAGCTGGCCTTGAACACGTAAGGGATACCGAGTTTTTCGGTGACCTTCACGTACTCTTCGCAAACCTGCATGGCCATGTCACGACTTTCCAGCACGTTCATGCCGCCGAACAGCACCATGGGTTTGTCGTTGGCAATCTCGATGTCGCCGACGCGGATGATCTTCTGTGCCATCGGGGTTACGCCTTCTTCTGGTGTTGAGCCAATGCCGCTTTGACGAAGCCGCTGAACAGCGGATGGCCATCGCGTGGCGTCGAGGTGAACTCAGGGTGGAACTGGCAAGCGACGAACCATGGATGATCCGGCGCTTCGACCACTTCAACCAGCGCAGCATCGGAAGAGCGACCGGAAATTTTCAGGCCGGCTTCGATGATTTGCGGCAGCAGGTTGTTGTTCACTTCGTAACGGTGACGGTGACGTTCGACAATCACATCCTTGCCGTAGCAGTCGTGCACCTTGGAGCCGGCTTCGAGCAGGCATTCCTGAGCGCCAAGACGCATGGTGCCGCCCAGGTCGGACGCTTCGGTACGCACTTCAACGGCACCGGTAGCGTCTTCCCACTCGGTGATCAGGCCGACAACCGGATGGCCGCTGGCACGATCGAACTCGGTGGAGTTGGCGTCTTTCCAGCCCAGCACGTTACGGGCGAACTCGATGACCGCCACTTGCATGCCCAGGCAGATACCCAGGTATGGAACCTTGTTTTCGCGAGCGTATTGAACGGCAGTGATTTTGCCTTCCACGCCGCGCAGACCGAAGCCGCCCGGTACGAGGATCGCGTCGACGCCTTCCAGTAGCGCGGTGCCCTGGTTCTCGATGTCTTCGGAATCGATGTAGCGCAGGTTGACCTTGGTGCGGTTGGTGATGCCGGCATGACTCATCGCTTCGATCAGCGACTTGTAGGCGTCCAGCAGTTCCATGTACTTGCCGACCATCGCGATGGTGACTTCGTGCTCCGGGTTCAGCTTGGCATCGACGACCTTTTCCCACTCGGACAGGTCGGCGCCATTGCATTGCAGGCCGAAACGCTCGACGACGAAATCGTCCAGACCCTGGGCGTGCAGTACGGCCGGGATCTTGTAGATGGTGTCGACGTCTTCCAGGGAGATCACCGCACGCTCTTCAACGTTGGTGAACAGCGCGATCTTGCGACGCGACGACACATCCACCGGATGGTCGGAGCGGCAGATCAGCACGTCTGGCTGCAGGCCGATCGAACGCAGTTCCTTCACGGAATGCTGGGTCGGCTTGGTCTTGGTCTCGCCAGCGGTGGCGATGTACGGAACCAGGGTCAGGTGCATCAGCATCGCGCGCTTGGAGCCGACTTCCACACGCAACTGGCGGATGGCTTCGAGGAACGGTTGCGATTCGATGTCGCCAACAGTACCGCCGATTTCCACCAAGGCCACGTCGGCATCGCCGGCGCCCTTGATGATGCGACGCTTGATTTCGTCGGTGATGTGCGGAATCACCTGGATGGTTGCACCCAGGTAGTCACCACGACGCTCTTTGCGCAGCACGTGCTCGTAGACACGGCCGGTGGTGAAGTTGTTGTTCTGGGTCATGGTCGTGCGGATGAACCGCTCGTAGTGGCCCAGGTCCAGGTCGGTCTCGGCGCCGTCGTGGGTGACGAACACTTCACCGTGCTGGAACGGGCTCATGGTGCCCGGGTCGACGTTGATGTACGGATCCAGCTTCAGCATGGTGACCTTAAGCCCCCGCGCCTCCAGGATGGCCGCCAATGAAGCCGATGCAATGCCTTTCCCCAAAGAAGAAACAACACCGCCCGTGACGAATATGTAGCGCGTCATGAAAAACCCTAGAAGTCTGCGTTAAAGCGGTCCGAGCCGCCGGGGAAAGCGAAGGAAGGCCGAAGCCCCCGATCACCTGCATTAATCACAGTGCACCTTTCAAAAAAACCGCCGCGTTGGGACAGACCGGAAGTGAAAACACCGGTACGTTGCTCGCTACACATTTTTTGGAATCGCCCAGCAAAGACTGCTTGGTAATCGGCAACTCCTGCAATTCAGGCGAATCCACAGAAGTTGTATCAAGAAGGGAGCGTAGTCTACCGGAATGCCCCCTTCATCTCAAACCTTGATCTTCGTCCGAGGGCTGCCAATGCAATCGCCAGCCTTCCAGCACATGGCCGTCGAGCCCCGGCAGGTTCGCCACGGCGAGCAATTCTTCACCGCGAAACAGCAGCGGCAATCTGCCACGCACGAAGCCCGGCACCGCGCGCTCATTAAGCAGGCGCTTGAGATCACGATGACCGCGATCCGCCAGATGCATCACCTCGCCGCCCTGCCGATAGCGGACTTGCAGCGGCCCGGCGGGAGTCTGACCGCTGAACATGACACGTCCGTTATCGGGCAAGCGTAGCGCCAGCGACGGCTCGTGCCAGTCGCCGCTGACCACCGGTGTACGCAACCATTGTCCGCTGAGCCACCACAGGCGACCGGCGCTTCGGTGCAGCTCGCCATCCGCCAGACGCCAGATCGGCGAGGCATCGTTGCCGGCGTCACGCACATCGACCCAACCCGACCAATGGTCGGTATCCGGCAGTCGGGTCAAAGGTCCAAGCCAGTGGCTGAGTGCATTTCGCTGACGGGCATCGGACAATTTCGCGATGGCCGCGAACTCCAGCGATGGCAATCCCGACCACTCGAACTCAGCGGGCAATTTCGCAGTAGCCAGATCGATTTGCGCCAGCTCATCGAGCAAACCTTGCGCCTCACGCAGATGCGCCGCACTGCGGGCCATGCTGGCGTACGCCTGAGGCCAGCGACCGCTCAGCAACGGCAGAACCTGATGCCGTAGATAGTTGCGCGAAAACTGTCGATCCTGATTCGAAGGATCCTCGACCCAACGCAGGCCATGGTCCCGCGCATAGGCTTCCAGCTCTGCGCGTGTGATGTCGAGCAACGGCCGCACCAGACTGCCCTGCCCCAGCGCTCGCGTGGCCGGCATTCCGGACAACCCACGCACGCCGGCGCCACGCAGCAGACGGAACAACAGCGTTTCAGCCTGATCGTCGCGATGCTGCCCGGTCAGCAGCACATCATTGGCCTGAGTCGCCGCACTGAACGCCGCATAGCGCGCATCCCGTGCCGCGCGCTCTAAACTCGCCCCCGGCTGCACCTGCACAAGCTGCACTTGCAACGGCACCGACAGTTCGTCGCAGACATCCTGACAATGCGCCGGCCACGCATCGGCCGCAGCCTGAAGGCCGTGATGAACATGAATGGCGCTTAGCGCCGGAAGGGATTCGGTTTTGGCGAGATTGGCCAGGAGGTGCAGCAGAACGGTGGAGTCGAGGCCGCCGGAGAAGGCGATGCGCCAATGGGAAGCACCGAGCCAGGGCTTGAGATTGCGCAGAAGCCTGGAAGGCAAATCAATCGAGGGCTGACCCATTTTTCTACCTTTTCACAAACCAAATGTGGGAGCGGGCTTGCTCGCGAAAGCGATGAAACAGCCAACACAATTGTTGAATGTTACATCGCATTCGCGGGCAAACCCGCTCCCACAGTGTTTTGCATCGTTGGCCGAAACGGCTCGACTTAGAGACCGTAGCTCATCAGACGATCATAACGACGCTTGAGCAGCGCTTCGTTGTCGAACTTCTTCAGCATCGCCAGTTGCGAGCTCAGCTCGGCGCGGATCGATGCTGCGGCAGCGGCCGGATCACGGTGGGCGCCGCCCAGAGGCTCGCTGATCACCTTGTCGACGATGCCCAGGCCTTTCAGACGCTCGGCGGTGATACCCATCGCTTCAGCAGCATCCGGCGCCTTCTCTGCGGTTTTCCACAGAATCGAAGCGCAGCCTTCCGGCGAGATCACCGCGTAGGTCGAGTACTGCAGCATGTTCAGCTGATCGCACACGCCGATCGCCAGTGCACCGCCGGAACCACCTTCACCAATCACGGTGGCGATGATCGGGGTTTTCAGGCGGGCCATGACGCGCAGGTTCCAGGCGATCGCTTCGCTCTGGTTACGCTCTTCAGCATCGATGCCAGGGTACGCGCCCGGAGTGTCGATGAAGGTCAGGATCGGCATCTTGAAACGCTCGGCCATTTCCATCAGGCGGCAGGCCTTGCGGTAACCTTCCGGACGCGGCATGCCGAAGTTGCGGCGTACCTTTTCACGCACTTCACGGCCCTTCTGGTGACCGATCACCATCACTGGCTGGTCTTCCAGACGTGCCACGCCGCCCACAATGGCCGCGTCGTCGGAGAAGTGACGATCACCGTGCAGTTCGTCGAACTCGGTGAAGATGTGCTCGATGTAGTCCAGGGTGTAAGGACGTTTCGGGTGACGCGCCAGACGTGCGATCTGCCAGCTGGTCAGCTTGCCGAAGATGTCTTCGGTCAGCGTCTTGCTCTTGTCCTGCAGGCGGGAGATCTCATCGCCGATATTCAGCGAATTGTCATTACCGACCAAGCGCAACTCTTCGATCTTGGCTTGCAGGTCGGCGATCGGCTGTTCGAAATCTAGAAAATTCGGGTTCATAGGCGTCCGTCTTGGGTCGTGTCCCAAATGAGCTTGGGCCGGCCGGTTGTCTATTCGCGCCCTACCTTAAGGGAGAGGCGCGCTGAGGTCGAGATTAAAAATTCAGGTTGTGGGCAGGCGCTTTGATGGCACCTCCCGGTCAACGGTATTGGAGGAAGACGTTGTCTCGCCCGAACTGGTCACGCAGGGCTTGAATCAAGGCATCCGCCGGGTCAATCCGCCAGGTCTCGCCGAACTGCAGCAAGGTCTTCGCATCGGGACTGGTGTATTCCATGGTGATCGGGCACGCCCCGCGATGACGCTTGAGCAATTCACCCAACCAGCGTAGCTGATCGCCTTTCAGGTCTTGGGTCTGCAACTTCAGGCGCAGGCTCTCGGCGAGGTTGGTGCGCGCATCTTCCATGCTCATCACCCGCTTGACCCGCAGGCGCAGGCCGCCGGAGAAGTCATCGTTGCTGACCTCGCCTTCGACCACCACCATTGCGTCGGTCTGCAGCAGCGATTGCGCGGAGTGGAACGCATCGGCGAACAGCGACGCCTCGATCCGCCCGGAGCGGTCGTCGAGGGTGATGAAGCCCATCTTGTCGCCCTTTTTGTTCTTCATCACCCGCAGGGCGATGATCATCCCCGCCACAGTCTGGGTGTCCCGGGCCGGTTTCAGGTCGATGATGCGCTGGCGGGCGAAACGGCGGATTTCGCCTTCGTATTCGTCGATCGGATGGCCGGTCAAGTACAGGCCCAAGGTGTCTTTTTCACCTTTGAGCCGTTCCTTGAGGGTCAGCTCCTTCGCCTTGCGGTGGACCGCGTAAACGTCCGCGTCCTCCTCGACGAACAACCCGCCGAACAGGTCGGCGTGGCCACTGTCGCGGGTGCGCGCGGTCTGCTCGGCCGACTTGATCGCCTCTTCCATCGCCGCCAGCAGCACGGCGCGGTTGCGGTCGATATTGGCCTGGTAAGCCTTTTGCTCGTCATGGAAGTACGGGCCGAGGCGATCCAGCGCGCCGCTGCGGATCAGACCGTCCAGCGTGCGTTTGTTGATGCGTTTGAGGTCGACCCGGGCGCAGAAGTCGAACAGATCCTTGAACGGGCCGGCCTGACGGGCCTCGGTGATCGCTTCCACCGGGCCTTCACCGACACCTTTGATCGCGCCCAGGCCGTACACGATGCGGCCTTCGTCGTTCACCGTGAACTTGAACTCCGAAGTGTTCACGTCCGGCGCGTCGAGGCGCAGCTTCATCGTGCGCACTTCCTCGATCAAGGTCACGACCTTGTCGGTGTTGTGCATATCCGCCGACAGTACCGCGGCCATGAACGGCGCCGGGTAGTGGGCTTTCAGCCAGGCGGTCTGGTACGAGACCAGGCCGTAGGCGGCGGAGTGGGATTTGTTGAAGCCGTAACCGGCGAATTTTTCCACCAGGTCGAAAATGTTACCGGCCAGATCCGCGTCGATATTGTTCGACGCACAACCCTCAATGAAACCGCCGCGCTGCTTGGCCATTTCCTCGGGTTTCTTCTTGCCCATCGCCCGACGCAGCATGTCCGCACCACCGAGGGTGTAACCGGCCATGACCTGGGCGATCTGCATCACCTGTTCCTGATACAGGATGATGCCGTACGTCGGCGCCAGTACCGGTTGCAAACCTTCGTACTGGTAATCCGGGTGCGGATACGCCAGTTCAGCGCGACCGTGTTTACGGTTGATGAAGTCATCCACCATGCCCGATTGCAGCGGGCCCGGACGGAACAGGGCCACCAGTGCGATCAGGTCTTCGAGGCAGTCGGGCTTGAGCTTTTTGATCAGCTCTTTCATGCCGCGGGATTCAAGCTGGAACACCGCGGTGGTTTCAGCTTTTTGCAGCAGCTGATAAGTCGGCTTGTCATCCAGCGGGATGAACGCGATGTCCAGCGGCGGTTCGTTGACCTTGGCGCGGTCACGGTTGATGGTCTTCAGCGCCCAGTCGATGATCGTCAGGGTCCGCAGGCCGAGGAAGTCGAACTTCACCAGACCGGCCGCCTCGACGTCGTCCTTGTCGAACTGGGTCACCAGACCGTCGCCGGCCTCGTCGCAATAGATCGGCGAGAAGTCGGTCAGCTTGGTCGGCGCGATCACCACACCACCGGCGTGTTTACCGACGTTACGCACCACACCTTCGAGCTTGCGCGCCATCTCCCAGATTTCCGCCGCTTCTTCATCGACCTTGATGAAGTCGCGCAGGATTTCTTCCTGCTCGTAGGCTTTTTCCAGGGTCATGCCGACTTCGAACGGAATCATCTTCGACAGGCGATCGGCCAGGCCGAACGACTTGCCCTGGGCCCGCGCCACGTCGCGGACCACAGCCTTCGCCGCCATGGAACCGAAGGTGATGATCTGGCTCACCGCGTTGCGGCCGTACTTTTCGGCCACGTAATCGATCACCCGGTCGCGACCATCCATGCAGAAGTCGACGTCGAAGTCGGGCATCGATACCCGTTCCGGGTTGAGGAAACGTTCGAACAGCAGGTCATATTCCAGCGGGTCGAGGTCGGTGATCTTCTGTACATAGGCCACCAGCGATCCGGCACCCGACCCTCGGCCAGGGCCCACCGGCACGCCGTTGTTCTTGGCCCACTGGATAAAGTCCATCACGATCAGGAAGTAACCGGGGAACCCCATCTGGATGATGATATCCAGCTCGAAATTCAGCCGGTCAACGTAGACCTGACGCTTGGCCTCGTAGTCCTCGGTGGTGTCCTTGGGCAGCAGCACGCTGAGGCGTTCTTCCAGCCCATCGAACGAGACCTTGCGGAAATACTCGTCGATGGTCATGCCATCGGGAATCGGGTAATCCGGCAGGAAGTGCTTGCCCAGTTTCACATCGATGTTGCAACGCTTGGCGATCTCGACGGTGTTCTCGATCGCATCCGGCAGGTCGCTGAACAGCTCGGCCATTTCCTCGGCGCTTTTCAGATACTGCTGGTCGCTGTAGTTCTTCGAACGCCGCGGATCGTCGAGGGCCCGGCCCTCACCGATGCAGACGCGGGTTTCGTGAGCGGCGAAGTCTTCCTGCTTGATGAAGCGCACGTCGTTGGTGGCTACCAGCGGCGCGCCGAGCTTGTCGGCCAGGGCCACGGCACCGTGCAACTGTTCTTCGTCGTTCGGACGATTGGTGCGCTGGATTTCCAGATAGAAACGATCCGGGAACACCGCCATCCATTCGCGCGCCAGGGTTTCAGCTTCGGCGGGGTTGCCGCCGATCATGGCCATGCCGATCTCGCCTTCCTTTGCGGCGGACAGCATGATCAGGCCTTCGTTGGCCTCGGCGACCCACTCGCGCTCGATGATGACCATGCCGTTGCGCTGACCGTCGATGAAGCCACGGGATATCAATTCGGTCAGGTTGCGATAGCCCTGGGCATTCATGACCAGCAGGCTGATGCGGCTCAGCGGACCATCCGGGTCCTTGTTCGACAGCCACAGGTCGGCGCCGCAGATCGGCTTGATCCCGGCACCCATGGTGTTTTTATAGAATTTGACCAGCGAACACATGTTGTTCTGGTCGGTCACCGCAACGGCCGGCATGCCCATGCCGGTCAGGGCCTTGACCAGCGGCTTGATCCGCACGAGCCCATCGACCAGGGAGTACTCAGTGTGCAGGCGTAGATGAACGAATGAAGCCGGCATAGTGATCCTGTCCAGTTACATAGAGACAACAAGGCCCGGATTGTACCGGGCCCCGAACAAAACATCAGCCTTGCCGCTAAACCTGCGTCAGGCCTTCCAGCGCTTCGTAAGCCTGACGCACCGGGGCAAACGAACGCCGGTGAATCGGCGTCGGCCCGAGGCGTGACAGCGCTTCCAGATGAACGGGGGTCGGATAGCCTTTATGGCCGCCGATGCCGTAACCCGGGTAGATCAATTCGAACGCCGCCATCTCGCGGTCGCGGCTGACCTTGGCCAGAATCGATGCCGCTGCAATCGCCGGCACCTTGCCGTCGCCCTGCACCACCGCTTCGGAACGCATCGGCAGTTTCGGGCAGCGATTGCCGTCGATCATCGCCAGTTTCGGCTGGATGTGCAGGCCAGCGACCGCGCGTTGCATCGCCAGCATGGTGGCGTGAAGGATGTTCAGCTCGTCGATTTCTTCGACCTCGGCGCGGGCGATGCACCAGCTGAGCGCCTTCTCGCAGATTTCGTCGTAGAGCTTTTCGCGCTTGGCTTCGGTGAGTTTTTTCGAGTCGTTGAGACCGAGGATCGGCCGATTCGGATCGAGGATCACCGCTGCGGTGACGACCGCTCCGCACAACGGACCGCGACCGACTTCATCGACGCCGGCCACCAGCTCTTCGACTTCGGCGACCAGGGTGAAATCCAGGCCCATCTGCATGCTTGTCTTGCTCATCGTGTTTGCCCGATCAGGTTCAGAACGGCGTCAGCCGCCTGATTGGAAGCGTCCAGGCGCAGGGTGCGATGGATCTCGTCGAAGCCACGGGTCTGCTCTTCGCCACCATCGATCAACGGCGACAGGGTCTGGGCAAGCGCCTCGACCGTCGCATCATCCTGCAACAATTCCGGCACCAGCAGTCGCTGGGCCAGCAAGTTCGGCAGGGACACGTACGGGCTCTTGACCATGCGTTTGAGAATCCAGAACGTCAGCGGCGCAAGACGATAGGCCACGACCATCGGGCGCTTGTACAGCAGCGCTTCCAGGGTCGCCGTGCCCGACGCGATCAGGACCGCATTGCACGCCGCCAGGGCCAGGTGAGATTGGCCATTGAGCAAGGTCACCGGCAGATCACGACCGGCCAGCAGCTCCTCGAGCTGGGCACGACGCTCAGGGTTGGCGCACGGTATGACGAAACGCACACCCGGGCGCATGGCACGCAGGCGTTCGGCGGTATCCAGGAACAACGCACCCAGTCGACTGACCTCGCCACCCCGGCTGCCAGGCATCAAAGCCACCAGCGGACCGTCCGGCAGACCGAGTTCGGCACGCGCGGCGGCGCGATCAGCCTCCAGCGGAATGGTATCGGCCAGCGTATGGCCGACGAACCGCACCGGTACGCCCTTCTCTTCGTAGAAGCTGGCTTCGAACGGCAGCAGCGTGAGCATCAGGTCGCAGCCTTCGCGGATCCTCAGCACCCGCTTCTGCCGCCACGCCCACACCGATGGGCTGACGTAGTGCACGGTCTTGATTCCGGCCTGACGCAGCTTGAGTTCGATATTGAGGTTGAAATCCGGTGCGTCGATGCCGATGAACACATCCGGTTTTTCAGCGATAAGCGTAGCGATCAGGTCTTTGCGGCGCTTGAGCAGTTCACGCAAGCGTCCCAGGACTTCCACCAGGCCCATGACCGACAGACGCTCCATCGGAAAATAGGAAGTCAGGCCTTCGGCCTGCATCAGCGGGCCACCGACACCGATGAACTCCACCGCAGGGTGCTGTGCCTTGAGGGCACGCATCAGGCCTGCGCCCAGAATGTCACCGGAAGCCTCCCCCGCCACCAGCGCAATACGCAGATTGGCCATGGTCAGCGGGTGATGCCGCGGGTCGACGACTGGATGGAGTCACGGAACATCGCGACCTCCGGGAACTGGGCGGACGGCTCGGCCAGTTCGGCCAGCGCCTGCTCGACGGTCAGGCCCTGGCGATACACCGTTTTGTACGCACGGCGCAGCGCGTGAATGGCGTCTTCGCTGAAACCGCGACGGCGCATGCCCTCGAAGTTCATGCTGCGCGCTTCGGCCGGGTTGCCGAATACGGTGACGAACGCCGGGACGTCCTTGCCGATCGCTGTACCCATGCCGGAAAAGCTGTGGGCGCCAATGTGGCAGTACTGATGAACCAGGGTGAAACCGGACAGGATTGCCCAGTCATCAACGTGTACATGGCCGGCCAGCGCGGTGTTGTTGACCAGAATGCAGTGGTTGCCGATGACGCTGTCATGTCCGATGTGGGCATAGGCCATGATCAGGTTGTGATCACCCAGAGTCGTTTCAGAACGATCCTGAACGGTGCCACGGTGGATTGTCACACCTTCACGGATGACGTTGTGGTCACCGATCACCAGACGGGTTTCTTCGCCCTTGTATTTCAGGTCCGGCGTGTCTTCGCCTACCGAGGAAAACTGGTAGATGCGGTTGTGCTTGCCGATACGGGTCGGACCTTTGAGGATCACGTGTGGCCCGATGACCGTACCCTCGCCGACTTCCACACCTGCACCGATGATCGACCACGGGCCGACCTCGACGCCATCAGCCAGGACGGCCGATGGATCGATGATTGCGCGAGGGTCAATCAAACTCATAGCTTGCGTTCCGCACAGATGATTTCAGCCGAGCAGACCGGTTTGCCGTCGACCGAAGCCTGGCATTCGAACTTCCAGATCTGACGCTTGCAGCTGATGAACTTGGCTTCGAGGATCAACTGATCCCCCGGCAGCACTGGCTGGCGGAAACGCAGTTTGTCGGAGCCGACGAAGTAATAAAGGGTGCCGTCGGCCGGTTTCACGTCAAGCATCTTGAAACCGAGGATCCCGGCAGCCTGAGCCATGGCTTCGATAATCAGCACGCCCGGCATGATCGGGTGCGCTGGGAAGTGACCGTTGAAGAACGGCTCGTTGATGCTGACATTCTTGTAGGCGCGAATGCGCTTGCCTTCCGTATCCAGCTCCACTACCCGGTCCACCAGCAGGAACGGGTAACGGTGAGGCAGGTATTCGCGAATCTCGTTGATGTCCATCATTTCGGGGGGAAGCCTATGTAAAGATTGGGAGCGCGACTGACGCGCACTCCTCTAGCAAATCAAGGAGGCAGTCCAGAGGCTGTGCACACTTGATATGGAAATGGTATCAGCCTTCAGATGAAGCATTACCGCCAGGGGTCACTTCCCCGGAGCGCTTTTCCAGCTGTTTCAAACGTCGCGCGATGTCATCGAGCTGACGAATACGGGCCGCGCTTTTGCGCCATTCGGCCGCCGGTTGCATGGCTGTGCCGGAAGAATAGGCACCCGGCTCGGTAATCGAGTGGGTCACCATGGTCATCCCGGTCAGGAATACGTTGTCGCAAATATCGATGTGCCCTACCAGGCCAACACCCCCGGCGAGCATGCAGTGCTTGCCGATTTTGGTGCTGCCGGAAATCCCCACGCACGCGGCCATGGCGGTGTGGTCACCGACTTGCACGTTGTGGGCGATCTGAATCTGGTTGTCGAGCTTCACACCATTGCCGATCACGGTATCGGCCAGCGCACCGCGGTCGATGGCGGTATTCACGCCAATCTCCACATCGTCACCGATGGTCACGCCACCGATCTGGGCAATTTTCTGCCAGATGCCCTTCTCGTTGGCGAAGCCGAAGCCTTCACCACCAAGTACGGCACCAGACTGGATCACCACGCGTTTGCCGATCCGCACATCGTGATACAGCGTGACCCGCGGGGCCAGCCAGCCGCCCTCGCCGATTTCACTGCGCGCACCGACAACGCAATGCGCGCCGAGTGTCACACCCGCACCAATTCGAGCACCGGCTTCGATCACCACGAAGGGACCGATACTGGCGCTCGGATCGACCACGGCACCCTCGGCAATCACTGCCGTCGGATGAATGCCGGCAGCGGCCTTGGGCTTCGGATCGAACAGATGGGAAATGCGTGCGTAAGCCAGGTAAGGATCCGGCACCACCAGCGCATTACCGGCATAACCTTCCGCGTCGGCAGCCTTGAGCAACAGGGCTGCGGCTTGCGTGCCAGCCAGGTATTTACGGTATTGGGGGTTTGCCAGAAAGCTCAACTGAGCTGGGCCAGCCTCCTGCAAGGTGGCTAGCCCAGTGATTTGCTTCTCGGGGTCGCCACTCAGGGTGGCGCCGAGGAACTCGGCCAACTGGCCGAGCTTGATAGTCACGGTCATGGGTTACTTCAGCTGATTCATGCGCTCGATAACCTGGCGCGTGATGTCGTACTGAGGTTTGACATCGATCACTGCGCCACGCTCGAACACCAGGTCAAAACCACCTTTCTTGATGACTTCTTCCACTGCGCTATCCAGTTTCGGCTTCAGTTGCTTGAGCATTTCACGGTCGGCAACAGCCTTGGCTTCGTTCAGCTCCTTGGACTGGAACTGGAAGTCACGAGCCTTTTGCTTGAACTCAAGCTCCAGACGCTCGCGCTCGCCTTGCTGCATCTTGTCGCCACCGGCCATCAGACGATCCTGAATGCCCTTGGCACTGCTTTCCAGGGTCTTGAGCTTGGTCAGTTGCGGGCCAAACTTCTTCTCGGCATCCACGGCGTACTTCTTCGCCGCGTCGGATTCCAGCAGAGCCATCTGATAGTTCAGGACGGCGATTTTCATGTCGGCAAATGCCGGGCCTGCCACCAGTACGGAGGCCAGGAGAACCAATTGAGTCAACTTACGCACGATGCACTCCTACAAAATCCATTGTCGTTGTCTTGGGTCAGACGCTTAGAACGTCTGGCCCAGGGAGAATTGGAACACTTGAGTTTCAGCTTCATCCGGTTTCTTGATCGGCATCGCCAGTGCAAAGCTCAGCGGGCCCAGTGCGGTGACCCAGGTCACGCCGACACCGACGGAGCTGGCCATGTTGCTCAGACTGATGTCGTTGCATTGGGTGGCAGAAGTCGAGCCGACAGTCGCGTTGGTAGTCTTCTCGCACTTGGAGTCAAATACGTTACCCACGTCCCAGAATACCGAAGTACGCAGCGAACGCTGATCCTTGACGAATGGCAGCGGGAACAACACCTCGACACCACCCTGGATCAACACGTTGCCACCGAACGGCAGCGGATCCTGATCCGGGTCACGCAACGTACCGGCGTTACCGGTCACACCGGCGCCACGACTAGGGGTACTGCGTGGACCCAGCGTGCTGTCTTTAAAGCCGCGGACCGAGTTGAAACCACCAGCATAGTAGTTTTCATAGAACGGCAAGCCGTCGGTCGAACCGTAACCATCGCCATAGCCCAGCTCGGTGTGCAGGCGCATGGTGTAGTTCTCGCTCAAAGGCTGGAACAACTGGCCACGGTAATCGAGCTTGAAGAACGACAGATCGCTGCCTGGAATGGTGGTTTCCAGGGTCAGGCTCTGGGAACGACCACGGGTTGGCAGCACCCCCTTGTTCAGGGTCGACTCGGACCAGCCGGCCGAAGCCTTGAAGTTCAGGTAGTTGTCGCCTTCACGCTTAACGAAGTCGAAAATCTCGTCAACGGTGTACTGGCCGGTCTTGATCTTGTCCTGCTGAGCGGACAGGCCGAAGGTCAGACGCGAAGTCTCGCTGATCGGGTAGCCCACGTTCACGCCGGCACCCAGGCTGTCTACCGCATAGCTCGCTACGTCGACGTCGAGGTCTTTGTAGTCGGTGGTGCGGTAGAACGCGTTGTAACCCAGGCTCACGCCATCGGCGGTCCAGTAGGGGTCAACGTAGCCGAAGTTGTAGCGGCTCTGGTATTCGCTGCGGGTCAGGCCGACGCTGACGCGGTTACCGGTACCGAGGAAGTTGTTCTGGGTGATCGAACCACCGAGGATCAGACCGGCACTCTGGGCGAAACCGACGCTGGCGGTGATCGAACCGGAAGCCTGCTCTTCCACGCTGTAGTTCACGTCAACCTGGTCGTCGACACCTGGCACGGCCGGGGTCTCGACGTTGACCTCTTTAAAGAAGCCCAGACGCTCCAGACGGGTCTTGGACTGGTCGATCAGGTAGGTCGAAGCCCAGCCACCTTCCATCTGACGCATTTCACGGCGCAGCACTTCGTCCTCGGACTTGGTGTTGCCACGGAAGTTGATGCGGTTGACGTAGGCACGCTTGCCCGGATCGACAGCGAACAGGATATCGACGGTGTGATCTTCATCGTGCGGTTGTGGCACGCCGTTGACGTTGGCGAAGGTGTAACCCTCGTTACCCAGACGACGGGTGATCAGTTCGGAAGTGGTGGTCATCAGCTTGCGCGAGAACACCTGACCTTTCTGCACCAGCAACAGCGACTTGACCTGGTCCTCAGGGACTTTCAGGTCACCGCTGAGCTTGACGTCACGAACGGTGTACTTCTCGCCTTCGTTGACGTTGACGGTGATGTAGACGTGCTTCTTGTCCGGGGTGATGGACACTTGGGTCGAAGCGATATCCATGTTGATATAGCCACGGTCCAGGTAGTAGGAACGCAGACGCTCCAGGTCACCGGACAGTTTTTCACGGGCATACTTGTCGTCGTTCTTGAAGAACGACAGCCAGTTGGTGGTTTTCAGTTCGAACAGGTCGGTCAGGTCTTCCTCGGGGAAAACCGTGTTGCCCACCACGTTGATGTGCTGAATGGCGGCGACGGTGCCTTCGTTGATCTTCACTTTCAGGCCGACGCGGTTGCGCGGCTGCGAGACCACTTCGGTATCAACGGTAGCCGAGTAACGACCTTGTGCAACGTATTGACGTTGCAGCTCGTTACGCACGCCTTCGAGGGTCGCGCGCTGGAAGATCTCGCCTTCGGCCAGACCGGACTGCTTGAGGCCTTTCATCAGGTCTTCGGTGGAGATCGCCTTGTTGCCTTCGATCTCGATGCTGGCGACCGAGGGACGCTCGACGACAGTGATCACCAGAACGTTGCCTTCGCGGCCCAGCTGGATATCTTGAAAGAAACCGGTTTTGAACAGCGCACGAGTGGATTCCACCAGGCGACGATCATCCGCCTGCTCGCCGACGTTCAACGGCAAGGCACCAAAGACGCTACCCGCGGAGACCCGCTGGAGGCCATTGACGCGAATATCAGAGATAGTGAAGGACTCGGCGTGAACTTCGGCGATCATCAATACGGTGAGAACCGCAGTTAGCAGCAGACGTTTCATGAAGTCCTTTCTTATTCCAACTGGCAATAAACAAACTGCCGCAAAATGCGGCAGATTCGCAATTCAGCGAAGCGTTACAGACGACCCAGATCGTTGACCAGAGCAAGCAACATCACCCCGACCACCAAGCTGATACCGATCTGTATCCCCCAACCTTGCACCCGATCCGACAAGGGACGACCACGCGCCCACTCGATCAGATAAAACAACAAATGCCCCCCATCCAGTACAGGAATGGGCAGCAAATTCAGAACCCCCAGGCTAATACTCAGATAAGCAAGGAAATTCAGGAAATCAGCGACGCCCGACTGGGCAGAAGCGCCCGCCACTTTAGCAATGGTTATCGGTCCACTCAAGTTTTTTACCGAGAGCTCGCCGAAGAGCATTTTCTTCAGTGAATCCAGCGTCAGTACGCTCATGGTCCAGGTACGACGGGCACCCTCGCCAATCGCCGCCAAAGGCCCGTAGCTGACCTCGCGAATCATTTCCGGCGGCCAGTCGACAGCCTTCACGCCCGCCCCAAGGTAACCGCTTGGCGACTTTTTATCGCCACGCGCAGCCAATGTCACAGGGACGTCGATTTGAACACCGTCGCGCTCGACGCGCAGCACGATTTTGGTATCAGGACGCGTACGAACGGTATCGACCACCTGCTGCCAGTCATCCAGCGCCTTGCCATCAAGCGTCAACAGACGATCACCGGTTTTCAGCCCTGCCGCCTGGGCCGGACCTTTCGGATCGAGCTCGGCCAGCACTGGCGGTAACGCGGGACGCCAAGGACGAATACCGAGGGAGCGAATCGGGTCCGGCTCGTCAGCCCCTTTGAGCCATTTATCGAGCGCCAGCTCACGAGGTGAGTCAGCCGTGGAGCCAGGCTCGCGCACCATCAATTGCAGTGAGCCGCTTTCCCCCAGGCGTCGCACCAACTGCAGGTTGACCGCAGCCCAGCCCGAGGTCGGCTCTCCGTCGATGGCGACGATCTCCTGACCGGCGCTCAGCCCAGCCGTTGCGGCGATGCTGCCGGACTCCACCGAACCGATGACCGGGCGAATCTGCTCGCTGCCGAGCATGGCCAACACCCAGAAGAACACCAGCGCGAGCAGGAAGTTGGCCACAGGGCCGGCCGCGACGATGGCGATACGCTGACGAACAGACTTGCGATTGAATGACTGATGAAGCTGATCGGCCGGCACTTCGCCTTCGCGCTCGTCGAGCATCTTGACGTAGCCACCCAGCGGAATCGCGGCGACTACGAACTCCGTACCCTGCTTGTCGTGCCAGCGCAGCAGCGGCATGCCGAAGCCAACGGAGAAACGCAGAACCTTGACGCCACAGCGACGCGCGACCCAGAAGTGGCCGAATTCGTGAAAGGTGACCAGCACACCCAGAGCGATCAGGGTGCCGGCAATCATATAGAGCGCGCTCATCTACTTTCTCCGCAATCCTGTCCAGTGCCGCGTGAAGCCATGTATTGCAAGACCTATCGGCCGTGACGACTCAACCACTGCCCGGCCAATGTCCGGGCGGTTGTATCAGCGGCGAACACCGCATCGAGATCATCCAGCGCCACCACAGGCTCGAGATTCAAGACTTCCTCGATGATACTCGCGATTTCCAGGTAGCGAACCCGTCCGTCGAGAAACGCGGCAACCGCCACTTCATTCGCCGCGTTGAGCATGGCCGGGGCACTGTTTCCCGCCTCGGCGGCCTGCCGCGCCAGGCGCAGGCACGGGAAACGCTCCTCGTCGGGAGCTTCGAAATCCAGGCGCGCCACAGCGAACAGATCCAGCGGCGCCACGCCCGAATCAATGCGCTCTGGCCAGGCCAGGGCGTTGGCAATCGGCGTGCGCATATCGGGATTGCCCAACTGCGCCAGCACCGAGCCGTCCACATAATCGACCAGCGAGTGAATCACGCTCTGCGGATGAATCACCACTTCGACTTGCGATGGCTTGGCATCGAACAACCAGCAGGCCTCGATCAGTTCGAGCCCCTTGTTCATCATGCTGGCCGAATCCACCGAAATCTTGCGCCCCATGGACCAGTTCGGGTGCGCACAGGCCTGATCCGGTGAAACATGCGCCAGTTCGGCCATCGGCGTTTGACGAAACGGACCACCGGAAGCCGTCAGCAAAATCCGACGGACCCCAACATTACTCAGCCCGCGAGCAAAGTCCTGCGGCATGCACTGAAAAATCGCGTTGTGTTCGCTGTCGATCGGCAACAGGACCGAACCGCTCTTGCGCACCGCCTGCATGAACAAGGCGCCGGACATGACCAGCGCTTCCTTGTTGGCCAGAAGAATCTTCTTGCCCGCCTCGACTGCCGCGAGAGTCGGGCGCAGGCCGGCAGCGCCGACGATGGCGGCCATGACGGCATCCACCTCGGGTGCAGCAGCGACCTGACACAATCCTTCCTCGCCGACCAGCACCTGCGTCGGCAGGCCCGCGGCTCGTAAATCATCCTGCAGGTTGCGAGCGGCGCCGACCTCCGGCACTACTGCATATTTAGGAAGATGACGGACACACAGGGCAAACAGTTCGCTCAGGCGGGTAAAACCGCTCAGGGCGAAGGTCTGATAACGCTCCGGATGCCGGGCGATGACATCCAGGGTGCTCAGACCGATCGAACCGGTCGCGCCCAGGACGGTAATCTGCTGTGGGCGACTCACGACGCCGCCATCCACAACAGCACCGCGAATACCGGGATCGCCGCCGTCAGGCTGTCGATGCGATCCAGTACACCACCATGGCCGGGCAGCAGATTACTGCTGTCCTTGATGCCGGACTGGCGTTTGAACATGCTTTCGGTCAGATCGCCCACCACCGAGATGAAGACAATCACCGCCGCACCGATCAAACCCTTGAACAGTTGTGCCACCGTCCAGTCACGGAACAGCGCGACCAACGTAGTGATGACCAGACTTAACGCCAGACCGCCATACACGCCCTCCCAGCTTTTGCCGGGACTGACTTGCGGAGCCAGCTTGCGCTTGCCGAACGCACGACCGGAGAAGTACGCCCCGATATCAGCCCCCCAGACCAGCACCATCACCGCCATGATCAACCAGTTACCGAGCGGGTATTGCTTGATCAGCATCAGCCCTTGCCAGGCAGGCAACAGAATCAGCAAACCGATTACCAGCTTGGCGGCGGCGCTGGACCAATGCTCGCTGGAGCGCGGATACGTCAGCACCAGCCAGGTCGCCAGCACCCACCAGATCACCGACGCGCCCAGCACCCATGGTGCCAGCCCCGGCAGGATGTACATGACGAACAGCATCAGCGCGACCACCGCCGCGTAGCCGACACGGAATGCCTGCGCGGTGAAGCCGGCCAGGCGTGCCCACTCCCAGGCACCCAGACTCACGACCAGCCCGATGAACAGGGCAAAACCGGACCCTTCGAGCAGGAAAAAACCACCCAGGGCGATCGGCAATAGAATCAGTGCAGTGATGATGCGTTGTTTAAGCATTAAACCCGGGCTCCAGCTTCGACCTGCTCACTCGTTTTACCGAAGCGACGCTGGCGCAAAGCGAAATCGGCCAGCGCATTGCGCATGGCTTCGTGTTTGAAGTCCGGCCAGAACAGGTCGGAGAAGTACAACTCGGCGTAGGCCAACTGCCACAAGAGGAAGTTGCTGATGCGATGCTCGCCGCCGGTGCGGATGCACAAATCAGGCAACGGCAGATCACCAGTGACCAGACAGGTCTGCAGCAGATCCGGGGTGATGTCTTCCGGCCGCAAATGCCCGGCCTGAACCTCACGCGCCAGACGCTGTGCCGCTTGCGCAATGTCCCACTGACCGCCGTAGTTGGCAGCGATTTGCAGGATGAAACGGTTGGCACCGGCGGTCATCGCTTCAGCTTCACGCATGGCTGCCTGAAGCTCGGGATGGAACCGCGTGCGATCACCAATGATGCGCAGACTGATGTTGTTGTCGTTCAGGCGCTTGGCCTCACGACGCAACGCCTTGAAGAACAGATCCATCAAGGCGCTCACCTCATCGGCCGGGCGCTGCCAGTTTTCACTGGAAAAAGCGAACAGGGTGAGTACCTCGACCTTGGCCTCGGCACACACCTCGATCACCGCCCGTACAGCATCCACGCCCGCTTTATGCCCGGCGACACCCGGCATGAAGCGTTTTTTCGCCCAGCGATTATTGCCATCCATGATGATCGCGACATGGCGCGGCACCGCGGACGGCGCAGTCTGCTTGGTCTTGTCCATTTAAAACTCGACCCTTATACGGCCATCAGGTCTTTTTCTTTCTCGGCCAGCTTGGCGTCGATTTCAGCCACGAACTTCTTGGTCAGATCGTCGATCTCGCCGGCTGCGCGACGCTCTTCGTCTTCACTGATTTCCTTTTCCTTGACCAGATCCTTCAGGGAGCTGTTGGCATCGCGACGGATGTTGCGCACAGCAACACGAGCGTCTTCAGCCACATCACGCGCCTGCTTGGTGAAACCGCGACGGGTTTCTTCAGTCAGGGCCGGCATGCTGATCAGCAACAACTCACCCAGGTTGGTAGGATTCAGGTTCAGACCTGCACTGCCGATGGCCTTGTCCACGGCACCCAGCATGTTGCGCTCGAACGCAACGACTTGCAGGGTACGGGCATCCTTGACGGTGATGTTGGCCACTTGTTTGATCGGGGTATCAGCGCCGTAGTAAGGCACCATCACGCCTTCCAGGATGCTCGGGTGCGCCTGACCGGTGCGGATACGGCCGAAGTTGTGAGCCAGGGACTCAACGGACTTCGTCATGCGCTCTTTAGCGTCTTTCTTGATTTCGTTGATCATTGTTGGACTTCCTCGATCAGAGTGCCTTCAGCGCCACCATGCACGATGTTCAGCAGGGCGCCCGGCTTGTTCATGTTAAATACGCGCAGCGGCATCTTGTGATCGCGGCACAGGCAGATAGCCGTCAGATCCATTACACCCAGCTTGCGATCCAGTACTTCATCGTATGTCAGATGATCGAACTTCTCGGCATGCGGGTCTTTGAACGGGTCAGCGGTGTAGACGCCATCGACCTTGGTCGCCTTGAGCACGACATCAGCGTCGATTTCAATAGCGCGCAGGCAGGCTGCCGAATCCGTGGTAAAGAACGGATTGCCGGTACCGGCCGCGAAGATCACCACGTCCTTGGAGTTCAGGTGGCGCATGGCCTTGCGACGGTCATAGTGATCGGTTACACCGACCATGGAGATGGCCGACATCACGATGGCGGAGATATTGGCACGTTCCAGCGCGTCGCGCATGGCCAGGGCGTTCATCACAGTGGCCAGCATGCCCATGTGGTCGCCCGTGACCCGATCCATGCCGGCCTTGCTCAGCGCTTCACCGCGGAACAGGTTGCCACCGCCGATCACCAGACCGACCTGAACGCCGATGCCGACCAGTTGGCCGACTTCCAGCGCCATGCGATCGAGCACTTTCGGATCGATCCCGAACTCTTCCGAGCCCATCAGGGCCTCGCCGCTAAGCTTGAGTAGAATGCGTTTATAGCGAGCCTGATAACCACTGCCCTGCTGAGCCATTGCGAATCTCTCCTGCGGCGTATTTTAAAAATTCTTTGCGAGCTGTTTACAGCTGGCGTTCACTCTAGCTTGGCGCTGCTTCAGCGCCATCGGAACATGGCTTTGTAAGTCAGTTCCAAGGGGAAACCAATTAAAAATTGGTAACCCTATCTGAAAAGAGGCTGCGCGCGTGAGCGGGCAGCCTCTTTCGGGCGACAGTTGAAAAACCGTCTTATTGCTTGGCGGCAGCCAGCTGGGCAGCAACTTCTTCAGCGAAGTTGTCGACCGGCTTCTCGATGCCTTCGCCTACTTTGAAGTAGGTGAAGGAAACGATTTCAGCGCCGCCTTTCTTGGCCAGCTCACCAACCTTGATTTCAGGGTTCTTGACGAACGCCTGCTCAACCAGGCTTGCTTCTGCCAGGAACTTGCTGATACGGCCCTTGACCATGTTCTCAACAATGTTTTCTGGCTTGCCTTTGATTTTTTCTTCGTTCAGCTGCAGGAACACAGCCTTTTCACGCTCGATCGCTTCGTCGGAGACTTGCGAAGGCAGCAGGAACTCAGGGTTGCTTGCAGCAACGTGCATTGCGATGTCTTTGGCCAGCTCGACGTCGCCGCCTTTCAGGACAACAGCAACACCGATCTTGTTGCCGTGCAGGTAGGTGCCGACTACGTCGCCTTCTACGCGCACCAGGCGACGGATGTTGACGTTCTCGCCTACTTTGGCAACCAGTGCTTCGCGAGCGGCTTCTTGAGAAGCGATCAGCGGAGCTGCATCGGTCAGCTTGTCAGCGAATGCTTTGTCAACGCTGGCAGCAACGAAGTTTTTGAAGTCGTCCTGCAGAGCCAGGAAGTCGGTCTGCGAGTTGACTTCGATCAGAACGGCAGCCTTGCCGTCGTCCTTGATGGCGATAGCGCCTTCAGCGGCAACGTTGCCAGCTTTCTTGGCAGCCTTGATGGCGCCCGAAGCACGCATGTCATCAATGGCTTTTTCGATGTCGCCGCCAGCCTTTTCCAGGGCTTTCTTGCAATCCATCATGCCTTCGCCGGTACGCTCGCGCAGTTCTTTGACCAACGCTGCAGTAATTGCTGCCATTTTCAAATTCCTCTTGGATAGGTTTTCAACCATTCCACCCGATCGAACGGGCGTTCAATTCTTCCCGAACCTGTTTGTAGCCGCTGCACGTTACAGATGCTGTAGCTGCGCTGCCGACAGATGGTTTTCGAGGTGGCAAAAAGGGGGCCAAGCCCCCTTTTTGCTTACTGAGTCAACGCCAGGGCGTCAATTACTCAGCTGCAGCCTGAGTTTCTTCAGCTGCGAATTCTACAGTACCGCCAGCAACGTTGTTGCGACCGCGGATGACTGCGTCAGCCATCGAACCCATGTACAGCTGGATAGCGCGGATTGCGTCATCGTTGCCTGGGATGATGTAGTCAACGCCTTCCGGGCTGCTGTTGGTATCGACAACGCCGATGACCGGGATGCCCAGCTTGTTGGCTTCGGTGATCGCGATGCGCTCGTGGTCAACGTCGATCACGAACAGTGCGTCTGGCAGACCGCCCATGTCCTTGATGCCGCCCAGGGAACGATCCAGCTTCTCAAGATCGCGAGTGCGCATCAGCGCTTCTTTCTTGGTCAGCTTGGCGAAAGTACCGTCTTCGGCTTGTACTTCAAGGTCACGCAGACGCTTGATGGAAGCACGAATGGTCTTGAAGTTGGTCAGCATGCCGCCCAACCAGCGGTGATCGACATACGGCGAACCGCAACGTGCTGCTTCTTCAGCAACGATCTTGCCAGCGGAACGCTTGGTGCCGACGAACAGAATCTTGTTTTTGCCCTGGGCCAGACGCTCTACGAAAGTCAGAGCTTCGTTGAACATTGGCAGGGTTTTTTCAAGGTTGATGATGTGAATCTTGTTACGCGCGCCGAAAATGTATTTACCCATTTTCGGATTCCAGTAACGGGTTTGGTGACCGAAGTGCACACCGGCCTTCAGCATATCGCGCATGTTGACTTGGGACATGATAGTTCCTTGATAAGTCGGGTTGGGCCTCCACGTATCCCAATGACCAACCATTGATCCGAGGATCAAAGGCACCCAGGCCATCGTGTCGACACGTGTGTGGGTTAATGCTCCCGGAGCTATCCCCGGAAAGCGGCGCATTTTATACCACAGGGGCGACGCAAACGGAACCCGGAATCTGCAATCGCGTCAGGGACATGCGCGCCAGCCCCTTGGAATCGGGACAATGCGCCGCATTGTATAGAGAGAAGCGATGCACGCAGGCGCGGATTTGCGCCTTTGGTCTGTTAGAATCGCGTTTTTCGGGGCCGCCAAATCAACAGCCGCGCCCCTGTTCGTATCAGCAAGCGCCGTCGAGCGCAGAGAGAGCCTGTATGACCGTCACCCTCAAAACCCCCGAGGACATCGCTGGCATGCGTGTCGCCGGCAAACTGGCCGCCGATGTGCTGGAAATGATTGCCGAGCACGTCAAGCCTGGCGTGACCACCGATGAGCTGAACCAGATCTGCCACGACTACATCGTCAACGTCCAGCAGGCCATCCCTGCCCCGCTCAACTACAAGGGCTACCCGAAGTCGATCTGCACCTCGATCAACCACGTGGTCTGCCACGGCATCCCGAACGACAAGCCGCTGAAAAACGGCGACACCCTGAACATCGACGTCACCGTGATCAAGGACGGCTACCACGGCGACACCAGCCGCATGTTCCACGTCGGCACCGTGCCGGTCTGGGCCGAGCGCCTGTCGCAGGTCACCCAGGAATGCATGTACAAGGCGATCGAAATCGTCAAACCCGGCTGCCGCCTCGGCGACATCGGCGAAATCATCCAGAAACACGCGGAAAAGAACGGTTTCTCGGTGGTTCGCGAATTCTGCGGCCATGGCATCGGCAAGGTGTTCCACGAAGAGCCGCAGATCCTGCACTACGGCCGTGCCGGCACCGGCATGGAACTGAAGGCCGGCATGACCTTCACCATCGAGCCGATGATCAACCAGGGCAAGGCCGACACCAAAGTACTGGGCGACGGCTGGACCGCTATCACCAAGGATCGCAAGCTGTCGGCACAGTGGGAACACACTTTGCTTGTCACCGACACCGGCTACGAGATCTTCACCCTGCGCAGCGACGACACCATCCCGCGCATCTCGGCCTGACCCAGACACCGTTCCCAGCCTATAGAAGGAAAGTCAATCGATGCCGCAGGTGGATCCCGAACTCTTCGACCGCGGCCAGTTCCAGGCTGAACTGGCCCTGAAAGCGAGTCCCATCGCGGCGTTCAAGAAGGCGATCCGCCAGGCCCGCGAGGTGCTCGATTCACGCTTCCGGGCCGGTCGCGACATCCGGCGACTGATCGAAGATCGGGCGTGGTTCGTCGATAACATCCTGCAAAAGGCCTGGGACCAGTTCGACTGGAGCGAAGACGCCGACATCGCGCTGGTCGCGGTCGGCGGCTACGGTCGCGGCGAACTGCACCCTTACTCCGACATCGACCTGCTGATCCTGCTGGACAGCGCCGACCACGAAATCTTCCGCGATTCCATCGAGCGTTTTCTCACCCTGCTGTGGGACATCGGCCTGGAAGTCGGTCAGAGCGTTCGTTCGGTCGACGAATGCGCCGAAGAGGCCCGCGCCGACCTGACAGTGGTCACCAACCTGATGGAAAGCCGCACCATCTGCGGCCCCGAGCGCCTGCGCCAGCGCATGCTCGACGTCACCAGCACCGCACACATGTGGCCGAGCAAGGAGTTCTTCCTGGCCAAGCGCGCCGAGCAGAAGGCTCGCCACCACAAGTACAACGACACCGAATACAACCTGGAACCCAACGTCAAAGGCTCGCCCGGCGGACTACGGGATATTCAGACCATTCTGTGGGTAGCCCGTCGTCAGTACGGCACCCTGAACCTGCGCGCCCTGGCCGGCGAAGGCTTTCTGGTCGAGAGTGAAAACGCCCTGCTGGCGTCCTCTCAGGAATTCCTCTGGAAAGTGCGTTACGCCCTGCACATGCTCGCCGGTCGCTCCGAAGACCGCCTGCTGTTCGATCACCAGCGCACCATCGCCGGGCTGCTGGGTTTTGAAGGCGACGACGCCAAACAGGCCGTCGAAAACTTCATGCAGCAGTATTTCCGGGTGGTGATGAGCATCGCCCAGCTCAGCGACCTGATCATCCAGCACTTCGAGGAAGTCATCCTCGCCCCGGAAGACGAAGCGCCGCCACAGCCGATCAACTCGCGCTTCCAACTGCACGACGGTTACATCGAGGCACGCAACGACAACGTATTCCGCCGCACGCCGTTCGCCATGCTCGAGATCTTCGTGCTGATGGCCCAGCAGCCGGAAATCAAAGGTGTACGCGCCGACACCATTCGTCTGCTGCGGGAAAACCGTCACCTGATCGACGACAACTTTCGCAACGACATCCGCAACACCAGCCTGTTCATCGAGCTGTTCAAGTGCAAGATCGGCATCCACCGCAACCTGCGGCGGATGAACCGTTACGGCATTCTCGGGCGCTATCTGCCGGAATTCGGCTTCATTGTCGGGCAGATGCAGCACGACCTGTTTCACATCTATACGGTCGATGCGCACACGCTGAACCTGATCAAGCACCTGCGCAAATTGCAGTACACCCAGGTGTCGGAGAAATTCCCGCTGGCCGCCAAGCTGATGGCGAAACTGCCCAAGCCTGAACTCATTTATATGGCCGGCCTGTACCACGACATCGGCAAGGGCCGGCATGGTGATCACTCGGAAATTGGTGCCGTGGACGCTGAAGCGTTCTGTCAGCGCCATCAATTGCCGGTGTGGGACAGCCGCCTGATCGTGTGGCTGGTGCAGAACCACCTGGTGATGTCGACCACCGCCCAGCGCAAGGACCTGTCCGACCCGCAGGTGATCCATGACTTCGCGCTGGCGGTCGGTGACGAGACACGTCTCGACTACCTGTACGTGCTGACCGTGGCCGACATCAACGCGACAAACCCGACGCTGTGGAACTCGTGGCGTGCCAGTCTGCTGCGCCAGCTCTACACCGAGACCAAGCGTGCACTGCGCCGCGGCCTGGAGAACCCGGTGGATCGCGAAGAACAGATCCGCCAGACCCAGAGCGCAGCACTGGACATCCTGGTACGCGGCGGCACCGACCCGGATGACGTCGAGCAATTGTGGGCGCAGCTGGGCGACGACTACTTCCTGCGCCACACCGCCGGCGATGTGGCCTGGCACACCGACGCCATTCTCCAGCAACCGGCTGACGGCGGCCCGCTGGTGCTGATCAAGGAAACCACCCAGCGCGAATTCGAGGGCGGCACGCAGATCTTCATCTATGCGCCGGACCAGCACGACTTCTTCGCCGTGACCGTGGCTGCGATGGATCAGCTCAATCTGAACATTCACGACGCCCGGGTCATCACGTCCAGCAGCCAGTTCACCCTCGACACCTACATCGTGCTCGACACCGATGGCGACTCGATCGGCGACAATCCGGTCCGGGTCAAGCAGATTCGCGAGGGACTGACCGAAGCCCTGCGCAACCCGGCCGACTACCCGACGATCATCCAGCGTCGGGTGCCGCGCCAGCTCAAGCATTTTGCGTTCGCCCCGCAGGTGACGATCCACAACGACGCCCAGCGTCCGGTAACCGTACTGGAACTCACTGCGCCGGATCGTCCAGGCCTGCTGGCACGGGTCGGCGGGATTTTCCTCGAGTTCGACCTGTCGCTGCAGAACGCCAAAATCGCCACCTTGGGCGAGCGGGTGGAAGACGTGTTCTTCATCACCGACGCCCACAATCAACCGCTGTCCGACCCGCTGCTGTGCAGCCGTTTGCAGGATGCCATCGTCGAACAGTTGAGCGTCAATCAGGAACCCGATATCAAACTGTCGCGCATCAGCATTTGATTGCGCGCCCGGATTCAACCGCTTTGCACGAGATCCCGCACCGATGAACAACGCTCTGTCCCAGCTTCAGCCCTACCCGTTCGAAAAGCTCCGCGCCCTGCTCGGCAGCGTTACGCCAAACCCGGACAAGCGCCCGATCGCGCTGTCCATCGGCGAACCGAAGCATCGCTCGCCAAGCTTTGTCGCCGAGGCGCTGGCCAACAATCTGGATCAGATGGCGGTGTACCCGACCACCCTCGGCATCCCGGCCCTGCGCGAAGCCATCGCGGCCTGGTGCGAACGTCGTTTCAACGTGCCGAACGGCTGGATCGACCCGGCGCGCAATGTGCTGCCGGTCAACGGCACCCGTGAAGCGCTGTTCGCTTTCACCCAGACCGTGGTCAACCGTGGCGACGACGCACTGGTGGTCAGCCCGAACCCGTTCTATCAGATCTACGAAGGTGCGGCGTTCCTCGCCGGCGCCAAGCCGCACTACCTGCCGTGCCTGGACGAGAACGGCTTCAATCCGGACTTCGATGCGGTATCGCCGGAGATCTGGAGGCGCTGCCAGATCCTGTTCCTGTGCTCGCCGGGCAACCCGACCGGTGCGCTGATTCCGGTCAATGTGCTGAAAAAACTGATCGCCCTGGCCGACGAATACGACTTCGTGATCGCCGCCGACGAGTGCTACAGCGAACTGTACTTCGACGAACAAACCCCGCCGCCGGGCCTGCTCAGTGCCTGCGCAGAACTGGGCCGCCAAGACTTCAAGCGCTGCGTGGTGTTCCACAGCCTGTCCAAGCGCTCGAACCTGCCGGGTCTGCGCTCCGGTTTCGTTGCCGGCGATGCCGACATCCTCAAGGGCTTCCTGCTGTACCGCACCTACCACGGCTGCGCGATGCCGGTTCAGACCCAACTGGCCAGCGTCGCAGCGTGGAATGACGAAGTGCACGTGCGCGCCAACCGTGCGCTGTATCGCGAGAAGTTCGATGCCGTGCTGGCGATCCTCAGCCCGGTGATGGACGTGCAGCGCCCGGATGGCAGCTTTTATCTGTGGCCGAATGTGCAAGGCGACGATGCCGCGTTCTGCCGGGATCTGTTTGCCGAAGAACACGTGACCGTGGTGCCGGGCTCGTACTTGTCGCGGGACGTCGGTGGCGTCAATCCGGGCGCCGGGCGCGTGCGGATGGCGCTGGTTGCGCCGCTGGCCGAGTGCGTCGAAGCGGCCGAGCGTATTCGCGACTTCGTCCTGCGCCACAAGTAATGTCTGAATGCCCGTGCCGGCCAATCCGGCACGGGTGGTCAAATATCACGTAACACTTCCCTTGTTTTTTGTATCTCATTCCTGTGCCGGCCAGACGTTAGTCTTGAGTCGCGCCACTCGCTGCGCGTGAACCAACGCCAACTTTAACTTCATGGAAGAAGTGAACAATGAAAGAACTTCTGGATTGCCAACTGATTCAATGGCCTGACGATCAGGCCGCTTACACAGCCGCCATCAGCGAGAATCCGGCAAATGCCGGTACACACAGCGCACCCGGCTCTCGCCGCAAACGCTCCGTGGTCAATTACTCGAAACTCTAGGCAAATGGCCGCACGTTAAAAATCGCATTCATCGATACACCCGACCCAGACCTTAAGGTCGCGATTATCAAGGCAGCCTGTAAATGGCTGCCCTATATCAACCTCAAGTTTGAATTCGTCGACGATCTGAAAGGTGATATCCGCATCGCCACTCGGAACAATACCAACAGTTCGGTGCTCGGCACTGATGCGCTATTGATTCATCCCGACCATCCGACGATGAATCTGGGCGTCAAACCGGAACATGCCGATTTCGAAACCATCGTGGTTCACGAGTTCGGCCATGCGCTGGGGGCCCTGCACGAACATCAGCACCCTCAAGCCAATATTCCGTGGGACAAACCCAAGGTGTACGCGTTTTACCGAAATCGGGAAATGAATCCGCTGACCCGCGAACAGGTCGACCGCAATCTGTTCGCGTCCTTCGATACGCTGGATGCGCTTTATACGAACTACGACAGGCGATCGATCATGCACCATCCCATATCGAACGATTTGACCATCGGCAACTGGGAAGTCCCGATCAACCGCAAGATCAGTAAAAAAGACAAACAATTGATGAAACTGCTTTATCCGAAATAAATGCCTGCTTCAAAACAACATTCGTCAGGTGCAACGCCTGACGAAACTGGATTGAACACACCCACTTACATCAAACAACTTTCATACTTTCACGATCAACAATAACTTCACCACCCGAACTCATCGAGTTGCTGGACACGTTAATTATTTCCTGCAAGTAAGGACACTTGAACATGATTCAAACAATCAACCAGTCTCGCCGAAAAAAACGCGCAGCCGGCAAACCGGCTCACTTCTGGACGCCTGGCCAGACATTGCGAATTGCCTTTCTGAATGGCGACCAGGCGTTCAAAGAGGCTGTCAAAACCGCAGCGAGCAACTGGCTGCCTCACATCAACCTGAAGTTCGATTTTGTCGAGGGCGACTCAGGGGATATTCGTATCAAAAGCGAGCCCGGTATTTACTGGTCTGTCATCGGTAACAACGCCCTATTGGTCGAAGCGCCAGACCCGACCATGAGGCTGTCACCGGACCTGCGAGCACCAGCGTTCTTCGCCGCCAATGTCATGCATGAGTTCGGGCACGCATTGGGAGCCGAACATGAGCACCTGCACCCGGAGTCAAACATTCCCTGGAACAAACCTGCGGTTTACGCCTCACACGGCGTGGCCGAAGACGCCGATGAAGACGATTACGCGCGCCAGTCTGTCGATGAACGCTACTTCAACCTGCTCGATGCAGGCTCGTTCGACTATTCGCCTTACGATCCGAAATCGATCATGCATTACCCCGTTCGCCAGGACTGGACCCACGGCGATTTCAAGATTGATCTGAATCGAGTGCTCAGTGAAAAGGACAAGGCCTTCATGGCGAAGGCCTATCCGTACCCTGCTGCACAGACGGCGTAGCCAGTGGGCCAGGGCCGCCTGGATCATTTGACCTGCCCCAGATTGGCCTCACTCAAATCCAGTTCGCCCAGCACTTCCCGTAAAACGTCATCACCAATCTGATGCTGACGACTGAGGCTGTACAACTCAAGGCGCTGCGCCCGCAATGCCTTGAGGCGCAAGCGGCGTTCCAGCAGATCCATCTGGAACGCCAATGCCTGGGCTTCGGCGGATTCGTTGAACACCTCCAGCTGATGGCGGTACTCGGACATGATCCGCGCCTTGAGCTCCGCTGCCAGCGCGGCTTGCGCGGCATCCTGCGGATTGACCTCTTCGGTCTCCAGCGCATGAATCGCTGCTTCCGCGGTCTTGCGCCAGGCGTCACGGACTTCCTGACGACGCTTGTCGTCCGGGCTTTTTTCGATACCACGCAACAGCAATGGCAGCGCAATACACGCCGTCACCAGCGACAACAGAATCACCCCGGCGGCGATGAAGATCAGCAGGTCGCGCTCGGGAAACACCTCGCTGCCCATCAGCATCGGCACCGACATCACACCCGCCAGGGTCACCGCACCGCGCACACCGCCAACGGTCAGCAACCAGCAGGAACGGGCGGTCGGCACTTGCGTCAGATCCCCCTTCCCACGCAGGCGACGCAACAGCACCGAAAGACGCCAGATGCTCTGCACCCAGATAAAACGCAACAGGACCAGCGCCAGGAAGATCGCCACCACATCGAGACAGCGATAGAACAGGGTCGGCCACAACGACGTCTCGTGGCTGACCACCGCTTTAATGATGTCCGGTAGCTGCAGGCCGAGCAGCAGAAAAATCAAACCGTTGAAGGCAAACTCCAGCAACGACCACACGCTGCGATTGAGCAACCGGGTGCTGGTCTGGCGCGGCAGCAGATCGAGCCAGCTCTGCATCATCCCCGCCGCCACTGCCGAAAGAATGCCCGACGCGCCGAGCCGTTCGGCCAGCACGTAAGCGGCGAATGGCAGCAGCAACATGAACACCACGTGGGTCGCCGGATCGTCCCAGCCCCGGGCGATCATCCAGGCGCGCAACCGGCCGACCAGCCAGCTCAGCGCCACACCCACTGCCAGCCCGCCGACCGCGACCAGTACGAAGGTCAGGCTGGCGTTGGCCAGGGAAAACGCACCGGTAACCGCCGCGACCAGGGCGAACTTGAACGTCACCAGGCCCGAAGCGTCATTCATCAGCGCCTCGCCCTGCAACATGTGCATCAATGGTGTGGGCAAGCGGTTCTGCGAAATGGCCGAGACGGCCACGGCATCCGTTGGCGACAGTACCGCCGCCAGCGCGAAGGCCACCGGCAAGGGAATCGTCGGCAGCAGCCAATGAATGAAGTAGCCCGCCCCGACCACGGTAAACAGCACCAACCCGACCGCCAGCGTCAGCACCGGCCCGCGCAGGCGCCACAATTCCCGCTTGGGCATGCGCCAGCCATCGGAAAACAGCAGCGGTGGCAGGAACAGAAACAGGAACAGCTCCGGATCAAGAGCCACGTGCAGGCCGAGGGTCGGCCAGGCCAGCAAGGCACCGGCGGCGATCTGCACCAGTGGCAGCGGCAGCGGAATCACCCGTCCCACCAGGCGCGAGACACTGACCAGCATCAGCAGGATCAGGACGGTATAAGCGGTTTGCATAGAGCGGAAATCCCGGACAATCGACAGCGTTGAAACTGCCATATTAGCCGCTTAGGCTGTGCGTGACCGTTGCACCTATGTCGCAGCCCCCTCAGCAAAAGCAACCCCGGCGCCGCGAAACCGTCTGGTCATGGCATAATCCGACACCATTTTTTTCCAGCACCTGTAAAGGGGGCAATTCCTTGACCGTTTCAAGCAAAACGTTGCACCTTTTCGGCATCAAAGCCTGCGACACCATGAAAAAGGCGCGCACCTGGCTCGATGAACACGCTGTCAGCTATGACTTCCACGATTACAAGACCGCCGGCATTGACCGTGAGCACCTGACCCAATGGTGCGACGAGCATGGCTGGCAAACGGTGTTGAACCGCGCAGGCACGACCTTTCGCAAACTCGACGACGAACGCAAAGCCGATCTCGACCAGTCGAAAGCCATCGAACTGATGCTCGCTCAACCCTCGATGATCAAGCGCCCGGTGCTCGATCTCGGTGACCGAACCCTGATTGGCTTCAAGCCAGATATCTACGCGGCCGCGCTCAAGTAAGCAGCCCGTCACTTTTTGTAGAGGTATTCACATGTCCAACTCCCTGTTCAGTATTGCCTTCGGCGTCGGCACCCAAAACCGTCAAGGCGCGTGGCTGGAAGTGTTCTACGCCCAGCCGCTGTTGAACCCTTCGGCCGAACTGGTTGCCGCAGTTGCACCGATCCTCGGCTACACCGAAGGCAACCAGGCCATCACCTTCACCACCGCACAGGCTGCGCAACTGGCTGAAGCCGTGAAAGGCATCGACGCGGTGCAAGGCAAGCTGCTGACTCGCCTGGCCGAAAGCCACAAGCCGCTGGTCGCGACCCTGCTGGCCGAAGACGCGCAACTGACTTCGACTCCTGAGGCTTACCTCAAGCTGCACCTGCTGTCCCATCGCCTGGTCAAGCCGCACGGCGTGAGCCTGGCCGGGATCTTCCCGCTGCTGCCGAACGTGGCCTGGACCAGCCAGGGCGCGATCGACCTGAGCGAACTGGCCGAGCTGCAACTCGAAGCCCGTCTGCGCGGCGAGCTGCTGGAAGTGTTCTCGGTGGACAAGTTCCCGAAAATGACCGACTACGTGGTACCGGCCGGCGTGCGTATCGCTGACGCCGCACGCCTGCGTCTGGGCGCCTACGTGGGCGAAGGCACCACCGTGATGCACGAAGGTTTCATCAACTTCAACGCCGGCACCGAAGGCCCGGGCATGATCGAAGGCCGCGTTTCCGCTGGCGTCTTCGTTGGCAAGGGTTCGGACCTGGGCGGCGGCTGCTCGACCATGGGCACCCTGTCGGGCGGCGGCAACATCGTGATCAAGGTCGGCGAAGGCTGCCTGATCGGCGCCAACGCCGGTATCGGTATCCCGCTGGGCGACCGCAACACCGTCGAGTCGGGCCTGTACGTGACCGCTGGCACCAAGGTGGCGCTGCTGGACGAGCACAACAACCTGGTCAAAGTGGTCAAGGCTCGTGAACTGGCCGGTCAGACCGACCTGCTGTTCCGTCGCAATTCGGAAACCGGCGCTGTGGAATGCAAAACCCACAAATCGGCGATCGAACTGAACGAAGCGCTGCACGCTCACAACTAAGCGCCGCTGTGACCTCCTGTGGGAGCGGGCTTGCTCGCGAAGACGGTGTGTCAGTCACCCTTCATTTTGACTGACACGACGCATTCGCGGGCAAGCCCGCTCCCACAGGGTTCGGCGTTAACCCGCCCATCTTCACCAGGGCTTGAAACCGTGATGATTCCCTCCCCCTGGCGCGCCGATTTCCCGGCCATCGCCGCCCTGCAACGGCAAGACCAGACCTATCTGGACAACGCCGCCACCACGCAAAAACCCCAGGCCCTACTCGACGCGCTGGCGCATTACTACGCCAATGGCGCGGCCAACGTGCATCGTGCTCAGCATCTGCCCGGCGCCCACGCCACGCAGGCGTTCGAGGACAGCCGCCTGAAGGTTGCCCAGTGGCTGAATGCCGGTGACAGCGGGCAGATCATCTTCACCCACGGCGCCACCAGTGCGCTGAATCTCCTGGCTTACGGCCTGGAACATCTTTTCCTTCCAGGCGATGAAATTGTCATCAGCGCCCTGGAGCATCACGCCAATCTGCTGCCGTGGCAGCAACTGGCACAACGTCGCGACCTCAAACTGGTGATCCTGCCGCTGGACGATGACGGCGTGATCGACCTCGCTGCTGCCGTTCACCTGATCGGTCCGCGCACTCGCTTGCTGGCGGTCAGCCAGTTGTCCAACGTACTGGGCGCCTGGCAACCGTTGCCGGCACTGCTGGCAATGGCCAAGGCGCACAACGCGTTGACCGTGGTCGATGGCGCTCAAGGCGTGGTTCACGGCCGGCATGACGCGCAGGCGCTGGGTTGCGACTTTTATGTGTTTTCCAGCCACAAGTTGTACGGGCCCGATGGCCTTGGCGTGCTGTTCGGGCGCAACGCCGCGCTCGAACAACTGCGCCCGTGGCAGTTCGGTGGCGAAATGGTGCTGGAAGCCAATTATCACGACGCGCGTTTCCGCCCGGCGCCACTGGGTTTCGAAGCGGGAACGCCGCCGATTGCCAGCGTGATCGGCCTCGGCGCGACCCTCGATTATCTGGCCGGTCTGGATCAGGACGCCGTGTCCACCCACGAAGCGGCGCTGCACGACTATCTGTTGCGCGGCCTTGCTGCCCGCAATGGCATCCGTCTGCTGGGCAAGCCGCAACTGGCGCTGGTCAGTTTTGTCGTGGAAGGTGTGCACAACGCCGATCTTGCGCACTTGCTGACCGAACAGGGCATCGCCGTGCGTGCCGGACACCACTGCGCGATGCCGTTGCTCAAGCGTTTCGAACTGGCCGGGGCGATTCGTGTGTCGCTGGCGCTGTACAACGATTCCGAAGATCTGGAGCGGTTCTTTGAAGCGCTGGATCAGGCGCTGGAGCTGTTGCGATGAGCCTGCCGGTCGAGGCCGCCGACGCGCTGCAAACGTTTCAGAACGCCGCCGGCTGGGAACAGCGGGCGCGGCTGTTAATGCAATTTGGTGACCGCCTGCCGCCGTTGAGCGATGCGGACAAGTGCGAGGCCAATCGGGTGCACGGCTGTGAAAGCCAGGTGTGGCTGGTTGGAGAGTTGCGCGACGGTCACTGGCAATTCGCAGCAGGCAGCGATGCGCGGATGATTCGCGGATTGGTGGCGTTGTTGCTGTTGCGGGTCAACGGCTTGTCGGCCGCCGAGTTGCAGCAAATCGATCTGCCGGAGTGGTTCAATCAATTGGGACTGTCGCGGCAGTTGTCGCCGTCGCGCAGCAATGGCTTGAATGCCGTGCTGCAGCGGATGAACGAGCTGGCGCAGTAAAAGGGCTGCTGGGCAGCCCTATGCTTCAGGCCTGAGGCTTGACCCGATCCGCCGGTCGCCGCACGCCCGCCACAATCTTGTCTACGGCCTTGGTCGCCGCGACCATGCCGAACGTCGCCGTCACCATCATCACCGCGCCAAACCCGCCGGCGCAGTCCAGTTTCACGCCGTCACCGACAAAACTCTTCTGCAGGCAAATGCTGCCGTCCGGCTTCGGATAGCGCAGCTGTTCGGTGGAGAACACGCACGGCACGCTGTAATGGCGGGTCACGGTTCGCGAGAAACCGTAGTCACGGCGCAACGTTGAACGCACTTTCGAAGCCAGCGGATCGTTGAAGGTGCGGTTGAGGTCGCAGACCTGAATCAACGTTGGATCGATCTGTCCGCCAGCTCCACCGGTGGTGATGATCTGAATCTTGCGGCGCTTGCACCAGGCGATCAGCGCAGCCTTGGCGTTGACCGCATCAATGCAGTCGATCACGCAGTCGATGTTCGGCGTGATGTATTCGGCCATGGTGTCGCGGGTGACGAAGTCCGCCACGGCGTGCACCTTGCAGTCCGGGTTGATCCCGCGCAGACGCTCGGCCATCACCTCGACCTTGGGTTTGCCGACGGTGCTGTCGAGCGCGTGCAACTGGCGGTTGGCGTTGCTGACGCAGACGTCGTCGAGGTCGAACAGCGAAATCTCGCCCACCCCGCAACGGGCCATGGCTTCCGCCGCCCAGGAACCGACGCCGCCAACGCCGACAATCGCCACATGGGCTGCACGCAGGCGCTCAAGGCCCTCGATGCCATACAAACGGGCGATGCCTGCAAACCGCGGATCTTCTGTACTCATGACCATTACCCTGAAAACCGGCGCGCATTATAGGGCCGTCGGCGGCCAAGAGCATCTTTGCGCTATGAACGGCGAACGCGCCTGCTTTAATTGAAGCTGCACGTAACAAAGATTTGTCTTACACACTGAAACGAAAGAACTTAAGTCAGGTTGGATTGCCCAACGTCCGGCATTTCCCTGTCTCTTGTAGGACTCAGCGAACTGCCGGTGTAGGATGCGCGCCCTCCTGGCGTCAACCAGCCGACCCTTCGTTCCACAGCCTTTGGAACCCGACACAGCTATGTCATCGCGTAAATTTGGACTCAACCTGGTGGTGGTTCTGGCAATCGCCGCCCTGTTCACCGGTTTCTGGGCGCTGATCAACCGCCCCGTTTCCGCGCCGAACTGGCCGGAGCAGATCTCCGGTTTCTCCTATTCACCGTTCCAGCAGGGACAGTTCCCACAGAAGGATCAGTATCCGTCCGACGATGAAATGCGCCGCGACCTGGAGATCATGAGCAAGCTGACGGACAACATCCGCATCTACTCGGTCGACGGCTCCCTGCAGGACATCCCGAAACTGGCAGAAGAATTCGGCCTGCGCGTGACCCTGGGGATCTGGATCAGCCCCGACCAGGAGCGCAACGAGCGGGAGATCGCTAAAGCTATCGAGTTGGCCAACTCTTCGCGCAGTGTGGTTCGCGTGGTGGTCGGCAACGAAGCATTATTCCGGGAGGAAATCACGCCTGAGGCCCTGATCGTCCTGCTGGATCGTGTCCGTGCAGCGGTGAAGGTACCGGTCACCACCTCCGAACAATGGCATATCTGGGAGAAATACCCGCAACTGGCCAAACACGTCGACCTGATCGCCGCCCACGTCCTGCCTTACTGGGAATTCATTCCGGTGGACAAGGCCGGGCAGTTCGTTTTCGACCGCGCCCGCGACCTGAAAAAGATGTTCCCGAAAAAACCGCTGCTGCTGTCCGAAGTGGGCTGGCCGAGCAACGGCCGCATGCGCGGTGGCGCCGATGCGTCGCCGGCGGATCAGGCGATCTACCTGCGCACGCTGGTCAACAAACTCAACCGCCAGGGCTTCAACTACTTCGTGATCGAAGCGTTTGACCAGCCGTGGAAGGCCAGCGACGAAGGTTCGGTTGGCGCCTACTGGGGCGTGTTCAACGCCGCGCGCCAGCAGAAATTCAACTTCGAAGGTCCGGTGGTGGCGATCCCGCAATGGCGCGTGCTGGCCATCGGTTCGGTGGTGCTGGCGCTGCTGTCGCTGACCCTGCTGATGATCGACGGCTCGGCCCTGCGTCAGCGCGGCCGTACCTTCCTGACCTTTATCGCGTTTCTGTGCGGTTCGGTGCTGGTGTGGATCGGTTACGACTACAGCCAGCAGTACAGCACGTGGTTCAGCCTGACGGTGGGCTTCCTGCTGGCGCTCGGTGCGCTCGGGGTGTTCATCGTGTTGCTGACCGAGGCCCACGAACTGGCCGAAGCGGTGTGGATTCACAAACGCCGGCGTGAATTCCTGCCGGTGGTCGGCGATTCTGATTACCGCCCGAAAGTTTCGATCCACGTGCCCTGCTACAACGAGCCGCCGGAGATGGTCAAACAGACCCTCAACGCCCTGGCCAACCTCGACTATCCGGACTTCGAAGTCCTGATCATCGACAACAACACCAAGGACCCGGCGGTCTGGGAACCGGTGCGCGACTACTGCGAAACGCTCGGCCCGCGCTTCAAGTTCTTCCACGTCTCGCCTCTGGCCGGCTTCAAGGGCGGCGCGCTGAACTACCTGATCCCGCACACCGCCAAGGACGCCGAAGTGATCGCGGTGATCGACTCCGACTACTGCGTGCACCCGAACTGGCTCAAGCACATGGTGCCGCACTTCGCCGACCCGAAAATCGCCGTGGTGCAGTCGCCGCAGGATTATCGCGACCAGAACGAAAGCACCTTCAAAAAGCTCTGCTACGCCGAATACAAAGGCTTCTTCCACATCGGCATGGTCACCCGCAACGACCGCGACGCGATCATCCAGCACGGCACCATGACCATGACCCGTCGTTCGGTTCTGGAAGAACTGGGCTGGGCCGACTGGTGCATCTGTGAAGACGCCGAACTCGGTCTGCGGGTATTCGAGAAAGGCCTGTCGGCGGCGTATTACCACGACAGTTACGGCAAGGGTCTGATGCCGGACACCTTCATCGACTTCAAGAAACAGCGTTTCCGCTGGGCCTACGGCGCGATCCAGATCATCAAGCGTCACACCCGCAGCCTGCTGCGCGGCAAAGACACCGAGCTGACTCGCGGCCAGCGTTACCACTTCCTCGCAGGCTGGCTGCCTTGGGTGGCGGACGGCATGAACATCTTCTTCACCGTCGGCGCGCTGTTGTGGTCGGCGGCGATGATCATCGTGCCGCAACGGGTCGACCCACCGCTGCTGATCTTCGCGATCCCGCCGCTGGCGCTGTTCGTGTTCAAGGTCGGCAAGATCATCTTCCTCTACCGTCGCGCCGTGGGCGTGAACCTCAAGGATGCATTCTGCGCGGCACTGGCCGGTCTGGCGCTGTCGCACACCATCGCCAAAGCGGTGCTGTACGGCTTCTTCACCAGCAGCATTCCGTTCTTCCGCACCCCGAAAAACGCCGACAACCATGGCTTCTGGGTGGCGATTTCCGAAGCCCGGGAAGAGCTGTTCATCATGCTGCTGTTGTGGGGCGCGGCGCTGGGGATCTTCCTGGTGCAGGGCATTCCGAGCAACGACATGCGCTTCTGGGTGGCCATGTTGCTGGTGCAGTCGCTGCCGTACGTGGCGGCGCTGATCATGGCGTTCCTGTCGTCGCTGCCAAAACCTGCGGCTGCGCCTGAACCGGCACCGGTGGTCTAAATCCTCACCGATGCACTAAACGGCGGCCAATGGTCGCCGTTTTGCTTTAAGATAACCGCCATTTTGCGCGCCTTGCCCCCCAGCTTTCGGAGTTTTCCATGACGGCCCACGCCGACCTTTCGCCGACCCTTCAACTCGCCATCGACCTGATCCGCCGTCCGTCCGTGACGCCGGTCGACGCCGATTGCCAGAAGCAGATGATGCAGCGCCTGGGCGATGCCGGTTTCCAGCTGGAACCGATGCGCATCGAAGATGTGGATAACTTCTGGGCGACTCACGGCAAAGACGAAGGCCCGGTGCTGTGCTTCGCCGGCCACACCGACGTGGTGCCAACCGGTCCGGTTACTGCGTGGCAGATCGACCCGTTCAACGCAGTGATCGACGAGCACGGCATGCTCTGCGGCCGTGGCGCGGCGGACATGAAAGGCAGCCTGGCTTCGATGACAGTCGCCGCCGAGCGCTTTGTCGCCGACTACCCGGATCACAAGGGCAAGGTCGCGTTCCTGATCACCAGCGACGAAGAAGGCCCGGCGCATCACGGCACCAAGGCTGTGGTCGAGCGCCTGGCCGCCCGTAACGAGCGTCTGGACTGGTGCATCGTCGGCGAACCGTCGAGCACCACGCTGGTGGGCGACGTGGTGAAGAACGGTCGTCGCGGCTCCCTCGGCGCCAAACTGACCGTGCGCGGTGTCCAGGGCCACGTCGCCTATCCGCATCTGGCGAAGAACCCGATCCACCTCGCTGCCCCGGCTCTGGCCGAGCTGGCAGCCGAGCATTGGGATCACGGCAACGACTTCTTCCCGCCGACCAGTTTCCAGATTTCCAACGTCAACTCCGGCACCGGCGCGACCAACGTGATTCCGGGCGATCTGGTGGCGGTGTTCAACTTCCGCTTCTCCACCGAGTCGACCGTTGAAGGGCTGCAGAAACGCGTCGCCGACATCCTCGACAAGCACGGCCTGGACTGGCACATCGACTGGGCGCTGTCCGGTCTGCCATTCCTCACCGAGCCGGGTGCGCTGCTCGACGCGGTGTCGTCGAGCATCAAGGACATCACTGGCCGCGAGACCAAGGCGTCCACCAGCGGCGGCACCTCCGACGGTCGTTTCATCGCGACCATGGGTACGCAGGTTGTTGAGCTGGGCCCGGTCAACGCAACCATCCACCAGGTCAACGAGCGCGTGCTGGCGGCCGATCTCGACGTGCTGACCGAGATCTACTACCAGACCCTGATCAAGTTGCTCGTCTGATGCTCGCGTGCCCGATCTGCAGTGAACCGCTAAACGCGGTGGACAACGGCGTGGTCTGCCCCGCCGGCCACCGCTTTGACCGTGCGCGCCAGGGTTACCTCAACCTGCTGCCGGTGCAGCACAAGAACAGCCGCGATCCCGGTGACAATCAGGCGATGGTCGAGGCCCGCCGCGACTTTCTGAACGCCGGGCATTACGCGCCAGTGGCCAAGCGCCTGGCGGAACTGGCGGCGAGTTATGCGCCGGCGCGCTGGGTCGATATCGGTTGTGGCGAGGGTTACTACACCGCGCAGATCGCCGAGGCTTTGCCCGACGCCGACGGTTACGCGCTGGACATCTCGAAGGAAGCGGTCAAACGCGCCTGCAAACGCAACCCGGCGCTGACCTGGTTGATCGCCAGCATGGCCCGGGTGCCACTGGCCTCCGGCAGTTGCCAGTTTCTGGCCAGCGTCTTCAGCCCACTGGACTGGGAAGAGGCCAAACGCCTGCTCAGTGTTGGCGGCGGCCTGATGAAAGTCGGCCCGACCAGCGGCCATCTGATGGAACTGCGCGAGCGCCTGTACGACGAAGTGCGCGAGTACACCGACGACAAGCACCTGGCCCTGGTGCCGGAAAGCATGGCGCTGGCGCACAGTGAAACCCTGGAATTCAAACTGACGCTGGACAAGCCCGAGGATCGCGCCAACCTGCTGGCGATGACGCCCCACGGCTGGCGCGCCAGTGCCGAGCGCCGCGCGGCGGTGATCGAACAGCCCGAGCCGTTCGTGACCACGGTCTCGATGCGCTACGATTATTTCGTTCTTCAATAACTTTTGGTCCCGGGCAACGACCCGGGGCCGGCTAAATCCGCGAATGGATTTTTCAGACCCGCAGTGAGGATATCCATGCGCCAACCGGACATCGAGATTTACCTGAAAGACGCCGACGTCGACCACAAGGCCATTTCCGCCTGGCTGGGCGCCGCCCTCGGCCCGTGCAGCGACTGGGTACAGAAAGGTCAGACGTACAAGTGCAAGGCCGGCAACATCCCGGTGACCTGGCTGCCGAAAGCCGTGGGCAAGTGGAACAGCCTGTACCTGGAAAGCGATGCGACCCCTTGGGACGACGACATCGCCTGCGCCCGGGCAGCCTTTGCCGCGCTGAACGTCGAAGTGCGCTGTGCGCCGGGGACGTGGGTTGAAGAAGAAGGTGAAGAAACGGCGGATCGCTGGATCCGGATCAGCGCCGATGGTGAAGAAGAGATCACCTGGAAAACGGCTTAAAAACCAGCAACACAATGACAATGTGGGAGCGAGCCTGCTCGCGATTGCGTAGTGTCAGTCGATATCAAGGCTGACTGATACACCGCAATCGTCGGAACGCCGCCCGGAGCAGGCTCGCTCCCACAATGATTTTCGGTGTTCTGAAGATTTGCGTTACAGGCCTACAACGTCTTCAGCCTGCAACCCCTTCTGCCCTTCCACCACCGCGTATTCAACCTGCTGACCCTCGGTCAGCGAACGGTGGCCTTCGCCACGGATCGCGCGGTAGTGCACGAACACGTCCACCCCGTCTTCGCGCTGAATGAAGCCGTAGCCCTTGGCGTCGTTGAACCACTTCACGTTGCCGGTTTCACGTGTTGCCATCTGTTCATACTCCTTTTTTATTATTGAACAGGCTTTTCGCAGGAAAGCCTTTGAGGAACGTCAGCCTGCGTCCGACGTCCATAAAAGGGCCCCGGCGACAGATCGCCGAGTATATGACAGGCGGCAAAACTCTCAACAGGAGATTACTTCGCCGCTTTTTTGCCGATTTTCCGTGAATCCGGCAAACTGTCGACCGCCCGAGCAAACGCTCGGTTTATCCACTCACGCAGAAGCCGTATGACCCGTTCCCCGTTCCGCCGTCTTGTGTTTGGCACCTTGCGCCGACTGTTGTATCTCTGGGTTCGCTCCGAGACGATCAACCAGTCGTCGTTCACCCTCAACCTCGACCGCAGTCGTCCGGTGTTCTACGTCCTGCAAAATCCATCGCTGACTGATCTGGCGGTGGTCGACACCGAGTGCACCAAGGCCGGCCTGCCGCGCCCGGTGCTGCCGGTGTCCGTGGGTTCGCTGATCGAACCGGCAGCGTTTTTCTACCTGACGCCGGACCCGGACTGGCTCGGTCGCCAGGACAAGCGCGGTGCACCGCCGACCCTGACCCGACTGGTCAGCGCCCTCAGCCAGAACGCTGCCGAAGACGCGCAGATCATTCCGGTCAGCGTGTTCTGGGGCCAGTCGCCGGACAGCGAAAACAGTCCGTGGAAACTGCTGTTCGCCGACAGCTGGGCCGTCACCGGGCGTCTGCGTCGCCTGCTGAGCATCATGATTCTGGGGCGCAAGACCCGCGTGCAATTCTCCGCACCGATCCACCTGCGCGAACTGATCGAACACAACAAGGGCCACGAGCGCACGGTGCGCATGGCCCAGCGGATCCTGCGGGTGCACTTCCGCAACCTCAAGGCTGCAGTGATCGGTCCGGACATTTCCCACCGCCGCAACCTGGTCAAAGGCCTGCTCAACCAGCCGCTGGTCAAGCAAGCGATCCTCGACGAAGCCGAGCGCGAAAACATCTCCCCGGAAAAAGCCAAGGCCCAGGCCCTGCGCTACGGCAACGAGATCGCCTCGGACTACACCTACACCGCGATCCGTTTTCTGGAAGTGGTGCTGAGCTGGTTCTGGAACAAGATCTACGACGGGATCAAGGTCAACCACATCGAAGGCGTGCAGAAGGTCGCCCAGGGTCACGAAGTGATCTACGTGCCGTGCCACCGCAGCCACATCGACTATCTGCTGCTGTCGTACTTGCTGTTCCGCAATGGCCTGACCCCGCCGCACATCGCCGCCGGGATCAACCTCAACATGCCGGTGATCGGCAGCCTGCTGCGCCGTGGCGGCGCGTTCTTCATGCGCCGCACGTTCAAGGGCAATCCACTGTACACCTCGGTGTTCAACGAATACCTGCACACCCTGTTCACCAAAGGTTTCCCGGTCGAGTACTTCGTCGAGGGCGGTCGCTCGCGTACCGGGCGCATGCTGCAACCGAAAACCGGGATGCTCGCAATCACCATGCGCAGCTTCCTGCGCTCGGCGCGGATGCCGATCGTGTTTGTGCCGGTGTACATCGGTTATGAGCGCGTGCTCGAAGGCCGCACCTACCTCGGCGAGCTGCGTGGCGCGAGCAAGAAGAAAGAATCGATCTTCGACATCTTCAAAGTCATCGGCGCGCTAAAGCAGCGCTTCGGCCAGGTGGCGGTGAACTTCGGCGAACCGATCAAACTCGCGGAGTTCCTCGACAGCGAGCAGCCCGACTGGCGCCAGCAGGAACTCGGCCCGCAGTACAAGCCGGCGTGGCTCAACGAAACCACCAATCGCCTCGGCGAAAAAGTCGCGCAGCACCTGAACGAAGCGGCGGCGATCAACCCGGTCAACCTGGTGGCGCTGGCGCTGCTGTCGACCACCCGCCTGGCGCTGGATGATCGGGCCATGGCGCGGGTGCTGGATCTGTATCTGGCGCTGCTGCGCAAGGTCCCGTACTCGCCGCACACCACGTTGCCGGAAGGCGATGGCCGCGCGCTGATCGAGCACGTGAAGGACATGGATCTGCTGTCCGAGCAGAACGATGCGCTGGGCAAGATTCTTTATCTGGACGAGCAGAACGCCGTCCTGATGACCTATTACCGCAACAACGTGCTGCACATCTTCGCCCTGCCGGCGCTGCTGGCGAGCTTCTTCCAGAGCACCTCGCGCATGAGCCGCGAACAGATCCTGCGCTACACCCGCGCGCTGTATCCGTACCTGCAATCAGAGCTGTTCATTCGCTGGACGCTGGACGAACTGGATGCGGTGATCGATCAGTGGCTGGAAGCGTTCGTCGAACAAGGCCTGCTGCGTTTCGAGAAAGACGTGTACCTGCGCCCGGCACCGAGCTCGCGGCATTTCGTGCTGCTGACCCTGCTGTCGAAGAGCATCGCCCAAACCTTGCAACGCTTCTACATGACCGTTTCCCTGCTGCTCAACAGCGGCCAGAACAGCATCAGCGCCGAAGAGCTGGAAGACCTGTGCACGGTCATGGCCCAGCGCCTGTCGATCCTGCACGGCCTGAACGCACCGGAGTTCTTCGACAAGAGCCTGTTCCGCCACTTCATCCAGACCCTGCTCGACCTCGACGTACTGCGTCGCGACGAAGCCGGCAAGTTGAGCTACCACGAACTGCTCGGCGAACTGGCCGAAGGCGCGGCCAAACGGGTGTTGCCGGCGGAGATTCGCTTGTCGATCCGTCAGGTGGCACTGCATCGCAGCGAAGATGCGGCCGATCAGCCCGCCGCTCAGTCCGAGACCTGATGCAAACCTGTGGGAGCGGGCTTGCTCGCGAAAGCGGTTCAACATTCAACATCGCTGTTGGGTGACACACCGCCTTCGCGAGCAAGCCCGCTCCCACAATGAAAGGATATTTACCATGAAAAAAATGACCGTTCTCGCTGCCGCTGCCCTGCTCAGCGCCTGCCAGTCGACCTCACCGGCCGGCAAGGTCAGCCTCGACGGCGAAGTGTTCTACCTGCAACGCATCGCCCTGCCACCCAGTGCGACCTTGAGTGTGAGCCTGCAGGACGTTTCGCTGGCCGACGCTCCGGCCGTGGTACTCGACGAACAGAAAGGCCCGGTCAAAGGCCAGGTGCCGCTGCCGTTCCACTTGAGCTACGATCCGGCCCAGGTCAAACCCGGCCACCGCTACTCGGTCAGCGCGCGCATCGAAGTCAACGGCGAGCTGATGTTCATCACCACCGAAAACCATGCCGTGCAGCTTGATGGCAAGGATCCGCAGCCACTGAAGATCCGCGTCGACGCCGCCCGCTAACTCTCTCAACAAGGAAGCCGCCATGCTCCGTCCTACCCTTCGCTTCGCCGGCCTGTTCGCGGGCCTGATGATCTCCGCCAACGCACTGGCCCTGTCCCTCAGCGACCTGTCGCAAGGCGACGCCACCGGTGGCCTCAAGGATGCCCTGACCCAGGGCGCGCAACTGGCCGTCAAACAACTCGGCACCCCGGGCGGCTTCAGCAACAACCCGGACGTGAAGATCGAACTGCCGGGCAAACTCGGGAAAGTCGCCGGCAAGATGAAAGCCTTCGGCATGGGCGCTCAAGTTGAAGAACTGGAAACCGCCATGAACAAGGCCGCGGAAACCGCCGTCACCCAGGCCCAGCCTATCCTCGTCGACGCCGTGAAGAAAATGAGCGTGGAAGACGCCAAAGGCATCCTCAGCGGCGGCAACGACTCTGCTACTCAATACCTGGACAAATCCAGCCGCGAACAGATCCGCACCAAGTTCCTGCCGATCGTCAAGCAGGCAACCGACAAAGTCGGCGTAGCCCAGAAATACAACGCCTTCGCCGGCCAGGCCGCAACCTTCGGCGTGGTGGATGCGAAGAGCGCCAATATCGAAAGCTACGTGACCGAACAAGCGCTGAATGGCCTGTTCGAAATGATCGGCAAACAGGAAGAAACCATTCGCAAGAACCCGGCCGCTGCGGCGACGAGTCTGGCGAAAAAAGTGTTCGGTACGCTCTAAACCGGCACCACACGGGAGTGAGTTTTCTCACTCCCGTTGTTCAATCCGTCGCCAGCAGACACACGTAAAAAGTACACCCACTCGCGTCCCATTTTCTTCTTCTCGAAAACCTGCAGCTCAACCAACCCGCTCAACGCCGACACCGCTGTGTTGTAGGCACAACCAAGATGCTCCTTGACGTTCCCCGCCGTGAACTCCTTCGCCACCCCGCTCCTGGCCACCTGATAAATGGCCCGCTGCCGCTCTGTCAGCCGATCAAAAAAGCCCGAACAGGTCAACCAGCGCTCGAAGCCTTCGCTGTACGCCACACTCTTGCGGTACACATCGGTAAAACCCTCCACCGCCCGCAAAATCACCGAACACTGAAACTCGATGAAGTACGTCAGGTCGAGCTCATCAGCCTCGCTGTGCAAATACGACCGCCCGTACTTTACCGGCGCGTTGCGCAGTAAAAGACTGATCGCGATATAGCGGAATGCCGAAAACTCATGCTTGAACATGAACCAGTAAAACAGCGCCCTGGCGACCCGCCCGTTGCCGTCGCGAAAGGGATGTTCATAGCCCAGGGCAAAGTGAAGCGTGATCGCCTTGATCAGCGGATGCAGGTAGTTTTTTTGCCGAGGTGAACCCTGTGGTTGATTGATCCACTGCGAGAGCAAATCCAGTCGCCTCACCAATCCGACCGCAGGCGGTGGCGAGTGCACGGTATTTCCTTCGCCGTCCTGCACCACCACTTCATCGTTCGTCCTGAAAAGTCCGGGGTCGTACTGCGCGTCATCAATGCCTTCGACACCGACCCGATGCATCGACGCAATCAACCTCACGCTCAAAGGCTCGTAACGTTTTTCCCAGGCGAAATTCATCATCCGGTAATTACCCATGACCATCCGCTCATCCGGCGTCCGCGGCTGGCGCCGTTGCTTGAGCATGTCCTTGGCAACACGAGTGGTGGTCGCGGCGCCCTCCAGCTGACTGCTGCTGATCGCCTCATCCTCGATCAGATCGTTGAGCAGATAACTGAAATACGCCCGCTCGCCTATCTGGCTGGTCATGTATTCCAGCGACGCCGTCGTGGTTTGCCGATCAACCACTGAAAGGGCCTTCTGCGCGGTTGGCGTCGGCACAAACTTCCCCCACTGCGCCGGTTCCCCCAAACGCAGAAGATGAATGTACTGAGCGACACGCGCCTTCTTGACCAGCGCCCAACACAAACGCGAATCCAGCCCGCTGGCCCAGCGATACCGCAAATCCTCAAAAGGCAGATACCGCCCCTGATCATCCAGCGGCTTGAGCAACGCAAGATAGTCCGCCAGACGCTGCTTGTGAGGCGCGCGCATCAACAACTCAAAGACCGGATCGGCCCGACCTTTCAATACCGGCGGTTTCTTCATCAACGCTGCTCAACCAAGGCTGAAAAACAGCCTCGAGTACAGCACCGCCAACACAGCGACTCAATATCGGAGGCGTCTGAAAAAAACGTAGGAGACGGCGCAAGGTCCTACAAAGCTGCTTGCTCTCAAAAGAAATAGGTCGGCCCACAGACCGCCATCGCTAGCAGGCTAACTCCCACAGTTGAAACGGGTTTCCTCAAAAATATGACGTAGCCAACCCACTCAACACGATGAGCGTTAGCTCGAGTACAGCTCTTGACGTGCCGGCCCCATCGGAACGAAGGAACCCCGAGCCCCAGCGAGGGGCCGAACGCCGGGGCCCAGACCTTTGGTTCCTTTGGGCTGGGCCGGCACTCCGGCGTTTGCCAAAGGGACTCGCCGTAAGGGCGAAACCATAAGAAGCCGTTACCGCAGCAACGGATATGTACCCAAAACACCCAGAGCATGGCCGGCCCAAAGGCCGCCAAGCTCACCAAACCAAATCAAGACTCCTTGCGAACCCGGAACCAAGCCGCATACAACGCCGGCAAAAACAAAAGCGTCAAAGCAGTAGCAACAATCAACCCCCCCATAATCGACACCGCCATCGGCCCAAAAAACACACTGCGAGAAAGCGGAATCATCGCTAACACCGCCGCCAAAGCCGTCAACACAATCGGCCGGAACCGCCGCACGGTCGCCTCGATAATCGCCTGCCACGGCTTGAGCCCGGCGGCGATGTCCTGCTCGATCTGATCCACCAGAATCACCGAGTTACGCATGATCATCCCCGACAGCGCGATCGTCCCGAGCATCGCCACAAACCCGAACGGCTGACGGAACACCAGCAGAAACAGCGTCACTCCGATCAACCCCAGCGGCGCCGTCAGAAACACCATCGCCGTGCGTGAGAAGCTACGCAATTGCACCATCAGCAACGTCAGCACCACGACAATGAACATCGGCACCCCGGCGTTCACCGACTTCTGCCCACGCTCCGAATCCTCGACCGTACCGCCGACATCCAGCAGATAGCCGTCCGGCAATTCGGCGCGGATCGGATCAAGCGTCGGCATGATCTGCTTCACCAGCGTTGCCGGTTGTTCCTTGCCATAGATGTCCGCCCGCACGGTCACGTTCGGCAGACGATTGCGGTGCCAGATGATGCCTTCCTCGAAGCCATATTCCAGCGTGGCAATCTGCGACAGCGCGACGCTGCGACCGTTGTCGGTCGGCACCGCCAGACTCGGCAGCAACGACAGTTCGGTGCGCTCGTGCACGGTGCCGCGCAGGAGGATTTCGATCAGTTCGTTGTCCTCGCGGTACTGGCTGACGCTGGAGCCGGTCAGCGAACTCTGAAGGAATTTCGCCAGATTCGCCGTGCTCACACCCAGTGCCCGGGCGCGATCCTGATCAATGTTCAGGTACACGACCTTGCTCGGCTCTTCCCAGTCCAGATGCACATTCACCACATGCGGGTTCTCGCGCACCTTGGCCGCCACCTTGCGCGCCAAAGCACGGACTTCCTCGATGTGTTCGCCGGTGACGCGGAACTGCACCGGATAGCCAACCGGCGGACCGTTCTCCAGGCGCGTGACCCGCGAGCGCAAGGCCGGGAACTGCTCGTTCAACGTGTCGATCAGCCAGGTGCGCAGCGCTTCGCGCTCCTCGATGGTTTTCGCCAGAACGACGAACTGGGCGAAGCTCGCCGCCGGCAGTTGTTGATCCAGCGGCAGATAGAAACGTGGCGAACCGGTGCCGACGTAAGCGACATAGTTGTCGATGCCAGCGTGATCCTTGAGCATCGCTTCCAGCCGTTTGACTTCGGCCGTGGTATTGGCCAGCGAGGCGCCCTCGGCAAGCTTCAGATCGACCATCAGCTCCAGTCGCCCGGAAGCCGGAAAGAATTGCTGCGGCACGAACCGGAACAACGCCAGCGACGCAACAAATAGCAGCACGGTGAGCACGATCACGGTTTTGCGCCGACGTACGCACCACTCCACCAGACGCCGTACCCGTTGGTAGAACGGCGTGCCGTAGGGATCAGTGTGGCCGTCAGCCGTGCCGTGTTTGGCCGCGTGAATTTTCGCCAGATCCGGCAGGAGCTTTTCCCCCAGATACGGCACGAACACCACCGCCGCTACCCAGGATGCGAGCAAGGCGATGGTCACCACCTGGAAGATCGAGCGGGTGTATTCGCCGGTGCCGGATTGCGCCGTGGCAATTGGCAGGAAACCGGCGGCGGTGATCAGCGTACCGGTGAGCATCGGGAACGCGGTGCTGGTCCAGGCGTAACTGGCGGCTTTGATCCGGTCAAAGCCCTGCTCCATTTTGATCGCCATCATCTCCACGGCGATGATCGCGTCGTCCACCAGCAAACCCAGCGCCAGTACCAGCGCACCGAGGGAAATCTTGTGCAGGCCGATGCCGAGGTAATACATGCAGGCGAACGTCATCGCCAGCACCAGCGGAATGGTCAGCGCCACCACCATGCCGGTGCGCACGCCGAGGGAGAAGAAGCTCACCAGCAACACGATGGCCAGCGCTTCGACCAGCACCTGGACGAACTCGCCGACGCCGGTTTTCACGGCTGCGGGCTGGTCGGAGACCTTGCGCAATTGCATGCCGGCCGGCAGGTTTTTCTGGATGCGGGCGAATTCGATTTCCAAGGCCTTGCCCAGCACCAGAATGTCGCCGCCGTCCTTCATCGCTACCGCAAGACCGATGGCGTCTTCGCCCATGAAGCGCATGCGCGGTGCCGGAGGATCGTTGAAACCGCGCCGCACGTCAGCGACATCGGAGATGCGGAACGTACGATCCCCGACCCGGATCGGGAAGTTCTTGATCTCGTCGACTGTCTGAAAATTCCCCGACACCCGCAGCTGCAAACGCTCGCTGCCGGTTTCGAAAAACCCTGCGGTGGACACCGCGTTCTGTTCCTCCAGCGCCTGCTGCACGGCTGCCAGCGGCAAGCCGAGGGTGGCGAGTTTGACGTTGGACAGCTCGACCCAGACCTTCTCGTCCTGCAAACCGAGCAGATCGACCTTGCCCACGTCCTTGACCCGTTGCAGCTGGATCTGGATGCGGTCGGCGTAATCCTTGAGCACCGCGTAGTCGAAACCGTCGCCGGTCAGCGCATAGATATTGCCGAAGGTGGTGCCGAACTCATCGTTGAAAAACGGCCCCTGAATGCCCGGCGGCAGGGTCTGGCGAATGTCGCTGACTTTCTTGCGCACCTGATACCAGAGATCCGGAATCTCCACCGAATGCATCGAGTCGCGGGCAATGAACGTGACCTGGGATTCACCGGGGCGCGAGAACGAAACAATCCGCTCGTACTCGCCGGTTTCCATCAGTTTCTTTTCGATGCGTTCGGTAACCTGGCGCGAGACTTCCTGAGCCGTTGCGCCGGGCCAGCGGGTCTGGATGACCATCGCCTTGAAGGTGAACGGCGGGTCTTCGCTCTGGCCGAGCTTGGTGTAGGACAAGGCACCGACAATCGCCAGCAAAAGCATCAGGAACAGTACGATCTGGCGATTGCGCAGCGCCCAGGCGGAAAGATTGAAACCCATCGGGGATTACTCCTTGTCCGCCAGATTGACCACGCGGTTGGAGCGATCCACCGGACGCACCTGCTGCCCTTCCAGCAATACGTGAACGCCAGCGGCGACCACCCAGTCGCTGGCGTTCAGGCCTTCGAGCACCGGCACGGTTTTCTCACCGAACGGGCCGACGCGCACCGGGGTCTTTTTCAGGGTGTTGTTGGCGCTGACGACCCAGACGTAGGTCGCGCCGTTTTCGGCAGTCAGTGCCGAGAGCGGCACCGACAGCGGGATGACATCGGCGGTCTGCACGAAGACCCGGGCGCTCTGGCCCAGTTCTGCCGGGACCTTGCCGGCGGTGAATGAAATGCGTGCGGCGAAGGTGCGGGATTTCGGATCGGCTGCCGGCGACAGCTCGCGGATCTGCCCGGCGAAGCGCTGGTTCTGTTGCGTCCACAACTCCACCGAGACTGGCTGGCCGACCTTGAAGCGGCCGAAGCTCTGCTCCGGCAGGCTGATCAGCACTTCCCGTTCGCCGTCAGTGGCGAGAGTGAAAACGGTCTGCCCGGCGGCGACCACCTGCCCGACCTCCACCGAACGCTTGGCCACCACGCCATCCTGGGGCGCGCGCAGCACGGCGTAACTGGCCTGATTGGTCGAGACGTTGAATTCGGCCTTGATCTGTTTGAGGCGGGCTTCGCCGGAGCGGTAGAGATTTTCGGCATTGTCGTAGGCCGAGCGGCTGACCATCTGCCGTTCCATCAGGGTCTTGTAGCGGTCACGCTCGGCACGCACCAGGTTCAGGTTGGCTTCGGCGGCCGCAACCTGGGCCCGGGTGGCTTCCAGTTGCAGGCGTACATCCTGCGGATCGAGCTCGGCGAGTGGCTGATCGGCCTTCACCCGCTGACCTTCGTCGACCAGTCGTCGGCTGACTTTGCCGCCGATGCGGAACGCCAGATCGGGTTCGTAGCGGGCGCGAACCTCACCCGGATAACTTTCCATCGCCTGCGCCGAAGGCTCTGGCTGCACCACCATGGCCGGTCGCACGCTGACTTGCGTCACCTCTTCCTTGCCACATGCCGACAATAAAAACGCCAGACTGACTGGCACCGCAAAGGACAACGCATGGCGGAACATGGTGAAGGACCTTTCGCTAAGGAGGCTTGGAATAATTATACTGGCCGGTATGTTATTAATAGCAAACTCACCAGTCCAGTATTAAAAGCGAAGAATGTCGAACAATCTTTCCACTCCAAACGGCCCGGGCCGACCGAAGGATCCGGCCAAGCGCCAGGCGATTCTCGAGGCGGCGAAAATCCTGTTCCTGAGTCATGGCTATGCCAACACCAGCATGGACGCGGTGGCCGCCGAGGCTGGCGTGTCGAAGCTGACGGTCTACAGCCATTTCAACGACAAGGAGACGCTGTTTTCCGCCGCCGTAGTGGCCAAATGCGAGGAGCAATTGCCGCCGCTGTTCTTCGAATTGCCGGACGGCATCGCGGTGGAAAATGTGTTGCTGAACATTGCGCGAGGCTTTCACCACCTGATCAACAGCGATGAATCGGTGAACCTGCATCGTCTGATCATGGCCTTGGGCAGTCAGGATCCCAACCTGTCACTGATCTTCTTCGAGGCCGGCCCTCAGCGCATGGTGCAGGGAATGGAACGTTTGCTGCGGCGGATTCACGAAACCGGCGTGCTGAGCATCGACAACCCGCACAACGCCGCCGAGCACTTCTTTTGCCTGATCAAGGGCGCCGGGAATTTCCGCCTGTTGTACGGCTGCGGTGAGCCGCTGACCGGCGAGGCGGCGGAAAGTCATGTGCAGGAAGTGGTCGGGCTGTTCATGCGGGCTTTTCGACCCTGAAAACAAAAATCCCACGCCATGCGTGGGATTTTCTTATGCGACGGCTCAGGCCTTGAGCGCTTTCTTCGGGTAGATGTCATAGCGGCTGGATTTGCCATCCAGCGCATGGCTCGGCTTCGGCCCTTCGATGCACGGCGCCTTGCGCGGGCGCTTGACCACCACCCGGTGCGTGGCCAGCGCCAACGCCGCTTCCAGCAAGGCCGGTGCATCCGGGTCATCGCCTACCAACGGGCGGAACAGGCGCATTTCCTTCTTCACCAGCGCGGTTTTCTCACGGTGCGGGAACATCGGGTCGAGGTAGATCACCTGCGGCGGCTCGCCCTCCCAATTGCGCATCACGTCGATGGAGTTGCCCTTGAGCAGCTTCATCCGCGCCACGATCGGCGCCACCTCGAAGTCTTCCGCAGCGCGGGCCAGACCATCCTCCAGCAACGCGCCGATCAATGGCTGACGCTCGATCAGGCTCATCTCGCAACCGAGGCTGGCCAGCACGAACGCATCCTTGCCCAGCCCTGCCGTGGCATCCAGCACCCGAGGACGCACGCCCTGGGCGATGCCGACCGCCTTGGCGATCATCTGCCCACTGCCGCCGCCGTACAACCGGCGATGGGCCGCACCGCCCTCGACGAAGTCGACCCGCACCGGTCCCGGCGCATCCGGCCCCAGTTGTTGCAGCTGCAAACCCTGCTCGCCGACCTGCAGGGCAAACTCGCCATCAGCCACCTGCAACGGCAGGTTCAGGCGTTGCGCCCACTGCTCGGCCTGCGCTTCGAACGTCGGGCCGAGGGCCTCGACATGGATGCGGCAGGCCGCGGGTTGCTCAATCATGGAAAACACGCTCAAAAAAGTTAAGGATCGGCAAAAACCGCCGATAACCCAATCAACGCGCATTTTGCCAGAGCTGAGCGTCAACCGAAAAAAATGTCAGGCATTCTTCCCACATCGATTGGCTACATTTCGCCCACAGGCGACTTCAGCCGTCATAACACTCAAGCATTGGGCGGCGTCAGCCACCTGTGGCAGGATTTCTTTGCCCAGGCACTGGCCGAACAATCGAGTGATGTGGTGCCGGCCTGCGGCACGTTCCCACCGATTGACCTGGAAAGCCCTGAAGAACCGACTGTCGGCAGCGAACTGCACGCGCACATCGTCAGCCAGCGTGAATGCGATGTGGTTGAAACCGAGGTGCGTCCGCCGGAGCCGCTGTTCCTGCCGATTGCCGAGATCGACATGACGCTGGCCGAGCCGTACCCTCCGTTCCCGCCAGAAGAAATCAAGACTCAGCAAAAGCAGCAGGATTTCGACAGCAGCTGGGTTCGTCCGGTCGTGATCAACAACGGCCAGCCGATTCCGGAGCCAGGCCCTGCCCCGCAGAAAAAACCGCTGTACCTGCCGATTGCCGAGTTCGACCTGGATCTGCTGCAGCCGTACCCGCCATTCCCGCCGGAAGCCATCGTCGAGCAGCAGAAAGCCCTGGACTTCGATAACGGCTGGGTACGCCCAATCGTTCAGCAGAACCTGCGCATCGCCGCCTGATTCCTCAGCGACACACGCTCCAGCGCCCGACATCGACATGAAAGTGATTGCGATGGGCGGCGTTGTAATCCGGACTCAACACCACACTGAACACCTCGCAGGCGCCATCGCGCACCTGACGTAGAAACTGCGCGTCTTGGTTTTGCTTCGGCCAGTCCTTGAGCACGCTGATCGCACGACCATCCGCCAGGCGGAAGCCGGCGATGTCCAGGGCATCGGCGCTGGCGTGGCGGCTGAGCGCGCCGCTCTCGCGGTTGTAGACGTTGCGGCAGGCAAAGCTGCCAAGATGATCGACCCGCGCCACGGATTGACCGTAGACCTGCTGCGCCGCCGGTTGCAACGTATGGCGCTCGAACATCGCAAACGCCACGGCCAACGGGCAACTGGCGAGAAAGCTGCTGCTGAGCCCCACCCCGCCGCCCTGCACGCGCAAAGCGCTGATCAACGGACATTTGGCATCCGGACTGTCGGCCTGTGGCGAAACCCGCAGGCCAGAGCTGCCCAATGCCTGCTGGCACAACAGCGGATCGCTGCGCAGGCGCATCAACTTGTAACCCGTGAGCCAGTTGGGCGTCGCCTGCACGTCCAGCGGCGCCCACGGGTTCCACTGCGGCGGCACATCGAGCCAACCGCGCCAGACGCCGATCAGCCCGCCACCGATGATCAGCAGGCCTGCCAACACCAGCCAGCGCCCCATGCTCATCCCTTGAAGAATTGATTGGCCTTGGCGTACGGCATCGAACGGGAGGTGAAGGTGAACGTGCCGGACTGCTGGATTTCTTCAGCCGCGCGGAAAAACTCACCCAATGCCGCCAGTGCCAGCGCCGAGCCGGTGCTGATCCGCTTCACGCCCATTTCTTCCAGCTCCTGCACGGTCAGTTTCAAGCCGCCGGACATCAACACATTGACCGGTTTCGGCGCCACTGCGCGCACTACCGCGAGGACTTCTTCGGCGGTGCGCAGGCCCGGCGCGTACAACACGTCGGCGCCGGCTTCGGCAAAGGCCTGCAAGCGGCGGATGGTGTCGTTGAGATCGGGATTGCCGTGCAGGTAGTTTTCCGCACGGGCCGTCAAGGTGAAGGGAAACGGCAAGGTGCGCACGGCAGCGACGGCGGCTTCGATCCTTGCCACCGCGTGTTCGAAACAGTAGATCGGCGAGTCTTCCCGGCCGGTGGCATCTTCGATCGAACCACCCACGGCGCCCGCCTCGGCTGCGCGGATCAGACTTTGTGCCGATTCGGCCGGGGCGTCGGCGAAGCCGTTTTCCAGATCCACTGCCACCGGCAAATCCGTGGCCGCGACAATCTCCCGGACATTGGCCAGCGTATCGTCAAGACTCAGGCCACCATCGGGCTTGCCTTGGGAAAACGCATAACCGGCGCTGGTGGTCGCCAGCGCCTGATAGCCGAGACTGACGAGCATCTTCGCGGAACCGGCATCCCACGGATTGGGAATCACGAAAATCCCGGGGCGTTCGTGCAGGGCTTTGAAGGTTTCGGCTTTACGGGCTTGTTGTTGACGGGCTTGGGCGTCCATCGGCAGGCTCCTGGGCAGGAAAGAAATCCGCCTCAGAGCAGGCCAAGTTGCTCAGCGGCGGGTTCTCTGTATAGCTCAGGCAAAGGTCGCAGGCCAGGCAAACGTTGCATCAGTTGTGCGTGAAAACGTTGCGCCAGCTTCGCCGCAAGAATGTTGTCGGCGGTGTGCAGGAAGATGTACGGCGTGCGGCCCTCTTCGATCCACTCGGCGATTTTCGCCACCCACGGCACCAGGAACGGGTCGTTGGCCTCAAGCTCCGGATGGCCGATGAAGCGCACCTGCGGGAATTGAGTGAACGCTGCCGGCCGTGTCGGCACGCGGGGCTTTTTTGATTGGGCGTGGATCACTGACGATTCGGTGGACAGGCAACTGAACAGCGCGCGCGGATCGAGACAGATGCGCTCCACGCCGCGATCCAGCAGCAGCCGGTTCAGCAGTCGCTCACTCTCGCCCTTGGCGAAGAACTGTTCGTGGCGCACTTCCACTGCCAGCGGACAATCCAGCGCATCGATGAACGCGGCGAGCTCCGGCAAGCGGTGCGGGGTGAAGCTTTTCGACAGTTGCAGCCACATTGGCGAGACGCGCTCACCGAGCGGCTTGAGCAACTGGAGGAAGGTTTCGGCGGCAGTCAGTTGATCGCGCAAATCGCCGCTGTGGCTGATGTCACCGGGAAACTTGGCAGTGAAGCGAAAGTGCTCCGGCATCACCTCGGCCCAGCGCTGCACGGTGGCCGGCGACGGGCTGGCGTAGAAGGTCGTGTTGCCTTCCACGGCATTGAACACTTGCGAATAGAGTCCGAGGAAATCGGAGGTCCTGGCGTCTACCGGATACAGATACTCGCGCCAGGCGTTTTCGCTCCAGGACGGGCAACCGAGGTAGTAAGGCAAATCCATCAGATGTACAGATCGAGGCCCAGCACGTCTGCATCCCAATCGACAAAACCGGCGGTGCTCAGGTAGCTGGCCAGGGCCATGGCCACGCTTTTCTTCATCGCGCGGTGATAAATCATGTCTTGTTGACGGGCGGGCAGATTGCTCAGGCGTTGCGCGGTGGCTTTGGCGGCACGGGCAGCCAGTTGCTCTTCGGTCGGGAATTCCAGCTCGCCGTCGATATCGTCGACGGACTCATCCAGCGCCGGATTGCCTTTGCGAGGCTTGCGCTTGATGGGGTAGGAATGAGTGGAAACGCCGTCTATACGCATAAAGTCATGCTCGGTATCGATGATGGCAATTTAGCGGCACCTGACCGACTTAGCAAATCGCCGAGTGATAACTAGAACACATAAAAGGCAAAAGGTTTAAAGCGCGGGGTTAGAAACGGACGATTGGTGTTTGCCGATGAGCGCATCGCGAGCAGGCTCGCTCCCACATGATTTGCGACACTCATGTGGGAGCGAGCCTGCTCGCGATTGGGAAAACTTGATTTCGAGGATCAACGAGCCTTGGGGGTGGCCACTTTGTCGCGCAGGTAAACCGGCTGGGCGTCGTCTGCCGGAATCGCTTCACCGCGCTCCCAGGCAAATCGCGCCAGGGTCAGCAGGTCTTCGGCATGGGGCAGCATGCCAGCGTCGAACCCGCTCAGGTTTACAGCGATGCGTTCGCCATAACCCCAACCAGTGCCAGCACCGAACCAGTCACCCGAAGCATCGTCCGGCAATGCGGCGACTTCCGGCGGCAACACCGCCTCGGCGCCCACCAGACGCATCTCCCCGGCCGTCTCGCGGTAGCAGCCCCAATACACCTCATCCATCCGCGCATCGATGGCGGCCGCGACCTGGCTCACGCCGTGCTCGCGATAAGCCCGTTGCGCCAGCACGGCCAGGTTCGACACCGGCAACACCGGGCGATCCAGCGCAAAGGCCAGACCTTGCACCACGCCAATGGCAATCCGCACACCGGTGAATGCGCCCGGGCCACGGCCGAAGGCGATGGCGTCCACCGCTTGCAGGGTGGTGCCGGCGTCGGCCAGCAGTTGCTGGATCATCGGCAGCAGTTTCTGCGCGTGCAGGCGCGGGATCACCTCGTAATGGCTCGTGACCTTGCCGTCATGCAGCAAGGCAACGGAGCAAGCTTCAGTCGCGGTGTCCAGGGCCAGCAAGGTGCTCATCGATGTGTCCGTAAATCAGGTGGGGAAAAAGTGCGTCAGTATAAACAACTACGGCCCGCAAGCGGGCCGTGGATGATGCAGCGGATCAGGTTTTTCAGCTCAGTGCTTCAAGCACTTTGGCGGTGATCGCTTCAACCGAACCGACGCCAGGGATATGGCTGTACTTCGGCTTGCCACCGTTCTTGGCGGACAGGTTCTGGTAGAACTCCACCAGCGGCTTGGTCTGCGAGTGGTAGACCGACAGGCGATGACGCACGGTTTCTTCGGTGTCGTCCTTGCGCTGTACCAGCTCTTCGCCGGTGATGTCGTCTTTGCCGGCCAGTTTCGGCGGGTTGTAGACGATGTGGTAAACGCGGCCGCTGGCCTCGTGAACGCGACGACCGGCGATACGCTGAACGATTTCTTCGTCTTCAACGGCGATTTCGACCACGGCGTCCAGCTCGACACCGGCAGTCACCAGCGCTTCAGCCTGAGGAATGGTGCGCGGGAAGCCATCGAACAGGAAACCCTTGGCACAATCGGCTTGAGCGATACGGTCCTTGACCAGCGCGATGATCAGGTCATCCGACACCAGGCCGCCGGCATCCATGATGCTCTTGGCCTTGATGCCCAGCTCGGTGCCGGCCTTGACCGCAGCACGCAGCATGTCGCCGGTGGAGATTTGCGGAATGCCGAATTTCTCGGTGATGAACTTAGCCTGAGTACCTTTACCGGCCCCGGGAGCTCCCAGCAGAATGACGCGCATCGATGTGCTCCTCAATTTTTTATATAAAAAACAACGGATTCGCCTCGTGGGGCCAATCTCATAAAACGGGTCGTGGCCGCCCAAACGGCCAAAGGCTGATCAAGATACACAGCAGGCTGCGCCCACACAAGACGCCAAAAGTCGGAGAAACCGGCGCCCGCCGCGACCTTGCGACGCGGTTCCCCAAGTCGCAACCCCATCATTAACTGTCGCCTGACCGCATTTTTCCTACAGTCAATAAACGGCACCCGAGGTTCGCCCCGGGTGCCCCGCCCCACGCAGAAAACCTTAGCCGGTATTTCGCAAACCGGCGGCAATCCCCGCCACAGACACCAGTAACGCCTGTTCCACCGGGCTGCCCTGCTCGACATTCTGCTGCCGCGAACGCGCCAGCAACTCGGCCTGCAATAGATGCAGCGGGTCGAGGTAGGTGTTGCGCAGACGGATGAATTCCAGGGTGTCTGGGCTATGTGCCAGTAGCTGCGACTGACCGGTCAGGCCGAGGACAACGGAACAGGCCTGCGACAATAGGTCGCGTAAGTGCGCACCCAACGGCAGCAACTCCGGCTCCACCAGACGCTCGTCGTAGGACAGCGCGATATCGGCGTCGGCCTTGGCCAGCACCATTTCCAGCATGTCGATGCGGGTGCGGAAGAACGGCCACTGCTCGCGCATCTGCCCCAGCAACTCGCCTTCGCCGCGCTCCAGCGCATTGTTCAGTGCGGTTTCCCAGCCGAGCCAGGCCGGCAGCATCAGGCGCGTCTGGGTCCAACCGAAGATCCACGGAATCGCCCGCAGGCTTTCGATGCCACCAGCACGGCGCTTGGCCGGACGGCTGCCCAGCGGCAAGCGGCCCAACTCCTGCTCCGGTGTGGACTGGCGGAAATACTCGACGAATTGCGGGTTCTCCCGCACCACCGCACGGTAAGCAGCGACGCCGTCGGCGGCCAGTTCGTCCATCAGATGCCGCCATTCAGGGGTTGGTGGCGGCGGAGGCAACAGGGTCGCTTCGAGCACCGCCGCCAGATACAGATTGAGGTTTTGCTCGGCGATGTCCGGCAGGCCGAATTTGAATCGAATCATTTCCCCCTGCTCGGTGGTGCGGAAACGTCCGGCCACCGACCCCGGCGGCTGCGACAGAATCGCCGCGTGCGCCGGACCGCCACCCCGGCCCACGGTGCCACCGCGACCGTGGAACAGCAGCAGTTCGACTTGTTGCTCACGGCAGATTTCCACCAGCCGCTCCTGCGCCCGGTACTGCGCCCAGGCCGCGGCGGTAGTGCCGGCGTCCTTGGCCGAGTCGGAATAGCCGATCATCACTTCCTGCGGGCCTTGCAGGCGCGCGCGGTAACCCGGCAGCAGCAACAGGCGTTCGATCACCGGGCCGGCGTTGTCGAGGTCGGCGAGGGTTTCGAACAGCGGCACCACGCGCATCGGCCGCAGTACGCCGGATTCCTTGAGCAGCAACTGCACCGCGAGCACATCGGAAGCGGCACCGGCCATGGAGATCACGTAGGAGCCCAGCGAAGCGCCCGGCGCGGCGGCGATTTCCTTGCAGGTGGCGAGCACTTCGGCGGTGTCGGCCGACGGTTTGAAATGCGCCGGCAGCAACGGCCGACGGTTTTGCAGTTCGCGGGTCAGGAAGCTGATGCGCTGTTCTTCGTCCCACTCCTCGTATTTGCCGAGGCCGAGGTAATCGGTGATTTCGCTCATGGCCGCGCTATGGCGGGACGAGTCCTGACGCACATCGAGTCGCACCAGGAACAGACCGAAGGTCACGGCCCGGCGCAGGCAATCGAGCAACGGCCCGTCGGCGATCACGCCCATGCCGCATTCGTGCAGCGAGTTGAAACACAGCTCCAGCGGATCGAGCAGGTCGCGGTTGTTGTGCAGCACATCGGCCGGTGCCGGGGTGGTTGCGGTCAGCGATGCATGGGCCCAGTTACGTGTGGCGCGCAGCCGTTCACGCAATTGTTTGAGCACTGCCCGATACGGCTCGGCACTGTCCCCGGCCCGGGCCTTGAGCGCTTCGCTGGCCTGCTGCATCGACAGTTCGGCGGCCAGGTGATCGACGTCACGCAGGTAGAGATCCGCCGCCATCCAGCGTGCCAGCAACAGCACTTCGCGGGTCACGGCAGCGGTCACGTTCGGGTTGCCGTCACGGTCGCCGCCCATCCACGAAGCGAAGCGGATCGGCGCAGCTTCCAGCGGCAAGCGCAAACCGGTAGCGGCGAACAGCGCCTGATCGGCCTTGCGCATATGGTGGGGAATCGCCTGCCACAGCGAATGTTCGATCACCGCAAACCCCCACTTGGCTTCGTCCACCGGGGTCGGTCGGGTGCGGCGGATTTCTTCGGTGTGCCAGGCTTCGGCGATCAGGCGTTGCAGGGTGTTGTGGATCTGCTCGCGTTCGGTCGTGGTCAAGTCACGATGATCTTGGGCTGCCAGTTGCGCGGCAATCGCGTCGTACTTCTGGATCAGCGTGCGCCGGGCCACTTCGGTCGGGTGCGCGGTGAGCACCAGTTCGATTTCCAGCCGCGCCAGTTGCCGGGCCAGGGATTCGGCGCTGTGCCCTTCGTTGCGCAGGCGGGCGAGCAGTTCCGGCAGCACGCGGGACTCGAACGGCGCGGCCTGGGTCTCTTCCCGGCGATGAATGAGCTGGTACTGCTCGGCGATGTTCGCCAAGTTGAGAAACTGGTTGAACGCGCGCGCCACTGGCAGCAGTTCGTCTTCGCTCAATTGATTGAGGCTGGCGCTGAGTTCGGCGTCCATCGAGCCGCGCCGGTCGGCCTTGGCGCCCTTGCGAATCTGCTCGATCTTGTCGAGAAACGCCTCGCCGTACTGGTCACGAATGGTGTTGCCCAACAGCTCACCGAGCAGGTGAACGTCTTCGCGCAAGCGTGCATCAATATCGGTCATCAGCATCTCTCCAGCAGTAATCGGTGACGGATCGCAAGTGAGTGGATGAACAGAGAGTGCCGCTCCGGGACGCTTCTTACAAGCAGACGACGAAGGGACTTTAAACCTTGAGGGTTGCAGCTAGTCTCAACAGTAAGCCGCACAACGGCTTGCCGCCGGCAGACGCCGGACACTCACCAAGACCTGCCATGAGCAGGTGCGACATGAGGTTTTTATGAAAATCCGTGAACTCGCCCAGCATTGGGAAGAAACCGCCAAGGGTCGCCTGACCGATACCGGCTACACGATTCATCTGGACGTGGAAGCCGCCGCACGGCTGGCGGCGATTGCCGAGATGTACCCCAAACGCCATGCCGAAGAACTGCTCGGCGAGCTGATCGGCGCCGCCCTCGAGGAGTTCGAAGCGAGCCTGCCGTATGTGAAAGGCTCGACCGTGGTCGCCACCGACGAAGAAGGCGATCCGCTGTATGAGGATGTCGGCCCGACCCCGCGTTTTCTCGCGTTGTCGCGGCGTCATCTGCATGACTTGTCGGCTGCTGCCGGGAAGCAGAAACACTGATTCCTGACCCTTCAGAACGGTGGGAATGGTTTGCCCTCGATGGCGTCAGTTCAGCAGCACATGTGCTGTATTTGATGGCCTCATCGCTGGCAAGCCAGCTCCCACAGGGACTGTGTCCCCCCTCCGCTTTTGCGCCGTTTCTCGCCCGCGCGTACCTCTGCCCACCGCCAAAGTTCCCGGTTTAGAGCCCTGTCCGATCGGTCAAAGTTTTTTTTGGCGATGGGCCATCTTTTCTGAACTTTTGAAAAATGCCTTCGGTCGGAACAGGTAACCACGCCTGGAACGAGCGTTTCAAAACGCGCTGACACATGACGGTTGTCACTCCTCGACCAGGATGGATTTCGAAGCTTCCAAGGAGTTAACCAATGGAGTTGAAGACCATGAAGACCCAAACCTCGTTCTCCCACCTGCGCGGTCTGAAACTGGCTGCTCTGGCCATCGGCACCAGCTTCGTGCTGGCCGGTTGTGCCGGCAATCCACCGACCGAGCAATACGCCGTCACTCAATCGGCAGTCAACAGCGCGATCAGCGCTGGCGGTACCGAGTTCGCCGCTGTGGAGATGAAGCAAGCTCAGGACAAGCTGAAGCAAGCCGAAATCGCCATGCACGACAAGAAGTATGACGAAGCCCGTCGCTTGTCCGAGCAGGCCGAGTGGGATGCCCGCGTTGCCGAACGCAAGGCTCAGGCAGCCAAGGCCGAACTGGCTGTGAAGGACTCCCAGAAAGGTGTTCAGGAACTGCGTCAGGAAAGTCAGCGCCCAGTGCAGTAAGCGCGCATCCCGACCGCAAGGCTGAAACTCTTATCGATATAAAGGACGAACGATTATGCGTAAACAACTGATGATCCCCGCTCTCCTGGCTGCAAGCGTTGCCCTGGCTGCCTGCTCCACGCCGCCCAACCCGAACCTGGAACAGGCACGCACCAACTACGCCGGCCTGCAGGCCAACCCGCAGGCAAGCAAGGTCGCAGCGCTGGAAACCAAGGACGCCAGCGACTATCTGGACAAGGCCGACAAGGCTTATCTGGATAAAGAAGACGCCGCCAAGGTCGATCAACTGGCTTATCTGACCAACCAGCGCGTAGAAGTGGCCAAGCAGACCATCGCTCTGCGCACCGCTGAAAACAACCTGAAGAACGCCGCCGCCCAACGTGCCCAGGCCCGTCTGGATGCCCGCGATCAGCAGATCAAACAGCTGCAGGACAGTCTCAACGCCAAGCAGACCGACCGCGGCACGCTGGTGACTTTCGGTGATGTGCTGTTCGCCACCAACAAGGCCGACCTGAAATCCAGCGGTCTGGTGAACATCAACAAACTGGCGCAGTTCCTCCAGGAAAACCCTGATCGCAAAGTGATCGTCGAGGGCTACACCGACAGCACCGGTACCGCGAGCTACAACCAGTCGCTGTCCGAGCGTCGCGCGACTTCGGTGCAGGTTGCGCTGATCAAGATGGGTGTAGACCCTTCGCGTATCGTCGTACAGGGTTATGGCAAGGAATACCCAGTGGCGGATAACACCTCGGTCTCGGGCCGTGCGATGAACCGTCGCGTGGAAGTGACCATTTCCAACGACAACCAGCCAGTGATGCCGCGTTCGGCCGTGAGCTCGACCGCGCACTGATTCGCTGAGCGGTAAATGAAAAGCCCCGCCTGATTTGATCAGGCGGGGCTTTTTTGTCCGTCGCAGATTTACTCTTCGAGCTTCTGCGGCGTCTCTTGGCCCATGCAGCGCACAGCCTTTTTCTGACTGTTGACCAGCACCCCGGTCAGGCCTTTCTGTTCGGTGTCGAACAGCACCAGCACGCCATCGATGCATTGCGCCACTTGCGGCGCCGGGGTCAGGGAGACCTTGTAGTCTTCGCCGGGAACGGTCTTGAGCATGGTGAAGTCGTTGAGCAGCAACGCATCCTCAGGTTTGGCGAAGTGCAGGTAGCCGTAGTACCACAGGGCGCCGACGGTGCCGAGGATGCTGCAGATGCCGGTGATGATCAGCGGGATGGCGTTACGTTCTTCACTCATTGCGGACTCTCTGGTGGTTCGTCTTCAGAATTCGGGGGTGTTGGATAATTCGGGATCTCGCCGAGGCGGCGCAGGCCGTTGAAGTGTTCGGGATCGTCGAGGTAGCGCAGCATCACCTGACGCCAGACCGGGTCGCCGAAGGTCTGCACATGCCCGCCCCGAGTCAGCTGCAGCACACGCGGTGGCGGCGCAGCTTGATACAGACGGATGCCGTTGGAAAGGGGCACCAGCGGATCGTCGAGGCTGTGGAAGATCAGTTTCGGCACGCCGTTGAGCTGCGGCATGGCGTTGATCGCACTGTCGCTGTCCGGCACCAGCCATGACAGCGGCACCTGAAACGGCCAGGTCAGCCATGAGGTGCTGAGGGCGTATTGGCCGACGCTGCGGTAACTGGCGGGCACGCCGTCGAGTACCAGGGCCTTGAGCTGTTTTTGCCTTTCCGGATGTTGCACCAGCCAGTGCACGGCCATTGCCCCGCCGAGACTCTGGCCCAGCAGCACCAGCGGTTTGCCTTTGACCTCCGGCGCCTTGTCCAGCCAGGCGAAGGCGGCATCAATGTCCTGATAGATCGCCGGCAGGCTCGGTTCGCCCTCGGACAAACCGTAACCGCGATAGTCCACCAGTAGCACTTGATAGCCGTTCTTCGGCAACCACCAGCTCCCGCCCAGGTGCATCGGCAAATTGCCGCCGTTGCCGTGCAGGTGCAGCACCGTGCCCTTGACCTCAACCCCGGGTTTGGCCGGCAGCCACCAGGCATTCAGCTTGAGGCCGTCGGCGGTGGTCAGGGTGACGGTGCGGTATTCGAGCTTGGCCTTTTCTGGCGTGAAAAGCTGACCCGGTTCGGGGTAGAACAGCAAGGAACTGCAACCGCCGAGGGTCAGGAGCAGGCAAAGGATGCCGAGGATTCTCATCCGGTGAAACCTCGCAAAATTTCGGGTTGGAACACAGATCAAACCTGTGGGAGCGAGCCTGCTCGCGATGGCGGCGTGTCAGGCAACTTCACTTTTGAACGTTGACCGCCATCGCTAGCAGGCTAGCTCCCACAAGGGATATTGGTTGGTTACAGGATGTTGGAGTAATCCGCCTCGATCCGGTCCAGGCTCAAGTGATTGAGGAAGTTGGAGAAGCACATCCACGCCGACAACGCATTCATGTCGCGGAACTGGTCCGGCAGGTACTTCGGCGGCACCACCAATCCTTCGTCCACCAGCTGACGCAGGGTTCGCATGTCTTCCAACGTGGTCTTGCCACAGAACAACAGCGGGATCTGCTCGAGCTTGCCCTTGCGCACGGCCAACTGAATGTAGTTGTAAACCATGATGAAGCCCTTGAGGTAGGACAAGTCTTTGGTAAATGGCAGACCGGTCGGCGTCGAACCACGGAAAACCCGACTGGCGTTGCCGTAGCTTTCCGCCATCTCGAAGCCCTGCTCGCGGAAGAACTCGAAAATCTGCAGGAAGTCCGCGCCCTCCTCGACCATGTGAATGGCGCGGGTGCGGTTGGTCAGTTTGCGCAGACGGCTCGGGTAGGAGGCGAAGGTGATGATTTCCATCAGGATCGCCAGGCCTTCCTGAGTCACCGTCGACGAGGGCGGGCCCTTGGACAGGAAGGTGCAGATCGGCTGGTTCAAACCGTTAAGCGTGGTGCCGACGTGCACCAGGCCTTCGTGGACTTCCAGCGCCCGCACGTCGCGGTCGTTGAACATCGCGTCGGTGCGGATCTTGATGTAGTCGGCACCCGCCGCCGCGTCGGCGACGATGCCGTCGGACTCGAACACGCGGATGGTTTCCTCGGCCTCGCCGAACACCTTGTTCAGGCGGGTTTGCAACAGGTGCACGGCGTCCTTGGCGGTGAGGATCTTCGGTTCGTCCTTCAGGTCACCACGGCCGTCGATGTTGTTCAGATAGTCCGACATCATCAGGCCGAGGTCGGCGAGGGTCGGGTCACCGGCGTGGAACGCATCGGACGCGGCGCCGTACAGTTCCTGGGAAATCAGGCCGAAATCCTCGGTGCCGCGCGCTTCGAGCATGCGCACCACCATCCGGTATTCCTTGCACATGCGGCGCATGATCTGGCCGACCGGGTTGAACTGGCCGAGCTGGCGGGTGATGTCCCGCTCGATGTTCTGGAATTCCAGCTTGACCTTGCTCGAATCGAAGGACAGCGGCCGGTTGAGGTAGTAGTCGCGATCCACCGCCGGCAATTCCTTGCCCTTGGCCTTGAGGAACCCCTTGCGGATGTTCTCGTCCCACTTGACCGCGTCGAGCACGCGGATCGGCGTCTGCGCCAGCACTATGCGATCGGACAGAATGCGTATCGTCTGCTGGTAATCGTCCACCCGAAACTCCTGTAGAAAACGTGACGAACTGAATTATTTGGCTTTGGCTTGATGCTGATAGCGCGCCGCTTCGACGAAGACATCGGAATTGGCCGGGTCGTCGAGGTAAGCAAAGACCTTTTCAAGCGGGCTGTCGACCTGCACGCCTTCGCCGTCATCGGTCTGGAAGCCCTGGCCGTCGAGGGTCTTCTGGGCGATGGCCTGGTTGATCTGTTCGAGGTCGAGGTTGTAGATCACCAGCTCGCGCTTGTCGGTGATCTCGAAACCGGCAATGGTGAAGTGCCCGCCGTATTGCGCCGGCACCTTCGCCGACAGGTACCAGCGGTTGCCATGGCGCGACACCGTGAACGGATAGGCTTCACGCTCCCGGGGTTTGGCTTTGAAATACGCAACCGCCTGATAGCGGTCGTTGCCCAGGCGCGTCAGCTCCAGATTCATCGGCTCGCCCCAGGCATTGGTGCTCGACCATTGGCCGAGCAGGCCCTTGGGCGCCGGTTCACTGGCGGGCAGCGGCTCCTTGAAGGTCACCAGACATCCGCTGAGCAGCAGGAACGACAAGGCGATCAGCACGCCACGCCAGGCTTTCATTCGACACTCCCTAGAACCTGAAACACCTTCCCCTGTGGGAGCGGGCGTGCTCGCGAATACGGTTTCACATTCAACACTTCAGTTGACTGACCCACCGTATTCGCGAGCAAGCCCGCTCCCACAAGGGACCTCCATCGGCTATCAGACCGACGCGAGTACCAGGTGCATATAGCGCGTCAGAATGCCGAGCATGTCCTCTTCGGCCAAAGGCTCGGCGTCGTTGAGCAGGCCCTGATATTCCATCCGTCCGATAATCGCCGTCAACACCTTGGCATCCTGCTGCGGCTCGCGGGAGCCCAATACCTGGAACAACTGGCAGGTGCCCTGCAACAGAATCTGCTGATGGGAACGCACCAGTTCCGCCAGACGCGGGTTGAGCAGCGCTTCTTGGCGGAACGCCTGCTCGGCCATCAAATGCTCGCGACGGTTGACCAGTTGCCGATGCACGTAATCAGCCATCAACCGTGCGATATCGTCGGCCAGTTGCGAACGCGACTCCGGGCTGCCGTCGCCGCTGACCACCATTTCGCGCAGCAGGCCTTCGTTGTTGATCCACAGCTTGGCCATGTAGGCCGCGCTGCGCTCGACGTACTGGGCGAAGGTATCGGTGAGCAGGTCATCAATGTCCTTGAAGTAATACGTGGTGGCCGACAATGGCACACCGGCCTCGGCCGCCACCGCCCGGTGACGCACGGCCCGCACACCGTCGCGCACGACAATGCGCATCGCCGCATCGAGAATGTCCTGTCGACGCTGTTCACTGCCCTGCCGGCTGGCCTTGCGGCCTTGGTACTGAACACTTTCAGCGACCGCAGTGGCGATTCCCGCTGCACCCTCTTGAGCCATTGCACCGATCACGACAGGCATACCTCTGTTGTTTTCTTCAAAATTAACCATTTGATACGTTTGTACCAGACAGGCAATAAAAAGCCGCCCATTTCAGGCGGCTTTTTTATTGAAACACTTACGCTTGCGGCCGCATGTGCGGGAACAGGATCACGTCGCGGATCGACGGGGAGTTGGTCAGCAGCATCACCAGACGGTCGATGCCGATACCTTCACCGGCCGTCGGCGGCATGCCGTACTCCAGCGCGCGAACGAAGTCGGCGTCGTAGTGCATGGCTTCGTCGTCGCCGGCGTCCTTGTCGGCCACCTGCGCCATGAAACGCTCGGCCTGGTCTTCCGCGTCGTTCAACTCGGAGTAGGCGTTGGCGATTTCACGGCCGCCGATGAACAGCTCGAAGCGGTCTGTGACGTTCGGGTTGTCATCGTTGCGACGGGCCAGCGGCGACACTTCGAACGGGTACTGGGTAATGAAGTGCGGCTGTTCCAGCTTGTGCTCGACCAGCTCTTCGAAAATCATCACCTGCAGCTTGCCCAGACCTTCGAAGCCCAGCACCTTGGCGCCGGCCTTCTTGGCGATGGCGCGAGCCTTGTCGATGTCGTTCAGGTCATCGGCGGTCAGCTCTGGGTTGTACTTGAGGATCGAGTCGAACACCGACAGGCGCACGAACGGCTCGCCGAAGTGGAACACCTTGTCGCCGTACGGCACGTCGGTGCTGCCCAGAACCAGCTGCGCCAGCTCGCGGAACAGTTCTTCGGTCAGGTCCATGTTGTCTTCGTAGTCGGCGTAAGCCTGGTAGAACTCCAACATGGTGAATTCTGGGTTGTGACGAGTCGAAACGCCTTCGTTACGGAAGTTGCGGTTGATCTCGAACACTTTTTCGAAGCCGCCAACCACCAGGCGCTTGAGGTACAGCTCCGGTGCGATACGCAGGAACATTTCCATGTCCAGCGCGTTGTGGTGGGTTTCGAACGGCTTGGCCGCGGCGCCGCCAGGAATGGTCTGCAGCATCGGCGTTTCGACTTCGAGGAAGTCGCGCTTCATCAGGAAGCTGCGGATATGCGCGATCACTTGCGAACGGACGCGGAAGGTCTGACGCACGTCTTCGTTGACGATCAGGTCAACGTAGCGCTGACGGTAGCGCTGTTCGGTGTCAGTCAGGCCGTGGTGCTTGTCCGGCAGCGGGCGCAGGGATTTGGTCAGCAGGCGCACGCTGGTCATCTCGACGTACAGGTCGCCCTTGCCGGAGCGGGCCAGGGTGCCTTCGGCGGCGATGATGTCGCCCATGTCCCAGGTTTTCACCGCGGCCAGGGTTTCTTCGGACAGGGTCTTGCGGTTGACGTAGACCTGGATGCGACCGGTCATGTCCTGGATCACCATGAACGAGCCACGGTTGAGCATGATGCGACCTGCAACCTTGACCGGGATCGCAGCCTCTGCCAGCTCTTCCTTGGTCTTGTCCGCGTACTGTTTCTGCAGTGCTTCGCAGTAGTTTTCGCGGCGGAAGTCGTTCGGGAAGGCATTGCCCTTGGCGCGCTCGGCAGCAAGCTTTTCCTTGCGCAGAGCGATCAGGGAGTTTTCTTCCTGTTGCAGGGCTTGCGGATCGAGTTGTAGGTCGCTCATGTCTTTAAATTTTCCATCACAGGTTCGTTGCCCCCGCCGGCGACGGGGGACTTGAGGTCGGTTGAAAGCTTACAGCCCCGATTTCAGGCTGGCTTCCAGGTATTCGTCGATGTCGCCGTCGAGTACCTTGTCGCAGTCGCTGCGTTCGATGTTGGTGCGCAGATCCTTGATCCGCGACGCATCGAGCACGTACGAACGGATCTGGTGCCCCCAGCCGATATCCGACTTGGTGTCTTCCAGCGCCTGGGACGCCGCGTTGCGCTTCTGCATTTCCTGCTCGTACAACTTGGCCCGCAGCATTTTCATGGCGGTGTCCTTGTTGGCGTGCTGGGAACGTTCGTTCTGGCAGCTCACCACGGTGTTGGTCGGTACGTGGGTGATACGTACGGCCGAGTCGGTGGTGTTTACGTGCTGACCACCGGCACCGGAGGAACGATAGGTGTCGATCCGCAGGTCTGCCGGGTTGATTTCGATTTCCACCTTGTCATCGATCTCTGGCGAGACGAACACTGCGGAGAACGAGGTGTGGCGACGGTTGCCGGAGTCGAACGGGCTCTTACGCACCAGACGGTGCACGCCGATCTCGGTACGCAGCCAGCCAAAGGCGTATTCGCCCTTGATGTGCACGGTCGCACCTTTGATCCCGGCGACTTCACCGGCCGACAGCTCCATGATGGTCGCGTCGAAACCGCGCTTGTCGGCCCAGCGCAGGTACATGCGCAGCAGGATGTTGGCCCAGTCCTGGGCTTCGGTGCCGCCGGAACCGGCCTGGATGTCCAGGTAGGCGTTGTTCGGGTCCATCTCGTGGCTGAACATACGGCGGAATTCGAGCTTGGACAGCGACTCCTCGAGACCTTGAAGGACTTCGACGACGTCGTTGACCGCGCCCTCGTCGTTCTCTTCAACGGCCATGTCCAGCAGCTCGCGGCAATCGGCCAGGCCACCGTTCAGTTCGTCGAGGGTATCGACGATCTGCGCCAGCGCAGCGCGCTCGCGGCCCAGTTCCTGGGCGTATTCAGGTTTGTTCCAGACGGCAGGATCTTCAAGCTCGCGATTGACTTCGATCAGACGCTCATGCTTTTGATCGTAGTCAAAGATACCCCCGAATAGTTTCGGAGCGCTCGGACAGGTCCTTGATGGTGTTCAGGATCGGGTTGATTTCCATGACGGGCAGCACTCGTTGGCGAACTTTTGAAAGCCGGCGAGTATAACGTAATCAAGCTGTCACGGCAGCCCGTCCGGCGGCTGTTAAGGCGATTCACTTGACAGGGCCTGACACAGATCCCCTGTGGGAGCAGGCTTGCTCGCGAAGGCGGAGTATCAGTCGACATCATTGCTGAACGACCCACCGCATTCGCGAGCAAGCCCGCTCCCACAAGGGAATCGCGTACCTATTCGATGCCGACCTGATTGCGCCCGTTGTTCTTGGCCAGGTACAAACCGCGATCCGCCGCCGAGATCAGCAACCGGCAGTCGCTGCCCGACTCCGGCACCATGGTCGCCAGACCGATGCTGATGGTCAGGCTCGACCCTTCGGCCGGCGCATTGTGCGGAATCTTCAGCGCCGCGACCGTCTGGCGCAGCTTTTCCGCCACCAGTCGCGCCCCGCCCGGCGAGGTGTTGGGCAGCACCAGCGCAAATTCTTCGCCGCCATAACGCGCCGGCAGATCGGACGGCCGGGCACTGGCCTCGCGGATGGCCGTGGCGACCTTGCGCAAGGCTTCGTCGCCTTCGACGTGGCCGAAGGTGTCGTTGTAGGACTTGAAGTAATCGACGTCGATCATCAGCAACGACAACTGGCTCTGGTCGCGCAACGAGCGGCGCCATTCCAGTTCCAGGTATTCGTCGAAGTGCCGGCGGTTCGACAGCCCGGTCAGGCCGTCGGAGTTCATCAGCCGTTGCAGGACGAGGTTGGTGTCGAGCAATTGCTGCTGGCTGACCCGCAACGCGCGGTAGGCCGCGTCCCGTTGCAGCAACGTCATGTAGGACCGCGAGTGATAGCGGATCCGCGCCACCAGTTCGATGTTGTCCGGCAGTTTCACCAGGTAATCGTTGGCCCCGGCGGAGAACGCCGCGCTTTTGATCAGCGGGTCTTCCTTGGTCGACAGGACGATGATCGGAATGTCTTTGGTCGCCGGGTGATTGCGGTATTCGCGCACCAGGCTCAGACCGTCGAGGCCCGGCATCACCAGATCCTGCAGGATCACGGTCGGCTTGATCCGCACCGCATGGGCCACGGCAAGATGCGGGTCGGAGCAGAAGTGGAAGTCGATGTTCTCTTCATTCGACAGCCCACGGCGCACGGCTTCGCCGATCATCGCCTGATCGTCCACCAACAACACCATGGCGGCGTTCTCGTCGGTTTTGATGTCATCGATCTGTAAGTCATTCATGGGCGGTCACCTGAGTGCTGCGGGGGCCAGGATTGCCGATGGACGTATTCATTTGGGGAATATCTCCAGCAATCGTGGCGCTATCTTTTCCAGTGGACGGATTTCTACGGCCGCGTCGATGGCCGCTGCGGCCTTGGGCATGCCGTACACCGCACTGCTTTGCTGATCCTGCGCGATGGTCAGGTAACCCTGTTGGCGCATGAGCTTAAGCCCTTGCGCCCCGTCGCGTCCCATCCCTGTCAATAAAACCCCTACTGCGTCACCGTTCCAGTAATTGGCGACGCTTTCGAAAAACACGTCGATCGAGGGGCGGTAGATCTCGTTGACCGGCTCGGCGGTGTAGGCCAGCGTGCCGTTCTTGAGCAAACGAATATGGTGATTGGTGCCGGCCAGCAGCACCGCGCCGGCCTGCGGCGGTTCGCCTTCGCGAGCCAGACGCACGTCCAGGCCGCTGGCGCTGGCCAGCCATTCGGCCATGCCGGCGGCGAACACCTGGTCGACATGCTGCACCAGCACGATGGCCGCCGAAAAGTGGCGCGGCAGGCCCTTGAGCAAGACTTCCAGCGCCGCCGGGCCACCGGCCGAAGAGCCGATCGCCACCAGTCGCTGGCGCGAGGCGGTACTGCGCGGTGTCGCAGGTGCCGGGCGCGAGCGGGCGGTTTTCTCGCCGATCAGCCAGCCGATATTGAGGATTTTGCGCAGCAGCGGCGCCGCCGCTTCCTGAGGATTGCCACCGCCGATGGCCGGGGTGTCGACCACGTCCAGCGCGCCATGGCCCATGGCCTCGAACACCCGGTGCACGTTCTGCTGGCGGTCCACGGTGACGATGACGATCGCGCACGGGCTCTCGGCCATGATCCGCCGGGTGGCCTCGACGCCATCCATCACCGGCATGATCAGGTCCATCAGGATCAGGTCCGGGGTGTTTTCCGCGCACAGACGCACCGCTTCGGCGCCGTTGTTGGCGACCCACAGCACCTGATGCGCCGGCTCGAAGGCCAGCGCGCGACGCAGGGCCTCCACTGCCAAAGGCATGTCGTTGACGATTGCGATCTTCATGCCCGCGCTCCTCCGATGAGCTCAACCACTGCGTCGAGCAGGGCGTCGTCATGAAAACTGGCCTTGGCCAGATAATAGTCGGCCCCGGCGTCCAGTCCACGGCGGCGGTCTTCCTCGCGATCCTTGTAGGACACCACCATCACCGGCAGCGATTGCAGACGGTTGTCGCGGCGCAGCAGCGAGACCAGCTCGATGCCGTCCATGCGCGGCATGTCGATGTCGGTGATCAGCAGATCGAAATCCTCGGAGCGCAGGGCGTTCCAGCCGTCCATGCCGTCCACCGCAACGGCGACATAGTAACCGCGATTGAGCAGCAGCTTGCGTTGCAGTTCGCGCACGGTCAGCGAGTCGTCGACCACCAGAATCCGCTTGCGCGCGGCTTCTGCCGCCTGATGGCCGTGGCGGGCAATGCGCTCCAGACGCCCGGTGTTGAGCAGTTTGTCCACCGACCGCAGCATGTCTTCGACATCGACGATCAGCACCACCGAGCCATCGTCGAGCAAGGCCCCGGCGGAAATGTCCTGCACCTTGCCCAGCCGCTCGTCCAGCGGCAGCACCACCAGCGTGCGCTCGCCAATGAAGCGCTCGACCGCCACGCCGTAGATCGCATCGCGCTCGCGGATGACCACGACTTTCAGCGTATCGCCGCTGTTCTGACTGGCCGGACGTTGCAATAACTGACTGGCCGCGACGAGCCCGACATGTCGGCCCTCGTGCCAGAAATGCTGGCGCCCTTCGACCTGCACGATGTCCTCCGGCGCCAGGTCGCACATGCGCTCGATGTGCGCCAGCGGGAAAGCGTAGGCCTCGTCGCCGACTTCCACCACCAGGCTGCGCACCACCGACAGGGTCAGCGGCACCTCTAGATGGAAACGGCTGCCCTCGCCCGCCGTCTGCTCCAGCACCACCGCGCCGCGCAACTGGCGGACCATGTGCTGCACGGCATCGAGGCCGACGCCGCGACCGGAGACCTCGGTGACCTTGTCGCGCAGGCTGAAACCCGGCAGAAACAGGAAGGTCAGCAGTTCTTCTTCGCTCAACTGGGCGGCGGTTTCGGCCGGCGACAACTGACGTTCGACGATGCTGCGCCGGACCTTTTCCAGATCCACGCCGTTGCCGTCATCGCTCAGTTCCAGTACCAGCAAACCGGCCTGATGCGAGGCGCGCAGACGGATCAGGCCTTCCTCCGACTTGCCCTTGAGCAGGCGTTCCTGTGGGGTTTCGATGCCGTGATCGACCGCGTTGCGCAGCAGGTGCGTCAGCGGGGCTTCGAGTTTCTCCAGCACATCGCGGTCGACCTGGGTCTTCTCGCCCTCGATCTCCAGCCGTACCTGCTTGCCGAGGCTGCGGCCGAGGTCGCGCACCATCCGCACCTGCCCGGACAGCACATCGGCGAACGGCCGCATGCGGCAGGCCAGTGCGGTGTCGTAAAGCACTTGCGCGCGCTGGCTGGCCTGCCAGGCAAACTCGTCGAGTTCGGCGTTTTTTTCTGCCAGCAGTTGCTGGGATTCGGCGAGCAAACGCCGCGCATCCTCCAGCGCTTCCTGAGCTTCAAGGCTCAGGGCATGTTCCTTGAGGTGCACATTGAGACTCTCCAGTGCCCGCAGACCGTTGCTCTGCATGCGCTTGAGGCGCTGCATCGTGGCCAGGTGCGGCTTGAGACGCTGGGTTTCCACCAGGGATTTGCTCGACAGATCGAGCAGGCTGTTCAGACGTTCGGCGGTGACCCGCAGCACCCGCTCGCCACCTTCGGTGGCGCGTTTGCTCTTGCGCGGCGCGGGTTCCGGTTCGGCAACCTCGACCGGGATTTCAACCGGCGCAGGCTCCGCCACCGACGGTGGCTGAAGCTGCAACTCGGCCATCAGCGGCGCACTCGCAGCGGCGGGCACTAGTGGCGGCGCCGCCGGATCGAGCAATCCGCCCATCAACGCCACATAAGCCTCGATGTCCGCCGGTTGGGGGGCGTTGGCCGGGGTGGCAATGCGCATCAGCAAGTCGGTGCCCTGCAACAGCGCGTCGATATGTTCCGGGCGCAGGAACAATCGGCCTTCCTGGGCACTGACCAGACAATCTTCCATCACGTGGGCGACGCTGACGCCGCTGTCGATGCCGACGATCCGCGCCGCGCCTTTCAAGGAGTGCGCCGCACGCATGCACGACTCGAGCTGATCGGCCTGGGTCGGGTTGCGCTCCAGCGCCAGCAGCCCGGCGCTGAGCACCTGGGTCTGGGCTTCGGCTTCGAGGCTGAACAGCTCAAGCAAGGAGGCGTCGCGCATTTGCTCGGGGGTCATGTGAGGCTCCGGGACACGGCGGACAGCAACTGTTCTTCATCCAGCCAACGCAGGCTGCGACCTTTGAAAGGCAACACGCCTCGGGTGTATTTGGCGCTGGCCTGTGCGCCGGACCGCGACGCGGCGTCGAGGATTCGCTCGTCGATGGCGTGAATCCCGTCGACTTCGTCCACCGGCACCACCACCGGCCCGCCCTGGGCCGAGATGATCAGCATGCGCGGCATGATCCGCGCGCCGGTCGCCGGGGCCGCGTTGCTGTCGAGGTCCAGCAGTTCAACCAGCGACAGGCACGCCACCAGCGCACCGCGCACGTTCGCCACGCCGAGCAAGGCCCGGGAGCGCTGGTGCGGCAGCGAGTGAATCGCCTGCAACGGCGCGACCTCCACCAGACTGCGGGTGGCCAGGCCGAGCCATTCTTCGCCGAGGCGGAACATCAGCAGCGAACGGGTCTTCAGCTCGGTTTCGACCTGGGTCGCCACCGGATCGCGCTCGTCCTGCTGCAACGCATAGCGGTCGAGCAGGCGCGTGGCGGCAGCGGAATACACCGAGCAATTGCGGCAATGGATGTGCTCATCCAGCAGCGGACAGGACTTGTCGCCGTGGATGCCGATGCGATTCCAGCAATCGTCGATAGCCCGGGCGTCTTCGTGGGTGACGTTCAAGGTGTCGGACGGGATCATCGTTTACGCTCACTGTCGGCGGTGCGGTCGCTGCGGGCGGCGCGCTCCTGCAATCGTCTGGCGCCGGCCGTGTCGCCCTGGGCCTGCAGCAAGGCGGCCAGGTGCATCAGGGCTTCGGGGTGTTGCGGCTCGAGGTACAACGCTTTGCGGTAAAAGCCCTGGGCTTCGAAGGCGCTGCCGGCGACATCGCTGAGCAGGCCGAGCCAGTAAAACACCTGGGCCACCGGCTCATGGCTGCGCAAATACTGCTCGCACGCGGCCCGGGCTTCGGCGCTTTTGCCTTCGTTGGCCAGGGCGGCGATGTTGGCCAGCAAGGTCGCCGCTTCGGAGTTGGTGCTTTTAGCCGTCGCCGGCAAAGGCGTCACGCCAGCAAACGGACGGTTACGCACCGGCGGCGGTGGCGTGCTGCGCAGCGGCTGGCGCACAGGCAACGGCAGCGCAATCGCGGTCGGCATCGGCAACGGTTCGGGCTGCGGTTCGCTGTGACGGCTGAAGGCGAAGGACTGTGGAATCCCGATCGAACACATGCCCAACCGCCCAAGCAGACTGCCCTCGGCCGGGCCGATAAACAGCACGCCATCGACATGGGTCAGGCGCTTGAGCACGGCGAACACCTGCTGCTGGGTCGGCTGATCGAAATAGATCAGCAGATTGCGGCAGAACACGAAATCGAACGGCGGCTCGTTGACCAGCAATGACGGATCGAGCACGTTGCCGACCTGCAGGCGCACCTGTTCGCGGACGATTTCATTTACCCGAAAGCCCTCGTTCTCGGCGAAAAAATGCCGCTCGCGAAAGTCCAGTTCCTGGCCGCGAAACGAGTTTTTGCCGTACAGCGCCCGCCGCGCCTTGTCCACTGACAAGGGGCTGACGTCCATGCCATCGACCTTGAACTGATGGGGCTTGAGGCCGGCATCGAGCAACGCCATGGCAATCGAATAGGGTTCTTCGCCCGTGGAACACGGCAGGCTGAGGATGCGCAGCGCGCGCATATTGTTCAATTCGCCCAGGCGTTTGCGCGCCAGTTTGCCCAGCGTGGCGAAGGATTCCGGGTAACGGAAAAACCAGGTCTCGGGGACGATCACCGCTTCGATCAGCGCCTGCTGTTCATCCCGCGAGCCTTGCAGGGTCTGCCAGTACTCATCGGCATTCACCGTTTGCGACAGGGTGATGCGCTGGCGCACGGCCCGTTCGATGATCGCCGGCCCGACCGAAGCGACGTCGAGGCCGATGCGTTCCTTGAGGAAATCGAAGAAGCGCTGGTCGCTGCTCATGGCTGCTCCTCAAGCCGCGCCGGATCCAGCGGCGGTGTCGGGAACAGCAACGTGCGCACCGACTCGTCCAGCAAGTCGTTGACCCGCACCCACTGCACCAGCCCCTGCGCATCCTCACGCACCGGGCCCAGGTACGGCGCCTGACGATTGTCGAGGCCGTACGGCTGGAAATCAGCCGGGTTGCAGCGCAGGGTATCGGTGGCCTGTTCGAGGATCAGGCCCAGCCATTGCGAGGGTTGCGAGTCATCCACGCGGTAATGCACCAGCACCAGTCGCGTGCTGGTACGCGCTTGCGCAGGATGGCCGAAGGTCAGGGCACTGAGGTCGATCACCGGCACCACTGTGCCACGGTAGGCGAACACCCCCGCCACCCAGTGCGGCGCCCGGGCAATCGGCTTCAACGGCAGGCGCGGCAGCACTTCGGCCACTTCCATGGCACGCAAGGCGTAGCGTTCGCTGCCGATGCGAAACAGCAGGAACAACGCCTGCTTCGCCACCGGCGCAGCGCTGCGTTTGGCGGTGATTTCGCTCATCAGACTTTGAATCGCGAAACGCCGCTGCGCAGGCCCACGGCCACCTGGCTCAGTTCGTCGATGGCGAAACTGGCCTGACGCAACGATTCGACGGTCTGGCTGCTGGCATCACCCAGCTGCACCAGCGCGTGGTTGATCTGCTCGGCGCCGGTGGCCTGGGCCTGCATGCCTTCGTTGACCATCAACACCCGCGGCGCCAGCGCCTGCACCTGATGGATGATCTGCGACAGCTGCTCGCCGACCTGCTGCACTTCGGCCATGCCGCGCCGCACTTCCTCGGAGAACTTGTCCATGCCCATCACCCCGGCGGACACCGCCGACTGGATCTCGCGGACCATCTGTTCGATGTCATACGTGGCGACGGCGGTCTGATCCGCCAGACGCCGCACTTCGGTGGCGACCACGGCGAAACCGCGACCGTATTCACCGGCCTTTTCCGCTTCGATCGCGGCGTTCAGGGACAGCAGGTTGGTCTGGTCGGCGACCTTGACGATGGTCACCACCACCTGATTGATGTTGCCGGCCTTCTCGTTGAGGATCGCCAGTTTGGCGTTCACCAGATCCGCCGCGCCCATCACCGAGTGCATGGTGTCTTCCATCCGCGCCAGGCCTTGTTGCCCGGAACCGGCCAGCACCGAGGCCTGATCGGCGGCAGTGGAGACTTCAGTCATGGTGCGTACAAGGTCGCGAGAGGTTGCCGCGATTTCGCGGGATGTCGCGCCAATTTCAGTGGTGGTCGCAGCGGTTTCGGTGGCGGTCGCCTGTTGCTGCTTGGAAGTGGCGGCGATCTCGGTCACCGATGTGGTGACCTGTACCGACGAGCGCTGGGCCTGGGACACCAGCGAGGTGAGCTCGGTCATCATGTCGTTGAAGCCGGTTTCCACGGCACCGAACTCGTCCTTGCGGTCGAGGTTCAAGCGGCTGCTCAGATCGCCGGTGCGCATGATGTCGAGGATCTGCACGATGCGGTTCATCGGTGCCATGATCGCGCGCATCAGCAGCAGACCGCAGAAACCGGCGGCCAGCACGGCCACCAGCAGTGAGACGAACATGCTGACCTTGGCCGCCGCCACGGCCTCATCAATGTTGGCCATGGCCTTGTCGGCGACTTTCTTGTTCTCGCCAATGATGTCGTTGAGCTTCATCCGGCCCGAGTACCAGGTCGGAGTCAATTGCTCGTGGAACAGCTTGACGGCGTCGGCTTCCAGATTGCGCTTGTGCAAATCGAGCACCGCATCCTGAATTTTCAGGTAGGCATCGTGATATTTCTCGAACGCCGCGAATTCGAGCTTGTCCTCGTCCGTGACCACCGTGCCACGATAATTGGCCATTTGTTCCTGAAGCCGAGATTCGAAAGCCTTGTAATCGGCCGCATCTTCACTGCTGATGCCCTGCCCTTCCTTGAGCCCCAGCAGTTCCTGTGTTTGCAGATAACTGTCGACCCACGCGCCACGAATCATCGAGCTGTAATAGACGCCGGGAATCGCGTCGTCACGGACGCTGTTTTCACTGGCTTCGATTTTCAGCAGCCGCGAATACGAGACGACCACCATCAACAGCATGATGGCGATAATCACCGCAAAGCTCGCCAAAATGCGTTGGCGCAACGTCCAGTTCTTCACAGTCAGTCCTCGGGGCGGGTCGAAATGCGGGGGAGTATAGCTGAGGGCGGTGTTTCATTTATAAGACGGTTTGCCGCGCTCTGGCCTTCCGGCATTAAACGGGGTGGGCTCTGGACAGGGACTTTCAAGGAATCGGAGGGTGGCGTGCCAGTGACGCAATGGCAAAAAGGGGCGATGGATTGGTCATTTCAGTTTTAGATGATCCGAAGAGGCAGTAGCCATGTGCCATGGTGCGCAACTTCTTGCGCACTTGATTCGCGAAATCGCCGCCTTATTTCGCTACAGCCCCCGGTTACCGTCGCCTGTAGCCGAGTGCGCAACTTCTTGCGCAGTACTGCGCAAGAAGTTGCGCACTTTTGCTTTCATCGCTGTTCAAAAAACGCTCAAACACGCGAGCCAGAGCGGTCAAGTCCCCGGCTCCCGGGGACGCACCAAAAGCTGGCACGCTCCTTGATAACAGTCAGGCACCCACCGGGCGATTTCGCCTCCCGGGCACCCTAACTTTATCCGCAAGGAGCACCTCCCATGGCAACACCAGCGTACATGTCGGTTACCGGCGAAAAACAAGGCCTGATCACTGCCGGCGCCTTCACCGCCGACTCCGTTGGCAACACCTACCAGGAAGGCCACGAAGACCAGGTTATGGTTCAGGCTTTCAGCCACGACGTGATCATCCCGCGTGACCCGCAATCCGGTCAGCCAACCGGTCAGCGCGTTCACAAGCCAGTGATCATCACCAAAGTCTACGACAAGGCTTCGCCACTGCTGCAAGCCGCTCTGACCTCCGGCGAGCGCATGAGCGAAATCGTTATCCAGTGGTACCGCACTTCGGCTCAAGGTACCCAAGAGCACTACTACACCACCAAACTGGAAGACGCGATCATCGTCGCCATCAACAACAAGATGCACAACTGCCAGGATCCATCGAACGCCCACTTCACCCACCTGGAAGAAGTGCAGTTCACCTACCGCAAAATCACCTGGACCCACGAAGTATCCGGTACTTCGGGTTCCGATGACTGGCGTGCTCCAGTCGTTTAATTACGGCTGATCGTTACAAGCATCGGCCAGCTCTGCTGGTCGATGTTGTTTACGCCCCTCCAGAATTTCGCGTGCGTCGATCGTTAACGGTCGACGAACGCCGCTGTACAGCACGAGGAACAAGGGATGTTCGCGCCGGCCAATGAAACCCACTTTGCCCTGACCATCGAAGGTCTTTCCGCCGATTTCCAGGTGTTTACCCTGACCGGTCGGGAAGCCATCAGCCAGCCTTTTGTGTTCGAGGTGGAGCTGGTCAGTGAGCAGCCGTCGCTGGACCTCGAAACCCTGCTGCACAAACCGGCCTTCCTGCAGCTGTCGCCCGACGGCAGCGGCATCCACGGCCTGATCTACCGCGCCGCGCAAGGCGATTCCGGCAAGCGCCTGACGCGCTATTCCGTGACCCTGCGCCCGCAACTGGCGTATCTCGCGCACCGGATCAACCAGCGGATCTTCCAGAACCTCAGCGTGCCGAAAATCATCGGCAAGGTCCTCGAAGAGCACGGCATCCAGGGCAACGCCTACGCCTTCCAGACCGGTTCGATCTACCCCGAGCGCATTTACTGCGTGCAATACGACGAATCGGACCTGCATTTCATCCAGCGCCTGTGCGAAGAAGAAGGCATTCACTACCACTTCCAGCACAGCGCCACGGGCCACAAACTGGTGTTCGGCGATGACCAGACGGTGTTCAAGAAACTGGCGCCGGTGGCCTATCAGCAGGACTCCGGCATGGTCGCCAGCGACCCGGTGATCAAACGCTTCGACCTGCGCCTGGAAACCCGCACCAGCCGCACCACCCGCCGCGACTACGACTTCGAAAAACCGCGCCTGACGCTGGAAAGCGAAAACCGCGGCGACGCCCTGCCCGACCTCGAGGACTACGATTACCCGGGCCGTTTCGTCGACCGCGAGCGCGGCAAACACTTGGCAAAACGCGCCCTCGAACGCCACCGCAGCGACTTCCAGCTCGCCGAAGGCAAGAGCGATCAGCCGTTGCTGGTCAGCGGCCATTTCCTCGCACTCAAAGAACACCCGAAGGCCAAGTGGAATGACCTGTGGCTGCTCACCGAAGTCCACCACGAAGGCAAGCAGCCGCAGGTGCTGGAAGAGTCGGTCACCAGCGACACCACCGCGCTCAAAGACGATTTCCATCAGGGTTACCGCAACCGCTTCCAGGCCACCCCGTGGGACGTGCCGAACCGCCCGCCCCTGCGCCACCCGAAACCGCGCATCCTCGGCAGCCAGAGCGCCGTGGTCACCGGGCCGAAAGGCGAAGAAATCCACTGCGACGAATACGGCCGCGTCAAAGTCCAGTTCCACTGGGATCGTGAAGGTCAGGCCGACGACAAGACCAGCTGCTGGCTGCGCGTCTCCAGCGCCTGGGCCGGCGCCCAGTACGGCGGCATCGCCATCCCGCGCATCGGCATGGAAGTGCTGGTGACATTCCTTGAAGGCGACCCCGACCAACCGCTGATCAGCGGCTGCCTGTACCACAAGGAAAACACCGTCCCCTACGCCCTGCCGGCGAACAAGACCCGCACCACCTTCAAGACCCTGAGCTCGATGGGCGGCGGCGGCTTCAACGAACTGCGCATCGAAGACAAGAAAGGCCAGGAACAGATCTTCCTCCACGCCCAGCGCGACTGGGACGAGAACATCGAACACGACCAGAAAATCCGCGTCGGCAACGAACGCCACGACGTCGTGGAAAAAAACAGCTACACGGAATTCAAGGCCGAAGAACACCACACCGTCTACGAAGACCGCAAAGTCGAAGCACGGGCCAACGACCACCTGACCGTGGGCGTGAACCAGCACATCAAGATCGGCACCGGACAATTCATCGACGCCGGCCAGGAAATTCACCTGAGCAGTGGCATGAAGGTGGTGCTGGAGGCTGGGGCCGAACTGACGCTGGTCGGCGGTGGCAGCTTCATCAAGATCGATGGCGGCGGCGTGACCATGAGCGGGCCGGCGATCAACATCAACTCCGGTGGTGGACCGGGCAGCGGCACCGGCGCCGCCCCACTGATGCCGGGCGTGTTGAAGCAGGCGGATGCGGACAAGGCTGGCCAAGTCGTCAAACCCTCCCTCGGCTCCTTCAAGGCACAGTCAAAGGCAGGCGTGCTGTTGCCGACGCCGTCATGTCATCTCGACGCGACCGGGTGCTGTCCGGTTCACCAGACGGGAGCGTCAGCATGATTACCTCCATCCAGTCGCCTTTCGAGCAGCCTGCGACAACCGGGGCAATGTGCCTGATTCTGGATCGCAGTTTTGATCCGGACCTGCTGAGCCACCTGTTTCGAGGTGAAGAACAATCCAGGCCCAGCTGTATTCCATTGTTTACAAACACGCCTTACGCCGAGCTCCAGCCTGCTGGCCCCTACGTAGTCATGTACCCGGAAAAGCATTCGGCTGCGAGTTACGCCAGCAAACTGCTGGAGCAATCCGATGCAGGGTGTGTCGCCTGGTTGAGTGATCCGGCCTTGCTGGATCAGGGCATTGAACACTGGCGCAGTCTGCTGACCGTGAAAACCGATGAAGACCCTCAGCAAATGATGCGCTTCTATGAACCGCGCTGGCTGGAGCCTCTGCTATTCAGCCTCAGCGAAGCTGAAAAAGCCCAATTCATCGGCCCCTTCAGTGGCATAGCCTGGCGCAATGAGATCGGCTGGCGGTATTACGCCAAGTCGCCTCAAAGCGCTTCAACGGAAACTCAGGCTCCGGGCTGGCTGCATTTGAGCCAGGAGCGCCAGGCGCTGATCGAGCAGGGCAGGCTAAAGGTCATTGCGACCCGTTTTGCCGACGATTATCAGGAAGTCTTGCCCACGGAGGACGCCGTCGAATTCGTCCACCGCCAATTGCTGGCCGGACAGGACATGGGCTACGAGCAAATGGCCGACCAGGAGCGATGGCTTCGAGTCGCCATCCAGCGTGGCGACAGTTTCTGGGATCAGTCACCGGCCGCCGAATTACTGGCGCGTGACGACGTCGCGCTAGGCGACAAGTTGATGCAATTGGAAAGCCTGTGAATCACAAGGACGATGCGCAATGAGCGACACCTACACCGTTAAGAGCGGCGACACTCTTGGCAGCATTGCCGCCGCCAACAAATGCTCCGTGGCGGATCTTCGGGGACTGAACCCGATCATCACAGATCCCAATCACATCAAGGTCGGCTGGGTTCTGAAATTACCTGCAGCAAAAGCCCTGCCGCCACCCAAACACGCCGACAACCAAAGCACAACGGCTGTAAAAGGTGCCGTCGAGTGCAAGGACGAACTGGTCGATGTCGTACACATCACCGGAGATGAACACTTTTACGTGCTGACTGAAAAAGAGTCGAAAGACCTCAAGCAGCAGAGCGACCTCGTCAAAAAACTCATGGACGAGCTGCATCAGAATCTGGCCAAGGCGACCGAAGCCAGCAAATGCGCCAAGACCAAGGATCCTCAGGCGGGGTGCTCCTGCTCGCGTTGTGTCAAAGATGACTGGAACGCGAAGGCCGAGGAAGCAGGCCTGCTGCAACGTTCCCCTCCCCCGGTGGAAAAACCGAAAACTGTCATCGAGCGCAAGGAGGATCTGCAAGGCCAACTGGCGACCGTGCAAAAGGCCCGTGACTGGTATCAGCGCTACAAGCCGCAGCCCGCATTCGAAGGCAACTATCTGGAGACCAACTGGGAAGGCCTGCAAGCCAAAAAAGTTGCCGAGCTCAACGCGGAGATTCAGTCACTGCGCAACCGGATTACCGCACAAGGCAAAGCCGAAGCCGGCGACAGCTCCACCAGTGCCAACGGTGCAGCACCAGACATCAAACATGGCAAAGGGAAAGCCTCGGACACCCAGAAAGGCAAGCAGGTCAAAACCGGGATTACGGTGGTCGAATACATTTCCTTCCGTGACCCGTCTCGCCGCCACTACATTCCGGTACGCACCCGAGAACAACTCACCTGGAGTGTCAAAGTCCCTACCAAGGTGATGCAAGGCAAACCACTGGACAAGAATCTGGCCAAGGATCTGATCAAGGACATCCGTACGGCGGTCAATGATGGTCGCAAAACCAGCCCTCTGGGGAGCCTGGAAGCCAAATTCACATCGTGGACGAGCAAGGACGACAACCTGCTCAACGCACTGCACAAAGAATGCTCCTGGACCTCCAACGAAGCGGACTCTGCGATGTACGCCGTGTCGGCCGAAGCCCACGCGTTCCGTTTTGCCGCCACGGCCAGTGCCGGTATCAACAGTTGGGAACCCGGCAAAGGCAACATCGAACTCGGCGTCAAAGGCAGCGCAGCAATCTCTCTGGCCGAAGGCTCCGTTGCACTCAAGAGCTACTTTCCCGACCAGGGTGGCTACGTGGTGCGCATGCCGTACCGCAATGCCGAAGGCAAGGAAGTGGTCAGCGACATTGGCATCTTCCGGCTCGACGGCAAGGTGGAATTGTCTTGCTTCCTTGGCGCCACCGCGCAAGGCCAGGCAGGTGCCAAAGCCCAATACAAACCCAAGGAAGCAGAAGCCTCCGGTGTGACCGCACTGTTGAGTACGCCCGACCTCGCCGTCGACAAGAAACGCGGTGGCAGCCTCGGCCTGAAGGGCAACGCATTCGCGGGCGTTCAAGGTGGCGGAACCGTAACCGGAACGTTGAAGTGGCTTGATTCCACCAAACAAGGTGTGGGCAAGATCACGCCCGGACAGGCGAATGACAGTGGCAGTACGGACTGGTCGAGTCTGGTGGAAATCAAGGCGGAGGGGAATGTCGCACTTGGAATCGGGGCGAGTTTTGATTTTGGGATTGAAATTCGCGCAGACCGATTGGCAATTAATTGCAAGGCAAGCTTAGTTTTCGGACCGGGTGCAGGTGGTGGCTTTGGTACGTCGATAGACTTAGAAAAAATTGGTGATTTGATCTATGTCTTTTGCAACGCGCTATCAAAAGCAGACTTCCACTATCAGTTGGCGGTGAGCAAGGATGCCTTCAACTATATGGCAAGAGGAATGTTCAGAATAGCTACGCAGCCAGGCGAAGCATTTGATGAGGGCTTTCGAAAGATTGGACTTTGGTGGGACGATCGACAGGCAACCAAGGTAGAAGCCCAAAATCTCGCAAAATATCTAATCAACAACCAGGCTATTAAAATAAAAAACAAGAAAATACCACTTGAAATTTTACCACCTGAAACCATTGGCCCGATGCTTCATTTATTAACCGAAAGCTTTGTGGAAAGCTGGGCTGAAGACCAGGAAAAAGCTGCTGTATTATTACTTTCCCATCTACGCAGCTGGAGACACTTCATTGAGGTGTTAGAATGCTGCTCAAAAGATGGCAGCAAGGTTAATGCAATGAAAAGTCTGAATCGTCTAAACTCCTTACTTGATGGGAAGGAGCAGCAACAATTTAACCGTTTCATTGGGACGTTAGCAGTAAATATTGACAGCAAGGCGCAGGAATATGGAATGCTTGCGTGGAGCCCCGGCCAGCCTTGGCGTAAAGAAAAGACGTTGATAGCAGCAAGGCGGAGCAGCCACTTTGACAATTTGGCTTAATTAAAGGCGCTTTCAGCGCCTTAATTTCTATACTAATTTAATGATACTGACTGAACAGCACATCGAAAACCTGCATCACTCGTATGATATTTTTGTATTGGGCCCACAGCCCAGCGACGGACCATTGGAGCGGCAGATAATGGAGCTTCCAAGACCGTTGAGCCGCGCCTGATTTTTTGAGTACCAAATTCTGGTCCTTGCGGATTTTCAAGAGGAGAAACTTTGTAATAGTCTTTATCGTACCAGTCACTAACCCAATCAGTTGAGTTACCAGAAAAACCATATATCCCCAATGGATTAGGTGCGAAGCGATCCACTGGAAAGTTATTCTCCTCGTCTTCGACTGGGAAATTTTTCCCAAAGTCCAGACTTCCACTGTCCGTAGGAAATAAAAGCTTTTTCCCACGACTGCGCGCAGCGTATTCCCATTGAGCTTCAGTCGGCAGCCCCACCGCATAGCCACTTAGATCCCCCAGCCACTGGCAATAATCTCTGGCATCCTGCCAAGTTTTAGTTGGCGCAGGCAAACTAGGCTGATATCTAAATTTTAGATCTTCACGCTCTCGGTACTCCTGATCGAATAGAGACTTTTTGTTTACAACAAAATACAAATCAAAATCACCCAGAACCACTTGAAACTTAGAAATATAATACCCACTCAGCACTACCGAATGCACAAAATCATCATCACTATCAGGACTTATACTGCAAAGCTGATCCGAATCTTGCCCGCATGGCCAAGCACATACATTTCTTTCGTCATACTCACACGCCCAGCCAAAGTCACCCATATCAAACTGGCCTCCCTCGACAAAAATCATATTATCAATCGACTGAACTACCATATTGAGTATTTTCCCGCGCAGTTCAGTGGAGAGATTCGGATAATTAGTCTTTATAGTTTCCGCGATCGATGCGACCTTTTTCGAACTGAGACTCTTACTGACTGGCAGCGGATCATGTTCTGCTTCGCAGCCGATAATTATAAAAGCCAACGCAAAGACAAATATCCGCCGACACAAAACTGACAACATCCTTATCATCCTTAAACATCTAAGAGCATCGCCACCACCAGACCAACATTGACATATTCACCAATGGAAAAAACGCTTGAGAGAAGCAGTCATTACAGACGCCCCTCTGACTGAATAGCGCAGCGAAAACCAGTACCAGGATAATAGGCTTCCTGTTCTGGTTTATCCGGCCAGCGTCTAACTATAGATGCGGCGGACATTGGGCCTTCTGGATAGTAGGAGCCTCGCTTAACCTTATATGTACCTTTGTCCGGTCCTTGAGGATTTTCCACTGGTGACTGTCGGTAGTATTCCTCATCGTACCAATCATTAACCCAGTCAGTCGCGTTACCTGCAAGACTGTAAATACCCAGTGGACTGGGTGGAAATTTAGCAATTGAAAACGTTCTACCGCTTCCTTCCACAGGATAGTTTTTCCCAAAACTCAAACTACCTGTATCAGTAGGAAAAAGAATATGTTGCCCGCGATTACGGGCAGCAAATTCCCACTGCGCCTCGGTAGGCAAATCCACCGAATAACCACTAAGGCTGGCAATCCAGTGACAATAATCCTTGGACTCTTGCCAAGTTTTGGTAAATGCAGGCAAATCACGTTGATAGCGAAACTTCAAATCTTCACGTTCGCGCTTTTCAGCATCAAACAGAGGTTTTCCGTTTGCAATAAAGAACAAATCGAAATCACCCAGCGAGACTTGAAACTTTGAAAAATAATAGGAACTCAGTTTGACCGGATGAACAAAGTCATCATCGCCATTACTGCTGATATTACAAAGCTGGTCCGGATCCTGTCCGCAAGGCCAAGCACAAACATCCGTTTCGTCGTATTCGCAAGCCCAGCCAAAGTCACCCATATCAAACTGGCCACCTTCGACAAACACCATATTGTCAATCGACTGCACTACGGTGTTGAGGACCTTTTCACGCAGATCAGTGGAGAGGTTGGGGTACTTGGTTTTGATGGTTGCCGCAATCGACGCGACCTTTTCCGGTGTCAGGCTTTTGCTGACTGGCAATGGGCCGGATTCGGCCTCGCAGCCGGCCAGAAAAAACAGGGCCGGGAGGGCAAGCACAAACTGACGTAGCACGGGCAATTTCCTTATAGGGTGCGTCAAAGGCCAAACCTTAACATCCCCTGCCGTGTCTCACAAAAACCTGAATACCTCCTCCTCCACAAAAGCCAACCTGACCGGCCTCTCCAACTCAGCCTTCAACCCCGGCCCCAGCTTCAAATGCCGAGCCAGCTCATCCAGATACCACCTCTCCATTCCTATCATCACGCTCGGCACATACACCTCCGTTGCTATCCGCGCAACGTCGGCAGGCTCAAGGAGCTATGGAGTTTGGTGTGAAGCCAGGACTTAAATTGCTGGTCGTTGTGGAGTTTGGTAATTCGTGGATCAATTGACGTTCGCGATCATCGATGTGGCTGTCGGCTTAGTCGATGGCTACAAGGGCTTCTACGACAAAAAAAGGTGACAGATTGACACTTTGAAAAACAAACCTGTCACCTCTTCGTTTGGGGTCTAAAAATGAAGGTGCAGAAGACGCCTTCAGCCTGAAATACTAAAGCGGCTTACTGGACTGAATTGCACACCTAAAACTTGTATCGCTTGAATGATATTTTTGCACTAACTCTTCAGGCCAACGGCGGATGAGAGGTGCCGCAGACAGTGGCGCGTCCAAAGTTGTAGATCCTCTCCTGATCTTCTTTTCGCCCGTTTCCGGCCCCTGAGGATTGTCTACAGGAGAAACTTTGTAATAATTTTCATCGTACCAGTCATTAACCCAATCGGTGGAATTACCAGCCATACCATAGAACCCCATAGGATTAGGTGCAAAACGATTCACTGGGAAATTTTCCTCTTCATTTTCGAAAGGAAAATTCTTACCGTAATCAAGACTCCCAGTATCAGTAGGAAACAGGATGTGCTGCCCACGGTTGCGGGCTGCAAACTCCCATTGCGCCTCTGTCGGCAGGTCTACTTCGTAACCACTTAAAGAACCAATCCAAGTGCAATAATCTTTTGCTTCCTGCCAGCTTTGAGTTGGTGCAGGAAGGTTAGGCAAATAAAGATTTTCCAAATCTTTGCGTTTTCGATCCTCTGCGTCATAGAGCGGCTTTCCATTAGCCACAAAAAAAAGATCGAAATCCGCCAACGTAGCCTGATATTTCGATAGATAGTAACTGCTCAACTTTACCGGATGGACGAAATCGTCATTGCCCTTCCTGCTGATATGACAAAGCTGCTCCGGCTCTTGCCCGCAAGGCCACGTACACACATTTTTTTCATCGTATTCGCAAGCCCATCCAAAGTCGCCCATATCAAACTGGCCACCTTCGATAAACACCATGTTGTCAATCGACTGAACTACGGTGTTGAGGACCTTTTCGCGCATCTCGCTGGATAGGTTCGGATACTTGGTTTTAATAGTTTCCGCAATCGACGCGACTTTTTCCGGTGTCAGGTTCATGCTGACGGGCAATGAGCCGGACTCGGCCCCGCAACCGGCCAGAAAAAACATGGCCGGAAGGGCGAGTAAAAACTGACGTAACACGGGCAATATCCTTATAAGGTGCGTCAAAGGCCAAACCTTAACATCCCCTGCCCTGTCTCATAAAAACCTGAATACCTCCGCTTACACCAAAGCCACCCTCACCTGCCTCTCCAGCTCCACTTTCAACCCCGGCTCCAGCTTCAGTTGCCGCGCCAGTTCATCCAGATAGCTCTTCTCCATGAAGTTTTCCTCATCCACCAGCATCACGCTCGCCACGTACATCTCGGCAGCCATCTCCGGCGTGCTCGCCGCGCGGGCGACGTCGGTGGGGTCGAGGGGTTTGTTGAGTTCGGCGTGGAGCCAGTGTTTGAGTTCCTGATCGTTGTCGAGTTTGGTGAATTCGCCTTCGATCAGTTGGCGTTCGCGGTCGTCGATGTGGCCGTCGGCCTTGGCGGCGGCGACCAAGGCTTTGAGGATGGCCTGGCTGTGTTGTTCGACTTGTGCCGGTGGCAGGCGATCGAGGGTTTGCGGTTCGCTTTGTGGGGCGGTGCCTTTTTGGGCGTTCCAGTTGCCGTAGGCTTTGTAGGCGATCACGCCCAGGGCGGCGAGGCCGCCGTAGAGGGCGACTTTACCGCCAACCTTACGGACCTTTTTACTGCCCAGCAGCAGGCCCATGGCGCCGGCCGCCAGGGCACCGCCGCCTGCGCCTGACAGCAAGCCGCCGAGTGCGCCGTTACTGGAAGATCCGCCCAGCAAACCGCCCAAACCACCGGCAGCCGGTTTGTTCTGCGCCCCGCCCGCCTTGTTCTGCAACAGATCCTGGCCGGACTTGAGGAGTTGATCGAGCAATCCACGGGTGTTCATGTTCCGTCTCCAAACAGGGGTTATCCGGATCAATAAGGCCCTCAGCCTAGTTCGAAAGTGCCCGTCACCTGGTTGCGAGTGTGCTTCCAGATGTTGCCTGGCCCACGGCAGCCCTTCGCGAAAATAGATATACACTCGAGGCAATCTATAAAAACCGCCCACCGGGTAAACCTTCCATGATGACCTTGCGTCAGATCCGCCATTTCATCGCCGTGGCCGAGACCGGCTCGATCTCCGCCGCTGCGCAAACCGCGTTCATTTCCCAATCGACCCTGACCCTGGCCATCCAGCAACTGGAGGAAGAAATCGGCGTCAGCCTGTTCAATCGCCACGCCAAGGGCATGACGCTGACCCATCAGGGCCACCAGTTCCTGCGCCAGGCGCACCTGATTCTGGCCACCGTGGACAATGCCAAACGCAGCCTGCAACAAAGCACCGATCAGGTCGCCGGGCAGTTGATCGTCGGGGTGACCAGTCTGGTGGCCGGTTATTACCTGGCGGATTTGCTCACCCGTTTCCAGCGCGCCTACCCCAATGTCGAGATCCGGGTGATGGAAGACGAGCGGCCGTACATCGAGCATTTGCTGGTCAGCGGCGAGATCGATGTCGGTGTGCTGATCCTCTCCAACCTCGAAGACCGCCATGCCTTGCAGACCGAAGTGCTGACCCACTCGCCGCACCGTTTGTGGCTGCCGGCCCAGCACCCGCTGCTGGAACACGACAGCATCAACCTCGCCGATGTCGCCCGGGAGCCGTTGATTCAACTGAACGTCGACGAGATGGATCGCAACGCCCAACGTCTGTGGCGTGGCGCCGGACTGCAACCAAAAATCACCCTCAGAACCGCGTCCACCGAGGCAGTGCGAAGCCTGGTAGCGGCGGGCCTCGGTGTTTCGATCCAGCCGGACATGACGTATCGCCCATGGTCGCTGGAAGGCGACATCATCGAGGCGCGGCCAATTGCCGATCTCAACCAGACCCTCGACGTCGGTCTGGCCTGGCGTCGTGGCACCGCCCGCCCCGCGCTGGTCGATCCTTTCCTGACCGTTGCCCGCGAACAGCCCCACGGCGGACGCAAGCCATCTATTTAATCGAATGCCACCTTCAGTATTTAGAATTTGTCGACCCCGGAGCCGCGCACTAGTCTTGCTGCATCGATAAGACGGTCGGCTCCCGGAACAGGGAGCAACATGGCCATACAAGAAAAGAGATCACGGAAAATGGCTGGCGCGCAGACCCCCATGCACACCGCGTTGCTGATCGACGGCGAACTGGTCGCCGGCCAGGGTTTTGTCGAACCGATCCTCAACCCGGCCACCGGCGAAGTCCTGACCCAGATCGCTGAAGCCAGCACCGAGCAAGTCGAAGCCGCCATCCTCGCCGCCCACCGCGCCTTTGCCGAGTGGTCGCGCACCACCCCGCAACAACGCTCGAACTTCTTGCTGGAAATCGCCAACGCCGTCGAAAAACACGCTGACCACCTCGCCCGCCTCGAAGCCCTGAACTGCGGCAAGCCTTTGCATCTGGCGCGGCAAGACGACTTGACCGCCACCGTCGATGTATTCCGCTTCTTCGCCGGCGCCGTGCGCTGCCAGACCGGGCAGCTCAGCGGCGAATACGTGCCGGGCTACACCAGCATGGTGCGCCGCGATCCGATTGGCGTCGTCGCTTCGATTGCGCCGTGGAACTACCCGATCATGATGGCCGCGTGGAAGATCGCCCCGGCCCTCGCCGCCGGCAATACGCTGGTGTTCAAGCCATCCGAGCACACGCCGCTGTCGATTCTGGCATTGGCCCCGGCACTGGCCGAGATCCTGCCGCGCGGGGTAATCAACATCGTCTGCGGTGGCGGCGAAGGCGTCGGCAGTCACTTGGTTGGCCACCCGAAAGTGCGGATGGTGTCGCTGACCGGCGATATCGTCACCGGCCAGAAAATCCTCCAGGCCGCCGCCAAAACCCTCAAACGCACGCACCTCGAACTCGGCGGCAAAGCCCCGGTGATCGTCTGCAACGACGCGGATCTCAAAGCGGTGGTCGAAGGCGTGCGCACTTATGGCTATTACAACGCTGGGCAGGATTGCACCGCCGCGTGCCGGATCTACGCCCAGGCCGGGATTCACGACAAGTTGGTGGCCGAACTTGGCGCGGCGGTCAGCAGCCTTCGCTTTGCCGGCAAACGCGATGCCGATAACGAAATCGGGCCGCTGATCAGCACCCGTCAGCGCGACCGCGTGGCCAGTTTCGTCGAGCGCGCCCTCGGTCAGCCACACATCGAGCGGGTAACCGGCGCGGCAGTGCATTCCGGCGCCGGGTTCTTCTATCAGCCAACCCTGCTGGCCGGTTGCAAACAGAGCGATGAAATCGTCCAGCGCGAAGTGTTCGGCCCGGTGGTGACCGTGACCCGTTTCGACGAACTGGCGCAAGCGGTGGACTGGGCCAACGACTCGGAATACGGCCTCGCCTCGTCGGTCTGGACCCAGAACCTGGACAAGGCGATGCAGGTCGCCGCGCGGCTGCAATACGGCTGCACCTGGATCAACAGCCATTTCATGCTGGTCAGCGAAATGCCCCACGGCGGGCTGAAACGCTCCGGTTACGGCAAAGACTTATCCAGCGATTCGCTACAGGACTACAGCGTGGTGCGGCACATCATGGCCCGCCACGGCCAGCATCTCTGACTACGCTAATAACAAGCCGACCACGGCATGCTTCACCGCGTTCACAACTGCCCCGACCATAATTTAAAGAAGAGGGTTCACCATGTTCGTGCACAAGACCGCACTGCTCAGTGCAATCACCACCGCCCTGCTGGCCAGCGCCGGCCTGCAGGCCGCCGAGCCGCTGAAAGCCGTCGGCGCCGGCGAAGGCCAGCTGGATATCGTCGCCTGGCCCGGCTACATCGAACGCGGTGAAAGCGACAAGGCCTACGACTGGGTGACCGGTTTCGAGAAGGAAACCGGCTGCAAGGTCAATGTGAAAACCGCCGCCACCTCTGACGAAATGGTCAGCCTGATGGCCAAGGGCGGTTACGACCTGGTGACCGCGTCGGGCGATGCCTCGTTGCGCTTGATCGTCGGCAAGCGTGTGCAGCCGATCAACACCGCGTTGATCCCGAACTGGAAATCCCTCGACCCGCGCCTGAAAGACGCGCCGTGGTACGTGGTCAACAATCAGACCTACGGCACCCCGTACCAGTGGGGCCCGAACGTGCTGATGTACAACACCAACGTCTTCAAGACCGCGCCGACCAGCTGGAACGTGGTGTTCGACGCGCAGAACCTGCCTGACGGCAAGCCGAACAAGGGTCGCGTGCAGGCCTACGACGGCCCGATCTACATCGCCGATGCGGCGCTGTACCTGAAATCCACCAAGCCTGAGCTGGGGATCAAGGATCCGTACCAGCTCACCGAAGATCAGTACAAGGCTGTGCTGGAACTGTTGCGCGCTCAGCAGAAGCTGATCCACCGTTACTGGCACGACACCACGGTGCAGATGAGCGACTTCAAGAACGAAGGCGTGGTCGCGTCCAGCGCCTGGCCGTATCAGGTCAACGGCCTGATCAACGAGAAACAGCCGATCGCTTCGACCGTGCCGAAAGAGGGCGCCACCGGCTGGGCCGACACCACGATGCTGCACGCCGAGGCCAAACACCCGAACTGCGCCTACAAGTGGATGGACTGGTCGCTGCAGCCGAAAGTCCAGGGTGATGTGGCGGCATGGTTCGGTTCGTTGCCGGCGGTTCCGGCGGCGTGTCAGGGCAGTGAGTTGCTTGGCGCTGAAGGCTGCAAGACCAACGGGTTCGATCAGTTCGACAAGATCGCTTTCTGGAAAACACCGCAGGCTGAGGGTGGGAAGTTTGTGCCGTATAGCCGGTGGACGCAGGATTACATTGCGATTATGGGCGGCCGCTGACACGCCGCCCTAGCCCGTTTGTTCCCCCGTCGAGGCGTCGACGTGGGAACGATCAACTCGAACACTGTTTTTCAGAAGTCCAGGCAGGGCCGCTGCGACGGCCCTCGCCTTTTTGGAGCACCGCACCATGACGCTTGCAGTCCAGTTCACCAACGTTTCCCGGCAGTTCGGCGAGGTGAAGGCCGTTGACCGGGTTTCCATCGACATCCAGGACGGCGAGTTCTTTTCCATGCTCGGCCCCTCAGGCTCCGGCAAGACCACGTGCCTGCGCCTGATCGCCGGGTTCGAGCAACCGAGCGCGGGCTCGATCCGCATTCACGGCGCCGAAGCCGCCGGCCTGCCGCCCTATCAACGTGACGTCAACACAGTGTTTCAGGATTACGCGCTGTTCCCGCACATGAACGTGCTGGACAACGTTGCCTACGGCCTGAAGGTCAAAGGCGTGAGCAAAACCGAGCGCCACAAGCGCGCCGAAGAAGCCTTGGACATGGTCGCCCTCGGCGGCTACGGCGCGCGTAAACCGGTGCAGTTGTCCGGCGGTCAGCGCCAGCGTGTTGCCCTCGCCCGCGCGCTGGTCAATCGCCCGCGAGTGCTGCTGCTCGACGAACCGTTGGGCGCCCTCGACCTGAAACTGCGCGAACAGATGCAGAGCGAGTTGAAGAAGCTGCAACGCCAACTCGGCATCACTTTCATCTTCGTCACCCACGATCAGACTGAAGCGCTGTCGATGTCCGACCGCGTGGCCGTGTTCAACAAGGGCCGCATCGAACAGGTCGACACGCCGCGCAATCTGTACATGAAACCGACAACCACCTTCGTCGCCGAATTCGTCGGCACCTCGAACGTGATTCGCGGCGATCTGGCGCGCCAGCTCAGCGGCCATCCACAGCCGTTCTCGATCCGCCCGGAACACGTGCGTTTCGCCGAAGGCCCGCTGGCCAGCCATGAAATCGAAGTCAGTGGTCTGCTCCACGACATTCAATATCAGGGCAGCGCCACACGCTATGAACTGACCTTGGAAAACGGCCAGACCCTGAGCATCAGCCAGGCCAACACTCAGTGGATCGACAGCAGCGCGCAGCACCAGACCGGTCAGCGCATCAGTGCACGCTGGGCGCGGGAAGCGATGATTGCGCTGCACGACACCGTTGCGAGCGGGGTGTGACATGACCGCCCTCGCCCTCCCGCAATCGGCGCCGTTGCGCAGGTTTTCCAACCTGCTCTATCGCAAGCCGAACCTGTATCTGTCGATGCTGCTGGTGCCGCCGCTTTTGTGGTTTGGCGCGATCTATCTGGGCTCGCTACTGGTGCTGTTGTGGCAAGGTTTCTACACCTTCGATGACTTCACCATGGCGGTGACGCCCGACCTGACTCTGGCCAACTTCGCCGCGCTGTTTCAGCCGTCGAACTTCGACATCATCCTGCGCACCCTGAGCATGGCCATCGTGGTCTCGATTGCCAGCGCCATCGTCGCGTTCCCGATTGCCTACTACATGGCGCGCTACACCACCGGCAAGACCAAGGCGTTTTTCTACATCGCGGTGATGATGCCGATGTGGGCCAGTTACATCGTCAAGGCCTACGCTTGGACGCTGCTGCTGGCCAAGGGCGGCGTGGCACAGTGGTTCGTCCAGCACCTGGGGCTTGAGCCGGTGCTGCAGTTCATTCTGGGGATTCCCGGGGTCGGCGGCAGCACCCTGTCGACCTCGCATCTGGGCCGGTTCATGGTGTTCGTCTACATCTGGCTGCCGTTCATGATCCTGCCGATCCAGGCCTCGCTGGAACGCCTGCCGCCATCGTTGCTGCAAGCCTCCGCCGACCTCGGGGCCAAGCCGAGTCAGACCTTCATGCAGGTGATTCTGCCGCTGTCGGTGCCGGGCATCGCGGCCGGTTCGATCTTCACGTTTTCGCTGACCCTGGGCGACTTCATCGTGCCGCAACTGGTGGGCCCACCGGGCTACTTCGTCGGCAGCATGGTCTACGCGCAACAGGGCGCAATCGGCAACATGCCGATGGCCGCAGCGTTCACGCTGGTGCCGATCGTGCTGATCGCCATTTACCTGTCCATCGTCAAACGACTGGGGGCCTTCGATGCACTCTGAGAAAGCCTCTTTAGGCCTGAAAATCGCAGCCTGGGGCGGGTTGGTGTTTCTGCACTTCCCGATCCTGATCATCTTCCTCTACGCCTTCAACACCGAAGACGCGGCGTTCAGTTTTCCACCGAAAGGCTTCACGCTGCACTGGTTCAGCGTGGCGTTTTCCCGGCCGGACGTGCTGGAAGCAATCAAGCTGTCTTTGCAGATCGCAGCCATCGCCACGCTGATCGCCATGGTGCTCGGCACCCTCGCTTCGGCGGCGCTTTATCGTCGGGACTTCTTCGGCAAACAGGGCATTTCGCTGATGCTGATTCTGCCGATTGCGCTGCCGGGGATCATCACCGGGATCGCGCTGCTGGCGACCTTCAGGACACTGGGGATCGAGCCGGGGATGTTCACCATCATCGTCGGTCACGCGACGTTCTGCGTGGTGATCGTCTACAACAACGTCATCGCCCGTCTGCGCCGCACTTCACACAGTCTGATCGAAGCGTCGATGGATCTCGGTGCCGACGGCTGGCAGACCTTCCGCTACATCATCCTGCCGAACCTCGGCTCGGCGCTGCTCGCTGGCGGCATGCTCGCGTTTGCGCTGTCGTTCGACGAAATCATCGTCACCACTTTCACCGCCGGCCATGAACGCACCTTGCCGCTGTGGTTGCTCAATCAACTGAGCCGCCCACGGGACGTGCCGGTGACCAACGTCGTGGCGATGCTGGTGATGCTGGTGACCATGCTGCCGATCCTCGGCGCCTACTACCTGACCCGGGGTGGCGAGAGCGTGGCCGGCAGCGGCGGCAAATAACCGAATAACTGAAGAAACTGGATCGAAATGTGGGAGCGGGCTTGCTCGCGAAGAGGCCATCACATTCAGCATTGATGTCGGCTGCCCCAACGCCTTCGCGAGCAAGCCCGCTCCCACAATGGAACCCGGTTTCTTCAGAAAAATAACAATGGCTTCGAAGAGGACAACAACATGCAAACCAAACTCTTGATCAACGGCCAACTGGTCAACGGCGAAGGCCCGGCGCAACCGGTGCTCAACCCGGCACGCGGTGAACTGCTGGTGGAAATCAACGAGGCCACCGAAGCCCAGGTCGATGCCGCCGTGCGCGCCGCCGACAGTGCCTTCGCCGAATGGTCGCAGACCACACCGAAAGACCGTTCACTGTTGCTGCTCAAACTCGCCGACGCCATCGAAGACCACGGCGAAGAGTTGGCCAAACTGGAATCGGACAACTGCGGCAAACCCTACAGCGCCGCGCTGAATGACGAGATCCCGGCGATTGCCGACGTGTTCCGTTTCTTCGCCGGCGCCAGCCGTTGTATGAGCGGTTCGGCCGGCGGCGAATACCTGCCCGGACACACCTCGATGATCCGCCGCGACCCGGTGGGCGTGATCGCGTCCATTGCGCCGTGGAACTACCCGCTGATGATGGTCGCCTGGAAAATCGCCCCGGCCCTCGCCGCCGGTAATACCGTGGTGCTCAAGCCGTCGGAACAAACCCCGCTGACCGCGTTGCGTCTGGCCGAACTGGCGTCGGACATTTTCCCGGCCGGTGTACTCAATCTGGTGTTCGGACGTGGGCCGAGCGTGGGCAGTCCGCTGGTGACCCATCCGAAAGTGCGCATGGTGTCGCTGACCGGCTCCATCGCCACCGGTTCGAACATCATTTCCAGCACCGCCGACAGCGTCAAACGCATGCACATGGAATTGGGCGGCAAGGCCCCGGTGATCATCTTCGACGACGCCGACATTGATGCGGCGGTCGAAGGTATTCGCACCTTCGGCTTCTACAATGCCGGCCAGGATTGCACCGCCGCGTGCCGGATCTACGCCCAGCAAGGTATTTACGACAAGTTCGTCGAGAAGCTTGGCGCAGCGGTGAGCAGCATCAAGTACGGTTTGCAGGATGATCCGTCGACCGAACTGGGACCGCTGATCACCGCCCAGCATCGCGACCGCGTGGCCGGGTTTGTCGAACGCGCCGTGGCGCAACCGCACATTCGCTTGATCACTGGCGGCAAGGCTGTCGAAGGCAGTGGTTTCTTCTTCGAGCCGACCGTGCTGGCCGACGCCCAGCAGGACGACGAAATCGTCCGTCGCGAAGTGTTCGGGCCGGTGGTGTCGGTGACCAAATTCACCGATGAGGCTCAGGCGTTGGAATGGGCCAACGATTCGGACTACGGCCTGGCGTCTTCGGTGTGGACGGCGGATGTAGGACGCGCGCATCGCCTGTCCGCGCGGTTACAGTACGGCTGCACCTGGGTGAACACGCACTTCATGCTCGTCAGCGAAATGCCCCACGGCGGTCAGAAACTGTCCGGCTACGGCAAGGACATGTCCATGTACGGGCTGGAGGACTACACCACGGTTCGGCATGTGATGTTCAAGCACTAAAGGCATCCCCCCGGCTTCAAGGCAGAAACCGGTCATCCGCATCACCAGGCATTCAAAACAATAACTACCGATCCGGGCGGCGTCTTCATGGCCCCGCCACGGTTTCGGCCATCCGAAATCTGCCGATTTCACGGAGCAAACACACATGAGTGCATCACCCGATCTCTCAGCCGCCGTTGCCGACAGCGATGCCGAACAACTGCGCCAACTGGGCTACACCTCCAACTTCAACCGCAGCATGAGCCTGTGGGAAAACTTCGCACTGGGCTTCACTTATCTGTCACCGGTCGTAGGGGTTTATACCCTGTTCGGCCTGTGCCTGGCCGCTGGCGGGCCACCGATGTTCTGGGCCTATTTGCTGGTCGGTTGCGGGCAACTGCTGGTGTGCCTGATCTTCGGCGAAGTGGTTTCGCAGTTCCCGATTTCCGGCGGCGTCTATCCTTGGGCGCGCCGCTTGGTGGGTAAAAAATGGGCGTGGATGGTCGGCTGGATCTACTCCATCGCCCTGTGCGTGACCATCGCCGCCGTTGCGGTCGGCGCCGGCCCGTACCTCGCGGCCATGCTGGGCTTTGAACCGAGCAACAACACCAACATCGTCATCGCCCTGGTGCTGACGCTGTTCGCCACACTGGTGAACCTCAGCGGCACCAAAGTGCTGGCGCGGATCGCCATGTTCGGCTTCCTCTGCGAACTGGTCGGCGCGGTGATCGTCGGCGTGTACCTGCTGATTTTCGAGCGTCACCAACCGATCAGCGTGCTGTTCAACACTTTCGACATCAGCGTCGACGGCTCCTATTTGCCGGCGTTCCTCACCGCGTCGCTGGCGGGGATGTTCCTCTACTACGGCTTCGAAGCCTGCGGCGATGTGGCCGAAGAAACCCCGAACCCGAGCAAGAAAATCCCGGTGGCCATGCGCATGACCATCTACATCGGCGGTATCGCGGCGATGTTCGCTTGCCTGGCATTGATCCTCGCCGTGCCGGACATGCAAGCGGTGATCAACGGCACCGACAAGGACCCGGTCACCACCATCCTCAACAACGCCTTCGGCCCGATCGGTTCGAAAGTGGTGATGGGCGTGGTGATGATTTCCTTCATCTCCTGCGTCATCAGCTTGCAAGCTGCGGCGAGTCGTCTGCTGTATTCCTACGCTCGCGATGAAATGGTCATCGGCAGCCGACTGCTGAAAAAGATTTCTCCTACGACTCAGGTGCCGGTTGCTGCACTGTTCGTGTCCGGCGTCCTGCCCGGCCTGATCATCGCCCTCGGCTTCTTCCTGCAAGACGCCGTGGCCACCATCGTCAGCTTCGCCGCGATCGGCATCTACCTCGCATTCCAGATGATCGTCCTCGCCGCCCTGTACGCCCGTAGCAAAGGCTGGAAACCCAGCGGCAAATTCACCCTCGGCGCCTGGGGCTGGCCGGTGAACATCGGCGCGCTGGTCTATGGCGTCGGCGCAATCATCAACATGGCCTGGCCCCGCACCCCGGATGCAGCGTGGTACATCAACTACGCGATGGTGCTGAGCACGGTGATCGTGATTGGGCTGGGGCTGGTTTACATGTGGATTGGCAAGCCGTATGACCATGGGAAGGCGCCGGCTGGGGATGCCTGGAAAGTTAGTCGCTAAGAAAAACAGCCCCGGATTTATCACAATTTCGGGGCTGATTTCTTTCAGCGTCAGTTACTCGCTTCCTACAGACCGAACCCTCAGCATTCAGTCCCCTTTCCTACGAATGGCGTCGGCAGAGTAGACTTGGCGCCGCTAGCGCCTGACCGATAGGCTTTACCCCGTCGCTGCCCAATCAGCGGCCCGGGGTCGAAGCCGGAAATCTGTCAAAACGGTGCTTGCGTGCCCCCATTGAACTGCGGCTGCTTTGCAACTTCAGTTCTGCGTTATGGCGGGCCGTGTGGCGCGGGCCTTCCGCCTTTTCCGTTTCGACAGGAAGTAACCCGACTTCGAACGCCACTCGGTTCGCCACCCAACTTTTCGAAGAGTTGGTGGCGACTTTCCTACTCGAAACGGAAGTCATCTCATGCCAGCACCTACTCACAATCCGAATACTGAATATTTCACTCCCACCGTCTTCACCCGCCACAACCGCTTCCTCCACGCCCTCCTGCTTGATCATCAAGCCTGGTTCTGCGCTCAAGATCTGGGCCGCATGATGGGCCATCCCTTGAACCCACGCGTCACGCTCAAACTTGACCCCGACCAACGCCGCACCGTCCGCCTGCGCAAGGACGGCGATGTTGTCGAGACCCCGATGGTCAGCGAATCCGGCATGTACGCGCTGCTCGTCCATCATTTCATTCCGGAAAACCGCAATCTGCGCCAATGGCTGAGCAATGAGGTGATTCCCATCCTGCGGGAAACCAGCTCAGCAACAGCGGAAAACTGCCCAAGCCTGAGCTCGGTGCATTGGGCAGGCGTCACCGTGCCGCTGTTGCACTGGCAACAACAGGCTTGGGTGAAATGGCGTGATATGCCGGAGTTGGTGCTCGGTCAGCAGCCCTATCAGGTATCGGGGACATGTAGCTGACGGCCTCACTTGGCCCAATGAAAAAAGGGGCGGACTCCAGAGTCAGCCCCTTCAATGTTCACCATCAACCTCGACACATTTCTGAGCGAGTCCCTAACTGATGCGCAACGCCATCCCCGCACTTCAGCCCATTCTCGAAATCATCCCGAGTGACGAGAATTTTGCTGAAGACTACCTGCAAAAACTCGTCAAACAATGTGCGGTTGCCGAGCATCTGCACGCAATCCATGTCGGCATCGCCGACGCTGACGCGGGTAAGTTGATTGATCTGGCCACCGTGAAAGCCAAATGGCTTTCACGGTGAACCTCCTGTTTCAAAACCGCGAAACACTCCTCATCGCATCCACCAGATACCGCATCGCAATCCGGTCGCTCTCCGACAACTCGCGGTAACGCTCCACCAGTTTCAGTTCGTCAGGACTGAGCCGGCGTCTTCGCCGGACGTTGGTGAGGCAGGGAAAGATGCCTAACATTTCGGTGATGCCTTGTCCTTTTGTCATGGACGATGTCCTTTTCCAGTACGTCAGAAATTTCTCGAAAACCGCATCGCCCTGCTCCTTTAAGCAGCGATTTGAGCCCTGCCGGTCGGATGGGTCGTGACCGGCGATGCCCATAGAATAGAAATTAAATCGGCGCTGAAAAGCTGTTTTTAGAGTAATTAGTCGAAAAAAGCAGATATGCCCTATAAATCAGAAAAGTCTGTGAGATAAATAACCGTAACGTCTTGTTTCATTGAGACGCTGTCGCCGTGCTATCAATGAATTTTGCAAAATCGGCGAACCGATTAAGCTAGCGGGCATCTGTTACTAGTCCGTAGCGTTTGGCCGAAGGCTTGTCCGAACCGTAATTTCTGATCCAGTACGTGCCAGGAACGGCGCGGGATTGTCCACGACAGGTTGTATTTATGCACCGCAGGAATTTGCTCAAAGCGTCCATGGCCATTGCGGCTTACACCGGCCTTTCCGCCTCCGGCCTGCTCGCCGCACGCGCCTGGGCCGCCTCTGGCGGTGCCGCCGACGGTGAAGCACAGGCCTTCGACTTCGAAACGCTGAAGCGCCAGGCCAAACAACTGGCCGGCAGCGCTTATCAGGACACCAAACAGGTGCTGCCGCCGACCCTGGCGACCATGACCCCGCAGAACTTCAATGCGATCCGCTATGACGGCGAGCATTCGCTGTGGAAGGAAAACAAGGGGCAGCTCGATGTGCAGTTCTTCCACGTCGGCATGGGTTTCCGTCAGCCGGTGCGCATGTACAGCGTCGATCCCAAGACCCGCACGGCCCGCGAGGTGCATTTCCGCCCTCAGCTGTTCAACTATGAAAACACTTCGGTCGACACCCAGCAGCTCAAGGGGGATCTGGGGTTTGCCGGCTTCAAGCTGTTCAAGGCGCCGGAACTGGATCGGCATGACGTGGTGTCGTTCCTCGGCGCCAGCTACTTCCGCGCGGTGGATGCCACTGGCCAATATGGCCTCTCCGCCCGTGGCCTGGCCGTCGACACCTACGCCAAGAAACGCGAAGAATTCCCCGACTTCACCAAGTTCTGGTTCGAAACCCCGGATCAGAACGCGACCCGCTTTGTGGTCTACGCCCTGCTCGACTCGCCGAGCGCGACCGGCGCCTATCGCTTCGACATCGACTGCCAGGCCGAACGCGTGGTAATGGAAGTCGACGCCCACATCAACGCCCGCGCCGCCATCGAACAATTGGGCATCGCGCCGATGACCAGCATGTTCAGCTGCGGCACCCACGAGCGCCGGATGTGCGACACCATTCACCCGCAGATCCATGACTCGGATCGTCTGGCCATGTGGCGCGGCAACGGCGAGTGGATCTGCCGCCCGCTGAACAACCCGGCGACCCTGCAATTCAACGCCTTCGCCGACACCGATCCGAAAGGGTTCGGTCTGGTGCAGACCGACCACGAATTCGCCAACTATCAGGACACCGTCGACTGGTACAGCAAACGTCCGAGCCTGTGGGTAGAACCTACAACCGCGTGGGGCGAAGGCTCTATCGATCTGCTGGAAATTCCTACAACCGGCGAAACCCTAGACAACATCGTTGCGTTCTGGACGCCGAAGAAACCGGTAGCCGCCGGCGATTCGCTGAACTACGGCTACAAGCTCTACTGGAGCGCCCTGCCGCCGGTCGGCACGCCGCTGGCGCGGGTGCATGCGACTCGCTCGGGCATGGGTGGATTCGTCGAAGGCTGGGCACCGGGCGAGCATTACCCGCCGGTCTGGGCCCGTCGCTTTGCTGTGGACTTCACCGGTGGCGGCCTGGATCGCCTGCCGCAGGGCACCGGGATCGAACCGGTGGTGACCTGCTCCAACGGCAAGGTGCAGGATTTCAGCGTGCTGGTGCTGGATGACATCAAGGGTTACCGGATCCTGTTCGACTGGTACCCGACCAATGACAGCGTGGAGCCGGTTGAGCTGCGACTGTTCATACGCACCAATGACCGCACGCTGAGCGAGACCTGGTTGTACCAGTACTTCCCGCCGGCGCCGGACAAGCGCAAGTATCCTTGATGTTTTGAGGCGCCTGCCCGGGCCTCTTCGCGAGCAAGCCCGCTCCCACATTGGATCTGGTTCGATCACACAGCGTGTGACCGACACGGAGCCAGGGTGGGAGCGGGCTTGCTCGCGAAAGCGTCAGAATATTCAACATCGGATGGAAGGCACTGCGTCAGGTCAGTGGGCAATACAGATGAATGTCTTTGGGCTCTTGATCAAACAACTCAGGATCCGGGTGATCAACCAACCGGCAACCCTGACGCTGATAGAACTCCACGGTATTGCGCGACTCGGTCGCCGAGACATACAGCGCTTCGGCGCCGATCCTCCGACCATGGGCGCAGGCCAGGGCAAACAATCGCCCGCCAAGCCCCTGCCCACGCCAGGCACGGCTGATGTGCAGGAACTTCAACTGCCGCATGTTCAGACCCTGATTGTGAATAACCCGGTTATCCACAACCACCGCCGCCACCAGTGTCTCGCCATCGAAAAGCCCGTGTAGCCAACCGCCGCTGCGCCAGCATTTTTCCAATACCCGCGCATTCTCCTCTGCCTCCCCTTCGGGCCACCCGCGCATGTCGAAACGCACCGGATACAGAACCAGCTCACCGTTTTCTACGCGATAGCACGCCTCAACCAGTTCACTGCGGTCGATCAGCGCCAGCAGCGGCAAGTCGGATTCCGTCAGCTCTCGTTCGATCAACATGCGATCCATTCCTTTGCATTCCAAACGATAGGCAAGAAAAAACCCGCCTTTTCAATGGCGGGTTTTATAGGCGCTGCGACAGGTCGGATCAATCCCGCAGATCAGACTCATGAATCGGCTGATCACGATGGGTCGCACGTTGATACTGCGCCGGCCACACCGCTTTGCGGCCGCCCAGGTCATCGTCGGCGTGCAGCGGCCAGTACGGATCACGCAGCAGCTCACGGGCGAGGAAGATGATGTCGGCCTGACAGGTCCGCAGGATGTGCTCGGCTTGCGCAGGCTCGGTAATCATTCCCACGGTGCCGGTGGCGATGCCTGACTCCTTGCGCACCCGTTCGGCGAAGCGCGTCTGATATCCCGGACCCACGGGGATTTCGGCGTTGGCTGCCGTGCCGCCCGATGACACATCGATCAAATCAGCCCCCAAGGCTTTCAGGCGTCGCGCCAGCTCCACGGTTTCATCGGGATTCCAGCCGTCCTCGACCCAGTCGGTAGCCGAAAGGCGCACAAACACCGGCAGTTCTTCCGGCCATACGGCGCGCACCGCCTCAGTCACTTGCAGCACCAGACGAATACGATTTTCGAACGAACCACCGTACTGGTCGCGGCGCTGATTGCTCAGCGGCGACAGAAACTGGTGCAACAGATAACCGTGCGCCGCATGCACCTCGACCACACTGAAACCAGCGGTCAGCGCGCGTTTGGCCGCGGCCACGAAGTCCTGAATGACCTGGGCGATCTGCCCTTCATCCAGCTGTTTCGGTTGGGTGTGTTGCGGGTCAAAGGCAATCGGCGAAGGCCCGACCGGCGTCCAGCCACCGTCCTCCGGTTTGACGCTGCCGTGCTTGCCGATCCACGGCCGGTGGGTGCTGGCCTTGCGCCCGGCATGGGCCAGTTGAATGCCGGCCACTGCGCCTTGGGCGGTGATGAAACGGGTGATGCGTTGCAACGGTGCGATCTGTTCGTCGTTCCACAGGCCCAAGTCTTCGGCGGTGATCCGCCCGTCGGCCGTGATTGCCGTGGCTTCGGTGAATACCAGGCCAGCGCCCCCCACCGCACGGCTGCCGAGGTGCACCAGATGCCAGTCATTGGCCAGGCCATCGACGCTGGAGTACTGGCACATGGGCGACACGGCGATGCGGTTGGACAGGGTCAGTTGGCGAAGGGTAAAGGGTTCAAGCAGCAGACTCATGGGGCACCTCTCAAATCAGTGGGCAGGCTCCAGGGTTCTGTTTGAAAAGTCGACGAGTGACAGGAAAAAGGTGCAGCACCCGCCCCCGCGGGCAAAAAATTCGACAAGACGTCACAAGGCCAATCAAGCAGTGCTTAGAGCCTAGTCGACAACTGGGGATGAGGCAGGGTTCAGAGTGATTCAGTGTGTGAACGTCCCCCTTCGCGAGCAGGCTCGCTCCCACAGGTACGGTGTTGTCCTGGTGGGAGCGAGCCTGCTCGCGATGGACTCAGCGCGGTTCGATGTGGGCAATCATCAGTTGCACGGTCTCATTGCCGCGAAACTCGTTCAGATCGAGCTTGTAGGCCAGTTCGACCCATTTGATCGTCGGGTTCGGCCAGATATCACGATCAATGCCGAAGGCGATGCCATCCAGCTTCACCGAACCGCATTCGGTTTTCAGCACCACTTTCAGGTGCCGCTCGCCGACCACTCGCTGCTCGACCAACTGGAACACGCCATGAAACAGCGGCTCCGGGAAATGCTGGCCCCACGGCCCGGCGTGACGCAGGGCGCGGGCCAGCTCCAGATGAAATTCCTCGACCGCCAGCGTGCCGTCCGACAGCAGGCGCCCGGTCAGATCCTCTTCGCGAAGCTGCCTGCGCACTTCGGCGTCGAAGGCCTCGGCGAACAACGGAAAATTCTCCTGCGGCAAAGTCAGGCCTGCCGCCATCGCGTGACCGCCGTACTTGGCGATCAGATCCGGATGCTGCGCCGCGACCACGCTCAGCGCATCACGAATATGAAAGCCCTGAACCGAACGCCCAGAGCCCTTGAGCAGACCGTCACCGGCATCGGCGAAGGCGATGGTCGGGCGGAAGTAACGCTCCTTCATCCGCGAAGCCAGAATACCGATGACACCCTGATGCCATTCCGGATCGAACAGGCACAAACCGAACGGCATCGACTCGACCGGCAAGTCCTTGAGCTGGGCCAGCGCTTCACGCTGCATGCCTTGCTCGATGGATTTGCGGTCCTGATTCATGCCGTCCAGTTGTGCGGCCATTTCCCGGGCCAGCGCAGGGTCGTGGGTCAGCAGGCATTCGATGCCCAGGCTCATGTCATCCAGACGCCCCGCCGCGTTCAGGCGCGGGCCGACGATGAAACCGAGGTCGGTAGACGTAATGCGCGAAGCTTCACGCTTGGCCACTTCCAGGATCGCCTTGATCCCCGGCCGCGCACGTCCGGCGCGAATTCGCTCCAGACCCTGGTGCACCAGAATCCGGTTGTTGGCATCCAGCGGCACCACGTCGGCAACGCTGCCCAGCGCCACCAGATCCAGCAGTTCGCCGATGTTCGGCTGCGGCTTGCTCTCGTACCAGCCGAGGCTGCGCAGGCGTGCGCGCAAGGCCATCAACACATAGAAAATCACCCCGACCCCGGCCAGCGCCTTGCTCGGAAACTCGCAGCCGGGCTGGTTCGGATTGACCAGCGCATCGGCTTGCGGCAGCTCATCGCCGGGCAAATGGTGGTCAGTAATCAAAACCTTCAGGCCATGGCGCTTCGCGGCCGCGACACCTTCAACGCTGGAAATGCCGTTGTCGACGGTGATCAACAGTTGCGGCTCGCGGGTCATCGCGACTTCGACGATCTCAGGGGTCAGGCCGTAGCCATATTCGAAGCGGTTCGGCACCAGATAATCGACGTGCGCCGCGCCCAGCAGGCGCAGACCGAGCACGCCCACGGTGCTGGCCGTCGCGCCGTCGGCGTCGAAGTCGCCGACGATCAGGATCCGCTGACGCTGCTCCAGCGCCGTCACCAGCAGATCAACCGCCGCATCGATCCCTTTGAGCTGCTGGAACGGAATCAGCCGCGCCAGGCTCTTGTCCAACTCCGCCTCGGACTGCACGCCCCGCGCCGCGTACAGGCGGGTCAGTAGCGGTGGCAGTTCACCGAGAAACGGCAGAGTGGCGGGCAACGGGCGAGGATCGATACGCATGGGGTGACAGAAGCTTCTCTTGAATACGTGGGATTTTTCGGGAGTAACGCGGAATTAACCGCGCTCGCCTTGCAGCCAGCTGAGCTGGACTTCGTGCTGGCCACGGTCGTCGGTGACGAAGATCGTGCCTTCGCTGATCATCACGTCCCACTTGATGACGCGGGGCATGTCCTTGGCCAGGGTTTCCAGCACTTCCTGCGGAACAGCGGCAATGTTGACGTTCTTCAGGTTTTTGATCGCCGGAATCACCTTGCCTTCCCAGACGCGCAGGCTGCCGTAGGCCAGCAGGCTGGTGCGTTCGGTGCGGCGCGAGCACCAGGTCAGGCGATCGGCATCCGGCTGGCCGACTTCGATCCAGTGCAGGACGCGGTCGTCCAGGCTCTTTTCCCACAGCGCAGGTTCATCCACGTCCGACAGACCACGCCCGAACGACAGTTGCTCGTTGTACCAGAGCGCGTAGGCCAACAGCCGCACGGTCATGCGTTCTTCGGTTTCCGAAGGATGGCGGGCGATGGTCTGCTTCACGTTCTCGTAGACGCTGCGGTCAAGGTCGGTGAGGTTCAGTTCGAATTTGTAGGTAGTGGACGGCTGGGCCATGAACGGGCTTCTTGATACGAGGAAAGTCGGCAAGTCTAACCGATGCTGTAGGCAATCCACGAATTGATGGCGATCAACCTTGCGCGACTGACAGCCAGCTATGTTAAAACGCTCTATCTGCTCAGCCTTGTCCTACAGGATCTCGCATGCCGTTCGCCAACAAACCGCTCAGCGGTCTGAAAGTCATTGAATTGGGTACTTTGATTGCCGGGCCGTTTGCTTCGCGCATCTGCGGCGAGTTCGGCGCCGAAGTGATCAAGATCGAGTCGCCGGACGGCGGGGATCCGTTGCGCAAATGGCGCAAGCTGTATGAAGGGACTTCGTTGTGGTGGTTCGTCCAGGCGCGCAACAAAAAGTCCCTGACGCTGAACCTCAAACACCCCGATGGCCTGGCGATCCTGAAAAAACTGCTGGGTGAAGCCGACATCCTGATCGAGAACTTCCGCCCCGGCGTGCTGGAAAAACTCGGCCTGGGCTGGGAAACCCTGCATGCGCTGAACCCGAAACTGGTGATGGTGCGCCTGTCCGGTTTCGGCCAGACCGGGCCAATGAAAGATCAGCCAGGTTTCGGTGCGGTCGGCGAATCCATGGGCGGCCTGCGCTACATCACCGGTTTCGAAGACCGCCCGCCGGTACGCACCGGGATTTCCATCGGCGATTCGATTGCGGCTTTGTGGGGCGTGATCGGCGCGTTGATGGCCTTGCGTCATCGCGAGGTCAACGGTGGCCTCGGCCAGGTGGTCGATGTGGCGCTGTACGAAGCGATCTTCGCCATGATGGAAAGCATGGTGCCGGAGTTCGATGTCTTCGGCTTCATTCGTGAGCGTACCGGCAACATCATGCCGGGCATCACCCCGTCGTCGATCCACACCAGTGCCGACGGCAAACATGTGCAGATCGGCGCCAACGGCGATGCGATTTTCAAGCGCTTCATGCTGATCATCGGCCGTGAAGATCTGGCAAACGACCCGGTGCTGGCCAGCAACGACGGGCGCGACAGCCGTCGTGACGAGTTGTATGGGGTGATCGATCGCTGGGTCAATTCGCTGCCGCTGCAAACCGTGCTGGATCTGCTGAATCAGGCCGAAGTTCCGGCCAGCCGGATCTTCAGTGCCGAAGACATGTTCAACGATCCGCAATACCTGGCCCGGGAAATGTTCCTGCACGCCAAACTGCCGGACGGCAAACCTTTCAAGATGCCGGGCATCGTGCCGAAACTCTCTGAGACACCCGGCACGTCCGAATGGGTCGGACCGCAGCTCGGTGAGCACAATGCGCAGGTACTCCACGATCTTGGCTACGACGAGAAGCAGATCGCCCGGCTGCGCGAAGACGGAGCCATCTGAGCTGAAGCCCCTGATGCCCTCGGCCTCGAACCGCGCCCACCATTGGTGGACCTGGCGGTTGTTCGGCCTGCTGTTCCTGATGGTACTGCCAGCGTGGGCGCAGGCCAAACCGACGCTGATCTGGCTGTTGCGCGACCTGCCGCCACTGACGATCTTCGAGGGTCCGAAAAAGGGCCAGGGCGTTATCGATCAATTGATGCCGATGCTGATTGCCGGCATGCCGCAATACGAACACACCTTGATGCGGGTCAATCGCGCCCGTGGCACTCAAATGCTGCATGAACATCCCTTCGCCTGCGATCCTTCGCTGATCTGGAACAGGGAGCGGGCGCAATGGATCGCCTTCTCCATCCCCGCGTTTCGCGCTGTCAGCAATGGCCTGGTGGTGCGTCAGAGAGATCGCGAAGTGCTGAAGCCGTTTCTGGTCGACGATGAAGTCGACCTGTCGGCATTTCTGGCCAACGGCGAGCGAAAAGTCGGCGTGGTAGCCGAGCGCAGTTATGGCGAGTACATCGATACATTGCTGCATCAGGCACCGAGCGGCGCGCTGACGCCCCATTACGGCAACGATGCGCTCAGCAGCCTGCTGTCGATGCAGCGCCTGGGACGTTTGCAGGTGGTGCTGGGTTACTGGCCGGAAATCCGTTATCAGGCGCGCCAGGCCGAGATCACCGAGGACGAACTGCTGTTCTTCCCGATTCGCGGCACGGGCAAGTACCTGTCGGGCCATGTCGGCTGCACCGACACCGCGGCGGGTCGACAGGCGATCACCGAGATCAATCAGCTGTTGCGCACCCTGCCCCACGATCATCTCAACCAGCTCTACGCCGATTGGCTCGACCCCGAAAGGCGTCAGGATTATCTGGAACAGGCGCGGATTTTCTTCCAGCGACAAGCCGCGCAGTGAAATCCGGGCAAAAAGAAACCCCGAGAAGTGGGGAGACGACTCGGGGTTAAACGTGGCCTGTATCAAAGACCCGTAGCAGCAAGCGACAAGCACCGGAGCACAATGCTTGCTCCTGCTGTTACCGGGTCTGACCGACCTGGATGCAGGAAGGTTCCCACAAATGAAAAATCAGTTTCAGAGGGCCGGGTGCTTGTCGAGGGCTGCGTTTCGCAACGCGGCGATCACACAGGGTTCCAGCCGGCCTTCGGCAATCAGGATGTCACGGTGCAGACCGTCGACCACATCTGTCAGTTGACGCTTGTCGCTCAATTGCGCCTGATTGAATTCGCGCTCCACCACGATCGCGCCGTTGCCGTTCTTCAAAGTCACCAGGCATTCGCCATGGCGACCCCGAGGGGTCAACGTCACTTGATACGGGCTCAGAGCCTCACCGAGCAATAGACTGATACTTTCCATCTCGATCTCCACTCAATAGTCCGAAAACACAGTGCCTGGGGCGTGTTCACAGTAAATGACCACCGGCCCGAGAGGAAAGTTCTGCTTGTCGCCGGCCTCTCCCGGAGCGTCACCGGCCTATCGGAGCATGCAGGGTGAAGATGACAGGAAAATAACCATGGGGGTTCAAGCGTCCACGCAATGCCGGTGGCTTGTCATGTAGGTGTCCAGCAGACTCCTCATCAACACCGCCGACACCGGCGTGTGCAGGCGGCCCAGCAAGGTGATCCCGTGTTCGCCGAGCAAGGTTTCCAGCTCTTGCAGCAGGCTGGGAGTCACGGCCCCCAGCAGAATCATCGCCCGCGCGTCCTGCCGCTCGGCCAGATGCCGGATCAGCGCCAACCCGTCCCCGTTCTGCAATTGTGGATTGCACAGGGTGATGTCGACCGCCCCGCGACGTTCCAGTGACCGCTTTGCCGAACCCAGCGACGGCGCGGTCAGCACATCGTAGATACCGATGGCGTTGAGCATCTGGTGCAACGCCATCAGTTGGAACGGATTGGGTTCTAGAATCAGGATCTTGAGCGAGCGCATGGGACGACCTCTGGAGCGGCAATCGCGGATTCACGACGCTGTGGCCTGTCACTCTAGGGCAGTCGTCCTAAGCCTCCCATCAGAAAAGTAGCCACGTTTTATAGGAATTTTCCCATCTTTAATGCAGACATCGACATCCACTCTCCTTCCGCCGCTCGGTAATGTCCGTCCAGCCACCCAGCAGGCCACGCAGTTTTCCATCCGCACTGTAAAACGGCACCGTCCATTGGTAGATCTGACGGGGGCCGCTCTTGAACACTAGCTGCCGTTTGCTGAAACGTGTTTTACGAGTGCCCAGCTGCGCCATGAATTCTTCGTGCAGCATCAGTGCCGTGGCCTGTGGAAGCGCATCGATCTCGAACAGCTTCCGGCCCTGTACCTGCTCCAGCCGAACCGACAGCGCATCTTCATAACTGCGATTGCACATGATCAACCGCCCCTGCAGATCGCGAACGAATACGGGATCGGGCATCGCATCGATCAAAGCATGTTGGAAAGCCAGTTGATCACTTAGATCCTTTTCTGCCGCCCGTCGCTGCTTTACCTCGGCCGCCAAACGGCGGTTCCACAGCAAGGGCAATAGTCCGAACACCCCAAGCGCGCCCATCGCCCAACACCCCCACTTGATCAGGAGCGAACCGATCGAGGGAACCGGAGCGGGAGCAACGCCGTCCAGCCATTTCAGGCGCATGGCACGCAGTTCGGCCGCCGAGAAAGCGCCCAATGCCTTGTTGAGGATGCTCACAAGCTCAGGCAGCCCTTTGCGTACCGCCAGATGATCCGCCTCCCACTTGCCCTCCACCAGACCACCGACCTTGAGCAGGCCCGAGGGAAACAGCTGAGCCCCGATCTCGTTCTCGATGGTGGCGTAGGCCTCGCCACTCTCGACCAGCGCTCGCGCCTCGGCATACGTTTTCACCGAGCGGATCTGGATCGACGGGTAGTCACGTCGAATGCTGTCCTCCAGCGCATGCCGGGCCGGCAGGACCAATACCCGCTTTGCCAGCGCTTCGAACGACTGTATCGCCGGTTCGCCCGAATGACCGACGAATACCCAGCCAGCACCGCCGAACGCGTGACTGAAGTCCAGGAATGCCTTGCGCTCGTCGTTCATCGCCAGGGTCGTGCTGATATCGGCCACGCCACTCTGAAGCCGTTCCAGCATGTGATCGGTGGAGAACGACTCCTGATGGACGAACTGCAATCCGGTCATGGCGCTGATATGCGTGAGCACATCGTTGTTCAAGCCGCTCCAATGACCATGTTCATCCTGAAACAGATACAACGGGTACTGCACCGAGGCGACCGTCACTCTGGGGTTATCTCGAATCCACTGTCGCTCATGCTCATCCAGCTCGATAGGCTGAACAGTTGTCACCCCATCGGAATGCCTCGCCAGATGGGCCGCTTCGGTCCACTGCGACACCCCGAACATCGCCCACACACACAACCAGCACAGCGCCGGTTTCAATCCTGAAAAAAACCGCATTGCCACATCCTTCGTCATCGACTCACCCGTCCTTCGTGGGTGAAACCCGGGCAGTGTGGCATGCATAAACAAGAAAGCCCGTCAGGAGACGGGCTTCAAAATGTGACAGCTTTGCGGGCTTAGAGGGGCTTGCCTCGGTTGCCATGCTGACTGACAAAGGCTTGCACGGCTTTCAGCTCATTCGGCAGGACGGTGCAGCGCTCTTCTCTCTCAAACAAATCAGAAAGATGTGCAGGTAGTTCGAGAGCTTTTCCTACACCGGCTTTCTCCACCGCGTCCGGGAACTTGACCGGATGCGCCGTGCCCAGAATCACCATCGGGATGTCCAGGCTGCGACGGCATTCGCGCGCGGCTTTCACGCCAATGGCGGTGTGCGGATCCAGCACTTCACCGGTCTGCTCGTAGACTTCGGCGATGGTTTCGCAGGTTTGCGCATCGTCCACGGCCAGCGAGTCGAACAGTTTGCGTGCTTCGGTCCAGCGTTCCTGTTCGACGCTGAAACCGCCGCCCTGCCTGAACGAATCCATCAGCCCGGCAATTGCCGCGCCGTTGCGACCGTGCAGGTCGAACAGCAGGCGTTCGAAGTTCGACGAGACCATGATGTCCATCGACGGCGACAGCGTGGCGTGCAGGGTTTCCTTGACGTACTGGTTGCCACTCATGAAGCGGTGCAGGATGTCGTTGCGGTTGGTGGCGACGATCAGCTGGTTGATCGGCAGTCCCATGTTGCGCGCCAGATAGCCGGCGAAGATGTCGCCAAAGTTGCCGGTCGGCACCGAGAACGACACCGAACGCGCCGGGCCGCCCAATTGCAGGGCCGCGTGGAAGTAGTAAACGATCTGGGCCATGATCCGCGCCCAGTTGATCGAGTTCACTGCAACCAGGCGGGTGCCCTTGAGGAAGCTCTGGTCGGCGAAGCTGGCCTTGACCATTTCCTGGCAGTCATCGAAGTTGCCTTCGATGGCAATGTTGTGGATGTTCTCACCGAGGATGGTGGTCATCTGCCGACGCTGCACTTCGGACACGCGGTTGTGCGGGTGCAGAATGAAGATATCGACGTTTTCGCAGTGCTTGCAGCCTTCGATGGCGGCCGAACCGGTGTCACCGGAGGTGGCGCCGACGATCACCACGCGCTCGCCGCGCTTTTCCAGCACGTAGTCGAGCAAGCGACCGAGCAGTTGCAGGGCGAAGTCCTTGAACGCCAGGGTCGGGCCGTGGAACAGCTCCAGCACCCATTCGTTGCCGTTCAACTGACGCAGCGGCGCAACGGCGTTGTGGGCGAACACACCGTAGGTTTCTTCAAGAATCTTTTTGAAATCGGCGTCCGGAATGCTGCCGGTGACGAACGGGCGCATGACGCGGAAGGCCAGCTCGTGATACGGCAGGCCGGCCCAGGAAGCGATTTCTTCCTGGGTGAAACGTGGCAGGTTTTCCGGGACGTACAGACCGCCGTCGGTGGCGAGACCGGCCAGCAGGACGTCTTCGAAATTCAGGGCCGGTGCCTGGCCGCGGGTACTGATGTAACGCATGACTGACTCCAATGGACAGTGTTCACGACACCGGCCCCGCTGGCGGGACCGGTGAAGGAGATCGGCTTAGTTCAAGTGCTCGACGCGGATCCGCACAACCGGACCGACCACGCCCGCGAGCGCTTCGAGGGCGGCGATCGCGTCGTTGATGTGCTGTTCCAGCACGCGGTGGGTCAGCAGAATCATCGGCACCAGGCCGTCGTGTTCCTCGACTTCCTTCTGCATGATCGACTCGATGTTGATGCCGCGCTCCGAGAGGATGCTCGCCACCTGAGCGAGTACGCCCGGATGGTCCTTGGCCTGAATGCGCAGGTAGTAGGCGCTTTCGCAGGCTTCGATCGGCAGGATCGGATGGGCCGACAGCGAGTCCGGCTGGAAGGCCAGGTGCGGCACGCGGTTTTCCGGGTCGGACGTCATGGCGCGAACCACGTCCACCAGATCCGCGATCACCGACGAAGCGGTCGGCTCCATGCCGGCGCCGGCGCCGTAGAACAGGGTCGAACCGGCAGCGTCACCGTTGACCATCACCGCGTTCATCACACCGTTGACGTTGGCTATCAGGCGATCGGCCGGTATCAGCGTCGGGTGTACGCGCAGCTCGATACCGGCGGCGGTGCTGCGTGCCACGCCCAGATGCTTGATGCGGTAGCCCAGCGCTTCGGCGTAATTCACGTCGGCGGTGGTCAGCTTGGTGATGCCTTCGGTGTAAGCCTTGTCGAACTGCAGCGGAACACCGAATGCGATCGACGCCAGGATCGTCAGCTTGTGCGCCGCGTCGATGCCTTCGACGTCGAAAGTCGGATCAGCTTCGGCGTAACCCAGCGCTTGCGCCTCGGCCAGCACGTCTTCGAAGGTGCGACCCTTCTCGCGCATTTCGGTGAGGATGAAGTTGCCGGTGCCGTTGATGATCCCGGCGACCCAGTTGATACGGTTGGCGGACAGGCCTTCACGGATCGCCTTGATCACCGGAATGCCGCCGGCTACCGCCGCTTCGAACGCCACGATCACGCCTTTCTCGCGTGCCTTGGCGAAAATTTCATTACCGTGAACGGCAATCAGAGCCTTGTTCGCGGTGACCACATGCTTGCCATTCTCGATGGCCTTGAGTACCAGCTCGCGGGCAACGGTGTAGCCGCCCATCAGCTCTATGACGATGTCGATCTCAGGGTTCGTGGCCACTTCGAAGACATCGTTGGTAATCGCAATACCGGTCGTCTGGAACTGAGGCTTTGGCGTGCGCATGGCAATTTGTGCCACTTCGATTCCACGCCCGGCACGACGAGCAATTTCCTCGGCGTTGCGCTGAAGTACGTTGAAGGTTCCGCCACCGACGGTCCCTAACCCACAGATGCCTACTTTGACCGGTTTCACTGTGAACTCCCCATAAAACGGCCGACACGAGGCCGGCCGTGAAAACAACCGCAGGTTCGCGGCTCTCTGTTGATGGCCCGGCAATCCTGCCGCCGGACCACGCTCGTCAACGCCTGAGCGTGACGATGCGAATTACTTCGCGCCCAGCGCCAGTTTGGCGACTTGTGGCGCAGGCTGGTAGCCCGGAATGACTTGTCCGTCGGCCAAAACGATGGCCGGTGTACCATTCACGCCGATCGACTGACCGAGGGCGAACTGTTTGGAAACCGGGTTATCGCACTTGGCGGCCTTGATTTCCTTGCCATCGACCATTTTGTCCATGGCCGCTTTCTTGTCTTTCGAGCACCACACCGCTTGCAGCTGTTCGTCACCCGGCGAATTCAGACCCTGACGCGGGAACGCGACGTAACGCACTTCGATGCCGCGCTTGTTCAGCTCGGGCACTTCAGCGTGCAGCTTGTGGCAGTACGGGCAAGTGGTGTCGGTGAAAACGGTGATGTGCGACTTGGTTTCACCCACGGCCGGGTAAACCACGGTCTCGGCTACCGGGATCGCATTGATCAGTTTGGAAATGCCCAGGCGCTCGGTCTTCTCGGTCAGGTTGACCGGTTTGCCGTCCTTGAGCTGGAACATGTAGCCCTGAACGATGTACTGGCCGTCGGCGCTGGCGTAGAGCACGCGACTGCCCTTGAGCTTGACTTCGTACAGGCCTGGCAGCGGACTGGCGGTGATGGTATCGACCGGCACGTCGAGCTGGAGGTTTTCCAGGCTTTGGCGAATCGCTTTGTCGGCCGCGTCATCGGCGACGGCAAAGGTGCTGACCAACGCAATGGCTGCGGCGGCGAAAATCTGGGTCAGACGCATGAGAACTCCTGAAGGCGGACAAATGGAACGATCAGAACGCCCGTGCCGGAACACCGGGTCATAACCGCCCATCGTGCAAACCGGCAAAGCCTACCACATAAGGCTCCCGTGGCCGAATGCGCCTGTCGCAAGACAAACGGCGCTCAGCCGCGCGGGTGATGTTTGGCATGCAGATCCTGCAAACGTGCCCGGGCGACGTGAGTGTAGATCTGCGTGGTCGACAGGTCGCTGTGGCCCAACAGCATCTGCACCACCCGCAAGTCGGCGCCATGGTTGAGCAGATGGGTGGCAAACGCGTGACGCAAGGTGTGCGGCGACAGTGACTTGCCGATCCCGGCGACCTTGGCCTGATGCTTGATTCGATGCCAGAAGGTCTGGCGAGTCATCTGCTCGCCGCGCTGACTGGGAAACAGCACATCGCTCGGGCGCCCGCCGAGCAGCTCGCCGCGACCGTCACGCAGGTAGCGCTCGACCCAGACAATCGCCTCCTCGCCCATCGGCACCAGCCGCTCCTTGCTGCCCTTGCCCATCACCCGCAACACGCCCTGACGCAGGTTGACCTGTTCCAGCGTCAGGCTGATCAGCTCGGTGACACGCAGGCCGCAGGCATACAAAACTTCGAGCATGGCGCGATCGCGCTGGCCGATGGCTTCGCTCAAGTCCGGCGCCTTCAGCAGCGCTTCGACGTCGGCTTCCGACAGGGATTTGGGCAGCGGCCGACCGAGTTGCGGCATATCCACGCGCAAAGTCGGATCAACCGAAATCAGTTTTTCCCGCAGCAGATAGCGATAAAAACCACGCACACCGGAGAGAAATCGCGCCGTAGAGCGAGGTTTGTAGTTCTGTTCCAGACGCCAGGCCAGGTGATCGAGGATCAGTTCTCGACCGGCATTGACCAGTTCGAGACCTTTGTCCTGCAACCAGCCGTTGAACAGCGCGAGATCACTGCGGTAGGCGTCACGAGTGTTGTCGGAGAGACCTTTTTCCAGCCAGAGGGCGTCGAGAAACTGGTCGATCAGTGGGTGGTCGATGGCAGGCATGGGCGCTCAAGACACGCAGGTTTGGCACTGCGCGCAAATAAAGAGTGAACGGTTGAAATGGCCGCTAGTCTTTCATAGCCCGCTATTTCAAGGAACAGGGAGCTTCAATGAACGAGCAGCAAATTCTGTTGGCTTTCGGTGGTATCGGCGCTGCCGCACTGGGCTGCCAATGGCTCGCCTGGCGCCTGAAGCTGCCGGCGATTCTGTTTCTGCTGCTGACCGGCATTCTGGCGGGCCCCGTGCTGGGCTGGCTCGACCCGCAGGAAATGTTCGGCCCGTTGCTGATGCCATTGGTGTCGCTGGCGGTGGCACTGATTCTGTTTGAAGGCAGCCTGACCCTGCACCTGTCGGAATGGCGCGAGATCGGCAGCGTCGTGCATCGACTGGTCACAATCGGTGCCCTTTCGACCTGGGTAGTGATTGCGGTCGCGACCCACTGGCTGCTGGGCTTCGACTGGCTGCTCGCCATCCTGTTCGGCAGCCTGACCCTGGTCACCGGGCCGACCGTGATCGTGCCGATGCTGCGCGTGGTGCGACCGAAGGCTTCGATCGCCAATATCCTGCGCTGGGAAGGGATTGTGATCGACCCGATCGGCGCACTGCTCGCGGTGGTGGCCTACAGCTTCATCATCGCCCGGGCCGAAGGCCACGGCCTGGAACAGAGCCTGCTGACCTTCGGCGGGGTGATTGTCTGCGGCAGCGGGTTTGGCATCGCCGGTGGCTGGCTGCTCGGCACGATCATCCGGCGCCAATGGCTGCCGGAGTATTTGCACAATCTGGCATCGCTCGCCGCGGTGCTGGGGATATTCATCGCTGCCAACCAGACCATGCACGAATCAGGGCTGTTGGCGGTGACACTGATGGGCATGTGGCTGGCGAACATGAAGGGTGTGGATGTGCGGCACATCCTGCACTTCAAGGAAAACCTCAGCGTGCTGCTGATTTCCGGGCTGTTCATTCTGCTGGCGGCACGACTGGATCTGAACGCGTTGATCGGTCTCGGGCCGCTGGTGTTGATCCTGTTGCTGGTGATTCAGCTGATCGCCCGACCGTTGAACGTGGTGCTGAGCACCGCCGGTTCGAGCCTGAGTTGGCGTGAACGTGCGCTGTTGTGCTGGATTGCCCCGCGCGGGATTGTCGCGGCGGCGGTCTCGGCGATCTTTGCGATTCGACTTGATGAAGCGGGCCATGAAGGCGCGCTGTTGCTGGTGCCGCTGACGTTCGCCGTGATCATCGGCACCGTCGTGCTGCAAAGTGCGACCGCTCGGCCACTGGCCCGGCTGTTGAAAGTTGCGGAGCCAGCGCCCAGCGGCTTCCTGATCGTCGGGGCGAACGGGCCTGCGCGCCTGCTCGGCAAGTCGCTGCAACAGCTGGGCAGCCGGGTGCTGCTGACGGATTCAAGCTGGGAAAATATCCGCGCCGCGCGCATGGATGGCTTGCCGACCTACTTCGGCAATCCGGCCTCGCAGCATGCCGATGCGCATCTGGACCTGGTCGGACTGGGGCATTTGCTGGCGCTGTCACCGTCGGGCGAACTCAATACGCTGGCGGCCATGCGTTTTCGTCATGACTTCGGCCATCAACGCCTGTTCGGCCTGGCCAGTGGTCAGGAAAGTCGGCGCAGCGACAAGCACCGCGCCAGCCTCGAACATCGCGGCAATCAACTGGGGAGCGAGGCGCTGACTTACGCCAGACTCGCCAGTCAACTGGGGCAAGGTGCCGATCTTTACAGCACGACGCTGACGGACGGGTTTGGCTGGGACGATTACCGTGCGCTGCATGGCAATCGCGCGACGCTACTGTTCATGCGCGATGACAGCGGCTGGGTACATGTCGTGACGCCGGAAACCGTGCTAAAGCCGGGGCCTGGGTGGACGTTGCTGGCGCTGATTCAGCCTGAGGCCAAGGCCGCTGCATAAATAGATTCGCGGGCAAGCCCGCTCCCACAGTGTCCATGTCGAACACATCATCAGCGGACAACACAAAACGCGTGGGAGCGGGCTTGCCCGCGAATGCCGCGGCTCGGTGCTGGATCAGGCCGCGAAACCCGGCAGCACCGGCACCGGACGCTTGTCATCATCGATGGCAACAAAGCTGAACTGCCCGTGAATGGCTTTCTCACGACCGTCGCAGCTCATGCTTTCAACGAACACTTCCACCTCGACCTTGAGGCTGGTGTTGCCGACCTTGATCACCCGCCCAACCAGTTCGACGATGGAGCCTGCCGGGATCGCATGATTGAAATCGATGCGATCGGTCGACACTGTCACCAGCGGCAAACGGCAGAAGCGCGTGGCGGTGATGAAGGACACTTCGTCCATCCAGGCCAGCGCGGTGCCGCCGAACAGGGTGTTGTGGTGGTTGGTGGTCGGCGGAAAAACCGCCTTGGTCACGCGGGTCACCGAGAGTTCGGTGCGGCGTTCGATTTCTTGCTCGCGAGGGGTCATGGGTCAGGCCTGAAACAGAAATGCGGTGGATAAATTGCGGGCAACAAAAAAGCAGCCCGTAGGCTGCTTTTTTCTGCATCGGAAGCTGGACTTAAGCCAGTTTTTCCTTGATGCGAGCTGCTTTACCCGACAGGTCGCGCAGGTAGTACAGCTTGGCTTTACGTACGTCACCGCGACGCTTGACAGCCATGCTGTCGATTTGCGGGGAGTAGGTCTGGAAAGTACGTTCTACGCCAACACCGTTGGAGATTTTACGAACGGTGAACGCACTGTTCACGCCGCGGTTACGCTTGGCGATGACAACGCCTTCGAACGCTTGCAGACGGGAACGATCGCCTTCCTTCACTTTCACCTGAACGACGATGGTGTCGCCTGGGGCAAAGGTAGGGATTTCTTTGGTCATCTGCTCTGCTTCGAGTGCAAGGATGATTTTGTTGGTCATGCTGTGCTCCTAAGGTAAATCGTCTGATCTACCATCGATACGTTGTTAACTATCGTCCCGCTCGCGGATGTATTCCTCGAGCAGCTTCTTCTCTTCTCCAGAAAGCGAGCGGCTTTCCAGAAGATCGGCGCGTCGTTCAAAGGTCCTGCCAAGGGACTGCTGTAAACGCCAACGCCGGATATGCGCGTGATTGCCACTCAGCAACACGTCGGGAACACGCTGATCCGCATACACCTCAGGTCGGGTGTAGTGCGGGCAATCCAGCAGACCATCCGTAAAGGAATCTTCCTCAGCGGAATCCGCATGCCCTAAAGCTCCGGGCAGCAGTCGTGTAACCGCATCGATCATGACCATGGCCGGCAGCTCGCCGCCAGACAACACATAGTCACCAATCGACCACTCTTCATCGACATGAGCCTCAATAAAGCGCTCGTCAATGCCTTCATAGCGACCGGCAATCAGGATCAATGCATCCGATTTCGCCAGTTCGCGTACCGCCGACTGAGTCAGTTGACGGCCTTGGGGGGACAGGTAAATCACCTTCGCCGCCTCCCCGGCTGCTGCCTTGGCCTGAACCAGAGCATCTTCCAGGGGCTTGATCTTCATCACCATGCCCGGACCACCGCCAAACGGGCGATCGTCCACAGTGTGATGCCGATCCGTCGTGTAATCCCGCGGATTCCAACAGGTCAGCTGCAAGAGCCCCTGTTTGACCGCACGACTGGTAATGCCGTACTCACTGATGGCCGAGAACATCTCGGGGAACAGCGTAATGACGTCTACGCGCAGGCTGGCCATTGCTTAGAAGTCCGCGTCCCATTCCACCCTCATCACGCCTGCTTCCAGGTCGATTGCCAGCACGCATTGCTCCGTATAGGGCAACAACCGCTCGCGATCATCCAGGCTGCCAACGCAGGGCTTGACCACCAATACATCGTTCGCGCCGGTCTCCAACAGGTGATCAACCTTGCCGAACAATTGTTCGTCCTGGTTGATGACGCTCAGACCTTCCAACTGGTACCAGTAGTACTCGTCGGCGGTCAGGTCGGGCAAAAGGCTTCGCGGGATGCAAATCTCGTAACCGCTCAGAAGACGGGCTTCATCGCGATCGTCGAGGCCTTTGAGCTTCACAACCAGATCCTTTTGAGTGGATCGGCCGCTGACCAGCTCGACCTGTTTCACTATGCCTTCGCGCCGAAGCGTCCAGTTGCGATAGCCCAACAGGTTTTCAATCGGATCGGTAAAGGAAAAGACCTTCACCTCGCCGCGAACGCCGTGAACCGAAAAAATCTTGCCGACAACGATCAGGTCATCAGCTTTTTCTGGCGTCGCGCTCATACTGCTCAGGCTGCAGCCTTGGCAGATTCCTTCAGCAACTGAGCAACACGCTCAGAAGGCTGTGCACCAACGCTCAGCCAGTAGGCAACGCGCTCTTGGTTCACGGACAGACGGATTTCCTGACCACGGGCAACAGGGTTGAAGAAGCCAACCTGTTCTTTGTGGGAACCGTCACGCGGGTTGCGGGAGTCGGTTACGGTCAGGTGGTAAAACGGGCGCTTTTTGGAGCCGCCAAGGGCAAGACGGATTGTTAGCATGTGAACATCGTTCCTGTAGTCGGTGCTGCAAATCTAAATGCACAGCGGGCATGGGTGCCCGAAAGGCCGCATATTCTAAGGAATATCCGGACTTTTGCAAATGACTTTTTCCGGCGCCTGTGGCATGCCGTGCAGATTTGCATATGGGGCCGTCGTTTAACACGGCCGGTCAGCTCCCGCCGAGTGCGGGTTTGCTGTGGATCCCGCTTCCTTGCGGGACTGCGCCGGTGCGACGACCGGCGAGTTCTTTTACATCTTTGGCATGCCGCCGCCGGGCAACATTCCGCCCATGCCGCGCATCATTTTCGCCATTCCGCCCTTGGCGGAGAATTTCTTCATCATCTTCTGCATCTGCTTGTGCTGCTTGATCAAGCGACCGATGTCCTGCACCTGGGTGCCGGAGCCCAAGGCGATCCGGCGCTTGCGCGAACCGCTGATCAGCTCAGGGTCGCGGCGCTCGGCCGGGGTCATGGAATTGATGATGGCTTCCATCTGTTTGAACTGCTTCTCTGCGGCGCTCTGGGCATTGCCCATTTGCGAGAGATTGACACCGCCGATGCTCGGCAGCTTGTCCATGAGCCCGCCGAGGCCGCCCATGTTCTTCATCTGTTGCAGCTGATCGCGGAAATCTTCGAGGTCGAAGCCCTTGCCCTTCTTCAGCTTCTTGGCCAGTTTGTCGGCCTTGTCCTTGTCGAGGGTCGCCTCAGCCTGTTCGATCAGGCTGAGCACGTCGCCCATGCCGAGGATCCGCGAAGCGATACGCTCAGGATGGAACGGATCGAGTGCTTCGCTCTTCTCGCCCATACCGATGAACTTGATCGGCTTGCCGGTGATCGCGCGAACGGACAGCGCGGCACCGCCACGGGCATCACCGTCGACCTTGGTCAGGATCACACCGGTCAGCGGCAGCGCATCACCGAAGGCCTTGGCCGTGTTGGCCGCGTCCTGACCGGTCATGGCGTCGACCACGAACAGGGTTTCAACCGGGTTGATCGCGGCGTGCAGCGCCTTGATCTCGCCCATCATCTCTTCATCGATGTGCAGACGACCGGCGGTGTCGACGATGACCACGTCGATGAATTTCAGTTTTGCTTCTTTAATAGCTGCGTTGGCGATGTCGACCGGTTTCTGGCTCAGGTCGGACGGGAAGAACGTTACGCCGATGTCGTTGGCCAGGGTTTCCAGCTGTTTAATAGCAGCAGGACGGTAGATGTCCGCCGACACGACCATGACCGACTTTTTCTTGCGCTCTTTAAGGAAGCGCGCCAGCTTGCCGGCAGTGGTGGTCTTACCCGCGCCCTGCAGACCGGCCATCAGAATGACGGCGGGCGGCACGGCGCTCAGGTTCAGGTCTTCGTTGGCCGCGCCCATCAGGCTTTCGAGTTCGGCCTGGACGATCTTAACGAACGCCTGGCCCGGCGTCAGGCTGCGCGACACCTCTGTGCCGACAGCGCGTTCCTTGACCGAATTGACGAAGTCCTTGACCACCGGCAGGGCGACGTCGGCTTCGAGCAACGCCATGCGCACTTCGCGCAGGGTGTCTTTGATATTGTCCTCGGTCAGCTTCGCCTTGCCGGTGACATGGCGCAGCGTCTGCGAGAGACGGTCGGTTAAGTTTTCAAACATTGCGCGATCCTTTCAGGCCCTGTGTAGACCGGGATAATGGCGGCCCAGACCGGAATCAACATGTGCTCGGCGAGCCTGCGGCGTGGGCAGGTCGCGGATTATAGCGAAGACTGCGGCTGGCGGACACCTCGCTGTCAGCTTGCCGGTCTTTCGTGCAACGGCGGTTCTATGCCAAACTCAGCCCCTTTCGGGCTTGCCTAACAGGATTTATGCTCCCCTTGTCACCGAGTTTGCTGACCACCCTCGCCGCCGCCCTTCTCTACGCCGCTGCGACCCTCTATCAGGGCACCCGCCTGGCCACTGGCGCCAAGGCCAACAAGCGCCTGCTGGTCTCGCTCGGCGTTCTCGCCGTGCTGGCCCACAGCGCCAGCCTGCTTACGCATTTATTGACGCCGATCGGTCTGGGCCTGGATTTCTTCAGTGCTTCGAGCCTGATCGCTGCGGCGGTCATTGCCCTGACCCTGCTCGCCTGCTCACGGATTCCGGTGGAAAACCTGCTGGTGCTGCTGTTCCCGCTGGGTGCGATCACGGTGCTGCTGGCGCAGTTCGCGCCGGCCGGTACGGTGCAGATCATCGATGAAGAACCGGGCATCCTCGCGCACATCCTGTTGTCGATCCTCGCCTACGGCATGTTCACCATCGCGGTGTTCCAGGCCTTGTTGCTGCTGGTGCAGGATCATCAGCTCAAGCACAAGCACCCGTCCGGGCTGATCAAGAACTTCCCGCCACTGCAAACCATGGAAAGCCTGCTGTTCGGCTTCCTCTGGGCTGGCTGGACGCTGCTGTCGCTGTCGCTGATCTCCGGCTGGCTGTTCGTCGAGAACCTGTTTGCACAGCATCTGGTGCATAAAACCCTGCTGGCCTGCCTGGCCTGGATCGTGTTCAGCGTCCTGCTGTGGGGCCGTAACCGCCTCGGCTGGCGCGGACACAAGGCAATCCGCTGGACCCTCGCCGGTTTCTGCCTGCTGATGCTCGCGTATTTCGGCAGCAAACTGGTCCGTGAATACATCCTGCACATCTGACGGGCGGCATAAATGGACGGTTTGCCCATAGGGCCGATGCTCGCGGTATTTGCCCTGCTGATTCTCTGGTCAGGGCTGTTTACCGCCGTCGAAGCGGCGCAACAGCACCTGCTCGCGCAACGCACCGCATCCCGCGCCAGCGACAAGCCCTTGGCCAAGCTCAGCTTCCCGCTCGACAGCCTGATCCTCTGCAATACCCTGTGCCGCGCCCTCGCCGTTATTCTGGCCACGCTGCTGGCAATCTTTCTCTGTGAAGAAAACGGCCCCTGGGCGGCTTGCCTTGGCGCCGGCGCCCTGCTGCTGGTTTTTGCCGACTATTTCCCCCGCGCCCTTGCCCAGCGTTATCCGGATGCGGTGCTGTCGTTCGGCAATACGCTGCTGGCAGTACCGCTGAAGGTCGTTTACCCGCTTGCCTGGCTGCTCAGCCGCGTCAGTGGTTTGCTGATGCGCCCGTTCATCCGCAAGGCCCAGGTGGTGCAACAAAGCGAAGACGATGTGCCGGCGGAGCGTCATGATGACCCCGATCATCCAGTGCGCCCGCACCCGGTTTCGGGCATCCATGCGCTGGATAACATCACGGTCAACGACATTCTGGTGCCGCGCAGCGATGTCGACGGCATCAACCTCGACGATCCGATCGAAGAAATCACCGAGCAACTGCGCCACAACCGTCGTACTCGTCTGCCGCTGTTTCACAGCGATATCAATCAGGTCGAGGCGGTGCTCAACACCCGGCAGGTCCGCCATTTGCTGGACAATGGCAACCTGACCCGCGAAGCCTTGCTGGCGGCCAGTTACGAGCCCTACTTCGTTCCCGAAAGCACCCCGCTGCAACTGCAGCTGCTGAACTTCCACAAGCAGCAGCGGCGGCTGGGCATGGTGGTGGACGAGTACGGCGAAGTGCTGGGGATTGTCACCCTGGAAGACATTCTCGAAGAGATCGTCGGCGAATTCGAAAGCGAACACAGCCTCGACAACCCGCACATCCACCCACAAGCCGATGGCCGCATGGTGATCGACGGCGCCGCGTCGATCCGCGAACTGAACAAATGCCTGGGCTGGCACCTGCCCAGCGACGGCCCCCGGACCCTCAACGGCCTGGTGACCGAAGCGCTGGAAACCATCCCGGAAAGCGCGGTCTGCCTGAAGATCGGCCGCTACCGGCTGGAGATTCTCGAAACCGAAGAGAACCGGGTGAGCAAGGTGCTGATCTGGCACACCTCTTCCGCTCCGGCGTTGGTCACGGCCCGCTAGGCAGCCCCTTGTTCAATCGTTAGCCACCTTCCTATAATCGCGGGGCTTACCCAAGCCCCGCCGAACCGCGTGCTTACCCCGCACCCGACTGGTTCCGGCCGGTTCATCGGCAATATCCGCATCACACCGACGACTGTTCCTACCTGAAGCAGCGATCGCGCCTCATCCCACATCCCTGGGTGTTCGACCATAATAATTCGCTCCAACGGAGCTCATGACTGTCAGGGATCACCGCATGACGACCAGTACCGCTTACAGCGACACCACGCCCGCCCAACCGACCAACTCCGCCACCCGCGTGGCCACCGCGAGTTTCATCGGCACGGCCATCGAGTTCTACGATTTCTACGTCTACGCCACCGCTGCCGCGCTGGTGATCGGGCCGGTGTTCTTCCCGCAGACCTCCGGCACGGCGCAGATGCTCTCCGCCTTCCTGACCTTCGGCATCGCCTTCCTCGCCCGACCGCTGGGCTCGGCGCTGTTTGGCCACTTCGGCGACCGCATCGGCCGTAAATCCACGCTGGTGGCCTCACTGCTGCTGATGGGTGTCTGCACCACGCTGATCGGCGTGCTGCCGGGTTATGACAGTATCGGCGCCTGGGCACCGATCCTGCTCTGCGTGCTGCGCTTCGGCCAGGGCCTGGGATTGGGGGGCGAATGGGGTGGCGCGGCGCTGCTGGCGACCGAAAACGCCCCGAAAGGCAAACGGGCGTGGTTCGGCATGTTCCCGCAACTCGGCCCTTCGATTGGCTTTCTGGCCGCCAACGGTCTGTTCCTGACGCTGGCCATGACCCTCAACGACGAACAGTTCCGAAGCTGGGGCTGGCGAATTCCGTTCCTGCTCAGCGCCGCACTGGTGATGGTCGGACTGTACGTGCGCCTCAAGCTTCACGAAACCCCGGTGTTCGCCAATGCCATTGCCCGCCAGGAACGAGTGAAAGTGCCGCTGGTCGAGCTGTTCAGCCAATACTGGGCACCGACGCTGCTGGGCGCCGCCGCCATGGTGGTGTGTTACGCGCTGTTCTACATCTCGACCGTGTTTTCCCTGAGCTATGGCGTATCCACATTGGGTTACAGCCGCGAGACCTTCCTCGGTCTGCTGTGCTTCGCGGTGCTGTTCATGGCGGCCGCGACGCCGCTGTCGGCATGGGCCAGTGATCGTTACGGACGCAAACCGGTGCTGATCGTCGGCGGTGTGCTGGCGATTCTTTCCGGATTTCTGATGGAGCCGTTGCTGACTCAGGGATCGACCTGGGGCGTGGCCCTGTTCCTGTGCATCGAGCTGTTCCTGATGGGCGTGACATTCGCCCCGATGGGCGCTCTGCTGCCGGAACTGTTCCCGACGCACGTGCGGTATACCGGCGCATCGGCGGCCTACAACCTCGGCGGGATTGTCGGGGCCTCGGCGGCGCCGTTCTTCGCGCAGAAACTGGTGGCGATGGGCGGTTTGAGTTACGTCGGCGGGTATGTGTCTGCGGCAGCGGTGCTCAGCCTGATCGCTGTGCTGTGCCTGAAGGAGACGCGCAATAACGACCTGAATCAGGTGGTGTAAGCGCAAAGATCGCTCCCGCGCGGGCGGGAGCGATCAGATGGCGTGATTACAGCTCTACAACAACAGCCTGGGAAGCACGGGTCGCTTTGGCACGAGCAGCTTCAATCGACTCGTCGCGGGCCAGTGCAACACCCATGCGGCGCTGACCGTTGACTTCAGGCTTGCCAAACAGACGCAGCGCGGTATCCGGCTCGCTCAGTGCAGCACCGAGGTTGGCGAATGCAGTCTGGGTCGACTGGCCTTCCACCAGAATCACCGCTGAAGCCGATGGGCCGAACTGACGGATCAGCGGCACCGGCAGACCGAGGATCGCCCGGGCGTGCAGGGCGAACTGCGACAGGTCCTGAGAAATCAGGGTCACCAGACCGGTGTCGTGCGGGCGCGGCGACACTTCGCTGAACCACACCTGATCGCCTTTGATGAACAGCTCGACGCCGAACAGGCCACGACCGCCCAACGCTTCGGTCACGGCTTTGGCAACGCGCTCGGACTCAGCCAGCGCCACCGGGCTCATGGCCTGTGGCTGCCAGGATTCCTGATAGTCGCCCTTCTCCTGACGGTGGCCGACCGGCGCACAGAACGTCGTGCCGCCGACGTGACGCACGGTCAGCAGAGTGATTTCGTAGTCGAAATCGATGAAGCCTTCGATGATCACCCGACCTTTGCCGGCGCGACCACCCTCTTGCGCGTAATCCCAGGCTTTCTGCACGTCATCGGCGCTGCGCAGCAGGCTCTGACCCTTGCCCGACGAACTCATCACCGGCTTCACGACGCACGGAAAGCCAAGGTCCTGAACAGCCTTGCTGTAGTCCTCGAAGGTGTCGGCGAAGTGGTACGGCGAAGTCGGCAGGTCCAGCTCTTCGGCAGCCAGACGACGGATGCCTTCGCGGTTCATGGTCAGTTGCGCGGCGCGAGCGGTCGGGATCACGGTGAAGCCTTCGGCTTCCAGTTCGACCAGGGTGGCGGTGGCGATGGCTTCGATTTCCGGCACGATGAAGTGCGGCTTCTCGGCTTCGATCACTGCACGCAGGGCGGCGCCGTCGAGCATGTTGATCACGTGGCTGCGATGGGCAACCTGCATGGCCGGCGCATTGGCGTAACGGTCAACGGCGATCACTTCAACGCCCAGGCGCTGCAGCTCGATTACCACTTCCTTGCCCAACTCACCACAGCCACACAGCAATACGCGGGTCGCGGTCGGCGACAATGGAGTTCCGATACGGGTCATCTCAGGTCCTCAAAGAAGCGGATCATCGAGGAAAGCAACGCCAGACGCGCTTTCCATGGGGAGAAAGCGCGGCATTTTACATGAACCTGAGGGTTTGGCTTCAGCCGGCGACAGCCTGTTTGCGTTCGCGCCAGGCCATGATCAGCCAGACGGCGGTAACACCGGCGAACTTCGAGGCCAGAGCAGTGATGAGCACCGGCGGCGTCAGCAGGTCGATCATGCCAAAGAAGATGAAGGTATCAAGCGGAATGCTCAGCGCCGAACTGATCCACAAGCGGTCGCGCAACGGGCGCTTGGTAATGGTGAACACCAGCCAGTCGATGCACTCGGAGACCGCGAATGCCGTGGCGCTGGCCAGCGCAATCGACGGATCGGACGTGACATAGGACAGCACCAGCGCTGCGAGCATCGCCACGATCGTGCCATGACCGAAACGGGTCTGCACCATGTCGCGCAGCACGAACACCAGCCCGCCCCAGGCCGACCAGATGATGTCCAGATGCGGCGCGGTGGAGAAGGCGAAGTTGATCAGCACGACACTGCTGATGTAAGCGATGAGGAAAATCATGGGCGTGACCTGTCAATTTGGCGCACAGGTTACTTCAGCCCTTCGATGGCGCCAATCAAATCGGCTATTGCCCTGGCGTTTTGCCGATCATCCAGACCAGGCCACTGGCCTTGGCCCGCTCATGACACAGCCCAAGCACAACCCGGCGTTCATCATTGGTCATGCGGCTCCAGCGAGTGATCTCCTCGACCGTGCGCTGGCAACCGGTGCAAATATCGTCTTCGTCCAGCGCGCAAATGCTCACGCACGGCGAGGCGACAGGTCTTTCCGGGGTTGTCATTCTTCCTGCTCGACCAGATCGCGCGCATAGCGCTGGGAGTTATGCACATAGTGCGCGGCACTGGCTTCGAGCATCTTCTTCTGCGGCTCGGTCAGTTCGCGCACCACTTTGCCCGGCGAGCCCATCACCAGCGAACCGTCAGGAATTTCCTTGCCTTCGCCGATCAGCGAATTGGCGCCGATGATGCAGTTCTTGCCGATCTTCGCGCCGTTGAGGATGACCGCGTTGATGCCAATCAGGCTGTAGTCGCCGACCGTGCAGCCGTGGAGCATGGCGTTGTGGCCGATGGTCACGCCGGTGCCGATGGTCAGCGGATAGCCCATGTCGGTGTGCATCACCGTGCCGTCCTGCACATTGCTGTTCTTGCCGATCAGGATCAGTTCGTTGTCGCCGCGCAACACGGCGTTGAACCAGACGTTGGCGCCCTCTTCCAGTCTGACCTTGCCCACCAGCACGGCGTTGGGGGCGACCCAGCTCTGCGGATGGGTGTCGACACGGGCGTCGCCCAGGCGGTATTTCATCTTGTTTTCCTCAGGGCTCACGGTGGCTGGCCATTCGAACGATGGCTTCAGGTATTGACGAAGCTTTTGGGCGGTTGATGCAGGCTGATTTTGGCGTCATAGAGCAGGTTGATCAACTCGACGATCATGATTGCCGTCAGCCCCCAGATCTTGTATTCGCCGTAACGATAGCTCGGCACGTACCAACTGCGACCCTGATAGTCGATGCGGTGGGTGTGTTCGCGCGGATCCTTGCGGAAGAACTCCAGCGGCACACTGAACACCGCAGCGATCTCGGCATCATTGGCCTGGTATTCGACAAAATCGGGAATCACCCCGACATACGGAGTGACCTTGATGCCATGCAGGGAAATCAGCGGGCTGAGCGGACCGATCACTTCGACCAGTCCCGGCGGCAGGCCGATTTCCTCTTCGGCTTCACGCAGAGCGGTAAACACCAGGTCCGGATCTTCCGGATCCCGACGCCCGCCCGGGAAGGCGACTTCGCCGCCGTGGGTCGAAAGCCCGCTGGCCCGCAGGGTGAGGACAAGTTCGGGTTCGTCACTGCGAGTAATCGGCACCAGGACAGCGGCCTCGGGGAAACGCGTGTCGGTCTCCAGCGTGCGCGGCGTGTGATTGCTTACCCGGTGCAGTAGCTCGTCCAGCATAAGTGTTCTCGATCGGTGCCTTACCCTGCATCATGCACCAATCATTGCGACCGCCCAACCCCCGAACGGGGGTCATGTCGCGAAACGACAACTTGCCGACTGACACCGCTGCACGCCAAGATAGGCGCAGCATTCAGGAACCCCAGCATGAAATTTTGCAGCCAGTGCGGCAACCCGGTGACCCAGCGCATTCCCGAAGGCGACTCGCGGCTGCGATTCGTCTGCGACAGCTGTCAGACGATTCACTACCAGAACCCCAATATCGTGGCCGGTTGTGTACCGACCTGGGGCACCAAGGTCCTGCTCTGTCGCCGCGCCATCGAGCCACGCCTCGGTTACTGGACGCTGCCTGCCGGTTTCATGGAGAACGGCGAGACCATCGAACAGGCCGCCATCCGCGAAACCTCCGAAGAAGCCTGCGCCCGGGTACGCAACCTGAGCATCTACACCCTGATCGACGTGCCGCACATCAGCCAGGTACATGTGTTTTTCCGCGCCGAGCTGGCGGATCTGGACTTCGCCGCCGGCCCCGAAAGCCTGGAAGTGCAGTTGTTCGACGAAGCGGATATTCCCTGGGACGAACTGGCGTTCCGTACGGTGGGCCGGACCCTTGAATGCTTTTTCGCTGACCGGCGCGTCGAGGTCTATCCGGTGCGCTCCGAATCGATCCCGCCGCTCACTCAACCAGCCATCACTTGATTTCGACGATGGCCGGCCGATAACCGGCTTACGCAGCCCGCGACAGCGCCTGCACACTATCTATAAATAAAGTATCTGCTTCATTTCTGGGGAATCGTTTCAATGCGCTGGTTGCTTGCCCTGTTCTGCCTGTCGTTCGTCACCGTCTCCCAAGCGTCATTCGTGACCACCGTGACGCCATCGAACACCCCGCTCATCGAAAAAGTACTGGTGCTCAAATCGGCTCATCAACTGCAGTTGATCGCCGACGGCAAGCCCCTCAAGAGCTATCGCATTTCCCTGGGCAAAGGCGCGAAAAAAGGCCCGAAACTGATTGAAGGCGACAAACGCACGCCGGAAGGTTTCTATTGGATCGACTGGCGCAAGACCAGCGACAAATTCAACCTGTCGATGCACATCTCCTACCCGAACATCAGCGACTCCGCCCGCGCCCGCCGCGAAGGCGTCGAGCCTGGCGGAATGATCATGATCCACGGCACGCCGGACTCCGAGGACACTCCCGAACAACTGTTCCACACCCTGGACTGGACCGACGGCTGCATTGCCATGCGCAATGTCGACATGCGCGAAGTCTGGAACCTGGTGCCGGATGGCACGATGATCGAAATCCGCCCCTGATTCCGTAGCCAGGGCACCTGTTCCCTCCGGGCCGCGAAGCGGCCCTTTCTCCTGACCATTGGTCGCCCGTAAAAAATAAATTCAAAAGATCGCAGCCTGCGGCCAGGCCTGAACGGTGATACCACTTTCACCCGCCAGAACAGCCGCAGACTGCGATTTTTTGCGTTTTACAGTCCACCTCTAATACCACTTGAAACCACCCACCTTGAAACCCTCGAACCCATAGGCCTACAGGCATTTCCGACGCGTTGACATGGTATGCAAGTGGTATTAGTTTTCGCCCGACAACCGAGCGACAACAATCCTATATCAGCGCCGGAAAAGCCTTACATGAACGACCTCCACGCCCTACGTCCCGACGACTCCCAGCCGACGCCGCTGTACCTGCAACTGGCGCGCAATCTGGAGGCGGCGATCCATGCCGGCCAGTGGAAAGCCGAACAGGCGATGCCGTCGGAGCGCAATCTCAGCGAACTGCTGGGGATTTCCCGGGTCACCGCGCGCAAGGCGCTGGAAGTCCTGCTCGATCAAGGTTTGATCCGCCGCCTGCAAGGTTCCGGCACCTTCATCACCCCACGCCTTGAACAACCGCTGTCGCGCCTGTCGGGTTTCAGCGAGATGCTGCGCCTCAAGGGCTTCGTGCCCAGCTCGCAATGGCTGGAGCGGGAAATCACCCTGCCGACCCACGAAGAACTGATCCGCCTCGGCCTGTCGCCGAACGACAAGGTCGCGCGCATGAAACGCCTGCGCAAGGCCGACGACACCGTGATGGCCATCGAGATGAGCACCCTGCCCGCCTCGATCATGCCCAAGCCACAGGTGGTGGGCGATTCCCTCTACGAACACCTCGACAGCATCGGCAAACCGATCGTGCGCGCCCTGCAGCACATCCAGGCCATCAATGCCTCGGACGAGTTCGCCGCACTGGTCGGCATCGCCCCCGGCACCGCGATGCTGCTGATGACCCGGGTCGGCTACCTGGAAGACAACACGCCGATCGAAGTCACCGACACCTATTGCCGCAACGACTACTACGACTTTGTTGCAGAGCTGCGCCGCTGATCAGCAGCCAGGCCAAACGAGAGAAGCGAAATGTCCGAAGACAACATCCTCACCGCTGACGGCTGGGTTCGCGGCCGGCTGATCCACGAACACGGCAGAGTCGTGTCGATCGAAGGCGTGCCTTGCGATCCGGCGACCAATGACCTGCCTTATCTGCTGCCGGGCTTCATCGACCTGCACGTCCACGGCGGCGGCGGCAAGGACATCATGGAAGGCGCCAGCGCCTTCGAGACCATCACCAAGACCCACGTGCGATTCGGCACCACCTCGTTGCTCGCCACCACCATGACCGCACCGAGCGCCGAGATTTCCAGCGTGCTCAGGGAAGTCGGCGAGTTCTGTGAACAGCGCCCGAAAGGTGCCGCCCGGGTTCTCGGCGTTCACCTTGAAGGCCCCTACATCAATCCCGGCAAACTCGGCGCACAACCGAACTTTGCCCACACCGCGTTGATGGCCGAGGTCGAAGACTATCTGGCACTGGCGCCGATTCGAGTGATCACCATCGCCCCGGAAATCGCCGGCCATGACGGTTTGATTCGTGAACTCAGCAGCCGTGGCATCCGCATGCAGATCGGCCACACCCTCGGCAGTTACGAGGAAGGCGTCGCCGCCCTCGAAGCCGGCGCCACCAGTTTCACCCACTTGTACAACGCCATGAGCCCGCTGCATCACCGCGAGCCGGGCATCGTCGGTGCGGCGCTGGCCCACGCCAAATTCGCCGAACTGATTCCGGACTTGCTGCACGTGCACCCCGGCGCGATCCGGGTGGCCCTGCGTTCGATCCCCTGCCTGTACTGCGTGACCGACTCAACAGCCGCTGCCGGCATGCCCGACGGCGAATACAAGCTCGGCAGCCACACCGTCACCAAATGCCTGGGCGGCGTGCGCCTGCCCGATGGCACCCTGGCGGGCAGCACCCTGACCATGGATCAGGCCCTGCGCAATCTGGTGAAGATCGGTCTGCCGATCGCCGAGGCCTCGCAACGTCTTTCGCAATTCCCCGCCGACTATCTCGGCATCACCGAACGCGGGCGCCTTGCACCTGGCGCCTGGGCCGACTGCGTGCGGCTGGATCGCTCACTCACACTGACCGCCGTCATGGTCGAAGGAGAAGACATTGACTTCAAAAATGCTTGAGGAGGCGCTGTCCTCATTCGAGGCCGTGCAAGCCCAACTGCAACAGCTCGACTCGCCAATGATCGAGATCGCCGGGCGCCTGCGTCGTCAGCCGCCGCAAGTGGCGATGACCGTTGCCCGTGGCAGCTCCGACCATGCGGCGAGCTACTTCGCCTACCTGACCATGCAGCAACTGGGGGTTCCGGTGGCGTCGTTGCCGATGTCGGTGGTGACCATGCAACAGGCGCCTTTGAAGGTCAGCGGTCAGGTTGCGTTCGCGTTTTCCCAGTCGGGCCAGAGCCCGGATCTGGTCAACAGCCTGCGCCTGTTGCGCAAGCGCGGCGCGCTCAGTGTGTCGATGGTCAACGCCGCCGATTCGCCGCTGGAGGCTGCGTGCGAATTCAGCCTGCCATTACTGGCCGGCACCGAAAGCAGTGTCGCCGCGACCAAGAGTTTCATCGCCACCCTCAGCGCCAGCGCCCGTCTGATCGCGCACTGGAAAGAAGACGCCGAATTGCTGGAGGCGCACAACGCCCTGCCCGAAGGCCTGCGCGAAGCCGCGCAACAGGACTGGAGCCCGGCCATCGACGCCCTGCGCGATTGCGAGCGGTTGATGGTGATCGGCCGGGGCGCCGGTTTCGCCATCGCCCAGGAAGCCGCGCTGAAATTCAAGGAAACCTCGGCGATCCAGGCCGAAGCCTTCAGCAGCGCCGAAGTCCGCCACGGCCCGATGGCCCTGATCGACGAACACTACCCGTTGCTGGTGTTCGCCCCGCGCGGCGCCGAACAGGCCGGCCTGCTGAGCCTGGCAGCCGAGATGCGTCAGCGCGGTGCCCGCGTGCTGCTGGCCGCGCCGAATGACGTGAGCGAGCGCGACCTGACCCTCAGCCGTGCCGAGCACCCGGCCCTCGATCCGATCCTCGCGATTCAGAGTTTCTACGTGATGGCGGCCGGTCTGGCCGTGGCCCGTGGCATGGACCCGGATCAGCCGCGACACCTGAGCAAAGTCACCCGTACGCACTGAGTCCGAACCGAACGTTTTCCTGATGAGACCGAGCCATGCACAACAACAATAAAGAGCTGACTTTAAGCGCCCCGCTCAGCGGCCCGGTGCTCACGCTCGCCAACGTTCCGGACGCGGTGTTCGCCAGCGGCGCGATGGGCGACGGCATTGCCATCGATCCGCTGAACGACACCCTGTATTCGCCCTGCGCCGGGGTAGTGATCCACGTCGCCCGCACCGGCCATGCGCTGACCGTGCGCGCCGACAACGGCGCCGAGCTGTTGCTGCACCTCGGTCTGGACACGGTGGAGTTGCAGGGTGAAGGCTTCTCGATGCTGGTCAAGGAAGGCGCGCGGGTCAGCAATGGCCAGCCGCTGCTGCGCTATGACCTGGACAAGGTCGGCCGCCAGTGCAAAAGCCTGGTCAGCCTGCTGATCCTGACCAACAGCCAGGATTTCCAGGCGCGCCCCATCACCCTGAAAACGGTGAAGGTCGGCGAGCCGCTGCTGCACATCATCGCTCGTCACAGTACAGCGGCGAATGCAGAAGAACTCGGCGGCCCGGAAGTTCTCGGTCACGTGCAGGTTGCCCATCGCGGCGGTCTGCATGCGCGCCCGGCGGCGTTGATCCGCCAGACGGCGCAAGGGTTCAAGAGCCAGTCGCAGCTGCATTTCGCCGGCAAGTCGGCATCGTGCAACAGCCTCATCGGCTTGATGGGCCTGGCGATTGGCGAGCAGGACGAAGTGCAGGTCAGTTGCCAGGGCCCGGACGCACAAGCGGCATTGCAAGCCTTGCTCACCGCACTGGCCACCGCACTGCCCGAAGACCATCATGCCGCCGCACCGGTTGCCGCCGCTCCACGCAATCGCTCGGCCGAGGCTGGCGTGTTGCACGGTGTGTGCGCCGCGCCGGGACTGGTGGGCGGGCCGCTGTTTCGTCTGAACGCGATCAGCCTGCCGGCGGACACCGGCAATCATCAGCCCGAGCATCAACTACAGATTCTCGACACCGCGCTTAATCAGGTTCGCAGCGAAATCGACGGCACCCTCGTCCAGGCGAAAAAACAGCGCAATGCCGACGAGGAAGCGATCTTCGCCGCGCACCTGGCCTTGCTGGAAGACCCGGCCTTGCTCGACGCCGCCCAGCAATCGATTGAAACCGGCACGGCGGCGACCCACGCCTGGAGCCAGTCCATCGATGCGCAATGCGAAGTGCTGCAAAACACCGGCAGCCCACTGCTGGCCGAGCGCGCCAACGATCTGCGCGACCTCAGGCAACGAGTGCTGCGCGCCCTGCTCGGCGAAGCCTGGCACTACGACGTGCCGGTCGGCGCCATCGTCGCCGCCCACGAACTGACGCCGTCGGACCTGCTGCAACTGAGCGCGCAAGGCGTCGCCGGTTTGTGCATGGCCGAAGGTGGCGCGACTTCCCACGTGGCGATTCTGGCTCAGGGCAAAGGCCTGCCGTGCGTGGTCGCACTGGGCTCGGCGCTGCTCGATCAAGCGCAAGGCCTGTCGGTGGTCCTCGACGCCGACGGCAGTCGCCTCGAGCTGACGCCGAATGCCGAGCGTCTGGCCGAAGTGCAGCAGGCGCAGATCGACCGTCAACAACGGCGCGACGCCCAGCAAGCTCAGGCCCATCTGCCGGCCGAAACCCGCAACGGCGTATCCATCGAAGTGGTCGCCAACGTCGCTTCCAGCCACGAAGCAGCCGATGCGTTTGCCAATGGCGCCGATGGCGTCGGCCTGTTGCGCACCGAGTTTTTGTTCGTCGATCGCCACACTGCGCCGGACGTCGAAGAGCAACGCGCTGCCTATCAAGCCGTGATCGATGCCATGGGCGACAAGTCGGTGATCATCCGCACCATCGACGTCGGCGGCGACAAGCAACTCGACTACCTGCCACTGCCAGTGGAAGCCAACCCGGTGCTCGGCCTGCGCGGCATTCGCCTGGCCCAGGCCCGCCCGGAAATCCTCGATCAGCAACTGCGTGCGCTGCTGCAAGTCAGCCCGTTGCAGCGTTGCCGGATCCTGCTGCCGATGGTCACCGAGGTCGACGAATTGCTGCACATCCGCCAACGGGTAGATGCGCTGTGTCTGGAACTGGGCATCAATCAACGTCCGGAAATCGGCGTGATGATCGAAGTCCCGGCCGCCGCGTTGCAGGCCGAGCAACTGGCCGAACACGCCGACTTCCTGTCCATCGGCACCAACGACCTGTCGCAATACACCCTGGCCATGGACCGCGACCACTCAGGCCTCGCCGCACGGGTCGATGCCTTGCACCCGGCGCTGCTACGCCTGATCGCCATGACCTGCGAAGGCGCGGCGGTGCATAAACGCTGGGTCGGCGTGTGCGGCGCCCTCGCCTCGGATCCACTGGCGACGCCGGTGTTGATCGGCCTGGGCGTGACCGAACTGTCGGTGAGCCCGGTACAGATCGGCGAAATCAAGGACCGCGTGCGCCAGCTGCACGAAGCCGAATGCCAACGCCTCGCCCGGGACTTGCTCAAGCTGAGCAGCGCCGCCGCGGTGCGTCATGCCTGTCATCAACATTGGCCTCTGCGCTAACAAAAACAACAAGGACAATCGCCATGTACCAACTCTTCATCGAAGGCCTGCAACGCCTCGGCCGCGCGCTGATGCTGCCGATCGCGATCCTGCCGATCGCCGGCCTGCTGCTGCGCCTGGGCGACACTGACCTGCTGAACATCGCAATCATCCACGACGCCGGTCAGGTGATCTTCGCCAACCTGGCGATGATCTTCGCCATCGGCATCGCGGTCGGTTTCGCCCGGGACAACAACGGCACCGCCGGCCTCGCCGGGGTGATCGGTTATCTGGTGATGATCTCCACCCTCAAGGTGCTCGACGCCAGCATCAACATGGGCATGCTCGCCGGGATCGTCAGCGGCCTGATGGCCGGCGCGCTGTACAACCGTTTCAAGGACATCAAGCTGCCGGAGTACCTCGCCTTTTTCGGTGGCCGGCGTTTTGTGCCGATCGTCACCGGGTTCGCGGCGGTCGGTCTGGGCGTGGTGTTCGGCTACATCTGGCCGCCGATCCAGCACGGCATCAACAGCTTCGGCGCCTTGATGATGGAAAGCGGCAGCCTTGGCGCCTTCGTGTTTGGCGTGTTCAACCGCCTGCTGATCGTCACCGGCCTGCACCATATCCTCAACAACATGGCGTGGTTCGTGTTCGGCAACTTCACCGACCCGACCACCGGCGCTCTGGTCACTGGCGATCTGTCGCGTTACTTCGCCGGCGATCCCAAGGGCGGCCAGTTCATGACCGGCATGTTCCCGATGATGATCTTCGGCCTGCCGGCCGCGTGCCTGGCGATGTACCGCAACGCCCTGCCGGAACGCCGTAAGGTCATGGGCGGGATCTTCCTGTCGATGGCCCTGACCTCATTCTTGACCGGGGTGACCGAGCCCATCGAATTTGCCTTCATGTTTCTGGCGCCGCTGCTGTATCTGGTGCATGCGTTGCTGACCGGGTTGTCGATGGCGATCACCAATGCGCTGAACATTCATCTGGGCTTCACCTTCTCCGGTGGTTTCATCGACATGGTGCTGGGCTGGGGACGCTCCACCAACGGCTGGCTGGTGGTGCCGGTGGGACTGGTTTATGCCGTCATCTATTACGCGGTGTTCGACTTCTGTATCCGCCGTTTCAATCTGAAAACGCCGGGACGTGAAGACGTGGCCGCTGCCGAGAAATCCGTGCTGACAGAAAACGAGCGCGCCGCTGCGTACATCAAAGCCTTGGGAGGTGCCGAGAATCTGGTCACCGTCGGCGCGTGCACCACGCGGCTGCGACTGGAAATGGTCGATCGCAACAAAGCCTCCGATGCCGATTTGAAAGCACTGGGTGCAATGGCCGTGGTACGTCCGGGCAAGGGCGGCAGTTTGCAGGTGGTCGTCGGGCCGATGGCCGACAGCATTGCCGACGAAATCCGCCTGGCGATGCCCGCATTGGGCCGAGTCGTAGTGGCTGCTCCTGTCACAGTCGTCGAAACCAGCGAGCCCGTTGCTATAGCCGCACCGCAAGCCCAGCAATGGCTGAGCGCCCTGGGCGGCAGCGACAACGTGCTGCAACTCGACTGCATCGCCATGAGCCGCATCCGCCTGCAACTGGCCGATGGCAAAGCGCTGTCGGAAAGCCGATTGAAAGAACTTGGATGTCTGGGCGTGAGCCCGCTGGAGGATGGCGTGTGGCACTTGCTGGTGGGTGAGCGGGCGCAGAGTTTGAGTGTGGCGCTGGAGGGGTTGGTCAATCGGAGTGAGGTGAGTGCAAAAGTCTGATGGTCGCCATCCAGTTTTGACTTTAAGCGATTACAAACAAGAGACCCGGCCTAGGCCGGGTTTCCTGTTTCATTTGAAGCAACCACCGCAGGACCGGAGCTTCCGAGGGGCAAGCTCAAAGCAAATGGGAAGATTCGGTAAATCCCACACATCTTTAAACATTCGAAAATGGAACGCGGAGCGTCCCGGGCTGCATTCCCACGCGGAGCGTGGGAACGATCAAGCAGTACACAGCTACCTTTTGCTTCCTGCTTCCTGCTTCCTGCTTCCTGCTTCCTGCTTCCTGCTTCCCGCTTCCCACTTCCCACCACTCAACACGATGAGCGTTAGCTCGAGTAAAGCTCTTGATCTTTTGGCCCCTTCGGAAGGCTGAGTGGAGGGATTTATCCGGGGGTGGGAGCGCAGCGACCGTGCGGCGCAGCCGCATGCATCGAGAGGAGGTGCAGCGAAGCAAACCGTAGGCGATGCCCCCGGATGAATCCCGGAACGAAGGAACACCGAGCCAAAGCGAGGTGCCGAACGCCGGGGCCCAGCGTTTTTGGTTACTTTTTTGGCGTTTGAAAAAAGTGACTCGCCGTAAGGGCGAAACCGCCAGTGGCAACACCCGAAGCAACGGATATTCACTCAATCCCAAAACCAAAAAACCAAAAAACCCGCTGAAATCACTTCCAGCGGGTTTCCCGTATCAGCAGCCAAGGAAGATCAAAAATCCTCCAGCCGCCACACTTCATAAGCCGGCGTCTCGTAGGGATGGCTCAACTTAAGAGCCGCCACTACCGCGCGAATCAACTCATCGCAAACGACAAGCTCAACCTTCCACTCCTCGACCCGCTCAACCTGCCCAACCTGACCAATGAACGGCTGACTGCCGTCCAGAGGCCGAAACTGACCAGAGCCAAGCACCTGCCAAGCACAGTGGTCATAGTCACCAATCCGCCCACCACCGGCAGCGAACACAGCGTCCTTGACCACCTCAACATGGCTGTCGGGAACAAAAAACGCGAGCTTGTACACAGCGCTTAGTTCACCCACACACGAGCATTACGGAACATACGCATCCAAGGTGCGTCTTCGTTCCAGTCTTCCGAACGCCACGAGTTCTGCACGGCACGGAACACACGCTCCGGGTGCGGCATCATGATCGTCACGCGACCGTCGCGGCTGGTGAGGCCGGTGATCCCGCGCGGCGAACCGTTCGGGTTGGCCGGGTAGGCTTCGGTGACCTTGCCGTGGTTGTCGACGAAACGCATCGCCACGCAACCCGACAGATCGGCTTCCAGCAGTGCCTCTTCGCTTTCGAATTCGGCATGGCCTTCACCGTGAGCGATGGCGATCGGCATGCGCGAACCGGCCATGCCCTGCAGGAAGATCGAGTTCGACTCCTGAACCTGAACCATCGCCACGCGCGCTTCGAATTGCTCGGAGCGGTTGCGCACGAAGTGCGGCCAGAACTCGCTGCCCGGGATCAGCTCGTGCAGGTTGGACATCATCTGGCAACCGTTGCACACGCCGAGGGTGAAGCTGTCGTTACGTTCGAAGAAGCCCTGGAACGCATCGCGGGCACGGCTGTTGAACAGTGCGGACTTGGCCCACCCTTCACCGGCGCCGAGAACGTCGCCGTAGGAGAAACCACCGCAGGCCACCAGACCCTTGAACTCGTTCAGGTCGACGCGGCCGGCCAGAATGTCGCTCATGTGCACGTCGATCGCGTTGAAACCGGCGCGGTCGAACGCAGCCGCCATTTCCACCTGACCGTTGACGCCCTGCTCACGCAGTACCGCAACCTGTGGGCGGATGCCTTTCTTGATGTAAGGCGCGGCGATGTCCTGGTTGACGTCGTAGCTCAGCTTGACGCTCAGGCCCGGGTTGTCTTCTTCCAGCAGCGCATCGAACTCTTGCTCGGCGCAGTCGGCGTTGTCGCGCAGACGCTGGATCTGGTAGCTGGTCTCGGCCCACTGACGTTGCAGCAGACGACGCTGGCCTTCGAACACGGTGTCACCGTTGAAGGTGATGTTGATCTGGCCATTGTTGATCGGCTGACCGATCACCGACACGCAGTCGCCCAGACCAGCCGCGCTGAATTGGGCGAGGATGTCCGGGGTCGCGTCCTGACGAACCTGGATCACGGCACCCAGTTCTTCGTTGAACAGGATGGCGGCGATTTCTGCCGAGGATTCAGCAACGCTGTCGAGGTTCAGGCTCAGACCGCAGTGACCGGCGAAGGCCATTTCCACCACGGTGGTCAGCAGACCACCGTCGGAACGGTCGTGGTAAGCCAGCAGATGACCGTCGGCGTTGAGGCCCTGGATCACGGCGAAGAACGCTTTCAGGTCTTCGGCGTCGTCGACGTCCGGAGCCTGCTTGCCGAGCTTGCCGTGAACCTGCGCGAGGATAGAGGCGCCCATACGGTTCTGACCGCGACCGAGGTCGATCAGGATCAGGTCGGTGGTGCCCTTGTCCATGCGCAGTTCCGGAGTCAGGGTCTGACGGATGTCAGCCACTGGCGCGAAACCGGTCACGATCAGGGACATCGGCGAGGTGACGGTCTTGTCTTCGCCATCGTCGTTCCAGCGGGTGGCCATGGACATCGAGTCCTTGCCAACCGGAATGGTCAGGCCCAGTTCAGGGCACAGTTCCATGCCGACCGCTTTCACGGTGTCGTACAGACGCGCGTCTTCGCCCGGGTGGCCGGCAGCGGACATCCAGTTCGCCGACAGTTTGATGTCGGAGAGCTTGTTGATGCGCGAAGCGGCAATGTTGGTCAGGGTTTCGCCAATGGCCATGCGGCCCGACGCCGGAGCATCCAGCAGTGCCAGCGGAGTGCGCTCGCCCATCGCCATCGCTTCACCGGTGTAGACGTCGAAGCTGGTGGCGGTGACGGCCACGTCGGCCACCGGAACCTGCCAAGGGCCGACCATCTGGTCACGGGCCACGAGGCCGGTGATGGTGCGGTCGCCGATGGTGATCAGGAAGCTTTTGCTCGCCACGGCCGGGTGGTGCAGGACGCGTTCGATGCTTTCACTGATGTCGAGGTTCGACGGATCGAAGTCATCGCCCAGCTCGGCTTCGCGAACCACCGAACGGTGCATGCGCGGCGCCTTGCCCAGCAACACTTCCAGTGGCATGTCCACCGGGTTGTTGCCGAAATGGCTGTCGGTCACGGTCAGTTGCGGCTCGGCGGTGGCTTCACCGACAACGGCAAACGGGCAACGCTCACGTTCGCAGATCGCCTTGAAGCGCTCGAAGTCGGCCGGGCCGACTGCCAGAACGTAACGTTCCTGGGATTCGTTGGACCAGATTTCGTGCGGGGCCATGCCCGGCTCGTCGTTTGGAATGTTGCGCAGTTCGAAACGGCCACCGCGGTCGCCGTCGTTGACCAGTTCCGGGAAGGCGTTGGACAGACCGCCCGCACCCACGTCGTGGATGAAGCTGATCGGGTTCTTGTCGCCCAGCTGCCAGCAACGGTCGATGACTTCCTGGCAGCGACGCTCCATTTCAGGGTTTTCACGCTGAACGGAAGCGAAGTCCAGATCCGCCGAGCTGGTGCCGGTGGCCATGGAGGAAGCAGCGCCGCCGCCCAGACCGATCAGCATCGCCGGGCCGCCGAGCACGATCAGCTTGGAGCCGACCAGAATCTCGCCTTTCTTGACGTGTTCTTCACGGATGTTGCCCATGCCGCCAGCCAGCATGATCGGCTTGTGGTAACCGCGAACTTCGTCACCGTGCGGGGTGGTGATCGATTGTTCGAAGGTACGGAAGTAACCGGTCAGGGCCGGACGGCCGAATTCGTTGTTGAACGCGGCGCCGCCCAGCGGGCCTTCGATCATGATGTCCAGCGCGTTGACGATGCGCTCAGGCTTGCCGTACGGCACTTCCCACGGCTGTTCGAAGCCCGGGATCTGCAGGTTCGACACGGTGAAACCGGTCAGGCCGGCTTTCGGCTTGGCGCCACGACCGGTTGCACCTTCGTCGCGGATCTCGCCACCGGAACCGGTGGACGCGCCCGGGAACGGAGCGATCGCGGTCGGGTGGTTGTGGGTTTCGACCTTCATCAGGATGTGCACCGGCTCCTGCACCGCGCCGTACTGGCGGGTTTCCGGATCCGGGAAGAAGCGGCCGGCGACGTTGCCGACGATCACCGAAGCGTTGTCCTTGTAAGCGGACAGCACGCCTTCGCTGTGCATCTGATAGGTGTTCTTGATCATGCCGAACAGGCTTTTTTCCTGGCTCTCGCCGTCAATATCCCAACTGGCGTTGAAGATCTTGTGGCGGCAGTGCTCGGAGTTGGCCTGGGCGAACATCATCAGTTCGATGTCGTGCGGGTTGCGCTTGAGACCGTTGAAGGCGTTGACCAGATAGTCGATCTCGTCTTCGGCCAGGGCCAGGCCCAGTTCGACGTTGGCCTTCTCCAGCGCGGCGCGACCACCGCCGAGGATGTCGATGGCGGTCAGCGGCTTCGGTTCGGCGTGGCTGAACAGACCGGCGGCCTGCTCGAGGTTGGCCAGAACGATCTGAGTCATACGGTCATGCAATACGTCTGCAATCTGCTGCGCTTCGGTTTCGCTGAACTGACCGGCCACGTAGAACGCGATACCGCGCTCCAGGCGCTGGATCTTGCTCAGGCCGCAGTTGCGGGCGATGTCGCTGGCCTTGCTCGACCATGGCGAGATGGTGCCGAAACGTGGCAACACCAGGAACAGACGACCGGTCGGCTCTTGAACCGGAACGCTTGGACCGTACTTCAGAAGGCGCGCAAGCACCTGCTGTTCGTCGCCGGTCAGGACGCCGGTGACTTCGGCGAAGTGAGCGAATTCAGCATACAGGCCACTGACAGCTGGAACCTTCTGGCTCAGTTGCTCAAGGAGTTTGCTGTGGCGAAAGGCAGAAAGGGCAGGAGCGCCGCGCAGGATCAACATCTTCGGGACAGCCTCGGGAAGGGGTGTGCTTTGAGGCCGTGCATTCTAGCCTAAACCGCCCTCAACATCACCCGAAACGCTACGCACGGTTGCACCCGGATGTCGAGTGGCGTTCCTGCCTTGAGGGTCAAATTTATGGGGTGTTGCAAGGCGGGTTATTTTTTCTGTCACAAAATGCCTTTCGGGCCCGTTTCTGCGGGGTTTCGCGCGGTTTTGTGATGCCTAGCAGACAACCCCTCGACTGTCGAGATATGGCGCCCGTTGTCCTTTGCGTATACTGCGCACATGTTTTCCCCAACGGCTTTGCGTCCGCGATACGCCAAATGGCTGATCGCTACCGGACTCTTCCTGATGCTCAGTGGCTGTGTTGATAAACCCAACACACTCGAGCGCGTAAAGGAGGATGGTGTGCTGCGGGTGGTCACCCGAAACAGCCCCGCCACCTACTTTCAGGATCGCAGCGGTGAAACCGGCTTCGAATACGAGCTGGTGAAGCGCTTTGCCGACGATTTGGGGGTCGAGCTGAAGATCGAAACCGCCGACAATCTAGACGACCTGTTCAATCAGGTCGGCAAGCCGAACGGCCCGGTACTGGCGGCCGCCGGCCTGGTCAGCAGCGAACAGCGCAAGAAGCAGGTTCGCTTCTCGCGCTCCTACCTCGAAGTCACCCCGCAGATCATCTACCGCAACGGCCAGTCACGCCCCACCGACGCCGGCGATCTGGTGGGCAAGAAGATCATGGTGCTCAAGGGCAGCACCCACGCCGAACAACTGGCGGAGCTGAAACAGAAATATCCTGGCATTCAATACGAAGAGTCCGACGCCGTTGAAGTGGTCGACCTGCTGCGCATGGTCGATGAAGGTCAGATCGACCTGACCCTGGTCGACTCCAACGAAGTGGCGATGAACCAGGTGTACTTCACCAACATCCGCGTCGCCTTCGACCTCGGCGACGCGCGCAGCCAGAGCTGGGCCGTGGCGGCCGGCGAAGACAACAGCCTGCTCAACGAGATCAACAGTTATCTGGACAAGGTGCAGAAGAACGGCACCCTGCAACGCCTGAAAGACCGTTATTACGGCCACGTCGACGTCCTCGGCTACATGGGCGCCACCACCTTCGCCCAGCATTTGCAGCAGCGGCTGCCCAAATACGAACAGCACTTCAAGGCCTACGCCAAGAAAGAGAAAGTCGACTGGCGCCTGCTGGCGGCGATCGGTTATCAGGAATCGCTGTGGCAACCGGCGGTCACGTCGAAGACCGGCGTGCGCGGGCTGATGATGCTGACCCAGAACACCGCCCAGGCCATGGGCGTGTCCAACCGCCTCGATCCGAAGCAGAGCATCATGGGTGGCGCCAAGTACCTGGCCTACATGAAGGATCAGCTAGACGAATCGATCCAGGAACCGGATCGCACCTGGTTTGCCCTGGCGGCCTACAACGTCGGCAGCGGTCATCTGGATGACGCGCGCAAACTGGCGGCCAAGGAAGGGTTGAACCCGGACAAGTGGCTGGATGTGAAAAAGATCCTGCCGCGCCTGTCGCAGAAGCAGTGGTACAGCAAGACCCGCTACGGCTACGCCCGGGGCGGCGAACCGGTGCATTTCGTGGCGAACATCCGTCGCTACTACGACATCCTCACCTGGGTGACCCAGCCGCAGCTTGAAGGCGATCAGGTGGCCGAGGGCAATCTGCATGTGCCGGGGATCGACAAATCGAAACCGGCTCAAGAGCCCGCCCCGCTTTAACCCATCCCCAAAACAAATGTGGGAGCAATTTGCTCCCACGAGATGTTGAAACTTAGTGTTTGGCAGCCGCCAGAATCAACGCCTTCATCTCCGACACCGCCGACTTGAAACCGACGAACAGAGCATGCGCCACCAGCGCATGACCGATGTTCAGCTCATTGATACCCTTGATCGCGGCAACCGCCTCGACGTTGTGATAGTGCAGGCCATGGCCGGCATTGACGATCAGGCCCTGGGCCAGACCGAAGGCCACGCCGTCCGCGACACGCTTGAGTTCTTCAGCCACTTCGGTCGGTGTTTCGGCATCGGCGTAACGTCCGGTGTGCAGCTCGATGGCCGGTGCGCCGACGCGCTTCGACGCAGCGATCTGCCGCTCGTCGGCGTCGATAAACAGCGACACTTCGCTGCCGATCTTCGACAAACGCTCGACCGCCGCCCTGATCCGCTCTTCCTGCCCCGCCACATCCAGACCGCCTTCGGTGGTCAGCTCCTGACGGGTTTCCGGCACCAGGCAGATGTGCGCCGGACGAATGCGCTCGGCGAACGCCATCATTTCTTCGGTGACGCCCATTTCGAAGTTCATGCGGGTTTGCAGCACATCCTTGAGCAGCAGCACGTCGCGCTCCTGAATGTGCCGACGGTCTTCGCGCAGGTGCACGGTGATGCCGTCAGCGCCCGCCTCTTCCGCGTCCAGCGCAGCCTTGACCGGATCCGGATAGCGCGTGCCACGGGCCTGACGCAGGGTGGCGACGTGGTCGATGTTCACGCCAAGAAGAATGCGATTGCTGGTGGTCACGGATGCGCTCCTGAATGGAAAGATTCGGCGCACAGCATACGGTGAGATCAGGGCTTGCGAAACAGCTCGCGACTGACGAGGGGACGACCGCCCAGATGCACGGCCAGCGCTTGTCGCATCAAGCGCTTGGCGGCGGACAACGCGCCGGGGGCCGACCAGTCGGCTTCGGCCATGGCCAGCAGTTCGGTGCCGTTGAACAGACCGGGTTGCAGCAGATAGACCCGTTCGAGCCCGGCATCCACCTGCAAGCGGTATAGGCCATCCGCAGCGATGGGTTCGTCATTGATGTCGGTGTTCAGGGAAAAGCCATAACCGAGGTCGTCGAGCAGCCGCCATTCGAAGGAGCGCAACAGCGGTTCCAGCGGCCGCCCCTCGGCCAATGCCAGCAACGTGGCAGCGTAATGATCGAACACCGCAGGATGCGGATCTTCGGCGGGCAACAGGCGGATCAACAGCTCATTGAGATACAGACCGCTGAACAGCGCCTCGCCGACCATCCACGTGGCGTTGCCGACACTCTCCATGCGCCCGACGTTCTTCAACTCACCCTTGCCGCGAAACTCCACTTCCAGCGGCACAAACGGGCGCGCCAGCGTCCCGGCCTTGCCCCGCGCACTGCGCAACACCGCCCGCAGCCGACCTTGCGGCGTGAGGAAGTCCACCAAGGCGCTGGTTTCGCGGTAGGCGCGCGAATGCAGGACGTAGGCGGGTTGGGCGGGAGGCGGGCTTTGCGACATTGAGTTCTCGATGACGAAACGCAGTTTTACACACAAACCCAAAACTAATGTGGGAGCGGGCTTGCTCGCGAAAGCGGTAAGTCAGTCAAAACATATGTCGACTGATACGGCGCATTCGCGAGCAAACCCGCTCCCACAGGGGGGTCTCTGGTGCAGCAGAAAACCGGTGTTACAGGTCGCCGTAACCCAGCGAACGCAGCGCACGCTCGTCATCGGACCAGCCGCCCTTCACCTTGACCCACAGGTTGAGCATGATCTTGGAGTCGAACAGCAGCTCCATGTCCTTGCGCGCCTCGGTGCCGATGCGCTTGATGCGCTCGCCCTTGTCGCCAATGATGATTTTCTTCTGGCCGTCGCGCTCGACGAGGATCAGCGCATGGATGTGCAGCGTCGCCCCCTGCTGCTTGAACTCTTCTATTTCCACAGTGATCTGGTACGGCAGCTCGGCGCCGAGCTGGCGCATGATCTTCTCGCGCACCAGTTCGGCGGCGAGGAAGCGGCTGCTGCGGTCGGTGATCTGGTCTTCCGGGAAGAAGTGATCGTTCTCCGGCAGATGGTCGGCGATGACCTTTTCCAGGGCGTCGAGGTTGTGCCCGTGTTGCGCCGAGATCGGAATGATCTGCGCGTTCGGCAGCTGTTCCTGCAACCACGAAAGGTGCGGCATCAGCTCGGCCTTGTCTTCGATGCGGTCGGTCTTGTTCAGTGCGACGATCAGCGGGCCGGTCACGTACTGCACGCGCTCGAGCACCATCTGGTCTTCTTCGGTCCACTTGGTGCGGTCGACCACGAAGATCACCACGTCGACGTCTTTCAACGCCGCCGAAGCGGTCTTGTTCATGTAGCGGTTCAGGGCTTTTTCGCCACCCTTGTGCATGCCGGGGGTGTCGACGTAGATCGCCTGCACATCGCCCTCGGTCTTGATCCCGAGCATGTTGTGGCGAGTGGTCTGCGGCTTGCGCGAGGTGATCGCCAGCTTCTGGCCGAGGATGTGGTTCAGCAGCGTGGACTTGCCCACGTTGGGACGGCCGACGATGGCAACATAGCCACAGCGCGTTGCGTTTGTATCAGTCATTGCCATTCTCCACACCCAGGGCAATCAGTGCTGCGGCGGCCGCTACCTGTTCGGCAATGCGACGGCTCACACCCTGACCCCGGCTTTTTTCATTCAATAGGACAACTTCGCACTCGACGAAGAAGGTACGGCAGTGCGGCTCGCCCTGGATATCCACCACTTCATAACGCGGCAGTTCGCAGCCGCGCGATTGCAGGAATTCCTGCAGGCGGGTCTTCGGATCCTTGTTGGTGTCGACCAGCGTCAAGCCTTCGAACTCGCCGGCCAGCCAGGCCAGTACGCGCTCGCGGGCGACTTCCATGCCGGCGTCGAGGTAGATCGCACCGATCAGTGCTTCCAGGGCGTCGGCCAGAATCGACTCGCGACGGAAACCGCCGCTCTTCAACTCGCCGGAACCCAGACGCAGGTAATCGCCCAGATCGAAACCGCGGGCCAGTACCGCCAGCGTCTCACCTTTTACCAGCCGTGCGCGCAAACGCGACAACTGGCCTTCGCGCGCCAGCGGGAAACGGTCGAACAAGGCTTCGCCGGCAACAAAATTGAGGATCGCATCGCCGAGGAATTCCAAACGCTCGTTATTGCGTCCGGCAAAGCTGCGGTGCGTAAGGGCCAGGACCATCAGTTCCTGGTCCTTGAAGGTGTAACCGAGCTGACGCTCGAGACGGCTTAGAGAAACGCTCACGGTTTACCCACGCTGAGTTCGTGGCTGGATTCCACTGCCATCGCCGGGATACGGCGCAGGCCTGGGACAATTAACGCTGTGTTCAAAAATGACGTCCTGAATATCGTGGCTTCATGCCCCGGAGCCGGTTGTGCCGACGCCAGAAATGCATTCGGCGCTGTGGTCAACAGCGCCGTGTTTGTTTACTTGATCAGGCCGACCCGCGAGAAGTTCGGCAGGTGGCTGAGTTTCGGTTCCGGCCAGCTCATCCAGACCGCGAAGGCCTTGCCGACGATGTTCTGGTCGGGAACCATGCCCAGCAGATCCTTGGGAATGTTCGGATCATCCCAGTAGCGACTGTCGTTCGAATTGTCGCGGTTGTCGCCCATCATGAAGTAGTGCCCGGCCGGCACGGTCCAGGTATGGTCCGGCGTGGCGCGGTAGCGGCTCATTTCCTTGCGGATCAGGTGCTCGGCGGCGCCGAGTTTTTCCTTGTAGAGTTCCGCGCTGCCCAGCGTACCCGGCTCGGAGCCGACCAGTTGTTCGGCAATCGACTCGCCGTTGACGAACAGACGCTTGTCGGCGGTGTACCGCACGGTGTCGCCCGGCAGGCCGACCACACGCTTGATGTAGTTGACGTTCGGGTCGCTCGGGTAGCGGAACACCATCACATCGCCGCGCTGCGGGTCACCGACTTCGATGATCTTCTTGTCGATCACCGGCAAACGGATCCCGTAGGAAAACTTGTTCACCAGAATGAAGTCGCCAACGTCCAGGGTCGGTTTCATCGAGCCGGACGGAATCTGGAACGGCTCCACCAGAAACGAACGCAGCACCAGCACGATGAACAGCACCGGGAAGAACGACTTGCCATATTCGACCAGCAGCGGTTCCTTGTTCAGCTTCTCGACCACCACCACATCAGGCTGGCTGACGCTGCCCTGATAGGAGGCGATGGCGGCACGCCGACGCGGTGCCAGGATCAACAGATCGAGCAACGCCAACAGACCGCAGACGAACACGGCAATGACCAGCAACAGCGGGAAATTTAGTGACATAGGACCTGACTATTCCAACCTGAGCACGGCGAGGAAGGCTTCTTGTGGAATTTCCACGTTGCCGACCTGTTTCATGCGTTTCTTACCGGCCTTCTGCTTCTCAAGCAGTTTTTTCTTACGGCTGACGTCGCCGCCGTAGCACTTGGCCAATACGTTCTTTCTGAGTGCCTTGACGGTTGTCCGGGCGACGATCTGACCGCCAATGGCAGCCTGGATGGCCACGTCGAACATCTGACGAGGAATCAGTTCTTTCATCTTCTCGGTCAACTGGCGACCTTTGAAGTGCGAATTGTCACGGTGCACGATCAGCGCCAGAGCGTCGACCTTGTCGCCGTTGATCAGCACGTCCAGTTTCACCAGATTAGCCGATTGGTAACGATCGAAATGGTAGTCCAGCGAAGCATAGCCGCGGCTGGTGGATTTCAGACGATCGAAGAAGTCCAGGACTACTTCGTTCATCGGAAGGTCGTAGGTCACTTGCACCTGATTGCCGAGGAACAGCATGTCGACCTGCACACCGCGCTTCTCGATGCACAGAGTGATGACGTTGCCCAGATGCTCCTGCGGTACCAGGATGTTGGCGCGCACGATCGGCTCGCGCATGTCTTCGATCGACGAGACGTCCGGCAGCTTCGACGGGTTGTCGACGTAAATCGTTTCACCGGTTTTCAGCACCAGTTCGAAGATTACCGTCGGCGCCGTGGTGATCAGGTCCAGGTCGTATTCGCGCTCCAGGCGCTCCTGGATGATTTCCATGTGCAGCATGCCGAGGAAGCCGCAACGGAAGCCGAAGCCCAGCGCGTCGGAGCTTTCCGGCGTGTATTGCAGCGACGAGTCGTTCAGGGTCAGTTTCTGCAGCGCTTCGCGAAAGTCCTCGAAGTCGTCGGAACTGACCGGGAACAGACCGGCGTAAACCTGCGGCTGGATGCGTTTGAAACCTGGCAGCACCGGAACGTCCGGGGTGGAGCTCAGGGTCAGGGTGTCACCGACCGGTGCACCGTGAATGTCCTTGATGCTGGCGATGATGAAACCCACTTCGCCGGCCTTCAGGTCAGCGGTGGCGGTGTGTTTCGGGTTGAACACACCCACGCTGTCGACCAGATGCACCTTGCCGGTGGACTTGACGAGAATCTTGTCGCCCTTCTTCACGCGGCCATGACGCACGCGCACCAGGGAGACAACACCCAGGTAGTTGTCGAACCAGGAGTCGATGATCAACGCTTGCAGCGGATCTTCGATATTGCCGGTTGGCGCAGGAATGGTGGCGACCAGACGCTCGAGCACTTCGTCGACACCCAGGCCGGTCTTGGCGCTGCAGGTGACGGCGTCGGTGGCGTCGATGCCGATGATCTTCTCGATCTCGTCCTTGACGCGGTCAGGCTCGGCCTGTGGCAGGTCGATCTTGTTCAGGACCGGCATGACCTCGAGGCCCTGCTCGATGGCGGTGTAGCAGTTGGCCACGGACTGGGCTTCAACGCCCTGCCCCGCATCGACCACCAGCAACGCACCTTCACAGGCCGCCAGGGAACGGCTGACTTCGTAGGTGAAGTCGACGTGGCCCGGGGTGTCAATGAAGTTCAGCTGGTAGGTGACGCCGTCTTTGGCCTTGTAATAGAGGGTAACGCTGTGGGCCTTGATGGTGATCCCGCGTTCGCGCTCCAGATCCATGGAATCCAGTACCTGGGCTTCCATTTCACGCTCGGCCAGGCCACCGCACATCTGGATGAAACGGTCAGCCAGCGTCGACTTGCCATGGTCAATGTGGGCGATGATGGAGAAATTGCGGATATGACTCAAATCACTCACGGATCAACACTCAAAAAGGCTGCAGGCTTGGCCCGCCGAAAAATAGCCGGGAATTGTACCTGATACACGGCGCAAGCGTCACGTTCGCCTGTCACCCGGATTGCATGCAAAAACGCCCCGGTCTGGCGACCGAGGCGTTTTCAAGGCTAAAGCGTGGGTGAAACCTTGTTCATCAACCGGCTCGGCGCAACAGCCAGACACCTGCCAGCGCACACACGCCGGCCGGCACCAGCACCGCGAACAGCGGCGAGAAACCGAATACCAGGCTGGATGGACCCAGCAGATCCTGAACGATGCGGAAGGTGAAACCCACCAGCACGCCCGTAAACACCCGCTGACCGAGGGTCACCGAACGCAACGGACCGAAGATGAAGGAAATCGCCATCAGCACCAGCGCGGCGGTCACCAGCGGCTGCAACACTTTGACCCAAAATGCCAGCCAGTAACGACCATTGCTCAGGCCCTGATCGGCCAGATAGTGGATGTAACCCCACAGGCCGGTGATCGACAGCGACTCCGGCGCCATCACCACGGTGCTCAGCAGTTGCGGGCTCAGGGAGACATCCCAGCGCTCGACCGGCGTATTGACCACTTCGGTGCTGCGCTCGTGGAATTTGGTGGTGGTCACGTCGGTGAGCTGCCAGTGATCGGTGTCGAACTCGGCGCGCTTGGCGAAGCTCGAGCTCAGCAGATGGCGCTCCTTGTCGAAGTGATAGCGGGTCACGCCGTACAGACGACCGTTGGGTTGCACGGAGTTGATGTGAATGAACTCCTCGCCCTGACGGTGCCACATGCCATGCTTGGCGCTCTGCGCGTCGCCGCTGCCTTGCGCCAGCGAGCGGTTGGCCTGAGCCATGCTTTCGGTGGCCGGTGCCACGTACTCGCCGATCAGCACGCCGGCCAGCATCAGCACCAGCATTGGCTTCATCACCGCCCAGACGATGCGCCCGATGGACACACCGGCGGCGCGCATCACGGTCAGCTCACTGCTGCTCGCCAGACTGCCGAGGCCGATCAGGCAGCCGATCAGCGCCGCCATCGGCAGCATGTCGTACATACGCCGCGGCGCGGTCAGGAGCACGAAGCTCAGGACGTCGACCAGGGTGTAGGTGTCACTGACATCGCCCATCTCGTCGATGAACGCAAACAAGGTGGCCAGGCCGAGAATGATCGCCAGCACCGCGATGATCGCCATGAACACGCTGCTGCCGATGTAGCGGTCGAGTTTAACCACGGGCCACCTCCAGCGCTGCGCTGCGACGGCTGGCCAGCTTCAGGCGCAGAGGCTCCCAGTACAACAGACCGAGGCCGATGACCAGGAAGATCGCGTGCACCCACCACAAGCCGAGCGCCGGTGGAATCTTGCCTTTCTCGAGGGCGCCGCGGGCGGCAATCAGGATGGTCAGGTAAGCCATATAAAGAAGAATCGCCGGCAGCAGCTTGAGGAAACGCCCCTGACGCGGGTTGACCCGCGACAGCGGCACCGCCATCAGGGTCACGATGAACACCAGCAACGGCAGCGACAGGCGCCATTGCAGTTCGGTTTTCGAGCGAATGTCGTCGCTGCCCAGCAGGGACGAAGTCGGCATGGCGTCACGGTCGGTGACTTCCTCGCTGACATCCGGCTTGGGCAGCAGTACGCCGTAGGTTTCGTAGTGGATGGCGCGGTAGTTGGCCTGACCCGGGCTGCCGTCGTAGCGGTAGCCATTGTCGAGGATCAAGTAGCGGTTGCCGTCGGGACGCACTTCCTGACGGCCCTTTTCCGCCACCAGCACGGAAATCCCGCGATCTTTCTGGTTGGCGCCGAGGTTCTTCTGCGAGATGAACACGCTGCCAAGGTTGACCCGATCGTCGCTCAGGGTTTCGGTGTAGGTCACCCGCGTACCGTCGCGCAGGGCCTGGAAGCGGCCGGGCTCGAGGGTGTCGAATTCGGTCAGGGCGTCCTGTTTGTTCAGCAGCAGCTGGAACTGGTTGGCGCCTTGCGGGGCCAGGCTCAGGCTCAGCCACGCCACCACCAGTGCCACCAGGGTGGCCGGGAACAGGGTCATGCGAAACAGACGCTGCTGGCTCATGCCGGTGGCCGAGAGCACGGTCATCTCGCTTTCCAGGTACAACCGGCCGTACGCCAGCAGGATCCCGAGAAACAGGCCCAGTGGCAGGATCAGTTGCAGGAAGCCCGGCAGACGGAAGCCCATGATCAGGAACAGTGATCCCGGATCGAGCTGGCCCGCAGCGGCCTGGGCAAGGTATTTGATGAAGCGACCGCTCATGATGATGACCAGCAGCACGGCGCTTACCGCACTCAGGGTCAACAGGACTTCGCGGGACAGATAACGGAAGACGATCAAACCAGACACTCCAGGGTTGTCAGGCTAAGGCGGCCAAACAAGCAAACGTATCGACGGGCCCGCAAGGCAGAGCCGTCGAAAAAAGATGCGGCATTATCCTGTGATTGAGGGCGCCTGTCACTGCGCACACTCACGCAAGCATGCAATCCGTTGAAGATCGTACAACCGAGGGTTGTCAGGCGCGGTGAGCGAGGTTCAAACTGCCGCCTCTGTCGCAGGCACTGGCCTGCGCCTCTTCTCTCTATAAGCAGGCGACGGCGGACACGTCGAACGCCTGCGTGTTGACCATTCATTCAGGGATCCGGACATGGAACTGGTTGTAAAAAGCGTTAGCCCAGAAACGTTGAAAACCGCCACCCTGGTGGTTGCCGTCGGCGAAGGCCGCAAACTCAGCGTTGCCGCCAGGCAGGTCGACGAACTGAGCGGCGGCGCCATCAGCGCCGTGCTCAAGCGTGGCGACCTGGCCGGCAAGGTCGGCCAGAGCCTGTTGCTGCACAGCCTGCCGAACCTGAAAGCCGAACGTGTGCTGCTGGTCGGCGTGGGCAAGGATGAAGAACTGGGCGACCGTCCGTTCCGCAAGATCGTCGCCGGCATCCTCAACACGCTTAAAGGCCTGGGTGGCAGCGACGCCGTGCTGGCACTCGATGAAATCATCGTCAAGAACCGCGACAGCTACGGCAAGACCCGTCTGCTGGCCGAAACCCTGGTCGATGGCGAATACACCTTCGACCAGTTCAAGAGCCAGAAAGCCGAACCGCGCGCCCTGAAGAAAATCACCCTGCTGACCATCAAGGCCGCTCAGGCTGAAGTGCAACGCGCCGTGAACCACGCCACCGCGATCGCCAACGGCATGGCATTCACCCGTAACCTGGGCAACCTGCCGCCGAACATCTGCCACCCGACCTTCCTCGGCGAGCAAGCCAAGAACCTCGGCAAAGAGTTCAAGGATCTGAAAGTCGAAGTCCTCGACGAGAAGAAGATCAAGTCGCTGGGCATGGGTTCGTTCTACGCCGTCGGCCAGGGCAGCGCCCAGCCGCCGCGCCTGATCGTCATGCAATACAACGGCGGCAAGAAATCCGAGAAGCCGTACGCGCTGGTCGGTAAAGGCATCACCTTCGACACCGGCGGCATCAGCCTGAAGCCGGGCGCCGGCATGGACGAGATGAAGTACGACATGGGTGGCGCCGCCAGCGTGTTCGGTACCCTGCGCGCCGTGCTGGAACTGAAGCTGCCGATCAATCTGGTGTGCATCCTGGCCTGCGCCGAGAACATGCCGAGCGGCACCGCTTCGCGTCCGGGCGACATCGTCACCACCATGAGCGGCCAGACCGTGGAAATCCTCAACACCGACGCCGAAGGCCGTCTGGTGCTGTGCGACGCCCTGACCTACTCCGAGCGCTTCAAGCCGCAGGCGGTGATCGACATCGCCACCCTGACCGGTGCCTGCGTCGTTGCGCTGGGCGCCCACACGTCGGGCCTGCTGGGCAACAACGACGAACTGATCGAGCAACTGCTGAGCGCCGGCAAGGCTGCCGACGACCGCGCCTGGCAACTGCCGCTGTTCGATGAGTACCAGGAGCAACTGGACAGCCCGTTCGCCGACATCGCCAACATCGGCGGCCCGAAGGCCGGCACCATCACCGCTGCGTGCTTCCTGTCGCGCTTCACCAAAAACCTGAACTGGGCGCACCTGGACATCGCCGGCACCGCCTGGACCAGCGGCGGCAAGGACAAGGGCGCCACTGGCCGTCCGGTTCCGTTGCTGACTCAATACCTGCTGGATCGCGCCAAAGCCTGAAACCGATGAACCTGGGCGGCGCTGCCTTCGGGCGGCGCCGTTCAAGGCTCAGGAACCGCAATGACCAAAGTCGACTTTTATATCCTGCCCAGCGCCGATCCTTCGGCGCGTCTGGATTTTGCCTGCAAGCTCACTGACAAGGCTTGGCGCATGGGCCATCGCATCTACCTGCATTGCAGCGATGCCGCCCAGCGTGATGATCTCGATGCGCGACTGTGGGCGTTCAAGGGCGAAACCTTCGTGCCTCACGGCCCGGCTGAGAGCGAACCGGAAGGACTGATCGTGTTGGGACTGGGCGATGACTGCGGCCAGCACGCAGACTTGCTGGTCAACCTCGACCTGAAAGTCCCGGTTTTCGCCAACAAATTCGCCCGGGTGGCGGAGGTTGTGGTGGAAGATCCGGCGATTCGCACTGCGGCGCGGGAGAGTTTCCGTTTCTACCGCGAACAGGGCTATCCTCTGCAAGACCACCGTTTACAGCGACTCTGAGTACGCCGATGGACACTCCAAAACCGCTGCAAAAACCCGCACACCTGCTGGATGACCTCGAGTCGATCCGCCAGCTGCTCGGCGATGACAACCTGCAACCGCCGCTGTTGACCGACACGGTCGATGATGGCGAACAGGAACAGATTCCGATGTTGTTCGATTCGGTCGACAACACACCGCAAGCCGTCGAAGCGGCACCCGCGCCGACGCCTGCCCCGCAGCCTGCCGCTGCGCCTGTGGATAAAGGCCCCGACGCTATCCTGCACCTGGACAGCGAACTGCGCGCTGCTGCGCAATTGATCATGCAGGACGTGATCGACGATTTCGCGCCGCACATCGAAACCGAAATCAAACGTCGCCTCGAGGCGCGGATGGAACGGCTTCTCGGCCAGTACGAATAATTCCCTGATCTCCTGTGGGAGCTGCCCTGCCAGCGATAGCATCACCGCGCTTTTCCTGAAAAACCGCGGCGCCTGCATCGCTGGCAAGCCAGCTCCCACATTTAAGCCTCCACCCGGCCCGCCCCGCTCGCCCTGCGCCCCTTGCCCCGCTATACTTCCCGGCTTTTCCTGAATAAATGCCAATAGGGTCCCGCCGCGCATGGATAAGACCTACCAGCCGCACGCCATTGAAACTTCCTGGTACAACACCTGGGAGTCCGAGAACTACTTCGCCCCGCAAGGCGCGGGCGACTCCTACACCATCATGATCCCGCCGCCGAACGTCACCGGCAGCCTGCACATGGGTCACGGTTTCAACAACGCGATCATGGACGCCCTGATCCGTTTCCGCCGCATGCAGGGTCGCAACACCCTGTGGCAGCCGGGCACCGACCACGCCGGTATCGCCACGCAGATGCTGGTGGAGCGTCAACTCGAAGCCCAGGGCCAGAATCGCCACGATCTGGGCCGCGAAAAATTCCTCGAGAAAGTCTGGGAATGGAAGGATCAGTCCGGCGGCAACATCAGCCGTCAGATCCGCCGTCTCGGCTCGTCCGTGGACTGGAGCCGCGAGCGCTTCACCATGGACGACGGCCTCTCGGAAGCCGTTAAGGAAGCCTTCGTGCGCCTGCACGAAGACGGTCTGATCTATCGCGGCAAGCGTCTGGTCAACTGGGACACCAAACTGCACACGGCGATTTCCGACCTCGAAGTGGAAAACCACGACGAGAAAGGTTTCCTGTGGAATCTGAAATACCCGCTGGCCGACGGCGCGAAAACCGCTGAAGGCAACGATTTCCTGATTGTCGCGACCACCCGTCCGGAAACCATGCTCGGCGACTCCGCCGTCGCGGTGAACCCGAACGACGAGCGCTACAAAGCCCTGATCGGCAAATTTGTCGAGCTGCCGCTGGTCGGCCGCCGCATTCCGATCATCGCCGACGATTACTGCGATCCTGAATTCGGCACCGGCTGCGTGAAAATCACCCCGGCCCACGATTTCAACGACTACGAAGTCGGCAAGCGCCACAACCTGCCGCTGCTGAACATCTTCGACAAGAACGCCAACGTGCTGCCGGCAGCGCAGGTGTTCAACCTCGACGGCACGCTGAACGACAGCATCGACGGCAAGATTCCGGCCGAGTACGCCGGTCTCGAGCGTTTCGAAGCGCGCAAGCAGATCGTTGCCGCGTTCGACGCCGCCGGCCTGCTGGTCAGCGTCGACGACCACAACCTGAAAGTGCCGAAAGGCGACCGCTCCGGCACCGTGATCGAGCCGTGGCTGACCGACCAGTGGTACGTGTCCACCAAGCCGCTGGCCGAGCCTGCGATTGCTGCCGTTGAAGATGGTCGCATCCAGTTCGTGCCGAAGCAGTACGAAAACATGTACTTCTCGTGGATGCGCGACATCCAGGACTGGTGCATCAGCCGTCAGCTGTGGTGGGGCCACCGGATCCCGGCATGGTACGACGAGTCGGGCAAGGTCTACGTCGGTCGCGACGAAGCCGAAGTGCGCGCCAAGCACAACCTCGCTCCGGACGTTGCGCTGCAACAGGACAACGACGTTCTCGACACCTGGTTCAGTTCGGGCCTGTGGACCTTCTCCACCCTGGGCTGGCCGGAAAAGACCGAGTTCCTGAAGAAATTCCACTCCACCGACGTGCTGGTCACCGGTTTCGACATCATTTTCTTCTGGGTTGCCCGGATGATCATGCTGACGATGCACCTGATCAAGAACGAGGACGGTACGCCGCAGGTTCCGTTCAAGACCGTTTACGTGCACGGTCTGGTACGTGATGGCCAGGGTCAGAAGATGTCCAAGTCCAAGGGCAACGTCCTGGACCCGCTGGACATCATCGACGGTATCGAGCTCGAAACCCTGGTGCAGAAACGCACTTCCGGTCTGATGCAGCCGAAACTGGCGAAGAAGATCGAGAAGCAGACCCGCGACGAGTTCGCCGACGGCATCGCCAGCTACGGCACCGACGCCCTGCGCTTCACCTTCTGCTCGCTGGCGTCCACCGGTCGCGACATCAAGTTCGACATGGGCCGCGTCGAAGGCTATCGCAACTTCTGCAACAAGATCTGGAACGCCGCGCGTTATGTTCTGGACAAGGGCGAAGACTGCGGCCAGAACGGCGAAGCCTACGAGCTGTCGCTGGCGGATCGCTGGATCATCTCGCAACTGCAACGCACCGAAGCCGAAGTGACCCGTCAACTGGATCAGTTCCGTTTCGACCTGGCGGCGCAAGCCTTGTACGAGTTCATCTGGAACCAGTACTGCGACTGGTACCTGGAACTGTCCAAGCCAGTGCTGTGGGACGAAAACGCGCCGGTCGAGCGTCAGCGCGGTACCCGCCGCACGCTTGTTCGGGTACTGGAAGTGGCGCTGCGTCTGGCGCATCCGTTCATGCCGTTCATCACTGAAGAAATCTGGCAACGCATCGCGCCGCTGGCCGGCATTCAGGGCAAGACGATCATGCTGCAACCTTGGCCGGTGGCCAACGAAGAGCGCATCGATCCGGCGGCCGAAGACGACATCGAATGGCTCAAGGGCCTGATGCTCGGCACGCGTAACATCCGTGGCGAAATGAACATCGGCCCGGGCAAACCGCTGCCGATCTACCTGAAAAACGTCAGCGCTGAAGACCAGCGTCGCCTGACCGAGAACGAAGCGCTGCTGAAGAAGCTGGCGCGTCTGGAATCGATCACCGTTCTCGCCGCTGGCGAAGAAGCACCGTTGTCCGCCACCGCGCTGGTCGGCGAGATGGAAGTGCTGGTGCCGATGGCCGGTCTGATCGACAAGAACGCCGAGCTGGCGCGTCTGGACAAGGAAATCCTGCGTCTGCAGGGCGAAGTCCAGCGGGTTGGCGGCAAGCTGTCCAACGCCGGTTTCGTTGACAAGGCCCCGGCCGAAGTCATCGAGAAGGAGCGCGCCAAACTGGCCGAGGCTGAACAGGCCTTGGGCAAACTGGCCGAGCAGCACGCGCGGATTGCCAGCCTGTAACCGCGTATCGCACTGAAAAGGGAGGCCCGCACCGGCCTCCCTTTTTTGTGCCCGGCACTTTTCCGGCCAACAACATGGCTCCCTGTGGGACAATGGCCGCCACTTTCAGCCCTACCCGAATCGACCACGCCCATGAACGCCCCACGTACACCGAAACCTGCGCGCAAGAAGCCTGACTCCGCTACCCCGGCCAAGCCCGTGGAACCGCGTAAAGAAGCCAGCCTGCACCCGCGCAATCGCCATCAGGGTCGTTACGACTTCCCGGCGCTGATCAAGACCACGCCGGAACTGGCGAAGTTCGTGATCACCAACCCGTACGGCAAGGAAAGCATCGACTTCGCCAGTCCCGATGCGGTGCGAGTGTTCAACCGGGCGCTGCTCAAGTCGTTCTACGGCATCCAGCATTGGGACATCCCGGCCGATTATCTGTGCCCACCGGTGCCGGGCCGTGCCGACTACATCCACTTCCTGGCTGACCTGCTGGCCAGCAACAACGACGGCGTGGTCCCGCGCGGCGCCATCGTCAATGTGCTGGATATCGGCATGGGCGCCAACTGCGTGTATCCGCTGATCGGTAACAGCGAATATCGCTGGCACTTCCTCGGCTCGGAGATCGATCCGACCGCCGTGGCCGCCGCCAAGGCTATCGTCCAGTCCAACGACCTGAACAAGGTCATCCAGCTGCGCCAGCAGGAGAACCGCAAGCACATCCTGATCGGCCTGCTGGAGCCAGGCGAGCGCTTTGACCTGACCATGTGCAACCCGCCGTTCCACGCCTCGATGGAAGAGGCCACCAAGGGCAGCGAGCGTAAATGGCGCGCCTTGGGCAAGGCCGACCCGAAACGCAAACTGCCGGTACTGAACTTTGGCGGGCAGTCGGCCGAACTGTGGTGTGAAGGCGGCGAAGCGCGTTTCGTGACGCAACTGATCGCCGAAAGCGCGAACTTTGCGCACAAGGTGTTGTGGTTCAGCACCCTGGTCTCGAAAGCCTCGAACCTGCCTGCCATCGAAACCGCACTGAAGAAGGCCGGCGCGCTGGAAAGCCAGGTGGTGGAGATGTCACAGGGGCAAAAGCAGAGCCGCTTCGTCGCCTGGACTTTCCAGACCAAGTCCGAGCAGCAGATCTGGCGGCGCGAACGCTGGGTGCGCAAGTAATACGTTTCAGCTGGGGCGGCGCTAATTCGCAAAGCAGCCGCTGCTACTGCTGAAACACAATCGGCAGGCACAAAAAAACCGTGCCCGGATCACTCCGGCGCACGGTTTTTTTATCGCTGCGTCTTACTTGTTCACAGCGTCGGTCAGGCCTTTGGCCACAACCAGCTTGATCACTTTCTTGGCAGGGATTTCGATGGCAGCGCCAGTCGATGGGTTACGGCCAGTGCGGGCAGGACGCTCGGTCACTTTCAGCTTGCCGATACCTGGCAAAGTGATTTCGGCACCGTTTTCCAGCTGATCGGCAACGATTTGGCCCAGTTGGTCCAGAGCGGCACGCGCGGTGGTTTTCGGCGCGTCGATAGCTTCAGCGATGTCGGCGATCAGTTGGTCTTTAGTAAGAGCCATGTAGTGTTCCTTCCCTATCAAATTCATATGGATTGCAGAGTGCAGTGTCAGCCATCGAGCCCGATCTTCTGGATCTGGCACCCTCGGCGATAACCACGACGAGTCGGGGTTATAGATGCCGAAATCAAGGTTTGGTTCGACCTGACAAAAGCTGAATGCATGCTTGTCGCGGTGACTTCGCACAAGACCGGGCAAAACTAGCACAGAGACAAGGAAATATCCGCCTCTAGCTAGCCAAATGGTCAGGTTTATTGCGCTAAATCGGTAAATAAATGCATAAGGGCCGCCGGGTGACCCGGATTTGCCCTTCACCCCGCGCCAAATCCAGTGGTTGCGGTACACTGGGCGCTTTTTCGGGGGAGCCCGCCCTCCTCCCTTCCACCAGCCGAGAAGCCTATGCCGATCCGTCATTGCATCGTCCATTTGATCGACAAAAAACCCGACGGCACACCCGCAGTCCTGCACGCCCGTGACTCCGAACTGGCTGAGTCCGCAGCCATCGAGAACATGCTCGCCGATCTCAACGAGAGCTATAACGCCAAACAGGGCAAAGCCTGGGGGCTGTTCCATCCGGAGTCCGGTGCGTTTCCGTTCAGCGGCTGGCTGAAGGAATACATGGAAGGCGGCAAGGACTTCACCGCGTTCAGCAAGGTCGCGGTCGAGCACCTGCAAAAGCTGATGGAAGAATCGAACCTGTCGGTCGGCGGCCACGTGTTGTTCGCCCACTATCAGCAAGGCATGACCGATTACCTGGCCATCGCCCTGCTGCACCACAGCGAAGGCGTGGCGGTGACCGATGAACTGGATGTGACGCCTTCGCGCCACCTCGATCTCGGTCAACTGCACCTGGCGGCGCGGATCAACGTTTCCGAGTGGCAGAACAACAAGCAGTCCAAGCAATACATCTCGTTCATCAAGGGCAAGAACGGCAAGAAGGTCTCGGAGTACTTCCGCGACTTCATCGGCTGCCAGGAAGGGGTCGACGGCCCGGGCGAGACCCGCACCCTGCTCAAGGCCTTCAGCGACTTCGTCGAGAGCGAAGACCTGCCGGAAGATTCCGCCCGCGAGAAGACCAAGACCCTGGTCGACTACGCCAGCAGCCAGGCCAAGCTCGGCGAGCCGATGGGCCTGGAAGAACTCTCGGAGCTGATCGACGAAGAACGCCCGAAGGCCTTCTACGATCACATCCGCAACAAGGACTACGGCCTGTCGCCGGAGATCCCGGCGGATAAGCGCACGCTCAATCAGTTCCGTCGCTTCACCGGTCGCGCCGAAGGCCTGTCGATCAGCTTTGAAGCGCACCTGCTGGGCTCGAAGATCGAATACGACGAAGAAGCCGGGACCCTGGTCATCAAAGGCCTGCCGACCTCGCTCACCGATCAGTTGAAGCGTCGCAACTGATGCTCGGCAATGTGCTGAAAAAGGTTGCGCTGGTTCTGCTGGTGGTTGTGGTCTATCAGAACTGGGGCAAGATCGAGCGGGTGTTCAACCCGTCGCAGATGGCGTCCGAGCAGGTCCGCGCCAACGCCAAGGTCGTGCTGTACGCCACAGACTGGTGCGGCTACTGCAAGCAGACCAAGCGCTTTCTCGATCAGAAAGGCATTGCGTTCAAGGAATTCGATATCGAGAAGGATACCGAGGCACGCAAGGCGTACGAAGCGCTGGGCGGACGCGGGATTCCGCTGATCGACGTCAACGGCACGTTGATTCGCGGGTTTGATCCCGACGAAATTCTCGCTGCACTGAAATGAACGAGGGAGCCAATCGGCTCCCTCGGTTGTTTCAGCGTTTCTCGATTCGGAAACCGAAACGCGGGAAGTGCACATGCACCACCCCGCCACGTTCGTCTTCACGGCGCAGGATCAGCTCCTCGCGACCGGCAAACACCAGCTCACCGGCCACCGGATCAACACCGTAGTCTGTCGCTGCGATCAGCACCTGTTGACCTGCCACGAACCCGTTCGGATCAGTGAACACCTCATCCGGCAACGCTACGGGCTTAGAGCTGCGCGCGATCTCCAGTGCTTCCTCCGAACTCATCTCGCTGGCCGCGCCATGGCCAAAACCGAGCACACGCCCCAGCCACGCCGACACCGCCGGATAAGCATCCACCAACGGCGCCGTCACGTGCGTGGCCTTGAGAAACCACAGCGGATGGGCCATGGCGAAGTCGGCAATCGACGGCTCACCGAACAGGAAGTCACCGTCTTCACGCTGCAACTGCTGCTCCAGACGCGCCATGAGGGGCGGCCAATTGTGCCTGGCCTGTTCGGCTGAAAGCTTGGTCGCGCTGCCGCCGCTGAACAGTCCGGCACGATCGGCGAGGAACGCCTTGATCGCTTCCGGCGGCAACTTGCCGAAACGCACTGCCACCGATTCCGGCTGGAACACCAGGCTCACCGCATGCTGGAACACCACCGAATCGGCCCAGGCGGCGAAACTGGCGGCGATCATCTCCTGGCCTTCCGGGAAGAACGAAGGCTGGGCCTTTTCCTGCTCGAGGCGGCGGGCGATCAGCGCGGTGTCGCAGTAGATATCGGCGCCGATCTGCAGCACCGGGGTCTTGCGGTAGCCACCGGTCAGGGCAGTCAGGTCCGGTTTCGGCATCACCGGCGAGATGTGCACCGAGCGCCAGGACAAGCCCTTGAAACCCAACAGCAGCCGGGCCTTTTCGGCGAATGGAGAGGTCGGGTAATGATGCAGAATCAACTCGGACATGCTCGGCTCCGCCGCACAGAAAATGAGCCCGCAGCTTAGCGTGCAATTCGTTCGCAGCCTACGGATCCGGCTGATGGGAACTGATCAGTCAGGTTGATAAGGCACTAAAAAGCCGCCTCAGCCAAGGCTGAGACGGCTTTCCACATCAAGTACCTTACATCAGGTCATCGAAGTGATCTCGCAGGAACTCGTAAAAAGCGAAACGCTTTGAACGACCTCCATACGAGGCTCAGAGTACGCAGCAAAAGCTTCATACGTTTTGGCCTCCGGTTGAGGGCCAAACCTCCAGCGTGCTTACCGGACCACGTACGCCTTCGGAATACACGCCAATGTACCCAATGAGGCGGCCGGTTGTGATCCCCCTGAAAAATCATTCCGGCACGGGAGCAACCCCATGTCAGAGGGCATGAAACCGTTACGTCGATCAGCCAGACCTCAAAGCTGCATTGGCATGCGAGCGGACGAATAGTAATCGGATTGCTATACCGTCATTTAAACAAATGAGCTCAAAATCGCATTCTCTGGAATGGGTGTTTCAAGGCTTGCCTGGTGACGTAAAGACGAATACTCTTGGCCTGCGCCAGTGTATCCAGTGAGATGCGGTAAACCCCGGCCGCAAACCGAGGTTTACAGAAAAAACCGCCTACAAGGGCGGTTTTTTCTTGCCTGTTGTTTATGCAACGTGCCGAATCTACGGAAGGGATATCTACAAGGTTCGAGGGCGTATTCAGTCAGGCCGATAAGACGCCACCAGACATTCCTTCGCACTCTTCCTGAGCTTCTTGATCAACCGCTCCTGGCGCAACGCATCACTTTTGTCGCGACAACGCTCGGTGTAGACCAGCGCCATCGCCGGGCTTGAGAGAAAGAACCGCGCGCCCTTGCCGCTCTGGTGCTTGGCAAAACGGCGCACGGGATCATTGCTGATCCCGCAGTACAGCGAGCCGTTGGCGGCGCGTACGAGGTAGACGAACCAGGACTTGTTCACTGGAACGTCGGCATCGGGAGGATTTTCGCTGAGGCTGGTCACGGGGCAATTCAGGCGTAAGGAAAACAGGCCGCGATCTTATCAGCGACTCGCCTGAAATGCCTTCAGCCCTTTCAGCGCCTGGGCGCGGACGGCGTTGCGCACCAGTGGCGTCCAGCCCAGCAGCAGGCCCTTGAAGCCCAGCGCCTGACGCGACCAGCGCCACAGATCGAAGTGGTCGTGGTGTTCGCAGATCTTGCCGTCGCGGAAGACGAAGCGTGCCTGGATGTCGTTGATCACAACGTTGCCGGTCTGGCTGAACAGGTAGGTCGCCACCCAGTGGGCGCCGCCGCTGCGCTCGTCGGCGCGGATGTTGTTGAAGGTCAGGGAGAAGTCCTTGGCGCGAGTGGTGAGCATGCGCCACATGTCGCCGGCATCACGACCGCGCAGCTCGCCAAAGGCCGGATCGCTGAACACCACGTCGTCGGTGTAGCAGGCGGCCATGGCCTCGGCGTCGAGGCGCTGGAAAGCCTGGTAGAAACGGGTGATCAGGGCGCTGTGGGCTTCTTCACTCATGGGCAATCTCCAGGAAAGGTACAGATTGCCAGCACGATAATCCGCAAACGCCTGAAACACTATCGGCATTCGCATTTCGAATACCGACAATGTGTGCGCGTCAGACCTTTTCGCTTGTCACCTGCACGTACAGCGCGCGACCGGCACCGAGGCCGGCGAGGATCGCCCCGGCACCGATGATACCGAAGATCCAGCCCACGGCGTTCCAGCCGCCGGTCCAGTCGTGCACCACGCCGACCGCGAATGGCCCCATCGACGCGAGGGTGTAGCCAAAGCCCTGGGACATGCTCGACAGGTTCGCCGCCACGTGGGAATCCCGCGAGCGCAGCACGATCAGGGTCAGCGCCAGGCTGAACGTACCGCCCTGCCCCAGGCCCAGGAGGATCGCCCAGCCCCAAAGGCCTTCGATCGGCGCGTAGAGGCAACCGAACAGGCCGCCAAGGGTCAGCGCCATTACCACCACGATCGCCAGCCGCTGATCCTTGCCGCGGGTGGCCAGCCACGGTGCCGCCAGGGAGCTGGCGAGCTGGATGATCACCGAACCGGACAGCACCAGACCGGCCTGGGTTGGCGTCAGCCCGCGACCGATGAGGATCGACGGCAACCAGCCGAACACGATGTAGGCCAACGACGATTGCAGACCCATGTACAAGGTCACCTGCCAGGCCAGCGGATCCCGCAGCAGACCGCGTACCCGGTAGGCAACGTTGTGCGCACCGTGCTTCTGGCCGATTTGCGGCAGCCAGAAAACCGCGGCAACCAGCGCCGGAATCACCCAGAAGCCCAGGCCCATGGCCCAGCTGTGGTCGAAGTGCTCACTCAGTGGCACGGTTGACCCCGCCGCCATCGCCGCGCCCAGGCACAGGGCCATGGTGTAGACACCGGTCATGGTGCCGGCATGTTTGGCGAAGTCGCGTTTGACGATACCCGGCAGCAACACGCCGATGATGCCGATGCTCGCGCCACCCAGCACGCTGCCGGCGAACAGACCGATCTCACCGAAATTGCTGCGCAGGATAATGCCGCCGGCCAGTGTCAGAAGAATCCCCAAGACCACCCGCTCGGCACCGAAACGCCGCGCGAGCACCGGGGCCAGCGGGGCGAAAAGACCGAGGCAGAGCACTGGCAACGTCGTCAGCAACCCCGCTTGAGCGGCGGACAAACCGAGGCTTCTCGACACCTCGCTGAGCAGCGGCGCCATGCTCGACAGCGCCGGTCGCAGGTTCAACGCCACCAGAATCAGCCCCAGCAGCAACAGCCACGGACGCCGCACCAGCGGATGGCTTTGCTGCACTTGTTCGTCATCGGCTTCGGCATCGATCAACAACTCTTCGAGCTCGGCCTTGCGAACGGGTGCTGGGGAGACTTCTGGGCGGGACATGGTTTTCTCGGTTTCAAGGTTCATTGATCAACTGCCTCGACAGGGCTTTGGCCCGCTCCGGATCGCGCTGCTCGACGGCCTCAAGCAAGGCGACGTGCAAATCGAAGACTTCCTGTCGACGGGGGACGATGTTCAGGGTCTGGCGTAATTGCGCGCCGACGATGCTGGAAAAATAGCGATACAGCTCGCTGAGGGTCGGGTTGTGCGCGGCGTCCACCAGACGGCGGTGGAACACCAGATCGCAGGCGATGTAGCTGTCGAGGTCGCCGTGGTAGTGACTGCCGGCGTGCCCCAGTGCCTCGCGCAGAGCCACAAGGTCGTCGTCGGTCCGACGCAAGGCGGCCAGGCCGATGGCCTCGACTTCAAGGATGTGCCGGGTTTCCCGGGCCTGATCCAGCGAGCATTTGGACAGTGCCTTGAGCGTGTCCATCGGATCGACCACCGCCCGCAGGTAACTGCCGTCACCCTGACGAATCTCGATCAACCCTGAGAACGCCAATACCCGCATCGCCTCGCGCACGGTGTTGCGGCTGATGCCGAGTTCTGCGCACAGCTCAGGCTCGGTCGGCAGACGCTGACCGACCTGCCAGCTGCCATCGGTGATGCGCTGGCGCAATTGGTCCAGGGCCTGATCGACCAGGGATCGCTTAATAAGTGGAGAAATGTCTGACATAGGATTTGCCCTTTCATCCAATCATAGGATGAATTTTCTGACATGTTAGTCAGCTCCGCGTAGGACGGCAACCACCTAGGGTCAGAGAGAGACAAATGGAGCGGGATTTTCGATTAGTCAAAATTACCCTTTAAGGGTAATTTCAGGGACAGGGTTTTGGTTTCTTATGGAAAAGAACACACCCCATTACGACTTGGCAGTGATCAAGGCGGATGTCAGGCGACTCGGTTGGAAGGCATTCACGCACACGGCGAGAAAGACTGGGACTGCACTCGAACTGAGTCTCGCAGAAATGCAGGAAATCGTTCTCAGACTGCAGCGCGGCATGCTGTACAAATCGATGACGCCTTATGACGACCATCGTATCTGGCAAGACGTCTATCACATCCAATCACATGGTTTGGAGATTTACATCAAGGTGTCCTATCACTACGACAGGCGCCCACCCGTGATCTCCTTCAAGGAGAACAATTCATGAACACGCAGCTGTGTTTCAGTTGCGGCGCCCCGGAAGGCATGGTGCATTTCAAAGGTCGAGGCGAAACCTTGAGCGCCAGGGGAATGGAGCGTCGCATCGACGACTTGTCGGGCTGGGAGTGCAAGAAGTGCGGCGAGGTCGAATTGGATGACGAGTGCGGGCAGCGCTATTCGGATGCATGCGATGAACTCGTTCTCGCCTGTAGAAAAATGATAGGTAACGAAATGAAAAGGATCCGCCGCAAACTGCATCTGACGCAAAAGGAAACGGTGCAATTGCTTTCAGGAGGCGGGCACAACGCATTTTCACGATACGAACGCGGCGAGGTACTTCCGCCGAAAGCATTGATGCTACTCATGCGTCTGCTGGATCGCTATCCACACTTGCTTGCCGATGCGAGAAACCTGGCCGAAGGGGCTGACTTGAGAGGGGCTTTCAAGTTCACCGAGCACAAAGAACAAGAAGCCCTTACCGCCTCCTGACCCACAAAAAACAAACCCGGCACAAGGCCGGGTTTATTTTATTCATCAGATCTCAATGCAGGATCTGACTCAGGAACAGCTTCGTCCGATCATTCTGCGGATTGTCGAAGAAGTCGTTCGGTGCCGCCTGCTCGACGATTTCGCCCTTGTCCATGAAGATCACGCGGTTGGCCACGGTGCGGGCGAAGCCCATTTCGTGGGTTACGCAGAGCATGGTCATACCGTCTTCGGCGAGGCCGATCATGGTGTCGAGTACTTCTTTCACCATCTCCGGGTCGAGTGCCGAGGTCGGTTCGTCGAACAGCATGATTTTCGGTTTCATGCACAGTGCGCGGGCGATCGCCACACGCTGTTGCTGACCGCCGGACAGTTGCCCCGGGTACTTGTGCGCCTGCTCCGGAATGCGTACGCGTTCCAGGTAATGCATGGCGATTTCCTCGGCCTTGCGCTTGGGCATCTTGCGTACCCACATCGGCGCCAGGGTGCAGTTCTGCAAAATGGTCAGGTGCGGGAACAGGTTGAAGTGCTGGAACACCATGCCGACTTCGCGGCGGATCGCTTCGATCTGCTTGAGGTCGTTGGTCAGCTCCACGCCATCGACCACGATGCGGCCCTGCTGGTGCTCTTCCAGACGGTTGAGGCAGCGGATGGTGGTGGACTTGCCGGAGCCCGACGGACCGCACAGCACGATACGCTCGCCCTGACGCACATTGAGGTTGATGTCTTTCAGCACGTGGAACTGGCCGTACCACTTGTTCACGCCCTGCATCTGAATGATGCCTTCAGGGCCCACTGGCTTTTTGATTGCTTCGCTCATCGAAAAAACTCCTAACGCTTGTGGCCAGTGTCGAGCTTGCGTTCCAGATGCATGGAATAGCGCGACATACCAAAACAGAAAATCCAGAACACCAGGGCGGCGAACACGTAGCCTTCGGTGGCCATGCCCAGCCATTTCGGATCGGCAGCGGCTTGCTTGACGCTGTTGAGCAGGTCAAAAAGGCCGATGATGATCACCAGGCTGGTGTCCTTGAACAGCGCGATGAAGGTGTTGACGATGCCGGGAATCACCAGCTTCAGGGCTTGCGGCAGAATCACCAGGCCCATGGCGCGCCAGTAACCGAGGCCCATCGCGGCCGCGGCTTCGTACTGGCCCTTGGGGATCGCTTGCAGACCGCCACGCACCACTTCGGCGACGTACGCCGACTGGAACAGGATCACGCCGATCAGCGCCCGCAGCAGCTTGTCGAAGTTCATGCCTTCAGGCAGGAACAGCGGCAGCATCACCGAGGACATGAACAGCACCGTGATCAACGGCACACCGCGCCAGAACTCAATGAAGGTCACGCAGACCACACGGATCGCCGGCATGTTCGAACGCCGGCCCAGCGCCAGGACAATCCCCAGCGGCAACGCACCGGCGATGCCGACAGTGGCGATCACCAGGGTCAGCATCAGACCGCCCCACTGGCTGGTCGCCACGGTGTCGAGGCCGAAGACGCCGCCATGCAGCAGGCACCAGGCAACGATCGGGTAGACCACCAGGAAGCTCAGGCCGTACACCGCCTTGTGCGCCACGCGCTTGATGAACAAAGGCGCCACGCCGATGACCGCCAGCCACACGGTCAGGTCCACGCGCCAGCGCAGTTCCGGCGGGTAGTAGCCGTACATGAACTGACCGAAACGCTGCTGGATGAAGACCCAGCAGGCGCCGTCCTTGGTGCAGTCGGCACGGGTGGTGCCGACCCAGTTGGCATCGATGATCGCCCAGCTGAGGATCGGCGGAATCACCAGATAGATCAGGTAGAACGCGAACAGGGTCAGCAGGGTGTTGAGCCAGCTGGAGAACATGTTCGCGCGGATCCACGCCATCGGGCCGAAGACCTTGGCCGGCGGTGGCATGTCGGGTTTGAAAGTATGAGTACTCATGCGCTATTCCTTACCGCTCGATCAGCGCGATGCGCTTGTTGTACCAGTTCATCAGCAGGGAAATGCTGATACTGATCGCCAGGTACACGCTCATGGTGATGGCAATGACTTCGATCGCCTGACCGGTCTGGTTCAACACGGTGCCGGCGAACAGCGAAACCATTTCCGGATAACCGATACCGGCCGCCAGCGAGGAGTTCTTCGCCAGGTTCAGGTATTGGCTGGTCAGCGGCGGGATGATGACCCGCAGCGCTTGCGGAATGATCACCTTGCGCAGGGTCGGGCCGTTGCGCAGGCCGAGCGAATGCGCCGCCTCGGTCTGGCCGTGGCTGACCGACTTGATGCCCGAACGCACGATCTCGGCGATGAACGCGGCGGTGTACACCGTCAGCGCCAGGGTCAAGGCCAGCAGTTCCGGAATCAGCACCCAGCCACCGACGAAATTGAAGCCCTGCAGTTTCGGCATTTCCCAGTGCACAGGTGCACCGAAGATCAGCGCGCACAGCGCCGGGATCACCAGGAACAGCGCCAGACCGGCCCAGAACTTGTGGAACGGCTCGCCGGTGGCTTCAAAGCGCTTGTTGGCCCAGCGGCTCATCAGCACGATGGCGACGATGGCCACCACGATGCTGATCACGAACGCCCAGAAACCGTCGGCCATTTGCGCGGCCGGCATGTTCAGGCCACGGCTGCTGACGAAGAAGGTATCGCCGAAGTTGTGGCTGTTGCGCGGCCCCGGCATGGTCAGGAACACCGCGAAGTACCAGAACAGGATCTGCAGCAGTGGCGGGATGTTACGGAACACCTCCACGTACACCGTTGCCAGTTTGGCGATGATCCAGTTCTTCGACAGGCGCGCGACGCCGACGATGAAGCCGAGGATCGTGGCCAGGATCACGCCGATGAAGGTCACCAGCAGCGTGTTGAGCAGGCCGATGACAAACACCCGGGCATAACTGTCCGCTTCGGTGTAGGAGATCAGGTGTTGAGCGATGCCGAACCCGGCACTGCGCTCCAGAAAGTCGAACCCCGAAGTGATACCCCGGTGTTGCAGGTTGGTCTGGGTGTTATCGAACAGATACCAGCCCAGGGAGACCACCGCCACGATGGTGATGATCTGAAATACCCACGCACGCACTCGTGGATCGCTGAGGCTGAGCCTCTGCTTTGGTGCGCCGATTGAATTTTGCATGAAGTGCCCCGGAAATAATGGAACAGAACGTCACCCGGCAGTTGGCCTGCCGGGTGACAGAACCATCAGCGCACTGGTGGTGCGTATTGAATGCCGCCGTTGTTCCACAGCGCGTTCAGGCCGCGGTCGATTTCCAGCGGAGTGCTCTTGCCGAGGTTTTTCTCGAAGATTTCGCCGTAGTTGCCGACTTGCTTGACGATCTGAACGACCCAGTCCTTCGGCAGTTTCAGGTCTTTGCCGTATTCGCCGTCTGCGCCGAGCATACGAGCGACATCCGGGTTCTTGGTCGCTTTGGCTTCGGCTTCGACGTTCTTCGAAGAGATGCCCGCTTCTTCAGTGTTCAGCAGCGCGTAGCCAACCCAACGCACGATGGCCAGCCACTCGTCGTCGCCGTTACGCACGACCGGGCCCAGGGGTTCCTTGGAAATGGTTTCCGGCAGAACCACGTAGTCCTTCGGCGAAGCCAGCTTGCTGCGCTGGGCGAACAGCTGGGACTTGTCGGAGGTCAGCACGTCGCAACGACCGGATTCCAGCGACTTGGCGCTTTCATCGGAGGTGTCGAAAGTGATCGGGGTGTATTTCAGACCGTTGCCGCGGAAGTAGTCGGAAACGTTCAGCTCGGTGGTAGTACCGGCCTGGATGCAGATGGTTGCACCGTCCAGCTCTTTGGCACTCTTCACGCCCAGCTTGTTGTTTACCAGGAAGCCGATACCGTCGTAGTAGGTAATGAAGCCCGGGAATTTCAGGCCCATGCCCGCGTCACGGGAACTGGTCATGGTGGTGTTGCGCGACAGGATGTCGATCTCGCCCGACTGCAGCGCGGTGAAACGCTCTTTGGCGTTCAACTGACTGAACTTGACCTTGGTCGCATCGCCGAACACGGCAGCGGCCACGGCGCGGCAGACGTCAGCATCGATACCCACGATCTTGCCGGTGGAATCCGGAACCGAGAAACCTGGCAAGCCATCGCTGACGCCACACTGCACGAAACCTTTCTTCTTCACTGCATCCAGGGTTGCACCCGCCTGAGCGAACCCGCTGACACCCAGTACTGCAGCAGCAGTCACGATCGCCAGAGTGGATTTCAACATCTTCATTCAAACCTCCAGTTTTGCTCTTGTTGTGTCGGAGCTTGAGTCCAGTCGCACCCTTTTGAGGCGTTGTTGACCCGTGTTGGCTTTTTTTGGGGTCAACCGACGCAGGACCTTCGCTATGAGTCTAGTAGGAGACAATCCACATCATGGACAACTCACTTCTCACCAGTCGGCCGAACGGGCGGTAGCCCTTTCACGTTCGCTAAGCCCGTTGCGGCCATTGGCGAACATCCATCACCGGATTCGTTGCCATCCCGTCGCGGGTCATACACTGATAGTGTTACCGCCACGCGTAGGATGTTTCGTACAGAACCTTCCATAGCAAAGCCCGTACCACACCTGTCGCGGAATCGATTCGGCGACAGGTCAATAGCAAAACTTGTAACCTTGCGACATCTTCTTAACGGATCAACCGGACGCGCACTCGAACCACGCACTTAATGAGAGCGCCCGCACATTTTTGGAGCAGACATGACCGAGCCCTTGATTCTTCAGCCTGTTAAGCCCGCAGACGCCTGCGTGATCTGGCTGCACGGCCTCGGCGCCGACCGCTACGACTTTCTGCCGGTGGCCGAAGCGCTTCAGGAAAGCCTGCTGAGCACGCGTTTCGTCCTGCCCCAGGCGCCGACCCGTCCAGTGACGATAAATGGCGGATATGCCATGCCGAGCTGGTACGACATCAAGGCCATGAGCCCGGCCCGGGCGATCGACCGCGATGAGCTGGAAGCCTCCGCCGACCGCATCATCGAATTGATCGAAGAACAGCGAAGCAGCGGAATAGACGCCTCGCGGATTTTTCTCACCGGTTTTTCCCAGGGTGGCGCCGTGGTCTATCACACCGCGTTTCTGAAATGGCAGGGGCCGTTGGGCGGGGTGCTGGCACTATCGACATACGCGCCGACGTTCAGCGATGAACTGGAGTTGTCCGCCAGCCAGCAGCGGATTCCGGTGCTGGCGCTGCACGGCCAGTTTGACAACGTGGTGCAGAACTCCATGGGACGCACGGCTTATGAGTATCTCAAGGCCCATGGTGTCACCGTGACATGGCAGGAATACCCAATGGAGCACGAAGTGTTACCCGAAGAAATTCGCGACATCGGCGCATGGTTGAGCGAACGCCTGCGCTGACAATTGCGACAGGGGTCGCCCTTTGATCATCCCACTACGCCGCGCCCGTTTCTTGCATTACACTGGCCGGCGTACATTCCTTAACCAATTGATGAGATGACCGTGCTCAAAGCACTCAAGAAAATGTTCGGTAAAAGCGAGGCTGAGCAGCTCGCGCCAGTCCCCACTGCGCCGTCGCACGCCCCCGGTCATCGCAACGATGCCAGCCAGGCCGACCGCCAGACGCCCAAACGCGAACCGAAACCCGCTCCAGCTGCCGAGCCCGCTACCGAGCCGGCCCGCAGCGAAACACCGAAACCGGCCAAACCACGTCGCGAACCCAAGCCCAAGGCGCCGGTGATTCCCTGGAAACTCGAAGACTTCGTCGTCGAGCCGCAGGAAGGCAAGACCCGCTTCCACGATTTCAAGCTCGCCCCGGAACTGATGCACGCCATCCACGACCTGGGTTTCCCGTATTGCACACCGATCCAGGCCCAGGTGCTGGGTTATACCCTCGCCGGCAAAGACGCCATCGGCCGCGCGCAGACCGGCACCGGCAAGACCGCCGCGTTCCTGATCTCGATCATCACCCAGTTGCTGCAGACCCCGCCGCCGAAAGAGCGCTACATGGGCGAGCCACGGGCGCTGATCATCGCGCCGACCCGCGAGCTGGTGGTGCAGATCGCCAAGGACGCCGCCGACCTGACCAAGTACACCGGCCTCAACGTCATGACGTTCGTCGGCGGCATGGACTTCGACAAGCAGCTCAAGCACCTCGAAGCGCGCCATTGCGACATCCTCGTCGCGACCCCGGGCCGCCTGCTTGACTTCAACCAGCGCGGTGACGTGCATCTGGACATGGTCGAAGTGATGGTGCTGGACGAAGCCGACCGCATGCTCGACATGGGCTTCATCCCACAGGTCCGGCAGATCATTCGCCAGACCCCGCCGAAAAGCGAGCGCCAGACTCTGCTGTTCTCCGCGACCTTCACCGATGACGTGATGAACCTCGCCAAGCAGTGGACCACCGATCCTGCGATCGTCGAAATCGAAGTCACCAACGTGGCCAACGAGAACGTCGAGCAACACATCTACGCGGTGGCCGGTGCCGACAAATACAAACTGCTGTTCAACCTGGTCAACGACAACGGCTGGGAACGAGTGATCGTGTTCGCCAACCGCAAGGACGAAGTGCGCCGCATCGAGGAGCGCCTGGTGCGTGACGGCATCAACGCCGCGCAACTGTCCGGCGACGTGCCGCAGCACAAGCGGATCAAGACGCTGGAAGGCTTCCGCGAAGGCAAGATCCGGGTGCTGGTCGCCACCGACGTGGCCGGTCGCGGCATCCACATCGACGGCATCAGCCACGTGATCAACTTCACCCTGCCGGAAGTCCCGGACGACTACGTGCACCGCATCGGTCGTACCGGTCGTGCTGGCGCCGACGGCGTGTCGATCAGCTTTGCCGGTGAAGACGACTCCTATCAGTTGCCGTCCATCGAAGAAAAACTCGGTCGCAAGATCAGCTGTGAAACGCCGCCGACCCATCTATTGCGGGCGGTTGAGCGCAAGCGTCCACAGTAAGCGACGCTATAAAGCGAAGCGCAGCCGGCAACGGACTGCGCTTTTTTTTCGCCCGGATATTGTTCAACAAAACTAAAAGTCCATAATGGACAAATTAGTTTAGAAACAATCTGCGGAGTCCAACATGTCCAGTACGCCTTACGTGATCGACCAAACCCAGGCCCGCGAGCTGCTGGCCCGGATCGATGTGCCGCAGATCCTGCGCAAGCTGTTCCGCGACCTGGCGGCCGGGCATGCCGTGCAACCGGCGCAGCAACTGGTGGAATTCCCCCAGGGCGCCGGGGACTTCATCAACTATCTCGGCGTGCTGGCCGAAGACGGCGTGTACGGAGTCAAGACCTCGCCGTACATCGTTCGCGAACAAGGCCCGCTGGTGACGGCGTGGACACTGCTGATGTCGATGCACACCGGCCAGCCGCTGTTGCTCTGCGATGCCGGCGAGCTGACCACCGCCCGCACGGCTGCGACCACCGCCGTGGCGGTCGATGCCCTCGCCCCCTTGAAAGCCACGCGACTGGCAATCATCGGCAGTGGCAAGGTCGCCCAGGCGCATCTGCATTACGTCAAAACCTTGCGCGACTGGCAGAACATCAGTGTGTACTCGCCGACCTTGAGCGACGACCCGGCAACCGCCCGCCAACTGCACGCCCTCGATCCACGGGTGAGCATCGCCGACAGCCGCGAAACCGCCATCGCCGGGGCCGACGTGATCATGCTCTGCACTTCGTCCGCAGGCCCGGTGATTGACCCGGCAACCTTGAGCAAACCGGCGCTGATCACCTCGATCAGCACCAACGCACCGCGCGCCCACGAAGTGCCGCCGCAAAGCCTCAACGACATGCAGGTGTTCTGCGACTATCGTCTGACCACCCCGGGCTCGGCCGGCGAGATGCTGATCGCCAGCGAACAACATGGCTGGGACCACAGTGCGATCCTCGGTGACCTGGCGGATCTGCTCAGCGAAAAAGTGCAGCGCCCCGACTACCACCGTCACGTGTTTTTCCGCTCCATCGGTCTGGGCCTGGAAGACATCGCCCTCGCGAATGCGGTTTATCACCTGAGCCTGTAACACCAAGCCTCCCCCTGTGGGAGCGGGCTTGCTCGCGAAGAGGCCGTGTCAGGCAACTTATTCAGCGAATGACACACTGCCTTCGCGAGCAAGCCCGCTCCCACATGGAGAACAGCAAACTCCTTGATATTGCGTACACACTGGAGAACTCCATGAGTCATGCAGATTTCATCATCATCGGCGGCGGGATTGCCGGTGCTTCCACCGGTTTCTGGCTGTCGCAGCACGGCAAGGTCGTGGTGCTGGAGCGCGAGTCGCACCCGGCCTATCACTCCACCGGGCGCTCGGCCGCATTGTTTACCGCCGCGTACGGCACGCCACAGGTCCGGGCGCTGACCCAGGCCAGCCGCGAATTCTTCGACCATCCGCCCAGCGGTTTCTGCGAGCACCCGCTGCTGACCCCGCGCGGCGAAATGACCGTCGACTTCACCGGCGACGCCGCCGAGCTGAACAATCAATACCTCAGCGCCAAGGCCACGGTGCCGCAGATGCAGTTGCTCAGCGCGGATGAAGCCTGCGCGCGGCTGCCGATCCTGCGCCGGGAGAAAGTCCATGGCGCGATCTATGACCCGACCGCCAGCGACATCGACACCGACGCCCTGCATCAGGGCTATCTGCGCGGTATCCGCCGCAACAACGGCCAGGTGCAGACCGATTGCGAAGTGCTCGGCCTGAGCCGCGATGCCGACGGTATCTGGCAAGTGCAGACCAACGGCCAGACCTTCAGCGCTCCCGTCGTGATCAACGCCGCCGGCGCCTGGGCCGACAAGATCGCTGCCCTGGCCGGTGCCCGGCCGCTGGGCCTGCAACCGAAACGCCGGGCCGCGTTCATTTTCGCCGGCCCCGAAGGCGTGGATATTCATCACTGGCCGATGCTGGTCAGCCTCGACGAATCCTTCTACATGAAGCCCGACGCCGGGATGTTCCTCGGCTCGCCGGCCAACGCCGACCCGGTCGAGCCCCACGACGTACAGCCCGAAGAGCTGGACATTGCCATGGGCATTTACCAGATCGAGGAAGCGACGACCCTGACCATCCGCCGCCCGACCCGCACCTGGGCCGGCCTGCGCAGTTTCGTCGCCGACGGCGATTTGCTGTCCGGGTTCGATCCGCAGGTGCCCGGGCTGTTCTGGGTTGCGGCCCAGGGCGGTTACGGTATCCAGACCTCACCGGCGATGGGCCAGGCCAGTGCGGCGCTGGTGCGTGGTGAATCGTTACCCGAACACCTTCAGCAATTCGGCCTGACCGCCGCCATGCTCGCCCCTGCCCGCCTGGCCTGACCGTCCACCCGGATGACGCGCCCGACGGATTGCGGCACACTCGCAACGCCCCCGGATCACGGGGGCGTTGACGTTGCCTGGAGCTCCACAGTTATGACCGCCCCCGAACACACGCCCGAGCTGCATGACGCCGCGCTGGATAACTACCACGCCATCGCCGACGCCATTGCCACGCTGTTCTTTCCCCACGCCGAAGTGGTGTTGCACGACCTGCGCACGCAGAAGGTCGACTATATCGCCAACAATCTGTCGAAACGGGTGATCGGCGATGAGTCGTCGCTGGAAGACATGCTCAGCGAAGACGTCAGCGAACGGAACATCGGCCCGTACGAAAAGCTCAACTGGGACGGCCAGAAAATTCGCAGCCTGAGTACCGTGCTGCGCGACAGCGAAGGGCATCCGCTGGCGGTGCTGTGCATCAACCTGAATATTTCGCTGTTCGAGAACGCCAAGGCTGCGCTGGACCTGTTCCTCTCGCCGAGCAAACTGATCCCGCAACCGGACTCGCTGTTTCGCGATGACTGGCAGGAGCGGATCAACACCTTCCTGCACGCCTGGCTACGCGAGCGGCAACTGAGCCTGAACCTGCTGACCCGCGATCACAAACGCGAACTGGTGCTGGCGCTGCACGCCGAAGGGGCATTCAAGGGCAAAAGCGCCTCGAACTATGTGGCCAATGTGCTGAACATGGGGCGGGCGACGGTGTACAAGCATTTGAAGGAATTGAAGGGCTGAAGATTTGCGGTGAATGTTAAGGCCTCATCGCTGGCAAGCCAGCTCCCACAGGTTTTGTGTATATCGAAAATCTCTGTGGGAGCTGGCTTGCCAGCGATGGCGGACTATCAGTCGCCGTAGATATCGGACTTGAAGTACTTCTCGGAAATCTTCTGATACTCGCCACTGGCGCGAATGCCGTCGATGGCGGTATTCAACTGGCTGACCAGCTCGGTGTTGCCCTTGCGCACCGCAATCCCCGCGCCCTCGCCCACGTACTTCGGATCCTTCAGCTCAGGCCCGACAAAGGCGTAACCCTTGCCGCGCGGCATCGACAGGAAGTCGTTCAGCGGGATGGTGTCGGCGAAGATTGCGTCGAGACGCCCGGCCGCCAGGTCCATGTAGATTTCTTCGTTGTTGCCATAGCGTTTGACGTTGATGCCCTTGGGCTCGAACACCTCGGTGGCGTAACGGTCGGTGGTGGTTGCACGCTGCACGCCGACGGTCTTGCCTTTGAGGCTGGCGTACTGGTCATCGACGCTCGCGCCTTCCTTCATCACCAGCCGCGACGAGGTGAAATAGTACTTGTGGGTGAAGTCCACCGACTTCTTGCGGTCTTCGTTGATGGTCATGGACGACAGCGCCATGTCGATTTTCTTCACTTTCAGGGAAGGAATCAGACCGTCGAACTCGCCCTCGACCCACACGCATTTGACCTGCATCTGCGCGCACAGGGCATTGCCGATGTCGTAGTCGAACCCGACGATCTCACCCTTGTCGGTTTTCGAGGCGAAGGGCGGATACGCCGCTTCGATACCGATGCGCAGGGTTTTCTCGGCGGCGAACGCGCTGCTGCAGGCCAACAGGCTCAATGCCAGACCGGTGATGAGGGGAAATTTCTTCATGTTCGTTCTCTCGCGGGTTGTTGTTGGTTTGGCAAGACGAAGAAGAGCAGCTGCAAGCGGTAAGCCTGGAGCTTCAAGCACGAGGCTGTTTTTTGTACTTGTAAATCCATACTGGACTTTTACGTACAAGCCGTCAATCAGGCAAAAGAGATTGCTTCCTGCTGTTGGTCGGGTGGGAAAACCGGAGCGTTTTCGGTGTTGCGGATCGCGCCTTCGCGGGCAAGCCCGCTCCCACATTGGAATGCATTTCCCTGTGGGAGCGGGCTTGCTCGCGAAGAGGGCCGGGAGTACAGCACAAAATCTACTGCTTCCAGCGATCCGCCGCCGCATGATCGCTGTCACGGCCTTCGACCCAGCGCGGGCCGTCGCTGGTGTTCTCTTTCTTCCAGAACGGTGCGCGGGTTTTCAGGTAATCCATGACGAAGGCGCAGGCGTCGAACGCCGCCTGGCGGTGGGCGCTGGCGGCGGCGACAAACACGATCGGCTCGCCCGGTTCCAGCGCGCCGATGCGGTGCAGCACTTCCAGCTTCAACAGCGGCCAGCGCTGCTCGGCCTCCAAGGCAATCTTGCCGAGGGCCTTTTCGGTCATGCCCGGATAGTGTTCGAGGAACATTCCGGCGACATCGAGGCCATCGTTGAAGTCGCGCACGTAGCCGACAAAACTCACCACCGCGCCGACGCCGACGTTGGCCGCGTGCATCGCGTTGACTTCGGCACCCGGATCGAACGGTTCGGATTGCACCCGAATCCCCATGGCTCAGCCTCCGGTCACGGTGGGGAAAAACGCCACTTCGTCGCCGTCCACCACCGGCTCGTCGAGCTGGCAGAGGTCTTCGTTGCGCGCACACATCAGGTTCTGTTCGCTCAGCACCTCGGCGCCCTCTCGCTGCGCCAGCAACGCACGAACGTCATCGACGGTGGCGAAATCACCCTCGACCTCCACCGAATCCACGCCCAGCGCCTCGCGGTAACGGGCAAAAAACTTCACGGTCAGGTTCATGGCTGCTCCGCCTGGAAATGCCCGCTCTTGCCGCCGACCTTCTCCAGCAGACGCACGCTTTCGATGGTCATGCCACGGTCCACGGCCTTGCACATGTCGTAGATCGTCAGCGCGGCGACGCTGGCGGCGGTCAACGCTTCCATCTCGACGCCGGTCTGCCCGGACAGTTTGCAGCGAGCCACGATGCGTACCGTGTCATCGCCTTCGGCGCTGAGTTCGACCTTGACGCCAGTCAGCATCAACGGATGGCACAGGGGAATCAGATCACTGGTTTTCTTCGCCGCCTGAATGCCGGCAATGCGCGCCACGGCGAACACGTCGCCCTTGGGATGGCCGCCGCTGACGATCATCTGCAGAGTGTCGGGCAGCATGCGCACCAGCGCTTGGGCCGTCGCCTCACGGAACGTCACGGCTTTTTCGGTGACGTCGACCATGTTGGCGCGACCTTGGGAATCGAGATGAGTCAGCACGGGATTACTCCTGATCAGGAGCGTCGATTGTAAACCTGGGGGTCAGAATTGCGCACATAAAAAACCGGGCGGCTTTGGGGCCGCCCGGTTGGTTGTGGACGGTTACAGATGCGATTCGGCGTATTCGGCCAGGATCGAGCGAGGCACCCCTTGCAGGGTGATGTGCACACCGTTGGGGAAATCCTTGAAACGTTCGGTCAGGTAGGTCAGCCCGGAGCTGGTCGCGGACAGGTAAGGGGTGTCGATCTGTGCCAGGTTGCCCAGGCACACTACTTTGGAACCGGCGCCGGCCCGGGTGATGATGGTTTTCATCTGGTGCGGCGTGAGGTTCTGGCATTCGTCGATCAGGATCAGGCTCTGCTGGAAGCTGCGACCGCGAATGTAGTTGAGCGATTTGAACTGCAACGGCACTTTGCTGAGGATGTAGTCGACGCTGCCATGGGTGTTTTCGTCATCCATGTGCAAGGCTTCGAGGTTGTCGGTGATGGCGCCGAGCCAAGGCTCCATTTTTTCCGCCTCGGTGCCGGGCAGGAAGCCGATTTCCTGGTCCAGGCCCTGCACGCTGCGGGTGGCGATGATGCGGCGATAACGCTTGCTGACCATGGTCTGCTCGATCGCAGCCGCCAGCGCCAGAATGGTTTTACCCGAGCCGGCGGCACCGGACAGGTTGACCAGGTGAATATCCGGATCCAGCAGCGCGTACAGCGCCAGGCTCTGATAGATGTCCCGTGGCTTGAGGCCCCAGGCTTCCTGGTGCAGCAGCGGTTCCTGGTGCAGGTCGAGGATCAGCAGCTTGTCTTCTTCGATCTCCTTGATCCAGCCGACGAAGCCCTGCTCATCAATGATGAATTCGTTGATGTGCACGGCAGGCAGGTTGTCGATCAGCTGTACCTGATGCCAGGTGCGGCCGTGGTCCTGACGGGTTTCGACCTTGCTCACGCGGTCCCAGAAAGAGCCGGTCATGTTGTGATAGCCGTTGGGCAGCAGGGACACGTCGTCGACCAGTTGGTCGGTGCTGTAGTCCTCGGCGTCGATCCCGCAGGCGCGCGCCTTGAGGCGCATGTTGATGTCTTTGGTGACCAGCACCACCGGTTTGCTCGGTTCGCGGGTGTGCAGGTCGATCAGCTGGTTGATGATTTTGTTGTCGTTCAGATGCTCGGGCAGAATCAGGTTCGATTCGGCCTGCTTGCTCATCAGAATCGACAGCAAGCCCTTCGGACCGCCCTTGCCGCGCTGGATCGGCACGCCCTGTTCAACATCATCGGGTGAGGCATCGCCCAGGGTCTTGTCGATCAGCCGGATCGCCTGACGGCATTCGGCGGCCACGCTGTGATGCCCGCTCTTGAGCTTGTCCAGCTCTTCAAGCACGGTCATCGGGATCGCGACGTGGTGTTCTTCAAAATTCAGCAGGGCGTTCGGATCGTGAATCAGTACGTTGGTATCGAGTACATAAAGGATTGGCTGGTTGGAGGAAGGGCTACGTCCGTGATCATCCATACTCGGTCACCTTTGTGGGAGCCATTCGACGCAATACCTCGGCGGTGCTGCGCCTCGAAGTGACTGCCGAATCCACCTGCACAGCTTTTGTCGGGATAGCAGGTGAACCGCACACAAAATGGGTCTTGGAAGACGCCACCTGTGTTGCAGGTTTCGGCGGTCTGACTTCGTAATACTCCAAAACCCGTGACAGAAAAAAGCACTTTGACGCTTTTTTGAAGTTTATTTTGCAAAGTGACGAAAAGCCCTTGGCGGACTGCCCTGCCCCCGTTAGAGTCGGAAGTCCGCCTGCATCGAATTCTGCAAAAAATTCACCCCAAGCCCAATGTTTCCGGGCTCTTGCCGTTTTTCAGCGAAACGCGTCCTGACAGTCTTCCCAGCCGATGCCGCTTTGCGCGGTTTGCGTGATCAGCCACGGCAACGCGGTCTTCACCGCATCCTGCTTCATGTTGAAATTGATCACCCCGTGCCGCCACAACAGCATCAGGGTCAGGACCCGTTGCGCGCTCTGGCTGCCCTTGAGCTTGCCGGCGCCGTCCTGGGCATCGATGTCCCACAGCGCCACTTGCAGGCCCTGACTGTTGAAGAACCCCTGGGCATCGCTGCGACGTTGGCCTTCCGGCGGACGGAACAGCGGCACGTAGTTCTCCGGCAACTTGTTCTTGACCAGATCGGCACTGCGCCGCACCGAATCCTGCCAGTCCTGCCAGTGGCTGTGGGAGCGGAACTCCCAGCCCTGCACGCCGACGCACTGCTGCGAAAACGCCGCTTGCAGGCTGCTGACGGAACGCTCGGCCAATCGTGCCTGAACATCCTTGCCCAACATGAAGAAGGTGCCGCTCAGGTTCGACTTGCGCAAGTACTCGGCGAGCCAGTCGGTGTTGTCCGGTTGCAGGTTGGCGGCGCTGTCGAAACTCAGCAGAAACAGGCGATCGTGCATATCGTCGCCGTTGCGCTCGTAGTCACCGAAATGATCGAGTTCGCTGCTGGTCTGCGGTGACAGCGCAGCCTTGCGCATCAGTTCATCGAGGTATTGCAGATGGAAGATTCGGCTCGGCTCGGCCCATTTGGTGTAATAGCTTTCGTCGCTGACCACGAATTTGGCGGCCTGCTCGCGCAGGGTCGGCAGGTCTTCGACGAGGAAGCAGAACGAGGCATCCTGATCGCAGCTTTGCTGGGCAAAGTTGTAGTTGGCGAGCAGACGCTGCCACAGGCGCTCGCGCAGGCTGTTGATCGCCTCCAGATTGACTGTGCGCAGCCCCAGGCGCTGGGCCAGCGCCGCCTCGTCCAGCGCTTCGGTACCGAGCAGACCGCGGGCGAACATCAGGATTTCCGCCCGCGAGGCGACATCGAACAGCGTCGGGTTGTCGAGCTTTTCCGGCCAGGTGCTGCGATCCAGCGTCGCGATATCGCCCGGCGCCGCAACGGCACCGACGCTCAACAGCCACGCGGTGAAGAAAAGAACAATGCGCAAAGGGTGTCTCCATAACAAAACCCGCGCCGCACTATAGCCGATCCGGCTGGCAAACCGCCGATCACCTATGGACCTGATAGCTGGAGTGATCCGTCCCAACCCCCTAGAATCGCCCCCACGATTAAAGGAGACGACTTCATGCTGATGGTGATTTCCCCCGCCAAGACCCTCGATTACGAAACACCGCCGGCGACCCAGCGCTTCACTCAGCCGCAATACCTCGACCATTCCCAGGAACTGATCCAGCAACTGCGCGAACTGAGCCCGGCGCAGATCAGCGAACTGATGCACGTGTCCGACAAGATCGGCGGCCTCAACGCCGCGCGCTTCGGCAGCTGGACACCAGCGTTCACGCCGGAAAACGCCAAGCAGGCGCTGCTCGCGTTCAAGGGTGACGTCTACACCGGTCTCGACGCCCAGTCGTTCAGCGAAGCCGATTTCGACTACGCGCAACAGCACCTGCGCATGCTTTCCGGCCTCTACGGCCTGCTGCGCCCGCTCGACCTGATGCAGCCGTATCGCCTGGAAATGGGCACCAAACTGGCCAACGCCCGAGGCAAGGACCTGTACGCCTTCTGGGGCACGCGCATCAGCGAATGGCTGAACGAAGCACTGGCCGATCAGGGCGATGACGTGCTGTTGAACCTGGCATCCAACGAGTATTTCTCGGCGGTGAAACGCACAGCGCTGAATGCGCGGATCATCAACACCGAGTTCAAGGACCTGAAGAACGGCCAATACAAGATCATCAGTTTCTACGCGAAAAAGGCCCGAGGCCTGATGAGCCGTTTCGTGATCCAGGAAAAAATCAACGATCCGGCCCTGCTCAAACAGTTCGATGTGCAGGGTTATCGCTACAGCGCCGAGCAATCGAAACCGGATAATCTGGTTTTTCTACGCGATCACGCCCCCGAATAAAGCATGCCTAATGCACGACTCTTTATATGAAGAGTCGTGCAGCTCGCACGATGTCAAAAATCCCTCGCAACATTTCGCCATTTTACTGGCGCCAGAAAAACCTCCCTGTCTTTTCTAAGATTAGTTTCACTCGACACTGATCATTTTTTTCAGTAGTGGCACCTAAATTTTTTCACCGTAGTGGCACAAAACTATCTAACGTGATTTTTCGCCTGTTATTAAAGGTCGAAAACGAAACTGCTATCAAATTGATACTGGTGCCATCTCTGACAATATTTCAAGAAATTTCAGATTTCGCGATGAGCGGACAGGAACTTCGTCCGAATGCATAGCTCATACCACCGGTAACGATTCTCGCCGAGTTTGTACGAGATAACTTACGCGGAGCAGATAGCCATGTAACCAAGTTGTCACAGCAACTTGCCTAGATGACTAACTAGTCTCAAACCAGACGATGGACAGGAGATACGCACCATTAATATCCCCTACAAAGGCCATGGCCGCGCCCTTATAAACGTGCTCGCCTGAGCACCCAACCGCTTGATTTACGGGACTTTAATCCTGACATCGAGCGCGCAAGACGATTGCACAAGAGTCTTCTCCAAAGAAGATCGGCTGCATAACAGGGCACGTCATAACAACAAGGCCTGGTTACGCACATCTTGAGTGCACTTATTTAGACACTCGAAACTTAGTATGCCTGCACACGGCATTGTGGCGCCTGTATGCCGCACTTTCGAGTGCACTAATGAACGCTGAACACCATTAACTCCGGCCCTCTAAGGCCTGATATATACAGAGGTAATTGCGATGCGCATCAGCATATTTGGTTTGGGTTACGTTGGCGCAGTATGTGCCGGTTGCCTGTCTGCACGGGGCCATGACGTGGTTGGCGTCGATGTTGCCAAAGACAAGATCGACATGATCAACGCTGGCAAATCTCCCATTGTTGAACCGGGCTTGGGTGAGTTGCTCGCACAAGGTATCCAGACCGGTCGTCTGCGCGGCACGACCAACTTCGCCGAAGCGATTCGCGACACCGACCTGTCGATGATCTGCGTCGGTACGCCGAGCAAAAAGAACGGCGACCTGGAACTGAACTACATCGAAGCGGTATGCCGCGAGATCGGTTTTGTCCTGCGTGAAAAGTCCACCCGCCACACCATCGTGGTGCGCAGCACCGTATTGCCGGGCACCGTGGCAAACGTTGTCATCCCGATTCTCGAAGACTGCTCCGGCAAGAAGGCCGGCGTCGATTTCGGCGTGGCGGTCAACCCTGAGTTCCTGCGTGAATCCACCGCAATCGCCGACTACGACCTGCCACCGATGACCGTCATCGGCGAGTTCGACAAGGCGTCGGGTGACGTTCTGCAATCGCTGTACGAAGAACTCGACGCACCGATCATCCGCAAGGACATCGCCGTCGCCGAGATGATCAAGTACACCTGCAACGTCTGGCACGCCACCAAAGTGACCTTCGCCAACGAGATCGGCAACATCGCCAAAGCGGTGGGCGTCGATGGCCGCGAAGTGATGGACGTGGTCTGCCAGGACAAGACCCTCAACCTGTCGCAGTACTACATGCGCCCGGGCTTCGCCTTCGGCGGTTCGTGCCTGCCGAAAGACGTGCGCGCCCTGACCTACCGCGCCGGCTCCCTGGACGTCGAAGCGCCGCTGCTCAACTCGCTGATGCGCAGCAACGAATCGCAAGTGCAGAACGCCTTCGACATCGTTGAAAGCCACGACAAACGCAAAGTCGCCCTGCTGGGCCTGAGCTTCAAGGCCGGCACCGACGACCTGCGCGAAAGTCCGCTGGTGGAACTGGCCGAGATGCTGATCGGCAAGGGCTACGACCTGAGCATCTACGACAGCAACGTCCAGTACGCCCGTGTCCACGGCGCGAACAAGGACTACATCGAGTCGAAGATCCCGCACGTATCGTCCCTGCTCAATTCGGACTTCGATTCGGTGATCGACAACTCCGACGTGATCATCCTCGGCAACCGCGACGAGAAGTTCCGCGCCCTCGCCGAAGAAGCGCCGCAGGGCAAGCAGGTGATCGACCTGGTGGGCTTCATGTCCAAGGCCACCAGCGCCGGTAGCCGCACCGAAGGGATCTGCTGGTAACGCAGCAGCAAGCCTCGAGCTTCAGGCCGCACGCCGTGAATCGGCGGGCGGCTTGAAGCCCCCATCACCTTCGGATGACGGTCATGTCCAAGCTCAAACATTTTTTTCTGCAATCCGCCGGCTGGCTTTTGTTTCTGAGCCTGCTGATGGGCCTGGCCCTGATGCTGCCCACGTCCACATTCGACTCCGAGTCGAAGGACTTCATTTTCCTGATTGGCGCCGTAGGTATCTGGCGCTACTCGATGGGTGCCACGCACTTTGTGCGCGGCATGATTTTTCTCTACATCGTCTACCCGCACCTGCGCCGCAAGGTTCGCAAGCTGGGTAAGGCGGCGGACCCGTCCCATGTGTTTCTGATGGTCACCAGTTTCCGCATCGACGCGTTGACCACCGCGCAGGTTTACAGCTCGGTGATCCGCGAAGCCATCGACTGCGAACTGCCGACCACCGTGGTCTGTTCCATCGTCGAAATGTCCGATGAGCTGCTGGTCAAGGCACTGTGGGCGCGGATGAATCCGCCAGACCGCGTGAAACTCGACTTCGTACGCATTCCCGGCACCGGCAAACGCGATGGCCTGGCCTATGGTTTCCGCGCGATCTCCCGTCACCTGCCGGACGACCGCGCCGTGGTGGCCGTGATCGATGGCGACACCGTGCTAGGCGAAGGCGTCGTGCGCAAAACCGTGCCGTGGTTCCAGATGTTCGGCAACGTCGGCGGCCTGACCACCAACGAGTTCTGCGAAGTGCGCGGCGGCTACATCATGAGCGAATGGCACAAGCTGCGTTTCGCCCAGCGCCACATCAACATGTGCTCGATGGCCCTGTCCAAACGCGTGCTGACCATGACCGGGCGCATGTCGGTGTTTCGCGCCACCGTGGTCACCAACCCGGAATTCATCGCCGACGTTGAAAGTGACTCGCTGCAACACTGGCGTCTGGGCCGGTTCAAATTCCTGACCGGCGACGACAAGTCGAGCTGGTTCAGCCTGATGCGTCTGGGCTACGACACCTTCTACGTGCCGGATGCGGCGATCAATACCGTTGAACACCCGCCGGAAAAGAGCTTCATCAAGGCCAGCCGCAAACTGATGTTCCGCTGGTACGGCAACAACCTGCGCCAGAACTCCCGAGCGCTGGGCCTGGGTGTAAAACGCCTCGGCGCCTTCACCTCGGTGGTGCTGTTCGACCAGCGCGTATCGATGTGGACTTCGCTGCTCGGCCTGACCGTGGCAATCATCGCCAGCTTCAAGTACGGCACCGCGTTCATCCTGGTTTACCTGCTGTGGATCGGCATTACCCGTCTGATTCTGACGCTGCTGCTGTCCTGCTCAGGCCACCGGATCGGCCCGGCTTACCCGGCAATTCTCTATTACAACCAGATCGTCGGTGCGCTGGTGAAGATCTACGTGTTCTTCCGCCTCGACCAACAATCCTGGACTCGCCAACCCACTTCCCTGACCCGTGATCTCGCCAGCTTTCAACGTTGGTTCAACACCTGGTCGTCTCGGACCATGACCTTCTCCGCCGGCAGCATTTTCGTCGCCGTGCTGCTGATGATGGTCTGACCTGCCCCTATTGAATTAACAAGGAAATCGCCCCCATGAATACCGCCGTCAACGCCAACGTAGTGCATGAATCCGAAGCCCAGCGTCAGCACGCCCGTGTGAAAATCCCGGCCAAGCTGCGCTTCTTCGGCCCCGACCGGACTCCGGTTGAAGCGCGGGTCCTCGACCTGTCCGCCGGTGGTCTGGCGTTCAACGCCGGACAACTGCCGCTGACCGTCGGCGAGGTGTACAAGGCGCGTCTGCAGTTCGTCATCGACAACCTCGGCCTGGCCATGGACGTTGAACTGCAAGTGCGCTCCTACGACCGCCAGACGGGTCGTGCTGGCTGCCAGTTCCAGAACCTCGAGCCGCAGGACATTTCCACCCTGCGCCACCTGATCACTTCGCACCTGGCCGGCGACATCGTCAGCATCGGCGAAGTGCTGGCAACCCTGCAGCGCGACAACTTCACCAAGGCCCGCAAGGTCAAGGACGGCGACTCCGGCATGACCCCGTTCGGGCGTCTGAAAGCGGTGACGTTCAGCGCCGGTATCTTCGCGGTCGGGCTGGTGGCGGCGGGTTTCATTTTCAAATCGGTGTACAGCATGTACTTCGTCAGCCATGCGCAGGCCGGTCTGGTCAGCGTGCCGGGGATGAACATCACCATGCCGCGCGACGGCACCGTGCAGAGCCTGGTGAAGTCCGACGGCGTCGCCGCCAAGGGCGCACCGCTGGCGACGTTCAGCACCAGCATGCTCGACGTACTCAAAGGTCACCTGGAAGAAGATCAACTTTCCCCGGCCAAGGTTGAAGAACTGTTCGGCAAACAGATGACCGGCACCCTGACCTCGCCGTGCGATTGCACCGTGGCCCAGCAACTGGTGGCCGACGGTCAATACGCGAGCAAGGGCGACGTGATCTTCCAGCTGGTGCCGCGCAACACCCAGGCCACCGTCGATGCGCGCTTCTCCTATCGCCAGTTCGGCGACGTGCGTCCGGGCACCCCGGTGAGCTTCCAGATCGCCGGCGAAGACAAGACCCGCACCGGCAAGATCGTCAGCAGCACCAGCCTGAAAAGTGCCGACCTGTCCTCCGACATCCGTGTGCAGATCCAGCCTGACGAGCCGCTGGACAGCCGCTTCGCCGGCCGCCCGGTGGAAGTCAACAGCGACCGTGGTCCGAACCTGAACTGGCTGATCGACAAAGCCATGGCTGCCGGTCTTTAAGTCGAGGACATGCCCGTGACGATTCCAACTCTCTCGAATACGCCGCGTCCCCTGTGGGAGCGGGCTTGCTCGCGAATGCGGTTCAACATTCAGAATCAGTGTGGGCTGACACTCCGCCTTCGCGAGCAAGCCCGCTCCCACATGGGTCCTCTGTGTGCAGTTGCATTGGCAGTGAGTCTGGCCGGTTGCGCCGGCCTGCCCGACCAGCGCCTGGCCAACGAAGCGCTCAAGCGCGGTGACACCGCGACCGCCGCGCAGAACTACCGTGCGCTGGCCGATCTGGGGTACAGCGAAGCCCAGGTGGGCCTTGCCGACATCCAGGTCGACAGCCGCGATCCGGAACAAATGAAACAGGCCGAAGCCACCTACCGCGCCGCCGCCAGTGTTTCGCCGCGTGCCCAGGCCCGACTCGGTCGTTTGCTGGTGGCCAAGCCCGGCTCCACCGAAGCCGAGCATCAGGAAGCCGAAAGCCTGCTGAAAAAGGCCGCCGCCAGTGGCGAAGGCAACACGCTGATCCCGCTCGCGATGCTGTACCTGCAATACCCGCACAGCTTCCCGAACATCAACGCTCAACAGCAGATCGATCAATGGCGCAAATCCGGTTACCCGGAAGCAGGTCTGGCACAGGTGCTGCTGTATCGCACCCAGGGCACGTACGACCAGCATCTGGATGACGTGGAAAAAATCTGCAAGGCCGCGCTCAACACCACCGACATCTGCTACGTCGAGCTGGCCACGGTCTATCAGAAACGTGGCGCGCCGGAGCAACAGGCCGAGCTGATCAAACAACTGCAGGCCGGTTACAGCCGCGGCACCGTCAGTGCTCAGCGGGTGGACTCCGTGGCCCGTGTGCTGGCCGATTCGACCCTGGGCAAGACCGACGAAAAAACCGCGCAGTCGCTGCTCGAGCCGATCGCGCCGGGTTACCCGGCGTCGTGGGTCACCCTCGCGCAACTGCTCTACGACTTCCCGGAACTGGGCGACGTCGACCAGATGATGAAGTACCTGGACAACGGCCGCGCCGCCGACCAGCCGCGCGCCGAGCTGTTGCTGGGCAAGCTTTACTACGAAGGCAAACTGGTCCCGGCCGACGCCAAAGTCGCCGAGGAACATTTCCAGAAAGCCGTCGGCCGCGAAGTCGCTGCCGATTACTACCTCGGCCAGATCTACCGCCGTGGCTACCTGGGCAAGGTCTATCCGCAGAAGGCCCTCGACCATCTGCTGACCGCTGCGCGCAACGGCCAGAACAGCGCCGACTTCGCCATCGCCCAGCTGTTTTCCCAAGGCAAGGGCACCAAGCCCAACCCGCTCAACGCCTATGTGTTCAGCCAGTTGGCCAAAGCCCAAAACACTCCGCAAGCCGATGAGCTGGCGACCACCCTCGCCGCCCAACTGCCGCCCGAGCGCCTGGCCGAAGCCCAGCGCCTGCTGCAACAGGAACAGGCGACCCGTGGCGCCCTGAGCCCGAACACGCTGCAACTGCACGCCCTGCAAGAAGAAGACGGCGAGGAAAAACCATGAAATTGAATCCCTTTGTGAAGGCCGGCATTGGCCTCACGTTCGCGTTGATCTGGTCTTGCCCGACCCTGGCCGCGATGACTGAATCGAAGAACTTCGGCCTCGAAGTGAAAATCACCGGCCAGTCCGAAGACGACCGCGACCTCGGCACCGCCAGCGGCGGCGACGTCAACGGCATCGGCCTCGATCTGCGTCCGTGGGTCTACGGCGAAAGCGGCGCGTGGAGCGCCTATGCCATGGGCCAGGCCGTGACCTCGACCGACATCATCGAGACCGACACCCTGCAGCAGTCCGACAGCGAGGGCACCCAGACCACCGACAACGGCGACCGCAAGACCAAGAAAAACTACCTGGCGATGCGCGAGTTCTGGGTCGGCTACAGCGGCCTGACGCCCTACCCCGGCGAGATCCTCAAGTTCGGTCGCCAGCGCCTGCGCAACGACGACGGCCAGTGGCGCGACACCAACATCGAAGCCCTGAACTGGACTTTCGATACCACCCTGCTGCGCGCCAACGCCGGTGTCGCCGAACGCTTCAGCGAATACCGCACCGACTTGAAAGAGCTGGCCCCCAAAGACAAGGATCGCCTGCACGCCTACGCCGATGCCGCTTACCAGTGGACACCGGGCAACTGGGTCGGGATTCGCGGTCACCACACCCACGACGACGGCAAGCTCGACTATCCGGAGCCAGGCGTGGCCGGCGATTCGCTGGACAAGAAAGAAAACGGCGACATCAGCTGGCTCGGCCTGACCGCAGACAGCGACGCCTACAACTGGCGCAACACCAACACCGTCAACTACTGGGGCAGCATCACCGGCATGAGCGGCGACCGCGACACGGTCAACGCCCTCAACGCCGACGGCACCCGCCCGGCCCAGGCCAAGCGCAGTGACAACGTCGACGGCTGGGCCACCGACATCGGTGTGCGTCTGCGCCTTGATCCGCAATGGCAGGTCGGTGCGGCGTATGCCCGTGCCAGCGCCGATTACGAACAGAACGGCCTGGAAAGCAACCGCTCGAACTACACCGGTACTCGCTCCCGCGTTCACCGTTTCGGCGAGGCCTTCCGTGGCGAAATGAACAACATGCAGACCGCCACCCTGTTCGGTTCGTGGATGCTCAACGACCAGTACGACGCCAGCCTGATCTACCACAAGTTCTGGCGCGTGGACGGCAACAAGCCGGTGGGCAGCAACGGCATCAACGCCGTGGAGAACAACACCGACGACGTCACCGGCGCGATCCTTTCCAGCACTTCCCTGCCACTGCAGGACGGCAACAAGGATCTGGGCCAGGAAATGGATCTGGTGGTCACCAAGTACTTCAAGCAAGGCTTGCTGCCGGCGGCGCTGAGCCAGTCGATCGACGAACCGTCGGCGCTGGTGCGTTTCCGTGGCGGCGTGTTCAAGCCGGGTGACGCCTATGGCAGCCAGGTCGATTCGTACATGCACCGCGCGTTCATCGACGTGATCTGGCGCTTCTGATGCTGACCGCCAAGGGAGTGCCCGACATGAACAGTGCCCGCAAAGGCTCACTCAGCCTGCTGGCCGGCGCGATGCTGCTGGCCTCGGCCGGCGCCTTCGCCAGTGTGGAACCGGCCAAACCCGCGACCACCGCCAAGGAGCTGCAACAGGCCAAGACCTACACCGTCAGCAGCGCGCCGACCGAAGCGCTGGAACTGGCCAAGCCGAAATTGCCCGACCTCTCCGGCTACACCGCCGAAGCCGCCGCCGCGAAAATCGTGCGCAGCAAAGCGGGCAAGATCAGCGTGCGCCGGATGATGCAGGAAGACGCCCTGAAGGACTTCATCGGCGGCGACAACAAGATGGCCGAATGGGTGGTGCGTCAGCACGGCATCCCGCAGGCGATCTTCGTCGACGACGGCTACATGAACCTGAAAGAGCTGGCGCAGAAACTGCCCAAGCAGTACTTCAGCGAAACCTCGCCGGGCGTCTACCTGGCCAAGTTGCCGATCGTGGTCGGCCGCAAAGGCATCCTCGAGATCGACGGCCAGACCCAGGAATTGCGCCTGTCCCAGGAGGCCGGTTCGTTCCTGGTCAACGACGGCCAGCTGTTCGTGCGTGATACCAAAATCACTGGCTGGCGCGAGAAGGAAAACGGCCCGGCGACCTTCCGTTCGCCGAAGGAATTTCGCCCGTTCCTGCTGGCCTGGGGCGGCACCGAGACCTACATCGTCAACAGCAAGATGGCCAGCTTCGGCTACGCCAACAGTAAGTCCTACGGTGTGAGTATTTCCCAGTACACGCCGAACATGGCCAAGGTGCTCAAGCGTCCCGAGCCGACCGGCTGGATCGTCGGCTCCGAGTTCTCGGACATGTGGTACGGCTTCTACTGCTACGAGACCCGCGACTTCGTGGTCAAGGGCAACACTTACAAGGACAACATCGTCTACGGCATCGACCCGCACGACCGTTCTCACGGTCTGATCATTGCCGAGAATACGGTGTACGGCACGAAGAAGAAGCACGGGATCATCATTTCCCGTGAGGTGAACGACAGCTTCATCTTCAACAACAAAAGCTACGACAACCACCTCTCGGGGCTGGTGATCGACCGTAACAGCGTGAACAACCTGATCGCCTACAACGAGATCTACAAGAACCACACCGACGGCATCACCCTCTACGAGTCCGCCGACAACCTGCTGTGGGGCAACAAGGTCATCAGCAACAAGCGCCACGGCATCCGCATTCGTAACAGCGTGAACATCCGCCTCTACGAAAACGTCGCCATGGCCAACGGCCTGACCGGCGTCTACGGGCACATCAAGGACCTGACCGACACCGACCGTGACATCAAGCTCGACCCGTTCGACGCCCAGGTCTCGCTGATCGTGGTCGGCGGTGAACTGGCGGCCAACGGCAGCGGCCCGCTGTCGATCGATTCGCCCCTGAGTGTCGAGCTGTATCGCGTGTCGATGCTGGCGCCGACCAAATCCAGCGGCATCAGCTTCAACGGCATCCTCGGCGAGCGCCAGGATGAAATTCTCGACCTGCTGGTGCGCCAGCAGAAAGCCGTGCTGATCGACCCTGTCGAACGCCAGACCGAAATGCGGGACTGAGGACAATTTTATGCACCCACACCTGATCAAATTACTCAGCCTGTCGGCCCTGACCGTGGGCATTCTGGCGGCCAGCAACGGCGCCCGCGCGGACGAAGTGAAAGCGCCAACGTTCACCGCCGAACCGTGCTGCAGCCTGTGCCCGGCCGCCCATGACGCGAAGAACTACACCACCCGCTATCAGCAGAACTTCACCACTCTGGTGCAAGCGCAGGGCGACTGGTTGTTCCGGACCCAGGAAGACCTGCGCACCGAGTTCAACACCACACCGGCCGGCTACAAACGCCTGCAACAGCTGCACGATGCGTTCAAGGCCAAAGGCGTCGAACTGGTGATCGTCTACCAGCCGACCCGTGGTCTGGTGAACCGCAACAAGCTCAACCCGGCGGAAAAAGCCGCGTTCGATTACGAGAAAGCGCTGGGCAACTACAAGACCATGCTCGGCCGTTTCGCCAAGATGGGTTACGTGGTGCCGGACCTTTCGCCGCTGACCAACGAATCGCTGCCGGAGACCCTGCCCGCCCACGATTTCTACTTCCGCGGCGACCAGCACTGGACGCCATACGGTGCCCAGCGCACGGCAAAAATCGTCGCTGAGAAGGTCAAGCAGATTCCGGCCTTCGCCGACATTCCCAAGCGTGAGTTCGAAACCAAACGCTCCGGACGCATGGGCAAGACCGGCACCCTGCACAACATGGCCGGGCAACTGTGCGGCACCAGTTACGCGATCCAGTACATGGACCAGTTCACCACCGAGCCGAAAGGCGAAGCGGGTGACGGCGATCTGTTCGGTGATTCCGGCAATCCGCAAATCACACTGGTCGGCACTTCGCACAGCGGCAAGAACTACAACTTCGCCGGTTTCCTTGAAGAAGCCATCGGCGCCGACATTCTCAACGTCGCCTTCCCCGGCGGCGGTCTGGAAGGTTCGATGTTGCAGTACCTGGGCAGCGACGAATTCCAGAAGACGCCGCCGAAAATCCTCATCTGGGAATTCTCGCCGCTGTACCGCCTCGACCAGGAAACCATCTATCGCCAGATGATGGCGTTGCTCGACAACGGCTGCGAAGGCAAAGAGGCGCAAATGTCCGCCAGCACCACGCTCAAGCCGGGCGGCAAACAAGAACTGCTGGTCAACAGCAAGAACCTGAACCTGCAGAACAGCAGCCATCAGGTCGACATCCGCTTCGCCGACACCTCGGTGAAAACCCTGCAAGCCACCCTCTGGTACATGAACGGTCGCCACGAGGACATCAAGATCGAGAAACCGGAAACCTCCGATACCGACGGTCGTTTCGCCTTTGAGTTGCGCACGGACGAAGACTGGGCCTCACAAAACCTGCTGGCGGTCGAAGTCCAGGGCCCGGAAGCGGGCACCGCGCCACAGAAAGTCGAAGCGAAAATCTGCAAACGCAACGTATTCCCGGGCGCTGGGCAACAAACCGCTCAGGTCGGGCAATGAGGTCTGCTATGCGAAATCCGAAACTGAAAACTCTTTTGGCGCCGACGCTGCTCGGGCTGGCGATTTTCGCCGGCACCGCGCAGGCCGCCGCACCACTGCGTCCGCCACAGGGCTATTTTGCGCCTGTGGATAAATTCAAGACCGGCGACAAGAGCGAAGGCTGCGATGCGATGCCGACGCCCTACACCGGCCCGCTGCAATTTCGCAGCAAGTACGAAGGCTCGGACAAGGCTCGCGCGACGCTGAACGTGCAGTCGGAAAAGGCCTTCCGCGACACCACCAAAGACATCACCACCCTGGAACGCGGCACTGCCAAACGGGTGATGCAGTTCATGCGCGACGGTCGCCCGGAACAGCTCGATTGCACACTCAACTGGCTCACCGCGTGGGCCAAGGCCGATGCGTTGATGTCCAAGGACTTCAACCACACCGGCAAGTCGATGCGCAAATGGGCGCTGGGCAGCATGGCGTCTTCGTACATTCGCCTGAAGTTCTCCGACTCTCATCCGCTGGCCCAGCACCAGCAGGAAGCCCAGGTGATCGAAGCCTGGTTCAGCAAAATGGCTGATCAGGTGGTCAGCGATTGGGACAACCTGCCGCTGGAAAAAACCAATAACCACTCGTACTGGGCCGCGTGGTCGGTGATGGCGACATCGGTCGCGACCAACCGCCGCGACCTGTTCGATTGGGCAGTCAAGGAATACAAGATCGGCGTCAATCAAGTCGATGCCGACGGTTTCCTGCCGAACGAACTCAAGCGTCAGCAACGCGCCCTCGCCTATCACAACTACGCCCTGCCGCCACTGGCGATGATCGCCAGTTTCGCCCAGGTCAACGGTGTGGATCTGCGTCAGGAAAACAACGGCGCGCTGAAACGCCTGGGTGATCGGGTACTGGCCGGGGTGAAAGACCCGGATCAGTTCGAGAAGAAGAACGGCAAAGAGCAGGACATGACCGACCTGAAAGAGGACATGAAGTTCGCCTGGCTCGAACCGTTCTGCACCCTCTACACCTGCCCGCCGGATGTGATCGAGAAAAAACACGGCATGCAGCCGTTCAAGACCTTCCGCCTCGGCGGCGACCTGACCAAGGTCTACGACCCGTCCCACGAAAAGGGCAACAAAGGTTCTTGAGTACACCGATAAACCCTGTGGGAGCGGGCTTGCTCGCGAATGCGGTCTGACATTCAAAAAATATGTCGACTGACACTCCGCTTTCGCGAGCAAGCCCGCTCCCACAGTGAAGTGATGTCGCCCTCTGAATTTTTGTGGGGGGTTTGGGGGGGCTTTGGCCCTTGACTGTTGGTTCAAACATGGAGAGATCGGGATGGTATTTTCATCCAACGTGTTCCTGTTTCTGTTCTTGCCGATCTTTCTCGGCTTGTACTACCTGAGCGGGCAACGCTATCGCAACCTGCTGCTGCTGATCGCCAGCTACGTGTTCTACGCGTGGTGGCGGGTGGACTTCCTGGCGCTGTTCGCCGGCGTCACCCTGTGGAACTACTGGATCGGCCTGAAAGTCGGCGCCGCCGGCGTGCGCACCAAACCGGCCCAGCGCTGGCTGCTGCTCGGCGTGGCGGTGGACCTGTGCATCCTCGGCTACTTCAAGTACGCCAACTTCGGGGTCGACAGCATCAACGCGATCATGACCTCGATGGGACTTGAGCCGTTCATCCTGACCCACGTGCTGCTGCCGATCGGTATCTCGTTCTACATCTTCGAGTCGATCAGCTACATCATCGACGTCTACCGCGGCGACACCCCGGCCACCCGCAACCTGATCGACTTCGCGGCGTTCGTGGCGATCTTCCCGCACCTGATTGCCGGTCCCGTGCTGCGTTTCCGTGACCTGGCCGACCAGTTCAACAACCGCACCCACACCATCGACAAGTTCTCCGAGGGCTGCACGCGGTTCATGCAGGGTTTCATCAAGAAGGTGTTCATCGCCGACACCCTCGCCGTGGTAGCCGACCATTGCTTCGCCCTGCAAAACCCGACTACTGGCGATGCATGGCTCGGCGCACTGGCCTACACCGCGCAGCTGTATTTCGACTTCTCCGGCTACAGCGACATGGCCATCGGCCTGGGCTTGATGATGGGCTTCCGCTTCATGGAAAACTTCAAGCAGCCGTACATCAGCCAGTCGATCACCGAGTTCTGGCGCCGCTGGCACATCAGCCTGTCGACCTGGCTGCGTGACTACCTGTACATCACCCTCGGCGGTAACCGCAAAGGGACGCTGATGACCTATCGCAACCTGTTCCTGACCATGCTGCTCGGTGGTCTGTGGCACGGCGCGAACATCACCTACATCGTCTGGGGTGCGTGGCACGGCATGTGGCTGGCGATCGAAAAAATGCTCGGCCTCAACACCGCGCCGCGCAGCCTCAACCCGATCCGCTGGGCGCTGACGTTCCTGCTGGTGGTCATGGGCTGGGTGATCTTCCGTGCCGAAAACCTGCACGTTGCCGGCCGTATGTACGGCGCGATGTTCAGCTTCGGCGACTGGTCGCTGTCGGAACTCAACCAGGCCAGCCTCACCGGCCTGCAAGTGGCGACCCTGGTGGTGGCTTACGTGACCCTGGCGTTCTTCGGCCTGCGCGATCTGTACACCAACCAGCCGCCGGCCAAGAGCAAGCCTGAAGTCAACGTCGAGGCCAATGGCCCGGCCACGGCGACTCCGGGAATGATCAAGGCAGCCCCGGGCGAAAACCCGGCGAGCATCCACGAGCCTGGCTACACCGTCGGCGTCGAAGCCCAGGTGCAACCGGCCTACTGGACCGCGGACTGGTCGCGCTACGTGATGCGCGGGCTGATCCTGCTGCTGTTCATCGCCTCGATTCTCAAACTCTCGGCGCAAAGCTTCTCGCCGTTCCTTTACTTCCAGTTCTGAGGGATCTGACATGACCCGCTCATTACGCATCTTCTACATCGCGCTGTTTCTGGTGACCCTGCTGGTGCTCGGTCTGTGGTCGGTGCGCAGCTTCTTCGGCTTCAGCACCAACGCCGATGCGACGGTGCTCAACGGTCGCTGGACCAAAGCCGTGGAAACCCACTACGACGACGAATTCCCGATCAAGCGCCTGGGCACCAACCTCTGGGCCGCGCTGGATTTCAAACTGTTCAACGAAGGTCGTCCGGGCGTGGTGCTCGGTCGCGATCAGTGGTTGTACAGCGATGAGGAATTCAACCCGATCGTCAACGAAGAGCTGAACCTGCAAGGCAACTACGCGCTGGTCGAAGGCGTGCGCCAGACCCTGAAAGAGAAAGGCGTGAAACTGGTGATGGCGATCGTGCCGGCCAAGGCTCGCCTGTACCCGGAACACCTGGGTGAAGTGAAACCGGCAAGCATCCACGCCAACCTCTATCAGGACTTCCACGCCCGTGTCGCGGCGGACAAGATCCTCGCCCCCGACCTGCTCGGCCCGCTGCAAGCGGCCAAGCAGAACGGTCAGCAAGTGTTCCTGCGCACCGACACCCACTGGACCCCTGAAGGCGCGGAAATCGCCGCCAACACCCTGGCCAGGACCATCGCCGACAAGTTCCCGCTCAGCGGCGAGCCACAGCGCTTCGTCACCACCCCGGCGGAGAAGGTCACGCACAAGGGCGACCTGCGTCTGTTCCTGCCGCTGGATCCGCTGTTCGAAAACCTGATGCCGGCCAAGGAACCGCTGCAAAAGCGCAACACCGTGGCCGTCGAGCAACCTGCCGGGGACGACGCCCTGTTCGCCAACAGCGAAGTGCCGGTGGCCCTGATCGGCACCAGCTACAGCGCCAACCCGAACTGGAACTTTGTCGGTGCGCTCAAGCAAGCGCTGCACAGCGACGTGGTCAATTACGCCGAAGACGGTCACGGCCCGATCCTGCCGATGCTCAGCTACCTGAAAAGCGATGACTTCAAGAACAGCCCGCCACAGGTGCTGATCTGGGAGTTTCCTGAACGATATCTGCCTGTGAACAACGAAATCGGCGACGCCGACCCACAGTGGGTCGCAGAGCTCAAACAAGCCGGTGCTCGCCAACAAAACGTAGCCATCAACACTAAATCCGAGACGCCCGATCGGGCGCAAAACTGAAAGAGAGGTACACCATGACTTTCACTACAACTCCTCGTCGTCTCGCCAAACGCTTCGCTCTGGTTGCGGGTCTGAGCGTGCTGTCGGTCCAGGCCTTCGCCGGTGGCGACGCTGCGCTGTACGGCCCGACTGCACCGAAAGGCTCGACCTTCGTGCGCGTCTACAACGCCAGCAACGCTGAAGTCAGCGCCACCGTCGGCAGCACCAATCTGAGCGACGTCGCGCCGCTGGCCAGCAGCGATTTCAGCTTCATGCCGGGCGGCGACTACAGTGCCAAGGTCGGCAGCCAGACCCTGCCGGTCAAACTCGCCGGTGACCACTACTACACCCTGGTCAACAACGCTTCCGGCGCGCCGCAACTGATCGAAGAACCGCCGTTCAAGAACAAGCAGAAATCCCTGGTGCGCGTGCAGAACCTCAGCGACAAGTCGCTGACCCTGAAGACCGCCGACGGCAAGACCGACGTGGTGCCGAACGTGGCCGCCAAGGGCCGTGGCGAGCGTGAAATCAACCCGGTGAAAGTCAGCCTGGCGCTGTACGAAGGTGACAAGAAAGTCGGCGACGTCAAACCAGTCGCCCTGGAGCGCGGTGAAGCAGCCGTGCTGTACGTCACCGGCAACGGCAGCAACCTGTCGCCAGTCTGGGTGAAACGCCCGGTGTCGACCCGCTAATCCTTTTCTGAACTGACGCCGTTCCCCCCCTGTGGGAGCGGGCTTGCTCGCGAAAGCGGTCCGACATTCAACAGATATGTCGACTGATGCACCGCCTTCGGGAGCAAGCCCCCTCCCACCCTTGACCGGGTTGTCAGTTCGACTACGAGACAACAACAAGAGTGAAACGACACAGGTTCGTGGCTCTAACCCAATCGAATTAATGGAGTAAACAATATGATTCCGGTGATCTTGTCAGGTGGTAGCGGCTCACGTCTTTGGCCGCTTTCGCGCAAGCAGTTTCCCAAGCAGTTCCTCGCCCTGACCGGCGAACACACACTGTTCCAGCAAACCCTCGAGCGTCTGGTGTTCGAAGGCATGGACACCCCGATCGTGGTCTGCAACAAGGATCACCGCTTCATCGTCAACGAGCAGTTGGCCAGCCGCAATCTGGAATGCCAGCGGATCCTGATGGAACCCTTCGGTCGCAACACCGCGCCGGCCGTGGCCCTGACCGCGATGATGCTGGTCAATGAAGGTCGCGACGAACTGATGCTGGTGCTGCCGGCCGACCACGTTCTGGAAGACCAGAAAGCCCTGCAACGTGCCCTCGCTCTGGCCACCGTTGCCGCCGAAAACGGCGAGATGGTGCTGTTCGGCGTGCCGGCCACCAAACCGGAAACCGGTTACGGCTACATCAAGTCCACCGGTGATTCGCTGCTGCCGGAAGGCGTCAGCCGCGTCTCGCACTTCGTGGAAAAACCCGACGTCAAACGCGCCACCGAGTACGTAGAGTCCGGCGGTTATTACTGGAACAGCGGCATGTTCCTGTTCCGCGCCAGCCGCTTCCTCGAAGAACTGAAAAAGCATGATCCGGACATCTATGACACCTGCCTGCTGACCCTCGAGCGCAGCCAGCAGGATGCCGACACCGTCACCCTGGACGAAGCCACCTTCGCCTGCTGCCCGGACAACTCCATCGACTATTCCGTGATGGAAAAGACCCAGCGCGCCTGCGTGGTGCCGCTGACCGCCGGCTGGAGCGATGTCGGCTGCTGGTCGTCGCTGTGGGAAGTCAACGAGAAGGACGCCAACGGCAACGTCAGCAAGGGCGACGTGGTGATCCAGGACAGCAAGAACTGCATGATCCACGGCAACGGCAAACTGGTGTCGGTGATCGGTCTGGAAAACATCGTGGTGGTCGAAACCAAGGACGCCATGATGATCGCCCACAAGGACAAGGTCCAGGGCGTCAAGCAGATGGTCAACACCCTCAACGCCCAGGGCCGCAGCGAAACCCAGAACCACTGCGAGGTGTACCGTCCGTGGGGCTCGTACGACTCGGTGGACATGGGTGGCCGCTTCCAGGTCAAGCACATCTCGGTCAAGCCGGGCGCGTGCCTGTCGCTGCAGATGCACCACCACCGCGCAGAACACTGGATCGTGGTCAGCGGAACCGCCGAAGTGACCTGCGACGAGAACGTGTTTCTGCTCACTGAAAACCAGTCGACCTACATCCCGATCGCCTCGGTGCATCGCCTGCGCAACCCGGGCAAGATCCCGCTGGAAATCATCGAAGTGCAGTCGGGCTCATACCTGGGCGAAGACGATATCGAGCGTTTCGAAGATATCTACGGTCGCTCCACCCCGGTCGAACGCGGCGTGTCGGTGAAAACCATCGCGCAGTAAGCGTTCCGTAACAAGAAGCCCCCGTCCAGCCCGCTGCGTCCCCTATCCGCAGCGGGTTGGGCGGGGGCTTTTTCAATTCAGGCAGACGAATGCTGCCGGGGTGCGTGAGACTTCGCCAGTGCCCCTCGTTTGAGCGACTGCCGCTTGCCGGCATAGGGCGTCGGTGCAACAAGCTCGATGAAGTCCTGATTCCGGTTCAGCGCGTGAACAACGACCGGAGTTTGCGCCGACAACTCGGAAACCTTTTCGAAGACCTCCGCCGTTGCATCATTGGATACCGCCAGTTCGTCCTTGATCGCCTGCATTCTGAATTCCAGCATGTCGATCACCACTGGCGTTTGTTCGTAGGCTTCACTCAGTGTCGCTGCATCCAATCCTTGCGAGGCATGGTAAAACTCAATCCCCGTTCTTATAAGGCCCGGCACCTCCGAACCCAGCTCGCCACCCACCTTGTCAATCGCTTTATCGACCACCACTCTGGTGAGCCGGGCGCGTCCTTCGGGTGTACGTGGATCCGATGCCGCGAGCTCGAATCCCAGCGTTGCCAGGCCCGGTCTCTTTTTCGGCTCGACGCTTTCGATGAAAGCCTTGGGATTCATTTCATTGCCTTTGAAATTGATCGCGCGATCCAGTTGATAGGCGTCCACCACTTTAGACACAAGGCGGTCTGCTGCCATTGACGCAGCCTTTTCCCCGGCAGCGGCACCCAATTTCGCACCACCCGGACCCAACAACCCGCCAATGGCGCCCCCTGCTGCGGAGCCTGCCGCGCTGGCGCCGGCGCTGAATGCGGAACTGCCCAACTGCGTGATGATGCGCCTGCCCAGCGCCTGAAAACGTTGACGGGCATACAGGTGATTCATGATGGAGTTGCGGGTGTTCGCAGCGGCCGATGAGACTGCTGACAACAAGGCCTGCTGTTTGTCCACACTATTGTTCAATTCAGCGGCTTCGGTTTTGCCTCCACCGTCGCTGTCGAAAAATGTGACCGGTGAATTGGCGACCATACAGTACAGATTGAGCCCGTCGATCATGCCTTTGGGGTCCGGATTCAACCAATGCTGCAACCACGGGATGTAGTAGCGCAGACCAAAGTAGTCGAGCCCGGTCGCATCACGCTCCTTGCCCGAGTAACGGATGTATTTGTAGCTGAATTCGCCGTCCTGCCAGGCGCTGGTACCGAAAGGGTGAAACTTTTCGCGACTGATCATCGTACCGTCATCGGCGGTTTCCAGACTGACCGAGCCCAGGTGATCGACATGCTGGTATCGATACTGATTGTTGATGCCCGAGGACGGCGAGCTCTCCCAATGCAGTACCCGGACACCGCCGGCGACGATGACCTGTAGCCGTTCGCCGGTGCCGTTGTCGGTGCGCAATTCCAGTTCAGGCAAATAGCGCACATCGGCAACCAGGGTTCGGGCATTGGTTAACAAGGAGCGGATCTTGCGTACCCGCTGACTGCTGCCATCGTAGAGATAGGTCTCGTTGTCATTGATACCGGAAGCACGCTCGACCGGGCTGACCAATTGCAGTTGATTACGCAGGTTCCAGCTCAACATCCGCCCCGGTTCCAGCTGCAGCAAGTTGCCTCTTCGATCGTATGCAGCTTTGATTTGTGCATCGGTAGGCGGCGTGACTTCGTATGGCAGACTGCGGTTGCTGTAGCTCGCCGGTTGCAGTTTGCGTCCGTGGCTTTGTGGTCCGACATGAATCAGCTTGAGCAGGTTGCCGCTCCAATCATATTTGTAATCCTGCTGAAACTTGCTGACCGCCGCCGGATCGACGCGGCCCATCGATTGCGGGCCCTGACTGGCACGCCCGGCTTCCCACCCGAACGCCATGATCAATTGGTAAAGACTGTCGTAGACCAGGCAACTGACCGGCTCTATGCACTGGTTGGCGAAGTAACGGATCGGCATTGCCTTGTCTTCAATCCGCAGGACATTGCCCATCCTGTCGTATCCATAAATCAGGTGTTGCAGCACGAGACCGCGGGCGTCTTCGGTCCGCAGGCACAACAGACGATCGTCCTCGGGACGATAGGTCCGGGTGGTGTGCACACCGTTGCCGGCAGTTTGCTGCGTGACATTGCCTTGCGCGTTGTAACGAATGTCAGTGACCAGGATCTGCTCACGCTCCCCCTTCAACTGAAGGCGGCGTTCGCGCAAACGGCCATCAACGGTCAGCTCGAATGTATGCCGGTTGTCTCGGGCATCCGTCTGTTCCAGCACATCCCCCAATGCACCATGGCGCCACCGCGACAGCTCACCGGCGCCTGGCTCCAGCAGCCGCGCACGCTCCGCCTCCTGCTCCGGCCAGTCGGGTGTCAGCGGATCCAGCGTGAAGTGCCGGGTGTCCTCGGTGCATGCACCGCTGATTGCAAACGCGTTGAACAGTACGCTGCCGGCCGGATGGTCATGGCGGATCAGCTGACCGAACTGGTTGCGCGACGGGTCCCCGCTGCCGGGATGACCGTAGGTCAGGCGCTCGACACAACGCCGAGGCACGCCTGTTCCTTCTTCGAATATCGCGACGGGGCGCAGCAAATTGTCGTGCTCGATCTCGCGCCGCGTCTGACGGCTGTCCCAACTGAACATCGTTTGTGCAGCGAGTCCCTTCAGTTCGATTTGCGTACCGGCATCGACGCTGTCCGAGCGAATCACCGTGGCGTCTAGAGCAAACACCTGCATCAGATTGGCCGGCGTCAGCGGGTCGTCGGCTTGCGACAGCCAAAGTCGCGGGTCCCACTGTTTCAGCGAACGCCCCGCAGAGTCATGCAGGGTGCGGTTGATCCGGGACTCGACCGGTCCGTTCTCGATGTCTCGACAATAGTCGACCGTGCGCACCACCAGGCCGCGCGGGTCGACCACAGACATCCTCGGCGTATTGATGTGCACACTCATGGAGCGCGCTCCCCGCGTGACCGGCATTTCTTGCCTCGGATAGCTGAGCATGCGCGACACTCGTCCGACTACTGTCAGAAATTACAGTCCCGACCGACGGCACCCTACTCAATCCGCGAATGTCCATTCCCGCGCCCCTTCGGTAGGATGGCAGGCACAAGTTCAAGGAGTGTTCGAACATGTTCATCGGCGTCTTGCTGGTCATCACCTGGCTGATCCTGCTGTTGCGCTACCCGGCCAAGGCCCTGCCGGTGTCGATGGCCGCCGCTGTGGGCCTGGGGCTGGTGGCGATGTGGGTGGTGTGGCTGGACAACCGCGAGGTCAAGCAACTGGCGCGCCTTGAACTGCGCATTGTCTATGCCCCCGAACACTGCCCCGCCGACCGTCCGCTGCTGCTCAAGTTGAACAATGGTAACGACGTGCCGCTGACCGAACTGCGCTGGCGCATTGCCGCGTATGCGCCGGGCGACACCGTGAACCTGGCCGACAATCAATACGCCGCCCCGCGCTATCGCGGCCCCGGCGAATTGCAGCCCGGCGGTAACTGGGAAGACTGCTTGCCGATGCCGCCGTTGCGTCCTGGTTATCGCCCGCAAACCCTGGAGTTTCGCGCCGAGCGATTGCAGGGTAGTTTCTCCGACTGATCCCCTCTCCCACTGTTTTGCACAAGGAATGCGCCATGCCCGTTGCGTTGATTACCGGTTGTTCCAGCGGCATCGGCCGCGCCCTCGCCGATGCATTCAAAGGCGCCGGCTACGAGGTCTGGGCCAGTGCCCGCAAGGCTGAAGATGTCGCGGCGCTCAGCGCGGCCGGGTTCACGGCCGTGCAGCTCGACGTCAATGACAACGCAGCGCTGGAACAACTCGCCGAGCGGATCAACCAGCAACACGGCGGCCTCGACGTGCTGATCAACAATGCCGGTTACGGCGCCATGGGGCCGCTGCTCGACGGCGGTGTGGCGGCCATGCAGCGCCAGTTCGAGACCAACGTGTTCTCGATTGTCGGCGTAACCCGTGCACTGTTCCCGGTGCTGCGCCGGGCCAAGGGCCTGGTGGTGAATGTCGGCAGTGTTTCCGGGGTTTTGGTCACGCCATTTGCCGGCGCCTATTGCGCGTCTAAAGCGGCGGTGCACGCGCTGAGCGATGCATTGCGCATGGAGCTGGCGCCGTTCGGGATTCGCGTCATGGAAGTGCAGCCGGGGGCGATTCAATCGAGCTTCGCCAAGAATGCCGGGCATGAGGCAGAACAACTGATTAACGAACAATCGCCGTGGTTTCCGTTGCGCGAAGGTATACGGGCGCGGGCCAAGGCTTCGCAGGACAAACCAACGCCGGCCAGCGACTTTGCTGCGGAGTTGCTCAAGGCTGTGCAGCAGAGCAAACCGCCACGCCTGATCCGCATCGGCAATGGCAGCCGGGCGTTGCCGTTGCTCGCGACGTTGCTGCCGAAAGGCTTGCTGGAATCGACGTTGATGAAGCGGTTCGGCTTGCGCGCAAAGCTCTGAGACCGAGTTGACGCTTTCGCGAGCAAGCCCGCTCCCACAGGGGAATGCATTCCAAATGTGGGAGCGGGCTTGCTCGCGAAGAAGCCAGGCCAGCCAACACTCAGCCCCAGCCTTTCATGAAATCAATGAACGCCCGCACCTTCAGTGGCAGGTGCCGGGTGTCCGGGTACAGCGCGTAAACCCCTTGCTGGGCGAAGCGGTAATCCGGCAGCAAACGCTGTAATCGCCCGGCATCCAGGTGTTCCTGAATCAGCCACTGCGGCAGAATCGCCACGCCTTGCCCGGTCAGTGCAAAGGCACGCAGAGTCGCGGAGTTGTCCGCGACGATGGCGGTGGTTCCCGGTTTTGGCTGATAGATATGCTCGGTGCCGGCGGGGTCGCTGACCGTCATTTCCGGCACTCGCCCATGCCCCAGCGTCGGCATCGACTCCAGCACCGCCAGCGTATCGACCGGCACAAATCGCTCGACCAGCCCCGGCGCCGCGACGGCAAACACCTCGAACGTCGACAACTGCACGGCCCGCAGATTGGAGTCGTGCATGCGGCCCAGGCGGATCGCCATGTCAAACCGTTCGGAGATCAGATCGGCGTGGGTTGAGGACGTGGACAGGTGAATATTCAGTTGCGGCTGCTGCTGTCGAAACACCTCCAGCGCCGGCACCACCTGAGCCAGCGCGAACTCCACGGTCGTGGTGATGCGCAGCGTGCCCTTGAGTTGCGAGTGTTCCGAACGTGCTTCTTCGATCGCCAGCCGCGCTTCGTCCAGCGTACGCAGGCAACGACGATAAAAACGTTCGCCGGCATCAGTCAGAGCCAATTGCCGGGTGTTGCGGGTGAGCAGGGTGACGCCCAACTCTTCTTCCAGCCGCTTGAGGTTGAAGCTCACCACCGCCCGCGTCTGCCCCAGCGTATCGGCGGCAGCGGTCAGCGAGCCCGCCTCGACCACGGCCTTGAAAGTATCGAATCGATCCAGGCTGACCATGTTCGCAGCGCTCCCTGTCAAAATAATTTTGACAAACTAGCAGCCAAACCAGCGTATTTCTATCGCCGCCAGCGCCCTACCCTGCACGCCTCATCACAGGGAAGCTGCCATGGCCTATCGCTCGAAAGTCGCGCTGGTGTATCTGTTGGGGTTCGCCCTCGACCTGCTGAACATGTTCGCCGCCAGCATTGCCTACCCGGACATCGCCGCGCAGTTGCACGCTTCGGTGACGCAACTGGCCTGGATCACCAACGCCTACATGCTCGGGCTGACGCTGATCATTCCGATGAGTGTGTGGCTGGCTGCACGGGTCGGCGAGCGGCGGCTGATTCTCGGTTCGCTGCTGCTGTTCGGGGTCGCCTCCGGGCTCATCGCTCAGGCCGGTTCGATTGAAAGCCTGATCGGTTGGCGACTGCTGCAAGGGCTGGGTGGTGGATTGCTGCTGCCGGTGGGCCAGGCGCTGGCCTATCGAGAGTTTCCGGCGACACAACGTGCGCACTTCACGGGGGTGGTTTTGCTCGTGGCGCTGATGGTGCCGGCGCTGTCGCCGGCGGCGGGTGGTCTGATCGTCGAGGCGTTGTCGTGGCGCTGGATTTTCTACCTGAACCTGCCGGTGGCGCTTTTCGCTTTCGGTCTGGGCCTGCGCTGGTTGAAAGCGGATCAGGCTGCGAGTGAACGCCCGACACTGGACGTACGCGGCCTGCTGCTGGCGGCGTCCGCGCTGTGTCTGTTGCTGATCGCCGTCAGTCTGGCGAGCGCCCCGGCCACCCGCCATCTCGCGGGTGGTGTCCTGCTGCTCAGCGTCATGACGGTGTGCATCTACCTGCGCGATGGCTGGAACAAACCGGGTGCGGTGCTTGATCTGCAACTGATCAAGAACCCGTCATTGCGTCTGGCGATGCTGATCTACCTGTGCGTGCCCGGCATCTTTACCGGCACCAATATGATTGCCGTGTTGTACCTGCACGATCTCGGTTTCGGCGCAGCACAAACCGGGGCGCTGATGCTGGCCTGGGCGGCGGCCTCGGGTGTGGCGATCATGCTGGGCAAACGCTGTTTCAACCGGACCGGCCCCAAGCCGTTGCTGATCGCCGGCATGCTGCTGCAATCCCTGGGCATCGTCGTGCTGATGCAGATCGACCGACCTGCAAGCGGCCCGTTGATCCTCGCCTACGCCCTGATGGGATTGGGCGGCAGCCTGTGCAGCGTGACTGCGCAGACCCTGGCGTTCGTCGGCATCACGCCGGAGAAAATGGGCCACTCCAGCGCCCTGTGGAACATCAATCGGCAGCTCGGGTTCTGCCTCGGCGCGGCGCTGCTCAGCTCTTTGCTGGGCGCCTTGGGTACCCACGGTTTCCAATACTGCTTTCTCGCCGCCGCGCTGCTCACCCTGTTGCCGATGGCCGCCGTGCTGCGTTTCGACTCGACGACAGTGCTCAGCCTTCTGCGCGCACCTCACCTTCAGGAAAAATCCACATGACTGACTACACCGACTATTTTGACGAAGTGATCCAGGCCCATGAGGCCATCGAGCGATGGTTTGCGGTGGAAGAAGACGAGGCAGCGCTGGAGCGATTGCTGACGCGTTTTTCGCCACGGTTCTCCATGGTGACGCCACTGGGACTCGTGCTGGATTCCGAAGCCTTGCGTGCGTTGTTTCAAATGGCGGGCGGGAAGAAGAGCGGGTTCCGCATCGAACTCGGCGAACTTACGGGGATTGCCTTGCATGAAGGGGGTGCGACGGTGAGTTACCGCGAACAGCAGACCGATGCAGGCGGGTTGCACACGGATCGGCGCTCGACCGTGGTGTTTGAAAAAACCGAATCCGGACGGGTGATCTGGCGGCATCTGCACGAGACGTTTTGCAGCGAATAGAAGCTGAGTATTCCCTCGTAAGACCGAGTCGCCTGCATCGCGGGCAAGCCCGCTCCCACAGGTATCGTGGCGTACTCAGGATACCTGGACGCCGTGATATCTGTGGGAGCGAGCCTGCTCGCAAATGGCTACAACGCGGTCTGTCAGTTATCTACTGCGTCCTGCTTCACCACCACGGTGCAAGTGATCCCCGCCGCCAGCAGCACACCCTCCGGCACTTCATCGATGTGAATCCGCACCGGCACCCGTTGCGCCAGGCGCACCCAGTTGAAGGTCGGGTTCACATCGGCGATCAGCTCGCGGCTTTCCGGGTTGTCGCGGTCGTAGATGCCACGGGAAATACTTTCCACGTGGCCCTTGAGGACTTCGCCGCTCATCAGCTGCATGTCGGCTTTGTCGCCAACGCGCACGTGAGGCAGTTTGGTTTCTTCGAAGAAGCCGTAGACCCAGAACGAGTTCATGTCGACCACGGCCATTTTCGCTTCGCCGATGCGCGCGTAGTCGCCGCGATGGACGTTGAGGTTGGTCACGTAGCCGTCCACCGCCGCCCGCACTTCTGTGCGTTTGAGGTTGAGTTCGGCGGCTTCCAGCTGTGCCTGGGCCTGTTGGTAATCGGCCAGCGCCGAGTCGGCGATGTTGCTGGCGTCGTCGCGGTTTTCCTTGGAGATCACCAGGTTGTCGAGGTCGGCGCGGCGATGGGCGTTGACCTTGCGCATCTCCCACGTGGCCTTGCGCGAAGCCACCAGGGACTGCGCCTGTTTCACCGCCAGGCGGTAGTGCTCGGGGTCGATCTGCATCAGCAGATCACCTTTCTTCACCAATTGGTTGTCGCGTACCGGCACGTCGACCACTTCACCGGTGACGTCGGCGGCGACGTTGATGATGTCGGCGCGCACCCGGCCGTCGCGGGTCCACGGGGTGTTCATGTAGTGCTCCCACAACGTGCGGCCGATCCACAGCGCCAGGGCCAGCACCAGTAGGGTCGCGAGCAGGCTGAAAAACTTTTTCATCAGAGCGTTCTCAACGGTAGACAGTCAGCGCCATCGCGCCGAACAGACAGGTAAACAGGCTCAGGCGCAGCAGCGCCGGGTGCCAGAAGAAGCGGTACAGATCGAACCCCGACAGAAACCGGTCCAGCGCCCAGGCCAGTGCCGCAGCGACGAAAAACATCAGGGTCATGGTCGGCATGTACACGCCGTGGAAGGCGATTTCACGAGGCATGGGCAAGTCCTTCGGGCTTGGCGATGGCGTAGGCAGCAAGGGGCGATTGCGGGTCGAGCAACGAGGTGCGGATGAAGTGCAGATAGCTTTTCACCCGCCGCAGCGCCGAGGTATCGAAGTGCGGGGCGAACGGCTCATCGGTGGCGGCGACACGGCTGATCGCGTGATCGACCGCGACCAGTGCGCGCTCCAGATTGCTCGAATTCGGCTGCAGGAACAGCCGCACCAGCGAGCGCCCCATGACCCGGATTGCCTGGCGCCACGGCTGGGATTCGGCATACGCCGGGTGCACCGGCAGGATCGCCTGTTCCTTGCGCAACTCGATGATCGCGTGGCCGACTTCCAGCACCACGAACATCCAGCGCAGCAGGTTTTTCTGCACCTGCGGCTGACCGGCCGCCAGCCCATAGGCCTGATGCATCAGGTCGCGGGTACGGCTTTCGAAACTCGACGCCAGGCCTTTGAGCTTGCCGCTGATCGCGTACACCACTTGCCCGCGCAGATCCTGTTCCAAGCGCTGCCACAACCAGCGGCTGTTCGGCGGCAGAATGATCGCGCCCGCCGCTGCGCAGACCAGCATGCCCATGACCATGGCGATGTAGTCGTTGATGAAGGTGTAGGGGTTGTAGATCGTCAGGTTGTCCGGCACCGAACCGGTGCTGAAAAAGATCAGCAGACCGAGGCCGACGCCGGCGTATTGCGGCCGCGAAGCGAGGAACGAACCGAGCACGATCACCGGGGCGAGCATCACGCACAACAGTGGGAAACCGTCGATCCACGGGAAGATGAAAAACATCTCGACGAAGCCGATCAACGCCCCGAGGAACGTGCCGCAGGCCATCTGGAACGCCATGCGTTTCGGATTCGGTGTGGCGGCGGACAGACCCACGGTGGCCGCGGCGATCAGGGTCATGGTCGCGCCGCTCGGCCACGCAGTGGCGACCCAGTAACTGCCGAGCACGATCAGGATGAATGACGCACGAATCCCCGAAGCCGCTGCAGCCCACCAACTGGTTTGCGGGGTGAACGGCTCGTCCCAGCGCTCGCGTTCGTGGCGGTGATCGGCGAGCGAGGCGTGGGTCTGTGCATAACTGTGCAAGTCATCGACGAAGCGATAGAGCAACTCATATGCGGTGTGGAAATCCAGCTGCTCGGCGTCGCTCGGTTCACTCTCCTGGAAGATCGCCCGCAGGCTGCGCACCCGCGCCGGCAAGCCTTCCTTGTACGCCGCCAGCGCCAGCACCAGACGCGCCGCATCCGGGCTGGTCAGGGCGCGGCCGCTGAAGCCGTCGAGCACTTCGGCCAAGTCCTGCAGGCCCGGTTTGATCGCCGCTTCCACGTGATCGGCACCGTTGCGGCGCAGGCGTTCGAGCAACTGATGCAAGGCGTTGAAACGGGTGGTGATGCCCATGAACTCGCTGTTCAGGCGACTGAGCCGACCGTTGCGCCGACGCATGTGCGGGTCTTCGAACACGGTCACACTGCGCAGCCCTTCCAGCCCCACCGCTTCGGCGATGAAGCGCACGTTGCTGGCCTCGAACGCCTCCGGTTTGCTGCGCCCGCGCAGGCCGTCGGTGACGAACAGGGCGAACACACCGAAGCGCTGATACAAGGCGTTGCGCATCGCGGCACTGGCGGTCTGCGGCAGGATCGCGGCGCTGACCAGGGTCGAGCAGAGAATCCCCAGCGAGATTTCCAGCACCCGCCACACCGCCGCCATGAATGCACCGTCAGGATGGGCCAGCGCCGGCAGGCCGACCATCGCCGCCGTGTAGCCGGCCAGCACGAAACCGTAGGCGCGGAAGTTACGGCAACGGGCGGCGCCGGCCGAGCAGATGCCGACCCAGATCGCCAGCGAGCCGAGGAACAGTTCGGTGTTCTGGGCGAACAGCGAAATCAGCGTGACCATCATCGCCGACCCGGCCAGGGTGCCGAGAAAACGGTAGAAACTCTTGGCGAACACCTGGCCGCTCTGCGGCTGCATGACGATGAACACGGTGATCATCGCCGTGCGCGGTTGCGGCAGTTCCAGACGCATCGCCAGCCACAGGGTGAGGAATGCGGCGATCAACACCTTGAAGATGTAGACCCAGGTCACGCCGTCGCTGCGCGCCCAGTCGAATAAGCCCCGGCGCCATTCCAGGGAGTAGAGCCAGCGTAAAGGTGCGGGCAAGGGAGTCATTTGGTCGTGCTCAAAAATTCAGTCGCACCGGAGAAACTGTGGGAGCGGGCTTGCTCGCGAATGCGCTGTGTCAGACAACACATGGGCTGCCTGACACCCCCTCTTCGCGAGCAAGCCCGCTCCCACAGGGGTTGTGTGTTCAACGCAGGAGGGCCGGGGTTTTCGGTGCCTGGGTTTGTTGTGCCGTCGGCACGTCTTTACCCGCGCCAAGGCCACCGCCCAATGCCGTCACCAGTTCCGCATGCGCACTCAACCGCGCCGCCTGCACTTGCTGCTGAACCTGCTGTTGTTTGAACAGCAAGGTCTGCGCATTGAGCACGTTGAGGTAATCGGTGAGCCCCCGCTGGTAGGCGATCATCGCGATGTCGTAGGTCTTCTGCGCCGTGGCCACGGATTCGGCGGCGAATGTCTGCTGCTTGTCCATCGACTCGCGGCGAATCAACTGATCCGAGATGTTCTTCAGCGCATTGACCAGGGTCTGGTTGTAATGCGCGACGGCGATGTCATAACCCGCCGACGCTTCGCCGAGCTCCGCACGCAGTCGCCCGCCGTCAAAGATCGGCAGCGAGATCGCCGGGCCGACGTTGTAGTTGAGCTTCTTGCCGGTCAGGAACTCCAGCGCCCCGCCGCCGGTGGCCATGTAGCCGAGGCTGCCGACCAGATCGACGTTGGGGTAGAACCCGGCATGCGCGACATCGATTCCGCGCGCCTGCGCCGCCACTTGCCAGCGACTGGCGACCACGTCCGGACGCTGGCCGAGCAGTTCGGCGGGCAGTGCCGACGGCAGTTTGAGCGCCGCGCCAAGGGACAGGGTCGGCCGCTGCAATTGCGTCCCGGCGCCCGGCCCTTTGCCGGCCAGTGCGGCGATCTGGTTGCGGCTCAGGGCAATTTCTTCGTCCAGCGCATCCAGTTGCCGATGGGTTTCCGGCAGCGGGGTTTCGGCCTGGCTGACTTCGAAGTGGGTGCCGATCCCGCCGTCCAGGCGTTTCTGCGCCAGCTCGAGAATCTGCTGTTGCTGTTTGAGCGTCGCCGCCACGATATCGCGCTGGGCGTAATGCAGCGACAGCTCGATGTAGGCGCGCACGATGTTGTTCTGCAATTCGAGCTGCGCCTGACGCGCCTCGGCCGCGCTCATGTGCGCCAGATCCACCGCACGCTCGGTGCTGTTGCTTTCACGCCCCCAGAGGTCGAGGGCGTAACTGAAACCCAGCGCGGCGTTGTTGTCCCAGGTGGTGCTGTTGGCCAGCTCACCGGGGCCGTAGAACTGATCGGTCGGCCAGTTGTGGCGCTTGAGGGTCGACTCGCCATTGATCTGCAACGACTCGGCGGCCTCGGCGACACCGGCCATGGACCGGGCCTGACGCACGCGCGCGGCGGCCATGGCCAGGGTCGGGCTGCCCTGCACGGCGAGGTCGATCCAATGGCTGAGTTGCGGGTCACCGTAGGCTTGCCACCATTGGGCGGTGGGCCAGTTTGCGTCACGGGCGGCGTGGGCGATGGCCTCGTCGGTGGCCAGTTCATTAGCCTCCAGAGCCTTGCCCTGTGGGGCAATTCCTCCGGTTCCAATGCAGCCGCCGAGACCTAACGAAAGAGCCAGAACACTGAGCGGCAAAAGCGCTCTGTTGATGCGACGCGGCACTGCTGCGAATTCCTGAGGTGGGGGATGTTTCGAGGTGGGCGCAATTCTAGGGGGGCGCAATAACGGCGATAAGCTGGGATTCCTGTGAATCTTTGTTACCGTTAACGAGATAATCCCTTGGTCGGGGGTCTCAGACCCTGAAACTTCGTGTCACAATTTGCCATCTCCCTTGAGAGCACCCCATGGACACTTTGCAAAACATGCGCGCCTTCAGTTGTGTGGCCGAAGCCGGCAGCTTCACCGCCGCCGCCGTGCAGCTCGATACCACCACCGCCAACGTCTCGCGCGCGGTCTCCAACCTTGAGGCCCACCTGCAAACCCGCCTGCTCAATCGCACGACCCGCCGCATCGCGCTCACCGAAGCCGGCAAGCGCTACCTGCTGCGCTGCGAGCAGATCCTCGCCTACGTCGAAGAGGCCGAAGCCGAAGCCAGCGAAGCCCACGCCCGCCCGGCCGGACAATTGAAAGTGCACACCATGACCGGCATCGGCCAGCACTTCGTGATCGACGCCATCGCCCGCTACCGCAAGACCCACCCGGACGTGACCTTCGACCTGACCATGGCCAACCGCGTGCCGGACCTGCTCGACGAAGGCTACGACGTGTCCATCGTCCTCGCTCGCGAACTGCCGGACTCGGGCTTCGTCTCGCAACGCCTGGGCATCACCTACAGCATCGTCTGCGCCTCGCCGGCCTATGTGAAAGCCAACGGCTGCGCACAGAAACCCAGCGACCTGCTGAACCACGCCTGCCTGCGCCTGGTGAGCCCGGTGATCCCCCTGGAAAAATGGGCCTTCGACGGCCCGGACGGTCAGGAAGTGGTCACTATCAACAGCTCCCCTTTCCTGGTGAACTCCGCCGACGCGATGAAAAGCGCGATCACCAGTGGGATGGGCGTCGGCGTGTTGCCGGTGTACGCCGCGATTGAAGGCTTGCGCAACGGCTCGTTGGTGCGGGTGATGCCGAACTACCGCTCGCAGGAACTGAACCTGTACGCGATCTACCCGTCCCGGCAGTATCTGGATGCGAAGATCAAGACCTGGGTCGAGTACCTGCGTGGTTCGCTGCCGGAGATATTGGCGGGGCATCAGGCGGAACTGGCGGCTTATGAGATGAGTGGGAGTCTGGGTGGAGCCAGGCTCGCGAACTGAGTTTACCGTCCTACAGACGGGGTGATTTGGGGGGACGTTTCCGACAAGTCGCGTCGGTTGTCCCTCGGAAACGAGGTGGATAGGCTTTTGGGGGTCGCTGACGCATCAGCGGCCGGGTCTGGAAAACTCGATTTCTACCATCAATGCTCATGGCATACTGCGGCGCTTTTTGAATCGCAATGTTATGGCGGCTGTGCGCGGGAGGCCCTTGGGCCTGCCGGGTTTGGATGGTTTGACCGGTTTTTCCAGTCCGTGCACAGCTGCCACCCTCTCGCCTGGAAAACGAAAGCTGGCAGCTTCAACCCAACAAGCCATCGAGTAATGTTTCCATGAAGAAACCAACGCCGAATCCCCCTGAAACCAACGACACCTCGCCCTACGAATCCGCCGATTCAAACAAACTCCACGACGCCGCCGAACGCGCGCTCGACCACTACCTGAACCCTCCCCCGAAAAAATGCCCCGGCCGCAAACCGAGCGAAATGTTCCAGATTTCACCGGACATGGACGACGAAAGCCTGCTGGCCCACGCCTGCGAATCCCTGGCCTCGGCCAGCGTCATGGCCAGTGACGTGGCAGCCTATGTCGACTCACCACAGCGACACCGGATTCTGGGCATTCAACAAGTCATCATGCTCGCCGAACTCGCCGTGAACCGCGTGCTGGATAACGTCGAAGTACAACGTCATCCCACACACAACTAAACCGCTCTGACCAAACCGACCTGCCAGCGACAACTGCATTCGCTGGCAGCTCGGATGGGACGCAGAGCGTCCCGGGCTGCATTCCCACGCGGAGCGTGGGAACGATCAAGCCAACCCGCATTCGCTGTTCGCTGTTCGCTTCCCACCACTCAAAACGATGAGCGTTAGCTCAAGTATCGCTCTTGACGTGCCGGCCCCATCGGCAGGCTGAGTGGAGGGATTTATCCGGGGGTGGGAGCGCAGCGACCGTGCGGCGCAGCCGCATGCATCGAGAGGAGGTGCAGCGAAGCAAACCGTAGGCGATGCCCCCGGATTAATCCCGGAACGAAGGAACACCGAGCCAAAGCGAGGTGCCGAACGCCGGGGCCAAGCCTTTTGCTTACTTTTTGGCGTTTGAAAAAGTGAGCCGCTGTAAGAGCGGAACCGCCAGCAGCAACCCCCTAAGCAACGGATATTCACCCAAAACCCCAAGAACCTGGTCGGCCCAGAGGCCGCCAAGGACAAGCCAAACCTGGCGAAGAATGTTAGCTTGCTTGGCAACCCAGAACAGCCGAGCCCAATGCCAATGAAAAAAACAGTCCTGGCCTTCAGCCGCATCACCCCCCCCATGATCGAACGCCTGCAACAGGAGTTCGACGTCATCGTCCCCAACCCGAAAAACGGCGACATCAACGCCCAGTTCAACGAAGCCCTGCCCCACGCCCACGGCCTGATCGGCGTCGGTCGCAAACTCGGCAAGGCCCAACTGGAAAACGCCGCCAAACTCGAGGTGGTCTCCAGCGTCTCCGTCGGCTACGACAACTACGACCTCGCCTATTTCAACGAACGCGGGATCATGCTCACCAACACCCCTGACGTGCTCACCGAAAGCACCGCCGACCTGGCCTTCGCGCTGATCATGAGCAGCGCCCGCCGCGTCGCCGAACTCGACGCCTGGACCAAGGCCGGCCAATGGCAGGCCAGCGTCGGCGCACCGCTGTTCGGTTGCGACGTGCACGGCAAGACCCTGGGCATCGTCGGCATGGGCAACATCGGCGCTGCCGTCGCCCGTCGCGGCCGCTTCGGCTTCAACATGCCGATCCTCTACAGCGGCAACAGCCGCAAGACCGAACTCGAACAGCAACTCGGTGCACAATTTCGCAGCCTTGACCAACTGCTGGCCGAGGCCGACTTCGTTTGTCTGGTGGTGCCGCTCAGCGACAAGACCCGCCACCTGATCAGCCATCGCGAACTGGCGCTGATGAAGCCGGATGCGATTCTGGTGAACATCTCCCGTGGCCCGGTCGTCGACGAGCCGGCATTGATCGAGGCATTGCAGAACAACTGGATTCGCGGTGCCGGTCTGGACGTTTACGAGAAGGAACCGCTGGCCGAATCACCGCTGTTTCAGCTGAAAAACGCCGTGACCCTGCCGCACATCGGCTCGGCCACTCACGAAACCCGCGAAGCCATGGCCAATCGTGCCTTGGCCAACCTGCGCAGTGCCCTGCTCGGCGAGCGTCCGCAGGATCTGGTGAACCCGCAGGTCTGGCGCGGATAAACAAATCGGGCAAGTACTGTAAAGTGCTTGCCCGTTCAACTTTCAGCCAATACATACTTTGCAAATCAACACGCCAACGAAATAAACCATCCCGCTATAAACTTTCCCGGCTTTATCCAATACAAAGATAAACACACCGGAGAATAGTAACCGTGAGAATTTCCAATACCGATCAATTAATCCGTTACAGCAAAGTCTGCCTAATGGCTTACATCAGCTTCTTTGGACTACTGGTGATGTACGGAAACGTGACCGACTACTCGGCAAACTATGAGTACGTCGGACACATCCTGAGCATGGATACAACACAGATCAACGAGAACATACGTTACAGGGCGATTGAATCGCCGATGATGCACCACCGGATCTATTGGTTCATCATCACCACGGAAGCGATCTAAACCGCTTATTGCCTGCTCGGTACTTATTATCTCTACCGCAAAGTCAACGAGTCCGCGGCTGTCTTTCACGAGGCAAAAAGGTTCTCGATCATTGGCTTGCTGATTGCGATCTTCACCTATTATGTTTGCCTGCAAACCATCGGTGTTGAATGGTTCGACATGGACACTTCACAAGTATGGAATGCGAAAGACTGGGCACGGCACATTGTCGATTTCATGTTACCGGTACTGATTTTCATAACATTGAAAAACGAGCGTTGAATAATCAACGCTCAAGATTCAATCAATCTCAGGCCAACTTTCCATGCTTCGCCACAACCGCAACTTCGGGTTTTCGAAACACCAGCACATTCCCCAGCATCACCAATACCAGCCCCGCCAATGCCGGTGCCGTCCATTGATAGCCTTCGGCGAAGGCCGAGACATTCAGCGCCACCACCGGGAACAGCACCGTGCAGTAGGCGGCGCGCTCCGGGCCCATGCGGCCGACCAACGTCAAGTAGGCGGTGAAGCCGATCACCGATCCCGGAATAACCAGATATAGAAGCGCGCCAATGTAGCGCGACGTCCACTCCATCTCGAATGGAATGCCCTTGACCAAGCACCACACCGAGAGCATCGCCGCACCGTAGGCCATGCCCCAGGCATTGGTGGTCAGCGGCTTGAGACCGGCCTTCTGTTGCAGGCTCGAGAGCATGTTGCCCGCCGAGAAACACAGCGTGCCGCAGAGCGCCAGGCCAAGGCCGAGCAGGGTTTGCGGACTGGCGTGATGCCCGGCCAGCTCCGGCCAGAACAACAGGCCCAGGCCCGACAGCCCCAGCGCCCCGCCCATCAATACATTGCGCGCGATCCGCTGGCCGAAGAACACCCGTGCATTCAGCGCGTTCCACAACGTTGCCGTGGAAAACACCACCGCCACCAGACCGCTGGGAATCCATTGGCTGGCGGTCAGGAAACACATGAAATTGACACAGAACAGGCACAAGCCCTGCGCCACACAGATCAGATGCCCGCGCCGGTTCATCGGTTGCAGGCGACGGCTGAGCAGCAACAGCGCAAACAACACCAGCGCCGCGAGACCGAAGCGATAGACGATCGACACCGGAATCGCCACCACGCCCAGTTGCCACTTCAAGGCTATCCACGTGGTGCCCCAGATCAGCACGGTCAACAAATACAACGACAGGTTCATGGCAGACACTCCTCGATTGGGTTTCAGTGTCCGCCTGCGCCTTCACCCCTCGCTTGCATAAACTTGCGCTTTTGTCGGCGTGCAGGCTGGCAGCGCAACATCTACGGAGTAGGATGCAAGGCGTTGAAGAGAACCGACCATGGCCGCCATCGATACCCTGCAAGTCTTTCAAGCCTTGAACAGCTCGCCCAACGCATGCCTTGTGCGCAGCGCCGAGCTGGGGGACGGCCTGTCCGCAGCCTTGTGGACCAACCACCACGACGCCCGCGACTATGACGCGCCGAGCCATCACACGCTCTCCTGCTACATCGCTGGCGGCACCGGCACGTTCCGCCGTGGCGCCCCCGGAAACAAAGGCAGTCCGGACAAGTTGTGCATCCTGCCAGCCGACCACGAGTCGGGGTGGGTGATCAATGGCGACATTCGCCTGGCCCACCTGTATTTCAGCGCCGAACAATTTGCCTTGGGTTGCGTCACGCTGCTGGATCGCGAGCCCCGGGAAATGCAGCTGCGCGAACAGACTTTTCTGGAAGATCCGCAACAGGCCCGACGGTTTCGCCAGTTACTCACTCTCAATTGGGACGAGCCTGGCGAGCGTCTGCTGACCAGCAGCCTGGCCCACGAACTGATCAGCCAAACCTTGTTGAGCCAGGTCGGCGTACGCCACGGCTTGCGCCTCAAGGGCGGGCTGGCGCCGCATCAACGCCGGCAACTGGTGGAGTTCATCGACAGCCAACTGGCCGAGCCGATCAGTCTCGGGCAACTGGCGGGGTTGTGTGCGTTGTCGGAATACCACTTCGCGCGGATGTTCCGGGTGAGCTTCGGACTGCCGCCACATCAGTATGTGCTGGCGCGGCGTTTGAGTCGGGCGCGGGAGTTGTTGCGGGGCACGGCGTTGCCGCTGGGGGAGATTGCCCTGGCGTGCGGATTTGCCAGTGCCAGCCACTTCACCAACCGCTTTCGCCAGGTGCTGGGTGGAACGCCCGGCGAGTATCGCCAGGCGTTTTTGCGCTGATCAGAACTCCAGCGTACTCGACAACGAAATCTGCCGCGAATCGCCCATCGACACGAAGAAACGGCTCGCCGCCGAGGTGTAGTAGGTGCGATCGAACAGGTTCTTCACGTTGAGCTGGAACTTGACCTTCTGCCCCTCGACCCGGGTGTCGTACGTGGCGAACGCATCGGCCACGGTGTAGCTCGGCAGATCGAAATCGTTGACCGCGTTACCCGCTCGTTCACCGACATAGCGCGCGCCGGCGCCGACCCGAAGTTGATCACCACCGATCACGCTGCCGAAGTCGTAGACCGCCGACAGCGAGCCGGTATTTTTCGCCACGTTCTGCAGCCTGTTGCCTTTGTAGTCCGGATCTTCCGTAACCTCGGCGTCGGTATAGGCGTAGCTGCCGATCATGCTCCAGCGGTCGCTGAGCTGGCCGGTCAGGTCCACTTCCAGGCCCCGGGAACGCACTTCGCCGGCGGCGCTGTAAATCGTCGTCGGGCCTTCGGAGTTAGCCACCAGTACGTTGCGTTTCTTGATGTCGAACAAGGCGATGTTGCCGGTGATGCGCCCCGGCATATCCAGACGTGCGCCCAGCTCCCAGGACTTGGCCTCTTCCGGCGCAATGCTGCCGTCGAGCACGGTGCTGCTGCCGCTCAGCGGCGCGATGGTCGAGTTGGGTTTGAACGATTCGGTGTAGCTGCCGTAGAACGACAACGCGTCGGTATAGCGATACACCAGACCCGCGCGCGGCACCCACTTCTGGCCGTTGCTGTCGGTGTTGGCCTTGAACGGCACGCCTTTGCCGGCGTACTGGTCGTACTCCTGGAAGCGCCCGCCGGCCACCAGAATCCACTGGTCGTTGAGGTGGATGGAGTCCTGCAGGAACACCGAGTCGCTGCGCAGCAGATCGGTTTGCGCACTGTCCGCCGGGCTGACGGTGGTGCCTTCAACTTCGCGGCCGTAGACCGGGTTGACGTAACTGAAGGTGCTCAGGCTTTTCTGGCGGATCAGGTCGGCGCGGTAGATCTTGCGGTACTCGTCGTCGACGCCGAACACCAGATCATGCTGCATGCCCAGCACATTGACCTTGCCTTCGAGGCTGGCCGTGGTGAAGCGGTCGGTGCTGATCGCGCCCTGGGTGCCGTCCATGCTGCGGGTCAGGGTGCCTTTTTTGGTGTCGATCGCGGTTACGCGGACCTGGCTGGCGTCGTAGGTTTCGCGGTTCCAGCTGTAGCCGAAATGGGCTTTCCAGTCGTCGTTGAGTTCGTGATCGGCCTCGAAGTGATAGAGATCCGAGCGCCCTTCCATGTCGTTGAATTTCTCGTCGAGCCGCTCGTTGCGCGAGATATCCAGCGGATGGTTGGTGCGTGGATCGATCAGGGTTCCACGATCAAACGGGGTCAGGAATTCACGGTGCTCGTAAGCGAACAACAGCTTGGTGCGCTCGCCGTACCAGGCCAGCGACGGTGCGATCAGGGTTTCGCGGTGGGTGCCGAAATTGCGCCAGTAATCTTCGTCTTCGTGATCCAGCACCATGCGATACGCGAGGCCGGAATCCCCCAGCGCACCGGTGCTGTCGAAGGAACCGCCGCTGCCATTCTTGCCGTCGCCGTAGGTCGAGCCGCGCAGGGTCAGCGCGTTGTACTGGGTCAGTTCGGGCTTCTTGCTGACCATGTTGACCACGCCGCCCGGGTCCTGAATCCCGTAGAGCAGCGAGGCCGGGCCCTTGAGCACCTCGACGCGATCCACGGTGGCGTTCATGCCACGGCCCTGCACCACCGGCATGCCGTCTCGCATGATCGAGCCGTTGCGGTTGTCGCCGAAACCGCGGGTCATCACCGAATCCTGGGTGCTGCCCAAGGTGTTGCCCTGGGTGATGCCGCTGACGTTGGCCAGTGCATCATCGAGATTGCGCGGTGCCTGATCACGAATGACCTGGGCCGCAATCACGTTGACGGTCTGCGGGATTTCCTGAAGCGAAGCGGAAGAGCGCATCACCGAACTGGTTTCCGGTGGCTGGTAGCTCATCGGCTGGTCGACCACCGAGGTGATGTTCGTCGCGCCGAGGTTCAACGCGCCTGCGGTCGGTTGCGGTTCGAGCGCCAGGGTATGGCTGTCGGTGCGGCGGAAGGCCAGGCCGGAGCCGGTGAGCAGACGTTGCAGCGCCTGTTCGGCACTCATCTGGCCGTTGATCGCCGGAGCGGTCAGACCATATGGCGCTTCATCGGTATAGACCACGCTCTGCCCGGTGACACGACTGAAATCACTCAGGGCCTGAGGCAACGGCTTGGCAGCCAGGGAAAAACTGAATTGCTTTTGCGGCTGGCTGCTGACGGATTCAGCGGCCAGCGCCACGCTCAGCGGCAACAGGGCCAATGCCGAAAAACTCAAGGCTGAAACGCCCAACCACTGTTTGACCGAACCCGATTTTGCCCTGGACTTCATTGCTCATGACCTGTGTAGAACCGCAACGGATGCGAATGACTCGCAGTTTCAGTCACTACACGGATGGCGGTCGGGTTTACCTCACCACAAAGTTGAAAATATTTTCAGCGCAGGATGATCAGCTTGCCCAACACTTGATGCTGCTCGAATCCCAGAACCCCTTGCAGCGAATTCAGCACGGCTTGCGGGTCCTTGCTGGGAAAGCTGCCGCTGACCTTGCGCGCGCCCAGTTCGTCATTGAGCAACACGATCCGTCCGGGGTAATAGCGCCGCAGATCCTGCACCACATCGGCCAGTGTCGACTTGTAGTAAGTCAGCCAGCCCTGGCGCCACGCCAGTTGCGCTTCGCTGTCCACGGCGTGCAGTTTTTCTGCGGTGCCTGCGCCGTATGCCACTTGCTGACCGGCGGTGAGAATCTGCTGTTGGCCGTCACGGGACGCCGTCACGCCGACGCGTCCGGACAGCACCGTCACCTGGGCTCGTTGAGGTTGCAGGCGCACTTCGAACTGAGTGCCGAGCACCCGCGCCTGGCCCTTTTCGGCCTCGACCACAAAGGGATCCCCCGTGTGAGTCACGCTGAAAAATCCGGCCCCTCGGCGCAATTGCACATGCCGCTCGCCGTGACTGAAATCCACGGCGATGGCACTGTCCGCATCCAGCGTGACCTGCGACTGATCGGCCAAGGTCACGGTGCGAATCTCGCCCGGTGCCGACACGTAATCAGCGCCCAGATCATCGATCCAGCGCTGCGGCTGCCAGCCGCTGCCGAGGCTGATCATCAACAACAGGCAGGCCGCCATGGCCAGCGCGCCGGCCCAACGCCGGACCTGCGGACGGCGCGGTCGATCCATCGCATTGAGCAAACCCTGCAACGCCAGCGCGTCTTCGTCGGCCAAGGTGCGCGCCGGCCCTTCGCTCAATTCCCAAATCACCTGCGCCTGGGCGTAGGCCTCGGCGTGGGCCGGGTCAGCGTGCAGCCATTGACTGAAGGTCAGTTGATCGCCGGTGCTGGGGCGGTCGTGCAACAGGCTCAACCAGGCAAAAGCGGCCTGTTCCTGCGCGGGCGTCGGGATGACGCGGTCGGAGTTGTTCACGGTGCTTTCCCTGGCGTGCGTGGCGCGGGTTCGCGCAGGCTGGCCTTGCAGGCCTCGAGGGCGCGCATCATATGTTTTTCCACAGCGCTTTGGGACAGGCCCATGGCCTTGGCGATCTCGGCGTACTTGCGCCCGTGGATGCGATTGAGCAAAAAGATCTGCCGCGTGCGCTCGGGCAGCGCGCGCAACGCCGCTTCGACATGGCGCAAATCGTTGCCCGCTTCGAGCGCCGCCTGCGGTTCGCTGGCGCTGCTGTCCGGCTCGTCCGGTTGCCAGCCTTCGTTGACCCGCACCCGCGCGCCTTCGCTGCGCAAATGATCGATGGCGATATTGCCGGCGCAGCGCAACAGATAAGTGCTGAGCTCTTCGACCTGCACCAGCGGCCGACGCCAGAAACGCAGAAACAGATCCTGCACCAGATCCGCTGCCGTCGCCCGGCAACCGACGCGCCGGCTCACCAGCGCTTCCATCTGCGAACGCTGGGACAGGAACACCTGAAGAAAATGCGCACGGGCGCCGTGGGGTTCGTCGTCGCGGTGCTCGGGAGGATGGCCGATCAGCATGTCAGTTCAAGGCCCATGCAGCGACCGGGCTGGCGAGCAGGCTAAGTCCGGCCATGGTCAAGGCCAGGCGTGGGCGATAGGGCAACAAAAGCACCAGAGTCAGCGCGCTGAGCATCAGCACCGCGCACCAGTCGACCAGGCCAAAACTCCAGCCCTTCATGGAAACCGCTGCCCACAGCGATAGCCCCAGCAACAGCCAGCCCACGAGTTTCAAACCTTGCCGACGGCGAGTCGAAGATTTGTGGCCCAGCAGTTCTTCATGATGCCGAGGCATCGCCAGGCACAGCGCCGTGAAAGCGCAATAACAGAGCAACAGCGGCAGCAGCATTCAGTTCGTCCCATGCTCAAGGGTGATCGGCCGGGCCGTTTCGCGGGCTGGCTTTTGCACGCTGACGGTGTGTCCAGCGCGCTGCATTTTCCGGGCGGCCCAGGCGAGAAAGAGGCCACTGCCCAGACACGTCAGGTCGAAACCGGCCAAGGCCCAGTCGCCTTCAGGCACTGTCACGCCGAGGTGGTAAGGGGAGGTCAAACCGTTAAGAAGCGGAACCGCGATAAACAGTGCAGCCCCCAGCGACAGCTGTTCGACCCAGGCCTTGCGTCCCGGCCGCAACATCGCGTGCACCACGCTCAAGCCCCAGGCGATGAAAAACGCGTTCACTTCCCAATCGGCACGCCCGGCCAGACTCACCGGCAGCAGACGATTGGCCCAGAAGAACACCGCGACCGCTGCCACCAGCCCTGCCATGCTGGCAATGTTCAGCACTTCCACCAGCCGCAACTCGTAAGGCATCACTCCGGTCTTGGCATGTTTGAGCTGACGCTTGCCGAGCCAGATCACCAGCCCGGTGCCGATCATCGCCGTGCCTGCCAGACCGCAGATGAAATACAGCCAACGCAACACCGGCCCGGCAAAGTGGCCCATGTGCAAACCGTAGAAACTGCCGGCAACCGCCATCGCCATCGGCTGATCGGGCGTTGTGCCGATGACTTGTCCGCTGACACCGCTGAAGGTCACGGCGCTACCGGAATCATTTACCACACGGTCGGAGCCCGCACGGGACATCACCACTGCGGCGTTGGAGTCGCCCGGATTGTTCACGCTGATACGCCCGACATGTCCACCCGACCATTGCTCGCTGGCCGCCAGCAACAGGGGCGCCAGCGGTGCCAGTGTCGCCGGTTGATTGGCCCGTTCAGGAATGCTGGATTCGGGAAAAACCTCGTCGTAAAACGCTCGAACGTTGTTGCCGTACGAAGCCAGGATGCTCGCCGGCATCACCATCGACATGAAGATCACCAGACTGCTGTAGGTGATCATCAGATGAAACGGCAACACCAGCACAGCCACCGCGTTGTGTCCGTCGAGCCACGAGCGCTGGCCCTTGCGCGGGCGGAAGGTGAAGAAGTCCTTGAAGATTTTCTTGTGGGTGATGACCCCGGTGATCAGCGCGACAAACATCACCATCGCGGCGATGGTCGAGAGCCAGCGGCCCCACGGATAAGGCATTTGCAGTTGGAAGTGGAAGCGGTAGAAAAACTCGCCGCCCATGCTTTCCCGGGCCTGCACTTCGACACCGGTCTGCGCGTCGAGCGTCTTGCGAGTGAATGCGCCGCGTTCGCCGGGCTTGGCTGGCGTCTGCTGCCAGCCCACGCTCAGACCGGGATCGCGGGCGTCGGGCAGGCCAATGATCCAGCGCGAAGCGTCGGGGGCGTTTTGTTGCAGATAGTGCTGGGCCAGCGTCAGGCTTTTTTCGGCATTCAATGGATGGGCCGTGATCTCCGGCTGCATCCAGTGACTGATTTCGTCTTTGAAATAGGCCAGGGTTCCGGTCAAAAAAATCGCAAACAACAGCCAGCCGAAAACCAGCCCGGTCCAGGTGTGCAGCCAGGCCATCGCCTGCCGGAAGCCCTCTTTCATGCCAGACCCAAACCGCGCGCTGCCCCGGAAACGGTCGCCAGGATCACGCTTGGCACCAGCAGACCAACCCACGCCGACCACGCCGTGCGACAGGCGAAACACCAGAGCACCGCCACCAGATAGACCAGGAACGAAACCGTCATGCCGGTCACCACCGCCTCGGCGCGGTTCAGCGGCAGCCACAACGTCAGCGTAACGCTGGCCAATGCCGCGACCAAATAGCCGCCGAACACCGCCGCGAGCACCCGCGAAGTGACGGCCAGACGATAGGACAGGGGAAGTGTGGCGAGTTTGGCTTTCATGTTTCGACCCTGAAACGATTAACGTCCGACCAAGACGCCGAACGACAGGCGAGCAATATTAATGATAAATATTCTCATACGCAAAAGAGTCTGATTGCCGGGCATCCCTGACAGCCCTACAATGCGAACCATTCTTGTTCTCTAACGCATCCTGCATGCGCCCGGAGTGATGCCGTTGCCGTCCGCCCATCCTGTCGAATCGCTCTATCAGGCCCACCACAGTTGGCTCACCGGCTGGCTGCGGCGCAAACTCGGCTGCCCGGACAGCGCCGCCGATCTCGCTCAGGACACCTTCATCCGGGTGCTGACCGCCCGCGAGCCGCCAGTGATTATCGAACCGCGCGCATTCCTCACCACCCTGGCCAAGCGCGTGCTGTTCAACCATTACCGCCGCCAGGACCTGGAGCGCGCCTACCTCGACACGCTCGCGCAGATACCGGAAATGGTTGCGCCTTCGGAAGAAGAGAAAGCCATCATCCTGCAAACCCTGATGGAGCTGGATCAGTTGCTTGATGGCCTGCCGCGCGTCGTCAAACGCGCATTTCTGCTGGCGCAGGTCGATGGCCTGACTTATCCGCAGATCGCCGCCGAACTGGGCATTTCCGTGGCCACGGTCAAACGTCATCTGAACAAGGCAGCGATGCGCTGCTACTTCGCCCTGTGAACCCGTCGATGGATTTTTCCGCGCAGGTCGCCGAACAGGCGGTGCACTGGTTGCTGGAAATGCAGCAAGGCCCGTTGAACCCGCGCCAGCAACAAGCCTGGCAGCAATGGATCGATGCCCACAGCGAACACCGCCGCGCGTGGGAGCACATTCAGCGGGTCAATTCGCGGTTGCGCGGGTTGTCGTCGCCACTGGCCCACGCCGCACTGAATGCACCGAAGTCCGGCAGCCGTCGTCAGGCGCTGAAGTTGTTGCTGATTCTCGGCGCCGGTTCGGCGGTCACCTGGGGCATGCGCGAGCACAATCCGTTGCCATCGTTGCTGGCCGATTACCGCAGCCCGATTGGTCAGCGGCGCAAGATCTCGCTCGGCGCCGACGGCCAGTTGCAACTCAACACCGCCAGCGCGGCGGATGTCCGGGGCGATGGTTTAATCCGTCTGCTCGAAGGCGAGATGCTGCTGACCGCCACGCAATCCTTCGACGTGCAAACCGCCCAAGGCGTGCTGAAAACCCAGGGCGCGCGAATAAACGTACGGCAGTTTGCCGACCGCACGCAGATTGCACTGTTTGAAGGTCGGGTCGAATTGAACGCACAAGGTCGCGCGCCGATGCTGCTGCCGGTCGCCCGACAACTGAGCTTCAGCACCACCGGCGTCAGCGTGGCAAAACCGCTGGACGCCAACAGCGGCGCCTGGGCCGACGGCATGCTGGTGGCCGCGCACATGCGTCTGGGCGACTTCCTCGATGAACTCGGTCGCTACCGTCGCGGGCAGCTCCATTGCGATGCGAAAGTGGCTGACCTGCTGATTTCCGGGACTTATCCACTGGACGACAGCGAGCGGATTCTCGACCTGCTGGAAATCAGCCTGCCGGTAAAAGTGAGGCGCTTTACCCGTTACTGGGTGACGGTCGAAGCTAAGGCCTGATCGTTCCCACGTCGAGGCGTCGAAACGTCCGCGTGGGAATGCAGCCCCGGACGCTCCGCGTCCCCTGCAAAAATAAATGAGCCGTTTTTCAGATCTGGCGTGACAGAGAAGGAAAGCCCCCTTGATTCAACCTTCTCAGGACCGTCCTCCATGCACCCCACCCGCCTCACGCCGCTGGCCCGAACCCTGCGCAACCTCGTCCTCGGCGCCAGCCTGAGCTTCAGCGCCCTGCCACTTGCGCAAGCCGCCGAAACCAAGGCTTATCACATCGCCCCGTCGACGCTGGAAAACGCCCTCAACCAGTTCGGCCGTGAAGCCGGTGTGCTGATCTCGTTCGGCTCGCAAGTCACCAGCGGTGTGCAAAGCCGTGGTCTGGAAGGCAACTACACAGCGAAACAAGGTCTGAACGCGCTGCTCAAAGGCACCGGCCTGCAAGCCCGCGCCGAGGGTGGCAATGCCTTCAGCCTGCAACCGTCGAACGACAGCGCCCTGGAGCTGGACACCTCGAAAGTGGTCGGCGACTGGCTGGGTGAGGCTGCGCAGGTCAACGTCTTCGAACATCCCGGTGCCCGTGACGTGATCCGCCGCGAAGAATTCGAACGCCAGGGCGCGACCCAGGCCCGTGACGTGCTCAACCGCATTCCCGGCGTGAACGCCCCGGAAAACAACGGCACCGGCAGCCACGACATGGCGCTGAACTTCGGCATTCGCGGCCTCAACCCGCGCCTGGCCGCACGCTCGACGGTGTTGATGGATGGCATCCCGGTGCCGTTCGCTCCTTATGGCCAGCCGCAGTTGTCGTTCGCGCCGATCAGCATGGGCAACATGGATGCGGTGGACGTGGTGCGCGGTGGCGGCGCCGTGCGTTACGGCCCGCAGAACGTCGGCGGCGTGGTCAACTTCGTGACCCGGGCGATTCCGGACGAGCCGACCGTCAAGGGCGGTTTCCAGACTGAAACCAGTCCATCGTCCAGCCATGACGGCTTCAAGACCAGCGCCAACCTGCTGGCCGGCGGCACCAATGCCAACGGTCTGGGCGGCGCGCTGTTGTACTCCGGCACTCGCGGTGGCGACTGGCGTGAGCACAGCGATACAGAAATCGACGACCTGATCCTCAAGGGCAAATACCAGCTCGACGAGGCCAACAGTTTCAACGCCATGGCCCAGTATTACGAAGGCAAGGCGGACATGCCCGGCGGCCTGAATGTCGCCGATTACGATGCCGATCCGTACCAGTCGACCCGGCCAAAAGACCAGTTCTGGGGCCGTCGCACGATGTTCAATGTCGGCTATCGCTATCAGGAAGATCGCCGCGAGTTCACCGCCAATACCTTCTTCACCAAGACCCTGCGCAGCGGTTACCTGGATCAGGGCACGTTCCTGTCGCTGTCGCCGCGCGAGTATTGGGTGCGCGGTCTGGAAACCCGCTTCGCCCAAGGCTTCGACCTCGGTCCGACCAGCCATGAAGTCGGCGTCGGCTATCGCTACATAAACGAAGCCGGCCACGAACTGCGCTATCGCACGCCGATCAGCAGCAACGAATACCCGACCACCAACAGCCGCAATGACCGCGACACCCGTGGCGGCACGGAAGCCAATGCATTTTTCGTCGATGACCGGATCGACATCGGCAAGTGGACCATTACCCCGGGCGTGCGCTACGAGATGATCGAGTCGCAGCAGACAAACAATCTGACCAACGTCAAATACAAGGGTGACTACAACACCGCGCTGCCGGCGCTGAACGTGCTGTATCACCTGTCCGACAGCTGGAACCTGTACGCCAACACCGAAGGTTCGTTCGGTAGCGTGCAATACAGCCAGATGCCCAACCGCGTCAGCAGCGGCGAAGTGAAACCGGAGAAGGCCCGCACCTGGGAAGTCGGCACCCGCTACGACAACGGCGCGCTGCGAGCGGAGATCGGCGCATTCCTGATCAACTTCGACAACCAGTACGAAAGCAACCAGACCAACGATTCGGTGATCGCCCGTGGCGAAACCCGGCATCAGGGCATCGAAACCAGCGTCAATTACGCTCTCGACGACTTGAGCCCGGCGCTGGCCGGCTTCGACGTCTACGCCACTTACGCCTATGTCGACGCAACCATCCGCGAAGATGGGCCGAACAAGGGCAATCGTGTGCCGTTCTCGTCCAAGCACAAAGGCACGATCGGCGTCGGTTACACCGAAGGGCCGTGGAAACTGAACCTGGACAGCAGCTTCCAGAGCGACCAGTTCGCCGACAACGCCAACACCTCGAAAGAAAGCGCCGACGGCAGTACCGGCAAGATCCCGGGCTACATGCTGTTCAGCAGCCGCGCCGGTTATGACTTCGGCCCGCAGCTGTCGGACCTGAACGTGGCAGTGGGCGTGAAGAACATCTTCAACACCCAGTACTTCACCCGTTCGTTCGATGACAACAACAAGGGCAAGTATGTCGGTGAGCCGCGCACGGTGTACGTGCAGACCTCCGTTGCTTTCTGATCCCTGCTGAAAACAGAAAGGGCCTGCAATTGCAGGCCCTTTCTCTTTGGGTGGCTTGGAAAATCAGCGTATCAACTGTTGATCGCTGCCTGTTCATTCTCTAGAAATTCTTCCTCCAGCAGCGCGTCGTTCGCCTTGCTGGTAAATGGCACCACTGCGGCTCGCGGTTTGCCGCGCAGTTTGCCAAACAGGTGCTCCAGCGCGTGCTCCAGTTTTTCGGCTGCACCATCGATCGCCTGTTCCAGCGAATCGGCTTTGTGGGTGACGGAAATCGGTTGATGGCCTTTCGGCCGCGCTTCCAGTTGGCAGCGCAAATCATGAGGACCTGGTTTGTCACCGTTCTCGTCGCTCAGATGGACTTCGACACGGGTCAGGTCTTCCTCATAACGGTCGAGCGTGCTCTCAATTGTGGTTCGTACCCACTCCTCCAGTCGTTTGCTGCTTTGAATATGGTTGTCGCTGTTGACTTGGATTTGCATAGTTCATCCCTTATTTCAGCTAGCTCGCAAGAGGCCTGGAACAGGATTTCGTGACCTCTTGATTACAACAATCGGCCCGCCGGACGAACATTTCAACCCCTTAAAAAAGATAAATATTCATTCGCAAAAAAAGCCGGACAACCGAGTAAAGCGCTGGTAAGGTCGGGAGTTGGGTCGCCCCGCCACCCCGAAAAATCTGCTCACAATTGGCCATCACCCAACGGGTGCAGGCTGCGAAAAATCCCCGCCTCTTCCACCAGCCAGTCATGCACCGCCCGCACGCCCGGATGGCTCAGGGCCCCCGGCGCATAAAGCAATACATAGCGCTTGTGATTGGGCACCGAAATCCCGAACGGCACGATCAACGTCCCCCGCTCCAGCTCGTCGTTGAGCAGCGTGCGCCGGGCAATCGCCACGCCCATGCCGGCAATCGCCGCTTCGATGGTCAGGTGGTTGCGATTGAACGTGTGCCCGCGCCGCACATCCGCGCCCTCGAAACCGATGGCATTGAGATAAAACTCCCACTCCGCGTATTCATAGCTGCCGCGCCAGGCGGTGATGTCGTGCAGCAGCGGAAAATGCACCAGATCCGCCGGCCCGTGCAGCGGCGGCCGTCCGCGCAACAGGCCCGGTGCGCACACCGGAAAAATCTGCTCATCGAGCAAGGCTGTGGATAACAATCCCGGATAGCTGCCGTCGTTCAGGTCGATGGCCAGGTCGAAATCCCCTTCATGCAACGGCACGCTGCTGTCCTCGGCCACCAGCCGCAACTGGATGTCCGGGTAACGCTGTTGCAGGCGTGGCAAGCGCGGGGTCAGCCATTTGCTGAGGAACGACGGAATCGAGCGCACTCGCAGAATCCCGCTGATCATCCCCGCGTCGAGGCGACGCAATTCCGCGTCGATGCTGCCGTAAGCCTCGTTGACCGTGATCGCCAGTCGCTGCCCTTCCGCGCTCAACTCCACGCCCCGCGCACGGCGATGAAACAGGCGAAACCCCAGTCGCTCTTCCAGCTGTCGGATTTGCTGACTCACAGCCCCCGGCGTGATGTGCAGTTCCTCGGCACAGCGGGTGAATGACAGGTGCCGCGCGGCACAGGAAAACACCTGCAGCCAGACGTAAGTCTGGGCATGCAATTGACGACTCATGGTTTAGTCCTGCTAAAGGCTTACTTAGGAAGTTTCGTTAGTCACGTTGAAGCGAGGTAGGCAGTATCGCCGACATTGCGCTTGTCCTACAAAAAATGGCAGCGATTCCTACTCCATTGCTTGTAAGGGTTTAGCATGGCTATCAGTGTTTTCGATCTATTCAAAGTCGGCATCGGTCCGTCCAGTTCCCACACCGTCGGCCCGATGCGCGCCGCCGCGACCTTCGCCCAGGCCCTGATCGACCAGCATTTGCTGAACGATGTGCAGCGGGTGGAAATCCGCTTATATGGCTCGCTTTCGGCCACCGGCGTCGGCCATGCCACCGACCGCGCAACGGTCATGGGCTTGATGGGCGAATGGCCGGACAGCATCGATCCGTCGACCATCGAGCCGCGCATCCAGCAAGTGCGCGAGACCGGCCAACTGTCTCTGGCCGGTAAACGCTCGATCACCTTCAACTGGCAGCACGATCTCCTGCTGATGGACGAGAGTCTGCCCTACCACCCCAACGCCATGTCGCTGACAGCCTTCGGTGCATCCGGCCAATTGTTCGAGCAGACGTACTACTCGGTCGGCGGCGGTTTCATCATCGAAGCGGCCGAAGCCGAATCCGGTGTAGCGCCGGCCGGCGACGTCGAGTTGCCTTACGAATTCTCCAGCGCCGTCGAACTGCTGGCGCTGTGCAAGCAGCACAACCTGCGGGTGTCCGAACTGATGATGGCCAACGAACGGGCCTGGCGCAGCGACGCCGAGATCCGCCAGGGCCTGCTGCACATCTGGTCGGTGATGCGCGAATGCGTCGAGCAAGGCTTGCGCCACGAGGGCATCCTGCCCGGCGGTCTGAATGTGCCGCGTCGTGCGGCGAAATTGCACCGCAGCCTGCTGGAAATCGGCAAGCCGAACGTCATCAGTTCGACCCTGTCAGCGATGGAGTGGGTCAACCTGTTCGCCCTCGCCGTCAACGAAGAGAACGCCGCCGGCGGGCGCATGGTCACCGCGCCGACCAATGGCGCTGCCGGGATCATCCCGGCCGTTCTGCACTACTACATGAAATTCAATCCGGACGCGTCGGACGACGACGTGGTCGCGTTCTTTCTGGGCGCGGCAGCGGTCGGCATCCTGTGCAAGAAAAACGCTTCGATCTCCGGCGCCGAAGTCGGCTGTCAGGGCGAAGTCGGCTCTGCATGTGCCATGGCCGCTGCGGGTCTGGCCGATGTGCTCGGCGCTACTCCGGAGCAACTGGAAAACGCCGCCGAAATCGGCCTGGAACACAACCTCGGTCTGACCTGCGACCCGGTCGGCGGCCTCGTGCAAGTGCCGTGCATCGAGCGCAATGCCATCGCTGCGGTGAAGGCGATCAACGCTACACAAATGGCCCTGCGCGGCGACGGCAAACACTTCATTTCTCTCGACCGGGTGATCCGCACCATGCGCGATACCGGCGCCGACATGCATGACAAATACAAAGAGACTTCACGGGGCGGCCTGGCCGTGAGCTGGGTGGAGTGCTGAGGAGCACTCCCTGACCGCCCGTAACACGTGAGCCCGAGCAAGAATAATAACGAGGCAAAAACGATGACCGATGTACGCACACCCGCTGCCGAAAATCCCGCTGTAGACCGCACACGCAATACCGAAACCGCCCACAAGGGCTGGAGCAAATTCGACACCACCTGGATGCTCGGCCTGTACGGCACCGCCATCGGTGCCGGCACCTTGTTTCTGCCGATCAACGCCGGTGTCGGCGGCTTCTGGCCGTTGCTGATCCTGGCGTTGCTGGCGTTCCCGATGACCTTCTTCGCGCACCGGGGCCTGACCCGCTTCGTGCTGTCGGGCCGCTCCGGTGACATCACCGAAGTGGTGGAAGAACACTTCGGCATCGGCGCCGGCAAACTGATCACGCTGCTGTATTTCTTCGCGATCTTCCCGATCCTGCTGGTGTACAGCGTGGCGCTGACCAACACCCTCAGCAGCTTCCTCGAACATCAATTGCACATCGCCCCGCCACCGCGAGCGGTACTGTCGCTGGCGTTGATCCTCGGTCTGATGGCCATCGTCCGCTGCGGTCAGAGCGTGATCGTCAAAGCCATGAGCGTGCTGGTCTATCCGTTCGTCGCCGCGCTGCTGTTGCTCGGCATCAGCCTGATTCCGAACTGGAACGGCGCGTTCTTCGCCAGTGCTCAAGAACCGATGGAACTGTCGGTGTTCCTCAAGACCCTGTGGCTGGCGATCCCGGTGATGGTGTTCTCGTTCAACCATTCGCCGATCATTTCCGCGTTCGCCGTCGAGCAGAAACAGCGCTACGGCGAGCAGGCCGAGCGCAGGAGCAGCGGCATCCTCGCCATGGCCCACGGCATGATGGTGGTGACGGTGATGTTCTTCTGCTTCAGTTGCGTGCTGGCGCTGTCGCCGGCGGATCTGGCAGCGGCCAAGGCGCAGAACATCTCGATCCTGTCGTACCTGGCCAACCACTTCCAGACCCCGGTCATCGCTTACGCTGCGCCGCTGATTGCGTTGGTGGCGATCACCAAGTCCTTCCTCGGCCATTACATCGGCGCCAGCGAAGGCTTCCAGGGCATGATCGTCAAAAGCCTGCGCAGCCGTGGCCGGGTGATGTCGGCGAGCTGGCTGAACCGTGCGACCGCGCTGTTCATGATCCTCAGCTGCTGGGCCGTGGCGACCTTCAACCCGAGCATCCTCGGCATGATCGAAACCCTCGGCGGGCCGGTGATTGCCTGCCTGCTGTTCCTGATGCCGATGTACGCCATCCGCCGCGTGCCAGCCTTGCGCCAGCATTCGGGCCAGGCATCCAACGTGTTCGTGGTGCTGATCGGCCTGATTGCACTGTCTGCGATCATCTACTCGGTTCTGCCCTGAAACGGGCCGCACACGAAGAAGGCGAGCCAGGGGCTCGCCTTCTTTTTGGCCGGTTTCATTGTTCGACAATATTCCCGGCATGTCCCTTGCTACATCGCTGAAGGAGACAGGACCACGGAAAGGCCGATGGTCAGGTTTGGCGAACCAACCCGATCAAGGCCGGTCAACAACTGCACGTTCAATCAGGCGGTGACGCATCATGGACAATCCTTTTCAGATCATTACCGATGCCTTCGCGCCGGACTATCAGATCAATCTGAGCATTCAGGGCCTCGACGGCAGCATCATGCTGACCCTCTCCAAAAGCGGACGGATCGTCGCCAAGCGGATGATCAGCGCCGAACAGCGCAATGACCCCAAGCGCCTCAAACGCCTGGTGCAAAGCATTCAGTTCGGCATTGCCATCGAACAGGGCCACAGCGCCATGGCGGTACTCGACGCCATGACACGCGGCGACGGAATCGCTCCGCCACCGCGTCAGGCCAAACATCAGCCCCGGCCAACGGCCGGCCTTTAGAGTTCGCCCTTCTCCACTTCCGGATGTTCACTGGAACCCGTGCCGATCTTGCGGTGCGGATTCTCGATTTTCACCGAAGGGAATTGCGACGAGGCGTAACGCACCACCAGGATCGAGAACGCCAGCAGCAGAATCCCGCCGCACAGGTAAATGATCCCCATGTCCGGCGGATTGTGGTGCGAGACGTTGGAGATCAGCAGGCGCGTCAGTGCCGTGATCGCCACGTAGATCAGGAAGCGCACCGGCATGTGGTTGGTCTTGAAGTAAATCCCGACCATCGCCCCCAGTTCCAGATAGATGAACAGCAACAGAATGTCATCGATCTTGATGTGCCCTTCCTCGAGCATTCCGAGAAACTCCATCACCGCCGCCCATGCGGTTACCGCACCAATGGCGAACAGCGCCAGATAGTGGAAGGTCTCGACGAACAGGTTGCCCAGGGACTCGGCCAGTTGATGCACGTTTTGCCGCAGTTTCTCGGCCCAGTTGATTTTCACGATGAAGGTTCCTTAGCCCGGTTCGAGCGGATGTTGCTTGCTGGACGTGACGGTTATTGCGCACGTACGCAGATGCATGCAGAAAAGAGGCCACGCCATCATGGCGAGCCGCCGCGAAACCTGCGCCGTGGCGTTTGGTCGCACCTGTGCGCAGGCGTCGGGCTGACAAAATCCGAATCCGGTCTACATTGAAAAGCCACTACCCAAAGCGCAGGGATTCGCTTATCCTTTTCGCTGTATATAGATACAGTAGTCGCAAAGACAACTTAATGTGAAGGCATGTGAGGTGGTGAATGGCCGTCGAAGTGGTATACCGCAGCAGCCGAGATCTGGAGCGCTTGTTCATGGATAAAGCCGAAGCTGACCGTCATGACAAAATGCTCGAACTGGCCGAACTGTTGGCCGAAGTGCTGGAAAAAGCCGTTCCTTCGTTGAGCGAGCAGCAAGTGGAAGAAGTCGGGATCTTCATGGCGAAGAACCGCGATGTATTCGCCCGGGCATTCAAGAGCCAGCCTGATGCGCTGTCGGAGCTGATCAACGCACCGGCGGCACCGGTTGTGGCGACCGAAACGGCCGAAATGGCCGAACCGGCAGAAGCGCCAGCCAAACCTGCCAAGGCGGCAAAGGCTGCGAAGTAATCGACACCTGAATCGAAGCCTCTGAATTGAATAGCCCCTGAGTTGAAAGACTCAGGGGCTTTTTCATGCCCGGACCAATCTCAGCGGTACAAAACCTTTTCCGCCAGCTCGTCTGCCACCCGCGCGGGTGAACGTTTTTCTGCCTGGGCATGGGCGAAGACTTCGGTCAGTCGCGAACTGATCTTCGACAGGTGCGCGGTGATGGTCGTCAGTTCTTCGCCGCGATGCTTGAGGGAAACGTAGATCAGCCCGCCGGCATTGATCACGTAATCCGGTGCATACAGGATGCCCCGCCGCTCCAGTTGATCGGCGACGTCCAGGTGCGTCAGCTGATTGTTGGCCGAGCCCGCTACCGCCGAGCAGCGCAACTGGGTGACCGTGTGGCTGTTGAGCACCCCGCCGAGGCCGCACGGCGCGAGGATGTCGCACGGCGTACTGAGCAAAGCGTCGTTGGCAATCGGATGAGCGTTGAGCTGCTCCATCGCCAGTTGCACCTTGCCGTGGTCGATGTCGCTGACCAGCAGTTCGGCCCCCGCTGCGTGCAGCTGCTCGGCGAGCGCAAACCCGACATTACCCAGCCCCTGAATCGCCACGCGCAAGCCTTCTAGGTTGTCGCTGCCCAGCCGCGCCATGGCCGTGGCGCGAATTCCGGTGAACACGCCCATCGCCGCATGCGGCGCCGGGTCGCCGGCGGAGGTGGTGCTGGTGACATGCTGGGTCTGCTGGGCGATGCAATCCATGTCCGCCACCGAAGTGCCGCTGTCGATGGCGGTGATGTAGCGCCCGTCGAGCTGATCGATGCAACGTCCGAAGGCTTCGAACAATGCAGCGCGGTTTTCCACATGGGCCGGCCGCACGATCACGGCCACCCCGCCACCCTGAGCGAGCCCGGCCAGCGCAGCCTTGTAGCTCATGCCCTGGGCCAGGCGTATGGCGTCCTCGACTGCGGATTCGTCGTTCGGGTAGGCAAGATAACGACACCCGCCCAGGGCAGGCCCAAGGCGACTGTTATGAATGGCAATGACCGCCTTCAATCCGGACACCGGATCAACGCTAAGGTGCAGCGATTCCAGGCGAGTGCTTTGCATGAGAGCGAACATCGGCAGGCTCCCGAATCACTTCTGGTAGACGCCAGTATAGGCTTGCGCCTGAAAATTGCTGAAGCGCGCCGGAATAAGCGCCGCCACAGATCACGGGCTTGTGGCATAACCCGATGGCAGAGCGGCCCGGCACTGGACGAATGGCAAAGACGGGGCTAAAACGAGGCATGCCCCGGAGATTGAGATGAGTCCGCGCCAACGTTTTTTCGAATGTCTGCACCGTTCACCGCCCGCGCTGTTCGAAGCCGCGTTGTGGATGGCCGCCGAACACGACAAACAAGTCGATCCCGAAGCACTGCTGCAGGACTTCAAGGAGCTGCAACAGCGGGTCAGCTATGGCTTGCCGTTGCTGCCGGTCAGCGAGCTGGCGCAACCGTTGTTGCGGCGGATGACCGATCTGGGCTTCGCGCAAGATGATTTCATACCGCTGCGCCCACAGGCCGCGATGGTGCACAAAGTCATGCAGACCAAACGCGGCCAGCCGCTGGCGCTGGCACTGATCGCTCTGGAACTGGCCCGTGGCCTGGAGATTCCGCTGGTCGGGGTGAACTTCCCCGGGCATTTCCTGCTTAAGGTTCCCGGGGCCGACCACCTGCTCGATCCCTGCGGCGGACGGCGTCTGTATCCGAACGACTGCCGTGAACTGCTGCACCGTCAGTACGGCCACCAGATGAAACTCAGCGCCGACCATCTGCTGACTGCCGAACCGGTGCAGATGCTTCAGCGCCTGTCACGCAACCTGCGCCAGTTGCACCTGACCCACGACGACTTCATCGCCGCGTTGATCGATGCCGAGCGCGTGCTCGAACTGGGTAACGCCAGCGCCGCCGACTATCTGGCCCGGGCCAGTCTGTACCAGCGCCTCGATTGCCCGAACGCCGAGCGTTTCGATCTGGAGCACGCGCTATTGCTCAGTGACGACCCGATTCAGCGACTTCGCCTGACGGAACGGCTGGGGCATCTGCCGCCGAACTCAGTCGTCCACTGAGCAGGGCAGTGGCTGGCGAACGCACCTGAATAATCAGCAACGCCGCAATCACCGCCGGAATCGCGCAGAAGAAGAAAATCTGCTCCACCGGAATGTGCATTGCCAGCAACAGGCTGCCGAACAGCGGCCCGAGAACCGAGCCGAAGCGCCCTACCCCCAGCGCCCAACCGGTGCCGGTGGCACGCACGTGGGCCGGATAGAAATTGCTGGCGAACGCATTAAGCGTCAGTTGCCCGCCGATGATGCAGAATCCCGCCGCAAACACACAGGCCACCAGATAACGCGGATTGTCGTGATTCAGGCCCAGCAGGATCGTGCACAGCGCCGCGCCAGCCAGCACACCGGACAGCAGCCTCACCTTGCTTTTCAATCGGTCGGCGAACCACGCCATGCAGATCGCCCCCAGCGTGCCGGCGAACAGGAACATCGACGTCACCAGGTTCGCTTCGTTGAGCTTCAGGCCACTTTCCAGCAGCAGCGACGGCAGCCAGCTGATCATGAAATACAGCAGGATCAGGCTGACGAAAAACGTGGCCCAGATCAGCAAGGTCGGGCGGGCGTAACCGTTGCGGAACAACTCCACCACGGTCAGTTTGCTGCCCTGCTCGCGCTCGTTCTGCTCAACCGATGCGGCGGGCGGTTGCCAGTCCGGCAGCATCCGCGCAGTGACCTTGCGCAGGCGCGCATACGGTGGAGCGTCACGCAGCAGCCGAGGCAAGGATTCCGGCAGCATCCACCAGAGAAACGGAAACAACAGCAGCGGCGTGACACCACCGGCAAGGAACACCGCTTGCCAGCCGAAGCGGTCGATAAAACCCGCCGCGACAAAACCACCCGCCGCCCCGCCGAAGGAAAAACCGCAGGCCGCCAGCGTCACCATCAGCGTGCGCAGGCGTGGCGGCGAATATTCCGACATCAACGCCATGGCGCTGGGCATCGCACCGCCCATGCCGATGCCGCAGATGAAGCGCGCGATCATCAGGGTATTCAGGGAATCGGCGAACACCATCAGCACGGTGAGACTGGCATAGATCAGCACGCAGGCGAGCAGAATCCGTCGAACGCCGAAGCGGTCGGCCAGCGGCGTAACAGCAAGGGAGCCGAGGGTCAGCCCCAGCAGGTTGGCGCTGAACACCGGGCCGAATGCGGATTTTTCCAGGCCCCAGTCCTGCGCCAGCGCCGGCACCACGTAACCGAGCACCTGGGCGTCATAGCCGTCGGTAACCAGCAGCAAGGCGAGAAGCATCAGGAGCAACCACTGAAAGCGGGACACAGGACGGGCGTCGAGTGCCGCCCGGAAGCTGGCAATCTGGTTGTGCATCGCAAGGTACCTGTTTTGTTTTTATGATTTTTTGCGGGTAACCGGAATGGCTCCCGTGCGCTGCACGGGAGCCATCAAATGCTACTTCGGCGTGTCCGGCTGATTCGCCGGATGCGCTGCAATGAACGCCGGATGCTCAGCGGCCAATGCGGCCACCCGACGAATCCGTGGATACGCCTCCAGCGATACGTTGAACCGCTCGGCCGCGTACAACTGCGGAATCAGGTAAACGTCCGCCACGCACGGCCACTCGCCGAAACAGAAGCCGCTGTCGCCGATCAACTGCTCCACCGTCGCCAGCCCCTGACTGATCCAGTGGCCGATCCACTCGTTGACCTGCGGCTCGTCATGCCCCAGACCGCGCAGGCGATTGAGCACGCTGACGTTGTGCAGCGGATGCACGTCGCAGCCGATCACCGCCGCTACGCCGCGCACCTGGGCACGGGCAACGAGGTCTTCGGGCAGCAGCGGCACCTGTGGATAACGTTCTTCCAGATACTCGATGATCGCCGGTGACTGAATCAGCAACTTGCCTTCGTCAGTACGCAGCGCCGGCACCCGGCCCTGGGGATTGATCGCCAGGTACACGGGTTGCCGATGCTCGCCACCGGGCGGTGCGATCAGGTTGACCGGCAACGCCTGATAGTCGAGGCCCTTGAGTGCCAGCGCGATCCGCACCCGGTACGACGAGGTGGAACGGTAATAGGTGTAGAGATCCATGAGCCGCTCCTGTCAGCGTGCCGCCAGCACGGTGCCACGGCATTCGCCGAAGCCGATCGAAGCAAAACCTTCGCGGGCGCAGCGGGCGCGCAGGATGATTTCGTCGCCGTCTTCAAGGAACTTGCGCACTTCACCGGACGCCAGCTCGATCGGCTTTTTACCGCCCTCGGTGATTTCCAGCAGGCTGCCGAACTGACCGTTTTCAGGGCCGGACAAGGTGCCCGAACCGAACAGGTCACCGGCCTGCAACTGGCAACCGTTGACGCTGTGGTGTGCAACCATTTGCGCGACGGTCCAGTACATGTAGCGGGTGTTGCTCAGGGTCAGGCGATGGGCCGGCAGGTTCTGCTCGCGCATTTTTTCGGTGAGCAGCAGCACTTCCAGCTCGATGTCGAAGGCACCGCCATCCTGATCGCGCTTGTCGAGCAGGTATGGCAGCGGCTGCGGGTCGCCTTGCGGACGCGCCGGTTGCGCGGTACGGAATGGCGCCAGCGCTTCGGCAGTCACCACCCATGGCGAGACGCTGGTGATGAAGCTCTTGGACAGGAACGGGCCGAGCGGCTGGTATTCCCAGGCCTGGATGTCACGGGCCGACCAGTCGTTGAGCAGGCAGAAACCGGCGATGTGTTCAGCGGCGTCACCGATGGCGATCGGCTCGCCCATCTCGTTGCCCTGACCGATCCAGATCCCCAGTTCCAGCTCATAGTCCAGCCGTGCGCACGGGCCGAAGGTCGGCTCGGTCGCGCCGGCCGGCAGGGTCTGGCCTTTCGGACGGCGCACGTCGGCACCGGAGGCGCGCACCGTGGACGCACGACCGTGGTAGCCGATCGGCACGTGTTTGTAGTTCGGCAGCAGCGGGTTGTCCGGGCGGAACAGTTTGCCAACGTTCTGCGCGTGCTCGATGCCGACGTAGAAGTCGGTGTAGTCGCTGATGCGTGCCGGCAGGTGCAATTGGCAATCGGCGGCCAGTGGCAGCAGTTTTGCGCCCTGGGCTTCAATGTTGCCGCGATGGGTACTGCCTTCGCTGAACAGTTCCAGCAGACGCTCGCGCAGGGCAACGCGGGCGTCGCGGCCGAGCTCGAAGAAGGCGTTCAACTGACCGCCGTGCATGGCTTCGACGGCACTGCGCGCGGCGCCGTCGAACAGCCCGGCCTCCAGCGCCACTTGCAGATCGAAGATGTGTTCACCAAGCGCCACGCCGGCGCGCGGTGCCGAACCGTTGTTGCTGAACACGCCCAGCGGCAGGTTCTGCAACGGGAAATCCGCGTGACCGTTGGCCGAGGCGACCCAGCTGCGGGTGATGGAATTCTGAGTCATGGGTTATCTCCGGGTCGGGTCGAACGTGGCGGGCAGCGTGGCCCAGCAGGCGTCATAAGTGGATTGCAGTTGCGGGCAGTCGAGGGCGAAGCGGCTGGGGCGCAGTACCTGGCTGGTCTCGAACATGAAGGCCATGGTGTTGTCGATCTTCGCCGGTTTGAGGTCCGCGTTGATGGCTTTGGTGCAAGTCTCGCCGTCCGGGCCGTGGGCGCTCATGCAGCTATGCAGGGACGCACCGCCGGGCACGAAACCTTCGGCCTTGGCGTCGTACTCGCCCTGGATCAGGCCCATGAATTCGTTCATCAGGTTGCGGTGGAACCACGGCGGACGGAAGGTGTTCTCGGCCACCATCCAGCGCGGCGGGAAGATCACGAAGTCGAGGTTTGCCAGACCGTGGACGCTGGTCGGCGAGGTCAGCACGGTGAAGATCGACGGATCCGGGTGATCGAAACTGACGGTGCCGATGGTGTTGAAGCGGCGCAGGTCATATTTGTACGGCACGTTGTTGCCGTGCCAGGCGACCACGTTCAGCGGCGAGTGATTGAGTTCAGTGCCCCACAACTGGCCGAGGAATTTCTGCACCAGGGTGGTCGGCTGTTGCAGGTTTTCGTAGGCGGCGACCGGGGTCAGGAAGTCCCGTGGATTGGCCAGGCCGTTGCTGCCGATCGGCCCCAGATCCGGCAGGCGCAGTGGCGCGCCATGGTTCTCGGCGACGTAACCGCGTGCTTGCGGATCGAGCAGTTCGACACGGAATTTCAGGCCCCGTGGCAGCACGGCGATTTCCAATGGCGCCACTTCCAGCACACCCAGTTCGGTGGCGATGCGCAGGCGCCCCAGTTGCGGCACCAGCAGCAGCTCGCCATCGGCATTAAAAAAAACACGCTCCATCGAACGGTTGGCGCAGTAGTGATAGATGCTGATGCCGGCCGGTTTTTCGGCGGCGGAATTGGCCGCCATGCTGACCAGACCGTCGATGAAATCGGTCGGCTCGGTCGGGAGGTCCAGCGGGTTCCAGCGCAGGCGATTGGGGGTCACTTCGCCCAACGGGCCGCCCGCCAGTTGCCGCTCCAGCTTGACGAATGCCGGGTGATTGGCCGACGGCTGGATCCGGTACATCCAGGTGCGCCGCGCTTCGCTGCGGGTCATGGTGAATGCGGTGCCGGAGAACAGTTCGGTGTACAGACCGTACGGGGCTTTCTGCGGGGAGTTCTGGCCGACGGGCAGTGCGCCGGGCAACGCTTCGGAGCTGAATTCGTTGCCGAAACCGGACTGGTAAGCCAGGGCTGAATCGAGGTTCATGGAGCCTCCTGAACAGGGAGTCGGCATGGCCGGACGCTCTGGATCGGAGGTCTTGGCACGCCGGGGTTGTTTTTATCGTAATTCAATTACGCATAACGTAATTTGCTCGCTATCGAGCGTCAAGCTATAAAGACGCCCATTCGTTCCGGGACACGGCAGCACCATGGAAAAAACCAGCGACAGCAACGGCAAACAGAAAGTCCGCTCCGCCGAAGTCGGCACCGACATCCTCAAGGCCCTGGCCGAGTTGTCGCCGTCCACTTCGCTATCGCGTCTGGCCGAACACGTGCAGATGCCGGCGAGCAAGGTGCACCGTTATCTGCAGGCGTTGATCGCCAGCGGTTTCGCCGAACAGAACACCGCCACCAACCACTACGGCCTCGGCCGTGAAGCGCTGCGCGTGGGCCTGGCCGCCCTCAACAGTATGGACGTGCTGAAAGTCGCTGCCCTGCCGCTGGCCGAGTTGCGCGACGAACTCAACGAAACCTGTTTCCTGGCGGTGTGGGGCAATCAGGGCGCGACCGTGGTGCACATCGAACCGGCGGTGCGCGCGGTGACGGTGGTGACGCAACTGGGCTCGGTATTGCCGTTGCTCAGTTCCTCCACCGGCCTGGTCTTCGGCGCTTACCTGCCGCACCGGGAAACCGATGAATTGCGCGAACAGGAAATCGCCGTCGGCGGCCATCCGCTAACAGACGAAAAAACCTATGCGGCGTTGTGCGAGCAGATCCGCGAACGCGGTCTGCATCATGTTCACGGCTTGCTGATGCCCGGCGTCGATGCCTTGTCGGCACCGGTGTTCAACGCCCTTGGTCAGGTCGCCGCTGTGTTGACCATCGTCGGCCCGACCTCGCTGTTTCACGCCGATGAACACGGCCCGGCGGCGCAGCGGTTGCTAGCGGCGACGCGGGCCGTGAGTTGGCGGATGGGGCACGAGCCACAAGCCTGAAACGCTTGCGGCGTGATCCGTGTATCAGCGCACGGAGGTCTGACTCCTGCGGTTTTGATGATCCTCCATCATTTGCTCGATGACTTCGATCAGGCGATTTTCTCCCAGCTCCTGTCCGGTGGCCTGAGACATCCAGCCCACCACGGTCCGGGCGTCCTTGCCCAGGTCAAACAAGGTCTTTTGAGCAGACGTGACCTTGACCGGTTTGCCGGCTGCAGCGGCCTTACCAAGACTCACCAATCCAATCAGTGCGGATTTACCATGTCCAAGGGCCGTCGAGTAATCGCCCAGCTCATAGGCTCTGGCACCGTCGTAAAGACTCTTGAACACTTCCACGGCGGTCACGACCACCCCGACCGGGGGAATTACCAGACTGATGAGATTGGCGGCAAAAATCACGTTGTCGTACACCAGGCCGGCAATGACCTCGTTCAGGCTCGTGGTCTGTGCGTCGATGTCGCTCAGAACGCGATAGATACGGTCGTCATGGAGCATATTCAGGCCCAACAACCGCATCGCGCCCTCCGGCTCGGGCGGTGCGACGGCGTTGACGGTGGCAACCAGATTGTCGAAGTAATCGTTCACCACCTTCTGATCGTCAATCTTCACCCGTGCCGCGTAGTAATCCCGCAATGGCCCGAAGCGCAAACGAATGGAACCGACAAACTCGTCGATCGAGCGCACAGCCAAACTGTCCGGCGCATTGGGTGTGTAAAGGTAGTCATGGAATTTCCCATAAATCGAGATCCGGAAAATATAAACACCTTCAACGACTCGCCGGTTCGGCAAGCAGAACTTGTAGATCCCCTCTTTATTATTCGACGGAAACGGAGAATTCTCATTGCCCGCGGTCTCCACGAGGTTGTCGAGCAGGCGTTGAATCCCCCTGAAAACCTCCAGAGAAAGTTGACCTGAGTAATGCTGGTGACAGGTGTCGTATCGCATCTCGCAACGTATTTTTCTGGCATGCACGGCTCGCTTGAACTCATAGCCCGGATGCTTGCGATCCAGGTAATCGCTTTTCAGAAACCGGGTGTAATGGTCGCCGGGACGCAAGGTTTTCGACCAGTTCGAAAGATCCCTTATATCCAGTTTTTCAATCGAAGGATGACCACCGGTCACATAGAACCTGGGGTTTTCATCAATCGTTCGGCCAGGTGTGGCGGGGACTTCAAAGTGGCGCTCCTCGATCAGGACAGTGGTCAGATCCAGATGAAAGTCGTCGGTCTGGATCATGATTTTGTCAGGATCGACTTGAACCTTCTGACCACGCGACAGCAGCACCTCTTCAATCCGCCCCTTGATCAGATCACGGGAAAACTGTTCGAAAGTCGGATAGCCGTTCTCCCGGGAATCCACCATCGACAATGCCCGGAGTTCAGTGCTGAGGCGAGCATAAGTTTGCCACGCCTGCGGTCCGGCATATGTATAGGCCGCCGGCGCCAACGCTCGAACACGGGCGGCCTCACTCGCGTACGCCACTTCACCATGACTGAATAACGGCTCACTGGCATGCAGTCCAATGAGTCCCGGCACCGGATCCAGTTCATACATGTAGTACAGGGGTGTTTTCCCGCCCCCCATCAACTGGCCGGCAGCAACCAGCTCGTCCGGCGCTATCAACGATTCGGCATAGGCACGATTATCAGACAACATGGATTCCAGCCAGCGTATGAACTGGTAGATGTCGGCGAACTTCACCCATTCAAACTGGCCGTGAGGCATTTTTATCAGTGCGTAACGGGTCCTCGCTGTGCGCGGCACGAACAGCAGCACGTTCTGCAAAATCGAAGGCCGGTATTTCAGTTTTACTCCGCGAATTTCCACCGCAGGATCACCCTGCAAGGTGCGCGTGATCAACTCAACGTCGGCTTCATTGAAACGTGCAGAGTGTCGGGCGAAGTAGAGCGCGAACTCCGCCTGACTGTGCAAGTAGTTATAGTAGGCCTCGCGAAACGCCTGCGGGGTATCGCGGGGCAGGGACCTGCTGAACTCCACGCGCAGATCCCGGTTGGACAGCCAGCCTTCAAGTCTGGCGACGGTCAACCCGCTGTCCGCCGGAGCGCCTTCGATACGCAAGGTCGAACGGTTGGCGGGATCATGCAGGCCGATGACGATAAACTCGGTCAACGTGCGAGTATCCTCCTGCTCGATCGTGCGTCCGCCGACGTTGATCCGGTACAGACTGTGGACGTTGATCGCATCCGGATCGAGACGCATGCCCAATGCGCTTTCACACCAGCCGGCAAAACTGTTCACGGCGAAATCACGTAGCGAAAACAGCCCATTGAATACTTGGGCATACTCGAACTCATATCCCGCTTTCGAAACCTCGAGAGCTTCGTAGGTATGGCGTACCGTTTCGCTGGCCGACTTCACCCAGTCTGGCCACTCCTGGCGCTTAACCAGTATTCGCAACGCGCTGATCCGCCGGAACAGATCGGCATGCATCGCAAAAACCTGTTGAATATTTTCCAGTTCGCGGACAAATCCCTCTTCGCGCTGTTCACTGGATCTGAGGCGCGCGGCAAACTGCGCTTCCTGATCCTTCAGCCGGCTGTCCACACAGTGCGAGGACACGCTCACCGACAATGCAGGATACGTAATCGCATCAGGCGCCACGGCCAGTCGGCCGCAGACTGCGGCATGCAGATCGGAACTGCTGGAGAAATACTCAAAACCGTTGTCCGGCGTATAAAGAAACCAGCCATAAGCGTCGCTGGACAGCTTGATCTCGGAAGACGCGATGGCGGAATAGGACATGACGAAGCCAGAGACCAGATCCTGCGCACGTCCGGACGTCGAACGGATACTGATCTTGAATGCACCGGGTGGCCGGGCCTTCAGCAACTCGGCGGCGCGCAGCGCCTGGTAGTCCCGGAGCGAACCGGCTACTTGGGTCAAGGCCAACTCGGCCTGCAAGGCTTCGGCAAACGCCGTCTCCAGCGATATCTTTCGAGATGTCGACGCTTCGGACTGGCTGTGAACCGGGCTGTTCCAATACTCTCGAAGTGCATTCGCCTGATAACTTGCCAATTGCTGCAAAGCGTGCAACAGAACGGTCTCGACTTGCGTGATCTTGATGGATTCGACTCTCAATCGTGCATCAGTCGTCCCCGGACTGAAATAAACAAAGTCATTTCCCTGAATATAATTCAGGTCAACTCCGCGCTCCAGACACTGCATAAACACATCGAGTATCGAACCCGACGGCCGGCTCTCGATCCCATCCTGAATGTTGCCGGCATTGATATATAACTTCTCCACATCAAGAGACGTGCCGAGCAAGCTGAACTGTTCCGAGAGATGGGCTCGTACAATTCCCCTCAAGGAAGAAGAACTTTCCAGAAGTCCCCTCAGCTTATCCCCGGCATGCCTGGCATTATCCAATGCCACTTGACCATCCGGATTTCTCAAGACCGTATCAACAAATAAATCCTTAGCGATCGCACCCATTTAAAACACTCCGTTGCTTTATAAAATAGAAAGTAACTTGATGCCACTTTCACAACAGGAGCGAAGATCACCCATCCAATTAAAAAACGAAAGCCACCACCTATTTCAATATATACAAAACGCAATATCCAGAATCAAACAGCTCAACATAAATTCAGCAACTTTGCCTTTGCAACCGCCTGAGTTCGGCGCTCGACGCCCAACTTTCCATGTATACGTCGAACATGCGTTTTTACTGTATGCAATGAGATGAACAACTTCTCGGCTATCTGTTGATTGGAATCGCCAAAGGCAATCAGCTCCAGGACTTTGAGTTCTCGCTGGCTGAGTGGATTGAGCGACATGCATTGTTCGTCCGCCTGCTCCGCCGTTCCTGCGACGCGCCAGTGCAAGGGAATCTCCGCGCACCGGCCATATAGCCCGGTCAGCAGTTGCTGCAGGTTGCAGCGTTGAATGATCTGAATGCCCTGTTCGAAGAACTTCCTGGCCTGATCCGGCTCTGCAAGGATCAGCGCCGCCTCGCTCAGCGTCATCAGCAACTCGGCCTCCAGCCTGACCATCCCGCGTGCCTGCGCCGACTCCAGCAGTGCAAGCAGCCGGACCAGCGGCTGTTGGGCGTGCCCCAAGCGGACTTCGGCCAAAACCAGCAAACACTCGATGCGTGGAATCAGCTCCAGTGTCGCCGGTGGCGCCTGTCGCGCACGCGGTCCACGAAAGTGCTTGAGCACGCGACTCAATGCCTCGCGAGCCAGTTCCGGCCGCCCTTGTTGTAGCCAGAATTCGCTGCTGGCCTGCAGCAAGGCCCCGCGATAAACCGTGTCCGGAATCTGTCGCTGCTGCATCAACCGTTCGGCATCGCGCAAACGCATGAATGCCTGTGGGAAATCACCTTGATCGGCAGCCAGCTGTGCCTGTCCGAGAAAGCCAAAGAGCACACGTTTATCAAAACTGCGCAGACAATCGTCGAGCCCTTGCTGAAAGAAACCGGCAGCCTGCGCCTGCTGCCCCATGCTCAGCGCCAGCCGCCCACGGCGCAGAGCGATCCGGCCGAGCAACGGCGTCGGCCGTTCGGCTGACGGATCCAGCATCTCAAAGAAACCGGCCAGCACCGCTTCGGCGCGGGCCGGTGCACCGCGCTGTTCCAGCAGTTGGGCGTGGTCGAGTTCCAGCAAGCCTTCGAACAACAGTGAATTGTGTGCACGGGCCAGGCACAGCGCCTCGCGATTGATCGAGTGGGCCAGTTCCAGCTCACCGAGCAACAGCGCCTGTTGTGTGCGCCCCGACAGACACAGAAGCCGCACGGTCCAGGCGTCCGGAGCCAGATCCTGCAACGCTTGCTCAAAATGCTCGCGTGCCGCATCCATCCATCCTTGCAAGTGCAACAACCACCCTTGCTGGGCCTGCCATCGGGCGATCAACTGGCGCTGCTCATCCGCCGACCGTGGCGGCAGGAAGCGGGACAGTTGCGCGATGCACTCACCGGCCTGTTCGAAACGCCCGGCGAACAGCAGCGCCGCCGTGATCAACCCGACCAGTTGCGCAGACCCCACTAACAGTTCCTCGCCGCGTTGCTCGTAAAGACGCAACAACAGCACGACCGTCTGCTCCTCGAACAGTTGCTCGAAACTGAAGTGCTGCAACAGGCTCACCGCGACTTCGTACTCTTCAGCCAGCAGCGCCTGTTCAAAGGCGCATTTCCAATGGCGTCCGGCGGTGAACCACTGACACGCCCGGCGATGCCAGGAACGCCCGGCAGGCCACGGCTCGCTGCGCATCAGGCGCGACAGCGGGGAACAGACTTGCAACCATTCAGACGAGGCCCGCCAGGGTTCGATAAAGCATCCCAGCGTTTGCAGATCGCGCATCCATTGCGCCCCTTCGCCGGCGCCGAACAAGTGGTCGCACAGGCTGGCATTGAACCGCGGCAAATGCGCCAGCACTCTCCAGGCCTCGGCCAGTTCCGGACTCAGACCGCTGAACAGTTCGTGTTGCAGGTAGTCCAGCAAGGTGTCCATGCGTTGCTGCGGCAAGGTCTTTTGCGACCAGTCGCATTTTTGCATCAACAACATCCGCACCCCGGCGCACCAACCGCCGCTGCGCCGAAAGATGCGTCCGGCCACGCTATCGGCCTGGGCCGGGGACAAGTGGCGCAACACCTGTGCGATCTCGTCACGGGTCAGCGCCAACGCCGCGGCTTCACATTCGTACAACGCATCATCGAGCAACAGGCGCGGCCAGTTGCAGGGCGGACGCCGCCGAGTACCGATCCACCACGTCAGGGCCGGGCTGCTGACCGCCAGCATTCGGTCGAGAAATGCATCCAGCGCAGGCTCCGGGTATCGGCAGTAATCGTCGAGCAACACCCAGGTCGACGAAGTCCGTCGCGACAGTTCATGCAGCAGTGACGCCTCGTCCGATGCGGCCAGCCCCATAGCGTGTGCAATCCGCTCGCAAAACTCGCCAGTGCCAAGGGACGCACCTGCCAGCGGCAACCAGCACACGGTGCAATTGACCGGCGCCTGCAGCAGGCATTCGGTGAGCAGCGCGGTCTTGCCGCTGCCGGCTGGCGCGCAGATCAGTTTGACCCGCGCCGCGGACTCGAGCAGAGCCGCGCAAAGGCGAGGCCGCGCAAGGTGATGGGAAGACAGTCTCGGGAGAAAATCCGCTCGATCCGGAGCGTGGGTCATGGCGGTCATCGGGTACGCCTTTTTATCGTTGTGCGCTCACCCTAGTCCTCTCCCTGCTGCTTGTTGACGAGTATTCAGTACGCTGATTGGCGCCCATAAAAAAGGCGACCGTGCGGTCGCCTTTTGCCTTGCCAATGTATCGAAACCCTTACCGTACGCCCTCGGCGCGCAAGGCCGACGGGGTATAGTCGGCAGCCTTGGCTTCGAAGCCGAATTCGAAGCTGTGCTTCTCTTCGTTCTTCATCCCCAGGGCAATGTAGCGGCCGGCGATGATGTCGTAGAGCGCTTCGAGGGTATAGGCCTGGGCCTGGTGATCGTAGTAGTACTGCGCGTGTCCTTCAGCCACTCGCCACAACTGCCCGCGACCGTCGTAGTGATCGGCCAGCGCCACTTGCCAACTGTCCTCGTCGATGTACATGTGGCGCTTGGCGTAGATGTGCCGCTCGTTCGGTTTCACCGTGCCGACCACTTCCCACACCCGATGCAGCTCATAACGCGTCAGGTCCTGGTTGATGTGCCCGGCCTTGACGATGTCGTCGTACTTGAGGCTCGGCGAATCGAGCTTGTAGCTGTTGTACGGAATGTACATTTCCTTCTTGCCGATCAGTTTCCAGTCGTAGCGGTCCGGTGCGCCGGAGAACATGTCGAAGTTGTCCGAGGTGCGCAGGCCGTCGGCGGCGGTGCCCGGCCCGTCATAGGCGACTTGCGGTGCACGACGGACCCGACGCTGACCGGCGTTGTAGATCCACGCCAGACGCGGTTCCTTCACCTGATCGAGGGTCTCGTGCACCAGCAGCACGTTACCGGCCAGACGCGCCGGAGCCGTCACCGACTGCTTGAAGAAGGTCAGCACGTTGGCGGCTTTTTCCGGATCGAGATCCTTCATCAGTTGCGGCACGGCGATCTCTTCTTCGAAGCGGATCGGCGTGTAACTGCCATTGGTCTGCGGCGTCACCTGCGTGATGATCCGCCGCAGGTTGCCGCCGTGATAACGGGTGATGTGGTTCCACAACACCTCGACGCCATTTTTGGGAATGGGGAACGCGTAGTAGCGGTTACCGGTGAAATTGGCCAGGCCGTTGCCGTCGTTGATGCTGGTGACGTTGAGTGCGCTGCGTTTGGCCGACTCGTAAATTTCCGGCGGTGCGGCCACGGTGCGATGGGTCGGGTAGACCGGGATTCTGTAGGTTTCGGGGTAGCGTTTAAACATCGCCACCTGACCGTCGGACAGCTTGTCCTTGTACTTGTCGACGTTGGCGGCGGTGATGGTGAACAGCGGTTTTTCGCTGGCGAACGGGTCAGCCAGAAAGCCCTTGCTGTCGACTGCCCCGGCGTTTTTCGGGATACCGCCGGTCCAGGCCGGAATCGAGCCGTCGGCGTTGCCGGCCTTTTCGGCGCCCAGCGGCGTCAGGCTGGTGCCGAGCTTGTTGGCTTCGTCCGGCGACACCGCCGCGATCACGTTGGCGGCCAGCAGGCTCAGGGCCAGGACACCGCATTGCAGAATCATCTTGCGCATTGCATTCATCCTTCTCGGGCAGATCAGAAGTTCACACCGAAGCTCAGGGCCACGAAGTCACGGTCTTCGAGGGTGTTGTAGTCACCGCCGAAAAAGTCGGTGTAACTGAGGCTCGCGGTATAGGTGTTGCGATAGTCGGCATCGACTCCGACGCTGACAGCCTTGGCGCCTTCGTTGAACAGACCGTTGGGGCCATAACCGGCGACGTCGTGGGACCAGGACAGGTTGGGCTTGAGGTTGATCCCGCCGATCACGTTGGCGTAGTCGAGGATCGCCCGGGCGCGATAGCCCCAGGAGGTGGAGGTGACGAAACCGTCGGTGTCGCCGCCGAAACCGTACTGGCCGTACACCGAGTCGCGGCCGTAACGCAGCTTGCTGCGCGACTCCAGTCCGCCGACCCGCACCACGGCGGCCTCGCCCACCAGGGTCAGGCGCTCAGCGCCCCAGACCTGATCGAAAAAGTGCGTCAGCGTGCTCTGGATCTGCGTCACTTCCTTGCGTCGGTAGCCCTTGTTGTCGGCCCCCGGCGAGGTAACCAGCGGCGACGCCGTACCGCCGGCAATCGGATTGACCAGCGCCAGGGTCAGGTCGTTGGTGTTGACCTGCACCGGCGCATTAGGGCGATAGCTGATCTCGCCGGTCCAGGCGGTGCCGGTCGGCAACGTGGTGGAGAAACTCGCGCCGTACAGGCGAATGTCTTCCGGGTATTCGAGGTAGTACTGACCGCGCCCGAGCATCACGCTTTGCGCCAGTCCCGAACCGCTGCCGGGGGCCAGGCGGTTGGCGATCCCGACCATGCCCGGCAGCGCCGCGAGGGTCGACAGACCGGCGGTACTGGTGCCGACGGTCGGCGTGCGGCTGTGGTAGTTCATGAAGTAGAGGCCGTACTCAGTGTCGTCGCCGAGCCAGCGCAGCGCCGTACCCCACTGCCCGGAATCCCGCGCATCGCGGTCGCCGCCACGGGGCACGATCACACCTTCGCGGGTCACCTGGATCGGCTGGCCGAAGGCTGCCGCCAGCGGCGCCAACGGGGCGATCGCCGGGCTGCCGACGGTGTAGCCGTTGTTGCAACCGTCCGCTGCCACGTCGACCCCGAAAAAGGTCCCGCAGTTGTCGAGGACGGTCTGATCCCATTCCAGTTGATAGAAGCCCTCGACCGTCAGTTGGTCGGTGAGCCCCTGAGAGGCGAACAGCATGTTCACCGGAATCAGCCCCTCCTTGATCTCCGCACCCGGCCGGCGGAACGCCGAGACGTCGATCGGGTTGATGCTGTTGATCGAGTTGCCGATGAAGGTACTTTCGCCCCAGCTCACCACCTGTTTGCCGGCGCGCACGGTGCCCGGCAGGTCGGCGATGGAATAGTTGTGATAGACGAACGCATCGAGAATCTGCGCACCGGAAGACTTGGCGCCCTCCTTGCGGCCCTTGTCGCTGATCGGTTTGAACTCGCGGTCTTCGTCCTTGAGTTCGAAGTCGTACCAGTACTTGCCGCGCACGAACACACCGGTGTCGCCGTACTTCAGTTCGAGGTCGTGGATGCCTTTGAAAATCTTGGAAAAGGTCTCGCCCTTCTTGAAGTTCAACCGCCCGTCATCGCCGGTGGAAGACTGGCCCGTGCCGCCGTTGACCGTACCCACCAGCGACTTGTCGGCATCGCGCATGCCCCAGCTCGCCCCGACCGACAGCGACGAGTCGAACGTGCCTTCGATTTCCCCGATATTGAAAGCGACCGCGTGCGCCTGGGCACAGCAACCCAAGGCCACCGCAGCGGCCAGCGCTTGCGGCGTGAAGATGGCGCGCATTGTTGTTTTTGTCATGCGTCTTCCCCGGTGAGTGACAGAAGGCCCCACCCTACTGCCGCGCCACGGCGAGGATAAGCGCACCAAGGAGGTATTCGCGCTGTCGCTCGAAAGGATGAATCCCCACCTGCGACAAGGCTTTGCGCCCGCCATGAACAGGCTGGATGAACCACTATCAACACAACGGATAATGACCAGGCCAGTGCGCGCCACTGTTACATGCCCCGTAACAGTGCATGTCCGGAATCGCTATTTTTCCCTGACGCTCCAGCCCTTATTCTGTGCGGGCTTTCACGGCAGACCGCCAGCAAGCACGAAGTCCGCGACCGAGTCGTCGGCAACCGATTTCTGATGGCGCGAAGCGTTTTTCGATCCATCGCCCCGGTGTTCACTGACGTTGATTTGTAGCTCCTTGATCCAACGTCTTACCTTGGCCGCTGCGTTTGCAGCGGCCTTTTTTATGGGCGCTTTTTGCCCCCCGATAAATGATCGAGTGGTGCTCGCGCTGTTTTGAAGTGCCTTTCCCCTTTCAGCGCAGGAAACTTCTTTTAATACGTAAGAAGTTTCCTGAGTCTTTGTATAAGCAACGAAAACTCATACTTAAACGCAAGTTATAAGCCACACCCTTCTCGGACACCTCCGCACAAACTCTACTGTAACTTTATTAGGCAAAGACCCATTAATGATTCGGATGTTTATGTGCTGAAAAACCAATGCACATTCAAAAGGATATGAATATGCAAAGACCACCTCCATTTGAATTGACGGAGCCTGTGTGGACAACCGCTGAAGCACCGCCGCATTTCAACCCCGGCATTTCCACTGTTGATCACAATCGTTATAACGGTCCGTTCGGCACGCCGCGCAGCCCTGCCCGTTATCAGCAGGTGTTGCAGAACTTCATTACCCCGCTGACTCAGGAATACCAGGCGAAGGCTGCACAAATCCCGCAAGCCATTGAAGTCGATCTGGCCGCGACCCGCCTGGAAGAGTCGACCCAGCCGCTGCCGCCCGCTGCCGCGATCAGCCGAGAGCTGGGCGTGCGCAACCGGCTGATCCAGCGCAAGAACGCGCAACTGCAACAGCAGGCACAACTGTCCCACGGCTTCTACGGCAGCGATCCCATCGACAAGACGGTCTACCAGTTCCTGTCCCGGGCCTACGCCGTGGACAAGGTGCTGAGTCCCAACGGCCCGGGGATGAACCTGTGGAAGCAATCCTATCGCGCGGCAATGGAAGTCAGATTGCTGACACAAACGCTGGCGACGCTGCATCAACAACACGTCAACGTGCACAACTGGCTGGCGGCGGTACAGGCCAATGACGCCGCGCAGGCCCAGGCCGCAGAAACCGCACGCCGTGCCGCCGAACAGGCGCGGATTGCCGCAGAACAGCAACGCCAGAAAGCCTTGGCCGAGACGGCGCGGCGCCAACAGGAACAGCAAGAAGTCCAGGCCCGCGAGCAAGCGCGGTTGGCGGCGCTGGCCGAGGCGCAACGCAAGGCTGCGGAACAGGCGCGGATTGCCGCCGAAGCCGCTGCACGCCAGCTTGCGGTTGAACAGGCGCGCCTGAAGGCCCTTGCCGATCTGCAGCGCCAGACAGAGGCTGCACGCCAGGCCCGTGACCAGGCACGAGCGGATGCAGGCCAGCGGGTTTATCCAGCTTTTGGCGCGGCGGCCAGCGCCGGGCCGGTGATCGCATTCGCCTCGAACGCAGCGCGCCTGAACCCGTCGACAGCCACGGCGATCCTCACGGTCCTGCGCTCGGCGGTCGTCGGCCTCAACGCCTTGGGCGCCTCGCTGCTGGCACCGGTTGCGGTCGGTTTCGCGGCTTTGCTGGCGCCTTCACGTCTGGGCAACGGTGAGCGTTTCAGCGTCAGCGTGCCGCTGGCCGAGCTGTCTTCTGCCACGCCGCAGGCATTACGCGAGATCGCGCAGCGCCAGGGCACATTGCAGATACCGGTCGGACTGGGGACAAGAAGGATGGGCGCCGGCGCCGAAGTCTTCGTGGTCAGCGCTGACGACTTTCAGGTACGCAGCGATGTTCCGGTGCTGCGCGCGACCTTCGATTCGCTCAACGGGGTTTACGAGACCGTCCTGCCCGACTTGCCCAACGACATTCTGACCTGGACCCCGGCCATCAGCCCGGGCGACAGCTCCACGCTGCTCCCGAGTGCCGATACCGATCCGCAGACATACAGCGGCGCGCCGATCATGCCGATCGAGGGAAGGCTCGACCTCCACCCGAGCCTGGAGGAGGAATGGGAGCGCTTCGTCATTATCTTTCCGGAGGACTCGGGGGTTGCGCCGCTGTATGTGGTGATCAGCAGTCCGTATGAGGGGGCTTCTGTTAGAGGAATATATAGCGGGCGACTTTTCAATCCAGCTCAAGCAGGTGGACCGATACTTCATCTTGACTGGCGTCAGGCAGTCATCACGGGCACCGGCATTTCCTCGGTTAAACTACACATCGCACGATTTGATCAATCAAATGCGAACAACATCATGATTCATCGACTTGAAAAAATACTGAACGGTCAAATGGCAGCCACCGACACTGATTTACGCTATTACACTCATGAGATTAGGGAACTAGAGAGATTTCGAGCGCTAGGATTGAGTGATGACTTCAAGCCAGACAAAGAATCCCCGATGTGGAACAACGCGCACAGCGCAACATTGGAGGATTTCCAACTGGCGGATCTTGAGTCTTTGCTTTACACGGAAGATGCCATAGCGGCAGCAGACAAACAGGACGAAGTGTTTTTCAAAAACCTTTTAAAAGGAGGGCAGCAATGAGCATCGTTGAACAAATTGTCAAAAATGAGCCAGTAGAAGATGTTTTGACTGTGTTCGGCCTCGGCTCAGCTATTCCCTCCCTGGACAGAATGTTTGGCCGATATCGACGTGAGGTCATAGAAAGCGGAGAGTTGCTGGAAACCTACACAAGGCTTTTTGAACTCGGGGTGTTGGCAGTCGGCGAAGGGTCTGTCGCGATTAAAGGCCCCAACTGGTCCCCTCCAAAATTCATGATCGAAAACAGATACACCTGATCGGCAAATCGGCCACCAGGCTCTCACCTGGTGGCCACTTCGGGTTACAACGAATACTTCTGCAAATTCCCCATCATCTCCTTCAGCGCCTCGATGTTGTCCTTCGGATGCGCCGCGCCTTCGAAATCACAGATCTGCTGCCAGTGCGCCGCAACGTCTTCCGGGGAAAACCCGACACGAGGATCGAACCCGGCACCCAGGCTGCGCTCCCAGCGCACCTTGCCCATCCAGCCGCCGCCGACTTCGAACAGGCCCGAAGCTTCCTGGCATTGTTCGCTGGCCAGGTACACCACCAGCGGGCTGACCAGTTCCGGTTTGAGTTGTTCGAACACTTGCGGCGGGATCAGGCCTTCGGTCATGCGGGTGCCGCCGGTGGGTGCGATGGCGTTGACCAGGATGTTGTTCTTGCGACCTTCGATGGCCAGGGTGCGGGTCAGACCGTAGAGACCGAGTTTGGCCATGCCGTAGTTGGACTGGCCGAAGTTGCCGTAGATGCCCGAAGTCGAGGCGGTGAAGATCACCCGGCCGTAATTTTGCTCACGCAGGTGCGGCCACGCGGCGCGGGTCACCTTGTAGGCGCCTTCGACGTGGACGCGATAGACCAGATCCCAGTCGGCGTCTTCCATTTTGTGGAAAGTCTTGTCGCGCAGGATCCCGGCGTTGTTGACCACCACATCGATACGGCCGAACACGTCGAGAGCGTTCTGCACCAGTTTGTCGCCGTCGGTGACCGAATCATGGTTGGCCTCGGCGATACCGCCGGCCTCGCGGATTTCCGCCACCACACGATCAGCGGCTGAAGCGTTGGCGCCTTCACCCTGGGTCGAGCCGCCGAGGTCGTTGACCAGCACTTTGGCGCCCTGTTTGGCGAACAGCAAAGCGTGAGCGCGTCCCAGGCCACCACCGGCACCGGTGACGATCACGACTTTATCTTCGAAACGCACAGAATCATTCATCGGGGCAACTCCAGCAGACCTGAGGGACAGTGTCCCTGAGTGTCAGGCACAGGGCGTGCGGTCACAACGAACACGGCTGAGGCTGAATGGTGCGCGATAAGGCTGGGGGATGATGAAACGTGCCGAGGCGTCAGGCGCCTCGGGCACTAAGTCAGGAGCACGCCACCTTGCGCGGCGGCAACACGAAGTGATCGCGAAATTCGAGGTAGTGCTTGAGCACCTGCACTGGCGCTTCGCTTTGCGGGTAATGGCCGATGCCTGGCAACAGCACGGTGTCGGCGTCGGGGATCAGCTCGCGATAACGCTCGACCATGTGCGCCCCGGAAATCGGATCGACTTCGCCATCGATCACCCGCAGCGGCACCTCGCCGCGCTGCATCGCCGCGACCCAGCGATCACGCTGAACCCGGCGCTCGGGAATGTAGTGAATCAGCTTGTGCATGACGCGTTGCCCGCGATTGCATTCGATCAGGCTCCAGAAATCATCCATTTCGCTTTCGCTGGGCCGGGTGTCCGGGCCGAAAATCTGCTGGAAGCTCTTGACCAGCGCATCACGGGTGAAGGCCCGGCCGATCATCCAGCCCAATGGGCTGAGCAGCAGTTTTTGCGCCAGCAGCGGTCGATGGGTTTCCGGGAACAGACCACCGTTGAGAAACACGCAACTGGCGACCTCGATCAGATCTTCGTAATGCCGGGCCAGCAACTCCTGAGCAACACTGTCGCCGTAGTCGTGGGCCAGAATGTGCACCGGTTGTTCGACCGACAGATGCGCCAGCAAGGCCTGTTGCAGATCGGCCTGCTCCAGCAGGCTGTAAATGTGATTCAGCGGCTTTGCCGAGTCGCCGAAGCCGAGCATGTCGCAGGCAATCACCCGGTAGCGCTGGGACAGCGGCTGCCACAGGTAATGCCAGTCCCAACTGGCCGTCGGAAAGCCATGGATCAACAGCAGCGGTTCGCCCTGCCCGGCTGTCCAGTAGCGGATCGGCTGACCACGGAAGACAAACGTCTGGCCGCGTTTGCGCCAGACACTCAGAGGGATCTCGGCGAGAGGCATTAGAGTCTATACCCCGGGTCTTGTTTATCGAGTTTGCGCAGCAGCGCCGGCCAGGCCAGCGCGCCCCCCATGCCTTGGGCACTTTTGGTGACGCCGGCAATCATTGCCTTGGCGCCTGCCAGAATCTGCGGTTCGATGGCGATCAGTTCGGCACCGCCGGTCTGCGCCATGACCTGGATGTCGCAGGCGCGCTGGAAGGTGAACATCATCAGGAACGTGTCGGCGATGGTGCCGCCACAGGTCAGCAGACCGTGGTTGTGCAGCATCAGGAAATTGTTGTCGCCCAGATCCGCCTGCAACCGCGCTTTCTCTTCATGGTTGAGCGCCACACCTTCGTAGGCGTGAAAGGCCAGGCTCGACAGCACGAACAGCGATTGCTGGCTGATCGGCAACACGCCCTGCTTCTGCGCCGATACCGCAACACCGGAAGCGGTGTGGGTGTGCAGCACGCAGGCCACGTCGTGCCGCACTTCGTGCACGGCACTGTGGATGGTGTAGCCGGCGGGATTGATTTCGTAGGGGCTGTCCATGAGCTTGTTGCCGGCCTGGTCGACCTTCACCAGACTGGACGCGGTGATCTCATGGAACATCAGGCCGAACGGGTTGATCAGGAAATCTTCGGTGCCGGGCACCTTGGCGGAAATGTGAGTGAAGATCAGATCGTCCCAGCCATGCAGGGCGACCAGACGATAACAGGCGGCCAGATCGACCCGGGTCTGCCATTCCGCGGCACTGACCTGATCTTTGACGTTCACGGACGAAGGGACGGGGGCTACGCTCACTGTATGCACCTCTGCGTTCTTATTGTTTTTGCGTGTGTCAGCAGTCTAGTCAGCCCCGGACGGTCGCGTAGTTGCATTGGCAGCCAGCTTGATGACTGAACGAGTCAGCGACGCAATCTGCTTGGATCCATGTCAAAGCAACGACGCCAACAAAGGCCCGGCGAACAGATTGAGCAGTCCCGTCAGCACCATCACCAGCCCCGCGACCGAGCCCTCTTCGCCGCCCACTTCATGGGCGCGGCTGACGCCCGCACCATGAGCACCCACGCCGAACAATGCACCGCGCGCCAATGGGCTGCGCAGTGGCAGCCACTTGAGCAGCACACCGCCGAGCATGGCGCCGAACACCCCGGTGAACATCACGAACACCGCTGTCAGCTCAGGCACGCCACCGAGGTCCTGCGCCAGCGGCATGGCGAACGGTGTGGTGATCGAGCGCGGCACCAGCGACAGCGTCACCGAACTGTCCAGCGCCAGCGCTTTCGCGAGGCCGAACGACGTGGCAATCGATGCCGCACTGCCGGCCAGCATGCCCAGCAGCAACGCCGACCAATGCCGCACCAGCAATCGCCGCTGTTGCCAGATCGGCACCGCAAACGCCACGGTGACCGGCCCGAGTACCAGCATCAGCCAATGGGTGTTGCTCGAATACTCGGCGTAAGCGGTGTGCAACGGCACGGCAAGCGCGAGCAGCAACGCGGGAACCAGAATCAGTGGCGACAGCACGTAACGTCCGGTCCGCCGATACAGCCAGCGACTGAACAAATAGGCCAGCAAGGTGAACGCCAGCCAAAACATCGGCATCAGCTCAAGCTTCATGGGACCGCCTCAGGCGCACGGCCAGCTCCACGGTGAACGCGGTCACCAGCATCACCATCAGCGTACTGGCTGCGATCACCAACAAGATCCGCCAGCCGTCGTCGCGCAGCAACGCGCCGTAATCCAGCAGGCTCATCAGCGCCGGAATGAAGAACAGCAGCATCTCGGCCATCAACAAGCCTGCGCCCATTTGCAGCGCCGCCGGTTTGACCCAGCCGAACGCAAAACCCAGCAGCAACAGCGCCATGCCGACCACGCCGCCGGGAATCGGCCAGGCCAGCCACGCTGCGATCTGGCAGCCGAGCAGGTAAAGAGCGAGCAGCACGGCCAGTTCGGCCAGCAGGCGAGAGAGGTATTTGAGGGTCGAGGCTTTCATCGATGGGCTCCTTTCAGGTGGCTATCTTACGAACCCGGCTGCCATCTCCGAAGCGAATTGTTAGACTCAAAGCCATTCCAATCTGGAATCAGGCCATGGAATTCAAACAACTCAGAAGTTTCGTCGAAGTCATGCATCAGGGCGGTTTCACTCAAGCTGCAAAAAACCTGCACATCAGTCAGTCCGCCGTGAGCAAGCAGATCGCCCAGCTCGAACAGAGCCTCGGCACACCGTTGCTCGAACGGTTGGGCTCGCAGATACGCCTGACCGCCGCCGGCAGCGTGGTGCTGCAACGGGCCGAAGGCATGCTGCGGTTGCGCAATGAATTGCTCAGCGAACTGGATGACCTCAGCCAATTGGCACGCGGCGAGTTACGTCTCGGACTGCCATTGCTAGGCAGCGATGCATTGTTTGCCGGGCTGTTTGCCGAATACCGACGGCGCTATCCGAACATCAGCGTGCAGTTGCTTGAGGGGGGCAGTCGCAATATCGAACAGGCGGTGCTCAGCGGGGAGCTGGAGTTGGGTGGCAGTCTGCTGCCGAAGGATCCGCAATTCGACTTTCAGCCATTCTGCGATGAACCGCTGGATGCGCTGTTACCGGTGGATCACCCACTGGCGGCGAGAGGTGAAATTGGTCTGGAAGAACTGGCCGATACGCCGTTCCTGTTGTATCAGCGCAGTTTTGTGCTCAACGATCGTTTGCTTCAGGCCTGCCAGCAGATGGGTTTTACCCCGAAGGAAGGCGGACGCAGTGGGCAGGCGGATTTTCTCGCGGCGCTGGTCGCTGCCGGACAAGGCGTGGTGCTGCTGCCCAGCGTGGTGGCGCGCGGTCTGGTGCGGCCAGGCGTGGTGCGCCTGACCCTGAACGCGCCGGACTATTTGCGTTGGGATATCGCCTTCATCTGGCGCCGGGGTGCCTATCTGTCGAAGGCTGCACAGGCCTGGCTGGCGCTGTTGCGTGAACGCGGGATCAACCCTTGAGGATGGCGATCAACTGTTCCAGCCAAGGCTCGGCGTCGGTTTCCGGGGTAACGCTTTCGCTGGCGTCGATGCGCAGCATGTCCTGCACTTCGCGCACGCCCAACTCGCCGAACAATTCGCGCAGTTGCTCGCCGCCGCCGCAGAAGGTGTCGCCGTAGCTGGCGTCACCCAGTGCGATCACCCCGCCGGGTAAACCACGCCAGGCCGCCGGCAGTTGATCGCGAATGGCCGAATACAAAGGTTGCAGGTTGTCCGGCAGCTCGCCCATGCCGGTGGTCGAGGTCACGCCCAGCAAGGCTTCAGGGCCAAACGCCTGGAGATCGGCGAGGCTGGCGCGCGAGTTGTAGAAGGTTTCAAAACCGGCGGCGTTCAACAGGCTCTGAGCGTGGCGAGCGACTTCTTCGGCCGTGCCGTACACCGAGCCGGAGAGGATGGCGACTTTCATCAATCTGATCCTGAAACTGAAAAAAAGAGCGGCGATAGTAACAGCCAGCGGCGCCCTGTTGCGATTGGCTCTCGATAAGGGCTGGTGGCCAGTAGACAGCGCTGGACGATCTTTTAGAATGCCAGCCACTGACAACCTTGAAAGGACTCAAAGATGATCAATGCCAGCCTGCTGAAAATGGTGATCAACGCGTCGAACGACGGGATCGTGGTAGCAGAAAAAGAAGGCGATCAGGACAACATCCTGATCTACGTGAATCCGGCTTTCGAAAAACTGACCGGCTACACCAGCGAAGAAATTCTCTATCAGGACTGCCGATTTCTGCAGGCCGGGGATCGCGACCAGGCCAGTCTGGAACTGATTCGCGATGTTTTGAAAAACGGTGGTTCATGCCGGGAAATCCTGCGCAACTATCGCAAGGACGGCACGCCCTTCTGGAACGAACTGTCTCTTTCGACGGTAAAAAATGCCGACGACGGGCAGACCTACTTCGTAGGTGTGCAAAAGGACGTTACGGTTCAGGTCAAGGCGCAGCAGCGGGTGGCGCAACTGGAAGCCCAGGTTGCGGCACTGGAAGCAGAAATTGCTGCCTTGAAAGCGACGAACGGCGCAAACAAAACAGCGAACTAATTGTCATTAACTACAATCACCAAAGACTTTGTAATTATTCATTTCGAGTTAGCCATGCAGCGTGACGCCCTCCTGACCCAGGATGAGCTGGATTTCATCCAGACCATGCAACACAACCCGCAACTCAATGTGCGGGATGCGACGTCGAGCCTGCTGGTCAATGGTGGTTCACAGATCCGTGATTTGCTCACGCGTCTGGCGGCCCATGAGCAAGTCACCATCCAGGCCAACTTCGAAAATCAGCAGATGACTTTCCCGCTGCATCTGGTGGAAGACGAGTTCCACGCTCTGCACCTGCGCCTGGGCGTACCGAGCATTTATGAAGACGGGCCGATGGTGCGCCCATGGCGCCTGACCCTGGAAGAGCCGGTGGCACTGGAAAATGCCAAGGGCCAGCCGGGAACGTTGTGGGTTCACGAGGTTTCGCACAAGGGTGTGTTGCTGGAAGTGCGCAACAAAACCAAACCGCCGAAGCACTTTGCGTTGTGGTTCAGCCCATCGGGCTATGAGCGGATTTCCCTGCGCGGCACGTTCGAGCGGGAAACCGAAAACGGCTTTTATGCTTACGAGTTAAGCCAGAGCGATGCCGACGAAACCGAGCGCCTGCGCCAGTTCATCCTGCAACAGCATCGTCTGACCCACCCTGCCCTGCACACCTGATTCTCAGGTATCCAGCGTCCCTGCGAGGAACTGATTCATGCGCTGGCGCATGGTCGAACCTTCATTGCCCAGACAGCCGACCGATGATCCCGCCAGGCTGTCCTGTGCCAGATCGGCCGCATCCCCCGCCAGCATCAACTGACAATCAAGACTCAGCGCCAGACGATTCAGTCGACGTGGCAGCTCGGGTGCCGGGGCGTGATTGGAAAACAGCACCAGCGCCTCGGGCTTGATCTTCTCGCACACCAGTGTCAGCTCATCGAACGGTTGACCGGTGGTGAGCACACGAACCCCCGCGTCATTGCCGCTGAGAAACAGCGCTGCCACCAACAACTCAAGCTCGCGACACTGACCGGCCAGCGCGCTGACGATCACCTTGCGCGGTTGCGAGCCCCGCAGCGCGACGATGCGCTGCAGCACTTTCGCTCGCAGAAAACCATCGAAGAACAGCCACTCGCTGGTTTGTCCGAACGCATCCTGACGCTGGAGCATTTGCAGCCACAGTGGCATCAGGATGTCTTGAAACACCACAGGCAAGGCATAGGTGGAGAAAATCTGACCGTAGACCCGATCAAGCAACTGATCGTCGAACGAACTGACTGCCTGCCGGACCTGTTCCTGCCACTGGAGGTAGTCCGCCTGCACCAGATCATCGGGAATGAAGTGAGCCAGCATTTTCATTGGCTCGGTCTTGGCCAGGATCTTGCCGACCTTGCTCACCGAAACGCCCCGATCGATCCAGTCGACGATGCTGCGAACGCGCTCGATATCGGTCATCGAATACAGGCGATGCCCACTCTCGGTGCGCGTTGGCTGGATCAATCCGTATCGTCGCTCCCATGCGCGCAACGTCACCGGGTTCACGCCGGTCAGGCGCGCCACTTCACGTATAGGAAAAAGCTCCTCGCGATCCAGCGCTACGGATGCCTGCGAAGCAGGACGAACGTCTGTAATGACAGGCATTTGTGCGGACACGTCCTTGTTGGCAAAGTTGGATCCATTCTACTCCTGATGCCCTATGAGGTTTCAAGCAATCAAATGGGACGAAAGTCTCTGGTTCGACACGAAAATGAGGAATAATCCTTGCTTGTCAAAAAACGCAGCCCTCTACCCCGGCGCTGCGTCAGGCGAAACTCCTACCCGGAGCGACGCACCTGCAATACGGAGATACACAATGTCTACTTCCCCCGTCACGCTGATGGTCGCGCGTCGTGTCGCCAATGGTCGTTATCAGGACCTGATCGCCTGGTTGCGAGAAGGCGAACAACTGGCCACCGACTTCCCCGGTTATCTCGGCTCCGGCGTACTGGCCCCGCCTCCCGGCGACGATGAATTCCAGATCATTTTCCGCTTCGTCGACGAACAGACCCTGCACGCCTGGGAACACTCGGCTTCGCGCACCGCATGGCTGGCCCGTGGCAGCGATCTGTTTGCCCACCCGACGGAACATCGGGTCAGCGGGATCGAAGGCTGGTTCGGTGCTGCCGGTCATCGCCCGCCGCGCTGGAAACAGGCCGTGGCGATCTGGCTGGCGCTCTTCCCGGTGTCGCTGCTGTTCAACTTCGTGCTGGGCCCGCTGCTCGCTGAAATGAGTCTGTTGCCGAGAGTCTTCATCAGCACGCTGTGCCTGACCCCGTTGATGGTTTACTTCTTCATTCCGCTGTCAACCCGACTGCTGGCCGGCTGGCTCAACCCGTCGTCTGCACGCCCGCTGCCTGCCGCACCCTCCACACAAAATCGCTGAAGCCGTCGCTCGCGTCGCTGTTATAGTTTTTGCTCTGACTTCGACGCGAGCCGTACATGACTTCTCCCACCGCTCCCATCCTTATCACCGGCGCCGGCCAGCGGGTCGGCCTGCATTGTGCGCAGCGTCTGCTGGAAGATGGCCATCGGGTGATCTTCACCTATCGCAGCGATCGGCCGGGGGTGAAGGTGCTTCGAGATCTTGGTGCCATCGGGTTGCATGCGGATTTTTCCAGCGAAGCCTCGATCCTCGCGTTCATCACCGAACTGAAGTCCCGCACCGACAGCCTGCGCGCCATCGTCCACAACGCCTCGGAATGGCTGGCGGAAACCGGTGACGGCGAAACTGAAGCCTTCACCCGCATGTTCAACATCCACATGCTGGCGCCCTACCTGATCAACCTGCATTGCGCCGAACTGCTGCAACGTTCGAGCCCTGCCGACATCATCCACATCAGCGATGACGTCACGCGCAAGGGCAGCAGCAAACACATCGGCTATTGCGCCAGCAAGGCCGGGCTCGACAGTCTCACGCTGTCCTTCGCCGCGCGCTACGCGCCGTCAATCAAGGTCAACGGCATCGCGCCAGCCCTGCTATTGTTCAATCCCGACGACGACGCGGCGTACCGCGCCAAGGCGCTGGCCAAGTCCGCGCTGGGAATCGAACCCGGCAGCGAAGTGATCTATCAGAGCCTGCGTTACCTGCTCGACAACCCGTATGTCACCGGCACGACCCTGACCGTCAACGGCGGGCGGCACGTCAAGTAATACGCCCCCGCGAGGATGCTCCATGACCCGTTCCCTGCCCGAGAATTACCGCGAGATCCTGATCGGCCTCGGTGAAAACCCTGACCGCGAAGGACTGCTCGACACACCGGCGCGGGCGGCCAAGGCCATGCAGTATCTGTGTCACGGCTACGAACAGAGCGTTGAAGAGATCGTCAATGGCGCGTTGTTTGCCTCCGACACCGACGAGATGATCATCGTCGCCGACATCGAGCTCTATTCGTTGTGCGAACATCACCTGCTGCCCTTCATCGGCAAGGCCCATGTGGCTTATATTCCGACGGGCAAGGTGCTGGGGCTGTCGAAGATCGCGCGACTGGTGGACATGTTCGCCCGCCGCCTGCAGATCCAGGAAAACCTCACCCGCCAGATCGCCGAGGCGGTCCAGCAAGTCACCGATGCCGCCGGTGTCGCGGTGGTCATCGAAGCCCGGCACATGTGCATGATGATGCGCGGTGTCGAGAAACAGAATTCGACCATGAACACCTCGGTCATGCTCGGCGCCTTCCGCGAGTCGAGCAACACCCGCCAGGAGTTCCTGCAATTGATTGGACGGAGCAAATAAATGCCACAACTTCAACCGGGAATGGCGCGCATCCGGGTCAAGGATCTGCGCCTGCGCACCTTTATCGGGATCAACGAGGACGAAATCCTCAACAAGCAGGATGTGCTGATCAACCTGACCATCCTGTACGCCGCACAGGAAGCCGTGCGTGACAACGACATCGACCACGCGCTGAACTACCGCACCATCACCAAGGCGATCATCGCCCACGTGGAAGGCAACCGCTTCGCGCTGCTCGAACGCCTGACCCAGGAGCTGCTGGATCTGGTGATGGCCAACGAATCGGTGCTGTACGCGGAAGTCGAAGTCGACAAACCGCATGCCTTGCGTTTTGCCGAGTCGGTGTCGATCACCCTCGCCGCCAGCCGCTGAACGTGTCTGGCGCTCCGGGCGTCAGACTTTTATCATCCGCGCCACGATTTGACTGCACAGAGCCCATCATGACCGAGCAACAACGCCTCGAACTCGAAGCCGCCGCCTTCCGCCGGCTGGTCGCCCACCTGGACAGCCGCAAGGACGTGCAGAACATCGACCTGATGAACCTCGCCGGGTTCTGCCGCAACTGCCTGTCCAAGTGGTACAAGGCGGAAGCCGACCAACGCCAGATCGAGATCAGCCTCGACGATGCCCGTGAAGTGGTTTACGGCATGCCGTACGCCGAGTGGAAAGCCCAATATCAGCAAGAAGCCAGCGCCGAACAACAAGCGGCGTTCGCCAAGGGAAGACCCAACGGTTAGGCGCTTGCCAGGTATCAAAAACAGGCATGCCTGACGAACAGGGAATCAGACAGCTTCCACTTCGTTGCTACCCCAGCAAAGTGTGAAGCTGTTGGTGCAACTCACCGGATCTCAACTTCATCTCATCAATGAAGGCGTTAGCAACTGGCGTCTGTGGCCGGTACAGCGGTCGGATGAGGTTGACGGAAAACGGTATCGAGATCGAAAACCGCCGCAAGCACACACCCTGATCGGCAAAACTCAAGGCCGTCAGCGGATTGATGATACCGACCCCTACGTTTTGCTGAACGAAGAAGCAGACGGCTGCTGCGCTGTGGGTTTCTATGACCGTGCGCGTCTTGACCTGGGCGTCGGCAAGTATCTTGTCGAAGATGATCCGGTAGGGGTCCTGACCCGATAGGCTGACCATGTTGATACCGGCCATATCCAAAGGCGTAATCACCTTTTTGTCGCACAGCGGATGACTGAGTGGCAGCACGCACACTTCATCGCCGGTAAAGATGTTTTCACACCGAGTACCTGGCGGCGTTTCACTGTTTTCAGTCAGTCCCAGATCATACCGCTGGGCTGTCATCCATTCCTCAAGCAACGGGGATTCCTGCGGGGTGATGTTGATGTTCACCTCCGGGAACGCGTTGATGAACCGACCACACACATAAGGCAACAGGCTCTGCGAAAAAGCAGGCAGGCATGCGATCGTGAGACTGCTCTGGAAATTCTTGATCGACTGCGCCGCATTGTGGATGCGTTCGAGCCCGTAATAGGAGGTTTTTACCTCCTCGAACAAACTCAGTCCCTGAGTAGTCGGCTGCAAGCGCGCTTGTGTTCGTTCAAACAGTTTGAGCCCCAGGACATGCTCGAACCGTGCGATTTCACGGCTGACGGTCGGCTGTGAGGTTTTGAGCAACGCCGCCGCCTTGGTCACGCTGCCGGTGGTCATGACCGCCCAGAATATTTCGACTTGCCTGAAACTGAATCTCACTCTACCCCCAGACAGATACCGCCTGAATTCATTGAAAAGCGCCAGCGAGCATAACAAGCGTGGCTGTTTGAAGCTTGCTCAGGGCATATCAGAAATGAAAGCCCCCTCAGAAGAAATGATATTTTGAATGTAGTGGCCATATAACTACAATGGCCCGACAAAATAAACCTCTGCCACTGCGCCCTTCAGATCCGAGATCAACTGCCCCTTATTCAGCGGTGCCGACATGATCATCGGAAGCCGGCGCGTGCGAGCAAGAGGCGGATCAGGTTTACCAACGGATTAACCGGAATCGACCCAGGTGAGGGGTCAACTTATGGACATGCATGATTTGGTTGGCGTTGGTTTTGGTCCTTCGCATATTGGCTTGGCAGTCTCGCTTTATGAAGATTACAAAGAAGAGACTGAAGGCAAAAAAATCATGTTCTTTGAAGCCAAGAACAAACATGGCTGGCACCATCCGATGATGCTACCCAGTGCCAAAATGCAAATTTCTTTCATGAAAGATCTTTGTTTCTTGCGCAATCCAAAAAGTCATTTCACATTTGTGAACTACTTGCATGAACATCGCCGACTGGGTTCTTTCGCCAACCTGCGAGACTTCAATCCCAGTCGCAAGGAATTTGATGATTACCTGCGCTGGGTCGCCGGTCACTTCAATCATGTAACGCGTTACTCATCATGGGTTCAATCTGTTTTACCGGTTAAAGAAGGTGATCAAGTCGTAGCTCTTGATGTAACCGTCAATGACACGCTGACGGGCAACACACAGGTCGTCAGGACACAAAACCTCGCCATCGCAATTGGCGGTGAACCGGCAATGCCTGTGGCGTGCGCCAGTCCCCATGTCTTCCACTCTTCGCAGTTGCTGGAAAAACTGCCTGAATACGACGAGAACAAACGCTATCGTTTTCTGGTCGTGGGCTCCGGACAGAGCGCGGCGGAGATCTATCAGCACCTGATAGGCCATTATCGTCATGCAGATGTTCGAGTGGCCAGCAGTGGTATCGGGTTCAAGCAAGCCGATGACAGTGAATATGTAAATGAAGTATTTGATAACGAAATGATCGACCGGATTTATTATCTGGATCCGGACAATCGCCAGGCACTGATTCGAAAACACTTCGACACCAACTATTCGGTGGCCGATCTGGCAATTATTCAAAGCCTTTATCGCGAAGAATACGAAGCCACGATTGGCGAGAACGTCGATCGCTTCGGAATGCTCAAGTTCAAACGACTCACCGAGGTAGTCGAGCGCAATAATGCGTTGTCCGTCACATTGGTCTCGACGCTAGACGGCGAGCATCAGGAACTTGAAGTGGACGTCGTCATCTGCGCAACCGGCTACAGCCGTCGGAACAACCTGGCGCTGCTGGACTCCCTCAAGTCTTATTGGGCAGAGCCTGCACACATGCCGCGTTTGAGCCGTCATTACGCGTTGCAGATGAATGAAAACTTCAAACCCAACATTTTTATCCAGGGCATGTCGGAACATACCCATGGCCTGAGCGATACATTGCTTTCGGTTATTTCACGGCGGTCCCATGAAGTGGGTGGGGAGATCGTCAACACTCTGAATAACGAAGTCTTGCAGGGAGCATTGACGACATGAAAACACGCAGAGAGCTGATCGTTTTTTTAATCTGTTCCACGGTTTACCGGTTGTTTTCCGGTGCACTGCTGGTTTCCCTGACATGGACCATTCTCAATCAGGATGAAGGCGGCTACTTGCCGCTGGCACTCGCGATTTTCTGCTCCTTCATTCCGGCGTTTGTTACTCCGATGATGATCAAACGCCTGTCGACCCGAATGAACGGACGCCAGATGAGTAGTTGGTTCCTGGTCTGTCTCGCAGGTCTGAGCCTGGTCGCCGGGGTGTGTCGTGATATCACGGTCGGGCTGTTGATCACCAATCTGTTTGTGTGGCTGATATTCATGTTGCTGGAGGCCAGCCTGGATATGTGGTTTACCCAGGTTCAGCGCGGTATGGATGTAGCGACAGTCAGACGCATCAGCGGTGCGACCACCGCCACCAGCCAGGCGGCGCTGATGATTGGACCGTTGCTGGCGGCCGGACTGATGCCGATTCTGACCGGCATGGGGTTTTCCATTCTTCTGGGCGTCAGCTTCTTGCTCGTCGCAGTGGTCTGCTACACCCGAAACGGCGCCGCCGTGATTGAAGCCCGGGAAGGCAGTGCCCTGGCAGCGCCGGCGAAGCTTCCACTGACCCTGTTCATTCCAATGGTGTTGATCTGGCCCATCCTCGGAGCATTCAATTTCATGCTTCCGGTGTACGTGTCGAGCCATGGCTGGGCGCTGTTTGAGTTAGGTGTGCTGGACGCCGTATTCGGCATGGGCATGGCGTTAATCGGTGTGCTGATCATTCTGGGCAATACCGGCCGTAACCTCTTGGTCTTCCTGTCCGGCCTGATTGCACTTGCCATCACCGCCGCTCTGGTGTGGTTCCTGGTGCCTGACACACTTGTGCTCAAGGCCCTGAGTCTGCTGATTCTAGGCATGGCGTTTGGCGGCGCCCGGGTGCATATCCGCGCTGCGATCGCCTATCGCTACAGCGAGGCCGCCGTCGGCCTTTGTGTCAGCAGAGCGAATGCGCTGGCTACGCCGGTGTTGTTGCTGATTCTTAGCCTGCAACTGGCAATGATCGAAACGGCCTGGTTTGTGCCGTTCCTGATGATCACGTTGTCCATCGCGCTCCTGCTGCAGACCTCAGCGACTCGTTTCGCCAAAGGGCAAGCGAACACTGCATCTGCCAGCGCCTGATAAAGGCCGCACCCTAACTACGTAAAAGTTTGAGGATTCGATATGACCTTATCCAATCGCTACGCCTTGTTGATCGGCGCCGACTTACCCATGAGGGAGCGGGCCGTGTTGTGTACCGCGCGTGCGCTGGGTATGGCCGTTGTGGTGCTGGCCTATCCAGGCGAGGTCCTGGCCCAGCGGCGCAGGCCGGCAGCCAGCCTGGCCGATGACTACATCGTCAGCCCGTACCTGCTGGATCCGGTGCGCGCGCTTGAGGCGGTCAAAGACTACGAACGCAAGACCGGCCTCACACCGGCAGCGGTCATTCCGGTCAATGATTTCGTTCTGGAGGCTGGCGCTGCGATAGCAAGACAATACGCAATACCGTTCCACAGTGACGAGGTCATTCTGCGCTGCCGCGACAAGTTACTGATGAAGACTGAGCTGAGCGGGGCCGGGCTGAACGTCGCGCCGACCCTGGCCGTCAATGAGAGTGTCGCCAGTTACATCTTCAAAGATCAGGAAAAGGTCATTTTCAAACCCAGTGTCTTTGGTGGCAGTGGCGGCGTGCGTCTGGTGAGCAACCCGCAGGAGTTGCAGGTGGCGATTGATGACGCTGCGAAGTTGTTGCACAAGTACAAGGACATTCTTTACATCGATCCTGAGCGGATTCATCTGGAAGCCTTTCTCGACAGCGAGCTTGAAGTCTCCGTCGAAGTTTATTGCAGACCTGGAGAGTGCAAGGCGGCGGCCGTCACCCACAAGCAACTGTCGCCCCGTCCTTTTTTTGCTGAAATGGGTCACATCGTTCCCTATGCCGGGACGGACTACCACGCCTTGTGCGTAACCGCCGAAAAGGCATGTCGGGCGCTGGGTATCGAACGTGGCGTATCACACGTCGAGATCAAGATCGTCAACGGTGTGCCTTTCATTATCGAGGTCGGTGCCCGGCCCGCAGGCGACCGCATCATCGACCTGGTTTATCGCTCGCTGGGTGTCGACCTTTATGCCCTGCATGCCAAGAGCTATTGCGATATCTGGGACGACATGCCCCTGATCAAGCATCGCGGAACGGCGGCCGTCGCTTTCCTGAAAGCGGCACCTGGAAGAATCACCCGTATCAATCCCGTTGCACTGCCCGAGGGTGTGCACGAACTCAGCCTTTATAAAGGCGTGGGAGATTTTTCCGACCGGGACGCACAGAACTTCGAAACCCGGGAAGGGCATGTGGAATGGTTCTGGCCGATCGAGCATCAGGACACACCCGACTTCATGTTTCAAACCGCCAGGCTCTCAGCCGACCTGTTTGAAATCGAACAAAACTGAGCCGGCTCTGCCAACGCCTTCGCGAGATAAAAGCATGTTTGACAATCGCCACGTTCGCTCGCTAGCCAATCCGGCCATGGAATTGATCGAGTACGCAACACCACCTGAAAAGTGCACGCAGGGTCGTCCCGTGCAAACTTTTCACAAACAGTTCGAGAGCGCTGACCGTTTGTTCTCGGTCGGGATCTGGGAATGCAGCGTGGGCAGTTTTACGGTGAATTTCACCGGGCATGAATTCGCCAGCCTGCTGGAGGGGCGGATCATGATCGAAGACGAGCATGGCTCCCAGGTCATGTTTTTACCCGGTATGCAACTGGTCTTTCCCGCCGGTTACAAGGGCGAATGGAATGTGCTCGAACCGTCCCGAAAGTCTTATGTCTGGTACGAACTCAACCCTCCGACTCCTTGAACGGATACCTCATTGTGAACAACTTCAACGATTCACTGATCAACCAACTGGCGCACGAGTTCGGTACGCCGTTCTGGCTCTATGACGCCGATTCCATTCGACGCCGGACCGCACAGTTGCGCGCATTCGACGTGATTCGCTATGCACAGAAAGCCAATCCGAACCTTCAAATACTCAAGTTGATGAAAAGTCTGGGCGCTATGGTCGACGCAGTGTCACTGGGCGAAATTGAACGCGCTCACAGAGCCGGATTTCGCAACGATGAAGGGCATGCCCAAATCGTTTACACCTGTGATGTCCTGGACGAAGCGACGCTGGAGCGGGTGATCGAACTGAACATTCCGGTCAACGCCGGCTCACCGCAAATGCTGGAGCAACTGGGCAAGGCAAGTCCCGGGCATAAAGTCTGGTTGCGGATTAACCCGGGATTCGGTCACGGCCATAGCCGCAAAACCAATACCGGGGGGCCAAGCAGCAAGCACGGCAACTGGCATGAAAACCTGGCTGAATGCTACCAACTGATCGAAACCTATGGCCTGGAGTTGGTGGGTCTGCACATGCACATTGGCTCCGGCGTCGATTACGAGCATCTGCAACGTGTCTGCGCAAGCATGGTCGAGCACGTATTGCGTTGCCCGTTCGATATTTCGGCGATCTCGGCGGGGGGCGGATTGCCGATCGCCTATCGCGACAATGACCCGCAGATCGACATCGACGAGTACTTCCGGATCTGGGATCTGGCGCGTCGCCAGATCGAAGCACATCTCGGGCATTCGGTGACGCTGGAGATCGAACCAGGGCGCCTTCTGGTCGCTGAATCCGGGTGCCTGGTCACTCAGGTCAGAGCTAAGAAGGATGTCGGGCCAAATCATTTCGTGCTGGTGAACTCCGGCTTCAACGATCTGATGCGGCCAGCCATGTATGGCAGTTTTCACCAGATCACTGCCATTCAGAAAATCCCGGTGCTGGATCGGGGGACGTGGCGCAATACCGTGGTGGCGGGTTCGTTGTGCGAGGCTGGGGATGTATTCACTCAGCAGAGCAACGGCGAAATCGATCACCAATTGCTGCCGGATCTACAGGTGGATGACTTGCTGGTTTTCCATGATTGCGGCGCCTACGGTGCAAGCATGTCATCCAGTTACAACACCCGACCGTTAATCCCGGAGTTACTCCTGGATGGCGACTCGGTCAGGGTTATCCGTCGTCGTCAGACTTTCGACGAGTTACTTTCGCTAGAAACGATTTAAAAAAATAAGAACGGATGAAGGGTGCAGACACAAGTCTGCATCCGGGGATTCGTGTGCCCGGTGATTAGCAGTTTGCAAGTTGGGGAGACAAGCATGGAAGTCGTCAGAAAGCACCAACAGTTCAAATCCAGTCATGAATACAATGCACTGATCAAGCGTCTCTATCCTGAGCCGTCGCTGCGTACACCCTTCGGTTCTGCCTGTGTCACCGTTGAAGCCGGGACACTAAGCCAACCGCATCTGCATCACGAACATGAAACGTTCATCATCGTATCCGGTCATGGAGCGTTTGTTCAGGACAACACTCGCAGCGATATCTCGGCCGGGGATGTTATTTACATCAAGCCTTTCAGCGAACACTACATCGAGGCTCATCCTGAGTCGCCAGTCGAGTTCATGAGTATCTGGTGGGAAGACGCAGAATCACAACCCGAACCCCGGACCACTCGCCAGATCCTGTTTACTCCGCCACCGACACCTAACGGCAATCTGCACCTGGGGCATATTTCCGGGCCCTATATCTGTGCCGATATCATCAAGCGCTATCTACAGAGTCAAGGCACTCCGGCCAGCCTGATTGTCGGTCTGGACAAGCATCAGTCCTATGTCGACCTGAAGGCTCGGCAACAGGACGTTCCTGCCCGCGAAGTCTATGAACATTTCAGTCGATCGATCCTGAGCACCTTTGACAATGCCGGTATCGATTACGACGACGTGCATGATTGCGACAGTCATTTTCACCTCGAATTCGTCCACGACTTTATTCAGCGCCTGCTGGCCAAAGACATTCTGCAGATCAAACCGCAGGACATCGCATGGTGTGCCGATTGCCGGATCGAAGTATTTGACGCCTTTGCCCGGGGCGGTTGTCCCACCTGTCAGGCGCCCTCCAACGGGTGCGTGTGCGAAGACTGCGGCAGTCCCAATAACAGCTACAACCTGCATGATGTGTCCTGCAACCTGTGCGGTTCGGCGCCGACGCTGCGGCAAGGTAAAAAGGGTGTACTGGATCTGGGCCGATGCGCTGCCGATTTTGTACACGCCGGTTTTCAGGTCACTGCGCCACCTAAACTCGAGAAGTACTTGCTCAAGCAACAAGCGCTCAAGCAAGAAGATTATGTGGTGACGTTCCACAGCGAATGGGGCGTGCCATCAAAACATCCGGAATTGAGGGGGCAATCCTATCTGGCCTGGATCGAAATGGCTGCCGGCTACCTGGCCGCCATTTACAAGAGTGTATTTGGCGAGGAAATCAGTGATGTCGGGCGGGCAATCGAACGCTTGAACGCCGCAGACTTCGAAATCATTCACCTGATGGGTTTCGACAACTCGTTCTATTACGCCCATCTGTACCCACAGTTATTTGCCGCACTGGGCGTACGGGCGTTGAAGATGACGTTCGTGGTCAATGAGTTTCTGCTGTTGGATCAGTTGAAATTCTCCACCAGTCGCAACCACGCGATCTGGGCCAACGATGTATTTACCTCACCGGCCGTTGCTGACTGGTATCGCTTTTACCTGTCGCTGAAAAGACCCGACGTCAACCGTGAAAACTATGATCGCAGTGAATTTGAAAGCTTTCGTCAAAGCACTCTGGCTGATCTGGCACGGTTGTTCGCGACTCATCGGCAGCGACTTGAGGGGCAATTCGCGGGAGTCGTCCCCCAGCCCGGTTCCTGGACTCGGTTGCACCAGGAATACGACACGTTTTTCAATCGGCACAAGATCCATTTGGGCAACGCCCTTGGTGTACCCAACGGCTATGCCGTCAAACAGTACGCCAGCTCGGTCAAGCAACTGCTTGATGTGGTAAGCCGCTTCCAGCGGATGACCGCCGACGACTTCGAGGACTCGGCCGATCACGGCGAGCGACGCACCAGCATGTACCTGGAGACCGAAGCCGTGGCGCTGCTGCGTCTGCACTTGGGCTGCATAATGCCGCAAGTGATTGGCGAGCTGGGTCGCTGATGAGCTCACGCCAGGTATCCAGCCACTACGACTGGCTCGTCGTCGGTGCCGGGCTCATTGGTCTGTGCACCGCACTGCACCTGGCCCGACGCAAGCTGCGTGTGTGTGTCATCGAGCAGATGTCCCAGGTAACAAACGCTTCGACTGCATCCGGGGCCGGGATACGTTTTTTCGACCCTGACCCTGTTGTCAGCGCCCAGGTTGTAGAAAGCCACGGTTTTTACTCGGAACTGGGCCTGGCTGGCGATTTCCGTCCCTGCCCGAGTTATTACTGCTTCGGTGCGGCAGCTGAGGTTTTGCTGGACGGGGCCAGTCCGAGGGGCCTGCAGGTTCTTTCACGTGCGCAACTTCAGGCCCGCAGACCGCATATCGAATGGGGGGCTGTGGATTACGCCGTGGAAGATGAACACGCCGGTTTCAGAGATCCCCTGCTCACATGGCATGCACTGCGTTCAGCATGTGAGCGACTTGGGGTGACCTTCCGGTTCGGCCATCCGGTTCTGGCTCTGGAGCAAAGTGCCGGTGCACGGCACTTGTTGACGCAAGCGGGGCGTTACGTGGCGCATGGGGTGATCTTTGCCACCGGTTACTGGACGCCGAGCCTGCTCGAACGCTTGGGACTGCCGGCTGTAGTGCGCAATCGAACCATCACTGTTCATCGGCTTGCAGGCCATAACCTGTCGCATCTGCCCTTTGTGGTCGAACACGACAGTGGCTTCCATGCTCGTCCGACCGCATGCGGCGAGATTCTATTTGGCGTTCCTCAGCCGGATTGGGACGTTGCGCCAAACCATCTGCCTGACCGCGCCGACGCTCATCTGAACAAGGCCCTGGCACATTTGCAGCGGTTCGCACCCTTGCCGCTTTCATTCTCCGAAGTACGAACCACCCGCTCGGCAGACGCCTTCGCCTCACTGCCACCCGAGGCGCAAACCGCATTGCCGGCCCACACACATGTATTGGCTTTCGGCGAAGGAGCCGCTTTCAAGTACGCACCGGCCAAGACTTTGGCTTACATCAACTCAATACTGGGATCATAGATATGCAGAATCAGGGAACGATTGATTTTCGCGGTAAATTGCCAAGTTCCGAAGCATTGGTTCACACCTTGGTTAATGGCTATATGCTGTCTGCCTCGTTATTCGGTTGTATCGAGGTGAATCTGTTCAGTCATCTGGATGAGACATCAGGAACGGCAATCAGCGAATTGGCCGACGCGTGCCAGCTAAGTGCGGCGCAAGTCCAGAAACTGGTGTCCTTCGGTTTGTCGGTGGGACTGATCATTCAGCGAGATGAAAAGTTCTTCAACTCAAGCGATGCGCAGAAACTGCTCTCACGCCATAGTAAGAACAATATGTGTTCGGCGGTCGAGCACCACAGCCGTCATGTCTATCCGTTGTTCGGTCAGCTTGCCGAGTCGCTTAAAAGCGGCAAACCGATCTCCGATCGTCTGCACCTGTCCTCGGCGCACGGCGATACCAATGAGTTCTATGCCGAGCTGGATAAAAGCGAGAAAGACTTCAATGTGTTCATGACGGCCATGAACACGTTCAGCACTGGCGCAGGGACTCGTATTGCCGATGCGCTGAACGCGAGAGTCGGTTCTGCGACCCCGTTACGCATACTTGATCTGGGCGGCGGCGGTGGGCAGGTGTCCATTGAAATTGCGCAGGCGATCCCTCAGGCGCAGATCACAATGATTGATCTGGAAAAAGCCACGCGTTTCGCTCGCGCCGAAGTCGAGCGCAAGGGATTGAGCGATCGAATTTCATGCCTGTCAGGGGATATCTTCGATCGCCTGCCGTTGACCGAGGCTGACTTCGATGTGGTGCTGATCTCCGCTGTATTGGGGGACTGGAGTCATGATTACCAGGTCAAGCTGCTGGCCAATACTCACCATTACCTCAGGCCAGGAGGATGTCTGGCGGTCAGTGAAACCTTGTTGGACGATGATCTGGCCGGGCCGATTCTGCCGGCGCTCATGAGTCTCTATGTACAGATCCTGACCGAGGGCGGGCAGAACTTCAGCGCAAGTTCTCTGGTGGCGCTACTGTCTGGAAACCGGTTCGATCACATCGATGTGCAGCTCAATCGCGCACATGGCTGTCGCGACACCGTGCTTGCCAGCAAGGCATAGGGATAAGTTTCACGTCCGTGCGATTACCCGGCGCGCATCTGGCACGAAAAAGTTACCATGTGTAAGTTATTGAATATATTTGTGAATATCACATGTAACTGTTGAGAAGGAGTCGTAAGTCATGAGTGATCTGAACACCCTGCGCGCCAACCTCAAGAGCGGCGAACACATTTTTGCCGACACCCTGGCCTTCATCGCCGCCGGTTACGACTACCAGCCTCAGGCGTTCAACAATGGTGGCGTGGAAAACGCGGCCGGGCAGAACGAAGGTTCGTGCAAGACTTTGGGTCTGGCGCTGCTGGAAGGCTTGAGCGATGAAGAAGCACTGCTGGCGTTCGGCGAACACTACCGTTCGGTCGTGGCAACGCCTGAAGGCAGCGATCACGGCAATATCCGTGCGCTGATCCAGCACGGTCTGGCGGGCGTGAAGTTCGAAGCGCAACCGCTGACCCGCCGCTGATTCCGCGCGAATCGCAGGCATGAAAAAACCGGCCAATTGGCCGGTTTTTTCGTCAGATCGTTCCCACGCTCTGCGTGGGAATGCAGCCGGGGACATTCCGCGTCCCAAGGACGCAGAGCGTCCAGATGAGGCATTCCCACGCAGAGCGTGGGAACGATCACTGTCGTGGTGCCTGCTTTCTTAGAACGAAGCGTTCTGCAGACCGTCCAGGTAACGCTCGGTGTCCAGTGCCGCCATGCAGCCGGCGCCGGCCGAGGTGATGGCCTGACGGTAAACGTGGTCGGCCACGTCGCCGGCAGCGAAGATGCCTTCGACGCTGGTCGCGGTGGCGTTGCCTTCACGGCCGCCCTGAACGACGAGGTAGCCGTCCTTCAGCTCCAGCTGACCTTCGAACAACGAGGTGTTCGGGGTGTGGCCGATCGCGATGAACACGCCGTCGACCTTGATTTCGTCGAAGCTGCCGTCGTTGTTCTTCAGACGGGCACCGGTCACGCCCATGTTGTCGCCCAGCACTTCGTCCAGGGTCGCGTTCAGCTTCAGCTCGATCTTGCCTTCGGCCACACGGGCGTTGAGCTTGTCGATCAGGATCTTCTCGGCGCGGAAGGTTTCGCGACGGTGAATCAGGGTGACCTTGCTGGCGATGTTCGCCAGGTAAAGCGCTTCTTCCACAGCAGTGTTGCCGCCACCGACCACGGCCACCGGCTTGTTGCGATAGAAGAAACCGTCGCAGGTCGCGCAGGCCGAAACGCCTTTGCCCATGAACGCTTCTTCCGACGGCAGGCCCAGATAACGGGCGCTGGCGCCGGTGGCGATGATCAGTGCATCGCAGGTGTAGGTGCCGCTGTCGCCGGTCAGGCTGTATGGCTTGGAAGCGAAGTCCACAGCGTTGATGTGATCGAAGACGATCTCGGTTTCAAAACGCTCGGCGTGCTCGCGCATGCGCTCCATCAGCACCGGGCCGGTCAGACCGTGGACGTCGCCCGGCCAGTTGTCGACTTCGGTGGTGGTGGTCAGTTGACCGCCGGCCTGCATGCCGGTGATCAGCAGCGGCTTGAGGTTGGCGCGGGCAGCGTAGACGGCAGCGCTGTAACCGGCAGGGCCGGAACCGAGGATGATCACTCGCGAATGACGGACTTCAGACATGAACCTGCTCCTGTTGACCGACCAAGACACCTGGCCGGACGCCGGACTGCCGGCGGGAATAAAAAAGGACTGTGGATAACCTTGGGGAAGGCGTGAGCTCGACAGTCCTGTAAAAAGTTGGGTGCAGCGTATCGAGGGGGGCAAGATTAAGGAAATACGGTTTAACAATCCAGCTCATAGGTGGTCTCTATGCCGACACACTGACGAGATGGACGTCTTTGTTACAGTGAATGTCGATCCCGCTGCCGCGCTTTCACAGGTTCTGCAAAGTCGGTAAGGTCGGCGCGTTTTCCCTTGCTCGGAGCACCTTATGCCCGCCCCTGTTCTGTCCGGCCCGCAATACCTGCGTGAGGGCCTCAAACTGGTCTTGAGCCCTGGCCTGCGCCTGTTCGTGCTGCTGCCGCTGGCCATCAATCTGGTGCTGTTCGTCGGATTGATCTATCTGGCCGGTCACCAGTTCAGCCTGTGGGTCGACACGCTGATGCCGTCGCTGCCCGAATGGCTGAGTTTCCTCAGCTACATCCTGTGGCCGCTGTTCGTGGTGCTGGTGGCGCTGATGGTGTTCTTCACCTTCACCATGCTCGCCAACGTGATCGCCGCACCGTTCAACGGTTTCCTCGCGGAAAAGGTTGAAGTGGTGGTGCGCGGCACCGACGACTTCCCGGCCTTCAGTTGGGGCGAACTGATCGCCATGATCCCGCGCACCCTCGCCCGGGAAATGCGCAAACTCGGTTACTTCCTGCCCCGCGCCATCGGCCTGTTCATTCTCTCGTTCATCCCGGTGGTGAACATCGTCGCCGCGCCGCTGTGGTTGCTGTTCGGGGTGTGGATGATGGCAATCCAGTACATCGACTACCCGGCGGACAACCACAAACTCGGCTGGAACGAAATGCTCGCCTGGCTGCGCCAGAAGCGCTGGCAGAGCATGAGCTTTGGCGGGATCGTCTATCTGGTGCTGCTGATTCCGGTGGTGAACATCCTGATGATGCCGGCGGCCGTGGCTGGCGCGACACTGTTCTGGGTGCGTGAGCGCGGGGCCGAGAATCTGGTGACGCAACGCTGAGGCCACGTCACAAATCCATCATCCGAACGTCACAACCACGACATGGCCTCAGCCGACACTGAGGCCATGACGACAGCTCTACATATCACCCTCATCAGCGAAACCTTCCCACCGGAAATCAACGGCGTGGCCAATACCCTTGGCCGCCTGTGCGACGGATTGCGCGCACGCGGGCATCGGGTGGAACTGGTGCGACCGCGTCAGGCTGACGATCCGCAGCGAAGTGAAGATGACTCGCTGCTGCTGTGCCGAGGCTGGCCGTTACCGGGTTATCCGGGGCTGCAATGGGGGCAGTCGTCGATGCACAAACTGTTGCGACGCTGGACGCGCCAGCGCCCGGACGTGCTCTATATCGCCACCGAAGGCCCGCTCGGGCTGTCGGCACTGCGCGCGGCACGCCGACTCGGTATTGCCGTGGTCAGCGGCTTTCACACCAATTTCCAGCAATACACCCACCAGTACGGGCTGGGTTTGCTGACCCGCGTGCTCACCCACTATCTGCGCTGGTTTCACAATCGTTCGGCCCTGACCCTGGTGCCGAGCGTCAGCCAGCGCCTGGAGCTGGAGCGTCGCCACTTCGAACGCCTCGCGCTACTGTCCCGGGGTGTCGACAGTCAGTTGTTTCACCCAGCCAAGCGCCTGAATGCCTTGCGTGAGCAATGGGGTCTTGGCGAGCAGGACATTGCGGTCATTCACGTAGGACGCTTGGCGCCGGAGAAGAACCTCGGTCTGCTCAAGCGCAGTTTCGAAAAGCTCGCCGGCACTTACCCACAACGTAATCTGAAGCTGATCGTGATCGGCGACGGGCCGCAACGAATGGCATTGGAAAAGGAACTGCCCGAGGCGATTTTCTGCGGCTCGCAACGTGGCGAAGCACTGGCGGCGCACTACGCATCGGGGGATGTGTTTCTGTTTCCGAGCCTGACCGAAACCTTTGGCAACGTCGTGCTGGAAGCGCTGGCCTCAGGCCTGGGGGTGGTGGCTTACGACCAGGCCGCGGCGGCCCAGCATATTCGCCATGGCTACAACGGCGTGCTGGCGATGCCCGGGGATGAAGAGGCGTTCTGCGAGGCAGCAGCGTGGCTGCTGGAAGAAGACGAAAGGTTGCGCTGCGTGCGCCTGAATGCACGCCAACACGCCAGCCGCCAGGGTTGGGCGGCTATCGTCGAACAGTTTGAAAACCATTTGCTGGGGGCTTGCCGCGACCTGCGCGACAAGCCTCCCACAACGATCAAACCAGCGTCATCAACGCCTCACGGCTGAACGGCAGAATGTCCTGCTCGCGGCCTTCGCGCACTTTTTGCGCCCAGTCCGGATCCACCAGCAGCGCACGCCCCACCGCCACCAGATCAAACTCATCGTTGTTCAGTCGCTCCAGCAGTTTTTCCAGACTGGCCGGTTGCGCGACCTTGTCGGTGTTGACCATGAACTGCAGGAACTCGCCGTCGAGGCCGACGCTGCCGACGGTGATGGTTGGTTTGCCGGTCAGCTTGCGTGTCCAGCCGGCCAGGTTCAGGTCGGAACCGTCGAATTCCGGCTCCCAGAAACGGCGCGTCGAGCAGTGGAAAATGTCCACGCCGGCGTCGGACAGCGGCTTGAGGAATTCGCCCAGCGCTTCGGCGGTTTGCACCAGACGCGCGGTGTAGTCCTGCTGTTTCCACTGCGAGAAGCGGAAGATGATCGGGAAGCCTTCGCCCACCGCTGCGCGTACGGCCTGAATCAGCTCGATGGCGAAACGCGAACGGTTGGCCAGGCTGCCACCGTATTCGTCGGTGCGCTGGTTGCTGCCTTCCCAGAAAAACTGGTCGATCAGGTAACCGTGGGCGCCGTGGATTTCCACGCCGTCCATGCCGATGCTCTGGGCATCTTTCGCCGCTTGGGCGAAGGCTGCGATCACGTCCTGAATGTCCTGTTTGGTCATGCCGTGCACCACGACCTGACCGTCCTTGAGTTTTTCCGACGGGCCGTAACCCGGCACGCTCGCGTCCGGTTCGGTACCCAGACGGCGCACATTGCCGACGTGCCACAGTTGCGGAACGATCTTGCCGCCTTCGGCGTGAACCGCGTCCACGACTTTTTTCCAACCGGCCAGCGCGGCTTCACCGTAGAAGTGCGGCACGTTCGGGTAACCGTTGGAAGCCTGATGGCCGACGGTGGTGCCTTCGGTGATGATCAGGCCGACACCGGCCGCCGCACGACGACGGTAGTACTCGATCACTTTGGAATTGGGCACACCGCCTGGAGAAAACGAGCGGGTCATGGGCGCCATGACCACGCGGGTCGGCAGTTCGAGGGCACCGAGCTGGAACGGTTTGAACAGGGCTTGCACGGGCATGGGAGGCTCCACGAAAAATTGATCGACGGTCATGCGAATCATATGACGGCGATAATATGCGCAGTTCCAACCAACCGATAGCACTATTGATCTGAATGATTAAGGGTCAAAAGGCAGGCGAAAAAAATCGCAGCTCGAGGGCTGCGATTTTTGTGTTTCAGCTCAGGGCTTTTTCAATCGCCGTGATCACCGAAGGATCATCCGGCGCCGTGCGTGGCGAGAACCGTGCCAGTACCCGGCCGTCCTTTCCAAGCAGGAATTTCTCGAAATTCCAGGTGATGTCACCGGGAAACTCCGCGCCCTCGCCCGCCAGCAGACGGTAGAGCTGATGACGGTCGTGACCGTTGACTTCGAGCTTTTTCGACAACGGAAAACTCACGCCATAGTTGAGGCTGCAGAATTCCTGGATCTCCTGCTCACTGCCCGGTTCCTGGCCGGCAAACTGGTTGCACGGCAGGCCCAGCACACTGAAGCCTTTGCCTTTGTATTGCTGATAAAGGTTTTCCAGCGCCGCGTACTGTGGGGTCAAGCCGCATTTGGAGGCGACGTTGACCACCAGCACGACTTGGCCCTTGAAGGGTGCCAGCGGTAGCTCCTGGCCATCCAGGGCTGTCAACTTAAGGTCGTGAAAAGCACTCATGACGAACTCCAGATTCCCGTTTTCTACTCGAAACAGCCACTTGGCGAGACCACCAAGGACAGCCGCGGACTAAAAAGGCGCCCTCGGGCGCCTCTCCAGTACTCGAAAGCTTAGCGCAGAAAATCAGTGGTGATGGCCACCTTCGCCATGGACGTGACCATGAGCGATTTCTTCCTGGCTGGCGTCACGGATGGCAACGACCTTCACTTTGAAGTTCAGGCGCTGACCGGCCAGCGGGTGGTTGCCGTCGACAGTGACGTCGTCGCCGTCCAGGTCACGAATGGTGACGATCTGCATCTGGCCGTCCGGCGCCGAAGCGTGGAACTGCATGCCGACTTCCAGCTCGTCAACGCCTTCGAACATGCTGCGGCTCAGGGTGCTGACCAGTTCAGCGGCGTATTCGCCGTAGGCATCTTCCGGCTCGACGGAAACGTCCAGCTCGTTGCCGACTTCTTTACCTTCCAGGGCTTTTTCCAGGCCCGGGATGATGTTGCCTGCGCCATGCAGGTAGACCAGCGGAGCGCCGCCGGCGGAGCTGTCGATGACCTCACCAGCGTCGTTGGTCAGGGTATAGTCGATGGAGACAGCCTTATTGGCGGCGATCAGCATGGGGCGAGACCTTTTGCATAAGAATGAAGAACGGACAAGTCTAAACAAGGATTTGCCCGAAAGCGAACAGAACCCGGACAGACGGGATCGATTGGCGCCCGTGACCGTCAGCGGATTCCATCAGGACGAGGACGGCCACTGGGTCGCCGAGCTCTCCTGCGGCCACACCCAGCACCTGCGCCACCTCCCGCCCTGGCAGTCCCGGGCGTGGGTGCTGGACGCCGCGCAACGTATTGAAAAAATAGGCCAACCCTTTGCTTGCGGTTGGTGCGCTCAAGGCTCGGTTAGCGATAACCTTGGCGACTGAATTGCGGCAGATCGGCACACAGAGACGATCGCCATTGCCATGCACCCTTAGAGAATCCGCATGCAAACTTTTTTTATCGCGCCCACCGACTTTGGTGTGGGTCTGACCTCCATCAGCCTCGGGCTGGTGCGTACGCTGGAGCGTGCCGGGCTGAAAGTCGGCTTCTTCAAACCGATTGCCCAGCCGCATCCGGGCGACACCGGCCCTGAGCGTTCGACTGAACTGGTAGCGCGCACCCACGGCCTGAAACCGCCGCAGCCACTGGGCCTGGCCCACGTCGAGCGGATGCTCGGCGACGGTCAGCTCGACGAGTTGCTCGAAGAAATCATCACCCTCTACCAGCAGGCCGCCATCGGCAAAGACGTGCTGGTCGTCGAAGGCATGGTGCCAACCCGCAGCGCCAGCTACGCCGCGCGGGTCAACCTGCACCTGGCCAAGAGCCTGGATGCCGAGGTGATTCTGGTCTCGGCCCCGGAAAACGAAGTGCTGACCGAACTGTCCGGCCGCGTCGAGTTGCAGGCGCAACTGTTCGGCGGGCCGAAAGACCCGAAAGTCCTCGGCGTGATCCTCAACAAGGTCAAGACCGACGAGAGCATGGACGCCTTCGCCGCGCGTCTGAAAGAGCACTCGCCGTTGCTGCGCACGGGTGATTTCCGTCTGCTCGGCTGCATTCCGTTCCAGCCCGAACTCAACGCTCCGCGCACCCGCGACGTCGCCGACCTGATGGGCGCCCAGGTGCTCAACGCCGGCGACTATGAAACCCGGCGCATGACCAAGACCATCATTTGCGCGCGCACCATGCGCAACACCGTGGATCTGCTCAAGCCCGGCGTGCTGGTGGTGACCCCCGGCGATCGCGACGACATCATCCTCGCCGTCAGCCTAGCCGCCATTAACGGCGTACCGCTGGCCGGCCTGTTGCTGACCAGCGACACCCTGCCAGACCCACGCATCATGGACCTGTGCCGTGGCGCATTGCAGGCTGGCTTGCCAGTGCTGTCGGTGAGCACCGGCTCCTACGACACGGCCAACCTGCTCAACGGCCTGAACAAGGAAATCCCCGTCGATGACCGCGAACGTGCGGAGATCATTACCGACTTCGTCGCCAGTCACCTCGATGCCAACTGGCTGCACCAGCGCTGTGGCACGCCACGGGAAATGCGCCTGTCGCCGGCGGTGTTCCGCTATCAGTTGATTCAACGCGCGCAGGCCGCCAACAAACGCATCGTCCTGCCCGAAGGCAGCGAGCCGTTCACCGTGCAGGCGGCGGCAATCTGTCAGGAACGCGGGATCGCCCGTTGCGTGTTGCTGGCCAAACCGGCTGACGTCGAAGCCGTAGCCCGGGCCCAGGGCATCGCGCTGCCGCCAGGGCTGGAAATCCTCGATCCGGACCTGATCCGCGAGCGCTACGTCGAGCCGATGGTCGCGCTGCGCAAGAGCAAAAGCCTCAACGCGCCGATGGCCGAGCAGCAACTCGAAGACACCGTGGTGATCGGCACCATGATGCTGGCACTGGATGAAGTCGACGGCCTGGTCTCCGGCATCATCAACACCACGGCCAACACCATCCGTCCGGCGCTTCAACTGATCAAGACCGCTCCGGGCTGCACACTGGTGTCGTCGGTGTTCTTCATGCTGTTCCCCGAAGAAGTGCTGGTCTACGGCGACTGCGTGATGAACCCACACCCGAGCGCCAGCGAACTGGCGGAGATCGCCCTGCAAAGCGCCGACTCGGCCGCCGCGTTCGGCATCACCCCGCGCGTGGCGATGATCAGCTACTCCAGCGGCGAATCCGCCACCGGCGAAGAAGTCGAGAAAGTCCGCGAAGCCACCCTGCTCGCCCACGAACAACAGCACTCGTTGCTGATCGACGGGCCGTTGCAGTACGACGCCGCCGCCAACGAAACCGTGGCCCGGCAACTGGCGCCGAACAGCCAGGTGGCCGGCCGCGCCACGGTGTTCGTGTTCCCCGACCTGAACACCGGCAACACCACCCACAAAGCCGTGCAGCGCAGCGCCGATTGCGTCAGCCTCGGCCCGATGCTGCAAGGCCTGCGCAAACCGGTGAACGATCTGCCGCGCGGCGCGCAGGTCGACGACATCGTCTACACCATTGCCCTGACCGCGATTCAGGCTGCCAACCGACCTCTGGATATCTGACCCGATGCTGGCTTTTCTCCCTGCCCCTCTGCGCGGCGTGATCGCCGCGCTGCTGCTGGCGCTGAACACGATCCTGCTGTGCTCGTTCCTGTTTCTCGTGGCGCTGATCAAAGTGCTGCCGTTCGACCTCGCACGCCGCGCCTCGCGTTGGCTGATGAGCCACACCCACGAAGCCTGGATCAGCAACAACAAAGGCTGGATGAACCTGGTCCGCCGCACCCGCTGGCACCTCAGCGGCCTGCAAGGCCTGGACTATCAACACTCGTACCTGATCACCAGCAACCACCAGAGCTGGGTCGACATCCTGGTGCTGCAATACGTGCTCAACCGGCGCATCCAGCCGCTGAAGTTCTTCCTCAAGCAGGAACTGATCTGGGTCCCGGTCATCGGTCTGGCGTGGTGGACACTGGGCTTCCCGTTCATGAAACGCTATTCAAAAGCCTATCTGGAAAAACACCCGGAAAAGAAAGGCAAAGACCTCGAAACCACCCGCAAGACCTGCGCGAAATTCCGCGACAACCCGGTAGGCATCTTCAACTTCGTCGAAGGCACACGCTTCACCGAAGGCAAGCACGCGCAGCAGCAATCACCGTTCAAATACCTGCTCAAGCCCAAAGCCGGCGGCATTGCCTTCGTACTGGATGCGATGGGCGAACAGCTGGAATCGATCGTCAACGTCACCATCCACTACCCCGGCGGACGCCCTGGCTTCTGGGATCTGCTGTGCGGCAACGTCCGAGACGTAGTGGTGCACTTCGAAGAACTGAAAATCCCACCGCAGTTCATCGGCAAAAACTACGACCAGGACGGCGAATACCGCCTGCAATTCCAGGGCTGGATCAACCAACTGTGGCAAGACAAGGATGCATTGCTCGAGCAGATGCACCGCGAATATCCCAACCGACGCTGATCTTCCGTGTGGGAGCGCCTGACGGTGGTTGGCTGTCAGGTGCTCCCCCGGAAGAGCAAAGCACCCCTTCCCGCACCTGCTCTTCACCACTCAACACAATGAGCGTTAGCTCGAGTACCGCTTTTGACGTGCCGGCCCCATCGGAAGGCTGAGTGGAGGGAATCATCCGGGGGTGGGAGCGCAGCGACCGTGCGGCGCAGCCGCATGCATCGAGAGGAGGTGCAGCGAAGCAAACCGTAGGCGATGCCCCCGGATGAATCCCGGAGCGAAGGAACCCCGAGCCCCAGCGAGGGGCCGAACGCCGGGGCCCAGACCTTTGGTTACTTTGGGGCGTTTGCCAAAGTGACCCGCCGTAAGGGCGGAACCATAATCCGCAACACCCGAAGAAACGGATATTCACACAACAAAAAAAGCCCACCGATAATCACTCATCGGCGGGCTTTTTCATTCGCAGCTAACGCTTAAATCGCGCCACGCTTACGCAACAGGTCCAGCACCTGCTTCACACTTTCATCCAGCGACAACGACTGGGTATCAATCACCAGATCAGCATCCAGCGGCACGTCATACGGGAACGACTCACCCGGAATGTTATCGCCACCCGCAGCATACAAACCTTGCGGATCACGCTCGGCGCAAACAGTCGGCGAAGCCTGAACATAAACCGTCAGCAAACGATCCTTGCCAATCAGATCCTTCGCCTGCTCACGACCTTCGGCACTCGGCGCCACAAACGCCGCAAGCGTCAACAGACCCGCTTCGTTGAACTGACGCGCCACATGCGCGGCACGACGCCAGTTCTCGGTGCGACCGGCGCGATCCTGCGGCAGACCCTTGTTGAGATCGTGACGCAGGTTCTGGCCATCCAGCACAAACACCGCACGACCCAGATCAAACAGCTTGCGCTCGACCGCGTATGCCAAGGTGCTCTTGCCAGCGCCGGACAGGCCGCTGAACAGCACGGTAGCCGGTTGCTGACCGAAACGCTGAGCGCGTTCTTCGGTCGCTACATGGGCCAGCTTGCCGTGATGCGTAGCCGTACCGTGGGTCACCGGCTGAGCGACGATCATGCCGGCGCCGACGGTGCCGTTGGTCAAACGGTCGATGACGATGAACGCGCCGGTGGTGCGGTTGCTGTCGTAACCGTCGAGGGCGATCGGCGCGTCGAGCGCGATCTTCACCTTGCCGATTTCGTTGAGCTGCAACGCGCTCGCCGGGCCTTCTTCGAGGGTGTTGACGTCGACCTTGTTGACGATGCTGGCGATGGAGCCCGGCACGTAACTGGTGGCGCGCTTGATGTCGTATTTCTTGCCCGGCAGCATCGGCTCTTCAGCCATCCACACCAGCATCGCTTCGAAGCTGTCGGTCACTGGCGGAACGTTGTCGGCGTGAACCAGCAGGTCGCCACGGGAGATGTCGATTTCGTCTTCCATGGTCAGCGTTACCGCTTGGCCAGGACCTGCGTGTTCCAGCTCACCTTCGAAAGTGACGATGGATTTCACGCGGCTGCTCTTGCCCGACGGCAGGACCACGACTTCGTCGCCCTTCTTGACGATGCCGCTGGCCAGGGTACCGGCGAAACCGCGGAAGTTCAGGTTCGGACGGTTGACGTACTGCACCGGGAAACGCAGATCGGTGAAGTTGCGATCGCCCGCCACTTCCACGGTCTCGAGGATTTCCATCAGCGACTGGCCGGTGTACCACGGCGAGCGCTCGGACTTGTTCACCACGTTGTCGCCCTTCAGAGCGGACATCGGCACGAAGTGCATGCTGGTCGGCTTCATCTTCAAGCCTTCGGCGAACTTCAGGTAGTCGGCCTTGATCGACTCGAACACGCCCTGATCGAAGCCCTTGAGGTCCATCTTGTTGATGGCAACAACGATGTGCTTGATGCCCAGCAACGAGGCGATGAAGCTGTGGCGGCGGGTCTGGGTCTGCACGCCGTAACGGGCGTCGACCAGGATGATCGCCAAGTCACAGGTGGACGCACCGGTGGCCATGTTGCGGGTGTACTGCTCATGGCCGGGGGTGTCGGCGATGATGAATTTGCGCTTGGCGGTGGAGAAATAGCGGTAGGCGACATCGATGGTGATGCCCTGCTCGCGCTCGGCCTGCAGGCCGTCAACCAGCAATGCCAGGTCGATGTCGTCACCGGTGGTGCCGACTTTCTTCGAGTCGCGGGTGATGGCTTCGAGGTGATCTTCGTAGATCATCTTCGAGTCGTGCAGCAGGCGCCCGATCAGGGTGCTCTTGCCGTCATCGACGTTACCGCAGGTCAAAAAGCGCAGCAGCTCTTTACGTTCGTGCTGGCCCAGGTAGGCGAGGATGTCCTCGCTGATCAAATCAGATGCGTGCGACATGACAACCCCTTAGAAATAACCCTGACGTTTCTTGTCTTCCATCGAGCCTGCGCCATCGTGGTCGATGACCCGGCCCTGGCGCTCGGAAGTTCGCGTCAGGAGCATTTCCTGAATGATGTCCGTCAGGCTTTCGGCCTCGGACTCCACCGCGCCCGTCAACGGGTAGCAGCCAAGGGTACGGAAACGCACTTTCTTTTTGACGATGCGCGCCTTGTCCTCGTCGGACAGGTGCTCGAGGATGCGCTCGTCGTCGATCATGATCAGCGTGCCGTTCTTCTCGATCACTTCGCGTTCGGCGGCGAAGTACAGCGGTACGATCGGGATGCCTTCGAGGTAGATGTACTGCCAGATGTCCAGTTCGGTCCAGTTCGACAGCGGGAACACACGAATGGATTCGCCCTTGTTGACCTTGCCGTTGTAGACGTTCCACAGCTCGGGACGCTGGTTCTTCGGGTCCCAGCGATGTTTGCTGTCACGGAACGAGTAGACGCGCTCCTTGGCGCGGGACTTCTCTTCATCGCGACGGGCACCGCCGAAAGCGGCGTCGAAACCATGCTTGTCGAGTGCCTGCTTCAGGCCCTCGGTCTTCATGATGTCGGTGTGCTTGGCGCTGCCGTGGGTGAACGGGTTGATGTTCTGCGCCACGCCGTCGGGGTTGATGTGAGTGATGAGGTCCAGGCCAAGCTCTTCGACCATCTTGTCGCGGAACTTGTACATTTCCTGGAATTTCCAGCGGGTGTCGACGTGCATCACCGGAAACGGCAGTTTGCCCGGGAAGAACGCCTTGCGTGCCAGATGCAGCATCACGGCGGAGTCTTTACCGATGGAGTACAGCATCACCGGGTTGTCGAACTCGGCGGCCACCTCGCGGATGATGTGGATGCTTTCCGCCTCCAGCTGTTTCAGATGCGTCAGTTTGTCGACCATGGCTACTCACGAAAGCTTTCTTATGAACGGCCAGCGGGCCGTGTTCGAGCGGGGAATCCTAGCACAGCGCCCCCTTCTAATCAGGACGCCAACTAGATCGAAAGGGTATATGAATATGCCTGCCTGTTCGGGCGCTCAGATCGGATTCGGGCAGTCGATAAAGATGTGCTCCAGCGCAAAACGTTTCGCCAGATAATCGCCCAGCGCCTGCACGCCATAGCGTTCGGTGGCGTGGTGGCCGGCGGCGATGAAGCTGATGTCGTTTTCCCGGGCGCTGTGGAACGTCTGCTCGGAGGCTTCGCCGCTGAGGAACAGATCGACGCCGGCAGCGATGGCGTTATCGATGTAGCCCTGACCGCCACCGGTGCACCAGCCGATCCGACGGATCATCGCACTGCCTTCGACCAGCAGCGGTTCGCGGCCCATGACTTCCTGCACTTTGCGAGCGAAGTCACGCGGGGTCATTGGTTCGCTCAGCGAACCGACCAGACCGACGATCTTCAGGTTGTCCGGGTCCAGCGGCCCTTCGACGGTGATGTCCAGTTGACGGGCCAGTTGCACGTTATTGCCGACATCCGGATGCAGATCCAGAGGCAGGTGATAACCGAGCAGACTGATATCGTGCTTGAGCAGCGTCTTCAAACGGCGCTGCTTCATGCCGGTGATGCACGGGTTCTCGCCCTTCCAGAAATAACCGTGATGCACCAGCACCAGATCGGCTTCGGCTTCGACGGCGGCATCGAGCAACGCCTGGCTGGCGGTGACACCACTGACGATGCGCATCACCTGCGGACGGCCCTCGACCTGCAGACCATTGGGGCAATAATCGGCAATTTTCGCACTGCCAAGGTAACGGTCGGCTTCTTCGACCAGGGTGCTCAGGGCGACGGCCATGAAAGACTCCTAAATATCCCGTTCAGAGGCACGCGCGGCCTCGTATAATGCGCGACATTATGGGCGGTCTGACCCCGCCTGCAACTTTTCCAGGACGTGCTTAATGCTCAAGGCGCTGCGTTTTTTCGGCTGGCCGCTGTTGGCCGGCGTGCTTATCGCTCTGTTGATTATTCAGCGTTACCCGCAGTGGGTCGGGCTTCCGAGCCTCGACGTCAACCTGCAACAGGCCCCGCAGACCACCAGCGTGCAGCAGGGGCCGGTGTCCTATGCGGACGCGGTGAGCATCGCCGCGCCTTCGGTGGTCAACCTCTACACCACCAAAGTCATCAACAAGCCGAGCCATCCGCTGTTCGAGGATCCGCAGTTCCGCCGCTTCTTCGGTGACAATTCACCGAAGCAGAAGCGCATGGAATCAAGCCTCGGCTCCGGGGTGATCATGAGCCCGGAAGGCTACATCCTGACCAACAACCACGTCACCAGCGGTGCCGACCAGATCGTCGTGGCGCTCAAGGACGGTCGCGAAACCCTGGCCCGAGTGATCGGCAGCGATCCGGAAACCGACCTCGCAGTCCTGAAGATCGACCTGAAAACCCTGCCGTCGATCACCGTCGGCCGCTCCGACAACATCCGCATCGGCGACGTCGCACTGGCCATCGGCAACCCGTTCGGCGTCGGCCAGACCGTGACCATGGGCATCATCAGCGCCACCGGCCGCAACCAGCTGGGCCTGAACAACTACGAAGACTTCATCCAGACCGACGCGGCGATCAACCCGGGCAACTCCGGCGGCGCACTGGTCGACGCCAGCGGCAACCTCACCGGCATCAACACCGCGATCTTCTCCAAGTCCGGCGGCTCCCAGGGCATCGGTTTTGCGATCCCGGTGAAACTGGCGATGGAAGTGATGAAATCGATCATCGAGCACGGCCAGGTAATTCGCGGCTGGCTGGGCATTGAAGTGCAACCGCTGACCCAGGAACTGGCCGAGTCGTTCGGCCTGTCCGGACGTCCGGGTATCGTGGTGGCGGGGATTTTCCGCGACGGCCCGGCGCAGAAGGCCGGCCTGCAACTGGGTGATGTGATCCTCAGCATCGACGGCGAACCGGCCGGCGATGGCCGCAAGTCGATGAACCAGGTGGCGCGGATCAAGCCGACCGACAAGGTCACGATTCAAGTGATGCGCAATGGCAAGGAGCTGAAGCTGACCGCCGAAATCGGTCTGCGTCCGCCACCGGCGCCGCTGAAAGAAAAAGAAGAGTAAGGAAGACTGACTGTGTGAGCGGGATCACTCGCTCATACAACATTCATTTCCTTACATCTGCTTTATTACTTCTTGCTATTAAAGACCAAGCAGAAAGTTGTCTCCACCTGCCAGATCTGACAGGTTCATTCTCTGGAACATTGTCTTACGCTTGAACCTCGACAACTTCCTGGAAGAGCGAGGCAATAATGGATATTCAAGAAGCCCTTAAAAATCTGCAAACCTCCAAGACCACTGGCGAAGTGGTTGTCAGCGTGAACGGAGGCACAGAAGTTAAATTCAAAAAGGTAGATCTTCATGATTTCGGAGAAGAAAAGGGTGGCTATATAGCGGGATACACGGATACCACATCCCTGATCGCATTCGGGTATCCAGGCACCGTCAAGGACGGGCCCAATTCCGCCAAGTACAAGAATGATTTTCAGGAGCCATATATGACCTGGATGCTTACCGACGCAAGCGGAAAAAATTATTACGCGCGAGAAGGTACGCTAAAGATAACCTTCTCAAAATATCTTCAGATCGCTGAAGGGAGTTTTGACTTCATCACTGATAATAATGACAAAGTTTCTGGAACGTTCTCCGTCACTAACATCAATCCCGCCTGACATTTGGCTACACAGTTCCCACTTGCATGGGAACTGTGTTCCTTTAGCGATTACAACTGCCCGAACCCCTCAATCAACGCCTGATTCTGCTCTGGCGTACCGATCGAGATCCGCAGGAACTGGGCAATCCGCTCCTGCTTGAAGTGACGCACGATCACGCCCTGTTCACGCAGTTTGGCTGCCAGCCCTGCCGCATCGTGTTGCGGATGACGGGCGAAGATGAAGTTTGCCGCCGACGGCAGCACTTCAAAGCCCTTGGCCTGCAACTGCGCAACCACCCATTCGCGACTCTCGATGACCAGTGCGCAGGTCTTGTCGAAGTACTCGCGATCCTCGAACGCCGCCGCCGCGCCGACGTTGGCCATACGATCGATCGGATAGGAGTTGAAGCTGTTCTTGATCCGCTCCAGCGCCTCGATCAGGTCTGGATGCCCGACCGCCAGACCGACCCGCAGGCCCGCCAGCGAGCGGGACTTGGACAGGGTCTGGGTCACCAGCAGGTTCGAGTAACGGTCGACCAGACTGATCGCGGTTTCACCGCCAAAGTCGATGTAGGCCTCGTCGACCACAACCACCGAATCCGGGCTGGCCTTGAGGATCTGCTCGACCGCTTCCAGCGCCAGCAGGCAACCGGTCGGTGCGTTCGGATTAGGGAAGATGATCCCGCCGTTCGGCTTGGCGTAGTCGGCCGGGTTGATCTGGAACTGCGCATCCAGCGGCACCGCGTCGAACGTGATGCCGTAAAGGCCGCAGTAAACCGGATAGAAGCTGTAGCTGATGTCCGGGAACAGGATCGGCTGATCGTGTTGCAGCAGACCGTGGAAGATGTGCGCCAGCACTTCGTCCGATCCGTTGCCGAGGAACACTTGATTGCTCTGTACGCCGTAGTAGCTGGCGACGGCGTTTTTCAGCCGATCGCTGTTCGGATCCGGGTACAGGCGCAGGTTGTCGTTGAGTTCGGCCTGCATCGCCGCCAGAGCTTTCGGCGACGGGCCGTACGGGTTTTCGTTGGTGTTGAGCTTGACCAGACGGGTCAGCTTCGGCTGCTCGCCCGGCACGTAAGGCACCAGATCCTTGACGAACGGGCTCCAGAATTTACTCATGTTCAGTTCCCCTTCACTTCGTCTTTGATGCGGTATTCGGCGCTGCGCGCGTGGGCGCTCAGCGATTCGCCACGAGCCAGGATCGATGCAGTCTTGCCAAGCTCCGAAGCGCCGGCCTCGGAGCAGAAGATGATCGACGAGCGTTTCTGGAAGTCGTACACGCCCAGCGGCGAAGAGAAACGCGCAGTGCCGGAGGTCGGCAGCACGTGGTTCGGACCCGCGCAGTAGTCGCCCAGCGCTTCGGAGGTGTGACGGCCCATGAAGATCGCGCCGGCGTGGCGGATCTGCGGCAGCCAGGCCTGCGGGTCGGCGACCGACAGCTCAAGGTGTTCCGGGGCGATGCGGTTGGCGACTTCGATGGCCTGGGTCATGTCACGCACGTGGATCAGGGCACCACGGCCGTTGATCGAGGTTTCGATGATGGTTGCGCGATCCATGGTCGGCAGCAGCTTGTCGATGCTCGCGGCGACCTTGTCGAGGAACTCGGCGTCCGGGCTGACCAGGATCGCCTGGGCGTCTTCGTCGTGCTCGGCCTGGGAGAACAGGTCCATGGCGATCCAGTCCGGATCTGTCTGGCCGTCGCACACCACGAGGATTTCCGACGGGCCGGCGATCATGTCGATGCCGACCTGACCGAACACGTGACGCTTGGCCGTGGCGACGTAGATATTGCCCGGGCCGACGACCTTGTCCACCTGCGGCACGCTTTCGGTGCCATAGGCCAATGCGGCAACGGCTTGCGCGCCACCGATGGTGAACACCCGGTCGACGCCGGCGATGCATGCCGCCGCCAGCACCAGCTCGTTGACTTCGCCGCGCGGGGTCGGCACCACCATGACCACTTCGGTCACGCCGGCGACCTTGGCCGGAATCGCGTTCATCAACACCGACGACGGGTATGACGCCTTGCCGCCCGGCACGTACAGACCGGCGCGATCCAGTGGCGTGACCTTCTGACCCAGCACGGTGCCGTCGGCTTCGGTGTAGCTCCAGGAGTCCTGCTTCTGTTTTTCGTGATAGCTGCGCACGCGGGCGGCGGCTTTTTCCAGCGCTTCGCGTTGCGGGACAGTGATGCGGGTCAGGGCCAGTTCCAGACGCTCGCGCGGCAGGATCAGATCCGCCATCGAAGCGACTTCGAGGCCGTCGAATTTCTGGGTGAACTCGACCAGCGCCGCGTCACCGCGCTCGCGCACAGCCTTGATGATGTCCAGCACCCGCTGATTGACCGAGTCGTCAGACACACTTTCCCAGCTCAGCAGATGATCCAGATGATGCGCGAAATCCGGGTCAGCAGCGTTGAGTCGGCGAATTGCAGTCGGTGCGGTCATAGCGAGAGCCTCATAGGAATGGCAAAAACTCAGGCGCCCTAACTTAGCAGTCGTTCCGCTTGGGCACCTGAGATTCTGGCTATGAGGCGGATAGACGGGCGCGACTTAAGGTCGCGCAGGTACATCAGCCGCGGTGTCGAGACTCCACTGCCTTGCGCAGGGTGTCGATCAACGCCTGGATTCGGGCGTGTTGCATTTTCATCGAAGCCTTGTTCACCACCAGACGCGAGCTGATCGTGGCGATCAGTTCCTGGGGTTCCAGGCCGTTGGCACGCAGGGTGTTGCCGGTGTCGACCACGTCGATGATCTTGTCGGCCAGACCGATCAGCGGCGCCAGCTCCATCGAGCCGTAGAGCTTGATGATGTCGACCTGACGGCCCTGCTCGGCGTAGTAACGCTTGGCGACGTTGACGAATTTGGTGGCGACGCGCAGGCGGCCCTTGGGCTCGACCGCGCCGACCTTGCCGGCGGTCATCAGCTTGCACTGGGCAATCTGCAGATCCAGCGGCTCGTATAGGCCTTGGCCGGTGTATTCCATCAGCACGTCTTTACCGGCAACGCCGAGGTCGGCCGCGCCATGCTCGACATAGGTCGGCACGTCGGTGGCCCGCACGATCAACAGGCGAACGTCTTCCTGGGTCGTGGGGATGATCAGCTTGCGGCTCTTGTCCGGATTCTCGGTCGGCACGATGCCCGCTTCGGCCAGAAGCGGCAGGGTGTCGTCAAGGATGCGGCCCTTGGACAGTGCGATGGTCAACATGGGAAACGTCAGTCCTTATCAAGGTACTCATGTCCGGTCGCAATCGGCGCCGGACATACATCGAGGGCGTTGCCACCCCCGATCAAAACGAATTCAACGGACACTTCCCTGTGTCCAGATGCAGCGACTAGCCCGGAACGCGACGGATCCTGGCGCCCAGCATCTGCAGTTTTTCCTCGATGCACTCGTAACCACGGTCGATGTGGTAGATGCGGTCGATCAGGGTATCGCCTTCAGCCATCAGGGCCGAGATCACGAGGCTGGCCGAAGCCCGCAGGTCGGTAGCCATGACTGGCGCGCCCTTGAGGATTTCAGTACCGGTCACGATGGCCGTGTTGCCCTCGACCTGGATCTTGGCGCCCATGCGATGCAGTTCGTAGACGTGCATGAAGCGGTTTTCGAAGATCGTCTCGATCACGGCACCGGTGCCTTCGGCAATGGCGTTGAGCGAGATGAACTGCGCCTGCATGTCGGTCGGGAACGCCGGGTACGGTGCCGTGCGCACGTTGACCGCTTTCGGGCGTTTGCCGTGCATGTTCAACTCGATCCAGTCTTCACCACAGGTGATTTCTGCGCCGGCTTCACGGAGTTTTTCCAGAACGGCTTCGAGAATGGTCGGATCGGTGTCCTTGACCTTCACGCGGCCACCGGTGACCGCAGCGGCCACCAGGTAGGTGCCGGTTTCGATGCGGTCAGGCATGACCTTGTAGAAAGCCGAGCCCAGACGCTCGACGCCATCGATGGTGATGGTGTCGGTGCCGGCACCGGATACCTTGGCGCCCATGGCGTTGAGGAAGTTCGCCAGGTCGACCACTTCCGGCTCACGGGCGGCGTTCTGCAACACGCTACGGCCTTTGGCCAGAGCGGCAGCCATCATGATGTTCTCGGTACCGGTCACACTGACGGTATCGAAGAAGAAGTGAGCGCCACGCAAGCCGCCTTCAGGCGCCTTGGCCTTGATGTAGCCGCCTTCGACGTCGATGACCGCGCCCATGGCTTCCAGGCCACGGATGTGCAGGTCGACCGGACGCGAACCGATGGCGCAACCGCCAGGCAGTGCGACTTCGGCTTCACCGAAACGCGCAACCATCGGACCCAGCACCAGGATCGAGGCACGCATGGTTTTCACCAGTTCGTACGGGGCGATCAGGGTCTTGATGGTGCGCGGGTCGATTTCGACGCTGAGCTTCTCGTCGATCACAGGCTCGATGCCCATGCGACCGAACAGCTCGATCATGGTGGTGATGTCGTGCAGGTGCGGCAGGTTGCCGACGGTAACCGGGCCATCGCACAGCAGGGTGGCGGCCAGGATCGGCAGGGCGGAGTTCTTCGCCCCGGAGATGCGGATCTCGCCATCAAGACGAGCGCCACCGGTAATAATCAATTTATCCATAAGAATCTCGACGCCCTAGGGCTCAGGTGCGCTCGGCCCAGGCCGCGCTGCTGAAAAATTTCATAGTGACCGCGTGGATGCTGCCATCGGCGATCCAAGGGTTCAAATGGGCATAGATGCTTTGCTGACGCTTGACCGGGCTCAACGCCGCCAGTTCATCACTAATCACGTTCAGCTGAAAGTTGCAGCCTTCGCCTTCAACTTCCACCAGCGTTCCTGGCAGCTTTCCTTCAAGGAAGCTCTTCACTTCTACGGCCTGCATGCTCAACCTCAATCGGCGCCCTGTGCGCACGGGTCGGACATCATACAAAAAAGCCCCGCGCCTGCGAACCCCGCTGCGCAGGACTCTGACGGGGGGCTTCTCTATTGATGCGGGTTCAGGGTTGCGCCAACAGCTCGGTCAGTTCGCTGACCTGAGCAATTTCGCGCATGTCTTCGGGCATCCCGCGGATGCTGACCGCTTTGCCGGCGGCCTTTGCATCGCGAATGAAGCACAGCAGCAGCGACAGACCGACGCTGCTGGACTTCTCCACCGCCGAGCAATCGATCACCAATGCCGGGGCGGTGCACGACTTGATCAGCGCCCGGCCCTGTTCCCGAAGATCCGGGCCGGTGCGGTAATCCAGCACGCCGCTGAGCTGCAGCTCACTGGCTTCGTCCAGACGAATGGCCGACTCGGTCATTGGGCTGGCTTCTCGTTCTGCTCGGCCGACTGTTTGGCCTTGGCGACTTCCCCGGCCCAGCCGTTGATGGTCTTGTCCAGATCGTTGCCATTGCGTTGCATCGCGTCGGCGAACTGGTCACGGAACAGCTTGCCGATGTTGATGCCGTTGATGATCACATTGCGCAGTTTCCACTCGCCGTTGATCTTCTCCAGGGTGTACTGCACAGGGTAGATCGCGCCATTGTTGCCTTTGACGGTCATGCCGACACTGGTGCGGTCGCCCGATTCATCCTTGGGCGCATCGACAGTGATGCCCTGGTTGTTGTACTCGAGCAAGGCGTTGCCGTAGAACTGGAACAGACCGCGCTTGAAGTTTTCCTCGAAGGTCTTCATCTGCGCCGGGGTTGCCTTGCGCGAATACTTGACCGTCATGATGCTCTTGGAAATACCTTCGGCATCGACCACAGGGCCGACGATGTTGTTCAGCGCCGTATAGAAATCCTGCGGATCCTGCTTGTACTTCTCTTTATTGGCCGCCAGGTCGGCGAGCATCCGGTTCGTGGTGTCCTGAACCAGATCGTGCGCCGATTGTGCCGCCACGGCGTTAGCCACCAGCGGCAGTGCCGCAAGCAACACCAACAGGCCACGTCGCAAGGTAGAGATCATTCAAAAGCTCCTCATTTGGCGTCTTTGCTAACGGTATTGAGCAGGAATTTACCGATCAGGTCTTCCAGTACCAGAGACGACTGCGTGTCGTGGATGGTTCCACCATCCTTGAGGCGGGTGTCTTCGCCGCCCACGCTGATACCGATGTACTTCTCGCCCAGCAGACCCGCTGTCAGGATAGATGCTGTGGAGTCGGTCGGCAGATTGTCGACGCTTTTATCCACTTGCAGGGTCACCCGACCGGTGAAGCTGTCGCGGTCCAGATCGATCGCGGTGACCTTGCCGATGGTCACACCCGCCATGGTCACTTTGGCTCTGACCGTCAAACCGGCGATATTGTCGAAATACGCGTAAAGCTTGTAGGTATCGGTGGTCGAAGTCGGAGACAGGCCACTGACCCGCAGGGCCAGCAGCAACAAAGCCAGGATCCCTGCCAGCAGGAACAGGCCGACACCGATTTCCAGGGTGCGGTTTTGCATCAGAAATCTCCAAACATCAAAGCGGTCAGAATAAAGTCCAGGCCGAGTACTGCCAGCGAGGCGTAAACCACGGTCTTGGTGGTGGCACGACTGATCCCCTCGGAAGTGGGTTCGCAGTCATAGCCTTGAAATACGGCGATCCAGGTGACGACAAAAGCGAATACTGCACTTTTGATGATGCCGTTGAGCACATCGTCACCGAAGCTCACGCTGTTCTGCATGTTCGACCAGTAGGAACCTTCGTAGACGCCCAGCCAGTCGACGGCGACCCATGAACCGCCCCAGATGCCGACCACGCTGAAGATCATCGCCAGCACCGGCAGGGAAATGAAGCCTGCCCACAGACGCGGGGCAATGATGTACTTGAGCGGGTCGACCCCGATCATTTCCAGACTGGACAACTGTTCGGTTGATTTCATGTTGCCGATTTCCGCCGTCAGCGCCGAGCCGGCACGACCGGCAAACAACAGCGCGGTCACCACCGGTCCCAGCTCACGCAGCAGGGTCAGCGCCACCATCTGGCCGACGGCCTGTTCCGAGCCGTAACTCGACAGGATATTGAAGCCCTGCAGCGCCAGCACCATGCCGATGAAAATCCCGGACACCACGATGATCACCAGCGACATCACGCCGACGGAATGCAACTGCTTGACCAGCAGGCCAAACCCGCCGCCGATGCCGCCACGCCCGAGCAGGGCATGAAACAGGAACAGGGTCGAACGCCCGAACACTGCGACGCTGTCGATTCCGGCGAGGCCGAAACGACGCACACGCTCCATTAATGTAATTCTGCGCATCAGCGGCGCTTCCCCAGAAGATCTGCGCGGTAATCCGGCGCTGGAAAGTGATACGGCACCGGGCCGTCGGGTTCACCGGTCATGAACTGGCGGATACGCGGATCGTCCGAGCCCATCAGTTCGTCCGGCGTGCCCTGCCCCAATACCTGGCCATCACCGACCACATAGATGTAGTCAGCAATGCTCGCGGTTTCGGCGAGGTCGTGGGATACCACGATGCTGGTGATGCCCAAGGCATCGTTGAGCAGACGGATCAGGCGAACCAGCACACCCATGGCGATCGGATCCTGGCCGACGAACGGTTCGTCGTACATGAGGATCTGCGGATCGAGGGCAATGGCCCGGGCCAGGGCGACCCGGCGCTTCATGCCGCCGGACAGCTCGTCAGGCATCAGCTCGATCGCACCGCGCAACCCCACTGCCTGCAATTTGAGCAGGACGATGTCACGGATCATCTCCTCCGGCAGGTCGGTATGAACACGCAGCGGGAAGGCGACGTTCTCGAACACATCGAGATCGGTGAACAGGGCGCCACTCTGAAACAGCACGCCCATGTGCTTGCGCGCATCGAACAGATCGCTGCGCGACAGCTTCGGCAGGTTCTGGCCGTTGACCCAGACCTCGCCCTTGGATGGCCGCAACTGGGCGCCCATCAGGCGCAACAGTGTGGTCTTGCCGCACCCGGAAGGCCCCATGATGCCGGTGACCTTGCCGCGCGGGATGCGGATATCGACGTTATTGAAAATGCTCCGCGCACCGCGCTTGAAGGAGACTCCCTTCAGCTCGACCGCGTAGGCGTTATCGGCACTCATCTAAACTCCTTGCGATGCAGCCTCTCACTCGGACGCCTGGCTTTCTGAGGAAAGCACCTACATCCCGGGCAGGCCGAACTGGCGGCGAACTATATCACTGCAAAGGGCAAGCGCCCAAGGCCTGCACCGGCCCGCATTCTGCGAGTTGAAGGGCTGGAAGCGTTATTTACAGAGTTTTGGTAACCAGGAATGACAAAGCACGACGAACTTGCGTGAGGCTTTTCAACATAACCGCTATAATCGCCGCCTTTTCATCGGGCTATACGATTTCTGACATGAGCCAAACCAGCGACCTGATTCAATCGGCACAACGCACCATTCGCCTCGAAGTGGAAGCCGTACAAGGCTTGTTGCCCCATATCGACGCCGATTTCGTACGCGCTTGCGAGATGATTCTGGCCAGCAAGGGCCGTGTTGTCGTGGTCGGCATGGGCAAGTCCGGGCACATCGGCAACAAGATTGCCGCGACCCTGGCCAGCACCGGCACCCCGGCGTTTTTCGTGCACCCGGCCGAGGCCAGCCACGGCGACATGGGCATGATCACTCGCGATGACGTCATTCTGGCCCTGTCGAACTCCGGTTCCACCAACGAAATCGTCACTCTGCTGCCTCTGATCAAGCGCCTGGGCATTCAGCTGATCAGCGTCACCGGCAACCCGCAATCGCCGCTGGCCAAGGCCGCCGAGGTCAACCTCAACGTTCACGTCGAGCACGAGGCCTGCCCGCTGAACCTGGCGCCGACCTCCTCGACCACCGCCGCACTGGTCATGGGCGACGCCCTGGCCGTGGCGCTGCTGGAAGCGCGCGGCTTCACTGCCGAAGACTTCGCCTTTTCCCACCCCGGCGGCGCACTGGGCCGACGCCTGCTGCTGAAAGTGGAAAACGTCATGCACGCCGGCCAGGAACTGCCGCAGGTACAGCGCGGCACCCTGCTCAAGGACGCGTTGATGGAAATGACCCGCAAGGGCCTGGGCATGACCGTCATCCTGGAAACCGACGGCAAGCTGGCCGGGATCTTCACTGACGGCGACCTGCGTCGCACCCTTGATCGCAGCATTGATATCCACAGCGCCACCATCGACCAGGTGATGACCGTGCACGGCAAGACCGCCCGCGCCGAAATGCTCGCCGCCGAAGCCCTGAAAATCATGGAAGACCACCGAATCAACGCGCTGGTTGTCGTGGATGAAGAGGATCGCCCGATCGGCGCCTTCAACCTCTCCGACCTGCTGCGCGCAGGAGTGATGTAAATGAGCAACGATCTGCTGCAACGCGGCAAGGCCATCAAACTGGCGGTTTTCGACGTCGACGGTGTCCTCACCGACGGGCGCCTGTACTTCCTTGAAGACGGCAGCGAGTTCAAGACTTTCAATACACTGGATGGCCAGGGCATCAAGATGCTGATGAACGCTGGCGTACAGACCGCCATCATCAGCGGTCGCAAGACCCCGGTGGTCGAGCGTCGGGCGAAGAACCTGGGGATCCCGCACCTGTTTCAGGGCCGTGAAGACAAACTGGTCGTTCTCGACGGTCTTCTGGAGCAACTGGGCCTAAGCTATGAACAAGTGGCTTACCTCGGCGACGACCTGCCGGATCTGCCGGTGATCCGCCGTGTAGGCCTGGGCATGGCCGTGGCCAACGCCGCACCTTTTGTTCGCGAACACGCTCATGGCGTCACCCAGGCTCGTGGCGGCGAAGGTGCCGCCCGCGAATTCTGCGAACTGATCCTGCGCGCCCAAGGCAGCCTCGACGCCGCCAACAATGCGTATCTGTGAGTCCAACCATGTTTAGCAAAAAGTTTCGCAACATCTTGTTGTTCGGTTGTATCGCAGCGATATTCGGCGCGGTCGGCTACTGGAACATCAGCCCGGAACGCTTCCTCGACAAACCGCCGGTTTCGGCAGAGGAAAGCCCGATCGACTGGTACGCGACCAATACGCACACGATCCAGTACCTCGAAGACGGCAAAGTGCAGTACGAAATGACGTCCGACAAGGCTGAGCACGTCAAGGCGACCGACATTACACTGGTCACCAAGCCTGATCTGAACATGTTCCGTGGCACCGATTTCCCATGGCACGTGACCAGTGAGCGCGGCGAAGTGAACTCCGGTGGCACCGAGGTCGAGCTGATCGACTCGGTACGCGTCAAGCGCACCGACGAAAAGAACCGCGACACCCTGATCACCTCCACTCGCATGACGGTGTTCCCGCAGCAGCAATATGCGCAGACCCAGCAACCCGTTAGAATCGACGGCGCTGGCGGTGTATCGACTGGCGTAGGAATGAAAGCGTATTTGAAGGAAAGCAGGATACACCTGCTATCGAACGTAAGAGGACAGTATGAGGCTCGTTAAAACCCTCCCTATTTTGCTCAGTCTGGGCGCAGCACTGGGAAGCGTGAGCGCCTGGGCTCTGCCGAACGATCAAGAGCAGCCAATCCGCATTCAGGCCGACGATGCCCAACTGGACGACAAGAACGGCGTTGCCACCTACAAAGGCGACGTGATCATCACCCAGGGTTCGATGATCGTCAAAGGCAACACCGTGACCATGACCCGTGCGCCTAACGGCGACATCGACGTCGTGACCTCGGTCGGCAACCTCGCCTACTTCGAACAGTTGCAGACTGCCGGTGATGCCAAACCCGTTCAGGGCTGGGGCGTGACCATTCAGTACCACGCACAGCAGAACCGCGTTGTTCTGATCGACAAGGCCAAAGTCGTCGACAAGGACAACAACACCACTCAGGGCGAAAAAATCGTCTATGACACGGTGAAGAAACTGGCCAGCGCCGGTCGAGCCACTGGCAGCAAGGTCACCGAAGCGCGTCCGCGCATCGACATGGTGATCCAGCCGAAGAAGAAAACCGACGAGAAAACCCAGTAATGGCAACTCTGAAAGCTCAGCACCTGGCCAAGGCCTATAAAAGCCGCCAGGTCGTGCGCGACGTCAGCCTGTCGATCGACAGCGGTCAGATCGTCGGCCTGCTCGGCCCGAACGGCGCCGGCAAGACCACGTGCTTCTACATGATCGTCGGCCTGGTTCAGGCCGATCAGGGTCGCGTACTGATCGACGACCTAGACGTCAGCCACCAGCCGATGCATGGCCGTGCGAAGGCCGGTATCGGCTATCTGCCGCAAGAAGCGTCGATCTTCCGCAAACTGTCGGTGGCCGACAACATCATGGCCATCCTCGAGACCCGTCAGGAGCTCGACAAGGCAGGTCGTCGCAAGGAGCTGGAAAGCCTGCTGCAGGAATTCCACATCAGCCACATCCGCGACAACCTCGGCATGAGCCTGTCCGGTGGTGAGCGCCGCCGGGTAGAAATCGCCCGCGCACTGGCCACGGCACCGAAATTCATCCTGCTCGACGAACCGTTCGCCGGTGTCGACCCGATCTCGGTCGGCGACATCAAGCAGATCATCCACCACCTCAAGGCCAAGGGCATCGGTGTACTGATCACCGACCACAACGTCCGTGAGACGCTGGATATCTGCGAAACCGCCTACATCGTCAACGACGGCCAGTTGATCGCCGAAGGCGACTCCGCGACCATCCTCGCCAACGATCTGGTGAAGGAAGTCTATCTGGGTCACGAGTTCCGCCTGTAAGCGCGACAGCATCCGACCAGCCGTCCGGGTGCTGTAACGTTGAAGCGCCTTTTTATACGCTTTTATTGTTACAGCGCTCTAGGCAAACACGACAGTTTCAGGCATATAATTTGCTTAAGTTTGGCGCTCCGGCGCCCTGTAGTGGATGGCGCATAGCGCCGGCGAATAAGGTGTTAAGCCCCTGCCATGAAACCATCGCTAGTCTTGAGAATGGGCCAGCAGCTGACGATGACACCGCAGCTGCAACAGGCCATCCGCCTGCTCCAATTGTCGACCCTGGATCTGCAACAGGAAATCCAGGAGGCTCTGGAATCCAATCCGATGCTCGAACGCCAGGAAGACGGCGACGACTTCGACAACTCCGATCCCATGGCCGACAACGCCGAACAGAAGCCCAACACCGAGATCCAGGAACCCTCCTATCAGGAGACCGCGCCGACAGTCGACAACCTCGAAGACGGCGAATGGAACGAGCGAATCCCCAACGAATTGCCGGTGGACACCGCCTGGGAAGACGTCTACCAGACCAGCGCCAGCAGCCTGCCAAGCAGCGACGATGACGAGTGGGACTTCACCACCCGCACCTCCGCCGGCGAGAGCCTGCAAAGCCACCTGCTGTGGCAGTTGAACCTGGCACCGATGTCCGACACCGATCGCCTGATCGCCGTCACCCTGATCGATTGCATCAACAATCAGGGCTACCTGGACGAAACCCTCGAAGAAATCCTCGACGCCTTTGATCCGGAGCTCGACATCGAGCTGGACGAGATCGAAGCCGTCCTGCACCGCATCCAGCAATTCGAACCGGCCGGCATCGGCGCACGTAACCTGGGCGAATGCCTGCTGCTGCAATTGCGCCAGCTGTCGGCCAAGACCCCCTGGCTGGCCGAGGCCAAGCGCCTGGTCACCGATTACATCGACCTGCTCGGTAGCCGCGACTACAGCCAGTTGATGCGGCGCATGAAGCTCAAGGAAGACGAGCTGCGCCAGGTCATCGAACTGGTGCAGAGCCTGAACCCGCGCCCCGGTTCGCAGATCGAATCCACCGAAGCCGAATACGTGGTGCCTGACGTCATCGTGCGCAAGGACAACGAGCGCTGGCTGGTCGAGCTGAATCAGGAGTCGGTGCCACGCCTGCGGGTCAACGCCCAATACGCCGGTTTTGTGCGCCGCGCCGACACCAGTGCCGACAACACCTTCATGCGCAACCAGTTGCAGGAAGCCCGCTGGTTCATCAAGAGCCTGCAGAGCCGCAACGAAACCCTGATGAAAGTGGCCACCCAGATCGTCGAACACCAGCGCGGGTTTCTGGAGTACGGCGACGAAGCCATGAAGCCGCTGGTCCTGCACGACATTGCAGAAGCGGTTGGCATGCACGAGTCGACGATTTCCCGCGTAACCACGCAAAAATTCATGCATACCCCACGGGGCATATATGAACTGAAATACTTTTTCTCCAGCCATGTGAGCACCTCCGAGGGCGGTGAATGCTCGTCCACGGCGATCCGCGCGATCATCAAGAAACTGGTTGCCGCGGAAAATCAGAAAAAGCCGTTGAGTGACAGCAAGATCGCTGGTTTACTGGAGGCACAAGGCATTCAGGTGGCTCGCCGCACCGTCGCCAAGTACCGCGAATCCCTCGGAATCGCGCCTTCGAGCGAACGCAAGCGGTTGATGTAAGCCACGTTACAGCGTTCCAGTGGCAGGCTCTTCGGCCTGCCGCTTTATGCACTGGCAACGAAGGAGAAGCTGTATGCAAGTCAACATCAGTGGACACCAACTGGAAGTTACCCAGCCTCTGCGCGAGTACATCGAGCTCAAGCTCAAGAAGCTCGAAGGGCATTTCGACAAGATCACCAACGTGCAAGTCACGATGTGCGTCGAAAAACTGAAGCAGAAAATCGAAGCCACGCTGCATATTCCCGGCAATGAGGTCGTCGCAAACGCGGAACATACCGATATGTACGCTGCGATCGACGCGCTGACCGACAAGCTTGATAAACAACTCAAAAAGCATAAGGAAAAGACCCAGAGCCTGCTTCAGGGCGCTACCGGTCGATAACCCCCACCCCCATGATCCGACTTGAAAGTATCCTGACCCCCGGCCGTTCCCTGGTGAACGTGCCGGGCGGCAGTAAAAAGAAAGCCCTGGAACAAATTGCCAACCTGATCGCCCGGGAAGTTCCGGATCTGGAGATGCAAGATGTCTTCGAGGCATTGATTGCCCGTGAAAAACTGGGCTCCACCGGTTTTGGCAACGGCATCGCCATTCCCCACTGCCGCCTCAAGGGCTGCGAAGCGCCGATCAGTGCGCTGATGCACCTTGATGCCCCTATCGATTTCGACGCTATCGACGGCGCGCCCGTGGACTTGCTCTTCGTCCTGCTGGTACCGGAAGCCGCCACCGATGCACACCTGGAGCTGTTACGCCAGATCGCCAGCATGCTCGACCGCAAGGACGTGCGCGACAGACTGCGCAGCGCGCCAAGCAACGAAGCCTTGTACCAGGTTGTACTGGAAGAACAGAACAGGCCGTAACCATGCGCTTGATCATTGTCAGTGGCCGTTCCGGCTCGGGTAAAAGTACTGCCCTGGATGTCCTTGAGGACAACGGTTACTACTGCATCGATAACCTGCCGGCAGGCCTTCTGCCGGATCTGGCCGAACGTGCGCTGGTTCATACCGAAATGCTCCAGCCGCTGGTGGCCGTCTCGATCGACGCCCGCAACCTGCCGAGTCATCTGTCACGTTTTCCAGAGTTGCTCGAGGAAGTGCGCAGCCGGCACATCCAGTGCGATGTCCTGTACCTCGACGCCGATGACGAAACGTTGCTCAAACGCTTTTCGGAAACTCGTCGTCGTCACCCGCTCAGCAATGCCAACCGCTCGCTGGCCGAAGCCATCGACGACGAAACCGCCCTGCTGGGCCCGATTGCCGATCTGGCCGATCTGAAGGTCAATACCACCAATCTGAACCTCTACCAACTGCGCGACACCATCAAGCTGCGCCTGTTGAACCAGCCGGAGCCGGGTACCGCGTTTCTGGTGGAGTCTTTCGGTTTCAAACGCGGCATGCCGGTGGATGCGGATCTGGTGTTCGATGTACGCTGCCTGCCGAACCCGTACTGGAAACCTGAACTGCGCGCGCAATCCGGTCTCGATCAGCCGGTCGCCGAGTATCTGGCGGCGCAGCCTGAGGTCGAGGAGATGTACCAGGATATTTACACGTACCTGCACAAATGGTTGCCGCGCTTTGCCGCGAGTAACCGCGCTTACGTCACCATTGCCATCGGCTGCACCGGCGGGCATCACCGTTCCGTTTACCTGACCGAACGTCTTGGCCAGGCGCTGCAGAAGACCCTGAAGAACGTCCAGGTTCGCCACCGCGACCTCAGCTAAAGGATTCACACCGCGATGCCTGCTCGTGAAATCGAAATCATCAACAAGCTGGGCCTGCACGCCCGCGCATCGGCAAAATTCGTCGGAGTGGCGGGCCAGTTTCCCGATTGCACGATCAGAGTCGGCCGCACCCCGGAAACCACGGTTGACGGTAAAAGCATCATGGCGATGATGATGCTCGCAGCCGGCAAGGGCACCAAAATCCACCTGAGTACCGAAGGCCATCAGGAACAGGAAGCCATGGACGCGCTGGTGACACTGATCAACAACTACTTCGACGAAGGTGGTTGAAACACTTGAAGTGAGGGAGCTTGCTCCCTCCTCCCGGTTCAGCCCAACGCGGTATCCATCACCATCATCAGACAGAAGCCGATCAGCAACCCCAGGCTTGCCAGCTTCTCATGGCCATTGCGTCGCGACTCGGGGATGACTTCGTGAGTCACCACCAGCAGCATGGCGCCCGCCGCCAACGCCAATCCCAAGGGCAGCAACAGTTCGGCAAGACTGACCAGCCACGCACAGAGCAGCGCGAACATTGGTTCGACCAGACCTGACGCTGCGCCAATCAAAAACGCTTTGACCCGCGACATACCGGCACCAGCCAGTACCAGGGCAATCACCAGCCCTTCGGGCACATCCTGCAAGGCAATGCCCATGGCCAGACTGTCTGCGTCCGGCATTCCACCGCCCGCCGAGACACCGACCGCCATGCCTTCCGGGATGTTATGGGCAATGATGGCGAACACGAACAACCAGATCCGTGGCGGAATCACCGGATGTTCGACGGTGCCGATGAGCATTTCCGGCGAGGCCCCCGACACACGGCGATCAACCAGATACAGGCCGAACGCCCCGAGCATGATGCCGAAGCAAATCAGGCCGCTGGCGCCCCATGGGCTCAGTCCCAGACTTTCGGCGGCGGCGATTCCCGGTACGATCAACGAAAACGCGGTTGCCGCCAGCATCACGCCAGCGCCAAAACCCAGCAGCGTATCGCCCAGCGCCTGGGGCATGTTGCGGATCACCAGCACCGGAACTGCCCCGAGTGCGGTGCCGAGGGCGCAGATCGCGCCGCCCTGCAATGCCCGCGACAGTCTCGGTTCCAGATTCAGCCATTCCAGCCCATGCGCGACCAGCAAGGTCATGCCCGCCAACAGCAGCAGCGATCCGATTGCGTAACGAAACATGCGCCCACTTCCGATCGCCAGTGTCTCAGTGCCCATAGTCCGCCTTGGAATTGTTTTTATAGAAGACTTAAACCAGCGCCGCCTGATAGCGCGCAGCAACTTGTGGCCAGTTGATCACGTTGTAGAACGCGCTGATGTATTCCGGCCGACGGTTCTGATAACGCAGGTAGTACGCGTGTTCCCACACGTCGAGCCCGAGAATCGGCGTGTTGCCGTTCATCAGCGGGCTGTCCTGGTTGCCGCTGCTTTCCACCACCAGTTTCTTGTCGGGCGTGACGCTGAGCCACGCCCAGCCACTGCCGAAACGGGTCAACGCGGCTTTGGTGAAGGCTTCCTTGAAGCTGTCGAGGCCACCCAGCTGCTCATCGATCGCCCTGGCCAGCGCACCGTCCGGTTTGCCACCGCCGTTAGGCGCCATGACTTCCCAGAACAGCGAATGGTTGGCATGACCGCCGCCCTGGTTGATCACCGCCGCGCGCAGTTTTTCCGGCAGTTGCTGGACGCTGGCGACCAGTTTTTCCACCGGCCATTCCGCGAATTCGGTGCCCTCGACCGCAGCGTTCAGGTTGTTGATGTAAGTCTGATGATGCTTGGTGTAGTGGATCTCCATGGTTTGCGCATCGATGTGCGGCTCCAGTGCGTCGTAGGCGTAAGGCAAGGCTGGCAGGGTAAAAGCCATTTCAATGGACTCCATGGTGATGTGGGGCAGGCGCGCGGCGCGCGTTGCCGGTATCCGGGTGCAGCAAACGCTGGGTGCGCGGGTATTCGCCGTGTTCGCTGATGAAATTGAGCAGCTCGACATAGGTTTTGCTGCTCTGGCGCAACGCCGCCTCACGTAGCGCCGGACGCAGGCGCTCGTCCTGCATGGTCTGCAACAGGCGCTGGTGGATCGCGCACAGGTACTCGGCGCTCTCCTCCGGCTGATTCAGGCGCAGATGCAGATCCGCCAGGTTGTGGTGGGAGATGACGCAGGCCGCCACCGCTTCGTCGGCATCGGCCCAGCGCTCGAACAACACCTGCGCCAGGGCCAATGCTTGCAGGTAGGCCTCGCGGGCATCGATCAGCTCGCCCAGCATGAAGCAGCGATTGGCCCGTTCGATCGTGCGTTTCCAGTGCTCCATGGTGAACCTCCAAAGCGGTTGCGGTGCTTACACGCCGCCGGCGGTGAGTTTCTCGGGATTGAGCAACTCTTCCAGCTGGCTGCGCGACAGGTCGGTGTGCTCCAGCGCAACGTCGATCACCGGGCGACCCTGCTTGTAGGCCTGCTTGGCAATCTCGGCAGCTTTCTGGTAACCGATGATCGGGTTGAGCGCGGTCACCAGAATCGGGTTGCGCGACAGCGCTTCCTTGAGGCGCGACTCGTTGACCTTGAAGGTGGCGATGGCCTTGTCACCCAGCAAACGGCTGGAGTTGGTCAGCAACTCAATGCTGCTCAGCAGATTCTGGGCAATGATCGGCAGCATCACGTTCAGCTCGAAATTGCCTGATTGACCGGCGATGGTGATCACCGAGTCATTGCCGATCACTTGCGCAGCTACCATGGCGGTGGCTTCCGGGATCACCGGGTTGACCTTGCCTGGCATGATCGATGAGCCAGGCTGCAGGCCCTCAAGCTCGATTTCACCGAGCCCGGCGAGCGGGCCGGAGTTCATCCAGCGCAGGTCGTTGGCAATTTTCATCAGTGAAACGGCGGTGGCCTTGAGCTGGCCCGATACGGCCACAGCGGTGTCTTGCGAGCCGATCAGGGCGAACAGATCCTTGCCCGGCGTGAACTGGACGTTGGTCAACTGGCTCAATTGGCGGCTGAAACGCGCAGCAAATTCCGGATGCGCGTTGATTCCGGTGCCGACCGCCGTGCCGCCCTGGGCCAGGGATTGCAGGCTTGGCAGCAAATCCTGCAGGTGACCGATATTGGCCTTGAGTTGCTGCGCCCAACCGTTGAGCACCTGACTCATGCGCACCGGCATGGCGTCCATCAAGTGGGTGCGGCCGGTCTTGACGTGGTGATGCACCTGCTCGGCCTTGCGCTCGATCACTTGCACCAGATGCAACAGCGCCGGCAGCAGTTGTTCGTGCAAAGCCAGCGCAGCGCTGACGTGGATGGTGGTCGGGATGATGTCGTTGCTGCTCTGCCCACAGTTGACGTGGTCGTTGGCGTTCACCGGTTCGTCGAGCAAGCGGCTGGCCAGGGTGGCGATCACTTCATTGGCGTTCATGTTGGAGCTGGTGCCAGAACCGGTCTGGAAGATGTCCACCGGGAAATGCCGCATGAAGTCGCCTTCCAACAACCCTTGGGCGGCATCGCTGATGGCTTTGCCTTGCGCTGCGCTGAGCTGGTTGAGTTCAACGTTGGCGCGCGCGGCGGCCGCTTTGGCCAGAATCAGGGCGCGGATGAACTGGGTCGGCATCGGCTTGCCGCTGATCGGGAAGTTATCCACTGCGCGCTGGGTCTGCGCGCCGTAGAGAGCGTCCACCGGCACCTGCAGTTCGCCCATGCTGTCGCGCTCAATACGTGTCTTGGTCATCGGTAAATCCTTGGACTAATTCAATGAGAGGAATCGAGGGTTGCAACTCGCAGGTGGCGAGCTGCCAGGTGTAGCTTTGCCAGCGTTTGAGCCGGCACTTGCACAGCGACAGGCGCTCCATTTCACGCAAGGGGCGCCAGGCTTGATCGAGACACAGGCTGCGCCAGTGCCACGGCAACGCGATATCGGTGGCCGTGTCGAGCAGCAGACGGAAGGAGGTTTCAGCGATCATCCAGGGCGAGGTCGCCGTGCAGCAGGCCAGATACCGGCCTTCGGCCAGGTAATGTTCGATCAGTCGTGGTTCGTCGGGATCCATCGCGCAACGGATCTGGCGACTCATCCAGCGCCAGCTTTCGAGGTACGGCTGCTCGTGCAAGGCAGAACTCATGATCCTGGGCTCATCCGATAATGAGATTTATTATTAGATGATAATGAGAACCAAAACAAGGGTGGCTTTTCAGCTGCCCTGAGCAGCCCAAAAAATTTGCAGACATGAAAAAGGCGCGCCACCCAATCGGGTGACGCGCCTTTTTGTGTACCGGCCTGGGCTTAGCTGCCAGCGACAGTCATCTTTTCGATCAACACCGAACCGGTGCGAATGTTGCTGCGCAGTTCCAGATCGTTACCCACCGCGACGATCTGCTTGAACATGTCGCGCATGTTGCCGGCGATGGTCACTTCCTGCACTGCGAACTGGATTTCACCGTTCTCGACCCAGAAACCTGCCGCACCACGCGAGTAATCCCCGGTCACCATGTTCAGACCATGACCCATCAATTCGGTGACCAACAGGCCACGACCCATGCGTCGCAGCAAGGCGGCCTGGTCTTCATCGCCATGGGTAACGAACAGGTTATGCACACCGCCCGCGTTGGCGGTGCTCGGCATGCCGAGTTTGCGACCGGAATAGGTGCCGAGGATGTACGAGACCAGCTCGCCTTTCTCGACGAACGGTTTGGCATAGGTCGCCAGGCCGTCACCATCGTAGGAAGCACTGCCCATGGCACGCATCAGATGCGGACGCTCGTCGATGGTCAGCCATTCCGGGAACAGCTTCTGCCCCAAAGTGCCTTCGAGGAATGACGATTTGCGGTACAGACTGCCGCCGGAAATCGCCGACAGGAAGCTGCCGAACAACCCACCCGCCAGTTCCGCCGAAAACAATACAGGCACTTCGCAGGTCGGCACCGGGCGCGCACCCAAGCGACTCGCCGCGCGCTGTGCTGCACGCTGACCAATGCTCACAGGATCCGCCAGCAAGCTGCCCTGGCGGTTCACGTCATACCAGTAATCGCGCTGCATCTGGCCATCGGCCTCGGCGATCATCACGCAGCTCAGGCTGTGCCGGGTCGACGCATAACCGCCGATGAAACCATGGCTGTTGCCATACACGCGGCAGCCCTGATGAGTGCTCAACGTGGTGCCATCGGCATTCTTGATGCGCGCATCGGCGTCGAACGCAGCGGCTTCGCAGAGCAACGCCTTCTCGATGGCCTGCTCCGGCGTGATGTCCCATTCGTGGAACAGGTCGAAATCCTGAATATCCCTGGCCATCAGCGCGGCATCGGCCAGCCCCGAGGCTTCGTCTTCCGATGTGTGCTTGGCGATCGCCAGCGCGGCGGCGACTGTCTCACGAATCGCATCCGGTCCGGTGGCAGACGTGCTGGCAGAACCCTTGCGCTGGCCGACATACAACGTGATGCCAAAACCCTGATCGCGGTTGAACTCGACCGTTTCGACCTCACGCTGACGCACCGACGTCGACAAGCCCTGCTCCAGCGACACCGCCACTTCGCAGGCACTGGCACCCTGACGCTGGGCTTCGGCGATGATCTGCTCGACCTGTTCCTGCAGTGCCGGCAATGCCTGTGGGCCGACGCTTTCAACTGCACTCATGCTCATCTCCACTCAAATTCTGCTTTCGGCTGGGGCCTTCGAGCGACCGGGCCGGACAAGCGGCCCCCGACTGGTTATCATGGCGGCGTTTCTTTGCGGACTGCCACCATGGTTGATTCTTACGACGACTCCCTCGATACGGGAGAAAAAAGCAAATCCCAGGTCAAACGCGAGCTGCATGCTCTGGTTGACCTTGGCGAGCGCCTTACAACGCTCAAGCCCGACTTGCAGGCAAAACTGCCATTGACCGACGCTTTGCGCCGGGCTTTGGCCGATGCGCCCAAGCACACCGCGAACATCGCGCGTAAACGGCACTTGCAGTTCATCGGCAAACTGATGCGCGATCAGGACACTGACGCGATTCTCACCTTGCTCGATCAACTCGATGCCTCTACCCGTCAGTACAACGAGCGTTTCCACAACCTCGAACGCTGGCGTGATCGCCTGATCGCCGGTGACGATGCCGTGCTGGAGAAATTCGTCGTCGATTATCCGGACGCCGACCGCCAGCAACTGCGTTCCCTGATCCGTCAGGCCCAGCACGAGGTTGCGCAAAACAAACCTCCTGCGTCGAGCCGCAAGATCTTCAAGTACATCCGTGAGCTGGACGAGACTCAACGCGGTCTGCGCTGATATTCGCCACCGGGTGGCCGCACCGCGCGCCACCCGAAGCTCCATCCCTTCTTATGCGCCCGTGCCACCCACGGTGATCGCATCAATTTTCAGGGTCGGCTGACCCACACCCACCGGCACCGACTGCCCGTCCTTGCCGCACGTGCCCACACCGCTGTCCAGCGCCAGATCGTTACCGACCATCGACACCCGGCTCATCGCCTCCGGACCGTTGCCGATCAATGTTGCGCCTTTGACCGGCGCGGTGATCTTGCCGTCCTCGATCAGATAAGCCTCGCTGGTGGAGAACACGAATTTGCCGCTGGTGATGTCGACCTGACCGCCGCCGAGGTTGGCGCAGTAGATGCCCTTTTTCACCGAGGCGATGATTTCCGCCGGATCGCTCTGGCCGCCGAGCATGTAAGTGTTGGTCATCCGAGGCATCGGCAAGTGTGCGTAGGATTCGCGACGACCGTTGCCTGTGCGGGCCACGCCCATCAGGCGTGCATTGAGCTTGTCCTGCATGTAGCCCTTGAGTACGCCGTTTTCGATCAGCGTGGTGCACTCGGTCGGGGTGCCTTCGTCGTCGACGCTCAGGGAGCCGCGACGACCGCTCAGAGTGCCGTCATCGACGATGGTGCAAAGTTTCGAGGCAACCATTTCGCCCATGCGTCCGCTGTAGGCTGAACTGCCCTTGCGGTTGAAATCGCCTTCCAGGCCGTGGCCGACCGCTTCGTGCAGCAGCACGCCGGACCATCCCGAGCCCAGAACCACCGGCAAGGTCCCGGCCGGTGCCGGAATCGCTTCCAGATTCACCAGCGCCTGACGCAACGCCTCACGGGCATAACCCATGGCACGGTCTTCGGCGAGGAAATAACGGTAGTCGGTACGCCCGCCGCCGCCATGTCCGCCGCGCTCGCGACGGCCGTTCTGCTCGACGATCACACTGACATTGAAACGCACCAGCGGACGCACATCGGCCGCCAGGCCGCCGTCGGTCGAGGCCACCAGAATCCGCTCCCAGACCCCGGCCATGCTCACGCTGACCTGCTGGATACGCGGATCGAGGGCGCGGGTCGCCACATCGATGCGCTTGAGCAGTTCGACTTTTTCAGCGCGGCTCAGGACTTCCAGCGGGTTGTCCGGCGCATACAACTGGGCGACGTCCTGGGTGCTGAACGCCTGCACCGTGCCGTTCTGCCCGGCGCGGGAAATCGAACGGGCCGCACGGGCCGCTGCGCCGAGGGCTTCCAGGGTGATCGCGTTGCTGTAGGCAAAACCGGTTTTCTCACCGGACTGCGCACGCACGCCAACACCCTGGTCGAGGTTGAAACTGCCTTCCTTGACGATGCCGTCTTCCAGCGACCAGGACTCGGAAATCTGCCCCTGGAAATACAGGTCGGCCGCATCGATGCCTGGACCCGCCAGATCACCGAGCACGCCTTGCAGGCTCTCGATCGTCACGCCGCCGGGCGCCAACAGGTGATCACTGACTGAGGACAACAACTCGCTCATAGGTTTTACGCCTTAAATTCGTGTTCTGAAGCAGGTCGCTGTGCGCCCTGCGAAAAAAACCGCCGATGACCGGTCACCGGCATTCGCGCCCGGATGGACGCTTGTTCATTGCTGTCGCGCTCGGCCAGCAACACGGCTTCGCCTTGTTCCTGCTGCGCCAGCACGCGGCCCCACGGGTCGACAATCGCCCCGTGGCCAAAGGTTTCCCGCGGCCCCGGATGCGTTCCGCCCTGGGCTGCCGCCAGCACGTAGCACTGGGTTTCAATGGCCCGCGCGCGGGTCAGTACATCCCAGTGCGCCGCCCCTGTCACTGCGGTGAAGGCCGACGGTGCGGTAATCAGTTCAGCCCCGGCAGCGCGCAGTTCGCTGTACAGCTCCGGGAAGCGCAGGTCGTAGCACACCGTCAGACCCAGTCGTCCGACCGGCGTGTCCGCGACCACCACGCCACTGCCATAAGCATAGTCATCGGATTCGCGGTAACGGCCGCGATTGTCCGCTACGTCGACATCGAACAGGTGCAACTTGTCATAGCGTGCAACGATTTCGCCCTGATCGTTCACCAGCAGCGAGCAGGCATGGGACTTCGCCTCAGGCTGACCCGCCGGCGGCAACGGCAAGGTGCCGGCCACAATCCATAACCTGAGGTCGCGGGCGGTCTGTTTCAACCACGGCAGGATCGGGCCTTCGCCAAGCGCTTCGGCGCGGCCGATATCGGCGATGTCGCGACGGCCCATGGCCGCGAAGTTTTCCGGCAACACCGCCAGCTTCGCGCCGGCGCTGGCTGCCTGTTCGAGCAAACGTCGGGCATCGCGCAGATTGGCCAGCACATCGCTCTGGCTGACCATTTGAATCACCGCTAAAGACATGGCGCACTCCGCAAGAGGTATGCGGCCATGCTACTCCATCGGTTCAGGGGCTGGCTGTTCAAAAAGGCTTGTCGAAGGTGATTTTCGGCTCTTTCCACGGGCCTTTGACGGTGTATTTGACGCTGGCGAACCGCGCCACGCGATCGCCGATCAGCTTGTCGATCAGGAACAACGCACCGCCGACGGCCGGCGCGCCGACAATCAGCGCGGCAATCGGCAGGTTGTTGGTCACAGGCAAAGTCACCAGCAATTTGGCATCTACCTTGTCGCCCACCAGATCCAGCGTGCCGTCCAGTTCCAGGTTGCTCGAGGGGCCGGTCAACTTGATTGGCTCTTTCGTCACATAAACGCCATTGGTCGCCACCAGCAAACCCTTGACCCGGTCATAGCTCAAGCCTTTGCCGAACAGGTCGGAGAAGTCGAGACGCAAACGCCGGCCAATCGAGTTGAAGTTGAGCAGGCCGAACACGCGCAATGCCTGAGCGCCGCCCTCCACTTCAACAAACTGGCCTTTGTTGAGGGACGCATCGAGGGTGCCGGAGAAACGCTTGGTCGCCAGCCACGCCGGCGAGCCCGGCCAGCGGCCATCGACATCCATGTGGAATTCTTCGCTGGTCACGCTCGGCGCAAAACCCCAGCCCTTGAGCACATCGGCGAGGTTCTTGCCGCCGATCCGGCCCTTGTACCAACTGGTCGTGGCACCGGGGGTTCCTTCCCAGCCGCCGCTGCCCTGCAGGAGGATGCCCTTGAGGCCCAGATCGAGGTTGTTCAGGGCGATGCCCTTGCCGGTCGGCCGAATCTTGAGTGACCAGCCACCGACCAGGTCCTGGCCCTGGAACAATTGATTGATGGTGATATCCAGCGCCGGAATCTTGCTTGGATCGACCGAGGCCAGTGGATCCGGCGCGTTTTCGTCGGCCTGCACCGTCGGGTCCGGCGCTGGCAATCGCACGTATTGCAGGTTCACCGCAATCGGCGCGCCCTTGGCGTCAGGAATGCCCGCCGTGCCTTTGGCCTGCTGGCTGTCGAGGGCCAGCGCCCAGGCACCGGGCTTGCGATTCACCTGCACGGCTGCCTGATCCAGGGTGGTGCCGAAGGCGGTGAGTTTGCCGATCTTGAAGTCCGCGCTGCTGAGCAACTGCTTGGCGTTGCCGCCCGGATCCTGGCCGGCGTACTTGTCCAGCAGATCCTGCCAAGGTTTGACGTCCAGCTCGGACAACACGCCGCGTATCCGCAAGCCTTTGTTGCCCGGCAACACCGCTTCACCCGCGCCGAGGAACAATTCGCCACGGCCATCGGCGAAATTGCTTGGTGGCGCGGCGAAGGTGAAATTGGCCAGTTGATCGTAATTGACCCAGTAACGCCGCTCCTGCCCCTGCAAGGTCATGCGGAACACCGTGTCACGCCCGACATCGGCGGCCATGCCGAACGGCGCCGGCAGATCCACCGCCACACCCTTCATGCTGGAACTGACCATCAATTGGCTGTCGGCGCCGGCCAGATTCACTTGTAACTGGTAAGGAATCGTCCCGGACACCGGCAACGGTTGAGTCACGCCCAGCCAGTCAGTGAGTTTCTTGACCTCGACCTGCCCTGACGCCGCGACCCGGGTCTTGAGTTTGCCGGGGGCGCCGTCGGCGAAGATTTGCGCGGTCACCGGTTTGTCAAAGGCCCGGGCACTGATGTTCTGCCCGCTCAGCCCCTTGGCGCTGTCGAAGCGGAAGTCGCCCTTGAGCTGGCTCAGTTCGAGCTTCGGCTCCGCCAGCTTCAAGCGCGCATTGGCGGTTTTGAAGTCGACGAGGATTTTCGGCTGATCACCCTTGGCCAACGGCACATCGAGTTTGAGTTTGCCTTGCAGGTCACCCTCGCCTTCCCAGCCGGCAAAAGTATCGGCGGTGCCGATCGGCGCCTCCTGAAGAATCTTCAAGCCATCGCCCAGCCCGCCGGCAAAGCTGCCGTCGAGGAACATGTGGCTGTGCTCGCCGCTCGGCACATGGGGAATATTGACGAAGACATCGCTGACCTGGGTGTCGAGCAACTGACCCTTGCTGGCCAGAATCCGCACGCCGCTGTCTTCGATGAACACATCACCGTTGACCTTGCTCACGTGCGGCCAGCCTGGCTGGAACGCCAGTTCGGCGTCGTGCACCTTGAAGAACAGACTGATGCTGCGATCCGCTTCCCCGGCGTTCTTGTTCAGCGAACCCTGATACTGGAAGAAACCCTGATCCACCGCGCCCTTGAGAATCGCCGTACGCAGCCATTCATCGAGGGCCGGGCTCAGGACTTGCGGCAGGTACTTGGCGGTGTAGCGACCGTCGCCATCCACCAGACCGACCCGCAGATCCATGTAGTCTTCCTGGCTGTGGTCGAAGTGCAGGCGGATCAGGAAGTCGCCGGCGATCTTGCCTTCCTCGCCGAGCACCTTCAGGTACGGCGCGATCAGGGTGAAACCTTCTTTATCGAGCTTCCAGGTCAACCGGGCGTTGGCCTGAATGTATTGCCATGGCTTGGCGAAGATCGGATCGAGGTGCAGGACGAAGTCCTTGCTGTCCATGCGCAGCTCGCCGCCACCGAGATTGCCGGTAAGACTGCCGCTGACATTCCGTGCCGCCGGCGCGCCGTGGTAGGCGTCGAAGCCGACTTGATCGAGGTTGGCGGCGAAGCTGAATTTGCTGTCGTCGGTGGCGTTCGGCCGGAAATCCAGCAGCACGTTACGCAGACCGCCGGTTACTTTCAGGCGCTCGACCACGGTGGCGACGCCTTGGGGCAAAGGTCCGAGGGCATTGAGCAAAGGTGTGATCGGCGTCAGGTCGAGCCGGTCAGCCTGCAGATGCCAGAGTTCTTCGTTCTTGTCGGTGGCGGCAGTCTGTTTGATCTGGACATGGGATTCCCAACGGGTTTCGCCGAAATTCATCGCCAGCGAATCAAGTGTGACAATGGCTCCCTCGGAACCGCGCTGGAAATAGCCATTGAGCGCCAGATTGTTGATCTGGATCGGCTTGCGTTCAGCGTAGGCGCCGGTCAGTTGCGGCGCATTGAGACGGATCGCCGCGCTCTGCAAAGCCCCCTCTCGCCAGTTGACCCACAGCTCGCCACCGGCCTTGATCTCGGAGAAATTCCATTGTTGGGTCAGGCGCTCAGGCAGCCACTTCGACCAGTCGCTCTGCGGCAGGCTGGCATAACCGTCCACTTCGCTGTTCTGCCACTGATTCGGACGAAGTCGTGTGCGCAGGCTCAGCGCCACAGGCTGACCGTCAGGCAGGGTCAGGCGCGCATCGAGGCGTTGGCGGCTGGAACCGGTCTTTAGATTGAGGCCGACATAAGTGAGGGTCAGCGGCGCCTGCTCCAGCGGCTGCAACGTCACCTGACTGTCGAGCACCGACAGTTGCTGAATCATTTGCATGCGGTTGAACAGTTGCTCGGGATCCATGGGCTGGTCCTGCTGCACCGGCAAGCCTTCCAGCGCCCACTTTCCGTCTTCGCCTTCCTTGAGGCTGATCTTCAGACCGTTGAGTTCAAGATGCGCGATGCGTACTTCCCGGGCGAGCAAACTGGCCCAAAGATCCGGCACCGCGCGCACCCGATCCAGGCGCAAGGCGTTGGCGCCGCTGCCGACCATCACGTCGTGGGCCAGCAGGATCGGGGCAAACCCGCTCCAGTTGCCTTCCAGCTCGCCGATCTGCAGCGGCATGCCCAGGGCGGCACTGGCCTTGTCTTCGATATCGGCGCGGTATTCGGCCACCAGTGGCGTGAGTTCCCGGCCGAGACTGACGTACAACGCCATCAATACCAGAACCAACGCGCACAGGCCCAGACCCCAGCGGGTCAGTGCGGCCAAAATGCGTGTCAGACGTTCCATGTCAGTTGGCTCCCATGGCAAAAATACTGCAAAAAGCTGAGGCCAGCCGTTTCAGGAAAAAGGTGATGCAGGGGTTCAGAGCAGCACCACGTCATATTGTTCCTGGGAATACATGGTTTCGACCTGAAAGCGTATGGTGCGCCCGATGAAACCTTCAAGTTCGGCCACGTTACCGGACTCTTCATCGAGCAGCCGGTCGACGACTTTCTGGTTCGCCAGCACCCGATAACCCTCGGCCTGATAGGCCCGGGCTTCACGCAGGATCTCGCGGAAAATCTCGTAGCAAATGGTTTCCGGAGTTTTCAGCTTGCCCCGGCCCTGACAGCTGCTGCACGGTTCGCACAACACTTGCTCGAGGCTTTCGCGGGTGCGCTTGCGCGTCATCTGCACCAGGCCCAACTCGGTAATGCCGATGATGTTGGTCTTGGCGTGATCGCGCTCCAGCTGTTTCTCCAGGGTACGCAGCACCTGGCGCTGGTGCTCTTCGTCTTCCATGTCGATAAAGTCGATGATGATAATCCCGCCCAGATTGCGCAGGCGCATCTGCCGGGCAATCGCGGTCGCGGCTTCGAGGTTGGTCTTGAAGATGGTTTCTTCAAGATTGCGATGACCGACGAACGCCCCGGTGTTCACGTCGATGGTGGTCATGGCTTCCGCTGGATCGATGACCAGATAACCGCCGGACTTCAGCGGCACCTTCCGTTCCAGGGCTTTCTGGATTTCGTCTTCGACGCCGTACAGGTCGAAGATCGGCCGTTCACCCGGGTAGTGTTCCAGACGATCGGCGATTTCCGGCATCAGTTCGGCGACGAACTGCGTGGTTTTCTGGAAGGTTTCCCGGGAATCGATGCGGATCTTCTCGATCTTCGGGCTGACCAGGTCGCGCAGGGTGCGCAGCGCCAGGCCGAGGTCTTCGTAGATAACACTCGGTGCGCCGATGGTCTTGATCTGCTCGTTGATCTGATCCCACAAGCGGCGCAAGTAGCGGATGTCCATCAGGATCTCATCGGCCCCGGCACCTTCGGCGGCGGTACGCAAAATGAAGCCGCCAGCCTCCTTGATGCCTTCTTTGGCCACGCAATCGCTGACCACCTGCTTGAGGCGTTCGCGCTCGGCTTCGTCTTCGATCTTCAGGGAAATGCCGACGTGGGCGGTGCGCGGCATGTACACGAGATAACGCGACGGGATCGACAGTTGCGTGGTCAGCCGCGCACCTTTGGAACCGATCGGATCCTTGGTGACTTGCACCACCAGGCTCTGGCCTTCGTGTACAAGCGCACTGATGCTTTCCACCGCAGGACCTTCGCGCAGGGAAATTTCCGAGGCGTGAATGAAGGCCGCGCGATCCAGGCCGATGTCGACGAAAGCCGCCTGCATGCCCGGCAGAACCCGCACCACCTTGCCTTTATAGATGTTGCCGACGATCCCGCGCTTTTGCGTACGCTCGACGTGCACTTCTTGCAGCACACCGTTTTCGACCACCGCCACGCGCGATTCCATCGGCGTGATGTTGATCAGAATCTCTTCACTCATGGCAGGGTCTCGTTCAGGCATGTTCACGATAATGGCCGCATCTGGTCCGTTCGACGCTTATTGCGCGTTCAGGGTTTGCCAACAGGGTATGCCGAAATGGCCGAGCAGTTCTGCGCTTTCGCACACCGGCAAGCCGACGACCGCCGAGTAACTGCCATTGAGGCCGGCGACGAACACCGCGCCAAGCCCCTGAATGCCGTAGCCACCCGCCTTGTCCCGGGGTTCGCCGCTGGCCCAGTAGGCGGCGGCTTCTTCGCGACTGATCGAACGGAACCGCACCCGACTGCGCACCACCCGCGACTCGCAGCGCTGGCCGTCGAGCACGGCAATCGCCGTCAGCACTTCATGCTCCTTGCTGGACAACATCATCAGCATGGCGCATGCATCGGCTTCGTCCACCGGTTTGCCAAGAATTTTGCCGTCCAGCACCACGGCGGTGTCGGCGCCCAGTACGCAAAACGCTAAGTCGCAAACGACGGTGCGCCGCCCGGCCTCGGCCTTGCCGCGCGCCAGGCGCTCGACGTAGGCCGATGGGGATTCATTGGCGAGAGGGGTTTCATCGATGTCCGCGCTGATGGCGGTAAACGGGATGCCGATCTGCGTGAGCAACTCACGCCGACGCGGCGATCCTGAGGCGAGGTAAAGCTTTTTCATCAAGACATCTCCCTGTTTGGTGCCCTGCCTCACAAATGCTGTTCCCTTTGGTCGGCGTCTGTTGTTGCCATACTGCGTTGCCGTTCCTCGCCATAGCACGCTATGACTCGTCACGGCGCCTTGTCTGGCAACAACAGCCGCTCGCCCAAAAAGAACTTCATTTGCGAGGCAAGGCACTGGTACGGGCAAATGCCTGACCGAATCAGTTGATTTTGTAGCGCCGGCGCAATCCACGCAAAGCGAAGCTGACCCATGGCCAGAGCAAGGCACTGACCAGTGCCGGCAGGACCAGTGCGAGGGTCGGCTGACGGTTGCCGGTCAAGGCACTGAGCCAAAGCTGTACGAGCTGGGCGAGGCCGAAGATCACCAGAATCACCAGGCTCTGCTGCCACATCGGGAACATTCGCAAGCGTTGTTGCAACGACAGCACCAGGAACGTGATCAGGGTCAGGATCAATGCATTCTGACCGAGCAGATCGCCTTGCAGCACGTCTTCGGCCAGCCCCAGGCAGAACGCCGTGACCATGCCGACCGTATGCGGCAGGTACAAAGCCCAGAAAGTCAGGAGCAAGGCCAGCCACAGCGGGCGCAGGATTTCCATGAAAATCGGCAATGGCGACACGCTGAGCAGTATGCCGACGATAAACGTCAGCCAGACGATCCAGCCGTTACGCGATGCGGTAGCTCCGACCATTATTCTTGCCTCCCGGTGGTCGCCGGCGCAGTGACAGGCGGCTTGGCCGCTGGTCGAGCAGCGGGCTGATTGGCCGGTGGCTTGCTGACCGCGGGTGTAGCTGCAGGCGGTTTGCTCGCAGCGGGTTTGGCCGGCGTGGTGCCGGCGGCAGGCGTAGCCGGCGCTGTCGTCGTGGCAGGGGTTGCGGCTGCGGCTGCGGCAGGCGGGGTGACGATTTTCGGCACCGTGGCCGGAACCACCGGACCGCCACCAAAGGCATCGAGGTTTTCCTGAGCCTGCGCGGCATCGTTGGCACGTTCTTCGGCGGTGCGGTTGTCACTGAATACCAGCAGCAGGTAGCGGCTGCGGTTCAATGCGGCGGTCGGCACGGCGCGAACAATGGCGAATGGCTGGCCGGAATCGTGGATCACTTCCTTGACCGTCGCCACCGGATAACCGGCCGGGAAACGCTGACCGAGGCCCGAACTGACCAGCAGATCACCTTCCTTGATATCGGCGGTGTCCGCCACGTGGCGCAACTCCAGACGCTCAGGGTTACCGGTGCCGCTGGCGATCGCCCGCAGACCATTACGGTTCACCTGCACAGGAATGCTGTGGGTGGAGTCGGTCAGCAGCAGCACACGGGAGGTGTACGGCATCAGTTCGACCACCTGCCCCATCAGGCCGCGAGCATCGAGCACCGGCTGACCGAGCACCACGCCATCACGCTCACCTTTATTGATGATGATGCGATGGGTGAAGGGGTTGGGGTCCATGCCGATCAGCTCGGCCACTTCGACCTTCTCGTTGACCAGCGCGGAGGAATTGAGCAACTCGCGCAGACGGACGTTCTGCTCGGTGAGGGCGGCAAGCTTCTGCATGCGACCCTGCAACAGCAGGTTCTCCGACTTGAGTTTTTCATTTTCGGCGACGAGCTCGGTGCGACTGCCGAACTGGCTGGCGATCCCTTCCCACAACCGTCCGGGCAGGTCGGTAATCCAGTAGGCATCCATCAGCACCAGCGAGGCCTGGCTGCGTACGGGTTTAAGCAGACTGAAGCGCGCATCAACGACCATCAGCGCGACCGACAGCACGGCCAACACCAACAAGCGCACGCCCAGTGAGGGGCCCTTGGCGAAAAGCGGTTTAATAAGCCGCTCCTCCCAGGCAAATGTTCTGTTTATTCATACGGCATCAAACCGGCCTGGATGAAGACTGACAGAAGATAAACGCCAACAGGCAGCACTGCAAAGTGCTGCCTGTGCGCTCACCCACGTATTGCACCCGGCGATTATTCGCTGGAGAGCAGGTCCATGGTGTGCTTGTCCATCATTTCCAGTGCACGGCCACCACCGCGAGCGACGCAGGTCAGCGGATCTTCGGCAACGATCACCGGCAGACCGGTTTCCTGGGCCAGCAGCTTGTCGAGGTCACGCAGCAGCGCGCCACCACCGGTCAGCACCAGGCCTCGCTCGGCGATGTCGGAAGCCAGTTCCGGCGGCGATTGCTCCAGGGCGCTTTTCACGGCCTGAACGATGGTTGCCAGGGACTCTTGCAGGGCTTCCAGCACTTCGTTGGAGTTCAGGGTGAATGCGCGTGGAACGCCTTCGGCCAGGTTGCGACCGCGAACGTCGACTTCGCGAACTTCGCCGCCCGGGTAGGCCGTACCGATTTCCTGCTTGATGCGCTCGGCGGTGGATTCGCCGATCAGGCTGCCGTAGTTGCGGCGCACGTAGGTGATGATCGCTTCGTCGAAGCGGTCGCCGCCAACGCGTACGGATTCGGCATAGACCACACCGTTCAGGGAGATCAGCGCGATTTCGGTGGTACCACCACCGATATCCACGACCATCGAACCGCGAGCTTCTTCAACCGGCAGGCCGGCACCGATCGCAGCGGCCATCGGCTCTTCGATCAGGAACACTTCACGGGCACCGGCACCAAGGGCCGATTCACGGATGGCACGACGCTCAACCTGGGTGGACTTGCATGGAACGCAGATCAGCACACGAGGGCTGGGCTGCAGAAAGCTGTTTTCGTGAACCTTGTTGATAAAGTATTGCAGCATCTTTTCGCAGACGCTGAAGTCGGCAATCACGCCATCCTTCATCGGACGAATGGCAGCAATGTTGCCCGGCGTACGGCCGAGCATGCGCTTGGCCTCGGTGCCGACAGCGACGACACTTTTCTGGTTACCGTGTGTCCGAATGGCCACAACCGATGGCTCATTCAGGACGATACCGCGCTCGCGCACGTAAATAAGGGTGTTGGCAGTGCCCAGGTCAATGGAAAGATCGCTGGAAAACATGCCACGCAGTTTCTTGAACATGGGAAAGGGACCCTAGGCAACGCGTGGGTAAAAAAGTGCGGCAAACTCTAACAACGACAGGGATTTTGGGCAAGGCGCCAATATGTTAAATTGGCCGCTTTTCTGTGCACCAAGCCCCACAATCGCGGCCTTATGACCGTAGAAGTGCGGTAGTGTTCCGACAATCTAACACACGGACGCCGTCCGTCCTGTTTTCCACTGGAGAAACCCGATGGCGCTAGAACGCTCCGACGTGGAAAAAATCGCTCATCTGGCCAGCCTTGGCCTTAATGACGCCGATCTTCCACACATCACTTCGGCCCTCAACAGCATTCTCGGGCTGGTCGACGAAATGCAGGCGGTCAATACCGACGGTATCGAGCCGCTGGCCCACCCGCTGGAAGCCAGTCAGCGCCTGCGCGCCGACGTCGTGACCGAAAGCAATAACCGCGAGGCTTATCAGTCCATCGCACCAGCGGTCGAAAACGGCCTGTACCTGGTTCCGAAAGTCATCGACTAAAGGGAAAGAGCCTGCAATGCATCAATTGACTCTGGCCGAGATCGCCCGCGGTCTCGCCGATAAAAAGTTTTCTTCCGAAGAGCTGACCAAAGTCCTGCTGGCGCGCATTACCCAGCTCGATCCGCAGCTCAACAGTTTCATCAGCCTCACCGAAGAGCTGGCCCTCGAGCAGGCGAAAGCCGCCGACGTGCGCCGGGCCAATGGTGAGAGCGGCGCTCTGCTGGGTGCGCCGATCGCCCACAAAGACCTGTTCTGCACCCAGGGCATCCGCACCAGCTGCGGCTCGAAGATGCTCGACAACTTCAAGGCTCCGTACGACGCCACCGTGGTGTCGGAGCTGGCCGCCGCCGGCACCGTGACTCTGGGCAAGACCAACATGGACGAATTCGCCATGGGCTCGGCCAACGAGTCGAGTTGGTACGGCGCGGTGAAAAACCCGTGGAACCTGGAACACGTACCGGGCGGTTCGTCCGGTGGTTCGGCGGCGGCGGTTGCCGCTCGTCTGTTGCCTGCCGCAACGGCCACCGACACCGGCGGTTCGATCCGTCAGCCAGCTGCATTCACCAACCTCACCGGCCTGAAACCGACCTACGGTCGCGTTTCGCGCTGGGGCATGATCGCCTACGCCTCCAGCCTCGATCAGGGCGGCCCTCTGGCTCGCACCGCCGAAGACTGCGCGATTTTGTTGCAAGGTATGGCCGGCTTCGATCCGAACGACTCCACCAGCATCGATGAGCCAGTGCCAGACTACGCCGCTGGTCTTAACGGTTCGCTGCAAGGCCTGCGCATCGGTGTGCCGAAGGAATACTTCGGTGCAGGTCTCGACCCGCGCATCGCCGACCTGATCCAGAACAGCATCAAAGAGCTGCAGAAGCTCGGTGCCGTGATCAAGGAAATCAGCCTGCCGAACATGCAGCACGCGATTCCTGCGTACTACGTGATCGCCCCGGCAGAAGCCTCCTCCAACCTGTCGCGTTTCGACGGCGTGCGCTTCGGCCACCGCTGCGCAGACCCGAAGAACCTGGAAGACCTGTACAAGCGCTCCCGTGGCGAAGGTTTCGGGCCCGAAGTACAGCGCCGGATCATGGTCGGTGCCTACGCGCTGTCCGCCGGTTACTACGATGCCTACTACCTCAAAGCCCAGAAGATCCGTCGCCTGGTGAAGAACGACTTCATGACCGCATTTAATGAAGTCGACATCATCCTCGGCCCGACCACGCCAAACCCGGCCTGGAAACTCGGCGCCAAGAACAGCGACCCGGTCGCTGCCTACCTGGAAGACGTCTACACCATCACCGCCAACCTCGCGGGCCTGCCGGGTCTGTCGATGCCGGCCGGTTTTGTCGACGGTCTGCCGGTTGGCGTGCAACTGCTCGCGCCGTATTTCCAGGAAGGCCGTTTGCTCAACGTTGCGCACCAGTATCAGTTGAACACTGACTGGCACACTCGCACCCCAACCGGCTTCTGAGGAGACACACATGCAATGGGAAGTCGTGATCGGTCTGGAGATTCACACCCAGCTCACCACCCGGTCGAAAATCTTTTCCGGTAGTTCCACCCAGTTCGGTTCCGAGCCGAACACCCAGGCCAGCCTGATCGACCTGGGCATGCCCGGCGTGCTGCCGGTGCTCAACCAGGAAGCGGTGCGCATGGCGGTGATGTTCGGTCTGGCGATTGACGCCGAGATCGGTCAGCACAACGTGTTCGCCCGCAAGAACTACTTCTACCCGGACCTGCCGAAGGGCTACCAGATCAGCCAGATGGAGTTGCCGATCGTCGGCAAGGGCCACCTGGACATTGCCCTGGAAGACGGCACGGTCAAACGCGTCGGTATCACCCGTGCGCACCTGGAAGAAGACGCCGGCAAGAGCCTGCACGAAGAATTCAGCGGTGCCACCGGCATCGACCTGAACCGTGCCGGCACGCCGCTGCTGGAAATCGTGTCCGAGCCGGACATGCGTAGCGCCAAGGAAGCAGTGGCCTACGTCAAGGCGATCCACGCGCTGGTGCGTTACCTGGGCATCTGCGACGGCAACATGGCCGAGGGCTCGCTGCGTTGCGACTGCAACGTGTCGGTACGTCCGAAAGGCCAGGTCGAGTTCGGCACCCGCTGCGAGATCAAGAACGTCAACTCGTTCCGCTTCATCGAGAAGGCGATCAACTCCGAGATCCAGCGTCAGATCGACCTGATCGAAGACGGCGGCAAAGTGATCCAGCAGACCCGTCTGTACGATCCGAACAAGGACGAAACCCGTCCGATGCGCAGCAAAGAGGAAGCCAACGACTACCGTTACTTCCCCGATCCGGACCTGCTGCCGGTGGTCATCGAGGATTCGTTCCTCAACGACGTGCGCGCCACCCTGCCGGAGCTGCCACCGCAGAAACGCGAGCGCTTCCAGAGTGCCTTCGGTCTGTCGGCCTACGACGCCAACGTGTTGGCCACCAGCCGTGAGCAGGCGGACTACTTCGAGAAAGTCGCGAGCATCGGCGGCGACGCCAAACTGGCGGCGAACTGGGTGATGGTCGAGTTGGGCAGCCTGCTCAACAAGCAGAACCTGGACATCGAGGATTCGCCGGTTTCCGCCGAGCAACTGGGCGGCATGCTGCAGCGCATCAAGGACAACACCATCTCCGGCAAGATCGCCAAGGTGGTGTTCGAAGCGATGGCCAACGGCGAAGGCAGCGCAGACGAGATCATCGAAAAGCGCGGCCTGAAGCAGGTTACCGACACCGGCGCAATCTCGGCGGTGCTGGACGAAATGCTCGCGGCCAACGCCGAGCAGGTCGAACAATACCGCGCGGCAGACGAAGCCAAGCGCGGCAAGATGTTCGGCTTCTTCGTCGGTCAGGCCATGAAAGCCTCCAAGGGCAAGGCCAACCCGCAGCAAGTGAACGAACTGCTGAAAAGCAAGCTCGAAGGCTGACGATGGCCCCGCGCCTGAGGATCGTTCCCACGCTCTGCGTGGGAATGCCGCCTCGGACGCTCCGCGTCCATTGCGGTGTGACGCAGAGCGTCACGGGTTGCATTCCCACGCCGGAGCGTGGGAACGATCACTTGGGAGCTTATGAATGAAACGTCTGCTCGGCGCCTGCGCCCTGCTCTCTTTGCTGGCCGGTTGCGCCAGCACCGACACCATCGACCCGCACGGTTACGACCAGACCGGCGTCGCCTCCTATTACGGAGCCAAACACCACGGTAAACGTACCGCCAGCGGCGAAGCGTTTAACCAGAATTCCCTGACCGCCGCCCACCGCCAGTTGCCGTTCGGCACTCGGGTGAAGGTCACCAACCTGAAAAACGATGAATCCGTCGTGGTCCGCATCAACGACCGTGGCCCGCACACCCGTGGCCGCCTGATCGATGTTTCACGTGCGGCGGCCGAACAGCTCGGTATGCTGCGCAGTGGAACAGCCCGGGTTCGGGTGCAGGCCCTCGACGACTGATGGAGCGTCCACCATTTTCGGACTGACCGACTTGCCGCTGATCAGCGTGATCGAATTGCTCAGCGGGCTGTTCCTGCTGATCGCCGGCGCCGAACTGATGGTGCGCGCCGCCGTGCGCCTGGCCGCGCGTCTGCATGTACGACCGCTGATCATCGGCCTGACCATCGTCGCCCTCGGCAGCAGCGCCCCGCAAATGGCCGTCAGCCTGCAAGCCGTGCAGGCGCACACGCCGGACATCGCCGTCAGCAGCGTGATCGGCAGCAGCATTTTCAACATTCTCGTCACCCTCGGCCTGTCGGCGCTGATCATTCCGCTGCGGGTATCGCGGCAATTGGTGCGCCTCGACATTCCACTGATGATCGGTGCCAGCCTGCTGGTGTTCGTGCTGGCATGGAATGAAGAGCTCGGGCGCTTCGACGGCATTCTGTTGCTCGGCGCCCTCGCCCTGTATCTCGGATTATTGCTGCGCCAGTCGCGGCACTCGGCCCGCCCGCATTCCGATCAACCCCACGATCCGCAGGCCCCGTGGTTTACCAGCCTGCTGATGATTGTCGGCGGTCTGGTCATGCTGGTGTTTGCCGGGCACTTGCTGCTGGGTGCAGCCGTGGTCGTCGCCACTGACCTGGGATTCTCCGAGCGGGTGATTGGCCTGACCGTGGTCGCGGTCGGCACTTCGCTGCCGGAACTCGCCACCTCGCTGATCGCCGCGCTGCGCGGTCAGCGGGACATCGCCGTGGGCAACGTGATCGGTGCCAACCTGTTCAACCTGCTTGGGGTGCTGGGTTTCACCGCTTTGATCGCGCCGACACCGCTGTCGGTCTCGCCCAATGCGCTGGATTTCGACCTGCCGGTAATGCTCGGCGTCGCGTTGCTGTGCCTGCCGGTGTTCTATTCGGGCTACCGCGTGACCCGCGCCGAAGGTCTCCTGCTGCTGGGTTTGTATCTGGCGTACGGGCTGCACGTGGTGTCGTTCACCACCGGCATGCCACTGGCCGGCAAGCTCGAGCGATTGATGCTGTTTTATGTGCTGCCGACGCTGCTGACGTTTCTGTTTTTCACGTCCGTGCGCGCCTGGCGCCGCCAACACCACAAGAGGGATGTGCCATGACCGAATCGAAGAAATCCGGGGTTGAAGTCCGCCGTCAGGTAATGGGCGACGCGTTTGTCGACCGCGCGCTGGGCAACGCCACCGAGTTCACCCAACCGCTGCAGGATTTCGTCAACGAACACGCCTGGGGCGGCGTGTGGAATCGCGAAGGTTTGCCACTGAAGACCCGCAGCCTGATCACCCTCGCTGCACTGACTGCGTTGAAGTGCCCGCAGGAATTGAAGGGCCACGTGCGCGGCGCGTTGAACAATGGCTGCACGGTCGATGAGATCCGTGAAGCGCTGCTGCATTGCGCGGTGTACGCGGGCGTACCGGCGGCGATCGATGCGTTTCGCGCGGCGCAGGAAGTGATCGACAGTTACCAGAAGCCTGAGTGACAGCACTGTCCCCTTCGCGAGCAAGCCCGGTCTCAGGCTAGATCCACCCGCCCCACTGCAGGAAGAAAATCCCGATGTTGGTGGTGATCGCCGCCATCAGCGTGGTCAGCACAATGATCGCCGCCGCCAGTTCATGATTGCCCTGCGCCGCACGGGCCATGACAAAACTGGCGGCGGCGGTCGGGCTGCCGAAGTACAGAAACAGAATCCCCAGCTCCGCCCCGCGAAAACCCCACAGCCATGCACCCAGCGTGGCGATCACCGGCAGGCCGACCATCTTCACCAGACTCGAACTGAGCGCCATGTTGCCGCTCTTGCGCAGCGCCGCCAGCGACAGCGTGCCGCCAATACAGATCAGTGCCAGCGGCAGCGTGGTCTGTGCCAGGTACTGACCGGAGGTTTCCAGCCACCCCGGCAGACCGATCTTGAAATAAGCGAACGGCGCCGCCGCGATCACGCTGATGATCAGCGGATTGCTGACCACGCTTTTGCAGATGCTCCACGGGTCCGACTTGATCACCGGGCTGTAGACCGCCAGCACGATGGTCGACAGGGTGTTGTAGAACAGGATCACCAGCGCCGCGAGAATCGCGCCGAGGGAAATCCCGTAGTCACCGTACATGCTCGCCGCCAGCGCCAGGCCGATCACCCCGTTGTTGCCGCGAAACGCGCCTTGGGTGTAGATGCCGCGATCTTCACGCGGACAACGGAAAATCGCCCAGCCCCAGGCGACGGCAAAACTGACCAGCGTGGCGAGGGCAAAATAGATCAGCAGCGCCGGCTGCAGCGCGGCGTGCAGGTCGGCGTGCAGGATGCCGAGAAACAGCAGCGCCGGCATGGTGACGTTGAACACCAGCGACGAAGCGGTGTGGATAAAGTTGTCGTTGATCCAGTCGATGCGCTTGAGCAGCACACCGAGAAACAGCATGGCAAACACCGGCGCGGTGATGTTCAGGGTTTCAAGAAAAATAGCCAGCATGCCGGGGAGCCTTGGAGGTGAGCGTCGTTAGGGGGCTAATGATAAGCCAAAACCTTCAAAAGCCCCTCATCGGAGCGCCGCCCGCCTAACCCTCTCCCGGAGGGAGAGGGGACTGATCCGGGGATGCTCCAGAAAATTATCGACCTGAAACTACGTCGCCGAATCCATAATCAATTCGATTTTTCAGGTCGATGTAAAACGAAAGACAACTCGGTCAGCCCCCTCTCCCCCCGGGAGAGGGTTGGGGTGAGGGCATGGCCAGTACAGGCACCACACCCCTCAAGCAGATCAAGTAATCGGCGCCGGATTGAACAACGTAATGTCGTTATGCAGCTTGTGCTTCTCCGCCCACGTCTGCTGCTTGCCGCTCGCCACATCCAGGTAGTAGTGGAACAACTCCCAGCCCAATTCTTCGATGCTCGCGCGCCCAGTAGCAATCCGCCCGGCATCGATGTCGATCAGATCCGGCCAGCGCTGCGCCAGTTCGGTACGAGTCGAAACCTTCACCACCGGCGCCATGGCCAGACCATAAGGCGTACCACGACCGGTGGTGAACACGTGCAGGTTCATCCCCGCCGCCAGTTGCAACGTACCGCAGACGAAATCACTCGCCGGCGTCGCACAGAAGATCAAACCCTTCTGCTTGAAGCGCTCACCCGGGCCGAGCACACCGCTGATCGCGCTGCTGCCGGACTTCACGATCGAGCCCAACGACTTCTCGACAATGTTCGACAACCCGCCCTTCTTGTTGCCCGGCGTGGTATTGGCGCTGCGATCCGCTTCGCCCTTGGCCAGATAGCGGTCGTACCAGTCCATCTCGCGCACCAGTTCCTCGGCAACGGTTTTGCTCTGCGCCCGAGAGGTCAGCAGGTAAATCGCATCACGCACTTCGGTGACTTCGGAAAACATCACCGTCGCCCCCGCCCGCAGCAGCAAGTCTGAGGCGTAACCCAGCGCCGGGTTGGCGGTGATGCCGGAAAACGCATCACTGCCGCCGCACTGCATACCCAGGATCAGCTCGGACGCCGGCACGGTTTCCCGGCGGCGCTGGTCGAGTTTCTTCAGGCGCACTTCGGCCAGTTCCATGATCTGCTCGATCATCTCGGTGAAACCGTGACTGGAATCCTGCAAGCGATACAGCCACGGCTCGCTCAGATCCACCGAGGCATCGTCCTCGTGCATCACCTGTCCGGCCTGCAATTTCTCGCAGCCCAGGCTGATCACCAACGCCTCGCCACCGAGGTTCGGGTTGCGCGCCAGATTGCGCACGGTGCGGATCGGGATGTAAGCGTCGGTCGCCGTGATGGCCACGCCGCAACCGTAACTGTGGGTCAGCGCCACCACGTCATCGACGTGCGGGTACTTGGGCAACAGTTCGTCCTTGATCCGCTTCACCGCGTGATCGAGCACCCCGGTGACGCATTGCACGGTGGTGGTGATCCCGAGGATGTTGCGCGTGCCTACAGTGCCGTCGGCGTTGCGATATCCCTCGAACGTGAAGCCTTCCAGGGGCGCCTGGGCGTCCGGCACTTCGGTGGACAGCGGCAGGCTGTCCAGCGGTGGCGCGGTCGGCATGCGCAGTTGATCTTCCCTGACCCAACTGCCACGGGGAATCGGCTGCAACGCGTAGCCAATGATCTGGCCGTAGCGAATCACCGTGCCGCCCTCGGGGATATCCACGAGGCTGACCTTGTGACTCTGCGGCACGAAATCCACCGTCACCAGGCCATCGGCAAATGCGGTGCCGGCCGGCACGCCCTGGTCGTTGACCACTACCACTACGTTGTCCCGCTCGTGCAGGCGGATGTAGCGCGGCGAGTCGGAATGTTCAATCAACTGCATGACGCCGCTCCTCAGGAATGCGCTTGAGACAATTTGCCGGTGGCTTCGGAACCGCCCTGGGTTGGCGGCTCTTTAAGGACCACACGTTTGATCGGGCCGACGATCACCAGGTAGCTGAACACCGCCACGAGTGCGTTGGCACCGACGAACACCAGCGCCCATTTGAACGAGCCGGTGGAACTGATGATGTAACCGATGACGATCGGAGTGGTGATCGAGGCGATGTTGCCGAAGGTGTTGAACAGGCCACCGCTCAGACCGGCGATCTGTTTCGGCGAAGTGTCGGACACCACTGCCCAGCCCAGAGCCCCCACGCCTTTGCCGAAGAATGCCAGGGCCATGAAGCCGACCACCATCCATTCAACGTCGACATAGTTGCACGCCACGATGCTGCTCGAAACCAGCAGGCCGGCAATGATCGGCGCCTTGCGGGCGAAGGTCAGCGAATGGCCCTTGCGCAGCAGGTAATCGGAAATCACCCCGCCGAGCACGCCGCCGATAAAGCCGCAGATCGCCGGCAACGAGGCGATGAAACCGGCCTTGAGGATGGTCATGCCGCGTTCCTGCACCAGGTACACCGGGAACCAGGTCAGGAAGAAATAGGTGATGCCGTTGATGCAGTACTGGCCCAGGTAAACGCCGAGCATCATGCGATTGGTCAGCAACTGGCGGATGTAATCCCACTTTGGACCGTCAGCCTTTTTGCCTTGTTTCTGGTCCATGTCGACCATGCCGCCGTTGTCGGCGATGAACTTCACTTCCGCTTCGTTGGCCATCGGGTGTTGGCGCGGGCTGTGGATAACCTTGAGCCAGACCAGCGAGAACACGATGCCGAGCAGGCCCATGACGATGAACACGTGCTCCCAGCCAAAGGAGAACACGATCCAGCCCATCAGCGGCGCGAACAACACGGTGGCAAAGTATTGCGCCGAGTTGAAGATCGCCGAAGCGGTGCCGCGCTCGGCGGTCGGGAACCAGGCCGCCACGATGCGTGCGTTGCCGGGGAACGATGGCGCCTCGGCCAGACCCACCAGGAAGCGCAGCATGAACAGCGCGACGATGGCCGTGGACATGCCGAATTCACCGACGAAGCCTTGCAGCACGGTGAACAGCGACCAGGTGAAAATGCTCAGGGCATAGACTTTTTTCGAGCCGAAGCGATCGAGCAGCCAGCCGCCGGGAATTTGTCCGGCCACGTAGGCCCAACCGAAAGCAGAGAAGATGTAGCCGAGGGTGACCGCGTCGATACCGAGGTCTTTTTGCAAACTGGAACCGGCGATCGCGATGGTGGCGCGGTCGGCGTAGTTGATCGTGGTCACCAGAAACAGCATGAGCAGGATCAAATAGCGGACGTGAGTCGGCTTGGACGATTGCATGTAGATGTACTCCCACTGATTATTTTTATGCGGGTAAAACATTCTTTGGTCTTGTGCCGCGCAGGGCCTCAGGCGAAGGCCCGGCGCGGGTGCAGCGATTTACGAACCGATGTAGCTGGTCTTCACGACCGTGTAGAACTCTTGCGCATAGCGGCCTTGCTCACGTGAGCCATAGGATGAACCCTTACGGCCACCGAACGGAACGTGATAATCGACACCGGCGGTCGGCAGGTTGACCATCACCATCCCGGCCTGGGAATGACGCTTGAAGTGGTTGGCGTACTTCAGCGACGTGGTGGCGATACCCGCCGACAAACCGAATTCGGTGTCGTTGGCCATGGCCAGTGCTGCCTCGTAATCGGCCACGCGGACGATGTTGGCCACCGGGCCGAAGATCTCTTCGCGGCTGATGCGCATCGAGGCTTCGCTGTCGGCAAACAGGGTCGGCGCGAGGAAGTAACCCTCGGTGTCGCAGGTCACCAGAGCACCGCCGCTGACCAGACGCGCACCTTCGGACTGACCGATGTCGATGTACTTCATGTCCTGTTCAAGCTGCGCTTGCGAAACCACCGGACCGATATCGGTGCCGGCCTTCAGCGCGTGACCAACCTTGATCGACTTCATGCGCTCGGCCATGGCTTCGACGAACTTGTCATGAATCCCGGCAGTGACGATCAGTCGACTCGAAGCCGTGCAACGCTGGCCAGTGGAGTAGAACGCGCTCTGCACCGACAGCTCGACCGCCTGCTTGAGGTCGGCGTCGTCGAGAATGATCTGCGGGTTCTTGCCGCCCATCTCCAACTGAACCTTGGCCTGGCGCGACACGCAATTGACCGCGATCTGCCGACCCACACCGACAGAGCCGGTGAAGCTGATGCCGTCGACTTTCGGGCTGTTGACCAAAGCTTCGCCAACCACGCGGCCGCTGCCCATCACCAGGTTGAACACGCCGGCAGGGAAACCTGCGCGGGAGATGATTTCGGCCAGGGCCCAGGCGCAACCCGGCACCAGATCCGCTGGCTTCAACACCACGCAGTTGCCGTAGGCCAGGGCCGGGGCGATTTTCCACGACGGGATGGCAATCGGGAAGTTCCAAGGGGTGATCAGGCCGACCACACCCAGGGCTTCGCGGGTGACTTCGACGTTGACGCCCGGACGCACCGACGGCACGTAGTCGCCGGACAGGCGCAGGCACTCGCCAGCGAAGAACTTGAAGATGTTGCCGGCGCGGGTCACTTCGCCGATGGCTTCCGGCAGGGTCTTGCCCTCTTCCCGGGCCAGCAGGGTGCCGAGCTCTTCGCGGCGGGCGAGGATTTCGGTGCCGACTTTGTCCAGCGAATCGTGGCGGGCCTGAATGCCCGAGGTCGACCACGCCGGGAACGCGGCGCGCGCGGCGTCGATGGCGGCGTTGACCTGAGCCAGGTCAGCCTTGGCGTAATCGCCGATGGTGTCGCTCAGTTCGGACGGGTTGATGTTCGCCGAGTAATCGTTACCGGCGACCCATTCACCGTTGATGTAGTTGTCATAGCGCTTGGTCACGAATCATTCTCCTGACGCAAAAGGCCGCTGATTGCTCAGCGGCCTTGTTTATAGAGGTGTGTTACTGCGCACCTTGCTTGTCGATCAGCGCAGCGAGCATTTCGTACTCTTCGCCGGTCAGGTCAGTCAGCGGCGCCCGCACCGGGCCTGCGTCATAGCCGGCGATCTTGGCGCCTGCCTTGACGATGCTCACGGCGTAACCGGCCTTGCGGTTGCGGATGTCCAGGTACGGCAGGAAGAAGTCGTCGATGATCTTGCCGACGGTGGCGTGATCTTCGCGGGCAATCGCGTGGTAGAAGTCCATCGCGGTTTTCGGGATGAAGTTGAACACCGCCGACGAGTAGACCGGTACGCCCAGGGCCTTGTAGGCAGCAGCGTAGACTTCGGCGGTCGGCAGACCACCGAGGTAGCTGAAGCGATCGCCGAGACGACGACGGATCGACACCATCAGCTCGATATCACCCAGACCGTCCTTGTAACCGATCAGGTTCGGGCAGCGTTCGGCCAGACGCTCCAGCAGCGGCGCGGTCAGGCGGCAGACGTTGCGGTTGTACACCACCACACCGATGTTGACCGATTTGCACACCGCTTCAACGTGGGCGGCGACACCGTCCTGGCTGGCTTCGGTCAGGTAGTGCGGCAGCAGCAACAGACCTTTGGCGCCCAGACGCTCGGCTTCCTGAGCGTATTCGATGGCCTGGCGGGTCGAACCACCGACACCGGCGAGGATCGGCACGCTGCTGGCGCAGGTATCGACGGCAGTCTTGATGATTTCCGAGTATTCGCTGGCAGCCAGGGAGAAGAATTCACCGGTGCCACCGGCGGCGAACAGGGCTGAAGCACCGTACGGGGCCAGCCATTCCAGGCGTTTGATGTAGCCAGCGCGGTTGAAATCGCCCTGGGCATTGAAATCGGTCACCGGGAACGAGAGCAGGCCGGCGGAGAGGATGGACTTCAGTTCTTGTGGATTCATTATTCGAACACCCTGGTAGCAACGTTTTTTTGTGAGTGGACCGTTCAGCCTTCGCCGAAGTTGTAGGTCATCGTACAACTTAAAATATAACCGTCAACTGCATTTCATCGTTGGAGGGCATTTTTTGTCGGACAGGATTTCTTTTTGACGTAGGAAATTTCTCGACTAGGCTGATTTTAACTGTATGTACGTACAGTTAAATAAACCTGCCGAAGACATATCAAGGAGAAAGAAATGTCCGGTCTACAAACAAAATGCCCCGAAAAGCCTGCACCGGTCATCGCTCGTTTTGATGACTTGTTTACCCCCGGCGGCATCGCCTTCAATGCCGCAAACCCGCACTTGCTGTTGCACATCGCCGACGCGCACAGCGATGCCGAACCCGTGACCGCCCTGCCCGCTCAAGCCTTGAAAGGCAAGCCGCAACTGCGCTTCGAAGGTGCGGAACACACGGCTATCGGCGATAACACCCGACTGCGCTTCGTTGAAAATGCCGAGCCGCTACTCGCGCAAAACGTGCCCCTGCATCTGCCGAACGGGTTGGCGCTGACCTACGGCCAGGTGCTGGCACTGGGTGGTGATTTCTATGGAATCGTCGACCGCCCGATCAATGAAGGATCGACCCCGGCTGATCGCCTTCAGCGCTTCACGGCAGCCTTCGACAGCCTCGCAGCGCTGTCCGCTTCTAAAGTTGAAGCGACGCAAATTCTCGCGATCATGCAAAAGGAGATCGACGCGGTTAAACAGGCAATCAAGGACGGCAAGCAGCCTCATGAGGCCTACGACGTGTTAGGAGATACGTTGTCGGAAGAGTGGAACAAAATCACCGGCGGCGGCAGTTTCGTCTCGGCGCTGTTTCCGCTCGGTCGCTATCTGAAACTGGCGGCGAACAACGCCGACCATTTCGGCGAATGGGCCCGACAAGCCTACATCGCCGGGCACACCGTTGCCCTGCAAAACGCCGCTGCCGCCCACGCCAGCCAAGACGAACTGCAACTGGAACGGGCCTACGCGATGAACGCTTTTGCCGATCACTACCTCACCGACCTGTTCTCCTCCGGACATTTGCGAGTGCCGCGCAAGGCCATGGCCGCCGCGGTGACGCCGAGTGACCTGGGCTCGTTGATCACCCGCTTCATGCACGACGAAGACAGCAAGTTCGGCCTCAAGGTACGCAACGGCCATGGCGAGCAATGGCGGGCGTTCGGTGACAAGCGCTACTTCGATGCCACGGACGCCGACAACCGCAATCAGGTGAATCAAGCCGTACAGGATTCGGCGGACGAGGTGTATGCCGCTTATTCAAGCGGCAACGTGCCGACCACCTTCAACGCGCTGCAACGTTTGCCGGATCTGACAGCCGTGCTGAATCCGGCCAACAACTTCTCGCCACTGTTCCGCGTCGAGGGCAACAAAGTCCTGCGGCGCAAGGACGTCAACAACCTCAACGACACCGCCACCGTCGACGACTGGTGGGGCTGGAGCACTTACCTGCTGCTCAAGGACTATCACCCAACCGGCAACACGAATTAAGGAGCGATTCGATGACCCTCAAATTGAAACTGGAACTGGCCTCGGGCCAATCATTGAAAGGTGCGCCGCTGCAATTGCTGTGCGATGGCGTGGCTATCGCCCGCGCGTCGGTGGATGCTCATGGCCAGGCGACGTTCGACGTCAAGCCCGGCCCGGGAAAACTGGCGGTCAGGGTGGATCGTTCGATTCTGCCCCACAGCTGAAATGCCCGGACAAGATTGCTCCGGCGCGCCTCACCGATTCGCCGGGTAAAGTGCGACGACTGCCGCGAAGGATCGCGGCAGATCTTTCAAGGAGAGCGAAACATGACGTTTGCCGCTGCACACCTTCCACAATTCCCCGATCACGCCAGCGACTCGATCATCCTGCGGTTATCGACGCTGGATGACGACCTGATCGTCCGTGTACCCGATGGCCAGAACACACCGCCGAACTGGGATGTGTACCCGATCCTCGGTGATGACCCGGAAGAGCCTGAATGGCTTGGTTTGTCGGAGCCGACCGGCGTCTGGGATGACGTACTCGATGACATGGTTGGCCTGACCGGGATCGAACTGAGCATCCCGAGATTCGAACTGGAAAAGTACCTGAACAGCACCGTTGAACTGCGCTACAAGTTTGCTGATGAGGCCAGTCTGGAGCCTTCCTCCGAACCGTTGACGCTACATATAGAGACCTGAGCCGGCCGTTTTCCTGCAGACCAGGCATACCTTTCCGAAGGCATCGACCGTTCGTCGAAACTGTTATTTCTAACAGGTACCGTGCACATCCATTCCCGACTTCAATCGCTGAGGAGTTAACGAACCGGCTCCGTCAGCGCAACAACATGGCTGCGTTCTGAACAGGGTTCAAATGGATGTGAAAAGGAGTTTGATCATGACTGCACAAGTCAAAGCCTTGGCGGCACCGGATCTCGAAGAAGCCGTGAATGGTGTGCTCCACGTTGGCAAACTGAAGGGAGACGCTCACAGCGTTGTAGCGCCTTTCTCCCAGGCCGTTGTTGGCGACGTGATTAACATGCACGTAAGGACCTCGACCGGTAACGAATGGCAAGAGATCCGTGTACTGACCGCAGCCGAGGTGGGAAGGCCAGTGATCTTCGCCATCCCCAAAGATGTCTTTGAGAAAAAACTTGTTCCCGGTGCCAAGGCCGAATTGCATTACACCGTCACCAGATTCAACGGTAATGCTGAGTCATCCCCATTGCTGACAGTTCAACTCGAACGATAAGCAACAATCACCCCTGAGCCTGCGCCTCTTCGTGCGCCTGACGCAGCCGTTCGCGGCTGTTGGTCAGGTGCAGGCGCATGGCCGCACCGGCGGCATCGAATCCTGACGGGATGGAGACGGCGAACGGTAACCGCATTAACTGGCACTGCACTCACAGCACTCCAATTCAAGGAGAAACATGAATGAAGACGCTAAAAGTTTCACAGGTTGTTCCCTTAGCACCACCCAAAGCACCGCAAGCACCTGACGGCGTTTTGGATACGACCATTTTGCAAGGAGCGTTCCTGCTCAACTTTGATTACGCAGGCAAAGACGCGGGTCAGAGAGTCAACATAACTCTATCGGTGAAGATTGACCGTTTCAGTCCACCTATTGTCTGGACTACTTATTTCGAAACTCAAACCTCGGGAGACGAACAAAGGAGTACCGCGACGAACATGTTTGACTATCGTTTCAGGGACGGATCCGTAGAAATCTGGTACACCGCCACAATTGCTGGACAATCCCATCTATCAGTACCGCTAGTGCTCAGCATTGTGGACACCGTTGGCGCTTGATCACGCCACTCGAAGTCAACTCTGCGCCAGCGTCCCTCGTGGCCCGGGCGCAGTCGCTCCTGAAACATTCAATAGCCACTGAACCAATGAGGGGTCATCCCATGAGCATTGTTCACCGATTCCACTTTCCTGCCGGAATCCAAAAGAGCCCGATAGAGATAAAGGATGCAACGACGTTCGACCTTGTCGTCAATCGGGGGGACAACATTGAATTCGAAGCACTCCCGGGGCAGCGCTACAGAGTCGAGGAGAAAACATTCCTGCTCAACTTCGATGAGTCCATCGAACGCGTGGATTACGTCACTAGCGAAGTGAAACCGTAACCCTCAGCCTTCCTGCGCCTGCGCCTCTTCATGAGCCTGGCGCAGTCTTTCCCGGCTGTTGGTCAAATGCAGGCGCATGGCCGCGCGGGCGGCATCGGAATCCTGACGGGCGATGGCGTCGTAGATTTCCTCGTGCTCGCGACTCAGGCGATTCATGTAGTGCTGCTGATCGTCATGGGCCAGTCGCGCCGAGTTCAGGCGAGTGCGCGGAATGATGCTGGTGCCCAGGTGGGTCATGATGTCGGTGAAGTAGCGGTTGCCGGTGGACAGCGCGATTTGCAGATGGAACTGGAAGTCCGACGCCACTGCATCGCTGGCGTGGGCCACGCTGTCATTCAGCGCATCAAGGGCCGCGCGCATCGCAGCGAGTTGCTCGGTGCTGCGACGCTGCGCGGCAAGGCCGGCGGATTCGACTTCGAGGCTGATACGCAATTCGAGAATGGCCAGCACGTCACGCAGTGTGACCACTGTAGCCGGATCGATCCGGAAACCGCTCGGGCTCGGCGTATCGAGCACGAAGGTGCCGATGCCATGGCGGGTTTCCACCTGCCCTGCGGCCTGTAGCCGGGAGATCGCCTCGCGCACCACGGTGCGGCTGACGCCATGGGCCTCCATGATCGCCGACTCTGTCGGCAACTTGTCGCCGCGCTTGAGCAGACCGTCGCGGATCTGCTCGGTCAGCACCATCACCAGTTCCTGGGCCAGGCTGCGGCGCTTGCGAGGGAGGCGCGGGGTGTCGATCAGGTTTTCCATGGTCTGCATCTTGTCTCGAAAATTCGGCTTGTGGGCATCATAGCTCAAGCGGGTTGTACGATCACTTTCCGTTTCCACACAAACCCTGTGGGAGGCGGCAAGCCAGCCCTCACAGGGTTTGTTTGGACATATCAGGCGGTCACGTTCTGCTCAACCAGGTGACCACTGTCGATGCGCACATGCCGTGGATGGAAGCGCTTGAGGCTGCTGCGATGGCCGACGCTGACGATGCTCAGGCCGGGCAACTGATCGATCAGCGCCTGATACAGCGTGGCTTCGTCTTCTTCATCCATCGCCGACGTCGCTTCGTCCATGTACAGCCATTGCGGTGCGTAAAGCAGCGCGCGGGCGAAGGCCAGACGTTGCTGTTCACCCGGCGACAACATGCGCTGCCAGTGGTTGGCCTCGTCCAGTCGCGCGACAAGATGCGGCAAACGGCAAGTCTCCAACACCTGTGCATAACGCTCGGGCGCGTAGGTGTCGCCCGGTTGTGGATAACTCAAGGCATCGCGTAGCGTGCCAATTGGTAGATACGGCTTTTGCGGCAGGAACAGATAACGCGAAGCCGGCAGGCGAATGCTGCCGTGCCCGGCCGGCCACAAATGGCCCATCGCCCGCAGCAGCGTGGATTTACCACTGCCGGAACGACCGCTGAGCATCACCCGATCGCCCTGCTCCACAGTCATGTCGGCGCTGGTCAGCAGGTGACGACCGTCAGCCAGATCGAGGCCGAGGTTACGAACCTTCAGCTCATCGCCCTGATTCTGCACGTCGATGGCCGGTGCACGTTCTTCGTTGTCAGTCATGGCCTGGCGGAAACTCAGCAGACGATCGCACGTGGCGCGCCACGCGGCGAGGTCCGCATAGGCGTTGATGAACCAGCTGAAGTTCTCCTGCACGTTGCCGAAGGCCGAGTTGATCTGCATCAGCTCACCCAGCTCGATCTTGCCGGTCAGGTAACGCGGGGCCGCGACGATGAACGGGAAGATGATTGCGATCTGGCCGTAACCCGAGGTGAAGAACGTCAGGCGCTTGGACACCCGCATGATGTCCCAGAAGTTGTGCCAGACCAGCCCGAAGCGGTTGCTCAGACGACGATTCTCGTTCGGTTCGCCGTTGTACAGCGCAATGCTCTCGGCGTTCTCACGTACCCGCACCATGGAGAAACGCAGGTCGGCTTCGAAACGTTGTTGTTGGTTGTTCAGGCCGATCAGGCGGCGACCGATCAGGTGCGTCAGCCAGCTGCCGACCGCCGCATACAGCAGCGCACACCAGAACATGTAGCCGGGAATCTCGATGCCGAACACTTCGATGCTGCCGGAGACGCCCCACAGAATGATCGAAAACGACACCAGGCTGACCACCGTGCGGATCAACCCCAGGGCCAGACTCAAGGTGTTGCTGGTGAAGGTATTGAGATCTTCGGAAATCCGCTGGTCAGGGTTGTCGGTGTAGCCGCCCTGCTCCAACTGGTAGTAATTCTTGTGCCCGAGCCAGCGCTTGAAATGGTTCTCGGTGAGCCACGCACGCCAGCGGATGGTCAGCATCTGCGTCAGGTACAGGCGATACACCGCGCCAAGAATCGCCACCGCCGCAATGCCGCAGAAATACAGGATCAACTGCCAGAACGCCGCCTCATCCTTCTTCTGCAGGGCGTTATAGAAATCCTTGTACCAACTGTTGATCCACACCGAGATCGCCACGCTGAACAACGTCAGCGCAATCACGGCGATCAGCAACGTCCAGGCCTTGCCCTTCTCTTCGCTGCGCCAGTAAGGCGTGATCATGGCCCACACCTTGCGAAAAAACTGCCCGCGCACAGTATCGTTGACCGCGGAATATTCAGCGTTCTGATTCATGGAAAAGGCTCGATAAAGAAAAGAACAGACACGCACCGATCATAGATGATCGGTGCGTTTTATCGCGAGGGCTGGCGATGGTCGTTCAGCGCAGGTTCAGCGACGAACCGGACGCTTCTGCAGTTTGCGCTGCAGGGTGCGGCGGTGCATGCCCAAGGCGCGGGCAGTGGCGGAAATGTTGCCTTCGTGCTCGGTCAGCACGCGCTGGATGTGCTCCCACTGCAGGCGATCCACCGACATCGGGTTTTCCGGCACCAGGCTGTCGAGGTCGGCGTGCTCGGACAGCAACGCTGCCAGCACATCGTCGGCGTCGGCCGGTTTGCACAGGTAATTGCAGGCGCCGCGCTTGATCGCCTCGACCGCAGTGGCAATGCTCGAATAACCGGTGAGGATCACCACGCGCATTTCCGGGTCCAGCTCCAGCAGTTTCGGCAGCAGGACCAGCCCGGAGTCACCGTCCATTTTCAGGTCCAGCGCGGCATAGTCCGGCAGATCGGCCTGAGCGATGGTCAGGCCTTCTTCGGCGGAACCGGCGGTGCTGACGCGGAAACCACGACGGGCCATGGCCCGGGCCATCACCCGGGTGAAGGTCGCGTCGTCATCGACCAGCAGCAAATGCGGCAGTTCTTCGCCTTCGACTTGGATTTCGTCACTCATGTTGCTCTCCTCGGGCGCCGTGGGGCAGGCGCAGCTCGGTGAGCGTGCCGCCTTCCTCATGACTATAGAGTTTCACTGAGCCGCCGGCGCGTGTCACGCTGGCCTTGCTCAAAAACAGGCCCAGGCCGAAACCTTTGCCCTTGGTGGTAAAAAACGGTTTGCCGATCTGCTCGGCGATGGCCAGCGGCACACCGGCGCCATGATCGCGGATGCTGATGGTCAGGTCTTCGGCGGTCCAGTCCAGGGTCACCTGAAGGTTTTCCGGGCAGGCATCGGCGGCGTTGTTCAACAGATTCAACAAGGCCTGGGTCAGATCCGGCGGCGGCGCCACACGCGGCAACGGGCCCTGGCCCAGACGCTGGAATCGATAACTGGCTTCCGGGCGCATCAGATGCCAGCGGTTGAGCGCCTCGTCAAGCCACTCGGTAACGTCCTGCATCTCCACCGCCATCCGGCGATTGGCTTCGGCAGCACGCACCAGTTGTTGCAGAGTCTCCTTGCAGAGCTTCACCTGATCCTTCAACACCTTCAGGTCTTCCTGAAGCATCGGGTCGTGATGATCCTGCTGCATTTCGTTGAGCAACACACTCATGGTCGCCAGCGGTGTGCCCAGTTCATGGGCGGCACCGGCGGCCTGAGTCGCAACGGCCAGCAATTGCTGGTCGCGCAGGCCTTCTTCACGGCGGATCGCGCGCAACTCTTCCTGGCGGCGCAGCTCTTCAGCCATGCGCGCGGCGAAGAACGTAATCACTGCCGCCGCCAGGGCAAAGCTCAGCCACATGCCGTAGATCTGCAGGTTTTCCCGCGCGACCGGCAGGGTTTCCAGCGGATAGAAGTGCGTCAGCATTAGGGTGTACAAGGCCAACGCAATGCCCGACAGCACTACCGAATAACGCCACGGCAGCGTCACCGCAGCGATGGTCAGCGGCACCAGATAATACGAAACGAACGGGTTGGTCGAGCCACCGGAGAAATACAGCAAGGCACTGTGGATAACCAGATCGCAGGCCAGTTGCAGCGCGTATTCGAGCTCGGTCACCGGCCACGAAGTGCGCAAACGCACGGCGGTGAACACACACAGCAGAATCGAACAGCCGAGGGTCATCACCAGTTGCACCCACGGCAACGGCAACAGATCCAGCCAGTAAGCCAGGCCCACGGAACCGGCCTGTGCGGCGAGCACCAGGGTGCGGATGAAAGTCAGCCGCCAGAGGTTCTGGCGAGTGGCGGAAGTCAATTGTACGGGGGCGAGCATGAGCTCTCCTGATGAGCGCTCCAGGCGGATCGCACGGAGTATAACCAAGGCGCGAGCTCGAGAGGCGAAAGTGCGGCAAACGACCACATGGCGCAAAGATTTTCTGCGGCTATAAGGACGTCTTCGCTATGGGCGGTCTCCGGCGTTGCGCACCGCGACCTGACGCACAAAAAAGCCGGCTATCTGCTCTCGATAGCCGGCTTGTGAGATTCGTCAGTTTCCCATTCCGTACGACCCCTTTGTCTGCAGCATCTTCACGTGATCCCAACCTTCGGGCTCTGATCCAAATGGGCCGCCGACCTCGTTGTTGTTGAGGAAAACCCAATACGAAAAATTGCCTGGACTTCGCTCCTGGAGCCAAACTGAATAACCTTGAGCTTCTGCATCCGCTCGTTCTTGTGCATTCATCTTCAATTTCCTTATTCGCAGTTGTCGTGTTTGCAGCCGAGTGCAATGACGGCTCACAAACATGCTCAATCTGCCTGCGAAATCCGTCTACTGTCAGAACTAACAGGTACCCCGCGTTTCCGACCGACGGGGTGCACTCGCATCTGTATAGAAGTTGTAACTGGGCGAACCGGATCATAAAAGCTAGAGTCTGATGGTTTCACGCAGGCCCCCGAACCATCACCTGCGCCCTCATCAAGGAGCTTTCATGCACACATTTCGCCGCAGCGCCGCCCTTCTCGCCCTGACCGTCGGCAGCATCGCCAGCCTTCCGGCCCTGGCCGCCGATGAGCTGCACTACAACCAGATTTCCCTGCGCGCCGAAGTCAGCCAGGAAGTGGCCCGCGACCTGATGATCGTGACCCTCTACACCGAAGAGCAAAACACCGACCCGGCCAAACTCGCCGCCGACGTCAGCACCACCATGAACAAGGCCCTGGCCCAGGCCAAGCAAGTCAGAGACATCACCCTGCGCCAGGGCAGCCGCAACAGCTACCCGATCTACGACACCAAGGGCCAGAAAATCACCGGCTGGCGCGAACGCGCCGAACTGCGCCTGGAAAGCGCCGACTTCGCCGCCCTGTCCAAACTCACCGGTGAGCTGCTGACCGACCTGAAAATGGGCGGCATGGACTTCGCCATCGCCGACCCGACCCGCAAGGCCAGCGAAGACAAACTGCTGAAAGAAGCCGTCACCGCCTTCAAGGCCCGCGCCCAACTGGCCACCGACGCCCTGGGCGGCAAGGGTTACAAAATCGTCAACCTGAACCTCAACAGCAACGGCTTCCCGCAACCCTACATGCGCGCCCCGATGATGATGAAAGCCGCGGGCATGGATTCGGCACCCGTCACGCCTGAAGTCGAAGCCGGCACTAGCCAGGTCAGCCTGACCGCTGATGGCTCGATTGAAGTGTTGATGCAGTGATTGAATGACAGCTGAATGAAAAACCGGCGATCAGTGATGATCGCCGGTTTTTTTGTGCCCGGGATTTGTGTTGTCAGCTCTGCCGTCATCGCTGGCAAGCCAGCTCCCACCAGTTCTGTGGATTTATTGAAATCGCGCACGACCCTGTGGTAGCGGGCTTGCCCGCGATGAACGATGACGCGGTCGTCAGGTTTGCGGATCAACCCGGTCCAGCGCGCGGTTCACTGCGAGCTCGGCCAGCATGATGATCTGCTGGATCCCGAGCGCCGTACTGCGCTGCGAACCGCTGAGCTCATTGGCGAAATTGCTGGCGATGGTACTGGCCGAGGCCAGGGACTCGCAGGCGTTGGCCAGCAGGCTTTCGGTGTCGACGTTGGGCGTGACCATGTACATCGTGCTCGGGCGCGGTTTGGAAGGATTGGGGCACAGGTAATAGTCGAGAGCGCGTTTGATGGCTTCGCGGTTGCGGGCGAGGTCTTCGGCGCGCATGGCTTCTTCGAGGGGCGTGGTTGATTCGAGGGGTGGGTCGGGGACAACCTTGTTCATTGATTAACTCCTTGCTGACTTGAAGCCACCCAATGCCGTTCTCACGCGGCGAAGAGGTGGCAGCTATGTGCGGGGTGAGAAACCGGGCAAGGAGATTCCGGCCAGACCAAAGTCTGCCCGCACACAGCCGCCATAAATCAATTACAGGCAGCAAAAGCTGGCGGCAATTATGGTCGGACTGACGTTTTAATAACACTCACTTGCCAGGGTTCTCACACCCAATCACAGAGTTTTCTGCGACAACCAAAGACTAGGGATCGTGCTTCCGACGGACAACCTGAAAACCTTGTGGGAAGGATCCTGGGTTGTTGTTGAGATTTAAACAGCTTCAAAAGCTGCCCTCACCCTAGCCCTCTCCCGGAGGGAGAGGGGACTGACCGCGTTGTTTAAATGGAATACGCAGACGTGAGATACCGAGGTGAACTCGAGGTTTTAAAACGCAAACAACTCCGCTCCGGCTTTGGCTTTGGCTTTGGCTTTGGCTTTGGCTTTGGCTTTGGCTTTGGCTTTGGCTTTGGCTTTGGCTTTGGCTTCCACCACTCAACACGATGAGCGTTAGCTCGAGTACCGCTTTTGATCTTCGGACGACGTCGGAAGGCTGAGTGGAGGGATTTATCCGGGGGTGGGAGCGCAGCGACCGTTTGGCGAAGCCAAACACATCGAGAGGAGGTGCAGCGAAGCAAACCGTAGGCGATGCCCCCGGATGAATCCCGGAACGAAGGAACCCCGAGCCCCAGCGAGGGGCCGAACGCAGGAGCAAAGCGTTTTTGGTTACTTTTTAGGCGTTTGTAAAAAGTGACCCGCCGTCAGGGCGGAACCATAAGCCGCAGCACCCGAAGAAACGGATATGTTCACGACCTCCCCAGATATACCGAGATAGACACCTCACCTAGAAAAACGATATTTCCGCGCCCACCGAAACCCCGGCTACCCTCCTCCCCACAACTACCTCCAGTGCACCCGGGGACTCCATGGATCGATTCACCTTCAAACCACTTCTAATAACCCTGGCCCTGACCGCCATAACCCCAATCGCCAACGCAGCAACAACCCTGGTCTACTGCTCCGAAGCCAGCCCCGCAGGCTTCGACCCCAGCCAATACACCAGCGGCACCGACTTCGACGCCTCCGCCGAAACCGTCTTCAACCGCCTCACCCAATTCAAACGCGGCGGCACCGAAATCGAACCCGGTCTGGCGACCAAATGGGACGTAAGCCCGGACGGCCTCCAGTACACCTTCCACCTGCGCCAAAACGTAAAATTCCACACCACCGACTACTTCACCCCGACCCGGACCTTCAACGCTGACGACGTCCTGTTCACCTTCCAGCGCCTGCTCGACCCGGACAACGCCTTTCGCAAGGCCTACCCCGCCGAGTCCCCGTACTTCACCGACATGGGCCTGAACACCACGATCAAATCCGTGGAAAAGCTCGACGACAACACCGTGCGCTTCAACCTGAACAACGTCGACGCCGCGTTCGTGCAAAACCTCGCCATGAGCTTCGCCTCGGTGCAATCGGCCGAATACGCCGCCCAATTGCTGAAGGAAGGCAAAGCAGCAGACCTCAACCAGAAACCGGTCGGCACCGGCCCGTTCGTGTTCAAGCGCTACCAGAAGGACGCGCAGATCCGCTACGCCGCGAACCAGGACTACTGGAAACCCGAGGACGTGAAGCTCGACAACCTGGTGTTCTCGATCACCCCGGACGCCGCCGTCCGCCTGCAAAAGCTCAAGACCGGCGAATGCCAGGTCAGCGGCTACCCGCGCCCCGCCGACATCGAAGTGATGGAAAAAGACCCGAACCTGCGGGTGTTGAAGCAGCCCGGTTTCAACCTCGGCTTCCTCGCCTACAACACCACTCACCCACCGCTGGATCAGCTCAAAGTGCGCCAGGCACTGGATATGGCCATCGACAAACCGGCGATCATCAAGGCGGTTTACCAGAGTGCAGGGCAGTTGGCGCAAAACGCCTTGCCGCCAGCGCAATGGTCGTTCGATCCGAACATAAAAGACGCGCCGCACGACCCTGTGAAAGCCAAAGCGCTACTCAAGGAAGCCGGGGTTGCACCGGGTACAACCATCAACCTCTGGGCCATGACCGTGCAGCGCGCCTCGAACCCGAATGCGCGGATGTCGGCACAGATGATCCAGCAGGATTGGGAGAAGATCGGTATCAAGGCCAACATCGTCAGCTATGAATGGGGCGAGTACATCAAGCGCGCCAAGAATGGCGAACATGACGCGATGATCTACGGCTGGACCGGTGACAACGGCGACCCGGACAACTGGCTGGGCGTGCTTTACAGCTGCGCGGCGGTGAAGGGCAGCAACTACGCCAAATGGTGCGATCCGGCCTACGACAAGCTGGTGCAACAGGCCAAGGTGTCCACCGATAAATCACAACGGGTAAAACTGTATCAACAGGCGCAACTGATCCTGAAACAGCAGGTGCCGATCACGCCGATCGCCAACTCCACGGTGTTCCAGCCACTGCGCAAGGAAGTCAGCGACTTCAAGATCAGTCCGTTCGGTCTAACCCCCTTCTATGGCGTGGGTATAAATAAGTAACACCCGGCCCCAATCCGGCGCGCACAGCGTGACCAATGCACCGTTTTGGGGCTCGATTTGCACCGTAAAAACCGCCCGCAAACGGTCAAATGCGTCAGAAGTTATACGGATGCGACATTAAGGTACGTTCGTGCCACGCTTTGACGCCGCCGAGCGCTCTGGATCTTGCATTGGGTATGGGCCCTGCATAAGTATCCGCAGGCACGACTCACGAGGTCGTACCTCACTACTAAAAAATGACAACAAATCATGAGGCCAACATGCTTAAACACGCGGTCATTCCGTTTTTAGTCGGCGCAGGCTTGTTAGCCTCCGCACCTTTCGCCACCGCTGCGACTAACCTGGTGTTCTGCTCCGAAGGCAGCCCGGCCGGTTTCGATCCAGGCCAATACACCACCGGAACCGACTTCGACGCCTCAGCCGAAACCATGTTCAACCGTCTGACCCAGTTCGAGCGTGGCGGCACCGCCGTGATTCCTGGTCTGGCGACCAAGTGGGACATCTCGGATGACGGCCTGACTTACACCTTCCACCTGCGTGAAGGCGTCAAGTTCCACACCACCCCGTATTTCAAGCCGACTCGTGAGTTCAACGCCGACGACGTGCTGTTCACCTTCAATCGCATGATTAACAAGGATGACCCGTTCCGTAAGGCGTACCCGACCGAATTCCCGTACTTCACCGACATGGGGATGGACACCAACATCACCAAGATCGATAAAGTCGACGACCACACCGTCAAGTTCACTCTGAAAGAAGTCGACGCCGCGTTCATCCAGAACATGGCCATGAGCTTCGCGTCGATCCAGTCCGCCGAGTACGCAGCCCAGCTGCTGAAAGAAGGCAAGGCTGCCGACATCAACCAGAAGCCGATCGGCACTGGTCCCTTCGTGTTCAAGAGCTACCAGAAAGACTCCAACATCCGCTATACCGGCAACAAGGAATACTGGAAGCCTGAAGACGTGAAGATCGACAACCTGATCTTCGCCATCACCACCGACCCGTCGGTACGTATCCAGAAGCTGAAGAAGAACGAGTGCCAGGTCACCCTGTTCCCGCGTCCGGCCGACCTCGCGGCACTGAAAGCCGATCCTGCGCTGAAGATGCCTGACCAGGCCGGCTTCAACCTGGGCTACATCGCCTACAACGTGATGGACAAGGTCAAGGGCAGCAACGAGCCTAACCCGCTGGCCGACCTGCGCGTTCGCCAGGCGCTGGACATGTCGGTCAACAAGCCACAGATCATCGATTCGGTTTACCAGGGCGCTGGACAACTGGCCGTCAACGCCATGCCACCGACCCAGTGGTCCTACGACACCACCATCAAGGACGCCAAGTACGATCCTGAGAAAGCCAAGCAGCTGCTCAAGGAAGCCGGCGTCAAGGAAGGTACCGAGATCGTCCTGTGGGCGATGCCGGTTCAGCGTCCGTACAACCCGAACGCCAAGCTGATGGCCGAAATGCTCCAGTCCGACTGGAAGAAAATCGGTCTGAACGTGAAGATTCAGAGCTACGAGTGGGGCGAGTACATCAAGCGCTCCAAGGGTGGCGAGAACCAGGGCATGCTGATTGGCTGGAGCGGTGACAATGGTGATCCGGACAACTGGCTCAACGTGTTGTTTGGTTGCGACTCCCTGAGTGGCAACAACTTCTCCAAATGGTGCGACAAGAAATTCGACGGCCTCGTGAAAGAAGCCAAGCGCACCACTGACCAGGCCAAGCGCACCGAACTCTACAAAGAGGCGCAGCACGTCCTCAAAGATGCAGTCCCTATGACACCTATCGCTCACTCGACGGTGTATCAACCCATGCGCGCCAACGTGCAGGACTTCAAGATCAGCCCATTCGGCTTGAACTCCTTCTACGGCGTCAGCGTCAGCAAATAAAAGAGGCAGCGGCGACGTTTTCAGCGTCGCCGCTGTTTTTTTTGCCGAGAAGTAAGGAATTTGCCTACAGCCCTTTCCAGCCCGTCTGACCGGGATGGTTTAGGACGTGTCGCCTTTTCCTACGAGTCTTTAGGACTCAGCGCATTTACTGCCAGACCCACGGCCCCTACCGTCGGGTTCTGACCAGTGACTGCGTGGGCTTTCGGTTTTGCTGTTCGTTTCGGTTTGAGCTCAATGCAGCTACAACGTCCCTGGACGGGATCGCGGCGCATTGAAAAACACTAAAAAAGAGGGAGCGTCATGCGCCATACCTTGGTTTTTTCCGCATTGCTGGGCGCCGGCCTGTTGGCCGCCACGTCCGCCAGTTTCGCCGCCAGCGACAGTCTGGTGTTCTGCTCCGAAGGCAGCCCGGCCGGTTTCGATACCGCGCAGTACACGACGGCGACCGATAACGACGCCGCCGAACCGCTGTACAACCGCCTGGCCGAGTTCGAAAAAGGTGCGACCGGTGTAGTACCGGGCCTCGCAACCAGCTGGGATATTTCCGAGGATGGTCTCAAGTACACCTTTCACCTGCGTGAAGGTGTGAAATTTCATACAACGCCGTACTTCAAACCTACACGCGATTTCAACGCCGACGACGTGCTGTTCACGTTTAACCGCATGCTCGATCCGCAACAGCCTTTCCGTAAGGCTTATCCGACCGAGTTCCCGTATTTCAACGGGATGAGCCTCAACAAGAACATCGCCAAGGTCGAGAAGACCGGGCCGCTGACCGTGCAGTTCACGCTCAACAGCGTCGACGCCGCGTTCATCCAGAACATCGCCATGAGCTTCGCGGCCATTCTGTCTGCCGAATACGCCGACAAGCTGCTGGCCGAAGGCAAGCCGAGCGACATCAACCAGAAGCCGATCGGCACTGGCCCGTTCGTGTTCAAGAGCTACCAGAAAGACTCGAACATTCGCTACACCGGCAACCCGCACTACTGGGATCCGAGCCGGGTGAAGCTGAAGAACCTGATTTTCGCGATCAATACTGACGCCTCGGTACGTGTGCAGAAGCTCAAGGCCGGTGAATGTCAGGTCACCCTGCACCCGCGTCCGGCCGATGTGCCGGCACTGAAGAACGACCCGAAACTGCAATTGATCGAGAAGCCGGGCTTCAACCTCGGCTATATCGCCTACAACGTGCGCCACAAGCCATTCGACCAGCTCGAAGTGCGTCAGGCGCTGGACATGGCGGTGAATAAACAGGGGATTCTCAACGCTGTTTATCAAGGCGCCGGCCAACTGGCCGTCAATGCCATGCCGCCGACCCAATGGTCTTACGACGACACGATCAAGGACGCCGCCTACAACCCGGAAAAAGCCAAAGAGCTGCTCAAGGCTGCCGGCGTCAAGGAAGGCACCGAGATCACCCTGTGGGCGATGCCGGTACAACGGCCGTACAACCCGAACGCCAAACTGATGGCCGAAATGCTCCAGGCCGACTGGGCCAAGATCGGTCTGAAAGTGAAGATCGTCAGCTACGAATGGGGCGAGTACATCAAGCGCACCAAGAATGGCGAGCACGACGTGAGCCTGATCGGCTGGACCGGTGACAACGGGGATCCGGACAACTGGCTCGGCACGCTGTACAGCTGCGATGCCATCGGCGGCAACAACTACTCCATGTGGTGCGATCCGGCTTACGACAAGCTGATCAAACAGGCCAAGGTCGTCACCGACCGTGACCAGCGCACCGTGCTCTATAAACAGGCCCAGCAACTGCTCAAGCAGCAAGTGCCGATCACGCCTGTCGCCCACTCAACGGTCAACCAGCCGCTGAGCGCCAAGGTCGAAGGGTTCAAGGTGAGCCCGTTCGGTCGCAACGTGTTTTCGGGTGTCAGCATCGATTAAACAAAAAACCGATTAGCCGCAATGCTGAGGGGGCCGTCTACCCCCTCACGCAAGCGCTTTGCCGAAATTCGCCAATCAGGCCTTTTGCAAACGTTTGCGATGTGTGAATGAGTTCTAAACCAATAACCGGCCAACCCAAAAAAGCCGGCATAAAAAGAAAGTAAAGGAGCTTCACCCATGAAACTGAGCAATACCGCGATACTGGCCCTGGCCATCAGCAGCATCACCGCCACGGCTTATGCGGAAACCCAAAGCCAGGCGTTCACCCCGGTGACCGTCAACGAGAAGAGCGCCCAGGCTGAAGCCACCGGCTTTCTCGAAGGCTCCACAATCAGCGGCACGACCCGAAACTGGTACGCGAACGAACAACTGAAACGCGGCGGCAAGTTCACCTATCGCAAGGATGGTGTGGCCACCCCGACCGACCGCCGTATCAACTGGGTGCAGGGCACCATCGTCAAGTACAACTCGGGCTTCACCGAAGGCACCGTCGGTTTCAGCACCGAAGTGGCGGCGTACAACGCCATCGCGCTGGAGCGTGACCGCGAGAACCTGGCGGCCAACAACGGCGGCGCACCGGGCACCCGTCCAGGCGCGGGCAACAACCGTACCCTGACCCGTGAAGGCGGCGAAGCCCAGGGCCAGTGGAGCAAAGTCGGCCTGGCCAACGTCAAGGCGCGGATCTCCAACACCACCCTGACCGCCGGTCGCATGAACTTCAGCAGCCCGCAGGTCGATGTGATCGGCAACCGTCCGCTGCCATCGAGCTTCGAAGGTCTCGCGATCCACAGCGAAGAACTGAACAACCTGTCCTTTGACTTGGCCTCGTTCGACCGCGTGTCGCCGCGTACCGAAGAAAGCCTGAGCAAATTCCGCTCCGAATACGGCGCGATCGATGCCGAAGCCGACCACGTTCACACCGGCGGTATCTCGTACCAGCCGTTCGCCAGCCTGACCACCAGCCTGTGGGGCACCCAGGCCGAAGACCTGTGGAACCAGTACTACTTCGGCGCCACCCACGTACTGGGGGACAGCTCGGTTCTGGCCCTGACCACCGGTCTGAACTACTACAAGACCGTGGACGAAGGTAAGAAGAAACTCGGTGAAATCGACAACGACACCTACTCCCTGTCGTTCGGTCTGACCCACCAGGCGCATACCCTGACCTTCTCCTACCAGGAAGTGAACGGTAACGAGTACTTCGACTACCTGCACGAAACCAACGGTATCTACCTGGCCAACTCCCTGCTGTCGGACTTCAACGGCCCGAACGAGAAATCCTTCCAGGTGGCCTACGGTCTGAACATGGCCGAATACGGCGTGCCAGGCCTGAAGTTCAACATCTACCAGGCCCGCGGCTGGGGCATCGACGGCACTCACTACAAGGGTGGCGGCTACGATGGCGTGCAGTCGATGGACGGCGAGCACCACTATGAATACGGCATCGGTGCCGCTTATGCGGTACAGAGCGGTCCTCTGAAAGCCACCACCGTTCGTGCGACCTACACCGCGCACCGCGCCAGCGAAAACCAGGCTGACGGCAGCATCAACGAGTTCCGTCTGGTGACCACCGTTCCATTCAACATCCTGTAAAACCGCCAGCCGACGGCTGACTCAGTGACGAGTCGGCCGTTCGGCTTTTTGTCTTCAACCGATTGCAGAGGGTTCTTGATGAAAATGCTTCCCCTACGTGCGGCCATCGCGGCTGCGTTGCTGAGTGTCGCTGTCGGCGTCTCGGCCAAACCCTTGGTGGTCTGCACCGAAGCCAGTCCGGAAGGCTTCGATATGGTCCAGTACACGACTGCAGTCACTGCCGACGCGGTGGCCGAAACCATCTTCAACCGTCTGGCGGACTTCAAGCCCGGTACCACCGAAGTGATTCCGGCGCTGGCCGAGTCGTGGGACATCAGCGAAGACGGCCTGACCTACACGTTCCACCTGCGCAAAGGCGTCAAGTTTCACACCACCGAATATTTCAAGCCGACCCGCGACCTGAACGCCGACGACGTGGTCTGGAGTTTCCAGCGTCAGCTGGACCCGAATCACCCGTGGCACAAGCTGTCGAGCGTAGGCTTCCCGTACTTTGAAAGCATGGGCTTCAAGGAACTGCTCAAAAGCGTCGAGAAAGTCGACGACAACACCGTCAAGTTCACCCTGACCCGACGCGAAGCGCCGTTCCTGGCCGACATCGCCATGGCGTTCTCCTCGATCTATTCGGCCGAGTACGCCGACCAGTTGCTCAAGGCCAGCAAGACCGGCGACCTGAACAACAAACCGGTCGGCACCGGGCCGTTCATCTTCCAGCGCTACAACAAGGACGCCCAGGTTCGCTTCAAGGCCAACCCGGACTATTTCCGTGGCAAGCCGCCGGCTGACGCGCTGATCCTGGCGATCGCCACCGACAACAACGTGCGCTTGCAGAAACTCAAGGCCAACGAGTGCCAGATCGCGCTGTACCCGAAACCGGATGACATTCCGAGCATCAAGAAAGACAGCAATCTGAAAGTCGATGAACTGGATGCGATGACCGTCTCGTACGTCGCCATGAACACCCAGCACAAGTACATCAGCGACGTGCGGGTGCGTAAGGCGATCGACATCGCCTTCGACAAGGAAGCCTACGTCAACGCCCTGTTCGGCAAGGGCAACGCGACCGTTGCGGTCAATCCGTACCCGCCGACCCTGCTGGGCTACAACCACGAGCTGAAAAACCCGCCACGTGACCTCGACAAGGCCCGTGCCCTGCTCAAGGAAGCCGGAGTACCGGAAGGCACCACGTTCACCCTGTTCACCCGCAACGGTGGCGGCCCGACCAACCCGAACCCGATGCTCGGCGCGCAGATGATGCAGGCTGACCTGGCGAAAGTCGGGATCAAGATCGACATCCGCGTGATGGAATGGGGCGAGATGCTCAAACGCGCCAAGGCCGGCGAGCACGACATGGTCTCGGCCGGATGGGCGGGCGACAACGGCGACCCGGATAACTTCCTGACGCCTATGCTCAGTTGCGAAGCGGCCAAGAACGGCGAAAACTACGCGCGCTGGTGCAACGAGAAATTCCAGGCCCTGCTCGACGAAGCACGGGCTAAAGTAGATCCGGCCGAACGCGCCAGGCTGTATGAACAGGCTCAAGTGCTGTTCAATCAGGACCAACCGTGGATCAGCATGGCCCACACCCGCATGTTCACCGCAATGCGCAACAACGTAGAGGGTTATCACATCAGCCCTCTGACAACCAATAACTTCGCCACCACCCAGGTGAAGTAGATAAGAAAACTCCCGGTTTCCCTGACCCCAGGGAAACCGGGCACGCCTAACCGGCTGATGAGGTACCACACACGATGTTTAGTTTTATTGCCCGCCGACTGGGGTTGTTGATCCCCACGTTTTTCGGCATCACCTTGCTGACTTTCGCGTTGATTCGCATGATTCCCGGCGACCCCGTGGAAGTGATGATGGGCGAACGTCGGGTCGACCCCGAAATGCACGCTCAGGCAATGGAACGCCTCGGTCTGAACAAACCGCTGTACGCCCAGTACCTGGACTACATCGGCAAACTGGCCCACGGCGACCTCGGCGAATCCCTGCGCACCCGTGAGAGCGTATGGACCGAGTTCACCTCCCTCTTCCCGGCGACCCTGGAACTGTCCATGGCCGCCCTGCTGTTCGCCGGCATCCTGGGCCTGTTGGCCGGGGTGATCGCGGCCCTCAAGCGAGGATCCCTGTTCGACCACGGGGTGATGGGCATCTCCCTCGCGGGTTACTCGATGCCGATCTTCTGGTGGGGCCTGATCCTCATCATGTTCTTCTCGGTGAGCCTGGGCTGGACCCCGGTGTCCGGGCGGATCGACCTGCTCTACGACATCGAGCCGCGCACCGGTTTCATGCTGATCGACACCCTGCTGGCCGATGACATGGGCGCGTTCCTCGATGCCCTGCACCACCTGATCCTGCCGGCCATCGTGCTGGGCACCATTCCGCTGGCGGTGATCGCGCGGATGACCCGTTCGTCGATGCTCGAAGTACTGCGTGAAGACTACATCCGTACCGCCAGGGCCAAAGGCCTGTCGCCGTCGCGCGTGGTGTTCGTGCACGGCCTGCGCAACGCGCTGATCCCGGTACTGACCGTGGTCGGCCTGCAGGTCGGCACCCTGCTGGCCGGTGCGGTCCTGACCGAAACCATCTTCTCCTGGCCCGGCATCGGTAAATGGCTGATCGAAGCCATCGGCGCCCGGGACTACCCGGTTGTGCAAAACGGCATCCTGTTAATCGCCTGCCTGGTGATTCTGGTCAACTTCGTGGTGGATATCCTCTACGGCTTTGCCAACCCACGCATCCGTCATCAGCGCTGAGGTCAATACCCATGAGCACTCCAACTTCCTCAGTAGTCACCGCCGCCACCGCCGTGGATCAAAGTCTGCTGTACCCGTCACCGTACAAAGAGTTCTGGCAGGCTTTCGCCAAGAACAAGGGCGCCGTCGCCGGCCTGCTGTTCATGCTGCTGGTGATTTTCTGCGCGATCTTCGCGCCGTGGGTCGCCCCGCATAACCCGAGCGAGCAATACCGTGACTTCCTGCTGACGCCGCCGGCGTGGCTCGAAGGCGGTCAGATGCAATTCCTGCTCGGCACCGATGAACTGGGTCGCGACCTGCTGTCGCGTCTGATCCAGGGTTCACGACTGTCGCTGCTGATCGGTCTGTCGTCGGTGGTGATGTCGCTGATCCCGGGGATCCTGCTGGGTCTGTTCGCCGGTTTCTTCCCGAAAGTGGTCGGTCCGACCATCATGCGTCTGATGGACATCATGCTGGCTCTGCCATCGCTGCTGCTGGCCGTGGCCATCGTCGCCATCCTCGGCCCTGGCCTGATCAACACCGTGATCGCGATTGCCGTGGTGTCCTTGCCGTCCTACGTGCGTCTGACCCGTGCCGCCGTGATGGGTGAGCTGAACCGCGACTACGTGACCGCCGCGCGCCTGGCCGGTGCCGGTCTGCCACGCCTGATGTTCATCACCGTGCTGCCGAACTGCATGGCACCGCTGATCGTTCAGGCGACCCTGAGCTTCTCCTCGGCGATCCTCGATGCCGCCGCCCTGGGCTTCCTCGGCCTCGGCGTCCAGCCGCCAACCCCTGAGTGGGGCACCATGCTGGCTTCGGCCCGCGACTACATCGAACGCGCCTGGTGGGTGGTGAGTCTGCCTGGTTTGACCATTTTGCTCAGCGTGCTGGCAATCAACTTGATGGGCGACGGCCTGCGCGATGCGCTGGACCCGAAACTCAAGAACGCCGCCTGAGGAGATTCCCATGTCACTGTTAGAAATCAAGAATCTCAACGTTCGCTTCGGCGACAAGAACGCCACCCCGGTCGTCGACGGCCTCGACCTGAAAGTCGACAAGGGCGAAGTCCTGGCGATCGTGGGCGAGTCGGGTTCCGGCAAGTCCGTGACCATGATGGCGCTGATGGGCCTGATCGAGCACCCGGGGATCGTCACCGCCGATTCGCTGAGCTTCGACGGCAAGAACATGCTCAAGCTGAACAACCGCCAGCGTCGGCAGATCGTCGGCAAAGACCTGGCGATGGTGTTCCAGGACCCGATGACCGCGCTGAACCCGAGCTACACCGTCGGTTTCCAGATCGAAGAAGTGCTGCGCCTGCACCTGAAAATGTCCGGCAAGCAAGCGCGCAAGCGTGCGATCGAACTGCTGGAAAAAGTCGAAATCCCGGGCGCCGCCAGCCGTATGGATGCCTACCCGCATCAACTGTCCGGCGGCATGAGCCAGCGTGTGGCAATTGCCATGGCGATTGCCGGCGAGCCGAAACTGCTGATCGCCGACGAGCCGACCACCGCACTCGACGTAACGATTCAGGCGCAGATCATGGACCTGCTGCTGGCGTTGCAGAAAGAGCAGAACATGGGCCTGGTGCTGATCACCCACGACCTCGCCGTGGTGGCCGAAACCGCTCAGCGCGTGTGCGTGATGTACGCCGGCCAGGCCGTTGAAGTCGGGCAGGTGCCGCAACTGTTCGACATCCCTGCCCACCCGTACAGCGAAGCGCTGCTCAAGGCGATTCCGGAACACAGCCAGGGTGCCGAGCGTCTGGCGACGCTGCCGGGCATCGTTCCCGGCCGTTATGACCGCCCGCAAGGCTGCCTGCTGTCGCCGCGCTGCCCGTACGTGCAGGACAGCTGCCGCGCGCAGCGTCCGACCCTTGACCCGAAAAGCCACAGCCTCGCCCGCTGCTTCTATCCGCTGAACCAGGAGGTGGCGTAATGGCCGTCGTACTTACCGCCCGCGACCTGACCCGTCACTACGAAGTCTCCCGTGGCCTGTTCAAGGGCCACGCCACCGTGCGCGCCCTCAACGGCGTGTCGTTCGAGCTGGAAGCGGGCAAGACCCTCGCCGTCGTCGGTGAATCGGGCTGCGGCAAATCCACCCTCGCCCGCGCCCTGACCCTGATCGAGGAGCCGTCGTCCGGCTCCCTGAAAATCGCCGGGCAAGAAGTGGCCGGCGCCGACAAGGCTCAGCGCAAGCAACTGCGCAAAGACGTGCAGATGGTGTTCCAGAGCCCGTACGCATCGTTGAACCCACGGCAGAAAATCGGTGATCAGCTGGCCGAGCCGCTGCTGATCAACACCAACCTGTCGGCCGCCGAACGTCGCGAGAAAGTCCAGGCGATGATGAAGCAGGTCGGCTTGCGTCCCGAGCACTACCAGCGTTATCCGCACATGTTCTCCGGCGGTCAGCGTCAGCGTATCGCGCTGGCCCGCGCCATGATGCTGCAACCGAAAGTGCTGGTGGCGGACGAACCGACCTCGGCGCTGGACGTGTCGATCCAGGCGCAGGTGCTGAACCTGTTCATGGACATGCAGCAGGAGTTCAACACCGGTTACGTGTTCATCTCGCACAACCTGGCGGTGGTGCAGCACGTGGCCGATGACGTGATGGTGATGTACCTCGGTCGCCCGGTGGAAATCGGTCCGAAGCACGACATCTATGCCCGTCCTCTGCACCCGTACACCCAGGCGCTGTTGTCGGCGACCCCAACCATCCATCCGGATCCGGACAAGCCGAAAATCAAGATCGTCGGCGAGTTGCCCAACCCGCTGAACCCGCCGCCTGGCTGCGCGTTCCACAAGCGCTGCCCATACGCCACCGCGCGTTGCAGCAGCGAAGAGCCGGCCCTGCGCCAGCTCGACACGCGTCAGGTCGCGTGCCACTACGCCGAGCAATTCCTCGACGGCGCGGCATGAGAAAACCCGCCCCGTTTCCCGGGGCGGGTTGTTGATGAGTTGACCCAACCCCTTCTGCCTCGATTGCGCATCAGTCGAGAAAGAAGGGGTTTTCTTTTGTCCGGAATCTACGTCTGGCTGTCGCCCTCATCCGGATCATCGGAGTCCGGCTCGTCGGTGGTCGAGTCGTCATCGTCGGCGCTGCCGCCCTGGCCCTGATCGCCCGGCTCGGACTCGGACTTGGCCAGCATCAGCGCGCTGTGCCCCACCTGCCCGCTGGACGCCTGGGTATCGTGATCCTCGCACTCGGCCCAGGCCGTCGCGGTGCCGAGGGACAGCATCACCATCACTTTCAACAGCAGCAAAATCCGTAGCAACCTGCTTTTCATAGCCGAGTCCATCCTGTTCCAGGTGAGAAATTCATGCTGACCTGACGCTGATTGAAATCTAGTTCCGATCCGCCGGGTTCACCAGATAGGACGTTGTGGAGCAGCTGGAAATGCCGTGGCTGTAGAGACTGGTTGGAAATAACGCCTATACCCAATCCATCTAATGTGGAAGGTCTCCTGTGGGAGCGAGCCTGCTCGCGATGGCGATTTATGAGCCAATCCAACTTCGGCTGACCATCCGCTATCGCGAGCAGGCTCGCTCCCACAGGGCATTTTTTCGCCAATAAAAAACCCCGCAGCTTTCGCGACGGGGTTTTGGGGGCAGCCAATCAGCGCTTAGTGATGCTCGCGCGTCGCACGGAATTTCACGTCCGGCCAGCGCTCTTCCATCAGGGCCAGGTTGACCCGCGTCGGCGCGAGGTAGGTCAGGTGACCGCCGCCGTCCAGTGCCAGGTTTTCCACCGCCTTGTTGGAGAATTCCTCGAGCTTCTTCTTGTCGCTGCATTCGATCCAGCGCGCGGAGTACACGGTGATCGGCTCGTAGGAGCACTCGACCTTGTATTCCTCTTTCAGGCGGCTGGCGACCACATCGAACTGCAGCACGCCGACGGCGCCGAGGATGATGTCGTTGCTGCGCTCCGGGAAGAACACCTGGGTCGCGCCTTCTTCGGCCAACTGTTGCAGGCCCTGGCGCAGTTGCTTGGATTTCAGCGGATCGCGCAGGCGTACGCGGCGGAACAGTTCCGGGGCGAAGTGCGGGATACCGGTGAAGCCCAGGGTTTCGCCTTCGCTGAAGGTGTCGCCGATCTGAATCGTGCCATGGTTGTGCAGACCGATGATGTCGCCGGCATACGCCTCTTCCAACTGTTCACGCTCGGAGGAGAAGAACGTCAGGGCGTCGCCGATGCGCACGTCTTTGCCGGTACGCACGTGGCGCATTTTCATGCCTTTCTCGTACTTGCCGGAGCAGATACGCATGAAGGCGATGCGGTCGCGGTGTTTCGGGTCCATGTTCGCCTGGATCTTGAAGATGAAGCCCGAGAACTTCTCTTCCACCGGCTCCACGGTGCGCTCGTTGGCCACACGTGGCAGCGGACGCGGCGCCCAGTCGACCACAGCGTCGAGGACATGGTCGACCCCGAAGTTGCCCAATGCAGTACCGAAGAACACCGGGGTCAGTTGACCGTCGAGGAACTCCTGCTGGTTGAACTCGTGGCAGGCGCCCTGCACCAGTTCCAGCTGTTCGAGGAAACGCTCGTACTCGTCGCCCAGGTGAGCGCGGGCCTCGTCGGAATCAAGCTTCTCGATGATCTTGGTTTCGGTGCGTTCATGACCGTGACCGGCGGTGTAAACAATGATGTAGTCGTCGGCCAGGTGGTACACGCCTTTGAAGTCGCGGTAGCAACCGATCGGCCAGGTGATCGGCGCGGCCTTGATCTTCAGGACGGCTTCGATTTCGTCGAGCAGTTCGATCGGGTCGCGGATGTCACGGTCGAGTTTGTTGATGAAGCTGACGATCGGCGTGTCACGCAGACGGCAGACGTCCATCAGCGCGATGGTCCGTGGCTCTACACCTTTACCGCCGTCGAGAACCATCAATGCCGAGTCCACCGCAGTCAGGGTGCGGTAGGTGTCTTCGGAGAAGTCTTCGTGGCCCGGGGTGTCGAGCAGGTTGATCATGTGTTCGCGATATGGGAACTGCATGACCGACGTGGTGATCGAGATGCCCCGCTGCTTTTCCATCTCCATCCAGTCGGATGTCGCGTGGCGGTCGGATTTACGGGATTTCACCGTACCGGCCACGGCAATCGCCTTGCCCATCAGCAAGAGCTTTTCGGTGATGGTGGTTTTACCGGCATCGGGGTGGGAAATAATGGCGAAAGTGCGGCGTTTCGCGACTTCGGCGGCCTGTCTGGTCATGGGAAATCGCCTGGCGGTGATTCAAAAAAGGGCGGCGATTATAGCCCAACTCGATTCAATAACCGAACCGTTGAGCACATTAAGGGTGGCCAAATGCTGCCTCGGATGGGAACCTTTTAAAGCACGGAGACGTCCATCCCCTGTTACGACAATTCGTCAGGGGCTGAAAAATCAGCAAGTTAGCCTGACGAGGCTGCGCTCATGGCTCGCTTTCAGACCGCTTTTGCCGGGCTGAAAAAAAGCTGCTTCTCGCGAACGACTCTCCCGGCAGCCAAGGCTTGGCAGGTGGCCGGGGTGGTCAATTTTGTTGGCTCAAATTTGGATGCCAGCAGTTCATAGCCAAGGCGCTGTGACGAGTCATAGCTCGCTATGGCGAGGAACAGCAACGCAGGATATGAACTTCTGGCGCCGAAGTTGGGCTAACAAAATTGACCACCCCGGCCACTGAACACGGGACTGCGTTCGCCGACTAAAAAAAGGAGTCCGCCTGTGGCTATCCGCTATGGCAAAGGGCTGATGGGAGGTGCGGTGGTGATCGCGCTCCTGGCCCTGCTGGTCCACTGGATCGGCATCAACACGATCGAACACTACCGCGACGATTTGTTGTTTTACCTGCAAGCTCATCTGATTCTCGTCCTCGCCTCAATGCTGGCCGCCCTTGTCGTGGGCCTCCCCGCCGGTATCTTCCTGAGCCGCCCGACCATGGTCGGCCGCGCTGAACGCTTCATGCAGATCTTCAACATCGGCAACACCGTGCCGCCGCTGGCCGTGCTGGCGATTGCCCTGGGGATTCTCGGCATCGGCAGCGGTCCGGCGATCTTCGCCCTGTTCCTCGCCTCGCTGTTGCCGATTGTGCGCAACACCTACGAAGGCCTGAAAAACGTCCAGGGCTCGCTGAAAGAGGCCGCTGTCGGCATCGGCATGACCCCGCGCCAGGTGCTGTGGAAAGTCGAGTTGCCCAACGCCGTGCCGATCATCGTCGGCGGTGTGCGAGTGGCTTTGGCGATCAACGTCGGCACCGCGCCGCTGGCCTTCCTGATCGGCGCCAACAGCCTCGGCAGCCTGATCTTCCCCGGCATCGCCCTGAACAATCAGCCGCAACTGCTGCTCGGCGCCGCGTGCACTGCGCTGCTGGCCCTGCTGCTCGATGGCGTGGTCACCCTCGCCAGCCGTCTCTGGCTGGAACGTGGTTTGCGCCCGTCTTGAGGCTTTGCGAAGGAATATTTATGAAAAGACTTAGTTTGATTCTGGGCTGCGTGCTGCTCTTCGCAGGGATCGCCCAAGCCGCCGACAAACCGGTGATTCGCCTCGGCGCCCGAGTATTTACCGAGCAGACCCTGCTCGCGGAAATCACCGCGCAATACCTGCGCAGCAAAGGCTACGACGCGCAGATCACCGGTGGCCTGGGCAGTAACCTGGCCCGCAGCGCCCACGAAACCGGGCAACTGGACATGCTCTGGGAATACACCGGTGTGTCGCTGGTGGCCTACAACCATGTCACCGAGAAACTCGACAGCGCACAGTCCTACGCCCGGGTGAAAGAACTCGACGCGAAAAAAGGCCTGGTCTGGCTGACACCGTCGAAATTCAGCAACACCTACGCCCTCGCCCTGCCGAAAACCGTGACCGAGGAATACCCGCAGATCAGCAACATCAGTCAGTTGAACGACGTGCTGAAGGCTGAAGCCAAGACCAATCACCTGGTGGCGCTGGACACCGAGTTCGCCAACCGCTCCGACGGTCTGGACGGCATGGTCAAGCTCTACGACATGAACCTGACCCGCAAGAACATCCGGCAGATGGACGCGGGGCTGGTCTACACCGCGCTGCGTAACGGCCAGGTGTTCGCCGGTCTGGTCTACACCACCGACGGTCGCCTCAACGCCTTCGGCCTGAAGCTTTTGGAAGACGACAAGCATTACTTCCCGGACTACACCGCTGCGCCGGTCGTGCGTCAGGCCTACCTCGACGCCCACCCGCAACTGGCGGAGCAACTCAAGCCGCTGGCCGAGCTGTTCGACGACGAAACCATGCGCCAGCTCAACTCACGGGTCGATGTCGATCACGAGAGCCCGTCGAAAGTCGCTGCCGATTTCCTGCGCCAGCATCCACTGAATTAAAGGAGGAAAAGTCATGGAATTCCTGAACGCCTTTTCCCACCTCGACTGGCAGCAGGTGATGCACCTGACCTGGCAGCACATCACCCTGGTCGGCATTGCCGTCAGCCTGGCAATCCTCATCGGCGTGCCGCTGGGCATTTTGATGACGCGCTTCCCGAGCCTCGCCGGCCCCTTGCAGGCCAGCGCCACGGTGCTGCTGACCGTGCCGTCGATTGCCCTGTTCGGCCTGCTGCTGCCGTTCTACTCGAAATTCGGCCAGGGCCTCGGCCCGATGCCGGCGATCACTGCGGTGTTCCTTTATTCACTGTTGCCGATCATGCGCAACACCTATCTCGCCCTGACCGGTGTCGAGCCGGGCATTCGCGAAGCCGCTCGCGGCATCGGCATGACCTTCGGCCAACGCTTGCGCATGGTCGAGTTGCCGATCGCCGTGCCGGTGATCCTCGCCGGCGTACGCACCGCAGTGGTGATGAACATCGGCGTAATGACCATCGCCGCGACCATCGGCGCCGGCGGCCTCGGCGTGCTGATCCTTGCCTCCATCAGCCGCAGTGACATGTCGATGCTCATCGTCGGCGCGCTGCTGGTCAGTCTTCTGGCGATTTTCGCCGACCTCATTTTGCAGTGGCTGCAACGTTCGCTGACTCCAAAAGGACTCCTCAAATGATCGAACTTCAAAACCTCAGCAAGACCTTTCAAAGCAACGGCAAAGATGTGAAAGCCGTGGACTCGGTAAGCCTGACCGTCAATGAAGGCGAAATCTGTGTGTTCCTCGGGCCATCGGGCTGCGGCAAAAGCACCACGCTGAAAATGATCAACCGCCTGATCAAACCGACCTCGGGCAAGATCCTGATCAACGGCGAAGACACCACCGACCTCGACGAAGTGACGTTGCGCCGCAACATCGGCTACGTGATCCAGCAGATCGGTCTGTTCCCGAACATGACCATCGAAGAGAACATCGTCGTCGTGCCAAAACTGCTCGGCTGGGACAAACAGAAATGCCATGACCGCGCCCGCGAACTGATGAGCATGATCAAGCTTGAACCCAAGCAGTATCTGCATCGCTACCCGCGTGAGCTGTCCGGCGGCCAGCAGCAACGGATCGGCGTGATCCGTGCGCTGGCGGCGGATGCACCGCTGCTGCTGATGGACGAACCGTTCGGCGCGGTGGACCCGATCAACCGCGAGATGATCCAGAACGAGTTCTTCGAGATGCAACGCGCACTGAACAAGACCGTGATCATGGTCAGCCATGACATCGACGAAGCGATCAAGCTCGGCGACAAGATCGCGATCTTCCGCGCCGGCAAGCTGTTGCAGATCGACCATCCGGACACCCTGCTCGCTCATCCGGCGGACGATTTCGTGAGCAACTTCGTCGGTCAGGACAGCACCCTCAAACGTCTGCTGCTGGTGAAAGCCGAAGACGCGGCGGACAACGCGCCGTCGGTGAGCCCGGAAACCCCGGTGACCGACGCGCTGGAGTTGATGGACGAACATGACCGTCGCTATGTCGTCGTCACTGACGCTGAGAACAAGGCACTGGGTTATGTGCGCCGTCGTGACCTGCACCGTCAGACCGGCACCTGTGCGCAGTTCCTGCGCGAGTTCAACGCCACGGCTGCCTACGACGAGCATTTGCGCATCCTGTTGTCGCGCATGTACGAGTTCAATCGCTCATGGCTGCCAGTGATGGATGCCGAGCGGGTGTTCCTTGGCGAGGTGACTCAGGAGTCAATTGCCGAGTATCTGAGTTCGGGTAAATCCCGAGGGGGCAAGACCAGCATCGTGTCGCCGGCGGAAGTTGCGTTGACGTGAAGAACGGTCTGTAAAAAAGGGCGGTGCTTGTGGATAAGCACCGCCCTTTTTTGTTCAGGAGGAAATGGCCTGATCGGCGGGGATGTACTGGAATGTCGCGTCGGCTGCTGGCGTCTGTGGAAGGGTTATCCGAATCATTGGAATCCAGATACCGGTTTGCGTCTTGAAATCACGCTGATCATATTGTGCACCGGCCTTGCCTGTATCGTTGAGGTAGAACACCGCTTCTATCGGCAAAGTCGCTCCCAGATTCTGCCCCCACTTTTCCAGCCGAAACTCGTTTTGCGTGTTGAACGCGAAGGTTCCACCTTGCCCTTGTGCTTTCACCGCTTCATTGAAAGCAGTCGTCGCGCCCTGATTCAGATAGTCGCGCACATCGAATCCACACAGGGTGTGGTATTTGCTCGGCAGACTGTTGTAATGAGCCAGGTATTGCACAGCCGTATTTATATTCTGCGATTGGCATGGAGCGCTGGTGGGAAACCCAGGGTGAGTCCCGCACCCTTTGTCTGCACGGAGGGTCGTTGCACCGTCCACCGGAAAAAAACACAGGATTTCCGGTTCGATCTTGCCCGCAGGTTTAAAAAAATAAGGATAAAAAATAAAGCCGTTATTATACCCGAAGACTAACTTTCCGAACTTTGCATCCGCACGCAGCCAGGAAAAAGAAACACCGGTAGAGCTTGGGTTAGGATTCCAGAAATGAAACCCTGTGGAGTTCTGGGTCGCTCTCAGCAATACCCCGCTGCACAGGAACGGTGGCGCGCTGGGATTGGCACGACACATGTTTATCTTGTTGTGATAGGCCTCGGTCAAATACCCCGCGATCTCGGGCCCTGTAGCCAGAGTTCCAGTGTCAGCGGATTGAACACCGGAGGTACCTTGATCAGAGTCAACCTTGGGCGAAAGTTCGTGAGTAGCGCACCCTGACAGCAATAATACAAACATCCATAAAATTATTCGCTTCATCTCAATCACCCTCTACAAAACCAAGTTGCCTGCTGCAGACTCGCAACTTCCTTACATGCAGGTAGATGCCTGAAAATTGAAATTTTCAGAACTGACACTTCAACTCATTTCAGCGTGATGGCTGTGCATTCACCCTAATAACAATCACGAAATTAAGCACCTGTCATAAATGACAGTAGGTGACGCTACGGCGATATTTTTTCGGAGTTAAAACGTGCAGGGTTATAGGCGGACTGCGCATGCAATCCACCGGAAAGTGACGACAAGGGGAACATCAGCCTGTCATGCAGGTCGGTTACACCAGTGACTGAGCGGCACCGCACGACGGAAGTGTGCAGAAACGCGACATTTTTTGTTGATCTCAGGCCCCTCACGCCCTAAAGTTCGCGCCGAACGTCCATGCTGGAAACGATCCATCCGGCTCAAGTACTGACGACGAGACAGCAAGGCCAAGGGCACGCCGCTTCCCATGGCCTTTTTGCTTTCGGCGACATGCCTTGGGAAGTAGGCGAACCAAAGTGGGGATACGGAGGACGTTCATTTGCACCCATTGATTAACGACGTTTGCCACTAGGAGTCCCAAGTATGTCGATCCAGGTCGAAGACTATTTCGCGCGCGAAACCTTTCAGAAAATGAAGGCGTTCGCCGACAAACAGGAAACCCCGTTCGTGGTGATCGACACCGCGATGATCGCCCAGGCCTACGATGACCTGCGCGCCGGTTTCGAATTCGCCAAGGTCTACTACGCGGTCAAGGCCAACCCGGCCGTCGAGATCATCGACCTGCTCAAAGAGAAAGGTTCGAGCTTCGACATCGCCTCGATCTATGAGCTGGACAAAGTGCTGAGCCGTGGCGTCAGCCCGGACCAGATCAGCTACGGCAACACCATCAAAAAGTCCAAGGACATTCGCTACTTCTATGAGAAGGGCGTGCGTCTGTTCGCCACCGACTCGGAAGCCGACCTGCGCAACATCGCCAAGGCCGCACCGGGCGCCAAAGTCTATGTGCGCATCCTGACCGAAGGCTCGACCACCGCCGACTGGCCACTGTCGCGCAAATTCGGCTGCCAGACCGACATGGCCATGGACCTGCTGATCCTCGCCCGCGACCTGGGCCTGGTGCCATACGGCATCTCCTTCCACGTCGGTTCGCAACAGCGTGACATCAGCGTCTGGGACGCCGCCATCGCCAAGGTCAAAGTGATCTTCGAGCGCCTGAAGGAAGAAGACGGCATCCATCTGAAGCTGATCAACATGGGCGGTGGCTTCCCGGCCAACTACATCACCCGCACCAACAGCCTGGAAACCTATGCCGAAGAAATCATCCGCTTCCTCAAGGAAGACTTCGGTGATGACCTGCCGGAAATCATTCTGGAGCCGGGCCGTTCGCTGATCGCCAACGCCGGCATCCTGGTCAGCGAAGTGGTGCTGGTCGCGCGTAAATCCCGCACCGCCGTCGAGCGTTGGGTGTACACCGATGTGGGCAAGTTCTCCGGCCTGATCGAAACCATGGACGAAGCGATCAAGTTCCCGATCTGGACCGAGAAGAAAGGCGAGATGGAAGAAGTCGTGATCGCCGGCCCGACCTGCGACAGCGCCGACATCATGTACGAGAACTACAAGTACGGTCTGCCGCTGAACCTGGCGATCGGTGATCGCCTGTACTGGCTGTCGACCGGTGCGTACACCACCAGTTACAGCGCGGTAGAGTTCAACGGCTTCCCGCCGCTGAAATCGTTCTACGTGTAAATATTGCTGCGGTAAGCAAAAGCCCATGACGTGTCATGGGCTTTTTTGTAGCTGCGATTCAGGTGTCCTGTAACTCGGCGCAACGGTGAGTGTAGGCCTGCGCCAGCGCCTGGATTCTCGGATCGGTTGCGCTCGCCAGCGTCTGGCTGGCCACGCGCAGAAAATTCAGGTTACCGCCGGCCAGCGCTTTCTCCAGCCAGACCAACGCCTCATCGACGCGCCCCTCAGCCGCCAACACCGCCGCGTAGCTGAACTGCCCACGAAAATCCCCGCCTTCGGCCGAACGTCGATACCAGTCACGGGCCGCTGCCGGATTCGCCGGGCACACTTGCCCCTCTTCCAGATAACGCCCGAGCAGGTTCATCGACTTGGCATGCCCGGACTCTGCCGCGCGCTGATACAGCGCCATGGCCTGAAGATGATCGACCGCGACACCGCGCCCGGTCGCCAGCAGGTTGGCCAGGTTATACATCGCCCAATCCAGCCCGCCGGCGGCAGCGATTCGATAATGTTGCACAGCATTGGCGGCATCGACCGGGCATCCCCAACCGTGCTCATGACAGCGGCCAAGCATGTTGCGCGCCATCAGATGACCTTGCCCTGCGGCGATTTCAAACCAGCGCAAGGCCAGCGGCTGATCCTGAGCAATCCCGTGACCATCGAGCAGGATCTGCCCAAGCAGCGCCTGCGCTTCCAGCACGCCCTCACCCGCCGCCAGCAGAATCGCCTGAGCCGCGCGGGCCGGACTTTCTTCGAGCATGGCCGTGAGGCGTTCGCCGTCGAGGACTTCCTCGCGGCGCAACCGAAAGTCCGCCACTTACACCTCGACCCAGCGGCGCAGCAGGTTGTGATAGGTGCCGGTGAGGCGGATCAGCGAAGGGTGATCGGGCATGTCCTGGGTAAGCTGCTGGATCGCACCGTCCATCTCGAACAGCAACGCGCGTTGGCTGTCCTCGCGCACCAGGCTTTGAGTCCAGAAGAACGAGGCATAGCGCGCACCGCGAGTCACCGCGTTGACCTTGTGCAGGCTGGTGCCGGGGTACAGCACCATATCGCCGGCGGGCAGTTTTACCCGCTGGGTGCCGAAGGTGTCCTGGATTTCCAGCTCGCCGCCGTCGTAGTCCTCCGGCTCGCTGAAAAACAGCGTGGCCGACAGATCAGTGCGTACCCGTTCGATGCTGCCCTTGGGCTGGCGTACGGCATTGTCGATGTGAAAATCGAAACTGCCACCCGCCGTGTAGCAGTTGAGTAACGGCGGAAATACTTTGTGCGGCAGCGCGGCAGACATGAACAACGGATTTTTCCACAGCCGTTCGAGCATCGCCGCGCCGATTTCCTTGGCCAGCGGATGACCTTCGGGCAGTTGCAGATTGTGCTTGGCCTTGGCCGATTGATAGCCGGCGGTGATCTTGCCATCGGCCCAGTCGGCCTGTTCCAGCGCCTCGCGAATACGCTGCACTTCGTCTTTCTCGAACAGCGCGGGGATGTGCAGGAGCATGGCGACGTCACCAGATGGCAAAAGGATGCCAATGGTATTGATTCTTATTGACTGTGTAAAACCCGCTAGACGAATGAACTGGTAAAAACCGTAAGGTTAAATTGTAAAGAATGTAAATTTGTCGCGAATAGTAATGTTTCGCAATTGATACGAATACCTGTTTACCCTATATTCCGCCGCCTCAAATCCTTGGGGAGGGGAATAAAAATGGCACGTCAACCAGCACAAGTACCGGTAAGTTCACCACGTCTGCTCGCTTCCGCCATCGGCGTGGCAATCACCGCCGGCTCCGCAGGCCACATGGTGTTCGCCGCCGAAAAAACCGACAGCAAAGCCACCGGCAATGCCATCGCCCTGGACGCCACCGCCATCACCGGCGAAGCCCAGGACTCGACCTCCTACCAGGTCGAGAAAGCCTCCTCGCCCAAGTACACCGCGCCGCTGGTCGACACGCCGCGCTCGGTCACCGTTATCCCGCAGCAAGTGCTGAAAGACACCGGCGCCCTGAACATGCAGGACGCACTGCGCACCGTGCCGGGCATCACTTTCGGTGCCGGTGAAGGCGGCAACCCGCAGGGCGACCGTCCGTTCATCCGTGGTTTCGACGCCCAGGGCGACACCTACCTCGACGGCGTGCGCGATACCGGCTCCCAGAGCCGCGAAATCTTCGCCGTGGAAAACATCGAAGTCAGCAAGGGCCCGAACTCCGCCATCGGCGGTCGTGGCGCAGCCGGCGGCAGCATCAACCTGGTGAGCAAGAAAGCGCACTTGGGCAACTCGTTCGACGGTGGCTTCACCTGGGGCTCCGACCAGACCCAGCGCTACACGATGGATGGCAACTACCAGTTCAGCGACACCGCTGCCGGCCGTCTGAACCTGATGAGCCACGAGAGCAACGTCGCCGGTCGCGACAAGGTCGACTACGACCGCTGGGGCATCGCGCCATCCCTGGCCTTCGGCCTGGGTACCGACACCCGCGTCAACCTCGATTATTACCATCTCGAAAGCAACGACACGCCGGATTCGGGCATCCCTTACACCATTCCGGCCGGCGGCTCGGCGGCGCGCACCAAGTCCAACCCGGACAAGCCGTACGCCGGCGGCGATCACAGCAATTTCTACGGTCTGGACCGCGACTTCCGCAAGGGCCGCACCGACACCGCGACCTTCGCCATCGAGCATGACCTGAGCGACTCGCTGACGATCAAGAACACCCTGCGTCACGGCACCAGCATGCAGGATTACATCCTGACCCAGCCGGACGACAGCAAGGGCAACGTCAACAACGGCAGCGTCTGGCGTCGTGCGAACACTCGTGTGAGCAACACCGAGACCACCACCAACCAGACCGACCTGTTCGGCAATTTCTACGTTGCCGGCTTCAAGAACAGCTTCTCCACCGGTGTCGAGTACACCCGTGAGGAAAGCAGCAAATCCTCGTACAACGTCAACACCGACACCACGCCGCGCACCTCGGCCGTGACCACCAACTGCAATCCGGCTCTGATCGGCGCTGCCAGCGGCTACAACTGCACCTCGCTGTCGAACCCGAACCCGAACGATCCGTGGAACGGCGCGATCTCGCGCAACTACGCCGGCACCGACACCCAGTCCGATACCTACGCGCTGTATGCGTTCGACACCCTGGAGCTGTCCGAGCAATGGCTGGTGAACATGGGCCTGCGTTACGACCACTTCGAAACCGGCTACAAGACTTACAACAACGCTGGCCGCACCACCTCCAAGGGTGCTGACACCAGCGAGTTCGTCACCGGTCAGTTCGGCATCGTCTACAAACCGGCAGAGAACGGCAGCATCTACGCGTCCTACGCCACCTCCGCCACTCCGCCGGGCAACACCCTGGGTGAAGGTCAGGAAGGCAACCCGCTGGGCGGCACGCCGGATCGCAATGGCAACCTGCTCAAGAGCGACATGGAGCCGGAAACCACCAAGAACTACGAAATCGGTACCAAGTGGGATCTGCTGAACGATCGCCTGTCGCTGACCGCCGACATCTTCCGCACCGAGAAAGAAAACGCGCGTGTCCAGGTCGATACCACCTCGTACGAAAACGCCGGCAAGACCCGTGTACAAGGTATCGAGTTGTCCGCCAGCGGCAAGATCACCGACAAGTGGCAAGTGTTCGCCGGCTACGCCTACATGGACAGCGAACAGGTGGACGGTGGTGACCTGCCGGCCAACAAGGCCAACAACGGTAACGAGCTGCCCAACACGCCGAAAAACAGCGCCAGCCTGTGGACCACTTACCAGGTCACGCCGAAGCTGACCATCGGTGGCGGTGCGTTCTACGTGGATGACGTGTTCGGCAACGTGGCCAACACCACCATGGTCGATTCCTACGTTCGCTACGACGCGATGGCGGCGTACAAGCTGAGCAAGAACGTCGACCTGCAATTGAACGTGCAGAACCTGACCAACGAGACCTACTACGACAAGGCCTTCTCGACCCACTTCGCCAACCAGGCGGCGGGCCGTACGGCATTGCTGAGCACCAACTTCCACTTCTGATCGAAGAGGGAAGTACCGAGCCCCGTTCATTCATTTGAGCGGGGCTTTTGTACGTAATAAAGAACGTTTCTCGATAAGCCACGGCATAATGCACGCCGTGAACACAACCTCCGAACGGACAAGGCAAGCAACGTGTTGAAGAAAACCCTGTTCCAGTTGCACTGGTTTTTTGGCATCACTGCCGGGCTGGTGCTGGCCCTGATGGGCATCACCGGCGCTGCCTATTCGTTTCAGGACGAAATTCTCAAAGCCCTCAACCCTTCGGTGTTACAGGTCGAGAAGCAGGTCGCCGGCGTGCTGCCGCCCGCCGATCTGGTGGCGCACATCGAAGCGGCCTCGGGCAAGAAAGTCTCGATGCTCTCGGTCGAAACCGAAAGCGGCAGCGCCGGACGCGTCTGGTTCACCCCGCCCAAAGGCGAGCGCCGGGGCGAGATGCGCTACTTCGATCCCTACACCGCCGAGTTCAAGGGCGAGGCCACCGGCCAGGATTTCTTCGCCCTGATGCTGCAATTGCACCGGTTCCTCGCCATGGGCGATACCGGTCGCAACATCACCGGCGCCTGCACCCTGATGCTGCTGTTCTTCTGCCTGTCCGGCCTGTACCTGCGCTGGCCGCGCCAGTGGCACAGCTGGCGCGTCTGGCTGACTCTCGACTGGAAGAAAAAGGGCCGCAGCTTCAACTGGGATCTGCACTCGGTGTTCGGCACCTGGTGCATGTTGGTGTATCTGCTGCTGGCATTGACCGGACTGTCCTGGTCCTACGAGTGGTACAACAAGGGCCTGACCCGACTGCTTTCCGATGCACCGCAAAACGAGCGCGTGCGCGGCGGTCGTGGCCCGGCCCCTGAAGGTCCGGCGCCGACTGCCGATTACGCCGCCATGTGGCTCAGCATCTACAGTTCCGCAGGTCCCGGCCTCGCCGCCTACAACATCCGCATGCCGCCAGTGGCCGGTCAACCGGCGACCGTGTTCTACCTGCTCGACAGCTCGCCCCATGACCGCGCGCTGAACCAGATCACCCTCGACCCGGCCACCGGCGTGGTCAAGCGCGTCGACCGCTACGCCGACAAAAGCTTCAAGGCGCAATTGCTGACCAGCATTTACGCGCTGCACGTCGGCAGCTATTTCGGTCTGGTCGGGCGGATCATCGTCACCGTCGCGGCCGTCTTGATGCCGCTGTTCTTCATCACCGGCTGGCTGTTGTACCTGGATCGCCGGCGCAAGAAAAAGCAGATCAAGGATGCCCGCAAAGGCCTCGGCCAACCGGCCGGCGATACACCGGCGTGGCTGATCGGTTTCGCCAGCCAGAGCGGTTTTGCCGAGCAACTGGCGTGGCAGACCGCCGGGCAATTGCAGGCCGCCGGATTGCCGGTGAAGGTGCAGCCGCTGGCGAATGTCAGCGAGCAGGATCTGCGCGAATCGAACAACGCGCTGTTCGTGGTCAGTACCTTCGGCGACGGCGACGCGCCGGACAGCGCGCGCGGTTTCGAGCGCAAGGTATTGAAGAACGCCTCGACCCTCGACAGCCTCAACTACGCGGTGCTCGGCCTCGGCGATCGGCAGTATCAACACTTCTGCGGTTTTGCCCGACGCTTGCATCAATGGCTGAGCGAACACGGCGGCAAGACCCTGTTCGCCCCGGTCGAAGTCGACAGCGGCGATCCTTACGCTCTGCGCCACTGGCAGACCCAGCTCGGCCTGATCACCGGGCAAACGCCGGTCGAGACCTGGCAAGCACCGAGCTACGAGAATTGGACGCTGGTGCGCCGCGAGCTGATGAACCCGGACAGCGCCGGCGCACCGGTCTATCTGCTGGGTCTGACCGCACCGACCTCCCGCAGCTGGCTGGCCGGCGATCTGGTGGAAGTGCTGCCGCGCAATTGCCCGTGGGCCATCGAGCATTTCCTCGACGGCCTCGGCATCCGTGGCGAAACCAGCGTCAAGGTCAACGGCCTGCAAGAGTCGCTGGAAGTAGCCCTCGCCAGCCGCCAGTTGCCCGAGCACCGCGCCCATCTGGTGGGCCTGCACGCCCAGGCGCTGGTCGATGCGATGGTGCCGTTGGCAATGCGCGAATACTCGATCGCCTCGATTGCCGCCGACGGCGTACTGGAGCTGATCGTGCGTCAGGAACAGCATGCCGATGGCAGCCTCGGCATCGGCTCCGGCTGGCTGACCGAGCATGCGCAGATCGGCGGCAGCATCAGCCTGCGGGTCCGCCGCAACAGCGGTTTCCATCTGCCGAGCGCTTCGGTGCCGATGATCCTGCTGGGCAACGGCACCGGCCTTGCCGGGCTGCGCAGCTTGCTCAAGGCACGGATCGCCGACAATCAACAGCGTCACTGGCTGTTGTTTGGCGAACGCAATCGCGAGCACGACTTCCTCTGCCGCGCAGAGCTGGAAGAGTGGTTGATCAACGGTGATCTGGAACGCCTCGATCTGGCGTTCTCGCGAGATCAGGCCGAGAAGATTTACGTGCAGGATCGCCTGCGCGAATCAGCCGGCGAGTTGAAGAAATGGCTGGCGGACGGTGCAGTGATCTACATCTGCGGCAGTCTTCAAGGCATGGCTTCGGGGGTGGATCAGGTGCTCAATGAAGTACTGGGCGCCGCCGAAGTCGAACGCCTGATCGAACAGGGTCGTTATCGTCGCGACGTTTACTGATTCGCCTTGGGTAACTGTGGGAGCAACCGTGCTCCCACAGGTTCAGCACTGGATTCAGACTGGCTGCAGCTTCTGCTCAAACACCGCCACACCCTCCAGATCCCGCAACACCACGCTCATCTCCCCGCTCTGCCCCTCGATGTTCACCTCGCCGAAAAACTGAAACCCGGCAAATGGCGAGGCGTTCTGTACCGCCGGCGCCTTCTCGAACACCACTTGCGGGCCGAAGGTCTTGTCCAGCGGATTGGGGCCGAAACTGCCGGCGTTCAACGGCCCTGCGACAAACTCCCAGAACGGTTCGAAATCCTGGAACGCCGCGCGCTCCGGGTGGTAATGATGCGCCGCGCAGTAATGCACGTCCGCCGTCAGGAACACGAAATTGCGCACCTGATGTGCCCGCAGGAACCCGAGCAATTCGGCCACTTCCAGTTCGCGCCCCTGGGCCGGACCGGGATCGCCGTTGGCCACCGCTTCCCAGCGCGCAACACCAGGACTGACTTCGCCGTCGGGCACGCCGAGACCGATCGGCATGTCGGCGGCAATCACTTTCCACTGGGCTTTCGAGGCCTTCAATCCACGCTTGAGCCAGTTCAGTTGCTCGCGTCCGAGGAACGGTTTTTCCGCCCCGAGATTGTCGTCGTTGGCGCCGCGATAACTGCGCATGTCGAGCACAAACACATCGAGCATCGGCCCGTAACTGAGCTTGCGATAAATCCGCCCGCCGCCATCGGCCGCCTGCAAACGCATCGGCGCATATTCGAGCCAGGCCTGACGCGCACGGCCGACCAGGGTGTGGATATTTTTTTCCTGATAACGCTCGTCGAGCTGCTTGCCCGGCGACCAGTTGTTGACCACTTCATGGTCGTCCCACTGCCAGATCTGCGGCACTTCGGCGTTGAAGCGACGGACGTTTTCGTCCATCAGGTTGTAGCGGTAATTGCCGCGATAATCGTCGAGGGTCTGGGCGACCTTGCTCTTGGCTTCCGTGGTGAGGTTGCGCCAGATCCGGCCACCCTCGGTGGTCAGCTGCGCCGGCACCGGGCCGTCGGCGTAGATGGTGTCGCCGCTGTGGATAAAGAAGTCCGGCAGGCGCATGCGCATCGCTTCATAAATGCGCATGCCGCCGATATCGGGGTTGATGCCGAAGCCCTGGCCGACGGTGTCGCCGCTCCAGACAAAACGGATATTGCGCCGCGCGGTCGGTGCGCTGCGCAAATGGCCGAGCCACGGTTTGCTGGCGACGCCGGTGCGGGCGTCCTTGAAATACACGCGGTAGAAAATCACCTGATCGGCGGGCAACCCGGTGAGCTCGACGCGGGCGGTGAAATCGCTGCGGGCATCGGCCAGCGCCGAGACCACGCGGCGCGGATGGCGGAACTGGCTGCGGGTGTCCCACTCCACCACCATCTGCGCTGGGCGGTCGGCACGGCTCCAGATCATCGCCCGGTCGCCCTGCAAATCGCCGGATTGCACGCCGTCAGTGAGCTGCGGTCGATCCTTGACCGACGCGATCACGGCCGGCGCCAGCCCCGGCATCAGCAGTCCGGCGCCGACGGCTTGCATCACGCGCCGGCGACCGGGATTGAAATCGCTCATGGTGTTCTCCCTGAAAAAAGGAAAACTTAAGCACCGCTAGATGAAAGCGGTGTGACACCTCACGCCTTCGCGGGCTCCAGCGCCAGTTCCACGGCTTCCGGGCGCTTGACCAGCGCATACACCACCGCCGTCAGCAGACTGCCCGCGACAATCGCCAGCAGGTACAACAGCGCATGGTTGATCGCATTCGGAATCGCCAGCACGAACAGCCCACCGTGGGGCGCCATCAGCTTGCAGCCGAAGTACATCGACAACGCACCGGTCAGCGCACCGCCGGCAATGCTCGCCGGAATCACCCGCAACGGGTCTTTCGCGGCAAACGGAATCGCCCCTTCGGAGATGAAACACAACCCGAGCACCAGCGCCGCTTTACCCGCCTCGCGTTCGGTCTGGGCGAACTTGCGTCGGGCGATGAAGGTGGCGATACCCAGACCGATCGGCGGCACCATGCCGGCGGCCATGGTCGCGGCCATCGGTGCATAACTCTGCGAGGCGAGCAGCCCCACCGAGAACGCATAGGCAGCCTTGTTGATCGGCCCGCCGAGGTCGACGCACATCATGCCGCCCAGCAGCACACCGAGCAGGATCGCGTTGGTGGTGCCCATGCTGTCGAGAAAATGCGTCAGCGCCGCAAGCATCCCGGCCACCGGTTTGCCGACCACGTAAATCATCACCAGCCCGGTGAACAGACTGGCGAACAACGGGATGATCAGAATCGGTTTCAGCGCTTCGAGACTTTGCGGCAGCGCCACATAGCGACTGATCGCCTTGGCCGCATAGCCTGCGATAAACCCGGCAACGATCCCGCCGATGAAACCGGCGCCCAGGGTGCTCGCCAGCAAACCGCCGATCATCCCCGGCGCGAGTCCGGGACGGTCGGCAATCGACCAGGCGATGTAACCGGCCAGCAGCGGCACCATCAATTTGAACGCGGTCTCGCCACCGATCTGCATCAGCGCCGCCGCCAGCGTGCCCTCTTCCTTGAACGCGGTGATGCCGAACACGAACGACAAGGCGATCATCAGCCCGCCCGCCACCACCATCGGCAGCATGAACGACACACCGGTCAGCAGGTGTTTGTAGACGCCACTTTTCTCTTGTTTGGCCGGGGCCTTGCCGTCGCCGGCAGCGTTTTCAACGACACCTTCGGCCAGGGCTTTTTTCAGCGTGGCTTCGGATTGCTTCAACGCAATGCCGGTGCCGCAGCGGTAGATTTTCTTGCCGGCGAAACGCTCGGTGGCGACTTCAATGTCAGCCGCCAGCAGCACCACGTCAGCCTCGGCAATCGCTGCCGCGCTCAGCGGATTTCGCGCGCCGACCGAGCCCTGGGTTTCGACTTGCAGGTCGTAGCCCAGACGCTTGGCGGCTTGCTGCAAGGCTTCGGCAGCCATGAATGTATGAGCGACGCCGGTCGGGCATGCAGTGACCGCGACCAGACGCGGCGCTTGCGCGCTGGCAACCACCGGCGGCGCTTCGGCAGCGACGTAAACCTGCGCCTCGACGGCGCCACGCCGCAGTACGTCTTCGACATCCTGCAGGGCTTGCGCCGGCGCGATCCGAAAGACTTTCTTGCCGATGAACCGGGTCATGTCCACCGGTCCCGTGGTCACCAGCAACACCCACTCGGCGGCCTTGATGGTGGCCGCCGACAACTCGCGTTCCGGGTGCGCGGCATCCACCACTTCGACGCTGGTGCTCCAGCCCTGACGCTGGGCCGCGGCATCCAGCAGCCGGGCGCACAGCACACTGGTGACCATGCCGTTCGGGCAGGCCGTGACGATGGCTAACTTCATGACAAACCCTCTTATTGTTCTGTCAGGGGGCGCACGCGCACGCCCTGTTCGAGCTGCGCCAGTTGCGCGGCATCGTGAATACCGAAACCGATCTGGGTCACCGCCTGCGCCGCAATCGCGGTGGCCGTGCGCAGGGTCTGTTCCGGCGTGTCGGCGCTGAGCAGACCGTGGAGCATGCCGGCCAGCAGCGAATCGCCGGCACCGACCGTGCTGGCCACGCTGACCTTCGGCGGCGTGGCATGCAGCGCCGAGCCGACGCTGTACCAGTTCACACCCTCTGCGCCATGGGAAATCACCACATGCTCGATGCCCTGGGCGTGCAGCCGATTGGCCGCTTCGACCTGAGACGCGTGGGACACCACTTCACAACCCAGCGCATCGGCCAGTTCTTCGGTGTTCGGCTTGATCAGCCACGGACCGGCCTTGAGCGCCGCGCGCAAGGCATCGCCGCTGGTGTCCAGGGCGACTTTCAGGCCCAACGTTTTCAAGCGCTCGACCAGTTCGCGCAACCACTGTGCAGTGACGCCACGCGGCAAACTGCCGGCGACCACCACCGCGTCATGCCCCGGCGCGATCTGCACCAGACGATCCAGCAACGCCTGTTGCGCCACCACGCCGACCACCGGCCCCGGGCCGTTGATGTCGGTGATGCGCCCGTCCTGCTCAGCGACCTTGATGTTGCTGCGGGTCTCGCCGGGCACCCGGATAAACGCATCGGTGAAACCGCGTTTGGCGAACAGGGTTTCGAACGCTTGCAGATTGTCTTCGCCGAGAAAGCCGCTGACCGTCAGTTGATGACCGAGGTCGGCCAGCACCTGCGCGACGTTGACGCCCTTGCCGGCAGCGTGGGTCTGCATCTCGTCGCTGCGATTGACCTGACCGGCCTCCAGACGTGGCAACTGCACCGTAAGGTCCAGCGCCGGGTTGAGGGTCAGGGTGAGAATCTTGGCCATTACAGGGCCTCCACTAATGCGCGCACTTCGTTGGCGCTGCCCACGGCCAGGGCTTGTTGAGCAAGGGTTTGCGTCTGGGTCAGGCTGAGTTCGCGGATGCGTGCCTTGACCTCGGCGATGCTGCGCCCGGAGACGCTCAATTCATCCACACCGAGGCCGACCAGCACCGGCACCGCCAGCGGATCCGCCGCCAGTTCGCCGCACACGCCGACCCATTTGCCGTGGGCATGGGCCGCGCGCACAGTGATGTCGATCAGTTGCAGCACCGCCGGGTGCAGGCCGTCAGCCTGGGCGGACAGGGTCGGATGACCACGGTCGATCGCCAGCGTGTACTGGGTCAGGTCGTTGGTGCCGACGCTGAAGAAATCCACCTCTTTGGCCAGCACCGGCGCCAGCAGTGCGGCGGACGGCACTTCGATCATGATCCCCAGTTGCAGGTCGGCAACCGGGATTTCCAGGCGCAGGCGTTCGGTCATGTCGCGGGCCTGACGCCACTCTTCGACGCTGCCGACCATCGGGAACATGATCCGCAACGGACGGTTGTCCGCCGAACGCAGCAAGGCGCGCAACTGCGCTTCCATGATCTGCGGACGCTGCAAAGTCAGGCGAATCCCGCGCACACCGAGGAACGGGTTTTCTTCCTTGGCAATCGGCCAATACGGCAGCGGTTTGTCGCCGCCGACATCGAGGGTGCGTACCACCAGCGGGCGACCGGCGAGGCCATCGAGGACGCGGCGGTATTCGGCTTCCTGAGTCGCCTCGTCCGGCGCCTGTGGATGAGCCATGAAAATCAGTTCGGTGCGCAACAGACCGATGCCTTCGGCGCCCTGCTCCACCGCACTGATTACACCGGCGCTTTCGCCGATGTTGGCGAACACTTCCACGACGTGGCCGTCGGTGGTGTGCGCCGGTTGATGGCGTTGTTCGGCGGCGGCTTTCAAGCGTTGTTCGCGGGTGTCGCGCTCTTCGCTGGCGCGCTGCAGGGTCGCGGCATCCGCGTCCACATGCAGGCGACCGCGCTGACCATCGAGCAGCAACGGCGTGCCCGGTTTCAGCAGCAACACCGCAGCGCCCGCGCCGACCAGCGCCGGAATCCCCAGCGCGCGAGCCACGATGGCGCTGTGAGCGGTGGCGCCGCCACGGGCGGTAAGAATCCCCGCGACCCGCGCCGGATCCAGCCGCGCAACGTCGGACGGGCCGACCTCATCCATCACCAGAATGTACGGTTGCTCGGGCTCGGCGGGCGTCTGCATACCACACAGTTGCGCCAGCACCCGGCGACCGATGTCGCGCAGGTCGGCGGCGCGTTCGGCGAGCAACGCGTCCTGCAACGATTCCTGTTGTTTTGCGGCGGCCTCGATCACGGCCATCCACGCCGCTTCGGCGCTTTCGCCCTGCTTGAGGCGGGTGTCGACTTCGTCGGTGAGTTCCGGGTCGTCGAGCATTTCCTGGTGGGTGATGAAAATCTCGCGGATCGCCTTGGCCTTGCTGCGCTCAATCAGGCCCTGAATGTCCTGACGCACGTCGGCCAGCGCTTGCTTGAGACGTTCGCGCTCGATGGCGGCAGACTCGCCGCGCAACGGGTAATCGATGGCTTGCTGGACCTGAATGTGCGCCGGGCCGATGGCGATGCCAGGGGCGGCGGGGATCGCTTGCAGCAGGCTGCCGGAGGCCGGGGCGCTCAGGACTTCGGCGATATCGGCGATCACTTCACGCTGCTGACTGACTGCTGGCAGCGGCTCGACTTCTTCGCCGAGGCCTTCTTCGATGGCGGCGAGCAAGGCCGGCAAGGCATCGGCGGCAATGCTCGGCTCGGCGATGATTTCCAGCACCTGGCCACGACGGGCGCCGAGGCTCAGCAGTTTGCTCAGGCTTTTCACCGATACGGCGCTGTCCTGACTGTCGACGATGCGCACACGAATCTCGCCGTCAAAACTTTTCGCCAGTTGCGCGAGGATCTTCGCCGGCCGCGCATGCAGACCATGGGCGTTGGCCAGTGCGATACGTGCGCTCGGCCAGTCGGCCGGCAACTCACCGCCAAGCACTTCGAGGACTTTACGGCTGCTGGTGGCGCGGCCCAGTTCATGGCCGCGACCTTCGATCAGCAACGCGCACAAACGCTCGAGCAACGCCTGATGCGCTTCACCGAGGCTGGCCAGACAGAACAGACCGCTGAGCGGCTGGCCGAGGTAACGCATCGGTTTGTCCGGGGTGACGAAGGCCAGGCCCGGACGCTTCACGGTCTGTTCGCTGTGCAGCCACCACAGGCCATCGCCCAGCGGCAGCGCTTCGACTTGCTGCAGCACGCCGGCGAAACCGTTGCTCACGCAATCGGCCTGGCGCAGCAGACGCGCACCACGCCAGACCAGTTCTTCGAAATCGTCGGCGGAGACCCCGAGGCCGATCATCTGCGCATCCAGCGCCAGCTCTTGCGGCGCACCTTGCAGCAGTTTCAGCAGTGCTTCCGGCGAACTGGCGCGGCGCAGGGCCTGGCCCAGATCGGTCTCGCCGAGGGCGCGGGTCAGCAGTTGCAGCAGGCGCAGGTGTTCGTCGGATTTGGCGGCGATGCCGATGGCCAGATAAACGATCTGGCCATCGCCCCAGTCCACGCCGTCAGGGAACTGCATCAGGCGCACGCCGGTGGCGAACACCTGATCACGGGTTTCAGGGGTGCCGTGGGGAATCGCAATACCTTGGCCGAGGAAGGTCGAGCCCTGAGCCTCCCGGGCCTGCAGGCCGGCGAGGTAGCCGTCGGCGACAAGTCCATCGGCGACCAGATGACTGGCCAGCAATTGCAAAGCGGCGGGTTTATCCACAGCCGACTGGCCCATGGATATCTGCTCTACAGTGAGCTCGAGCATGCGATCTCCTTTTTGGCGTCGTTTGACGCCAGGTATTGTTTTGAATGGTTGCAGCTTAGGCGCTGTAGGCCATCCTTTTCAGGAGGCAGTTTTGGCGGTTTCACGGCAGAACCGGCCAAAGGCGTCTAAAACGTAGAAAATACGCTTGCTGAAACGTTTAATCTAGATTGATCGGCACGTTACTCGATAATGTCCCATCCTTGAAGTCCAACTTGTCGGATGCGCTGAGACAATGGTCGCCTGCCTGAATCGGGTAGGATTGGCGAAAATGTCGCGGCAAGCTCGAAAAAACAAGGAAATCCCGGGTTGAAACTCAGTGATATCGCGCGGTTGGCCGGAGTGTCCGTGACCACCGCCAGCTACGTCATCAACGGCAAGGCCGAACAGCAACGCATCAGCAACGCCACCGTCGAGCGGGTGCGGGCGGTGGTCGATCTGCACGGTTTTACCCCCAATCCACAGGCGGCCGGTTTGCGCAGTCGGCATACCCGGACCCTGGGCTTTATCCTGCCGGATCTGGAAAACCCCAGTTACGCGCGGATCGCCAAACTGCTGGAGCAAGGCGCCCGGGCGCGGGGCTATCAGCTGCTGATCGCCAGCTCCGACGATGCGCCGGACAGCGAGCGACAACTGCTGCAACTGTTCCGCGCTCGACGCTGCGATGCGTTGATCGTCGCCAGTTGCCTGCCGGCCGGTGACGACAGTTATCGTCAGTTACAGGCCAAGGGCTTGCCGATCATCGCCATCGACCGGGTGATGGATGCCGAACATTTCTGCTCGGTGGTCAGCGACGACCGCGAAGCCAGCCTGCAACTGACCGAAAGCCTGCTCGATCCGCAGCCAAAGCAGATCGTGCTGCTGGGCGCCCGCCCGGAACTGAGCATCAGCCAGGAACGTGCGACCGGGTTCAAGCAAGCCCTGGCCGGGTTCAAGGGCGAAGTGCTGATCGAGCACGCCGAATCCTTCAGCCGCGAGTGCGGCAAGCAATTGATGGAAGAACTTCTGCAACGTCTCGGGCATTTGCCGGATGCGCTGGTGACCACGTCCTACGTGCTGCTGCAGGGCGTGTTCGACGCGCTGCATGACTTCCCGCTCAAATCGCGCCCACTGCGTCTCGGCACATTCGGTGACACCCAGTTGCTCGACTTCCTGCCGTTGCCGGTCAACGCCATGGCCCAGCAGCACCAGTTGATCGCCGACAAGGCGCTGGAACTGGCGCTGGCGGCGGTCGAACAATCGGACTACCAGCCCGGCGTGCAGGCCATCGCCCGTACCTTCAAGCAGCGTATTCACCGGGACTGAGCCGTGGAGCTGATCGACAGCCACACCCATCTGGACTTCCCCGACTTCGACGCCGACCGCGCGGCGCTGCTGAGCGAAAGCCGCGCCCTCGGGGTGCGGCGAATGGTGGTACTCGGGGTCTACGAGGGTAACTGGCAACGGGTGTGGGATCTGGTGCAAAGCGATGCCGATCTGTACGCGGCCTTCGGTTTGCACCCGGTCTATCTCGATCAGCATCGGCCGCAAGACTTGCTGGCACTAGGCGACTGGCTGACACGGCTAAAGGGTCATCGGCAGCTGTGCGCGGTCGGTGAAATCGGCCTGGATTACTTCATCGAAACCCTCGACCGCGAACGCCAGCAGGCGCTGTTCGAAGCGCAGCTGCAACTGGCGGCGGATTTCGAATTACCGGCGCTGATCCACGTACGGCGCAGCCATGCAGCGGTGATCGCCACGCTCAAGCGCTTCAAGCTCAAACGCGCCGGCATCATCCACGCCTTTGCTGGCAGCCGTGAAGAGGCGCGGGAATACATCAAGCTCGGTTTCAAACTTGGCCTCGGGGGTGCACCGACCTGGCCGCAGGCGTTGCGCATGCACCGGGTGCTGGCCGACTTGCCGCTGGATTCGGTGGTGCTGGAAACCGACTCACCGGACATGGCGCCCGCCATGTACCCCGGCGTGCGCAATACGCCGGCGCATCTGCCGGCGATCTGCGACTCACTGGCCACTTTGATGAACATCAGTGCGCAACAACTCGCTGCCGCCAGTACCGCCAACAGCTGCGAGGTGTTCGGCTGGTAGTCAGTCGGCGTGGGCCTTGGCCGCGTCGAGAATCAGCGTCAGGTGCTGACGCTGCCGGGTATAACGAATCACCGCGAAGTACACGAAAATCGCGACCAGCGATCCGTTCAACTGCTCGGTGACGCTGAGCAGGCCCACCCATTCCATCACCAGGGCCACCAGCAGCGCGGTGCACACCGTCACCAGCGCACTGGCGCGCAGCAGGCCGAGTGAGTCGAGCGAACGGAAACGTTTGATCTGCTTGGGGCAACGCAATTCCAGGCTTTTCTGGCAATTCGCACAGGTGAACGCTTCGTGAATCGAAATGGCATTCAGCTGCCAGGGTTTGAGTGCCAGCGTGGTCTGGCAGTGGGCGCAGCGGCCCTGGACGCCCAGGGTTGCGACGGACATGTGCGATCTCCTCCAAGTGGTCAATGAATTGATCTTGGTTCATTGAAGCCGAAAAACCAGCGCCTGGAGGAAAACAGGATTGGGCTTACAGATGTAGGCAAAAAAGTACTACAAGCCATTCCGAAAAAACCTGCCTCACAGGAGGCAGGTCGCTTCAAACCCGGAACGCGCTGATCAACTGCTTCAACTCGACCACCTGCGCCGACAACGCACGGCTGGCGTCTTCGGTCTGATGCGCACCTTCTGCGGTGCGCTCGCCGGCACGGTTGATCTCGACGATGTTCTGGTCGATATCGTGGGCGACGGCGGTCTGCTGCTCGACAGCAGCGGCGATCTGCTGGTTCTGATCGACGATCATGCCGACAGCGCCGAGGATGTTTTCCAGCGCCTGCTGGACTTTCTCCGACTGCCCCACCGTGCCGTTGGCCATCTGATGGCTGACGCCCATGGCCTTCACTGCCGCGCCGACGCCGCCATGGAGCTTGGCGATCATCTGCTCGATTTCTTCGGTCGATTGCTGGGTGCGCTTGGCTAGCGTGCGGACTTCGTCGGCGACCACGGCAAAACCGCGCCCCTGCTCACCGGCCCGCGCAGCCTCGATCGCGGCGTTGAGCGCCAGCAGATTGGTCTGTTCGGCGATGCTCTTGATCACTTCAAGAACGCGACTGATCGACTGACTGTCGCTGGCCAACTGGTTGATCACCAGCACCGATTGATCGATTTCGCTCGCCAGTGCCGCGATGCTGCCCTGCTGCGATTCCACCAGTCCGCGCCCATTGATGGTTTCATCGTTCACGCTGTGGGCGCTGCTGACCGCTGCCGCCGCACTGCGTGCCACCTCCAGCGACGTTGCCGACATCTGGTTCATCGCCGTCGCCACTTGCTCGATCTGCGTGCGTTGCCCGGCGACCGCCTGATTGCTTTGCGCCGAGACGTTTTCCACCTGCCCCGCCTGCCGCTCGACCTCGCCAACGGTGTGGCCGACCCGTTCGATCAGGTCATGGATTTTCCTCACCGTACCGTTGAACACTTCGCCCAACTCGCCGAGTTCATCGCGGCTGTTGGCGCGGAAATTCACCGTCATATCGCCTGCCGCCACCTTGTCCATCATGGCGCCGAGGTTTTTCAGGGTGGCGCGGGTCGAGGCATAGAAGCCACCGTAGAGATAGAAAATCAGCACGAACACCAGCGACAACGCCACGGCTTGCAGCACCATGTGCGTACGGTTTTGCCCCAGGCGTTGCTGCAATTGGGTGTCGAGGAATTTCAGGGTGGCGTCGTTGAGCTGATAGGTCTGGTCCATCAGCCCGGTGAGCTGGTCATAAAAACCCTGCCATGGGGCGTCGAGGGTTTCGGCCATCACCACTTGTTCTTCGATCAGGGTGCCGGCCTGTTTCAGCGACGCCTTGCTGGCATCGGCCGGGGCGCTCAGGGAGTCACGGGCGGCTTTGCTCGAACCCAGCGCATCCTGCAATTTCAGGCCATATTCGGCCTGAAGCTTTTCGATCTGCACCAGCAACTCGTCGAAACGGGTGCTCGACGAACTGTTGAGAAAGCCCTGGCCCAATGAATACGAGCCCATCGCCCGACCTTCGCCCAAGGCCTGGGTGACGGCCGGCGTGATCGCGGTGATCAGCTCGCTGAGCTGGCGTATGTCGCTCTGGTTGTCGCGACTCAATCCGGCCTGACTGGCCACGATCTGGCTGAAAATCTGCGCATTGCCGAGCAATTTGCCAATCAGCGCACTTTTGCTTTGCAGAGAGTTTTCCGCCTGCTGGGCCTTGAAAGCGGCGATCATTTCATCGCGCTTGGCCTCGAAGAATTTGATCTGCTCCGGATCCTCGGTCATGGGCGTCAGCCCTTGCAGGCGCGCCAGAACGTTTTGCTCAAGACTGGTGATCTGCGCCTCGACATTGCCGGCCTTGCCGGACTGGCCGAGGGTGACATTGATCTGCACCAGATTGTTGAGGGTTTCCAGATCCCGGCGCAGGGTCAGGCTGCTGCCCAGCAGGTCGAGGCTCTGCAGCTCCACCCGGGTGCCCTGGAATTCGCGGTAGGAATCGCGCACCAGATAGAAATTGGTCACCAGCATCGGCACCAGGAACAGCACGCTGATCAGGCTGAACTTCATGCCGAAGCTCAAGCGGTTCATCAGCGAGACGGCGGGATAGAGCAAGCTCTTCACTGGAAGTCTCCCTTGGTTTTTTCTTGTTTTTATTGGCAGGCGCGGGGCGACAGCAGATAGCCACTATCGGGCGCTATCTCTGTATAGCTCAAATCGAAGGGAGGTTTTGTAACTTAAGGTTAACGAGGGGGATTGCCCCCCTCATTACTCGAACGGCCTACGCCAGCACTGTCCACAGGGCAAATCCGGCATACCACAGCACCGCCGCCCGCAGCAGCAACTCCCACAGGCAGTCGAGGGTGTTGATGCCTTCGGGGCCGACAGCGGCCGGCGGGATTTCCCCGGCCGCGAGCCCGACCCTGTTGATCAGTTGCGCGGCGCTGATGTTCCAGTTCAGCAGCTCGTGCAGCATCACCCGACTGACCGCGACGAAATTGCCGACCAGGGCGAGGCTCGCCGCCAGCAGGCGCACCGGCACCCAGTCGAAGGCGTGACGCAGTTGCCCTGCCCGTTCGGCCACCGCCGGGTTCTGGGCGTTTTCCTCCGCCAGCGCCAGCAAGCGGTAACTCAGTGCCGCCACCGGACCGAGCAGGAAGTACCAGAAAATCACCGCAAAAAAGCTCTGGTAGGCCTGCCACAACAGATGCCGCTGCACTTGCTCCAGCAATTGTTCGCCGCTTTCGGCGCAGATGTTCAGATCACGCTTGGCCACATGGGCGGCGGCCTGCAGGTCCTCACGGCGCCAGGCGTCGCGAAACGGCCCGAGTTCGCCGAGCAGGTCACCCCGCCCCAGGCTGTAAATCACCACCAGCAAATGCACCGGCAATGCCAGCAGACCATAGGCCACCGGCTCCAGCACCAGCAGCAACAAGCCCAGCAATGCCACCGGCAGCAGCACCAGAACAATCAGCACCAGCCACGGCTGTTTCGCCAGCCCACCGGTTTCAAGCTTGTGCAGTTCGCGGATCCATCCGCCATCGCGTTGCACCCGTTGGCGCAGAGCCGAGAACTTCTCGATCCATACCGCCAGCAGTAACACCAGAAAACTCATTGTCCTTCCTCTTGTGCCAGGGCGGCGCGGTAGCGTGCCCAGTCGAATGCGGGTCCGGGGTCGGTCTTGCGTCCGGGGGCGATGTCGCTGTGCCCGCAGATGCGCTCGACGGTGATTGCCGGGAACGCCGCCTGTATCTGCCGGGTCAGCACGGTCAACGCCTGGTACTGCGCATCGGTGAACGGCAGATCATCGGTGCCTTCCAGCTCGATGCCTACGGAAAAATCGTTACAGGTTTCCCGTCCCTCGAACACCGAAACGCCGGCATGCCAGGCGCGCTCAAGACAGGAGACAAACTGGGTGACCTTGCCGTCACGTTCGATCAGAAAATGCGCCGACACGCGCAGGTCGGCGATCCCCGCAAAGTAGGGATGTTCCGTGACATCCAGACGATTCTGGAAAAATTCCTGGACCTTGCCGGTGGCGAACTGCGCCGGTGGCAGGCTGATGTTGTGGATGACCAACAGGGAGACTTCGCCCGCCGGGCGCTCATTGAAGTTGGGCGAAGGGCAGACCTGCACCCCGTGACACCACCCGCTTGCGGGATCCAACTGCATACCGATTCCTTCAACGCCGACTGTGTTGGCGACCAGTATGCCGTGATCGGCCCCCGGCGCGCGATCACTTGCCGCGATTGAGCCGCCGCAGATTGCCGAGCACCGACTCCAGCGCCCGGTCGAACAGCAAGGTGTCGTCCAGCGCCCGCACCGCGCCGCGACGAAACGCCAGGGCCAGTTCCGTGCGGTCGCGCTCCAGCACTTTCATGCCGGTGCGGTCGACGAACACGTACTTGCCGGTAGCCTCGATGATCGCCGCCAGCTTGCAGCGCAGAGTGTGTTCTTCGTCCTCCTCGAACGCCACCCAACTGCCCAGACGCAACTGTTCGACCTGGCGCAGACCGACATCGTCGGCTGGCAAGCGCGCTGGCGTGCGTGGCTTGAGACCGTCGTCGGCCATCTGCAGGACAATCGTCTGCGACACTTCGATCATTTCCGGCAGCACGGACTGATCCGGTGCGCCGAACGGTTCGAGCAGCCGCACATGCAGCGCTTCCAGCTCACTGAAAAAACCGCTGGTGGCAAACGGATCGAAGGCCGAAGTGCTCAGGCCGTCGCGCAATGACTTGAGCAACCCCGGCACCAGCGCCAGCAGACGCAGACCGGCTTCGGCGTCGTCGTGGCGCTGCACGCTCCAGATCAATTGCTCCATGGTCTGCACGTCGGCCTGCCATTCGGCGGACTGATCGCCGTGCTTGAGGCAGGTCAGCAGCAACACCTTGCTCCAGGCGTCTTGCACGAACGTCACCACCGACGGTGGCAGGACCTTGCCCAGCAAAGCCTGATTGAGCGCCTGCTCGACCCGCTGGCGAGCCAGTTCGGTTTTCGCCCGGCCCTCTTCGGCATCGCGCAAACGCTGTTCAAGCAATTCGCTGCGACGGCGCTCGTCACTGGTGAAGGCGAGGAAGTCCGCCAGCAACTCGGAAAAAATCGCCGGGTCATCGACGAAATCCGTCAGCAGGCGCTGCACCACTTGCTCGATGCGCAGGTACAGGCTGTCGCGCGCATTACCGTCGCACTCGCCCCAGCCCATCGCCGCCTCGGCGATTTCGTTGAGCAGGCGGCGCGCCGGATGGCTGCTGCGGCTGAAGAAGCTTTTGTCGATCACCGCGACCTTCAACATCGGGATCTGCAACCGGGCAATCAGCGCCTTGAGGGAATCCGGCAGGTTGCGATCATCGAGAATGCAGTCGAAGACCATGGCCACCAGATTGATCACGTCCTCGTCAGCCCCGCCGACAATTCGCGACTTGCCGCTGCGCACGCTGACCCGGGTCAGCAGTTGTTCAAGTTGATGACGCAGATCGAAGTCGTCCTGCACCGCCAGCGCCGGCACGTATTGCTGCAGGTGCGAGAGCAGGCGCAGCAGGTCGCGGGTGGAAATTGGTTGGGCGGGAGCGCTGGGTTCCAGGGTCGGCGCAACGGTACCGCGCACATGCAGCAGCAACTCCTGCAACGCGGCGAAGACGTCCTGCACGCCCGCATCCGTCTGAGGTTTGTCGACGCCCTTGAATTCACTCTGCACGCTGGCCACGGCCTGATCGATGGCACGACGGGCCGGTGCCGGCTTGAGTTCGGGCAACACGCCCGTGGCGATCAGCAGTTGGTTGGCTTCGGCGTAGAGTTGATCGGTATCGGCCAGCACATAGCGCTCGAACAATTTGAGCAGGATCAGCTTGACCTTGATCTCCACCCCCAGATTGCGCCCGGCCTGCAGGAAGTACTCGCAAAGCATCGCCGGGCCCAGCGGGTTGTAATGATCGCTCAGAGTCTTGCCCAACAACGCATTGAACCGCGCGGTCAGTTGATCGAGGGCGAAGCCGTCGCGATTGAGTACGCGGCCGACCATGGTTTCGACCGCGACGCTGCGCTCCATGTCATCAGTGCGCGCCGAGGTGTCCCCATATTGCAAGGCGTGAGACAGGACGGTGGGGACGGGATCGAATTGAGTGAGGCCGACAAAGGCTTCGAAAAACTGCTCGAGAAAGCCGCGTTCGATGTTCTTGCGCTTGAGGCGCAGGTCGCGCATGGCCTCGAAAAAAATGTTCTGTTCGACGTCGTTGCGTGCCCGGTCGGCCATTTCGAACAGGGTGTCGTCGGCGTTATCGAACAGCTCCTGCAAACCGTTGCGCAGGCGCTGGGCAGCCTTGTCGCGAACCTGAAGCAGAATCACAGGCAGGCGGGCGAGCGGCGAGTGAGTCGCCTGATCGGTAGTGGCCTTGTGCAGAGGCACTACATTCCCGTCGTTGTGCATCCAAGCCTCCTGAAACGGTGATTTGCCGACGTCAAACTCATGGCGTCAAATGCAAGGCGGATTATCTTGCAAAAGATGTCCCCGGCGCCAGAGCCGTCAGGGTTTCCCCTATGCGCCGGCACCTTGAAGTGACCACGACAGAATCGGGTTTGCTCAAAGAAAATCGACCGGATGCAGCGCTGCGTGGCTGTTCTCGCCTTGGGTTGGCCGACGCCATGCCCCTATAATCGGACCACTTAGTTTGTGGAGCCCGTTATGCCGAATCTCCGTCTCGCCGATTTGACCGCCGAAATCGAAGCCAACGTGCGCCGTGCGTTGCTCGAAGACATCGGCAGCGGCGACATCACCGCGCAACTGATCCCGGCCGAACGCCTGGCCAAAGCCACCATCATCACCCGTGACGCCGCCGTCATCAGTGGCACGGCCTGGGTCGATGCGGTGTTCCGCCAGCTCGATCCGCGGGTGGCGGTGCATTGGCAGGTGCGCGATGGCGAACGGGTTTCGCCGAATCAGCCGTTGTTTCATCTGGAAGGCCCTGCCCGCTCGCTACTGACCGGCGAGCGCAGCGCCCTGAACTTCCTGCAATTGCTGTCGGGCGTGGCGACCCGCGCGCAGTACCTGGCGGACTTCGTCGCCGAGACCTCGGTAAAACTGCTCGACACCCGCAAGACCCTGCCGGGCCTGCGTCTGGCGCAGAAATACGCGGTCACCTGCGGCGGTTGCCATAACCATCGCATCGGTCTCTACGACGCGTTCCTGATCAAGGAAAACCACATCGCTGCCAGCGGCGGCATCCCGCAGGCCATTGCCGCTGCGCACAAGATCGCCCCGGGCAAGCCGGTGGAAATCGAAGTGGAAAGTCTGGAAGAGCTGAAGGAGGCGCTGGCCGCCGGTGCCGACATCATCATGCTCGATGAGCTGAGCCTCGACGACATGCGCGAAGCCGTGCGCCTGAACGGCGGCAAGGCAAAACTGGAAGCCAGTGGCGGCATCAACGAAAGCACGCTGCTGCCGATCGCACAGACCGGGGTGGATTACATCTCGATCGGCGCGATGACCAAGGACGTGAAGGCCGTGGATCTGTCGATGCGCCTGAGCATCTGAGTCGATCACGCAATAAAAAACGCCAGCCCTTTCGAGGCTGGCGTTTTTGTTTCAGACCACCAGATTGTTCATCTCGCAGTACTCTTCCCACTCGACGCCCAATACTTCGGCCGCTTCCTTGTGCAGTTCCAGGCGCTTGGCCTCGAACTCCTCAGGTGTGCTGGTGTACTTGAGGGTCAATTCCCACGGCTGCAGGCCCTGGGCTTCGGCTTCATCTTCGAACGCCCACTGGATCTGGTCTTTCTGATCATCGGGACTCAGGTCCTTGATCTCTTCCTTCAGATCCGGAACATCCAGGATGTATTTTCTAAGCGCTTCTTCGTGACGTTGCTCTTGAGTTAATTCGGTCATGGCGTTCTCGCTGATCATAGGAATGGAGGATGGATCTGGATCATCAAGGATCTCTCTGACGCGGACTGTCCGGCCTTCGGAACCATTCGGGATCATCTGAAAACTGCTGGGCGATGCTCATGCAGGCACCGAATATAGGACGTTTGCATGACGAATTACACGGCTCTTTACATCTCTCCCACAAAAAGTTGACCTGTGGAACATAAATGCCGGTTCAAAAGGATAAGGGAGAGGTGGTGCCCGAGACAGGAATCGAACCTGCGACCTTCGCGTTACGAGTGCGCTGCTCTACCGGCTGAGCTACACGGGCGGTGGGCTAAACCTAGCACCGGTCTTGCAGGTCGGCAACTTCGCCGAATGACTCGATATTTCACGGACAAAAAAATACCCCGCCGTTTTCACGGCGGGGCATTTTCATTGCGCTGGAGCTGCGGGGTGATTAAACGCCCGAAGCCTTCGCAGCGGCCACGTCTTTGATGGACAGCTTGATACGGCCGCGGTTGTCCACGTCCAGTACCAGCACTTCCACTTCCTGGCCTTCTTTCAGGATGTCGGTCACTTTCTCTACGCGAGCGTCGCTCAGCATCGAGATGTGAACCAGACCGTCCTTGCCCGGCAGGATGTTGACGAATGCGCCGAAGTCGACGATGCGCTCAACCTTGCCGACGTAGATCTTGCCGATCTCGGCCTCTGCGGTGATACCCAGAACGCGCTGACGAGCTGCTTCAGCCGCTTCCTTGGTTTCGCCGAAGATCTTGATCGAGCCGTCGTCTTCGATGTCGATCGAAGCCTTGGTTTCTTCGCAGATCGCACGGATGGTCGCGCCACCCTTACCGATAACGTCACGGATCTTGTCGGTGTCGATCTTCATCGCGATCATGGTCGGAGCGTTGGCCGACAGTTCGGTACGCGACTGGCCGATGATCTGGTTCATCTGGCCGAGGATGTTCAGGCGCGCTTCCAGGGCTTGGCCCAGAGCGATTTCCATGATCTCTTCGGTGATGCCCTTGATCTTGATGTCCATCTGCAGCGCGGTCACACCTTTGGCGGTACCGGCTACTTTGAAGTCCATGTCGCCCAGGTGGTCTTCGTCACCCAGGATGTCGGTCAGGACGGCGAACTTCTCGCCTTCTTTAACCAGACCCATGGCGATACCGGCAACCGGTGCCTTCATCGGAACACCAGCGTCCATCAGGGCCAGGGAAGCGCCGCAAACGGAAGCCATCGAGCTCGAACCGTTGGATTCGGTGATTTCCGATACCACACGGATGGTGTACGGGAACACGTCAGCGGCAGGCAGCATGGCCGAAACCGAACGACGGGCCAGACGGCCGTGACCGATTTCGCGACGACCGGCGCCACCCATGCGACCACACTCGCCCACCGAGAACGGAGGGAAGTTGTAGTGCAGCATGAACGGGTCTTTTTTCTCGCCTTCCAGAGTGTCCAGCAGTTGTGCGTCACGGGCAGTGCCCAGAGTAGCGACTACCAGAGCCTGGGTTTCGCCACGGGTGAACAGTGCCGAACCGTGGGTCTTCGGCAGAACGCCGACTTCGATGTTCAGCGGACGTACGGTGCGGGTGTCGCGACCGTCGATACGTGGCTTGCCGTTAACGATGTTTTCGCGAACGGTGCGGTATTCGATTTCACCGAAAGCGGCTTTGACGTCGGCAGCCGAAGGCTGGCCTTCTTCACCGGAAAGCTTGGCAACAACCTGGTCACGCAGCTCGCCCAGACGCGCATAACGGTCGGCCTTGATGGTGATGGTGTAAGCCTGGGAGATCGCTTCGCCGAACTCGGAACGGATAGCGGCGAGCAGCTCGGTGGCTTCTGGAGCAGGTGCCCAGGTCCAGGTTGGCTTGGCAGCTTCGGCAGCCAGTTCTTTAACGGCGTTGATTACGACCTGGAACTCGTCGTGAGCAAACAGTACTGCGCCCAGCATCTGGTCTTCGGTCAGCTCTTTGGCTTCCGATTCAACCATCAGCACGGCGTCCGAAGTACCGGCAACAACCATGTCCAGGCTCGAGGCAGCCTGCTGCTCGTAGGTCGGGTTCAGCAGGTAGCCGGTGCTTTCGTGGAAAGCAACGCGAGCGGCGCCGATCGGGCCGTCGAACGGAATGCCGGAGATCGCCAGGGCAGCCGAGGTACCGATCATCGCAGCGATGTCCGGATCGGTCTTCTTGCTGGTGGAAACGACGGTGCAGACAACCTGCACTTCGTTCATGAAACCTTCCGGGAACAGCGGACGGATCGGACGGTCGATCAGTCGGGAAGTCAGGGTTTCTTTCTCGGAAGGACGGCCTTCACGCTTGAAGAAACCGCCAGGGATCTTACCGGCAGCGTAAGTCTTTTCCTGGTAGTGAACGGACAGAGGGAAGAAGCCCTTGCCCGGATCGGCTTGCTTGGCACCGACTACGGTCACCAATACGCTGACGTCGTCGTCAACGGTGACCAATACTGCGCCGGAGGCCTGACGGGCGATACGGCCAGTCTCGAGGGTAACGGTCGACTGACCGAACTGGAATTTTTTGATTACCGGGTTCACGGTGTCCTACCTTCTTTGTGGCTCTTGGGGGAACTGGTTTCTTGCGAAATTCTTGGGCAATGCCGGGAATCGGCCCGACGCCTGTCCAGGGTAAAACGTGTATCCAGATAAAACTTGAGGCTGGGAGCCTGCCGGACGCCGGCGGAAACCCGCTGACGTCTGACAGACAACCAACCTCATAGCGCAATCGCTGATTAGCGACGCAGACCCAGGCGAGCGATCAGAGCGCTGTAACGGCTCACGTCCTTGCCTTTCAGGTAGTCCAGCAGCTTGCGACGCTGGTTAACCATGCGGATCAGACCACGACGGGAGTGGTGGTCTTTACCGTTGGCCTTGAAGTGACCTTGCAGTTTGTTGATGTTGGCGGTCAGCAGTGCAACTTGCACTTCTGGCGAACCAGTGTCACCAACAGCTTGCTGGTAGTCGGCAACGATTTGAGCTTTTTCTTGAACGTCGAGAGCCATGAGGCAATCCTTTTATCAGGAAACCGTTTCAAAAACAGTTTCAACAGGCCAGGGACAAATCCCTGTATCTATAAATGAGTAGTGACCGTGCCTGTTGACAGCCACACTCGCCGGCCTGTTGTTACACAGACCGGTTTCCGGTCATTCTGACCGAATCAGTCGACGCGGCGCGATGCGCCCGTCTTCGCTCACTTCACCGATACCGATGAAGCGACCGTTGTGATCCTGTACCCGCACCATGCCGAACTTCGGAGCATCCGGGGCACGTACCGGCTGGCCGTTGAGCCAGTAGAACGCGCTCGCTTCCGAGAACTGCAGCAACGGCCAATCCTGCAGGCCGCTGTCCGATGGCATCAGGAAGCGGTCGACCGCTTCGTTGCCGCCTTCGGCATGTACCGCTTCCAGCTCTTCGAGGGTCACGGTCTGCGCCAGGGTGAAAGGCCCGGCCTGGGTACGACGCAGTTCAGCGACGTACGCACCACAACCGAGTTGCTCACCGATATCCTCCACCAGGGTGCGAATATAGGTGCCCTTGCTGCAATCCACCGCGAGTCGCGCAGTATCGCCTTCGAAGGCCAGCAATTCCAAGCGCGCAATAGTAACAGAACGCGGTTCGCGCTCCACTACTTCGCCTGCACGGGCCAACTTGTACAGCGGCTGGCCATCACGCTTGAGAGCGGAGTACATCGGCGGTATCTGACTGATTTGCCCACGAAATTTCGGCAGAACCGCTTCAATGTCGGCCTGACCAACGGTCACCGGGCGCTCCTGCAAAACCTCACCTTCGGCGTCCGCCGTGGTGGTGGTCTTGCCCAGTTGCGCCAGGGTTTCATACCCCTTGTCGGAATCGAGCAGGTACTGCGAGAACTTGGTCGCCTCACCGAAGCACAGCGGCAGCACGCCGGTAGCCAGTGGATCGAGACTGCCGGTATGACCGGCCTTCTCGGCGTTGAGCAGCCAGCGAACCTTCTGCAACGCGGCGTTGGAGGTGAACCCCAACGGCTTGTCGAGCAGGATGATGCCGCTGACGTTACGACGGATACGTTTGACCTGAGCCACCGAGTTACTCCTTGGTGTCTTCGGGTTCTGCCGCAGCCACGTGCTGATTGTCCTCAGCCACGGCGCGCTCGATCAGGGCCGACAGGTGCGCACCCCGCACGACGCTTTCGTCGTAGTGGAAGTGCAATTGCGGCACGCTGCGCAGCTTCATTTCGCGGGCCAGCTGCATGCGCAGGAAACCGGCGGCAGCGTTGAGCACCTTGATGCTTTGCGCGATGTCTTCGGCGTTGTCCTGCCCCATCACGGTAATGAAGATCTTCGCGTGACCGACGTCACGGCTGACTTCCACAGCGGTAATGGTGACCAGGCCGACGCGCGGGTCTTTGACTTCACGACGGATCAGCTGGGCCAGCTCACGCTGCATCTGATCGCCGATACGTTGGGTACGGCTGTATTCTTTTGCCATGATTTGTTACCTGTTACTGCCCTGCGGTGAAACCCGCAAGGTCTGAAAGCGGCAAACGCCCGGCCTGACAAAAGCCAGACCGGGCGTTGCGTTTAGAGTCCTGACGCCGTGCCGCGCACTTGCATGCGGCGGCCCGACGTGGCCCTTGAAGTGCGCGAGTCAGAGGCTGCGAGCAACCTGAACCTTCTCGAAGACTTCGATCTTGTCGCCGACTTTGACGTCGTTGTAGCTCTTCACGCCGATACCGCATTCCATGCCGGCACGTACTTCGGAAGCGTCATCCTTGAAGCGGCGCAGGGATTCCAGCTCGCCTTCGAAGATCACGATGTCTTCACGCAGTACACGGATCGGACGGTTACGGTGCACAACACCTTCGATCACCATGCAACCAGCGATCGCGCCAAACTTCGGCGAACGGAACACGTCACGGACTTCGGCCACACCGAGGATGTTCTCGCGAACGTCGCTACCAAGCATACCGGTCAGGGCTTTCTTGACGTCTTCGATGATGTCGTAGATCACGTTGTAGTAACGCATGTCCAGACCTTCCTGCTCGACGATCTTCCGTGCGCCGGCATCGGCACGCACGTTGAAGCCGAACAGTACAGCGTTGGAAGCCAGTGCCAGGTTGGCGTCGGATTCGGTGATACCACCGACACCGCCACCGACCACGCGCACTTGCACTTCGTCGTTGCCCAGGCCGTTCAGAGCGCCCTGCAAGGCTTCCAGCGAACCACGGACGTCGGATTTGAGGACGATGTTGAGCGTCTTCTTCTCTTCCTGGCCCATGCTTTCGAAGATGTTTTCCAGCTTGCCGGCGTGAGCGCGAGCCAGTTTGACTTCGCGGAACTTGCCTTGACGGAACAGAGCCACTTCACGGGCTTTCTTCTCGTCGGCAACCACGCTCATTTCGTCGCCGGCGTCAGGCGTACCGTCCAGGCCGAGGATCTCGACCGGAATGGCCGGACCCGCTTCCTTGATCGGCTTGCCGTTCTCGTCGAGCATGGCGCGCACGCGGCCATAGTTCGAGCCGACCAGCACCATGTCGCCTTGACGCAGCGTACCGTCCTGAACCAGAACGGTGGCTACCGGACCACGGCCCTTGTCGAGGCGCGACTCAACCACGACGCCACGGCCAGGAGCCGAAGGAGTAGCGGTCAGTTCGAGAACTTCGGCTTGCAGCAATACAGCTTCAAGCAGTTCGTCGACGCCGGTACCCATCTTCGCGGAAACCGGAACGAATGGAGTGTCGCCACCCCAGTCTTCAGAGGTCACGCCGTGAGCCGACAGTTCGCTGCGGATGCGATCGAGATCAGCACCCGGCTTGTCGATCTTGTTCACCGCAACCACCAGCGGAACGCCAGCAGCAACAGCGTGCTGAACGGCTTCGATGGTTTGTGGCATCACGCCGTCGTCCGCCGCAACCACCAGGATCACGATGTCGGTCGCCTTGGCACCACGGGCACGCATGGCGGTAAACGCGGCGTGACCAGGGGTGTCGAGGAAAGTGACCATGCCGCGTTCGGTTTCAACGTGGTATGCACCGATGTGCTGGGTGATACCGCCGGCTTCGCCAGCAGCTACCTTGGCACGACGGATGTAGTCGAGCAGCGAGGTCTTACCGTGGTCAACGTGACCCATTACGGTCACGACCGGCGCACGAGGAACCGCTTCACCTTCGAACTTCAGGGACTCGGCCAGGGAATCTTCCAGGGCGGTGTCGCTGACCAGGGTCACTTTGTGGCCCAGTTCTTCTGCGACCAGCTGGGCAGTTTCCTGATCCAGTACCTGGTTGATGGTGGCCGGGGTGCCCAGCTTGAACATGAACTTGATGATTTCGGCAGCCTTGACCGACATCTGCTGGGCGAGATCGCCAACAGTGATGGTTTCGCCGATCTTCACTTCACGCACGACAGGGCCGGTCGGGCTCTGGAAACCGTGGGCGTTGCGTTTCTTCAGCTTGGCCTTGCCGCGACCGCCGCGACGGAAGCCATCGCTTTCTTCGTCGGTAGTGCGTGGCGCCACACGTGGAGCCGGAGCCTTTTCCTTGACCGACGCGCGATGCGGAGCGTTTTTGCGCTCGCCATCACCACCGCCACGACGGTTGTTGTCGTCAGCACGTGGTTTGTCCGGACGGCGCTGTTCGTCACGCTTGCGAGTGTCGGCAGCTGGGGCAGCAGCCACAACCGGCGCAGCTTCGCGCACGGGTTCGGCCACTGGCGCAGGGGCAGCGACGGCTTCGGCAGGAGCGGACGGCGCAGAAGGCTGGCGACGCGCTTCTTCTTCGGCGCGCACGCGGGCTTCTTCTTCAGCCTTCTGACGGGCAGCATTTTCTACTGCGCGACGTTCATCCAGTTCACGCTTGCGCTCGGCTTCGATTTCTTCCGGGCTACGCTGTACGAAAACTTTCTTCTTGCGGACTTCAACGCTGATGCTTTTGCTGCCAGCCACACGCAGGGTGCTGGTGGTTTTACGCTGCAGCGTGATCTTGCGTGGTTCTTCCACTTTCGCCTTGTGGCTGCTTTTCAAGTGAGTCAGCAGGGATTGCTTCTCACTGTCAGTCACATTTTCTTCGGCGGCGGTGTGCGGCAGACCTGCCTCACGCATCTGCTGCAACAGGCGCTCTACCGGTGTTTTGACCTCATCGGCCAGTTGTTTCACCGTGACTTGCGTCATGCACTTCTCTCCTCAGGCCGCGCCTAATTACTCGAACCAGTGGGCTCGGGCGGCCATGATCAACTTGCCGGCACGATCATCGTCAATGCCGTCGATGTCGAGCAGATCGTCAATAGACTGCTCGGCCAGGTCTTCGCGGGTAATTACGCCGCGCACCGCCAGTTCCATCGCCAAATCCTTGTCCATACCCTCAAGCGAGAGCAGGTCTTCGGCCGGATGGGCGTCTGCCAGCTTTTCCTCAGTAGCGATGGCTTTGGTCAACAAGCGATCCTTGGCACGAGCGCGAAGCTCGTTGACGATGTCCTCGTCAAAGCCGTCGATGTTGAGCATTTCTTCCAACGGTACGTAGGCAATCTCTTCCAGGCTGGTGAAGCCTTCGTCTACCAGCACCTGAGCCAGTTCTTCGTCGACTTCCAGCTCGTCGATGAAGTTGCGCAGGATGTCGCCGGTTTCCGCTTGTTGCTTAGCCTGGATGTCCGATTCGGTCATCACGTTCAGGGTCCAGCCAGTCAGCTGGCTCGCCAGACGCACGTTCTGACCACCACGACCGATGGCCTGAGCCAGATTGTCTGCGCCAACGGCGATGTCCATGGCATGGGCATCTTCGTCAACGATGATGGCCGCCACTTCTGCCGGCGACATGGCATTGATCACGAACTGCGCCGGGTTGTCGTCCCACAGGACGATATCGACACGCTCGCCACCCAACTCGCCCGACACGGCCTGGACGCGCGAACCGCGCATACCGATGCACGCGCCCTGCGGGTCGATGCGTTTGTCCTTGGAGCGGACAGCGATCTTGGCACGCGAACCCGGATCACGGGAGGCGGCCATCACTTCGATCAGGCCTTCAGCGATTTCCGGCACTTCAATACGGAACAGCTCGATCAGCATTTCCGGCGCGGTACGCGACAGGATCAGCTGAGGGCCGCGGTTCTCGGTGCGGATTTCCTTGAGCAGCGCACGCAGACGCACGCCAACACGGAAGGTTTCGCGAGAGATGATGTCTTCACGGGCCAGCAACGCTTCAGCGTTATTACCCAGGTCGACGATCACGTTGTCGCGGGTCACTTTCTTCACGGTGCCGGAGATGATTTCTCCCAGGCGCTCGCGATAAGCGTCAACCACTTGAGCGCGCTCGGCTTCGCGCACTTTCTGCACGATGACCTGTTTGGCGGTCTGCGCAGCGATGCGGCCGAACTCGATGGACTCGATCTTTTCTTCAACGACGTCGCCAACCTTGGCGCCAGGGTGCGTTTCAGCAACCTTGCTCGGCCAGGTTTCGATGGCCGGATCATCGAGATCATTCTCTTCGACGACCGTCCAGCGACGGAAAGTTTCGTAAGAACCGGTGTGGCGGTTGATTTCCACACGCAGATCAACTTCGTCTTCAAAACGCTTTTTGGTAGCAGTGGCCAGAGCCAGCTCCAGCGCTTCAAAAATTACGCTTGCCGGTACACCCTTTTCATTGGATACCGACTCAACAACCAGCAGTACTTCTTTGCTCATCGTACGCCTCGCCTTTCGCAAGCCATTGGATCCGCGGGATCCGCGTCTCAGTCAAAACTGGGAATAATGTTGGCCTTGTCGATCATATCGATCGGCAACAGGAACTCATGGTCATCTACCTGCACCACGACGTCCTGTTCTTCTACACCGCGCAGAAGGCCCTGAAAGTTGCGTCGACCTTCAAAAGGCGAGCGCAGCTTGATCTTCACTTGTTCACCGACATATTTGGCAAACTGCTCAAGAGTGAACAGTGGGCGTTCCATGCCTGGCGAGGAAACTTCAAGGGTGTATTCAACGGAGATCGGATCTTCAACATCCAGCACACCGCTGATCTGACGGCTGACGATGGCACAATCGTCCACCAGTACGCCGCCTTCCTTATCGATATAAACGCGCAACATTGAGTGGCGACCTTGAGCCGAAAACTCAATACCCCAGCATTCATAGCCTAGGGCCACGACCACCGGGGCCAGCAAGGCCTGCAACTCTTCTAGCTTGCTCGACACCTGAACCCCCTCGTGCATGTATGTGCATGCTATGCAAAATAAAAAAATGGGCGAAACGCCCATCCTTGAAACGCCGTCGAACAGCGGCGTTGAAAGTGTCCAGCTAACAAAAAGCCCCTTAAAAGGGGCTCCTTAAACTGGTTGCGGGGGCCGGATTTGAACCGACGACCTTCGGGTTATGAGCCCGACGAGCTACCAGACTGCTCCACCCCGCGACAAAGCTGGGGCGGAAGTATACGACCGATCCCTTTTAGGGTCAATGTAACCTTCCACCTGCAAGAAAGCCCGCAACAGCGGGCTCTCCTGACTAATTGGTACCGAGAAGGGGACTCGAACCCCTACACCCTATGGGCACAACCACCTCAAGGTTGCGTGTCTACCAATTCCACCACCTCGGCAATACTACGTTTGAAACCCTTCTTACTTCTGCTCTTGAGCTGGAGGTACGTCAGTCGCTGGAGTAGCCGACTTTTGCTCTTGAAGCACCGGGACATCATCAGAAGCCGGTTGTTGCTTTGGAACTTCCAACACTGCCGGGTTTGGTAAACCTGCTTGAGTCAGCTGATGAGCCTTCTCTTTAGCAAAGTATCCTAACCCCAAGCTGGTTATGAAGAAACCGGCGGCAAGTATAGCAGTAAACTTACTAAGAAAGGTAGAGGAACCTTGGCTTCCGAACACAGTATTTGAAGCACCTGCTCCGAAAGACGCGCCAGCGTCCGCACCTTTACCCTGCTGCAGCAAAACCAGAGCAACTACGCCCAATGCACCCAGCAGATGAAAAACGACTACGACTGTTTCCAGCATTTTTTCAGTTTCCCGCGGCGCGACAAATCGCACCGAACTCATCTGCATTCAGGGAAGCTCCACCAATGAGCCCCCCATCGATATCCGGCATGCCGAACAGTTCGACCGCATTGGCCGCCTTCACGCTGCCGCCGTATAGAAGCCGCACACCTCGTGCCACTTCAGAATTCTCTGCCGCCAACTGCTCGCGAATGGCTTTATGCACATCCTGAGCCTGTTGCGGCGTTGCAGTCAGCCCGGTACCAATCGCCCAGACCGGCTCGTAAGCGATCACTGCGTTGGCAAAAGCACCGACACCCAGCTCCTCGATGATACTGCCCAGCTGACGCCCGACAACCTCAAGAGTCTTTCCGGCTTCGCGCTGCTCCAGGGTCTCCCCTACACACAACACCGGAATCAAGCCACAAGCCTGTGCCGCTGCGAACTTGCGATTCAGCATTCCGTCTCGCTCACCCATGATCTGGCGGCGTTCGGAGTGCCCGACAAGCACCAGGGAACAACCTGCATCCACCAACTGACTCGGCGCAATCTCGCCTGTCAACGCACCTTGCATGGACTCCACCGCAGAATTCTGCGCACCGACCGAGATCGATTTGCCTTTCAAGCCATCAATCACTTGATTGATATACAAGCAAGGCGGGAATACCGCGACATCAACACCGCTTGGCAAGGCCAGATGACGAAGGCCGTTGATCAGCTCAGCGACGCTGGCGCGGGTACCGTGCATCTTCCAGTTACCAGCTACCATAGGGCGACGCATGCTGTACCTCGTCGGTCAAAGTGGGCGCAGATGTTACCCAACACAATCATGGCTGGCAAGCCGAATCAGGCAGAAACTTCAGTTACCAGTTTTGCCAGTTCTTCGGCATAGCCACGAACCTGGATTTCGTCCTCGCCTTCGACCATCACACGTACCAGAGGCTCTGTCCCGGACTTGCGCAAAAGCACACGCCCGCGCCCCGCCATAGCCTGGGTTACGCGTGCGCTCGCCTCCTTGACAGCCGGGTGCTCCAGCGGGCTGTCGCCACCGCCGAAGCGCACGTTGATCAGCACTTGAGGACACTTACGCAGGGCCTGACGAGTTTGCGCCAGACCTTCGTTGCGTGTTTTCAATGCCATCAGCACCTGCAACGCCGCAATGATCGCATCGCCAGTCGTCGTGTGGTTGAAGCAAACGACATGTCCGGAGTTCTCGCCCCCGACCAGCCAATCGCGCTCCAGCAATTCGGCAATCACATAGCGGTCGCCGACATTTGCACGCACAAAAGGAATACCCAGATCCGCCAGAGCCAACTCCAGACCCAGATTGCTCATCAGCGTACCGACCACACCGCCCTTCAATTTGCCTCGCTCATGCAGATCGCGCGCGATGATGAAAATCAGCTCGTCACCATCGACTATCGCCCCGGTGTGGTCGACCATCAGCACCCGATCACCATCACCATCGAAGGCGATACCCAGATCCGCATGCTCGGACAACACCGCCGCCTGCAATTGCCCCATGTGCGTGGAGCCACAGTTGTCATTGATGTTCAGACCGTTCGGCTGAGCCGACAGAACGACGACCTCGGCACCCAGCTCACGGAAAACACTCGGCGCAACTTTATAGGTGGCACCGTGCGCGCAGTCGATGACAATCTTCAGTCCGGAAAAACTGGTGCCGGTCGGCACAGAGCTCTTGCAAAACTCGATATAGCGACCGGACGCATCATTGATTCGCGACACCTTGCCAATCTTGCTCGACTCCACAACAGTCATTGGCGTATCGAGCAATTCCTCGATCATCAGTTCCAGCTCATCGGGCAGCTTGGTGCCCTTGCCGGAGAAAAACTTGATGCCGTTATCGTCATGCGGATTGTGTGATGCACTGATCACGATTCCGGCCTCAGCCTGGAATGTACGCGACAGGTAGGCGATGGCCGGAGTCGGCATCGGACCGAGCAGCATTACATCGGCGCCCGCAGATGTCAGACCAGCCTCAAGTGCCGATTCGAACATGTAGCCGGAAATCCGCGTGTCCTTGCCGACCAGCACCTTGCAGGCACCCATCTTGCGAAAGGCCATACCGGCAGCCCAGCCGAGCTTAAGCATGAAGTCCGGAGTAATCGGGTATTCCCCGACGCGACCACGAATCCCGTCGGTACCAAAATATTTCTTGCTCATAAGTGCTCCATCATTCTTATTCGGCTGATTCCACGGCTGCGAGCATTCGCACCACGTCCACCGTTTCCGCCACATCATGGACGCGCAATATACGCGCGCCTTTCACCGATGCCAGTGCAGCCAGTGCCAAACCGCCATACAGACGCTCACCCACGGGGCGATTCAATGCATGGCCGATCATGCTTTTGCGCGAAACGCCCACCAATAGCGGCCGCCCCAACGCATGCAGGGCTTCCATATGCTTGAACAAGCTTAGATTGTGCTGCAGGGTTTTGGCGAAGCCGAAGCCCGGATCAAGAATGATCCGCTCGGCCGGAATGCCTGCCTCCTCGCACTGAGCCATGCGTTCGGCAAGAAATTCGCCCACTTCCCGGGTGACATCCTGATAACGCGGATCATCCTGCATATCGCCAGGCTCGCCGAGCATGTGCATCAGGCACACGGGCAATCCCGTGGCCGCCGCCGCATCAAGCGCGCCATCCCGCCGCAGCGAACGAACGTCGTTGATCAAGCCAGCACCCAAACGCGCTGTTTCGCGCATGACCGCCGGAGTGGACGTATCGACCGATATGACCACATCCAGTTCGCGATTGATAAGCTCGACGACGGGAGCGACACGTTCCAGCTCCTCCAACGGAGAAACCGCCCGCGCGCCCGGGCGGGTCGACTCGCCGCCCACATCGATCAGCGTTGCACCCGCCGCAACCATGGCTTCGGCATGACGCAAGGCCGCGTCGAGCTGGCTGTATCGGCCACCGTCGGAAAAAGAATCAGGAGTGACATTGAGAATGCCCATGACATGCGTCCGGGCCAAATCAAGAACCCGGTTGCCGCAAGGCAACCGGGTCAGGGACTGTACAGAAGTCATTTCAAACCTTAAACGTCGGCAGCCGGACCGCCAATCGGTGTTTCCGGACGCTCACCCTGAATGACAGGCGGTGTGCCAGTACCGGTGCCGCCCGACCAATCGCGAGGCTCGCGAGGTGTACGACCAGCCATGATGTCGTCGATCTGCTCGGCATCGATCGTCTCGTACTTCATCAGTGCATCCGCCATGGCATCGAGCTTGTCGCGGTTGTCCGTGAGGATCTGTTTGGCCGTGCCGTAGCACTGATCGATGATGCTGCGTACTTCAGAGTCGATCAGCTTGGCTGTCTCACCGGAGAAGCTGGCATTCTGACCGCCACCGCCGCGACCGAGGAATACTTCCCCCTCTTCTTCGGCGTACATCAACGGACCGAGTTTTTCCGACAGACCCCACTTGGTCACCATGTTCCGCGCAATCTGACTCGCACGCATGATGTCGTTGGAAGCACCAGTCGTCACACCGTCAAAGCCCAAAGTCATCTCTTCAGCAATACGGCCGCCGTACAGCGAGCAGATCTGACTGATCAGCGCACGCTTGGACAGGCTGTAACGATCTTCTTCCGGCAGAAACATGGTCACACCCAACGCACGACCGCGAGGGATGATCGACACCTTATAGACCGGATCATGCTCGGGCACGACGCGACCGACAATGGCGTGGCCTGCTTCGTGATAAGCGGTGTTCTGCTTTTCCTTCTCGGACATGACCATGGATTTGCGCTCGGCGCCCATCATGATCTTGTCTTTGGCCAGTTCGAATTCTTTCATTTCGACGATGCGCTTGCCGGCACGGGCAGCAAACAGCGAAGCCTCGTTGACCAGGTTCGCCAGGTCGGCGCCGGAGAAACCCGGAGTACCACGTGCGATAACAGCCGGAGCAACGTCATCACCCATTGGCACTTTACGCATGTGAACCTTGAGGATCTGCTCGCGACCACGGATGTCCGGCAAGCCGACCACCACCTGACGGTCGAAACGACCCGGACGCAGCAAAGCAGGGTCCAGCACGTCAGGACGGTTGGTCGCGGCGATGACGATGATGCCGTCATTCATTTCGAAACCGTCCATCTCGACCAGCAACTGGTTGAGAGTCTGTTCGCGCTCGTCGTGACCGCCGCCCATACCGGCGCCACGATGGCGACCAACGGCGTCGATCTCGTCGATGAAGATGATGCATGGTGCGTGTTTCTTGGCCTGTTCGAACATGTCACGAACGCGGCTGGCACCGACACCGACGAACATTTCGACGAAGTCGGAACCGGAAATGGTGAAGAACGGCACCTTGGCTTCACCGGCAATCGCCTTGGCCAGCAAGGTTTTACCGGTACCCGGAGGACCAACCATCAGCACGCCGCGAGGAATGCGGCCGCCCAGGCGCTGGAACTTGCCCGGATCACGGAGGAACTCGACCAGTTCACCCACTTCTTCCTTGGCTTCGTCGCAACCGGCAACGTCAGCCAGTGTGGTTTTCACCTGATCTTCGGACAGCAGACGCGCCTTGCTCTTGCCGAAGCTCATCGGCCCGCCCTTGCCGCCAGCGCCGCCCTGCATCTGGCGCATGAAGAACATGAACACCGCGATGATCACCAGGATCGGGAAGCTGGCTACCAGAAGCTGGGTCCAGATACTTTGCTGCTCAGGCTGCTTGCCTTCGACCACGACGTGGTTGTCGACCAGGTCGCCGATCAAGCCATTGTCCTGGATTGCCGGACGAATGGTCTTGAAGCTGTCGCCATCGTTGCGCTTGCCGGTAATCACGTAGCCGTCGACGGCCACGCGCTCGACCTTGCCATCCTTGACCTGCTGGATGAAGTCGGAATAGTTGAGGGTCTGCGGCTCGTTAGGGCTGGAGAAGTTGTTCATCACCGTCACCAGGACTGCCGCGATGATCAACCACAGGATCAGATTCTTTGCCATATCGTTCAATTAACTACCCTCTGAAGCAAGCTCCGCTACTGGCGCGCGCTTCGCATGATATTCACCGGCCTAACTTACTACATTACCTACAGCTCTGGCAGGCGCCGTCTGTAACCCTTTGTGAAACACTTTCTACACAATATTCGCTTATGCGCGCGGGGCGAAATACGAAAAACCTATCACCCCGCCAAAAAACCTCGTTTTACTCGCTACGACCGCGGTAGCCCCATGCCAGCATATATTGCTCACGAGAGCTGCCACGAGAGGAGTCCGGCTTGATCATCTGGATCTTGTCGAACTTCTTGCGAGCATCCTTCAGGTAGACATCGAACCCTTCGCCCTGAAAAATCTTGATCACGAAATTGCCACCCGGCTTGAGTATCCTTTCCGCCAGATCAAGCGCCAGCTCGCAAAGGAACATGGCTTTTGGCATGTCCACTTCAGGCGTACCACTCATATTGGGGGCCATATCGGAAATCACAAGGTCCACCTGCGAATTACCCACAGCCTCAAGGATCTGAGCGAGCACTGCATCCTCGGTGAAGTCACCCTGGATGAAAGTCACGTCCGGGATGCTGTCCATTTCCAGGATGTCCGAGGCGATCAGTCGCCCCTGACCACCGATCAGCCGGCTGGTGACCTGCGACCAGCCGCCAGGCGCCGCGCCCAGGTCGACGACGTTCATGCCCGGACGGATCAGTTTGTATTTCTCCTGGATCTCCAGAAGCTTGTAACTCGCACGCGAGCGGTAGCCATCCTTCTGCGCTTGCTTCACATAGGGATCATTGACATGTCTTTTCAGCCAACCAAGGCTTGTCTTGGAACGCGCCATTGGGCACCTCGTTGATTAGGGTCGTGATTAATTGGGCGGATCCACGAGCCCTCGGGTAAAATGGCCGCCATTTTACAGAATCCAGACGAAAGGGTCAGATTATGCCGCTCACTCCAGAGCAGAAGAAACAGTACAAATCCATTGGTCACCACCTGAAACCAGTTCTGACTGTGGCTGACAACGGTTTGACTGAGGGTGTTTTAGCCGAACTCGAACGCGCATTGGCAGATCACGAGCTGATCAAGATCAAGCTCAACATCCTCGATCGCGAGGCGCGCCTGGCGTCCGTTGCAGAGCTGTGCAAGACCGGCAAGGCCGATCTGGTTCAAGTCATCGGCAAGATGGCACTGATTTACCGCAAGAACTTCAGCGTCAACAAGCAACTGTCGAACGTCCATCGCTTCAAGTGATGGCAAGGGTCAAGGGTGTGCTTCGCGCACCCTGCCACTCCATCCCGGCACCGGCTGCAATACCAGCACCAACCCGGAAAAACCCAACACAAGAAAGCTGAACACCTGCCAGCGCTGCGCATCCGGCCAGCCGACACGCACTGCGACAAACATCGCACACGCATACAACGCCATCAGCAACACCTGCCCGCGAAAATCCCGCCATAGACTGGCAAGGCCCTCGGCCTGTACCAGCACCAAAGCCTGAAATATCACGCACGCGACGGCAAAACCCACTACCGCCACTTCAAACGTACTTGCAACCTCATCGATCAGCAGCGGAGCCAGGCCAATCTGACCCAGCACCGGCCGCAGACCGAGGTGTGCCAGCCACAGGCCACCGACCCACAACATCTGGGCCAGTTGCCAGAGCATCGCGCCCGCACGCAACGGGCGCCCACCCTCAGATGTGACGGACTTCGACAATCTCGTACTCGATATCGCCACCTGGCGTTTTCACGACGACCGTATCGCCCTCTTCCTTGGCAATCAAGGCGCGGGCGATTGGCGAACCTACCGAAATCTTGCCGAGCTTGATGTCCGCTTCGTCCTCACCCACGATCTGGTAAGTGACGCTTTCATCAGTCTCGACGTTGGCGATTTCGACGGTGGTGCCGAAAATCACTTTGCCGGTGTGCGGAATGGTCGTCACATCAATGATCACCGCGTTCTGCAGGCGACCTTCGATGTCACGGATCCGCGCTTCGACCATGCCCTGCTGTTCGCGGGCGGCATGGTATTCAGCGTTTTCCTTCAAGTCACCCAACTCGCGGGCCGTACCGATGTCCTGGCTGAGCTTCGGACGAACGACCTTGGTCAGGTGAGCATGCTCTTCTTCCAGGGCCTTGGAGCCCTGGACGGTCATTGGGTATTTATTCATGCCTTCAATCCTGCGTGTAGATCCTGCAAGCGGCGTACGGTCTTCTCGGGACCGAACTTCAGCGCTTCACAGATAGCTTCGCCAGCAGCAATGGTGGTGGTGCAGTAAATCTTGTGCTGCAAGGCGTTACGGCGAATGGAATAGGAATCGGCGATCGATTGACGACCTTCGGTGGTGTTGATGATCAGAGTGACTTCGTCATTCTTGATCATGTCGACCACATGCGGACGCCCCTCGGTCACCTTGTTCACGCGACGCACTTTCAGACCTGCGGCTTCGATCAGCTTGGCAGTGCCGGCGGTGGCGACGACTTCGAAGCCCAAGTTGATCAGATCACGGGCCACGCCTGCAACCAGTGGCTTGTCATCATCGCGGACGCTGATGAACGCGGTACCGCCGGTCGGCAGCACTTCGCTGGCGCCCATCTGGGCTTTGGCGAAGGCTTCGCCGAAGGTGTCGCCGACGCCCATCACTTCACCGGTGGACTTCATCTCAGGGCCGAGGATCGGGTCAACGCCAGGGAATTTGGCGAACGGGAACACCGCCTCTTTCACGCTGTAGAAGTTCGGAATGATTTCCTTGGTGAAGCCGATTTCCTTCAGGGTTTTACCGGCCATCACGCGAGCCGCGACCATTGCCAGGGAAATACCGATGCACTTGGACACGAAAGGTACGGTACGGGAAGCACGCGGGTTGACTTCGATGACGTAGATGTCTTCGCCTTGCAGCGCCAACTGAACGTTCATCAGGCCGACCACGCCCAGTTCCAGGGCCATTTTCTTGACCTGTTCACGCATTTCGTCCTGGATGTGCGCCGGCAGCGAATACGGCGGTAGCGAGCACGCGGAGTCACCGGAGTGAACGCCCGCCTGTTCGATGTGCTGCATGATCGCGCCGATCACGACGTCCTTGCCGTCACAGACCGCATCCACGTCCATCTCGATGGCGCAGTTGAGGAAGTGGTCGAGCAGCACCGGGCTGTCGTTCGACACTTGCACCGCGTCACGCAGGTAACGCTTGAGCTCTTCTTCCTTGTAGACGATTTCCATCGCCCGACCGCCCAGTACGTAGGACGGACGCACCACCAGCGGGTAACCGATCTTCGCAGCGGCGCGAACAGCTTCGTCTTCGCTGCGCACGGTGGCGTTTGGCGGCTGACGCAGGTTCAGGCGCTCGACCATTTGCTGGAAGCGCTCACGGTCTTCGGCGCGGTCGATGGCATCAGGGCTGGTGCCGATGATCGGCACGCCGGCTGCTTCCAGGGCGCGAGCCAGCTTCAGAGGCGTCTGGCCGCCGTACTGGACGATCACGCCTTTCGGCTTCTCGACGCGGCAGATTTCCAGCACGTCTTCCAGGGTCACCGGCTCGAAGTACAGACGGTCGGAAGTGTCGTAGTCAGTGGAAACGGTTTCCGGGTTGCAGTTAACCATGATGGTCTCGTAACCGTCATCGCGCAGCGCCAGTGCCGCGTGAACGCAGCAGTAGTCGAACTCGATGCCCTGACCGATACGGTTCGGGCCACCGCCGAGGATGATGATCTTGTCGCGACCGGACGGCGCGGCTTCGCACTCTTCCTCGTAGGTCGAGTACAGGTAGGCGGTGTCGGTGGCGAACTCGGCCGCGCAAGTGTCGACGCGCTTGTAGACCGGGAACACTTCCAGCTTGTGGCGGTGAGTACGCAGGTTCTTCTCGGTGACGCCCAGCAGCTTGGCCAGACGCTGGTCGGAGAAACCTTTGCGCTTGAGCTTGTACATCAGATCGCGGTCGATAGCGGACAGACCGAGGGTCTTGACCTTCTCTTCGTCCTTGATCAGATCTTCGATCTGCACCAGGAACCACGGATCAATCATGTTCATGCCGAAGATTTCTTCGACGGTCATGCCGGCGCGGAAGGCGTCCGCCACGTACCAGATACGCTCGGCGCCCGGCACGGTCAGCTCGCGCTTGAGCACGCTCATGCTTTCCGGGTTGCTCAGGTCGACCTTCTCGTCCAGACCGCAAACGCCCACTTCCAGACCGCGCAGGGCTTTCTGCAGGGATTCCTGGAAGGTACGGCCGATAGCCATGACTTCACCGACCGACTTCATCTGAGTGGTCAGGCGCGCGTCAGCGTTGGCGAACTTCTCGAAAGCGAAGCGCGGCAGCTTGGTCACGACGTAGTCGATGGACGGCTCGAAGGACGCCGGGGTACGGCCGCCGGTGATGTCGTTCTGCAATTCGTCGAGGGTGTAACCGACGGCCAGCTTGGCCGCGATCTTGGCGATCGGGAAACCGGTGGCTTTCGAGGCCAGAGCCGACGAGCGGGATACACGCGGGTTCATCTCGATCACGACCATGCGGCCAGTGTCCGGGCAGATACCGAACTGAACGTTGGAACCGCCGGTCTCGACGCCGATCTCGCGCAGTACCGCCAGCGAGGCGTTACGCAGGATCTGGTATTCCTTGTCGGTCAGGGTCTGAGCTGGAGCAACGGTGATCGAGTCACCGGTGTGCACGCCCATCGGGTCGAAGTTTTCGATCGAGCAGACGATGATGCAGTTGTCCTTTTTGTCGCGGACAACTTCCATTTCATATTCTTTCCAGCCGATCAGCGATTCGTCGATCAGCAGCTCTTTGGTTGGCGACAGGTCCAGACCACGGGCGCAGATTTCTTCGAACTCTTCACGGTTGTAAGCGATACCGCCACCAGTGCCGCCCATGGTGAAGGACGGACGGATGATGCACGGGAAGCCCAGGCGCTCGAGCACCGCGTTGGCTTCTTCCATGCTGTGGGCGATACCGGAACGCGGGCATTCCAGGCCGATGGCTTTCATCGCCTTGTCGAAACGCGAGCGGTCTTCAGCCTTGTCGATGGTGTCGGCGTTGGCGCCGATCATCTCTACGCCGAACTTCTCCAGAACGCCTTCGCGCTCCAGGTCCAGGGCACAGTTCAGAGCAGTCTGGCCGCCCATGGTTGGCAGCACGGCATCCGGACGCTCTTTTTCGATGATCTTGGCAACGGTCTGCCACTTGATCGGCTCGATGTAGGTGGCGTCGGCCATGTCCGGGTCGGTCATGATGGTGGCCGGGTTGGAGTTCACCAGGATGACGCGGTAACCCTCTTCGCGCAGGGCTTTGCAAGCCTGGGCGCCGGAGTAGTCGAATTCGCAGGCCTGGCCGATAACGATCGGGCCAGCGCCGAGAATCAGGATGCTTTTAATGTCTGTACGTTTTGGCATGGGTTTGTCACTCAAATCCGCAGGTCAGTCGGCAAGCCGTCTTGATCGATTTCTGAAGTCCCGAGGGGGCCGCCGGTTCCGGGGCCGCCCTCGAGGGGCTTCTCGCTACAGTCTCAAGGCGAGCGCTTAGCGTCGCTTGGCCATCTCGTTGATGAAGCGGTCAAACAGAGGGGCCACATCGTTCGGGCCAGGGCTCGCTTCAGGGTGACCCTGGAAGCTGAACGCGCTCTTGTCGGTACGCTCGATGCCTTGCAGGGTGCCGTCGAACAGCGATTTATGGATCGCGCGGACGTTGGCTGGCAGGGTCGCTTCGTCAACCGCAAAACCGTGGTTCTGGCTGGTGATCATCACGACGCCAGTGTCCAGATCCTGAACCGGGTGGTTGGCACCGTGGTGGCCGTGGCCCATTTTCAGGGTCTTGGCGCCGGAGGCCAAGGCCAGCAGCTGGTGACCGAGGCAGATGCCGAAGACCGGAATTTCGGTTTCCAGCACTTCCTTGATGGCCTTGATCGCGTAGTCACAAGGCTCCGGGTCACCAGGGCCGTTGGACAGGAACACGCCGTCCGGCTTGAGAGCCAGTACGTCGGCAGCCGGGGTTTGCGCCGGAACCACGGTCACGCGGCAACCGCGCTCGACCAGCATGCGCAGGATGTTTACCTTGACGCCGTAGTCGTAGGCAACCACGTGATATGGCAGCTCGGAGGCTTCGATGGTCGCGTGGCTGTCGGTTTTCAGATCCCAGACAGTGGAGCGCCATTCGTATTGGGTCTTGGTGCTGACGACTTTCGCCAGGTCCATGCCCTTCAGGCCCGGGAAGCCTTGCGCAGCGGCGATGGCCGCCTCTTCGGAAATGTTGTCGCCGGCCATGATGCAGCCGTTCTGTGCGCCTTTTTCACGCAGGAGGCGGGTCAGGCGGCGGGTGTCGATGCCGGCGATCGCCACAACGTTGTTGGCTTTCAGGTAATCGGACAGGGACATCGTGTTACGCCAGTTGCTCGCAACCAGCGGCAGGTCACGGATGACCAGACCAGCGGACCAGACGCGGTCGGACTCGGCGTCTTCCGGCGTCGTGCCGGTGTTGCCGATGTGCGGGTAAGTCAGGGTAACGATCTGCTGGGCGTAGGAAGGATCGGTAAGGATTTCCTGATAGCCGGTCATTGCGGTGTTGAACACCACCTCACCAACGGTCTGACCGTCGGCTCCAATGGCTTCGCCGCGAAAAATGCTGCCATCAGCAAGGGCGAGTATGGCTGGCTTAGTCAAGAAGACCTCCCGTAAATAACGCATGAAAGGGCAATCGCAGGTTGTAAAAAAGCGGAGTGACGTATGGACACGTCACCCCGCTTCTTCACTGAATTATTCTGCGCGCTTTTAGTGGACACACTAAAGCTGTAGCTTACAGAAAAAGGGATTTTTGGTCTACCGCCAATGAGCCTGAAAGGCCGGAGAATGCGACAGGGCGTCGCTCAGCGGATTGAAACCGGCACAAACAGGGCGTTTGCGCCGGATTCATAACATCTCAATGCAGGTCGAGCACGTCCTGCATGTCGTACAAACCAGGCTCGCGAGCATCCAGCCACAACGCCGCACGCACCGCGCCTTTGGCAAACGTCATGCGACTCGAAGCCTTGTGCGTGATCTCCAGACGTTCGCCTTCGCAGGCAAACAGCACCGTGTGATCGCCCACTACATCACCACCGCGAACAGTGGCGAAGCCGATGGTCTCACGCTCACGGGCACCGGTGTGACCTTCACGACCATAGACCGCAACCTTCTGCAGATCACGATCCAGCGCATTGGCGATCACTTCACCCATGCGCAGGGCCGTGCCCGATGGCGCATCGATCTTGTGGCGGTGATGGGCCTCAATGATTTCGATGTCCGCATCTTCCGCCAACACCCGTGCCGCCATGTCGAGCAGCTTCAGCGAAAGGTTGACGCCGACACTGAAGTTGGCGGCGAACACGATCGGAATATCCTTGCCCGCCTCGGCCAGCAACTGCTTCTGCGCAGCATCCAGCCCGGTCGTGCCGATCACCATCGCCTTGCCCGCCTTGCGGCAGAAGGCCAGGTTTTTCAGCATCACTTCCGGCAAGGTGAAGTCGATCAACACATCGAACTCTTCCGCCACCGACTCCAGATTCCCGGACAGCGGCACGCCGATTCGACCGAGCGAAGCCAGCTCACCGGCATCCACACCGATCAGCGTACTGCCAGGGCGGACAATCGCAGCCGTCAAACCGGTCAGCGGCGCGCGCTGCTGCACCGCCTCGACCAGAATCTTGCCCATGCGCCCGGCAGCGCCCATCACAGCTATACGTCGCATGCCGACTCCTTACAGATCGCCGAAGAAGCGTTTCACACCGTCGAACCAACCGGTGGTTTTCGGGGAGTGGCTGTTGTCGTCCGCCAGGGAACTGCGGAACTCTTCCAGCAATTCACGCTGACGACGGTTCAGATTGACCGGCGTCTCGACGGCCACACGACACATCAGGTCGCCCGCACCACCGCCACGCACTGGCGCCACGCCCTTGCCGCGTACGCGGAACTGCTTGCCGGTCTGCGTCCCTTCCGGAATCTTCAGTTTGACGCGACCGTCGAGGGTCGGAATTTCCAGCTCGCCACCCAGGGCCGCGTCGACAAAGCTGATCGGCACTTCGCAGAACAGGTGCTTGCCGTCACGCTGGAAGATGTCGTGTTCGCGGACGTTGATCACCACGTACAGGTCGCCGGTCGGACCACCCTGAGTGCCCGCTTCGCCTTCGCCGGACAGACGAATGCGGTCACCGGTGTCGACACCGGCCGGCACTTTGACGGAAAGGGTTTTGTATTCTTCGACACGACCGTCGCCGTGGCAGGAATCGCACGGATCGGAAATGATCTTGCCCTGGCCATGGCAGCGCGGGCAGGTCTGCTGCACCGAGAAGAAGCCTTGTTGCATGCGCACCTGACCGATGCCGCCGCAAGTCGGGCAAGTCGATGGCGACGAGCCTTTCTTGGCGCCCGAACCGTCGCATGGTTTGCAATTGACCAGCGTCGGAACGCGGATATTCACGGTCGTACCGCGTACCGCTTCTTCCAGGTTCAGCTCGAGGGTGTAACGCAAATCGCTGCCGCGCTGAGCGCCGCCACGGGAACCGCCGCGACCGCCACCGAAGAAGTCACTGAAGACATCACCGAAGATGTCGGAGAAGTTCTGACCGCCGAAGCCTGCACCGCCGCCACCCATGCTCGGGTCGACGCCGGCATGACCGTACTGATCGTACGCTGCACGCTTGCTGGAATCGGACAGCACTTCGTAGGCTTCGTTGGCCTCCTTGAACAGATCTTCCGACGCCTTGTCACCGGGATTACGGTCCGGGTGGTGCTTCATCGCCAGACGGCGATAGGCCTTTTTCAGGTCTGCTTCGCTTGAGCCGCGCTCAACACCCAACACTTCGTAATAGTCACGCTTAGCCATAAGTTCTTCATACTCTTGAGGACGTTCGGCAAATCCCTCCTGAGCTTCGCCAAACTCGTTGAGCCCCAATACAGGCCCGGACCCAACTCACGTCAATTCAACGATCCTGGTCTTTGGTTCATGCGGTATTTGCGGCGCGAAAAGCAGGAGCATTCCCGGCCATACCGCCAGCACCCTGGGGCGGACTGAATGACTTGTCCGTTAGGCAATTTCGATGCCTGAGCACCATACCCTGCGTTGCTGCTCCTCCCCATAGCGCGCTATGAGTCGTCGCAGCGCCTTGGTTATGGAGCCCAGTCATCTGAACTTGCTCTAACGAACAAGTCACTCAATCCGCCGTTGTCGCATGCTGTAAAAATTCGCGTATTCCAGATACGCCAACGCGGGAGCAAGCTCCCGCGCGGCGACATCCTACCAGTCACCGCCGCAAGGCAGTCAACCGGGCGACCAACAACTTACTTGTGGTCTTTGACTTCTTCGAACTCGGCATCGACAACATCGTCAGCCTTTTCAGCTTTCTCGTCGTGCGGTGCCGCGCCTTCAGGCTGAGCCTGTTCGGCGTACATCTTCTGGGCAACCGGCGCAGAGACTTTCGACAGCTCTTCAACCTTGGCGTCGATGGCAGCCTTGTCGTCGCCTTTGACGGCAGCTTCCAGGGCAACCACGGCCGCTTCGATTGCAGTCTTCTCTTCTGCAGTCACTTTGTCGCCAGCGTCAGCGATCATCTTGCGAGTCGAGTGAACCAGTGCATCACCCTGGTTACGGGCAGCGGCCAGCTCTTCGAACTTGCGGTCTTCCTCGGCGTTCAGCTCGGCGTCGCGCACCATTTTCTGGATTTCTTCATCCGACAGACCAGAGTTGGCCTTGATGGTGATCTTCTGCTCTTTGCCAGTCGCCTTGTCCTTCGCACCTACGTGCAGGATGCCGTTGGCGTCGATGTCGAAGGTCACTTCGATCTGCGGAACGCCACGTGGAGCTGGTGGAATGTCGGCCAGATCGAACTTGCCCAGGGACTTGTTCTGTGCGGCTTGCTTGCGCTCGCCTTGCAGGACGTGAATGGTCACGGCGCCCTGGTTGTCGTCGGCGGTCGAGAACACTTGCGATTTCTTGGTAGGAATCGTGGTGTTTTTCTCGATCAGCGCGGTCATCACGCCACCCATGGTTTCGATACCCAGGGTCAGCGGGCTGACGTCAAGCAGCAGAACGTCTTTCACGTCGCCGGCCAGAACGGCGCCCTGGATCGCAGCACCCATGGCAACAGCTTCGTCCGGGTTCACGTCTTTACGTGCTTCTTTACCGAAGAAATCGGTAACTGCCTTCTGCACCAGTGGCATACGAGTCTGACCACCAACCAGAATGACGTCGTCAATTTTGCTGACGTCGATACCGGCGTCCTTCAGAGCAATACGGCATGGCTCGATGGTACGGTTCACCAGATCTTCGACCAGCGACTCGAGCTTGGCACGAGAGATCTTCACGTTCAGGTGCTTAGGACCAGTCGCGTCTGCTGTGATGTACGGCAGGTTGACGTCGGTCGACTGCGAAGAAGACAGCTCGATCTTGGCTTTCTCAGCGGCTTCTTTCAGACGCTGCAAGGCCAGAGGATCGTTCTTCAGGTCCATGCCGGACTCTTTCTTGAACTCGTCGACGAGGTAGTCGATCAGGCGCATGTCGAAGTCTTCACCACCCAGGAAGGTGTCACCGTTGGTGGCCAGCACTTCGAACTGGTGCTCGCCGTCAACTTCAGCGATTTCGATCACGGAAACGTCGAAAGTACCACCACCCAGGTCGTAAACGATCACGGTGTGATCGCCCTTGGCCTTGTCCATGCCATAAGCCAGAGCGGCTGCGGTTGGTTCGTTGATGATACGTTTTACGTCCAGACCGGCGATGCGACCAGCATCTTTAGTCGCCTGACGCTGACTGTCGTTGAAGTAGGCCGGAACGGTGATCACCGCTTCGGTCACCGCTTCGCCGAGGTAGTCTTCGGCGGTCTTCTTCATCTTTTTCAGGACTTCGGCGCTGATTTGCGGCGGAGCCATCTGCTTGCCGGAAGCCTCGACCCAGGCGTCACCGTTGTTGGCCTTGACGATCTTGTAAGGCACCAGCTTGATGTCTTTCTGTACAACTTCTTCGTCGAAGCGGCGGCCAATCAGGCGCTTCACTGCGAACAGTGTGTTGTGCGGGTTGGTCACAGCCTGACGCTTGGCGGACTGACCTACCAGAATTTCACCATCATTGGCGTAAGCAATGATCGACGGCGTTGTACGCGCGCCTTCGGCGTTCTCAATAACTTTGGCCACGCCGTTTTCCAGCACGGAGACGCAGGAGTTGGTAGTCCCCAGGTCGATACCGATAATTTTGCCCATGTTCACTCTCCCGAAACTTTGGATTTTTTTGCCGCAGCAGTGGTGGCTAACTGCGGTAATACTTAAACGCTTGACTTCTAAATGGGGGCCTTGCGGCTAATTTCAAGCCTTCTCGTCAATCGAAGGCGAAACTGGCGCCGGCGCCTTGCTGACCACGACCATCGCCGGACGCAGCAGGCGACCGTTGAGCTGGTAGCCCTTCTGGAATACCTTCAGAATGCTGTTCGGCTCCAGGACATCACTTTCCTGCATGGCCATTGCCTGATGTTCCACGGCGTTGAACGGTTCGCCTTCCTGCGGGCTGACAGCTACAAGCTGATAACGCGTGAGGGTGTCGTGAAACATTTTCAGGGTCAGCTCGATGCCTTCGCGCATCGGACGGATGCTTTCGTCATCCGGGCTCGACAGCTCGAGGCCGCGCTCCAGGCTGTCGACGATCGGCAGCAGGTCGCCGGCGAATTTTTCCAGCGCAAACTTGTGCGCCTTTTCGACATCCTGCTCGGCACGGCGGCGGACGTTCTGCAGATCGGCAGCTACGCGCAGCGATTGATCCTGCGCGGCGGCCAATTGCTCTTCGAGCACTTGTACACGGGTCGCCAGGTCATCACCCGAAGTCTCGGGCGCCTGATTGGCTTCTGGGTTTTGCGTATCTACTGTCTGTTCGTCAGCCATAGAATTCTCCTTTCAATATCGTCCGCGAGTTCGATTCGCGCTTCTGCCCCGGTATATGGGGCCGCAAAATCAGGCTTCAAGGGCTGACAACGATTAACCCTACAAAAAAGTGCTGCATTGGCATTCCTGCGCGCGACAAGCATTTGATCGGATCTTCTCCATTGAGCTGAGCGAGGGCATTGTCAGCCCGAAACAAAACACTGTATAAATAACCAGACCTGAAGCCTGGGAGCGGCCTTTATGCTGGTGCACCTGTCCGTACACAACTACGCCATCGTTGAACATCTCGATCTCGAACTCGATCGCGGCATGAGCGTGATTACCGGGGAAACCGGCGCCGGCAAATCGATCATGCTCGACGCCCTGGGCCTGACGCTCGGTGATCGCGCCGACAGCGGCGTGGTGCGACCGGGCGCCGACAAGGCCGATATCCTGGCGACCTTCGATCTGGCGGATATTCCCGAGGCCAGTGCCTGGCTGGCGGAACGCGACCTGGAAACCGACGGTCCGTGCATCCTGCGCCGGGTCATCACGTCCGAAGGTCGCTCACGCGGCTATATAAATGGCACGCCCTGCCCGCTAGGTGACCTCAAGGCACTCGGCGAGCTGCTGATCGATATCCACAGCCAGCACGAACACCAATCCCTGCTCAAGACCGACACCCACCGGCGCCTGCTCGACGAATACGCCGGGGCCACCGATCTGGCACGCCAGGTTCACCTGGCCGCCCAGCGCTGGCGCCAGACCCGTCAGGAGCTGGAACGCCTGTCCAATTCCGGCGACGAACAGCGTGCACGCCATCAATTGCTCAGCTACCAGCTCGAGGAGCTGGAAAACCTCGGCCTCGGCGAAAACGAACTGGAAGAACTGGAGCAGGAACACAAGAACCTGACCAACGCAGAAACCCTGCTCGGCATCTGCCGACAAGTGGTCGAGCAATGCAGCGAAAGCGATTCCGGCAACGTGCTGAATGCCCTGACGGCCAGCCTCAATCGACTGTCGAGCGTGAACAATTCGGTCGGCGCGCTGGGTGAAGCGAGCAGCTTGCTGACCAGTGCGCAGATCCAGGTCGAAGAAGCCGTCGGCGAACTCAATCGCTTTCTCGACAATTTCGATGCCGACCCGGCGCGCCTGCAATATCTGGAAGAACGTCTGGACTCCATTTACACACTGGCACGCAAACACCGCATTCAGCCGACTGAAGTGGCGGAGATGCAACAGAAGCTGCTCGACGAAATCGAAGCCCTCGACGCCAACGATGAATCCATCGAACGCCTCGCCGAGGAACTTGCATCCTATGCCCGCCATTATCAGGAAAAGGCCCAGGAGCTGAGCGAGCTGCGTCATCAGGCAGCCGGCAGCCTGGCAAGCGCGGTGGAGCAGGAGATTCAACGCCTGGGCATGCCCGGCGGTCGCTTCACCATCGAATTGCGCGCCAACAACAGCAGCGAACTGCAACCCAATGGCCTGGAACAGGTCGAGCTGCTGGTCAGCGCCAACCCGGGCCAACCGTTGAAGGCCCTGGCCAAAGTGGCGTCCGGCGGTGAGCTGTCACGGATCAGTCTGGCCATCCAGGTGATTACCGCCCAGACCTCTCGCGTACCGACATTGGTATTCGACGAAGTGGACGTGGGGATTGGCGGTCCAACGGCTGAAATCGTCGGCCAGTTGCTGCGTCGCCTCGGGGATCGCGGACAGGTACTGACGGTTACGCACTTGCCGCAAGTCGCGGCTCAGGGGCATCAGCATCTGTTCGTGCACAAGGTGCGAGGCGAGCAGGCCACTCACACGGCTGTTTCGAAGCTGAGCAAGAATGACCGTATAGAAGAAGTCGCACGCATGCTTGGCGGCATCGATCTGACCAAAGAGTCTTTGGCGCACGCGAAAAAGATGGTCGTCACCGCAAAGGTTTAAGCACGCCAGAAAGCACGAAGGCGACCCTTGGGTCGCCTTCGCTCGTTTCGCGAACCTGAAATTCGCGCGACATGCTTACTTTTTGTTGCGTACGTACAGTACGAGATTGTGATCAACCATCTCGTAACCGTGCTTCTCGACGATCGCCTTCTGAAGCTTTTCGATTTCTTCGTCGAAGAATTCGATGACTTCGCCCGACTCCACGTTAACCATATGGTCGTGGTGGCCACCGTCGGCCAATTCGAATACCGCGTGGCCGCCGTCGAAGTTGTGACGGACCACGAGGCCAGCCGCTTCGAACTGGGTCAGAACACGGTAGACCGTGGCCAGACCGACGTCCTCGCCAGCTTCCATCAACGCCTTGTAGACGTCCTCGGCACTCATGTGACGCTGCTCTGTAGAGTCGAGCATTTGCAGGATCTTGACCCGTGGCAGGGTCACTTTAAGGCCGGCTTTGCGTAGTTCGCTATTTTCAACCATGGTCAGCTTTCTCGCGATGCTGCTTCGCAGCTTCTCTTAATGCGGGTATGATCGGCGTTTACGTTGTCCCAGCCAAGATAGTGGAAGTCGCCCACCGATGCAAAACACCAAGCTCTTGCTAACCAGTTTCACCTTTGTGGGACTGCTCGCACTCGCCGGTTGTTCATTCCCCGGGGTTTACAAAATCGACATCCAGCAGGGCAATGTCGTCACGCAGGACATGATAGACCAGTTACGCCCGGGAATGACCCGGCCGCAAGTACGGTTTATCATGGGCAACCCTCTGCTTGCCGACACGTTCCACGCCAACCGCTGGGATTATCTGTACAGCCTGCAACCTGGTGGCGGTGAACGCCAGCAGGAACGCATGAGTGTCATTTTCGACTCGAATGACCGCCTTGTCAGTCTGTCCGGTGACTTCATGCCGGGCGTCAGCCGTGATGAAGCGATTCTCGGCAAGGACAGCGGCACCAGCGTGACCGCTCCTGCTGAAAACGCCGAGCAGCCGAAACCGGAAAAACCGGCCAAGCCTGGCTCCTTGCTGGATCAGATCCAGAAGGACGTCGATGGCGTGGAAACCGTTCCGGTTCCAACGCCAGAACCGCTGGACACCTCGCCGCAATAATTTGCGACGCAATAAAAAACCCGGAAATTCCGGGTTTTTTATTGCCTGCCGTTCGACCACCCTACTTGTTTCGCGCCTTGGCTTCGGCAGCCTTGGCGGCACGCAGACGGCGCACCTCTTTCGGATCAGCCAACAACGGTCGATAGATCTCGATGCGATCGCCTTCCTGAACCCGCCGGGCATCAGGGTCAGCGATCACTTTGCCAAAGATCCCCAAAGGACAACTCTTCAGATCCAGCTCCGGAAATTCAGCATCAATACCGGACGCCATCAGCGCCGCACGCACCGTCGTACCCTCAGCAACACTGATTACACGCAAAACCTGACGATCAACCGCCGCATACACCACTTCGACTTCGATCACCGGCTCAACCATGCATCTGCTTGGCACGCTGGCAGAACGCGTCCACCAGCGTATTGGCCGCCTGATTGAACAAAGGACCGAGCGTCGCGCGGACCAGCGGCCCGGCGTAGTCGAAGGACAGATCCAGACTGATCTTGCAGGCCTTCTCGTTCAGCGCCTTGAATACCCAGACGCCGTGCAGCTGATTGAACGGTCCCTCCTCCAGGTTCATCTCGATCGACTGCCCCGGCACCAGCGTATTTCGTGTCACGAAGTGCTGACTGAGGCCGCCCTTGGCCACGCCGACACTGGCGCGCATGTGCTCAGGCGAGCTTTCCAGGACTTCAGCAGACGAGCACCACGGCAGAAATTCCGGGTAACGTGCCACGTCATTGACCAGGTCGTAGAGAAATTGCGCCGGATAAGGCAGCAGCGCCGATCGTTGAATATGTGTCGTCATGTAAGCGTCACTTCCAGAGCTGGGCGGCAAACACTACAAGAATGCCGATGGGCGCCACATAGCGCATCAAAAACAGAGACAGGGCGAACAGCGCCGGGCTGCGAATCGACAATTCATCACGTACCGCCTCACGCCCCATCACCCAACCGGCAAACAGCACAAAGCACAGCCCACCGAGCGGCAACATGATGCGCGAGGTGAAGAAGTCGATCACGCCAAAGAAGTCCAGGCCACCGGCCGCACCCCACTGGTAGAGATGGAACACCCCACCATCGTTCACGAAAAATTTGGCTTCCTTCCAGATATTGAAGGAAAACACCGTGCCCAGGCCAACGAACCAGCAGGTGAACGCCAACCAGAATGTCACCCAGGCACGGCTGATTTTAGTCCGCTCGACCAGATAGGCGACCATTGGCTCCAGCAGGGAAATCGCCGAGCTCCAGGCCGCAATGGCCACCAGAACGAAGAACACCACGCCCATCAACTGGCCGAACAGCACGTTACCGAAAGCAAATGGCAGGCTGACGAACATCAGCCCCGGGCCTTCACTCGGGTTCAAACCACCGGCGAATACAATCGGAAACAAGGCCAGACCCGCCACCAGCGAAACAAAGGTATCGAGCAGCGCCACACCGACGACCGTGCCCGACAGCGAGGCTTCCTTGGTCATGTAGGCGCCGTAGATCATGATCGAGCCCACGCCCACGCTCAGGGAGAAGAACGCGTGGCCCATGGCCGGCAGCAAGCCGTCGAGGACTTTTTCCGGGTGGAAGTCGAACATGAAATGCACGCCTTCCATGAAATGCCCGGTGGTCATGCTGTAACCCAGCAGCACCAGCACCATCACGAACAGCAGCGGCATCATGATCCGCAGGCTGCGCTCGAGCCCGGCAACCACGCCCTTGGCGATCACCACCGCCGACAGCAGCATGAAAACCGTGTGCCACAGCGTGATGCGCCACGGGTCGGCGATGACATTACCGAAGTACGCTCCGACCTGATCGGCCGTCGCGCCCTGGAAGTCTCCGCGCCCCATATCGATGATGTAATCCAGCGACCAGCCGCCGACCACACTGTAGAAAGACAGGATCAGCAGCGCCGTGATCATCCCGGCGAACGCGCCCCACGACCACTTGCCCGAGTGCCCGGCTTCCCGCGCCAGCACCTTCAGGGCATTCGCCGGACTCTGGCGGGCACGGCGGCCGATCAGGGTTTCGGCGAGCATTACCGGGATGCCGATCAGCGCGATACATGCCAGAAACATCAGCACGAAGGCGCCGCCACCGTAGACCCCGACCATGTAGGGGAATTTCCAGATGCTGCCCAATCCCACGGCCGAACCGGTCGCGGCGAATATGAAAACCCAGCGGCTAGCCCAACTGCCGTGGACAGAAACCTTGTCTGTCGACATCGTTTATCACGCCCAAGCGTTAGAAAAAGAGGCCGCATTGTCCGGGATTCACTCAACCTGCTCAAGCACGCAGCATCACCGTAGCCGACAGCCGTTTATCTCCATATAATGCCGCCCCTATGGCTAAACAGAAGAAACACCCAACAGGGACCATCGCGCAAAACAAAAAGGCGCGACACGATTACTTCATCGAGCACAAGTTCGAGGCTGGTCTGGTCCTGGCCGGCTGGGAAGTAAAAAGTCTGCGGGCAAGCAAGCTGCAACTGGTCGACAGTTACGTGTTGCTCAAGGATGGCGAGGCCTGGTTGCTCGGCAGCCACATCACGCCTCTGATGACCGCCAGCACCCACGTCATTGCCGACCCGGTGCGTACCCGCAAGTTGCTGCTCAACCGCCGCGAACTGGACAAGCTCGCCGCCGCCGTGCAGCAGAAGGGTTACGCCTGCGTGTGCCTGTCCTGGTACTGGAGCAAGCACATGGTCAAGTGCGAGATCGCACTGGGCAAGGGCAAGAAGGAATACGACAAGCGTGATACCGAACGCGAACGCGATGCCGGTCGCGAGTTGCAGCGTGCGGTGCGCAACAAGGGCAAGGAAGACTGATTCCTCTGCCTGAATGACCGTTCCCGCGCCCGGCACGGGGGCGGTCTTTTTTACATCCCTTTGCGTCGCTCGGCGCGAGCCATGCGCTGCACTTCCTGGCGCACTTCTTCCAGCACTTCCTGCACATACAGAATGTGTCGGCTGGACACCTCACGCGCCTGTTCCGCGCGCCCCTCGATAATCGCCAGATACAACTCCCGATGCTGGGTGATCAGCATGTCGCGAGTTTCCGTGCGCTGCTTGTACATGCCACCGATGTTGGTCACCACGTTGCGCTTGAGCAAATCGAACAGCCCGCGAATGGTGTGCAGCAACACCGCGTTATGACTGGCTTCGGCAATCGCCAGGTGGAATTTCGCATCCGCCGCGCCCTCTTCCGCCCGGCTCACTTCGTCATGACGCGAATAGCAGTCCTGTAACTCTTCAAACGCAGCCGTCAGCCGTTCACGATCCACATCCGTGGCGCGCAATGCTGCGTAATAGGCACACGATGCCTCCAGCGTGTGGCGAAATTCCAGCAGATCACGTTGCGCCTCGGGATTGCTTTCCAGCAATTGCAGCAGCGGATCGCTGAACGTCGAACCGAGGCTTTCCACGACATAGTTGCCGCCGCCCTGCTTGCTGACCAGCAACCCCTTGGCCGCAAGCTTCTGAATCGCTTCGCGCAACGAGGGCCGGGAAACGCCGAACTGTTCCGCCAGTGTCCGCTCGGCTGGCAGGCGCTCGCCGGACTTCAGCGTGCCCTCGAGAATCATCCCTTCCAGTCGCTCGACAATGTCGTCAGACAAACGGCGCTGACGTATCTGATCAAACCCCATCACTCAACTCTCCACCATCCCGACCGCTCGCCGGGCTCTCTATTCTGGCCTATCGACGCTGCGCCGACACCTGCCAGATGACGCCAATTCAACCGGTGCAATCCGACTCGCCGTCCGGTTGTTCGACAAAAGTTTTAGGGCGGCAAATTGACACACCGACATCAAGGCTTTTACCCTAGCCGACAGCACTTGTAAATTGGTCTTACCAATTAACCAAGTACGCTGACAGTGCCTGACCAACAACAATTAGGGGCCACCCCATATGCAAACCTGGCAACAGCTCTACAGCCCGCTCGGCAGTCTCGGCGTGTCCGCACTCGCGGCCGTCATCCCCATCGTTTTCTTCTTCCTCGCCCTGGCGGTGTTCCGCCTCAAAGGTCATGTGGCCGGCAGTATCACGCTCGCCCTGGCCATCGCCGTGGCGATCTTTGCGTTCCAGATGCCGGTCGACATGGCGTTCGCCGCTGCCGGATATGGCTTCGCCTATGGTCTGTGGCCGATTGCCTGGATCATTGTGGCAGCGGTGTTCCTGTACAAACTGACGGTCAAGAGCGGTCAGTTCGAGGTCATCCGCAGCTCGGTGCTGTCGATCACTGACGACCAGCGTCTGCAGGTGCTGCTGATCGGTTTCTGCTTCGGTGCATTCCTGGAAGGCGCCGCCGGTTTCGGCGCGCCGGTGGCGATTACCGCTGCGCTGCTGGTTGGCCTGGGTTTCAACCCGCTGTACGCCGCCGGCCTGTGCCTGATTGCCAACACCGCACCGGTTGCGTTCGGCGCACTGGGGATTCCGATCATCGTGGCCGGGCAAGTCACCGGCATCGATGCGTTCAAGATCGGCGCCATGACCGGTCGTCAACTGCCGTTGCTGTCGCTGTTCGTGCCGTTCTGGCTGGTGTTCATGATGGACGGCCTGCGCGGCGTGCGTGAAACCTGGCCGGCGGCGCTGGTCGCAGGCTTGAGCTTTGCCGTCACCCAATACTTCACGTCGAACTTCATCGGCCCGGAACTGCCGGACATCACGTCGGCCCTTGCCAGTCTGATTTCGCTGACCCTGTTCCTGAAGGTCTGGCAACCGAAACGTGCCGCCGGCCAGCACATTGCCGGTGCTGTTTCCGCTTCGGTGGTGACTGCCAGCGTCGGCGGTTTCGGCCAGAAGCGCACCACCGTCGCTTCGCCTTACAGCCTCGGGGAAATTTTCAAGGCGTGGTCGCCGTTCCTGATCCTCACCGTACTGGTGACCATCTGGACCCTCAAGCCTTTCAAGGCCATGTTCGCTGCCGGCGGTTCGATGTACGCCTGGGTGTTCAACTTCGCGATTCCGCACCTTGATCAACTGGTCATCAAGACCGCACCCATCGTTGCCGCACCCACCGCGATCCCGGCCGTGTTCAAACTCGATCCGATTTCCGCGACCGGCACGGCGATTTTCTTCTCCGCGCTGATCTCGATGCTGGTGCTGAAGATCAACTTCAAAACTGGTCTGACCACTTTGAAAGAGACCTTCTACGAACTGCGCTGGCCGATCCTGTCGATCGGCATGGTGCTGGCGTTTGCCTTCGTCACCAACTATTCCGGCATGTCCTCGACCATGGCTCTGGTGCTTGCCGGAACTGGCGCAGCGTTCCCGTTTTTCTCGCCATTCCTTGGCTGGCTCGGCGTGTTCCTCACCGGTTCCGATACTTCATCCAACGCCCTGTTCAGCTCGCTGCAAGCGACCACCGCACACCAGATCGGGGTCAACGACACCCTGCTGGTGGCCGCCAATACCAGCGGCGGTGTGACCGGCAAGATGATCTCACCACAATCGATCGCCGTGGCCTGCGCAGCAACCGGCCTGGTGGGCAAGGAATCCGATCTGTTCCGCTTCACCCTCAAGCACAGCCTATTCTTTGCAACGATTGTCGGCCTCATCACTTTGGCTCAGGCCTACTGGTTCACCGGCATGCTGGTGCATTAAGCCGACAAGCAACATGGAAAAAACCGACACCGGTTCGTGATTCCGGTGTCAGCAATTCACAACCCGGTCTGTAAGGCTGCTGAAAGCAACGCGCTCTATATTCGGCAGCCTCAACAGACGGATAACCGGGCCCACCCGGAGACACGCCTGATGAGCGAGCTTTTTTACAACGCTGTGCCCAACGCCACTCGCGTCGCACCGCCACTGCCCGAACCCCGGCAATACCCCAGCGAGAAACCGTCGCGGGTCTACCTGTTCGGCACGTGCGTGGTCGACCTGTTCTATCCGGAAGCCGGGATGGACGCGATCCACTTGCTGGAGCGCGAAGGCATCCGGGTCGACTACCCGCAAGGGCAGAGCTGCTGCGGACAACCGGCCTACACCTCGGGTTACACCGAGCAGGCACGGACGGTGGCGCGCTCGCAACTGGCGCTGTTTGCCGGCGACTATCCGGTAGTGGTGCCGTCGGGTTCGTGCGCCGGAATGATCCGCGAGCATTACGCCGACTTGTTCAAGGACGAGCCGGAAACGTTGAAACAGGTTCAGGCCCTCGCGGCCCGTACCTATGAGTTGGCCGAGTTTCTGCTGTTCGTCTGCAAGGTGCAGCTCAAGGACCGCGGCGAACCGGTTAAAGTGGCGCTGCACACCTCGTGTTCAGCGCGACGGGAAATGAACACCCACCTGCACGGCCGCGAGTTGTTGGCGCAGTTGAGCAACGTGGAACGGGTCAACCACGATCACGAAAGCGAATGCTGTGGCTTCGGTGGGACATTCAGCGTCCGTATGCCAGACATTTCCGGCGCGATGGTGGCTGACAAGACCCGGGCGTTGAAGGAATCCGGCGCGCATCAGGTACTCAGTGCCGACTGCGGCTGCCTGATGAACATCAACGGCTCGCTGGAAAAACAGCAGGAAGCACTGCGCGGGCAACACCTGGCGAGCTTTCTCTGGCAACGAACCGGAGGTGCGCGATGAGCACTTCCACGATTATTCCTACGGTTGCCGTAGAAGATTTCCGCACCCGGGCACACAACGCCCTGGGCGATTCGCAGTTACGGAACAACTTCCGCACTGCAATGGATTCATTGATGACCAAGCGGGCAGCGGCTTTCAGCGATGCCCACGAAAGAGAACACTTGCGCGCCCTGGGCAACTCGATCAGGGCGCGTGCGCTCTCCAAGTTGCCCGACCTGCTCGAGCAACTGGAACAGAACCTGACCCGCAACGGTGTGACAGTGCACTGGGCGGAAACGGTGGACGAGGCCAATGGCATCGTCCTTTCGATCATCCGCGCTCACGAGGCGCGGCAAGTGATCAAGGGCAAATCGATGGTCAGCGAAGAGATGGAGATGAACCATTTCCTCGAGGCTCGGGACATTGAATGTCTGGAGTCCGACATGGGGGAGTACATCGTCCAGCTCGACCACGAGAAGCCTTCACACATAATCATGCCGGCAATCCACAAGAATGCCGGTCAGGTCGCGTCCTTGTTCCACGACAAACTTGGCGTGGAATACACCAAGGACGTTGACCAACTCATTCAGATCGGTCGCAGGGTCCTGCGGCAGAAATTCTTCGAAGCGGACATCGGCGTATCCGGCGTCAACTTCGCCGTGGCCGAAACCGGCACCCTGCTGCTGGTGGAAAACGAAGGCAACGGCCGCATGACCACCACTGTGCCGCCGGTGCACATCGCCGTTACCGGTATCGAAAAAGTCGTGGAAAACCTGCGCGACGTAGTGCCGCTGCTGTCATTGCTGACCCGCTCGGCGCTGGGCATTCCGATCACCACCTACGTCAACATGATCTCCGGCCCGCGCAAGGAGCATGAACTCGACGGCCCGCAGGAAGTGCATCTGGTACTGCTCGACAACGGTCGCAGCCAGGCTTTCGCCGACAGCGAACTGCGCCAAACCTTGAACTGCATCCGCTGCGGCGCCTGCATGAATCATTGCCCGGTCTACACCCGCGTCGGCGGCCATACCTACGGCGAGGTTTACCCCGGCCCGATCGGCAAAATCATCACCCCGCACATGGTCGGCCTGGCGAAAGTCCCGGATCACCCGAGCGCGTCTTCTTTATGCGGCGCCTGCGGTGAAGTGTGTCCCGTGAAGATTCCCATCCCCGCACTGCTGCGCCGCCTGCGCGAAGAAAACGTCAAAGCCCCGGACGCGCCACATCAAGTGATGCGCGGTCAGGGCAGCAAGTATTCGCGCAAGGAACGTTTCATCTGGAACGCCTGGGCGAAGCTCAACAGCTCGCCGATCCTGTATCGACTGTTTGCGTTTTTCGCCACACGCCTGCGCGCCCTGGCGCCGAACAACGTCGGGCCGTGGACGCAGAATCACAGTGCACCGAAACCCGCCGCCCGCTCATTGCATGACATGGCTCGCGAACACCTGGCCAAACAAGGAGACCGTTGATGAGCGCCAAGCAAAATATCCTCGGCAAGTTGCGTAAAAGTCTGACCGGCACCACGCCGATTGCCGACGACTTCGACGTCGATCTGGTGACCCAGCCCTACACCTACAGCGCCGAACAACGGATCCCGCAACTGCGCAAACTGATGGAAGCGGTGCACACCGAAATCCACCTGACATCCGCTGATGGGTGGCCGGCGCTGCTGGCCCAATTGCTGCGCGACCGTCAGTTGCCGAGCCTGCTGATCGCACCGACTACGCCTCACGGGCAGCGCATCACACAACACTGGGCGAACAATCCTGATCTGCCGGCGCTGAAATCCTACGACCGGCCGATGGAGGAATGGAAAGCCGAGCTGTTCAACGACACCCCGGCCAGCCTCACCGGCACCCTCGGCGCCATCGCCGCCACCGGCAGCCTGATTCTCTGGCCGACCCGCGAAGAGCCACGGTTGATGAGCCTGGTGCCGCCGGTGCATTTCGCCCTGCTCAAGGCCAGCCAGATTCGTGACAACTTCTATCAGGTGCAGCAGGAATTCGAGTGGGCCCAAGGCATGCCGACCAATGCATTGCTGGTCTCCGGCCCGTCGAAAACCGCCGACATCGAACAAGTGCTGGCCTACGGCGCCCACGGCCCGAAAGACCTGGTGGTGTTGATCCTGGAGGACCAATGACCTTACCGGCGACTTTCCTGCGCGATGCGCAGCAACTGATTCCGGCCGAGCGCCGCTTCGACGATCCGCTGTCGACCCTGGCTTTCGGCACCGATGCCAGCTTCTACCGGTTGATTCCGCAACTGGTGATCCGCGTCGAGTCCGAAGACGAAGTGGTGGCGCTGCTGAAACTGGCCCTGCGCGATCAGGTCCCGGTGACCTTCCGCGCCGCCGGCACCAGCCTGTCCGGCCAGGCGATCAGCGATTCGGTGCTGATCGTGCTTGGGGATAACTGGAACGCGCGTGAAATCCGCGGACAAGGCACACAAATTCGCCTGCAACCGGGGGTGATCGGTGCCCAGGCCAACGCATGGCTGGCGCCATTCGGACGCAAGATCGGCCCGGATCCGGCGTCGATCAACGCCTGCAAGATCGGCGGCATCGTCGCCAACAACGCCAGCGGAATGTGCTGCGGCACTGCGCAAAACACCTATCACACGCTGGCCGGGATTCGTCTGGTGCTGGCCGACGGCACGCGACTCGACACCGAAGATGCCGCCAGCGTCGAGGCGTTTCGAGTCAGCCACGGTAAATTGCTGGAACGCCTGGCGACATTGGGCCGCGAGACCCGCGCCAATGCCGAACTGGCCGCGCGAATCCGCCACAAATACCGTCTGAAAAATACCACCGGCCTGTCGCTCAACGCCCTGGTGGATTTCGATGAGCCTGTGGATATCTTGAGCCACTTGCTGGTCGGTTCCGAAGGCACCCTCGGCTTCATCAGCGCGGTGACTTACGACACGGTGATCGACCACCCGAACAAGGCTTCGGCGCTGATCGTTTTCCCGGATGTGGAAACCTGCTGCAACGCCGTCACCGTGCTGAAAAGCCAACCGGTGTCCGCCGTGGAACTGCTCGACCGCCGCAGCCTGCGCTCGGTGCAGGACAAACCCGGCATGCCAGCTTTCGTACAGCAGCTGTCGAACAATGCCTGCGCGTTGTTGATCGAATCCCGCGCCGCCTCTTCCACGTTGCTGCAGGAACAACTGGCGCAGATCATGGCGTCGCTCAATGGCTTCCCGGTGGAAAAGCAGGTCGACTTCACCGAAGACCCGGTCGAAAACGCTCGCCTCTGGGCGATCCGCAAAGACACCTTCCCCGCCGTCGGCGCCGTGCGCAAGACCGGCACCACGGTGATCATCGAAGACGTGACCTTCCCGGTGGAACAACTGGCGATCGGCGTGAACCGCCTGATCGAGCTGTTCGATAAACACGCCTACGACGAAGCGATCCTTTTCGGACACGCGCTGGAAGGCAATCTGCACTTCGTCTTCACCCAAGGCTTCAACAGCACGGAAGAAGTCGCACGCTATCAGGCGTTCATGGACGACGTGGCGCAACTGGTGGCCGTGGAGTTCGGCGGTTCGCTGAAGGCCGAACACGGCACCGGGCGCAACATGGCGCCCTTCGTCGAACTGGAATGGGGCAGTGACGCCTATCAATTGATGTGGCAACTCAAACGCCTGCTCGACCCCAACGGCATTCTCAATCCGGACGTGGTGCTCAGCGAAGACCCGCAGATCCACCTCAAGCACCTGAAACCGCTGCCGGCGGCCGACGAGATTGTGGATAAATGCATCGAGTGCGGTTTCTGCGAGCCGGTCTGCCCCTCAAAAGGTCTGACCCTGAGCCCGCGCCAGCGCATCGTGATCTGGCGCGACATCCAGGCGCGAAAGCGCGCCGGTATCGACACCACCGAACTGGAAAAAGCCTACGAGTACCAGGGCATCGACACCTGCGCCGCGACCGGTTTGTGTGCGCAACGCTGCCCCGTAGGCATCAACACCGGCGAGCTGGTGAAAAAGCTGCGCGGCCGTCACGCAACCCATACGAAAACCGCCAACTTGATCGAAGGAAATTTCGCCACCACCCTGCAAGGTGCGCGCTTCACCCTGCATGTGGCCAACGGTGCGCGAATGTTGTTGGGTGCACCGCGTCTGGCGAAGCTTTCAGCGACCCTGAGTCGGCTGTCCAAAGGTCAGGTGCCGCTGTGGACCCACGCGATGCCGCAACCGGAAAAAGCCATTCGCTTCAGCCCGGCCGTGTCGGACGAGCGCCCGCGCGTCGTGTATCTGGCGGCCTGCGTCTCGCGGGTGATGGGACCGGCGGCGGGCGACAAGGAGCAGATGTCGCTGTACAACAAAACCCGTGGTCTGCTGGAAAAGGCCGGTTATCAGGTGGTGTTCCCGGACAATCTGGACAACCTCTGCTGCGGCCAGCCCTTCGCGTCCAAGGGCTATGCCGAACAGGCCGAACACAAGCGTCAGGAACTGATCGGCGCATTGCTCCAGGCCAGTCGCGGTGGGCTCGATCCGATCTATTGCGACACCAGCCCCTGCACGTTGCGGCTGGTGCAGGATGTGGGAAATGTTCGCCTGGATCTGTATGACCCTGTGCGCTTCATCCGTACGCATCTGATGGATCGTCTCGAGTTCACGCCGCAGGAAGCACCGATTGCCGTTCACGTGACCTGCAGCACTCAGCACCTTGGGGAAAGCCAGGCGCTGATCGAACTGGCGCGCCAATGCAGCAAGAACGTGGTGATCCCGGAAGGCATTCACTGCTGCGGTTTCGCCGGCGACAAGGGTTTCACCACGCCGGAGCTCAACAGCCACTCACTGCGAACGCTCAAGGATGCGGTGCAGCATTGCAGCGAGGGGATTTCCACCAGCCGCACCTGTGAGATCGGTCTGACGCAACACGGCGGAATCGACTACCACGGTCTGGTGTATCTGGTGGACCGGGTAACCCGGGCCAAAGCCCCCGCAACCGCCGTCTGAAGAAAAATAGAACCCTTGCGAGCGACCGCAGTCCACAGAACAGGCCCCGAACAATCGGGGCTTGTCCTCCATTCGGTTGCCCGTCCTGACGGCCAGCGAAGTCTGGATCCCTCAGTTCAAGGAGATTCATATGAAACGTTCTGTACTGTTAGGTCTGTTCGTTACTGCCTCGATGATGGCGTCTGCTTCGTTCGCCGCCGACAAGCCCGCCGATCTGTGCGATGCCAATCTGCAAACCATCAACAACGCCAAGGCGCAGGCGATGGCATCACCCGACCTGAATCAACGGGTAGAAGCCAGTGTGCAGAAGGCCCAGGCACTCAAGGCCCAGGGCAAGATCGACGAATGCGTGGCTGAAACCCAGCAAACCATTCTGGAAATCCGCAAAACCAGCGGAACCAACAACTGATCGAAGCTCAGGCCAACCTTCGGGTTGGCCTTGTCAGCCGTTTGGCGTACACTGCGCAGGCTTGTTGCTCATAAGCCACACAGAGCGCCAGGCTCGGGGCCGTTTAGGATTCGACGCCGGTTGCGAAACTCTAGGTGCATGCCGACTTGGTAACAGAAGTCGTAAATCCACTGTTGCAACTACTTATAGTTGCCAATGACGACCAATACGGTGCTGCTCTCGCTGCTTAATTGCAGCTGACATGCACTCCTGGTACCTTCGGGTCCAGCAATCATCAGGGGATGTCTGTAAACCCAAAATGATTGTCATATAGAACAGAATCGCCGTGCAGTACGTTGTGGACGAAGCGGCTAAAACTTACACAACTCGCCCAAAGCACCCTGCCCGTCGGGTCGCTGAGGGTTAACTTAATAGACACGGCTACGCATGTAGTACCGACAGCGGAGTACTGGCGGACGGGGGTTCAAATCCCCCCGGCTCCACCACTTCAACATCTAAAGACGTCCACGGACGTCTTTTTTTGTGCCTGAAATCCAGTGAATACAGGGGTTTCAGCGCTTATGGGGGCTTTGCAGGGTTTCTGAGTTCCAGGCGCTTTGGTATCCCAGGTGGTATCCCGGACTGCCAAATGCTATTTTCAGGATACCAAAACGGTGCTGGAGGTAGCCCCCATGCCTACTAACGCAACCCGCCTCTCCGATCGCCAGCTCAAGGCAGTCAAGGCAACTGGTAAAGACTTCGTCCTCAGCGACGGCGATGGCTTGCAGCTTCGAGTACGCGCCAGCGGCTCGATGATGTGGAATTTCAATTACCGCGAGCCGTTGACCAGAAGCCGTATCAACATGGCGCTTGGTCCATACCCCGACCTCTCGCTAGCCAACGCCCGGAAGAAAGCCGCAGAGGCGCGTGAGTTACTCGCTTTGGGCATTGATCCCAAAACCCAGCGTGATGAGGTAAGGCAAGCCAAACTTGCTGAGAGTGAACACACTTTCGAGAAGGTGGCCACGGCCTGGTTCGAGCTGAAGAAAGACTCCGTAACCAAAGCCTACGCCGAAGACATTTGGAGATCGCTGACGCTTCATGTTTTCCCAAGCATGAAAACAACGCCGCTCTCTAAAATCACTGCTCCGATGGTTATCAAGATCCTTCGCCCAATCGAGGCCAAAGGAAGCCTCGAAACCGTCAAACGATTGAGCCAACGACTCAACGAGATCATGACCTACGGGGTCAATTCCGGGCTGATATTTGCGAACCCCCTCAATGGAATTCGGGCGGTGTTCAAGAAACCCAAGAAAGAGAACATGGCTGCGCTACCACCTGAGGAGCTTCCCGAGCTCATGATGGAAATCGCGAACGCCAGCATCAAGCGCACGACCCGCTGCCTGATCGAATGGCAACTGCACACGATGACCCGCCCTGCCGAAGCAGCCACCACACGATGGGCAGATATCGACTTCGACAAGCGCATTTGGACCATTCCGCCAGAGCGCATGAAAAAGCGTCGGCCGCACACAATCCCTCTTACCGATCAGGCACTGTCGTTACTGGAGACGCTCAAGCAACTCAGCGGTAACAGAGAGTACGTGTTCCCCTCAGATAGAAATCCCCGCACCCATGCCAATAGCCAGACCGCCAACATGGCGTTGAAGCGCATGGGTTTTCAGGACCGTCTAGTCAGCCACGGCTTGCGCTCGATGGCGAGCACCATCCTGAATGAGCATGGCTGGGATCCGGAGCTGATTGAGGTCGCACTGGCGCATGTCGACAAGGACGAAGTTCGTAGCGCCTACAACCGGACGGATTACATCGAACGCCGGCGTCCGATGATGGCTTGGTGGAGTGAACATATCCAGAAGGCGGCCACCGGCAGCCTGTCGGCATCGGCGATCAATCAAACCAGAGACCGCAACGTCGTACCGATTCGCTGAACATCCGAAAGGTGTGCGCCACCGGCTACGATCCGTGTCGTGTAGGGCGAAAGGAGTGACGACAGTTGCCAGATCTCTGGTATACCTGCGCTTTTTAAGCCAAGCCCCTGAGTATGGGAGGCTCCGCATTCCCATACTCAGGGGCTCACGCTTAAAGGTCTATCAGGCAACCACGACTTTTGCCTTTCTACGGCGGATCAACCCCGCTGTTAACTCGTAGTAGTAGATGGTAGCTGGAGCTGAGCATCGTAAATAGTGCTCCAGAAACCATCTCACGTGCTTTTCTCTCCAGGACCAGGGAGTCGCGCAACCCCAGCGTTCACGAATCACCTCGTGCATCCTTTCTGCTTGCCTGATGTGCCGCTGCTGCGTGGCATGTGCTCCTTTGAGCATGGGGCGCAGGAACAACGCTATGTCGAATTCGGCCGTCATCGCCGGCCTCCGATGTAGGCACTCACCACATCGATGCGGTTATGTCCCAACTCGTGGCTGATCTGCTTACGGGCTCGCTGATCGAGTGCTCGATCCTCTTGATGAACACGACCGCCATTAACGGGTGCAGGAAAGCCGATTAGTTGCTCATAGCGCTCACAGGCGTAAGCCGCCCGCAGCTCATGAAAACCTTTCAATCCATGCTTATGCAGGATGTCCCGTGCAGGTCGCACAACTGCCTGCATAAAGTCTTTGTAGCTTTCGTCGGGCGCCAACAAATTCCGGCTGCCATTGGGTGAGGTCGCGCTGGCCCAATCCAGGGCATCGCGAACTTGATCCGTGACCGTAATCCAGCGCGGTGCCGAGGCCCCTGATCGACCACCTTTGGTGCCATTCTGGATGTTGATCTTGCCCAGTCGATGAGCCTCTCGTTGCAGCCGTGGCAGGTCCGCCAAGATGGCTTCACGCAGGCGCATGCCGGTCTCCCGAGCGAGGAGCACAATGGCACTCACTCTTGCTTGCTGTCGCTCTAACAGCGCTTGCGCAATCAGCTTGACCTGCACACGGTCTTGGCCTTGCGGAGCCTCACTACGCACGCTTGAGCGCTGCAAGCCCAGCGCCTTACTCGGACTCGGGATTTTGACGTACTGATCACCGCGCAGCGCGGCCATCGTTCGGTTGACGCTGGAAAGTCGGTTCTGCGCGGTGGCAATGCCGACGTTGCCCTGATCAACCTGCTCCCGCACGTGGACGGCGTACCGCATGAGTATCTCGCGGTCGATTTGGCGCGCGTCGTTGACCCTCGGTCCTTCATCGGATCGACACCAATGCACGAACGCCTGCCAGCGATCGCTATGGGCTTTGACGGTAGCAAAATGGCCGTCGCCAAATAGATCTTTCAGTGCTTGCCGTCCAGCATAGCTAAGCTGGCGACCGAAACCGAAATTGCGCCCCGCTCGCTTACCGACCCGTGCCATTTTTCTGTTCCTGATCGACTGCAGCGAGATCATGCAAAAGGGCTCGCCAGTGCGCGCTCACGATGGGGATCTGAGCCCAATCAGTCGGGCGAAAACACAGCGTGTCGTCGGTGACGTAGAGCTGCGCGCCCTCCTCTTTCAACCTCTGAATGATGGCGGTCGTCGAGGTGATTGTTTTACGGACGGTGGCGACATCGGCGACAGCGGCGACAACCCTCGTCCTGCCTGGTTTTGAACGTGGCGACAAAGTGGCGACAGTACCGGCGACAAATCGCACTTTCGGCTCCTTTTGGCGCTGAGCCAGATGGTTGCGCAGCGCCTCATCAAGATTGCACATGGCGCACCTCGAAGGTATTCCCGTCGGTGATCAGCCACTGATGATCAATCAACTCGACCAGCAGCTTAGCTGCATGACGGCTGCTCTTACGGGCAAAGCGGGGACCGTTGCGATTCAGCTCTCGAATACTGAAGCGCTTCCAATCTTTGATCTGGAGCCAGCGCAGCAGCCGGTCCGCCTCTTCCTTTACCCGGCACACCGGTTCCTGTTCAGTCAGGCGCTGGATCTCGTTGAGGTAGTAGCCGATTAAAGCGGAGGCTCGTTGGATATGATCGACCTCCACGACACTGCTCTCCTCCACCACGGCCAAAATGCCAGCGACGCGCAGCAGGTTGTCGGCGGCTTTCGATCCGCTAGGCCGCACGCTGGCCAGCTCCCCAAATTCACCCAACTGGGCTTCGATGGCGTCATGCAAATCAATCCAGCGACGACGGGACAATGGACTGAGGTTCAACGGTGATAGCTGGAGAGCACCGTCAGCGGAAAGTGACCAAGGCTGATGAAACAGGCCCGAAAGGCGTTGGTGATATCGCTTTAGTGCGGCGTCTTTGGACAAGTCGACAGCCTGGTAGCTGCGTTGTCCAGCCAGACTCGTGGGCCAGGTCATCAGACAGCGACCGAGGATGCCTTGCCCTTGCAGCAACGGATCACTGAGTAACTGCATGGCCAAGTACGGTTGCAGCATCAGGTGCAGGCTCACGCGCCGATCGTAGGCTCGTAGGCTTTCACCGACCATGGAGCGAGCACGATCAATCGGGCTCCCGTCCCAGAGTGACGACAAGGTCGTGATCGCTTTCAAACGGTTATCGCGACTCATGGTGCTGCTACCGAGGAATTGTCCGCCCTCATCACAGAACAGCCCCATGCTGGGCAAGTCATGACAGAGCCCCTTAATTAAGGCCTCGATAGTCGGGTCTGTGGTGATCAACCGAGGTGCAGAGGGCTCCGCTTCGAGCTGCACGTCATTTGCGGAGTCGGGGTCGGCAGGATTGATACGCTGCGCCTGTCGCTGTGCGGCGCGGTACCGGGAGAGCTGTTCGCGGTAGCGCTGCCACTGTTCACGCTCCCATTGTCGTGCTGGCAGCAATGCAAACCTGTCTGCGGCGGTCTTGCGATCACCTGACGCGGCCACCGTGATCAGGTACAGCGACAAGGGGTAATTTCTTCCGTCGAGGTGTAAGCCTGCATGACCTTGAGTGGCCAGCGCTGAGGCAGCCAAGACCGATTGTGCTGCCAGTGCTTGAGGCACGCCGATCACCTCGGCCATGCGCTCGACCGCGGGACCAAGAATGCCCCCCAACGCCTGCACCGGATAAGGTTCGGCCTCCGGATTCGACTCGATTAACGGTCGAGGGGATCGTGGTAGTTCAAGCTTCGGATCTAACTGCTGCATGGGCCCTCTCCTCGGTGATTGCTGGTTGTCCTCACGTACTCCCGCCACAGCTGTTGAGTGTTATCAGGGATCAAGGCCCCTGCGACCTGTGAGGGTTGTCCACTAACGCGGGACTGGCGGCTCTTTACGACCGGGAGCTTGGGCATCTCATGATCTGGCCTCCTGAACACTTCCGAAGAAGTGGGCGGGTGGAGGCTACGCTGGCTGACGAGACCGGCGCCGCGAGATCCTGAGTCAGGTGAAGGCAGTGAGGCGATGACCGGGGCATTCCTGACTGTCAGTCAGGTGCAATCCATTCCTTGGGCTGCGACACCACCATCTGCATCGCTGTTGCTGGTGATTTCGGTGTTTGTCACGCCGATTGTCACGAGGGGGAATGCCGCAAAGCCGTGTACGAGTTGGGCTGCAGCAGCGGTAGGAGCGCCCGTCTCTTTCCAGGAGAAAGAGACGGGCGCGGATTGGCGCAGCTGAGTGTGCCGAAGGGTGAGGTTGCTGCAGCGCAGCAGGGGAAGTCCATCGTCTGCCGCAGTGGGCAGATTAAGTCGAGTAGGCATCCATCACTCTTGGGGAGTGACCGTGCGAGCCGCCGGACGCTAATCGCACTTCGGGAGATCCACCACGCAAGTGGCGTAGCCTTAAAGGTTCTGGCTACCTGGGCTGGTGCTGTCAACGACAGCGATCCGTGCGCCAATTTTTATACCCACTCGAAAAGACAGTCAAGCATTCCGGGCATTAGGGGGCAAGAAGTGGCGACTGTCGCCACTTTTGTCGCCACGCTCCAGGGCACGTCCGACGTGGGTTGTCGCCGATGTCGCCAGTGTCGCCAATTCTCTAGCCATGGCCCACGACAACCTCCGCACTGACACCGAAGCTGCGCTCGATAGAGATCGTGGGTAATTACTGATGGGGAAATGACGCTACAGCGCTAATCAAAAATTTGAAAGGGAAGGTGGAACGAGGTGGCTTCGAGAAAGAGCGAGTGAACCCTCCGATCGGCGCGATCAAAGATCGCTAGTTCGGAGGGTTTGGCGGGAAAAGCAATAACTCAAACGTCAAATACAGCCTCAAGCATCAAAGCTGGTTGATTGGGAGGTGGCGGTTTCATGCCGCATGATTAGCGTCTGCTGCAACCGCAGCAGAAAGCCGACCTCGAACGCTTCCTGTATATCACCTGAGCGATGATGCTTTCGGTTCTGCGCCAGTGCCCACCATAGCGGTAGTGATGTGCCGTCAAGCCAGGTCTCCGCACAACGAACGCCGTCCTCAATCCATTGGGCTGAATTCATTGCCCCATGGGGTTCTGATACCGGGAAAGCCTTCAGCGAACGGGACAGAGGAGTATTCGGCGATCTGTTGATGCACGCGTCGAGCCGGGATACCGGACAGATATCGGAACTCTTTACCCGCCTTGAAGTGAATCACTTTAGACATAGCCGACATCATCAACGGCAGTGGCGTTCCTTTAAAAACGAAATCCATAAATCGACTGTCATTCGCCTCTGTCAGGCATAGCCTGGCAGCTACCTTCCCTCCTGGCTTTCCTACGGGTCTCATGACTGGACAGCTGACGTGCTTATTTGATGACCACGATACGCGCGCCAATGCGTCAGGCTAGTGGTCAGAGCTACCAGTAACAGCGCGACGAGATAAACCCAGCTGGTGTCTAGCAGGCCAAAAACTCCGACTCCGAATCCGGCCATGATCGGAGGCAGGCTCAACGACAAATAACAGGCCACAAAAATCGCCGCGAAGAGCTCTGCTCGCTCATGTTCTTCGGCGAGTGGCGCCAGCGTTTGCAGAACCGCCGAGAATCCCGCTCCAGATCCAACTCCCGCGATTAGCGTGCCGATGAAAAATACTACGACCCCTCCTCCCAACAGAGACATGATCAGGACACCCAGCCCAACGACCATGGCTATAGCACCCACTGCAGCGCAAAGAGAGAGCGTGAGGAAGCGGCCCAAAGCCGCTGCTGCAATGGCTGCGGGACCGCACAGCGCAGCAACGGTAAGACCGTTGAGTCCGGCGTTGTTCACGTTGAATACTCCATAAAGAATCGAGGGCGCCAGTGACATGTACAGGCCGCACAGCGCCCAGATGGCGAGCAACAGCGGTATGCTTCGAACGTAAGCAGCCTGGGCCCTGGCACTCACCGAAATACGAGGCTTCAAGGATCCCAAAGCACCGGCACGCCGAGCCGCCGTTTCCGGGACTATCGCCACTCCAACCGCGGCAATCAAGAAAATGAACGCCAGCACCGCGAATACCATCACCTCCGGTGTGCTGAACCAGTACATCGATAACCCTGTGATTAACGATCCTGTGGCCAACCCGGCTAACGGAGCGATGCTGCTGAACAGTACCCCTACCTTCTTGTGGCTGGCAGGTGCTGCCTCGACCACCGCCGCGGACAAGGCACCACTGGCAATGCCCGTCGCCAGCCCTTGAAGACAACGCGCGGCAATAAGATGATTTATATCACTGGCATAGCCAAAAAGGATCATCGCCAGGGTCTGCAAACCAAGCGCGCCGATTACTACCGGACGTCGACCGATATGGTCCGATAACGACCCGGCGCTGAGTAGAGCGACCAACAGTGCGATGGCGTACACCGAGAACGCGACGGTCAACATCCCGGAGGAAAATCCCCAATGACGCTGAAACACCACGAACAGAGGCGAAGGTGTACTCGCAGCAAAGAAGAACGCGAAAAGCACCACGGCCAATAAGGGGAAGGCGAAGGCATCCGCCCGGTGAGCTGTCTCTCCTGTGGGGGTATTATCTCTATCCGACATGCCAATCTCCTGATGCCTCATTGCCCGGAAAAGACTTGAATAATGCGTTGGGCGATGTCGCGATGCTCTTCCTCCAGCGCGAAATGCCCGGTGTTGTAATGGTGGATCTGAGCCCTGGGTACGAACTCCTTGATGGAATCTGCGCCTCGTGGCGTAAAAATCGGGTCGCCATCTCCCCAGACCACCAACGTGGTGGGTTGAGCCTTTCGCAAGTAAGCTTGCCATTGCGGGTACAACGAGAGGTTTGATCCGATGTCGAGCTACAGATCCGTCATAGCTCGCCGTTTCTCAGGATCGCTGAGCGCAAAGGCATCGTTTGCCCACGCATCAGGATTAAGGCCATCGGGATTGCGGGCACCGTGCTGATAAAGAAACAGGTCAGTCGCCAGAACAACCCGCGCTTCGGCGGCTGAACGTTTCTCAGGCGTTTGCGGACCAACGTTTGCCTGAATCGCTTTCAGCCTCACGGGCTCCCATCCATCCAGCGTAATCGGCGTGTTCTGGATGACCATTCCGCGCACCCACTGTGGGTTACGTGTCGCCAGGCGCATTCCGACAGGGCCGCCAAAGTCCTGCATGTAGATCACCGCGCTTTTAATTCCTAACTCCCGAACCAACTCTTCCATCGATTGACCTAATGCGTCGAAAGTAAGCCGCGTCAAGGCTGCTGCGGTGGGGACGGCGCTGTTTCCCATACCGAGGTAATTAGGGGCCAGCACATGAAAAAACGGTGATAGCTCAGGGATCAGGTCGCGAAACATGTGCGAAGACGACGGAAAACCATGAAGCAGCAGAATGGTCGGTTTATGAGGATCGCCGGCCTCCCGATAAAACATATTGTTGCCAGCGACCGTGATGAACCGGTAGTGAATATCGGCTGCCGTCGCATGGCCGCCCCACGCGAGCATCAGTCCGAGCGTCAAACATCTTGCACTTGCAATGAAGCCGTGACGGCGCATAGCGCGCTCCTCTCGTGATGGGCGTATTTACTGATGAGTATGTGGCCGCCTGATCAACGCCACGGAAGGTCCTGTGTTCCTCGTTCGCAAGAAAAATCCAGGGGAATCGGCGAATCACTCTTAGAGGTTTGGATCCAGCACAATGACGCCTTGAACTTCCCTTCGCTCCAATAAGGCGTGCGCCAGCCCCGTTTCGCTCAAGGGTAACGTCGCGCCGATGACTGGTCTGATCACTCCGCCTGAAACGCAATCAGCGAGGAATTGCAAAGCCTCGCGAATCAAAGTAGGGCGCTGGAAGAACGTCGGCAGGTACATGCCGGTCAAGGTTTGCGCTTTGGCCATCAACCGACGAGGCGCCAATGCCTCGCCTGGCCCCCGCGTGGAGCCCACCACCACACAACGCCCCAGCATGGCGAGACACTCAAAACTCTGATCGAACACTTCGCCGCCGATGGTTTCGAGGATCACATCAACTCCACGCCCCTCGGTCAGTTCAAGCACCCGCTCCGGCCACTGGGGAGTGTCGTAGCTAATGGCATAGTCGGCCCCGAGGCTGCGCACGAATGCGCGTCGACTTTCAGTGCTGGCCGTACCGAAAACTGTCTGCGCGCCCATGGCTTTAGCAATCTGCACAGCCAGACTGCCAACCCCCCCGGCGGCGCCTTGGATCAAAACGCTTTCACCTGACTGTAAATGCCCGCATGTGCGTAGAGCGAGGAACGCAGTCACTCCCTGACAAGGTAAACCCGCCATGGCGACGTCGTTTGCCGACTCATCCAGCATTACCAGCATGTCAGCACCGGCAATAGTCTGCTGTGCGTATGCGCCTTTGGGCATCAAGGCCATGACCTTGCGCCCGACAACGGCAGGGTCAACGCCCGCTCCTGTTTTCGAAACGCGTCCGACCACCTGAAGTCCGGCTACATGCGGCAGCGTGACACCACCAACGCGTGTTTCGGGCCGGTTATACATACCTAACCGTTCACGAATATCCGGAAAATTCACCCCAATCGCAGAGGTGTCTATCAATACCTCTCCCGGCCCCGGCACGGGCGTTGGCAAGTCGACGTACTCGAGTACTTCGGGGCCGCCGAAGCTACGGAACTGAATCGCTTTCATAATCTGAGATCCTGGATTCTTCGCTCGTCAGATCTGTAGACGCAGGCCTGACTTGGAGCCTAATCGGTGGTGCGGCATGTACTGCCGAGCAAATCGTCAGTGCATTGTTTCGATTACTTCACCCCATTGAGAAACAGCGTGGCGTGTTTCAAAAATAGATCCGGGTATTGATAGATCGCGCCATGGTTTGAATCCGGGTAGATAACCAACTGGGCGTTGGGCAAACTCTGCTGCAAGGTCACGTCATTAACTGTGTAGAAGACAATGTCATGGCTGCCGGCGACTACCATCGTCGGTTGCTTGATGCCTTTCAGGTAGTCGTTGGCGTTGCCGGCTGGCGCTCCCCAACCAGCGATGGCGGCTGCTTGTGCGGGTGCAGTCTTGCTATCGACATCAACATCGCGATTGACCCTACGTGAGCGCAGACGGGTAAGGAATTCATGTCCGGCGGCCTGGCTTTCTACGGTCTGGGTAAAGAAAACGTCCAGCAGCAGTTCATCCGGTACGGCACGCTTTTTCGCCAGGTAGCCCTGAAATTCCGGCGTCAGCGAGTCCATACCAACTCCACCGCGAGGTGATGAACCGACCAGAATCAGGCGACGCACGAGGTTCGGATGATCAAGCGTCACTTGCTGTGCGATCAGACTGCCCATGGAAAAGCCGAGCAAGTCAGCCTTTTTCACGTTCAGTGCCTGCAGCAGGCCGGAGGCATATTTGGCCATGCCTTCGATGGTGTTCGGTACTTCACCGCTGGAACTGGCGACGCCGGCATTGTCGAAAAGGATAATTTCACGATCACGGGCAAAACCGTCGATGACTTTGGGATCCCAGCTGTCTAGGTTGCCAACGAAATGCTGGAGAAATACCAGTGGCACGCCACTGGGTTTGCCGAAGCGACGATATGCCAGGCGCGCGCCCTCGACTTCGACGAACTGGGTCGGAGCGGTTTGATGGGTGTAGCTATGTGCAGCTTTTTTTTCTGCTGGGGTGGTGCTGGCCTGAACAGTCAATGTCGAGCACGCAGTCGTCAGCGCGATGATGGCCAGGGTATAGCGCAACGCCCCTCGGGTGTTGAAAAGGGTCATATAGAGGCACCTGAAAAAGACGAGTTGGTATAAGGCCGCCCTGACTGATTGCCAGTCGGGGCGGAGCAAGATCAGGCTGGCTTTTTTACACTTGGGCGTTGCTGCACGTTTGCCTGCCAGGCCAAGAGCGCGCTGCACTGATCGGGGATGGCAATACTGGCGAAACCGGCGAAAATCAGCCCGGCAAGTACCGTGATGTCGGCCATGGAAAAATGCTCGCCAGCGATATATGGCTGGCTACGCAGGACGTGATCGAAGTAGTGCATTCCAGCGATCGCTTTGTCGCGTTGACGGTTGCCCCAATCGATACGCCCTTCCCATTCAGGACTCTTGTATGGCTGCAGAGCGGCACCGAGCCCCGGCGTGGCGTAGTGGAAGTAAAACCCCACCGGATCCGCCAGTTCGGACTCCGCGCGCTTTTGCATCATGTGGATGATGGCCTTTTCCTTCGGCGTTTTGCCGGTAAGAGTCGGGTTGCCGTCCAGGTTGTCCAGATACTCGGTGATTGCGGTACATTCGGAAATGTTGGTGCCATCATCCAGTTGCAGCACTGGGACGGTACCCAGCGGGTTGATCGCCAGGAATGCGGGTTGCTTGTGTTCCGCTGCGGGCAGGTCGATCTTGATGAACTCTATTTGCGAGTCCAGGCCTTTTTCGGCCAGAACAATACGAATGCGCAGTGGGTTAGGAAAACCGGGAATATCAAAAATCTTCATACGAGCTCCATACCTATCTATCTACCTATCGATAGGCATAAGCTACGGCAAGAACATTTTCACTGTCAACGTCTATCTATCGATAGAAAGGTAAAGTTGTGACGACGGATACGCGAGAAACGATCATGGCGGTTGCCCGAAAAATGGTGCAGACCCGAGGCTACAACGGCTTGAGCTTTCGTGAACTGGCCAAAGAGGTCGGCATCAAGAGTGCGAGCATTCACTACCACTTCCCTACCAAGGGTGACTTGGGTGCGGCTTTGGCCAAACGTTACACCGAGGATGGTCTTGAGTACCTTGATGGTTTACGCGCCCATTCCGAAGACCTGAATGTGTGGATGAAGGGTTACACCGACGTATTTCGCCTGGCACTGGTCAACGACAATCGCATGTGCCTGTGCGGGATCATGTCCGCCGAATACGATGACTTACCGCCAGAGGTGAGGATAGAGGTTGACGGCTTCACCGAACTGAATGTGCGCTGGTTGACGGAAGTGTTGTCTGTTTGCCGGCCACAGTTGAGCCTCGAGGAACGACAGCAGCAGGCGCTGGCGATCTATGCGGCTGTGGAGGGCGCTCAGCTGATCGCTCGGGGGCGTGATGACATCAGCGTTTATGACAAGACAATCGAGACGTATCGCTCGGCAGGCCTATTACCTTAAGGTGCCGCAGTTCTCGACACGCCTTGCCTGTGGAGTCCAGACCAGCAGCGAAGTGCGAGCAATCGCTGCTGGAACCGCAATGACGAACGATAAGATGAGGCAAACGCTACACGCTCTCTGAATCGCTTCTGATCTAGCGCCAGAGATTCCGCCAAGAGGGTTCGATCGGTCTATCAATAAATGCTCGCGACCCTGCCATCACCGCTGTCCCAACCTCCCCCCAACGCTTTGTAAATCGCGACTATTCCCCGGTACTCATCAATTTCACCCAGTGCTTGAGCGTCCTCGGCGTTCAGCCGTTCACGCTGTGCATCCAGCAGCACCAGATAATCCACCGTGCCTTCCTTGTACTGGATAGCCGCCAGGTCTGCCGCCGCACGGCTCGACTCACTCTGCTTGATCAACGACAGCAACCGCTGCTGACGTTTGCCGTAATCGCTGAAGGCGTTTTCCGACTCTTCCAGCGCCAGCAGCACTTGTTGTTCATAGGTGGCCAAGGCGCCTTCGGCATTGGCGTCGGCACCCCGAATGCGCGCCCGTACGCTGCCCAGGTCAAAGGCCGCCCAGGTAATGCTCGGTCCCAAGCCCCAGGCTCTGGCCGCGCTGGAGCCAATCTGCGAACCACGGCCGGCGGTGAAACCGAGGAATCCGCTCAAGCTCACCCTTGGGAACAGGTCTGCGGTGGCCACGCCAATATCTGCCGTAGCGGAAGCCAGCCTGCGCTCGGCGGCGAGCACATCGGGACGCCGGCGCAACAACTCGGAGGGATCACCGATCGGCAGTGCTTTGGCGATAGCGGGCAACTCGGCGGGGTTCAACGACACGTTCAATGTATCCGGGCGCTCACCCAAGAGTGTTGCGATGCGGTTTTTCTGCCGTACCTGCTCCGCTTGCAGTTGCGGAACAGTCGCTTCGACAGCCGCCAAACGTGCGTCTGCACGCACCACGTCGAGTTCGTTGCCCACGCCCGCGTCGCGCAGGCTGACCGTCACGGTGCGCGAGTCCTGCTGATTTTTCAGGTTCGCCAGGGCGATTTTTTCCCGCAGCTGCGCGCCGCGTAATTGGCCGTAGGCATCCACCAGCTCGGCAATCATCGTGACGCGAAGCTGATACAGGTCTGCCGCCGCAGCGTCTTCCTGGGCGTTGCTGGATTCCAGTTGGCGCTGGATCCGGCCGAAGAGATCGACTTCCCACGCCATGTCCAGGCCCAGATCGTAACGCTCGATATTAACTCGGCTGTCGGTCAGGCCCGGCACTTGCGACTTGCCCTGCTGACTGCTGACGCGGCTAGTGACGACCGGCAAATTGTCGTTGCTGATGTCGTCACGAATCGCACGGGCCGCTTTCCAGCGGGCAAACGCGACGCGCAAGTCGCGGTTGCCTTCCAGGGATTTGCTCACCAACTGGTTCAGCGTGGGGTCATCAAACTGCTGCCACCACACCGTTTCAAAACGCGATTGATTGTAGTGGCCGGCTTGCGCCGACACGATGTTGGCAGGCGCGGTGTCGGGCGTTTTGTAGTCGGGGCCCACCGTGCAGGCGGTGAGCGCGACGACCAGAAGGCTGGGTAAAAAAAGCTTCAAGGTGTTCATGAATGTGCCTCCTGATTGAGTGCGTTTGCCTGATGAGGCTTGGTGACGTTGCGCGCGTTTTTGCGCTCGATGTAGCGACGGATCAGAACGAAGAACACTGGCGTCAGCAGCAACCCGAAGAAGGTCACACCGAGCATTCCGGAGAACACCGCGACACCCATCGCGCGACGCATCTCCGAGCCGGCACCAGTGGATGTCACCAATGGAATCACACCCATGATGAAGGCGAAGGACGTCATCAGAATCGGCCGCAGACGCAGGCGGCAGGCTTCCAGCACCGCCTCCAACGGCGACATGCCCTGGTCCTGTTTGTCCTTGGCGAACTCGACGATCAGAATCGCGTTCTTGCAGGCCAGGCCGACCAGCACGATCAAGCCGATCTGGGTGAAGATGTTGTTGTCGCCCTTGGAAATGATCACTCCGGCAATCGCCGACAGCAGGGTCATCGGCACGATCAGAATCACTGCCAATGGCAGGCTCCAGCTTTCATACAGCGCAGCCAAAACCAGGAACGCCAACAGCACGCAAAGCGGGAACACCAGAAGGGCCGTGTTGCCCGACAAGATCTGCTGGTAGGTCAGGTCAGTCCACTCGTACGTCATGCCGTTGGGCAATTCTGCCTTCAGCAGTTTTTCAATGGCGGCCTGTGCCTGGCCGGAGCTGTAGCCGGGGGCTGCACTGCCGTTGATTTCTGCGGTGAGGAAACCGTTGTAGTGCGAGACCCGGTCAGGGCCTGATGTCGGGCTGACCTTGACGAACGTGGCCAGCGGGATCATCTCGCCGCGATCATTGCGCACCTTCAACTGGCCGATCTGTTCAGGCTCCTGGCGGAACTGTTGCTCGGCCTGCACATTGACCTGATAGGTCCGGCCAAAACGGTTGAAGTCGTTGGCATACAGCGAGCCCAGGTATACCTGCAAGGTGTCGAAGATATCGTTGATCTTCACGCCGTGAGTCTTGGCTTTTTCCCGGTCAATGGCGGCTTCGACCTGCGGCACGTTGACGGTGTAACTGGTGAACAGGTTGGCCAGTTCCGGAGCGCTTCGGCTCTTGGCGATGATGTTCATGGTCTCTTTATACAGCTCGTCATAGCCCAGGTTGCCGCGGTCTTCGATCTGCAGACGGAAGCCGCCGATCGTACCCAAGCCTTGCACCGGCGGTGGCGGGAATACGGCGATGTAGGCGTCCTGGATGCCACCGAACTTGGCGTTGAGCGAGGCGGAAATCGCCCCGGCGGACAAGCCGGGATCCTTGCGCTCATCGAATGGGCGCAAGCCGATAAAGGCGATGCCGGCGTTTGGGCTGTTGGTGAAACCGTTGATCGACAGGCCCGGAAAAGCCACGGCGCTATCGAAGCCCGGCTCGTTCATGGCGATGGTGCTCATGCGCCGGATCACCGATTCCGTGCGGTCGAGACTCGCGGCGTCCGGCAGTTGCGCGAAGGTCACTAGGTACTTTTTATCCTGGGTGGGCACGAAGCCGGTCGGCGTGGTGCTGAACCCCATGTAGGTCATGGCGATCAGACCGGCGTAGATCAGCAACGCCACACTGCTGCCGCGAACGATTTTGGCCACCGCAACCACATAGCCATGGCTGGCCTTTTCGAAGAAGCGGTTGAACGGTTTGAACAGCCAACCACCGAGCAAGCGGTCCAGCACTTTGGAGAAACGGTCTTTCGGCGCGCCATGGGCCTTGAGCAATACCGCGGCCAACGCCGGTGACAAGGTCAGCGAGTTGAACGCCGAGATCACCGTGGAAATGGCAATGGTCAACGCGAACTGTTTATAGAACTGCCCCGTCAGGCCCGAGATGAAAGCCGCTGGCACGAACACCGCGCACAGCACCAGCGCCGTGGCGATGATCGGCCCGGTCACTTCGCCCATGGCTTTCTTGGTCGCCTCGACCGGTTCCAGCCCGGACTCGATGTTTCGTTCGACGTTCTCCACCACCACAATCGCATCGTCGACCACGATGCCGATGGCCAGCACCAAACCGAACAACGACAGCGCATTGAGCGAGAAGCCGAGCAAGTGCATCACGGCAAACGTACCGATCAGCGACACCGGCACGGCCACCAGCGGAATGATCGAGGCGCGCCAGGTTTGCAGGAACAGAATCACCACCAGCACCACGAGGATCAGTGCTTCGAACAGCGTGTGCACCACCGCTTCAATCGAACTGCGGACGAAGATGGTCGGGTCGTAGACGATCTCGAAATCCATGCCTTCCGGGAAGTTTTTCTTCAGCTCGGCCATCTTCGCTCGCACCTGGTCGGAGATGTCGATGGCGTTGGAACCCGGACGCTGGAAGATCGGCATCGCCACCGCTTCCTGGTTATTGAGCAAAGCGCGCAAGGCGTATTGATTGGAACCCAGTTCGATCCGGGCAATGTCCTTCAAGCGCGTGATTTCGCCATTCGGGCCGCTGCGGATGATCACGTTTTCAAACTCTTCTTCGCTGACCAACCGCCCCTGCGAGTTGATCGACATCTGAAAGCTCGTGGCATTCGGCGCAGGAGGCGAACCCAGTTGCCCGGCAGCGACCTGACGGTTCTGTTCGCGCACCGCATTGACCACATCGGTGGCGGTCAGATTGCGTGACGCGGTTTTATCCGGATCGAGCCAGATACGCAGCGAGTAATCGCCGATACCGAACATCTTCACATCGCCGATGCCGTCCAGGCGCGCCAGCTCATCCTTGACGTTGAGGATCGCGTAGTTCGACAGGTAGAGCATGTCGTAACGCTTGTCCGGCGACACCAGATGCACGAGTAATGTCAGCTCGGGTGAGGCTTTGTCTACGGTGATACCGATGCGTGTCACTTCCTCGGGCAGCTTCGGTTCGGTGCGGGTCACACGGTTCTGCACCTGCACCTGGGCGTTGTCCAGGTCGGTGCCCAAGGCGAATGTCACGGTGAGGGTTAGCCGGCCATCAGCCGTGGATTGCGAGGACATATACAGCATGTTCTCGACGCCGGTGATGGCTTGCTCAAGTGGCGCGGCAACCGTTTCGCCAATGACCTTGGGGTTGGCACCCGGGTAGTTGGCGTGGACCACCACGGTGGGTGGCACCACTTCCGGATATTCGCTGATCGACAACTGGAACAGCGAGATGGCGCCGGCGATCAGGATCAGCAGCGACAGCACGGCGGCAAAAATCGGCCGCGTGATAAAGAACTGGGAGAACTTCATGTCAGTGCTCCTTATCCGCGAGGTGCAGCGGCAGATTCAGCTTTCACCAGCGCAGGCGATTTAGCTGAAGCCGGTTGATTGGAGGCATCGACTGCCTGACGCTGGCGGGCCAGTGTGGCGACCGTTTCCGGGCTGGCCATCGGGGCATCCAGAGGATCGATCACTGCGCCGGGCCGCACGCGCTGCAGGCCGTTGATGACGATACGATCTTCTTTCTGCAAGCCACTGCGCACGATGCGCAAGCCTTCAAGCTTCGGCCCCAGATCGACGCTGCGATAGACGGCTTTGTTGTCCTGATCGACCACCAGCACGAATTTCTTGCCGAGGTCGGTGCCCACCGCTTCATCTTTGATCAGCAGGCCGGGATAGGCGGCGCTGCCCACCAGTTTCAGCCGGGCATACAGACCGGGGGTGTACTGACCGTCCGCGTTGTCAAACACCGCGCGGCCACGGATGGTGCCGGTTTTCGGATTGACCTGGTTGTCGACAAAGTTCATCTGCCCGAGGTGGCTGTTGCCCTCCTCGTTCGACAGGCCCATGTACACCGGCGTGGCTTGACCGCGCTGCCCCTGGCGGGAAAGCAGGCTGTACTTGAGGAACATACGTTCGTCTGCATCGAAATAGGCGTAGACCTTGTCGGTGGAGACCACGCTGGTCAGCGCTGTGGTGTCGGCGGTCACGATGTTGCCAGCGGTGATTTCCGCGCGGCTGACGCGGCCGTCGATCGGCGCGGTGACGCGGGTGAAGCTGAGGTTTAAACGCGCCAAATCCAGCTGCGCCTGAATGGCATCGACGCCCGCCCTGGCTTCTTGCGCGGTGGTCGTGCGGGTATCGGCCAGCTCGGCGGAGATCGCGTTGCTGCTCAACAGCCGCTGGCCGCGCTGCGCTTCGTTACCGGTACGAACCAGGGTGGCGCGAGCCTGTTGCAGCTGCGCCTCGATGCGATGCACCTCATGCTCGAACGGACGTGGATCGATCTGGAACAGCAAGTCGCCCTTCTTCACCAGCGCGCCATCGGTAAAGGCAACGCGTTCGATCTGGCCCGAAACCCGTGGACGAACCTCTACGGTTTCCGGCGCTTCCAGGCGAGCGGTGACTTCATCCCATTCGGTAATGGGCTGCTCAAGCACCTTGGCGACGGTGACGTGCGGCGCCCCCGGAGCCTGAACGGCACTGGGCGCGCGCTCACACGCGGCAAGCGCCACCAGCGCCAACGCGGCAAAGGGATAACGCAAAGGTTTGAGTGACTGTTCCATGGGGTGTGTCCGCCAGACGATTTATGAATTTTCCGGATTCTCGGCCTCGCGCGAGGTCACGACGAATCGAACGGAGTGAAGTTGGCTATCATCAATAATGATAGCTATCATGTTTAAGGTCAAAAAAAGGGATCGGCCCGGTCAAACCTTGGTATTGGTGATCGCAGTACAAACGGAGTCCAGCGCCGGCCCCAGCGTCTGTGCCGCACTCAGTGCCCGCGCTGTGGGCACCATCCGGCGACCGATGCGCTCGAACAAAGGGTCGTTGAACAGCCTTCGCAGTCGCACCAGCGCCGCGCTGACGGCGGGCTGGCCCAGCGACAATTGCTCAGCAGCACGAGTGAGGTTGCGTTCCTGGATGAGCGCTTCGAATACCACCAGCAAATTCAGATCGATACTGCGCAGATCATTACGTTTCATGGGGCCGGTCCACGGGGGAATTATTGACTTGAGCTAAAGCCATGGGATCCGCGAGACTTCTGCAGATGCCTATACAGCCATTGCAGCAACTTTATATGACGAATATCATGAAAGCCAGCCCAGCTACATCGTTATGTCCAGGCGACGCCAACCTGGCCACAGGAGCAATTTCATGAAAGTGACGAAAGACCAGGCCGCAGCCAACAAAGAAGCCATCCTTACTGCAGCGTCACGGCTATATCGGGAAAAAGGCATCGACGGAATTGGTATCGGCGAGCTCTCGCGCTCGGTTGGCCTGACCCATGGCGGGTTCTACGGACAGTTTCCGGGCGGCAAGGAACAGCTCGCGTCAGAAGCGGTCAGCCGGACATTCGAGTCCAATATTCAGGATTGGCAAAATGCCAAATCCATTCCCGAGCTCGTCAAGACGTACCTGACACAAGCGCATCTGGATAACTGGACCGAGGGTTGTCCCATTCCTGCATTGGGTGCGGATGTCGCGCGTACCGGTGGCACCGTCAGCAGCTCCTTCACCAGAGGCGTCGAGCATTTAATCGACACCCTGATGGCGTTGGTTGAAGGCGAAAATCATGAAGAGAAGTACCAAGAGTCACTACGCGTCCTGTCATCGATCGCGGGTGCGATGCTGATTGCCAGAGCGCTGGATAACCCTGAACTGTCTGAGCAGTTTCTGCAATCGGTCATTAATGCCTGGCCTGTCACTCCCGCAAAAAAAGAGCGGGCTGCTAAGCGCCGCTCAAAGGATGAAGACTGACTTTACTGTCAGCAAGGGCTTCGCTATGCCGAACATGTGTGGAACGACACCCCCATCATCTTCTGCTCGACGATGGAAGGTTTTACGCTTGCTTTAGTTGGGGCATGTACTCGGCAAGCTGAACAGGATCAGTTGTCGGTGGGTTGAGCCTCGTGTTGATGGTGGAACCGCCTATGAACCGCTCGAAGACTTTCCAGCCGTGTTCAGTTCGACGCAAGCGATCCATCATTGGCGAGTAGAGCCAGATAGCGGGCAAATCATCGGGGCTATCGATGGCTTGGCCATCTCCCAGCATCGCAGCCGATTCTGGCGTGGCGTAGCGCACAAGCAAATTCTGATAGCGCACCACCACACCGTCTTCATCGACATCGACAATGTGATTGGTAGCGTGTCGGCTGACCCCTGGAATCAGATACGGATAGTCCTTCTTGAAGAACTGGCGCATCTCATCGTGACCACTAATGGTGCCATGGAAGTGATACGCGACGGCTTCTGGTAGAAAGGCATCGACCATCGCCTCCACATCCCAAGTCTCGAACCACCAATTGAGCCTATTCACGAAGTCGATCGCGCTGATTCGCTCCGCTGGATCGACAACACCCTCGGACGAAATTCTTGGAAAAGCTTTCATGAGTACTTCCTCATTTCGGGGTAAGAAAATTATCTGTGTAATTACACATTAAACATGCAAAAAAATTTACTTGCCGACGGCTTGCTCAAGAAGCGAGTTACGAATCAGTACAGCTGAGGCCTCGCCGATTTGATCCTCACGCTCACGCTGCGCAGCTTTCCAGTGGGGTTCGGCCTCTTTCAACTTTGCTCGTCCTTGCGCAGAGAGCGAGAGCTTGATGGCAGAACGCGGCCCTTCAGCATGGCTAGCGATATAACCTTCGCTCTGCAATGGCTTCAGCGCCCGAACTAATGTGGTTCTTTCCATGACCATAACCTCTGCCAAATCGGCGATTAGAATCCTGGGATGTTCATTGATCAACGCAAGAGTGGAAAACTGCGAGACAGTAAGATTCGCAGCAGACAAGTACCGGTCGTAGAGGCGGGTCAGCAGACGCGCGTGGCGTCTGGCGGCGAGACAATGACAAAGGTCGGCGCCATGGGGGCTTTTCATGACACCCATCATATGTGTAAATACACACCAGTCAAGTACAAAATTGAGGCACTGAGGCTGTGCTCAGCGCCGACGAGACACTGAGAGTGTCAGCAAAATTGCTGAAACAGTCATACATCGTCCCTAGTGGACGCATTCGCGTAACCTATTTTACGAGGCTAGCAATTTATGTCTGAGGTACGAGAGCTTTATGGCGCATCAACGGGGAACAGTCTGCGAGCTGCAATCGCCTTGGCTGAAGCGGGCATAGAATTTACCCCGAGGTGTCTTGACCTTCTCTCTGGCGATCAGCGTGCCCCAGAATATCTGGCGCTTAACCCGTTAGGTAAGGCTCCGACATTTGTAGATCACAGCGTCTCACCTACCCTTGTAATCAATCAGTCAAATGCAATCATTCAGTTCGCTGACGAACAGGCCCCTGGTCGGCTGTCGCCCCAAGGGCCGAGTGCTCAACGGTATAGGGTCTACGACCGGTTTTATTTCTTCGTCACGGATGTTATCGCCCCAAGCCACGCCGCTTTTTTTCTGCGCCAGATAGGGCAACAAGATGCATCTGCGCCACTAAACCGGCGAGCGTTGGAACATCTGATGACGGCAGACGCATTTCTCGAGGGCGGGTACATAGCGGGCGATGCCTTCTCGATGGCCGATATTTCTGCGTTTACTTTTGCAAGATCGGTTCGCGACCAAATTGATTGGGAGAAGTTGCCCCTTATGGCACGCTGGCTGGCGTTGATAGAAGCCCGACCCGCAGTGAAGCTGGGCATGCAGGCATTTGAATCCAAGCCGTCATCGCGAAAATGATCCATCAGCGCGACGACTTCGTCTTCCGGCCCCCGTTAGGGAACTCGTTCCGGTGGTTGCCAGCCCTCTCGTCAGATTGCTGACCTCCCGCCAGCCCCCGCCAGCAACGCCCCCCCTCTAAAACTTACGTGCTGAATTTCCCTAGAACTGAAGAATTCGTTGACAAAGATGATAACCATCATATAACTATATTACAGCCATCATACAAGTCATGCCCATTATGCAGTCGGAAACCAAAAGAGAGAGAAGAACGATGACAAGCCCCACCATACTCGTTACCGGCGCCGGCGGTTTTACCGGTCGGAGAACCGTTGAAATATTGCGCGAGAAAAAACACGCGGTACGTGCGCTGGTCCGCACGAACGATGATCGAGCGGCCAGACTGCGCCAATTGGGCGCCGAAGTTGTGGTCGGGGACCTGCTGGACTTGAACACGGTTCGAGCAGCGCTTGAAGGCATCAAGCGAGCTTATTTCGTTTATCCAATCGCACCTGGCTTGATTGAAGCGACTGCCCACTTCGCTCTCGCTGCTAAAGAAGCCGGGGTAGAGTCAGTTGTAAACATGTCTCAAATTTCCGCACGTCGCGTGGCCAAGAGTCACGCGGCCCTTAATCACTACACTGCCGAGCGAGTGTTTGACTGGTCGGGCCTGGATATGACGCACTTGCGACCGACTTACTTTGCACAGTGGCTGATCTACCCGCACTGGCGCAAACATATTGTTGAACACGGCGAGATTCGCCTGCCGTTTGGTTCAGGTCGTCACGCCCCGATCGCAGCAGAGGATCAGGCTCGACTGATCGCTGCCATCTTGGAAAACCCGCAATCCCACAAGGGCAGGACGTACCCGCTGTACGGTCCGGTTGAACTGAACCAGCAGGGCGTAGCTGACGAAGTCGGCAGAGTATTGGGTCGTGAGATCAAGTACGTGGCGATAACACTGGATCAGTACCGCCAGGAGTTGCAGAGCGACGGCCTACAGCCTTTCCTCATTCAGCATTTGCTGGAAGTTGCCAAGGACTACCAGCACGGCGTGTTCGAGGGTGAGGATTCCATTATTGGCAAAGTTACGGGACAGCCACCGATGACTGTTCAAGCGTTCGTGACCTTGCACAAGGAACTATTCAGCAGATAAAGCCCTTGTCGAGTTGCGATAAGCGTTGCTATAGCCAGACACCCGTAAGCCAACCTGCCTCCGGGTGTCACACGTTGCAGGGCAGTATCCCTTGTTATGGAATCTGGTAGCACAATGTCGAGCCTACTTCATGGCGTCAGGTAAACCGGTCGAAATAGAGAGCCTAAGATCAACAAAAGTTGAGTCATGACCGCTATATTGGATCAATTTCTGCCTGTCGCCCCCGGCAGCTTTACTCAGTTCACCGCTCAACTCGGATACGAAGCACGCTAGACAAAGCGGATGTGAACAGTTGTCAGCCGAATACAAGCGCGCGGCCAAGTGGCGTGCAATTTCGCAAGGTATTCCAGTTGGTATTCCAACTAAAAATCCAAACGAATCTTAATCATAAAAATCAATATGATAAAAGCCAGATTCAGATTACCCCGGCCCACCAACTCTCAACGACAAGGCCCGCCCAGTGCGGGCCTTGTCGCATCTGGAGCTTCATCCCGGGAGACCTCATGCGCCAGGCACTGCTGATCATCGACGTCCAACCCTGCTTCTCCCCGCCGCAATGGCTGATCGACGGCATTCAATCGCTAATCGGCAAATTGCCAAGCGTCGCCACAGTCGAGCGCCATGATGAAACCCGCACACCCTTCCAGCGCCAGCTCGGCCGGCACCCGGCGGTGGACGATGACAGCCTGATCGCCGCAGACCGCATCTTCATCAAATACGGCTACGCGCCATCCCCGGACACAATCGAATACCTGAAAAGCCTGAACCTGGATCGCGTGCTGGTCTGCGGCCTGCAAACCGAAACCTGCTGCCTCGCCGCCGGGTTTGCGCTGTTCGATGCCGGTTTGCAGCCGACGTTGCTCACGGATCTGACGGTGGGCTCGTCGCTGAATAGCTCGGGCGGGCTGGGGGTGCGGTTATGGGAACATCACTTCAAGCACACGCTGACGTCGGACGAACCTCATTCCTGCATGCAGGCGTCCTAGGAAATTTCCCGCAACCCGCGTCGACTTTCATGAACTGGTTCAAGATGCTTCCAAACGCTAGTCTTCGCGCTCCGCTGCAACCCGGCAGATGGTTTACCAAAGGGATTCGCCGGGAGCCTGAAACCATGGAGCCTCGTCATGAAAAAAGACAACCCAAGCCTGCCTGATCAAACACCGTCTCACGAGACCGAATCGAAAGAACCCGCTGTGCTTGCCCAGCCTCAGGAGCACGTGAGAAAGCCGCGTCGAACCCTGCCTTTCAACGAGATTTTTTCCGTGCGCACCGACGTGGACACGGCCACTCTGCTGACCCATGCCTGTGAAACCCTGGCGGCGCTCAACATGATGACGGCGAACATCGCCGATGATTTCACGGGCTCTCAGCGCAGCCGGTTGCTGGCGATCCGGCAGCTGTCGATCATGACCGAAATGCTGGTCAATCGCGCCGTGGAGAACCTTGATCCAGTGAATCTGGTGCCCCGTACGACGGTGCCTGTCGTGCACTGAAAGCGACCGTTCGTCGATGACGCAAGTCGTTCATCGACATGAACTTTTCTTCACCCCGGCGGCGGTGATGGCCGTGTACATTGGCCTCGCTCATTCAAGAAACTACGGTTCGCCCGCGCTCCTGCGGGCTTTTTTTCGGCCGCAATTTGGCGGCGATTTGTATTTTCCCGCCCACCGCGCAATTCTGGTGATCAATCCCGAGACCCGGAGCACCCGATGCCGCTGCTGACCCTGCCCTGTCAACGCCTCACGCTCGCGGTACTCGACCCGGATCAGGCGCCGCTGGAAAGCGCTTTTTACCAGCGCAATCAACGCCACCTCGCTCCATGGTCGCCGATTCGTACCACCGATTACTTTTCCACTGAACAGATTCGCCGACGCCTTGAAATACAGGCCAGCGCCTTCGAAGCCGGGCTGGCGGTACATATGGCGTTGCTGACCCCGGACGGCGCACAGATGATCGGGGCCTGCAATTTCAGCGGGATCATTCGCGGTGCGTTTCAAGCGTGTTATTTGGGTTATCACATCGACGAGGCGCATCAGGGCAAGGGGTTGATGCAGGAAGCGCTGGAGGCGGCCATCGCCTATATGTTCGAGACCCAGAACCTGCACCGGATCATGGCCAACTACATTCCCGGCAATGAGCGCAGCGCCCGGTTGCTGGAGCGCCTCGGGTTCGAGCGTGAAGGCTATGCCAAGGCGTACCTGAACATTGCCGGGCGCTGGCAGGATCATGTGCTGACGGCGCGGGTCAATCCGCGTTTCGAAACGTCGGAGCAACGCTGGTCGCGACCGCTGTCGTGACGTTCACAAATTATTAAGGATTGGCCGCGTAAGCTCGGATTTCCGCTCACTTCCGGTTGCCTGAACCCATGTCGCGTGCCGCCTCTTCCCTGCTTCTGCTTGCCGCCCTGCTGTTCTTTTTCGCCCTCGGCAACCATCAACTGCAAGGTTCCACCGAGGCCCGGGTTGCGGGCATTGCGATGGAGATGCATCTGGACAACGACTGGGTGACACCGCGTCTGTTCGGTGAGCCCTTTCTGGAAAAACCGCCTCTGAGCCTGTGGCTGGACGCCGGCGCCCTGCGGGTTTTCGGCGTCTCGCCCTGGGCGGTGCGACTGGCGTCGGCGGTGGCCGGGTTGCTCAGCGTGATGCTGCTGTATGCCATGTTGCGCCGCTTCGAACGCCCGAAGGCCATCGCCTGGACGGCGGGGATTCTGCTGGCGACCATGGCCAGTTACTGGAGCAACGTGCGCGGGGTCGGCGAGGATGCTCTGCTTGCCCTCGGCGTGACCATGACTTTGCTGGCCTTTTTTCAGGCGCAGCGAGCATCGAACCCGGGCAACTCGTTGCTGTTTGTAGTCGGGATTGCGATCGCTACGTTGAGCAAAGGCGTGCTCGGGCTGGCGATGCCGGGGGTGGTGATTTTCGCTTTTCTGTTGGCCGACAACCTGATGGACAAGCGCTTAAAGCTGACGGACTGGCTGCGTCCGGGTTTGCTGACCCTTGTCGGGCTAATCCCGCTGATGATCTGGCTCGCCGTGCTCTATCAGCGCGGCGGCGTCCAGGCCGTCAGCGAAGTGTTGCTGACCAACAGCGTCGGGCGTTTCAGCGGATCGTTCGTCGAAGCCGGGCACTACGAGCCATTCTACTACTACATCGCCAAGCTGCCGCAGGCGTTCCTGCCGTGGAACATTCTGGTGTACCTGGGCTTGTGGCATTTTCGCAAGGAGCTGAAGGCCAACCGTTACCTGCTGTTTTTCAGCCTGTGGATCATCGCGCAATTCATCCTGCTCACCCTGGCCTCGAGCAAACGCACGGTGTACCTGATGTCGATGACACCCGCAGCGGCAGTGATTGCAGCTGAATATGCGGGCGTGTTGTTCGACAGGTTGAAGGATCACAGGAACGGTTTTGTCGGACGAATCGCCCGTCACCGCCAGACAGTGGCGGCGGGGATACTGGCGGTGGTCATCGCCAGCTACCTTGGCGCCGCGCAATGGGCACTGCCGAACGCCGATAAACACCTGTCGTTCCTGCCGCTGACCGAACACATTCAGGCCCTGCAGGCGAGCGGCAATCAGGTCGCACTGTTTCAAGCCAACGAACGGGTCGGCGGCGCCAGCGTGTTCTATACCCGGAGCGTCCTCAAGGGCCTGGACACCGATGCGCAATTGAAGGACTTCCTCAGCGCCTCGCCATCGAATATCGCCGTGATATCGGGAGACAGCGAACCCGCCGCCCCGCTGAAAGTCCACAAGACCATGATGGTCGGGCGCCAGGCGTATTACTTCGTCGGCTATTGAAACCACAACAGCACAAACAAAAAACCCGCCGGTGATGGCGGGTTTTTCATTTCAGCGGCGAGACCTTAGAGAGAAACCTCAGGCTGTGCGCCGAACACCTTCCGCTCTCGCTTGCTCAACACCGGCAACTCCAGACGAGCCCGCCCGTAAAACGCCAGCGCCGTCAGCAAACACGCCAGCCACACAAAGATCCCGGCCCAGAACGTGTGGGACATGTAGTGCCAGCCCTGTAGGACTCGCGTAGTGCCGTAGACAAAACCGAGCAGCAGCGAGCCCCACAACAACGCGCTGGAGAAGCGCCACTGATAACGACGCGCCACGAAATACAGCGCCAGCATGGTGAAGCCACCGGAAGCATGACCGCCCGGCCAGCAACGCCCTTCGCCCGCTTCGTGGAACAGCTGGAAATTGTTGTACCACTCGATGTGCGGCATCTTTCCGCCGTACAGCGTGGTCTCGATCGGGCAGTAGACGCTGGTGTGTGCCTTGAGGAAATGGATCACCCCGGTGCAGACCGCGAAAGCCACCACCACAAATAGAAAATCCCTACGCTGCTCGGCGGCAAAGCGCAGCACCGGGGCGACTTTACTGCGCTCGAGAAACCCGCCCAGACGCGGATGCTTTTGCGGTTTCACCAGCGGCCAGACAAACGACAACATGGCGCCAATCAAGGCGATTTCCGCCGTCCAGTTCGGAATGATCCGCGCCCACTTGTGGGTCAGTTTTTCAAAGAAGTGGATCTTGTCGAGCGGGAACGTGTGGGTCAGAGGATCGAACAGCAAATTGCTGAAGGCGATGTCGATGTTGGTCATGTCGAACATCAGGAACACCAGCGCGGCACACAGCAGCGGGATGCCGAAGTTGTAAGCGTAAAAGCGGGATTTCATCGGGTGGTCACCGTGCGCCAGTCGGAGGCTTCAATGAAGCCGAGCATCTGTGGGGCCGCCGGGCTGGCGGCGGAAACAAACAGCGATGCGCCGTATCCGAGGGTCGAGGCCGGCACCTTGAGGTCTTTTTCCAGCTGCGCCATGCATTCGCTGTGGGTCACCAGAATCAGGTTGCGTCCCGGGACTTTGTGCGCGAGCGCGTCCTGCAGCATCCGGCCCTTGCAACTGATCAGCCAGTCTTCGCCGGTCGCCGCCTTGTTGAACATGTAGCCGGCGGTCTGCACCGTGCGCACCATCGGGCTGTTGTAGACGTCGGCCTTGTCCAGGCCCAACTGCTCGAACTGCGCGCCGACGCTCACCGCGACACTGCGCGAGCGATCGGTGATGCCATCGTGGCCGCTCAGGCAAGCGGCTTTCGAGTGGTCGCAGCGCTCGACGTGTCGCACCAGCACGATGATTTCGCCTTTGCTCCAACCGTCCTTCAGCGCCTGCGCCCCGGCCACATTGCCGTGGGCAAGGTCCGGCACCGCCGCCGGGGCGAGCAGCCAGAGGGTCAGCGGAATGACCAGCACCGAGGCCGCCAATACCACCCAGGTGTTTCGAAAACGGGCCAGACCGCTCAGATCAATCGAGCGTTTGACGCCGAACAGACTCAGTCGCAATTCCACAAAAAGCCGCCATCACTTGTCATTCGATGCGGCGAGGTTAGAGAGCACGGCGTGGGCAGCCAGTGAAACCCATGTGAAAAAAGTCTTGTGAGTGCCTGTTACAAATTCCGTAGGACAAAATCCTTTCAGCTCTCGGATTTGCGGCCGATACAGTCCTGCTTACACCCTTGCTGGCGCAAAAAAACAACAATCTTCCAGCCTGACCGACGATCAAGACGCACAACGTTTTTCTGGAGGATTTTTGATGAATAGCTGGTTCGGCAACATCAGCGTGAACCTGAAACTCGGGCTCGGATTCGGCCTCGTCCTGGCCCTGACCTGCATCCTGGCACTCACTGGCTGGACCAGCCTGGGCGGCCTGATTGACCGCAGCAACTGGATGAGCGACATCACCCAGCTCAACGCTGGCCTGACCAAACTGCGCGTGGTGCGCCTGCAATACATGCTGACCAACGGCGACGAAACCGCCGCGCAGAACGTGCAGACCACCCTCGACGGGTTCGCCGCCCAACAGCAGAAGCTGATCAGCAGCTTCAAGAGCCCGGAAAACGTCAAGCTGCTCAAGGAGCAGGCGGCGACCATCGCCGAGTACCAGACTTCGCTCAACAAGATGCGTAACGCCTACCGCACCGGCAACACGGCGCGCGACTCGATGGCCTCCAGTGCCGCGACGGCCTACGGCCTGATCGAAGCGCTGAGCAACCGCGTCCAGCAAATGCCGTTGAGCGATGAGCGTTTCGAGCAGTTCCAGGCCGTCACCGCCGCCAAGGAAGCCTTTATCCTGGCGCGCTACGAAGTGCGCGGCTACACCGCCACCGCCAACGCCGAGACCGAGCAGAAAGCCGTCGGCCAACTGGACGTGGCCATCGCCAGCCTCAAGCCACTGAACATGCATTTCGCCAGCACCCAACAGGACGCCCTGCGTCAGCTGGAAACCGCACTGACCAACTACCGCAGCGCCTTGCAGGCCTTCAAGAACGCCAACACCGATGCGGTGCAGGCGCGCAAGGAAATGACCGATCAGGGCACGACCATCGTGAGCCTGAGCGAGCAGCTGTATCAGATCCAGCTCGATCGCCGTGACGCGGAAAGCGCCCAGGCCCGCACCCTGCAACTGATCAGCACCCTGCTGGCGTTGCTGGTGGGTATCATCGCTGCCTTCATCATCACCCGTCAGATCACCCGTCCGCTGCAGGAAACCATGGCCGTGGTCGACCGCATCGCCAGCGGCGACCTGAGCCAGAACGTGATCGTCACCCGCCGCGACGAACTCGGCGTGTTGCAACAAGGCATCGCGCGCATGGGCGTGACCCTGCGCGACCTGATCAGCGGCATCCGCGACGGCGTGACCCAGATCGCCAGCGCCGCCGAAGAACTGTCGGCCGTGACCGAACAGACCAGCGCCGGCGTGAACAGCCAGAAGGTCGAGACCGATCAGGTCGCCACCGCGATGCACGAGATGACTGCCACCGTGCAGGAAGTCGCGCGCAATGCCGAAGAAGCCTCGCAAGCCGCAGCCGCCGCTGACGGCGAAGCCCGTGAAGGCGACAAAGTGGTGAACGAAGCCATCGCCCAGATCGAGCGTCTGGCCAGCGAAGTGGTGCGTTCCACCGAAGCCATGAGCGTGCTGCAACAGGAAAGCGACAAGATCGGCAGCGTCATGGACGTGATCAAGGCTGTGGCCGAACAAACCAACCTGCTGGCCCTCAACGCTGCCATCGAAGCCGCCCGTGCCGGTGAAGCCGGTCGCGGTTTTGCCGTGGTCGCCGATGAAGTCCGTGGCCTGGCCCAGCGCACGCAGAAATCCACCGAGGAAATCGAAGGCCTGGTGGCCGGTCTGCAGAACGGCACGCAGCAAGTGGCCGCCGTGATGAACAACAGCCGCGCCCTGACCGACAGCAGCGTCGCCCTGACCCGCAAGGCTGGCGACTCGCTGGAAAACATCACCCGCACGGTGTCGAACATCCAGTCGATGAACCAGCAGATCGCCGCAGCCGCCGAACAGCAGAGCGCCGTGGCCGAAGAAATCAGCCGCAGCATCATCAACGTCCGCGACGTGTCGGAGCAGACGGCGGCGGCGAGTGATGAGACGGCCAAGTCCAGCGTTGAACTGGCGCGGTTGGGTGGGCAGTTGCAGCAGATGGTGAGCCACTTCCGCGTGTAAACCCTGCACACGAAAACCGATGTACAAAGAAGGGCAGCTGAAAAGCTGCCCTTCTTTTTTACCCGGAAAATTGCCAACTTCAGGAAGTGGATGACGCGCTCTGAAACGCAATTACACACGGTTGGCGATTGGTGTTTAATGACACGCCGTGATACGTCCCGAAGCCCACAAAACCTTGCGCCGTTGCCTACGGCTACGCCAGAATCCGCCGGCTTGTGCGCCTTGGGCTGGCTGCGTAATTTGATTGCGTCACTGATTTCCAGTGACCGAACTTAGCGGTTCGGAATGTCCCCCAACGGTTGCACATGTCGAATCCAGTCAGGCGCAAGCCTGCACTTGATGGTGGCTGTGCGCATGGCACCTTCGGGTGCGCCGGGTTTTGGGTGACTTACCGGTCCGCTAACTTGCGCACAGCTGCCACCCTTTTGCTTAGCGGCGAAAAGGTGCGGCCTAACCAGAGGTTAGTCACCCATGTTCAAGGTAACGCCAAACCCACCGCTCACCGAACCCACAGTCATCCCGGATCCGGCATCCCCCTACGAATGCCCCGGTTCGAAACGCTTCAACGAAGCCGCCGAACGCGCCCTCGATTATCACCTGGGCCCACTCAGCGCCCACATCATGGCCGCGCCCTACAAACCCAACACCCTCTACCAGGCTCACCCCGAAGCCGATACCGAATCCCTGCTGGTGGACGCCAGCGAATCCCTCGGCTCCGCCACCGTCATGCTCAACAATCATGTGGCGCTGGTCGAGGGCAGCCACCGCAAGACCCTGCAAGGCATCGCCCAGATCGTGATGATCGCCGAACTGGCCGTTAACCGTGCGCTGGACAAGGTCGTGCCGACGGATTGATGCGGGAGATGGCGAGTGCGGTGCGCTCGCCGCTTCTTCTTGATCGTTCAATGACAAAGCCCGCAGGACGCGGGCTTTGTCACAAAGACTTAAGGCTTGTCTCGCTCAAATTCTCCAAGGGTTGATCACCTCAACCCCCAACGTCGCGCAAGCGTCAGCCATTTACTTTATTCGCGGATTCAAATTACCTTTCAGAGCGCTCATCCGCCCCCGGCGGCCTCGATCAAGAGGATTCGGTCATGCAATCGCTCGGCTTCACCTCCGTCCCACCGCTGCTCAAGTACCTGCGCCATGCCGAACACCTGGGCATGGCCATCGAGCCTGCGTTGGCGGCGGCCGGGTTGCAGGCGCAGCAGTTGAGCGACAACAGCCTGCGCTTGCCGGGGGAAACCCATGAGCGCTTGCTCGATTACTTTTGCGAACACTCGGGCGATCCGCTGTTCGGCCTCAACGCGGCGAATTTCGTCCTGCCCAACTCGTGGAGCGTGCTGGGTTACATCACCATGAATTGCGCGACATTGGGCGATGCCATGAGCCGCATCATGCCGTTCGAAAAACTGGTGGGCGACATGGGCGTCAGTCGCGCCGAGGTGCACGACGGCCACGTGCACCTGATCTGGAGCTGTCGCTTTGAGCGTCCGCGGATTCGCCGGCATCTGGTGGAAAACGTGCTTGGCTCCTGGCTGCAATACGCACGCTGGATCGCCGATACCCGACTGTCGCCGGCCGCGGTGTGGCTGGAGCACTCGATCCCGGCGGACACGACGCTGGCGCAGTACGAACAGTTTTTCGAATGCCCGGTACTGTTCGATCAGGCGTATTCCGCGTTGATCGTGCCGTTGCCGTATTTGCAGTTGCCGTTGCGCCAGGCCGATGCACATTTGCTGCGCACGCTGGAAGAACACGCGCAGAGTTTGATGGCGACGCTGGAGGATGCTTCGCTGGAGCAGCGGGTGAAAAGCACCCTGCGCCAGTTGCTCAAGGAAGGCCTGCCGCGCAAGGAACAAGTGGCAGAACATCTCGCCGTGTCGGTACGCACGCTGCAACGCCAGTTGCATCAGGCCGGCACGTCGTATCAGCAGATTCTCGATGAACTGCGCCAGGAACTGGCCGAGCATTACCTGCTCAACAGCACCCTGCCGATTCAGGACATCGCCCAGTATCTGGGCTTCAGCGAATCACGCTCCTTTCACCGCGCCTTCAAGAGCCGACGCGGGATGCCGCCCGGTGAGTTTCGGCACATTCACCGGGTCTCGAACGACGGCTAGAGGCTGATCGCGTTGGTAAACACCAGACGATTGCCGAACGGATCGGCGATGGTCATGTCCTGGCTGCCCCACGGCATGGCCTGAATCTGTGGATGCGAAAACGTGTATTCCTTGGCCAGCAACTGCTGCTGAAACGCCTCCAGCTCATCGGTCTCGATCCGCAGGGCCGAACCCGGTGTTGCATCGCCGTGGTGTTCGGACAGATGCAGCACGCACTCGCCGCGCGAGACCTGCAGGTACAACGGGAAACCGGGTTCGAAACGATGCTGCCAATCGATCTTGAAGCCGAGGAAGTCGACGTAGAACTCCACGGCTTTGGCTTCATCGAAAATCCGCAGGATCGGGGTGGTTTTGCCGAAGCTCATGGGTTGCTCCCTGACTGATTGGCCCCAGAGTGTAGCCGGGGTGGATGTCAGCAATTCGGCTTGGTGATGGCTTTCTTTAATTGCAATGTGCCATCACCGTGACGCAGTCAGCAAAATTCAACGAAAGCCGTCGCGCAGATCGCCCTGGCGCGCCAGGAAACGCCCTGCTGTTTGCCCGTTGGCCCGGCCGTCACGATAACTCAACACACCATTGATCCACACCCCGTCGATGCCTTGGGCGGCACGTTGCGGGTCGTTGAAATCCGCCACGTCGCGCACGGTCGCCGGGTCGAACAACACCAGATCCGCCCAGTGGCCTTCACGAATCTCGCCCCGTTCCTTCAGACCGAATCGCGCGGCCGACAGACCGGTCATCTTGTGCACCGCGGTGTGCAGCGGAAACAGCCCGACATCACGACTGAAATGTCCGAGCACCCGTGGGAAAGCTCCCCACAGGCGCGGATGGGGGAACGGGTCTTCCGGCAGGCCGTCGGAGCCGACCATCGACAGCGGATGAGCGAGGATCCGGCGCACGTCGTTCTCGTCCATCCCGTAATACACCGCGCCCGCCGGTTGCAGGCGTTTGGCGGCGTCGAACAATGACAGGTTCCATTCGGCGGCGATATCCATCAGGTCACGACCGCCCATGTCCGGATGCGGCGTCGACCAAGTGATGGTGATGCGGTGGGCGTCAGTGACCTGCTTCAGATCCAGGGTCGAAGAGCTCGCCGCATACGGATAGCAATCGCAACCGACCGGGTGAGTTTTCGCCGCGGCTTCCAGCGAGGCGAGCAACTGCGGACTGCGCCCCCAGTTACCGGCGCCGGCACATTTGAGGTGGGAAATGATCACCGGCGACTGGGCGTGGCGGCCGATGCGGAAGGCCTCGTCCATTGCTTCCAGCACCGGTTCGAATTCACTGCGCAGGTGGGTGGTGTACACCGCGCCGAACGCATTCAATTCTTCGGTCAATTGCATGACTTCATCGGTGGATGCCGAGAACGCACTCGCATACGCCAGCCCTGTGGATAACCCAAGGGCGCCCGCCTCCAGGCTTTCACGCAACTGCTCGCGCATGGCGCTGATTTCATCGTCAGTGGCGGTGCGAAACAGATCATCGAGGTGATTGCTGCGCAGCGCCGTGTGCCCGACCAGCGCCGCGACGTTCAGCGTGGTGTTGGCTGCTTCGACCGCTGCGCGGTAATCGCTGAAACGTGGATAAACAAACGCCGCTGCAGTGCCGAGCAGGTTCATCGGATCCGGCGGATTGCCGCGCAAACTGACCGGCGCGGCACTGATGCCGCAGTTGCCGACAATCACCGTGGTCACGCCCTGGCTGAGCTTCGGCAGCATCTGTGGCTGGCGGATCACCACGGTGTCGTCGTGGGTGTGCACATCAATGAAACCCGGCGCCAGCACACGGCCGGCGGCGTCGATTTCATCGGTGGCGCGGGCATCGCCCAAGTCGCCGATGCGCGCGATGCGGCCGTCGAGGATCGCCACGTCGGCGGCGTAACCGGGGCTGTTGCTGCCGTCGATGACCAGGGCGTTGCGAATCAGGGTGTCGTACAGCATGTCAGTCTCCCAGCGGCAGGTGATCGTCGCCGCCACGGTATTCGTCCAAGGCGAGTTTGATCCGCCGCAGACGTTCTTGATTGTCTTCAGGATTGGCCAGTGCCAGCTCGGTGGCCAGCACGTCGATGGCCAGCAGCATGCCGTAGCGCGCCGCCGTCGGTTTGTAGATGAACGAGGTCTCGGCGCCTTGCAGCGGCAGGACGATGTCGGCCAGTTCCGCCAGCGGCGAGTCGGCGCGGGTGATGGCGAGAATCCGTGCGCCGTAGTTGCGCGCCAGCGCTACGGTCTCCAGCAACTCCGGGGTGATGCCGGTCAGCGAACAGACGATCACCACCTGCTCGGCGCTGAGGCTGGCGGCGGTGACACGCATCATCACCGCGTCGTGGCACACCGCAATCGGGTAGCCGAGACGCACCAGTCGCACCTGCAACTCATCGCTGCACAGGGTCGAGCAACCGCCAATGCCGAAGGCGTGGATCATCCGCGCCTGGCCCAGCAGTTTCACCGCATCGGCGAAGCGCGATTCGTCGAACGCCGCCAGATGCTGGCGAAGCGTGGTTTCAATATCGCCGACGATCTGCCCGTAAAACGCCGACTGTTCGGGCGTGCCCGCCGGGTCGAGAAAACGGCTGCCGACGCCGCTGGCCTGGGCCAGTTGCAGTCGCAGATCGCGCAGGTCGCGACAACCGACGGTGCGGGCGAAGCGCGACAGCGTGGCGGTGCTGACTTCGGCCCGCTGCGCCAGCTCTTCGAGGCTGGCGGAGGCGGCAAATCCTACGTCGTCGAGCATCAGACGGGCGATGCGTCCTTCACCGGCGCTGAAGGAATCCTGACGGGCGCGGATCTGATAAAGGATGTCCATGGCGGATAACTCCGACTACAGCAGGTAAGAAAGACCGACGGTCAGGGCGAAAGCGACAATCGAGATCAGGGTTTCCAGCACCGTCCAGGTCTTGAACGTCTGGGCCACGGTCATGTTGAAGTATTCCTTGATCAACCAGAAGCCGCCGTCGTTGACGTGGGAAAAGATAACCGAGCCCGCGCCGGTCGCCAGCACCAGCAGTTCCGGGTGGGGATAACCCAGACCGATGGCCACCGGCGCGACCACGCCGGAAGCCGTGGTCATCGCCACGGTCGCCGATCCGGTGGCGATGCGCATCAACGCGGCGAACAGCCAGCCCATGATCAGCGGCGACAGGTGAAATTCGTGGGCCAGGCCGACGATCTGATCGGTGACGCCGGCGTCCACCAGAATCCGGTTCAGCCCGCCACCGGCGCCCACCAGCAAGGTGATGCTGGCGGTCGGTGCCAGGCATTCGTTGGTGAATTTGAGGATCGATTCGCGGTTAAAACCCTGGGCAATGCCGAGCGTCCAGAAGCTCAACAGCGTCGCCAGCAACAGCGCGATCACCGAGTTGCCGATGAACAACAGGAATTGATTGAAAGCGCTGCCCGGCGTGGCAATCAGGTTGGCCCAGCCGCCGATCAGCATCAGCACCACCGGCAACAGAATGGTCGCCATGGTGATGCCGAAACCCGGCAGGCTGTCGAGGGGTTCGCGTTCGAGGAATTGTTTTTCCAGCGGGTTATCCGCCGGCAACTGAATGCGCGGCACGATGAATTTGGCGTACAGGGGGCCGGCAATGATCGCCGTCGGAATGCCGATGGCAATTGCGTACAGCAAGGTCTGCCCGACCGATGCCTGATAGGCCTGCACCGCCAGCATCGCCGCCGGGTGCGGCGGCACCAGCGCATGCACCACCGACAGCCCGGCGACCATCGGCAGACCGACCATCAGAATCGACACGCCCACCCGCCGCGCCACGGTAAAGGCAATCGGCACCAGCAACACGAAACCGACTTCGAAAAACAGCGGCAGCCCCACCAGAAATGCAATGCACACCATCGCCCAGTGCGCGTTCTTCTCGCCAAAGCGCTCGATCAACGTGCGCGCCATCTGCTCGGCCCCGCCGGACTCGGCCATCATCTTGCCGAGCATCGTCCCCAGCGCCACCACCAGCGCAATGTGCCCCAGCGTCTTGCCCACCCCGGCCTCGTACGCCCCCACCACCCCGGACGGCGGCATCCCCGCCACCAGCGCCAGGCCAATGGAAATCAGGGTGATGACAATGAACGGATTGAGCCGGTAACGGGCGATCAGAACGATCAGGGCGATGATGGCAACGGCGGCGTACACCAGCAGCCAATAGCCGAAGGACGGTGTCATGCGGTACTCCTCGAAAGGGTCACGTTCGAATGGGTTGTGAAACTCATAAATCATTTCGAGATCGAGTTTTCAAACGAAGTGAAAGTAATTTTCGTGGAGGGATAAGGCTTGTCGTTTTTGGATATGTCTTGTCGCGAATAATGAAAATCGCGGGGTGGGATTTTCATGACCCGGCTGAAGGTTTCGCCCGGGCCACAAGGTTTTCAACATCAGTCCAGGCGCTATACTCGGCAGACGCTTTCTATCGAGTTCCTGCCATGACTGCTTCGCGCCGCCGCCCCAACAAGCTCACTGCCGAAGCGTTGATACGCGCGATTGCCAGCTCGACAGCCATCGAAACGGGTCAGAGCGTTGAATCGATTGAACGCAAGCTGAAGCTCAAGGACAGCAAGTTTCTGCATCTTTCTCTGGCCGAATAGAGTCGTCATACAGTTTCTGAAAAAGTGGCGAATTCACTCAATCTCGGCGCCAAGACAAATCCAAAAACACAAACGGCTGCCCAAAGGCAGCCGTTCACAGGTTAGTCGCAAAGCCCTCTCGGGTTTAATCAACCCTCACACCATTTCGTTACGAATCCATTCAACCACCGACGTGCGCTTCGGCGCCCAGCCGAGCAGTTCGCGGGCGTGTTTGCCGCGTACGCGGCTGTTGGAGCCGAGGCCGTAGTTGGCCATCTCGTAGCCCCACTCGGCTTCGGCATCTTTCAGTGGCCAGTCTTGTGGCTCGCCGAGGTTCAGGGCCTGGGCCATGGCGGTGGTCATGTCGATGAACGACGCTTCGCCGCTTTCGACGAAGTAGAAGGTGCCCGGGACGTTTTTAGTCAGGGCCAGCAGGTACAGCGCCACCACGTCTTCGATGTGCACGTTGGACCAGATGTTCTGACCGGTGCCGACGTGACGAACCACGCCGCTTTTACGTGCCTGCTTCAGCAGACGCGGCAGCTGCACGCTGTCGCGATTGACGCCCAGGCTGTGGCCGTAAATCAGGGTGTTGCAGATGACGGCCGAGTTCACGCCGTCCTGCGCGGCGGCGAGGATCAGGTTGTCGATGGCCACCCGTGCGGCCTTGTCGACGGTCGGCTCCGGCAGGTTGTCTTCGAAGTAGATGACGTCGCTGGATTTGCCGCCGGACGCATCGCCGACGATGCTCGAACCGCTGGTGTGCAGGAACACTTTGTTCGAGCCGCGCAGGGCATCGAGCAGGGCTTCGACCGCACCGCGATGGTCGCTGCTGGCGGCGTTGATCACGGCGTCGGCGGCGCGGGCCTGTTCGGCCAGCAGTGTCTTGTCGTCGAGGGTGCCGAATACCGGGGTGATGCCCAGCGCTTTCAGCTCATTGGCCTGTTCGGCGCTGCGCACCAGACCGGTGACGGTGTGGCCGGCCTGGACCAGAGCGGTGGCGATGGAGCCGCCGATAAAACCGGCAGCGCCGGTGACGAATACGTTCATGGAGAAACTCCCTGCGTGAGTAAGTGATGGAGCGAGTATCGACCGGCGAGTCCTGTGGAAAAACCCGCCCAAAACCAAATCACTGTTGCGCAGGGATCACGAATCAGCCCTTGAAATCAGCGCTGGCGTAAGCCGCCAGTTTGCTCTGGATGAAGTCCAGGAAGCACTGGATGCGCAGCGCCAGCTGCGAGTTGCGGTAGTACACCGCGTTGATCGGCTGGCGATAACCGCTGTTGAATTCCGCCAGCAACACCTTGAGGCGCCCGGCGCGAATGTCGTCGATGGTCATGAAGTGCGAGAGGCAGGCGATACCCTGCCCCTCCAGCGCCAGATGGCGAACCGTCTCGCCGCTGGAGGCGCTGATTGCCGGGGTGATCGGCCAACGGTCGCCGTGAACGTAACGCAGCGGCCACTGGTTGAGGCCTTCGTTCTGGGTGAAACCAAGCAAGGTGTGTTCGCTCAGATCGGCCACTTCCTGCGGCGCGCCGTGCTTCTCAAGGTACTCGGGGCTGGCGACGATCAGCAGCGGACTGCAACCCAGCGAGCGGGCATGCAACGTCGAATCGGCGAGGGTGCCGATGCGGATAGCGACGTCGGTGCTTTGTTCCAGCAGGTCAATGATCAGGTCATTGCTGTTGAGTTCGAGCTGGATGTCCGGGTACAGCCGGCGGAATTCGTCGATGTACGGCACGACGGCGTGGAGCATGAACGGCGACGCGGCGTTGATCCGCAGTCGCCCTGATGGCGTCTGCTGGCGCGAAGACAGGCGCTCTTCGAGCTGGTCCATCTGGTCGAGGATCAGCTTGGCCTGTTCGAAGAAGTACTTGCCCTCCTCGGTCAGGTCCATGCGCCGAGTGGTGCGGTTGATCAGCGTGGTGTCGAGCTTGGCTTCCAGTCGCGACAGCGTGCGGCTGACCGCCGACGGCGTCTGTCCGACCTGCTCGGCGGCGGCGGAAATCGAACCGCATTCGATCACGCAGACGAAAATCTGCAACTCATCGGATCTGGCTTTCACGGGTGTCCTCGAATCGAAAGGCCTGCTGCGCAAGCTCAGGCCTTCGATAGTAGCCGAGCGTCAGGCCTTGAGGCCAAACACCTCGGTCAGATGCTGCTCGTAACGCGCCACGTCGGCCTCAATGTTCGGGCGTTTCATCACGTCCACACAGAGGAAGGTCGGCAGGCCGGTCATGCCGAGAAACTCGTTGGCCTTGTGGAACGGAAAGTACACGGCGTCCACGCCTTTGGCTTCGAAGAAGTCGGTCGGGTCATCGAACGCCTGCTGCGGTGCGTTCCAGGTCAGCGACAGCATGTATTGCTTGCCGTGGATCAGACCGCCGCTGCCGTACTTCTGCGAAGAATCCGAACGGGTGCGACCATCGCTGGCATAGAGGCTGCCGTGGCCTTCGGTGAAGACTTCGTCGATGTACTTTTTCACGGTCCACGGTGCGCCCATCCACCAGCCCGGCATCTGATAAATGATCACGTCGGCCCATAGGAATTTGGCCACTTCTTCGGCGACGTCGTAACCCTCGTCGATGAAGGTGGTCTTGACGTCGAGACCGCCACGATCCAGCACGCTCAACGCCGCTTCGTGCAGGGTGGCGTTGTAGCGACCGTCGGAGTGGGCGAATTTTTTACCGCCATTGAGCAACAGCACTTTTTTCATGGGAGAGCCTCGATCGGATTCCGATGCGCAGCGCAGAGCGCTGGATGGAGAAGGGGAAAAATGGAATGGCGGCAGATTAGCGATCCGTCTCGCGCGGAATAAGCACCGATGGCGCAAAAATCATTTGAGTAAAACGCACGAATCGATTGCCGATTGTTGCCGTAGGATTGGCCGCCATCTAAATCTGAGGAGTTTTTTGCGATGAGCGAACGCCAGGGTTTCATCCTGCACGCCAAGACCCGCCCGGAAAAAGCCGAGGCTTTCGAAGCGTTTTCCGCGCCTACGTCGAGCCGAGCCGCGCCGAACCCGGCTGCATCGAGTACCACATGCTGCGCGACAAGGAAGACCCGAGCCTGTTCATCTTCTACGAGATCTGGGAAAGCCAGGCGCATCTGGACGTGCACTCGAACCTGCCGCACATGCAGCAGTTCCTGGCCCAGCGCATGGAATACCTGGAGCGGGATTTTGATATCCGCCCGATTGAAATGCTCAGTCCGTCGTCCGCTAACCGCTGATCAGCAGATGGGCGCCGAGCGCGCCCAGACCGATGAAAAACACTCGCTTGAACAGCGCGGCGCTGATGCGCTGGCGCAGCCATTGGCCGAGCCACATGCCGAGGACAGCGGGGATCAGCGCCAGCAGCGAAGCACTCAGTTCCGTGCCGCCGAGCGACCCGCGCCAGAGCAATCCGCCGGCCAGCGCCAGGGTCGATACGGTGAAGGACAGCCCCAGCGCCTGCACCAGTTCATCACGGCTCAAGCCCAGGGCCTGCATGTACGGGACGACGGGAATCACGAACACCCCCGTCGCCGAAGTGATGACGCCGGTGATCACGCCACACAACGGCCCCAGCCATGGTTCATGGCGGCGACTGACACTCAGCGTCGGCAGGAACAATCCGCTCAACGCATAGAGCAATAGCGCCGCGCCAAGTCCGCGCACCACCCAATGCCCGCCTGCCATGCCGATCCACAAGGCGCCGATGGCCGTGCCGAGGAAGATCGCCAGCAGCATCGGCCACAGCCGTTTCACCAGCCCCTGCAAATGTCCGCCGAACGCCAGTTGCCAGACGTTGGTGAGGGTTGCCGGAATGATCAGCAACGCCGCAGCCTGCGACGGTGCCATAGCCAGACCGAGCAGCCCCATGGCGACGGTGGGCAGGCCGAGGCCGATCACGCCCTTGATCATCCCGGCGACGACGAAGGTCGCCATCACCAGCAATGACAGGGCCAGACCGAGGTTTTGATAGAAATCTGCGAGTGCGTTCATGGCGATACTGTGCGCCTGCGAGGATCAACTGAAAATCTGTCATACACTGAGGCAGCCTCTCGCTCTGCCTGAGGCTAGTATATTTTTTGCGGCCACTGGCCTCTTCGCGGGCAAGCCCGCTCCCACAGTTTTTTGCGTAATACACAGAACTTGTGTTCGACATCGGGACCTGTGGGAGCGGGCTTGCCCGCGATGAGGCCGGGACTGACACCACTGATATTGAGGCTGTCCGATGCACTTCGACCTCACCGACCTGCGCCTGTACCTGCACATCCTCGACAGCGGCAACATCACCGCCGGCGCCGCTCGCAGTCATCTGTCGCTGGCGGCGGCCAGTGCGCGGATCCGGGCGATGGAAGCGTCGTTGGGCACCGAGTTTCTTGAGCGCGGGCGCCGTGGTGTCACGCCGACGCCGGCCGGCAAAGCCCTGGCGCAACATGCGCGGGTGATGCTGCAACAGGCTGAACGTCTGCAACAGGATCTGGCCGAATATGCCCGCGGCGTCAGAGGCCAGGTGCGCCTGCTGTGTAACACCACGGCGCTCAGTGAATACCTGCCGGAGGTGCTGGCGGATTTTCTGCGGGAGCATCCCAACCTCGACATCGATCTGCAGGAACTGCCCAGCGCCCGCATCACCCATGCCTTGCGTCAGGGCGCGGCAGATCTGGGCATTGTGTCCGACGCGATCGACACCACCGACTTGCAGACCCGAGCCTTTCGCGACGACCCGCTGGTGCTGATTCTGCCTTTGGATCATCCACTGTCCGAGGCGACTGAAGTCAGTTTCAGCGACGCTCTGCGCCATGACTTTGTCGGGCTGCAGGCCGACAGCGCTTTGGCGATTTACCTGGAAGAGCAGGCGCTGCACAGCGGCTCGCGGATGCAGATCCGCATCCGCGCCGATGGCTTCGACGGGGTGATGCGCATGGTGGCCCGAGGTGCCGGCCTGGGCATCGTGCCGCTGGCGGCGGTTCAGCGCGCCGCGCCGCAAGCCTTCAAGACCCTGCCGATGAGTGAAGGCTGGGCCAGGCGCAAACTGTTGCTGTGCGCCCGCGACATCGCCGCGTTGCCGCCCTATGCCACAGCCTTGTTGCAAGCCTTGGCACTCCCGTAAACATGTTTTTTTCTTTGGCAAATTAAGCACAAGGAATAGCTTGCAAGGTACGTATACATACGTACTATATCGCCAGAGCGAACGTGTTGCCCGATACCCGTTTTCGCACAACGACAACGGACAAGGAAGAACGGATCGGCTCCATTAAACCTACATGGAATGAGGTGACGCGATGGTTGATTCAACGGAGTTTCGTAATGCAATGGCGATGCTGGGGAGTGCCGTCACCATCGTCACGACCGATGGCCCTGCGGGGCGTTTCGGCTTTACCGCGTCGGCGGTGTGCAGCGTGACGGATTCACCGCCGACGCTGCTGGTGTGCGTCAATCGCTCGTCGTCCAATCACGAGCATTTCAAGACCAATGGCGTGCTGTGTGTGAACGTCCTGACCGGCGACCACCAGTCGACGTCCGGCGCATTCGCCAATCGGCAGTTGAGCATGCAGGAGCGTTTTTCCAGCGTGAACTGCCAGACCCTCAAGACCGGTTCGCCGGTGATCGAGGAGGCGCTGGTCAGCCTCGATTGCCGGGTCAGCAAGGTCGACGAGGTCGGCACTCACAGCATCTTCTACTGTGAAATTCTCGAGCTGCAGCAACACAGCGAGGCCACGGAAGGCCTGGTCTATTTCAACCGCAGTTACTACCGTCTGAACGACGAACTGCGCCTGGCACCCGAGCAGTGATCCAGACACCCGCCGGCCTCGACTGACGCCGGCCGGCGGGTCATGACAGGGATGTAACCATGCTATTCAATGAAGACAACTTCGCGGATATCGACCTGAACCTGATCATCATTTTCCTGGTGCTGTTCCGCGAACGCAGCGTGTCCCGCACGGCCGAACGTCTGCACGTCAAACAACCCGCCATCAGCGGATCGCTGGCACGGCTGCGCAAGCGGTTCGATGATCCGTTGTTTCTGCGCTCGTCGAGAACCATGCGCCCGACCTCGAAAGCCGAGCAACTGGCGCAAGCGCTGACGCCGGCCATCAAGCAAATCGAAGCGGTGATCCGGCTCTGAAAAACCGGCGAAAAAAAACCTGCGGGGGTTCGCTTCCGCAGGTTTCATTTCATCAGGCCGACTTGAGCGCCTGAGCGTACTCGACCCGAGCCCAGAACGCTGGCAGGAAGCACTCGCTGACCAGCAGCGCCGAACCATTGCGGGTGAAACGCGAACGCCGGGCCAACAGACGTTCGGCTTGCGGCGCGTAGCGATAGGACAGCGCGGCCAACGGCGCACCGGGCGGCAGCAAGGCACATTGGAAAGGCTCGCGCAGGGTCTGCTCCGAGGTGTAGAGAATCTCGGCCAGCGGTCGACGGCCGTAGCCGTTCAGCTCCGCCCAGTCGCCATTCAGCGCCGGCACGCTGGTCAGGCTGCGCGCCGTGACACATGCCTCGCCATCGAGCTTCATCACCACCTCACGCACCCAGCCAATGGTGTTTGGCGGCACGTTCAGCGCTTGCGCTTCTTCAGGATTGAGCGGGCCATGGGACTGCTCGACGACTTCGATTGAATAATCGCCCATGGCTTTCAGACGTGGGGTCAGTGCCCCGGGCAAAAACAGCCAGTGATGCTCGGAGCCGGTCAATTCCGACAGCGGTCGCGATGACCAGTAATGACTTGTATCCATACCCGCTCACACCTTCCTGGTGATGGTGAATTGTTGGTTGCCGTGGAAGGCCAACCCTTCACCGGCGGTGTCTGTCACTCGGCTCCGACTTCTTCGGTCACTTCGTGTTTGCTGATGACGCTGATGGTCTGTTCATCGGTCTTGACCGCCGACAGCAGCGAGTCGAGCAGGCCCGGAAAACGCACGTCCATGTCTTCACGACGCAGGGACAGCAGGTTTTCCCGACCGTAAGGGCGCTGCCAAATCAGACCGCTGTCACGCAGAACCCGCCAGTGGTGGGTCATGGTCGACTTCGATGCACCCTTGAGGATCCGGCCGCACGGATGTTCCTGGCCATCGGCCAATACTTTCAACACGGTCAGGCGCAGCGGGCTTCCCAATGCGGACAGCACATTTTCCAGAAGGATCTGATCCTGATTGGGATGATTCGGGACGTTCATAGGTAGGTACCCTTGATGATATAGGCGGGAAAAATCCGTCTTGTATTCGTCTATACGAGAACAGTAAGACTATACACAAGATGTTTTTTCCCCGCGACAGCCGCCCCAGAGGCGGCGTCCCGCAAAACAACTACAAATCGCTGCTCTGCGCGGTCTCCAGCGCAGGCGCCTGGAACCCGCCGCCCAGCGCTGCCATCAACGAAACCGAGCTGTCGATGTGCTTGCTGTTGAGGAAGGCCAGGCGCATTTCGTCCTGAATCAATTGTTGCTCGATGTTAAGCGCATCGAGGAACGTGTCCTCCCCGGCCTTGTAGCGCGACTGCGACAGATCGTAGGACGACTGGGCAATTGCACAGGCATCGCGCTGCACGACGATCTGCTGCTCGAACGAACGCAACTGCGTCACCGAAATCGCCACCTCGTGCAGGGCCGAATTCAGCACCCGGTTGTACTGTGCGATGGAGCTGTCGAGTTCGGCATTGCCGGCCTTGAGATCCGAGCGCAGACGCCCGGCATCGAAGATCGGCAGTGACACCGTCGGCGCCACGTTCCAGAACTTGCTGACCCCGGCGAACAGCGCATCACCGGTCAATGCATGGGACCCCGCCGCCGCCACCAGATTGATGTTCGGGTAGAACGTGGTCTTCACCGCCTCGACGTTTTTAGTCTCGGCCTGCACGCGCCAACGTGCGGCGACGATGTCCGGACGACGGCCCAATAGTTGGGCCGGCAACTGCGCCGGCAATGCCACCACACTCGCTTGCAGATTCGATGGGCGCTCGAGCGTGTGCGCACGATCGACGCCCTTGCCGATCAGCGCCGACAACTGCAGGCGGGCGATTTCGATGTCTTCGTTGGCGCCGATCAGCGTCGATTCCGAACGCGCCTTGAGGCTCTGCACCTGCTTGAGTTGCGACAGGTTGTCGAGGCCCGAGCCGTAACGTGAATCCGTCAGGTCCACCAGTTTGCTCAGGCGTTCGAGATCCCGTTGATTGAGCTCCGAGACCTGCCACGCATACGCCAACTGGTTGTAGGCCTTGACCACGTTGACCGCGAGAATCAGCCGCGACGATTGCAGATCGACTTCCGCCGCTCGTGCGCTGTTGAGCGCCGATTCCCACGCGGCACGCTGGCCGCCCCAGAGGTCGAAGGTGTAGCTGAAATTGACCGCCAGATTGCGTGCGGTGAAGTACTTGTGGCCCTCGCCGCTGTAGTCCTCGAAGCGCGACAGCCGACCGCGAGTGACACCCGCCGATGCGTCCATTTCCGGATAACGCTCGGCGTCGCGCAGGTCGAGAAATGCGTTGGCCTTCGCGACCCGGGCAGCGACTTCCTGCAAGTCCGGGTTGCTGGCATACGCCTCTTCGATCAGAGCACCCAGACGTGGGTCGCCCAGCGATGTCCACCAGTCCGCACGCGGCCATTGGGCCGGCGGCAGTTTGTCTTTCAGGCTGTCGGACGGCGCATCGCCGACCGCCAGCAATTTGCCCTGATGATCGATCCCGGCGTAGTTCACACAACCGGCCGCCAACAGGATGGATGCCGCCAGCGGCGCCAGCATCAAACGTGTAATCGAATGCATGTCACGTCCTCACAGGATGGGTTGCGGCACGCCGGCCGGCTCGGCTTCGGGTGCGTGGCTCGGTTGCTTGATCGAACTGAGCAGCGTGTACACCGACGGCAGAATGAACAGGGTGAACAAGGTGCCGATCAGCATCCCCACAACAATCACCAGGCCCAGGCCGAAGCGGCTGTTGGCGCCGGCACCGCTGGCGAACAACAGCGGCGCGAGGCCGACCACCATTGCCGCAGTGGTCATCAGGATCGGCCGCAGACGCACCTGCGCGGCATGCTGAATGGCTTGCACGCGGTCCATGCCTTGCTGGCGCTGCAACTCGTTGGCGAACGCGACCATCAGGATCCCGTGCTTACTGATCAGACCGATCAGCGTGATCAGGCCGATCTGGGTGTAGATGTTCATCGACGTCATGCCCAGCGCCAGCGGCACCAGGGCCCCGCAGATCGACAACGGCACGCTGATCAGGATGATGAACGGATCGCGGAAGCTCTCGTATTGCACGCTCAGCACCAGATAGATGATCACCAGGGCCAGGCCGAAGGTGAACGCCAGGCTGTTGCCTTCCTGCACGTATTGGCGGGCGTCGGACTGCCAGTCGAAACTGAAGCCGGCGGGGAAACCTTCCGATTGTTTTTGCAGGAAGCCCACCGCATCACCCAGGGTCACGCCCGGCGCCGGAATGGCCTGGAACGTGGCGGAGTTCTGCTGGTTGAACTGGGTCAGGCGATTCGGCTCGACCTTGACGCTGAGAGTGGCCAGTGTCGACAGCGGCACCGGATTGCCCTTCTGGTCCTTCACGTAATACAGCTTCAGGGTTTCCGGAGTCAGGCGATCCGCCGACACCGACTGCGGGATCACGTCGTAGGAGCGACCATGGAACGAGAACCGGTTGACGTACTTCTCACCGATCAGGCTGTTCAGCGTTTCGCCGATGTCCTGCATGCGGATGCCCAGGGCGTTGGCCTTGGCCCGGTCGACCTGGATTTCCACCACCGGATTGTTGAAGTCCAGATCACTGTCGACCACCGCGAACAGACCGCTGGCCTGCGCGGCTTGCTTGAGCTGATCCATCACGTTGTACAGCGCCAGGTATTCCTGATCGCTGCGGATCACCATCTGCACCGGCAGGCCACCGGTGGAGCCCGGCAGCGGCGGCATCTGGAACACGAAAATGCTCGTGCCTTCGATCTGGTTCACCCGCGCCTGCAAGTCAGGCTGGATGGTGTTGGCATCGCGGCCGCGCTTTTCCCAGTCCACCAGGTTGATCCCGCCGACACTGTTGGACAGACCGTCGGAACCGTTCGCCACCCAGTTGCTGTAACCCTCGGGGATTTCGTTGAAAGTCTTGTACAACTCGTGGGCGTAGGCCTCGAGGTAATTCAGGTTGGCGTGCTGCGGCGCCTTGATCGCGGTCAGCAGGATGTTCTGGTCTTCCAGCGGCGCCAGTTCGGTCTGCGCCGAGCGATAGAGGAACGGCAGGCTGAAGAAGATCACCAGCGCCACGCTCAGGCTGATCCAGCGCCGCGCCAGCGAACCGCCAAGCAGCGCGCCATAACGACGGGACAGGTACTGGAAGAATCGATCTGCCTTGACCGCCATGAAACCTTCGCTGGTTTTCGCGTCCAGCAGACGGGTACTCATGATCGGCGACAGGGTCAGCGCGACGATGCCGGAAATCACCACGGCACCGGCCAGGGTCAGTGCGAATTCCTTGAACAGCGTGCCGGTGAGGCCGCCCATCAAGCCAATTGGCGCGTACACCGCCGCCAGGGTGAAGGTCATCGCCACCACCGGACCCGCCACTTCACGGGCGCCGATCAGCGCCGCCTCGAACGGGCTCTTGCCCTCTTCAATGTGACGGTGGACGTTCTCCACCACGACGATGGCGTCGTCCACCACCAACCCGATGGCCAAAACCATCGCCAGCAAGGTCAGCAGGTTGAGGCTGAAGCCAAACATCTGCATCAGCATCGCCGCGCCGAGCATCGACAGCGGAATCGTCACCAGCGGAATCAGCACAGTGCGGAACGTGCCCAGGCACAGGTAAATCACCAGCACCACGATCACCAGCGCTTCGAGCAGGGTGTAGCTCACCTCGTCGATCGACGACTGAATGAAGTGCGCCACTTCGAACGGGATCTGCACGGTCACGCCCGGTGGCAGGGTTTCCTGGATCTGCGGCAGCAATTCGCGCACGCGTTTGACGATCACCAGCGGGTTGCCGGTCGGTGCGGCGTCCAGGCCAAGGAACAGCGCCGGTACGTCGCTCATCGCGCCGCTGGTGTCGGTGGAGGCGGCGTTCAGCTCCACGGTGCCGACGTCACGCACACGGATGATGTGGCCGTTGTCGTTGCGCAGCACCATGTCGCGGAAGTCTTCGACGCTGTTCAGATCAGTGTTGACCCGCAGGTTGCTGACCACGTACAGGCCTTTGACCTGACCGGGAGCCGCCTGGAAGTTGTTGCCCTCGATGGCCGCCGAAACGTCCTGCCCGGTCATGCCGTAACCGGCCAGACGCTGCGGGTCGAGCCACAGGCGCATGGACAGTTTCTGCTCGCCCATGATGTTGATCTTGGCCACGCCTTCGATGCCGGCGAACATCGGCTCGACGACGCGGGAGATGTAGTCCGACATCTCCGGAATGGTCAGGTTGGAGCTGGCGAACGCGACGTAGGCCACGCTGGTGAAGCCGCCGGACGTGCGCTCCACCACCGGGTCGTAAGCGTCCTTCGGCAAGCGGTATTTGATCTGGTTGACCTTGGCCATGACCTCGGTCAGCGCCGCGATGGAGTCACTGTTGAGTGCCATGCGGATCGTCACCTGGCTACGGCCCTGGGTCGAGGCTGACGACAGATAGTCGATGCCCTCGACCGAGGCCACGGCCTGGCTGATCGGCTGCGTGACGAAGCCTTGCATCAGTTCCGAAGAGGCGCCGGGATACTGCGTCGTAACCGTGATGGTCGACGTTTCCAGCATCGGGTACTGGCGGATCGGCAGGTTCATCAGCGCGCGCACTCCGAACAGCAGGATCAGCGTGCTGACCACCACGGCCAGCACCGGGCGGCGAAGAAAGAGGTCGGTGAAATTCATTTTTCCAGCCCACTGAGTTTAAGAGCAATCGTGTCCGGGACACCTTCCACCGCCACGCCGTCGTGGAGCTTGAGCTGGCCGGACGTAACCACCTGCACACCTTCGGTCAGGCCCTTGTCGACCACCGCCCAGCCATCGCGGCGCTCGCCGACCTTGATGCTTTCGCGCTTGACCTTCTGCACGCCGGCCTCGTCGGTGTAGACCGAGAACACGCTTTCGCCGTAGGCGTTGTAGGTGATCGCGGTTTCCGGAATCAGCAGCTCGGCGGTCTGCGGCAGGGTCACCGAGACCCGTGCGTACATGCCGGGACGCAGGCGTTTTTGCGTGTCGGTGATGACCGCTTGAACGTTGATGGTGTGGGACTGGTTGATCTGCGGATCGACCGCGACGATCTTGCCGGCGAAGGTCACATCACCCCAGGCATCGACCTTGGCCTGCACGGTCTGGCCCAGTTGCACTTGCGAGCCATCGCGCTCGGCGAGGGTGAAGTTGACGCGCAGCACGCCTGGATCGGTCAGGGTTGCCACCGCGCTGCCGGCCTGCAGGTATTGGCCCAGGTGCGCCTGGCGAATGCCGAGGGTGCCGGCGAACGGCGCGCGGATATGGCGTTGAGCGATCTGCGCCTGCATGCGCTCCATGTCGCCTTTGGCCGCGTCGTATTGAGCGCGGGCACTGTCGAAGGCGCGACGACTTTCGGCGCCGGTCTTGGCCAGTTCCTGGACCCGGGCGAACTGGGCCTTGGCCGATTCGTACTCGCCTTTCAGGCGCACCAGTTCGCCTTGCTCCGGCGCGTCGTTGAGCTTGAGCAGCACTTGCCCCGCCTTCACTTCATCGCCGGACTCGAAATCGATGTCCACCACTTTGCCGCTGACTTCAGCCGACACCAGCACCTGACGCTGGGCTTCGAGTTTGCCGATGGCCTCGAGGTAGTAGGTGTAAGGCTGCTTTTTGACCACGGCCAGACCGACCCGGGTGCTGGGGATCCGTTGCTCGGCCGCCGCCGGTGGCGGCGACCAGAAACGCCAGCCCAGTGCAGCGGACAACACCACCACAAGAACAATAAAGATCAGCGACTTGATAATGTTTCGAGCAAGCATGTGGCACTCCCTTGACTCTTTGCTGCGAGCACAAAAGTTTGAGTTTTAAGAAAATAAAGGTGCAACTAAAGACGGGCGCGTTATCGATCCCTGTGAACTTTCACTTGTAAACGCGCCCGCTTTATTTATCCGCTGTTACGCCGCGGCCAGTACGTTGGTTTTATCCAGGTAGTACTTGCCGATACCGTGCAAGTTCAAAGGCGACAACGTGAAGTGCTTCGAACCGGTGTGAATATCGCGGAAGCAACGCTCCAGGAAGTGCGACTTGTAGACGGCTTTGGAACCGGCCATCGAGTAGATCTGGTTGACCGCATTGACCGAGTTTTCGGTCAGCACCGAGGCTGCCAGGCCGACGCGGGCGCTGACCGGTTCGCCGACGGTTTCACCCCGGTTGATCACCTGATGGATCGCATCCTCCAGCAGCAGTTGTGCGGTATGCACCGAGGAGATGGCGCGACCGGTCTTCTCGAAGATCACCCCTTCCAGGCCCGGGTCGGTGTTCACGGCGCGGTCATTGCGGAAATGATCGACCGCAGCCCGGGCCACGCCGAGCACGGTGGACATCGCCGCCAGGGTGCCGAACTCGTAGTAACCGGTGGCGTAGGCCCGGGAGCTGCGCGCTTCGGGGGATTGCTTGAGGGTTTCGACATCCAGCGAGAAAGACTTGTGGACGATCACGTTGGAGCACTGGAAGTGATGGCTGCCGGTGCCGCGCATGCCCAGGGTGTCCCAGGTCGGCAGGATGGTGCACTGGCTGGCGGGGACGAAGAACATCCGCACTTCCGGAGTAATGTTGTTTTCGGTGCCTTTGACGGTGGCGGTGCAGACCAGCCAGTCGGCGTGGGCCGAGCCGCTGGCGAACGCCCATTTGCCGCTCAGCAGGTACTCGTCGCCCATCGGCAGCGCTTCGCCACCGGAGTGGATGGCGCCGATCACGAAACCGTCGCAGTGGTTGTAGATCGCTTCGGAGGTAGCTTCCGGCAGGTAATCCGACAGGCGTCCCATCGCAACCTGCACCGCCAGCTGCCAGGACAGCGAGGCGTCAAACCGGGCGAACTCCAGCAGCAGGGCCGAGGTGGTCTGGATATCGACCTGGGACCCGCCGAACGCCTTGGACACCGAGGTCCGGCCAAAACCTTCCTTGAAGAATCGGGACATCACATCCTTGTGCGTCGCATTGGTCTGCTCGCTGTAATCGCGGTGCTGAATAATCAGCGGATTCAGTGCACGCACCTTCTCGAGCCATTCATTGGATTCGGAGGGAAGGCTGTTCCATTGCATTAGATTTTTCATAACGGCTCCTAGCTATTATTTATTTACGATCAGCAGACGAAAAAACAGACAGAACTTTTATTGTTGTTAAACCCCGATAAAAATGTACGTCTACAGTCGTACATTTGACAAGCACTATTATCAGACTTCTTTCATTTCCCAATAAAAGAGCAATCACTGTCCGACAATTACGCAAGGCGCAAGAGGCCAACGTAACTTGCGCACAAGTTACGTTGCTTGAAACTTTTGGATTACTTCACGCCGGCGCGCCGGTCACTGACTTTCGACAGTGAGGCCCAGTCCTGATCGGCCTGACCATGGGCCATGCCGTCCAGCAGGTTGTCCTTCAACACGCTGGCAAACGGCAGCGGCACCTGCGCCGCTTCACCGGCTTCCAGCGCCAGGCGGACATCCTTGAGGCCCAACGACAATTTGAAACCGGCCGGCTCGAATGTTTCATCGACCATCAGCTTGCCGTAGCCCTGATAGACCGGCACGGCAAACAGGGTCGAGGTGATCATCTCGATGAACGCCTCGCGACTGATACCGTAGCCGCCGGCCAGGGTCGAAGCTTCGGCCAAGGACTCGATCGCCGACGCGATCATCAGGTTGGCCGACAGTTTGGCGGCGCAGGCCACCTCGGCCGTGTCGCCCAGCGTCCAGGTCTTGCGCCCCAGCACATCGAACAACGGCTGTACCCGGGCCAGCGTTTCTGCGGGCCCGGAGGCGAGAATGTTCAGATTGCCGGCAGCCGCCACATCGACTCGCCCCAGCACTGGTGCCGACACGTAACCGACGCCGCGTGCTTCATGCACGGCCGCCAGTTCCCTGGCCAGCGCCACGGACACCGTGGACATGTTGACGTGCACGCTGCCGGCCTGCAGACCGTCCAGCGCCTTGGCGTCGAAGAACACTGAGCGGATTGCCGTGTCATCGCCGAGCATCGAGATCAGCACCTCGGCCTGGGCCGCCAGCGCCGGTGTCTCGACAGCTTCGGCGCCGGCCGTGGCCAGTGCCTCCAGCGGTGCCGTCGAACGATTCCACACGCGGACCCGATGCCCGGCTTTCAGCAGGTTCAGCACCATCGGTGCGCCCATCGTGCCCAGACCGATAAATCCCAGTTCCATGTCGCGTTCCTCTCTCGATGAGGTGTTCAAAGCCGTTTGGACGATGATGCAGAATTGCGATTGTACGTGTACAGGCGTACATTTCAAGTGCCGCGACGATTCATTCTTCGCGGCGAGGGTTTCAAACACACCTTTACCCAAGGCAAGGAGGCTTTATGCAATTCGGGATCTACACCGTTGGCGACGTCACACAAGACCCTACCAACGCCCGTACCCCCAGCGAATCCGAGCGCATCCAGGCCACCCTGCAAATTGCGCAGAAGGCCGAAGACATCGGACTGGACGTGTTCGCCACCGGCGAGCACCACAATCCTCCGTTCATCACCTCCTCTCCCACCACGCTGCTGGCCTACATCGCAGCCAAGACCCAACGCATCATTCTCTCGACGTCCACCACCCTGATCAGCACCAACGATCCGGTGCGCCTGGCCGAAGAATATTCGCTGCTGCAAAACCTCTGCGGCGGCCGCATGGACCTGATGCTCGGCCGGGGCAACACCGCACCGGTCTATCCCTGGTTCGGCAAAAGCATCGCCGACGGCCTGCCACTGGCGATGGAGAACTATCGCCTGCTGCACCGTCTCTGGCGCGAAGAAGACCTCAACTGGAGCGGACGCTTTCGCACCCCGCTGAAAAACTTCACCTCGATCCCCAGGCCCCTCGATGACCTGCCGCCCTTCGTCTGGCACGGCTCGATCCGCACCCCGGAAATCGCCGAACAGGCCGCCTATTACGGCGACGGTTTTTTCGCCAGCCACATCCTCTGGCCCCGTGAGCATTTCATGGCGCTGGTCGAGTTCTACCGCGCGCGGTTTGCCCATTACGGTCACGGCACGCCGGAGCAGGCGATCGTCGGTCTCGGCGGGCATATTTTCATGCGCCGCAACTCGCAGGATGCGCGCCGTGAATTCCGTCCCTACTTCGACAACGCCCCGGTGTACGGCCACGGCCCGTCCCTCGAAGAGTTCATGGAAATGACTCCGCTGGCCGTCGGCAGCCCTCAGGAAATCATCGACAAGACCCTGACCTTCCGCGAGTACTTCGGCGACTACCAGCGCCAGCTGTTCCTGTTCGACCATGGCGGCATTCCGCTGAAAACCGTGCTGGAACAACTCGACATGTTCGGCAAGGAAGTCTTGCCGGTGCTGCGTGAAGAAACCCGCAAACGCCGTTCGCCGCTGGCGGCCGAAGCGCCGACGCACGCCAATCGCCTGGCCCGTTTGCAAACCCCGTCGGCCGATCCACGCGCCACGGTCAAAGCTGCCCAACTCGACAGCGTGACCGGCCACTGACCCTGTGGGAGCGGGCTTGCCCGCGAAGAGGACGGCACATTCAACAATATCGTTGACTGGAAGTCCGCTTTCGCGAGCAAGCCCGCTCCCACACTGGATCAGGCAGCGCCTTTCAACGGGCGCTGCGCATCCATCGCCACCACCACGTCATTGTGGATCAAACGGGCCAGATACTGACCGTAACCGGTCTTGCTCATGCTGCCCGCATGCACCAGCAACTGCGCGTCGTCGATCCAGCCCTTGTGGTAGGCGATTTCTTCGAGGCAGGCGATTTTCAGGCCCTGGCGTTTCTCGATGGCCTGGACGAAATTGCCGGCCTCCATCAACGCATCGTGGGTGCCGGTATCCAGCCACGCCATGCCACGCCCCATCACCGACACGTTCAATTTGCCGCGTTGCAGGTAGACGTTGTTGACGTCGGTGATCTCCAGCTCGCCGCGCGGCGACGGCTTGATGTCGGCGGCAATCTGCAGCACTTCGTTGTCGTAGAAATACAGGCCGGTGACGGCGTAGTTGGACTTTGGATCGCTCGGTTTTTCGCAGATGCTCAGGGCCTTGCCGGCAGCATCGAATTCCACCACGCCAAAGCGCTCGGGATCGGCCACGTAGTAACCGAACACCGTCGCCCCCTCATCACGCGCCGCCGCTTGCAGCAGGGTTTCACCGAAGCCGGCACCGTAGAAAATGTTGTCGCCGAGCACCAGGCAGACGTTGTCTTCACCGACGAATTCGCGACCGATGATGAACGCCTGGGCGAGGCCGTCCGGGCTCGGTTGCACCGCGTAGCTCAGGCTCAGGCCCAACTGGCTGCCGTCGCCGAGCATGCGCTGAAAGCCCGGCAGATCTTCCGGGGTGGAGATGATCAGGATCTCGCGGATTTCCGCCAGCATCAGCACCGACAGCGGGTAGTAGATCATCGGTTTGTCATACACCGGCAGCGACTGTTTCGAGACGCCCAGGGTGATCGGGTGCAGACGCGAGCCGGCGCCGCCCGCCAGCAGAATTCCTTTGTACTTGGCCATGCTTTTTTCCTTTCAAGCAGTGAGTTTTGAATGACTGAGTGTTCAGGCCACGAGGGCTTTGGCTTTGTCGCGTTGTTCGCCGAGGCGCTCCAGCGCGTAGGCACCGGACATCACCCGCACCCACCAGGCGCGGTTATCCAGATACCAGTCGACGGTTTTCTGCATGCCGCTTTCGAAGGTTTCCTGTGGCGTCCAGCCCAGCGTCGCGTGGATTTTTCCGGCATCGACGGCATAGCGTTTGTCGTGGCCCGGACGATCCTTGACGAAGGTGATCAGGTCGCGGAAGTGCGCAACGCCCGGCGGCTTCTCCGCACCGCGTGCTTCCAGCAAATCGCACAGGGTGTGCACCACTTGCAGGTTGGTCTTCTCGTTGTGGCCGCCGATGTTGTAGCTCTGCCCGACCTCACCGCGAGTGACCACCGCATACAGGGCGCGGGCGTGATCCTCGACGAACAGCCAGTCGCGAATCTGCGCGCCATCGCCGTACACCGGCAACGGCTTGCCTTGCAGCGCATTGAGAATGACGTGGGGAATCAGTTTTTCCGGGAAGTGATAAGGCCCGTAATTGTTCGAGCAATTGCTCATCACCACCGGCAGGCCGAAAGTGCGATGCCAGGCGCGGACCAGATGATCGGAACCGGCCTTGGTTGCCGAGTACGGCGAACTCGGCGCATACGGCGTGCGCTCGGTGAATGCCGGATCTTCGGGTTCCAGGTCGCCGTAAACTTCGTCGGTAGAAATATGATGGAAACGGAACGCCGCCTGACGCGCCGCATCCAGTCGGTTCCAGTAACCACGCGCCGCTTCGAGCATCGTGTAGGTGCCGACAATATTGGTTTCGATGAAGGCTTGCGGGCCATCGATCGAGCGGTCCACGTGGGACTCGGCGGCCAAATGCATCACCGCATCCGGTTGCAGCCGTGCGAACAGCTCGTCCAGCGCCGGCTTGTCGCAGATGTCGACCTGGCAGAAACGGTAACGCGGCGAATCGGACACATCGGCCAGCGATTCCAGGTTGCCGGCGTAGGTCAGTTTGTCGACGTTGATCACTTCACATTCGGTCTCTTCGATCAGAAACCGCACCACGGCCGAGCCAATGAAGCCCGCGCCCCCTGTCACTAAAATTTTCATCAGCGCCTCCCCTGGCAAAATGATGATTGAACGTCCTTCGATGCTGTGTGCGGATCAGTTCAACAACGCGACCCAGTATTGCGACAGCCCTTGCTCGAGAATCAGCAGCGTCTGGATGCAGACGAAGCTTTCGTCGGTGGTCGCCGAGGTCGCGTTGAGCGGGCCGAATCCACCGTCCTGCTTCTGATGGGCCGCGATCCAGTCTTTCGATTCCTGCAGATACGTCGGCTGCGCGTCGAGCAGATACATCGCTGCGATGGCCATGTAAGTGCCCACCAGACTGACCGCTTTGCCCGGCCGGTAATGGAACGAGCCATTGGCCAGTTGCAGCTTTTGCAGCCAGGCGACGGTCTGTTCGGCATCGACGATGCGTCGGTTGAGAATGAACAGCGTCGACACCACGCGGTACACCGAAAACGCGTCCGGCGGATAACCCGGCTTGTTGGCGAAACCGCCATCGGCCGAGCGGCAGCGCAAGGCGAACGCCATCACGCCCTGCTCGTCCGGCGCCTTGGCTTCAAGGGCGTGCAGCGACAGCACCGCCAGGTTGGTGTGCCAGATGTCCGAGCCAAAACCCGGCACATCGCCGAACCCGCCATCGGGGTTCTGGCACGCTTGCAGGTAACGCACGCAACCGCCGATATCGTTCGGCAACGCGCCCAGCACTCGCAGCGACAACACCGCGCAGTAGGTGGCGAACACATCGCTCAGATGCCCCGGTTGCTCGGCGAATCCGCCGTCGGTGTTTTGTGAAGCCCGGATGCAATCGATCAGGCTGGCCTTGTTTTCGATTTGCAGGCCCAGGGCGTGCAAGTCCGAAATCACATGCAGCCCGGAGAAAACCTGCCAGGTCTTGTCGGCACGGAAACCCAGCGGCGCGGTTTCGGCGGTCAGCCCGTAGGGCGTTTCATTCGACGCCCGGGCCTTGGCCAGCCACGCCAGATAACGCTGCAGATCGACCTTGATGGTCGGCACGCCATTCGGGTGAATGCGCTGCACATCACCACCGCCATCGATCACTTGCAGCTCACGGTTTACCAACGCCGCATCGTCATGATGAGTGACGGCAGCGGCCGGTTCGATGGACTGCAAGGCGTGAGCGGCGGCGAGCTGGGTTCTCAGGGTTTTCAGGTGCAACGGCAGGTACGTCAGGTTGCCGATACTGAAAATCCCCGGCTGACGCGGCGGCGCCCAGAACTGCCGAATGAACGGCACGGTCGGGTCATCCGGGGTCGACCAGAAGTAGCCCTTGCCCATGAACAGACCGCCATTGCGGGCGTCATGGAACTCCAGCAACGCTGCCGTCACCGAAGCCCGATCCGCTTCGCTCGCGCCGGACGGCAAGGCCTGAATCGCCTGCAACAGCAACGCCACGTCGTAGGCAGTCTTGATCGGGAATGGCGACTCGTGATTCTTGTACGAGGTGTGCCAGTCGCAACGCACCTTGCCGTTGATCCCGACCCGATCCCAATACCCGCCGTACGCCGGATCGCGGAACAGTGCCAGGGTTTGCAGCAGGAACGAACGGGCCAGATTCGACAGCGCATTGTCGTCGCGCGCATCAGCCAGTTGCGCCAGCACCAGGCTGACCTGCGCACGCACACCGCAACGGGTCAGCGCCACATCGACACAGGATTGGCTGTCGCTGCCGGCCACCCGGCCGATCAGATTATCTGCATGAACCTGCAAGTGCCCGACCAGGCCGAGGCCCAACGGCTGATTGTCGATACGCGCGAGCAAGGCCGTGGCGCTGATGTCGAGATCGATCGAGGTCGCCAGCTCCAGCGGCGTCGACCAGTCGCTGCTGTACAGACCGGCGACGGTGGAACGGGCGTAGAGCGCTTCGACCTTTTCCAGCAGGCCGTGGATCGCGGCCTTGTTCGCCGCGTCCTGCGGCACCCGACGCTGATAGGCAATCAATGCTGCCAGTGCGTCCAGTTGCAATGCCAGCGTGCGGCAGCGTCCGGAGCCGTGCGGCGTCCAGTAACGGTCGGCCAGTTCGTGGAAACCGCCATTCGACGCATCATGCAAACGCATCAGCCCGTCATGGGCAAAACGCAGTTCGACATCGTCGCCGTGCTCAGCCTGATAGAGCGTCGCGGCGACCTGATCCTGCAACTGCTTGTCGCTGGAAATCGCGACCTCGCCACTGGCATCGGTCACGGCGAAAAAGCCGCCGTGGTCGATGTCCTTGAGGCCTTGATCAAATAGAAACTGCGGATGCAGTGACATGGTGAATCCCTCTTCCTTGAGGTTAAGCGGCTTTGCTTTCGGCCAGCGACACAACGCTGCCCTGGCACAACTCGATGATGCGCGTCGCGGCGCGGGCGGCACCTTCGCCATCCGGCGCGGCCACTTGCTGATGCGGTGCGTAATAGGTCGAAGCGCCGGTGTCTTTTTCCAGTTCGCCCTGGATCAGTTCGACGATACGATCACGGTCGTATCCGATATGCGTCGGGAAGCCCAGCAACTCCAGACGACGCAGAGCTTCCAGTTCGTGGTATTCGGACTTGGACGACAACAGGAACAGGGTCGGAATATTCATCGCCGCGATTTCAGTCACGGTGATCCAGCCCGGTGCCGAAATCAGCAGGCTGGCTTCGCGCAGTAGGCCCATCCAGTCCGGGTAGTACGGCACACAAACCACACCGTCCTGAGCCTGGATATCCTGACGGCCCAGCAACACCAGTTTCAGTTCCGGATTGCGCTCGCGCAGGATCTTGAAGCTGTCGAGGTAGGCGGCGAGCAGCGCGTCCTTGTTCTGGGCAAACATGGTGGTGCCGCTGATCGAGGCGACAATGAACGGCGAGTCGCCGAGGTTCAGTTGCTCGCGCACGTTCAAACCGGTCTGCACATGGATGTCGCGGATCATCGGACCAACGAAATGCGCCTTGCCGCTGACCAGTGCTTCGGCCACCGGTGTGCCCTGATCGAGAGAGGCCACATACGGTTTGTCGGTCAGCACCAGTTGGCTCTGATTGATCATCCAGTTGAACTGGCTGTGCAGCGCGGTGCGGGCCCGGGCCATTTCCAGCGCATTGACCTCGAAACCGCCGTCGGCCAGATCATGGTCTTCGAGCTGGCACAGGGTGAAGTCGTAGCGCTCGGTGACGAACACCAGCGGCGTACCACTGAAAATCGCCGCCAGGCAGGCGGCCATGTTGTAGTCCGACACCAGGGCGGTCGGTTTGTACTCGGCGATCAGCGCCAGGTAAGACAGAATCCGCTCGCCGGACAAGAAGGTATTGGCGATATAACCGCCAATGTAATTATTCCAGTCGAGTTCTTTCGACAAGTTGCTCTTTTTCGAGTAATCGACCAAGCGACCGGCAATATCCACAACTTCAACGCCGGACTTTTCGAACATCGGCGTGAAGGTCGGCTGCAAGGAAGCCAGTGCCACGGTCAATGGCATGTCCGGGCGATGCTTTTTAATCGCCTGAGCGATGGACAGCGCGCGCATGTTGTGACCGGAACCGGTTGGATTGGGGGCAAATAAAATCATTCTTGAATCTCCATTAGTTGAACAACGCCATGAACCACAGTGTTTTCCAATACATCCCTTATCACCACCGAATACGGTTTGATAACGGCACCGTCACCAATATTCAGTGGACCTACCAAGATGGCGCCCTCGCCAATAACGCAACGACTTCCAATGCGCACCGGTGCCTCCTCCCAAGGCAGTGAGCGAAAAGAATGATCATGGGTGGAGGCCACGATCGTGACCCCCTCGGACAACTCGCTGAAGGCACCGACGGATACGCCGCCAGCTGCTTCGATAACCACACCGGCGGCCAGCCGCGTGCCGGTGCCCAGTTCGATGCCACCCAGTTGTGACATGCCGCCCTGACGGCTGCTGCGCCCGATCAGAATGCAGTCCCGGGCGATCTCCACCGACGCTCCGCCGCGCAATTCGGCATCGATCAAGGCGTCGTCGCTGATGTCCCAGGTCGGGGTGTCGGGGTTCAGCGACTTGAGCCGCGCGACCGACTGCGTGGACCGATCGAGCATCGACGGCAAGCCCTGGCGCGCCCGGTCCCGGACTTTGGCCAGCACCGGTTCCGGGCTCGGCCGGCCGTCCTCGACCACAGTGCGCTGGGCAATGACCCGCGCCGGGCGACCGACGACGATTGCGTCCGGCGGCACATCCGCGGTCACCAATGCGCCAGCCGCCACCACGGCCCCGGCACCGATGGAAACACCGGCAGTCACGGTGGCCTTGGCGCCCACCCAGACATTTTCGGCAATCCGAACCGGCGACTGCGCCGTCCCCAGGCACTGGGCACCAGTGGCGAACATGCTGGACTTGCCGACCGACGCGTGCTGCAAATCGCATCTGAAACCGATGAAGCAGTCATCGCCGATCTGCACGTTTGTCAGGCGACTGCCGGCACGCACCCAGACGTGCCGGCCAAGCTCACTTGAACTATCAACAGTCGTCGAAACTTCAATTACGTTTATGTCGTCCACAATAAAGCCTCATTCCATTGATGCCGGGCACATAAAATTCCGATAGGCGTGCGTATCCCGCAGATATAAATCCGCCAGTGCACAAATAATTAATTAACTGTTCATTTAAGGCTTCAACTCAAAGCACGCGAAACATTGCGTCCGCGCCACTTATTAACTGTCCGGTTCATTCAACTGTCATTATTCATTAACAACAGATAGAAGTTCACACTTGAGCCAAAGGCCAAGTCAGTTGTCGAGATGAGAAAAAGCCGATTCAAGTCTGTCCGTGACTCAGATGAAGCTCCGTTTTGAGGAATAGTTCTTTAGTACGAATGTTATAGTACAGACGATTTTGTTTTGCAATAGGTGTCAGAATGGTTATCTCGTTTTAGTCTAAAAATTGATTGAACTTTTGTGGTGCACGCTTGTACTAAAACCTTCTGATATGCACAGCGATGGTGCGCATTCGCGAGTCACGCAGACTTGCCCCAGCGCTTACAGGCATCTGGAGGTCGACCCCAGACATTCCGACAGTACCCGCGAAAGCTACGGTGACGGCTCTAAGTCCCTTTGGCCTGGAGCCGTCATGCCCGCACCTATCACCGTTCTGCGCGACACCCATCCCCTGCCCGTACTCGACGCCTGCAAATGGGAAAAGCTCGAGGGCGACCCGCACACCGTCAACCTCAACGCCTACACCAGCGAAGACGGCAGCAAGATCATGGGTACCTGGATCTGCACGCCGGGCAAGTGGCGGGTGGACTACGTGAAGTGGGAGTACTGCCATTTCCAGGAAGGCTACTGCGTGATTACCCCGGACGGCATGGAACCGATCCACCTGCGCGCCGGCGACATCTTCGTGGTCGAGCCCGGCATGAAGGGCACCTGGGAAGTGGTCGAGACCGTGCGCAAATATTTCGTGTTCGCCTGATACAAAAAAGCCGGGAAACCACCCGACGTGATTTCCCGGCAACACCTACTGCATTGGATGTGCAGACCTGTGCCGAGCACAGGCCTGACGACGATTACTGCGGCTTGCGATAGCTGTTGATGATCGCCGAGAAGTCCTTGCCACCTTCCCCACGCTGACTCATCGCCTGATACAACTGCTGCGCCACCGCGCCCAGCACCACTGGCTGATGGGCCTGACGCGCCGCTTCGGTGGCCAGCCCCAGATCCTTGAGCATCAGCTCGGCGCCGAAGCCACCGGTGTAGCCGCGCGAGGCCGGTGCCGTTTCGACGATGCCCGGCCACGGGTTGTACATTTCCGAACTCCAGCAACGGCCGGTCGAGCTGTTGATGATCCCGGCGAGCACCGTGGTGTCGATCCCCAGTGCATCACCCAGCGCCATCGCCTCGCTGACGCCGACCATCGAAATGGCGAGCAACAGGTTGTTGCAGATCTTGGCGATCTGGCCGGTGCCGACCTCACCGCAATGCACGATGTTGCGGCCCATCTGCGCCAGCACCGGTTGCAGGGTGGCGAACAGTTCCGGGGTGGCGCCGACCATGAAGGTCAGCGTCCCGGCTGTGGCGCCGCCGGTACCGCCGGACACCGGGGCATCGCCCATCGGCACGCCTTGTTTGGCAGCCACCGCCGCCACATCGCGCGCCGTCTGCGGATCGATAGTGCTGCAATCCACCGCCGGCACGCCTTTGCCGATCCCGGCGAGAACACCGTCTTCACCGAGCCAGACGCTGCGCACATGCACCGCCGCCGGCAACATGGTGATTACCAGTTCAGCATCTTCAGCAGCTTCGCGAGCCGAAGCGCGGAGGGTGCCGCCCAGTTGCTCGAGTTCCGCCAGCACGGTTTTGTTCAGGTCCACCAGGTTAAGCGAATGCCCGGCCTTGATCAGGTTGCGCGCCATCGGCGCGCCCATGTTGCCCAGCCCGATAAATGCGATTTTCATGGCCATTCCTCAACGCAGGTTGATGGTGGTGTTCACGCCGTCGTTGACGCTGTCGTCATCGAACCAGCGCGCCGTGACCGTTTTGGTCTGGGTGTAGAACTGCACCACTTGCTTGCCGTACGGGCCGAGGTCGCCGAGTTTCGAACCGCGCGAACCGGTGAAGCTGAAGAACGGAACCGGTACCGGAATCGGGATGTTGATGCCGACCTGGCCGACGTCGATTTCAGTCTGGAACTTACGCGCCGCCGCACCGCTCTGGGTGAACAGGCCCGTGCCGTTGCCGAACGGGTTGGCGTTGACCAGCGCGATGGCCTGATCGAGGGTGTCGACTTCCAGCACCACCAACACCGGGCCGAAGATTTCCTGGGTGTAGATCTGCATGTCGGTGGTGACCCCGGAGAACAGGGTCGGACCGACGAAGTTGCCGTGCTCGTAGCCCGGCACGCTGATGTCGCGACCGTCCAGCTCAAGTTTGGCGCCTTCCTTGATGCCACTTTCGATCAGATCGAGAATCCGCGCCTTGGCCTTTTTCGAAATGACCGGGCCGACATCGGTGCCCGGCTCGTTGCCGGCATTGACTTTGAGTTTCTGCGCCAGCGCTTTCAGATCCGGCAGCCACTGTTTGGCCGCGCCCACCAGCACCACCACCGAAGTGGCCATGCAACGTTGACCCGCCGCACCGAAACCGGCACCGACCAAGGCATTGAGCGCTTGCTCGCGATTGGCATCCGGCAGCACCACCGCGTGGTTCTTCGCGCCCATCATCGATTGCACGCGCTTGCCGTGCTTACCGGCCAGGTCATAAACGTGAGTGCCGACGGCGGTCGAACCGACGAACGAAACCGCCTTGATGTCCTTGTGGGTGCACAAGCCGTCAACCACGTCCTTGCCACCATGAACGACGTTAAGCACACCGGCCGGAATGCCGGCTTCAATCGCCAGCTCCACCAGCAACATGGTCGACAGCGGATCCTGCTCCGATGGCTTGAGGACGAAGGTGTTGCCGCAGGCAATGGCCATCGGGAACATCCACAGCGGGATCATCGCCGGGAAGTTGAACGGGGTGATGCCGGCGCAGACGCCGATCGGCTGACGCAGGGTGTAGGTATCGACGCCGCCGGCGACGTTCTCGGCGAACTCGCCCATCTGCAGGCTGCCGATGGAGCAGGCGTGCTCGACCACCTCCAGGCCACGGAAAATGTCGCCTTCGGCATCGGCAATGGTCTTGCCCTGCTCGGCGCTCAGCACCACGGCGATGCGTTTGGAATGCTCACGGATCAACGCTTGCAGCTTGAGCATGATGCGCATGCGCGCGCCAATCGGGGTCAGCTTCCAGGTCTGGAAGGCGCGCTGGGCGGCGCTGACGGCAGCGTCGACTTCAGCGGCGGTGGCGAACGGGACTTTGGCCAGCACTTGCTGGGTCGCCGGGTTGACGATGTCGTGCCATTCGGTGGTCTGCGACTCGACCCACTCGCCGTCGATCAGCAGCTTGACCTTCTGGATCGTGGTTTCGTTGGGCGTAAGCGATGCGTTCATGCTGGTCTCCAGAACTTGTTTTTATCTTAGGAGCCAAGGCGAAAGGTTCGCCTTGAGATGAGGCGTGTGTCACGAATTGGTTGTCGGACTGTTTTTGGAGTATAGATGTGCAAACTTCCAATAAGAACGCACATATAAGCCCGTCCATCATGCAAAAAAACATCACCTCTCTAGGCTCGCTGAATTGGGATGACCTCAAGTTTTTCCTTGAAGTCGCCCGTACCCGCAAGGCCAGCACGGCGGCCAAACGCCTGGCGGTGGACTACACCACCGTGTCGCGGCGGATCAGTTCGCTGGAAGCGGCGCTCGGCACTTTGCTGTTCGAAAAGTCCCGCACCAGCGGTTTCGTGCTGACTGCCGAAGGCCAGCGCCTGCTGAGTTATGCCGAGTCGATCGAAAGCACGCTGCACATGGCCTGCGAGCAAGTGTCGGGCTCCGGCGTCGCACTGTCCGGGCATGTGCGGATGGGCTGCACCGAAGGTTTCGGCAGCTTCTTCATCACCCCGCAACTGAGCCACTTCGTCGACGCCTACCCGGCGATCTCGGTGGACATCCTGCCGCTGCCACACTTCATCAGCCTGTCCAAACGCGAGGCCGACATCGTCATCGCCCTCGAGCGCCCGGAACACGGGCCGTACGTGTGCTGCAAACTCTGCGACTACCGCTTGCAGCTCTACGCGACCCAGGAATACCTGGACAAACATCCGCCGATCCGCCGCCCCGCCGACCTGGGCAAGCATCAATTCATCAGTTACGTGGATGACCTGGCGTTCAGCTCGGAGCTGCTGTATCTGGCAAACGTGTTGCCCGGTGCCAGCGCCAATTTGCGCAGCACCAGCGTGATTGCGCAGTTCGTGGCGGCGCAGCAGGGGCGCTCATTGGCGATTCTGCCGTGCTTTCTCGCGGCTCAGGATCCGCGCCTGTTGCCGGTGCTGCCGGAGGAAATCGATATCACCCGGCAGTTCTGGATGTACTGCCGGGAGGATCTGCGCAAGTTGAAGCGGATCACCCTGTTGTGGGATTACATCCGCGAGGTGACCGAGCGCAATCAGGCGCTGTTGATGGGTGAAACTCGAGAGATGCAGTTCGCCGACTAATCGGCGCTGACCACGATCGACACCCGGCGGTTTTCGGTGCGGCCAGCGGCGGTATCGTTGGAGGCGACCGGTTCGCGGCTGCCGAGGCCTTGCAACTGGATGTTCTCTTCTTTCATGCCGACCGAGGTCAGCACTTTGCCGACGCTTTTCGCGCGACGCAGTGACAGCTGCTGGTTATAGGTTTCCTTGCCCGAAGCGTCGGTGTGGCCATCCACTCGTACCCGTTCGATGCCGACACCCAGCAAGGCTTTACCGATACGCTCGACGATTTCGGTACTTTGCTGATTCAGGCTTTCGACATCGCTGCCAAACAATACTTTGCCCGACAGGCCAAACTCCCAGCCGTCATCGGTCAGCTCGAAGCCTTGCTGCTTGAGAACCGCGACCTGGGCCGGCGTCAGGCCTTTTTGCGGGACGGTCTGGCAACCGGTCAGGGCAAGCATGGCCGTCAGCAACAGAGTGGAAAACAGGCGAAAGGAAAGTGAGGACACGGGCATCAGCTCCTGGTTTGAACGGAATCGACCGGGTACTCCGTCCCGGCCGTGAATTGGGCGCCGCGCGACAAACGCTTGGCTTGATACATCGCGGCATCGGCCGCATCAAGCAAGGTGCCAGGCGTGACGCCATGATCGGGGTAAACCGCGATGCCGATACTGAGCGACGTCACGACACTGCTGTCGCCCGGCAGCGCAATCGGGGTGTCCATGCTGGCGAGGATCTTGTCGGCAATGCGTTCGGCGTCTTCGGTCTTGTGCAAGGGCGTGAGCAGAACGGCGAACTCGTCACCGCCCAGACGCGCCACCAGATCCTCTTCACGCAACTGCGCCCGCACCCGATTCGCCACCGCCACCAGCACGGCGTCGCCAGCGGCATGACCGAAGTTGTCGTTGATGTCCTTGAAACGGTCGCTGTCGAGAAACAGCACCGCCACTTGCTCATTCAACTTGTGGGCATTGCGCAGAGCACGGATCAGGCGGCCTTCGAAAAAGGCCCGGTTCGGCAACCCGGTGAGGCTGTCATGGCTGGCCTGATGGGCGAGGGTTTCGTTCTCGCTCTGCAAGTGGGTTTGCCAGGATTCGAGTTCATCGAGCAGGGCATTGAAGTCGGTGCCGAGGTTGTCCAGTTCGGCAATTTTTGCCCGTGGCACCCGTCGATCCAGTGCCCGCTCGCTGCGGGCCGCATGCGCCACCGCCGCCAGGCTGTGCAACGGGCCGATGATCCTGCGCAACTGACGCTGCGCCAGGTACAGCGCGACCCAGGCGCTGATCGCCGTGCAGAGAATGATCCCCGCCAGACCGCTCAACAGAAAACGCATCAGGCTGCCACCGTGGCCGATCAGCAAGATCCGCCCGATCTCGCGATCCTGATGCTGGATCGGCAGGTTGATGGGTTTTTCCAGAATGACTCGCGCGACCTGCATCTCCAGCTCGGAAATCAGGCCGTTCTCCGGACGCTGCCAGCGTGCGAGCAATTGGCCCTGAGTGTCCAGCACCTGGGCATCGGCCACTTCTTCGGTCGAGGCGATCAACGCCAGCGCTTCGGTCGCGGCGGCCTTGTCGTTGAACACCACGGCGGCTTCCACGGTGTAACTGATCGAGCGGGCGATCAAGTGCAGGTTGTGATCGGCATAGACCCGCAGCGCCAGCACCCCGAGCAGCGTCAGCGACACACTGGCCATTGCCACGGCGACCAGCGCCACAATCAGGTTGCCACGGCCGATGACCGAGCCGAGGGTCGGGCGCCCTGTGGATTTGTCGCGTCTCATGGCACCGCCGGTTTGCGGCGCGACAACTGCAGCACGCTGGGGTGAATACGCACACCGCTGCGGGCGACGGAGTCGAGATTGACCTCGAACGACACTTGTTCATCACCAACCCGCAGGCAGAACAGACTGCCGACCGTGCATTGATCGCCGCCTTCGCTGATGCTCAGCACCGGATGGCCGATCAGGGACGCGAACAGCCGGCTGCGTTCGTCTGTGGTGAGTTTGCCGATATAGACCGCGTCGCACTCGCTGACGATGGCTGGATTGTCGGCCAACAGCCGGCGCACGATGACCGGACGGCCCGTGGCCTGGGTCGTGCCCTTGACCAGGTCATCGGTGTATTCGGTCGGGCCGACGATGCACAGGCGCAACTGCGCCGGCTCTACCGGCCAGCGCGCATAACTGAGGATACCGAGGACAACCTGAGTGACGGATTTGGCCCGCTGTTCGGCCATCCCCGCAGGGGCTGGAGTCTGGGCAGCGGCCACACCCGTGAGCAAACAGAGTGCAACGGCAAGCAATGCCTGCTTGCAGACAACTACGCGCTCTGTCGCCCAGACAGCCACCTTCATGCAGGGATTCTCTTGGATCGTTACGAAATGATGCCGCAACGATAGCACAGCGCTGGAACACCAGCGATACAGTACCCCTGACCGGTCGGTCAATAAGCGCCGGTCATTCAGGCACCTTCATCCTCGAGGCGCCCCTGCTTCTTCCAGTTCCAGCATCAGTCCGCTCAAGCGCTTCACCTTGCGTTGTACTGCCTCTTCAAATACGCCACTGCGGGGTTCGATCAAGGTGAACCAGTCCTTGGCCCGAGTAATTCCGGTGTAGATCAGTTCCTTGGTCAACACGGGGTTCAGGGCGTCCGGCAGGATCAGCGCGGTATGGGCAAACTCCGAGCCCTGTGACTTGTGCACGGTCATGGCGTACACGGTCTCGACATCATTGAGCCGGCTCGGCAACACGAAACGCACCCCACCGCGCCCGTCGTTACGCGGGAACGCCACGCGCAACACCGACTTACCGGCATCCGGGCCATCGCGCTCGGGGAGTTTCAGGGCGATACCGATGTCACCGTTCATCAGCCCGAGGCCATAGTCGTTTCGAGTCATCAACACCGGCCGGCCTTCGTACCATTGCTGGTCGCTCTCGATCAGCCGCGCCTTGAGCAATGCATCAGTGATGCGCTGATTAAGCCCCTCAACACCCCACGGCCCTTTGCGCACTGCGCACAACAACTGGAAGGTATCGAAGGCCCGCAGGACGTCACGCGCCCAATCGACCCAACCCGGGTTCTCGAGCGGCGTTCCGCTCACCGGACGTCGATCGCGCAAAATGCTCAGATAGTGTCGATAACCGTGGGGGCCTTCGCCGTGTCCATCGAGCACCAGGTGCTCAAGTTTCCGGTCGTGCTCGTTCTGAAGTGGCAACGAAAACACATCGCCATGGGTTTTGGCATCCAGCAACTGGCGAGCCTCGCCCGAGAGTTGCTTATTCACCCGTCGCGCCAGTTGACCGATGCCGCTGCCCTCGCCGAAACGCCGTGAGTGACGCAACATCACCACTTGCTGGGCCAGCGGGTGCGAGCTGTCACTGCCTTCTTGCAAACCGCTGTCTTGCAGGGATTCGCCGCTCACCGCTTCCAGCCACTGGCGAGTCTGCGGACTGTACCAACCCGCTTCGGCATCACGGCACAAATCGCCCAGCACCGCGCCAGCCTCCACCGAGGCCAGTTGATCCTTGTCGCCCAGCAACACCAGTCGAGCATGAGGCGGCAAGGCATCGAGCAGGTTGGCCATCATTTCCAGGTCGATCATGGATGCTTCATCGACCACCAGTACATCCAGTGGCAGGCGGTTACCGGCATGGTGGCGAAAGTGCCGCGTGCCGGGACGGCTGCCAAGCAGGCGGTGTACCGTGGTCACCTCGGTCGGGATTTTTTCCCGGACACTGTCAGCGACCTTCAGCGACTGCACCTGCTGACTGATGGACTCGGTCAGCCGCGCCGCCGCTTTACCGGTAGGCGCCGCGAGCCGAATGCGCAATGGTTGATGCGCCTCGACCGCAGGTGCCTGGAGCAACGCCAGCAAACGGACCACCGTCGTCGTCTTGCCGGTGCCCGGGCCGCCCGTGATGATGCTGAAGACACTCCGGGTGGCCAGGGCGCAGGCCAGTTTCTGCCAGTCGATGACATCCGCACGCTGGGCCGGATCGAACAGTGCGTCCAACCGCCGAGCAAGATCGGGTGGTGTCGCTTCCTGCTCCGCGAGTCGCTGACGCAGTGCGCTGTCGATACGCCGCTCGTAGGCCCAATAGCGCCGCAAGTACAAGCGTTTGCCGGACAACACCAGCGGGCGCTCCTGAGCCGACGCACCTTCGTCGGCGGCCAGTGCCACCAGCGAACTGCCGGCCAGTACCTTGCACCAGTGCGCCCCGTCGAGTGTTTCAAGCAGCTGCGATGGCAGCAGCAATGCACCGGGTTGCATGTCCCCTTCCGGAGGCAAAGACAGGGCGAAATCCGGCGCCTTGAGGGTTTCAAACAGATCCAGACACACATGCCCATGGCCGAGCTGGTGACTGGTCAATGCGGCGGCGAGCAACACCAGCGGATCGACGCCGGGTGCCAATTCATGAAGAAAACCCACGAATGCCTTGTCCAGTGCCCGCAGCCATCCGCGCTCGACCCAGCGGGTGAGCAATAGCAGCAAATCATCGGCACAGGTGAGAGGTGTCAGCTGCGCGAGGCTGTCGGCGGTCAGCGGCGTGGGCAGCAGGTCGGCGAACGTCCGATTCATAGCAATTCTCCCTGCACCCACGCGGGCTCGGCCTTGGGTTGCGGTTTACCCTGGAACATGAAGTCCAGACGCTCGATCAGCTCCCGTGGTGGGCGTGCGAAGTAAACGCCTCCACCAGGCGCCCGCGTTCCACGCAGGAACAGATACAACGCGCCGCCGATATGCCGGTCGTAGTCGTAATCGGCGAGCCGCGCCTTGAGCTGACGATGCAGTGCCAACAGGTACAGCACGTATTGCAGGTCGTAACGGTTGTCGAGGATCGACTGCTCCATGGCCCGTTCGGTGTACGCGGCGTCATCGACGCCCAGCCAGTTGGATTTGTAATCGGCCACGTAGTACCGGCCCTCGTGCTCGAACGTCAGGTCGATAAAGCCTTTGAACATGCCATTGAGCTGCACCGCTTCGGCGCCGACCCGGGCCACACCGTTGTGAGTGAATTGACGCACCTGTTCGTCGAGCTTGAGCACGTCGACTTTGTGGCTGGCGAACCAGAACTCCATCTCGACCCGATATTGCTTCAATTGCTCAAGCACCACTGGCGGTTGGTCGAGGCCCGCAGGCAGTGGCAGTTTGAGCAAGTGTTGCAACCAGTCGCCGAGGGTGGTGATCCAGCCCTCCCAGCCCCGTCGATTGCAACGCCGGGCGATCGCATCATCGAGCGACTCGCGGGTGACCGCGAAGCCCTCCTCACCCGCCCACTCGAGCAAACCGTGAAGAAACGTTCCCGGATTCGGTCCACGAGGGAAACGGTGAATATCAGCTCCGCCGGCGATGATCTCGCGCGGTGCTTCAGGATCGAGGCGTTCGTCGTCGAACAGCTTTTGCGCTTGCGGACTGTCGGGGGCTTCGTCGTTGCCAGCGCTCAGCACGTCACTGATGCGCAAGGCACTGTACGAAGCGATCCACCAGTTCTCGCTGGCCCTGCGGCTCGGTAAAAGGGTGGCACGCAGCGTGGCTTCGTTACGCGGAGGCTGGTACACCTCGCTGGTGGCTTGTGGCATTTCAACAACGCTCAGCGCCGAACAATCCTGTTGCAGATCGTCCAGCCAGCGGGCCAATCCGCTGGATTCGTTCAACGTTACGCCGCCGCCCAACAGATAGCCCAGCGCAGAAAGATGCAGCACCGAGCTGCTGTGGTTGCCGCGCTTGAGATCCGTCACCCCGAGCCAGCATGCATGTTGTGCGCGGGTCAGAGCGACGTAGAGCAAACGCAGATCCTCTGCCAGGCGTTCGGTGTCCGCCACAGCGATCAGTTCCGCGTCGGGCTTCAGGCTGATGCGAGCCTTGCCGGATTCATCGTGGTAGTGCAGCGGCAATCGACTGCCATCCACCGGCTTAGCCGAACAGATGAAAGGCAGGAACACCAACGGGTACTCGAGCCCCTTGGATTTGTGAATGGTCACGACCTTGACCAGTTGTTCGTCGCTTTCAAGACGCAGGATCTGCTCTTCACCTGCCTGCCCAGACAGCGACAGATGCTCGGCCAGATGGCGGATCAGTGCCTGCTCGCCATCGAGTTCCGACGCGGCCTGTTGCAACAACTCCGACAGGTGCAAAAGGTTGGTCAGCACCCGCTCACCATCACTGCGGGCAATGAGCATCTGCGGCAGTTGAAAGTCGTGCAGCAGGCGCCGCAGCATCGGCAGCACCCCTTGCTTGCGCCACAGTTCACGATAACCGCGGAACTGCATGACCCGGGTTTCCCAGACCAGTTCGTCCTGATTCAGACGCTCCAGCTCAGCCAGTGGCAGATTCAGCGTGATGCACGCCAACGCCGCTTTCAGGGAACGCTCGACATCCGGCTCGGCGCACGCCTTGAGCCACGACAACAGGTCATGGGCTTCCTGTGCGGCAAAGACCGAGTCCTTGTCCGACAGATAAACGCTGCGGACTCCGCGCGCTGCGAGCTCACCGCGTACCGCCTGCGCCTCTTTACCATCGCGCACCAGGATCGCAATATCCGCTGGCCGCAGCCCACGCCAATCCTTGCCCTCCTGCGCAAACCCGGCGCGACCGGTCTGCCCGCCATTGAGCAGGGTCGTGACCTCACTGGCGCAGGCTGCCGCAAACTGCTGGCGGTAAACTGCCCCGGACAGTGGCTTGTCGGTAGATAGATGCCAGATGTTCAGCGCCGGCACGTCCAGCCCGGCTACCTGCAAATGTTCTTTGCGTCCCTGCGCCTCCACAGGCTGGAACGGCACCGGGTTATCGCCGTTTTTCTCTCGGAACAGAAACGCCCCGCGCCCTTGCTCACGGGCCTCGGCACGCTCGAACACATGGTTGACCGCACGGACCATCCCGTGACTGGAACGGAAGTTGGTGCCCAGGGTATGCAGACGCCCGAACGTGGCCTGCCGGGCTCGCAGATAGGTGTAGATATCCGCGCCCCGGAAGGCATAGATCGCCTGCTTCGGATCCCCGATCAGAAACAACCCGGTCTCGGGGTTATCCTCTTCAATGCGATAGATGCTTTCGAAGATCCGGTACTGCACCGGATCCGTGTCCTGAAACTCATCGATCAGGGCGACCGGGAACTGCTCGCGAATGAGCGTGGCGAGACGCTCCCCACCGTCGGACTGCAAAGCCGCATCCAGACGCAACAGCATGTCGTCGAAACCCATTTCCGCTCGACGGCGTTTCTCGTCTTCAAAGCGAGCACTGACCCATTTGGCAGCATGCTGCAGCACGGCCGCATCGGGCGTCGGCAAATTGTCGAGACTCGACTTGAGCACAGGCATGGCATCCAGGCCCGGGTGACTCGGCGGCTCGCCTTTCCAGGCTTCAGCCATGCCCTCCGGTGTGAGCCGGGCGAACCCGGTGCCGATATCCAATTGTTCGAGCGTCTCGTCCTCAGCCCAGGCCTTGAGCTTTTCAAACCAGGGTTCGAAATAGCGGGCCTGCATCTTGCGCCCATCCACCGTTTTGTTGGCGACACCCTGATGGCAGATAGCGAGCAACTCATCGGACCACTGCCGCCATGGTCCCTTCAACTCCACCAATGCCGCACGGCGTTCCTGCAGGCATTCTTCGATCAGTTCGGATGGCGTCTGGTCTGAGTTCCCTTCGCGCTCGGTGCCAAACAGCCCCCGTACACGCGGCAACAGGGCCGCCGGCCCTCCCCAGTGACTGCGGACCCAGCTCAAGGCGTCGCCCTGCATCGGGTAGCAGAACAGCCGCCAATAATCGCGCAACACTTCGCCGAGCAGGTCGCTGTGATCGGTTTCCAGGGTCTGGGTAAACAGACTGCCGCTGTCGAACGCATGCTCGCGCAGCATTCGCTGACACCAACTGTGGATCGTCGAGACCGCGGCCTCGTCCATCCATTGCGCAGCGATGTCCAGGCGATTGGCGCAGCCGGGCCATTGTTGCGGATCGAACTGTGCACGCAGTTCATCGATCAGCGCATCAGGGGCAGGCGTCTCGTCACGAAAGAAACGGGCGGCCTCGGCCAGACGCGTGCGTATGCGCTCGCGCAGTTCTTTGGTGGCTGCGTCGGTGAAGGTCACCACGAGAATCTGCGGGGGCAACAGCTCTCGACCGAAACCACTCGCCTCGCCTCCGTGGCCAAGGATCAACCGCAGATACAACGCCGAAATGGTAAACGTCTTGCCAGTGCCCGCACTGGCTTCGATCAGTTGGCTGCCCCTTAACGGGAATGCCAGCGCGAGCGGCTGTTGATTGCTCATGCGCCTGCCTCCTCATGGGTCCATGTGCGCCACCCCGCCTCAAGCAAGGGGCGATACAGTGCATCACACCAACCTGAGAAGGTTTCATCCGCCTGCAGTGCATCATAGTCGGCGAATTGTCGGGCCAGAGCCGGGCTTTCGCGACGTTCACCTTCGCTGGTCTGACCATCCCCTTCATAGGCTTTACGGGCAGCCGCTTCAGCCTTGACCGGATCGGTCTGTGCCAGCCACGCAAAAGCCGTTTTCACCGCGACCGGCAGCGGCTGGCGCATGCCCGTCTGCCAGGCGAGCAGCAGATCCTCAAGAATTCGCCCCGCTCGGGTTGGTTCCAGAGGATCAAGAAGGAGCGTGTCATCACTGGCCACCAGTGCGGTCGTCAGGGAGAGCCCACTGGCGCACGCGACGAGATGGCTGACCCAGGGCGTGGTCATGCGATGCCATTTGCGGCTCTTGATCGAGCCTATGCTGTTGGGAATCGTCGTGACCGACAGTACGCCGCCATCGGCGCGCCGGTGCAAACCGCCTAGCCATCCTTCAAGGCGCAGTTCCTGCCATTCAAAATTGATCGGTAGCGCGTTGGTTAGCGGTGTTGGCCATAACGCCAACAGCTGTTGATAGCGTTGCAACAAGTCTGGCAAAGGCTCGATCAGCTCTCGTTGAAGGCATTCACCGAACCCGGCCATGGGCAGCAGTCCGCTGTTCTGCAGGCGTCGGGCTTGAGACTCGAGCGCCTGATCAACATTGTCCGGGTGTCTCAAGGCTGCCCCGAGCAAGCTGTCGCTGAGCATGTATCGCTGCAATGCATCCAGCACAAAAGGTTCCTCATCAGCCTGAGGTACCTGCGCCGCTTCGAAGTAAACCTTGAGTCGCTGAGTGAAAAAGTGTCGGACCGGATTGCGCAGGAAGTCCTGCAGCAGTTCCAGACTCAACGGTTCTTCCTGGGCATGGGGGGCAAGCATTGTGGCGACGTCGTTCTGTTTGTGAGGTTGATGCAGCACCTGCCATTCGCTGGCGTAGCTGAAAAGCTTTTGTTCCTCATGGAAATAGCGCGAACTGAATGGCTGCAACGGATGCTCCTGGGTCATGGCAATCAGGAGATCCTCGTTGTCGTCAGCCGATCGCCATCCATTGGCGAGATGATCGCGCAACTGGCCGATCAACACAGAGGCTGGCCGCTCACTGTTGTCGCGAATGCTGCGACCGACCCAACTGATATAGAGCTGATGACGAGCGGACAAGAGTGCCTCTAGCAGAAGATAACGATCATCCTCACGACGGGAACGATCTCCCGGCCGGTAGTCGCTGCCCATGAGATCGAAGTCCAACGGTGGTTGAGCGCGTGGATAATCGCCATCGTTCATGCCCAACAGACAAACCAGTCTGAACGGAATCGCGCGCATCGGCATCAGCGTGCAAAAGTTAACGGCTCCGGCCAGAAAGCGCTGCGACAGACGCCCCTGATCCAGCCCTGCCAGCCAGGCCTCACGGACGACGGTCAGTGGCAGCTCGTCCAGCAGACCGACGGCTTCGCAGGTTTCCAGCCAGGTTTCGCGCAACTCCTCGAGTTGAGCCAGCAGGTAGTCGTCATGCTCGTCTTCGGGTTTGAAAAAAAGCTGCATCAACGCCTGAAGCCGATACCCCCACTCCTGTGGCTGCGCAGGCCTCATCAGTTGCTGATGCGAGAGTTCCAGTGCATCCAGCAATGCTACCAACGGGCCGATCAGCGCGGCATCGAGACCACCGATTTCGTCGTACGGCTCGATATCCCCGCAGGCGCCGGAACTGCCGACGGCATAACCGAGCAGCATCCGGCGCAAGCCAAAGCGCCAACTGTTTTGCTCCAGCTCGTCGGGCAATCCCAGCTCGGCACGTTGCCCGGCATCGATGCCCCAACGCACCCCGGCCCCCTCGATCCAGCGATGCAGGGTCGGCAAGTCTCGCTCCTGCACACCAAACCTGGCGCGTAACGCAGGAACGTCGAGCAAGTCGAGGATCTCACTGACGGGAAAACGGCTATCCGGCAGCTTGAGCAGATGCTCGACAGCGATCAGCAATGGATCTCGTCCGCGTTGCCCCTGATCGGCCATGGTGAAGGGAATGAAGCGTGGGTCATGACGATCCAGCTGACCAAAGACGGCGCGGATATGCGGCGCATAACTATCGATGTCAGGCACCATCACGATCACATCGCGAGGGCGTAATTGCGGGTTCGCGCTGAAACGGGCCAAGAGCTGGTCGTGAAGAATCTCCACTTCGCGCTGGGCGCTATGGGCAATATGAAAGCGGATCGAATCGTCTTGAGTCAGATCGACTGCCGGCCAGCGCGCTCGAGTCTCGCTGAGTGGCCGCAGTTCCAGAATATCGTCCTGTAACTGATTGAGCATGTTCTCCGGCTGGGTTTCGCTGAACAGATCGATACGCCCGTTACGAAATGCTGCGCGATAGCTGTCAGGCTCGTCGTAGCTGTCGAGAAGGTTGATGTAATCACGACCTTGCTTACCCCATGCAGCGAGGAGCGGGTGAGCATGTTGGTGGAGTGATTCCGAGTCCAGCACCACAGGCATGCCGTTTTTGCGGGCTTGTCGCTTGTACTGATGACGTAGTAGATCCTTGTCGGCAACGATATCGGCCCAGTGATAACGACAGGGGTTATGGACGCACAACAAAACCTGGCTGAAACGGGAAAGCCCGGCCAACGCTTCCAGTACTTGTGCGGGCAACGAGGAAATTCCAAAAACGATCACTCGCTGGGGAAGTCCGGACGGTGCGCTTTCAAGACTGTTGATGCGCTCCATGAATCGCTGGTGCACGCCTGCCCGACTTTGGGCCATGCCTTGCTCGCCCACATCGTCCAGCAGGGCGCGCCACAACTCTGCCTGCCAGCAACTGGTCGGAGGAAGCGGCTTCGCTTCACCCCTCACATTGCGTAGCTGATGATGCCCCTCTGCCCAATCCTCAAGCCAATCAGCGCGGTAAACCTGATATTGGTCAAAGAGGTCAGCCAATCGTTCGGACAACTGGTAACGCTTGCGCAGGTCGGTGTCATGGGTGAGAAAGCGTTGCAGCGGTTCGAAATGCGGCCGGTTGATGACCTGTGGCAACAGGCGCATCAGACGCCAGGTCAACGGTGCCTTATCGAGCAGCGACTTTGCCGGAATTTCCTCTCGACCCAGCACCATCCGGTAAAGCTGCCACATGAAACTGCCCGGCAGTTGCACATCAATTGCGGCGGCGATACCACAGCCGCCTAAGTCGCCTGCTTCAGGGTCCTCAGCCAGTGCCAGCTTGAGCCATTGAGCGATGCCGTTGCTCTGTACGAGTGCAATTTCGTTCTCCAAGGGAGCCAGTGGATAACGCCGCATGATGCTGATCACAAGGCTGCGCAGTTCATCCAGGCTATTGCTCTGAACGACCATGAATGCAGCGTTGAGGGACTGGGTGTCCGGCATGAAGGCTTCCTTGGAAAAGTACAAAAGCTAGGGCTGAACCTTAGCATTGTCGGCCGGCGAGGACAGCCGCAAGGCGTCCGAGAATGCCGTACGAACTTTCCTGCGGGCAAAACAAAACCCCAACTGCTTTCGCAATTGGGGTTTCGGAATTTAATCTTGACGATGACCTACTCTCACATGGGGAAACCCCACACTACCATCGGCGATGCATCGTTTCACTTCTGAGTTCGGGATGGGATCAGGTGGTTCCAACGCTCTATGGTCGTCAAGAAATTCGGGTACTGAGTCGTGACCGGATGGCCTCGCTTCAGCAAATTGGGTATGTGACAGCTGTCGGTGTTTTGTGAGCGTCGAACTTTCGGTTCATTGCGTCTTCACACACCGCAATCTGGTCCCTTTCGAGTCTACAGATTGCTTGGGTGTTATATGGTCAAGCCTCACGGGCAATTAGTATTGGTTAGCTCAACGCCTCACAGCGCTTACACACCCAACCTATCAACGTCGTAGTCTTCGACGGCCCTTCAGGGAACTCAAGGTTCCAGTGAGATCTCATCTTGAGGCAAGTTTCCCGCTTAGATGCTTTCAGCGGTTATCTTTCCCGAACATAGCTACCCGGCAATGCCACTGGCGTGACAACCGGAACACCAGAGGTTCGTCCACTCCGGTCCTCTCGTACTAGGAGCAGCCCCTCTCAAATCTCAAACGTCCACGGCAGATAGGGACCGAACTGTCTCACGACGTTCTAAACCCAGCTCGCGTACCACTTTAAATGGCGAACAGCCATACCCTTGGGACCGGCTTCAGCCCCAGGATGTGATGAGCCGACATCGAGGTGCCAAACACCGCCGTCGATATGAACTCTTGGGCGGTATCAGCCTGTTATCCCCGGAGTACCTTTTATCCGTTGAGCGATGGCCCTTCCATACAGAACCACCGGATCACTAAGACCTACTTTCGTACCTGCTCGACGTGTCTGTCTCGCAGTCAAGCGCGCTTTTGCCTTTATACTCTACGACCGATTTCCGACCGGTCTGAGCGCACCTTCGTACTCCTCCGTTACTCTTTAGGAGGAGACCGCCCCAGTCAAACTACCCACCATACACTGTCCTCGATCCGGATAACGGACCTGAGTTAGAACCTCAAAGTTGCCAGGGTGGTATTTCAAGGATGGCTCCACGCGAACTGGCGTCCACGCTTCAAAGCCTCCCACCTATCCTACACAAGCAAATTCAAAGTCCAGTGCAAAGCTATAGTAAAGGTTCACGGGGTCTTTCCGTCTAGCCGCGGATACACTGCATCTTCACAGCGATTTCAATTTCACTGAGTCTCGGGTGGAGACAGCGCCGCCATCGTTACGCCATTCGTGCAGGTCGGAACTTACCCGACAAGGAATTTCGCTACCTTAGGACCGTTATAGTTACGGCCGCCGTTTACCGGGGCTTCGATCAAGAGCTTCGCGTTAGCTAACCCCATCAATTAACCTTCCGGCACCGGGCAGGCGTCACACCCTATACGTCCACTTTCGTGTTTGCAGAGTGCTGTGTTTTTAATAAACAGTCGCAGCGGCCTGGTATCTTCGACCGGCGTGGGCTTACGCAGCAAGTGCTTCACCCTCACCGGCGCACCTTCTCCCGAAGTTACGGTGCCATTTTGCCTAGTTCCTTCACCCGAGTTCTCTCAAGCGCCTTGGTATTCTCTACCCAACCACCTGTGTCGGTTTGGGGTACGGTTCCTGGTTATCTGAAGCTTAGAAGCTTTTCTTGGAAGCATGGCATCAACCACTTCGTCGCCTAAAGGCAACTCGTCATCAGCTCTCGGCCTTGAAACCCCGGATTTACCTAAGATTTCAGCCTACCACCTTAAACTTGGACAACCAACGCCAAGCTGGCCTAGCCTTCTCCGTCCCTCCATCGCAATAACCAGAAGTACAGGAATATTAACCTGTTTTCCATCGACTACGCTTTTCAGCCTCGCCTTAGGGACCGACTAACCCTGCGTCGATTAACGTTGCGCAGGAAACCTTGGTCTTTCGGCGTGGGTGTTTTTCACACCCATTGTCGTTACTCATGTCAGCATTCGCACTTCTGATACCTCCAGCAAGCTTCTCAACTCACCTTCACAGGCTTACAGAACGCTCCTCTACCGCATCACTTGCGTGATACCCGTAGCTTCGGTGTATGGTTTGAGCCCCGTTACATCTTCCGCGCAGGCCGACTCGACTAGTGAGCTATTACGCTTTCTTTAAAGGGTGGCTGCTTCTAAGCCAACCTCCTAGCTGTCTAAGCCTTCCCACATCGTTTCCCACTTAACCATAACTTTGGGACCTTAGCTGACGGTCTGGGTTGTTTCCCTTTTCACGACGGACGTTAGCACCCGCCGTGTGTCTCCCATGCTCGGCACTTGTAGGTATTCGGAGTTTGCATCGGTTTGGTAAGTCGGGATGACCCCCTAGCCGAAACAGTGCTCTACCCCCTACAGTGATACATGAGGCGCTACCTAAATAGCTTTCGAGGAGAACCAGCTATCTCCGAGCTTGATTAGCCTTTCACTCCGATCCACAGGTCATCCGCTAACTTTTCAACGGTAGTCGGTTCGGTCCTCCAGTCAGTGTTACCTAACCTTCAACCTGCCCATGGATAGATCGCCCGGTTTCGGGTCTATTCCCAGCGACTAGACGCCCTATTAAGACTCGCTTTCGCTACGCCTCCCCTATTCGGTTAAGCTCGCCACTGAAAATAAGTCGCTGACCCATTATACAAAAGGTACGCAGTCACAGAACAAAGTCTGCTCCCACTGCTTGTACGCATACGGTTTCAGGATCTATTTCACTCCCCTCTCCGGGGTTCTTTTCGCCTTTCCCTCACGGTACTAGTTCACTATCGGTCAGTCAGTAGTATTTAGCCTTGGAGGATGGTCCCCCCATATTCAGACAAAGTTTCTCGTGCTCCGTCCTACTCGATTTCATGACTAAGAGACTTTCGCGTACAGGGCTATCACCCACTATGGCCGCACTTTCCAGAGCGTTCCGCTAATCTCAAAGCCACTTAAGGGCTAGTCCCCGTTCGCTCGCCACTACTAAGGGAATCTCGGTTGATTTCTTTTCCTCAGGGTACTTAGATGTTTCAGTTCCCCTGGTTCGCCTCTTGCACCTATGTATTCAGTACAAGATAACCATCTTGTGATGGCTGGGTTCCCCCATTCAGACATCTCCGGATCAAAGTCTGTTTGCCGACTCCCCGAAGCTTTTCGCAGGCTACCACGTCTTTCATCGCCTCTGACTGCCAAGGCATCCACCGTATGCGCTTCTTCACTTGACCATATAACCCCAAGCAATCTGGTTATACTGTGAAGACGACATTCGCCGAAAATTCGAATTTCTCAACTAAGAGAACTCACAAATTTTACCTTAGCCTGATCACCACCAGTGAAAGTGGCCATCAGTCTATCTTTCTATCACATACCCAAATTTTTAAAGAACGAACTAGTCAAAGACTAGAAATCAACATTCACCATCACAACGATGGAATGCTCATTTCTAAGCTCTTACTTCAGAAGCAGTAGTGGTGGAGCCAAGCGGGATCGAACCGCTGACCTCCTGCGTGCAAGGCAGGCGCTCTCCCAGCTGAGCTATGGCCCCGTATTTCTACAGGCGTTTCCCACACAAAATTGGTGGGTCTGGGCAGATTCGAACTGCCGACCTCACCCTTATCAGGGGTGCGCTCTAACCAACTGAGCTACAGACCCAATTTCGGGCTGCTTCTTTCGTCTTCTTCAATGAATCAAGCAATTCGTGTGGGAACTTATGGAGCAGCTGATGTCGTCGATTAAGGAGGTGATCCAGCCGCAGGTTCCCCTACGGCTACCTTGTTACGACTTCACCCCAGTCATGAATCACACCGTGGTAACCGTCCTCCCGAAGGTTAGACTAGCTACTTCTGGTGCAACCCACTCCCATGGTGTGACGGGCGGTGTGTACAAGGCCCGGGAACGTATTCACCGCGACATTCTGATTCGCGATTACTAGCGATTCCGACTTCACGCAGTCGAGTTGCAGACTGCGATCCGGACTACGATCGGTTTTATGGGATTAGCTCCACCTCGCGGCTTGGCAACCCTTTGTACCGACCATTGTAGCACGTGTGTAGCCCAGGCCGTAAGGGCCATGATGACTTGACGTCATCCCCACCTTCCTCCGGTTTGTCACCGGCAGTCTCCTTAGAGTGCCCACCATTACGTGCTGGTAACTAAGGACAAGGGTTGCGCTCGTTACGGGACTTAACCCAACATCTCACGACACGAGCTGACGACAGCCATGCAGCACCTGTCTCAATGTTCCCGAAGGCACCAATCCATCTCTGGAAAGTTCATTGGATGTCAAGGCCTGGTAAGGTTCTTCGCGTTGCTTCGAATTAAACCACATGCTCCACCGCTTGTGCGGGCCCCCGTCAATTCATTTGAGTTTTAACCTTGCGGCCGTACTCCCCAGGCGGTCAACTTAATGCGTTAGCTGCGCCACTAAGAGCTCAAGGCTCCCAACGGCTAGTTGACATCGTTTACGGCGTGGACTACCAGGGTATCTAATCCTGTTTGCTCCCCACGCTTTCGCACCTCAGTGTCAGTATCAGTCCAGGTGGTCGCCTTCGCCACTGGTGTTCCTTCCTATATCTACGCATTTCACCGCTACACAGGAAATTCCACCACCCTCTACCATACTCTAGCTCGCCAGTTTTGGATGCAGTTCCCAGGTTGAGCCCGGGGATTTCACATCCAACTTAACGAACCACCTACGCGCGCTTTACGCCCAGTAATTCCGATTAACGCTTGCACCCTCTGTATTACCGCGGCTGCTGGCACAGAGTTAGCCGGTGCTTATTCTGTCGGTAACGTCAAAATTGCAGAGTATTAATCTACAACCCTTCCTCCCAACTTAAAGTGCTTTACAATCCGAAGACCTTCTTCACACACGCGGCATGGCTGGATCAGGCTTTCGCCCATTGTCCAATATTCCCCACTGCTGCCTCCCGTAGGAGTCTGGACCGTGTCTCAGTTCCAGTGTGACTGATCATCCTCTCAGACCAGTTACGGATCGTCGCCTTGGTGAGCCATTACCTCACCAACTAGCTAATCCGACCTAGGCTCATCTGATAGCGCAAGGCCCGAAGGTCCCCTGCTTTCTCCCGTAGGACGTATGCGGTATTAGCGTTCCTTTCGAAACGTTGTCCCCCACTACCAGGCAGATTCCTAGGCATTACTCACCCGTCCGCCGCTGAATCCAGGAGCAAGCTCCCTTCATCCGCTCGACTTGCATGTGTTAGGCCTGCCGCCAGCGTTCAATCTGAGCCATGATCAAACTCTTCAGTTCAAACATCTTTGGGTTTTGAGAAAACCCTAAACTTGGCTCAGCAATCGTTGGTTACATCTTTGATTTCTCGCGGAGTAACTTGTGATGCTGATAATCTTTCTGACTATCAGTCTGACTCCACAAGCACCCACACGAATTGCTTGATTCAGTTGTTAAAGAGCGGTTGGTTAAGATCTTTCGTCTCAACCGAGGCGCGCATTCTACAGCAGCCTCATTTGCTGTCAAGTGATTATTTTCAGAAGTTTTCGAAGATTTCTTCAACAACTTCAACCACTTGCGCTTCCGATCTCTCGTTAGCGGGAGGCGAATTCTACAGCGTTACACGCTGCTGTCAACACCTCTTTTCTCCGCTTTCGACCGAGAAGATCGAACCGTTGAAAGCACCCAACAAACCGGCATTTCCAACTCTTTCCAGGCTTCGATGAACTGAAGCGATCCACTCTCGAAACCTACTTAACTCATTGAATCTCAAGGAGTTTTCCGTTTCGACCGCGCCGGAAGTGGGGCGAATTATAGACCTCTGGAATTCGCCGTCAACCCTTATTTTCATAAATCTGTCATATCGGTCAAAAATGCCTCGAAACGCGAAGGCCGACCTTAAAAGGTCGGCCTTCTTTGCACTGCCCTTCTACTTACAAGCTAGGGAATGCGAACTGCGACGCCTCATGGCTCGCACGCTGTGGCCAGCGCTGGGTGATCGCCTTGCGACGGGTATAGAAGCGCACACCATCCGGACCGTAAGCATGCAGGTCGCCGAACAGCGAGCGCTTCCAGCCGCCGAAGCTGTGGTAAGCCACCGGCACCGGCAATGGAACGTTGACGCCGACCATGCCGACTTCGATCTCGTCGCAGAACAGACGCGCCGCTTCACCGTCACGAGTGAAGATGCAGGTGCCGTTGCCGTATTCGTGATCGTTGATCAGTTGCATCGCCTCTTCCAGGCTGTTCACCCGGACGACGCACAGCACCGGCCCGAAGATCTCTTCTTTATAGATGCGCATCTCAGGCGTGACGTTGTCGAACAGGCAGCCACCCAGGAAGAAACCTTCTTCATGACCGGCAACGCTCAGACCACGACCGTCGACCACCAGAGTCGCGCCCGCCGCCACGCCGTCCTCCACATAACCGCTGACCTTGTCACGCGCCTGACCGGTTACGAGCGGCCCCATATCCAGACCACACGAAGTGCCGGCACCGATTTTCAGCGCCTTGATCTGTGGAACCAGTTTGGCCACCAGTGCATCCGCTACCTGGTCGCCCACACACACAGCTACCGAAATCGCCATGCAGCGTTCGCCGCAGGAACCGTAAGCCGCGCCCATCAGTGCGCTGACCGCGTTGTCCAGATCCGCATCCGGCATCAGCACCGCATGGTTCTTCGCGCCGCCCAGTGCCTGTACGCGCTTGCCGCGCTTGGTGCCTTCGGCATAGATGTACTCGGCAATCGGCGTCGAACCCACGAAGCTCAGCGCTTTGACTTCCGGCGCTTCAATCAGCGCGTCCACCGCAGTCTTGTCACCGTGCACCACGCTCAGCACGCCTTTTGGCAGGCCGGCTTCCAGCAACAGTTGCGCGATCAGCAGGGTCGAACTCGGATCACGCTCGGATGGTTTGAGGATGAAGCAGTTGCCGCAGACGATCGCCAGCGGGTACATCCACAGCGGCACCATTGCCGGGAAGTTGAACGGCGTAATGCCGGCCACCACGCCCAGCGGCTGGAAGTCCGACCACGCATCAATGTTCGGGCCGACGTTGCGGCTGTACTCGCCCTTGAGGATTTCCGGCGCTGCGCAGGCGAACTCGACGTTCTCGATGCCACGCTTCAGTTCACCGGCAGCATCTTCCAGAGTCTTGCCGTGTTCTTCGCTGATCAATTGCGCGATGCGTGCTTCGTTCTGCTCCAGCAGTTGCTTGAAACGGAACATCACCTGGGCACGTTTGGCCGGTGGCGTGTTGCGCCAGGCCGGGAACGCAGCCTTGGCGGCATCGATGGCGTGCTGGATGGTTTCGCGGCTGGCCAGCGGCAGCTTGTGGATAGCCTGGCCGGTGGACGGATTGAACACATCGACCGCGCGACCGTTCTCGGTCACCAGTTCGCCATTGATCAAATGCGGGATAACGCTCATCGGGGAACTCCTGAATTCTTGTGCGCAGACGCCCGCAAGGGGCGCCTGCTGTTTGCGTATCTATATAGAAGGAAAAATCAGTCGAGCTTGTTCAGCACTTCGCCGACCGCGTCGAACAGACGATCAAGGTCCTGCGGCTTGCTGTTGAAGGTTGGGCCGAACTGCAGGGTGTCGCCGCCGAAGCGCACGTAGAACCCGGCTTTCCACAATGCCATGCCGGCTTCGAACGGACGCACGATGGCGTCGCCGTCACGGCCCGCGATCTGGATTGCACCGGCCAGACCGAAGTTGCGAATGTCGATGACGTTCTTCGCGCCTTTCAGGCCATGCAGGGCATTTTCGAAATGCGGTGCAACTTCAGCCACGCTCTGCACCAGGTTTTCCTTTTGCAGCAGGTCGAGTGCCGCCAGGCCAGCGGCGCAAGCCACCGGGTGCGCCGAGTAGGTGTAGCCGTGCGGAAATTCCACGGCGTATTCCGGGGTCGGCTGGTTCATGAAGGTCTGGTAGATCTCGGAGCTGGCAATCACCGCGCCCATCGGGATCGCGCCGTTGGTGACTTGCTTGGCGATGCACATCAGGTCCGGGGTCACACCGAAGGTGGTGGCGCCGAACATGGTGCCGGTACGGCCGAAACCGGTGATCACTTCGTCGAACACCAGCAGGATGTTGTGCTGATCGCAGATTTCACGCAGACGCTTGAGGTAGCCCTGCGGCGGAACCAGCACGCCAGCGGAACCGGCCATCGGCTCAACGAACACCGCAGCGATGTTCGAAGCATCGTGCAGCTCGATCAGCTTCAACAGCTCATCGGCAAGGGCGATACCGCCCTGCTCCGGCATGCCACGGGAGAACGCATTGCTCGCCAGCAGAGTGTGCGGCAGGTGATCGACATCCATCATCGCCTGACCGAACAGCTTGCGGTTGCCGTTGACGCCGCCGAGGCTGGTGCCGGCGATGTTCACACCGTGATAGCCACGGGCGCGGCCGATCATTTTGGTCTTGGTCGACTGGCCTTTCAGGCGCCAGTAGGCGCGGACCATTTTCACCGCGGTATCGGCGCACTCGGAACCGGAGTCGGTGAAGAACACATGGTTCAGGTTGCCCGGCGTCAGATCAGTGATTTTCTCCGCCAGCTGGAACGACAGCGGGTGGCCGTACTGGAAGCCCGGCGAGTAATCGAGGGTGCCCAACTGCTTGGCCACCGCTTCCTGGATTTCCTTGCGGGTATGCCCGGCGCCGCAGGTCCACAGACCGGACAGCGAGTCGTATACCTTGCGGCCCTTGTCGTCGATCAGCCAGCTGCCTTCGGCACCAACGATCAGACGCGGGTCGCGCTGGAAGTTGCGGTTGGCGGTGTACGGCATCCAGTGCGCATCCAGCTTCAGTTGGCTGGCCAGTGGCGACGGCGCATTTTCAGGCATGTTCATCGGGCAAAACCTCGCAGGGCAATAAGCTTCAGAGAGATAGAAAGCGTTGTTGCAGCTAAATTGCCACGGGGATAAAGTCGGTGAAATTCAACTCTTCTAACCTTTAGTTAGAACTCTGCTAAACAATGAGAACACCAGCATGAGCAGCCGCCGCCCCGATCCATTGGCCCAGGTCAGTGACTTTGACATTCGCCTGCTGCGAATTTTTCGCAGCGTGGTGGAGTGCGGTGGCTTCTCGGCGGCGGAAACCGTGCTCGGCATCGGTCGCTCGGCGATCAGCCAGCAGATGAGCGATCTGGAACAACGTCTCGGCCTGCGTCTGTGCCAACGCGGGCGCGCCGGTTTCTCCCTGACCGAAGAGGGTCGTGAGGTTTACCAGTCGGCGCTGCAGCTGTTGAGTGCACTGGAGAGTTTTCGCACCGAGGTCAACGGCCTGCACCAGCACCTGCGTGGTGAACTGATCATCGGCCTGACTGACAACCTCGTCACCCTGCCCCACATGCGCATCACCCACGCACTGGCGCAATTGAAGGAACGTGGGCCAGACGTGCAGATCCAGATCCGCATGATCGCCCCCAACGAAGTCGAACAAGGCGTGCTCGACGGGCGCCTGCATGTCGGCGTGGTGCCGCAGGCCAGTGCGTTGTCGGGACTGGAATACCAGCCGTTGTACAGCGAGCGCTCGTTGCTCTACTGCGCGGTCGGCCATCCGCTGTTTTACGTCGATGACAAACAACTGGATGACGAACGCTTGAACAGCCAGGACGCCATCGCCCCGACCTTCCGTTTGCCGGCGGAGATCCAGGCGCACTATCAGGCGCTCAACTGCACCGCCAGCGCTTCCGACCGCGAAGGCATGGCGTTCCTGATTCTGACCGGGCGCTACATCGGCTACCTGCCGGATCACTACGCCAGTCTCTGGGTTCAACAAGGTCGCTTGCGCGCGCTCAAGGCCAGTACCCGCTTCTATGATTTGAGCCTGGCCTCGGTTACCCGCAAGGGCCGTCGCCCTCATCTGGTCCTGGAAAGCTTTCTCGAGAGCCTGGCCGCCACCCGCTGACGACCGGGGTTTTATTCGCCCGGGGCTTGTCCCGCGCCGGTGGTTGCGCTATCAACGCAACTGCTTGCACCCCACAGACAAACCCGGAAGTGCCTATGACCTTTGAAGTCCCCGCTCACGGCGGCAAACCCGCCAGCCGCATTCGTCAGAAGAACGAAGAGACCATCATCAAAGCCGCCGAAGACGAGTTCGCCCGTCACGGGTACAAAGGCACGAGCATGAACACCATCGCCACCAAGGCCGGACTGCCCAAGGCGAACCTGCATTACTACTTCACCAACAAGCTCGGGTTGTACGTGGCGGTGCTGAGCAACATCCTTCAATTGTGGGACAGCACCTTCAATACCCTGACGGCCGAGGACGATCCGGCCGAAGCGCTGACCCGCTACATCCGCGCGAAAATGGAATTCTCCCGTCGCCAGCCGCAAGCGTCGCGGATCTTCGCGATGGAAGTGATCAGCGGCGGCGAATGCCTGACCGAATATTTCAATCAGGATTACCGCGCCTGGTTCCAGGGCCGCGCCGGCGTGTTCCAGGCCTGGATCGACGCGGGCAAAATGGATCCGGTCGACCCGGTGCACCTGATCTTCCTGTTGTGGGGCAGCACCCAGCATTACGCCGACTTCGCCACCCAGATCTGCCGGGTGACCGGTCGCAGCAAGTTGACCAAACAGGACATGGAAGACGCCGGCAACAATCTGATCCGCATCATCCTCAAAGGCTGCGGCCTCACTTCTTCTATATAAGTCGTTTTATGCCATTCACCCTCAGCGGCTTTTGCGAGTTCCGCGAAGAAATCCGCAAAAGCCGCTTCATCACCTTCGCCGCGCCGATCGGCAGCCCTGCCGATGCGCAAGCCTTCATCGAGCAACACAGCGACTTGAACGCTTCGCACAATTGCTGGGCGTGGAAGCTCGGCGATCAATACCGCAGCAACGACGACGGCGAACCCGGCGGCACTGCCGGGCGGCCGATCCTCGCGGCCATCGAAGCGCAGGACTGCGATCAGGTCGCGGTGCTGGTGATCCGCTGGTACGGCGGCATTCAGCTGGGCACCGGCGGCCTGGCCCGGGCCTATGGCGGCGGCGCCAACAAGTGCCTGCAGGCCGCGCCGAAGATCGAGTTGATCAGCCGCGTGCCCGTGCGTTGCGCCTGCGCCTTTGGCGAACTGGCGCTGGTGAAGCTGCGGGTCGCGGATCTGGGTGGATTGGTGGTGGAAGAAAACTTCACCGCCAACGGCGTCGAATTGCAACTGGCCGTGGGCGAAGCGCACATCGAGCTGTTGCAGAATCAGCTGGCCGACCTGAGCCGCGGGCGAATCCTGCTGCAGCGTTGAAGCCCCGCCATGTTTTGGGGCACCAGCCCGCTTGCTTATGCCCGAGACTTGCCCACATCCGCTGTGCACCCGGCTGTGGATAACCTGAGCACAGGAGGCTGTAACCCTTCTGTCACGTGGCTTTGCGGGATTTGCTCACTTTTCGTCCAATCGCCCATCGCAATGAACAATTTCACGTAAAAACAATCGCTTAGCGTTGTTTATCGCCTTTAGAAGAAAGCCCGGCAGTGCTTATGCCCGGGATTTTGTCTTGCGCACAAATACTGTGGAGCAACCTGTGGATAAGCCGTTCATGGCTGGCGCAGTCGCAGGTTCTGCATGGCTTCGGCGGGGTTGCTCGTTTTTTGATCAGCCAGTTGCGGGCAAAACTGGAGCCTGATCAAAGGCTTTGCCCTCAAGTGGTGCCGTGCAGGCAACCGAATTCGATTCACAGGCTCTGCGCCACAGGCTGGCAAACAGCAGCCACCTGCGTTCCTGACTCAATGGCCAGGAAATTGCTTTATCCACAGGCACAACTCCAAGCAACCCGAGCCTGTCATGCCAAACCCCACGTCCACACCGCAGCTGCAACTGCGCCACATCAGCAAACGTTATCCCGGTTGCCTTGCCAATGACGCCATCGACCTGAGCATCGCCCCCGGTGAAATCCACGCGCTGCTCGGTGAAAACGGGGCAGGCAAAAGCACGTTGATGAAGATCATCTACGGCGTCACCCAGGCCGATTCGGGTGAGATGCTGTGGCAGGGTCAACCGGTGATCATGCGCAACCCGGCCCAGGCGCGGCAGTTGGGCATCGGCATGGTGTTCCAGCATTTCTCGCTGTTCGAGACCTTGAGCGTGGCGCAGAACATCGCACTGGCGATGGGCGCAGGAGCCGGTTCGCCGAAACAGCTGGAGGCGAAAATCCGTGAAGTGTCGCGCCGATATGGCATGGCCCTGGAACCCCAGCGACTTGTCCACAGCCTGTCGATCGGCGAGCGGCAACGGGTCGAGATCGTGCGTTGCCTGATGCAGGACATTCGCCTGCTGATTCTCGACGAACCGACCTCGGTGCTCACGCCGCAGGAAGCCGAAGAGTTGTTCATCACCCTGCGCCGGCTCGCGGCCGAAGGCTGCAGCATTCTGTTCATCAGCCACAAACTTGGCGAGGTCCGCGCCTTGTGCCACAGCGCCACAGTGTTGCGTGGTGGTCGGGTGGCCGGGCATTGCGTGCCCGCAGACTGCACTGATCGGCAACTGGCGCAATTGATGGTGGGCGACGCCGCGACATCGATCGGCGAGTTCACGAAGGTCACCGGTGGCGCGGCGTTCTTGCAGGTCAGCGGTCTGAACTGGCACAACCCGGATCCGTTCGGTTGCTCCCTGAGCGACATCGATCTGCAGGTGCGCAGCGGTGAAATCGTCGGCATCGCCGGCGTGGCGGGCAACGGGCAGGACGAGCTTCTGGCATTGCTCAGCGGCGAACAGACATTACCCCGCGACGCAGCGCAAACCATCTGCTTCCAGGAACACCTCGTCGCCGATCAGCGCCCGGATGCCCGACGCAAACTCGGCCTGGCGTTCGTCCCCGCCGAACGCCTCGGGCATGGCGCGGTGCCGGACATGAGCCTGGCGGACAACGCCCTGCTCACCGCCTTTCAACAAGGCCTGGTCAGCCACGGCTTGATCGAGCGCGGCAAGGTCGAAGCCCTCGCCCAAACGATCATCCAGCGCTTCGGCGTGAAAACCCCGGACACCCAGACCGCCGCCCGCAGCCTGTCCGGCGGCAACCTGCAGAAATTCATCCTCGGCCGGGAAATCCTCCAGCAACCGAAACTGCTGATCGCCGCGCACCCGACCTGGGGCGTGGATGTCGGCGCGGCGGCCACCATTCACCGGGCGCTGATTGCCCTGCGCGATGCCGGGGCGGCGATTCTGGTGATCTCCGAAGACCTCGACGAACTGTTCCAGATCAGCGACCGCCTCGGCGCGCTGTGCGGCGGGCGCCTGTCGGTGTTGCAGGACACGGCGCAAACCCGCCTCAGCGACGTCGGCGGCTGGATGGCCGGCCAGTTCGACACCCCTCAATCACAACCGGCCACGGTTTAACGGAGTTTTCCCATGTTGCTTTCCCTCGAACCCCGTGGCCGGCAATCACGGCTGATGCTGTGGTGCTCGCCGGTGCTGGCGGCGGTGCTGACGCTGGTCTGCGGATCGTTGCTGTTCATCGCCCTCGGTCACGACCCGCTGAAAACCCTGCACACGTTATTGATCGCCCCGGTCAGCGACCTGTATGGCGTCTCCGAGCTGCTGGTCAAAACCCTGCCGATTCTGCTGTGTGCACTGGGCCTCGCGGTGGCCTATCAGGCGCGGATCTGGAACATCGGTGCCGAAGGCCAGTTGCTGCTCGGCGCGCTGGCCGGCAGTGCGCTGGCGGTGAACATCATCGACATGCAAAGCCGCTGGGCGCTGGTGCTGATCCTGCTGACCGGCACGTTCGCCGGCGCCGCCTGGGCCGGGCTCACCGCCTGGTTGCGTACCCGCTTCAACGCCAACGAAATCCTCACCAGCATCATGCTCAACTACATCGCGCTGAACCTGTTGCTGTTCTGCGTACACGGGCCGCTGAAGGATCCGGCCGGATTCAATTTTCCCGAATCGGCAATGTTCAGCGACGCCAGCCGCCTGCCGCTGTTAATGGAGGAGGGTCGGGCACACATCGGCGTGTATTTCGCCTTGCTCGCGCTGGTCGCGGTGTGGGTGTTGCTGCAGAAAAGCTTCGTCGGTTTCCAGATCAAGGTGCTGGGGCTGGACAAGCGTGCAGCAGGATTTGTCGGGTTTCGCGAGAAGCGTCTGATCTGGCTCGCACTGCTGATCAGCGGAGGATTGGCGGGACTGGCCGGTGTCTGCGAAGTCACCGGACCGATCGGCCAACTGGTGCCGCAGGTCTCGCCGGGCTACGGCTACGCGGCGATCACCGTGGCATTTCTCGGCAGGCTCAATCCTATCGGCATTCTGTTTTCCAGCCTGTTGATGGCACTGCTGTACATCGGCGGAGAGAGCGCGCAGATGACACTGAATCTGCCGCAGGCGATCACTCAGCTGTTCCAGGGAATGATGCTGTTTTTCCTGCTGGCCTGTGACGTGCTGATCCTCTATCGGCCACGCCTGAACCTGCGCTGGGTGCGGCGCACTTCTACCACCGCCGTAGCCGCCGGAGCGCTGTGATGGATATCGATCTGTTGAGCAATATTTTCTACGCCATGGTGCGCTGCGGTACGCCACTGCTGCTGGTGGCGTTGGGTGAATTGATCTGCGAGAAGAGCGGCGTACTCAACCTCGGCCAGGAAGGCATGATGCTGTTTGGCGCGGTGATCGGTTTCATCGTCGCGTTCAACAGCGGCAACCTGTGGCTCGGCGTGGTGCTGGCGATGCTCGCCGGGATGTTGCTGTCGTCGCTGTTTGCTCTGGTGGCGCTGGTGTTCAACGCCAATCAGGTGGCGACCGGGCTGGCGCTGACAATTTTTGGCGTCGGCCTGTCGACCTTTGTCGGCGCGGCGTGGGTCGGCAAACCGCTGGCGGGATTCGAGCCGCTGGCGATTCCCTACCTGAGCGAAATCCCGTTGATCGGCCGCATGCTGTTTGCCCAGGATCTGCTGGTGTACCTGTCGTTCGTACTGTTTGCGCTGGTGGCGTGGGTGATCGTGAAAAGCCGTGTCGGGCTGATCATTCAAGCGGTCGGTGAGAACCCGGATGCGGCCAGTGCCATGGGCTTGCCGGTGCTGACCGTACGCACACTGGCGGTGCTGTTCGGCGGAGCGATGGCCGGACTGGCCGGCGCTTATCTGTCGCTGGCTTACACGCCGATGTGGGCCGAGAACATGACCGCCGGACGCGGCTGGATTGCGCTGGCGCTGGTGGTGTTCGCCAGTTGGCGAGTGTGGCGCTTGCTGCTCGGTGCGTATCTGTTCGGACTCGCCAGCATCCTGCACCTGGTGGCGCAGGGGCTGGGGCTGGCGATTCCTTCGAGTCTGCTGGCGATGCTGCCGTATGTCGCGACGATTCTGGTGCTGGTGTTGTTGTCGCGGGATGCGCTGCGTACACGGTTGTACGCGCCGGTATCACTGGGGCAGCCGTGGCAGGCCGGGCACTAAGCCGCTACGGCTCGCGACAGCGGCCGGACCGGCAACGCCTGAGCGATGCCCCACGCCATTTCGAGAACCAGGAATCCCACCACCAACGAATTGGCGCCGTGGGCCAGGGCATACGTCATCCACGCGGCGAACAGAAACCGCGTCACCGCGTCATAGCGCCCATAAACCGGCTGCGGATCACGAATCCGCAGCACCGCCCACATGCACACCACCGAACCGAACAAATTGGCTATCAACAGATGCGCAGGTTCGAACGGCGGCAGCTCGCCGGGCAGCTCCAGCGCCTGACTCAGCGCCGTCAGCAACCCGTGCAACACAGCAAAACTCCACGGCGTGACAAACGCCGCCGTCACGATCAAGTCATACCAGGCGCTGCCGCGCACCACCTGCCGATACTGCGTTGAAGTCCACATCATCCTTGCTCCAAAAATTCAGGGAGCAACCACGGTAAAGCCTGGAGTATGCTCCAGGGTCAAACACTTTCGAGACCTGCAAGATGCGCATCGGTGAGTTGGCCCAGGCCTGCGATGTCAGCCGTGACACGCTGCGTTTTTACGAGGAGCGCGGATTGATCGCGGCGCAACGCAGCGCCAACGGTTATCGCGACTATCCGCCGGAGATGGTGCAATTGGTGCTCTACATCAAAACGGCGCAGCGTCTGGGCTTTACCCTCGGCGAGATCGGCAGCAGCGTTGGCGCGCTGTGGCAATCGCCAAATCCTGACACCACCGTCACGCAACTGCTGCAAGACAAACTCAAGCTGGTCGAAACCCGCATGGCCGAACTCGGCGAGCTGCGCCTCGAATTGCAGCATCGGCTCGGTCAACGCTGTCCATTGAACCCGTGATCTTTCAACTTTCAAGGAAAGCCCGTCATGTCCGCACTTAATCCTGCCAAGCACGCACTGATCATCGGCGCCTCCCGGGGCCTGGGCCTGGGACTGGTGAAAACCCTGCTGGCCGACGGCTGGCAAGTCACCGCCACGGTTCGCAATCCTTCCAACGCCGAGGCTCTCGAAGCACTGGGCAACGTGCAAATCGAAAAACTCGACATGGACGACCAGCAAGCGGTGATCGCCCTGAGCCAGAAGCTCAAGGGCGAGACCTTCGACCTGCTGTTCGTCAACGCCGGGGTCAAAGGCCCCGAAGTGCAGACCCCGGGCGGCGCGACGCTGGCGGAAGTCGGCCAGTTGTTCTTCACCAACGCGGTGGCACCGATCAATCTGGCCCAGCGCTTTGTCGGGCAGATCCGCGACGGCAGCGGCGTGCTGGCGTTCATGAGTTCGGTGCTCGGCAGCGTGACCATGCCCGACGCGCCGGAACTGGCGCTGTACAAGGCCAGCAAAGCGGCGCTGAACTCGATGACCAACAGCTTCGTCACGCAGTTGGGCGAGCAGAAACTCACGGTGCTGTCGCTGCATCCGGGCTGGGTGAAAACCGACATGGGCGGCGAAGGTGCCGACATCGACGTGGAGACCAGCACCCGTGGCCTCGTGGATCAGGTGGATGCGTTCGCCGGCAAGGGCGGCCATCACTTCGTGAACTACAAGGGTGAAACCATTCCCTGGTAATCACTGGACCCTGTGGGGGCTCACCCCACAGGGTTATCCCGGTGTCTGGTCGGGTTGGGCTTGCCCGTCGCAACATTTTGTTCGAAACTCCGCACCTCGTCCTTCGCGGCGACCCTGGATCAGCAGACAGGGCAACACTGAGCTGGCAACCCTGAACCCAACTTTCAGAGGAGCCGGCCACAATGCCTGCGACCCGTATCTGGTTAAAAAATCCCCTCGCCATTTTCACGGCCAACGGTCTCGATGCCCGTGGCGGTCTGGTCCTGCAAGACGGTGTGATCACCGAAGTGCTCGGCGCCGGCCAGCAGCCATCGACCCCATGCAACGAAGTGTTCGACGCCCGTGAACACGTGATCCTGCCGGGCCTGATCAACACCCATCACCACTTCTATCAGACCCTGACCCGTGCCTGGGCGCCGGTGGTCAATCAGCCGTTGTTTCCGTGGCTGAAAACCCTGTACCCGGTCTGGGCGCGCCTGACGCCGGAAAAACTCGCCCTCGCCAGCAAAGTTGCGCTGGCCGAGTTGCTGTTGTCGGGTTGCACCACCGCCGCCGACCATCACTACCTGTTCCCGGATGGCCTGGAAAACGCCATCGACGTGCAAGTCGAAACCGTGCGCGAACTGGGCATGCGCGCCATGCTCACCCGTGGTTCGATGAGCCTCGGCGAGAAGGACGGCGGCCTGCCTCCGCAGCAGACCGTGCAGGAAGGCCAAGTGATTCTCGACGACAGTCAGCGCCTGATCCACGAGTACCACGAACGTGGCGACGGCGCGCAGATCCAGATCGCTCTGGCGCCGTGCTCGCCGTTCTCGGTGACCCCGGAAATCATGTCCGCCAGCGCCGAACTGGCGAACAAACTCGATGTGCGCTTGCACACTCACCTCGCCGAAACCCTCGACGAAGAAGACTTCTGCCTGCAACGCTTCGGCCTGCGCACGGTGGATTATCTGGACAGCGTCGGCTGGCTCGGCCCGCGCACGTGGCTGGCCCACGGCATCCATTTCAACCCGGACGAAATCGCCCGTCTCGGCGCGGCGGGCACCGGTATCTGTCATTGCCCGAGCTCGAACATGCGTCTGGCGTCCGGCATCTGCCCGAGCATCGAACTGACCGATGCCGGCGCGTTGTTCGGTCTCGGCGTGGATGGCTCGGCGTCCAACGATGCGTCGAACATGATCCTCGAAGCGCGTCAGGCCCTGTACATCCAGCGCTTGCGTTACGGCGCCGAGAAGATCACTCCGGAACGTGTGCTGGGCTGGGCGACCAAGGGTTCGGCGAGCCTGCTGGGTCGCACCGACATCGGTGAACTGGCGGTCGGCAAGCAGGCGGATCTGGCGTTGTTCAAGCTCGATGAACTGCGCTTCTCCGGCAGCCATGACCCGATTTCGGCGTTGCTGCTGTGCGGCGCGGACCGGGCGGATCGGGTGATGGTCGGCGGCAAATGGCGTGTGGTTGACGGGCAGGTTGAAGGGCTGGATCTCAAAGGCCTGATTGCCGATCACAGCCAGGCGGCTCGGCAGTTGATTGCCGGTAACTGATCCAAGCGGAAGTCTGAATGTGGGAGCAAGCCCGCTTGTATGTTTAGACTTGAAGGGGTGGGCGGGACTAAAAGCTCGATTCCGACTCTAGCCAGTACGGACCGTGGGAGACTTCTCGTCCCGCCCTTTCTACCTAAAGCGCCGATAAGGAATTCATCGGTAAAACCGACGATAGAGGCAAGCCAGCGCTACGGTAGACCCCGACAAGCTCTTAAACCCTAGCTCCGAGGATTCGTCATGACAATCCTTACCTCGCCAACGGTGATTGGTGTCGATGTGGCCAAGGCCGAAATCGTCGTTTATCGCGAAGATCTGAAAATCATCCAGGCCATCAACAACGACCGCACATCTGTAGGTCATTGGCTGAAGACCCTGCCCGCCCAAAGCTCAATCGCCCTGGAAGCCACTAATCTCTACCACCTGGACACGGCCGAACTGGCCCATGGTATGGGGCATCGGGTTTACATCGTGGACCCTTACCGGGTGAGCCATTACCGCGAAAGCATCGGTCAGCGTGCAAAAACCGACCCTTGTGATGCACGTCTTCTGGCGCGTTATCTAACCAGTGAACAGCATCGGCTGCGGGTCTGGAACCCACCACCGCGGCACTACACAGTGTTGAAAAGTCTGCTTAACAAGCGTGCACAGCTGATGAAGGTCCGAGTCAGTATCAAGCTGAGCTGGTCAACCGAACCTCTTCTTGAAGATCTTTTGGCCGATGGGTTGAAGCATTTCAAACAGCTGGATCAGGCCATTCAGGAGTTGCTTCGTAAAGTCAGCCAAGAAGCCGGAATTAGTGAAAACATCAGACGCTGCAAAGCGATTGAAGGAGTTGGTGAACTCACGGCAACGGGCCTGGCAACTACATACATGCGAGGTGAGTTCGCCAGCGCCGATGCGTTCATCGCCTTTCTGGGAATGGACTTGAAGGCAAAAGACTCAGGTAAGAAACACAGTCCTCGCCACTTGAGCAAAAAAGGTGACGGGGAATTACGGCGTCTTGCACACAATGCAGCTATGGCAGCTTGTCGGTCCCCTGTCTGGAAACCGTTCTATGAGTCCTATCTGGCAAGAGGTCTAGCCAGAACCCAAGCCTTGGTCATCCTCGCCCGCAAGCTTTGCCGGGTGGCATTCGCCCTCATGAAAAACCAGAGCGAATACCAACCGAATTTAAGGTTGCAGGGTTCCCCTGCAACATAGAATCTCCCACATTTGGTTTTGTGATCGGCTCAGAGACCAAGCAACGACAGCATGATGAACGTCGCAAACAGCACAAAGTGGGTCATGCCCTCGATGGCATTGGTCTCCCCGTCATTGAGGTTGATCGCGCTGACGATCAGCGTGATAAAGATCATCACCGTCTGCACCGGGGTCATCGCCATCTGAAACGGCTGCCCCGTATAGAGCGCCATCGCCTCCATCACCGGCACCGTCAGGATCACCGTCGACAACGAAGCGCCCATCGCAATGTTGACCACCGACTGCATACGGTTGGCCAACGCCGCGCGCAACGCGGTCAGAATCTCCGGCGCCGCGGAAATCGCTGCCACCAGAATCGCCGTGATCACCGGTGGTGCGCCCGTCCCTTCCAGGCCCAGATCGAGGGTCTTGGACATCACCTCGGCCAGTGCGCCGATCACCACCACACCGAACACCAGAATGCCGATCGACAGTGCCAGGCTGACCGGTTTCGGCTCTTGTTCCACCGGCTCTTTCTTGCGGCGTTTGTCCGGGTAGCTGTAGCTGAAAAAGTAACTGTGCGGCCCGACCTGCATGCGCAGGAACAACGCATAAAGCACCACCATCGCGCCGATGGTGAAGGCCGAATAGATTTTCCAGTTGGCCTCGGGAATGAACTCCGGCACCACCATCGACACGCCCATGGCGGTGAGAATCATCACGCTGTAACTGCGGGCCGAATCGTCGTTGTAGGACTGCTCGCCATGCTTGATCCCGCCCATCAGCGCGGCGAGGCCGAGAATGCCGTTGATGTCGAGCATCACCGCCGAATAGATCGTGTCGCGCACCAATGTCGGCGAGGCTTCGTTGCTCATCATGATCGCCAGGATCACCACTTCCACCAGCACGGCGGCAAGGGTCAGGATCATCGTGCCGTACGGATCGCCGACTTTTTCCGCGAGCAGTTCAGCCTGATGGGCAACGCGCATCGAGGCGGCGACGATGAAGGCGATCAGCACCAGCCCGGCCGTCAGCGCGACAAACTGGCCGCTATGCAGCAGCCAGTGCTCCAGCGGATACGCGACAAGGGCGGCGATCAGGGCCAGCAGCAGAAAGCTTTCTTGCTTGAGGATGGTGAACATGACGGGCCTTTTTGCCGAAGAGTGCGAATGAGCTACTGACTGCGGGGCGGCGCTAACGTTTCGTTACACCTTAGCGCACCAGTGGATGGCAGCTTTATCTACGCCTGCACTTTTATTGGACTTTACGGCCTCTTCGCGAGCAAGCCCGCTCCCACAGGGGTCGCGGTGCTTTTGTGGGAGCGGGCTTGCCCGCGATGGGCGCGCCTCGGTTTCAAGCCAGATTGTTGTCCGCTTGGTCAGCCTTTTGCATTGCCCTCCTCACACACAACAAAAGGGAGTTCGCGTTCATGCAAAAACGTCCACTGCAAACACTGCTGTGCATCGCCATGGGCCTTGGCCTCAGCCTGAGCGCCAGTGCCGCCGATCCACTGAAAGTCGGCTTCGTCTACATCGGCCCCATCGGCGACCACGGCTGGACGTATCAGCATGAACAGGGGCGCAAGGCGCTGGCGGAAAAACTCGGCACGCAGATCACCACCAATTACGTGGAAAACGTCGCCGAAGGCGCCGACGCCGAGCGGGTGATCCGCAACATGGCCAAGGACAATTACGACCTGATCTTCACCACCTCTTTCGGCTACATGAACCCGACGGTGAAAGTCGCCAAACAGTTTCCCAAAGTGACCTTCGAACATGCCACGGGCTACAAGCAGGACAAGAATCTCGGGACCTATCTGGCGCGCACCTACGAGGGCCGTTACGTCGGTGGTTTCCTCGCGGCGAAGATGACCAAGAGCAAAAAAATCGGCTACGTCGCCTCGTTCCCGATCCCCGAAGTGATCCGCGACATCAACGCCATTCAACTGGCCTTGAACAAGTACAACCCCGGCACCGAAATCAAAGTGGTGTGGGTCAACTCGTGGTTCGACCCGGGCAAGGAGGCCGACGCGGCCAACGCGCTGATCGATCAGGGCGTGGACGTGGTGTTCCAGCACACCGACAGCCCGGCGCCGATCCAGGCCGCCGAGCGACGCGGCGTGTACGCCGTGGGCTACGCTTCGGACATGGCGCACTTCGGGCCGAAAGCGGTGCTGACCTCGATCGTCAACGACTGGGCGCCGCACTACATTCAAGCGACCCAGAGCGTGATCGACCACAACTGGAAATCCCAGGACTACTGGGGCGGATTGAAGGAAGGCACGGTCGAACTGCCGATCAGCGACCTGGTGCCGGCACCGGTGAAGGCCGAAGCCGAGCAGATCATCGCCGACATCAAGAGCGGCGCCCTGCAACCGTTCACCGGGCCGATCAAGGATCAGGCCGGCGTCGAGAAAATCCCGGCGGGGGTCAGCGCCACCAACGCCGAACTGGCGTCGATGAATTACTACGTCGAAGGCATGAAGGCCGAGATGCCGAAGTAATCCACCTGCCCCTGACCGCTCCTCTGCATGGGAGCGGTCGCTAACGAGCATTCGAAATGAACCAACTCCCGATCATCGACATCTCGCCGCTCTACTCCGACGACCAGAACGCCTGGCCGGCCGTCGCCGAACAGATCGACCACGCTTGCCGCGAATGGGGATTTTTCTACATCAAGGGTCACCCGATTTCTGCGCAGCGCATCGAATCCCTGCTCGATCACGCCCGGCACTTCTTCGCGCTGCCGAGCGCGGAAAAACTCAAGATCGACATCACCCAGACCGTCCATCATCGCGGCTACGGCGCCATCGCCACCGAACAGCTCGACCCGGACAAACCCAGCGATCTCAAGGAAACCTTCGACATGGGCCTGCACCTGCCGGCCGATCATCCCGAGGTGCTGGCAGGAAAACCGTTACGTGGCCCCAACCGTCATCCGGCCATCCCTGGCTGGGAGCCGCTGATGGAGCAGCACTACCTCGACATGCAGGCCCTGGCGCAAACCCTGTTGCGGGCCATGACGTTAGCGCTGGGCATCGAGCGCGACTTCTTCGATACACGCTTCAACGAACCGGTCAGCGTGCTGCGGATGATCCATTACCCACCGCGCCACACCGCCAGTTCCGCCGAACAACAAGGTGCCGGCGCGCACACCGATTACGGCTGCATCACGCTGCTGTATCAGGACAGCGCCGGCGGCCTGCAGGTGAAGAACGTCAACGGCCAGTGGATCGACGCACCGCCCATCGACGGCACCTTCGTGGTCAACCTCGGCGACATGATGGCCCGCTGGAGCAACGACCGTTATCGCTCGACCCCGCACCGGGTGATCAGCCCTCTCGGGGTGGATCGCTACTCGATGCCGTTCTTCGCCGAACCGCACCCGGACACCCGTATCGAGTGCCTGCCCGGTTGCCAGGACGCACAGCATCCTGCGAAATATCCGACCACCACCTGCGCCGAATTCCTGCTGTCGCGCTTCGCCGATACCTACGCCTATCGACGGGAGCAGGAAGCGGTGTGATGGATCGGTTGGTCAGGTTTTGCCAATTGTTTCGGCGGGCATCTGTAGAATGCCCGCCATTGCACCTGATGAGAAAAGAATATGTACGACTGGCTCAACGCCCTGCCCAAGGCTGAACTGCACCTGCACCTCGAAGGTTCGCTGGAGCCCGAGCTGTTGTTCGCCCTGGCCGAGCGCAACAAGATCGCCCTGCCGTGGAGCGACGTCGAAACCCTGCGCAAGGCTTACGCCTTCAACAATTTGCAGGAATTCCTCGACCTGTATTACCAGGGCGCCGACGTGCTGCGCACCTCCCAGGACTTCTACGACCTGACCTGGGCCTACCTGCTGCGCTGCAAAGAGCAGAACGTGATTCACACCGAACCGTTCTTCGATCCGCAGACCCACACCGACCGTGGCATCCCGTTCGAAGTGGTGCTCAACGGCATCGCCGCCGCGCTGAAGGATGGCGAGCAGCAACTGGGAATCACCAGCGGTTTGATCCTGAGTTTCCTGCGCCACCTGAGCGAAGACGAAGCACAGAAAACCCTAGACCAGGCACTGCCGTTCCGTGATGCATTTGTCGCCGTAGGTCTGGACAGCTCCGAGATGGGTCACCCGCCGAGCAAATTCCAACGCGTGTTCGATCGTGCCCGCCACGAAGGTTTCCTGACCGTTGCCCACGCCGGTGAAGAAGGCCCGCCGGAATACATCTGGGAAGCCATCGACCTGCTGAAAATCCAGCGTATCGACCACGGCGTGCGCGCCATCGAAGACGAGCGCCTGATGCAGCGGATCATCGACGAGCAGATCCCGCTGACCGTGTGCCCGCTGTCGAACACCAAGCTCTGCGTGTTCGATCACATGTCCCAGCACAACATCCTCGACATGCTCGAGCGCGGCGTGAAAGTCACGGTGAACTCCGATGACCCGGCGTACTTCGGTGGCTACGTGACCGAGAACTTCCATGCGCTGCACACCCACCTGGGCATGACTCAGGATCAGGCCAAGCGTCTGGCGCAGAACAGCCTGGATGCGCGCCTGGTAAAACCATAAAGAGCAATACAAAAACTGTGGGAGCGGGCTTGCCCGCGATGAGGCCATCACTTCCAACATCAATGTTGACTGACGGTCCGCCATCGCGGGCAAGCCCGCTCCCACAGGGTGCTGTATTTAGCTGAGCATCTCGGTTTCAGTCAGCTCTTCCAGCGTCTTGCCCCGGGTCTCCATCCCGAACAGCCACACCACCCCCGCCGCAATCGCAAAGCACAGCGCTCCCAGCGCAAATACCCCGCCCTGCCCGGTGATCGGGAACACCAGCCCGGTGACCAACGGCCCGAGCAGCGAACCCACGCGCCCGATGGCCGAGGCGAACCCCGAGCCCGTCGCCCGCGCCGAGGTCGGGTACAGTTCCGGCGTGTAGGTGTAGAGCACCGCCCACATGCCGAACAGGAAAAACTGCATCAACAGCCCCGTGCCGATCAGCAGCGCCACGTTGCCGCCGAACACTGCGCTCTGCCCGTACAGAAACGCCATCACCCCGCCGCCGAGTAGCGTGACAATGCACACCGGCTTGCGTCCCCAGCGCTCGACCAGCCACGCCGCCATCAGAAACCCGGGAATCCCGCCGAGGGAAATCAGCACCGTGTAATACACCGACTGAGTCACGGCGAAACCCGACTGTTGCAGCAGCGCGCTGAGCCAGGAGGTCAGGCCGTAGAAGCCGAGCAGCGCGAAGAACCAAAGGCTCCAGATCATCGTCGTACGCCGGCGATACAGTGGAGACCAGATCTGTTTGAGCGCCGAAAGGAAATGGCCCGGCGGGGTCACGCTACGTGGCAGACGAACCGGCGCCGGCAATGCAGCACCGCCCAGCGATGCCCGTACCCGCGCCTCGATGCCGCACAAAACCTTGTCCGCTGCGTCATGTTTGCCGGCCTGTTCCAACCAGCGCGGCGACTCGGGAATGAAAAAGCGGATCGCCAGCACGAACACCGCCGGCAGCGCCAGTACCAGAAAGATGTCGCGCCAGCCAATCAACGGCAGCAGGAAATACGACAGCACGCCCGCCGCGACAAAACCCAGCGGCCAGAAACCGTCCATCAAGGCGATATAGCGACCCCGACGCTGGGCGGGGATCAACTCCGACAACATCGACTGAGCAATCGGAAACTCCATGCCCATGCCGATTCCCAGCAGGATGCGAAACAGCGTCAGGCTTTCGACCGTCTGCGCCGTGGAGCACAGGTAACTGGCCAGCCCCCACAGGACGATGCTCCACTGGAACACCGGTTTTCGGCCGAATCGATCAGCCAGCATCCCGGACAGCGACGCCCCCAGCACCATGCCGAAAAAGCTCGAACTGGCCAGCAGACCAGCCTCGGCGCTGCTCAGGCCGAACTCGGCTTTGATCGAACCGAGCAGGAAGGTCATCATCGCCAGATCCATGGAGTCGAAGAAAAACGCCAGGGCGATGATGATGAAGATGATCCGGTGATAACCGCTGACTGGCAGGCGCTCCAGTCGATCTGCCGCGCTGTAGTTTCCCGTGTCCATGCCACCTCCTCAATCCGAAAAGTCCCCGGATCGAGTGTGCGCGATAGCGGTTGCGCGCCTGTGCCAGATGCGACTTGTTCGCAGCCGTTGGCGACGTTCAGGAGTACATCCGTGGAAGAAAGCGCTCTATAACGCCATTTCCAGCTCGGTTTCACAGGCAAATCGATGAATTTCCCGCTGGCCCGCCGCCGTCAGTTGCAAAGCACGGGAGTCCTTGGGCAGCACCAGCCAGCCCGACTGCATGAACAGCTGCAACAACGCCGCCCCCAGCGAGCCTCCCATGTGCGGACGACGCTCGCTCCAGTCCGGGCAGGCACACGCCACCTGGGCGTTGCGGTGAGCCAGGGCCTGGATGTAAACGCCGCGCCCGGCCAGTTGTGTCGAGCCTTTGTGCGTCACGACCACCCGGTTTTCAAGCTGCTCGATCCAGCCGGCGTCAAGCAGCCGCTGGTACAGATCGGCGGCCAGCGTGCCCCCGAGATGGTCGTCGCAAAACCGCGCGCGCAGCAGTGACGACGGCGCGGCCTGGGGTCTGACGACCGGCGAGGCACGCTTGAACACGTCGGGGATTTCTCGCGGGGCGCTGGCCAGGGTGGCACTGGCCAGCGCCTCGATGGCCGCACCGATTTCAGGAGCCGCCAGACGAAAGAAGCGTTTGCGTCCGCGCGCCTCGACCTTCAACAGACCGCCAGCGGACAAGCGCCCCAGATGCGCACTGGCTGACGAAGGCGAAAGCCCGGCCAGCAACGCCAGCTCCTCGGTCTGCCGCGCCGAGCCATCCATCAACGCCCACATCATTGCGCTGCGTTTGGGATCGGCCAGCAACGTGGCGATCTGGCTGATGCAAGGTGCATGTTCCATGTATTCACTCCCTGTTGAATCGTATCGTCTACTGCTCATAGACATCTTGACCAGTAATCAGTCGTCGGCCAAGACGCGCAAAGTGCCTTGAGCCGAGGCACTTTGCGCGCCGCAGCGAGGAAACCGCAGTACTGTCGCGACCCTCGTTCCTGCCCCGCCGGTTCCGGTCTGATCGTTCTCTTGCCGGCCTGTCGGTGCGGGCTTCAGGCGGTCGCTAGTATAAGCGGGTTGCTCGCTGCGTCCTGCGCCGGAGTGGCCGTGGCTGGTGATTGTTCCTGAGAGAAATTTCGCTATTTACCTGCGACTAATGATCGGTCTCCAAGAAAACGGGAAATCGGCTACTCAATTCAGCGCAACGACTGGCGAGCATTTCCCTCAGAAGGTTCACTGGCTTACTCAATTGTGCGCGATGGGCGCACAGCAGATTCAGCGGAGCGCGTTCACAGAGCAGCTCCGGCAACAGCACTTTCAGTCGCCCCGCCAGTACATCACCGGCCACATCAAGCCACGACTTATAGGCGATCCCCGCGCCAGCCACCGCCCACAGACGCACCACATCGGCATCATCACTGAAGCGATCGCCACTGACGGTCAGGCTGACCTCGCGCTTGCCATCATGAAAACTCCAGTGGTCATGCACCCGGCCACCGAGCATGTACAGCAGGCAGTTGTGCTGCGCGAGCTGTTCCAGATGCAGCGGCTCGCCGTGCCGCGCCAGGTAGAGCGGCGAAGCGCACAGTACCCGTCGGTTGTGCGGGGCAATCGGCAATGCCACCAGACTCGAATCCTCCGGCTCGCCGTAGCGCAAGGCGATGTCCACCGGCTGGCGAAACAGGTCGGCGATGCGGTCACCCAGCAGCAGTCGCACCGTCAGCTTCGGATGTTCGCGTTGAAATTCATCGAGCCACGGCAACAGCAGGTTGCGACCGAAGTCCGAAGGCGCCGACAGTTGCAGAATGCCGCTGACCTGGTCCTGCCCGCTGGCCAGCAGGCGGCGCCCCTCATCCAGGTTGCTCAACGCAGCGCGGGCGTATTCGAGAAACCCTTCACCTTCGGCCGTCAGCCGCAGACTGCGGGTGGAGCGTGCCAACAGGCGCGCGCCCAGTTGCTGCTCGATCCGCTTGAGCGCGGCACTGGCCACCGCGGCGGACAGGTCCATCACCCGAGCCGCCGCCGACAGGCTGCCCAGATCCGCCGCCCGGACAAACAACTGCAAGTCATCGAAACGCAGCATCCTCAGCCTCGATTATCAAAAAAACATTGAAAGAGACTGCTCTTTTAGCCGGTTTTATCTCGGGCAGAAATAGCCAATCATGCCTTCCATCGAATTCATCCCGTCCCGGAGTCGAACATGTCCCAGCCTTTCACCGCTATTGCCACCCTGATCGCCCGACCTGGCCAGCAGGACGCTCTCGAACAGCACCTGCGCGCCCTGATCGAACCGACCCGCGCCGAAGCGGGTTGCGGTCAGTACGAACTGCATCAGGACCTGGCCAATCCACTGGCCTTCTACATGATCGAACAGTGGGCCAGCGACGAAGCCCTGCAAGCCCACGATGCCAGCGCGCATATCCAGCATTTCCGCAGCCAGGCCGAGGCGTTCCTCGAACACTTCGAACTCAAGCGCCTGCGCGTCATCGCCTGAAACCTTCCTTAATTCACTTTCGGAGTTCTCCATGAAAGCCATCGCCTATTACGCCTCGCTCCCGATCAGCGACGAAAAATCCCTGCAAGACATCGAACTGCCAGAACCGGTAGCCGGCCCCCGCGACCTGCTGGTGGAAGTCAAAGCGATTTCGGTCAACCCGGTCGACACCAAGGTTCGCCAGAACGTCGCGCCGGAAGGCGGCGCCGCCAAGGTACTGGGCTGGGACGTGGCCGGTGTGGTCAAGGCCGTCGGAAGTGAAGTGACCCTGTTCAAGGCCGGCGACAAGGTGTTCTACGCCGGCTCCATTGCCCGGGCCGGTGGCAACAGCGAATTGCACGTTGTCGATGAGCGGATTGTCGGCCACATGCCGAAAACCCTCGGCTTCGCCGAAGCTGCCGCCTTGCCGCTGACCGCCATTACGGCGTGGGAATTGTTGTTCGAACGTCTGCAGATTCGCGAAGGCAACACTGACGAAGGCCAGGGCCTGCTGATCGTCGGCGCGGCTGGCGGCGTCGGTTCGATCCTCACCCAACTGGCCAGCCAGTTGACCGGACTCAAGGTCATCGGCACCGCCTCCCGCCCGGAGACTCGCGACTGGGTGACCGAGCTGGGCGCCGACGTGGTGATCGATCACAGCCAGCCGTTGAGCGAAGAACTGAAACGCGCCGGTGTGGCCCACGTGACCCACGTCGCCAGCCTGACCCAGACCGAACAGCACCTGGACCAACTGGTCGAGGCTCTGGCGCCGCAAGGCAAACTGGCGCTGATCGACGATCCGAAAGCGCTGGACGTAACCAAACTCAAGCGCAAGAGCCTGTCGCTGCACTGGGAGTTCATGTACACCCGCTCGCTGTTCGAAACGCCGGACATGATCGAGCAGCACAAACTGCTCAATCGAGTGGCCGGGCTGATCGACAGCGGCACCTTGAAAACCACGGTCGGCGAGCACTTCGGCACGATCAACGCGAGCAACCTGCGCCGCGCCCATGAATTGCTGGAAAGCGGCAAGGCCAAGGGGAAAATTGTTTTAGAAGGTTTCTAAAACCCGTAAGACCGCAGCCTTCGCCAGCGCCAAAAATGTCTGGCTCGGGGGCTGCGGCGCTTTTTTGCCGTCAGTCAGATGCTTGACCCTTGTCACAATTGCGATCGTATTCAGGACTACAATCGAAACCTCTGCGATGCAATCTTTTACGTACGGGAGGTCAGCAATGAAGATCCTGATAAAAGAAGTGGCAAAGTCCCAGTGGCAAGTTCGTCTCGACCAGCACGCCGTGACCTTCCGCAGTGAGGCCGAAGCGCTGGCCTTCACCCGCACCCTCGAAGCGCGTCTGCACGCGCCCCATCAGATTCCCGATCCCGGCCAGCAGCGCGCTGTCGGCTGAGGCTTTCGTTTCAGTTTTCAGCCTGCGCCTTTGCCAGCGCCCGGGCATTCTGGATGCGCCGGGTGAGCATCGCTGCGCACACCACCAGCAAACCACACAGGCTGATGACCATGGCCATCGGCACGGCGGTGCCATCGTGCAGGATCCCCACCAGCGCCGAGGCCCCGGCAGCGACGCTGAACTGCAGGCTACCGAGCAACGCTGAAGCACTGCCGGCGCGACCGCCCTGCCCGTTCATCGCACACGCCGCCGCATTGGGGCTGATGCAGCCAAGGCTGGCAACGCAAATGAACAAAGGAATCAGCAGTGGCCACAGGGACTCGGTGTGCAAGGCGCTGACCGCGAGCAGCGTCAGCCCGGCACCCAGGTAAACCCAGACCGCCCGTGACAGCAGAAAGGCCGGACCGCGCTTGGCCAGCAGGCGCGCATTGACTTGTGCGACCAGAATGAACCCGGCCGCGTTGGTGCCGAACAGCCAGCCGAAATGCTCGGCCGGCACGCCGTACAGTTTGATGAATATGAAAGGGGAACCGGCGATGTAGGCAAACATCCCGGCGATGGCGATACCGCCGGTCAGGGCATGGCCCATGTAGACCGGATCCGCCAGTAGCCGACCGTACTGACGCAGGGCACCGGACAACGGCTGGCGCGGAACATGCGCCGGCAGACTTTCCGGCAGGCCGAGGGCCACGGCCAGTCCGGCCAAGGCACTGAATCCGGTCAGCACCAGGAAAATCGACTGCCACCCCGTGGTGTTGACCAGCAGGCCGCCGAGCATCGGCGCCAGAATCGGTGCCAACCCCATCACCAGCATCAGCTGCGAGAACACTTTCGCCGAACCCACCGCGTCGCACTTGTCGCTGACCACCGCCCGGGCAATCACCATCCCCGCACAACCGCCCAGCGCCTGCACCAGCCGTGCCGCGATGAGCCACTCCAGATTCGGCGCATAGGCGCAGGCCACTGACGCCAGCGTGAACAGCGTCAGACCGATCAGCAACGGAATCCGCCGGCCGAAGCGATCCGCCAACGGCCCGTATGCCAGTTGACCGATGGACAGGCCGAAGAAGTAAGCCGACAGCGTCAGCTGGACGTGTTTCTCGTCGGTGCCGAACGCCAGCGCCATGGTGGGAAACGCGGGCAGATAGAAGTCGATCGCCAACGGACCGAAAGCGGTCAGGGCACCGAGAATCAGAAGGGTACGGAAGTTCATCAGGCGTCCAGGTCGGGCGGGCAGTTGAGTTGAGTGCAGCCCGACAGTCTAGCTGCGCGAGGACGCCTTGAACATTCCGGTAGCTCGCTAACTATTAAAAAGATCAGGCGAGTTTGATGGCGTAGCCTTCTTCGCTGATCGCCTCGATCACCTGCTCGGCGCTCAGCGCACTTTCGACGCCGACTTCCTTCGCCGCCAGATCGACCCGCACGCTGGCGGCCGGATCCTTGCTCTGCACCGCCTGGGTGACGGCCTTGACACAGTGACCGCAGGACATGCCTTCAACAGTGAACACTTGCATGGAATGACTCCTTTGAGTGAGGTTGCCGGCAGTTTCAGGCTTGCCACGATGGCAAGGTCAAGTTCTGCAAAAAACTGCCGGGCTGGCAATCGGCGCCGCGCTCGGCCAAGCTGCACGCATCAATGACATGAATTCAGGAGATTCAGCCATGCGCTGGTCAGCTTTCAGCCTGTTTGGCTTACTCAGCCTCTTTGCCGCGATCCCTTCGGTGCAAGCCGCCGGGGAAGATTACGGGGTGCTGATCATTTCCCGCGAGCGCCTGGAAGTGGCGACCTCCTGCGAAATCGGCGTGTACATCCAGGATCAGCTGTCGGCGCGCCTGTTTCAGGAGCAAAGCACATCGTTCAACCTGCCGCCGGGCAATGTCTCGCTGCGCCTGAAGCTGCTGCCGGGGCAAATGCCGGGTTGCAACCCGGGCATGCTCGCGCCGGGCTCGCAGGAGATCAGACTGCATGCCGGCGACATCCTGAAATTCCGCATCGCGATGAACCAGGAAGGCATGTACCTCAAGCCGACCGGCCTCGGCTACTGACGCTTTCGGATTGGCGCTTGACCTTGCCAGCATGGCAAGGTTGATCCTGTAGGCATCTTCTACAGGGAGTACGACCGATGTCCGATTCCATCACCTTCGATCTGCCCATCAGCGGCATGACCTGCGCCAGTTGCGCCGGCCGTGTCGAGCGGGCGTTGAGCAAAGTCAGCGGCGCCAGTGCCGTCAGCGTCAACCTCGCCACCGAACAGGCCCGGGTGCAGGCCCCCGGCGACAGCCTGCCGGCGCTGATGGAAGCAGTCGAACGCGCCGGTTACAGCGTGCCGCAGCAGACCGTGGAATTGAACATCGACGGCATGACCTGCGCCTCCTGCGTCGGTCGCGTCGAACGCGCCCTGAACAAGGTTGCGGGGGTGAAAAGCGTCAGCGTCAACCTCGCCAATGAACGCGCTCATCTCGAATTGCTCGGCGCGGTCGACCCGCAAACCCTGATCGCCGCCGTGAGCAAGGCCGGTTATTCGGCCAGCCTCTTCGAACTCGAAAATCCGCAATCCGACAATCGTCAACAGCGCCTGGACCATGAGCGCTGGGCACTGATCTGCGCCATCGCCCTCGCCTTGCCGCTGGTGCTGCCGATGCTGCTGCAACCGTTCGGCATTCACTGGATGCTGCCGGCCTGGGCGCAATTCGCCCTCGCGACCCCGGTGCAATTCATTTTCGGTGCGCGGTTTTATCTGGCGGCGTGGAAAGCCGTACGCGCCGGGGCCGGCAACATGGATTTGCTGGTGGCATTGGGCACGAGCGCCGGTTATGGCTTGAGTCTCTACGAATGGGCCACCGCCGACGGGCGCATGCCGCATCTGTATTTCGAGGCCTCGGCGGTGGTCATCGCTCTGGTGCTGCTCGGCAAATACCTGGAAAGCCGTGCCAAACGCCAGACCGCCAGCGCCATCCGCGCACTGGAAGCGTTGCGCCCGGAGCGGGCAATTCAAGTCATCGATGGCCGCGAACAGGACGTCGCCATCAGCGCCCTGCGTCTTGGCGATCGGGTTTTGGTCAAACCCGGTGAGCGTTTCCCGGTGGACGGCGAAGTGCTGGAAGGCCAGAGCCACGCCGACGAAGCACTGATCAGCGGCGAGAGCCTGCCGGTGCCCAAGCAACCGGGCGATAGGGTCACCGGCGGCGCGATCAACGGCGAAGGCCGCTTGCTGGTAAGCACTACGGCGCTCGGTGCGGAAAGCGTGCTGGCGCGGATCATCCGTCTGGTGGAGGACGCCCAGGCTGCGAAGGCACCGATCCAGAAACTGGTGGATAAAGTCAGTCAGGTGTTCGTGCCGACGGTTCTGCTACTGGCCCTGGCTACACTGATCGGCTGGTGGCTGTACGGCGCGCCGCTGGAAACCGCGTTGATCAACGCCGTCGCGGTACTGGTGATCGCCTGCCCGTGTGCCCTCGGTCTGGCGACACCGACCGCGATCATGGCCGGCACCGGCGTGGCCGCCCGCCACGGGATTCTGATCAAGGATGCCGAAGCACTGGAGCGTGCCCATGAAGTCAGCGCCGTGGTGTTCGACAAGACCGGCACCCTGACCTCCGGCACGCCGCGCATCGCGCATTTCAGCGCGATCGAGGGTGATGAAAACGCCCTGCTGACAGCGGCCGGCGCACTGCAACGCGGCAGCGAACATCCGCTGGCCAAAGCGGTGCTGGATGCCTGTGCCGAACGCCATCTGAGCGTGCCGGATGTCAGCGACAGCCAGTCCCTGACCGGGCGCGGCATCGCCGGCAGCCTCGACGGCCGGCGCCTGGCGCTGGGCAACCGGCGCTTGCTGGAAGAAAGCGGTTTGAACGCCGCAACCCTGAGCGAATCCGCAAAGGCCTGGGAAACCGAGGGCCGCACGCTGTCCTGGCTGATCGAGCAAAGCCCGGAACCTCGCGTGCTCGGTCTGTTCGCCTTCGGCGACACCCTCAAGCCAGGCGCGCTGCACGCGGTGCAACAACTGGCCGCGCAGCACATCCACAGCCACCTGCTGACCGGCGACAACCGCGGCAGCGCCCGGGTGGTGGCCGAAGCGCTGGGCATCGAAAATGTCCACGCCGAAGTGCTGCCGGCGGAAAAAGCCGCCACTGTCGCCGAGCTGAAAAAAACCGGGGTCGTGGCCATGGTCGGTGACGGCATCAACGACGCACCGGCGCTGGCCGCGGCCGACATCGGCATCGCCATGGGCGGCGGCACCGACGTGGCCATGCACGCCGCCGGCATCACCCTGATGCGCGGCGATCCACGGCTGGTGCCGGCCGCACTGGAAATCAGCCGCAAGACCTACGCGAAGATCCGCCAGAACCTGTTCTGGGCCTTCGTCTACAACCTGATCGGCATTCCGCTGGCGGCGTTCGGCTTCCTCAATCCGGTGCTGGCTGGTGCGGCGATGGCCCTGTCGAGCGTCAGCGTGGTGAGCAATGCGCTACTGTTGAAAACCTGGAAACCCGAGGATCTGGAGGACAACCGATGAACATCGGCCAAGCGGCCCGCCACAGTGGCCTGAGCGCGAAGATGATCCGTTATTACGAGTCGATCGGTCTGCTCAAGGCTGCCCATCGCACCGACAGCGGCTATCGCGTCTACGGTGACGATGACCTGCACACGCTGGCATTCATCAAGCGTTCGCGGGACCTGGGCTTTTCGCTGGAGGAAGTCGGCAAGCTGCTGACCCTCTGGCAGGATCGCCAGCGCGCCAGCGCCGATGTGAAGGCCCTGGCCCGCCAGCACATCGACGAGCTGAATCAGAAGATCCGCGAACTCGGCGAACTGCGCGACACTCTGCAGGATCTGGTCGAGCACTGCCACGGCGACCATCGCCCGGACTGTCCGATCCTCAAGGAACTGGCGTCGGGCTGCTGCGCGCAACCCGCGCGCGCCTGAGCAGCAGGATTTTCATCGACAGCACTGTGGCGAGGGGAATGCCGTGGAACAGCAGCACCACGGCACCCGGCGCCCACCACGCATAGAACGGTGCGGCGATCAGCATGCCGACGCCGAACCCGGTCATCTGCAACAGCGTCAGGAAGCTGAAGATCGGCAGGCGCAAAGGCTCCGGTTCCCGTTGCAGACGTGACATCAAGCCGACTTCCGAGAAACCGTCGCCCAACCCGGCCGGCAGCGAAAACAGCAACAGACCGACGACGCTGTGCTGCTGGAACATCAGGATGAAGCCGCAGGACATCAGCAGCACGCCACCGAAATAGCGGCGCTCCAGATGAATGTTTTCCGAGCCGTTGAGGCGACTGGCGATCCGCGCGCCGAGCAGTTTGCCGACGGCCCACACTGCGAGCATCAGGCCCAGCGTGGTGCTGGCCGAGTCCGGTGTCAGCAGTTTGGAAATGATCGGAAAACCGACGTTGTGCGCAGCGCTGCCAAGGGTGTCGGCCATAGTCACCGCCAGCATCGCCGCAACCACCGGAGCGCTGCGCAAGCCTTGCAACAATGCCGACCACTCACCCTGTTTAGCGCTGGATTCGGCCACTGGCTCCGGTGCGCTGAACCGCAGCGGCGCAATCAACACTGCCGCCAACAGATAGGTCACCGCGTTCAGCGCAAACACCGTTTCAAAACCAAATCCCGCGACCAGCAACCCGGATACCAGACTGCCGCCGACCATCGCCATGGACGAGGCGGACGTGATCCACGCATTGGTCTTGAGCAACTGCGCCGGCTCGATCAAGCGCGGCAACTGACTGTTGAGGCCGATGGCGAACATTGAATTGCCAAAGCCCAGACCGAACGCGATCAGCGGCAGCAACAACGCCTGCTGACTGACCGGCACGATCAGCAACAAACCGAGCACTGTGGCGCGCAATAGATCGAAGGCAATCAACGGCAAGCGACCGCTGCATCGACGATAAAACGCGGTGCCGATCAGGCTGGCGAAAATCCCGCCGCCCACGCGACTGGCGAGAAAGATCCCCACGCTCATCGCGCTGTTGCTCAGCAGGTAGACATAAGTGGCCAGCGCAACCATGTTGAGGAACGCGCCGAAATCGGAGATCAGCCGCGCCGTGATGATCAGCCGGGCATTGCGGGAAGTGCTGGTCACAATCAATCCTTGAATGTGTAAAACCCGGCCGAAGCCGGGTTTTGTTTTTCAGATGCTCACTGCATCCACGGTGGTGGCGGAGGTTCGTCGGACTTGCCCTTGGGCTCGTCGTCCGCCGCGCGGATGGCTTGCTTGCGCTCCTCATCCAGACGCGCCGCTTCGATCTCGCGCAGTACCCCGCCGACATCGGCCAGGTCCTCGGGATCGTCGAACTCGCCGGTCAGCACGCTGGCCGGGTGCAGCGTACCCGCCTCGTACAACGCCCACATTTCCTTGGCGTATTTGGTCTTCTTCAACTCCGGGGCAAAGCGGCCGAAGTACGACGCCATGTTGCCGACGTCACGCTCCAGCATGCTGAACGCATGGTTGTTGCCCGCCGCGTCCACCGCTTGCGGCAGGTCGATGATGACCGGCCCCGTCGGCGTCAGCAGCACGTTGAACTCCGAAAGGTCACCGTGCACCAGACCGGTACACAACATCAGCACGATCTGCGAAATCAGGAACGCGTGATACTCGCGGGCCTGATCCGGCTCCAGCACCACGTCGTTCAGACGCGGCGCGGCATCCCCGTATTCATCGGCCACCAGTTCCATCAGCAGCACGCCGTCGAGGAAGTCGTAGGGCTTGGGCACTCGCACACCCGCGCCGGCCAGACGGAACAGCGCCGCGACCTCGGCATTCTGCCAGGCGTCTTCGGTCTCTTTGCGACCGAATTTCGACCCCTTGGCCATCGCCCGGGCCTGTCGGCTGTTACGAACCTTGCGGCCTTCCTGATATTCGGCCGCCTGGCGGAAACTGCGTTTGTTCGCCTCCTTGTAGACCTTTGCGCAACGTAACTGATTGCCGCAGCGCACCACATAAACAGCTGCTTCTTTGCCACTCATGAGTGGACGCAGCACTTCGTCGACCAGACCGTCCTCGATCAGGGGTTCAATGCGTTTTGGAGTCTTCATCAGCTTTTATTGTGGGTCCTTTATTACCAAACACGCGAATGTCATTCGTTATACGGCAATCCTCGCATCACGGGGAGGGGTTGCCGACCTGTGAACCTGTGGATGCACACACTGTGCCGGATAAATCAGGTCAATTCGCCTCTTTATCGACCGCTTCGAATCATAGCCGAGGCCGGCGAATTTATAGGCGCCAGGACTTGAGGGCATTTGCGACAGAATCTGACATCCAACTGAACAGATCTCGTAAGAATTTTCTCCCAAGACCTCAATTTCCCTCTTCATCAGCCGAATTCCTCTGAGACAGAGGAACTTGTCCGACAATCGTTCCAAAAAAAACTTCGATGTCGCACCCAGGGAAACGGGTGAGAAATAGGTTTTTCGGCTGCCAATAACCGCGAGTCATCTGCACTGCGTGGGCCTACAAGAAAATCTGGAGCGCGGATGAACATCAAACAGAAGTTGACCTGGGCGTTTGCAATCATCGCCTGCTTGCCCGTGGTGCTGGTCGCCACGCTGGTGGTACTGAACCTGCGCAGCGATGCCCGGGACGATTTTGTCGACAGCAGCGGGCGCGAGATCCGTCAGGTCAGCAATGCCATGCAGCTGTTTTTCGACGGCATCAGCCAGAACGTCGATTACCTGGCGGCGCAGCCGTTGGTAAAGAACGCGGACGGCAGCGTTCGCAGCCGCATGAGCGCCAACGCCGCCGATACCTCCGATGGCGAGATCGACAAGCAACTGTTTGCACTGTTCGAGGGGCTGGCCAAATCCCACCCGGCCTACTCCTACGTCTCCTATGGATTGAACAGCGGCGGCTATGCCTTCTGGCCGGGCGATCCGAAGATGGCCAACTACGACCCGCGCACCCGCCCCTGGTACAAGACGGCCATGGCCAACCCGGGCAAGACCCTGCGTACCGAAGCCTATTACTGGGCCGGCGATGACGCGGTACTGGTCAGCACCGTGCGGGCGGTCGCCAACCAGTTGGGCGCCCAGGGTGGCGTGGTCAACATTGACGTGTCGCTCAAGCAACTGACCGAGATCGTCAAACAGATCAAGCTCGGTGAAAGCGGTTACCTGATGCTGATGGAAAACACCGGCACGGTGCTGGTCGATCCGAAGCAACCGGAGCACAACTTCAAGCGACTCGACAGCCTCGGCGACGGCTACGCGCAACTGGCCAAGGCCGGCAAAGGCCTGGTTGACATCGAGCTCAACGGCGAACGCTACATGGCCAATGTCTGGCCCTCGGAGCAACTGGGCTGGACCTTCATCGGCCTGATCAAACAGAACGAAGTGATGAGTTCCGCCACCCAACTGACCTGGCTGATCGCAATCATTGCGGCCGTGCTGGCGGTGTTTTTCGCGGTGGTCGGTGCCAGTTTCGCCAGCCTGATCGTGCGGCCGATCCGCAGCGTGGCCAGTGGTCTGGAAGGCATCGCCCAAGGCGAAGGCGACCTGACCAAGAGCCTCGACATTCGTGGCAGCGACGAAACCGCGCAACTGGCCAACTGGTTCAACCAGTTCCTTACCGCGATCCGCAGCCTGATCCAGCATATCGGCGGCGCGGCCGGGAAAATCCTCGCCACTTCGCAGAGCTCGACCCGCGTCTCCGGCGACATGGCCGAAGCCGCCGGACGCCAGCGCGAAGCGGTGGACATGGTCTCGACCGCGTTCCACGAAATGGTCGCCACCGCCAACGAAGTCGCCCGCTCGTGCAGCCAGGCGGCGGAGTCTGCCGACAGCGGCCAGCGCCAGGCCCGCGAAGGTCAGCAGCAGATCGATGCGGCGGTGCACAGCGTCGATCAACTGAGCCAGGAGCTGGAGCAATCGGCGCAGTCGATGCAACAACTGGAGCGCGACAGCAACGACATCCAGTCGATCCTCGGCACCATCCGCTCCATCGCCGAACAGACCAACCTGCTGGCGCTCAACGCGGCCATCGAAGCGGCGCGGGCCGGTGAGCAGGGTCGTGGTTTTGCGGTGGTGGCCGATGAGGTTCGCGCACTGGCCAAACGCACGGCGGATTCGACGGCGGAAATCGACGGGCTGCTGGGCAACCTGGCCAAACGCACCAGCGCGGTGACTCAGCAGATGCGCGCCAGCCTCGATGTGTCTCAGCAATCGGTGGCACGCATCGGCGAAGCGCGAGAAAGCTTCGGTCAGATCCGTGAGTCGGTGGATGTGATTCGCGACATGAACACGCAGATCGCCACGGCCGCTGAAGAGCAGCATCAGGTGGCTGAGGACATCAATCGGCATATCAGCCAGATTCATGGTGATGCGCAGTTGGTGGCGGAGCTGGCGAATTCGGCGCGGCTGGATTCACAGAGTCTGGCGGGGTTGTCGAATGAGCTGGACGGGTTGGTGCGCAGGTTCCGTACCTGAGTAACCTTTGTAATCCCCTCTCCCTTGGGAGAGGGGGCTTCTTGTTCCTTCAGCGCTCGACGATGGCAGTCACCCCCTGCCCCCCCGCCGCACAAATCGAAATCAACCCCCGCCCCTGCCCCGCCGCATCCAGCAACTTCGCCAGATTCGCCACAATTCGCCCGCCCGTCGCGGCGAACGGATGCCCCGCCGCCAGCGAGCTGCCCTTGACGTTCAAGCGGCTGCGATCAATCGAGCCCAGCGGCGCGTCCAGCCCGAGCCGGGTCTTGCAGTAGTCCGGATCCTCCCAGGCCTTCAACGTGCACAACACTTGCGCGGCGAAGGCCTCGTGAATTTCGTAGTAGTCGAAGTCCTGCAAGGTCAGCCCATTGCGCGCCAGCAAGCGTGGCACGGCATAGACCGGCGCCATCAGCAGCCCTTCGGCGCCGTTGACGAAATCCACCGCCGCCGCTTCGCCGTCACGCAAGTAAGCGAGGATCGGCAAGCCGCGTTCCTTCGCCCACTCCTCGCTACCCAGCAGCACCACCGACGCGCCATCGGTCAGCGGCGTCGAGTTGCCGGCAGTCAGCGTGCCTTTGGCGCTTTTCTCGAAGGCCGGTTTCAGGGTCGCGAGTTTTTCCAGGGTCAGGTCCGGGCGCAGGTTGTTGTCGCGGGTCAGGCCGAGGAATGGGGTCATCAGGTCGTTGTGCCAGCCTTCGCTGTAGGAAGCCGCCAGTTTGTGGTGGCTTTCGAAGGCCAGTTGATCCTGTTCCTCGCGGGGGATGTTCCAGGTCTGCGCCATCAATTCGCAGTGCTCGCCCATCGACAGGCCGGTGCGCGGTTCGCCGTTGCGCGGGAAGTCGGGGATCAGGTGTTTCGGGCGTAATTGCAGAAAGGTCTTGAGCTTGTCGCCGGTGGTCTTGGCGCGGTTGGCTTGCAGAAGGATCTTGCGCAGGCCTTCGCTGACGCTGATCGGCGCATCCGACGTGGTGTCGACGCCGCCGGCAATGCCGCAATCGATCTGGCCGAGGGCGATCTTGTTCGCCACCAGCAGCGCCGCTTCCAGGCCAGTGCCGCAGGCCTGCTGAATGTCGTAGGCCGGGGTGGCCGGTGACAGGCGTGAGCCAAGCACGCATTCGCGGGTCAGGTTCATATCCCGTGACAATTTCAGCACCGCCCCTGCGACCACTTCGCCGATGCGCTGGCCGTGCAGGTTGTAGCGTTCGATCAGGCCTTCGAGGGCGGCGGTGAGCATCACCTGATTGCTGGCGGTGGCGTAAGGCCCGTTGGAACGGGCGAACGGAATGCGGTTGCCACCAATGATCGCGACGCGGCGCAGCTGACTCATGAAATGCTCCTTGTGAAATATCCGGTCTGAAAATCGAGCGCTGAAAACCCGGTCGGGCCACAAAAGCGCCGAGGGCAAACTACTCTGCTGTTCTAGCGTAGGCCTTATTGCGTGGATCGAACGATTGATTGCCCTTCGCAGTCCACACTTTGAACCCCATCTTCTGGAGAGCGTTCCATGTCTGACCGCTATATCGACTTCGCCAACTCGTCCATCGGCCACCGTCTGGTCGGAGCCCTGGGCCTGCCGTCGCCGGTGCGGCTGGAACGATGGCAGGCGGGGCGCCTGCGGCCAGTGGACGGTGCGCTGCTGATCGGCGGTGGTCCGCTGGCCGAGCAGGTCAGCGCCTTTGCCAACCGGTTGACCGATGCCATTTATCGCTACGGCGATCAGCCGGCCAGCGCCACCCAATGGATTCCCGGCCATGGCCCGAAACTCAAGGCCGTGGTGTTCGACGCCAGCGATTTGCAGCACACCGACCAGCTGAAGCAGCTGCGTGAGTTCTTCCAGCCGTTGATGAAAAACCTCGACAGCAGCGCGCATCTGGTGATCCTCGGCCGCGCCCCGGAAACCCTGCGTGAACCGTTTGCCGCCAGCGCACAGCGAGCCCTTGAAGGCTTCTCTCGCTCGCTGGCCAAGGAGCTGCGCAGCGGCGGCACGCTGCAATTGATCTACGTGGGCGAAGGCGCCGAGGATCAGCTCGAAGGGCCGCTGCGGTTTTTCCTTTCGCCGAAAAGTGCATTCGTCTCCGGGCAGGTGATCCGGCTGACAGCTTGCGCCACCCAGGTCACCGACTGGACGCGCCCGTTGGCCGGACGTAAGGCACTGGTCACCGGTGCGGCGCGCGGCATCGGCGCCTCCATCGCCGAAACTTTGGCCCGTGACGGCGCCGAGGTGATCCTGCTCGACGTGCCGCCCGCGAAAACCGATCTGGAAGCCCTGGCCGCGCGCCTCGGCGGGCGCGCCATCACCCTCGACATCTGCGCCGAAGATGCTGCCGCGCAACTGATCGAACAGCTGCCGGACGGCCTCGACATTCTGGTGCACAACGCCGGCATCACCCGTGACAAGACCCTGGCCAACATGACGCCGGAATTCTGGGACGCGGTGTTGGCGGTCAACCTCAACGCACCGCAAGTGCTGACCAAAGCCCTGCTCGACAGCGGCACGTTGCGCGATAACGCCCGGGTCATTCTGCTGGCCTCGATCAGCGGCATCGCCGGCAATCGCGGGCAGACCAACTACGCGGCGAGCAAGGCCGGGCTGATCGGATTGGCCCAGGCCTGGGCGCCGACCCTGCTGGAACGCGGCATCAGCATCAATGCCGTGGCGCCGGGATTCATCGAGACCCAGATGACTGCGCACATCCCGTTCGGCCTGCGTGAGGCCGGGCGGCGCATGAGTTCGCTGGGCCAGGGCGGCCTGCCGCAAGACGTCGCCGAAGCCGTGGCCTGGCTGGCACAACCGGGCACCGGCGCGTTCACCGGACAAGCGCTGCGGGTGTGCGGCCAAAGCGTTCTGGGGGCCTGAGCATGAGCATCGAATGGCAAACGCTGCACCACGAACCGAGCCTGCCGGGGCTGTATGCCCGGGCGGCCACCCGACGCAAAATCACCGGCACCACCCTGCCCGACAGCGGCCTGCGCTGCGCCGTCGAGGTCGATGGCAAACGTCTGGCGGCCTATCGCCAGGTCTGCGGTTTCGCCGATGACGGCCTGCTGCCGCCGACCTATCCGCATATCCTGGCGTTCGCCCTGCAGATGCAATTGCTGACGGCCAAAGACTTTCCGTTCCCGCTGCTGGGGCTGATTCATCTGCGCAACCGCATCCGCGTGTTGCGTCCGATGGGCGGGATCAGTCGTGCGCAAGTCAGCGTCCGGGTGCATAACCTGCAACCCCATCCCAAAGGCGCGACCTTCGATCTGCTGACCACCCTCGACGATCAACTCGGCCCGTTGTGGGAAGCCGAAAGCCAAATGCTCTGTCGCGGCGTGAAGCTTGAAGGCGAACCGGTCGAACAGGCCTGGGAGCCGGCGCTGCCGCTGATGCAAGTGGCGCAATGGAAGGCGCCGGCGGACATCGGCCGGCAGTACGCGAAAGTCTCCGGCGACTACAACCCGATCCACCTCAGTGCCGCCAGTGCCAAGCTGTTCGGTTTCCCCACAGCCATCGCCCACGGGTTATGGAACAAGGCCCGCACGCTGGCAGCGCTGGCAGATCATCTGCCCAAGGCCAACCTTGAGGTCACCGTGCATTTTCGCAAACCGGTGCGCCTGCCGAGCGAGGTGAGCCTGTTCGCCAGCGCTGCCGGTTCCAGCGGTGAGTTGCGCCTGATCGGCGCCGGGGATCTGGAGCACATGGTGGGCAACTGGCAGCCGGTGGCCTGACATCGAGGCCGGGAAAACCTGCTCAATTGTGTATATATCACTTAAGTTTTCCCGCGCCGCACAAACGTCCCTCGCCGAAACCCAGCCTTGATTTTCAAGGCTTTTTTTTGCGCGCCTATATCCTCGGTATTAGTCGTTAGGCGGCACTCGCGTCCCCCTGCATAAAGGCGTTAATACCAACTTGAGAATGGCGTGGATCCGGCCTTGCGGCTGATATGAGCACAACGGACGAAGGCACTGCCGGCAACAGAATCGGCGGGCCATCGAAGACAACAAACGTTGTGACAGGTGCAAGGAATAACGCTCATGAAAACTCAGATGAAAGCTCAGGCGGCATGGTGCAAATCGGCAACGGCACTGGCCCTCATTCTCTCCCTCGGTCTGGCCGGTTGCAGCAGTGGCGGCGGCGGTCATCACAGCAGTTCCGGCAGTTCTTCCCCCGACAGCTCGACTGCGGGTACTGGCGGCACCGGTGGCACGGGTGGAACCGGAGACACCGCGGGCACTGGCGGCACTGGCGGCACCGGTGGTACTGGCGGAACGGGAGGGACAACGGATCCGACCAATCCCACCAATCCGACGGACCCGACGGACCCGACGAACCCGACCAATCCCACGACCCCTTCGCTGGTGACGACCACCCTGGTGCAGGACGTCGGTAATACCGTCAGCGGCGTCGGCGATGGCGTCGGCCAGGTCGGTGACTCCCTGAGCGGCGTGCCTGTCGTTGGCGGCGTGGTGCAAAGCGCCGCCAAAACCGCCGGCAACGTTGTGACCACGCTGGGTGACGGCGTAGCCAACGGCATCGGCAAACTGGCGACCACTGACAATGGTCTGGGCGTCACCGCTTCGGCGGTCGGCGGCGTGGTGCAGGATGTGGGCAACGGCGTGTCCGACCTGAGCGGCAAACTGGCCACTGCCACGGGCAGCGTTCCCGTGGTCGGCGGTGTGGTGACCAAGGTCGCCCCAGTGCTCAACGGAGTCGGCGAAAAGGTCACCATGCTCGGCGACACCCTCAGCACCGCCACCACCACCGGCCCGCTCGGCTCGGTGACCAAAGAAGTCGGCAGCAAACTGGTGCCGGTGATTGCCATGGTCGAAAGCACCACGGATAAACTCGGTACGGCTACAGGGCTGGGCGCGCCGTTGAACGGTTTGGTCCAGAAGGTCGGCAGCACGGTTGACGGCGTGGGTGACAAGGTCACTGTCGCCGGCAACGGCAACGCTCTGACCAACACCGTCGGCGGCGCCCTGAGCAATGTCGGCACTGCCGTCGGCAAGGCCGGTGGGCTGGTGGACAACGGCACCGGTTCGGGAACAGGCGTCGGTGGCGGTCTGGGCAGCAATGGCTTGCTGCAAACCGTCGGCGGCGCCGTGGTCAACGTCGGCGCCGGCTTGAGCAGCGGCAATGGCACTCTCGCCGCACCCGGTGGCGTGCTGGCGGCGGCCGGTAACACCGTGGCCTCGCTCAACACCGTGCTCGGCGGTTCGGGCTCGCCGATCACCAGCCCGACCACTCCCCTGGCAACCCTGGGCAACAACGTGGGTGCCGGACTTGCGCCAGTCACCACGGCGGTCACCAGCCTGACCCAGAATGTCGGCGCCGCCACCGGGCTCGGCACTCCGGTCGCCGGTCTCACCGGTCAGGTCGGCGGTGCCGTCGGCAATCTCGGCAACACGATTGCCAGCACCAACAGCAACCCGGTCGTGACGGCGGTCGGCAACACCGTCACCACGGTGGGCAACACGGTCACTGCGGTCGGCGGACTGGTCAACGGTGGCACTGCCACCGGGACTGGCGGCGGACTGGGTGGCGTCCTCGGCGGTCTTACCGGCGCCCTGGGCGGCAACAAACGCTGAATTGCACCTGGCCGATTCGACGGCCGAACCTACAGCGCCTACGCTTGGTTGAGGGCGGAAGATTCCCACGAGTCTTCCGCTTTTTTCTTAGGAGAAAACCCGCCCGGTGCTGGGGTTTGAACATGGAGTGTCCTATGCGCGTTATGGCATCCCTGCTGTTTCTCAGTCTCAGTTGCACAACCCTCGCCGACACCCTGCCCAGCTTTCTCAACAGCAACGAAACCATTCGCAACCTGCCGGTGCCGAACCTGCCCGCCGACGCCTACCGGCCGAACGCCGCGCCGCTGCAAGTGCCGGAGCCCGGCGCCACCGCCGCGCAGCCGTTGTTGATGGGCACGAAGATCAACCTCAGGACCGTGCAGATCGAAGGCGGCACGCTCTACCCGTTGAACGAACTGGCAGAAATCTACAAGCCCCTGATCGGTCGCGAGAGCAGCCTTGCCGACCTGATCGAAGCCACCCGCAACATCACCCGTCGCTACCAGCAGGACGGTTATCTGCTGTCCTACGCCTTCCTGCCACAACAGAACTTCGACGACGGCGTGGCGCGCGTCGTGCTGGTGGAAGGCTACGTGCGGGACGTGCAGATCGCGGGCGACGTCGGGCGGGTCAAAGCCCTGCTCGAACGACTGGCGGCCAAGCTTCAGGCTGAGCGCCCTCTCACACGCAAGACGTTCGAGCGCTACACCACACTGATGACCCGCATTCCCGGCGTGACGATCCAGGCCCAGGTGCCGCCACCCGGCACCACCGATGGTGCAACCACGCTGGTAGCCCAGGCCAGCCGCAAACCGTTCACCAGCACCCTGAGCACCACCGAAGACAACCGCAACGGCACTCAGGCCCTGCTCGGTATCAGCAGCAATTCACAAACCTCGATGGGCGAACAGCTGAGCCTCAGCGGCCTGTTTCCACCGGGGGATGATCACGAGCGTTACTACCGGCTGGACTACAACCAGTTCGTCAACGACGAAGGTGCGCAACTGAGCCTGTCGGCCTCACGCTACCGGGCCGATCCCGGCACCAACGTAGTGCTGAACAACGGTCTGGAACTCAAGCCGCATCGCGAAAACGACCGTTACTCGCTCGGCTTCAGCCTGCCGCTGATTGCCGCCTCGGATGAACTGCTGACCGCCGGATCGCGCCTGTACGCCGTCAACGACAAGACCCGCTACAACGTGATCGGCTACCCGCTGAGCGTCGAAGAACGCACCGACATCCGCGCCCTCGCCTTCGAAAGCGACTGGCGCAAGGCCGATGCCCGGCAACTGCGCATTCTCAGCGGCGGCGTGTACCAGGGCTTCGACAGCCTGGGCGCGCACACCAACAACAGCGCCATCGACCTCGATTTTTTCCGGGTGCGTCTGTCGGGGGTGCAGAGCGACAAGTTCTTTGATAACTGGCAAGGCGTACTGTCAGCCGCGTTGTACTGGAGCGACGACACCCTGCCCGACAGCGAGCGCGCGGTGTTCGGCGGGCAGAATTTCGGCCGTGGTTATCCCGATGATCAGGCGTCCGGCGACAAGGGTTGGGGTGTGGCTTACGAAATCAACTACAGCTTCAACCGCGACGGCAACTGGGTGCGCATCCTGCAACCGTACTTCGTGCTCGACCGCTCGCGCAGCTGGTTCAATGAATTGCCGGTGCAGGCCAACAACCTGTCATCGGCGGCGGTCGGCCTGAGATTTGGCGATGCGAAGTACTACAACATCGCCCTGGAAGCCGCTAAGGCGATGTCGGATGAAGCGCTGGACACCTTCAATCGCCGGCCGCGTTACAGCATCAGTTTCAGTTATCAGCTATAGACCGCCGTCGCAGGCAACGCCGGTTGCCTGCGACGAGCTAGTTATTCGTCTCGATCTTGCCCCCGGCATCCGGGTCGTAGAAATCGGGGATTTCATATTTGTACTTCTTCAACCAGCGCTGCATCGCCAGCTCACGCTCGGTGGCCGTGGCCGCCTGCGGATCGGGGGACGCGGCCTTGTTGCGGCTTTGCAGCAACAGCCAGCCTTCGGTTTCCTGCTGCTGTGCCGATGCCGGGCCGGCGTCGATGGCCAGCGCGCCGAGCGGCAGACTCAACAGGCTCAGGCAACACAGGGTCTTGAACGTGTTCATGGCATCTCCTTGAGGCTCACTTGATCGCCGGTTGCGCATCAATCGCCACCGCGACCTGATTGCCAGCGACGGGTCTGGCTCTGACCGGCGACTTGAGTTTCTCCGCACGCGCCTGGGCATCGCTGAACTGCTCCGGGGTCAGGTGCGCGCGGCTGACCACTTCGGCGGCTTGCTGCCAGTTGTTCTGGTAGAGCAGCAGGGTCACCAGATTCAGCGTCGCCAACTGATTGTTCTGCTTCAGCTCGATGGCGGTGAGGAACTCGAAACGAGCGTCCTCGAGCCGCAGCTGATTGAGGTACACCACGCCCAGATCATTGCGGATGTTTTCATTGGTCGGCGCCAGCCGCGCCGCCCGTTGCAGGTGGGCCTGCGCCTGGCCGTTGTCACCACGGGCGGCGTACAACTGGCCCAGGCCATGTTCGGCGTCGGCGTTCAGGCATGTGCCCAGCAGACTGCGATACAACGGCTCCGCTTCACTGCGACCCAGCAGGCGATAGACCTTGGCCTTGCGCAGCCGCACCTCGACGAGGTTGTCGGGCAGACCCTGCAGATTGGCCAGGCTGGCGTGCAGCTTGCCGTCGTTGACCAGATCATCGGCGAGGTTCAGCGACAGCTCCTGTTCGGAGCTCAACTTGCTGCAGCTGGCCGGCGCCAGCATCGTCGTCCACGGTGCCTGACCGTCGGTTGCGCAACCGCCGAGCAGCAACAGGCTAGCCATGACCATCAGTGCTTTCATCAATCGCTCTCCATCGCCATTGTCGTTGTCATTGTCATTGTCAGGACGCAAACGCCCGGGTGATTGCGGTAAAACCGGGGCCCGCCAAAACGATCAGTAAGGCCGGAAAAAGCAGCAGCATCATGACCACCGACATCTTTGCCGACATCTTCGAGATGTATTCCTGCAAGCGTGTCAGGCGTCGGTCATCCAGCAACTGCTTGAGCGTCAGCAACGATTTCATCGCGCCGCCGCCCTGTTGAATCAGTTGCTGCAGGATCACGCAGGTGTCGGTGAACTCATCCACCGCCAGCATCGCGGCCGCCTTGTTCAACTCTTGTCCGAGTTCCAGACCCGAGTCGACACGGGCCAGGATCAGACGCAGTTCGCCGGTCAGTTCCGGCAGCAGTTTTTGCCCCTCGCTGCTGAGTACACGCAGGGCCTGCTCGACGGCCATGCCGGACTCGAACAGGATCCGCAGCAGCGGAATGAACGTCGACACTTCCACCGCAATGATTTTCTGCCGACGGGCAGCGGCATACGCCAGCAGGCGTTTGGGCAGCAGATAGCCGACGCCGGTGGCGATCATCGGCACCAGCCAGCCGTTGGGTGCGAGGGGGAAAAACACCTCTTTCAGAAACACGCCCAGCCCCAGCGTCAGCAGCGGCGTGCCGATCTGGCAGGCGGCAAACAGCGAGCGCTCGCTGGCCCGGCGCCAGCCGAGCCGGCTGAGCAGGGTCTGGGTTTCACTGTCGATGCTCACCGAGCGCTGGCCGAACCGGCTGCTGCCCAGTGCCCGCAGCCAGTTGGCGAAACGGTTCTCGCGCACCAGGTGGCCCTGCAGACGCTGGTTGACCTGACGCACTCGACGCCGCTCGGTCAGCAGGTGGTTGCCGACCAGCAACAACGCCCCGAGCAACAGCATGAGACTGGCCAGCATCAGCATGTCAGACACTCCTCAGCATGCGCCACAGCGCCAGGCAACCGGAGACCTGCAACACCACCGCGACAATCAGCATGGTCCGACCGCCGGAGTCGTTCCACATGCCGAGCATGTAGCCGGGATTGGTCAGCATGAAGTAACTGACCAGGATCACCGGCAGCGATCCGAGTACCCACGCGGTCATCCGCGTTTCGCCGGTCAGCGCACGCAGTTGCCGGGCACCCTGGTCACGTTCGCGAATCAGTTTGATCAGGTTCTCCAGCAACTCGCTGGCGTTGCCGCCGTAGCGATGGTTGACCTTCAGGCCCAGGGCGAACATGCGCAGTTCGTCTTGCTCGTAGAGCTCGGCGAAATCGCTGACCGCGTCCGGGAGGTTCACCCCCAGCTGCACGTTGCGTTGCACCCGGCCCATCGCGGCTTTCAGCGGGTCCTCACTGGCTTCGATACCGCCCATCACTGCATCGCTCAGGGTCCGGCCGGACTTGAGGCTGCGCACGGTGTGGTCGAGCAACTGCGGTAACTGTTCGATCATCCGATTGAGCCGGCGTCGATACAGCCAGGCGATGTACAAGCGCAAAATCAGCGGCGGCGCCAGTATCAGCACCAGCAGACCGATCCAGTCGGCCAGCAGATAACCCAGCATCATGCCCACGACCCACAACGACAGCCAAAGCCCGAATCGCTCGCTCGGCCGGCCAAGGCCTGCCCGCAGGAACATCCGCTCCAGACCGGTCCACGAGTTTTTTTCGGCCGTTGCTTGCGGTTGTCCGACGGCGAGGCGAGAGAGCACCCGTTCGTTGGCAGTCTTGCGCACGCCCTGCAGGAACAGGCGAATCGACAACCCCAGCAGCAACAGGCAAAGGACAATCAGGATCACCGGTCCGATCATGACGAAGGCTCCATGCGTTCAGCCCAGACTCGACTCGCGCCGCAACTTGTCGCCGGCCGGGTTGACCGCTTCGCGCAGGAAGCCGAAACCGCTGCGTCGATCCAGACGGAACAGAGTATTGGTCACGTAGACGTCTTCGCGCACGCCGACCACTTCCACCACTTCACTGACACAGCGGCGGCCGTCAGGCATGCGGGTCAACTGAATGATCACGTCGAGCGCCGCACAGATCATCTGCCGCAGGGTGCGTTCGGCCACCGTGCGGCCGGTCAGGCCGACCAGGGTTTCCAGGCGCAGCAACGCATCCTGGGCATTGTTGGCGTGGACCGTGCTCATCGAACCGTCGTGACCGGTGTTCATCGCTGTCAGCACGTCGAGCACTTCAACGCCACGGATCTCGCCGAGAATGATCCGGTCCGGGCGCATCCGCAGGGCGTTGCGGATCAGGTCGCAGGCCTTGACCTCGCCATGGCCCTCGGCATTCGGCGGCCGGGTTTCCAGACGCACCACGTGAGGGTGGCCGAGTTGCAGTTCGGCGACGTCTTCGATGGTCACCAGTCGTTCGTGGGGGTTGATCAATTGGCTGAGAATGTTCAGCAGCGTGGTCTTGCCGGTGCCCGTGCCGCCGCTGATCAGGATGTTGCAGCGCTTGCCCACGGCCTCCTGGAAACACTCGAAAATCGGCAGGTCGATGGTCTGCATCGCAATCAGGTCGCTGCTCTTGAGCATGTCCTTGCGGAATTTTCGAATCGACAGGCACGGGCCGTCGAGGGCGATCGGCGGGATGATCGCGTTGACGCGGCTGCCGTCGGGCAGGCGCGCATCGACCATCGGCGAAGACTCGTCCAGCCGCCGACCGAGCGGCGCAAGAATGCGCTGCATGACCCGTTCGACGTGGTGCGCATCGATAAAGCGCAGGTCACTCTGATGCAGTACCCCGTCACGCTCGACGAACACCCGATGCGGGCCGTTGACCAGGATTTCGGTGACGGCGGTGTCGCGCAGCAAGACTTCCAGCGGACCGAAGCCGGTCAGCTCATCGACGATTTCTTCCCCCAGCCGCTCCATCTCGTAACGGGAAATCGCCAGGTGCAGACGGGCGATGTATTCGGCGACCTTGTCGGTCACAAATTGCGCCAGCAACTGCCGCGAGCCTTCCAGCAGGTTTTTCCCGGACTCCTCGATGGCATCGATGATGTAGCGATGCAGCACCAGTTTCAGGCCTTCGTGGTCGGTGTTGCCCGACTGGCCCCGCGCCGGTGCACCGAAAAGTTTTTCCGGGCTCATGAGGTGCCTCGCAGCCGGTCGAACCAGGTGACCTTGGGTTTGGCCAGACCTTCGGAGCGCTTGGCCAGCCGTTCGCCGAGTACCCGCAGGCTCTGGGTGAGTTTTTCCCTGGGCGCCAGTTCAAACAGGCTGACGCCCTGGTTCTTGGCGTTCATGCGCAGTTCCGGACTCAAGGTCAGCACCGCGATCACTTCCAGGTTGAAGGTCTTGCCGAGAGTGTCCGCATCTGGCGCAACGTTGCTCAGATAGCGGTCGACCAACAGCCGCCCGTGATCGAGCTTCATGCCTTTTTCCCGCCACAGATTGAATACCGCCAGATTGCGCCGGCAATCGAGCACGCTCTGGTCGGTGTACCAGATCAGCTTGTCGCAATGGCTGACAAAGGTCCGCAGGGCTTCGCTGTCAGGCTGGCCGGTGAGGTTCACGACGATGTGCTGGAAGTGCTGGCGCAAGGCGCTGAGCAACATGAACAGCTCGGCGGCGCTGGTGCTTTCCAGTGGTGCGTCATTGTCGGCGTACGCCAGAATCCGCAGCCCCGCTTCGGCGCTGGTGAAGGCACTGTCGATGAGCGTGGCGTCGAGCCTGCGCAGGTGGCGCAAGGCATCGCCGAAGTGGAACGAACTTTCCAGCCCCAGCAACGCCAGACTGTCGCCACGTGGCAGCCCGAGGTCCAGCAGCAGCGTCTGCTGCCCGCTCTTTTGCACCACCAGTGCCATATGGTTGGCCAGCAGTGCGCCGTCGGAACTGCTCTGTACGCCGTACAACACCGTCAGGCCGCCCAGTTGCGCGTTGTGGGTCACCGGCGGCAGGCGTTTGCTCAAGCGGCGCACCAGCCCGGCCACTTCGCTGGAGCGCGAACCGTAGGCGACGAAATCCCGGGCCCCGGCGCGCATCGCATTGAGTACAAGCTGGTTGTCCATGCCGTCGCCAAGCGCAACGATCGCCAGCATCGGCTTGGCCTCCAGCGCGCCTTCGATCAGCGCGCTCTGGGCCACCACGTGTTCCCGGTCGAGGCCGACGAACACCAGGCTGGCGAAGGTGACGTCCACCAGCGCGAGCAATTCGTCGAGGCTGCCGCCACCGGCACTGACCACCTGGCCCAACGGCGCAAGCGCGCTTTGCAGCCACTCCAGATCGGTGTTGTTGCGGGTGATGGCGAGGAAGGTCTGACTCAGGCTCTGGCTCATTGGGACAACCCGCTGCGCTTGTCGAAGTTACCGTTTTCCAGGAAAAACATGCGGTAGAAATTCGGGTCGTAGTTACGCAGTTTTTCACCCGGCAACGACGGCAGTTGCGCCTCCGCCGAGAGCGGGCGCACCAGGTGCGGGGTGACGATCATCAGCAGCTCTCGCTCTTCGCGCTTGATCTGCGAGCTCTTGAAAAAAGCACCGAGCACCGGGATATCGCCCAGCCCCGGAAACTTGTCGACCTGTGAACTGTTGCTGGTGCTGATCAACCCGCTGATGACAAAACTCTCGCCATCGGCGAGGGAAATGCTGGTGTCGGTGCGGCGGATGGTCAGGGCCGGCACGGTGGTGCCGGCGATGTTCACCGCGTTGCTGAAATCCAGTTCGCTGACTTCCGGCGCCACTTTCAAGGCGATGCGATCGTGGCTGATGATGGTGGGCGTCAGGGTCAGGCGGATGCCGAATTCCTTGTATTCGATCGACACGTTGTCGCTGCCGGAGCTGGGCACCGGAATCGGAATCTGCCCGCCCGCGAGGAAGCTTGCGCTTTGCCCGTTGAGGGCCACCAGACTTGGCCGCGCCAGGGTGTAGGCGAAGCCGCTGCCCTCGAGGGCATTGATGATCGCCATGGTCTTGCCGCCGATCCACGAGAAGTTGAACAGCGAGTTGTCCACCGGCAATCGCGGTTGCGGGACACCGTCGATGGGCGGCAACGTGCCGGGGGAACCGAACAGGAAATTGCCGCGGGTGCCGATCAGCGAAGCGGAGGCCTGTTTGAGTTTGGTGCGGCTGACTTCGACAAAACGAATGTCGGTCTGTACCTGCGAGGGCAACAGCGCATCATCCGACGGCAGCGCACCGGTGTTGGTGAGGGCCGAGGTGGCGGCGCCCTTGACGAACACCATGCTCTGGCGCGGCTCGCTGGAGCAGCCGGTCCAGACCATCAGACTGGTAGCGCCCGGCGCCACGGCGGTGAGCAGAAACGATGAGTTGCCATTGGCATGCACGTCGGCGATTTTCGGATCGCCGATGGCCAGGCGCGTGATCGCCACAGGTGATTGCATGTCCTGCTGCCAGCCTTCGTTGATTTCGATCACTGGCGGCAAGCGCCCGAGGGCCGCGCAGTTGCCGGTGGCCGCCTGCGCGGCATTGATTGACAGTCCCATCAGCAGCAAGGCCCGGAGCACGGGATTGAAGGTCGGCCAGGAACGACTCTGCATGCACTTGGATCCTTGCTCAGTCATGGGTTTTGTGGGTTGGTCTGATTGCCGCGAATCACTTCCACCGCGGGCCGTATCGCACTGCTGTGGTCGCTGCCGGGCGCGGTTTTCGGCGCGGTCCCCAGCGCCAACTGAGTGAACTGGAAGAGTTGGCTGTTGGCGGCCACCAGTTTGTCCGGCGCCTGACGTTCGCCGGCCCAATACTTGGCCAGGCGCTGTTCTTCGCTGCTGCGCACGGCCAGGCGCAACGTCCCGACCTGGGTGGCGAGCATCATTCGACTCAACAATTGCTCAGGCACCGCCAGCACCACGGTGCGCGCGGTGAGCCGGCGCTGGTCCTGTTTGATCTTGTCGTCGGCACTCATGGCGGGAGCGGACGGCTGGCCGTCGTTGGTCAGGCCGTATTGTTCGCCGACACCGAGCACGCGCATGGCCGGTACCACAATCTGTGCCGACTGTTGCGGGTTGCTGGCGTCCTGGCGCAGGAACAACAGCACGTCGACGTAATCCCCGGGAATCAACTGCCCGGCCGCGCCGATCACTTCATCGACCGACACCGCCAGCGCGCGCTCGTCACTGTGGATCATGCGCGCCAGTGTGCCGCCGGCCTCGAAGCTTTCTTCGTTGAGCCAGGTGCCGGCGCTCAGGTGTCGCCACGGTGTGCGGCCCACGGCCTGTTCGAGGGTACCGATACTGCCGGCGGGGGCGCTGAGCAGTTTTTCAACGGCCAGATCGGCGGCAGTCAGGGGGATGAAGGGCGGGACGTCACGCACCAGGACCACGACCGGCTGGCGGGTCTGGTCTTCGGCGGCAGCGACGGTTTTTTCGACGGTGACCACCGTCGGCGCGGGAGCCTCGGCCACCGGAGCGGGCTGCCGGCTGAGCACCAGGCCCCAATATCCGACAACGATGGCGCCCAGTAAAAGCACTGCTGCAAGGCCCATGGTCACACGACTGTTCATGACGGCTCTCCCTTTCCTGCTGCACTACCAGCCCGTACTTCCTACAAAGGGACATCGCAATCAGGCAGCTATGAACATCCAACTATTTCGCTATTTCCACGCTAGCTGAAACAAGCCAAAACGCCATTACTGACAGACAAATAACCCACGAAAGTATGGGCGTTGGCCAATTAGCAGTCGAAATAGCGGGAGAGACGAAGCGACTAATCCTTTATGACTAATCCGTTCTTACAGTTGTTGGGTGGGGCTTTGTTGACAATGCTCAAATGGCACGGCGAACGCTTTGCCGCTGCTGTGACATCGGCGCCAGGTGCGCAAAGGAGTGGGCATATGTTTCGAATGATCGTTGATTATTTAATGGCCAGAGCTTTGCTGCTCTACAAACATGAGGACGGGGCTTCGGCAATTGAATACGCTATCGTCGTGGCCATGGTCGCCGTGGTGGTGGTCGTTTTCGTCACTCCGCTGGGTGATCGTATGCTGGCGATCTTCAACAACGTTCTGGTGTCACTGGGCGGCACGACGCAAACCCGGCCAACGCCATAATCCACAGCACGGTTGCGCCAGCACCTTGCTGATGTCGGGCTACACTCGATCTACCACTCAGCTTTCAGGTACTGCCCATGAACGTGTCTTCTTCCCCACGCCAACAGTTGCTTCTGGTTGACGACGAAGAGGACGCGTTGCTGGAACTGGCGGAATTGCTGGAAGGCGAAGGCTTCGTCTGTCATACCGCCACCTCGGTCAAACTCGCCCTGCATCACCTGACCCGCCATCCCGATATCGCTCTGGTAATCACCGATCTGCGCATGCCGGAGGAAAGCGGCATGTCGCTGATCAAGCGTCTGCGCGAACACACCTCGCGCCAGCATCTGCCGGTGATCGTGACGTCGGGGCATGCAGACATGGAGGACGTGAGCGACATGCTGCGGTTGCAGGTGCTGGACCTGTTCCGCAAGCCGATCTATCACGTGCGGCTGCTGGAAACCCTGGACAATCTTTTTCCCAAGCCGAAAGTGAATGCCGGGTAAATGGGTTACCCGGCAGTCTGTCTCAGTGTGCGGTTACCCGCTGGCGCAAACCGGAATTGCCCGGCGATAACGCCAGCGCCAACTGCGTGCGGTTGTGCATGTGGGTCAGGCGTAGCACCTGAGAAACGTAAAGCTTCACCGTGTTTTCGGTGATGCCCAGCTCACAGGCAATCTGATAGTTGGTCTGCCCCTTGCCCACCAGGCGCGCCACGTCCAGTTGCCGTGGCGACAGCTGATTGAAGATCGCCGGGATTTCCAGCTCACCGGCCTCACGGTGCGCCTCATCACTGACGGGCGCCGGCGCGCGACGCACCTTGTCCAGATCCTGATAAAGATCATCGATGGACGACGACAGGTCCTGAAGTTTTTGATTCAGATGGCCCAGTTGCAGGGTTTTCTGCCGCTCCTGCAGCACCGCTTCCTGGCGTTGCAGGCCTTCGAGCAATTCATCCAGATTGACCGGTTTCTGGTAGTAGTCGGCAATCCCGGCGCGCAAGGCCTTGATCACGTCCTGCTTGTCAGCGCGGCCGGTGAGCATGATGGCTTCGAACGCCCGGTGTTTGCCGGCCAGCCGTTGCAGTTCCTGCACCAGTTGAATGCCGTCCATGTCCGGCATGTGCAGATCGCACAGCACCAGGCCGATCGCGGTGTCGTCCGAAAAACGCTCGATCGCCTCTTTGCTGGACTCGCACGGCACACAACGATAGCCGCTGCTCTCGAGAAACTCGCAGAGTTCTTCGACGATCAGAGGCTGATCATCGACAACGATGACTTTTACCGCAGATGTAAGCTTGTTCACGTGCCACTCCATGCCCGGGCCAAAAACTGACCATTCCTGTACTGTCAGCCGCTGGCTGTATAACTCGTTACTTTGAAGGTAGACCCACTTTCCGACTATGTACATAAGACTAGTGGCGCTTGGCGACTAATGGATCCAAGGTAGTGCAAGCACAAATCCGATCAGCACGAACGGCGCAAATGGCAGCTTTTTTGACACGGGTGGCGCCATATACCTAAGACGGTGCCTAAGCCCTTGACTCATATGCAGCCAGACTCTTGGCGCAAGCAGCATCCAGATCAGGCTCGCCGCACCGGCGCCGATAAAAATCCCGAGCAGCGAGACGCCGTCCGTCGCAAGACCAAGAGCTGTCATTAGTTTCACATCACCGGCGCCCATTCGGCCCATGAAATACCCGGGCAACGTGAATGCCAGGGCCACGACACAGGCCCAGCCTCCCTGCCCGGCTTCGGCGCCCATCCAGGTGGTACCGAAAGACAGCAGATAGACCAGCGCGAGCGTCCCGACACCCAGGGTCAAAACGTTGGCAATTCGTCGTTGCCGGGCATCCTGAGCCGCGCACGCTGTCAACCAGATCAGAAGGACAAGGCTTTGCATCCGGTAAAAACCGTCCGTTTTTGCTGAATGATTCTATGCTGATACTACGCAGTGACTGTCAGGGTAGACGCACGGATGAAAACCGGCTCTCGGAAGGCGCAAAAAGGCGCGGTGGCGATTGAGTTCGCCTTGGTGTTCGTGATCTTTTTCGCGGTGTTTTATGGCCTCGTCAGCTACAGCTTGCCGTTCGTGCTGATGCAGACGTTCAACCAGGTCACCGCCGAAGCCATCCGCCGCGCCGTGGCGGTCGATCCCGCGGTTCCCAACTATGCAAGCGTGCTGGTCAGCACCGCCAATGCCGCGTTGACCCAGCAATTGTCGGTGCTGCCGTCGTCGCTGAACGTGGTGGTCGGCACGGACACGACAACGGTCTACGACCCGGCCCAGGGCACGCTCACCGTCAGCGTCAATTACCCGGTGAGCAAGCTCAATCGGGTCATCCCCTTTCTGGTGTTGCCGGGCGTCGGCGCTGTCCCCAGCCTGCCCGCCAACCTGACCGCCATTTCGAGTCTGAAATTTTGACTCCGGGTGACAACCTGCTCGGCCGCCTGCTCAAGCGAAATATGGTCGCCAGCGATTTGCCGGACGTACTCGGGACCCCGCTGACGGGCCTGCACATCCACCTCGACAACGACGGCGGCGTGTTGCAAATGGCCGGCCCGCTGCGCCTGCTGCTGGCGCAACAGACGCCCCGCGACAAACCGGTGCCGTTGCACGACTACCTGCTGGCGCACTGCACGCTGGCGATCGAGGGCCGCCCGCAAGACTGGCAAGGCCAACTGCTGGACCTGGATTTTCCCGGTCTGGGCGACCAGACCTTGCACCTGCGCGGCTGGGTCCAGCCGCTGAGCGATGGCTGGCTGCTGCAACTGATCGACATTGCCGACCTGTTGTCCGAACGCCAGCAAGCGCATCAGCGCGAGGCGTGCCACATGCTCGCCGAGCAGATCAGCAAACAGGTGCGCAGCTGCAGCCTGGGACGGTTGCCGATGCTCGTCAGCGAACAATTGCAGGTGATCGCCCAGCGCTGGCAGATTCCGTGCCTGGCACTCGCCCTGCTCGATGAGCAGGAACAGGGCTGGCAGATCCATCAGCAGTTCCACGCCCATGACGCCCCGGCGCTGTGGCACGACGGCCAGCGTCTGGGCACGCCGCTCGACAGCCTCAATGGCACCGGCCCACAGCGCCTGGGTGAGCATTACGGCCAGTACGAACACTCAAGGGTCCAGGGGCTGTTCGGCAATGCCGAAGGTTTTGCCGTGCCCTACAGCGATGATCGGGGCGTGATGGCGTGGCTGCTCTGCGGTTTTTACGCGGTGGACAAGACCGCGCCGTATCTGGCCGATCGCGACTGGCTGATGCTGGCAGGCGCCCTGGCCGGGCCCCTTCTCGGTCGCTTGCGCGAGCAGCAGCATCAACTGCAACTGGAACGGCTGGAGTCGTTGCAGACAATGCTTGGCACAGGCTGGTGGGAAATCAGCCATAGCGAGCAGATTCAACTGGCCCCGACGCTGGCTGCCATCCTGCAACAGGACAGCTCGACGCTGACGCTCGAGGCCTGGCTGAGCCTGATCCATCCCGCCGATCGCGAAGAAGTCCGCAGCCGCCTGCAAGCCCTGCAGATGCAAGGGGAAATCCTCGACCTGTGCGTGCGCCTGCATGCTCGCGACGCGAGCCAGACGCCGGCGTGGTATCGCCTTCAGGGGCAAGTCACCGGCACCGGCGAGCACAGGCGGCTGGTGGGTTTCATGCTCGACATCAGCGACATCAAGAACCAGCAGCAACTGGCCGCCGCAGCCCATGCGCGGCTGGACAACCTGATCGCCAGTTCGCCGGCGGTGATTTACGTCCAGCACTACGTCGAAGGCGCCTTGCTGCCGGCGTTTTTCAGCGCCAGCCTGCAACCGTTGCTGGGCTGGAGCCTGGAAGACTGCGACGCCAGTGCGCTGGCAGAGCGGATTCACCCGGATGACCGCGCCCTGTATTTCGAGCGAACCCGGCAGCTGCTGCGCGAAGGCTCGGTGCGCGCCCGCTATCGCATGCGCGACAGTCGCGGCGATTACCACTGGCTGCTCGACGAAGCCCGGCTGTTGCGCAACGACCTCGGCCTGCCGGTGGAAGCTGTCGGCTTGTGGCTGGACGTCACCGAAGCGACGCTGGCCGCCGAGCAGGTCAGACAGAGTGAGGAACGCTACCGGATTCTGGTGGAGGACTCGCCGGCGATGATCTGCCGCTATCGCCCGGATCTGATCCTGACGTTCGGCAACCGGCCGCTGGCGACCTATCTGGAATGCGCCCCCGAAGCCCTGGCCGGGGTCGATCTGGGCAGCTGGATGTCCGACGTTCAGCGCGCGGCCTTCGTTGAGCGCCTGGCGCAGTTGACCCCGCAATCTCCCGTCAGCACGGCCGAAATCAACCTGCAATTACCGGGGCGCGAACATGCGTGGTGGGTGTGGTCGGATCGCGGCGTGTTCGATGAACACGGAAAGCTGATCGAAGTACAGGCGGTGGGCCGTGACAACACCGAAGTGCGCCGCTCACAACAGCAACTCACGCAAAGCGCAAAAATGGCCACCCTCGGCGAAATGGCCACCGGCCTGGCCCACGAAATCAATCAGCCGCTGAACGTGATGCGCATGGCCATCGTCAACGTACGGAAGCGCCTGAGCAACGGCGATGCGCAGATCGATTACCTGACCGACAAACTCAATCGCATCGATGCGCAGGTGCAGCGCGCCGCGAAAGTGGTGGACCACATGCGGGTATTCGGTCGCCGCTCCGAGATCGAGCAGCAGCTGTTCAACCCGGCCAGCGCCATCGAAGGCACGCTGTCGCTGCTGGCCGAAGGCATGCGCGGCAAAGGCGTGGATCTGCGTATCAGTGAAACCGCATTCGAGGTTCAGGTGCGCGGGTACGTCGATCAGCTTGAACAGGTGCTGATCAACCTGATGGTCAACGCCCGGGATGCGCTGCTGGGCAAACGCGAGTCCGACTCGACGTTCAAACCGTGGATTTCAATCTACGCGGAGCGCGACGAGCAACACGTGCGACTGTGGGTCGAAGACAACGGCGGCGGTATCGACCCGCGTTTGCTGGAGCGGATTTTCGAACCGTTCTTCACCACCAAACCGATAGGTGTCGGCACCGGCCTGGGGTTGTCGGTGAGTTACGGGATCATCGAGAACATGGGCGGCCACCTCAGTGTGCGCAACTCGGCGGACGGTGCACGGTTCTGCATCGAGCTGCCGATCGCCGCCGACGACTAGATCACCAGATAGGCCTTGCCGGTCTGGCCACAGGTCATGTTGGCGCCTACGTCGACGTCCATCAGATTGATGCCCAGCCCCTTGAGCAAATTGTTCAGCAGCGGATCCAGCAGCGGACTCACCACGCTGGTAATCACCGGTTGCAGAGTCGTCGTGACATCACTGATCAGACTGGCAACGCCGGTGACAATCGTGCCCAGCGGGTTGCTGCCCTGGGGTTTGTAGACGATCAGATTGATCCCGGCGAGGGTGCTTGCCAGGCTGCTGACGATGTTGCCGGAGGGCGCGGCGGCAATCACGCTTGGCGGCAGTTTCAGGTTGGGCGGTGTGGCGAACGGATTACCGCTGGAAAACACCAGGTTCTGGGTGTTCTGCGCCACGCTGGTGTTGACCATGAGCGCAATACCGCCGGCGCCGTATGGCACGTGAGTGCTCGGGTCACAGCTGCCGATCCCCAGAATCTTGTGGCAGGTCACCGTGCCCAGATCCACCAGCGGCAACGGTGTGACGGTGGGTTGGGCGGCAGAAGAGAAGGCGTTGGTCGGGTCGATCTTGCCCAGTTTGAGATCGGCAATCGAGGTGGTGGTGCGGGCCGTCAGGCTTTTGGTGCCGGCATTGCCGGTCGGACAACTGTAATCGGTGACATAACTGACAGCACCACCGGCGTCCAGGCTGATGTCGATCTGCGGCGAGGGCAACAGCTTCGGGTCCAGTTGCTCACAACCGGCACCGAGCAGGCAGCCGGCCGAATTCAATGTGGCGACCAGATTAAGGCTCAACAGTGCATTGAGGGTCGGTGTCAGCGTGCCAACCAGTCCGAGTACCGCGTTGGCCAACCCGGTCACCCCGGACAGTACCGGCAGATTCACCGAAAGCAGCGTGCGTATCTGCGCGGTGCGCACATAGATCCGGTTCGGCCCGGTGGGATTGGCCCTGGCCAGCGCCGGATCGCCGATCGCGGAAAACTGCGGCGGCTCGATGACTTTGACCCGCACCGTGACATTCGCCAGCCCCAGCACGCTGATCGGCAGGGTCGCGGCCACCGCACTTTTGCTGTTGGCCAGTTGAATCACGCCCTGGACCAGTTGCAGCAACTGCAGATTGGCATCCAGCCCGGCGGCCGTGGTGCCGGTCTGCAATTGCAGGATGTCGCCGAGCTTGACCGGGGCGGCATTGATCGCCGCCACTTGCAGTTGGCCCAGCGCGGTAATCACTTCAGCAGTGGCGCCGTTGAGCTGGACCGCCGTAATCGCGGCCTGGATCAGTTGCGTCACTGTGGCCTGGGTATTGAGCAACTGGGTGTAATTGCCGGCAGCCACGTTGAGGTTGATCGCCAGTTGATTCAGGTAGCCAAGCAGGTTGATGTCAGTGTTGAGCAGGCTTTCCCAGCCCAGGGCCGTCAGGTTGACGTTACCGCCGAGCAGCCCGGAAAACAGTGGATTGAGGATGTTCGATTGCGCGGTACTGATGCTGGCCAGGTTGCTGCGGATGTTCAATTGAGCGACGGTCGGCTTGGGTTTGGCCGCCACCGCCGAAGCGTATAGCACGGTGTTGAGACTGACGGGTGTGCCACTGAACAACGCCTGCACCCCGCCGGCAAAACTGGTGGTGACGGTACGGTTGGCCGCGACCTTGACCGCCTCTGATTGCGTGGCGTCCACCGTAAAAGTGCGCAGGCCGGTGGCGGCTGTCGCCAACTTTCCGCAATCGATCACAAGAACGTTGGTGGCATTGGCGACAAACCCGTTGCGTGTCGCGCTTTGCACCGCGTAACTGGCCGCGGTGAGGCCCGGCAGGCAGTTGCCGCCTCGGCTGACGGCTTCGAGGGCGGCGGTGTCCACCAGGCGCTGCAGTTTGCGTTGCTCCATGTACAGGCGACCGGTGTCCACGACCAGCAACATCAACACCAGCGCCAGGCTGAGGGTGGCGGCCGCCATCAGGCCGATGGCTCCCCGCTGCCGGGCTGGCCCGCCGCACTGCGAATGACGCGACATGGCGCACTCCTTTGCCGGCGCACGGCCGGGCGCAACCTCCATGGATGGGTAAGAGTGTAGACACGCGCAGGCAACACTGCTGGCAACGCGCCATTTTCACCCGCCCATAAAAAACGGGAGCCATCTGGCTCCCGTACTTTTTTCAACAGACTCAACGCGGCGGATAGTTGGACAGGATCCGCGCCACGGTTTCGCGGATGGCATTGCTGCGATCCGCCGGGTTCGGCGTGCGGCTGAGCATTTGCTCGTCGCTGCCGCGCCACACCAGTTTGCCGTCCTTGCCGTCGAGCAGATCGACCTGAATGGTCGCCACCTTGTAGGTGATGTTGCGGGTTTCGTTGTACATCGGCGCGCCCCAGTAACCGTTCCACGGGCCACCCCAACCGCCGCCGTAGTTGGTGGTCACCTGTTGCTGACGGTCCTCGACGATCAGGTAGGTCTGCACAAACAGATCGCCTCGGGCGCCCGAGGCGGCCGGGCGCAAGCCACGCTGATCCAGTTGATCGGCAACGGCCTGACGGATGCGCTGCTCGGTCAGGTCGCTCTTGATCCGTGGATCATCGGGGCGGTATTGCAGGGCGGGGTCTTTCCAGCTCCAGCTGCGATACGCGGCGAAGTCGCGGCTGGCGTCAAAATCATGATTGACCTGGTTCGAGGCGCAGGCACTGAGCAGCGCGATAACGACCAGTAAAGCAAGACGGCGGAACATGGTTTTTCTCCGGTGGAAGACATGAACCTGAGGGCGCTTTCATTTGCAGAAGGCTAACCGGGAGGATACGCCGACATGGCCTTTTCGACAGCCTCCCGAATCGCATCGGTGCGATCACTTTGTTTACCCTGGGTACCGGTTTCGGCGCTGGCGCTCCAGACCGGTTGACCACTGCCGGCGTCGAACAGATCGACCCGCACCACCACGACCTGCTCCTGATAGGTACGCACGATCGGCACCGTGTTGTACATCCCGTAACCCCGGCCGTAACGGTCATAACCGCCGTAGCCGCCGCCGTAGTAACCGTAATCGTCCTGCACCTGACGCAGGCGGGTTTCCAGGCTCAGGTTGGCACTGACCAGCAGATCGGCCGGGCGGTTGTCATGCAGCGGGCGCAGGCCGCGCTGGTCCAGCGCACTGCTGACGGCCTCGGCCACTTGCGCCGAATCCGCCCAGGCCGTGCCCGGTGGGAGTTGACCGTTGAGCCACGCCCAACTGCGATAGCGCCCGTAATCCCGTGGCGGCGCGGGATAAGCGCTGCGGTCGAAGGTGGTCGCCGCTTGCGGTGGGGCCGGCGGCAACGGTCGTGACTGCGCCACGTAAGGGTTGCTGCCCTGGCAGGCGGCCAACCCCAGACAGATCAGCAGTAACCCTGAATGACCTTTCATATCTCGCTCCGATCAGATCGGCCGGCAGATCCAGTGCAAGTAGCGCCCAAGCCCGGCGAAGCTTGGGTGACGACGGTGGGCGAGTTCCATCTCGAGCAAATCAATCAACTCGGCGCGGGCCTGGAATTCCACCGGCATGTAATCGTGGAAAACCCGCACCCCGCTCTGGGTTTCGACCTGCCACAACCCGGCGAGTTGCGTCGCCAGTTCCCGTGGATCGAGTGGCTGCTGCGGGGTCAGGCTCTGCTTTTCGCCGGCCAGGTCGTTCCTGCGCATTTTCTTGAAATGGCCTTTGAGCAGGTTCCGGTAAATCAGCGCATCGCGGTTGTAGAACGCCAACGACAGCCAGCCGCCGGGCTTGGTCAACTGATGCAGCACCGGCAGGATCGCGTGGGGTTCGGCCAGCCATTCCAGCACCGCATGGCACAGCACCAGATCGTAGGGTTCGGTGAGCTGGCCGAGCAGTTCCTGCCAGGGCGCCTGAATGAACGTCGCGCTTTGCCCGGCTTCGGCAAAGCGCTGGCGGGCGCCTTCGAGCATCGGTGCGGCCGGCTCGGTGAAGGTCACCTCGTGCCCGCGTTCAGCCAGCCACAGCGACATGTGGCCCAGCCCGCCACCGATATCCAGCACCCGCAACGGACGATCCGGCAAGGCTTCGGCGAGGTCGGCCTGCAACACGGCGAGGCGGATCGCGCCTTTGGCGCCACCGTAGATTTTTTCGGCGAAACGGGTCGCCAGTTGATCGAAATGACGGTCGCTCATCAGCTGAACCGCCGTTCGCTGTCGGCGAGTTTGCTGCGCACCACTTCATTCATGTCCAGCCCCAGTTCGCTGCACAGCAGCAACAGATAAAGGACGATGTCGCCGACTTCCTGCCCGGCGTGGGCCAGCTTGTCCGCCGGCAGTGCGCGCGACTGGTCTTCGGTCAGCCACTGGAAGATTTCCACCAGCTCGGACATTTCCACGCTGGCAGCCATGGCCAGGTTTTTCGGGCTGTGAAATTGCCGCCAGTCATTGCGGTCGCGAATGGCGTGCAGGCGTTCGGTCAGTTCAACAAGGTTCATCGGGCTCTCCTGAAGGCGTATAGCTTCGGGGGGATGCCGAGCGAAGGCAAGCGCCAGTCGACCGTTAAAACCCTCTATGCTTGCAGGGAACTCGACCGCACCCGCTGCGGCCCAAGGCTCAGCTCTTTCATCAGGAAACAGACATGCAGGTAGAAAGCTTTTTCGAATGGCTGGGCCAGGCGCTCGGCTCGATCATCCGCTTCATCGTCGACGGCCTCAGCGGCCTGTTCAATCTGCTGGGCAACGCCGGGGGCAACTTTGTCGACGGGCTGTCGAAGGCGCTGGGCATGGACACGTCGATCATCAGCATCATCGCGCTGATCGTCGGTCTGATGCTGTTGTGGTCGGCGATCCGCGCGTTCATGAATGCCTCGATCATCGCCGGGATCATCTGGTTGCTGCTGGGATTGTGGCTGCTGAGCTGGATCATTCACTGACACCTCCCGCTACAATGCCGCTCCCCAAGGAGCCCGCATGTCCAACCTGATCGCCGACTGGCGCGACCGCCCGACCCATCACCGGGTCTGGGCCCTCGCCGCCCCCATGATCCTGTCCAACATTTCCGTGCCGCTGGTGGCGCTGGTCGACAGCACCGTCATCGGTCACCTTCCCCACGCCCATCAACTGGGCGCGGTGGCGGTAGGCGCCAGCCTGTACACCTTTCTGGCCTGGGCCATGGGTTTTCTGCGCATGGGCACTACTGGCTTCGCCGCCCAGGCCGCCGGGCGCAGCGACGGCGCGGCCTTGCGGCAGATATTGCTTCAAGGCCTGTTGTTGGCGATGGGGCTGGCGCTGCTGCTCGGGGCGCTGGGTGTACCACTGAGCGGGGTCGCGCTGCACTTCATGCAACCGTCGGCGGAGCTGGATCAACTCACCCGTGACTTCTTCCACACCCGCCTGTTCGGGCTGCCGGCGGCGCTGGCCAGTTATGCGCTGGTCGGCTGGTTCCTCGGCACCCAGAATGCCCGGGCGCCGCTGGCGATTCTGCTGAGCACCAACCTGATCAACATCGTGCTCAACCTGTGGTTCGTCATCGGCCTGGACTGGGGCGTGGTCGGTTCGGCGCGCGCATCGGTAATCGCCGAATGGAGCGGCGCCCTGCTCGGCCTGTGGATGACTCGCAAGGCATTGCGCGCCTATCCCGGTCACATCGCCTGGGCTGCTCTGAAAGTCTGGCAGAGCTGGCGTCCGCTGCTGGCGGTCAACCGCGACATTTTCATCCGCAGCCTGGCTCTGCAATCGGTGTTTTTCCTGATCACCGTGCAGGGCGCGCGACTGGGCGATGCCACGGTCGCGGCCAACGCGCTGCTGCTCAACGGTCTCCTGCTGACCGCCCACGCACTGGACGGACTGGCCCACGCCGTCGAAGCCCTGTGCGGCCACGCCATCGGCGCCCGTGATCGTCTGGCCCTGCGCCGTTCGCTGGTGGTTGCCGGCGGCTGGTCGTTGCTCGCGAGCCTGGGCTTTGCCGCGCTGTTTCTGTTGGCCGGCCACCTGTTCATCGAAATGCAGACCGACATCCAGAGCGTGCGCGAAACCGCGTTCATTTACCTGCCCTACCTGGCCGTGCTGCCGTTGATCGCGGTCTGGAGCTACTTGCTCGACGGCCTGTTTATCGGCGCCACCCGCGCCCGGGAAATGCGCAACGGCATGCTGGCCACCGTGATCCTGCTGCTGCCTGTCGCTTGGGCGCTGCAAGGTCTGGGCAATCACGGCCTGTGGATTTCGTTCCTGTTGTTCATGGTGCTGCGCAGCCTGACACTCGGGGGACTGGCGTGGTGGCTGCGACGCACCGATGGCTGGTTCAACGGTGCCGCTCACTGAAGCGATGCTTCACGACGGATCGTTCAACCAGCGCCGACGCAACAGTTCGAGTCGTTCTCGCGGAGTCAAACCTTGCGGCAGCGGCATCAGCTCGGCACGCGGATGCAGCAAACGCAACCACAACCAGTCGTCCAGCAGCGTCTGCTCGCTGAAGCCCAGTGCCAGACCTTGTTCCTGAAAGGCTGATATCAGCCGAAAGTTGTTTCCCGTCGCCTGACTCCAGCGCCAGACATGCTGATCCAGCAGGCAACGGTGCAAGCGTTCACGCTGTTGACGGGTCAGGCTTTGCTCGATGCGCAGCGGCTCCACGGCCAGCCCCGGATTGCGCAGTTGCTGCCAGCCCTGACTGCCAGCAGCCAGATCGGCCCAAGTCCCGCCGAACCAGCGCAGCCATCCGATCGGCCCAAGCCAGCAGCTCAATTGCCGGGCATCGCAGGCATCGAAAAAGTAACTGGCGGTCTGCCGATTGTAGAAATTGAGCAGTGCCCGGTGATTCAGGCCGATGGACACGGTCAGCATCCGCTGCAAGTGTTCGCGCAGTGTCTGCGCCGAGACCTCGCTGCCCAGCAGCAGCCCTTGCCAGGTCATGGGATCGGTGTGGCAGAGCGCCGATAGCGCCGGGCAATCACGCAGGTCGATCAGCCATGGGCCTTGCTCACTGACCGGCTGAAACTCGGTACCGTCAAACAGCTGCAGGCAGTGCACACCGGAGAATCCCTGACGTAACGTCTTCACTGCCTGAGGCGCCTGTGCGATATCCAGCAACAACCATTGAGCGCGTTGTCCGGGGGCTGCGCCGCTCATCTTCCATCGCTCGTTTTGAGCCCGGCGACCAATCGACAGCTGCACAGTGACGCCGAGCAATGGCGATAACTGCCGCCCCCCGGTATCAGGCACAGCAACAACAGAGGCTCGGCCGCCTTCAACCATTGAGGCACGCCGGCGGTATCCAGGCGCTCGGGCAGCGTTGACGATGCGTCATCCTCAATGCCCTCGATGAGTGCCGGGACCTGCAAGACGCCACTGATCACGGGCTGCTCAGGGTCACCTTCGAGAAAGCTCACCACCACCTCTACCCCGTCCTTCAATGATGCCATCGGCGTATCGGCCAACGCCGGCGCCAGCGGCAGCCAGCAGTGGCTGGGGCGGGCCCCTTCGCCCTGATAAAGCCAGTCGAACTGAACGGCCACCGGCCGCACGGCATCAGGTTGCGTCTCCTCGACCGACACCACCCAGGCACGCTGTGGGCTGCACATGCGAGCACCGCGGTATTCAACGGGTGATCGAGGCTCCGGCAACTGGTCAAGGGCAAAAATCCGGTTGCTGTAGGGCGGCTCGAGCGACTGATCGGCTCGATGCTCGATTCGACTCACCAGCCAGTCCGTATTGGCGTCTGCCAAGGGCTCGCCGGAAATCGTCAACCAGTGACCACTGCGCAGGGTTGGCGAATCGGAATGCCCCTGAGCCGTCAGTGTCCGCCGCGGCCCCTTTGCGTGCAGGCGGGCATGCTCGCCCAGTTGCCAGCGGCGCACTGGCGGCGACGGCGCTCCATCTTCGCTCTCGAATTGCAGGTTGCCGGCGCGTGGCAGCCGGGCCGGGTCATCACCGAACACCAGGCAATGCCCCTGGCTCCCTTGCTCGAAGTGATAGTGAATGCGTGCCTGTCCGCACAGCCTCTGTACCAGTTGCAGATCCGACTCGCCGTACTGGGTGCAGAATGTCCGGGGCGGATAAGCGCCTTGCAGATCGAACCGACGCCAGTTGCCACTGATGCCGTGCTCCTTGAGCACCTGATCCAGAATCTGCGGCACCGAGCGGTCGCTGAAGATGCGCTGGCTGTAGCGCAGTCCCAGACAGCTCAACCGCGGCCCCAGCCGCGCCCGGCACAACCGGGCGCTGCGCCCCTGTTCATGCTGGACAAGGCTATGCAACTGCCCGTGAATACCATTGCCGCAAGGCCCGAAACACAGGCGCGCCGAACGATACATCAGCCCGGCAAGGTCCAGGTGCGGATCATCGACCAGCAAGTCGATCTCGAACGCGAAAGGCTCGCTGATGGCTTCGCAACCCGTAAATGCCAGGACTTCAAGCGAGTCGGACAGGCCCGCTACATCGAGACGAAACGACGGCTCGTCGGCTGGATCGAACATGGGGGGATTCTCTACAGGGGGGCGGGCGGGGATTCTCGCCGAGACCCATGGCCGAGTAGAGGGCCGAACTACAAATTCGGAAATGACCTACGCGAAAAGCAGACAACGTCACTTTGCTGGCTTGGAAACAGGCCATTTCGCGAAGAGAAAAAGAAGCGTCTCACCCGGTCATCTGAAACGTCCGCGGTGGGCGGAACAATTTCAGACAACCAGATAAAAGCGGAACCTGGCCTCAGGAGGACAGGTAGGAGGAGCGGGTCAGACCCAGGCGCAGGGCATCGAGGAACTGGGTGCGTTCGCTGGCGCTGATGCGGGCACTGGCGCACTTGTCGCGATAGTGAGTCATCAGTTCTTCCGGCGACAGGTGCACATAGCGCAGCATGTCTTCGATGGTGTCGTGGGTTTCAATGCCGGCGTGGTAAACGCTGCCGTCGGCGTTCTGGTAAATGTTCACCGAGTCGGTGTCACCGAACAGGTTGTGCATGTCGCCAAGAATTTCCTGATAGGCGCCGACCAGGAACACGCCCAGCAGATAGTCTTCACCTTCGTTCAGCGCATGCACCGGCAGGCTGGTCTCGATGCTCTGCTCGTCGACGTACTGGTTGATCTTGCCGTCGGAGTCGCAGGTCAGATCCTGCAGCACCGCGCGACGCAGCGGCTCTTCGTCGAGACGGTGCAACGGGATGATCGGCAGCACCTGATCGATCGCCCAGGTGTCCGGCAGGCTCTGGAATACCGAGAAGTTGCAGATGTACTTGTCGGCCAGCTTGTCGTTGAGTTCGTCCAGCACCTGACGGTGCGAACGCTGACGTGCCTTCAGCGAGTTGTGCAGACGACGGCATACGGCGAAGTAGCACTGCTCGGCCAGGGCCTTCTCGGCCAGGGTCAGTTTGCCGTCGGCGTACTGGGCGGCCACGTCGCTCATGTAGTGGGTGGCGCGCCAGTAGGTTTCGGTGACCATTTCGATGTCGGTCGGGCCCAGCAGGTCAACCAGCCACTGCACGGTTTCCGGCAGCGCTTCCTTGTTCTCGATCAACGGGATTTCGTCGTTGTGTTTCTCGACGTCGGTGACCTGCACCACCAGCATCGCGTGGTGCGCGGTCAGCGAGCGGCCGCTTTCGGAGAAGATGTGCGGATGCGGCAGCGCCTGCGCATCGCAGAACTCCTTGAGCATGCCGACCACGACACCGGCGTAGTCATCCATGTCGTAGTTGATCGAACTGGCGTTGCGCGAGTGCGTACCGTCGTAGTCCACACCCAGGCCACCACCGACGTCGATGTGATCGACCGGCAGACCGAGGTTGCGCAGCTCGCCGTAGTAACGGATCGCTTCCTTGAAACCGTGCTGGTAGTCGGCCAGGTTGGCGATCTGCGAACCCATGTGGAAGTGCAGCAGACGGATGCCCTGATCCAGGCCCGCCGCGCGGAAACGCTCGACCACCGACAGCAGTTGCGCCGCCGACAGACCGAACTTGGATTTCTCACCACCGGTGTCCGCCCACTTCGACGACGCCAGGGAGGACAGACGCACGCGCAGACCGACCTGCGGCTTGACCTTGAGCGAGGCGGCCTCTTCGATCACCAGACCGACTTCGGATTCTTTCTCGATCACAATGAATACATTGTGGCCGAGCTTCTGGCCCATCAGCGCCAGACGGATGAACTCGCGGTCCTTGTAACCGTTGCAGACGATGGTGCCGCCCTTCGGCGCCAGCGCCAGCACGGCCAGCAGCTCGGGCTTGGAGCCGGCTTCCAGACCGATCGAAACGTTCTGGGTGGCGATGATGTTCTCGATCACCGCTTCCTGCTGGTTGACCTTGATCGGGTACAGCGCGGTGTATTTGCTCTGGTATTCCAGACGCTCGATGTTCGCATCGAAAGCGCCGGTCAGCTGACGGACGCGGTCTTGCAGGATGTCGGGAAAACGCACCAGCAGCGGCAGGGACAAGCCACTCTTGCGCAGTTGGTCGACTTGTTCGAACAGATCGATAGGCGAGCTGCTCGGGCCGTTCGGACGAACTTCGACGCGACCGGCGTCATTGATCGCGAAATACCCGGCCCCCCAATGGCGAATCCCGTAAACACTGCGGCTGTCCGCAACTGTCCATTGGCTGCCATCGTCTTTGCGTGTGCGTCGTACGGACATCGAAGTCCCCTATAAAGAAGTCATAGTGCGTCGCCTGATCGCAGGCCGGCGCAGTCTAAAGAATGAAAATGACGGTTCGTCAGCGGGGCGGTAGACCGCGCTGACAGCGTTGAGTTTAGAAACCGGTCATGAACAGGCTCTGTGAAAACCATGGAAACGACGTCAGGCCCAGGGACTCTGGAGCTGAATCAAGCCGCCGGTGGGTTTCACAGAGGCTGCTAGCCGCCGGACTTCTTCGCTTTGAAGCCGTGCTTGACCAACTCGGCCAGGAGCAGCTCGACATGGTCGCCCTGGATCTCGATGATCCCGTCTTTCAACGCACCGCCGGTGCCGCAACGTTTCTTCAACGTTGTCGCCAGCTCCTTGAGTGCGTCTTCGGCCAGAGGCACGCCGGTGATGGTGGTCACCGTCTTGCCGCCACGCCCCTTGCTCTCGCGGCGCACACGGGCAATGCCGTCGCCGGCCGGGATCACGGTTTGCTTGCAGATACAGGCGTCCACCGGCTTGCTGCATTCCGGGCAATGACGACCTGCGTCGGTGGAAAATACCAGGCCGCCCAGGGCGGCGAAGGATGCGGCTTTTTTGGCCACCGGCAATCCTCTCGGGAGGACAAAGACTGATCGCAGCCTTGGGCAAGGCTATCGACCGCGAAGCCCCACTCAGGCAGGGGCAGCGCTACTGCACCGGTTCTTCAATAAAAGCAGGCCGGTGCAGCTTGAAAAGGTCGCGCAGTGTAACGGCAAAAACGCCGATTGCTAAGTGCCAATCGGCGCCAATTTATGTGTTCTTTGCGACGTTGCTTTGCTGAGCCTTCAGATAACGTTTCAAGGCTGCCAGAGAGTCCGGGCAATAAGGCTTTTGCTCGATTTCCCGCATGACCTGTTCGATCGGAATGAAGCGCGCTTCGAGCACCTCCTCCGGCTGCAGGATCAACGGCCCGTCCCACACCGCCGAAAACGCCGAACACCACAGGCGATTGCCGGTGTCTTCGAAGTAGAAATGGTCGTGGGCCGTCAGTTCGACACCACTCACCCCCAGCTCTTCCTCCAGCTCACGGGCCGCCGACTCGGCGTAGGTCTCGTTCGCCTGCACCATGCCGCCCGCCGCCACGTCCCAGTAACCGGGATAGATGGCTTTGCTCAACGTGCGCCGATGCACGCAGAGTTCACCGGCGGAGTTGAACAGCATGATGTAGGTGCCACGGCCGATCAGTCCGCGTTCTCGCAGGTCCGAACGCACCAGGGCGCCGAGCAGGTTGTCCTGCTCGTCGACCCAGGCGATCTGTTCGGCATCCGAGGCGGCGCGGTGGGCCGCCTCTCTGGCGCTCTCGTCCATGACTCAGCCCTGATTGAGCAGTTGACGCAAATCGATCACGGCCGCGTTGGCCCGGGAAATGTAGTTGGCCATGACCAGCGAGTGGTTGGCCAGCACACCGAAACCGCTGCCATTGAGGATCATCGGGCTCCAGATCGGTTCCTGGGAGGCTTCCAGTTCGCGGATGATCTGACGCACGCTGACGGTCGCGTTCTTCTTTGCCAGCACATCGGCGAAATCGACCTCGATCGCGCGCAGCAGGTGCGACAGCGCCCAGGCCTGACCGCGAGCTTCGTAGAACACGTTGTCGATCTGCATCCACGGAGTCTCGACGACTTCCTCGTCGACCTGCGGCACTTCACCCACCGCCGGCACTTCGGTTTTCAGCGCGGTGTTGAGCTTGACCCGGCCAACACTGGCCGACAGGCGTTGCGACAGCGACCCGAGACGAGTACCGACATCACCCAGCCAGTTGTTCAGGTTGTCGGCACGGGCATAGAACAAGGCATTTTTCTGGGTCGGATCGGACAGGCGCGCCTGATAACGGCTCAGGGAATTGATGCCTTCCTGATACTCCGATTCGCTGGATGGCAGGATCCAGCTCTTGTTGTCGAAGTTGAAGCGCGGCTCGGCCTTGGCCAGGTCGGCGTCTTCAGCCGATTGCGACTGCGAGCGGGCGAAGTCCTTGCGCAAGGCACGGGTCAGGTCGCGGACCTGCACCAGTACGCCGTATTCCCAGCTCGGCATGTTGTCCATCCACAGGCCCGGCGGGAAACGGTCGTTGGAAATATAGCCGCCCGGCTTGTCGAGCAAAGTGCCGGCAACGGTTTTCAGGGTTTCGACGGTGGTGTAGCCGACCACCATCTGCTTGCCCTCTTTCTCGGCGGCAACCTGAGCGTTCTGCGCCACGGGAAACAGCGCCGGCTCCTGGCTCCAGTACCAACCCAGGCCAATGGTCACCAACAGGTAAATGGCAACCAACGTGGCCAGCGCCCGGCTGAACAACAGCCCGCCGACATAGCTGCGGGCGGCCGACTTGGGCTCGGCGGCACGTTCAGGCGCGCTGCCCGCGCGGTTCTTCCAGTCCAGCATGGCGATATCCTTTCAATCTTGGGTTCAACGGTTCGACCACAACCATACAACAACGTGCCTCGACCGGGCACCCGTCAATATTGACAGGCGCTGCCTCGCCACCCGACACAAGGCCGGGACAGACCGCCCTAAGGGATTCCCCGATAGCGAATTCATCGCCATTGCGCTGCCGATACCCGCAACGGGACAGCACAAAGACCCTGCCATCCCTTCCCCGCGCTCCGGTAAATTCATGGTTGCGCAGATCGGCAAATGCCCGGCAGATGGGGGCTTCACCGACGATCAGGTTCAAATTGAAACCCGGCAGTCAGAAACTGAATGGTGACGCACAGCAGATTATTGACGTACGACACTCATGTAAGGGAAAAGAGGTGCTAGCATAGAGCCACCAGTCGATCTCAGCATGCACCCTAACTAGTAGTCAGGATATGACCGAGCCAGAAGACCCCAGCCGTGAGCGCCTCAAGCACCACTTTGCCCAGCGGGTAATTCATCAGGCACGTCAGATTCTTGAGATATGGCAGCGCCTGCAACGCAGTGAGTGGTCCACTGCCGACCTCGCCGAACTGAGCGAGGCCAATCTGCGCCTGCTGCGTTTTGCCGAGCGCTTCGAACAGCCCGAGCACACGCAGTTGGCCCGCCACATCAGCCAGTCGCTGGAAGCGGTGGACGCCAATCGCGGACGCCTGAGCAGCGGCCTGATCACCGATCTCAACCGTTTGATGCAGCGTCTGTCGCGCACCGGGCTGCGCCATGGCGATCAGCTCGATCAGACCTTCCTGCCGCCCCTGCGCAAACCGATCTACGTGATGCTGCAGGATCACGACCGCGCCGAGCGGCTGGCCAAGCAGCTGGAGTTTTTCGGTCTGAGCGCCCAGGCGCTGGACAGTGTGTCGGCGTTTCGCTCCTCAATGGTCGAGCGCCTGCCGGCCGCGATTGTCATGGACGTGGATTTCAGCGGCGCCGGCGTCGGTCTGAAGCTCGCCGCTGAAGCCCAGCAAGGTCTGGAAGAACCGCTGCCGCTGCTGTTCTTCAGCCTGCACGAAACCGACACCCCGACCCGCCTCGCAGCGGTGCGCGCCGGTGGCCAGGAATTTCTCACCGGTACCCTCGAAGCCTCGAGCCTGCTGGAGAAGATCGAAGTCCTGACCTGCGTCGCCCAGTACGAACCCTATAAAGTGCTGATCATCGACGACTCCCGCGCCCAGGCCCTGCACACCGAACGCCTGCTCAACAGCGCCGGGATCGTCACCCGCACCCTGATCGAACCGATCCAGGCCATGGCCGAGCTGGCGGACTTCCAGCCAGACCTGATCATCCTCGACATGTACATGCCGGCCTGCACCGGCACCGAGCTGGCCAAGGTCATTCGTCATAACGATCGCTACGTCAGCGTGCCGATCATTTACCTGTCGGCCGAGGACGATCTGGACAAACAGCTCGACGCCATGAGCGAAGGCGGCGACGACTTCCTGACCAAGCCGATCAAGCCGCGCCACCTGATCACCACCGTGCGCAACCGCGCCGCCCGCGCGCGCAACCTGAAAGCACGGATGGTCCGCGACAGCCTCACTGGCCTTTACAACCACACGCACATTCTGCAATTGCTCGAAGACTGTTCGTTCCGCGCCCGCCGCGAGAACAAGCCGTTGAGCTTTGCCATGCTCGACATCGACCACTTCAAACGGGTCAACGACAGCCACGGCCACCCCATGGGCGACCGGGTGATCAAGAGCCTGGCGCTGTTCCTCAAGCAGCGTCTGCGCAAGACCGACTTCATCGGCCGTTACGGCGGCGAAGAGTTCGCCATCGTCATGCCCGACACCGATATAGAAGCCGCGCACAAAGTGCTCGACGAAATCCGCCAGCGCTTTGCCGAGATTCACTATCCGGCCCAGCCGCAGGATCTGTGGTGTACCTTCAGCGCCGGCGTGGTGGAGATGCGCGACGACTCCGACAGCCTGATGATGGCCAGCCAGGCCGACGAGGCGCTGTACCGCGCCAAGGGCGAAGGGCGCAATCGGGTGCAGACCGCCCGGGACTCAAAGCAAAGTGCCACTTTTTCATCGGAATCACCCCAGTCGGTCATAACCCTGTAACAGAACCGCAATAAATTCAGGCGCTTACCATTCTGCCGTTGGTAGCCGTCATGCGCCTGAAGTTGCTCACCAATCTCAATACCCTGTTGCTGGTCGCCGTCTGCTTGGCCCTCGGCGCCACGCTGTGGTGGTCGCAAAAAGCCCTGGAACGCCCGTATCTGTTGATGGAGCGTTACCTGGGCCTGTCGCAGCAATTTCAGAATGACGTGGCACGCAACGTCGAGGATTACCTCGCCAGCGGCGACGCCCTGCGCCTGAGCAGCGCCAGTCAGGCCATCGATCAATTGCAGAAAGAACTCGGTGAGCTGCCGCCCGCGCTGGCCGACACCTTGCGCCCGAGCCTCAGCGGCCTCGATGAATTCAGCAAGACCGACCTGCTGGCCGCCGGCAAACTCGCCGGTGATCCGCAGGCGTTGCTATTGCAGGCCGAGCGCGAATTGAGCGCCAGTCTCGACCAACTCAGCACCTACGCCGGCGGTGACGCGACCTACCTGACACCCCTGCTGATTGCCTCTCAACATTTGGGCAAACTGTCGCTGGCCCGGGACAAACTGGTCAGCAGCGGACGCAGTGAACTGGCCGCCGATGTCGAGCGCGAAGTCAGCAACATCCGCGCCCAGGCCCAAACGATCGATGCCCTGCCCTTGCTCGGTGTGGTCGCCAGCAGTGAGTCCGGCAGCGACGACTTCGCCGCGCTGATGGGCATCGAAAGCACCGAAAAAGCCGCCGCCGAAGACGCCGGCGTCGGCCTCAAACGCGAACTCAACAGTTTGCTCGGCCGTTATCCGGCGGAGCTGGCGCGCACCCGCGAGCAGATCCAGAAACGCACCGACCTGAGCACCGCAACCCACCAGAAAATCGCCGCCGTGCAACAAGCCATCGCCGGCCTCGAACCGGTGGTACGCGCCCAGCACGGGCAGATCCAGGGCGAAGTACGGCTGATGCAAGGCGTGATGATCGGTCTGATTCTGCTGATCGCACTGCTGATCGATACCCTGCAGCGGCGCCTGGCCCGCACTTTGACCAACCTCGCGCCGGCGCTGTCAACCTGGGCCGAAGGCGACTTCAGCCGCGACATTCATCTGGGCAAGACCAACCGCGAACTGCACGACATCGAAGCCTCGCTCAATCGCTTGCGCGCCTACCTGGTGGATCTGGTCGGGACCATTCGCGGCAATGCCGAGCAGGTGGCGGGCAGCAGCCGCACCCTCGCCGAACTGAGCAATGACTTGCACAGCGGTGCCGAACATCAGGCCGGCGATACCGCGCTGATCCGTGATTCTCTCGGCGAACTGGAAGCGACCATTCAGCAAGTGGCCGGCGATGCGCGCCGGGCCGCCGACGCCAGTCGCCATGCCGGGCTGGCGGTCGAACACGGGCAACAGGTGATCGGCCAGAGCCTCACCGGCCTGCACGCGCTGGTCGGCGAAGTGCAAGGCAACGCGCAGATGATCGAACACCTGGCCGAAGAGTCGGCGACCATCGGCGGCGTGCTGACGGTAATCCGCTCGATTGCCGACCAGACCAACCTGCTGGCGCTCAACGCGGCGATCGAAGCCGCCCGCGCCGGGGAAATGGGCCGTGGGTTTGCCGTGGTGGCCGAAGAAGTCCGCTCACTGGCACAACGCACCGCCGGCGCCACCGCCGAAATCCAGACCCTGATCGCCGGCCTGCAAACCGCCGCCCGGCAATCGGTCGAGGGCATGCGCGCACAGGTCGAACATGCCGAAGCCACCGCCAATCAGGCGCAATCGGCGGACGGGGCGCTGGACAAGATTGTTGGCGCGATCCAGACCATCTCCGACACGGCCATCCGCATCGCCGACATCACCGCGCAACAGAGCGGCGCGGTCAGCGAGATCCGCGATCACAGCGAGCGGATTCACCAGTTGGGCGGGGACAATCTGCTGCGCATCGGTCAGGGCCGCGAGCAAGGCGAGAACCTGCTGTTGCTGGGCGGTCAGCTGCACACCGCCGTGCAGGCGTTCCGCGTGTGACACACAGCTCAGGGCCAAGTCCGCTATCATTCCCGCACCTTTGATTCGCGAGATTGTCATGCGCCGTCTGCTCTGCCTGCTGCTTTTCGTCTTCGCCCTGCCGGCCGGCGCCGCCGGTCTGTTCGACAGCAAACCCAGCGCCACGCTGGGCTCGGTCAACAACAGCGCCGATTTCCTGCCGGTGCGCGAAGCCTTTCAACTGAGTCTGGTCGAGAGCACGCCGCAATCGGTCAAACTGCGCTTCGTCGCCACCGAAGGCTATTACCTCTACCGCCACCGTTTCCAATTTCGCGCCGAGCCGGCGGACGTAAAACTTGGCGCCGCACAACTGCCGCAAGGCGAACAGAAACACGACGAGTATTTCGGCGACGTCGAGGTCTACCACGGCATTCTCGATGTGGAGCTGCCACGCAGTGATGCCCGAGCCTTCACGCTGGCCGTCACCTATCAGGGTTGTGCCGACAAGGGTTTGTGCTATCCACCGGAAACCGAACGCCTTAGCATCGAGGGCAACGCAGCGGCACGTGAGGCGTCCGCTCCGGTGACCGGTTGGGACTGGCGAGATCTGGCGCTGTTTTTCCTGGCGGGCCTGGGCCTGACCTTCACGCCGTGTGTATTGCCGATGCTGCCGATCCTGTCCGGTGTGGTGTTGCGCGGGCAAGTCGGCGGTTTGCGTGGTTTCAATCTGTCGTTGGCTTATGTGCTGCCGATGGCCGCGTGCTTTGCGCTGCTCGGGGCCTTGATGGGGCTCTTCGGCGCGCAACTGAATTTGCAGGCACGGCTGCAATCGGCGTGGGTGCTGGTGCCGTTCTCGATGTTTTTTGCGGTGTTTGCGCTGGCGATGTTCGGCGTATTCGAGCTGAAACTGCCGCACTTCATCAGCAGCCGCCTCGACCGGATCGCCGGGCGCACCGAAGGCGGCTCGTTGTGGGGCGCGGCGGTGTTGGGTGTGGTGTCGAGTTTGCTGGTATCGCCGTGCGTTTCCGCACCGCTGGCCGGCGCACTGCTTTATATAAGCGCCAGCGGCGACGCGCTGGGTGGCGGCCTGAAGCTGTTCATGCTCGGCCTGGGCATGGGCGCGCCGCTGTTGCTGGTGGCCACCGGCGGCGCGGCGTGGCTGCCGAAAAGCGGGCCGTGGATGATGTACGTGAAGAACGGCATCGGCGTGTTGCTGCTCGGGCTGGCGATCGGTCTGCTCAGCCGGGTATTGCCGGGACAGATCACCTTGCTGCTGATCGGCCTGCTGGCCGGCGGCGTCGGCCTGTTCCTCGGCGCTCTGGAATTCGTCTACAAACCGCCGCGCAAACGCCTCGGCCAGTTGCTGGGCCTGTTCCTGCTGTTTTATGCGCTGGCCTGCTGGTACGGCGCGTTCAGCGGGCAGACCGACCCGCTGAATCCAATAGCCCCGGCACGACTTGCCGACAGCGGCTCGACCGCGCAAAACAGCGGCTCGTGGCAGACCGTCAGCACCCCGGCGGAACTGGATCGGGCACTGCTCGAAGCGAAAACCGCCGGCACCCCGTTGCTGCTCGACTGGTACGCCGACTGGTGCATCAGCTGCAAAGTCATCGAACACGAAGTGCTCAATGACGCCACGGTGGTGGAGCGGCTCAAGGGCTATCGACTGATCCGCTTCGACATCACCGCGAGCAATGCCGAACAGCGCACCCTGCTCGACCGCTACAGCCTGTTCGGGCCACCGGCGCTGATGTTCTTCGGCAAGGACGGGGCAGAACGCCGCGATGTGCGGGTGATCGGCGAGATCAACGCCCGCGACTTCGCCGAACGTGTTGCCAGAGCGAATGACCGGATTTAATCAGTCAGTCACATATTTTGCGCAAACATCGGTCATCGTGCTGGCTATTGCAGAGAACTGGACAGTCACAAAGTCTTTGCGGCATAGTCGCCGGGTTCTGACGAAGGCTCACCCATAACAAGGAACACGCAGATGGCAACGCTACTGGTGCTGCACGGCCCCAACCTGAACCTGCTCGGCACCCGGGAACCCGGGACCTACGGGTCGACCACCCTGGCGCAGATCAATCAGGATCTGGAACGCCGCGCCCGTGAAGCCGGCCATCATCTGCTGTATCTGCAAAGCAACGCCGAGTACGAATTGATCGACCGCATCCACGCCGCACGCGGCGAAGGCGTGGACTTCATTCTGATCAACCCGGCGGCATTTACACACACAAGTGTCGCATTACGTGACGCGCTGCTGGGAGTGAGCATCCCATTCATCGAAGTGCATTTGTCCAACGTGCACAAACGCGAACCTTTCCGCCATCACTCCTACTTCTCCGACGTAGCGGTAGGAGTGATCTGCGGCCTTGGCGCCAGCGGTTACCGACTGGCCCTGGAGGCTGCACTAGAGCAGCTTGAACACCAAGCTATACGCCCCTGACCGACCCTTGGGAGTTGATGATTCATGGATATCCGTAAAGTTAAGAAACTGATCGAATTGCTGGAAGAGTCCGGCATCGACGAGCTCGAGATCAAGGAAGGCGAAGAGTCCGTACGCATCAGCCGTCACAGCAAGACCCCGGCGCAGCAGTACTACGCTCCGGCTCCGATGCAGGCTCCGGCCGCTGCACCTGCCGCCGCTGCCGCTCCGGTTGCTGCTGCCGCAGCTCCAGCTGCCGCTGCTGCTCCAGCGCTGAACGGCACCGTTGCCCGTTCGCCGATGGTCGGCACCTTCTATCGCAAATCTTCGCCAACCTCGCCGTCCTTCGTTGAAGTCGGCCAGACCGTGAAGAAAGGCGACACCCTGTGCATCGTCGAAGCCATGAAGATGATGAACCACATCGAAGCTGAAACCAGCGGTGTGATCGAGTCCATCCTCGTCGAAGACGGCCAGCCGGTTGAGTACGACCAACCGCTGTTCACCATCGTTTGAACTGCGGAGAGCCTTTGATGACTGCGAAGTTGGAAAAAGTTCTGATCGCTAACCGCGGTGAGATCGCCCTGCGGATTCTGCGTGCCTGCAAAGAGATGGGCATCAAGACCGTCGCCGTTTACTCCAAGGCCGACAAAGAGCTGATGCACCTGGGTCTGGCAGACGAATCCGTCTGCATCGGCCCGGCTTCTGCCGCTCAGTCCTACCTGCACATCCCGGCCATCATCGCTGCCGCTGAAGTGACTGGCGCTACCGCCATTCACCCAGGCTACGGTTTCCTCGCGGAAAACGCCGACTTCGCCGAGCAGGTCGAGAACTCCGGCTTCGCCTTCATCGGTCCGAAAGCCGAAACCATTCGCCTGATGGGCGACAAGGTATCGGCCAAGCACGCGATGATCGAAGCGGGCGTGCCAACCGTTCCAGGTTCCGACGGCCCGCTGCCGGAAGACGAGGAAACGGCGCTGCGCATCGGTCGTGAAGTCGGCTATCCGGTGATCATCAAGGCCGCCGGCGGCGGTGGTGGTCGCGGCATGCGCGTGGTGCACAAGGAAGAAGACCTGATCGCCTCGGCGAAACTGACCCGCTCCGAAGCAGGCGCGGCGTTCGGCAACCCGATGGTCTATCTGGAAAAATTCCTGACCAACCCGCGTCACGTCGAAGTGCAGGTTCTGTCCGACGGCCAGGGCAATGCCATCCATCTGGGCGACCGCGATTGCTCGCTGCAACGCCGCCACCAGAAGGTTCTCGAGGAAGCGCCGGCACCGGGCATCGACGAGAACGCGCGCAAGGAAGTCCTGGCTCGCTGCGTCAAGGCGTGCATCGACATCGGCTACCGTGGCGCCGGCACCTTCGAGTTCCTGTACGAGAACGGTCGCTTCTACTTCATCGAAATGAACACCCGTGTTCAGGTGGAGCACCCGGTTTCGGAAATGGTCACCGGTATCGACATCGTCAAGGAGATGCTCAGCATCGCCGCTGGCAACAAGCTGTCGTATACCCAGGATGATGTGGTGATCCGCGGTCACTCGCTGGAATGCCGGATCAACGCCGAAGACCCGAAAACCTTCATGCCGAGCCCGGGTACGGTCAAGCATTTCCACGCACCAGGCGGCAACGGCGTTCGCGTCGATTCGCACCTGTACAGCGGTTATGCCGTTCCGCCGAACTACGACTCGCTGATCGGCAAGCTGATCACTTACGGCGCGACCCGCGACGAAGCCATGGCCCGCATGCGCAATGCCCTGGACGAAATCGTGGTCGACGGGATCAAGACCAACATCCCGCTGCACCGTGATCTGACCCGCGACGAAGGCTTCTGCAAAGGGGGCGTGAACATTCACTACCTCGAGCACAAGCTGGCTGGCGAGAAGCACTAAGCTTCAGCCCGCACCTGACAAAGCCGCCTTCGGGCGGCTTTGTTGTTTCCGAAGGTTTCATCTGCTCACACATTCCCCGCTCCCACAAAACCGTCGCGCTCGCGTAAACTTGCGCGCTTCTCGCAGGCCGCTAGGCTGCAATCAATCTTTTTCACAGGTGCCCGCCATGCCTTGGCTGCAAGTAAGACTCGCCATCAGCCCGGAACAAGCCGAAACCTACGAAGACGCTTTCCTTGAAGTGGGCGCCGTTTCGGTGACCTTCATGGACGCCGAAGACCAGCCGATCTTCGAGCCGGAACTCAACACCACCCCGCTGTGGGCACACACCCACCTGTTGGCCCTGTTCGAGGGCGGCACCGAAGCCGCCCCGGTACTGGCCCATCTGGAACTGCTGACCGGCAGCCCGCTGCCCGAGCACCACAGCGAAGTAATCGAAGACCAGGACTGGGAACGCAGCTGGATGGATGGTTTCCAGCCGATGCGTTTCGGTCAGCGTCTGTGGATCGTGCCGAGCTGGCACGCCGCCCCGGAGCCGGACGCGGTCAACCTGCTGCTGGACCCGGGCCTGGCGTTCGGCACCGGTACCCACCCGACCACCGCCCTGTGCCTGGAATGGCTGGACGGCCAGGACCTGAAAGACTGCAACGTGCTGGACTTCGGCTGCGGCTCGGGGATTCTGGCGATTGCCGCCCTGCTGCTGGGCGCGAAAGAAGCCGTGGGCACCGACATTGACGTGCAGGCACTCGAAGCCTCCCGCGACAACGCCGGGCGCAACAACATCGCGGACGAACTGTTCCCGCTGTACCTTCCGGAAGACCTGCCGCAGGTCAAAGCCGACGTACTGGTGGCCAACATTCTGGCCGGTCCGCTGGTTTCCCTGGCGCCGCAACTGTCCGGCCTGGTCAAGTCCGGCGGGCGTCTGGCGCTGTCCGGGATCCTCGCCGAACAAGGTGACGAAGTCGCTGCCGCCTACGCGCAGGACTTCGATCTCGACCCGATCGCCAATCGTGATGGCTGGGTGCGCATCACCGGCCGTCGGCGCTAGAATGACCGCCTGCTCAATCCGGACCGCCGCATGACCGACAGCTTCGTCACCCAGTGCCCGCATTGCCAAACCAGTTTCCGCGTCAGCCACGCTCAGTTGAGCGTGGCCCGCGGGGTGGTTCGTTGCGGCTCCTGCCTGCAAGTGTTCAATGCCGCCAAGCAATTGCTGGAGCAACACGCAGGCAAGGAAGCGGTCACGCCGGTGGCGCCGTTAATCAGCGAGCCGCCGCCGATCAGCGAGCCGGCGCCAGTCGAACCACCGGCCATCGCCGAAACGCCCGAGCCGCGCGCCATCAGCCAGAAGCAATGGAGCGCCGCCGAGCTGGATCTGGACAGCCTGGATCTGGACGAAGAACTGGCCCGCCTCGAGCAACGGGAAATCCAGCCGACCACCGAGTTCGGCCGCCCACGCGAAGACGCCCTGAGCGCCCGCCGCGACAGCCACGAACCGGAAGACACGACTTGGCCGGACAGCCTGTTCAGCGAACCGGCAGATGAGCGCGCACCCGAAGTCGAAGATGAACCCGACGTCGTCGAGCCTGAACCCGTCCGACCGGAGCGAACCGAACCCTCGCTGTCGCTGGAGCCGGTGGATCTCGACGACGAACCGCCGATCCCGCAACTGCGCCTGCACGATCCGATCGACCCGAACGCCCGCCGCGAACGCCTGTCGGCCAGCGATGACGTCGACGACGAACTGCCACTCATCGAAGCACCGCGCAAAAAGCGCGAACGCGTCGAATCCAGCGTTCGCGCCGAAGCGTTGCAGGATCTGACCGACGACCCGCTGCAACTGGACTGGCAGAAACGCCGCTCGCCCTGGGGCCGTCGCCTGCTCTGGCTGTTGCTGATCGTGCTGGCCGCCGCCGGCCTGGGCGGACAATACATCGCCTATCACTTCGATGAACTGGCCCGCCAGGATCAATACCGGCCATGGTTCCAGCAACTGTGCCCGCAAATCGGCTGCACGGTGCCGTCCAAAGTGGATATCGCCAAGATCAAGAGCAGCAACCTGGTGGTGCGCAGCCACCCGGAATTCAGCGGTGCGCTGGTGGTGGACGCGATCATTTATAACCGCGCGCCGTTCTCGCAGCCGTTTCCGCTGCTGGAGCTGCGCTTCGCCGACCTCAACGGCCACCTGATCGCCAGTCGTCGCTTCAAACCCGGCGAATACCTCAACGGCGACCTCGAAGGCATGGCGGAAATGCCGCCGCAGACGCCGATCCACATCGCCCTGGACATCCTCGATCCAGGCCCGAAAGCGGTGAACTACAGCCTGAGTTTCCACTCACCCGAGTGAAGCGCTTCACCGCTCCCGGATTGACGGCAATTTTCTGACTGCACACCGCACAACCAAACCGGCGGTAATAACAGAATAACTGTTCAGATTTTGTTCAATTCAGCCTTTATCCAGTCATCGAGAGCGGGTATCATGCCAACCCTTTTTCGAACTCTCATGATCCGGCCCCACTTCAGGGAAGTCCTATGTCGGCGGTACGCATCGGCCCATATACATTGCAGAACGGTTTGATCCTCGCCCCGATGGCGGGTGTCACCGACCAGCCCTTTCGTCAGCTGTGCAAGCGTCTGGGCGCAGGGCTTGTAGTCTCGGAAATGGTCACCAGTGACATGAGCCTGTGGAACACCCGCAAGTCGCGCATGCGCATGATCCACGAAGGTGATCCCGAGCCACGCTCGGTGCAGATCGCCGGTGGCGATGCGCAGATGCTGGCGGATGCGGCCCGGGCCAACGTCGAGCTGGGCGCACAGATTATTGATATCAACATGGGTTGCCCGGCGAAGAAGGTCTGCAACAAGGCCGCCGGCTCCGCGTTGTTGAAAGATGAAGCACTGGTTACCGAGATCCTGCATGCCGTCGTGGCGGCGGTTGATGTGCCGGTGACCCTGAAGATCCGCACCGGATGGGATCGCGACAACAAGAACGGCCTGACCGTGGCGAAGATCGCCGAACAGGCCGGGATCACGGCGCTGGCGGTGCATGGCCGCACCCGCGCCGACCTGTACACCGGCGAAGCCGAGTACGACACCATTGCCGCGATCAAGCAGGCGGTGTCGATTCCGGTCTTTGCCAACGGCGACATCGTATCGCCGGAAAAGGCCCGCTACGTGCTCGACGCGACCGGTGCCGATGGCCTGTTGATCGGCCGGGCTGCCCAGGGGCGGCCATGGATTTTTCGCGAGATCGAACACTTTCTGCGTACCGGCGAAAAACTGCCGGCGCCGGAGCTGATCGAGGTGGAACGCATTCTGCTTGAGCATCTGGCCGCCCTCCACGCCTTCTATGGGGACGTGATGGGTGTGCGAATTGCCCGCAAACATGTGGGCTGGTATCTCGCAACCTTGCCGGGCGCCAGGGAGTTTCGCGCCCACTTCAATCGTTTGGATGGTACGGAAACACAATGCGCCAACGTTCGGGAGTTCTTCGCCGAACGTTACAAGAGCCTGACAGGGGACGGAGAAGGGGTGGCCGCATGACGATGATGACCGAGACTTTAGTGAGTGGAACAACACCCGTGAGCGACAACGTGAATTTGAAACAGCACCTCAATACCCCGAGCGAAGAAGGCCAGACCCTTCGCGGGAGTGTCGAGAAGGCGCTGCACAATTATTTCGCCCACCTTGAGGGCGCGTCCGTCACGGATGTGTACAACCTGGTGCTCTCCGAAGTCGAGGCTCCCCTGCTCGAAAGCGTGATGAACTACGTCAAGGGCAACCAGACCAAGGCCAGCGAGCTGCTCGGACTGAACCGCGGCACGCTGCGCAAGAAACTCAAACAGTACGATCTGCTGTAAGCATTCAATCAAACCAGAAAGGCGCCCGCGTAAAACCGGTCGCCTTTTTTGCTGACTTCCCTTGCTTTTGATGGAAATTGAGATGACCGACCAGACTACCCGCCTGCCGATCCGCCGCGCCTTGATCAGTGTTTCCGACAAGACCGGGATCCTCGAATTCGCCAGGGAGCTGGAAGCCCTGGGCGTGGAAATCCTTTCCACCGGCGGGACCTTCAAACTGCTGCAGGACAACGGCGTGGCCGCAGTGGAAGTCGCGGATTACACCGGTTTCGCAGAGATGATGGACGGTCGGGTGAAAACCCTGCACCCGAAAATCCACGGCGGGATCCTCGGTCGTCGCGGTATCGACGACGCCATCATGAACGAGCACGGCATCAAGCCGATCGATCTGGTAGCCGTGAACCTGTACCCGTTCGAAGCCACCATCAGCAAGCCAGGCTGCGACCTGCCGACCGCCATCGAAAACATCGACATCGGCGGCCCGACCATGGTCCGTTCGGCGGCGAAAAACCACAAAGACGTGGCCATCGTGGTGAATGCCAGCGATTACGCCAACGTCCTGGAAAACCTCAAGGCCGGTGGCCTGACCTATGCTCAGCGTTTCGACCTGATGCTCAAGGCGTTCGAACACACCGCCGCCTACGACGGCATGATCGCCAACTACATGGGCACCGTGAACCAGGCTGCCGAAACCCTGAGCACCGAAGGTCGCAGCGAATTCCCGCGCACCTTCAACAGCCAGTTCATCAAGGCCCAGGAAATGCGCTACGGCGAGAACCCGCACCAGAGCGCGGCGTTCTACGTTGAAGCCAAGCCTGCCGAAGTCGGCATCGCCACCGCCACCCAGCTGCAAGGCAAAGAGCTGTCGTACAACAACGTGGCCGACACCGACGCTGCGCTGGAATGCGTGAAGAGCTTCGTCAAACCGGCCTGCGTGATCGTCAAGCACGCCAACCCGTGCGGCGTGGCCGTGAGCCCGGACGCCGAAGGCGGCATCCGTCAGGCCTACGAACTGGCCTACGCCACTGACACCGAATCCGCGTTCGGCGGCATCATCGCCTTCAACCGTGAACTGGATGCCGAGACCGCCAAGGCGATCGTCGAGCGTCAGTTCGTTGAAGTGATCATCGCCCCAAGCGTCAGCGAAGAAGCCCGTGCCATCGTCGCTGCCAAGGCTAACGTTCGCCTGCTGGCCTGCGGCGAGTGGTCGGCCGATCGCGTTCCGGCCTGGGACTACAAGCGCGTCAACGGCGGGCTGCTGGTACAGAGCCGCGACATCGGCATGATCGGCGCCGACGACCTGAAAGTGGTGACCAAGCGCGCCCCGACCGAGCAGGAAGTCCACGACCTGATCTTCGCCTGGAAAGTGGCCAAGTTCGTCAAATCCAACGCCATCGTCTACGCCAAGAACCGCCAGACCATCGGTGTCGGCGCCGGCCAGATGAGCCGCGTGAACTCGGCGCGTATCGCGGCGATCAAGGCTGAACACGCCGGCCTGCAAGTGGCCGGTTCGGTGATGGCGTCGGACGCGTTCTTCCCGTTCCGCGACGGTCTGGACAACGCGGCCAAGGTCGGTATCACGGCAGTGATCCAGCCGGGCGGCTCGATGCGTGATGCTGAAGTGATTGCTGCTGCTGACGAAGCCGGTATCGCCATGGTCTTTACAGGCATGCGCCATTTCCGTCACTGATAAACCGATTCAAATGTGGGAGCGGGCTTGCTCGCGAATGCAATCTGTCAGCGACATTTGTTTCGACTGACACTCCGCTTTCGCGAGCAAGTCGAATCGTCGCACCGCCGCTCCCACAGAAAAGCAGTCTTAGTGCTGCCTCCAGAATTAGCGTCATCCGAGGTTTTTGAAATGAATGTTTTGATCATTGGCAGCGGTGGCCGCGAACACGCCCTGGCCTGGAAAGTGGCTCAGGATCCGCGTGTGCAGAAAGTTTTCGTCGCACCGGGCAACGCCGGCACCGCGATTGAAGCCAAGTGCGAGAACGTCGCCATCGACGTGCTGGCCCTCGAGCAGCTCGCTGACTTCGCCGAGAAAAACGTTTCCCTGACCATCGTCGGTCCGGAAGTGCCATTGGTGGCCGGCGTCGTCGACCTGTTCCGCTCCCGTGGCCTGGATTGCTTCGGCCCGACCGCCGGCGCCGCGCAGCTGGAAGGCTCGAAAGCCTTCACCAAGGATTTCCTGGCACGCCACAAGATCCCGACCGCCGACTACCAGAACTTCACCGAGATCGAGCCGGCCCTGGCTTATCTGCGTGAAAAAGGCGCACCGATCGTGATCAAGGCTGACGGCCTGGCCGCCGGTAAAGGCGTGATCGTCGCCATGACCCTGGCCGAAGCCGAAGACGCCGTGCGCGACATGCTCGCCGGCAATTCCTTTGGCGACGCCGGTTCGCGCGTTGTCATCGAAGAATTCCTCGACGGCGAAGAAGCCAGCTTCATCGTCATGGTCGACGGCAAGAACGTTCTGCCGATGGCCACCAGCCAGGACCACAAACGCGTCGGCGACGGCGACAGCGGCCCGAACACCGGCGGCATGGGTGCTTACTCCCCTGCACCGGTGGTCACCGCCGACGTGCACCAGCGCGTGATGGACCAAGTGATCTGGCCGACCGTGCGCGGCATGGCCGACGAAGGCAACGTCTACACCGGTTTCCTGTACGCCGGTCTGATGATCGACAAGGCCGGCAATCCGAAGGTCATCGAGTTCAACTGCCGCTTCGGCGACCCGGAAACCCAACCGGTGATGCTGCGTCTGCAGTCGAGCCTGGTGCTGCTGGTCGAAGCGGCACTGGCCCAGGCGCTGGACAAGGTTGAAGCGCAGTGGGATCCACGTCCGAGCGTCGGCATCGTGCTGGCCGCCGGCGGTTACCCGGGCGACTACGCCAAGGGCGCGCCGATCAACGGTCTGGACGCTGCCGCCGCACTGGAAGGCAAGGTCTTCCACGCCGGTACTGCGCTCAAGGACGGCAACGTCGTGACGGCCGGCGGTCGGGTGCTGTGCGCCACCGCCATGGGCGCCAGCGTCGGCGCCGCCCAGGAGCAGGCCTACAAACTGGCCAAGGCCATCGACTGGGAAGGCTGCTTCTACCGCACCGACATTGGCTACCGCGCCATTGCCCGTGAACGCGGTGAGTCTCAGTAATAAGCTACGCTGTGTTTCCGGCAGGGGCTCATCGCCCTTGCCGGACTGTTCCGACGCTGCGCATCGTTATATTCTGGCATCAACCTACGAAGGGATTTCGCCGTGCGCTGGCTCAGGATTGCCATAGGCTTCACCGTCACGCTGTTGACCTTGCTCTGCATGCTCCCGGCCCAAGCCGCGCAAGGCAGTGGCTGGTCGGTATTGCTTGACGATCAGGGCAACCTGCAGCTGAGCGACATCCGCTCCGCCCGCTACACCAATCAATTCAGCCCTATCGAGCTTGACCGCCTCACCGCGGCCGAACCCGATGGCGCCCTGTGGCTGCGCTTCAGGCTGGCGCCCGGCAAGCACGAACAAGTGCTGCGGATCTTCGCCCCCGACCTGTCGCACCTCAATCTGTATGTCCTCGACGGCGATCGCCTGATCGAACAGCGCGACACCGGCACCACCCAGCCCCAGGTGGAACGACCGCTGCCGAGCAGCGATTTCATGCTGCCGCTGCCGCAAAGCGACAAACCCCTCGACGTCTACCTGCGACTGGTCTCCGATCACCAGTTGCGCCCGTATATCACCCTGCAATCGGCAGTGATGGCCGGGGCCAATCACAACCAGACGCTGATCTACGGCCTGCTGTTCGGCTGTCTGGCGATGCTGATCCTGCACAACCTGATCCGCTACGCCTACACCCGCTCACGCAGCAGTCTGTGGCTCGCGGTGTGTGAAGGCCTGTTGAGCCTGAGCCTGTTGCTGTTGCTCAACCTCGCCGGTCCGTGGCTGCCGAACTGGCATGCGATCCAGACTCCCGGCGCCTATCTGGCCCTGCTGCTGACCGCTCCGGCGGGCCTGATGTTCGCCTACCGTTTCTTCGCGCCGCTCGGCCCGCATCCGCTGAACAAGCTGCTGATCGGCGACATCCTGTTCATCGTGATCTGCAGCCTGCTGCTGTTGTTCGTCAACACCCTGCCGCTGAACATCATCACCTACGCGCTCGTAGCCCTGGCTGGGCTGAGCATGCTGCTGGTGGGTTTCTATCACTGGCAGAAAGGCTACCGCCCTGCCCGCTTGTTCGTTGCCGCGATGGTGGTGTTCAACATCGGCACACTGATCATTCTCCCGGCCTTGCTGGGGCTGACCCTGGTGGCGCCGCAAGGCCTGATCATGACCCTGATGGGTTTCATCTGCATCAGTGGCCTGCTGATGAGCATCGCCCTCGGCGAACGTCAGCGCAGCATTACCGAAAGCCGTTTCAGCATCAGCCGCGACCTCGCCGCGAGCAACGCCGAGATCAACGCCAAGGCCGAGTTCCTGGCCAAGATCAGCCACGAAATCCGCACGCCGATGAACGGCGTACTGGGCATGACCGAACTGCTGCTCGGCACGCCGCTGTCGGTCAAGCAACGCGACTACGTGCAAACCATCCACAGCGCCGGCAACGAATTGCTGACCCTGATAAACGAGATCCTCGACATCTCGCGGCTCGAGTCCGGGCAGATCGAACTCGACGACGTGCAGTTCGACCTCAACGCGCTGATCGACGATTGCCTGAGCATCTACCGCGCCAAGGCCGAACAGCAGAACGTCGAGCTGATCAGTTTCATCCAGCCGCAAGTGCCACGGGTCATCAGTGGTGATCCGACGCGCCTGCGCCAGACACTGCTGAGCCTGCTGGAAAACGCCCTGAAGAAAACCGAGGAAGGCGAAGTGCTGGTGGTGGTCGCCCTCGACGAACGCAGCGCCGGCCCACGCCTGCGCATTGCCGTGCAGGACAGCGGCCAGCCGATGGATCAGGAAGAGCGCGACGCGCTGATGCACGCCGAGTTGCACAGCAAGCACTTCCTGTCGGCCAACCGTCTGGGCGGCAACCTCGGGCTGGTGATCGCCCGCCAATTGATCCGTTTGATGCAGGGCGAGTTCGGCATCAAGAGCGGCGCCAGCCAGGGCAGCACGCTCTGGCTGACCCTGCCGTTGGATCCCGATCGCCTGGAGCACCCGACCTCGGACCTCGACAGCCCGCTGCAAGGCGCACGCGTATTGGTGGTCGACGACAACGACACCTGCCGCAAGGTGCTGGTGCAGCAATGCAGCGCCTGGGGCCTGAACGTCAGCGCCGTGCCGTCGGGCAAGGAAGCGCTGGCCCTGCTGCGCACCAAGGCGCACCTGCGCGACTATTTCGACGTGGTTCTGCTCGACCAGAACATGCCCGGCATGACCGGCATGCAACTGGCGGCCAAGATCAAGGAAGACCCGAGCCTGAACCACGACATCCTGCTGATCATGCTCACCGGCATCAGCAATGCGCCGAGCAAGATCATCGCGCGCAATTCGGGGATCAAGCGCATCCTGGCCAAACCGGTGGCCGGCTACACCCTCAAGACCACGCTTGCCGACGAACTGAACCAGCGCAACCGTGGCCAGGTGGCATTCCAGCCGCAGCCGGCCAGCCCCGCTGCGCCGGTCAAGGTGCCGAGCGACTTCCGCATTCTGGTGGCCGAAGACAACACGATTTCCACCAAGGTCATCCGCGGCATGCTCGGCAAACTCAATCTGCAACCGGACACCGCCAGCAATGGCGAAGAAGCCTTGCAGGCAATGAAAGCCCAGCGTTATGACCTGGTGTTGATGGACTGCGAAATGCCGATCCTCGACGGGTTCTCGGCGACTCAGCAATTGCGCGCATGGGAAGTCAGCAACCAGCGCATTCGCACGCCGATCGTTGCCCTGACGGCGCACATCCTCGCTGAACACAGGGAGCGCGCGCGTCAGGCCGGGATGGACGGGCACATGGCCAAACCGGTGGAGCTGTCGCAACTGCGTGAGCTGATCGAACACTGGGTGGCGCAGCGCGACCAACAGAATCGCACCGCCTCAACGTTCTGAGCGGCGTTGCCGATCAAGCGTCTCGCCGTTATTCAACAGCCATCTGCAAAACGTGAGCCGCACGCCTGTCCCTGACTTTCAAGGCGATGGCATCACGTACAGCCCCGTAGAGTGTTTCCGACAAACTGGCTTTGGCGTAGCGCAAGCAGACCGCTCCCTGTATGTCCCGTGCTTCGAAACGCTGGGCCAGCGGGTTGAGTTCGATAGACCCATGAGCCTGGAACTCAACATAGACGCTCGAAATGCGCATTGGCGTCGAGGCAATGATCACTAGCAATCGCACGGATCCGGCAGGGTCATGAGCCTCACCGGGTAGGAACTTGGTCCTTTGCACGTGCGCTCGCAGCAGCGCCATGACGGGATCGGCTCCCGATAACTGAGCCAAACGCTGCAAGGTCGCCACCGCAGCACTGGCGTTTTGCGAATCACCTTTGGCAATAGCGCCACTGATCCATTCGCTGACGGATTCGACATCCCCCTCATTGACGGACCAGTCTTGTCGGGCGCGCGCGTAGCGCAGCCAGTAGTCATCCATCAATTGGATGTAAGCGTCATACCAGTCGCTACCTTGCGACTTTTCGACTTTCTTGCTCGCGGCCAACTGCGCCAACAACACGGAGTTGACCAGATCGCTGTAACTATCCGCATCGTCCGCTGCCGGTAGCAACATCACGCAAGCGCCAACGATCAAAACCGAATAATCAAGTTTCATATCGTCCCCCATAAAAAAGGCGACCTGTTACGGCCGCCTTTTCACTCATCAAATGTCGATCTCGTCAATTTTGTCTTTATGCGGAATCAACTTGTTCTTGATCAAATCACGGACGCCATCCGCCACGAATGTATTTTTGGCAAATACCGTTTCACCGCGATACAACTTCACATTACGAATATCAACATCCACAAACATGACTTTGGTCGAGGTGTTCCGACGCAGGAAGCGCACTGCGCCGACCGCCATGATCGCTTCACCGTCGACTTCCACGCAGGCGGCGCTGGAAACACCACCGACGCCATGCTCGAGCAGATTGCGTTCGTAAACGGTCAGTGCTGCGGTGTCACGCTTTTGCAGGGCGGCAATGGCATCGCCCGCTACTTTCAGCATCAATGCGCTGGTTGGGCCAGGCAAGGCAACACCCGCGACGACCGAAGACAGAATCTCCAGAACCAGTTTGTCCATGCGAACACTGGTACCACCCACTTGCAGATCGCTGTAGTAACGGCTGACAGGGGTCCAGCCTGCCATGGTCATGATGTCCCGGAAGTACAGGTACCATTCCTTGCCCTGAGATTCTTCAGGGTATTTTTTGTTTGCTGCACGCGTTGCGAATAAAAAAGCATTCTGCGCATCGGACTTGTTATCGCCAGTGAGGTTACTGGAGAAACCCAGCACGCCCTCACCGACGATGCTACCGCGCGACGGCGCTTCAACATCATCACCGGAAATCTGCAAGCCACGTGGCTTGATAATCAGCGGATCACCGATATCACACTCACCCAGCGTTTCAAGACAGGTGTTTACATAACTTTCACGAACAGCTTGATTATACATTTGACACATCCATTAGTTAGAATCACAAGCTCGTCATGAACTTGCCAAATAACAATAACCAAACTTCAAACAAACAACAAAACAAAACATGTAACTTGATATCTGGACCTTTCACCCATTTAGCAACTTCAACACAAGTTAAATCAAACCTGATTAAAACCACGCTTCCAGACACAAACAACTAAACCACTGATAGACTCCACGTCGTCCACTCCACAGCGGCGAGTCGAAACCATGCTCCATGTGTTGTTCAGCGTTTACCTGAAGATGCTTGTGCTCTACAGCCCGTTCTTCGTGCTGTCCTGCTTTATCAGCCTGACCCGTGGTTATTCGCGCAAGGAGCAACGACGCCTGGCCTGGAAAGTGGCGATCGCCACGCTGGTCTCCAGCGTTCTTCTGTATTTGTTCGGGCGAGTGATTTTCGATGTGTTCGGCATTACCGTGGATGCTTTCCGGATCGGCGCCGGCAGCGTGCTGTTCATCTCTGCACTGGGCATGGCGCAAGGCAAGTCGGTGGTGCAGACGGACAATGTGCAGCAGGACGTGACGATCGTGCCGCTGACCATTCCCCTGACTGTCGGCCCGGGCACTATTGGTGCGTTGCTGGTCATGGGCGTCAGTCAGCCCCACTGGGACGATAAACTCACCGCCATCATGAGCATCGCCCTGGCCAGCTTTACCGTGGGTGTCGTGCTTTATCTGTCGAATCGCATCGAACGGATCCTCGGCGATCAAGGCTTGCAGATCGTCAGTCGCCTGATGGGATTATTCGTGTGTGCGCTGGCCGCACAGATCATCTTCACCGGGGTCAAGGGCTATCTGGTGCCATAAAACCGGAATGCAAAAGACCGCCAATACTTCCATCGGCGGTCTTCTTTGGTCAATGACAACTATTTTTCAAGCACAACTGAATCGTTAACTCAAATCGTTGATTCAGTCATGACCTTGCTCTTCGCCTCCTCTATCAAGCTTTTGAGTGTCACGCTGCCTGTCCCGCCCTTGCGTCCCATCATCCCTCGAGCGAGCGTCGATATCTGGCAAGGTCGCAACCCCTTGACCTCGAGTATGACGTCGCCGTGCAACGCCGGATCGTTCGCGCAGGCATCACGGAACAACACGCAGAGTCCGGAATCAGGATCGATCAGCACCAGGTGATCCCCGGCAATGCCGACCTCCAGCGCTTGCGATGTGTCCAGCGTCCAGATCAGGCGACTCATCAGCGCTGGCGGGCCGGCCATCGGGAACCGGGCATCAATGACCAGCCGTTCCAGTCTGCGCGTCAGAGCCTGCGACAGATGGCACTTCATGGAGCCGTGGCCCATCCGCACCACCAGTGTGCGCACGCCATCGGGAATCAGCGGCAACAAGTTCGGCGCATCCACCTGCCCTTCGATCACCAGCACCTCGGCGTTGCGCTGGACGTAATCCAGCGGCCCGATCTGCCGCTTGCTCGGATAACCCCGAATCAGTCGCTGCCCTGAATCGTTCAGAAGGACATCCGAGGGTCGCCGGACGCCCAGCAACTCGTAATCCCCGGGTAGATCCTGCGCTGCGATCCGGATCAATCGCGCACTGTCGACGAAGTACCAGCACGCGCTCGCGTCGCGGGTGGCGATGGAAATGAACGGGCGATGCGCCTGGTTCACCAGCATGGCCTTGAGGTCACGGATCAGGTGCTCGTCATGAGCGACCACCCAATCGAGCGCCACACCGGCCAGCACAGGTTGCGCCTCTGCATGCAACTGCAACACCTGGCCATTGAGGGTCGTGCCCAGCAGCCCCGTACCGTCGATCCTGACGTCGGCGAAGCTCCACGGTGCCCATTGCCGTTCCGGCAAGGGCAACACTTCAGCGTGCAACAGCTGCGCAGCGGTTCCGAACGCCTGATCCAGTCGCTGCGGATCGATCAACGCCTGCCGCCAGACTTGCCCTGCCGCTGGTTCGAACAACCACGCCGCCTGTCTGTCGGGGGTCAGTCCCAGAAGACGTACATCGCCCTGTCGCGCCCTACACAGCACCAGATGACTATCCACGTACCAGGCATGCAAACGCGCGTCTGCGGTGGCATTGGCAACGCCGACAATCGTGAACCGTTCAACGGAGTACCGCTTGGCCAGCCCTTCCAGCGCCAGCCACCATTGGGCGCGGCCCTTGAGCCATTGTTCGCCCACAACGGCGAAGCGCACCTCACCGGTGCTGTCGATTTCAAACGAAAGCCCCTCTGCGGTACTCGCCAGATAGCCGTTTTCCTGTGCGGCAATCTGCTTCAATCCAGCCGGTTGCACCCAGCGGTGTGCCCATTGCACCTGTCCCTTGACCTTGGTGCGGTGCGTCCGGCACAGGGTCTGCGCGTTACGGTCATAGATGACAAATACATCGCTGTCATCAGCCACCGTCAGCAGCATCAGGTCGTTCAGATTCTGGATCGAATCGGCCCAGCCCCGGGCGCGATGACGACGCGGCACCGGGCGAATGATCAGGTCGTCGCGGGTGCGGATCCAGGCCATGTCACGGAGGTTTTTTTCGATCATCCAGCAGATCGACACATAGGGCGCGAGCTGCCAGTGGACCGTCGCGTAGGACTTGTCATGACTCGACTTGAGCACGATCTGTTCGCCGAGCACAGACGTCCAATCGGTCAACGGGGCCGTTTCATCAAGGAGCGCCTCGAATGCCGGTTCAAGACCGCGCGTGACTGAACTCAACCATAACTGCCCATCGTGAATGAGGTAATTGAAGCGCTCCACACGGCCGTCGGCCTGCAGATACTCCTGCACCACATGAACCACACCCTGCCCGTCGGCCTCCACACTGCGAATCGAGCTGGTGCCACGCGGCTTTAACAACAGACGATAGCGATGGCTGAGCAACCCGGTGTTCGCCTCGACCTGCCAGATTTCGAAACCCTCGGCCGATTGAAAAAACGCCGACTCGCCCACCACGACCGACAACTGCGCATCGTCGGCCGACACGTCATCATTGCGCACGTAAAGAATCCGGTCCTCACGGGCGTCGTACCAACCGGTGGTGTAACGCGGTGCATCGGCTGGTTCGAATGGAATCAGATAATCGTGGATCGGCGTGTAGGGCAGCACCAGCCGATGGGCCCGGGCCAGTTCCTGCAGATGATTCTGCAATACCTGTCCGTGCTGTTCCTGAGGGGGGTGGTCCAGCAATAACGTGAGTATGCGGCCTTCGACTTTGAACAGGTTGCCGCCTTCGAGTAGCACATACAGATCAGGTGGAACACCGGCACTGACCTTGAACCGGCAATCCTTGACGCTGAACCGGCCGTCCTCGCCGAACACGATGTCGGTTTCACGAGCCCAGGGCGCCGCGATAATCCAGCGATCCTTCTGCGCACCGATCGTCTGCAACTCAACGTCGACACCGGGATTGAGCACCAGCGTGCAAGTCCCGCCGCCCCCCTGCAGCCGATAGGAAACCTTGCCCCGCCACAGGGACGGGATCACCGGCACGACCAGCTTGCGCTCGCGGGCATCAAGCTTGACGGTGATGTCGGTGGGTCGGTAATCGGGATAAATCCGATAGACGACGTATTCGCTGGGAAAGGAATAGAACGAAAACAGGAACAGCCATTGGCCGTCCGGTTTTTTCTTTTCCAGGCGACGTGCAATGTCAAAACCCTTGTCGTGAAACACCGAGACAAACGGCAGGGTCTTGTACTCGTAGCGATAACAGTTCAGTGGTGTACAGGGTAAAACGATGGGTTGATCGGCATGCGGAGCGAAACTCATCTCGTCGGGATAGCCCAGCTCGGCACTGAGGTTGATGGCGCGTGAGTAATCGGCTTCGAATTCCGGCACTCCGAAATGATCACGCAGCGGATACAGCCGGGTGCTGTCCAGCTGCATCCTGCCGTTGCCCAGATCCAGCTGCCTGATAATCAGCGACGGTCGCGGCAGCCAGGCACCTTGCGTGCCGTCGTACCGGTAGCCGGCACCGCGATGAGCCTGCTCGATTTCATCGAAGAACAGACCGACGGCTTTTGCCTCCTCGGCAATGATGGCGTAGGCATGTGCCAACGCGGTCACCCCGATCGCCAGCCCGCCCAGAATCACCCCGGCGCCACCGAGCACCGCAGCGGCCGTACCCGCCCCCAGGGCCGCCGCAGCAAGCCCTGTACCGGTCAGGGCCAGGCTCGCCGCGTCAAAGCCCAACTGAGTACCGTAAGTCGCGACCTCCACATCGTTCTTTGCGTTCGCCAACTGATAGATATCGAACCCGACATTGGCCAGCCCCAGTACCGCGCCAACGCCTTCATTGGCCACATGCCCCGCCACATTGCCCAATGTCCTGGCGGTCAGTGGCGCCAGCGCTTCGGCCACCACTTGCCCAGTGGTCCGGGCCATGATCCTTTCATCACGCAATGCCGTTTGCAGGACCCCGACCAGCCCCGCCACGTCCACCAGATTGCCATGCACCAGCTGCGCATAGTTGACGTAGGCATGCCATTGCACGGCGGTGGTCAATGTGCGGCCTTCACCTTCGCGGTCGCGCAAGGCATTCATCAACGCCTGAACGGCGAACCCGGCGTTGAGGGTGTGAACAGCGGAAGCTTCCGTCGGATCGACTGGCGCGCCGGCCCGGGTACGTTTTTGGGCCAGCGTCGAAAACAGCTCGGCCAGATAATTTTTGATCCGCAGCAGACGGCTGTCGCGGCTGATGACCGTTGCCATCACCTCGCCGCTCTTCGGATCGAGCATGCTCACCCGATAAGTGCCCTCGAGGGTGACCTCCAGCGACTCGAATAACGGCACCAGTGGCGACACTGACTCATGCCCCTCCTGCAACCGCGAAGTCACGTCTGCGACCTGTTCGGCCCACCAGTGGCTGTCGGACTGCAGCAATGTGCTGGCCAGGTGTGGATTTTCAACCAGCGATTGTCCGTGTGCGCTGAAAAGCCGCTGGCGAACCCTGCGCAGCGGCATGCTCGGCAACGCATCCTCCCTTAAAAGGTGTGCCACCTTGGCACCGCTCGACAGATCCAGATCGGCTACCCGTTCCCCCTGGAGATCGATCAGATCGAACTGCGGACGGTCAGGCTCACCATAGGCGGCGTAATGTCTGGTCATGCCTCTCTGGAAAAATTTCGTCAGTACCGCTCTGAATGTGGCAGCAGTCTCGAACTCGAAGAGGCCGAAGTTGGGATCATAAAAGTGGTAGATGACTTCCGTGCCGTTGACGGTACGAGCAACCAGCATCGAATGATTGTCAGAGTTGAGCATCAAGGTTCGAGTACCGACAGACTCCTCGAGGGTCGCCGTGACCTGGTCCAGATCCAGCCGCCCCAGCGGAGTCCCGACATCGCCATACTTCACGCCACGCATCTCCTCAAGTGCCCCCAGAAAGGCGATTGTGTCAGCGTGTTCCGGCTCGAGTACCGCAAGGTAAAAACGCTCGTGCAATCGCTGGGTGGCAGCCTTGCCCTCAGTGATGGCTGCACTCATCGCCAGCGCAAGAGGAAAACATCGCCCGGCAGTCATATCGCCCATTCCGTGCATCAGCAGGTCCTGTGGCGCCAGTTTCACGGCACCGCCCTCGAGCTGATTGAGCACCTGCTCCAGGCGATCCTGCACTTGCTCACGATGTTCCTGGAGGGCCACCTTCTTGATCTGCGCGACCTGCTGCCCCCACTCATACAGCGTCGTCGCCCCGGCCAGGGCGGCTTTCTTCAGACTCAGCGCACTCGGCAAGTCCATCGGCAGTTCGTGCTGGACACTGTTCAACCCGGCAACGAATGCGGTGTCCCTGCGCTGAAACAGATGCTGCTCGATCGCCCCGAACCGTCCCGAAGTCCCGCGCTCCCTGACACTGTTGATCAGGTTTTCCATCACACTGTTCTGCGCCAGCAAACTCTGTTCATCCAGCGATTCAACGCCGAGCAAGGCCCCGAGTGTCAGGCGCTGCAACGGACTGAGGTGAGCCCGTTGCAAGGAGCCCGCCCCCAGACGCACCAGCACTTCGTCCAGCGCAAGGCTCCGGGTCTGTTCATTGGCCAGAGAAGCCGGTGGTCGCAGCCGCGTGTCCTGATTGCGGATCGCCTGACGGTCGTCGAAATCCAGTGGCAGCCGGTCGACGAACACTACCGGGCCGTCATGGCCGTTCATCATCGCCTGGGTAAACGGTTTACCCAGACGCTCGGCCAGGCGTTGCAGCAGCCCGGTCAGCAGAACATGGCGCCCTTCAATGAGCGGCCAGCCGAGCTCGAACTCGACGGTGGAATGATTGAGCAGTTCGTCGAGGTCGCCGGCGTAACGGGTGGTGTATCGGCCGTCGCGAAAACGCTGCTGTTCGTTCCTGACCCACTGTTGTTCATCGGCTCCGTTTTCTTTCCAGGAATGATCCAGCTCTTCCTCGCTTGAACGACTGACCGTGCCCTTCGGTTCAATGCCGACTTCAGCCCGAGAGGCTTCGCCAGCACGCGGGGTGAAATGCGCCTGCTCGTAATCTCCCATGCCAAGACGCATGGCAGCCGGTCCGGTGAGATAGATCGTGCCCTCACGTTCAAGGCGAATGCCGTCGCTGTAGTAACTGGCAGCGGCGTCCGCCAGATATCTCATCGCGATTTCATCCTCGTCCGACAGCCCCTCCAGGGCACCGAGGCGCTCCTCAAGCTCCGCGATCGCCAGGGCTTGCATGGAGTCATCGTCGTGAGGGGCTATACCTCTTTCAGCCGCCGTCCGGAACACTGCGTTGACCACTTGATAGTTAAAACGCAGCCGCTGCATGACGGCCTCCAGCATTGGCGAGCCCGGGTGCGCCATCAGCCAGGCATTGCTCAACGAATTGCCCTCACGCACAGCACGCAACATGTAGGGGCGTGCAAGGAGATCGGAAGGGGGCTGGAAAACCTGATTCAACGCAGGGCTGCTTCTGGCGAACGCTTCCAGCGCCTGGCGATGCTCTGCGGGAATACTGTCGGCATAATCCGTGTAACCGCTGCGCACTGCCTGGCGCCCCGGCATCCAGTGCGGATTGTGGTCCAGCAATAATTGCAAAATCCCCCGCTGGCCATCGCTTCCGACCGTACTGATATCCACGCCGCCCAGTACCTTCATGAACGGCGGGAGATTATCGACATCCGCGTACAGCCCCCCTTCGGGGAGCAATGCCTCCAGCCGCACGACATCGGACCCGGCGGCAAGATTGCCGCGCAAGCGCATCTCCTGATCGTAGATCGCTTGTAGCCGCATGGGTTGCGCAGCCCCGGCGAGATCACGCAACTGCAAGTCGCCACCGACCAACGCATGCACGCTCTGCAAATTGCGCTCTTTCAACGATTTGAGTCTTTCTGCCTGCTGTCCGTACGCCCGACTCAACAACTGCGTCCGAGCCTCATCAGCCGACACCCCGTTTGCAACAGCCTGATTGATGTGCGCGAACATCTGCTGTTTCAGTACGATGGCCCGCGCCTCATACATTGATCCAAGCTGCGCTTCAGTGGAGCTATCCATACCGCCGTTCTGCAGGCTGTGCAGTTTCGCAGCCTCGCTGATCAGCCGATTGGTTTCATGCGCCAACATGGCATCACTGTCATACCAGAGGTTGATCTTGTAACCCTCTCCAGCCAGCACTTGTTTCCAGAGATTGATGTAGTCGCGCTGGATCTCGCCGAGCCCGCCACCGAGCCAGACGAAGTGCAGGATTTTCGGCACGGCCGTAGCCGGAAGTTTCATCAACTCGACACTGGAGTGCAGGCGCGACTCGACCACTTCGAGCCTGTCAAAGATCTGCGCAAGATCCGGCGCTGTCCCGCCGTCCGGTGTCGATACCGGTGCCTTCTCTAAACTACGGCGCACTCGCCCCTTGTTCAATTCTCCCAGTGCCTGCTTGAGCAGCGCCAGCGGTTGCAACAGTCGAGGCGAGTCGAGCAGATCGATACACGCAGAATAGTAAAGAAGCGCCGCGTCATATTGCGCGCTGTCCTTGTAAGGCTGCAAAGCCTGCTCAAATTCGGAAAACTTGAACAACGTCGCAAACTTCAAATGACCGACATCGGCAACATCATTATTAATTTCCCGCATACATGAACCCCCGAAATAATAAATTACACGAGCCGATTGAAAATCACGCACACGAATATCCATTACAAAAAAACCGCTCTTGCAACAAGTTGATATCAATGCACGAACAACAGATTCGACACGCACTTTCCGGAAGCGAAACTAGTATAAAAAAACCAACTCAACAAACAACAAGCCATTCAAACGATTTCAACGGAAACTTCCCGCGACATCAAAACTTCCAAACAAGTGTCACAGATATATAAATTGCCGTGCGATACGAAAGACAAGGCCGCGAACAACCCATTCGCGGCCTTGTCTTGTCAATCGATACCCGAGGGGGCACACGTCATGGAAAGGAGCATCAGCCGGCAGGCTTTTCGCCATACCAGCGGGGGGTGTACACCCAGTCGCCTTCCGTCGCGCGGGGGAAGGTGCAGGTGGTGGATGAACCGATCAGCACCATGGTGCGCATGTCCACCTGATCCGGGGTCAATGCGCCCAGCGTAGTGGTACGCAGAGTCTGTCCCGGTCTGCCGATATCGCGACCGAGCACCACCGGCGTCTGCGGCGTGCGATGTTGGGCAACGATTTCCAGGGCTCGTCCCAACTGCCACGGACGGGCGCGGGAGATCGGGTTGTAAAACGCCAATGCCAGATCGGCCTCGGCGGCCAGGTCCAGGCGCTTCTCAATGATCGACCACGGCTTGAGGTTGTCCGACAGCGACATCACGCAAAAGTCGTGTCCCAGCGGTGCACCGGCCTGAGCGGCGGTAGCGAGTGAGGCGGACACACCCGGCAGGATTTCCAGATCGACGCTGTGCCACGCCGGATCCGTCGACTCGTGCAACGCTTCGAGCACCGCCGCCGCCATGGCGAACACCCCCGGATCGCCGGACGAAACCACAATCACCGAACGGCCCTGTGCGGCCAGTCGGAAAGCGTGGCGGGCACGCTGCATTTCTTCGCGGTTGTCGGTGCAATGCTGCACCTGATCGTCGCGGAAGGGACCTGCCATGCGCACGTAGGTTTCATAACCCAATACGTCGGTGGCACGGGCCAGCTCGGCTTTTACCGCCGGCACCATCAGCTCTGCCGCGCCCGGGCCGAGGCCGATGACGGCCAGACGTCCGCGCGGACGACCGATCTGCGAAACATCCAGTGGCTGTTCTGCCACTGCGATGGCAAGGTCGCGGGATGTTTTGATGATTCGAGCGTCGGGGACAGCATCGCGAGCCAGCTCACCAATGTCACTCGCCGGCGCGACAAAGCGCAGCGGCACTCCCAGCTCGAGCGCTGCTTCACGCAGCGCCGGGCTGGCCATCTGAACGTCCGCCGCCACCAGACAGGCCAGCGATTGAATCGCCACACCGGCCTGCTGCAACGCATTGCGAATCGCATCCGGCAGATCGGCCACATCGGCCCCGACCGCCACCGCCACGCTGCGCGGATAAATCAACAACTCACTGGCGCTCGCCGCGCGAGCATCGCTGCCCACGTGAATCGAGCGCTGCGCCTGTGGATCTTCCGGCAGTTGCGCCTGCGCAAGCCACGGCGCGGCACCGTCGATGCGCACGCTGTGGCCGGCGAGCAGATCAGAGACAAATCGCTTGCCCTGCTCCAGATCCCCGAGCGCGTAACCGCCGGGTGGATTGAGCAGGCAAGTGCCGAAACGCAATTCGCCGCTGGTGGTGATCGCCGCTGCGACTTCAAGTGCAGCCGCGATCTCGCGGGCCATGACGTTCACCCCGCCGAGGCCGCCGAGCAGCGGCACCACGGCGCTGCCGTCTTCCGCCACGGCGAGCACCGGCGGTTCGGCGCCTTTTTCCAGCAACAGCGGCGCCAGCGTGCGGATGACAATGCCCGCCGCGCACAGGGCAATGATCGGCGTGTCCTGTTGATACAGCTCGCGCAGGGTCGCGCCGAAGTCGCTGTAAGTCAGGTCGGCGCCATCGACGCGCCCTTTCAGTCCATGAATCTGCGCAGTTGGATAGACCTGCTGCAGGCGACGGGCCGTGGCCAACGCGCCCTGGCCGAGAATGACGATGGCCGGTGTGGAATGAGTCATCAGCCTTGCCACCGTTCGCCGGGCACAATGATCAGCGAGAAGTACGGCGACGACATCGGCTCGACCTCATCCAGCGGCACGATCTTCTGGTTGGCCATGGTCGCGCGCTCGACATACAGCGCACGCTCGGCCAGGCCCAGTTCCGCCAACACATCGCGCACTTTCGGGAAATTGCGCCCCAGCTTCATGATCACCGCCGCGTCGGCATCGGCCAGACGACGTTTGAGCTCTTCGTGAGGCAGCACACCGGACAGCACCGACAGGCTCTGATTGCGATACACCAGCGGCGCGCCCAGCACCGACGCGCCGCCGAGCATCGAGCAGACGCCCGGCACCACTTCGGCTTCATAACGGTTGGCCAGGCGGTCATGCAGGTACATGTAGGAACCGTAGAAGAACGGGTCACCTTCGCAGATCACCGCTACATCGCGGCCGGCATCCAGATGCACGGCCACTTCCTCGGCGGCGTCATCGTAGAAATCGCTGATCACCTGCTCGTAGGACAGCGGCGCCGGCAGCACTTCGGTGGTCACCGGGTACACCAGCGGCAGCAGATTCTGCGCGTCCTGCAGGTGCGCTTCGATGATGCCGAACGCGTTACCCTTTTTGCCCTTGGCCACGAAGTACGCCACCACCGGCGACTCGCGCAACAGGCGCAGGGCCTTGACGGTAATCAGTTCCGGATCACCGGGGCCGACGCCCAGGCCAATCAAACGTCCTTGAACCTGCATCATTCGATCTCCGTGGCGAGGGCATTGACCGCCGCGGCGGCCATGGCGCTGCCGCCGAGGCGGCCCTGCATGATCACGAACGGCACCCCACGGCTGTTGGCGGCCAGCTCGGCCTTGGATTCGGCAGCGCCGACGAAGCCCACCGGAAAGCCGAGGATCAGCGCCGGTTTCGGGGCACCGGCGTCGAGCATTTCCAGCAGATAGAACAGCGCGGTCGGCGCGTTGCCGATCACCACCACGCTGCCCTCCAGATGCGGACGCCACAGTTCCAGCGCCGCTGCCGAGCGGGTGTTGCCCAGCTCGCGCGCCAGCTCCGGCACGCTGTCGTCGCGCAGGGTGCAGATCACTTCGTTGTTGGCCGGCAGGCGCGCACGGGTCACGCCCTCGGAAACCATCCGCGCATCGCACAGGATCGGCGCACCGGCAGCCAGCGCATCGCGCCCCGCCTTGCCGGCGCCTTCGGAGAATTGCAGCCCGTCGATGGCCTCGACCATGCCGCAGGCGTGGATCACCCGCACGGCGAGTTTTTCCAGGTCGGCCGGGATGCGCGCGAGGTTGGCCTCGCGGCGAATGATCGCGAAGGAGTTGCGATAGATCTCCTGACCGTCGCGGATGTAATCAAGCATCAAGGGGCTCCGTGAGCGGGCGACGAGCAGGGTCGCGGCCGCTTCGATAGTAAGGTTTTGAGCGTGCAGCGCGCCGAAACCGGGCACCGCTGCATCGCGAATGTAGAGGTCGTAATGACCGGGGCTGACGGCCAGCAACGTTGCCGGAGCACGGTGGGCGGCGGCGCAGGAACGCGGGCAGCCGGACAGGTGCACATCCACGGCGTGGGGCAACAGCGTCGCCAAAAGGCGGGCATCGTGTTTGGTGTCGGCCAGGCCTTTGCCGCAACCGTTGGAGCCGGTGCAGGCGATCAGGTGCGCTACAGGATTTTCGGCATGGGTCAGCAGGTTCAGCTTGCCCAATTCGTCGAGCACTTGAACCGCAGCGGTTTCCCGCACATTGGGCAGCAACAGACTCTGCCAAGGGGTGAAACGCAGGGTGCCGTCGCCGAAAGTTCTGGCCAGTTGCGCGGCGCCACGCAGCATGTCCGGATCGAGGCGGCCAAACGCCGGTGCGGCACCGACATACACCTGACCGGCCGATGGCTGAGGATGGATGCCGATGTGCAAGCCTTCCGGCGTCGATTCACGCCGCCAGTCGCCGACGCTTTGCAGACTGATCCGCCGCCCGAGTGTTGCCAGGAACATCGGCGCCGGACATTCATCCAGCAGATGACGCATTCGCGTCTGCTCCGGTCGAGCCAGATCGAGGAACACCTCAAGCACCGCCACCACCAGCGCATGTCCGTGCGCAAGCGCCACGGCGGCCAGCGGTCGCTCCGTCGGGCAACCCGCCAGGCCGAATGCCAACAGCGTTTCCCCGCGCTCTTCGTATACCGACAACCACAGATCATGGGGATGTTCGAGCATCGCCAGCGCTTCACCGCCATCCAGTTGCACGGCGAACTTGGCGCTCAACTCGTGGAAACGCGGATGGCTTTGCAGGGTATCGAGAATCTGCCCGGCGAGCGTGCGGGTATCCAGGCGCATCTGCGGGTCGATCCCTGCAGCAGGGCTTAGCATCAGGTTGCGCACATCATCACCGGCGGCGGTTCGCGGCCCGAGGCCGGCGGCCAGCAGGCTGTCGATCAGCGCGGTGCCGTGCTCATCGATCCCGCGAATCTGCAGGTTGGCGCGGTTGGTGGCCTCGATCACGCCACTGGCGAAACGCTCGGCGGCATGCGCCACCACCTCAGCCTGATCGGCGCTGATCGAACCACCATTGAGTTTGATCCGGCAGATACCGCCATCCAGCGCCTGGACGATACGCAGCAACCCCGGACAAGCCGAGGGGCGTAGAGCTGTTGACATCGAGCGTTCGTTCAAGGGATGACCGGCTGGCTGGCAGCACCGTGAGGGCGAAAGGTCGCCATTATGCCTGCTTTGCCCGAGCGCATGAAAATGCCTGCCGGTCGGATTCTGCGTTGCCGGGCTATTCCCGTGGAAGAAAATCGCCTCAGAGGGAGGCGGTCACAGCGGGTAATCCTCGAAATTGAATTTGATCCCCTCCAGCGCCTTTATCACACTGGCTCGACGAGCGTCCAAGACCCGGCGACTGATCACCACCTTCCGAGCCAGAACATCCAGCTGAGTCATTACTTGCGAAACGTTCCAGAAAAAATACCCGGTGTTCAGGCTCGACTTGATGAACCGGGTATTTGTCACGATCAATTCCATATCACCATTGGCGTTGTAATTGATCGGCATGATTTTGAAATCGAAGACCTTGCCACTAAGGCCTTTGACCTTTTTCAACAGTTCAACGTCGCCTTCAAGCGCCATCAGCCCTCGATCAACGCCAGCCACCTGTTCAGCACTCAGCAGCGGCGATGCCAGTCGTGACCAGACCTCGCGCACGCTGCCCCTGAACTGCGTCTGAACGTGCTCGATCGGTTGATAATCACGGCTCCAGCCATGCGACCACAGTACATCGGTAAAATAATCGGTCCATCGTCCAGGCTGGGTCGCACTGTTATAAGTCATATCCGCCTGGCGCTGTGCCAGGTAAGTACAGTTCAACGCGAACTGATAATCCTCGTTTGATTGCCCCCGACTGCCGGTCAGCAATATATCGCCGACAAGTGTCGCATTATGTTTTATGTCATCCATGTTTATCCTCACATCCCTATCACCGGACGCCAGCAAGGCGTTCAATCATTAGTTAATTAAAAATCGTTCAGAAGATGATCCAGCCCGTTTTATGGGTAACGTTCAACTTGATCAAAAACCAAAATAACAAAGACGTTCGATCCGCCAATCGGTTTTCAACCACATAACATGTCTACCGCTGCCTTCGCCTGCAACAAGGCAGCAGCGCCAGACAACAGAAGCCGCGCTATCATGCGCCGCTTGAACGGCGCATGAGATTGAGGAACGGCATGACACCCTGGCTGACGGTAGTGGGAATCGGTGAAGACGGCTTCAAGGGCCTGGGCAAGAATGCCCGCCGCGCCGTGCTGGGCGCCTCGCGGATCATCGGCGGCCAGCGTCAACTGGACCTGTTGCCGGCGTGCATTGGTGGCGAGCGCCAGTTGTGGCCGAGCCCGTTCTCCCTGGCCCCGGTTCTTGAACGCCGTGGCGAAGCGGTGTGCGTGCTGGCCAGCGGTGATCCGATGTTCTACGGCGTTGGCGCAAGTCTGGCGCGGCAGGTGCCAGGAACCGAAATGCTGGTTCTGCCATCGCCATCCTCATGCTCGCTGGCGGCCTCCCGACTGGGCTGGCCGCTGCAGGACGTCAATGTGCTGTCGCTGGTGGCCCGCCCTCTTGCGGCCCTCAATGCGCAACTGTTCAGCGGCGTGCGCCTGTTGCTGCTGAGCAATGACGGCCAGAGCCCGGCGGCGGTTGCCACGTTGCTGCGTGAACGCGGATTCGGCGCCAGTCGTCTGAGCGTCCTGGAGCATCTGGGCGGCAGCGCCGAACGCCGAATCGACAGCACCGCCAACCACTGGAACGATCCGCTTATTGCCCACCTCAATGTGATCGCCATCGAATGCATGGCCGATCCGCATACACCGCGCCTGTCGCGCTTGGCCGGCCTGCCGGACTCGGCCTTCGAGCACGATGGCCAACTGACCAAGCGCGACGTACGCGCCATCACCCTCGCCCGCCTCGCCCCGACCCCGGGCGAACTGTTGTGGGACGTCGGCGCCGGCAGCGGCTCGATCGGCATCGAGTGGATGCGCGCGCACCCGAGCTGCCGCGCCCTGGCCATCGAGGCCGACGAGGGTCGCCAGCAACTGATCGAACACAACCGTGATGCCTTGGGCGTTCCTGGCCTGCAACTGATTCGCGGCAGTGCTCCTCAGGCCCTCGCCGGTCTTGAGCGTCCGGACGCCATTTTCATCGGCGGCGGCGTGACCCGCGAAGGGGTGCTCGACACCTGCTGGGAACACCTCAAACCCGGTGGCCGACTGGTGGCCAACGCCGTGACGCTGCAAAGCGAAATGACCTTGATGGCCTGGCGCGAACGCCACGGTGGCGAGTTGACCCGCATCCACATTGCCCAGGCACAGCCGCTGGGCGAGTTCGACACCTGGCGCCAGGCCTTGCCGATCTCCCTGCTCGATCTGGTCAAACCCCTTGATGCGTGACGAAACCGCCGAACAACCCGCGCCCCTGCGCAGCGGCCTGACCACCGGCAGCTGCGCCACGGCCACCAGCCTCGCCGCTGCCCGTCTGCTGCTCGGTGGCTCATCGGCCGACGCCGTGCAGATCGTGTTGCCCAAGGGCAAGCAGGTGCAGATGCGTCTGGAGTTCTGCCGGCTGACCGAAGACGGCGCCGAAGCCGGAACGATCAAGGATGCCGGCGATGATCCGGACGTGACTCACGGCGCCCTGCTTTATTCGCGGGTGCGGCTGATGGCCGAGCCGGGGATTCGCTTCATGGCCGGCAAGGGCGTCGGCACCGTGACCCGGCCGGGGCTGGTGCTGGGCGTCGGCGAACCGGCGATCAACCCGGTGCCGCGCAAGATGATCAGCGATCACCTGACCCTGCTCGCCGAAGAAACCGGCTATCGCGGCGGCTTCGAGGTGACGGTCAATGTCGAGGGCGGCGAAGCTTTGGCATTGAAAACCATGAACCCGCGTCTGGGGATTCTCGGCGGCTTGTCGATCCTCGGCACCAGCGGCATCGTCCGGCCGTTTTCCTGCGCGGCGTACATTGCCTCGATCCATCAAGGCATCGACGTGGCAAAAACCAACGGCTACCTGCACATCGCCGCCTGCACCGGCAACGCCAGCGAAGACACCATGCGCCGGGTCTACAACCTGCCGGAAATCGCCCTGATCGAAATGGGCGACTTCGTCGGCGCCGTGCTCAAGCACCTGCGCAAAGTGCCTGTGGATAAACTCAGCCTGTGCGGGGGCTTCGGCAAGATCAGCAAACTGGCGGCCGGGCACATGGACCTGCACTCGCGTCATTCGAGCATCGACCTGCCGCAACTGGCCGACTGGGCGGCGGCAATTGGCGCCGACGACACCTTGCAGCAAGCCATTCGCGAGGCGAACACCAGCCAGCAGGCGTTGGCGATGGCCCGTGCGGCGGGTGTTGCCCTCGGTGATGAAGTTTGCCGCCATGCTCTGGAGTTCGCCCGCAGCGTGGTGCCGGCTCAGGTGCAGGTCGAGGTGTTTGCGATTGATCGTCAGGGTGGCATTGTTGGCCATGCGGGTGCCTTTGAATGAAGCGAATCTTGTTGCTCGGCGGCGTGACTGAAGCGCTCGCCATCGCACGCACGTTGGGACCGGAACACATTTACAGCCTGGCCGGTGTCGGCCGGGTGCCGACCGATCTGACGTGTCAGGTGCGCGTCGGCGGCTACGGCGGTGCCGAAGGCCTGGCGCAGTTCATTCGCGATGAAGGCATCAATCTTCTGTTCGACGCGACCCATCCCTACGCCGCGCAAATCAGCCGGAACGCCGCCACCGCCGCGCAACTCACCGGTATCCCCTGCTGGGCCCTGCGCCGCCCCGCGTGGCAACCGCAACCCGGCGATGACTGGCGCGAAGTCGCCGACTGGGCCGAACTGATCACCGCCCTCGAACCCTTCCGCCGCCCCCTGTTCACCCTTGGCCGCGAACCGCTGCAACACCTCGACGAAATCCCCGCGCACCAGTTCTGGACCCTGCGCGCCCTCGACATTTATCCCGGCAACGAACGCTGCGAAGTCATCGGCGCCCGTGGGCCATTTCTACTGGAAGATGAGCGGGCGCTGTTCGAACGCCGGCAGATCGACGTGCTGATCAGCAAGAACAGCGGCAGCACCGCAACCGAGCCGAAACTGGAAGTGGCGCGGGAGCTTGGGGTTCCGGTGATGGTGTTGAAGCGGCCGGTGTTGGCGAGGGTTGATCGGGAGTTCAAGAGTACGTCTGAAGTCCTGGAAGCCCTCTCTACGTCAGATAATTCCTGATTTCGAGCTAATCCTTGATTTGACCGGCAGAATTTCAGGAACCAGCCGACTGTTCGCCCCTGCCACCTCACGCCAAGATTTCGATTCCTTTAATCCACACAGATTTGCAGCGAGCAAATTCTTGAAGCGCACTGCTGCCTTCAAGAAAAATGCGGCTTGTCAGTCTGTATCCCAAGGAATACGATTTCGACATGATCGAATTTGAACGATCCCCTGCATTTGCCGATTGGCTCGACTCGATGAAAGACACCAACGGCAAAGCTCGCATCATCGCCAGAATTCGAGGTGCAGAGCATGGAAATATGGGTGATTGCGAGTTCGTTGGCAGTGCCGTTTATGAAATGCGCGTTCATTACGGTCCCGGCTACAGGATGTACTTCACACGTAAAGGTAACGTGATTTATCTGCTACTGCTGGGGGGCGACAAGTCGACACAAAAACGAGATATCAAACGCGCCATCCGGATGGCGCAAAGCATCGGTAATGAGGAGTAAGTCATGACCGAAAAATTCACCCGCTTCGACGCTGCAGAGTTTCTTAAAACGCCGGAGGAAATGGCGGCTTACCTGGACGCCTGTTTTGACGAAGATGCTGGCGATGGCGTTCTCATCCGTGCAGCGCTTAATGACATTGCCCGCGCCCAAGGCATGACTCAGGTTGCGCGGGATGCAGGTCTGGGTCGTGAAAGCCTTTATAAAGCGCTGAGCAGCACTGGAAATCCGGAATTCGCGACTATCATGAAAGTCATGAAGGCGCTGGGTTTGCGGCTGCATGCCGTAGCAGGCTGAATCCTCTGCGACACCAAACCGCACGACGCTTTTTTACTTATCGGCCCTGATCAGGCTAAATAGCCGCGCCTGATCGCCCACCCCACGGATCTGTCCCATGAACCGACACCGGCTCGCATTTGCCTGGATCGCCTGCTTTGCAGTGCTGTTCAACATGCTCGCCATGCCGTTGACGGGAGCGATGGCGCAGGCGGCGCAGACGCCGGCCGAGCAGTTGTTGTGGAGCAGTTTCTGCACCGGCAGCGGGACGAAGATGGTGGCGATCGACATCGGCAGCCTCGATCAAAAAGCGCCGCAAAGCGGTGACAATCATTCGACCATGCAGCATTGCTGGTGCTGTTCCGGATCGGCGCCGGTGGTGGCGTTGCCGGGGCATTCGCCGCAGCTGTATTTCGCTCAGTACGAAAGTAATCGCAGTGTGGCGCCCGCCTTGCTGCAAACCCCGACACCGCGCCAGCAATGGCCGAGCCTCAATCCCCGCGCCTCTCCTCTGGTCTGATTTGTTCCCGCATTTGACCTGCGTTTCAAATCGTTCTGGAGAACTGCCATGTTGAACAAATTCATCGTCATCGCTGCGCTTTTGCTGCCTGCGTGCTTCGTCCATGCCCACGAATACAAGGCCGGCGAGCTGGAAATCGCCCACCCGTGGTCGCAGGAACTGCCGCCGAACGCGCCGACCGTTGCCGCGTATTTCATCATTCACAACGCCGGCAAGACGGCTGACCGCCTGCTCAGCGTCGACTCGCCGATTGCCCCGACAGCGGAACTGCACGAGCACGTGATGCAGGGCGATCTGATGAAGATGCAACAGGTGCCGAATGTGGCGATCCCGGCCGGTGAAAACGTGACATTCGCGCCGATGGCCTATCACGTGATGCTGATGAATCCGACCGACCGCAGTCTGCTGACCGACGGCAAGCGCTTTCCCCTGACGATGCACTTTGAAAAGGCCGGTGACGTGACCGTCGAAGTCGCCGTGCAGAAGAAGCCGCCGCAAGCCACGCAAGCCCACGCGCACGCCCAGTAGCCGTTCCGGCAGACTCCGCCCATGCGCCCCCTGAGCGCCAGGCCCTCCCTGCAACGCCGTCAGACTGAACACCTGACCCGCGGCAGCTGGATCGCCCTGTTCGCCATGTTGATGATCTTCATCGGCCCGCTGATTTCCCAGTCAATGCCGATGGATCAGCACGCCTCGACAACCATGCCAATGAGCATGGACATGTCGATGGACATGGCGGGTATGGATCATTCCGCGCATGAAACAAAACCCTCGGCCGAACACTGCCCGCCACAATCCTCGCACCACGTACTGTGGGAAAAATGCGGTTATTGCAGCCTGCTGTTCAACTGCCCGGCGCTGACCGGCGGTGGCAGCTTCGCCACCTTCAGCATTCCACTGGTCAACACCTTCACCCCACCCTCCCCGCGTCTGGGCCATGCCCGGCAGACCTTTTTCCCCGGCGCCCGCACCCGCGCCCCGCCCGTCGCAGCGTAAACACCCACCTCTGATTGCACACGGTTGAGAAGACAGCTTCAGGCTGCCGGCCGTGTTGTTTACGACTGTTTGATGGAAATTGTCATGTCCAGGTTTTCTGCTGTCCCACGCCCGGGTTCTGCCCCGGCGTCCTTTGCTCTGAACGAATCCCGCGTTCGCTTCAGACACGCGACCGCCGTCCTTTGCGGCGTCCTGCTGTCCCCGCTGGTCCACGCCGACGAACACGCCGGCCACGCTGAAGAACTGAGCCCGACGGTGATCACCGCCATCGCCCCGAGCTCACCGCTGACCATCGTCACCAACCCGAAAGACCCGCGCCAACCGGTGCCGGCCAGCGACGGCGGCGACTACCTGAAGACCATTCCCGGCTTCGCCCTGGTGCGCAACGGCGGCACCAACGGTGATCCGGTATTGCGCGGCATGTTCGGTTCGCGCCTGAACATCCTCACCAACGGCAGCATGATGCTCGGCGCCTGCCCCGGCCGAATGGACGCGCCGACCTCGTACATTTCGCCCGAGACCTACGACAAACTCACCGTGATCAAAGGCCCGCAAACCGTGCTTTATGGACCGGGCGCCTCGGCCGGCACGATCCTGTTCGACCGCGAGCCGGAAAGCTTCGGCGAACTCGGCACCCGCGTGAACGCCAGCGTGCTGGCCGGCTCCCACGGGCGCTTCGACAAGGTCGTCGATGCGGCGGCCGGCGGCTCGCTGGGTTACGTGCGAGTGATCGGCAACACCGCGCACTCCGACGACTACCGCGACGGCAACAACGACATCGTTGCCTCGCGCTATGACAAGTGGAACGGCGACGTGGCGCTGGGCTGGACACCGGACGCCGACACCCTGATCGAACTCACCGCCGGCAAGGGCGACGGCGAAGCGCGCTACGCCGGACGCGGCATGGACGGCTCGCAATTCCTGCGCGAAAGCCTCGGTCTGCGCTTCGAGAAATCCAACCTCACCGAGGTGCTGGAGAAGCTCGAAGCGCAGGTCTACTACAACTACGCCGACCACGTGATGGACAACTACACCCTGCGCACGCCGTCCGGCACCGGGATGATGGCGGGACCGATGGCGTCCAACGTCGACCGTCGTACCCTCGGCGCGCGGATCAAGGCCACCTGGCGCTGGGCCGACATCCAGCTGATCACCGGCCTCGACGCGCAAACCAACGAACACCGGCAGCGCAGCGGCATGGGCATCGATACCTACAAGGATCAGCCGTTCACCAAGGACGCCGACTTCCATAACTACGGCGTATTCAGCGAAATGACCTGGTACGCCGCCGACCGCGACCGGCTGATTACCGGCGCCCGCGTCGACCGTGCCTCGGCCAAGGATTATCGGCAGAGCACCGGTTCGGGAATGATGTCCAGGCCGAACCCGACCGCTGGCGATACCCGCGCCGCCACCCTGCCGAGCGGTTTCATCCGTTACGAGCATGACCTGGCCGACAGCCCGACCACGCTCTACGCCGGCCTCGGCCACGCCCAGCGGTTCCCGGATTACTGGGAGCTGTTTTCGCCCAAGTCCGGCCCGGCGGGTTCGGTCAATGCGTTCGATTCGATCAAGCCGGAAAAGACCACCCAGCTCGACTTTGGCGTGAACTATAAGAGCGCCGAGCTTGAAGCCTGGGCCTCGGGTTACATCGGCCAGGTGCGCGATTACATCCTGTTCGATTACACCCCGGGGATGATGGGCATGAGCACTTCCCGCGCCGAGAACATCGACGCGCGGATCATGGGCGGTGAACTCGGTGCCGCTTACAAACTCACCGACAACTGGAAAGCCGATGCGACCCTGGCCTACGCCTGGGGCAAGAACAGCACCGACGGCAAGGCCCTGCCGCAGATGCCACCGCTGGATGCCCGTTTCGGCCTGACTTATACCGAAGACAACTGGAGCGCCGGCGCACTGTGGAGGGTGGTTGCCGCGCAAAACCGTATCGACCAGAACAAGGGCAACGTGGTCGGCAAGGATTACGACAAGAGTTCAGGCTTCGGCGTGTTCTCGCTCAACGGTGCCTACCGGATCAACAAACACTGGAAGGTCAGTACCGGCGTCGACAACCTGTTCGGCAAGGCTTACGCCGAACACCTGAACCTGGCGGGCAACGCCGGGTTCGGCTACCCGGCCAACGACCCGCAAGCGATCAATGAACCGGGGCGCACGCTCTGGACCAAGGTGGACATGAGTTTCTAACCCTCAAGGGCACTCGCTCCCCTTGAGGGAGCGAGTGACAACAGACAACGAGAAGATCCAAGCCAAGCGGAGCACACGTGATGAAACAGCCCAAACCGAATTTCTACAACCTGGCCTGGCGTTGGCATTTTTATGCCGGATTGTTCGTCGCCCCGTTCATGGTGATGCTGGCCCTGACCGGCATCATTTACCTGTTCAAGCCGCAACTCGATTCGCTGATGTACAGCAGCCTGCTGAACGTCCCGGCCGGGCATCACACCGTGCCGGCCGACGACCTGCTGCAAAAGGTCAAAAGCGCTTATCCACAGGGCCAGGTCACCCAGTACCTGCCGCCGGTGAATGCCGAGCGCAGCGCGCAGTTTGTCGTGGCCAATGCCGGCCATGAGCTGAACGTGTTCGTCGATCCGTACCACGGCGACATCCTCGGCGAGCAGGATGCCAGGCAGAACCTGCAAGCCATCGCCCGGGCGATCCACGGCGAATTGATGATCGGCACCGTCGGTGACCGGTTGATCGAAATGGCCGCCGGCTGGGGCGTGGTGCTGGTGGTGTCCGGGGTTTTCCTGTGGTGGCCGCGAGGTCAGGCAGCAGGGATTTTGTGGCCACGCCTGAGCAGTCGCGGCCGCGTGCTGTGGCGTGACCTGCATGCCGTGACCGGATTCTGGGGCGCGGCATTGCTGCTGGTGATGCTGCTCAGCGGCATGACCTGGACCGGCTTCTGGGGCAAGCAGTACGCCCAGGTGTGGAACGTGTTCCCGGCGGCGATGTGGGACAACGTGCCAACCTCCGACGTCGAGGCCGGCAGCCTCAACAACGCCGCGCGCCAGACCGTACCCTGGGCGATGGAAAACACCCCGATGCCGATGTCCGGCGACCACGCCGAACACATGGCCCACGGTGGCATGCAACACGGCCCCGCTGCACCGACCATCCGCCTGCAGGATGTGCAGAACATCGCCATCGAGCGCAAGGTCGAGCCGGGCTACAGCATCACAATGCCGACCACCGCCACCGGCGTGTTCACCATCGCCGTGTTCGCCGACGACCCACGCAACGACGCGACCCTGCACATCGATCAGTACACCGGCAAGGTTCTCGCCGATGTGCGCTTCGAGCAATACGGCGCTGTTGCCCGCGCTACCGAGATCGGCGTGATGCTCCACGAAGGCAAGATGTTCGGCACCTTCAACCAGATCATCGTGTTGCTGATCTGCCTGATGATTCTGCTCAGCGCCGTCAGCGGTGTGGTGATCTGGTGGAAGCGTCGGCCCCAGGGCAAATTCGGCGTGCCGCCGCTGCGCCACGATCTGCCGAAATGGAAAACCGGGGTGGCGATCATGCTGGTGCTGGCGGTGGTGTTTCCGCTGGTAGGGGCTTCGCTGGTAGTGGTGTGGTTGCTGGATCGGCTGCTGTTGTCGCGTCTGGGCCGGCAAACTGAATCTGCCTCAACTTCATCGTGAATCACGCGAGATGCGCGATCCAGACAGATCTTTAAACTGCCGGGGCTTAAACTTCGGCAATTTTTAGTGTTACTGTATAACGCAAATTTGCTGCTCTGCCCGCGGCCATGCCTTGTCATGAGCCGGCGGGCTTTTCTTTTGAAGAAGTGATTCACCGCCCCGATGAACAAGTACCTCTTGTCCAGCCTCTGTCTGTTGGCCCTGAACAGCAGCGCCCACGCCGACAACGCCGCGCTGACGCTGCCCACCGGCACCATCACCGCTCTGGCCAATGACGACCCGACCGTCAGCCTGACCACGCCGACCAGCGCCGGCTCGCGCCTGAACCTCAGTGCGATGGAAACCCCGGCCAGTGTCGAAAGCCTGAGCGGCGAACAGGTCCGCGCCCGTGGCGACCGCAGCGTGCAGGACGCCGTATCGCGCAGCACCGGCATCAGTCGCACCGGCACGCCGGGCGACGGCGGCACTTCGTTGCAGGCCCGGGGTTTTACCGGGCAGAGTTCGGTGATGCAGTTATATGACGGCAACCGCATGTACACCGGCATGGGCACCGTGACGTTTCCGGTCGACACTTGGTCGGTGGAGCGCGTCGACGTGCTGCGCGGCCCGGCCTCGGTGTTGTATGGCGAGGGCGCGACCGGCGCGGTGGTCAACGTGATCCCGAAGAAGCCGTTCGAAGGCGAAATCGAAAACCATGTGCGGGTCGGTTACGGCTCGTTCGACCGCCAACAGCAGGCGTTCGACAGCGGCGGCTCGCTGAGCGACACCCTCAGCTATCGACTCAACCTCAACCGCCTGCGCAGCAACGGCTGGGTCGATCGCGGTGATTCATCCAGCGACTTCATCAGCGCCGCCCTGCGCTGGCAGGCCACGGACGATCTGACCTTCACCCTCGCCCACGATTACGGCGATCAGCGCCCGCAGAACTACTTCGGCACGCCACTGATCAACGGCCAGTTGAAGGACAGCCTGCGCAACAAGAACTACAACGTGCGCGACGACAAGCAGCACTACAACGATCAATGGACACGCCTGACCACGGATTGGCAGATCAACGCTGCAGTCAGCGCCAGCAATGAGCTGTACTACCTCAAGGCCCAACGCCGCTGGCAGAACGCCGAGAACTACAACTTCGACGCTGACAGTCAGCAGCTCAGCCGCAGCGGCTACTTCGGCATCGGCCACAAGCAGGAACAGGTCGGCGACCGCCAGACCTTCACCTTCAAGCACTCGCTATTCGGCCTCGACAGCCAGACCGTGACCGGCGTCGACTACAACCGCATCCGCTTCCAGCTCGACAGCAACTCGCCGTTCAACGACGTATTGCCGAACGGCCAGCCGCTGGATCGGTATCACCCGCAACCCGGCTATTTCGAGAGCGCCGATCCGTATCGCGATCAGTTCGACAGCACCACAAAACAGATGTCGGTGTTCGCCGAAAACCGCACGCAACTGAGTGAGCGCTGGTCGCTGGTGACCGGTGTACGCCGCGACTACGTGCATGTGGATCGCAACAACCTGGTCGACGGCAGTCAGAGCGACAAGACCCTGACCGGCAACAACTGGAAGGCCGGCCTGGTGTTCGCGCTGACGCAAGACACCTCGTTCTACGGCCAGGTTGCCACCAGCACCGATGGCATCGGCGGTTTGATTTCCCTGAGCCCGAGCCAGCAGCAATATGACCTGTCCACCGCGCGGCAAACCGAGATCGGCTTGAAGCAGCTGTTCTGGGATCAGCGTGGCGAGTTCACGCTGGCGGCGTATCGCATCGTGAAGAAGAAGCTGCTGACCGACGATCCGGGCAACCCGACGCTCAAGCAACAGGTCGGCCAGCAGTCGTCGAACGGCCTGGAGGCGAGCCTCGATCTGCAACTGCCGAACGCCTGGCAACTGCAGGCCAACGCCGCCATCGTCAAAGCCAAGTACGACGATTTCGAAGAAGTGGTCGGCGGCGTGCCGGTGTCGCGCAACGGCAATCGCCCGGTGGACGTGCCACGACGCACCGCCAATCTTTGGCTGAGCAAAGCGCTGGCCGATGACCTGAAAGCCGGCGCCGGCGTGCGTTATGTCGATGCGCGCTACGCCGATATGGCCAACCGCAACGAGCTGCCGAGCTACACCGTGGTCGATGCAACGTTGTCATGGAAAGCCCTGCGCAACACCACGCTGGGGTTGCAGGTGAACAATCTGTTTGACCGGACGTATGCGCAAAGCCAATACAATGAGGGCCAGCAGTGGATTCTGGGTGAGCCTCGTTCGTTCTTTGTCACCGCTGACTACACCTTCTAGAACAGGAACGAAATGACCTCACTGTCCCTCACCCATCTCGCCTGGACACCCCTGGGCCACGGCCACTGCCATCACCAGTTCCAGCTGCGTGACGCCTCGTTGCAAGTGGCCGCCGGGGAGTTCGTCGGGTTGATCGGGCCCAATGGCAGCGGCAAGACCAGCCTGTTGCGCTGCGCCTATCGCTTCAGTCAGCCGGAACACGGTGAGGTCAGACTCGATCACTACAACGTGTGGAAGCAATCCTCGCGCTGGTGTGCGCAACGCATCGCCGTGGTGCTGCAGGAATTCCCCGACACCTTCGGCCTGACCGTCGAGGAAGTGGTCGCCATGGGCCGTACACCGCACAAAGGCCTGTTCGACGGCGACACGCTGGAAGACCGCCACCTCGCCACCCAGGCCCTCAAATCCGTGGGCCTCGACGGCTTCGAAGATCACGCGTTCGCCACGCTGTCCGGTGGAGAAAAACAGCGGGTGATCCTCGCCCGGGCCCTGACCCAGCAACCGCAACTGCTGATCCTCGACGAGCCGACCAACCACCTCGATCCGCGTTATCAACTTGAACTGCTGCAACTGGTCAAGCGTTTGCAGATCGGCACCCTGGCGAGCATCCACGATCTGAACCTCGCCGCCGCGTTCTGCGACCGTTTGTATGTGATCAACCACGGCCGGATCGTCGCCAGCGGCACGCCGCAAGAAGTGCTCACCGTCGAACTGCTGCGCGACGTATTCGGCGTCGAAGCATTGATCGATTCCCACCCCCTCCACGGCTACCCGCGAATCACCTGGATAACCCGACCATGACTGTGCGCTCCCTGCTTTGCCTCGCCCTGTTGCTGGGCACCACCCACGCCTTCGCCGAGGCGACGAAGTACCCGCTGACGATCCACAGCTGCAACCGTGAAGTGACCTTCAAGGAAGCGCCGAAGCATGCGGTCAGCCACGACATCAACATGACCCAGATGATGCTCGCCCTCGGCCTCAAGTCGAAGATGGCCGGCTACAGCGGCGTCAGTGGCTGGAAATCGGTAACGCCTGAAATGCAGTCGCTGCTCGACGGTTTGCCGGAGCTGGCGGCCAAGTACCCCTCGGTGGAAACCCTGCTCAACGCCAACGTCGATTTCTTCTTCGCCGGCTGGGATTACGGCATGCGCGTCGGTGGCGATCTCACGCCGCAGACCCTGCAACCGCTGGGCATCCATGTGTATGAACTGACCGAGTCCTGCGCCTTCGTGATGAAGCGCCCGGCCGCCACGCTGGACGACACCTACAACGACCTGCGCAACCTCGGAAAGATTTTCGACGTGCAGGATCGCGCCAACGCGCTGATCGCCGACATGCAAAGTCAGGTCGCCGACATCCGCAAAGACCTGCCTGCGGAAAAACCCCGGGTGTTCCTGTACGACAGCGGCGAAGACCGCGCCATGACCTCCGGCCGCCTCGGCATGCCGCAGGCGCTGATCGACGCCGCCGGCGGGCGCAACGTTCTCGATGACGTCGAAGCGAGCTGGACCCGAGTCAACTGGGAAACCGTGGTCGAGCGCAATCCGCAGGTGATCGTCATCGTCGATTACAGTGAAATCACCGCCGAGCAGAAGATTGAATTCCTGCTGAAGAACAAGGCCCTGCAATCGGTGGACGCGATCAAGAACCAGCGCTTCATCGTCATCCCTTACGTGCAGGCCACGCCGGGGATCGACAACGTGCTGGCGGTGGAAACCCTGGCCAAAGGTTTCCACGGCGAATGATCGATCGTCGCTATGCGCTGCTACTGATCGCCCTCGGTGCCGTGCTGCTGGTGTCGTGCGTGGTGTCGCTGGGCTTCGGCCCGGCGCGGGTGCCGGTGGACGTGGTGTGGCGGATTCTACTGCACAAACTGTTCGGCCTCGGTGTGGCGGACTGGAGCGCCGGCCAGGAACACATCGTCTGGCTGATTCGTGTGCCGCGCATGCTGCTCGGTGCATTGGTCGGTGCCGGGCTGGCGCTGATCGGCGCGGTGCTGCAAGCGGTGACGCGCAATCCGCTGGCCGATCCACACCTGCTTGGCGTCACCTCCGGTGCCACGCTCGGTGCAGTGATCGTGGTGCTGCACATCGGCGAAATCGTCGGCCTGCTGACCTTGCCGATCGCCGCGTTCATCGGCGCGCTGTTGAGCATGTTTCTGGTGCTGGGCATCGCCAACCGCCAGGGTCGGCTGGACAGTGATCGTCTGCTGCTGTGCGGCGTGGCGGTGTCGTTCGTGATGATGGCGATCGCCAACCTCCTGCTGTTCATGGGCGATCATCGCGCCAGCTCGGCGGTGATGTTCTGGATGCTCGGCGGCCTGGGTCTGGCGCGCTGGGAGTTGTTGGCGGTGCCGGCGCTCAGTGTGTTGCTCGGACTGATTCTGCTGATCGGCATGGCCCGCCCGCTGAACGCCTTGATGGCCGGCGAACAGACCGCCGTCACCCTCGGCCTGAATGCCCGGGCGGTGCGCCTGCGGGTGTTCGTGATCGCTTCGCTGATGACCGGAGTGCTGGTGTCGATCAGTGGCTCCATCGGTTTTGTCGGGCTGATGGTGCCGCACATTGCCCGGCGCCTGATCGGTGCCGAGCATCGGCGTCTGCTGCCGGTGTGCGTGTTGCTCGGCAGCGTTTTCCTCGTCTGGGTGGACGTCGCCGCCCGCACGTTGATCGCCCCCGAAGACTTGCCCATCGGCGTTGCCACCGCAGCCCTCGGCGGGCTGTTCTTCATCGGCCTGATGCGCCGTCGCTGAACCCTGGGGGCGCGCCCCAATTTGGCGCGCCCCGCTGCACCTTTGCATGCAACACGTCCCCTCATGGTGCGCCGACTCAACGCGCGACCGCTCTAAACCGACATTTCCCTGCCCAAACCCGACCGGGCACAGCCCTTGCAAAACAGCCTTCAGTCGTTCGCATCTGCCAACCATAAAAAACTTTAACGTTCATGGAGATCGCACAATGAAGCGTCGCAGTTTGATCAAGGCTTTCACACTCACGGCATCGATTGCCGCGATGGGCATGACCTGGACCGTACAGGCCGCCGAGACCATCAAGGTCGGGATTCTGCATTCGTTGTCCGGCACCATGGCGATCTCCGAAACGTCGCTCAAGGACATGGCGTTGATGACCATCGACGAGATCAACGCCAAGGGCGGGGTGAACGGCAAGATGCTTGAACCGGTGGTGGTCGACCCGGCGTCGAACTGGCCGCTGTTCGCGGAAAAGGGCCGCCAGTTGCTGACCCAGGACAAGGTCGCGGTGGTGTTTGGTTGCTGGACCTCGGTGTCGCGCAAATCGGTGCTGCCGGTGTTCGAAGAGCTCAACGGCCTGCTGTTCTACCCGGTGCAATACGAAGGTGAAGAGATGTCGCCGAACGTGTTCTACACCGGCGCCGCGCCGAACCAGCAAGCGATCCCGGCGGTTGAATACCTGATGAGCGAAGAAGGCGGCAGTGCCAAGCGCTACTTCCTGCTTGGCACCGATTACGTGTACCCGCGCACCACCAACAAGATCCTGCGCTCGTTCCTGCACTCCAAAGGCGTAGCGGATAAAGACATCGAAGAGGTCTACACCCCGTTCGGCCACAGCGACTATCAAACCATCGTCGCCAACATCAAAAAATTCTCGGCCGGCGGCAAGACCGCTGTGATCTCCACCGTCAACGGCGACTCCAACGTGCCGTTCTACAAAGAGCTGGCCAACCAGGGCCTGAAGGCGACCGACGTACCGGTGGTGGCGTTCTCGGTGGGCGAAGAAGAACTGCGCGGCATCGACACCAAGCCGCTGGTGGGCAACCTCGCGGCATGGAACTACTTCGAGTCGGTGGAGAACCCGGTGAACAAGAAGTTCGTCGATGACTGGAAAGCCTACGCGAAGAAACACAACCTGCCGGGCGCCGACAAGGCCGTGACCAACGACCCGATGGAAGCCACTTACGTCGGCATCCACATGTGGGCGCAGGCGGCGGAGAAAGCCAAATCCACCGACGTCGACAAGGTCCGCGAAGCCCTCGGCGGCCAGACCTTCGCCGCGCCGTCGGGCTACACCCTGACCATGGACAAGACCAATCACCACCTGCACAAACCGGTGATGATCGGCGAGATCCAGAGCGACGGTCAGTTCAACGTCGTGTGGCAGACCGAAGGGCCGATCCGTGCGCAGCCGTGGAGCCCGTTCATTCCGGGTAATGACAAGAAGCCGGAGTATGCGGTGAAGAGCAACTGAGTTAACCCGCTCAACCTGATCGTTCCCACGTCGAGGCGTCGAACCGTCTGCGTGGGAATGCCTCAATGGACGCTCTGCGTCCGCTTTTGGGACGCGGAGCGTCCCGGGCTGCATTCCCACGCGGAGCGTGGGAACGATCAATACAGGAACGCCCGTTATGCCCACTGCCCTTTACCGCTTGATCCTGGCCCTCGCACTTTTGCTGCCGATGGCCACCCATGCAGGCGACGCCGAAGACTTCGTCGCCGCCAACCCGACGCAACAGGCCAGACTGCTGGAAGCCTGGGCCGCGCAGCCCGATCCGGCGCGTGTCGAACTGATCAACGCCCTGCAACAAGGCGAACTGACCGTCGACGGCCAACCCAAGACCCTGCGCCTGAACAATCGCCTGCGGGGTCTGATCGACACTGCACTGGCCAGCCACCAATTGCTCGCCGCCGACGCCAAAACCCGTCTGAGCGCCGCGCAGCAATTGCAGAAAAGCGCCAAACCGGCGCAGCTGAAATTCCTCGACCGGCAACTGGCTGGCGAACAAGACGAAAGCGTCCACGCCGCCCTGAGCCTGGCGCTGGCCAACCTGCAACTGGTCGACACCGACCCGGCGGTGCGCCTGGCGGCCGTGCGTCTGCTCGGTGAAACCGGCGACCCATTGGCCCGTACTCGCCTCGAAGGTTTGCTCGAACCTGGCGTCGAAACCGATGCCAATGTGCGCACCGCCGCCGAAACCAGCCTCGCCCAGGTCAAGCGCAAACTGCTGATCGGCGAACTGCTCGGCCAGGCCTTCAGCGGCATGTCCCTCGGTTCGATTCTGTTGCTCGCGGCGCTGGGTCTGGCGATCACTTTCGGCCTGCTCGGCGTGATCAACATGGCCCACGGCGAGATGCTGATGCTCGGCGCCTACTCGACCTACGTGGTGCAGTTGATGTTCCAGCGCTACGCGCCGCAGGCCATCGAGTTCTATCCTCTGATTGCGCTGCCGGTGGCGTTCTTCGTCACCGCCGCCATCGGCATGGCCCTGGAACGCACGGTGATCCGTCACCTCTACGGTCGACCACTGGAAACCCTGCTCGCCACCTGGGGCATCAGCCTGATGCTGATTCAGCTGGTGCGTCTGGTGTTCGGTGCGCAGAACGTGGAAGTGGCGAACCCGGCGTGGCTGTCCGGCGGGATTCAGGTGTTGCCGAATCTGGTGCTGCCGTACAACCGCATCGTGATCATCGCGTTTGCGTTGTTCGTGGTGGTGCTGACCTGGCTGCTGCTGAACAAGACCCGCCTGGGTCTGAACGTGCGTGCCGTCACCCAGAACCGCAACATGGCCGCCTGTTGCGGCGTGCCCACCGGGCGCGTCGACATGCTCGCCTTCGGCCTCGGCTCGGGCATCGCCGGGCTCGGTGGCGTGGCGCTGAGCCAGATCGGCAACGTCGGCCCGGACCTCGGCCAGAGCTACATCATCGACTCGTTCCTGGTGGTGGTGCTCGGCGGCGTCGGGCAACTGGCCGGCAGCGTGTTCGCCGCGTTCGGCCTGGGCATCGCCAACAAGATTCTCGAACCGCAGATCGGTGCGGTGCTCGGCAAGATCCTGATCCTCGCGCTGATCATTCTGTTCATCCAGAAACGTCCGCAAGGCCTCTTCGCACTGAAAGGACGGGTGATCGACTGATGAACCAGCCTCTACTAGTCACGGCCACACAAAAGGCCGGCCCGAAAGTCACCCTCGCCATCGGCGCGGTGGTGCTCGCCTTGCTGATCGCCCTGCCTCTGCTGTCGCTGTTGCCGGCGGACAGCTCGCTGCATGTTTCGGCCTACACCCTGACGCTGGTGGGCAAGATTCTCTGCTACGCCATCGTCGCCCTGGCACTGGATCTGGTCTGGGGTTACGCCGGTCTCCTGTCGCTGGGCCACGGTCTGTTCTTCGCCCTCGGCGGTTATGCGATGGGCATGTACCTGATGCGCCAGGCTGCCGGCGATGGCTTGCCGGCGTTCATGACCTTCCTGTCGTGGACCGAGTTGCCGTGGTACTGGAGCGGCACCGGCAGCTTCCTCTGGGCGATGTGCCTGGTGGTGTTGGCGCCGGGGTTGCTGGCGCTGGTGTTCGGTTTTTTCGCCTTCCGCTCAAGGATCAAGGGCGTGTATTTCTCGATCATGACCCAGGCCCTGACCTTCGCCGGGATGCTGCTGTTTTTCCGCAACGAGACCGGCTTCGGCGGCAACAACGGCTTCACCAATTTCCGCACGATCCTCGGTTTCGGTATCACCGAACCGGGCACTCGCGCGGTGCTGTTTCTGGCGACGGTGCTGTTGTTGGTGGCGAGCCTGTTCATCGGCTGGCGGCTGGCGCGCAGCAAGTTCGGCCGGGTTCTGACCGCGTTGCGTGACGCGGAAAATCGCCTGATGTTCTGCGGCTACGACCCGCGCGGCTTCAAGCTGTTCGTCTGGGTGTTGAGTGCGGTGTTGTGTGGTCTGGCCGGTGCGTTGTACGTACCGCAGGTGGGGATCATCAACCCGAGCGAAATGTCGCCGACCAACTCGATCGAAGCCGCTGTGTGGGTGGCCCTTGGCGGACGCGGCACCTTGATCGGCCCGCTGCTCGGTGCCGGCGTGGTCAACGGCATGAAGAGCTGGTTCACCGTAGCGTTCCCCGAATACTGGCTGTTCTTCCTCGGCGCGCTGTTCATCGTCGTGACGTTGTACCTGCCCAAGGGCGTGATCGGTCTGCTGAAGAAACGAGGTGAATCATGAGAGTCACGGCGAGCGCTGAATTCATGCTGGAACCGGCCTTTTTCCCGGTGGAACCGAACAGGGACGAAGGCACCAGCCGCGACTCGATCGGCCTCGGGCAACGCGTCGGTCCGGGCCTCGATACCCGTCACGGCACGATCCTGACGCTGGAAGACATCAGCGTCAGCTTCGACGGCTTCCGCGCGCTGAACAATCTGAACCTGTACATCGGCGTCGGCGAACTGCGCTGCATCATCGGCCCCAACGGCGCGGGCAAGACCACGCTGATGGACGTGATCACCGGCAAGACCCGCCCGAGTCATGGCAAGGCGTGGTTCGGCGAAACCCTCGACCTGACGCAGATGAGCGAAGTGCAGATCGCCCAGGCCGGCATCGGGCGCAAGTTCCAGAAACCGACGGTGTTCGAAGCACTGAGCGTGTTCGAAAACCTGGAGCTGGCACAGAAAACCGACAAGTCGGTGTGGGCCAGCCTGCGGGCAAAGTTGAGCGGCGAGCAGAAAGACCGGATCAGCGAAGTGCTCGACACCATTCGCCTGACCACCTCGGTCAATCGTCCGGCAGGGCTGCTGTCCCACGGGCAGAAACAGTTTCTGGAAATCGGCATGTTGCTGATGCAGGACCCGCAACTGCTGCTGCTCGATGAACCGGTGGCCGGCATGACCGACGCCGAAACCGAGTTCACTGCCGAGCTGTTCAAGTCGCTGGCAGGCAAGCATTCGCTGATGGTGGTGGAACACGACATGGGCTTCGTCGGCTCGATTGCCGACCACGTCACGGTGTTGCATCAGGGCAGCGTGCTGGCCGAGGGATCGCTGGAGCAGGTGCAGGACAACGAGCGCGTGATCGAAGTCTATCTCGGCCGCTGAAACTGCAAACACCTTTCCAATGTGGGAGCGGGCTTGCTCGCGAATGCGGTGTGTCATTCAAAGTTGATGGTGACTGATCTACCGCATTCGCGAGCAAGCCCGCTCCCACAGGGGGATTTGAGGAGAACTTGAACATGCTGCAAGTCGACAAGCTGCACCAGTACTACGGCGGTAGCCACATCCTGCGCGGCCTGAGCTTTGACGTGAAGGTCGGCGAAGTGACCTGCCTGCTCGGCCGTAACGGCGTAGGCAAGACCACGTTGCTCAAATGCCTGATGGGCCTGTTGCCGGCCAAAGAAGGCGCGGTGAACTGGGAAGGCCAACCGATCACCACGTTCAAGCCGCATCAACGGGTGCACGCGGGGATCGCCTACGTGCCGCAGGGACGGGAGATTTTCGGCCGGCTGACCGTGGAAGAAAACCTGCTGATGGGTCTGTCGCGTTTCCCCGGCAGCGAAGCCAAAGAGGTTCCGGCGTTCATCTACGAGCTGTTCCCGGTGCTGCTGCAAATGAAACAGCGGCGCGGTGGTGACTTGTCCGGTGGCCAGCAACAACAACTCGCCATCGGCCGCGCACTGGCCAGCCGTCCGCGTCTGCTGATCCTCGACGAGCCCACCGAAGGCATCCAGCCGTCGGTAATCAAGGAAATCGGCGCGGTGATCAAAAAACTCGCCGCCCGTGGCGACATGGCGATTCTGCTGGTGGAGCAGTTCTACGATTTCGCCGCCGAACTGGCCGATCAGTACCTGGTGATGTCCCGGGGCGAGATCGTGCAGCAGGGCCGTGGCGAAAATATGGAAGCCGAAGGCGTACGCGGGCTGGTGACTATTTGAGGTTACGGTCTAATCTGTAGCGTCCTAACGATAATCAGAAAACATGAACTTACCTGTTGCGACTGCCCTGTTTACCCCGAGCTGGCACGCCGAGCTGGAGCTGGCGTACGCCCGCTTCGGCGATTGCACGCGGCCGACCCGACGCCGGCACCTCGGCCCGTTGCGGGTGCAAAAGCATCTGTACGCCGAAGGCCCAGAGGTCTGTCAGCACATCATCGTCCACCCGCCGGGCGGGATTGCCGGCGGCGACCGGCTCGACATCAGCGCCCGCGTTGAGCAAGACGCCTGGGCACAGATCACCAGCCCCGGCGCGGCCAAGTGGTATCGCGCGGCGGGGCCCGCCTATCAGTCGCTGAACCTGCATGTCGCTGATGGCGCGACACTGGAATGGCTGCCCCAGGAAACCATCGTTTACAGCGCCGCCCAGGCGGAACTCACGACTTCGATTGAGCTTAAAGGCGATGCGCGACTGTTTTACTGGGACGTGGTAGCGCTGGGTCGTCCGGCCAGTGGCGAGCGCTTTGACCTCGGGCATTTCCAGGCGCATCTGGATATTCGCCGTGATGGGCGGTTGTTGTGGCATGAGCGCCAGCGCATCGTTGGCGATGACGGCTTGCTCGATTCGCCGATTGGTCTCGATGGCAGTCCGGTGTTTGCGACGTTGCTGGTGACCGGCGAAATCGATGCCGAACTGCTGGAGCGCTGCCGCTCGCTGGGGCATGAAGTGCGAGGGGATCTGACGCAGTTGCCCGGTCTGTTGGTCGCACGTTGCCTGGCCAGTGAAGCGTTGCTGGCGCGAGCCTGGCTGATCGATCTGTGGCGTTTGCTCAGACCTGCGCTGCTCGGCCGCGAAGCCCTGCCCCCCCGAATCTGGAACACCTGATTTTCTTCAACTGCCGACAATGGATTTCAAACGATGGACCTGACCCCACGCGAAAAAGACAAGCTGCTGATCTTCACCGCCGGCCTCGTGGCCGAGCGGCGACTGGCCCGTGGCGTGAAGCTCAACTACCCGGAAGCCATGGCCTACATCTCGGCGGCGCTGCTCGAAGGCGCCCGTGACGGCCAGACCGTGGCCGAACTGATGCACTACGGCACCACCCTGCTGACCCGCGATCAGGTGATGGAAGGCATCCCGGAAATGATCCCGGAGATCCAGGTCGAAGCGACGTTTCCCGACGGCACCAAACTGGTCACCGTCCATCAACCGATCGTCTGAGGCCGCGCCATGACCTACACCATCCGCGATGCCCTGCACGCCGACCTGCCGGCGATCCGCGACATCTACAACGACGCCGTGCTCAACACCACGGCGATCTGGAATGAATCCGCCGTCGACCTCGGCAACCGTCAGGCGTGGTTCAGCGCACGTCAGGCCCAAGGCTATCCGATCCTGGTGATCGTCGACGCCGACAACACCACCCTCGGCTACGCTTCGTTCGGTGACTGGCGACCGTTCGACGGTTTCCGCCACACCGTCGAGCACTCGGTCTACGTGCGCAGCGACCAGCGCGGCAACGGTCTCGGCCCGCAACTGATGACCGCACTGATCGAACGCGCGAAAACCTGCGACAAACACGTCATGGTCGCCGCCATCGAGAGCGGCAACGCCGCATCGATCCGCCTGCACGAGCGCGCCGGTTTCATCACCACCGGGCAGATGCCGCAAGTCGGCACCAAGTTCGGCCGCTGGCTCGACCTGACTTTCATGCAACTGACCCTCAATCCTGGCGCGGAGCCGCCGCCCGCCCACAAGGAGTGACACCGATGAACCCCGCCCAACTGCGACGCGTCAATGCTGAAAGTTTTGCGCACTATCGTCAGGGCCTGATCGACCTGCTGCTCGACGCCGTGGGGTATGGCGCCAGCGTCGGTTTCATGGCCGACCTCGATGCCACTCAGGCACGCGCCTATTTCGACGACGTGCAGGACAACCTGAACAAGGGCAACGTGTTGCTGTGGGTGGTGGTCAAGGACGAACAGGTGCAGGCCAGCGTCCAGTTGAGCCTGTGCCAGAAGGCCAACGGCCTGAACCGCGCCGAGGTGCAGAAATTGCTGGTGCGTGAACACGCCCGGCGGCGCGGCCTCGGCCAGCAGTTGATGCAAGCGCTGGAACAGACCGCGCGTCAGTACAAGCGCGGCATGCTTTACCTCGACACCGAGGCCGGCTCCCCCGCCGAAGATTTCTACAAGGCCCTGGGTTACACCCGCGCCGGGGAAATCCCCGACTACGCCTGCGACCCGAACGGCACCTATCGCCCGACGGCCCTCTATTACAAAGTCCTGCAAGGAGCGAACTGATGATTCCCGGCGAATACCGGATCCAGCCCGGCGATATCGAACTCAATGTCGGTCGCCGCACCGTCAGCCTGAAAGTGGCGAACAGCGGCGACCGGCCGATCCAGGTCGGCTCGCACTACCATTTTTTCGAGACCAACGACGCCCTGACCTTCGACCGCGACGCCAGCCGTGGCATGCGCCTGAACATTCCGGCGGGCACCGCCGTGCGCTTCGAGCCGGGGCAGAGCCGCGAGGTGGAACTGGTGGATTACGCCGGGCACCGGCGGGTGTTCGGGTTTGCCGGGCGGGTCATGGGTGACCTCTGAATTTATACCGTTTGCGTGGGCCCCTTCGTCGGATCGCCGCCCGGACCAAGCCCGCTCCCACATTAGCCTGCATTCCAACTGAAGAAACCCGATCAAATGTGGGAGCGGGCTAGCTCGCGAATCTGTGAGCGAAGCGAACAGTCTCAAAAACAATTGAATCTCAAGGCATGCGCATGAAAATCTCGAGACAAGCCTACGCCGACATGTTCGGCCCCACCGTCGGCGACAAGGTGCGCCTGGCCGACACCGAGCTGTGGATCGAAGTCGAACAGGACTTCACCACCTACGGCGAAGAAGTGAAATTCGGCGGCGGCAAAGTGATCCGTGACGGCCAGGGCCAGAGCCAGTTGCTGGCGGCCGAAGTGGTCGACACCGTCATCACCAATGCGCTGATCATCGACCACTGGGGCATCGTCAAGGCCGACGTCGGCCTCAAGGACGGGCGCATCGCCGCCATCGGCAAGGCCGGCAACCCGGACGTGCAGCCCGGCGTGACCATCGCCATCGGCGCCAGCAGCGAAGTGATCGCCGGCGAAGGCATGATCCTCACCGCCGGCGGCATCGACACCCACATCCACTTCATCTGCCCGCAGCAAATCGAAGAAGCGCTGATGAGCGGCGTCACCACCATGATCGGCGGCGGCACCGGTCCGGCCACCGGCACCAATGCCACGACCTGCACTTCGGGGCCGTGGCACCTGGCGCGGATGCTCCAGGCGGCGGACGCGTTCCCGATGAACATCGGCCTCACCGGCAAGGGCAACGCCAGCCTGCCGGAACCGCTGATCGAACAGGTCAAGGCCGGCGCCATCGGCCTCAAGCTGCACGAAGACTGGGGTACCACCCCGGCGAGCATCGACAACTGCCTGAGCGTCGCCGACCAGTACGACGTGCAGGTGGCGATCCACACCGACACCCTCAACGAGTCCGGTTTCGTCGAAACCACCCTCGGCGCGTTCAAGGGTCGCACCATTCACACTTACCACACCGAAGGGGCCGGTGGCGGCCACGCACCGGACATCATCAAGGCCTGCGGATTCGCCAACGTGCTGCCGAGCTCGACCAACCCGACCCGGCCGTTCACCCGCAACACCATCGACGAACACCTCGACATGCTGATGGTCTGCCACCACCTCGACCCGAGCATTGCCGAAGACGTGGCGTTCGCCGAGAGTCGCATCCGCCGCGAAACCATTGCCGCCGAAGACATCCTGCATGACCTCGGCGCGTTCTCGATGATCAGCTCCGACAGCCAGGCCATGGGCCGCGTCGGCGAAGTCATCACGCGCACCTGGCAGACCGCCGACAAGATGAAAAAGCAGCGCGGCCCGCTCGCGCAGGACGGCGAAGGCAACGACAACTTCCGCGCCAAACGCTACATCGCCAAGTACACGATCAACCCGGCGATTACCCATGGCATCAGCCATGAAGTGGGTTCGGTGGAAGTCGGCAAGTGGGCCGACCTGGTGCTCTGGCGCCCGGCGTTCTTCGGCGTGAAACCGACGCTGATCCTCAAGGGCGGCGCCATCGCCGCCAGCCTGATGGGCGACGCCAACGCCTCGATCCCGACCCCGCAACCGGTGCACTACCGCCCGATGTTCGCCAGCTACGGTGGCTCGCTGCACGCCACCAGCCTGACCTTCATCAGCCAGGCGGCGCAGGCGTCGGGACTGCCCGAAGCGTTGGGCCTGAAGAAGAAAATCGCCGTGGTCAAAGGCTGCCGCGACGTGCAGAAAACCGACCTGATCCACAACGATTACCTGCCGAACATCGACGTCGACCCGCAGACCTATCAGGTCAAGGCCGACGGCGTGCTGCTCTGGTGTGAACCGGCCGAAACCCTGCCGATGGCGCAGCGTTACTTTCTGTTCTGAGACAAAGCCTCGGTCGTCGAAGTGTTCGACGACCGGGGCTGGCGGCGCCTCAGCGGGTTGAGGTGTCCATCAAATAGCGCGAAGGGCCGGGCTGCTCGTCGTCGAGCGCGACCACCACCGGTTCACCGGTTTCCAGGCGCGACAGGGCAATCAGTTGCTGATTGCGCTCAATGCTGCGTTCAACTTCAAGCATCTGTACCGCCTCCTGGTAAGCCGTGCTGGTCACGTCGTCATATTGATCCTCAAGGCGTTGCAGCTTTTCATCTGCGCTGCGCTTGAGCGCGCCGAGTTCGTCCGGATACTTCTCGTTCAAGTACTGCACCCAGTAATCGCGGCTGATCAGTTCTTCATAGAAGCGCTCGCCTTTTTCCGCCTTCACGACCGCATCACGCGCGGTCGCCAGCGCCTCCCCTCTGAGCGGTCGGGCGAAGCGCATATGGCCGGGTTGCCCCGGCAATTGCAGGCCGTCCTCCCAGCCGGAGGTCAGGCCGATCCGATACTGCAGGCGCACTTCCGCAGGATCCGCATCACGGCCCATGCTGCGCGCGGCCAGTTTTTCCACCTCGCCCAGGCGGAACAGCTGACGCGACAGGTCGAGCAAGGCACGCCCCTTGACCGCCAGGCCCGGAGGCAGGTAGCGCAAGGCGTTGTACTCGAACACCTTGACCTCGATTTCACTGAACCCCAGGGTGCGTCCATCGACGCAGGTCGTGTGCGTGGTGGCCATGGAAAACAGCGTATCGCGCAGTTCCTGACTGTTATTTGCCGCCTCGACAACCTCCCACACCCGGCGTGTCAGGTCAGCGCGAAACACCCGGAACTCCTCGGTGTCCGGCATCCGCGAAAGCAGATGGAAGAACGCTCCGTTATCAGGCTCCGCTGCCAGCCGCTGCCACATGGCCCGACAGCGTACGGCATCCTCTTGCGGAAGGTTTTCAATCCACGGTGTCGCTTGCAGTTCGAGGACACTTTCGGCGAGTGTCGGCACCACTTCATCCGGTTCCACATCACTTTCGCTCCCCGTGTCTTCACCCCCGCTCTCGGTGGTGCTGTCCATGTCATCGATCATCCGGTCGATCTCGGCATACGTCAGCCCCAGCACATCGTCACGTCCATGGGCATCGGCGTATTCACGCAGACGGATCAGGCTTTGCTGCGAGATTTCGAAGTTATCCGACAGATTGCTGCCGGCAATCAGTGCAGCATGGGTGCCGTCATACAACTCGGACGGAATCGAGGTTATTTCATTGCTGCTCAAGTCGACCGCCTGCAGACGCGGGGCTCGCAGCAGTCCCTCCGGCCACACAGTGAGCAGGTTGTCACGCAGGTCCAGCCGTTCCAGTCGCTGCAGACGGTCGATGCGCAGGGTACGCAGGCCGTTATGGCTGAGATCCAGCCACCGCAGTTGCGGCAGGCCCTCGAGCGTTTGATCCAGCGCTTCGGAATCCACGAGACCGGTGAGCGACAGTTCCAGTCGTTCCAGTTGCAGCATGTGCCCGACAGGCTCAGGGATAGCCAGCAAGTGATTGCCGCTCAGATTGAGTCGGCGCAATTGCGTGAAGGCACGGAGGAAAGCACTGGAGCCATTGGTGGTGAGCTTGACTCCCGAGAGGTTCAGGGTGCGCACCGCCGCGAATGTTTGGTCCAGTGCGGGCAGGTCGCCCACCTGCAGACCGTCAAGGTTGAGTTCTCGGTCAGACATGCCATTCCAGTCGACGGTACTTTCACGCCAGCACTCCATGATGCGGCGGGCGGCGAGCTGTCGGGTGCGCGACGACACGACCCAATCCATGCCTCGGGTTTCATGGGTGAACAGCCAATCGTTCAGACGCCGCGTCAGCGCCTCGAATGCCTGCTCCCATGCATTGATCCGTGCACCGATCTGCACCTCGGTCAGCCCTGCGCCTCGCATCCGCTCAATCGTCTGCTGCGCCTGCGCCTCTTCGAACGAGGGGCACAGGCGCTGGATGCGCGAGCCCCACCCGCCAGGCCCCAAATCTGCCGGACGCGGCGCAAGCGGCAGTAACCGCCGGGCGATCACCGAGCCGCTTTCGGCGGGCGGCGTACGATGGCGCGGCTCTTCCAGTGCAAAGCGTTGCAACGACCCCGGCAACAGGCCTCTGGCGTCTTCGATGCGCTGGCGCGCGGTTGCCAGCGCCACTTTGGCCTGCGCATTCAGCGGGGTCCCGGCGAGGCTGGTATCGAGCAACAAGTCATCACGCCCCAGCAACACCTGCGGCAGCGAGGTCAACCGGCTGTCGCTGAGATCCAGCCAGGTCAGTTCCGGCAGCAACTCCGCCCCCACTGGCCATTCGCGCAGGGCCGTTGCACTCAGGTCCAGAGCCTTCAGGCGATTCATGCCGCGCACGTCGATACTGCTCAGCGGGTTGCCATGCAGGTTCAGGGTTTCGAGTGCCGGCAGATCGCTTGAATCGAGCGGCAGTTCTGCCAGGCCACAATCGCTCAGATCGAGGGTATCGACCCCGCAGAAGGTACAGATGAAACGGCGCAACTGCTCGACCGGGGCCTGCAATCCGGGCAGTTGCAGACTTCTGACATGGTTGAACCCGTCAGCCGAGAGCGTCGGCAGGCTGTCCAGCGGTGAGCCTGGAATATCCAGCACCGTGGCATCATTGGGCAGGCTGACATACAAGTTGTAGAACACGCTTTCGGTACGCGCGCCGTAGCGCTGGAACAACCCGCTGCGCCAACTGGCTTTCAGCGCCTCGGCCACCGCCGCGCGTGCAGCACCACCGTTGGAGGCCGTTGGATCGGAACCGATCCACTCCTCAAGCCGGTCAAGTTCACTGAACTGCTCGCTCAAGGTTTCGATCGCGGCAAACCGGCTGCCGACATCCGTCCATTGCGCCTTGAACCCCGTATTCAAGACATCCGGAAGACTCCTTTCCATGCCGACAAAACGCTTGAGCTCACCGCGACAATAGTCTGCGACCATTTCGTCCAGATCGATAAGGTGCCGAGGCTGACTCCGAACGAATTCGTAGATCGGCTTGAACACCCGGCGCGGGAACTTCGACCAGTCCAGTGACAGGCCGGACAACAGCCGCTGATGGCCCTCATAGATTTCCATCGGCAGGGTGTTGATTGCCGTTGATCGCAGGTTCAGGCGCTCCAGCCGTGGCAAATCCAGAACACCGTGTGGCCATTGGTGCATCTGCGGACTGCCGATTTCCAGCCTGCGCAGTTGGCGCATGCCGCCGACGTCGAGGGTCATGGGCACCACCGGGCTCATGCCCCCGGAGGAACAGCGCAGCTCCAGCTCTTCAAGCCGGGTCAGCTCCCGAAGTCGCGACGCCACCTGTCCGGTAATCGGTGTGGAGAGTCTCAGGCGTGTCATCTGGCGCAGCGTCTTCAACGTCGCGAGCACTTTGTCGAACTCCGCAATGCTCGAGGTCAGGGACAGTTTCTCGACATTGGGAAACGCCGAAAGCGTATCGCTGACCACCGGCGCCTGCAGCGTCAGCTCTCTGACATGCGTAAAGTCTGCGGTCAATGACGGCAGCGGCACTTCACTGATCAGCGTCAGGCGAGCCGCCAGCGGATCATGTTCGGCCAACGGCGCATTTCGCCAGCACTCCTTGATGTTCTGCACCACGCTGACGAACTCGTCAGGGGTCGTGCGCAGGCGCAGGTTTTGCGACGTCAGCCATTGCTCGAGGGTTGTTTCCAGTTCTCGCCACTCGCCCAACCGGTTGTTGAGCAAATGAAAGATCTGCTGATCGCTCTTGCCCAGACGCCACTGTTCAAGAATGAAGCCGCGAGCCTGCACGTCGGTCAACTGCGGGTAGACGCTCTGGACATGAGCCGTCAACGCCGGACTGGGTCCTGGCCCATCACCATTGGCGGGATAGCCAAGCAGTCTGGGAGCAATGCGTTGCGGGGGTTTGAACCATGGTTGTTCGGCGCTGCGTGCACGCAGAATCCGGGCCGATTCACTGCGCTCGGTGAAAGCCCGTTCGATGATCGCAGCTTGCAGATCGACGCTCTGCCCAACATTCGGCAGCCCCAATGCATGACGCGCCTGATCGGGCAAGGCATGCATCAGCGAGGCGTAAAAGTTGTCGCCCCGATGGGGAATACTGTTGAGCGGTTCGCCACGCTCATTGGCGGCCTGCCAGGCATCTGCGTACTTGACCAGATACTTGCGTGTGCTGGCCGTTTCGCTGCCGATGGCATCCAGCATCGGGCCGCCGATACTGCCTTCACGTATTTCCAGACGCACGTCATCGGACCAGCCTGGCAAGCGGCGCAACGTCTGCAAGGCCAGATGGCGGCTGTCGGGCGAAGCCATGGTTTCACTGCGCAACCCGGCCAGAGCACGGGTCAGGCGCCCCTCCCCGCCATACCAGCGGGCGAGCTCCTGCAAATGCAGCGGGACCGTTGCCGCGCTTTCCAGGCGCGCCAGCTCCGCGGCGTCGGCCTGCTCCAGAGCGGCGACGGCCGCACGCTCGGTCAGGCCGGGTACGGCGCGTTGCAGCCTTGCAGTCCTGGGCTCCACAGGTCCGCCCTCCTTGAGAAGGCTGCTGAAGAGCGCGGGCTGTTGCGCGCTGGCGAAGTCGGCAATCTGTCTTGAGAACTCTCGGGCCCGGGTCTGCCGAACACGAGCAGGCTCGCCGCCCAGCAGGTGAACCGTCTCCGCCTCATCCAGCGTCGCGAGTATTCGGGTCGGCAACGCACCGCTCAGCACTTCGGCCCGGCTGACCCGGATCGGCGCCTTGCCGCCGCGCTGCGTCCCGTAACGGATGGTACGCCCCGAGAAATCAGAACTGTCGTAGATCTGTAGCTGGCGCCCGAACGGCCAGCGTGGCATGTCGGGAAGCAGCGGCAACAGATGCATGAATCGACTGTCGACTGCCTGAGTACCGGCTGCCTGCTCGACGATCGATCCGGCATCGCGCTCGGCGTTGAACAGTTGCATGGCATCCGTCAGTTCAGGTGGCGGCAAGGCGTGGTCCAGGTGCATCTTGCGCAACGCGTTGTCACTGACACCGGCGATATCGGCCATCGTCAATAATTGCTCGTCAGCAAACGCGTCAGTGCTGTGGCCGATACGCCGCAACAGCGTCAACCGGTTCCAGTCCTGCGGGCGCTCCAGAGTATGCCGCCATGCGCCGGCGCCGTTGTGCGTCAAGGGCGGCTGATAGGCCTGCGGATCGCTCGGATGCTGGATGCGCCAGGCTTTGAGCGACTCGTCGTAAATCTGCTGATAAGTCTTGCCATCGAGGCGTATGCAGGTTTTTTCTCCCGACTCGTACTGCCCCAGCGCATTCAGTACAGCATTCTCGTCCAGTGTGACCGGACTCTCGTAGCCACTCAGATCAGGCCTCCACAAGCGAGTCGTGCCGTCCGGCATTTCCACCTGGTGCAGGTCCTCGATGACCGGTGTCGATCGGGCGGCGGTCAGCCGGGCGAGCCCTTTGCCGGCGCCCGCCATCAAGGCAATCAACGCCAGATTCTGCGCGACATCGATCAGATGCGCCTTGGCGGCCTTGCGATCACCCTCACTCCACTCGATGGCGCCTTCAAGGGTTTCTTCGAACAGTTGCGCGGCCATCACCGCCATCATCACTTCACCCAATACCGGCACGAACATCGAGACGCCCATCAGCACCAGCTTGCCGATGTTCAACAATGTGGCGAGCTTCTCCGAGCGCACTTTGGCGTCGACATCCGCTGTGGACACGGCATGGCTGCGGGCATCGGCGATCAAACGGTCGCGATGCTGCTCGAACTGGTAACCCCACAGATCGATGTTTTCCGACCAGATCCCGCCGCCCTTGCGCGACAGGTCAACCGGGTTCAAATACGGATCTGCGTTCGGCACCTGCTCGACCGGCGGCGCAGGCGGCAACTCGTGAATGCCGGTCAGTGCCGCGTTGATGGGATTGAGTGCCTTGAAAAACTCATTGAGCAGCGGCTCGTAAGGAGCGAGTCTTTGCGAAAACGTGCGGTTCGGCGTGTCGTCGGTGAACTGGCCGAAGTAGTGCGGTCGGTCGGCATACGCGACGAACTGGCTGAAAAACCGCTGGTAGCTATTGGGTTCTGCAGGATGAGCCTGAGTCGCATCGGACGCGGTGAACCGCTGCTTGAACATCGCTGCGATTTCCCGCCCCTTGTAGCGTTTGAGCGGATGGTAGGGATCCCCCGGGATGTACAGGATCGAGTCGTCACTGGAACGATATTTCTCGCAGATCGTGAACATCACGCAGCCGGTCATGCGCCGGCCCATCAGGCCCAGATCACGGAACCAGATCTGCCGCTGGCCCTGACGCGGTGCCAGTTCGCCGTTGAGGATCGAACGAATCGAGGCGTAGTCCTCGTGTCCGATGTCACCTTTGACCAACGCCAGTTCTGCCGCCGCATGCATAGCGCTTTTATGCGCGTCGATGAATTTGTCGCGCAGTTCCTGTTCGGCGACCGCGTCCCGGTGGTGCAGGAAATCCTTGAGGTAAGCCTGATATTTCGCACCGATGTCCAGCGAACGGCACAGACTAGTGAACTGCTCGACCGTCAGCGGTGTGTTCAATGGCGCAAGCGTGCCGGATGTCGAGGTTTCACGGCGAAATCCCGACGTTTCATGGAAGGCGCCACTTTTACATTCACGGTTTTCGAAGTTGTGCAGCGCCGCTTGCAGCAAAGGCTGTTTCAAGACTTCGAAGAAGCCGATGTCGATGGCAAAAATCCCCACCTCCACCGGTTTGTTCAGTACCAGCCAGGTCTTGTTGACGTCCAGCGTCACGTTGAACCGGTCCTTGAGGGCCTTGATGAGCAACGGCGCGGCGAAACTGTCGATGTCCTGGAGGGTCGACATGGCCTTATCCAGAGATGCCTGGGCGGCGAGGCTGGCGGTTACGGCATCCCCTACAGCCTTGCGTTGATCGCGTGATGCGCGCCGGTACCAGTCCGGCGTAGCGGAATCGGCATTTTTCAGGGCCTGGCGCTGGTTTGGCGATGCATTGATCAACCACTGCGGGCTGGACTGCTGAAGAAAATCAGCGTGCAGACTTTGCGTCACGACCGTCACCCGCGGCGCTGCTGCGGTGTCCGGCGAAGGTGGGGCGACAGGCAATTCAAACATGGTTTCGCTCCTTGAAATGGAGCAAAAGCAGACCACGGCGACGCTCTGCGAGTGTGGTACATAGGTCTCGCAACACGACATCCTGTCAGCAGAAATTTCAAGCCCGAGCGGCGCTTTCATTCCCGCGCAAAGAGACTAATATTCGAACGCCCCGCCTTGAATTTCCAGGAACCCGGACATGCGTTTATCCGAATTTATCCGGCAACATGCAGATCGCATCGTCGAGGAGTGGGAACAGTTCGCCAGGACCATCACCCCGGCGGCCGAGACCATGGACAGGGCAGCGCTGCGCGATCATGCCAGAGAGATTCTGTTGGCCGCCGCACGCGATATGGACACCGCGCAGACCGCCAGCGAGCAGATTGCCAAAGCCAAAGGCGAAGGCCCGGAAAAAACCCCGAGCCTGGACGAGGCCGGCGCCAGCCACGGTGAGTTGCGGCATACAGTGGGCTTCGACCTGGTGCAGATGACGTCCGAGTTCCGCCATTTGCGCGCCTGTGTGATCCGCCTCTGGGTCGACAGCCTGGAATCGCCCGACATGGCGTATTTTCAGGACATGATCCGTTTCAACGAAGCCATCGATGAAGCCCTGGCCGAATCGACGGCTGCCTACGCCGAGCAGGTTGCTCATTCACGGGATATCTTTCTCGCGATCCTCGGCCATGACCTGCGCGCGCCTTTGCAAGCGGTGACCATGTCGATCGAACTGCTGATGCGCAAGACCGCGTTACAGGACGATGCCCTTCAGTGCGCCCTCAACATCAAGCAGGGTTCGCGGCACATGGCGGCGATGGTCAGCGACCTGCTGGAACTGGTGCGCAGCCGCCTGGGCAAGAGCCTGCCGATCGAACCGGCGCCGATGGACCTGGCCGACGCGGCCCGCGCGGCCATCGCCGAAGCCTGCGCCGGTAATCCGGAAAGTGATCCGACACTGAAAACCGAGGGTGACACCCGTGGCAACTGGGACGCCGGACGGATCGATCAACTGCTGCAGAATCTGATCGGCAATGCCTTGCAGCATGGGTCTGATCCGCGCGAAGTGATCGTGACGTTGAAGGGAGAAGCCAGGCACGTGCTGCTGACCGTGCACAACTGCGGCAACCCCATTCCCGCAGAAGCCATCGGCACGATTTTCGATCCATTGGTGCGCAGTGCCGACGAAGAACTCGGCCAGCCGTCGACCAGCCTCGGTCTGGGCCTGTTCATCATCAAGGAAGTGGTGACCGCCCACGGCGGGGCGATCGAAGTCAGTTCAAGCGAAGCCGACGGAACACTGTTCAGCGTGACGCTGCCCAGACAGATTTGAAACGCTACTCGACCACCAGCCGCGCCAGACGCTGACGGAGCATGCGGTTCTCGGATCGCAACTCCTGCACTTCTTCCAGCAGGTCCAGCGCCAGGGCGACGCCTTCCCATTCCAGCTCCAGGTCGCGCCGCAGCTTGGCGGCGCGTTTGGCCAGGGTCAGTTCGTAGTCGGTGAAGCGCCATTCCCTGGGCTGCGCGCCCTGAGGTTCGAGGATGCCGTGCTCGACGATTTCGATCACGTAGACGTCCGACAGGTCGGCCGCCTCACAGAATTCTGCCATGTCCAGTTGAACGATCAGGGGGCTGCTCATGATGGGCTACTCCGTCGTCAGTATCAGAAGTTCTCTCGCGGGTTGAAGGCGGCCTTCTTCGCCAGTTCCTGCCACAGCGCCTTGACGTCATCGCCGTTGGCTTTGGGCATCACGGCCTTGAGCTGGACGAACAGATAACCGCGCTCGCCCGCCTTGTTCTGCAGACCGTGGCCCTTGGCGCGCATGCGCTGGCCGTTCTGGCTGCCGGCCGGCACCTTGAGGTTGATCTTGCCGGTCAGGGTCGGCACGGCCACTTCGGCGCCCAGCGCCAGCTCCCACGGTGCCAACGGCAAGGTGATGATCAGGTTTTCGCCTTCAACGTCGAATTTCGGGTGCGGCGCGAAACGGATGGTCAGGTACAGATCGCCATTGGCGCCGCCACCGATGCCCGGTGCGCCCTGGCCCTTGAGGCGGATACGCTCGCCGTCGGCCACGCCGGCCGGGATCTTCACGTTCAGGCTCTTGCTGGTGTTGCTGACATGCTGGCCCGAACCGTTGTATTGCGGGACCTGGAAGCTGATCTTTTTCGATTCGTTCGAAAGCGTCTCTTCCAGAAAGATCGGCAGTTCCAGTTCCACGTCTTGCCCTCGCCGTCCGGCGCTGCGGGATTGCCGGCCAGCGCCGCCACCGAAACCGGGGCCGCGATTGCCGAAGATCGAACTGAAGAAGTCCGAGAAGTCACCGGTGTCGCCACCGCCGCCACCAAAGCCGCCACGGCTCTGCCAGCCCGGCGGCCCCTGAAACGGCTGACCGTGCTGGCCATAACGACGCAGTTCGTCGTATTCGGCGCGCTTGTCGGCGCTTTTCAGCGCTTCATAGGCTTCCGAGGCGTCCTTGAACTTGGCCTCGGCGTCCTTTTCCTTGCTGACATCGGGGTGGTATTTGCGCGCCAGCTTGCGATAGGCAGCCTTGATCGCCTTGTCGTCAGCCGTCGGCTCCACGCCGAGTATCTTGTAATAGTCTTTGAAGTCCATCGAAGGAATCACCATCCGTTATCGATTTCGCGCCGATGCCAGCATGCGCCGATTCGCACGTGCCGGGTTGACCGATCTCAAGGTTGTGACCGGGTGGCGCAGCAGAAGTTTATCGGCAGTGGACGGCGGTTCTTGCGACCGCCGGTATGTCTGCCGGCCCATGCCAGCAAGTTTGGGGCAAAGCGCCGAGTTTCAAGCAAGCTTAGTCGTGAAATAGCAGATGACCGGCCTTCGAATCTGTCGCGCACTGACATACACTGCGCGGCCGTTTTTTGACCGGAACCGAAAGACCATGAAAGACGCCTCTCCGGCCCGTGCCTGCGGCATCGACTTCGGCACGTCCAACTCCACCGTCGGCTGGCTGCGCCCCGGCATGGAAACGATGATCGCGCTGGAAGACGACAAGATCACCCTGCCGTCGGTGGTCTTTTTCAACATCGAAGAGCGCCGTCCGGTTTACGGCCGTCTGGCGCTGCACGAATACCTGGAAGGCTACGAAGGCCGGCTGATGCGCTCGCTCAAGAGCCTGCTGGGTTCCAAGCTGATCAAGCACGACACCAGCGTCCTCGGCACCGCGATGCCGTTCAAGGACTTGCTCGGGCTGTTCATCGGCCAGCTCAAGAGCCGCGCCGAAGCGACCGCCGGTCGTGAGTTCGAGCAAGTGGTGCTGGGCCGTCCGGTGTTCTTCGTCGACGACGATCCGCTGGCCGACCAGGAAGCCGAGGACACCCTGGTGGAAGTGGCACGCAAGCTCGGCTTCAAGGACGTGTCGTTCCAGTACGAGCCGATTGCCGCGGCCTTCGACTACGAGTCGACCATCGAAAAGGAAGAGCTGGTCCTGATCGTCGACATCGGCGGTGGTACCTCGGACTTCTCGCTGGTGCGCCTGTCGCCCGAACGTCGTGGTGTGGATAACCGCCACGACGACATCCTCGCCACCGGCGGCGTGCACATCGGCGGGACCGACTTCGACAAACAGCTGAGCCTGCAGGGCCTTATGCCGCTGTTCGGCTACGGCAGCCGCATGAAAAGCGGCGCGTTCATGCCGACCAGCCACCACATGAACCTGGCGACCTGGCACACCATCAACTCGGTGTACTCGCAGAAATCGACCCTGGCCCTGGGCAGCATGCGCTACGACATCGAGGACACCGGCGGCATCGACCGTCTGTTCAAGCTGATCGAACAGCGCGCCGGGCACTGGCTGGCGATGGAAGTGGAAGAAACCAAGATCCACCTGACCCACAACGACAGTCGCCATGTGCCGCTGGATCGCATCGAGTCGGGCCTGAGCGTGGAACTGACCCGGGCATTGTTCGAGTCGGCCATCGAGTCGCAGCTCGAGCGCGTGCGCGGCAGCGTCACCCAATTGTTGGCCGACGCCAATGTGGCGGTGGGTCAGGTCGATACGGTGTTCTTCACCGGCGGTTCCAGCGGCATCCCGGCACTGCGCAACAGCGTCTCGGCGATGCTGCCGAACGCGCGGCATGTGGAAGGGAACATCTTTGGCAGCATTGGTAGCGGTCTGGCGATTGAAGCCATGAAACGTTACGGCTCGGTGAACTGATCCAAAAGCGGCGGTGCGCCCTTCGCGAGCAAGCCCGCTCCACAGGTTCAGTGTGATCCTGTGGGAGCGGGCTTGCTCGCGAAAGGGCCAGTTCAGACGCTGGAAGTCTGGATCAAACCATCCCGCCCAGCTTCAACTCACTCTTCAGATACGCGTAATAAATCGGCCCCGCCACCACCCCCGGCAGGCCGAACGCGGCCTCGAACACCAGCATTGCCAGCAGCAACTCCCAGGACTTGGCACTGATCTGCCCGCCGACGATGCGCGCGTTGAGAAAGTATTCGAGCTTGTGGATAAAGATCAGGTAGCCCAGCGCCGCAATCGCCACCCAGATCGACAGCGACAGGCCGACGATGGTAATCAGCGTGTTCGACATCAGATTGCCGATCACCGGTAGCAGGCCGAGCAGGAAGGTCAACACGATCAGGGTCTTGGTCAGCGGCAGCTTGATCCCGAACAGCGGCAGGATCACGGCCAGGAAGATCCCGGTGAAGAAGGTGTTGAGCAGGGAAATCTTGATCTGTGCGAACACGATGTTGCGAAACGCCTGAACCAGCAGGTGCAGACGGTCGAACAGGGCGGCCGCCAGCGGTTTGCGCTTGGTGACGTCCGGCACGCGCTGCAAGGCGATGATCGCGCCCAGCACCATGCCGATCAGCAGCGTCACGAACATGTGCGCCGCGTCCTTGCCCACCAGTTGCAGCTCCGACAAATGCTTGCTCGCCCATTCACCGATGGCCACCCGGAACTCGGCGGCACTGGCCGGCAGGTAGCTATCGATAAACGGCGGCAGTTGCCCGCGGGCGCGGTCAACCACACCCATGAATTTGTCGAGGGAAGCGCCGGGGTTTTCCGCTTCATGCAACAGGAAACTGATGGCCCCGGCAAAGATCAGCGCCAGCACACTCACCACCAGCGTGCCAAGCAGCGCCACCGCCAGCCAGCGCGCACGCCGGCCTTCGATCAGCCGTTGCAGTTGCGGGGTGAGCATGTTGACCAGTTCGAACACCAGCAACCCGGCCAGCAGGCTGGGCAGCAAACGCAATGGCAACACCAGCAACAGACCGCCGAAAATGATGATGCAACTGACCCAGAACACAACATGACGCTCAGAAAACGTTGGCATACAGCCTCAAAACGAACGGCGTAAAAGGATTGGCAGTCTGCCAGCGATCCGAGAGGAGCACTAGGGATATGCGGGCAGCCCTTTCGGGCCTCATCGCTGGCAAGCCAGCTCCCACACGTTAAGTGTCGAACACAAATATTTTGAACAGCCTCACTCCCTGTGGGAGCGCGCTTGGTCCGGGCGGCGATCCGACGACGGGGCCAGCACACTCACCACGAAGCTGTGGGGTTTATTTTTTCTTCAGGCAATCACTCATGAAGGTCTTGCGCGCATCGCCGGTCAGGGCCTTGGTGGCCGCGTCGGCGTTACAGGTCTTCATTTTCTGTTGCTGCGGGGTCAGGGCCTTGGCGTCGTTGGCCGCCGGTGCTGCCTTGAGGCAGGTGCTCATGAAGGCTTTGCGCTCGTCGCCCTTGAGGCTCTTGGCCGTAGCGTCGGCGTTGCAGGTGGTCATTTTGTTCTGTTGCGCCGTGGCGGCGAAACCCTGGGAGCACAGCAGCAGACCGATCATCAACAAAGGGACACGCAACATCTTCATGGAGTTTTCTCCTTGGCGCCGCCTCGATGGAGGTGGCCTCTGCTGGAGTGTAGTCAAAGCTTGTTACACCTTCCTAGCCTCAAGATGGCTGCGCCGATACTGCTCCGGGGTACATCCGGCCTGCCGGGCAAACATGGCGATGAAGGCCGAACCGCTGCTGTAGCCGAGATCGAAGGCGATTTCCTGCACGCTGCGCGAACTCTCCAGCGCCTCGATCGCCGCAAGATAGCGCAGCCGCTGACGCCATTCGCCGAAACTCATCCCCAGCTCCCGCACGAACTGCCGGGCCAGGGTGCGCTCGCTGACATGCACCTGCGCCGCCCAGTGCGCCAGCGGCTGGTTGTTGCCGGGCTCGGCCTGCAGGGTTTCAAGGATGGTCAGCAATCCGGGGCTGCTGGCGTAGGGCAGATAGCATTGATGAACCGGCGACTGGCGCAATTGATCCACCAACACCTGGGCCAGGCGCTGGTCGGCTTCGAACGCGGGAATCTTCACATCGCGGGCGGCGAAGTCCTTGAGGATCGCCTTGAGAATGTCGCTGATCGCAAGAGTGCAGGCCTGCGCCGGCAAATCGGAACACACATCCGGCGCCAGGCACACCGCCCGATAATTGACCGGCTGATGGCTGTAGAAACTGTGCTCGACCTGCGGCGGCACCCACACCGCGTACTGCGGCGGCGACATGAAACGGCTGCCGTCGACATCCATGTGCAGCACGCCGTGGGCCGCGTATTCCAGCGTGCCCCACGGATGGCGATGCGGCGCGGCGTATTCATGGGCGTTGAAGTCGGCATAGCGGAAATACACTGCCGACGGCAGTTCGCTGAAATCCAGCAGATCGATGTGTTTACTGTTCATGCTGTCCGGAATCAGGGGCGGGTTGTCCGGTTCGCAGTATAGGCCTGCATCCAGACAGGGGATAATCGCCGTTCATCAACGTACTGGTTTCTCCTCCCATGCAATACGCGTTTCCCCTGCTGGCGATTTTCATCTGGGCCGGCAACACCGTGATCAACAAGCTCGCGGTCGGTGCGATCTTTCCCGCCGAGATCGGCTTTTACCGCTGGCTGCTCGCCGGCCTGCTGTTTACCCCGTTCATGCTCAAGAAGGTGATCGCGCACTGGCCGCAGATTCGCCCGAACCTGGGCAAGATCTTCATCCTCGGCGTGCTCGGCATGGCGGTCTATCAGAGCCTGGCCTACTTCGCCGCGACCCTGACCAGCGCCACCAACATGGGCATCATCCTGTCGCTGATGCCGTTGATGTCGCTGGCCATGGCGATCATCAGCCTCGGCCAGCGCCTGACGGCCGGTGCGCTGGTCGGTGCGCTGCTGTCGTTCGCCGGTGTGCTGGTGGTGGTGTCGTCCGGCAGCCTCGGCGCATTGCTGCAACACGGGGTGAACCTGGGTGACGCGATGATGCTGGTCGCCACCCTCGCCTACGCGATCTACAGCACCCTGCTGAAAAAGTGGCAGCTGCGCCTGCCGCCGCTGGTGTTGCTGTATTTGCAGGTGCTGGTAGCGGTGGTGGTGCTGTTTCCGCTGTACGCCGTGTCGCCGAAAACCGGCCTGACCCTGCAGAACATTCCGCTGGTGCTGTATGCGTGCCTGCTGGCCTCGATGCTTGCGCCACTGGCGTGGATGCAGGCCGTGCAGCGTCTGGGCCCGAGCCGGACCACGCTGTTCTTCAACCTGCTGCCGCTGATCACGGCGCTGATTGCAGCACTGGTGCTGAAGGAGCAACTGGCGATGTACCACCTGGTCGGTGGCTTGCTGACCTTGGGCGGAGTGATTCTTTCCGAGCGCTGGACCACCGTCCTCGGCCGCAGACTCCGCGTCGCCTGATCGGGCGCCTTCGCTGGCAAGCCAGCTCCCACAGGGTTGGAGTCGAGCACAGATCTTGTGCACACCTGAATCACTGTGGGAGCGGGCTTGCTCGCGAAGAACGATAACTCGGTTTAACGGTTAAACCCCGGCGGCTTTCAACCGTGCCGCATGCTCGACAAACAGCCGCACCGGATCCGCGCCTTTGCCGACCAGTCCCAGCGACTGGTTGACGATGTCGAAGTGATCCATCGGGTAGTCATCGCCGATGACCGTGCCCAGGTGCGAGCTGTAGCGTCCGACCATGCCGTCGCACTGCCCCGGCTCGCGCACGAAGGTTTTGGCGAACAACCGGCAACTGCGGTTGGTGCCGTCGAACAGGTTGCCACCACGATCGGTCTTGCCCGGCTGCAAGGTGCCGGACCACGAGTAGTAGCGCACGCCGTTGACCTCTTCCGGCCCGTGCCCGCCCCAGGTTTGCGGCAGGCCCTGTGGATAACGCTGGTTGAACAGCGCCACACCTTCGGTGGTCAGCGAGTGGTGCGAGGCGTGGATATCCACCGGTAGTTTCGGCCCGTGATAGCCGGTTTCCAGCAGTGCCATCAGCCAGCCGACAAAGCGTAACAGCGCCTCAAGAATGCGACCCTTGGCGCTGTCCGCCGGATAGTGTTTGGCCAGGTAGTCGGCCAGTTCCGAACCGTGATTGGGCCCGGCCACCGACGTCACCGAGGCCACCAGGTCCGGACGCTTGGCCGCCGCGTAACGCGCCGTCAGCGAGCCCTGGCTATGGCCGAACAGATTGACCTTGGCCGCGCCGGTCTCACGCAGGATTTCATCGATGCGCGCCAGCAACTGCTCGCCGCGCACTTCGGTGGAATTGAGCGGCGACACCTGCACCGCAATCACCGTTGCACCCCCCCGGCGCAATGCTTTGATGATCCCGTACCAGTACGGGTACAGCACCAGACGGATGAAACCGAGCATTCCCGGCACCAGCACCAGTGGATAACGTGTGGCCGAATCTTGCGACATGGGCAAACATCCTTGTGGTCGGTGAGTGGATGCAAGGCGTGCAAAACGCCCGCCAAGCATCCTTCTCGATGATGACAACTCCACGACCAGCCTACTTCAGCCCCACCACCCCCGCCACAATCAGCCCCACCGACAGCAACTTCACCAGTGTCAGGCTCTCGCCCAGCAGGGCGAAACCGAGAAACACCGTGCCCAATGAACCGATGGCGGTCCAGATCGGGTAAGCGATGCTCACCGGCAACTCGCGCATCGCCAGGGTCAGGAAGTACACCCCGCCCACCGCCGCGACCACAGTGATCAGCGATGGCCAGAGCCGGGTGAAACCTTCGGCGTACTTCATGCCCATGGCGAAAGTGACCTCAAACCCGGCCGCGATCAGCAGAAACAGCCAGGCCACCTAGAACTCCCGGGCCAGGTCGAGCAAGCGCTGCTCGGCCTCGGCCACCGACACCGCGAAGGTGCGCTCGGCGGATTCCTCGCCCTCGGCGGCGACCACCGTGACGTCGTTGATACCGATGAAACCCAATGCCGTGCGCAGCCATGGATCGGCGTGGTTCAGCGCCTCCAGCTCGCCACCCGGGCCGAATCCGAAACCGCCGCGACTGGTGACGATCAGCGCCTTCTTGCCGTGCAACAACGGCGTGTACTGGGCGATGCCGTTGTCGAGGGTGTGATCAAACGTCAGGCCCAACCGGACGATCTGATCGACCCAGGCCTTGAGGCCGCTGGGCACGTTGAAGTTGTACATCGGCGTGGAAATCAGCAGCAGGTCGTGATCGAACAGCTCGCCCACCAGTTGATCGCTGAGCGCCAGATCGGCTTGCATGGTCAGCGGTCGAGCCTCGGGCTCCGGGTAAAACGCCGCCGCGACAAACGCCTCGTTGACCGCCGGAATCAACGCCCTCCCCACCTCACGGCGGGTGACCTGCGCCTGTGGATGACGGACTTGCCAGGCGCTGAGAAAGGTTTCTGCCAGACGCCGCGAATGAGAACGCTCACCGCGTGGGCTGGCATGGATCGCAAGAATCTTGCTCATCTGAATCTCCTTGAGGTCTAGACTTGAGTGACTATGTGGCGCCAGATTGCAGGTATCACCTCATCGTCTCAAATGAGCAAAAATCAGTCGGGATGAATTGATCTCATCCGTGGAGTTTTCATGTTCGCAGCCTTGCCCCTGACCGCCCTGCGCGCGTTCGAATCCGCCTCACGCCTGTTGAGTTTCAAGGCGGCCGCCGAAGAACTGGCGGTGACGCCCACGGCGATTTCCCATCAGATCCGCTCGCTGGAGGACTGGCTCGGCGTGGCGCTGTTCGAACGCCTGCCGCGTCAGGTGCGCCTGACCGAGGGCGGCGAGCGGCTGTTCCGCAGCCTGCACGGCGCGTTTCTGGAAGTGGCGCAAAGCGTCGACACCCTGCGCCCGCAACGCAGCGGCAGCAGCCTGACACTATCGACCACCGCCGCGTTTGCTGCGCTATGGCTGGTGCCGCGACTGGGGCGGTTTTATGCGAAGCATCCGAACATCAATGTGCGCCTGGATACGCATTGCGAAGTGATCGACCTGCATCAGGACGCCAGCGTCGATCTGGTGCTGCGCTACAGCCTCGACGATTACCCGAACCTCTATGGGTTGTGCCTGTTCGATGAATCGTTCGGCGTGTACGGCTCGCCGGAACAGGTGGCGCTGGCCGCCCGCCGCACCCCGCCGCACCCCGGCGCTGATCAGCGTGCATTGGCACAATTCGAAGCTCTACGCCCACGGCTGGGAGGCCTGGTGCGCGCAGTCGGGCGAGAACTGGTTGAATCAGCAACCGGCCGTCCGCGAGTACGACGAAGAGCATTACGCCCTGCAAGCGGCCATTGCCGGACAGGGGCTGGTGCTGGCGAGCAACATTCTGGTGTCGCAGAGCGTCGCCAGCGGTCTGTTGGTGCCGTACAAGGGCGAGGTCCAGGTCGACGGCGCCGGATACAGCGCACTTTGCGTACCGGGCCGCGAGCGGCACCCGCCGGTGAAGGCGTTTTTTGCCTGGCTGCGCGAGGAGGCATTGCTTTCGGGACATGCCCCGCGCTGAATCCGACAAAACTTTTTGCCGCGTTCATCACTCACAACCTGGTAACGATCACGTCAGCAGAACGTGACGCCAATCGGATTAGCCTCCAGGAGACTGAAATGAGTGACCTGCATTTGTCTGATGTTCAAACCCTGCGCGAGCGCGCACGACTGCATGTGGAAAATGGCGCGGTGACCGAAAGCTACAGCGCCAACCGTGAAGAAGTGCTGCGCCTGCTCAACGAGTCGCTGGCCACTGAACTGGTCTGCGTCTTGCGCTACAAGCGCCACTACTTCATGGCCAACGGCCTGAAAGCCAATGTCGCCGCCAACGAGTTCCTGGAACATGCCACCCAGGAAGCCGAACACGCCGACCGTCTCGCTGAACGCATCGTGCAACTGGGCGGCGAGCCCGAGTTCAACCCGGACTTGCTGTCGAAGATGTCCCACGCGCAATACGTGGCCGGCAACACCTTGAAGGAAATGGTCTACGAGGACCTGGTGGCCGAGCGGATTGCCATCGACAGCTACCGCGAGATCATCCAGTACATCGGTGAAAAGGACCCGACCACCCGCCGGATCTTCGAAGACATCCTGGCTCAGGAAGAAGAGCATGCCGATGACATGGCCGATATCCTGAAAGACCTCTGACTCCTCCAGATCCAATCGCGGGCAAGCCCGCTCCCACAGGTTCAGTGAAACGCTGTGGGAGCGGGCTTGGTCCGGGCGGCGATCCGACGAAGAGGCCCTGTCAATCACCGATCATTTTGTAGGTTTCACTGTGACGGGTGCCTTGCCCGACTTCATCTGCTCCAGCAACGGCGCGCACTGATTCGGCTCGCCGCCGCTCGGCGCCACCAGTGCCAGCAGCCCCGCCGCCGGGGCCGCGATCACGCCCAGCGCCACCATCCCCGCCCCGCGCAACATCAACGGCACCGCTTTCACCCCGGCATCCGGCTTGATGAACTTGCCGCGTACATACAACGGCGAACGCAGGGAAATCAAACGCCAGCCCTTGGACTCCGGCGTCACCGTCAGATCCAGTTGCTCGGTGGCCATGTTCGCCGTGCCGTCGATGTAGATGATCGCGTTCTCCGTATCGAACACAAACAGCCGCGTACTGGCCAGGCCGGTCTTGATGTCGAAGTCCGCCGCCGCGCAGTTGATCTTCACTTCCTTGTCGCCAAAGATCTTGCCGACCACGTAGTTGCCGACGTTCAGGCCTGCCAGCTCCATCAACTCGCGACTGATCGCGCCGTCGTTGATCAGCATCTTCAGGTTGCCGTTGGCGCCGCCCAGCAGCTTCGCCACCGAGTTGCCGCGACCGGCGATGTCGGCATCGCCGTTAAGCTCGCCGAAACTGGTCTTCATCGGTTCGAAGGTCGGGAACAGCTGTTTGAGCTTGAACTTGCGCGCGGTCAATTTGGCCCGGCCTTCCAGTGGCTCGGTACGACCGTTGAGGCGAATCTGCGCGTCGAGATTGCCGCCGGCCACACCGAAGCGCAGTGGCTCCAGGCTCAGTTCGCCGTCGTTGAGTTTCAGGTGGGTATAGAGGTCGGTGAACGGCAGCTCTTCGCTGTGGACGATGCGCTTGCCGGTGAATTCGACGTCGGCGTCCATGTCGCGCCAGCGCTCGGTCTTGAACTCTTCCACCGGCAGCACCTTGTCCGCCGGCTGCTTGCTCTCGCCGCCACGGGCCTTCTGCTTGGCATTGGAGTCGGCACCGATCAGCGGCGCGAGGTCGGCAAACAACAATTGATTGGACAGCAGCGCGCCACTCAGCTTGGGCCGTGGCTGGCTGGCGACGTAGGCAAGATCGCCATGGATGTCGCTGCTGCCGATCTTGCCGTTGAACTGCTCATAGCGGAACTGCGCGCCGCCCGGCTCATGCAGCTTGGCGATCAAATGGCCGTCGGTGGCATAAGGCGGGGTGTCCGGCAGGGTTACGCCAGTCAGCGGATACAGGTTGCCGAGGCTGGCGCCGGCCAGTTTCAGGCGCAGATCGAGGGCGCCGAGATTCAGCGGATCGGTCAGGGTGCCGGCGAGTTCGACGCTGGTATCACCGATCTTCGCCTGGGCCTGCAACGGGAACGGTTTGCTCGCGTCCTGTAGCGCCAGCAGACCGCCGATCTTGCCCTGGCCGGCGAGTTTCTGGCCGTGGTACTGGCCGGTGACTTTCAGGCCGAAGGCGTAATCCTGAGGTACGCCGCCCTTGTCCTGCGCGGTTTTCGCGGCTTTGTCGCCGACGATGTCGCTGAACGGAATCGGCTTGCCCAGCGGATCGATCAGCAAGTCGAGGTTGGTCCTGAGGGTCTGGTCATCCAGGGTGACGTGGCCCTTGTCGAAACCGATGGCGCCGATGTCGACCACCCAGTTCGAGGGCTCGGTGTTCGGGTCCTTGGGATCGAACTTGAAGGTCCAGTTGGCGCGACCGTCGGCCAGGCGCTGCAATTGTGCGTTCGGCTCAGTCAGGTCGATCCGCGGGATCGTCACCCGTTGCGCCAGCAAGGCCAGTGGCGAGATGCGCAGCTCGACCCGTTTGAGGGTGACCATCTGCGGCTGTTTCGACCAGTCCGGATTGCCCAGCGTCAGGTCTTCGGCCACCACATGCGGCCACGGCACCCAGGCGCGCCAGCCGCCCTCGTCGATTTCGCGCCGCCAGACCACCGACAGGTTGCCGTTGATGGCGAACGGTCGGTGCAATTCTTCCGAGACTTTGGCATTGAGCGGCGGCTTGATCCGGTTCCAGTCGAAAAACACGATGACCAACACCAGCACCGCCAGAAGCAGCACAAGGGTGGCGAAGGTCCAGGCGAAGATTTTACGGGTGCGCGTCATGCACAAAGCTCCTGAAGACGACTGCATCCATTGGCACGACGCAGCTGAAACGGCAGGCCATGATGGCCCTCATGAAATCTGTGACTGACAAACAGCCCGCAGGTTTAATCCAAAGCCCCAGCGAGGGGAAAAAACGGTCGCCATTCTGACCGATCGGTCGAATTGGCGTTACCGCCCCGCACATTTGCGGGGCGCAAGTGGGTGGAAAATACCCACCGCAGTGCAAAACCGCCCGCCTGAAACGCCCGAGCTAGAGCCTCCCAATGGAACAATCAATTCTGTTGATTATTACCATTGTGTTTATGAACTTTTATATCGACTTATCGAGAGTAGCATTAGCTTCGTACCCACTTTATCGCCCTCCCAAGGAGCAACCCATCATGAAACGCCAACTTCTGTTCAGTCTTACCCTCTCGATGCTGGCCAGCACCGCTTTCGCTCTGCCAGCTGCCGATCAAGCGACTCCGCAAGTCAAAACCAGCCACTCGGTGTTCAGCCAGACCGTTGCTGCTGATGGCTCCGACCGCACTCCACAAGGCCAGACCCTGGCTGAAAACGGTCGTAACCGTCTGGAAGAAAAAGGCCTGGTTCAAGATGGCTATGACAAAACCCCACAAGGTCAAACCGTAGCTGAAGGCGGCCGCGATCGTCTGGAAGAGAAAGGTCTGGTTCAAGACGGTTCGGATCGCACTCCACAAGGTCAAACCCTGGCTTCTGACGGCGGCGACCGTACCCCACAAGGCCAGACCCTGGCATCGGACGGTGGTGATCGCACCCCACAAGGTCAAACCCTGGCCGAAGGCGGTGGTGACCGTGTGATCGAACGCAACAGCGCTTTGAGCTAAGCCCATGGTGGCCTGGAAAAAAAGCCCAATCCCCGGATTGGGCTTTTGACTTTTCAGCAGCCTGTATAAAGAAGTCGCGATTTCCCTGCTCCATCTCCCCCGCTGCCGTTCGACGCCGACAAAGCCGATTTGCTAGAGTGCGGCGCTTGTCTTGCCTAAGAACACACCCTTGCGATGCTGCCCCGCGCCGAACAGAAACAACAGACCCGCAACGCCCTGATGGACGCTGCCCGCCACTTGATGGAAAGCGGCCGAGGATTCGGCAGCCTGAGCCTGCGTGAAGTGACGAAAACCGCCGGCATCGTGCCCACCGGTTTCTACCGGCATTTCGCCGACATGGACGAACTCGGCCTGGTGCTGGTCAGTGAAGTCGGCCAGACCTTCCGCGAAACCATCCGCCTGGTGCGCCACAACGAATTTGTCATGGGCGGCATCATCGATGCGTCGGTGCGGATCTTCCTCGACGTGGTCAGCGCCAACCGTTCGCAATTCCTGTTTCTGGCCCGCGAGCAGTACGGCGGATCGTTGCCGGTGCGTCAGGCCATCGGCCGCTTGCGTGAAGACATCAGCTCCGACCTGGCGGCGGACCTGGCCCTGATGCCCAAGCTTCAGCATCTGAATCGCGATGGCCTGAGCGTGATGGCCGACCTGATCGTCAAATCGGTGTTCGCCACCCTGCCGGACATCATCGACCCGCCCGCCGAAGCTCTGCCGGAGCATCTGACGCCCCAGGCGAAGATCACCCAGCAGTTGCGCTTTATCTTTATCGGGCTGAAGCACTGGCAAGGGCTCGGCAGTACCGAATAGTTCTCCTCCAGATCCCACACGGGCTCCTGTGTCACAGCTCACATTTGGTGCATGTAAAAAACTTCATGCACCAAAACATCTCACAATCCTGCAACATCTTGAAACATCCACTACGCTCCGACAGGGTTTTCCTACATCTCGTCCGATTGGCAAGCCCCTTGCTCTAGCCTGAGCATTGTCCACTGCTGGAAGCTTTCCGATGCTGGTGATTCACCGCAGAATCGACCCCCAACCCGTCTGGGCCGCCGAGTTGCACCTGACCTTCGAAGCCAGGAGCAAAAGCCGCTTGCGCTGTTTCAGTGCCGAAGGCGAGGACGTCGGACTGTTTCTGGAGCGCGGTCAGCCGCCGCTGTATGACGGTGAGTGCCTGCAAGCCGAAGATGGCCGGATCGTCCGGGTCTGCGCCCGCCCCGAACAATTGCTGCACGTCACCTGCGCCAATGCTTTCGAACTGACCCGCGCCGCCTATCACCTGGGCAATCGCCATGTGGCGCTGCAAGTCGGTGACGGCTGGCTGCGGCTACTCGACGATTACGTGCTCAAGGCGATGCTTGAACAACTGGGCGCGCAGGTCGAATCGATCGAAGCACCCTTTCAGCCCGAGCACGGCGCCTACGGTGGCGGCCATCATCATTCGCGGCACGGTGACGAAGACTTCAACTACGCGCCGAAACTCCATCAGTTCGGCGTCCGTTTGTGAACCCGGCCTGGGCGCTGCTGCGCCTGGCCAGTCCGCAATTGCCGATTGGCGGCTACAGCTATTCCCAGGGCCTGGAAATGGCTGTGGATAACGGCCGCGTCGACAGCCCGGACAGCGCCCGCCGCTGGATCAGCGATCAATTGCTGCTCAACCTCGCGCGGTTCGAGGCACCCATGCTGCTCGCCCATTGCCAGGCCGCCGCGGACGAACACTGGGAAGAATTGCGCAAGCTCTGCGAAAGCCATCGCGCCAGCCGCGAAACCCGCGAACTGCATCTGGAGAGCCGGCAGATGGGCTACTCGTTGCAGCAATTGCTCAACGGTTTGCCCGAACTCGATCAGGCCGCGCGGGACTTCCTTGAACACTGCACCGAACCGCATCTGGCCCTGTGCTGGACTCTGGCCGCGCGCGCCTGGCAGATCAGCCCGCAGGACGCCCTCGCCGCGTGGCTGTGGAGCTGGCTGGAAAACCAGCTCGCGGTGCTGATGAAAACCCTGCCGCTGGGCCAGCAAGCCGCCCAGCGCCTGACCAGCGAACTGCTGCCGCTGCTGCAACAGGCCCAGCAGGACGCCACCCGAATCAATCCCGAACACCTCGGCAGCGCCGCGTTCGGTCTGTCCCTGGCGTGCATGGCCCATGAGCGCCAGTACAGCCGCCTGTTCCGTTCCTAGGGCCTTTTATCTGGAGAAGCACATGAACACACAACCCCTGCGCGTCGGCATCGGCGGCCCGGTCGGTTCCGGCAAGACCGCGTTGACCCTGGCCCTGTGCCTGGCCCTGCGCGAGCGCTACAACCTGGCTGTAGTCACGAACGACATCTATACCCGCGAAGACGCCGACTTTCTGGTGCGCAACGAAGCCCTGGCGCCGGAACGCATCATCGGCGTGGAAACCGGCGGCTGCCCGCACACGGCGATCCGCGAGGACGCCTCGATCAACCTCGAAGCGGTGGATCAACTGAACCGACGTTTTCCGGGGCTGGACCTGATTCTGGTGGAGTCCGGCGGCGACAACCTTTCCGCAACCTTCAGCCCGGAACTGTCCGACCTGACCATCTACGTGATCGACGTGTCGGCCGGCGACAAGCTGCCGCGCAAGGGCGGGCCCGGCATTTGCAAATCCGACCTGCTGGTGATCAACAAGATCGACCTTGCGCCGCTGGTCGGCGCCTCGCTGGAGATGATGAACAGCGACACCCAACGCATGCGCAACGGCAAGCCGTTCGTGTTCAGCAACCAGAAAACCGGTCAGGGCCTGGAAGACATCATCGCCTTCATCGAACGCCAGGGCCTGCTGACTGCAGCCTGATTCACTGCTCAACAAGGAAGCTTATCCATGACACTCAAACGTATTCTCGGCGCCGTCGCGCTGCTGCTGACTCCGGCCCTGGCCTTCGCCCACCCTGGCCACGGCGACTCTGGCCTGGTGGCCGGCATCAGCCACCCGATCGGCGGTCTCGACCATTTGCTGGCAATGCTGGCCGTCGGCCTGTGGGCCGCGCAGCAGCAAGGCGCCGCACGCTGGGCGCTGCCATGCACCTTTGTCGGCACCATGCTGATCGGTGGCCTGCTCGGCTTTGAAGGGCTGGAATTGCCGGCGCTGGAAAGCGGGATTGCCGCCTCGGTGCTGGCGCTGGGTCTGCTGGTGGCGCTGGCGGTGCGTCCGCCACTGATGATGGCGGTGGCGGCGACGGCGCTGTTTGCGCTGTTCCACGGCGTGGCTCACGGCCTCGAGTTGCCGGACATGTCGAGCCCTTGGGCGTATGCCGCCGGTTTCGTGGTCGCGACCGCGGCGCTGCACGCAGCGGGTTATGCGGTCGTGCGTTTTCTGCCTCAGGCGGCCGCGCCACTGGTTCGACTGGCCGGTGCCGCTTCGGCGGTGACGGGCGCGTGGTTGTTGGCCGGTTGAACTCTATCGCCTGATCAGGCCTCTTCGCGAGCAAGCCCGCTCCCACAGTTGTTCTGTGTTGTTCACAAGTATTGTGTTCGGCGTGACCATCGTGGGAGCGGGCTTGGTCCGGGCAGCGCTGCGACGAAAGCGGCCTGACAGACACCGCGTCTCTAAGGCCGGTCTCTCTGCTACCATGTCGCGCAATCGCCCCTGCCGTGACGACGTCCGCCCATGCCCCACGCTTCCCGCTCCACCTCCCTGCCTGAACTGACCGCCCTGTTCGGCGAAGTGCAACAGCACTTTCTGAACGTGATCGTGCCCCTCTGGCAAGGACCGGGCTGGAACGCCGACATGGCGTTGCCTTACGAGGCGCTGGACGCCGCACATCAGCCGCTGCCACCGCAGCGCTATCGAGCCATGGCCTGCGCTCGGCAGCTGTACCTGTTTTCCAGCCTGATCGGGGTTGTGGATAACGCCGAAATCCGCGCGGCTGCACTGTTCCGCTCCCTGCAACGGCACTTCCACGATGCCGAGCACGGCGGCTGGTTCTACAGCATCGATCCGCAGGGCAAACCGCTGGATCAGCGCAAGGATCTCTACACCCACGCCTTCATCCTGTTCGCTTGCGCGCATTACTGGGAAAAATCCCGCGAGCCCTTGGTGGAATCGACGCTCAACGCTGCGCTGGAAGTGATCGGCCGGCGCTTCGCAACGGGCGACGGCCTCTACGAAGCCTGCCTTGATCGCGACTGGATCACGCTGGAAACCGGCCCGCTGCAAAATCCGCTGATGCACCTGGCCGAAGCCTTCCTGGCCACCTTGGCGGTGCGCGAAGATCCGCAGACCCGGCAGGCGCTGAGCGAGTTATGCACAGCCATGCACAAGCGCTTCATCGAACCGCAACAGGGCGTGTTGATGGAAAAGCCGCTGGGGGCTGTGGATAACTGGTTTGAACCGGGGCATCAGTTCGAATGGTATTTCCTGCTCGAATCCTCACCGCTGCTACGCGGCTCGAAGCTGCACGCGGCACTGGATCGTGCGTTTGCCTTCACCGAACAACAGGGCGTCGAGGCCGACACCGGTGCGGTGCTGGCCATGCTTGATCCGCAAGGACACGGGAAGGATTCGACCCAGCGCATCTGGGCCCAGGCCGAATACCTGCGCGCCCTGACCTTGCGCCCGAACAGCGAGAGCGCGGTGCGGCGCCAGTTGCAGGCGTTGCAACAGCGCTTTCTGCATGCCGGCGGCTGGCACGAGTGCCGTGACGATCAGGGCGAGGTCAGCCGCAAGGACATGCCGTCGACCACGCCGTATCATTTGGCGACCTGCTATGGCGGCATCGCCGACTATCTGAGCTGACGTCGTGGCGAGCCCGCGCGCCCGCACAAGTCAAGCAATCCACTTCCTGTCGCCAGTGAAGCTGATGGTCAGCCAGCGCGCCGCATCCGGTTTGCCCAGCTTCGCGGAAATCTCTTCACGCAGCACATCCAACTGCCCGACGCTCTGCAGCCGGTAGTCCGCTGGCAACACCACATGAATCTCGATGAACCGCGCCCGCCCGTGCTTCTGCACGTAGGACACGTAGTCGTCGAAACCATGCTCGACCTTGGCCGCGTCCATCACTTGGCGCACCTGATCGTCCAGCGTGTCCGGCGCAATGCCGAGCACGTCCCGCAACGCCGGGCCGAGGATCTTGAAGGCCGGCGGCAGCATGGTCAGGGCCAGCACGATCAGGATCAGCGGGTCGACAAATTTCGCCCACTCGCCGTAACCCTGGGACTGGAGCAACAGCGCCGCGAGGAAACTGATCAGCAGGCCCACCGACAGCATCGCGTCCACCAGCCAACTGATGTTGTCGAACTGGATCAGGCTCGACTTGAGCGTGCGATTGCGGTGGCGCACGTAGAAGAAGTAGGCGAACTCGACAACGGTGAACACCGCCGCGTAGATGATCACCAGGCCCAGTTCGATTTCACGACCGCCATTGATGATGCCGAACACACCGTTGAGAAACGCGTAAATGGCGATCAGCAGCAGGAAACTGCCCTCGATCAGCAGCACCATCGGCTCCAGGTGCCAGAAACCGAACTGGAAACGCTGGTTGCTTTGCTTGGCGATCAGCTTCGCGGTGATCAGCATCAGGACTTTGATGAAGGTGGCGATCAGCGAAAAAAAGCCATCGAACAGGATGGACTGGGAACCCGAAACAAAACCGGTGACGATCCCGGCGACCGACACGGCCAACATTAGAAGGGTGGATTGTTTGAGCAGCGACTGCTCACCTCGGTTACTCACTTTGACTCCTCGAAAAACCTTGAAAACCGCAGGGTGCGGTGGGGTTGTTGAGGAGTGAGTCTACCTTACTGCCAGAATTTGGCCGATTTGCCCTCTTCGCCAACAGATTGGCGAAGAGGGCAACACCGTATCAGGCCTTGTTACGCTCGATGGCAAAACCGGCCCAGGTCTGACTCACCGGCATCAGTTCCAGGCTGTTGATGTTGATGTGCGCTGGCGCGTTCAGCACCCAGAAGATGGTCTCGGCGATGTCCTGCGGCTGGATCGGCTCGGCACCGGCGTAGGTGGCGTCGTAACGCGCCTGATCGCCGGCGAAACGCACCAGCGAGAACTCGCTCTCGCACAGGCCCGGCTCGATGTTGCTGACGCGCACGCCGGTGCCCTGCAGGTCGCAGCGCAGGTTCAGCGAGAACTGTTTGACGAAGGCCTTGGTCGCGCCGTAAACGTGGCTGCCCGGGTACGGGTAGTTACCGGCGATGGAACCGAGGTTGATGATGCCGGCGCCACGACCGTGGGCGATCAGCCGAGGCAGCAACAGGCGAGTGCTGTACATCAGACCTTTGACGTTGGTGTCGACCATGGTGTCCCAATCGTCGAGGTCGCACTTCGGTGCAGGGTCCACGCCCAGCGCCAGGCCGGCGTTGTTGATCAGGCCGCGCAGCTTGGCGAACGATGGCGGCAGATTGGCAATCGCCTCCTCCATCGCCTTGCGATCACGCACGTCCAGCACCAGGCCATGTACTTCGGTTTGTTTCGACAGCTCGGCGCACAGCGCATTGAGGCGTTCTTCACGACGACCGGTCAGCACCAGTTTCCAGCCGGCCTCGGCAAAACGACGGGCACAGGCTTCACCAAAACCGGAGGTCGCGCCGGTGATAAACAGGGTGTTGGACATCGTGTTCTCCTTGCTTCGGCCGCCGGGGCGGCCATTGGAATAGAAAATCAGCGGGCAGCATGCCCGGCCCCGCTTTAACCGGCAACCATCGAATCCTGCTCATTAATTGATCAACGGCCGCTACGCCATACGCGCCGTGGCCTGTAGCCATGTGCACGCACGTTATCCACAAGCCCTTCCACAGTTTCCGGGGGCAAGTGGAAAAGCGCAAAGCCGCGCCCCACAAGGCTTTGCGGGTGATCTGGAAAGTTTTTTTCTTGACCCTGAACAACCAGTTGTGCCGGGCAGGGCATTTTGCACGACCGGCCGGTCATGCCCATGATTGCGCGAGGCCAGCAATTACGGCCCTCAGCCGAGTCTTTCCAGAGTTTAATCACAGACTTATCCACAGGATTGACCACAACGATCTGCACCTTTTTGTACCCTATAAAAAAGGTTGACAAACAGGCCTGCCCTTCAGCAAAAACACACTGATCAAAAAACAACCACACCCCTGCAAGCCTCGGTTTACAAGGCGTTCAGCGAGCTACACCCACGTTATTCACAGCCAGCTCCACAGCAAACGGGGACAAGTCAAAACTATGGAAAAACAGCCATTTGCAGCGTCTATATGTCGCGCTTTGGCAGGTTGGCAATTTTGTTTTCCACAATTTCCCGAACGTGTCTGTCTTCGGTGAACAGGCAGGCGCAAAAAAGCCCCGACACTTTCGCATCGAGGCTTGTGGACAACTTCAACCGATCAGTGACCGCCGAGGTAAGCGTTACGCACCTCCTCGTTCACCAGCAGTTCCTGGCCGGTTCCCGTCAGGCGGATCTCGCCGTTGACCATCACGTATGCCCGGTCGGACAGCTTCAACGCATGATTGGCGTTCTGCTCGACGAGGAAAATGGTCATGCCGGTTTTCGCCAGTTCCCGCAGGGTGGCGAAGATCTGTTTGACCACGATCGGCGCCAGTCCCAGGCTCGGCTCGTCCAGCAGCAACAGCTTGGGCCGGCTCATCAACGCCCGGGCGATCGCGAGCATCTGCTGCTCGCCGCCGGACATGGTCATGGCCCGCTGATTACGGCGCTCCTCGAGCCGCGGGAACAGCTCGAACATGCGCTGCATGTCTTCCTTGGCGTACTTGTCGCCGATCGGAATGGTGCCCATCAGCAGGTTTTCCTCGACGGTCATGTCGGGGAACACCCGCCGCCCTTCCGGCGACTGCGCGATGCCGTTTGAGGCGATGTAGTGCGATGACTTGTGGGTAATGTCCACGCCTTGATAGAGGATCTGCCCGCCCGCTGCCCTTGGCTGGCCGAAAATCGACATCAGCAGCGTGGATTTGCCGGCACCGTTGGAGCCGATCAGGCTGACGGTTTCCCCTTCGTTGATCTGCAGCGAAACACCTTTGAGGGCCTGGATCGGGCCGTAGAACACGTCCAGATCCTTGAGTTCGAGGATGGGTTGCGTCATACGACTTCCTCTTCGTCGGCGCCCAGGTAAGCGGCGATCACTTTCGGATCGTTACGAATGGCATCCGGTCCGCCCTCGGCGATGACGATGCCGTGGTCCAGCACCACGATGTGATCGGAAATGCTCATTACCATGCCCATGTCGTGTTCGATCAGCACCACGGTCAGATCGTGCTCGTCGCGCAGCAGTCGGATCATCGCGCTCAGCGCTTCGGTTTCCTGAGGGTTGAGGCCGGCGGCCGGTTCGTCGAGGCAGATGATCTGCGGCCGCGTGCACATGGCCCGGGCGATCTCCAGACGCCGTTGCTGGCCGTAGGAAAGCTCACCGGCCAGACGGTTGGCGCAGTCCACCAGATCCACCACTTCCAGCCAGTAGAACGCGCAGTCCAGCGCGTCGCTTTCGGCCTTGCGATAGCCCTTGGTGTTGAGGATGCCGGCCAGCATGTTGCGGTTGACCCACATGTGCTGGGCCACCAGCAGGTTCTCCAGCACCGACATTTCCTTGAACAGGCGAATGTTCTGGAACGTCCGGGCCAGGCCCGCGCGGTTCACCAGGTGGGTGCCGCCGAACATCTTGTAGTACAGGCGACTGGCGAAGTTTTTCGGCGAGACGAAGTCAGTCGGCTTGAACGATTCGCCCAGCAGCTGGATGACGTTGGTCTGCTGGCCGCGCACGTTGAGTTCGATCTTGCCGCCGGAGGCCTTGTAGAACCCGGTCAGGCAGTTGAACACCGTGGTCTTGCCGGCGCCGTTGGGGCCGATCAGGGCAAAGATCGAGTTGCGTTTGACCTTCAGGCTGACATCGCTCAAGGCCTTGATGCCACCGAAATGCATCATCAGTTTTTCAACAGAGAGTACGACTTCACTCATGGCGCAGTCCTCTCATAGTGAATGGCACCTTTGCGTGGAGTGACCCCGGTACGGCTGATGCGGATCAGCCCGCGAGGTCGCCAGATCATCATCAACACCATCAGGATCCCGAACAGCAGCACGCGGTATTCGGCGAAGCCGCGCAGCAGTTCCGGGGCGACGGTCAGCACGAACGCTGCGATCACCACACCGATGGTCGAGCCCATGCCGCCGAGCACCACGATGGCGAGGATCAGCGCCGATTCGAAGAAGGTGAACGAGGTCGGGTTGACAAAGCCTTGATAGGTGGCGAAGAACACACCCGCCAGACCGGCGGTGGATGCACCGATGGTGAACGCCGAGAGCTTGACCAGCACGTGGTTGAGGCCCATCGAGCGGCAGGCGATCTCGTCTTCACGCAAGGCTTCCCAGGCGCGGCCGACCGGCATTTTCACCAGACGATGCTTGATATACAGCACGGCCAGCACCACCAGGAACAGCACCGCATAAATGAAGTAGTACTTCACGTCCGGGTTGTAGGCGATGCCGAAGAACTCGTGGAACGGCACCCCGCCATCCTTCGCCCGCTTGCCGAATTCCAGACCGAAGAAGGTCGGCAGTGGCGCCGGCATGCCGTTCGGGCCGCCGGTCAGGGACAGCCAGTTGTTGAGCACCAGACGGATGATTTCACCGAAGCCCAGGGTCACGATCGCCAGGTAGTCGCCGTGCAGGCGCAGTACCGGGAAACCGAGGATGCAACCGGCAAGGCCAGCGGTGATCGCCGCCAGTGGCAGCACGGTCCAGAAGCCCAGGCCGAGGTACTGATACCCGAGCGCCAGACCATAGGCGCCGATGGCGTAGAACGCCACGTAACCCAGGTCGAGCAGGCCGGCCAGGCCTACCACGATGTTCAGTCCCAGCCCCAGCAGCACGTAGATCAAACCGAGGATGACCACGCCCAGCAGGTAGGAGTTGGAGAAGAACGGCAACGCCACGGCGATGGCGATCATCAGCGGGATGATCCAGCGCAGGCGCGATTTGTAGTCCGGGGCCAGCACATGTACGCCGGAACCGGTGCTCTCGAATCCGTCGAGAATGCGCAGGCCCTTCGGGGTTTGCAGGAACAGACTGAGGGCAAACCGGCCGGCCATGACGATGGCAATGATCCACGCCACGCGGGTCGGTTCGAGGTTGAAGCTGTAGCCGTCGAGTACGACGCCGACGATCGGCCCGAACACGATCAGGGCGATCAGACCGGCGAGAATCGCCTCAACCAGGCTTTTTTTGACATCAATGGATTTTGCAGTGGTTGAAGACATCGCTTACACCTTCGACACAAGAGGACGGCCCAGCAGGCCCTGAGGCCGGAAGACCAGAACAAGTACGAGCAGCGAGAAGCTGAACACGTCTTTGTAGTCGGAGTTGACCAGGCCCGAGAACAGCGACTCGGAGATCCCGAGGATGATCCCGCCGAGCATGGCGCCAGGCAGCGAACCGATCCCGCCCAGTACTGCCGCGGTAAATGCCTTGATGCCGATGATGAAGCCGGCATAGAAGTCGAAGGTGCCGTAGTTCATGGTGATCAGCACGCCGGCCAACGCCGCCATGGCCGCACCGATGATGAACACGTAGGAAATCACTCGGTCGGTGTTGATGCCGAGGATCGAAGCCATTTTGCGGTCCTGCTGGGTCGCACGGCACATGCGCCCGAGCTTGGTGTACTTGATGACATAGGTCAGCAGTCCCATGCCGACGAATGCGGCCACCAGGATGAAGACTTTGGTGTAGGTCAGCTGCACGAAGCCGGTACCGACTTCGACTCGCCATGCACCGGTCAGCAGGGTGGGAACGCCCTGTTGTTTGGCGCCTTGGGCGATCTGTGCGTAGTTCTGCAGGATCAGGGAGATGCCGATGGCGCTGATCAACGGTGCCAGTCGGGTGGAGTTGCGCAGGGGTTTGTAAGCGACTCGCTCGATGACCCAGCCATACACCGCCGTGATCACGATGGTGAATACCAGGGTGCCGAGCATCAGCAGCGGGAAGGATTCAATACCGAAGTAAGCCAGCAGAGCCAGACTGATTGCCGCCAGGTAAGCAGAAATCATGTAAACCTCGCCGTGGGCGAAGTTGATCATGCCGATGATGCCGTAGACCATTGTGTAGCCGATGGCGATCAGGCCATAGACCGACCCGAGGGTCAGGCCGTTGACCAGTTGCTGCAGGAAAATACCATCCATAACGCAATCTCACGCAGTGAGAACCTGCACACCCTGAGGCGCGCGGTTCTTCTAGGAAAAATACAGATTTACGTCGGAGCAATGTCAGACAGGAAACCGCAGCCCCCTTGTGGGAGCTGGCTTGCCAGCGATAGCGTTAGAACATTCAACAAAGTTGTCGACTGTCAGGCCGTCATCGCGGGCAAGCCCGCTCCCACAGGGAATGTGGCGCCCGGTTGATCAGGTGCCGTTATTTCTGTTTTTCCAGCTGGTGATATTTGCCGTCCTTGTCCCACTGGTAGACCACGTAGTCGGAGACCTTAAGGTCGCCTTTGGAATCCCAGGTCTTCTCGCCCATGACGGTCTTGACCGGGTTTTTCTTCAGCCAGGCAGCGGCCTCCTCGCCCTTGTTCGACTTGGCGCCGTTGAAGGCGGCGGCCAGGGTCTGAACCGATGCATAGGCGTACAGGGTGTAGCCTTCAGGCTCGGTGCCAGCCTTGCGGAATGCATCTACCACGGTCTTGCTGTCTGGCAGCAGGCGTGGGTCGGCACCGAAGGTCATCAGCACGCCGTCGACGAACTGCGGGCCACCGGCGGTGGTCACCAGTTCGTCGGTCACGATGCCGTCGTCGGACATGAACTTGACGTCTTTCAGGCCTTGTTCACGCAGTTGGCGAACCAGCGGGCCGGCTTCCGGGTGCAGGCCGCCGAAGTAGACGACATCGGCACCGGCGCCACGGATCTTGGTGACGATGGTGCTGAAATCTTTTTCGCCACGGGTCAGGCCTTCGTACAGCACTGGCTTCACGCCGCGTTTTTCCAGCTGAGCCTTGGTCGCGTCGGCCAGGCCTTGACCGTAGGTGTCCTTGTCGTGCAGCACGACGACTTTCTTGCCCTTGAGCACGTCGACGATGTAATCGCCGGCGACGATGCCTTGCTGGTCGTCACGGCCGCACATACGGAACATGGCGCTCAGGCCGCGCTCGGTCACTTGCGGGTTGGTGGAACCCGGCGTGATGGCGATGATCCCGGCTTCGTCGTAGATCTCGGACGCAGGAATGGTGGAGGACGAGCAGAAGTGACCGACCACACCGGCGACTTTCTGGTTGGTGAGGTCCTTGGCGACCGTCACCGCCTGTTTCGGCTCGCAAGCGTCATCGCCCTTGACCAGGACGATCTTCTCCCCGTTGACGCCGCCCGCCGCGTTGACCGCGTCGGCCGCCGCTTGTGCCCCTTTCATGTATTGCTCGCCAAATGCCGCGTTGGCGCCCGTCATCGGACCCGCCACACCGATTTTCACATCAGCTTGTGCAAACGCAGAAACACCCAGCGCAGTAGCCACTGCGAGGGCCAGAAAGCCTTTCTTGTAAAACGTCTGGGACATGAGGTGGTGCTCCAAGGTTTTTTTTAGTTGGCACTGCGACTTCACTTGAATGCTCAGAGCAAGGGCCGTGCCATCGGTTTTTTATTCTTCAAAAAGTCGCTGCTTTCTTGTTATTTCGACTGTTTCGTTCCCATTTTCATTGGGCGTGCAACCGTCTAAACCGCGGAAGGTGAAACCATTTATTTTTTCAGGCGCAACCCGCACGCGCCATCATTGCAACCGCGGCGCCAAACGACGTGCAACCAGCCTGTAACAGCCCGCGTCACCGAACTGCACACTGCTGGTGCGGGACTGCTACAACCCGCACCATTACAGGCTAGTCGCTACATCGAAAAGCGCCGCTTCCGGCAACATATTTCAACACTCAGATGACGATCCGCAGGCACTGGCCCGCGTGATACAGCGAGAACCCGGCCTCGTACAGACAACTGCGCAAGCCAACTCCCGCCAGCGGCTGCATCGGGGCGAAGGGAATCGGCAATGCCTGAGGATTTCCGTTACACAGGTAATCGGCGAAGGCCTTGCCGACCACGGTGCCGGTAGTCACGCCCCGGCCGTTGTAACCGGTGACGGCCACCAGTCCCGGCGCCGGTTCGAACAGGCGCATCAAATGATCAGGGGTGAACGCGATGCGCCCGGTCCAGGTGCATTCCCACTCCACGGGTTTCAGATTGGGGAAGTAATGCTGCTGCACCCGGTCGGCCCAGGCCTTGAGGAACCATGTCGGTTTCTGATTGCCGTTGCCGAGGCTGCCCAGCAACAAACGCCCGTCCTTGTCGCGGCGGATGCTGCTCAGCACCTGACGGGTATCCCACGAGCCCTGCCCGCCCGGCAGGATTTCCTGGGCGGCGTCTTCGGTGAGCGGCACCGAAGCGACCTGATAGTAGTAACCGGGGAAGAAATTGCGCTTGAGTTCGGTCCAGTCGCCTTCGGTGTAGGCGTTGGAGGCGATCACCACTTGTTCGGCCAGCACCGAACCCTGCTCGGTCTGCACCGACCATTTCTGCCCTTGCCGTTCAAGACGCGCGACCGGGGAGTGATCGAACATCTGCCCGCCAAGGCTGATGACAGCGTTGGCCAGGCCGGTAACGTAGGCCATCGGATTGAGCGTACCGGCGCGCCGGTCTAGCAACGCGGCGGCAATCTTCTGCGTGCCGGTCGCCTGTTCACAGGCCTTGCCGGTCAGCAGTTCGACCGGCGCACCGCGGCGCTTCCACTGTTCCTCGCGACTGCGCAGATCCGCTTCCCCTTTGGCGTTGTGCGCCATGTGCAGGGTGCCCTCGCGGCGCAACTGGCAATCGATGTTGTATTTATCCACAAGGCTGAACACCAGCGCCGGCGCCGCACCGAGCATGCGGTTGAGCTGACTGCCGACCGCCTCGCCGAACCCGGCCTCGATCTCGTCCGGCGGAATCCACATCCCGGCGTTGACCAGCCCGACGTTGCGCCCGGAGCCGCCATGCCCCGCGCGATGGGCTTCGAGCACACAGACGCTCTTGCCCTTTTCCAACAGATGCAGCGCCGCCGACAGTCCGGTGAACCCGGCGCCGATCACGCAGACATCGACTTTGACCTCGCCCCTGAGCGCCGTGTTATCCGGTCGTTGCGGCGTGAGTTTTTCCCACAGACATTCTTCGCGTAACGGCATTGCCAGACTCCAACAGAAACCTAACAAACACTGCATACCCTGTGGGAGCGGGCTTGCCCGCGATTGCGTCAGTCCAGTCAGGGGTTAGTTGGCTGAAAGATTGCTATCGCGGGCAAGCCCGCTCCCACAGGTTTCTTCGTCGCATCGATTACTCTGTCAATCGAACGTAATGCCCTGCGCCAGCGGCAACTCCAGCGAGTAGTTCACGGTATTGGTCTGCCGGCGCATGTACGCGCGCCATGCATCCGAGCCCGACTCACGACCACCGCCCGTCTCTTTCTCGCCACCAAACGCGCCGCCGATTTCCGCGCCGCTCGGGCCGATGTTGACGTTGGCGATGCCACAGTCGCTGCCGACCGCCGACATGAATTTCTCGGCCTCGCGCACATCGGTGGTGAAGATGCACGACGACAACCCTTGCGGCACGGCATTGTTCAGGCGCAGCGCCTCTTCGAAATCGGTGTAACCGACCACGTACAGGATCGGCGCGAAGGTCTCGCTGCACACCACGTCGCTCTGCTCCGGCATTTCAACGATGGCCGGCGACACGTAGTAGGCATTCGGGAATTGATCTTCGAGCTGGCGCTTGCCGCCGAACACCCGACCGCCCTCGCTCAACGCCTGCTCCAGCGCGTCCTGCATGTTTTCGAAGCTGTGCTTGTCGATCAGCGGGCCGATCAGGTTGCCTTCCAGCGGGTGGCCGATGCGGACTTTGGAGTACGCGGCTTTGAGGCGGGTGACAATTTCTTCTTTCACCGATTCATGGGCGATCAGGCGCCGCAACGTGGTGCAACGCTGACCGGCGGTGCCGACGGCGCTGAACAGAATGGCGCGCACGGCCATGTCCAGATCGGCGCTCGGGCCGAGGATCATCGCGTTGTTGCCGCCCAGTTCGAGAATGCTGCGGGCGAAACGCGCGGCGACTTTCGGCGCCACTTCGCGGCCCATGCGGGTGCTGCCGGTAGCGCTGATCAGCGCAACACGCGGGTCATCCACCAGCGCTTCGCCGGCATCGCGGCCGCCGATGATCACCTGGCTCAGGTGCGCCGGGGCATCGCTGAAGTTCTTCAGTACGCGCTCGAACAGCGCCTGACAGGCCAGCGCGGTCAGCGGGGTTTTCTCCGATGGTTTCCACACCACCGGGTTGCCGCAGACCAGCGCCAGCGTGGTATTCCACGCCCACACCGCGACCGGGAAGTTGAACGCACTGATCACGCCGACCACGCCCAGCGGGTGCCAGGTTTCACGCATGTGGTGGCCCGGACGCTCGGAGGCGATGGTCAAGCCGTACAACTGGCGGGACAGGCCGACGGCGAAGTCACAGATGTCGATCATCTCCTGCACTTCACCAAGGCCTTCCTGGGTGATCTTGCCCGCTTCCCAGGACACCAGTTCGCCGAGCTCGGTCTTGTATTCCCGCAGCACTTCGCCGAACTGACGCACCAGTTCGCCACGACGCGGGGCCGGCACCTTGCGCCAATGTTCGAACGCATGATCTGCGCGACTGATGTGCTGCTCGACTTCGGCCGGGCCTTCCCAGTTCACGGCGCCGATGCGGCTGCCGTCGATGGGCGAATGCACCGGCACTTTGCCGTTCTGGTACAGGGCCGGGTTCACACCTAGACGATCAAGCAATGCGGCAACCATGGGTCACTCCTCAAGCAAAAAACTGAATGTGTGCGGACGCGTTTTCACGACCGGGCAGACCTTTAGTTGTAGCGTCAGGAAGGCTGTGCAACAAACGACCTTTACGCGAGATATCATTCCGTTTATTCATGCTGCGCAGAAAGACAAGAAAAGGATCGCCCATGCTGAACAAACGCCACTTGCCGTCGATCACCGCGTTGCAGTGCTTCGAGGCTGTGACCCGGCACCTGAGTTTCACCCGGGCCGCCGAGGAACTGAACCTGACCCAGAGCGCTGTCAGCAAGCAGGTGGCGCAGCTCGAGGAATTGCTGCAGCACTTGTTGTTCCGTCGCGTACGCCGCCGTTTGCAGATGACCCCGGCCGGCGATCTGTACCTGGTGGAAGTCAGAAAAATCCTGACCCAGGTCGAGATGTCGACCCATTACCTGCGTTCCTACGGCGGCGAAACCGAAGTCCTGCGCGTCTCTACGCCCTCGACCTTCGGCGCTCGCTGGCTGGTGCCACGCCTCAAGGGCTGGCGCCTGCGTCATCCGTCTATTCATCTGGACCTGTGCAACGAGCAAGAAGCGGATGATCTGCTGCAAGGGCGCAGCGACCTGGCGTTCTATTTCGGCCAGGGTTCGCGCCCCGGCACCGAGTGCCTGAAGCTGTTCGGCGAAGAGCTTGTGCCCGTCTGCGCGCCGAGCAGCCTGCCGGACACTCCGTTGACTGATCCAACGCAACTCACCGATCTGGTCCTGCTGCAGAATGCTTCGCGCCCGCAAGCGTGGCACGACTGGTTCGACAGCCAGGGTTACCAGACCGAACACAGCTACCACGGCCCGCGCTTCGAAACCTTTTATATGTGCATCCGCGCCGCCCAGGTCGGCTGCGGCGTCGCCCTGCTGCCGAGGTTTCTGGTGGAAGAGGAATTGGCCGACGGCAAACTGGTCATTCCCTGGCAGCATGCGATGCCCAGCACCGACGCCTATTACCTGGCCTACCCGGAACACGCGGCAGAAGTGCCCAAGGTGCGGGATTTCGTGAAGTGGATGCTGGAGCAGATCGACAGTCCGGTTTGAAGTTGTATTCAGTCCCTGTGGCGGTCAAAAAATCGCTGGCAATCCCCACCCCGGATATGCGCCACTAGCGCCATTGATTGATACCGCGCCAACGCGCGGTCCGCCTGGAGACCCCTTTATGAGCGAGAGTGTGTTTGCCGATCGCATCGTGCAGAACCTGCTCGACACCGACTTCTACAAACTGACGATGATGCAGGCGGTGCTGCACAACTACCCCAACGTCGAAGTCGAATGGGAGTTCCGTTGCCGTAACAGTGAGGATCTGCGCCCTTATCTGGCGGAGATCCGCTTCCAGGTCGAGCGTCTGGCCGAGTTGAGCCTGAGCGCCGATCAGTTGAGTTTTCTCGAGCGCATCTCGTTCCTCAAGCCGGATTTCCTGCGGTTCCTCGGTCTGTTCCGTTTCAACCTGCGCTACCTGCACACCGGCATCGAGAACGGCGAGTTGTTCATCCGTCTGCGCGGGCCGTGGCTGCACGTGATTCTGTTTGAAGTGCCGCTGCTGGCGATCGTCAGCGAAGTGCGCAACCGCTATCGCTACCGTGAAACGGTGCTGGAACAGGCCCGCGAACAGCTCTACCGCAAGTTCGACTGGCTGACCGCCAATGCTTCGGCCGAAGAACTGTCGCAGTTGCAGGTCGCCGATTTCGGCACACGTCGCAGATTTTCCTACCGCGTGCAGGAAGAAGTGGTGAACGTGCTCAAGCACGATTTTCCCGGGCGTTTTGTCGGCACCAGCAACGTGCACCTGTCCCGCGAACTGGACATGAAACCGTTGGGCACCATGGCCCACGAGTGGATCATGGCCCACCAGCAACTCGGCCCGCGATTGATCGACAGCCAGATCGCCGCCCTCGATTGCTGGGTCCGGGAATATCGCGGTTTGCTGGGAATCGCCCTCACGGACTGCATCACTACCGATGCCTTCCTCGGCGATTTCGATCTGTTCTTCGCCAAGCTGTTCGACGGTCTGCGCCACGACTCCGGGGACCCGGTGCTGTGGGGCGAAAAATGCATCGCCCACTATCACAAGCTCGGCATCGACCCGATGAGCAAGACGTTGGTGTTCTCCGACAGCCTGACCCTGCCCAAGTCGCTGGAGATCTTCCGGGCCCTGCGCGGCCGGATCAACGTCAGCTTCGGCATCGGCACCAACCTGACCTGTGACATTCCGGGTGTCGAACCGATGAGCATCGTGCTTAAAATGACCGCCTGCAACGGCCAACCGGTGGCGAAGATCTCCGACGAGCCGGGCAAGACACACTGCAAAGACCCGAATTTCGTCGCCTACTTGCGACACGTTTTCCAGGTTCCTGCCGTTTCCAGCCTTTCCAGCAAGGAGTGAATTCATGCAAGCCGTACAGCGTGAGATTGCTGAACAGCTCAACGTTCAGCCGCCGTTCGCCGATTACCAGGCCCTCGAAGCGGAAGTCGCCCGCCGCATCACCTTCATCCAGGATTGCCTGACCAATTCCGGACTCAAGACCCTGGTGCTGGGCATCAGCGGCGGGGTGGATTCGCTGACCGCAGGCCTGCTGGCCCAGCGCGCCATGCGTGAACTGCGCGAGCGCACCGGCGACGAGGCCTACAAGTTCATCGCCGTGCGCCTGCCGTACGACGTGCAGTTCGACGAACACGACGCCCAGGCTTCGGTGGACTTCATCGCCCCGGACGAGCGCCACACCGTCAACATCGGCCCGGCAGTGAAGTCCCTGGCCAGCGAAGTCGCTGCCTTCGAAGGCAAGCACGCGGTGTCGGTGGATTTCGTGCTCGGCAACACCAAGGCGCGGATGCGCATGGTCGCCCAGTACACCATCGCCGGCGCGGCCCATGGCCTGGTGATCGGTACCGACCACGCGGCGGAAGCGGTGATGGGTTTCTTCACCAAGTTCGGTGACGGCGCCTGCGACCTGGCCCCGCTCAGCGGTCTGGTGAAAAACCAGGTCCGGGCCATCGCCCGCAGCTTTGGCGCACCGGAATCGCTGGTGGAAAAAGTGCCGACGGCGGATCTGGAAGACCTGTCGCCGGGCAAGCCGGATGAAGCCTCCCACGGCGTGACCTACGCCGAAATCGACGCTTTCCTGCACGGCGAGCCGGTGCGTCAGGAAGCGTTCGACATCATCGTCAACACCTACAAAAAGACTCATCACAAACGCGTGATGCCGTTTGCGCCATGAATCCAGGGCATAAAAAAAGCGTCCTTCGGGACGCTTTTTTTGACCGTGTGTTGCTTACTTCAGGGTCACGGTGCCTTTCATCATCGAGATGTGGCCCGGGAACGAGCAGAAGAAGCCGTACTTCTCGTCAGCCTTGAGCTTGGACACGTCGAAGGTCACCGAGTCGGTTTCCTTGGCGCCGATGATCTTGGTGTGAGCGATGACGCGCTCGTCACCGTCCTTCAGGTAGTTCTTGTCGATGCCGGCGGCCAGGCCGTCGGTGGCGATCGGCTGCATGTCGGCTTCTTTGCTGATCACCAGGTTATGGCCCATGACGTTCTTCGGCAGGCTGCCGGAGTGGGTCAGCTCGACGGTGAAGGTCTTGCAGCTCTTGTCGATTTCGATGGCCTTGGTGTTGAAGGACATCTGGTCGGTGGAGTCAACGGTGGTTTTGCACTCGGCAGCCATCAATTGGCTGCTGGCCAGCGTCAGCAGGGATACCGCAACAACTTTGGAAAACATGGTGAATCTCCAAGGCAGGGTTAACAAAACACGAATGGTTGGAAGACTGCCTGAAATCTTCGCAAGTTCCTATGACTTGAGTCAAAAATTGTATACAACTTTCAGGCTATGACACTCATCGAAACAATCTAACAGCCAGACGTTTGGCCGGGCCGTATCTTCAGGGCTCGACACTCATCTGGAGCATCCGTCATGTCCTTCAACAGCCTGTTGTGCAGTCTGCTCGCTGCTTACGCCTGTGGCGCCAGCGGCACCTATGAAACCCCGAAACGCGAAGTCTAGCCCTTGGATCAAGGCGTGCCAGCCATTACCCTGTGACCGATTGACCCAGGAGGAAGGCATGTCTCTCACATCCGTTTGTGTATTTTGCGGTGCCAACGCCGGCACCACTCCGGCGTACACCGAAGCCGCCATCGCCCTCGGCACAGCTCTCGCCGAGCGTAAGCTGACGCTGGTCTACGGCGGTGGCGCCGTCGGCCTGATGGGGATTGTCGCCGACGCCGCACTGGCGGCCGGCGGCGAAGTGATCGGCATCATCCCGCAGAGCCTGATGGACAAGGAAATCGGTCACAAGAGCCTGACGCGCCTGGAAGTGGTCGACGGCATGCACGCCCGCAAGGCGCGAATGGCCGAACTCAGCGATGCGTTCATCGCCCTGCCCGGTGGCCTCGGCACCCTGGAAGAGTTGTTCGAAGTCTGGACCTGGGGCCAGCTCGGCTACCACGACAAGCCGCTGGGCCTGCTGGAAGTGAACGGTTTCTACAGCAAACTCACTGCATTTCTCGATCACATCGTCGGCGAAGGCTTCGTTCGTGCGCCGCACCGTGACATGCTGCAAGTGAGTGAATCGCCGCAAACGCTGCTCGAGGCTCTCGACCACTGGAAGCCCACCGTCACGCCCAAGTGGGTCGACCAGAAACCCGATTAACCGCCGGGCACCGATACAGGGCAGAATACGCGCCGCTCAACCTCACCTTCGACCCCAGAGGATCGCCCATGGCCAAACCCAATTACTCCTTCGCCAAACGTCAACGTGACCTGGCCAAGGAACAGAAGAAAGAGGAAAAGCTTCAGCGCAAGAAACAGATGGCTGAAGAAGCGGCACTGAACCCTGACGGGGAAGTGGCGACTGAAGATGATGATGTTGAGACACCGAAAGACCCGGCGCCCGACGCCTGAGCAAGTTGCTGAAACCTTGAACACAATCCCTGTGGGAGCGGGCATGCTCGCGAAAGCGTCGTGACATTCACTATGGATGTGACTGAAAAATTGCTTTCGCGAGCAAGCCCGCTCCCACATTTGATCTTCACTCCTCCAGTGGCAACACGGTGACGCGGACTTCCGGGTCGTGATTGCCACCGCCCAGAATCACCCCGCGCAACGGCGACACATCGGAGAAATCCCGGCCCCAAGCCAGGGTGATGTGCTCCAGTGCCGGCTGCACATTGTTTGTCGGATCAAAATCCACCCAGCCCAGCACCGGGCAAAACACCGAGACCCAGGCATGGGACGCATCGGCGCCGATCAACCGTGGCTGCCCCGGCGGCGGCTGGGTCAGCAGGTAGCCGCTGACGTAACGCGCCGCCAGCCCGCGTGATCGCACACAGGCGAGCATCAGGTGCGCGAAGTCCTGACAGACCCCGCGCCGCCGCTCCAGCACCTCCACCAGTGGAGTGGCGACTTGCGTCGCTTCGGCATCGAAGGTGAATTCGCTGAAGATCTTCTGCATCAGGGCCTGCACACCCAGCATCAACGGTCTGCCGGCCGGGAAACAGCTCTCCGAAAACTCGACGAAGCTGCGTTTGAGATGCACGTAGGGCGACTGAAATCGATAGCGACAGACTTCCAGCAACGAAGCGGACAGCGGCTGGCTGCTGTAGGTCAGCGCGTTGCGGGTCAGTTCCCAGGCCGGCGACTGCTGGAAATCCACCACGGGGCGCGCCAGCACTTCGACCGTCAGCCGTGCGTTGACCTGCAATTCATCGTGGGGCCGTTCGAAGGCCAGGCGGGTCAGCGGATTGCCGAACACATCCTGCTCGTCACGGCGGGTGGTCGGCTCCGGGCTGATCAGCAATTGCTGCTCGGTGCAGCGCTGCCAGTCGCACTCGCGCGGCCACAGATGCGCCAGTTGCTGGGCCAGGGACACCGGGCTGTCGTAGCGATAGCAGGTGTCGTGAAAGATCTGGTAATGGGCGCTCATCAGACGGACACCGTGCGCTGGCTGACATCATCGACATGGGCGAAATGGCGCAGGGCCAGACGGTCCGACACCTGACTGCTGGCGTCGGCGATCTCCTGCAACAGATCCGCCAGACCATCGAGGGCCGCGCGCACGCTGGATTCGCCGAACAGGGGATTTTCCAGACAGCTCAGGTCGAAGCGCGCCAGACGCTCGACCAGCGGCGGCAACCCAGCCTCCCTCGGCACACCAAAATCATCATTCAGACGCTTCAGGGTGCGGGTCACCAGTTTCAACTGGAACAGCACTGCATGGGGGTTCTGCTCGTCCAGCAGCAACAGGTCGAGCACCGGAATCAACTGCGCCACCGCCAGATAACGCGAGCGGTAAGTGATGCTGCTGTTGCCCAGCTCCAGCAACCACTCAAGCCCGGCCTGATCGAACGCGCCCGCGCCGCGCAGGAAGCCCGCGAGGCTGCTGCTGAGAAATTGCAGGCGCTCGATCCGCCGGCCGATCATCAGGAAACGCCAGCCTTCGTCACGGGTCATGTCGTCGAGGGCAAACCCGGACAGCGCCGCGAGCGACATCACCAACCGGTTGAGAAAATCCAGCAGCTCGCCGAAATCCGGTTCGTCGGTGTCCAGCTCCGAAGCCTCGCGTTGCAGCTCCACCAGCGCCTGCCAGTTTTCCCGGGACAACTTGCCGCGCACTTGCGATGCCGCCCACTGCAAGCGCTGCAGGTTGGAGCGCAGGCTGAACGACCAGTCCTCGCCGAGCAGCGCCGCAAGCAAGCGTTCCGGCAGTTCACCTTCGTCCGGCAGCAGCATCAGTCGCTCGCCCAGATCCACAGCGGCCTGCAAGGCTTGCGGGTCATCGCCGTCGACGTAGCGCGCGAGCATGATCCGCAGCAGCCGCGCGCTGTCGTCGCAGCGCTCGCAGTAACGGCCGAACCAGAACAGGTTTTCCACCACCCGCGACGGCAGGTACGGATCACGGCGCACCAGATCAGGCACGCCGATGTTGCGCTGGGCTTTCCACTGTTCCCCGCTTGGCGGCCGATCCCCCAGCACCCAGGTGTCCTTGCTCGCACCACCGCGCTGCATCGACACCACTTCGGCATCGGCTTCGGCCGCGACCCGGGTCAGGCCACCGGGCAACACCCGATAACCGTCGTGACTGGCCACCGCGTACATGCGCATGCCGATCGCCCGGGGTTGCAGTTGCCCGTCCTCGGGCTGCCAGATCGGCGCCTGGGACAGCTGCGCGAGTTCTTGCGCGACATAGGCATAAGGGCGGGCCTGCATGCGCGCGGCGAGACTTTCACGCTGTTTTTCGCTCAGATCCCGGCCAAAAACCGGAGGGAAGCTTTGCGACGGGAACGCCGGTTTGATCAACAGCTCCGGCAGTTTCTCCAGGGCCTGGGCCAACACCGGCGCTTCGCCGCACCACCACGTGGCGATGGAAGGCAGGATCAGGTCTTCGCCGAACAGGTACTGATTGATCTTCGGCAGAAAACCGAGCAGCCCCGGCGACTCCAGTACGCCACTGCCCAGTGCATTGGCCACCAGCACCCGGCCCTGACGCACCGCGTCCAGCAATCCGGGAACGCCCAGCGCGGAATCGGTGCGCAATTCCAGCGGATCGCAGAAGTCATCGTCGAGCCGGCGCAGGATCGCGTGCACCCGGCGCAGGCCACTGAGGGTTTTCAGGTAGACCGTGGCATCACGCACCGTCAGGTCACCGCCCTCCACCAGCGGATAACCGAGCTGGCGGGCAAGATAAAGATGTTCGAAATAGCTCTCGTTGAAGCGCCCCGGTGTCAGCAACACCACCAGCGGCGCGTCATCGTCGCAGGGAGCCTGACGGGCGAGGGTTTCCTGCAGGGTGCGGAAGAATCCGGCCAGATGCTGCACTTTCAGATCCCGATACAACTCGGGGAAGGCGCGGGACACGATGGTGCGGTTTTCCAGCGCATAACCGGCGCCGGATGGCGCCTGGGTACGATCCGCCGTCACCCACCAGCGTCCGTCCGGCGTGCGCGCCAGATCCACGGCATACAGGTGCAGAAAGGCCCCGTCCGGCGGCGCAATGCCCTGACAGGGCCAGAGGAAGTTGTTGTGGCCGAACACCAGCTCCGCCGGCAGCAGCCCTTCGCTGATCAGCCGCTGCGGGCCGTACAGATCCGCCAGCACCGCATTGAGCAGCCGCGAGCGCTGGGCGATTCCGGCGGACAGTTGCTGCCACTCGTCAGCAGCGATCACGTGGGGCAGCAGATCCAGCTCCCACGGACGATCCGCGCCTTTCGGATCCGCATAGACGTTGTAGGTCACGCCGTTTTCCTGAATCTGCCGGGTCAGCAATGCCTGACGCTGCACCAGGTGCGCCGTGGTGCTGCGCTGCAAATGGTCGACCAGTCGCCGCCAGTGCGGGCGCACCGCCCCGCTGTCGTCGAGCAGTTCGTGATAGGTGCCCGCAGTCAGCGGGTAGCGGTCAAGCAGGTCAGGCATGGAAAGCTCGGCAGCCGGCAGGGAACAGTCAGACTAACGCAGGCACATGACGCCCGGATATACGAAAAATCCGGGCGTCGTGTACGAATCAAAAACGTCGTAAATCGAGAGTCATCGGCAGTTCGTCGGAGATAGCCAGGTTCGGTACAGGAAGTTTCCCCGGCGTGTGTCCGATGCGGAAGAACCGCGCCATGCGCCGGCTCTCCGCTTCGTTGGCGTTGACCGGCAGCGTCTCGTAATTGCGCCCGCCCGGATGGGCGACGTGGTACTGACAGCCGCCCAGCGAACGCTGCATCCAGGTATCGAGCAAGTCGAACACCAGCGGCGCATGCACCGGGATCGTCGGTTGCAGACAGTTGGCCGGTTGCCACGCGCGAAAACGTACGCCGGCGACAAACTCGCCAACCCGTCCGGTCGGTTGCAGCGGCACCGGGATGCCATTGCAGGTCAGCAGATAGCGCTGCGGCGGCAGCCCCGTAAGCTTGACCTGCAAACGCTCCAGCGATGAATCGACGTAGCGCACCGTGCCGCCCGCCGCGCCCTCCTCGCCCAGCACGTGCCAGGGTTCGAGAGCCTGGCGCAATTCCAGCTCGATACCGTTGACGGCGTAATCGCCGACCTTGGGGAAACGGAACTCAAGATGCGCCGCAAACCATTCCGCACGCAGGGGGTAACCGGCATTGTTGAGTTCGACGATGACGTCGGCGAAGTCCTGTTCGATGAAGTGCGGCAACATGAAGCGGTCGTGCAGCTCCGTACCCCAGCGCGCCAGTTTCGGCGGCGCATAGGGCTCGCGCCAGAACCGCGCCACCAGCGCTCGCAACAACAGCTGCTGCGCCAGGCTCATGCGCGCATGGGGTGGCATTTCGAAACCACGCAACTCCAGCAAGCCGAGGCGCCCGGTGGCGCCGTCCGGTGAATACAGCTTGTCGATGCAGAACTCGGCGCGGTGGGTGTTGCCGGTGACGTCGATCAGCAAATTGCGCAACAGGCGATCGACCAGCCACGGCGGGCATTCCTCTCCCGGCGCCGGCATTTGTGCGAAAGCGATTTCCAGTTCATACAGCGCGTCGTTGCGCGCTTCGTCGACCCGCGGCGCCTGAGAGGTCGGGCCGATGAACAGACCGGAAAACAGGTACGACAGTGAAGGATGGTTATGCCAGTAACTGATCAGGCTACGCAGCAGGTCCGGACGACGCAGAAACGGTGAGTCGCCCGGTGTCGCGCCGCCGAGCACGAAATGGTTACCACCGCCGGTGCCGGTGTGCCGCCCGTCGACCATGAATTTCTCGGTGGACAGTCGGGTCTGGCGCGCTTCTTCGTACAGAAACTCGGTGCGTTCGACCAACTCGTCCCACGTCGCGGACGGCTGCACGTTGACCTCAATCACGCCGGGATCCGGGGTGATGCGGAAATTGCTCAGGCGCGGATCGCTCGGCGGCTCGTAGCCTTCCAGCAACACCGGACAATGCAGCTCTTCGGCGGTGGCTTCGATGGCCGCGACCAGTTCCAGATAATCCTCGACCCGCTCCAGCGGCGGCATGAACAGGTACAACCGGCCTTCCCGGGCCTCGGCGCACAAGGCGGTGCGGGTCAGCCAGTCGGCGGACTCATCGATCTTCGGTACACGCTCGTCTGCCGGAGCCGGCTCACGGTGGTCGTTGAGCTGCGATGTTTCGGGCAGCTCGGGGAAATCCTGGTTCGGGTCGTTCGGATGAATGAACGGATACTCCGCTGCCTTCACCCAGGGCTGCGAGCCCAGCGGCAGGCGATAGCCGAGCGGTGAATCCCCCGGCACAAGCCGGCAATGCTCATCGCGCAGATACCAGCGCCCGCTCTGCCACTGATCGCCCTTGGCGGTGCGCGCCAGCGGCAACACTTGGCCGATGATCTTGTCCAGCCCCTGACTGAACACCTTGCGCAGTCGCGCACGTTCCAGCGGCTCCTCCAGACGCGAGTCTTCGGCGCTGACGTTGCTCGGCAAGGCGCCCTCGCGCCAGAGGTAATAGAAGTTGTCTTCGTAGGCCGGGAACACGAAGCGTGTCGGCAGTTTCAGGCGCTCGGCGACACTCGCCAGAAAGCGCCCGGCCAGCTCACCCGTAGCGCCGTAATCCTGCTGCTCATCGGCGATCAGTGCGTTGTTGTGCCAGATCGGCACACCGTCGCGGCGCCAGTAACAATTCAGTGACCAGCGCGGCAGTTGCTCGCCTGGATACCACTTGCCCTGACCGAAATGCACCAGCCCCTTGGGCGCGTAATGTTTGCGCATGCGCTGGAACAGTTCGGCGGAGAGCCGGCGCTTGTCCGGGCCCAGCGCCGCAGTGTTCCATTCGGCGCCATCGGGGTCGTCGATCGATACGAAGGTGGGTTCGCCGCCCATGGTCAGGCGCACATCGCCTTCCAGCAGATCGGCATCGATCTGCCGGCCCAGCGCCTGGATCGCCAGCCATTGCTCATCGGTGTAGGGCTTGGTGACCCGGGGTGCTTCCCAGATCCGCTCTACGGACATTTCGTGGCTGAACTCGCACTCGCAAGGCTCCACCAGACCACTGATCGGCGCCGCCGAGGACGGATCGGGACTGCAGGCCAACGGGATGTGCCCTTCCCCGGCGAACAGTCCGGAGGTGGCGTCGAGGCCGATCCAGCCGGCGCCGGGGAGATACACCTCGCACCACGCGTGCAGGTCAGTAAAGTCCACTTCGGTGCCGGACGGGCCGTCGAGGCTTTTCACGTCGGCGGTCAATTGAATCAGGTAGCCGGAGACGAAACGCGCCGCCAGCCCGAGGTTGCGCAGCAGTTGCACCAGCAACCACGCCGAATCACGGCAGGAACCGGAGGCATGTTCGAGGGTGTGCTCCGGAGTCTGCACACCCGGTTCCATGCGAATCAGGTAATTGATGTCTTCGCTCAGACGCTGGTTGAGCGCCACCAGGAAATCCACGGCCGGCAACGGCGTGCGGTCGATGGCGTCCAGATAGGCCTTGAATGTCGGCGTCAGCGGCAGGGTTTCGAGGTACGGCGCCAGTTCCTTGCGCTCATCGGCGGCGTAGGCGAAGGGGATTTTCTCGGCGTAGGGTTCGAGGAAAAAGTCGAACGGGTTGAACACCGCCATCTCGGCCAGCAGATCGACCTCGATCCGCAGTTCGGCGGTTTTCTCGGGGAACACCAGCCGGGCGAGGTAGTTGCCCTGAGGATCCTGCTGCCAGTTGATGAAGTGCTGCTCGGGCGAGACTTTCAGTGAATAGGACAGAATCCGCGTACGGCTGTGGGCAGCCGGGCGCAGACGCACGATCTGCGGGCCGAGTTCGACAGCGCGGTCGTAGCGGTAATGCGTGACGTGATGCAATGCGACATGAATCGACACGGCGTGCCTCCTGCGAGCCCAAGCGTATTCGAAAGCGCGCAAGACTTATGCCATGCAGAGGCTTGGGCGCTTTCCCGGAATGCTTAGGGCAGTACAGCACCAAAATCGGGCGATGCGGTGAAATGGTTTGGCACAGTTGCACGCAAATGTTGCGAGGCACAACGCGAAACGCCAACCCGAAGGTTGGCGTTCTGTTCAGCTCAAGTGCGTTTCAGCGCGGTACGACCGGCTTGCGTGCCGGTTTCGGGCCTTTGCCTTTCGCCGCTTCCTTGCGCTCCTTGGCGGCCTGCTGGTTGCGGGCGAATGCCGCGGCCTTGGCCTGTTCACGCTTGTCCCAAGGATTGCCGCCGTCACTGGCGCGCGGAGGCAGACCGGTGTGCTGCGTGAGGATCTTGGTGGTCTTCTCTTTCGCGACCTTGTGGCTGCCGGCCGGCGTCGAGTTTTTGCGACGGGCACTCTGATAGCTGTCGGTGGCCGGCTGGTGCAGCGGGATCAACTGGTTCTTGCCCGGCCCGATCAGGTCGGCACGGCCCATGCGGGTCAGCGCTTCACGCAGCATCGGCCAGCCTTTCGGGTCGTGATAACGCAGGAACGCCTTGTGCAGACGACGCTGCTCTTCGCTCTTGACGATGGTCACGCCGTCGCTCTTGTAGGTGACCTTGCGCAGCGGGTTCTTGCCCGAGTGGTACATCGCGGTGGCGGTAGCCATCGGCGACGGATAGAACGCCTGCACCTGGTCGGCGCGGAAGCCGTTGCCCTTGAGCCACAGGGCCAGGTTCATCATGTCTTCGTCGGTGGTGCCCGGGTGCGCGGCGATGAAGTACGGGATCAGGTACTGCTCTTTCCCCGCCTCCTTGGTGTACTTCTCGAACATGCGCTTGAAGCGATCGTAGGTGCCGATCCCCGGTTTCATCATCTGGTTGAGCGGACCTTCCTCGGTGTGTTCCGGGGCGATCTTCAGGTAACCGCCGACGTGGTGGGTCACCAGCTCCTTGACGTATTCCGGCGACTCGACCGCGAGGTCGTAACGCAGGCCGGAGGCGATCAGGATCTTCTTCACACCCGGCAACGCACGGGCGCTGCGGTACAGCTGAATCAGCGACGAGTGGTCGGTGTTCAGGTTCGGGCAGATGCCCGGGAACACGCAGGACGGCTTGCGGCACGCGGATTCGATTTCCGGGCTCTTGCAGGCAATGCGGTACATGTTCGCGGTCGGGCCGCCGAGGTCGGAAATGACGCCGGTGAAGCCCGGCACCTTGTCGCGGATCTCTTCGATTTCGCGAATGATCGACTCTTCGGAACGGTTCTGGATGATCCGGCCTTCGTGCTCGGTGATCGAGCAGAAGGTGCAGCCGCCAAAGCAGCCACGCATGATGTTCACCGAGAAGCGGATCATGTCGTAGGCCGGGATTTTTTCCTTGCCGTACGCAGGATGCGGAACACGTGCGTAAGGCATGCCGAACACGTAGTCCATTTCTTCAGTGGTCATCGGAATCGGCGGCGGGTTGAACCAGACGTCGATCTCGCCATGCTTCTGCACCAGCGCACGGGCGTTGCCCGGGTTGGTTTCCAGGTGCAGCACGCGGTTGGCGTGGGCGTACAGAACCGGGTCGTTACGCACCTTTTCCATCGACGGCAGGCGGATCACGGTCTTGTCGCGGGTCATTTTCGGGCTGGCCAGGATCTGCACGACCTTGGCTTCTTCCGGGTCTTCAACCGGGCCCTTCTCCTGCTCGATCGCGCAAGCCTGAGTGTCCTGGGTGTTCACATACGGGTTGATGATCTTGTCGATCTTGCCCGGACGGTCGATGCGCGTGGAGTCGACTTCGTACCAGCCCGCGGGAGTGTCGCGACGGATGAACGCGGTGCCGCGCACATCGGTGATGTCTTCGATCTTGTGACCGTAGGACAGACGCTGGGCGACTTCGACAATCGCCCGCTCGGCGTTGCCGTACAGCAGGATGTCGGCGCTGGCATCGATCAGGATCGAGTTGCGCACGCGATCCTGCCAGTAGTCGTAGTGGGCGATGCGGCGCAGGGAGGCTTCGATACCGCCGAGCACGATCGGCACGTGCTTGTAGGCTTCCTTGCAGCGCTGGCTGTAGACCAGGCTCGCGCGATCCGGACGCTTGCCGGCCATTCCGCCCGGGGTGTAGGCATCGTCGGAACGGATTTTCTTGTCGGCAGTGTAGCGGTTGATCATCGAGTCCATGTTGCCGGCCGCGACGCCGAAGAACAGGTTCGGCTCGCCGAGCTTCATGAAGTCGTCTTTGGACTGCCAGTTAGGCTGCGCAATGATCCCGACGCGGAAGCCTTGGGACTCCAGCAGCCGGCCGATGATCGCCATGCCGAAGGACGGGTGATCGACGTAGGCATCACCCGTGACAATGATGATGTCGCAGGAATCCCAGCCAAGCTGATCCATCTCCTCCCTGCTCATCGGCAGGAACGGCGCTGGCCCGAAACATTCGGCCCAATATTTTGGATAGTCAAATAACGGCTTGGCTGCTTGCATGTCGATAACCGGTGTTGGCTTTCATTGAATTCGCGGGCGCGGAATATAGCACAAATTTTGACCAATTCCGACGACTGTGGTCGGTTTCTCTCAGCCTCGTCCACGGCCAAGCACTTTGTTCAACAAATGGGTTCACGACTTATTCAAGGATGAATACACATGCCTGTAAAACCACCCTCCAGAGGCGTCACCACCGTCGAAGTTCACAATCCACCTTCGACTTCAGCGACCAACCGTTCACCACAGACCCCCGCTTCGCCTCTGATTCCCCCGGTCGTACGCCGCCCCCCTTCTCAACCTGCACCGGACAGGACTCCGGCATTTGCAGACCCGGACACGATCTCTCCCGCACCAGCCGTGACCTTCGACGAAATCCATTCCTCCCCGAGGGCAACACCGGTACGTCCTTCGTTTGATACCTATCGCATCCGTTTCTGGTCGCAACTGCCAGAGGCCGATGCGCAAGGCTTCAGAAACTTCAAGGGGCGACTGTTCGTCGATGCGTACGATGGCAGCGTCCTGCAGGTTGGCCTGGACCCTGACAGCCGACTTTACCGGGCAAGGCTGAGCAATGAATTGAATCCCTCGGGCCCTGTTCTCGTTCAGGATCCCCAAAACAAGCGATGGCATCCGGTGGATGATTTCGAGGCTGAACCCATTGCGTTGACCTCCAGTCGACTGGAAGCGTTCAGGACGCCTCTGAATTTCGTCGGTGTCGCGCCGGACAGTGACGGTCTGCACAGCTTCGAAGGTAAGCGCTACGTGATCATCGACAGCCAGGCCTATCAAGTAATGCAGGACGTCGATGCATCCTCTCCCGCACACAAGGTCTGGCGGGTGGTCAAGCCGAAAGATCCTGTCGCCACTGACAGCGAAAACATCTACCGCGCCAGTCGGGGCGGTGAAACGCTGGCCATTGCCCGCACCGCCGACGGTTTTTGGGGTTTCAGTCTCGACGGACTAAAGGGTGGCATGCGTCGCAACGCGCAAGCTCAGGACAGCAAAGCCTATCTGCTTCAACGGCATGAACCCATCAGGAACGCCTTCGATGCCCTGGCCGCATCCAACAGGCGCTATGGCGAACTCTGGGCCAGCTCCGAACACCTGCCTGAGGGAAGTGACGCCGAGAAAGCCGCGCTGATCGAACTCGAAGTGCATGTGATCAAACACACAAGAATGCAGGCCGATTACGTCAAATCACTGATCGATAACAAGGACTGGTTGCTACTGCTCAAGGCTGGCGGGCTCTACAAAACCGAGCTTCATGCTCAGCAGATCAACAGAATCGACTACCTCAACAAATTGATTGCGGTCATGGATCGCAGGGTTCTGCCAACCCTGGATGTGATTACCGTCGAGTCGCTGAAGCGCAACCTTGTCCATCTCAACAAAAAGCTGAAGATCATGGACGATCGCCAGGCTGTGATGGATCAGATTCTAAAAGCTGATCGTAGCGCCCAAGGGGAGCTGGATGACATGAATCGCGGAATCCCCACTGTTGACCAGATCAACACCAGTAAATACAACATTTTCCTGCGCCTGATTTCCGACGATCCACAAAACCCGTCAAATCATGGCATGCGCACTGCCATGTCGATGCACTTGCTCAAACATGACCTGAACGAAGTTTCCGGATATCCCGAACCTCTCGCGCTGCAACTGGCGATCGAGAGCATCAAAAGCGACAGGGCCGGATTGTTGGCATTGATCACTTCGACACCCCCTACAAGGGCAGAGTACGTCAATCAGGCACTGTCACTGATGGATACCTTCGAATCGAAAATCGAAACCCGGCTGAATGAAATCTATGATCGGGTTGGCAGCAACAACGAACTGCCTGGCGACGATCATGATATCGACTTCGACTTCCTCCCGGCGCAACCTTCAGGAGCCGCCGAAATCGCAGCGCCGCGAAAGTTGTTCCGAACCCGTCAACATGGCACCTACCGGGTACTGGTGGGCGTTCAGGACACCGCTGCGGACGGCAGTGTCACGCTCAATGTTCCCGACATCTTCAAACCGAACGATCCACCTCAACGGTACGAGAAGAGAGAGGGTGAATGGCGGCCAGTGCGCCCCGCCCCGGCACCGGTTCCCAAACCTCAGCTGATGAACGAAGCCACAGCACGCCTTGGCAACGTGGAGGCGCATCTTGCCCAGGCAAGGATGATGGAAAACCGAAGGGACAACCCGACCACCATTGTCGAATACCTGGGGGCCGAGGTGGATCGACTCACAGATCTGGCGAAACGCCTCGAGACCCTCGATCAAATGGCAGTAGACGCTGAAACCACAGGTTTGATCGGGCGTCTGAAAGCTGCCGGCGACTCAATGGACGCCGAAGGCCAGGACATTCTGATACGGATGTATAAAAACAAGGATGTGCTGGACGTCCCGCGCCTGAGCTTCCTGCTCGATCACGCCCAGCTCAAGGTGGTCAAAACGGTGGCGCGCAAGCAACTTGGCAAGGGCAAAGACAGGTCATTTCTCGACGTCTATTCGATCATGGACCGCTCGGACAACACACCATTGTGGGAGGCCCACTTTCATTACGACAGGCAAGACCGCGCTGCGCTGGATTACACCGTCAAGGGTGCACATCTGAAAACGCTGGAGCAGCGCCTGCTCGGCAGCTCGTTTCAACAGCGCGAAGAACAGGCTGGGCGGCCCCACCAACGGATCTGGCGAGAACTCATCAGCCCAAGGGTTGCCCAGAAACTGTTTGATCATCTGGCGTGATCAGTTGCGTTACTCGTCGTCGTCGAAGTTGTAACTGCCCGGCGCGAGGTTTTCGAAACGCGTGTACTTGCCGATGAAGGCCAGGCGGATGAAGCCGATCGGGCCGTTCCGCTGCTTGCCGATGATGATTTCGGCGATGCCCTTGTGTTCGGTTTCCGGGTGATACACCTCGTCCCGGTACACGAACATGATCACGTCGGCGTCCTGCTCGATCGCTCCGGATTCCCGCAAGTCGGAGTTCACCGGACGCTTGTTGGGACGCTGTTCCAGGGAACGGTTGAGCTGCGACAGGGCGACTACCGGGCAGTTGAATTCCTTGGCCAGGGCTTTCAGGGATCGGGAGATCTCGGAAATCTCGTTGGTCCGGTTGTCGCCGCTGGAACCCGGGATCTGCATCAGCTGCAGGTAGTCGATCATGATCAGGCCGATGTCGCCGTGCTCGCGCACCAGACGCCGGGTTCGGGCACGCATCTCCGACGGGCTGATGCCGGCGGTGTCATCGATGAACAGCTTGCGGTCGTTGAGCAGGTTGACCGCCGAGGTCAGGCGCGGCCAGTCGTCGTCTTCCAGTTGGCCGGAACGCACCTTGGTCTGGTCGATACGACCGAGGGACGACAGCATACGCATGATCAGCGATTCGCCTGGCATCTCGAGGGAGTACACCAGCACGACCTTGTCGCTGCGCAACACGGCGTTTTCCACCAGGTTCATCGCGAAAGTCGTCTTACCCATCGAAGGACGGCCGGCGACGATGATCAAGTCGGCCGGTTGCAGTCCGCTGGTTTTCTCGTCGAGGTCGGTGTAGCCGGTGGACAGGCCGGTGATCGAGTCGGCGGTGTTGAACAGGGTATCGATGCGGTCGATGGCCTTGGTCAACAGGTCATTCACCCCCACCGGGCCGCCGGTTTTCGGCCGGGCTTCGGCAATCGCGAAGATCTGCCGCTCGGCTTCGTCGAGGATTTCCTCGGCGGTGCGACCTTCAGGGTTGAAGGCGCTGTCGGCAATTTCCGTGCTGATACCGATCAACTGACGCAACGTCGCACGCTGGCGGACGATCTGCGCATAGGCCTTGATGTTGGCGACGGACGGCGTGTTTTTCGCCAGTTCGCCCAGGTAACCGAGGCCGCCGACTTGCGAGGTCTGTCCTTCCTTGTCCAGTTGCTCGGCAAGGGTCACGACGTCGATCGGCAAGTTCTGATCGGCCAGTTTGGCGATCGCACGGAAAATCAGACGGTGGTCATGTCGGTAGAAATCGCCGTCGGAGACTTGATCGAGCACGCGTTCCCAGGCGTTGTTGTCCAGCATCAGACCACCGAGCACGGCCTGTTCGGCCTCGATGGAATGCGGCGGCACCTTCAGCGCAGCGGTTTGCAGATCGTATTGCTCGGGAGCGGAGATTTCGTTCATGGCCACTTTTTAATCAGGAAAAGCAGGGAGTGCAGAAAGACAAAGGGCACGACCTGTAAACAGGATCGTGCCCGATGTTAACCGTCTGACGGACAGGCCGCCAGTCGATCAGGGTGTTGCTTAAGCTGCTACCACGACAACGCGCACGGTGGCTTCAACTTCGGCGTGCAGGTGCACAGCCACGTCGAATTCACCCACGTTGCGGATGGTGCCGTTCGGCAGACGAACTTCGCTTTTCGCCACTTCAACGCCGGAGGCGGTCAGTGCGTCAGCGATGTCGTGAGTACCGATCGAACCGAACAGCTTGCCTTCGTCGCCAGCGGTGGCAGTGATGGTCACTTCCAGCTCGGCCAGTTGGGCAGCACGGCTTTCAGCCGATGCCTTACGGTCTGCGGCGGCTTTTTCCAGCTCAGCGCGACGCTCTTCGAACGCAGCCAGGTTGGCAGCGGTCGCAGCGGTGGCTTTGCCGAAAGGCAGCAGGTAGTTACGGCCGTAACCGGCCTTAACGTTTACTTTGTCGCCCAGGTTGCCCAGGTTGGCGATTTTTTCCAGAAGGATCAGTTGCATGTGGAAATCCTCTTAACTTTTAACCTTCACCGTTCGCGTTATCGGTGTCTTTCGACACCCGACCGCGAAAATCAATCAGGCTGTCGACAATGGCCAGAACCACGAGCAACGGATAGATCAGCTGCATGAACAGCAACAGCGTCACGTACAACCCCACCAGCCAGAAACCGGCCAGTCGCCTTTGCGCCACCAGCCCGTGAATCAGGGCCAGCCCGGCGAACACCAGCGGCACACTGCACAACGGCGTCAACATGGCCATCTGTGCACCGAGATTCGGGCCCAGAAGCATCAACGCCAGCAGCAACATCGCCGGTCCCAGCGGGATCCGGATGGCGCGAAACTCGCGACCAAAACCACCCGGGTTGTATAACAACGCCTGCCAATAACGCCCGACAATCAGGCTCAGCACGCTGACGATCTGCAACAAGGCCGCAATCAGGCCGGTCAGGACCGGTGCGATCAGCGACGCGAAACGCGCCTGCTCGTCTACCGACAATTGTTGGTAGGCATCGCCGAGAAGCGCGGGCATGACCTTTACCAAGGCCTGCGCCAGCATCTCGATCTGGGGCGCGAACACCGCCCCGAGCACCACTGAAAACACCAGCCCCATTGCTACGCTGACCAGCAGCGTACGGACCCAGGACTCGCTTGCGCGCAATACCAGCGCAAGCCCCGAAGACCCCAGCAGCACCAGAAGTGCCCGTGGGTCATCGGCATACAACCACCAGATCAATGCTGGCAGCAGTCCCAGCGACACGACGCCCAGGGCGTCGGCCAATCCGCGCCGCAGAAGCACAAGGCTCCCGGCGGCAGCACCCAACCAATACAACAACGGCAATGTTGCACACCCGGCCACTACGAGAGTGGCCTGCATACGGCCGCGCATGATGAACTCAGCTAAGGCACGCATGCATTCAATCCTTTGCTACTTGTCGACTGCCCGGTCTCAGCGGCCGTGGCTGTCGGTGTAGGCCAGCAGGGCCAGGAAGCGGGCGCGCTTGATAGCGGTGGCCAGCTGACGCTGATAACGAGCTTTGGTACCGGTGATGCGGCTTGGAACGATTTTGCCGGTCTCGGATACGTAGGCTTTCAGAGTGTTGAGATCTTTGTAGTCGATCTCCTTCACGTCTTCAGCGGTGAAGCGGCAAAATTTACGACGACGGAAGAAACGTGCCATTTGATAGGCTCCTTAAAAGGTCCGTGGATTACTCGTCAGCGTTATCGCTGTTGTCGCTGTCGCTATCGCTGTCATCGCCATCGGCGCTGCCATCGTGCTCAGGACGTTCGCGACGCTCACGGCGCTCACTGCGGTTTTCTTCAGCCTTGAGCATCTCGGACTGGCCGGTAACGGCTTCGTCGCGACGGATGACCAGGTTACGGATCACAGCATCGTTGTAGCGGAAGTTGTCTTCCAGCTCGGCCAGGGCCTTGCCAGTGCACTCAACGTTCAGCATCACGTAGTGAGCCTTGTGAACATTGTTGATTGCGTAGGCCAGTTGACGACGGCCCCAGTCTTCCAGACGGTGGATTTTGCCGCCGTCTTCTTCGATCAGCTTGGTGTAACGCTCAACCATGCCGCCGACTTGCTCGCTCTGGTCAGGGTGGACCAGAAAGATGATTTCGTAATGACGCATGAATGCTCCTTACGGGTTGTAGCCTGCCGCTCAAAAACGGTCAGACAAGGAGTGAATGACACTTATGGACTTGCTGGCGCGGGGCACATGCATGCCTGCCGCCACAGCAAGGGGCGCAATTGTAGAGAAGGGACTGAAGAGGTGCAAGGCAATTGGTGATTATTTGAACAGTCACACTTTCTGCCACACCAGAAAACACTGTGGGAGCGAGCCTGCTCGCGATGGCGGCTTAACATCCAACAATGATGCTGAATGTAACTCCGCTTCGCGAGCAGGCTCGCTCCCACATTTATGACGCCGTGAGGCTTAAGCCTTTTTGGCAGCCGCCTTGGCCTTGGCACCGCGCTGACGCTGGGCTTCGAACAGGCACACGCCGGTCGCAACCGAGACATTGAGACTGCTGACGCTACCGGCCATCGGCAAGTGCACCAGGTAATCGCAATGCTCGCGGGTCAGGCGGCGCATGCCTTTGCCTTCGGCACCCATGATCAGGATGGTTGGGCCGGTCAGGTCCTGGTCATAGATGCTGACTTCGGCCTCACCCGCCGTACCAACAATCCATAACCCACGCTGCTGGAGTTTTTCCAGGGTGCGCGCAAGGTTGGTGACAGCTACCAGCGGGATCACTTCCGCCGCGCCGCAAGCCACTTTACGTACGACAGGCGTCAGGGTGGCCGACTTGTCTTTCGGCACGATGACCGCCAGCGCACCGGCAGCGTCCGCCGAACGCAGGCAGGCGCCGAGGTTGTGCGGGTCGGTCACGCCGTCGAGCACCAGCAACAGCGGCGCGCCTTCGGTGCGATCGAGCAGCTCGTCGAGCATCGCCTCGCCCCAGACCTGGCTCGGACTGACGTCCGCCACCACGCCCTGGTGCACGCCTTCAACCCAGGCGTCCATTTCGCGGCGCTCGGCCTGACCGATCTGGACCCGGTTTTCGTTGGCCAACTCGATCAGCGTTTGCACGCGCGGATCGTTGCGACTCTCGGCCAGCCAGATCTGCTTGACGCGTTTAGGGTGGTGACGCAGCAACGCTTCTACCGCGTGAACGCCGTAGATTTTTTCCAACTGACTCATGACTTCGCCTTCGGTTTACGCGCCCCGCCACTTTTGGCTGGAGCGGAACCCGCTTTCGGCGGGCCTTTACGGTGTTTGCTCGGTTTGGCTGGCTTGCCGCCGGAAGCCTTGTCAGGCGCCGACCGTCCGGCCTTTCCCCCGGACGCCGCTTTACCACCGTTTTTGGCATCGGCCAGCAAGGCCTTCTTCAATTCACGGCTTTTGCGCAGCTCGGCGTTTTTCGCCACGGCATCGCTCGGACGATAGGCCTCGACAGCCTTCTCCTTGGCCGGACGACGGCTGGCGGTTTTTGCCGGAGCCTTTTCTTCCACAACCTTGGCTGCAGGAGTGGTCGTCTCGGCGCCACGCTTCTTGCGGCCGATCGGCGCGCTGATGGTTTTTTCAGCCATCTCGAAGTCGATCTTGCGCTCGTCGAGATCGACGCGCATGACGCGCACTTCAACGGTATCGCCAAGACGGAAGCTGCGACCGGTGCGCTCACCCGCCAGGCGGTGGTGCACAGGGTCGAAGTGGTAGTAGTCACCCGGCAACGCCGTAACGTGCACCAGACCTTCGACGTAAATATCGGTCAGTTCGACGAACAGCCCGAAACCGGTCACGGCAGTGATCACGCCCGGGAACGATTCGCCCACGCGGTCTTTCATGAACTCGCACTTGAGCCAGTTCACCACGTCGCGGGTCGCTTCGTCGGCACGGCGCTCGCTCATCGAGCACTGCTCGCCGAGTTGCTCCAGCGCTGCTTCGTCGTACGGATAGATGCGCGCCTTCGGAATGGTCATCGCACCGGCACGGCGAACGTGCGGGGTGTCCTGTTTCGAATGGATCACGCTGCGGATCGCCCGGTGCGTGAGCAGGTCCGGGTAACGACGGATCGGCGAGGTGAAGTGGGTATAGGCTTCGTAATTCAGGCCGAAGTGGCCTTCGTTCTGGGCGCTGTACACCGCCTGGCTCAGGGAGCGCAGCATCACGGTCTGGATCAGGTGGAAATCCGGACGGTCCTTGATGCTGGCCAACAGGGCCTGATAGTCCTTCGGCGACGGGCCATCCTTGCCTTTGTGCAGGGACAGACCGAGTTCACCCAAGAACGCGCGCAGTTTTTCCAGACGCTCCGGAGGCGGGCCGTCGTGGACACGGTACAGCGCAGGGATCTCGTGCTTCTTCAGGAATTCGGCGGTGGCCACGTTGGCCGCCAGCATGCATTCCTCGATCAGCTTGTGCGCGTCGTTACGGGTGGTCGGACGGATTTCGGCAATCTTGCGCTCGGAACCGAAGATGATCCGGGTTTCCTGCGTTTCGAAATCGATCGCGCCACGTACATGACGGGCAGCCAGCAATACCTTGTACAGCGCGTAGAGTTGCTTGAGGTGCGGCAAGACGTCGGTGTATTCACCGCGCAGCTTGCGCCCTTCTGTCGCTTTCGGCGTTTCCAGCATCGCGCTGACCTTGTTATAGGTCAGACGGGCGTGGGAATGGATCACTGCTTCATAGAAGCAGTAGTCGGTCATTTCGCCGGACTTGGAGATGGTCATCTCGCAAACCATGGCCAGACGGTCGACATGCGGATTCAGCGAGCACAGGCCGTTGGACAACTGCTCCGGGAGCATCGGCACCACGCGCTCGGGGAAGTACACCGAGTTGCCGCGCACCTGGGCTTCGTTGTCCAGAGCCGAACCGATCTTCACATAGCTGGAAACGTCGGCAATCGCCACGTACAACTTCCAGCCGCCGGAGAACAGGCGCAGTTTGCCCGGCTTGGCTTCGCAGTAGACCGCGTCGTCGAAGTCGCGGGCATCTTCGCCGTCGATGGTGACGAACGGCAGATGGCGCAGGTCGACGCGCTTCTCTTTGTCTTTTTCTTCGACTTCCGGCTTGAGCTTGCCGGCTTCCTTCAGAACGGCTTCAGGCCAGACGTGCGGAATGTCGTAGGTGCGCAGGGCGACATCGATTTCCATGCCCGGCGCCATGTAGTTGCCGACCACTTCGATCACATCACCTTGCGGCTGGAAGCGCGGCGTCGGCCAGTGAGTGATTTTCACCTCGACGAACTGACCGATCTGGGCGTTGGCGTTACGGCCCGGCGTCACCAGCACTTCCTGCTGGATCTTCGGGTTGTCCGCGACGACGAAGCCGATACCGCCTTCTTCGAAGTAGCGGCCGACGATGCTTTCGTGGGCACGGGACACCACTTCGACGATCACGCCTTCGCGACGACCGCGACGGTCCAGGCCGGAGACACGGGCCAGGGCACGGTCGCCGTCGAACACCAGACGCATTTGCGCCGGGCTCATGAACAGGTCGTCGGAGCCATCATCCGGCACCAGGAAGCCGAAGCCGTCGCGATGACCGCTGATGCGACCGAGGATCAAGTCGAGCTTGTCCACCGGCGCATACGTGCCACGGCGGGTATAGATCAGTTGAGCGTCGCGCTCCATGGCGCGCAGGCGGCGGCGCAGGGCTTCGATCTGGTCTTCTGTGGTCAGACCAAACTCTTCGACCAGTTGCTCGCGGGCAGCAGGCGAACCTCGATCAGCAAGGTGCTGAAGAATCAGTTCGCGGCTGGGAATAGGGTTTTCATATTTTTCCGCTTCACGAGCGGCCTCGGGATCGAGGGACTGCCAATCGGCCATTAGAGAGTTTTCACCTTGTCTATATGCGGGTTAGTTTGGCATAGGCGCCATCAAACGGGAAATTTCAGACTATAAAGGCCTTTCTAAAGCCCTCTATCGACGTTCGAAAGCCGTTTTGAACACCGCTGGTAAAAAAAATCATTTTTTTTGCCGGCAGGGGTTTACAGTTAAAAAGTCGCTCCGTATAGTGCGCGCCATCGACGACGTACACACGTTGACGAGATGCCCAGGTGGTGAAATTGGTAGACACGCCAGCTTCAGGTGCTGGTGACCTTACGGTCGTGGAAGTTCGAGTCTTCTCCTGGGCACCAATTTCGAGTTTGAGACTAGATCAGTTTCAAGACTCACACAAAAACCCGCGAAAGCGGGTTTTTTGCATTCTGCGCCCCGCTTTTTCTGAAATTGATTTATTAAAATCAAATCAGGGGTTTACAGATCAAAAGGCGCTCCGTATAGTGCGCCACATCAACAGCGGCGACGCTGAAGATGAAGCCCAGATGGTGAAATTGGTAGACACGCCAGCTTCAGGTGCTGGTGACCTTACGGTCGTGGAAGTTCGAGTCTTCTTCTGGGCACCAATTCAAATTCAAGGTCACGATCTTGAATCTCACAAAAACCCGCGAAAGCGGGTTTTTGCGTTTCCGGGGTTTGGAAAACCTGAATCCCAACGCCTATCAGACCCACCCCTCCCCTGCAAGGCGCACTTGAGAAACAATATCGTTTATCATTGTTGCAAGTTTTTGCAATGCGACAGTGAGGAACCCTGCGAATGATGTTTCGAAATACCCTACGCCGCGGCTTGACCTTCACCCTGCTCGGCCTGGCCCTCGCCACTCCCCTCGCCCAGGCTGCCGACACGGTTTCCCTGACGCTCTACAACGGTCAACACAAGGAAGTCGGCGACGCGATCGCCAAAGCTTTCGAAGCCAAGACCGGCATTCACGTCAATGTGCGCAAGGGTAGCAGCAACCAGCTCGCCAGCCAGATCATCGAAGAAGGCGACCGCTCACCTGCCGACGTCATCTACACCGAAGAATCCCCGCCGCTGAACAACCTCGGCGAGCAAGGCCTGCTGGCCAAGGCTGACGATGCGACCCTGGCCGTTCTGCCGAAAAAATACGTCGCCGGCAACGGCACCTGGATCGGCGTCACCGCCCGGGTTCGCGTGGTGGCCTTCAACCCGAAACTGATCGACGAAAAAGATCTGCCCAAATCGGTGCTGGACTTCGCCGATCCGCAGTGGCAAGGCAAGGTCGGCTTCGTCCCGACCAGCGGCGCGTTCCAGGAACAGGCCGTGGCCATCATCAAAAAGCACGGTCGCGAAGCCGCCGAAGAATGGCTGACCGGCCTGCGCGCCTTCGGCAAGACCTACAGCAATAACATGGTCGCCCTCAAGGCGGTGGAAAACGGCGAAGTCGCCACCGTGCTGGTGAACAACTACTACTGGTTCGCCCTGCAGCGGGAGAAAGGCAAGCTTGATTCCAAACTGCATTACTTCACCGGCGGCGATGTGGGTGGCCTGATCACCGTGTCCAGCGCAGCCGTGCTGAAATCCAGCAAACACCCAAAAGAAGCCCAGCAATTTCTCGCCTACATGGCCAGCGAAGAAGGCCAGCGCGTGATCACCCAGACCACCGCCGAATACCCGCTGCACAAAGGCATGGAGTCGGATCGCGGCCTCAAGCCGTTCAGCGAACTGGAAGCGCCGGATGTCACGCCGGCCGATCTGGGTAATGCCGAAGAGGCGCTGGAGCTGGAACGCGAAGTTGGCCTGAACTGATGACCGCATCGTTATCCGCCCCCGCTACACGCGGGGGTTACGTACCACGGCGCAAACGGCCGTCGATCTGGCTGGTGCTGCCGGTTTTGCTGCTGGTGATCATGAGCCTGTTGCCGCTGGCCTACGTCGGGATCAAAGCCTGGCAGGCGGGCTGGTCCGAGGCGCTGCACTTGCTGTGGCGCCCGTATGTGTTCGGCCTGCTGCGCAACACGCTGGCGCTGATGGTTGGCGTGACCGTGACTTGCGGCGTGATCGGCCTGTCGCTGGCGTGGCTGCTGGAGCGCAGCAATCTGCCGGGCCGACGGCTGTGGGGCGTGATTCTTTGCCTGCCGTTCGCGGTGCCGGCGTTTGTCAGCAGCTTCACCTGGGTTTCGCTCAGCGCGCAGTTCGAAGGACTCGGCGGGGCCATTCTGGTAATGAGCCTGTCGAAATATCCGCTGATCTTTCTGCCGGTGGCCGCCACGCTGCGCAATCTTGATCCATCCCTTGAAGAGTCGGCTCGCACCTTGGGACAGAATCGCTGGGGCGTGTTTTTCCGCGTCACCCTGCCCCTGCTCTGGCCTTCCTTGCTGGCCGGTTCGCTGCTGATTGCGCTGCACATGCTGGTGGAATTCGGCGCACTGTCGATCATCGGCCTGCAAACTTTCACCACCGCGATCTATCAGCAATTCGAACTGGAATTCAGCAATGCCAACGCGGCGATGCTGTCGGCGGTATTGCTGGCGCTGTGCCTGATGCTGTTGTGGCTGGAGTTGCGGGTGCGCGGCAAGGGACGACATGTACGTACCGGCCAAGGTGCGGCGCGTCGGGCTGAACAAGTGCGACTGGGACCTTGGGCGATCGCCGGTCAGCTGTATTGCCTGATGCTGGCGATTGTCGGCAGCGGGATTCCGCTGGGCATGCTGGCCTACTGGCTCGCCGTGGGATCGTCAGCGGCATTCCCGGTTGCGGCGATCACTGAAGCCTTGCTGTCTTCATTGGCGCTATCGCTGGGTGGCGCTGGATTGTGTCTGGTGCTGGCAGTGCCGGTCGGATTGCTGGTGGTGCGCTACAAAGGCCAACTGGCGATCTGGGCCGAACGCCTGCCCTATCTGCTGCACGCCCTGCCGGGATTGGTAATCGCGTTGACGCTGGTGTATTTCGCCCTGCATTACGTGCCGGCGCTGTACCAGACCTCCGCGTTATTGCTGATTGCGTATGCACTGCTGTTTCTGCCGCTGGCTCAGGCGCCGATCCGCACGGCGTTGAACAAGGCCGCGCCGCAACTCGAAGAAGCCGCCCGCACCCTCGGCGCCTCCTCGTTCACGGCGTTCTGTCGGGTGACTTTACCGATCATCTTCCCGGCACTGGGCGCAGCCTTTGCGCTGGTGTTTCTGGATGCCATGAAAGAACTGACGGCTACATTGCTGCTGAGTCCGACCGGGCTCAACACATTGGCGACTGAAGTCTGGGCGCATACCGCAAATGTCGAGTTCGCAGCCGCAGCGCCTTATGCGGCGTTGTTGATTGTGGTGTCGGGATTGCCCGTCTACCTGCTGACAACCCGGATGTATTTGAGCCGATAAAAAAATCGCAGCCGAAGCTGCGATTTTTTTTGCTCGCACTATCAGGCCCGGAACTGCCCCAGACTGGCCTTGAGCTGCGCCGCCAGACCATCCAGCACCTTGCCGCTGGCCGTGGTCTCGACCACCGCCTGTGCAGCTTTTTCGGCCTGGGCATGAATCGTTTCGACCCGCCCACGCACAGCCTGCGCGCCCTGCGCCTGATGCGCCGCTGCCTGAGTCGCCAGGCCAATCGCCGCATGCACCTGCTCGACCGACGCCTGCACCGACTGCTGCAGTCGCGCGCTGTCACGCAGCACCAGCAAACCTTCGCTCGCTTGACGCCCAGCCTGACCAATCGCCTCGACCGCCTCACGGGCGCCCTGCTGCAGGGCCACGATGTGCGCCTGAATGTCGCCGGTGGAGCTTTGGGTCTTGCTCGCCAGCGCCCGGACTTCATCCGCCACCACTGCAAACCCGCGACCGGTCTCGCCGGCACGGGCCGCTTCGATGGCCGCGTTGAGCGCCAGCAGGTTGGTTTGCTCGGCGATGCCGTGAATCACGGTCAGCACCACTTCAATCTGCTCGCTCTGCTGTGCCAGCCGCTCAATGACTTTCGCCCCGGTATCGACCTGCCCCGCCAGCGCCTCGATCAAGCTGCCGACCCTGGCCGAGGTGCGAGTGTTCTCGTCGGTGGCCTGACGAATATCCACCACCTGCTTCAACGCCGCCTGCATCGCATGGCTTTCCGACTGAGCCTCATCGGCCATTTGCGACAGCGCTCGCAGGCTTTCGGCCACTTCATCACGCTGCATCCCGGCCGCTGCGTCGGCCCCGGCGTTGCGCAGGGTCATGGCGCCGATTTCCACACCGGTGCGCTGAGCCACATCCCCGGCCTCGCGCACGATCGGCTGCAACTTGTCCACAAAGCGGTTGACCGCCGAGGCCATGTCGCCGATTTCGTCCTTGCTGTTGATCTGCACACGTTTGGTCAGATCACCCTCGCCTGCGGCCAGGTCATCCATGGCGGCGTTGAGCATTTTCAGGCGATTGACGACCCGATAACCGAGCACCACCGCCAGCAGCAACAGCACCCCGGCCCCCACCAGCGCCAGGCCCATGCCGATACGCCAGCGCAGCGTTGCAGCAGCATCCTGCACGGTACTGGTGGTGTTGGCTTTCATCTCGGCAGCTGTGGACTGCGCCGATTGCAGGCGAGCCTGCATGGCGGTGGCGCTGTCGGCAGCGGCGCCCTTGAGGCTGTCACCGACCAGTTGATCGCTGCTGGCAATCAACGCCGTGAAGCGTTGATCGAGCGCCGCCAGATCGGTTTCAACCGAGGCGGTCGAGACACCCATCAGCACCTTGCCGATTTCCACGCCATTGGGGTTGATCGAGGCTTCGAGGTAGTAGACCGACGGATCGTTCTTCGCCGCATCCAACACCTTGTCCAGCGCCCGCTCGCCCTGGCCCTTCTCCAAAAGGGCCTTGTTGATCGGGTTTTCGCGATTAAGGTAGCGGGTCAGATGCTGGCCGGTGGCGTCGTCATACACCACGAACAGCACGTTGGGATTACGCTGGGCCCGGCGGGCGAATTCGGACAGGGTCGGCACGTCGCTGTCCCACATGGCACGGGGCGCCACGGAGGCCAGCAGTTGGGCCATGTCATTGGCCGAATCCTTCAGGTCTTTTTCCAACGTCGCACGCAGCTGCGCCTGCTCTTCCTTCAGACGCGAGGAAAGACCGGCGGTGAGACGCTGACGGGTACTTGAGGAGAGGTTGTCGAGACTCGACGTGACTTCGCGCCCGGCCTGCTCCAGCTCACCGGACAACTTCTGGCTGTCGGCGCCCAGGCGAGTGCCGAGATCGGCTTCCAGCGCGGTGACGGTGCTCCGCGTCAGGGCGACGGCCACCAGCACTTGCACCAAAAGAGCGATACCAAGGGTAACGAACACGGGCCGCAACAGACGGCTTTGTAACAGTGAGAGAACGGCTGACACTTTGAATCCCTCTACGTCTGACGCCATTAATTTGATGGCACTCTTGTAGACAGAATCACAGCAAAGGTCATGCCGTCCAACAGGCATAAACGACAAAGGCCCCGATGAAGGGGCCTTTGTGTTTTTACATCAACGACTTATCAAGCGAACGGATGACGCAGAACGATGGTTTCGTTGCGGTCCGGACCCGTCGAAATAATGTCGATCGGCGCGCCGATCAACTCTTCAACGCGTTTGATGTAGGCACGAGCGTTAGCCGGCAGCTCTTCCAGGGTCTTGGCGCCCACGGTCGATTCGCTCCAGCCTGGCACTTCTTCGTACACAGGCTGCAGGCCCACGTAGCTGTCAGCGTCAGTCGGAGCAACGGCATTGCCTTGCGCGTCTTTGTAACCGGTGCAGATGTTGATGGTTTCCAGGCCGTCGAGTACGTCCAGCTTGGTCAGGCAGATGCCCGAGATGCTGTTCACATCAATAGCACGACGCAGGATAACGGCGTCGAACCAGCCGCAACGACGGGCACGGCCGGTGGTAGCGCCGAACTCGTGACCTTGCTTGGCCAGGTGCGCACCGACTTCGTCGAACAGCTCAGTCGGGAATGGGCCCGAACCTACGCGAGTGGTGTAAGCCTTGGTGATGCCCAGGATGTAGTCCAGGAACATCGGGCCAACGCCCGAACCGGTCGCCACGCCACCCGCGGTGGTGTTGGAGCTGGTCACGTACGGGTAGGTGCCGTGGTCGATGTCGAGCAACGAACCCTGGGCGCCTTCGAACATGATGTCTTTGCCGGCGCGACGCAGGTCGTGCAGCTCGGCAGTCACGTCCAGCATCAGCGGCTTGAGCAGCTCGGCGTATTCCTTGCACTCGGCCAGAGTCTTTTCGTACTCGATGGCAGGCTCTTTGTAGTAACCGACCAGCATGAAGTTGTGGTAGTCCACCAGCTCACGCAGCTTGTCTTCAAAGCGCGGCATGTTGAGCAGATCGCCAACACGCAAACCGCGACGTGCAACCTTGTCTTCGTAAGCCGGGCCGATGCCGCGACCGGTCGTACCGATCTTCAGCTCGCCGCGGGCCTTTTCACGGGCCTGGTCCAGCGCCACGTGGAAGGACAGGATCAGCGGGCAGGAAGGGCTGATGCGCAGGCGCTCGCGCACCGGTACGCCTTTCTCTTCCAGCTTGGTGATCTCGCGCAGCAGGGCGTCAGGTGCAACCACCACGCCGTTGCCGATCAGGCACTGCACGCCTTCGCGCAGCACGCCCGAAGGGATCAGGTGCAAGACGGTTTTTTCACCGTCGATCACCAGAGTGTGACCGGCGTTGTGGCCACCCTGGTAGCGCACTACGGCGGCAGCATGTTCGGTCAGCAGATCAACGATCTTGCCTTTGCCCTCATCACCCCATTGGGTGCCCAGGACTACGACATTCTTACCCATAACACTTGTCCTCATTCGCGCAAACTTGGTGCCGGCGTCAGCCGGCAGGAAAACTCAAGAAGCCAGTGGCGATACTTGCCAAAGCCCGTTCTGCTGGATCAATTGCCGGTCGCAGTCCGCATCACGGGCGGCGGCCAAAGGTTGTCCAGGCAATGCCTGAACGACACGCTGACCCTCACTGCGCAACTGGCAAACCTGCTGCCAGAGTGCCGCATCCGTACTGTCAGGCATCCAGATACCGCCAGACGGTAGCTCGATCTCAGCACGCCCCAGGGTCACCAGGGTTTTCAAATCGGTGGAGAAGCCGGTGGCCGGACGGGCGCGACCGAAGTCGGCGCCGATGTCGTCGTAACGACCGCCCTGGGCGATGGACTGGCCAACACCCGGCACGAATACCGCAAACACCACACCGGTGTGGTAGTGATAACCGCGCAGTTCGCCCAGATCGAAGTACAGCGGCAGCTCCGGGAAGCGCACCGACAGACGCTCGGCGATCGCCAGCAAATCTTCCAGCGCCGCCAGTACCGGCGCCGGCGCATTGGCCAGACGCTCGCGGGCAGCGCTCAGCACTTCACGGCCGCCGCACAGGTCGACCAGCGCGCGCAACATGCCGGACAGATCGGCCGGCAGGCCTTCGGTCAGGGTAATGACCTCGTCGATGGCCTTGCGTTGCAATGCATCGAACAACTGCTGCTCGACTTCACCCGACAGACCGGCCGCCTGGGCCAGACCGCGGTAGATGCCGACATGCCCGAGGTCCATGTGCACGTCCGGCACATCGGCCAGTTGCAGCATGGCCAGCATCAGGCTGATGACTTCAACGTCGCTGCTCGGGCTGGCATCGCCGTACAACTCGGCGCCCAGTTGGATCGGGCTGCGCGAGGACGACAAGGCACGCGGCTGGGCATGCAGCACGCTGCCGGCGTAGCACAGGCGGCTCGGGCCTTCGCGACGCAGGGTGTGCGCATCGATGCGCGCCACTTGCGGCGTGATGTCGGCACGGAAACCCATCTGCCGGCCCGATTGCGGGTCGATGACCTTGAAGGTACGCAGATCCAGGTCCTGGCCCGCGCCGGTCAGCAGGGATTCCAGGTACTCGATATGGGGAGTCACGACAAACTCGTAACCCCAGCTCTGGAACAGATCCAACACCTGACGACGCGCGACTTCAATGCGCGCCGCTTCCGGTGGCAGTACTTCTTCGATGCCATCTGGCAGCAGCCAGCGGTCTACCGTTGCCATTACGCCATTCCCCTTAGATCCGGGCGGCCAGCCCGAGGGCGAGCCTTGAGTGAAGCAGAAAATGACCGGCCCGTTCAAAACGCACGCGCATGAACGACGCGGCGAAAGGCCTGTTACCGGCTTCGCCCATCACTTTCCTCGAAAAACTGTCGGGCCATTCAACCCGATCTTCTGCAACAAAAACAGCAATCAAACGTGCAGACGCAAAAAAGCCGGGAATTTCCCGGCTGCCGCATCATACACACGTTTTCCCAAAGGATCACCCCGCCCGAGGTATTAGCCGCCGGGCGGAATGATTCAGGTCAACGTCGTATCAAGGCTTGGACTTTTCCAGATAACGGAAGAAGTCACTGCTTGGGTCGAGGACCAGGACGTCGGATTTGTTCGCGAAGCTTTCACGGTAGGCACGCAGGCTACGGTAGAAACCGTAGAACTCCTGATCCTGGCCGTAGGCCTTGGAGTAGATCGCAGCGGCCTGGGCATCACCGTCACCGCGAATCTCTTCGGATTCACGATAGGCTTCAGCCAGCAGCACACGGCGTTGACGATCGGCGTCGGCACGGATGCCTTCGGCCAGCTCGTTACCCTTGGCGCGGTGCTCGCGAGCTTCACGCTCACGCTCGGTGCTCATACGTTCGAACACACTGCGGTTCACTTCTTTCGGCAGATCGATGGCCTTGACCCGGACATCGACCACTTCGATACCCAGCTCCTTTTCCGCCATCTTGTTCAGCGATGCGGTGATGTCAGCCATCAGCGCATCACGCTCACCGGACACGACTTCGTGCAGGGTGCGCTTACCGAACTGGTCACGCAGACCCGATTCCAGTCGACGGGACAGACGCTCGTCGGCAATCTGCTTGAGGCCGGAGGTTGCAGTGTAGAAGCGCTCGGCATCTTTCACGCGCCACTTGGCATAGGCATCGACCATCACGGCTTTCTTTTCCAGCGTCAGGAAGCGCTGTGTCGGTGCATCCAGCGTCATCAGACGTGCGTCGAATTTACGCACCTGGTTAACGTAAGGCACTTTCACATGCAGACCTGGCTGAACATCAGCCTGAACCACGCGACCGAACTGCAGCAACACCGCACGCTCGGTCTGAGCCACGATGTAGAAACAGTTCCAGCCAACCAGTACCACGACAACGCCAACGATCAGGGCGATCAGCGATTTATTGCTCATCAGCGGGTCTCCCTTGTACGCGACTGCGGCACGTCAGTGACATGCGGCGTGACGTCCGTGTTGTTGCTGGCGGCAGCCGAACCGGTGACCGGTGCATTGCTGCCCGAACTGTTCTGAATCATTTTGTCCAGCGGCAGGTAAAGCAGGTTGCTCTGGCCGTTCTTGTTGCCGGTCACGAGAACCTTGCTGGTGCTGCTGAAGACTTCCTGCATGGTGTCCAGGTACAGACGCTGGCGAGTGACCTCGGGCGCCTTGCGATACTCGGCGACCAGCTTGGTGAAGCGATCCGCCTCACCCTTGGCGCGCGAGACCGTTTCGTCACGGTAACCGTTGGCATCTTCAAGGATGCGCTGGGCCTGACCACGGGCTTCCGGCACCACGCCGTTGGCGTAGGTTTCAGCCTGGTTGCGCGAACGCTGCTCGTCTTCACGGGCGCGGATCACGTCATCGAAGGCTTCCTGCACTTCACGCGGTGCCGCTGCGCTCTGTACGTTGACCTGGGTGACGGTGATACCGGTGCGATAGGTATCGAGGAAACGTTGCAGACGCTCCTTGATCTCGCTGGCCATCAGCTCACGACCTTCGGTCAGCACCTGGTCCATCGCGGTGGAACCCACCACATGGCGCAGCGCACTGTCGGTCGCATGTTGCAGGCTGATTTCCGGCTGGTCGACGTTCAGCACGAAGTCCTGCAGGTTGCTGATCTTGTACTGCACGGTCAGCGGCACTTCGACGATGTTCTCGTCTTCGGTCAGCATCTGGCCCTGCTTGGTGTAGGCACGCTCACGCGTGACGTTCTCCATGTACTTCTTGTCGATCGGCGGGAAGTAGATGTTCAGGCCGGGACCGACAGTCTCGTAGTACTTGCCGAAGCGCAGCACCACGGCCTGCTCCTGCTCGTCCACGACGTACACCGCGCTGTACAGCCAGACGGCCGCCAGCACGACAAGGCCGATGCCGAGCAGGCCGCCGAAGCCGCCGCTCTTGCCCGAGCCACCACCGTCATCACCGCGTTTTTTTCCACCACCGAACAACCCGTTCAGGCTTTCCTGCAGCTTTCGGAAGGCCTCGTCGAGATCCGGCGGCCCCTTGCGGTCGCCGTTGTTGCGACGCTTGCCACCCCAAGGATCCTGATTGTTCGAGTTGCCACCCGGCTCATTCCAAGCCATAGCGCTCTCCATCTGATAAAGCAAAGACGCACCCACGGCGCGCCGACCAATGCTACAGAATGCCTGCCGTTGCGGCACAACCGCTTTGCCAGGCTTTTATTGCAAAGTGTGTTGCTCGATGAACTCCGTCGGCACAACGCCTTCACGACTGACCAGTCGATTGAGCTCCGAGCGTGGCAATCGAACGGCCAGCAAGCTGACCCCTTCTTCGTCGTGTTCTTCTTTCTGTACCGCGCCCAACTCGAAGAACTGTGCACGCAGACGCGCGAACCGCTGAGGCAGGCGCAGGGTTCCCACGAACAGGTCACTGCCCAACAACTCGGCAATCGCCTGCTCGAGCAATTCCAGACCGGTGCCATCACGCGCCGACAGCCAGACCCGCTGGGGCTTGCCGTTTTCATCGCGCTGGATTTGTGGCTCAACGCCTTCAAGCAAATCGAGTTTGTTATAGACCTCGAGGATCGGCAAGTCCTGGGCACCGATCTCGCCCAGCACCACCATCACCTGCTCGATCTGCAACATGCGATCCGGTTCGGCCGCATCGATCACGTGCAACAGCAGGTCGGAGTTGCTCGACTCTTCGAGCGTAGACCGAAATGCCTCGACCAGTTTGTGCGGCAAGTGGCGGATGAAGCCCACGGTGTCGGCCAGGACAATCGGCCCCAGGTCGTCCAGATCCAGACGGCGCAGGGTCGGATCGAGCGTGGCGAACAGCTGGTCAGCAGCGTACACGTCGGACTTGGTCACGTTATTGAACAGCGTGGATTTACCGGCGTTGGTGTATCCCACCAGAGATACGGTAGGGATATCCGCACGCGAGCGGCCGCGACGCGACTGTTCGCGCTGGCTGCGCACTTTCTCCAGCCGGCCCTTGATCTGACGCAGGCGAACCCGCAGCAGTCGCCGGTCGGTTTCGAGCTGGGTTTCACCCGGGCCGCGCATGCCGATACCGCCACCCTGACGCTCAAGGTGAGTCCAGCCGCGAACCAGCCGGGTGCTCATGTGGTCAAGCTGGGCCAGTTCGACCTGGAGCTTGCCCTCATGGGTACGGGCGCGTTGGGCGAAAATATCGAGAATCAGACCGGTACGGTCGATCACGCGACACTCGAAAACACGTTCGAGGTTACGTTCCTGACTGGGCGTGAGGACGTGATTGAAGATCACCAGATCAGCTTCTTCGGCGTGGACCAGGTCGCGCAGTTCCTCGACCTTGCCGCTGCCAATCAGGTATTTGGCGGTTGGCCGATGACGCGGCACGTTAAAAAACGCAACGGTCTCGGCGCCAGCCGAATTTGCCAGTTCCTGAAACTCCTGCGGATCTTCGCGCGCCTCAGGGTCCTGTCCATCCAAGTGAACGAGGATGACTCGTTCACCACCACCGTGGCGCTCAAAGAACAAAGGAGACTCCTATCAGGCGTTACCTGGCTCAGCGTCACCTGCTTCGGATTCGGTTGCGCTTGGCAGACGAATTGGACGAACCGGCACGACTGTAGAGATAGCGTGTTTGTAAACCATCTGGCTGACGGTGTTCTTCAGCAGGATAACGAACTGGTCGAACGACTCGATCGTGCCTTGCAGTTTGATCCCGTTCACCAGGTAGATGGAAACCCCCACTTTCTCTTTACGTAAAGTATTCAAGTAAGGGTCTTGTAGCGAATGCCCTTTTGACATGTGCCGCACTCCTTTAAGGATTCAATATAAAAAATAGGTAAACAGATGGCTTTTGCCGCCACACCCCCAAGGATAGACGGCAATTGCAAGGACTCAGCTCAATATGGAGATCGTCCCAAGGTATTTCAAGGCGCGTGGCAGATTGTCGCAATCCAGACTGTCGAGCCAGTGTAAATCTTTCCAGCTGCGCAGCCAGGTGAACTGGCGTTTGGCCAATTGGCGCGTGGCGATGATGCCCCGTTCCTGCATCTCGGCCGACGTCAGCTTGCCATCCAGGTAGTCCCAGACCTGGCGGTAGCCTACCGCACGTATAGACGGCAACCCGGCATGCAGGTCACTTCTATTACGCAGGGCTACGACCTCGTCGATGAATCCCTGTTCCAGCATATTTGTGAATCTTTGTTTAATGCGCTCGTGCAATACCTGCCGATTAGTTGGAGCAATCGCCAGGTTCGCGACAGTATAGGGCAATTGTTGCAGTCCCGATGCGGACGCTTCAGCACTTTGCGCAGATTGTTGCAGGCGCAGCGCAGTCATGCTCTGACCGCTGACCCGGTAAACTTCCAGCGCACGACTCAGTCGTTGTGGATCGTTCGGATGGATGCGTGCCGCCGACTCCGGATCGATGACCGCCAGTTGATCGTGCAGGGCCTGCCAGCCAAGGCGCGCGGCCTCTTCTTCGATCTGCGCGCGAACCTCGGGATCGGCCGCCGGCATGTCCGCCAGACCTTCGATCAAAGCCTTGTAATAGAGCATCGTGCCGCCCACCAGCAGCGGAATTTTTCCACGTGCGGTGATCTCGGCCATGGCCTCCAGCGCATCGCGACGGAAATCCGCTGCCGAATAAGCTTCGGCCGGATCGAGAATGTCGATCAGTCGATGAGGGAATTCGGCCAGCAGTTCTTTGGAAGGCTTGGCGGTGCCGATGTCCATGCCGCGATAAACCAGCGCCGAATCGACACTGATCAGCTCGCACGGCAGCACCTTGGTCAGCTCGATGGCCAGATCGGTCTTACCCGCAGCGGTCGGGCCCATCAGGAAAATCGCTGGAGGAAGCTGGCTCATCAACGACCGCGCAGGAACAGTTTGTCCAGATCGTCCAGGCCCAGTTGGGTCCAGGTCGGTCGGCCATGGTTGCACTGACCGCTGCGCTCGGTATTTTCCATGTCGCGCAGCAGGCCGTTCATTTCCGGCAAGGCCAGGCGGCGGTTGGCGCGGATCGCGCCGTGGCAGGCCATGGTGCCGAGCAGTTCGTTCAGATGCGCCTGAATCCGGTCGCTGGTGCCGTATTCCATCAAGTCCGACAGCACATCGCCCACCAGTCGGTTGGCTTCGGCCTGTTTGAGCAGGGCCGGAATCTGCCGGATGGCCAGGGTTTCGGGGCCAAGGCGCTGCAATTCAAAACCGAGGCGCTGGAACCATGCCGCATGTTCTTCGGCGCAATCGGCCTCGCGCTGACTGACCGCCAGCGATTCCGGCACCAGCAGCGGCTGGCCGCTCAGGCCTTCGCTGGCCATGGCGATCTTCAGGCGCTCATACATGATCCGCTCGTGAGCGGCGTGCATGTCCACCAAAACCAGGCCTTGGGCGTTCTCGGACAGAATATAAATGCCCTTGAGCTGAGCCAGCGCGTAGCCAAGCGGCGGAATGTCTTCCTGACCGGCTGGCAATGCATTGGCATTGGCCTCGGGCAGCGGCGCAAAAAACTCGCGGTACGCGGCCTGGGCCTCGGCTACCGGCACGGTCGATTGCGGACGTGGCGTGTATTGATACTGATAAGCGCCGCCAGCGCTGGCGCCCGACGAGGTATTGAACGCCGGTTGCGCCTGCGGTTGCTCCAGCAACGCATTGGCCGCCAGACGCATTTCGCCCTGCGGCCCGAATTCACCAGCTTCAAGGCCGGTCGGCCGGACGATCGCGGTGGTGACCGAACCGGCAAGCTGATCTTCCGGCCGCACATCGCCGAGGGCACGGTGCAAGGTGCCATACAGGAAGTCATGCACCATGCGCCCGTCACGGAAGCGCACTTCGTGTTTGGTCGGGTGCACGTTGACGTCGACCGCTGCCGGATCGACCTCGAAAAACAGTGCGAACGTCGGATGCCGGCCGTTGAACAGCACATCGCGATAAGCCTGGCGCACCGCGTGGGCCACCAGTTTGTCGCGCACCGCACGGCCGTTGACGAAGAAATACTGCAAGTCCGCCTGACTGCGGTTGAAGGTCGGCAGACCGACCCAGCCCCACAAATGCAGGCCATTGCGTTCGATCTCGATCGGCAGCGCCTGCTCAAGGAAGCCTGAACCGCAGATCGCCGCCACACGCCGGGCGCGGGCCGCATCATCGTGGGCTTCGTGCAGGCTGAGGATGGTCTTGCCGTTGTGGCGCAAATGGAAAGCCACGTCGAAACGCGCCAGTGCCAGACGCTTGATCACTTCCTGCAGGTGATCGAATTCGGTTTTTTCAGTCTTGAGGAATTTGCGTCGCGCCGGGGTGTTGAAGAACAGGTCACGGACTTCCACCGAAGTGCCGACCGGGTGCGCCGCCGGCTGCACGCGGGGCGCCATGTCGCGGCCTTCGGTCTCGACCTGCCAGGCCTGATCGGCGTCGCGGGTGCGCGAGGTCAGGGTCAGACGCGCCACGGAGCTGATCGAAGCCAAAGCCTCGCCCCGGAAACCCAGGCTCATCACCTGTTCAAGGTCTTCCAGGTTACGGATCTTGCTGGTGGCGTGACGGGCCAGGGCCAGCGGCAGGTCATCGGCGGAAATACCGCTGCCGTCGTCGCGCACTCGCAGCAGCTTGACGCCGCCCTGCTCGACATCGACGTCGATACGCTTGGCGCCGGAGTCGAGGCTGTTTTCCAGCAGCTCCTTGATCACCGAGGCCGGGCGTTCGACCACCTCACCGGCGGCGATCTGGTTCGCCAGCCGCGGGCTGAGCAGTTCAATGCGGGCAGTGTTCAGGACCTGATTCATTCTTTGGACGCCAGTTCGGTGCCGGGAATGGTCAGGTGCTGACCGACTTTCAGATCATCGCTTTTCAGATTATTGGCGCTACGCAGTGTGGCCGGCGAAATCTGATAACGCACGGCAATCATCGCCACGGTCTCACCCGGACCTACCCGGTGATCACGCGGCCCCTGAGCGATCTTGCCCGAATCACGCAGCCAGGCGATGTAAGTGCCCGGTGGCGGATTCTGCTGGAAGAACTGACGCACGCCGCTGCTGATCGAACGCGCCAGCGCCTGCTGGTGGCTCGCTGCCGAGAGTTTGTTCGCTTCGTTGGCGTTGGAGATGAAGCCGGTTTCCACCAGGATCGACGGGATGTCCGGCGATTTCAGCACCATGAACCCGGCCTGTTCCACGCGCTGCTTGTGCAGCGGGGTGACCCGGCCAATATTGGTCAGAACCTTCTGGCCCACGTTGAGGCTGGAGGTCAGCGAGGCGGTCATCGACAGGTCGAGCAGAACGCCGGCCAGCATGCGGTCCTTGTCGTCGAGGCTGACGTTGCCGGCACCGCCGATCAGGTCGGAACGGTTTTCGCTGTCGGCCAGCCAACGGGCGGTTTCCGAGGTGGCGCCACGATCGGACAGGGCGAACACCGACGCACCAAACGCGGCCGCAGAAGGCGCGGCGTCGGCGTGGATCGAGACAAACAGATCGGCGCCCTTCTTGCGGGCAATCTCGGTACGGCCGCGCAGCGGGATGAAGTAGTCGCCGGTACGGGTCAGTTCGGCGCGGAAGCCTTTCATGCCGTTGACCTGACGCTGCAACTCGCGGGCGATCTGCAGTACCACGTCTTTTTCGCGCTGGCCGCGAGATCCCGATGCGCCCGGGTCTTCACCGCCGTGACCGGCATCGATGACCACGATGATGTCGCGCTTGCCGGCCGGGGCCGGTGGCAGTTTGATCGCAGGTTCAGCCGGCGTGACAGGCACCGCCGGTACGGTAGCGACCGACGGCGTCGACGCAGGCGGTGGTGCCGCGTCTGCCGGGTTGTCGAACAGATCGACCACCAGACGGTTGCCATACTGGGCGTTCGGCGCCAGCGAGAAGCTTTTCGGAGTGACCGCTTTTTTCAGGTCGATGACCACCCGCAGGTCGGTCGGCGTGCGCTGGGCCGAACGCATCGCAGTGATCGGCGTATTGGCGGTCTGCACATTGAGCGGCGCGCCGAGGGTGGCGCCGTTGATATCGATCACCAGGCGATCCGGCGCAGTCAGCGTGAAGACGCTGTGTTGCACCGGGCCTGTCAGGTCGAACACCAGTCGCGTGTTGTCCGGCGCCCGCCACAGGCGCACGCTGTTGACCTTCGTCTCGGCCACAGCGTTGACGGTTACTGCCATCAACATCAGTCCAACGGCAGCCACCAACGCGCGAAAGCGCATACCTAACCCCATCATTCAATTGGTTTCCAATGCCAAAGCGGCACACCAGGCCTCGCCGCGCGAGCCCTGGGATAAAATGGTCAGCGAACGTCCGCTGTCTTGCGGGCTAATGGTAATGGTCAGGTCAGGCTTTGGCAAAAAGCCTGCACCTTTATCGGGCCATTCGATCAGGCACAGGGCGTCGTCTTCGAAATAGTCGCGGATGCCGAGAAACTCCAGTTCCTCCGGATCGACCAGACGATACAGGTCGAAGTGAAAAGCGCGAACGTCACCGATCTCGTAGGGCTCGACCAGCGTGAAGGTCGGACTTTTCACCGCTCCCACATGCCCCAGACCGCGAATGATGCCCCGCGACAGCGTGGTTTTGCCCATCCCGAGGTTGCCTTCGAGAAAGATCAGGCCATGGCCCTGGGTGATACGGGCGATGCGTGCGCCAAAGTCGCTCATGGCCTGTTCATCGGCCAGGTACAGGGTTACTTCAGACACGGTGCATGCTCCTCCAACAACTGACGAATGGCTGGAATCAGATCACTGGCCGCCAGCCCACGGCCGAATTTACCTTGGTGCAGACCGGCGTTGGCGTGCAGCCAGACTGCCAGACTCGCGGCGTCAAAACCGTCCATGCCCTGGGCCAGCAACGCGCCGATCAGGCCCGCCAGCACATCGCCGAGCCCGGCAGTGGCCATCGCCGGATGGCCTTGATGACACAGCGCCAGACGACCATCGGGATGAGCAATCAAAGTGCCCGCCCCCTTGAGCACCACCACCGCTGTGTATTTTTTGCTCAATTCCAGCGCCGCCGCCGGACGATCAGCCTGCACTTCGGCGGTACTGATCCCCAATAAACGCGCTGCTTCCCCCGGATGCGGCGTGATCACGCAATCCTTGGGCAAACGGACAAAACCTGAGGCCAGCAGGTTCAGCGCATCCGCGTCCCACACCTGCGGCAGCGCTGCATTGGCGGCGGCCGACAACAGTGCCCGCCCCCAAGCGGCCTGCCCCAGCCCCGGCCCGACGACCAGCACCGACACCTTTTCCAGCAGCCCCATCAATTGATTGGCCGAAGAGGCGCCCAACGCCATGGCTTCCGGCACCCGGCTCAATGCCGATGGTACATGTTCCGGGCGAGTCGCCAGCGATACCATCCCGGCGCCACTGCGCAGCGCGCTTTCGGTGCTCAACAGGATCGCCCCGCCAAAACCGTGATCGCCGCCGATCAGCAACACATGACCGAAACGCCCCTTGTGCGCAGCTGGCGCACGTGCAGCCAGACGCGGAAGGTTAGTCACGTTCAGTCGGCGAGCGGCGACAGGAATGTCACTGAAGGTTTCGGCAGAGGCCTGCAGATCGTTAAACAGCAGTTCCCCGACGTGATCCGCCGCTGCGCCCGTAAACAGCCCGAGCTTCAGGCCGATGAAGGTCACGGTGAGGTCAGCGCGCACCGCATGACCTAACGCATGACCGGTGTCGGCGTACAACCCGGAAGGGATATCGACCGCCACCACTGGCAGTCCGCTGGCATTGATCGCCGCAATCGCAGAGGCATAAGGCTCACGCACCTCACCGCTCAGACCGGTGCCGAGCAACCCGTCAACGACGATTCCGCGCAACTCGCAGGAAGGATACCAGGGGGCTATCACCACGCCTTCGGCCACGGCGTCGGCATGCGCTACGGCCGCATCACCCTGCAATCGCTGCGGATCACCCACGGCCACTACCCGAACCTGCCAACCGGCCCGACGCGCCAGCGCTGCCACCAGGTAGCCGTCACCCGCGTTGTTGCCGTGCCCTGCCAGCACCGTCAATTCGTTAGCAGATGGCCAATGTCGAACCAGCGCGCGCCATGTGGCATGGGCCGCACGCTGCATCAATTCGAAGCCCGGAGTGCCGGCAGCGATCAGCCGCGCATCGAGTGCCCGCACCTGCGTGGCGCGGTACAGCGCGTCGGGTATTTCATCTTTCGTGTGCGGCATGCGTCTTCGGGCTCCGATGTCTGGCAGAATTATACGCACCTCAGCTCCGGTTTCTCTCGCCTCATGTCCGCCATCACCACAGATCTTCCCGCCCTCGCCCGATCCATCAAGGACTGGGGCCGCGAGCTGGGCTTCCAGCAAGTGGGCATCAGCGGTCTGGATCTGGCCGAGCATGAGCAGCACCTGCAGCGCTGGCTCGAGGCCGGCTATCACGGCGAAATGGATTACATGGGCGCCCATGGCAGCAAACGCTCGCACCCTGAGGAGCTGGTGCCGGGCACCTTGCGCGTGGTGTCGCTGCGCATGGACTACCTGCCGGGCGACACACAAATGGCGCAATTGCTGGGCAAACCGGAAAAAGCCTACATTTCGCGTTATGCCTTGGGCCGCGATTATCACAAATTGATCCGTAAGCGCGTTCAACAACTGGCGGACAGGATTCAATCCGAAATCGGTCCGTTCGGTTTCCGAGCCTTCGTCGACAGCGCCCCGGTGCTGGAAAAAGCCATCGCCGAGCAGGCGGGGCTGGGCTGGATCGGCAAGAACACTCTGGTGCTCAATCGCAAGGCCGGCAGTTATTTCTTTCTCAGCGAACTGTTCGTCGATCTGCCGTTGCCGGTGGATGAACCGCACAGCACCGAACATTGCGGCCGCTGCACCGCATGCCTCGACATCTGCCCGACCAACGCTTTCGTAGGCCCCTACGTGCTGGACGCGCGACGTTGCATTTCCTACCTGACCATTGAGTTGAAAACTGCCATTCCCGAAGACCTGCGCCCGCTGATCGGCAACCGCGTGTTCGGCTGCGACGACTGCCAGATCTGCTGCCCGTGGAACCGCTTCGCCAAACCCTCTGGCGAAAGCGATTTCAAGCCACGGCACAACCTCGACAATGCCGAACTGGCAGAACTGTTTTTGTGGGATGAAGAGAAGTTTTTGAGCAGCACTGAAGGATCGCCTTTGCGGCGTGCCGGGTATGAGCGCTGGTTAAGGAATCTGGCGGTGGGGCTGGGCAATGCGCCTTCAACGATTCCGGTGCTGGAAGCATTGAAGGCACGACGGGATTATCCGTCAGCGTTGGTTCGGGAGCATGTGGAGTGGGCGCTGGAACGGCACTCCCGACCTTCAGACCCATAAGGATGAGCCAAGTTTTACCTGCGCGTTGTATCAATGGTTTTAGCGGTTTTCATCATCGTGTTGGTCTGCCCGTCGGACAAATGGCCGCCCGCCTGCAAGACTTTGCAAACTCTCTGCTTACTGTCCTCTATAAAGTAAATACGCTCCCCACGTCCTTTCGTACTCGCAAAAAAAACATGCGACACTTTTCTTCCACTGCCGATGGGTCCGAATTCCTCGTACAGCATCCCGGACTCCGCGGCTGCCTGGCTGGCGGACATATTGCTTTCCACGTTTTGGTAGAACCTTTCAGCCATTTCCTCCCTGGCATCAGTGGAGATATAGCTTTTCTTGGCTTTCTGCAATTGCCAGGGTTGAACCGCCACTTCCTCCGAGGGCGCCTTGGCTTTTTTGGCTGCTGCCTTGGCGCCTTTTCCACCCGCCTTCAAATATTGCGCGGCGTTGCCTGCCCCCTTGCTACTGAGTCCTTGGCTATAGGCTGAAACCAACTTATTGCCAGCATTCAAAGCAGCTCTTGCACCAGCCGCCAGACCTGCACCGAGCGAAGCCAGCCCAAGACCGAAACTGATCCAGCCCAGTATCTCACCTGCTTGAGAACCCGGTGCCACCTCATTGGTCACCTCACTGGCAATACCCGCCAAGCCTGAGGCAACGGCCAGCCCCAATGCCGCCGCTGCCAATGGCGTTGCCGCGCCCATCGTCAGCACGCTGGCAACAACTCCGAGAACGCCGAGCCCGATGCCCAGGATCGATTGCCAGGATATATGCCCGGTAGGGTCGACACGATTGACAGGATCGCCCAGGCAATAACTGTAGGCATTCAATCCGCCCGCGCCGAACGGACTCATGCTGTCCGGGGCAAGAAAACGCATCAGTGTCGGACTATAGGCTCTGTAACCGTTACCCAGAAGATACAGCCCGGTAACGGGATCCAGCTGCTCGCCGTTGAACCCCGCCAGACTGAACAAACCACCTTCGGCTGGACGACGCCCGTAAGGGCTGTAGGCGCAATCGGTGAGCTGTTCCTTGCCCAGCGTTGCCAGCACACTTTGCTGCTGATCGGTGCCGAACAGCTGCGTACCGGCGTTCAAACCGAGCTGCAGTTGCCCCACAAGCGCTCCACCGTGACGCACGATACTGGATGAGTTTTCACCACTCACCTCATTGGCGACCCGGCCTGCGCGGTAGTAACGCTGCGCAGTTGCCTTATCGGGTTGCGACAGTTCAACCAGATCGTCGAAACCGTCGTAATGATAGCCGCGAATGACTGATCCCCCTGCGCTGGACAACTGCTCAAGACGTCCGAATGCGTCGTAGGCCAGAGTTCGCGCCTGGTCGTCCTTGATCATCCTGCCATTGGCGTCGTATTCCAGCGTCACTGCGGGCGGATAGTCGGCATGAGAATGCTTGACTGCGCTGAGTTGTACAGGATCGGGATTGTCATAACTGAAGGTGGTCAGGTTCACGCCCAGTGGGAACTTGGTCTGTACGGTAAGAATGTTATCCAGCGCATCGAAGGTGAACGTCTGCTGGAGAATTTCCTTGCCATACGGATCGCGAGGCTTTTGGGTGCCGGCACAGTCGTACTGGATCAGACGCCCGCGCACATCGTAGGTAAATTGTTCATCACGCAAAATTTGCGTGCCACGCCTGGACACTTTCTGCGCCAGTTTGCCGGCAAGCGTATAAGTCGATTCCAGCGTCTGGTCGGGCTGCCCCTTGATCTCGAATGTACGGCGGATTTCACGACCGATATCGTCATAGGCAAACCGGGTGATCAACTGCCGCTTGATCGACGTTTCTTCGGCTTTCGTCCAGTCCAGCATTCCCGTCTGGGTGTCGTAATGGAATTCGGTTTTCAGCGTGCCCTGCGAGGTCGATAGCAGGCGGCCATACTGATCGTATTCGGATGTGCTTTCGGCTCCGAGTACATCGACATGGGCGATGGGTCGCCCCTGCAGGGACCAGGTACTGGAAGTTGCTTTCGTGATCGCGCCGAAGGTCGTTGTTTCTGACTTGAGGCGTCCGGAGGGGTAATAGTTAAAACTGCGCTCCTTGCCATTTTCGTTACAGGTCAAGGGATTGCCACTGGGGTCATAAGTCATGGTCGTGACCAGTTCCCCTGCCTTGCGCTCAGTCAGCAAACCGCCCAAATCGCGCAAATATGTGAATTCGGTTTTTTTGCCATCAGCACTCTTGTGCCACTGTGGCTGAGTAAAGCCCGCTTCATAACCCGCCTCGGACTTTCGTCCGCCGACGGTACTTTGTATCAAACGATCCAGGCCATCATAAGTTTTCTGTCCCAGCACTTTGTCACCGACCTTGATGCTGATCGGTAGCCCTTCATCGCTATGTTCGGCGTAATCGGCCACCACCACACTGGCGTCTGGCAGGACAGTGCGAATTATCCGGTCAAAAACGTCGTACTCATATCGAGTGGTATTGCCGACAGGATCTGTCTCGCTGGTTGTGCGCCCGAACCCGTCATAGGTGTAAACGGTTTTGCCAAGACTCCTGTTCTTCAGATTGAAGCTCTCGATGGTGAGCGGTTTACCGAAGTCATTGACGTGGGTGATTGTTTTGCCCATCCCCTGGAGCCAATTGGTTTGCTGGCGAAGGACCGGATCGATCTCGCTGTGTTCGACACGCCCATCAGCATGCAGCGTCTTGTTGACCTGGCCCCAGGAATCGAATTCGTAGCAGGTGCTGACCGGATAAGGCTTGCCATCACGCCAGTCGGTCAGCGTCACTTGCACCTTGTGACCGACCGAATCGTGCAGGGCAGAATAAAGCGTGCGAGTCGGGATAAGCCCATCCTTGTCGGGATGGTCACAGTCCTTTTCCTGAACGGTGATCACCCGCTGCATACCGTCACAGGAGACTTTTTGCTCGCCTCCGACAGGATCCGTGGTCACCATGGTGGCCGGCTGCTGCTTGCTGGCAGCAAGATAAACCCACCGGGTAGCAGCCATATAAGGGGTGCCGGAAGCAACCGTTTTGCACACGACTCGGCCGATTGCGTCGTATTCATGTTCGATGTGCTCGCCATCGACACCGACTTCAGACGTCTGTAATCCGGTCAACGTCGAGAGCACTTTCTCACGGGTCTGCACCGCGCCGTCAAATCCGCGTGTGCTGGACTTGACCCGCAACCTGTCACCCTCAAGTTCATAGGAAAATTCGGTCGAGGTTTTTTTATCATTCAGGGTGATACTTTGCTCTTTTGTGGCCCCGTGCCTAAGTGGGTCCTTTGGCGAGTTCAGATAACTGCGTTCAGTTTTCGAACGCAAGACTTCAACACCATCCACAACTTCAAAAAAACGCTCCCCAACCGGTAATACGAAGGCCAACTCCGCGCCTTCCAGTGCGGGATGCAAGGCATGGTCGTAGTACGTGACTGTCGAGGCGCCACCCTCCGCGGCAGCGCTGACCGTCCTCTTTTTCGGGAACCTGGAGAAACCCAGCGGATCCTCCGGGCAATTATCTCCACCGCTTACCGGATAAAATTCCGTCGAAGTCATCACGCCACTTGGCTCAACATACTTGAGCAAGTTGCCTTCGTGATCGAACTCGGTGACGGTGGTTTCAACGCGTTGCCGCTGGGTGCGCCGATCGAGGTGAGTCACCGTTTGGATTTTCGGCATGCGGAACTGAGCCAACTGCTCATTGAAAGGTCTGGTGACGGAACAGTGATACTCCGTGGCGATAGTGACCTGGGCGTCGCCACAGGTTGTAACCTCAGCCACCAACAGATGAAACTTGTTGTAAGTGCGTTTAATCCGAGTATGTACTTTGCCGTTTACTAACAACTGCTCGTCCGAGGTGTAGACATAATTGCCGGGCGCCAGATAGAGCGGATCCAGATCATTATCCTTGGCCGGGAGGAGGCCCTGCCCAAGGAAGTTGTGATCGGAGTACGTGTAGCTTTTGCAGAGTCTGGGTTGATCGCGCCCAGGGTAGGTGTCGTGAGCGATAACAAACGGCAGTGTCTGTTCCACGCCATTCACGAAGCTATGACCGTGGCGCTTGTAGCGAATGATTTCGATGCCGCGCAATGGATTGACGACGCGGTGCAAATAGCAGGCCTCATCGATAACTTCATATTCCAGCTCCCAACCTTTACCGACCGGAAGCTCGATCGCCGTTACCCGAGCGTTCTTCAAAATCAACTTGTAGGCGGAACTGGATGAGGTATCGGGATGCCGGGTCAATGTGACTTGTCCAGCATTGCGTGTGATTCTCAACAGGCATCGTTTGTCGTCACGGACCTCGCTCAACCTGGGGTACTGGTTGAACAACTCGTGCTTCAACGAAATGCTTACACCGTTCGCGGCGATTATTTTTTCCGCTACAGCGACTTGAGTGCCAGCCAGGACTTTTAGCAGCTCACGCCGACCATCCTTGTATCGAACTTCATAGCGCCCTGCTCCAGTGACTGACACCTTTGCCGTTTGCAGTTTCATTTCCTTGAACTTCAGACCGGTAGACGTCTCGACAGCCTTGTAACGCTCGCCGTTGGACAATGTCATGATTTTGCTGCGCACGTCATAATTTGTCACGGTCAACGACCAGCCAATGCCAAAACCGGAGTCCGCCTGATTGAGCGGATTGAAGCCCATTGAAAGTGCAAGCTCAGGGCCATTGAGGTCCGCCGAGCGCAACTTTCCCAACGAAAAGGAACACGTGTACATGCCCGTGCGCGGATCAACGCCCCCGGAAACAAATTCACCGAAGTTAAAAGCGTTTGAATGAACAGCGGAAGATAAATTACTTTCCATAGAAAAAATCTCCTTTATTCCAGATGAAGATAGGGGCAAGCCAGGTTGACCAGCTAAAAATCGCTGGCCGCATCGCAAAATCAGTTGACGTTTTTCATTGGCCGCCTGGAAGCACTCAGAATAAAAGCGCGCTGCTCTTTATCACCGTCGATACACAGTCTGTGCTCCGTACCAAATTCATCAATCACGGCAAACTCAAATGCATCTTCGCTTTCTCGTCCTACTTGGAGGTCCGCGGAAGTATATTGAATCAACGTCAACTGTCCGGGCACGTTGTTAATCGGCGCGTGCATAGTGCCAACGGGACTGCGAAACGTTGCTTTCAACCCGTAGATGGGTGCCATATAGCCGTAAAAATTTCTGCGTCCATCCCGAGTTCCGGGAATATTTCCGGACGCATAGACCTGTACCGCATCTTCGGAATCATAAGGATCAAGTTTCACCTCGCTGCTGTACCAGTCAAGCAGGTGAATTTGCCTGCCCTCCGCATTCAGTCCTATATGAAAACTTTGAAGCCAGTCATAACGCACCTTCTGCTGTTTTGCACCATATTCGCTGAACGTAAAGCTCTTCAACGAATAGTTCTTAGGCGGAACTGCCTCCAGCGTAACAATGCTGTCAAAGCCAACTCCGTTACTTCGCAATAACACCCCATCCATGACAATTTCGGCGGCCACTTCCATGATTCCGGGCTTGCTTGCCGAAACCCAAAACTGGAAAATCTGCACCGGATCAGAGTCGTCACTTATCCGGTTGTGCGTGGCACGTGGAACTTCGGCAATCCGCGGTGCACCGCCTGACATTTCATGGGCGTAACGATTTTCCTGCAGCGATACACTCCAGTCCCCCTCAAGAGGCCGCGCACCGTTATAGGCGATCAACCTCAATGACTGTAACGCGGGATGCCCATACAGGGATGCGCCATCGCCATTGTTATCGATCCCGTGCAGTAGCACCAACACTCGCACCTGCATGCGACCGTTGGCGTAAAGCACTTTATGCTGGCCAGACCGTGTGGCGTCGAGTTTTACCTCGATACGGGAAATACCAATTTGCTCATCAAACATATAACAATACCTTGCTGATTAATAGTTTCGCCCTTAAAGGACTTAGCAAAGTATTGAGGCGCTATTTAAATAAAAACAGCCACGACATTCGACAAATTATTAGCAAGCAATATTTCAACATCACCACTAACAATTCACACAGGTGCTAATACACTCAAAAAAAAACACGCAACTCACATGAAGCGAATTTTATGACACTGCTCCTGCTCCTTTGATTCCAGCACTCAACGAGTCCTGCCCCCTCCTGACCTCAACCGCACAGAGTCAGAAGGGGAGCCACAAAGCCGTTGATTCTTTTCAGATTATGTTAGGTAAACGAAGAAACCGTTACTTCCACCAACATTCAATCACTGTCTGAACCTGTCGAGAACCCGCTTTCTATAGATTCACTATCGGAGTCAGAGTCTGAGGCCAACTCATCCATCTGAATTTCCACCTTTCGATCCATACTGGACTTTTCAAGATACTCATTGATCCGTTGTCTCGTTGCGTCACTCAGCGGATTATTCGATAAACCAACGAACAGATCCTGTGTATCTGGGATCTCGAACAATTCATATCCCACGTCGGAAATATTATTATCATGCAATGCCACGACCCCAAGTTTCCTGAGCGAACCCATACCTGAAGGAATGTTGGAAAGATTTGCATTGCTCAGCATCAATCCGGTTAAACCCGACATGTAGCCTACATGCGGAGCAATTGTCAGAGGGTTGTTTGCCAGATTCAATCGGGTCAGCGTTTCGATTCTGGACAGCCCTTCAACTGTGACCTCGGATAATTTTAGCGAGCATCCGTCCAGCGTAAGCTCCCTTAACTGGCGCAGTTGAAATATTCCTGACGGGAATTCCTCCATTTTTATGCGAACGACTCCCAAACACTCAAGATTGGGAAAGCTGTCAAGAAATGCACCTATCCGTGCGCCTGGTTCATTTGCGGTCAATATCAACTCAGTTATATGCTCAAAACGGGTGGACAATCCTGGCAACTCACCCGAAAAATCGACATAGTGAGAAAAATGATGCGCTCCCTCCTCCCATGTCGAGACCGACTTGCGTTGCCAGATATCTTGCAATTTTGCGCTGAACTGCTCACGAGCCTGGCGTCTGTCGGCGGGTGTCGGCGCGACTTGTGTTTCCGACGTCTGCCCATGGGGTGGAACCCCGTCAGCAGTCCAAGTCGCCAATTCGTCACGCAACGTCGCAAGCTCTGTCTCCAGGCGAAACAAAACGCCTGATGGATCACTTTTCAAACGCTCGTTGATAAACGTCGTCACTTCCTCATCCTTTAGCTGCGGATAAAGATCACGTACGCGGTCTGTAACAGATTTTGCCGGAAGCGGGTTGTTATCGGCTCCGCCTCGCAACCCTCCCGTTTGTCTGTATTGCACGGCGGCGGGAGCGACAGCCCCCGGAAGCGGCCCAAGCCCCAGAGCTTCGCTCACAACCTGGCGCGGCGGCAGCGGTTGTGCACGAATCAGATGCTGCAGCGCTTGCCCTCCTCCCTCCGTCACACCGAACGCCTGGCGTTGCTCGGGGTGCAACAGTCCCCAGACTGTCGAATAAAGATCGCCTTCAACCATTGACGACAGGCCCTCGGTGCTGTGGATAACATAGCCTGCGTCCTGCCGAATCAGAACGTGATGGAATGGCGTACGGACACCGCCGATACCGTCCTCCACCAAACCCTGGCGGATCTCGATACGAACGTTTTGCGGCCAACCGGCAAGATGCTCGATCATATGCATCGCCAGTCGGTCACTGTCCAGGCTGGATACCGAATCCAGATATAAACCTTCACAGGCTCTGGCCAGACGAAAATCGCGCAGCGCTACCAGCGCTTCTTCTGCCATTGACCGCGTCATTCCCGGTTTGTCATGCATGTGCAGCTGATCGGCAGCACTTGCATCGCGCCACAATGCCTGGGCCAATGCCTTGGGCATGTCAGGAAAAATCCGCCGCATCTGCAACGTATTTTCATCACAGTCGAGTTCGAACGCGTGCTCACTATCCTGAAAGAGGGCGTTACGATCCCGTCGCGCGCTTCGCCCGACAAGATCGCCCTCGCGCAACCGCACAAGAGCCAGAAGATGCGGATCGATCCGGGCCCGCAACAACGGATCGGGTTGGTGCATGTAGGTGAAGAGTTCCCGGATTTTCTGATCGAGGCGGAAGCGCCTGACGGTGTCATGCAACAAGTCCAGTGACCAGGGGTAAAAACGGGGATCGCGCACCAGCGCTTCACCCATACCACTTGCTGCAACGATGCGTGCAATCGTGACATCGAAAAAATCGTCGACTGGATGCCCCATGGAGCGCAGCAGTTCAGCCGTTCGCTCCCGCAACGAATTGAGCCTTGCCACGTGATCAGGCGAGTCGCTGTTGTCCCGCGCCAGCCATAACCGTCCTTCGCCGTCAGGTTTCAGTAACGGGCCGGAGGGGTTGAGTTCACGGGCTAGTGTGGCGCGAAAAAGCCCACTCTCGGCATCCCGTGCCACTTGCACGAAATGGACATCGTCTACAGCGACGTACTGGCGTTGCTTGAACAGGCGGATGCCCTGCGCATCGGGCTCGCCGAGGCTTCGGGGTGTGGGTATCCAGTAATCTGCCAGCGAAGGCGTAGCAGCAAGCGCCGCAAACTCGTCGATCGCGGATAACATCGAGCTCACCTTCACACCGACCGTCTGCGACATTGCGACCTGTTCAGTCACACGGCTGGAAGATTGCGACGGATCCAGACGATACGACTGGGTCAAATGCGGTATTGATGGAGGGGGGGACGGTGGCCGATAAGTACCATCTCCACTGGATTCGGGTGTTCTGTTTGGAGTGGGTACAGGTTTGACCTTTGGCGGTTTGCCAGCCATGAATGCTCATCCTCAGTTGTCGTCGCGTTGCCCCCCATCACTGAAGGAGCAACGCCAGAAAGAGGTAAAAGCACAGTACGTGCTATTACCCGAGATTGAAAATCACAGCTTATTGGCAAGTGCAGGCAAAACAGCATAGATATCTACTACACCCGGCAAACCTGCAGAAAAGAAGCCAGTCATCAGCCTCGTTCCAGATAGATGTTGCGCTCATGAAAGTTCATGCGCAGCGCCAGCCTGTGCTCTGTGCCGTATTCATCAATGGCGAGTAAGTAAAGTTTATTTCCGTACTTTAGTTTACCTCTCTGCGCATCCGAGTATTCGGACAGGCCTTGCACGACGGTCAGTTCTCCGTCGCTCCGAGTATCTACCTTGTAATGTGCATGATTCCATGTATGGGCGTCCGGAAAAACAGTGAATACAAAAGGATCTCCTCTATCCGGCAAGGTCACGCTCACACTTTTTTCTTCAGGGCGAACAAGAATGGCTTCCATATAATTGGTTTGTGATTCATTAAGTCTGTTGCCGCCCGCAAAGTTATGGTTAACGCCCTTTTCTACTCCGTCCACAACCCAATCCACCAATTTGACCTGCTGCCCCCGCGGATACAGCCCCAAACGATAATTCCAGATGCGATTGCCGGGCATCTCGTCGCCCTGCCGGGTTTGATACCAACGAAACTCGTCTATGGAGTACCCCACAGGCGTTTGTGCTTCGATAGTTACGCTGCTGTCATGAACGCTGAAAAGGGTGGATCCGTTAGTGAGAATCCTCACACCGTTCAGCGACAGACGTGCACCGATCCGGGTGGTTCCGGCGCTCGATGAGGATACCCAGAAGGTGCGTACCTGAGGATGGACGCTGTCATACTCAAGAACCTCGTCGCGAACCTCTTCTGCCATGTATGAAGGTCGCTGCTCAAGGGTAAATTGCCCTTGCACGGTGCTCGCGACCCAGCCATCAGACAACGTCTTGCCAGTGCTGTAATGGATCAGTTCTATGCTTTCCATGACGTCTGCAGGTACGTGCATGGCGTTTCCGTCCGCGTCTACCCCGGACACCAGCACTTGCACTTTCAGCTGCATTCGGCCGTTAGCGAACAACGACTTGCTTCGAGTACTGTCGCTGGCATCGAACTTGACATTCACAAGTGCAAGGCCTGCAAGATTGGGCAGATTGGTTTGCTGATCGGGTGTAGCGTCCATGCTTTCGCTCATAGTCTATTCCGTTGAAGAGTTAATTTAATATTGGCATCGAATATGCCAAGAAAAAATTACAGACCTTTCAAACAAACAGCAAAGCGAAAGATGTAAGAAATATACACTTGCAACGCCTTAAGCCGCTGACAGACTTATCCGGCAATGCACTGACTTTCAGCATCAAGTATCAATGCTCATCGTTATAAACGAACTTCGGCATTTCCCAATGAAAACGGATCGCAAGGAGGCGTAACAAAAAACCACCAAACAGAGTGATCAGAATGGCTTGTTCGCCTGGCACACTTAAATAAAGACACAGCATGTAGCACCACGCTGCAGCGAACGAGACACTCGCATAAAGTTCGCGCCGAAAAATCAGCGGAATATCGTTGCAGAAGATATCGCGCAGGATGCCCCCAAACACGCCGGTGATCACTCCGCTGACCGAGGCCACCAGCATGCCGTGGCCCATTTCCAGGGCGGTCATGCAGCCGATCAGGGTGAACGCCACAAGACCCACCGCGTCGAGCACCAGAAACAGCGAGCGCAGGTGACGCATCCAGCGTGCGGTGAACACGGTGATCATCGCCGCGATCGTGGTCAGCACCAGGTACTCCGGGTGTTTGACCCAGGTCAGCGGGTAGTGCCCGAGCAGCACGTCGCGCACCGAACCGCCGCCCAATGCGGTGACGCAAGCAATCAGCACCACGCCGAACCAGTCCATGCCGCGACGGCCCGCAGACAGGGCGCCGGTCATGGCTTCGGCAGTAATGGCGACGAGGTAGAGCATCAGCAACATGGTGGCGATCCTGGCAGGAAGGCGCGCAGTCTACTCACTTCACCGAGGCACCAAAAGAGGGCGCCTCGGCGTGGGTGCCGATCTCAGAACTTGATGAAATGCTTGCGGTAGTGCTGCAGCTCGGCGATGGATTCGCGGATGTCGTCCAGCGCCAGGTGAGTGCTGCCCTTCTTGAAGCTGTCACGCACGTCCGGCGCCCAGCGCGCGGCCAGTTCCTTGAGCGTGGACACGTCGAGGTTGCGGTAGTGGAAGTAGCTTTCCAGCGACTTCATGTGGGTATAAAGGAAGCGGCGATCCTGGCAGATGCTGTTGCCACAGATCGGCGACTTGCCCTTCGGCACCCACTTTTCGAGGAAGGCGATGGTTTCAGCCTCGGCCTCGGCCATGCTGATGTGGCTGTCGCGTACGCGCTGGGTCAGGCCGGAGTTGCCGTGAGTGCGGGTATTCCACTCATCCATGCGGGCGAGGACTTCGTCGCTGTGGTGGATGGCGATCACCGGGCCCTCGGCCAGGGTGTTCAGGTCACTGTCGGTGACGATGGTGGCCATTTCGATGATGACGTCGTTTTCCGGATCCAGACCGGTCATTTCGAGGTCGATCCAGATCAGATTCTGCGGGTTTTGCATTTTTCGGCTCCTGAGCAATGCTGCGCAGTTTAGCCTAGGCAGCCTGCCGGGCGTGCTAAACTCGCGGCCGTTTTACCTAATCGCTGTATTCTTCAGACGGAACACCCATGGCCAAACGCCAACTCAATCGTCGTCAAAACTGGCGCATCGAAAAGATTCAGGGCGAGCGCGCCGCCCGCGCCGCCAAACGCGAGTCCTCGGCCGTCGAGGCGCTCGAAGGCGGCGACCTCGGCCCGGAACAGCACGGCCTGGTGATCGCCCACTTCGGTGTGCAGGTCGAGGTCGAGGCCGTTGAGGGTGAGCTGGCCGGCCAGGTCTTCCGCTGCCACCTGCGGGCCAACCTGCCGGCGCTGGTCACCGGCGACCGGGTAGTATGGCGCGCCGGCAACCAGGGCATCGGCGTGATCGTCGCGCAACTGCCGCGCACCACCGAGCTGTGCCGTCCGGACAGTCGTGGCCAGCTCAAGCCGGTGGCCGCCAACGTCGACATGATCGTCATCGTCTTCGCCCCGCTGCCCGAACCCCATGCCAACCTGATCGACCGTTATCTGGTCGCCGCCGAACACGCCGGCATCCGTCCGTTGCTGCTGCTGAACAAATTTGACCTGATCGACGAGCAGAACGCCCCGGCGCTGAATGCGCTGCTGGCGGTCTACCGCACGCTGGGTTATCCGGTGCTGGAAGTCTCGGCGCACCACGGCAACGGCATGGAGCAATTGCAAAAGCAGCTCGACGGACGCATCAGCGTGTTCGTCGGCCAGTCCGGTGTCGGCAAGTCGTCGCTGGTCAACAGCCTGCTGCCGGAAGTCGAGACCCGCGTCGGCCCGCTGTCCGAGCTGTCCGGTCAAGGTACGCATACCACGACCACCGCACGTCTGTTCCACTTCCCCGGCGGCGGCGAACTGATCGACTCCCCGGGCATCCGTGAATTCGGCCTCGGCCACGTAAGCCGCGCCGACGTCGAAGCCGGTTTCATCGAGTTCAACGACCTGCTCGGCACCTGCCGCTTCCGCGACTGCAAGCACGATCGCGAACCCGGTTGCGCACTGCTCAAGGCCCTGGAAGACGGCCGCGTGCAGCAGCAGCGAATGAACAGCTACCGCTCGATCATCGCCAGTTTGCCGGAAAACGGTTACTAGACTTTCAAGTAACCAGACACAAAAAAGCCGCGATCATCTCGCGGCTTTTTTGTGGGTCACTGTTTCGGCGCGGGGGCCGGTGCAGGCGCCGGAGCTGGTGCCGCTGCGCCCGGCTCGGTCGGCTTCGGCAGCGGGTCGTCGAACAGGTTCAGCCGTTCGCGCAACTCATGGGCCGGTACCGGCTGCTGATCCGCCGGCAAGGCGTTCGGGTCGACCGGAGTGGCCGGCGCGGCGCCTTTCTGGCCTTGATCTGCCGGTTGCGACGGGTCGGCACCTTGCGCACCTTCGATGGCGGCCTGGGCCTTCTTGGTCAGCACCACGATGTCGATACGGCGGTTGACCGGGTTGAACGGGTTCTCCTTGTCGAACAGTGCCGACGAGGCGTAACCCACCACACGCGCCACTTGCGAGTCCGGGTAACTGCCCGCCACCAGCGCACGCCGGGCGGCGTTGGCACGGTTGGCCGAAAGCTCCCAGTTGCCGAAGTCGCCATTGCCTACATAAGGCTTGGCGTCGGTGTGACCGCTGATGCTGATCTTGTTCGGCACCGCTTTGATGGTGTCGGCCATGGCCAGCAGGATGTCTTCGAAGTACGGCTTCAGCCGTGCGGAACCTGAGTCGAACATCGGCCGGTTCTCGGCGTCCATGATCTGGATGCGCAAGCCGTTCGGCGTGATTTCGAAGAGGATCTGGTCCTTGAACTTCTGCAGTTGCGGGTTCTCGTCGACCTTGTTCTGCAGTTCTTGCAGCAACAGTTCCAGACGTTCCTTCTCGACCTGCTCGGCCATGCCTTCAACCTGTTCGGTGTCGACCGTGACCTTGTCCGGTTGCGGCTGCGACTTCACTTCAGGGTTGAGAGTGTTTTCCGGCGCCAGGGTGGGCGTGCCGCCCAGGTCGATGATGTACGGCGTGCCGCTCTCGGAGAAACCGACCGGGTCCTTGAAGTAACCGGCGATGGCGATCTTCTGTTCCGGGGTCGCGGTGGACAGCAGCCACAACACCAGGAAGAACGCCATCATCGCCGTCGCGAAGTCGGCGAAGGCGATCTTCCACGCCCCGCCGTGATGCCCGCCGGCGATGCGCTTGACGCGCTTGATGATTATCGGCTGGTTATTTTCCATGACTTAGCGACCGCGAACGGCTTGTTCCAGCTCGGCAAAGCTTGGACGGTGAGCCGGGTACAGCACCTTGCGACCGAACTCGACAGCCAGCGACGGCGGCATGCCGGAAGCCGAAGCCACCAGCGAGGCCTTGATGGCTTCGTAGACGTTCAGTTCTTCCTTGGCATCGTGGGCCAGGGAGTGCGCCAGCGGGCCGAAGAAACCGTATGCCGCGAGAATACCGAAGAAGGTACCTACCAGTGCCGCACCTACGTGCAGACCGATGGATTTCTGATCGCCTTCACCCAGGGAGGCCATGGTCACCACGATACCCAGTACCGCCGCGACGATACCGAAACCCGGCATGGCGTCGGCGATGCCGTTCACCGCGTGGGACGGATGCTCGAGGTCTTCCTTCAGGCTGTACAGTTCCATGTCGAACAGGCCTTCCAGCTCGTGGGGAGCCATGTTGCCGGACGACATGATGCGCAGGTAATCGCAGATGAACGCGGTCATGCGTTCGTCTTTCAGTACCGCCGGGTACTTGGCGAAGATCGGGCTCGCGGCGGCGTCTTCGATGTCGCCTTCGATGGCCATCATGCCTTCGCGGCGGCTCTTGTTGAGGATCTCGTAGATCAGGCCCAGCACTTCCAGATAGAACGTGTGGCTGAAACGCGAACTGAACATGCTCAGGGATTTCTTGAGCACGTGCATCGTCATGTAGCCGGGGTTGGCCTGCAGGAATGCACCGAGTGCAGCACCACCGATGATCATCACCTCGAAGGGCTGGATCAGGGCGGCAATCTTGCCGTGGGAGAGCACGTATCCGCCGAGCACGCTCGCGAATACGACGATGATGCCGATAATTTTAGCCATAGGTAGAAAGGTACTTGTTTAAGTCGGGTTCAAGGTCATATTCGGAAGTTAAAAAATCTCTTCTTCTACTTATCGGCAAAACTGCGCCAGACTATAGCCAGTTCAGGCGAAAAGCCAATTTAGCCCATGCCGGGCGCGTCTACAGTCAGTGAAGATCTCGTCCAGACATGGCTAATGAAACGAACGTCCCACACGTAAAACCGACCACACTCGATGGTTGGGTGAAGCTGCTCGACAGCGTTCGCCTGCCGGTGCCGCAAGATGCCCATGACCGGGTCTGCCGGGCGATTCGCGATGACCGCAGCTCGCTGCGCGACATCGCCGACCTGATGCAGGACAGCCCAGCGCTGGCCCTGAGCATCATCCGCGAAGCCAACCGCCACACCCACGGCAACATGAGCGCGCCGGCGGAAAACCTCGAAGTGGCGATCAATCGCCTAGGCCTTGCCCGCACCGAAGAACTGCTGGCTCGCCTGCCCGCCGAACCTGCCGCACAGATCCCCCAGGCCCTGCGCCAGTTGCAGATGATCAGCCAGCACGCCACGCAACAGGCCAACGGTTTTTTCGCCGGTCGCTTGGCGCGACTCTGGCAGGACATTCATTGGGGCAGCCTGTTGTTTCTGTCGCCGCTGTGGCCATTGGCGCTGACCTTTCCCAAACTGCTTGAAGAGTGGGAAGTACGGGTTATCCACAAGGGCGAATCAGCCTGCGATGTCGAGAAACAATTGTTCGGCGTGCGCTTGCTGAAAATCGGCGAAGCGCTGGTGGAAGCCTGGCGTTTGCCGATCTGGGTCCAGCAAGGCTATCGGCTGCTGCTGACCGAACAGCGCGAACTGGTCAAGGTCCTGCGTATCGCCCGCGACGTCGATCATCCGCTGCGTCAGCAAAATCGCCTCGACGACGACCCGACCCTGCGCCGCTGGCTCAATCAGCCGGCCAACACCGTGTTGCTGGCCAACGGCCTGGCACTCTCGGCGCAACAGGCCTGGGACAGTCCGCACAGTGAGCGCTGGCAGTACCTGACCAGCCTCTACCTGCAAATCTCGATGGACGAGGTACAACAACAGTTGCACCAGCAGGCCGCCGTCAGCGCTCGTCATCATTTCATGCCCGACCTCTGGCACCCGGCGGTTTCGCTGCTGTGGCCGTGGGGCACCCGTCGCCTGCCCGCCGGAATGCTGCCGGCTGCGGCGCCGTCCGCTGACGACCTGAGCCAGTGGCGCCGGCAATGCGCCGAGCTGCTGGCCGTGCCAAGCCGCTTCACCAACGCCATGAGCCTGACCGTCGCCGCCCGCGATGCGCTGGTCGCCAGCGGCATGCGTCGGGTAATGATCCTGATGGCTGACCGCAGCCACGCCAATCTGCGCGTCCATCAAACCTCGGGGTTGCCGAAGGAAGCCGCTGCGCTGAATTTCGTCGTCAGCCAGAGTTCGGTGCTGCAACGCTTGCTCGCGCAGCAGGCGCAAGTGCGGATCACCCCGGACAACAACGCCCAGTTTTCCGCCCTGTTGCCGCCCTCGCTGCGCACGCTGTTTCGCGGCGAACACCTGTTCCTGCGCTCGCTGGTAAACAACGGCCGGGTGATCATGATCGTGGTCGCCGACCAGGGTGGAGGGCCGTTCGCCGACATCACTGTGCAAGCCTTCGGCAAAACCGCGCAGTGCATCGAGAAAGCCCTGCACAGTTTTAGCCAGCGCGGCCAATGACAGCTACAATCCTTCCCCTTTGTGCTCTGGAGACCTCACATGTCTGATTTCTCTGGCCTGGCCCTGGTGATCGAGCCGAGCGACCTGCTGCCGCGCCTCGAATCCCGCGATCTGATTCTGGTGGATCTGACCAGTGCCGCCCGCTACGCCGAGGGACACATTCCCGGCGCACGCTTCGTCGATCCGAAACGCACCCAGCTGGGTCAGGCGCCGGCTCCGGGGCTGTTGCCGAGCAAGGAAAAACTCGAAGAACTGTTCGGTGAGCTGGGTCATCGCAAGGATGCGGTCTACGTGGTCTATGACGACGAAGGCGGCGGCTGGGCCGGGCGCTTCATCTGGCTGCTCGACGTGATCGGTCACGACAAGTACCACTACCTCGACGGCGGTCTGCCGGCGTGGCTGGCGGAAGGTTCGCCGATGTCGATCCAGATTCCTCCGGCGGCGGGCGGCCCGGTTGCCCTGACCCTGCACGAGGAACCGACCGCCACCCGCGAATACCTGCAAAGCCGTCTCGGCGCCGCTGACCTGGCCATCTGGGACGCTCGCGGGCCGCTGGAGTATTCCGGAGAGAAGGTGCTGGCGGCCAAGGGTGGACACATCCCCGGCGCGGTCAATTTCGAATGGACGGCGGGCATGGATCAGGCGCGCCAGCTGCGCATCCGTACCGACATGCCGCAGATCCTGGAAAGCCTCGGGATCACCAAAGACAAAGAAATCATTACCCACTGCCAGACCCATCACCGGTCCGGTTTCACTTATCTGGTGGCCAAGGCCCTCGGTTATCCGCGGGTCAAGGGCTACGCCGGTTCCTGGGGCGAATGGGGCAACCACCCCGACACCCCCGTCGAGCTTTAAGGATTTTTAAGGACAGTCATGAAAGAGCGTTTGTTTATCATCAGCCAGTACCTGCTGCCCCATCACTTGCTGTCGCGCCTGGCCGGCTGCGTCGCCGAGTGCCGCGTGCGCTGGTTCAAGAATGCCTTCACCACCTGGTTCGCCAAGCGTTATCAAGTGGACATGTCGCAGGCACTGGTTGAAGACGTGACCGCTTACGAGCATTTCAACGCCTTCTTCACCCGCGCGCTGAAAGACGGCGCACGTCCACTGGACCAGACCCCGGGCGCGATCCTCAGCCCGGCCGACGGTGCGATCAGCCAGCTCGGCCCGATCGAACACGGCCGAATCTTCCAGGCCAAGGGCCACAGCTTCAGCGTGCTGGAACTGCTGGGCGGCGACGCGGCCAATGCGGCGCCGTTCATGGGCGGTGAATTCGCGACTGTTTACCTGTCGCCGAAGGACTACCACCGCGTGCACATGCCGCTGGCCGGCACCCTGCGCGAAATGGTCTACATTCCGGGCCGGATCTTCTCGGTCAACCAGACCACCGCTGAAAACGTTCCGGAACTGTTCGCCCGCAACGAGCGCGTAGCGTGCATCTTCGACACCGAGCGCGGGCCGATGGCCGTGGTGCTGGTGGGCGCGATGATCGTGGCCTCGATCGAAACCGTGTGGGCCGGTCTGGTCACGCCACCGAAGCGCGAACTGAAAACCTTCCGTTACGACGAAGCCGCCCGTGCGCCGATTCATCTGGAAAAAGGTGCGGAACTGGGGCGCTTCAAACTGGGTTCGACCGCGATCGTGCTGTTCGGGCCGGATCAGGTGAAGTGGGTTGAAGAACTGAAGGCCGGCTCGCCGGTACAGATGGGCCAGGCCTTGGCACTGTCGAACGCCTGAACCGGTTGATCCGCCCTTTCGCACGTCTGCGAAGGGGCGGACACGACCTGGGTGGCGCCGTTACTCTATCTGCCCACGGAAGCCGATCGGCCCTTCGTTGGCGTAGGTATTGGTGCCGCTGAGGTTTTTCCCGCCGTCACTCGACGTGACGCTCAACGCGATAACGTTCTGGTTATCCCGCCCGCCGATCACCCACTTGCCACCTGGATGCCAGGGGGCATCGTTGCCACCCCACTGGTTTTCGACGTTGTACTGGTTCTGGCCAGTGCGCTGAGCCTTGAAGCCAATAGGGCCTTCACCAGCGTACGTCATGGTGCCGGTAAAGGTTTTGCCACCGTCGCCGGACTTGATCTCGATCGCGACGACGTTCTGGTTGTCCCGCGCGCCCAGCACCCAGGTTCCACCCGGATGCCAAGGTGCCGAACTACCGCCCCATTGATTTGCCACTGCGTATTTAGACATGAACCTCATCTCCTTGAAGTTTCGGGAGACCTGCCCCGACGTTGACGGCAGGCCGTGCAACCGTGCGTTTCCGATCGCACGCCTGAGAGACTAGTAGCGCCTGCGGGAATGGCACCAGGCCAGCAGACCAACGGTAAAAAACCCTGACAAACACCTGCGAAACAGACCACAACTGCTAGAGTTTTTGGCATTGCCCTATTCGCCGCCGGAGCTTGTCACGGCATGAGTGAGCCACGATCCCGACCACCACTGAGCGCCCCGACGCCCACGCAGTTGCGCCTGTCCTTCTGTGAAGCCACCCCGCGCGACCTCAAACGCTGGATCGCCGACCTGCCCAAGGCCAACATCGGCGAAACCGCGCGCCTGCTGTACCAAGGCCTCAACGAACTCAATCAACTGCTGACCCCCAGCGACAACCGTCTGCATTTACTTGAGCTGTTGCGGCCCGAGGTGTATTTCGTCTGCCAGCATCTGGAACGGCATTTTCTGCATCAGGCGATCATGCTCGATGAGCGCTCACGCAAGATCAGCAATCTGTGCCAGGCCCTGCAAAGTCAGCTGGCCATCGGTTACAAACACATCATTCTGCGGATCGCGCCCAAGTACTCCCGGGATCGCGCAGCCCTGGTGAGCGAAGCGCTGCAGCGGGCGGCCCACGCGCTGAAAGGGCAACTGGTTCGCGCCACGCAGCTGTACAGCCCGGCGCCGGAACAGCTGTGGTTCGAACTGCATCAATTGTTTCGCTGCGCCTGCGAGCTGCAACTGCAGCATCGCCGGGTACGCGACGACCTCGCCAGCCTGACCGGCGAGTTGAGTGTCGAACAGACCTACCTCGCGGCCCTGTTGCTGGGCAGCGCTCGCTGCAATCAGTTGCGCCAGAACCAGATCGCACGCCTGGCCCAAGTGGTCGAGCCCTGGAGCGCGTGGCTGAAGCTGCAGCCCGCCAATCCGGGCGCGGGATTGTTCGCGGTCTCGGCAGACATCGACGCCGGCCCGCGTTACCGCTCGCAGTTTCGCAGCGAGCAACAGGCAGGGTTGCTCGGTTTCGATCCGCAACCGTTGGTGAATGCCATCGAGGCCCACCTTCAGCATCAGGACACAACGACGCCGCTGCCCGTGCCGTCGGGTCTGACCCTCGATACCCTGCAACACCTGCACGCGACCTGGGGCGAAGCCGCCGAGCGCAGCTTTCAGCGCACCGTCGGCCAGGGCAACCTGACCGTGTGCGTCGGCATGAGCGCCCTGCACTTCTACCTCGGCGGCGAACGCACTTTCAGCGAATTGCTCAAGCACCCCGGCGCCCGTGCGGCGAATTTCAGCCGCGCGGTGGTTCAGGGCGAAAAGGACAGCTGGAGCCAGGCGTTCGATGCCGCGCCACAGGGTACGTCCGACGAATTGTTGCCCTACGAGGAAATCCGCTACGAACCGCTGGCCGACGACGAAAGCGACACCGACAGCCCGCCGCACTACCCGACCTATGCCTTGCCCGTCATCAACCACAGCCCCGGCGGTTATTGCCTGGCCTGGCCAAAAGAAGTACCTGCCGAATTGCAGGCCGGGGAAATGGTCGGGATTCAGGACAGCCTCAATCAGGGCTGGAGCATTGCCGTGGTGCGCTGGATCCGCCAGGTGCGCGGCGCCGGTACGCAAATGGGCATCGAACTGGTGGCGCCCCACGCTCAGCCCTGCGGCTTGCAGCTGGTGCGCACCCGGGATGATCACAGTCATTACCTGCGAGGGTTGTTATTGCCGGAAATCAGTGCGATCGACTTGCCGGCGACGTTACTGGCGCCACGGCTGCCGTTTCAGGAAGGCAACAAAGTGCTGATCAACACCCTGGGCGAAGAGCACCGCGCCGGGCTGGATCGGCGGGTGGCCAGCACCCACAGCTTCAATCAGTTTGCCTATCGCTCGCTGGAGGCCGCGCAGAATGGCGGCAGCGAAGAGGATTTCGACTCGTTGTGGAAATCCCTTTGAGTGGAGTCGGATAATCCTGGGCGCCCCTTTCGCGAGCAAGCCCGCTCCCACAGTGGAATGCATTTCAATTGTGGGAGCGGGCTTGCTCGCGAAGGGGCCAGCTCAGGCGACAGAGCTTTCAGAGCTGTCCGTCGCGATCCCGGAAGCCCAGCAGGTACAGAACGCCATCCAGCCCGAGGGTGGAAATCGCCTGCTTCGCCGACTGCTTGACCAGCGGTTTAGCGCGGAACGCCACGCCCAGACCCGCAATCGCCAGCATCGGCAGGTCGTTGGCACCGTCGCCCACGGCGATGGTCTGCTCCAGACGCAAGCCTTCTTTTTCAGCCAGCTGCTTCAGCAGATCGGCCTTGCGCTGGGCATCGACGATCGGCTCGATCGCCACGCCGGTGCACTTGCCGTCGACCACTTCCAGTTCGTTGGCGAACACGTAATCGATGCCGAGTTTGGCCTGCAATTGCTTGGCGAAATAGGTGAAACCGCCCGACAGAATCGCGGTCTTGTAGCCCAGGCGCTTGAGTTCGGCGAACAGGGTTTCGGCGCCCTCGGTCAGGCGCAGCGAGGCGCCGATCGAATCCAGCACGCTGACATCCAGGCCCTTGAGCAGCGCCAGACGCTCCTTGAAGCTGGCGCGGAAGTCCAGCTCGCCGGCCATCGCCCGCTCGGTGATGTGCGAAACCTGGTCGCCAACGCCGGCGGCCTTGGCCAGTTCGTCGATGACCTCGGCTTCGATCAGGGTCGAGTCCATGTCGAACACCGCCAGACGGCGGTTGCGACGGAACAGCGAATCTTCCTGGAAGGCGATGTCGACATTCAGTTCCTGAGCCACGCTGAGGAACTCGGCGCGCAGGGCCTGCGGATCGGCGGCTTCGCCACGTACGGAGAACTCGATGCAGCCCTTGCCCTTGTCAGCCGGAGTGTCCAGCGGCATGCGACCCGACAGACGGTCGATATGGTCGATGTTCAGGCCGTATTTGGCGGTGATCGAGCTCACAGCCTGCAACTGGCCGGCGGTGACCTTGCGGGTCAGCAGGGTAACGATGTGGCGTTTCTTGCCCTGATTGCCCACCCATTGCTGGTAATCCTCTTCGGACACCGGGGTGAAACGTACCTGCTGGTCGAGCTCATAGCCCTTGAACAGGATGTCCTTGAGCACCGACTTGCCCTGCTCGGAGTCGGGGATTTCCACAAGGATGCCGAACGACAGCATGTCGTGGATCACCGCCTGACCGATGTCGAGGATATTCACACCACCCTGGGCCAGAACACCGGTAATGGCCGCTGTCAGACCCGGACGGTCGACTCCCGTGATGTTAATCAGGACGATTTCGCGCAACGCGCACCCCCGCAACTGGAAAAAAACCGCATTCTACCCACTTTCAGTGACCATCGGGCACCGCCAGCGCTTTGCCGGTCTAGGGCCTGTCGCTATACTGCGCGTCAACTTCACGGACAAAAGAGCCGAGCTCAGTGAACCGGCCCACGCCAGTTAAAACCGATAACTTCTTTCTGCTGATCTTCCGTGCACTGCGCCACCGCCGTGTACCGATTGCATTGCGCATTGCCAGCCATAACGTGATCCTGGTCGCCCTGGCCCTGGTGATATATGCCTGCGTGATGGGCCTGCAGTTCAAGCAGGCCATGCACGAGCAGGCCGATGCGCTGGGCGAAAGCCTGACCACGCAGACCGCCACCTCCGCCACCGAACTGCTGGTGTCCAACGACATCCTCAGCCTCAACGTGCTGCTCAACAACCTGACCAAGAACAAACTGGTGGCCCACGCCGCCATCTACAGTGTGGACAACCGCATCCTCGCCGAGTCCGGTCAGCGGCCCAAGCACGGCCTGCTCGGCGAAGCCGAGGGCATGTACGAGAGCAAGATCACCTTTCAGGACGTGACCGCCGGGCAACTGCGCATCAGCCTGGACATGGATCAGTTCCAGCAGCCGATGACCATCAGCCTGCAAAGCATGGGCATCCTGAGTGCGATCCTGCTGGCACTGTCCCTGGCCCTGAGCCTGCGTCTGGGCCGGCACATCTCTACACCGCTGCTGCAATTGCGCGTGTGGCTGCGCCGTATCGACGAATACACGCCGGGTATCGAGCGTCAGGACGAGATCGGCGATCTTGCACGCCAGTTGCACGCCAACTACGCCCCGGAGCCGGCCGAACCGGAGCCCGAGCCGGAGCCCGAGTTCGAGGACGACGAGCCGGAATTCGAAGTGCGCAACCTGCGTGATCCGAGTTTCGACGAAAGCCGCCCGATGGCTGCGCAGAAACCTGCGCCACGCCATGTGGTCAGCACCGTTGAAGACGACGATGACGAAGACCCGTTCGCCGACCTGCGTGACGAATCGCTGAGCGATACCGCGCAACCGGCCGTGCGCAGACCGACCCCGAGCGTGCCGCAACACACGGCGGTGCTGGCGGTGCAATTGGGCTCGCAGGAACAACTGCGCCGTTTGCCGCGCGCACGTCTGGAAGAGTTGCAGGATCGCTACCGCGACTGTCTGGAGCAGGCCGCTTCGCTGTATCAGGGCGAAATCGAAACCCTGAACGACGGCAGCACCCTGATGCTGTTCCACACTGAAGACAGCGGCGACGATTACCTGACCAACGCCATCTGCTGCGGCGAGCTGCTGCGGGCGCTGGGCCACCAGTTGCAGATCGAAGTCGCCGACAGCGGCATCACCTTGCAATTGCAGCTGGGCCTGACACTCGGCGACGAACTGTTCGGCCTGAGCCAGATCGACCTGTTGCTGACCGATTCCGCCCAGGACGCCCTGGCCCTGTCGCAACACAGCCGCAACCTGCTGCTGGTGGAGCGCAAGATCGGTGACGACGCGCTGATTCGCCAGCGCGCACGAATCCGGCCGATTGCCAGCCCTGAGGGGGCTTGCTGTGTGGAGCGGTTGATGGAGCCTTATCCGTCAATGCTTGAGCGGCAACTGGCGCGGATGCATGAGCGCCGGGCCTAAGCCTTAGCCCAGAAACGATGAAGCCCGCAGACACGCGATTGTCTGCGGGCTTTTTTGTTGCCTGTGCCAGCCCCTTCGCGAGCAGGCTCGCACACACTTGATCAGCGGCGCCCACACTTCCTGTGGGAGCGAGCCTGCTCGCGAAGAGGCCGGCTGCCATACCGTAGATATCCCGCCAACAGACACAACAAAGCCCGCACAAGGCGGGCTCTGTCCTGACTCATTCCAGCCTTAGAAGCGGAACACTTCCATATCGGTACGAATCGGCGAAGCCATCGGTATCTTCGGCTGCTTTTCGGCTTCCGCCGCCGGCGCTGCCGGTTTCGGTGCCGACTTGCGTGGCGCCTCGGCGACCGGTGGCTGATTGGCCAACGGTTTGAGCGCTACCGACAGTTGCTCGGCCAGACGCTGCAACAACACGCCCTGCGCCTGCACCTGTGCGGCGGTGGTACCGGCATGTTGCTCCTGCAGATGGACGATGCGGTTGTCGCGCACCTGGCCACGGCGGTCGATCAGGCGCCATTGCGCGTCCAGAATCGCCGGTTGCTTGGCACCGGAATCCAGACGAGTGATGGTCAACAGCACCTGCACATCCGGGGTGAAGCCCAGGGTCGCTGGCGCCAGCACCACGCGCTGACTGTCCAGATGCCCGGCAACCTGACGCAACAGCAACTGATCGATGTCCGATGAAAGGCTACCGGCCCAGCGACCATCGGTCGAGGCCTGAAGGCTGCCGTCCGGCTGACGCTGCAACAGGGTTTCCCGTTGCAGGTAATCGGCAACGATCACAGGGCCCAGCAAAACTGCCATGCCCGCGCTTTGCGCAGGCTGGGCCGGACTTCCGCTGTCCAGCTGATACAGCGACACCGGCTGGTGAACGCTGCAACCCGCCAGGCCAAGAACGCCGGCGAGCAGGAAAATAAGGGGGCGCAGAGAAGTCATCATCCCGTCCAGGTGGCCGCCACAAGGCTGACCACAGTGAAAATACTCAATAAATATGAATAACGCTCGGCCACGCCGGCGCTTGGAAAGGCCATATCATCCGTGAATATGCGTTCCGACTCCAGCGCCAAAGCGCCGATCTACGGGTTAAATCGTAGATCGGACGCTCTAGAGAGGCGTTCTCAGTCATTTTCTCCGAAGGAGAAATGAGTGCGACCGCTTCCTGGCCGCTTAATTGAGGTTTTCGACGAGCAGCGCATCCACCCGCTGGAAGCCACGTGGCAGTTTGTTACCACGGCGACCACGCTCACCTTTGTAGTGTTCGAGGTCATCGGCCTTCAGCGACAAGGTGCGTTTTCCGGCCTGCAGCACCAAGGTGGCGCCTTCCGGAAGAACGGCGATGTCCGTGACATATTCTTCGCGACTGGCCACACGCTCACCGGAAATACCGATGATCTTGTTGCCCTTGCCCTTCCCTAATTGTGGCAGATCGCTGATCTTGAAGATCAGCAGGCGACCCTCGGTCGTCACCGAGGCCAGCCAGTTGTGCTCGCGGTCAGCGACCGGACGCGGCGCAATCACCTTGGCGTTGTTCGGCAGGCTCAACAGCGCCTTGCCGGCCTTGTTCTTGGCTTGCAGGTCTTCGCCTTTCACCACAAAACCGTAGCCGGCGTCGGAGGCGATCACGTACAGCGAGTCCTCTTCAGGCATCAGCACGCATTCGAACGTTGCACCCGGCGGCGGCGTCAGACGGCCGGTCAACGGCTCGCCCTGGCCCCGCGCCGATGGCAGGGTGTGGGTGGCCAGCGAGTAACTGCGGCCCGTGGAGTCGATGACCACGGCCGACTGGTTCGAACGCCCCGCCGCCGAGGTCTTGAAGCCGTCGCCGGCCTTGTACGACAGGCCGGTCGCATCGATATCGTGGCCCTTGGCCGAACGGATCCAGCCTTTTTCCGACAGCACGACGGTGACTTTCTCGTTCGGCAGCAGATCGTGCTCGGTCAGCGCCTTGGCTTCCGCACGTTCAACGATTGGCGACCGACGGTCATCGCCGTAAGTTTCGGCATCTTTCAACAGTTCGCTGCGCACAAGTTTCTTCAACTTGGCTTCGCTGCCCAGCAGGGCTTGCAGCTTGGCCTGTTCCTTGAGCAGTTCGTCCTGCTCGTCACGCAGCTTCATCTCTTCCAGTCGCGCCAACTGACGCAGACGGGTGTCGAGGATGTAGTCGGCCTGGATTTCGCTGAGGGCAAAACGCTCGATCAGCTTGGCTTTCGGATGCTCCTCGGTGCGAATGATATGGATCACTTCATCCAGGTTGAGGTAGGCAATCAGCAAACCGTCCAACAGGTGCAGGCGGCGCTCGACCTTGTCGAGGCGAAATTGCAAGCGGCGACGCACGGTCAGCACGCGGAATTCCAGCCACTCCACCAGCAGCGTACGGAGGTTTTTCAGCTGCGGCTTGCCGTCCAGACCGATGATGTTGACGTTGACCCGGTAGGTCGACTCCAGCTCGGTGCTGGCGAACAGGTGCTGCATCAGTGCTTCGTGATCGACACGGCTGTTGACCGGGATGATCACGATGCGGCACGGGTTTTCGTGGTCGGATTCGTCGCGAAGATCGGCGATCTGCGGCGCTTTCGACGGTTTGGCCTGCATCAGCGCAGCGATCTGTTCCAGCACCTTGGCCCCGGAGACCTGGTGCGGCAGCGCGGTGACGATGATGTCGCCGTCCTCGACGTGGTACACGGCGCGCATGCGCACCGAGCCCTTGCCGGTTTCGTACATTTTCAACAGGTCGGCGCGCGGGGTGATGATTTCTGCTTCGGTCGGATAGTCCGGGCCCTGAATGTGCTCGCAGAGCTGTTCGACCGTGGCTTTCGGCTCGTCAAGCAGGCGCACGCACGCGGTGGCGACTTCGCGCAGGTTGTGCGGCGGTACGTCGGTGGCCATACCCACGGCGATGCCGGTGGTGCCGTTGAGCAGGATGTTCGGCAAACGTGCCGGCAACACCAGAGGTTCCTGCAGGGTGCCGTCGAAGTTCGGGCCCCAGTCTGCGGTGCCCTGGCCCAGTTCGCTGAGCAGTACTTCGGAATAACGCGACAGCCGCGCTTCGGTGTAACGCATGGCGGCGAAGGATTTCGGATCGTCCGGCGCACCCCAGTTGCCCTGGCCGTCCACCAGCGTGTAGCGATAGCTGAACGGCTGGGCCATCAGCACCATCGCTTCGTAGCACGCCGAGTCACCGTGGGGGTGGAACTTGCCGAGCACGTCGCCGACGGTACGCGCCGACTTCTTGTGCTTTGAATCGGCATCCAGCCCCAGCTCGCTCATGGCGTAGACGATACGCCGCTGTACCGGTTTCAGGCCGTCGCCGATATGCGGCAGGGCACGGTCCATGATCACGTACATGGAGTAGTTGAGGTAGGCATTTTCGGTGAAGTCAGCCAGCGAGCGGCGTTCTACACCGTCCAGGCTGAGATCAAGGGAGTCGCTCATGCGGGCCTCATCGGTTCGTTGTCTGGCGCAGCAGCATGGTGCCACCGCGCTGGGTAAATTCAAGTTTGTTCAGGGCGCTCATGCCGAGCAGCACCTGATCGCCATGCAGGCCGGGCGCCACCAGTGCGCGGACATCCCGCAACACGATGTCGCCCAGTTGCAGGCGGTCGATACGAGTGCGATAGCCCTGGCTCAGGCCATTGGCCGTGCTCAGGGTCACACCGAAACCTTCTTCCAGCCTGAGGTTTTTCGCCACCTCGGCCGGGATTGCCACATCGGTCGCGCCGGTGTCGAGCATGAACTCCACCGGTCGACCGTTGATCAGGCCGCTGGCGACAAAATGTCCCTGGGCGTTGCCGATCAGTTTCACTTCGATAAAGCCGTTGCCCTGCTGCGAAGCCATTTCCACATTGGGATTGCGCTGGCGCTCTTCCCACTGGCCGAAAAACCGCGTGGCCAGAAACAGCGCCGCGCACCAGGCCAGAATCATCAGCACCCGGCCGGCGCGCTTGCCTGGTGGTTGCTGACTCAAAGGCTCGCATCCCAGCCGCCCGCAGGAGCCGCAAAGCGCCACACAATCGGGCGAGACTCTCCATCGGCGCGGGTTGAGTAATTGTTGTCGACACCTATCCACGCGCCTTGAGCATCGACCAGCAAGGCCTCACTCATTCCGTGTTTGGCGTTGTATTGACGGCTCGGAACCAGTGCATCCGCAGCGAATGACCAGCAACGCTCCTGTTTGCCCGTCAGCATTTCATGGCGACAGATTTTGAAAGCATTGCGATCCAGCAGAAACAGCTTCTTATTGAATAGAGCAATATCCGAAAAGTCCTTCTCGACTAATTTTGAGCCCGGGAATTGGGGCGGTTGCGGCGCCAGCCCTCCCTCGGCCATCACCACACAACCGACAGCGCAATACCATTCGTAATAAATGATACGCCGCTCGATTTTTACCAACCCTCTTTTTTGCCGCTCTGCTGCCAGCCAGATTTGAGTACTGCCAATGCCAGTAATCACCAAGCCTTCAAACAGCGCATTGGCGTGCGCCAACAACCCGGCTTCCCTCGACTTTATCTGCATGTTCGGCGAGATGGTCAAAAACCAGGCCGAGGCTCCAGTAAATGTGACCTTGAGAATGGCTGAATACGTTTCGCTGAGAACGTACAGATTCCGGCCAGAGTCGCAGGTGATGCCTTCAAAGTCCAACGCACCATTACCCGCAAGCGATCTGAAAAAGCTCTGGGCTTTCATGCTCAGAGTCCGTCCAGCATCGTCAGGCGCTGGTGGAACATTAATCAAAACAGCCTCGGCCTTCCACACCGTGGCTCGTGTATCGAGCCTATAGATGCGATCGTCATCTCGATCCGAAATCGTCCACAACTGCTCACCGCACCTGGCGAGGCCAGACAGGTTACCACCGCGCATGCCATCCACCGGATGCTCCGAAAGCATCCGCAATTCAGGGTCAGCAGCCACTACCATTGAACTACAGACCAACAAAATACCCGCAACAACATAATTGAGTTTCATCATTGAATCTCCCGCAGTCGGCGTTTCAAGTTTCCCCGAGCCTTGCACGACATGTCGGAATTCAACGACCTCACTACTGTCTCGACAGCATTGCTTCAGAGCTTCATTGCCTGCACTTGGGCCAAGGACTTCAACCACTGGCCAGTGCAGCAAAGCTTTAAATCATTAAGCGCTTTTAATCATCGGTATGCCCATCACAAGCCTGTCCGGCGGTAACGCCCCGCCAGTGCTTCAATAACAGGCTAATTTTTCCTGACTCAAGTATTACAGGGTTTTCCGGTTCTGCTGCGGATGGCGAACAATCAGCAACGCGATAACGAAGGCCTAAGGCTTGGCGCTCCAGCCACCGTCCGGCGCGGCGAAACGCCAGATGATCGGGCGAACCTCGCCATCGGCGCGCGGGCCGAAATTGTTGTCGACGCCGATCCAGGCCCCCTGAGCATCGACCACCAGCGCCTCTTCCAGGCCGAAGTTCTGCGAATAACGCCGATTGGCCTGCAACAGCTCGGCCGCATACGACCAGCAGAGCTCGACCCTGGCCGTCTGCGCATCGCGACGACAGATCTGGTACGCGTTGCGCTCAAGGGTAAACAGCTTGCCGTTGAACAGGGAGATATCGGAAAAATCCCGATTGACCGGACGGGCTTTCGGGAACTGCGGCGGTTGCATTTCCATGCCGCCTTCACTGAGCAGCACGCAGCGACCGTCACAATCCCATACCGTCTGCTGGCGTTTGATCAGCAACAAACCGCGACTTTGCCGCTCGGCAGCCAGCCACATCTGATCGCCCGCCGGACTGATCGCCAGACCTTCAAATATCGCGTTGAACTGCAGCAACATGCCGCTGGCCCGCGCCTCGCGCACCATCATCGGCGAGATTTTCAGCCACGACGACGGCCCCTGCGGCGGTACTTGCAGCACGGCCGCGTGGGCCTCGCTGACGATGTAGCGGTTGCCTGCGCTGTCACAGCTGATGCCTTCGAAATCCAGATCCCCGCCCCGAATGAACGACGCCGCCCAGGTGCGCGAACTGATGCCCCACGGCAAGCCGCTGTCCGGCACTTTCGGCGGATCGATGCGTACGGCCGTAGCCTGCCAGACCCGGTCGCGGATATCGAGACGGTAGATCTGATCATCGTCGCGGTCCGAAACGGTCCACAGGTCATTGCCGCACAAGGCCAGCCCCGACAGGTTGCCGCCGCGCATGCCTTCGACCGGGTGTTCGGCGAGCACGCGCAGCTCTTGCACAGGCTCTGCCGTCACCGTCATCGAACCCAGCAGCAATGCACCCGCCAAGGCCCAGCCAAACCGCATCAGGCCAGAACCTCGGCGAGGTTACCCTTGGATTCGAGCCAGGTCTTGCGGTCGCCGGCGCGCTTTTTCGCCAGCAACATGTCCATCATTTCCGAGGTCTGTGCGAAGTCGTCCCCGAGGGTCAACTGCACCAGGCGCCGGGTGTTCGGGTCCATGGTGGTTTCGCGCAGTTGCGGCGGGTTCATTTCACCCAGACCTTTGAATCGGGTGACCTGCGGCTTGCCGCGCTTCTTCTCGGCCACCAGACGGTCGAGGATCCCGTCGCGCTCGGCTTCGTCGAGGGCGTAGTAGATTTCTTTGCCCAGATCGATGCGGTACAGCGGCGGCATTGCCACATAGACATGACCGGCATCCACCAGCGGGCGGAAATGCTGGACGAACAAGGCGCAGAGCAAGGTCGCGATGTGCAGACCGTCGGAGTCGGCGTCGGCGAGGATGCAGATCTTGCCGTAGCGCAGCTGGCTCATGTCCTCGGCGCCCGGATCGACACCGATGGCCACGGCGATGTTGTGCACTTCCTGGCTGGCCAACACTTCGCTGCCGTCGACTTCCCAGGTGTTGAGGATCTTGCCGCGCAACGGCAGGATCGCCTGGAATTCCTTGTCTCGCGCCTGCTTGGCCGAACCGCCGGCGGAATCACCTTCCACCAGGAACAGCTCGGAACGCATCGGGTCCTGCCCGGCGCAATCGGCCAGTTTGCCCGGCAATGCCGGGCCCTGGGTGATGCGTTTGCGCTCGACTTTCTTGCTGGCTTTCAGGCGACGGCCGGCGTTGCTGATTGCCAGCTCTGCCAGGGCCAGACCGGTTTCCGGGTTGGCGTTGAGCCACAGGCTGAACGCGTCCTTGACCACACCGGAGACAAACGCCGCCGCTTCACGGGAAGACAGACGTTCCTTGGTCTGACCGGAGAATTGCGGTTCCTGCATCTTCATCGACAGGACGAAAGCAATGCGTTCCCAGACGTCTTCCGGTGCCAGCTTCACGCCGCGCGGCAGCAGGCTGCGGAATTCGCAGAACTCGCGCATCGCGTCGAGCAAGCCCTGACGCAGGCCGTTGACGTGGGTGCCGCCCTGCTCCGTCGGGATCAGGTTGACGTAGCTTTCAGTGACCGAGGTGCCGCCTTCCGGCAGCCACAGCAGCGCCCACTCGACCGCTTCCTTGGTGCCGGCCAGGTTGCCGCAGAACGGCGCATCCGGCAGGCGCTCGAATTCGCTGACCGCATCCACCAGATAGGAGCGCAGGCCGTCTTCGTAATGCCACTCGACCTTTTCGCCGGTGCCTTTGTCTTCGAAACTGATCAACAGCCCCGGGCACAGAACGGCCTTGGCCTTGAGCACGTGCTTGAGGCGGCTGATGGAGAATTTTGGTGAGTCGAAGTATTTCGGGTCCGGCGCGAAGTACACGCTGGTCCCGGTATTGCGCTTGCCGACGGTGCCGATCACTTGCAGATCGGTGGCCTTGAAGCCGTCGGCGAAGGTCATTTCGTATTCGTTGCCGTCACGCTTGACCCGCACCCGTACCTGGGTCGACAAGGCGTTGACCACGGAAATACCCACCCCGTGCAGACCGCCGGAGAACTGGTAGTTCTTGTTGGAAAACTTGCCGCCCGCATGGAGCTTGGTGAGGATCAGTTCAACGCCCGACACCCCCTCTTCCGGGTGGATGTCAACCGGCATGCCACGGCCGTCGTCGCAGACTTCCAGCGAATGGTCGGCGTGGAGGATGACCTGGATCGATTTGGCGTGGCCGGCCAGGGCTTCGTCGACACTGTTATCGATGACTTCCTGGGCGAGGTGGTTCGGCCGACTGGTGTCGGTGTACATGCCGGGGCGCTTGCGCACCGGGTCGAGGCCCGAGAGGACTTCGATGGCGTCGGCGTTATAGGAGCTAGCGCTGGGAGTGGCCATAGGGTCTCGTCGTCAGTGATTCAATGAAAATGGGGCAAGACTTCACAGTGCGGTGAAATCGATTGCCTGATAGGTATCGGCGCCAATCCCGGCAAAGCTGAGCAATGCCGGCAATTGTGTAACAAATCCTTGGAAGCTGTGGTCGCCGCCGGCCTGAATGCGCAAGGCACAGGCCCGGTAATACTGCTGGGCAAGGCGATAATCCAGCGTTTCATCCCCGGTCTGCAACCATACCTGATAACGCTGCGGATCCTGCGGCGCCGGCACTTCCAGCTCGGCCAGGGCCGTCACGTGGTCGTGGGTCAGCTCCCAGGTTTCGTCGGTGTACAGGTTTTTCTGGGTGCCCAGGTATCCGTCGAACATCCGGTGCGGACTGACGGCCGGGTTGACCAGCAAGGCTTTCAGGCCATGGCGCTCGGCCAGGTGAGTCGCATAGTAGCCGCCGAGCGAGCTTCCCACCAGCAATGGCCGGCCGAGTTCGGCGATTGCCTGTTCCAGCTGACCGATGGCTTCACGCGGGTGGTGATGCAGCGCCGGCACACGCAGTTGATCGCTCAGACCCAGCCGTTCCATCACCTCGACCAGCTGACAGGCCTTCTTCGAGGCCGGCGCGCTGTTGAAACCATGGATATAGAGAATCGAACCGGACATTTGAGCTCCCTGGGCGTCGGCTTAAGAAAGCGGAGTTTACAGGGAGTCAGGGGGTGTTGGGCCAGCACCCGAGGAAATCAGCGCTGCACCCGTCATCAGTAACCGTTGGAGCCGTAATCCACCTGAAAATCAAAACCGGTGACACGCTCCACGCCGGTCTCCAGCCGCCCATCCGGCAACAAGCGCAACCAGCGATACCCCGGTGCCTGCTCGCCGACCTTGAAGTCTTCACTGCCCGGCTCGAACTGGATGCAGGTCGACGGCGAGGCGATCAGCCGTACGCCGTTGCGCTCACGGTCGATTTCCTGATGCACATGCCCCCACAGCACGGCGCGGGCCTGCGGAAACCGATCGAGCACCTCAAAAAAGGCTTCCGGATTGCGCAAGCCGATCGGCTCCATCCAGGCGCAGCCGATCGACACCGGATGATGGTGAAAGCACACCAGATGATGGCGATCCGGCGCTTCGCTCAGGGAGCCGGCAAGCAGTTGCAGTTGGTGATCCTGCAAATACCCCGGCACCGATCCGGGCACCGCCGAATCGAGCAGGGTCACGCGCCAGTTGCCGACATCCACCACGGACTCCAGCAACGCGCTCTTCACAGTCGCTTGAGCCATGATCTGCGGTTCGTCGTGATTGCCGGGGATCCAGCGGGCCGGTGCGTCGATCTGCGCCGTCATCTGCCGGAATTGCTGGTAGGACTCCAGCGTACCGTCCTGGGACAGGTCGCCGCTGGCAACGATCAGGTCGATCCGCGGTTGCTGTTCGAGCACCAGCTCGATGACTTTTTGCAGACTCTCGCGGGTGTTCATGCCCAGCAGCGCTCCGTCCGCCTCGGCGAACAGATGGCTGTCAGAGAGTTGCACCAGCAACGCCGTGTCGGCGGTGGTCAAAGTCGATACGCTCGGCAAGGCGTTCTCCCCGGGGATCACGGGCTGGATAGGAGCGGCAATTATGCGGGGGGACACCACAAAGAGAAACCGGCGAACCGGACGCAGTTCACAACTTGCGCTGGTTATCGGACTGCCGCGTATTCGTGTCCGCACGCCAGACAATGACTCAGCCATTCACCCAGGAACAGATTGAGCTGGGCTTTTTCGTCCGGCTGGTGCATGGCCGCATTCGGGTAAGGATAGACGCCGCGAAAACGTCGCGCATGCTCGGCGCTGATCACCTCGGCCATGCGTGCGTCGTGATAGACCTGCACTTCCAGTTGCGGCACCGGCAGCCACGGCAGGCTGTGTTCCTGGCGCACCTGCAAGGTCGTGGTGTAGGGACAGGTCTGCAGCACTTCCAGCGCCAGCACGCCAAGCATCTGGTCGCCCTGGGTCACCGCGATGCGCCGCGCTTCGGGGTCGCTGCGCATGTCCGGCAACAGTCGCATCAGGCGCGCATAGTTCGCCTCGCAGGCGGCTTGCAGCCCCGCAAGGTCGACGCGGTAGCGATCGCGCAACTTGTTTACGACCATAGCCCCCTCACTTCGGCGCGATTGAGCGCCAGCCACTGCAAGGCGATGATGCTCGCCGCATTGGCAATCCGTCCGTCACGTACGGCCTGCAGGGCATCTTCAAAAGCCCAGACCGTGACGCGAATATCTTCGGCTTCTTCCTCCAGCCCATGCAGGCCGCCCGCGCCTTCGGTGCTGCAACGCCCCAGGTACAGATGCACGAATTCGTTGCTGCCGCCCGGTGACGGAAAGTATTTGGTCATCGGCCACAGGGCCTTGATGTCCAGCCCAGCTTCCTCCTGTGCCTCGCGGTGAGCAACTTCTTCCGGCTGTTCGTCCTTGTCGATCAGACCGGCGACCAGTTCCACCAGCCACGGGTTGTCCGCCTTGCCCAGAGCCCCGACGCGAAACTGCTCGATCAGCACCACTTCATCGCGCTGCGGATCGTAAGGCAGCATGCACACGGCATCGTGGCGCACGAACACTTCACGATTGATTTCGCGGCTCATGCCACCGGCGAACAGTTCGTGGCGCAAGTGCAGACGGTCGAGCTTGTAGAAGCCCTTGTAGCACTGCTCGCGTCGCACGATATCGACGGCGCTCGGAATGGCTTTGGCAAAATCGGTCATGAGCATCCTCTTTACTGCAAATCCAACACGAGGCGCCTTCTTGCGACCTCGACTTCGCGCCATCCTAACGCGCCCGTGACGTTTGATGCAGCCCCTTTACTGTCAGCGGGATGGACGGTGGAGGCGAAACCCACTCTAATTAGCTTAGTGGCGAACTGACCGCTTCGTTGAGAGTCGAAGCGGTAACTTTTTGCCTTCCCCTGCTTCAGAAAGGACGCCCATGTCGCTTTTCAAAATTGCCTCCGTGGCCGCCATCGCCCTGACCCTGGGCGCCTGCGCCAGCCTGTTCCAGCCCAACTATCGCACGCCGCTGGAAACCACCCGCGACGCCTCGGAAACGCTGAAACCGGGTTGTTCCAACCAGGACTGTCCGCTGGTGAACATCGATACGTTGCGCTTCCCGGCAGAACCGGCGCTGGACGGCATCATCGAAAAACGCCTGCTGCAAATGACCCGCACCGCACCGAACGCCCCGGTGGCGCCGACGCTGGCAGCGTATCGCGAGCAGTTCCTGGCCAACGCCGGCCCGCGCAACAGCAGCTATTTGCAGGCGAAAGTACGCGAGCAGCATGACGGTCTGGTGATCATCGAAACCTCGAGCTACCTGGACACCGGCGGTGCCCACGGTACGCCGGGACGCGGTTTCATCAACTATTCGCGTCAGCAGCACAAGGTGCTGACCCTGGTGGACATGCTGCTGCCGGGTCAGGAAGAGGCGTTCTGGAAAGCGGCGCAAGTGGCGCACAACAGCTGGCTGATCAGCACCAAGCTCGATCAGGAACCGGAATTCGTGAAGAGCTGGCCGTTCGTCAAAACCCCGAACGTGGCGCTGACCTACGGCGGCGTGATCCTCAAGTACGACGTGACCACCATTGCGCCTTATGCGCTGGGCCACGTCGAACTGAAGATCCCTTACCCGCGCCTGAACGGCATTCTCAAGCCCGAGCTGTTTCCCGGCCGTAACTGAAAGCCCGGCCGAGCACGAGTTGCAGCAGCCCTGCCAGCACCAGCGCCGGCAGGGTCGCGCCGACATCCGGATACAGATTGGCCAGCAGGTGATAGGTGCTGATGCCACCCAGCCAGGCCAATAGTGCCGGCCAGCGCAAGGCGGCCGACGCCACCTGAGCACTGCGCTTGCGCAGGATGAAGTGATCCACCAGCACCACGCCGAACAGCGGCGCGAACACCGAGCCGATCAGCAGCAGGAAGTTCTGGTACTGCGCCAACGGCGCGAGCAAGGCGATCAGAGTGCAGATCACACCGATGGCCAGCGCCAGATGCTCGACTTTCAGACGCAACAGAATCCCGCTGGAAACCGCTGCCGAGTGAATGTCGGCGAAAGCGTTTTCCGACTCGTCCAGCAGAATCAGCAACAGCGGAATCCCCAGACCGGCGCCGGCCAGTGCCAGCAGCAGCGCGTTGACTTCACCGCTTGGCGCAAAGGCCAGGGTGTAGGCGACGCCGAGGCTCATCAGCCAGAAATTGCCGATGAAGAAACCGATGGCGGTGCCACCGAACACATTCTTCGCCCGTTTGCCGAAACGCGAGTAGTCGGCAATCAGCGGCAGCCACGACAGCGGCATCGCGATGGCGATGTCGAAACCCACGGCGAGCGGCATCGAGCCATCCCCGGCCTGAGCCCACAAGGCGGCGAGATCGGCCTTGGCGAACAGGTTCCACGTCAGCCAGATGCACGCGGCCAGAATCAGCCAGATGCCCCACTTGCGCAGGATCTTGCGCACGAACGTCAACGGCCCGCTGACCGCGAGCAAGGTCGCCAGCGCACCGAAACACAGCGTCCACAGCATCGGACTGGCCCACAGCGAACCTTCGCTGAACGCACGGGTGCCAAACAGGCTGGCCGCATCGCGCATGACGATGATTTCGAACGAACCCCAACCGATCAGTTGCAGCAGATTAAGCAGCGCCGGCAGGCTCGCACCTTTGCTGCCGAGGCTGAGTTTCAGCGCGGCCATCGACGACAGGCCGGTGTCACTGCCGATCACGCCAACGGCGGCCAGCAACAGGACGCCAACCAGGGTGCCGAGAAAAATCGCCAGCAGCGATCCCGACAGGCCCAGCCCCGGCGCCAGCAACGCGCCGGTCTGCAATACCATCAGGCCGATGCCAAGGGAAAACCAAAGGGAGAACAGATCCCGACCGCCGAATAAACGCTTGTCGGCGGGCACGGCGAGGTCGGGGGAATAAGTACCGGGTTGAATGCTCAAGGGTGTTATCTCAGAGGGACATTTGTTGTTGTGCTGACCCGTGTGATCGTTCCCACGTCGAGGCGTCGAACCGTCCGCGTGGGAATGCAGCCCGTGACGCTCCGCGTCACTGGACGCGGAGCGTCCCTAGAGGCATTCCCACGCAGAGCGTGGGAACGATCAGTGCGGGATCAAACTTTTTTGTACAGCTGACTGCCTTCCTTCCTGAACCGCTCGGCCTGTTCCGCCAGGCCCTGGGCGACGTCCACGTCGACCGCATCGATCCGCTGGTTGGCCGCGTATTCGCGGACTTCCTGAGTGATCTTCATCGAGCAGAATTTCGGCCCGCACATCGAACAGAAATGCGCGACCTTCGCCGAATCCTTCGGCAGGGTTTCATCGTGATACGAACGGGCGGTGTCCGGGTCCAGACCGAGGTTGAACTGGTCTTCCCAGCGGAATTCGAAACGCGCCTTGCTCAAGGCGTTGTCGCGGATCTGCGCGCCCGGGTGCCCCTTGGCCAAATCCGCCGCATGGGCCGCGATTTTGTAGGTGATGATCCCGGTCTTCACGTCATCCTTGTTCGGCAGACCCAGGTGTTCCTTCGGCGTCACGTAGCAGAGCATCGCGCAACCGAACCAGCCGATCATCGCCGCACCGATACCCGAGGTGATGTGGTCGTAACCCGGTGCGATGTCGGTGGTCAGCGGGCCGAGGGTGTAGAACGGCGCCTCGTCGCAGCACTCCAGCTGCTTGTCCATGTTCTCCTTGATCAACTGCATCGGCACATGGCCGGGGCCTTCGATCATGCATTGCACGTCGTGCTTCCAGGCGATCTTGGTCAGCTCGCCGAGGGTCTCCAGTTCGCCGAATTGCGCTTCGTCGTTGGCGTCGGCAATCGAGCCCGGACGCAGACCGTCGCCCAGCGAGAAGCTGACGTCGTAGGCCTTCATGATTTCGCAGATTTCGTCGAAGTGGGTGTAGAGGAAGTTCTCTTTGTGGTGCGCCAGACACCACTTGGCCATGATCGAACCGCCACGGGACACGATGCCGGTCACACGCTTGGCGGTCAGCGGCACGTAGCGCAGCAACACGCCGGCGTGGATGGTGAAGTAGTCGACGCCCTGCTCCGCCTGCTCGATCAGCGTGTCGCGGAACAGCTCCCAGGTCAGGTCTTCGGCGACGCCATTCACTTTTTCCAGTGCCTGATAAATCGGCACGGTGCCGATCGGAACCGGCGAGTTACGGATGATCCACTCGCGGGTTTCGTGGATGTGCTTGCCGGTGGACAAGTCCATCACCGTGTCCGAACCCCAGCGAATGCCCCAGGTCAGTTTTGCCACTTCTTCTTCGATGGACGAACCCAACGCGCTGTTGCCAATGTTGCCGTTGATCTTCACCAGGAAGTTGCGGCCGATGATCATCGGCTCGAGTTCGACGTGGTTGATGTTGGCCGGAATGATTGCGCGACCACGGGCGATTTCTTCGCGGACGAACTCAGGGGTGATTTCTTTCGGAATGCTCGCACCGAAGCTGTGACCGGCGTGCTGCTGGTTCAACAGGCCGGCAGCGCGGGCTTCTTGCAGCTTCATGTTTTCGCGGATGGCGACGTATTCCATCTCGGCGGTGATGATGCCTTTGCGCGCGTAGTGCATCTGGCTGACGTTGGCCCCGGCCTTGGCGCGGCGCGGGTTGTTGACGTGGGCGAAACGCAGCTTGGTCAGCTCTGGATCGGCCAGGCGTTCCTGACCGAAATTCGAACTCAGGCCTGGCAGACGCTCGGTGTCGCCACGGTCGTCGATCCATGCCGAACGCACGTCGCCCAGACCTTTGCGCACGTCGATCACCACGTTCGGATCGGTGTACGGGCCCGAGGTGTCGTAGACGGTGACCGGCGCGTTGATTTCGCCGCCGAAGTCGGTCGGGGTCACATCAAGGGTAATTTCGCGCATCGGCACGCGGATGTCCGGGCGGGAGCCCTGAACGTAGACTTTTTGCGAACGGGTGAACGGTTGAACCGACTGCTCGTCGACCTTGGCCGAGTCACTCAGGTTGATCGCGTTTTTAGATTTTGTAGTCATCACGGGCTCTCCAGACAGCATCCAGGCAGTGGATTGTCGGAGCAGAACCTGAAAGGCACGGACGCACCAGGACTGGTGCTGTGCATCGTCGTCGTGCGTTCGATTGTCGAACAATTTCCCGGACGAAGCACAAGAGGACTCGCCGGGTGACGAGAAATCTTGTTCCCTACGCAGGCGCTAACCTGATCAGGTTCAACGGGATCCGAAATTATTCGATCTCAGCCTCATAGCAAGGCACCCCGACAAGAACCCGGCCAGTCTAGACACAACCGGCAAAGAACGCCAACACCGCGGCAAACACCATGATGAATGGCGCAATTGGCAGATTGTTGCCTGCCGTCGGCGCTACTACACTCGCTACGCCATGCCGCGCCTTGACGCTGCATGGGCCGCGCCTTACCTTTGGCGCCCGGATTATTTCCATAATATTCATGCTAGGGATCGCCTCATGCTGCGCAAACTCTCACTGGCTGTCGCCGTGTCTTGTGCGTCCACCGCAACGGCCTGGGCAGCAGAAGCGCCTTTATCGACCAGGACCGATCTGGTCAGCGTCTACCAGGAAGCGGTCGACAACAACGCCGACCTGGCCGCCGCCCGCGCCCAGTACGGTGCGCAGAAAGAAGTGGTGCCCCAGGCCCGGGCCGGGCTGCTGCCGAACCTGTCCGGCGGCGCTGAAGTCGCCAACGTGCGCACTTCGATCGACCAGCCCTCGGCCATCGCCAATCGCAGCGCGCACTCCTATCAGGCGACGCTGGCGCAACCGCTGTTCCGCGCCGATCGCTGGTTCCAGTACCAGGCCGCCAAGGACGTCAACGAGCAGGCCGCGCTGCAACTTTCGGCCACCGAGCAGAACCTGATCCTGCAAACCGCCGAAAGCTACTTCAACGTGCTGCGCAGCCAGGACAACCTGGCCTCGACCAAGGCCGAGGAAGCCGCGTTCAAGCGCCAGCTCGACCAGTCCAACGAGCGCTTCGACGTGGGCCTGTCGGACAAGACCGACGTGCTGCAATCGCAAGCCAGTTACGACACCGCACGGGCCAACCGGATCGTCGCCCAGCGTCAGGTCGATGATGCGTTCCAAGCGCTGATCACCCTGACCAACCGCCAGTACAACTCGATCCAGGGCATCGTCCACACGTTGCCGATCCTGCCGCCGGCGCCGAACGACGCCAAGGCCTGGGTCGATACCGCCGCGAAACAGAACCTCAATCTGCTGGCCAGCAACTACGCGGTCAGCTCCGCCGAACAGACCCTGAAACAGCGCAAGGCCGGGCACCTGCCGACCCTCGACGCCGTGGCCAAATACGAAAAAGGCGACAACGACGCCCTCGGCTTCTCCAACCCGAACGCGTTCGGTACGCCGTACAGTGGCAACGTCGAGCAGAGCACTGTGGGCCTGCAACTGAACATCCCGATCTACAGCGGCGGGCTGACCAGCTCGCAAGTGCGCGAGTCGTACTCGCGGCTGGACCAGACCGAACAACAGCGTGAAGGCCTGCGCCGGCAAGTGGTGGAGAACACCCGCAACCTGCACCGCGCGGTGAACACCGACGTCGAGCAGGTGCAGGCGCGCCGCCAGTCGATCATCTCCAACCAGAGCGCGGTGGAAGCCACGGAAATCGGTTATCAGGTGGGGACGCGCAACATCGTCGACGTACTCGACGCCCAGCGTCAGCTCTACACCTCGGTGCGCAACTACAACAACACCCGCTACGACTACATCCTCGACAACCTGCGTTTGAAGCAGGCGGCGGGGACATTGAACCCGGGTGATTTGCAGGATCTGACGCGTTATCTGAAAGCCGACTACAACCCGGACAAGGATTTCCTGCCGCCGGATCTGGCCAAGGCAGCGGAAGCGCAGCTCAAGGCCCGACCTTAAACAAGAAACGCAGCCCTGAGGCTGCGTTTTTTATGCGCGGTCGATCAACCTTCCCAGTCCATCGAGCAAGCGCTGCAACGCACCCTGATTGCGGCGCATCACGCTCAATCCGGCTTCGGCCATGCGCTGTGCGTCGCGCGGCAGTTCGAACAGACGCTGCACCTCTGTCGCCAGACCTTCGGCGTCATCCACCTCGGCCAAGGCCCCGGCGCTGCGCAGTTGCGCGGCGATATCGAGGAAGTTGAACAGGTGCGGGCCGCTGATCACCGGTTTCGCCAACGCTGCCGGCTCCAGCAGATTGTGCCCGCCGTTGGGCACCAGGCTTCCGCCGACGAACGCGCTGTCGGCCAGGGCATAGAGAAACAGCAGCTCGCCCATGGTGTCGCCGAGCAGCACCGAAGTTTGCGCATCGACACTCGCGCCAGTGGAACGGCGCACCGTGGCAAAACCTTCACGCTGGCACAATTCGAACACCGAGTTGAAGCGCTCCGGATGACGCGGTACCAGAATCAGCAGCGCATCGGGATGGTTGGCCAGCAAACGACGGTGAGCATTCAGCACCACCTCGTCTTCGCCTTCATGGGTGCTGGCAGCGATCCACACCGGGCGCTCCTGCGCCTGCCATTGGCCCCGCAGTTCAGCGGCGCGTTGCAGCAGTTGCGGGTCGATGGTCAGGTCGAACTTGATCGAGCCCGTGACTTCGACTGTTTCCGCACGCGCACCCAGATCGCGGAAGCGCTGGGCTTCGGCTTCAGTCTGCACGGCGAACAGACTCATTTCGGCGAGCATCGGCGCGGTCAGCTTGCTGAACCGGCCATAGCCTTTGGCCGAACGCTCGGACAGGCGTCCGTTGGCCAATGCCACCGGAATCCCGCGTTTGGCGCATTGGTGAATGTGGTTGGGCCACAGTTCGGTTTCCATGATCACTGCCAGTTTCGGCTGCACGCGATCCAGGAAACGCGCGGCTGCGCAGGGCAAGTCGTAGGGCAAGTAGCAGTGCTGGATGCGTGGCTCGTTGGCGAACATTGCGTGAATGCGTTCCGACCCGGTCGGCGTCATGCAAGTCACGGTGATCGGCAGTTGTGGATAACGTTGCAGCAGCGCGCGGATCATCGGCGCAGCCGCGATGCTCTCGCCCACCGAGACGGCGTGAACCCAGATACCTCCGGGCTGCAAGGTCGGCAGGCCATAGGAGAAACGTTCGCCAATCCGCTTGGCATACGCCGGCGCCTTGCGCGAACGCAGCCACAGCCGAATCGCCACCAATGGCAGCCCCAGGTAAAACAGCGAGGTATAGAGAGTTCTATTCATGGCGGCGGAGTTTATCGGCTTTTGCCGCCGATCGCCCGCAGGTGTATGGCAAATCGCTCCGCCAGCCAGCGCGCCGCCGGCCCGAGCGGTTCATCACGGCGCCAGACCAGTTCCACTACCAATGCCGGCGGCGTCCATTCGCTGTCCAGTTCCACCATCAATCCCTGATACGCCGAGTATTGCACCACGTGGCGCGGCAGCCAGGCCCAGCCGAGATCGCGCACCAGCCATTCGGCCATCACGTAGAAACTGTCGGCACGCCACACCTGCGGACTGGCCGGTTCGTTGCCGGGATAAATGCTGGTCTGGGTCGACATCAACAACTGCCGATGCTGCGCCAGTTGCTGGCAGGTGACGTAAGCCTGCGCTGCCAAGGGATGCTTGACGCCGCAGACCGTGACCATTTCCACACTGCCCAGCACCCGGCGCTCCAGCGCTTCAGGGATTTCATCGTGATAGAACAACAGCCCGAGATCGGCCCGGCGCTCCACCAGTTTGCGCGAAACCTCACCTTGGGCGGCGCTGGTCAGTTGGACTTCCAGGCTCGGGAATTGCTCGGCCAGCGCGGCGAAGCTTTCCACCAGCGCCTGATAGGGCATCGCTTCGTCCTGGGCCACCCGCAGCTGCGCTTCCTGCCCGCGCATCATGGCCACGGCCCGGCCATTCAGGCGCTCGCACTGGCGCAACACTTCACGCGCCTCCTCCAGCAACGCCTCCCCTGCTTCGGTAAGACTCGGCTGGCGGCCGCTGCTACGCTCGAACAGGCTGACACCGAGGTCGTCCTCGAGCATGGCAATCGCGCTGCTGATCGCCGACTGCGCCTTGCGCTGCTGACGTGCCACGGCGGAAAACGAGCGCTGCTCGGCAACGCCGACAAACACCCGCAACTGCTCCAGATTCCATTGCATGCTCATCAGGCCAACCCATCTTGTAAACAGATAGGTAATGACTTTACCCCATCTGGGGAGTCACTAGAATGCCGCCTCAGAAAGCAACGCTACACACGAGGACTTGAACATGAACGCTTACGTCTATCTGGCCATCGCCATCTGCGCCGAGGTGATCGCGACCGTTTCGATGAAAGCCGTCAAAGGCTTCAGCACGCCGTTGCCACTGCTGCTGGTCATCGTCGGCTACGCCATTGCGTTCTGGATGCTGACCCTGGTGGTGCGCAGCGTACCGGTGGGCGTGGCCTACGCGGTGTGGGCCGGCATGGGCATCGTGATGGTCAGTGTCGCGGCGCTGTTCATCTATGGGCAGAAGCTGGATGTCCCGGCAATGCTTGGGATGGCGCTGATCGTGCTCGGCGTGGTGGTGATTCAACTCTTTTCCAAAACCGCCGGCCATTAACTGATTAATGCATAACCCCGTGTGGGAGCGGGCTTGCTCGCGAAGACGGTGTGTCAGGCAACATTGTTGTTAACTGATAGACCGATTTCGCGAGCAAGCCCGCTCCCACATTGCCCGACACCTTCCCCTCTGTTGATCATCGACAAATCCCCTTATCCCCGAGTCTGTATACTGCGCCCTCGTCTTGAACACTGAGGTCGTTGCATGCCATCTCCAATTTCCACCGACGTGCTGATTGTCGGCGCGGGTGTCGCCGGTCTCTGGCTGAACGCGCGCCTGCGTCGCCAGGGTTTCTCGACCGTGCTGGTGGAAAGTGCCAGCCTCGGCGGCGGGCAGAGTGTGAAGTCCCAGGGCATCATCCACGGCGGCGCCAAGTACGCGCTGCACGGTGCGCTGACCGGCGCCTCGGAAGCCATCGCCGATATGCCGCGCCGCTGGCGTGAAGCCCTGGCCGGCAACGGCGAACTGGACCTGACCGGCGTGCGCCTGCTGTCCGAGGCCCACTACCTGTGGTCGCCGGGCACCCTGGCCGGCAACCTCACCAGTTTCTTCGCCAGCAAAGCGGTGCGTGGCCGGGTCGATCAGGTCAAGGGCGATCAACTGCCACCGGCCCTGCAGGACAAGCGTTTCAAGGGCAAGGTCTACCGTCTCGCCGAGCTGGTGATCGACGTGCCAAGCCTGATCCAGCGTCTGGCGGATTTGTCGGGTGACGGTCTGCTCGCCGGCCACGGCATCGAGCCGTTACTGGAAAGCGGTGTGCTGGTCGGTCTGAAAGTCGATGGCCGCGAGATCCGCGCCCAGCGCATCGTCCTCAGCGCCGGCGCCGGTACTGCCGACCTGCTGACTGCCTTGGGCCTGACTCATCCGGCGATGCAACGCCGGCCGCTGCATATGATCATCGCCAAGGGCCCTGGCCTGAAGCCGCTGTACGCGCACTGCCTCGGTGGCGGCACCAAGCCGCGCATCACCGTGACCACCCACCCGGCCGCCGACGGTCAGTGGGTCTGGTATCTGGGCGGCGACATTGCCGAATCCGAAGGCGTGGCCCGTGAGCCCGCCGAGCAGATCGCCACTGCACAAAAGGAAATCGCACAGCTGCTGCCCTGGATCGACCTGAGCACCGTGCAATGGGCGACACTGCGCGTCGATCGTGCCGAACCGTTGCAAACCGGCCTGACCCGTCCGGACAACGCGTTCCTCGCCGAAGAAGGTCGCCTGCTGGTCGGATGGCCAACCAAGCTCGCATTGGCCCCGGACTTCGCTGACCGGGTGATTGCCTCCCTGGAACGCGACGGCATCCAGCCAAGCCACGCAGCTCCGTTGCCCGAGCTGCCAAAACCACCGATGGGCGTTCCCGCCTGGGAGCAACTGCTGCCATGAGCCTGCCGACCCTGCACGATTTGCATCGCCCGCTGGGCAGCACCGGGCTGCTGGTTTCGCCGCTGGGCCTGGGCACCGTCAAACTTGGCCGCGACCAGGGTGTGAAATATCCCAACGGCTTCCAGATCCCCGACGACGACGCCGCGCGCATGCTGCTCAAGCAGGCGCGGGAGCTGGGCATCAACCTGATCGACACTGCCCCGGCCTATGGCCGCAGCGAAGAACGCCTCGGCCCACTGCTGCGTGGCCAGCGTCAGGACTGGGTGATCGTCAGCAAGGTCGGCGAAGAATTTGTCGACGGCCAATCGAGCCACGACTTCAGCGCCGCTCACACCCGGATGTCGGTGGAGCGCAGTCTGCAACGTCTTGAAACCGATTTTATCGACCTGGTGCTGGTGCACTCCGATGGCAACGATCTGGCGATCCTCAACGACAGCGAAGTCTACGCAACCCTCGCGGCGCTGAAGGCCGAGGGCAAGATTCGCGGCTTCGGCTTTTCCGGCAAAACCGTCGACGGTGGCCTCAAAGCACTGGAGCAAGGCGACTGCGCGATGGTCACCTACAATCTGAACGAACAAAACGAGAAGGCGGTCATTGACTATGCTGCTGCCCACGGCAAAGCCATTCTGGTGAAAAAGGCCCTGGCCAGCGGTCATGTGTGCCTGAGTCCCGGTGTGGACCCGGTGCGCGCCAGCTTCGAATTGCTGTTCGCCCAGCCCGGCGTGGCCAGTGCCATTGTCGGGACCATCAATCCGCTGCACCTCGCCCACAACGTTGCGACCGTTGCCCAGGTCCTTCGTGGTCACTGACGCCGCCTCGCGGCCTTAAGCAGGAGCCGACATGCCGCGTACGCTCATCAGAAAGAACCCGAGCAACTTCAAGACGCTGCCGCTGTTCGTCGAAGCCACGCCGGAAGGCCTGACCTACCAGAGCGTGGGCATGCCGTTGAATTTCACCCAGACCCTGCAGCGGCGCAAGCCGGTCAGCGTGGCCGATGCCGAGCGCTTTGCGCTGGAGCTGGCCAACCTCGGCGTCTCGGTGCGCCTGACCCTGCACTGGCAGAATCGTGATTACTGGGTGCTGGTACGCCAGCGCCGGCAGGATCGCGGCGACGTGGTGCTCAAACTGATTTCCGGCTACGTGCCAGCCCATGAGCTGAATATCCCGCTGCACACGGCGATTCAGGAAATCGCCGAGGAGTGCCTGCTGGAAACCCCGGAAGGCTGGCTCGGCGGGCGTTTCAACGACACCTGGCTGCCGGCGCCGTACGCATCGGCGCTGCATTATCGCGAGGCCCTGCCCTTTCGCCTGACGCCGTTGTCCGGCTCGGCGCGGCCGGTGCGCTGCGCCAATCTGCAATTGCTCGAACGGCCACGGGCCTACGTGCACTTGCCGACCGCGTCACTGCAGTTGATCTACGACCTGCGGCTGGACGTGCCCAAGGAGGCAAAATCCCTGAGCCTGTTCCACGTCGACGAGCGTCTGGAGGGAGATCAACTGGTGGCTCGGCTGGACCGCAAGCGCCCCGATCTCTACCTGATGCCGCTCAAGGACGGCGCGCCCTTGGCCGAGCTGTATACCCTCAAGCGCGACAAGCTCCTGCCGGCCAGCACCCGCGGACTATATCTGGCCGAAAGCTTTGCGACCCAGACGGGCTGGGTCGTGCGTGAAGAGCGGATTCGCTGGAAAGATTGGGTCGTGCAACAGGGCCTGCAACCGGCGAAGCCTCCTCGCGCGGGACTCAAGCAATTGAGTCTGAAGGCGCTGCGTCTGGTTGGTATTGGCAAGAAACGCGCGAGCAAATAGCCGATTAGCGCCGACGATCGATCCAGGTGCGCAAGGTCGCGAAGAAATGGAAATAACGGTTTTCACGCTTGCCCATGCCGCGTTTGGGCGAAAACGACTCTTCGGCAAAAGCGCCGGTGATTCGCACCCGAGAGGCTTGGGTCGGTAGCGTGCAGACTTTGGCACCGGTCTGCTGTAGCGCGTACTTGAGCAAGCGCTCGGAGTGCAGCTTTCTTCCCGTCGCTTTGCAGAATTGGAAAATGCGCTCGATCCGCTTGCCATAGGCGACATAGGTATCGCGCCCGCAAATGGCAAAGCGGTCGTTCAACCCGCCCCACCACTGCCAGTCCGGAATGTAGGCAGAGTGCCTCCGAGCCTCTGGATGATTGAAGACATAGGCGGGCAGCGGGTTGTGGAAGAAAATGTCCGGGCGCACGAACACGACGAAATCCGGTTTGAAGGTTTCGATCATGCTGGTCACGGTGTGCAGTGAATTGAGCTGATAGATCAGGTTGCGCAGCGACGCATAGTCATCGGCCCAGGTATCGCCCTGCGCTTTGACCTGCTCGAAATCCCAACGCTCCAGCACCCCGTCAGTCGAAGTCAGGGCCCCGATCATCGATTCGAACGGCTGATAGTTGTCAGCCGCCAACTCGCCTTTTTCGCCTGAGCGCAAGTTCTGTACTTCATCGATTTTGTACAAATGATAGAAGCACTGTACGTCGCTGCCCGCCGGAAACTGCGCCAGAACGTTCTGTTCAATGGAAGGGAAGCAAATCTGCGAATTTCTCGGGATCCCGAAAAAAGCGACGGCAATTTTCAACACTCAACAGCACCTTTTATTTTTGGCGAAAGAGCTTTTGCCACCAGCGACGGGGTTGCAAAGGCACCACAATGACGTCCGACTGCTGCAGCCAGTCGCGCTCGTAATCCCAGGCATGCCCACCCCACAGTTTCCCCGATTCGTTGGAAAACCCCAGGGTCATGAGCTGATAGGAATAACCGGCGTGACCGCGCAACCAGTCTAATACCACCAGCGTATTGAAACCGGTCGAAGGCCCAACGTAGCGCTTGCCGCCCGGACGGTCGACCGGATAGTTCCACAGGGGCGGCAGCGGGATGCGATCCCAATACATGGTCACCCGTGGCAACGGACACATCGGTGCGGCGCAGCCGACCAGCATGGTGAAACAACGTTCGCCCGCATGCTCGAACAACCGTTGCACGTCCGGGCCGTAAGGCAGACCAAAAAAATAGGCGTCCGGCGCGTTATAGCCATGCACGAAGACGTTCAAGCTTTGCTCGTTGAGCAGCGGCGCCTTGATGCAGGTGTTGAAACTGACGACGACGTCATTGGCGCTGATATTCAGTGCCTGAAAATCCGCCGCCGTGATGGCCGGGTTATTCGCGATCAGGACGACCCGGTGCGCGCGGCTCAGGCATTCGCGCAATGGCTCGGGCAACGCGCCCAGCACCGACTGGTTACCGCCGGGGAGCGCATCCAGCGCCATGTGTTCATCCTTCATTCAGACCGGCACCTTCATGCCGAAACGCAGTTTCACCCAGAACCGCGTGAATGCTGACGGCGGCTGCCATGGGCGCATCTCGCGCTGTATTTCAGTGGCGAGGGCCTGGCCGACACGGGCGAAGGAATAGCGACTTTCTGCAAAGGCCTGACCATTGCTGGCGATACGCTGCGACAGCTCCGGATCGCCCTGCAACAGTTTGATCTTTTCCACCGCCTCGTCTTCGCTGCGATAGAACACGGTGTTGTGCATGTCTTCGAAACCGAGCAACTTGTCTTCTTCGCCCTGACTCCAGGCCAGCAGCACACAACCGCAGGCCATGGCCTCGTAGTTCTTGATCATGAACTCGTTCATGCCGATGTCGGCGCTGACGAAAATCTTGATGCGATTGAGCGTTTCCAGGTATTCGGTGCCGGAGCGGGTGCGGGTCACCAGCATACCGGTACGCTGCGCCAGCGATTCGAGCAGAGCCTTGCGCTGGGCGTACTCGGTGCTCTTCAGGCTGCCGAGAAAACCGATGGGAATGTCGCGCTCGGACCCGGTGTTGCGCAGCATCTGCTCGTCATAACCCTTGGAGACGAACACCGTGTCGATGCCTTCAGCAAGCATCTTGCGTGCGACCACCGCCCCGGATACCAGCGCCCGGCAACTCGGCAGGCGCCTGTAGAGACGCGAATAAACGCCACGATATTTACTGGCGGGCATGTAGTTCTGGTAGGCGTCGTGTTCGAGAAAGACCAGCCCGGGAATGCACTTGAGCACCCGCAACTGCGGGACCAGGCGCTTGACTCTGGAGAAGATCACGACACGATCAAAGGTCTGGTAATCAACCGAGGCCAAAAAAGGCCCCAGGTTCATCTGTTGCTGTTTGCTGAGTCGATAGATGACGCATTCATCACAGTTCTGCTGCACGATGTCGTAGAGCCGGTCGAGAATGACCCGCTGTTCGTTCATCACCAGGAGCATGACTTTCATAGGTTAAATGACCACACGACGTAAGCAGGCAAGCGCAGCGGATTCAAACCTGCCAACATCAACGGAAACGGTTAGATCCCCAAGGCAAAATCCGTTCACACGCAGTAGAAAACGATAAAGATCCATCTATCAACGACTGCGGATTTTTTCGACAATCGCGGTCGTCGAACTGTTTTCCACCAGTCCCAGCACTTTCACGGTGCCGCCATAAGCCGTCACGATGTCGGCGCCGACCACCTGGTCAATCCCATAATCCCCGCCCTTGACCAGCACGTCCGGCTTGACCTCGCGCAGCAGGTTTTCTGGCGTGCCTTCAGGGAAACTGATGACCCAGTCCACCGCCCCAAGCCCCGCCAGCACAGCCATGCGCCGGTCGACGCTGTTGATCGGACGGCCAGGCCCCTTGAGACGGCTGACCGAAGCATCGTCGTTGACCGCGACAATCAAACGATCCCCTTGAGCCCGCGCCTGCTCCAGGTAGGTCACATGACCGGCATGCAGGATGTCGAAGCAGCCATTGGTGAAAACGATTTTTTCGTTGTGTGCACGGGCATCGGCCACCGCGAGCAGCAACTGCTCCAGGCCCAACACACCGCGCTCGGAACCTTCTTCACGCTGAATGGCGCGACGCAGTTCCGGGGCGCTGATCGCCGCCGTACCCAACTTGCCGACCACGATGCCCGCCGCCAGGTTGGCCAGCGCTACCGCGTGCGGCAGTTCTTCGCCAGCGGCAATCGCGGCCGCCAGGGTGGAAATCACCGTGTCGCCGGCACCGGTCACGTCGAACACTTCACGGGCCCGCGCAGGCAAATGCAGCGCCGGATGATCCGGACGCAACAGGGTCATGCCGTGTTCGCCACGGGTGACCAGCAGCGCGCCGAGATCCAGGTCATGCATCAGCGTCGCGCCCTTGGCCACCAGCTCGTGCTCATCGGCGCAACCGCCGACGATGGCTTCGAATTCGCTGAGGTTCGGGGTGATCAGGCTGGCGCCACGGTAGATCGAGAAATCCTTGCCCTTCGGGTCGGCCAGCACCGGAATGCCTTTGGCACGCGCAGCCTGGATCAGCGCCTGATGGTTTTTCAGGGCACCTTTGCCGTAGTCGGACAGCACCAGCACCTTGATGCCTTCGAGCAGGTCGTCGACCTGCGCGCCAAGGGCCAGGGCGTCGGTGGCGAACGGTTCTTCGAAGTCGATACGCAGCAATTGCTGGTGCCGGCTCATGACCCGCAGCTTGACGATGGTCGGCTGGTGCGCGATGCGCTGGAACAAGGCTCGCACGCCCGCACCCTTGAGGCTGTTGCTCAGGCTGTCGGCGGCTTCGTCGTCACCGGTCACACCGACCAGCGACGCCGGCGCACCCAGCGCGGCAATGTTCAAGGCAACGTTGGCGGCACCGCCCGGGCGGTCTTCGATTTGCTCGACTTTAACGACAGGAACCGGCGCCTCAGGGGAAATCCGTGAGGTACCACCATGCCAGTAACGGTCGAGCATGACATCGCCGACCACCAAGACAGGGGCTTGATCGAATCGCGGCATGGACAACTTCATGGAGCAACCCACATACAAAATGAACAGGGGCGCGATATTAACACAGGGTTGGCGAAGGCTTGTGCGGCGGCTGCAACAGGATTAAACCACTGGCCTTTTTGTGCATTTTTCAAGCAAGGAGGCTCTCAACCGACGACAGACCGGTGCAGCGAGAAAAAACGCCGGATGCATATTGCGCGCCCGGCGTTATCGAGGCCGGATCAGGCGATGTCTTCGGCCGGAGCGTCGAGACCCATGGCGTTGAGACGCGCGTAGTAGCCGTTCTGTGCCAGCAGGTTGTCGTGGGTGCCGCGCTCGACGATCCGGCCCTGGTCCATGACCAGAATCAGGTCGGCCTTCTCGATGGTCGACAGGCGATGAGCGATCACCAGCGTGGTGCGGCCCTTCATCACTTGATCCAGCGCCGCCTGAATGTGTCGCTCGGACTCGGTGTCGAGGGCCGAGGTGGCCTCGTCGAGAATCAGCAACGGCGCGTTCTTGAGCAAGGCACGGGCAATCGCCAGACGCTGGCGCTGGCCGCCGGAAAGCAGCACGCCGTTTTCGCCGACCTGAGTATCCAGGCCTTCAGGCAGCTGAGAAATGAAGTCCATCGCGTAGGCATCACGCGCGGCTTTCTCGATGTCTTCGCGCGGCGCCCCGGCCAGATCGCCATAGGCGATGTTGTTGGCTACGGTGTCGCTGAACAGCGTGACATGCTGGGTGACCTGGGCAATATGGCGGCGCAGGTTCAGCAGCTTGTACTGTTCGACTTCCACGCCGTCGATCAGGATTTCGCCCTTGTCGTGGTGATAGAAGCGCGGAATCAGGTTGGCCAGGGTCGACTTGCCGCTGCCCGAACGCCCCACCAGCGCCACCATTTGCCCCGGCTCGACCGAGAAACTGATGTCATCGAGCACCTGCCGCTCGGTGCCCGGGTAGGTGAAGCTCAGGTTGCGTACATCGAGGCGACCGCTGACCGAGTCGCGCTCCACAGTGCCGGTATCGACTTCCGGCTCGACGTCCAGTTGCTCGAAAATGCTTTCGGCCCCGGCCACGCCTTTCTGGATGGTCGAACTGACTTCGGACAACTGACGGATCGGTTTGGGCAGCAGGCCCGCAAGCGTGATGTAGGCGACCATGTCACCGGCCGATGCATCGCCGCGAAGGTACAGCACGAGGAACATCAGGATCGCCATGGCGCTGTAGATCACCAGTTGCAGCAGCGGCGTGTAGATGGCCCCGGTGCGGGTCATGCGCAGCTGCTTGTCGGTATTGCCCTGGCTGGCATCAAGGAAGCGCTTTTCCTCGTAGGCTTCGCCGCCAAAGCTGCGTACCACGCGATAGCCCTGGATGGTTTCCGACGCCACGTGCGTCACGTCGCCCATGGCCAGCTGGATTTTCTTGCTCTGCTTGCGGAATTTCTTGCTGGCGGTGCGCACCATCACGGCGATCAGCGGCAGGATCGCAACCATCACCAGCGTCAGCTTCCAGTTCATGAACAGCAGGGAGGCGAACAGGAAGATCACCGTCATGCCTTCACGGATTACGACCTTGATCGCATCTGTTGCCGCCCCCGTGACCATCGTCACGTTGAAGGTGATACGCGAAATCAGATGACCGGAGTTATGCTTGTCGAAATACCGGTTCGGCAGCACCAGCAAGTTGTTGAACAACTGCACCCGCAGATCGTGCACCAGGCCCAGCGAAACCTTGGCCAGGAAATAGTTGCCCAGATAGGATCCCAGCCCCTGCCACGCGGCGATCAGGATGATCAGCAGCGGTACGGCCTGCAACAGTTGCAGATCCCGCAGGTAAGGCACGGTGGGGAACAGCACCGCCTCGGGATTGGACAGACCGTCGACAAAGTACTTGAGGATGTAGCCGAGCATCGGCTGGGTCGAGGCGAAAATCAGAAAACCGACGATGCTGATCAGGAACAGACTGATGTACGGCCGGACGTAGCCGAGCAGGCGGAAGTAGATTTTCAAGCTCGAAGGGCTTGCGGCGGGACTGGAGTCGGTCATATCACGCGAAAGTCGATAAAAAGGACGCTGACTTTAGCACAGCTTCTTCAGGGTTCTGGCAATCGGCCAAAGGCTGTTATTGTTAGGCGTCTTTTTCTGCGTCAAATAGCCATCATCGAAATGGCCGATCAACTTCAGGATTGAATCTCTCAGCATGCAACTTCGCGGCTTCAGCAGTACGTCCAATCGAATTTTCGACTTCATCAGCCTGTGGATACTTCCCGTCGGCTACTTCCTGCTCTTGTGCGCGCTGTTTTTCCTGCCGGGTCGCAGTGTTCATCACAAGCTGTTTTACGGCTTGTTCAGCATTCCGACGCTGATTGCACTGTGCCTGCGCCCGCGGGAACTCAAGGAAATGCTGCGTGAGCCGGTGTTCATTGCGTTGCTGCTGTTTGCCGCCTGGGCACTGCTGAGCCTTTGCTGGGGGCCGCAGGGCGAGCCGATAGGCGGCATGTTCAAACCTCCGCTGCATACCCTGATGCTGTTCGCCGGGTGTTTCCTGCTGGTTCGTTACCGCAGCGACATTCTTTCGCCATTGCTGTTCGGCGCCGCGCTGGTGGCCCTGGTCGCAACGATCAGTTTCCTGATTCCATTCGTGCTCCACTCTGAACCCGGCGAGCGCCTGATCGGTGGTGGCGCGTTCGACAACCCTTTGCTCAGCTCCCATCTGTTCGGATTTTTCTGCGCCTATTGGCTCAGTCTGAGCATGACCTGCAAGAATCGCCGGCTGTACTGGCTCAGCATTCCCGCGATGCTGATCATGTTCATGGCCGTGATCGGAACCGGCTCGCGCACCCCGCTGGTGGCGCTGACCATGGCGGCATTGTGGCTGAGCCTGATTTGCTGGAACCGTCGCTCGCTGGTGCTGCTGGGGACATTGGCGGTCGGCGGCGCAACCATGTCGGTGCTGTTCTCGAAGATGATCATCGAACGCGGTGACTCCTACCGTTTCGAAATCTGGCAGCAAGCCCTGGAAAAAATCGCCGAACACCCATGGATCGGCCACGGCTACAACGCCACACTGGCGATTGACCCGGGTGTCGGTTACAACTTCCAGGAACCCCACAGCTTTGCGCTGGGCGTGCTTTATTACGTCGGCATCCTCGGCATGCTGCCGTGGCTGTTTTTTCAGGCCTGGGGCTTGCTGAGCAGTTGGCGCCAGCGCGTGCAGCCGCTGCTGATCATCGCCTCGACCTGGCTGGTGTTCGGCATCGGTGCCGGGCTGACCGAGGGTGGCGGGATCATTTCGCGCCCCAAGGAGCACTGGTTCCTGCTGTGGATTCCTTTGGCGCTGATTGCAGCCCTGAGCATCAATCAACGGGCCCGACGCCTTTTGACAATGCCGGTACAGAAGCTTTCGGCATCCGCTCTGCAACAGCTCGGCAACGGCGCCCAGGTCATCGAGGAAGACGGACTCGGGCCGAAGGTCCTGCGCCTGGCCGATGGCAGCTTTCTCAAGCTGTTTCGCCGCCGCCGCTGGTACACCTCGGGCAGTTTCAATCCGTATTCCGAGCGGTTTGCCGTCAACAGCGAGCAATTGCGCCGAATGGGCATTCCCACGCCCCAGGTGCTGAACCTGTATCGCCTCGACGACGGCAGCAGCGCCGTGCATTACACGCCGCTGCCGGGCCACACCCTGCGCCAGGTCTTGCAGGGAATCACCGCGCCAGCCGTGCGACAGGCGCTGGTGGAACGTTTCGGCAAATTCATGGCCGGCCTGCATGAGCAAGGCGTGTATTTCCGCTCACTGCACCTGGGCAATGTGCTGGTGCTGGAGGATGGCGAGTTCGGGCTGATCGATCTGGCCGACCTGCGGATCTACCCTTCGCCCCTCAGCCTGTCACTGCGTCAGCGTAATCTGCGCCACATGCAACGCTACACCGTCGACAAGCGCTGGCTGTTCGAGGATCACCTCGAGGCGCTGCTCCAGGGGTACGCCGTAACAGCGTCGAAATCCGCCGTAGAGAATCTGCACAGGCAAGTGCTGGCCGGCAACGCGCCGGCTCGGGTTCATTGATGATTCAGACCAGTCCGTTCATTACGCTGGCCGCCTCTGCCGGCCATCGTCACCGCCGCTGTTTCTGCTGTCGCTGTTTTTCGTGATCGTGGCTTCTGACAACACTTTGTTCGGTGCCTTGAAACCACGCAGCATCCGCTGGCTGAGGGAAATCAGCTACAGCACCTATCTGCTCCATGGCTGCGTGCAAGCAACTGGCGGAAAAAGTCGCTCGCCGAGTGCGAGCGACAACGACCTCAGTCTTTTTCCAGCGGCAAAAACAGTAACCGGCCCAGCCCGCGCCAGGTCTTCTTGTTCCAGGCCTTGAAAGGAATCTGCGCCAGCAGCTCCCGCGCCAGTTTGCGGTCGCGGTTGGCGGTCTTCAGAAACATCGAATTGAGCGACTTGTAGCGCACTTCGTCGTACAGCGGATGATCGCTGAACCGCGCGTAGGTGCGCAGGATGTTTTCGATCATGAAACGGTGGTTCTTGTAGGAGTTGGTGGCGTGCTTGCGATAGCGCGCCATCACCACGTTCAACCCATCGATGAAGTACCCGGCGCGGGTCACTTTCAGTTCGATGTACAGATCCTCCAGACGAATCGTCGGATCGAACCCGCCCACCTTGTCCAGTGCTTCGCGGCGGATCATCAGGGTCGGCGCCGGCGGGTACGGCTTGCGCTCCAGAAACATGTCATCGAAATCCAGGCGCCGGAACGGCACGTCCCGGCGCTGACGCTTCTCCGGATAGAGATTGCCGTCGGCATCCATCAACTCGATGTTGCCGGCGCAGATGCCCACTTCCGGCTTGCCGTCCATGTAGGCGACCTGTGTCGCGATCCGGTCCGGGTACATGATGTCGTCGGAACCGAACGGCACGATCAGGCTGCCCTTGGCCCGCGCGATCGCGCCATTGAGCGTATTGGTCAGGCCCTGGTTCTGCTGCACACGAAAATCGAAGCCGTGCTTTTCCTGCAAGGCCTTGATGCGCTCGACGCTGTCGTCCCTCGAACCGTCGTCGATCACCAGCAGCTCGATGTTCCGGTAGCTCTGGTTGATGACGCTGAGGATGCTTTCCTCGATGTACGGCCCATGGTTATAGGACGCGATGATAACGGTGACGAGGGGTTGCGCATCGCTCATCGCTGCTGACTCGCTCATGGCTCTTTCTTCGCTCATGGCTGTTCCTTGCGGGCCTGCTCCAGGCCGGAGTCGATCAGGTTCAGGTATTCCTGGCGGAAGACCTCGATGTCGTGCTGTTCCTGCAAGTAGCGGTAAGCCTGCTCGCCCTTGGCCTTGAGCTCGACATCCGACAGCGCGAGGTAGGTGTCCAGTGCCGCCACCAGGCTCGGCACGTCCTTGGGCGTGATCGACAGGCCACCGGCACCTTCGATCAGCGGCAGCATGGCCGGCACGTTCGAGGCGATCACCGGCAGGTGCCCGCTCATGCCTTCCAGCAAGGCCAGACCGAGGCCTTCGGCCAGCGACGGCATGGTCCAGATATCGAACGCGCGCACGTATTGCAGGGCGTTTTCCTTGAAGCCCAGCAGATGCGCCCGGCCAGTCAGGCCCAACTGTTCGATCTCGGCCGCCAGCGGCGCCTGCAGGCGTCCGGCACCGATGATTGCCAGTTGGGTATTCGGGTATTTGTCTTTGAGTTGGGCGAAAGCCTGCAACAGGTAAGTGTGGCCCTTGACCGACACCAGCCGCCCCAGTGCCCCGATCAGGCGCACCGCCGGGTCGATCCCCAGCATTTCGCGCGCGCGTTCGCGGCTGTGCTGCAAACCCTCGGCCTGCTCGATGTCGATGGCGTTGGTGATCGCGTACGTGTTCTGGTCAGTGAAACCGCAATCGCAGTCCAGCAGGTACTGTTTGACCGCCGGCGACACGCCGACGAAACGCCAGTGCCGATCAATCAGGCGCTGAGTCTGGCGACGACGGTAGAAGCGGTCGTACTCGCCGAAGCCGTGGGAAATACCGATGCACAACGGCACCTTCAACCAGCGGTTGAGCGTCAGCATCATGTTCACCGGTTTGAAGCGGTTGCAGATCACCACGTCGAATTTTTCCAGGCGGCAGAACTTGTACAGCTGCCACATCGCCCGCAGGCGCATGCCCTTGAGGGACTTGTCGGAAAACTCGAAATACACCGAACGGTCGGCACGGCTGACCGCCTCGCCCGCTCCGGGTTTGCCGCGCAGGAAGGCGGCGGTCACTTCGTAACGGTCGGTCGGCAGCGCCTTGACGATCTGTTCGGCGAGGTCGGCGAAATCATGGGATTTGACGTTGTAATCGGGCTGCAGCTGCAGCACCTTTGCGCGTTGACTCATACCTCTCCCCGGTGCGATGCCGTCGCCCCTGTTTCGCTCTGCTTCAGTACCCAGAACAACTCCTGGCGTCTGATTGCTTTGCGGAAAAATTCGTTCTCGCCATAAACCGACGGACGCCGACCGGCCAGCAGTCGCTGAAACAACCGGCGCAGGCGACGCTTGAACGGGGCCGGTGGCTGCAGGTCATGCATCATGCCCAGCGCCATGGCCTTGTCCCGCTGCAGTTCGAGCGACAGCGGCAGGCACAGCGGCTGCATCGCGAGGGTCGCATCGAACGTCGGCGGCAGGGCAATGCCCTGCCCGCTGTCGCCCATCGGCCATCGGTCGTTGTCGTGCAAGTGGTTGGCGTAACCGAGCAGCGTCGGCTGCCATTCGAGGCCGCGCAAGGTTTCCAGCACCGCCTCTTGGGCGCAGATGTGATCGGGATGCGGATCCAGCGTCGGGTGCGGCAACACGATCACATCCGGGCGCGCGCGGGACAGCACGTCACGCAGGTCGGCCAGCAGATTGTTCCAGGTCGGTGCGCCGTCGGCATCGCCGGGCAAGGCAAACGGATTCAACTGACGGAACATTCGCGTGTCGCTCAGATCCGCTTCCCGCGAACCAATGGGCTGATTCGGCGCAGCCTGCATCGCCGCCAGTTGCAGGCAGAAATACCCGAGCTGCACGCAATGTTCCTGCGGCACACCGGCCCAGCGCGGTACGGCCAGGCTGTCCCAGGCACGCAAGCGGCCCTTGAGCCGCGCCGCCTCGACCTTGTTCAGGCCCATCTGTTGATAGTGTTCGGCTTCGATCTCGCCAGCGGTCAGGGTCACGATCCAGGCTTCTTTGGCCTGGCTGTAGAGACCGTAGGCGGCCAGCTCGGCATCGTCGGCGTGCGGGGCGATCACCATCACCCGCTGCTGGCGGTAGTCCGGTTGCTCCAGCGCCCACAGCAGCGGCTCGCCGAACACCCGGCAAAAGCGCCCGCGCAGACGCAACTGGCCTTGCGACAGCGCCTGCGCCTGTCCACTGAGGTTCAGATAACGCAGACCGTTGACGCCGCGCTCGAACGTCTGCACGTCGGGATGGGGGCCACCGGCCAACTCGACCCGAGGATCAAAGAAGCGTCCCAGGAAGCTGCTTTTAACCTTCACGGCGAGGATCAGCGTGGCGTCGTCCACCAGCATCACGCCCTCGTCAAGGCGCAATTGCTCACCGCTCAAATGCACTTTTGGCTGCGGGGTGAACGGCGGAAAACTGTATTGGTAATCGTCTTTCGGCGAATAGAACAGGTGATCGGCGAACCACGCCTCATGGGCAATCCAGCCAATGACCGCCAGCACCAGCGGCAGCCACCAGGCCACCAGCAAGCCAAGGGCGATCAACACGATCAGTGCGATCAGCAGGCCGATTCGTTTATTGCGCCGGTGACGCTTGAGCAGTTGCTGTTTGCGGCTCATGGGTTGACTCATACAGTGAAGACCGGCACAGGATTGCACCAGCGATCCTTGTATTCACGGTCGGCGCGACCGAAGGAAAAGCGCAGCGGCTTGTTCAGGGCCCGGGCATGTTCCCAGGCAGATTGCGTATTGAGGAAACTCAGAACGCTGCCAGGGCTGAACTCGCGGGTTTCAGGGTCGACGCCACCGTTGATGTACTCGACGCTGATCCACTCCGGGGCTTCGACGCGGTACACCAGTTGGATGGCGATCGGCGCGTCGTTGAGGAAGATCACCGAGCCGATCAACAACTCGCGCAGCAGTTCGATGACTTCGGCCATGCACGCCGCACCTGTGGCCGGGAAACCCCAGCGGCGCTGGAACAGGTCGCAGTAGATCGCCGCCAGTTCGGCACTGGAGAAGTCGCTGACCGGCCGCACCACGCCGCCCGCCTCTTCCAGCAGGCGCAGTTCACGGCGCTGGTTGTAGCGAAACTTCTTCGACAGTTCTTCGGGCGTACGGGCCATGGCCAGTTGCTCGGTCTGCAACTTGAGGCCGCTGAAGCGGTTTTCGTTGAGCGCCGACAGGTAGCGCCCACGATGGCGCAGCGGGGCCTGGGCATCGGCGGCGGCCGGCAGGATCAGCTCGGCGTTGCCCAGGTCGAAGAGGCCTTTCTTGCCGTTGCGCTTGAGCACGTCCTTGGACAAGGCCAGGTCGCGGCCCCAGGTCGGGATCGCGGCTTTGACTTCGCCCTGTTGCTCCCAGGCCAGATAACGCACGGGGATGCCCGCCAGATTCGCCAGACGCTCGACCACCATGGGATGAGTCGCGACGCTGCCGCCGAAACGTTGCCAGGCCTGTGCATAAGTTGAGGCGTCAACGGGCGACCAGCCACGTTCGCGCCAGCCTTGAAATCGGTTGAGCATCAGCCCCTCGGTGCCAGATCGATAACTTGCGGCAAATGCCAGAAGGTGTCGCGTACGGCGCGGTCGGAGAAGCGCTCGCGCAGGCGGTCGAACATCATCTCGGCGCACTGACGACGCTGCTGCTCGTCCATGCCGGCCAGATGTTTCAGGCCTTGGGCCAGATGCTCGGCGTCACCCAGCGGAAACAGGATCCCGACGCCTTCGACCACTTCCTTCGCCCCGCCGCACGCCGTGGCCAGCAACGGCACGCCGGCGGCCATGGCCTCCAGCAGCACCATGCCGAACGGCTCATTATCGGAACTCAGGGCAAACACATCGAACGCCCGGAAGTAATTGCGCGCGTCCGGCACCTGGCCGAGAAACAGCACCCGATCCCCGACGCCCAGCTCACGGGCAAGTGTCTTGAGTTCATCCTCAAGCCGCCCCTCGCCAAGAATCACCAGTTGGCTGTTGGCCGGCAGACCGGGCAGCGCCGCGGCAAAACCGTGCAGCAGCGTGACCTGATCCTTGTCCGGGTGCAGACGACCGACATTGCCGACAATGAAGGCATCCGCCGACAGACCAAGGGTTTCGCGGGCTTCACGGGCGGACACCTGACTCATCTGCAACGCGGAGATATCGATGCGGTTGTAGAGGGTCTGGATGCGCGCTGCCGGCCATTTCGGCAGGCAACGGCGCATGTCGTCGCGCACCGCATCGGACACGCCGAGCAGGCTCAGACGCTTGCGGAAAATGTGCGCAAAGAGTTTGCGCGTGCCGCGTTGGTAATCGCCAAACGCGTGATGCACGCCAATCACCGGCAGGGAAGTACCGAGCAAGGCGATGTAGATCGGCTTGAAACGATGGGCGATGCAGAAACTGAAATTGCGGGAAGCGGCGATCTTGCGCAGATCGCCGATGGCGCCCAGCTTCAGGCCACGAATGGCCTTGGAGCTGTATTCCATGAACAACACTTCATCGGAGGCGCAGGCTGCGGCCACCTCGCTATCGGCCGCCCCGGTCAGAAAGACCGTGGTGACCCGATAACCGGTGCCTGCGAACAGGCTGGCGTACTGCCGCGCGCAGTCCAGGAACGGGCCATCATAGCCGTGGGAGAACTGCAGCACATGGCGTTCAGCCGAGCGTGTCATAAGCGTTTGCGCCTTCTTTGACCACCAGGATGTCTTCCATGATCAGGTACTGCAGATCCGAGCCGAAAAACATGTTCAGTGCGTCGGTCGGCGAGCAGATCATCGGTTCGCCACGGCGGTTGAGCGAGGTGTTCAGGGACACGCCGTTGCCGGTCAGCACTTCCAGCGCCTTCATCATGTCATAGTAGCGCGGGTTGTATTCGCGCTTGAGCACCTGGGCCCGGGACGTGCCGTCTTCGTGGACGACTTCCGGCACCCGGGTCTTCCACTCTTCAGCCACTTCGAAGGTGAAGGTCATGAACGGCGCCGGGTGATCGATCTTGATCATCTGAGGCGCAACGGTGTCGAGCATCGACGGGCAGAAAGGCCTCCAGCGCTCGCGGAACTTGATCTGGTGGTTGATGCGGTCAGCCACGCCAGCCACGCTCGGGCAACCGATGATCGAACGACCGCCCAGCGCGCGCGGACCGAACTCCATGCGGCCCTGGAACCAGGCCACCGGGTTGCCATCGACCATGATTTTGGCGATCTGCTCCGGCATGTTGTCGAGCTTGCGCCAGGTCGGCTTGTTCTCGTGACGGGCACATGCGGCGATCACGTCTTCGTTGCTGTACGACGGGCCGAGGTAGACGTGTTCCATCTTCTCGACCGGCACGCCACGGGCGTTGGACACATAGGCCGCTGCGCCGACTGCGGTGCCGGCATCGCCGGAGGCAGGCTGCACGAACAGTTCCTTGACGTCGTCGCGGGCGATGATTTTCTGGTTGAGCTTGACGTTCAACGCACAGCCACCGGCATAGGCCAGTTTGCCGGTTTCCTTAAGCACGTCACCCAGATAGTAGTCGATCATCTGCAGCGCGATTTTTTCGAACAGCGCCTGAATGCTGGCGGCGTAGTGGATGTACGGCTCGTCGGCGATGTCGCCTTCGCGCTTCGGACCCAGCCACTCGATCAGCTTCGGCGAGAAGTAGTAACCCTTGCCCTTCTCTTTATAGCGACGCAGGCCGATCACGTTGGCGTAGTCGGTGTTGATCACCAGTTCGCCGTTTTCGAATGAAGCCAGGCGCGAGAAATCGTATTTGCTGGCGTCGCCGTACGGCGCCATGCCCATGACCTTGAACTCGCCGTCGAGCATGTCGAAACCGAGGAACTCGGTGATCGCGCCGTACAGGCCGCCGAGGGAGTCCGGATCGAAGAATTCCTTGATCTTGTGGATCTTGCCGTTCTCGCCATAACCGAAGAAGGTCGTGGCGTACTCGCCCTTGCCGTCGATGCCGAGGATCGCGGTTTTCTCTTTGAAACCCGAGCAGTGGTAGGCGCTGGAAGCGTGGGCCAGGTGGTGTTCCACCGGCTCGATCTTGATTTTCTTCGGATCGAAGCCCAGTTGTTCCAGGCACCAGACGATCTTGTTGCGATAGCGCTTGTAGCGACGGTTGCCCATCAGGATCGCGTCGAGTGCACGGTCCGGGGCGTACCAGTAACGCTTGGCGTACTGCCAGCGGGCCTTGCCGAAAATGCTGATCGGAGCGAACGGAATCGCGACCACGTCAACGTCGGACGGCTTGATGCCTGCCTGCTCCAGGCAGAACTTCGCCGATTCGTAGGGCATGCGGTTCTTTGCATGTTTATCGCGCACGAAGCGCTCTTCCTCGGCCGCCGCGACCAGCTTGCCGTCGATGTACAAGGCTGCTGAAGGATCATGGCTAAGGGCGCCGGACAGGCCAAGAATCGTCAATGCCACAGGGGTCTAGCCTCTTTAGTCTGCATTCAGGCGCGATGCGCCTTGAAAAATGATGTGCCCTCGCACCGGGCGAGAGACAGCTAAAGGGCGGGATTATAGCTTAAAAGCGCCGACAAACCTCTAGCGGAACTGGCCGGCCGGTGCGTTGACGCAACAGAAGCTTCAACTTAGACTCTTCTGCAAATGGACTGGGAGATCCCGGTCGACGTTAATGCCTCGGTGAGATCACCGGGGCTTTTCGCTTTCTGGAAGCCGCAAAAATTTAAAAGCCTCAACCACGACTTGATCGCCAATAAACACTGATATTCCCGTCCACCGCCTGGCGATAGATCGTATACGGCAGAAAAGCCGTGTCGAAGACGCCGGACAGGGTCAGGTCGAGCAGGACGACCGGCACCAGAATGCCAGTAGGGTCGGGCGGCGCGTGCAGCAGGCAGAAATCATGGGCGAGTCCGCTGTAGATGCGCGGAATCGACTGACAGTAGGTCTTCTGTTTGCGCAGGCCGCGCGTGGCGCCGTCGTCGTCCTGCAACACCGTGACGGCGGTGCCGCAGCCGGACAGTGCCAGGGAAAATGCGCCGATCGTGATAGCGTTTTTGATGCTCAAGGTTTGCCCTCCGGGAACGTCGGGGCAAACTAACATCGGGGTTTTGCGAGGGGCAGTTCATGGCTTCCGGAAAGGCCGTAGGACAAATCACAAGGATTTGTCGCTACAAACCTCACCCGATTTCAACAGCAGAAATGTCTTACACGCTGACGAAAACAATCACGCAGTGCCCGCTACATCCCTGGGTAAACGCTGATCAATCACCTGATACAGCGCACTGCTTTCAGGCCAGTTGCGCATGAACCGCGCACGGTCCCGGGCATAAGCCGGGGCGAAGCTGCCCAGCGAGCCGTGCTGACACATCGAGTCCAGATCGATCAGCGCCCAGCGGTCTTCCTGCCAGAACAGGTTGTGCCCCTTGAAGTCGCCATGGCTGATGCGTTCGGCGATCAGCCGTGCAAACAGCCGGTCCAGTGCCTGCAACTCGTTTTCCGGCGCCGCGCCGCTTTCGACATAAGGCGCAAAGCGCTCGATGATGTCCGGCCCGGCCAGGTACTCGGTGATCAGATAAGCCTTGCTGCGCAACCAGAAAAACCGGGTTTCCAGCACCGCCAGCGGTTTTGGCGTGGCGATGCCGAGGAACGCCAGACGATTGCCTTCGCGCCAGGAGTGCCAGGCACGGCTCGGACGCCAGAAGCGCTTGAGCCAATGGGCAAAATTCTTGATGTTGTAGCGTTTGATCACGAGCGCACGCCCGGCAACCTCGACCTTGCCGACACTGGCCGCGCCGCCGGTCTTGTACAGATGTCCTTGATCGAGCAGGGCATCGGCCTGCTCCAGCACCGGCAGCATCGCGGACTCTTCCTCGCGGCGAATCGACCGCAGAGCAAATGCACCACGCTTGACGCTGAACAGCGTGCATTCACGACCGACCTTGATCAGGTAATCCTTCAAGCGCCAGGCGCGCACCTTGTCGATCTGTTTTTGCAGGGCTTCCAGCGGCAATGCGTGCTCGCTGTTGCTCAGCAGGTAATACACCAGCAATTCTTCGGTGAACGGCTCGAGCGATTTGGGCAACTGGGCGAAAAACACCCCGAGGTTTTCCAGCACTTTTTGCCGGGACAATGGCTGGCCGGCAGTTTCCACACGGATACCGGCGCCGTCGATCAGATAAAGTTGGCCGCCGTGGCGCAGCAGGTTGTCCAGGTGCAGGTCTTCCTGCCACAGGCCTTTGCCGTGCAATTGACCGATGGCGCCGAGCGCTTCGGCCAGCACCGCCGATTGTTCGTCGGCCAGCACCGGCAGGGATTCGACCTTGCTCCAGGCATCGCCCAGACTCTCGGCGCCTTCAAGGAACTCGAACAGCAACCAGCCGCCTTCGCCATCCTTCAGACCATCAGCCAGCAGCAACGGCGTGGTCATGCCCTGGGCGGCGAGCAGTTTCACGCCCTCCAGTTCACGCTGAAAATGTCGCGCTGCCTTGTTGCCGACCAGTAACTTGGCCAGCACCGGACGCCCGCGCCACACACCGGCACCGACATAACGCTGCCCCGGCAACACGCGCAACAGACTCAACAATTGCAAGTCCGCAGGACCGGCCGCATCGGCGAGGGCTACCGACAGTGGCAGTGGCGGGGTTCGCCCGACACCGGTCAGCTCGGACAGCTGCATCAGCGGGTCTCCTTGTGACTACGTCGTGCGGTCAGCCGGGCGAGCCAGCTGTCGAGCAGCGAGCTGTCGGCGGGCTGATCGAGGTAAGCCGCCAGCAACTCACGCAATTGCGCGTCGCTCCACTCCGGTGCGCGGCGTTGCAGCGGCTCCAGGTCCTTGATCCGGTCACGCATGCCGAACAATAACGGTCGGGTTTTTTCCAGGTCGATCAGTTGCGCCTGGTACTCGTCACCGTTGGCCCGCAGAAAAATGTGCTTGGGATAGAAACAGCCGTGCACCTGGCGTACGCCGTGCAGATGCCGAGCCAGCAGCCCGCAGGCCTTGAGGATCGCCGTTTGTTGCGTTGCACCGAGTTGCGACCAGCGCGCCAGCAGCGACTCAAGGTCGCTCCAGCCATCCAGCGCGCGCGTCAGCAGGATCGCGCGGATTTCGCCGTCGACTTTGCGCTCACCGAAAAAAGCCGCTTGCAGCGCAGGAATGCCGAGTTTGCGATATCGGCTGATATTGCGAAATTCGCGGGCGAAACTGGGTTCGCCGAACGGCGCATGCAAGGTGCGGGTCAGGTAATTGCTCTGGCGCTTGAGGTAGTAACCCTGGCCTTCCAGCTCCAGACGAAACACGCTGCTCCAGCCGCCACGGGCGGTGTTGGGTTCATCTACAGCCTCAAGCTGCTTGGCCCACAGGGCGTCAAAAGTACCTAGACCGTGGCGCTCAAGCAGTGCACGGTCTTCTTCGGCGAGAAAATCAGTCATTCACGTCCCTCGAAAAATCTCACCACGTGGCGAATCCGTTGCTTGTCGGCGGCATTCAGCCGGTCACGCTGGCGGTATTGCAGGTAGAAGCGCAGGCGCTGGGTGTTCGACAGGTGATACTTGGCCACCTTGTCGAGGCAGGCCAGATCCTTGGTGATCCGGTACTTGAGCCAGAAACCGCGCCAGAAATCGCCGTTCGGGCAGTCGATCAGATACAACTGCGCCTGATCGTCGATCAGCAGGTTGCGCCACTTCAGATCGTTATGGGTAAAGCGGTGGTCGTGCATCACACGCGTATAACCGGCCAGTTGCCGGCTGACCCCATCGACCCAGGCGCGATCCCTGAGCTTGGGATCGTTGCGTTCGGCCAGTGCCGACAGGTCTTCGGTGCGCGGCAGTTCACGAGTGATCATCGCCCCGCGATCGTAGGCCATGCCGTTGCGCTCCAGCCCCCACGCCACCACTTCGGCGGTGGGAATGCCCCACTTGGCGAAGCGCTTGAGGTTCTGCCATTCCATCTTCACCCGGGGCTTGCCCAGATAACGCCGCAGGCCCTTGCCGGCACCGCTGTAGCGCTTGACGTAATAGTTGACGCCGTTGAGCTGCACGCGAATGACTTCGGACAAGGGATCGCGGGTCAGGCGCTCGCCCTGAAGGGCGAATACCGCTTCGAGGCTACCGAAATACTGCGCAAGTTCACTGTACTCAGGCTCCAGATTCCAACCCGCCATCAGAGCGCATCCCCGTAACGTTGCTTGCGCGCGTAGAGCTTGTTGGCCTTGCCTTCGAGCCAGCTCAGCAACGGCGCTTCTTCAGCCAGGATCTGGCGCAGCGGTTGCTGGAAATAGCCTTTGAGGAAGCGCAATTTGTCGCGGCGGGTCAGGCCGATGTCCAGCGCTGAGAAGTACAGCGCCGCCAGATCCTTGTTACGCCAGCGCTGGGTGATCGCCGGACGGGTCTGGGCACGGTGCAGGTCGATCACCGAGAGTTTGAAATCTTCCGGGGTGACCGGTTTGTCGGTGTGCAGCAGAAAGTGGCAGATGTAGCAGTCGCGGTGGTTGACCCCGGCGCGGTGCATCATGCCGGTCATGCGCGCGACCTCGGCGATCAGCGCTCGCTTGAGTCTTGGCTGCGGCGGTTGCTTGACCCAGTCGATGCTGAAGTCTTCGAGGCTGATGGTCGGCGCCAGCTCTTCGGTGACGATGAACGAATGCTGATCCGCCGGGTTGCTGCCCTTCTCGCCGTACGCGACGGCGGTCATGGTCGGCACGCCGACTTCCTGCAAGCGCTGGATGGCTTTCCATTCCTGGCCCGCGCCGAGCACCGGCAGCTTGGCAGTCAGCAGGTTCTTGAAGATCTCGCCCCAACCGATACCGCGGTGAATCTTGACGAAAAAGCCATTGCCGTCGACTTCCGTGCGCAACGTCCGGCGGGCTTCCAGCTCGCGGTACACCTCGCCCTGCAAGCCCTCGACCTCGGCGAACGGGTCGCGTCCGGCCCACAGGCTCTTGAACGGTTCAGCCAGCATCAACTTCATTTAAGCGTGCTCCGCCAGAATCACATCGGCCGCGTGCTGCGGCATGCTGTAGAGGTCGGCCGTCTCGGCGAAGGCCAGACCGTTGCGGCTCCAGGCCGCCCGCGCAGCGTCGTCGTTCAACATGTCGGTCAGGTATTGCGTCAGTTGCGCCTGATCGAACGGTTCGTCCAGCACGCGCCCGGCGTCGGCCTCGGCGATGTAATGGGCATAACCGCAGACCGCGCTGACCAGTACCGGCAACCCGGCGACCAGCGCTTCAAGCAGCACCGTACCGGTGTTTTCGTTGTACGCCGGGTGAATCAACAGATCGGCGCCGAGCAGGAAACGCGGGATATCGCTGCGCCCCTTGAGGAACGTCACGTTGTCGCCCAGGCCCAGCGTCGCACTCTGCATCTGGAACAATTTGGGGTCATCCTGGCCGATTACAAACAGCCGGGTGCGTTTCTTCAGCTCGGCGGGCAGTGCGGCCAGCGCTTTCAGGCTGCGATCGACGCCCTTGGTCTTGAATCCGGAACCGATCTGCACCAGCAGCAGTTCGTCGTCCTTCAGATTGAATTCGGCGCGGAAACCGGCGCGAATCCGGTCGGCATCCGCCGGACGGCGACGATCCTGGGCGATGCCCGGCGGCAGCAGGTGGAAGCGCTCCAGCGGTGTGTCGTAATACTTGATGAACAGCGGCTGCTGCACTTCGGAAATCATCAGCACTTCGGTCTTCGCATCCTTGGCGAACACCGCGCGCTCGTATTCGGCGAAGTGGCGATAACGGCCCCAGCGGCGATACAGCGAATGGCGCAGGTTCTGCGCCTTGTCTTCGAAGCAGCCGTCGGCGGCGTAGTAGACGTCCAGCCCCGGCATCTTGTTGAAGCCGATCAGGCGATCCACCGGACGCTTGGCCAGGTCCGCCTCCATCCACGCGCTGAGCTTTTCGTTGCGCCGATGATTGAAGAACGCCTTGACCGGCGCCACCAGCACTTCGAAACCGGGCGGCACGTCGCCTTCCCAGATCAGGGTGTAGACGCGGATCTGGTGCCCGCGCTTCTGGCATTCGAGGGCGATGCGCATGAAGTCGCGCTGCAAGCCACCAAACGGGAAATATTTGTACAGGACAAAAGCCAATTGCATCAGCGCAGCTCCTCAGCCATCAACAACGTGCTCAGTCGGCTGGCAACACGCTCGGGATTCAGACGCGTGAAGCACAGGGGCCACTCGCGTTTCAGGTCAAACTGACGGGCATCCTGCGCGGTCGGTTGATACGTACATTTCTTTTGCAGGCACGGCGCGCACGGGAAATCGCTGCCGAGGTGAATCTGCAGCTTGCCGTAGGCGCCGGTCAGGCCCGGATTGGTCGGGCCGAACAGGGAAATCGTCGGCACATCCAAAGCGGCGGCGAGGTGACCGAGACCGGTGTCCACCGCGACACAGGCCTGGGCGCCGGCCAATACCTTGCCGACGCCGGCCAGGTTCAGCTTCGGCAGCACTTCGGCGTGTTTGAAACCGGCGGCGATGCGCTCGGCCCGGGCCTTCTCCAGCGGATTGCCCCACGGCAGTTTGATCCCGACGCCGAGGTAGCCGACCCGTTCGGTGAGCTCGCGCCAGTAGGCTTCCGGCCAGTGTTTGGTGTCCCAGGTGGTGCCATGCAGGAACACCACGTAGGCATTCTTGCGCGGCAGCTCGACCAGACGCTCGACGTTAAGGCCGTAATCGCCCAGGCCTTTGGGCAAGTCGTAACCCAAAGCAATGGCGAACAACTGGCGCACGCGCTCGACAGCATGCTGCCCACGGGCCACCGCCAGCTTGCGGTCATAAAAGCGCGCGGCGATCGGCTCGCGGGCCGAGCCCTTGTCGAGACCGGCCACCGGGGCTTTGACATAGCGGGTCAGCCAGGCGCTTTTCAGCAAGCCCTGAGCGTCGATCACCAGGTCATATTTGTTCGCCCGAACGGACTGCTTGAAGCGCTTCCATTCGCCGCTGGTGATGGTTTTCCAGATGTTTTTGCGCCAGCGGCGGATCGCCACCGGAATCACTTTGCCTACAGCCGGGTGCCAGGTCGGAATCTCGGCGAAGCCTTCTTCCACCACCCAGTCGAACTTGATCCCGGGAATCGCCCGGGCGGCGTCGGTCAGCGCCGGCAACGCGTGAATCACGTCGCCCAGCGATGAAGTCTTGATCAGCAATACCCGCAAGTTAATGAACCTCGACCACAGAGCCCTGCAAACGCTGCAAGGCATCGTTGACCGCGTCCGGCATCAGCTGGCGCAGGCAGTTGTAATGGCCGAAACGGCAGGTGCGATCAAAGCAAGGGCTGCAATCGAGACCCAGGCGGACGATTTCCACATGCTCGGCCAACGGCGGAGTGAAACCCGGCGAGGTCGACCCGTAGACCGCCACCAACGGGCGATTGAGCGCGGCGGCCACGTGCATCAGACCGGAATCGTTGGAGACCACCGAGTCGGCGCAGGACATCAGGTCGATGGCCTCGGCCAGCGAGGTGCCGCCGCTGAGGTTCACGGACTCTTCGCGCAGGCCCGGAATCAGCCGCGCGCGAATGTCTTCGCCCACCGCGTGATCGTTCTTCGAACCGAACAGCCAGACCTGCCAGCCTTCACGGATGCGCGCCTCGGCGACCTTGGCGTAATGCTCGGACGGCCAGCGTTTGGCTTCACCGAATTCGGCGCCGGGGCACAGCACCAATACCGGACGATCGAGGGTCAAGCCGAACTTCGCCAATGCAGCCTCGCGGGTCACCGGATCGATCTGCAGGCTCGGGCGCGGATAAGGTTTTGGCAGCTCGGCGTTCGGCTCGTAAGCCAGCGCCATGAAACGCTCGATCATCAGCGGATAACGCTCTTTATCCAGCGTGCGCACGTCATTGAGCAGGCCGTAGCGGAATTCGCCGCGCCAGCCGGTGCGTTTCGGGATGCCGGCGAAGAACGGCACCAGCGCCGACTTCAACGAGTTCGGCAGCAGGATCGCCTGGTCGTACTGGCCGGCCAGGGATTTGCCGATCCGCCGACGGGTCGCCAGCTCCAGCGCGCCGTGGCCGAGCGGGAAGCTCAAGGCCTTGCGCACTTCGGGCATGCGTTCGAGGATCGGCCGGCTCCACTCCGGGGCCAGCACGTCGATTTCGCACTGCGGGTGGCGCTGCTTGAGACACTGAAACAGTGTCTGCGCCATCACCATGTCACCGACCCAACTGGGCCCAACGATCAGAATATTCATGTGGTTTCCATAAACGAACCGGGGAGGCTTCACGCCTCCCCGTCTCGAGAATCAGCTTAGCCCCAGCTCACGCCAGATCCGCATCACCTGCCGCCGTTCGTCCGCGAACTGATCGCCCGGTATCACCCCGGCGTCCTTCTGCAAGGCCTGCCGGTGGGCGGCGGAACGATAGGCCTTGTAGGCCTCGCGCAACAGGCTGGCGTCTTCGGCCGGCATCAGCCCTTCGTGCTCCAGCTCTTCCAGAATGCGGATATTGTCCGTCCAGCGCAGCAACGGCGGGTGGGTCTGCGACCACGCCAGGGCCGCGTATTGCACCATAAATTCAATATCGACGATACCTCCGGCGTCCTGCTTGAGGTCGAACGGCGCCGTGGCCTCGAAGGCATTCGCCCCGGTGCCGGCGGCGGTGCTCTTGCTGCCGAGGTTGTCGCGCATCTTGGCGCGCATCTCGCTCACTTCCTGTTGCAGTTTCGCCAGATCCCGCGCCTTGCCCAGCACCTGGGCCCGCACGCTCTCGAAGGCCTGGCCGACATCCTGGCTGCCCACCAGCACCCGCGCCCGCACCAGGGCCTGATGTTCCCAGGTCCAGGCTTCATTTTCCTGATAGCGCGCAAACGCGCCGAGCGAACTGACCAGCAGCCCGGACGCCCCGGACGGACGCAGGCGCATGTCCACTTCGTAAAGCTGGCCGGAGTTGGTCTGCGCCGTCAGCAAGTGAATGATCCGCTGGCCGAGCCGGGTGAAAAACTGCGTGCCATCGATCGGTTTCGGGCCATCGGTTTCGGCCTGCTGATCGCCATCGTGGATGAACACCAGATCCAGATCCGAACCATGCCCCAACTCGATCCCGCCGACTTTCCCATAACCGACAATGATGAAGCCGGGATCGCACAGCGTGCCATCGGTGCGCAGCGGCGTGCCGTACTTGGCCACGGTCTGACGCCAGGCCAGGGCCAGCACTTGTTCCAGAATCGCTTCGGCCAGCCAGGTCAGGTAATCGCTGACTTTCATCAACGGCAGGCTGCCGGCGATTTCCGAGGCAGCGACGCGCAAGCGGTGCGCCAGTTTGAAATGGCGCAGGGCTTCCATCTGTTGTTCGAGGTCGTCTTCCGGGATCCGGGTCAGGCGCTCGCGCAACTCGGCGGCCAGCTCCGGCGCCAGCGGCGGCTTGAACAGCCGGCCTTCGTTGAGCAATTCATCAAGCAGCAGCGGGAAACGGGTGATCTGCTCGGCGATCCACGGGCTGGCGGCGCACAACGTCAGCAAACGCCGCAGCGCGCCGGGGTTTTCGGTCAGCAGCACCAGATAAGCCGAACGCCGGGCCACCGCTTCGACCAACGGCAGAACCCGCTCCAGCACCAGATCGGGATTTTCATGCTCCACCGCCTGGGCGAGCAGGCGCGGAATAAAGGCATCGAGACGTTCGCGCCCCAGACGCTGCATCGCTCGCAACTGCGGGCTGGCGCGCAGGCTCGCCAATGCCTTCAAGGCCTTGGTCGCGTCAGCGAAACCGCCCTCCTCCAACTGGCGACAGGCCGCCTCTTCGTCCTGAGCCTCTTCCCACAGCGGCAGCCATTCACCGCCGACCACCACTTCACTCTCGACGCCTTCGTCCTCATCCGGATCGGCGATCACTTGCGCGAAGTGCCAGGCCACGCGGCCGCGCCAGAACATCAGCTTCTCGTGGAACGCCTCCCAGTCGGCAAAACCGAGCATGAACGCGATTCGCGCCTGATCCTGAGCGCTGTCCGGGAGCATCTGGGTCTGGCGGTCGGCAATCGCCTGGATCGCGTGTTCGGTGTAACGCAGGAATTCGTAACCTTCGCGCAGCTCGCTGATCACCGCCGGCGGCAGATAGCCCTGCCCTTCGAGCGTACTCAACACCTTTAATAGAGGGCGCTGTTGCAGACTCAGGTCGCGACCACCGTGAATCAATTGAAAAGCCTGGGCGATGAACTCGACTTCACGGATACCACCGGAGCCCAGCTTGATGTTGTCGGCCATGCCCTTGCGCCGCACCTCCTGCTGGATCAGCTGCTTCATGGTGCGCAGCGCTTCGATCGCCGAGAAGTCCAGATAGCGCCGGTAAACGAACGGCCGCAGCATTTCCTGCAATTGCTCGCCCGCCACCTGATCGCCAGCCACCACCCGCGACTTGATCATCGCGTAGCGTTCCCAGTCGCGGCCCTGATCCTGGTAATACTGCTCCAGCGCATTGAAGCTCAGCACCAGCGCACCGGACGAGCCGTACGGGCGCAGGCGCATGTCGACGCGAAACACGAAACCGTCGACGGTGATCGGGTCGAGGGCCTTGATCAGGCGCTGGCCGAGGCGGATGAAAAATTCCTGGTTATCCAGCGGGCGTTTCACGCCGACGGTTTCGCCGCCCTCGGGGTAGGCGAAGATCAGGTCGATGTCCGAGGACAGGTTGAGCTCGACCGCGCCGAGCTTGCCCATGCCGAGGATGACCATTTGCTGTGGTTCGCCGCTGCGCCGGCCGGTCGGCGTGCCGAACTGCTCGCAATGGCGGCGGTACAACCATTGATAAGCCTGGTCGATGCTGGCGTCGGCCATGTCCGAGAGATCGCGGCAGGTCTGCACCAGATCGGCCTGGCGGTTGAGGTCGCGCCAGATGATCCGCACCTGATGCCGGGTGCGCTGACGGCGCAGGACGCGGCCCAATTCGTCTTCGGTCTGCGCGGTACCGACCGCAGCCGCCATCTGCCCGCACAACTCACCGGGAGCGAATGCCCGGTCGAGTTCGCCTGACTGCACCAGCGACAACAACATCAAAGGGTCACGAACGCTCTGTTCAATGACGAAATCGCTGGCGGCGCTGACGCGGGCGAACTGCGCCCAGCGTTCCGGCGTCCAGGAAGAGAAGCCGTGATCGTCTTCCAGTTGCGCGGCGGCCGCACGGAACGACTGCTCCGATCGGCTGACCAACGGCAGGAGAATGGCGGGCAGTTCGGCAAGCGCGGGCAGGGTCATGGTCTATCCTTGATCGGCGTGTAAATGGCCGCTTGTAGTGATGAATGAAAAACCGCTACGCGAAGGACTGTCGAACAAAAGTGAGAAATAGCTGAAATTTCTTTTTCTTTGGCAGCCAGCATCAAACTTTCACCTTTTTCGGATGGCTAAAGACCAACCTTAACGATTATTCTCACAACGCAGCTGGAGGCCACAAGCCTTTCATCTGTAGTTTTACTACTCGTCTATACATTCGAGAGGCTGAAATGCCGGATGATTTGTAGTAAAACTACACGCCGCCGGAACAACCTGTCGGCAATCCAAGAATTTTAAATCGTCTGCCCACAAGGCCAGTCGCAAACTCAGGCAACCGATTCTGGAAGCCTTTCCGCCCTGGAGCAAGCCATGCAAGACCTCGATCCCGTCGAAACCCAGGAATGGCTGGACGCCCTGGAATCGGTTCTCGACAAAGAAGGCGAAGACCGTGCTCACTATCTGATGACCCGTATGGGTGAACTGGCAACCCGCAGCGGTTCGCAGCTCCCTTACGCCATCACCACGCCTTACCGCAACACGATCCCCGTTACCCACGAAGCACGCATGCCTGGCGACCTGTTCATGGAACGCCGCATTCGCTCGCTGGTACGCTGGAACGCGATGGCCATGGTAATGCGTACGAACCTGAAAGATTCTGACCTGGGTGGTCACATCTCCAGCTTCGCTTCCAGTGCGACCCTGTACGACATCGGCTTCAACTACTTCTTCCAGGCCCCGACCGACGAACACGGCGGCGACCTGATCTACTTCCAGGGCCACACCTCGCCAGGCGTCTACGCCCGCGCATTCATGGAAGGCCGCATTACCGAAGACCAGATGAACAACTTCCGCCAGGAAGTCGACGGTCAGGGCCTGTCGTCCTATCCGCACCCTTGGCTGATGCCTGACTTCTGGCAGTTCCCGACCGTATCCATGGGTCTGGGCCCGATCCAGGCGATCTACCAGGCTCGCTTCATGAAATACCTGGAACACCGCGGCTTCATCCAGCCGGGCAAACAGAAAGTCTGGTGCTTCCTGGGCGACGGCGAGTGCGACGAGCCGGAATCCCTGGGCGCGATCTCCCTGGCCGGCCGCGAGAAGCTGGACAACCTGATCTTCGTCATCAACTGCAACCTGCAGCGCCTCGACGGCCCGGTTCGCGGCAACGGCAAGATCATCCAGGAACTCGAAGGCGTGTTCCGCGGTGCTCAGTGGAACGTGACCAAAGTCATCTGGGGCCGTTTCTGGGATCCGCTGCTGGCCAAAGACGTCGACGGCATCCTGCAACGTCGCATGGATGAAGTCATCGACGGCGAGTACCAGAACTACAAAGCCAAAGACGGCGCGTTCGTTCGCGAACACTTCTTCAACACGCCTGAACTCAAGGCGATGGTTGCAGACCTGTCCGACGACGAGATCTGGAAACTCAACCGTGGCGGCCACGACCCATACAAGGTCTACGCGGCGTACCACGAAGCGGTCAACCACAAAGAACAACCGACCGTCATCCTGGCCAAGACCATCAAGGGTTACGGCACCGGTGCGGGCGAAGCGAAGAACACCGCGCACAACACCAAGAAAGTCGACGTCGACAGCCTGAAGCTGTTCCGCGACCGCTTCGACATCCCGGTGAAAGACGAAGAGCTGGAAAACCTGCCGTTCTTCAAGCCGGAGCCAAACAGCGCCGAAGCCCGTTACCTGGCCGAGCGTCGCGCCGCACTGGGCGGTTTCGTGCCTCAGCGTCGCGCCCAGAGCTTCAGCGTGCCGACTCCGGATCTGGACACCCTCAAGGCGATCCTCGACGGTTCCGGCGACCGTGAAATTTCCACCACCATGGCGTTCGTGCGGATCCTCGCGCAACTGGTCAAGGACAAGGAAATCGGCCCGCGCATCGTTCCGATCATCCCGGACGAAGCCCGTACCTTCGGTATGGAAGGCATGTTCCGTCAGTTGGGCATCTACTCGTCCGTCGGCCAGCTCTACGAGCCAGTCGATAAAGACCAGGTGATGTTCTACAAGGAAGACCAGAAAGGTCAGATCCTTGAAGAAGGCATCAACGAAGCAGGCGCCATGAGCTCCTTCATCGCCGCCGGTACTTCGTACTCCAGCCACAACCAGCCAATGCTGCCGTTCTACATCTTCTACTCGATGTTCGGCTTCCAGCGTATCGGCGATCTGGCATGGGCCGCTGGCGACAGCCGTACCCGTGGCTTCCTGATCGGCGGCACCGCCGGCCGTACCACCCTGAACGGTGAAGGCCTGCAGCACGAAGACGGTCACAGCCACCTGCTGGCCGCCACCATCCCGAACTGCCGCACCTACGATCCGACCTACGGCTACGAGCTGGCGGTGATCATTCAGGACGGCATGAAGAAGATGACCGAAGAGCAACAGGACATCTTCTATTACATCACCGTGATGAACGAGTCCTACCAGCAGCCAGCCATGCCGGCCGGTGCCGAAGAAGGCATCAAGAAAGGCATGTACCTGCTCGAAGAAGACACCCGCGATGCGGCGCACCACGTACAGCTGATGGGCTCCGGCACCATCCTGCGTGAAGTCCGTGAAGCGGCGAAGATCCTGCGTGAAGAGTTCAACATCGGCGCCGATGTGTGGAGCGTCACCAGCTTCAACGAACTGCGTCGCGACGGCCTGGCCGTAGAGCGCAGCAACCGTCTGAAACCTGGCCAGAAGCCTAAACAGAGCTACGTCGAAGAATGCCTGAGCGGCCGTAAGGGTCCGGTCATCGCATCGACCGACTACATGAAGCTGTTCGCCGAGCAGATCCGTCAGTGGGTACCGTCCAAGGAATTCAAAGTCCTGGGCACCGACGGTTTCGGCCGCAGCGACAGCCGCAAGAAACTGCGTCATTTCTTCGAAGTCGACCGTCATTTCGTGGTGTTGGCAGCCCTGGAAGCACTGGCTGACCGTGGTGATATCGAACCTAAAGTCGTGGCCGAGGCCATTACCAAGTTCGGCATCGACCCGGAAAAACGCAACCCACTGGACTGCTGAGGAGAAACTCTGTGAGCGAACTCATTCGCGTACCTGACATCGGCAGCGGTGAAGGTGAAGTAATCGAACTGTTTGTGAAGGTCGGCGACCGTATCGAAGCCGACCAGAGCATCCTGACCCTGGAATCGGACAAGGCCAGCATGGAAGTGCCGGCCCCGAAAGCCGGCGTCATCAAGAGCCTGAAAGTGAAGCTGGGCGATCGCCTGAAAGAAGGCGACGAACTGCTGGAGCTGGAAGTCGAGGGCGCCGCGCAAGCGGCCCCTGCTGCGGCTGCTGCGCCTGCCGCCAAGGCCGAAGCTGCACCGGCTGCCGCTCCTGCACCGGCTGCACCAGCCGCTGCGCCTTCTGCCGCTTCGGTTCAGCAAGTGCACGTGCCGGACATCGGTTCGTCGGGCAAGGCCCAGATCATCGAGATCCAGGTCAAGGTCGGCGACACCGTCGAGGCTGATCAGTCGCTGATCACCCTGGAATCCGACAAGGCGAGCATGGAAATCCCGTCGCCTGCCGCTGGCGTGGTCAAGGCCATCAGCGTCAAGTTGAACGACGAAGTCGGCACTGGCGACCTGATCCTGGACCTGGAAGTGGCGGGTGCTGCGGCCCCTGCTGCTGCCGCTCCGGCCCAGGCTGCTGCTCCGGCCGCTGCCGCTGCACCCGCGCCTGCAGCCGCTCCAGCTGCACCGGTTGCCGACAGCGTTCAGGACATCCACGTTCCGGACATCGGCTCGGCCGGCAAAGCCAAGATCATCGAAGTGCTGGTCAAGGCTGGCGACAGCGTTGAAGCCGATCAGTCGCTGATCACTCTGGAATCCGACAAGGCGAGCATGGAAATCCCGTCGCCTGCCGCTGGCGTGGTGGAAAGCGTTTCCATCAAGCTGGACGACGAAGTCGGCACCGGCGACCTGATCCTCAAGCTGAAAGTCAAAGGCGCCGCTCCGGCTGCTGCCGCGGCTCCAGCTGCCGCTGCTGCTCCGAGCGCTCCGGCGCCAGCCGCTGCTGCTCCGGCTGCCGCTGCACCTGCTGCTGCCGCTCCGGCCGCTGCTCCAGCCAAGCCTGGTGCGAAAGTTCACGCCGGCCCTGCCGTGCGTCAACTGGCTCGCGAGTTCGGCGTCGAGCTGAGCGCTGTCGGCGCCAGCGGTCCGCACGGTCGCATCCTGAAAGAAGACGTGCAGGTTTACGTCAAAGCCATGATGCAGAAGGCCAAGGAAGCACCGGCCGCTGCTGCTGGCGCAACCGGTGGCGCGGGCATCCCGCCGATTCCGGTCGTCGACTTCAGCCGTTTCGGCGAAATCGAAGAAGTGCCGATGACCCGCCTGATGCAGGTAGGTGCTGCCAACCTGCACCGCAGCTGGCTGAACGTACCGCACGTCACGCAATTCGACTCGGCGGATATCACCGAGCTGGAAGCGTTCCGCACCGCACAGAAAGCTGTCGCAGAGAAGGCCGGCGTCAAGCTGACCATCCTGCCGCTGCTGCTCAAGTCCTGCGCACACCTGCTCAAGGAACTGCCGGACTTCAACAGCTCGCTGGCACCAAGCGGCAAGGCGATCATCCGCAAGAAGTACGTGAACATCGGCTTCGCCGTCGACACCCCGGATGGCCTGCTGGTACCGGTCATCAAGAACGTCGACCAGAAGAGCCTGCTGCAACTGGCCGCCGAGGCCGCTTCCCTGGCTGAAAAAGCCCGGACCAAGAAGCTTTCGTCGGACGAGATGCAAGGCGCCTGCTTCACCATTTCCAGCCTCGGCCACATTGGCGGCACCGGCTTCACGCCGATCGTCAACGCGCCGGAAGTGGCGATCCTCGGTGTTTCCAAGGCAACCATCCAGCCAGTCTGGGACGGCAAAGCCTTCCAGCCGAAACTGATGCTGCCACTGTCGCTGTCCTACGATCACCGTGTGATCAACGGCGCCGCTGCTGCACGCTTCACCAAGCGCCTGAGCGACCTGCTGGCGGACATCCGCACCATCCTGCTGTAAAGCGTTCGGCCCTCCGGCAACGGAGGGCCGACTGCGTTCCACGTTTTCGAGCGCCACACGCTCGTACCTCAACCCCGTCAGTTTGGCGGGGCTTTTTTTTGCCTGAAATAACGGCCGCCCGAACTTTTCCCACAACTTGCGCTGATATAGGCCACGACTCAAGTCCACTTCCTATCGATATTTTTCAGCACCAGGCAACTAACCTTGGCGCACTGAAGTTACACCACTAAACCGGGAAACTTCATTAATCACCAACACTTATTCGAATGGATTCGAACATGCTTAAACCTACTGTCGGCCCGATCATTGGCCACACCACAACTAACCAGGCGCGAATTTTCATTCGTGGCGGACTGCAACATAATGCGTCCGTATTTGCCGGCATTCGTTACCGGCTACTGGATTCGAAACAATGGCAACCCGCCCAGTTTGTCAAACTTGATTCAACCCGCGACATGACGGAAGTATTCGTAATCGATCATCTGAAGGCGGACACCGAATACGAATACCAGACCGGCTGGTTCAGCCCGATGAGTCCCGTCCACACCATCCACAGCGTGGCGGAGTTGCCGCTGCAATGGCCACGGGAGATTTACCGCCTGCGCACCCGCAGCAGCCAGCCTTTGCAGCCGCGCGCTTACATCCTCGGCTCCTGCCGTTACCTGCGCATGACCGCCGGCGTCCCGGTGCTCCCGCATCTGGGCGACCGGATCTTCGCGTCCATCAGCCAGTTGATCGAGGGTGCACAACCGGCAATCAGCGCAATCATGATGTGTGGCGATCAGATCTACGCCGACGACTTGAACCTGTTCGCCCCGGATCGCGACTATGACGAGTTCATTGCAAAGTATCGCGCGGCGTTTTCCCTGCCTAATATTCGACGATTGATGTCCGGCACTTCGACCTACATGATCCTGGACGATCACGAAATAGAAGATAACTGGCCAATGAACGCCCATGAGTCCGATAAAGCGCTCTATCGCAACGCAATGGCGACTTACGATATTTATCAAGCGAGTCATAGCCCGATCTGTTCAACAACAACTAGCGGAACAATTGATCGCACGACACTGAAGCACTATTGGTATCAATTCAGCGATGGCGATATCGAATGGTTTGTGACGGACAGTCGAACTTGCCGCAACTTGTCGAATGACAACCGGCGCATCCTCGATGAAGAACAGGAACAGGCGCTGTGCAAGTGGTTGATCAATAGCCCGGCGCGGGTCAAGTTTGTAGTCACCAGCGTCATGTTCTATCCCGACCGCAAAATGAACGGCGATGATGCCTGGATGGGCTTCCCCGAACAGCGTCTGCGCCTGCTGGAAATCATCCGCCAGCATCGGATCAGGAACGTCGTGTTCATTTCCGGTGATGTGCATGGCTCGCTGACCAGTCGCCTCAGCCACAGCGAAGACCCGGACTTTGAAGTGCACACGGTCGTTTCCTCACCGCTGAGCAACAGCAAACTGCTGCCCTACGCCACCGCCGCGACCTTCACGCTCGACCAGCCGCTGGCGCAGACCGAGGCAGGCGAATACCGGCACGAACTGACCAGCGAGGTCGTCAGCCAGGACAACTTTGCGCACATGGTGGTTGAAGCCGGGCGAATGCAGGTCAACTATCACGATCGGGATGGCAGGCACCTGCAATCCATCGATATTCCGTTGCGATGAATCCAGCGGTACGACCGTTCCGGATGCCGGAGGGCTCTGGAACGGCCATTTCCACGCTTGCTAGCATTAGTTTCCGGCGGGTGCTGGAGAAATGTTCACTGCAGCCGACATATTCTTATAGCACTTGGCCTTCATGTCTCTTGTCAGTCAGTGCCGCAATGATGCAACCTTGCCGCAGGCAACAGTAAAGAGGGCGCGAGCCCGGCGCGTTCAGCAAATTTCCAAGCGAGTTCCCTTCATGAAGAGCCAACCCGATGCCGCCAGCCGTATGGTGGCCGAGGTAGTGACGCAGTTGCCTGTGCCCTCGCGGCTCGGCATGCTGCGTTTCGAGCGCTTGAATGAAGCCAGTTGGGCCATGTTGTTTCTAGATCCCAACTGTGAACGCCAGTTCGGCCAGCCCGCCGTCGAACTCTGCGCTCTGGTCGGCTCGCCCTATGCCAGCCTGATGGAGCCCGAAGCGCGTTATCAGCTGCACGACGCGATCCAGCAACAACTCGGTCACAGCCCGCATTATCTGGTGCGCTACACCCTGCACACCGCCGCCGGTGCGCTGAGCATTCTCGAACTCGGTGAAGCCTACAGACAGCACAACCGCCACTTGCTGCGCGGTTACCTGCTGGCGGTCGACAACGTGTTTGACGAGGCACCTTCGCTGCCGTCCGTCGACCTTGAAACCCAGAATTCACGCCTGCAAATCGCCCTTGAGCTCAACCAGCGTGCCCAGCAGGAACAACTGCAGCATCTGGAGCGGGTGCGCGCCCAGCAGGACCTGATCCTGCTGCTGGCCCGCCAGCGCTACAGCAGCCAGAACTCCCTCCAGGAAGCTGCCGAGCTGATCACCCGCTGCGCCTGCGATATCTACGAAATCGACTGTGCCAGCCTGTGGAACCTCGAAGGTCAGAAGCTGGTGCCGATTTCGGCGTACCACCGCGCCACCCAGGAATACATCCTGCCGGAGGTGATCGACGTCAGCGGCTTCCCCGATTACATGGAAGCCCTGCACGGCAGCCGCGCCATCGACGCGCATAACGCGATGCGCGACCCGCGTACCCGGGAAATGGCCGAAGCCCTGCGCCCGCGCGACGTCAACGCCATGCTCGACGCCAGCATCCGCGTCGACGGCCAGGTGGTCGGCGTGTTGTGCCTGGAGCAGACCGGCGTCACCCGCGCCTGGCAATCCGACGAAATCGCCTTTGCCGGTGAACTGGCCGACCAGTTCGCGCAGGTCATCAATAATCACAACCGCCGCACCGCCACCAGCGCCCTGCACCTGTTCCAGCGTGCGGTCGAGCAGAGTGCCAACGCCTTTTTGCTGGTCAACTGCGACGGCGTGGTCGAGTACGTCAACCCGAGCTTCACCGCGATCACCCAGTACACCACCGAGGAAGTCCACGGCCAGCGCCTGTCGGAGTTGCCAGCCCTGGAAAACTTAAGCGAGCTGCTGTTCGACGCGCCGTCGGCGCTGGCCAAGAGCAACAGCTGGCAGGGCGAGTTCAAGAGCCGCCGCAAGAACCTCGAACCCTACTGGGGCCAACTGTCGATCTCCAAGGTCTACGGCGACAACCGTGAGCTGACGCATTACATCGGCATCTACGAAGACATCACCCAGACCAAGCTGGCGCAGCAGCGCATCGAGCGCTTGGCGTACACCGACAACCTGACCAACCTCGGCAACCGGCCTGCATTTATCCGCAATCTGGATGAACGCTTCGCCCGGGATAGCGATACCCCGATCAGCCTGCTGCTGGTGGACATCGACAACTTCAAGCGGATCAACGACAGCCTCGGCCACCAGACCGGCGACAAGCTGTTGATCAGCCTGGCCCGGCGCCTGCGTAACAGCCTGAGCCCGAGCGGCAGTCTGGCGCGGTTCGCCAGTAACGAATTCGCGGTGTTGCTCGACGACACTGACCTTGCCACCGGGCAGCAGATCGCCAACCAATTGCTGGCGACGCTGGATAAACCGATGTTCGTCGACAACCAGCTCATCAGCGTCACCGGCTCTGTAGGCCTGGCCTGCGCGCCGCTGCACGGCCGCGACCCGCAGACCCTGATGCGCAACGCCGGCCTCGCTCTGCACAAGGCCAAGGCCAACGGCAAACATCAGGTGCAGGTGTTCACCGAAGCGCTGAACGCCGAGGCCAGTTACAAACTGTTCGTTGAGAACAACCTGCGCCGCGCTCTGACCCAGAATGAATTGGACGTGTTCTACCAGCCCAAGCTGTGCCTGCGCAGTGGTCGCCTGCTGGGCATGGAAGCACTGCTGCGCTGGAATCACCCGGAGCGCGGCATGATCCGCCCGGACCAGTTCATCAGCGTCGCCGAAGAAACCGGTCTGATCATTCCGATCGGCAAGTGGATCGCCCGCCAGGCCTGCCGCATGAGCAAAGCGCTGACCGCTGCGGGCATGGGCAATCTGCAGGTGGCGATCAACCTGTCGCCCAAGCAGTTCTCCGACCCGGATCTGGTGGCCTCCATCGCCAACATCCTCAAGGAAGAAGCGCTGCCGGCCAATCTCCTGGAGCTGGAACTGACCGAAGGCCTGCTGCTGGAAGCCACTGAAGATACCCACTTGCAGCTCGACCAGCTCAAGCGTCTGGGCCTGACCCTGGCCATGGACGACTTCGGCACCGGTTACTCGTCGCTCAGCTACCTGAAGAAATTCCCGATCGACATCATCAAGATCGATCGCAGCTTCATCCATGAAATCCCGGACAATCAGGACGACATGGAGATCACCTCCGCCGTGATCGCCATGGCCCACAACCTGAAACTCAAGGTCGTGGCCGAAGGCATCGAGACCGCCGAGCAGCTGGCGTTTCTGCGTCGGCACCGCTGCGACGTCGGCCAGGGCTACCTGTTCGACCGGCCGATTCCGGGCGGCGAGCTGATCCAGGCGCTCAAGCGCTACCCGCGCGGCCCGCTCTCTCTGTAACCCACAGGACACTATCCGCACATTTTGCCTGGTGATTAACCGGGCATCATTGGGCACACTGTGGGTCAGCTTATAGACATCCCATCCTGACTGAGAGGAACGATCATGGTTCTGCGCTCGGAAATTCTGGTGAACAAAAACGTGCTACCGACTAAAGAACAAGCTCTGCCTGGCCGCGAAACCCCGATGGCCCTGCCTGAAAAACACTTTGTTTTCACCGAGACGCCGTTGCTGGGCCCGTTCTTTCAGGACGTCGACTTCGCAATCTTCGGGCTGGGCTGCTTCTGGGGTGCCGAGCGCCGCTTCTGGCAGCGCGAAGGCGTGGTCAGCACCGTGGTCGGTTACGCCGGCGGTTACACGCCGAACCCGACCTACGAAGAAGTCTGCTCGGGCCTGACCGGCCACGCTGAAGTGGTGCTGGTGGTGTTCGACAAGGCCAAGGTCAGCTACGAAGAGCTGCTGGCGATGTTCTGGGAATTGCACAACCCGACGCAGGGCATGCGCCAGGGCAATGACATCGGCACCCAGTACCGTTCGGTGATCTACGCGACCCATCCGGAGCAACTGGAGGCGGCGTTGAAGAGCAAGGCTGTTTATCAGGCGGAATTGTCGAAGGCGGGTCTGGGTGAGATCAGCACCGAGATTGAACAGGCGCCGACCGTTTACTTCGCCGAGGCCTATCACCAGCAGTATCTGGCGAAAAATCCGGAAGGCTATTGCGGGATTGGCGGCACTGGCGTGTGCATGCCGCCGAGTCTGGCGGGGAACTGAGCCCACCCTGATCGCTCCCGCGCTATGTGCGGGAGCGATTGACGGTTGATCAGCTCTCGGCGATCAACCAATCCAGCTGCCATCCGCCCTGGGTCTGCCCAAGTTTCTTGGACAGCCACGGCAGCAGCTCACGCAATTCTTCCTCCAGCCCCCACGGCGGATTGGCAATCGCCAGGCCGGAGCCGTTCAGGCTGTTCGGCGTATCCAGTGGATGCACCAGCAGCTCGACCCGCAGCAACTTCGGCGCACCGGTGCCGGCCAGATCCTGATAGAAACGACGCAGCGCACGCTGATCCTTCACCGGATACCAGATCGCCGCCACGGTCTGGCGCATCCGCGAGATCGCCTCTTTCAGCGACGCCGCACAACGCTGCATCTCGTCGAGCTTCTCGAACGGCGGATCGATCAGCATCACCGCACGCTTCTCGGTCACCGGCAGCAGCGCCCGCGCCACGTGCCAGCCCTCGCCCAGATGCACGGCCACACGGCGGTCGCCCTTCATGTTGTCCTTGAGCAGTACGCCGTCTTCCGGGTGCTTCTCGTTGAGCAACACACGATCCTGGGAACGAGTCAGACGCCGCGCCAGCTCCGGCGAACCCGGGTAATAACGCAACTGGCCGTCCGGGTTCATCTCGTGCAGCACTTTCATGTAGTCGGCGGTCAGCGCCGGCAGATCCGGCTGATCCCACAACCGCGCGATGCCTTCCAGATACTCGCCGGTACGATTCGCCTGATCACCCTGCAGGTCATACAGACCGATGCCGGCGTGGCTGTCGAGATAGGCAAACGGCTGCTCCTTGCGCGACATCAGGGCAATGAGGCGGGTCAAGGTCAGGTGTTTGAACACATCGGCATGATTGCCGGCATGGAAGGCGTGACGATAATTCATGGCTGCTCCTGCGAGGGCCGTGAAGTTTACCTTTTACCGGGCGGCAAGTCAGGGGTTGGGGGCTGAGTGGGTGGTCTTGCTGTCGGGTACATCCTTGAGAAACCCCTCACCCTAACCCTCTCCCAAAGGGAGAGGGGACTGACGGAGGTGATCTTTCGGTTTGCATCGACCTGAAAAATCACCGCGACCTAAGGCTTGGCCAAGCCAAGTTCACCACCGAAGTTGCAGGTCGGCGTACGTCACCTATTCACCTTGGTCGGTCCCCTCTCCCTCGGGGAGAGGGCTAGGGTGAGGGGATGGGATCTAAGGCCGGTCACGCAACCTGCGGCCAATCACATCCAAGACATCACAGCCGTCACGCAGCGGAATCACGCAGAGTTGGGCGAAGTCGCTGAGGACGACCGAGTCGCACTCGACCGAGCCGCGCATGCACATGTTTTCCAGGACCTGGATCACCGCGCGGATACGGTAGTTGGCGGCGTCCATCAGGATATCGAGCGGGGCGTGGGTGTCGATGAACAGGGTGGGCATGTCGTTGCAGTTGCTGGTCAGCGCCATGAGACGGTTGTTCGGGTGGGGGATGAAGGGTTCGTAGGGTGGATCGGGATGAAGCTTGCTCATTTTTTAACCTCTGGTAGTGAAGTGAACGTCCACCGTTTCCTCCTACGGATTGGGTGGCAGCCATGCGCGGGGTAGGAGGACTGAGACCAGAGCACTCAGCCACGCCGAAGCGTGCCCGCGCATAACCGCCGCAAAGGATCTTACGGTCGAGCGAAGACTGCCGCAAATCGGGCAACGACGCTTATGCACTGCTCTGAAATCAGGGCTCCTACGCCCTGTCTCCACACTTGCGGAGACAGCCAAAGACTATCCCCGCAGCACCGCGCCCACCAGTTCACGCAAACCGCCGCAACTCGCAGGAAACGTCCGAAGCCTTTGCCCGGAAATTTCACTCTGATTCGTCCCGCAAGTAGTCCAGCAACGCCAAAACCGACGATTCGTCCGACGCTGAAACCGCAAAAAACCTGACAACCTTGCAGCGCAAGACATCGGCGGGAAACGCCTCGAACAACGCCGGCTGCTCCTCGCTCAACCACTGCAAGACGTTGTTGATCCGGGCATCATCGCCGAACTGCGCCAGCAGCTTTTCCGGCACCTGCCACCAAGGAAACTCCCGACCCGAGACCTGCGCCCTGCCCCCGATTTCGACGGCCTGACCGTTGATAAAGCCTCGCGTGAGAACCGGCAGCAATTGCCCGGCATCCACCTCGGACGACTCAAGGATCGGCAACAAAAACCGCCCATCCCAGAACCGGAAGAACACCGCTTTCCCGTCCGGCATCAGCACATGAGTCAAACTGCGAAAGTGCTCGACCACCACCTCAAGCCCCGCCGAAGAAACCGCCAGCCAACCCCAGTCGCGAGACTCCGTGGTCGCCACCCAATCCAGAAACTCACTGCCCGCGTCGACGATTCCCACGTAGGGCATCACCGCATCCCACTCGGCATAGATCGTTTCCGCCCAGACTGGTTTCGGCATCTGCGCTTTCAGCGGCCAGGATTTCAGCGGTTCTACCGCACTCGAGCTGCTGAAAACCGCGAACAACTGCTCCGAGGGTTTCAGCGGCTGATCCTTCAACCATTGATCAGGCTGCACAGACACCGTCCTTGCAGCGCTCGCATTCTTCACAGAAGGGCGCATCACCTTTCAGGCTCATGATTTGCGCAGCAGTCAGAATCGCAGCCGGGGCTGCCGCCAGTTTTTCCGGCAACCCCGGCACCGTCGGCGCCGCACTCATCGCCGCCATCGGCGCACCACCCACAACGATCGGCACGCTGCTGAAGATCCCGCCGGGGCCGATGTTGATCCACTGCCCGCCCGCCTGAATCGTCGCGCTCGCCCCGCCGTCGATCACCACTTGCTGGCCGGCGCTGACGTGGAATTGAGCACTGGCGTTGATCGCCTGATTGCTCACACGGATGTGCCGGTCGCCGGTCACCGTGAGATGGTCGTCCTGCCTCACCTCGGTCTGGCGCTGGCCGTGGGTGATGCGCTGCTCATCGGCTTTCAGCTCGTGTTTGGCGAGACCGGTGACGACAACGCTGCGCTGGTTATCCACTTGCACCTGCTGATCGTTCAATACGTGCTGGGTCCAGTTTCGCTGGGCCCGCAGGTAGATTTCCTCGGCGCCTTTGCGATCCTCGATGCGTAATTCGTTGTAGCCCCCGCCGCCGGGACTACTCTGGCTGCGGAAAATACTGCGGGTCTTGTCGGCCGGCAGATCCAGCGGCACCGGCGTCGCTGCGTTCGGCAGGCAACCCATGACCAGCGGTTTGTCGGCGTCGGAATCGATGAACCCCACCAGCACTTCCATGCCGACCCGCGGTATCAGCACGCTGCCATAACGGTCATGGGCCCAGCCGCTGGCGACCCGCAGCCAGCAGCTGGAATGCTCGTTGAGTTCGCCGTCGCGATCCCAGGCCAGTTGCACCTTGACCCGGCCGTACTCGTCGCAATGGATTTCACTGTCTTGCGGGCCGGTGACCACGGCGGGTTGATAGCCGAGCATCCGTGGTTTTTCCGGGCCCATCCGCGGGCGGAAGAACACGTCCCACGGCGTGGCGAGAAAGGTATTACGGTAACCCTGGAATTCGTCACCCTCGCTGGTGACTGATTCCTCCAGCACTTGCGGCTGTCGGCCACGGTGCTCGATCGCGGTCAGCAGCCAGAGGTCATTCAGATCCTGGCGCGGATGCTCGGTCAGTTGCAGGAAATGTCCACTGACGAGAGCGGATTGATCGCTGCGGCCCTCGGCCTGACGATAGTCGGCGACATGCCGCTCAAGGGTGCGCTGGGCCAGTTGCTTGCCGGTTTCGCGCTCGGTGAACTGGCCGGGAAAGTGGTAATCCTCCAGCACCGGGCGCTGCTCGCTTTCGGCGCGACTTTGCAGCGCCAACCGGGGTTTGCTGAAGTCGTAATCACGCCGGGTGACCACGCTGGTGCGGGTTTCAACGCGTACGGTGAAACGCTTGATCGCCGGTGCCGATGCAGCCATGCCGCTGCCCGGCAGGTACAGCGTCGGCTCAGCCAAACGTGGGAACACCGTTTGGTCATCGCCGAACACCAGCAGATGCCCGTTCGGGCTGTGCTGAAAATGGAAATGAATGCCGACTTCGGCACACAGCCGCTGGATGAACGCCAGATCGCTCTCGGCGTACTGCACGCAATATTCACGCGCCGGGTAATCACTGCCGAGGCGAAACTCAAAGGCATCGCGCAGGATCGCGTGATCCTTGAGGATCTGCGTCACGATCTGCGGCACGCTCTGATGCTGGAAAATTCGCTGATTGATCCGGTGACCCAGATAGGCCAGACGCGGAACAAGACTGACGTGATAGCGGGTCAGACGCTTGCCGGAATCCCCCTGCCCGACCCGATAGATCTGACCGTGAATACCGGAACCGTCTTCATCAAAACTCAGAAACGCCTGACAGTGCAGCAGACTTTCCAGATCCAGGTCCGGCCGCTCACTGACCAGCTCCAGGTCAAAACGGAAGGGTTGGCTGATGGCTTCCTTGCCCGTGAACTCAAGGACTTTGAGGTCAAACTGGGCGCCTTCGACGGTCAACGTGAAACGCGGTTGATTGGCAGGCGCGAACATCCGATGTCTCTCTGCAGAATGAGGGCGGGCGATTCTGCATGAGGGGCAAGGGGTGCAGGTTGGGTGACTGAAAAATCAGATTTTCCCTACTTGAAACTTCGATCTCCCCTTCAAGAATTGGCGCATTCGACTACAGACATTTCTTTCAGAAATATCACCAAACCCTGTGGGAGCGAGCCTGCTCGCTCCCACAGGTTGCTCGGGTGAATCCGATAAATCGCAGGCAATAAAAAACGGCCCGCTTCCTGTAGGACGCGGGCCGTTTTCTTGTGAGCCTCAGCTCATTCCCATCACTTGTTCAGATGGAAGTCCTTCTCGGCCGCTTCAAAGCGCTGAACCATACCGGCGCTCGGCTGGCCCATCAGGCTGACCAGGTAGATCGCCAGGCTGGCGAAGATGAAGCCCGGGATGATTTCGTACAGACCCAGCAGCTCGAAGTGCTTCCACACGATCACGGTGATCGCGCCGACCAGGATGCCGGCCAGAGCGCCGTCACGGGTCATTTTCTTCCAGATCACCGAGATCAGCACCACAGGACCGAACGCTGCACCGAAACCGGCCCAGGCGTAGGACACCAGGCCCAGCACGCGGTTGTCCGGGTTGGCGGCCATCGCGATGGCGATCAGTGCAACCAGCAGCACCATGGCGCGACCGACCCATACCAGCTCGACTTGCGAAGCGGATTTACGCAGGAAAGCCTTGTAGAAGTCTTCGGTCAGGGCGCTCGAGCACACCAGCAACTGGCAGCTCAGGGTGCTCATCACGGCAGCCAGAATGGCCGACAGCAGCACACCGGCGATCCACGGGTTGAACAGCAGCTTCGCCAGTTCGATGAACACACGCTCGTGGTTCTCGGTCACTGGACCCGCGACTTCCGGGTGCGCCGAGAAGTAGGCGATACCGAAGAAGCCCACGGCCACGGTGCCGCCCAGGCACAGGATCATCCAGGTCATGGAGATGCGACGGGCGTTGGCGATCGATTTCACCGAATCAGCAGCCATGAAGCGCGCCAGGATGTGCGGCTGGCCGAAGTAGCCCAGACCCCAACCCATCAGCGAGATGATGCCGATGAAAGTGGTGCCTTTGAGCATGTCGAAGTTGCTCGGGTCCTGTGCTTCGATGGCCAGGAACGTGGTGTCGACGCCGCCGGTAGCCAGCAGCACGATGATCGGCGTCAGCAGCAGGGCGAAGATCATCAGGGTGGCTTGTACGGTGTCAGTCCAGCTCACCGCGAGGAAACCGCCGACGAAGGTGTAGGCAATCGTCGCCGCAGCACCGGCCCACAGCGCGGTCTCGTAGGACATGCCGAAGGTGCTTTCGAACAGGCGGGCACCGGCCACGATGCCGGAAGCGCAATAAATGGTGAAGAACACCAGAATCACCACCGCCGAAATGATGCGCAGCAGACCGCTTTTGTCTTCGAAACGGCTGGAGAAGTAGTCCGGCAGAGTCAGCGCATCGCCGTTGTGCTCGGTTTGAACACGCAGACGGCCGGCGACGAACAGCCAGTTCAGGTAGGCACCGACGATCAGGCCGATGGCGATCCAGCTTTCGGACAGGCCGGACATGTAGATGGCGCCCGGCAGGCCCATCAGCAACCAGCCGCTCATGTCGGAAGCGCCGGCGGACAATGCCGTCACCACGCTGCCCAGGCTGCGGCCACCCAGAATGTAGTCAGAAAGGTTGTTGGTGGAGCGATAGGCCATGAAGCCGATCAGCACCATTGCTGCGATGTAGATCACGAACGTGATCAGGGTTGGATTGCTTGCGCTCATTACGTACGTGCCCTGGCTTTGTTTTTATGTAGCGGCGGCGGTTGCACCGTTTGCAGACTGACGTCTGACAGACGATTCGCACGGCCGCGCATTTATGACCAATGTTTCCCCAGGAAAGCCATTGGCCGGTGCGTCGGGTTTCACCGGTTGCACCTTGGGCGCGAATCCTATGCAACAAAGCAAAACAGGTGCAACCAGTTTCTTGAGAATTAGTTGCACCCAGTGGGATTTATCCTACGGAAGTGGCTTTTTGCTCCCTTTTAACGCAGTGACAACGCTTTTCTAGAAGCAAAAGCACCAAGCGAGAGCAGCACTTTCGTACCAGAAATTATTTCCTGACGAGCTGCAGAATATTCCGACAAAAAAGGGTTGCACCCGGTTGCACCTGTTTCGGCTCGCGGCTAATCTTGCCGCCAGCTGTTGTCGCGCAACTGCGGCACCTATGAGGATAAAAATATGGCTACCACCACCCTTGGGGTCAAACTTGACGACCCGACCCGCGAGCGCCTGAAGGCCGCCGCAACCTCGATTGATCGCACACCGCACTGGCTGATCAAGCAGGCAATTTTCAATTACCTGGAAAAACTCGAGGGTGGTGCAACCCTGACCGAGCTGAACGGTTTGTCCGCCAAGGACACCGACGACGCAGGTGAAGTCCACACCGATCACGCGCACCAATGCTTCCTCGAATTTGCTGAAAGCATCCTGCCGCAATCGGTGCTGCGCGCCTCGATCACCGCCGCTTACCGTCGCCCCGAGCCGGAAGTGGTGCCGATGCTGATCGAGCAGGCGCGCCTGCCGGCGCCGATGGCCGAAGCTACCAACAAACTCGCCGCAACCATCGCGGAAAAACTGCGTAACCAGAAGAGTGCCGGCGGTCGTGCAGGCATTGTTCAGGGCCTGTTGCAGGAATTTTCTCTGTCGTCTCAGGAAGGCGTGGCGCTGATGTGCCTGGCCGAAGCGCTGCTGCGGATCCCGGACAAAGGCACTCGCGATGCGCTGATCCGCGACAAGATCAGCACCGGCAACTGGCAGCCGCACTTGGGCAACAGCCCGTCGTTGTTCGTCAACGCCGCAACCTGGGGCCTGCTGTTGACCGGCAAACTGGTTTCCACTCACAACGAAGCCGGCCTGACTTCATCCCTGAGCCGCATCATCGGCAAGAGCGGCGAGCCGATGATCCGCAAGGGCGTCGACATGGCCATGCGCCTGATGGGCGAGCAGTTCGTCACCGGCGAAACCATCGCCGAAGCTCTGGCCAACGCGAGCAAGTTCGAAGCCAAGGGCTTCCGTTACTCCTACGACATGCTCGGTGAAGCGGCGCTGACCGAACACGACGCCCAGAAGTACCTGGCCTCGTACGAACAAGCCATTCACTCGATCGGCAAAGCGTCCCACGGCCGTGGGATTTATGAAGGCCCGGGCATCTCGATCAAACTGTCGGCCCTGCACCCGCGCTACAGCCGTGCCCAGTACGAGCGCGTGATGGACGAGCTGTACCCGCGCCTGCTGTCGCTGACCCTGCTGGCCAAGCAATACGACATCGGCCTGAACATCGACGCCGAAGAAGCCGACCGCCTGGAGCTGTCGCTGGATCTGCTCGAGCGCCTGTGCTTCGAGCCGCAACTGACCGGCTGGAACGGCATCGGTTTCGTCATCCAGGCCTACCAGAAGCGTTGCCCGTACGTGATCGACTACGTGATCGACCTGGCTCGCCGCAGCCGTCATCGCCTGATGATCCGCCTGGTGAAAGGCGCGTACTGGGACAGCGAAATCAAGCGCGCCCAGGTCGAAGGCCTGGAAGGCTATCCGGTCTACACCCGCAAGGTGTACACCGACGTTTCCTACATCGCCTGCGCGCGCAAACTGCTGTCGGTGCCGGAAGTCATCTACCCGCAGTTCGCCACGCACAACGCTCACACCCTGTCGGCGATTTATCACATTGCCGGTCAGAACTATTACCCGGGCCAGTACGAATTCCAGTGCCTGCACGGCATGGGCGAACCGTTGTACGAGCAGGTTGTAGGCAAAGTCTCCGAGGGCAAGCTGAACCGTCCATGCCGCGTGTACGCTCCGGTCGGCACCCACGAAACCCTGCTGGCGTACCTCGTACGTCGTCTGCTGGAAAACGGCGCCAACACCTCGTTCGTCAACCGCATCGCCGACCAGTCGATTTCGATCCAGGAACTGGTGGCCGATCCTGTTGCGCAGATCGAGCAGATGGCAACCGTGGAAGGTGGTTTCGGCCTGCCGCACCCGCGCATTCCGCTGCCGCGTGACCTGTATGGTTCCGAGCGCGCCAACTCCGCCGGCATCGACATGGCCAACGAACATCGTCTGGCCTCGCTGTCCTGCGCCCTGCTGGCCACTGCGCACAACAACTGGAAAGCCGCGCCGATGCTCGGCTGCGCCTCCAGCAACGAAGCGCCGGCACCGGTGCTGAACCCGTCCGATCTGCGTGACGTGGTCGGCCATGTGCAGGAAGCCACGGTCGAAGACGTCGACAACGCCATTCAATGCGCCCTGAACGCCGCACCGATCTGGCAGGCCACCCCGCCGGCCGAACGTGCCGCGATTCTGGAACGTGCCGCTGACTTGATGGAAGGCGAGATCCAGCCGCTGATGGGCCTGCTGGCCCGCGAAGCCGGCAAGACCTTCGCCAACGCCATCGCCGAAGTCCGCGAAGCGGTCGACTTCCTGCGTTATTACGCGGTGCAGGCACGCAACGATTTCAGCAACGACGCCCACCGCCCACTGGGCCCGGTGGTCTGCATCAGCCCGTGGAACTTCCCGCTGGCGATCTTCAGCGGTCAGGTTGCCGCCGCACTGGCCGCCGGTAACCCGGTGCTGGCCAAACCGGCCGAACAGACTCCGCTGGTCGCCGCACAAGCTGTGCGTCTGCTGCTCGAAGCCGGGATTCCGGAAGGCGTGCTGCAACTGCTGCCGGGTCGCGGTGAAACCGTCGGCGCCGGTCTGGTTGGCGATGAGCGCGTCAAAGGCGTGATGTTCACCGGCTCCACCGAAGTCGCCCGTCTGCTGCAACGCAACATCGCCGGTCGCCTCGACAACCAGGGCCGTCCGATTCCTCTGATCGCCGAAACCGGCGGCCAGAACGCGATGATCGTCGACTCTTCGGCACTGACCGAACAGGTGGTGATTGACGTGGTGTCGTCGGCCTTCGACAGCGCCGGTCAGCGTTGCTCGGCCCTGCGCGTTCTGTGCTTGCAGGAAGATTCCGCCGATCGCGTCATCGAAATGCTCAAGGGCGCGATGGCTGAAAGCCGTCTTGGCAACCCGGAGCGTCTGTCGGTAGACATCGGCCCGGTGATCGACGCCGAAGCCAAGGCCGGTATCGAGAAGCACATCCAGGGCATGCGCGACAAAGGTCGCAACGTGTACCAGGTGGCCATCGCCGATACCGAGGAAGTCAAACGCGGCACCTTCGTCATGCCGACCCTGATCGAACTGGAAAGCTTCGACGAGCTGCAACGCGAGATCTTCGGCCCGGTGCTGCACGTGGTGCGCTACAAGCGTAAAGAGATCGACCAGTTGATCGCCCAGATCAACGCCTCCGGTTACGGCCTGACCCTCGGCGTGCACACCCGCATCGACGAGACCATCGCCAAGGTGATCGACAACGTCAACGCCGGTAACGTCTACGTCAACCGCAACATCGTGGGTGCTGTGGTTGGCGTCCAGCCGTTCGGTGGCGAAGGCCTGTCGGGTACGGGTCCGAAAGCCGGTGGCCCGCTGTACCTGTACCGTCTGCTGTCGACGCGTCCTACGGATGCCATCGAACAGTCCTTCGCTCGCGGTGATGCTGCCGTGGCGCCGGACGTTCGTCTGCGCGACGCCATGAGCAAACCGCTGACCGCTCTGAAAGCCTGGGCCGACAGCAACAAGTTCGCCGATCTGAGCACCCTGTGCGTGCAGTACGCAGCCCAGTCGCAAAGCGGTATCACCCGCGTGCTGGCCGGCCCGACCGGCGAGAAGAACAGCTACGCCATCCTGCCACGCGAACACGTGCTGTGCCTGGCGGACATCGAAGGTGATCTGCTGACCCAGCTCGCTGCGGTACTGGCGGTGGGCGGTTCGGCGGTCTGGCCGGAATCCGACACCAGCAAGGCATTGTTCGCACGCCTGCCGAAGGAAATTCAGGCGCGGATCAAACTGGTTTCCGACTGGAACAAGGACGACGTGGTGTTCGATGCGGTTCTGCATCACGGCCATTCCGACCAGTTGCGTGCGGTCTGCCAGCAGATCGCCAAGCGTCCCGGCGCCATCGTCGGGGTTCAGGGCCTGTCCCAGGGCGAGACCAACATTGCGCTGGAGCGTCTGGTGATCGAGCGCGCGTTGAGCGTCAACACCGCGGCGGCGGGCGGTAACGCCAGCCTGATGACCATCGGCTAAACGGCTGTAACGCCAGGCGACCGCAATGGTCGCCTGGAATGTAATTCCCCTGTGGGAGCGGGCTTGCTCGCGAAAGCGGTAGATCATTCGATATTGATATCGACTGACACGACGCCTTCGCGAGCAAGCCCGCTCCCACATTTGTTTTGTGGAGTTTGTTAAGCCGCTGCTCGGCTCCAATATCACCGTTATCAATCTTCCTGTTCAGCCTTTATTCGCACGCCTAGACTCGGCCCATTCCAAAAAAAGGTAGGCCGCCATGTCCGAGACGTTGCTCAGTTCCCGCAATCTGGCTTTCGAGCTGTACGAAGTCCTCGATGCCGAGGGCCTGACCCGGCGCGAGCGGTTTGCCGAGCACAATCGCGAAACCTTCGATGCCGCCATCGGTACAGCGCGCAACATTGCCGAGAAATACTTCGCGCCGCACAACCGCAAGGGCGACGAGAACGAGCCGCGCTATGAGAACGGTCAGGCGATTCTGATTCCCGAAGTGAAACCGGCGGTGGACGCCTTCCTCGAAGCCGGATTCCTCAACGCGGCGCGCAGTTTCGACGCCGGCGGCATGCAACTTCCTACATTGTTGTCCCAGGCCTGCTTCGCCCACTTCCAATCGGCCAACGCGGCGTCGACTTCCTATCCGTTCCTGACCATGGGCGCGGCCAACCTGATCGAAAGCTTCGGCACCGAAGAGCAGAAGCAACGCTTCCTGCAACCGATGATCGACGGCCGCTTCTTCGGCACCATGGCCCTGACCGAGCCCCACGCCGGCTCGTCGCTGTCGGATATTCGTACCCGCGCCGAGCCTTCGTCCGACGGCACTCATCGCCTCAAGGGCAACAAGATCTTCATCTCCGGCGGTGATCACCCGCTCTCGGAAAATATCGTGCACATGGTGCTGGCCAAACTGCCGGACGCACCGGCCGGGGTGAAAGGCATTTCGCTGTTTATCGTGCCGAAGTTTCTGGTCAACGATGACGGCAGTTTGGGCAAACGTAATGACGTGTTGCTCGCCGGGCTGTTCCACAAGATGGGTTGGCGCGGCACCACGTCAACGGCGCTGAACTTCGGCGATAACGGCGAGTGCGTCGGTTATCTGGTGGGCAAGCCGCATCACGGCTTGAGCTACATGTTCCAGATGATGAACGAGGCGCGGATCGGCGTCGGCATGGGCGCGGTGATGCTCGGTTACGCCGGTTACCTGTATTCACTGGAATACGCCCGCGAACGCCCGCAAGGCCGAGTGCCGGACAGCAAGGATCCGACGACGGCGCCGGTGGCGATCATTCAGCACGCCGATGTCAGACGCATGCTGCTGACGCAGAAATCCTACGTCGAAGGTGCTTTCGATCTCGGTCTGTACGCGGCGCGGCTGTTCGATGACACCACTACGCTGGAAACCGAGGTCGAGCGCAAACAGGCCCATGAACTGCTGGATTTGCTGACACCGATCGTCAAATCCTGGCCCTCCGAGTTCTGCCTCAAGGCCAACGAACTGGCGATCCAGATTCTCGGCGGCCACGGTTACACCCGCGAGTACCCGGTGGAGCAGTACTACCGCGACAACCGCCTGAACCCGATCCACGAAGGCACCCACGGCATTCAGTCGCTGGACTTGCTGGGACGCAAACTGGCGCAGAACGGTGGTGCCGGGCTCAAGCAACTGATTCGCCTGATTGCCAACACCGCCGAGCGCGCAGTCGCGTACGAATCGTTGACCGCACTGCGTGAGCCGTTGGAGAAACTGGTCGCGCGCCTACAGACAGTGACCATCGGTCTGCTGACCGATCTGGCACAGGGCAAGGTCAACAGCAGCCTGGCGAATTCGGCGTTGTACCTGAAAGTGTTCGGGCACGCGGTGATTGGCTGGCGCTGGCTGGAACAGGCGATTCGCGCCGAGGAAGGGTTGGCCAAGGGAAATGCGGCGGATGCCGACTTCTATCAGGGCAAGTTGCAGGCGGCGCGGTATTTCCTGACGTGGGAAGTGCCGGGGTGCCAGCATGAGCTGGCGTTGCTGGAGGCGCGGGATGATACGTGTCTGGCAATGCAGGATGCGTGGTTCTGATCCGGATTATGTGTCGCTGCTGATGCCGTCTTCGCGGTCAAGTCGAATCGTCTCACCGCAGCTCCCACAGGGTTCTGCGGCACCTGTGGGAGCGGGCTTGCCCGCGAAAGGGCCGGAACTGGCGACACATCAGCTCAACTTGAACCCACCCATCTGCCGCGCCAGATCATCCGCCAACCGCTGCAGCATCTGACAATCCTCACGACAGGCGCGGACCTCCCCCGCCGTCGCCCGGGCCAGATCGGAAATGCCCTGTACGTTGCGGTTGATCTCCTCGGTCACCGCCGACTGTTCCTCGGTCGCCGTCGCCACCTGATGGTTCATGTCGCTGATGCGCTCGACCTGCCCGGTGATCGCAGTCAAAGACGCCCCGGTACGCTGGCTCGATTCGACTCCAGTCCCCGTCGCAGCCTGCCCGGTGCGCATCGATGACACCGCATTCTCCGCCCCCTGCTTGAGGCTGCCGATCATCTGCTGAATTTCGTCGGTAGACGCCTGAGTCCGGCGCGCCAGCGTGCGCACCTCGTCGGCCACCACCGCAAAACCACGCCCCATGTCCCCGGCCCGTGCCGCTTCAATCGCCGCGTTCAGCGCCAACAGATTGGTCTGCTCCGACACCCCGCGAATCACCGCCAGCACCTGATCAATCGACGCCACCTGATGCGCCAACTCACCCACCGCGCCGGCCGCGACGCCAATTTCATCGGACATGCTTTCTATATGGCGAATCGAACCGCCAACCACTTCCCGCGCCTGCATCGCTTCATCGCGGGCGGTTTGCGAGGCGAGCGCGGCGTTGCCGGCGTTCTGGGCGATCTCCTGCACGGTCAGGCCCATTTCGTGGACGGCAGTGGCGACCATGTCGGTCATTTCCTGCTGGCGACCGGAGCGTTCGGCGGTGTTATCCACAACCCTGGCCACCTGGCCGACCGCGACACGCAGGCGTTCACTGGTGGTCAGCACTTCGCCGATCATCCCGCGCTGGCTGTCGAGGAAACGGTTGAAGCCCCGGGCGAGGTCGCCCAGTTCATCGGCGCGGCTGGAATCTAACCGGTGAGTCAAATCTCCACCACCGCTACCGATTGCTACCAATGCAGCTGTTACCTGGCGAATCGGTCGCACCAACCCCTGGGCCAGCCAGATCACCAGCGCCAGGCAAACCAGCGCCACCACCAGGCCGATGCCGCTGCTCATCCACATCGCCCGGCGGGATTCGGCGTAGATCTGCGACTGTGGCACTTCGGCCACCAGGGTCCAGCCGAGGTCGCGCAAAGGCAGGCTGAAGGCGAGGAAATCTTCGCCGTCGCGCTGGAAGCTGCTGTTGCTCGCCACTTTATGGCCCATGACCGCTTGCGCTGCGAACTCGCCAATCTGCTCGCTCAAAGTGCGCTTGCCGCTGAACTGTGCCTCGGGATGGACCTGGATCAAGCCGTCGGAACGCACAAGATAGACCTTCCCACGCTCGCCGAAGCTGAAGTTGTGGATCAGCTCCGACAGCTCTTTCATGCTCAGACCAAGGCCCGCGACACCGACCACTTTGCCGGCCTGCTCCACCTTCAAATCGATGAACAGCGCCAGCTCTCCGGTCGCCCCGTCGTTGTCGATGTTCAGGGTTCGCGGCTGATTGCTGTCGAGGAAGGAGTAGAACCACGCATCGGCCGGTTTGTCGCGACTCAGGGTGCGATCCAGGCCTTTTTCGGTGATGTAGTGATTGGATTCGGTGCCGATGATCAGCGCGGTAAACGCCTTGTGTTCGGCGCGGATGCCTTCCAGATACTGCGCGAAGCCCGCCGTTTTGCCGGAGTCTTCACCATTGGCCAGCCAGTCGCGGACCATGGTGTTGCTGGCGATGTCCTTGGCGGCGGTGAGAGGTTGAACGAGGATTCGTTCGATGTCGTTGCGCGTCGCTTCGATGCTCGACGGCAGCGCCTGTTCGACCAGATAGCTCTGGGCGAGGCGGTTGACCACCAGGGTATAAATGCCAACCACGATCAGAATGCTGACCAGCAGGGCGGTGCCCATACCGAGGATCAGCTGCCATTGAATACTGCGACGCCAGAACTGCATGGAGCACCCCCAAAGAATAAGAGGCTGAAACACTGCAACAGCCGTGCCGATTGTATACAACGCAATCGACAATCTTATTCTTTGGTTGTGCGCAACCCATCAACCCTGATTGATGGTCTTGGCGATGGTCTCGACCGTGGCGCTGACTTGCTCTTGGTAACGCTCGAGTTCTTCCTGATGCTGCTTCTTCATTTCAATCTGCTGCGAGCACAGATTCATCGCCGCCAGCACCAGCAGGCGGTCGCCGATCAGGGTCGGGTATTTCTTCTTGGTGTCGGCCAGTGCGGCCTTGAGCATCAACGCAGCGTCCAGCAGGGTCTGTTCTTCCCCGGCCGGTGCCTTGATCGAATAGTCCTCCCCCATGATGGAGATGACTTTTACCCCTGCTGTGCCGTGGTTCATGCGCTGACAGGACCTGCGTTGACGCGATCAACCAGGGCCTGGATGCGCGCGGCGGTGGCGCCGTGCTTTTCTTCCTGTTCCATCAGGCTCAGTTGCAGGCTTTCGTTTTCATCCTTGGCCTGGGCCAGTTCCGTGGACAGGGTCTGGTTGGTTTGCGACAGGGTCTGGTTCTGTTGCACCAGGTCGCTGACGAGCTGTTCCAATTGGCTGAGGGATGCTTCCAACATTTTGATCTTCCAGGGCTTTTTCAAAGGGCGCGTACGATAAAGAAAAGTCGTCGTTGACGCCAGGGTTAAACCGGCGCAAGGCCTTGATTTTCCTGGCGGCCGACCGTTCTTGCGAGTGTTAGAGACTGTGATCTGCCGATCTGGTTCCTGCACTTCGTCGCCCGACGCCCCATGCGACAAATACGCACACCGCCTCAAGACTTTAGTCGTATGACCGATAAGTCACCCAACAGCAGTCTCAGCCCGCACGGATGCGGCCCTTCCCTGGTATCCGCCTCCATGTCCCTTCGCAATATGAACATCGCCCCCCGGGCGTTCACCGGTTTCGCCCTGATCGGCGGCCTGATGCTGATTCTCGGCGTGTTCGCCCTGAATCAGATGAGCAAGATCCGCGCAGCAGGCGAAGACATTGCCACCGCCAGCGTGCCTTCGATCAAGGCCCTCGACGAATTCACCCAGTTGACCCTGCGCCTGCGCGTGCTGTCGTATCGGTTGCTGATCAACCGAGAGCCAGACGTCCAGCAAAAAACCATCGAACTGTTCGATTTGCGCAACCGGCAGATCGCCGACGCGCAACGCGCCTACGAGCCGCTGATCGATGGCCCGCAAGAACGCGCGGCTTACGATCAGTACGTGCAGTTGCTGGCGCAGTACCGTCAGCTCGAAGACCGGATGAAGACTCTGTCGCGCAACAATCAGGTCGACGAATTGCGGCAGATGCTCAACACCGATTTGCTCGCCAATTCCGAAGCGGTGAATACCGCTCTCGCGCGTTTGCTGGAGATCAACACCCAACAGATCGCCGAGACCAATCAGGGCGCCACGGATCAGTATTCGATGTCGTTCAATCTGGTGGTGACCCTGTTGGTGATTGCCACCGGCCTGACCTTGCTGTTCGCCTGGCTGTTGACCAGCAGCATCACCAAGCCGATCGCCAAGGCGCTGGATGCAGCGGAAACCATCGCCGAGGGCAACCTGACCCAGCCAATCCACGTGGATGGCACCGACGAAGCCGGACGCCTGCTGGCGGCCATGGCCAAGATGCAGTCGAAGCTGCGCGACACCCTGCAACGGATTTCCGGCTCGGCCACGCAACTGGCCTCCGCCGCCGAAGAGCTGAACAGCGTCACCGACGAAAGCGCCCGTGGCCTGACCCAGCAGAACAACGAAATCGAGCAGGCCGCCACCGCCGTCAACGAGATGACCAGCGCCGTTGAGGAAGTAGCGCGCAACGCGGTCAGCACCTCGGAAGCCTCGAAGAACGCCACCACCTCCGCCGGCGACGGTCGTGATCTGGTGCAGGAAACCGTCAGCGCCATCGAACGCATGAGCGCCGACGTGCAGAGCACCGCGACCCTGATCGGCGATCTGGCCAACGAATCCCGCGACATCGGCAAGGTGCTGGACGTGATTCGCGGCCTGGCCGACCAGACCAACCTGCTGGCGCTCAACGCGGCAATTGAAGCGGCCCGTGCCGGTGAAGCGGGTCGTGGTTTTGCCGTGGTGGCTGATGAGGTCCGTGCCCTGGCCCACCGCACCCAGCAGTCGACCAGCGAAATCGAGCGCATGATCGGCAGCATCCAGAGCGGCACCGAACACGCCGTGGATTCGATGCGCAACAGCACCGAGCGCGCCGAGTCGACCCTGAACATTGCCCGTGGCGCCGGCCTGTCGCTGGACACCATCAACACGGCCATCGTCGAAATCAACGAGCGCAACCTGGTGATCGCCAGCGCCGCTGAAGAGCAGGCGCAAGTGGCGCGGGAAGTGGATCGCAACCTGGTGAACATCCGCGATCTGTCGGTGCAATCGGCGACCGGCGCGAATCAGACCAGTGCGGCGAGTAATGAGCTGTCGCGATTGGCGCTGGATCTGAACAATATGGTTGGGCGGTTCAGCCTCTAACCCTCTGCATTGATCGTTCCCACGCGGAGCGTGGGAACGATCTTGCGCAAAGCTGAAAAAGCTTTTTGACAGCATCACATTTCAACAGGTTAGAATCGCTGGCACGCAGACTGCATGGTCAGTTTGTGCCCGTCTTTCCGCTTCTGGAGTACTGCCTTTGAACGCGACGACCATCAACAGCCTGTTCTTGATCGGCGCGTTGCTGGTAGGCGCAAGTATTCTTGTCAGCTCCCTGTCTTCCCGTCTCGGCATCCCGATTCTGGTGATCATCCTCGCGGTCGGCATGGCTGCCGGGGTCGATGGCGGCGGGATCATTTTCGATAACTACCCGACGGCCTATCTGGTCGGCAACCTCGCGCTGGCAGTGATCCTGCTAGACGGCGGCTTGCGAACCCGGGTGTCCAGTTTCCGCGTGGCCCTGTGGCCGGCCTTGTCGCTGGCGACGGTCGGAGTTCTTATCACCACCGGCCTCACCGGCATGGCCGCCGCCTGGCTGTTCGACCTCAATCTGATTCAAGGCTTGCTGATCGGCGCCATCGTCGGCTCCACGGACGCCGCCGCGGTGTTCTCGTTGCTCGGTGGCAAGGGCCTGAACGAACGGGTGACCGCCAGCCTGGAAATCGAATCCGGCAGCAACGACCCGATGGCGGTGTTCCTCACCGTGACCCTGATCGACATGCTCGCCAGCGGCCAGACCGGCCTGCACTGGAGCCTGCTGACCCATCTGATCCGCGAATTCGGCATCGGTGGTGTGATCGGTCTGGGCGGTGGCTGGCTGATGCTGCAACTGGTCAACCGGATCAACCTCGCCACCGGCCTCTATCCGATTCTGGTGATCGCCGGCGGTCTGGTGGTGTTCGCCCTGACCAACGCCCTGCACGGCAGCGGCTTCCTCGCCGTGTACCTGTGCGGTCTGGTGATCGGCAACCGCCCGGTGCGCAGCCGTCACGGCATCCTGCACATGCTCGACGGCATGGCGTGGCTGGCGCAGATCGGCATGTTCCTGGTGCTGGGGCTGCTGGTCACGCCGCATGATCTGCTGCCGATCGCCCTGCCGGCGCTGGGTCTGGCGCTGTGGATGATTCTGTTCGCTCGGCCGCTGTCGGTGCTGGTCGGGCTGCTGCCGTTCAAGGCCTTCCACGGTCGCGAGAAAGCCTTCATTTCCTGGGTTGGCCTGCGTGGCGCGGTACCGATCATTCTGGCGGTGTTCCCGCTGATGGCCGGACTGCCGAATGCGCAGCTGTATTTCAACCTCGCCTTCTTTATCGTGCTGGTGTCGCTGCTGGTGCAGGGCACGAGCCTGCCGTGGGTGGCCAAGCTGCTGAAGGTGACCGTACCGCCGGAGCCGGCGCCGATCTCTCGCGCCGCCCTCGAAGTGCACGTCACCAGCGAGTGGGAACTGTTCGTTTACAAGCTCGGCGCGGAAAAATGGTGCATCGGTTCGCCCCTGCGCGAACTGAAAATGCCCGAAGGCACCCGTATCGCCGCCCTGTTTCGCGGCCAGCAACTGCTCCATCCGTCGGGTAGTACGGTGCTGGAAGTCGATGATTTGCTGTGTGTTATCGGCCATGAACACAACCTTCCGGCCCTCGGAAAACTGTTCAGCCAGGCGCCGCAACGCGGCCTCGATCTGCGCTTCTTCGGCGACTTCGTACTCGAAGGAGACGCCCAGCTCAAAGCGGTTGCCGCCCTGTACGGCCTGCCCGCCGAAGGCATCGATCCGGACATGACCCTGGGCCACTTCATTGCCCAGAAAGTCGGCGGTGCGCCAATCGTTGGCGACCAGGTGGAATGGAACAACACCCACTGGACGGTTGCGGTCATGGACGGGAACAAGATCGCCAAAGTGGGCGTCAGATTCCCCGAAGGAAGTCGCCCGGGCCCCGGGCTCTTCCTCTAAACTGCGTCCACTCTCACTTGCTTGACCGGTCTCTATGCCTACCCTGCGCTCCTTTTTCCTCGCGGCCCTGCTGGGCCTGAGTCTTTCCGTCGGCCCGCTGCAAGCCGCCGAACCACCGTCCAGCGACGCCGTGCAGGCCAGCCTGGACAAGCTCACCGACAGCAAACTGCCCGAGGCCGACAAGAAGGCCCTGCAGACGGTCCTGCAAAACACGCTGAACCAGCTCAACAACCGGCGTGACTACGAGCAGAAGCTGATTGACCTCAAGCAGCAGCTGGCCACTGCGCCGAAGCAGACCATCGAGAATTCGCGCGAACTGACCCGCCTCAAGGCCAGCGCAGTGGTACCGGTAGCGCAGCGCTTTCCCAAGGAAAACATCCAGCAGCTGGAGCAGATGCTCACCGAGCGCTCGACCCAGCAAAGCGATCTGCAGAAAGCCCTGGCCGACGCCAACAGCCTGATCATCACCGCCCAGACGCGTCCCGAGCGCGCCCAGGCCGAGATTTCCAGCAGCCAGACGCGCATCCAGCAGATCAACAACATCCTCAAGACCGGCAAGGACGCCGGCAAAACCGTCAGCGCCGAGCAGCGCGACCTGCTCAACGCCGAGCTGGCCGCCCTGAACGCGCTGATCCCGCTGCGCCGTCAGGAACTGGCCGGCAACAACCAGTTGCAGGATCTGGGCAACAGTCAGCATGACCTGCTCTCGGAAAAGTCCGACCGTCTGGATCGCGAGATCCAGGAACTGCAAACCCTGATCAACCAGAAACGTCTGACCCTGTCGCAGGAAACCGTGACGCAGCAGTCGATCGAGGCCCAAAAGTCCGGCAGCAGCGCCCTGCTCGCCACGGAAAGCGCGGCCAACCTCAAGCTCTCCGACTACCTGCTCAAAAGCACCGACCGTCTCAACGAACTCACCCAGCAGAACCTGCAGACCAAGCAGCAACTGGACAGCGTGACCCAGAGCGACTCGGCCCTCGACGAGCAGATCAACGTGCTCAAGGGCAGCCTGCTGCTGTCGAAGATTCTCTATAAGCAGAAGCAAGCGCTGCCGCGCCTCAAGGTCGACCGCGATCTGGCGGACCAGATCGCCGACATTCGCCTGTACCAGTTCGAAATCAACCAACAGCGCGAACAGCTGAGCAATCCGGCGACTTACGTCGACAACCTGCTGTCCACTCAGCCGCCGGAACAAGTCACACCGCAACTGCGCAAGAGCCTGCTGGAGCTGGCCAACACCCGCGTTGATCTGCTGGAACGGCTAAGCCGCGAACTGAGCGCGATGCTCAACGAATCGATCACCCTGCAACTGAACCAGAAACAACTGCTGAGCACCGCGCAAAGCCTGCGCGCGACCCTCGACGAGCAGATGTTCTGGATCCCGAGCAACAAGCCGCTGGACACCGAATGGATGCGCGGCGTGCCGGAGCGCCTGAAGCGTCAGGTCGACACCTTGCCGCTGGCCTCAAGCTTCAGCGAACTGACCGACGGCCTGACCCAGCGACCGCTGTTGTTCCTGCCGCTGGCGCTGCTGATCGGCGCGTTGCTGTGGCGGCGCAAGCAACTCTATTCGCGCCTGAACAAGGTTCATCAGGACATCGGCCACTTCAAACGTGACAGCCAGTGGCACACGCCGCAGGCGATCCTGATCAATATTCTGCTGGCGATGCCGGTGGCGCTGGGCCTGGCCCTGTGCGGGCTGGCGTTGCAGATCGACGCCCGTGGGCAGAACGCGAACATGGGCGCGGCGCTGCTGCAAATGGCCCAGGCGTGGCTGGTGTTCTACACCGCCTATCGGATCCTCGCGCCGGGCGGTGTGGCCGAGTTGCACTTCCGCTGGGAAAAGCCGCAGGTCGAATTCCTGCAAGGCTGGGTCCGTCGCCTCGGACTGGTGGTCATGGCATTGGTGGCCGTGGTGGCGGTTGCCGAACTGCAACCGGCGGCGCTGGCCGACGATGTACTGGGCATGCCGGTGGTGCTGACCTGCTATGCGCTGATGGCGTGGCTGCTCAGCCGCCTGTTGATCAGCAGCCCGACCCACGAAAACGCCTCGCTGTTTCGCAAGGCCGTGGGCGTGATGTTTACCCTGCTGCCCATCGCGCTGTTCGTCGCCGTGTGCTTCGGCTACTACTACACCGCGCTGAAGCTCAGCGACCGCTTGATCAACACTCTGTACCTGCTGATGTTCTGGTTGGTGATCGAAGCGACTTTCGTCCGAGGTCTGGCGGTCGCGGCACGCCGTCTGGCCTACCAGCGCGCCCTGGCCAAACGTCAGGCAGCGAAGGAAGCCGGCGACGGCGAAGCGGTGATCGAAGAGCCAACCCTGGACATCGAAAAGGTCAACGAACAGTCCCTGCGCCTGATCCGTCTGGCACTGCTCGGCGGCTTCATCGCCGCGCTGTACTGGGTCTGGGCCGACCTGATCACGGTGTTCTCGTACCTCGACAACATCACCCTCTACGAATACACCAGCGGCACCGGCGCCAACATGAGCATGGTGCCGATCAGCATCGGCGACATGCTCGGCGCGCTGATCATCATCGGCATCACCTTTGCCCTCGCCCGCAACTTGCCGGGCCTGCTTGAAGTGTTCGTACTGTCGAAACTCAATCTGGCCCAGGGCAGTGCCTACGCGACCACGACGCTGCTGTCGTACGTGATCGCCGGGGTCGGTTTCGTCTCGACCCTGTCGACCCTCGGCGTCAGCTGGGACAAGTTGCAATGGCTGGTGGCGGCGCTGTCGGTGGGCCTCGGTTTCGGCATGCAGGAGATCTTCGCGAACTTCATCTCCGGCATCATGATCCTGTTCGAACGCCCGGTGCGGATCGGCGACACCATCACCATCGGCAACCTGTCGGGCACGGTGAGCAAGATCCGCATCCGCGCCACGACCATCACCGACTTCGACCGCAAGGACATCATCGTCCCGAACAAGACGTTCATCACCGGGCAACTGATCAACTGGTCGCTGACCGACACCATCACCCGGGTGACCCTGAAACTGGGCGTCGATTACGGTTCGGATCTGGATCTGGTCAAGGAACTGCTGCTCAAGGCCGCCCGGGAAAACCCGCGCGTGCTCAAGGAACCCGAGCCGCATGTGTACTTCCTCAATTTCGGCGAAAGCACCCTCGACCACGAACTGCGCATGCATGTGCGTGATCTCGGCGACCGCAACCCGGTACTCGACGAGGTCAACCGCTTCATCAACCGTGAGTTCAAGAAGCAGCACATCAACATCTCGTTCCGCCAGATGGAGGTTTACCTGAAGAACCTTCACGGCCAGGAATACAAGATGGTGCCGATCGAGCCGGAAACCAAAACCATCGTGCCGGTCAGCGACGACCAGAAACCGTTGCAGGAACCGCCGCCGGCCAAACTCGACTAACCCGGCTAATCCCAGCAGAATGCTCGGACATTCTGCTGGAGCCGGTCCTTGAAAGCCCTCGACGAACTGACCTTCGACAACCGCTTCGCCCGCCTGGGCGATGCGTTCTCGGCCCATGTGCTGCCCGAACCGATCGACAATCCGCGACTGGTGGTGGCCAGCCCTGCGGCCCTGGCGCTGCTGGATCTCGACCCGGCGGTGGCCGACACCCAGGAATTTGCCGAGCTGTTTGGCGGCCACAAGCTGTGGGCCGATGCCGAGCCTCGGGCGATGGTCTATTCCGGGCATCAGTTCGGCGGTTACACCCCGCAACTGGGCGACGGTCGTGGGTTGTTGCTGGGCGAGGTCTACAACGCGGCCGGCGAACATTGGGACTTGCATCTGAAGGGCGCCGGGCAGACGCCGTTCTCACGCATGGGCGATGGTCGCGCGGTGCTGCGTTCGTCGATCCGCGAGTTTCTCGCCTCCGAAGCGCTGCATGCGCTGAACATCCCGTCTTCACGCGCCGCCTGCGTGATCGGCTCCGACACCCCGGTCTGGCGTGAGAAACAGGAACGCGCCGCGATGGTGCTGCGCCTGGCGCCGAGCCACATCCGTTTCGGCCACTTCGAATACTTCTATTACACCAAGCGTCCCGAACAGCAGAAGCAACTCGGCGAGCACGTATTGGCGATGCACTACCCCGAATGCCTGGAGCAGCCGGAACCGTATCTGGCGATGTTCCGCGAAATCGTCGAGCGTAACGCCGAACTGATTGCCAAGTGGCAGGCATACGGCTTCTGCCACGGGGTGATGAACACCGACAACATGTCGATCCTCGGCATCACCTTCGACTTCGGCCCGTTCGCCTTCCTCGACGATTTCGACGCGAACTTCATCTGCAACCACTCCGATGATCAGGGCCGCTACTCGTTCAGCAATCAGGTGCCGGTCGGCCAGTGGAACCTCAGCGCCCTGGCCCAGGCCCTGACGCCGTTCATCAGCGTCGAAGCCCTGCGCGAAACCCTCGGCCTGTACCTGCCGCTGTTCCAGGCGCACTACCTCGACCTGATGCGCCGCCGCTTCGGCTTCACCACCGCCGAGGACGACGACCAGCAACTGCTGGAGCAGTTGCTGCAACTGATGCAGAACAGCGGCGTCGACTACACGCTGTTCTTCCGCCGCCTGGGCGAAGAGTCAGCCGAGCAGGCCGTCGCCCGCCTGCGCGATGACTTCGTCGATATCAAAGGTTTCGATGCCTGGGGCGAGCGCTATGTCGCCCGCGTCGCACGCGATGGCGCGGCCGATCAGGAACAACGCCGCGCGCGGATGCATGCGGTGAATCCGCTGTACATCCTGCGCAATTACCTGGCGCAGAAGGCGATTGATGCTGCCGAGCAGGGTGACTATTCAGAAGTGCGACGGCTGCACGCGGTGCTGAGCAATCCATTCGAGGAACAGCCTGGAATGGAGAGTTACGCGCAACGGCCGCCGGAGTGGGGCAAGCATTTGGAGATCAGTTGTTCGTCGTAAGCGGGAACGACTGAACCTTGATAATCGATCCGTACGGCTCCAGATCAGTCGTACGATCCCGTTTTATTCATTGAGCCGATCATGACCGACCCACTCCTCATCCCCTGCCCCTCCTGCAACGGCCTCAACCGCATTCCCGCCGAGCGCCTCAACGACCACCCGAAGTGCGGGCGCTGCAAGTCCGAGGTGCTGTTGAACAAGCCGTTCGAACTCAAGCAAGGCGATTACGCCAGTCAGATCAAGGGCGATCTGCCGTTGCTGGTGGACGTGTGGGCGGACTGGTGTGGGCCGTGCAAGTCGTTTGCGCCGGTGTTCGAGCAGGCGGCTGCGCAGTTGGCGGGCAAGTGCCGGCTGGCCAAGCTGGACAGCGAGGCCAATCAGCAATTATCGGCACAGTTGGGGATTCGTTCGATTCCGAGCCTGATTCTGTTGCGCAACGGCCGGGAAATAGCCCGTCAGAGCGGGGCCTTCCCGTTGCCGCAGTTGATGGCCTGGCTGCGCAGCCAGGGCATCTGACAAGGATTCAGGCGTCTTCGAGCAGGTTGTGCAATTCAACGAACTGCTGCGTCAGCTTGTGCCGGGGATCAAGGTGGATCAGCGGCGTGTTGGCCTGATGCGATTCGCGCATGCGCACTGAACTGGCGAGGTAGACGGGCAGTACCGGCAGGCCCTCGGCGATCAGTTCGTCGAGGATCTGCTGCGGCAGGCTGGCCCGGGCCTGGAACTGGTTGACCACAATGCCTTCGACTTCCAGGCCTTCGTTGTGGTCTTCCTTCAACTCGTCGATTTCGGCGATCAGACCGTAGAGGGCCTGACGCGAGAAGCTGTCGCAGTCGAAGGGAATCAGTACCCGATCGGCGGCAATCAGTGCCGAGACCGCATAGAAATTCAGCGCCGGCGGCGTATCCAGATAGATCCGGTCGTAATCCTCCGACAACTCGTCGAGCAGCTTTCGCAGCTTGTTGATCTTGTGTTTGGCCTCGAGCTTGGGCTGCAGGTCGGCCAGTTCGGCAGTGGCGGTAATGATGTGGAGGTTGTCAAAGGGCGTTTCGTAGATATCCGCCTGGTTCTTTTTCGAGAACGGTCCGGAAGACAGGGTCTGCTTGAAGAAATCGGCAATGCCCATCGGAATGTCATCACCTGTGAGGCCGGTCAGATACTGAGTGGAATTGGCCTGGGCATCGAGGTCGACCAACAGCGTGCGATAACCCTCGCTGGCGCTTACCGCCGCCAGATTGCAGGCAATGCTGGATTTGCCCACGCCACCTTTCTGATTGAACACCACGCGCCGCATGACAAAACCTCCGTGTATCAAAGAATGACCGAGTGTAGTGGTGCCCGGTGCCGGTTCGCTACCTCGATGGACGCGGACTACAAAGTCAGGCGCCAATCTCCCAATGAATTCGGCGCAAAGACACTCCTTGATTGCGGATTCGCCTGACAGACAGACACCCGACAATCTGGATAATGGCCAAGTGACAGCTCTTGCCGCGTACCATTCGGTTCATTTCGTCGTTCAAAACGTAACCAGCATTTGCTACACACTCGTCGCACCGGGATAATGCGCGCCACCCGGCGCCACGCGCCATGCCATTTCAGGCTAAATCAGCTCAGCGGCGACGTTGGCGAAACCGCGTCAACTCAGCCCGCAGGGGCGGGATAAATGTCCGTGATCAACTTCAACATCGCCCAATGGCGCGCCTGGGCTCCCGGGCTCGACAGTGTGGAAGCCTGGCAAGCCTGGAGCCGACAGCCGGTCGTGCTCGAAGGCAGCGATGCCGCACCCGATGTTTCGTTTCTGCCGGCCATGCAGCGCCGTCGTCTCAGCCGTCTGGCGCGGATGGCGTTCAGTGTCGGCTGGCCGCTGGCCGACGGTCGGGAAAATCTGCCGCTGGTGTTCGTCTCCCGGCACGGCGAAACCCCGCGCACCTTTGAAATTCTCAGTGATCTGGCCAACGAACAGCCGCTGTCGCCGACCCAGTTCAGCCTGTCGGTGCACAACGCGATCATCGGCCTGTGGTCGATCATGCGCGGCGAAACCAGCGAAATGACCGCACTCGCCGCGGCCGGCGACGGCCTCGAACACGGCATGCTCGAAGCGGCGACGTTGTTGAACGAAGGAGCCCCCGCCGTGCTGCTGGTGATCACCGAGGAACAACCGCCCGAAGCCTATTCGACGTGGATCGACGACGTACCGTTTCCCTACGCGGTCGGGCTGTTGCTCACCCCCGGTACCGACTGGCGGCTGACCCTGAACAGCGCCCCGCAAGCACGGTCAAAACCGCAGTGGCCCCACGCACTAAATCTGCTGCGAACCCTGCTCGGTCAGCAACCCCATTGCCAACATGCCTGGAAGAATCGTCTATGGACCTGGCAACGCAACCCGTGATCGGAAAAAACCGCGACGCCTATTACTGGCGTCTGCTGGCCACTGCCACCAGCTTCGCCCTGTTCGGGCTCGGTGGTCTGTGCCTGCGCCTGCTGGTATTTCCATTGCTCGGTTGCCTGCCGGGCGACGCCATTGCGCATCGCGAGCGGGCACGCCAGACCGTCAGTCGGCTGTTCTGGTTTTTCGTCCGGTTCATGGCCCGTACCGGCGTGCTGAGCTACGACATCCAGGGCGCCGAACGGCTCGGCCGTCCGGGGCAGATGATCATCGCCAACCACCCGTCGCTGATCGACGTGGTATTCCTGATCGGTCTGGTGCGCGGGGCCAATTGCGTGGTGAAGAAAAGCCTGTGGGAAAACCCCTTCACCCGCGGCCCGCTGCGCAGCACCGAATACATCAGCAACGACGGCAGCATGGACATGCTCGACGCCGCCGCCGGCGCATTGCAGAGCGGGCAGACCCTGATCATTTTTCCCGAAGGCACCCGCACCCAGCCGGGTCAGGCGCCGGCCTTTCATCGGGGCGCGGCGGCCATCGCGCTGCGCGGTGCGAAAATCCTCACCCCGGTGGTGATCAAGGTCAATCCGACCACCCTGACCAAAGCCGAGCCCTGGTATCGCATTCCCAGTCGCCGCGTGCACTTCAGTTTTCACGTCGGGGCCGATATAGACCCACAGACTTTCGCCGCGCAGGGCCCCCCGCCCCAGGCTTCGCGCAAGCTCAACGACTATTTGCACCAATTCTTTATCAAGGAGCTCGCCGAAGATGAGCGATCTAAACCGTGACATAAAAGAGCTGATCATCGACGCCCTGGGCCTCGAAGACATCAGCCCAGAGGACATCGGCGACGACCAGACGCTGTTCGGCGAAGGCTTGGGCCTGGACTCCGTCGACGCCCTGGAGCTCGGCCTGGCGATCCAGAAAAAGTACGGCATCAAGATCGATGCCGACGCCAAGGACACCCGCAACCATTTCACCAACGTGGCGAGCCTTGCGGCGTTCGTCACGGCAAAACAGGCAGCTTGAGACCGGACCATGCAAACTCGTGACGACATTTTCAACACCCTGCGCGATGCCCTGGTCGAGCTGTTCGAACTGGACCCGGCCCGCGTGAGCCTGGAATCCAACCTGTATCAGGATCTGGAAATCGACAGCATCGACGCCGTCGACCTGATCGATCACATCAAGCGCCAGACCGGCAAGAAAATCGCCGCCGAGGAATTCAAGTCGGTGCGCACCGTCAGCGACGTGGTCGAGGCGGTCTACCGTCTGGTTCAACCGGCCGCATGAGCCGACTGATCGGCCTCGGCCTGCTGCTGGCAGGCCTGCTGTATCCCTTTGCGGTGTATTTCGGCATGGAGCATTTCGCGCCATGGCAGTTCGGCCTACTGCTGGGCGGCCTGTGGCTGGCCCGGGCGCTGACCGGCGAACGCAAGCCCGGCAGCCTGTGGATGGCCTTCGTGGCGATCGTGTTCTGCCTGCTGCTGGCGGTGTTCGACAGCCCTTTGCTGTTGCGCTGGTACCCGGTGCTGATCAGCGGCTTCATGCTGGTGCTGTTCAGCCTGAGCCTGAAATACGGCCCGCCGATGGTCGAGCGTCTGGCGCGCCTGCGTGAGCCGCAACTGCCGCCCAAGGCGATTCGTTACACCCGCCAGGTCACCGTGGCCTGGAGCGTGTTTTTCTTTTGCAACGGTTTGTGCGCCGCCCTGCTGACACTGTGGGCGCCGCTGAACTGGTGGATGTTGTACACCGGCCTGATCTCCTACGGATTGATCGGCCTGATGTTTGCCATTGAATGGCTGATACGACAACGGGTAAGAGGTCGCCCATGAATTGGATAAAACTTGAGCAGCTGTTGCTCAAGGCCCTGCCGGCGCGTGCTGTAACAAGCGCACCGGCACTCGATCACGCACAACTGCGCGAACAGGCCCTGGGCCTGGCCGCCGGTCTGCAAGCCAAGGGCGTGCAGCGTCTGGCCGTGCATCTTGAAGATGCCGCCGATCTGGCTATCGCCCTGCTCGGTGCCTGGCGCGCCGGGGTCAGCGTATTGCTGCCTTCGGATCTGCAAGCGCAGACCCGTCAGCGCTGGTCGAACGACGTCGATCTGTGGCTGACCGACCATGCCGATGACGCCCGCCTGAGTGATCTGCTGCAACCGCCCCTGCCCGCCGCCGAACTGGACCTCGACCAGTGCCGCCTGAGCCTGTGCACCTCCGGCTCCAGCGGCGAGCCCAAGCGCATCGACAAATCCCTGCGGCAACTGGCCAACGAAGTCGAAGCCCTTGAGCAACTCTGGGGCGCCGATCTCGGTGAGGCCTGCATTCTTGGCAGCGTCGCCACCCAACACATCTACGGTTTGCTGTTCCGCGTGCTGTGGCCGCTGTGCGCCGGGCGTCCGTTCCTGCGCAAGCAACTGGCCTTCCCGGAAGACCTGCAACGCGCCAGCCGCGAACACCCGACCTTTGCCTGGGTCGCCAGTCCGGCGCTGCTCAAACGTATGGGCGACAACCTCGACTGGCCGGCGCTGAGCGCCGTGCGCCGGGTGTTTTCCTCCGGTGGCGCACTGCCGGCAGACGCCGCACAAAGCCTGCATCAACGCCTGGGACAGTGGCCGACAGAAATCCTCGGCAGCTCGGAAACCGGCGGCATCGCCTGGCGCCAGGGCGAATCGTTGTGGCAGCCGTTTGCCGGTGTCGAGTTGAGCCAGGACAGCGACGGCGCCCTGCTGATCGCTTCGCCTTACCTGCCCGCCGGGCATGTCGAACACACCGCCGATGCGGCACGCATTCAGGCCGATGGCCGCTTTGAATTGCTCGGACGGCTCGACCGGATCGTCAAACTCGAAGAAAAACGTATTTCTCTGCCGATGCTAGAACAGGCGCTGGTGGCCCACGACTGGGTCGCCGAAGCGCGTCTGGGCGTGGTGCAGGAAAACCGCGCGTCCCTCGGCGCTCTGCTGGTGCTCAGCGAATCGGGCCTGTTTGCCCTGCGCGAACACGGTCGGCGCAGTCTGACCGAAACCCTGCGCCGTCATCTCGGCGACCACTGCGAAGCCCTGGCCCTGCCCCGCCGCTGGCGCCTGCTGCGACAGTTGCCGCTGAACTCGCAGGGCAAGTTGCCTCAGGCCGACGTCGAAGCCCTGCTGCTGGCGCCACGGCCAAAAGCGCCGGAGATTCTGGAGCAGGCCGAAACCGAGGGCGAATGGAACCTGCAGTTGAGCGTTCCGCCGGATCTGGCCTATTTCAGCGGCCACTTCCCCAAGGCCCCGGTGCTGCCCGGCGTGGTACAGGTCGAATGGGCACTGAACCTGGGTCGGCAACTGCTGAACCTGCCCGGCGCGTTCGCCGGCATGGAAGTGCTGAAGTTCCAGCAACTGGTGCGCCCCGGCGATGAAGTCCAGTTGCACCTGCGCTTCGATCCGGAACGCGGCAAGTTGTATTTCGCCTACCGCAACGACACCGCCACCTGCTCCAGCGGGCGGATTCTGCTGGGGGCTGGCGATGCATAATCCTTGCGCCGTGATCCCGGTCTACAACCACGAAACCGCCATCGGCACGGTGGTCGACGCCCTGCTCGCCGAGGATCTGCCGTGCATTCTGGTGGACGATGCCAGCAGCAAATCGTGCGCGGCGGTGCTGGACGCGCTGGCCGAGCGCGAGCGGGTTCATCTGGTGCGCCTCACTGCCAATCAGGGCAAGGGCGGCGCAGTGATGACCGGTCTGCGTGAAGCCGCGCGACTGGGCTTCAGCCATGCCTTGCAGGTCGATGCCGACGGTCAGCATGACCTGCAGGATGTCGCGCGGTTCATCGAAGAATCCCGCGCTCACCCCAAGTCGCTGATCTGCGGTTATCCGCTGTACGACGCCAGCGTGCCCAAGGGCCGTTTGTATGCGCGTTATCTGACCCACGTGATGGTGTGGATCAACACCCTGTCGCTGCAGATCCGCGACTCGATGTGCGGCTTCCGGGTGTATCCGCTGCAACCGACGCTGGGCGTGATCGACTCGGCGCGGATCGGCAAGCGCATGGATTTCGACTCGGACATTCTGGTGCGCCTGGCGTGGCGCAATCAGCCGATGCGCTGGTTGCAGACCAGCGTGCATTACCCGCTGGACGGCGTGTCGCACTTTCGCCTGTTCCACGACAACGTGCTGATCTCGAGCATGCACACGCGCCTGTTCTTTGGCATGTTGCTGCGCCTGCCCGTGATCCTCTGGCGACGGTGGCGCGCATGACCGTCGAGACCGACAAGAAGCACTGGGCCGACCGCGAGGAACGCGGCAGCTTTCTGCTCATGAAATTCACCGCGTTCGCCGCCAAGGTCCTCGGCCGACGCCTGCTGAGCCCGTTGCTGTACGGCATCGTCCTGTACTTTTTCCTGTTCGGTCGCACCGCCCGGCGCAGTGCCTGGCAGTATCAGCAGCGCCTCGCCGACTGGAGCGGTCGCCACGAATTGCGCCCGACCCGGTGGCGGGTGTTCAGTCAGTTCATGGCATTCGCCGATTCGCTGCTCGACAAGCTCGACGTGTGGAATGGCAAGCTGAAGATCGAGCAGATCGAAATCATCGACCCGGCGCTGTTGCGTAATCAGTTGCGCGGCAGTCGCGGGCAACTGCTGGTGGGCGCGCATCTGGGCAACCTCGAAGTGTGCCGGGCGCTGGCGGAGCTGGGCGAAAAGGTCACCATGAACGTGCTGGTGCACACCAAGCACGCCGAGCAATTCAATCGGCTGCTGGGCGAGGCCGGCGCGACCAACCTGCGGCTGATCCAGGTCAGCGAACTGGACCCGGTGATCATGCTGCAACTGCACGAACGCCTGGAGCGCGGCGAGTGGCTGGCGATTGCCGGCGACCGCGTGCCGCTGCATGGCGGGCGCAGCGTGACCGTGGACTTTCTCGGCCACCCGGCGCCGTTCCCGCAAGGGCCGTGGCTGCTGGCCGGCCTGCTGAAATGCCCGGTCAACCTGCTGATGTGCCTGAAACAGCCCGACGGCCACTATCGCCTGACCCTCGAACCCTTCGCCGACGCCGTGGTGTGGTCACGCCGCGAGCGCGAACAGGTCATTCATCAGTGGGCCACCCGCTATGCGCAACGCCTGAGTCACTATTGCCTCGAAGCACCGTGCCAATGGTTCAACTTTTACCCATTCTGGAAAACCGATGACAACGCCAACTCCTGAGCCGGTCACCTTCGGCGAACGCCCTTTGCGCATCGAAGACGTGCTGGCCCTGGCCAACCGTCAGGCGCCCGTGCAGTTGCAGAGCGACGCGCCTTATCGCGAACGCATCGCCAAGGGCGCGCGGTTTCTCGATTCGCTGCTGGACAAGGAAGGCGTGATCTACGGCGTGACCACCGGTTACGGCGATTCCTGCGTGGTCGCGGTGCCGTTGCATCACGTCGAGGCGCTGCCGCGTCATCTCTACACGTTCCACGGTTGCGGACTGGGCAAACTGCTCGACGCCCAGGCCACCCGCGCGGTGCTGGCGGCGCGTTTGCAGTCGCTGTGCCACGGCGTGTCCGGGGTGCGCATAGAACTGCTGGAACGCCTGCATGCGTTTCTTGAACACGACATTCTGCCGCTGATCCCCGAAGAGGGTTCGGTGGGCGCCAGCGGCGATCTGACGCCGTTGTCCTACGTCGCCGCGACGCTGTCCGGCGAGCGTGAAGTGATGTTCCGTGGCGAACGCCGCCAGGCTGCCGATGTGCATCGCGAACTGGGCTGGACACCATTGGTGCTGCGGCCGAAAGAAGCGCTGGCACTGATGAACGGCACCGCCGTAATGACCGGCCTCGCCTGCCTGGCCTATGCCCGCGCCGATTACCTGCTGCAACTGGCCACTCGCATCACCGCGCTGAACGTGGTGGCGCTGCAAGGTAATCCGGAGCACTTCGACGAGCGCCTGTTCGCCGCCAAGCCGCATCCGGGGCAAATGCAGGTCGCCGCGTGGCTGCGCAAGGATCTGGCGATCGACGCGCCGACCGCGCCGCTGCACCGTTTGCAGGATCGCTACTCGCTGCGCTGCGCACCGCACGTGCTCGGCGTGCTGGCCGACAGCCTGAACTGGCTGCGCTCGTTCATCGAAACCGAACTGAACAGCGCCAACGACAACCCGATCATCGACGCCGAAGCCGAGCGCGTGCTGCACGGCGGACACTTCTACGGCGGGCATATCGCGTTCGCCATGGACAGCCTGAAAAACCTCGTGGCCAACGTCGCCGACCTGCTCGACCGACAACTCGCGCTGCTGGTGGACGAACGTTACAACCACGGCTTGCCGAGCAACCTGTCCGGCGCCAGCGCCGACCGCGCGATGCTCAACCACGGCTTCAAGGCCGTGCAGATCGGCGCCAGCGCCTGGACCGCCGAAGCGTTGAAAAACACCATGCCGGCCAGCGTGTTCTCACGCTCCACCGAGTGCCACAACCAGGACAAGGTGAGCATGGGCACCATCGCCGCCCGCGACGCCATTCGCGTACTGGAGCTGACCGAACAGGTCGCCGCCGCCACGCTGCTCGCGGCCAATCAAGGCGTGTGGCTGCGCGGCCGCGATGCAGACGCGCGTCCGCTGCCACCGTCGCTGGCCGCCATGCATGAACAACTGGCCCAGGACTTCCCGCCGGTGATCGAAGACCGCGCCCTGGAAGGCGAATTGCGCCTGTGCCTGCAACGCATCGCCGAGCAACACTGGAGGCTGCATGCGTAGTGCCGGAGTGCTTCACGCCGATACGGAAATCCTCGTGCCGTTCTTTGACGTCGACACCATGCACGTCGTCTGGCACGGCCATTACGTGAAATACCTGGAAGTGGCGCGTTGCGCACTGCTCGACAAGATCGGCCACAACTACAACCAGATGGTCGACTCGGGCTATGCCTGGCCGGTGATCGACCTGCAACTGCGCTATGTGCGCGGCGCGGTGTTCGGTCAGCGGCTGAACGTGCGCGCCAGTCTGGTGGAGTGGGAAAACCGCCTGAAGATTAACTACCTCATCACCGACGCCGAGACCGGCGAGCGCCTGACCCGCGCCAGTTCCGTGCAGGTCGCCGTCGAAGTGAGCAGCCGCGAGATGCAACTGGCTTCGCCAAAAGTCTTCACCGATGCCGTGGAAAGGATGCTGCGATGAATGTGTGGTTGAAATCCCTTGGGGCCCTGGCGCTGCTGACGCTGTCGTCGCTGGCCAACGCCTTCGATCTGCAACAGTTGAGCGAGCAACTGGCGAAGCCGGACGTGATCCACGGCCAGTTCACCCAGGAAAAACACCTGCGCGCCCTGCCCCAGCCGCTGATCAGCAAGGGCAGCTTCGTGCTGGCGAAAAACCACGGCCTGCTGTGGCTGCTGAAAACCCCGCTGCAACAGGATTACCGGATCAGCGCCAAGGGTATCGCCCGGCGTGATGCCACCGGCTGGCAACTGCTGCCGAACAAGAGCGCCGGGGCCGAGCAGAACCGCTTGTTCCTGGCGGTGCTGCAAGGTGACAGCAGCGGTCTGCAACGGGATTTCGAACTGGCCCTGAGCGGCGATGCACAGAAATGGCAACTGACCCTGACCCCGCGCTCGGTGCTGCTCAAGCAGGTCTTCAACCAGATCAACATCAGCGGCGGCACGTTGGTGAACACCATCGAACTGCTGGAAACCCAGGGCGACAGCACCGTGCTGCGCATGCAGGACAGCACTGCCGGCCAACCTCTGAGCGACGCGGAGCAACATGACTTTGCCGAGTGAACGCAGGCTGCCCTGGCTGTTCCTGATCCTGCTGCTGGCTGTCGTCGCACTGGGCGCCTGGCAGTGGCGCGACGGCGCGCCGCTGTCGGCCAACCTGATGGAACTGGTGCCCGGCACCCACCCGGACGCCCTCGAACTGCGCGCCGAACAACGCATGCAGGAACCGCTCAACCGCGACATGCTGGTGCTGGTCGGCCACGCCGATCGCCAGCAAGCCGTCGCCATGGCCCAGACCCTGGGCGAGCAATGGCAGGCCAGCGGGCTGTTCGAAAAGGTCCAGTGGAACCTGCAAGCCGATCTGCCGGCCCTGCGCACGCAACTGCTGCAAGGACGGCTGGCGATGCTCTCGGCGGATGACCGACAACTGCTGATCGAACATCCCGACGCCTTTATCCAGCAACGGGTACAGGCGTTGTTCGACCCTTTCACCGGGTTCAGTCTGGTGCCGAGTCAGGACGACTGGCTGGGCCTGACCGGACGCATCCAGAACAGCCAGCCGCAACATGGCGCGGTGCAACTGGACATCGGCAGCGGCGCGTTGATCGCCGACGCCGACGGCAAAAGCTGGGTGCTGCTGCGCGCACGCACCACCGGCAACGCCTTCGACATGAATCAACCGCTGCAAGTTGCCGCCCTGCTGCAACACAGCCGTGAGCAAGCGGCTCGCGCCGACGTGCAATTGCTGGCCGCCAGCGGCCTGCTGTACGCCGCCAACGGCCAGCAGCAGGCGACCCGGGAAATGACCTGGGTCGGCGGCGGCGCCACCATCGGCATCCTGTTGCTGTTGCTGCTCGCCTTCCGCCGCTGGCGGGTGCTGCTGGCGTTCATTCCGGTGCTGGTCGGCATGCTGTTCGGCGCGGTGGCCTGTGTCGCGCTGTTCGGGCACATGCATGTGATGACGCTGGTGCTCGGCTCCAGCCTGATCGGGGTGGCGGTGGATTACCCGCTGCACTATCTGTCCAAGAGCTGGAGCCTCAAGCCCTGGCACAGCTGGCCGGCGTTGCGCCTGACCCTGTCCGGGCTGACGCTGAGCCTGATCACCAGCGCCATCGGTTACCTGGCGCTGGCCTGGACGCCCTTCCCGGCCCTGACCCAAATCGCCGTGTTCTCCGCCGCCGGTTTGCTCGGCGCCTACCTGTCGGCGGTGTGCCTGTTGCCGGCGCTGCTGAAAAACGTCGAACTGCGCCCGGCGCAATGGCCGCTGCAACTGGCCGAGCGTCTGGTGCGACTGCGGGAAACTCTGCTCGAGCACGTCAGGACGCCAGCGTTGCTGGCCCTGCTGATCGCCTTCTGCGTCGGCGGCCTGCTGCAACTGGAGGGCAAGAACGACATCCGCCAGTGGGTCGGTGCGCCGCAACGTCTGACCGATGAGGCGCAGACCATTGCGCGGATTACCGGCTACCAGCCGACCAGCCAGTTCTTCCTGGTGCGCGCCGCCGATCAGCAGCAATTGCTGGAACGGCAAGCAGCCCTGAGCGAGCGCCTGGATCAACTGATCAATCTCGACAAACTGCAGGGTTATCTGGCGCTCAATCAACTGGTCAGCCCGCCGGCTCAGCAGCAACAGGTGCGGGAAGCGCTGAGCAAGTTGCCGCAATTCTGGCAGCCGTTGCTGGAGGTCGGCGTACCGCTGGCGGCGCTGCAAACCGAACTGCAACAGTTGCAGGCCCTGCCCGCCGAGGACATCGATGCGGCGCTGGCCGGCCCGCTCGGCGAGCCGTACCGCACGCTGTGGCTGGGGCCGACCGAGGACGGCGTGGCGGCGATGGTCAGCCTGCAAGGCCTGAACAATCCGTCGCTGCTGCGGGTGCAGGCGCTGGATCTGCCGGGCGTGATGCTGGTGGACCGGCTCGGTGATCTGAACAAGGTGTTCGCCCAGACCCAGATCAGCGCCGCGGAACTGAAACTCGCGTCCTGCGTGTTGATCGTGCTGGTGCTGATGCTGCCGTTCGGTCTCGGTGGCGCCCTGCGAATCGTTGCTCTACCGCTGCTCGCTGCGTTGTGCAGCCTGGCCAGCCTGGGCTGGCTCGGTCAGCCGCTGACCCTGTTCAGCCTGTTCGGCCTGTTGCTGGTGACGGCGATCAGCGTCGACTACGCGATCCTCATGCGCGAACAGGTCGGCGGCGCGGCCGTCAGCCTGCTCGGCACTTTGCTCGCAGCCGCCACCACCTGGCTGTCGTTCGGCCTGCTGGCGGTGTCGAGCACCCCGGCGGTGAGTAACTTCGGCCTGTCGGTGAGCCTCGGCCTGGCGTTCAGCTTCATGCTCGCGCCGTGGGCTGGGCGTCAGACCCATGCGGTTGCCGTCACGGAGCCTGCAGCATGATGGTGGTGATTTTCTGGCTGATGGCCCTGGCGCTGTTCTTCGTCGCCACCCGGGTCGGCCGGCATTTCGGGCTGATCCCGATCGTCAGTCAATTGCTGCTGGCCAGCTTCGGCCTGCCGCTGCTGATGTACTTCTGGATCGAACCGGGCTGGCAACTCAACGGCGCCGCACTGATCGCGCCGGACTGGTTGAAAAATCTCTACAGCCTGAGCTTCGCCCTGTTGCTGGGGCACATCCTCAGCGACGTGATCGACCTGCGCCTGGACCGTCAGAGCGTGAAGATCGCCCTGCCGAGTTTCGCCGTACCGTTCGCCTGCGGCCTGGCGACGGCGTACTGGCTGCTGCCGACACAACCGTGGATCAACTCGCTGGCCATCGGTCTGGTGTTCGCCATCACCGCGATCCCGGTGTTGTACCTGTACCTGCGCCACATCGACTACCCGCCCGCCGCCACCCGGCGTCTGGTGCAGACCGCGATCCTGATCGACCTGACCTGCTGGACGCTGTTCGGCCTCGCCCAGGGCAGCCTGCACCTGAGCAGTCTGTTGCTGCCGCTGGGGCTGGCCTGCGTGCCGGTGCTGCTGCGGATGTTCGGCATCCGCCGGCCATTGACCTACAGCCTCGGTTTTTTTGCGCTGTTGGTGCTGGCCGAACACTACAAACTCAACGCGCTGATTTTTGGCATCGGCTATCTGCTGTGCATGGCCGCGCTCAAGGTGCCACTGGTATTGCCGATCCCGGCGCACTGGATGAACCGCTTGCAGACATGGGTCGCGATTCCGCTGATCCTGACTTTCGGCATCGTCCAGATCGACGTGCACAGCGCCCTCGCCAGCCTCGGCGCCGTGCAATGGGCGGCGCTGCTGCTGTTGCCGGTCGCCAGCAAAATCCTGGGCAACTGGCTCGGCCTCGGCTGGGCCGGCGCGTCGTTCGCAGGCGCCAGCCGCTGGCGCGAAAGCGTGCTGCTGAATATTCGCGGCTTGAGCGAAATCGTTTTTCTCAACCTGCTGTTGCAACAACAGCTCATCAGCCCGGCGCTGTACTTTGCGCTGATGCTGATGGGTCTGATCGCGACGCTGCTGCCGGCCTTCATCGGCCTGCACCGGGCGTCGCTGAACCCTATTGCCGTACCCAGGAGCTCACGTGCCAATCGTTGAAATGGAATCCCGTCAGGTCGTGATCATCGGCGCCGGCCCCTCCGGCGCCATCGCCGCCGCATTGCTCAAGCGCAAGGGGCACGACGTGCTGGTGATCGAACGCCAGCATTTCCCGAGGTTCTCCATCGGTGAAAGCCTGCTCTGCCATTGCCTGGATTTCGTCGAAGAAGCCGGCATGCTCGAGGCGGTGAATGCCGCCGGGTTCCAGCGCAAGAACGGCGCGGCATTCGCCTGGGGCGAGCGCTACAGCGCCTTCGATTTTGGCGACACCTTCACCGCCGGCAAGCCCACGACTCTGCAGGTGCAACGCGCCGACTTCGACAAGTTGCTGGCCGATCAGGCGGCATTGCAGGGCGCGGAAATCCGCTATGGCGACGCGATTGTCAGCGTCGATTTCGAACGTCCGCGACCGCAGTTGAATGTGCGCCGCGAAGACGCCAGCGAGTACCGCGTCGAAGCCGATTTTGTCCTCGATGCCAGCGGCTACGGCCGCGTGCTGTCACGCCTGCTCGACCTGGAAGCGCCGTCGAACTTCCCGGTTCGCCAGGCCGTCTTCACTCACGTTGAAGACCACATTGATTACCCCGGCTTCGACCGTGAAAAAATCCTCATCACCACCCATCCGCAGCACCGCGATATCTGGTTCTGGTCGATCCCGTTCAGCAACGGTCGCTGCTCCGTCGGCGTGGTGGCTGCCGCTGAACATTTCGCAGGTCGTGATGCCGACCTCGACGCCTGTTTGCGCGGGTTCATCGCCGAAACCCCGAGCCTGGCCAAGGTTCTGAGCAACGCCGTGTGGGACACCCCGGCGCGCACTCTCGGTGGCTATGCGGCCAACGTCAAAACCCTGCACGGCCCGGGCTTTGCGCTGCTGGGCAACGCGGCGGAATTTCTCGACCCGGTGTTCTCCTCGGGCGTGACCATTGCCATGCGTTCGGCGAGCATGGCCGCCGCTGTGCTGCATCGACAGTTGCAGGGCGAAACGGTGGACTGGCAACGGGAATTCGCCGAGCCGCTGAAACGCGGGGTCGACACGTTCCGCTGCTACGTCGAAGGCTGGTACGCCGGCACTTTCCAGGACGTGATTTTCCACGAGCAAGGCTCGCCGGAAATCCGCCGCATGATCTGCTCGATCCTCGCCGGTTACGCTTGGGACGAACGCAACCCGTTCGTCAGTGAAGCACGCCGTCGGCTGAAGACGATCTCCGAACTCTGTGCAAGGGACGACACATGAATTACTTGAGCGACAACTACGTCGAGGAAACCCGCTTCGGCTTCTGGTTCCTGCGCAGCCACACCTGGCAGCACCATGTGTTGCGCGTGGCGATCAACGATCTGCGCGGGCTGTTCAGCGAATCGTTGCCGGCCAGTCCGGTGCTGCTGGATGCCGGCTGCGGTCAGGGCAAGTCGTTCGGTCACCTGCGCCAGACCTTCGCGCCACAGCGCCTGATCGGCGTCGATGCCGACCCGCACAGCCTTGAACTGAGCGCCGCCGAGGCCGCGCGTCTGGGCTTCGACGTCGAGCTGATCGGCAGCGACTGCGCGACCCTCAATGTGCCGGACGCCAGCGTCGACCTGCTGTTCTGTCACCAGACCTTCCATCATCTGGTGGAGCAGGAAAAAGCCCTCGCCGAGTTCTATCGGGTGCTCAAGCCGGGCGGTTACCTGCTGTTCGCCGAGTCCACCGAGGCTTACATTGATACGTGGGTGATTCGCTGGCTGTTCCGGCATCCGATGCACGTGCAAAAGAGCGCGGCGCAGTACCTGGAGATGATTCGCCAGCAGGGTTTCGAGTTCGCCGAACAGAACGTTTCGTACCCGTATCTGTGGTGGAGCCGGTCGAAGGATTTCGGTCTGCTCGAACGGCTTGGATTGCACAAACCAAAACCATTCGGACAGCGGGAAGAAACCCTGGTCAACGTGGTGGCCCGCAAACCCTTGAACGAGGCTGTCTGATGTTGCGTGTTCTGCTGCTCGCCTGCGTCCTGCTGCTCGGTGCCTGCGCCAGTCAGGCGCCGCTGCCGGCCGGCAACCCGAGCCTGCCGCTGCCGATGCAACTGCATATCGAACGTCACCTGGCCGGGCAACAGCAAGACTGGTTGCTGGTAATTCAGCGCGAAGGGCCCGGCATCCGCTGGTCGATGATGGATCCGCTGGGCATTCCCCAGGCCCGTCAGCAGTTGATCGACGGGCACTGGCAGGCCGACGGCCTGCTGCCGCCCAACCCGGAAGCACGGGAGCTGTTCGCCGCGCTGCTGTTCGCCCTGACCCCGGCGGGCGAGCTGTCGCGCAACTACCCCGAGGCGCAGCAACAGGGCGGCCAACGTTCCCTGCCGGCGCGCTGGGACATCCGTTACACCCAACCCTTGAGCTTCGAATTGAACCTGCCACAAGGCCCGCACTATCGCGTAACGCCACTCGGTGAACCGACGTCATGACCGCCTACCTCAATGCCCTCGGCGTGATCTGCGCCCTGGGGCGCGACAAGCCAGCCGTGGCACGTAACCTGTTTGCCGGCGACTGTTCAGGCATGCGCCGCGAGTCCGGCTGGGTGCCGGAGCGCGAGCTGCCGGTGGCCGCCGTACACGGCGATCTGGCGCCCATTCCCGAGGCGCTGGTCGACCAGCGCAGCCGCAACAATCAACTGTTGCTGGAAGCGGCGTTGCAGATTCGCGATGACATCGAGCAGGCGATCCAGACTTACGGCCGCGAGCGCATCGGCGTGGTGCTCGGCACCAGCACTTCGGGCATCGACGAAGCCAGCCGAGGCCTTGCGCACTACATTCGCGACCAACAGTTCCCGGCCGATTACGACTACCGGCAACAGGAACTCGGCGCCCCGGCGAATTTCCTCGCCGACTGGCTGCAACTGAGCGGCCCGACCTATGTGATTTCCACTGCCTGCACCTCCAGCGCACGCGCGCTGATGAGCGCCCGACGCCTGCTCGATCTGGGCCTGTGCGACGCGGTGCTGTGCGGCGGTGTCGACAGTCTGTGCAAACTGACGCTCAACGGTTTCAGTGCGCTGGAAGCGGTGTCGGACCAGCGCTGCAATCCGTTTTCCGCCAACCGCAACGGCATCAACATCGGCGAAGCGGCGGTGCTGTTCGTGATGAGCAAACAGCGCGGTGCTGGGCCGGGCATCGCCCTGCTCGGCGCTGGCGCCAGCTCCGACGCGCACCATATTTCCGCACCGGAACCGAGCGGCCGTGGCGCCCTGCAATCGATGCAGAAGGCGCTCGATCAAGCCCATCTGCAAGCCGGCGATATCAGCTACCTGAACCTGCACGGCACCGCGACCCAGCACAACGACGCGATGGAAAGTCTGGCCGTCGCCACCCTGTTTCCCGAAGGCGTGCCGTGTTCCTCGACCAAACCGATGACCGGCCACACCCTCGGCGCCGCCGGCGCACTGGAAGCGGCGTTCTGCTGGTTGAGCCTCACTGCCGACAACCCCGACCACGCCTTGCCGCCGCACGTCTGGGATGGCCAGGCCGATCCCGACCTGCCAGCGCTGAAGTGGGTGACCGCAAGCGAACGCCTGGCGTCCATTGCACCCCGCTACCTGATGAGCAACTCGTTTGCCTTCGGTGGCAATAACGTCAGCCTGATTATCGGAGACGCCCCATGAGCCACTGGCCGCTCGCCGAACTGCTGCCCCACGCTGGCGACATGATCCTGATCGACCGGATCCTGAGCTTTGACGACGAACAGATCCACACCACCCTCACCGTCCGCACCGGCGGCCTGTTCAGCCTGCCCGACGGCAGCCTGCCAGCCTGGGTCGGCGTCGAGCTGATGGCGCAAAGCGTCGCCGCGTTCGCCGGCTGCCATGCGCGGCAGAAAGGCAACCCGGTGGAGCTGGGCTTTCTGCTCGGCACACGCAAGTTCGAATGCAATGTCGCAGCCTTTCCGGTCGGCAGCGAACTGACCATCCATGGCTTGCGCTCGCTGGAAGACGACAACGGCATGGGCGTATTCGAATGCCATATCAACGCGCCCGGCATCGAGGCCAGCGCCCGGCTGAACGTGTTCCGCCCGCCGCAGGCGGCGGACTATCTGGAACAATCCCGCGACGCAACCAACAAGGAGTCGAACGATGACTGAATCCATCCTGGTCACCGGCTCCAGCCGTGGCATCGGCCGCGCCATCGCCCTGCGTCTGGCTCAGGCCGGGCATGACATCGTCGTGCATTGCCGCAGTGGTCTGAGCGACGCGCAGGCGGTGCAGGCTGAAATCCAGGCCCTGGGCCGCCAAGCGCGCATCCTGCAATTCGACGTGGCGGATCGCGAAACCTGCAAAGTCATCCTCGAAGCCGACGTTGAAGCCCACGGCGCCTATTACGGGGTGGTGCTCAATGCCGGCCTGACCCGCGACGGCGCGTTTCCGGCCCTGAGCGACGATGACTGGGACGTGGTGTTGCGCACCAACCTCGACGGTTTCTACAACGTCCTGCACCCGGTGATGATGCCGATGATCCGCCGCCGCGCCGCTGGTCGCATCGTGTGCATTACCTCGGTGTCGGGGCTGATCGGCAACCGTGGTCAGGTCAATTACAGCGCCTCGAAGGCCGGCGTGATCGGCGCCGCGAAAGCCTTGGCGATCGAACTGGCCAAGCGCAAGATCACGGTCAACTGCGTTGCGCCGGGCCTGATCGATACGGCGATGCTCGATGAAAACGTGCCGGTGGAAGAACTGTTGAAAATGATCCCCGCACAGCGCATGGGCACGCCTGAAGAGGTGGCCGGTGCGGTGAATTTCCTGATGTCGGCGGAAGCGTCGTACATCACCCGCCAGGTGCTGGCGGTCAACGGAGGCTTGTGTTGATGAAGCGCGTCGTCGTCACCGGCATGGCCGGCATTACCTCGCTGGGCAGCGACTGGGACACCATCGCTGGCAATTTCGCCGCCAACCGCAGCGGCATTCGCCGGATGGACGAGTGGGATCGCTTCAGCGAGCTCAATACCCGCCTGGCCGGGCCCATCGATGATTTCCAGGTGCCGGCGCACTGGACCCGCAAACAGTTGCGCAGCATGGGCCGTGTTTCGCGGCTGGCCGTCGGCGCGGCGGAAAAAGCGCTGGCCGATGCCGGTCTGCTCGGCGACGAGTCGATCAAGGACGGGCGCATGGGCGTGGCCTGTGGTTCTTCCACCGGCAGCACCGACGAAATCAAGGCGTTCGGCAACATGCTGCTCAACTCGGTGGCCGAAGGTCTCAACGCCAACTCCTACGTGCGGATGATGCCGCACACCACGGCGGCGAACATCAGCATCTTCTTCGGCCTCACCGGCCGCTTGATCCCGACCTCCAGCGCCTGCACCAGCGGTAGCCAAGGCATCGGCTACGCCTACGAGGCGATCAAGTTCGGACGCCTGCCGCTGATGCTCGCCGGCGGCGCCGAAGAGCTGTGCCCAACCGAAGCCATGGTGTTCGACGCGCTGTACGCCACCAGCCTGAAAAACGATGCACCGCACACCTCGCCACGCCCGTACGACAAGGGCCGCGACGGTCTGGTGATCGGCGAGGGCGGCGGCATGCTGGTACTTGAAGAACTGGAACACGCCCTCGCGCGCGGCGCGCACATTCACGCCGAGATCGTCGGCTTTGGCAGCAACGCCGACGGCCAGCACACCACCCGCCCGGAACAGATCACCATGCGCCGGGCGATGGAACTGGCGCTGGAAGACGCAGGCCTTGCGCCGGACGCCATCGGCTATGTCAACGGCCACGGCACCGCCACCGAACAGGGCGATGTCGCCGAAACCCTGGCCACCAGTGCTCTGTTCGGCGAACGCATGCCGATCAGTTCGCAAAAGAGCTTCCTGGGCCACACCCTCGGCGCCTGTGGGGCGCTGGAATCGTGGTTCAGCATCGAGATGCTCAACCGCGACCTGTACGTGCACACGCTCAACCTCGACGAGGTCGATCCGCACTGCGGCAAGCTCGACTACCTGCGCGGCGAGTTCCGCCAGATGAGCCACGAATACGTGATGAACAACAACTTCGCTTTCGGCGGGGTCAACACCTCGCTGATCTTCCGCCGCTGGCCCCAACCGAATTAATCCAGGTCAAGGAGACCTTCATGCACTTCAAGAAACTCGCTGCCACCCTGCTCATCTGCGCCTTGCCGGCCGTCAGTCAGGCCCGTGACACGGCGGTCTATCTGCCGTTCGACAAGGCCGTCGCCGAAGCGACCCGCACCGGCAAGATCGACGGCAGCGTGAAGTTCTATCTGGCGGGCAACGCCCCGGCCGGCAAAGTTACCGTCGTCAGCCCCGGCGCCGTGACCAACAAAAAGACCAACGCCTTCAACAAGACCGACCAGGAAGCCTGCGAGTGGGTCGTGCAATCGGCGATCATCAGCCTGCACCAGGCCGCAAAAAATGCCGGCGCCAACGCCGTGACCAACATCGTCAGCTTCTACAAGAGCAACGAGCGCAAGGATGCGAAAACCTACGAATGCCACGCGGGCGCCATCATGGCCGGCGTAGCGTTGAAGGGCGATCTGGCGACGGTTCAGTAACGGCTAGAACGACAAAGGGCGCCTCTCGGCGCCCTTTTTTTCATCTATTGCACAAAAAACTGCACACAAGGAAAGCTCAGCGTTTCTTTTCGGAAACGTCCCACATTCAGCGCATTTTCTACTCTGTAAGGTCAGTGGTGCCGCGATCAAGCGGCACACCTCAAGGACGAAAAAATGCGTAAAAAAGCGGTTATCGTTTTCAGCGGCGGTCAGGATTCAACCACCTGCTTGATCCATGCCTTGCCGAGGTACGACGAAATTCACTGTATTACGTTTGATTATGGCCAACGCCATCGCGCAGAAATCGACGTGGCACGTCGACTAGCGAAAGAGCTGGGTGTGACTGCGCACAGCGTGCTGGACGTGAAGGTACTCAACGACTTGACCGTCAGCAGCCTGACGCGTGCCAACATCCCCGTACCGTCCGCCAATTCATCCGGCAACGATTTGCCCAACACGTTCGTACCTGGAAGAAACATTCTGTTTTTAACGCTGGCGTCGGTTTATGCGTATCAAATTCGGGCTCAGACTGTGATTACAGGTGTCTGCGAAACAGATTTTTCTGGCTACCCGGATTGTCGTGATGATTTCGTTAAAACGCTAAATGAAGCTATCAACTTAGGCATGGAATATGAACTGCAGCTTGAAACGCCATTGATGTGGCTGACCAAGGCCGAAATCTGGGCGCTGGCCAACTATCATGGCCAACTCGATTTCGTTCGCGAACACACACTGTCTTGCTATAACGGAATAAAGGCTAGTGGCTGTGAGGAATGTGATGCTTGTAGCCTTCGCTCGAAGGGGCTAGACGACTTCCTGAAAAACAAGAAAAAATTCACAAACAGTTTGAGATATCGATTGAGCTTAAGCTTAAGCTAACTCCCCAAAGAACAGGAGGAGGAGCGTAATAACGCCCCTCCCCTGATGCCTATTACGCGACCTTACTCTCCGCAACAAACCTTCTAAAAAGCGACCTTGCTCCGTACGCGGGAAAAACATTGAAAAATGCAAAAAACATCTTGATGGTGATTTGCACCATCACGATTGACAATATTTCATCACTCTCCAGCACACCATAAAAAGCTATAAAGCAAAAAAGTACACTATCGATCAATACTGCAAAAAACGTACTAAAAAAAACACGCAAAAAGAGATACCTGGAGTTTGTCAACTGCTTAATTTTGCACAAGAGGTATGAATTAATATATTCGGAAAACAGAAACGAAACCGATGAGGCCAACAACACCGAGGAAACATGCGATACCACCTCACCATAAGGTGCATCAAGTTTCCAATCCGGCACTCCCGGCATCATTTTCGCCGCGCTCAACAATAAAATAATCAGCGCATTGCTCAGAAATCCAAAAAAAATTGCCCTTCTTGCCAGCTTGAACCCATACAACTCATTCAGCATATCGACAACAAGAAAGGTCAGAGGATAGAGAAAAACTCCTGGAGTTAAAACGACGTCAAATTGCTCGATATATATCAGCTTCGTGGCACCAATATTCGAGAACACATACAACACCAAGAGCAACAGGTTTAATACAACGTAGACCATCCAGGATCGCTCATGCCGATCGGTCATATCATAGGCGGTCACGGCTGTACTCGTAGAATAATATTTCCTGTATATACTTTTGACTTCGGCTCTGCTGAGATTATCTATCAAATCACTTTTTATCAGCTCTGCCAATTTCAGCTTAATCAGCTTCCCGGTTGAGACAACCATTACTACAGCGAGCTTCTTATCCGGCTCAAACCCCAGCAGCTTATATTTGCTGCTTACAGCCTCAATATTTTCCGACATTAAACCTTTCCTCTATCAATTCCCCTATGACAAGTACATCAGCATCAAACTCCGAGTCGGCGACGATGGTGAGTTTTCTAGTACGCTTGTCATATACAAGCTTTTCACCCCTACTAATCGATACGCCTTTCCTAACTATCAGAAGGTCACCCACTTCATTGGCACCGACTATCTCACTCTCCAAAAGCACACCTATCAGATTACTCGCCGCTCCGAAGTAATAGGTCAAAGGGTGCGATATAGCCAATTCGCCAATCCTTTTCTCCAAACTCTGAAGCAACAAGCTTTCCTTGATGACCGGCACGGCGGCTGGATTCATATTCCCGTGCAAAGAAACAGTGGATTCAATTATCTCCCGCTCTTCAAAATCAACAGTTTCAATCTCTTTGTAAGACACCCCGAAAAAATCCGAGATCTTGCGGATTGTAGATTGCTGCACGTTAACTACTCTACCTTCCAGAATATTGTAGATGGTTGTCCTGGTTAACCCGCTGGAGTTACAAAGCGAAATTCTTGTCTCACCTCGGCTTTCTATCAGGTACTTAATATTCCTTTTTAGCTTTTCTGTCCTTTCTTTCTTATGCATTAAATATCTGCCAATCACTTGATAGGTTGAAACGCATCCACTACTCGTCGGAGCCATGCAGAACGCTGACATACGCGAATGAATTGTACATCCACAGCAGCATGTTTAATTCGACGTTGAATACCAAACATCATGCATAGGACAAATCCCACAACATTAAGAGAGCTTACTTACAGACACCTACAAAGAATCATTTAATTACACAAACGTTCAATTATATGATTAATAGAAACGAAATTATTAGTTATAAATACATTCATTATCCACGCACTTCGCCGAGCACCTATGAATAGCTTGAAATGGATATCGCTATTCACTAAAAATCAGAGGGAGTTCCGAAATGAAAAAAGTTGATTCCGACCACCCGCAATCCCTAGGCATACGTAATCCAGACACGCCCGACCAAACCCGAACTAATGTCCCCGTTACCTCCCGCCGCTCGCGTAAATCGGAGCCGGTCAGCCACATTTTCACGATCCTGCCGGATGTCGACACTGAGTCATTGCTTTGCCATGCATGCGAAAACCTCGCTTCGCTCAATGTCATGGCTACGAATCTCGCGGGCGAGGTGGAAGGGCCGCAGCGGAACGTAACGCTGGCTATTCAGCAGCTCACCGTACTGAGCGAGTTGCCGGTCAATCGCGTGCTGGACAATCTTGATCCGCCTTGAAAATGAGCCTGCAATTTCAGTAAACACTGATCACCGAATACTGGCGCCTTTTACCTAATGGAGTTCTTCTGTCATGGATCGATACAGACCTATCACCGGAATTGACTGCGAAATACCTTCACTGCTCATCGACACTGAAGCACCACTTGACGTACTTCACGAAATAGCCGTTTATCGCATACGCACAGCGACACAGTTTCTCGAAAACCTGGCGTTCAGTGAGGGCATTTACAGTGAGTTGGCGAAGGTATTGGTCACATCGTTGCGCGATGGCTGCGACTTGTTGGATGTGATCGGGCGCAGATTGCAGGATGAGGTTTCGGCTTAGGAGTTAATGCAATCAAACCTTCAGAAACGACGAAGGGCGCCTCGGCGCCCTTTCACAAACAGGTTGGCTTGTCATCGCCTGTCACCTGTCTGGCTCTGCGATGGCTGGATGCCCAGGATCCTCAGAGTCTCACAAAACACTTTGGGGAGAATTTTCGATTTCCAATCCGATGTTCCGATGCCAGGCGCGTACAACTGTCGCAACTGCCTGATTCAAGAATCTGAACTCCCCTTTTCCTTCCTCCAGACAAACTGCCATGTAGTACTCAATGTCTTCAACGGTTGTTAAGTAATCGGCAGAGTCCCAGTGCGAAAACTGTTCGATTTTGCTTCCTTATGTGCGGCCGAACGAAGTGAGAAAAATTAACGTTCATTGTAAAGTCCCGCCAGTCAGCGTTTTCCGAAAAACCTGTAGGCAATAACGCGAGATTTTGTAGTTCCCACTCCTTGGTTCAACACCTCTCAGAGTCAGTTTCTAAAATTCAGATGGGGATGATCGTCACGTTGCGTTAAACAAAGATCTGGCTAAGGTGAAGTACTACGTGGTCGAAGGGTGCGATTTCTCGTTTTAGAGGACCCACCCTGGCACAGGAGACAACCATGCAAGCGAAAGCCCTGATCACCGCCACCCTTTTCAGCCTGCTCCCCAGCGCCAGCCACGCCACCAATCTGATGTACATGCCGTTCGAAACCGTCGTGTCGGATGCGATGCGCGCCGGGCGGCTGGATGGCAGTGTGAAGTTTTATCTGGTCGGCAACGGGCCTCAAGGCACTCAGCGGTTGTTGCAGCGCGGAGTGATCAGTGACTTGAAGACCAACGGCTTCAACAAGAGCGATCACGACTCCTGCGAGTGGGTGTTGCAGTCGAATCTGATTGCGCTGCAAGCCGAGGCCAAGCGTGTCGGGGCGAATGCGGTGACCAATATCGTCAGCTACTACGACCAGCATGTGCGTAAGGATCTGAACACTTACGAATGTCGGGCCGGGGTGTTTGTGACGCGGGTGGCCTTGAAGGGTGATCTGGTGCGGCTGCCCTGATCAACCGGCTTCGACCTTGCGCGTGAGCAGTTCGACAAACGCCTTGGCCATCGGCGATTTCTGGTCCTTGCGCTGCACCAGCCACACCGCCGTCACGGCCTCGGGATCGAGCAGCGGTCGATAGACCACGCCGTCGATGCGCATCCGCTGATACGACGCCGGCATCACTGACACGCCCAGACCGGCTGCCACCAGCCCGATGATGGTCATGGCTTCGCCGGCCTCCTGGGCGAAGTGCGGACTGAACCCCGCATCGCGGGCCAGGCTGATCAGTTGCGAATACAGTCCGCTGCCGTAACTGCGCGGGAAGAACACGAACGGCTCAAGGGCCAGCGCCGAGAGGAACAGCCCCTCTTCAGAGCCCTGCGCCAGCGGATGTTTGGAGCTGAGCACGGCCACCAATGGCTCGCGCATGAGTTCGACCACGCTCAGCGAATCCGGCAGGCCCAGCGGTCGCATGATGCCGACCTCGATCGATTCGTCCACCAACGCGTCGGCCACCATGGTGCTGCTCATCTCCCGCAGGTTCAGATGCACCGCCGGGAAGCGTTGGCGGAAGGAAAAAATCGCTTGGGGAATGGTCGAGTTGAACGGCGCCGATGAGGTGAAGCCAATCTTCAGCTCCCCCAGTTCTCCAAGCTGCGCGCGGCGGGCCACGTCCGCCGCTTTATCGACCTGAGCCAGCACCAGCCGCGCTTCCTCCAGAAACAACCGCCCGGCCTCGCTGAGCTCGACCCGACGATTGGTACGCTCGAACAGTCGCGCGCCGACTTCCTGTTCCAGCGCCTGAATCTGCTGGCTCAGCGGTGGCTGGGAGATCCCCAGCACCTGTGCGGCGCGACCGAAGTGCAGTTCTTCGGCGACGGCGATGAAGTAGCGCAGATGACGCAATTCCATGAACACCCCATTAGGTCGTTAAAGCTATCAAACAGGTCGAACAATATATTGGATAGAAACATTAGCCAGCTATATGATTTTTTCATTGCCTGCCTGCCCGCGCCCTCCGAGGTCTGATGTGAAAACCGCCGTCGCTCCACTGGCCCATGAAGTTCCGCCCGCTGCGGCGGACGATGTACTGACCGAACTGCAAGAGATCTACATCGAGAAAGGTACGCCCGCGTTCATGCGCACGGTACTCGCGCTGTTCAGCGGCGGCTTCGCCACCTTCGCCCTGCTGTACTGCGTGCAGCCGATGATGCCGCTGCTGTCCCACGAATATTCGATCAACGCCGCGCAGAGCAGCCTGATCCTGTCGGTGGCCACCGGCATGCTGGCGTTCGGTCTGCTGATCACCGGCCCGATTTCCGATCGGGTCGGGCGCAAACCGGTGATGGTCGCCGCGCTGTTTGCCGCGGCGCTGTGCACCATCGCCAGTTCGATGATGCCGAGCTGGCATGGCGTGCTGATCATGCGTGCGCTAATCGGGCTGTCATTGAGTGGCCTGGCGGCGGTGGCCATGACTTACCTGAGCGAGGAAATCCATCCGCAGCACATCGGTCTGGCGATGGGTCTGTACATCGGCGGCAACGCGATTGGCGGTATGAGCGGGCGGTTGATCACCGGGGTGCTGATCGACTTCGTCAGCTGGCACACGGCAATGATGGTGATCGGCGGCCTGGCGTTGATCGCCGCAGCAGTGTTCTGGAAGATCCTGCCGGAGTCGCGCAACTTCCGCTCCCGCTCGCTGCATCCGCGTAGCCTGCTCGACGGCTTCACCATGCACTTTCGCGATGCCGGCCTGCCGCTGCTGTTCCTCGAAGCGTTCGTGCTGATGGGCGCGTTCGTCACCCTGTTCAACTACATCGGTTACCGCCTGCTGGCCGAGCCGTATCACATGGATCAAGTGTTCGTGGGGCTGTTGTCGGTGGTGTATCTGTCGGGCATCTACAGCTCGGCAAAAATCGGTTCGCTGGCCGACAAACTGGGCCGCCGCAAAGTGCTGTGGGCGACCATCGCCCTGATGTTCGCCGGCCTCGCCCTGACGATGTTCACACCGCTGCCGCTGGTGATCATCGGCATGCTGATCTTCACCTTCGGCTTCTTCGGCGCCCACTCGGTCGCCAGCAGCTGGATCGGCCGCCGGGCGCTCAAGGCCAAGGGCCAGGCGTCGTCGTTGTACCTGTTCAGCTATTACGCCGGGTCGAGCATCGCCGGGACAGCGGGCGGGGTGTTCTGGCACATGGCCGGGTGGAACGGGATTGGGCTGTTTATCGGCGCGCTGTTGCTGGTGGCACTGTTGGTGGCGTTGAAGCTGGCGAAGTTGCCGCCGCTGGGGGGTGGCGAAAAGGTTTAGCCACAACTGCGCCCTAGCGGTAATCACGGGCCAAGGTACACTGACGGCATTCACCTGCTTTGGTAAAGGAAGCCAGAATGCGCCTGGACCGTCTCCACATTCAGAATTTTCGTTGCTACGAAGATGCCACGTTCGACTTTCAGCCGGGATTCAATCTGGTGGTGGGAGTTAATGGGAGCGGGAAGACGTCGTTGTTGCAGGCGGTTGCCGTTTCGTTCATCGAACTTGGCAATGCTATGAAGCCAAGTCAGACCTCTATAAAAAATGAAGACATTCGTTTTGTCATAGATCGTTTTGAAAACAGAAGCCGCTTCGAGCGCAAGTTCCCATTACTGGTACATGGCATAGGCAGCTTCTTCGGAGCTACAGACTGGGTTCTGAAACGAGATGCAGAAGACTTGCCCCATCTTGTAGATTCAGTATTCGACGCAGAGATAGAAAAACTACAACAGAAAATAAATTTGGCCATTCAGGTCGATTTGCCTGTGCTTGCTTTCTACCGATCCAATCGCCGCTGGCAGGGGGTGGGAGTATCTGCTGAGTTCGCCGCAAAACAGCGCGTCTCGCGCTTCGATGCCTACGTTAACTGGTTCGATGCGGTTGCGGATCTCAGAGATTTTGAAAGCTGGTTAATCGGCAGAACGCTGGAGCGGATGCAGAACCTTCTTGACTCCAATACTCAGTCACTTGAGTTCGACGACGAACTTTACTGGGTAAACACTGCGATTGAGCGCGCTATACCCCACGCACAAAATTTGCGCTACGACCTCAGGCTGCAAAGCTTGTTAATCGACTTGGATGGAAAAACCATTCCTTTCAATGAGCTTAGCGACGGTCAACGCGGGATGATTGCGTTGTTCGCAGATATCGCCCGCCGCATGTGCATCCTCAACCCCCAAATGGGCAAAGACGTTTTGAAGAACACCTCCGGGGTGGTCATCATCGACGAACTGGACATCCACCTTCACCCGGCCTGGCAACGCAGCATCGTGCCATCGCTGAGACAGGCATTCCCCAAAGTCCAGTTCATCGCTGCAAGCCACTCCCCGCAAATCATCGGCAGCCTGAAACCTGAGGAAGTGATCGTGTTGCAGAACGGAGATCCGACTCATCCGCGGGTCACCTACGGTCTGGATTCCAGCAGCGTGCTTGAAGAGGTAATGGGCGTTACGCAGCGCGAACCAGAAATCGAAGATCTGCTGTCCGAGCTTTTTTCCACGTTGGAAGACAACGACCTCAAAAAGGCAAAATCACAACTTGAGGCGCTGAAAAAGAAAGCCCCCGACCTACCGGAATTCGCCGGCGCCGAAGCACTCATCAGGCGCAAGGAGATTCTCGGCAAATGAAGCGAGTGCTCAAAGGAACTGAACCAGCTTCATTTACAGATTGGAAAAACTCGGCGAACGACGAGTGGAGTCCAACTTACCCAACGCTACAAAACCCGCAAAAGCGGGATTTGCATAATGCTCTGCTTAAGGAGCAAGGCTTCTTCTGCTGTTATTGCGGCCGGGAAATAGATGCCTCGACCAGCCATATCGAGCACTTCAGACCACAAGAGCATTTTGAAGAGCTAGCGTTGGATTTTCACAACCTTCATGCCTCCTGCCTGCGAGAAACCAAACCCGGCAACCCGTTGCACTGCGGCCATAAGAAAGGCAACTGGTTCGACGAAAACCAACACATTTCTCCCACCGACGAGAATTGTGAACAGCGTTTCCGATATCTGCGAACCGGCGAAATCCAACCGAAAAACGCTGAAGACCCTCCTGCTGCCAAGATGATTGAAGTGCTGGCGTTAGACATCGCCTATCTCAAAAATCGACGTCAGGACACAATCCGCCGCCTCTTCGATGATGAGTTCGTCATGCACGTCAGCGAGGAAGAGCTTGAGCGGTTGGTGACGGCGATCAGAAATACCGCGATTCCCAATCAAAAACCCTTCGACCACATCATCGCCCGCTACGCCGAACAACTCCTCGGTCGCTAAACCCATCGCAAACAAAAACGCCCGGCATAAGCCGGGCGTTTTTGTTTTCTACTATTAGAGCTGAGCGCCGATTACTCGTGATACTGCGCCGACAACTCGTGCACCGCACGCAGGAACGCGCCAGCGTGCTCCGGATCGACTTCCGGCGTGATGCCGTGGCCGAGGTTGAACACGTGGCCGCTGCCTTTGCCGTAACTGGCGAGGATGCGCCCGACTTCGGTGCGGATCGCTTCCGGCTTGGCGTAGAGCACGGTCGGGTCCATGTTGCCTTGCAGCGCGACCTTGTCACCCACGCGGGCGCGGGCGTTGCCGATGTCGCAGGTCCAGTCCAGGCCCAGCGCATCAGCACCGGCCTCGGCGATGCTTTCCAGCCACAGGCCGCCGTTCTTGGTGAACAGGATCACCGGCACTTTGCGACCGTCGTGCTCGCGGATCAGGCCGCTGACGATTTTCTTCATGTAGGCCAGGGAGAACTCCTGATACGCCGCCGCCGACAGGTTGCCGCCCCAGGTATCGAAGATCTGCACCGCTTGCGCGCCGGCCTGGATCTGGCCGTTCAGGTACGAGGTCACCGACTGCGCCAGCTTGTCCAGCAGCAGGTGCATGGCTTGCGGGTTGTCGTAGAGCATCGCCTTGGTCTTGCGGAAGTCTTTCGACGAGCCGCCTTCGACCATGTACGTGGCGAGGGTCCACGGGCTGCCGGAGAAACCGATCAGCGGCACGCGGCCGTTCAGTTCGCGGCGGATGGTGCTGACCGCGTCCATCACGTAACCGAGGTCTTTGTGCGGATCGGGGATCGGCAGGGCTTCGATGTCGGCCAGGGTGCTGACGACTTTCTTGAAGCGCGGACCTTCACCGGTCTCGAAGTACAGGCCCTGGCCCATGGCATCGGGAATGGTGAGGATGTCGGAGAACAGGATCGCCGCGTCCAGTTGCGGATAGCGGTCCAGCGGTTGCAGCGTGACTTCGCAGGCGAATTCCGGATTCATGCACAGGCTCATGAAATCACCGGCCTGGGCTCGACTGGCGCGGTATTCCGGCAGGTAGCGGCCGGCCTGGCGCATCATCCACACAGGGGTGACGTCTACGGGTTGCTTGAGCAGGGCGCGGAGGAAACGGTCGTTCTTCAGGGCAGTCATGTCGGCATCCGGAAAAAAAGTGCGGGCATTTTCTCAGAGCGCGACGCAAAAGGCACGGATGCAGGTCAGCCTTTTGTCTATCGGGTCAATTTGTCGCAATGATTTGGCGGATTTCAGCAACACCCGGAAACCAATGTGGGAGCGGTCTTGCTCGCGAAAGCGGTGTGTCAGTCAATACATCAGGTAACTGATACAAAGCATTCGCGAGCAAGTCGAATCGTCGCACCGCCGCTCCCACATTTTTGATCGCATTTCAGGTTGAAATGTAATCAGACGCCCAGGTAATCCAGGATCCCTTCAGCCGCATTGCGGCCTTCGAAGATCGCCGTCACCACCAGGTCGGAACCGCGCACCATGTCGCCACCGGCGAAGATTTTCGGGTTGCTGGTCTGGTGCTTGTACTGACCTTGCTCGGGCGCAACGACGCGGCCCTGGCTGTCGGTCTGGATCTCGAACTGCTCGAACCACGGCGCCGGGCTTGGACGGAAACCGAAAGCGATGACCACGGCGTCGGCCGGGATGATCTCTTCGGAGCCCGGGATCGGCTCGGGGCTGCGACGGCCACGGGCGTCCGGCTCGCCGAGACGGGTCTCGACCACTTTCACGCCTTCGACCTTGTCCTCGCCAACGATGGCGATCGGCTGACGGTTGTAGAGGAATTTCACGCCTTCTTCCTTGGCGTTCTTCACCTCTTTGCGCGAGCCGGGCATGTTTGCTTCGTCACGACGATAGGCGCAGGTCACCGATTTGGCGCCCTGGCGGATCGACGTGCGGTTGCAGTCCATCGCCGTGTCGCCGCCGCCCAGCACCACGACCTTCTTGCCTTTCATGTCGACGAAATCTTCCGGCGACTTTTCAAAGCCCAGGTTGCGGTTGACGTTGGCGATCAGGAAATCCAGTGCGTCATAAACGCCCGGCAGATCCTCACCGGCAAAACCGCCCTTCATGTAGGTGTAGGTGCCCATGCCCATGAACACGGCATCGTATTCGGCGAGCAGTTGCTCCATGGTCACGTCCTTGCCGACCTCGGTGTTGAGGCGGAATTCGATGCCCATGCCGGTGAAGACTTCGCGGCGATTGCTCAGCACGGTCTTCTCGAGCTTGAACTCGGGGATGCCGAAGGTCAGCAGACCGCCGATTTCCGGGTTCTTGTCGAACACCACCGGCGTCACGCCGCCACGCACCAGCACGTCGGCACAACCCAGACCCGCCGGGCCCGCGCCGATGATCGCGACACGCTTGCCGGTCGGCTTGACCTTGGACATGTCCGGGCGCCAGCCCATGGCGAACGCAGTGTCGGTGATGTACTTCTCGACCGAACCGATGGTCACCGCGCCGAAGCCGTCGTTAAGGGTGCAGGCACCCTCGCACAAACGATCCTGCGGGCACACCCGGCCGCAGACTTCCGGCAGGGTGTTGGTCTGGTGCGACAGCTCGGCGGCCTGGAGGATGTTGCCCTCGGCCACCAGCTTCAGCCAGTTCGGAATGAAGTTGTGCACCGGGCACTTCCATTCGCAATACGGGTTGCCGCAACCCAGGCAGCGGTGGGCCTGGTCGGCCGACTGCTGGGGTTTGAACGGTTCGTAGATTTCCACGAACTCTTTCTTGCGTTGACGCAACAGTTTCTTCTTCGGATCCTTGCGCCCGACATCGATGAACTGGAAGTCGTTATTCAGACGTTCAGCCATTGTTAAAACCTCATCAAACTCTTCAGGCGCATATCACTGCGGGTTGGCACGGGTGCTGGAAAGCAACGACTTCAGGTTGGCAGCCTTCGGCTTGACCAACCAGAAACGGCGCAAGTAGTCATCGAGGTTCTCGGCGAGTTCACGACCCCACTCGCTGTCGGTTTCCGCGACGTACTCGTTCAGCACGTTCTGCAGGTGGCTGCGATAGGCTTCCATCGCCTCGCCGCTGATCCGCTGGATTTCCACCAGTTCGTGGTTGACCCGGTCAACGAAGGTGTTGTCCTGGTCGAGCACGTAGGCGAAACCGCCGGTCATGCCAGAGCCGAAGTTGTAACCGGTCTTGCCCAGAACGCAGACAAAACCACCGGTCATGTACTCACAGCAGTGATCGCCAGTGCCTTCCACAACCGTGTGGGCACCGGAGTTGCGCACGGCGAAACGCTCGCCTGCGGTGCCGGCGGCGAACAGCTTGCCGCCCGTGGCGCCGTACAGGCAGGTGTTGCCGATGATGGCGCTTTCCTGAGTCTTATAAACGCTGCCCTTCGGCGGCACGATGGTCAGCTTGCCACCGGTCATGCCTTTGCCGACGTAGTCGTTGGCGTCGCCTTCCAGGTACATGTTCAGACCGCCGGCGTTCCACACGCCGAAGCTCTGACCTGCAGTGCCCTTGAAGCGGAAGGTGATTGGCGCTTTCGCCATACCCTGGTTGCCATGCTTGCGCGCGATTTCGCCGGAGATCCGTGCGCCGATCGAACGGTCGCAGTTGCAGATATCCAGATCGAACTCGGCGCCGCTGAGGTCGTTGATCGCCGACGTCGCCATCTCGACCATTTTCTCGGCCAGCAGGCCCTGGTCGAACGGTGGGTTGCGCTCGACGCCGCAGAACTGAGGCTTGTCCGCCGGGATGTGATCGCTGCCCAGCAGCGGAGTCAGATCCAGGTGATGCTGCTTGGCGGTCTGGCCTTCGAGAATTTCCAGCAGATCGGTACGGCCGATCAGCTCTTCGAGGGAACGCACGCCCAGCTTGGCCAGCCACTCACGGGTTTCTTCGGCGACGTAGGTGAAGAAGTTCACCACCATGTCGACGGTGCCGATGTAGTGATCCTTGCGCAGCTTCTCGTTCTGAGTCGCGACGCCGGTGGCGCAGTTGTTCAGGTGGCAGATGCGCAGGTATTTGCAGCCCAGCGCGATCATCGGCGCAGTACCGAAGCCGAAGCTTTCGGCACCGAGGATCGCAGCCTTGATCACATCGAGGCCGGTTTTCAGGCCGCCGTCGGTCTGTACCCGAACCTTGCCGCGCAGGTCGTTGCCGCGCAGGGTCTGGTGGGTTTCGGCCAGGCCGAGTTCCCACGGAGCGCCAGCGTATTTGATCGAGGTCAGCGGCGATGCACCGGTACCGCCGTCGTAGCCGGAGATGGTGATCAAGTCCGCGTAGGCCTTGGCCACACCGGCAGCGATGGTGCCGACGCCCGCTTCAGCCACCAGTTTCACCGAGACCAGCGCCTTCGGGTTGACCTGTTTCAGGTCGAAGATCAGCTGCGACAAGTCTTCAATCGAATAGATGTCGTGGTGCGGTGGTGGCGAAATCAGGGTCACGCCCGGCACTGCGTAACGCAGCTTGGCGATCAGCCCGTTCACTTTGCCGCCCGGCAGTTGCCCGCCCTCGCCCGGCTTGGCGCCCTGGGCGACCTTGATCTGCAGCACTTCGGCGTTGACCAGGTATTCCGGGGTCACCCCGAAACGGCCGGTCGCGACCTGTTTGATTTTCGAGCTCTTGATGGTGCCGTAGCGCGCCGGGTCTTCGCCGCCTTCGCCGGAGTTGGAACGCGCACCGAGGCGGTTCATGGCTTCGGCCAGGGCTTCGTGGGCTTCCGGCGACAGCGCGCCCAGCGAGATACCGGCGGAGTCGAAGCGCTTGAGCACCGATTCCAGTGGTTCGATTTCACTGATGTCCAGCGGCGTGTCGAGGGTCTTGACCTTGAACAGGTCGCGGATCATCGACACCGGACGGTTGTCCACCAGCGAGGTGTATTCCTTGAATTTGGCGTAGTCGCCCTGCTGCACGGCGGCTTGCAGGGTGTTGACCACGTCCGGGTTGTACGCGTGATATTCGCCACCGTGGACAAACTTCAGCAGACCGCCCTGCTGGATCGGCTTGCGCGGACTCCAGGCTTCGGCGGCCAAGGCTTTCTGCTCGGCTTCGATGTCGACGAAACGCGCCCCCTTGATGCGGCTCGGCACGCCACGGAAGCTCAGCTCGCAAACTTCCTCGGACAGGCCGATGGCTTCGAACAGCTGCGCACCGCGGTACGAGGCGATGGTCGAGATGCCCATCTTCGACAGGATCTTCAACAGACCTTTTGTGATGCCTTTGCGGTAGTTCTTGAACACCTCGTAGAGGTCGCCCAGCACTTCACCGGTCCGGATCAGGTCGCCCAGCACTTCGTACGCCAGGAACGGATAGACCGCCGAGGCGCCGAAACCGATCAGCACCGCGAAGTGGTGCGGATCCCGTGCGGTGGCGGTCTCCACCAGGATGTTGGAGTCGCAGCGCAGGCCTTTTTCGGTCAGGCGGTGGTGCACCGCGCCGGTGGCCAGCGAGGCGTGGATCGGCAGCTTGCCCGGAGCGATATGACGGTCGCTCAGAACGATCTGGGTACGACCGGCACGCACGGCTTCTTCAGCCTGATCCGCGACGTTACGGATCGCCGCTTCGAGGCCGACGCTTTCGTCGTAGTTGAGGTCGATGATCTGCCGCTCGAAACCCGGACGGTCGAGGTTCATCAGCGAACGCCACTTGGCCGGGGAAATGACCGGCGAGCTGAGGATCACGCGCGAGGCGTGTTCCGGCGATTCCTGGAAGATGTTGCGCTCGGCACCGAGGCAGATTTCAAGCGACATCACGATCGCTTCACGCAGCGGGTCGATCGGCGGGTTGGTCACCTGGGCGAACTGCTGGCGGAAATAGTCGTACGGCGTGCGCACGCGCTGGGACAGCACGGCCATCGGCGTGTCGTCGCCCATCGAGCCGACGGCTTCATAGCCTTGCTCGCCAAGCGGACGCAGTACCTGATCGCGCTCTTCGAACGTGACCTGATACATCTTCATGTATTGCTTGAGCTGATCGACGTCGTAGAAAGCCGAACCGTGATCGTTGTCTTCCATGGTCGCCTGGATACGCAGGGCATTCTTGCGCAACCATTGCTTGTACGGATGACGGGATTTGAGACGGTTGTCGATCGCATCGGTGTCGAGGATCTGCCCGGTTTCGGTGTCCACGGCGAAGATCTGGCCCGGGCCGACACGGCCCTTGGCGAGCACGTCTTCAGGCTGGTAGTTCCAGACGCCGATTTCCGAAGCCAGGGTGATGAAACCGTTCTTGGTGGTGACCCAGCGCGCCGGGCGCAGACCGTTACGGTCGAGCAGGCACACCGCGTAGCGACCGTCGGTCATGACCACGCCGGCCGGGCCGTCCCACGGTTCCATGTGCATCGAGTTGTACTCGTAGAACGCACGCAGATCCGGATCCATGGTTTCGACGTTCTGCCACGCTGGCGGAATGATCATCCGCACGCCACGGAACAGGTCGATGCCGCCGGTGACCATCAGTTCGAGCATGTTGTCCATGCTCGAGGAATCGGAACCGACACGGTTGACCAGCGGGCCGAGTTCTTCCAGATCCATCAGATCGTTGGTGAACTTGGTCCGACGGGCCTGCGCCCAGTTGCGGTTGCCGGTGATGGTGTTGATCTCGCCGTTGTGGGCGAGGAAGCGGAATGGCTGAGCCAGCGGCCATTTCGGCAGGGTGTTGGTGGAGAAGCGCTGGTGGAACACGCAGATTGCGGTTTGCAGGCGCTGGTCACCCAGGTCCGGATAGAACGCGGCCAGGTCGGCCGGCATCATCAGGCCTTTATAGATGATGGTCTTGTGGGAAAAGCTGCAGATGTAGTGGTCGGTGTCGGCGGCATTGGCCACGGACGAGCGACGACGGGCGCTGAACAGCTTGACCGCCATGTCCTGATCGCTCAGGCCTTCGCCGCCGATGTACACCTGCTCGATCTGCGGCAGGCGCTCAAGGGCCAGGCGGCCGAGGACGCTGGTGTCGATCGGCACTTTGCGCCAGCCGATCAGTTGCAGGCCTTCGGCCAGGATCTCGCGGTTCATGTTCTCGCGAGCGGCTTCGGCCTTGGCCGGATCCTGATTGAAGAAGACCATGCCCACGGCATATTGCTTGGGCAGCTCGACGCTGAAGGCTTCCTGGGCAATGGCACGCAGGAAGGCGTCGGGTTTTTGAATCAGCAGACCGCAACCGTCACCGGTCTTGCCGTCGGCATTAATCCCACCGCGGTGGGTCATGCAGGTCAGGGCCTCGATGGCCGTTTGCAAAAGGGTATGACTGGGTTCGCCCTGCATATGGGCTATCAGGCCGAAACCGCAGTTATCCTTGAATTCATCTGGTTGGTACAGACCTGCTTTCATAGACACTTTCTCACCAGGCTGCCTCTTTTCGAGGCAAATTTCTTTTCAATTCAACCACTTGCATCTCGCGCCGAACGTACGCCGGCTTAGCGGGGGCAAAAGGGTGGTCATTGTACACAGCGACACAGAGGCTCACAAATTTGACGACGAAATGTCGCAAATTCATGTCGCATTTGTGAAAGGTTTAAAGCGATCTGCTGTGCTAGTCAAAACTTTTTTAATTTTGACCGCAACGACTCAAAGACTACTGTGACGCAGACACCACAAGGCACGCGGTCTGTAGAGACGGCGCGCACTTGTAGAGATTTTGAGGTGCTTGGAGAGGCGGCCTGGGTAAGGCCGCCGAATCTTCAGCGAGTTGTTGCCAGTTCCTGTTGGACGCTGGCGACAGTGCGAGGCCAAGGTTTACCAGCCTGAACCTTCGCTGGCAAGGCCTTGATGGCAGAAACGGCTGCATCACGATTGGCGAAGTTGCCGTAGGTGATCACGTAGAGAGGCTTGCCGTTGAGGACTTTCTTGAAATAACGGTACTCGCCGCCCTGCTCCTTGACGAAGTTTTGCGCGGTCGCTTCGGAGCTGGTGCCGAGGATCTGCACCACGTAGTTGCTGGTCGGCTGACCGGCGTACCAGCTGCCACCGGCGGCCTTGGCGACGGTGACCGGCTTCTCGGCAGGTTTGGCGGCGGCAACGGGCTTGGCAGGGACCGGAGCCGGTTTGGCCACTGGAGCGGCCGGAGCAGGCTTGGCGGTAGCGACCTGGGTCGGTGCCGGGGTCGGTTTGGCCGCCGGGGTCGGAACCGGAACCGGGGTCGGCGCAGGGCCGGCCTGAACGCCCGCGGGTGGCGCGGTAGTGGTCACGGTCGGTGGCGTGTTGCTGGAGCCTTCGACCGGCACGCCGTCGTCGCCTTCAGTGATGCCACCCGCGGCTTCAGCCAACGGGCCACGCATCACCGGTTGCGAGTTGCCGACCAGCGGTAGCGGCATCGGCTGGGTATTGCCGTTGAATTCGACGGACGGCGCGCCACCCGCCTGCGGTGTACCCTGGCCCAATGGCAGTTGCGCCTGCTCGTTGGCCGGCGCACCGGTGGTCGGTGCCTTGTTGCGACCCGGCATCAGCCAGGCGGCAGCGACCGCGACCACAACGACGGCGGAAATCGCCAATACGTGTTTCTTCGGCATGTTGAACCCCATACTTGGACGCTTGACCGCAGAGCGGCTGGCAATCATGACTTCGATCAGAGCATCGCGAGCGACCTGGTTGATATTGCCCGGCCAGCCCTCGGAGCTTTCGTGAATATCAGAGATCTGATCCGCGGTGAAAAGTTCGACACCCCGGCCCGCGCCTTCGAGCCGCTGGTCAAGATACTCGCGGGTTTCTTCTTCGGTGTACGGCTGCAGTTCGATGACGTGAAAGCGCTCTTCCTCAAGGTGCAAGGCCTCGAGCTGCGCGATCAGCGACGACTCACCGAACAGGAACACGTGCGGGCGACCTTCCGGCGCGCCGGCGCCCAGCGCCATCAGGGCTTCAAGGGCGGACTCGTCGAGCTGCTCGGCATCATCCACCAGCAGATAGACTTCCTGCCCCGTCAGCGCCAATTGAACGACCTGATCGAGGATCGCCCCGACCTCGGCCTGCGCCACGTCCAGCGCCTGGGCGATCTGGCGCAGCACACCGGCGGCATCGCCGGCGCCACGGGCGGAAACGACGACGCTCTGCACCGATTGCTTGTTGGTGCTGGCCACCAGCGCCTGACGCAGCAGGGTCTTGCCGCTGCCCTGCGGGCCAGTGACCACCAGCAGCAACTGACTGTAACGGGCCAGATGATGCAGTTGACCCAGCACCGGCTTGCGCTGGGCCGGGAAGAATTTGAAGCCCGGCACCCGCGGCGCGAAAGGGTCGTGACTTAACTGGAAATGGCCGAGGAACGCCTCGTCGGCATGCAAACTAGTCATCGGAATCTTATTAACCTTTAAGCTGAGCCAGAGCGCGGTAATCCGCTCCCAGCGTGGCCTGTAGAACCTCTTTCGGATAATCGTCGGTCACCACCGCTTCGCCCATCCGGCGCAGCAGCACCAGGCGCAAGCGACCGTCGATCACTTTTTTGTCAATTGCCATGTGTTCAAGAAAATCGGCTTCGGTCATCTCTTCCGGCGGGATCACCGGCAGACCGGCACGCTGGAACAGCCGGATGCCGCGATCACGCTCCTGCTCGCTGATCCAGCCCAGGCGCGCGGACATTTCCAGCGCCATCACGGTGCCGGCGGCGACCGCTTCGCCATGCAACCAGACACCATAGCCCATGTGGGTTTCGATGGCGTGGCCAAAGGTGTGGCCAAGATTGAGGGTGGCCCGTACGCCGGTTTCCTTCTCGTCGGCTCCGACCACCGCCGCCTTGGCGGCGCAGGAACGTTCGATGGCATAGGTCAGGGCCGTTTGATCCAGCGCACGCAGGGCATCGACGTTGTCTTCGAGCCAGGTCAGGAACGGCTCGTCACAGATCAGACCGTACTTGATGACTTCCGCCAGACCGGCCGACAGCTCGCGCGCCGGCAGGGTTTTCAGGGACGCGGTATCGATCAGCACCACATTCGGCTGATAGAACGCGCCGACCATGTTCTTGCCCAGCGGATGGTTGATCCCGGTCTTGCCGCCCACCGACGAATCGACCTGGGACAGCAGCGTGGTAGGGATCTGGATGAAATCGACGCCGCGCTGGTAGCAGGCGGCCGCGAAACCGGCCATGTCGCCGATCACGCCGCCACCGAGGGCGATCACTGTGGTGCGGCGGTCATGACGGGCGGTCAGCAGTCCGTCGAAAATCAACTGCAGGGTTTCCCAGTTCTTGAAGGCTTCGCCGTCGGGCAACACCACGGAAACCACTGAAAACTGCGCCAGGCTGCGGGTCAGACGCTCGAGATAGAGCGGCGCAACGGTCTCGTTGGAGATGATTGCCACCTGCCGCCCGTGGATATGCGGGGCCAGCAGCTCAGGCTGGTCCAGCAGTCCCTCGCCAATGTGAATCGGGTAGCTGCGCTCGCCTAGGTCGACCTTGAGTGTCTGCATGTGTCCCCACAGTGAAGATGGAAGCAGGCGTCCTGCCCTGAATTATTGGTTGTCTGCAGCCTGTAGCGGGTATGACGCCGCTCGCACGCCATCCGCCACAACCTCGGCGGGCTGTGACAGGACGCCGAGGATAGCGCATTTCGAGCGATGCTTTAACGGGGCGGAAGCTGCGCCAGGCGGTCGAGAATATCGAGTACGACCATGCGCGGTGGCCGCTCGTCGGTTTCCACCACCAGATCGGCGATTTCCCGGTAGAGCGGATCACGGATCGCCAGCAGATCGCGCAAGGTTTTCTCCGGATTGGCAGTGCGCAACAACGGCCGGTTGCGATCGCGAGAGGTGCGGCCGACTTGCTGTTCGACGGAGGCGTGCAGATACACCACCCGCCCGCCCTCGTGCAGGGCCTTGCGGTTGGCATCGCGCATCACCGCGCCGCCGCCGGTCGCCAGCACCACGCCGTCGAACGCGCACAGCTCGGCGATCATCGCCTGCTCACGGTCACGAAAGCCGGGCTCGCCTTCCTTGTCGAAGATCCACGGAATATTGGCGCCCGTACGCAGTTCAATTTCCTTGTCGGAATCCTTGAACGGCAGGCGCAGCTCTTTGGCCAGTAATCGGCCGATGGTGCTTTTTCCAGCCCCCATCGGTCCTACAAGAATCAAATTTCGCACAGAATCAACGACTCACAGCAATCGCCTGGTTATTCATGATACGCGGAGTGAGAAATACCAGCAGCTCGGATTTTTTCTCCGAAACCACATCACGCCGGAAAAGGCGGCCAAGATACGGCACATCGCCAAGAAATGGCACCTTATCTACGACCTTGCTCTGAGTATTTGAGAAAACGCCCCCGATCACGATGGTCTCGCCGTCGTTCACCAGCACCTTGGCGTTGACCTCGTTTTTCTTGATCGGCGGTACATCCTGCACTTTGTTCAGGTAGTCCGGTTCGTCCTTGGTGACCTTGACCTCCATGATGATGCGATTGTCCGGGGTGATCTGCGGCGTCACTTCCAGTGACAGCGAGGCCTCCTTGAAGGACACCGACGTAGCGCCGCTGGAGCTGGCTTCCTGGTACGGAATCTCGGTGCCCTTGAGGATCTTCGCGGTTTCCTTGTCGGAGGTGACCACCTTGGGCTGCGAGACGATTTCGCCGTTGCCGGTCTTCTCCATCGCGGTCAGCTCAAGGTCGAGCAAGACGTTATCGGTGATGAACGCGATGCCGATCCCGGACGTGTTGTTGACCGTGCCCATGTCGACGAACGGCGAGTTGGTGCTGGTGCTGCCCGGCGTGCCAATGGTGGTCGACGAACCGTTGCTGACCCCGGAAGTGTTCCAGTTGCCCTTGTTCTGAATCGAACCGCCCCAGCGCACGCCCAGACTCTTGTCGTAGTCGACGTTGGCCTCGACGATCCGTGCCTCGATCATCACCTGACGCACCGGAATATCCAGCTGCGCCACAATCCGCCGCAGCTCGTCGAGGCGATCCTGGGTCTGGTAGGCAATGATGTTGTTGGTGCGCTCATCGACGGTGATAGAACCCCGCTCGTCGACCTTCGCCTCGGCGCTGGTGACAGACTGGAACAGCTTGGCGATGTCGGCGGCTTTGGCGTAGTTCACTTGCAATAGCTCACGACGCAGCGGCGCCAGTTCGGCGATCTGTTTCTGCGATTCCAGTTCCTGCCGCTCGCGCGCAGCAATTTCATCCGCCGGCGCCACCAGCAACACGTTGCCGACCTTGCGCTTGTCCAGGCCTTTGGTCTTGAGCACCAGATCCAGCGCCTGATCCCACGGCACGTTCTGCAGGCGCAAGGTGATCCCGCCCTGCACCGTATCGCTGGCCACCAGATTGAGGTTGGTGAAGTCGGCGATCAGTTGCAGCACCGAACGGACATCGATGTCCTGGAAATTCAGCGAGAGCTTTTCGCCGTTATAGCTGTTGCGATCGGCGTTGCGTTTTTGCAGGTCATCGACGGTCATCGGCCGGATGCTGACGGTCAGCTTGTTGTCGGTCTGGTAAGTGGAATAGTCGAAAGTACCGCTGGGTTCGACGGTGATCGTCGCCCGATCACCGCTGACCCCGGCATTGACGAACTGCACCGGGGTGGCGAAGTCCTTGACGTCGAGGCGTACCCGCAGCGGTTCTGGCAATTGGGTACGGGCGAAATTGAGGATGATCTTGCCGTCGTGCTCCTGGATGTCCGGGGCGATAGCCGGGTCGGACAAGTCGATGACCACGTTGCCCTCGCCCGCCGTGCCACGCTGGAAATCCACGCCGCGAATGGCTCTGGCGGTCGGCGCAAACGTGCGGACCGGCGCTGCCGCCGGTGCTGCACGCGGGGCACGAGCCGCCGTACGTGGGGCAGCGGCTTTGCTGCCTTGCCCGACCACCACGAACACCGTATTGCCTTCGACCCGGGTGTCGTACGGCGCCAGTTGCGTCAGGCTGATGATCAGCCGCGTCCGGTTATTGGCCTCGACCACCGTGGCCGTGCGGGCATTGCCACTGCCCAGGTCACGGGTCTTGCTTGCCAACTGACTGGCGACCCCCGGCAGATCGAGTGCGATCCGTGCCGGCGAGTCGGTGGTGTAGCCCTTGGGCTGCGGGGGCGGGCCGTCGAACGACAGCTTCAGCTCGACCCGGTCCCCCGGCAGTGCCGCGACGTCCAGCGCCTTCAGATTGGCTGCCTGTACCATCGGCGAAAGCAGCGCTATCCATAGCGAAAAACCGAGGGTGGAGAAAATCCTGTTCATTGTTCGACTTCCACTTATGAATGCTCTTTCAAAGGAATGGTGCGCGGCCGCTCAAGCCAGGCGCCCTGGCCATCGGGAACGATTTCCACCACTTCGACCTGTGAAGCGCTGATGGCGACGATGCGCCCGTCGTTGCGCCCCAGATAGTCGCCGACCTTGAGCCGATGGACGCCGCCCGCGCCTCGCAGCAGGGCGAAGGAACCGGAGGCGTTGGCAATCGTGCCGACCATTTCAAACTGCTCGATGTTGAAGCCTTCGAGGTATTGCTTGACCCGGTTGGGATCGGGTTTCACGTCGCGCGAGCCGTGTTTCTGTCCGGCCAGATCGACCCGCAGCTGGCGCGAAAACGGACTGCGCAGATTGGCGGCGCTGTAGGTGAACGTCGGGTAGGAGCGGAAGGTCGGAGTCGGCTCGATCTTGCCCGGCGGACGCAGGCGCACTTCATTCATGTAGGCGTCGAGGTCGCTGAAGTCATCGCCGCCACAGCCACCGAGCACCAATAACAATGCCGACAGGGCGATAAAACGGATCGGGCTCATTTCTGCAGCCCCTTGTCGTTATAGCGGTAGGTCTTGGCGAGGATGCTCATGCGCAGCTTCGGCCCGCCTTCAGGATTGGCTGGCGCCAGCTCGAAATCGTGCAGGGTGACGATGCGGGGCAGCCCGGCCACGCCACTGACGAAGGTCGCGAGGTCGTGATAGGCCCCGGTCACGGTGATCTGGATGGGCAACTCGATGTAGAACTGCTGGGTAACCTCCGGCAGCAGTTTGATCTCTTCGAACTCAAGGCCGCTGCCCAGTCCGGTGCGGGTGATGTCTTCCAGCAACCCCGGCACTTCGGTGTCACTGGGCAGTTGTCGCAACAGCACGCCGAACGAGTTTTCCATCTCTTTCATCTGCTGGGTGTACAGCTCCAGATTGGCCGCCATGCGCGCCTTGCTCGCGAACTGCTCCTTGAGGGTGATTTCCTCCTCACGTTTGAGTTCGAGCTGGTTCTCCAGGTCACTGATGAAAAAGTTATAGCCAAGCGCCAGGACCAGCACCATCAACAGCCCGCCGGCCAGGCTTTTGACCACTGGCGGCCAAGAGCCGATGTTGCTGGTGTCGAGGTCGTTGAAATCGACATTGCGCAGGCTTTCCAGCCACTCGGACGGCTTCATTGGTCGTCCTCCTCGAGCCGGGGTCGAGTCTGGCGAACGGTCAGCTGAAAGACGTTGGCCTGATCCACTTGTCCGGCAGTGGTGGCTTTCACTTCATTGAGGTTGGGCGCATCGAACCAGTCGGAGGCGTCGAGATTGCGCATCAGGTCGGACACTCGATTGTTCGACTCCGCCGCGCCGCTGATCGAAAGGGTCTTGCCGACCATTTTCACGTCGGTGAAATACACCCCATCGGGCAAGGTGCGCGCCAGCTGATCGAAGATCCGCCCGCTGATCTGCCGGTTGCCCTGCAAGTCCTGGATGATGCGCATGCGCTCCACCAGTTGCTGGCGATGGGCCTTGAGGTCGCTGATCTGCTTGATCCTCTCGTCGACCACGGCGATCTGCTTGCCGATGTAGTCATTGCGCGCAACCTGCCGGGCAATGGCGCCGCTGATGATCTGATCAGCGATGAGCACCGCCCCCACCGAACCGACCACCACACCGATCAAGACCAGCAGGAAGCGTTTGCGCCGCTCCTCGCGACGCTCCTCGCGCCAGGGTAAAAGGTTGATCCGCGCCATCAGTCGAAACTCCTGAGCGCGAGCCCGCAGGCAATCATCAGGGCCGGCGCATCGCTCGCCAAAGCCCCGGCGTTGACCTTACTGCTCAAGGCCATGTCGGAAAACGGGTTGGCAACCTGGGTCGGGGTGTTCAGGCGCTCTTCGATCAGCCGGTCGAGGCCGGGCACCGACGCCGTGCCGCCGGCCAGCAGAATGTGGTCGACAGCGTTGTACTGGCCGGAGGCGAAAAAGAACTGCAGGGAGCGCGACACCTGCTGCACCAGCGCCTCGCGAAATGGCTGCAGCACCTCGCTGACGTAATCGTCCGGCAGGCCGCCCTGCTTCTTGGCAAGTCCCGCCTGTTCAAGGGTGAGGCCATAACGGCGCTGGATTTCCTCGGTCAGCTGTCGACCGCCGAACAGCTGTTCGCGGGTATAGATGATCCGGCCGTTGTGCAGGACGCTGAGGGTGGTCATGGTGGCACCGATGTCGACCACCGCCACCGTCAACCGATCCTGGGACGCGGCCAGTTGCGTGGCCAGCAGGCCGAACGAGCGCTCCAGCGCATACGCCTCTACATCTACCACCCGTGCGGTCAGCCCGGCGAGAGCGAGCGCCGCTTCGCGGACTTCGACGTTTTCCTTGCGACAGGCGGCCAGCAGTACGTTGACCCGCTCAGGGTTGCGCGGCGAAACGCCCTGGACTTCGAAGTCAATGGCGACCTCGTCCAGCGGGTAGGGAATGTATTGATCGGCCTCGATCTTGAGCTGGTTTTCCAGTTCATCGTCGGACAGCCCGGCGTCCATCTCGATGACCTTGGTGATCACCGCCGAGCCGGCCACGGCCACCGCCACGGTTTTCAACCCGGTACGCGCCTTGACCAGCACCCGGGACAGGGCCTGGCCGACGCCCTCGAGTTCGGCGATGTTCTTTTCGACCACGGCACTCGCCGGCAACGGCTCCACCGCATACGCCTCGACCCGGTAGCGTTCACCCTGACGGCTCAGCTCCAGCAGCTTCACCGACGTGGAGCTGATGTCGATCCCCAGTAACGTATTGGCCTTTTTATTGAAGAGTCCTAGCACTACCAATTCCCTATGACTTTCCGTGAGTTACGGACTCTGTAATGCGCATTGCGTTCCCTCGCCCCGTCTTGACAGAAGCGCAAATGACGCCCCCTGCGGAAAAGTGCTTATAATGCCCAGCGATTTTTTCCGCCTTTTACTGCCGGCGCGGGTTGTTCTGTGTTACCCGGAACCCTGTCGCCCAATTCATTCTTTGCCGTGGATGTCCAAAAGCCTTGATTCGTCTGCTGAAATTTTTCGGTTGGTCCATCGTCGCCGTTTTCTGCGGACTGCTTTTAGGTCTCAGCGGCGCGTTTCTTTACCTTAGTCCGGGTTTGCCATCTGTGGAGGCGCTGAGAAGCATTCAGTTGCAGATTCCACTGCGGGTGTACAGCAGCGACAACAAGTTGATCGCAGAATTTGGCGAAATGCGCCGCACACCGATCCGTTTCGCCGACATTCCCCCCAATTTCATCAATGCGTTACTAAGTGCTGAAGACGACAACTTCGCCAATCACTATGGCGTCGATCCGAGCAGCCTGATGCGTGCCGCGACTCAACTGGTCAAGAGCGGGCACATCCAGTCCGGCGGCAGCACCATCACCATGCAGGTGGCGAAGAACTTCTTCCTGACCAGCGAACGCAGCTTCTCGCGCAAAACCACGGAAATCCTTCTGGCCCTGCAGATCGAACGCCAGCTGACCAAGGACGAGATCCTTGAGCTGTACGTGAACAAGATCTATCTGGGCAACCGCGCCTACGGCATCGAGGCGGCGGCGCAGGTGTATTACGGCAAGTCGATCCGCGAAGTCAGCCTGGCGCAGATGGCGATGATCGCCGGCCTGCCGAAAGCCCCGTCGCGCTTCAACCCGCTGGCCAACCCGGCGCGCAGCAAGGAGCGTCGCGACTGGATCCTCGGGCGCATGTACAAGCTCGGCAAGATCACCGAGGCCGACTACACCGCTGCGATCAACGAGCCGCTGAACGCCAGCTATCACGTGCCGACCCCGGAAGTGAACGCGCCGTACATCGCCGAAATGGCCCGTGCCGAAATGGTCGGTCGCTACGGCAGCGACGCCTACACCGAAGGTTTCCGCGTCACCACCACGGTGCCGAGCAACCTCCAGGAAATGGCAAATACCGCGCTGCATGAAGGCCTGATGACCTACGATCAGCGCCACGGCTACCGTGGCCCTGAATCACGTCTGCCGGGCAAGACCCGCGAAGCCTGGGCCACTGAACTGACCAAGCAGCGCACCATCAGCAGCCTCGAACCGGCCATCGTCACCCAGGTCGACAAGAACGGCCTGCAAGTACTGACCCGCACCGGCGAAGAACATGTGGCGTGGGACACCATGAAATGGGCGCGCCCGTTCCTCAATACCAACAGCATGGGCGCCAACCCGCGTCAGCCGTCGGATGTGGCACAGGTCGGCGATCTGATTCGCGTGCAGCGCCAGCCGAACAATTCGCTGAAGTTCAGCCAGATTCCGCAGGCGCAAGGCGCGCTGGTGTCGCTGGATCCGCAGAACGGTGCAATCCGTTCGCTGGTCGGCGGTTTCGCCTTCGAGCAGAGCAACTACAACCGTGCGATGCAGGCCAAGCGTCAGCCGGGCTCGAGCTTCAAGCCGTTCGTCTACAGCGCCGCACTGGATAACGGCTACACCGCCGCGAGCCTGGTCAACGACGCGCCGATCGTGTTCGTCGACGAGTACCTGGACAAGGTCTGGCGTCCGAAGAACGACACCAACACCTTCCTCGGCCCGATCCGTCTGCGTGAGGCGCTGTACAAGTCGCGCAACCTGGTGTCGATCCGCCTGTTGCAGGCGATGGGCGTGGGCAAGACCATCGATTACATCACCCGCTTCGGCTTCAACAAGCAGGACCTGCCGCCAAACCTGTCCCTGGCGCTGGGCACCGCGACCCTGACGCCGATGGAGATCGCCACCGGCTGGAGCACCTTCGCCAACGGCGGCTACAAGATCACCCCGTACATCATCGACAAGATCGAAAGCCGCAACGGCGACACGCTGTTCGTCGCCAACCCGCCGACCGTACCGCAGGGCGGCGCGGCCACCGACGGTATCGCGGCACCGGCAACGCAATCGATCACCGTCGACGCAGCGCCGGTTCCAGGGGAGGCGCCAGGCAACGCCGCTGTACCGCAAGCCCCCGCAGTTGCCGAGCGCATCGTCGATGGCCGTACTACTTACATCCTCAACAGCATGTTGCAGGACGTGATCAAGCTCGGCACCGGCCGTCGCGCACTGGCCCTGGGCCGCAGCGACATCGCCGGCAAGACCGGTACCACCAACGAATCCAAGGATGCGTGGTTCTCTGGCTACAACGCCGATTACGTGACCACCGTGTGGACCGGTTTCGACCAGCCGGAAAGCCTCGGTCGCCGGGAGTTCGGCGGCACCGTGGCACTGCCGATCTGGATGAACTACATGGCCGCCGCGCTCAAGGACAAGCCACCGCATGTCCAGCCGGAGCCGGAAGGCATCCTCAGCCTGCGGGTGGATCCGGTCAGCGGTCGCGCGGCATCGCCGAGCACGCCAGGCGCCTATTTCGAGCTGTTCAAGGCCGAAGACACGCCACCGTCGGTCAACGAGATCGGCAATGGCACCGTGCCGGGCAGTCCGCTGCCGGCGGATGAACAGGCGCCGATCGATTTGTTCTGATCCCGATCCTGAACCGCTAAAAAGCCCCGCCTTCGATTGAAGTGCGGGGCTTTTTATTACCTGTTCATTTTTGTGTTGTCTGGGCCGGCCTCTTCGCGGGCAAGCCCGCTCCCACAGTAACCGGGTGTACGCTCCATTTGTGAACGCCACAAAACCCTGTGGGCGCGGGCTTGCCCGCGAAGAGGCCCTTAAGATCACCCCAAAATCAACAGGCACAAAAAAGCCCCGACTCTCGCGAACCGGGGCTTTCGGCTGAAGCGCTACAACGACTTAGCCGTTGAACACGTCATCCACGCTTTTCAGCGGGTAGTTCTTCGGATACGGCAGGGTCGCCACACCAGTCTCGATCGCGGCCTTGGCCACGGCGTCGGAGATCACGGTGATCAGGCGCTTGTCCATTGGCTTCGGAATGATGTACTCACGACCGAATTCCAGCGAGATACCGCCGTAGGCGTCGCAGACTTCCTGAGGAACCGGCAGCTTGGCCAGTTCGCGCAGGGCGTTGGCGGCAGCGATCTTCATTTCTTCGTTGATGCGCTTGGCGCGAACGTCCAGGGCACCACGGAAGATGAACGGGAAGCCCAGCACGTTGTTGACCTGGTTCGGATAGTCCGAACGGCCGGTGGCCATGATCACGTCGTTACGGGTGGCGTGAGCCAGTTCCGGGGAGATTTCCGGATCAGGGTTGGAGCAGGCGAAAACGATCGGGTTGGCCGCCATGCGCTTGAGTTGCTCGGCGCTCAGCAGGTTCGGGCCCGACAGGCCGACGAATACGTCAGCGCCTTCGATGGCGTCGTCCAGGGTGCGCTTCTCGGTAGGGTGAGCGAACACAGCCTTGTACTGGTTCAGGTCGTCACGGCCAGCGTGGATCACGCCAGTACGGTCAACCATGAAGATGTTCTCGACCTTGGCGCCCATGCTCACCAGCAGTTTCATGCAGGAGATGGCGGCTGCGCCGGCGCCCAGGCAGACGATCTTGGCGTCGGCCAGGGTTTTGCCAGCGATTTCCAGGGCGTTGATCATGCCCGCAGCGGTCACGATCGCGGTGCCGTGCTGGTCATCGTGGAAGACCGGAATGTCGCACTGCTCGATCAGAGCACGTTCGATCTCAAAGCACTCAGGTGCCTTGATGTCTTCCAGGTTGATGCCACCGAAGGTGATGGAAATGCGTTTTACGGTGTCGATGAAGGCTTGCGGGCTTTCGGAGTCGACTTCGATGTCGAAGACGTCGATGCCGGCGAAGCGCTTGAACAGCACGCCTTTACCTTCCATCACAGGCTTGGAAGCCAGTGGGCCGAGGTTACCCAGGCCCAGAATCGCGGTGCCATCGGAAATGACTGCAACCAGGTTGCCCTTGCCGGTGTACTTGTAGGCCAGTTCAGGATCGCGGGCGATCTCACGCACTGGTTCAGCTACGCCGGGGCTGTAGGCCAGCGACAGGTCGCGGGCGGTAGCAGTGGCCTTGGTGAGCTCGACACTCAGCTTTCCTGGACGAGGATTGGCATGATATTCGAGAGCGGCAGTTTTCAGATCAGACATTTTGGCATTCCGCTTTTTACTGTTGGACAGACTGGTCAGCGAGGATACGCGCCTCGCAAAGTCCCCACAAGACTGCCCGGTCACCCCTGTCAAGCGCCCTGCCCTAAGACTTTGGGCCAAGAGCCACGGCACACAAGGGCTAGACTGTTCACAATCGACAGAAAAAATGTCTACAACTTTTTCTTCAGCGGGACGACTGGAGCATCGAAGGATCGGTCAGCGGCAACAGCCAGCGCGCCTGACCTGATTTCAGTCCACCGCGCCGGGAACGGTCGACCACCCAGCCACGGGCCTCGATCTGCTTGCCTTTCAACGCCTGCAGAGCGGCGCTATCGAAGCTTTCCAGCAGATTGGGTGCAACGCGCAGTACAAGCTTGTCCTGCAACTCGATCCAGATTCCGCCGCGATTGCGTTGCACCTTGCTCACACGACCGCTGACCAGCGCGAAACCCGAGCGCTCGATCTGCTCCGCTTTCAGTACAGGCGAGCGCTTCCACAGGCCCAGCCCGGACTGTCGTGCGCGGCGTTCCGCGGCTTGCTGGCAATCGACCAGATCGACATTCGGCGCCACCGCGACCTGGAAACCGAGGCCATCGGCGAGCATTTGCGCTTCGAGATTCTCACCCTTGGCGCTGAAAACATGGGCCAGGGTGCGGCCGTAACGGTCCTTGGACTCGGCGCCGAGTTGCAGGCCGACCCGCCCGTCGCTCTCGGCGACCAGGGCTTCGAGACGCTTGCGCGCGGCCACTGCAAACGGCTCGTCGCTGCGGCCCTGCTTGCCGAGCTCGGGCGTATTGAGGCCGATCATCCGCACATTGCGCCCGTCATTCAGGCGCAGGGTGTCGCCGTCGACCACCCGCTGCACCGTGGCGCTGTCCAGCCCGGCCGGCGCCGGGCAGAAGGCCTGAGCGGAGGAGAACCAAATCGCGGACACAAAAAAGGCGCCCGCAAGGGACGCCTTTTTCATCAGTCTGGAGAAGTCGAAACGACCTTCCAAAATGATCAGCCTCAGGCTTTTTTGCCAACGCCGAAAGTAGCGAAACGGTCTGCGAACTTCTGCACGCGGCCGCCGGTGTCCAGAGTCTTCTGCTTACCGGTGTAGAACGGGTGGCATTCGTTGCAAACGTCGATCGCCAGGGCTTTGCCGAAGGTCGAACGAGTTTCGAACTTGTTACCGCACGAGCAGGTAACAGCGATTTCTGGGTAATTCGGGTGGATATCGGCTTTCATGGTGTATTCCTCAGCTGGCGTGCCGCCATCCAACACGATTGTTGAATACCGCACGTAATTAGGCCGCGGATTCTACCAGACAATCCCGATCACGCAAGCTGTCACTGAGACCGACCGTCTGCTAGGCTCCCGGCCCAAACATCATCCCCGCTGCTTGTTAGCTTCTTATCGAGATCCCGCGTGCCCGACGCCATTCTGCGCCTCGCCCTGCCATCGCCCCTGCGCCGCCTGTTCGACTATCGGGCCCCGGCCGGCGTGCTGCGTTCGCAGTTGCAACCGGGCATGCGCCTGCGGGTACCGTTCGGCCGGCGGGAGATGATCGGGATTCTGGTGGAGGTCACCGACACCAGTGAAGTGCCGGTGGAAAAGCTCAAACCGGCGCTGGCTTTGCTCGACGCCACCGCACCGCTGCCGCCGGCGCTGTTCAAGCTGTGCCTGTGGACCGCCCAGTATTATCAGCACAGCCTCGGCGACACCCTGAGCTGGGCGCTGCCGGTGCTGCTGCGCCAGGGCGAACTGGCCGAAGCCCGTCAGGAACGGTTCTGGTCGGCGGCTCCCGGCGCCAGCCTCGACGACCCGCGCATCGCCCGCGCCCCGCGCCAGCGTGAAGCCCTGGCGACTTTAGCCCAGCACCCTCACGGCGTCGCCCATCAGTTGCTGAGCAAACTGATGCTGAGCAAGGACAGCCTCGACCTGTTGCTGGCCAAGGATCTGGTGCAGGTCGAAGTGCGCCGTCACGCCCCCGGCGCGCGCCATGAACACTGGCTGGCCCAGCCCGAACTGCCGCTCAACAGCGAACAGCGCGCCGCGTATGAGGCAATTCGCGCCGGGTTCGACAGTTATCATGCGTTCTTGCTGGCCGGGGTCACCGGCAGCGGCAAGACCGAAGTCTATTTGCAGTTGATCCGCGAAACCCTCGAGGCCGGCAAGCAGGCGCTGGTGCTGATCCCGGAGATCAACCTCGGCCCGCAGACCCTGGCCCGTTTCGAACAACGCTTCAACGCCCGGATCGCCCTGCTGCACTCGGCGGTCAATGACCGCGATCGTCTGGACGCCTGGCTCGCCGCCCGTGACGGCGAGGCCGACATTATTATCGGCACCCGCTCGGCGCTGTTCACCCCGATGAAGAATCCGGGGCTGATCATCATCGATGAAGAACACGACGGCTCCTATAAACAGCAGGAAGGCCTGCGCTACCACGCGCGGGATCTGGCGCTGGTGCGGGCGCGGCAGGAAAACATCCCGATCGTGCTCGGTTCCGCGACGCCATCCCTGGAAAGCCTGCACAACGCCTACACCGGTCGCTACGGACTCCTGCGACTGAACGAGCGGGCCGGTGGCGCCAAGCAGCCACGTTTCCTGCGCCTGGATGTGAAAAGCCGTCCACTGGACAGCGGCATTTCCGGGCCGATGCAGCAAGCCATCGGCCAGACCCTCGCCGCCGGCCAGCAAGTATTGGTGTTCCTCAACCGCCGGGGGTTTGCCCCGACGCTGCTGTGCCATGACTGCGGCTGGATGTCCGAGTGCCAGCGCTGCGATGCGCGGATGACCGTGCACCAGCGTTACGGCGAACTGCGCTGCCACCACTGCGGTTACGTCGAGCGCGTGCCGCGCCAGTGCCCGAAGTGCAACAAGGTCGATCTCCGGCCTGTGGGCGCCGGCACCGAGCGGGCCGAAGAACGACTGGCGATTCTGTTCCCGGACTATCCGGTGTTGCGCGTCGACCGTGACAGCACGTCACGCAAGGATGCGATGAATCAGTTGTTCGCCACGATCCAGAAAGGCCAGCCGTGCATTCTGGTCGGCACCCAGATGTTGGCCAAGGGACACCACTTCCCTCGGGTGACGCTGGTGTCGATCCTCGATGCCGACGGTGGGCTGTTCTCCGGCGACTTCCGCGCCAGCGAGCGCATGGCGCAACTTATCGTGCAGGTCGCCGGGCGCGCCGGGCGTGCAGAAGAGCCAGGCAAGGTGATCATCCAGACCCACCTCGCCGACCATCCTTTATTGGTGCAACTGACCGAGCAGGGTTACTTCGCCTTCGCCGAACAGGCCCTGAGCGAACGCCGCGCCGCCGGCCTGCCGCCGTTCGCCCATCTCGCCCTGCTGCGCGCCGAAGCGCACAAGCCGGGGCAGGCCGAAGGCTTTCTTGATGAAGCCTGCAGCGAGGCCGAGCGCTTGCTGGCCGAACAGAATCTGACCGGCATTGAACTGCTGGGGCCGGTGCCGGCGCCGATGGAACGCCGGGCCGGGCGCTTCCGCGCGCAGCTGCTGTTGCAGGCCACGGCCCGGGCGCCGCTGCACCGATTGCTGGCGAGCTGGCTGCTGGTGCTAGAACAGATGCCAAGCGGCCGGGCGGTGCGCTGGTCGCTGGATGTCGACCCGGTGGATCTGTACTGACCGGGCAAAACCGGCCGAATTGTCACCACACATCCACATCCTGCCTGCTAAGGTTGGCAAGCCCGTCTTCGCAACGGATAATGCCCAGTTTTTCCACCCGCGCATCGATGCGCCGCCGCGCTTGCGGTCGAAAGAGAAGACCATGAAAGACACCATTCGCCAGCTGATCCAACAAGCCCTCACCCAACTCGTCAACGAAGGTGTGTTGCCTGAAGGCCTGACGCCGGCGATCCAGGTGGAAAACGCCCGGGACAAGACCCACGGCGACTTTGCCAGCAACATCGCCATGATGCTGGCCAAGCCTGCGGGCATGAAGCCGCGCGATCTGGCGGAAAAAATCATCGCCGCCCTGCCGGCTGACGAAAACGTCACCAAGGCCGAAATCGCCGGCCCCGGTTTCATCAACTTCTTCCAGAACACTCAAGCGCTGGCCTCGCGCCTCGACGCCGCCCTGGCCGACGATCACATTGGCGTGCGCAAGGCCGGCCCGGCGCAACGCACCGTGGTCGATCTGTCGGCGCCGAACCTGGCCAAAGAGATGCACGTCGGCCACCTGCGCTCGACCATCATTGGCGACGGTGTGGCCCGAGTCCTCGAATTCCTCGGCGACGATGTCATCCGCCAGAACCATGTGGGTGACTGGGGCACCCAGTTCGGCATGCTGATGGCGTACCTGCAGGAAAACCCGATCACCAGCGACGAGCTGTCGGACCTGGAAAACTTCTACCGCGCCGCCAAGCAACGCTTCGACGAATCCCCGGAATTCGCCGACCGCGCCCGTGGTCTGGTGGTCAAGTTGCAGGCCGGCGACGCTGAATGTCTGGCGCTGTGGACCAAGTTCAAGGACATCTCGCTGTCGCACTGCCAGAAGATCTATGAACTGCTCAACGTCAAACTGACCATGGCCGACGTGATGGGCGAAAGCGCCTACAACGACGACCTGATCAACGTGGTCAACGACCTGAAAGCCGCCGGCATGCTGGTCGAAAGCAACGGCGCCCAGTGCGTGTTCCTCGACGAATTCAAGAACGCCGAAGGCGAGCCGCTGCCGGTGATCATCGTCAAGGCTGACGGCGGCTACCTGTACGCCACCACCGACCTGGCGGCCGTGCGCTATCGCAGCGGCAAACTGAAGGCCGACCGCGCGTTGTACTTCGTCGACCAGCGTCAGGCCCTGCACTTCCAGCAAGTGTTTGCCGTGGCACGCAAGGCCGGTTTCGTGACCCATCCGATGGAAATGGAGCACATGGGCTTCGGCACCATGAACGGCGCCGACGGCCGTCCGTTCAAGACCCGTGACGGCGGCACCGTGAAGCTGATCGACCTGCTGACCGAAGCGCAGGAACGTGCCTACAGCCTGGTGAAGGAAAAGAACCCGACACTGGCCGAAGACGAACTGCGCGCCATCGCCAAAGTAGTCGGCATCGGCGCGGTGAAATACGCCGACCTGTCGAAACACCGCACCAGCGACTACAGCTTCAACTTCGACCTGATGCTCAACTTCGAAGGCAACACCGCGCCGTACCTGCTGTACGCCTACACCCGCGTGGCCGGCGTGTTCCGCAAACTGGGCAAGGATTTCAGCGAAGTCGACGGCCAGATCGTCCTCGAAGCGGCGCACGAGCAGGAACTGGCAGCCAAACTGGCGCAGTTCGGTGAAGTGCTGAACAACGTTGCGGAAAAGGGCACGCCACACACTCTCTGCACCTACCTGTACGACGTGGCCGGTCTGTTCTCCAGCTTCTACGAGAACTGCCCGATCCTCGCCGCCGACACCCCGGCACAAATGCAAAGCCGTCTGCGCCTTGCCGCGCTGACCGGCCGTACCCTCAAGCAAGGCCTGGAACTGCTCGGCCTGGAAACCCTGGAGCGCATGTAAGTTGGCTGCCAAGAAAAAACCTGCACCCAAGCGTGGCGCCAGCCGTTACCAAGCTCCAGCGAAGCAGCCGATTCCGGGCTGGCTGTGGATGGCCATCGGCCTGACGGTCGGCGCGTTCATCGTGTTCCTGATGAAACTGGAGCCGGGCAAGGGCAGCGACACGGTCAAGCGCGAGAAGGTCGAGCAACAGCAGCAACAGAAAGCCTCCAAGATCGCCGAGGCCAACAAGACCCCACCGAGCCCGACGCAACCGGTGAAGCCGAAGTACGACTTCTACACCCTGCTGCCGGAATCGGAAGTGATCGTGCCGCCTGATGCCGTGCCGGAGAAAACCCTGCCGACGCCACAGGTGCCGGCAATCCCGACCACGCCGGTGACCCCGGCCGAAGCGGCGAAGATCGACACCGCACGGGCGCAGGCTGCGCTGGCCGGAATCACCCCGCCGCCAGCGCCACCGGTGACCAAGGCTGCACCGGTGACCAAGTTCTTCCTGCAGGCCGGCTCGTTCCGCAAAGAGACGGATGCCGACAAGGTCCGCGCGCAGATCATTCTGCTCGGCCAGGCAGTCGCGGTTGAATCCGGGACGGTCAAGGACGAAACCTGGTATCGCGTACTGGTCGGCCCGTTCAGCAACCGCGAACAACTGACCACCGCCCAGAAACAACTGGCGGGCGCGGGCTTCAGCAACCTGCTGTTACAACAACGCCAGAGCCGCTGATCCTCCTCACCGGTCGTTCCCACGCTCTGCGTGGGAATGCAGCCCGGGACGCTCCGCGTCCCTTGCCGCGGGGACGCGGAGCATCCATTGAGGCATTCCCACGCGGAGCGTGGGAACGATCATGTCGTTCTGCGTGGGAACGATCATGCACAAATCACCGCTCGTCCCCTCTCCCGCCCCGCAGTTGAAATCCTCTCCACCACCCCCATATGAATGGGCATAAGGCATTTTCGCCCCGCAGTGTGGAGACTCTTCCCTTGACCACCATCGTTTCAGTCCGCCGCCACGGCAAAGTCGTCATGGGCGGCGACGGCCAGGTTTCTCTCGGCAACACCGTGATGAAAGGCAACGCGAAGAAAGTTCGTCGCCTGTACCACGGCGAAGTCATCGCCGGTTTCGCCGGTGCCACCGCCGACGCCTTCACCCTGTTCGAACGCTTCGAAGGCCAGCTTGAAAAACACCAGGGTCACCTGGTTCGCGCCGCCGTCGAACTCGCCAAAGAATGGCGCACCGACCGCTCCCTGAGCCGCCTCGAAGCGATGCTTGCGGTCGCCAACAAGGACGCATCCTTGATCATCACCGGCAACGGTGACGTGGTCGAACCCGAAGACGGCCTGATCGCCATGGGTTCCGGTGGCGCCTATGCGCAAGCCGCCGCCAGCGCCCTGCTGAAGAAGACCGACCTGTCGGCCCGCGAAATCGTCGAGACCGCTCTCGGCATCGCCGGCGACATCTGTGTATTCACCAACCACACCCAGACCATTGAGGAGCAGGATCTCGCTGAATGAGCCTGACGCGGCCCCTGTGCCACGGCTTGTTTCTGCTTGAGGACCGTCAATTATTATGTCCATGACTCCCCGCGAAATCGTCCACGAACTCAACCGCCACATCATCGGCCAGGACGATGCCAAGCGCGCTGTCGCGATTGCCCTGCGCAACCGCTGGCGCCGCATGCAGCTGCCTGAAGAGCTGCGCGTTGAAGTGACCCCGAAGAACATTCTGATGATTGGCCCAACCGGCGTCGGTAAAACCGAGATCGCCCGTCGCCTGGCCAAACTGGCCAACGCGCCGTTCATCAAGGTCGAAGCGACCAAGTTCACCGAAGTCGGCTACGTCGGCCGTGACGTCGAATCGATCATCCGTGATCTGGCCGATGCTGCGATCAAGATGCTGCGCGAGCAGGAAATGACCCGCGTTCGCCACCGCGCCGAAGACGCCGCCGAGGACCGTATCCTCGACGCCCTGCTGCCGCCGGTACGCATGGGCTTCAGCAACGAAGAAGCGCCGACCCAGGATTCCAACACTCGCCAACTGTTCCGCAAGCGCCTGCGCGAAGGTCAGCTGGACGACAAGGAAATCGAGATCGAAGTCGCCGAGATGGCCGGCATCGAAATCGCCACGCCTCCGGGCATGGAAGAAATGACCAACCAGTTGCAGAACCTGTTCGCCAACATGGGCAAGGGCAAGAAGAAGGCCCGCAAGCTCAAGGTCAAGGAAGCGCTGAAACTGGTACGCGACGAAGAAGCCGGTCGCCTGGTCAACGAAGAAGAGTTGAAGGCCAAGGCCCTGGAAGCCGTCGAGCAGCACGGCATCGTGTTCATCGATGAGATCGACAAGGTCGCCAAGCGCGGCAATGTCGGCGGCGCTGATGTGTCCCGCGAAGGCGTGCAACGTGACCTGCTGCCGCTGATCGAAGGCTGCACCGTCAACACCAAGCTGGGCATGGTCAAGACCGACCACATCCTGTTCATCGCCTCCGGTGCGTTCCACCTGAGCAAGCCGAGCGATCTGGTGCCGGAGCTGCAAGGCCGTCTGCCGATCCGTGTGGAACTCAAGGCCCTGAGCCCGCAGGACTTCGAACGCATCCTCAGCGAACCGCACGCCTCGCTCACCGAGCAGTACTGCGCACTGCTGAAAACCGAGGGCCTGAACATCCAGTTCCAGCCGGAAGGCATCAAGCGTCTGGCGGAGATCGCCTGGCAGGTCAACGAGAAGACCGAGAACATCGGTGCCCGTCGCCTGCACACGCTGCTCGAGCGTCTGCTGGAAGAGGTGTCGTTCAGTGCCGGCGATCTGGCCAGCGCCCACGACGACAAGGCGATCGAGATCGACGCCGAGTACGTCAACAGCCACCTGGGCGAATTGGCGCAGAACGAAGACCTGTCCCGTTATATCCTGTAAGCCATACTTACAGTGGTCGTGAAACTGTGGGAGCCATCGGCTCCCACAATTTTTTCCACCTGACGGAACGCCGGCGATGACCCAACTCCCCACCGACATCAAACTGCACAAAGCCTCGAAAACCCTGTCGCTCAAATACGCGACCGGCGAGGAATACACCCTGCCCGCCGAATTCCTGCGCGTGCATTCCCCCTCCGCCGAGGTCCAGGGCCACGGCAAACCGATCCTGCAATTCGGCAAGCTGCACGTCGGCCTGACCAAGGTAGAACCGGCCGGTCAGTACGCACTGAAACTGACCTTCGACGACGGTCACGACAGCGGTCTGTTCACCTGGGATTACCTCTACGAGCTGGGGCGACGTCATGACGCACTCTGGGCGGATTATCTGGCCGAACTCAAAGCCGCCGGCAAAACCCGCGACCCGGACCAGTCCGTCGTCAAGCTGATGCTCTAGTCCGCGCCTCGGACTGTTTAGAGGGCATTTTCTAGATTCATCTGTTTGAATGCTCCGCTAAAGCGGCCCGGGATCGGCTGCTTGCGAAAAAAATCAATCTCGGGTAACCAATGGAACTGGCAAGTTCCCTGCAATGCTCTACGACTGTAAAGCAGCTATGCAGAATCAACGGTCACCCGAGCAGTAGTACCTGGCATTGGCTGTGGAACTGCACAGCAGAAAACCGGGTACTCGTCTCAGGACAATGGAGCGTCGTAGATGAGTAACAAGAATAACGATGATTTGAAGTACCAGGCCTCGGAGAACACCCTGGGGCTGAATCCTGTCGTTGGGCTACGCGGAAAGGATCTGCTGGCCTCTGCTCGAATGGTGCTGACCCAGGCCATCAAACAACCGATCCATAGTGTCAAACACGTCACCCAGTTCGGCCTTGAACTGAAGAACGTGCTGTTCGGCAAATCCGACCTGCAACCGGCGGGCGATGACCGTCGCTTTGTCGATCCGGCGTGGAGTCAGAACCCGCTGTACAAACGTTATCTGCAAACCTACCTGGCATGGCGCAAGGAACTCCATGCCTGGATCGACGACAGCAGCCTCTCGCCCAAGGACATCGCGCGCGGCCACTTCGTGATCAACCTGATGACCGAGGCCATGGCGCCGACCAACACGGCGGCCAACCCGGCGGCGGTCAAACGCTTCTTCGAGACCGGTGGCAAGAGCCTGCTCGACGGCCTCTCGCACCTGGCCAAGGATCTGGTGCACAACGGCGGCATGCCGAGCCAGGTCAACATGGGCGCGTTCGAGGTCGGCAAGAGCCTGGGCGTGACCGAAGGCGCGGTGGTGTTTCGCAACGACGTGCTGGAGCTGATCCAGTACAAGCCGATCACCGAACAAGTGCACGAGCGCCCGCTGCTGGTGGTGCCGCCGCAGATCAACAAGTTCTATGTATTCGACCTGAGCCCGGACAAGAGCCTGGCGCGTTTTTGCCTGCGCAACAATGTGCAGACCTTCATCGTCAGCTGGCGCAACCCGACCAAGGAACAGCGCGAGTGGGGACTCTCGACCTACATCGAAGCCCTGAAGGAAGCGGTCGACGTGGTCACTGCGATCACCGGCAGCAAGGACGTCAACATGCTCGGCGCCTGCTCCGGCGGCATCACCTGCACTGCCCTGCTCGGCCACTACGCGGCAATCGGCGAGAACAAGGTCAACGCCCTGACCCTGCTGGTCAGCGTGCTCGATACAACGCTGGACAGCGACGTCGCCCTGTTCGTCGACGAGCAGACACTGGAGACCGCCAAGCGCCATTCGTATCAGGCCGGCGTGCTCGAAGGCAAAGACATGGCCAAGGTCTTCGCCTGGATGCGCCCGAATGACCTGATCTGGAACTACTGGGTCAACAACTACCTGCTCGGCAACGAGCCGCCGGTGTTCGACATCCTGTTCTGGAACAACGATACGACTCGACTGCCGGCCGCGTTCCACGGCGACCTGATCGAGATGTTCAAAAACAACCCACTGATCCGCCCCAATGCACTGGAAGTGTGCGGCACGCCGATCGACCTCAAGCAGGTGACCGCCGACATCTTCTCGCTGGCCGGCACCAACGACCACATCACGCCGTGGAAGTCCTGCTACAAGTCGGCGCAGCTGTTCGGTGGCAAGGTCGAATTCGTGCTGTCCAGCAGCGGGCATATCCAGAGCATCCTGAACCCGCCGGGCAACCCGAAGTCGCGCTACATGACCAGCGACGAAATGACCGCCAATGCCGATGACTGGCAGGAAAATTCGACCAAGCACGCCGACTCCTGGTGGCTGTACTGGCAGGCGTGGCAGGCCGCGCGGTCGGGCGAGCTGAAAAAGGCGCCGACCAAGCTGGGCAACAAAGCGTATCCGGCAGGCGAAGCTTCACCGGGCACTTACGTTCACGAGCGGTAACCGACACACCTCATTCCCCCTGTGGGAGCGGGCTTGCTCGCGAAAGCGGTTGATCAGCCAACATCAATGGCGACTGACACGACGCCTTCGCGAGCAAGCCCGCTCCCACAACGGGTACGAGGTGACATTGAGATTGACCCACAGGGCCTTGAAGCATGCCGCACCCGTTCATCTTTCGAACCGTCGAGCTGGATGGCCAGACCATCCGCACGGCGGTCCGCCCCGGCAAGCCTCACTTGACGCCCTTGCTGATATTCAACGGCATCGGCGCCAACCTGGAGCTGGTGTTTCCTTTTGTCGCGGCGCTGGATCCGGACCTGGAAGTGATCGCCTTCGACGTGCCCGGTGTCGGTGGTTCCTCGACGCCGAGCCGTCCGTATCGCTTTCCCGGGCTGGCGAAGCTCACCGCGCGGATGCTCGATTACCTCGACTACGGACAGGTCAACGTGATCGGCGTGTCCTGGGGTGGCGCGCTGGCGCAGCAGTTCGCCTACGACTATCCCGAGCGCTGCAAGAAGCTGGTGCTGGCGGCGACCGCCGCCGGTGCGGTGATGGTGCCGGGCAAGCCGAAGGTGCTGTGGATGATGGCCAGCCCAAGGCGCTACATCCAGCCGTCCCATGTGATCCGCATCGCCCCGATGATCTACGGCGGCTCGTTCCGCCGCGACCCGACACTCGCCGCCAGCCATGCGGCCAAGGTGCGTTCGGCGGGCAAACTCGGCTACTACTGGCAACTGTTCGCGGGCCTGGGCTGGACCAGCATTCACTGGCTGCACAAGATCCATCAGCCGACGCTGGTGCTGGCCGGTGATGACGATCCGCTGATCCCGCTGATCAACATGCGCATGCTCGCCTGGCGAATCCCCAACGCGCAGCTGCACATCATCGACGACGGGCATCTGTTCCTGATTACCCGGGCCGAGGCGGTGGCGCCGATCATCATGAAATTCCTCCAGGAGGAACGTCAGCGTGCGGTGATGCATCCGCACCCGACACCGCTGGGCGGATAACCGTCCTGGCACGGATTTCTGGACAGCGTCTTGCAACGTGTCCGCACAGGTGCGTGGCAGGAAGCCACGCGGGCAACAACCCGCAACAGCGTCTATGGTGTTCTGGTTCGGTGTGTTTGTTTTTGGCCTGAAGACGAAGGAGTGTTGAGTCATGCGTGACAAACCAGCGACGGGCGTCGTGCCCAGCCCCGCCGTGTTCATCAATGCACAGAGTGCCATGACCGGTCTGCGCGGCCGGGACCTGATCTCGACCTTGCGCAGCGTCGCGGCCCACGGTCTGCGCAACCCGATCCACAGTGCAAAACACGCCTTGAAGCTGGGGGGCGCGCTCGGACGCGTGCTGCTCGGCGAAACCCTGCACCCGACCAATCCGCAGGACAGCCGCTTCGCCGATCCGGCGTGGAGCCTCAATCCGTTTTATCGGCGCAGCCTTCAGGCCTATCTGGCCTGGCAGAAACAGGTCAAGAGCTGGATCGACGAGAGCAGCATGAGCGACGACGACCGCGCCCGCGCGCACTTCGCCTTCACCCTGCTCAACGACGCCGTGGCGCCTTCCAACACCCTGCTCAATCCGCTGGCTGTGAAGGAGCTGTTCAACTCCGGCGGCCACAGTCTGGTGCGCGGCCTCAGCCATCTGATCGACGACCTGCTGCACAACGACGGCCTGCCACGCCAGGTCACCAAACAGGCTTTCGAAGTCGGCAAGACCGTCGCCACCACCACAGGGTCAGTGGTGTTTCGCAACGAAATGCTCGAGCTGATCCAGTACCGGCCGATGAGCGAAAAACAGTATTCGAAACCGCTGCTGGTGGTGCCGCCGCAAATCAACAAGTACTACATTTTCGACCTCAGCCCGAGCAACAGCTTCGTCCAGTTCGCCCTGAAGAACGGCTTGCAGACCTTCATGATCAGCTGGCGCAACCCGGATGTGCGGCATCGCGAATGGGGCCTGTCGACCTACGTCGAAGCCGTGGAAGAAGCGATGAACATCTGCCGGGCGATCACCGGCGCCCGTGAGGTCAACCTGATGGGCGCCTGCGCCGGCGGGCTGACCATCGCCGCGCTGCAAGGGCATCTGCAGGCCAAGCGGCAGTTGCGGCGGGTCTCCAGCGCCACCTATCTGGTGAGCCTGCTCGACAGTGAAATGAACACCCCGGCCACCCTGTTCGCCGATGAGCAAACGCTCGAAGCGGCCAAGCGGCGCTCCTATCAGAAAGGCGTGCTGGACGGTCGCGACATGGCCAAGGTGTTCGCCTGGATGCGCCCCAACGATCTGATCTGGAGTTATTTCGTCAACAACTACCTGCTGGGCAAGGAGCCGCCGGCGTTCGACATCCTCTACTGGAACAACGACAGCACCCGCCTGCCCGCCGCGTTTCACGGCGACATTCTGGACTTCTTCAAGCACAACCCGTTGACCCATCCGGGGGGCCTGGAAGTGTGCGGCACGCCGATCGATCTGCAGAAGGTCACGGTCGACAGCTTCAGCGTAGCCGGCATGAACGACCACATCACGCCGTGGGACGCGGTGTATCGCTCGACACTGTTGCTGGGCGGCGAGCGGCGCTTCGTGCTGTCCAACAGCGGCCACGTGCAGAGCATCCTCAACCCGCCGGGCAACCCGAAAGCCCATTACGTCGAGAACGGAAAGCTCAGCGGCGATCCGCGCGCCTGGTACTACGACGCCAAGAAAGTCGACGGCAGTTGGTGGCCACAATGGCTGGAGTGGGTGCAGCAGCGCTCCGGCACCCTGCACGAAACCCAGATGACCCTCGGCAACGCCAATTATCCACCGATGGAAGCGGCACCCGGCACCTATGTGCGTGTGCGCTGACTGACTCAAGCCCTTTTAAGAAGACTGGATGAAAACAAGCGAACGGATCCTCGAATGTGCCCTGCAGTTGTTCAATGAAAAGGGCGAGCCGAACGTCTCCACCATGGAGGTTGCCAATGAAATGGGGATCAGCCCCGGCAACCTTTACTACCACTTCCACGGCAAGGAACCGCTGATTCTCGGACTGTTCGAGCGCTTCCAGAACGACCTCGCCCCGCTGCTCGACCCGCCCGCCGATGTCGAACTGGCGCCGGAGGATTACTGGCTGTTCCTGCACCTGATCGTCGAACGGCTGGCGCAGTACCGCTTCCTGTTCCAGGATCTGTCGAACCTGGCCGGCCGCCTGCCGAAACTGGCCAAGGGCATTCGCCAGTTCCTCAACGTGCTCAAGCGTACGCTGGCGTCATTGCTGGCGCGGCTGAAGGCGTCGGGGCAGTTGGTCAGCGACACCCAGGCGCTGGGGCAACTGGTGGAGCAGATCACCATGACGCTGCTGTTCTCGCTGGACTATCAACGGATTCTTGATCGCGAAGGAGAAGTGCGGCTGGTGGTATACCAGATCATGATGCTGGTGGCGCCGCATCTGTTGCCGCCGGTGAAGGTGGCGACGGAGAGGATGGCTTTGCAGTACCTCGAAGATCACGAGTAATCCGACGGCTTTTACCCAAACAAAAACGCCCGACCTTCACAGGCCGGGCGTTTTTTTGAGCCCTGAAGAATCAGGACTGACTGGTTGGCGTCGACGGAGTCGATGCAGCAGTCGGAGCAGGCGCCGGGGTTGGAGCCGAGGCGGAGTTCGACGTGCTTGCCAGTGCTTGCGGTGTGGTCACCGGTTTTGGAGCAGCAGCTTTCGGCGCGGCCGGTTTTTTCACTGCCGGTTTTTTCGCCGCAGCCGATTTGGCGGCAGGCTTGGCAGCGGGTTTGGCTGCTGCGGTTTTCGCTGCTGGTTTGGCTGCTGGCTTGGCCGCAGGTTTAGCGGCTGATTTTGCAGCCGGCTTGGCGGCGGCCTTGGCAGCAACCGGTTTGGCCGCGGCTTTCGCTGCAGGCTTGGCGGCAGCAGTTTTGGCTGCTGGTTTTGCGGCCGGTTTGGCGGCGGCTTTAGCCAGTGGCTTGGCAGCGGTTTTGGCCGCAGGCTTGGCTGCTGCGGTTTTCGCCGCGACAGGCTGAGCTTTCAGGCCGGTGAGTTTTTCGATCTGCCTGGTCAGGGTATCGACCTTCTTGTGCAGATCCTTCACCTCGTTGCGGCTCGGTACGCCCAGGCGCGAAATCGCACTGTTCAGGCGCTTGTCGAAAGCCCCTTCCAGCTGATCCCAGGTGCCCAGTGCGCGATCTTTCACGCCGCTGATGCGCGATTTTGCCGAGCTTGCAGAATCCTTGGCAGCATCGACTTTCTTGCCGACTGCAGCCTTGGTGAGCTTCTCGGCTTTCTCGCCGTCTTTGACCAATGTATCGAAGAGCTTGCTGCCGTCAGTGTCGATCTTCGAGTACACGCCTAAACCAGCCAGCCAGATCTTGCGGGAATAGTCTTCGACTTTTCCGATCCACGAGCTGCCTTCTTTATCGGTGTTCTTTTTACCAGCCATCCCGTTCTCCTTAAGATTTACGCGCGACGCGTTCGAGCAATGCCGTCAGCTCATCGAGCTTAGCAGAGAGTGTCTCAACGTCATGTTTAGACGGAATGCCGATACGATTCAAGGCACTGGCCACACGCGTGTCGAACGCCTTCTCGACCTTGTCGAGCTGAACTTCGACCCGGCCTTTGAAAGAGCTGACTTCGCTCTTGGCTTCATCGATCTCGGCGTTGGCCGCTTCGAGTTTTTCGGTGACGGCTTTTTTGCCTTTCTTTTCAACAGTTTGACCAGCCTTGATCAACTCCTGAAAGTACTCGCTGCCCTCCTGACCGACCTTGGTGTAGGCACCCAGGCCTGCCAGCCAGATCTTGCGGGCATAGGATTTGACGTCGCTCAGAGCGGAAGTCGAAGCGTCGATTTTTTTCTTCAAAATGACTTTGGCCATGGTGCACCTCACGCGCAGAAGGTTTGAGGAACTGCCCTGACGAGTGTCGGGCTCAGGCACAAAGTAGGGAGAAAAATTAGAAACGGCACCCTAACAACTGACATAAACAGGTGGGCACACCACAAAACAAATGTGGGAGCGGGCTTGCTCGCGAATGCGGTGTGTCAGTCACGGAAATGCCGGCTGATACAACGCATTCGTCGGATCGCCGCCCGGAGCAAGCCCGCTCCCACAGGGGGATTTCATTTCAGACAGAAATCAGACCAGCGCTTTATCCAGCGCCTTTTCGATCTCGGCTTTGATCATGCCGCTCATGGCCGACATCATCAGGCCCAGTTCCACGTCGACCCGGATCGAATCCTCGGCCACATGCACCGCGCCCTTCACGCCCGAACGCTTGAGGTTCAGGACATCGCCCGACCACTGCGGCTCCAGACCATATTGATCGGAGAGTTTCTGCGCCAGTTTGTCGGCTTTCTCGCGGGCCGCTTCCTTGCCCAGGCTGTGGGCACGCTCAACACTGATATGGGCCATTGAATGACTCCTGCTTTTTGAATGGGGCTATGAATGCCTGCAACGAATCTTGACCGCCACTGCGGCAAATCGTCCCGAAGGTTGCCCATCTTACCTTTAGCCATTCCAAGACAAAGCATGGCTTGGGGATTAGAATGTCGCGCATTCTCTTTTGGTGACAGCGATATGACTGATCAGCGCAAAGGCAGCGATGCCGAACCCACCACTCACTTCGGCTTCAAAAACGTTCCGGAAAGCCAGAAAGCGGAAAAAGTCGCTGAGGTGTTCCACTCCGTGGCCGCCAAGTACGACCTGATGAACGACCTTCTGTCGGGCGGCATGCACCGTCTGTGGAAGCGTTTCGCGATCGAATTGTCTGGCGTACGCGCCGGCAACCGCGTGCTGGACATCGCCGGCGGTACGGGTGACCTGACCAGGAAATTCTCGCACCTGGTCGGCCCGACCGGTCAGGTGGTGCTGGCCGACATCAACGAATCCATGCTCAAGGTCGGTCGTGACCGCCTGCTGGACGTCGGCGTGTCGGGCAACGTCGAGTTCGTCCAGGCCGACGCTGAAAAACTGCCGTTCCCGGACAACCACTTCGACTGCGTGACCATCGCCTTCGGCCTGCGCAACGTGACGCACAAGGAAGACGCCCTGCGTTCGATGCTGCGCGTACTCAAGCCGGGCGGCCGCCTGCTGGTGCTGGAATTCTCCAAGCCGACCAACGCGCTGATGTCCAAGGCCTACGACGCCTACTCGTTCGCCTTCATGCCGCTGATGGGCAAGCTGATCACCAACGACTCGGAAAGCTATCGTTACCTGGCCGAATCGATCCGCATGCACCCGAATCAGGAAACCCTGAAGTCGATGATGGTCGACGCCGGTTTCGACCGCGTGACCTATCACAACATGACCGCAGGCATCGTCGCCCTGCACCGCGGCATCAAGCCCTGATGCTGCTGACCGGGCTGCTCGCCAGCGTCGAACTCGGCCTCAACCGTGTGCTGCGTCTCGACAGCACGGCGCTGCCGCGACTGGCGCACCTGACCGGCAAAGTGATTGCCGTGGATTGCCGCAGCCCGGCGCTGCAACTGTTCATCCTGCCGAGCGACGAAGGCCTGATGCTGGCGTCCCAGTGGGAAACCGGCGTCGACTGCATCCTGCGCGCCCCGGCTTCGAGCCTGGTGAAACTGGCCCTGAGCAAGGACAAGACGGCGGTGCTGCACGCACCGGAAGTCGAACTCGACGGCGACAGCGGCGTGCTGCTGGAACTGGCCGGCGTGCTGCAGGACCTGGAGCTGGACTGGGAGTACGAACTCTCGCGCTGGCTGGGACCTGTCGCCACGCAACTGGTCGGCGGCCACCTGCGCAGCCGCGCCCGCTGGTATCAACAAGGATTTGCCAGCCTCAACCAGAACCTCGCCGAATACCTGGCCGAAGAATCGCGCACCCTCGTCGGGCAGCGCGAAGCCGAAGCCCGTTTCAGCGAACTGGACCGGATCAAACTCGATCTGGAACGTCTCGAGGCGCGATTCGAGCGCCTTTCCCGATCCCTCGACCCAAGCGATAACGCATGAAGCTGCTCGCCGTCCGCCGTCTGTTGCGCATCCAGCGCGTCGTGATCCGCTACCGCCTCGATGACCTGCTGTTCGACCTGCCTTTGCCGTGGTTCCTGCTGGCGCTGCGCTATGTCCTGCCTTGGCGCTGGTTCCCGCGCAAGCCGCTGGACCTGAGCCGTGGCGCACGCCTGCGCCTGGCGTTGCAGGACCTGGGGCCGATCTTCATCAAGTTCGGGCAGATCCTTTCGACCCGCCGCGACCTGCTGCCGGAAGACATCGCCGATGAGCTGATGCGGTTGCAGGACCGCGTGCCGCCGTTCGATTCGCAGCTGTCGGTCAAATTGATCGAAGAGCAACTGGGCAAGAAGATCAGCGAAGTGTTCAGCCGCTTCGACGTCGAACCGCTGGCCTCGGCCTCGGTGGCGCAGGTGCACGCCGCGCAACTGAAGACCGGTGAAGAAGTGGTGGTCAAGGTGATCCGCCCGGGCCTGATACCGATCATCGCTCAGGATCTGGCGTGGCTGTTCATCCTCGCCCGCGCCGCCGAAAAAGTCTCCGCCGACGCCCGTCTGCTGCACCCGGTGGACGTGGTCAGCGACTACGAAAAAACCATCTACGACGAACTCGACCTGTTGCGCGAGGCGGCCAACGCCAGCCAGTTGAAGCGCAACTTCGAAGGCTCGCCGCTGTTGTATGTACCACAAGTCTATTGGGACTGGTGCCGGCCGAAAGTGCTGGTGATGGAGCGCATCTACGGGATTCAGGTGACGGATCTGGCGACCCTCGCCGACCAGCGCACCGACATGAAGCTGCTCGCCGAACGCGGCGTGGAGATCTTCTTCACCCAGGTGTTTCGCGACAGTTTCTTCCACGCCGACATGCACCCGGGCAACATCTTCGTCAGCACCGTCAACCCGTGGAGCCCGCAGTACATCGCGATCGACTGCGGCATCGTCGGCAGCCTGACCCCGGAAGACCAGGATTATCTGGCGCGCAACCTGTTCGCCTTCTTCAAGCGCGACTACCGCCGCGTGGCGCAATTGCACATCGATTCGGGCTGGGTGCCGGCGGAAACCAAATTGAATGAATTCGAAGCGGCGATCCGTACCGTGTGCGAGCCGATCTTCGAAAAACCATTAAAAGATATTTCATTTGGCCAGGTGCTGATGCGCCTGTTCCAGACCGCGCGCCGCTTCAACATGGAAGTGCAGCCGCAACTCGTATTGCTGCAAAAGACCCTGCTGAACATCGAAGGCCTGGGCCGTCAGCTGTACCCGGATCTGGATCTGTGGAACACCGCGCAGCCGTTCCTCGAACGCTGGATGCGCGAGCGCGTCAGCCCGAAAGCCTTGCTCGGCAACGTCCAGAGCCAGTTCGAACAACTGCCGCACCTGGCCAACATGGCCCGCGATCTGCTCGAACGCATGTCCCAGCCCCACGCCAACGACCCGCCGCCACCGTGGAAAAAACGCAAGGACGACTGGTTCCTGCGCCTGCTCGGCAGCGCCCATCTGGCGGGTGGTACGATCCTCGCCGCCGGGGGCCCGATGCACGAACTGGGGCATTGGCCCGCCGGGATCATGGTGGCAGTCGGCTTGTATCTGGTCGTTCGCCGATAGCCAGTTCCGTGATCGGCTGGCACACTGTTTCAACGCCTGAACCCGACTATTGAAGTGTGGGTTCGCTGTCGGAGTCGAAGATGAAAAACTGGCTGGACGAGATCAAGTGGGACGCCGATGGCCTGGTGCCGGCGATTGCCCAGGATCACAAGACCGGACGCGTATTGATGATGGCCTGGATGAACCGCGAAGCCCTGGAGCTGACCGCGGCGGAAAACCGTGCCATCTATTGGTCACGTTCCCGTGGCAAGCTGTGGCGCAAGGGCGAAGAGTCCGGCCACGTACAGACGCTGCATGAAATGCGTCTGGACTGCGACGCCGACGTCATCATCCTGATGGTCGAACAGATCGGCGACATCGCTTGCCATACCGGCCGTCAAAGCTGCTTCTACCGCGTCTTCGAAAACGGCGACTGGAAAACGGTCGACCCGGTCCTGAAAGACCCGCACGCTATTTACTCCGCAGGACACAAACATGAGTGACACCCTGACCCGCCTCGCTCAGGTGCTGGAAGAGCGCAAGGGCGCTGCTGCCGACAGTTCGTATGTGGCTAGTCTGTATCACAAGGGCTTGAACAAGATTCTGGAAAAGGTCGGCGAAGAATCGGTCGAAACGATCATTGCCGCCAAGGACGCCGCCGTCAGCGGCGACTGCAGCGACGTGATCTACGAGACCGCCGACCTGTGGTTCCACAGCATGGTCATGCTTGCCCAGCTGGGGCAGCATCCGCAGGCGGTGCTGGATGAACTGGATCGCCGTTTCGGCCTGTCCGGACACGTCGAGAAAGCCTCGCGCCCGTCCGCCTGAACAACTTCAAAAGAGGAACAGCAACATGGGCATTTTTGACTGGAAACACTGGATCGTCATCCTGGTGGTCGTGGTACTGGTGTTCGGTACCAAGAAACTGAAGAACCTCGGCACCGACGTTGGCGAGTCGATCAAGGGCTTCCGTAAAGCCATGAACGACGACGAAAAACCGGCCGATCCGACCGTCACGCCTGCGCAACCGGTACCGCCGGTACAGCCGCAAGCCACCGCTCAGGCCAACCCGCCGCACACCATCGACGTGCAGGCGCAGAAAGTCGAAGAGCCGATCCGCAAAGACGTGTGAGCACTGACTAATGTTTGGTATCAGCTTCTCTGAACTGCTGCTCGTCGGCCTCGTCGCCCTGCTGGTGCTGGGCCCCGAGCGTCTGCCGGGCGCTGCACGCACCGCCGGCCTGTGGGTCGGACGGCTGAAGCGCAGCTTCAACGCGATCAAACAGGAAGTTGAGCGTGAAATCGGTGCCGACGAAATCCGTCGGCAACTGCACAACGAGCACATCCTGTCGCTGGAACAGGAGGCGCGGAAGATTTTCACGCCGGTTCAGCAGGAGCCGACGCCGGTACAGCCGGTGGCAGATCAGACGCCAGTGCCTCCGGTTGTGGAACAAACAATTCATGCGCCGACGGCGAGCGTCGAGCACGTCTCTGCCGCAGCCGCTGAAACTGCGCCGATCATGAAGCCTGTCGAACCCATTGCTCCAGCTGCCGCGCCAACAACGCCGGCCCCTCACGACCCAACATTGCCGCCGCGAGCCCCATGAGCGATCTCCCCGAAAACGACCAGCACATGCCGCTGGTTTCGCACCTCACCGAGTTGCGCACCCGCCTGCTGCGTTGCGTGGCGGCGATCTTCATCATCTTCGCCGGGCTGTTTGCCTTTACCCAGCAGATCTACACCTTCGTTTCGACGCCGCTGCGCGAATACCTGCCGGTGGGCGCGACGATGATTGCCACCGACGTGTCGTCGCCGTTCCTGACGCCGTTGAAGCTGACGATGATGGTCTCGCTGTTCCTGGCGATCCCGGTGATCCTGCATCAGATCTGGGGCTTCATCGCACCGGGCCTGTACAAGCACGAGAAGCGTGTCGCAGTGCCGTTGCTGATCTCCAGCATCCTGCTGTTCTACACCGGCATGGCGTTCGCCTACTTCTTCGTGTTCCCGCTGATCTTCAAGTTCTTCGCCTCGGCCACCCCGGCCGGTGTGGAAATGATGACCGACATCACCAGTTACCTCGATTTCGTCATGACGCTGTTCTTCGCCTTCGGCGTGGCGTTCGAAATCCCGGTGGCCGTGGTGCTGCTGGTGTGGATCGGCGTGGTCGACGTCAAATACCTGAAGAAGATCCGTCCGTACGTGATCATCGGCTGCTTCGTGGTCGGCATGATCCTGACCCCGCCGGACATCTTCTCCCAGACCCTGCTGGCCGTGCCGATGTGGATGCTGTTCGAAGTCGGCATCCTGTTCGGCAGTCTGGTCAGCAAGCGCGAACGCCCGGAAGAAACCGCCGACGATCACAACGACCAGCCGCCAGCGACTCAGCCATGAACCTGCTGCTGCTCGAAGAGGCCGACTTCATTGCGGCCGACCGCGTCGTGCTGCGTGATCGGCGCCTGACCCACATGCAGGAAGTCCACCGCTCGGAAGTCGGCGACAGCCTGCGGGTCGGGCGCACTGGCGGGCTGATGGGCTCGGCCGAGCTTTTGCGCCTTGACGCGGGCGAAGCCGAGCTGCGGGTCACCCTCGATCAACCGCCGCCGGCCAAACTGCCGCTGACCCTGGTACTCGCCCTGCCCCGCCCGAAGATGCTGCGCCGGGTGTTCCAGACCGTGGCGACCATGGGCGTGTCGAAGGTGATTCTGGTCAACAGCTACCGGGTCGAGAAAAGCTTCTGGCAAACGCCGTTCCTGGAGCCGGAAGCGATTCGCGAACAACTGATCCTCGGCCTCGAACAGGCTCGGGATACGGTGTTGCCGGAGATCATCATCGAGAAGCGCTTCAAGCCGTTCGTCGAAGATCGCCTGCCGGCCATCACCGACGGCACCCTCGGTCTGGTCGGTCATCCGGGCAACTTCCCGCCCTGCCCCCGCGCCCTCAGCGAACCGGTAACCCTGGCCATCGGCCCCGAGGGTGGCTGGATTCCCTACGAAATCGATCTGTTGGCCAAGGCCGGGCTGCAACCGGTGCAACTGGGCGAGCGAATCCTGCGGGTCGAAACCGCAGTCACCGCGCTGCTCGCCCGGCTGTTCTGAAGTCTCTCCGGACAAAAGGCGTTACAGATTGCCATCATGCGGCCGATACCCTCCCCATAAGTCCAATTAGTGGTCCGAGGGAGTCGTCGCATGTACCGTTGGTTAGCCGAGAGTCTTGGAAACGTCAGCGTCAAACGTAAGCTTGGAATCGGTTTCGGCCTGGTGCTGCTGCTGACCCTGTTGATCACCTTCACCGGCTGGACCGGAATGAGCGGGATCATCAGCCGGGGCGACAAGCTCGGCTTCATCTCCAGCCTCAACGAGCTGACCAAGGACCTGCGTCTGGCGCGTCTGGACTATGAAGCCCGCCGTGGCGAACAGGGCCCCGGCGCGGTCAACGACCTGCTCGGCAAACTCGACGCCGGCCTGCAAAGCGCCCGCGGCATGATCGAGCAACCGTCCGACGTGGCCATGATCGATCAGCAACTGGCGGCGGTTGCCGAGTACAAACGCGCCTTTGGCGACATGACCCAGGCCACCGTGCAGCGTGAAGACGCTCGCAGCAAACTCGGCGCCAGCGCCGATAACGCGGTGGCCAAGGTCAGCGAAGTCGAGAAATCCCTGCTGCAAGGCGACAGCGTCGCGCAATTCAACAGCGTGATCGAGCTGAGCAAACTGCTGCAGCAGGCGCGCTATCAGGTGCGCGGCTACACCTACAGCGGCAAGGCCGAAGCCGAACAACCGGCGCTGGATGCCATCGCCGCCGCCCTGAACAATCTGGAAAGCCTGCCGAGCAAACTGCCCGAGCAACACATTGCCAACCTGCAGCAGGCCACCGAATCGCTGAAGGCTTACCGCGCCGCCGTCAGCCAGTTCCGCGACTCCCAGGTGAACAACGCCAAGGCGCTGGCTCGCATGTCGGCCCAGGGCGACATCCTGCTCGACGTCAGCAAGAAACTCACCGAATCCCAGACCATCGTCCGCGACACCGATGCCGCGCACGCCAAAAACATGCTGATGATCGCCACCCTGCTGGCCCTGGCCTTCGGTCTGCTCGCGGCCTGGGCGATCACCCGGCAGATCATCATTCCGCTGGAGCAGACCCTGAAAGTCGCCGAACGCGTGGCCGCCGGTGACCTGACCCACAATCTGGTGTCCCTGCGCCGTGACGAACTCGGTCAATTGCAGCGCTCGATGCAGAGCATGACCCAAGGCCTGCGCGAATTGATCGGCGGCATCAGCGACGGCGTGACCCAGATCGCCAGCGCCGCCGAAGAGTTGTCCGCGGTGACCGAGCAGACCAGCGCCGGGGTCAACAATCAGAAAGTCGAAACCGACCAGGTCGCCACCGCCATGAACGAAATGGCCGCCACCGTGCAGGAAGTCGCGCGTAACGCCGAGGAAGCTTCGGAAGCAGCGGTCGCCGCCGACCAGCAGGCCCGTGAAGGTGACAAGGTGGTTGGCGAGGCCATCGCCCAGATCGAACGTCTGGCCGCCGAAGTCGGCCATTCCACCGAGGCCATGGGCGAGCTCAAGCGCGAAAGCGACAAGATCGGCAGCGTGCTCGACGTGATCAAGTCCGTGGCCCAGCAAACCAACCTGCTGGCTCTCAACGCCGCCATCGAAGCCGCCCGTGCCGGTGAAGCCGGTCGCGGCTTTGCGGTGGTTGCCGACGAAGTCCGCAGCCTGGCCCAGCGCACTCAGAAGTCCACCGAAGAGATCGAAGAGCTGATCGTCGGCCTGCAGAACGGCACCCAGCAAGTGGCGACGATCATGGACAACAGCCGCACCTTGACCGACAGCAGTGTCGAGCTGACCCGGCGTGCCGGTGGCTCGCTGGAGAGCATCACTCGCACCGTTTCGGCGATTCAGGCGATGAACCAGCAGATCGCCGCAGCGGCCGAGCAACAGAGCGCCGTGGCTGAAGAGATCAACCGCAGCGTGCTGAACGTGCGGGATGTCTCGGACCAGACCTCGGCGGCCAGTGAAGAGACGGCGGCCTCCAGCGTCGAACTGGCGCGTTTGGGCACTCACCTGCAAACGCTGGTGGGCCGGTTCAAGGTTTGAAGTGATTCATTGGCCTCGGTTCACTGTGAACCGAGGTGAGGCCATTCGCGAGCAGGCTCGCTCCCACAGTCGACCGAGTTGTCCGAGCGGACGCGGTCCAATGTGGGAGCGAGCCTGCTCGCGAAGGCGTCCCGGGAGACGCCGCAGTTACAGGACTTGCCGCAGGAACGCCTGAGCCCGTGGATCCTTCGGCGCATCAAAGAACGCCGCCGGCGACGCATCTTCCAGCAACTTACCGTGATCGAAGAACAACACCCGATCCGCCACTTCCCGGGCGAAGCCCATTTCGTGGGTGACGCAGACCATGGTCATGCCTTCCACGGCCAGGTTCTTCATCACATCCAGCACTTCGCCGACCATTTCCGGGTCGAGCGCCGAGGTCGGCTCGTCGAACAGCATGACCTTGGGGTCCATCGCCAGCGCCCGAGCAATCGCCACGCGCTGCTGCTGACCGCCGGACAGGCGCGACGGATATTCGCGGGCCTTCTGGGCGATGCCGACCTTCTCCAGCAATGCCAAAGCCTTGGCCTCGCTTTCCTTCTGGCCGCGCTTGCGTACGACTTTCTGTGCCAGGCACAGGTTTTCCAGCACGGTCATGTGCGGGAACAGATTGAAATGCTGGAACACCATGCCGACTTCGCGGCGGTAGGCGTTGACGTCGGTTTTCGGGTCAGCCAGTTGCAGGCCGTCGATGCTCACCGAACCCGAATCGAATTCTTCCAGACCATTGAGGCAACGCAGGAAGGTCGACTTGCCGGAACCGGACGGGCCGATCACTACCAGCACTTCGCCCTTGGCCACGGACGTGCTGACGTTATCCACCGCGCGCACCACTTGCCCACGGGTGTCGAAGACTTTTACCAGATCGCGGACTTCAATCACTTTGCGCGAGCCTCCGCTCAAGCCGGCTGGCGATTTTCGACAGCGGCAGGTTGATCAACAGGTACAGGCCGGCGACGCAGAACAGGATCTCGAACGGCGAGAACGACGTGGTGATGACTTCCCGGCCGCTTTTCAGCAACTCGGTGATGGCGATCACCGACACCAGCGAAGTGTCTTTGACCAGACTGATGAACTGCCCGGCCAGCGGCGGCAGCACGCGTTTGAACGCCTGCGGCAACACCACATGACGCATCGACTGGCCGGCACTCAGACCCAGCGAACGCGCCGCTTCGTTCTGGCCGCGGGCAATCGACTGCACACCGGAACGGATGATTTCCGCCACGTAGGCGCCGGTGAACAGCGACAGCGCGGCAATCCCGGCGAACTCCCGGGACAGGTTCATCACCGTGCCGATGAAGAAATAGAAAATGAAGATCTGCACCAGCAGCGGCGTGCCGCGCACCAGTTCGACATAGATCGTCGACAGGTCGCGCAGGGTCGGGTTGCTCGACAGCCGGCACAGCCCGGTGGCCAGACCGATCAGCAGACCCAGCACGCCGGACACCACCGACAGCCAAAGCGTGGTCCACAGCCCCCACAACAGCGGACCCGCCGCCCAATGCCGCGTCACGCCCACGACGTCGCCTTCGGCCACATCGTCGCCCTGAGCGAATTGCAGGCTGTTTTCGTCGACGGTCAGGTGCTGCTCGTCACCGGCATCGTTGCGCAGGGTGACCTGCGCGCTGCCGCCCTTGCGCACCAGTTCGCTGACGGTGGAAATGTCGGTCGCGCGCTGGGTTTCCTCGGCCTGATAGGCGAAGTACTGCGGCACACGGTTCCAGCGCCATTCGTAGGACATCAGCGACGTGGCGTAATACAGCGCGCCGGCCAGGCCGACCAGCACCAGCACGGTCAGAACGTGCCAGGGCCATTGGGCTTTTTTCTGTTTCATTACAGGTTCCGGATTCTGTGTTGCTCTGGAGGCCCTCTTCGCGAGCAAGCCCGCTCCCACAGTGGATTTGTGGTGTTCACACAATCTCTGTGGGAGCGGGCTTGCTCGCGAATGGGGCGACTCGGTCTATCTGACCGGGCTTATTCCATGTCCTTGAGCCACTCGGTGCTCTTGAACCACTTGTCATGGATGCGATCGTAGGTGCCGTCTTCGTGGATCTGGTGCAGGAAGTTGTTGATGAAGTTGATGCTGTCGTAGTCACCCTTCTTCAGACCGAAGGCCAGTGGCTCGTAGGTAAACGGCTTGTCGAGGAACACCAGTTTGCCGGCGCCGACCTTGTTCACCGCGACCACGTTGTACGGCGCGTCGTAGATGAAGGCGTCAGCCTTGCCGTTGACCACATCGAGCACGGCTTCCTGCTCGTTGTCATAGCCGTGGTACTTGGCTTTGGAGATCAGCTTCTTGGCGACCATCTCGCCGGTGGTGCCGAGCTTGGAGGTGATGCGGTAGTCGGCGGTGTTCAGGTCTTTATAGGACTTGATGGTGCCTTCCAGCTCCTTGCGGATCAGCAGGGTCTGGCCGACCACGATGAACGGTTCGCTGAAGTTCAGGCGCAGGTTGCGTTCCTGGGTCAGGGTCATGCCGCTGCCGATCATGTCGAACTTGTCGGTCATCAACGCCGGGATGATCCCGTCGTAACCGGTGGAGACCAGCTCCAGTTTGACGCCCATGGCCTTGGTCATGGCTTTGAGGATGTCGACTTCGAAACCGATGATTTCGCCGCGCTTGTTGGTCATTTCGAACGGCATGTAGGTCGGATCCATGCCGACCTTCAACGAGCCACGCTTGACCGCGTCGTCGATTGCGCCGGCCTGCGCCGCATTGACTGCAACCAGTGCCGTGACGCCGACCAGCAGCATCGACAGATACTTCTTCATCTTCAAGTCCCCAAAACATTGCGTTTGCGGCGCGAAAACCGACAGAAATGGACAAGATTGTCCGGGTGCGCCAATTCGGGGACGGATGCTAACGCACTCGTCCGTTTGCACAAGGTTTTTTGATCGGTTGGTGCCGGATGGGACGCAGAGCGTCCCGGGCTGCATTCCCACGCAGAGCGTGGGAACGAGTGATCCGAGACGGTAATCGGCAGGCAAAAAAAACCCCGCTTTCGCGGGGTTTCTTCATCAGGCCGGTTGCGCCTGCAAGCTCACCGGCTTGAGCGGCAGCAGCGGCGCATGGGGATCGGCTTTCACCGAGGCCCGCCATGCGTCCAGCCACTCGGCGTGACCTTCGGCCCACACCTGCTCGTGCAGACGGGCCAGGGCCACCGGATCGCTCAGCAATTGCAGGCGATCATGGTTGTTCAGCCCGGCCGGGCCGACCTTGATCGCGTGACGCACACGTTCCTGGCGCAGCCATTCGATCGGCTCGGCCTGACCGTGACGCGAGGTCGCCAGCGAGCACGCCAGGGCGTTCTGCTGTGGATCGACCACCGCGCGGATGAAGCCGTCATTCAGTGCGTGCCAGCGGTTTTCGTGGGTGTACTGATCGGTGGCCAGCAGCGCCTGTGGCGGATTGTATTCCTCGGGGATGAGGAACAGGCTCTCGTCACGAGACTTGAGGCCCAGACCGACGCGGCTGGAAATCACCGACACCGGAATCGACAGCATCAGCGAACCGACGATCGGCACCAGCCACCACAGGAAGCTCGGGTTCAGCCAGATCACCAGCAGCGCCCAGAAGAAGCCCAGCAGGGTCTGCGGACCGTGACGCTTGACCGCTTCGCTCCACGGCGTGGAGTCGTCGTCACGCTGCGGCGAGTTCCAGGTCGCGGCCCAGCCGAGGAACGCGGCCAGAACGAAACGGGTGTGGAAAATCATCCGCACCGGCGCCAGCAGCATGGAGAACAGCATCTCCAGCAGCATCGACACGGTCACCTTGAACTTGCCGCCGAACTCTTTCGCGCCCTTGGCCCAGATCAGGATGATGCTCAACAGCTTCGGCAGGAACAGCAGCACGATGGTCGTCGAGAACAGCGCGATCGCCTTGTCCGGGTGCCATTGCGGCCACAGCGGATAGAGCTGACGCGGTTCGAGGAAGTACTGCGGCTCCATCAGCGTGTTCACCGCCAGCAGCGCGGTCGATAGCACCAGGAAGAAGAACCACAGCGGCGCCGACAGGTAAGACATCACGCCGGTCAGGAACACCGCGCGGTGCACCGGGTGCATGCCTTTGACCAGGAACAGACGGAAGTTCATCAGGTTGCCGTGGCACCAGCGACGGTCACGCTTGAGTTCGTCGAGCAGGTTCGGCGGCAGTTCTTCGTAGCTGCCCGGCAGATCGTAGGCAATCCACACGCCCCAGCCGGCACGGCGCATCAGCGCAGCTTCAACGAAGTCGTGAGAGAGAATCGCACCGGAGAACGCACCCTTGCCCGGCAACGGCGCCAGGGCGCAGTGGTCGATGAACGGCTTCATGCGGATGATCGCGTTGTGACCCCAGTAGTGGGATTCACCCAGCTGCCAGAAGTGCAGGCCGGCGGTGAACAGCGGACCGTACACGCGAGTGGCGAACTGCTGCATGCGCGCATACAGCGTGTCCATGCCCGAAGCGCGCGGCGCGGTCTGGATGATGCCGGCGTCCGGCGTGGCCTCCATCAGGCGCACCAGACTGGTCAGGCACTCGCCGCTCATGACCGAGTCGGCGTCGAGTACGACCATGTACTTGTAGTCACCGCCCCAGCGACGGCAGAAGTCGTCGAGGTTGCCGCTCTTGCGTTTGACGCGACGGCGACGGCGGCGATAGAAGATCTTGCCGAAACCCTTGGCTTCGCGGCAGACGTCCAGCCAGGCCTGCTGCTCGGCCACGCAGATGTCGGTGTCGTTACTGTCGCTGAGGACGAAGAAGTCAAAACGGTCCAGGTCACCGGTAGCGGCGACCGACTCGAACGTCGCGCGCAGACCGGCGAACACCCGAGGCACGTCTTCGTTGCAGATCGGCATCACCAGTGCGGTGCGCGCGTCTTTCGGAATCGGCTCGTTGCCGGCACTTTTACCGGAGATCCGGTATTTATCGTGGCCGGTGAGCAATTCGAGGAAGCCCATCAGCGCGGTCCAGAAACCGGCCGACACCCAGCAGAACAGAATCCCGAACATGATCAGAATGCTGGTTTGCAGCGCATACGGCAGCACTTGCGTGGCGGTTTGCAGCAGCGGTTGATGCAGGACTTCTTCCAGATCGACGAACGACCAGCCCTGGTACGGCATGATGCCTTTCATGTACCAGCCGGCGACGATGGTCTGACCCAGCATCAGCACCAGCAGAATGTAGCGACGGATCGAACCGACCGTACGCCAGCGCGCCGCCGGCAGCACGTTGGCGTCCTTCGGCGGTTGCGGCGGGTTGGTCCGGCCGGTCAGGCGACGCCAGCCACGCACCAGAATGTTGGTGCGCCACGGCTCCGGCACGACCTTGGTCCGACGGATCGGCGGCGTGGCCTTCATGCTGACCCGGCCGCTGGCGTCGAGCACCAGCATTTCCGCGTCTTGCAGCTCTTCGGCGGTGCTCAGGATCAGGCGCTTGCCCACCGAAGCCTGGGCGGCTTCGGTCGGTGCGTCAAAGGTCTTGGACGACAGGCGTTCATGCAATTCGCTGAAGGACTGGCAGCCCGCGAGTTCCGCGCGCTGCTCGTCGGTCATCGGCAGATGCGCCAGGTACTCGGACAGAGTCTCTGGCTGTACTTGAGAGTTACTCATCGGCAGGCAACTGATAGCTCCAGGTCTCGGTCAGGACTTCTTCAGTCGGTGCCGATTCCGGTGTGGCTGGGGCCGCGTCCGCAGCGGCTGGCTGCTTGGCGTCTTTGTTGGCCTTGTCCTTGGCATCTGCAACCGGCTTGGCGTCGGCCTGTTTGGCCTCGGCGGCCTTGGCTTCCTTGTCGGCTTTCTCTTGTTGCTTGGCGGCAACCTTGTCGGCCTTGGCTACCGACGAATTGGACGTCGGTACCGAAGACTTGGCCAGATCAGCGGTGACCACTGGCTGCACCAGGGCTGCGCGCATCTCGGTGGACTTGCTCGCGTCCTTGATCTTCATCCGCAGGGTCAGGCGCCAGCCCTTGGTTTCCGGGTTGTAGCGCACGCTGTTTTCGACCAGCTCGGCGTTGTCGCCGACGCTGACCTGGCTGCGAACGTCCGCATCCGGGGCCAAAGCGGCCAAGGACGGGCCTTCGAAATCGACCAGGTAGGCAACGCTGCCATCCGGCTGACGGATCAGGTTCGATTGCTTGACGTCACCGGTCGAACGCAGGGTCTGGTTGACCCAGGCGCTGTCCGGGGCGTGCAGCGCGGCTTCGTCGATGGTCCAGTGCATGCGGTAGGCGAAGTCCAGCGGCTGGCCAGGCTCCGGCAGTTTTTCCGGGTTCCAGAACGCAACGATGTTGTCGTTGGTTTCGTCCGCAGTCGGGATCTCGACCAGATCAACGGTGCCCTTGCCCCAGTCGCCCTTCGGCTCGATCCAGGCGCTTGGGCGCTTGTCGTAGCGGTCGTCGAGGTCTTCGTAGTGGCTGAAGTCACGGCCACGTTGCAGCAGACCGAAACCACGCGGGTTCTCGACGCTGAACTGGCTGACAGCCAAGTGTTTCGGGTTGTTCAGCGGACGCCAGATCCACTCGCCGTTGCCGGCATGGATCGACAGACCGCTGGAGTCGTGCAGTTCACGACGGTAGTTGAGCACCTTCGACGGCTGGTTGGCGCCGAACAGGAACATGCTGGTCAGCGGCGCGATGCCGAGCTTGCCAACCTTGTCACGCAGGTACATCTGGCCCTTCACGTCGACAATGGTGTCGCTGCCCGGACGCAGGATCAGACGGTAGGCGCCGGTCGCACGAGGCGAATCCAGCAGGGCGAAGATCACCAGGTGCTTGTCGCCCGGCTTCGGCTGCTGAATCCAGAACTCGCGAAAACGCGGGAATTCTTCGCCGGACGGCAGAGCGGTATCGATCGCCAGGCCACGGGCCGACAGACCGTAGGTGTGACCCTTGCCGACGACGCGGAAGTAGCTCGCGCCCAGCATGGTCATGATTTCGTCTTGCTTGTCCGCCTTGTTGATCGGGTACAGCACACGGAAACCGGCGTAGCCCAGTTGTTCGGTGGCCTTCGGATCGAACTGCAGGTCGCCGAAATCGAAACGGCTCGGATCGTATTTGATCTCTTCGACGGTGTTAGCGGTGATTTCGTTGATTTTCACCGGCGTATCGAAGTGCATGCCCTGGTGATAGAAGGACAGCTTGAACGGGGTCTTCTGGTCGGCCCATTCGGCTTTTTCGGTGCGGAAACGAATCTTCTGATAGTCCGCGAATTTCATTTCACGGAATTCGTTCGGCAGGTTGCTGCGCGGGGCTTCGAACTTCTGCCCGGCCAGCTCTTTGGCCTTGGCCGACACATCGTCAAGATTGAATGCCCAAAGCTGGCCGGCGCTGAGCAGGCAGAGTACTGCCGAGCCCGCTACCAGAGCGCTGCGCAAGCGTTTGGCAGACAATTTTGCTGCATTACAGGGACTAACAATCACGAGCAACCCTCGCCGAAAACAGATCAATAAACCAACGGCCAGATGAAGTGCCTGTGAGGGATTCGGTACAAAAAAACCGACCTTGCAGGACACCCTTGCCAAGTTGGCGAGCATTGTTCCGACTCCGCTGGGTCAAAATGATTCCCCAATCGGATCCGGACAAGTCTCTACCTAAGTCAAAATGGACCAACGAACGCTGATCCCCGTAGCGCGCGATTATCTAGTAGCCCGCGTGACAACGCATCAGGGGTAACAAAGTATTTATCGCGAAAATTCCCTGTTTTCAGTCGAAAAGCCCTTAAAAAGTTGTTTCAAGCACTTTCATGTCTGTAACAGGAAGGTTACCGGGCCATCGTTGACCAGGTGCACCTGCATATCCGCGCCGAATCTACCTGATGCCACTGTGCCATGCATCTGTTTCGCTTTGCTTAATAGATAGTCGAATAATTCTTCGCCCAGCGCCGGAGGGGCGGCGGTCGAGAAACTCGGGCGCAACCCGCTTTTGGTGTCGGCAGCGAGGGTGAACTGAGAGACCAGCAGCAACCCGCCGCCCACATCCGCCAGGGACAGATTCATCTTGCCCTCGGCGTCACTGAACACTCGATAGTTAAGCAGCTTATGCAGAAGTTTGTCGGCGCTGGCCGGCGAGTCGTCGGGTTCTACCGCCACCAGCACCAGCAAACCCTGATCGACACTGCCAACCACCTCGCCCGCCACTTCGACCCGCGCGCCTTTCACGCGCTGCAACAGCCCCTTCATGCTTCTTCGGGCGGCAGGTCGAGCAGACGACGGGCCATTTTGCTGGCGGCGCGCACCAATGCATCGGTGATGCCCGGTTCCGAGGCAGCGTGGCCGGCATCGCGGATCACCTGCAGCTCGCTGTTCGGCCAGGCCTGATGCAGTTCCCAGGCGTTGTCGAGCGGGCAGATCACGTCGTAGCGGCCGTGGATGATCACGCCCGGCAGATGGGCGATCTTGCCCATGTCGCGGATCAGTTGGTTTGGCTCAAGGAAGGCATTGTTGGTGAAGTAGTGGCATTCGATCCGCGCGATCGACAAGGCGCGCTGCGGCTCGGAGAAACGGTCGACCACCAGCGGATTCGGACGCAGGGTCGCGGTGCGCCCTTCCCAGGTCGACCAGGCCTTGGCTGCGTGCATCTGGGCGATCTGGTCGTTGCCGGTCAGCCGTTTGTGGAAAGCGCTGAGCAGGTCGTCGCGCTCGTCCAGCGGGATCGGCGCGAGGTAGTCCTGCCAGTAATCGGGGAACAGACGGCTGGCGCCGGCCTGGTAGAACCATTCGATTTCCTGCGGACGGCAGAGAAAGATCCCGCGCAGGATCAGGCCATGTACGCGCTCCGGATGGGTCTGCGCGTAGGCCAGCGCCAGGGTCGAACCCCAGGAGCCGCCGAACAGCACCCATTTGTCGATACCCAGGTGTTTACGAATACGCTCAAGGTCTTCGACCAGATCCCAGGTGGTGTTGTTTTCCAGACTGGCGTGGGGCGTGGAGCGACCGCAACCGCGCTGGTCGAAGGTGACAATGCGATACAGGTTCGGATCGAAGTAGCGGCGACTCTGGGCGTCGCACCCGGCGCCGGGACCGCCGTGGATGAACACCACCGGCAAACCTTCCGGCGAACCGCTTTCGTCGACGTACAGCGTATGGGTGTCATCGACGGCCAGATCGTGCCGTGCGTGAGGTTTGATCTGCGGAAACAAAGTCTGCATTGCGCGCTCCGTAAGGGGTCGAGGTCATCCCTGGGGGGACTTCTATTATTCTGCCGTCCGGCATCATAAACCCGATTTACGTCAATGAGCATGCCCGTGCGCTGTCACATTTTGTCAGCCATGAACCCCAGCAGGTTCTCAAAGAGACGATCGACCTCGGCGACCTGATGCCGCGCTCGCAGGCAGCCATGAACCAGCCCTTCGCCGTAGTACAGCGCCGCGTCGACGCCCGCCGCGTTCAGCCGTTCGGCGTAACACACGCCGTCGTCCCGCAGCGGATCGAACTGGGCCACGGCGATCCAGGCCGGGGGCAAGCCACTGAAGTCCCCGGCCAGCAACGGCATCGCATAAGCGTTCGGCTTCACGGTGCCGCGCAGGTACAGGGCGTGATAGCAATCGACATCGCTGCTGGCGAGCAACGGCGCATCGGCGCATTCGCTGCGTGACGCTAACTGCTCGTCGCCTCCCAGCCCCGGATAGATCAAGACCTGCGCACCCGGCAGCGGCTCGCCGGCATCGCGCAGCGCCAGGCACAGCGCCGCCGCCAGATTGCCCCCGGCGCTGTCGCCCGCCACCAGCATCCGTCCGGGATCGAACCAGAACGGCCCGCTGCGCAACGCGCGCCACACGCTCAGGCAATCCTCGAAACCGGCGGGGAACGGATGCTCCGGCGCCAGCCGGTAATCCACCGCCACCACCATTGCCCCGAGCGCCATGGCCAGCTCGCAACAGATGAAGTCATGGGAATCCAGCCCGCCGACCACCCAACCGCCGCCGTGCAGGTACAACACGCACGGCCAGCCACTGGCCGATGGCCGGACAGGCGGGCGATACGAACGCACCGCCACCCCGCTCAACTGGAAATCCACCACCTCCAGACCCGCCGGCCGTTCGGGCGTGAAGGCGCGGCACATGTCGTCATAGGATTTGCGCAATCCGCCGAGGCTGCTGTCCTCGCTGGCAAAGCCTTCGGTTCTGGAAACGAAGGCTGCCATTGACGGCGAGAGTGGATAAGTGCCCATCAGTTTTTCAGGCTGGCCTGAACCGTGGCCACGCCGTCCTTGCCGTCGAAACTGCTGACACCCGCCAGCCAGCGTTGCAGGTCTTCGGGATGCTCACGCAGCCAGGTCTTCGCCACTTCCTGAGGGGTCTTGCGCTCCATGATCGGCACCATCAACTGGCTTTCCTGGGCGGCGGTGAAGGTCAGGTTTTCCAGCAGTCGATGAACGTTCGGGCAGCGCTCGGCGTAATCCGGCGCGGTGACGGTGGAAACGGTGGCGGCGCCTTCGTTGGGGCCGTAGACGTCTTCACTGCCGGTCAGGTAGGTGATTTTCATGTTGATGTTCATCGGGTGCGGGGTCCAGCCGACGAACACCACGAATTCCTTGCGGCTCACCGCCCGCTGCACGGCGGCGAGCATGCCGGCCTCACCGGATTCGATGATCTTGAAATCCTTCAGGCCGAAATGATTGGTTTCGATCATCGTCTTGATCGTGGTGTTGGCGCCGCTGCCGGGCTCGATGCCGTAGATCTTGGCGCCGAGTTGATCCTTGAATTTCGCGATGTCGCCGAAGGTCTTCAGCCCTGCGGCCGCCACGTAATCCGGAACCGCCAACGTCGCCTGGGCGTCGGCCAGGCTGGGTTTGTCCATGACCTTGACCTGATTGGCGGCGAGGAATGGCGCGATGTTCTTGTCCATCGCCGGTTTCCAGTAGCCGAGGAAGATATCCAGACGCTTGTCGCGGATGCCGGCGAAGATGATTTGCTGCACCGCGCTGGTCTGCTTGCTTTCGTAGCCGAGGCCGTTGAGCAGCACGTCGGCCATGCCGCTGGTGGCGATCACATCGGTCCAGTTGACCACGCCCATGCGCACGGTTTTGCAGGAAGCATCATCGGAAGCCATGGCACCGGCGCTGAGCAGCGCACTGCCGGTCAGGATTAACGCACAACGAGTGAACAGTCTTTTCATGTGGGATCGTCTCGTGCGGCAGCGGGTTATTGTTCGGATCGGTGTCTTCTTGCACCGTTGCCGAAACATTACGCAGCAGACGAGCGGGAAAAGCGAACTGTGGCGACCGGGATTTGCACGGTGGCGACCCCGTTGGAACGCGGAACCCGTGAAAACCCAAAACCCTTGTGGGAGCGGGCTTGCTCCCACAAAGTTATGCGGTATAGCGGGATTTGCCCCAGGCAAGCAGCCCTTGCAGCAATTCCTTCAGCACCACCCGCGTCGGCTCCGCCAGATCGGCGCGGTAGCGGAACGGTTCGAACTCTTCCATGTAGGTGCACTGGCCCAGCTCCAGTTGCACGGCGTGGATGTTTTCCGCCGGGTTGCCGTAGTGACGGGTGATGTGGCCGCCCTTGAAGCGTCCGTTCAGCACATGGCTGTAATCGCCATGGCGGGCGCAGATCGCTTCCAGTTGCGTGGCCAACTGCGGATCGCAACTGGCGCCGTTGAAAGTGCCGAGATTGAAGTCCGGCAGCTTGCCATCGAACAGGTGCGGGATGATCGAGCGGATCGAATGCGCATCGAACAGCAGTGCGTAACCGAACTCGGCTTTTAGCCGCGCCAGCTCTTCCCGCAAGGTGCGGTGATACGGCGTCCAGATCTGCTCCAGGTACGTGGCACGCTCTTCTTTCGACGGTTCCTGGCCTGCCTTGAACAACGGAATGCCATCGAACAGCGTCGCCGGGTACAGTCCGGTGGTGGCGCCGGCGTACAGCGGTTTGTCGTCGGACGGCCGGTTCAGGTCGATGACGAATCGCGAGTACTCGGCCGCCAGGGTGCTGGCGCCCAGTTCGGCGGCGAAATCGTAGAGCTGCGGAATGTGCCAGTCGGTGTCCGGCAGGCTTTTCGCGTCCGGGATCAACCCGGCCTCGACCGCCGGGGTCAGGCGCACACCGGCGTGGGGCATGCTGATCAGCAGCGGCACGCGACCTTGTTTGAAGTTCAGAACCTTATCCACAACCGCTCTCCTACAGACTTGATTCAACGCCGTGACGCACGACGCGTTTGTCCAGTTCACCACCCAGCCAGTACGCCAGGTCCGCCGGGCGGTCGATCTGCCAGGCGACAAAATCGGCGACCTTGCCGACTTCCAGCGAACCGTGGGTCTCGGCCATGCCCAAGGCTTGCGCCGCGTGAATCGTGGCGCCGGCCAATGCCTCTTCCGGAGTCATGCGGAAACAGGTGCAGGCCATGTTCAGCATCAGGCGCAACGACAGCGCCGGCGAGGTGCCGGGGTTGAGGTCGCTGGCGATGGCGATTTTCACCTTGTGTTTGCGCAGGGCGTCCATCGGCGGCAACCGGGTTTCGCGCAGGAAGTAGAACGCGCCCGGCAACAACACCGCGACGGTGTCGGACTCGGCCATGGCGATGGCGTCGGCTTCGTCCATGAACTCCAGGTGATCGGCAGAAAGTGCGTGGTAGCGCGCAGCGAGGCTGGAGCCGTGCAGCGACGACAATTGCTCGGCGTGCAGCTTCACCGGCAGACCGAGTTTTTGCGCGGCGATGAACACCCGCTCGACTTGTTCCGGGGAGAACGCCAGGTATTCGCAGAACGCATCCACCGCATCGACCAGGCCTTCGGCGGCCAGCGCGGGCAGCATCTCGGCGCAGATGTGATCGATGTAATCGTCGGCGCGATCCTGGTATTCCGGCGGCAAGGCATGGGCGGCCAGGCAGGTGCTGCGCACGCTGATCGGTAGCTCGGCGGCGAGGCGACTGATGACCCGCAAAATCTTGCGCTCGCTGGCCAGATCGAGGCCGTAGCCGGATTTCATTTCGACCGTGGTCACGCCGTCGCGCATCAGGCTTTTCAGGCGTTTGGCGGCGCTGGCGAACAGCTCGTCTTCCGAGGCTTCGCGCGTGGCCCGCACAGTGCTGGCGATGCCGCCGCCGGCCGCTGCGATCTCGGCGTAGCTGACGCCTTGCAGGCGCTTCTCGAATTCGCCGCTGCGGTTGCCGCCGAACACAGTGTGGGTGTGGCAGTCGATCAGGCCGGGAGTGACCCACGCGCCTTGCAGGTCATTGACCGCCGGGTATTCGCCTGACGGCAATTGGCTGCGCGGGCCGATCCACTCGATGAGTGCACCGGACGTCACGATGGCCGCATCCTCGATGATCGAGTAGATGCCTTGCGCCATGGTTGCGACGTGGCAGTGTTGCCAGAGGGTTTTCATCCCAAGTCCTCGTCTTGCGATCGTTCCCACGCTCTGCGTGGGAACGATCAGTGGTGGTTAAAGGCTCGGCAGCAGTTTCGCCGGAACCAGCTCAGTCAGCACCCGCGAAGCCAGCAGTTCGGTCGCCGCATTGATGTCCGGCGCAAAGAAGCGGTCCTTCTCGTAGAACGGCACTTCGCGACGCAGAATCCCGCGGGCCTGCTCCAGTTTGGTCGAGGTCTTCAGGCCGTTGCGCAGGTCCAGGCCCTGCACCGCCGCCAGCCATTCCACCGCAAGAATCCCGCGCGTGTTCTCGGCCATTTCCCACAGGCGCTTGCCGGCAGCCGGGGCCATCGACACGTGGTCTTCCTGGTTGGCAGAAGTCGGCAGACTGTCCACCGAATGCGGATGGGACAGCGCCTTGTTTTCGCTGGCCAGGGCCGCAGCGGTCACCTGGGCGATCATGAAGCCGGAATTCACGCCTCCGTTGGCGACGAGGAACGGCGGCAGCTGCGACATGTGCTTGTCCATCATCAACGAGATGCGGCGCTCGCTCAGGGAACCGATTTCGGCAATGGCCAGCGCCATGTTGTCAGCGGCCATGGCGACGGGCTCGGCGTGGAAGTTGCCGCCGGAAATCACGTCGCCTTCGGCCGCGAACACCAGCGGGTTGTCAGACACGGCGTTGGCTTCGATGGCCAGCACTTCGGCGGCCTGGCGGAACTGGGTCAGGCACGCGCCCATGACTTGCGGCTGGCAACGCAGCGAGTACGGATCCTGCACCTTCTCGCAGTTCTGGTGCGAGTCGGAGACTTCGCTGCGCTCGCCCAGCAGATCGCGGTAAGCGGCAGCGGCGTCGATCTGGCCTTTCTGGCCACGGGCAGCGTGGATGCGTGCGTCGAACGGCGAACGCGAACCGAGCACCGCCTCCACCGTCAGACCGCCCAGCGCCAGCGCGCCGGCGAACAGGTCTTCACCTTCGAACAGGCCGCGCAGCGCGAATGCGGTGGAAACCTGAGTACCGTTGAGCAGCGCCAGACCTTCTTTCGCCGCCAGCGTCAGCGGGGTCAGACCGGCGGCTTTCAGCGCTTCGGTCGCTTCCATCCACTCGCCCTTGTAGCGCGCCTTGCCCTCGCCCAGCAGCACCAGCGACATGTGCGCCAGCGGTGCCAGGTCGCCGGAGGCACCGACCGAACCTTTCAACGGAATGTGCGGATAGACCTCGGCGTTGATCAACGCGATCAGCGCATCGATCACCACGCGACGGATGCCGGAGAAACCACGGCTGAGGCTGTTGACCTTGAGCACCATGATCAGGCGCACCAGCTCATCGCTGATCGGCTGGCCGACACCGGCGGCGTGGGACAGCACCAGCGAACGCTGGAGGTTTTCCAGGTCTTCGCTGGCGATGCGGGTCGAGGCCAGCAGGCCGAAACCGGTGTTGATGCCGTAGGCGGTGCGATTTTCCGCAAGGATCTGCTCGACGCAGGCCACGCTGGCCTCGATCTGCGCGCTGGCGCTGTTGTCGAGGGTCAGCTTGACCGGGTTCTGATAAACGTCACGCAGTTGGGCCAGGCTCAGTTGGCCGGGGATCAGGTTCAGCGCAGTCATTTAAATGCTCCTTTTGAGGCATTGTTATTAACTACCAGTCGCTCCGGAGCATTCCGTTATCCGTCGCCTCTCGTCTTTTGGACGATCCGCGCCTTGGCACGCTGGTATGGGTAGTTTTTCAGTGCAAATTCGGTAATGCGTTGTGCAGCAGATCCGGGTCTTTCAGAACGCTTGCGGCAGCGGCGATATCCGGCGCCAGCCAGCGGTCCTGATCGTAGGCCGGGACCTTTTCGCGCAGCAGTCGCCAGGCGGTATCGGTGCCCGCGCCGAAGCGTTGCTCCTTGAGGAATTCAAACGCTTGGGCCGCCAGCAGGTATTCGATGGCGAGGATCTGCGTGCAGTTTTCCAGCGCGCGGTGCAGCTTCAGCGCGGCGTTGGTGCCCATGCTCAAGTGATCTTCCTGCAGGCCCGAAGTGACGTAATTGTCGAGCACCGCCGGTTGCGCCAACTGGCGGTTTTCCGCGCACAGCGACGCGGCGACGTATTGCACGATCATCATCCCGGAGTTCACCCCCGGATTGGCCACCAGAAACGCCGGCAGACCGCTGACGTGCGGGTTGATCAGACGATCCAGACGCCGCTCGGCAATCGAGCCGATTTCGGCCATTGCAATGGCCAGCAAATCCGTCGCCAGCGCTACCGATTGCCCGTGCGGGTTGGCCTGGGACATCACCCGGAAGTCGTCCGGCGTGCCCAGCAGCAACGGGTTGTCGGTGCAGCCATTGAGTTCGGTTTCGATCTGTTTGATCGCGTGTTCCAGTTGATCGCGGGCGGCGCCGTGCACCTGCGGGATCGAGCGGATGCTCAAGGCATCCTGGGTGCGAATGCCTTTGCTCGCGGCGATCACTTCGCTGCCATCGAGCAAGGCGCGCAGATTGACGCCGACCTGCTGCATGCCCGGATGCGGTTTGAGCGCAATGATTTCGGCATCGAACGCGGCGATCTGGCCGCGCTGGGCTTCGAAACTCATGGCGCCGATCACGTCGGCCCACTGCAGCAGACGCGTGGCGTCGGCAATCGCCAGGCAACCGAGACCGGTCATGCACGGCGTACCGTTGACCAGGCACAGACCGTCCTTCGCCCCGAGCTGCACCGGTTGCAGGCCCTCTTCGGCCAGCGCCTGCTGTGCAGACACGATCTGCCCGCGATAGCTGACATTGCCCACGCCCAGCAGCGCGATGCCGATGTGCGCCATGTGGGTCAGGTAACCCACCGAACCCTGGGACGGTACTTGCGGGGTGATACCGCGATTGAGCAGCGCCAGCAGCGCTTCGACCACCCGGCGATGAATGCCGGATTTGCCGTGGCTGTAGTTGCGGATCGCAGCGCACAGGATGGCGCGGGTCTGCTCATCGGCCAGCACCGGACCGACGCCGCAGGCATGGCTGAGCAAGGTGTTGCGCGACAGCTGGCTGAGCTGTTCGTCTTTCAGTGAAACGTTGCACAGCGCACCGAGCCCGGTGTTCACGCCGTAGGCGCGTTCGCCGCTGACAACAATGCGCTGGACGATGCCCTGCGCGTTTTCAATGCGCGCCCAGGTCTGGGCCGACAGCTCGAGCTGCGCGCCATGACGAGCGACTGCGACCACATCCTGCCAACGCATCGGGGCGTCGGCGATAACGATTTTTTCAGCCTGGGACATCTAAAACCTCATCCGAACATTGATGCAGCTTTGCCGACGCTTTCGGGGCCGGCCCAGCCAACACAAATCTGTTTAAACCACCGCCGCCCGCCGCTGCACGAAGCGGTCGACATACTCGTCCGCCGGCGAATGCAGGATCTCTTTCGGCGTACCGACCTGGATCAGGCGGCCGTCCTTGAGGATCGCGATGCGGTTGCCGATGCGCACGGCCTCGTCGAGGTCGTGGGTGATGAAGACGATGGTCTTGTGCAGGGTTTTTTGCAGCTCCAGCAACTGGTCCTGCATCTCGGCGCGGATCAGCGGATCCAGCGCGCTGAACGCTTCGTCCATCAGGATGATGTCGGTGTCCGCCGCCAATGCCCGGGCCAGACCTACACGCTGGCGCATGCCGCCGGAGAGCTGGTGCGGGTATTTGTTTTCGTAGCCCTTTAGGCCCACGGTGTTGATCCAGTGCAGCGCGCGCTCGGCGCACAGTTGCTTGCTCTCGCCGCGCACTTTCAGGCCGTAGGCGACGTTGTCGAGCACGGTCTTGTGCGGCAGCAGACCGAAGCTCTGGAACACCATGCTGATCTTGTGCCGGCGAAATTCGCGCAAGGCGTCCATGTCGTATTGCAGGATGTCCACGCCATCCACCAGGATCGCGCCGCTGGTCGGGTCGATCAGACGGTTGAAGTGGCGCACCAGGGTCGATTTGCCGGAGCCGGACAGGCCCATGATCACGAAGATCTCGCCGGTGCCGATGCTCAGGGACAAGTCGTTGACCCCGACCACGCAACCGGTTTCGTTCAGCACCTGATCCTTGGTCTTGCCCTGGCCGACCATCGCCAGAGCGTCCTTGGCGCGGTTGCCGAAAATCTTGAAGACGTTTTTGACTTCGATCTTGCTCACGGTTGCGTTGCTCATTTGCTCACCTCATGCCGTGGCCGACCATACGCCTGGGTAATGCGGTCGATGACCACTGCGAGAATCACGATCGCCAGACCGGCCTCGAGACCGCGTCCGACGTTAAGGGTCTGAATGCCCACCAGCACATCTTCACCCAAGCCACGGGCGCCGATCATCGAGGCGATTACCACCATCGACAGGGCCATCATGGTGGTCTGGTTGATCCCGGCCATGATGCTCGGCAGGGCCAGCGGCAGTTGCACGCCGAACAGTTGCTGCCAGCGGTTGGCACCGAAGGCGTTGATCGCTTCCATCACTTCGCCGTCGACCTGGCGGATGCCCAGATCGGTCAGACGGATCAGCGGCGGCGCGGCGTAGATCACGGTGGCGAAAATCGCCGGCACCTTGCCCAGGCCGAACAGCATCAGCACCGGAATCAGGTACACGAAGCTCGGCATGGTCTGCATGATGTCGAGCAGCGGCATCAGCACCGAACGCAGGCGATTGCTGCGCGCCGAGAGAATCCCCAGCGGTACGCCGATCAGCACCGAAATGACCGTCGCCACCATCATCAGCGCGAGGGTCTGCATCAACTTGTCCCACAGACCGACGGCGCCGACCAGGAACAACAGACCGACGATCACGGCGGTGGTCACGACTTTGCGCGTTGCGTGCCAGGCCACGACGCCGACGATGGCCAGCATCAACCACCACGGTGCGGCGCGCAGCAGGCCTTCAAGATTGACGATGGCCCACAGCAGGGTGTCGGAGATGTGGCGGAACACATCGCCATAGTTGGTGACCAGCGCATCGACCCAACCGTTGACCCAGTCGGCGATGGAAAAGGTAAAGCTTTCGGGAAACATAAGCGGCTCTCAATCAGGAAACTCAATCAAGCGATTGCGGCGAACACCCCGGCCAGCCTCTCGGTTGGCCGGGAGGAATTCGACCTACAGCGCCGCGTCGATTTTCTTGGCAGCGTCTTCACTGACCCACGCATGCCAGACCTCAGGATGTTCCTTGAGGAAGATTTTCGCCAGTTTTGGCGACTCGATACGTTCCTTCGCCATGCGGCCCAGGTTCTGGTTCAGCAGGTCGATCGGCAGGTTGACCTTTTCCAGCACGGCCACCAGCTCCGGCGCTTGTTCGTGGAAGGTCTTGGACAGACCGACCTTGATGGTCACGGTCTTGTCGACGCCCGGTTTCTCTTCCAGTTTGACTGCGTCGATCTGGCCCATCAGCGGGGTTGGCGTCCAGTAGTAGAACAGGATCGGCTCGCCACGTTTGTAGCTCGACAGCACGGCCGCATCCAACGCCGGACCAGTGCCCGGGCGGAAGTTGGTGTAGCTGTTTTCCAGGCCGTAGCTTTTCAGCATTTCGCTGTTGTCCAGCTCGCAGGTCCAGCCGGCCGGGCAGTTGTAGAAGCGGCCCTTGGACGGTTCTTCGGCGTCCTTGAAGACGGCGGCGTATTTGCCCAGATCGGCGATGTTTTTCAGGTCCGGTGCCTTCGCTTCGATCTTGCGCTTGGCATCGCCTTCGATCACGTAGCGCGGCACGTACCAGCCTTCCACCGCACCGACCACCGGCGCGCCGACACCGACGACCTTGCCGGCCTTCTCGGCCTTGTTCCAGACCTCGCTGCGGCCGACCCATTCTTCGGCGAAGATCTGGATGTCGTTGCTGCTCAGGGCGTTTTCCATGGTGATGGAGTTGCCCGGCAGGCTGTCGGTCTTGCAGTCGTAACCTTTTTCCAGCACCACTTGCAGAAGGTCGGTCAGCAGCATGCCGCTTTCCCAGTTCAGGCCGGCGAATTTCACCGGTTTGCCGGACTCGCACCAGCCGGCGGCCTGGGTCGCGCCGGCGCTGGCCAGCAGGCCCATGGAAAGCAATGTGGTCAGCAGGGTCTTGTTCGATTTCATTGTTGTGACGCTCCTAATCATGAATTGGCTTACGGCAGTCAAGAGGCATCCAGCCCTGTCCACGTCCAAATCAGGCCTGCGCCGCAGCGCGACCGGCCCCGCTTGTTTTAGGTTGTACAACGCTGTCCTGCTCGACGGGCAGAATCAGTTGATCGGGTACGGTGCCGTGCCATTTTTTCGCGCAGACGTAATACAGCGCTGCGGGCAGCACGAGACCGATGATCCAGGAAATATCCACATCCCCCAGGGCCGCTACCAATGGACCGGTATAGAACTTGGTGGAAATGAACGGCAGTTGCACCAGCACCCCGAACACGTAAACGCTGATACCGAGGATGTTCCAGCGGCCGTAGCGACCGTTCGGATCCGCCAGCGCCGGTACGTCGTAGCGCTCGCGGGTAATGCAGTAGTAGTCCACCAGATTGATCGCGCTCCACGGCGTGAAGAACGCCAGCAGGAACAGGATGAAGGACTTGAACGCACCGAGGAACGAGTGCTGGCCGAGCAGCGCGATCAGGGTCGCCGCGCCGACGATCCCCAGCACGAACACCAGACGCTGCATCCGGGTAACCATCAGGTGACCACGGAAGCCGCTGATGATGGTCGCGATGCACATGAAGCTGCCGTAGGAGTTCAGGGTGGAGATGGTGACCTTGCCGAACGCGATGCTGAAATACAGCAGCGCGGCGGTGGCACCGGTCCCGCCCAGACCGACGATGTAGGCGACTTCATGACCGGCGAATTGCCCGTTGGCCGAAGCGGCCGCGAACACACCGAGGATCATCGCCACCTGCGCACCAATCACCGAACCGGCACCGGCGGCGAAAAAGGTTTTCACCGAAGACACCTTGCTCGGCAGGTAACGCGAGTAGTCCGCCACGTACGGGCCGAAAGCGATCTGCCAGGAGGCCGCGAGCGACACCGCCAGCAGGAAACTGCTCCAGCTGAAGTGGCGGATTTCCAGAAGTGCGCCGACGTCCACCTGACTCATCAGACGGCTGAACAGGTACACGAAAGCGATCACGCCAATGACACTGGCGATGCGGCCGATCCAGTGGATCACCCGATAGCCGAGCACCGTGACCACGACGATGACGCTGGCGAAAAGCAGGATGCCGACGGTGTCGCTGACCCCGAACAACTGGCCCAGCGCCTGACCGGACAGCACGGTCCCGGTGGCGGTGAAGCCCAGGTACATCAGGCACACCAGCACGATCGGAATCGCCGCCCCGTAGACGCCGAACTGCACCCGGCTGGAAATCATCTGCGGCAGGCCAAGCTTCGGCCCTTGCGCCGCGTGCAGCGCCATCACCCCGCCGCCCAGCAGTTGACCGATCAGCAGACCGATCAACGACCAGAACACATCGCCGCCCAGCACCACGGCCAGGGCCCCGGTGACAATCGCGGTGATTTGCAGGTTGGCACCCATCCACAGGGTGAACTGACTGAACAGACGACCGTGTCTTTCCGCTTCCGGGATGTAGTCGATCGAACGCCTTTCGATCAACGGTTTACTGCCTGCACGATCGGTGTTGCCCGCCATGATTCAACCTCTGTGGATTGTTCTGGATTTTGCTGTTTTGGTTCCTGTGGGAGTGAGCCTGCTCGCGATGAGGGCGGTTCATGCAACATTTTCGTTGACTGACAAACCGCTATCGCGAGCAGGCTCGCTCCTACAGGGCAAGCACTACTTGCCGGTGATCATCGGCAGGTTCAGCCCTTGTTCCTTGGCGCAGTCGATGGCGATCTGGTAACCGGCATCGGCGTGACGCATGACGCCGGTGCCCGGGTCGTTGTGCAGCACGCGAGCGATACGCTCGGCCGCTTCGTCAGTACCGTCGCAGACAATCACCATGCCCGAGTGCTGGGAGAAGCCCATGCCGACGCCACCGCCGTGGTGCAGGGACACCCAGGTCGCACCGCTCGCGGTGTTCAACAGAGCATTCAGCAGTGGCCAGTCGGAAACGGCATCGGAGCCGTCCTGCATCGATTCGGTTTCACGGTTCGGGCTGGAAACCGAGCCGGAGTCGAGGTGGTCGCGACCGATCACGATCGGTGCCGACAGCTCGCCGCTGCGCACCATTTCGTTGAACGCCAGACCGAGCTTGGCGCGCAGGCCCAGGCCGACCCAGCAGATACGCGCCGGCAGACCCTGGAAGCTGATGCGCTCACGGGCCATGTCCAGCCAGTTGTGCAGGTGGGCGTCGTCCGGGATCAGTTCCTTGACCTTGGCGTCGGTCTTGTAGATGTCCTGCGGATCACCCGACAGCGCAGCCCAGCGGAACGGGCCGATGCCACGGCAGAACAGCGGACGGATGTAGGCCGGTACGAAGCCTGGGAAATCGAATGCGTTTTCGACGCCTTCTTCCTGAGCCATCTGACGGATGTTGTTGCCGTAGTCGAAAGTCGGCACGCCCATCTTCTGGAAGTCGAGCATGGCTTTGACGTGGACGGCCATCGATTGCTTGGCGGCCTTGACCACAGCGGCCGGCTCGGTCTTGGCGCGGGCGCGGTATTCGTCCCAGGTCCAGCCGGCCGGCAGGTAACCGTTGAGCGGGTCGTGGGCGCTGGTCTGGTCGGTGACCATGTCCGGGCGCACGCCGCGCTTGACCAGTTCCGGAAGGATTTCAGCGGCGTTGCCGCACAGGGCGATGGAAACCGCCTTGCCTTCGGAAGTGTATTTGGCGATGCGGGCCAGCGCGTCGTCGAGGTCTTTGGCCTGCTCGTCGACGTAGCGGGTCTTGAGGCGGAAATCGATGCTGATCTGCTGGCATTCGATGTTCAGCGAGCAGGCACCGGCGAGGGTTGCGGCCAGTGGCTGGGCACCGCCCATGCCGCCGAGGCCGGCGGTCAGGACCCACTTGCCGGTGAGGTTGTCGTTGTAGTGCTGGCGACCGGCTTCAACGAAGGTTTCGTAGGTGCCCTGGACGATGCCCTGGCTGCCGATGTAGATCCAGCTGCCGGCGGTCATCTGGCCGTACATGGCCAGGCCTTTGGCGTCGAGTTCGTTGAAGTGTTCCCAGGTCGCCCAGTGCGGCACCAGGTTGGAGTTGGCGATCAGTACGCGCGGGGCGTTGCTGTGGGTCTTGAACACGCCGACCGGCTTGCCCGATTGCACCAGCAGGGTTTCGTCTTCGTTGAGGTTGGTGAGGCTCTCGACGATCTTGTCGTAGCACTCCCAGTTACGCGCAGCGCGACCGATGCCACCGTAGACCACCAGCTCTTTCGGGTTCTCGGCGACTTCCGGGTCGAGGTTGTTCATCAACATGCGCAGCGGCGCTTCGGTCAGCCAGCTCTTGGCGGTCAGCTTGTTGCCGCGGGCGGCACGGATTTCGACGTCACGAAACTTAGTGGTTTTGTTGTCAGTCACGAAAAAGACTCCTCAGCGATCTATTCAAACCAACCCTGGCAGTGGGCAAGCAGCCTGTGCGCCTCAGTGCGCGACAAGCGAATCAGTGGACGCTGCGGAGAGTCTCGATCGACTCATACGCATACGTCTTTACTTGTACATACAAGCATATGCAATCAAGCGGCCAACTTGTTGGAGGGCTGTTCAATAAAAATTCCGAACAGGGCTGCAGAGCGCCTGAATCAAGGGCTCTGGCGTCCATGAAATTTTTCGCGGGGTGGATTGAGGGTGACGAGAGGTTGTTACGGAAGCGTGGTTCTGCGCCACGCTGGGGCGTTCGGTAACAAGTTGGTGCGCATTTCGGGAACGTCGGGACGAAAAAAAACCGCTGCTTTCAAAGCAGCGGTTTTTGATCGTTTCCCACGAAGAGCGTGTGAAGGATCAGCGCGGGGACAGTTCGATCACGCAGCAGCCGGCATTGACGGCGATCTCGGTCAGCCCGGTGTTACCGTCCAGTTGCAGACAGTCATGGCGGCCGAGTTGCGACGCACTGTCACCGACCGTGACCTCCAGCAATTCGCTGACGCTGAAGACCAGCACGGTGCTCGCCGAACTGAAAAACCGCTGTTCGCCGTCCAGCCATTGCAGGCGTGCGCTATAACGCTGGGGCGAGTAGATCAGGTTGAAGTCACGGATCGCGCCGCCGAGCAAGGTGCAGGACACCTGGCTTTCGCCGCTGAAGGCAAACGGGTCGAGGGGTAACAACGGTTGGGTATCGTCGCCGTCGACACACAGGGTCATGCCGTCGCCCTGCAACACCGTGATGACCCGCTGGTAACCGGCGAAGGTCGAAAAGCCGCCGGATTCGGCGATGTCGGCAATCGACAGACGCCAGCCAAAACCGTCGAGGCCGGCGCCGGCGTCACGGGTGATTTCCTCGGTGCTGCCGCCGCCGTTTTTCCACGGCATGCGCGGGTAGCCTTCGGCGCGTAAAACCTTCAAACCATTCATTTATGCTCTCTATTTATGGAACCGTCCTTCCAGACGATGACGGGAACCGGGGTGAATCAGGCGTGCCGCCGTGACCGGCTGACGGCCCGACCAGGTACGACGGCGGATCAGCAGGCACGGCTCGCCTTTTTCGATCTGCAGCAATTTGCATTCGGACGCTTCGGCAAGAATCGCTTCGACCACGTGCTCACCTTCGGTCAGCGGCGCGACCTGGTTCAGGTAGGCGTAAGGCGTTTGCAGGGTGAAGTCCTGCTTGAGGTATTCCGGGGCGACCAACGCATTGACGAAGCGGTCTTCGATTTGCACAGGAATATCGTTTTCGTAGTGCACGATCAGCGAGTGAAAGACCTTTTGCCCTTCGCGCATATCCAGCGCCAGCGCGCGCTCGGAGCCGGCGGCCTCTTCTTCCAGGGTGATCACCTGGCAGGTGTGGCGATGGCCACGGGAGGCGATTTCGTCGGCGATGTTGTGCACCTCGAACAGCGCGGACTGGCTCTTCGGTTCGGCGACAAACGTGCCGACGCCTTGCATGCGTACCAGCAGACCGTCGGCGGTCATTTCCCGCAGTGCGCGGTTGATGGTCATGCGGCTGAAACCCAGCTGGCTGACCAGCTCGCTTTCCGACGGCACGCGGTAATGCGGCGGCCAGTTACCGCTGTCGATCTGCTGGGTGATCATCTGTTTGACGCGGGCGTACAAGGGCGCCGGACTGTCGCCCATGTTCGCGGCCAACGGGGAGACTGGAGGCGGAGTCGGCACGGTGGATCCCTGTTCATTGGTGAAAGTGGCTAGCTTGCCGGAGTTTACCGGGCAGGCAAACGTCTGTATATGTATATACAAATAACACACGATGGGGTGCTGAACCATGTCCGCCTTCTTTGCCGAACGCGCGCTGCTGCCTAACGGATGGGCCAACAATGTACGTCTCGAGGTCAGCGCCGATGGCGTGTTGACCCGAATCCAGGCCGATTCCACTGCAGACGGCGCCGAACGACTGAGCGGTCCGCTGCTGCCGGGGATGCCGAATCTGCACTCCCACGCGTTCCAGCGAGCGATGGCGGGACTGGCGGAAGTGGCCGGCAATCCCAACGACAGTTTCTGGACCTGGCGCGATCTGATGTATCGGCTCGTCGGAAAAATCAGCCCCGACCAGCTCGGTGTGATCGCCCGTCAGCTGTACATCGAAATGCTCAAGGCCGGTTACACCTCGGTCGCCGAATTCCATTACGTCCACCACGATAACAACGGCCAGCCTTACGCCGATCCGGCCGAGCTGGCCCTGCGTATCAGCCAGGCGGCCAGCTCGGCCGGCATCGGTCTGACGTTACTTCCCGTGCTCTACAGCCACAGCGGTTTCGGCGGCCAGACGCCGAACGAAGGCCAGCGCCGCTTCATCAACAGCACCGAAAGTTACCTGAAGCTGCAATCGCGTCTGCAACCGTTGCTGGCACAGCAAAAGGCGCAGTCGCTGGGCTTGTGCTTCCACTCGTTGCGCGCGGTCACGCCGCAGCAGATCAGCGAAGTGCTGGCGGCCAGCAACCAGCAATGCCCGGTGCACATCCACATCGCCGAACAGCAGAAGGAAGTCGACGACTGCCTGAGCTGGAGCGGACGTCGCCCGCTGCAATGGCTGTACGAAAACACCGAAGTCGATCAGCGCTGGTGCCTGGTCCACGCGACCCACGCCAATCCGGAAGAAGTCACGCTGATGGCCAAGAGTCGCGCCATCGCCGGCCTGTGCCTGACCACCGAGGCCAACCTCGGCGACGGGATTTTTCCGGCGGTGGATTTCCTCGCTCAGGGCGGGCGCATGGGCATCGGCTCCGACAGCCATGTGTCGTTGAGCGTGGTGGAAGAACTGCGCTGGCTGGAATACGGCCAGCGCCTGCGCGATCAGCGGCGCAATCGCTTGTATGGCGCGGATCAGCCGATGGTCGGCCGCACGTTGTATGACGCGGCGCTGGATGGAGGTGCTCAGGCGCTGGGCCAGCCGATCGGTGCGCTGGAGGTCGGCAAGCGTGCCGACTGGATTGTGCTCGATGGCAGCGATCCGTATCTGGCCACGGCCAGCGGTGACGGGATTCTCAATCGCTGGCTGTTTGCCGGCGGCGACCGTCAGGTGCGCGATGTGCTGGTCAATGGTCAGTGGGTCGTGCGGGAGGGGCGCCATGCCGGGGAAGAGGACAGCAATCGCGCCTTCACCCAGGTTCTGCGGGAGCTTTTGGGCTGACATAAAAAAACCTGTGGAGGGCGACCTCCACAGGTTTTTTGTTGCGCGTCAGTTGGACGTCTTGGCCATCTGCTGATCCGACGCCCGCCAGATCAGGCGCGTGGTGTCGTAACCCTGCTGACGCGCCTTGCTCAGCAGTTCCTCACGCACCACACCGTTGACGGTCGGCGTGCGGGACAACAACCACAGGTAACGACGACTCGGGTCGCCCACGAGCGCGGTCTTGTAGTCATCGCTGACGTACAGCACCCAGTATTGACCCTTCGCCACACCTGGAATCAGGCGCGAGAACCAGGTATCGAACTCGACCCACAGCTTGTCGGTCTTGCCCGGCACCTGTGGATAAGCCGTGCCTTTGACCTCTTCCCACTTCCAGTCTGCCGTCAGACAGCGGTTGTACACCGCGATATTGCCGTCGGGCTTGAGCGAGTAACGGGCTTCTGATTGCGCGCAATTGCGCTGGAAATACATCGGCAGACGCGCCAGCTCGTACCAGGTGCCTTGGTAACGCTTGAGATTGACACTGTTGACCGTCTTCGGCGCCAGCGGATCTTCACCGGATGTGGCGCAGCCAGCCAATACCAGGCCGGCCAAAAGGACAAGCAATAACCGCTTCATTGTTTTTCTCCCGTGGGCGCGTGGCCCCGGTTTACTTCAGGCCTTGGCCGGAAAACATCAGCACTTTGTCACCGGCGTACTGCACGCTGATAAAGCTGTTCTTGTCGCCCCAGGTGCAACTGGACATGCCCAGCGCGCCCGAGCAATCGGTGGGCTTGCCAAGCAGCGTCTCGACTTCGGACTTGGCCATGCCGGCCGAGAGCTTCGAATAGTTTTCCTGATTGACCTTGCTGCATGCGGCCAACAGCACGCAAAACGACAGCAGGGCGATAGATCGCAGCGACATGGTGTAACTCCTGGAGCGGAAGGGGGATGGCATGGCGCCAACCAGAAGCTTAGAAGAGAAAACCCCCGTCTGGTTCCCTGGCAGACCGGCTATTTGTTCGCCCGCTCGTCCGGCATTCATCGGTAAATCAGACACTTTGTGGGGCTATTGAGCATTTCGTCGACTTTCACAAAAGCCGCCTAATCTTTGGCGCGCCGCGGTCGAAATAAGAGCAGCGCAAAGCCCGATAGTGTGGCAAATTGCCGCCCTTTGTTGACCAGCCCCTTCGCGGTAGCTCTCTTAATGACCAGAAACATGAAGTTCAGCCACAAGATCTTGTTGGCTGCCGCCCTCGTGGTGGCCGTTGCATTCGCCTGTTTCATTTTTTTCAACGACTATCGCCAGCGCGAAGCCCTGCAAAGCAGCACCGAAGCGTCGATGCAGGAACTGGGCAGCCTGACCACCAGCAACATCCAGACCTGGCTGGAAAGCCGCATCCAGTTGCTGCAATCGATGGCGCAACAGGTTGTCGCCGACGGCAACGCCCCGGCCAGCCTGAAACGCATCATCGACCTGCCCGCCTACACCGGCAATTTCCAGCTCAGCTACTTCGGTGGCGCCGACGGCGTGATGTTCTCGGTCCCGGCCGGCAACCGCGCGCCGGATTACGACCCGCGCGCCCGTGGCTGGTACAAGGCCGCCAACGCTGCGCAACAGACCATCGTCACCGAACCGTACATCGCCGCCTCGTCGGGCAAACTGGTCATCACGGTCGCCACCCCGGTGCAGCGCCAGGGCCAGATGATCGGTGTGGCCGGCGCCGACATTGATCTGTCCAGCGTCAGCGCGATCATCAACTCGCTGAACTTCGGCGGCCACGGTCACGCGTTCATCGTCAGCGCCGACGGCAAAATCCTGATCCACCCGGACAGCAAGCTGGTGCTCAAGACCCTCGCCGAGGCCTATCCCAACGGTGCGCCGAAAGTCAGCCCGGGTCTGAAAGAAGTCGAGTTCGACGGCAAGACCCAACTGATCTCCTTCACCCGCGTCAACGGCGTGCCGTCGGCCGACTGGTACGTCGCGCTGGTGCTGGACAAGGACACCGCGTTCTCGATGCTCAGCGAATTCCGCACCTCGGCGCTGATCGCCATGGTCATTGCCGTAGTGATCATCATCGCCCTGCTCGGCATGCTGATCCGCGTCCTGATGCAGCCGCTGCTGACCATGGGCCGTGCCATGCACGACATCGCCGAAGGCGAAGGTGACCTGACCAAACGCCTGACCATCCACGGTCACGATGAATTCGGTGCGCTGGGGCTGTCGTTCAACCGTTTCGTCGAGCGCATCCACACCTCGATCCGCGAAGTCTCCTCGGCCACCGGCCAGGTCAACGAAGTCGCGCTGCGCGTGGTCGCGGCGTCGAACTCGTCGATGTTCAACTCCGACCAGCAGGCCTCGCGCACCAACAGCGTGGCCGCCGCGATCAACCAGCTCGGCGCCGCCGCCCAGGAAATCGCCCAGAACGCCGCCCTCGCCTCGCAGCACTCCAGTGATGCACGCAGCCTGGCCGAAGACGGCCAGCAGGTGGTGGATAAAACCATCCACGCGATGCAGCAGCTGTCGGCGAAGATCAGCGACTCCTGCGGCAACATCGAAACCCTGAACAGCAACACCGTGAACATCGGGCAGATTCTGGAAGTGATCACCAGCATCTCCCAGCAGACCAACCTGCTGGCGCTCAACGCCGCGATCGAAGCGGCCCGTGCCGGTGAGGCCGGTCGTGGTTTCGCGGTGGTCGCCGACGAAGTCCGCAACCTGGCGCACCGCACCCAGGATTCGGCGCAGCAAGTGCAGAAGATGATCGAAGAGCTGCAAGTCGGCGCGCGTCAGGCGGTCGGCATCATGACCGAGAGCCAGCGCGAGAGCGAAAGCAGCGTCGGCATCGCCAACCAGGCCGGCGAACGCCTGGGCAGCGTGACCCAGCGCATCGGCGAGATCGACGGCATGAACCAGTCGGTGGCGACGGCGACGGAAGAGCAGACGGCGGTGGTCGAGTCGATCAACGTTGATATCAACGAGATCAACACGCTGAACCAGGAAGGTGTGGAGAACTTGCAGGCGACGTTGCGGGCTTGTGCGGATCTGGAGCAGCAGGCGGCGCGGTTGAAGCAGTTGGTTGGCAGCTTCCGGATCTGAGTCGTTCGAAGCCTTCTTCGCGCTTGAACCCGCGAAGACGGAACAACGCTAGACACGCTTGTCACCTCGGACTGACTCAGGACTGAATTAAGACTAAACTCAGTCCTAGTCCACTCAGCGAGGCGCAGCCCGTGAAGCTTTCATCCCAGATCAAACCCATCAGCTACCTGAAAAGCCATACCGCCGAAATCGTCAAAACGATTAGCGAAAGCCGTGAGCCGCTGGTGATTACCCAGAACGGCGAAGCGAAGCTTGTAGTCATGGACGTCAAAAGTTTTGAAGAGCAGGAAGAAACAATGGCTCTGCTCAAACTGCTTGCCATGGGAAATCGAGAAATTGAGGAAGGCAAGTACAGGGACGTTGAAGACGTTTTCGCAGAGTTGGACAGGATCGACCCCCAATGAGTTTGAAGGTCGTTATTCTTCAGTCCGCCGAAACAGATCTCAAAGATCTTCGCACCTACCTCATCAAACAGTTCTCACCTCAAACCTGGCATAGCACTTATGCCAGCTTGAAGATCGCTATTCGCAGTCTCGCATCCTTACCCTATTCAGGTTCCATTCCCGAAGAAATAGAAAGGCTGAACCTTGGTCAATATCGACAAGTCATCTCTGGCTTGAATCGCATCATTTATGAAGTCCGAGAGCAAACCATCTATATCCATATCATCGCCGATACGAGAAAAAACCTGCCTGCACTCTTGATGAAGCGTTTGCTTCAAGGCAATCCGTGAGTCTGATGCAGCTTCAGAAACTCGACCCCGGCTGCGAAAGAAACTCCAGCTCCTCAACCGTAGACTCCCGCCCCAACACCACATTGCGATGCGGAAACCGTCCAAACCGCGCAATCACCTTCTGATGCCGCTCGGCATAATCCAGGTTGTCGGCAAACACCCCACGCTCCGCTTCCGGCTGTTCAGCCACCAGTTCGATGAATCGCGAGACCGCTTCATTCTGCACCGCGAGGTTTTCGCAGTGTTCGAAGACGAGGTAGATGAAGAGTCGCTGGATCGGTTTCAACTGCCGATCGAAGTCTGCGGCAATCCCCTGAGCCACCAGTTTCTGTGCCCGTAGATCACCGGAAAAAGCCTTGGGTGTGTCGCGAAAGATCATTCGCGGGAGTTGGTCGAGCAGCAGCACCAGCGCCAGCCAACCTTCGGGATGTTGCGTCCACTCGGTCAATTCGCCAGCGAGGGCCTGATCGACAAAGACCCCGAAACGCTCACGCGCTTCGAGGTCCTGGCTGTCTTTCTTGCCGAACCACAACTTGCCCTGTTGCGCCGAAACTTCAGTGGCTGATTCGGCATGACCGAACCACCAATCGAGCAACGGCAGCCAGGGCGCGTTCATGGTTTATTCCTTGTGGTAAGCCGTGGCGCGGGCGACTTCTTCTTTCGAGCCGAGGAACACCGCTACACGCTGGTGCAGGCCTTCAGGCTTGATGTCGAGAATGCGCTGGTGGCCGTCGGTGGAAGCGCCGCCCGCCTGTTCCACCAGGAACGACATCGGGTTGGCTTCGTACATCAGGCGCAGTTTGCCCGGCTTGGACGGCTCGCGGCTGTCGCGCGGGTACATGAACAGACCGCCACGGGTCAGGATGCGGTGTACGTCGGCAACCATCGCCGCGACCCAACGCATGTTGTAGTTCTTTTTCAGCGGACCTTCTTCACCGGCCAGCAGTTCCGAAACGTAACGCTGTACCGGAGCTTCCCAGTGACGCTGGTTGGACATGTTGATGGCGAATTCCTGGGTGGATTCAGGAATGGTGATGTCTTCGTGAGTCAGGACGAAGCTGCCCATTTCGCGGTCCAGGGTGAAGCCTTTGACGCCGTGGCCCAGGGTCAGCACCAGCATGGTTTGCGGGCCGTAGATCGCATAACCGGCGGCAACCTGCTGAGTGCCTGGCTGCAGGAAGGCCTTTTCATCCAGCGCTTCGTTCTGGCTCAGGTATTCGTTCGGGCAACGCAGCACGGAGAAGATAGTGCCGACCGGGGCGTTGATGTCGATGTTCGACGAACCGTCCAGCGGGTCGAATACCAGCAGGTAGGCGCCTTTCGGGTATTTGCCCGGGATCTGGTAGGCATTGTCCATTTCTTCGGACGCCATGCCGGCCAGGTGACCGCCCCACTCGTTGGCTTCGAGCAGGATTTCGTTCGACAGCACGTCGAGCTTCTTCTGCACTTCGCCTTGCACGTTTTCCGTGCCCATGCTGCCCAGAACACCGCCCAGGGCGCCTTTGGACACGGCGTGGCTGATCTCTTTACAGGCGCGCGCCACCACTTCGATCAGGAAACGCAGATCGGCAGGAGTGTTGTTGCTGCGGGTCTGCTCAATCAAATAGCGACTCAGGGTAACGCGGGACATGGACGGCTCCGGTGGAATGGGGGGCTAAAAACCCGCGCAGTTTACAGGGAGTCTGAAACCGTAGCGAGCAATGACGCCGGTAACGTGCGTCGGGGGCAATTCCTGCTATCAGACGTGATCGAACCGAGAGAGTTCAGGCACCGGATTCAGCGTAGATGCAAACCCGACGGGTGTGGAGGTCACACCCGTCATATTCACGACTTGGCCGACGGCTTGCGCAGCAGACTGAAGGCCATCGCCGCCAGAAACAGCACACTGAGCAGCAACACCGCCCACAGGCCGAATTTCTTCCAGTTGATATCGGTGGTCGCAGCCGTGGTGGCCGTCGAGGTCTGAGTCGCCAGCGCTTTACCCTGCACCGTGGCCTTGCCCAGTGTGGCCAGTTTCTCCGGTTTGAAATCGGGGATCAGCGTGGTCAGCGGCAGGTTCGCCGTCTTCACGGTCGGATTGCCCAGCGCCAGGCTGTACGGTCCGTCGCCGCGCGCGAGGAAAATGACCTGAGTGGCGCGCACCGCGTATTTCAAGCTCGGCGCCTGCTCGCCGAGACCGCCACCGCGTTCGTCGACCGTCAGTTTCAACTGCTGCACGGTTTGGCCGTAGAGCTGCAATTCGTTCTGCACCACATCCTGGCCGTTCTGGGTCAGACGATAGAGCAAGCCGCTGCTCAGCGGTTGCCACGGCAGGCTGCTTTCGCGACGCCCCGACAACGTCACCGGTGCGAGGCTGTTGGCCTGTTTCAGTTCGACCTGCACCCGCTCGATGTTCAGCCCCATCGGCAACTGCCAGGTGTATTCCCCGGGCTTGCCGCTGCTGCCGGCCAGTGCCGGCGACCAGACCAATGGCAGCGGCAGGTTGCGCGGGTCGCTGCTTTTCAGTTGCGCCGACGTCAGGACCGGCGCCGAGGCCGGCGAATCCCACAGCAGACGCAGATAGCGAGCCGATTGCCCGGGCAGCGCCACTTCATGTTGCTCGACCCGTTCGTCGGCAAAGGTCAGGCGCGCGACCTGACCTTCGCCCCAGGCTTGCCAGTGCTGCAAGTCGTCGCTGGCCTCGATGCTGAAACGCTGGAAGCCGTCGCGCTCGCTGGTCCAGTCGAGGATCAGTTGCTGCAACGGCGCCTTGATCGCGCTGGCGTCGAGCAGCCAGCCGCGCAGCACTTCTTCCCCGGCTTCGAGCTGGCTGGACGGCTGCACTTCCACCAGCGTACCGGTGGTGGTGGATTGCACGCGTACGCTCGGCGCGCGCTCGGTGGCATCCGCCGAGTTGTACAGGGGGAACCACTTCACCTCATGCAACTGACCGTCGTCGCGGGTCTGCGCTGATTCCCGGGCCAGCGCATAGGCCTGCGGTTCTCCGGCGGCGTTGAACACTCGCAGATCGCTGAGATCAGTCTGGCGCGCCTGCAACTGCACGCTCAGCGGCAGTTCGAGGCGATACCACGGGCCGGAACCGCTGACCGACAACGGTACCTGCGCGGCGAAGTCCGCCGGTTTTTCCTGGGCGCCGGCCGCCATGGCCACGCCCAGCAACAGCCACCCGAGATTAAGCTTGCGACTCAAGACGACACTCCTTCGGTTTCCGGGGCCGGTTGGTCCGACACCGGTGCAGCTTCAACGCGTTTGGGCGGCAGCGGCGCAAAATAACCCACCACCAGCAACAACACACCAACGCCGATGAACGAGACAATCCGGGCCAGTCCGCCACGGTTGCTCAATTCGACAAAAATCAGTTTGGCCACCACCAGCGCAATCAGCGCCGCGCCGATCAGCCACACTTCGCGGCGATGGCGCAGGTGCCCGCCGATCATCAGCCCGAGCGCCATCAGCGTCCAGACGATGGACAAGCCGGCCTGCACCAGCATCGAGTCGAGCAACAGATCCAGCTCGAACGGAATGCCCGCCCAATGGTGCGCGGCGCGGGTCACCAGCGCGGTGCAGAACGCGAACAGGGAAACGCCAGCAATCAGTTGCGTCGCGTATGCCGCGTAATCCTGGCGGATCGACAGCTCGGCAACGGCGCTGCGCGACCAGACGTAGACACCGAACAGCGCAAACAGCAGACCCAATTCCAGCGGGTTGAGCAGCGGCACATAAGGCAGCGGCTCGGCATTGCCATCGCTGATGCCATTGGCCAGCCAGAACCAGATCAGCATCAGCACCGCCAGCGGCGCCGCCGCATACAAACGGTATTCGCGAGGGAACGCCGCCACCGGCCATGGCCACTGACGCGGCGCGGCCATCAGCAACAGATACACACTCGGCAGAATCGCCCAGCCCAGCCAGCGCCAGGCGTTGTATTGCTCGGACAACAGCAGCAGGCCGTAGCGCAACTCCAGCGCCAGCACGCCGATCAGCAGCCAGCAACCGAGCACATGGGCCGTGCTCAAGGCCCGCGCCGGCAGCATCGGTGCCAGACGTCGCAGGCTGATGAAATGCACAACGAACACCGCCGCCCACGCCAGCCAGCCGAAATCCGCCGCCGGGTGATAACGCGAATGCCACGCGGCCAGCAACACCAGCCCGGCCGCCGGAATCAGCAAGGTGCAGAGCAACCCGAGCGACGGCCATTTCAGGCGCAAGGCCAGCAGCGCCCACAACGCGGCGCTCAGCGCAGCGACCAGCAGCAACAGCGGCCCCTGCAGATTCAGCGGCGCAAACCGCAGCACTTCGCTGACCCACGCCAGCGCCCACCAACCAGCGCCCCACACCAGCAACACGTCGGACAGGCGCTGCAGACTCAGCACGTCAAACGCCGAGGCGTGATTGCCCAATTGCAGGCGCCACGCCCCGATCATCGCCGCCAGACCCAGCACCAGCGGCGTCCAGAATCCGCCATGGGCCAGCGGTCGCAGCCCCTCGCTGGACAACGGCCCCAACAACTCGGGGCCGGCGAGCAGAAACGCCGCGCCGCCGATCAGTTGCAACAGCAGACCGAAGACAAAACTCACGCGCTGCTTGAGGTACAGACTGAGCCAGATGATCAGCAAGCCACTGGCCGCCCATACCGCGCTCGCGGTCTGCCATGGCAGCACGAACAACACCGCCAGATTGATCAGCACCAGACCCGCCAGCAGCACCACCGACAACCCGCGCAGCAGACGAACATCGCTGCGCACCATCTCGTCGCGCGCCGCCAGCAGCATGCCGGCGATCAACGCCAGACCGATCAATGAGGCTCTGAACAGACCGCTCCAGCCAGCGCTGAACACCGCCGCCGAATCCTCGCCCGCCCCTTGCAGGCGCAACAGGAACAACGCCCCGCCGAGCAGTTGCACGGCAAACGCGGTGAACAGGAACGTGCGCGATTGCAGGCGCAAGCCGACGAACAAGGTCGCCAGCCCGGCCAATGCCCAACTGATCGCCGTGCCCTGAATGAAGAAGAACAGCGGCGCCAGCAAATACAGGAAGGTCAGCCCCAGGCACGCCAGCACCGGCAAGCCCTGACGCTCCCACAGCGAGGTTTGCTCCGGCGACGCCTTGCGCAATTGATAGAAGCTGAACAACAAGGCCGCGCCGAGCATCAATGCGCCCAGCGGCGCAGCGTCGAGCAGGCTGCTTTCGCCAACCCGCAACTGACTGAGAAACGCCAGCGCCGAACCCAGTTGCAGCAGCAATGCGAAAGCCCGGGCCAACGGCCGTTGCTGACGCAAACCGAGCCAGAAAATCCCCGCGCCCTCCACCGCCCAGGCCGCGGACGTCCAGCGTGCATCCAGCCCCAGCGGAATCGCCAGGCTGGCGAAAATCACCCCGAGCGCCAGGCAAGTCTCGCCCAGCAACATCGCCCGACCGCCTATCAGCATTCTGGCGAGGGCCATGTAGATCATGCCCAGCGCCAGCGCACTGAACGCGGCAGCGAATTCCAGATGCTGGACCAGCGCGAATTGCAGGCCGAAACCCACCAGCGGCGGACCGAACAGCATCGTCCCGTCGACGTAATCGCCCTTGCGCGCCGACCAGTGCAGCAGCGCCTCGCGGTCACCGTCCGCCGGGGCATCCGGCATGTCCAGCAACTTGCGCCGGGCGAACAGCAGACCGATGGCCAGGTACATCAGGAAGAACAGAAGCAGGAACGGTTCGGTGCTCCACAGCAGTTCCGGCGTGTACAAACGCAAGCCCCAGGCGAAACCGATGCCGAAGGTGCCCACGAAGCCGATCAGGTTGAGCAGGCGCCAGGCCTTGAACCAGGCGATGGCCAGAATACCGGCGTTGAGCAGCGCGAAATAACTGAACAGCGCGACGTGGTTGCCGGCCCCGGTGGAGGTCAGGATCGGCGCGGCGAAACCGCCCAGTGCGGCGACGCAGGCCAGGGCCAGGGAATCCTGGGTGATGGCCAGAATGGCCGAAAACACCGTCACCGCCACCAGCAAGCCCAGCGCGGCAGACGGATCGAGCAGCGGATGCAGACGCATCGCCGCAAACACCGTCAGGTATAGCACCGCGATCCCGGTGCCTTGGAGCATCAAGGCGTAGCTGTTGTTGCGATGGCGCAACCACCAGCCCAGCGCCAGCAAGCCCAACGCTGCTGCCGCAACTCCGGCGTAACGCAATTCGATCGGCACCACCATGCCTTCGGTGGCGTAGCGCAGCAGGAACGCCAGACCGAAGAACAACAGCACCACGCCGACACGCAGCACAGTGTTGCCCCCGAACAGCCAGTTTCGCGCAGCGCTGATACCGCGTTCGATGAGGTTCGGGCCACGGGGCTCGGCGGGTTGTCGGGGTTCAGGTTCAGGCGTAACGGCGTCCAGACGCCAGACATCGACCGGCAGCGGCTGGCTGGATTCGCTGGCGGCGACGGCAACAGGTTCGAGTTCGGGTGGCAGTTCCCAGACCAGCTCGGGTTCTGCGGCAGAGGGTTGTTCAACTACCGTGACGGGCTCAACGACCGTTGCGCTGGCCGGGGCGACACTCGGCGGCGCTGGCGAATACGCCGGAGCACCCTCCAGCAGAAACAGTCGCTGCTCGACGCCCTGCAACGCGATCTTCGCGTGATCCAGCTGACGCTGTTGCTCGGCAGCCTGTGAACCGAGCCGCGCGATACGCATCGCCTGGCCGATGGCGAGCCCCAGCAACGCGCCCAACAGCGCATCGCTGAACGACTCGTCGAGCAGCCAGCCGAGCAGCAGCCCGATCAACATGAACATCCATTGCATGGTCGATATCCCTGAGCAGCCCCGTAGCGGGGCGGAACCAAGGCTCAGTATATCGGCCCGGCCCAACAATCGTGGGGCCGGGCGCACATTTGTCGCTAAAAGTTACTCCAGTGCCTTCCAGATATCCGTAGCGTACTCGCGGATCGTCCGGTCGGAGGAGAACCAGCCCATGCGCGAAGTATTCAGCACCGCCGAACGCCACCAGTTATTGGCGTCGTGCCAGAGCGCATCGACGCGCATCTGCGCCTCCCAGTAGGAGTCGAAATCGGCGCAGACGAAGAACCGGTCGTAATCCACCAGCGAATCGATCAGCCCGGTGTAGCGCGACGTGTCGTCCGGCGAGAACACCCCGCTGCGGATCGCCTGCAACACATCATTGAGGCGATGGGACGCGGCAATGTCCGGCACCGCGCTGAACTCGTGGTTCTGCTTGCGCGCTTCGACCTGTTGAGCGCTCAGGCCAAAGATAAACATGTGCTCGGCGCCGATGCTCTCGCACATTTCCACGTTGGCGCCGTCGAGGGTGCCGATGGTCAGCGCGCCGTTGAGGCCGAACTTCATGTTGCTGGTGCCCGAGGCTTCGAAACCGGCGGTGGAGATCTGCTCCGACAGGTCCGCCGCCGGAATGATGCTCTCCGCCAGGCTGACGTTGTAGTTGGGCAGGAACACCACTTTGAGCAGGCCGCGCACGGTCGGGTCGTTGTTCACCACCCGGGCGATGTCGTTGGTCAGCTTGATGATCAGCTTGGCCTGGTGATAACTCGCCGCGGCTTTGCCGGCGAAGATTTTCACCCGCGGCACCCAGTCGATTTCCGGCTCGGCGCGGATCGCCTGATACAACGCGACGGTGTGCATCAGGTTGAGCAACTGGCGCTTGTATTCGTGGATCCGTTTGACCTGCACGTCGAACATCGCCGCCGGATTGACCGCGATCCCCAGCCGTTCATGGATCAGGTAAGCGAGGGCTTTTTTGCTGTGCAGCCGCTGCTCGGCGAAGGCTTTGCGGAAGGCGGGTTTTTCGGCGAACGGCTCAAGATCGAGCAGACGCTCTTCAGGGTTGTCCAGCACGTCGGCGCCAAGGGCATCGACCAACATCGACGTCAGTTCCGGGTTGGCCTGATACAGCCAGCGGCGGAAGGTGATGCCGTTGGTCTTGTTGTTGATCCGCTCCGGATACAGCTTGTGCAGCTCGGCAAATACGGTTTTGCGCATCAGTTGCGTGTGCAGCCCGGACACGCCGTTGACGCTGTGCGAGCCGAGGAACGCGAGGTTGCCCATGCGCACTCGGCGGCCGTTGTCTTCCTCGATCAGCGACACCGCGCGCAGCACGTCGAAATCGTGGATGCCCTTGGCCCGCAACGAATCGATGTGCTGGGCGTTGATCAGGTAAATGATCTGCATGTGCCGCGGCAGCATGCGCTCCATCAGCCCCACCGGCCAGGTCTCCAGGGCTTCGGGCAACAGCGTGTGGTTGGTGTACGACAGCGTGTCGACGGTGACTTGCCACGCCGCGTCCCAGGCCACGTCGTAGACGTCGACCAGTTGACGCATCAATTCGGCAACGGCAATCGAAGGGTGGGTGTCGTTGAGCTGGATCGCCGCGTGATCGCCGAGGGTCAGCACCGAGGTGTGCATGTTGCGATGACGGCGCAGCAAGTCCTGAAGCGACGCAGCGACGAAGAAGTATTCCTGACGCAGGCGCAGTTCCTGCCCGGCTTCAGTGCTGTCCGCCGGGTAGAGGACGCGGGAGATACTTTCGGCCCGGGCTACTTCGGCGACGGCGCCCAGGTGGTCACCGGCGTTGAAGCGCTCCAGGTGCAGGTCTTCCATCGCCCGCGCCCGCCACAGGCGCAAGGTGTTGACGCTCGCCCCGCGCCAGCCGACCACCGGGGTGTCGTAGGCAATGGCCCGGACGGTTTCCGCCGGGTGCCAGACTTGCCGGGATTTGCCGCTGGCGTCGGTGACGGTCTCGACGCTGCCGCCAAAGCCGATCGGATAGACCACCTCCGGCCGCTCGAACTCCCAGGGGTTGCCGAAATCCAGCCAGTGCTCGGTCTGCTCCTGTTGCCAGCCATCGACGATGGCCTGCCGGAACAACCCGTGCTCATAACGAATGCCGTAGCCGTGGCCGGCAATACCGAGGGTCGACATGCTTTCCATGAAGCACGCCGCCAGCCGTCCGAGACCACCGTTGCCCAGCGCCGCATCCGGCTCCAGGATGCGGATGCGCTCGAGATCGACGCCCAGTTCGGTCAAGGCTTCACGGGCAACATCCAGCAGACCGAGGTTGCTCAGACTGTCGTACAGCAAACGGCCGATGAGAAATTCCAGCGAGAGGTAATACACCCGCTTCTGGCCTTTGCGGTAAATCTGCCGGGTGTGGTCCATCCAGTGCTCGACCATGTGATCGCGCGCCGCCAGGGCGATGGCTTCGAACCAGTCATGGTCGAAGGCGTGATCCGGGTCTTTGCCCACCGCATAGGTGAGTTTGGTCAGGACGGCGTCGCGGAATGCGGCCACCTCTGCTTCGCGAACTAGTGGTTCTTGAGTCATCGATAGGACCTCGAGCGAGCGGGGAGTTGTCAGAGCCTAGACGGTCTGACCGACGGTAAGGGCTCTGGTTCGGCAGTTTTTACCGAGAGTGTGAGATCGACCGGCATTACTTTGTTATATGCCTCAATGAATGCAGGGGCCGTGCCGAATTGTCGCCCCTGCAAACGCGCGAAGAAAAAATCTGGCGAAAGGTTGTTCAAAATTCCACCCGTCCCGGTATGATCGCGCGCCCTGATGCACACGCCTGGTAAACACCGATGATGAAGCCCAACCTGATCGCCGCAGCCGAGATCGACCGTCTCGATACCTGGGCCAAATATTCGGCCCCGATGTGCGGCTCGTGCGTTTCCAGCTGCTGCACGCTGCCGGTCGAGGTCAAGATCAAGGACCTGGTGCGCATCGGCGTGGTCGACGAGTTCGAACTGGGCGACCCGCCGAAGAACATCGCCAAGCGCCTGCAAAAGGAAGGTCTGGTCGAGCGCTTCAACCAGAAGTCGGGGATTTTCACCCTGCAGCGCATGAGCAACAACGATTGCTACTACCTGGATCGTAAGAGCCGCCTGTGCACCATTTATGACAAGCGCCCGGACACTTGCCGCAACCACCCGAAGATCGGCCCGCGCCCGGGTTATTGCGCGTACAAGCCGAAGGAAGTGGAACGGGTGCAGAACTCCCGTTCGATCGAGAAATTCTGATCTGCCCTGAGATGTTCGGCGGCTGATCGGCCGCCTTCGCTGGCAAGCCAGCTCCCACAGGTTTTTTTGCTGTACACAAACTTTAGGTACGACTCAAAACACTGTGGGAGCGGGCTTGCCCGCGATAGCGACGGAACAGACACTGCATAAATCCCGGACAAACAAAAACGCCCCCGGTCTCTCGACCGGGGGCGTTTTTTTCAGCCTTGGCTAAATCTTATGCCTTGGCTTTCTTGGCAGCGCGGGTACGCTCGCTTTCGTCCAGGATCTTCTTGCGAAGACGGATGGATTTAGGAGTGACTTCGCACAGCTCGTCTTCCTGGATGTATTCCAGAGCCTGCTCCAGGGTGAAGCGAACAGGTGGGACCAGAGCGATGGTTTCGTCTTTACCCGAAGCACGCATGTTGTCGAGCTTCTTGCCTTTGGTCGGGTTCACACCCAGGTCGTTGTCGCGGGAGTTCTGACCAACGATCTGACCGTTGTAGATCTCCTGGCCGTGTTCTACGAACAGCTTGCCACGAGCCTGCAGGGTTTCCAGGGAGTAGGTCAGCGCCTTGCCGGTTTCAACCGAAACCAGAACGCCGTTCTGACGGCCGGACATGTGGCCCGACTTCACTGGAGCATAACGGTCGAAGATCGAGGTCAGGATGCCAGCACCGTTGGTCAGGGTCAGGAACTGGTTACGGAAACCGATCAGACCGCGAGCAGGGATGTTGTATTCCAGACGAACACGGCCCTTGCCATCCGGCACCATGTTGCTCAGGTCGCCTTTACGCAGACCCATCTCTTCCATGACCTTGCCCTGGGATTCTTCAGGGATGTCGATGGTCACGTTTTCGAACGGTTCCTGCTTCACGCCGTCAACTTCACGGATGATCACTTCAGGACGGCCCAGGGCCAGCTCGAAGCCTTCGCGACGCATGGTTTCGATCAGTACCGAGAGGTGCAGCTCACCACGGCCGGAAACCTTGAACTTGTCAGCCGAGTCGCCTTCTTCAACGCGCAGTGCAACGTTGTACAGCAGCTCTTTGTCCAGACGATCCTTGATGTTACGGGAGGTCACGAACTTGCCTTCTTTACCGCAGAATGGCGAGTCGTTTACCTGGAAGGTCATGGAAACGGTTGGCTCGTCAACGGTCAGTGGCTTCATCGCCTCGACGTTGTTGATGTCGCACAGGGTGTCGGAGATGAACAGCTCGTCGAAACCGCTGATGCAGACGATGTCGCCGGCCGCTGCTTCTTCAACGTCAACGCGGTGCAGACCGTGGTGACCCATCAGCTTCAGGATACGACCGTTGCGGCGCTTGCCGTCGGCGCTGATAGCGACAACCGGAGTGTTCGGCTTGACGCGACCACGAGCGATACGGCCAACACCGATAACACCCAGGAAGCTGTTGTAGTCCAGAGCGGAGATCTGCATCTGGAACGGACCGTCACGGTCAACAGCCGGAGGCGGAACGTGGTCGACTACCGCCTGGTACAGCGCGGTCATGTCTTCGCCCATGGCGGTGTGGTCCAGACCGGCGATGCCGTTCAGGGCCGAAGCGTAAACAACCTGGAAGTCCAGTTGTTCTTCGGTGGCGCCCAGGTTGTCGAACAGATCGAAGATCTGGTCCAGAACCCAGTCAGGACGCGCGCCCGGACGGTCAACCTTGTTGATGACCACGATCGGACGCAGGCCGGCTTCGAAAGCCTTCTTGGTCACGAAACGGGTTTGCGGCATAGGGCCGTCCTGGGCGTCGACCAGCAGCAGCACGGAGTCAACCATGGACATAACGCGCTCAACTTCGCCGCCGAAGTCGGCGTGGCCCGGGGTGTCCACGATGTTGATGTGGTAGCCGTTCCAGTTGATGGCGGTGTTTTTCGCCAGAATGGTAATGCCGCGCTCTTTTTCCTGGTCGTTGGAGTCCATCACGCGCTCGTCGTTGAGCTCGTTGCGCTCCAGGGTGCCGGATTGACGCAGGAGTTTGTCTACCAGGGTGGTCTTACCATGGTCAACGTGGGCAATGATGGCGATGTTGCGTAGATTTTCGATCACTTGTGTATCTCGATCAGAGGATTCGGTTTGCTGACAAGTCTTGGCAGCGATTGACAGTAGTGTCCGGCATGGCCGTTACAGCTTGACGGCGGTGTCGGGGGGCCGGTGACGCAGGCCACAGGCAAACAGCCCCGGGCACTTAGCTCGGTCGATAAACGCGCACATTGGCATGCCCCTCACTGAGCAAATGGTGGGCATGCAGGCGACTCATCACGCCTTTGTCGCAATACAGCAGGTACTGGCGAGTAGGGTCCAGTTCCTTGAAACGAGCGTTCACTGCGTAGAACGGCATCGTCTGTACCTCTATGCCGGCGAGCTCCAGCGGGTCATCCTCGGCGGCATCCGGGTGGCGGATGTCGATGACGATCTGACCGGCCAGCGCTTCGCTGACTTCTTCGATCTGCAAATCCTGGCCCAATTCGTCGATCACCCGATCGATCGGCACCAGTCTGGCGTTTGCGAGCGCACGCTCAAGCACCGCCATGTCGAATTCCTGCTCTTCGTGCTCGACCCGGCCACGCTTGGCGGCGGTCTTCGGGTTGACCGAGATGACGCCGCAGTATTCCGGCATGTGCCGGGCGAAATCACCGGTACCGATCTGGTCGGCCGTGTCGATGATGTCCTGCTTGTGGGCGACGATCAGCGGCCGCAGGACCAGTTTGTCGGTGACGCAATCGATGACCGACAGGTTCGGCAGCGTCTGGCTCGACACCTGGGAAATCGCTTCGCCGGTGACCAGCGCATCGATGTGCAGGCGTTCGGCAATGCTCGACGCTGCACGCAACATCATACGCTTCAATACGACGCCCATATGACTGTCGTCGACCTTGCCGAGAATTTCGCCCAAGACTTCTTCGAACGGAACACTGACAAATAGCACGCGTTGCGAGCTGCCGTACTTCTTCCAGATGAAATGCGCGACTTCCATCACGCCCAATTCGTGGGCACGGCCGCCCAGATTGAAGAAGCAGAAGTGCGTCATCAGGCCGCGACGAAGGATCTGGTACGCGGCCACCGTCGAGTCAAAGCCGCCGGACATCAATACCAGCGTCTGCTCCAGCGCACCGAGCGGGTAGCCGCCGATGCCATTGTGCTGGCTGTGAATCACGAACAACCGTTTGTCGCGAACTTCGATGCGGACTTCGATTTCCGGCTGTTTCAGGTCGATTCCGGCAGCGCCGCACTCACGGCGCAGCTTGCTGCCGACGTATTTTTCGACGTCCATCGAGCTGAACGCATGCTTGCCCGCACGCTTGCAGCGCACCGAAAAGATCTTCCCGGCCAATGCATCGCCGTAGTGCTGCTTGCACTTTTCGGTGATGTCGTCGAAGTCGCCCAGCGGGTACTCGTCGATCTGCAGAAAGTGCGCAATGCCCGGCATGCAGGTCAGGCGCTCGCCCATCTCTTTCAGGGCCTTGGGGTCAGTGACGCGGGTTTCCAGCTCGAGGTTGTCCCACACACCGTTCACCACCACGGCCGGGTCCAGGTCGCGGAGCACGGTGCGGATGTTCTTGGCCAGCTGGCGGATGAATTTCGTCCGGACAGGTCGGCTTTTGATGGTGATCTCGGGGAAGACTTTTACGATTAGTTTCATGAAAACAGCGCGCGCAGGGCCAGCCGAAAAAGGGGGGCGCGGATTATAGCGGAAATTGCTCAAGGTTTAACCAGTTAATGTGCAGAAGGTTTTGCACGCACCAAAACGGATCATTTTTCGATTTGAGCGCTACATTAAAGGGCGAGATTTTCGTCTTTAAGGCGCTTTCGACCTTTAGAAGCGTGAATTTGGGGCAAAAAACCCATGCTGGGGCACTGGCATGCAATTTGCTCCCTTGTGAGGCAGGTTGCCTTGGCAGAGTATTCGCGCCGGCATCACCACTATTAAGGGCATCCACTACCCGCCCTAATTCACCCGGAGGACACTATGTCGAAGTCGGTTCAACTCATCAAAGATCATGACGTCAAGTGGATTGATCTGCGCTTCACGGACACCAAAGGCACTCAGCACCACGTGACCATGCCGGCTCGCGATGCGCTGGAAGACGACTTCTTCGAAGTTGGCAAGATGTTCGACGGTTCCTCCATCGCTGGCTGGAAAGGCATCGAAGCCTCCGACATGATCCTGCTGCCGGACGACGAAACCGCCGTTCTGGACCCGTTCACCGAAGAGCCGACCCTGATCCTGGTCTGCGACATCATCGAACCTTCGACCATGCAAGGTTACGATCGCGACCCGCGCGCCATCGCCCGCCGCGCCGAGGAATACCTGAAGACCACCGGTATCGGTGACACCGTATTCGCCGGTCCAGAGCCAGAGTTCTTCATCTTCGACGAAGTGAAGTTCAAGTCCGACATCTCCGGTTCGATGTTCAAGATCTACTCCGAGCAAGGCTCGTGGATGTCCGACCAGGACGTGGAAGGCGGCAACAAAGGCCACCGTCCAGGCGTGAAAGGCGGCTACTTCCCGGTTCCGCCGTTCGACCACGACCACGAAATCCGCACCTCCATGTGCAACGCACTGGAAGAAATGGGCCTGACCGTTGAAGTTCACCACCACGAAGTGGCAACTGCCGGCCAGAACGAAATCGGCGTCAAGTTCAACACCCTGGTGAAGAAAGCCGACGAAACCCAGACCCTGAAATACGTTGTGCACAACGTTGCCGACGCTTACGGCCGCACCGCGACCTTCATGCCGAAGCCGCTGTACGGCGACAACGGTTCGGGCATGCACGTTCACATGTCCATCTCCAAAGATGGCAAGAACACCTTCGCGGGTGAAGGTTATGCCGGCCTGTCCGACACCGCCCTGTACTTCATCGGCGGCATCATCAAGCACGGTAAGGCCCTGAACGGCTTCACCAACCCGGCCACCAACTCCTACAAGCGTCTGGTGCCAGGCTTCGAAGCTCCAGTGATGCTGGCCTACTCGGCTCGCAACCGTTCCGCCTCGATCCGTATTCCTTACGTCAACAGCCCTAAAGGCCGTCGTATCGAAGCCCGCTTCCCGGATCCGGCTGCCAACCCTTACCTGGCCTTCGCAGCGCTGCTGATGGCCGGTCTGGACGGCATCCAGAACAAGATCCACCCAGGCGATGCTGCCGACAAGAACCTGTACGACCTGCCGCCTGAAGAGGCGAAAGAGATCCCGCAAGTTTGCGGCAGCCTGAAAGAAGCTCTGGAAGAGCTGGACAAGGGCCGTGCGTTCCTGACCAAGGGCGGCGTGTTCTCCGACGACTTCATCGACGCTTACATCGCGCTGAAATCCGAAGAAGAAATCAAGGTCCGCACCTTCGTACACCCACTGGAATATGAGCTGTACTACAGCTGCTGATCCGGTAGCGCCGCGCCACGCGGCGTGACAAAAGAGAGGCCTCCTTCGGGAGGCCTTTTTTATTGGCCGGAATTTGTTGGCGATGCACCACCCTGTGGGAGCGGGCTTGTGGTGCTTGAATACATTTCTGGATGTGCAGCGAGTTGGGCCAACCGCGGCGACTGGCCTATGCTGCAACCCATCGTTTTCGTTTCCGGTCGATTTCATGGGTCGCACCCTTCTCTGTATTTTTCTGCTGATCGCCCTGCCCGCCGCCGCGCAGATCTACAAGTACACCGACGCCAGCGGCAACAGGGTGTACAGCGATCACGCGCCGGACGGCGTGCAGGCGCAGCCGGTGGAGTTGCCGCCACTCAACAGCGTCCAGCCCCAGGCACCGAGCCCGCCCTCTTCAGTCACCCCCAGTCCGGCGCCAGCACGCAATGCCTACGAAGCGCTGGAGCTGACCGGCCTGCCCACCGAAGAAGCCCTGCGCGCCAACAACGGCACCTTCACGGTCAGCGTGCTGATCAAGCCGCGCCTGCAACCGCCGCATCAATTGCGTCTGCTGCTGGATGATGCGCCTTATGGCCAGCCGAGCAATGTACCGATCCTGCAACTGGTGAACGTTGACCGGGGCGAGCATCGGCTCGCGGTGCAGGTAATCAATGGCGAGGCGATCATTCAGCAGAGTCCGGCGGTGGTGTTCACCGTGCAGCGGGTGCACAGGCCATGATGCGAGGATTGATTGCCTTGTGCCTGTCGCTGATCGCGTTTGGCGCATCGGCCGAGGTGTTCACTTACGTCGACGCACAGGGCAATCGGGTCTACACCGATCAACCACGGGGCAACGCCAAGCGTGTGCCGCTGGCCACCAGCAATCGCATGGCCTCGAACCCGACCGCCGCTGCACCGGTCACGCCGTCGAAGCAATCAGGGGAGCCGACGCTGTTTCGCTACGACATGCTGCGGGTGCTGATCCCCGAGCCGGACGCGACCATTCGCAGCAGCGCCGGCGAACTGATCGTCAGCGTCACCAGCGAGCCAGGCCTGCAAAAAGGTCATCGGTATCGCCTGCTGCTGGATGGCCAGGCCGTCGGCGAACCCGGCCCAAGCCCGGTGTTCCCGCTGAGCAACATCGATCGTGGCAGCCACAAACTGTCGGTGGAGATCCTCGATGCTCAGGGTCGAACGGTGGAGAAAACCGCCAACCAGCCGTTCCACATGCAGCGCATTTCCCTGGCACAGAAGCGTCAGGTCAAACCCTGCGTCAGCGCCGACTACGGCGTGCGCCCGGAATGCCCGCTGAAAGACAAACCCGCCGAACCGAAAAATCCTTTCCTGCGTTTCTTCTGACGCCGTTCAGCTTTGCGCACTATATTGGTGCAATACATTGCACCGTACTCACATTCCAACCCATTTTGGTTCGAAAGTACCCGCCAGAGCGGTTTGACTGCCACGCAAACGAGCGTCAAACGCCCGTTTCAGGGGTTGAACGCTTCTTTTCGGAGCCTTGGTTTGGTTTTTGCATTTTCCTCGCATCAGCGCTGTATCCCTGCGCGCGCCATGCTCCAAAAGAGGTCCTCATGACCATCAGTGACGCACTGCATCGCTTGCTACTCGACAACCTGACCACCGCCACCATCCTGCTCGATAGCGAATTGCGCCTCGAGTACATGAACCCGGCGGCGGAGATGCTGCTGGCCATCAGCGGCCAGCGCAGCCATGGGCAGTTCATCAGCGAGCTGTTCACCGAGTCCACCGAGGCGCTCAACTCGTTGCGTCAGGCGGTGGAGCAGGCGCACCCGTTCACCAAGCGCGAAGCGATGCTCACTGCCCTCACCGGCCAGACCCTGACCGTGGATTACGCGGTGACGCCGATCCTCAGCAACGGCGCGACCCTGCTCCTGCTGGAGGTCCATCCCCGTGACCGCCTGTTGCGCATCACCAAGGAAGAGGCGCAACTGTCGAAACAGGAAACCAGCAAGATGCTGGTGCGCGGCCTGGCCCACGAGATCAAGAACCCGCTCGGCGGCATTCGTGGCGCCGCGCAACTGCTGGCCCGGGAACTGCCGGAAGACAGCCTGCGCGACTACACCAACGTGATCATCGAAGAGGCCGACCGCCTGCGCAATCTGGTCGACCGCATGCTCGGTTCGAACAAACTGCCGTCGCTGGCCCTGTGCAACGTCCACGAAGTGCTGGAGCGGGTCTGCCAACTGGTCGAGGCCGAAAGCCAGGGCTGCATCACGCTGGTGCGCGATTACGACCCGAGCATCCCCGATGTCCTGATCGACCGCGAACAAATGATTCAGGCGGTGCTGAACATCGTGCGCAACGCGATGCAGGCCATCAGCAGCCAGAACGAGCTGCGCCTGGGCCGCATCAGCCTGCGCACCCGCGCCATGCGCCAGTTCACCATCGGCCACGTCCGTCATCGCCTGGTGACCAAGATCGAGATCATCGACAACGGTCCGGGCATTCCGGCGGAACTGCAGGAAACCATCTTCTTTCCCATGGTCAGCGGCCGTCCGGACGGTACCGGGCTCGGCCTGGCCATCACCCAGAACATCATCAGCCAGCACCAGGGCCTGATCGAGTGTGACAGCCATCCAGGCCACACCACGTTCTCGATCTTTCTGCCACTGGAACAAGGAGCCACATCGACATGAGCCGTAGTGAAACCGTGTGGATCGTCGATGACGACCGTTCTATCCGTTGGGTTCTGGAAAAAGCCCTGCAACAGGAAGGCATGACCACCCAGAGCTTCGACAGCGCCGATGGCGTGATGAGCCGCCTCGCGCGCCAGCAGCCGGACGTGATCATCTCCGACATCCGCATGCCCGGCGCCAGTGGCCTGGACCTGCTGGCACGGATCCGCGAGCAGCACCCGCGGTTGCCGGTGATCATCATGACCGCTCATTCCGATCTGGACAGCGCTGTCGCCTCCTATCAGGGTGGCGCGTTCGAATACCTGCCCAAGCCGTTCGATGTCGACGAAGCCGTGTCGCTGGTCAAACGTGCCAATCAGCACGCCCAGGAGCAGCAAGGCCTGGAAGTCGCCCCGACCCTGACTCGCACCCCGGAAATCATCGGCGAAGCGCCGGCGATGCAGGAAGTGTTTCGCGCCATCGGGCGCTTGAGCCACTCCAACATCACCGTGCTGATCAACGGCGAATCCGGCACCGGCAAAGAACTGGTGGCTCACGCCCTGCACCGCCACAGCCCGCGCGCGGCCTCGCCGTTCATCGCGCTCAACATGGCGGCGATCCCAAAAGACCTGATGGAATCCGAACTGTTCGGCCACGAAAAAGGCGCGTTCACCGGTGCGGCCAACCTGCGTCGCGGCCGCTTCGAACAGGCCGACGGCGGCACGCTGTTCCTCGATGAAATCGGCGACATGCCGGCGGACACCCAGACTCGCCTGCTACGGGTACTGGCCGATGGCGAGTTCTATCGCGTTGGCGGGCACGTGCCGGTCAAAGTCGATGTGCGGATCATCGCGGCGACCCACCAGAATCTGGAAACCCTGGTTCACGCCGGGAAATTCCGTGAGGACTTGTTCCACCGCCTCAACGTGATCCGCATCCACATCCCGCGCCTGTCGGACCGTCGCGAAGACATCCCGACCCTGGCCAAGCACTTCCTCAGCCGCGCCGCGCAAGAACTGGCGGTGGAGCCGAAGCTGCTGAAAAGCGAGACCGAGGAATACCTGAAGAACCTGCCGTGGCCTGGCAACGTGCGCCAGCTGGAAAACACCTGCCGCTGGATCACCGTGATGGCGTCCGGGCGCGAGGTGCACATCAGCGACCTGCCGCCGGAACTGCTGAGCCTGCCGCAGGACTCGGCGCCAGTGACCAACTGGGAACAGGCGCTGCGCCAATGGGCCGATCAGGCCCTGGCACGCGGGCAGTCGAGCCTGCTCGACAGCGCGGTGCCGGCGTTCGAGCGAATCATGATCGAAACGGCTCTGAAGCACACCGCCGGGCGTCGTCGCGACGCTGCCGTGCTGCTGGGCTGGGGCCGGAACACCCTGACCCGCAAGATCAAGGAGCTCGGCATGAAGGTCGATGGCGGGGATGACGATGAGGGCGATGAAGGCTGAGACTCAGCGCCAGCCTGCACCGCCGCAAGGCACCGTGACCCTTAATCGGGCACGGTCATTGGCCCAGGCTTGCACTGTAAACAGCTGAAAATCCTATCCTGTGAAAAGACGAAGGCCCCGTATTACGGGGCCTTCGTCGTCATGTCGGGCTTTTTTGTTTCAAAACGAGAAAAACTGGCACGCCCCCTGCAATAACTCTATCAGGTGATTCGATTCACCCACCCTTTCGGGGGCCTTGGTACAGGCAGGCCGGGGATTCCCCTCTTTACACCGGACTCATCGAGTCCACCCTTTTGGGGCCCTTGATACAGGCAGGTCAGGGGTTCCTTCTTTACACCGGCTCAGAACGCGATGCGATGAGCCCGCCCGTTTCGGGAACCTTGGTACAGGCAGGCCGGGGATTCCCTCTTTTATTGCTCCCGGAGATGGATCTCCAGCCGCCAGCGGTCATCGACCGCCTGGCCGGCCCAATCGCCCTGCAGCGGCCGCGCCGCCACCAGCGTCAGCAACAATCCCCCGTCACTCAACCGCGTCCGCCAGTTCACGTCCTTGCCGTTGAACTTGAGCTGGCCTTTCTGCGCCTGGCCTTCGGCCTCGAACAACAGCGCAACGCTGCCATCGACGATCTCGCCATGCAGCTTCGGCTCGTTGTTGAACCAGACCGCCAGCCCGCCATCGATCACCTCGACCTGCTGCAAAACGGTCGGGTCAGGCGTGGTCAAACGGCCGATCATCATCCCGACCATCACACCGACGATCGCCAGTGAGGCCATCACCCGCGGGAATAGTTTCGAACGCGGATCCGCTTGCGGCGTAGAATGCGCGTCATCTTTACCTTCGGAGCCGTGCATGTTTCACGTCATCCTTTTTCAACCGGAAATTCCGCCGAACACCGGCAACGTTATCAGGCTGTGCGCCAACAGCGGCTGCCACCTGCATTTGATCGAACCGCTGGGTTTCGAGATGGACGACAAGCGCTTGCGCCGCGCCGGTCTCGACTACCACGAGTATGCCACCTTGCAGCGCCATGCCGACCTCGCCAGTTGCCTGGAAAGCCTCGGTCATCCACGGCTGTTCGCCTTCACCACCAAGGGTTCGCGGCCGTTTCACGATGCCGCGTTCGTCCCCGGCGATGCATTCATCTTCGGCCCGGAAAGCCGTGGCCTGCCGCCGGAAGTGCTCGACGCCCTGCCCGGCGAACAGCGCCTGCGCCTGCCGATGCGCGAAGGCTGCCGCAGCCTGAACCTGTCCAACACCGTGGCAGTGGCCGTGTACGAAGCGTGGCGGCAGAACGACTTCAAATAACACCGCATAACAAATGTGGGAGCGGGCTTGCTCGCGAAGGGGCCGCATCAGATGACATTTATGCCACCTGACACACCGCTTTCGCGAGCAAGCCCGCTCCCACATTGGACTTGCGTCAACGCTCAGATCATTTACTGAACGGTCGGGGTCTCGCCGGATTCCTGCATGCGCTGCAGCTCTTGCGCGTACAGGGCGTCGAAGTTCACCGGGGCCAGCATCAGGGCCGGGAACGAACCGCGGGTCACCAGGCTGTCCAGGGTTTCGCGCGCGTACGGGAACAGGATGTTCGGGCAGAACGCACCCAGGGTGTGGCTCATGGAAGCCGCGTCCAGGTTTTTGATCAGGAAGATGCCGGCCTGTTGCACTTCAGCGATGAAGGCCACTTCTTCACCGTTTTTCACGGTGACGGACAGGGTCAGCACGACTTCGTAGAAATCACCTTCCAGGGCTTTCTGGCGGGTGTTCAGATCCAGAGCGACCGCCGGGTCCCACTGCTGGCGGAAGATCGCAGGGCTTTTCGGGGCTTCGAAGGACAGGTCGCGTACGTAGATGCGCTGCAAGGAGAATTGCGGTGCGGTTTCTTCTTCGCTGGCTGCAGTGTTCTGTTGGTCAGTCATCTCAGATCCTTTCTGATCTTGGGTCTTTTAGGGTTCTTGGTTTGCAGGTGCAGCAGTTCAGGCCTTGAGCAGCGCGTCGAGCTTGCCGGCGCGCTCCAGGGCATACAAATCATCACATCCGCCGACGTGGGTGTCGCCGATCCAGATCTGCGGCACGGACGTGCGTCCGGCCTTCTGGGCCATGGCGGCGCGCACCTGCGGCTTGCCATCGACCTTGATCTCTTCGAAGGCCACGCCTTTGTTCGCGAGCAGGTACTTGGCGCGCGAGCAGTAAGGGCAGTAATCGCTGGAGTAGACGATGACGTCGCTCATGTCACTTCACCAACGGCAGGTTGTCGCCTTTCCAGCTGGAAATCCCGCCGGACAGCTTGGCGGCGGTGAAGCCGGCCTTCATCAGCTCGCGGGCGTGGGTGCCGGCGGTCTGGCCCAGGGCGTCGACCAGAATGATGGTCTTGGCCTTGTGTTTTTCCAGCTCGCCGATGCGGGCGGCCAGTTTGTCCTGGGGAATGTTCACCGCGCCAACGATGTGACCGGCGGCGTAGTCCTTGCTCGGACGGATATCCACCACCACGCCGGCTTCCTTGTTGACCAGTGCGGTCAGCTCGCCCGTGCTCAGGCTTTTACCGCCGCCCTGCACCGTATGCGCCAGCAGCAAAGCCAGCAGTACGACGAAGATACCGACAAGAATGTAGTGGTTAGTGGCAAATTCAATCAGGTGAGCAACCATCGAAGGAGGTTCCAGGGCGTTAAAATGTCGGCCAGTATACACAGCCACTATGGTCGGCCAAACCCCGTCCGGCGGTGACGCCGCCGGAACTTCGCTTTAAACTCCAACTCCCTTTTCCATCGCCCTCTTCTTATTAGCCACGAGTGGATTCCATGACTACCACGCCTAAACCTTTGGTCCTGATGATTCTCGACGGCTTCGGTCACAGCGACAGCCCCGAATCCAACGCCGTCTATGCGGCCAAAAAGCCTGTGCTGGATCGCCTGTGGGCCACCGTGCCGAATGGCTTGATCTCGGGCAGCGGCATGGACGTCGGTCTGCCGGACGGCCAGATGGGCAACTCTGAAGTCGGCCACATGAACCTCGGCGCCGGCCGCGTGGTGTATCAGGACTTCACCCGTGTGACCAAAGCGATCCGCGACGGCGAGTTCTTCGAGAACCCGACCATCTGCGCCGCCGTGGACAAGGCCGTGGCTGCCGGCAAGGCCGTGCACTTCATGGGCCTGCTGTCGGATGGCGGCGTTCACAGCCACCAGGATCACCTGATCGCCATGGCCGAACTGGCCTTCAAGCGCGGCGCCGAAAAGATCTACCTGCACGCCTTCCTCGACGGCCGTGACACGCCGCCGAAAAGCGCCGCCTCGTCGATCGAACTGCTCGACGCGACCTTCCAGGCCCTCGGCAAGGGCCGCATCGCCAGCCTGATCGGCCGCTACTACGCCATGGACCGCGACAACCGCTGGGATCGCGTGGCCCAGGCCTACAATCTGATCGTTGACGGCAAGGGCGAATTCAACGCCGCCACCGCCCAGGAAGGGCTGGAAGCCGCTTACGCCCGTGGCGAGAGCGACGAATTCGTCAAGGCCACCAGCATCGGTGAGCCGGTGAAAGTCGAAGACGGCGATGCCGTGGTGTTCATGAACTTCCGCGCCGACCGCGCCCGCGAGCTGAGCCGCGTGTTTGTCGAAGACGGTTTCAAGGAATTCGAGCGCGCACGCCAGCCAAAAGTGCAGTACGTGGGCCTGACCCAGTACGCCGCCAGCATCCCGGCACCCGCAGCCTTTGCCCCCGGCAGCCTGGAAAACGTGCTCGGCGACTATCTGGCGAAAAACGGCAAGACCCAGCTGCGCATCGCCGAAACCGAGAAGTACGCCCACGTGACCTTCTTCTTCTCCGGCGGCCGCGAAGAACCGTTCCCGGGCGAAGAACGCATCCTGATCCCGTCGCCGAAAGTCGCTACCTACGACTTGCAGCCGGAAATGAGCGCGCCGGAAGTCACTGATCGCATCGTCGAGGCCATCGAGAACCAGCGCTACGACGTGATCGTGGTCAACTACGCCAACGGCGACATGGTCGGCCACAGCGGCGTGTTCGAAGCCGCAGTGAAAGCCGTGGAATGCCTGGACACCTGCGTCGGCCGCATCGTCGAAGCCCTGGAAAAAGTCGGCGGCGAAGCGCTGATCACCGCCGACCACGGCAACGTCGAGCAGATGGCCGACGAATCCACCGGCCAGGCGCACACCGCGCACACCACCGAACCGGTGCCGTTCATCTATGTCGGCAAGCGTGACCTGAAAGTCCGCGAAGGCGGCGTGCTGGCGGACGTGGCGCCGACCATGCTGAAACTGCTGGGCCTGGAAAAACCGGCGGAAATGACTGGCACTTCGATTCTGGTCTGATATCAAAAACGCCCTGTAATCAGCCTGAAACGGCTTTTTATGACGAACGCCTCAAAGCAGTTGGCTTTGAGGCGTTTTTTTTGCCGCGTCGGGCGGGCATACTAGGCCGTCCCTTACCCTGGTGCCGCCCGCCTCTATGCTTCGCGTCCTGATCGCCCTCGCTCTGACATGCCTGCTCCAACCGGCCTTCGCGGATGAGCGCGCGCAAACCCAACAGCAACTGGACGCCACGCGCCAGGACATTGCCGAGCTGAAAAAACTGCTGGGCAAGCTTCAGGAGGAAAAATCCGGGGTACAAAAGGAGCTCAAGGGCACCGAAACCGAGATGGGCAAGCTCGAGAAGCAGGTCGAAGCCCTGCAGAAAGAGCTCAAGAAGAGCGAGTCCGAGCTGCAGCGGCTCGATGCGGAGAAAAAAAAACTCCAGAGCGCGCGCACTGAACAGCAGCGACTGATCGCCATCCAGGCCCGCGCCGCCTACCAGAACGGTCGCCAGGAATACCTCAAGCTGCTGCTCAACCAGCAGAATCCCGAGAAATTCGCCCGCACCCTCACCTATTACGACTACCTGAGCCAGGCTCGCTTGGAGCAGCTTAAAAGCTTCAACGAAACCCTGCGCCAACTGGCCAACGTCGAAAAAGACATCGGCGTGCAGCAGGCGCAGTTGCTGGCGCAGCAAAGCGATCTCGACACTCGGCGCGAAGCGCTCGACAAGGTCCGCAAGGAGCGCCAGCAGGCCCTTGCCAAGCTCAATGACGACGTGAAAGCCCGGGACCAGAAACTGGCCGCCCGCGAGCAGGATCAGGCAGACCTGTCTAAAGTCCTTAAAACCATTGAAGAAACCCTGGCCCGCCAGGCTCGTGAGGCAGAAGAAGCGCGGCAGAAAGCGCTCATCGCCCAGCAGGAAGCCGAAAAAAAGCGCTTGCGTGAGGCCGAGGCGGAAAACTCCGACGCCCCACGCAAACCGGTCAGATCGACACCCGGCGCTCTGGTGTCCAGCGGCGGCGAGACCTTCGGTGGCCCTTTTGCATCAAGTCGGGGAAAACTTCCATGGCCGGTTGATGGTCGACTGCTGGCACGCTTCGGCGAAACCCGTGGCGACGATGCCCGCACCAAGTGGGACGGCGTGATGATCAGCGCCTCCGCCGGCAGCCAGGTGCATGCCGTACACGGCGGGCGCGTGGTGTTTGCCGACTGGCTGCGCGGCGCCGGGCTGCTGGTGATCCTCGATCACGGCAACGGTTTTCTGAGTCTTTACGGTCACAACCAGACGCTACTGAAGTCGGCAGGTGACGTGGTAAAAGCCGGTGAGTCCATCTCCACTGTGGGTAACAGTGGCGGCCAGGACACACCAGCGCTGTATTTCGCAATTCGTCAGCAGGGTCACCCGAGTGATCCGGCGCAATGGTGCCGTGCGCAAGGATAAGCACGCCATCTAATTCAGGAGTTCGTTCGACATGCTGCATTTGTCCCGCCTTACCTCGCTGGCCCTGACGATCGCCCTGGTGATCGGCGCGCCTCTGGCGTTCGCCGCTCAACCGGCTCCGGCCGTCGCTCCGGCAGGTACTGCCGCGACTTCCAAGGCGCCGTTGCCGCTGGAAGAGCTGCGCACCTTTGCCGAGGTCATGGACCGGATCAAGGCCGCCTATGTCGAGCCGGTGGACGACAAGACCCTGCTGGAAAACGCGATCAAGGGCATGCTCAGCAACCTCGATCCGCACTCCGCCTACCTCGGCCCTGAAGACTTCGCCGAGTTGCAGGAAAGCACCAGCGGTGAGTTCGGTGGTCTGGGCATCGAAGTCGGCGCCGAAGACGGCTTCATCAAGGTCGTGTCGCCAATCGACGACACCCCGGCGTCGAAGGCCGGCATCCAGGCCGGCGACTTCATCGTCAAGATCAACGGGGCGCCGACCCGCGGCCAGACCATGACCGAAGCCGTGGACAAGATGCGCGGCAAGATCGGCCAGAAGATCACCCTGACCCTGGTGCGCGACGGCGGCACGCCGTTCGACGTGACCCTCGCCCGCGCGGTGATTCAGGTGAAGAGCGTCAAGGCACAGCTGCTCGAATCCGGCTATGGCCTGATCCGCATCACCCAGTTCCAGGTCAAGACCGGCGAGGAGGTCTCCAAGGCCCTGGCCAAGCTGCGCAAGGACAACGGCAAGAAACTCAACGGCATCATCCTCGACCTGCGCAACAACCCGGGTGGTGTGCTGCAAGCGGCGGTGGAAGTGGTCGATCACTTCATCACCAAAGGCCTGATCGTCTACACCAAGGGCCGAATCGCCAATTCCGAACTGCGCTTCTCCGCCACCGGCAAGGACGAAAGCGAAGCGGTGCCGATGGTCGTGCTGATCAACGGTGGCAGTGCCTCGGCTTCGGAAATCGTCGCCGGCGCCCTGCAGGATCAGAAACGCGCCGTGGTCATGGGTACCACCAGTTTCGGCAAGGGCTCGGTGCAGACCGTGCTGCCGCTGAACAACGACCGCGCGCTGAAGATCACCACGGCGCTGTACTTCACGCCGAACGGCCGCTCGATCCAGGCCCAGGGCATCGTCCCGGACATCGAAGTGCGCCGCGCCAAGATCACCAACGAGGCGGACAGCGACTACTTCAAGGAAGCCGACCTGCAAGGTCATCTGGGCAACGGCAACGGCGGCGCGGACAAACCGACCGGCTCCGGCGGCAAGGCCAAGGCGATGCCGCAGGATGACGACTACCAGTTGGCCCAGGCCCTGAGCCTGCTCAAAGGCCTGAGCATCACGTCCGGCCGTTGAGGATGTCTTTGCGTTTCCTCTTTGTCCTGCTGTGCTGTCTGGCGGGTGCTGCTTACGCAGAACCTGCCAGACCCACACCTCAAAAAGCCTACCTGACGCTGATCATCGACGACCTGGGGCAGAACCTGCCCCGGGATCGCCGCGTGCTGGCCCTGCCCGGCCCGGTCACCACAGCGATCATGCCCGACACCCCGCACGCCACCGAATTCGCCCGCGAAGCCCATCGCGCCGGCAAGGTCGTGATCCTGCACATGCCGATGGACCCGGCCACCGGCCCGTTCGCCTGGCATCCCGAACTGCCCATCGAAGAACTCGAAAAACGGCTGAATGCTGCGTTCAAAATGGTCCCCTACACCGCCGGTATCAACAACCACATGGGCAGTCGCATGACCGCACAGCCGGTGGCCATGGCGTGGTTGATGGGCGAGTTGCAGCGCCGCCACAAGTTCTTCGTCGACAGCCGCACCAGCGCGCAGACTGTGGCAGCGCAGCAAGCGCAAAAGATCGATCTGGCGAGTGTTTCGCGGGATGTGTTTCTCGATGACGAGCGCACAGAAGCGGCGATCCTGACTCAATTGCAGACAGCGATCAGTCTGGCGCACAAGCAGGGTTCGGCCGTGATGATCGGGCACCCTTATCCACAGACGCTGGCAGTGCTGGAGCGGGAACTGCCGAAGCTGAAAGCCCAAGGCATCGAGTGGATCGACATCAAGCAGATGATCAGTGTGCGCAGCAATCGCGCCACGGCCGCGCATGGCAAAGACGGGATTTATCGGTAACAAACCGACACACGCCCATAAATAGTTACCGCCTGACGCCTGCCCTCTTTCCGGATAGTCAGACCTGCCACAGGTCGCAACTCTTTCGAGTTGCCATTCAATTATCAGGATTGACTATGACTACCAACGACAATGCTTCATTGCGAGACAGGCCAATGGAGCCGATCAGGCTCGACAACCTGCTGATCAACTTCACCAGCGAATTCAACCGTATCTGGAACAGCAACGGCACACGGGCCAGGCCCGCCACCTTCTGGCGCCCTGCGCCGGCCCCCGATCTTCTGCCGGGATACTTTCCGCTGGGAGACATCCTCATCCCCAACACCACCTCCATCAACGGCGAAATTGTCGCCGCAGTGGTCTGCGAGGCAACGTTACAAGACGACGGTAACACCAAGGGCAAAGCACTCAGCCGACCCACCGACTTCGAACTTGTCTGGAAAGAATCCGGATCGGGAGCCGCCACGCGCACTTCAATCTGGCGCCCGATTGCGCCGCAAGGCTATGTCGCCCTGGGTATGACCTGCTCCAGCGATCACGGCAAACCCTCACTCAACGCCATCCGTTGCGTCAGGGCCGATCTGGTCGTTGCTGCCGACCTCGGCGATCTGCTCTGGAATGACAAAGGCAGTGGTGCAACGCTGAACTTCAGCGCCTGGAGCATTGATCCCCCGACCGCCGCGGCGGGCGAAATCTGCTTTGCGCCCGGCACCTTCATCGGCGCCCCGAGCCACAACAAACCGGCAACCGGCCCTTTCGCGCATGCATTACGGATACCGATTCCGGTTCAAGTGAGCGCACCTGCAGAAGCTCCAGTACTGACTGCACACATCAATCCCGAAAGCGCAGTGGCGAAGGTCACGCAGACTGCCCGCCTGCCATGGTTCGCAGTCAGGGATTACGCTCAACCCAATGATGGATTTCACCATTCGCGTTACTACGATCTGAAAAGAACCGACCAATATGTGCTGGTCGGGTACGGCCGAAATGCCACGGAGCAGGCTCAGTCGATCAAATGGAAGGCGCCAAGGGCGCAAAATGCAGCGGCCATGCGGCTATTCAATCGCCATACCGCCGTGGAATTCACCAAGGCCTGGCCGGCTGCGATGCCCAGTGATATCCGGGCAACAAAGTTCTCGGCGTGCCTGCCGCGGGATTTCACTCACACCGAAACGTCCTCCAGCGAGTGGAGCGAATCAGGCTCTCGGGTCGTCATCGCCATGGCGGCGAAACTCAAATCGGTCGCGGTGTATCAGATGGAAAGTCACTACGAGCTGGTCCGGGAGGATGGCACTGAAGTCACCGTCCCGCTTGGTTACACCGATGACACCCGTCTTGTCATGAGTGAATACCCGCCAGAAGCCGTCGAGACAGCAACTCCAATGCCTGTCATGGCGGCAAACCCATCGACAGAAACCATCACGAGCGGCGCCGACGTTGTTGCGCAATCGTCGCCGGGCTCGTCGACTGCTACAGATAGCGCCCCATGATTTCGTCGACCACGCCTTCCTTGCGCATCTGATCGAGCGCGGCTTGAAGCTTGGTAACGGCTTCGTCCGGTACGTCCTTGTTCAGTGCCAGATACAACTCGGCGCTGTTGAAGCGCAGTACGGTTTTCAGCCCGGTCACGCCATCCTGCCGCGCCAGATAGCGTCCGGCCGGGTCGCCGGTGGCCCACAGGTCGATCTGGCCGCTGACCAGTTTTCTGGCGTTGTCCTGATCGCGCAGGACCACTGCCGGCTTCAGCCCCTGCTTGGTCAGGGTCTCGGCAATCGCATCGCCCTTGTAGGCGCCGATCTTGTATTTGCGCGCGTCGTTGAGGGTTTCGAGGGTGATCTTGCTGTCGGCCTTGGCCAGCATGACCCAGTCGTCCGGGCCGATCGGGCCGACCCACTTGAAGAGTTTTTCGCGATCCGGCAGCCGCGCCATGACGAACGCGCCGTAACCGGGATTCTCCAGCGCCAGCTTGTAGACCCGCTCCCAAGGGAAGCGCAGGGTCAGGCTGTAAGTGATGCCGGCACGCTTGAACATCTCGCGCACGATGTCCGTGGCGATGCCGTTGATGTTTTCGTCCTGGGCGAAATTCTTGCCGTTCTTCGCCATGTTGTACGGCGGGAAGTTTTCGGTGAGGAGCACCAGATCGGTGTCGGGACTTTCTTCGGCGTGGCCGTTGTTGATCAACAACACAGAGGCACTGGCGAGGGCGAGAAGCAGGCGTTTGATCATGTCGGGCTACCGAAATCCATGGCGTGCCCAAGAGTGCCTTGGGTACGCCATGCTGTCCACTGGCCTGTATGGATGTTTAACGCATTACGATACCGCGGTGAGCCATGTAGGCCTTTGCTTCCTGAACGGTGTATTCGCCGAAGTGGAAAATACTCGCCGCCAGCACCGCGCTGGCGTGGCCTTCGAGGATGCCGTCAGCCAGATGCTGCAGATTGCCGACGCCACCGGAAGCGATCACCGGAATCCCCAGCGCATCGCTGATGGCGCGAGTCACGCCGAGGTCGAAACCGTTTTTCATACCGTCCTGGTCCATGCTGGTCAGGAGGATTTCACCGGCGCCCAGGCCTTCCATTTTCTTCGCCCACTCGACCGCGTCGAGGCCGGTCGGCTTGCGGCCGCCGTGGGTGAAGATCTCCCAGCGCGGGGTTTCGCCCGGGCCCGAAACCTTCTTGGCGTCGATGGCGACGACGATGCATTGCGAGCCGAAATGCTGCGCCGCTTCGCCGACGAATTCCGGGTTGAACACGGCAGCGGTGTTGATCGACACCTTGTCCGCACCGGCGTTGAGCAGGTTGCGGATATCCTGCACGGTCCGCACACCGCCGCCGACGGTCAGCGGAATGAACACCTGGCTGGCCATGCGCTCGACGGTGTGCAGCGTGGTGTCACGGCCATCGACGCTGGCGGTGATGTCGAGAAAGGTAATCTCATCGGCACCCTGCTCGTCGTAGCGACGGGCGATTTCCACCGGATCGCCGGCGTCACGGATGTTCTCGAACTTCACACCTTTGACGACCCGGCCGTTGTCCACGTCCAGGCAAGGGATGATGCGTTTGGCCAGCGCCATGGTCAGTCCTCAGCCTTGGTACGAGTCGCAGAAAGCTTGCGCTTCAGCGACGTCGAGAGTGCCTTCGTAGATCGCCCGGCCGGTGATGGCACCGATGATGCCCGGTGCCTTGGCGTCGAGCAGCGACTTGATGTCACCCAGGTTGTGAATGCCGCCGGATGCGATCACCGGGATCTTCGTGGCAGCAGCCAGCGCAGCGGTAAACGGCACGTTGCAGCCCTGCATCATGCCGTCTTTGGCGATGTCGGTATAAACGATCGAGGACACGCCGTCGGCTTCGAACTGCCTGGCCAGGTCGATGACTTGCACGGTGCTGATTTCAGCCCAGCCATCGGTGGCGACAAAACCGTCTTTGGCATCCAGACCAACGATGATCTTGCCCGGAAACGCACGGCAGGCTTCAGCAACGAACGCCGGATCCTTCACCGCTTTGGTGCCGATGATCACGTAGCTGACGCCAGCCTTGACGTAATGCTCGATGGTTTCCAGCGAACGGATGCCGCCGCCGATCTGGATCGGCAGGGTCGGGTAGCGCTTGGCGATCGCGGTCACCACTTCGCCGTTGACCGGCTGGCCTTCGAAAGCGCCGTTCAGATCGACCAGATGCAGACGACGGCAGCCGCCCTCCACCCACTTGGCAGCCATGCTCACCGGGTCATCGGAGAACACTGTGGAATCTTCCATGCGGCCCTGGCGCAGACGTACGCAGGCACCGTCTTTGAGATCGATAGCGGGAATAATCAGCATCTGGCAAACCTTCAAATTTGAATGTTCAGCTTGGCTCGGAAATCAGTTTTTCTCGAGCGCCCACAGGTCGCTTTCGATGCTTTCAAACCGCTCCTTGAGGTGGGTCTGCACATCGAAAATCGCCCTGTTGTAATAGTGCGGAGCAATTTCGCGGGTAAACAGCTCAAGAATTTCCGCCGCCTCGAACGAACCCAGGTCCAGTTCGAAACGATCCTCCATGAACCGCTGAATCTTGCGGTTGGCCTCGCTCTCCTGCTCGGGAGTGAGGGTCAGGATCGGCGGTTTGGATTTCTTGACGGCCATTTACCAGCGACCGTCCCACGCCGCGAAGTTCTGCAGCAATTGCAGGCCATGGGTATGGCTCTTCTCCGGGTGGAACTGCACGGCGAAACGCGAACCTTCGGCCAGTGCCGCAGCGAAATCGACGCCGTAATGACCGCTGCCGACCACCTGCCGTGGGTTACCGGCGGCGATGTAATAGCTGTGCACAAAGTAGAAACGCGCCAGGTCCGGAATGTTGTGCCACAGCGGGTGATCCACCGCCTGCTTCACTTCGTTCCAGCCCATGTGCGGGACTTTCAGGTGCTCGCCGTCTTCATGCAGGTCTTTGCCGAAGAACTTCACCGCGCCCGGGAACAGGCCGATGCAGTCGACGCCGTCGTTCTCTTCGCTGGAGTCGAGCAAGGCTTGCATGCCGACGCAGATGCCGAGGAACGGACGGTCCTGGCTGACTTCACGCACCAGCGAATCGAAACCGAGGCGACGGATCTCCGCCATGCAATCGCGAATCGCACCGACACCGGGGAATACCACACGGTCAGCTTCGCGGATCACTGCCGCATCACTGGTGATCAGCACCTTGCCGGCACCGACGTGCTCGAGGGCCTTGGCCACCGAGTGCAGGTTGCCCATGCCGTAATCGATAACTGCAACCGTCTGCATTACAGGACGCCTTTGGTCGAAGGCATCTGGCCGGCCATGCGCTCGTCCAGCTCGACGGCCATGCGCAACGCGCGGCCGAATGCCTTGAACACGGTTTCGATCTGGTGGTGGGTGTTGGTGCCGCGCAGGTTGTCGATGTGCAGGCTGACCAGCGCGTGGTTGACGAAGCCCTGGAAGAATTCCTGGAACAGGTCGACGTCGAAGCCGCCAACGGTGGCGCGGGTGTACGGCACGTGCATCTGCAGGCCTGGGCGGCCGGAGAAGTCGATCACCACGCGCGACAGCGCTTCATCGAGCGGCACGTAGGCGTGGCCGTAGCGACGGATGCCTTTCTTGTCGCCAATGGCTTGCGCGAAGGCCTGGCCGAGGGTGATACCGACGTCTTCCACCGTATGGTGGTCGTCGATATGCAGATCGCCCTTGCATTGGATATCCAGGTCGATCAGCCCGTGACGGGCGATCTGATCCAGCATGTGCTCAAGAAAAGGAACACCGATATCGAATCGGGCCTTTCCGGTGCCATCAAGGTTGATCGAGGCTTTGATCTGGGTTTCCAGAGTGTCGCGCTCGACAGACGCCTTACGTTCGGCCATCACCAGCTCCGCAAAATCATTGGGCGAAAAAGGCAGCCATTATAGGGGCGCGGGGCCGAAACAGAAACACGATAGGTGGAATGACTGACGGATAGAACCCCGTGCTGTCGGGGATAGACATGTCCATACAAGCCATTACAGGCGCCCGGAAAAAAGTGGGAGCGGGCTTGCTCGCGAAAGCGGTGGGTCAACCAACAGTGATGTCGACTGACCGGACGCCTTCGTCGGATCGCCGCCCGGACCAAGCCCGCTCCCACAGGGTTACTGCGTTTTAACGGTTACTTAGTGGAACAAAACCGCCGTCTTCTGCAGGGTCACCCACACACCCCACGCCAACGGAATCCCCACCACCAGCCACGCAGCGATCGCCAACGGCTTGCTGCCCGGCGCGGCTTTCCACTCCAGCACGGTGCTGGCGTCAGCACCCTTGTCGTGGCCCAGCGCCTGTTCGGCAGCCAGTTCGGCGTCGGTCATGAAGTACTTGTCGGCCACCGGGCGTACCAGCAGGTTGCACAGGAAACCCAGCACCAGCAGGCCGGCGAGGATGTACAGGGTGATGTCGTAAGCGGCGGCGCGTTCAACGCCGATGCTCAGCTGATACTCACGCAGGTAGTTCACCAGCACCGGACCCAGCACGCCAGCGGCAGCCCAGGCCGTCAGCAGACGACCGTGGATCGCGCCGACCATTTGCGTACCGAACAGGTCGGCCAGATACGCCGGAACGGTGGCGAAACCACCGCCGTACATCGACAGGATGATGCAGAACGCCGCCACGAACAGCGCAACGTTGCCCAGGTGACCGAGGTTCGGGATCAGCGCGTACAGCGCAAAACCCAGTGCGAAGAACACGAAGTAAGTGTTCTTGCGGCCCAGGTAGTCCGAGAACGAGGCCCAGAAGAAACGGCCGCCGATGTTGAACAGGCTCAGCAGACCGGTGAAACCGGCCGCAATTGCAGCGATGGAAGCCAGTTGACCGGCGTCCAGCTGACCGAACGGCAGATCGTTACCCAGCAGCTTGCCGCCGAACACTTCCTGCAACAGTGGCGAAGCCATGCCGAGGATGCCGATACCGGCGGACACGTTCAGGCACAGCACCAGCCACACCAGCCGGAATTGCGGGGTTTTCCACGCCACATTCACGTGGACGTGACGGTGGGTGATCATCGCGTTCGACGCTTTCTTCGCCGGCGCGGTCCAGCCTTCAGGCTTCCAGCCGGTTGGCGGTACGCGGTACGCCAGCGCGCCACCGATCATGAACACGAAGTAGATCGCGGCCATGGCCACGAAGCTCTGCCACACGCCGACACCGGTTGGCGAAGCGAAGTGACTCATCAGAGCGGTCGCCAGTGGCGCACCGACCATCGCGCCACCGCCGAAGCCCATGATCGCCATGCCGGTCGCCATGCCGCGCTTGTCCGGGAACCACTTGATCAGGGTCGACACCGGCGAGATATAGCCCAGGCCCAGACCGATACCGCCGATCACGCCGGAGCCGATCCACATCAGCCAGATCTGGTGGGTATAGATACCCAGCGCAGAAATCAGCAGACCGCCGCACCAGCAAAGTGCCGATACAACACCGGCCTTGCGAGGACCTGCATGTTCGAGCCAGCCGCCCCAGATCGCTGCCGAGCAGCCGAGGAAGATGAAGAACAGGGTGTAGATCCAGCCGAGCATGGAGATCGGCCAGTCGCATTGCGACGAGAAGACTTGTGCGATGAAGCTCATGTCCGGTGCGCAAGCCACCGGAGCAGTGACGCCCAGCGCCTTGGACAGCGGCAACCAGAACACCGAGAAGCCGTAGGCCATGCCGATGCACAGGTGAATGGCCAGAGCGGCCGGCGGGACCAGCCAACGGTTGAAACCGGGCTTGGCGATGATGCGTTCCTTGGACAGGAACCCGGGCTGATCGGCTTTGAAGCCGTCCGCCGTAATGGTCGTGCTCATTGTGTATCCCCCAATTATTAGTATGGTTCGCCAGCCACTGCCCACCCCGGCCTTTATGCACGCAGGCATGACCGTTTTTTGCGGGTGAAGCTCCTTGAAAGCGCGACGTTAAGTCGCAGATGGGCGGACGAACGGGCGAAGGTTACCATTTGCACGTGACAGAAAAACCAAACTGATATCACCTTTTTCATGTCATCTGATCTCAGGACGCCCGGGAACCCCGATGCCGATCGTTGTCGAAGCGCTGTATATCGCGGTTCAGCAGCCTTGACGGGGCACCGCGACAGCGAGGGTTGATGCAGCGCTATACTCCCCGGCTAAATTACGAATTCGACTACTTACAAGGACTCGCCCATGAAAGCGTTCGGCAAAATCCTGGGTCTGGTACTTCTCGGGCTGTTGCTGATCATTGTGGCGGCGGGCTTCGCCCTGACCCACCTGTTTGATCCCAACGACTACAAGGACGAGATCCGCCAGATAGCCCGCGACAAGGCCCACATCGAGCTGACGCTCAATGGCGATATCGGCTGGAGCCTGTTCCCGTGGCTCGGCCTGGAACTGCACGAGGCCAGCGTCGCGACCCTGGCCAAGCCTGCAGAACCGTTTGCCGACCTGCAGATGCTCGGTCTGTCCGTGCGCGTGCTGCCGCTGCTGCGCCGCGAGGTGCAAATGAGCGACGTGCGCGTTGAAGGCCTGAACCTGCGCCTGAGCCGTGACAAGAATGGTCACGGCAACTGGGAAGACATCGGCAAGGTGCCGGCTCCCGCCGGAAGCACACCGCCAGCGACCGCCGGGGAAGCCTCTCCAGCAACACCGGCCCCGGTGGAAAAACCGGCCCAGCCGATTCGCCTCGACATCGACAGCCTGACCGTCAACAACGCCCGCGTGGAGTACAACGACGAGCTGACCGGCAAGCAATTCAGCGCCGAAAGCATCCAGCTGAGCACCGGCGCTGTTCACGATTCGACCAACATTCCGGTCAAGGCCACCGCGTTCCTCGGCACCAACCAGCCGGCGCTGCGGGTGCGCACCGAGCTCAACGGCGAGCTGCGTTTCGAGCGCGCCCTGCAACGCTACAAGTTCGAAGACCTGAAGCTTTCCGGCGAAATCGCCGGCGATCCGTTGCAGGGCAAGACCGTGACCTTCGCCGCCCAAGGGCAATTGCTGCTGGACAAGGCCGCCAACGTCGCCGAATGGACCGGCATCAAGCTTTCGGTCAACCAACTGCGTGCCCTCGGCGAGCTGAAGGCCAATGACCTGGACAAGACGCCACAGATCAGCGGCGGAATTTCCATTGCCCAGTTCGATCTGGCGAAATTCGTCGACAGCATCGGCCAGACCCTGCCAGCCATGGCCGAAGGCAGCCTGAGCAAGGTTGAACTGGTCAGCCGTGTCGCCGCGACGCCGACCAGCCTGGCGCTGGACAACATCAACCTGAAACTTGACGACAGCAGCTTCAGCGGCCGCATCGCCGTCGAGGATTTCGCCAAACAATCGCTGCGGGCGGTCCTCAAGGCAGACACCTTCAACGTCGACCGCTACCTGCCGCCGAAATCGGAAAAAGCCAACAACGCCACGCAGGTCCGCCAAGCCGAAGTCGCCAGCACCGAGGCCGATGCGATGGCCGGGGCCGGCAGCACCCCGCTGCCGGAAAAACCGAGCAAAAGCGCCTGGAGCACCGAGCGCCTGCTCCCTGTTGAGCGCCTGAGCAAGCTCGACGTCAACGCCGACCTGACCTTCGGCCAGCTGACCCTCGACAAGTTACCGATCCAGAACGCCGCACTGAAAGCCACCGGCCAGGGCGGCCTGCTGACCCTGGAGAACCTGCGCGGCGAGCTGTACAACGGCGACTTCGAAGCCAAGGGCACACTGGACGTGCGCCAGACGGCGCCGGTGCTGAACCTGCAAACCCGGATCAACCGGGTGCCGGTGGAGAAAATCCTCGAAAGCCAGGGCAAGAATCCTCCGGTCAAAGGTCTGGTCAATCTCACCAGCACGGTCACCGGCAGCGGCAACAGCCAGCAGGCGCTGATCGAAACCCTCAACGGCAACGCCAGTTTCGTGATCAACAACGGCGTGCTGCTCAACGCCAACCTTGAGCAGCAACTGTGCAAAGGCATCGCCACCCTCAACCGTAAATCCCTGAGCGGCGAACCGCGCGGCAAGGACACACCGTTCCAGGAGCTCAAGGGCAACCTCACGTTCCGCAACGGGGTGGCCAGCAACCCGGACCTGAAAGTGCGCATCCCCGGCATGAGCGTCAACGGTGATGGCGATATCGACCTCAAGGTGCTGGGCATGGACTACCGCGTCGGCATCATCGTCGAAGGCGATACCAGCGCCATGCCGGATCCGGCCTGCCAGGTCGGCGACAAATTCGTCGGCATCGAATGGCCGCTGCGCTGCCGAGGCCCGCTGGAGCTGGGCGCCAAGGCCTGCCGCGTGGACAACGAACGCATGGGCCAGGTCGCGAGCAAACTGGCCGGCGACAAGATCAGCGAAAAAATTGACGAGAAACTGGGCGACAAAGTCAGCCCGGAACTGAAAAACGCATTGAAGGGGCTGTTCAAGCGATGAGAGCGGAGCAGTTTTCCACGGCGGTGCTGGAATGGTTCGACCGCCACGGCCGCCATGATTTGCCCTGGCAACAGAACATCAACCCGTACCGGGTGTGGGTGTCCGAGATCATGTTGCAGCAGACCCAGGTCAGCACCGTGCTCAATTACTTCGACCGCTTCATGGCCGCCCTGCCGACGGTCGAAGCCTTGGCCGAAGCGCCGGAAGACGAAGTGCTGCACCTGTGGACCGGGCTCGGTTACTACACGCGCGCGCGCAATCTGCAGAAGACCGCGAAGATCGTCGTCGGCCAGTACGGCGGCGAGTTTCCCCGGGATGTCGAGAAACTCACCGAGCTGCCGGGTATCGGCCTGTCCACCGCCGGCGCAATCGCCAGCATCAGCATGGGCCTGCGCGCGCCGATCCTCGACGGCAACGTCAAACGGGTGCTGGCGCGTTTTACCGCGCAGGAGGGTTACCCCGGCGAGCCGAAGGTCGCCAAGCAACTGTGGGCCAACGCCGAGCGCTTCACGCCGCAGGATCGGGTCAACGCCTACACCCAGGCGATGATGGACCTGGGCGCCACGCTCTGCACCCGCAGCAAACCGAGCTGCCTGCTGTGTCCGCTGAAAAACGGCTGTGAAGCGCACATGCTGGGGCTGGAAACGCGCTACCCGATCCCCAAGCCGCGCAAGGCCATCCCGCAGAAACGCACGCTGATGCCGCTGCTGGCCAACGAGGACGGCGCGATTCTGCTTTATCGCCGCCCGTCCAGCGGATTGTGGGGCGGTTTGTGGAGCCTGCCGGAACTCGACGACCTCGACGACCTGCAACACCTCGCCGCGCAACACTCGCTGGAACTGGGCGAGCAGCAGGCACTGCCGAGCCTTGTCCACACCTTCAGCCACTTCCAGCTGTCCATCGAACCCTGGCTGGTTCAGGTGCAGGAAGCCGGCGGTCACGTGGCCGAGACCGACTGGCTCTGGTATAACCTCGCCACCCCGCCGCGCCTGGGCCTCGCCGCCCCGGTCAAGACCTTGCTCGAACGCGCGGCCGCCGTCTTGAATGCAGGAGAGTCGACATGACCCGCACCGTAATGTGCCGCAAGTACAAAGAACAACTCGAAGGTCTGGAGCGCCCACCGTACCCGGGCGCCAAGGGCCAGGATATTTTCGAACACGTCTCGGCCAAGGCCTGGGCTGACTGGCAGAAACACCAGACCCTGCTGATCAACGAAAAACGCCTGAACATGATGAACGCCGAAGACCGCAAATTTCTTCAGGGCGAAATGGACAAGTACTTCTCCGGCGAGGAATACGCTCAGGCCGAAGGCTACGTTCCGCCCGCAGAGTAAACCCCGCGAAATCGGGGGTCGGATCGTAAGCGACGGAATTAATTTAAGAAATTTTAAAAAAGTGTTTGACGTAAATCCGAAAAACCCTTTTAATGCGCCCCGTTGCCCAGATAGCTCAGTCGGTAGAGCAGGGGATTGAAAATCCCCGTGTCGGCGGTTCGATTCCGTCTCTGGGCACCAAATACCGAAAACCCTGAATCGCAAGATTCAGGGTTTTTTTATGCCTGCGATTTGATCACGGCCCGATTCCGCCCTTCTTGCAGGCCGGAATTGGCGATACGTTGCTCAACCCTTACGGAAGAGGGTCATCACCGCGATGAACCAGAAAAGAACCCGCGTCCCCCTGCCCCATCCTGCGCCACCCGTAAAACGCACCGACTGGCTGATGATTGCTCTCGGCATCGTACTGACCCTCTGCGTAGGCCTGATCACTTATGAAACGGTGAACGGCCTGATTCAGGGACGCATCAGCAACATGGCGCGGGGGAAACACTTCGCCGTGTATTCACAGGCCGAACAGTCCTTCGACTTCTGGTTCACTGTTGCCACGCACTGCCTCTTCGCACTCTTCCTGTCGGGCGCTGCCTGGCTTCTGATCTGGATGGGACGCACCGCGACGGTCACGCCACCCGGGCGTGACCGTCGGCGACGTTAGCTGTTGTCGTTCCAGTGGAACACCAGATTGCGCGCAGCACCGCCGCCTACTTCCGCCACATCCCGACGCGTTTCACCCTTGCGGGTGGCGACGACCGTGTACTTGCCTGGCGGTAGCTGAACGTACACCAATGGCCCGGTTTGATTGAGCGTCAGCACGGTTTGACCGGGGGCTTTCTGGATCGCCACGTCGACATCGGCGGTATATTCGTTTTGCGTACCGACAGCGAAGGTCATGTGCAGGTTGTAGCCCGCGGATTGCTGAATGGCTTTCGACTCATCTTCACCAATCCCGCCGGCCAGATAACGAACACCGTTTTGCTCCTGCTGCTGAACCTGCAGGGCGGAACTGTCGATCGGTGCCAGACTTTCAGCCTGCGCCATGAGCGGAAACAGCAATATCGCCGCAGCGGCGACGGGCAGCACGAATGAAAGAACGCGTTTCATGAGGACGACTCCCGGGTTCTCGCGGAACCCAATCGTTACCTCTTTTTAGATTTTGTCTTGCGGAGTGGGTTTTAGAACGATTGGGAGTTGTTTTGAATGCAAAAAAGACTACACAAGTTTTTCCCAGCCAATTCATGACGCACTGCGTCACGAATTGGCGACCGCCTAATCGAACCGTCAATCCGGTACACACTGCATACCAAATCATTGCGCTGCATCCCGCATGAAGTTCATTCTCGACCCGTCCTAGCCAGGCTCGAAACCCATGAACCTACAAAGTGCACCACCTCCACTCGGCCAAGCATCCGACATTGAAAGCGAACCTTTCCGCGAGCCCGCCGCCGACGGCTATCTGCTCGGCGGTTTCACCTGGCGTCACGCCTCACCGGATCCACAACGCCCGGTTGTGATCATCAACGCCGCCACATCCGTGCGTTGCCGCCACTACTCGCGCTTCGCGGCGTATCTGTTCGCCAATGGGTTCGACGTGATCATTTTCGACTACCGCGGCATTGGTGAATCGCGGCCAAAGTCGATGAGGCATTTGCAGGCTTCGTGGACGGATTGGGGCGCGCTGGATTTCGAGGCGATGCTCAAACGCGCGCAGCGAGAGTTTCCCGGTCAGCCGATCGATGTGGTCGGACACAGCTTCGGCGGCTGCGCAGCAGGCCTGGGGGCGTCCGGGAAGATAATCCGACGACTGGTGACCGTCGGCGCGCAGTTCGCTTACTGGCGCGATTACGCGCCCGAGCATCGCTGGCGGATGTTCGGCAAATGGCATCTGCTGATGCCGCTGGTCACGCTGTTCTGTGGATATTTTCCGGGCAAGCGACTTGGCTGGCTGGAAGATACGCCCGCCGGCGTGGTGCGCGACTGGAGCACACCTGCCGCACGTTATGAGCGGCGTCCGAGCGGTAGAACGATCCGCAACCTGCCCTTCGCCAACGTCCGGGCCAAAGCCCTGGCAATCAGCATCAGTGACGATCCCTACGGCACGATTCCCGCCATCGAACGCCTGCTGGCTTACTTCCACAATGCGCAAAAGACCCACCTGCGAATCGAGCCGCAGGACATCGGCGAACAGCAAGTCGGACATTTCGCCTTTTTTCGCAGCGCATACCAAGCCACACTATGGCCCATCGCTCTGACCTGGCTGCAGACCGGCGAACTGGCCTCCGACACACCGGGGCGCAAGATCCCACGCAGCCAAGCCCTTTAACGCACCACGGAACACACACCATGGCTTCCGCCAACAAGCAGCAAAAACGCGCCGCCCGGGCCAAGACCAAGGCCAAGCAGAACCGCACCAAACGTGCGGAAGCGCCGGTCGAGCTGGACCCGAACGACGACCGCATCGATTTTGAGTCGGTGGACCTGACCGAACTGTTCAAGAAAATGATCGACGCCGAAAAGATCAGCCAGCAGGCCCTGTGCACCGCGTTCCTCGAAGACCCGCTGCTGGAGCTGGTGTACGAGCAGGAAGGCGAAGAAGGCGCGATGGACTTCATCCTCGCCGCGCTGATCGAGTACCGCCAGTGGGCCACCGAGACTGACGAGGCTGGCGCTCTGGCGTGGATCGAATCGCCGGATTTCCAGAAAGACTATGTGGCCGCGTCCGACGCAATCGCCGCACAAACCCAACAGAAAAACTGAGTTCCCATGGCATCCCTGAACAAGCAACAGAAACGCGCCAAACGCGCCAAGGCCAAAGCCAAGCAGATCCGCATGGTCGGTCGCAAACCCCTGGCGCAGGACGATGACCTCGGTCACCTGGCCGAGCCGATCCCGGAATACACCCTGGCGATGTTCAGCAAGATGCGCGACGCCGAAGCCGTCAGCCGCAACGAAATGCTGCTGACGCTGCTGCGTGAGCTGGCGTTCATCATCGTCGACCATCCTGAACTGCTGGACATGGAAAATGCCGAGAACGAAGGCATGGCCGCCACTCACCTGGCCGCCGACATGCTGATCGACTACCGCATGTGGGCCGATGGCATGGATCGCGAGACCGCCCAGGCCTGGCTGAGCGAACCGCAGTTCATCAGCGATTTCGGGATTGCGCTGGACACCTACGGTCAGTCGGTTGAAGCGCAGGAAGAGAAGAGCGAATAAACCGCTCGCAGTAACAAAAACGGCCGCTTGTCATCACTGACAGCGGCCGTTTTGCGTTACGCGTTGCGGATCAGTTCAGCACCGCGGCGCCACGCTTTTCCAGATTGCGGCGGCGGGCCACCAGCAGACCGGCCGCGACCACCAGCAGGCTGAGCAGGCCGGTCGCGAGGATTTCCACGCGATGGGCATCCTGGAACAGCATGATGGTCAGGGCCGCCACGATGAACACGATCACCGCGTAGGTCAGGCCCGGGAACAGCCACATGCTGAAGACGATTTTCTCGCCGCGAGCCATGCGCTGTTTACGCATGCGCAGTTGCGAAATCGCGATCACCAGGTACACCAGCAGCGCGATCGCGCCGGAGCTGGCCAGCAGGAACTCGAACACCGCCGCCGGGGCTACGTAGTTGGCGAAAGTGCACAGGAACGCCGCGCCAGTGGACAGCATTACCGCCCAGTAAGGGGTGCCGCTTTTGTTGGTGCGGGTCGCCATGGCCGGGGCATCGCCGCGCTTGCCGAGGGAGAACAGCATGCGCGAAGAGGTGTACAGCGCCGAGTTCAGGCAGCTGGTTACAGCGACCAGAACCACGATGTCGACGATCATCTTGGCGTTCGGGATGCCCATGCGCTCAAGCACGGTCTGGTAGGAACCGACGCTGGCCAGAACCGGATCGTTCCATGGCACCAGGGCCACGACGATGAAGATCGAAACGAGGTAGAACAGGCCGATTCGCCAGATCACCGAGTTGGTCGCCTTGGAGATCTGCTTGCCCGGGTTCTTCGATTCCGCGGCCGCGATGGTCACGATCTCGGTACCCATGAAGGAGAACATGGTGGTCAGGATCGCGCCCAGCACTGCGCCCATGCCGTTCGGCAGGAAGCCCTGGGTGTCGAAGATGTGCGAAACGCCGCTGACCTGGCTGTTCGGCAGGAAGCCGAAAATGGCCGCGACGCCAAGAATGATGAAACCGATGATCGCCACGACTTTGAGCAGGGCGAACCAGAATTCGAACTCACCGTAATTTTTCACGCTGAACAGGTTGGTCACGGTCAGCAGCATGGTGATGATCAGGGCGAAGGCCCAGATTTCCACACCCGGGAACCAGGCGTGCAGGATGGTTGCGGCGGCGTTGGCTTCCAGCGGAATCACCAAAACCCAGAACCACCAGTACAGCCAGCCGATGGTGAAACCGGCCCAGTGACCGATAGCGCGGTCGGCGTAAGTCGAGAACGAGCCAGTGTCAGGCGAGGCAACCGCCATTTCGCCGAGCATGCGCATCACCAACACAACCAGCGCGCCAGCAGCGGCGTAAGCCAGCAGAACAGCGGGACCGGCAGCGGCGATGGCGTGGCCGGAGCCGACGAACAGACCTGCACCGATCACCCCGGCGATCGACAGCATGGTCACATGACGCGGTTTGAGCCCCTGTTCGAGGCCATTGGAGCTTTGGGTACTGCTCATTGGAACTACCTTTGCGAGGAAAGCGATTGCGTCCGGCCCGTCTGGCGTTCCTTCTCGTAAAAAGAATCCAACGGGGCGTTCCGGATTCTGCACGCAATAAATGCGCCAAAATGTTTCAAACTCTTCTGCCGTGCGGTTTTCCGCGCGACCGGACAGTCATCGCAAGTCCTTGAGAATAATGGCCTTTCGCCAAAGCGTTACCCTGCGACTCACTTTTCAAACGAACGAGCGCACCAGAAACACACTGAAAAAGTGCGGGATGCACAATAAAAGGGCGAATGAGGAACGATCGGCCGGATAGCGCTTCCAACACCCCGCCAAAGGTGGCAACATCGCGCCTTTTTTTACGCGACACCCACGGGAATCCACGTTCAAACACCCGTTCGGTTGTTGATGGGGCGACAGTCTGCTGCGCCGATGCGACAACCTGCCACACGCCATCCGTTTACCGCTCGTAGCGCTGTTGGCTGCCATTGAAACGCTATGCTAGCTTGGCCGCCTCGCCAGGAAGGCCAACCAACAGCAGGAGCGCAACATATATGAGGAACGCACATGGCTGAGGCCACGCCCGCGCTTGAAATCCGCAACTTGCACAAACGCTACGGACAGCTTGAGGTGCTCAAAGGCATCTCGCTGACCGCCCGCGACGGCGATGTGATCTCGATCCTGGGTTCCTCCGGTTCCGGCAAGTCCACGTTCCTGCGTTGCATCAACCTGTTGGAAAACCCGCATCAGGGCCAGATCCTGGTGGCCGGGGAAGAACTCAAGCTCAAGGCCGCCAAGAATGGCGAACTGGTTGCCGCAGACGGCAAGCAGATCAACCGCCTGCGCTCCGAGATTGGTTTTGTGTTTCAAAACTTTAATCTGTGGCCGCACATGAGCGTGCTCGACAACATCATCGAAGCCCCGCGCCGCGTGCTCGGCCAGAGCAAGGCCGAAGCCATCGAAGTCGCCGAAGCGCTGCTGGCCAAGGTCGGCATCGCCGACAAGCGCCACGCCTATCCGGCGCAACTGTCCGGCGGCCAGCAACAGCGCGCGGCGATTGCCCGCACGCTGGCGATGCAGCCCAAGGTGATCCTGTTCGACGAGCCCACCTCCGCCCTTGACCCGGAAATGGTCCAGGAAGTACTTAATGTCATCCGCGCATTGGCCGAAGAAGGCCGCACCATGCTGCTCGTGACCCACGAGATGGGCTTTGCCCGTCAGGTCTCCAGCGAAGTGGTGTTCCTCCACCAGGGCCTGGTAGAAGAGCAAGGATCGCCACAGCAGGTGTTCGAAAACCCGCTTTCGGCGCGCTGCAAACAATTCATGTCCAGCAACCGCTAACGGAGCTACCCGCATGCAGAACTACAAAAAGGTCTTCCTGGCCGCCGCCGTCACCCTCGCGTTCAGCGCCGGTGCCATGGCCGAGACCCTGAAGATGGGCATCGAAGCGGCTTACCCGCCGTTCAACAACAAAGACGCCAGCGGTAACGTCGTCGGCTTCGACAAAGACATCGGCGACGCCCTGTGCGCCAAGATGAAAGTTGAATGCTCCGTCGTCACTTCGGACTGGGACGGCATCATCCCGGCCCTGAACGCCAAGAAGTTCGATTTCCTGATCTCCTCGATGTCGATCACCGACGAGCGCAAGCAAGCGGTGGATTTCACCGACCCGTACTACTCCAACAAGCTGCAGTTCATCGCGCCGAAGGATAAAGAGTTCAAGACCGACAAGGACTCCCTGAAAGGCAAAGTGATCGGCGCCCAGCGCGCGACCCTCGCCGGCACCTTCATGGAAGACAACATGCCGGGCGTCGAAGTGAAACTCTACGACACCCAGGAAAACGCCTACCTCGACCTGACCTCCGGTCGTCTGGACGGCATCCTCGCCGACAAATACGTCAACTACGAGTGGCTGAAAAGCGACGCCGGCAAAGCCTATGAATTCAAGGGCGATCCGGTGGAAGAAAGCGACAAGATCGGTATCGCTGTACGTAAAGGCGACCCGATCCGCGAGAAGCTGAACGCTGCGCTGAAGGAAATCGTTGCCGACGGCACCTACAAGAAGATCAACGACAAGTACTTCCCGTTCAGCATCTACTGATCCTGACCTGCCGGATCGGCGCCGTCACATGACGGTGCCGATCCCCGGCCTTGCCTGCCGCGATTTGAAAAGAAATCCATGATTATCGACCTCTACGGATTCGGCCCGGCGCTCTTCGCCGGCGCGCTGATGACCGTCAAACTGGCACTCTCGGCCCTGTGCCTGGGGCTGGTGCTCGGTCTGCTCGGCGCCTTGGCCAAGACTTCCCCGTACAAGCCGTTGCAATGGCTTGGCGGAACCTATTCGACCCTGGTGCGCGGCGTCCCGGAATTGCTCTGGGTGCTGTTGATCTACTTCGGTACGGTCAACGCCATGCGCGCGCTCGGTGAGTTTATCGGCAATCCCGGACTGGAACTCAGCGCCTTCGCCGCCGGCGTCATTGCGCTGGGCCTGTGCTTCGGCGCCTACGCCACGGAAGTGTTTCGCGGCGCGATCCTCGCCATTCCCAAAGGCCACCGCGAGGCTGGCGTGGCCCTGGGCCTGTCGAAATGGCGGATCTTCACCAAACTGATCATGCCGCAGATGTGGCGCATCGCCCTGCCCGGCCTGGGCAACCTGTTCATGATCCTGATGAAAGACACCGCGCTGGTGTCGGTCATTGGCCTGGAAGAAATCATGCGTCACGCGCAGATCGGCGTGACCGTGTCCAAGCAGCCATTCACCTTCTATATGGTGGCGGCGCTCATGTACCTGTGCCTGACCGTGCTGGCGATGATCGGCATGCACCTGCTGGAGAAACGCGCCGCACGCGGCTTCGCGAGGAGCGCTCAATGAATTGGGAAGTCATCATCAAGTGGCTGCCGAAACTGGCCCAGGGCGCGACGCTGACCCTGGAGCTGGTGGCCATCGCCGTGATCGCCGGTTTGCTGCTGGCAATTCCGCTGGGCATCGCCCGTTCTTCGAAGCTGTGGTACGTGCGCGCTGTGCCCTACGCCTACATCTTCTTTTTCCGTGGCACGCCGTTGCTGGTTCAACTGTTCCTGGTCTACTACGGCCTGGCGCAGTTCGACGCGGTGCGTAACAGCTCGATGTGGCCGTACCTGCGCGATCCATTCTGGTGTGCCACTGCGACCATGACCCTGCACACCGCGGCGTACATCGCCGAAATCCTGCGCGGGGCGATCCAGGCGATTCCGCCGGGCGAGATCGAAGCGGCGCGGGCGCTGGGCATGTCCCGGCCGAAAGCGCTGTTCTACATCATCCTGCCGCGCGCCGCGCGCATCGGCCTGCCGGCCTACAGCAACGAAGTGATCCTGATGCTCAAGGCCAGCGCTCTGGCCAGCACCGTGACTCTGCTGGAACTCACTGGCATGGCGCGCACGATCATTGCCCGCACCTACCTGCCGGTGGAGATTTTCTTCGCGGCTGGCGTGTTCTATCTGGTGATGGCTTACGTGCTGGTTCGCGGCTTCAAGCTACTGGAACGCTGGCTGCGCGTCGATGCGTGCCAGGGGCGCTGATTCTTCCGACGTGTTGACGGGCGAGGCCCTGCTCGCCCGTTTCACGGCACTGGATACATTTCTCACAGCGCATCAGGCGCTATGGAAGCCCCGCCCGTTCACTCATCTGCAGCTGCCGTGGGAAGCGTCCTACCCTGAATTGTCCTCGTGGCTACGCGGACGTTCGCTGGAAGATGCGGAAAACGCGCATAACCAGCCTGCCGAACTCTTGGATGCGCCGGAGCCGTTCGCTTCATTGGCGGCGTTGTCGCTTGAATTGAGTACGGTCGGTGAGCTGCCTGCACATTCGCTGAAAGCCGCCGGGCACCGTCTGAATGTCGATGTGCCGGGGCGCAAATGGCAGCAGATCGAAGCCTTCGCCAGCCGCTTGTCGTTTGCCGCGCAACCGAAGCACTGGCTGGATTGGTGTTCGGGCAAAGGCCATTTGGGTCGGCGTCTGCTCGGCACTGGCCAGCAACTCACCTGTCTGGAATACGACTCGGAGTTGGTCGCCAGCGGCCAGGCACTGAGTCAGCGTCATCACCTGCATGCGCTGCATGTCGAGCAGGATGTGCTCGCGGCGAACACCGCGTCATTGCTGCACGCCGAGCACACGCCTGTCGCCCTGCATGCCTGTGGCGATCTGCATGTACGCCTGATGCAATTGGCCTCCGCCGCTGGCTGTCGACAACTGGCAATTGCACCGTGCTGTTACAACCGGATCAGTCGCACTGAATATCAGGCGTTGTCCTCCGCAGGTTCATGCTCCGCCCTACAGCTCTCGCTGGAAGATCTGTCCCTGCCGATGAGCGAAACCGTCACCGCCGGTGCCCGCGTCCGACGTCAGCGTGACACCTCCATGGCCCGCCGACTGGCTTTCGATCTGTTGCAACGGCAAGTGCGTGGCGTCGACGAATACTTGCCGACGCCGTCCCTGCCGAGCGCCTGGCTGGACAAACCGTTCGCTGATTACTGCCGCGATCTGGCAGCGTTGAAAGAGTTATCCACAATCGGCTCGCCAGATTGGGTAGCGCTCGAAGCTGCCGGTTGGCAGCGATTGGCCGAAGTTCGCAATCTGGAACTGCTGCGCGGACTGTTCCGACGGCCGCTGGAGCTTTGGCTGAATCTTGATCGGGCACTTTTCCTCACCGAACAGGGATACGTCGTACGTCTCGGCACCTTCTGCGAGGCGCCGATCACACCGCGTAATTTCCTGTTGCTGGCCGAACGCGTTTAATCTTTCACAGCCTGTGGATAACTCTGTTGATGGATTTATCGTGGATCCAATATCCACGGCTGTTTCAGGCCATTAACAGCGCTGGTCATTTTTTGTTCACATAAATAAAAAACCGGCAAAACAGGGATTTGCGACTCAAATGAGAACCCGTCCACAAAAACCTGCCTAAGCCCGCCCTCTTCAAAGCCTGTTGTGCATAAGCCCTCGACCAAAAGGACATAACCGCCGAATCGCGGACGCCGGCAGCGGGCAATTGCGCCTGCCATCCGCCCTTGCTATACAGACCTACGCCGTGCAGGTAGCGCACGCCCGAACAAGAAAAATCTGACCGACAGGAAGCGACCGTGACGTTCATTTCTTACGCACAGAATTTCGAGGACGTTCGCCTCTGGCGCGCCCTGCAGTATTTTGAAAACGGTTTTTATATCGACGTCGGCGCCAATGACCCGATCCACGACTCGGTCACCAAGGCCTTTTATGATCGCGGCTGGCAAGGCATCAACGTCGAACCGATGCAGAACTACTACGACGCACTCCGCCAGCATCGCCCCCGCGACACCACGCTGCAATGCGTGGCCAGCGACCAGCCGGGCGAACTGACCTTCTACGGCATTGCGGACACCGGCCTGTCCACCGCTGACCCGGTCGTTGCGCAAGAACGCAAAAACCTCGGCATGGACGTGCAAAGCTTCACTGTCAACGCACGCACACTGACCTCGATCTGCGAAGAACACGCCGCCGAGCGGCCGATCCACTTCCTGAAAATCGACGTCGAGGGCCACGAAGAGACCGTCCTGCGCGGCATGGACTTCAGCCGCTTCCGCCCCTGGATCATCCTCATCGAAACCCCATGGGAGCGCGACCACACCTGGGAACACCTGGTGACCGACGCTGGCTACACCAACGTCCTGTTCGACGGCCTCAACAGCTTCTTCCTCGCCAACGAACACATCAACCTCAAACCCGCGTTCGACCTGCCACCGTGCAACCTCGACAACTTCCAGCTGTGCAAAGGCCACAACCTCGCCCACCCGGTAAACCCGGCCCTGGAAACCGCCCTGCAACGCGCCGAACAAGCCGAAGCCCAACTGCGCGCCATGCAAAACAGCCGCGCCTGGCGCGCTGTACAAAAACTGCGCAACGTCCTGCGCCGGGCGTGAATCGCAGAGGGCGCAAAAATAGTCTGAATTCAGGGGTTTACAGAAGCACCCGAGTCGCTATAATCGTCGCCCACACGCCGGTATAGCTCAGATGGTAGAGCAACTGACTTGTAATCAGTAGGTCCCGGGTTCGATTCCTGGTGCCGGCACCATACAAAACGAAGCCCCTGCAGAAATGCAGGGGCTTTGTTGTTTCTGGGGTTTGTGTTTTCCGCCCCAAATGAAAAAGCCCCCACAGTTATTGCTGCCGGGGGCTTTTCTCCATCATTCGATTGTGAAACCTACGCAGCCTCAACCGAAAGTAAAATCCGCCGTCCAAGCTGCTGCAACGCACGCTCAACATTCTCAATCTTGGAGTGATGCAGGAAATCGACTAACCGATCTACCTGGGGTCGTTGCACACCCAAGCGCCGTGCCAGTTCAGCCTTGCTCACCCCAGACTCGAGAAGGGCATTCCACAACCCGACCTTTGCGGCAGTCAGTGCAGGCAGACGCAATACCGCGTCACTTTCCTGCTCTCCCGCATCACCTGTCGGAATCAACCGGCGATCATCGACGTAAATCGACAAGGCCGTTTCCATCGCATCTATAGCGCCGTCGAGTGCTTCCTCGAGGGTGTCGCCAGCGGCGTGCATCTCTGGAATTTCTGCGCAGGACAACCAGACACTGCCCGGCTCCTCGTGGACTTCCAACGCATATTCGAACATCACGTTTCCTCTCATGGGGTACAGCTGGGTCTCAATCCTTGAGGCCCAGCTGTTTGATTATCGATTTTCTCAACCCTTCGCCCATCTCCTTGGCTCCGTGGTCGGGAAAGACAGTTGATTTGCCATTCAAGGAAACCTTGAAATGACTGCCCTTGCCGGTTTGGAACTCAACGCCTTGGGCCTTCAACCATCGCCGAAACTCGCTGTACTTCATGTGCATCACTCGCTGTTTCGGTAGAGCGAATGTGCAACATATTTGTTGCGCATGCAACATAACTGTTGCGCCGCACATCTGGAAGATCGCTAGCCCCGCCACCACCTGGCCACGATTGCACTCATCCCTCCCCCACGCTACCGTCAAACCCGTCGCTGCCAATCCAGCGACCGGGCCTGATAACCCGCGTAAGATACAGGCGCACCAGCGCCCCAACCCACGTTTGTCGGCGCTTTTTCATGCCTGCAATTCCGTGTAATGGCGGCTGTGCGTGGGAGACCTTCGGGTCTGCCGGGTTCCTGTATCTCCGGTTTATCAGCCTGCGCATAGCTGCCACCCCATTCGCCTGATAACGAATTGGCAGCGCTCATTTGATACAGGGAGTTTCACAAATGATTAGCATCGATCCGTCCAAAATCTGCCCCTTCCACCAACCAGCCAACGGTAGGTGAAGCCATGACTAACCCAAATGATCTGAAAACCCTCGGCCTCACCCATTTTTCCTTCCAGTCCAACCACGCACTCTTCCGCACCAACCCCGGCGTCCCGGTCGTCACCGCCCTCTCCCACGCCTCCCACCTGCTGCACATTTCCAAACTGCTCACATCAGATACTTCTGCCGCCAACGATCCAGAACTCCACGCCTGCGCTTCGCAATACTTGCAGGAGTTGAGCAAGGCGCTGGTCGATGACGCGGTCAAAGTGTTGAGTCCAGATCCATAAATCGTCGCCCATAAAAAAGCCCTCGCATCGCGGCGAGGGCTTTGTGTTACCGGATCAATCAGTGCCCAGCGCTTTGCCCACCATCCACATGCAGAATCTCGCCGGTCACAAAATTCGCGTTATCGAGATACACCACCGCCTGCGCAATGTCGTCGATCTCGCCCATGTGCCCAACCGGATGCAGCGCACCCAGCGCCGCGTGGGTTTCCTCGCCGTGCATCGGTGTCTTGATGATGCCCGGCGAGACCGCGTTCACCCGGATTCCGCGTTTGGCGTATTCAATGGCCAGGGATTTCGTCGCAGCGTTGAGACCGCCCTTGGTCAGCGAAGCGAGGACCGAGGGCACGCCGTCGATGGCGTGGTCGACCAGGCTGGTGGTGATGTTGACCACGTGGCCCTTGCTCTGTTTTTCCATCTCGGCGATGGCCAGTTGGGTGATGTAGAAGAAGCCGTTGAGGTTGACCGACAGCACCGCCGCGTAGTCTTCCGGGGTATAGGCAGTGAACGGTTTGGCGACGAAGATGCCGGCGTTGTTGACCAGGGTGTCGATGCGGCCGAAGCGGGCCACGCCTTCGCTGATCACGCGTTGAGCGGTGGCCGGGTCGCCGATGTCGCCGGCGATGGTCAGGATCTGCGGGTCGTTCGACGGTTTGATCGACCGAGAGGTGGCGACGATGTTGTAGCCCAGTTCGCGGAAGGCCTTGACCATGCCTTCGCCCAGACCTTGAGAGGCGCCAGTGATGACGACGGTTTTTTTCGAGTTGCTCATGATGAAATCCTCAATCAATAAGTAGGTGTTGAATCAGGCCGCAGCCAGTTGTTTCAGCATTTGTTCGTAGTACTCGACCGATTGCGAACCGGACACCAGGTGCTTGCCGTTCAGGATCAGCGCGGGCACCGAGTTGATCCCGTGCTGCCGGTAGAACGCCTGCAGTTGCCGCACTTCGCTGGCGAATTCATCGTTGGCCAGCACCTTGCGGGCCCTCGCGGCATCCAGCCCGGCTTCGGTCGCCAGACGGATCAGCGTCGGGTGATCGTTGGGGTTGTCGCCGTCGCGGAAGTAAGCGCGCAGCAGGATCTTTTTCAGCGCGATCTGCCGCCCTTCCTGCGCCGCCCACATCAGCAATCGGTGGGCGTCGAAGGTGTTGTGAAAGTGCGTGCGTTTCTCCAGGTCGAACTCGAAACCGATGGCCTTGCCGCGTTCGATCTGCATCTTCTTGCCGGCGGCGACGTCTTCGGCGGTGCGGCCGTATTTGCGCATCAGGTGCTGCACGGCCGGTTCACCTTCGGCGGGCATGTCCGGGTTGAGTTCGAAAGGCTTGTAGGTCAGCTCCACCGAAACCTCGTCGGCCAGATTGCCGATCGCCTGCTCCAGCGCTGTCGCCCCGAGTGCGCACCAGGGGCACACCACGTCGGAGACGAAATCGATGGTCACGGTCGGAGTCATGACTGGCCCCGTTCCGCCAGCTGTCGGCGGTACTCGGTGGTGGTGATGCCGGCGTAGCCCCAGTTATCGGTGTCGACTTCTTCGATCACGATGTGGGTCAGGTCCGGGCGTTTGTTGAGGACACGTTCCAGGGTTTCAGTGATTTCGGCGATCACCTGAGCTTTCTGCTCACGGGTAACGCCGTCGCGGGTGATGCGTACGCTGACAAATGGCATGACGACTACTCCAGTGACCTGCCCTCGGGATGATGGTCAGGTGTTGGAGCTCAATGTAGGCGTGTGCCGGGAGGGGAAAAAGTAGGGGTGGGGTACTTCATTTGTGATGCGGTGTAATGAATTGATACACCCATCTCGCTACCGTTTACCCATTGAAGTCGTAGGTTGACACATCTGATTCAGTGGCCGAGAATCGGCCCCAAGAGCGCGAAACCGACTGCCATCAGGTGGCGATAGTCGGCGTTAGGAACCTCGTTGATGACCTGAAAATCAGCGTTCGGGTGAGACCTCTTCTCCCCTGCTTGAGGGAGCACAATTTCGAGTGACTTCGACAAAAAAGCCGACAGTGATGTCGGCTTTTTTGTGGGCGCTTTTTGAACTTCCTTTGAGATATACCTGCAATTGCTGACATAACGCGCCGACCCTGTCAGTCGTTTCTCTTGATAAATCCCCGCAGACGCACCCAAACCGTGCACTTTTTTTGACCCCAATCACCCCCACGTCACCAAAAACCCCGATCCTGTGTCAGCCTCCAGCCATCGGCGGGGACATCGATTCGCTACTAATTGCGCGACAACTATGCTCAGGTACAGGAATATAGCCGGCAAATGGCGCCGTTCAGGCTGTCACGTACACAACAATACCCAGCCCACTTCAGAGGGCATTACCCATGGATAGCAGAACCTTACGCAACCTCATGCGCATCGTGCAGACCGGCTCGTTGTCGGCCGCAGCCGAGCATTCGTGCCTGACTGTGCAGGCCCTGGCCGCACAGTTGAACAAGGTCGAAGAGCAGTTCGGTTTCCGCTTGTTTAGACGATCCAACAAGGGGCTGACGCTGACGCCGCAAGGCACCGAGCTGACGCCCTATATGGACAGAGTGCTGATCGCCACGCGGCAGATGGAAGAGAAAGTCGAAGCGTTGAAGGTGCCGGGACAGCGCACGTTGAAAGTGGCGTTGAACACCACGCTGGCGCCGGACTTCAACCGGCGATTGATCGGGCGCCTGATCGAGGTGTTTCCCGACTACCAGATGGAATTCAGCTACGCCGAGTCGATGGAAAACCTCAGCAAGCTGAAGAACGAGGACTTTGACCTTGCGGTGCTGATAGGCCCGCAGCGTCCGGGTCTGCCGAGCATTGTCCTGCCTGAAGTACAGGTGCAGGTGGTCGGCGCGCACTGTGGTCAGGAGAACGATCCGCTGACCTTGCTTGGCAACAAGTTTCAGGTGCGTCCCGCAGAAGATTGTCCGTATTCCCACAGCTTTTTGCGTTTTCTCGACGCCGGGCTGGGCAATCACGAGAACAGCCAGCGCACGATTTATTCCTGCAGCGAAACGCTGACCTTGTCGCTCATCACCCAGATGGACGCGGTCGGCATGGTCTCCCGCGAGGCCGCGCAGAAGAACGGCCTGACGATCTTCCCCGGGTTCGAGGATTTCCTCGAAGTGCGCCTGGCGGTGAACAACCCGGATCTGTCCGGCCAGGCGTTGAACGACGTGGTCGATCTGCCGCTACATGAACGAGCCGAGCGCAATGTACGCAGCCGTCCCAACCGCCACACTGAGAAAGAGGTTTTTGCTGAAATACGCACATAACAGCGTCGGAATCGCGGCATAAAATTCCGGGCGATCGAGCTGTATGTGCTGATCCTTGATCAACAAGGGTGTCAGGCTGATCGCAGCGACGATCGCCACCGGCAGGTATTCCAGCGCGCGGGCGACGAAGGGCGGCCAGTGCTCGGTATTGACCTGCAGCGGCAAGGCCCGTGGCAGGAAGGTCACGGCCATCATCAGCGCGACCACCAGGATCAGGAACGTTTGGTCAGGCATACACCCACTCCGCAGCCCACAAACGTGGCGATGAAAACGTTGAACGGCGAACTGCCCACCAGGCTCAGTGCGCCCATGCAGACGACTGCAGCCATAGCGGCGATGAGTTTATTGCGGGTGTTGCACAGCGAGACCAGCACGTAGAGCATCATCGCGGTCAGCGCGTAATCGAGCTGGTATTTGATCAGGTGCGACGCGTACTGCGCGCAGAGGGCGCCGAGCAATCCGCCGATCACCCAGGAGGTGTGGCAGAACAGGTTGAAGCCGATCAGATAGCGAACGTTCACCGGTGCCCCGGTGCCCAGTTTGACGCTGTGAAAGGCGAACGACTCATCGGTCAGCCCGCCGGCATAGCACCAGCGCTCCATGCGGCTCAGGCCCAGCGCCCGCAGGGCTTTCGCCATGTAGACCGACATCAACATGTGCCGCGCGTTGATCAGAAACGTGGTCAGCACGATGGTGGTCAGTGACGCACCGCTGCTGATCAGCGCCAGCGCCGCAAACTGCGAAGCCCCGGCATACACGAACAGACACATCGCCACCGGCAGCCACAGTGGCAGCCCGGCATTGACCGCCATCAGCCCGAACACGAACGACACGGTAAAGTAACCAGCGACCACCGGGCTGGCTTCGGCAAAGGTGCGCGATGGCTGACGGTCGACCATCAGCGGCGCACTGCCGGATGTTTCATTCATAGATCCCTCTCAAATGTCCGCTCGCCGTGAGGTTCGCAAAAACCCTGGGCCGTCCAGAAACGCTTGCCCGCGAGGTTAGCATCATCGACGAACAGGAACATCCGCAGCACTCCGACCCGTTTCATGTCGGCGGACGCCGCTTCCACCAGCCGCTGGCCCACGCCTTGGCTGCGATAGCGCAGGCTGACCGCCAGATGGTTGATCGTGCCACGGCTGCCGAGCATGCCGCCCAGCACCGCGCCGACGATCTCGCCCTCGACGTCGAAGGCGAGATAGGCCGTGGTGGTTTTCTGGATCAACACGCCGCGCAGGCATTTGGCGTCCTGCCATTCGCAGAACGACACTTCATCGAACTGGCGGAAGAAACGCTCCATGCGCTGCGCGTCCTTGGCCGTCGCGCGCCGCAGCACCACCGGCGTCGAGCATTCGACGCCGTCGATTGGGGTGATCTGATTAGCGAACAATGTCGAAAGCGGTCCCGGGCCGCGAGAAGGAAATCGCCAGGATCTGCCGGTACGCCATGGCGTGGGAGTGAGTGTTGCGTGCCGGTGTCACGTAGTGGCGCATATCACGGTCGAGGAAATAGGTGGTGTCGAGGATTTCCTGGTAAGTGGTCGACGCCAGTTGCTGCTCGTGGATGTCGTACAGGCGGCTTTCGGCGCCCTCGACATTGTTGCGCCCCCAGAAGTGCACGCCGCTGAACGGGTAACCGTCGCAGTGAATCCCTTCCGGAGTGATTTCCAGTTGTTTGCCGGGCTTGATCTCGATGCGGATCTGATGGATCTGGCACTGCCAGATTTCATCGTGCAGCTCTTCCGGCAACACGCTTTTGTACACTTCGAAATCGGTGTCGATCAGGCTGCGCATCACCGGCGAGCTGATGACTTCGTCCGAGAAGTCCTGGAAGTGCCGCACCACGCCGCCCACATAGCTGTTGTTGGCCTTGGACTGCACGTACGCGCGATGTTCCAGTTGCTTCAGTTCGCGAGTCTTGGGGTTGTACTCAAAGTCGCTGTAACGACGGTAACGCATGCCGGCTTCGGCCTGACCGTAGTAACTGTCAGGCTCCATGTTTTCCCAACTTTTGGTCAGTCTGACGAAGTCGGCGAAATGACCGTAGAGATTGAAGTCAGCACCCTGCACATTGGCGTACTTGTCGCGCCGTAGCGATTCGCCCACTTCTCTGGTTAAAACGATCATTACCAAATTCTCCGCTGCATTGAGCGGCCTAATCTATTAGGTGGAGAATTTGCGTCCATGAGAAAGAATTTCAGGCATTTAAAGCCCTGTTTGAAACGCGATTTGAAACGGCTTGAAAGTGCATTTCAAATGACAAAAACACGGGTTTTTATGCTGTTTTTTCAAAAAGCGTCAAAAAAAAACCCCGAACCAGTCGGGGTTTTTCTGTCGCGTTTCGCGGGCTCAACCGATCATCAGAAAATATTGATCGGGTAATCCACGAATACACGCAGTTCGTTGCCGCTGACGTTGTATTCGCTGGATTTCTGCGACACACGCAGGATCGAGCTACGCAGCTTGATGCTCAGGTCTTTGGCCGGGCCACTTTGCACGACGTACTTGAACTGGTTGAAGATCTCACGCTCGGTGCCGCCTTCGCTGGTGGACGTGGTGATGTTGTCGCCACGCACGTACGCGAAGTTGTAGCTCAGACCCGGTACGCCGAATGCGCTGAAGTCCAGGCCGTAGCCCAACTGCCAGCTGCGCTCGTCTTCAGCGTTGAAGTCGGACCAGTAGGAGTTGGCCAGGTAGATGGTGTTGCCACCGTCACCCACGCGACCCTGACCTTTCTGATAACCGCCGTAGGCGTAACCCAGGTTGCTGTCGCCGGTGGAGCGCTGGTGCGCCACGGTGAACGAGTGCGGGCCGGTGGCGAAGGTCGCTGCCAGGCTCCAGATCTTGTTGTCGTCGCCGGTCACACCGTTTTCGCGGACGTAGGAGTTGTCCAGCTTGGTGCGGTAACCGTTGAAGTCCAGGGTCAGGGACTGATCCTTGTCGATCGGGAACACGTAGTTGGCGTTCACGTATTGCTTCTTCAGCACGTCTTCGACGTCGGAAGCGTACAGCGCTGCCTTGAACTGTTCGGTGAACTGGTAGCTACCGCCCAACACGTTGATCGACTTCAGACCACCGCTGTCACGGCCTTCAGCGCTCTTGCGCGATTCGGCGGTGAAACGGCCGGCGTTCAGCTCCAGGCCTTTGATCTCTTTGGAAGTGATCAAGGTACCGGTGTAGCTTTCCGGCAGCAGACGCACGTTGTCGTAGCTCAGCACCGGCAGGGCCGGCATCTGGTCACCGTAAGTCAGTACGGTGTTGGAGATACGGAATTTCACCGCTGCGCCACCCTTCGACAGGTCGTCAGCCGCGTTGCCGCTGTCACCCTGTTTGAAGAAGTCGATACCGCCGGCACCGCTGCGGCCCTTGCCGCCATCCAGGCGCAGTGCGTACAGACCGAAGGCATCCACACCCACACCCACGGTGCCTTGAGTGAAACCGGACGAGAACGTACCGATGGCCGCTTGGCCCCATTCGGCTTTGTCCTGGTTGCCATCTTTGTAGTCACGATTGATGTAGGCATTGCGCAGCAGCACTTTGAGGCTGCTGTCTTCAACAAAACCCTTGGACTCGGCCTGGTCGTTAGCCATGGCCGAAGTGGCACTCAACATCCCCAGTGCGATCAAACTGATTCGCTTGTTCAACATTTTGTTTTCCTTATTACGGGTTGAAACGCGCTGTGTCGAACGGCTGAAACGGCGCTTATTGCACTCTTTTATTCACCCCGAAACAAAAAGACCCGCTCAAGACAATGTCATGGCGGGCCTGCTCCTGATTTTGAGTCATGGCGGTTAGCCACAGGCGTTGGGCCGAATCGTAGCCGCGCCCTCAACAATGTGTCAATTTCAAGAATCGTCTTTAAATAGGCGAAAAACGTCTAAAAAAAGTAAATTTTGCGGTGGCTTCGTGCAGGGAAACGCCTGTAATCAGGGATTTTAATGCCGGGTCACGTACACCCGTCGAGGCCACAGACCGGCAAGGCATGCGCCGCTGTCGCAGGCGTAAACGACTCACTCAACCATTGAGCGAAGGCCTGCGGTTTACCGAGCCACGGGCCGATATCCACCACTGTGAACTGACCATCCTGCTCCAGTGCGAGAGTCGGAAAACCCTGCCCGCCGAGTTTCGCCAACAGAGCGCGGCTGTTCTTCATATGTTGCTCGGTGTCGACGGACTGCTTGGCGTTCAAGAAAGTAGCGGCGTCGTAACCCTGCTGCACCGCGTATTCCAACAGCACACTTTCGTCGGCAATTCGGCGCCCCTCGACATAGTGCGCCGTCTGCAAACGCCCCAGCAGTTCCAGGCCACGGCCGTCGATTTTCTCCGCTGCCAGCACAGCGGCAATCGGCGGTGCCGAATCAAACACCGCGGTGTGATCGCGCAACAGGCCTTCGAAATAGGCTTCGCCAAACGGCTGACCGGTGTATTCGGCGATCCGCCGGTCATGAGGCATTACGTAATTGCGCAGTTGCGGCGAAACGCTCTGGCGGTTGGCACCGGTCATCATGCCGCCGGCGTGGACGATCACCGGCAGCACTTGTTGCGCGGCCTGCACCAGCGGTTTGGCGCCATAGCACCAGCCGCACAACGGGTCGTAAATGTAGTGAAGGGTCATCGGAAAGCTCCGGCTGGAAGGTGGGGAAATGATGTCGGCACATTAGTCCCTCGGTCGTTGCGGAAAAACGCCGGAATGGCTTTCAGTGTGTTTCGGCAATCGGTCAAATCGAGACCGGCAGCCGCCACTACCGGATCAGGCAGACAACCTGGTGGTCACCAGCACCTACAGCTTCTGATATCGCGCTCATAAAAAAAGCGCTGCCATCCCGGCAGCGCTTTTTACAATCCCTGTTTGTTCTTCTTATCCTTCCATCACATCCCACAATGCGTCCAGTTCGGCCTCGCTGAACAGGCCAGCGGGGTAACGCTCGATCATCATCCGGCGCGGATCAGGTTCCCTGATCTGACGCGTTCCATTGGACTTCAACCAGTGCGCGACAATCTGGAGCGACTCACTATTTACAGCCATGGGATGCAACGTCCGCTCGCTGATTACGTTCACTTCGGCGTTCATTTCAGCGCTCTCTCCCCGTTCATGAGCGGCTAAGTTATCCAAGGTATATGACAGAACTGTTGAAGTTCTCCCCCCTCCCTAGTGCGCCATGAGCGATACAAGAGCTATGCCAATGTCTGGCAATTGTCGACCAGCGGACATAAAGAAACCCGCAGTCCTGACGGGCTGCGGGTTTCTCTTCAAGCGTGGGCAACAAATGACTGCCTGGTCGATTTTCCAATCAACTCAAGCTGTTACATCCGCACTCACTCTTTGTGCGGCGCGGGCTGCTGTTGGGTAAGGCAGTGAATATTGCCGCCTCCCAGTAACAGTTCGCGCCCCGGCACCATCACCACTTCGTGTTGCGGGAACAGGTTCTGCAGGATCTCCCGGGCCGGAGCGTCCATCGGGTCGTCGAAGCTTGGCGCGATGATCCCGCCGTTGACGATCAGGAAGTTCACGTAGGAACCGGCCAGGCGCACGCTCGGGTTGCGTTCCTGAGTACCGTCCACCGGGTCCACGCCCGCGCATTCTTCCTCGGTGGCAAACAGCGGCCCCGGAATCGGCATCTTGTGCACCGTGAACGGGCGGCCTTTGGCGTCGGTGCTGCTTTCCAGCACTTTCATCGCGGCCTGGCAGCGCGGGTAGTTCGGATCCTGCGGATCGTCGGTCCAGGCCAGCAGCACTTCGCCCGGACGCACGTAGCAGCAGAAGTTATCCACATGGCCGTCGGTTTCGTCGTTGAACAGGCCATCCGGCAACCAGATGATCTTGTCCACCGACAGGTTTTCACTGAGCACCGCTTCGATTTCTTCGCGGCCCAAGTGCGGGTTGCGATTGCGGTTGAGCAGGCATTCTTCGGTGGTGATCAGGGTGCCTTCGCCGTCGACGTGAATCGAGCCGCCTTCGAGCACAAAGCCTTCGGTGCGGTAGCGCGGGCTGCGCTCGATTTCGAGGATCTTGCCGCCGACCTGGGAATCACGGTTCCACGGCGAATACAGGCCACCGTCAAAGCCGCCCCAGGCGTTGAAATCCCAGTTCACACCGCGCACTTCGCCGCTGTTGTTGATCACGAAAGTCGGACCACTGTCACGAACCCAGGCGTCATCGCTGGACATCTCGACCACGCGGATATTCGGCACGTCGAGGCGAGCGCGAGCGTTTTCGTACTGGCCGGCGGACACCGCCACGGTTACCGGTTCGAAACGCGCGATGGCCTTGGCCACGGCGGCGTGAGCGGCCTGCGCTGGTTTGCCGCCCAGACGCCAGTTGTCCGGACGTTCGGGCCAGATCATCCAGGTCTGGGTTTGCGGTGCCCATTCGGCCGGCATGTAGAAGCCATCGGCGCGTGGTGTGCTTTTCAATGTGGTCATGTCGATCAGACTCCAGGGAACCGTCGAGGGTTTTCAACACGCCGTACAGGTTGGACGACGGACTATGGCGACTTTATAAACGATAAATATCGGCATTAGAAGCCAATAATAAAAAACAATCTGAATTAACCCCTTCAAATACCGATACAAATCGGTATTTGAAGATTGCGGATCGCCTCAAAGCCCTTCTTCAAGCACCTTCGCCAGCATGTCGACAAAGAAATCCACGCTCTGACGCGAGGTGACCATCGGCGGTTTGATCTTCAAAACGTTCAGGTAATCGCCGGTCGGCTGCATGAAGATCCCCAGCTCGCGCAGGCGATCACACAACAGGGTGGTTTCCTCGGTTGCCGGCTCCAGGGTTTCCCGATTGCGGATCAGCTCGACCCCCAGATAGAACCCCGAACCGTGCACTGCGCCGACCAACGGATATTGATCGATCAGCGCTTCCAGCCGCGCCTTGAAGTGGGCGCCGACCACCTGGGCGTTTTCCCAGAGCTTTTCTTCTTCCATGACATCGAGCACCGCCATGCCGATCTGGCAGCTCACCGGACTGCCGCCGGCGGACGAGAAGAAATAGCCCTCGGCCTCCAGCGCCTCGGCGATTTCCCGGCGGGTGATCACCGCGCCCAGCGGCTGGCCGTTGCCCATGCCTTTGGCCATGGTGATGATGTCCGGCACCACGCCTTGCTCTTCGAAACCCCAGAAAAAATGGCCCATACGGCCGTAACCGACCTGCACCTCATCGGCGATGCACACGCCGCCACGGGCGCGCACCAATTCATAGACCTTTTTCAGATAACCCGGCGGCAGCGAAATCCCGCCCGCATTGCCGTAGACCGGCTCGCAGATGAACCCGGCCAGTTGCCGTTTCTGCTCATCGATCTTCGCCAGATGATGCTCGACGCTGCGCACATAATCCGGCGCCGAATCCGCGCCGCGAAACTCGCCGCGATAGGTGTTCGGAGCGGTCACCGCATGCACCCAGTCCGGGCGACTGCTCAGGGCTTGCGGGTTATCGGCAATCGAGGTCGAGACCGCGTCTGCGCCGACCGTCCAGCCGTGATAGGCCTCCAGCACGCTGATCATGTCGCGGCCACCGCTGGCGGCCCACGCCAGGCGGATCGCCAGGTCATTGGCCTCGCTGCCGCTGTTGACCAGGAACACCCGATCCATGCCCTCCGGCGCCAGCTTCAGCAAGCGTTCGGAGAACTCGGCGACCGCCGCATAGTTGAACCGTGAATTGGTGTTAAGCAGCGACCACTGCCGGCTCGCCACCGCCGCCATGCGCGGGTGACCGTGGCCGAGCACCGCGACGTTGTTGAGCATGTCGAGGTAGGAACGGCCCTGCATGTCGATCAGGTGATTGCGCCAGCCGCGCTCGATGCGCGGCGGGTCGACGTAATAGTGTTTCTGGGTGCGGGCGAAACTGGCGTCGCGACGCGCCAGCAGGGTTGCTGCGTCCAGCTCGGGTTCGGCGTCACAGGCCAGGCCCAGCAGCGCGGCCGGTGATGGGGAAAGTGCTTGCCAAGCAGCCGCACGGCTCGGCGTGCAGAACAGCGGCGCCTCAAGCTGTGCGCCGCGAATCAATTGCACGATCAACGGACCGTCCACCGAACCCAGCACCTGACCTTTCACCAGCGCAGCGCCGCTGTGCAACGAAGGTTTCACGCCCCACAGACGCAGGCTAAGTTGCGGGCCGTCGAGTCGCAGTGCGCCGTCGGCCGACAGGTGCAGTACGCCAGCGAACGGCGCCTCCACCGTCGAACCTTGGGGTACATGCAATTCGACGTGCAGCGGGAAAGTCTCTGGCTCATCGGCGCTGTCGGGCCGGGTGCGCGACAACCGATATTGCCCGTATCGACTGGCCGCCAGACCATGGATGACAGCGGCCTCGTTCAACAGACGCTGATCGATGCCAGGCTGCTCCCAGTTCCCCGCCTCGAAGTGCGCGCTCAACACACCCAGGTCGATCAACGCGAATTCGCGCCCGACCAGATCGGGCAACAGCGGCGCAAAACCTTCACTGTCGATGGCCGGCAATGTCTGGCCGACCGCCGTAAGAATCGCCGCCTCCATCAATGCCAGCGGCACCGAGGTGGCGACCCGGAAGATTTCCCATTCGTGGGTCAGGTTGTCGCGGCTGTAGGTGTTGCCCGGATCGATGCCGACCTGTTGTTCGCCACTGAGCACCAGCACCGCCGCCCGCGCCACGATCAGCGGCCACAGCGCCAGCAGTTCTTCGTGCTGCAGCGGATTGACCGCGTGATAGGCCTGCACCGCCGGCAGAATCACCAACGGATCGCCGGCGGCGTGATGCAGCAGCGCGGCACAGGTGACCGACAGGTCGGTGACGCGCCAGGTGCGGATCAGGTCGCCAAAATCGATCACGCCCTGCAACTGCCAGTGCCGCCGGGCATCCCGTTGCCAGACCACGTTGTCGTCGGTGATGTCCATGTGGATCGCCTGCACCGGCAGCTTTTCCAGCAGCGGCTGCAAACGAAGTCTGGCCTGTTCGGCAGCCTCGGCGATCAGCGCGCGCTGGCGTTCGTCTTCGATGACCGGCAGCAGGTGCTCGATCAGTGCGCTGGCGTGGCGCGCGTCCCATTGCAGCGTGCGTTCGAGCCCCGGATGGTCGAACCCGGCCAGGGCCAGATCCATTTCGCCACAGAGCCGGCCGAACCCGGCAACAACTTCGTGGCCAAGATGATCGAGAGCCGTCAGTGGCTGGCCCTCGATGTAATCGAGCAGCCGCACATGCACCGATTCGCCCTCGACGTCCAGGGTCAGCAGGTCTTGGCCGTCACTGGCCGGGATGACCCGGGGAACGTGGACATCGCAGTGTTCAGCCAGATATTTCAGGCCCGCATGCTGGGCTTGCAGCTCGACCAGCGAATAATCGCCCCGGCAGATCTTCAGCACGAACCGCCCACGCTCGCTGTCGACCCGGTAATTGAGATCCTGCTGGCTGCCCAGGGCCTGCAACGTGCCGTTCAAGCCGTAATGCTGCGCCAGCAGATGCCGTGCCTGCTCCAGCGAAACCTGAGGGCTGGGCAAACTGGCGCGATGAATCAACGTGGCGAACGACATGGAGCGACCCCTGAAATTTTATTAGGCGCCTATATCGCCATTGCTTCAGGCGATAAGCAACCCCCAGACCATCCGTCCCCTGACAGGTTGCGAAGCAGGGGGATTTGCATGCCCCTCTCGCACCCACCGGCACTTTGCGCAAGAATGTCGGCCATTCAAACCTGCCACTGGAATATCCCCATGAATGTAATCCCCACTGACCTGCCTGGTGTCCTGATCATCGAACCCAAGGTGTTTGGTGATGAGCGCGGGTTCTTTTACGAAAGTTTCAATGCCAAGGCCTTTCAGGACGCCACCGGCCTCGACACGCAGTTTGTCCAGGACAACCATTCGCGCTCGCAGAAAGGCGTTCTGCGCGGGCTGCATTACCAGTTGGAAAATACTCAGGGCAAACTGGTCCGCGTTACCGCCGGCGAAGTCCTCGATGTCGCCGTGGATATCCGTCGCAGCTCGCCGCATTTCGGCAAGTGGGTCGCCGTGCGCCTGTCCGCCGACAACCATCGCCAATTGTGGGTACCGGAAGGTTTCGCCCACGGCTTCGTGGTGCTGAGCGAATTCGCCGAATTCCTCTACAAGACCACCAACTACTACAACCCGTCCTCCGAGCGCAGCATTCGCTGGGACGATCCGGATCTGGGCATCGACTGGCAACTCGACGAAGCGCCAAAATTGTCGGCCAAGGATCAGGCGGCCGCCTTCCTCAAGGACGCCGACGTCTTTTCCTGAAGTCCTGTGTGAATCTTCAGCGCCGCTGCACACCCGGCCACGGGTGCGCAGACTGCGCCGGCAAGCCTAGGCATAATGCGCCTGTACCCACAGGCGCTCGATGCTCATGACTCCGACCCTTCCCCGTCGCCCCCGCTGGCGCAGTCTTGCCCTGCTGGCTCTGTGCCTGGCACCGCTGCTGTGGCCGCTGGAACATCTGGCCGAGCGCTATTACCGCAGCGAACTGGCCGGCCAGAACCGCCAGACCCTCGACCTCTACGTCGCCAACCTGTTGGGCACGCTGCATCGCTATGAAGTGCTGCCGCAAATCCTCGGCGACCTGCCGGCCCTGCGCGCGGTGCTCGGGGCGCCGGACGACGGCGTGACCCAAGGCAACGCCAACCGCCTGTTGAAGAATATCGCCGCACAGACCGGCGCCGAAGTCATGTACCTGATGGACACCAGCGGCCAGACGCTCGCGGCGTCCAACTGGGACAAACACGACAGCTTCGTCGGGCGCAATTTCTCATTCCGGCCGTACTTCAGCGAAGCCATGGCCGGACGCCTCGGGCGCTTCTTCGGGTTGGGCACTACCTCTGCCAAGCGCGGCTACTTCTTCGCCGCCGCCGTGCGCAACGGCGAAAAAATCATCGGCGTGCTGGTGATCAAGGTTGACCTCGACCACACCGAAAGCCTGTGGGGCAAAACCCCGGAACAACTGCTGGTGACCGACCACAACGGCGTGGTCATCCTCACCTCGCGCCCGGAATGGCGTTTTCGCGCAACGCGCACTCTGAGTGATACCGAGCGCGCGGCGATCGCCGCGATCCAGCCCTACCCGACCCGCGAGCCACGCCCGCTGAACCTGAGCCCGACCGCGTGGTTGCCGCAAACCCAGGAGATCGCGGAAACCGGCTGGAGCGTCAGCATCCTCGCCCCGCGCACCTTGATCGACCGACCGGTGCGCACGGTGGTGGCGATCGGCGGCGCCACCTTGCTGGTGGTGATGCTGTTGCTGGGCCTGATGATGCAGCGTCGTCGTCATTACCTGGAACGGATCGCCTTCGAAGCCAAGGCCCGACGGGAACTCGAAGGCCGGGTTGCCGAGCGCACGAGTGATCTCGAAGGGCTCAACCGCCGACTGAAACAGGAAGTACTTGAACGCGAACAGGCCCAGCAGGAACTGGTGCGCGCCCAGGACGATCTGGTACAGGCTGGCAAGCTGTCGGCGCTGGGGACGATGTCGGCGAGCATCAGCCACGAACTCAACCAGCCGCTGGCGGCGATCCGCAGCTACGCCGAAAACGCCGAAGTGCTGCTCGACCACCAACGCACCGAAGATGCCCGCGGCAACCTCAAACTGATCAGCGAGCTGACCGGGCGCATGGCCTCGATCATCGCCCACCTGCGCGCCTTCGCCCGCCGTGACCGCCACGCCCCGGAAAGCGTGGCCCTGCAACCGGCGCTGGACGACGCACTTGCCTTGCTGGCCAAACGTCGCCGGAGCATGGATGTCGAACTGATCCGCGACCTGCCCGCCGCGACCTTGTGGGTCGAGGCCGGGGAAACCCGTCTGCGCCAGGTACTGGGCAACCTGCTGGCCAACGCCCTCGACGCCCTGACCGAAAAAGGCCCGCCGCGCAAATTGTGGCTGAGTGCCGAATCCACCGACGAAGGCGTCAACCTGTACATTCGCGACAACGGCCCGGGTTTCTGCATGGAAGCGCTGGGCCGTGCCAGCGAACCGTTTTACACGACCAAGACCCGCACCCAGGGTCTGGGTCTGGGGTTGGCCATTTGCGAAACCCTGATGCGCGCCTTCGGCGGTGAACTGTCGTTCGCCAACCACAAGCAAGGTGGCGCCTTGATCACCCTGCGGCTGCGCGCCGGCGCGCCCGGGGTCAGCCTGCAACCGTCCGAGGATCGAAGCGCATGACCATCGACAACCGCATTCAGGTGGTGCTGATCGACGACGATCCACACCTGCGTCAGGCCCTTGGCCAGACTCTGGATCTGGCCGGCCTGAAAATTCTTCCGCTGTCCGAGGCCAAGGGTCTGGCCGCGCAACTGGAGCGCGACTGGCCGGGCGTGGTGGTCAGCGACATCCGCATGCCCGGCATGGATGGCCTGGAACTGCTGAGCGAACTGCACGCCCAAGATCCGGAGCTGCCGGTGCTGCTGATCACTGGCCACGGCGATGTGCCGCTGGCCGTACAAGCCATGCGCGCCGGTGCCTACGACTTTCTGGAAAAGCCCTTCGCCAGCGACGCCCTGCTCGACAGCGTGCGCCGCGCCCTGGCCCTGCGGCGTCTGGTGCTGGACAACCGAAGCCTGCGCATGGCCCTGAGTGATCGCAACGAGTTGAGCGCGCGGCTGGTCGGTCAGTCGGCGCCGATGTCGCGCCTGCGCGAGCAAATCGGCGCGCTGGCGGCGACCAAAGCCGACGTCTTGATCCTCGGCGAAACCGGCGCCGGCAAGGAAGTCGTCGCCCGCGCCCTGCATGACCTGTCGAGCCGGCGCAACGGCCCGTTCGTGGCGATCAACGCTGGGGCGCTGGCCGAATCGGTAGTCGAGAGCGAATTGTTCGGCCACGAACCCGGCGCCTTCACCGGCGCGCAAAAGCGCCGGATCGGCAAGTTCGAATTCGCCAATGGCGGCACGCTGTTCCTAGACGAAATCGAAAGCATGAGCATGGACGTGCAGGTCAAACTGCTGCGCATGCTGCAGGAGCGCGTGGTCGAACGGCTGGGCGGCAATCAGTTGATCCCGCTGGACATCCGCGTCATCGCCGCGACCAAGGAAGACCTACGTCAGGCCGCCGATCAGGGACGCTTCCGTGCCGACCTGTATTACCGCCTCAACGTGGCACCGCTGCGCATTCCGCCACTGCGTGAACGGGGCGAGGACGCGCTGATGCTATTCCAGCATTACGCCGACGAAGCCAGCGCCCGCCACGGTCTACCACCGCATGAACTGCAACCGGCGCAACGGGCGTTGCTGCTGCGCCATTCATGGCCGGGCAACGTGCGGGAATTGCAGAACGCGGCAGAGCGTTTTGCCCTCGGCCTGGAACTGGCACTGGACAACACGCAACCCGATGGCAGCCCCGGCACCACCGTCGAAATCACGGCGGGAGGGCTCAGCGAACAAGTGGAAAATTTTGAGAAATCCCTCATCGCCGCCGAACTGGCCCGCTCTCACGGTTCCGTGCGCAGTCTCGCCGAAGCCCTGGGCATTCCGCGCAAGACCCTGCACGACAAACTGCGCAAGCACGGGCTGAATTTCGCTGGCAGCGGCGGCCATTCCGACGAATCCGAATGAAGCACGCTCAATTCACTTTTCTGCCGCAAGAGGTCCGGGCATGAAGCACGACAGTCGTTATCTGGAATCCGTTCTTCACCACGACATCCCGCTGACCCGGGACATGGGCCTCAAGGTGCTCGACTGGCAGGAACAGCAACTACGCCTGCACTTGCCGCTGGACGCCAACGTCAATCACAAGAGCACCATGTTCGGCGGCAGCCTGTATTGCGGCGCGGTGCTGGCCGGTTGGGGCTGGCTGCATCTGCGATTGAAGGAAGAAGGCATCACCGACGGCCACATCGTGATCCAGGAGGGGCAGATCAGTTATCCACTGCCGGTGACCGGTGATGCCATTGCGATTTGCCCGTCACCGAGCGCAGCGCAGTGGAAGAAATTTCTGACAATGTATCAGCGCTACGGGCGGGCGCGACTGACGCTGCACACGCGGGTCGTCAATGCCGGGAGCGATGAGGATGCAGTGACGTTCAGCGGGCAGTACGTCCTGCACCGCTGAAGACTGAACACGCTTACGAGCGGGCGAGTTCGAGCAGCTTCGCCCGCCATGCGGCTTTCGCCGGCAACGCCAGGAAGAAACTGTTCAACAAAGACTCCCGAGCTGGGTAACAGAACGCTGCGCCACTCAGGTCGAGCACTTCACCGCCCGCCCCTTCCAGAACGCCCTGCGCCGCCGCCGTGTCCCATTGCGAAGTCGGCGCCAGTCGCGGGTAACAATCCGCCGCACCTTCGGCCAGCAGACAGAATTTCAGCGAACTGCCGATGTTGGCCAGCTGCAACTCGCCAAGGCTGGCGCTCAAACCGGCCAGCAAGCGTTCCTGCTCCGGACTCGAATGACGGCGGCTGGCAACCACGGTGAACGCTTCGCCAGGCCCCGGTACGTCACGAACCTGAATCGCCACCGGCGTGCCGCCCGTGTCGCCGCGCCAGGCACCGAGTCCCGCGCCGCCGACGTAGAACCGCCCGTTGGTCGGCATCGACACCACACCGAACATCACCCGGCCGTTTTCGATCAACGCAATGTTGACGGTGAATTCCTCACTGCCGCTGATGAACTCCTTAGTGCCATCCAGCGGATCCACCAGCCACCAGCGCTGCCAGCCGGCGCGCACGCTTTGCGGGATGTTGGCGTCCTCTTCGGACAGCACCGGAATGCTCGGGTCCAGCGCCGTCAGGCCCGCCACGATCACGTGGTGAGCGGCCATGTCCGCCGCCGTCACCGGCGAATCATCGGACTTGGCGGTGACCGCCACATCGGCACGCCAGAACGGCAGGATCGCCTCACCGGCCCGCAGGGCCAGTTCAACCACCGGCGCCATCAACGGATGGGGAAAATTCATCGATATCTCACTCATGACTGAAAAATCCGCGCTGGGTCAGCAGGTCGCGGGTCAGGTACAGCGCCGCCAGGGCGCGGCCCTCACTGAAATTCGGATTCTGCGCCAGTGCCGACAGCTGTCGCAGATTGACTTTGTCTACACGCATCGGCTCGGGTTCGTCGCCTTCGAGACGCTCTTCGTACAGGTCGGTGGCCAGCACCACCTGGATTTTCTGGCTCATGTAACCGGGGGATAACGACAACTCGGTCAGATGCTCCAGCTGTCGCGCGCCATAACCGGCTTCTTCCTTGAGCTCGCGTTCGGCGGCAGCCAGCACATCTTCGCCGGGCTCGATCAGGCCTTTGGGCAGCGACAGTTCATATTCGTCGGTACCGCCGCAGTATTCTTCGACCAGCACCGCGTGCTCGGCATCGAGCATCGCCACGATCATCACCGCGCCATAGCCGGCGCCCTTGCCGACCAGTCGCTCGTAGGTGCGTTCCACGCCATTGGAGAAACGCAGCTTCAGCTCTTCGACGCAGAACAGCCGGCTGGTGGCGACGATCTCGCGGGCGAGTACGGTGGGTTTCTGGCGCATGCAAAGCTCCTTGGCGTGAACGCGCTACTATAACGCGGCTTTTCCGATTGTTTGCGTCGGATATCTTTCTACCGTTCGAGACGTTGCCATGCCTTCATTACCGTGGTCCGACATCGATACCGTTCTGCTCGACATGGACGGCACGTTGCTGGACCTGCACTTCGACAACCACTTCTGGCTCGAACACCTGCCGCAGCGCTACGCCGAACTGCATGGCGTGAGCCGGGCCATGGCGGAAATGGAATTGCAGCCGTTGTTCGAGCGCCATGCCGGTCAGTTGCAATGGTACTGCCTGGACTTCTGGAGCGCCGAACTGAAGCTGTCAGTTCGCGAACTGAAACGGGAAACCGCCCACCTGATCGCCCTGCGCCCGGACGCCGACACTTTTCTGGAGGCGATCAAGCGAGCCGGCAAACGCGTGGTGATGATCACCAACGCCCACCGCGATTCACTGTCGCTGAAACTGGAACGCATCGAACTGGCGCCGTACTTCGAGCGGCTGATCAGCTCCCACGATTACGGTTTCCCCAAGGAAGCCCCGCAATTCTGGGACGCCTTGCAGGCCGACATCGGTTTTGACCCGGCGCGTAGTCTGTTCATCGACGACACCTTGCCGATCCTGCGCAGTGCACGGAATTTCGGCGTGGCGCATCTGTTGGCCGTGAAAGAGCCGGACAGCCGCAAAGGGCCGAAGGACACCGGGGAGTTCGCGGCGGTCGAGGATTATCGGGATTTGATTGCGGGCCTGTAGACCGCATCGTCCCCATCGCGAGCAGGCTCGCTCCCACAACTGAAATGCATTCCAATGTGGGAGCGAGCCTGCTCGCGATAGCGGTATCTGCGGTATCTGCGGTTACTCGGGAATACGCAGCGTCTGCCCCGGATAAATCTTGTCCGGGTGTGACAGCAGTGGCTTGTTGGCCTCGAAGATCTTGTTGTACTGGTTGGCGTTGCCATACACCGCCAGGGAAATCGCGCTGAGGGTGTCGCCCTTCTTCACGACCACAAAACGCGCCGCCGCCACAACCGGCCCGGTCACGGTGATCTGGTCATCGACGCTGCCGACACCGGCAATGTTGCCCACTGCCAGAAGAATCTTCTCTTTCTCTTCCTGGCTCGCCACTTCACCGGTAACGGTCACCTTGTCCCCGTCCACGGTTGCCTGGACATTCGGGTTACCCAACCCGACCTTGCTGATGTGTTCCTTCAACTGCTCGCTGGCATTGGCGTTGCCGGGGGTCAGCAGGTCGAGCAGTTTCTCACCCGCTTCTTTCACAAAGCTCAAAAGACTCATGGCGCACACTCCTTGATTTGGGTTCCAGACGCCCAAGCCTAGACCACCCCGGACAAACCCGGTTCCAAGCCGACCAATGACCCTGCCGTCACTCAAGCGGTAGAATCGCCCACCCCTGCCAGCGCCCCGGAGCGAAGATGGACATCAAGCAGCTGAAATTCCTCATCGCCCTCGACGAAACCCGCCACTTCGGCCAGGCCGCCGCCCGCTGCCACATCACCCAGCCCACCCTGTCGATGCGCCTGCGCAGCCTCGAGGAAGAACTCGACCTGCCACTGGTCAACCGTGGCCAGCGCTTCGAAGGGTTCACCGCGCCGGGCGAACGGGTGCTGGCCTGGGCGCGCACGGTACTGGCGGCCTACGACGGTTTGCAGGCGGAAGCGGCGGCCTGTCGCGGCAATCTGATCGGCACCCTGCGCCTGGGCGTGGTGCCGTTGTCGAGTTTCGATGCACTGCCGTTGATGCAACGCCTGCACGCACAACATCCGAACCTGCGCTTCGAACTGTCCTCGCTGAGCTCCGAACAGGTTCTGGAGCAACTGGCGAACAACCGCATCGACATTGGCGTGTCTTACCTGGACCGCCTCGACGGCGAGCGGTTTGAATCCCTGGCGTTCAGCGAAACGCAGATGGGTCTGCTCTACGACCAGCGGTTCTTCAACTTTGGTGAGGCGCCGCTGAGTTGGGAATCGCTGATCGAACTGCCCTTGGGCATGCTCACCAGCGGCATGCACTTTCGCCAGTCCATAGACCATAACTTCCACAGTCGTGGCCTGACGCCGCAGCCGTTACTGCAAACCGACGCCGTTCACCAATTGTTGCAAGCGGTGCACGGCGGCTTGTGCTGTGCGGTGATGCCACTGGATGGCGGCCTGGAAAACCTGACCGATCATCTGCGCCTGCAACCCATCGAAAACGCCCAGACCCTCGCCCGACTGGGCCTGATCATGCGTCGCGGCGCCCCACGCTCGGCGCTGGCCGAGGCCTGTTTCGCGCTCTATCAAAAATCACCCACGGACACTTGATCGACGGCATCTATCGAAGGATCGACACTAGCGATTAGACGCGACATCTTGCCGCGCCTAGTCTTAACGTTGATCAATCCGTCGGTGATGCCATGAACGCCAAGCGCCCGGCCTGCGCGGCGCCTGCTCTCGAGACGCCCGCGCCAGCCGCCAGTCAGACCTACAGCTACAGCGATCTCCCCCTCGCGGAATCGGCCAGCACCGCGCTGGCCGAAGAAGTCGCGTTGGCGATTGCCTACAATGGCATCAGTCAGGCCGTGATGCTGGTGACGCCGACCGACCTTGAAGACTTCATCGTCGGCTTCAGCCTCGGCAGCGGCATCATCGAAGACGCCTCGGACATCTACGACCTGCAACTGAGCGGTTCGGGCTCGGCGCAATACGCGCAAGTGACCATCGCCAACCGCGCCTTCTGGAACCTCAAGCAGCAGCGGCGGCAACTGGCCGGCACCAGCGGTTGCGGACTGTGCGGCGTGGAAGCGGTGGAGCAGGCGCTGCCTGACCTCAAGGTCTTGCCCGGCGCACCTTTGCCGCCCGCCGAATGGCTCGATGGTTTGCGCCAGCGTATCGGCGCATTCCAACCGCTGGGTCAGCATTGCGGCGCAGTGCACGCGGCGGTGTTCATGAACGCCAGCGGTGAATTGCTGTTGGGCCGCGAAGACATCGGCCGGCACAACGCCCTCGACAAGCTGATCGGCGGTCTGATCCGGCAAAAGATATCCACAGCCGGCGGCCTGGCAATTGTCACCAGCCGTTGCAGCCTCGAATTGATCCAGAAAGTCCTGCGGGCCGGGATTCAGACCCTGGTCAGCCTGTCCGCGCCTACCGGTCTCGCCGTGCAATGGGCGCGACGCCACAACCTCAATCTCATCCACCTGCCGCAGAAGAACGCGCCGCGGGTGTATAGCCCAGAAATGGAGAAACACCCGTGAGCCAACATCATCAAGCCGACCAGAAACCCGTTCCGCGCTACAAGCCTTACAAGGGCCCGGCCGGTGGCTGGGGCGCCCTGATCAGCGTGGCCCAGGCCTGGTTGACCAGCGACAACGCGCTGAAAAACCTGCGCATGATGCTCAAGACCAACCAGAACGGCGGCTTCGACTGCCCGGGCTGCGCCTGGGGCGACTCGCCGGAAAGCGGCATGGTCAAATTCTGCGAGAACGGCGCCAAAGCGGTGAACTGGGAAGCGACCAAGCGTCGGGTCGACGGCAAGTTCTTCGCCAAGCACAGCGTCACCTCGTTGCTGGAGCAGAGCGACTACTGGCTTGAATATCAAGGTCGTCTGACCGAACCGCTGGTGTATGACGCCGAAACCGACCGCTACAAACCCATCAGCTGGGACGATGCCTACGCGCTGATCGGCAAACACCTGCAAGCGCTGTCGAGCCCGGATCAGGCCGAGTTCTACACCTCGGGCCGCGCCAGCAACGAAGCGGCGTACCTGTATCAACTGTTCGTGCGCGCCTTCGGCACCAACAACTTCCCCGACTGCTCGAACATGTGCCACGAGGCCAGCGGCGTGGCCCTGGCGCAGAGTGTCGGCGTCGGCAAAGGCACCGTGACCTTCGACGACTTCGAACATGCCGATGCAATTTTTGTCTGGGGCCAGAACCCCGGCACCAACCACCCGCGCATGCTCGAACCGCTGCGTGAAGCAGTGAAACGCGGTGCCCAGGTGGTGTGCGTCAACCCGCTGAAAGAACGCGGCCTGGAACGCTTCCAGCATCCGCAGCACCCGCTGGAAATGCTCACCAACGGCGACAAGCCGACCAACACCGCGTATTTCCGCCCGGCGCTGGGCGGCGACATGGCGGTGCTGCGCGGCATGGCCAAGTTCCTGCTGCAATGGGAGCGCGATGCGCAGAAGGCTGGCGCACCGGCCGTGTTCGATCACGATTTCCTCAATGAGCACAGCGTCAATGTGCTCGAGTACATTGGTGTCGTCGACGATACCCCTTGGGAGCAGATCGTCACCCAGTCCGGCCTGACCCTGGTGGAAATCGAGCAAGCGGCGCGCATGTACGCCAAAGGCAAGAACGTGATCATGTGCTGGGCGATGGGCATCACCCAGCATCGCCACTCGGTGCCGACCATCCAGGAGATCGCCAACCTGATGCTGCTGCGCGGCAACATTGGCAAACCCGGCGCCGGTCTGTGCCCGGTGCGCGGCCACAGTAACGTGCAGGGCGACCGCACCATGGGCATCAACGAACGTCCGCCGGTGGCGTTCCTTGATTCCCTTGAGCGCCGCTTCCAGTTCAAGGTGCCACGTCACAACGGGCACAACGTGGTCGAAGCGATTCACGCGATGGCCGAAGGTCGCGCCAAGGTGTTTATCGGTCTGGGCGGCAACTTCGCCCAGGCCACGCCGGACAGCCCGCGCACCTTCCAGGCCCTGAGCAACTGTGACCTGACGGTGCAGATCAGCACCAAGCTCAATCGCAGCCACCTGGCCCACGGCAAGGACGCGCTGATCCTGCCGTGCCTGGGCCGTACCGACATCGATATCCAGACCGAAGGCCCGCAAGCCGTCACCGTGGAAGACTCGTTCAGCATGGTGCACGCCTCCAACGGTCAGTTGCAGCCGCTGTCGAACCAGATGCGCTCCGAGCCGTCGATCATCGCCGGCATCGCCGCCGCGACCCTGGGCAGCAAACCGGTGGACTGGAACTGGCTGGTGGCCGACTACCGGCGCATCCGCGAGTTGATCGCCGACACCATTCCGGGCTTCAAGGACTTCAACGAGAAGGTCAAGAACCCGGGCGGCTTCTACCTCGGCAACAGCGCCGGCGCGCGCAAGTGGAACACCACGTCGGGCCGGGCCAACTTCAAGCCAAACATGCTCCCCAAGGACCTGATCCACGAACGCACTCGCGCCACCGGCAAACTGCCGGACCTGATCCTGCAATCGATGCGCTCACATGATCAGTACAACACCACGATTTATGGTCTCGACGATCGTTATCGCGGGGTGAAGGGACAGCGCGATGTGTTGTTCGCCAACGAAGCCGACATCATCCGTCTGGGCTTCAAGCCGGGGCAGAAGGCTGACATCGTGTCGCTGTGGGACGATGGTCGTGAGCGTCGGGTGAAGGGCTTCACGCTCTTGGCGTTCGATATTCCTGCAGGGCAGGCAGCGGCTTATTACCCTGAGGTGAATCCGCTGGTGCCGTTGGAGAGCACTGGCGATGGCAGCCATACGCCGACGTCGAAGTTCATTGCCATTCGCCTGGAAGCGGCGAGCGAAACGGGGCTGATCATGGCCAGATCGGCCTGATACGGCGCCTGAACGGGCGCCTTCGCGAGCACTTTTAGAACGCCCACAAAAAAGGCCGCTTTGTGATCAAAGCGGCCTGTCCGAAGTAGATAAAGACCGGCGAAAAACCGTTAAGTTCCGCCCAAAAATCAGCAACTTGCAGAATTGTATACAGGTCGTGCTATTCGTCGGATTTCGATTGTCACGCCCATTCCAGAGCCTCAGGATCGCGCCGTCATCCCTTTGAGGCTCCTCTATGAAGTTCTCCTCGATTCTCTTGTTGTCCCTTGGCCTGGTCAGTGGCTTCGCTTCTGCCGGAGGCACCACCGAAGCAGGTGTGGGCGGCGCATTGGGCGGGGTTCTTGGCTCGGTCGTCGGTCAATCGTTAGGCGGCAGTACAGGTTCAACCATCGGCGCAGCCCTGGGCGGCGCGGGTGGTAGTGCGGTGGGCGCCGACAAGCGCAGCCGTGGTGAAGCAGCCATTGGCGGTGCGCTGGGCGCAGCCGGCGGCAACGTGGTCGGCCGCAGCATGGGCGGCACCACCGGCAGCCTGATCGGCGCAGCAGCCGGCGGCGGCGCGGGTGGCGCGCTGGGCAACTACATGGGCAACAAGAGCGATGACGATGATCGTCATTACGACCGTCGCCATGATGATCGTCGCTACTACCGTGACCGTCACCCAGGTCGTGGCCATGCCTATGGCCATCGCAAGCATCACCGCTACTACCGCGACTGAGGCCAGGCCTCTTTAGCCGATACATCCAGATCGCAGCTCCCCCGGGCTGCGATTTTTTTTGCCTGTCACATCGCCAGGCGTTCCAGCGCTTCGCGCAATCGGGTTGGAATCGATACCGGCTGATTGGACGCCCGGTCGACAAACACATGCACGAAGCGCCCGGCGGCACAGGCCTCGTCTTCTTCGGCCTTGAACACCGCCAGCTCGTATTGCACCGAACTATTACCCAGCTTGCCTACCCGCAAGCCGATCTCGATTCGATCCGGAAAAGCGATCGACGCGAAATAGTCGCAAGACGAACTGACCACAAACCCCACCACCTCGCCGTCATGGATATCCAGCCCTCCGACCTGGATGAGGTACGTGTTCACCGCGGTGTCGAAGAAGCTGTAATAGGTGACGTTGTTGACGTGACCGTAGGCGTCGTTGTCGTGCCAGCGCGTGGTGATCGGCTGGAAGTGCGGGTAATCGCTGCGTTGCGGCATCGGGTTGGACATCAGTGTCGATTCCTGAAGTGACCTGCTCAGTCTAAAGATAAAAACCCTTGCCGCGCGCCGCCAGCTCGCCAATCAATGGCGCCGGCCGCCAGTGATCGCCCTGCCGGGTCTCCAGCGCCAGCAATCGCTTGTGAATGTCGGCCAGCCCCTGGTCATCCGCCCAGGCCATCGGCCCGCCTCTCTCTGCCGGGAAGCCGTAGCCATTCAGATAAACCTGATCGATGTCATACGCCGACTCGGCAATCCCTTCCTGCAGGATCTTCGCGCCCTCGTTGACCAACGCCAGCAGGCACCGCTCAAGGATCTCCTCCGAGCCAATATCCCGGCGATGAAACCCCAACCCTTCGCTGACGTTCAACACCAGCGCATCGACCTCGGGATCATGCTCGGCCTGTCGACTGCCCGGTTCGTAGTGGTAATAACCGTTGCCGGACTTCTGACCGAACCGGCCCAACTCGCACAGACGGTTATCCACTTGAACCTCCGGTGCATCCTGCCCCTTGCCCGCCAGTTCGCGGGCACGCCACTCGAGATCGATGCCGACCACGTCGTACATGCGAAACGGCCCCATGGCAAAACCGAAGCTCTGCAACGCCGCATCGACCTGGTGTGGGTACGCCCCTTCAAGCAACATCTTGCGCGCTTCGAGCACATACGGATGCAGCATGCGGTTGCCGATAAAACCGTGGCAGTTGCCCGACACCACACTGACCTTGCCCATGCGCTTGCCCAGCTCCAGAGCGGCTTCAAGCACAGCCGGAGAAGTTTGTGCGCCACGGACTATTTCCAGCAACTTCATGATGTGCGCCGGGCTGAAGAAATGCAGGCCCAGCACTTGAGCCGGTCGCCGTGTCGCGGCGGCAATGGCGTCGATATCCAGCGCCGAAGTATTGCTCGCCAGCAGCGCCTCGGGTTTCAACACGCCATCGAGTTCACGGAAGATCTTCTGCTTGAGCTCGAGGTTCTCGTACACCGCTTCGATCACCAGGTCGACGTTGCGGATTGCCACATAGTCCGCCGCCGCGCTGACACGGGCAATCCGCGCATCGGCTTCGGCCTGATCGATCCGCCCCTGTCGCACGTTGTGCGCGTAGGTCTCGGCCACGGTGGACAGCGCCTGCTCAAGCATCTGTGGATTGTTATCGACCCACTGCACTGACACGCCGGCGTTGGCCAGGCACATGACAATGCCGCGGCCCATGGTGCCGGCGCCGATCACGGCGGCCTGCTGAATAGCGAAGGATGTCTGGCTCATGTTGTTCTCTTGTTGGCGATCCGAAGACAGCCATCACCATAGTCAGCCACCGGGCATTTTTGAAGTTCATTGCCGTGATGATCGACATTCAGCAGATGGATTCGGAATCTCAAAGATGCGTCTGAGTCCAGGCCCGAACCTCGGCGTAGGGATATTCCTCCAGCGCTGCAAACCCGGAAATGGCCCGCGCCTTGAGTTTGGTAAACAGCGGCACACTGATTCCGCAGAGAAACCGGGTCAGCCGCTCGGCCGACGGAGCACTGCCGGTCAGTTGTTGATGCCTGTGGATAAATTCCCCACACAACGCCGCAAAACTTTTATCCACAAGCGCCGGCAATTCCGGAGGCGCCGGGAGCCGGGCGATGTGCCCGTGACACACCGAGCAATGTCCGCACTGCTGCGGCGCATTGTGATCGCCAAAATATTCCGCCAGCCGATATCCGAGGCATCGCTCGGTGGCGAACAGCTCGAGCATGGCGTGAATCCGCGCCACTTCGGTTTGCTCATGGCGGGTGAAATAGTCATGCAGTTCAGCGCTCAGGGTCTGGCTGTCGAAATCGCCGCGCAGAACGTTGTAGACCTCGGTCATCTGCTTGCTCTCAAGCTCGACCCAGCCCTTTTCCTGGAAATAATCCAGCGCTTTCACCACGCGGTTACGCTCGGCGGAATACTGCTCGTACATCGCCTGGAAATTCACCGTGGCCCAGGTACGCGCGCGGCTTGAGGTCTGGATGATCGCGGCGACGAAATCCCTGCGTTCACCCTCAAAACGCTCAAGCAACGCCTCGGGCTCCAGCAGGTATTTGAAACGGTACTCGGCGTAGTACGCGTAGCGCGGGGCAATCAGTCCTCGCAGCTCCAACTGCACCAACAACGTCTTCAAAGGCAACGCGCGAATGTTGCTCTGATCCGCCAGCGGCCCGAGCAGAAACTCCCATTGGCCTACCGGCGCGGCGGCCTGCAGCTCGTCCAGCACATGACGAATGCCCTCCTGTTCCGGAGTGTCGCCATACACGAAGTTTTCCAGCACGTTGAGGCTGTCGCGGTTGGCCAACACCAGGCAGTCGGACGGCTGCCCGTCACGCCCGGCGCGACCGATTTCCTGGCTGTAGTTTTCGATGGATTTGGGCAGGTCGAAATGCACCACGTTGCGGATGTCGCTCTTGTCGATGCCCATGCCGAAGGCGATGGTGGCGACGATGCAATCGGACTGCCCGCCCATGAAGCGCTTCTGGATCGCGTCCCGTTGCTCATGGGGCAAACCGGCGTGATAAGCCTCGGCCTGAATGCCATTGCGCTCCAGATGTTCAGCAATCTGCTCGGCGGTTTTCTGCAGGGTCACGTAGACGATGCTCGGCTGACCTGCGCGCTCGTTCATCCACTCCACCAGACGCCGGCGCTTGTCCTGCCCACGCACCGGCTCGACCAGCAGACTGAGGTTGGGCCGATAGAAACCGGTGGTCACCACATCGTCTGCCGCGATGGCGAATTTCGCCTGCATGTCGTCGATGACCTTTGGCGTTGCGGTGGCGGTCAGCAGCAGGGTTTGCGGGATGTTGAACTGGCGCTGGTAGTCCGGCAGCTTGAGGTAGTCGGGGCGAAAGTTGTGGCCCCACTCGGAGATGCAGTGCGCCTCATCCACCACCAGCAGCGAGATCGGCACCTGCTGCAAAAAGTTGCGAAAGCGCTCGTTCTTCAAACGCTCCACGGAAATCATCAGGATCTTCAGTTCGCCCGAACGGGCGCGGGCCATCACATCGTTGGCGTCTTCGCGGCTCTGCGCCGAATCGATGCTGCCTGCGGATATCCCGTGCCGGCGCAAAAACTCGAGCTGATCCTGCATCAGCGCCAGCAACGGTGAGACCACCAGCGTCAGGTGCGGCAGCAAGAGTGCCGGGACCTGGTAACAAAGGGATTTGCCGGAGCCGGTGGGAAATATCGCGGCTGCCGAGCGCCCGGCGAGAACAGCGCTGATCGCGTCCTCCTGCCCGGGTCGAAACTGTGGATAACCGAAAACCTGTTCCAGGGTGTTGTGCATTCGCTGTCACTCCGTTGACCGCTGTGATGCCAACAGCCTAGCGGGCGATCTCAGCGCGTCGAGAATAGGTCGGGGGTCAAATCGATACGGGATGATACAGCGTCGACGGCACGGTCAAGGGATCAAACAAATGAAACACTTTGTTCATCGCCGGGTGAAGCGATCCGAGGGTAATGTCCGTCACGCCTTGAGCCAGGACGGCCCATGCGCATGGATTTTTACCAAGGAGTGAACATGTCGAACAACTTGAAACTGCCCCTCGCCCTTATCTTTGCATCCCTGCTGCTGGGAGGCTGCACACCCTCTCCCGAAGACTTTCCGCCGATCCTGGCCAGCGCCGTGACCGTCACCGCAGCGCCCTCGACTTAACCCCCACAAGCGCTGTGTCAGGGCCGCAATACGGCTACCCGCAATTGCTCATCCAGGACCCGTTCATGCACATCGAGGCTCTGGCTCGCCCATCGTGCATGAGCCGGGCTGATATCGCCGGTGAAGGCTGCCGCCAGTTGACGCAAGTCGGCAACGCTGCGCACCCGGGGGCAAAATGCTTTCTCGTCGCAGTGAGTGCTGGCATTGCGGTAGGTGTTGAGCAAGCGATCCCACAGACCGTCGCGTACTTGTCTGATCGACTTGAGCTGTATTTGCTGCACGCCCAGTCGTTGCGTGAGTCCCGGTTCGTCCAGGGCTTCGCTCGCCAGCAGAGCCTTGCCGAAAACCAGCACCTCAGCGCGGGCCGCTGTGTCGATGTCAGCCTGAGTGGCGAGCGCGTCGGGCCAACCGGTGCGCTCCAGGTTGGCAAGCACCAACCCGTTGCCCGTGTCGGAGGCCAACGCCAAACGACAGCCACTCACCCACAGCAAAACGATCGAGGCCATTCGTAGCCACTGCATACCTAATTCCCTTTAAGTCTGTGTCGGACGTTTGGAAACGCCCTACGGATTCTGGCGCGCACCATACAGAGGTTTACTTTGAAACGCCTGATAATCACGTCGGAAAATTCGCCAATAAGGGTTTGGCTTTGAAAAACCGAAAAAACATGTAGGGCAAATGCCCATATCGTGGAAAAAACCCTTACGAAATCTGTCCATTGCGGCCGTCTTGTCCCTGCGGTCAGCCCCCTTCTATAGTGGCTGGCGCGACTGGAAACTCTGTGTCGGCTCACCGAAGCGACTTCGTAAGGGACACACCTTGATCATGAATATGTACAAACCGCTGAATCCCCGTTTTCGCCCTCTCAAGACTTGCGACATTGAAAAACCGGTATTGGTTATCGACACCGAAGCAAAACCGGGCGACCTGCTCAATGCCGCCGACCAACGCCTGCGCGCCGCCAGCGATCTGCTGGAAACTCTTTACTGCTTGTGTTTCAAACAGGCCGATGTGAAAGATATTCCCAACATCGTCAATGCGCTTTATTTATTGACCCAAGACGGTTGTGACTTGCTGGAAGTTGCCAGACAACAAATAAATAAATAACACTGCCAGCCACACTTACAAAGTTCGCAACAACCCATCGCTTCCATTACAACAAAAACCGGAACTAGTCTGTCTGCTCTTACATCAACCAAGAGCAATAACATGACAACTCTGACTATTTTCTTCTGCGGTACAGGTTCGACAAAGTTTGATAATGCACACGTTAACTATTGGAATGGGGAATTGGTCTCCACACTTGCCGCTCACCACACCGGGCGCGAGTTCGCCGACTGGATCGTGGTCGACGGCCCCGGCACCAGCAACCTGCAAGCCGATGAGCTGTTTACCCAATCAAAGGACTACGGCCTCAGCGGAACCCTGTTCGGCAAGGGCTGGGAGGAAAACGTCCAGCACGCGATGAACATCATCAAAGGCCAATGTGACTGGCAGCGCGAGCAATTGACCGAAGCGGAATACAACCGCCTCAAAGCCGCCGGCATTCCGATTGAAGATGTAAAAGTCGAAGGTTCCTGGCTGTGGCGTAAATATAACTATGGTGATCGCAGCGTCACGCAACAGAAGTTACAGGAGCAAATTATCAAAACCTTTCGCAAGGACGGTGTTATTCCAACAAAAGTCAATCTGGTGGGCTGGAGCCGCGGCGGTATCAGTTGTCATATGCTGGCCAATGCCATGTTTAACGACAGTGCACTGAAAAACATTCCAGTGAATATCTTTGCCATCGACCCGGTGCCGGGCATCGGTAACTTTCAGGAACACCGGGTAAAGCTCAACAGCAACGTAAAAGAATATGTGGGTTTCTATGCGCGGGATGAACGCTCCAAGGGTTTCAGCTGCGTCATTCCGCAAACCGCGACCGGCACCAAGACCAGCATCTTCCCCATGCCCGGCCGTCACGCCACCCTGGTCGGCAACGCCTCCGCCGACGGCAACAGTGGTCCAAAAGTGCTGGCCGAACCCGGCCTCATCGTCCGTCACTTTGCCGAGGTCTGCCTGAAACGCTGGGGCACCGTCCTCGACAAGAACCTCAACCTCACCGACACCGACCTTCGCAACCACACCGCCGCCATCGTCAACGCGGCGGTGAAATACAAGGCGATGGAAAAGTGTTCCTACACCTGGTTCACCGAACTGGATCAAGGCGAACGCTACGTATCGCTGGGCAGCAAAGGCGTGCCGTTCTCGACGGTGAAAGGCGCGATCTACACCCCGGCGACCGGGCTGACGACGAGTGTGCTGGATGTTGAGGGGTATCGGGCTATTCGTTGAAAACCGTGATTGATCTGTAGGAACGGACTGCCCGAATCTACATCCCGTTCCTACACGCAGCGGCGCCTTGTCTTCTATCGGCGCCAGTGGGCCGAAACCTATAGTTGTGACTGTCGCTGCCAATTCAGCGACTCGGGCTTGGTCACCCGAATGGAACATGCATTCGCGTCCGCTGTATGCTGCCGGCACTCAATTGCCAGTAGCGTTATGGTGGCTGTGTTTGGGACGCTTCCGAGCGTGCCGGGTATGTGCATGATCCTCACCGGTTGACCAACCCGAACACAGTCGCCTCCAGTCGCTTGGTCACGATGTGGTGGCTTCATTCGAAGCAATTGAGGATCTAAAAAATGAAATCATGGAACGAGCTCCACTCCAATCGCTACCGCCCACTCGACTCCAACCTCACCGACACCAAGCCCCTGGTCATCGACACCGAAGCCAACCCGCAAGACATCCTCGAATGCGCCGTCCAGCGCTTGCGCGCATCAAGCGACCTGCTGCAAACCCTCTACTGCCTCTGCTTCAAACACGCCGACGTTGAAGACATCCCGCACATCACCCACGCGCTCTACCTTCTCACCAAAGACGGCTATGACCTGCTCCAGGTCGCCCAGCAGCGAATGCTCAACTGGAAAGCGCCGGCCTGACGAACTCCTCGGCAGGCGTGTTCACAGCTAGAACTGCCTGCCCCTATCTCGAACACTGACGCTGACATCTCCGGCGCGAAACTTAAGGATCAGGATTTTGCAAACTATTATTGATTGCGTACGATGGGAGCCATTGTTCAACCAAGGGCTTGCCTTCATGACCACTGAAACCATTGATCACAGCACTCTCACGCGGCTGTTTGAGAACGGCTCGATCAGTAGCGCACATATCGTCGCCAAACCGGGTGGCTGGTCGATTCAGATTCAGCAAGGAAGCAAAGAATATTCACTGACCGCACAGCGCAGTGGTCAGGTGCGGCTGTTCAAGCGGTTCGAAACACTGGTGACCTACCTGCAAGGGGTGGGCATCAATCACTTCGATGTGGACGCCTCCAGTTATGACCCTCTTCAGATAAAAACCTATGCCCGCCCTGATCGCGCCGAAGCGATGAAACAAGCTCATGAAGCAGCTGCGTATGAGGAATGGGTCAAGCAACAGGTACAAATCAGTATTGATGACCCAAGACCCAGCGTCAGCGATGAAGACGCTCGCAGGATATTTGCCGCCAAGCGGGATGCCCTGCGTCAGCGAGTACGTTGATGAGGTTGGTCTGGCGCCAAGAGGCGCTGGATGACCGAGACAACATCATGGAGCGTATCGGCCAGGAAAATCCCGCTGCAGCGATTGAACTTGATGAGGCCTTCGAACTGAAAGGAGAAAGCGCTCGGCACCACCCAGCCCTGTACCGAAAAGGTATCGCGGGAGGTACCCGCGAAATCGTCGTCACTCCAAACTACGTCATCATCTACACAGTCAAAGTTGATGTTGTGGAAATGCTACGAGTGCTGCATACCAGACGGCAATGGCCATGATGGCTGGGGAGAAAACGCTAGGAGTTCGCGCCTCCTTAAGTAGCATTATTCTGGCTGTTTAACGCGGATTCTGCGGGAATAATGGCAGTTGATCTGACAATGAAGTCCAACCCATCACCCACAAAAAAGCCGCCCTCAAGAGGCGGCTTTTTCATTCGCTACAAACCCAGTCTTACAACTTAGGCCCGGCAGCCTTGATCGCGTCGCTCACTTCGAACTTCTTGAAGTTCTCGATGAACAGACCGGCCAGTGCTTTTGCAGCTTCGTCATACGCAGCCTTGTCAGCCCAGGTGTTGCGCGGGTTGAGCAGGTTGGTTTCGACGCCCGGTACGGCCAGTGGCACGTCCAGGTTGATGGTGTCCAGGTGCTCGGTGGCTGCACCGATCAGCGCGCCGCTCTGGATCGCTGCGATCACCGCACGGGTGGTCGGGATGTTGAAGCGTTTGCCGACGCCGTAGCCGCCGCCGGTCCAGCCGGTGTTGACCAGGTAGACCTTGGAGCCGAAGCCGCGGATGCGCTTGATCAGCAGTTCAGCGTATTCGCCAGCCGGACGCGGGAAGAACGGTGCGCCGAAGCAGGTGGAGAAGGTCGACTTGATGCCGCTGCCCGAACCCATTTCGGTCGAACCCACCAGTGCGGTGTAGCCGGACAGGAAGTGGTACGCCGCTTGTTCTTCGTTGAGGATCGACACTGGCGGCAGGACGCCGGTCAGGTCGCAGGTCAGGAAGATCACAGCGTTTGGCTCGCCGCCCAGGTTCTTCTCGGAACGCTTGGCAACGTGCTCCAGCGGGTAGGCCGCGCGGCTGTTCTGGGTCAGGCTGACATCGGCGTAGTCGGCGTGCTTGGCGTCGTCGATCACGACGTTTTCCAACACCGCGCCGTGCTTGATGGCTTTCCAGATGACCGGCTCGTTCTTCTCGGACAAGTCGATGCACTTGGCGTAGCAGCCGCCTTCGATGTTGAAGACAACGCCTTCGCCCCAGCCGTGTTCGTCGTCACCGATCAGGTAACGGCTTTCGTCGGCGGACAGGGTGGTCTTGCCGGTGCCCGACAGACCGAAGAACAGGGTCACGTCGCCGTCTTCGCCGATGTTGGCAGCGCAGTGCATTGGCAGCACGTCGGCGGCCGGCAGCAGGAAGTTCTGCACGGAGAACATGGCTTTCTTCATTTCACCGGCGTAACGCATGCCGGCGATCAGCACTTTCTTCTGGGCGAAGTTGATGATCACGCAACCGTCGGAGTTGGTGCCGTCACGCTCTGGCACGCACTCGAAGTTGGCGACGTTCAGCACTTGCCACTCTTCGCGGCCGGCCGGGTTGTACTGGGCCGGGTTGATGAACAGGCAACGACCGAACAGGTTCTGCCAGGCAGTCTGGGTGGTCATCTTCACGGCCAGGTAGTGATCTTCGGCCGCGCCTACATGCACGTGGGAAACGAAATGCTCTTGCGCGTTGTTGAATGCTTCAACACGAGCCCACAGCGCGTCGAACTTGTCGGCCGGGAACTTGCGGTTGATCGGGCCCCAGGCAATGGCAGCCTGGGTGGAAGGCTCTTCAACGATGAAACGGTCGACTGGCGAACGGCCGGTGCGGTGACCGGTGCGAACAACCAGAGCGCCGGTATCGGCAAGCTCGCCTTCACCGCGGTTCAGGGCTTCTTTTACCAGATCATCAACACTCAGATCGGTGTACACGGCGTTATTGGCTTGCGTCATGAGGTTCCCCGTCGGCCAGTGGCCGAGTGTGCTCCAAACGTTTTGTAGTAGAAAGTCGTGCACTACTACCGCGAAAAAAGTGGGCCGGATTATGCCAGAAAAGCCCAAAAAGAGTAGGGCCCTCCCGTCGTAACGGCGTAATTCCGTCGTTGAGCAGTGAATTTACCTGCGCTGAACCGTTTTAGTGCCGGGTATCTGACGGCGTCTCGACGCCCGCGCCAGCGAACAATTGAGCGATATCTGCCGCGTCGAACAGGTAGCGCTGGTTGCAGAACTGGCAATCGATCTCGACTTGGCCACCTTGCTCGGCCACCAGTGCCTGCGCATCTTCCAGACCCAGGCTGACCAGTGCGTTACCCGAACGCTCGCGGGAGCAACTGCAGTGGAAGCGCAGTTTCTGCACATCGAACAGACGAACCTGCTCTTCATGGTAGAGGCGGTGCAGAACCGTTTCGTTGTCCAGGCTCAACAGTTCATCAGCGGTCAGGGTGTTGCCCAGCGCGGTGATGTGCTGCCAGCTGGCGGCGCGTTCTTCTTCGTCTTTCAGGCGATCGGCCGGCAGTTGCTGCAGCAGCAAACCACGGGCACGACGGCCGTCGGCGCACAGCTTGAAGCGAGTGCCGACCTGCTGGGACATGACGAAATAGTTGGTGAAGCAGTCGGACAGGGTTTCGCCGTCGAGATCAACGATGCCCTGATAACGCTGGCCAGCGATCGGGTCGACGGTCAAGGCCAGGACACCGTTCGGCATCAGGTCGCCGAGGGTCGCGTCGGCAGGAATCTGCTCGGCGTGATAGCGCGCCAGGCCACGGATTTCCCGCTCGCTGGAGCACTCGATCATCAACAGCGGGATCGGGCCTTCGGAACGGGCCTGAAGAATCAGCAAGCCATCGAATTTCAGGGTGCCCACCAGCAACGAGGCGGCGGCCATCAGTTCGCCCAGCAATTGCGCAACCGGTTCCGGGTACGGGTGCTTGGCGAGCACTTCGGCGTAGCTGCGCTCCAGCGACACCAGTTCGCCGCGCGTGTCGCTGTCATCGAAGATGAAGCGTTGGGTGTAATCGGTATCGAGGAAATCGGTCATAGGTCTGGGTATCTGAATGTGATGACAAAATGGTTACAAAGAATGAAAATCCCGCGCTTCTGGCATCCTTTTTGATGCCGATGTTCAGCCACGGGAGGCATTTTATGAACAATCCGGGTTTGTTCCAATCAAGGTGGAACCTCGGCCGGCTGGTTCTGTGCAACGTTGTGCCATTAGCACTACTGGCTTTCTGGTTATGGCCTACAGGTCAGATGCTGTGTGTGATTTTCGACGAGTGGCTGTTCCGCTCACTCAACGCACCGCTGGCCAGCAACCCCATATGGCTCCACATCTGGGCAATTGCAAGTCTGCGACCGTTCGACATCGTCGTCGGCCTGATTCTGCTGACGCTGCTGATCAAGGGCGACTGGGTGTTCAGGGCGATTGACGTGCGCCGCGCCTTTTTCGGTTTTTTCTCGATCCTGCTGCTGATGGTGGTGATCCGCGCGCTGTTTTCCAAGTTCTCCGATCACATGGGCTGGCAGCACAGCAGCCCGTCGATGGTGCTCGAAGGTGCCGTGCATATCAGCGATTACTTCCCGCATCTGGAGAAGACCTGGGAGCTGAAAGATCGCTCGAGCCAGAGCTTCCCCGGTGATCACGCCTCGGTGCTGCTGATCTGGGCGCTGTTCATGGGCGTGTTCAGCCGTACGGCTGGTCAGTTTCTGGTGATCTGGGGCCTGGCGCTGCTGTTCATGTTGCCGCGTCTGGTCGCCGGTGCTCATTGGGGCCAGGACGATTACATCGGCGGCATGCTGCTGGCGGTGTGGGCACTGGGCTGGGGTTACTACACCCCGTTTGCTTATCACGCGGCGAACTTCTGGTTGAAGGTCACGGCACCGGTCTTCCGGTTGCTGGGCAAGCTGCCGGTGGTTTCGCGGATGAGTGTAGTGTCCGCGCAGTAATCAACGGTTACTGAAAAAAACGCAGCCGCCGGCGGGTCTTGATCCCAGGCCGGCAGGCTGCGTTTTTTATTCGCCGCTACTGTTCCCACGAAATTTAAACAGATCCCGACGCTGCTTCTTGCTCGGTTTACCGTCGGTGGTGACACCCAGAGCGCCCGCCTTGCGCATCGCCGCAGCCGCTTCACGCTTGGCAATGCTGGCCTCGGTCTCGGCATACAGCGTCTGCGCCTCAGGTGCGCCGCGACGCACGATCGACAGGGCCTGAACCACAACGGTCTTTTCGTCGAAGCCGGCGCGAATCTCGAATTCATCGCCAATGCGTGGTTCTTTGCCAGGCTTGCAGCGCTCTCCCCGACAATGCACCTTGCCACTCTCGATGGCGGCTTTGGCCATGGCGCGAGTCTTGAAAAAACGCGCGGCCCACAGCCACTTATCGAGACGAACCTTGTCGTCCTCTTCGCTTTTTTGTGCCATATGAATTCCTCGTTCAGCCAGTAGTCGGAACTGTACTACCGATTCTGTCGGGCGCAAGAACTCGGCCCTCCAGATAAACTGTGATCTTCGCCGGTTCAACGGCATGGAGTGATCGAGTGACCAAATTTCCGTCTTCATTGACCTCGCCCAAATCCGGGTGCCTGGGCTGCCAGCAAAGCGAGCCGCTGGGCTTCGACTTTTCCTTCGCGTATCAGCCCATCGTGGATCTGCGTGACAAGTCGGTGTACGCCTACGAGGCACTGGTCCGTGGTGTGGCCGGTGAAGGCGCATTAACCGTGCTGGATCAGGTTACAGAAGATAACCGCTACCGTTTCGACCAGCTCTGCCGGACTCGCGCCATCGAAGGCGCGGCCGAACTTAATATGCAGACACACTTGTCGATCAACTTCATGCCCAACGCCGTCTATCGTCCAGAGTTGTGCATTCGCAGCACCCTGGAGGCCGCCAGGAAACACAATTTTCCGATCGACCGGCTGATTTTCGAAACACTGGAAAGCGAGCATGTAGATAACTATCGCCATTTGACCAATATTCTGCGTGAATACCGCGAATTCGGCTTCAAGACGGCCATCGACGATTTCGGTGCCGGCTATTCGGGGCTCAATCTGCTGGCCGATTTCCAACCGGACCTGATCAAACTCGATATGGCGCTGATTCGCGATATCGACCATGACCGTGTTCGTCAGGCTATCGTTCGGGGGATTGTCACAATCTGTGCGGAGTTGGACGTTACAGTCATCGCCGAAGGCATCGAGAGCGCGGGTGAGCGGGATTTCCTGGCGGACTGCGGAATATTTCTGATGCAGGGTTACTGGTTCGCCAGGCCCGCATTCAAAGCGTTGGCCCAGGTATCCCCTGAAGCGTGGACGCGTTAATCGTTGGTTTTTTCCATTGAAGACATTTGACCATTTGACCGTTATCGGTCTGCGCGAGTGGGTGGCGCTTCCGGATCTGGGAGTCGCCGGCCTTCGGGCAAAAATCGACACCGGCGCCAGCACCTCCAGCCTGCATGCCACCGACATCGAGCCGTTCGAACGCGACGGCGAGAAGTGGGTGCGCTTCACCGCGCACCTGGGCACCGTCGTGCAACTGCGCCATCGACGCTGCGAAGCGCCGCTGGTCGCCCGCAAGACCATCAAGAGTTCGAATGGCCAGGCTCAGGTGCGCTACGTGATCAGCACCACCCTGGCCCTGGGTGATCGGGTCTGGCCGATCGAGTTCACCCTCGCCTGCCGCAAGTCCATGCGCTATCGCCTGCTGCTAGGTTCCAAAGCCCTGATCGACGGCCAGCTGGTGGTCAATCCGGGCATCAAATATGTACAAGACAAGCCGGTGTTCCCGGTATCTACCTCCTCCACAGGTGTTGCATGAAGATCGCTGTGCTGTCGCGGAACCCGCGTCTGTATTCCACCCGCCGTCTGGTCGAAGCCGGAACCGAGCGCGGGCATGAAATGGTGGTGATCGACACCTTGCGCGCCTACATGAACATTGCCAGCCACAAGCCGCAGATCCACTACCGCGGCAAGCCGCTGGAGGGTTTTGACGCAGTGATCCCGCGGATCGGCGCGTCGGTGACGTTTTATGGCTGCGCGGTGTTGCGTCAGTTCGAAATGATGGGGGTGTTTCCGCTCAACGAATCGGTAGCCATCGCCCGTTCGCGGGACAAGCTGCGTTCGCTGCAGTTGCTGTCGCGCCGGGGCATCGGTTTGCCAGTGACCGGCTTCGCCCACTCGCCGGACGACATTCCCGATCTGATCGACATGGTCAACGGCGCGCCGCTGGTGATCAAGGTGCTCGAAGGCACCCAGGGTATCGGCGTGGTTTTGTGTGAAACCGCGACGGCGGCTGAGTCGGTGATCGAGGCGTTCATGGGCCTGAAGCAGAACATCATGGTGCAGGAATACATCAAGGAGGCCGGCGGCGCCGACATCCGCTGCTTCGTGGTCGGCGACAAGGTGATCGCGGCGATGAAGCGTCAGGCCAAGCCCGGCGAGTTCCGCTCCAACCTGCACCGTGGCGGCAGCGCCAGTCTGATCAAGATCACTCCGGAAGAACGCATGACTGCGTTGCGCGCGGCCAAGGTCATGGGCCTGGCGGTAGCGGGTGTGGATATCCTGCGCTCCAACCACGGGCCGCTGGTGATGGAGGTGAACTCGTCACCGGGCCTGGAAGGGATCGAAACCACCACGGGCAAGAACGTGGCGGGGATCATCATCGAACACCTTGAAAAGAATGGCGGGCCGAACATGACCCGCACAAAAGGTAAGGGATAGGGGCAGCTACGAGCTACGAGCTGCAAGCGGCGAGTAAAAGCAGCTTTGGCTTGTAGCTTGCCGCTTGTAGCTGCCGTTAAACGGCATCTCTTGGCAGCATCAACCCCAGCGGCAATCGAACCCGCGCCTCCAGCCCGCCACCGGAGCGGTTGCGCAGTTCAACATTGCCGCCGTGCATCGAAGCAATCCGCTTGACGATCGCCAGCCCCAGGCCGGTACCTTTTCCGCCCCGGGCCCGATCACCTCGGGTGAACGGGTTGAAAATCGCCTCAAGTTCCGACGGGGCGATTCCCGCCCCACGGTCCATTACGCTCAGCACCACGTACGGCGCACTCGTGTCCCCGGATACATAGGCCGCGACGTCCACGCTACCCCCGGCATGATTCAACGCGTTGCCAATCAGGTTGTTCAACAAACGCTTCATCGACACCCGCCGCAACGGGAACGGCTGGATCGGCTCCAGGCGCAGGCGCACTTTCTCTTCACTCTGGTTGTACGGTGCCGCGACTTCACGCACCAGATCACTGAGATCCACTTCCTCCACCGACTCGTCCCGACCATCACGAATGAACGCGAGGAACTGGTCGAGGATAGCGTCCATGTCTTCGATGTCGCGCACCATATCGTTGGTCAGATCCGTGCGGTCCCCCATCAACTCCAGCGACAGACGCAAACGGGTCAGCGGCGTACGCAAGTCATGCGAGACCCCCGCCAGCATCAGCTCACGCTCGCGACCGGCCTGCTCGACGTCTTCGGCCATCTGGTTGAAGGCGCGATAAACCTCGGCCATCTCGCTGGGGGTGTCACTGATCGGCAGGCGTACGCTGCGGCCCTGGCCGAGTTGCCGGGCGGCATAGACCAGACGTTTCAATGGCTGATTGAGCTGGCTGACGAAAATCCACGCAGACGCCGTGGACAGCAGACCGATCGCCAGGAACCAGCCGAGCACGTTCCAGATTTTCTGGCCACGCAACGGGTGTGGATACAGTGGGACTTTCAGCCAGCCATCACCGAGGCTAGGTGCGCGCACCCACAACGCTGGCGGCGAATGCATGCGCAAGCGCACTTCGGTGTCGGCGCCCAGCTCCGCCTGCATCTGCCGCTGGTAGATTTCACTGTACGGCCAGTGCTGTTCGCCTTCCGGCACACCGGCGCCGACCACCCGGATCAAGGTCGCGGCATCGGCGATTTTCGCGCGGTTTTCTTCATCGGCGGCCCAGTAGGCACGCAGCGTCAGGGCGACGCCGTGGCTGTATTGGCGGTCCACCAGCACGTCCTCGTTCATCAACAGATAAACCAGGGTCAATGCCTTGGAAAACAATACGACGATGAGCACCAGCCACAGGGTGCGGGAGAAGAAACTTTGGGGGAACCAGACGGGGGTTTTCATGGATAACCGCTACACACTTGCAGGAGCGAGCAATGCTCGCATATTGCGGATTGCGAGTCTGCGTGGACGGCGTTTCCGACCGTTCCCCGCAGACTCGCTCCTACAAATCACCCATCACTTGGTGGAGTTGCCATCCGGCACGAACACGTAGCCGACACCCCAGACGGTCTGGATGTAGCGCGGCTTGGACGGATCGGGTTCGATCATCCGGCGCAGTCGGGAAATCTGCACGTCGATGGAACGCTCCAGGGCATCCCACTCCCGGCCACGGGCCAGGTTCATCAACTTGTCGCGGGTCAGCGGCTGACGGGCATTCATCACCAGGGCCTTGAGCACCGCAAACTCACCGGTGGTGAGCATGTGCACTTCGTCGCCGCGTTTGAGTTCGCGGGTGGCCAGGGACAGCACGTAATCGCCGAACGTGACGTTTTCTTCTTCACTGCCCGGCGCGCCTGGCACCGGTGCGGCCTGACGGCGCAGCACGGCCTTGACGCGGGCCATCAGCTCGTCCGGGTTGAACGGCTTGGCCAGGTAGTCGTCGGCCCCCAGTTCCAGGCCCTTGATACGGCTCAGCTCGTCGCCCTTGGCGGTCAGCATGATGATCGGAATCTGATTGTTCGCGCCACGCAGGCGGCGGCAAGCAGTCAGGCCGTCTTCGCCGGGCAGCATCAGGTCGAGGACGACCAGGTTGAACACTTCACGCGACAGCAGTCGATCCATCTGCTCGGTGTTCGGTACGGCGCGGGCACGGTAGCCCTTGCTGACGAAAAAGCGTTCCAGCAGGCTGCTCAGCCCCGGATCGTCGTCAACGATGAGAATTTTTTCGCCTTCAGCAGTTTGTGCAGTGCTGCTCATTGGATGCTCCTTTTAGCTCGGCGCGCATTATGGCGTAGCTGCCGTTATACGCACCGTGTGCATTGTTAGCAGATTTTTCCTTCACTGCCAGAAAACCGGGGCTTGAGCCTACAGACTGTGTCGCCCCCGAATGACAGAACGCTGGTTATAATGCGCGGCCTTTTGTGTCAGGCAACGTCTGAATCGTTACCGCAGGTGGCCGTCCTTTATTTTCATGGGCGCCGCAGTAATTGTTCGATTTCACGGGTCAATGGGATGCCTTTTGACCCAGGCAGCGGCCAGCATCAAGCCGCCCCACCAGACTCCGGGCCTTCATTCACGCGCCTGCGAGCCTGCTTTCACAATTTGTCAGGTGGTTTTATGGACAGCATCAACAGCCGCATCGCCGAGGAACTCGGCGTACGCCCACAACAGGTCGAAGCGGCCGTCGCGCTACTCGATGAAGGCTCTACCGTTCCCTTCATCGCCCGTTACCGGAAAGAAGTGACCGGCAGCCTCGATGACACCCAATTGCGTCATCTGGAAGAGCGTCTGCGCTACCTGCGAGAACTCGACGAACGGCGCATCAGCATTCTTTCCAGCATCCAGGAGCAGGGCAAACTCACCCCTGAGCTGGAGCGCGAAATCAAACTCGCCGACACCAAGACCCGCCTCGAAGACTTGTACCTGCCGTACAAGCAGAAGCGCCGCACCAAGGGCCAGATTGCCCTGGAAGCCGGCCTCGGCGAACTGGCCGACGGTCTGTTCAACGACCCGTCGCTGACCCCGGAAACCGAAGCCGCGCGCTTCGTCAACGCGGAAAAAGGCGTGGCCGACGCCAAGGCAGCACTGGAAGGCGCCAAGTACATCCTCATGGAGCGCTTCGCCGAAGACGCCAACCTGCTGGAAAAACTGCGCACCTACCTGAAACAGGAAGCCACCCTCAGTGCCCGGGTGATCGCCGGCAAGGAAGAGGAAGGCGCCAAGTTCCGCGATTACTTCGAACACGACGAGCCGCTGAAAAGCATGCCATCGCACCGCGCACTGGCGATTTTCCGTGGCCGCAACGAAGGCATTCTCAGCTCTGCACTGAAAGTCGGCGAAGAACTGCCGGGCACCCTGCATCCGTGCGAAGGCATGATCGGCCAGCACGTCGGCATCCAGAACCAGAACCGTCCGGCCGACAAATGGCTGGGTGAAGTGGTGCGCTGGACCTGGAAGGTCAAGCTCTACACCCACCTGGAAACCGATCTGCTGGGCGAGCTGCGCGACGGCGCCGAAACCGAAGCGATCAACGTGTTCGCCCACAACCTGCACGACCTGCTGCTGGCCGCCCCGGCCGGCCCGCGCGCCACCCTGGGCCTCGACCCGGGCCTGCGTACCGGCTGCAAGGTCGCGGTGGTCGACTCCACCGGCAAACTGCTGGATCACGCCACGGTTTACCCGCACGTGCCGCACAACAAATGGGATCAGACCATCGCCATCCTGGCCGCCCTGTGCGCCAAGCACTCGGTCGACCTGATCGCCATCGGCAACGGCACCGCCAGCCGTGAGACCGACAAGCTGGCCATCGAACTGATCAAAAAATATCCAGCAATGAAAATGACCAAGGTCATGGTGTCCGAAGCCGGTGCATCGGTGTACTCGGCATCGGAACTGGCAGCCAAGGAATTCCCGGATCTGGACGTGTCGATCCGTGGCGCGGTTTCGATTGCCCGTCGCCTGCAGGATCCACTGGCCGAGCTGGTGAAGATCGACCCGAAATCCATCGGTGTCGGTCAGTACCAGCACGACGTGTCGCAGCTGAAACTGGCGCGCGGTCTGGACGCCGTGGTCGAGGACTGCGTGAACGCCGTGGGCGTGGACGTGAATACCGCCTCCGTGGCACTGCTGGCGCGGATCTCCGGCCTCAACGCGACCCTGGCGCAGAACATCGTGGCCCACCGTGACGAGCACGGCGCGTTCAAAACCCGCGCGGCGCTGAAGAAAGTCGCGCGTCTGGGCGAGAAAACCTTCGAACAGGCCGCCGGCTTCCTGCGCGTGATGAATGGCGACAACCCGCTGGATTCCTCGGCCGTTCACCCGGAAGCCTATCCGCTGGTGCAGCGCATCGCCGCTGAAACCGACCGTGACATCCGCTCGCTGATTGGCGATGCGGCGTTCCTCAAGCGTCTGGATCCGAAGAAATTCACCGACGAGACTTTCGGTCTGCCAACCGTCACCGACATCCTGCAAGAGCTGGAAAAACCGGGCCGCGACCCGCGTCCGGAGTTCAAGACCGCCGAGTTCCAGGAAGGCGTCGAGGACCTGAAGGACCTGCAACTGGGGATGATCCTCGAAGGCGTGGTGACCAACGTGACCGCGTTCGGTGCGTTCGTCGACATCGGCGTGCATCAGGACGGTCTGGTGCACATTTCGGCGCTGTCGGAGAAATTCATCAAGGATCCGCGCGAAGCGGTGAAGGCCGGTGACGTGGTGAAGGTGAAGGTCATGGAAGTCGACATCCCGCGCAAACGCGTCGGCCTGTCGATGCGCATGAGCGACACCCCGGGCGAGAAGATCGACGGTGCCCGTGGTTCGCGTCCGGGCTCGGCGCCACGCCAGTCGCAGGGTTCGGCGTCGCGCAAGGAAACCACCCCGGCGGCTCCGGCGAACAACGCCATGGCGTCGCTGTTCGCCAACGCCAAGCAGTTGAAGAAACGCTGATGGAAATGCCGGCCGGGCTTGTCGAGAGCGCGTTTTTCAAGCTGTTGGGCTGCCGTCTGCACAGCCTGGAAACCGGGGTGGCGCAAGTCGCCCTGGCGCTGGAACCCGAACTGCGCAATCGCGGCGGCAAGCTGCACGGCGGCGCGCTGTTCAGTCTGGTCGATATCGCCATGGGGCTGGCCTGCTCCAGCACCCACGGCTTTGACCAGCAGAGCGCGACCATCGAGTGCAAGATCAACTACATCCGCGCCGTCTCTGATGGCGAGGTGCTGTGCACGGCGCGGGTGATCCACCCGGGTCGGCGCACGCTGGTGGTCGAAGCCGACGTGATGCAGGGCGACAAACTGGTCGCAAAAGCGCAAGGCACGTTCGCTGTCCTGTAGATGTTGTTCATCATTTTGAGTTAATTTCGGCGCTGTGATCGCAGCGTCGAGCGTTTCTGTGGGAGCGGGCTTGCCCGCGAAGAGGGAGTGTCAGGCAGCATCAGTTCGCCTGATACGACGCCTTCGCGGGCAAGCCCGCTCCCACAGGAACCGCGTAATCTTCGCGTGCATCGGCCAGATTCAGGGAGTGAAGTTGGCGTTTCAACGGGGGCTTCAGAGCCCGACAAACCAGGCGAAAACGCCAGTTTCAACTTCACCCTTGTAGACCGTCCTGCCCACCCCCATATTGGGGCGAATGACGCGTGAAGGAATCCAAATTGAGCGAACTTCTCAACCGCCGCCTGGCTCTGCTCGGCGAGCGCGCTAACCTCTCTCTGCTTGAGCAGTGCCTTCACGGTATCGAACGTGAATGCCTGCGCGTGACCGGCGAAGGCCGCCTGGCCCAAACGCCGCATCCTGAAGCCCTGGGTTCCGCGCTGACCAACGAACAGATCACCACCGACTATTCCGAGTCGCTGCTGGAGTTCATCACGCCCGCCCTGCCGGACCCTGCCGACACCCTGGCCAGCCTGGACAAGATTCATCGCTTCGCCTACAGCAAGCTCGGCAACGAGTACCTGTGGAGTCCATCGATGCCGTGCCCGTTGCCGGCCGAGGAAGACATCCCGATCGCCTATTACGGCACCTCCAACATCGGTCAGCTCAAGTACGTCTACCGCAAGGGCCTGGCCCTGCGTTACGGCAAGACCATGCAGTGCATCGCCGGGATTCACTACAACTTCTCCCTGCCGGAAAAGCTCTGGCCGTTGCTGAAAGAAGCCGAAGGCTTCGTTGGCACTGACCGGGATTTCCAGTCGTCGTCCTATATCGCGCTGATCCGTAACTTCCGCCGCTACAGCTGGCTGCTGATGTACCTGTTCGGCGCTTCGCCGGCGCTGGACGCCGGTTTCCTGCGCGGTCGTTCGCACCAGTTGGAACAGCTGGATCCGGACACCCTCTACCTGCCCTACGCCACCAGCCTGCGCATGAGCGACCTCGGTTACCAGAGCAACGCCCAGGCGGGCCTGACCCCGTGCTACAACGATCTGGCGAGCTACACCGACAGCCTGCGCCAAGCGGTGGCCACGCCGTACGCGCCGTACGTTGAAATCGGTACGCACCAGAATGGCGAGTGGGTGCAACTGAACACCAACATCCTGCAGATCGAAAACGAGTACTACTCGAACATCCGCCCGAAACGCGTGACCTACACCGGCGAGCGGCCGATCCAGGCCTTGATGGCCCGTGGCATCCAGTATGTCGAAGTGCGCTGCCTGGACATCAACCCGTTCCTGCCGATGGGCATCGACCTCACCGAGTCGCGCTTCCTCGACGCATTCCTGCTGTACTGCGCGCTGAACGAAAGCCCGCTGCTGACCAACAACTCCTGCGGCAACGCCACCTCCAACTTCCTCAGCGTGGTCAAGGAAGGTCGCCGTCCGGGCCTGCAATTGCAGCGCGACGGCCAACCGGTCGAGCTGAAGGAATGGGCTGCCGAACTGCTGGAAAAAATCGCTCCGCTGGCGGCGATGCTGGATCAAAGCCATGGCGGCGATGCCCATAGCAAGGCGCTCGATGCGCAACTGGCCAAGGTCAAGGATTCATCCCTGACGCCTTCGGCCCAGGTGCTGGCGGCCATGGCCACGCACAAGGAAAGCTTCGCGCAATTCTCCCTGCGCCAGAGCCAGGCCCACGCGGAGTTCTTCCGCAGCGAGCCGTTGGCGGCTGAAGAGCAAGCGAAGTTCGAAGAACTGGCGCGCTCGTCGCTGGCGCAACAGGCGGAGCTGGAGCAGAACGAGGTGGGCGATTTCGACGTGTTTGTCGGGTCGTATCAGGCGAGCATTCTGGCGATCAGCAACTGACATCAGAAGGTTCTTTGATCGTTCCCACGTCGAGGCGTCGAACCGTCTGCGTGGTAACGCTTCAATGGACGCTCCGCGTTCAAGTGACGCGGAGCGTCAAAAGCTGAATTCCCACGCAGAGCGTGGGAACTATCACCTTCTCTCCCAACTATCCCGTTCTCTCTCTTAGATTTTTCCGCTCATAAGCTCATTCTAAAAAGTTATTTATTTTTAGATTCTTAGATCATTTAGTCTCCTTTCACGCCGACGCTCGGTCGCCTGATATGGAGCTCTTGAATGAAACTGAATTTCCCGCTTCGCCTGCTGGCCGTGGCCTCTCTGGCTGCTGCGAGTTTTCTGGCTCAGGCCGCCGACCTCACCGTCGCCTACCAGACCACCGTTGACCCGGCGAAAGTCGCCCAGGCCGACGGCGCCTATGAAAAAGCCACCAAGGCTGACATCAACTGGCGCAAATTCGACAACGGTGCCGACATCATCGCCGCCATCGCCTCCGGTGACGTGCAGATCGGTTACCTCGGTTCCAGCCCGCTGACCGCTGCAATCACCCGCAAAGTTCCGGTGGAAACCTTCCTCATCGCTACCCAGATCGGCGCCGCCGAAGCGCTGGTCGCCCGCGACGGCTCGGGCATCAAGACGCCGCAGGATCTGATCGGCAAGAAAATCGCCGTGCCGTTCGTGTCCACCGGTCACTACAGCCTGCTGGCCGCGCTGAAGCACTGGAACATCGATCCTTCGAAAGTCACCGTGCTCAACCTCGCCCCGCCGGCGATCATTGCCGCGTGGAAACGCGGTGACATCGACGCCACCTACGTTTGGGATCCGGCGCTGGGTGTGGCCAAGGAAAACGGCAAAGTGCTGATCACTTCCGGTGAACTGGCCAAGTTCGGCGCGCCGACCTTCGACGCCTGGATCGTGCGCAAGGACTTCGCCGAGAAGCACCCGGAAATCGTCACCGCCTTCGCCAAGGTTACCCTCGACGCCTACGCCGACTACCGCAAGGATCCGAAAGCCTGGCTGGCCAATCAGAGCAACGTCGACAAGCTGGTGAAACTGTCCGGCGCCAAAGCCAGCGATATCCCATTGCTGCTGCAAGGCAACGTCTACCCACTGGCGGCGGATCAGGTCAGCGACCTCGGCGCACCGACCACCAAAGCCATCACCGACACCGCTGCGTTCCTCAAGGAGCAAGGCAAGGTCGAAGCGGTACTGCCGGACTACGCGCCGTACGTCAGCGCCAAGTACATCACCAACTGATCGGGAGTTAATTGCGATGGCCTTGCTACAGCTGGAGCGCATCAGCGCACAGTATCCCGGCAGCCCGGAACCGGTACTGTCCGACATTTCCCTGACCCTCGGCCCCCAGCAATTGCTGGTGGCCCTCGGCCCGTCCGGCAGTGGCAAGACTTCGCTGTTGAACCTGATTGCCGGCTTCGTCGAACCGAGCGCCGGCCGCATCACCCTCGATAACGTGCCGGTCAAAGGCCCGAGCGCCGAGCGCGGCGTGGTGTTCCAGGACGATGCCCTGCTGCCCTGGCAGGACGTGTTGGCCAACGTGGCTTTCGGTCTGGAACTGGCCGGTGTGGCCAAGGACAAGCGCGAACAGCGCGCGCGGGAAATGCTCGCGCTGGTCGACCTTTCCGGTTTTGAACATCGTCGCATCTGGCAGCTTTCCGGCGGCCAGAAGCAACGTGTTGGCCTGGCCCGCGCCCTCGCGGCCGACCCGCGTGTATTGCTGATGGACGAGCCATTCGGCGCCCTCGATGCCTTCACCCGCGAACAGATGCAGGAGCTGTTGCTGCAAGTCTGGCAACGCACCGCCAAACCGGTGTTCCTGATTACCCACGACATTGAAGAAGCGGTGTTCCTCGCCACTGACCTGATTCTGCTGGCGCCGAATCCGGGGCAGATCGTCGAGCGCCTGCATCTCGACTTCGGCCAGCGCTACGCCGCCGGCGAATCGGCGCGGGCGATCAAGTCCGATCCGCGCTTCATCGAAACCCGCGAACACGTGCTGGCTAAAGTGTTCTCGCAACGCAGTGCCGTTCAGCGGCAGGAGCGCGCATGAGCAGTTACGACGTTTCCGCCACCGCCGTGAAACCCGCCGCCACATCGGTGGCGATTCCCGTACGCCGCAGCCTCAGCACTCGCTGGATCAGCCTGCTGACCTTGTTCGCCTTGCTGGTGATCTGGTGGGCCGTCACGGCTACCGGCCTGATCGAACCGCTGTTTCTGCCGCCACCGTCTGCCGTGCTGCAAAAAGGTTGGTTGCTGGCGACCACGGGCTACATGGATTCGACGTTGTGGCAGCACCTGGGCGCGAGCCTCAGCCGAATCGGCCTGGGCCTGGGTTTTGCGATTCTGACCGCGGTGCCGGTGGGCATTGCCATCGGCGCCAACCGCATCGCCCGTGGCGTGCTCGATCCGCTGATCGAGTTCTACCGGCCGATTCCGCCACTGGCCTATCTGCCGCTGATCGTGATCTGGTGCGGCATCGGCGAGCTGTCGAAAGTGCTGCTGATCTACCTGGCGATTTTCGCTCCGATCGCGATTGCCACCGCGACCGGTGTGCGCACCGTCGACCCGGCCAAATTGCGCGCCGCACAATCGCTGGGCGCCACCCGCGCACAACTGATCCGCCATGTGATTTTGCCAAGCGCCCTGCCGGACATTCTGACCGGTGTGCGCATCGGTCTGGGTGTCGGCTGGTCGACCCTGGTCGCCGCTGAACTGATCGCGGCCACCAGCGGCCTGGGCTTCATGGTGCAGTCGGCCGCGCAGTTCCTGGTCACCGATGTGGTGGTACTGGGGATTCTGGTCATCGCCCTGATCGCCTTCGCCATGGAGATGGGCCTGCGCGCCCTGCAACGCAAACTGGTGCCGTGGCACGGCCAGGCCCACTGATTTTTCAGCACTGACTACCCCGACAGTTTCGGGGCCCCGGAATTGAAGAGAACCACCATGAGCAGCCTGAACATCACCCCGTTAAGCTCGGCCCTCGGCGCACAGATCAACGGCGTCGACATCAGCCAGCCGCTGAACCTGGAACAGCGCGACGCCATCGAGCAGGCACTACTCAAATATCAGGTGCTGTTCTTCCGCAATCAGCCGATCGAGCCATCGCAGCAGGCGCGCTTCGCCGCCTATTTCGGCGACCTGCATATTCACCCGATCTACCCGAACGTACCGGAACAGCCGGAAGTGCTGATTCTCGACACCGCCGTCACCGACGTGCGCGACAACGCGATCTGGCACACCGACGTGACCTTCCTGCCGACCCCGGCCATGGGCGCGGTGCTCAGCGCCAAGCTGTTGCCGGAGTTCGGTGGCGACACGTTGTGGGCCAGCGGGATTGCCGCATATGAGGCGCTGTCGGCGCCGATGAAAGCAATGCTCGAAGGGCTGACCGCGACTCACGATTTCACCCGATCCTTCCCGCTGGAGCGCTACGGCAACACGCCGCAAGCACTGGCGCAGTGGGAAGCGGCGCGGCGCAAGAATCCACCGCTGTCGCACCCGGTGATTCGCACGCACCCGGTGAGCGGACGGCGCTCGTTGTTCGTCAACGAAGGGTTCACGTCGAAGATCAATGAGCTGTCGGAGACCGAGAGCGAAGCGGTGTTGAAGTTCTTGTTCGCCCACGCAACGCGGCCGGAATTCACCATTCGCTGGCGCTGGCAGAAAGATGACATTGCGTTCTGGGACAACCGCGTGACGCAGCATTACGCGGTGGATGACTACCGTCCGGCGCGGCGGGTGATGCAGCGGGCTACGGTGTTGGGGGATGTGCCGTTCTTTAAATAGGTCCGGATTTCTTTAGTGCTTGAGCCGGCCTCTTCGCGGGCAAGCCCGCTCCCACAAATACCGCTTTGTTTGCAGATTTTGTGTACGACTCGGCCCCTGTGGGAGCGGGCTTGCCCGCGAAAGCGTCAGAGCAGGCGCCGAATAACTCGGCGCCAGGCACTTATTCCGCCGTCGAAGGCTTCTCCCAAAGATTAATCCCGCCCTCCTGAGCAAACCGGTCAATCTCCGCCAGTTCCTCAGCACTGAAGCTCAGGTTCTTCAACGCCCCGACGTTCTCGATAATCTGCTCTGGCCGGCTCGCACCAATCAGCGCCGAGGTCACTCGCGGATCCCGCAACGTCCACGCCAATGCCAATTGCGCCAGGCTCTGCCCGCGACGCTTGGCGATTTCATTCAACGCCCGCACGTGAGCGATGTTGGCCTCGGACAAGTGCGAAGACAGCAACGAACCACCGCCCGGACGATTGACCCGCGCATCCGCCGGCACGCCGTTGAGGTATTTATCGGTCAGCAGACCTTGCGCCAGCGGGGTGAACGCAATCACGCCGGTGCCGAGTTCGTCGGTGGTGTCGAGCAGGTCCTTTTCCACCCAGCGGTTGAGCAGGTTGTACGCTGGCTGGTGAATCAGCAGCGGCACTTTCCACTCTTTGAGCAACGCGGCGATCTCGCGGGTTTTCACCCCGGAGTACGACGAGATGCCGATGTACAACGCCTTGCCCTGCTGCACCGCCGTGGCAAGGGCGCTGGCGGTTTCTTCCAGCGGGGTGTCCGGGTCGAAGCGGTGCGAATAGAAGATATCCACATAGTCCAGACCCAGGCGTTGCAGGCTCTGGTCGAGGCTGGCCAGCACGTATTTGCGCGAGCCGCCGCCCTGGCCGTAAGGGCCGGGCCACATGTCCCAACCGGCCTTGCTGGAGATGATCAGTTCATCGCGGTACTGCTTGAAGTCTTCGCGCAGCAGACGGCCGAAATTGGTCTCAGCGCTGCCGTAGGGCGGGCCATAGTTGTTGGCCAGGTCGAAGTGGTTGATGCCCAGGTCGAACGCCGTGCGCAGCAACGAGCGCTGGGTGTCGATCGGCGTGCTGTCGCCGAAGTTGTGCCACAGGCCCAGGGACAGCGCCGGCAGCACCAGACCGCTGCGTCCGACGCGGCGGTATGGGATGGAGTCATAGCGGTTTTCGGCAGCGGTGTAAGTCATCGAATCCTCTCTTGTCGGTCTTGAATCGGGTGTCGATTGCTACGCAAATCTGTTGCCGGGCCGGTCGAGGCCAAGGTTCTGGCGCAAAGTCCGGCCTTCATATTCGGTTCTGAACAGCCCACGTCGTTGCAGTTCCGGGACCACGCCATTGGCGAAGTCTTCGAGCCCGCCGGGCAGGTGCGGCACCAGCACATTGAAGCCGTCCGCCGCGCCCTGCTCGAACCATTCCTGCAAACGGTCGGCAATCTGCGCCGGGGTGCCGACGACGCTGTAATGACCACGACCGCCAGCGATTCTGCGGCCCAGTTCGGCCAGGGTCAGATGCTCGCGGCCGGCCAGTTCGGTCAGCAGTTTCTGTCGGCTTTGCTGGCCGCTGTCGGTCAGCGGTAATTCCGGCAGCGGCCCGTCCAGCGGGTACTTCGACAGATCGAAGTTGCCCAGCATACGCCCAAGCAGAGCGATGCCCACCTCGGGTTCGACCAATTGCTGAAACGTTTCACATTTTTCCTGTGCTTCGGCTTCCGTCTGCCCGACCACGACAAACACGCCGGGCATGATTTTCAGCGAATCGGCACTGCGTCCGTACTTCGGCAAGCGCCCCTTGAGGTCGGCGTAAAACGCCTGGGCGCTGGCCAGTGAAGTCTGCGCGGTGAACACCACTTCGGCCGTCTGCGCCGCCAGTTCACGCCCGGTTTCCGACGAGCCGGCCTGCACGATCACCGGCTGACCCTGTGGCGAACGCGCGACATTCAGCGGGCCTTTGACCCGGAAGTGCTCGCCAACGTGATTCAGCACGTGCAGTTTTTCCGGGTGGTAATACGCGCCGCTGGCTTTGTCGCGAATGAAGGCGTCGTCCTGCCAACTGTCCCAGAGCCCGGTGACGACCTGATGAAACTCCCGGGCGCGGCTGTAGCGTTCGGCATGGCCGATGTGTTCGTCGCGGCCAAAATTCTGCGCTTCGGCGGCGTTGTCCGAGGTCACCAGGTTCCACCCCGCTCGCCCGCCGGACAGGTGATCGAGCGAAGCGAACTGGCGCGCCACGTGGTACGGCTCGTTGTAACTGGTGGTCGCGGTGGCGATCAGGCCGATGTGTTCGGTCACCGCGCTCAACGCTGAGAGCAAGGTCAGCGGTTCGAAATGATCGGAACGGGCCATGCGACTGGCGATGTCCTGGGTCGGCGCGGCGACGCTGTCGGCGACGAACAGGGTGTCGAACTTCGCTGCCTCGGCAATCTGCGCCAAGCGTTTGTAATGGGCGAAATCCAGTCCCGCGTTGGCCGGTACGTCTGGATGACGCCACGCGGCGACGTGGTGCCCGGTGGCCATGAGGAACGCGCCGAGTTTCAGCTGTCTGCTCATCTCAGAAGTCCTTGCGCAGTTGCACGCCGAAGTAGCGCTCGTCGTCGCGAGGCACGGCGCGGTAGATGTAGTTGCCTCCGCTGGCGAGCAGCGGCGAATAGGACTTGTCGGTGAGGTTCTTGCCCAGCAACGCCACGCGCCAGCCGTTGGTGTAGTCGGCCAGGGCCACGCTGGCATTCCAGAGGCCGTAGGCGCCCTGCTTGGTGTCGGCGTTCTGGCTGATGTCGTACTGCACTTCGCTCTGCCAGCTGTAGTCGGTGCCGAGTTCGATATCCAGGCCGTTATCCAGCGGGATCGTGTAGTCGGCCCGCACGTAGCTTTTCCAGTCCGGGCTGAACGGCAGCGGCTTGCCGTTGACGTTGCACGACGCCGCCGCACCCGCCGGGCAGGCGAACTCGTCGATGCGGGCGCGGGTGTAGGCCAGCGCGCCGGAAAACTTCAGTTGCTGGGTCGCCTGCAGGGCGAAATCAAGCTCCACACCTTCGGTGCTGACGCTGCCGGCGTTGATCAGGCGCGTTACGACTTGCCCGGCGACGGTGTCGAAAAAATTCGCCTGATAGTTGTCGTAGTCGCTATGGAAAACCGCGAGGTTGGTGGTCAGGCGATTGTTCCAGGACGAAGCCTTGATCCCCGCCTCCCAGGTGTTGGAGGTTTCCGGTTTCAGCGCTTCGGTGTCGCGCGGCTGCATGTTGAAAAACACGTTGTAGGCCGGGCCTTTGTAGCCACGCGAATAGGTCAGATAAGTGGTGACGGTATCGCTCAGGTCGTACTGCAAACCGAGCCGACCGGACCAGCCGTCCTCGTCCACCGAACCGGAGCTGCGAGTGGCCGGTTGAATGCCGCTGACGGTGGCGGCGGAAGTGGAGACGCGACGGTGATCGTATTCGAGATCGTCGTGGGTGTAGCGCAGGCCGGCGATGCCACGCAAATCCGAGGTGAAATTCAGCGTGCTCTCGCCGAACACCGCATAGCTGTCGCTGGTGGTGCTGTAATCGGCGACGCCGCGATCAGTTCGTGTGGTGGTGGTCAGCGTGCGCTGATAGGTTTCCTCGTCCTTGCCGTGCATGTAGAACAGGCCGCCAACGTATTCGAGGAACTCGCCTTTCGGCGACGCCAGACGCAGCTCCTGCGAGTACTGGTCGAAGGCCAGATCGCCCTTGTCCGCCGTGCCGGGGAACGCCGCCGTCACCGTGCCGAGGCGGTCGCCGTCCTGATACTGGGTGTTGTCCCAGCCACGCCACGCGGTGATCGACGTCAGGGTGTAATCGCCCAGTTGCCAGTCGAGCTGGCCGGACAGGCCCTTGTTGGTGTCCTCGACGTGGGAGCGGGTGTCGGTGTTGATGTCGCGATTGTGGCTGGTGGCACTGACCGGGCTCAACGCATTGGCGAAGGCCGGGGTCAACGACTTGGTCACGACGCCGTTGGGGCCGTCATCGTGGGACTGCATGTAGTCGGCGATCAGGGTAAAGGTGACGTCGTCGTTCGGGGTGAATTCCAGTTTGCCGCGCACGCCGCGATGGTTGTAACCGTTGACCTCCTGACCGTTGTGCTGGTTGTCGACGTTGCCGTCGTAAGTACCGAACAGGGTGCTGATCGAGCCCTTGAGCGTGTCCGGAACCAGGCTGCCGCCGATGCCGAACCGGGTGCGGCTTTCGTTGCCGCTGTAATACGACTGATCGATGTAGCCGTGGGTCGCGGCGGTCGGCGCCTTGCTGGTGATGTTCAGCACGCCGGCCGAGGCGTTCTTGCCGAACAGCGTGCCTTGCGGACCGCGCAGAACTTCGACGCGCTCCAGGTCCAGCAGATCCAGAGTGGATTGGCCGGGGCGCGCATAAACCACACCATCAATCACCGTAGCCACCGTCGGCTCGACGCCTGGCGAGGTGGAAATCGTCCCCACGCCACGCACGAACAGCGAGGTGTCCTTGTTCGATGCGCCGGTGCGGAAATTCAGCGACGGCACTTGCTGGACGATGCTCGCCACGCTGTTGCGGTTGTCGCGTTCCAGCTGCTCGCCGTCGATCACCGATACCGCCACCGGCACTTTTTGCAGCGACTCTTCGCGGCGGGTGGCGGTGACCGTGACGGATTTGAGGGTCGGCTCCTGATCGGTGCTGTCGGCGGCGAACGCGACGGGCAGCGGCAGCGCGGCCAGCCCGGTGAGTAGCCAGCCCGCAGCGCGGATCGATTGCGCCAGTTTGTGTGTCGCCCCAGGAATGTTGTGCATGTTTGCCCGCTCGAAAAGTTGCCCTGAACCGCTGCCGTTCTGCGACGACAGCGCCTGTCTCGGTGTCTTGGGCATTCGCTCGAGCGAGTAGCAGACAACGCGCTTTGTTAGCGCTAACATCGCCAGTATTGGCAAGTCGGACATAGACCGTCCAATACTGAAAAATTACTTTTATATGCGTTTTGGTTTTCAAGAAGGATCGAGCCTTGAGCGAAGAAAAGCCCCGCAAACGCCGTGGCGCCGGTCGCGTGACCCTCAACGCGGTGGCGCGCCAGGCCGGTGTTTCGGCGATCACCGTGTCGCGCTATTTCAACCAGCCGGAACAGGTCTCGCCCGAGCGTCGCGAACGGATCGCGGCGGTGGTCGCCGAACTGGGTTATGTGCCGAATCTGGTGGCCGGCGGGCTCGCCTCGGCACGGGGGAAAATCGTTGGCATGGTGATCCCGAACATTTCCGGGCCGATCTTCGCCAACACCATTCAGGGCTTCAGCGACACCCTCAGCCGTCATGGTTATCAGCTACTTCTGGCCTCGAGTTACTTCAGCACTGAACAGGAAGAAAACGCGGTGCGGGCCTTCCTCGGCTGGTCGCCGGCGGCGCTGGTGGTGACCAGTCACTTCCACAGCGCGGGCACAGAAAAGATGCTTGCCGAAGCGGATATCCCGGTGATCGAAACCTGGGATTACCAGCCGGATCGCGAGCCGATGCAGATCGGCTTTTCGCACTTTGAAGTGGGGGTCAGCGCCGCTCGTTATCTGCACAACAAAGGCTATCGACGCATCGCGTTCGTGCAGAACAGCGCACCCGGCGACTTCAGCGCACTGGAACGCCGCGACGGCTATGCGGCGACCGTCCGCGAGTTGGGCCTGGAACCGTGGGTATTCGCACCGGACGCCGATCGAGCCCCGTTCGAGGCCGGCAAACAAGCGATGCAAGCGCTGATGAACGCCTCACCCCGTCCGGACGCCATCATCTTCGCCAACGACAACCTCGCCGCTGGCGGCCTGCTGGCCGGACAACGCGCCGGCCTCAAAATCCCCGAAGACTGCGCCGTCCTAGGCTTCGGCGACTACCCGTTCGCCGAGATGCTGCTGCCCAGCCTGAGCACGATCAAACCGCCCGCGCTGGAGATCGGCGTGCTGGCGGCAACGCGGGTACTGGAAAGCCTTGGCGTGTTGCCGAGCGATGAGGTGCAGCGGCTGAACCTGCTGCAGTGCACGGTTATTGAGCGGGAAAGTACCTGACGAATATGGCGTGGGCTGGTTTGGCTATGCTCTAAATGAAACCGAGGTGGCGCCTTCGCGGGCAAGCCCGCTCCCACAGGTTCTGTGTTGCGTACAAAATCTGTGGAGGACACAGAACCCTTGTGGGAGCGGCGGTGCGACGATTCGACTTGCCCGCGAAGGCGCCCGACCAAACACCGACTATGCCGCAGGCCTCCCCATGCACACCGCAATCATCATCTTCTTCGGCCTGATCCTGCTGGCGCTGATGTTCTACATCGGCGAGCGCATCGGCTTCAGTCGGCAGACGCTGGCCTATGGTTTCGCGGCGTTGTGGCTGGCGTTGACGGTGATCAATGGTGCAGTCGGCGTGGTGCATGCCGGGCAGCCGCTGGGGTCGGAGATTGCGATCGGCAGCGCCGTGTATGGTGTGCCGCTGGCGGCGATGGTGTTGTTCATGGTGCTGAGCGCCGAGACCTGAAAGCGTCCCGGCGCTCTGCCCCGATCAACGCACCAGATGCAGGAACTGCATGTGCCGTTCGTACTGGTCGAGGATGTCGTTGATGATCTGCTCTTTGGTGTAGCCGACCAGATCGTAATCCTGACTGCCCTCGCTCAAGTGCACCTCGGCACGGTAGTAGCGGCGATTGTTGAGCTGTTTGGAACCCATCCCGCCTCGAGCGAACGACGGCGTGAAGTAGCCGCGCATCTGCACCTGATAGATGAACGGGTGCTGCTCGCCGTGACCGATTTCCAGGCTGACGCTGTCGTGCGCCGGATCCGGTTGGGTGACCACGTTCAGGCCTTTCTCGGCGAACACGGCCGTCACTTCTTCGATGGCCGGTTTCACCGTGGTGTCCATGAAGCGGTACACCTCGTCGCGCGACGGAAAGTGCACGGCCTGGCTCAAACGCTGACGCCAGCCGCCCTTGCCACGCCGTGAACCGGAGACCGGCGCCAGGGAATGCAGCTGCGCGATCTGCTTCTGCGACTCCAGATAGAACGCCTTGTGCAGGCCCCACATCATCAGCAGCAAGATCATCGAGAACGGCAGCGAGGTCAGCACCACCGCCGACTTCAACGCATCGATGCTGCCGGAGAACAGCAGCGCACTGGTCACCAGCGCGGTCATCGCACCCCAGAACACCCGCAGCCATTTCGGCCCGTCTTCATCCGGGTTGCCGCCCTTGGCCGACAGGGTCGAGAGCACCACGGTGCCGGAGTCGGCGGAGGTGACGAAGAACACGAAGCTGATGAACACCGTCACCGCGATGACGGTCTTGCTCCACGGATAGGTTTCCAGCAGCAGGTAAAGGGTCATCGACGGGTTGTCGAGGGCCGACATGCCCAGTGCCGTCATACCGTGATTGAGCACCTGGTCGATGGCGCTGTTGCCGAAAATCGACATCCACGCCAGGGTGAAACCCAGCGGAATCAGCAGCACGCCGAAGACGAATTCGCGGATGGTCCGGCCACGGGAAATCCGTGCGATGAACAGGCCCACGAACGGCGACCATGCAATCCACCAGGCCCAGTAGAACACCGTCCAGCCGCCGAGCCAGTCGCTCGGTTTGTCGTAGGCATAGAGATCGAAACTCTTCATCGGCAACGCGCCGAGGTAGTCACCGAGGTTCTGGATCAGGGTGTTGAGCAAATGCTGGGTGGGGCCGGCGAACAACACGAACAGCAGCAACGCACAGGCCAGCAGCATGTTGATGTCGGACATCACCCGCACACCTTTATCCACGCCGGAGACGGCGACGATGATCGCCGCGCCCATCATCAGCGTGATCAGGCCGACCTGAATCCACTGGGTGTGGGCGATGCCGAACAGATAGTCCAGACCGGAGTTGAGATGGAGCACGCCGAAGCCCATGTCCGCACCGAGGCCGAACACCGTGGCGATAATGCCGAAGCCGTCCACCGCGTAGCCGATGGGACCGTTGATGCGTTTGCCGATCAGCGGATACAGCGCCGAACGCAGGGCCAGTGGCAGGTTGTGCCGATAAGCGAAATACGCCAGCGCCATGCCGACGAAAGCGAACACGCCCCAGCCGTGCAGGCCCCAGTGCAGAAACAGAATCTGCATCGCCTGACGCGCCGCGTCCGCCGTGCCGGCCTCGCCCTGGGGCGGCTGGAGCATGTGGGTCAACGGTTCGGACACACAGAAGAAAAACAGCGTGATGCTGATCCCGGCGGCGAACAGCATGCCGGCCCAGGACAGGTAACTGAATTCGGGTTCGTCGTGGTCGGCACCGAGTTTGATCTTGCCGTAGCCCGACAACGCGGTAACCACCACGAAGATCAGATACAGGGTCATGGCGAGCATGTAGTACCAGCCGACCGTGTTGGCCGCCCAGTTTTGCGCTTCGAGAAGCCAGGCGCCGGCCTGTTCCGGCATGGCGATGACGGTCAGGCCGAACAGCAGAATCACCGTCGCGGCGAACCAGAACACCGGCGGATTCATGCGCACCAGACCGCTGGCGGGGGTGGACGATGCACTCATGAACGGTGCACCTCAAGGCGTTGGGAAATGGCTGAAATGATCGGACTCAGCAAAGGCAAGCCTCCTGTTGTGAGCGGGCAGCGAACCGCCGGTTTAACTTGAATGAACGTTCAAGTTAAACATGGATAGCGCGCCAAGGACTAATCGCAGGGCTCAGCGGTACTTTTCGTACGCTAGCTCAAGAGGGGGTATGACGCTGTGGCGAGGACGATCGTTCCCGCGTTGCGCGGGAACGATCAGATAGAAAAAATTACTTCTGCGTCCCGTCATCATGCTGCAGGTTGGCCTGGGTCAGGTTGCACCCGGCCGGCACGCTGCGGGTCAGCCAGACGTTGCCGCCAATGGTCGAGCCTTTGCCGATGGTGATCCGCCCGAGAATCGTCGCTCCGGCGTAGATCACCACGTCGTCCTCGACAATCGGATGGCGCGGATGGCCTTTCTGCAACTGGCCGTCCTCGTCCGCCGGGAAGCGCTTGGCGCCGAGGGTCACCGCCTGATAAATCCTGACGCGCTCGCCGATGATCGCGGTCTCGCCGATCACCACACCCGTCCCGTGGTCGATGAAGAAACTGCGGCCGATCTGCGCGCCCGGGTGAATATCGATGCCGGTCGCCGAGTGGGCGATTTCCGAGCTGATCCGCGCCAGCAGCGGCAAACCTGCGCGGTACAAATGGTGGGCCAGACGATGGTGAATCACCGCCAGAATCCCCGGATAGCACAACAGCACTTCATCGACGCTGCGCGCCGCCGGGTCGCCGTGGTAGGCGGCCAGCACATCGGTGTCGAGCAAGCTGCGCAGGCCCGGCAGTGCGAGGGCGAAATCCTGGATGATCCTGATCGCCTGAGCCTCGACTTCAGTGTCTGCCTGGGCACTGTGACGGGCGACGTAACGCAACTCGAGTCGTGCCTGGGCCAGCAACGCATTCAGCGCGACATCGAGGGTATGACCGACGTAAAAATCCTCGCTCTCTTCACGCAGATCCACCGGCCCCAGCCGCATCGGAAACAGTGCGCCGCACAGGGCTTCAAGGATCTGCGCCATCGCATCGCGGGACGGCAATTCGCGCCCGCCCTGCTCGCCGGACGCGCGGCCATTCTGTGCACGCCACTGATCCCGCGCGGTACGCAGCTGGCTGACGATGGTCTGCAATTGCCAATGGCTGGAACGCTCGCTCACGGTAAAGACTCCTCACGGGCGGCCGGACTGTCTGGCCGCGTCAACGGCGCCTACTTTACGGCAACCCCACCGGGGCGAATTAAGAACCGATAGTGCTGGCCTAAGCACATTTGGCTATAAGCGATTGACGGTTGCCCCGGTAAATCGGCGTGCCTATAGTCCGGTGAACTTCCTCCGCCAGTACGGAACCATGTCCACACAACCGATCAAACAACAGCTGCAACGCTTCAACCGCCTCGACCTGCTCGGCCAACCGACCCCACTGGAAAAGCTCGAGCGCCTGTCCACCTGGCTCGGCCGCGATGTCTACATCAAACGCGACGACCTGACGCCGCTGGCCATGGGCGGCAACAAGCTGCGCAAGCTCGAATACCTTGCCGCCGATGCCCTCGCCCAAGGCGCCGATACCCTGATCACCGCCGGTGCACTGCAATCGAACCACGTTCGCCAGACCGCCGCGCTGGCCGCCAAACTGGGCCTGGGTTGCGTAGCGCTGCTGGAAAATCCACTGGGCACCGACGACAGCAACTACACCGGCAACGGCAACCGCCTGCTGCTGGACCTGTTCGACACCAAGGTAGAGCTGGTCGACAACCTCGACAACGCCGACGAACAACTGGCCGCCCTCGCCGTGCGCCTGCGCAGCAACGGCAAGAAGCCGTATCTGGTGCCGATCGGTGGCTCCAACGCCCTGGGCGCGCTGGGTTACGTGCGCGCCGGTCTGGAGCTGGCGGAACAGATCAAGGACACCGGGCTGCAATTTTCCGCCGTCGTTTTGGCCTCGGGCAGTGCCGGCACTCACAGCGGTCTGGCGCTGGCGTTGAGTGAAGCCCTGCCACAACTGCCGGTGATCGGCGTGACGGTGTCGCGCAGCGAAGAAGATCAGCGCCCGAAAGTCCAGGGCCTGGCCGAACGCACCGCCGACCTGCTGGGCGTGGCACTGCCGGACAGTTTCAAGGTCGAGTTGTGGGATGAATACTTCGGCCCGCGCTACGGCGAGCCGAACGCCGGGACACTGGCGGCGGTGAAACTGCTGGCGAGTCAGGACGCCGTGCTGCTCGATCCGGTCTACACCGGCAAGGCCATGGCCGGGCTGCTCGACGGCATCGGTCGCGGGCGTTTCGATGACGGCCCGATCATCTTCCTGCACACCGGCGGCGCCCCGGCGTTGTTTGCGTACAAGGATTTTCTCTGACGCGCTCGTTCCCACGCTCTGCGTGGGAATGCATCCCGGAATACGAAAAACATATATTCCACAGATGAATAACAAACGGAAAATTCATTATTTTCCATTCTAAAAGAACCGTCATATAGTCTCGCCGCAGGCGAATTTCGCGAGAGACGCATAAGCTGCTTTAAGGCAGGATAGCGCTGTCGTCCAATTCCCGGATTCGCCAACTTTCCTTAAAGCGTCTTCCATAAGAAAACACAGGGGCTTGTCATGATTCTTTCCGCACTACGTCGAAATCTGCTGGTAGGTTCGCTGGGCCTGGCACTGAGCGCCGGTCTGATCAGCAGCGCCGTTGCCGGTGAACAACTGCAACAGATCAAGGACAAAGGCGTTATCAACGTCGGCCTGGAAGGCACTTATCCACCGTTCAGCTTCGTTGACGAGAACGGCAAACTGTCCGGTTTCGAAGTTGAGTTCTCTGAAGCGCTGGCTAAAGAGCTGGGCGTGAAGGTCAAGCTGCAGACGACCAAATGGGACGGCATCCTCGCCGCGCTTGAATCCAAGCGTCTGGACGCCGTGATCAACCAGGTGACCATCTCCGAAGAGCGCAAGAAGAAGTATGACTTCTCCGAGCCGTACACCGTTTCGGGGATTCAGGCGCTGGTGTTGACCAAGAAAGCCGCCGACCTGAACATCAAATCCGCTGCCGATCTGGGTGGCAAGAAAGTCGGCGTGGGCCTGGGCACCAACTACGAGCAGTGGGTCAAAGCCAACGTGCCGACCGCTGACGTGCGTACCTATGAAGATGATCCGACCAAGTTCCAGGACCTGCGTGTAGGTCGCATCGACGCCATCCTGATCGACCGTCTGGCCGCACTGGAATATGCAAGAAAAGCCAAGGACACCACCGCCGCCGGCGAACCGTTCTCCCGTCAGGAGGCTGGCGTTGCCTTGCGCAAAGGCGAGCCTGAACTGCTGGCGGCCGTAAATAAGGCCATCGACAAGCTGCGCGCCGATGGCACGCTGGCCAAGCTTTCGGAAAAATACTTCAGCGCCGACGTCACTAAATAATGGAAGCAACTTTCCAAATCGTACGGGAGGCCATGCCCTTTTTGCTCAAGGGCATGTACTTCACCGTCATCCTCAGTCTGGGTGGCATGCTCTTCGGCTTCCTGCTCGGTTTCAGTCTGGCGTTGATGCGTCTGTCGCGCATCAAGGTGGCGAACTGGATTGCCCGCATCTACGTGTCGTTTTTTCGCGGCACGCCGTTGCTCGTACAACTGTTCGTGATCTATTTTGGCTTGCCACAGGTGGGGATCGAACTCGATCCGATCCCAGCCGCCCTGATCGGCCTTTCGCTGAACATGGCGGCCTACATCTGTGAAATCCTGCGCTCTTCGATCAGTTCGATTGAACGCGGTCAGTGGGAAGCCGCTGCGAGCATTGGCATGACTCGCGCGCAAACCCTGCGGCGGGCCATCCTGCCCCAGGCGATGCGCACAGCATTACCGGCGCTGGGCAACAGCTTCATTTCCCTGGTCAAGGACACTGCACAGGCCGCCACCATCCAGGTGCCGGAGTTGTTACGTCAGGCGCAGTTGATCAGCGCCCGTAACTTCGAAATTTTCACCATGTACCTAAGCGCCGCACTGCTTTACTGGATTCTGGCCACGGTGCTGTCGCACTTCCAGAACAAGTTGGAAGAGCGGGTCAATCGGCACGACCAGGAGTCCTGACCCCATGATTGTCGTGGAAAAACTGACAAAGCAGTTCAAGGGTCAAGTCGTGCTCAACGGCATTGATCTGGAGGTGAAGGAAGGCGAGGTCGTGGCAATCATCGGCCCCAGTGGCTCGGGCAAGACCACGTTCCTGCGCTGTCTGAACTTCCTCGAGGAACCCACCAGCGGCCGGATCAAGGTCGGCGAGATCGAGATCGATACCAGCCGCCCGTTGAACCAGCAGCAGAGCCTGGTGCGCAACCTGCGCCAGCATGTGGGCTTCGTGTTCCAGAACTTCAACCTGTTCCCGCACCGCACCGCCCTGGAAAACGTCATCGAAGGCCCGATCGTGGTCAAGAAGACGCCTCGCGATGCAGCCATTGCCCTGGGCAAGAAGCTGCTGGCCAAGGTTGGCCTGGCGGGCAAGGAAGACGCCTACCCACGGCGCCTGTCCGGTGGCCAGCAACAGCGCGTGGCGATTGCCCGGGCGCTGGCGATGGAGCCGGAAGTGATCCTGTTCGACGAGCCGACCTCGGCCCTCGATCCGGAACTGGTGGGTGAAGTGCTGGCGACCATCCGCGGCCTCGCCGAGGAGAAACGCACCATGGTGATCGTCACCCACGAAATGGCATTCGCCCGTGATGTGGCCAACCGCGTGGTGTTTTTCGATAAAGGCGTGATCGTCGAACAAGGTGAAGCGAAAGCGTTGTTCGCCAATCCGAAAGAAGAACGCACTCGACAGTTCCTCAGCAAGTTCAGAAATAACGGCTGACCTGTAAACTTTCCGGAATACAAACTTCCATGGATGGAAGTTTCGCTTACGCCCTCCCCACTAAAAAATTAATCAAGTGACTGCATTACATATATATGTCCTGCAACAGTCTCGCCGCGATTAAAGTTCGCCCCCTCCAAATTTCCAGCTGTACAAACCGACCGACGACAGAACGATAAAAACCGGCAAAAGCTGTGGCTCGATTCGCCATGCAGAATAGGTAGAGTGCCTTATCTGCGTAGGAAGCTTCTGATAAATCCGTAATTCTCCAATTAACTAACCCTGTCCGTTGACACGCCATTCAGCGAACTTTTATCTAGTCACTCATCGCGCCCCACAACATTACCAAGACCCGATAACGAATGGCCGAACGACCCTGTTTTTATTACCGGGCAATTCACGCCATTTGAACTTTCAGAAACGGATTTCGCTGCAAGGCTTCAAGGAGAGGATTTCATGACCCGCACTTCGCACATTCCCGAACTGGCCGCGCCGAGCCTGGCGCCATCCCGAAACAACGGCATCAACCTCGCGGCAGCAGCTCATCTGCTGGTCGATGTGCCGCCTTATCCGGACATGGACACCGGCGACCTGATCGAACTGTTCTGGAACAACTGCTATGTCGCCTCTCACCTGCTGAAAGCACAGGACGTCGCGGCCCCAATCAGCCTGCGAGTGCCGGAAAGCTTCATCGCCAGCGGCTCGTCTCGCATCCACTATCGGGTCATGCGGGTGGGGCACGGGCCATCGCTGTCGGCGGCGGCGCGGGTCACGGTCAAGCTCGACTGCCCCGGAGGACAGCCTCCAGCGCTGTGTGGCGACGAAAACCAGCAACTGGCACCGGTGACGCTGCCCGAGACCATTCGCCGTCAAGGCGTCAACGCGAACCAGATCAGACGCGGCGTGCCACTGACTATCGAGCCGTATCTGAACATGGCCGAAGGCGATGCCATCACCTTGCGCTGGGGCGATGTACGGATGGATCTGGCACGCATCACCCCTGCCGATATCGGCAAGCCGATTCAGGTCTGGGTGCCGCCGGCAGTCATCACCGAGGCCGGCGAGGATCTGCGTCTGGACGTGACCTATTGCATCCTCGACCGGGTCGGCAACAACTCGCGCTGGGCACCGCCGCGAACGCTGAAGATCGGTTGCGTGAATCCCTACCTCAAGGTGCCGCTCAAGGAAACGCTGAAGGCGGCAGAGCCACAAAAGAAATGAGCCAAAACGGTCGATGAGGGACGCCGTCCCTCGTCGCCGCACGCTTAACCAGCCAGACCACGCCCCCTTCTATACATATTCCTAAAAGTTAGTTTATTTAAATTTTATACGCGCTTAGGGTATATACACCGGACCACCGGACATTCTTTCGTTCGCCGCACCTTTGCGGCGTTTTTCATGAGATGTGAGGTAGGTAGCATGGTCCGGAACACAATCACCCCAGTGCAGATCGCCAGGGCATTGCGTGCAGCCAAGGAGCGGCACTGATGTCCAGTCTGGCAGACGCAAACGTCCAGAGTGACCTGGACATCGCCCCGCTGTTGTTGCCCGCACAAGTGCTGCGCAACGACGCTCAAGCCATCAAGGCCGCCCATGAGCTGGCGCAGGTCGCCCGCGTGCAGGCCGCCAAACGTGATCGCCAGCGCAAGCTGCCATGGTCGGAAATCGAACAGTTCACCCGCAGTGGCCTCGGCAGCATCGCGATTCCGCGCGAGTACGGCGGCCCGCAGGTTTCCTTCGTCACCCTGGCCGAGGTGTTCGCGATCATTTCCGCCGCCGACCCGGCGCTGGGACAGATCCCGCAGAACCAGTTCGGCATCATCAACCTGATCCTCGGCAGCGCCACCGAGCAGCAGAAAAAGCATCTGCTGCAGAGCGTGCTCGAAGGCTGGCGCATCGGTAACGCCGGGCCTGAACGCGGCACCAAGGACACCCTGGAACTGAAGGCGCGCATCACCGCCGACGGCGATGACTACGTGATCAATGGCCAGAAGTTCTACTCCACCGGCGCCCTGTTCGCACACTGGGTCGCGGTCAAGGCGCTCAACGATGACGGCAAGCAAGTGCTGGCCTTCGTCCGTCGCGGCACGCCGGGATTGCGCATCGTCGATGACTGGTCGGGTTTCGGCCAGCGCACCACCGCCAGCGGCACGATCCTGTTGAACAACGTGCGGGTCGATGCCGGCCTCGTGGTGGACAACTGGAAGATCAACGAAAAGCCCAACACCCAGGGCGCGGTGTCGCAGCTGATTCAGGCAGCGATCGACGCCGGCATCGCCCGTGGCGCCATCGATGACGCCATCGAATTCGTCAAGACCCGCGCCCGGCCGTGGATCGACGCCAACGTCGAGCGCGCCAGCGATGACCTCTACGTGATCGCCGACATCGGCAAACTGAAAATCGAACTGCACGCCGCCGAAGCGCTGCTGCGCAAGGCCGGGCAGGTGCTGGATCAGGTGCACGCCGCGCCACTGACCGCCGAATCCGCCGCCCGCGCGTCGATTGCCGTGGCCGAAGCCAAGGTGCTGACCACCGAGATCTCACTGCTGGCCAGCGAAAAACTCTTCGAACTGGCCGGCAGCCGCGCCACCCTCGCCGAATTCAACCTCGACCGTCACTGGCGCAACGCCCGGGTGCACACCCTGCACGACCCGGTGCGCTGGAAATACCACGCGGTCGGCGCCTATCGCCTCAACGGCAAGTTGCCGGCTCGCCATTCCTGGATCTGACGACCCGAACACTTTTGACCAGATCTCTGGAGAAACACATGACTCTTTCCCATCCCGTTGCGGTCATCACCAGCGACGAGCAAGCCCTGATCGTCGCCAGCGACCTGGCCGAAGATTTCCAGCGCGACAGCAACCTGCGCGACCGCGAACGCCGCCTGCCGCTGCCGGAACTCGACGTGTTTTCCCGCTCCGGCCTGTGGGGCATCAGCGTGCCCAAGGAGTACGGCGGCGCCGGCGTATCCAACGTGACCCTGGCCAAAGTCATCGCCCTGATCGCCCGGGCTGACGGCTCGCTCGGGCAGATTCCACAGAACCATTTCTATGCCCTCGAAGTGCTTCGGGTGAACGGTAGCCACGAGCAGAAACAACGGCTGTACGCCGAAGTTCTCGCCGGCCAGCGCTTCGGCAATGCCCTGGCAGAACTGGGCACCAAGACCGCCCACGACCGTGTCACCAGCCTCAAGCGCGACGGCAGCGGTTATCGCATCAATGGCCGTAAGTTCTATGCGACCGGTGCCATTTACGCCCAACGGATTCCAACGTCGGTAGTTGATGAAAACGGCGTGCAGCAACTGGCCTTCGTCCCGCGCGACAGCAAAGGCCTGACCGTGATCGACGACTGGAGCGGCTTCGGCCAGCGCACCACCGGCAGCGGTTCGGTGGTGTTCGAAGACGTGTATGTCGCCGCCGAAGATGTCATCCCGTTCCAGAGCGCTTTCGAGCGCCCGACTCCGGTCGGCCCGCTGGCGCAGATCCTTCACGCCGCCATCGACACCGGCATCGCCCGCGCCGCCTACGAAGATGCGCTGCACTTCGTGCGCAGCAAGACCCGTCCATGGATCGATTCGGGCAACGACAAGGCCACCGAAGACCCTCTGACCCTCAAGAGCTTCGGCCACCTGAGTATTCGCCTGCACGCCACCGAAGCGCTGCTCGAACGCGCCGGCGAATTCCTCGACGCGGCCCAGGCCGAGACCAACGCCGAGACGGTTGCAGCGGCCTCGATTGCGGTCGCCGAAGCACGGGCGATCAGCACCGAAATCTCCTTGGCCGCCGGCAGCACCCTGTTCGAGCTGGCCGGCAGCCAGGCCACCCTGATCGAGCACGGCCTCGACCGCCACTGGCGCAACGCCCGGGTACATACGCTGCACGACCCGGTGCGCTGGAAATATCACGCGGTGGGCAATTACTACCTCAACGATGAAAACCCTCCGCTGCGAGGGACCATCTGATGAGCAAGAAAAAGATCCTGCTCAATGCGTTCAACATGAATTGCATCGGCCACATCAACCACGGGTTGTGGACCCATCCGCGCGACACCTCGACCCGGTACAAGACCATCGAGTACTGGACCGAACTGGCGCAACTGCTGGAGCGCGGGCTGTTCGACGGGCTGTTCATCGCTGACATCGTCGGCGTGTACGACGTCTATCAGAACTCGGTGGACGTCACCCTGAAAGAGTCGATCCAGCTGCCGGTCAACGATCCGCTGCTGCTGGTATCGGCGATGTCTGCGGTGACCAAAAACCTCGGTTTCGGCCTGACCGCCAACCTCACCTACGAGCCGCCGTATCTGTTCGCCCGACGCATGTCGACCCTCGACCACCTGAGCCGTGGACGGGTGGGCTGGAACATCGTCACCGGTTACCTGGACAGCGCCGCCAAGGCCATGGGCCTGAGCGAACAGGTCGAGCACGACCGGCGTTACGACCAGGCCGACGAGTACCTCGAAGTGCTCTACAAACTCTGGGAAGGCAGCTGGGAAAACGGGGCGGTGCTCAACGATCCACAGCAGCGGATCTACGCGCAGCCGGACAAGGTGCACAAGGTCGAACACAAGGGCGAGTTCTATCAGGTCGAGGGTTATCACCTGTGCGAGCCGTCGCCGCAGCGCACGCCGGTGCTGTTCCAGGCCGGCAGTTCGGATCGCGGTCTGCTGTTCGCCGGGCGGCATGCCGAGTGCGTGTTCATCAGCGGCCAGAACAAGCCGTCGACCAAGGTGCAGGTGGACAAGGTCCGCGCCAGCGCCGTTGAAGCGGGTCGCAATCCTGAGGACATCAAGGTGTTCATGGGCCTCAATGTGATCGTCGGCGAGACCGAGGAAGCGGCCTGGGCCAAGCATGCCGAATACCTGAGCTACGCCAGCGCCGAAGCAGGCGTGGCGCATTTTTCGGCGTCCACTGGCATCGACTTTTCCCAGTACGAAATCGACGAACCGATCCAGTACGTGAAGAGCAACGCCATCCAGTCCGCCACCAAAAACCTGCAGAACAACGACTGGACCCGGCGCAAGTTGCTCGATCAGCACGCTCTGGGCGGGCGCTACATCACCGTGGTCGGCTCGCCGCAACAAGTGGCGGATGAACTGGAATCGTGGATCGCCGAAACCGGCCTCGACGGCTTCAACCTGACCCGCATCGTCACCCCGGAAAGCTATGTGGATTTCATCGATCTGGTGATTCCGGAACTGCAACGGCGCGGCTCGTACAAGACCGCGTACGACACCGGCAGCCTGCGGGAAAAACTGTTTCACGGCGAAGCGCACCTGCCGCCGCAACACACCGGCGCCCACTACCGACACTAACCCCGGCACTCATCCTTCCCACGCTCGGCGTGGGAATCAGGCTAATTTCACTGACTGGAAAACCACCATGACCAAGAAGCTCCTGTCCCACCCAGTCAAAGCACTGGCCCTGGCCTTCGGCCTGTTCAGCTCGGCGGTGTTCGCCGCAGATGCCCCGTTGAAAATCGGCACCACCGCCGCCTTCGCGATTCCGCTGGAAGCCGCCGTCGAAGAGGCCTCCAAACAGGGCCTGAAAGTCGAGCTGGTGGAATTCACCGACTGGATCGCACCGAACGTCAGCCTCGCCGCCGGTGACATCGACGTGAACTACTTCCAGCACATCCCGTTCCTGGAAAACGCCAAGGCCGCCTCCGGTTTCGACCTCGTGCCGTTCGCGCCAGGGATCATCAACAACGTCGGCCTGTACTCGAAGAAATACAAAAGCTTCGACGAGCTGCCGGAAGGCGCCAGCGTCGCCATCGCCAACGACCCGATCAACAGCGGACGCGGCCTGCAACTGTTGGCCAAGGCCGGTCTGATCACCCTCAAACCGGGCGTCGGCTACAAGGCTACCGAAGACGACATCGTCGCCAACCCGAAGAAGATCAAGATCCTGCAAGTCGAAGCCGTGCAACTGGTGCGCGCCTACGATGACGCCGATCTGGTCCAGGGCTACCCGGCCTATATTCGTCTGGCGAAAACTTTCGATGCCGGCTCTGCGCTGCTGTTCGACGGCCTCGACCACAAGGAATACGTGATCCAGTTCGTGATCCAGCCGAAGAGCAAGACCGACCCGCGCCTGATCAAGTTCGTCGACATCTACCAGCATTCGCCGGCCGTGCGCGCCGCACTGGATAAGGCCCACGGCAAGCTGTACCAGGCCGGTTGGGAAAGCTGAGGATGACCGCGGCCATCCAACGGCGACTGGATCTTCCAGAGCCACCCGCGCTGGCACAGCGCACCGAACTGCATCCTGAACTGAATCGCGCTCATGTGCGCTTCGTCGGGCTCGGCAAAACCTACGACGGCAAACACGGCCCGGTCGCCGCCCTGCAAGGCATCGACCTGGCGATCCAGCGCGGTGAAGTGTTCGGCATCATCGGCCGCAGCGGCGCCGGCAAGTCGTCGCTGATCCGCACCATCAACCGCCTCGAACAACCGACCTCGGGCCGGGTGTTGATCGATCAGGTGGACATCGGCGAGTACGACGAGGATCGCCTCGTCGCCCTGCGCCGGCGGATCGGCATGATCTTCCAGCACTTCAACCTGATGTCGGCGAAAACGGTGTGGCAAAACGTCGAACTGCCGCTGAAAGTCGCCGGCGTCCCGAAGGAACAGCGGGAGAACAAGGTGCGCGAACTGCTGGAACTGGTGGGCCTGCAAGCCAAGCACAAGGCGTATCCGGCGCAGCTGTCCGGCGGGCAGAAACAGCGCGTCGGCATCGCCCGCGCGCTGGTGCATGACCCGGATATTCTGCTGTGTGACGAAGCCACCTCGGCCCTCGATCCGGAAACCACCCAGTCGATCCTCGGCCTGCTGCGCGAAATCAACAAACGCCTGGGCCTGACCATCGTGCTGATCACCCACGAGATGGCGGTGATCCGGGAAATCTGCGATCGCGTCGTCGTGCTCGAACACGGCCGCATCGTCGAGCAGGGCCCGGTCTGGGAAGTGTTCGGCAACCCACAACACGAGGTCAGCCAGACCTTGCTCGCGCCGCTGCAACACGCCTTGCTCGAAGAATTGCAAAGCCGTTTGCAGGCACAACCGTCGTCGCCCGATGCATCTGTGGTGCTGCGTTTGCAGTTCACCGGCAGCCAGCAGGACGAACCGGATCTGGCCGCGCTGTTCGCCGCGCTCGGTGGCCGGGTGAAATTGCTCCAGGGCGGCGTGGAACGGATTCAGGGCCATGCGCTCGGGCAACTGTTGCTGGCGGTCGCGGGTTCGCAGCTGAATGCCGAGCAATTGCGTGAGCGCGCCGGGCAATGGGCACAACGCGCGGAGGTGCTGGGTTATGTGGTTTGATCGCTTGCTGCAGGGTTTTATCGACACGTTTCTGATGGTCGGCGTTTCGTCGCTGATCGCACTGCTGGCGGGGATTCCAATGGCGGTGATTCTGGTCACCAGCGACAAGGGCGGGATCTACGAAGCACCGGTGCTCAATCGCGCGTTGGGTGCGTTCGTGAACCTGTTTCGCTCGATCCCGTTCCTGATCCTGATGGTCGCGCTGATTCCGTTCACCCGCCTGATCGTCGGCACCACCTACGGCGTGTGGGCGGCCGTCGTGCCGCTGACCATCGCGGCCACGCCGTTCTTTGCGCGTATCGCCGAGGTGAGCCTGCGTGAAGTCGACTACGGCCTGATCGAAGCCGCGCAGGCCATGGGCTGCCGGCGCTGGCACATCGTCTGGCATGTGCTGCTGCCCGAGGCGCTGCCGGGGATTGTCGGTGGCTTCACCATCACCCTGGTGACGATGATCAACTCATCGGCGATGGCCGGAGCGATTGGCGCCGGCGGTCTGGGTGACATCGCCTATCGCTACGGCTATCAGCGCTTCGACAGCCAGATCATGCTGATCGTGATCGTGCTGCTGGTGGCACTGGTGGCGCTGATTCAGCTGGGCGGCGATCGTCTGGCGCGGGGGCTGAACAAGCGCTAGAACAATCGATGAGCGCTGCCCTCCCCGGCATCAATCATCGATCAGGCTGTCGAGCCACGCGTATTCCGTTTTGCTTCGATGCAGCGCCTGCATGCTTTTTGCCGCGTAAACAATGCTGTCGGCGTTGTTCGCGGCCAAATGCGCGCGCAGCGCCGGATTTGCATTGAACAGGCCGACCGCCGTCTGAAGATCCAGATCGTCGCCGATCCCCAGATAATCACTGATCCCGAACAGCAGGTTGTCGTGATCGTCCGTAAAAGCGTTCACGTACTCGACTGTCAATCCACCGCGCATGATCACTTCGGAAACGCTGCGCTCCGGAATGTCGTAGACGGTCAGCGGCTCCAGACTCAGCAAACCACGCTGGCTGTCACCCAGATAGAAGAAATCCGCGGCGTTGGGACCGATGGTCCTGAAGCGGTCGATGCGGTTGGTGTGCAGCATTTCATGGCCCAGGGACATGCCTAGAATCTCCTGCTGCATGTACTTGCGGTTGAGGAAGAACCGGCCATGAAAATCCTTCTTGTACATCCAGGCGGCGCTGTTGTTTTCAGCCTCCACTGCGAAGAATTTTTCCTCGCCCCAGGTCCCTTGGTACTCCCTGGAAAGCGCAAGACCTCGCGCCACCGAGTCAGAAAACTGCTGCGCCACGGCCTGGTGCCCTGCCCCAAAAAAACTTTCGTAAACCGCGCTCGCACCGTCGTATTTCATGCCAATGGCGTGAACGGCATCAGCGAAAACGCTTTCGACCACTCGCAACTCAGTGCGGACCATCGCAGCCTGATCCAGTGGAAACTGCTTCAGCCCCCGTGCAGTCAGCGTGGCTTCCTTTGCTGTCTCGTGCTCGATCGCGTCATCAATACCGGTGTGGACCCGACTGTGCTTTTCCGAATCTTTCCTGATATTGCGGATGAGCTCATCGATGTCGATATCGATGACATTGCCAGCGTCGCCGGATGACCGAGCCCGTTCCGGCGACCATATCTTGCTGTGCGGATCGAAGAACAGGACCGGTCCCGAAGCCGTCCACTCGGACATCAAGGTCGCGCGATATTCACCGCCCGCTGCGGTTTGCCGAACCTGGACAATCTCGCCGGGGGCGACATCGACGAACGTGCGTCCCTTGATAACCCTCAACCCCAGGGCATCAGGCGCAGGCAGGGTGGCCGGCGCTTTCAGGCGATAGTCCGCAAGCGTCCTGCCCCCGAAACGACCCGACAGGATCTCGGCGGTCGGCAGGGATGAAACAATGACTGCGGCGTCTGGCATATCCGGTTGGCGAACGGCCTCCACATCCGTTTGATCCATGTCCCGAAAACTCTTGTGCGCAGGTTCGTACTCGGGAAAGTCAGCACCGGATCTTTTACGCAGTGCAATGGCGTCTGCCAGGCTGTGGCTGGAGGACGTGGTGGAGGTTTTTCGAGTATTGCCCATGAAAAATCCTTGTTGAGTAAATCCCCCTGAAAAAATCGGGCAGACATCGCGCTAGTCGTCTATCGCGTGGGCGCTATTGCAACCGATCGGGAACGGTCAGGTGCGGTAAATATGTATTGCACTTGAGCCGGCGTTTTGTGCTTTGTCCGGATCTGGATCCTCTGAACCGCGAAAGCGCTTATAGTCTGCCGATCTTCCTTTCAGCCCATGACGACCATGAAGCAGACCCCCACCGATCTTGAACAGATCACCTCTACCACCCTCGGCCACTACAACTCGGTGGCCGAGGGTTTTCGTGAAGGCACCCGCGATCACGATGTCAGCCAGAACATCGACGCCCTGTTGCGGCACATCCAGGGTGAGGCGCCGTTTTCCATTCTCGATTTCGGCTGCGGGCCGGGGCGGGATTTGCAGACATTCACGCGGATGGGTCACCTCGCCGTCGGCCTTGATGGCGCGGAGAAATTCGCGCAAATGGCGCGGGACGACAGTGGTTGTGAAGTGTGGTGTCAGGACTTTCTGAAGCTGGATCTGCCGGCAGAACGCTTCGACGGCATCTTCGCCAATGCGGTGCTGTTTCATGTGCCGTTGCAGGAGTTGCCAAGGGTCCTGAAGCAGCTGCACGGGACATTGAAGCCGGGCGGCGTGTTGTTCAGCTCCAACCCGCACGGGGATAACCGTGAGGGCTGGAACGGACCGCGTTACGGCTCGTATCACGATCTTGAAGCCTGGCGCGGATTGTTGACCGCTGCCGGGTTTGTCGAACTTGAGCATTACTACCGGCCGGCGGGGCTGCCGCGTGAGCAGCAGCCCTGGCTGGCGAGTGTCTGGCGCAAAACCGTGTAGTTGGCGATGAGCGCAAGGCGCTCGCCTTACTGCGCCTCTTTCTTCGGCTCGCGAATCTTGTACCAGGCGACATACAGCGCCGGCAGAAACAGCAGCGTCAGCAGGGTTGCAATCACGATCCCGCCGATCATCGCGTAGGCCATCGGCCCCCAGAACACTTCCCGGGCGATCGGGATCATGCCCATGCTCGCCGCGGCAGCGGTCAGCAGGATCGGGCGACGTCGATGCTCGGTGGCTTCCACCACCGCATCCCACGGCGCATAGCCTTTGCGCTCGAACTCGTCGATCTGGGTCACAAGGATCACCGAGTTGCGGATGATGATGCCGATCAAGGCCAGAATCCCGAGGATCGCCACGAAGCCCATCGGCGTACCGGTCGGCACCAGCGCCAGCACCACGCCGATCAACCCCAGCGGCGCGACACTGGCCACAAGGAACAGCTTCTGCACGCTGTGCAGCTGGATCATCAGGAACGTCGCCATCAAGAACAGCATCAACGGCAGCACTTTCGCAATCGGTCCTTGGGCCTTGCCACTCTCCTCGACCGTACCGCCGGTGGCGACCTTGTAGCCAACGGGCAGTTTTTCGGCGAACGCGTCGATGGACGGCTTCAACAGTTTCACCAGGTCGGTCGGCTGAATTTCGTCACGCACCGACGCCTTGATGGTGATGGTCGGCAAGCGGTCACGACGCCACACCAGCGGCTGCTCCAGCTCATAACGAACCGTGGCGAAGGCCAGCAAGGGGATCGACGTGCCGTTGGGCGTGACGATCTGCAGGTTCTGCAGGGTTTCCGGCGTACCGCGTTCCGAACTCACCGCGCGACCGACCACGTTGATCAGGTAGATGTCGTCGTTGACCTGGGTCAGCGGCGCGCCACTGACGATGCTGTTCATCAGGTTCGCCACGTCTTCGGACGACAGCCCGAGCTGGCGCGCCTTGTCCTGGGCGATGTCGATTCGCAGGACTTTGCCCGGCTCGTTCCAGTCGTAAATGATCTCGCCGATGTGCTCGTTCTTGTCCAGTTCAGTCGCCAGGTCGATGGCGTGCTTGCGCACCTGGTCGATGTCCTTGCCGCTGATCCGGTACTGGATCGGACGCCCTACCGGCGGGCCCATTTCCAGCGCCTGCACGTAGCTGCCGATGCCGACGAAATCCTTGTGCAGCCGTTCGCGCAGGCGTTGGCTCAAGGCCTCGCGGGCTTCAAAGTCTTTGCTGACGATCACCAGTTGCGCGTAGTAGGGGTTCTGCAATTGCTGGTCGAGTGGCAGGTAGAAACGGATCGCACCCTGGCCGATGTAGGTGCTCCAGCGCACGATGTCCGCGTCGCCCTTGAGCGTGGCCTCGAGCTTGTCGACGGCCTTGCGGGTCTCGTCGATCGAGGCGTTTTGCGGCAGGTTGAGGTCGACCAGGATTTCCGGTCGATCCGAGGACGGGAAGAACTGATTCTGCACAAAACGCATGCAGAACACCGCCAGCACAAACAACAGCACGGTGATGCCGATGGCCCACCAGCGATTGCGCATGCACCACAGCAAACCGCCGTTGAATGCGCGGCCAACGCGCCCCGGTTCGGCTTCATGGGCTTTCACGTTGGTACTGAGAATGTGCACGCCGATCACCGGGGCGAAGAACACCGCCACAATCCAGGACACGATCATCGCCACGGCAATCACCGCGAACAGCGTGTAGGTGTACTCGCCGGCAGAACTGGCGTTGAGGCCGATGGGGACGAAACCGGCGACCGTCACCAGCGTACCGGTGAGCATCGGGAACGCGGTCGAGGTGTAGGCGAACGTCGCCGCCTCCTCCTTGCTCTCGCCCATTTCCAGGCGCGTGACCATCATTTCCACAGTGATCATCGCGTCGTCCACCAACAGGCCGAGGGCGATGATCAGAGCACCGAGGGAAATCCGCTGCATGGTGATGCCGCTGTATTCCATGAACACAAACACCATCGCCAGCACCAGCGGGATCGAGCACGCCACCACCAGCCCGGCGCGCACACCGAGACTGATGAAGCTGACCACCAGCACGATCACCACCGCTTCGAACAAGGCACTGGTGAAGCCGCCGACGGCTTCCTCCACCACCACGGCCTGATCGGACACCGTGTGCACGCCGACGCCGACTGGCAGATCCGCGGTCAGTTCATCGATGCGCTTGTGCAGGGCCTTGCCGAACTCCTGAACGTTGCCGCCCTTCTGCATGGCAATCGCCAGCCCGATCGCCGGCTTGCCGTCGAAACGGAATTCCGGTGTGGCCGGATCAGTGTAACCACGAGTGATGTCGGCGACGTCTGCCAGGCGATAGAAGCGGTCGTTGAGCTTGAGATTGACCTCGGCCAGGTCTTTCTCCGAAGCGAACTGGCCCGAAGTCCGCACAGAAATCCGCTCCGGGCCCGCCTCGATCACACCGGCCGGAGTCACGGCGTTCTGCGACTGCAGGCTCTGCACCACCTGACGCTGATCGATGCCCAGCGCCGCCAGTTTGCGGGTAGAGAAGTTCAGGTAAATCACTTCGTCCTGCTGGCCGATCATTTCGATCTTGCCCAGCCCCGGGACATTGCGGATCTCGGCCCGCGCCTGTTCCACGTAATCGCGCAACTGGCGCATGGTCAGGCCGTCGGCAGTGAAGGCGTACACCGAGCCGAACACGTCACCGAACTCGTCGTTGAACCCGGGCCCTTGAATGCCTTGGGGAAACTGCCCGCGAATATCGTCGATCTTCTTGCGCACCTGGTACCAGATTTCCGGAATGTCCTTGGCGCTGGTGGTATCGCGCAGGTACACGTAGACCGTCGATTCGCCGGGGCGCGTGTAGCTTTTCACATAGTCGAGGGAATCGAGTTCTTCGAGTTTTTTCTCGATGCGGTCGGTGACCTGCTTGAGGGTTTCTTCCTGGGTCGCGCCCGGCCATTTGGTCTGGATCACCATCGTCTTGATGGTGAACGACGGGTCTTCCTCGCGCCCCAGATTGAAGTAGGAGAACACCCCCATGAGCAATGCGACGAACATCAGATACCAGACGAAAGACTGATGCTTGAGGGCCCATTCGGAGAGATTGAAAGAGCCTTTCATTGACTGTCCTCGTCAAGTTTCACGGATTGTCCGGGTTTGAGACTGTTGACGCCGGCGCTGACCACACGCTCGCCGTTCTTCACGCCCCCCGCAAGTACAACGCTGCTATCGGTGCGGCTGATCACGCTGACGTCGCGCGGGTTGACGGTTTTGCTCTGGGTGTCGATGACCCAGATCCGCGCTTTTCCGTCGACCTCCTGCAACGCGGTGACGGGCAATTCGATACGCGGCTTGATCGCCGAGCTGAGGGTGACGCTGATCGCGGTGCCGAGGCGAAAGCCGTCGGGCGTATTGGCCAGGGTCAACCGTGCGCGGCGGGTGCGCGTCGCACTTTGTGCCTGGGGTTCGATCTCGCGCAGGGTGGCTGTGGTGTTGATGCTCGGGTCGAGCTGCCCGGCCACCAGAAACACCACGTCGGATGGGATCTCATCGACCAGGGTGTCCGGCAGATCGATCACGGCTTCCTTGATGTCCGGTTGCGCCAGGGTCACCACCTGCTGGCCCGCCGTCACCACTTGCCCGGCCTCGGCATTCCACGCGGTGACCACCGCCTTGTGGTCCGAGCGTAGCTGGGTGTAATCGAGTTGATCCTTGCTCTGGTTGACCGCCGCCCGCGCCTGATCCAGCGAGGCTTGGGTGGTTTTCAGGTCCGTCATCGCAATGTCCAGTTGCGCCTGCGCACCCACGCCCCGGTCGAACAGCGCTTGCTGACGGCGGGCATTGGCCTGGGCGTTGATCAGCTGTGCCTGAACCCTGGCCAGGTCGCCCTGGGCCGAACGCAGCTGGTTCTGCTGATCAGACGGATCGAGGGTGGCGAGCAGCGTGCCCTTCTGAACCTCGGTGCCGACATCGACGTTGCGGCTGGCAATGCGCCCGCCGACACGGAAACCGGTGTTGCTTTCATAGCGTGCCTGAATGCTGCCGGCGAAACGCCCGAGGTTTTCCTCGCTCATCGCTTCGACCTTGACCGACAACACCGGCCGTACCGGCTCCGGCGGTGGCTCGCTTTTCGAACAGGCGGCCAGCAACACACCAATGGATAACAGCCCCAGACGCTTCATGGCTGTGCTCCCGGTTGCAGATCCTTGTAGGTGTTTTCGGCTATTTCGACCTTCATGCCCGGATGCAGCAACTGCCCACCCGCGACAATGACTTTTTCCCCGCCCTTGAGGCCCTCGCTGATGATGACCTTGCCGATCAGGTAGCGGCTGACGGTGACATTGTGCAACTGCGCTTCACCTTTATCGTCGACCATCCACACCGCCGGATCGCTGACGTTCTTGGTCAGCGCCGACCACGGTAATTCAACGGCCGACTTGCCGGTGCCCTTGGCCGTGGCGCTCACCACCGAGCCCAGCTGCATCCCCTGCGGCAGGCTGTCGAGGCTGACCTTGACCTGCACCGTGCCGGACTGCGCGGACACAGCCGGGGTGATTTCGCGCACGGTGCCGGTGGTCTTGATGGCGGGGTTGTCGAGCAGGCTGACGACAATCGAACGCTCCGCCGGCCGTTCGGCCAGCAGGGATTCATAAACGTTGAACACGGCGTCGCGGTCGCCGTCACGGGCCAGGCTGAATATCGGCGCCGTGGCCTGAACCACCTGACCGACTTCGGCCTGACGCTCAGTGATGACGCCCGGCGCATCGGCGATCAGCGCGGTATAGCTCAATTGATCCTTGGCGTTGGCCAACTGCGCCTGCGCTGCGCTCAAGGCACTCTGGCTGCTGCGCAAGGCGGCCTGCGCGGAATCGTATTCGCTCTGGCTGGTGTAGCCCTTCGGCAACAGTTTCTGCTGGCGGACGAACGCGGCGGCGCTCTGTTTGACCCGCGCCTGCTCGGCCACTACCTGGGCCTGGGCGGAATCGACGTTGGTCTGCAAATCCTTCGGATCAAGCTTGGCCAGCACTTGTCTGGCCGAGACGCGGTCACCGACATCGACCATGCGCTGGATGATCTTGCCGCCGACCCGGAACGACAGCTCGGTCTGCACACGGGCCTGAACGTCGCCAGTGAGGGTCACGGCGGCGGCGTAATTGGCGGGGTTCACCTCCTGCACGAAGACCCGGGGCAGGTATTCGGCGGGGGCCTTTTTCTCGCCGCATGCGCTCAATAAAGCGAGCAGACTCAGCATGACCGCTGTTTTCAATCCGGGACTCGCCATGCAGACTCCTTCCTGTGTACGAACGTGCAAGTGACGATACGACTGTGAGCTTAGAACAGGGTTCAACCTTCGTCCGGGCGATATATGCATTTCTGTGCAGGGAGTATCCTGACCCGGATTTCGGGGCACCCAGGAAGGATTTTCATGCTCAAGACCCTCGCGGTGGCCAATTACCGCTCGATCAATAAATTGGTGATTCCGCTGGGCCGTCTGAACCTGATCACCGGCCCCAACGGCAGCGGCAAGTCCAACCTGTACCGGGCACTGCGGCTGTTGGCGGAAACCGCTCAGGGCGGCGTGGTCAATGCGCTGGCCCGTGAGGGCGGGCTCGACTCGACGTTCTGGGCCGGGCCGGAAACCATCAGCCGGCGCATGCGCAACGGCGAGGTGCCGATCCAGTCCACCGTGCGCCAGGGCGTCAAACGCCTGCGCCTGGGCTTTGCCGGGGAAGATTTCAGCTATTCGATCGCCCTGGGCTTGCCGGAGCCGAGCCTTTCGTTCTTTTCCCTCGACCCGGAAATCAAAAAGGAATGCATCTGGGCCGGGCCGCTCTATCGTCCGGCCAGTCTGCTGGTGGATCGCGACGGGCCGATGATCCGCACCCGTGAGGGTCGCAGCTGGGATGTGTTGGCCCAGCACACGCCAAACTTCGACAGCCTGTTCGATCAGGTCGGCAGCCTGCGCACCTCGCCGGAGGTGTTCCAGATGCGCGAGTTCATCCGCCGCTGGCGCTTCTACGATCACTTTCGCAGTGACGCCGACGCCCCGGTGCGCCAGCCGCAACTGGGCACGCGCACGCCGGTGCTGCATCACGATGGCCGCGATCTGGCGGCTGCGTTGCAGACCATCCGCGAGATCGGCGATCCCGAGGCGTTGCAGGCGGCGATCAGCGACGCCTTTCCCGGCGCACGGCTGAACATCGCACCGCTGGCGGGCGGCCGCTTCGCCATCGAGTTCTTTCAGGAAGGGTTGTTGCGGCCGTTGTCGGCAGCGGAACTGTCGGATGGCACGTTGCGTTATCTGCTGCTGGTCGCCGCGCTGCTGACGCCACGCCCGCCGTCGCTGATGGTGCTGAACGAACCGGAAACCAGCCTGCACCCAGATCTGCTGCCGGCGCTGGCGCGCCTGATCATCCGAGTGTCAGAGCAGTGTCAGGTGTGGGTGGTGTCCCACGCCCGACGATTGATTTCGGCGTTGCAGGAAGACTCGGAATGCAATTGCATCGTGCTGGAAAAAACCCTCGGCCAGACGGAGATCGTCGGGCAGAGGGTTCTGGATGAGCCGGCGTGGAACTGGCCTGATTAGCCCTGCCACTTCCCGCCTTCGACAATCACGCTCTCAGGCTTGGTGTCATCACTCAGCTCTTTACGCACATATTGGTCATACAGCTTGAGCAGATATTTCTCCTCCCCCAGCTTGGCCAACTCCGCGTTCACCCAATCGCGCAATTCGATGTTGCCCTTCTTAACCGCCGGCGCAATCGGCGCTTCGGCGCCAAGTTTTTCGTCCAGCACACGGTAGCCCGGGTTCTGCTTGGCCCAACTGAACAGCACCAGATTGTCCTGCGCGTAGGCATCGCCACGGCCGTTGGCCAGGGCTTGCAGGGACTCGGAGTTTTTCTCGAACTTCAGCAGTTTCCAGTCCGGATGGTTTTTGGTCAGCCAGATATCGGCGGTAGTGCCGGTGGTCACGATGGTGGTGCGGCTCGCCAGGTCGTCGAGTTTTTTCACCTCGCTGTTCTGTGGCACCAACGCCTGCACCGCGACCTTGAGATTCGGGTTGGTGAATTCCACCGCTTCCTTGCGCTCCGGAGTCACGGTCATGTTGGCGAGGATCAGGTCGACCTTGTCACTTTGCAGGAACGGAATGCGGCTCGCCGGCTCCACGGCCACGAACTCGACCTTGTTTTCATCGCCCAGCAGATCCTTGGCGAATTGACGGCCGATGTCGGTATCGAAGCCGACGTAACGCCCCGCTTCGTTGACGAAACCGAACGGCGGCTTGTCGGTGAATACGCCGACGATCAGCTTGTCGCGGGCCTTGATCTTGTCCAGGTAACCGGCCGGCGCGGTGCTTTCGCTGGCGACTTTCGGCTTGGCCGGTTCTTCGGTCTTGTTGCAGCCGGCCAGCAGCGCGAGGCTGATCAGCGGTAGTGCGAATAAGGCTTTGGCAGTTTTCATGGCAGTTCCAGTTCCTTGGTTTGAGACGTTGTGGGCGAAGTCGTTGAAGTCAGCGCTTCGACGTAGGAGAACTTCTCCAGGAACTGCTGCGCGCGTGCGGTTTGCGGGTTCGTAAAGAAAAGCTCGGGCGGGTTCTGTTCAAGGATGCGCCCGCCATCCATGAACACGATGCGATCGGCCACCGCGCGGGCGAAGGCCATTTCGTGGGTGACGATCAATAGGGTCATGCCTTCGCGGGCCAGGCCCTGAATCACTTCCAGCACTTCCTTGACCATCTCCGGATCAAGGGCGGCGGTGACTTCGTCGAAGAGCATGACCCGCGGGTTCATGCACAACGAGCGGACGATGGCGATGCGTTGCTGCTGGCCGCCGGAGAGCTGGCGCGGGAAGGCGTCGCGCTTGTCCGCCAGGCCGACGCGCGCGAGCAACGCTTCGACTTGTTGCTGTGCTTCGCGGCGTTGGCGTTTTTGCACTTTCAGCGGGCCGAGCAGCAGGTTGTCGAGCACGCTCATGTGCGGGAACAGGTGATAACTCTGGAACACCATGCCGATCTGCTGACGCACTTCGCGCCAGTCGGTGGCCTTGTCCAGCAATTCACGGCCGGCGAATTTCAGGTGACCGCTGTGGGCGGTTTCCAGACCGTTGAGGCAACGCAGCAGTGTGCTTTTTCCGCAACCGCTGGGGCCAAGGATGACGATGACTTCGCCGGATTTCACTTGCAGGTCGATGCCCTTGAGCACCTGCTGTTCGCCGAAGAATTTGTTGAAACCCTGAAACTCGATCAATGCGCTCATGCTTGCGTCCAGCGCCGCTCCAGCACGCGCGAGGCGGCCGACAGCGGGTAGCAGATAAAAAAGAAAAACAGAAACAGCGCGCCGTAGATCAGCACCGATTCGTAGGTGCGCTCGATGATCTGCTGACCGACCTTGATCACATCCACCACGCCAATCAGCACCGCCAGCGAACTGGTCTTGATGATCCGCGTGTAGACGTTGATGGTCGGCGGCGTCATGCGTTTCAGCGCCTGGGGCAGCAGCACGTAACCGTAGAGCTGCGCCGCGTTCAGGCCGATCGACAGCCCCGCCTCACGCTGCCCGCGCGGCAACGAATGCAGCGCACCGCGCGCCACTTCGCCGACCTCGCTGGCGCCCCAAAGCGACAGCACCAGCACCGCGCACCAGAAGCTCGGCAGGCTCAGGCCGAAGAAAATCGGCAAGCCGAAAAACAGCAGGTACAACCAGACCAGCACCGGGATCGCCCGGAACAGTTCCAGATAGATGCGCAGCAGCGCGTTCAGCCACGTCACGTTGAGCGTGCGCAGCACACCGTAAAGCACGCCGCCGACGGTGCTGATGGCGATACTGAGGAACGAGATCGACAGGGTTTGCCCGGCGCCTTTGGCCAATTGCGGCAACGACACCCAGAGCAGTTCAAGACCCGAACTGGCCATGCTGGAGCCTCCTTTCCAGACGGCTCAACAGCAGCGACAGCGGCAGGAACAGCAGCACGCAGATCAGCGTCAGCACGGCGAGCATTTCATAGGTTTTGTAGTAGAGCGCGATGTAGCTCTTGGTGGTGTAGAGAATTTCCGGCACCGCCACGGCCGAGACCACGGTGGTCTCCTTGAGCAGGAAAATGAAATTGGCGAACAGCGACGGCAGGCTGAGGATTCCCGCCTGCGGCAGGATCACGTAGCGCAGCAACTGGCCGTGGGACAAACCGATGGAGCGACCGGACTCAAGCTGCGCCTGGGGCACCGCATCGACGCCGGCGCGCAGCACTTCGGTGAGGTAGGCGCCGCCGAGAAACGTCATGGTGATGATCGCGGCGGTGAATCCCGAAACCTTGATTCCCAGGGCCGGCAACGCGAAGTAGACGAAGAACAGCTGGATCAGCAGCGGTGTGTTGCGCGCCAGCTCCACATACAGGCCGACCAGTTTTTGCAGGTAAGGCGTGCGGAACACCAGAATCGTCGCATTGAGCAACGCCACCAGCAGCGAGGTGCCAATGGCGATCAAACCGACCTGCAGCGTCACGCCCACGGCTTTAAGAAACGCCGGCAGGGTGCTGAGGATAAATGCGTAATCGAAGGTCATGAAACATCCTGACGCCGCTCGGTAAGCGACGATGGTGCAGTCCATGGACAGCGGGTAACTGTCCGGCAGGCACCGACTTTAAAGGCATAAGAAAAAGAATTTAAATACCGTTAAAGCATATTGATATCACGCAAAAAACTATCCTGCGAGTTTGCCCCGACAGAATAAGAAGGCTATTTTTCCTTTCGCTGTAGGACGGATCTTTTTTTCATGAAAGCCCTCCAAGGACGAACAGCTTTTGGCCAGACTCCCCGGCCAAACCCATAACAAGGAAGAGAACATGGACGTAAAAGTGCCGCAGCGACCGGACCCGCAGGATTTCGTGAAATGGCTGGTGGCTTTGCGCAGGGCGCTGAAAACCAGCGCTGCCTGAGTCAGCCACACGCAAGAAAAAACGCCGATGACCATCGCTGGTCATCGGCGTTTTTTTTCAACCTTGAAGGGGGTTGCTGCTGCGTCGGATCAGAACGCCGGCAGTACCGCGCCGTTGTACTTCTTCTCGATGAACGCTTTGACTTCAGGGCTGGTCAGGGCAGCGGCCAGTTTCTTGATGGCGTCGCTGTTCTTGTTGTCTTCACGGGCAACCAGGAAGTTCACGTAAGGCGAATCCGCACCTTCGATCACCAGGGCGTCCTTGGTCGGGTTCAACTTGGCTTCCAGCGCGTAGTTGGTGTTGATCATGTCCAGGTCGACTTCTTTCAGAACACGCGGCAGCAGGGCCGACTCCAGTTCCTTGAACTTGAAGTTGTGCGGGTTCTTGGCGATGTCTTTCGGCGTGGCCAGGGCGTTCTTCGGATCTTTCAGTTCGATCAGGCCAGCCTTCTGCAGCAGGATCAGAGCGCGACCGCTGTTGCTGCCTTCGTTCGGAATGGCGATGGTGGCGCCGTCCGGCAGTTCAGCCAGGGTCTTGTACTTGCTCGAGTAGCCACCGAACGGTTCAACGTGCACGCCTTGCACGGTCACCAGGTACTTGGCCTTGTCGTCCTTGTATTTGCCGGCGTTGAAGCTGTCCAGGTAAGGCTTGGTCTGGAAGTAGTTGGCGTCCAGACGCTTCTCGCCCACCTGTACGTTCGGCTGTACGTAGTCGGTGAAGACCTTGATTTCCAGATCCACGCCTTCTTTGGCGAGGGTCGGCTTGATCAATTCGAGGATCTCGGCGTGCGGCACCGGCGTCGCGGCCACCACCAGTTTCTCGCCGGCCTGGGCCAGGGAAGCAGTCAGAGCAGCCGCCAATGCGGTAAACAACAGAACCTTTTTCATGCAGTGTCCTTATCGAAAATCACGGTCGTCATCGACGACGGCATTAATACATGTGCCAGCGATGTGCTACTGCTGGCGTGAAGCGGACAATACCGGGATTTTTTATTCCCGGACAATAACGTTTATTCAGCTTCATATTCCATTTTGTTCATGTTGAAGAAAATGGTTACAACGCCTCGCTCAGGCTCAACAGCAATTCTTTCAATGCCTTACGTTCGTCGGCAGTGCCGTTGAGGCTGATGTTCGCCACTTGACGTTCGATCTGAACCAGCGGCCCAGACACCTCGGGCAGGTTCAGGTGCTCCGGCAGGATTTCGTCGCCGGTGCTCACCAGCAACGCAAAATGAATGACGTTTTCCAGCTCCCGGGTATTGCCCGGCCAGCTGTGTTGCTCCAGCACCTGTTGCGCCGCTTCGCTGATCAGCGGCACCGGAAGATCCAGGCGCTGGCTGTAGATGCCGAGGAAGTACTCGGCCAACGACAGAATGTCGCCGACCCGCGCACGCAATGCCGGCAGTTCCAGATGCCCTTCCCTGAGATAGTGATAAAGACGCTCGTGGAATTTCCCCGCCGCCACCGCTTGGGCCAGATCGATGCTGGTCGCCGCCACCAGGCGCACGTCCACCGGGCTCGGTTGATGCGCACCGACGCGGGTGACTTCGTGGTTTTCCAGGGCGGAAAGCAATTTGATCTGGATCGGCAGCGGCAGGTCGCCGATCTCGTCCAGGTACAAGGTGCCGCCGTTGGCCGAGCCGAACCAGCCGGCGCGACTGCTGGCCGATCCGCTGTAGCTGCCGGCGGCGTAGCCGAACAACTCCGCATCGGCGTAGGTCGGGCTGATCGCCCCGCAATTGACCGAGACAAACAGCCCGCTGCGATCACTGGCGCGGTGGATGTGGCGGGCGAGCAATTCCTTGCCGGTGCCGGTCTCGCCGCGAATCAACACCGAGATCGAGCGCGGTGCGAGTTGGGCCATTTCCTCGCGCAACTGGCGCGAGCGTGGATCGACGAACACCAGCGCCTTGGCGCGGATGCTCAGGGGACTTTTTTCCGCATCGGGAAAGGTCAGCAACGGCTGGCCAAAGGTTTCAAAACTCATGGCAGACTCCCGCCCCAAATCGCCGGGAGACGGGGGCGTTGAAAAAACAAAAGTGGTCAGGCACGGCGCCGGGCGTGGTGTTCCATGCGGTTTTGCAGGCGATACAGATAAGCGAATCCCTGCTCCCAGCGTTGATGCCCGGACTTCACGTTGATATGGCCGGCGCCGGCGAGAATCCCCGCCTCGGCGCCCCAGTTGCGCGCCAGCTCCAGCGCACGCGGCGCACTGACGGCGGCGTCGTTGTCGGAGCTGACGACCTGGCTCGGGAAGGGCAGCAGATCGGTCGGGATCGGCGCGAAATTGCGCAGCGCCGGCACGCAGGCCGGGCGCTCGACATCTGCCGGCGCCACCAGCAATGCCCCGCGCACTTGACGCAAATGATGCAGCGGCGCGGTGGCCGCCCAGTGCGCCACGGTGATGCAGCCCAGGCTGTGCGCGATCAGAATCACCGGCGAGCTGTCGGCGGCAATCGCCTCGGCCAGCGCAGCGACCCAGTCTTCACGACGCGGTGTCAGCCAGTCGGCCTGCTCCACCCGCGCGCTGTTGGGCAGGCTGTTTTGCCAATGGGTTTGCCAATGATCTTCTGGCGATCCTTGCCAGCCCGGCACAATCAGATAACGGATTGATTCGTTGCGCATGGGGGAGCTCTCCTGCGTCGTGTCTGTTCCTGAACGAGTATAGGGATGGGATTTATATTCGTTAAGGAATAAGAAGCTATTTATTAAGACCTGAAAAGAATATTAAGCCGCAGACAAAAAAGGGGCCGCACCCTGCCAAGGAGACGGCCCCGGAAAAACGTGAAACCCTTATCGTGCAGTGATCACCGACAGCTTGGTGATGCCCGCCCGCTCAATCGAAGCCATGGCTCGCGCCACTTCGCCGTAATTCACCCCGTCGTCGGCCTGCAATTGCACGCGCACTTCCGGGTCCTTGGCCTTGGCCGACTTGAGGTTGAACTCCAGCAGATCCGGCTGGATTTCGTCCTTGTTGATAAACAGTTTTCCCGCACCGTCGATGCTCACCACCAACGGGTCTTTCTGCTCGACCGGCGCCACTGCTTCGGTCTTCGGCAGGTTGATCGGTATCGCGTTGGTCAGCAGCGGCGCGGTCACGATGAACACCACCAGCAGCACCAGCATCACGTCCACCAGCGGCGTTACGTTGATCTCGCTGAGCACCTCGTCGCTGTCTTGCGTGGAGAAGGCCATATCAGGACGCCTCCTTCACTTTTGTTGCGTTGCCCTGGGCCGCAGCCTTGTGCACGGTCGGGTGGATCAGCACGCGGAACGCGCTCTTTTGCGCCAGGCTGTAGAAGTCGTGGGCAAAGTCGTCCAGGTCCGCCGCCGTCAGTTTCAGACGACGCAAAAAGTAGTTGTAAACCAGCACCGCCGGCACCGCGACCGCGATCCCCACACCAGTGGCGACCAGCGCTGCACCGATCGGTCCTGCGACCGTTTCCAGGCTCGCCGAGCCTGCCGCGCTGATGCCTTTCAACGCTTCCATGATTCCCCACACCGTGCCGAACAGACCAATGAACGGCGAGGTGCTGCCAATACTCGCGACCACCGCCAGACCGGTTTCCAGCGAACGCCGCTCGCGAACGATCTGCTGACGCAAGGCACGTTCGAGGCGATCCTGATGGTTGATCGCCTGGCTCAGGTCATTGGCCTGCGGCGCCTCGCCCACTTGTATCGCCGCATAACCGGCCTGTGCCACCCGCGCTGCCGCGCCGGGCTGGGTTTCGCTCAACTCGGCGGCGGAGTCCAGACTCGACGCCGCCCAGAAGCGCTTGTGAAATTTGCGGTCCTGCGCCTTCAGCCGGCCGAACTGCACAGCCTTGAGCAATGCCAGGCCCCAGGTAGCGACAGAGAAGACCACCAGCAGCCAGATCACCGCGCTTTCGATGGATTCCAGTGGAGATGCCAGTAACGTCATGATGTGTTCCCTCGTGTAAACGTTTAGCGCGAAATTGGTTTCGGTTTAATGAATCTTGAAATCGATGGGTACGCTGACCCAGCCGTCCTGGGCGACATCACCCTGCTTGGCCGGCACGAAGCTCCAGCGCTTCACGGCGTCCAGCGCCGCGTCGTCGAGCTGTTGCCGGCCACTGCTTTTCTGAATCTGGATCTCGCCCGGTTTGCCGCTGGCCAACACGTGCACCCGCAACAACACCGTGCCTTCCCAACCGCGACGCTGGGCCAGCGACGGATACTCCGGCGCCGGGTTCTTCAGGTACGCGGCGTTGGCCGAGGCTGGCGTCACCGGAGCAGGCGCCGGTGGTGCAGGTGGCGCTGGCGCGGCGACCGGGGCGGCCGGTTGTGGCGGAGCCGGTGGTTGCTCGACCGCTTTCGGCGCCGGTTTCGGTACGGGTTTGGCCACCGGTTTCGGTTTGGGGATCGGCTTTGGTTTCGGTGGCGGCTTGGTTGCCAGTTCGTCCTCCACCGGGGGCGGAGGCTCGACCACAGGCGCCGGTGGCGGCGGCACAACTACAGGTGGTGCCGGTGGCGCCGGGCGCGAAAACTCGATGGTCATCGGTGGAATTTCCGGCGGCACGATCGGCAGCGCCGGCGTCGGATGCTGGTTGATCCAGTAGATCACCGCGCCGTGCACCACCAGCGCCAGAACGCCGAGCAGAATCGTTTCGCGGCGGCTCAGAATGCCCTTGGGCGCGCGCTGCAAACGCAGCTGCCCCAACGGCACGCGATGGGGCCGGCCGAGATCGACCAACTCGCCGCTCGGCGCCTGGCGCCACAGCACCTCCTGTGCGCTGGCGGCGGTCTGGACATTGCCCATTGATTTACTCCCTGCGGTCTCTTTGCGTTTTTTTCGCTTAGCCGATTCGCCGCTTGTTGAATCCCCCACGGCGTGATCGATGGGTCAATCATTGGGCCAGCGGCTTATCTCCGAAAGTAATCTTTCATGTTATGAATAGACGTTTATGGAATATATGAAACGGTCATTTCCGCCATAGCCGCGGCCTGCAAGGCTTCCAGCGATTCGCCGAAATCGACATGCTTTCGCGGCATAAAAAGTATTCATCCAAGGCATCGGATCTTGAAAAAAAGCAAACAAAAAGGCCGATGCATGTTTAATGCATCGGCCTTCGATGACTGAATTTCTTATTGCTTCACAAGCTCAACGGTCTTGGTTCGGCGCTGAATAATCCTGATAACTAACGACTGGCATTGGTCTGTTGCACGCCGATGGCCGGCGCAATCACTGCCGTCTCCGAGCGCGGCGTTCCTGCCGGCACCCAGTCATAACTTACAGGAAGGGCTCGATAGACCCAGTTGCTGATCGCGTCGCTGCCCGGTGCCTTGCCCAGATAAGGGCTGACGTATTCCCAGACATTTTCACCACTGGCCGTCACCTGGAAAAACCGCCCGTTCATGCCTTCGTCGATCAGCGTATTGCCGTTGGGCAAGCGCCGCGCGCTGCTGATGAACGAGCTGTAGAACGCCCACCCCGGCTGCTTTGAATTCGCCGCGCTGTACTGCCAGACTATTTCATTTTTCACCGGGTCGATCTCCAGCACCCGCGAACCGGAAATCAGCCCCAGCGTGACGTTCGGGTACCCCGCCGAACCCTGGTTGTCGAACACCAGCAGATTGCCCGCGACGGGCAATCCAGCCGGGATGATGTGCGCGTCATGCTGGCCGACGAACTGGTCCACCGGCCGCGGGATTTTTTGCGCGGTTTTCGGATTGGCCAGCGGCAGATTCGGCCCCAGACGCCAGACCACCTTGCCGCTGTGTTTGTCGATGATCGCGATGAAGTTGGCGTTGCGCGAATCGATCAGCAGGTTGTCCGGGTTGAAGCGCTTGTCGCCGGCATCGAACCACTTGTTCGGCCCGACCAGGCTGAGGTTGTTGATGTGCAGGTAATCCGGATTTTCACTGGCGCGAACCAGCTTCAACTGCTCGGCGGTGAAGCCGAATTCGTTCAAGTGGTCCGACGCCAGCCACTGCCATTTCACCTCGCCGGCGGGGCTGACTTCATAGATCGCATCGTCAATCACCTCGGGCACTTTGAAGCCTTTGACCTGGTGCACCTTGTTCGCCAGCACCACGGTGTTGCCGTTGCTCAGGCGACGCTGATCGTGATGCTGTTGCGCGGCGCCACCGGGGGCCTTGTCGCCCCACTGCCAGACGACTTTGCCATTCCAGTCCAGCTCGCCGATGCTCTGATTGCCGAGGCCATTGCCGGCGGAACCGAGCTTGCCCGGATCCTTTTCGCTCAGTTGCAGCAACACGTGGCCGCGCTCGCCACCGACCAGTTGCGGGTCGATGATCGCCGACGGGAAACCCGACTGCGGCCAGCTCTTCACCTCGTTGCCGTTCATGTCGATCAGGTGCGTCTGCTTGTCGGCACCGCTGAAGATCACATATTGATTGAAGGCCTTGGCCGGATCGTAACGGGTGACGCCGGTGGGGTAGACGCTGGGGGCGGCGAGCGCCCCGGCACTGAGCACTGCGCCGGACAACAACACCGGTAAAGCGGTTTTGATGCGCAACATGATGCAGCTCCTTGAAGGATCGATCAGAAGTCGTAGCGACCAGTGACGCCGAGGGTGCGCGGCGTGCCGAGCAGGCCTTCATAGCCGCCGTTGCCGCCGGTCCACAGGGTCGTGTAGTAGGTTTTGTCGAAGGCGTTTTTCAGCCACAGCGAGACGTCCCACTGACCCTGATTGAAATCGCCGCGCAGGCCGGTGGAGAGATTGACCACCGCGTAACTCGGGATCTGGCCGTAGTCGGAATCTTCGACCGTGCCCACCGCCTTGGAGCGGAATGCGTAGCTGCCGGTGACGTAAGGTTGCAAACCGTTATCCAGGTTCCATTCGTATTTGCCGTTGGCATTGCCGATCCATTTCGAGGCGCCGACCACCTGATGGCCGCTGAGGTCGCAAGAGGCCGGAGCACCCGGTGCCTGGCTGACTTCCGGCGGGCACGGCGCGTCCTTGTAGGAGAGATAGCTGACGTCGTTGTATGAGCCGTTGAAGTTCAGCGTCAGACCGCGCAACGGGATCAGGGTGCTTTCGAACTCCACGCCGCGCGAGCGCACTGAACCGGCGTTGGTCAGGTATTGCACGCGGTTGACATCGTCGTAGGCGTTGGTCTGGTAGGCGTTGACCTGAGTCCAGAATACGTTGGCGTTGAGCTGCAAACGCCGATCCCACAACGTGCTCTTGAAGCCGAGTTCAGCGTTGTTGGCGCGCTCGGTGCCGATCAGCAAAGAGTCGGCGCCGGCGGTCGGTGCCGAGCCGACCACAAGGTTGACCCCACCGGATTTTTCGCCGTGAGACAACGTAGCGTAGCCGAGCAGATCGTCGGTGAAGCGATAGCTGAGGTTGAGCAATCCGGACGGGCTGGAGCTGTACTGATTCAGGTCGCCGGAATCGTAGGCACCGGTGCGGCCGCGTCGCGCAGTGGCTGCGGCACCCGTGACAGCGGCGCCACCGACCGGCGCATCACGATTGACCCAGGCGTTCTTCTCTTCATAGGTGCCACGCACCCCGGCGGTGAAATCCAGTCGCGGGGTCAGGTGCCAGGTGCCTTGGGCGAACAGCGCAAAACTGTCGGTCTTGATATGGCCACGTCCGACGCTGTTGACGTTGGCCAGCGCACCCCGTGGCGTGCCGTTCCAGATGTCTGCCTGGGGGCCGTAATAGGCGAAGGATTTGTTGTCCAGGTCCGAGCCGAAGTAGTAGGCGCCGAGGACGTAATCGAAGAACTCGCCCTTGGGCGATGCGAGACGAAATTCCTGGGAATACTGTTTGTCCTCAACCGACACCCCGGCGTTGTAGGTCGCCGGCACATTGAGGCCATCGTCGTTGCGCGGGGTGAAATTCCAGAAACGGTAGGAGCTGACCGAGGTCAGGGTGAAGTCGCTCGGCAAGGTCCAGTTGGCCTCCACCGATGTGCCGCCCTGATGGACGGTGACGTGCTGGTCGTTGTCCAGATTGACCTTGCGGTGCGAGCCGTTGACCAGCGTCGCGCCGGCAGCGGCGGCGCGGGCCGAGTAGAGATTGACGCCATTGATGGTCGGCCCGGTGTTGTACAGCACGCGGGTGCCGGCGCTGGAATCCTCTTCGTTGTAGTCACCGATCCAGCGCAGGTTGAAATTCTCGTTGGGCTTGAACAGCAGTTGCGCCCGGAAGCCGTCGCGAGAGCCGCCATTCAAATCATGGCCGTTGAATTCGTTCTTGATGTCACCGTCGCTGCGGGTGCGATAGGCAGAGATGCGTCCGGCCAACTGATCGTTGAGCGGCCCGGAAAGCGTGCCCTTGGTCTGGAAGTAACCGTCCTCGCCGACCGACGTCTCGATGCTGCGCTCCGGGGTAAAACTCGGCGCGCGGGTGCTGATATTGATCACCCCGGCGGTGGTGTTCTTGCCGAACAACGTCCCCTGCGGCCCACGCAGGACTTCGAGTTGTTCGATGTCCATCAGGTCAAACACCGCCATCCCCGGGCGACCCAGATAAACGTTGTCGATGTACAGGCCGACGCTGCCTTCCAGACCATCGCTGGCCGGGTTGTTGCCCAGGCCCCGGATCGACACGCTGGACTGGCGCGCATGCATGTAGGCGACGTTGACGCTGGGCACCAGTTGCTGAAGATCCTGGATTCGGTAGACCCGTTGCGTCTCCAAAGTCGTGCCGCTCACCACGCTCATTGGCGTCGGCACGTCCTGAGAGCTTTCTTCGCGACGGCGGGTGGTAACGGTCACGGTTTCCAGTTGCGAAGTGGCGGTCGCGGTCTTGCCGGCCGGCGCCGGTACAGGGGTTTCCGTTTCCGCAGCGTAGCCGTGGGTCCAGCTGGCACTCCCCGCCAGCAACAGGGCCAGAGGCAGACGTTTGAGCCGTCGTGGCGGCGGCGGTGAAGCGAGGTTCAACGGACTCATGGGACTGCTCCTGGTCAAAAAACACGCAGACATCTTCCGTGCCGCATATTCTTTTAAGTTATTTATTTATGTTTTTACAAAGATTTACTGCATAAGAGATTGCCTTTATAAGGAGTCGACCTAATGCATATCCAATGCATTTCCCGGATATTTTTTATGTGAAAAATGCATATCGACTTGCGCCAACTCAGACACTTCATCGCCCTTGCCGAACAACGCAGCTTCGTCGCCGGCGCGCAGGCGGTGAACCTGTCGCAGTCGGCGTTCAGCCGCAGCATTCAGGCGCTGGAGCACAGCGTCGGTTGCCAGTTGGTGGATCGCGGGCGCAAGGAATTGCCGCCGACCAAACAGGGCCAGGTGCTGCTTGAACACGCGCGGCGACTGGTCAGCGGTGCGCAGCAGATGGCCAACGAGATCAGCCAGTTCAACGGGCTGGAGGCGGGGGAATTGCGCTTCGGTTGCGGCCCGGCGCCGGCGGCAGGATTGATCCCGCGAGCCATCGGTAGCTTCATCGGCCGCTACCCGAAAGCGCGGGTGCATTACCAGGTTGATGACTGGCAGAGCCTGAGCAAAAGACTGCTGAGCGAGGAGTTCGAATTCTTCGTCGCCGACACTCGGCACTTCGAGGCGGATCCGGATTATCTGACCCACCGCTTGCGGCCACGCAAATGGCATTTCTGCTGCCGCGCCGGGCATCCGCTGGGCGCTTTCGAGCGAGTCACGGCAGAGCAACTGATGAGCTATCCACTGGCCGTGAGCATTCGCCCGCCAAACCTGCGCAAAGTCATCGTCGACCTCAGTGGCCGGCCGGATTTCGTCCCGAACGTAGAGTGCGAGAACAGCGCCAGCCTGCTCGGCGTGGTGCTGCGTTCGGATGCGATCGGCATCGTCGGTGCCTATTCGGATGCGCTGCATCAGGCCCGGGGTGAGTTGGTGTGCTTGAAGGTCGAAGGGTTGGCGGATGATCTGGAGGAGCTTTACACCCGTTACGGAATCGTCAGCCGCGCCGGGTATCGGTTGTCACCGTTGGCCGAGGCGATGATCGAGCAGATAAAGGCGATTGATGCGGTGGATGAAGAAGTGTGTTCACTGGAGAACTTTGCCGTCTGACACACCGCCTTCGCGAGCAAGCCCGCTCCCACATTTGGAACGCGTACTCCTGTGGGAGCGGGCTTGCTCGCGAAGAGGCCTGTGCAGGCGCCGATGCATTTCCTGCATGAAACACATTCCCCGAATGCACTTGCCGAACACCCTCGCCGAAAGCGAAAAACCTCGCCTGTCTTCCTGACTGGTGAACCCCATGTCCAACCCGCAAAACCCTGTGCGCAATGTGCTGTACATCATGTGCGATCAACTGCGCCGCGATTACCTGTCCTGCTACGGCCACCCGCACCTGCACACCCCGAACATCGACCGCCTGGCCGCTGCAGGCGTGCGTTTCAGCCGCGCCTACACCCAAGGCACGATTTGTGGGCCGTCGCGGATGTCGGCCTACACCGGGCGCTATGTCAGCAGTCATCAAGTGGCGTGGAACGCCGTGCCGCTGCCGCTTGAAGAACTGACGATCGGCGATTACCTGAGACCCCACGGCATTCGTACCGCGCTGGTCGGCAAGACCCACGCCACGGCTAACGTGGATGCCTTGCAGCGGTTGTCGATCAACCCGGAAAGCGCCCAGGCCGAAGTGCTGAACGAAGTCGGCTTCGAGCCGTACTTTCGTCACGACGGCATCTTCCCCGACGACCCGCTGTTCGATGACAAACGCGAATCCGCGCCATACACCCACTACCTGCGCGAGCAGGGTTTCGAAGGGCGTAACCCCTGGCATGACTGGGCCAACGCGGCCGAAGGCGACAACGGAGAAATCCTCAGCGGCTGGAAAATGCGCAATGCCCATTTGCCGGCGCGAATTCCCGAGCAACATTCGGAGACTGTCTACACTACAAATCGGGCCATCGACTTCATCGGTGAGCAAGGTGAAAAACCGTGGTTTTTGCACCTGTCCTATATCAAACCCCACTGGCCCTACATCGTACCGGCGCCGTACCACACCTTGTACAGTACGAAATCGATTCTCAAACCGGTACGTAATGCCTCTCCAAGCGACCACCCGGTCTATCAGGCCTTTCGCCAGCATGAGGAAAGCCTGAATTTCTCCAAAGATCCGGTACGACTGAACGTGATCCCGACGTACATGGGCCTTGTCAAACAGGTCGATGATCAGTTGGGGCGGCTGTTCGATTTCCTGCAAAGCAACGGCCGCTGGGAGGACACGCTGATCGTGTTCACCAGCGATCACGGCGACTTTCTTGGCGATCACTGGCTGGGTGAGAAGGAGTTTTTGCTGGAACAGGCGGTGGGCGTGCCATTGATCGTGCGCGACCCGCGTGCGGCGGCGGATGTCACACGGGGCACGGTGGATGAACGCCTGGCGGAAACCATCGACGGCGTGCCGACCTTTCTCGAGGCGCTGGGCGTGACGGGCGCCGAGCATCGCCTGGAAGGTCGCTCGCTGATTCCGCTGCTGCACGGTGAAAACCCGGACTGGCGCCACTATGCGATCAGCGAATACGACTACGCCTTCCAGGCCCCGGCACGGGAGCGGCTGGGCCAGCCGATCGACCGTTGCCGCATGACCATGGTGCGCAGCGAGCGCTGGAAATACCTGGCGTATGACGGCTTCCGGCCGCAGCTTTTCGATCTGTTGAATGACCCGCAGGAGCTGCAGGATCTGGGCGCGGACCCGGCGTATGCGGCGGTGCGCGAGGAGCATGCGGGGTATCTGTTCGAATGGGTGCGCGGGTTGAAGCGCCGCACGACGATCAGTCATCAGGAGATTGATTTGCGCGGGCAGCGGTTTCGCTATGGGGAGCCGGAGACCGAGAAAATGGTGCAGATCGGCGTGTGGTGATTAAAAGCATCGCGAGCAAGCTCGCTCCCACAGGATTTGTGTGCGCCGCAAACCTGTGGGAGCGAGCTTGCTCGCGATGAGGCCCGATCAGACGCCGACGATTTCTGCGCCTTTGATGGTCTGGCTACGCTGCCCATTCGCCCCGACCGGCACTTCCCCTTTGAGCGTCACCCGACGCACCACACGATCCTGAGTGCCGTAATCATCAATCGCATAATGCTGCGTCGAACGGTTATCCCAGATCGCCACATCACCGGCCTTCCAGCGCCAGCGCACGACGTTCTCCTGGCGGATCACATGACTTTGCAGCAAGCCGAAGAGGTGCGCCGAATCGGCCTGGGAATAGCCCTTGATGCGTTTGACGAAATGCCCCAGCAGCAAGCTCTTTTCGCCGCTGATCGGGTGCACACGCACCACCGGGTGCTCGGTCTCGTAGACGGTCGAGGTGAAGATCTTGCGATAGCGCTCGAGCTTCTCCGCCGACACGTCCGGCTTCACGGCGGCGTAGTCGTACTCGTTGCTGTGCACGGCCACCAGCTTGTCCGCCAGCTCACGCAACTCGGTCGGCAATTCGTTGTACGCGGTCGCGGTGTTCGCCCAAAGCGTGTCGCCACCGAACGCCGGGGCCACCACCGAGCGCAGGATCGAGGCTTTCGGATAGGCATCGACGAAGGTTACGTCGGTGTGCCAGGAGTTGGCGCGCTGCCCTTCGGCGCCGTCGAGTTCCAGCAGATAACGGGTGCCCTCGCGGGACGGCACGGTCGGATGCGCTACGGGCTCGCCGAGCAGGTGCGCAAAGGCTTCCTGCCGTTGATCGTCGAGCTGGGTCTGCTCGCGAAAGAACACCACCTTGTACTGGACCAGCGCCAGTTGAATGGCTTCAACCGTCGCGGCATCCAGCTCACCGGACAGGTGCACGCCACGGATTTCGGCGCCGATACGACCGGCCACCGGATGAATGTCCAGCGCGTGGACAGCGGGTTTTACAGCGAGTGCGGCATTGCTCATGGGTAGACCCTCATCGACTGCTTGCGGTTTGACGGCAGCGAAACAACGCTCTATCTATATTCCATTTACATCTAATAGATATTCACATGCTTCGTTGACGGAATAAGAGCTTGCATTTAAAACCTCAAGCAACCTCGTCGCAAATGCCTTCGAGCTATTTTTAGGATGCCGGAAAAGCATATGGATCTTCGCCAGCTGCGCTACTTCATCGCCCTCAACGAACACCGCAGTTTTGTCCGCGCGGCCGACGCCATGGGCATCACTCAACCGGCGTTCAGCCGCAGTATTCAGGGGCTGGAGCAGGAGTTCGGCTGCGTGCTGGTGGATCGCGGCAACAAGGATCTGCGCCCCACGCCCGAAGGCCAGGTGGTGCTGCAACACGCCCTGACCCTGGTGCAAGGCGCGGCATTGCTCAGCGCCGAGGTGACGCAGATGACCAAGCTCGATGCCGGCGAACTGCACTTCGGTTGCGGCCCGGCCCCGGCGGTGAAACTGGTGCCGGACGCGGTGGCGCAATTCATCAATGCGCACCCGAAAGTACGTACCTGCTTTCAGGTGGATAACTGGGAAAAGCTCAGCCGCGCCCTGAGCCGCGAGGAGATCGAATTCTTTATCGCCGACATTCGCCATTTCGAATCCGACCCGAACTTCCAGACCCAGCCGCTGACGCCCAAGCGCGGGGTGTTTTTCTGCCGGCCGGGGCATCCGCTGCTGGCCAAGGAAAGCCTGTCGACCAACGACATGTTCGACTATCCGCTGGCGACCACGCTGATCCCGCCAGGCATTCGCAAATTGCTGGCGAATCTCAGCGGACGGATCGACTTTTCGCCGACCATCGAGACCGAGCACTTTCCGGCGCTGGTGAAAGTGGTGCTGCAATCCAACGCGATCGGCGTCGGTACTGAAGAGGCGTTCGTCGAGGACATCGCCCAGGGCTCGCTGGCGCTGCTGCACTGGCGCAATCTGCCGCAGAACCTGGAGAGCATGAATGCGCGGTGCGGGATTGTCAGCCGGACGGGATTCCGGCTGTCACCGGCAGCGCGGGCGATGATTGAGACGTTGGTGGCAGTGGATAAACAGGAAATCAGCGTCGCGGTTTGAGGTCGTCATCGCCAGCAGGCTGGCTCCCACATGAAATGCATCCAATTGTGGGAGCCAGCCTGCTGGCGATGAAGTCTGCTCTGACGCTAAAAAATCAAAGCTTCGCAGCCGCCAGCTCAGGCGCGACCCACTCGTTCACCTTGAACGGCTTGCGGATCAGCTTCTGCTGCGCCGCCAGATCCACCTTGCCCTGCAGGTTTTCGAGGAACAGCGGGTCCAGTGTCGACGGGAACACTTCGCTCAGGTTCTGATCCTTCAGATCCTGGGTCAGGATCACCGGCGGATAGCTCGCCAGCCCCGACACAAGTTGCACATAGGCGTCCTTGTTGCTGTCCTGAGTCAGCCACTCCACCGCCTGCTGCTGCGCCTTGAGCAGCTTCGCCACGGCTTCCGGATGCCCGTCGACAAACTTGCCGGTGCCCACCAGCACCGACTGCACACTGCCGGCGCCACCGAGATCCTTGGTATTCAGAGGCAACTCGGCCAGGCCTTTGGCCTGCAACGCGGTCAGCCCGGAACTGCCCCACGACGCATCGATCTGCTTCGCCGCCAGCGCCGCTACCGCTGCGTTGAAATCGAGGTTGATCACTTTCACGTCCTTCTCGCTCAAACCCACGCTGGCCAGCGCCGCATCGAACGACAACTGGGTCGCGGTGCCGCGGAAGATCGCTACGCGCTTGCCTTTGAGATCCTGCAGCGTCTTGATCCCCGAACCCGGCACCACGCCGAGGTATTGCTTCACGCCCCGGGCGCTGGCGCTGAGCAGGCGCGTATCCAGTCCGTTGGATTTGCCGATGATGGCCGCCAGATCTCCGAGATAGGCCAGATCCACTTGGCCATTGGCGAACGCTTCGTTGATCACCGGTCCAGCGCCCTTGAAGAAACTCCACTGAATCTTGATGCCCTGATCGGCGAAGGCTTTTTCGAAGATCTGTTGATCGCGCAGCACGTCCACGATGCCCCCGCCGCTGTGTTGAGTACCCGCGCTCAGATCAGGCACGGCAATCCTGATTTCCTTGAGCTCGTCGGCCTGGGCAGAGAACGCCAGCAGCCCTGCCAGCGCCGGCGCGGCAAACAGACTGATGACACGTTTGAAGGGAAGGTTCATGGGTACGGCTCCTGATCACGACGGGCGTTGAGGAGCCGAAAGTAGGCACATTCCGTATTAACGTTTAAATACTTAAAAAGCACATTTTTATAGCTTTAAACGCTAAGCCAGAGTGCACAGGGCCTGTAGATCGATATGCATGCAGAGCATCGAAAATATTCTCCGAATGCATTGGATGCGCATGGGCTGGAGGCCTTAAATGGTCTTGCTTATCTCCCAATAGCATTGAATTGAATTTTTATATATCAAATTTGCATACCGCACTTCCATGAAGGCAGGCCTGCCTGCAACCCGACAACGGAGGTCACCATGGCCCGACAATCCCTGCTCAGCCTGCCGCTGCCCGCACCACCGCTGAAAGCACTGCGCTCATGGCCAAGCCTTGGCCAGCGTGTGCTGCCGTGGCTGCTGCCCCTCTCCCTGTTCGCCCTGTGGTGGCTGGCGGCGCGCAATCAATGGATGAGCGAACAGATCCTGCCCGCGCCTTCACTGGTGTGGAGCAGCGCGATCGAGCTGTCCCAGGGCGAGTTGTGGAGTCATTTGTGGATCAGCCTGCAACGGTTGTTCTGGGGACTGCTGGCGGGTGATAGCGCCGGCGCGGTGCTCGGCGCGGCGCTGGGCTTCAGCCGTCGCCTCGAACGCCTGATCTTCCCGACGTTCGCCGGCCTGGCCCAGGTGCCCACGCTGGCGTGGATTCCGTTGTTCATGGTGTTTTTCGGCATCGGCGAAACGCTGAAACTGGTGGTGCTGGTCAAAGCCATCGTGGTACCGGTGACCTTGCATACGCTGGTCGGCGTGCGCGATGCGCAACCCAAGCTGCGCGAAGCCGCCGCTGTTTTACGTTTGCCTCCACGACTGTTGATCCGCCGACTGGTGCTGCCCGCCGCCCTCCCGGCGTTCATGGCTGGCGTGCGTCTGGCGCTGGCCGCTGGCTGGACCTCGTTGCTTGCGGTCGAGCTGCTGGCCTCCAGCGAAGGCATCGGTTACCTGATGGTCTGGGCGCGACAGCTGTTCATGCTCGACATCGTCTTCGTGTGCATCGTCGTAATCGGCCTGATCGGCGTGGCGATGGATCGCGGCATCGGTCTGCTGGACAAAAAACTGGTGCACTGGCCGCACCCGGCCACGGCGGAAATTCGTCGCGGCCCACGTTATGAAGGCTGGCAGCGCGTGCAGCCATGGCTGCTGCCACTGGCGCTGTTTGCGTTGTGGCAACTGGCGGTCGACCAGCAATGGATCGATGCCAACATTCTGGTCAGCCCATGGGTGGTGCTTGAGGCAACCAAAAACGGATTGCTCGACGGCACGTTGATCTCCGGCATGGCACTGAGCCTGGGCCGCACACTTGGCGGCCTGTTGATTGGCGGCGGTCTCGGCCTCGGGCTGGGTTTGCTGCTGGGTCTGTCACGCACCAGCGAACGCGTGCTCGGCCCGACCCTCGCCGCCCTGCGCCAGATCGCGATTTTCGCCTGGGTGCCGCTGCTCACCGCGTGGTTCGGTCTGGGCGAACTGGCGAAATGGGTGTTCGTCGCCCTGGCCGCTTTCTTTCCGTTGTTTGTCGCGACCCAACGCAGCGTCGCCAACCTCTCACCGCAGCTCAACGAAGCCGCGCAGGTGCTGCGCCTGAGCCTCGCCCAACGCCTGCGCCGACTGGTGCTGCCGGGGGCCGCGCCGGGGATTTTCGCCGGCCTGCGCCTGAGCCTGATCTACGCCTGGCTCGGCACCATCGGCGCCGAATACTTCATGCCGTCCAACGGCGGCATCGGCAGCCAGATGATCGGCGCCCAACAACTGCTGCGCATGGACCTGATCATGGCCGGGATGCTGCTGGTCGGCCTCACCGGCGCCCTGCTCAACCTCATTGGCCAACGCCTGGAAATCCGCGCCACCCGCTGGAGACACGCATGAACGCACCGATTGTCAGCTTCAACCATGTAGGCAAATCCTTCGACGTCGACGGCTTCGAACTGGAAGCGATTCGTGAATTCAACCTCGACATCGCCGAGGGCGAATTCGTCGCCATCGTCGGTTCCAGCGGCTGTGGCAAATCCACTTTGCTGCGTTTGCTGGTGGGTCTCGACACGCAGTTTCGCGGGCAGATCAGCGTCGATGGCAAAGCCGTGAATGGCATTGGCGGCGAGCGCGGCATCGTGTTTCAGGAGCACCGTTTGTTCCCGTGGCTGACGGTGGCCGACAACATCGGCCTGGGCTTGGTCAACGAGCCGCTGGCTGCCTCCGAAAAGCAGCAACGCATCAACGATTTCATCGAGCTGGTGGGCCTGCGCGACTTCACCCGCGCCTACCCGCACCAGCTCTCCGGCGGCATGGCCCAGCGCGTGGCGATTGCTCGCGGGCTGGTGGCAAGCCCGCGAATCCTGCTGCTCGACGAACCCTTCGGCGCCCTCGATGCGCTCACCCGCCAGCAGATGCAGGACGAACTGCTGGCGATTCGCGAGCGGGCAAAGATCACCACGATTCTGGTCACCCACGATGTCGAGGAAGCGATCTTCCTCGCCGACCGCGTGGTAGTCATGGAACCGCGCCCCGGCCGGATCAAGCGGGTGGTGGACATCGCCCTGCCCCATCCGCGCCAGCGCAGCAGTTTCGACTTCCATCAGCTGCGCGAAGAACTGCTGCACGAGCTGACCAGTGACGATCATTACCAACCGAGCGCACCGGTGCAGATCCGCGATCTGCCGCTGTCGTTCATTGCCTGCTGAACAGGAGCCTGTCGATGCCGCAACGTCCCAACTTTCTGGTGATTCTGGCCGATGACCTCGGCTTCTCCGACATCGGCGCGTTCGGCGGCGAAATCGCCACGCCGAACCTCGATGCCCTGGCCAACAATGGCCTGCGCCTGACCGATTTTCACACCGCACCGACCTGTTCGCCGACCCGCTCGATGCTGCTCACCGGCACCGATCACCACATCGCCGGCATCGGCACCATGGCCGAAGCGCTGACCCCGGAGCTGATCGGCAAACCGGGTTACGAAGGCTATCTCAATGACCGTGTCGTCGCGCTGCCGGAGTTGCTGCGCGAGGCCGGTTACCAGACCTTGATGAGCGGCAAATGGCACCTGGGCCTGACCGCCGAACTGGCGCCCCACGCCCGAGGCTTCGAGCGTTCGTTCTCGCTGCTGCCCGGCGCGGCCAACCACTACGGATTTGAACCGACCTACGACGAACACACGCCCGGCCTGCTGAAATCCACCCCGGCGCTGTACATCGAGGACGACAGGTTCATCGACGAATTGCCGAAGGATTTCTATTCCTCCGACGCGTTCGGCGACAAGCTGTTGCAGTACCTCAAGGAGCGCGACCAGAGCCGACCGTTCTTCGCCTACCTGCCGTTTTCCGCGCCGCACTGGCCGTTGCAGGCGCCCGCCGACATCGTCGAAAAATACCGTGGCCGCTACGACGCGGGCCCCGAAGTCTTGCGCCTCGAGCGTCTGGAAAAACTCAAGTCGCTGGGGCTGATCGAACCGGATGTCGAACCGCACCCGCTGATCCAGCTGACCGCGCAATGGGACGCGCTGAGCGATGAACAAAAACGCATTTCCGCCCGGGCAATGGAAGTCTATGCAGCGATGGTCGAGCGCATGGACTGGAACATCGGCCGTGTCGTCGACTACCTGCGCCAACAGGGCCAGCTCGACAACACCTTCATCCTGTTCATGTCCGACAACGGTGCCGAAGGTGCGCTGCTGGAAGCCTTTCCGAAATTCGGCCCGGAGCTGATGACGTATCTGAGCCAGCATTACGACAACAGCCTCGACAACATCGGCCGCGCCAACTCCTACGTCTGGTACGGGCCGAACTGGGCGCAGGTGGCGACCGCGCCGTCACGCCTGTTCAAGGCGTTCACCACCGAGGGCGGAATTCGCGTTCCGGCGCTGCTGCACTATCCGCAACTGCCGCTGAAGGGGCAGATCAGCCATGGTTTCGGCACGGTGATGGACATCACGCCGACCATCCTCGATCTGGCCGGCGTGCGCCATCCGGGCAAGCAATGGCACGGCAAACCGGTGGCGCCGTTGCGCGGGAAATCGTGGCTGGGCTTTTTGTCCGGCGAGACAGCGCAGGTGCATGACGAACACACCGTCACCGGCTGGGAATTGTTCGGGCGCCGGGCGATTCGGCAGGGACAGTGGAAGGCGGTGTGGATTCCCGGGCCGGTGGGGCCGGCGACCTGGCAGCTTTACGATCTCGGGAGTGATCCGGGGGAGATTCATGACCTGGCGTCGAGTCAGCCGCAGAAGCTTGAAGCGCTGATCGAGCATTGGCAGCGGTATGTGGAGGAGACCGGGGTGATTCTGAGTGAGTCGCCGTTTCAGCCGGATTGAGGGGGGCTGAAATATTGCCATCGCGAGCAGACTCGGTCCCACATTGGATCGTATTCACCATTCAATTGTGGGAGCGAGCCTGCTCGCGATGAGAGCGTTGCAATCACCCATCAAGCCTGAGCTGTACGAGCCTCTTCGGCCGATACCTTCACTTGGCGTACAAACCGGTTCGCCCGCCCGAACGTCCCGAAATCATTAAACCGAACCCCCATCTCCCGCATCACCTTATGCGCCACCGGCACCGTCAGCTGACGGATGTAAAACGGCTCCTTCACCACAAAATGATGAATCCCGTGACTGCTGCCGAAGTTGAAGCAGAACGCCTGCAACGGCCACAGCCACCAAGGATTCAGCACCTGACATTGCTGCAGCACATTGCCCGGTTCCACATCCCCGTAGTAATGCATGTTGGAGCTGATGAAGTGCAGGCAAAACGTGCGCAACACGTTCGGGCCAATGATCACCACGGCGGCGATGTCGATCACCTGCATCACTGAAAGCGTGGTCGCCGACCATTCAATCGGCGAGCCCATCAGGTAGGCAATCCCGTTGGCGGCATGGAACCCGAGAAACACATACCACGCGCCCCAATGCACCAGTGCCAGCGGCGCATAGACCTTCAAAGTGCGTTTGATGATGTTGAACTTGTGCGCCCAGGTCCTGGCCCGGAGCATGCGGATGAACGCCGACATCACGTTGTCGCCGACCATCAGCAATCGCGCAAAACCCCATGGCTCGCCGTTGGTGATCGCCCGTTCTTCCATGTCGGTTTCGGTGCCGGACACCTTGTGATGATTGAGGTGCAAATGACGGCGGATCCAAGGGTTGATCGTGCTCGGCCGCGCCAGCCACACCAGGCCCATCATCAGGTTGTGCGGCACGCGCTGTTTGCGGAAATACATGCTGTGGATCAGGTCGTGCTCTAGCTCATGGGTCAGCGAAGCGAAAAACGCGTTGAGCAACAGGCACGCCCACCACGCCATGTGCCCGCTGATATACAGCGCCGCCGAACCGATCATTCCGGCCAGGGCAAAGGCGAGAATCCCGGCGCCGAGTGCATCCTGATGCTTGAGAATCGGGTAGCGCTCGCGCAGCTCCACGCCCTTGGCCAGCACCACTTCGCGAATATGCGCTGATCGCTGGGCAGCATTGTGTCGCTGGGGACTTGCAGAAGTACGGTCCATGCTTCCATCCTCTGGTTATTGATGTTCGCATCCTGCCCCGCGCGGACTCCAAACGCGGTAGCCGAGAACGCCAACCTGTTGACCGGAAGCGCCAATCAGCATGAAGGAACCGACTTCTCTCGCCAGCTGGACCCGCGCCCTGCGCAAGCAACTCGACGCGCTGGGGCTGGACAGCACTGCCCTGTGCCGGCAGGCCGGGCTCGATCCGCAACTGATGGACGACCCGAACGCCCGCTATCCGTTGTCCGCCACCACGCGCCTGTGGGAAATTGCGGTGCAGGTCAGCGGCGATCCGGCGATTGGTTTGCGGGTGTCGCGATTCGTCAGCCCCACGACCTTTCACGCACTGGGCTATGCGTTGGTGGCCAGCGGCAGCCTGCGGGAAGTGTTCGAGCGGATCGTGCGTTATCACCAGGTGGTCAGCGACGCGCTGGAACTGGAGCTGACCCGCACCGAGGACCGCTACCGCTTTCGCCTGAAAATCCCGGCCGGCAATCCGGCCCCGGCCTTCGAAGCCATCGACGCCTTTGCCGCCATCTACGTGCGCACCTGCCGCAATCGCCTGGGCCGCGACTACGCGCCACTGGCGGTGTACCTGCGTCGCCCGGAACCGGTCGATGCGCATCAATGGCACAAGGTGTTCCGCTCGCCGGTACACTTTTCCGCCGAAGAAGACCGGATCGAATTCGCCCTCACCGACTTCGACAGTCACCTCGACGACGCCAACCCGGAACTGGCCGAGCACAACGAAGCGGTGCTCAAACGCACCCTCGCCCAGCTCAAACCGCTGACCTGGGAGCGCAAGGTGCGCGACGCCATTGAAGAACAACTGCCCGAAGGCGAACCCAGCGCCGAACGTATCGCCCAGGCCCTGCACCTGAGCCTGCGCAGCCTGCAACGGCATCTGGCGGACGAGGGTTGCCGCTTCGACACCCTGCTGAATGAAAGCCGCGAAAACCTCGCACTGCTGCACCTGCGCGATCCGCAATGCTCGCTGAGCGAGGTCAGTTACCTGTTGGGATTTGCCGATACCAGCAGCTTCAGCCGTGCGTTCAAACGCTGGACCGGGATGACGCCGGGGCAGTTTCGGGATCAGTTGCGCTGAGCGCAAATGGGTCGCTCAACCCTTGGTCAGACTGCGCTCAATCCCGGCTTCCCACTGCTCGATCATTGCCGTACCGACCTCGGCGAACGACTGATGGGTTCGGCAATGCTCAAACATTTCCGCCATCGCCGTCTGCATGCCATGAACAACCTGCTGCAGTAGTTCATTGCACCGGCCTTCAGTGAGATTGCACGCCGTACGACCGAAGCGGATGAGCGCCTTGTGCTTGGGCCATGCCTTCGACCCGCCCAGCAGCAAGGCCAGGCTGTCGTTCCTGATGTAAACCGATGTGGTGATGATGTCGTAAGCCGGGGCAAGCCGGATCGAGGCCTGCGCGCCGCAATGGTCATACAGCACACCGAAGTTCTTCAGGTGCGCATCGCCGTTTTTCAGTCCCGCTGATAGCGCCACGATCTTGAAAAAAGCCTCCAGCGCCTGACTCAACAGCGCAGGCGAAACAAAGGCCTTGATCTGTCGGGCAGCGCCTTCGTAAGAACCATCGTATTTGGCTCTGGAAGGCCAGCCATTGAGCACGCAAAAGTCCTCGAAACCCAGATAGCCATGCTCAATCAGGTCAAAACGCTCGACCACCAGAAACTTGCCCTGCTCACTCAATTCAAACTTTGGCACTTCAAGTCCGCTAAGCGCTGCGGCGCGCATACAGAAGTACTCGTTGGTCGCCAGCTCGGGAAACTCTTCGGGACGGAAGGCTTTGACCAGATGTGTGGAGCCTCGATGAGTCAGGCGATCAACTGCTGCCGCGCTATCGCGCACCAGCACTTTGGGCTGCACGCCCGAAACCCCGGAGTATTGGCCGTACTTCTGTAGCAAATCATCGAACAGTCCCTGGGCACCGTCATGCACCAAAAGCTCGGCCAGTGACGTTTCGGGCTGACGCTCGGTTGCCGACTCACTGGTAATCGCCAGCCGCCCCAACTGATGCGGTCCGACAATAGCGAGCAAGGAGAAATCATCAAAACCGCGGACGGCCTTACTGAAGCGTCGAACCAGCTCATCGCGCAGCGCGCCTTCCGGCAGATTCATTTCGAAGACAGGATGGATGCCCCGCTCCCAGCCGTAGCTCTCCAGCCGGGTCGGCATTGTCAGCGACACTGCATTCTCGTCGATGGCGTCCTCGCGATAACTGAACACACTGTCCATGCCCGGCTGACCTCGACCGAGCGTTCCGACCGGGCTATCAGCGACGGTAATGTGCAAGCGATCTGTCGGCTCAGTCATGGAAATTGACCTTCTGCAACGCGTCGAGTGTCGGACGTTGTGCTCTCACGGGAATCGCTGTCAGCTCATAGCCAAAGCCGTTGAGGATCGCCTCGACTTTGCGCAGACCAATTTCAGAAATCGTATTGTTTTCGATACCCGAAATGGTGGCGCGGCTCATGCCGTAACGTTGCGCCAACGCTTGCTGCGAGAGTTTTTGCGCTTTGCGCAGAGTTCTGATCAGTTCGCCCAACTGTTCCATGACACACCAGTGCATTATATGCAGTGCAATAAAGCGCAATTAAAAGTATATGCATCGTATTCGATATAAATTCAGGGCAAGTCTAGCTCATATAAAACGGCATGTGCGGGTCGATTAGCGGCGGGTTACAAATCCAAGCTCAAAAACCGTACCCGTTGCATCACTGCTGACCCGCACCCGCCCCCCATGCAACTGCATGATCGACTGCACGATCGCCAGTCCCAATCCGCCGGAGTCTCCCGGCTCCGCGCGGGACGGGTCGACGCGGTAGAAGCGGTCGAACAGTTTGCCCAGATGCTCATCCGCGATCACCAGGCCGAGGTTGTGGACTTGCAGCCAGCACAGGCCTGGCTCATCGCGTCGGCGCAGGCTGATGACCGAGCCGGCATCAGCATGGCGTACGGCGTTGGCCAACAGGTTGCCCAAGGCGCGTTGCAGCAGTTGCTGATCCGCCAGCAATTCTCCGCTGAACGTGTTTTCCAGACGGATTTCCCGGTCATCGGCCAGGGCTTCGAAGTAGTCGCATAACTCATCGCCGATTTCGTGCAACTTCAGCGTACGCAGATCGAGTGCTCGCTCAGCCTGCTCGGCGCGGGCGAGAAACATCAGGTTTTCGGCCATGCGCTTGAGCCGTTCGAATTCTTCCATGTTCGACGCCAGCACTTCCTGATACTCGGTGCTGCTACGCGGGTGATTCAGTGCCTGGCCATTGCTGGCGAGCAAGGTGTGCAGGGGCGTACGGATTTCGTGGGCGAGGTCGGCGGAAAACTGTGAGAGGCGCTGGAAGCCGTCGTCCAGCCGCCCGAGCATGCCGTTCAGCGCGTGCACCGGTCCCAGCAATTCCGCTGGCGTGCCGGCGGTGGGAACGCGTTGGTCGAGGCTGCGCAGGTCGATGCCGCGCAGTGCTTCACTCAGCTTGCGCAGAGGCCGCAAACCTCGGCGCAACAGCACCAGGCCCAAGGTGAAGGCAAGCAAAGCGCCAAGGCTGACGGCCAGATACAAGCGCAGGCGATAGCTGCCGAGCATCTGCTCGCGCTCGCTCAGAATCTTGCCGGCGATCACGGTCAGCGCTTCACCGTTCGGCCCTTGGGCCTGACCTGACAACAGGGCCAGCTCGACACCGTCCGCCGCCTGCCAGGTCAGCACATCGCGGCGTTGCGGCGGTTGATCCCGGGGGATGGCCTGCACGGGCGGCAGTGCGCGCTGGCGAGGGTTGATCGTGATCACATTCGAGCCGTCCGCGCGTTGCACCAGCAGCAGACTGTCGAGGTTGCCCAGCATGTTCTGGTACAGCCGTGGCCGCGCCTGCAGGGCGTCGAGGCTGTCGCTGTCGGCGAGCAGCGCGCGCACCTGTTCCAGGCGACCGAGTAACGCCATGTCGTCGCGCCAGGCGATTTCCGAGGCCAGCGAGCGATACAGGAACACGCCGATCGCACTGAGTACCAACGCGCTGACGGCGGCGAACGCCAGGGCCAGGCGCCAGGCGATGGATCTAGCGCGCATCGTCGGGCGCTTCGAGTTGATAGCCGACCCCGCGCACGGTGTGGATCAGTTTCGGCATGTACGGATCATCGACTTTCGAACGCAGTCGACGCACCGCGACTTCGACCATGTTGGTGTCGCTGTCGAAATTCAGGTTCCACACCTGCGAAGCGATCAGCGTGCGCGACAACACTTCACCCTGGCGGCTGGCGAGCAGATGCAGCAGGGCGAATTCCTTGTTGGTCAGGGCGATGCGCTGGCCGCCCCGGCTGACCCGGCGGCGCAGTACGTCGATTTCCAGATCGGCGATGTTGTACGACTCGGCTTCACGCAGGGGGCCGCGCCGCAACAACGTGCGCACCCGCGCCAGCAATTCGGCGAAGGCGAACGGCTTGAGCAGATAGTCATCGGCCCCCAGTTCGAGGCCGCGCACGCGGTCTTCGATGGCGTCCTTCGCCGTCAGGAACAGCACCGGCGTGGCGCCGCGCTGGCGGATCAGCTGCAGCAGTTGCCAGCCGTTGAGGCCCGGCAGCATCACGTCGAGGATGATCAGGTCATATGCCTGCTGCTCAATAAAGTAGCGACCGTCGAGGCCATTCAGCGCCACGTCCACGGCAAAACCCGACTCTCCCAGCCCTTTGGCGATGAAGTTCGCGGTTTTGGCTTCATCTTCTACGACCAGCAAACGCATGGCACACCTCGATTGATCAGAGACACAGGCTAGGCTCCTTCGACCGTGTTGCCCATTACAAACTTGTAATCCGACTGACGAGGTTTCGACGGGGACCGGCGGATAAGGTGGTGGCCTTCGCTTCAGGAGCCTGCCCATGACCGCTAAATACTTGATCGCCAGCCTGGCAATCAGCTTCGGCACCGCCGCAATCGCCGCGCCTGAGCTGCCCCATCACGCCGACCTCGATCTGAAAACCGCACGGCTGCTGGCCGACGCGGCACTGGAAAACTGCACCGGCACGGTATCGGTGCTCGACCGTGGCGGCAACCTGCTGGTGACCCTGCGCGGCGACGGTGTCGGCCCGCACAACACCGCCGCCAGCCAACGCAAGGCCTACACCGCGCTATCGACGAAAACCCCGACCCGATTGTTTGCCGAGCGCGCCCGCAACAACCCGGAAACCGCCAACCTCAACACCCTCGATGAGTTGCTGTTGCTCGGCGGTGGCATCCCTTTGTTTGCCGGGAAAGAACTGGTCGGCGCCATGGGCGTGGCCGGTTCCGGCGGCGGCGAACAGGACGAAACCTGCGCAATCAAGGCCGCCGAAATCGTCGGCCTGTCCATCAACCGTACTTGAACCGAGGAGCATCACCATGACCCCACTGCGCATGACTTTCACCGCGCTTGGATTGAGCGCCTTTTCGAGCCTGGCGCTGGCCGCCGGCAACCCGCTGAGCGTACACGTACTCAATCTGGAAAACGGCCTGCCGTCACCGGGTATCAACGTGACGCTGGAACGTCATGTCGGCCAGGACTGGCAGCCGCTGGCGCAGGGCACCACCAATGAACAGGGACGGATCGCCGAACTGTTCCCGGCGAACAAGCCGTTCGAGGCCGGTGAGTATCGGGTGGTGTTCAAGACTGGCGAGTACTTCGAGAAGGCGAAGCACGAGACGTTTTTTCCGGAGATTCCGGTGATCTTTAAAGTGAAGCAGACGGACCAGCACTATCACATTCCGTTGCTGCTCAGCCCTTATGGCTTCTCGACGTATCGCGGTTCGTAAAAACAACATCGATCCAATGTGGGAGCGGGCTTGCTCGCGAAGGCGGTGTGTCAGTTCATGATGTGTCAGCTGATCCACCGCCTTCGCGGGCAAGCCCGCTCCCACAGGGAAACCCGTGTTCTTCAGAGGGTCGCCAGCGCGCGCAGTCGCACAGCGTCGAGGATTTCGATCTCGCCATAACTCAAGCCGATAATCCCCTGCCCCTGCAACTCCTTGAGGATCTGGTTGGTGGTCTGCCGCGACAGCGACAGCATCGACGCCAACTGCTCCTGAGGCAGTTGCAGCACGCGGCGCGGCGGGTCCAGTTCGCCATAGCCCTCGGCGATCATCAGCAAGCGATGAGCCAGACGTGCCGGGGCCGGCAGCAGGCTCAGCTGTTCGAGGTTGATGAAGGTCAGGCGCAGTTTGTGGCTCATCAACAACGCCAGATGTCGCCAGTAGACGGGGCGCTCATCGAGCAGTTGCAGCAGTGTGGCCTGGGGAATGTTCAGCAGCGTGCAGGGCCCGACCGCGTAGGCATCATGGGTGCGGGGCTGGCCGTCGAACAGGCAGATTTCGCCGAACCAGTGCGGCGCCTCCACCAGACTCAGCAATGCCTCCTTGCCCTGCTCGCTGACCGCGCCGATGCGTACCGCGCCATCGAGCACCGCGTACAGGCCGCACGGCGCATCGCCGCGCTGGAACAGCCGCTGCCCCCCCGTCAGCCGCCGCTCCTTGGCCGCCGCCAGCAGACTATCCTGAAAGGACGAGGGCAGATGACTGAACCATTGCCCGGTCAGCAGGCGCTCACGCCAGACCTTATCCATGCGTTCTCCGAAAGATTGTCGCCTGCCTGACAGAGCGAGCCGTGAACCCGGGGCATGATTCGATCACCCTACAGGAGGAACAACAATGAAAAGCCTCGTCGATCATTTGAGTCAATACGCCGCTTACCACCGTGACCCGCGCAACATCGCCAGCCACTTTATCGGGATTCCGCTGATTGTGGTGGCGGTGGCCGTGCTGTTGTCGCGGCCGGAATGGTCGGTGGGCGGATTGTGGATTTCCCCGGCGGTGATTGCCGCCCTTGCTTCGGCGTGGTTTTACCTGCGCCTGGAACTGAAGCTCGGGGTGTTGATGACCGTGTTGATGGGGTTGTCGGTCTGGGCCGGGCATGTATTGGCGCAGCAGAGCACCATGGTCTGGCTCAGCAGCGGTCTGGCGATGTTTGTGATTGGCTGGGTGATCCAGTTTGTCGGGCACCACTATGAAGGGCGCAAACCGGCGTTTGTCGATGACGTGAGCGGGTTGATTGTCGGGCCGCTGTTTGTGGTGGCCGAACTGGCGTTCCTGCTCGGGATGCGGCATGAACTGAAAGAGCAGATCGAGGCGCGGGCGGGTGTGGTGCGGGTCAATCCGAATCGTGCGGCCGTCTGAACCACTGCCCGGCTCGCTCGTTCCCACGCTCTGCGTGGGAATGCATCCCGTGACGCTCCGCGTCCATAGCGGCGTTCCCACGCAGAGCGTGGGAACGAGCGAGATCAAAGGCTGGCGACTTTCTGCCAGACCTTCGGCTTGAAGAACAACGTCTCCCCCTTGGCCAACCCGGTCAGGCTGTCGTGGTCTTTCACCACTTCCGCCTCGATCAGATCAGCCTGCCCCTCAACCTTCAACGTCACCCGCGTGGTCGCACCCAGCGGCCGGATATCGCGGACTTCAGCGGCGTGGTGATCCTCCAGTTCATGCCGCGACAGCGACACTTCGTGCGGGCGGAACAGCACGTGATTGTCATCGCCCAGATGCAGGCGGTTCGAATCGCCGAGGAAGTGATAGACGAAATCGCTGGCCGGGTTTTCGTAGACGTCGCCCGGTGAGCCGATCTGCTCGATCACACCCTTGTTCATCACCACGATGCGGTCGGCCACTTCCATCGCCTCTTCCTGGTCGTGGGTCACGAACACCGAGGTCAGGTTGATGTCTTCGTGCAGGCGCGCCAGCCAGCGGCGCAGCTCTTTACGCACCTTGGCGTCGAGGGCGCCGAACGGCTCATCGAGCAGCAGCACTTTCGGCTCTACCGCCAGGGCGCGGGCCAGGGCGATACGCTGACGCTGGCCGCCGGACAGTTGCTCCGGATAACGATCCGACAGCCAGTCCAGTTGCACCATGTTCAGCAGCTCGTGAACCTTGGTCGCGATCTGGCTTTCGTTCGGGCGCTGGTTTTTCGGTTTCATGCGCAGGCCGAACGCGACGTTGTCGAACACCGTCATGTGGCGGAACAGGGCGTAGTGCTGGAACACGAAACCGACGTTGCGATCCCGTACGTCGTGACCGGACACATCTTCGCCGTGGAACACGATGTTGCCGTTATCCGGGGTTTCCAGACCGGCAATGATGCGCAGCAGGGTGGTCTTGCCGCAGCCGGACGGGCCGAGCAGCGCCACCAGTTCACCGCTGTGGATGTCCAGGCTGATGTTGTCCAGCGCCTTGAACGCATTGAAATTCTTGCTGACGTTACGCACTTCGATCGACATGAATTATTCCTCCGCGGCGCTGGCGCGCAGGCGGTTGATACGGTTTTCGCTCCACTGCTTGAGCAGCAGGATGAAGAGCGCCAGGATCAGCAACAGGCTCGCCACAGCGAACGCGGCCACGTGGTTGTATTCGTTGTAGAGGATCTCGACGTGCAGCGGCAAGGTGTTGGTCACCCCGCGAATGTGCCCGGAGACCACCGACACCGCACCGAACTCACCCATGGCCCGCGCGGTACACAGCACCACGCCATAGATCAGGCCCCATTTGATGTTGGGGACGGTCACGTGCCAGAACATCTGCCAGCCATTGGCGCCGAGCAGGCGCGCGGCTTCCTCTTCCTGAGTGCCTTGTTCCTGCATCAGCGGGATCAGCTCACGGGCCACGAACGGCACGGTGACGAAGATCGTCGCCAGCACGATGCCCGGCAGGGCGAAGACGATCTGGATGTCGTGATCCTGCAGCCACGGCCCGAACAGGCCCTGGGCGCCGAACATCAGCACGTAGACTAAACCTGCGATCACCGGCGATACCGAGAACGGCAGGTCGATCAGCGTCACCAGCATGCTCTTGCCACGGAACGAGTATTTGCTCACGCACCACGCAGCGCTGACACCGAACACCAGGTTCAGCGGCACCGACACCAGCACCGCGATCACGGTGAGTTTCAGCGCCGACAAGGCATCCGGTTCAAAGATCGCGGTGAAGAACGCGCCGAGGCCGTTCTTCAATCCCTGCGACACCACGATGAACAGCGGCAGCAGCAGAAACAGGAAGAAAATCAGCCAGCCGAGGCCGATCAGGATTCTGCGCGAAGTAGCACTGCCACGGCGGGCGGCGTTGGCCGAGGAAGCGGCCGCAATAGACGATTGGGACATGGTTCGCGCCTCCTTATGGGGTTTCGATGCGCCGCTGCAGCAAGTTGATCAGCAGCAACAGGACGAAGGAAACCACCAGCATCAACACGCCGATGGAGGTAGCGCCGGTGTAATCGTACTGGTCGAGCTTGACCATGATCAGCAGCGGCAGGATCTCGGTTTTCATCGGCATGTTGCCGGCGATGAATATCACCGAACCGTACTCGCCGACGCCACGGGCGAACGCCAAGGCGAAACCGGTCAGCCAGGCCGGCAACAGCGCTGGCAGCAGAATGTGACGGAACACCTGCAACGGTTTGGCACCCAGGCACGCGGCCGCTTCTTCGACTTCACGGGGGATGTCGGCCAGCACCGGCTGCACCGTACGCACCACGAACGGCAGCGTCACGAAGGTCAGCGCCAGGGTGATTCCGAGCGGGGTGTAGGCGATCTTGAAACCGAGGTCGGCGGCGAACTGCCCGACCAGCCCGGTCGGCGTGTACAGCGCCGTCAGCGCAATACCGGCCACCGCGGTCGGCAGGGCGAACGGCAGATCGATCATCGCGTCGATCACCTTGCGTCCCGGGAACGTGTAGCGCACCAGCACCCACGCCAGCAACGTGCCGATGATGCCGTTGATGATCGCGGCGCACAGTGCGGTGCCGAAGCTCAGCTTCAATGCGGCGAGAACGCGGGGCGCGGAGATGATCGTCCAGAACTGATCCCAGGTGAGTTGGGCGGCGTGGACGAACATCGCCGCCAGCGGGATAAGCACAATCAGGCTGAGGTACACCAAGGTGTAGCCCAGCGTCAGCCCGAAGCCGGGTATGACGGGGGAGATACGACGCGACATAAAAGTCCTTGGTTAAAAACGCATCAATGTGGGAGCGGGCTTGCTCGCGAATGGGCCCTATCATTCAACATTTACGTCGTCTGACACACCTTCTTCGCGAGCAAGCCCGCTCCCACATGGTTTCGTGCCTGAGCATCAGGCTCGTTTCATTTGAGATTACTGCGCCTGATAGATCTGGTCGAACACGCCTCCGTCGTTGAAGAATTTCGGCTGCGCGGTTTTCCAGCCGCCGAAGTCCTTGTCGATGGTCACCAGCTCCAGTTTCGGGAACTGCTGGGCGTACTTGGCTGCCACGTCCTTGTCACGCGGGCGGTAGAAGTTCTTCGCCGCGATTTCCTGACCGGCCGGGCTGTACAGGTGCTTGAGGTAGGCCTCGGCGATCTGCTCGTTGCCCTTCTTCTCGGCGTTCTTGTCGACCACAGCCACTGGTGGTTCGGCGAGGATCGACAGCGAAGGCACGACGATGTCGAACTTGTCCTTGCCGCCGTCTTCTTTCAGCGCCAGGAAGGCTTCGTTTTCCCAGGCCAGCAACACGTCACCCTGACCGTTGTTGACGAAGGTGATGGTCGAGCCACGGGCGCCGGTGTCCAGAACCGGTACGTGTTTGAACAGGGTCTGTACGTATTCCTTGGCTTTGGCTTCGTTGCCGCCGTTGGCTTTCAGGCCGTAGGCCCACGCCGCGAGGAAGTTCCAGCGTGCACCGCCGGAGGTTTTCGGGTTCGGGGTGATCACCGAGACGTCATTCTTGATCAGATCGCCCCAGTCCTTGATGCCTTTCGGGTTGCCCTTGCGCACCAGGAACACGATGGTCGAGGTGTAAGGAGTGCTGGCGTCCGGCAGACGCTTCTGCCAGTCGGCCGGCAGGGTCTTGCCGAGCTTGGCGATTTCATCGATGTCGCCGGCCAGGGCCAGGGTCACGACGTCGGCGCGCAGACCGTCGATCACCGCACGGCCCTGCTTGCCCGAACCGCCGTGGGATTGCTGGATTTTCACGGTGTCGCCGGCGTGCTCCGACTGCCAATACTTCACGAACTCGGCGTTGTAATCCTGATACAGCTCGCGTGTCGGGTCATACGACACGTTGAGCAGTTCGTAATCCTTGGCAACCGCGGAACCGGCAAACACAGTACTGGCCAGGGCGGCCAAAGCGTAACGGCGAATCGACGACATGGTGAAAGCTCCTGGAATTCTTGGTGGTGGCTTTTTCTTATGGATTGCGAAAATCGGGTTGCCTGTAAAGATCACCGCCTGCGCCCACTCTTGCATTGATCCCCGGCAAGAGCGGGCGCAGGCTGGAATCTTTTCTGGATTCAGCTCGGTTTGTTGCCCGGTTGCTGCAAGCGGAATTTCTCTTTGCGTTCGATCTGGACCACCTGGGCGTTATGCACAGTGATTTCCACCGCGCCGAAACGCAGGTCGCGCAAGGCGCTCTGGATTTCACGCAGGATGGTGCTTTCGTCCTGACCGTCAACGCTACGCAGGGATGCGCTCATGGTGCTGCTCCTTTGTATGGGATATGCCTGGCAGTGGGCGGCACTGCGTTCGGCGTGGGAGCAATATAAGAGAGGCGCGGATATTCTTAAAAAGACTATTTAAGAATGTTTATATAACTGGAAAACATTATGTGATGCAGCAAGGGTTTGCGGCGGATTTGCCCGCAGGCAAACCCGCCGTACGCCGTCATCAACCGATCAAGGGCGCCCGGTTCCAGTCGATTTGCGCTTCCGGAACCGGTCGCCCAAACCAGTAGCCCTGCCCCAGATCACAGGCCTGCTCCAGCAGGAACGCGGCCTGTTCCACCTGCTCGATGCCCTCGGCATGCACCTGCATGCCCATGCTGCGGGCCAGGGCGATGATCACCCGGACGATCGCCGCATCGTCCTCGTCCCATGGCAGGCCGGCGACGAAACCCTGATCGATCTTGAGCTTCTGCACCGGCAGGCGCTTGAGCCGCAGCAACGACGAATAACCGGTGCCGAAGTCATCGATGGCCAGACGAATGCCCAGCTCGCGCAGACGGTGCATCTGGTCCAGTGCGACTTCCGGATCGTCCATCACCGCGCTTTCGGTGACTTCCAGTTCCAGATAGGCCGGATCCAGGCCGGTCTCGTGCAGCACCTGCGCCACCTGCTGATACAACTCGCGGCGAGCGAATAACCGCGAGGACACGTTCACCGCGACAAACGACAGCACCACCCCGGCCTGCTGCCATTGGCACATCTGCCGGCAGGCCTGCTGCATGACCCAGGCGTCGATTTCCGAGATCAGCCCGGTGCGCTCGGCAATCGGGATGAACTCCGCCGGCGACACCAGGCCCCGCTGCGGATGCTCCCAGCGCACCAGCGCCTCGACACCGATCAGGCGACTGGTTTGCAGGTCGTGCACCGGTTGGTAGTAGACCCGCAGTTCCTGCTGCTCCAGCGCGCGGCGCAACTCGAAGGCGATTTCGACCCGCTGCTGGGCGTGAGCCGTGAGCTCTTCGGTGTACAGCGCATAGCCATTGCGGCCGCTGCTCTTGGCCTTGAACAGCGCCGCATCGGCGTTGCGCAACAGCTGTTCGGCGCTCAGTGCATCGCTGGGAAACAGGCTGATGCCGAGGCTGGCGTTGATGAACAGTTCATGGCCGTCGAGGCAGAACGGTTCCTTGAGCGCATCGAGAATGCGCTGAGCCAGCGCCGCCGCCTGCGCCGGCTGTGGACAACTTTCCAGCAGGACAGCGAATTCATCGCCGCCCAGCCGCGCCAGGGTGATGCCCGGCCCGAACAACGCCTGCAAACGCGCCGCAACCGCCTTGAGCAAACGGTCACCGATGGTGTGTCCGAGGCTGTCGTTGATCAGTTTGAAATGGTCCAGATCGATCATCAGCAGCGCGCAGCCGCGCTTGTGGGTCTGCGCCGATGCCAGCGCCTGCTCGGCGCGGTCGCTGAACAGCAGGCGGTTGGGCAGGTCGGTCAGCGGATCGTGGTGAGCCAGGTGCTTGAGTTCGTGCTCGGAATCCTTGATCGCGCTGATGTCGGAAAACACCGCGACGTAATGGCTGAGCCGGTTGTCATCGTCACGAATGACCCGGATCGTCTGCCATTGCGGGTAGATTTCACCGCTCTTGCGCCGGTTCCAGATCTCGCCGCTCCATTCGTCCCGCGCCTGTAAAGAAGCGAACATCGCCTGATAGAACCCCGGCGGATGGTGCCCGGACTTGAACAGGCTGGGCTGCTGGCCGATGACTTCATCGCGCTGATAACCGGTGATTTCCATGAACGCGCGATTGACGTGCACGATCAGCCCCTGCCGGTCCGTGACCAGCACGCCTTCGCGGGTGCAATCGAATACCGCAGCGGCCTGACGCAGGCGTTCGCGATCCGCCTGGCGTTCACGCAATCGGGCGCCGATGCCCAGGCATTCGAACAGCCGCGCCCGGGCCAGGAAGATCAACCCGGCGCTGAGCGCCACGAACAGGTAGCCGTTGATCAGTTGCCAGCGCAGCAACTCGTCAGAGCTATCGAAGAAACTGTTCAATAAATAACCAGTACCTTGCAGCCAGACCACGGCAAGGACCAGGTAAAGCAGCGCTGCACGCAAGGCATCGCGGTAAGTGGCAGACATTCGGCCGTCCATGTCCCTACAAAAATGTCGGGATTATAGGTCAAGAAACATCCAGCCATCTCTTATCTGAAAGGGCGACTGGTTTTATCTGTGTGCTTGGTGATAATGCAACGGCTGTTTTTTCTTTATCGAGGGCCCTATAGCCTATGTGGTACGAAGGTTTTCTTGGCTTGTCGGCCTGGTCGCTGGTCGCCGTCACCCTGGTGATGACCCACGTGACGATCGTTGCCGTCACGGTCTACTTGCACCGCTACTCGGCCCATCGCTCCCTGGAGCTGAATGCCGGCCTGAAGCATTTCTTCCGTTTCTGGCTGTGGCTGACCACGGCGCAGAACACCCGCGAGTGGACTGCCATCCACCGCAAACACCACGCCAAATGCGAAACCGAAGACGATCCGCACAGCCCGGTCGTCAAGGGTCTGTCCACCGTCCTGCGCAAAGGGGCAGAGCTGTATCGCGAAGAAGCGCAGAATCCGGAAACCCTGCGCATCTACGGCAAGAACTGCCCCGAAGACTGGATCGAGCGCAACCTCTACAGCCGCTACCGGCTGCTGGGCGTGGCGATCATGGCCGTCGTCGACCTGCTGCTGTTCGGCACCATCGGCATCACCATCTGGGCGATCCAGATGATGTGGATCCCGGTCTGGGCGGCCGGTGTGGTCAACGGTCTGGGCCATGCCGTCGGCTACCGCAACTTCGAATGCCGCGACGCGGCGACCAATCTGGTGCCGTGGGGCATCCTGATCGGCGGCGAAGAACTGCACAACAACCATCACACCTACCCCAATTCGGCCAAGCTGTCGGTCAGGAAGTGGGAGTTCGACCTCGGCTGGGCGTGGATCCAGGTCTTCAGCTTCCTGCGTCTGGCCAAAGTGCAGCGGGTCGCGCCGATCGCCCACCGCGTCGAAGGCAAGGGCAGCCTGGACATGGACACCGCCATGGCGATCCTCAACAACCGCTTCCAGATCATGGCCCAGTACCGCAAGCTGGTGATCGGGCCGCTGGTCAAGCAGGAACTGGCCAAGGTCGATCATTCGGTACGCCACCAGTTCCACCGGGCCAAACGCCTGCTCTCGCGGGAAACCAGCCTGCTGGAAGATCGCCATCACGCGCGCATCCAGAACATGCTCGAGCACAGCCAGGCGCTGAAGGTAATCTACGAGAAACGTCTGGCCCTGCAGCAGATCTGGGTCAAGACCAGCGCAAATGGCCACGACATGCTCGCCGCCATCAAGGAATGGGTACACGAGGCCGAGGCCAGTGGCATCCAGTCCCTGCGTGAATTCGCCGACCAGTTGAAAACCTACTCGCTGCGCCCTGCCGCCGTCTGATGCCGTTGATCGGTGCGCCCGGTTCCCGGGCGCACCCTTCGGAACTTCACCGTCGATCCCCTATCTCAAAGACACTTCGCCACCCCCGGCGGGTTTTCCCGTGGCCGTTGTCGATTGATCGGCACGCCCTTTGAGATTCGTGTCGATGGTCAACAACAATCAAAAAGACTCATCCCCTCCCCAGTGGCCCGAGGCCGCGCAAACCCTGATGGCATTGATGCACGCCCAGGGCGAAGTCGCTCGGCTCAGCGAACGCGAGCAGCTGTTCAGTTCGCTGCTGGTCAGCGTCAACGCCGTGCTTTGGGCCTTCAACTGGGAAACCCGTCAGGTGTTGTACGTCAGCCCCGCTTACGAGCGGATCTTCGGTCGTTCCGCCGGCCTGTTGCTGGCCGACTACAACCAGTGGCGCGACAGCATCTACCCGGATGATCTGGAATACGCCGAACGCAGCCTCGCCGAAGTGCTGCACAAAGGCGCCGTGGAAGACCGCGAATACCGGATCATCGCCGCCGACGGCCAGGTTCGCTGGGTCAGCGACAAGTGCTTCATCAATCGTCAGGACGAACCGGGGCAACCGGTGATCATCGTCGGCTTCGCCGAAGACATCACCGACAAGAAGCAAATGGAAACCGAGCTGCAACGCCTGGCCACCACCGACGTACTGACCCAGAGCAGCAATCGCCGGCACTTCTTCGAATGTGCCCACCGTGAATTTGAACAAGCCCGCCTGCAAGGCGCGCAAATGGCGTTCCTGCTGCTGGACATCGATGACTTCAAAGTGATCAACGACACCTACGGCCACCCGGAGGGCGACAACGTGCTGCAACGGATTGCCGAATGCGGTCGTGCCTCGTTACGCCGGGGCGACCTGTTCGGGCGGATTGGCGGTGAAGAGTTTGCTGCGGTTTTTCCAGGCTGTGCGCCGGACATGGCGATGCAGGTGGCCGAACGGCTGCAACGGGAAATCCAGCGGCTGAGTTTCAACCATGGTGAACAGACGTTCGGTATCACCGTCAGCCAGGGCCTGACCAGCCTCACCCCGGAAGATGAAAGCCTCGACACCCTGTTCGCCCGCGCAGACGCGGCGATGTACGAGGCCAAGCGCCAGGGCAAGAACCGGATCATTTCCGCCTGATTCAAGAGCGGATGCGCAATCAACCCGCTATTTGCGCATCCGCATCAGCTCCGGCAAGCCGATCTTGAGCAACCGCGCCGTGCGGCTCTTCGCCAGTTCCTCGACGCCTTCATGCTCGGTCAGCCGGGCCATCTGCGCCGCCATGTTCATCACCAGTGCCTCGCGGGAATATACCCCGCCACCGAGCTGGTAGACCGAGGCAATCAGCTCGCGCAACTCCAGCGGCAGGCGCCAGCGAGTACGCAACGCCGAACCATAGGCCGCACCGAATTCCGCCAGCGCATCGCCGACTTCCTCCAGCTCATCCAGTTCGCCGCCAGCCTGCTTCCACTCCTGCAGACAACGCAGCAACGCCAGATCACCGAGGCGATGGAGCATCCCGGCGCAATAGCAGCGCTCCTGATCCAGATCGAGCAACCGCGCCAGCGTGCGGGCGTACTCGGCGGTGTGCAGCGACAGGCCCCAATAGCGCTCGGCGTAGTCGGCCAGACACGGGTCGCTGAGCCGGGCGCTGCGCTTGAGTGCCAAACCAAGGATCAGGTTCATGCTTTGCCCGGTGCCCAGACGATGCAGCGCCTGGGCCAGGGTCTGCACTGGCGCACCGTGGTGCTGGGCGGCGCTGTTGGCGGCGGCGATCAACACGGCGGTGATCTGCGGGTCGGTGCGAATTTCCTCTTCCAGCAGCTTCAGATCCAGGCCGTTGGGATTGAGGCTGCGCTTGACCGCCACCTGCACGTCGGTCATCAGTGGCGCGCCGTCGGCCTGCTCGCGGCGGCGTTCGAGGAACACCGACAATGTCATGCCCGGCGCCAGCGCCGGTACTTGGCAGAACACTTCTTCGCCGGCGTTCAGCAGCAGTCCCTGCAAACGCTCGGTCAGGCTTTCCATGTTCAGGGGTTTGGCAAGATAAGCGGTCGGCGCCAGCGGCAAGGCTTCGCGCACGCTGGCGCTGTCGTTGCGGCTGCTCATCAGAATGAACGGCAGCGGCGGATTGCGTCTGCGCTGGCGCACGCTGCGCAATACGTTCAAGCCATCGACGCCGGGCAACTCCCAGTCGACGATCGCCAGGTCATAGGGCACTTCGCTGAGCAGCGTCATTGCCTCCTGGCCATCGGCGCACAGATCCAGCCGCGCATCGCAGCGCACATTCAGCAACACTTGTTTGAGCAGGTCACGAGACCACGGGTCGGCCTCGGCAATCAGGACTCTCGGTACAGCGGGTAAATCAACGGCCGTCATGCTCGCCCTCCCTTGCAATGCTTGAACCTTAGCCAATGCTGGCGTTTCGGTACAACCTGAAAACCGCACAGGTGTTTCTCCCGGCATGAAAAAACCCGCCGAAGCGGGTTTTTTGTCGATCCGATCACACGGTGCTGCGATTACAGCTCCGAGAAGCACTCTTCGATGATCGCCAGGCCTTTGTCCAGTTGCTCGTCCGGCGAGGTCAGCGGTACCAGGACGCGCAGCACGTTGCCGTAGGTGCCGCAGGACAGCAGGATCAGGCCCTTGTCACGCGCCTTGGCCACGACAGCCGCGACGGCGGTCGGGTTTGGCTTGTGGCTGTCGCCGTTTTCGAACAGCTCGACCGCGATCATGGCCCCCAGGGCACGGACTTCGCCGATCACCGGGTACTTGGCCTGGATGGCTTTCAGGCCGGTAACCAGACGCTCGCCGACAGCCTTGCAGCGGTCCAGCAGTTTTTCTTCTTCGAACACTTCCATCACGGCCAGGGCCGCGGCGCAAGCGATCGGGCTACCGGCGTAGGTGCCGCCCAGGCCACCTGGCGCGATGGCGTCCATGTATTCGGCCTTGCCGCAGACACCGGCCAGCGGGAAGCCGCCAGCGATGGACTTGGCGAAGGTGGTCAGATCGGCAGCAACGCCCATCTGTTCCATGGCGAAGAAGGTGCCGGTACGGCCAGCGCCGGTCTGCACTTCGTCAGCGATCAGCAGGATGCCGTGCTGGTCGCACAGGGCACGCAGACGCTTCATGAACTCTTTCGGTGCGACGTAGAAACCACCTTCACCCTGCACAGGCTCGATGATGATCGCGGCGATGTCTTTCGGCTCGGCGTCGTTCTTGAAGATGCGCTCGATGGAAGCGATCGAGTCGTCGATGCTCACGCCGTGCAGTTCGTTCGGGTACAGCGCGCGGAAGATGCCGCCTGGCATCAGGCCCATGCCGGCCGAGTAAGGCACGACTTTACCGGTCAGGCCCAGGGTCATCATGGTGCGACCGTGGTAAGCGCCGGTGAAGGCGATCACGCCAGCGCGGCCAGTGGCGGCACGGGCGATCTTGACGGCGTTTTCAACGGCTTCGGAACCGGTGGTCACCAGCAGGGTTTTCTTGGCGAAGTCGCCCGGTACGCGAGCGTTGATTTTCTCGCACAGCTCGACGTACGGCTCGTAGGCCAGCACCTGGAAGCAGGTGTGGGTCAGCTTGTTCAGCTGCTCGGTCACGGCGGCGATGATTTTCGGGTGCACGTGGCCGGTGTTCAGTACGGCGATACCGCCGGCGAAGTCGATGAATTCACGACCTTCAACGTCGGTCACTGTCGCGTTCTTCGCGGACTCGGCGAAGATCGGGTGAATCTGGCCAACACCACGTGGAACAGCTGCGGTACGACGGGCCATCAGTTCAGCGTTAGTCTTGCTCATTACAGTCCTCATTCGCCGCTCATCGGGCGGCGTGGTTCAAGGATAAAGCGGGAGAAATCGGCGGTGGCAGCATGCGATGATCGACTGCCACGGCGTTCCCGGCCGCAGAGAAAATTCCGGTTTGAAACGACGCAAAGGGACAGCGCTCTCGTGCCCTTTGCGTTTACAGCGATCTTCTACCGAGGCTTAGATGCCCAGGCAGAGGTATTTGATTTCCAGGTAATCTTCGATGCCGTACTTGGAGCCTTCACGACCCAGGCCCGAGGCCTTGATGCCGCCGAACGGCGCGACTTCGTTGGAGATCAGCCCGGTGTTGACGCCGACCATGCCGTATTCCAGGGCTTCAGCCACACGGAACACACGGCCCAGGTCGCGAGCGTAGAAGTATGAGGCCAGACCGAACTCGGTGTCGTTCGACATCGCTATCACTTCGGCTTCGTCTTTGAAGCGGAACAGCGGCGCCAGCGGACCGAAGGTTTCTTCCTTGGCCACCGCCGCGTCTTTCGGCACGTTGGTCAGGATGGTCGGCTCGAAGAAGTTGCCTTCCATCGGCTTGCCACCGGCCAGAACGGTCGCGCCTTTGCTCACCGCGTCAGCAATGTGCTCTTGCACCTTGGCCACGGCTTTCTCGTCGATCAGCGGGCCGGTGGTGGTGCCTTCTTCCAGACCGTTGCCGATCTTCAGCTTGGCGACTGCCACTTTCAGCTTCTCGGCGAACGCGTCGTAGACCGAATCCTGAATGTACAGACGGTTGGCGCAGACGCAGGTCTGGCCGTTGTTGCGGTACTTGGAAATGATCGCGCCTTCGACGGCCTTATCCAGGTCCGCGTCGTCGAACACGATGAACGGCGCGTTGCCGCCCAGTTCCAGGGAGACTTTCTTGATGTCCTTGGCGCATTCCGACATCAGCTGACGACCGATTTCGGTCGAGCCGGTGAAGGACAGTTTGCGCACGATCGGGTTGCTGGTCAGCTCGCTGCCGATATCGCCGGCGCTGCCGGAGACCACGCTGAACACACCTTTAGGGATGCCGGCGCGCTGGGCCAGTTCGGCCAGAGCGAATGCGGAGAACGGCGTTTGCGAAGCCGGCTTGAGCACCATGGTGCAACCGGCGGCCAGCGCAGGACCTGCCTTACGAGTGATCATCGCCGCCGGGAAGTTCCACGGGGTGATGGCAGCGGTCACGCCGATCGGTTGTTTGATCACGATCAGGCGCTTGTCCGGCTGGTGGCCCGGAATCACGTCGCCGTAAATGCGCTTGGCTTCTTCGGCGAACCACTCGATGAACGAAGCGGCGTAAACGATTTCGCCCTTGGCTTCGGCCAGCGGTTTGCCTTGCTCGAGGGTCATCAGGCGAGCGAGGTCCTCCTGGTGCTCGATCATCAGTTCGAACCAGCGACGCAGTTTGCCTGCACGCTCCTTGGCGGTCAGTGCACGCCAGGCCGGAAGCGCCTTGTCGGCGGCTTCGATGGCGCGGCGGGTTTCGGCAGCGCCCATTTTCGGCACGGTGCCCAGAATCTCGCCAGTGGCCGGGTTGTTGACCTTGATCGTCTGACCGTTGTCCGCGTCGACCCATGCGCCATCGATGAAGGCTTGCTGGCGGAATAACTGGGTGTCTTTAAGCTGCATGTCGGCTTTCCTTAACAGCACCGCGCAAGGCGCGGAGCAAAATTATGATTGTAGAAAGGCGCCTCGCAAGGCTGCCGTCAGGGAAATCATTCACCGGGCTGGCACATGAATAGCGCACGACTCGAAACGCGTGCGGCTCAGCACCTGGATCAGGAGCGTTTGAAATCTCAAACGAATCCTAGGTTCAAAGGGGTTGAAGGACAATAGGGCGTTCGAAAAAAAGAACAAAAACGCCGCGATTGCTGAACATTTCAGATCAACGTACCCACAGCCCCGATCGCAGGGAAACCATAGAACAGCCTCCCCAAAGCGCCAAGCGAGCCTTTTGCAGGACGTTACAGCTTTATGGAATGCAGGGTTTTCGACCGACACGCGCACTGACAATAAGCGCCAAAACCCGGCATGGACGCCCCGAGCCGACCTAGGTATGATGTCGCCCGCTGCACCAGTAGCTCAGCTGGATAGAGTACTGCCCTCCGAAGGCAGGGGTCGTGGGTTCGAATCCCGCCTGGTGCGCCATTGATTTAAACGAGAAAGCCCCGGACTGTGATGGTCCGGGGCTTTTTTGTGCCTGCTGGCTGGCGACTCACTCCGTCGTCCAGTCAAACTCGTCATATTCATCATCGTCTTCTTCGTCATCGATCAGGTCATCATCGAGAACGTCTTGCTCCAGATCCTCTTCGGCCTGTTTGGCCAGAAGAAACTCCTTGCGACTCTCTGTCACTGCCCGCCGCAGTTCCTCACCCTTCACCGGGCAGTTGAGCATTTGGGCGATGCGGTCGATTTTTTGGGCCACGGCATCCTCCAGCGCATCGGCAATGACCCGATAGTGCGCGTTTTTGCGGGTCAATGCCAAATGGCGGATGGCGGATACGGTCAGTTCTTGCGGATTTTTTCCAGCCGCAGGTCGAGATTCACGTTCGGGTAGCGCTTGTGCAAGTTGTTGAACAGGGTGTCGGCCGCTTGCGACTGGCCGGACTCGCGCAGGCGCAGGACCTCGCGCAGTTGCGCGTCGAGACCGTTGACCGGGGCGGCGGCGCGCTTGCTGACCTTGGCTTCGTCCGCCGTGTCGGCGCTGATCGATTCGCTCTGCATCGGCGCGGCCATTTCCGCCATCGGCGCGGGAGCTGGCGCGGAAAGTGCGCCGGCAGGAGCCGACAGCGATCGGGCCTCCTGGCGGACCCCAGGCGCAGCCGGTTTGGCAGCAGGGGCGAAATCGAATTGAGCCACGGGTTCCGGCGCACGCTGCACCAGCGACAGCATCAGCGCGATGCCGACGAGACTGGCAAAAGCCACCTGGTAGCGCGGCGTCTGGCAGGCCCTGAGCCAGCGTTGCCACAGGCTCTGCCGTGGCGCCGGGGTTTCGCGCTGGGCGGCGTTGAGGATCAGCGTGTCGAGATGCGCCGGCGGTTCGGCGTTGTGCTGTTCGCGCACATGCTTGAGCACTTGCTCTTCGGGTGTCGGGCGGGCGTCCGTCATGTCAGTACCTCCTCGGCCAGCAGCCGACGCAGTTTTTGCTGGGCGTAGCGCAAGCGGCTCTTGACGGTTTCCAGCGGTGTTTCGGTGAGGCTGGCGATTTGCGCCAGGTCGAGGTCGCCATGGGCGCGTAGCAGGAACACTTCGCGCTGGTCGGCGGGCAAGGATTGCAGGGCGCTCTCCAGGCGCTGGCTGTCGCGGCTGAGGTTGAGCAATTGTTCGGGATCGGAGGCGTCGTCGCTGACGGCGTGGAATTGCTCGTCGTAGCTGTCATGCAGCGGTTGCCGGGCGCCGTGTTTGCGCCAGTGGTCGATCAGGCGATTGCGGGCAATCTGGAACAACCATGTACGAAAGGTCGCCCTGCCCTGTGGCTGACTGGCACTGCGGATCAGGCTCAGCCAGGTCTCCTGGAAAACCTCGTCGGCCAGTTCCGGTTTGCCGCTCAAACCGAGCAGAAACCGGTAAAGACTCTGCCGATGACGGGCGTACAGGATCTCGAACGCCTTGCCGTCACCCTCGCGATAACGGGCCAGCAGCGATTCGTCGCTGCTGGCCTCAAGGCTGTCTGCAGAAGCAAACAGCTGGGTGATGAAGCCTTTGAGGCGGCTCACTATTCAATCCGTCGCTCGGTGGACATTGCGTTGGAGGCCGTGGACGTACGCAGGCTCTGCGCCAGTTCCACCAGTTGCACGAACTCGTTGCGCAGGCCGAAGCGGTCATCGCCGCGTGCACCTCGGGCCAGGGCTTCGGTGTCCTTGAGGCTGAATTCGCCGGTGTAGCGGCCGTCCTTGAGTTGCTGGGAAAACGCAGCGACCGCGGCAGCGAAACGCAGGTCTTCACTGGCGGACGCAACCTGACTGGCAATCGGCCGCTCGATCAGCAGACTTTTCCCACCCTCAGGCTTTTGATATCGCACACGCAGCATGGCCAATTCTCCTTTCTTCTCGGAAACCACTGCATCGGTTTTTCCGAAACGCAGCGGTTCCAGCCAGCCCTTCTCGCCTGTCGGGACAATTTCATACAACGCCGTCACCGTATGGCCCGCACCGATTTCACCGGCATCGACCTTGTCATTGCTGAAATCCTCACGCTTCAACGCGCGGTTCTCGTAACCGAGCAGGCGGTATTCGCTGACCTGCGCCGGGTTGAACTCGACCTGCAACTTGACGTTTTTCGCCACCACGGCGAGTGTCGAACCGAGTTGATCCACCAGCACCTTGCGCGCTTCGCGCAGGTTGTCGATGTAGGCGTAGTTGCCATCACCGGCATCAGCCAGTTGCTCCATCAGGTGTTCATTGTAGTTATCCACACCAAAACCCAGTGTGGTCAGGGAAATGCCGGTCTTGCGTTTATCCACAGCCATTTGTTTCAGGCTGTCGAAGTCGCTGATGCCGACGTTGAAGTCGCCATCGGTGGCCAACAGGATGCGGTTGATGCCGTTGGGGATGAACGCCTGCTGCGCCATCTGGTAAGCCAACTCGATGCCTGAAGCGCCCGCAGTCGAGCCGCCGGCGGTCAATTGCTCGATGGCTGTGCGAATTTTCGCCTTTTCCCGTCCGGAAGTCGGCTCCAGCACCACTCTGGATTCGCCGGCATACACCACCAGCGAAACCCGATCCTGCTCGCGCAATTGATCGACCAGCAACTTCAGGGTGCTTTTGACCCGCGGCAAGCCTTCGGGGCGGTCCATCGAGCCGGACACATCCACCAGAAATACCAGATTGGCCGGGGCCAGTTCCGCCACCGCGCGGTCGGAGGCCTTGATGCCGATGCGCAGCAAGCGGGTGTGCGGGTTCCACGGTGAGGCGGCGAGTTCGGTGGTCACGCCGAAAGGCGAGCCATCGCTCGGCAGCGCGTAGTCGTAGGGAAAGTAATTGACCATCTCTTCCAGGCGCACCGCGCCTTCCGGCGGCAGTCGACCCTGATTGAGCAGTCGCCGCACGTTGGCGTAGGCGCCGGTGTCGACGTCGGCACTGAAGGTCGAGACCGGGGTTTCGGCGACGCTGTGGATCGGGTTGTCGGCCAGCTTGGCGTATTGCTCGCGCTGTTCGTCGCGATAGTCCTGTGGATAACTTTCAGCAGCCGGCAGCGGTGCAAAACTGGCGATCGGCGCCGCCCGTACACTGCGCTTGGCCATCGCGCTGTCGGCCATGACCGCTTCAGGCTGCACGGAAGATTTCAGTTCGGTCTGCGCCGGAGGCGGCGCGACGATGGTTTCCGGGCTGGAGGAAACGCCGCAACCGGCAACCACCAGCAACACACTGGCAGCAAGGGGGCGTAGAAGCGTGGAAGGAAGGGACATGGGGGCTGACCTCGGGGAAGAATTGATCCATTCATCCCCTGAGACGGGCAGCCCTTTGCGTTCGGGTTAAACCTCGCCGAAATTTTTTTCAGCGGTGATAACGCCGCACCGCACTGCTGTTGCGCAGCACGTGGCCTTTGATTTTTTCCATCAGCTGGGCGCGGGTCAGGCCGGCAGGCAAGGCGTCCGGAGCCAGATCCAGGGCGTAGATCTGGATGATGTAGTGGTGCGCGCTGTCGCCCACCGGTGGGCACGGGCCGACGTAGCTGGTGGTGCCTTTGCTGTTGGTGCCACCGACGCCTTCAAGGGCCGATTTGGCGCCAACGCCGGCGGCAATCTGCCGGGTCGTGGCCTTGATGCCGTAGTGAATCCAGTGATCGACACCCGCGCCTTTCTGGCCGTCCGGATCGTGCATGACGATGGCGTAGCTCAGGGTTCCGCTCGGGCCGGCGTTCCAGCTCAGGGCCGGCGACTGGTTCTTGCCGCCGCAGCCGGCCGCATCGCTTGCCGCCGCCGAGGTGAACAGGCGGTTATCCGACACACCGGGAATGCTGAGGGTGAAACGCTCCTGGGCCTGCGCCGGAAACTGCACGCAAAGGGCGACGGCAACGGCCGCCAGCCAAGGGTTGAGAGAGGTCAATCGGGTCATTCCGGGAGCACCTTGTGCAGTTGGGCCTTCGTCGGCCTGCAAACTATAGCCGTACCGTTCGTGCCGTGGCAGTGGCAAATGGCTGAACCTCGCAATGCGGCCCAAACTCGTATGAGAAATGCCTGTGAGGAGCACGACCATGACCCTGCACCGTGTCGCCCGTTTCACCGATGTGCCTGAAGACCGTGGGCTGGAGGTGCAGATCGGCGACTGCAAGATCGTCCTGCTGCGCGCCGCCGGCCAGTTGCGCGCCTTTCAGGGCGAATGCCCGCACGCCGGCGCGCCGTTGGCGGAAGGTGCGTTGTGCCACGGCCGGCTGATCTGCCCGTGGCACAAGGCAGCTTTTCGTGCCGAAGATGGCGCGTTGTGCGAGCCACCGGCGCTGGACAGCCTCAAGCGTTATCCGCTGGAACTGCGCGGCGACGAGGTGTGGGTCGATGACCAGCCGCTGCCGGATCCGCACACCCCGCCGCAGGACGACCCGCGCACCTTTGTCATCGTCGGCGCCGGTGCCGGGGGAACGGCCTGCGCCGCCGCCCTGCGGGAAAAAGGCTTCGGCGGGCGAATCGTGCTGATCGACCGCGAGCCGGACGCCGGCTACGACCGCACGGTGCTGAGCAAATTCGTGCTGTCCGGGGAAATGCCGGCGCCGGAAACCCCGCCCCTGCGCGATGAAGACTTTTACCGCGAACAGCACATCAACCGGGTTTCAGGCGAGGTCACCGGGCTTGATGCCGAAGCCAAAACCCTTCACCTGAGCGATGACCGCACACTGCATTACAGCGCGGCGGTGCTGGCCACCGGCGCGACGCCCAACGCATTGGAGTTACCCGGCGCCGACCTGCCCCAGGTGTTTGTCCTGCGCTGCAAAGCCCAGGCGCAATCCATCATGGACGCCGCCCAGCCGGGCCAGCGCGCGGTGATCATCGGTGACAGTTTCATTGCGCTCGAACGCGCCTCGGCCCTGCGCCAGCACGGGCTCGAGGTGACGGTGCTGGCGCGTCACGAGATTCCCTTCGCGGCGCAATTCGGTGAAGCCGTCGGCAAGGCGATCCGGGCACTGCATGAAGAACACGGCGTGAAATTCATCACCGATCACGAAGCCAGGGAGATCACCGGCGACGGCAAGGTCGAGGCGGTGTTGCTCGATAACGGCCTGCGCCTGTCGGCGGATCTGGTGTTGGCGGGAATCGGCGTACATCCGGCCACCGAAGCCTTCGGCGACCTGCCGCGCGAGGAGGATCAATCACTGTTGGTCGATGCCAGCCTGCGCGTGGCTGACGGCCTGTGGGCGATTGGCGATATCGCCACCTTCCCGTTGAACGGCAAACCACAACGCATCGAACATTGGCGCCTGGCCCAGCAGCACGCGCGGATCGCTGCCGCCAACCTGCTCGGTGGCGATGAGCATTACCTCGACGTGCCGTATTTCTGGACCTGGCATTTCGGCCGCAACTACGACTATCTCGGTCACGCCGAGACGTGGGATGCGGTCGAATTTATAGGCGAACCCAAACAGCCGCCATTTATCGGGCTGTTCGGTTGCAAGGGCGTGGTAGTGGCGGCGGTCGCCTGCGAAGAGGAACGAGCGATGGCACTGTTGGCCGAACGCATGAAACAACCGCTGCCGATGGAGGAAGCCTGGCGACTGATTCGCGCCGTCAGGTGATCCGGTTCAGCGGCTCGCGGTTGTCGTCGTCCTCGGCGTGCAGAAAAATCACCCGAGGATGCTCGAGTGGCGCCAGCGGTGGCGGCAGTTCTTCCGGCTGGACCGGCCACAGATGCGGCACCACTTGGCTGACGTCGCCGTCCTGATCATTGTGGATGGTCATCACGCCCGGCCCGCGCAGTTTCTGAAAGCGCTCGTCGCACAATTTGAAGCTGCGGCTCAGCCCCTCATCGTCGACCACCGGCGACGGCAGGCGGCGCTGGGCGAAGCTTCGGCTCTTGCGTTGCTGATAGCGCGCCCAGCCGATCAGGATCACCGCGTTGACCAGCGCCACCCACAGGTAAATCTGCAAGGTGCCGAGGGCTTCGAATGCCGAGTTGTCGATGCGCGGGCCGCCTTCGTGGGTCTCGATCAGCGGCCATAAACCGCGCGCCAGCAGATACAGCAGACCGATCCAGGCCAGCACGGTGAAGAACGCATCGACCACCACCAGAAACGGCCGTTGGCGGGTCCGGATGATTTTCATTTGATTACCTCCTCTTCATCGTCCCCGAGCGGCTTGATACCCCGGTCGGGACTGACCCAGCGCGCACGCTTCTGGTGTTGGCCGAACAGTACTTTGGGGAAACTGACCAGCGTGGTCAGCAGGCTGACGAACCAGAACGCGATCGGATACCAGACCACCCAGAACATGGTCTTGCCCAGGCCCGGCTCGTAACGCCGGTCAATGATGATGCTGACCGCGAACTGCACCAGACAGACAAACGCCAGCAGCAGACCGGTGAACGCCGGGGGCATCAGGTGATCGACCGCAATGGCTTCAGGCATGACCACGAACTTGCCGACGCCCCAGAAGATCACCGACAACAGGAAGGTGAACGCCCAACCGGTCGACAGGCAGTATTCGAACAGCAGCGGCCACAGGTAACGGTGACGGTACTGCCAGATCCCGCGAATGTTCTTGAACAGCACTTCGGCGCCGCCCTGGGCCCAGCGCAGACGCTGTTTCCACAGACCGCGCAGGGTTTCCGGCATCAGGATCCAGCACAGGGCACGGGGCTCGTAGAAGATGCTCCAGTGATCCAGTTGCAGCTTCCAGCTGATGTCGATGTCTTCGGTGATCATGTCCGGGCTCCAGTAGCCAACCCGGTTCAGCGCCGTGCGGCGGAACGCGACGATCACACCCGACACCGTAAAGATCCGCCCGAACACTCGCTGGGTGCGCTTGATCAGCCCGATGATCGACGAGAACTCGCCGACCTGAACCCGACCGACCAGGGTCGAACGCGTGCGGATTCGTGGGTTGCCGGTCACCGCACCCAGTCGTGCGTTGTCGAGCATCGGCGCGACGAGGTAAGCGGCGGTGTTCGGCGCCAGCAGCGCATCACCGTCGATGCACACCAGATATTCGCTGCGCGCCGCGATGGCGCCCATGCGCAGGGCCACAGCCTTGCCCTGGTTTTCCGCCAGGTGCAGCACGCGCAGTCGTGGGTCTTCCTTGGCCAGCGCATCCAGCACTTCGGCGGTGTTGTCCTTGGAGCCGTCGTTGATCGCGATGACTTCGATGTTCGGGTAATGCTGCGCCAGCGCCGCGTGGATGGTGTCGGCGGCGTTGTCGCCCTCGTTGTAGCAAGGGATCAGGATCGAAATCAGCGGTTCGCCTTCCAGCGGTGGCGGCAGGGTGTCGTCCTTCCACGGCCAGTGGCGTTCCCAGTGCAGCCAGAAGTACAGGCCACCGGAAATCCACAACCCGGACATGAACAGCGGGTAGAAGAACACGAAGTCCATCAGGAATTGCCCGGTGACCAGGAAGATCAGCCCCAGCGGGACGCCGAGGACGATCGCCAGAACAAGCAGGGCCAGCAGTCTATCCAGCATGTCATGGGTTCCATTTGTTGGAGAGCGCAGGCCGCACGGTTTTCAGGTCCGGCAGGTTCTCGAGAAAGTTGTCCGGGTAGTAGCCGAAACTGGTGGCGCCCTGACGCTTGAGGCGGCTCATCCAGTCGGCCAGTTGCGCGCCGTCAATGTCGGTCTGGTCTTTTTTCGTCCAGTCCCGGGCCTGCAATTCGAACACCGTGCGATTCAGCGCACCGGGGCGCTGTTTGATCTTCGCCACCAGTTCTTCGAGCCACGGGCCGGACTGCGCATACGTCTGTTTTTCCATGAGCGGCATGGCCATCGGCGCCGTCCAGTCGTAAGTCACGAGGAAGTCGTCGAGGTTCTGCGCGAACCACGCTTCGCTGTGCGGATTGAGCACCGGCTCGGCGAAGATGTTGCGTGCGGTGAGCACTTGCGGGCCACGAATCGCGCGCACCTTGGCGGTGAGTTCGTTGGTGAAGTCGATCAGGTAACGGCTCTTGAACCGCGTCCAGCGCTGCATCGCTGCCGGATCGTCACGCAGAGCGGCGATCGAGCCCGGCAAGCCGTTGGCGGCATAGGCCTTCAGCGCCTGCGGGCTGGCGTCTTCGAAGTCCGAAAGCACCGCGTCGTCGTGGTAGAGAATGCCGTCGACCGAAGTCAGGCGTGCCACGTCTTCGTAGATCTCGCCGATGATTCGTCGCACTTCGGGATCGAACGGCGACAGGCGTTTGTATTGATCCGGGTCGACCGCGGTCGTGCCAGTCTTCGGATCCCAGCGCGTCACCCGTGGCAGCTTCGAATCCAGCTCGAAACTCAGCACCGGCATCCACGCGAAAACCTTCACGTGAGCCCGGGTGCGCAATTGCCAGGCGACGCGGTCGAACAGGTCGGCGCGCATCGGCAGATGACGGTTGGGGAAGTACAGCGAATGCACCAGCCCATCGCCCTTCGGATCGGCGAAGGCTTGCAGGAACACGGTGTTGGCGCCCATGTCGGCCATGCGCTGGATCAGTTTGCCGAGGTTGATTTCCTGCTGCGCCGGGTCCGGGTCGTAGACGTTATCCAGATCCACGTGCACGACGCGCATGGTGAAGTCCGATTGCACGCCGACCACACTGTTGGCGAAGTGCTCGCCGTCAGGATCGGAAGCCACCAGGAAACGCGGCCCGCTCATCAGGTTGTCGAGGGCATCGAGGCCGTCATCGAGGGTCAGGGCCATTTCATAGCCTTCCTCGCTCACCACGGTCAGCGACGTGCCGTCCGCCGTGCCGTAAGGCCAGACCCAGATGCGCGGTTTCTTACCGGTGTTCTTGCGGATTTTCTCCGAGATCGCCTGCACGTCGGCGCGGATCCGCGCCTGGAAATCGGCTTCGGATTCGTAGCGCTTGCTCACCGGATCGTAGCGTCGGGTCGCGGCCGCCGGCTGCAGGTTGCCTTGCGGATTGGCGAGAATGCCTTTGTGATTGGCATCGGTGTGGGCGGCGATTTCCACCAGGCCCGACTGCGAGATTTCCCGCACCTGAGCCCAGGTCAGGAAGTCCGAGCGCGCACGCGGTGTACCGGCGAAATCCACCGGTTGGTTCAGCGGCGTATCGATCCAGGTGCCGACCGGCGCCAGCAGCGCATGCCAGTTGTAGGCGCGCAATACCGGCAACACTCGGGTGTAGAAGCTTGAGTAACCGTCGTCGAAGCTGAGCAGGATTGCCTTGGGCGGCAGTTCCGGCCCGCCTTTGCGCGCGGCCATGATCTGGTCGACCGTCACCGGTTTGTAGTTGTTCTCCCGCAGCCAGGCGAGCTGTTCGAGCAGGCGCTCGGTGCGCACCGCCACCACCGCCTGATCGGGGTCACGGTCTTCGACGTCGTGGTAGGCAATGCCCAGCACGTGGTTTTTCGGCCAGGGCTTTTCATTGGCTGCCACCGGTCGCTCGGACGGCGGCACGAAGGCCGGGGCTTGCTGGGCGCAGGCGCTGACCAGCAGCACTCCCAGCAGAAGGAAGAAACGCGAAATCAAAGGCATCTTCAAACTCTTCTAGAAGCGGAAAGTGAGGTCGACGAGCAGACGCAGATCGGTTTCCCGGTCACCGTCGTAGGGCCGGTTGATCACGCTGAACAAACCGCCCACCTCGAACACATCGTTCCAGGCGTAGCGCTGGCCGTAACCGAGCAATGCCATGCCGCCGGTACCGTGATCACGCTGGCTGTAAGTACCCGCACCGGCCTGGAACTGCTGGCTCCAGGCGGTTTCGTAGCGGTGGTACAGCACGTGATTGACGTTGAGCAGCGGCATGACGCTGAAGTCCGACTTCGGGTTGAAGTACGGCACGTCATCGGACTTGGAGTTGTGGCTGGTGCCCACTTCCAGGCCCGCATCGACTTGCAGGTTCGGCGCGCTGTAGACGCCCTCTTTTCCGGTCAGCAAGGCTTCGACGCGGTTATTGCCGTCACTGAAGTGTGACGGGCTGACCGCCAGCCGCCACTCGCGGCTCTCGTTGGCGCGCCAGCGGATGAAACCGCTGCCGCCGTTGGCCTTGATGTCGCTGTTCAATGCCCGCAGCGGGGTTTCGGCCGACAGGTATTCAAGGCTGCCGCCGTATTGCCAGTGGTCGTTGATATCCCGGGCAATCGCCAGACGCGCGCCCTGCTTGTCGCCGAAACCGTAGGAATGATTCGATACTTCGGCTTCGAGGGTCATGTCGCGGGTGCGACGCTCCAGGCCGACACGCTGGAAGCGGTGGTGGCCGGTGCCTTCGGCAAAATCGCCGGTGGCGTATCCGGCCCCGGCGAACACCCGCCAGTCCTCATCGATCGGCGGGCTGTAAAGGGTGGTCTGGATACCGAAATCCCGGCTGCCGGAGACCGCGCCGGCATCGCCACCGCTGCCGCCGTTGGCCTTGCCGCCGTAGGCCTCGACGCGCAGCTCGGACATGTCGTGCACTTCGCGTTCACGGGCCAGACGCTGGACCTGACGGTTGTCAGGGAAGCGCGCCACCACGTCATCGGTCAGCGCATCCATCTGCCGCCATTCCTGCAAGTCCATGGCGGTGCGGGCCTGCGCGACTTCCAGGCCCATGTCGCGCGGCGCGATGCTCTCGGTTTCCTTGAGCTGGTTTTCCGCGCGGCGCGGCCAGTTGCGGGCCAGGTACAGATCGGCCTGGGCCAGGCGCAGGCCGATGTTGCCCGGTGCCTGATCCACCAGAGTCTGCAAACGCTCTTCACCGTGAGGCAGGTCGGAGCCATAGGTGCCGGCCTGTGCCGCCAGTTGCTGGGCGTCCATCCATTCGTCGTTGGGGTTGCCGATCGGCAAGCCCTTGAGTTCGACACGCGGCTTCTGCGCCTTGGCCTGATCCTCAGCAACCTTGCGCGCCTCTTCGGCGCGGTCGCTTTCCAGCAGCGAGTAATACAGCGCCGTGGTGTCTTCGAGTCGGTCGCCGACATCGGCGTCCGGCGCCGCCAGCACCTGACGGTAAAGATCGGTGGCGATTTCCGGCTGGCGCTGATCCAGATAGGACGCCGCCACCCAGCGCAGGGCGTAGGTCGGGATCTTCACGCCTTCGGCTTGCAGCTTCTGGTATTCGCTGATGACTTCGGCGGTGCGCGCCCGGGCCTTGAGTGCGCCCATGCGGTCGATGCGCCAGCGGGTCACGTCATCGTGGGCGCTGGCGTCCGGGGTCCAGGTGGCGAGCAACTGGTCGTAGTCGGCCAGGGCGCGGTCGGCGATCACGTAGCGTTCTTTTTCGCTGCGGGTGGCCAGTTCGGCCAGGCGCACGCGTTCGGCGGCCAGATCACCTTCCAGTCGACGCAAGGTGACGGGATCGATCAGCCCCGGACGCTGCTTCGCCAAACGTAGCGCCGGCTCCGGCAGACGCGCCTTTTGCAGGGCGACCACGTATTCGCGGGCGACCTCCGGTTTATTGCCGGCGCGCATGAAGGCCTGGTCGTATTCGAACAGCGCGTCGTACGGCTTGCCGGCGCGATTCAGGGCGTAGCCCAGCGCCAGTCGGCGGGAGGGATCATCGGGTTTGGCGGCGACCAGCGAACGGGCGCGGATCACCCCTTCGTCGGGCTTGCTGGAATCGGCCTGGGTCAGCGCGAGACCGAGTTGCAGGTCGGCGTTATCCGGCTCCAGGGTCAGGGCCTTGTTGTAGACCTGGATCGCCTGATCCCAGCGTTTGAGGTTACGGTAGGCCCGGGCGGTGGCGGTCAGCGCCTGAACCGGCAGTGCGCGGCCACGAGCCTGGGTCTCGTAGACCTGCACCACTTCGGCGTCGAGCCCGGCCCAACCGGCGATTTGCAGGTGATCGCTGACCTGGCCGGTGGTGGCCTGGGCCGGCGGCACCTGACGCAAAACGGTCAGCGCGGGCGTGTAATGCCCGGCCCGGGCGTCGAGTACCATTTGATCGTAGGCCGTGTCGGCGAACGCGAACGCCGGCCAGAGCAACTGGCTGCACAGCGCGACTCGAAACAAAGGGCGTAAACCACGATGTAATACAGGACCATCAATACGCGGCATTCGTCAGCATCCTTACATGGCCAGCCGGGTAGCAGTGCCCCCCCTTGCCCAATTCGTAACGGAGGCCAGGTCGATTCACCTGGCCAAGCTATCCAAGCAGTCTTGCACGCAAGCGTAGATCAATATTCAGAACACAATAATTGTTCAGATTCGTGACGATGACTGGCCCCGGCTAACCGTTGACCCGGATGCCAGACAGCAAAACGCCCGGCGTCTGCGGGTGCAGAGGCCGGGCGTTTCGGTGACGCGCGAGGCGTTTACTGAGGCTGTTCGATACTGCCGAACTTGCTCATCAGAAAGCCCACGAACTGCTCGACGGTCATCTTCTGGCCGTTGAACTCCACCTGATTGGCGGCGTAATGCAGCTTGGTGACAACGTTGGTGCCATCGAGTGTCGCCAACTGCGAACCAACGGCCATGCCGGCGAACATGTCGGCGCCAGCGCTGGCCTGGTCGACGATGGCCTTGGCATCGGTCTGGCCATCGATTTGCGCCTGCACGCTGAGCAGGTCGATCAGCATCGGCTTGGACACCAACACATTGATGTCCAGCAGCGCGATCAACTGTTTGCCCAGTTGATCCGGTGGCAGGTCCATCGACGCAGGCTTGGTCAGATCAAGCACCAGATTCGCCCGGCTTTCGCCGTTGGCGGTTTTCAGCGACAGGTCTTCCAGTGCCAACTGCGGCCCGGCTGCCAGCAGTTTCTGCAGGTCGGCCTTGACCTGGGTCGACTCGGCCTCGGTCAGGTTCAGCTCCGGTGCCGGCAGGCCGGCGGCGGTGGCTTCGGCAGCGGCTTTTTCGTAAGGCTGCAGCTTGGTCTGGTAGATCTGCATCAGCGACATCGCCGACGGAATGTCGAGGTTTTTCAGGCTCATGGCCAGGTTGGCCGAACCGATCTTCTTGTCGTTGAGGGTCACTTCAGCGACCTTGTAGTCGGCACGGCCGGAGGCGTTGCTGCCGTTCTCTTCGGTACGGTTCTTCATTTCGAAGTTCTTCACGCCCAGCACCGACTGCTTGGCGCCGAAGGTGGTCTTGCTGCTGGTCAGCTCCAGGGTGTTCTCGCCGGTGTAATAGCCGTAGGTACTCTTGGCGAGGTTGCTGGCCAGGGTCAGGCCATTGAGTTCGATCTGCACCGGGGTCTGGTCTTCGGCGACCGTGGTCAGGCGCAGGCTGTCCATGTAGCCGTCGGCCTTGACCTTCTGGGCCTGGGCGCTGGCGGAAATATCCATGTTCAAGCCGGAAAACTTCAGGTTCGACTTGTCATCCAGCGCGGTTTCCAGTGGCAGCAGTTCGAGGTTGCCGGTGGTGGACTGGTCGTAGCCGATGTTGACCACACCTTTGAGCGGCGCCGCGCCCTTGGTGGCGGCAAACCATTTTTCGGTGATCGGGGTCTTTTCCAGCTCAAAGTGACTGGTGGCCATGACCGGCAGCCATTTCAGCGAAACCAGACGCGAGAACGGCAGCGGGCCATGTTCGATGCGGTCGACGAACAGCAGCTCGACCGGCGCTTCGCCGAACATTTCACCCTCGCCCTTGAGGCGATAGTGCGCGGTGCTGCTGAAGGTGTTGCGCTCCAGCGACACCAGTTCCAGCGACGCACTGCCGTTGGAGCCGGCCATGGCGGTCTGCAACTCGCTGTTGGCATTGGCGACGGCGTTGTTCAGCACGCCTTCGATTTTGGTGCCGGTGTACCAGGCCCCGCCTACGCTGATGGCGCCAATGGCCACAACAATTCCGAGAAGCACGCCTGCTGATTTATTCATGAATGACCTGATCGATTTCCGTGGCTGAAAGTGTGGTCGTCTTCCCTGAACCCGTGACCGGGCCGTGGCGCGACTCCGCTGAATTTAGCGGTGGAGATTAGCACCGGGCGCGCCTGGCAGCCCAATGTTTAAAGGTTAAAGAGTGTCGACAAGACATGGACAAACAAAAAGATCGCCGGGTTCGGCGATCTTTTCGGGCTCAGGAGTATTGAACCTCGATCTCGTCCAGCTGATGGTCGAAGCTTTTCAGCCGCGCGGTCCAGGTGTACACCAGCACTTCGAAATCCCGGTCGATCACCGCTCCGCCCGGCCCGTCGCTGCGCGGGTCGCAGAAATCCAGTTGATAACGCTCGCGGGCCATGGCCGTGGCGACGTCCGACAGTTCGCGGGCGTTGTTGAGCCAGTGCCAGCCGTCGCCGGCGACTTGTCGGTCGAGGGCCAGACATTGTTTTTTCAGGGCTTCGAGGCTTTTTTCCAGCGGCGTGCCGGTGAGCTCGCCCATGACTTCGGCGAAGGTACGCCCCGGCTGCCAGTAGCCGCCCCAGAAGTAGCGGTCGAATACGGTTTCGACTTTGCGCAGCGCGACCTTGGTGTCCCAGATCAGCAGCAGCGTCTTGCTTTGCTCAAGCTGGCGTTTTTTGAGTCGCTGGGTCTGCACCAGCGCCGACGCCACGACCACGATCGCCATGACCGCGATCAGCGCCACGGTACTGTCGAGGAAGACCATTGCCTTGTCGATCTGGTGGGCCAGCATGATGCCGTAGAAGTAGGTGGCCGACAGCAGCACCAAGGCTACCAGGGCGCACCAGAAGCCAAGAGCGTAAGGGTTTTTCATTATTGGTTTCCCCTAGACCTGCGCTAGCGATGTGCACTGAAAAGGCGCCTGGTTCGGGGCGCCCTTTCAATACTTCAAAGCATAGCAACGGCCTCAGGGTTTGCTGGCGCTCGAGGCTTGCGTTCGTCCGCTTTCCCAACCGCCGCCCAGGGCGAGGAACAAATCGATCTGGCTCATGGCAACCTGGGTGTTGGCCGCGGCCAGTTGCGCGGTGACGTCGGTGTAGGTGCGGGTGGCCTGCAGGTCGGCAAGGAACGACTCGCGGCCGGCCTGGAAGAAGCGGTGCGTCTGGTCCGCCGCCAGTTTTGCCGACTGCTCGGCATCGGCCAGCGCATCGCGGCGTTGCAGCAGCGCGGAGTACTGGGACAGGCCGGTCTGGGTTTCGCGGATGGCGTTGAGCACCACGCCGTCGAAATGCGCCAGCGCGCCCTGGGTGGTGGCTTCGGCTTCACGGATGCGGGCCCGGGCGCCGTTGGTCGGCACGCTCCAGCTCAGCGACGGGCCGAAGCCCCAGCGATTGGTGGACGGTTTGCCCAGGTTGTCGAGAATGCCGACGGTGCCGATTGTCGCGCCGAAACTGATGTCCGGGTACAGCTCGCCGGTGGCGATGCCGATCCCGGCGGTCGCGGCCGCCAGACGCCGCTCGGCCTGGCGGATGTCCGGCCGACGCTTGAGCAGCGCGGCGCCGTCACCGACTGGCACCAGTTGCGCGATTTTCGGCAGCTCGGCACAGGTCGCGGTGCCGGCCGGCAGTTGATCGACAGGCTTGGCCAGCAGCATCGACAGCCGGAACAACCCGGCCTGCCGCGCCGCCTCATAACGCGGCATGTCGGCGCGCAAGGATTTGAATTGGGTCTGCGAACGGGTGACCTGGGTTTCGTCGCCACGCCCGGCATCGCGCAGGCGCTGGATCAGCGTGGTGCTCTGGGATTGCAGGTCGAGGGAATGCTGGGCGATTTCCCGTTCCTCGTTCGCCGCGCAGACCTGGGTGTAGGCCCGCACCACGTCGGCGACCAGAGTGATGCGTGCGGTGTCGGCAGCGGCCTGAGTCGCATCGGCGTTGGCCTTCGCCGCTTCGATCCCGCGTTGCAGGGTGCCCCACAGGTCGAACTGATAGGACGCACTGATACCGATATCGCCGATGTTGGCCACCGGCACTTTCTCCGGCAGCAGGAATGCCTCGCCGGATTCCTGCAAGCGTTGCGCACCCATCTTCACGCCGCCGCTCCAGCCACCGGCCGCTTCGGCTTCATCGACCTGCGCACGGGCCCGCGACAGGTTCGCCGCCGCCACCCGCAGATCAGTGTTGGAGGCCATGGCCTGCTGCACCAGTTGATCCAGACGCGGATCCTGGTACAGCCGCCACCAGTCCGCCGGCACCGGGGCCGACACCACCGGTTTGCCGGCCACCGCCAGGTCGCCCTGGAAATCCTTGCGCTGGATCGCCGCGTCTTCGGGCACGTGGTAGTCCGGCCCGACCATCGAGCAGGCCGACAGCATCATGCCCAGCCCGGCGACCATCAGGGCCCTGTTCATTGCGCGGGCTCCTGCGGTTGATCGTCGATGATCGACACGGTGGCGGTGCGCCCGGCGATCATGCGGAAGTCATCCGGCACGTCGTCGAAGGCAATGCGCACCGGAATCCGTTGCGCCAGACGCACCCAGCTGAACGCCGGATTGACGTTGGGCAGCAGGTTGCTGCCGCTCGAACGGTCACGGTCTTCGATACCGGCAACAATGCTTTCTACATGCCCGCGCAAGCGGGCGCGGTCGCCGATCACACGGATATCCACCGACTGCCCGATGTGGATGCCGTCGAGTTTGGTTTCTTCGAAATAGCCGTCGATGTGGAACGAATTGCTGTCGACCACCGACAACACCGGACGCCCGGCGGTGACGAATTCCTGCGAGCGTGGCGCACGGTCGTTGACGTAGCCGTCCACCGGGCTGCGGATCACCGAGCGATCGAGGTTGAGCTGAGCGCTGTCCACCGCCACCAGCGCTTCGGCCAGGGCCGATTGCGCGCGGGCCACTTTCGACAGGCTTTCTTCCAGCTGTTCGGCCGGCACCAGATTGCCCAGACCACGGTTACGCTTGGCTTCACGCTGCGCCTGAGCGAGGGTTTCTTCGCGATCAGCGACCGCCGCCCTGGCCTGGCGCAGCGCCAGTTTGAAACGGTCCTGGTCGATGCTGAACAGCACCTGGCCGCGCTTCACCAACTGGTTGTCCTTCACTTCGACCTGCTGGATCAGCCCGGACACGTCCGGAGCGATCTGCACGATGTCGGCGCGAATGTGGCCGTCGCGGGTCCAGGGCGCGAACATGTAATACATCACCATGCGCCAGACCACGACGACGGCGAAAGTCACGATCAGCAGCGTCAGGACGACGCGACCGAGGGTCAGAAACGGTTTTTTCATGTCATCAGGTATCGACTGAGTGAATCCACGCCGTACAGCATCACGGCGTAGAGAGCCACGTTGAACAATGCCCGGTGCCAGACCAGACGGTAGAAATGCAGGCGTGTGAGCACGCCGTGTACCAACACAAACAGCACATAAGTGATGCCCATCAACACCAGCAGGGTCGGCAGGAAAATGCCGCTGATATCCAGATCACCGATCATAGGGGCGCTCCTTCGGGCAGCGGTTCTTCGGGCTCTGCGTTGGAAACGAATTCCACGCCGGGCAACAGCGCCAGGCGCAAACCGCTCAAGGCGTGCAACAGGTTGAGCCGGGTTTCTTCATCGCCGTGGCCGTTGAGCGCACGGCGGGTGCGATCCATGGTCATCAGCAAGGCGCTTGGCGCCGGCAGGCGTTCGCCGGCCTTGAGACAGGCCCGGAAATACTCGCCGACCTCTGCCACCACTTGCTTGAGCAACGCGTTCGGCGCGCCCGTCACTCGCGGTGTGTAGGCGAGCAGGTCGAGCAGGTTCAGCCCCACGCGCACTTCGCGCATGGCGATGCCGGTGTCCTGGCCGGTCAGCGCCAGACGCGGCAGGTGCTGCATCAGACGGTCGAGCAGTTGCACACCCAGTTGCCGGTGTTCGGCGAGGTTCGCCGGTTCGGTCATGCTGACGATGTCTTTCCAGCTGAAACGGGTCAGGCGCTTGGCCGCCAGCTCGGCGCCGAACGGCCGGGCGATCAGGGTCCAGATAAACGCGAACAACAGCCCCATCGGGCCCGCCAGGTTGGAATTGACGAAGGCAAAGAAGTCCGCGTCGTAAGCACCGGAAATGCTGATGAACGACGAGGTGTTGACCAGCGTCAGCAGCATGCCGAGGTAGAAGCGTGGCTGCACCGTCAGGGTGCCGACACAGATGAACGGCACCGCGAACGCCAGCACCAGCATCGGAAAGTCATGCAGGTTTGGCAGCACCAGAAACAGGTACAGACTGGCAAACAGCACCGACATTCCGGTCCAGAAAAAGAACCGGTAGATCTGCGGCGCCGGGTCGTCCATCGAGGCGAAGAAGCTGCACGACACCGCCGCCAGAATCACCGCGCTGCCGCCGTCGGTCCAGCCCAGCAGGATCCACAACACCGAGGCAACGATGATCGCCAGAATGGTCGAGGCCACCGAATACAGCATCAGCCCACGGTCGAGAAATGGCGTCAGACGCCCAAGGCGCCAGTGGCGATAGACCGCGCGCCAGCTGTCCTGGCGCTCGCACAGGATCGCGTCCTGCAGGCTGCGACAGTCCTGCCACAGATCGATGAATTCGCCGAGGCGGTACAGCGCGTTGGAAAACAGCAACTGTTTGCGATCTTCGAGGGCTTCGGCGCTCGGTTGCAGCGCTTCGAGCTGATCCCGCAGGGCTTGCCAGCGGCCGAGATCGGCGTCTTTGTGGCTGAGCCATTCGCGAGTCGCAGTGAGCAGCGGGGCGAATTTTTCCACCAGCTCGGGCGTGCGCCGTTCGAGGGCGTAAAGCGAGTCTTCAAGGGCGTCGATCACCGGCAGCAGGTGAATCATCCGGCCGCGCAGTTCCTTGGTGTTGCGCACCGTCTGCGGCCGCGCACCTTCGTGCGGCAACTGGCCGATCATCAATTCCAGGCTGTTGAAACTGCCAACCATCGCCATGCGCAGGGCTGCGACCTCTTCGGGCTGCACGTCGCGGCTGAGGAATTTCAGGCTGTAAGTCGTGGCGTCGGCGAACCATTTGCCCACGGCGTCGTTGAACACCGGCGCCAGGCGCCGTGGCCAGAACATCGCGCCGACCACCGCCGCTACGGCGATGCCGAGAAAGATCTCTTCAGTCCGCGACTCGGCCACGTCCCACACCGCCAGCGGGTTATCCACCACCGGCAGGGCGATCAACGGCAAGGTGTAGCCGGCCAGCATCAGCGCGTAGTTGTTGGCGGTGCGCAAATGCAAGGACAGGAACAGCAGAATCCCCGTCCACAAGGCGATGACCACCACCAGCACATACGGGCTCTGGACGAACATCGGCACGAACAACACCGCCGCCGCCGCACCGAGAAACGTACCGATCGCCCGATACAACGCCTTGGAACTGGTCGGGCCGAGGAACGGGCTGGAAACGATGTACACCGTGGCCATCGCCCAGTACGGGCGCGGCATCTGCATGAGCAAGGCGATGTACAGCGCGGTCATCGAAGCCGCAAACGTGCGGACCCCGTAGAACCAGTCCCGCGCCGGGGGCATGCCGGAAAAGAACCCGTTCACGGATTGATCACCGTTGGCGGAGTGGCCGCCTCAAAAGCTCTCAGTACTCGAAGCGTAGCCTCCAGATCGCGCTGGTCGATGCCTTCGAGCACTTCATGACGCAGACGCACCAGTTGCGCCTCCACCGCTTGCACCAGCTCACGGCCGGCGTCGGTCAGGCTCAGGCATTTGGCGCGACGGTCCTGGGCATCTTCGGTGCGGCAGACAAACCCGGCGTGACACAACTGATCGAGCAGGCGCACCAGCGACGGCGACTCCATCCCCGCCGCCTGCGCCACCTGCACCTGGCGCACACCCTCGCCCAACCGCCCGATCATCAACAACGGGACGGCGCAGGCTTCGGAAATTCCATAATTGACCAGCGTGGTCTGGCAGATCTTCCGCCAATGCCTGGCGGCCACCACCATGGCACTGCTGATGTTCATCTGGAGAGCGTCGAGGTTATTCGGCACGAGGGAATGCACACACTGTTAGTTTGCTAACTATCAATATCGCATTGGTGGGGAAATTCAGTCAAGTTTTGAAAAAAATTGGGTTGCGTGCTTCAACTCAGCGTCTTTTCGCGTTTTCGTAGACGTCGCTTCGCTCGCGCTTACCCACGGCGACTACCGAGACAACCACCCGCTCTTCGATCACTTGGTAAACCAGTCGATAACCGGACGCTTTGAGTTTGATCTTGTAGCAATCAGGCATGCCGTGGAGCGAGTCAGCCGGAATACGGGGACGCTCAAGACGCTCAGCCAGCTTCTTTTTAAATTGATCACGCAACGTATGACCCAGTTTGTTCCACTCTTTGTGAGCGGAAGGCAGAAATTCGAGCTTATAGGTCATCCAGGCTTACCGGTATGGGAGTCTCGTGACTGCGAGAACGAACGATTTCTGCCAACTCGAGATCATCGAGCCGCTCCATCATGGCTTCGTAAACGTCAGCCGGCACCATGTAGCCCATGACCCGGTTGTGATTCAGGACAGCAACTGCTCCTCCGTGCGCGCCGTTTAGCACTGCGGAGGGGTTTTTCTTCAATTCAGAAACACTGACAGCCATATCGGCCAGAACACTTTGCATAATAAAAGACCTCAATTGAGGTCGTAATTCTGGTCTAAGGAAGCATTACTGGCAACCGGATGAGTTGATTCAGCTTACGAACGGCAAGCTGATAACTACCCCCGCCCCTTCCTCAACATCACATCCAACTGATCCACCACCTCCGCCCAATCCGCATCATCGAGAATTTCGTCCCGCAGGAAATCCGCCTGGCTCTCGCTCCAGAAAAACGCGTCGCACAGGTGCAGTTCGGGTTTGAGCGGGGAATGGGTGGCGATGAACTGGTCGATGCTGACCGGGTCGTTGTCCAGGCCGAGTTGCTTGAACAGGGATGGGAGGCTGTGCGTCGGGTTTTCCATGTCGGAACTCCTGCGAGATTTGTAGGGTGTGAAAGATTTTTCGCGAGCAAGCCCGCTCCACAGGTTTAGCGCAGGGCCTGTGGGAGCGGGCTTGCTCGCGATTGGCGTCGGCACAGACGCTAAAAAAGCTACTGACTCAACTCCCGCACCTGCGCATGCGGCACCATTTTCAGGAACTCGGGCATGCTCATGTGCAGCAGGTTGTTGTGGTTGCCGGCTTCCAGGTAGATGTCTTTCTGCCGGGTCAGCAGCGGGTCGATGACCATGTCCAGGCCATAGGAATCGCCCAGTGGCGGTACGGCGCCGCGTTCGCAGTCGTCGAAAATGTGCGCCAGATTGCTTTCGCGGGTGATTTGCCATTCGCCGCTGCTGCGCACCTTGCTCAAGTCCAGGTGTCGGCTGGCGGGCAGCACCGCCATCAGGTAGTGCCCGTGACGGTCGTCCAGGATCACCGATTTGGCCACCCGTTCTGCGGCAATCCCGGAGACCCGCGCCGTTTCCAGGCTGCTGGACGAGTGCGGGTGGGTGACGATGTCATATTCGCATTGCGCCCGGTTGAGGCTGCTCTGCACTTTCTTGGCCATACGCATGATGCACCTCGGTGCCCGCCGACGCTGCGCGGCGGACGGTAATGAAACGCTGTGGCTGTCCTTGAAAGTCTAGTCCGGCGAGCCGCGAGCACCGGGAAATCCGCCCACTGGCGGGGCAGGAGAATTGATCAAAATTCATCCAGCCACAGCCTCAACTAGACTGTAAGAACAACCCCTGACTCTCGCGGAGGGTCACGTGAACATCCGTTGCTGTGCGTTTGCCCTGGTGCTGCTGAGTGGAACGGTGGTTGCGGCAGACACCCCGTTTACCGCTGTCAGCCCGGTCGGTCTGTGGCTGATCACCCTGGGCATCGCGTTTCTGATCGCCGAAGCCGCGCTGCCCAACTACGGGGTGATCGGCCTCGGCGGCATCGTCATGTTCGTGATCGGCGCACTGATCCTGAGCAACGCCGAACTGCCGGTACCGATGATGATCGGCCTCGGCCTGGTCAGCGCCCTGTTGCTGATCGCGCTGCTGGTCCGCGCCCTGAAAACCCGACCGCGCCACCCGGTCAGCGGCGATGCCGGCCTGCTCGGCAGTGTCACGGCGGTGACGGTGGTGCAACCGGAAGACAGCCGCAACGGCTGGGTGCAATTACAAGGAGAACGCTGGCAGGTACTGAGCGCCACGCCGCTGCACACCGGGCAACCGGTGCGGGTGGTCGGACGCAAGGGCCTGTTGCTGCAAGTGGCCGCGACTGACGCGGCACCGCTCGGAGAGTGATCATGGGTCTGCAAATCGGTTTTGTCGCGCTGCTGCTGTTGCTGATCGCCCTGGCCGGCTCGACGTTCCGCATCCTGCGCGAATACGAACGCGGCGTGGTGTTCCAGCTCGGACGCTTCTGGCAGGTCAAAGGGCCGGGGCTGATCCTGCTGATTCCGGTGGTGCAGCAAATGGTCCGGGTCGATCTGCGCACCATCGTCCTCGACGTGCCGCCGCAGGACGTGATCACCCGCGACAACGTGTCGGTGAAGGTCAACGCGGTGCTGTACTTCCGCGTGCTCGATCCACAGAAAGCGATCATCCAGGTCGAAGACTTCCTCATGGCCACCAGCCAACTGGCCCAGACCACCCTGCGCGCGGTGCTCGGCAAACATGAGCTGGACGAACTGCTGGCCGAACGCGAACGCCTGAACATCGACATCCAGCAAGTGCTCGACGCCCAGACCGACGCCTGGGGAATCAAGGTCGCCAATGTCGAGATCAAGCACGTCGATCTCAACGAATCGATGGTGCGCGCCATCGCCAAGCAGGCCGAAGCCGAGCGGGAACGGCGAGCCAAGGTGATCCACGCCGAAGGCGAATTGCAGGCCTCGGAAAAACTCATGCAGGCCGCCGAAATGCTCGGTCGCCAGCCCGGCGCCATGCAACTGCGCTACATGCAGACCTTGAGTTCGATTGCCGGGGACAAGAGCTCGACCATCGTCTTTCCGTTGCCGATCGAACTGCTCAAGGGCATGGCAGATTTGTCAGGTAAATCCTGAGGCAAAAGCTCGCAGTCGGCAGCGGCGTCTATAGAGGTGCGGCTTTAGTCGAGTGGTGGCTGGGGGATGAACAGGCGTGCGTTGGCGCCGCCGGCATGGATTTCGGCGCCGGGCTGCCAGGTGGCGGGTAAGGGTGAGAATTCTTCCGCAGCGCCGAACGTCCCGACCAGCCAGACCCGTCCATGCCCCGGCAATTGTGCGAGGCTGTCCAGATAGACCTCGCGGCTCACCAGTGTGCCGAAGCCGTACTCATTCGGTTGTGTCGAACGGCCGTCCGCTGTCGGCGGAGTAAAGAGGCGCACCTGCGCACCGCTGCGGTCGTAATAGACGTAGCTCAAGTACCAGAGCATGTCGCTGGTGACGATACGATCGCCCGGCAGGAAATGCTGATTGACGTAATTCACCACGCGATCGAACTGATCATCGCTGTCGACGGTGGCGTTGTTGTTCACGCCGAGCAGTTCCACGCCGATCAGAGAGACCAACACCGCCAAAGCGAGCAACCGTGCGTGGCTGTACAAACGGTCAACGGCCAACGCCGCCAGCATCGGCAACCCCAGGGCGTACGCCGTCAAATAGCGCTCGACGAAGACCGGCGTGATGAACGACACCGCAAATACCAGCAGCAGCGGCAGTCCGGTGTACAGCGCCAACAGCATACTGCCGCGCGACACGCTGCGGTCGCGCATCACCGCGACAGCCGCCAGTGCCAGCAATGCCAGGGGCAACGCTGCGAACGTCAGCAGCGGTAACGTATCGCCATCGTCCTGAATCAACCACGACCAGATCATCGACGGCAGCGAACTCAAGGTGACGGCCGGCTCCCAGCCGACATCGCCGCCGGCCCTGAGCTGTTCCATGTGCTGCATCAAGTCGAGCAGATTGGGCAGCCAGGGCAGGTACAGCACGACGATGGCCAAGTTCGCCAGCCACCAGTTCCAGCGCTGGATATGGCGGAATCGATAACCGCGCTGTACGCGGATCGCGATCAGGTAGAGCCAGTGACACAAAACCGCGAGAACGGCGAAGTAGTGGGTGTAGAAGGCCGCGCTCATCAACAACGCGTAAATCACGAGATAGCGGTTTCGCTGGGGGCGCCTGATCCAGTAAACCAGCGCCAGGCTCGCGGCGAGCAACAGTCCTCCGAGCAACGCGTACATGCGCACTTCCTGGCTGTAGCGCACCGCTGTCGGCAGCAGCGCCAGCAACAGACCGGCGATGAAGGCGGCCCGGCGTGTGGCCAGGCGATCCACCAGCCAGACGCCCAACCCGACCGCCGCGATGCCGGCCAGCGCACTCAGGCAGCGGATCGCGAAGATGCCGTCACCGAACAGCTCGATCCAGCCATGCAGCAGTATGAAGTACAGCGGCGGATGCACATCGAAGGCCGCGTGCTTCCAGATTTCGCTCAACGGATAGCGCGCCAACAGCAGACTGGACCCTTCATCGCCCCAGATCGCCGCCGCCGTCAGGTCATAAAAACGCACGAACGCCGCCAGCGCGAGGATCGGCCACAGCCAATGATGTTTTACCCAGCGCACCCAGCGCAGACTGCCGAACCAGGAGCCGGGTGCGGCAAAGGGATCTTGCGTGTCGCCCATTGGCGTGACTCTGTTAACCGCCATTGTTTCCTCTTGCCGCGCCGTTGCGCCACGAGAGTATGACGCGCCAACCTGCTCATCACTTTAGGTCAGCCACAGCAGAATCGTCGACGCCGGCTGGCGCTTTCGCGACATCCGGCAACACGGCGGTCCGGTTCTCGTCTGGGTACACCGACTCCCATCCCCCACCCAGCGCCCGGTACAGCCCGACCATCGCCAGTGAAACGCCGGTGGAGCTTTCCACCCATTGTTCCTGGGTGGCGAGCAGTGCGCCTTGCACGGTGAGGACGTTGACGAAGTCGACCACGCCTTCGACGTATTGCTGTTGCGCAGTGCGCAGGGCGATCTGGTTCTGGCGCACGGCTTCGGCGAGGCTGTCGCGGCGGCGCTGGCTGGCGTTGTAGGCGGTCAGTTGGTCGTCGATTTCGTGCCAGGCGCGCAGGACGGTCTGTTGATAACCGATCGCCGCTTCCTGCTGCTGGGCTTCGCGCAGTTGCAGCATGCCGCGCAAGCGGCCGCCGTCGAACAGCGGCAGGCTGAACTGCGGGCCGATGCCGAAGGCGCGAGAGCCCCAGGAACCGAAATCGCTGAGTTGCATGGCTTGCGAGCCGAGGTTGCCGGACAGGGTGATGCGCGGATAGAAATCGCCCTTGGCCACGCCGATGTTGGCGGTGGCGGCATGCAACCGGGCTTCGGCCTGGCGAATGTCCGGGCGGCGTTCGGCCAGTTGCGACGGCAGGCCGATGGCGACGGTCAATGGCGACTGCGGCACCGGCGCGTCTGTGGATAACTCTTGAGCCAAGGCCTGTGGCGGTTCGCCCATCAACAGGCTGATGGCGTTGATCAGTTGCGCCTGACGTTGCTCCAGCGCTGGCAGCCGCGATTCAATGGCCGCCACTTGCGCGGCGGCTTCGGCGACGTCGAGATCGGTGGCCACGCCATCGTTAAGGCGCAGTTGCGAGAGCTTCAGGCTGTGCCGCGCCACGTCGAGGTTCTGCTCGGTGACCGCGCGGGTGTTCTGCACACCACGCAGCTGGATGTAGTTTTGCGCGGTGTCCGCGAGCACCGCCAGCAGCACACCGCGACGGTCGTTTTCCGCGACTTCGAGATTGGCATCGGCCGCTTCGGTTTCCCGGCGCACACGGCCCCAGAAATCCAGTTCCCAGGAGGCGGAAAAACCGGCATCCCACAGGTTGAAGGCGGAATCGCCATTGTGCCCGGACGGGTCGTTCAAGCCTTCGCCGCTGTTGCGTTTACGGGCGTAGCTGCCGGTGGCGGCGGTCGTCGGATAGCGGTCGGCGCTGATCACCTGACGGGCCGCGCGGCTTTGTTGCAGACGGCTGCTGGCCAGTTGCAGATCGAGGTTGCTGCGCAAGGCGCGCTGGGTCAGGGCCGAGAGCTGCGCGTCGTGAAAGACTTCCCACCAGCGCTCGTTCAACGGTTCGCTGACGGCCTGGCTGGGGGCACTTTTTGACGGTTTGGCCCACTCGGCAATCCGGGTGGTTTCGGGTTTCTGGAAGTCCGGGCCGACGGTGCACGCCGCCAACGCCGACAGACTCAGGACAACCGTCATGGACTGAAAGCGCTTCATCGCTGCGTCACCTCACGCACCGAGGTGGCCGAGCTTTCGGTGTCGATGCTCGCCTCTACCGACATCCCCACTCGCAGCCGTTCGGCCAGCGGCTGGCCCGGATCCAGCAGGACCTTCACCGGAATCCGCTGCACGACTTTGGTGAAGTTGCCGGTGGCGTTGTCCGGTTTGACCGCCGCGAAGGTCACGCCGGTAGCCGGGGCGATGCTCTCGACACGGCCGGTGAGGGCTTCGCCGCCGAGGCTGTCGACCCGCACGACCACGTCCTGCCCCGGCTGCACGTCGGTGAGCTGGGTTTCCTGGAAGTTGGCGACCACATAGGCCTGTTTCAGCGGCACCACCGCCAGCAGTTTGCTGCCCGGCGTCACATAGGCGCCGACCCGCACGGCGCGCTCGCCGATCATGCCGTCCTGGGGCGCGGTGATGCGCGTGTAGGACAGCTCGAAACTGGCGATTTCCAGCGCGGCCTGAGCGTGCTTCAAACTGCCTTCGGCGGCATCGCGCTGCGCCGTCAGAATCTCGACCTGCTTACGTTCCGCCGCCAGTTTCGCGGTGGCCGTGTCCAACCGCGCAGAAGCCTGATCAATCCGGGTGCGCGCCTGCTGCGCGTTCTGCACGGTGCCGGCACCGACGCCGGCCAAGTGGTTGTAGCGGTTCAATTCCTGCTGGGCGAAAGCCATTTCAGCCTTGGCCGAAACCACCGACGCCTGCGCCTGAGCGATCACCGAAGTTTGGCGCTCCAGCGTGGCCTTGGCGTTCTGCAATTGAGCGCGGGCCACCAGGGTTTGCGCATCGGCGGCTTCGGCGGCGGCGCGCAGGTCGCGGTCATCGATCAGCGCCAGCAATTGCCCGGCCTTGACCTGCTGGTTGTCTTCCACCAGCACCTCTTTGATGAATCCGGCCACACGCGGCACCACCAGGGTGAAGTCGGCAGAGACGAACGCATCGTTGGTGTTCTGCTGGGTGCGTTTGCCGAACAGGCCGGGCATCGCCAGATACACCAGCACACCAACCGCCAGCGCAGCGGCTACGGCCACCGCGAGTTTTTGCTTTGCTTGAGTCGTCATAAAAACCTTCTGTTCCAGTCAGGTCGGCGCGCGCGGCGGAAAGATCCGCGTCGGCAGCCAGAAAATCAGCAGGATCAGCGCCACCGCGACGCCGGCCATGCACAGATAAAGATCCGAGGAAGTCAGCACCACCGCCTGTTCGTGCAGACGATGGGCGAGGCCGGGGTCATTGCTTGCGGCCAGCGGTGAGTTGCCGAGGCGATCGACCAGCATCGTCGAATGAAAATGCAGGCGCGAAGTGGTCAGCGCTTCGATCACGCCGGTGGCGACCACCGCCGCCAAGCCTTTCACGGTGTTGAACCAGGCCGAGGCGAACGGCCCGTCCTGGGGCTGGATGCTGCCGGTCGACAACATCAACAGCGGCAGCACCGCCATCGGCTGGCCGAAAATCTGCAGCCATTGCAGGACGTAGAAATCGTCGCGAATCCATTCCGAGGTCAGCTGCGAGCCACCGAGGCATGACAGCGTCAACATGCTCAAACCGATGCCGAGCACCCAGCGGCAATCGACCCAGCGCAGGTTGCACAGCGCCGCCACCAGCGGCAGCGCGATCAACTGCGGCAACGCCGCGATCAGCATGATCGGCGCCGTCTGCACCGGCCGGTAACCCTGTACCTGAGCCAGATAACTGGATGGAATCAGCACCACCGCCAGCAGCACCACCAGCACACCGGCCAACGTCATCAGGGCGAACGACAGGTTGCGAATGCCGAGCATCTGCAACTTGAAAAACGGGATTGGCTGCGACCATTCATTGATCAGAAACGCCACCAGCAACAGCGAACCGGCGCCGAGTAAAGCGCAGATCAGGTTGGATTCGAACCAGTCCAGACGATTGCCCTGCAACAGGCCGATCACCAGCATGCAGATCGCCGGAAAGCCCAGCAGCAGGCCTTTCCAGTTGAACGACTTGAGGCGCTCCAGACGCAGCGGATCCTGTGGAATGCCCCACGCAACCATCGCCATGGCAATCAGGCACGGCACGATGATTTGCCAGAACGTCCATTGCCAGCCGACGTATTCGGTCCACAACCCCGCCAGCGGCGTGCCGAGACCGGGACCGAACGTCGCGGTCAGGGCGTAACCGGCCAGACCGTAAAGCTTGATGTTGGCCGGCAGGAATCGCAGCGCGACGGTCATCAGCATCGGCGGCAACGCGCCGCCAGCCAGGCCTTGCAGGATGCGCATCAGCAACAGGCTTTCGTAGTTCGGGGCGAACGGACAGAGCACCCCAAGCAGGGTGAACACGCCGATGGCGCACAGGGTGAAGCGACGCAGGGAAAAGGTCACCGAGCACCACGGCGCGAACGCCATGGCCGCCACCGAGGTCGCGGTGTAGCCGGCGACCAGCCAGGTGCCTTCGTCGTAGCCGATGCTCAGGGCGCCGCGAATGTCGGCCAGGGCGACCTTGGTCACCATCTCGTTGAGACCCGACACCAGCACCGCCAGCAGCACACCGACCAGACCGGTGATGATTCGCGCCCCGAACACCGGTGGCGCGGCTGCCATCGGAGCGGTTGCGGCGATCGGCGCCGTGACCGTCAGGGATGTCATGCAAGCAAACTCCGGAGGGAAAAATACCGGAGCATGTTAGTGGGGCTTAGTGCTGACGAAAATTGACTTATTGGCAGCTTATAAGTGCGCCAGACGCAATCGTCAGGGCTGTGCCGCCAGCCAGGTTTCGTCGCAGCAGGTCTTGAGGGTTTCACGCAGCCAGCGGTGGGCCGGATCCTTGTCGAAACGCGGGTGCCAGGCCTGGGTCAGCATCAGGGTCGGCAACGGGACCGGCAGATTGAACGAGCGCAGCTTCAAGCCCAGCCGCCGCACGCTGAGCAGCGCTTCCTTGGGCACCGGCAAAATCAGGTCGGAGTCCGGCAGGGCGAACATCGCCGCGTGGAAACTCGGCGCAATCACTGCCACCCGCCGCTCCAGCCCCAGGGCATTCAAAGCGGTGTCGATGGGCCCACGGGCGATGCCCCGGCGGGACATGCTGATGTGGGAAAAACCGGCGTAACGTTCGGCCGTGATCTCGCCATCCAGCAGCGGATGATCCTCGCGCACCAGACCGACAAAGTGGGTGGAAAACAGGTTCTGCACTTTGACTTCCGGCGTCACCGGGCGGGTGTTGCTCACGCTCAGATCGATCCGCCCTTCGCGCAGGGCTTCATCGTCACCGTCACCTTCGGGCACGAAGCGCAGCTCACAGTGCGGCGCCAGTTGATCGAGGGTGTCGAACAGCTTGCCGCCGTACACCCCGACGAAAAAATCGTTGGCACGAATGCTGAAACGCCGGCGCAACGTGCCCAGTTCCACGGCATCGGCCGAGCGAAACAGCAACGCCGCCTGCTCGACCACATCGCGCACCTGCTCGCGCAGTTCCAGGGCCTTGGGCGTCGGCACCAGACCGCGACCGGCGCGCACCAGAATCGGATCGCCAATGGCTTCGCGGATCCGCGTCAGCGTGCGGCTCATGGCCGCCGGGCTGAGGTTCATCCGCCGCGCGGCGCCGACCACGCTGCCCTCGTCGAGCAAAGCGTCGAGAGCAACCAACAGGTTCATGTCCGGGAGTTGCATGCTGAGCACTCGTGACCGATCAGGATTGATCTGGATGCAATGCTAGCAAACATACTTGAAATCGGTGGCGCATGAACCGACGTCTTCGCGAGCAAGCCCGCTCCCACAGGGGAAATGCATTTCAAAAGTGGGAGCGGGCTTGCTCGCGAAAGGGCCAGCCGCTTCCGCACACCTCTCAGCGCTGCATCCCCCAGCGCTTCACCGTCACCCGCTCCAGCGTGTCGAACACCAGGTTCTCCACCAGCAAACCGATGAGGATCACCACCGCCAGACCGGCGAATACTTTGTCGGTGTACAACTCATTGCGGTTCTGGAAGATGTACCAGCCCAAACCACCCTTACCGCTGGTGGCACCGAACACCAGCTCGGCGGCGATCAGGGTACGCCAGGCGAAGGCCCAGCCGATTTTCAGTCCGGCGAGGATTGATGGCAGCGCCGCCGGAATCAGGATGAACAGCACGAAGCGCATGCCCTTCAAGCCGTAGTTGCGCCCGGCCATGCGCAGGGTTTCCGAGACGCCGAGAAACCCGGCGTAAGTGTTCAGCGCCAGCGCCCACAGCACCGAATGCACCAGCACGAAAATCAGGCTGTTCTGGCCCAGCCCGAACCACAGCAACGCCAGCGGCAACAGGGCAATCGCCGGCAGCGGGTTGAACATCGAGGTCAGGGTGCTGAGCAAGTCCCGACCAACCTGGGTCGAAACCGCCAGCGTGGTCAGGGCGAAGGCCAGGACAATGCCGATCAGGTAACCCTTGATCAGCACCACCAGCGAGATCCACACCTTGCCCAGCAGTTCGCCGCTGAGCAGACCGTCATACAGCGCGTGACTGGTCTGCAAAAAGCTCGGCAGCAGCAGGTCGTTGTTCTGCACCCGGGCCACAACCTCCCAGAGCACGGCGAGCAAAATCAGGATCACGCTTTTGCGCAGCCAGCCCTGTTGCCACAGGCGCTGGCCCAGCGGCAGCTCGCGCTCCACCGGGACGCTGGTCAGCGGTTGCAGATCGTTTTCGAATTCTTGACGTACGGATGATGAATGGCTCATCGGGCAATCCTCCAGGCGGCTCAATAAGCGATGCGGATATCGGTGAAATCCAGTTCGCGCTCGGTTTCCGGCGACTGTCCTTCATCGAACAACAACCGATGAATGCGCCGCGCCGACTCCTGAAACGCCACACCGCCGAGGCTGTGCAAATCGTATTGATGACTGTGCACTTCCGCCCTCACCCGCCCCGGATGCGGCGACAACAGCAGGATCCGATTGCCCACCACCAGCGCTTCTTCAATCGAGTGGGTGACGAACAGCAAGGTGAACCGCACCTCCTCCCAGAGCAGCAGCAATTCCTCCTGCATCTTGCGCCGGGTCAGGGCATCCAGCGCGGCGAACGGCTCGTCCATCAGCAGGATTTTCGGCTGCATCGCCAGCGCCCGGGCAATCGCCACCCGCGCTTTCATGCCGCCGGACAAGGTGTGCGGGTAGGCATCGGCGAACGCCGCCAGACCGACTTTCTCCAGGTAATGCAGCGCACGCTCTTCAGCTTCCTTTTTCTTCAGCGTGCGCGAAGCCAGCAGCGGAAACATCACGTTCTGTTTGACGGTTTTCCACGGTGGCAGTTGATCGAACTCCTGAAACACCACGATCCGGTCCGGTCCCGGCGCGTCGACCCGCTGGCCCTGCAGACGGATCTCGCCCTCGCACGGTGCAATGAACCCGGCGACGGCTTTGAGCAAGGTGGATTTACCGCAGCCGGAAGGACCGAGCAGCACGAAGCGATCCTGTTGATCGACTTCGAAGCTGACCTGGTGGGTGGCCCGCACAACGCGTTGCGGCGTGCGGTATTCGAGGCTGACCTGGTCGACCGCCAGCAGCGCCTGCGCCGTGGCAATCGGGTTGCTGGCCGCGTGGCCTTGCAAAGGGGCGTTCATGTCGATCAGCTCCCCTGCAACGGTTTGGCGTCCTGGAAGAAGTAGTCCTTCCAAGATTCGGGTTTGTTCTTGATCGCGCCGACGCGGTAGAGGAATTCGGCGAGCGGGTAGGTGTTTTTCGGCGTGACGCTGAATTCGAATTGCGGGTTGTCGATGATTTTCAGCAACGCAGCGCGGTCGATCTTGGCCTTGGTCACGCGGATGTAAGTGTCGGCCGCCGCGCCTTTATCGTTCTGCGCAAACTGTGCGGCTTCGGTCAGCGCTTCGACGAATGCCTTGTAGGTTTTTGGGTTCTCGTTGCGGAATTTCTCGGTGGCGAACAGCACGGTCGGCGAGTTCGGGCCGAGCACGTCATAGGAATTAAGCACGACGTGGACGTTCGGATTCTCCAGCGCCTGATCCTGGAACGGCGGGTTGGAGAAATGCCCGGTCAGTTCGGTGCCGCCGGCGATCAATGCAGCAGTAGCGTCCGGGTGCGGAACGGCGATGGTGTATTTGTCGAGGCGATTGAATTCCTTGTCACCCCACTGTTTGGCCGCCGCGTATTGCAGGAAACGCGACTGCACGGAAACGCCCACCGCCGGCACCGCGATGCGGTCCTTCTCGGTGAAGTCGGCGATGGTTTTGACCTTGGGATTGTTGCTCACCAGGTAGTACGGGAAGTTGCCCAGCGAGGCCACGGCTTTGACGTTCTGCTTGCCGTGGGTGCGATCCCAGATCGTCAGCAACGGCCCGACACCGGCGCCGGCAATGTCGATGGAGCCGGAGAGCAACGCATCGTTGACCGCCGCGCCGCCGGACAGCTGGGTCCAGTCGACCTTGATGTCGAGGCCTTCCTGCTTGCCGTACTTCTCGATCAGTCCCTGATCGCGCACCACGTTGAGCAACAGATAAACAATGCCGAACTGCTCGGCGATGCGGATTTCACCTTCGGCGTGGGCCACAGTCGGCGCCACCAGGCTACCGGCGATCAGGCTGAAACCGAGGCCGATGGCCGCTGCCAGCGGCGCGAATGGAAGACGTTTGGACATGATCGGATCTCCGGCAAATCAGAAAGGCGCGTCGCCCTGAATGGTGGTGCGATACAACTTGCGGCGCAGGTGCGCAGGGCAACCGGCGGCAAGGTGGATCAGCGAGCGGTTGTCCCAGAACACCAGATCGTGGGGTTGCCATTGATGGCGGTAGATGTTCTGCGGCAGCACGCTGTGGGCGTAGAGCTCGTCGAGCAGTTGTTTGCTCTCGTCCTCCGGCAGACCGACGATGCGGGTGGTGAAGCCTTCGCTGACGAACAACGCCTTGCGGCCGTTTTCCGGATGGGTGCGGACCACCGGGTGCACGACCTCGGCGACCTGGGCCAGTTGCTCCGGGGTCAGGGTCGGGCGCCAGTTGCCTTCGAATTTGGTTTCGCTGTAGCGCGCGGTGTAGGAATGCGCAGCCGAGCGGCCTTCAACGGCTTTGCGCAGCGCGTCGGGCAGGCTGTCCCAGGCTTTGTGCATGTCGGCGAACAGGGTGTCGCCGCCTTCAGACGGCAGCTCTTGGGCGTGCAGCATCGAGCCAAGGCTCGGCAGCTCTTTATAGGAAAGGTCCGAGTGCCAGAACTTGCCGGCATCGCCGAGGCCGATGTTCTGGCCGTTTTCGACGATGTTGGAAACGATGAGGATTTCCGGGTGATTGGCCAGCAGGAACTGCTTGAGCACGTGGATCTGCAACACGCCGAAGCGGCGGCTGAAGTCGATCTGCTGTTGCGGGGTGATGCGCTGGTCGCGGAACACCACGACGTGGTGATCGAGGTGCGCGCGGTGGATGCGGGCGAAGTCTTCGTCGTTGACCGGACGGGTCAGGTCGAGGCCGATGATCTCGGCGCCGACGGCACCGCTGAACGGGCGGACTTCGAAGGTTTGCGGCGCGGCAGTCGCGGCGCTTGGGGTAGCAGTAGCTGCGGACATCAATCAATCTCCCACGCACGGCGCGCTCGATGGCGCGCGCGTCGATCAGAAACTCACGCTGAATTGCGTGTTGGTTCGTGTCGTGCGGCGCGCCGATTGGTCGGCAGGTACGCAGGAGGCTGACTTTATAGCTATAAGAAGCGGAATTTAAATACTGTTAACGAATAACGATATGGCGAATGCTTAGGATTGGACTGGATGGTGAGTGACCATTTGTGTCACTTCTGGACGGAATGTGTTGTTCCGACAGACGCCTTCGTCGGATCGCCGCCCGGAGCAAGCCCGCTCCCACACTCGATCGCGTGTCTCTGGAAAAACGCAGTCGAGTGTGGGAGCGGGCTTGCTCGCGAAGAGGCCTGAAAGGCCAATAAAGATCTAGCGTTCGTGCAACGCCTCGGCCCGCGCCCGGATGATCGGCTTGAGCAGATAGCTCAGCACGGTCTTCTTGCCGGTGATGATGTCCACCGACGCCACCATTCCCGGGATGATCAGCAACGGCTTCTCGTCAGTGCCGAGATGGCTGCGCTCGGTGCGCAGCTTGATGACGTAGTAGGTGGTTTTCTTGTCTTCGTCGGTGATGGTGTCGGCGCCGATCTGCTCCAGCTTGGCTTTCAAACCGCCGTAGATGGTGTAGTCATACGCGGTGAATTTCACCGTGGCCTCCTGGCCCGGATGCAGGAACGCGATGTCCTGCGGGCGGATCTTCGCTTCGACCAGCAGGGTGTCGTCCAGCGGCACGATTTCCAGCAGGTCGCTGCCCGGCTGGATCACGCCGCCGATGGTGTTGACCAGCATCTTGTTAACGATGCCTCGCACCGGCGAGGTGACGAGCGTCCGGCTGACCCGGTCTTCCAGCGCCTTGCCGGTGGCCTGGGCCTTGTTCAGGTCGGTGCGCGCCTCGTTGAGCTGGGTCAGGGCTTCGCTGCGGAATTTGCCGCGGGTCTCGTCGATCTTGCGCTGTACTTCCTTGATCGCCGATTCGGCGCGCGGGATCGCCAGGGTGGTGGCGTCGAGCTGACCACGGGTTTCCACTTCGGCACGCTTGAGTCGCAGCACTTCCACCGGCGATACCGCGCCCTGGGCCACCAGCGGCTCGGACATGTTGATTTCCTGGCGTTGCAGGCCGAGTTGCTGGCGGTATTGCGCCTGCTTCGAGGTGAATTCACGCAGCTCCTGCTGGCGCTGAATCAACTGTTCCTGCAGGCCACCGACCTCGTCGTGCAGTTGCTGGCGACGGCTGATGTACAACGACTCTTCGCTCTTGGCCTGACCCGGCACGGCTTTGAGCACGTCCTCGGGGAAATTCAGCGGCCGGTCATCGACCTCGGCGCTCAGGCGCTCGACCCGCAGCAGCATCGACAGGCGATCAGCCTCGGTTTCACCGACGTTGGAGGCGAAACGCGTGTCATCCAGGCGTACCAACGGTGCGCCGGCTTCGACGATCTGGCCTTCCTTGACGAACAGCTCGGAGACGATCCCGCCCTCGAGGTTCTGGATTTTCTGAATCTTCGACGAAGGAATCGCCTTGCCGTCGCCCTTGGTCACTTCGTCGATGACGGCGAAGTTGGCCCACAACATCAGGAACACGAAGAAACCGATGATCGCCCAGATCGTCAACCGCACCACGCGCGGCGCGTCCTCGATCAAGGCCTTGTTGACCTCTGGCAGCGGCTGGCCCTGCAGCGATGCCGAGCCCTTGAAGTAGCGGCGGATCGAATCCTTGAAACCCGACTTAAGCAACACTGATCTGCCCCTTCTTCAACGCTTCCATGACGGCCGCTTTCGGGCCGTCGGCGAGAATCTGTCCACGGTCGACCACCAGCAGGCGATCGACCAGCGACAGCAGCGATGCCCGGTGCGTCACCAGCACCACGGTCTTGTTTTCCACCACCGCCGCGAGGCGTTGCTTGAGGCGTTCTTCGCCGGTGTTGTCCATGGCGCTGGTCGGTTCGTCGAGCAACAGAATCGGCGGATTGAGCAACAGCGCCCGGGCCAGGGCGACGTTCTGGCGCTGGCCACCGGACAGGTTCTGCCCGCGCTCGCCGACTTGCAGCTCATAACCTTGCGGGTGCAGTCGGGCGAATTCGTGGACGCCGGCCAGTTCAGCGGCCTGCAGGACAAGTTCGTCTTCGACGTAACGAGCGCCGGAAACCAGGTTGTCGCGCAGGGTGCCGGCCAGCAGCTGGATGTCCTGCGGCACGTAGCCGATGTTGTAGCGCAGCTCGCTGACGTCGATCTGGCGGATGTCGACGCCGTCCACCAGCAACGCTCCGTCGTCCGGCTGATAGAGGCCGACCAGCAATTTCGCCAGCGAACTTTTGCCCGAGCCGCTGCGGCCGATGATGCCGATCTTCTCGCCGGGACGGATCACCAGGTTGATGTTCTTCAGCGCCGGGTTCTGTTGTTCCGGGTAGGTGAAGCTGAGCTGGCGGCATTCGATCGCGCCTTGCAGCACCTTGCGGCTCAGCGGGCGCTCTTCGAAATTGCGCTCTTGCGGCAGCTCCATCATCTGGTCGACCGAAGTCATGGTCACCCGCGCCTGCTGGTAACGGGTCAGCAGACCGGACAGCGACGCCAGCGGGCTGAGGGCGCGGCCACTGAGCATGTAGCAGGCGATCAGGCCGCCCATACTCAGGTTGCCGGCGATGATCTGGTACACGCCGAAGACGATCATGATCACCCCGGCCAGTTGCTGGATCAGCAGAGTGATGTTCATCGCCAGACCGGAGAGCATTTTCACCCGCAGCTCGAGGCGGCTGAGGGTGCCGATGGTTTGCTCCCACTGATATTGGCGTTCGCTTTCGGCGTTGTTGACCTTCACCGCGTCGAGGCCGGCGAGGGTTTCGATCAGGCTCGACTGACGCTCGGCGCCGAGGGCCATGGTGCGTTCCATGGTTGCCACCAGCGGTTTCTGCAAGGCATAGCCGATCAGCAGCGCAATCGGGAAGGCCAGCACCGGAATCCACACCAGATGCCCGCCGAGAATCGCGATGACAATGAAGATCAGGATGGTGAACGGCAGGTCGATCAGGCTGGTCAGGGTCAGCGAGGCGAGGAAGTCGCGCAGACTCTGGAACTCATGAATGTTCTGGGCAAAGCTCCCGACCCGCGCCGGGCGGTATTTCATGGCCATGCCGACGATGCGTTCGAACAGCGTGGCGGAGATGATCAGGTCGGTTTTCTTGCCGGCCAGATCCAGGCAGAGGCTGCGCAGACTCTTGAGGATCAGGTCGAACAGATAGGCGCCGGTGATGCCCAGCGCGAGCACCCACAGGGTCGCTTCGGCCTGGTTCGGCACCACGCGGTCGTAGACATTCATCACGAACAGCGGCGCGGCCATGGCGATGATGTTGATCAGGAAACTGGCGGCGATGGCGTCGGCATACAGCCAGCGCGAACGCTTGAGGGTGTCGCGAAACCACGAGCGCGCACGCGGGATCAGCGTGCCGTGGTTGACGTCGAATTTGTGCTGGGGCTGGGCGAAGAACACCTTGCCGGTGTAGTCGTCGGCCAGCAGTTCGCGGCTGACCAGGGATTCGCCGCCGTCGCTTTCGCTGAGCAGCACCCGTGCTTCGTTCTCGCCCTGCCAGCCGAGCAGGACGGCACTGCGGCCATCCTTGAGCAGCAACAGCGCCGGCATGGCAATCGCCGGAATTTCTTCGAGCTTGCGCTGCAGCACCCGCCCTTGCAGCCCGGCGCGCGCCGCTGCACGGGGCAGCAGCTCGACACTCAGGCGTTGTTTGGGCAACGGCAGGCCGGTGGTCAGCATCGCCGCGCTGGCGGGTTTCTGGTGGAGCATGCAAAGAGCGAGCAGACCATCCAGTAACGGATCGTCGTGCAACGCGCGTGGATCATGACTGAGATGAACTCGACTGACTTCTGATTCCACGCTCGACACTCTTTAGCAGTTGAAAAGGGACAACTCAATTCATCCCAGGCAGCTGAACCTTGGGCTTCACGTCGTTCTGCACAACGGATGCCAAGGGTGCGACCACTCCCTGGCTCTTGAGCAATTCGCCCATGGTCGCCTTGATTCGATACTGAGTAAATAACTGAATGTTTTTGATTTCAGCCAGACGCCGCGAAGCGGTGAACAGCTCGTTTTCGCTGTCGAGCAAATCCAGCAGGGTTCGTTCGCCGAGGCTGAACTGGCGCTGGTAAGCAGTGCGCACCGAGGTGCTGTGATCAACGTACTGCTGAGCGATCGGCACCTGGGCGTTGGCGTTGTTCAGGGCGTTCCAGGCCAGGCCCAGCTCTTCATTCAATTGGCGCAAGGCGTTGTTGCGGATGTCCAGCGCCTGGTTCGACAGGTAGGACTTGGACTCCAGATCCGCCTTGTTGCTGCCGCCCGAATACAGGTTGAAGCGCATGCGCAACATGGCCTGCCATTCGTTGTTGTGACCGTTCTGGCCGTCGAGATCGTTGTCGGCAGTGCGGCCCAGCTCGGCGTCGAAGCGCGGGTAGAAGGTCGACTTGGCAGTCTCGTATTGCTTCTCGGCCGCGGCGATGTCGGACTCGGCCGAACGCAGGATCGGGCTGTTTTCCAGCATCTGCTGGCGCGCTTCATTCAGGTTGGCCGGCATCATCGCCATGAACGGCGCCGGACGCTCCAGCTGATCGGGCATCTGGCCGACGGCGCTGAGGAAGTTGGTTTCCGAGTCGGCGAGGTTGGTCTGCTCGGTGATCAGGTTGTTGCGGGCCTGAGCCATACGCGCTTCGGCCTGATCGAGGTCGGCCCCGCTGCCGACGCCGCGCTGGGTGCGCAGCTGGATCTGGTCGTAGATACGTTGGTGGCTTTTTAGGTTTTCTTCGGCCAGACGCACGAATTCGCGACGGGTCAGCACATCCAGATAAACCTGGGCCACGGTCAGCGCGGTGCGTTCGGAAGTGCCGAGCAGGGAATACGCGCGGGAGTTGACGGTGGCTTGTTGACGCCCGACTTCGCTGGACGTCGCAAAACCGTCAAAAACCATTTGCGAGAGACGTAAACTTGACTCGCTGCGGTTCAGGGTTTCCCAGTGATTGCCGCCACCATTGGCGCGGGTGGTCACGCTGTCGGTGCCTTCACGACCATAACCGCCCAGCAGATCGACCTTGGGCAGGTATCCACCTTTTGCAGCCTTTAATTGATAATCCGCGGCCAGCCGACTGTTGACCCCTGCCTGGATTTCCGGATGGACATCCAGCGCCTGCTGCATGGCTTCTGGTAAGGATTGTGCTTGTACGAAAGAGGCGGCGAGAGCGAAGGGTAGAGCCTTGAACAGGTGCGAACGCATGGTAAAGATTTCCCAGAACTTCTTGTCTTGAATCACAGCAAATTGGTGAGCTGCGTCGGAAGATGGCAACCGGAATGACCGTATGTCGGAAAGTTTAAAACCGGAACTGGATCACACGCTGAAGGGCAGGTCGCCGCATAAATATCAATGTGACATTACTGGGACGATTGTTTAGGATGGCACCCAGAAGGTCAATAGTTTGGCATAAAGTTAATAGCGAAAGAATCTAGCCAAAATATTGACGAGCAGCAGCGTCAACTTTGCTTCATCTTTTTTTAAAAGTACGTCCAGACTGAATCGGCGCAGACAGCCATCAGGTCTATGGAAGTCAACTGAACGTGACACCCGGAGAGTCTTCAATGAGCAGTGTTGTTGCCATCGTCAAAAGCATTGTCGGTCAGGTTTTCGTGGTGTCCCCAGAGGGCGTCCGTCGCGTACTCGTTGAAGGCGACCGGCTGTTTGCCGGCGATCAGGTCGACACCGGCGTTTCCGGCGCCGTGTCCCTGGAACTGGCCGATGGCCGCACGATCGATCTGGGCCGTGACACTCAGTGGAGCGCCGATACCCCGGACTCCAGCACCGACCTGGCCGAAGCCACCGCGCAAGCCGCGCCGTCGGTAGAAGAGCTGCAACAAGCCATCGCCGCCGGTGTCGACCCGACTACCGCCCTTGACGCCACCGCTGCCGGCCCGAGCGCCGCAGGGACTGGCGGTGCCGCCGGCGGCGGTCACAGCTTCGTGATGCTCGATGCGACCGCCGGCCGCGTCGACCCCACCATCGGTTTCCCCACTGCGGGCATCAACGCTGCAGGCCAGGCCGCACAGAACATCACCGGCGGCCAGACCACCGACACCAACGCCAATGCCCTGCGCGAATCGACCCTGAGCCTCAGCGCCACGCCGAGCATCACCGAAGCCGGCGGCGTGCTGGTGTACACCGCAACGCTGACCCAGGCGCCGCTGACCGACCTGACCATCACCCTGTCCAACGGTGCGGTGATCGTGATTCCGGCCGGTTCCACCACCGGCACCGTCAACGTGCCCCTGGCGCCGAACGACACTGTTTATAACGACCCGACCCAGATCGACGTGACCGTCACCGGCACCACCGGCGGCAACGGCATCACCGTGACCCCGCCGACCACCCCGGCCACGACCCAGGTCACCGACACCATCGACACCACCACCGTGACCCTGACGGCGGGCCCGAGTGTGACCGAAGGCGGTCAGATCACCTACACCGCGACCCTGACCAATCCGGCGCAGACGCCGGTGACCGTGACCCTGTCGAACGGCTCGACCATCACTATCGGCGCCGGCCAGACCACCGGCACCGTCAACGTGCCGACCGCACCGAATGACGTCTATAACAACGGCAGCACCGTCACCACCACCATCACCGGTGCCACGGGCGGCAACTTCGAAAACCTGGTGCCGAACCCGACACCGGCCGTTACCACGATCGTCGATTCGGTCGACACCACGAATCTGACTCTGACCGCCACCGGCACCGTGGTCGAAGGTGGCCAGATCACCTACACCGCAACCCTGACCAACCCGGCGCAGACACCGGTGACCGTCACCCTGTCGAACGGTTCGACCATCACCATCGGCGCCGGCCAGACCACCGGCAGCGTCAACGTGCCGACCGCACCGAATGACGTCTACAACAACGGCGGCACCGTCAGCACCACGATTACCGGCGCTACCGGCGGCAATTTCGAGAATCTGGTGCCAAACACGACGCCAGCGACCACTACCGTCACCGACTCCATCGACACCACCAACCTGTCGCTGAGCGCCACCGGTTCCGTGGCGGAAGGCGGTTCGATCGTCTACACCGCAACCCTGACCAATCCGGCCGGCACCCCGGTGACCGTGACGTTGAGCAACGGCTCCGTCATCACCATCGAAGCGGGTAAAACCACTGGCACCGTGACCGTTCCGGCGCCTGCCGATGACGTCTACAAAGACGCGGGCAAGGTCGAAGTGACCATCAAGGACGCCACCGGCGGCAACTTCGAGAACCTGGTGCCAAGCACTGTTCCCGCTGTCACCGAAGTGACTGACACCATCGACACGTCGACGGTCAAACTGACGGCTGATACTTCGGTTGCAGAAGGCGGCACCGTTACTTATACCGCTACAGTTGGCGCACCAGTCACCGGTTCGCCGGTGACTGTCACTTTGGCCAACGGTCAGACCATCACCATCGAAGTGGGCAAAACCACTGGCACCGTGACCACCACCGCGCCGAACGACGCATTGGCTGGCAACGCATCGCTGACCAACTCGATCACCGGCGTTTCCGGCGGTAATTACGAAAATCTGGTGGCCGACAAGACCCCGGTTTCGACCACGGTGACAGACGTTGCCGACACCACCAACCTGACCCTGAGCGCCACCGGTACTGTCGCCGAGGGCGGTTCGATTGTTTACACCGCGACCCTGACCAATCCTGCGGGCACCCCGGTGACCGTGACGTTGAGCAACGGCTCCGTCATCACCATCGAAGCGGGTAAAACCACTGGCACCGTGACCGTTCCGGCGCCTGCCGATGACGTCTATAAAGACGCTGGCAAGGTCGAAGTGACGATCAAGGACGCCAGCGGCGGCAACTTCGAGAACCTGGTGCCAAGCACCGTTCCGGCCGTCACCGACGTGACCGATACCGTCGACACCACCACCGTCAAACTGACCGCGACCGAATCGGCGGCCGAGGGCGGTACCGTTACTTACACCGCGACAGTTGGAGCGCCCGTAACTGGCTCGCCGGTCACCGTGACCCTGGCCAACGGCCAAAGCATCACGATTGAAGTGGGCAAGACCACCGGCACCGTGACCACCACAGCACCGAACGACGCATTGGCCGGCAACGCACCGCTGACCAACGCGATCACCGGCGTGAGCGGCGGCAACTACGAGAATCTGGTCGCCGACAAGACTCCGGTTTCGACCACCGTCACTGACACCGTCGACACCACCAACCTGACCCTGAGCGCCACCGATTCCGTGGCCGAGGGCGGCTCGATCATCTACACCGCAAGCTTGACCAATCCGGCCGGCACGCCGGTGACCGTGACCTTGAGCAACGGCGCGGTCATCACCATCGAAGCCGGCAAGACCACCGGCACCGTGACCGTTCCAGCGCCTGCCGATGACGTCTACAAGGATGCCGGCAAAGTCGAAGCGACCATTACCGGCGCAACCGGCGGCAACTTCGAAAACCTGGTGCCAAGCACTGTGCCGGCCGTGACCCAGGTCACCGACACCATCGACACTTCGACCGTCAAACTGACCGCGACCGAGTCGGCGGCGGAAGGCGGAACCGTTACTTACACCGCGACGGTGGGCGCCCCGGTAACCGGCTCGCCTGTGGTTGTGACCCTGGCCAACGGTCAGGCGATCACCATCGAAGTCGGCAAAACCACCGGCACCGTGACTACCACGGCGCCGAACGACGTACTGGCCGGCCATGCACCGCTGACCAACTCGATCACCGGTGTGAGCGGCGGCAACTACGAAAACCTCGTGGCCGACAAAACACCGGTCAGCACCACCATCACCGACACCGTCGACACCACCACCGTATCGCTGACCGCCACCGGCAACGTCAACGAGGGCGGGCAGATCGTCTACACCGCGACCCTGACCAATCCGGCCGGCACCCCGGTGACCGTGACGTTGAGCAACGGCTCCGTCATCACCATCGAAGCCGGCAAAACCACCGGCACCGTGACCGTTCCAGCCCCGGCCGATGACGTCTATAAAGACGCCGGCAAAGTCGAAGTGACCATCAAGGACACTTCCGGCGGCAATTTCGAAAACCTGGTGGCCAACCCGACGCCAGCGGTGACCAACGTCGCCGACACCATCAACACCACGCACCTGACCCTCAGCGCCGAAAGCTATGTGCTCGAAGGCACGTCGATCACTTACACCGCAACGCTGACCAACGCCGCGCAGACGCCGGTGACCGTCAACCTGAGCAACGGCCAGACCATCGTTATCGAAGCCGGCAAGACCAGCGGTTCGGTGACCATCCCGGCGCCGAGCGATGACGTCTACAAGGATGTCAGCAAGCTCACCGTGACCATGACCGATGCCAGCGGTGGCAACTTCGAGAAGCTCGACGTCAGCAAGACGCCAGTCAGCACCACGGTCAACGACACCATCGACAAGACCACGCTGACCCTGAGCGCCAGCGACACCGTCAGCGAAGGTGGCCAGATCACCTACACCGCGACCCTGAGCAACCCGGCCGGCACCGCCATGACCGTGACCTTGGCCAACGGCGCGGTCATCAACATCGCCGCCGGTGCCACCAGCGGTTCGGTGAATTTCCCTGCGCCGGCCAACACGCCTTACATCGATGGCGGCAAGGTGCAGACCGCGATTGCCAGCCACAGCGGCGGCAACTTCGAACAGGTCGATGCCAACCGTACGGCTGTGGTGACCAAGGTTACCGACACCGTCGACACCACCAATATCAGCCTGAGCGCCACCGGTTCGGTCGCCGAGGGCGGTTCGATCATCTACACCGCGACCCTGACCAACCCGGCCGGCACGGCCATGACCGTGACCCTGAGCAACGGCGCGGTGATCAACATCGCCAAAGGCGCGAGCACCGGTACCATCACCGTCGCCGCACCGGGCGACGACGTGTACAAGGACGCCGGCAAAGTCGACGCCAGCATTACCAAGACCAGCGGCGGCAACTTTGAAAACCTGGTGGTCGACAAGACCCCGGCGGTGACCGACGTCACCGACACCATCGATACCAGCACCGTTTCCCTGAGCGCCACGGCCAGCACCGTTGAAGGCGGCGTGGTGGTTTACACCGCCTCCGTCACCGCACCGGTGACCGGCTCGCCGGTGGTCGTGACCCTGTCCAACGGCCAGACCATCACCATCCCGGTCGGCGCCAGCAGCGCCAGCGTCAACTACACCGCACCGAACGATGCACTGGCCGGCGGCAACACGCTGAGCGTGAAGATCGACGGCACCAGCGGCGGCAATTACGAAAACCTGGTCGCCGACAAGACGCCGGCCGTGACGTCAGTCACCGACACCGTCGACACCACCAATCTGACCTTGAGCGCTACAGGTTCCGTGGCTGAAGGTGGTTCGATCGTTTACACCGCCACGCTGACCAATCCGGCTGGCACGCCAGTGACCGTGACCCTGAGCAACGGCTCGGTGATCACCATCGAAGCGGGTAAAACCACTGGCACCGTGACCGTTCCGGCTCCGGCCGATGACGTCTACAAAGACGCCGGCAAAGTCGAAGTGACCATCAAGGATGCGTCCGGCGGCAACTTCGAGAATCTGGTGCCGAGCACTGTTCCGGCCGTCACTGAAGTGACTGACACCATCGATACGTCGACCGTGAAGCTGAGCGCCGATACGTCGGTGGCTGAGGGCGGCACTGTCACCTACACCGCAACTGTTGGCGCTCCGGTGACTGGCTCGCCGGTCACCGTGACTCTGGCCAACGGTCAGACGATCACCATCGAAGTGGGCAAGACCACCGGCACCATCACCACCACCGCGCCGAACGATGCGTTGAACGGTCACACCCCGCTGAGCAACTCGATTACTGGCGTGTCTGGAGGTAACTACGAAAATCTGGTGGCCGACAAGACCCCGGTTTCGACCACCGTCACCGACACCGTCGACACGACCAACCTGACCCTCAGCGCGACAGGTTCCGTGGCCGAAGGCGGCTCGATCGTTTACACCGCAACGCTGACCAACCCGGCCGGCACCCCAGTCACCGTGACACTGAGCAACGGCGCTGTTATCACCATCGAGGCCGGTAAAACCACCGGCACCGTGACCGTCGATGCGCCGAAAGACGACGTCTACAAAGACGCCGGCAAAGTCGAAGTGACCATCAAGGATGCAACCGGTGGCAACTTCGAAAACCTGGTGCCGAGCACTGCTCCGGCGGTTACCGAAGTCACCGACACCATCGACACCACCACGGTGAAACTCACCGCAACCGAGTCGGCGGCTGAAGGCGGTACCGTTACTTACACTGCGACCGTCGGCGCGCCTGTCACTGGTTCGCCTGTGACCGTAACCCTGGCCAATGGTCAGTCGATCACCATCGAGGTCGGCAAGACCACCGGCACCATCACCACCACTGCGCCGAACGATGCGTTGAACGGTCACACACCGCTGACCAACGCGATCACTGGCGTGAGCGGCGGTAACTACGAAAATCTCGTAGCCGACAAAACGCCGGTCAGCACCACCGTGACCGACACCGTCGACACCACCAACCTGACCCTGAGCGCCACGCCGGAAGTCAACGAAGGTGGCCAGATCACCTACACCGCGACCCTGACCAACGCCGCCGGGACTCCGGTGACCGTGACCTTGAGCAACGGCGCCGTGATCACCATCGAGGCCGGTAAAACCTCCGGCACCGTGACCGTCGATGCACCGAAGGACGACGTCTACAAGGACGCCGGCAAAGTCGAGACGACCATTTCGACCACCACCGGTGGCAACTTCGAGAACCTGGTCACCAGCACCGCCCCCGCGGTCACCACCGTCAATGACACCATCGACACGTCCACCGTGTCGCTGACCGCCACCGCCAACGTCGCCGAAGGCGAAACCGTGGTCTACACCGCGACCGTGACGGCGCCAGTGACCGGTTCGCCGCTCGTCGTGACCCTGTCCAACGGACAGACCATCACCATCGCCGTCGGCGAAACCACCGGCACCGTGAATTTCGTCGCGCCGAACAGCCCGTTGGCGGGCGGCAGCTCGCTGAGCGTGACCATCGACAAGGCCACCGGTGGCAATTACGAAAACCTGGCGGTCGACGGCAAACCGGCAAATACCTCGGTTTCGGACACTGTCGACACGACCAACCTGAACCTGACGGCCACCGACTCGGTGGCCGAGGGTGGTTCGATCACTTACACCGCGACCCTGACCAACCCGGCGGGTACGCCGGTGACCGTGACCCTGTCGAACGGTGCCGTCATTACTATCGAGGCCGGTAAAACCACCGGCACCGTGACCGTCGATGCACCGAAAGACGACGTCTACAAAGACGCCGGCAAAGTCGAGGCAACCATTTCGACCGCTACTGGCGGTGGTTTCGAGAACCTGGTGCCAAGCACCGTTCCGGCCGTAACCAACGTCACCGACACCATCGACACCACCACGGTGAAACTGACCGCGACCGAGTCGGCGGCGGAAGGCGGCACCGTTACTTACACCGCGACTGTCGGTGCGCCTGTCACCGGTTCGCCTGTGACCGTGACCCTGGCCAATGGTCAGTCGATCACCATCGAAGTCGGTAAAACCACGGGTACCGTGACCACCACCGCGCCGAACGATGCGCTCAACGGCCATGCGCCGCTGACCAACGCGATCACTGGCGTGACTGGCGGTAACTACGAAAACCTGGTGGCCGACAAGACCCCGGTCAGCACCACCGTGACTGACACCGTCGACACCACCAACCTGACCCTGAGCGCCACTGGCTCGGTGGCCGAGGGTGGCTCGATCGTCTACACCGCGACCCTGACCAACCCGGCGGGTACGCCGGTGACCGTAACCCTGTCGAACGGTGCCGTCATCACCATCGAGGCCGGTAAAACCACCGGTACCGTGACCGTCGATGCGCCGAAAGACGACGTCTACAAAGACGCCGGCAAAGTCGAAACGACCATTTCGACCGCCACCGGTGGCAACTTCGAGAATCTGGTGCCGAGCACGGTTCCGGCCGTGACCGAAGTCACCGACACCACCGACACCACCACGGTCAAACTCACCGCGACCGAGTCGGCGGCAGAAGGCGGCACTGTTACCTACACCGCCACCGTGGGTGCACCGGTGACCGGTTCGCCGGTCACCGTGACCTTGTCCAACGGTCAGTCGATCACCATCGAAGTCGGCAAGACCACCGGCACCGTCACCACCACCGCACCGAACGATGCACTCAACGGCCACACGCCGCTGACCAACTCGATCACCGGTGTGAGCGGCGGTAACTACGAAAATCTGGTGGCCGACAAAACGCCGGTCAGCACCACCGTGATCGACACTGTCGACACCACCAATCTGTCGCTGACTGCGACGGGCACCGTGGCCGAAGGCGGTTCGATCACCTACACCGCGACCCTGACCAATCCTGCCGGCACTCCGCTGACCGTGACCCTGTCTAACGGCGCCGTCATCACCATCGAGGCCGGTAAAACCACCGGCACGGTGACCGTTCCAGCACCTGCCGATGACGTCTACAAAGACGCCGGCAAAGTCGAAGTGACCATCAAAGACGCAACCGGTGGCAACTTCGAGAACCTGGTTCCGAGCACCGTTCCAGCCGTAACGGAAGTCACCGACACCATCGACACGACGACCGTGAAGCTGACCGCTTCCGAAACGGCCGCTGAAGGTGGCACCGTTACTTACACCGCGACTGTTGGCGCGCCAGTGACGGGTTCGCCTGTGACCGTGACCCTGGCCAATGGTCAGTCGATCACCATCGAGGTGGGCAAAACCACCGGCACTGTGACCACCACTGCGCCGAACGATACGCTCAACGGCCATGCGCCGCTGACCAACGCGATCACCGGTGTGAGCGGCGGTAACTACGAAAACCTCGTGGCCGACAAAACGCCGGTCAGCACCACCGTGACCGACACCGTCGACACCACCAACCTGACTCTCAGCGCCACCCATTCGGTAGCCGAGGGTGGTTCGATCACTTACACCGCCACACTGACCAACGCTGCGGGCACCCCGGTGACCGTGACCTTGAGCAACGGCGCGGTGATCACCATCGAAGCTGGCAAAACCACCGGCACCGTGACCGTCGATGCACCGAAAGACGACGTCTACAAAGATGCCGGCAAAGTCGAGGCGACCATTTCGACCGCCACCGGTGGCAACTTCGAGAACCTTGTTCCGAGCACTGTTCCGGCCGTGACCCAGGTCACCGACACCATCGACACCACCACGGTCAGACTGACCGCGACCGAGTCGGCGGCGGAAGGCGGCACTGTCACTTACACCGCCACCGTGGGCGCGCCTGTGACCGGTTCGCCAGTCACCGTGACCCTGTCCAACGGTCAGTCGATCACCATCGAGGTGGGCAAAACCACCGGCACTGTCACCACCACAGCACCGAACGATGCGCTGACCGGCCACACGCCGTTGACCAACGCGATCACCGGCGTGACGGGCGGCAACTACGAGAACCTCGTAGCCGACAAAACGCCGGTCTCGACCACCGTCACCGACACGGTCGACACCACCAACCTGTCGCTCAGCGCGACCGGCACCGTGGCCGAAGGTGGTTCGATCACCTACACCGCGACCCTGACCAACGCTGCGGGCACCCCGGTGACCGTGACCTTGAGCAACGGCGCCGTGATCACCATCGAAGCCGGCAAAACCACCGGCACCGTGACCGTCGCCGCCCCAGCCGATGACGTCTACAAAGACGCCGGCAACGTGCAGGCCACGATCACCAACGCCACGGGCGGTAACTTCGAGAACCTGGTGACCAGCAACACACCAGCCGTGACCAGCGTCACCGATACCATCGACACCACCACCGTGAAGCTGACCGCGACCGCAACAGCGGCCGAGGGTGGCACCGTCACCTACACCGCGACCGTGGGCGCCCCTGTGACTGGCTCGCCTGTGACCGTAAACCTGTCCAACGGCCAGAGCATCACCATCGAAGTCGGCAAGACCAGCGGCACCGTGACCACTACCGCGCCGAACGACGTGCTGACCGGTCATGCACCGCTGACCAACGCGATCACTGGTGTGAGCGGTGGTAACTATGAAAATCTGGTGGCTGATAAAACCCCGGTTTCGACCACCGTCACCGACACCGTCGATACCACCAACCTGTCGCTCAGCGCGACAGGGACCGTGGCCGAAGGTGGCTCGATCACCTACACCGCGACCCTGACCAACGCCGCTGGCTCGCCAGTGACCGTGACCCTGAGCAACGGTTCGGTGATCACCATCGAAGCGGGCAAGACCACCGGCACTGTGACCGTTCCTGCACCAGCCGACGACGTCTACAAGGACGCCGGCAACGTGCAAGCCACGATCACCAACGCGACTGGCGGCAACTTTGAGAACCTGGTCACCAGCACCACACCAGCGGTGACCAGCGTTACCGACACCATCGACACCACCACCGTGAAGCTGACCGCAACTGCGACGGCGGCCGAGGGTGGCAACGTTGTCTACACCGCCACTGTTGGCGCTCCGGTGACTGGCTCGCCAGTGACGGTAACCCTGTCGAATGGTCAATCGATCACCATCGAAGTCGGCAAGACCAGCGGCACCGTGACCACCACCGCGCCTAACGACGTATTGAATGGTCATGCACCACTGACCAACGCGATCACCGGCGTGAGCGGCGGTAACTACGAGAATCTGGTGGCCGACAAGACCCCGGTCAGCACCACCGTGACCGACACGGTCGACACTACCAACCTGTCCCTGAGCGCCACCAACTCGGTCGCCGAGGGTGGTTCGATCACTTACACCGCAACCCTGACCAATGCTGCGGGCACTCCGGTGACCGTGACCTTGAGCAACGGTGCCGTGATCACCATCGAAGCGGGCAAAACCACCGGCACCGTAACCATTCCTGCACCAGCGGACGATGTCTACAAAGACGCCGGCAACGTGCAAGCCACGATCACCAACGCCACGGGCGGCAACTTCGAAAACCTGGTGACCAGCACCACGCCAGCAGTGACCAGCGTTACTGACACCATCGACACCACCACCGTGAAGCTGACCGCAACCGCAACAGCGGCCGAAGGTGGCACCGTCACCTACACCGCTACCGTAGGTGCGCCAGTGACTGGCTCGCCTGTGACCGTGACCCTGTCCAACGGACAGTCGATCACTATCGAAGTCGGCAAGACCACGGGCACCGTGACCACCACCGCGCCGAACGATGCGCTCAACGGCCATGCGCCGCTGACCAACGCGATCACCGGCGTGAGCGGCGGTAACTACGAGAATCTGGTGGCCGACAAGACCCCGGTCAGCACCACCGTGACCGACACCGTCGACACCACCAACCTGACGCTCAGCGCGACCGGCACCGTGGCTGAAGGTGGCTCGATCACCTACACCGCGACCCTGACCAACGCCGCTGGCTCGCCAGTGACCGTCACCCTGAGCAACGGTTCGGTGATCACCATCGAAGCCGGTAAAACCACGGGCACCGTGACCGTTCCTGCGCCAGCTGACGACGTCTACAAAGACGCCGGCAACGTGCAGGCGACGATCAAGTCCGCCACTGGCGGCAACTTCGAGAACCTGGTCACCAGCACCACACCAGCCGTGACCAGCGTCACCGACACTATCGACACCACCACCGTGAAGCTGACCGCGACCACGACGGCGGCCGAAGGTGGCAACGTGGTCTACACCGCGACCGTCGGCGCGCCAGTGACAGGCTCGCCTGTGACCGTGACCCTGGCCAACGGTCAGTCGATCACCATCGAAGTCGGCAAAACCACCGGCAGTGTGACCACCACCGCGCCGAACGACGTGTTGAATGGTCATGCGCCACTGACCAACGCGATCACCGGCGTAAGCGGCGGCAACTACGAGAATCTGGTGGCCGACAAGACCCCGGTCAGCACCACCGTGACCGATACCGTCGACACGACCAATCTGTCGCTCAGCGCTACCAATTCGGTCGCCGAGGGTGGCTCGATCACTTACACCGCGACTCTGACCAACGCCGCTGGCTCGCCAGTGACCGTGACCCTGAGCAACGGTTCGGTGATCACCATCGAAGCCGGCAAAACTACCGGCACCGTGACCGTTCCTGCGCCAGCCGACGACGTCTACAAGGACGCCGGCAACGTGCAGGCCACGATCACCAACGCCACGGGCGGCAATTTCGAAAACCTGGTGACCAGCAACACACCGGCCGTGACCAGCGTCACCGATACCATCGACACCACCACCGTCAGCATCACCGGCAGCACCTCGGTGACCGAAGGTCAGACCGCAACCTACACCGTCAGCCTGACCAACCCGGCGCAAACCGAAGTCACCCTGAAAATCGTCTACAGCGGCACCGCCGCCGACGGTTCGGACTTTACCGGCGTGTACACCGTGAAGATCCCGGCAGGTGCCAGCAGTGCGCAGTTCAACGTCGCCACAATCGATGACAAGATCACCGAAGGTACCGAAAACTTCGTGGTCAAGATCGACTCGGCCACCGGTGGCAACTTCGAAAACCTGGCGGTCAGCAGCACCAATGGCAGCGTCAGCACCTCGATCATCGACAACGATGCACCGCCGGTCATCGACCTGGACGCCAACAACTCCAGCGGTGCAACGGGTGCCGACTACAAGGTGACCTTCACCGAGAACACCCCGGGCGCAGGCGTGTCGATTGCCGACACCGACATCAAGATCACCGACCCGGACAGCACCATGCTGACCGGCGCCACCGTCGTGCTGACCAACCGTCAGGACGGCGATGCGCTGAACCTGGGCAACAGCGTCAACGGCATTACCATCAACGCCAACAGCACCAACGGCACCGTCACCCTGACCCTGTCGGGTAACGCGACGCTCGCCGACTACATGCAGGCCATCAAGAACATCAGCTTCACCAACAGCAGTGAAGACCCGAGCACCGTGCCACGGATCATCACCGTGACCGTGACCGATGGCGGCAACTACTCCAACACCGCGACCACCACGGTCAACGTGGTGGCGGTCAACGATGCGCCGGTCGCTGCACCGGTCAACGTCACCGGCACCGAAGACACCCCGCTGGTTCTCGGCTGGTCGACCTTCGGCGTCAGCGACGTCGACAGCCCGGCCAGCAGCCTGGGCGTGAAAATCACCCAGCTGCCGGGCGAAGGCAAACTGCAGTACCTGGACGGCTCGACCTGGAAAGATGTCGCCAACAACCAGACTTTCAGCAAGGCCGATATCGACGCCGGCAAGTTGCGCTTCCTGCCGGATGCCAACGAGTCGGGTGTGAACGGTTACGGTGGTACTGGCGTTGGTAACAATCAGGCCGACTACGCGCAGATCAAATTCCAGCCAACCGACGGCCAGTTGCTGGGCAACACTGGCACCATCAAGATCGACATCACCCCGGTGGCGGATGCACCGACCCTGTCGGTGGCCGACAACAGCGTGAAATCCACCGGGCTGATCAAGGAAGTCTGGACCGGTCTGTCGGGCCTGGGCACCGACGGCAGCGGCGCGAACTCGACCACCCTGAAAAACGTGATCGACGGTGCCGGCAAGCCGAACACCAGCGGTACCGTGAACAACGTGCAGTCCGACGGCAGCGTGACTGCCGGCACCGCGTCGAAAACCTCGGGCCTGATTTATCTGGAAGCCGGCAAGACCTACACCTTCAGCGGCACCGGTGACGACAGCCTGCTGGTGACCATCGGCGGCAAAAGCGTGGCGTCCACGACGTGGGGCGCGGGCGGCAACCTCAACGGTTCGTTCACCCCGACCACCAGCGGCTACTACACCCTGGACATCTACCACCACAACCAGAGCGGCCCGGGCAGCTACGACGTCAACCTGTCGGTCAACGGCAGCACGCCGATCGACCTGAGCAGTGCCGGCGTGCCGATCTATACCGGCGTGCAGGATCTGGTGAATGCCGGCGTGACCGTCTCCGATCTGCACGGCAGCAACGGCGAAGGCTATTACGACGGCTACAAGCTCAACACCGGCGCCGAAGGCACCACCGTGAAACTGTCGTCGATAAGCACCGCGCTGACCGATACCGACGGTTCGGAAACCCTGAGCATCAAGATCAGCGGCGCACCGGTCGGTTCGGTGCTCAGCGATGGCGCAGGCCACAGCTTCACCGTGACCGCCACCAGCGGCGACGCCAACGTCACCGGCTGGAACCTCGGCACCCTGACCGTGACCCCGCCGACCTACTACAACGGCCAGTTCAACCTGACCGTGACCTCGACCTCAACCGAACAGGTCGGCGGCTCGGCCAGCACCACTGCGACCATCCCGGTCACCGTGGTGCCGGCGGTGTACAACGCGGTGGTCGCCACTTCGGCCGACGACACCGTCACCGGCACCGACGGCAACGACATCATCGTCGCCGACATCGGCGGCCTGACCGTGGTGCCGGGCACCAACTACAACATCGCGTTCATGGTCGACAGCTCAGGCAGTATGAGCGCCTCGTCGATCAATGCAGCCAAGGACTCGCTGACGTCGGTGTTCAACACCCTCAAGCAGAGCCTGGGCAGCAACTCCGGCACCGTGAACATCTTCCTGGTGGACTTCGACACCCAGGTCAACAAGTCGGTGTCGGTGAACCTCAACGACCCGAACGCACTGACCTTGCTCAAGGCCGTGCTGGACTCGATGTCGTCCGGCGGCGGCACCAACTACGAGGACGTGTTCAAGGCCACGGCGAACTTCTTCCAGAGCGCCGAAGCGGTGGCCAACACCGGGGCGAAGAACCTCACGTACTTCATTACCGACGGCCAGCCGACTTACTACCAGAGCAACGAGCAGACCAACCCGACGCTGTACGGCAACGTGAAGCTCGATGATGTGGTCAAGACCAGCAACTACAAACTGGGCGACAGCTTCAGCACCTACATCGACAACACACACTACCTGAGTATCAACACTGCCGGCGCCGTGGTATTGCAGACGTACAAGAACGGCAGCTGGAGCTGGAACAGCCTGGGTACCATCCACGCTCAGGGTGACGGTACCTACGAGATCTCGAGTCTGGCGGGCAACGGCAGCAGCACCACGACGACGACCACCGATAACGCCAGCAGCGGTTTCGCCTTGCTCAACGGTTTGTCGAATGTGGAGGCCATCGGCATCAACAGTGGTGTCAGCCTCAACGACCTGAAACCGTACGATTCGGACAAGACGCCACAGACCAACATCGATCCGAAGGACCTGGCCAACTCGATCATCGGCCACACCGAAGCGACGATGCCGGGCAACGACACCGTCAGCGGTGGCGACGGCAACGACATCCTGTTCGGCGACCTGGTGAGCTTCAACGGCATTGCCGGCGAGGGTTATCAGGCGATGCAGGCGTTCGTGGCCAAGGAAACCGGGGTCGACGTCAGCAAAGTCACCACCAGCAACGTGCACCAGTACATCACCGAGCACTATCAGGCGTTCGATGTGTCCGGTGCCCACGACGGCAACGACACGCTGCTGGGCGGCGCGGGCAATGACATCCTGTTCGGCTCGGGCGGCAACGACCTGCTCGACGGCGGCAAGGGCAATGACATCCTGCTCGGCGGCACCGGCAACGACACGCTGATCGGCGGTCAGGGCAACGACATCCTGATCGGTGGTTCCGGTGCCGACACCTTCGTCTGGAAGGCGGGCGACACCGGCAACGACGTGATCAAGGACTTCAAGGCCAGCGAAGGCGACCGCATCGACCTGCGTGACCTGTTGCAGGGCGAGACCGGCAGCACCATCGACAACTTCCTGAAGATCACCACGGTCGACGGCGTGTCGTCGCTGCAAGTCAGCTCGGGCGGCAAGTTCAACTCGGGCGATGCCGCAGCCGCCACACCGGACGTGACGATCAAACTGGAAGGCAACAACTGGTCCACGGCCAACATTCACAACCTGATTGCCGGCAGCGATCCGACCATCAAGGTCGACCACAACAACAGCTGATGCGTGAACAACGGCCGCCCCACTGGGGCGGCCGTCACGTTTGCAGCGCTTGAACCGGTGACGATTTCGTCGGCGCACCGCATACTCGCGCGCAGTTGGCTATGCTGCTGACAGCATGACGCTGGTCCATTTCCGAGGGATGCTCAATGTTTTACGTGCAACGCGATGCGCAGGGTCAGTTGATTCGCGTGGAAGCTGCGGCCTACGCCGAGGCCACGGAAACGCTGCCGGCCGACCACCATGAAATCCAGGCCTGGTACGCCAACGAAGCCGTGGAGAACAGCCTCAAACAGCTCAAGCAGAGCGACCTGGAAATGATCCGGGTACTCGATGACCTGATTCAGGTGCTGACTCAGAAAGGCGTGATCCGCGTCACCGACCTGCCAGCGGCGGCCCAGGCCAAGTTGATGGACCGGACCCAGGCGCGGGAAGCGCTGGGCGGGTTGAGTCAGTTGATCGATGAGGATGAGGGCGGGTTGATCTGATCCGTTTGATCGCTCCCACGCGGAGCGTGGGAGCGATCAGTCAGCCCCAGGGTTTCGGTTCACCGAAGAGCTGCCCCTGAACCCCATACAACCCCATCTCGCGAATCACCGACAATTCCCCTTCCGTCTCGACCCGCTCGGCAATCAGCGGCAGATCGATGCTATGCGCCGCACGCTGGATCGCTTCGATGAACAGGCGCTTGTCGCTTTCCTGATCGATCGCCCGGATGTAGCTGCCATCGATCTTCAGGTACGCCAGCCCCAGCCGCGCCAGGTTGCCGATCATGCTGAAGCGCCCGCCGAAGCGCTGCAGGCTCAAGGAGAAACCGAGTTCACGCAGGCGCCGGGTCAATTGTTCCAGCACCGCTTGCTCCGGCAATTGTTCCTCGCCGATTTCCAGGGTCAGGCGCGCACCGAGGTTGGAATGCGCCCGCAGAATCTCGAACACTTTGTTCAACGCCTGCGGATCGGCGAGGGTCGCCGAGGACAGGTTCAGCGCCAGAGATTCTTCATGTCCGGCCATCTGTTCCAGCACCTGCTCGAGCATCAACCGGTCCAGTCGCGCGGTCCAGCCGAAGCGCTCCAGCCACGGCAGGAAGCGTCCGGCGGGAATGGTCTGGCCCTGCTCGTCGAGCAAACGCGACAGCACTTTGTAATGCAACACCAATTGCGTGTCCTGCGCCGCCACCACCGGCTGGAAGAACAGCTCGAAGCGCTGCTGATTCAGGGCCTGATCGAGCAAGCGGTGCCAGGCGTGGTGATCGTCGCCGACCTCCGCCACCAGGCTCTGATCGAGGCACGCCCAGTTCTGCTCGCCCTGCCCTTCGGCCTGGGCCAGCGCCTGATCGCCGAGGCTGAGGACCGCTTGCGGCGAATCGCCGTGAGCGAACGGCGCCAGGCCGATAGAAGCCACGGCGGGCACGTCGGTGGCACCTGTCGCGTGCAGGCTGCTCAACGCACTGTCGAGGCTCTGCGCCAATTGCAGCGCTTCTTCACGGGTCAACCCCGGCGCCAGCACGGCGAATTCACCGCCGCGAATGCGGGTGACGAGGTTCTGGGTTTCCGGGTATTTGGCGCACTCGCGGGACAGTTGCTCGCCGACCGCTTTCAACAATTCATCGGTGCGCTGACCGCCGAGGCGCTGGTTGAGACCGGCCAGGTCCTTGACCCGCAACAGCAGCAGATAACCGGAACTGGCTTGCTCCGGGTTGCTCACCCGCGCATTCAGCTGCATCTCGAAATAACGCCGGTTGGCCAGCCCCGTGAGGTTGTCCTGATAGGACTCGGTGCGCAGTTTTTCACTGCGTTCGGCCTGCTCCTGGAACAGCGCCTTGAGCTTCTCGACCATCTGGTTCATCGCCAGCACCACGCGGCGCAATTCAGGCGTGCGCGGCAGATCCGGCAGGCTGAGGAATTCGCGGCGGGCGATGGCGTGGGATTGTTTGACCATGTAATCCAGCGGCTTCAATTGCCGACGCAGCAACAGCGCGCCCAGCACCGCACTCACCGCCCCGCAGACCAGCAACCAGCCAAGGCTGCCGAGCGCGCTCTGCCAGAGCTTGGCCAGGGCGAACATCGGGTGGCTGACCACCTCGACCCGCGCCGCCTGCTCCCAGCCACGGCTGACCAGCGCATCGCCACCGGCCGGTTCCAGGCCGATCAGTCTGACGAACCAGTCCGGCACGTTGGTAACCGCCGGAATGCCGTTGCGCTCGACAATGGTCTGGTCGGTCTTCAGATCGACCACGCGGATGCTCGAGTAATAACCGCTGTCGAAGATCGAGCTGACCAGCAGCTCGACCATCGCCGGGTCATCGATGTTCGGCGTCAACGACAGCGCCAGCGCCGTGGCCGCATCCTGGGCGTGGGAGCGCAACTGGTTGACGTACTGGGTGCGCGAGCTCTCCAGACTGACCATGAAGCTGCCGGTGAAGGCGACCACCAGGAACAGACAGATAGCGATCAACAGCTGTTTGAACAAAGACATCTGAGCGCGTGCTCCTAGTTAGTCGTCTCGACCGGAAATCCTTCGGCCTGCATTTTCTTCAACACATCCTGCCAGCGTGACAGGCGTTTGGTGTCACCGACCTTCTTGTTGCCCTTGGCGCCCGGCAGGTACAGCCCTTCGGCATTGAAAGAGTAGACCGGCAGCAAATCGGTTCGCTCGGCGGCCGGCTTGATCGGGTCGATCAGACTGTCGAGCACCAGCGGCATGGCGTCAGGGCTGGAATAGTAAGTCAGGACCATGTGCGCGCGGTTCTGGCGCAGGGCCTTGACGTAGGTGATGCGTAACTTGTCACTGGCCACACCGAGGTGGCGCAGGCTGAAATACTTGGCGATCGCGTAGTCTTCGCAGTCGCCGGCGCCTTTCCACAAGGCCTCGATGGGGGTTTCCCAATAATCGACCTCGTGCCACAGATCGATGTCTTCGACGTAGCGCATCTGTTTGTTGAAAAACAGGTTCACCACTTTGAGCTTTTCCATCTCGCTGACCTGCTTCTGCGTGGCCAGCAGATTCTGCCAGGCATCAATCCGCTGTTGCCCTGCGCCCAACGGCCCGTACAGTGCCGTGGCCTTGCGGCTGATCGCGGAAAAATCCCAATCGGCATGCAGGCCGCCCAGCATGATGCCGGCCAGCAGCAGCGCGCCGGCAAGCCAGCGCGCAATCCGTGGGATCACGTAACGTACCGCCAATGCAAGGCATCCAGGGCAGAGAGGAAAGCGCTTGATGGTGAAGGTTAGCCCAGCAAAAAACAATGGCACCATGAGATCATCGCTGCCGCGCTAAACTTCAGATGTGACAGGGTTCTTCTACACGGTTTGACAACCTGTAGAGCAATCACTAGTGTCCTTTGGATCCAAATCCGCAGTCATAGGGTGTGCAGTTGTGACCCAAAAGCCCAAGCCACTCCACAGCATCAAAGTCGACGGCCCGATTCCCGCGCATCTGGCGCGCTCGGTCATCGAAGAAACCCTGCGCGCCGCCATTCTCGACGGGCGCCTGCCCTGCGGCACCGCCGTGCGCCAGCAGGACTTGGCCGACCTGTTCGGTGTCAGCCGCATGCCGGTGCGCGAAGCCTTGCGTCAACTTGAGGCCCAGGGCCTGCTCAACGTCACTGCCCACAAGGGCGCCGTGGTCGCACCGCTGATTCAGGGTGACGCAACGGAAACCTACGAGCTGCGCATTCTGCTGGAGTCCGAAGCGCTGCGCCAGTCGATCCCGCTGCTGACCCCGGCCGACCACGAACGCGCGGCCGGTTTCATCGAAGAACTGGAAAACGAACACGACTACACCGAAATCGGTCGGCTCAACCGTCTGTTTCACATGGCGCTCTACAGCAAGGCGCCCAATGGCCGACTGTTGCGGCTGGTGGAAGACGGCTTGAACGAAGAAGAGCGCTTCCTGCGCTTCAACCTCGAGGCCATGGGCCTGGGCAAAATCTCCCAGGACGATCACCGCGCGCTGTTGCAGGCGGTGAAAGAGCGTGACACCGCGCACGCCGTGACACTGCTGGAGCAGCACCTCAACCGCGGTGTCGAGGTCATCACCCGTTACCTCGCCAGCTCCGCCGGCCAAAGCCGCAAAGCGGCGCACTGAATCCTCCCTCCCGGGTGAGCCTCCACTCACCCGGCGAATAACCCGCTTACAAATCCCCCCACCCGTCACGGTCATTTGCCGTGGCACATCGACGCCTGCGCTCTAACCTCCCTTCTGCTTTGAACAGCCCGGAATTTGCACCGCAAGGAAGTCATTTTCGACGATAGCCGCGGCGCCGATTTACGCGCACCCTTGAATCGCCAACCCAATATAGAACGGGGACGCGCCGCCCCGGCAGCAGTCCCCGCACCAGGAACCTACGGAAGGAGCCTTGTCACGGGAACAGGAAGAAACGGCGCTCTTACAGCCCGACTTCATCCCCTCATATCAATTCGATTACTTAATTTGAAAGTTGCTTCGAGTGAGGCATTCACTCTTGTCGTTCAATTTTGGCCATTAAACGCCGAAAGGAGCAACCACGCCCAAATAAAACTTAACTTATAAGTTTTATCAGCCCCACTCATACTTCAAAAAAAGCCAACTAAAAATAATTAAAAATAAACTTGTTAAGTTGTTTTGCGATGTATTAGTTTTTCTTCGCCGGGTTTGGATCCGAAATCACCAACCCGGCAAAACCTTGCGCTACGGCCGGGTTCGCAGCGGTTTATCCGTCTGCTGCTGTCCCGGGCCCTTCAGACATTGCCTGTTTTCATCGAAACCGAATGAGGCTGTCGTTCGCCTGGAGAAACTTGCTCAACGTTGTTAGCGATTAATTGAGCAATCCTTATTCCCTATTAACCAGAGTCTCGCAACCATGCCAACTAAAGAGCAACTTACACTGAAGAAAGCCGAACTCAGCATTCATCCGATCTTCTCCGAGATCGATTCTTTGGCGACATTGCGCCGGTTTATGGAGTCCCATGTATTTGCCGTCTGGGACTTCATGTCGCTGACCAAACGCCTGCAGCAGGAACTGACTTGCACTCGCCTGCCGTGGTTACCGCCACGAGATCCGCACGCAGCAAGACTGATCAACGAAATCGTGCTCGGGGAAGAATCGGACGATCGGCTGTCACACGGGCATTACAGTCACTTCGAACTGTACCTCGATGCCATGCGCGAAGTCGGTGCGGACACGACAGCCGTGGAACGCTTCGTCACGCTGCAGCAGGAGGGCGTGAGTTACGACGTCGCCCTGCAAAGCGTCGAGGTCGATCCGGCCGCTGCGCGGTTCGTCCGCGACACGCTGCACACCGCACTGCATGCGCCAGGGCACAGCGTTGCTGCCGCCTTCCTGCACGGTCGCGAGAGCGTGATCCCGACCATGTTCCAGCGCATGCTCGATGCCTGGGGCATCGGCGTCGAACAGGCGCCGACCTTCCGTTACTACCTGGAGCGACACATCGAGGTCGACTCCGAAGACCACGGCCCGGCTGCAGAACAACTGCTGGACCGACTGGTGGACGGCAATCCGCAGCGCGAAGCCGAGGTCTACGCCAGCGCCATCGCCGCCGTGGAAAGCCGCATCGCCCTGTGGGACGGTCTGCGCCTGAGCATGCGTGAACCGCTGGCGGAGGTGGCCCAATGAATGCCGCCGACTACCAGTCTTTCGCCGATGCCTGGGAAAGCCGCGCGACCATTCGCACCCGGCCGCGCCGCGTGCTGGAGGACGACGCGCGGCTGATCTATCCGCTCAGCCGCCAGCCGTTGGTGCTCAGCGAGACCTTCCTGCGTGAATGCCCGCAGCAGCGTGATTTCGCCCTGGTGCAGACGTTGTACAAATTCATCAACGACGTGGTGATTTTCGAAACCGAAATCGTCGACAAGACCGCCCGCAGCATCGCCAAGAACCGCTTCGCCGTGCCCTTCCCGTTCGCCTGTCGCTACGACGCCATGACCGTGGTGGTGGACGAGGATTACCACGCACTGGTAGCGATGGATTTCATGCAGCAGACCGTGGCCATGACCGGCATCGAGCCGATCGAGCTGCCGAATGAAATCGAACTGAGCCGGGCGATTCCGGCCGCCGTCGAACTGGCCCCGCAACACCTGCGCAGCGCCGTGGAGCTGATCTGCGTGGCCATCGCCGAAAACACCGTGACCGGCGACGTCGCGGCGTTCGCCCGGGACGACACGGTCAAGCCGTCGATCAAGGGCCTGATGGCCGACCACTTGCTCGACGAGGGCCGGCACTCGAGTTTCTGGGCGCGGATGGTGCGCATCTACTGGCACACCGCGAGTGATGCGGATCGCGAATGCATCGCGCAGATCCTGCCGGTGTTCATCGGCCATTACCTGACCAACGACATCCAGAAATCCTTCGACCTGCGCCTGATCGACGCCCTGCCGGTCAACGATGCCACCCGCCGCGCCCTGAAAGACGAGATGGTCGGGCTGGCCTTCCCGATCAATCGCCACCACCCGCTGGTGGGCAACATCGTGCGGTTTTTCCACAACAGTTCGCTGCTCGACACACCGTGCGTGCAGCACGCCCTGCGCGATTACCTGGTTTGACAAGGAGGCTGACATGAGACGTCTCGACATTTTGCTGAGGGGCCGCAGCCAGGCCTTGACCGACCTGGCGGAGGAGTTCGAACAACACGGTCATTCGTTGCTGACGGAGATTGCACCGTCGGTGGATCTGGTGATCGATGACGGCAGTCTTGCGCCGCAGGATTACGGCACCACATCGCAGCTGAACTTGCGCCTGGGCATTGGTGCAACGGGCATCGGCGGACTGCCGGTGCTCGATCTGCTATGCCTCTGCAACACGACACTGCTGAGCCGCGTGCCCATCGCCGACGAACCGTCCGGCAACGGTCAAGCCTTGCGCCAGCGAACACTGGCGCAGGTGGTGGACGAAGTGGCGCTGCTGGTCAGCCGCTTTTCCCGCGATGCCGAGTATTTCCAGCACGCGACAGCGGCCCGTTCGCCGGACTTCGAACAGGTGGAAAACCTGCTGTTTCTCGACAGTCTGGCCTACGTCCATCGCCTGAATGCCACGGCTAATCCGGCCTTGCTGCAACAGGCGCAGATCCCGGTGATCGAGCGGCTGCAACAGAGTCTGATCGAGCACGCGGAGCGCCCGGCGCTGCACCTCGCCGAGCAGTCGATGAGCTACCGCCAGTTGCATGCTCACAGCCGGGCGATCCAGCAACGCTTGCTGGCCATGCTGGAGACACAACCGCAACCCTGGGTGGTGGGGATTTGCCTGCCGAAATGCGATGCGCTGTTTGCTTCGATCCTGGCGACTCTCGGCAGCGGCGCGGTGTACCTGCCGCTGGAGCCGAGCCATCCACTTCAGCGCCAGCAGTACATTCTGGAAAACGCCGGGGCGGTGCTGTTGCTGCACGACGGCGAACACCCGCTGAGCGGTTCGATGCCGGGACTGGATGTCTGCCGCATCGACTGCACCGACGCCGATCTGTCGCAACCGTTGATGCGTCGTCGGCCCGAGCTCGATGCGCCGTGCATGGCGCTCTACACCTCGGGCACCACCGGGCATCCGAAGGGTGTGCTGCTGAGTCAGGCAAATCTTGCGCACTTCACCGCGTGGTACGCCGACTACGTGCAGTTGCACGCCGAGAGCCGGGTGTTGCAGTTCTCGTCACTGAGTTTCGACTCGTCGCTGATCGACATCTTCCCGACCCTGCTCGAAGGCGCGGAACTGGTAGTGCCCGACGACAACCAGCGCCGCGACCCACTGCAACTGGTGGCGCTGATCCGCCGTCGGCAACTGACCCACGCGTTCCTGCCGCCGGCGCTGTTGAGCATCCTGCCGCTGGAGCAATTGCAAAGTGTCGGGCAAATCATGACCGGCGGTGATGTGTGTGAGCCGTTCGTGATCGAGCAACTGACCCGCCAGGGCAAGCTGCACAACCTCTACGGTCCGACCGAAGCCACGGTGCTGATCACCGCGCGGCAACTGCAACCGGGCGACAGCAATCGCACGCTCGGCGGACCGATTGCCAACAGTCGGGTGCTGATCCTCGATGACGACCTGCAACCGGTGCCGGAGCAAACGGTGGGCGAACTGTTCATCGTCGGCCCCGGCGTGTGCCTGGGTTACTTGAACAATCCACAGCAGACCGCCGAGCGCTATCTGGACCTGGAGTTGCCGGATGGTCAGCGTCTGCGCGCCTACCGCAGCGGCGACATGGCCAAGTGGGGCGAGGACGGCATCGAACTGTGCGGACGGCGCGACAATCAGGTGAAGATCCGCGGCTTCCGGGTCGAGCCGGAGGAGATCGAACGGTGCCTGCGCGAGAGTCAGCTGTATCGGCAGATCGCGGTGGTGATCGACAGTCAGCGACGGATTCTGGCGTTCCTCGCCCAGCCGCAATCGGATGCCGCGCGCGAGTCGCTGAAAGCTCACGCACAGCAGTTTTTGCCCGACTACATGCAACCGGTGGCATGGACGGAACTGCCGAACATGCCGTTCGCCGCCAACGGCAAAGTCGACCGAAAAGCCTTGCTGGAATTGCCGGTCAGCGTGCAGGACAGCGGCCCCAAATGCCTGCCGGCCAACGCCGACGAAGCGCTGCTGCTGGAGATCTGGGGCGAGTTGCTAGAGCTGCCGACCAGCGATATTTCCACCGACGAAAGCTTCTTCAATCTCGGCGGTCACTCGATTCTGCTGTCACGCATGCTCCTGCGTCTGCGGGAGGAATTCGGTCGCAGCATCTCGATCAACCGCTTCATCGAACTGCCGACCATCGCCAAGCTCGCCACGCTGGTGCGCGGCACCGATGACAGCGCGGTACTCAGCGCTCAGGCGATGGCCGACGCCGAGCGAGCGCTGGAAATCGAGCCGTTGCCGATCAGCCGCATGGGCGATGTTCACAAGGTGATCGTCACCGGCGCCAACAGTTTTGTCGGCGTGCACATCGTCGAGGCGCTGCTGGGATGGGGCGCCAGCGAGGTGGCATGTCTGGTGCGCGACGGCGGCGGGCAAACCGCGGCGCAGCGCTTTGCCCAAGCGCTGCGAGAGAACCGGCTGGAGCATCTGGACCTGAGTCGGGTGCGGGTCTATTCGGCGGACATCACCCGGCCGCAACTGGGCCTGGCCAATGAGGATTTCGAGCGACTGGATCGCGAGTTCGGCGCGCTGGTGCACAACGCGGCCAACGTCAATCACGTACTCGACTACGAGTCGCTGGCGGCGGACAACGTCGAGCCGATTTTCGAACTGCTGCGGCTGTGTGAAGGACGCAGCAAGAAGGTGTTCAACTTCGTCTCGACGCTGTCGGCCTCCAGCACCGTCGACGACGCGGGCCGGGTGCTGGAATTGCCCGCCGCACCGACGCCGCCGATCTACATCCGCAACGGCTACAACCTGTCGAAATGGGTCGGTGAGCGCATCCTCGAACGGGCCCGGGAGCGTGGGGTGCGGGTCAATCTGTATCGACCCGGCAACATCAGTTTCAACAGCCTCAGCGGCGTGTGCCAGCCGCACAAGAACCGTTTGATGCTGATGCTCAAGGGCTCGATCCAGCTCGGCCAGGTACCGGCCTTCGCGCTGAATTTCGACCTGATGCCGGTGGACTTCCTTGCCCGTTTCATCGCCTTCCACGCCAGCCGTTATTCGCCCGAACGGGCGGTGTTCAACCTGCACAACCCGGAGCCTCTGAGTTGGGATGCCTACGTTGCGTCGTTCCGCGAAACCGGCAGCGAGTTTTCGCTGGTCAGCGTCGCCGACTGGCAGCAGCAACTGGGCCGGGTCGATGTCGACAACGCGCTGTTCGGCGTGCTCGGTTTCTACCTCAACGGCTTCGAGGAAGACATCGGCGACATCTCCCTGATCGGCCACGCCAACGCCCAGGCCGGCGTACAACAGATGGGCGCGCACTACCCGGAAAAATCCCCGGCGCTGCTGCGTCGCGGCTGCGACTACCTGAAAGAAATCAACTTCATCTGACTCATCAACCAAGGAGCAACACCATGAGCAATCTGCAACCCGACACCCTGATCAAGAATCCTCACGGCTGCCACGTCGTGTCTTCGGTGGAAGTGCCGGTGGACGCCAATGAGGTGTGGTCGGTAGTGGGCAAATTCGACGGTTTCGACCGTTTCATTCCGGCGCTGTCGCACATCGAAATGACCGGCGAAGGCGTGTCTTCGCTGCGCAAGAAGTTCTTCAAGGATGGCAACATCGTGGTCGAGCAACTCAACTCTCGGGACGACCAGGCGCTGAGCATGACCTGGACCACGATCTACAACACCCTGGGCGTGGCCAATCTGTGGGCGGCGATGAATGTAGAGTCGCTGGGCGCGGGCAAGTCGCGGGCAACCTGGACGATCATTGCCGAACCGGCCAGCGGTGGGCCCGAGGCACTGCCGGGGTTCAAGGACTTCGTGCAGGGCTTTGCCGATGATGCGATGGGCAATGTGCTGAAGCTGTTTGTGTAAGGTTTCAGTTCTGCGGTGATTGAGCCACCGCTATCGCTGGCAAGCCAGCTCCCACAGGTTCCCGGTCGGTCACAAATGTTGTGTGCGCCAGAAATCCTGTGGGAGCGGGCTTGCCCGCGATGAACGATCGCGGTCTGACTTGGTGTCAGATCTTGAAGCTGTCGACCAGTTGCTTCAAACGGTTGGCCTGCTGCGACAACGCATCGCAATCCTTCAACGTTTCATTGAGGTTGGCCACGCTCTGCTGGTTCAGCAGGTTGATCTGGTTGACGTCGACGTTGAGGGTTTCCACCACGGCAGTCTGTTCCTCGGTAGCGGCGGCCACCGACTGGTTCATGCCGTCGATTTCGCCGATGCGCTGGGTCACGCTGACCAGTCGCAGACCGGCCTGGTTAGCCACTTCAACGGTCTCCTCGCTGGACGCCTGACTGGCGTTCATGGTGGTCACCGCTTCGCGGGAGCCGACCTGCAGCGAAGTGATCATCTTGTGGATCTCTTCCGCCGATTCCTGGGTACGGTGAGCGAGGTTGCGCACTTCGTCCGCCACCACCGCAAAACCGCGTCCGGCTTCACCGGCCCGGGCCGCTTCGATGGCCGCGTTGAGCGCCAGCAGGTTGGTCTGCTGGGAGATGCCTTTGATCACATCGAGAATATGGCCGATGTTGTCGGTGCTCGCATTCAGGGTTTCGATCTGGGTGCACGACAGGCTGATCTTCTGCGACAGCTCGGTCATGGCCTGAATCGTCTGCTCGACCACCTGACGACCGTCATCGGCCTGCTCGCTCGCGCCGCTGGCGTGTTGCGAAGCATCGGCGGCGTTACGGGCGATTTCCTGGGTGGCGGCACCCAACTGATTGATCGCCGCAGCCACGCTGTTGGTGCGCGCGCTTTGCTCGTCGGAGCCGATGATCGAGGCGTTGGACGATGCCATCACCCGTTGCGACAGGTCGTGTACGTGTCGAGTCGCCGACGACACTTCGGAAATCGAGGCGTGAATCCGCTCGACGAACTGGTTGAAGGAACTGCCCAGTTCGCCGAACTCGTCCTTGCTTTCCACCACCAGACGACGAGTCAGGTCGCCTTCACCCTGAGCGATGTCCTGCATCGCACGGCCCATGGTGATCAGCGGACGCATCAGCACGGTGATCAGCAGGCTCAGGAACACCGCAATCGCGCCCACTGCGACGAACATTGCGATCAGTGCCGAGGTGCGGAACTGGCTGAGTGCGGCGTAGGCCTTGTCGCGGTCGATCGACAGACCGATGTACCACTCGGCATTCGGCAGACCGGCGACCGGAGTGAACGACAGGATGCGTTCCTGGCCGTTGAGCACCACGTTCTGGTTGCCCTTCTCGATACGCACACCGGCGTTCGGGTAGATGTCCTTGAGGTTCTTCATCACCTGGTCTTTGTCCGGGCTGACGATCACCTGACCGTCACCGCTGACCAGGAACGCGTGGCCCAGGCCGCCGAAGTCCACCGAGTTGATGATCTTCACCAGGGTTTCCAGACTCAGGTCACCGCCGACTACGCCGAGCAGCTCGCCGTTCTTTTTCACCGGCATGGCGATGGTCACCACCAGACCGCCAACGGCGGCCATGTACGGCGGGGTCAACATGGTCTGGTCAGCGGCCACGGCCTGCTTGTACCAGGGACGCTGACGCGGGTCGTAACCGTCCGGCATCTTCGCGTCAGGGCGCTGGGTGAACACGCCGTTGGCCTGACCGACGTAGGTGAACTGGAAGTTCGAGGTGAAGGCCGGTTGATCGACCAGGCCCGGGAAGTCGGCGTTTTTGCCTTGATGGGCAACGTTCTGCGCGAGGTTTTCCAGTACCAGAATCCGCCCGCTCATCCAGTTCTGCACACTGCTGGCGGTCAGGTCACCGGCCTGCTGGACCGAGGACTGGAGGTTCTGGCGAATGGTGTTTCGCTGCAGATAGTCGTTGTACAACGTGAACAGCGCGAACGCCAGGACCACGACGCCCGAGGCGGCCAGCAGGATTTTATGGCTGAACTTGAGATTCATTTCATGGGACTTCTTATGCGAAAAGTGGGGATGCGTTCCGGATGCAACATTCCATGTACAGCGCAGGCAGCGTTCTGACGGCTGCTCTACTTTGGTGCACGCATGTCTCACCAGTCTGTCGGCACGCTTTGGAGAAAACTTAGGGTTTTGCGGGAAATGGATGGCATTTCTGCCAGATTCCCGCCGGACGGCGTATTAGAGCGGTCGCCTCTGCTTTTTTGATGAGCGTTTGCAGCGCCGGTTGCAAATTCTGTAACCCTTGATGACAATGCGACTAATTATCATTTGTGACGTTCGGGCTGTCGCGTTCATGTCCTCACCTGAGTTGGCTGTACAGGCGCTTTACACGAGTCATCACGGCTGGCTCAACGGCTGGTTGCGCGCTCGGCTGGGCAATGCTGCCGATGCGGCGGATCTGGCCCAGGACACCTTCGTTCGCCTGTTGCAGCGCACCGAGCGCCTGGAACTCAAGTCACCCCGCGCGTTTCTGCGCACGGTTGCCCGGGGATTGGTGATCGACCATTGGCGCCGTGAGGAAATTGAACGCGCCTATCTGGAAACCATCGCCCATTTGCCTGAAGCCGAAACTCCGAGTGCCGAATCCCGCGCATTGGTGATCGAACTGCTCGAGGGCATCGCCCGCATGCTTGAAGGCTTGAAGCCAAAAGTGCGTCAGGCATTTCTGCTGGCTCAGTGCGAAGGTTTGACCCACAAACAGATTGCCGAGCAGATGGGGCTGTCCCTGCGTTCGGTGGAGCGCTACGTCGCCGACGCGCTGTTTCACTGCTACATGTTGCGGTATGAAAGCTGATGCCTGTGGATAACCTCTCGCTTGGCCGACGCGCCGAGCCACCGCAACAAGTCGTCCGACAGGCCATTCACTGGCTCCTGCGTCTGCGCAACAACCATGGCAACCCGCGTCTGAATCGTCAGTGCGAACAATGGCGCGCCGAACACCATGATCACGAACTGGCCTGGCAGCGGGTGCAGTCTCTGCAAGCCGAACTGACCCACAATCTGCGCGCCGTGCCCGGTGCGCAGGTGGCGTTCAACACGCTGGAAAACAGTGCGCAAGGGTTGGGTCGACGTCAGGCCTTGAAGCTATTGTCCGGCGCGCTGCTGATGGGCTCGGCGGGATGGCTGGCCAGCGACACTTCCGTCTGGCAACAGTGGCGTGCCGACTATGCCACCGCCACGGGCGAACGCCGTGGCTTCCAGTTGCCGGACAGCACGCGGATCGAGCTCAACACCGCCAGCAGCGTGGATCTTGATTACACCGCGCAACAACGGCTGATCAAACTGACCCGTGGCGAAATCGTCGTCACCTGCGGCGGTGCCGATGAAGGTGCGCCGTTTGATCGACCGCTGCGGGTGCAGAATCGTCATGCCAGTTACGAACCGTTCAACGCTCGATTCATCCTGCGCCAGGAAGAGGGTTGCACCCGCCTGAGCGTTACCAGTGGCCGGGTCGCGATTCATTCCGCTGGCAACTCGACGGAGGCCATCGCCGGCCAGAGCTATCTGATCGATCACCATCAGATACGTCCCGCGCCGCCGTTGGACATGGACGCCGGCGCCTGGGTCGACGGGCTGATCGTGACGCGCAACATGCGGCTGGGCGACTTCCTCGGCGAAGTCGGCCGGTATCGTCAGGGATTTCTGAGCTGTGCGTCGGATATTGCGGATTTGCGTCTGTCCGGCGTGTTCCGTCTTGAGGACACCGACAAGCTGCTGGCGATCCTGCCGCAGACCCTGCCGGTGCAATTGCGCTACCGCACCCGTTGGTGGGTGACGCTGGAGTCTGTGGTCTGAAAGTATTTTGGCGGGTTTTCGCGGCAAGTCCGGCTTAGTCAGTAAGCACTTCAACTCAGCCTTCGCGACTGCCTACGGAAACCTACAATGACTGCGCGCGTTACCTGTAAGAACCCTCTGAATTTCTCTGCCGAATCGGGATTGTTGCGCCACGCCGTTCGGGCGGCGCTGTTTTCTACTGCACTGGGCGTTGGCGTGCTGCCGAGCCTGAGCATGGCGGCCAATGCCAGCGAGGTCAGCAGCCACCGCTACAACATCGCCCCCGGACCGCTGGGCGATGCGCTCAACCAGTTCGCGCGTGAGGCGGGCATCACGTTGTCGATGACGCCGCAGCAAACCCAAGGCCGGCAGTCACCGGGTGTACAGGGCGAGTATTCGACCGATCAGGCGCTCAGTCATCTGCTCGGTGGTTCGGGTCTGGAGGCGGTCAGCCAGGACGGCAGCAGCTATGTGTTGCGCTCGGTCGCAGAAACCGAAGCGCTGGCCCTGCCGACCACCGACATCAAAGGCTTCGCCCTCGGCAACGCACTGGGCAGCATGGACGGCTATAACGCGACGCACAGTCAGATCGCCACCAAGACCAGTACCGCGCTGCTGGAAACTTCGCAAAGCGTGTCCGTGGTCACCCGCGAGCAAATGGATGACCAGGGCTCGCAAACCGTGTCCCAGGCCATGCGTTACACCCCCGGCGTGCTGACCAACCCCTACGGCGCCACGCACCGTTACGACTATGTGGCGATGCGCGGCTTCAACGACGGTTCGGTGGATAACATCTACCTCGACGGTCTCAAGTCGATGGGCGACAGCGGCACCTACAGCACCATGCAGGTCGATCCGTATTTCCTCGAGCGTGTCGATATCCTGAAGGGCCCGTCGTCGGTGCTGTACGGCCGCAGCTCGCCGGGCGGTCTGGTGGCGCTGACCAGCAAGAAGCCGCTGTACGAGGCCTATCACCAGGTTCAAGCCACCGTCGGCACTCAGGGCCAGCGCGGTGTCGGTTTTGACTTCAGCGGACCGGTCGATGACGACAAGCGCATCGCCTATCGTCTGATCGGATTGACGGATCAGTCCGACACGCAATTCGACCACAACAAGGAAAAGCGCTTCGCCCTCGCGCCGACCGTCAGCATCGATTTCAGCGAAGACACCTCACTGACTCTGCAAGCGTATCTGCAGCATGACCCGGATGGCGGCTATCACGGTGGCGTGCCGGCCGACGGCACGATTCATCAACGCAACGGTAATCGTATCTCGCCGCACTTCTTCGAAGGCGAGCCGGGCATCGATGGCTACTCCCGTGATCAGCAGTCGTTCGGTTACCAGTTCGAACACCGCTTCAACGACGTCTTCACCGCGCGGCAGAACTTCCGCTACCTCGACTCCAAAGTGAACATGGATCAGGTGTACGCCTATGGCTGGACGTCGCCGACCAGCAACGAACTGAATCGCTACTACACCGGCGGTAACGAGCGCCTCCATGCGTTCATCGTCGACAACATGCTCCAGGCCGAATTCTTCACCGGCGCGACCAAGCACACAGTGCTGATGGGTGCGGATTACCAGCGGCGCAAAACCGTGGTCGACTGGACCAGCGGCGGTCTAGCGCCGATCAACGCGTTCAACCCGGTGTACGGCAATTCCGCTATTACACCGTACGGCGAGACCAGCTATCTGCGGCGCCTGGAGCAGACCGGCGTTTACCTGCAAGACCTGATCGAAATGGACAAGTGGCGCTTCTCGCTGGGCCTGCGTCAGGACTGGGTGGAAACCTCCGACGAAAACCGTATCGCCGAAGCGGGCCGCCCGGTCGGAACCGAGATCAACGACCGACGCACCAAGCTCACCGGCCGTGCCGGCGCACTGTATCTGTTCGATAACGGGCTTGCGCCGTACGTCAGCTATTCCGAGTCGTTCAATCCGAACTCCTACGCGGACAGTGCCGGCAATCCTCTCGCACCGACCGATGGAACGCAGTGGGAAGTGGGCCTGAAGTATCAGCCGCCGGGCACCGACAATCTGTTCACCGCCTCCTTGTTCCACATCGATCAAGAGAACCTGGCGACCAAGCTGCCGCAGGAAAACTTCTATCGCGCTGTAGGCGCTGTCCGCTCTCAGGGTCTGGAACTGGAAGCGCACATGCAGTTGACCGATAACCTGAAAGTACTCGGCAGCTACACCTTCACCGACATTGAATACTCGAAGTCGATGACCAGCACCTTGAGCACACCGACCAATGTGATCGAGAACAAAGGCAACTCGCCAACCCAGGCGCCACGGCACATGGCGTCCTTGTGGGCCGACTACAAGTTCGACAGCGCGGCACTCGATGGTCTGCGACTGGGCGGTGGTGTGCGGTATGTCGGCTATAGCTGGGCGGATGCAGAGAACACCATGAAGGTGCCGTCCTACACATTGTTCGACGCATCGATTGGCTATGACCTCGGCAAGGTCGGTTTGAAGGGTGTCGACGTACGCCTGAATGCGAACAATCTGACCAACGAATCCTACGTGGCCTCCTGCGCCAGTCTGGACTTCTGCTACATGGGCGAAGAGCGCAACGTCGCCGCTACGGTCAGTTACCAGTTCTAAGCCTTTGTCTTGTGCATAAAAAAGCCAGCCCCTGATTTCAGGGGCTGGCTTTGTCGTATCTGTAGGGGAATTTTCATGCGTTCGTTTCTGGTTTTATTGCACCGGTATATCGGGTTGGCAACGGCGGTTTTTCTGCTGCTGGCAGGGGTTACCGGGAGCATTCTGGCGTTCCACCATGAGCTGGATGAGTGGTTGAATCCGGAGTTTTACGCAGCTTCAGCCGAGGGGGCGAGACTACCGCCAGGTGAGCTGGTGGATGCGGTGCAATCGTTACATCCGAAGTTGCAGGTCTGGTACATGGAGTACCCGAACGAGGCAGGCCACACGGCATTACTGGCGGCGGTTCCGCGAAATGATCCGGCGACGGGCGAACCGTTCAAAGAACGCAATGAAGTGTTCTACCTCGACCCGGTCAGTGGCGAGCAGAAAGGTCAGCGCTATTGGGGCGAATGCTGTTTCCAGCGTGAGAACTTCGTTCCGTTCATTCTCGAGTTTCACTACAACCTGACACTGCCCGGTAACTGGGGTTTGCTGTTGATGGGGTTGGTGGCCATCGCCTGGGTAATCGATTGCTTCATCGCCCTCTGGCTGACGTTGCCGCGGGGTAAACCGTTCTGGAAGAAGTGGTCGAACGCCTGGAAGATCAAGGGCGGGCATGCCTATCGGCTCAACTTCGATCTGCATCGGGCAGGGGGCTTGTGGCTGTGGTTGTTGTTGCTACCGATAGCCGTCAGCAGCGTGGCGATGAACCTGCCGAGTCAGGTCTTCAAACCTGCGGTGTCGTTGTTTTCTCCGATTGAACCGAGCGTGTATGAAGCCCGAGGACGAATGCCTGCCGAAGAGCTGGGGATCACTCGATTGAGTTATCAACAGGCATACGAAAGGGCACAGCAGGAGGGGAAAAGGTTGGGGCTGACAGCGGCGATCGGCGAGTTGTATTACAGCTTTGAGTACAACTTCTACGGTGCGGGGTTTGGACAGCATGACACCGAGGCCCACGGCAAATCCTGGTTGTTCTTCCACGGTACTGACGGACGATTATTAGGGCAGGAGATCGCAGGAGAAGGGACGTTGGGAGAGCAGTTTTATCGGTTGCAGTTGCCGATACATGGGGGGCGGATCATAGGTTTCACCGGGCAAGTGATGATCGCAGTATTGGGTGTTCTGATTGCGGGGTTGTCGGGGACTGGCGTCTACATCTGGTGGCGCAAATGGCAGGCTCGTCGGAGCAGCAAGGCACGCAGAGCGGTTTGAAGACAGGTTTTTGGTGTCCCCTGAAACGACAAAACCCCTGTCTGCTTTAGCAGACAGGGGTTTCGGAATTCAATCTTGACGATGACCTACTCTCACATGGGGAAACCCCACACTACCATCGGCGATGCATCGTTTCACTTCTGAGTTCGGGATGGGATCAGGTGGTTCCAACGCTCTATGGTCGTCAAGAAATTCTGTGACCAGCCCGTTACCGCAGTAACGTTCCGGCAAAAATCGGTGACTTCTACTAAAACAAAACCCCAACTGCTTTCGCAATTGGGGTTTCGGAATTTAATCTTGACGATGACCTACTCTCACATGGGGAAACCCCACACTACCATCGGCGATGCATCGTTTCACTTCTGAGTTCGGGATGGGATCAGGTGGTTCCAACGCTCTATGGTCGTCAAGAAATTCGGCTACTGACTCGTGACCGGATGGTCTCGCTTCAGCAAATTGGGTATGTGACAGCTGTCGGTGTTTTGTGAGCGTCGAACTTTCGGTTCATTGCGTCTTCACACACCGCAATCTGGTCTCTTTCGAGTCTACAGATTGCTTGGGTGTTATATGGTCAAGCCTCACGGGCAATTAGTATTGGTTAGCTCAACGCCTCACAGCGCTTACACACCCAACCTATCAACGTCGTAGTCTTCGACGGCCCTTCAGGGAACTCAAGGTTCCAGTGAGATCTCATCTTGAGGCAAGTTTCCCGCTTAGATGCTTTCAGCGGTTATCTTTCCCGAACATAGCTACCCGGCAATGCCACTGGCGTGACAACCGGAACACCAGAGGTTCGTCCACTCCGGTCCTCTCGTACTAGGAGCAGCCCCTCTCAAATCTCAAACGTCCACGGCAGATAGGGACCGAACTGTCTCACGACGTTCTAAACCCAGCTCGCGTACCACTTTAAATGGCGAACAGCCATACCCTTGGGACCGGCTTCAGCCCCAGGATGTGATGAGCCGACATCGAGGTGCCAAACACCGCCGTCGATATGAACTCTTGGGCGGTATCAGCCTGTTATCCCCGGAGTACCTTTTATCCGTTGAGCGATGGCCCTTCCATACAGAACCACCGGATCACTAAGACCTACTTTCGTACCTGCTCGACGTGTCTGTCTCGCAGTCAAGCGCGCTTTTGCCTTTATACTCTACGACCGATTTCCGACCGGTCTGAGCGCACCTTCGTACTCCTCCGTTACTCTTTAGGAGGAGACCGCCCCAGTCAAACTACCCACCATACACTGTCCTCGATCCGGATAACGGACCTGAGTTAGAACCTCAAAGTTGCCAGGGTGGTATTTCAAGGATGGCTCCACGCGAACTGGCGTCCACGCTTCAAAGCCTCCCACCTATCCTACACAAGCAAATTCAAAGTCCAGTGCAAAGCTATAGTAAAGGTTCACGGGGTCTTTCCGTCTAGCCGCGGATACACTGCATCTTCACAGCGATTTCAATTTCACTGAGTCTCGGGTGGAGACAGCGCCGCCATCGTTACGCCATTCGTGCAGGTCGGAACTTACCCGACAAGGAATTTCGCTACCTTAGGACCGTTATAGTTACGGCCGCCGTTTACCGGGGCTTCGATCAAGAGCTTCGCGTTAGCTAACCCCATCAATTAACCTTCCGGCACCGGGCAGGCGTCACACCCTATACGTCCACTTTCGTGTTTGCAGAGTGCTGTGTTTTTAATAAACAGTCGCAGCGGCCTGGTATCTTCGACCGGCGTGGGCTTACGCAGCAAGTGCTTCACCCTCACCGGCGCACCTTCTCCCGAAGTTACGGTGCCATTTTGCCTAGTTCCTTCACCCGAGTTCTCTCAAGCGCCTTGGTATTCTCTACCCAACCACCTGTGTCGGTTTGGGGTACGGTTCCTGGTTATCTGAAGCTTAGAAGCTTTTCTTGGAAGCATGGCATCAACCACTTCGTCGCCTAAAGGCAACTCGTCATCAGCTCTCGGCCTTGAAACCCCGGATTTACCTAAGATTTCAGCCTACCACCTTAAACTTGGACAACCAACGCCAAGCTGGCCTAGCCTTCTCCGTCCCTCCATCGCAATAACCAGAAGTACAGGAATATTAACCTGTTTTCCATCGACTACGCTTTTCAGCCTCGCCTTAGGGACCGACTAACCCTGCGTCGATTAACGTTGCGCAGGAAACCTTGGTCTTTCGGCGTGGGTGTTTTTCACACCCATTGTCGTTACTCATGTCAGCATTCGCACTTCTGATACCTCCAGCAAGCTTCTCAACTCACCTTCACAGGCTTACAGAACGCTCCTCTACCGCATCACTTGCGTGATACCCGTAGCTTCGGTGTATGGTTTGAGCCCCGTTACATCTTCCGCGCAGGCCGACTCGACTAGTGAGCTATTACGCTTTCTTTAAAGGGTGGCTGCTTCTAAGCCAACCTCCTAGCTGTCTAAGCCTTCCCACATCGTTTCCCACTTAACCATAACTTTGGGACCTTAGCTGACGGTCTGGGTTGTTTCCCTTTTCACGACGGACGTTAGCACCCGCCGTGTGTCTCCCATGCTCGGCACTTGTAGGTATTCGGAGTTTGCATCGGTTTGGTAAGTCGGGATGACCCCCTAGCCGAAACAGTGCTCTACCCCCTACAGTGATACATGAGGCGCTACCTAAATAGCTTTCGAGGAGAACCAGCTATCTCCGAGCTTGATTAGCCTTTCACTCCGATCCACAGGTCATCCGCTAACTTTTCAACGGTAGTCGGTTCGGTCCTCCAGTCAGTGTTACCTAACCTTCAACCTG
>NZ_CP081200.1:0-122500 GCF_019710535.1 Pseudomonas sp. 3-2 | reverse complement strand
CTCGGCCGCGCCCAGCGCCCCCCAGGAAATGCCATAACGTGCGGAGTTGAGGCAGGTGAACGGACCTTTAAGACCACGTACATCCGGGAAGATGTTCTCTTCCGGCACGAACACGTTGTCCATGACGATTTCGCCGGTGATCGAAGCCCGCAGGCCAACCTTGCCGTGAATCGCCGGAGCGCTCAGGCCTTTCCAGCCCTTCTCCAGAACGAAACCGCGAATATCGCCAGCATCGTCCTTGGCCCAGACCACGAACACATCGGCGATCGGGCTGTTGGTGATCCACATCTTGGCACCAGTCAGGCTGTAGCCGCCGTCGACTTTGCGTGCACGCGTAATCATCGCGCCCGGGTCGGAACCGTGATTAGGCTCGGTCAGACCGAAGCAACCGATCCACTCGCCGGAAGCCAGTTTCGGCAAGTACTTCTGCTTCTGTGCTTCGGTGCCGAACTCGTTGATCGGCACCATCACCAGCGAAGACTGCACACTCATCATCGAACGGTAGCCGGAGTCGACACGCTCGACTTCACGGGCAATCAGGCCATAGCTGACGTAGTTGAGGCCGCTGCCACCGTACTGCTCGGGGATGGTCGCGCCCAACAGGCCGACCTCACCCATTTCACGGAAGATCGCCGGATCGGTCTTCTCATGGCGGAAGGCTTCAAGAACACGTGGAGCGAGGCTCTGCTGGGCGAATTGCTCGGCAGTGTCGCGGATCATGCGTTCTTCTTCAGTCAGCTGTTGATCCAGCAGCAGGGGATCGATCCAGTTGAAGCTAGCTTTACCGCCCATGAGTGAGTCCTCGCAAATCGGGTGAATTAACGTGGCATTGATCCTAGGCCCGCTTCGCTGTCCCGGCAAACGAGGATTTCGCATCCTGTTGTGCTAATTTCTCACTCCGAAACGTCGCGAAATGCCGATTGAGCGATGTATTAGTGAGGTTGACGTACATGCGCCGCAAGATCCCCAGCACCACCGCCCTGATCAGCTTCGAGGCCGCTGCCCGTCACGAGAGCTTTACCAAGGCCGCCGAAGAACTTTCCCTCACCCAGGGCGCCATTTGCCGACAGATCGCCAGCCTGGAAGATTTCCTCAGCGTCGAACTTTTCCGGCGCTCGCGTCGCGGAGTGAAGCTGACGGAAGCGGGGCTTTCCTACAGCCGTCGAGTAGCGACCCAACTCGATGCCGTAGAACGCGACACCCTGTCGGTGATGGGTCAGCAAGGCACCAATGTGATCGAGCTCGCCGTGGTGCCCACCTTCGGCACGCAATGGCTGTTGCCAAGACTGAAGGACTTCCAGCTCAAGCACCCGGAAGTGACAGTCAACCTGACCAACCGCACGCGCCCGTTCCTGTTTGCCGACACTGACTTCGATGCCGCCATCTACTTTGGCGATGCCGACTGGTCGGGTACCGAATCCCACAGGCTAATGGGCGAGAATCCGATGCCGGTGTGCAGTCCCGCCCTGCTCGGCAACAAGACGCATCTGACACCCGAGGAAATCGCCGATCTGCCGCTGCTCCAGCAAACCACCCGCCCGTACGCCTGGCGGCAATGGTTCAACTCGCAACACCTGAACATCCCACGCGACATGACAGGTCCGCGCTACGAACTATTCTCCATGCTGGCTCAGGCGGCCATGCACGACATGGGCATCGCGCTAATCCCACCGTTCCTGATTCAGCGCGAACTGGCCGAAAAACGCCTGGTGATTGCCAACCCGAACGCACTCTCCAGCATCAAGGCGTATTACCTGATGATTCCGGAGCGAAAGGTCGAATCGGCGTCACTCAAGGCATTTCGCGACTGGCTGGTGAACCAGGCACACAGTTACAACCTAGAAAACTAAAGGGCTCCATCGATTACTAACCCCGTAGTCAGGAAAATGAAAGCCCTACAGATATAACTATTTGTCGCAAATAGACAGACTGTATCCGAAAGTCGTACAGACGTCCCACAAGCGCCTGACGACGTGGCTTTGCGCCCTCATTCGCGACGCATTGCGGCCTATTCACGTCACCGATGAGAAAATTCTTCAAATTCATCCAGACTCCTTGAAAGGTACGGCCTGCAAGGGATTCAACTGGCCATCTGCGACATTCGGTCACGGGATGACTTGTAGTTAATTTTCCGTCACCCGTCATAATCCCTTGAAGGGCATAAACTTCGCCTGCAAAATGCCGCGCCCCGCCCAGATTTGGCGGGATCGTGCTGATCGGCCGCCCCAGTCGCACCATCCGTAGTGCATGGGTTTACTCAATAAGATCACGCAGGAGATTTGACGTGCACATTGGTGTTCCTCTCGAAACCCAGACCGGTGAAACACGGGTTGCTGCAACCCCGGAAACCATTAAAAAGCTGATCAGCCAAGGTCATAAGGTCACTGTGCAAACCGGCGCCGGCGTTAAAGCCAGCGTTGTCGACAGTGCCTATGAAGCGGCAGGCGCAACCATTGGCAGTGCCAATGACGCGTTTGGCGCCGAGCTGATTCTCAAAGTGGTCGCGCCAAGCGATGCCGAACTGACGCTGATCAAGCGCGGAACGGTGCTGGTGGGCATGCTCAACCCGTTCAACAACGACACCATCGCGAAGATGGCCGAGTGCGGGATTACCGCGTTCTCCCTGGAAGCGGCGCCACGTACCTCCCGGGCCCAGAGCCTCGACGTGTTGTCGTCCCAGGCGAACATTGCCGGCTATAAAGCCGTGCTGCTGGCTGCTCACTACTATCCGCGCTTCATGCCGATGCTGATGACCGCTGCGGGCACCGTGAAAGCGGCGCGCGTGCTGATTCTGGGGGCCGGTGTGGCCGGGTTGCAGGCGATTGCCACGGCGAAACGTCTGGGTGCCGTCATCGAAGCGTCCGACGTACGTCCGGCCGTGAAGGAACAGATCGAATCCCTCGGCGCCAAGTTCGTCGACGTGCCTTACGAGACCGATGAAGAACGCGAATGCGCGGTCGGCGTCGGCGGCTACGCACGCCCGATGCCGGCGAGCTGGATGCAGCGTCAGGCCCAGGCCGTGCACGAGCGCGCCAAGCAGGCTGACATTGTCATCACCACCGCACTGATCCCGGGCCGCAAGGCACCGACGCTGCTGAGTGCGGACACCGTCGCGCAGATGAAACCCGGCTCGGTGGTCATCGACCTCGCGGCAGCCCAGGGTGGCAACTGCCCGCTGACCGTGGCCGATCAGGTCGTGATCGAGAACGGCGTGACCATCGTCGGCCCGACCAACCTCGCCGGTGAAGTCGCCGCAGACGCCTCGGCGCTGTACGCACGCAACCTGCTGGACTTCCTGAAGCTGGTCTTCACCAAAGAAGGCCAGTTCGAAGTTAACCTCGAAGACGACATCGTCGCTGCGTGCCTGATGTGCCGCGACGGCCAAGTCATCCGCAAAAACGCCTAAGCAGGGATTCAGACGATGGAAGAGCTTATCTCCCCCGGTATCTACAACCTGATCATCTTCGTGCTGGCGATTTATGTCGGTTACCACGTGGTCTGGAACGTAACACCCGCGCTGCACACGCCTTTGATGGCAGTGACCAACGCCATTTCGGCGATCGTGATCGTCGGCGCCATGCTCGCTGCAGCCCTGACCGTCACCCCGCTGGGCAAGACCATGGGCACTCTCGCCGTGGCACTGGCCGCGGTCAACGTGTTCGGTGGCTTCCTGGTCACCCGCCGCATGCTTGAGATGTTCAAGAAGAAAGCCCCGAAAGCAAAAGAAGAGGCGCCTAAGTAATGAGCATGAACCTCGTCACGACGCTCTACCTGATCGCGTCGATCTGCTTCATCCAGGCCCTCAAGGGTTTGTCGCACCCGACCACGTCGCGCCGCGGCAACCTGTTCGGCATGCTCGGCATGGCGCTGGCAATCATCACCACGGTCGGCCTCATCTATAAGCTGGGCGCTGAGCTGGCGACCGCAGGCATCGGTTACGTGATCGTCGGCCTGCTGATCGGCGGCACCGCCGGTTCGATCATGGCCAAGCGCGTTGAAATGACCAAGATGCCGGAACTGGTTGCGTTCATGCACAGCATGATCGGTCTGGCAGCGGTGTTCATCGCCATTGCGGCGGTGGTCGAGCCGCAGTCGCTGGGCATCGTCAAGCAACTGGGTGACTCGATCCCGGCGGGTAACCGTCTGGAGCTGTTCCTCGGCGCAGCCATCGGTGCAATCACCTTCTCCGGTTCGGTGATCGCCTTCGGCAAGCTGTCGGGCAAATACAAGTTCCGTCTGTTCCAGGGTGCACCGGTACAGTTCAGCGGTCAGCACAAGCTGAACGCGGTACTGGGGCTGGCGACGCTGATCCTCGGTGTTACCTTCATGTTGACCGGCAACCTCGCCGCGTTCGCCCTGATGCTGGCTCTGGCGTTCGTCATGGGCGTGCTGATCATCATCCCGATCGGCGGCGCCGACATGCCGGTGGTGGTGTCGATGCTCAACAGCTATTCCGGCTGGGCAGCGGCGGGTATCGGCTTCTCGCTGAACAACTCGATGCTGATCATTGCCGGCTCGCTGGTGGGTTCGAGCGGTGCGATCCTCTCGTACATCATGTGCAAGGCGATGAACCGTTCCTTCTTTAATGTATTGCTCGGCGGTTTCGGCAATACAGCAGACGCCGGTCCTGCCGGTGAGAAGGAAGCCCGTCCGGTGAAATCCGGTTCGGCTGACGACGCGACGTTCCTGCTGACCAACGCCGACACCGTGATCATCGTTCCGGGTTACGGCCTGGCGGTGGCCCGTGCACAGCACGCATTGAAAGAGCTGACAGAGAAGCTGACCCACCATGGCGTGACCGTGAAATACGCGATCCACCCGGTGGCCGGTCGGATGCCTGGCCACATGAACGTACTGCTGGCCGAGGCCGAAGTGCCGTACGACCAGGTGTTCGAGATGGAAGACATCAACTCCGAGTTCGGTCAGGCCGACGTGGTGCTGGTGCTCGGCGCCAACGACGTGGTGAACCCGGCCGCCAAGAACGATCCGAAATCGCCGATTGCCGGCATGCCGATCCTCGAAGCGTTCAAGGCCAAGACCATCATCGTCAACAAGCGCTCGATGGCCAGCGGCTATGCCGGTCTGGACAACGAACTGTTCTACCTGGACAAGACCATGATGGTGTTCGGCGACGCGAAAAAAGTCATCGAAGACATGGTCAAAGCGGTCGAGTAACTCGCTCTCTGCTTACCGGACGCCCCGACTTGTCGGGGCGTTTTTGTTTGCGCAAACCGTCGGACAATTTGCCACGTTGTTGCAGATCCAGTAACGGTGTTTTACTTGAAACCCGCTAAATAGACGCCTCGTTTGCGACCTTGGTAGCGGGACAGGCGCTCGCGAAATTCACTAGACTGCGCATCCTGCTACTCGCTGCCCGAGAAAATAATCCATGTACCGTGACCGTATTCGCCTGCCTTCGTTGTTGGATAAAGTGATGAGCGCCGCCGACGCCGCTGCGCTGATTGAGGACGGCATGACCGTCGGCATGAGCGGCTTCACCCGCGCCGGCGAAGCCAAGGCCGTGCCCCATGCGCTGGCCGAGCGAGCCAAGGTCACGCCGCTGAAGATCAGCCTGATGACCGGCGCCAGTCTGGGCAACGACCTCGACAAGCAACTGACCGAGGCTGGCGTGCTGTCCCGGCGCATGCCGTTTCAGGTCGACAGCACCTTGCGCAAGGCAATCAACGCCGGCGAAGTGATGTTCATCGACCAGCACCTGTCGGAAACCGTCGAGCAATTACGCAACCAGCAACTGAAGCTGCCGGACATCGCCGTCATCGAAGCCGTGGCCATCACCGAACAGGGCCACATCGTGCCGACCACTTCGGTGGGTAACTCGGCGAGCTTCGCGATCTTCGCCAAACACGTGATCGTCGAGATCAACCTGGCGCACAACGCCAACCTCGAAGGTCTGCACGACATCTATATCCCGACCTATCGCCCGACCCGCACGCCGATCCCGCTGGTAAAGGTTGACGACCGCATCGGCAGCACCGCGATCCCGATCCCGCCAGAGAAGATCGTCGCCATCGTCATCACCCAGCAGTCGGACTCGCCGTCCACCGTGTCCTCACCGGATGTCGACACCAAAGCCATCGCCGATCACTTGATCACCTTTCTCAAGCAGGAAGTCGATGCCGGGCGCATGACCAACAAGCTCGGCCCGCTGCAGGCCGGGATCGGCAACATTGCCAACGCGGTGATGTGCGGGCTGATCGATTCGCCGTTCGAAGACCTGACCATGTATTCCGAAGTGCTGCAGGACTCGACCTTCGACCTGATCGACGCCGGTAAGCTGAGCTTTGCTTCGGGCAGTTCGATCACCCTGTCTGAGCGGCGCAACAGCGACGTGTTCGGCAACCTGGAGAAGTACAAGGACAAACTGGTACTGCGCCCGCAAGAGATCTCCAACCACCCGGAAGTGGTGCGGCGTCTGGGCATCATCGGCATCAACACGGCCCTTGAGTTCGACATCTATGGCAACGTCAACTCGACCCACGTCTGCGGCACGCGGATGATGAACGGCATCGGTGGCTCGGGCGACTTCGCTCGCAACGCACACCTGGCGGTGTTCGTGACCAAGTCGATCGCCAAGGGCGGCGCGATTTCCAGCGTGGTGCCGATGGTCAGCCACGTCGACCATACCGAGCATGACGTCGACATCCTGGTGACCGAGGTGGGCCTGGCCGACCTGCGCGGCCTGGCGCCACGGGAACGCGCCCGGGTGATCATCGACAACTGTGTGCACCCGGACTTCCGCCAGGCGCTGAACGACTACTTCGACAAAGCCTGCGCGATCGGCGGCCACACCCCGCACATTCTGCGTGACGCCCTGAGCTGGCACATCAATCTGGAAGAAACCGGACGCATGCTGGCGGTGTAATCCGCACAGATTTTCCGCTGGCGCAAACACAGTTTCGCCAGCGGGATTTTGAAACCCACTGCAATCGTCAAAAACTGTACTGCTGTACCGGTCATTTCCTACGGCTTTTACCTACTCACATCATCGAAACCGGTCAAAATGCACCAAATAAGCGCAGACAGGTACAGTTTGCGCAATTTTGACCCGTACACCCCCTATAAACAGTTAACTGGTCACTCACAATACAGGTGAACTGTATCTAGAGAGTCTGGCCAAACGAGAGGATCATGGGCACCAGTTAAACCACTACCTAATCCCGCCACAAGCGGAAGGATGTCAACCATGGAACGTACACTCAGTTCCGAACTGTTCTTCGAAGACAAAGCTGTAAAAACCCAGGCTTCCCTGCCTCTGCGCGTTATCGCCAACCTGATGTTGTGGCAGCGCCGCATTTCCAGCCGCCACCAACTGGCTCGTCTGGACTCGCGTCTGCTGGCCGATGCCGGTATCAGCGAAGCACAACGCTACGAAGAGCTGAGCAAGCCGTTCTGGCGCTAATCAGCGTCGCTGGCTCTGGTCGCTAGACCCACCGCCAGCAACCCGAATTGAATAAACAAGACCCGTCGCGGGAAACCGCGACGGGTCTTGTCGTTTGTGGCCTGAGAAAACCGAGTAGCCACCCTTGATCATCGGACAGGTACAGTTCTCATAATTAAATGCAAGACAGGTACAGTTACGAGAAATCGGTTCAGGCCAGCATCCTGACCACTGTGCGAAGTTGCAACGGAAGCCTAAGCTCCATTCAGAACGTGGCGAATGCTGTGCAACTGGCGTCTGACCTTCAGACAAGCCACTTCTCAATACGGTTTATCCACAGGAGTTCCCCCATGTCCCGTCTTCGTCTTCTTAGCGCCGCCGCCCTGCTGGCCGTCGCTGCCAACGCCAGCGCAACCAGCTTCATCGTGACCACCGACGCCGTGGTTGGCGCGCTCAAGTCTTCTTCAGATGCCACCTCCGACGTTACTTCGTCCTTCCGTGACGACAAGATCGTGCTCGCTGCCCGTGACGACGCTGCCAGCTTCGTGGCCAGCGAAGGTGAAATCCGTGGCGTGAAACTGGAGAGCGCACTGGATCACATTCGTCATCAGGCTCCGCAACTGAACGCGACCGACGCACAGCTGGCCCAGGCCATTCTGACGATCTAAGCGACAGGGGCATCGCGGGACACGCCGGTCGTGTCCCGATGTTTCGGCGCTGGCTCTAGTCCGGGCATTGCGCTAGCCTTGGGACTCGCCAACAGTTGCCGAGTCCCATGCGTTTTCTTTCAAATCTGCTTATTCCTTCTGTACTGCTCACCGCCTGCTGGGTTCCTCTGGCAGACGCCTTCGATGTGTCCACACAGAACACCGTGGTCAGCGTCTGGGCTACGGGCATGGTTTCGTCCGCACCGTTCGACCGTAAACTGATCATCGCCGCGCACGACGATGCCGCAGCGTTCGTTGCCAGTGACGGCCAGATGCGCGGCGCACAGCTCGAATCTGCGCTGCATTACTTGCGCAAGAGCCGGCCAAAACTTCATGTCAGCGACCTTGAACTGGCACAGGCAATTCTCGTCCAATAGTCATCCCTGTCCTTTCGGAGTCGTTCCATGCGTAGCCCGCTGATTGCTGCCGCCCTTGGCCTGCTGTTGTTGGCCGATATGGCCCAGGCGCACACCCTGGTAGCCACCAGTAACATCATCGTCCGCGCCTCCCAGCGCACCATCGATTTCACCTCCGACACCACCACGTCGATTCGCGATTCGAAAATCATCCGCGAAGCCCATGACGACGCTGCCAGTTTCGTTGCCAGCGACGGTGATATCCGTGGTGCAAACCTGGAAGCGGCCTTCAAGACCTTGCGCACCCGCGTGCCGGAAGCCCGCGACGCCAGTGATCAGGTACTCGCCGAAGCCATCCTCGCACTGTGAGGTCACTCGGCGCCTGGCTGCTGGCCGGGGCGTTGTTGCTGTTTGGCAACAGCGCCCACGCCGGCCTGCAATTGCGGCTCAAGACCGATGGCTTGAGCCCCGCCCAACAACAGGCCAGCCAGGCGCTGCTCGATGAAGCCATGCAGGCGTTGCCGCCGAGCTTCATCGAACGCCTGGACCGGCGCATCGATGTCGGCTGGACCGACGACATGCCCGGCAACGCCTACGGTCAGGCGACCCTCGTCTCCGAGCTGGACCTGAACCGCAAACTGCTCGCCAGCCTCACCGACGGCAGTGCGGCGAAGGAAAAAACCAATCGCCCCCACGGCACCGTTCGCCGAGAACTGCTGGCCACGGTGCTGCACGAAATCACCCACATTTACGATCGCGCGCGCTTGTGGCCGGCGGCCGAACGCACGCTGATCCAGCGCTGCACCCGGCGCCACAACAGCGCCGGGCTGATCGGCATTCCCGATGAATGCCGAGGCCAGAACGGTCGGCGCTTCACCCTCAGCGATGATCCACGCCTGCTAGACCTCGCTGGCTGGCAGCAATACGTCGGGCGACGAGGAGAGCGGGAACAGCACAACCGGCAGATTGCCCGCAGCCCCGACCTCTACGAAATCTCCAGCCCGAAGGAGTTTGTCGCGGTCAACATGGAGTACTTTCTCCTCGACCCGAGCTACGCCTGCCGGCGCCCGGCGCTGTATCGCTATTACCAGGAACACTTCGGCTGGGCACCGCCAGCAAAGGATGAATGCGCCAAAACCTTCGCTTTCCTCAATGCCGGCAACGACTTTGCCAAACAGCCTCTGGGCCAGGTCGATCCGGAGCGGGTGTACGCGGTGGATTACCTGTTGGCCGAAGCCAACCAGAACTGGGTCAGCCGTTGGGGCCACAGCATGTTGCGTCTGGTGATCTGCGCACCGGGCCGGCCACGCGGGCCGGACTGCCGACTGGATCTGGATCAGCATCTGGTGTTGTCGTACCGCGCTTTCGTCGGCGACGTGCAGCTGTCGAGCTGGGACGGGCTGGTCGGCAAGTACCCTTCGCGCCTGTTCGTGCTGCCGCTGGCGCAGGTGATCGACGAATACACCAAGACCGAACTGCGCAGCCTCGCTTCGGTGCCGCTGAATCTCTCGCGCAGCGAAATCGAGGGCGTTGTCGAACACGCCGCCGAAATGCACTGGAGCTACGACGGCAATTACTTCTTCCTCTCCAACAACTGTGCGGTCGAAGGCCTGAAGCTGCTGCGCAGCGGCAGCAACAATGCCCGGCTCACCGGCCTCGACAGCATCATGCCCAACGGCTTGCTGGAAGTGCTGAAGGGGCGCGGCCTGGCCGACACCAGCGTGCTCGATGATCCGAAAGAGGCGTTGCGCCTGGGTTATCGCTTCGACTCGTTCCGTGATCGTTATCAGGCGATGTTCGACGTTTTGAAGAAGCAATTGCCGATCAAGCAGACAACCGTTGAAGAATGGCTTTCGCTGTCCGCCGAAGAGCGTCGCCCCTGGTTCGAACGGGCCGACCTGCGCACCAGTGCCGCGCTGCTATTGCTGGAACAGGCCAGTTTCCGCCGCCAACTGCTGCTGGCTCAGGATGAGGTCAAGCAACGCTACCTCGGCGCCCGGGAGCTGGAGAACGGTGGCATGGACAAGGCCAACGCGACGTTGCAGCAAATTCTCGCCAACAGCGGCTTCCTCAGCCGACCGGCGGAACTGCTCGATTCCCGGGGTTATGGCCTGCCGCAACCGAGCGAGTTCAGCCGCCTGGAAGCCGAAAGCAGCCAGCGCCAGAAACAGTTGCTGGCACTGACCGGCGATCTGGATAAGGAAGTGCGCGCGCTGCTGGAGCCCAAACGAGCAGCCGAGATTGCGGCCAGCGAGGCCAACGTAAAGCAGATCGGCGAACATCTGCGCAAACTGCACAAAGCCTCGGGCGGATTGGAGTTGCCCTGAACAACAGCCCTGAAAACAAAAGACCCCAGCCCGTAAAGGCTGCGGTCTTTTTTATTGCCTGACGATCAGTACAGAACGCCATCCAACACTTCGTAAACGATCCCAGTGCCCACCGCGATCAGCACGATGTCACCGCCGGCACGACGCCATTCATAACCCGGGTAATACGGCAAACGACTCAAGGCCCGGTTATCCAGGCGCTCGCCGTAATAGCCATGGGGCAGCGGGCGGCCACGGACCAGATGGATGCCTGGAGGGGGCGGCGCACCGCGCACGAAATAGCCATGATTGTCACGGATCACCTGACGCACCGGGCCGAAATCCCGAGGCGGCGGGCCGCCGCGATGGTTGTTTTGCCAATCATGGTGATCACCACCGCGATTGTCGTAGTGGCCCTGCTGCGGGCCGCCGTGGTCGTGATCGTCGCGCGGATCGGCGCTGGCCAGCAGCGGCGTCGCGCTGATCATCAGCACGCCCAGACTGGCAATCAGACGTTTCGGCATTTTCATCGGGTCTTTCCTCACTGCACTGACAGCAAAAAGGGGTTCAGAACGTGGCTCTGAACCCCTCGGTCTTGCTCAATTAGTCTGTGCCGCGAGGCCCTAATTCCTCTGTATCAGGAACTTTACCTTCAGCTGACGCGAGCCTTACGCACGCCTTCGGACAGCGCCGAGCACAGGCTCAGCACGCCGTCGATGGCCTGGTCCGGCGTGGTCGCGTTGGCAATGTGATCGATCAGCGCCGAACCCACCACCACACCATCGGCCAGACGCGCAATGGACGCGGCCTGCTCCGGCGTGCGGATACCGAAACCGATGCTGATCGGCAGATCGGTATGACGACGCAGACGCGCCACCGCTTCCTCGACGTGTTCCAGAGTCGCCGCACCGGCACCGGTCACACCGGCGACCGACACGTAGTAAACGAAGCCTGAGCTGCCATTCAACACTTTCGGCAGACGCGCGTCATCGGTGGTCGGGGTGGTCAGACGAATGAAGTCGATGCCCGCCGCCTGGGCCGGGTCGCACAGCTCCGAGTTATGCTCCGGCGGCATGTCGACCACGATCAGGCCATCAACGCCGGCCTCTTTGGCTTCGGCGATGAAACGCTCGACGCCGAACTTGTGGATCGGGTTGAAGTAACCCATCAGCACCAGCGGGGTGTCGCTGTTGTCCTGGCGGAACTCGCGAACCATTTGCAGGGTTTTCGTCAGGTTCTGCTTGGCGCCCAAGGCGCGGATGTTCGCCAGCTGAATCGCCGGGCCGTCGGCCATCGGGTCGGTGAACGGCATGCCCAGTTCGATCACATCGGCACCGGCTTTCGGCAGGCCTTTGAGGATCGCCAGCGAGGTGTCGTAGTCCGGGTCGCCAGCGGTGACGAAGGTCACGAGGGCAGCGCGGTTCTGTTCCTTGAGTTCGGCAAAGCGGGTTTGCAGGCGGCTCATCAGTGTTTCTCCTGCTTCGATTGCTCTTGTTGAGAGTGTTCCATGTGGTGCATGACGGTCTGCATGTCTTTGTCGCCGCGGCCGGACAGGTTGACCACCATCAGGTGATCCTTCGGCAGTTTCGGTGCGCGTTTGAAGACTTCGGCCAGGGCGTGGGCGCTTTCCAGTGCCGGGATGATCCCTTCCAGACGGCAGCATTGGTGGAACGCAGCGAGGGCTTCGTCGTCGGTCACCGAGGTGTACTGGACGCGGCCGATGTCATGCAACCACGCGTGCTCAGGGCCGATGCCCGGATAGTCGAGGCCGGCGGAAATCGAGTGGGCGTCGATGATCTGGCCATCGTCGTCCTGCAGCAGGAAGGTGCGGTTGCCGTGCAGCACACCCGGTACACCGCCGTTGAGGCTGGCCGCGTGTTTGCCGGTCTCGATGCCGTAACCGGCGGCTTCGACGCCGATGATCTCGACGCTCTTGTCGTCGAGGAACGGGTGGAACAGGCCCATGGCGTTGGAACCGCCACCGATGCACGCCACCAGGCTGTCCGGCAGGCGGCCTTCCTGGGCTTGCAGCTGATCGCGGGTTTCCTTGCCGATTACGGCCTGGAAGTCGCGAACCATGGCTGGATAAGGGTGCGGACCGGCCACGGTGCCGATCAGGTAGAAGGTGCTGTCGACGTTGGTCACCCAGTCACGCAGCGCTTCGTTCATTGCGTCTTTCAGGGTGCCGGTGCCGGCGACCACCGGGATCACCTCGGCGCCCAGCAGCTTCATGCGGAACACGTTGGCCTGCTGGCGCTCGATGTCGGTGGTGCCCATGTAGATCACGCAATCCAGACCGAAACGCGCAGCCACGGTGGCGGTGGCTACGCCGTGCATGCCGGCTCCGGTCTCGGCGATGATGCGTTTCTTGCCCATGCGCCGCGCCAGCAGGATCTGGCCGATACAGTTGTTGATCTTGTGCGCGCCGGTGTGGTTCAGCTCTTCGCGCTTGAGGTAGATCTTGGCGCCACCGCAGAACTCGGTCAGGCGCTCGGCGAAATACAGCGGGCTCGGACGTCCGACGTAGTCACGCTGGAAGTAGGCCAATTCCTCTTTGAACGCCGGATCTTCCTTGGCCGCCTCGTATTCGCGGGCCAGATCGAGGATCAACGGCATCAGGGTTTCCGCGACATAACGGCCGCCGAACGAGCCAAACAGGCCGTTGGCGTCAGGGCCGTTACGCAGATCGGAGGTGTTCGAAGTCTGGGTCATGGTTCGCTCCAGCGGATTTCACGAGAAGACACTGGCGTTCACTCTACCCCTGACCTTCCAGACTGAAAACCGATAAGATCGCCACAACCTGTCAGGAAAACTCACAGATATCATGAGCCATGACCTTCCCCCGCTGAACGCCCTGCGCGCCTTCGAAGCCACCGCCCGCCTGAACAGCGTCAGCCAGGCTGCGGAGCAACTGCACGTGACTCACGGTGCGGTCAGCCGCCAGCTCAAGGTGCTGGAAGAGCATCTCGGTATCAGTCTTTTCGTCAAGGACGGTCGTGGCCTGAAACTCACAGATGCCGGCATCCGCCTGCGCGATGCCAGCGGCGAGGCGTTCGACCGCTTGCGCAGCGTCTGCGCCGAACTGACCCAAAGCACCGCCGATGCGCCGTTCGTGCTCGGTTGCTCCGGTAGCTTGCTGGCGCGCTGGTTCATTCCGCGACTGGGAAGGCTGAATGCCGATCTGCCGGATTTGCGCCTGCACCTGTCCGCCGGTGAAGGCGATCTCGACCCGCGTCGCCCGGGGCTGGATGCATTGCTGCTGTTCGCCGAACCGCCATGGCCGGCAGACATGCAAGTCTATGAGCTGGCCAGCGAGCGCATCGGCCCGGTCATGAGCCCGCTGTTCAGCGGCTACCAGCGCCTGCAATCGGCACCGCCCATTGCCCTGCTCGATGAACCCTTGCTGCACACGACTTCACGCCCGCAAGCCTGGCCGAGCTGGGCGCAGCAAAGCGGCCTCAACGCCAAGGCGTTGAAGATGGGGCAAGGTTTCGAGCATTTGTATTACTTGCTGGAAGCGGCCGTCGCCGGGCTGGGCGTGGCGATCGCGCCGGAACCGCTGGTGACCGAAGATTTAAAGGCCGGGCGCCTGGTCGCGCCGTGGGGTTTCAGCGAAACCCCGGCGCAACTGGCGTTGTGGCTACCCAAGCGCGCCGCGGACGGGCGCGCCCGGCAATTGGCGCAGTGGCTCAGGAACGAACTGCGCCAGGCGGATCACTCGCCGCGCTTGAACAGCAAGTAAGCGGCCAGCAGACCCAGCGCACCGACCGCCACACCGGCAGTCGTCCACGGGTGTTCCTGCGCGTAATCGCGGGTGGCAATCCCGGTCTCGCGGGTTTTGACTTTGACTTCTTCGTAGGCATCGCTGAGCAGGCTGCGCGAGTGTTTCAGCGCGCTTTCAGCGTTGCTCTTGAGCGCCTTGAGGGTCTTGCGCGACTCGTCAGAAGCGTCGTCCTTCAGGCTTTCCAACGACTTGAGCAGACTCTCGATCTCCGCTTCCATGCTTTGCAACGAGGCTTTGCGTAACGAGGTGTTGGCCATGGTGGCTCTCCTGCATTGTTGATGAGTGGCGTGTGTTGGTTGGGACTTCAGCGTTTCTGGAAAGTGCAGAAAATCTGAACTTCCATTCCCCCAAGTCGCCGAAATCAACACGGCAAATCGCTGCTAGGCTCAATTGCACACTTCAAGGAGAACACCATGAGTGACCATCACACCTACAAGAAAGTCGAGCTGGTCGGTTCGTCCACCAGCAGCATCGAAGACGCCATCAACAATGCGTTGGCCGAGGCCAACAAGAGCATCAAGCATCTGGAATGGTTTGAAGTGACCGAAACCCGCGGCCACATCAAGGACGGCAAGGCTGCCCACTTTCAAGTGACCCTGAAAGTCGGGTTCCGGATAGCCAGCAGCTGAGTTTGGTCTACGCTTCTGAACTTGCGCGCTGGCCGAGTGCCATAGGAATGGCAATGCGCTACGAGGTGAGTGCATCGAGCGAACGGCTCGATGCCCGCCTTAATTAATCCGACCAGGGAGTGCGACCGATGAAGAAGTTGATATTGGCAGTAGGTTTGTTGAGCCTTGCGGGTGGTGCGTTTGCTGCCGGCAAGCCCTGTGAAGAACTGAAGGCCGAAATCGCGGCCAAGCTGGATGCCAAGGGCGTTTCCGGGTATTCGCTGGAGATTGTCGACAAGGGTGCGGCCAGTGGCGGCAAAGTCGTCGGCACCTGTGAAGGCGGCGACAAAGAGATCGTCTACACCCGCGGCTGATCACGCCGGAGAAACAAAAGCCGACGCTATGCGTCGGCTTTTTTGTGCGCGGCTATCGGGCTCAGCCCCTCATGACCTGCGCCAGCAACTCGTAGGAATGCAGGCGATCGGCATGTTCGTAAAGGTCGCAGGTGAAGATCAGCTCATCAGCCTGGGTCTGTTCGATCAGCACTTCGAGTTTCGCGCGGATTTTCTGCGGACTGCCGACCATCGCCAGACCAAGGAAATCACCCACGGCCTCACGCTCGTGGGGCAGCCACAGGCCGTCCATGGTTTTCACCGGTGGGCGCTGCACCAGACTTTGCCCACGCATCAGCGCGAGGATTCGTTGGTACACCGAGGTCGCCAGGTAGTCGGCCTGTTCATCGGTGTCGGCTGCCACCAACGGCACACCGAGCATTACGTACGGCTTGTCGAGCACCGCCGATGGCTTGAAGTGATTGCGGTAGACGCGAATCGCCTCGTGCATGAAACGCGGTGCGAAATGCGAGGCGAAAGCGTAGGGCAAACCGCGCTCACCGGCCAGTTGCGCACTGAACAGACTCGAGCCGAGCAGCCAGATCGGCACGTTGGTGCCGGTTCCCGGCATCGCGATCACCCGCTGATCCGGCGTGCGCGGACCTAGAAAGCGCGCTAGCTCAGCCACGTCTTCGGGGAAATCATCAGCACTGCCGGAACGCTCACGACGCAAGGCCCGGGCGGTCATCTGATCGGAACCCGGCGCACGGCCCAGGCCGAGGTCGATACGTCCCGGATACAGGCTTTCGAGGGTGCCGAACTGCTCGGCGATCACCAGTGGTGCGTGGTTGGGCAGCATCACGCCGCCAGAGCCGACGCGGATGGTCGACGTGCCGCCGGCCAGATAACCCAGCAACACCGAGGTGGCGGAACTGGCGATGCCATCCATGTTGTGGTGCTCGGCGACCCAGAACCGCGTGTAGCCGAATTTCTCGACATGCTGAGCCAGGTCCAGCGAGTTGCGCAGCGACTGGGCCGGGCTGCCGTTCTCGCGCACCGGCACCAGATCGAGGGTGGAAAATTTTACGTCGGACAGTTGCTTCATAAACCTGCATCTCCGATTGAGGGCGCAGGTGTGTTCTTGGCGAACGCAAACCTGCCCAATTCATAAGCGTGTTCTGTGCAATGAGGGCATATACCCGAGTTTCAATAGCTGATCCGAAATTTCCTACTAAAAAAGTCAACGATTCACTTGGGCTGAACTTTGTTCCGGCGTCTATCCTCAGAAGCCTTGCAGGCAAAAACCACGACGGCGCGGCGTTTCGCGCCCGAATTGAAGGAGGCACACATGGCTATCGTGAAGAAGGCATCCGCGCATTGGGAAGGTGACCTGAAAACCGGCATCGGCTCGATTTCCACCGAAACCGGCGTCCTGCGTGAAGCGCCCTACGGCTTCAAGGCCCGCTTCGAAGGCGGCAAGGGCACCAATCCGGAAGAACTGATCGGCGCCGCCCATGCGGGCTGTTTCTCCATGGCGTTCTCGATGATTCTCGGCGACGCCGGGCTCAAGGCCGACAGCATCGACACCCAGGCTGAGGTCACGCTGGATCAGGTCGACGGCGGCTTTGCGATCACCGCAGTGAAACTGGTCCTCAAGGCAAAAATTCCGGGAGCGACCCAGGCGCAGTTCGAAGAGCTGAGCAACAAGGCCAAGGAAGGTTGCCCGGTGTCGAAGGTGCTGAATGCGAAGATCAGTCTCGACGCATCGCTGGTCAACTGACTGCCTTGAGCCGGATCAGAACCCGCCAGGCAAAAGTGTGGTCGAATAAATGACAGCAGCTTTCGCGCATCTTCGTGCGCGCTGCTTCGATGGAGCTTCAACCATGAAACGTTTTGCCTTGGCGGTTATCTGTGGCGTGCTGGCAACGTCAGCCTTCGCAGCGCCCAAAGACTGCGAAGAACTCAAGCAAGAGATCGAAATCAAGATTCAGGCGAACGCCGTGCCCTCCTACACTCTGGAGATAGTGTCCAAAGAGGAGGCGGAAAAACACGACATCGCCATGATCGTCGGCACCTGCGACAACGGCACAAAAAAGATCATCTATCAGAAGAACGACCGCTGATACGCCTCAGATGATGCAGTTGACTTCGCGATCCTCGGCGACGATTTCCCGCCTGTCGTTGTACAGGCGGGCACTCGGGGTGAAGGCCAGAGAGCGGCCTTCCAGCCTGTAACGCTGCCCTGCTTCGAAATGATCGTAGCGGATGGTCAGGTAGCACAGGCGCTCCACGGGGCCGGTCATCAGGCTGCCGCCTCCGCCGAACACTTCAAAGTCGAAACGCACCCGCAACTCATGGCTGCCGGGCGTAACCTGAAAGAAACGCCCATCAGTCAGTCGCTGGTTGTCGAGACGCTCGGCCATCAGCAACTTACCGCCCGGGGACGGCGTCGAGAACTCGACCCAGGCCATGTTCGGATCGACAGGGGGCAACGGTGTCTGGCAACCGGCGAGCAGGCTGGCGGCGAGCAACAGCATCAACGTGCGCATGATGGATGTCCGTGAGTTCGGACATCCAGCATAACGCCGATCAGGTTCGCTGGCAGCCCGCCGGCGTGCCCTGGCCCACCACGTTGCGTTGTTGATCGTAGAGTTTGGCCCACGGGCGGAAACCGATGCTTCCCGCCTGCAACTGATAACGCTGGCCAGCGTTGAAATCCTTGAATTTCACGTTCAACTGACAATCGCGCCACAGCGGCTCGGCATCCGGGCCGATGTTGGTCGCCTCGACCGGAAATTGATAACGCACCCTCAGCTCATGGCTGCCGGGCTGCACTTCGAAGTAACGATGATCGACGGCAGCCTTGTCGTCGACTTCCAGCGCCTGCAGCGCCGTGTCCTGTTGCCGGGCATCCAGATCGATCCAGGCTTGCGAGGGGTCAGGGGTCGGCATTCCGAATCCGGCACAACCGGCCAGCGTCAGCAAGCTTCCTGTCAGTATCAACATGCGCATAGCGGAGCTCCAATGGGCGGGATAGTCTTGGGCAGACTTTCCGGGGGGATTTCTTATTTTGATCAGGCCGCTTCCAAGCCATGGGTTACTTGATCGCGTTTTGCGGATTTTGTTTCCGGGTGTGATGATTTTGTTGCTCAACGGTTGCTCAAGCCTGAGCTATTACGGCCAGCTGGCCAGCGGTCAGCTGCAGCTTTTGCGGGCGCGGGAGCCGGTGGCCAAGGTGATCGCCGACCCGGCTCGCGATGCCAAACTGCGCACGCACCTGGCCCAGTCCCAGAAAGCCCGGGCCTTCGCCAGCAAACATCTGCACCTGCCGGACAACCAAAGCTATCGCCTCTACGCCGACATCGGTCGGCCGTTTGTCGTGTGGAATGTGTTCGCCACCCCGGAGTTTTCCCTGAGCCCGCAGAACCATTGCTTCCCGATTGCCGGTTGTGTGGCCTATCGCGGCTTTTACAGCCAGAGTGCGGCGCGGGGCGAAGCCGCGATTCAGCGCCTGCAAGGCATGGACGTGTCGATCGGCGGCGTCGAGGCCTATTCGACCCTGGGCTGGTTCAATGACCCGATCCTCAATTCGATGATGGGCTGGGGCGACGAGCGTCTGGCAACGCTGATCTTCCATGAACTGGCTCACCAGCGTTTCTATGTGAAGGACGACACCGAGTTCAACGAGTCCTTCGCGACCTTCGTCGAGCAGGAAGGTACGCGGCAGTGGCGAGCGTTTCGGGGCTTACCCCCGGAAAACGACTCGAAGCTCAAGCAGCGGGATCAGTTCATTCAGCTGATCCTCGACACCCGTTCACGCCTCGAAAAACTCTATGCACAACCATTGGCGACAGCGCAGATGCGCGAGCGCAAGGCCGCGGAATTCGAACGGTTTCGACACGACTACCGAACAATGCGCGATAGCCAGTGGGCCGGCGACAAACGCTATGACGCCTGGGTCAATGCGCCGTTGAACAACGCGCGGCTGCTGCCGTTCGGGCTTTATGACCAGTGGGTGCCGGCGTTTGCGGCGTTGTTCAGGCAGGTCGATGGAGATTGGCTTAGGTTTTATGCGCAGGTGGAGAGGTTGGGTGAGTTGCCGGCGACTGAGCGCAAAGCGGCGCTGAAAGCGTTGGTAGATTCGAAAGTCTGAGTGGCTGAAAGGTCCTGTTCGCGAGCAAGCCCGCTCCCACATTAAGTCTGTGCTCAACACAAAACCAATGTGAGAGCGGGCTTGCTCGCGAAGGCTATCTGATCAGCGCTGCAAAAATGCCTGATGCAACTGATCCAAAGTCTCGAAGTGATACGCCGGCGCTTCGGCACTCAGCTCTTCATGGCTGCCAAACCCATAACCAACAGCCGCCGCATCCAGACCGTTGCTGCGAGCACCGATCAGGTCGTGCTTGCGGTCACCGATCATCAGCGTGCTGGCCGGGTCCAGCCCTTCCTCGGCGATCAGGTGTGCAATCAGCTCGACCTTGTTGGTGCGAGTGCCATCCAGTTCGCTGCCGTAAATCACCTTGAAGTGTCTGGCGAAATCAAAGTGCCGGGCGATTTCCCGGGCGAACACCCATGGCTTCGACGTCGCGATATACAGCTGCCGGCCTTGGCCGTTCAGGGTTTCCAGCAACGGCGAGACGCCTTCGAACACCCGATTCTCGTAGAGGCCGGTGACCTTGAAGCGCTCGCGGTAGAAATTCACCGCCTCCCACGCCTTGGCTTCATCAAAACCATAAAACTGCATGAATGCCTGCAACAGCGGCGGGCCGATGAAGTGTTCCAGCTTGGTCAGGTCCGGCTCATCGATGCCGAGTTTGCTCAAGGCGAACTGGATGGAACGGGTGATGCCCTCACGCGGATCGGTGAGGGTGCCATCGAGGTCGAACAGTACGGTCTGGTAATGCATGAAAAATCCCGGGCGGTAGAGAGAAAAGTCAGAGCTGGTCGTAGCCTTCAGCCAGATGCAGGTCCTTGAGCTTCACGTAGTTCGCCGCGCTGTAGGTGAAAAAGGCGTTTTCCTTGTCGGTCAGCGGACGAACCTGTTTCACCGGACTGCCCACGTACAGAAATCCGCTTTCCAGGCGCTTGCCCGGCGGCACCAGGCTGCCGGCGCCGATGATCACGTCGTCCTCGACCACCGCGCCGTCCATCACGATGCTGCCCATGCCGATCAGCACGCGGCTGCCAACGGTGCAGCCGTGCAACATGACCTTGTGGGCGATGGTCACGTCATCGCCGATCAGCAGCGGGAAGCCGTCCGGGTTGAACGGGCCGGCGTGGGTGATGTGCAACACGCAGCCGTCCTGCACGCTGGTGCGCGCACCGATGCGGATGCGGTGCATGTCGCCGCGGATCACGGTCAGCGGCCACACGGAGCTGTCTTCGCCGATTTCGACGTCGCCGATCACCACCGCCGAGCCGTCGACAAAAGCGCCTTTGCTCAAGCGTGGGGTTTGATTCTGGTACTTGCGAAGGGACACGATTAGTTCTCTCTCTGTCGCCGATAGCTGCGGTGGGTGTCGATTGTAATTAAGATGGGCGCATGTTTCTTCCAGCCAAGGTGCCAACCGTGAGCGTGAACAACCCTCTTCTGCAGTCCTACGACCTGCCGCCGTTCTCCGCGATCCGTGCCGAACACGTGCAGCCGGCCATCGAAACCATCCTGGCCGACAACCGCGCCGCCATCGCCGAAATCCTCAAGACCCAGGGCCAGAACCCGACCTGGGCCGGGCTGGTGCTGGCGATGGACGAACTCAATGATCGCCTGGGCGCCGCGTGGAGCCCGGTCAGCCACCTCAATGCCGTGTGCAACAGCGCCGACCTGCGTGAAGCCTACGAGTCGTGCCTGCCGGCATTGAGCGCCTATTCCACCGAGATGGGTCAGAACCGCGAGCTGTTCCAGGCTTATGAAGCCCTGGCCAACAGCCCGGAAGCCGCCGGTTTCGACGTGGCGCAGAAAACCATTCTGGAACATGCCCTGCGCGATTTCCGCCTGTCGGGTATCGACCTGCCGGAAGCCGAACAGAAACGCTACGCCGAAGTGCAGAGCAAGCTGTCCGAGCTGGGCAGCCGCTTCTCCAACCAGTTGCTCGACGCCACCCAGGCCTGGACCAAGCACCTGACCGACGAAGCCGCCCTCGCCGGCCTGACCGATTCGGCCAAGGCGCAAATGGCTGCTGCCGCCCAGGCCAAAGGCCTCGACGGCTGGCTGATCACCCTGGAATTCCCGAGTTACTACGCGGTGATGACCTACGCCCAGGACCGTGCGCTGCGTGAAGAAGTCTACGCCGCCTACTGCACCCGTGCGTCGGATCAAGGCCCGAATGCCGGCCAGAACGACAACGGCCCGGTGATGTGCGAAATCCTCGACCTGCGTCAGGAGCTGGCAAAACTGCTCGGCTTTTCCAGCTTCTCCGAGCTGAGCCTGGCCACCAAAATGGCCGAGTCCAGCGATCAGGTGCTGAGCTTCCTGCGCGATCTGGCCAAGCGCAGCAAACCGTTTGCCGCCCAGGATCTGCAACAGCTCAAGGCTTACGCCGCCGAGCAGGGCTGCGCCGATCTGCAAAGCTGGGACAGCGGTTTCTACGGTGAAAAACTCCGTGAACAACGTTACAGCGTGGCTCAGGAAACCCTGCGCGCCTACTTCCCGATCGACAAAGTGCTGGGCGGCCTGTTCGCTATTGTTCAGCGTCTGTATGGCATCGAGATCGCCGAACTGAAAAGCTTCGACACCTGGCACCCGGATGTACGCCTGTTCGAAATCAAGGAAAACGGCCAGCACGTCGGCCGCTTCTTCTTCGACCTCTATGCCCGCGCGAACAAGCGTGGCGGCGCGTGGATGGACGGCGCCCGCGACCGTCGCCGCACCGTCGGCGGGGTGCTGCAAAGCCCGGTAGCCAACCTGGTGTGCAACTTCACCCCGGCCGACAGCGGCAAACCTGCGCTGCTGACCCACGATGAAGTGACTACCCTGTTCCACGAATTCGGCCACGGCCTGCATCACCTGCTGACCCGCGTCGAGCATGCCGGCGTGTCCGGCATCAACGGCGTGGCGTGGGACGCCGTCGAGCTGCCAAGCCAGTTCATGGAGAACTGGTGCTGGGAGCCGGAAGGCCTCGCACTGATCTCCGGCCACTACGAAACCGGCGAGCCGCTGCCGCAGGATCTGCTGGAAAAAATGCTCGCGGCAAAGAACTTCCAGTCCGGCCTGATGATGGTGCGTCAGCTGGAGTTCTCGCTGTTCGACTTCGAACTGCACGCCACCCACGGTGACGGCCGCAGCGTCGCGCAGGTGCTCGAAGGCGTGCGCAACGAAGTCTCGGTGATGCGTCCTCCGGCCTACAACCGCTTCCCGAACAGCTTTGCGCACATCTTCGCCGGCGGTTACGCGGCGGGTTACTACAGCTACAAGTGGGCGGAAGTGCTGTCGGCGGATGCCTTCTCCAAATTCGAAGAAGACGGCGTGCTGAATGCCGACACCGGTCGCGCCTTCCGCGAAGCGATCCTCGCCCGCGGTGGTTCGCAGGCGCCGATGGTGCTGTTCGTCGACTTCCGTGGCCGTGAGCCGTCGATTGACGCACTCTTGCGCCACAGCGGCCTGAGTGAGGACGCGGCAGCATGAGTGAGGCACCCGTGAAGACCAAAAAACGCTTTATCGCCGGGGCGGTCTGCCCGGCGTGCAGCGAGCCGGACAAATTGATGATGTGGAGCGAGGACGATGTCCCGCACCGTGAATGCGTGGCGTGCGGTTACAGCGACACGCTCAATGCCCAGGGGCTGTCGGTGCCGAAAGAGCTGGGCACGCGGGTCAACACCAGCGCGCTCAAGCCTGCCCCGGACAAAACAATTCAGGCGGTGCAGTTCTTCCCGAATCCGAAGCTGAAGAAAAAGCCTGACGAGCAGCACTGATCCTCGACCACCTTCCCCGATTCGTCGGTGGAAGGTGGTATTGGCTTAACACCTGTCCCCCGCACTTGCTTCGTAGGCTGGCCCCTTTGCGCCACGCCTCGAAGGAAGCTGCCATGCCCGACACCAATCCCCTCCTGCAACATTGGACGCTGCCACCCTGGCCAGCGATTCGCGCCGAGCATCTCGTGCCGGCAGTCAACCGCATCATTGCCGACAATCGACACATCATCGCCCAAGTGATCGCCAGTCAGTCCGAACATCCCGGCTGGGACGATCTGGTGCTGAGCATCGACGAAGCCGATGCCCGCCTCGGTGAAGTCCGCTCGATTCTCGAAACGTTGTCGATGGTCAGGTCCGACGATCCCACCTGGCTCGTGGAAAGCGCCAAGGCGCATCTGGCGATCAATCAGTATCGCTCTGAAAAAGCCCGCAATCGCCGGTTGTACGAGACCTATCAGCGTCTGGCGCAGAGCTCGATCGCCGGCAGTTTCGATGAGTCGCGCAACATCGCACTGGCGCGGATTCTGCGCCGATTCAAGCAGTCGGGCATTGAGCTTCCCACTGAACAGCAGCAGGAGCTGGCGCGGTTGAACCGCGAGATCGGTGGGTTGGAATTCGTATTTCTGGACAACCTCGAGCGCTGGGCCGAGGCGTGGAGCAAACGTGTTGACGATATTGCACTGCTCTCAGGCTTGTCACAGGCGATGAAGGATCGCCTGGCGCGCGCCGCACGCCAGGCCGGGCATGACGGCTGGCTGATCCGCCTGGACCAGAACACCTGCCAGCACATCCTCAAGTACGCCGAAAACCGCGCCTTGCGGGAGGAATGCTATGTGGCCTACCTGACCCGTGCCTCTGATCGGGGCCCACTGGCCGGCCGCTTCGATAACGGCCCGGTGCTGGCCAAGCTGCTCGCCTTGCGCCAGCAGAAAGCCCGTTTGCTCGGTCATGAAAACGCCGCGCAACTGAGTCTGGCCAAAAACAGCGCCGGGACGACCGCATGGGTCAGTGGCTTTCTCCAGCGTCAGGCGGCGCAGCTGGCACCTGCCCTCGCGCAGGATGCGAAACAACTGGCGGCCTTCGCACGGCAACGCGGGATCGACCGGGTCCAGCCGTGGGATGAAGACTTCCTCGCCGAACAATGGCGCCAGCAGCAGTTTCCCGGCGCACTGGAAAACCTGCGTGATTACTTCCCGCTCGAGGGCACCCTGCGCAGGCTCTTTCTGTTCTGTGAACGGATGTTCGGGATCCGCATCGTCGAGCAGTCCGGCGGCGGGCATTGGCATGACGATGTGCGCCTGCTGGAAATCAGCGAGCATGAACAGGTCATCGGCTACATCTACCTTGACCCGTTTCACCGCGACAAGGCGGTGGACTTCCCCGGCACCACCACACTGCGCAATCGCCGGATCAACGCCGAAGGTCGCCCGGCGTTGCCGATTGCCCTGCTCCACAGCAATTTCACACTGCCCACCGATACCCATCCGTGCCGCCTCGAAATCGACGATCTTCGGGTGCTTTTCCATGAGTTTGGCCACTGCCTCCAGCACGTGTTGACGCGTTCGCCCCATTACACGCTGTCCGGCATCCTGCAATTGGGGCATGAAGCGGCAGAGTTTTCCGGGCAATTGTTTGAGCAATGGTGTCAGTCGCGCGAGTTTGTGCTGTGGCTCGGTGCCCATTTTCAGACCGGCGAGCGCTTGAGCGCCGCACGGGTCGACGCGGCTCTGTCAGCCAGTCAGGCCCATTCCAGCCGGCAACAGGCCTTGTTGCTGATGGGGGCGATGATTGACTTCGAACTGCACTTGACCCACGGCGATGGACGCTCGGTCGAAGAGGTTTGCAACGATGTGCAGCGCACTCTGACTCATCTGCAATTACCGGACGATCACCGGTTCGCCAATGGTTTCGATTACATGGTGACCCAGTACGACGCTTCGGTTTACGCCTATGTCTGGTCGAACATGCTGGCCCAGGAAGCATTCAAGCGCTTCAGCCGCGACTGGGTGTTCAACGCGCAGACCGGTCGTGAGTTTCGCGCAACGTTCTTTACACCGGGTGCGGGGCGTCCGCTCCTGGATGCGGTTGAAGCGTTCATCGGCCGGCCAGTCGCCGGCCTCGTTAATGAGGAGGCCGGAAGGGTTACTTCAGATTGACCGTCTGAAACCAGCTCTTCATCGAGCACGTAGCAAACGCGCTGGTACTGCAATCGCCATTGGCCAGCGCGGTGCGCAACTTGTCGACATCGACCTGCATCACGTAACGCACGCTGTCGCGGAAGTGACCACTTTCACCAAAGCCGCCCTGGGTCATTTCGTTCAGGGCATCCTCCTTGCTCCAGCCCTGCACAACGATTCGGTACATCGCCGCCATCAAGCCGGTGCGATCGGAGCCGTGCTTGCAGTGCATCAACACCGGGCCGTCGGCTTCGGCGGCTTGAATCGCACGCAGGGTCTTGAGCACATCACTGTCGTCCACGTGATTGGTGCGATAGGGCAATTGCACCTGATGGATACCGGGGGCCTTCAGCCAGCTGGAATCCGCTTCCGGCAGAAAATTGATGACGGTGGCCACCTTCAGGTTGTTCAGCAACGGCACCGCGCCGTCATCAGGGAGCGCGCTGCGATACAGCGTGGGCGACATCTGGAACAGGTTGTATTGCACCTCTACCGGTTGCGCCCACTCGACGGGACGGGAAGCCGGGGTTTGCGCAGCCTGAGCTGGACTCCAGCTGAACAGGGCCAGCAGCGATAAACAGAAAGCGGAGGAAAAACGCGTCAGGAACATGCTTTACGGCGACCGTGTGGGTTTCGTCAGTGAAGGCCGCAGCTTGCGAGCTTCGCGGTCAAATCCGCGTGAGGCGCTTGTAAAAGAATCGTGAATACCGCGGTTCCCTTGATCGAAAGCGCTGTTTTTTTGGCTGAATCGGTTCATCCCGTTGCTTAGCCTGCTACCATTTGTCACATCATGTTGCAGACGCGTCCCCTTTCTCCCGGTCATTCCGGCCACGTCGCAGCCAGAAAATTCTTGAGCCGTTCGCAGAAACGGCTGACAACCATCAATGCCTGATGAGGTGCATCCCCATGTCTGATGAAGATCGAGACAACCCGCGGCGTGAGTTTTTGCGCAAATCCCTGACCCTGATTCCAGTGGTTACCCTCGCCGGCAGCGGACTCGGCAGCACCGTGCTGCAAGCCGCGCCGGAAAGTGCGCCTGCCACGCCCCCGGCGAAACCAGCCGCCGTTGAAGCCAGTACCTATCAGCCAAGCTATTTCACTGCCGAAGAGTGGGCGTTCATCAATGCCGCTGTCGCGCAATTGATCCCCAACGACGCGCAGGGCCCAGGTGCACTCGAAGCTGGCGTGCCGGAATACATCGACCGTCAGATGAACACGCCGTATGCCGCCGGTGCCCTTTGGTACATGCAGGGCCCGTTCAATGCCGACGCCGCGCCGGAGATGGGCTGGCAGAGCAAACTGGTCCCGAAAGAAATCTATCGTCTCGGCATCGCCGCCACGGATCAGTGGGCAAAATCCCTCCACGGTAAAACATTTGCCGAGCAAGACAGCGCTACCCGAGACGATCTGCTCAAGCAGCTCGAAGCCGGGAAACCGCAATTCGACAGCGTTCCGGCGAAGATTTTCTTCAGCCTGCTGCTGCAAAACACCAAGGAAGGGTTCTTCTGCGACCCGATCCATGGCGGCAATAAAGACATGGTCGGCTGGACCATGATCGGCTTCCCCGGCGCCCGCGCCGATTTCATGGATTGGGTGGAACGCAACGAGCAGTACCCCTTCCCGGCAGTTTCGATTCGCGGCGAGAGGGCGTGAGCATGGCAACGGTAATGAAAAAGGTCGACGCAGTGATCGTCGGTTTCGGCTGGACGGGCGCGATCATGGCCAAGGAGCTCACCGAAGCGGGGCTGAACGTGCTGGCACTGGAACGCGGGCCGATGCAGGACACCTACCCGGACGGCAACTATCCACAGGTGATCGACGAACTCACCTACAGCGTGCGGAAAAAACTCTTCCAGGACGTTTCCAAGGAAACCGTCACCATCCGCCACAGCATCAACGACATCGCCCTGCCGAATCGCCAGTTGGGCGCGTTCCTGCCCGGCAATGGCGTGGGCGGCGCCGGGCTGCACTGGTCGGGCGTGCACTTTCGGGTCGACCCGATCGAGTTGCGCATGCGCAGCCACTACGAAGAGCGCTACGGCAAAAGCTTCATCCCCAAGGACATGACCATCCAGGACTTCGGCGTCAGCTATGAAGAGCTGGAACCGTTCTTCGACTTCGCCGAAAAAGTCTTCGGCACCTCCGGCCAGGCCTGGACCGTGAAAGGACAACTGGTCGGCCAGGGCAAGGGCGGCAACCCGTACGCACCGGATCGCTCGAACCCGTTCCCGCTGGAAGCGCAGAAGAACACGGTTTCCGCACAGCTGTTCGGTAAAGCGGCTACGGAGGTGGGTTACAAACCCTACAACCTGCCTTCGGCAAATACGTCGGGGCCGTACACCAACCCTTACGGCGCACAGATGGGCCCGTGCAACTTCTGCGGTTTCTGCAGCGGTTACGTCTGCTACATGTATTCCAAGGCGTCGCCGAACGTGAACATTCTGCCGGCCCTGAAGCCGCTGCCGAATTTCGAACTGCGGCCCAACGCCCACGTGCTGCGGGTCAACCTCGACAGTACGAAAACCAAAGCCACCGGCGTCACCTACGTCGACGGCCAGGGCCGCGAGATCGAACAACCGGCGGACCTGGTGATCCTCGGCGCATTCCAGTTGCACAACGTGCGTCTGATGCTGCTCTCCGGCATCGGCAAACCCTACGACCCGGTCAGCGGTGAAGGCGTGGTCGGGCGCAACTTCGCCTACCAGAACATGGCCACGATCAAGGCGTTCTTCGACAAGGACACCCACACCAACAACTTCATCGGCGCCGGCGGCAACGGTGTGGCGGTGGATGACTTCAACGCCGACAACTTCGACCACGGGCCTCACGGTTTCGTCGGTGGCTCGCCGATGTGGGTCAACCAAGCCGGCAGCCGACCGATCGCCGGCACCTCCAACCCGCCCGGTACTCCGGCCTGGGGCAGTGCGTGGAAACGCGCGACCGCCGATTACTACACCCACCAGGTGTCGATGGACGCCCACGGCGCGCATCAGTCCTACCGAGGCAACTACCTCGATCTGGACCCGGTGTACCGCGATGCCTACGGCATGCCGCTGCTGCGGATGACGTTCGACTGGCAGGAAAACGACATCAAGATGAACCGCTTCATGGTCGAGAAAATGGGCAAGATCGCCGAGGCCATGGGCCCGAAAGCCATTGCCGTGATCGGCAAGAAAGTCGGCGACCACTTCAACACCGCGTCGTACCAGACCACCCACCTCAACGGCGGCGCGATCATGGGCACCGATCCGAAAACCAGCGCGCTGAACCGCTACCTGCAGAGCTGGGACGTGCACAACGTGTTCGTTCCGGGTGCCTCGGCGTTCCCGCAAGGGCTGGGTTACAACCCGACCGGGCTGGTCGCCGCGTTGACCTACTGGTCGGCGAAAGCGATTCGCGAGCAGTACCTGAAAAACCCCGGCCCGCTGGTTCAGGCTTAAGGAGCGATGACCATGAAGACTCTCGTTATCGCGACCCTCGCGCTGCTCGGCAGCACGGCCGCTCACGGCGCCGAAATTGATCAATCCCTGATCAAACAAGGCGAATACCTCGCCCGTGCCGGCGACTGCGTGGCCTGCCACACGGCCAAGGATGGCAAGCCGTTCGCCGGTGGCCTGCCGATGGAAACCCCGATCGGCACAATTTACTCAACCAACATCACCCCGGATAAAACCGGTGTCGGTGACTACAGTTTCGAGGACTTCGACCAGGCCGTGCGCCATGGCGTGGCCAAAAACGGCACGACCCTGTACCCGGCGATGCCGTACCCGTCCTACGCCCGTGTCAGCGAAACCGACATGCGGGCGCTCTACGCCTACTTCATGCATGGCGTTGCACCGGTGGCGCAAGAGAACAAGGCCAGCGACATCCCTTGGCCCTTGAGCATGCGCTGGCCGCTGATGGGCTGGCGCTGGCTGTTCGCGCCAAAGGTCGAGGACTACAAACCCGCGTCGGACGACGCCGTCGTCAGCCGTGGGGCGTATCTGGTGGAAGGCCTCGGACATTGCGGCGCCTGCCATACGCCACGGGCCCTGACCATGCAGGAAAAATCCCTGAGCGCGGCCGAAGGCAGCAGTTTTCTGTCAGGCAGCGCGCCGCTGGAGGGCTGGATCGCCAAAAGTTTGCGCGGTGACCACAAGGACGGTCTCGGCAGTTGGAGCGAAGAGCAACTGGTGCAGTTCCTCAAGACCGGTCGCAGCGACCGCAGCGCAGTGTTCGGCGGCATGAGCGACGTGGTCACCCACAGCATGCAGTACATGACCGACGCCGACCTGACCGCGATTGCCCGTTACCTGAAATCGCTGCCGGCCAATGATCCTGCCGACCAGCCGCACCAGTACGACGAGAAAGCCGCCAAGGCCTTGTGGAACGGTGATGACAGTCAGCGTGGCGCGTCGGTGTACATCGACAACTGCGCCGCCTGCCACCGCACCGACGGCCATGGCTACACCCGGGTGTTCCCGGCGTTGGCAGGTAATCCGGTGTTGCAATCGGACGACCCGACCTCGCTGATTCACATCGTGCTCAAGGGCGGCACTCTACCTGCGACGCACGCCGCGCCATCGACCTTCACCATGCCTGGCTTCGCCTGGCGTCTGTCGGATCAGGAAGTGGCCGATGTGGTGAGCTTCATCCGTGGCAGTTGGGGCAACAAGGGCGCGCCGGTCAAGGCCGCTGACGTGACCCAGTTGCGCAAGGACGATATGAAGCAAACCTCGAACGATGACCTCGGCCAGGTGACACAGCACAACTGACTGTTCGCCAAACGGCACTAGTCAGACCGACAGCGCCTCGATACTGTATATGCACACAGTATCGAGGCATTGCCATGTCCACCCCTCTTCCTCCGCGCGGTCGCGGCACCGCCACCAACCCGCACAACCGCTTCGCGCCGAGTCGTTCGGTGGCCGAGGATGACGGCTGGTATCAGGAAGTGCCACTGACTCAGGGCACCGAAGTCAGCTTCGAAACCGCGAAGACCATCATCACCCGCAACACCTCGCCGGACCTGCCCTTCGACCGTTCGATCAACCCCTATCGCGGCTGCGAGCATGGCTGCATTTATTGCTATGCACGGCCCAGCCACGCTTATTGGGACATGTCGCCGGGGCTGGATTTCGAAACCAAACTGATCGCCAAAACCAACGCGGCACAGCTACTGGAAGAACAGCTGGGGAAAAAAGGCTATCAATGTGCGCCGATCAACCTCGGATCCAACACCGATCCCTATCAGCCGATCGAACGCGAACACCGGATCACCCGCCAGACCCTCGAAGTACTGCTGCGCTACCGGCATCCGGTGACGATCGTCACCAAGGGCTCGCTGATCCTGCGCGACCTCGACCTGCTCACCGAACTGGCACAACAGCGGCTGGTGGCGGTGATGATCAGCCTCACCACCCTGGACGACGAACTCAAACGCATCCTCGAACCCCGCGCCGCTGCGCCCAAGGCGCGTTTGCGGGCGATCCGGGTGATGCGCGAGGCGGGGATTCCGGTGGGCGTGTTGTGTTCGCCGATGATTCCGATGATCAACGACAGCGAAATCGAAAGCCTGCTGACCGAGGCCCACGCGGCCGGCGCCCAGAGCGCGGCCTACATGATGCTGCGCCTGCCGCTGGAGGTGGCGCCGCTGTTCGAGGAATGGCTTGAGGCGCACTACCCGCAGCGTGCGGCGCATGTGCTGAGCCTGATCCGCCAGAGCCGTGGCGGCGAGCTGTACGACAGCCGTTTCGGTGCCCGGATGCGCGGCGAGGGGCCGTTTGCCGACCTGCTCGCCCAGCGCTTCGCCAAAGCGATCAAGCGCTTGGGACTCAATCACCGCGAAGGCTACAACCTCGACTGCACGGCCTTCTGTCCGCCGGGTCGTCAGATGTCGCTGATTTAGCGACAATTGGCTCATGGTTGAGAGGAAGGAATGCTTGACCCGGTTTACGCCGGTCACACATTTTGTGACCTGGAACACACGTTCTAGAGCGCTTGATTCAGTTTGAGTTAAGTTTCGGCAGTTACCTTGCTCATCGAGTGACTGACGGGTCGGGATGACCCGGATGTTCTAAACAGCCACTGGCTTCACACCGGAATACACGGGAACGACTCCCCGAATCCGCCAATGAGGATGAATCATGAGTGACAAGGATAAACAGCCGTTGGCTGCGTCGGCGCAAGCCGCCCCTGTGGCGGAATCCGCCGATGCAGCGTTGAAGCGTATCGTTGACGGCTTTTTGCATTTTCATCATGAGGTCTTTCCGCAGCAGGAAGAACTCTTCAAGAAACTCGCCACGGCCCAATCGCCACGGGCCATGTTCATCACCTGCGCCGACTCGCGCATCGTTCCTGAACTGATCACCCAGAGTTCGCCCGGCGATCTGTTCGTGACCCGTAACGTCGGCAACGTCGTGCCACCCTACGGCCAGATGAACGGCGGCGTTTCCACCGCCATCGAATACGCGGTACTGGCCCTCGGCGTGCAGCACATCATCATTTGCGGCCACTCCGACTGCGGCGCCATGCGCGCGGTACTCAATCCGGACAGCCTGGAAAAGATGCCGACGGTCAAAGCCTGGCTGCGCCACGCCGAAGTCGCGAAAACCATGGTGCATGACAACTGCAACTGCGCCGACGAAAAAGAAAGCATGCCGATCCTCACCGAGGAAAACGTCATCGCCCAACTGCAGCACTTGCGTACCCATCCTTCGGTAGCCTCGCGCATGGCGAACGGTCATCTGTTCATCCATGGCTGGGTCTACAACATCGAAACCAGCGAAATCAAAGCTTACGACGCGGATCAGGGATGCTTCCTGCCGCTCGACGGCAGCCATCCGATTCCGGTGGCGACGCCCAAAGCGCGCTTCTAAATCCTCCTAAAAATCCGTGTGGTTTGACGCCGGCCGCTGTTTCAGCGGCCAGGCCTTGCCACGCCTGAAGAAAACTTCGGGAGTATCGCCATGCGTGCGGCTCAATTGAAAGCTGTGTTGCCACGGGAGCTGCTCGCTTCAGTGGTTGTGTTTCTGGTCGCGTTGCCGCTGTGCATGGGCATTGCCATTGCTTCAGGGCTGCCACCGGCCAAAGGCCTGATCACCGGGATCATCGGAGGGCTGGTGGTGGGCTGGCTGGCGGGGTCGCCGTTGCAGGTCAGCGGTCCGGCGGCGGGTCTGGCGGTGCTGGTGTTCGAGCTGGTGCGCCAGCACGGCATCGAGATGCTCGGGCCGATACTGCTGCTCGCCGGTTTCCTGCAACTGGTAGCGGGACGCCTGAAGCTCGGATGCTGGTTCCGGGTCACGGCGCCAGCGGTGGTGTACGGCATGCTTGCCGGTATCGGTGTGCTGATCGTGCTGTCACAGGTGCATGTGATGCTTGACGCGTCACCGAAACCCTCTGGACTGGACAACCTGACGGCATTCCCCGGCGCGGTGGCGCAGGCCTTGCCGTCCTTTGGCTGGCAGGCCGGGCTGCTCGGGCTGTCGACCATCGCGGTGATGTGGCTGTGGGAAAAATTCCGCCCGCATTCGCTGCGTTTCATTCCCGGCGCGCTGCTCGGGGTCGGGCAGGCGACAGGTGCCAGCCTTTTGCTGGCGCTGCAAGTGAAGCGGGTTGAAGTGCCGGCGAATCTGGCCGAAGCCATCGACTGGCTGAAACCGGCGGACCTGCTCAGCCTGGCCGACCCGACGCTGCTGATCGCCGCGTTCGCTGTCGCCTTCATCGCCAGCGCCGAAACCCTGCTGTCCGCCGCCGCGGTGGATCGCATGCACAGTGGCGCGCGTTCGGACTTCGACCGTGAGCTGTCGGCGCAAGGCGTCGGCAACATGCTCTGTGGTCTGGTCGGCGCGCTGCCGATGACCGGGGTGATCGTGCGCAGTTCAGCAAACGTCCAGGCTGGTGCCACCACACGTTACTCGACGATTTTCCATGGCCTGTGGCTGCTGGCGTTCGTGCTGTTGCTGTCGAGTGTACTGCAGAGCATTCCGGTGGCGAGTCTGGCCGGCGTTCTGGTCTACACCGGTTTCAAACTGGTGGATCTCAAGGCGTTCCGTGGTCTGGGGCGTTATGGCCGGATGCCGATGTTCACCTACGCCGCCACGGCGCTGGCGATCATCTTCACCGACCTGTTGACGGGCGTATTGATCGGTTTCGGCCTGACTTTGTTGAAACTGGCGTTCAAGGCCTCGCGCCTGAAAATCAGCCTGATCGATCTGCCGCAGGAAGGGGAAATGGAGTTGCGTCTGGTGGGCGCCGCGACGTTCCTCAAGGTGCCGGCACTGACTCAGGTGCTGGGCAGCATTCCGCCGGGCACGACGGTGCATGTGCCACTCAACAACCTGAGCTACATCGACCATTCGTGTCTGGAACTGCTTGAAGAGTGGGGCCGGGCGAATGCGGCCAAGGGGGCGAAACTGTTGATCGAGTCGCGTGGATTGAAGCGACGGCTCGAGGGACGGATCCGCACCACCACCGGGATCGGTGCGGCGGGCTGAAAACACTTGGGGGAACAGAGCAATCTGTTCCCCCAATCGTTTGCGCCGAGATCAAGCCGCAGGCTGATCCAGCTCCAGGCCCACGCCCAGACGGCGACTCATGCACGGCCAGCGTTTCCACGCCGCACCGGTGTCCGGGCTACTGAGTTTCTCGCGGTAGGCTTCCACCGACTCCAGCGCAAAGCTGTCGTCGTCGAGCATGCTGTCCACCGCGTGATGCACCACTTCGTCGAGTTGGTTGGCAAATTCCTCACCGATCAACTGGTGAGCAATCAGATTGGCGACCGTCATGTCCAAGGGGATCAGTGGCTGGCCGAAATGCTTGATGTACAGGTCGTTGACCTCTTCGACAAAACGGTGCGCCAGATAGGCTTCGTCCAGCAGACTGTCCAGGCCCACGGGCGGCTGGAGGAAGTACTGCTCGGCGATTTTCAGCACCGGTTTGATCTGCGATTCGATTCCCGCTTCCCTGGCGACTTCATTGGCTGCATCCAGCAGGTCTGGCACTTCGTCGATGTAGGCGGCGACAAAACGCGTCAGCACGCCGTTGGCGTCGGTTTCCGGCAACTGGATCGCCGGGTGCAGGTGTTGCATTTGAGCTTCGAGCTGACGGGTCAGCTTTCCGGTTTCAATCTCGTGTTGTCGGGCTATGTGTATTTGCTCGCGCAATGCGGCGGTGTTCATGAAAACTCCAGGAAACAAGGCAATGAAATAGGGAAGACATAACTTAGCTGGCTTACGAAAAATGCTAAGACGCATTTGTCATAATTATTTCATCCTTGATGCACCGGCGTTATATCGGTTTGCCACCACTCGTCTGCATCCTTCTCCATTCGTGCCCTGGAACGCAAGTGTCAGCTGTTTCATTCGATTTACGTCCTCACATTGCATTTCTCGGTGGCTGTCTATACTCGCCATTGAATGGAGTTAGCTGATGACGCCCGACTGCCCACGCAGCAAGGCCCGGCGATTCAAGTTCGTAGTCTGATGCAGCCGCTCCCTTGCCTCTGGTGAAAGCCGGCGGGATAACAAGAACGATAAGGGGAACCCGCAATGATGCGACATCCACACGTCTGGATGGGCCTCCTGTTGTGGTCGATTTTCAGCCCGGTGCAAGCTGCCTGGACTGTGAATATGGCGCCTGGAGCGACTGAAATCAGTCACGCAGTATTCGACCTGCACATGACCATTTTCTGGATCTGTGTGGTGATCGGGATCATCGTCTTCGGCGCCATGTTCTGGTCGATGATGGTGCACCGCCGTTCTACCGGGCAGGTCGCCGCAAAATTCCACGAAAGCACCACCGTCGAAATTCTCTGGACCGTCGTCCCGCTGCTGATTCTGGTGGCGATGGCCGTTCCGGCGACCGCGACCCTGATCAAGATGTACGACACCAGTGAGCCGGATATCGATATCCAGATCACCGGTTATCAGTGGAAGTGGCACTACAAATACCTGGGCCAGGACGTCGAGTTCTTCAGCAACCTGGCCACGCCCGCCGAGCAGATCCACAACAAGGAAGCCAAGGGCGAACACTACCTGCTCGAGGTCGACAAGCCGCTGGTACTGCCGACCGGGGCCAAGGTGCGCTTCCTCGTGACCTCCGCCGACGTGATCCACTCCTGGTGGGTGCCGGCCTTCGCGGTCAAGCGCGATGCGATCCCCGGGTTCGTCAACGAAGCCTGGACCCGCATCGACAAGCCCGGCCTCTACCGTGGCCAGTGCGCCGAACTGTGCGGCAAGGACCACGGCTTCATGCCGATCGTGGTCGACGTCAAAGAGAAGGCCGACTACGAAAAATGGCTTGCCGAGCGCAAGGCCGAAGCGTTGCAGCTCAAGGAGCTGACCAGCAAGGAATGGACCCTCGACGAACTCAAGGAACGTGGCGACAAGATCTACCACACCACCTGCGTCGCCTGTCACCAGGCTGAAGGCCAGGGCCTGCCACCAATGTTCCCGGCCCTCAAGGGCTCGAAAATCGCCACCGGCCCGAAAGAAGGCCACTTGAGCATTGTCTTCCACGGCAAGCCCGGCACCGCCATGGCGGCGTTCGGCAAGCAGCTGTCGGAAGTCGATATCGCAGCGGTCGTGACCTACGAACGTAACGCCTGGGGCAACAACAAGGGCGACATGGTCACGCCAAAAGAAGTGCTGGAGCTGAAACAGGCGGAAAGCAAATGAGCCGGTCTATTGCGTACTTCGTGAACCGGTCGGGGCCCTGCGTCCCGGCCTGCCCAGTCCACTCACTTGAAGGAGACCGGCCATGAGCGCTGTCATCGATGACCACGGTCATGCCGACCACGACCACGCCCACGCCCACGGCCCCGCCAAAGGCCTGATGCGCTGGGTGCTGACCACCAACCACAAGGACATCGGCACGCTGTACCTGTGGTTTGCGTTCTGCATGTTCCTGCTCGGCGGCTCGTTCGCCATGGTGATCCGCGCCGAGCTGTTCCAGCCCGGCCTGCAGATCGTGCAGCCGGAATTCTTCAACCAGATGACCACCATGCATGGTCTGGTGATGGTATTCGGGGCGGTGATGCCGGCGTTCGTCGGCCTCGCCAACTGGATGATCCCGTTGATGGTCGGTGCGCCGGACATGGCCCTGCCGCGGATGAACAACTTCAGCTTCTGGCTGCTGCCGGCGGCGTTCCTGCTGCTGGTCTCGACCCTGTTCACCGCCGGTGGCGGGCCGAACTTCGGCTGGACGTTCTACGCGCCGCTGTCCACCACCTATGCACCGGAAAGCGTGACGTTCTTCATCTTCGCCATTCACTTGATGGGGATCAGCTCGATCATGGGCGCGATCAACGTGATCGCCACCATCCTCAACCTGCGCGCCCCCGGCATGACCCTGATGAAAATGCCGCTGTTCGTCTGGACCTGGCTGATCACCGCGTTCCTGCTGATCGCGGTGATGCCGGTGCTGGCCGGGTGCGTGACGATGATGCTGATGGACATCCACTTCGGCACCAGCTTCTTCAGTGCTGCCGGTGGCGGTGACCCGGTGCTGTTCCAGCATGTGTTCTGGTTCTTCGGCCACCCCGAGGTGTACATCATGATCCTGCCGGCCTTCGGTGCCGTCAGCCAGATCATCCCGACCTTCTCGCGTAAGCCGCTGTTCGGCTACACCTCGATGGTCTACGCCACGGCGAGCATCGCGTTCCTGTCGTTCATCGTCTGGGCGCACCACATGTTCGTGGTGGGCATCCCGCTGGTGGGCGAGTTGTTCTTCATGTACGCGACGATGCTGATCGCGGTGCCGACCGGGGTGAAGGTGTTCAACTGGGCCAGCACCATGTGGCAAGGCTCGATGACCTTCGAGACGCCGATGCTGTTTGCCGTGGCGTTCGTGATTCTGTTCTCGATCGGCGGTTTCTCCGGGCTGATGCTGGCCATCGCCCCGGCCGACTTCCAGTACCAGGACACCTACTTCGTGGTCGCGCATTTCCACTACGTACTGGTGCCGGGGGCGATCTTCGGGATCTTCGCGTCTGCCTATTACTGGCTGCCGAAATGGACCGGCCACATGTACGACGAAACCCTGGGCAAGCTGCACTTCTGGCTGTCCTTCGTCGGCATGAACCTGACGTTCTTCCCGATGCACTTCGTGGGTCTGGCGGGCATGCCCCGGCGGATTCCGGACTACAACCTGCAGTTCGCCGACTTCAACATGGTCTCGTCGATCGGCGCGTTCATGTTCGGCGCCACGCAGATCTTCTTCCTGTTCATCGTGATCAAGACCATCCGTGGCGGCGAACCGGCTCCGGCCAAACCGTGGGATGGCGCCGAAGGTCTGGAATGGAGCGTGCCGTCTCCGGCGCCGTATCACACCTTCACCACGCCGCCGGAAGTGAAATGAACCCTGTAGCCGTTGAGGGCCGCCACCATGGCTGACTCGATTTCGATGAAGAAGCTGGTCACCCGACTGCTCGGCGTGGTGGTGGCGATGTTCGTCTTCGGTTTTGCCCTGGTGCCGATCTACGACGTGATGTGCAAGGCGTTCGGCATCAACGGCAAGACCGCCGGGCAGTACGAGGGCGAGCAGACCGTCGATGCCTCGCGGCAGGTGCGGGTGCAATTCCTGTCGACCAACACCGCCGACATGCCGTGGGATTTCTACCCCAAGCATGACGAACTGACGGCCAACCCCGGCGCGGTGAACGAGATGATCTTCATCGCGCGCAACCCCACCGACAAACCGATGAGCGCGCAAGCCGTACCGAGCATCGCGCCGAGCAATGCGGCGGCGTATTTCCACAAGACCGAATGCTTTTGCTTTACCCAGCAGGTGCTGCAGCCCGGTCAGCAGATCGAGATGCCGGTGCGTTTCATCGTTGACCGCGACATGCCCAAGGACGTGAAGCACCTGACGCTGTCCTACACGCTGTTCGATATCACCGCCCGACATCCTCCGGTGGCTGCAAACACTGGCGGTTAAGCGTGCCCGATAAGGAGAACAATAAATGGCAACTCATGAGCACTATTACGTCCCGGCCCAGAGCAAGTGGCCGATCGTCGCCACGGTGGGGATGTTCGTCACCGTGTACGGCCTGGCGACCTGGTTCAACGATCTGAAGGCAGCGCGTCCGGAATCCCACGGCCCGCTGATCTTTTTCGTCGGCGGCCTGTTGCTGGCGTACATGCTGTTCGGCTGGTTCGGTACGGTGATCAAGGAGAGCCGCGCGGGGTTGTACAGCCCGCAGCTGGACCGCTCGTTCCGCTGGGGCATGAGCTGGTTCATCTTCTCCGAGGTGATGTTCTTCATCGCCTTCTTCGGCGCGCTGTTCTACGTGCGGCACATTTCCGGCCCGGCACTGGGCGGCGAAGGCACCAAAGGCATCGCCCACATGCTCTGGCCGAACTTCCAGTTCACCTGGCCGCTGCTGCACACGCCGGATCCGAAACTGTTCCCGCCGCCCAAGGAAGTCATCAGCCCCTGGGGCCTGCCGCTGATCAACACCATCCTGCTGGTGAGCTCCAGCGTAACCATCACCATCGCCCACCATGCGCTGAAGAAAGGTCATCGCGGCGCGCTGAAACTGTGGCTGGCGATCACCGTGCTGCTGGGCTGCGCGTTCCTCGGTTTCCAGGCCGAAGAATATATCCACGCCTACCACGAACTGGGGCTGACCCTCGGCTCGGGCATCTACGGCGCGACGTTCTTCATGCTCACCGGTTTCCACGGCGCCCACGTGACCATCGGCACGATCATTCTGTTCGTGATGCTGATGCGCATCATGAAGGGCCACTTCGACAACGAACATCAGTTCGGTTTTGAAGCGGCGAGCTGGTATTGGCACTTCGTCGATGTGGTGTGGATCGGCTTGTTCATCTTCGTTTACGTGCTCTGAGGAACAGAGCTACCAAGGCGCGTGCGACACCAATTGGCCGCTGTAGAAACCCCAGGCGATCAGGCCGACGGTGACAGCGGCCAACGTCACCCGAACACTCAAGGCGATCACCAGCCGATTCGAGCTGCTGTCGTCCTTGACCAGGAAAAACAGGCCGCTGAACAGGCTGACCACCGTGGCAATCAGCATCAGGACGATGGCTGCTTTGAGCATGGGAAGAACTCCGGGGGAACAAGCGATGCACTTGAGTATAGCGATCGCACTGACTGATTTTCTGGCGCGACCATGAAGCGCTTCCGGCCGGGTGTGGTGCCGACACTGGTCGTCGGCCTGCTGCTGCCGTTGCTGATTTCGCTGGGCTTCTGGCAACTGGGCCGGGGCGCGGAGAAAACCGCGCTGCTCGCCAGTTACGCCGAACGCCGCGCCGCCGAACCGATGGCCAGCACCGAGTTGCCGCACAGCGCCGATCCGGCCTTCCGCCGGGTGCATCTGCACGGCCAGTTCGATGCCGCCCGTAGCCTGTTGCTGGACAACCGTCAGCGCAACGGCAAGGTCGGCGTCGAATTGCTGCAACCGTTTCAGGATCAACGCAGCGGCCAGTGGCTGCTGGTCAATCGCGGTTGGCTGCCGTGGCCGGACCGGCGCACGGCCCCGCAATTCAACACACCGGTCGACGCCGTGGATGTCGATGCCTGGGTGTATGTCGCCCCCGGTGCCACCTTCCAGCTGCATGCCGATCCGGTCAGCAGCACCTGGCCGCAAACCGTCACCGCCGTCGAACCCGCGAAGCTGTGGAAAACCCTCGAACGCGATGGTTTCGCCTACGAATTACGCGCCGAACCCGGCCCCGCCAGCTATCAGGCCGACTGGCCGGTAGTTGCGATGGGCCCGGAAAAACACCTCGGTTACGCCGTGCAGTGGTTCGCCATGGCCACCGCCCTGCTCGGGCTCTACCTCTATCTCGGCTGGCACAACGCAAAGGAGAAACACCATGGGAGCGGCCATGAATCCACCCAGCATGTCTGAAACGAAAGTCCCGGCCAGTCGCCGTCGCGGACGCATCCAGCTGCTGCTGATCGTGCTCGGCGTGGTCGGTCCGATGATCCTCGCCACCGGCATGTACAAGTTGCAGTTCTGGGTGCCGGAAGGTCGCAGCTATCACGGCGAATTGATCGGCAACGGTCAGACCCGCGCCGACCTCGGCATCCAGGCTGACGAAACGCGCTGGCAGATGCTGGTGACCGCACCGAAGGATTGCGCGGTGGACTGCCAGCAACTGGTGTACCTGGCGCGGCAGATCCAGATTGGCCTGGGCCGCGAAGCCGGGCGCGCCAGCCACGCCCTGGCCGCTGCACAACCGTTGGCTGCCGACTACGAAGCCAAGCTGACCCGCGAATATCCGCAGCTGCAACGCTACCCGCTGGACCCGGCGACCTTCAGCAAGGCCACGGGCGACAAGGCCACGCCGCAACTGTGGATTATCGATCCCCACGGCAACCTCGTGCTGCGCTACGACCCGAGCGTCAAGGGCAAGGACCTGCTCAACGACCTGCGCCACCTGCTGAAACTGTCGAACATCGGATAAGGGCATCGTCATGGCCAAACCTGGATTTCGCCTCGCGCTGTTTGCCACCCTGCTGGCACTGATCGTGGTGCTGCTCGGCGCCTACACCCGCCTGACCCACGCCGGCCTCGGCTGTCCGGACTGGCCGGGCTGCTACGGGTTCATCAGCGTGCCGAAAAGCGAAGCCCAACTGGCCCATGCCGAACTGCATTACCCCGACTCGCCAGTGGAGGCGCACAAAGGCTGGAACGAGATGATCCACCGTTACTTCGCTGGCACCCTCGGCATGCTGATTTCGGTATTGGCAGGACGGGCGTGGGTCAATCGTCGTCATCCCGGGCAACCGCTGAAACTGCCGCTGTTTCTGCTGGCGGTGGTGTTTGCCCAGGCGGCTTTCGGTATGTGGACGGTGACGCTCAAGCTCTGGCCGCAAGTGGTGACCGGGCATTTGCTCGGTGGCTTCGCGACCCTGAGCCTGCTGTTTCTGCTGACCTTGCGACTGTCCGGCGTGCTGCCGGCGCTGACCGTGCCCAAGCGTCTGCAATATTGGGCGACTGCCGGATTGCTGTTGGTGATCGGCCAGATCGCCCTCGGCGGCTGGGTCAGTTCCAACTACGCGGCGGTGGCCTGCATCGACTTCCCGACCTGCCACGGCCAGTGGCTGCCGCCGGCGGATTTCGCCAACGGCTTTCACCTGACCCAACACATCGGCCCCAATTACCTCGGCGGGCAACTCGACAGCGATGCACGCACGGCGATTCACCTGACCCACCGCATCGGTGCGTTACTGGTGACGGTCGTCCTGCTCGGTCTGGCCTGGCAACTGAAAGTGGTCGGCATGACGCGACTGGCCGGGCTGGTGCTGATCGCCCTCGCCGCGCAGATCACCCTCGGCATCAGCAACGTGCTTTTTCATCTGCCGCTGCCGGTGGCCGTGGCGCATAACGCCGGCGGTGCAGCGCTGCTGCTGACGATGGTGCTGGTCAACTACCACGCGCGGACCAGCCTGGTTCGGGTCAAGCAACCGATGATCGCACGCTGGCGCCTGAGCCCGCGCAAACACTCGGCGGCGCCCATCACGATTAAAGGAGAGACGCCATGGCGATTCTGATCGGCGAACGTCCGGCGCAGGCGCTGTGGCGTGATTATCTGGAGCTGACCAAACCGAAAGTCGTGGTGCTGATGCTGATCACCTCGCTGGTGGGCATGTTCCTCGCGACCCGCGCCGGGGTGCCGTGGACGGTGCTGGTGTTCGGCAACCTGGGGATCGCGTTGTGTGCCGGTGGCGCGGCGGCGGTCAATCACGTGGTGGACCGGCGCATCGATGCGGTCATGGCCCGCACCCATAAAAGGCCGCTGGCCGAGGGTCGGGTTTCGCCCACGGCGGCACTGACCTTTGCGCTGGTGCTGGCACTGCTCGGCCAGGCCCTGCTGCTGACCTTCACCAATCCGCTGACCGCGTGGCTGACCCTGGCCTCGCTGCTTGGCTACGCGGTGATCTACACCGGTTTTCTCAAACGCGCGACGCCGCAGAACATCGTCATCGGTGGCCTCGCCGGCGCCGCCCCGCCGCTGCTCGGCTGGACCGCCGCCACCGGCCACGTCAGCGCCGAACCGCTGCTGCTGGTGCTGATCATCTTCGCCTGGACCCCGCCGCACTTCTGGGCGCTGGCCATCCATCGCAAAGAGGAATACGCCAAGGCCGACATTCCGATGCTGCCGGTCACCCATGGCGAGCACTACACCAAGGTGCACATTCTGCTGTACACCTTCGCCCTGCTGGCGGTCAGCCTGTTGCCGTACGTGATCCACATGAGCGGCCTGCTGTACCTGATCTGCGCGCTCGGTCTGGGCGCCAGGTTTCTGCAATGGGCCGTGGTGCTGTACCGTGGCACCCGGCCGCACGCGGCGATCAACACCTTCAAGTACTCTATCTGGTACCTGTTTCTGCTGTTCATCGCCCTGCTCGTAGACCACTACTTACTGTTGAACCTATGACTCGAACCCAGAAAACCGTCTTCATCCTCGTCGCCGTGATCGCGCTGATCCTCGGCCTGACCGTCAACAAAGTGCTGAGCGGCAAGGGCCAGGGCGACCCGACCGCACTGATCGACGCCGGCATCATCCTGCTGCCGCAGAGCCGCAACCTGCCGGACGTGACGATGACCAATCAGGACGGTCAACCGGTCACGGTCAACGAGCTCAAGGGCAAGTGGAGCCTGCTGTTCTTCGGCTACACCTTCTGCCCGGACATCTGCCCGACCACCCTCGCCCAGCTGCGCCAGATCAAGAGCGAATTGCCGAAGGATGCCGTGGACAAGTTGCAGATCGTGCTGGTCAGCGTCGACCCGAACCGCGACAACCCTGCGCAGTTGAAGCAGTACCTGGGTTATTTCGATCCACAGTTCATCGGCCTGACACCAAAGTCCATCGACGAGTTGCAGAAGGTGGCGAACGCGGTGAGCATTCCGTTCATTCCGGCGGACACCAGCAAGCCGAATTACACGGTGGATCACAGCGGCAACCTGGCGGTGATCGGGCCGGACGGGACACAGCGCGGGTTTATTCGGGCGCCGTTGAATAATGCCAAGCTGGTGGCGCAACTCCCGATTATGCTCAACCGCAAGTAAGAACAGCACTGTTCCAATATGGAAGCGGGCTTGCTCGCGAATGCGGTGTGTCAGTCGACCTATGTTTATCTGACCCGCCGCTTTCGCGGGCAAGCCCGCACCCACAGGGGCTGTGTTTTGGGCACAAAAAAAGGGGACGCCAATGGCGTCCCCTTTTTCGTTGCGGCGTCCGAATCAGAACGCCGGCAGCACCGCGCCTTTGTACTTCTCGGTGATGAATTTCTTCACTTCCGGGCTGTGCAGCGCAGCGGCCAGTTTCTTCATGGCATCGCTGTCCTTGTTGTCCGCGCGGGACACCAGGATGTTCACGTAAGGCGAGTCGCTGCCTTCGATGACCAGCGCGTCCTTGGATGGATCGAGCTTGGCTTCCAGCGCGTAGTTGGTGTTGATCAGCGCCAGGTCGACCTGGGTCAGCACGCGCGGGATGGTCGCGGCTTCCAGTTCACGGATCTTCAGGTCTTTCGGGTTCTGGGCGATGTCCTTGACGGTCGACAGGATGTTGCTCGGATCCTTCAGGGTGATCACGCCGGCCTTGGCCAGCAGCAACAGCGCACGGCCGCCGTTGGTGGCGTCGTTCGGGATCACCACGTTGGCGCCGCTTGGCAGCTCTTCGATTTTCTTGAACTTGCTGGAGTAGGCGCCCAGCGGTTCCAGGTGCACGCCGGTCACGGAAACCAGGCTGGTGCCCTTGGCCTTGTTGAACTCATCGAGGTACGGCTGGTGCTGGAAGAAGTTGGCGTCCAGACGCTTCTCGGCCACCTGGACGTTCGGCTGAACGTAGTCGGTGAAGACCTTGACCTTCAGATCCACGCCTTCTTTGGCCAGAGCCGGCTTCACGAATTCGAGGATTTCCGCGTGCGGTACCGGAGTGGCGGCAACGGTCAGGGTTTCGTCGGCGTGGGCCGAGAACGCTGCAACGGCAGCCAGGGCAACGATCAGTTTTTTCATTCAGCTAACTCCTTTTTACGGCGCCCGTCTGGCGCCTGCCAGCGAATGGCCGGCTCATGTCATTACAAAACCGGTTATTTGCGCGAGAAGTGCACGACCAGTCGGTCGCCGACCATTTGCAGCACTTGCACCAGAATCAGCAGCAACACCACGGTAACGATCATCACGTCGGTCTGGAACCGCTGGTAACCGAAACGGATCGCCAGGTCACCCAGACCACCGGCACCGACCACACCGGCCATCGCCGTGTAGGAAACCAGTGTAATCGCCGTCACCGTAATTGCTGCGAAGATGCCCGGACGGGCCTCCGGCAGCAAGGCGTTCATGATGATCTGGCGAGTGGTCGCACCCATCGACTGGGTCGCTTCGATGATGCCGCGATCGACTTCACGCAGGGCGGTTTCCACCAGCCGCGCGAAGAACGGCGTCGCACCCACCACCAGCGGTGGAATCGCACCGGCCACGCCCAGCGAGGTGCCGGTGATCAGCACGGTGAACGGGATCATCACGATCAACAGAATGATGAACGGCAGCGAACGCAGGATGTTCACCACCAGCGACAGCAAGGCGTACACGCCTTTGGCTTCGAGCAACTGGCGTGGGCTGCACAGGAACAACAGCACGCCCAGCGGCAGGCCGAGCAGCACGGTGAACAGCAGCGAACCGCCGAGCATCATCATGGTGTCGCCGGTTGCGAGCCAGATTTCGTACCAGTCGATATTGGTGAAGAAACTCATCAGGTCTTCCATTAGCGCAACACCTCCATATGAACGTCAGCGGCGGTGAAGCGGGCGAACGCCGCTTCCATGTCGCCACCGGTGACGGCGAGGGTCAATTGCCCGTAAGGAATGTCTTTGATGCGGTCGATACGACCGGCCAGGATGCTGTAGTCCACACCGGTTTCCCGGGCGACGGTACCGAGCAACGGCGCGTAGGTCGCTTCGCCCTGGAAGGTCAGACGCACGATGCGGCCCGGCACGTGAGCGAAGTCATCGCGCTGCTCGCTTTCGTCGATCTGCTCGCTTTCCTGAACAAAGCGCTTGGTGGTCGGGTGTTTCGGATGCAGGAACACATCGGCTACCGAACCTTGCTCGACAATCACACCGGCATCCATCACGCCGACCTGATCGCACACGCGGCGGATCACATCCATCTCGTGGGTGATCAGGACGATGGTCAGCTTCAGCTCGCGGTTGATCTCGGCCAGCAGTTGCAGGACCGACGCCGTGGTCTGCGGGTCGAGGGCGCTGGTGGCTTCGTCGCACAGCAGGATCTTCGGTTTGGTCGCCAGGGCGCGGGCGATGCCGACACGCTGCTTCTGACCGCCGGACAGCTGCGCCGGGTACTTTTTGGCGTGATCGGACAGACCGACCCGCGCCAGCAACTCGGCCACACGCTGGTCGATCTCGGCGCGGGACAGTTCACCGGCCAGGGTCAGCGGCAGCGCGACGTTGTCGGCCACGGTCTTGGACGCCAACAGGTTGAAGTGCTGGAAGATCATCCCGACCTGCTGACGGAAACGGCGCAGGCCGTTGGCGTCCAGCGCGGTGACTTCTTCGCCGTCGACGATGATCTTGCCGCCACTGGATTGCTCCAGGCGATTGATCAGACGCAGCAGGGTACTTTTTCCCGCGCCGGAATGGCCAATCAGGCCGAACACCTGACCGTTCTCGATGGAGAAGCTGGTCGGGTGCAGCGCGGTGATGTCCTTACCGGCGACGCGGTAAGTCTTATGGACGTTTTGAAACTCGATCACGTAGCGAACCTTGTGGGGCGCGTTGGAAAAGGATCAGCGGTTAGCCGGGCGCGCATTTTAGCCTGTCCGTATAGAGGTTCTTAGCATTTATTTCGCAAATAACCTTCGATTTGGCAATAACAGGATCAAAGGTCATAAAAAAGGAACGCCCGAAACCCTCGTTAGTCACTACTTAAGCGACTTGAAAACCCTGGGTGCCGTGCCTGGGAAACACTCAAGCGTCCCGGAGCAATCCCGGGACAAACAGGAGTTCATGACTGATGAGTACCAAGAAACCTGCCGATGACAAAAGCCAACTGGCCGGCACCGATACCCCGGATCGCGCCAATACCAACGCCAAACTCGACAGCCTGGAAAAGTTTCGCTCCGACGCTACCGGTCAGGCCCTGCGCACCAACCAGGGCGTGAAAATTGCTGATAACCAGAACACCCTCAAGGCCGGGGCTCGCGGGCCGTCGCTGCTGGAAGACTTCATCATGCGTGAGAAGATCACGCACTTTGACCATGAACGGATTCCCGAGCGCATCGTTCACGCCCGCGGCACCGGCGCCCATGGATTCTTTCAAAGCTACGAGAACCATGCGGCGCTGACCAAGGCCGGTTTCCTGCAGGATCCGGGGAAGAAAACTCCGGTGTTCGTGCGCTTTTCCACGGTCCAGGGGCCGCGCGGCTCCGGCGACACCGTCCGTGACGTGCGCGGTTTTGCTGTGAAGTTCTTCACCGACGAAGGCAACTTCGATCTGGTCGGCAACAACATGCCGGTATTTTTCATACAGGACGCGATCAAGTTTCCCGACTTCGTCCACGCGGTAAAACCCGAGCCGCACAACGAAATACCCACCGGTGGCTCGGCCCACGACACCTTCTGGGACTTCGTGTCCTTGGTGCCGGAATCGGCACACATGGTGATCTGGGCCATGTCCGACCGGGCCATCCCGAAAAGCCTGCGCAGCATGCAGGGCTTCGGCGTGCACACCTTCCGGCTGATCAATGCCGAGGGCAAATCGCGCTTCGTCAAATTCCACTGGCGCCCTACTGCCGGCACTTGTTCGCTGGTATGGGACGAGGCGCAAAAACTCGCGGGTAAAGACACCGACTACCATCGGCGCGATCTCTGGGAAGCCATCGAAATGGGTGACTACCCGGAATGGGAACTCGGCGTTCAGGTCATCGAAGAGGAAAACGAGCACGACTTCGATTTCGACATCCTCGACCCGACCAAACTGATTCCCGAAGAAATCGTTCCGATCACGCCGCTGGGCAAGATGACCCTCAACCGCAACCCGGACAACTTCTTCGCCGAAACCGAGCAGGTCGCGTTCTGCCCCGGCCATATCGTGCCGGGGATCGACTTTTCGAATGACCCGCTGCTGCAAGGTCGGCTGTTTTCCTACACCGACACGCAGATCAGCCGACTCGGCGGGCCGAACTTTCATGAGCTGCCGATCAATCGCCCGGTCGCACCGTTCCACAACGGCCAGCGCGATGCCCAGCACCGTACGGTGATCGACAAGGGCCGTGCCTCGTATGAACCCAATTCCATTGATGGCGGCTGGCCGAAAGAAACCCCGCCGGCTGCGCAGGACGGTGGGTTCGAGAGCTATCCGGAGCGTATCGACGCCAACAAGATCCGCCAGCGCAGCGAGTCGTTCAGTGACCACTTTTCCCAGGCGCGGCTGTTCTTCAACAGCATGAGCCCCCACGAGAAAGAGCACATCATCGCCGCCTACAGTTTCGAACTGGGCAAGGTCGAGCGTGAGTTCATCCGGGCGCGGGAAGTGAACGAGATTCTCGCCAACATCGATCTGGACCTGGCCAAACGCGTGGCGGCCAACCTGGGTCTGCCAGCGCCAGGCAAAGGCACCGTGGACGTGCCGAAAACATCACTGGATCGCTCGCCGGCGCTGAGTCAGGCCAACCTGCTGCCGGAGAACATCAAGACCCGAAAAGTCGCGATCCTGGCGGCCAACGGCGTCGATGGTGCGGCGATTGATGCGATGAAGCAGGCGCTGGCGGCAGAAGGTGCGCACGCCAAACTGCTCGGCCCGACCTCGGCGCCGGTGAAAACCGCCGATGGCAAAAGCCTGGCGGTGGATGCGTCGATGGAAGGTTTGCCTTCTGTGGCGTTCGATGCGGTGTTCGTGCCGGGTGGCGCGGCGTCGGTCAAAACGTTGAGCGGTGACGGCGTGGCGTTGCATTACCTGCTGGAGGCGTACAAGCACCTGAAGGCGATTGCGCTGCATGGCGAGGCCAAACAGTTGCTGGATGTGCTGAAACTGGAGGCGGATGCGGGGTTGATCGAAGGCAAGGATGTGAAGGCGTTGACCCAGCCGTTCTTTGCGGCGATCGGGCAGCATCGGGTCTGGGATCGGGAGCCTAAGGCCAAGGCCATTCCCGCTTAAGGTTGCTGGTTGACTGAAAGGACGCCTTCGCGAGCAAGCCCGCTCCCACAGGAATCATGTTGTACCTGTGGGAGCGAGCCTGCTCGCGATTTTTTATGGTTTACGAGGACTCAAAACCACTTGAGCGGGAACGCTGCGTAGGATCTGCTTCTTGATTTGCAGATCGAAATCCGGATCGAGCTTCTTAACGCGCTTGGTGATCAACGTCGCCAGCCACGGGTAATCATTGGTGCGCGGAGCCTGAATGCTCACCGCACAGTCATAATTCACCACATCGGCGGCGATCGCATCCAGTTGGCGGCGAAGTTTGCGGCTATCAGTGATATTCAGCGCAACCGTGGTGCTTTCGGCAGTCGGATCGATCACCTTGGCTTTCGGCTTGGCTTCAGCGGCCTGCAGCGCTGCTTCGGCTTTCTCCAGCTCGGCCTTGCGCGCTTCGGTGATCGCGCCATTGACGCCACCGGTCAGTGCCGGGGCCTTGGGCATCAGCACGCGGGCACGGGCCAACGCGGTCGCGGCCGCATTCACATCGCCCTTTTGCAGGACGATCTGGCTGCGGCGCAGATAGGCCTCGGCCAACTGGCGCTGGTATTGCTCAAGGGATTGATCGTTGGGGGTTTCGGCCTGCAAGGCTGCCAATTGGTCTTCGGCAGTGGCCAGTTCGCTGCTGGCCAGGCTTTGCTCCAGCTGTGCGATGGCCGTGGCCCGCGCATCGGGGACTTCGGCCACCGGTGGCGTGCTTTGGCAGGCGCCCAGCAGCACTGAAAAGGCCACAAGGAGCAGATAACGGGAGGCGAACGGCTTCATTCCTGCGACTCTCTATTTGCGCAAAAAACGAGCAAGTCTACACCCCTCGACGGGGCAGAACAAAACTCAGCAGAAACAGTGCGGCCGCCGTCACAACGATTGACGGGCCGGCCGGGGTGTCCTTGAACCACGACAACGCCAGCCCGCCACACACGGCGAGCGTGCCCAGCACACTCGCGCCCAGTGCCATCTGCTCCGGCGAACGGGCGTGACGTTGTGCCGCAGCCGCCGGGATGATCAACAGCGACGTGATCAGCAACACACCGACGATTTTCATCGCCACTGCGATCACGACTGCGATCAACAGCATCAGCGCCATGCGCAAACCGGCCACCGGCAGACCTTCGACTCTGGCCAGCTCTTCGTGCACGGTGATCGCCAGCAGCGGGCGCCACAGTGTCACCAGCAGCACCAGCACGGCTGCGCTGCCGCCGAGGATCCACGCCAGATCGGTCGGGCTGATCGCCAGCAGGTCGCCGAACAGGTAGGCCATCAGGTCGATCCGCACTTCATGCATGAAGCTTAGTACCACCAGCCCGAGAGAGAGCGTGCTCGGCGCAAGAATGCCCAACAGCGTGTCGGACGCCAGTGGCTGGCGCTGTTGCAAGGTCACCAGCAGCACCGCCAGCAGCAGGCAGCCCACAGTCACCGCGACGGTCGGGCTGACATCCAGCAGAAAGCCCAGCGCCACGCCGAGCAGTGCGGCGTGGGACAGCGTGTCGCCAAAATAGGCCATGCGCCGCCAGACCACGAACGAGCCCAGCGGCCCCGCGACCACCGCCAGCGCCAGACCTGCAAGCAGGGCGTAGAACAGAAAATCAGCCATGCTTGCAGCTATCTCCGTGAACGTGAGGTTGGCCTGTCAAAGGCCCTTTGACCACCGAACCGTGCAGGTCGTGGGCGTGGTCATGATGGTGGTGATAAATCGCCAGGCTCGGCGCGTTGTTGCCGAACAGCTCGACGAAGGCCGGATCGCCACTGACCTGCTCGGGATGCCCGGAGCAGCAGACGTGACGGTTGAGGCATACCACCTGATCCGTCGTGCTCATCACCAGATGCAGATCGTGGGACACCATCAACACGCCGCAACCGTGACGGTCGCGCAGGCGGGTGATCAGGCTGTACAGCTCCGCTTGTCCGGCGACATCGACGCCCTGCACCGGCTCGTCGAGCACCAGCAGCTCCGGCTCGCGCAACAAGGCACGGGCCAGCAGCACGCGCTGCATTTCACCGCCGGAAACGCTTTGCACCGGGCTGTCGATGACGTGCTCGGCGCCGACTTCCTTGAGTGCCGCCAGCGCACGCGGACGATCGACGCCCGGCACCAGCCGCAGGAAGCGCAGCACCGAGAGCGGCAAGGTCGGATCGACGTGAAGTTTTTGCGGCATGTAGCCGACGCGCAGTTTCGGCTTGCGCCAGACGCTGCCGCTGTCCGGTTTCAGCAGCCCGAGCACGGCGCGGACCAACGTGGTCTTGCCGGCGCCGTTGGGGCCGATCAGGGTGACGATCTGCCCCGGCTCGACGCTCAGGTGAATGTTGTCCAGCACGTTCTGCCCGGCAAACCGGACCGCCACCTGCTCCAGACGGATCAGCGGATCGCTCATCAAGCCCCCCGGCAGCCGGAGCAGAGGCCGACCACTTCGACGGTCTGGGCCTCGACGATGAAGCCGACGTCCTTGGCGCTGTGAACGATAGCGTCGCTGATGGTTTTTTGCTCAAGTTCGATGGCGGCATGGCATTCGCGGCAGATCAGGAACTGGCCCTGGTGCGAATGTTTCGGGTGAACGCAGCCGACGAAGGCGTTGAGCGAGGAGATGCGGTGCACCAGGCCGTTTTCCAGCAGGAAGTCCAGCGCCCGGTATACGGTCGGCGGCGCGGCGCGGCGGCCGTCCTGCTCGCTGAGCACGGCCAGAATGTCGTAGGCGCCCAGCGGCTTGTGGCTCTGCCAGACCAGTTCCAGTACCCGCCGGCGCAACGCGGTCAGGCGCAGGCCTTTCTGTGCACACAGGGCATCGGCCTCGGACAGCGCGCTGTGAACGCAGTGCGAGTGGTCGTGGGGACGGCTGGCAATCGGTGTAATAGGCATGAGCGGCGACGAGTTTGGTTAGAGACGTTATTATGTTACCCGTTCTCGCCTCATTGAGTGGTCATCGTGTCCCGACTTTTTTCTGTTTTTGTCGTATTCATCACCGGTTTTCTGCTGATCGGTCCGGCTCAGGCCGAGGTCAGAGTTCTCACCAGCATCAAGCCCCTGCAACTGATTGCCGCTGCAGTGCAGGACGGCGTGGCGATTCCGGAAGTGCTGCTGCCACCGGGCGCTTCGCCGCATAACTACGCATTGCGACCGTCCGACGTGCGCAAGGTGCAATCGGTGGACCTGCTGTACTGGATCGGCCCGGACATGGAAGGTTTCCTGCCACGCGTGCTGAATGGTCGTACGCTGCCGAGCGTCGCCGTGCAGGACTTGCCGGGCATGAAGCTGCGCCGCTTCGCTGCGGACAACCATTCCCACGCTGAAGAAGCCGACGAACATGACCACGACCATCGCCCGGGCAGCCTCGATGCGCATTTGTGGCTATCGCCGGTGAACGCGCGGGTTATTGCCGACAAAATGGCCGCTGACCTGAGTGCCGCCGACCCGGCCAATGCCGAGCGCTATCAGAGCAACGCCAAAGCGTTCGATGAGCGTCTGGATGCACTGGATCAGCGTTTGAAGAAACGCCTGGCCAGTGTTGAAGGCAAACCCTACTTCGTCTTCCACGAAGCCTTCGACTACTTCGAAGAGGCCTACGGTTTGAAACACGCCGGCGTGTTCAGCGTTGCGGCGGAAGTGCAGCCGGGGGCCCAGCATGTGGCGGCGATGCGTACGCGTTTGCAGGAAGTCGGCAAGACGTGCGTGTTCAGTGAGCCGCCGCTGCGCCCACGTCTGGCCGAGACCTTGGTGGCGGGCCTGCCGGTGAAGCTGGCGGAGTTGGATGCGCTGGGCGGATACACGCCAGCGACGGCTCAGGGTTATGAGCAAGTGCTGGAGAAGCTGGGGAATGATCTGGCGGGTTGCCTGGAATCGCTCTGATACAAAAAAACCGCAGCCTGTACAGGCTGCGGTTTTTTTACAGGGCGAAAGGTAGCGGTGTACTGACCTGCTGACGCTGCGCCAGCCGCTGCTCGAACTCTTTCGGATCGTGAATCAGCACGTCCTGCCCGGCGAACGATTCCGCCGCGATCAACCGCGACAGCCAGAACCGCACACACGCCACTCGCAGCATGGTCGGCCACAGTTCTGCCTCGGCCGCCGTGAACGGACGCAGTGCCGCATAGGCACCAAGGAACGCCCGCGCACGCGGGCCGTCGATCAGGCCTTCGTCATCGGAACACCAGTCGTTCAGGGCAATCGCCACGTCATAGAGCATCGGCCCGGAGCAGGCGTTGTAGAAGTCGATCAGCCCGGTCAGGTGCGTGCCTTCGAACATCGCGTTGTCGCGAAACAGGTCGGCGTGAATGTTTGCCCGAGGCAGCGCGAGAATTTTCTCTTTCTGTTGGGTGATTTCATCCAGAGACTTTTGCAGCAACGCGCGCGGCTGCTCGCTCAGGTGCGAAAGGAACTGCGTGCCCTCTTCCAGCATCCAGTCCAGGCCACGATCGGTCTTGCGCTTGATCATGTTGTCGCCCTGGGTCGCCAGGTGCAGATGCGCCTGCAAGTCACCGACCTGCGCGCAATGCTGGGCATTGGCCTGCTTGATGTGCTTGCCGGCCAGGCGCGGTTGCAGCAGCGCCGGTTTGCCTTTCAGCTCGCGCAGGGCCACGCCGTCGGTGGTGCGCAGCGCGTAAGGCACCGGCAGATCGGCTTCGTGCAGCACGTCGAGCAGATCGATGAAGAACGGCATTTCCTGCACCGGGCCACGTTCGACCAGGGTCAGGACGAACTCGCCCTGTTCCATGCTGATGAAGAAGTTGGTGTTTTCGCTGCCGGCGGCGATCCCCTGGAAATCGAGCAGACGGCCGAGCCCGTAAGGGGCGAGAAAGGTTTCCAGCTCGGGCCGAGCCAGGGGGGTGAACACAGACATGGTTAAAAACTGCTCAGTTCTGGCGCCGCCATCAAACGGCACCGATTAAAAGTCAGGAAACTTACTTCCAGGTAAAGATTTCCCACGACGGAATCAGCATATCCGGCTGGTCGGACCGGATGTAGTTCGCGTCCGTACCATCGGCGCGCACCAGGAAATAGGGTTTGCCGCCCTTCGGTGTGACCTTGATCGCGTACACGAATCCACTCCGGCTGTATTCCTGAATGATCTTGTCGCCTTCCGTATGCGTGCTGATGGTAACTTCCGGCTCCGATGATGGCGCATCATCCGCCGCGATCGCGGCCAGCGGTGAGACAGCAATCAGACTGACCAGCAGCAAGCGATTTAACGTACGCATGATAACCTTGTCCCTTTGTCGTCAACGGTCCCGCTATTCTAGCGCCGGGCCCGCCGAAAAGGTTGATTCTGCTCATGAGCCAAGCCCCCCTCGTCCTGGTGGACGGTTCGTCTTACCTGTACCGCGCCTTTCACGCGCTGCCACCGCTGACCACCTCCAAAGGCCTGCCGACCGGTGCGGTCAAAGGCGTGCTGAACATGCTCAAGAGCCTGCGCAAGCAGTATCCGGACAGCCCGTTCGCCGTGGTGTTCGACGCCAAGGGTGGGACATTTCGAGATGAAATGTACGCCGAATACAAGGCCAACCGTCCAAGCATGCCTGACGACATGCGCGTGCAGATCGAGCCGCTGCACCAGAGCGTGATCGCCCTCGGATTCCCGCTGCTGTGCGTCGAAGGCGTCGAGGCCGATGACGTGATCGGCACCCTGGCCCGCAGCAGCGCAGCCGCCGACCGTCCGGTGATCATCTCCACCGGCGACAAGGACATGGCGCAACTGGTCGACGGCCACATTACCTTGGTCAATACCATGTCCGGTAGTTCGATGGACGTGGAGGGCGTGAAGGAGAAATTCGGCGTCGCTCCGGAGCAGATCATCGATTATCTGGCCCTGATGGGCGATTCTTCCGACAACATCCCCGGCGTTCCCGGCATCGGTCCGAAGACCGCTTCCGGCCTGCTGGTGGGCGTCAACGGCGGTCTGACCGAGCTGTACGCGCAACTCGACATCGTGCCGACCCTGCCGATCCGTGGCGCCAAGACCCTGCCGGCCAAGCTCGAAGAGCACAAGGAGATGGCCTTCCTCTCCTATCAACTGGCGACCATCAAGGTCGATGTGCCGCTGGACATCGGTCTCGACGACCTGCAAATGGGTCCGGAAGACCCGGCCAAACTTTACGAGCTGTACACCCTGCTGGAGTTCAAGAGCTGGCTGAATGACCTGGATCGCGATGCCAAGCGCCAGGAACTGAGCGCTGCCGCCGAGCCTGCGCCGGCCGGCGATCTGTTCAGCGCGCCAGAAGCCGAAGCGCCTGCAACATCCGCTGAAGCCGCTTACGAAACCATCCTCGACCAGGCGCGATTCGACGTCTGGCTGGAAAAGCTGAAGAACGCCAAGCTGTTCGCCTTCGACACCGAAACCACCGGCATCGACGCGCAGCAGGCGCAACTGGTCGGGCTTTCCTTCGCGGTACAGGCCAACGAAGCGGCGTACATCCCGCTGACCCATTCCTACATCGGCGTGCCGGAGCAGCTGGATCGCGACACCGTGCTGCGCGCACTCAAGCCGATCCTTGAAGATCCGAACAAACTCAAGGTCGGCCAGCACGCCAAGTTCGACATGAACATCCTGGCCAACTGCGCCATCGGTGGCGACCAGAACGAAGGCATCACCGTGCGCGGGATTGCCTTCGACACGATGCTTGAGTCCTACGTGCTCAACTCCACCGCCACCCGTCACGACATGGACAGCCTGGCGCAGAAATACCTGGACCACACCACCGTGAGCTTCCAGGACATCGCCGGCAAAGGCGCCAAGCAGTTGACCTTCGACCAGATCGCTCTGGAACAGGCCGGGCCGTATGCCGCCGAAGATGCCGACGTGACCCTGCGCCTGCACCAGACCCTGTTCGAAAAACTCAGCGCCATCCCGAGCCTGGCCAGCGTGCTGACCGACATCGAGATCCCGCTGGTGCCGGTGCTCGCTCGCATCGAGCGCCAGGGCGCGTTCGTCGACGCTGACCTGCTCGGCATCCAGAGCATTGAGCTGGGCAACAAGATGGTCGCGCTGGAGCGTGAAGCCTTCGAGATTGCCGGTGAAGAGTTCAACCTCGGCTCGCCGAAGCAACTGGGCGTAATCCTCTACGAAAAGCTCGGCCTGCCGGTGCTGAAGAAGACCGCCAAGGGCCAGCCGTCCACCGCCGAAGAAGTGTTGGCGAAACTGGCCGAAGACGATCACCGCTTGCCGAAAGTGCTCATGGAACACCGTTCCATGAGCAAGCTGAAAAGCACCTACACTGATCGCCTGCCGGAGCAGATCAACCCACGCACCGGGCGTATCCACACTTCGTACCATCAGGCTGTGGCATCGACCGGTCGCCTGTCGTCAAGCGATCCGAACCTGCAGAACATCCCGGTGCGCACCGCCGAAGGCCGACGCATCCGTCAGGCGTTCGTCGCGCCGAAAGGCTACAAACTGCTGGCGGCGGACTACTCGCAGATCGAATTGCGGATCATGGCCCACCTGTCCCGCGACGAAGGGCTGATGAACGCCTTCCGCAACAATCTGGACGTGCACACCGCCACCGCGGCCGAAGTATTCAAGGTCGAGCTCAACGAAGTGACGTCCGACCAGCGCCGCAGCGCCAAGGCGATCAACTTCGGCCTGATCTACGGCATGGGCGCGCAGAAGCTGGGCAAGGACATCGGCGTCGACACCAAGACCGCCAAGGCCTACATCGACACCTACTTCGCGCGTTACCCGGGCGTTCGCGAGTACATGGATCGCACCCGCGCCCAGGCAGCAGACCAAGGCTTCGTGGAAACGATCTTCGGTCGTCGTCTGTATCTGCCGGAAATCAACTCGAACAAGCCGCAGGATCGCGCGGCCGCCGAACGCACGGCGATCAACGCGCCGATGCAAGGCACCGCAGCAGACATCATCAAGAAAGCCATGGTGGCGGTGGACAGCTGGCTGAGCGCTTCGGGGCTGGACGCCAGAGTCATCCTGCAGGTGCACGACGAACTGGTGCTGGAGGTTCGCGAGGATCTGGTCGATCAGGTTCGCGAAGAAATTCGCGTGCACATGAGCGAAGCGGCGAAACTGGACGTGCCGTTGCTGGTGGAAGTGGGGGTTGGCAACAACTGGGACGAGGCGCACTGAGGCCTCTGGGGCGGGGTTTTGCCGCGACAGAGCGTCGCGGCAAGGCATCGAAAAAACGCTTAGGTCTGATCGTTCTTGAGCTTATTCCAAAGTTTTTTGAAAAGATTCTGAACTAATCTTGCGCCAGGGCACTCAGAGATACTGAATGGCTGGTGAAGCCCTTCGATGCTCCTATGTTGTGTTAAGTGTTGGCAGATATCTGAACCCCGCCCTAGCGGTTCGGAACTTAAACCCCGGAACTTCTCCCTCCCCATACGAAGTCCGGGGCTTTTTTTTGCCTCAAAATTGGCTGTAGCGCGGTCATGCTGCGTTAAAAGCGTTAGTAAAAATGCTCATTTAGGTCCCCTAAACTCCGCTTTTTACTAACACTTTTGCCTTGCCTGACCGCACTACAGCCAATTTTCCATATCCTTATTATTCAGCCGCTGCTTCCGCGCCTTTATCGGCCAGTTCCATCCAGCCTGCCAACACAGTGTAGGCCTCTTCCAGACCCATGCGTTTTGGGGCGGAGAACAGCTGGATCGTCACTTGATCGCCCCAACCCTTACGGATTTCCGACTGCACCTTGAGCAGCGTGTTCTTCGCTGCGCCGTAGGTCAGTTTGTCGGCCTTGGTCAGCAGGATGTGCATCGGCATGCCGGCCGCAACGGCCCAGTCGAGCATCAGCAGGTCGAAGTCGGTCATTGGATGACGGATGTCCATCATCAGAATCAAACCCTTCAAACTCTCGCGGCCACCGAGGTAAGCCTCGAGGTGACGCTGCCAGTGCTGCTTGAGCGGGATCGGTACTTTTGCATAACCGTAGCCCGGGAGGTCGACCAGACGCCGTTCATCGTCTAGCTTGAAGAAGTTCAACAGCTGTGTGCGACCCGGGGTTTTCGAGGTGCGCGCCAGGCTGGCGTGAGTCAGAGTGTTCAGCGCGCTGGACTTACCGGCGTTGGAACGACCGGCAAACGCCACTTCGAAGCCTTCGTCGTCGGGGCACTGATCGACTTTGGCGGCACTGAGCATGAACGTGGACTGTTGGCACAGGCCGAGGATGGGATTCTTGAGTTGCATGGGATTTCCGATGTGGGCGGCGCCGGGATTAGGCGCGGAACGCGGTGTCGCTTCCGTTTCAGTGACGCCAGTATATAATGCCGCAGATTTTGTGTGTGCTTTGTCCCAGCGAAGGATGAAGTTCACGAGAGCGACAGACCTTGATTGCGCATTAGAACGCAGAACGCTCTCAACCCTGAAAAGGTCGTTTTATGACGAAATGGCTGCTGGCTGCCGGAGTCTTGATGCCGCTTTACGGCGCACAGGCTACACAGGATCCGGAAGCCGTGTACAACCGTGTTTGTGGAGCCTGTCATTCCGGCCAACTACCCATGGCGCCCAAAAGAGGCGATCAGGCAGCTTGGACGCCGAGGTTGGCGAAAGGTATGGAGACGCTGGTGCAACACGTGACCCAGGGTTTCAAGGCGATGCCGCCGCGTGGTTTGTGCATGGACTGCAGTGCCGAGGATTACCAGGCCCTCATCCTCTGGATGAGCGAGAGTAAGCCCGGTCCATAACTCTTAACCCTTAGCCGTAGTTGGATTAGCTGATGAACAAACTGATCGTGAGTCTGCTGTTGACCGTGGGAATCTCAGGCTTCGCCCATGCTGCCGGTGATGCAGCCGCAGGCCAGGCAAAAGCCGCCGTATGCGGCGCCTGCCATGGCCCGGATGGCAACAGCATGGCGCCAAACTTTCCAAAGCTGGCCGGACAGGGTGAACGCTACCTGACCAAGCAGCTCCACGACATCAAGTCGGGCAAGCGCACCGTTCTGGAAATGACCGGCCTGCTGACCAACCTGAGCGATCAGGACCTGGCCGATATCGCCGCCTACTTCGCCAGCCAGAAAGGCAGCGTCGGCGCCGCCGATCCGAAGATCGTCGCTCGCGGTGAAGCCCTGTTCCGTGGCGGCAATATCGAGAAAGGCCTGCCAGCCTGCACCGGTTGCCACTCGCCGAACGGCGCCGGCAACGCAGCCGCCGGCTTCCCGCACCTGGGTGGCCAACACGCTCAGTACATCGCCAAGCAGCTGACCGATTTCCGCAAGGAAGAAGCCGGCCGCAGCAACGACGGCGACGCGATGACCATGCGCACCATCGCCCGCAAGCTGAGCGACGAAGACATCGCGGCAGTCTCCAGCTACATTCAGGGCCTGCACTAAGACGCGCGATTCGAGCGTTACGTGCGATGGCCAACGCCTGCCACGTTAACGCTCGATTAATCCGTCGCAGCAAGTATAAAAAGGGTGGCTTTGGCCGCCCTTTTTTGTGGCCGCTGCCGTTACACTACAGAACTCATGCCCGCCAGGATCTGTCTGAAAACAGGTCGCGCGAGGCGACCAAAATTGTCCAGGAGTAAAGCATGCGTAATCTGATCATCAGCGCCGCCCTCGTCGCTGCCAGCCTGTTCGGCGTGACCGCCCAGGCCGCCGAAGCCCCTGCTGCCCCTTACGTCGAACTGAGCAACCCGGTGCCGGTCGCCGTGCCTGGCAAGATCGAAGTGGTCGAGCTGTTCTGGTATGGCTGCCCGCACTGCTACGCGTTCGAGCCGGTGATCAATCCGTGGGTTGAAAAACTGCCGTCCGACGTCAACTTCGTACGCATTCCTGCGATGTTCGGTGGCCCGTGGGACGCTCACGGCCAGATGTTCCTGACCCTGGAAGCCATGGGCGTCGAGCACAACGTGCACGCTGCCGTATTCAACGCGATCCAGAAAGAACACAAGAAACTGACCGACAAGAACGACATGGCCGACTTCCTCGCCACTCAAGGCGTGGACAAGGACAAGTTCCTGGCGACCTTCGATTCGTTCGCCATCAAAGGGCAAATCGTGAAAGCCCGCGAACTGGCCAAGAAGTATGAAATCTCCGGTGTTCCAACCATGATCGTCAACGGCAAGTATCGTTTTGACATCGGCTCTGCCGGCGGGGCCGAACAGGCGTTGAAACTGGCTGACCAACTGGTGGCCAAAGAGCGAGCGACCAATAAGGCAGCTGCCAACTAAGCGCGGCAATCGCCATGCGCCGCTGGGGAACCGAACGCGTCGTTGGCCTGCATGATCCGCAGGTCAACGAGCATCACCTGGAATCGACGGGCCTGCCCGTAGACAGCCGTCTGCGCCTGCTCAGTTTCAATATTCAGGTCGGTATCAGCACCGAGCGCTATCGGCACTACCTGACCCGCAGCTGGCAGCATCTGCTGCCGCACCCCGGGCGCTCCAGCAATCTGCAAAAGATCGGCAATCTGCTCGGCGACTTCGATCTGGTCGCCCTGCAGGAAGCCGATGGCGGCAGCCTGCGTTCAGGCTACGTCAATCAGGTCGAACACCTGGCCCAGCTCGGCGCCTTCCCCTACTGGTATCAACAACTCAATCGCAACCTTGGCCGACTGGCCCAGCACAGCAATGGCGTGCTCAGTCGTCTGCGGCCGTGGGCGATTGAAGACCACCCGTTACCGGGTCCAAAGGGACGCGGGGCGATTCTCGTGCGCTTCGGCGAGGGCCCGGAGGCACTGGTGGTGGTGATGATGCACCTGGCCCTCGGCGCTCGGGTCCGCAGCATGCAACTGGCCTACATCCGCGAGCTGATCGGCGGCTACAAGCATCAGGTGCTGATGGGTGACATGAACACCCACGCCAGCGATCTGCTGCAACATTCGCCGTTGCGCGACCTCGGCCTGCTGGCCCCGCAACTCGAAGCGACATTCCCCAGCTGGCGCCCGCAGCGCTGCCTGGATCATATTCTGCTCAGCCCGACCCTGACCCTGGAAAAAGTCGAAGTGCTGGCACAACCGATTTCCGATCACCTGCCGGTCGCGGTAGAGATTCGTCTGCCGGGTTCGCTCACGGCCGATGCATTGCCCGCGTTGAGCACTGCCCTTCGCGGAACCCCTGAATGAGCGACGAAGCCCAGCGCTGGAAAGAGAAATACCTCAAAAGCATCGAACAACAGGAAAAGCTCGAACGTCGGTGGGACGCCCGGCTCGACCTGCTGCGCCGCGGCCTGGTGCGCAGCACCCTGGCGGCGGAAGGCACCGACCGCGTGGTCGATCAGTGCATGAAAGAGATGCGCGACGTAGTGCGCACCGACGACATGGACGCCGGCCTCGCCGCCCTGCTGCCGCGACTGGAAAAAGCCGTGCTCGATTCCGAGCAGCGCCGGGAAACCCGGATCGAACAGGTCAGCACCGCACTGACTGCGCTGGTCACTCAGTTGCAATCTCTCCCGCTGCCTCGCGATGTGGCCCAGCCGCTGAAGAAATTCGCCAAGCAGCTGGATGGCCGGGTGAGTCAGGCCAGAGAGATGCCGCTGCTGCTCAGCGAACTCAGCGGCCTGCAGGGCAAGGCCTTGAGCCAGCTGGCAACGCCGGCGGAACCGGGACGCCCGGGCTTGTTGCAGCGCCTGTTCGGCAGTCGCGACAGCGAGGAAACGCCTGCTCCAGTGGCTCAAGCCGCTGCGGTCGCACCACCAGTGCAGCCACAGCAAGCGCCCGTCACACATGAAGCTGCGCCAGCGCCGGAAGCGCCTGTTACAAGCGCCGAACCGGTCGCCACTGCGAGCGTCAGCCAAGCGCCGATCGCCGCCCCCGTGGCCGAGCCCTTCAAAGCGCCAGAACCAATCCCCGAATATCTTGCGGAACCGGAGGTGGCGGCCTTTGAGCCTGCCAGAATCCTCACCGAATCCCCCTCCGCCCCCAGCGAACCAGAAACCGCCGAGCCAGAACCGGAGCCGCAGACCTTCACGCCTCCTCCGGTTTTCGCGCCGGCAGTGCCCACGGCCATCAACCCCGACGAACTGATCCACCCCGGCGATACGCCGCCGCCCGTGATCCTCGACAGCCTGCCCCTGCCCGAGCCCATCGCCCAGGCATTGGCCGCCATCGATCCGGAACAATCCGAGCACGACATCCTCTACGCCCTGCCGGACTCGCCGGAGCCGTCGTACAGTTCGGTCGCCAAACACATCGAAGACACGCTGATCGGGCTGCTGGATGACCTGACCTTGCCGGAGCGCCATCGCCCGCAAGCCGAGGCCATGCGCGATCGATTGAAAAACGGCCTGAACTGGTACGAATTGCTGCCGATCCTCGACGATCTCGCGACCTTGATGCTGGCCATTAACGACAGCGGCCAACACGAATTCGAAGCCTACCTGCAGCAACTCAACGAGCGCCTCGAAGCGTTCCAGAGCAACTTGCAGGCCGCCAGCGAAGGCCACGCCGACAACAGCTCTGCGGCGCGAGCGATGGACACGCAGATCCGCGAACAGGTCGACGGCCTGCAGAACAGCGTGCAGGAAGCGGCCGATCTGGATGATCTGAAGCAAGTGCTGGAAAACCACCTCGAAGGCCTGCTCGGCACCATGGATCAGCACCAGAAGCAACGTGACGCCCGGGAACAGGAAGTGGCTGGACGCCTGAAAAGCCTCGCTGAACGCGTCGCACACATGGAGCAGGAAGCGCAGGGATATCGCGAACACCTCGAAGAGCAACGCCAGAAAGCCCTGATCGATCCGCTCACCGGCCTGCCCAACCGCGCCGCCTGGACCGAACGGCTCGAATATGAAATCGCCCAATGGCAGCAGCACGGCAATACCTTGAGCCTGGCCATGCTCGACCTCGATCACTTCAAACGAATCAACGACAACTACGGGCATCTGGCCGGCGACAAGGTCTTGAAAATCATCGCCACGGTGCTGCGCAAGCGTCTGCGGGGCAGTGATTTCATCGCCCGTTTCGGCGGGGAAGAGTTTGTCCTTCTGCTCCCGGCCACCCCACCGGCGGTCGGGGCCAAACTCCTGGAAACCCTGCGCGCCGCCATCGAAGCCTGCCCGTTTCACTTCAAGGGCGAGCGCGTCACGATTACCGTTTCCATGGGGCTGGCGGCTTTCCGGCCGGGAGAACACAGCGATCTGGTGCTCAAAAGAGCCGATCAGGCGCTTTACCGGGCGAAAAACGCAGGGCGTAACCGGGTAGAGCTGGGCTGAGGCAATTGTTCCATATTGTTTAAATCAGCCCTTTAAGCGTCGAAGCGCAAGGCGATACGTTACACTGTTGCATTATCGTCTTGCGTGTACTGCCCTCTGCCATGAAATTTTTTACCCTCCTCGCGTCGCTCCTCTTACTGGCCGGTTGTGCCAGCGGCCCGCGTTTCGACACCAGCCATCCTTCGGTCAATCACGACAGCCGTGTGCAGTTCGTGATCGTGCACTACACCTCCGCTTCGCTCGAACGCTCATTGCAGTTGCTGACTCACGGCGAAGTCAGCAGTCATTACCTGATCGGCGACGACAAGAACGCCACCATCTACAAGTTGATGGACGAGAACCTGCGTGCCTGGCATGCCGGTGAAAGCGAATGGCAAGGCCGTACCTGGCTCAACTCCAGTTCGATCGGCATTGAAATCGTCAATCCGGGTTTCAAGGACACACCGACCGGTCGCCTCTGGTATCCCTACAGCGAAGCACAGGTGCAATCGTTGATCGTCCTGCTCAAGGACATCAGTAAACGCCAGGGCATCAGCCCGCGCCACATCATCGGCCACAGTGACATCGCCCCGTTGCGCAAGCTCGACCCGGGGCCGCTGTTCCCCTGGAAGCGCCTGGCGGCCGAGGGGCTGGGGCTCTGGCCCGACGAGCAAGCCGTGGCACGCCAGCAAGCGCAGTTCGACGCCGAGCTGCCGAGCATCACCTGGTTCCAGAGCCAACTGGCACGCCTGGGCTACTCGACGCCGCAAACCGGTGAGCTGGATGTAGCGACCCGCCATGTGCTCGCGGCCTTCCAGATGCACTACCGCCCTGCGCGCTTTGACGGCACGCCGGATGCGCAAACGGCAGCGTTGCTGCTGGTGCTGAATCAGACAAAATAATGACGCCCGCCCGACGGTCAGGGCGAAATCGCAATCAGCAGCTATAACTCATTGGTAATTCTTCGGATATCCATGATGGTTGCTACCCGAGAGACGCTGCGTAGCTGGTTTTATCGCCCCTGGTTTCTGGCGATGATCGCTGCTGTCCTCAGTGCGAGCCTGCTGATCACCGGCGGGCTGTTCGTGGCCGTGCGCCAGGTCGAGCAAAGCGAAAGCCAGGAAATGAACGCCCAGGGGGAGCGGTTCCTGGCACGTCTGGAGCAACTCTTCGGCCAGTTGCGCGAAAGCCTCGACGACCTCGAAGCCCAGCCCTTGCGCAGCTGCGACGACGAAATGATCGCCACGTTGCAGCAAGTGACGTTCAACTACCGCTTCGTCTATGAAGCCGCCTACATGGACGCCACGCGGATTTGCTCCAACCGTCCGCGCCAGGAAGGCCTGTCGGTGATCCGTCCTCCGGACATCAAGGGCCCGACCTACAGCTACTGGCTGAACACCACCACCGAACCCGATGAAAACCGCGCAGCGCTGATGCTCGGGCGCGGCAACTTTCGCGTAGCCACCTCGCGCGGACATCTCACCGACATGGTCGACCTGTTGCCCGGCAGCAGCCTGTTGGTAGTGCTGGATCACGGGACCCGGGCGATTCCGGTGCTCGGCGTTCCACAGGTCTGGCCGCCCACCGAGCCCTGGCCGCCGAAAACCCCGAACGCACTGCAAGTCACCCAGTCACACCTGATCTACCGCATGCCCACTGACAACCCGGAATACCAACTGGTGCTGATCAGCCCGCGCACGGGCATGCACATTCCGGAGCTCTGGTGGTGGATGGTGCCTTTCTGTCTGGTGCTCGGTGCGCTGGTGGGCGTTCTGGTGTTCTGGGTCGTGCGCCAGCGCCAGTCGCTCGACGCCGAGCTGCACGGCGCCATCCGCCGTGGCGAGTTGCAGGTGCTTTATCAGCCGATCTTCGATCTCGACAGCCGCAACTGCGTCGGTGCCGAAGCCCTGCTGCGCTGGCGCCGGCCGGACGGCACGCTGACCAGCCCCGACCTGTTCATCCCGATGGCCGAGAACACCGGACAGATTCGCCAGATGACCGACTTCGTCCTGCAACGCCTGCTCGAGCAGTTGGGTCAGTTGCTGCGGGCCAATCCGCAGCTGTACATCTCGGTGAATCTGGCCGCCTGCGACGTGATGGTGCCGCGCATCGGCCAGGTCATGGCGCGGCTGCTGACCCTGCATCGGGTGGCGGCGCGGCAGATTGCTTTCGAGGTGACCGAGCGCGGCCTGATCGATGTGGTGGTAGCCCGGGAAAACTTGCAGGCGCTGCGCGATGTCGGGCATCAGGTGCTGATCGACGATTTCGGCACCGGCTATTGCAGCCTGGCCTATTTGCAAACCCTGCCGGTGGATTGCCTGAAGATCGACAAGGCATTTATCGACGCCCTCGGCCATGACGCCGCCAGCAGCGGTGTCGCGCCACACATCATTCACATGGCCCAGGCGCTGGACCTGAAGGTGATTGCCGAAGGGATCGAATTCGAGTCACAAGCGGCGCTGCTGAGCAGCGAAGGGGTGAAGTTCGGTCAGGGCTGGTTGTTCGCCCACGCCTTGAGCGCGGTGCAGTTCATCGAACTGATTACCCGTGGACGGCGACTCGCCGGCCGCCGGATCGACGACGAAGCCTAAACCGCCAGCGCCATATAGAACTGCGTGCCCTGCCCCGGCCGCGAGTAAACGCCCATCCGCCCACCGTGCAACTGGACGATTTCCTTGCACAGCGCCAGACCCAGCCCGGCCCCACCCTTCTTGCGGCCCACCTGAACGAAGGGTTCGAAAATCCGCCCTTGCTGACCGTAGGCAATCCCTTCGCCGTTGTCTTCGACGCTGATGATCACCCGTTCGCCATGGCGACGGGCCTGCAAGCGGATCAACCCGTCGCGCGCCGTGTGGCGCAAGGCGTTGTCGATCAGGTTGTCGAGGACTCGATCGAGCTGCGCCTGATCCGCCTGCAAGCGTGGCAGCGGGCTCTGCGCTTCGACGGTCAAGGTAACGCCCTTCTGCGCTGCCGAATCGGCGAAACGCAAACGCGCCTGCTCCAGCAGATCCTCGATGGAGCACGGCGCCAGTGTGAGTTTCTGCAAACCGCTCTGATAACGCGAAAAGTTGAGCAGATCGTTGATCAACTGCATCAGGCGCTGCATTTCTTCATTGACCGTGTCGAGCAGGTCGGACTCACGCGACTCCGGAGGAAACTTCGCCCTCTCACGGAACAGTCCGAACGCCATGTGCATGCCCGTGACCGGCGTGCGCAGTTCGTGAGAGGCGCGCAACACGAATTCGCTGCGCACCCGTTCGAAGGCGCGCTGCTCGGTGACGTCGTGCAGGACCATCACGGCGCCGAGGATATGCCCCTGGGTATGGCTGACCGGCGTCAGGCTGTAGGTCAGCAGGCGCGTTTCGCCATCGACCTCAATGCTCAAATCTTCCGGCGCCCGCTCAAGGTTGCCGCCGCGCAACACCAGTTGCAGCTGTGCATCCAGCTCCGGTCGCTGAAGCGCCGTGCCGAGGCCTTCGCCGAAACGGTCGCTGTCCCAGCCCAGTTGTCGCTGGGCCACCGGGTTCAAATGTTCCAGACGACCCTGACGGTCGATCATCAGCAAACCGTCATCGATGCTGTCGAGCACCGCTTGCAGGCGCTGCTGGCCGGCGAGCAATTCGTCGACATTGGTCGCCTGATGTTCGCGCAGGGCTTCGGCCATCAGCCCGAAGCGCCGGGTCAGCAGGTTGATCTCCATAGCCGAGGACACCGGCAGGGTCACCTCGAAATTGCCTTGGCCGATATTGTCCGCCGCTTTGGCCAGCGCTTCGATCGGCGCACCAAAACGCCGGGCAATGCCCTGGGCGGTAACGAAGCCAATGATCAGCACCGCCAGCCCCACCAGTCCCAACAGGCCAGCGATCAGCAACGCGCGGTCGCGGGCGGCATGCTGGACTGAATTGATGTTGTCCAGTGCGTGCTTGTGCTCGGTAATCAATCCGTTGCGCAGGGTGTTGAAGCGCTCACGCAAGTCGCCACCGCCACTCAGGGCAGCAGCCGGGTCGCGGGAGATGTCGAACGCCTGGAGGAAGCTCAGGTAATCGGCTTTGGCCTGACTGAATCCATACTGGCGATCGTCGTCTTTTTGCTCCTGGGCGATGCCCTCGTCGAGCAACTGGAAGTAATGCTGTTTGGACGCTTCGAACGCCACGGGGTCGGGCTTTTCGGCGAGCATCATGATCAGTTGATCGCCGAGGGTCTGGCGCAGCTTGAGCCCAAGATCAAGAGTGACGAAGTTGTTGCGGATCAGCGTCTCCTGAGTGCCGGCCATCTGCATCACGCTGACCAGCCCGAGCATCAGCCCGAGCAAGGCCACGGTGATCAGCGCGGAAATGCTCAAGAACAAGCGAGTCCGCAACTTCATCGCCAGTTTCATCCGCGGATGCTCACAGGTTGTACTGCTTGCGTTTGCGATACAGGGTCGAGGCGTCAATTCCCAGGGTCTTGGCGGCCTGATCGAGGGTGCCCGCGGTCGCCAGTACTGCGCCGATGTGGGCCTTCTCCAGTTCGTCGAGACTCAGCGCCGCGCCGACCCGTGGCGCATTGTTCGCCGGTTGTTCGGCCATGCCGAGGTGGCTGATTTCCACACGCTCCTGCGGGCAAATGATGCTGGCCCGCTCGACCACGTTACGCAACTCGCGGATGTTGCCCGGCCAGCGATAGCCCAGCAGTGCTTCGCGAGCCTCATCACTGAAGCCCCGGGCCGGACGCGCGTATTCCTTCACGAAGCGGGCGAGGAACCGGTCGGCCAAGGTCAGGATGTCTTCGGCCCGCTCGCGCAGCGGCGGCAAATGCAGGGTGATGACGTTCAGACGATAGAGCAGGTCTTCACGGAAACGGCCGTCGCGCACCATGTCCTCAAGATTGAGGTTGGTGGCGGCGAGGATGCGCACATCGGCGCGGCGGGTGACCGGATCGCCTACCCGCTCGTATTCCTTGTCCTGAATGAAACGCAGCAACTTGGGCTGCAATGTCAGCGGAAAATCGCCGATCTCGTCGAGAAACAGCGTACCGCCATCGGCCTGATTGACTCGACCCAGCGTGCTTTCACTGGCCCCGGTGAACGCGCCGCGACTGTGACCGAACAACTCGCTTTCCATCAGTTCGGCGGTCAGCGACGGGCAGTTGATGGTGACGCAGGATTTCTTCTCGCGCTTGCTCCAGCCGTGAATGGCTCGGGCCAGCTCACCTTTACCGGTGCCGGACTCACCGAGGATCAGGATGTTGGCGTCGGTGCCCGCCACTTGCCGCGCCGTTTCCAGGACGACTTTCATCGCCGGGCTGTGGGAATCGAGGCCGTCCTTGGGTTTGCGGATCTCGCCTTCGAGGGCTTCCAGACGCGCCGACAGCTGACGTACTTCCAGTTGCTTGGCGGTCGCCAGGCGCAATTGATCCGGGCTGCACGGCTTGACCAGATAATCGGCAGCGCCGGCCTGAATGGCGTCCACCGCGGTGTCGACGGCCGAATGGGCGGTGACGATCACCACCCGCATCCACGGCGCCTGAATGCGCATCTGCGCCAATACATCCAGGCCGTTATCTTCGCCCAGACGCAAATCCAGAAAGCACAGATCGAACACCTGGCGTTGCAACAGCGCTTCAGCCTGGGCCGCACTGTTGGCAGTGGCGACAGAATAACCTTCGTCTTCGAGGCAATAACGAAAGGTTCGCAGGATGGCGGATTCATCATCCACCAGCAGAATGCGGCCTTGGTGCTCAGTGGCTGATTCCATTTTTCCTACGCTCCATAAATGAATGTCTTGGGTTAGTCCCGGAAAAATCGGGCAAGTTGCATGGTTGATTCTGATCGATTCCAGTCATAGCAGGGTAGCTCTCTCCTGCCCTCAGGGCTAATCCACTGATTTTGTTGATTTTTTAAACATCGCACAGTTTCAGGACGGTTTCCTGCCTCCTTTTCTGACATCCGCACCCTGCTCTCAATTCAAAAAGAATGATTCCTCCTACGAAATAATCGTGCATTACGCACGACGCTGCGAGGGTCATCGTGCAGGATGCGTCGTCAGTAACTTTTGCAGCATCTATAACTAACTGATTTTATTGGATTTTTTTAAACAAAAAAGCTGGCATGCGGGCTGCAATACATCATTCAGCCCGGGCAGAAATGCACTGCCCCCACCGAACAAGAGTGAGGAACCCAGGATGACTCGCCAACGTGCCGCCCAAATGCGTATTTCGCCACTGCATCTGCAGCAGGCCCTGTTTGGCGCACTTGCGCTGCTGATCACTCTGATCGCCTGCCAGCAATATCTGCGCTGGGAGCAGAGCCAGCAGCCTGAGCCCCTGATTTCCATGCAACACGCGACGCAGACGCACTTCAGCGCCGTCAGCAGCAGCCAGGCCGACAACGGCGCGATGCGCATGATGGACGTCGACCAGCCACAACCGCTGGGCGACATGCCCGGTGAAGAACGCTGGGTTTTCTGATTCACGAATCTGGGCGCCCCTGCGCCGAGACCGGCAACATCCCTAAATAGAAGCAAGGAGAATCACCATGTTGAGCTGGGCAATCACATTCCTGATCATTGCCATCATCGCCGCAGTACTGGGCTTCGGTGGTATCGCGGGCACCGCCACGGGTATCGCCAAGATTCTGTTTGTCGTGTTCCTGGTGATGTTCATCGCTTCCTTCTTCTTTGGCCGTCGCGGTCGAGGTTGAACATGAAGGGGTTAAAGACACTGGCAGCCGCCCTGCTCCTGGGCGGTAGTGCCATGGCAATCGCGGCCAATGACGGCCAGGCGCGGGTCAACGAACTGTTGAGTTCCGACCCGCAATACAGGGAAACCTGGGAAGGCGTGGTGAAGAAGGAAGAACGCCTGCCGGAATGGGTGATGAACCTGTCCGGCACGCCTGACCAGCAGATGAATGCCGTGACCGAAGATGGCGACAAGTATCTGGTCGGTCCGCTCTGCGAATCCGCAGACAAGTGCATGAACCATCGCTTGATCGTCGCGTTCAGTTTCGACAAGAAAGACGCTTACGCCATGCTTGTGGATGTGCCCGAAGGACTGCCGGCGGACAAGTCGCCAACGCGACATGCCACCTACCGCTTCCTCGGCAAACCCGATCAGGGCATGCAAAACCTTCTGATGGAAACGCTGAAGAAAGATCCGAACTGGTATTGAACACGAGGGCAGCCGAAAGGCTGTCCTCCATTGCGTCGGCCCGAGGAAGGCCGGTGCATGACCAGGGGGCCGGGACGTTCTGACTGTTGCAGGGTCGGAGTGACCTACGGGTACAGGGAGTGCCTGCGATGAGGGCCGGGTCAGGGTAAAAGCTGCGACGCAAGTTCGCCAACCGGAGTGGTTCGACGGACTTGCGCTGGGCTTTCAACGTGACAAAACGTTGATCCAGAGCGTTCTGCTCAACTTTTTTATCGCTCACACTGCATGCGAAAGCATTTCGCGGTGTTTCCTGGCGACCGTATATCGAGAAAGAGTCGATCGAATCAGTCGGACATTTAGTTTCCGAACGTAGGCTTTTTCCTAAATTTTTCGTCGAAATCACTCGTTCAAAAAATAACCAACCTACGCTGTAATGGCCGGTTCACGGCACTTATGCCTGCCGAAATGTCGTTATTCGAACCGGTTGGGACGCCAGTTTCATAAAAAAAAGCTCATGCCGATTCGGCATAGGGTAGGCGTTTACGGCATTAGACGGCGCAACCTTGCATCGGAATAGTTGCGCCTTTTTTCGCCCGCCGGAGAGCCGTAAATACGCGCTTCGGGGCACCTTATACGGAGGCAGATGCACAGACTTTTCCGCTGATGAGCGTTCCAGTTCCTGCATGTGCCTGAGTCAAACGCAAGTAAGGGTAAAGATAATGAAGAAGGCAAAGCTTAGCCTCGCCTGGCAGATCCTCATCGGTCTGGTATTGGGGATTGCAATCGGCGCGTTGCTTAACCATTTCAGCGCCGAAAAGGCCTGGTGGATCAGCAACGTCCTGCAACCGGCAGGCGATATCTTTATCCGTCTGATCAAGATGATCGTGATCCCGATCGTCATCTCTTCCCTGATCGTCGGCATCGCCGGCGTGGGCGACGCCAAGAAACTCGGGCGCATCGGCCTGAAAACCATCATCTACTTCGAAATCGTCACCACCATCGCCATCATCGTCGGCCTGCTGCTGGCCAACCTGTTCCATCCGGGTGCCGGCATCGACATGAGCACCCTGGGCACTGTGGACATCTCCAAGTACCAGGCGACCGCCGCCGAAGTGCAGCATGAACACGCGTTCATCGAGACCATCCTCAACCTGATCCCGTCGAACATCTTCGCGGCCATGGCTCGCGGCGAAATGCTGCCGATCATCTTCTTCTCCGTGCTGTTCGGTCTCGGTCTGTCGAGCCTGCAGTCGGACCTGCGCGAGCCGCTGGTGAAGATGTTCCAGGGCGTATCGGAAAGCATGTTCAAAGTCACCCACATGATCATGAACTACGCGCCAATCGGCGTGTTCGCCCTGATCGCGGTGACCGTGGCCAACTTCGGTTTCGCCTCGCTGCTGCCGCTGGCCAAGCTGGTGATCCTGGTTTACGTCGCCATCGCCTTCTTCGCCTTTGTGGTGTTGGGCCTGATCGCCAAGATGTTCGGTTTCTCGGTGATCAAGCTGATGCGCATCTTCAAGGATGAGCTGGTCCTGGCCTACTCCACCGCCTCCTCGGAAACCGTGCTGCCACGGGTGATCGAGAAGATGGAAGCCTACGGCGCACCAAAAGCCATCTGCAGTTTCGTAGTGCCGACCGGTTACTCGTTCAACCTCGACGGCTCGACCCTGTACCAGTCCATCGCGGCGATCTTCATTGCCCAGTTGTACGGCATCGACCTGTCGATCAGCCAGCAACTGCTGCTGGTCCTGACGCTGATGGTTACCTCCAAAGGCATCGCCGGCGTGCCGGGCGTGTCCTTCGTGGTGCTGCTGGCCACTCTGGGCAGCGTGGGTATTCCGCTGGAAGGCCTGGCCTTCATCGCCGGTGTCGACCGTGTGATGGACATGGCGCGTACCGCCCTGAACGTGATCGGCAACGCCCTCGCCGTACTGGTCATCGCTCGTTGGGAAGGCATGTACGACGACGCCAAGGGCCAGCGCTACTGGAACTCGCTGCCGCACTGGCGCAGCAAGGAAAAACTGCCGGCCGGTGACGTTTCGAAAAACTGATCCCCGCCCGCCAGGCACCCTGACAAACCCCGGAGAAATCCGGGGTTTGTCGTTTCTGGCGACCCCGCTATCATTCGCCGCATCTTCCGGGGGATTTGACTGATGCTTAATGGCCTGTGGCTTGGCTTCTTCATCGTGGCAGCCGTTTCGGCGCTGGGGCAATGGCTGATCGGCGGCAATGCCGGGATCTTCGCGGCGATGGTGGAAAGCATTTTTGCCATGGCCAAGCTGTCGGTCGAAGTCATGGTGCTGCTGTTCGGCACGCTGACCCTGTGGCTGGGCTTCCTGCGCATCGCCGAGAAGGCCGGGATTGTCGAGTGGCTGGCCAAAGCGCTGGGCCCGCTATTCCTGCGGCTTATGCCGGAAGTGCCGGCGGGCCACCCGGCCATCGGCCTGATCACCCTGAACTTTGCCGCCAACGGCCTGGGCCTGGATAACGCCGCCACGCCGATCGGCCTTAAAGCGATGAAGGCGCTGCAAGAGCTCAACCCCAGCTCGACCATCGCCAGCAACGCGCAAATCCTGTTCCTCGTACTGAATGCCTCGTCCCTGACCCTGCTGCCGGTGACGATCTTCATGTATCGCGCCCAGCAAGGCGCGCCGGACCCGACGCTGGTGTTCCTGCCGATCCTGCTGGCCACCAGTTGCTCGACCATCGTCGGCTTCCTGTCGGTGGCGTTCATGCAGCGCCTGCGGGTTTGGGACCCGGTGGTGCTGGCCTACCTGATTCCCGGCGCGCTGATCCTCGGCGGCTTCATGGCGTTGCTCGCGACAATGTCGGCCACCGCACTGGCGGGGCTTTCGTCGATTCTCGGCAACCTGACGCTGTTCGGCCTGATCATGCTGTTCCTGGTGATCGGCGCATTGCGCAAGGTGAAGGTCTACGAAGCGTTCGTCGAAGGTGCGAAGGAAGGTTTCGACGTTGCCAAGAACCTGCTGCCGTATCTGGTGGCGATGCTCTGCGCGATCGGCGTATTGCGCGCATCGGGCGCGCTGGACTTCGGCCTCGACGGCATCCGCCATCTGGTGGAGTGGGCAGGGTGGGACACGCGCTTCGTCGATGCGTTGCCGACCGCCATGGTCAAACCGTTCTCCGGCAGCGCCGCCCGGGCGATGCTGATCGAAACGATGAAGACCTCGGGCGTGGACAGCTTCCCGGCGCTGGTGGCCGCAACGATTCAGGGCAGCACCGAAACCACGTTCTACGTGCTGGCGGTGTACTTCGGCGCGGTGGGCATCCAGCGCGCCCGGCATGCCGTGGGTTGTGCGCTGCTGGCCGAGCTGGCGGGCGTGCTCGGCGCTATCGGCGTCTGCTACTGGTTCTTCGGTTAAGGCTCAAGGCCGGGCAGGTGGGGCAACTTTCTGCCCTTGCTCCACCGCCCACGCCACGACTTTCGCGGTGAGACGATCACTGGCCTGCCCGAACCCGGCCACCACCGCCGGAACCTTCACATCACTGAGCGGCTGACGTTCTTCGAAGCGGCGACTGGCGAGAATCCGCTGGTCGTATCCGCGAACCAGCAACGCATCGACCCGCACCACCACGCTGGCCTGATTGCCCTGATACTCGGTCTGAAACGCCTGCAGGCTGCCGCCCAATTCCAGGTCTGCCTGGAAGTTGCTGTCATCGGTGCTCAACAGCGACACCCGGCCATCGCGCTGGAATCCATCAAGCAACCGATTACGCACCAGCACCGGCGCCGGATCGCTCCAGCGCGAGGCCTTGTAACTGCTGATCACATCGCCCTGAGGAATCACCGCGATGCTCGGCCGGTTCAGCGCTTCACTGGCCTGCAGTTTGTTCAGACGCAGCGACCAGTGCTGAGCAGCCGCCGAACCGGCCGAGGCGGGTGCCTGTGCCGTCGGCAGGCGATAGACGTCCGACGGTTCGGACTTGGGCAGGATCGAGCACGCGCTGATCAGCGTGAAGCCGGCGAAGAGGGCGAGGCGAGTCAGCTTCATGGCGTGAACTCCTTGTTCTTGTCACTGCCCAGCAGGTAACCGCTGGGGTTGGCCTCCAGGCGTTGGGAAATGGCGCGCAGCGAATTCAGAGTCTCCCTCAGTTCGCGGATCGCCGGGGCCAGGCCGTTGAGGCCCTGCATGCCGCTGTCGAGGGAATTCTGATTCTTGCTGAGCAGGCCGTTGATGGTGACGCTGCTTTGCTCCAGGGATTTCATCGCCTGTTCGGCACTGCCGAGCGCCTGTTTGCCCTGATCGTTGAGCAGGCCGTTGGCGTTGCGCATCAGCGCGGACGTCTGTTCGAGCATGTTGCCGGCCTGTTTGCCGACCGTCGCCAGTTGCTGCATGGCCTGACGCAGGTCGCCGCGCTGATCGTTGATCGAGCCGGTGGTCTGCTCCAGATGCTCGAGGGTCTTGCTCACGCGCTCGATGTTGTCGGCAGAGAACATCTGATTGGCATTACTGAGCAACGTCGTGACCCCGCTCATCAAATCGTTGCTGTCGCTGAGCAACCGCGAGATGGGCGAGGGCGAGGCGACGATGGTCGGCAGGTTGCCGTCATGGCCCTTGAGTTTCGGACTTTGCGGCGTGCCTCCGCTGAGCTGGATGATCGAGGTGCCGGTGATCCCGGCCAGGGCCAGTTTGGCTTCGGTGTCTTCCTTGACCGGCGTGTCGCCGGCCAGACGAATGCGTGCCAGCACCCGACGTGGGTCCTGCGGGTCGAGGCGCAGGCTGACCACATCGCCGACCTTGATCCCGCTGTACTGCACCGGGCTGCCCCGGGACAGGCCGCTGACCGCCTCGTTGAACACGACTTCGTAATCCTTGAACTCGGTGTCGACACTGGACTTGGCCAGCCACAGACCGAAGAGCAGGGCGCCTGCCACCACAATCACCGTGAACAGGCCGATCAACACATGATGGGCTCGGGTTTCCATGTCAGACCTCGTTGAGCTGTTTGGCGGCGTCCAGCGCCGAGCGGCCGCGAGGGCCGTGGAAGTATTCGTGAATCCACGCGTCGTCGGTTTCCGAGACCACGTCGATGGGACCGGCCACCAGCACCTTCTTTTGCGCCAGTACCGCGACGCGGTCAGTGATGGTGTAGAGCGTGTCGAGGTCGTGAGTCACCAGAAACACGCTCAGGCCCAAGGCATCGCGCAGGGTCAGGATCAATTGGTCGAACTGCGCCGCGCCAATCGGATCGAGGCCGGCGGTGGGTTCGTCGAGAAACAGGATGTCCGGGTCCAGCGCCAGCGCCCGGGCCAGTGCCGCGCGCTTGATCATGCCGCCGGACAGCGAAGCCGGGTACTTGTCCGCTGCCGACAGCGGAAGACCGGCCAGCGCCAGCTTCACCGCCGCCAGATGCTCGGCGTCGTCGCGGCTCAGACCGGCGTGTTCGATCAGGGGCAGGGCGACGTTCTCGGTGACGGTCAGCGACGAAAACAGCGCGCCTTTCTGAAACAGCACGCCAAAGCGCCGCTCGATCAGCGAGCGCTCATGCTCCGGCAGGCTCGGCAGGTTCTGGCCGAACACCTTGACCATGCCTTCGCTGGGCTGGCGCAAGCCGACGATGCTGCGCAGCAACACCGACTTGCCGCTGCCGGAGCCGCCGACCACGGCCAGGATTTCGCCTTTGTACAAGTCGAGATCGAGGTTCTCGTGCACGCTCTGGCTGCCGAAGCGATTGCACAGGCCACGAACTTCGATCACCGCCTCGGAGGGCGCGCGGGGTAGACGACTCACCAGCCCATCTCCATGAAGAACAGCGCGGCGACCGCATCAAGCACGATCACCACGAAAATCGATTGCACCACGCTGGAGGTGGTGTGGGCGCCGACCGATTCGGCGCTGCCGCTGACCTTGAAGCCTTCCAGACAGCCGATGGCGGCGATCAGGAAAGCAAAGATCGGGGCTTTGACCAGGCCCACCAGGAAATGTTGAATCCCTATGTCGCTTTGCAGCAGCGACAGGAACATCGCCGGCGAGATATCCAGCGACACCGCGCAGACCACCGCGCCGCCGACGATCCCGCAAATCATCGCCAGAAAGGTCAGCATCGGCAGCGCCACCAGCAGCGCCAGCACCCGTGGTACCACCAGTAATTCCATGGGGTCGAGGCCAAGCGTGCGAATCGCGTCGATTTCCTCGTTGGCCTTCATCGAGCCGATCTGCGCGGTGAAGGCACTGGCCGTGCGGCCGGCCATCAGGATCGCTGTGAGCAACACGCCGAACTCGCGCAGGAAGGCGAAGCCCACCAGATCCACGGTGAATACGCTGGCACCGAAACTGGCCAGCACCGTCGCCCCGAGGAACGCCACCACCGCGCCCACCAGAAAGGTCAGCAACGCCACGATGGGCGCGGCGTCGAGGCCGGTCTGTTCGATGTGGGCGATCATCGGCGTGATCCGCCAGCGCTTGGGCCGGAACAGGCTGCGGGCGATGGTTTCGAGAATCAGGCCGACGAAGCCGAGCAATTGCAAGGTGTCTCGCCAGACCGTGTCGACAGCCCGACCGATGCGCGTCAGCAGTTGCACACTGACGCTGATTTCCGGTTCCTTGATCGGCACGCAGAAATCGGTCAGCGAGCGATACACGGTCTGCAGCAGGGCGCGGTCGGCGCTGGAAATCGTGCAGTCGGGGTGTTCGGCGGACTTGCCCAGCCGCTCCGAGCCGAGCAGTTCCACCAGCAGCGACGCACCGGCGGTGTCGAGGGCGCCGAGGCCGTTGAGGTCGATGGGAGTGTTGGCGTCGTACTGGCCGTGGAGCGTTTCGCTCAGTTGCTTGAGGTCGGCGTAATGGGCAAGCGTCCAGTCCCCGGTGACCCGCAGGCGGGCAGGGGTGATCGAGGTGTCCAGGCGGGCACTGCCGGTCATTGGGCTGCTGGTCATAAGCTCCGTGCTTGTTCGGCTATCGAGACGAACCTACGTAATAGCACGAACCCGGTTACTTTTCTTTGGTCGGTGTGCTGTCCGTGACCTCGAAGCGCAGCACGCCAATCACCTGACCGTCTTCGGTCAACACCCGCACCTGCCACTTGCCTGCCGGGTTGCCGGGGAAGTTCTGCTTGTGGGTCCAGGCCCGGTAGCCTTCCTTGCGCCCGCCGTGGATGTCGAGGGCGATGCGGTCGACCTCTTTGCCGTTGAACTGCCAGACGTGATAAATCCGCTCGTCGAGCCCGCGCGGCGCGTTGATCGCGGTGTAGGCGTAGAGCCCGCCGCCACGGATCTGTTCGGCGCTGACTTCCTTGAGGCTGGCCCCCGGCACCCGGTCCTGCACCTGGGTGCTGATCGCCACGTCGGTCATCCACAGCGTCGCCGGCGGCACCCACGAACGCAGGACCCAGCCCACGCCACCGATGCCGACCGTGATACACAGGATCGCCAAGGCATTGCGCACGGTGCGGATCGGGAAGATCGACGCCAGGCTCGGGAACGACAACACCACCGCAATCCCCAGCGCCCATTTGAAGCTCTGCGAAGTGGTCAGGTGCATGATCACCGGCAGCGCGGTGAGCAGGGCGGCGAACAGGGTCAGGGTGTGCAGCGCGAGGAACGCCCAGCGCCGTGGCGCCAGCCACTTGTAGTACAGCGGGTCGACGATCGAGATCAGCGCCGCGATGCACAGCAGCCCGGTGAAAAACAGCTGACCGCTGTTCCAGGTGGTGGTGATGAAGAAGAACGGCAGGACGAAAAACAGGCTTTCCTGGTGAATCATCTGCGTCGCGTAACGCAGCAGCGGCTGGGGGATTTCCCGTTTGAAGATTCGCGTGAACAGTTTGGTCAGGCTGTTTTCCAGCATCAGCCAGATCCAGCTCAGCAGCATGATCGTGGTGATCCAGCTCGCCAGCCCCTGTTGCCGGTCGACCAGAATGAAGCTGCCGACCCCGGAGATGAAACCACCGAGCGCAATGACCCCGGGGTAGCGCTTCATCAGTTCGAGAATGCGCTGGATCAGGAGGGTCAATTTAGACATTTGGGCGGTTCACGAGAGTCGAGGAAAAAACCCCGACAGAGTACCGCCCGCCGGGCCGTGTGGCGAGGCTGCCGGTCAGTCTGGATGCACGGACTTGCGCCGATGCAGGCGCCAGCCGAGCAGAATCAGCACCAGCACGCCCAATCCGCCCGCCAGCAGCCACAACACCTGATCGTCGCTGAGCAGCGGTTTCTCGATCCGCAGATAACCCGGTTGCAGCAACAACTCGCGCATGGCCTTGTTCGCCGCCTCCAGCGTCACGCCTTGCAGCTCCCGCGCAGGATCGGCAAAGCGGCCATCCTCGTAGTCGCCCAGCGCGCTCCAGTAATAGTCGGCCATGGCGCTGGTGCCTTGCACGGCCCAGGCCTGGTGGGCAATGGCGGCTTGTTTCAAGCGATTGAAGGTGTCGGCGTCGAGGCCGTTTTTCAGCAGGTCGGCCTTAAGGTCTTCCAGCACCTGCTCGGCTTCGGCGATATCGCCGCGATCCAGGTCGGCGTTGAGGCTCATGAAACCGACGCCGCCAAACACTTCGCGCTCGGCCCACGGCCCGTAGGACAAACCGTGGTTCAGGCGCAACTGGCGGTACAGCGCCCACTCCAGGTATTCCTTGAGCAGGTCGAAGGTTTCGTCGTACTGATCGTCCAGCACCGGCTCCGGCACCAGCCAGTGCAGCTTGGCGCTGTTGCCGATGAAACCGCGAGTGATCGTGCGTTCGTGAGCGGCGCTGGCGCGGATGTCCGGCAGCGGACGGTGCTCGCTCGGCTCGACCGCTTCCAGCGCGCCCCATGCCCGTTCCAGATAGGCCGGCAGCAGTTTGTCGAGGTCGCCGACGACAATCAGGGTCATGTTGTTCGGCGCGTACCAAGCCTTGCGCACCGTCTCCAGCTGCTCGCGAGTCAGGCCATCGACTTCGGCCCGCTGCGGGCATTTCAGACCCAGCTCGACCGCCAGCTGATTGCTCGCGGTGTGGCCCAGGTCCTGCCGGTCGAGGAAGCGTTGCAGCCGGGTGTAATGGCCGCCGTCCTCGCGCTCGACCACCCGTTTGGCGGCGTTGATCGCGTTGTCGTCGAAACGGGTCTGGGTCAGCAGTGCCAGCAGCAGGTCGAGGACCTTGCGCTGGTTTTTCGCCGGGGCTTCGATGACGAACGTGGTGTCGGCGTTGCTGGTGAAGGCGTTCCAGTCACCGCCGAGTGCCTGCATGCGCTCTTCGAGACCACCTTCGCCGGTGGCGTCGATGCCGCTGAACAGCAAGTGTTCGAGCAGGTGCGGCAGCTCCTTTTCATTGCAGTCGAAATCGTCGAGACCGACGCCGATCACCAGCCGGATAGCCACGTGCCCACGCTCGGTGCCGGGCTTGAGCAGCAATTGCAAACCGTTGGGCAGCGCATAGCCTTCGACCTGAAAACGATCCAGGGCGAAGGCGGGCAGGGAACCGAGCAGCAGACAAGCGAACAACAGGCAACGCATAACGAGCTTCCATACGGCTGAATTGGAGATCCGTGTCGTCAGTCCGGCCGCGAGGCCAAACCTTGAGTTACTGACTGACCACAACCCCAGACGTTCAAGGCGAATGCGTGATGTCCGCCATATCGTCCGCCGCCAGCGCGCCGGTATCGGAAGTTTCCAGCACCACATAGGCGCTGCTGCAGAACAGCGAATTCAAACGTTTCATGTCGGCAATCAACTCCAGGTGCAACGAACTGGTCTCGATACTCTGCACGATCTTGCGTTGCAACCGGCTGACATGGGCGTGGGCCAGACGCCGCTCCTGGGCGCGAAAGCGACGTTTCTCGCGCAGCAACTGACGGGCGCTTTCCTTGTCGCCGCTGAGGAACACCGACAGCCCGAGCCGCAGGTTGGCGATCAATTGCTGTTGCAGACCGGCCAGTTCTTCCAGCCCGTCTTCGGAAAACGAGCGGCGCTGCGAAGTCTTCTGCTGCTGCACTTTGCGCAGCATGCGTTCGATCAGGTCGCTGGCGAGTTTGAGGTTGATCGCCAGCTCGATGATCTCCGCCCAGCGCCGACTGTCCTGTTCGCCGAGATCCTCGCGAGGCATTTGCGCCAAGTACAGCTTGATCGCGCTGTACAGCGCTTCGACGTCATCGGTCAGCTTGCGCATTTCCTGGGTGACGGCGGTCTGTTTGCCGCGCAGCACGTCGAGGGTCGCGTCGAGCATGTTGTCGATCAGGTCGCCCATGCGCAGGGTTTCCCGGGCGGCGTTGGCCAGTGCCAGGCTCGGCGTGACCAGCGCGGTGGGATCAAGGTGGCGGGGCTTGGCGGTGCCGTTGACCTCCGGCCGCTCCGGCAGCAGCCAGGCGCACAGCCGCGCCATCGGCCCGACGCTCGGTAGCAGGATCAGGCAGCGCGCGGTGTTGTAGAGCAGGTGGAAGCCGATGACCATTTCCTGGGGGCTGAAATCCAGGCTGTCGATCCAGTGCACCAGCGGGTCGAGTACCGGAATGATCAGCAACAGCCCGATCAGTTTGTACAGCAGGCTGCCCAGCGCCACCTGCCGGCCGGCGGCGTTCTGCATGCTGGTGCTCATGAACGCCAGCACGCCGCTGCCGATGTTGGCGCCGATCACCAGACCGATCGCCACCGGCAGACTGATCACCGCAGCGCCGGCGAGCGTGGCGGTCAGCAGCACGGCCGCCAGGCTGGAATAGGAAATCATCGCGAACAGCGCGCCGACCAGGGCGTCGAGCAGGATATCGCCGGTCAACGAGGCGAAAATCACCTTCACCCCTTGGGCATGGGTGATCGGCGCAGCGGCCTCGACGATCAGTTGCAGCGCCAGAATGATCAGCCCCAACCCAATGGACACGCGGCCCATCTGCCCGAGCCGCGTCTGTTTGCGCGACAGAAAGAAAATCACCCCGATAAAAATCAGCAGCGGCGACAGCCACGACAGGTCGAACGTCAGCACCCGCGCCATCAGTGCCGTACCGACGTCGGCACCGAGCATGGTCGCCAGGGCCGGGGTCAACGCCATCAGGCCCTGACCGACAAACGACGTCACGAGCATGGCGGTGGCGTTGCTGCTCTGCACCATCGCGGTCACGAGGATACCGGCGACAAAGGCCAGCCAGCGTTTGGACATGTTCTGGCCGATCACGTGGCGCAGATTGGTGCCGTACACCCGCAGGATGCCGGTTCGAACGATATGCGTGCCCCAGATCAGCAGGGCCACGGCAGACAGCAAATTGAGCAGGGTGAGCATGCAGACCCCCTGTAATAGCAGCGCCCCAGAGGGGCAAGTGGACGGTACCGCGCAATTTCTACGTTCTGATACCTAAGCTGTAGTTGGCTAACGGTCTGGGCGCCAGCATTGCACAGCTAAAGCGGGGATTGAAACAAAAGTGTCATGAAAACAGGTTCATGCGGGCAGGAAAAAGGGGCCCGAAGGCCCCTTTTTCATGTTCACTGCGTTCGGGTTACTGACCCGGAATATCCTTGCGCAGCTTCACCGGATCCTGCTGTTTGCGTTTTTTCGCGATGGCGGTGCGCATCTTGATGTTGATCGCTTCGACCGCCAGCGAGAACGCCATGGCGAAGTAGACGTAGCCTTTCGGTACGTGCACGTCGAACGATTCGGCAATCAGCACGGTGCCGACCACCAGCAGGAACGACAGCGCGAGCATTTTCAGCGACGGGTGCTTGTCGATGAATTCGCTGATCTTGCCCGAGGCCAGCATCATCACCAGCACGGCCACGATGATCGCCGCGACCATGACCGGAACGTGGGACACCATGCCGACGGCGGTGATCACCGAGTCCAGCGAGAACACGATGTCGATGATTGCGATCTGGATGATGGTGTAGAGGAAGTTGCCGCCCTTGCCCGAAGGCTCGTCGCCAGCTTCGTCTTCACCTTCCAGTGCGTGGTACATCTCCTGGGAGCTTTTCCACAGCAGGAACAGGCCACCGAAGAACAGGATCAGGTCGCGACCGGAAATGCCCTGGCCGAACACTTCGAACAGGTCGGCGGTGAGGCGCATGACCCAGGTGATCGACAGCAGCAACAGGATCCGCGTGATCATGGCCAGGCCAAGACCGAAGATCCGGGTGCGCTGCTGCATGTGTTTGGGCATGCGGCTGACCAGGATCGAAATCATGATGATGTTATCGATGCCCAGAACGATTTCCAGGGCGGTCAGGGTGAAGAAGGCAACCCAGATCTCAGGGTTGGTCAGCCATTCCATGTGTATTCCTTTGAGCGAGTGTTAAACCAGGACGCCAGCAATCAGCTGGCGTCCGGGTGAGTTTGGTGCCGTTACAACGTGCTGAACAGCGGGAAAGTCCCCAACAGCAAGGCGGCGACCAGTATGCACAGGCAGACCAGCACTGCCCACTTCAGGGTGAAACGCTGGTGATCGCCGAACTCGATCCCCGCCAGTGCCACCAGCAGGTATGTCGACGGCACCAGTGGGCTCAGCAGGTGAACCGGCTGACCGACGATCGAGGCACGGGCCATTTCCACCGCGGTGATGCCGTAATGGCTGGCCGCTTCGGACAACACCGGCAACACACCGTAGTAGAACGCGTCGTTCGACATGAAGAACGTGAACGGCATGCTCACCAGCGCCGTGATCACCGCCAGGTACGGGCCGAGGAAATCAGGGATCACCGCCAGCAGGCTTTTCGACATCGCATCGACCATGCCGGTGCCCGACAGGATACCGGTGAAAATGCCCGCCGCGAAGATCAGACTGACCACCGACAGCACGCTGCCGGCGTGGGCCGCGACGCGATCCTTCTGCATTTGCAGGCAAGGGTAGTTGACGATCATGGCAATACTGAACGCCACCATGAACAGCACCGGCAGCGGCAACAGGCCGGCAATCAACGTGCACATCAGCGCCAGGGTCAGCAGGCCGTTGAACCAGATCAGTTTCGGACGGCGGGCATCCGGGAATTGCGAGACGCTGATTTCGCTGTGATCGATTTCGTCGCCGATCAGGTGCAGCTCACCCAGACGCGCACGCTCACGTTTGCCGTAGAAGTAGGCAATGATCAGGATCGCCACCACACCGGCGGCCATCGCCGGGATCATCGGTACGAAGATGTCCGACGGGTCCACATGCAGCGCACTGGCGGCACGGGCGGTCGGGCCACCCCATGGGGTCATGTTCATCACGCCACCGGCGAGGATGATCAGACCGGCCATGATCCGCGGGCTCATGCCGATGCGGCTGTACAGCGGCAGCATGGCGGCCACGCAGATCATGTAAGTGGTCGCGCCGTCACCATCGAGGGAAACGACGAGCGCCAGTACGGCGGTGCCGACCGAAACCTTCAGCGGGTCGCCCTTGACCAGTTTGAGGATCTTGCGCACGGCCGGGTCGAACAGGCCGGAGTCGATCATCAGGGCGAAATACAGAATCGCGAACATCAGCATCACGCCGGTCGGCGCGAGCTTGGTAATACCTTCGAGCATCATCGGGCCGATCTTCGGAGCAAAGCCACCGAACAGGGCGAACAGGATCGGGATGATGATCAGAGCGATCAGCGCAGACAGGCGCTTGGTCATGATCAGGAACATGAACGTGATGACCATGGCGAAGCCAAGGAAAGTCAGCATGGGAATACTCCAGGCGTAGCGCGGCTAAGTAAGTGAGCGGATCGGGCGGGATCAGCGCAGAACGGGAAGCACGAGGCGTACGGGCGGAGTTGCAGCGAGGAGGCGGGTTGCAGAGGACATCAGAATCACCATTGTTGTTGTTAATTGGGCCTGTCGTGCGAGCAATCACACGCGTTGGCCAACCGGTCTGTTGCCGGCAGTGGGGGCGATCCTAATCGGGGAACCTTTCAGCTACCTTTCGCGGATGAAAGGTCTGACGGGAGGCTCGGACAGTTTCGTGCAACAAGTGAATCTGCAATAGAACGTGATCGTAAGATCCTTCCGGAGATTTTGAAGGGCCATGTTCACCGCTGTATGGAAGGCATTCGCAATGCTAGGCTTGCGACCACGGCAAAGTTTGAGAGGAGCTCCAACCAATGCTCAACAGCGTTGATTTAGACAATTTCGGCCCATTACAGAAAATTCGCTGGAGCAAGCTCTCAAACCTGAATCTGATCATCGGTGCAAACAGTGCTGGCAAAACCTTTTTGCTCAAGGCGCTGTATTGCACGATGCGAACACTCGAAGAGTATCAGCGGGGAAATGATCAGCGTTCGGCAGCAGAAATCCTGACTGACAAGCTTTATTGGACATATCAGGCCGACAAGATTGGCGATCTGGTAACCAAAAGTGCAGACGGCCCTTTGTCCTGCAGAGTCAAGGTGGATGCGCGTGAATTTCGTTACAGCTTCGGCAAAGATACGACGAAGAACATCACTTCTTTAGAGAACCACGTCCCACCTCGGAGCAGCAATTCAATTTTTCTTCCTCCCAAGGAAGTGCTTTCGCTGCAACACATCATTCTAAAAAGCCGCGATATTGATAAGGACTTCGGATTCGACGACACCTACTACGACTTGGCCAAAGCCCTGCGCCTCCTTCCTACGAAAGGAAGAAACCACGCGCACTTCGCAAAAGCCAGAGAGAACCTGGAAGAGATGTTCGGGGGAAAAGTCGAATTCGATAGCAGTTCAAATCGCTGGCAATTCAAGAAGGGCAACCAGAAGTTCCAGATCGGATCAACGGCTGAGGGCATCAAGAAAATTGCCATTCTCGATACCTTGCTGGGCAACCGTTTTTTGACGAAAGACTCGATGGTATTCATTGACGAACCGGAGTCAGCTCTTCACCCGGTTGCCATTACCAAACTGGTAGAAATCATCGTATCCCTGGCCGGAAGTGGCATTCAGTTTTTCATTGCCAGTCACTCGTATTTCGTCATCAAAGCTTTGTATCTGGCGGCTCAAAAACAACAAATATCCATTCCGGTCTTGTCGTCTATTGATGGTGAATGGATGGGTGATGATCTGCTCAAAGGCATGCCGACAAATCCGATTGTTGATGAATCAATTCGACTCTATGAGGAAGAAGTGGAGTTGGCATTGGGATGAGCATTTCAATCCAGGAATCCGGAATGAATTTCGGACCTTACCCTAAGGACAAGTGCTTCCCGATTGAGACCAGCCCAATTTTCACCAGATTGGGAGAAGGGTTAAAGGTCTCTGAGTTTGTTCTATTGCGAGATGCACCAAATAATACTCAGGCAGCTTGGTTCATAGAGGCAAAATCAAGCGCACCACGAGAGCATGCGATCTACGTTGAGGAAATCCGACAGAAATTTACAAACTCGGTGCAACTGACATTCGCTGCCTGCCTCAAGCGTCATGATGATGCAGAGGATCTTCTTCCTGCAGAGTTCAGGAAGCTGAATCTTGGCAACTGTCCGGTAAAGTGTGTTCTGGTGATCCGCAATTTTCGTAAAGAATGGATTGCCCCTCTGCAGGAGTCATTGAGCAGAGAAATGAGAACACTGGTAAAGACTATGGGCTTCAGCCCTACGTCGGTCGTAGTCATCAACGACGAGAAGGCGCGAGAACTCAACCTGATCACCTGACGCGACGGTGGAATCACTATGACTGATTTGCACGGCGGTGGCTGCCACTGCGGACGTATCCGCTATCAGTTCAGCGGAGCGTTGCACGACATCGCCCACTGTCATTGTTCGATTTGCCGAAAAGTCAGCGGTGGCATCGTCACCACCTGGATAACGCTGCCGGCAGCGAACTTCCTGTGGCTGGCCGGAACACCTTCGCGCTACGACTCTTCAGACAGCTGCGCACGGTTCTTCTGCCCGAACTGCGGCGCACAACTGGCGCTGGTGACGCTGCTCAGCCCCGAGAGCATCGATCTGACGGTCGCCACACTGGATCATCCGGAGCAGGCCGCCGCAGAGCGGCATATCTGGACCGACAGCCAGTTGCCATGGCTGCACCTGGACGAGCATTTACCTGGCGAACCCGAAGAAACCATCTGATTAAAAAACAGACAGATCCAGCGGCCGCATCGCGCCCATCCAGATTGCATGGTCGGTGTGGTCGAGCAAGTCATCGCCGGTGTCCGGGTGTAGGAACACCACCAATCCCTTGCGATTGAGCGCCAGCCACGGCAGCACATCGCCGATCAGCTCCGGGCCGAAGGCCAGCTGGCAGCTCCAGTCCGGGTGCGGGCCAACCGGACGTTCGTGCACGCGGCCCATCTTCAATGGAAACAGCGCTGCTGCCTGCTCACACAGCGCCCGCGCCTGTTCAATGGTGCTGGCGTCGTAATAAACGTGGGCGTGATAACCCTTGATCGTCTGCATCGCAAACCCTCTGAATCGGTTCGAACCCTCGCCGTTGCCCGTATGTCACACGCCATACAAGGGAAAACAAAAGGAACCTCAGCCATGAAAAATGCCGAAACCCCGGCGGTGAAAGTGGTGCTCTATGGTGCCATGAGTAGCCTGGGCAGTGCGTTGATGGCTGAACTGCTGCGTCGCCAGCATGAAGTCATTGCCATCCTCGACGATCTGACGGCGCTCGCGCCACGGCCGGGGCTGCGCACCAAAAGCGGCGATCTGCTCGATGCCGAGCGGGTCAACCAGAGTGTCGCCGGCAGCTCGGCAGTGATCTGCCTGCTCAATGCGCCGGGCTTGCCGCTGAGCAGCGATCATGTCGAAAAATCCGTGGTGCTGGGGCCGGTGGAACAGGTGCTGGCGGTGGATGCGCTTATCGATGGGCTACAGGCGGCAAACGTCTCGCGGCTGTTTGTCATCGGCGAATTCGAAGCACTGGACGATCCGGAAAACGCCGAACCGCTGCAACGCCACGCCGCTCTGGAAGTGCGCGAAGCCCTGCAAAGCAGCCCTCTGCACTGGACGCTGGTGAACGCACCGCGCAGCGTCGCCGGGCTGACGATCGAGCATTTCAGTCAGGTCGGCCGCACGCTGGAACCGGGTCTGGCCGAACCGCTGGAACGCCTGAACCGGGTGGCGGTGGGGATTGCCGATGAGCTGCGACTGAATCTGCATATCCATCAACACGTGGATTTTGTTGCCGCTTCCTGAGCCGTCAAACCGCAATCGCCGGCAGCGGCAGCCCGGCCAGGGATTCGGCGCTGCTGGCCTGTTCGGCCATCAGCCAATCGACGAACGTCTGGATCAACGCGCCCCGGCGCTTGCGCTGTGGCAGCACCACGTAATAACCGAGACGCGACAGGGTGGTTTCGGCGATCGGCCGGCACAATAGACCTTGAGTGAGCAAGTTATCCACAAGGTGCCGCCAGCCAATCGCCACGCCCTGACCGCCAATCGCCGCTTGAATCAGCAGGGTGTAATTGTCGAAGCGCAGCTGGCCCGGCGCTGGCGGCGCGCTGATGTTCAGCGCGCGGAACAGCCCGCTCCAATCGAACCAGTTGCTGCTGTTTTCCCCGCGCAGGTGCAGCAGCGGAAACTCCATCAGTGCCTGGGCCGGCAAGGGCAGGGGACGATCCTTGAGCAATTGCGGGCTGCAAACAGGAAACACTTCTTCGCTGAACAACCAGTGACTCTCGCCCTGTTTGAAGCGACCGTCGCCGAATAGCACGGCAACATCGACATCCGGACGCAGCATGTTGTGATTGCGCTCGCTGGTGACCAGGCTCACATCCACCTGTGGATAAGCTTCATGGAAGCGGTGCAGGCGCGGCATCAGCCAATACGCGGCGAAGGCGAAGTCGGTAGCGACCTGCAGCACTTCGTGCTGCTGTTGTGAGCTGATCGCGCTTAATCCCGCGTCGATATTCTGTAAACCAAGGGTAACTTGCTCGAACAGGATCGAGCCGACCTCGGTCATTTCGATGCCACGGTAGATACGATCGAACAGCCGCGTGCCGAGCTGTTCTTCCAACCGTTTGATTTGTTGGCTGATTGCCGGTTGCGTCGTACCCAGTTCAACAGCGGCGGCGGTAAAACTGTGATGACGAGCCGCCGCCTCGAAGGCGCGCAGCAGGTCCAGCGACAAATCACCGAGGGCTTGATACATAAGCTGTGCTTATCCTAGTCATTGTCCGGCGCGGGCTTTACCGGAGATTGCGGGGAATCCATGCTCGATCGCAGCAATATCGCATAAATATTCACTATGGAATGCCGCGATCACATGAAGCGCAAGAACATTCTTTTCATCATGGCCGATCAAATGGCCGCGCCAATGTTGCCGTTCTACGGCCCGTCGCCGATCAAACTGCCGAATCTCAGCCGCCTCGCCGAACAAGGCGTGGTGTTCGATGCCGCGTATTGCAACAGCCCGCTGTGTGCGCCGTCGCGTTTCACCCTGGTCAGTGGCCAGTTGCCGAGCAAGATCGGCGCCTACGACAATGCCGCCGATTTCCCCGCCGACATTCCCACTTACGCGCATTACCTGCGCCGCCTCGGTTATCGCACCGCGCTGTCGGGCAAGATGCATTTCTGCGGCCCCGATCAACTGCACGGTTACGAAGAGCGCCTGACCAGCGACATCTACCCGGCTGACTACGGCTGGGCGGTGAACTGGGACGAACCCGACGTGCGGCCGAGCTGGTATCACAACATGTCTTCGGTGTTGCAGGCCGGGCCGTGTGTGCGCACCAACCAGCTCGACTTCGACGAAGAAGTGGTGTTCAAGGCTCAGCAATACCTGTTCGACCATATTCGCGAGGACGGCGACCAGCCGTTCTGCCTGACCGTGTCGATGACTCACCCTCACGATCCGTACACGATTCCCAAGGCGTTCTGGGATTTGTACGACGATGCGGATATCCCGCTTCCGACGACGCCGGATCAGCATTCACTCGATCCGCACTCCCAGCGTTTGCTCAAGGTCTACGATCTGTGGGACAAGCCGCTGCCTGTGGATAAAATCCGCGACGCACGCCGCGCGTACTTCGGTGCATGCAGTTATATCGACGCCAACGTCGGCAAACTCCTGCAAACCCTCGAGGATTGTGGGCTGACGGACGACACCGTCATCGTGTTCTCCGGTGACCATGGCGACATGCTGGGAGAGAAGGGCCTCTGGTACAAAATGCACTGGTACGAAATGGCCGCGCGAGTGCCCCTGTTGATAAGTGCACCTGGCCAGTTCCAATCAGGCCGTGTCAGCGCCGCGGTGTCCACCGCCGATCTGTTGCCGACCTTCGTCGAACTGGCCGGCGGCAGCCTGGAGCCTGACCTGCCGCTGGACGGCCGTTCGCTGGTTCCGCACCTGCAAGGGCAGGGCGGTCACGACGAAGTGTTCGGCGAATACATGGCCGAAGGCACCGTCAGCCCGCTGATGATGATCCGCCGTGGCGCCTTCAAATTCATCTACAGCGAAACCGACCCTTGCCTACTCTTCGATGTGGATAACGATCCACGCGAGCAGGAAGAACTCAGCCAATCGCCACAACATCGCCAGCTGTTCGACGATTTTCTGGCCGAAGCGCGGGCCAGGTGGGACATCCCGGCAATCCACCGCGAAGTCCTCGAAAGCCAGCGCCGTCGGCGTTTCGTCGCCGAGGCGCTGACGATCGGCAAGCTGAAGAGCTGGGATCACCAGCCGCTGGTAGACGCCAGTCAGCAATACATGCGCAACCACATCGACCTCGATGACCTGGAGCGCAAGGCCCGTTATCCACAACCCTGCCAAAACCAATAACGTTAAGGGGAAGTCCATGGTCAAGTTATCCACAGTCCTGACGGTCAGCCTGCTGGCACTGGGCAGCGCATCCGCGTTCGCCGAGAGCTGCGACACGGTGAAAATGGCCGACCCCGGCTGGAGCGACATCGCCGCGACCAATGCCATCACCGGGTTTCTGCTGGATGGCATGGGCTACAAGGCCAAGGTCGACACCCTCGCGGTGCCGATCACCTTCGGCGGCTTGAAGGATGGCCAGGTCGACGTGTTCCTCGGCAACTGGATGCCGGCGCAGCAGGGTTTCTACGACAAATTCGTCGCCACCGGTGACGTCACCCAATTGGCGAAGAACCTCGACGGCACCGAATTCACCCTGGCCGTGCCGGATTACGTGTGGGACGCGGGTGTGCATAGCTTTGCCGACCTGAATAAGTACGCCGATAAATTCGAGAAGAAGATTTACGGCATCGGCTCCGGCGCGCCAGCGAACATCTCGCTGCAAGAGATCATCAAGAAAAACGACTTCGACCTGGGCCAGTGGAAGCTGATCGAGTCCAGCGAACAGGCGATGCTGGCTGAAGTCTCGCGGGCGGTGAAGAAACAGAAATTCGTCACTTTCCTCGGCTGGACCCCGCACCCGATGAACGTGCAGCTGAAAATGCATTACCTCAAGGGCGGCGAGAAGTACTTCGGCGACACGGGTAGCGTCTACACCCTGACCCGCAAGGGCTACGCCGAGGCCTGTCCGAATGTGGGTAAATTGCTGACCAATCTTGCGTTCACTCAAGAGATGGAGAACAGCATCATGGCCGAGGTGGTGAACAAGAAAGTCAGCAATGCGGAGGCGGCGAAGGCCTGGATCAAGGCGAATCCGGCGGTGTTGGACAAGTGGCTTGATGGTGTGAAGACGGTGGATGGCAAAGATGCGTTGGCGGCTGTTAAAGCCAAACTGTAACTGCGCGGGCCGATCGTTCCCACGCTCTGCGTGGGAATGCCGCAATGGACGCTCCGCGTCCAGGGCTGCGTACAATGCGCAAAATTTCACCCGAGAGGATCCATGGCCCTCCCCAGCCGTCGCTCACTTTTCCCCTTCCTGACCTGGCTGCCCCGGCAGACCCGCGCCAGCGTCGGGCGGGATCTGGTCGTCGGCCTCAGCGGGGCGATTCTCGCGTTGCCCCAGTCGATTGCCTACGCCCTGATCGCCGGTCTCCCACCGGAATACGGGCTTTACGCCGCGATCGTTCCGGTATTGATCGCCTGCCTGTGGGGCTCGTCGTGGCATCTGATCTGCGGCCCGACAGCGGCCATTTCGATTGTGCTGTTCGCCAGTGTCAGCCCACTGGCGGTGCCTGCATCACAGGACTACATCACCCTGATCCTGCTGCTGACCTTCCTCGCCGGGATTTTCCAGTGGTTGCTCGGCCTGCTGCGCTTCGGCGCGCTGGTGAATTTCGTCTCGCATTCCGTGGTGCTGGGCTTCACCCTCGGCGCGGCGGTGGTGATTGCCATCGGTCAATTGCCGAACCTGCTGGGGCTGGATCTACCAGCCAAGGCCACGGCGCTGGCCAGCCTGATGGATCTGCTGCGCCATCTCGGGGCTGTGGATAAACCGTCGCTGATCCTTGGTGTAGCCACGGTGGTGGTCGGTGCGCTGCTCAAACAATGGCTGCCACGCTGGCCGACGCTGTTGATGACCTTGGTGCTCGGCAGTCTGGCGGTGTGGCTGTGGCCGGCGATGTTCGGCCACGTTCAGTTGGTCAGCGCGTTTGTCGGGCGCCTGCCGCCGTTCAGTGGATTGCCGCTGGATATGGACCTGATTCTGCGCCTGCTGCCCAGCGCCGTGGCGGTGGGCATGCTCGGGCTGGTCACCAGCCTGTCGATTGCCCGTTCGATTTCCGCGCGCTCGCAACAGCTGCTCGATGCCAATCAGGAAGTCCGCGCGCAAGGGCTTTCGAACATTGTCGGGGCGTTCTTTTCGGGATCGTTGTCCGCCGGCTCGTTCACCCGTTCCGGGCTGAGCTATGAGGCCGGGGCCTGTTCGCCATTGGCCGGGGTGTTTTCGGCGTTGTGGGTGGCGTTGTTCGCGATATTCGGTGCGGGGCTGATCGCGCATATTCCGATCCCGGCCATGGCCGGCAGCATTCTGCTGATCGCCTGGGGACTGGTGGATCATCGCGGCATTCGTGCGCTGCTGCGGGTCAGCCGGGCGGAATTCGTGGTGATGGGCCTGACCTGCATTGCCACGTTGCTGCTGGAATTGCAGACGGCAATCTATGCCGGCGTGCTCGCCTCGCTGTTTTTCTACCTCAAGCGCACCTCGCAGCCGAGAGTGCAGCACTGGCGTGATGGCGAAGATGATGTACTGCGGGTCGGCGGCTCGATCTTCTTCGGCGCCAGCCACTATCTGCAAGTGCGCCTGCAACGCATGCACGGCGCGCGAGTGGTGATCGAGGCGCAGCAGATCAACTTCATCGACTATTCCGGCGTGGAAATGCTCCATCAGGAAGCCCGGCGCCTGCTGCGCCAGGATCGCAGCCTGACCTTGCGTCAGGCGCGACCGCAGGTGGTGGAGGAGTTGCGCAAACTCGAAGGGCCGGAGAAATGTCCGATCCGCTTTGAAGATTGAAGAAGAACCCATTGCTGGAGCGAGCTTGCTCGCGATGGCGATCTGTCTGTCAGATTGATGCTGGATCTGGCGACGTCATCGCGAGCAGGCTCGCTCCTACAGGGGTTACTGCGCCAACTGCCGACGCAATTCCGTCAGGACCGGCGCAGTGTCCGGACGTACGCCGCGCCACACGAAAAAGGCTTCGGCAGCCTGTTCGGCCAACATGCCCAACCCGTCCATCACCACGCCCGCGCCATGCTCGCTGGCCCAGCGGCAGAACACGGTCGGTTCCTTGCCGTACATCATGTCGTAGCACAGGGTCTTGCCGGGCTCGATCAGGCTTGGGGCAATCGGCGGCACATCGCCGGTGAGGCTGGCGGACGTGGCGTTGATGATCACGTCCACCGGCTCACGCAACCAGTCGTAACCACTGGCCGACACCGGCCCCAGGTCGCAGAACAGTTCGGCCAGTAGCTCGGCCTTGTCCACCGTGCGATTGGCGATGATCACCGAGGCTGGTTTCTCCGCCAGCAACGGCTCCAGCGCACCGCGCACCGCGCCACCGGCGCCGAGCAGCAGAATGCGTTTGCCGGCGAGGCTGAACCCGGCGTTGACCGTCAGATCGCGCACCAGCCCGGCGCCGTCGGTGTTATCGCCGAGCAGGCTGCCGTCGTCGAGCTTGCTCAAAGTATTCACCGCCCCCGCGCGTTTGGCGCGGGCAGTCAGGCTGTCGGCCAGGCGATAGGCGTCTTCCTTGAACGGCACGGTCACGTTGGCGCCGCGACCTTCCTGGAAAAACGCCGTGGCGCAGCCGGAAAAGTCCTCGAGCGGCGCCAGCAGGGTGCTGTAGTCGAGACGCTGCCCGGTCTGTTCGGCGAACAGTTTGTGAATCATCGGCGACTTGCTGTGACCAACCGGGTTACCGAAAACAACGTAACGATCCATCAGAAGTCCTCAGGCCTGAGCCAGCCAGTCGCGGTCTTGCAGGAAGTACTCGGTCAGGCGCGCTTCTTCGCTGCCCGGCTCGGCTTTCCAGTCGTAGGCCCAGCGCACTTGCGGTGGCAGCGACATCAGGATCGACTCGGTGCGCCCGCCCGATTGCAGGCCGAACAGGGTGCCACGGTCGTAAACCAGGTTGAATTCGACGTAGCGGCCACGGCGGAATTCCTGGAACTCGCGCTGTTTGGCGGTGAAGGCGTCGTTCTTGCGCCGTTGCACGATTGGCAGGTAAGCGTCGATGTACGCATCGCCGATGGCGCGCATGAAGGCGAAACTGGTGTCGAAGTCCCACTCGTTCAGGTCATCGAAGAACAACCCGCCGATACCGCGCGGTTCGTGGCGATGCTTGATGTGGAAGTAGGTGTCGCACCAGGCCTTGTAGCGCGGGTAGACGTCCGGGCCGAACGGCGCGCAGGCCTGCTCGGCGACGCGGTGCCAGTGGATGCAGTCTTCTTCGTTGCCGTAGTACGGGGTCAGGTCGAAGCCACCGCCGAACCACCAGACCGGTTCTTCACCTTCCTTCTCGGCAATGAAAAAGCGCACGTTGGCGTGGGACGTCGGTACATGCGGATTGTGCGGGTGGATCACCAGCGACACGCCGAGGGCTTCGAAGCCACGCCCGGCCAGCTCCGGCCGATGGGCACTGGCGGACGGTGGCAGGCCACTGCCGAAGACGTGGGAAAAGTTGACGCCGCCCTTTTCGATCACCGTGCCATTCTCGATCACCCGGGTCCGACCGCCACCGCCGGCCGGACGGGTCCATGCGTCTTCGACGAAGCGCGTGCCACCGTCTTCGGTCTCCAGCGCGGCGCAGATGCGGTCTTGCAGGTCGAGCAGATAGGCCTTTACGGCGTCGGTGCGGGTCGTCATGGCTTCACCTTGGATCGGGCGGAACTGCGCGGCGCCCCGCGCAAATGGGCGCGTAGCATACCATCGCAAACCGGCACGCCGCAGTTGACGAAGATCAAGCATGAGCGTTCGATAGGGACCTTCCCAAATGACCCAAGGAGTAGGCAGATGGCCAAGCGAATCCAGTTCCGCGCCCACGGCGGCCCCGAAGTGCTCGAGTACGTTGACTATCAACCGGCCGAACCCGGTCCGCAGCAGGTTCGCGTGAGCAACAAGGCCATCGGCCTGAACTTCATCGACACCTACTACCGCAGCGGTCTGTACGCGCCACCGGCGTTGCCTTCGGGCGTGGGCGCGGAAGGCGCCGGCATCGTCGAAGCAGTGGGCAGCGAGGTCACCCGGTTCAAGGTCGGTGACCGTGTGGCGTACGGCAGCGGCCCGTTGGGCGCGTACAGCGACGTTCACGTTCTGCCGGAAGCGAATGTGGTGCAACTGCCGGACGCCATCAGCTTCGAAACCGCCGCCGGCGTGATGCTCAAGGGCCTGACCGTGCAGTACCTGCTGCGCCAGACCTACGAACTCAAGGGTGGCGAAACCATTCTGTTTCACGCAGCGGCCGGCGGCGTCGGTTTGCTCGCCTGTCAATGGGCCAAGGCCTTGGGCGTGAAGCTGATCGGCACCGTCAGCTCGAAAGCCAAAGCCGATCTGGCCAAGGCCCATGGCGCCTGGGAAACCATCGATTACAGCCACGAAAACGTCGCCCAACGAGTGCTGGAATTGACCGATGGGAAAAAAGTCCCGGTGGTCTACGACGGCGTTGGCAAGGACACCTGGCCGGCTTCGCTGGACAGCGTGGCGCCCCGTGGCTTGCTGGTGAGCTTCGGCAATGCGTCGGGCGCGGTGGACGGGGTGAACCTGGGGATTCTGGCGGCGAAAGGTTCGCTGTACGTCACCCGTCCGACCCTGGCGACCTACGCCAATAACGCCGAAAACCTGCAGCGCATGGCCGACGAGCTGTTCGGGATGATCACCAGCGGCAAGCTGAAAGTGGATATCAGCCAGCGTTATCCACTGGCTGATGCGGCGAAAGCGCAGACCGAGCTGTCGTCACGGCGCACCACGGGCTCCACTGTCCTGCTGCCCTGACCACCAATGACCTCGGCGCATCTTCATGACGGTACCGGGGTCTTTTCCGTCGTCACGAAAAACGGCGTCTTGCCGGCCAGGGTAGTTTCGAATTCCTGACGGGCAAGACGCTTCACCTCCAACCCCAAAACGCCCGGCAGCCTGAGCAATGCACTGGCCTGTCCTTCGACTTGCAACGCATCTTCAATGACGCTCTGTGTGTTGGCTGTCAGTGCGTCCTCGGCTATGACCAGACGCATGCGTGCCCCCTCGGGCTGTCGATCAATCTGCACCTGGACATCGGTGTTCTGCAGCTGCGGCAAAAGCTGTCGGAGTACGTGCAACACCTGTGACTGAGTGATGATCGCGCCCCCCAGTTTGATCGATGTTTCCACCCGCCCCTCAAGCGCCAGTACCGGCATGGAACTGCCACAGTCGCACTTCGTCACTGTGCGCAGGATTCGCCCACGATCGCCGATCCGGTAACGCAACAACGGCACATGATCAGGAAGCAATGGCGTCAGCAGAAACTCACCGGCTTCCCCTTCAGTTACAGCTTGCAGGGTCAGAGAATCAACCACCTCGAGCAGCATGGCGTCCGCATGCAGGTGAAAAAAATCGTGCTCCAGATGGGCACACTGAAAACCGATGGGACCGGTCTCCGTCGAGCTGTAGCCCAGCGAGCGGATCTTCAGCATCGGCCAGTCCCGGGCCAACTGGTCGCGCAGCGTTTGACTGCAAGGTTCTCCAATGTAGTAAAGCCACTTCAGGCTGCACAATTGCACAGCGCCGACTTTCTCATGATTGAACAACGCGGCGGCGAAGGAGGGAGTGCATATCAACGCATCAGCCTTGTGTGCCTCAATAAGCTCGGCAACGCGCTGCACGCCCACCTGTGAACCGGCAGGCAGCAGGCGTGCGCCAATGTGCTGGACGATAGCTGCCGCGTATTGAAAGGCACCCTGCATTTCCCCGGCTGTCAGGCAGTTGACGACCACCTCGGGGCGTTCGTCCGTCGCACCGAACATCCGTGCCCCCAAAGGCACGATTGCAGCGTTGAACGCCCAGGAATGGGTGATCTGTTTGCGATTGCCGGTGCTGCCTCCCGAGGTCAGGGTCAGCCCGCCGCCCGGTGCTCGATGGGAGGCTTCACCGAGGGTGGAAAACAATACGCCGCCGGACTCGTCTTCCACCGCCAGAACCGGCAATCGATGGAGATCGGCCAATCCCCGCACTTCCAGGATTCGCGGATACAGCGCACGGAACCACGACAGTGAGCGTGCGTGAGCCAATTTATTCGCAAACGCCTCGGCCAAAACATCGGTGCTCGGTTCATTGCTCATTGCCGCGCCCTCCCTGACGAATGCCCAACTCATCGAATCCGCTACGGACAGCGTTCGCCAGAGACTCCAACTGGAGCTGACTGTGGCTCGCGCTGATGGCCAGACGCAAAATGGCCTCGCCCTTGGCCACCACCGGAAACACCGCGGTGGTGACCGCCATGCCCTGCCGGCGCAAATGCTGCGCCAGGCTTATCGCATCTCTCTCGGCCCCGACACGGATAAAACGAATGGGAGACGCGACGTGATGATTGCCCAGCACTGGCCCCAGCAACCTGTCGACCGTGGCGATGTTTCGCCACAGCGCTACCTGCAAATGACCCAGCTCCGGCGACAAATGAACGTTCCCCGAAGCGACTGCCGCGCCCACCCCGCCAACGGATAATGGTCCGCCAAACGTATAGGTCGATGCATGGCGCCGAATCATCTCGGCATCGGCTTCGGTACGCACAGTGATTGCCCCACCGGTTGCGCCGAACGCCTTGGACAGCGATGACAGGAGGATCAGTCGGCCGCGGTGTCGTTCATCTGCCGCGTCCAGCGCGTAACCACCTCCGGCCACGCCATGGATCGAGGTACCGTGGGCGTCATCCGCATAGAGATAACCGTCGAAACGCTCCGCCAGTTGCAACAGGCGATTGATCGGGTAAACACCGCGCATCGAGCCAATGCTGTCGGTCAGGATGATGGGCGTATTACCCGCCGCGACTGCCGTTGAACACGCTTCTTCGACCTGCTCTACATCGCTGCAATCGCGGCGCTGTATCGGGCCGAATTGCCAGAGAATGCCTTGCAGCACTTGCATCGAAGCATGAGCGGCACGGTCGACAATCCAGCACGGGCCACGACGCATGGGATAGGAGGGCATCTCACCGGAGCCAAGCAGCGGCAGACAGCCAAGATGTGCACTGCCCACCGAGTTGAAGGTGACTGAATGCCCCTGAAATATCCGGTTCAGCAGTTCATCCAGCTCACGCATGGGTGGCAACAGCGCTCGGGTCCGTGCGGCGGCGAATTGCACGCCGAAGGACTCGACGGAGTGCATCGCCCCCTGAATCAAGCGAGGATCACACTCCAGCCCCAGATAAGAACACGAGAGAAACTCGGTCAGCCGCTCGCCGCTTTCGAGTTCGATCTCTTTGCCTTCACGTTTAGCCAGCTTCAGGCCATTCAGCCCTGCATCGAACAGCTGCTGCTGATCGTCACGCGCTTGCCGGACACGGTTTTTGACCCAATTGACGGTCGGTTGAAAGGTGTTCATCGGGATACCTGCGAAGAGGGAGAGCGGCGATAGACCTGGACATGCCAAAGCTGGGTTCTTTCTCGTGCAATGTCTGCCTGGTACTGGTGGGTGATATCGCAGAAGCCTGCGCAATCAGGCCGCACTACATGCAAATGCCCCCGCATGACCACCTGTGCATTTTCCGAAAGGACCGGTGCCAGGCGCAGCAAAACGTTCTTGCCGGCCACTTCGGGCATGAAGGAAGGCACGTCCGACAGCGATACGAAATCGATGGCGGTTTCCCCGGCAGCACAGTCGAGGATGTCAGCCTGCACCACGCGTAACTCGCACTGCCGAAGCCCCTCACGGGCCTGCTGGAAAATTGCCGGATCACACTCCAGCGGAAAGCCTTGTGGATAACGCAGCTCACCAAAAAACAGCATTTGCAGGAAAAAGCTCTCTCGGACCACCTGAGTGGTGAACAACGTATGGAAAATTTCCAGATACGCCGCGCGGGAACTGATCCCCAGGTTGTTGGGTGGAAACGCGCCCTTGTACAGCAGCGAATTGAGGACTGCTGCGTTTCCCAGCAACGCGATCACGGCTTTCCAGCGCTTGAGCGGAAAGCGGTTTCGGTAATATTCCGTTTGTTCGTCAAGCTGACTGAACTGAAAAATGCCCCGGCCGGCCTTGCCGGTAAACAGTCCGGTGATCTTCGCCAACCGCTTCAGGGTCTGCTCGAATGCGCCCATGTAAATCGGCGCTTCCCAGTGCCGGGCCTGGAACAACCCGGACAACCAGCGACGATCCTCCGGCGGTAAAACCAGTTGCTGGAAAATGGATCGGCGTTTCGACCTCAGGCCTTCCGTTCGATAGCCCATGAACGCCATGAACGACTCGTGATCGGTCTGTTCCAGCAGGGCAAAACGCAATCGGGTGAACGCCAGTTGCGGCGCACTGATGTCGGTACAGGTCATGCGTGAAGGGGCAGCCGCCAGCAACGGCAACAACCGGCCGCCACATCCGGCGATACCCAGCACGTGCCCGGCATGTCTGGGCAGGATCGCGTATTCAAGCGCGGTGTCCTCGTCCCCAAGCGTGTAGTTGAGCCGGTCGAAATAATCAGCCATGTCTGCCTCCAGCCATCTGATCGGAACATCGGCGGGCGGCCTTCATTGGTTGGCCAGGGCGTGGAGGAATTCATAACGGGGCGCCAGCCCGTTTTGCCAGGCCTCGAACTGCTCATAAACCGCCTCGAGCATGTTGCCGGTCAGACGCAGGCTGGTTTCCATCACAGTGGCTATCGCATCCCAGTCCTCCTGACGCTTGCAGGTGCGCTGCAGCATCAGTTTGATTTCGTTGAAGTGCTCGATATCAATGTCGGAATGTGCAATGAAGAATGTAAGTTGAGCGGGTTTTAGCGACAGTGTTTCACTCAGGCTATCGATGAGCGGAGTAATGAACTGGTAGGCATTTTCTGCCCAATAACTATAACCAAGCCGTTGTAACGGGTTACCGGTAAAGGAGATCCAATATAAATAAGCGATCAGCACATCAGTGGCCGGAAGTGCAGGCGGAATATCAAACACTTCATTCTTCAAACCAAGACTCATGACATCGTGCAGTGCCATTTTTTCATGGCCGACTTCTTGTGCCGCATGTTCAAAACAGAACTTGGCATACACCGGATTATCCGCATGTCGGACACCGACCAATCCTTGATTTCGCGCATTGTGCGCCGTGTAGTGAAAAGTCTGAATCATATAGATCGCGTACAAGGCTTTGGAAACGCTGCCCTCACGGATGGCTTTCACCAGCCGCGAACTTTCCAGAATATCGGTCCATGACTTTTCGATTCGCTCATCGAGCAGGCTTAATTGTTGTTCAAAACTGAGAGGCGTATTCATCAACGGGGGTCTCCAATGGGTTGGCGAGCAGGTGGGCAGACTGTTGAAGTGCTGTGAGGATTTGCTGCCATTGAGCCGAGAGCAGCCAGTAATCGCCGCGTTGGCGCTGTTCGATGCGAAGGGCGTCGGTGGTGATGGGCGTCAGGCCGAAGCGCTGGAACAGTCGCCGCTGCGGTGATCGGCACAGCGCGGTAACGCCCTCATAACCCCGCGTGACCGCCCATTCCGTGGCAGCCGCCAGCAGGCTGTTGATCGACAGGGGGAACTGAGTTTGCGAGTGACTGATCAAGCGACTGAACTCGACATGGCGCGACAGCGTCGTGGCGGGAGACAGTTGCTGCTGCGCCAGTGAGGCCCATTCGAACGGCGCAGGGGTCACTCTCAATACGGCCGTGGGCCTGTCGTGCTGATACAACAGAAAGTGGGTACTGCGCGAAATAATCGCCAGGCGTGTTTCAAGTGACCTGGCTCTGGGTGTCAACATGTAGTGTTGCAATCGCAATCGAAAATGACGGGAAACAAACCGTTCAAACTCTCGTGTGTCTGATCCTGCTTCAAGAATAACGATGCGATAGTTTTCATGACGCCTTTTAAAGGTCGTCTGAATCTCCTGCAGATAATCCGTTAATTGCGAATTCCTGATATCCATTTCTTCTCCGCAGCCGTTAACTTTTCGAAGTTTTCTGAGCGCATTGAAATAATGAATGGTTTTAGAAAAATCGCCACTGTGTGGCTTCTGAGAATAACGTCGGAAAAATTACAACAATTGAATACTTAAAGATTCATCTGACGTAGAAAGGAGAAATTCAAAGCAAAAACCGGGCTGTAACTTCAGCCATATGAAGGAAAAATCGTAGGCGCGCGTAGTACTCCTCGCCATGGAAGCCGAGGAGTACTCACAGAATCAACCAAGGGTGATATCAGGCCGGGCGCACGATCTTGCCGGTGGCCAGATTCCGAATCAGACTCGGATTCTTGCGACCGCCAAGCGCTCCGCCAAGCACCAGATCGACCTGACCACGGAAATACTGCTCGACCCGCAAGCGCGTGCGCGCTGCCGGCCGCCCCTGCGGATTGGCCGACGTCGAAATCAACGGCCCTACCAGCGAGCACAGATCCCGCACCTGCGGATGATCGCTGACCCGCAGCGCCACGGTGTCATGCACGCCGGTCACCCACTCCGGCAACAGGTTCTGATGCGGCACCAGCCAGGTGTTCGGGCCCGGCCAGGTGCTGGCCATGCGGTCGATCCAGTCCTGCGGGAAATCCTCGAACAGAAAATCGAACTGACGAATGTTGTCGGCGACGAGGATCAAGCCCTTGTCCACCGAACGGTTCTTGATCGCCAGCAGGCGATCCACCGCTTCTTCATTCCAAGGATCGCACCCCAGCCCCCAGACGGCTTCGGTTGGATAGGCAATCACCGCCCCGGCGCGAACCTCTCGTGCGGCTTGTTGCACACGCCAACTGTTGACCATGAAAAACTCTCCGCAAACAGGTTTCGCGCAGTTTACCGATCTTCAATGTAAAACCTAGCTTACGCGCGCAAACCAGCGGCCGTTTTCGCACACGGCGCGGCCATCCATCTCCAGTTCGGTCAATGCCGCCAGCACTTTGGGCAACGCCCAGCCACTGCTGTCGGCCAGACCCTCGCTGGTGTGCGGTGCGGCGTGCAACAGATCCAGTAGAGGATGATCGGGATCCGGCGCCGAGGCGGACAGCGGCAACTGCTGCCAGCCGCGCAGGGCTTCGAGAATATGCTCGATGGTTTCCACCAACACGGCTCCGTCACGTATCAGTTGATGACAGCCCCGAGCGCCGGGGTGATGGATCGAACCCGGAATGGCGTACACCTCGCGCCCCTGTTCCGCCGCCAGCCGTGCGGTGATCAAGGAACCGCTGGCGACACTGGCCTCGACCACCAGCACGCCGAGGGACAAGCCGCTGATGATGCGGTTGCGTCTCGGGAAGTTGCTCGCCGTCGGCCCGGTGTCCAGAGGAAATTCCGAAAGCACCGCACTGCCAGACGCAATCATCGCGTCCGCCAGCCGACGGTTGCGCTGTGGATAAAAGTTTTCCAGGCCGGTACCGAGCACGCCGACCGTTTGCCCACCGACATCCACAGCGGCTTGATGCGCCGCCGCATCGATGCCCAGCGCCAGGCCACTGGTGATGACAAATCCGGCCCCCGCGAGACTGCGGGAAAACGCAGCGGCAGTGTCCATGCCCGGGCGGGAAGCGCGGCGACTGCCGACCATCGCCAGTTGCGGCTTTTCCAGAATCTGCGGGTCGCCAGCGACGAACAGCAGGGGCGGAGGGTCAGGAATCTGCGCCAGCAAGGCCGGGTAATCCGCTTGGTCCCACATCAGTAAATGTTGATCCGGACGCTCTAGCCAGCGCAATGCGTGGCTGGCGCCGTCGCGAACTTCAGAACAGCGTCGGGCCTCGGCGCAAGCCGCCGGCAAACCCAGCGAGCGCCAGGCGCTGGCCGGCGCGCCGATCGCCTTCGAGGCGCAGCCGAAGGCTTCGAGCAATTTGGTGAAACGCTTGGGGCCGATTTCCGGCAACCGGTGCAGGCGCAGGCGCGCTTCCAGTTCTGCCGGCGAAACCGACGGGGAGACAGGCATCATCATGGATCATCCTTGATCGTTATAAGGCCCGAACCTTTCGGAACAAGCTGTGGATAACTCTGTTGGTAACTTGTGAAGCCAGCTAAGGATTTCGCACCTTGTCCAGCACCGCCAGCGAGCGCGATGCGTTCAGCACGAGGCCGTAACTGAGTTTGTCGTAGGTGCGGAACACCATCAGCAATCCGGCACGTTCATCCGGGATTTTCAGCGGCTGGCCGGTGATCCGGTCGCGCACGGTTTCCCCGGTTTTCATCACCACCAGCACGTTGCCTTCGGCCAGACCGTCGCGTTTGCCTTTGTTCAGGGTCACCACGTCCATCGCGCCGATCTGCGTGACGCCGCGCGGCACATCGATGATCAGGCCGTTGATGTCGGTGGAGGGCGCGCTGGGCATGAAGGTCGAGTTGATCGAACGCTCTTCGCCGCTGAACAAGCGGTCGCCGAGGCGCACTTCCTGGGTCGTGCGTTGCAGGGCGAGGGTGGCGACGTCGCCTTCGGTGGCGACGATCTCACCACCGCCGATGTCGTCGGCGTTGATCCCCAGAAACTCCTTGCTCTGCGGATCGGTGTAGACCTTGCCCTGGCGGAAGATGCCGTAGACCGGCTGGTTCGGATCGAAATGGCCACGGGCGAAGATCCGGTCACCGGTGCCGCTGAGCACCCGTTCGGCATCGCCGGCGACGATGTACGGCGCCTTGTCGAAGTCCTCGACCTTGTCGACGATGCGGTTGCTCAGCAGAAAGCTGTTGATCGATTTGAGCGGAATGCTCGGAATCGCATCGGCCACCGGACTGGTGCGGATGCGCGGCGACAGCTTGATGGTGCCGCGCGACTCGCCGCGATTGACGGTCAGGCGCGGCTGGCCGTTGACGTAACTGAGCGTCAGCGTGTCGCCCGGATAGATCAGGTTGGGGTTTTCGATCTGCGGATTGGCCCGCCACAACTGCGGCCACTGCCAGGGTTCGCGCAAATATTTACCGGAGATGTCCCAGAGCGTATCCCCCGAAACCACCGTGTATTGCTGTGGAAAACCTTCCTTGAGTTGCACTTGCCCGTGCGCGGTACCGGCCGAGGCCAGAAACAGCAGGGCGAGTAGTGATTTCCTCATGCGGTGAATCCCTTTATTATGTGCGTTCGCGTGAAACGCCAGAGCCCCTGTGGCTCGCTCCCTGCTCTATGCTAAAAATCAAGGAGCTACGTTTCACAACGGTAGCCTGCATCTTCGGACCCGCCAGGCCATCGCCCGACTTTACCTCACACGTGCAGCAATCAAGCTTATGGCCATTTTGAACATCCTCGAATTTCCGGACCCGCGTCTGCGCACTATCGCCAAACCTGTGGCTGTAGTGGACGACGAAGTGCGTCAGCTGGTCGATGACATGTTTGAAACAATGTATGAAGCGCCGGGCATCGGCCTTGCCGCGACCCAGGTCAACGTGCACAAACGTATCGTCGTGATGGACCTTTCCGAAGACCGCACCGAACCGCGGGTGTTCATCAACCCCGAGTTCGAATCGCTGACCGACGAAATGGAGCAATACCAGGAAGGCTGCCTCTCGGTGCCGGGCTTTTACGAAAACGTCGACCGCCCGCAGAAGGTCAAGATCAAGGCTCTGGACCGTGACGGCAAGCCTTACGAACTGATCGCCGAAGGCCTGCTCGCGGTGTGCATCCAGCACGAATGCGACCACCTCAACGGCAAGTTGTTCGTCGATTACCTGTCCACGCTCAAACGCGACCGGATCAAGAAGAAACTGGAAAAGCAGCACCGCCAGAACGCTTGATGCCCCTCTCCAAAGGCTTGCTGCGGCAAGCCTTTTTCTTTTTATGAGACTCCCCCATGACTGAGCCACTGCGCATCGTTTTTGCCGGCACCCCGGAATTCGCCGCCGAACACCTCAAGGCCCTGCTGGACAGCCCTTACGAGATCGTTGCGGTCTACACCCAACCGGATCGCCCGGCCGGTCGTGGGCAAAAACTGATGCCGAGCCCGGTCAAACAACTCGCGTTGGAAAACAATATCCAGGTGTTGCAGCCTCCGACCCTGCGTAACGCTGACGCTCAAGCCGAGCTCGCGGCGCTCAAGCCTGACTTGATGGTGGTGGTCGCCTACGGCCTGATTCTGCCGCAAGCGGTGCTGGATATTCCGCGCCTGGGCTGCATCAACAGCCACGCCTCGCTGCTGCCACGCTGGCGCGGTGCGGCACCGATCCAGCGCGCCGTGGAAGCGGGCGATGCCGAGAGCGGCGTGACCGTGATGCGCATGGAAGCAGGCCTCGATACCGGGCCGATGCTGCTCAAAGTCGTGACCCCGATCAGCGCCGAAGACACCGGCGGCAGCCTCCACGATCGCCTCGCTGAAATGGGCCCGCCAGCCGTGGTGCAGGCGATTGCCGGTCTGGCCGCTGGCAACCTGGAAGGCGAAGTGCAGAACGATGAACTCGCCACCTACGCGCACAAACTGAACAAGGACGAAGCACGCCTCGACTGGAGCCGTCCGGCCGTCGAACTGGAACGTCTGGTCCGCGCCTTCAATCCATGGCCGATCACCCACAGCACGCTCAACGGCGAAGCGCTGAAAGTGCTGGCGGCGACACTGGCCGAAGGCAAAGGCGCACCGGGCACCATCCTCGGCGCCAGCAAGGACGGTCTGCTCGTCGCTTGCGGCGAACAGGCGCTGTGCCTGACCCGCCTGCAATTGCCCGGCGGCAAGGCGCTGAACTTCAGCGATCTGTTCAACAGCCGTCGTGAGAAATTCGCCACCGGCACCGTGCTGGGCGCAGCGGTGGACGCGCAATGAACCCGCGTCTGGCCGCCGCCAAGGCACTCGCCGCTGTCTTGAGCGGCAAGGCTTCGCTCAACAGCTCCCTGCCGACGCAACTGGACAAGGTCGAAGATCGCGATCGCGGTTTCACCCAGGACCTGGCGTTCGGCACCGCCCGTTGGCAGCCACGCTTGTCGGCGCTTGCGGAGAAACTGCTGCAGAAACCGTTCAAGGCGGCGGACGCCGATGTCGAGGCGCTGCTGCTGGTGGGTCTCTATCAACTGCTCTACACCCGCGTCCCGCCACACGCCGCCATCGGCGAAACCGTCGGTTGCGCCGACAAGCTGAAAAAGCCGTGGGCCAAAGGTTTGCTCAACGCCGTACTGCGCAATGCGCAGCGCGAACATGAGGCGATCTTCGCCGAACTGGAACGCGATCCGGTGGTGCGCACCGCTCACCCGCGCTGGCTGCAAAAATCCCTCAAGGCCTTCTGGCCCGAGCAATGGGAAGCGATCTGCGAAGCCAACAACGCGCATCCGCCGATGATCCTGCGGGTCAATCGCCGTCATCACAGCCGCGATGCCTACCTGAGTCTGCTGACTGAAGCGGGTATCGCCGCACAGCCATGCACCTTCAGCCGCGACGGCATCATCCTCGACACTGCCGCCGATGTGCGCAGCCTGCCGGGTTTCGCCGAAGGCTGGATCAGTGTGCAGGACGAAGCCGCGCAACTGGCCGCCGACCTGCTCGACCTCGCGCCGGGCCAGCGAGTGCTGGACGCCTGCTGCGCGCCGGGCGGCAAGACATGCCACATCCTCGAAGCCGAACCGGCACTGGTCGGCGTGGTAGCAGTGGATCTGGAAGCCAAGCGGCTGGTGCGAGTGAAGGAAAACCTCGAACGCCTCGGCTTGAGCGCCGAACTGATTGCCGCCGACGGTCGCGACACGGCAGCGTGGTGGGACGGCAAACCGTTCCAGCGCATCCTGCTCGACGCGCCATGCTCGGCCACCGGAGTGATCCGCCGCCATCCGGACATCAAGCTGACCCGTCAGGCCGACGACATCGCCGCCCTCGCGCAACTGCAAGGCGAGTTGCTCGACGCGATGTGGAAAACCCTCGAAGTGGGCGGCATCCTGCTCTACGCCACCTGCTCGACCTTGCCGACCGAAAACACCGAAGTCATCGCTGCGTTCCTTGAGCGTACGCCGGGCGCGCGGGAGCTCGATCTGGCCACCGCCGCCGGGATCAAGCAGCCCCATGGTCGCCAATTGCTGGCCCAGCAGGGCGGGCACGACGGGTTCTACTACGCCAAGCTGATCAAGATCGCTGCCGCGCGCAGCTAAACGGATTCAATGGAGTGACTGGATGAAAATCATCATCCTCGGTGCGGGACAGGTCGGCGGTTCGCTGGCTGAACATCTGGCCAGCGAGGCCAATGACATCACGGTGGTCGACACTGACGGCGACCGTCTGCGCGACCTTGGCGATCGCCTCGACATCCGCACCGTGCAGGGCCGAGGCTCGCTGCCGAACATTCTGCGTCAGGCCGGTGCCGACGACGCCGACATGCTGGTCGCGGTGACCAACAGCGACGAAACCAACATGGTTGCCTGCCAGGTCGCTCACACCCTGTTCCACACCCCGACCAAGATTGCCCGGGTGCGCGAAGCGTCTTATCTGACCCGCGAGGAGCAGCTGTTCCAGAACGAGGCGATTCCGGTCGACGTGCTGATCAGTCCCGAGCAGGTCGTCACCAACTACATCAAGCGTCTGATCCAGCACCCCGGCGCCCTGCAGGTGATCGATTTCGCCGAAGGCCAGGCGCAACTGGTCGCGGTGCGCGCCTACTACGGCGGGCCGCTGGTAGGCCAGCAGCTGCGCCAGTTGCGCGAACACATGCCGAATGTGGAAACACGGGTGGCCGCGATTTTCCGCCGCGATCGACCGATTCTTCCCCAGGGCGACACGGTGATCGAGGCCGACGACGAAGTCTTCTTCATTGCCGCCCGTGCGAACATTCGCGCGGTGATGAGCGAAATGCGCCGGCTCGACGAAAGCTACAAGCGTATCGTCATCGCCGGTGGCGGGCAGATCGGCGAACGGCTGGCCGAGGCCATCGAAAGCCGCTATCAGGTGAAGATCATCGAGATGAATCCGGCGCGCTGTCGTTATCTCTCCGACACCCTCGACAGCACCGTGGTGTTGCAGGGCAGCGCGTCGGATCGCGACCTGCTGCTGGAAGAGAACATCGCCGACGCCGACATCTTTCTCGCCCTGACCAACGATGACGAAGCCAACATCATGTCGTCGCTGCTGGCCAAGCGCCTGGGCGCGAAGAAGGTGATGACGATCATCAACAACCCGGCCTACGTGGACCTGATCCAGGGCGGTGACATCGACATCGCCATCAGCCCGCAACTGGCAACCATCGGCACCTTGCTGGCGCATGTGCGGCGCGGCGATATCGTCAGCGTGCACTCATTGCGCCGTGGCGCGGCGGAAGCCATCGAAGCGGTGGCCCACGGAGATTCGAAGTCGAGCAAGGTCATCGGCAAGACCATCGACAACATTGCGCTGCCGCCGGGAACTACCATTGGCGCGATCATCCGCGATGAAGAAGTGATCATCGCCCATGGCGACACGGTGATTGCCGCCGGCGACCATGTGATTCTGTTCCTTGTGGATAAAAAGCATATTCGCGATGTGGAGAAGCTGTTCCACGTGGGCCTGAGTTTCTTCTGATCGACCAGAGGCGAGACCGATGATCGAATCCCTGGAAAAAATGCTCGCCAAGGGTGTGGATAACTCGCTGCTGCGCTTCGGCTTGGGCAAGGGTTATCTGGATCTGGGAGAGAACGCGAAGGCGGCCGAGCATTTCCAGCATTGCGTCGGCTTTGATCCGAAGTATTCGGCGGCTTGGAAGCTGTTGGGCAAGGCGCAACTGGCGCTGGGTGATCTGGCGGCTGCTCGCCAGGCGTGGGAGCAGGGGCTGGAAGCGGCGCGGGCCCATGGCGACAAGCAGGCCGAAAAGGAAATGACGGTGTTTCTGAAGAAGCTGGATCGGCGGAAGCCATGACGGCTGTGGATAACCCGTTTGTTCAGGTTATCCACACACGCCCATCGCCGATCAGTACCAGCGCGCCTCGCCCGGCGGACGCTTCTTGAAGCGTTTCATGCTCCACATGTACTGGCTCGGATAAGCCGCCACATAACGCTCGACCACCTGACTCATCGCCGCGCAGGACGTTTCGGTGTCGGTGCTGTACATCGCTTCCGGCGCCGCCTCGAGGATCACCTTGTAGCCGGAACCGTCCGGCAGGCGCAGGGCATGCAGGAACACGCCGACAGCTTTGCCACCGGCGAGCATGTTCGGCACGAACTTGCTGGTCAGGGCCTGTGTGGCGAAGAACGGCACGAAGATCCCGGCGGATTCCGCCGGTTCCGGATCCGCAGGAATCCCCACCTGACCGCCCTTGCGCACTTCCTTGATGACACTGAGGATGCCTTCCTTGGTCGACGCCGCCACGCGGTTGCCCAATTGCACCCGCTGCTTGCGCAGCAATTCATCCACAGCCTTGAGCTTTGGTGGCCGGTAGAAAATGATCGGTTTGCACTGGCTGCAATAGAAGTGGTTGAGCACTTCCCAGTTGCCCAGGTGACTGGTGATGCCGACCACGCCCTTGCCCGAGGCCAGCGCTTCTTTCAGCACCTCGAGGCCTTCGACTTCGCGCACCAGGTCGATGGAGCGCTGGGCCGGCCAGATCCAGGCGCAGGCGCTTTCGGTCAGGGACTTGCCGATGTCCTTGAGGCTCTGGCCGACCAGACGCTCGCGTTCGGCCGGGTCCATCTGGGGAAAACATTTGGCCAGGTTGATCCGCACCACATCGCGGGAACGGTTGGGGGTTTTCCACATGATCCAGCCGATCGCCGAACCCACGGCCTGCACGGCCCGCCACGGCAGCAGGGCAAACAGCCGCAGAGCGCCAACCAGCATGGCGCCTTTAAACTTTTCCACAGGTCACTCCTGATCTTGTGCGGTGCGCGAGGCGGCCATTCTAACCGCCGTTGACGAGCTGCGCGTAGCGGTCGCAGTCCTGAGTGTGATCCATGACCATGCCCGAGGCCTGCATCAGCGCGTAGCAGATGGTCGGGCCGACGAAGGTGAAACCGGCCTTTTTCAGGCCTTTGCTCATGGCCACTGCCTGCGGGGTGATGGCCGGGACTTCGCTGCGATCCTTGAAATGATTGATCACCGGGCGGTTATCCACAAACGACCAGAGAAACGCCACCGGATCTTCCAGCGCCAGCCAGGCCTGGGCGTTGCGCCGGGCGGCATTGAGTTTGAGACGGTTGCGGATGATCCCCGGATCGAGCATCAATTCGTCGATTTCCGCGTCGCTCATCTGCGCCACACGCTGTACGTCGAAGCCGAACAGCACCTCGCGATATCGCTCGCGCTTGCGCAGCACGGTGATCCACGACAGCCCGGCCTGGAACCCTTCGAGCAAAAGCAACTCGAACAAACCCTGCGCATCGCGTAGCGGCGTACCCCACTCCTGATCGTGGTAAGCCATGTACAGCGGATCTTCGTTGCACCAAAAGCAGCGTGGCATAAGGCTCCAGGGGGTGGAGGTGCGACTGAATCGGGTATACTCCCGCTCTTTAAATCGCAGCCCAAGAAACAGGTGAATTTCGTGAGCCAGCCTACGCCAGCCGTGCGTACCTTCCAAGACTTGATCCTCGCGCTCCAGCAGTACTGGGCCGAGCAAGGTTGTGTGGTACTTCAGCCCTACGATATGGAAGTAGGCGCCGGCACTTTCCACACCGCGACATTCCTGCGCGCCATCGGCCCGGAAACCTGGAACGCCGCTTACGTGCAGCCAAGCCGCCGTCCGACTGACGGGCGTTACGGCGAAAACCCGAACCGTCTGCAGCACTACTATCAGTTCCAGGTGGTCCTGAAACCGAACCCGGACAACTTCCAGGAACTGTACTTGGGCTCCCTCAAGCATGTCGGCCTGGACCCGCTGGTCCACGACATCCGCTTCGTCGAAGACAACTGGGAATCGCCGACCCTCGGCGCCTGGGGTCTGGGCTGGGAAGTCTGGCTGAACGGCATGGAAGTGACTCAGTTCACCTACTTCCAGCAAGCGGGCGGCATCGAGTGCTACCCGGTGACCGGCGAGATCACCTACGGTCTCGAGCGTCTGGCCATGTACCTGCAGGGTGTGGACTCGGTCTACGACCTGGTCTGGGCTGACGGTCCGTTCGGCAAAGTGACCTACGGCGACGTGTTCCACCAGAACGAAGTGGAGCAGTCCACCTACAACTTCGAACACGCCAACGTCGACAAGCTGTTCGAACTGTTCGATTTCTATGAAAGCGAAGCCAAGCGCCTGATCGAACTCGACCAGCCGCTGCCGTTGCCAAGCTATGAAATGGTCCTGAAGGCCTCGCACACCTTCAACCTGCTGGATGCGCGCCGGGCGATCTCGGTGACCGCGCGTCAGCAATACATTCTGCGCGTACGCACCCTGGCGCGTTCCGTCGCTCAAGCCTACTTGCTGGCCCGCGCCAAGCTGGGCTTCCCGATGGCAACCCCGGACCTGCGTGACGAAGTACTGGCCAAGCTGGAGGCTGCACAATGAGTGCTCAAGATTTTCTGGTTGAACTGGGCACCGAAGAACTGCCACCCAAAGCCCTGAACACCCTGGCCGAAGCGTTCCTGGCCGGTATCGACAAGGGCCTGCAAGCTGCCGGCCTGAATTACGAGACCAAAACCGTCTACGCCGCGCCGCGTCGTCTGGCTGTGCTGATCACCGCGCTGGCCACCCAGCAGCCGGATCGCAGCATCAACCTCGACGGCCCGCCACGTCAGGCTGCGTTCGACGCCGAAGGCAACCCGACTCAAGCGGCACTGGGCTTTGCCAAGAAGTGCGGCGTCGAGCTGAGCGAAATCGACCAGAGCGGTCCGAAACTGCGCTACAGCCAGAACATCGCCGGCAAGCCGACCGCCAGCCTGCTGCCGACCATCGTCGAAGACTCGCTGAACGATCTGCCGATCCCAAAACGCATGCGTTGGGGGGCGCGCAAGGAAGAGTTCGTGCGTCCGACCCAATGGCTGGTGATGCTGCTCGGCGATCAGGTCATCGACTGCACGATCCTCGCGCAGAAGGCTGGCCGTGAATCCCGTGGCCACCGTTTCCACCACCCGCAAAGCGTGCGCATCGGTTCGCCGTCGAGCTACCTGGCCGACCTGCGTGCCGCGTACGTACTGGCCGACGCCAACGAGCGTCGCGAAATCATCAGCAAGCGCACCGAAGAGCTGGCGACCCGCCAGGAAGGCACCGCGATCGTGCCTCCTGCGTTGCTCGACGAAGTGACCGCGCTGGTCGAGTGGCCGGTGCCGCTGGTGTGCTCGTTCGAGGAACGCTTCCTCGACGTGCCGCAGGAAGCGCTGATCACCACCATGCAGGACAACCAGAAGTATTTCTGCCTGCTGGATGCCGACGGCAAGTTGCTGCCACGTTTCATCACTGTGGCCAACATCGAATCCAAAGACCCGCAGCAGATCATCGCCGGTAACGAAAAGGTGGTTCGCCCACGCCTCACCGACGCCGAGTTCTTCTTCAAGCAGGACAAGAAGCAGAAGCTCGAAGCGTTCAACGATCGCCTGCAGAACGTGGTGTTCCAGGAAAAACTCGGCAGCGTCTACGACAAGGCCGAGCGTGTCTCGAAACTGGCGGCGTACATCGCCGCACGCATCGGCGGCAACGCTTCGTGGGCTGCCCGTGCTGGCCTGCTGTCGAAGTGCGACCTGGCGACCGAAATGGTCGGCGAGTTCCCGGAGATGCAAGGTGTCGCCGGCTACTACTACGCCCTCAATGACGGCGAGCCGGAAGACGTCGCCCTGGCGCTGAACGAGCAGTACATGCCGCGCGGTGCCGGCGCTGAACTGCCTGCCACCCTGACCGGTGCGGCCGTGGCCATCGCCGACAAGCTCGACACCCTGGTCGGCATCTTCGGCATCGGCATGCTGCCGACCGGCAGCAAAGACCCGTATGCCCTGCGCCGTGCGGCACTGGGCGTGCTGCGGATCCTGATCGAGAAACAACTGGATCTGGACCTGAACGACGCCGTGGCATTCGCCGTGAATGCCTTCGGTGCCAAGGTCAAGGCTGCCGGCCTGAACGACGCGGTGCTGGAATTCATCTTCGACCGTCTGCGTGCGCGTTACGAAGACGAAGGCGTGGATGTCGCCACCTACCTGTCGGTGCGTGCCCTGAAGCCGGGTTCGGCGCTGGACTTCGACCAGCGTGTGCAAGCGGTTCAGGCCTTCCGCAAACTGCCGGAAGCGGCAGCACTGGCGGCGGTGAACAAGCGCGTATCGAACCTGTTGAGCAAGGTGGAAGGCTCGGTGCCGACCGAAGTCCAGGCCAAATACTTCGACAATGCCAACGAGTTCTCGCTGTACTCGGCGATCCAGCAAGCGGACCAGGCTGTACAGCCAATGGCTGCGGCGCGTCAGTACAACGAATCGCTGGCACGCCTGGCTGCACTGCGCGAGCCGGTGGACGCGTTCTTCGACGCGGTGATGGTCAATGCCGACGACGCCAATGTGCGGGCCAACCGTTACGCGCTGCTGGCGCGTCTGCGGGGCCTGTTCCTGGGCGTTGCCGACATTTCGCTGCTGGGTTGAGGGATTGCTGTTGAAACTGCTGATTCTCGATCGGGACGGAGTGATCAATTACGACTCCGATGCTTACATCAAGTCGGTGGAGGAGTGGATTCCGCTCCCCGGCTCGATCGAAGCGATTGCGCAGTTGAGCAAGGCCGGCTGGACGGTGGCGGTCGCCACCAACCAGTCGGGCATTGCTCGCGGCTACTACGACCTCGCCACCCTCGATGCCATGCACGCGCGCCTGCGCGAACTGGTGGCGGAGCAGGGCGGTGAAGTCGGGCTGATCGTGTATTGCCCGCATGGGCCGGATGAGGGTTGCGATTGTCGCAAGCCGAAACCGGGGATGTTGAAAACCATCGCACAGCATTACAACGTCGCGCTGACGAATGTCTGGTTCGTCGGCGACAGCCTTGGTGACCTGGAGGCCGCCAAAGCCGTCGATTCACAGCCCGTTTTGGTAAAGACCGGGAAAGGCGAAAAGACTCAGGCCAAGACCTTGCCGGTGGGCACCCTGATTTTTGACGATCTCGCGGCGATTGCCGCAGAACTTATCCACAACTAGAGTGCTTCTGAAGTTCCTGACCAGGGATTGATCGGGAGTGCGCTTGAACAGTCGGGCATTGCCCGTAACGGTAAACGTCGCCATGTCGATACTGCAGGCCATCAGAATCTTCCTCTTTTACCTGCTGCTGGGTACCACCGCTCTGCTGTGGTGCAGCCTGAGCTTTTTTATCGCGCCCTTTCTGCCGTTCAAGGCGCGCTATCGTTTCATCAACGTGTACTGGTGCCGTTGCGCCTTGTGGTTGACCAAGGTGTTCCTCGGTATCCGTTACGAAGTCAAAGGCGCGGAAAACGTGCCTGACCGGCCCTGCGTGATTCAATCGAACCACCAGAGCACCTGGGAGACGTTCTTTCTCTCCGCTTATTTCTCGCCCTTGAGCCAAGTGCTCAAGCGCGAACTGCTGTACGTGCCGTTCTTCGGCTGGGCCATGGCCATGCTGCGACCGATCGCGATTGACCGCGACAACCCGAAAGCCGCCCTCAAGCAGGTGGCGGCGAAAGGTGACGAGCTGCTCAAGGACGATGTCTGGGTGCTGATTTTCCCTGAAGGTACTCGCGTTCCCCATGGCACCATCGGCAAGTTCTCCCGCAGTGGCAGCGCATTGGCGGTGAATGCGGCGCTTCCGGTACTGCCGATTGCACACAATGCCGGCAAGTTCTGGCCGAAAATCGGTTGGGGTAAAAAGCAGGGTGTGATCACCGTGGTCATCGGTGAGCCGATGTACGCCGAGGGCAGTGGCCCGCGCGCCATCGCCGATCTGAATGACCGGGTGCAGGCGTGGAACGAGAAAACGCAACGAGAAATGGGCTCGCTGCCTCCGGCCCCTCAGGCACCGGCTGCGAACGATCAGATCGCTGTCTGAGATTTGTGGATAACCTGTGTACGGTTTGTTCGCAAAATCCAGAATTATCGAATTAACTTACTGATTTACTTATATATTTCCGAAGCTGATAAAACACCGTAAAAGGTGCATAAGTTTTTTTCGGAAGTAAGGAAACCGGCTGATATAGCCGGTTTTTTTATGCCTGCTCTTCAGCGATCAGTGGCAGTTCCAGACGGAACGTCGTGCCTTGATCGACCACACTCAGGCATTCGATCCGACCGCCGTGGTGATCGACCACGGCTTTGACCATCGACAGCCCAAGCCCCACGCCATCGATACCCTGCGCAGAGGAAAACCGCCGGTACTGGCTGAACAGGTCAGGCAGTTCTTCTGCAGCGATGCCTTTGCCTTGATCGGACAGCTCACAACGCAGCCAGTCGTTGTCGCAACTGACACGCAGATTCACTGTGGATCCGGCCGGGCTGTACTTGATCGCATTTTCCAGCAGGTTGAACAGTGCGCGGGTCAACAAGCCTTGATCGGCCAGAATCAGACGCTCCTGTGATTGTTCGTCCATGTCGCTCAAGAGCTCGATGCGTTTTTGCTGAGCGATGGGCAACGCCTGATCCAGAACGTCCATGACCAGCATCCCGAACAGGCTCGGTTGAAACTGATACGCCTCGGATTCGGCCCGGGCCAGCAGAACGAAGCCATCGGTGAGCTCCAGCGCCCGGCGTACCTGGCGCTCAATCTGTTCGAACAGCGGCGAATCCGTTCCCGCCTGATGTCGGTGCACATCGAGCAGGGCGAGAATCGCCGAATGGGGCGCGCGCAGGTCATGGGACAGAAAACGCAGCAATACACCGCGCTGTTCCTCGGCGGCGCGTTCGGCGCTGAGGTCAGTGAGGCTCAGGAGCCAGCCGATCGGCAAGTCGCCATCGACCGGCAATAAAGCGGCGCGCTCCAGGCGCAGGCTACGTTCCCTGTGGTCACGAAACTCCAGCAGAGGCAGCTCGGAGAGCGGTGGGCGCGACTCTGTGGACAACTCCGGATAGCCCAGACTCGCCAGTTGATCGAGAACATCCTCGCCCACCAGATTGTGATCGAACAGGCTGCGGGCCTTGCGGTTGCCCAACAAGACTTGACCCCGTGGATCGCTGATCAGGGTCGCGACCGGCAGATACTCCAGCCCGTCGGCAATGAATCGGCGGGTATCACGGGTACGGCTCATGGCTTGCTCAAGCGCCATGATCTGCCCCTGCAAGCGGTCGGCGCTGGGAAACTGCGCCCGACGCCGTTCGGGAAAGACTTTCGGTTCACTGTCCAGCCGCGCCAGCTCCCAGCCGAAGTAGGTCAGCACCACACTCAGGCGTCGCCAGTTCCAGATCAGATAGCCGAACAGCATGCCCAGCACCGCAGGCGTGGGTGACCACCAACGCCGCATTTCAGCCAGGCCTGCACTGGTCAGTAGCACACAGGCCATCCCGCCCAATGTCAGCCAGAGTGCCAGGCGCGGGCGCCACAGCAGCAACCCCAGGACACACGCGACCAGAGCAACCGAGAGTCCTGCGCCCATCAACGGCGCCGGATCATGCAAATTGATCTGCGCACGCCAGGAAAGCAGTGCAGTCAGCGGCAACAGCACTAGACTTATCCACACCCACTCGCGCACCAGTTGCCGGAACAAACGCTGAACCTGGCTGGGTACGCGGCTTTCGTGTCGGCGGTGGTTATTCATGGGGAACAGGGCAGGGCGGGTTGAATGGTTTCATAGGCGGCCGGTCTGAGGACGTAGACCCGAAGAATCATAGCGGCTCACCCCTCGGCGTGCCGCTTACTTTCACTGCATGGAGTGAGCCGATCCGGTCGGCACCCATTGCCCGAGCGACAAGGAACCACCGCGTATGCGCGTTGCGATACTGGACGATGAACCCGCCGAACTGCGCCGGGTCGAGCAGACCCTGCAACAAATGGCCGAGGCCGGAGGACAGCCCTGGTCACTGCACAGCTTCGAAAGCGGTGAAGACCTGCTGCGACAGTTGCGCCGGGAAACCTTCGACCTGCTGATCCTCGACTGGCAATTGCCCAACCTCACCGGCCTGGCGCTGCTGCGCTGGACCCGCGAACACATGGAAGCCCCACCAGCCGCCATCATGCTCACCAGCCGCGATGGTGAGAGCGATATCGTCCAGGCCCTGAATGCGGGTGCCGACGATTATGTCAGCAAGCCGTTTCGGCCCAATGAACTGAAGGCCCGCGTGGCGGCGGTATTGCGCCGGCACAGCCTGCAACGGAGCGCACCGGCCGAGGTTTTGCGTTTCAACGACCTGGTGTTCGACGACGCCGAACTGACCGTCACCCGCGACGGTAAACCGATCGTCATGACCGAGCGCGAGTATCGTCTCGCCCATTGTCTGTTCAGCAACCTCGGCCGACCGCTTTCACGGGATTACCTTTACGAACGATTCTGGCCCCACGAAGAGATGTCCACATCGCGACCGCTGGACACGCATATCTATCGCCTGCGCAACAAGCTCGGGCTGACGGCGGATCGGGGTTGGCAATTGCTGACGATTTATGGGTATGGGTATCGGTTGGAGAGTGTGGCGGCGGGGGAGTGAATCGCAGGCAATAAAAAAGGCCAACGCTGATGCGTTGGCCTTTTCGTTGGTACTGACCAGGATCAGAAATCCAGGTTGGACACCGCCAGAGCATTGCTCTCGATGAAGTCACGGCGAGGTTCGACCGCATCACCCATCAGGGTGTTGAAGATCTGGTCTGCGCCAATGGCGTCTTCGATGGTGACTTTCAGCATGCGGCGCACGCTTGGGTCCATGGTGGTTTCCCACAGCTGATCCGGGTTCATTTCACCCAGACCTTTGTATCGCTGGATGGTGTGGCGCTTGGTGCTTTCGGCCATCAGCCAGTCCAGGGCTTCCTTGAACTCGGTGACCGCTTTCTTGCGCTCGCCGCGCTGGATGTACGCGCCTTCGTCGAGCAGGGTGCTCAGTTGAGCGCCGAGGGTGACGACGGTCTTGTAGTCGTTGCTGCCGAAGAAATCGCGGTTGAAGGTGACGTAGTTCGACAGGCCGTGGGAGATCAGTTCGACCTCTGGCAGCCACACGCCACGCTCGCGGTCTTCACGCAGGCTGGCCTTGTAGACCAGGCCCGACTTCTCGACGGTGCGCAGACGGACTTCGTACTGGGCCAGCCAGTCCTGCATCTTTGCGTGATCGCCGAGCATTTCCAGGCTGACGGCCGGCAGGTAGATGAAGTGCTCGGTCAGCTCCTGCGGGTACAGGCGCGACAGACGCTTGAGGGTCTTCATCACCATGCGGAAGTCATTCACCAGACGTTCCAGCGCTTCACCGGAAATGCCCGGGGCGTCTTCGTTCAGGTGCAGGCTCGCATCTTCCAGGGCCGACTGCGTCATGTACTCTTCCATGGCGTCGTCGTCTTTGATGTATTGCTCTTGCTTGCCTTTCTTGACTTTGTACAGCGGCGGCTGGGCGATGTAGATGTAGCCGCGCTCGATCAGCTCAGGCAACTGACGGAAGAAGAAGGTCAGCAGCAGGGTACGGATGTGCGAACCGTCGACGTCAGCATCGGTCATGATGATGATGTTGTGATAGCGCAGCTTGTCGATGTTGTACTCTTCGCGACCGATGCCGCAGCCCAGCGCGGTGATCAGGGTGCCCACTTCCTGGGACGAGATCATCTTGTCGAAACGGGCTTTCTCGACGTTGAGGATCTTGCCCTTCAGCGGCAGGATGGCCTGGGTCTTGCGGTTACGTCCCTGCTTGGCAGAGCCGCCCGCGGAGTCACCTTCCACGAGGTACAGTTCGGACAGCGCCGGGTCTTTTTCCTGGCAGTCAGCGAGCTTGCCCGGCAGGCCGGCGATGTCCAGCGCGCCTTTGCGGCGGGTCATCTCACGAGCCTTGCGCGCGGCTTCACGGGCACGGGCAGCGTCGATCATCTTGCCGACGACCAGTTTGGCTTCGTTCGGGTTTTCCAGCAGGAAGTCGGAGAAGTACTTGCCCATTTCCTGTTCAACCGCGGTCTTCACTTCGGAAGACACCAGCTTGTCTTTGGTCTGGGAGCTGAACTTCGGATCCGGCACCTTCACCGAGATGATCGCGGTCAAGCCTTCACGGGCATCGTCACCGGTGGTGGCGACTTTGTGCTTCTTCGCCAGACCTTCCTGCTCGATGTAGTTGTTCAGGTTACGCGTCAGTGCGGAACGGAAGCCCACCAGGTGGGTGCCGCCGTCGCGCTGTGGAATGTTGTTGGTGAAGCACAACAGGTTCTCGTTGAAGCTGTCGTTCCACTGCAGGGCGATTTCCACGCCGATGCCGTCTTCACGCTGGATGTTGAAGTGGAACACCTGGTTGACCGCAGTCTTGTTGGTGTTCAGGTATTCAACGAACGCACGCAGGCCGCCTTCGTACTTGAACAGCTCTTCCTTGCCGCTGCGCTCATCCTTGAGGACGATGCCGACACCGGAGTTGAGGAAGGACAGTTCACGAATGCGCTTGGCCAGGATGTCCCAGCTGAAGTGAATGTTCTTGAAGGTTTCGCTGGAAGCCTTGAAGTGGATCTGGGTACCGGTGGTTTCGCTGTCGCCAACGATCGCCATTGGCGCCTGAGGTACGCCGTGGACGTAGGTCTGTTCCCAGATCTTGCCGCTGCGGCGAACGGTCAGGACCAGCTCTTCGGACAGCGCGTTCACAACCGAAACACCTACACCGTGCAAACCGCCGGATACCTTGTAGGAGTTGTCGTCGAACTTACCACCGGCGTGGAGGACGGTCATGATGACCTCGGCGGCGGAAACGCCTTCCTCTTTGTGCACGTCTACCGGGATGCCACGGCCGTTGTCTTTAACGGTGATGGACTCATCCGGGTGGATGATGATGCTGATGTCGTCGCAGTGGCCGGCGAGGGCTTCGTCGATCGAGTTGTCGACCACCTCGAACACCATGTGGTGCAGACCGCTGCCATCGTCGGTGTCACCAATGTACATACCGGGACGTTTGCGCACGGCATCCAGGCCTTTCAGCACTTTAATGCTCGATGAGTCGTACGTATTTTCTTCGCTCAATGCCTTCACTCCCGATGGTCGTGGGTCTGGGTGATACGGCCCTGTTCCACGTGGAACAGAGCGACTGGCGTTTCCGTCTGCCAGCCTTCCCTCAATAATTCGTGATCTACACAGGTGATAAAAACCTGGCAGCGTAAGTCTTCCAGCAAGCGGCACAGCGCGCGACGGTGGCTCTCGTCCAGCTCGGACGGCAAGTCATCCACCAGATAAATACACTGGCCGCGTCGGGCCTGGCTCACCAGATGCCCCTGGGCAATCCGCAACGCACAGACCACTAACTTCTGCTGACCCCGGGACAAGATGTCCGCGGCGTTGTGTGCGCCCAATCTAAGACGCAAGTCAGCCCGTTGTGGCCCGGCCTGGGTGTGACCCATCTGCTGGTCCCGTTGCACGGATCCGGCGAGTACAGCGCTCAATTCCCGGTCTTTGTCCCAGCCTCGGTAATAGCTGAGCGTCAAACCTTCGAGCTCAACCAGTTCGCTCAAGGTTTGTTCAAAGACTGGTTTCAAGGCTTTGATGTAAGCGCGGCGGTATTCATCGATTTCAGCGCTGGCCTGACACAGTTCCCTGTCCCAAACCGCTTGCGAAACGGCGTCAAGTGTACCATGCCGCAGCCAGGAGTTTCTCTGGCGCAAGGCCTTCTGCAAACGCTGCCAAGTGGCCATGAACCGCGGTTCAACGTGGAACACGCCCCAGTCGAGAAACTGCCGGCGAATCTTCGGCGCACCTTCCAGCAGGCGGAAGCTGTCGGGGTTGATCAACTGCAGCGGCAGGATCTCCGCCAGTTGAGCGGCGCTACGGGCATTCTGGCCGTCAATGCGAATCTGGAACTCGCCCTGACGGTCGCGAGATATCCCCAATGCGCTGTGGCCCCCCTCAGCGAGTTCGACTTGGCCGAATACAGTGCAGGCGAGTTGCTCATACTGGATGACCGGCAACAGGCGCGTGCTACGAAACGAACGGGCAAGCCCCAGCAGGTGAATGGCTTCCAGAACACTGGTTTTGCCGCTGCCGTTGGCGCCGTAAAGAATGTTGATTCGGGGGGAGGGGGAGAAGGTCACCGGGTGCAGATTGCGCACCGCGGTGACCGAGACGCGACTTAGCGACATCCAGAGTCAGCTGATTACAGACGCATCGGCATAACAACGTAAGCCGAATCGTCGTTGTCGGACTCTTGCACCAGCGCACTGCTGTTGGAGTCGGACAGGATCAGACGAACCTGCTCGGTGGTCATCACGCCCAGCACGTCGAGCAGATAGCTGACGTTGAAGCCGATTTCCAGGGAGCCGCCGTTGTATTCCACGCCCACTTCTTCTTCCGCTTCTTCCTGCTCCGGATTGTTGGCCTGGATCTTCAACTGACCGCTGGCCAGTTGCAGACGGATACCGCGGTACTTCTCGTTGGACAGAATCGCGGTACGGCTGAACGCTTCACGCAGCGCCTGACGATCGCCCAGTACCAACTTGTCGCCGCCTTTCGGCAGAACACGCTCGTAGTCCGGGAACTTGCCGTCGACCAGCTTGGAGGTGAAGGTGAATTCGCCGGTGGTCGCGCGGATGTGGTGCTGGCCCAGCACGATGCTGACATTGCCATCCGGCTCGGTGAGCAGACGTGCCAGTTCGAGAATACCTTTACGCGGCACAATCACCTGATGGCGATCCTGCTGACCGATGTCGGCTTGCATCGAGCACATGGCCAGACGGTGACCGTCGGTGGCCACGGCACGGATCACACCGGTCGACACTTCCAGCAACATACCGTTGAGGTAATAACGCACGTCCTGCTGGGCCATGGCGAAACTGGTGCGTTCGATCAGGCGACGCAACTTGCTCTGTTCCAGGCTGGTGGTCAGCGAACCCGGGCCTTCTTCCACAGTCGGGAAGTCGTTGGCCGGCAGGGTCGACAGGGTGAAACGGCTACGGCCGGCTTTCACCACCAGCTTCTGCTCGTCGACCTTGATGTCGATCAGCGCATCGTTCGGCAGGCTCTTGCAGATGTCCATCAGCTTGCGCGCTGGCACGGTGATGGAACCTGTTTCAGCCGGCTCCTCGAGTTGCACGCGACCGACCAGCTCGACTTCCAGGTCGGTACCGGTCAGCGACAGTTGCTGGCCATCGACAACCAGCAGCACGTTGGACAGTACCGGCAAGGTCTGTCGGCGCTCGACGACGCCTGCGACCAGTTGCAGGGGTTTCAACAGGGCTTCGCGTTGAATGGTGAAATGCATGGTCTAGTCCCTTGCCTTAATAAGCTGCGCTGGTGTTCATCAAGTGGTCAGTGTACGCAGCAGGTTCTTGTAGTCCTCGCGGATGTCCGCGTCGGATTCCTTAAGTTCGTTGATCTTACGGCAGGCGTGCAACACGGTCGTGTGGTCGCGACCGCCAAACACATCGCCGATTTCCGGCAGGCTGTGGTTGGTCAGTTCCTTGGACAATGCCATGGCCACCTGACGCGGACGAGCGACCGAACGCGAGCGGCGTTTGGACAGCAAGTCGGAGATCTTGATCTTGTAGTACTCGGCGACGGTGCGCTGAATGTTATCCACAGAGACCAGTTTGTCCTGCAGCGCCAACAGGTCTTTCAGGGATTCGCGAATCAACTCGATGGTGATGTCGCGGCCCATGAAGTGCGAGTGGGCGATCACGCGTTTCAGCGCGCCTTCCAGCTCACGGACGTTGGAGCGAATGCGCTGGGCAATGAAGAACGCCGCATCGTGTGGCAACTCGACTTTGGCCTGGTCGGCCTTCTTCATCAAGATCGCTACGCGGGTTTCCAGCTCCGGCGGCTCGACGGCAACCGTCAGGCCCCAGCCGAAGCGGGATTTAAGGCGCTCTTCAAGGCCTTCGATTTCTTTCGGGTAGCGGTCACTGGTGAGAATGACCTGCTGGCCACCTTCAAGCAGGGCGTTGAAAGTGTGGAAAAACTCTTCCTGGGAACGTTCCTTGCGGGCGAAGAACTGAATGTCGTCGATCAGTAGGGCGTCCACCGAACGGTAGAAACGCTTGAACTCGTTGATCGCGTTCAGTTGCAGCGCCTTGACCATGTCGGCCACGAAACGCTCGGAATGCAGGTACACGACCTTGGCATTCGGGTTCTTCTTTAATAGATGGTTGCCCACCGCGTGCATCAAGTGCGTCTTACCCAGACCCACGCCCCCATAAAGGAAGAGCGGGTTGTAGCCGTGCTTCGGGTTGTCTGCCACCTGCCAGGCCGCCGCACGGGCGAGCTGGTTGGATTTACCTTCGACGAAGTTTTCAAAGGTGAAGGTGCGATTCAGATAGCTGGTGTGTTTGAGCGCGCCTTCCACCTGCACAGTGCGCTGTTCGGCACGAACCGGGGCCTGTTGCGAGGCAGCACCGGCCATCGGATCGAAGCTGTCACGGGACGGCTCTTCACTGAT